>CANMVS010000110.1 GCA_947501445.1 uncultured Rhizobiaceae group bacterium | reverse complement strand
CAATAATTTGACCGCCCCCTATGGAGGCAGGCGCGCAAGCGCCGGTGCGCCGTGAATGGAAAACAATCAACCCCGCTTGTGACTACCGGATTAATACTCCCCATTTGTGCCGATTGAAAAGTCCCCAATTTTGGGTGCTGAGCGTCCCACAGTGGATTGGCATGCCAATCCACTGTGGGCAAGTGCAAGTAAATTTCGCCAGATA
>CANMVS010000109.1 GCA_947501445.1 uncultured Rhizobiaceae group bacterium | reverse complement strand
TGGACACAGCCGCATGAAAATGCAATCACAAACAAGCTAACTCAGAAATGGCTCTAACTTTGGGAGAGGGTCGCCATGGATGTGAATTCTGTGCCGTTATCACACACAATTCCACGTGGCCGCCCATGCCGTCCAATGAGCTTGTCAAGTTCCCTCGCCACCCGCAGGCCGTTTATGGAAGTGTCGACGACACTGGCCAGACACTCAC
>CANMVS010000108.1 GCA_947501445.1 uncultured Rhizobiaceae group bacterium | reverse complement strand
GCACCGGCAACAATTGCATAGTTGCCCACATCGGCTGAGGTGACGCTGCCGGTGCTGGTCAGCGACAGGGTGTCAATGCTGTCACCATTCAACAGTGTATCGGCAGTATAATCCACACCTGACACATTGCCGAATGTGAAGGTTGAACCATAGGTCTTGTTGCGATCCAGTGCGGTGATTGTCAGCAATGCCGGATCAACGGCAAGAGTACCGTT
>CANMVS010000107.1 GCA_947501445.1 uncultured Rhizobiaceae group bacterium | reverse complement strand
GACCTGTCGGCCAAACGACTGATGCGGGAGATCAAGGGCCTTGGATATGAGGGCGGCTACACGGCGGTGACGGATTTCCTGCGCGACGTTCGCCCACCGGCAAGAACCCGGTTCGAACGCCGTTTTGAGACACCACCGGGCAAGCAGGCCCAGGTCGACTTTGCCGAGTTCAAGGTTGAATTCACCGATGAACCCGATGGGCCCCGCAAGGTCTG
>CANMVS010000106.1 GCA_947501445.1 uncultured Rhizobiaceae group bacterium | reverse complement strand
TCGAGCGAAGGCTGGAAGGTAAAATCGAAACTCTCCAATGTCTTCGGCGGCATCAACTTTGCCGTGGTTAGCGCGATACCTACGCGACGGTTCTCGCGTAAGGTAAACTCTTCGCCAAGCAGTCCATCAATGGCCTCAAGCGCGCCGATCTCGCCCTTCTCCAGCCGTTGCACGGTATAATCCAATGCTTCCAGGGCGCGTGGCATCTTCAATCC
>CANMVS010000105.1 GCA_947501445.1 uncultured Rhizobiaceae group bacterium | reverse complement strand
ACCGGTCGGCACGTGTCAGGTGCCGATCGGTAGCTCTTTCATCACACAAGAGCCGCAAAAATCATATGACAAGCCTGGCTTTTTTAAATGGAAGCATTTGATGGCGGAAAGCCGGTCCACTCGGCTAGGCCGTTTCACCTTTTGTCAGAAACGGGACAACGGTGTCGGCCTTTGATTTTGTTGATGCATTCAGGTTTTGCCGATTCCGTCAAAACA
>CANMVS010000104.1 GCA_947501445.1 uncultured Rhizobiaceae group bacterium | reverse complement strand
CACCTGACACATTGCCGAATGTGAAGGTTGAACCATAGGTCTTGTTGCGATCCAGTGCGGTGATTGTCAGCAATGCCGTATCAACGGCAAGAGTACCGTTCACATAGGTGATATCATAATTGCTGAGCCCAGAGCCGGTGGCTGCACCGGCAACAATTGCATAGTTGCCCACATCGGCTGAGGTGACGCTGCCGGTGCTGGTCAGCGACAGGGTGTCAAT
>CANMVS010000103.1 GCA_947501445.1 uncultured Rhizobiaceae group bacterium | reverse complement strand
CCTGCCTCCATAGGGGGCGGCCAAATTATTGGCCGGGCCGCGGTCGCGGCCTGTTTGAGTGCCATGCAGGCAGGCACCGGGTGCAGCGAGCTGTGACTCTCGAGAGATTTCCCCAGCAATATACCGTGCCCCATCGAGAGCGCACGGTTACCGCGAAGCGGCAAGCGCGAATTGCGCGTCGGGCCTGATGGCCCGCCCCGTCTGGAGCCAGCGCCGAAGGCGCGG
>CANMVS010000102.1 GCA_947501445.1 uncultured Rhizobiaceae group bacterium | reverse complement strand
TCCACAATACGCACACAACCATCGCCGCCATCTTGAGCGAGTGCGTCCATATTCTCAGGCACCACATAGGCAATCAGCCTTGTATCACCGGTCTCGTCCTTCCTGGCCTCGACAACAGCCTGCGCTATGCCATCACACGCCTGCAGACCGGTTTCGATCTCGCCAAGCTCCACCCGCATGCCACGGATTTTTACCTGGAAGTCTGAACGGCCCAGAAACTCTAACGTGCC
>CANMVS010000101.1 GCA_947501445.1 uncultured Rhizobiaceae group bacterium | reverse complement strand
TCCATGCGCTGCAGCATCATCAGCCAACGCATGGGAAACCCGGTGCCATGGTTTCCGCAATCCATCAACTGTGACCAGCGACGGGGTCACCGGGTTTGGATGGGTCCTCAAGGCGCTTCCGATTCGACTGCTTGCCCAAAGCGACAGCCCCTACAGGGGATTAACCCGGAAATTTCATGAAAGTCTGTTTGGCGTGTTTTTAGCGGGGATTTTTCCGATATGGCGTTATCACCATGC
>CANMVS010000100.1 GCA_947501445.1 uncultured Rhizobiaceae group bacterium | reverse complement strand
CCAGCTGCGGTGTCGCGAACGCCCGCAGCTGGCATCTCAAAATACATTAATGTTCAAAAATCATGAGACAAATAGAAGACAATCAATCCCGCCTGCAAAACCCACGCGTTCACAGGACGTCTCTTCTGCGCTGCACCCCGATCACTGATGGCTTTGTATTAATGTCTTCGCGCCGTATCGCGCCTGTCGGCGCTGGCTCCAGACGGGGCGGGCCATCAGGCCCGACGCGCGTTCGCG
>CANMVS010000099.1 GCA_947501445.1 uncultured Rhizobiaceae group bacterium | reverse complement strand
ACCGCGAAGCGGCAAGCGCGAATTGCGCGTCGGGCCTGATGGCCCGCCCCGTCTGGAGCCAGCGCCGAAGGCGCGGTGCGGCGTGAAGACATTTATACAAAGCCATCAGTATTCGTGTCGCAACGCAGAAGAGTGGACCTGTGAACACTTGGGTTTTGCTGGCGGGGTTGATTTGTTTTCTATTTGTCTCATGATTTTTGAACATTAATGTATTTTGAGATGCCAGCTGCGGGCGTT
>CANMVS010000098.1 GCA_947501445.1 uncultured Rhizobiaceae group bacterium | reverse complement strand
TAAGCCCGATGGAATTCGAGAATAAATATGTGTTATCTTAACTTGGTGTCCGAAAAAACGGCAGCAGCTCAGAGTGCAATGCAGGCAGGCACCGGGTGCTGCGAGCTCTGACACTCGAGATTTCCCATGCGGCACTCTGTGTCCTATCAGGGCAAAAGAGTCACCGCGAAGCGGCAAGCGCGAACGCGCGTCGGGGCTTATGCCCCGCCCCGTCTGGAGCCAGCGCCGCAAGGCGCGAT
>CANMVS010000097.1 GCA_947501445.1 uncultured Rhizobiaceae group bacterium | reverse complement strand
GTGCGGTCAGCAAACAGCTGTAATTGCTGTTCCTTGATGCGGTTCTCCATCTCGCCACGGGCGCAGTAGAGACGCTCGTAAAGATCCTGACTCTCGCCTCTGAGATTGGTGACCACAAAGCGTGGATTGGCACCCTTGCTGGTCTGTTCGAGCCGGGCGATGACACGGCGCTGCTTGTTCCAGGAATTTGCCCCATAGAGCAGTTGTGCAAAGCGGCGCTGCTTTGAGCCCTCGGCTTC
>CANMVS010000096.1 GCA_947501445.1 uncultured Rhizobiaceae group bacterium | reverse complement strand
GCCATGACCGAAGATACCCTGTTCCTGCCCGGCTTGTCACCTGTAGACGGTCTGGATATCCACGCCCGTTTTGATGGTGGCTCGTTATCGAGTGATGGTAGCGTGCTTTTGCTGCGCGAGATTGAACAGGGTTTGAATTTCGCCGATACGCTGGCCGGCTGTTTTCAGGATAAACGTGATCGTCTGCGCACCCGCCATTCCTATTCCTCGATGATCCGTTCGCGCCTGTTGGCGATTGCCTGTGG
>CANMVS010000095.1 GCA_947501445.1 uncultured Rhizobiaceae group bacterium | reverse complement strand
CTGATTGCCTATGTGGTGCCTGAGAATATGGACGCACTCGCTCAAGATGGCGGCGATGGTTGTGTGCGTATTGTGGACCTGGATGGTCTTGTTGTTATTGAGGCTGTTCGTGCCAACTTGAGACGAAGTCTCCCAGATCACATGGTGCCTGCAGGCTTTGTCGGCATAGACCGCATACCCCTGACGTCATCGGGCAAAGTTGACCGTAAAGGCTTACCGGATGCGGATGTGAGCCTGCAGCGTGC
>CANMVS010000094.1 GCA_947501445.1 uncultured Rhizobiaceae group bacterium | reverse complement strand
GTGTTGCGAACGCCCGCAGCTGGCATCTCAAAATACATTAATGTTCAAAAATCATGAGACAAATAGAAAACAAATCATCCCCGCCTGCCAAAACCACGTGTTTACAGGACCGTTCTTCTGCGCTGCACCCCGATCACTGACAGCTTTGTAGCACTGTCTTCACGCCGTACCGCGCCTTCGGCGCTGGCTCCAGACGGGGCGGGCCATCAGGCCCGACGCGCAATTCGCGCTTGCCGCTTCGCGGT
>CANMVS010000093.1 GCA_947501445.1 uncultured Rhizobiaceae group bacterium | reverse complement strand
CAAAAGAGATACCGCGAAGCGGCAAGCGCGAACGCGCGTCGGGCCTGATGGCCCGCCCCGTCTGGAGCCAGCGCCGAAGGCGTGGTGCGGCGCGAAGACATTAATACAAAGCCATCAGTATTCGGGTCGCAACGCAGAAGAGATGTCCTGTGAACACGTGGGTTTGGCACCGGGTGTGACTACCGGATTAATACTCCCCATTTGTGCCGATTGAAAAGTCCCCAGTTTTGGGTGCTGAGCGTCCCACAGTG
>CANMVS010000092.1 GCA_947501445.1 uncultured Rhizobiaceae group bacterium | reverse complement strand
CATTGGGTGCGGATAACGCATCTGCACCGGCATTGTTGATGAAACTGTCTGCAGCGGCCACGACCAAACCCGTTCCACCCGACAAAGATGTCAACGAACCTCCCGCGCCAATGGTCACATCTCCGGCCCCGACAACCCGGATATTGGCATCCAATGAGAGATTTCTATCAATTGTGAAATTGCCGGCTGTGGCGTCAACGCGATATCCAACACCACTGTTTAATGCAAACTCTCCTTCTGGATATGAATAG
>CANMVS010000091.1 GCA_947501445.1 uncultured Rhizobiaceae group bacterium | reverse complement strand
ACCGGTGGCAATGTCGCTGCCGGCATTGCCCGTATTTCAGGCACCGGCAGTGGCAGCATGCTGATTGATCAATCCTCCAGCGCTGCCATCATCAACTGGAATTCCTTCTCCATTGGTTCGGGCAATAAGGTCAAATTCGCCAATGGCAATGGCGCAACCCTCAACCGTGTCACCGGTGGCTCCATTTCCAATATCAATGGCCTGTTGTCGGCAACCGGCTCGGTCTATCTGCTCAATCCCAACGGAGTGATCATTGGCAGGGA
>CANMVS010000090.1 GCA_947501445.1 uncultured Rhizobiaceae group bacterium | reverse complement strand
CGCACTTTTGAGAGACAATCGTAAATGGAATGAAATCAATGCTTGACTAAGACAGATACTCACGGCGTACCGGCGCTGAAGCGCCTGCCTGCGCAGGGCGCGGCCAAATTATTCGCCGGGCCGCGGTCGCGGCCTGTTTGAGTGCCATGCTGGCAGGCACCGGGTGCTGCGAGCTGTGACTCTCGAGAGAATTCCCGAGCGGCACACCGTGCTCTATCAAGGGCAAAAGAATTTCCGCGAAGCGGCAAGCGCGAACGCGCGTCGGGCC
>CANMVS010000089.1 GCA_947501445.1 uncultured Rhizobiaceae group bacterium | reverse complement strand
AGCAGTACTGTGCCAAATTCACCCACGGTTGCCCGCATATCCGCTGTGCCGGTGTAGGCCAGTGTCAGTTTGCCGGAAACTTCCGCAAAGCCGCCGTCTCCGCTGGTCGGACCACCACGGGCGGTGATCAGTCCGGCAAACCGGGTGTGCGTATCAGACCATAGAACCAGATTGCCGCCATCGCCCGCCTGCCCATTTGCCAATCCATCCGCATGCAGCGATGCACCCGCTTCAACGCTCAGGGTTGTTGCGGTCTGGATGCTGCCTGCATA
>CANMVS010000088.1 GCA_947501445.1 uncultured Rhizobiaceae group bacterium | reverse complement strand
CCATTCAACAGTGCATCGGCAGTATAATCCACACCTGACACATTGCCGAATGTGAAGGTTGAACCATAGGTCTTGTTGCGATCCAGTGCGGTGATTGTCAGCAATGCCAGATCAACCGTCAGAGCACCGTTCACATAGGTGATATCATAATTGCTGAGCCCGGAGCCGGTGGCTGCACCGGCAACAATTGAATAGTTGCCCACATCGGCAGCGGCGGCACTGCCGGTGCTGGTCAGCGACAGGGTGTCAATGCTGTCACCATTCAACAGTGTATC
>CANMVS010000087.1 GCA_947501445.1 uncultured Rhizobiaceae group bacterium | reverse complement strand
CCTGCATAAAAATTATTGTCGGCATTGATGCCGCCCTGGTAATCACCTCCGATTAGAATGGTGCCGCCATTGGCACCGGAGGCATCAATGATGGAACCGGTGGCAAGAGCAATATCCCTGCCTTCAAGAAGAGCCAGCCCGCCATTGCCATCGATGCCGGTTATGTCAATCTCACCCGCATGGCGAATGAAATCGGCATTGATGTAAACCGCGCCACCGGCCGAACCGGACGTGGTGGTGCGACGCGCCTTGACCTGGCCGCTGACATTGACCCTGCCGCCTGGTGC
>CANMVS010000086.1 GCA_947501445.1 uncultured Rhizobiaceae group bacterium | reverse complement strand
GAACAGCCGGATTGTGATCCCCTGTCGCAAAAGGCAACCAACTGTCTGCAGTTCCCCCATTCTGACAATCAGGCCGCACTTCGTAACATTCGATTTGTGACAGGTTTGTCCGCCGGGCGCTGATACGACGAGTACCTGGCGGGTCTATAATTGTCACTGCCAGGTGAACACATCAAAACCGGTATGTCGGATGCTACCGGCATCTGGCGATGGCGATCCGGGCAAATTCTTTCCATGCGCTGCAGCATCATCAGCCAACGCATGGGAAACCCGGTGCCATGGTTTCCGCAATCCATCAACTGTGAC
>CANMVS010000085.1 GCA_947501445.1 uncultured Rhizobiaceae group bacterium | reverse complement strand
GCCGTCAATGGAGAATTTGCAGGCTCCACCTACACCGGTGCCAATGGCTATCACTATCTGGCGCTTGATCCGCTGGATGGGCCGGTGCTGGGTTGGCTGAACGGCACGCAGCACGCCGGTGCGGATATTGCCGAACGTGGCAATGCAGTTGCCATGACAGCGGATGGTCATGCGACCAGTCTTGATATTGATGCCGGGTGGCTGCGGATCAACACGGATGCGCCGAACCTTACAAATGTGCACGATGGATTGCTGCCAGCAGCCAGGGGTAACCTGAGTAATGACAAAATACTCTATTCATATCCAGAAGGAGAGTT
>CANMVS010000084.1 GCA_947501445.1 uncultured Rhizobiaceae group bacterium | reverse complement strand
GTATGGATGTGAGTGAGGCTCGCAGGCTTCGTGCCCTTGAAGCTGAGAATGCCAAGCTGAAGAAACTGGTTGCTGATTTGTCGCTTGATAAGATGGCTATGGAGGACGTCATAAAAAAGATATGAGCCCCAAGGCCCGTCGCAGGATTGTGGGTTTTTTGAAGGCGTATGGCTTGAGTGAACGTCGCGCCTGTCAACTTGCTGCGGCTGCACGTTCGACAGTGCGTTATCGACCAACACGGTCGAAAGATACCGTGCTCAGACAACGCATACGGGATTTGGCTGATCGTCACAGGCGGTTCGGTCATCCTCGTATTCACATTCTGCTACGACGTGA
>CANMVS010000083.1 GCA_947501445.1 uncultured Rhizobiaceae group bacterium | reverse complement strand
GCACGCTGCAGGCTCACATCCGCATCCGGTAAGCCTTTACGGTCAACTTTGCCCGATGACGTCAGGGGTATGCGGTCAATGCCGACAAAGCCTGCAGGCACCATGTGATCTGGGAGACTTCGTCTCAAGTTGGCACGAACAGTCTCAATATCGACAAGACCATCCAGGTCCACGATACGCACACAACCAACGCCGCCATCTTGAGCGAGTGCGTCCATATTCTCAGGCACCACATAGGCAATCAGTCTTGTATCGCCGGTTTCGTCCTTCCTGGCCTCAACAACAGCCTGCGCTATGCCATCACACGCCTGCAGTCCCGCTTCAATCTCGCCAAGCTCCACCCGCATGCCACGGAT
>CANMVS010000082.1 GCA_947501445.1 uncultured Rhizobiaceae group bacterium | reverse complement strand
ATACTGCCAGAGGCTTCCATGATGGTATCAGTGGAACCAAGATGATCACCCAGCATGTAGTGGGTCTGCGAGATGCCCGTTGCCACAGCCGTGGTAATAACTGCAAAGCCACCGATATAGTGCTTGCGCTCAAGCACACCGCCACGATCAATGTCCTCATAAAGCTTGCCACCAACATAGCGGGTCGTGGTGGTTGAGGTGGCAGTCGTATCAACCCGCTTGTCGCGTCTATGGTCAGGACCATAGGTCAGCTGTGTGGTATTGCTGCCCTTGGTGATCTGGTTGGGTTTGCCAAAGGCAGTCCACGATACGGTGCGGCCCGCCCCATTGCCATCAAGACTGCTCAGCAGATTGCCATTG
>CANMVS010000081.1 GCA_947501445.1 uncultured Rhizobiaceae group bacterium | reverse complement strand
CGCCCATGGAGGCAGGCGCGCAAGCGCCGGTGCGCCGTGAATGGAAATAATCAACCCCGCCAGCCAATCCCACGTGTCCACAGGAAGTCTCTTCTGCGCTGCACACCGATCACTGATGGCTTTGTATAAATGTCTTCTCGCCGCACCGCGCCGTTGGCGCTGGCTCCAGACGGGGCGGGGCATAAGCCCCGACGCGCGTTCGCGCTTGCCCGCTGCGCGGGTAACCGGGTCCTTTCGCCAAGGCACAGTGTGCCGCTCGGGAAATCTCACAACGTTACAGTTCGCGATCCTCTCCCCGGGAATTGATCCACGGCTGAGTTAGTGATTTTCTTAACTGAGAAGGAGAGCACTGATGAAGAGA
>CANMVS010000080.1 GCA_947501445.1 uncultured Rhizobiaceae group bacterium | reverse complement strand
ACGCCATCGTGGCGTCAACTGGCGCGCATGGGGCTGGGCCTGGTCGATCTGTTCTGCAGAAGCTTCCGCGCCGTGCCGAGACATATCGTGCTTGATATTGACGACACCACCGATCGCACGCATGGCGACCAGCAATTGTCATTGTTTGACCTGCCCCCTTTTTGAGGTCCATTGATGAAAGGGCTGGAAACAACCAATGAGCTGCTCCCCAAATTTGGACCACCCGGCTGGAGTATTTTCCGGGGTTGATGCTCAGGATGCAAGTTTGCCCTCCGAGCGATTTATAAGCGATATCGGCGATTTGTTGCCGATGGCGCTGTGTGGCCGAACTTCATTGTACAACTGAGCTACACAACACCCACA
>CANMVS010000079.1 GCA_947501445.1 uncultured Rhizobiaceae group bacterium | reverse complement strand
TGAATTATCGCAAGAGATCGATGATGACATATTGTAACACTTCTACGATTGAGTTTCCAGCCTGCCGCAGGCGTCGTGTTGAGGCGCGTTTTGATGGCGGCGACGTGACCAGCAATGGCGGGGTGGTTTTACTTGGCCAGGCCGACCGGCTGCTCGGCTTGATGTCATCGGTGGTTAGCGGACTTGATGATCCTCGCCAACCCGGCAAGGTGCGCCATCGTCTTGTCGATATGCTGCGCCAGCGCGTGTTTGGCCTTGCGCTGGGCTATGAGGATCTTAACGACCACAACACCCTGCGCCATGACCTTGCAGTCCAGACAGCAGGCGGACGCGATGTGCCGCTGGCCAGTGCACCGACCCTGTGCCGGTTCGAGAACCA
>CANMVS010000078.1 GCA_947501445.1 uncultured Rhizobiaceae group bacterium | reverse complement strand
ACGTGCGGCCAGACTTGCCGCAGACGTGTCGTCAGCAGCTTCAATACGGCCTGTGCATGTTTGGCCGGGTCGATATCTGCTGGCCGCAAATACGCCGCCAGCAGATGATCACCGGCAAACACGTAAAGCGGCAGAAAGCAATAATGATCATAGTAGCCATGGAAGAACCGACCTTCCTGCTTGCCGTGCACGCGGTCATCTGTGGCGTCGAAGTCGAGCACGATCTGTTTGGGCGGTGTCTTGAAGGAGGCAATGAAGATATCAACAAAAACCTCGTGAACCGTCCACGCCCAGTGCGGCCCGGCATGGTTCTCGAACCGGCACAGGGTCGGTGCACTGGCCAGCGGCACATCGCGTCCGCCTGCTGTCTGGACTGCAAGGTC
>CANMVS010000077.1 GCA_947501445.1 uncultured Rhizobiaceae group bacterium | reverse complement strand
GCTGGCTCCAGACGGGGCGGGCCATCAGGCCCGACGCGCAATTCGCGCTTGCCGCTTCGCGGTGACTCTTTTGCCCTGATAGGGCACAGAGTGCCGCTCGGGAAATACTGAGAATCAGAGTTCGCCGCACCCAGTGCAATCCTGCATGGCACTCAAACAGGCCGCGACTGCGGCCCGGCCAATAATTTGGCCGCCCCCTATGGAGGCAGGCGCGCCAGCGCCGGTACGCCGTGAGCAGAAAAAAATCAACCCCGCCAGCCAAACCCACGCGTTCACAGGACGTCTCTTCTGCGCTGCACCCCGAATACTGATGGCTTTGTATAAAAGTCTTCGCGCCGTATCGCGCCTGTCGGCGCTGGCTCCAGACGGGGCGGGCCATCAGGCCCGACGCGCAATTCGCGCT
>CANMVS010000076.1 GCA_947501445.1 uncultured Rhizobiaceae group bacterium | reverse complement strand
GGCGCTTTCGCGCCTGCCTCCATAGGGGGCGGCCAAATTATTGGCCGGGCCGCAGTCGCGGCCTGTTTGAGTGCCATACAGGCAGGCACAGGGTGCGGCGAACTGTGGCCTTGAGAGATTTCCCGGGCAGCACGCTGTGCCCCATCGAGGGAAAAGAACTCCCGCGTAGCGGGCAAGCGCGAATGCGCGTCGGGCCTGATGGCCCGCCCCGTCTGGAGCCAGCGCCGTTAGGCGCGATACGGCGTGAAGACATTTATACAAAGCCATCGATGATCGGGTCGCAGCGCAGTGGTGCGTTCCTGTGTACACGTGGGTTTGGCAGGGGGGGGGGGGTTGTTTTCTATTTGTCTCATGATTTTTGAACATTAATGTATTTTGAGATGCCAGCTGCGGGCGTTCGCGACACCGCAGCTGG
>CANMVS010000075.1 GCA_947501445.1 uncultured Rhizobiaceae group bacterium | reverse complement strand
TTTCTTCTATCCATTAGTAAACTCCAGTTTCATATTAAACACCTTAACCTGGTGTCCACAAAACTGGCAGCAGCTCAGAGTGCCATGCAGGATGACACAGGGTGCTGCGAACTCTGACACTCGAGAGGTTCCCCGAGCGGCACTACCGTGCCCCATCGAGGGCAAAAGAACCACCGCGAAGCGGCAAGCGCGAACGCGCGTCGGGGCTTATGCCCCGCCCCGTCTGGAGCCAGCGCCGAAAGGCGCGAAACGGCGGGAAGACAATACTACAAAGCTATCGATGATCTGGGTGCAACGCAGAAGAGACTTCCTGTGAACACTTGGGTTTGGCTGGCGGGGTTGATTTTTGTTTTCTATTCACGGCGCACCGGCGCTTTCGCGCCTGCCTCCATAGGGGGCGGCCAAATTATTGGCCGGGCCGC
>CANMVS010000074.1 GCA_947501445.1 uncultured Rhizobiaceae group bacterium | reverse complement strand
GATAATTCAATGTAAGCAACTGAATTATAACGCAAATAAGAGATCGATGGTACCTCTTTTATGAAATATTCGGGTTAAAGGCAGGATGCATTATCTATATTGATGTCAAGCTACAGTAAAAATAAGTAATAAATAGCAATATATTGTTGACAATATTAATATACAGTGAGAATTATTAATGAAGGTGCTCTTATAAAGTAAATATATGGCGACATAGGCGGATGATTGTATGAACACGCGCTTCCATATAAATTATATTTCAAACAGTAATTTAATGGTTGCCGGCAAACGGTGCCGCAATATTGTTTCGGTGACCGCTGCCTGTCTGGCCCTATCCGCATCTTTTTACTTTGGCCCCGGTGCCGCCCGTGCGCAGGATGCCCTGCCAACCGGTGGCAATGTCGCTGCCGGCATTGCCCGTAT
>CANMVS010000073.1 GCA_947501445.1 uncultured Rhizobiaceae group bacterium | reverse complement strand
TCACGTCGTAGCAGAATGTGAATACGAGGATGACCGAACCGCCTGTGGCGATCAGCCAAATCCCGTATGCGTTGTCTAAGCACGGTATCTTTCGACCGTGTTGGTCGATAACGCACTGTCGAACGTGCAGCTGCAGCAAGTTGACAGGCACGACGTTCACTCAGGCCATACGCCTTCAAAAAAACCACAATCCTGCGACGGGCCTTGGGGCTCATATCTTTTTTATGACGTCCTCCAGAGCCATCTTATCAAGCGACAGATCAGCAACCAGTTTCTTCAGCTTGGCATTCTCAGCTTCAAGGGCACGAAGCCTGCGAGCCTCACTCACATCCATACCGCCGAACTTGGCCTTCCATTTATAGAAGCTCGCATCCGACATGCCGTGCTTGCGGCACAGATCCTTGGCCGAAATACCTGCTTCATGTTCTTTCAAAA
>CANMVS010000072.1 GCA_947501445.1 uncultured Rhizobiaceae group bacterium | reverse complement strand
AGCTGTAATTGCTGTTCCTTGATGCGGTTCTCCATCTCGCCACGGGCGCAGTAGAGACGCTCATAAAGATCCTGACCCTCGCCTCTGAGATTGGTGACCACAAAGCGCGGATTGGCACCCTTGCTGGTCTGTTCGAGCCGGGCGATAACACGGCGCTGCTTGTTCCAGGAATTTGCCCCATAGAGCAGTTGTGCAAAGCGGCGCTGCTTTGAGCCCTCGGCTTCGAACAGTGCCTTGACGGCCGCCATGTCAGGTTCGCAAAGGGCCAGCAGCCTGGTGTTTTTGGCAAGGCCGAGAATATAGCCAAGTCCGTGGCGCTCGCACCAGTTCATCAGCCGCCAGCGACAAAAACCGCTATCGGCGCGAATGATGATCTGCACGTGCGGCCAGACTTGCCGCAGACGTGTCGTCAGCAGCTTCAATACGGCCTGTGCATGTTTGGCCGGGTCGATATC
>CANMVS010000071.1 GCA_947501445.1 uncultured Rhizobiaceae group bacterium | reverse complement strand
CGAGCTTGCCAGCCCTATCGGGCCAAAACCAAGGGCAAGGTGGAGCGGCCTTTCCGCTATATCCGTCAGGACTTCTTCCTGGGGCGCACGTTCCGCAACATCGATGATCTGAATGCTCAATTCGATCAATGGCGCACGCAGATCGCCAACCCGCGCGTCCATGCCACCACCAACCGGATTGTCGACGAAGCCTTCGCGCAAGAACAACCAACCCTGATCTGCTTGCCGGCGATTGCCTACAGTGCAGTGCTTAGTGTTGAACGCCGGATCAGCCATGAAGGCATGATCTCGCTCGGTGGCAATCTGTACAGCGTGCCCGATGCCACCACAAAGCGTATCGTCGAGGTACAGAACCATCCGAACGAAGTGCACATCTTCCAGGACGGCACGCTGATTGCCATTCATCGCGTGCTTGAGGGCAAGAACCAGCGTCGGGTTGATCCGGCCCATCGCAAGGCACC
>CANMVS010000070.1 GCA_947501445.1 uncultured Rhizobiaceae group bacterium | reverse complement strand
AGTTGTCAATGCCGATTGTAATTTCCGCAGAAGTGCCGGATTAAAATTCCCCACTTTCTGGTTTTGTTTTTCGTGTGGAATTATTACTCAGCTCTCCTTTGCTTGTGCGTTCCGCCGCGTCGTTTGTGCATTGTTGGTTGTGAGATCGAGGCGTTTGTTCGTGCGTGCTCAGGGATAAGATCCGCATGGGCCCGCAGGCGATAGCTGGCGCCCTCGATCTGAACGATGACAGCATGGTGTAAAAGCCTGTCGAGCAAGGCGGTTGCGATGACCGGATCGCCGAAGACCTCGGCCCATTCAGCAAAGCTGCGATTGGATGTGAGGATCATGGCGCCCTTTTCGTAACGGGCATTGACAAGTCGGAAGAAGAGATTTGCCCCGTCTGTGGAGATCGGCAGATAGCCGATCTCATCGACGATCAGAAGAGCCACCCTGGTATAGAAGCGGATTTTCTCGTCCAGACGCCC
>CANMVS010000069.1 GCA_947501445.1 uncultured Rhizobiaceae group bacterium | reverse complement strand
ATTGGACACAGCCGCATGAAAATGCAATCACAAACAAGCTAACTCAGAAATGGCTCTAGCTTTGGGAGAGGGTCGGCCGGGCCACAGTCGTGGCCTGTTTGAGTGCCTTACAGAATCGCACAAGATGCGACGGACCCTGATTCTCGAGAGAATCACCCAGCGACACATCCCAGCCCATCGAGTCCACACAGGTACCGAGTGAAGACAATAATACAAAAACAAACAATAAAAAAGCCCGCCAGATACGAAATCTGACGGGCTAGTATTTGGTTGCGGGGGTAGGATTTGAACCTACGACCTTCAGGTTATGAGCCTGACGAGCTACCGGGCTGCTCCACCCCGCGCCAACTGTTATCTGCCGCTCCAAAAAACTGCTTTACCACAAATGTGGTGCCGCAGATGGCAATTTGAAACGTTGTATTGAGAAGATATTTCTTTGCGCTTAACAGACCTGGCGGCGACCTACTCTCCCGCGTCTTGAGACGAAGTACCA
>CANMVS010000068.1 GCA_947501445.1 uncultured Rhizobiaceae group bacterium | reverse complement strand
GCGTTTTCATTCGGTTTGCCTGGGTTGATGAAGTGGAGGCCGACACCCGTTCGTTTGGACCAATCAAACATGGCCATGGATGTGAATTCTGTGCCGTTATCACACACAATTCCACGTGGCCGCCCATGCCATCCAATGAGCTTGTCAAGTTCCCTCGCCACCCGCAGGCCGTTTATGGAAGTATCGACGACACTGGTCAGGCACTCACGCGAATAATCATCAATGACGTTGTACACACGGATACGACGGCCATTGCTGAGCTGGTCATGCAGGAAATCCATACTCCAGCGCTCATTGACAGCTGTCGGCAATATCATGGGCTGGCGGGCAATCACTGTTCTACGCTTTTGTTTGCGTTTGCGTACCTGCAGTCTTTCTTCACAATAGATGCGATGCGTTTTCTTGTGATTCACCCCAAAGCCCTCACGTCGTAGCAGAATGTGAATACGAGGATGACCGAACCGCCTGTGGCGATCAGCCAAATCCCGTATGCGTTGTCT
>CANMVS010000067.1 GCA_947501445.1 uncultured Rhizobiaceae group bacterium | reverse complement strand
CGCGCATAGTCCTCTGCCGTGTCGTTGAAGCCGGTAATCAGTTCATGACGCTCATTCGCGCTCAGAAGTGGCAGCTGCATGATCGACGTCTGCGGCGCCTTGGCGATTGCCCGGAGTAACCGACCATACATCGCGGCAATGCGCTCAGCCGTCTTCTCATCGAACAGCTGCGTGGCATAGTGCAGCCCACCGGCAAGACCATCGGGTGTTTCTGCAATGTTGATTGAGAGCTCAAACTTGCCATTCAAACGGGCATCATTGCCAAAGGCTTCAGCCTCAATGCCCTCAAAGGCAGTTTCAAGTCCCTTACCGCCCTCATTGCCAGTATTCTGCAGAACGAACATCACCTGCACAAGGGGCTGATGGTTCAGTGAACGCGCAGGCTGCACCGCCTCAACAACAGCCTCAAACGGAACATCCTGATGCGTAAAGCCGTCCAATATCATCTGCTTGTTTGAAGTCAGAAGTTCGTCAAACGCCTCATCACCTTCAAACCGGTGCCGCAAGGCAAC
>CANMVS010000066.1 GCA_947501445.1 uncultured Rhizobiaceae group bacterium | reverse complement strand
TGGGTTTGCCAAAGGCAGTCCACGATACGGTGCGGCCCGCCCCATTGCCATCAAGACTGCTCAGCAGATTGCCATTGGCATCATAACAATAATCACCATTTTTGGTGCCAAAGATCGAAGACACAGCCCGTGGTCCGGCCTGGGTGACAGCACCCGGTGTGCTGGCACAACTGCCAAGCCCTTCACCATAGCCATAGGCACCAATATCTGTCTTGGAAGTAATGTTGCCCAGAAGGTCATAGGTCACCGCAATGGATGTGGATGTCGCCGTCCACATCTCGGCCGGCAGGTAAAGACCGGTATCAGCCTGATCAACCCCGGTTGTCGTATTGACCTGCACAACACGGTTCAGGTTGTCGTAGACAGCATTTTCCACATAGCCCTGACGCGCATCGGCGCGCTGGATCAGATTGCCCACATCATCAAACTGATAGGTCAGGTCCTGAACAACAGAGCCCCCATGGGTCGAATAGATCGACGAGATCCAGCCCGTCTCAGCATCATGTGTGCGGGTACTTTCTGCCCCA
>CANMVS010000065.1 GCA_947501445.1 uncultured Rhizobiaceae group bacterium | reverse complement strand
AGAAAGTTCAGTCGCGAATTTAAGCTGGAAGCTGTTAAATTGGTCACGCAACGTGGTGTTTCAGTTCCCCAAGCTGCACGTGACCTTGATCTCGTCGAAAGTGTGCTGCGCAAATGGATCAAGCAGTTGGGTCAAGATCCACAGCATGCATTTCCCGGCAATGGCCATATGAAACCAGAGCAACTGGAAGTCGAACGGCTGCGCAAGGAAGTGACGAAGCTGAAAGCGGAGCGTGACATTCTAAAAAAGGCTGCGGCCTACTTCGCGAGGGACGCGATATGAGGTTCACCTTCATCGCGAAGCACCGTAATGTCTGGCCGGTGTCATGGTTATGTAAAGCGTTGGATGTCTCGCGTTCGGGCTTTCATGCCTGGCTCAATCGCTCACCAAGCAAACGTGCTGTCTATGATGCGGTTCTGTCGCAGAAGATCAATCGAAGCTTTAAAAGCAGCAACCGCACCTATGGCGCACGTCGCGTCTGGCACGATGTTCTTGCTGAAGGTGGGTGCTGCGGCCTGCACCGCATCGAACGACTGATGAGGCACAATGGTTTGCGTGCACGACCACGCCGTCGTGGGCCGCCGAAGGACACAGAAAGTCGGATTGCGGTTTCACCGAATCTTCTCGATCGTGCTTTCCGGGCCTCGACACCGAACCGCAAATGGGTGGCCGATT
>CANMVS010000064.1 GCA_947501445.1 uncultured Rhizobiaceae group bacterium | reverse complement strand
GGCACGCTGATTGCCATTCATCGCGTGCTTGAGGGCAAGAACCAGCGTCGGGTTGATCCGGCCCATCGCAAGGCACCACCCATACAGGTGTCAAAGCTCACCAAGACAACCACCGTGGCGCGGCGACCGCTTGACTTTTATGACGCGGTCGGCCGGCGTCTGGCCATTGCGCAGGTATCGCAATGACACAGCTTCTGGACAACATCCGCACCAGCCTGGTCGGATTGAAGATGCCACGCGCCCTGGAAGCATTGGATTATACCGTGCAACGGCTGGAGAAGGGCGAGATCGGCGCGCTTGAGGCCATTGATGGACTGCTTGGCGAAGAGTTTACCTTACGCGAGAACCGTCGCGTAGGTATCGCGCTAACCACGGCAAAGTTGATGCCGCCGAAGACATTGGAGAGTTTCGATTTTACCTTCCAGCCTTCGCTCGACCGCGACAGGATTGCAGCGCTTGCCCAGCTCGACTTTATCACCCGTGCTGAAGTGATCCACTTTCTTGGTCCTCCAGGGACCGGGAAAAGCCACCTGGCCACGGCACTCGGTGTTGCCGCCGTCAAAGCCGCAAAGAGCGTTTACCGCTCGACACTGGCAGAACTGGTCGAGGCGATGAGCAAGGCCGAACGGGAAGGGCGTCTGGACGAGAAAATCCGCTTCTATACCAGGGTGGCTCTTCTGATCGTCGATGAGATCGGCTATCTGCCGAT
>CANMVS010000063.1 GCA_947501445.1 uncultured Rhizobiaceae group bacterium | reverse complement strand
GGCCGCCCCCTATGGAGCCAGCGCCGAAGGCGCGAAACGGCGTGAATAGAAAACAAATCAACCCCGCCTGCCAAACCCACGTGTTCACAGGACCACTCTTCAGCGCTGCGACCCGATCATCGATAGCTTTGTATGAATGTCTTCACGCCGTACCGCGCCTATCAGCGCTGGCTCCAGACAGGGCGGGGCATAAGCCCCGACGCGCAATTCGCGCTTGCCCGCTGCGCGGGTAACCGTGTCCTCTCGATAGGGCACGGGGTGCCGCTCGGGAAATTTCTCGAAAATCAGGGTTGGCAGCACGCAGTGCCTGCCTGCATGGCACTCAAACAGGCCACGACCGTGGCCCGGCCAATAATTTGGCCGCCCCCTATGGAGCCAGCGCCGAAGGCGCGAAACGGCGTGAATAGAAAACAAATCAAACCCGCCTGCCAAACCCACGTGTTCACAGGACCACTCTTCTGCGCTGCACCCCGATCATCGATAGCTTTGTATTATTGTCTTCGCGCCGTACCGCGCCTATCAGCGCTGGCTCCAGACAGGGCGGGGCATAAGCCCCGACGGGCAATTCGCGCTTGCCCGCTGCGCGGGTAACCGTGTCCTCTCGATGGGGCACGGGGTGCCGCTCGGGAAATCTCTCGAAAATCAGGGTTAGCAGCACGCAGTGCCTGCCTGCACGGCACTCAAACAGGCCACGACCGTGGCCCGGCCAATAATTTGGCCGCCCCCTATGGAGCCAGCGCCGAAGGCGCGAAACGGCGTGA
>CANMVS010000062.1 GCA_947501445.1 uncultured Rhizobiaceae group bacterium | reverse complement strand
ATGAACTTCTCACTCGTCAGACCAGATCGCCCCAGATAACCACGCCCAACCTGAACTCCGCCGATAAGCAATTCACCAGCAACACCAACAGGCTGCAATTGCAATCGACTATCAACGACATAAGCCTGCACATTTGAAAGCGGCGACCCAATTGGGATATCACCGATTGCCTCGTGTACGAACTGCATGAGTGTGGCAACAGTGGTTTCGGTAGGGCCATAAGCGTTCCACAAAGGCCCCTGTAGAAGAGCCAGACGGTCAACCAGTTCCGGTGCGAGTGTTTCTGCACCCGCGATCATGGTGACTTTGCGACTGGGACCCCAACCATCATCCAGCATCATCTGCCATACAGATGGGGTTGTATTGACATAGGTCGTCGCCGTCGCATCTGCCAGATCAGCAATATAAGTATGTTCTCCAAAGCGTTTTCTGTCAGCAAGGACCAAACGGGCGCCATTTATCAACGGGAGACAAAAGTCCTTCAGAGATACATCAAAGGTGGTGGCTGTCAGCGACAAGACAACGTCGGAACTGTCCAGCGCCACGATCTTTTGTGTGCCCAGGATTAAATTTGTCAATGCCCCCAGGGGTACTCCGACACCTTTTGGTTGGCCGGACGAGCCAGAGGTGAAGATCATATAGGCAAGACAATCCGGTGTATGGACACCGATGCGCTGGTCATCTGTAATATGTTTATCAACATGAGTTGATATGGCAGCTTTTGCTGAGCGGTCATCCACAACAATGAGTAAGCGACTTGAACGATCTTCGTTTGACTCTGCGTAGTGAACCAGTACCGGCAGGTCCCTGGCAATTGCGGTCGCTGTTACAACTGCTGCAGCCCCTGCATCTTCCAGCATGAAGGCGAGACGATCGGGCGGATAGTCCGGATCAAGCGGCAGATAGGCACCACCAG
>CANMVS010000061.1 GCA_947501445.1 uncultured Rhizobiaceae group bacterium | reverse complement strand
ACACCGCAGCTGGCGATAGGGGATGGATCGGTTTTCTATTGGCTTTTTTAAGAGCCGTGCGTGAGTATGATCACCCCTGTCTTTGATGTGAGGCCTGAACAGATACTCGAGCTTTGAGGCTCGAACGACAAGCATAGGACACATAAAAGATGCCTGCACTTATAGCACAATACGTCGGAATTGACATTTCCAAAGCAACTTTGGATGTTGCTGCCCACCCCGGTGGTGATACCTGCCAATTCTCCAATGATAAACGCGGTCACAAAGCACTGTGCTGCTGGTTAAAACGTTTTGAACTGGCTTTGATTACATTTGAGTCAACAGGTGTATATCACCGGGCTGTTGAGCGTTACCTTGCACAACAGGACCTGCCTTTTGCACAGGTCGACGCTTACAAAGCCCGACAGTTTGCCCGTGCCAGTGGACAGCTGGCCAAGACGGACAGAGTTGATGCTCAGATACTGGCCCGGTTTGGCGCGCTCATGAAGCCAGTTGGTCGAGCGTTGAGGAGTGAAGCTGTTGAAACACTTAATGAACTCGAGAGTGCCCGTCGTGGGTTGGTAAAGGACCGGACCGCTCAGATCAGTCGGCTGAAGGTTCTTACTCAGCCAGTACTGATTAAATTGGCACGCCAACGCCTGGTTCAAATCAAGGCACAAATCAAAACGATCGAACAGGCCTGCCATAGGTTGATTGCCAAGGATGACACTTTACGTGCACGCTTTGACATTCTTGTCAGCATAAAGGGCATTGGCAAGGTAAGCGCCATCGCACTGCTGAGTGACATGCCTGAATTGGGTACAATGGATAAACGTCAGACTGCAGCACTTGCCGGACTTGCCCCCATGAGCAGGCAATCGGGCAGTTGGGTAGGAAAGAGTTACATTGCACGTGGTCGTGCGAAACTGCGTTGTGCGCTCTATATGCCAGCTCTTGTTGCCATCCGGTTCAATTCGGAATTGCGGGCACAGCATATGAAACTCGTGGAGGCAGGTAAGCCATTCAAGGTAGCCATCGTTGCGATCATGCGACGACTTCTCATAACCGCCAACGCACTTTTGAGAGACAATCGTAAATGGAATGAAATCAATGCTTGACTAAGACAGATACTCA
>CANMVS010000060.1 GCA_947501445.1 uncultured Rhizobiaceae group bacterium | reverse complement strand
TAGAGTATCCGTTTTGATCAAGGCCTAATTTGAGACCATTCGCGTTGGTCTCGAAGCAGAGCATTTGCAAGGATGACCAGCTTACGCATGACGGCTGTAATGGCGACCTTTTTGGGTTTTCCTGCATCAATCAGTCTTTTATAAACTGCCTTAAGGTCCGCATTGAAACGGGTGGCGACAAGGGATGGCATATAGAGGGCCTGGCGTATTTGTGGGCGCCCGCCCTGAACCAGTGCTTTGCGCGTTCGTTTGCCCGATTGGCGAACCATTGGCGCAGTCCCGGACAGTCCGGCTGCCGTTTGACTGTCGAGCATACCAAGCTCAGGCATCTCAATGAGCAGTGCAAATGCGGTACATGGGCCCACACCTGAAATACTATTCAATATGGCAAATCGTCTGGCCAGTGTTGGATTGTTGTGGATCAGGTCCAACATTGCCTTGTCAATCTCATTGAGTTGTTTGTCGATGTCCTTCAAGCGCTGAATGCCCTGGCGTTTGAGAAGTGCAATGTTTCGGTTCTTCTGGCGGTTCTTAGCTGCTGTGCGGTCCTTGATGAGAGCTGCACGCGCAACGTATAGCTCTTTGAGATCATACATGATTTGTGATGAAACCGGTGTTATGGACGGTTCGACAGCCACACCGAAACGGGCCAATAGGGCTGCATCCATCTTGTCTGTCTTGGCCAGCTGGCCCACAGCTTGTCCAAACCGCCTTGCATGCAGCGGATTGACTTTGGCCATAGGCTGCTCAGCTCGACCGAGCGCTTGCTCGAAGGCGCGGTGATAAGGACCGGTCGCCTCAAATACAATGCGTGAAACAGGCGTCTCACCCAGCCATTTGATCAAGGCACGAAAACCCCTGGCGTCATTGGCAAACTGTTGATGTTCGTTTTCCGGGTGGCGATAAACGTCTAATGTGTCTTTCGAAATGTCCACACCGATGGTACTCTTTGTCATCTTTTCCGCTCCTGTGCTTGTCAGCGGGCCTTCAAGCCCATGTATCCATTCAGGTCATTGGAAAAGACGAGGGTGATCATTCTCTAGCTCAGCCCGTCAAAAGGCTTGCCTGTCAGCGATCCATCCCTCGCCACCGGTCGGCACGTGTCAGGTGCCGATCGGTAGCTCTTTCATCACACAAGAGCCGCAAAAATCATATGACAAG
>CANMVS010000059.1 GCA_947501445.1 uncultured Rhizobiaceae group bacterium | reverse complement strand
CGCATACCCCTGACGTCATCGGGCAAAGTTGACCGTAAAGGCTTACCGGATGCGGATGTGAGCCTGCAGCGTGCAGCGTTTGTTGAGCCGCGCAGTGATGATGAATATGCGGTTGCTTGTGCCTTTGCAGACCTTCTGGGGGTGGAGCATGTGGGCATTCATGATGGCTTCTTTGATCTTGGCGGTCATTCGCTGCTTGCTGTGCGGCTTGTTGCCCATCTTGCCAATGCGACGGGCAGGGAACTTCCCATTCGTGCCGTGTTCGAGCATCCCACGGTTGAAGGTCTGGCGCAGGCGCTGAGTGAGATAGAAGCCGGAGTTATAGAAGCCATTCCCGTTGCTGACCGCTCACAGCCGCTGCCGCTGTCGTGGCAGCAGGAACGATTGTGGTTCCTTGATCAGTTGGCCGAGGGGGCAGGGGCTGCCTACCACATTGAGGGGGCAATGCGGTTGCGGGGTGCACTGGGCAGGGAGGCGCTGAAGAAGGCACTTGTGTGCGTTGTGGACCGCCATGAGGGCCTTCGCACCCACTTTGAACAAATGGACGGACGTCCCGTGCAGGTGGTGTCGCCAGTTGGCTCTTTCGGGGTAGATGAGGAGGATGTGTGCGGACTTGATGAAGAGGATATTTCCTCACGTGTGAAAGTGCTTCTTGGTCGCCGGTTTGATCTGTCAAAAGGCCCTCTGTTCCGTGCGACAGTGCTGAAGGTGGCTGAGGATGATCATATTCTTGTTGTTGGCGGCCATCATACGGTTGTTGACGGCTGGTCTGTCGATATCCTGATGGGCGAGGTGGCTGTGCACTACGGTGCCTTTGTACAGGACCTGCAAGCCCCGTTTGCTCCCCTTGCCATCCAGTATGGCGACTATGCGGCCTGGCAGCGTGACGTGTTGAATGCACAGCGTCTGGATGAGAAGGCGGGTTACTGGAAAGATCAGCTTGCCGGTGTTGCAGATGCCATCAGTCTTCCGTTTGACCGGCCAAGGTCAATGAAAGCGGACTTTAGAGGTGATCATGTCACCTTCGATATTCCGGCAGATATTGCAGACAGCCTGAAAGCCCTTGCCCGTTCGCACGATGCGACGTTGTTCATGGTGCTGGAGAGTGCGTTTGCAGTTCTGCTGCACCGGATCGGGGGCGATGATGATCTGGTTATTGGAACCGCTGTTGGCGGGCGTCCGCGTGCTGAGCTTGAGCCGCTGATCGGTTTCTTCGTCAATACGGTTGCCTTGCGGCACCGGTTTGAAGGTGATGAGGCGTTTGACGAACTTCTGACTTCAAACAAGCAGATGATATTGGA
>CANMVS010000058.1 GCA_947501445.1 uncultured Rhizobiaceae group bacterium | reverse complement strand
TCTTATGTCCGGCTCATTGTCAAGTGCAATAAGAATTCCTCCGCCTGGAATTCTTCGAGGCGTTCATTTGAACCCGCTTTGGAAGACAGCGGCGGGGTGGCTTTCATCGACGGTTCATCAAGCTCTTATTCGCGGGTTGGATACCGCATTACCCTTTATCCGATGGGGGCTGCCTTCACTCTAGAGAACGGGCGTCGGTCTATTGCCGGCCCATAACCCGATCGAGGGTTCCCCTGACACTTGGCCATCACCACCGCTGTCTACCCAAACGGGCGCCTATATGTTTTGCCGCGCCGGTTTGCGTCCGGTCTTATCAGAAGCTACGACATCTTGGGCTCCACCATGCGGGCAATCGCCCACGCGAACCCGATCAGTTCGCGGGCAATGGCCGCCAGGGCCGTGTTTTGGCTCTTGCCCTGTGCGTGCAGATGGCGCATGCGCCCACACAATCTGGTCTGCGCCTTCCAGGCTGTTGCCCGGATCGGTTCGGGCAAATGCGCCGATCTTTCCCGGATCTTGTAGCTCAACCTAGCTGGAAAGCGATAACTCCATGCTGCCTCGACCAGAGCCGTACGCACAACGCCATTGCCCATCTTGGTTATCGCGCCGCGCTTGCGTTTCTCGCCGCTCGAAGCCTCCGATGGCACCAGCCCGACATAGGCCATCAACTGGCGCGCACTGGAAAAGCGCGAGAAATCACCGATTTCCGAGACCACAATGGCCGCGTTCTCCCAGTCGAACCCGCGCAGTGCCGTGAGGGCATCGACAACGCAAAACAAGGCCCACTGGCCAAGGCTGCTTCGAAGTTCAGCACGCACCCTCACCACCATCGCCTCGGCGCGCTCCAGGCGTTGCAGCAACTCACTGTAACTGAAAGACAAAGCAACGTGATCAAACTTCTGTTCGACAAGCCAGCGCCGGTGCGTTTTGGTCCAGTAGCTCTTCCCAGGATAATTGCGATCCTGCATCAGGCACATGCTCACAATCTGTTGC
This sequence comes from uncultured Rhizobiaceae group bacterium, assembly GCA_947501445.1. Taxonomy (GTDB): domain Bacteria; phylum Pseudomonadota; class Alphaproteobacteria; order Rhizobiales; family Rhizobiaceae; genus Hoeflea_A. The sequence goes on along the minus strand of CANMVS010000058.1, from coordinate 551 downwards.
CTGGCGCGCCGAACATCATCAACCGCAAGACCTCGTAGTCGAACCAGGCTGCGAACCGCCTCATGGGTCTCGTCAGGTATCCACACCGCAGTCAACTGGCCGGCCCGCAACAGGCTCGCAAGGCTCATGGCATCGCGCCGATCCGTCTTTACACGGTCTCCAGGACGCCGCGGTATCAACGATGGGGCAATCACATCACAGATGTGCCCCAAACCGACAAGCAACCGGTGAAGCCTATAGCCAAAAGGGCCCGCCTCGTAACACAAGTGAAGCTGTACTCCGCCTCGCGAAAGCTTCCTGCAAAGCTTGCACAAATCATCGTGGCTGTATGTTATGGAGCCATAGTAGGTGACCGGTGATCGTGGGTTACCCGGTGCCAATGCAACCGATATGGTCTTCTTTGAAACATCAAGGCCAACATATATTATATTGTCTTCCATGTCCGTCTCCCATGTATCTGGATACGCACCAATACGGTGCCATCCCGATCTTACATGACAAGGCAGACGCCAATTCATAACTGGCGCCAGCCGCGCGGGACATAGGGTCTA
>CANMVS010000057.1 GCA_947501445.1 uncultured Rhizobiaceae group bacterium | reverse complement strand
GCGGCCTGATTGTCAGAATGGGGGAACTGCAGACAGTTGGTTGCCTTTTGCGACAGGGGATCACAATCCGGCTGTTCCTCACCGGTGGTTTGTGACGTTGTTTCAACATTTGTGAAACTGTCATCGCCGCCGCCATTTGCACAATTTGCAGTGCTGGTGCAATTGCCGTTCGGCGGCAATGGAGTGTCCGTCGATTTGACCGGCAGAACAGTGAATTGGCCATCGACATAGGTGATGATGTAGTTGGACAGACCAACACCTGTGGCATCAGTAGCATGAATGACATATCGGCCCTCACCGGCACCGGCGGTTGCCCCGACACTGGTTAATACAAGGGCATTGACCTGGTCGCCATTGACCAATCCGCTGACCTTCATGTCCACACCTTCTGTCGCACCAAAGATCACAGTTTCACCGAGGAATTTGATGCGGTCCAGCGCAGAAATTTTCAGTTCGGCCGGGTCAACCGTCAAGCCACCGGCTACATGGACAAGCGTGTAATTCGATATCCCCTCGCCCGTTACATTGGAGGCATTGATATCATAGACACCCACCTGCGCTGTTGCAGCACCGCCGGCACTTGAAAGTTCCATACCGGTGACCGTGTCGCTGTTGAGCAGGCCTGTTACCGAATAGCCGGTGTTGACCGGATTGCCAAATGGCCAGGTTTTTCCGTAGGTCTTGGTGCTGTCCCGCGTGGTGATCATCAGCTTTGCCGGATCAACGGTCAACTGGCCATCGACATAGGAGATATCATAATTGTGCAGGCCGGAACCGCTGGCACTATCGGCCGCAATCGTATAGGTGCCAACATCGGCGGTCGCATCTGAGCCCGTGCTGGCCAGCAATAGCGCATCGACACTGTCGTTATTGAACAAGGCATCGACGGTGTAATCAATCCCAACAGTATTGCCGAAATTCAGAGCTTCACCATAGGTCTTGGTCTGTCCAAGCGCCGTGATCGTCAGCGGTGCCGGGTCAACGGTAAACTGACCATCGACATAGGTGATAGTGTAGTTGTCAAGACCGGAACCGCCGGCACCATCGGCAACAATCGCATAGGTGCCAACATCCGCGGAGGCATCAGTGCCGGTGCTGATCAGCGACAGTGTATCGACACTGTCATTATTGAACAATCTATCGACTGCGTAATCCGTCCCAACAACATTGCCAAAGACGAAGGATGAACCGTAGGTTCTGGATTGCTCCAGCGCCGTGATCGACAGCGATGCCGGATCTACCGTCAACATACCGCTTGATACGAAATCAAGTGCGTAGCCGGTTTCGGATACCAGACTGCCCAATCCAATGTTGACCCCGTAAGGCCCGCCCGCAACCGATGCATCAGCAGATGCTCCGGCTGATGACAATGTGGGAGCTCCTGAAAAGGCGGTGCCGACATCACCAACGGTAAAGGCACTGGCCACGCCTTGCAGAAAGCCGCTGACTTCAAAATTATGCGACAGATCAACCGTATCGCCATAGGTCTTGGTGGCATCGGTTGAGGTAAATGTCAGAGTGGGCTGCTGGCTGAAAATATAGCGATTGCCAACAGCCGTCACATCTTCTGGTCGCAAACTGTCAAATGTTGCATTCCA
>CANMVS010000056.1 GCA_947501445.1 uncultured Rhizobiaceae group bacterium | reverse complement strand
AAACCCATCGTACATGGCGCTATCGCCGGGGCGATGAGCATTGCCCAAGGCGGTGAGTTCCTCGCAGGATTTGCAGGAGGCGCGGCGGGAGCGATTGGTGGATTGGTATCGGGTGGGATTTTCCAATCTCCTGACAATCCAATGGCAACTGGGGCAGACATGTGGGGCTCGACTGCTATTGCGGCCGTAGCAGGCGGTACAGGGTCTGTTCTCGCTGGAGGAAAGTTTGCCAATGGTGCGGTAACCGCTGCCTTCGCAAACATGTATAATAGTTGGGGAGCTAGGTTAAAAGCCGCGCAAAAGGCGCATGTTCCCGGTGCAGGTAAATTACATAGCGCAATAGGCAATGGAATAAAGGCGATTGATCCATACATGAGACGGGCGATGAATCCTCTCAACCGGCTAAGTGACAAGATTATTTCATTTTTTCGTTGCTCTTTTGACGGAGCAACTGAGGTCAAAACCCGCGAGGGCATGTTACCCATCCGTAAATTGCAGTCCGGTGTTCACTGGGTTTGGTCTCGCAACGAAAAGAGCGGTGAAATGGGCTGGAAACCGATAACGGCGCGTTATTCCAGCCAATATGAACACACTGTAACAATCAAAGTTCAAAACCTGCAAACAGGTCGTGAGCAAGCAATCATTTCCAACCGCATTCATCCCTTCTTTGTTCAGGTGCCGGAGCCACCTGTTTTAACGCTTGCTACTACGGGAACCGATGGGCCAGCTATACCACCATCATCAGAAGGGCATCACTATAGAGGCCCACTGGCCAATGGTCATTGGGTGGATGCCGCCAATCTTAAACCAGGATACCGCTTGCTGAATACAGGCATCAATCCACAGAGCAACGCAACTGGATGGTCGCAGGTTCAATCCGTGAAAGTTGAACAAAAGCCGTTAAAGGCTTATAATATTACGGTTGACGACTGGCACACTTTCTTTATTCGTGGTGCTGACAATGACAATGATCGTCCGATTTGGGTACATAACAGTTGCTGGCAAAGTGTTAAAGAGTTTGGTCACACCTTTTCTAGGCATGGCGCGGGAAGCAAGAATACTATGCGGCTAGTTGGGCGAGCAGGCGGTACTGGCACACAACAGGGGCAATGGCTTAATAATGATGCGGCGGCAAAATTTTTGACGTCAGCGTCGGCTGGACTGCGAAGCCCAACGACAGTATCTATTCCAAACGGACTTGGACAACTAATATACCCAAACGGAGCGATTGTTCCTGCAACTCGCGCCCTGATAGTGCCGCGAGCGGGTCGTGGGATTGCGAGCGCCTTCCCTGTTCCATAAGTAAAAAGGCTGCATAAATTATGGAACTCAACTTGAATGTTCAAAAGGGGATTTCCTCTGCAGAGAATGTCGGCAGCACAGCGGATTGTTTTGTTGGGTTGGTTGCTGATGTCTGCGAATATGCTGATGACAATAGGATCGCTGTGTTCACAGTATCAGGGTTTGGCGAAAAACATTGGCCAGTGGATGTTTGGTATGATCTTTCCACCATAATGGAGGACATGATAAAGGCGGCAAGTTGCATAAGAAATGATAGCTATGATTTTAGCATATATTTTCTAGGGCAAGGAATTCAGCGAAGATTGGTATTTTCTGAAAACGAGGGTGAGTCTGTTGATGTTACCTGCCTTTCTGAAACTTCCTGGGAACCTAACCCAAATAAAATTTCGATGGAAAAGGAGGCGGTTCGGCAGATGGTAAATAATTTTCTATCTAATTTCTTTTTTCTTGCTAGGGCTGTTGTAAGTAGTAGAATATACGCCAAATTTTTTTCCGAATATGACTATCTAACGGAGCCTAATATACGTCCATGTTAGGTTAATTATTTAATTCATGAATTTGGGGCAGAAAGTACCCGCACACATGATGCTGAGACGGGCTGGATCTCGTCGATCTATTCGACCCATGGGGGCTCTG
>CANMVS010000055.1 GCA_947501445.1 uncultured Rhizobiaceae group bacterium | reverse complement strand
TTGATGTAAAAAGGTTTTGTTGTTTTAAGCCCGGTCCTGCGGGGTGTTTGCGTCTGTTTTTCGCCCTTTTTGAGATGCCTTTGCCCTTTGATCCTTCCAGATCCGTGCGCTTGAAGATCCAGGGACCGTCCGGTAGCGGATGAAGTGCTTCGATCTCGCCTGCAATGGCCGCCAGCCTAAGCGTCTTTGGTGTTGTGTCTAGATAGGCGGATGAATTCGTCAGATTGAGCCAGGGTTCGACGCCATCATTTGTCGCACGGAACGGCGGGATCTTTCGATGCGAGCGCAAAGAGCAAACCCGTTCGCGCGTCCAGCGATTGCCGTTGCCGGTGCGAAACCCGTTCCTGTTCAGGATGCCGGCTATCAGGTCGTCATTGGCAATGAGCGTGAGTTGGCGAATGGCCTCGACCGTTTCCACAGGTGTGCTGTTGCGTTGACCACGTCGCCTTCGTGGCAGGCGCAGGTCTGTGTGAACACCGCCGATCCAGTGAATGACCAGGACGATCTCGCCCGATCCATCCGCAGCTTCGGCATCGATATCGGCGATGACCTCCTGAATGAGGGCGCGCACGATACGTTTCTTGAGACGTGCGTCGGTGGTTGGTGCGTTCCAGACGGTTTGCAAATCATCAGCCAGACTGGCGAAAGATACAGGTGTGGTGTTCTGGTCTGAAACAGCATCTGCGTCGTGTGTTGCAATCCTGGTTTCGATCTCCGCCTGCCTGGAAAGCGCAGCATTCCATCGTGTCTCCAGTTCCCCGACCACCAGACGGTTTGCGGGATCAATGGCATCATATTGGCGAAAGGCGCGGTCTGCTGTGTAGCACGCTGCTTCAAGGTCTCGACATAATGCTTCACGAACCTGATCACGTCGTTCAACAGCTTCAGCCTGCGCCTTTACCGCGGCTTCAATGGCTCCGGGTCCGACAACCTGCAGCAGCGCTTCTTCGATCGCGTCATCGACACGCAATCCACCAAAGGCGATGCATTTGGGTTCGCCATTGTCGAGCTGGCCGCGACAGCACGAATAGCGCGGTATGTTGTGCTTCGTGCCCGAGTAGCGCGCCGATAGCTTGCGGCCACAGCGGCGGCATCGCACCAACCCGGCCAGCAGGGCGTTACCGTGTTTGGGAGCGCCATGGTATTTGCTTGTGGGCACGTTGTCGCTCACCATTTTGCGTATCGCCTCCGCCCGTTCCCAGTCCACATATCCCTCATGGGTTCCAGGTTTGAGCGCCAGCCATTCACTACGCGGTTTGTGCTCATTCTTCACTCGCATGCCGGTGCCGTCATAGCTTGTCACGGCTCTGGTCTTACCATAGGCATAGGCGCCGCCGTAGGCCGGATTGGTGATCATCCGGTGGATCGTCTGGTAATACGGCCTGCGCCAGATGGTCTGGCCGTCTTTTCCTTTGGCAGGCAGGTCGAGCCCGTGTTCGAGGAACCATAGCAACGTCTGGCGGGCGCTGCCCAGCTCCAATACCTTATCGAAGACCAGGCTAATGGCTTCCTGTACTCGGCGGTCCGGATCCTTTTCCAGCCGGTCACCCGCCTTCACAAACCCAACGGGCGCTGACACGATCAGTTCGCCCCGCTTTGCCTTTTCGTGACGGGCAGCCAGCGAACGCTGACGCAAAAGATCAAGCTCATATTCATTCAGCGATCCCTTCAGCCCGAGCAGAAGGCGATCATTGCTCTGGCGCGGTGCGTAGACCGTCTCCTGATCGACAAGCACGGTATCGACCACTCGGCACATCTCGATCAGTTGCTGCCAATCACGGCTGTTGCGGGCAAAACGCGACACTTCCCGCGCCGCCACGGCCCCAACTTTGCCGAGACAGACTTCGGCCACCATGCGATCAAACCCAGCACGGGCCGTGCTACCCGATGCCGAGCGGCCGAGGTCGTCATCGATCGTCTCTATCTGCGACCAACCCAGATGGCCAAGCCGATCCCGCATTGCATATTGAAGCGCGCTGCTTTCCCGGTTGTGCAATACCTGATGGACGGACGACTGACGCACATAAAGGATCGCCTTGCGCTCCAGATGATGACGTTCGATCTTCTCAGACATCATCGCTCTCCCCGCTCTGATGTAGATTGTGGGTTTCTTCTTCCGGTTCTGACCCTTGGGTCGTGCCGTATTCCATCAGCAGTCGTGCCATCAGCTCGGTGATCTTGTGGCGTGTCGGCTGCGGCAGGCTCTGCCATTGTGGCGCTTGCAACCGACACGTTCTTCCCGTCGGGCCGAACAGGTCCAGTTGGTCCGGTTTCGTTTGAGATCGGCGCATGATCATCTCCCTGATTCTGATCGCAGAACATCAAGTCTGCGCTCAAATCAGGATCGCTCGAAGAAAGAGGAAAGTCGTGGCCATCGGCATCGGCAACCTCCACCAACAGAAACTGCAGCGCCAACAGACCGGACAGGTCAACCAGCGGACGTTCCGAGTGACGCACAAATGAACAGGCTTGCCGGTCGAACATCCACAAGGGCAACTCAAGTGGAAGGTTTGGCACATCACCAATCAGGCGACAACGTGCAAAAGAAACCCCCGC
>CANMVS010000054.1 GCA_947501445.1 uncultured Rhizobiaceae group bacterium | reverse complement strand
GACCGCATACCCCTGACGTCATCGGGCAAAGTTGACCGTAAAGGCTTACCGGATGCGGATGTGAGCCTGCAGCGTGCAGCCTATGTGGCACCGAGAAACGATGAGGAAGCGCTGCTTTGCCAAATCATGCGTGATACGGTTGCGCACGACCGTCTTGACCTTGAGAAGGTGGGCATAGACGATCACTTCTTTGACATTGGCGGTCATTCGATCCTTGCAGCCCATTATGCGGCACGGGTGGAGAAAGCCTTGGGTAAGGCTTTTGCAGTGCGTCTGGTGTTTGAGGCACCGACGGTACGCGAGCAGATGCGACGGCTTGAGGATGTTACTGAGGGTGGCACGAGCCTGCCAGCTATTGTTGCCGTTGATCGATCCCTGCCGATCCCTGCCTCTTTCGAACAGGAACGTATGTGGCTACTCAATGAGATTCATGGAGATGATCCGATCTACAATGAGGGATTCCCACTAGTGCTTCGCGGTGTAATGAACACGGATGCCACTGTCTCGGCGGTACAGGGGCTTTTGGACCGGTATGAGGTGCTGCGCACGAGGCTCTGGCGTGATGGTCACCAGCTGTATCAACGGATTGATTCGGTTGGCTCACACACGGTTCATTTTGAGGACTGGACTGGCCGATCCGAGCAGTTGGAAGAACTGGAAGCAGAGGCTGCGGAACGATCAACCGCGTTACTTGCGGCGCGCTATGACCTGATCAACGACTATCCTGCCCGTATACTTGTGATCAAGTTAGCTGATGATGTTCATGTATGTTGTCTTGCAAACCATCATATTGCTGGTGATAACTGGTCACTCAGCCATGTTCTGCCAATGGACTTCTTTGCATTATATCGGGCTCATCTATCAGCAGAAGAGCCGAACCTTCCACCGATCACACTTCATTATGCGGACTATGCAGCCTGGCAGCGCTCGGAGGCAATGGCTACGTATCGGGCTGGTCAGTTGGATTATTGGAAGCAACAGCTTGCTGGCATTCCACAGGCGCTTGACCTTCCGTCTGATTGGCCCCGGCCTGCAGAGCGGAACCATGCCGGTGACCGCTTTGCTACAATGTTGTTCTCGAGTGAAGATTGGCGGTTGATTGAACAATATGCGGTTGGCTGTGATGGAACGCCATTCATGGTGTTTGTTGCCGGTCTTTCTGTCTTGTTGCACCGCATGACAGGCGAAGAGGACATTGTGCTTGGTACGCCGCATGTGATGAAGCCGCATGCGGATCTTCTTGGCGAGTTTGGTTACTTCGGCAATACACTGGCGCTACGAAACAGATTGTACGGCAGCGACAGTTTTGAAACAGTGTTCGAGCAAGCCAGATCGACAGTATTCAATGCGTTCAGCAATCAGGATGTTGCCTTTGAGGAGATTGTCGGGACGTTGGGTGCCAAGCCATCCAATGTCAGCCCTGTGTTCCAGGTTTTGCTGGTCATGCACGCGTATCTCAATGAGAGCAATCATGAGTTGGAAGGGATCACTTTTGACGCTCTGGGTGAGGTGCCAGCGGTCGCCAAATATGACCTTACAGTTGATATCAATCCGGGTTCCAGTGGGGTATCAGTGTCGTTCTCATATGCGACGGACATGTTCAAACGCGATACGCTGGAGCGGATGGGCAAACTGCTGCAGCGTGTGGTCATGGCTGGCATCAAGGCACCACTGACGCAAGTCGCACAGCTGCCACTTCTGAGCGCGAATGAGCGTCATGAACTGATTACCGGCTTCAACGACACGGCAGAGGACTATGCGCGGGATAAGAGCGTTGTTGACCTGTTTGAGGAACAGGCTGCGCTACGCCCTGATGCGATTGCCGTCATCGATGGGGACAGGCAACTTACATATGGCGAGCTTGATGCGGCTTCCAACCGGTTGGCCCGTCATCTGATCAGTCTTGGCATTGGTCCTGAATGTGTTGTTGGTGTGTGCCTTGAGCGGTCCCAGGAACTGATCATAGCCTTGCTTGGCATCTGGAAATCTGGTGGTGCCTATCTGCCGCTTGATCCGGACTATCCGCCCGATCGTCTCGCCTTCATGCTGGAAGATGCAGGGGCTAACGTGGTGATCACTGTTAATGGATTGATGGATGTGTTGCCCGGGAGCAAGGTACTATCTGTCGTTCTGGATGTTGAGGACACAGCCAGCACCATAGCCGTGCTAGCAGATATTACAATCGTGGACGAAGAGCGGCTTTCCTGTCTCTCACCTGACAGTCTGGCCTATGTGATTTATACCTCCGGATCAACCGGAGCGCCCAAAGGATGCATGATCTCCCAGCGTGAGCTAGGTCACTTCGTGCAGTGGACAGGTACCAGGCAGGGTTCGCGAAAGCCAGTGCGTACACTCTTTCGTGCATCCATCGGATTTGATGCCAGTGGTCGTGAGTTATGGTGGCCACTGTGCTTTGGCGGATCGATTGTATGTCTGAAAGGAGATACATCACAAATAGTCAACACTGTTATCAAACATTCAGTCGATACGTTGTGTGTTGTTCCAACGATACTGAAAATGCTGGTTGAAGATCAGGACGTTAAATTCCAGGCGAGCTTACGCCGTATCTATTGCGGTGGAGAATCTTTGTCACAGGAACTGCGTAAACTCTGCCTTGACAGGTTAGACAATATTCAGCTCATAAATGGATATGGACCAGCAGAAGCGACGCTTAATGTTTCTTTTGAAAGGTTTGAGGAAACTGCCAGTCGACATGTGACTTCAATCGGCCGTCCAATTTGGAATACACGCTTTCATGTGGTTGATCCAACGACACTCAAGCTGCAGCCTATTGGTGTTGCGGGTGAATTGCTTATCGGTGGAGTTCAGGTTGGGCGTGGTTATCTGGGGCGATCTGGTCTGACGAGTGAGAAGTTCATTGCCGATCCATTCGGGAATGAACCCGGTGCCCGTTTGTACCGCACAGGCGATGTTGCCCGCTGGCGCTCTGATGGCACGTTAGAGTTTCTGGGCCGTTCGGACTTCCAGGTAAAAATCCGTGGCATGCGGGTGGAGCTTGGCGAGATTGAAGCGGGACTGCAGGCGTGTGATGGCATAGCGCA
>CANMVS010000053.1 GCA_947501445.1 uncultured Rhizobiaceae group bacterium | reverse complement strand
CCGCGCCTTCGGCGCTGGCTCCAGACGGGGCGGGCCATCAGGCCCGACGCGCAATTCGCGCTTGCCGCTTCGCGGTATCTCTTTTGCCCTTGATGGGGCACGGCGTGCCGCTCGGGAAATCTCCAGTGTCAGAGTTCGCCGCACCCGGTGCCTGCCTGCATGGCACTCAATCAGGCCACGACCGTGGCCCGGCCAATAATTTGGCCGCCCCCTATGGAGGCAGGCGCGTTAGCGCCGGTACGCCGTGAATAGAAAAATCATCTCCGCCAGCAAAGCCCACGTGTTCACAGGAAAGCTCTTCTGCGCTGCACCCTGATCACTGATGGCTTTGTATAAATGTCTTCGCGCCGTACCGCGCCTTTCGGCGCTGGCTCCAGACGGGGCGGGCCATCAGGCCCGACGCGCAATTCGCGCTTGCCGCTTCGCGGTATCTCTTTTGCCCTCGATGGGGCACAGGGTGCTGCTCGGATATTCTCGAGTGTCAGAGTTCGCCGCACCCGCTGCCTGCCTGCATGGCACTCAATCAGGCCACGACCGTGGCCCGGCCAATAATTTGGCCGCCCCCTATGGAGGCAGGCGCGAAAGCGCCGGTGCGCCGTGAATAGAAAACAAATCACCCCCGGTGCCAAACCCACGTGTTCACAGGACATCTCTTCTGCGTTGCGACCCGAATACTGATGGCTTTGTATAAATGTCTTCGCGCCGTACCGCGCCTTTCGGCGCTGGCTCCAGACGGGGCGGGGCATAAGCCCCGACGCGCAATTCGCGCTTGCCGCTTCGCGGTATCTCTTTTGCCCTCGATGGGGCACAGGGTGCTGCTCGGATATTCTCGAGTGTCAGAGTTCGCCGCATCCGGTGCCTGCCTGCATGGCACTCAATCAGGTCGCGACGGCGGCCCGGCCAATAATTTGGCCGCCCCCTATGGAGGCAGGCGCGAAAGCGCCGGTACGCCGTGAATAGAAAAAATCAACCCCGGTGCCAAACCCACGTGTTCACAGGACATCTCTTCTGTGCTGCAACCCGAATACTGACGGCCTTGTATTAATGTCTTCGCGCCGTATCGCGCCTTTCGGCGCTGGCTCCAGACGGGGCGGGCCATCAGGCCCGACGCGCAATTCGCGCTTGCCGCTTCGCGGTATCTCTTTTGCCCTCGATGGGGCACAGCGTCAGGACGTCTCATCCGCGCTGGTTTTTTCCTCGATTGTATGGCGCATGATCATGGGCATTTGGGTCATGGTGAAAAGAATGGTCATTGGCATGATGCCCCAGACCTTGAATGCGATCCAGAAATCGGTGGAGAAACTGCGCCAGACGACTTCATTCACAAGTGCCAGGAATACAAAGAACAGGCCCCAGCGCAGGGTCAGTTTGCGCCAGCCTTCGGCATCCAGTTTGAAGGCACTGTCGAAGACATAACCCAACAGGGATTTGCCGAAGAACAGGCCACCCAGAAGAACACTGGCAAACAGCCCATTGACGATCGTTGGCTTCATTTTGATGAAAACGTCGTTCTGCAACCAGAGTGTCAGTGCGCCAAAAACAAAGACAACAACGCCTGAAACCAGAGGCATGATAGGCAGGGTTCGGGTTAGAACCCATGAAACCACCAGCGAGATTGCCGTGGCGATCATGAATAGTCCGGTTGCCACAAAAATCGGGCCGCCAAAACCGGCCAGCGCCGGATATTGTTCCACCAGCCATTCACCACGCGTGTTGGCGAAGAAAAACACCATCAGCGGCCCAAGCTCCAGCACAAGTTTCAGCAGCGGATTTATCGTCTTGCGATCAGGGCTTGACGGGTCTTTTTCGAATACGGGCTGGTTCATGCCGGCCGTCTCCTTGTTTGGGCATATTGTCCTGAACCTGCGACGCAGACCTGAACAAAGTGCTTTTTATCAGTTTTCAAGCGGGTCGAAACCCACGATGGCAGCGGCAAATTCATCGGCTTCAAAGGGTTCAAGATCGTCAACGCCTTCGCCAACACCAACAAAATAGACCGGCAATTTGTGCTTGGCGGATATAGCCACCAGAATACCGCCGCGCGCTGTCCCGTCCAGTTTGGTCATGACCAGGCCATTAACCCCGGCAACATTGCGGAATATCTCGACCTGATTGAGGGCGTTCTGACCGGTTGTGGCATCCATTGTCTGCAATACCGTGTGCGGTGCATCGGCATCGTGCCTGCCAAGAACCCGGACAATTTTTTCCAGTTCTTCCATCAATTCGGTACGGTTTTGCAATCGACCTGCCGTATCAATGATCAGAACGTCGCTTCCGGCTTCTTTTGCCTGTTCATAGGCGTCCCATGCAAGTCCTGCGGCATCGGCGCCAAGCTTTGATGAGACAACCGGAGAATTGGTTCGCTCGCCCCATATTTTAAGCTGTTCGATCGCCGCCGCGCGAAATGTATCACCGGCGGCCAGCATGACGCTCAATCCGCCGCTGGTGAGTTTGGCGGCAAGTTTGCCTATGGTCGTTGTCTTGCCGGTGCCATTAACGCCAACCACCAAAATAACATGTGGTTTGTGATTAAGATCAAGCTCCAGGGGCAAGGCTACCGGTTCCAGCACTTTTTTGATCTCGCTGGCCATGATCGTCTGGACTTCTTCGGTCGAGATGTTCTTGCCATAGCGCCCGGAGGCCAGTGTGTCGGTAATGCGCATTGCCGTTTCAATGCCCAGATCCGATTGAATCAGGACATCTTCCAGATCCTGAAGCGTATCTTCATCCAGCTTGCGTTTGGTGAAGATGCCGCTGATCTGATCCGTCAGCTGGGCTGAAGTGCGCGAAAGACCAAGGCGCAGCCGCTTGAACCAGGAGAGCCCTTGTGTCGGGTGTTCTGTTGGTTCGTCGTCCTGTTGTGCGGCAACCGCAGTCACCGTTGCTGAAACAGCGACCTTGCTGGTCTGAACGTTGCCGGAGCCTGAAGGATCTGTGGATAGATCAGATTCCTGCTTGATTGGCGAAGCCACCGGATCAGCATTTCTAGGCTCAGGCTCAGGCTCAGGCTCAGGCTCAGGCTCAGGCTCAGGCTCAGGCTCAGGCTCAGGCTCAGGCTCAGGCT
>CANMVS010000052.1 GCA_947501445.1 uncultured Rhizobiaceae group bacterium | reverse complement strand
TCGCGCCGTATCGCGCCTGTCGGCGCTGGCTCCAGACGGGGCGGGCCATCAGGCCCGACGCGCAATTCGCGCTTGCCCGCTGCGCGGGAACTCTTTTCCCTTGATGGGGCAGGGCGTGCCGCTCGAGAAATCTCGAGAGTCAGAGTTCACCCTACCCAATGCCTGCCTGCATGGCACTCAAACAGGCCGCGACTGCGGCCCGGCCAATAATTTGGCCGCGCCCTGCGCAGGCAGGCGCGCCAGCGCCGGTACGCCGTGAGCAGAAAACAAATCAACCCCGTTTGCAAAGCCCACGCGTTCACAGGACGTCTCTTCTGCGCTGCACCCCGAATACTGATGGCTTTGTATAAATGTCTTCGCGCCGTATCGCGCCTGTCGGCGCTGGCTCCAGACGGGGCGGGCCATCAGGCCCGACGCGCAATTCGCGCTTGCCCGCTGTGCGGGGACTCTTTTGCCTTTGATGGGACACAGGGTGCAGCCTGGAAAATCTGTCGAGAATCACAGTTTGCAGCACCCTGAGCCATCCTGCATGGCACTCAAACAGGCCGCGACCGCGGCCCGGCCAATAATTTGGCCGCCCCCTGCGCAGGCAGGCGCGCCAGCGCCGGTACGCCGTGAGCAGAAAACAAATCACCCCCGTTGCAAAGCCCACGTGTTCACAGGAAGACACCACAATGCTGCACCCCGATCACCGATAGCTTTATACCAATGTCATCACGCCGCATCACGCCATCAGCCCCGACGCGTTCGCGCCTACCGCTTCGCGGTAACACGTCCGTCATAGTCCCTACATAAACTTGTCTTATCAAACATACTGAGTAGTATGTATGCCTTGCCTTGGGAGTGAGGCTTATTTTTTACGGCGAAAATCAGGGAATTTATTTATGAACAAGATTATTGGAGCGGCGGTCCTGTCGGGCTTGCTTTGCGGTTCAGCTTTGGCGGAAAATCGTATTGATCAGATCAGACCGGACGCACCGGCGCTGGCGGCCCATGGTGATCTGCCGATTGGCGTGCGCACGCTGGAAGTGTCCAACCCGGGCCAGATCGACATTCTGAATACCGAAGCAGATAAACCTGTGCCGCGTTATGATCGTCCTCTGGCGTTGGAAATCTGGTATCCGGCTGCCGAAGGCACAGTTGAGGGCGGCACCTATAATGATGTGTTCCTGCGCGATGGCGTCACCAGGGTACAGCTGCAGGGCAAGGCGGCGCGCGATGCCAGCCCGGCCAAGCCAGACAAGGCCTATCCGCTGGTGATCATCTCCCATGGCTACCCGGGCAACCGGTTCCTCATGAGCCATCTGGGTGAAAACCTCGCAACGAAGGGCTATGTGGCCGTCTCTATCGACCATACCGAAAGCACCTATGACAATAAGGCTGCCTTTGGCTCGACCCTGGTCAACCGTTCGCTGGACCAGACCTTCGTGCTCAATGAAATCGACCGCATGTCCAAGGAAGAGGGCAATTTCCTCAATGGTCTGGTGGATGCATCCGATACCGGTCTTGTCGGCTATTCCATGGGCGGCTACGGCGCTGTTATCACCGCCGGTGGTGGCGTGACACAGGCCAGCACCGAATATACCTGGGGCGCGCCTGCCGGCACATTGCAGGTGCATCTGGCCGGTTCCGACAGCCACGAAGCGCTGGTTGACCCGCGCATCAAGGCCGCCGTTGCCTTTGGTCCCTGGGGCATGAATACCGGGTTCTGGGACGCCAAGGGCCTTGAAGGCGTGCGCATTCCGATGTTCTTCATTGCTGGCAGTGATGATGATGTTTCGGGTTATGAAAATGGCACCAAGGCCATCTTTGAGGGCACCAGGAATGTCGAGCGTTATCTGCTGACCTTTGCCAATGCCAACCACAATGCCGGGGCACCGATGCCTTCACCGGCTGAAGGCTGGCAGCCATCAGAGCATATCGATTTTGTACCCTTTGAACATTATGCCGATGCGGTGTGGGACAATGTGCGCATGAACAATGTCTCCCAGCATTTCATCACCGCCTTTCTGGGTGAATACCTCAAGGGCGACAATGAAATGGCACCTTTTCTGGATCTGATTGAAAATTCAGGCGATGGCGTTCACGCAATGGAAGAAGATGGCACCACGCCCAAAGCCGAACACAATTATTGGGCTGGCTTTCCGGCCCGCACCGCCAAGGGCCTGAGCCTGATGCACAAGGATGCCGGTCAGTAAGTAAGGTTTTGACACAGCGGATATGACAATGGCGGGGCACAGGCCCCGCCTTTTTTGTTTTCAAAAGCTTTTTTCCTTGCGCAATTCAGATACCCTGCGGCGATGAGGAACGCAGCGAGGAAAAACCCATGGCACATCCCCGGACAAATTGTTGGGCGTTTTCAAAACTGAGCCTTGCGGCATTTGTCTTCTGTTTCAGTGCCAGCTTGTCATCGGCACAGGCGACTGATGATGGCGATGCAGCCATGGTTGGGTGCAGCATTGCCGTTGGTACCTATCTGACCACGCGTGTTAATCAAAGCGCGCAGGGCGAAGAGCACACCGGCCGCAGCCTGTTTTCATTCACCAATGGCGGCCATGCCTTTCTGTCTGATTCCGCTCAAGGCGGCGTTGAGGGCTTCCAGCCCTTCTCCGATGGTCGCGGTGTCTGGCGCTGCACCGCAGACGAAAACGACAAAATTGAAATCTCCGCCCTGATCCTCGATTTCACCTACCCGACAAACGGCAAGCCAGATCCGCAAATCGCCCGCCTCGATATAAAGGCGTCCTACGATGACACCAGCAAGGAAATCACCGGTAAAACCATGATTTCCTTCACCGCACTGGATGGCGACCCGATGGACAGGGATGCCCTCAAAAACCCCATCGGCTATACATTTACCGGCAAAAAAATTAATCTGGATAATTAGCTGTAAGCGGATAAGTGAGGCGGGCAGCAGGCCCGCCATCCCACCTTCGCCACCAATTTATGCCGCGTAGTGAAGATTCCATTTGAAGTGCTGCCACACATCGGTTATCCAACAGCAAGGCGCACCGCGCCGCAGGCACCCGTAGCTCAGCTGGATAGAGCGCTGCCCTCCGAAGGCAGAGGCCACTGGTTCGAATCCAGTCGGGTGCACCAATAAAATAAATATGGAATAAAAGCCGATCTTCTCGCCGAGTTTGATGAATCTGAATATCGGAGAGCTTCGCCGCATGGCGGCTTACAAACGCAGTGCCTTATTCACCAGCGCTCTTTTGTCCGGATAGTCAGCCACGTTAATGCCGCGGTCGACAAGGGCGTTTTTCAATTCCTCTTCCGGCAAAGCCTCGATTGCTGATTCTGTCATATTGAGGAAATTGATCTTGCGTTTGAAAGGCAGGTTTATCTCACCGAAAGTCTCACGATTGTTGAAATTGAAATCATTCGCATATTTACCAAAAAAATGCGTCAGAAACGTATTGATGCAGGGCCTTACTCTTTTGTCTTCGGTCATGAAATCTGACGAGGCATCCAATGCCTCAACCATCAGTTTCACCCAGCGCTGCGCGCCCTTTTCGTCCATCAGCTGAATGGCATTATGCGTATGGTGAAAGTTAAGCCGAAACTCACCACCATGATAAGCAGGCACGGCGCGGAAGCTTCTGCAGAACAGATCGACCAGGCCCAGCCCCATGCGCGCCAGTTGACGCCACGATGGCGTGTTCTCCAGCCGCGATAAGGTCGGCTGGGAAGCCAGTGCATTGCCCGTGTTCGGGAGACGGTCGCAAGCCATCTTGAATGCAGGATCGTGGCGCAA
>CANMVS010000051.1 GCA_947501445.1 uncultured Rhizobiaceae group bacterium | reverse complement strand
TAATTTGGCCGCCCCCTATGGAGGCAGGCGCGAAAGCGCCGGTGCGCCGTGAATAGAAAACAATCAACCCCGCCAGCCAAACCCACGTGTTCACAGGACATCTCATCTGCGCTGCACTCCGATTACCGGTACCTTTGTATAAATGTCCTCGCGCCGTATCGCGCCTGTCGGCGCTGGCTCCAGACGGGGCAGGCCTTCAGGCCCGACGCGCAATTCGCGCTTGCCGCTTCGCGGTAACCCTTTTGCCCACGATAGGGCACAGGGTGCCGCTCGGGAATTCTTGAGAATAACAGTTCGCAGCACCCAGCGCCGGTGCACCGGGAGTGGCAAATATCCACTCTACCGGGTTCATCATTCGACTTGACCTGAAATCAATTTATACTGTATATATAAATAATAGATTTAGTATATCATTATTTATATACTTATTGAGAG
Organism: uncultured Rhizobiaceae group bacterium; assembly: GCA_947501445.1. Classification (GTDB taxonomy): domain Bacteria; phylum Pseudomonadota; class Alphaproteobacteria; order Rhizobiales; family Rhizobiaceae; genus Hoeflea_A. The sequence goes on along the minus strand of CANMVS010000051.1, from coordinate 3,832 downwards.
CAATTTTCTAACAATACATAAATAAAAACTCAGCGCGAAAGAAGTACTGGATGAGGCACTGGTGTTGTTTGCGCCAAACGAGTTAGCAGCAACGAAATTCGAAAAAGTTGCCAAGGAGGCGGTCATTTCCATGGGTACAATTTACCAATGCTTTGACAGCAAAGAGAAAATGTTTGAGTTCCAGGTATGCGGGGCAATCGCACCACTGACCGATCACATTGGCATGCTCGCCCAAACATCGACAGATGATGCGCAAACCATGCTGCCGACCGTGTTTACATTGAGAGTACACAGACGTTCAGATCACAATGTTCTTGCCCTTGCTCACCTTGTTCTGAATGAAGTTGGCCGGTTCAGACGGGTCAATGTCAAAGCGACGGTGCGAAACGTCTTTAGGCTGATCCGGGCGCATATACTGCTTGGCCAGATATTCGGCATGGATCAGAATCGACCTCAATCGCCGCAGGCCCTTATCGGTAGCCATCTCGACCTATTGATCAATGGCCTTGCTAAACCACGGGGGGCGCGGTGATATGGATACGGTTACCGCCTGGTTCGTCGCGCTTTTTACCTTCCTTTGGCCCGGTGCTGACAGCTCAGTGGATGAGGTCCGATATTTTGGCTATGTCGAGGGTGAATATGTTTATGTCTCAGCCCAACATAGTGGCATCTTGCAATCTCTGACTGTCAATCGCGGAGACACGGTTGTTGACGGCCAGCCCCTGTTTACCCTTGATGACAGCAAGCAACGTTTTCGTTTGGCACGGAAAAAGGCTGAACTTGCCAAGGCCAATTCACAGCTCGCAGATGAAAGCACCGGCCAAAGGCCTGAAGAACTTGAGGTCATAAACGAAAAATTGCGCAGCGCTGAGGCACGTTATACCCTTGCCAAAGCTACCTATGAGCGCTCCAAAGATCTGGCCAACTTGGATATCATAGCTTCCAGCAAACTTGATTCAGATCAGGCTTCGCTTGATTCTGCATCTGCAATTGTTGAGGAACGGCGTGCCCAGTTGAAAGTTGCGCGGCTTCCGGCAAGAGGTGCACAGATTGAAGAAGCGCGCCAGACGGTTGTCGCGGCAAAAATGGCCGCTGACATTGCACGGGTGGAACTGGAGGAGCGCAAGGTCGCCGCACCCTCGGCAGGTTATATTCAGCAGACTTATTTTCTGCCAGGTGAATTCGTCTCTTTCGGCACACCGGTGGTGTCCATATTGCCGAAAGAGAAGATCAAATTCCTTTTCTACATCAACGAAGCGGATCGGGCCGCCATACGCATTGGCGCCATGGTGCAGATCGGCTGCGAAAACTGCAAAGCCTCCATCGAAGCGCGAATTTCCTATATTTCCGACACTGCGGAATATACGCCACCTGTGATCTACAGCCTTGAGGATCGCTCAAAGCTGGTCTTCATGGCCGAGGCGCTGCCCATCAAGCCCACCAGCCTGCTGCCTGGACAACCCATTGACGTGAGGCTTGAGCCATGAGTACCGCAACACAAGAGCTGGTGATCAAGGCCAACGGCCTTGTCAAGCGGTTTGATGATCAAACCGTTGTCAATGAATTCGACATTCAGATACCCAAAGGTGCGATCTATGGTTTTCTGGGCCCAAATGGCAGCGGTAAAACGACTACCATCCGCATGTTATGCGGATTGCTGACCCCAGACGCCGGATCCGGTTCCTGTCTTGGTTATGACATTTTGAGTCAATCTGAACGCATCAAGGAACATGTGGGCTACATGACGCAGAAGTTCTCATTGTATGAGGATCTGACCATTCGCGAAAACCTTGACTTTATGGGCCGCATGTACAAAATTCCCGGTCGGCGCACCAAGGTGAGTGAAGCACTTGAAACGCTTGGACTTGCCCATCGTTCCAGCCAATTGGCCGGGGAACTTTCCGGTGGATGGAAACAAAGACTGGCGCTGGCAGCCTGCCTGCTGCATGAACCTGATCTGTTGCTGCTTGATGAACCAACCGCCGGTGTCGACCCTAAGACGCGACGTGATTTTTGGGATGAAATCCGTCGTCTGTCGGACAAAGGGGTCACTGTCCTCGTCTCCACCCATTATATGGATGAAGCCATCCAATGCGATAATATCGCCTATATTGCCTATGGTGAAAAGCTGATCGACGGCCCGGCAATGGATATACCGCAGATGGTGGGCCTTGCGACGTGGCGCGTGGAGGGATCGGACCTCGCAGATTTATCGATGAAACTGACAGGTAAACCGGGCGTCGAACAGGTCGCCCGGTTTGGTTCAGCACTGCATGTATCAGGCACCGACAGCGAAAAACTGACCGCTGCCGTGGCACCGTTCGTTGATGACAAATGCCACCAGTGGACCCGGCAACCGGCAGGTCTCGAGGAGGTGTTTATCCATTTGATGAATAGCTCTACGGATAATTTTGGCAGGCAAAAGGCCGCTTGATATGAGTATCTCACTCAGCAGATTTCTGGCCATTTTGATGAAGGAATTTATTCAGATGCGGCGCGACCGCATGTCATTCGCCCTGATGATCACCATTCCTATCGTGCAAATGTTGCTGTTTGGTTTTGCCATCAATTCAGACCCGCGACACCTGCCAACTCTGCTGGAAATTCATGAGAGCGGCCCTTTTACCCGCCGATTTCTTGCTACAATGGAGACATCAACCTATTTCGATATTCAGGGCACCGTTGCCAATGCGACGCAATCCGATCACATTCTCAAATCCGGGGACGCGGCATTTGTTGTTACAATTCCGCAGAATTTTGAGCGTGATATCATCCGCGGCGACAAGCCGGCCTTGCTGGTGGCCGCTGATGCCTCCGATCCGGCAACCTCGGAAGCGGCAACAGCTGCGTTGACGGTATTGGCACAAAACAGTATCAACGCATTGGCGATTGGCCCTCTGGCCTATCTGGCAAGCCAGCCGGATGCTTTCTCAGTGATATCTCACCAGCGTTACAATCCGGCCGGCAGGACAAGCTATAATGTTGTCCCGGGTCTGCTGGCAGTCATCCTTTCAGTGACCATGGTCATGATCACCGCAATAGCCATTGTCAGAGAGAGTGAACGCGGCACCATGGAAACACTGCTGGCGACCCCTGTCAGGGCACCTGAGGTCATGTTGGGTAAAATCATGCCCTATGTGCTGGTCGGCTATGTGCAGACTTGCGTATTTTTCATGCTGGCCTTTTGGGTATTCGAGGTACCATTTGTCGGTTCCGTATGGCCATTCCTGCTGGGGCTCAATCTTTTCATGCTCGTCAATCTGGCGCTCGGGTTCCTGTTTTCAACCTTGGCCAAAAACCAGATGCAGGCTTTGCAGATGTCATCCTTCTACATGCTTCCTTCAATTTTATTATCCGGCTTCATGTTTCCCTTTACCGCCATGCCAGACTGGGCTCAGATCATTGGTGCCGCCATACCGACAACACACTTCATGCGCATCATTCGCGATGTGATGCTCAAAGGTGCCGGCCTTGTGGATATCATACCTGACTTGCGATCGCTCGTCATCATTTTGGCGATTGTCACAACACTGGCGATGTTGAGATATAAAAGCACGCTGGACTGATGGCCGTGCCTGCGCGCTCTTTAGCAGGCATGCCACTCCATTGACAAATCCCTGCCATAGCATGCGCTACAGATGAGCGTTGAACCAGTCTAAAGTTGTTGAGATCATCTTCTCATCAAGGGTCGTCGCGCTTGAAAAGTGCATCCCAGACATGGCCGTTTTTTCGAAAGCAACAAGTTCCTCTTTACCGCGTGAGTATCTGTCTTAGTCAAGCATTGATTTCATTCCATTTACGATTGTCTCTCAAAAGTGCGTTGGCGGTTATG
>CANMVS010000050.1 GCA_947501445.1 uncultured Rhizobiaceae group bacterium | reverse complement strand
GTTGCCCACATCGGCTGAGGTGACGCTGCCGGTGCTGGTCAGCGACAGGGTGTCAATGCTGTCACCATTCAACAGTGTATCGGCAGTATAATCCACACCTGACACATTGCCGAATGTGAAGGTTGAACCATAGGTCTTGTTGCGATCCAGTGCGGTGATTGTCAGCAATGCCAGATCAACCGTCAGAGCACCTAATGTGGGATCAATGGTATAATTTGAAAGTCCGCTGCCAAATATGTTGGTTGCGTTGATATCATAGGTTCCCACAACCGCTGTGCCGGTACTGCCCTCACTGGCAAGGTCCAGCCCCGTGACCGTATCGCTGTTAAGCAGACCCGTCACCATGAAGCCAGCCGTAACCGGGTTGTTGAACAATATTGTTTCGCCATAGGTCTTTGACTGATCGGACACTTTGATGCTCAGTGATGCCGGGTCAACGGTCAATTTGCCATCGCTGGCAAATACAAGCTCATATCCGGAATCAGATGTAACACTGCCATGCGCAATATTGATGACATAGGGCCCGCCTGCGACAGTGGCTGTGCCGACAGAACCAGCAGATGACAATATCGGGGAACCAGTGTAGGCGGTGCCGGAAGTACTGGCAGTGAAAGCACCTGAGACACCCTGTCTGAATCCGGTAACGGTGTAATCGTCTGTCAGGGCAATGGTTTCACCATAGGTTTTTGAGGCATCTGTTGAGGTGAAGGTCAGCGTCGGCGTGAGGCCGAAAATGTAGCGGCTGCCCTGGGCGGTTACATCGGCCGGTGCCATGCTGGCAAATGTGGCATTCCACAATGCATCATTATTGCTGTTGAGATTGTTAAAGGTGCTGCCGTCAGGCTGATCCGCATAGACAAGCCAACGGCCATTTGACGCTGTCAGAGCATTCGACCCGGAATAGTTGGAGAAACTGCCGCTGGCCGCCAATACGATGCTGTTGCCGGAAGCCGAAGTGGCGATTCCGCGCCCTGACGCAATACTCAGGTCACCTGAACCGATGATCCATATCTTACCGCTGGTTGACAGCGACGTATCAATCCCGAAATCATCTGCAGATACATCAACACGATACCCGATACCCGCGTCCACGGACAATGTGCTACCAACGACGGAATAGAGAATGTTTGAATCGTTCAGATTGCCCTTTGCCTGCTTGAGTAAGCTGCTATGCACATTGAAAAGACTCGAAGAGCCGGTTGCAACCCGCAGCCAGCCGGCGTCAATATCAAGGCCGGTTGCATGGCCAGCGCCTGATGTTGCAGCTACCGTATTGCCTCGTTCACCAATGTCGGATTGCGCATGACGCGCACCGTTGAGCATGCCAAGCACTTCACCCTCGACCGGGTCGATGGCCAAATAATGGTAGCCATTGGCACCAGTGTAGGTGGATCCGACAAGTTCACCGCTCACGGCAAGATCAACACCCAATGCACCGTTGCCGCCTGATACTCCGGAGACATAACCCGAGATAACGGTGGGGCCATTGGCAAAACGCCAATTGAAATAGGGATTTGATATACCAGGGATGATGCCCCAGGTATCTGCGTCCCAACCGGATGGCAATGCGGCCTGAAGCTGCGTTGTCGTGACACCAGACATGCCAGAGGTGCTTCCCTGACCAGTCCCAACGGAAAGGCCGCTCGTTTGTGTGTTCCAATAGCTGTTTAAAGCAGTCCCCGTGTTTTGCCCAATCAATCCGCCAACTGCTGCAGAACCACTCACCGCCCCGCTGGAATAGGCGTTTTGGACAGTGCCGCTTTCATTGAACCCGATCAACCCACCAACAGTTTGCACACCGTTGACAGCAGCAGATGCGTAGGACTGGTTAATCAATGAGCCTGCCGCACTAACTCCAACCAAGCCACCAACACCGACACTTCCTTCCACGCCACCAGTGAAAAATGAGGTATCAATCCGGCTGGAACCGGACTCGCCAAGAACCCCGACCAGACCGCCGGTTGCATTGGCACCGACGACATTGCCATTCAACAGGCCGACGCCATACATTGTACTTCCGTCAGCACGGCCGAACAGCCCAACCTCGTGGGTCTGCGGCCGGACAATATTCAAATTTGAGATAACATTACCGTCACCCAAAAAGGCGCCGCTGAAAGCATAGGTGCTATCGCCAATGGGTACAAATCCATACTCGGTTCCTCCGGACCCCGCGGTTTTCCAGACATCTGATGGATTATTGAGCGAGGCAGCCAGGTCAATGTCATTTGCCAGAATGTATTCCTGCGACAACGTACTAGGCTCCATACCAATCAATTGAAGCTGATGCGCATTGGTGATGGTATTGGTATGCTCCCAAACGCCCATTGGGCGCGTTTCACCTTCGAAAATCATCCAGTTACTGTGGAAATTCGTAAAGTGGTCAAGGTAACTCCATACAGAATAGGCATATCCGGCGGCACTGGGGTCGGTACTTTGAAGACCGACCACGGTGTTGGGATTTCCACCCAGACCAATACCGGATGATTGGCCTGTGGTGTCCCTATCCCAATACCCACTCACATTGTTGTTCGCGGTAAAACCGACCAGACCACCAACGTTTAAATCACCAAAAACATTACCACTTGCATAAACACTTTCAACACTGCCCTGACCTGCGTTTGTCCCAATCAGGCCACCAATGTTACTACCCTGTCCGTGGACCTCTCCATAGGCATAGCTGTTTGCAATGTAGCCATTGTTCTCGCCGACCAATCCGCCGACATAATCTTCTCCGAATACATCCCCGGATGCATAGGTTTCTGCTATTCGTGTCGTGGCGTGATTATTGGTGTCAATCCCTGTGTCGGCCTTTCCAATAAGACCACCAACATATTGATAGCCCGAAACATCGCCGGTCGCGTAGGACTGAATCAAAAAAGAGGTGCCAACTTCCGAACTGTTTGATATATGCCCTATAAGACCACCGACATTTGTGTTGCCGACTACGGCACCAGCCGCATTGGATTGACGAATTAGGCCGGCCTTCATCTCCCCCACGAGACCACCGACATTTGTGTTGCCGACCACGGCACCAGCCGCATTGGATTGACGAATTAGGCCGACCGTCATCTCCCCCACGAGACCACCGATATTGTGAACGCCATTGACGAAGACATCGGCGTGCGACGCTAAAATTGAGTTTGAATTTTTACCAACCAAACCACCAAGTTTACTGCTGGTATCAAACCCCGTAATGGTACCTGACGCGTGGGAGTACTCAACCTTACCTTCATTAACTCCGACCAGTCCACCAACTTCTGAACGGCCCAATGCCTGAACTTTCGCACCTGAATATTGAATCGTCGCGTTTGGATCATTCAATCCTACCAGACCGCCAACCGCCTTAGAACCCTGCAACGTGACATCAGCGCTGGAATTATCAACTGTTGAGCCGGTGTTATTCCATCCGACCAAACCGCCGACGACGTTGGTGCCTTTCACATCTCCGGTGACTGTTACGCCGGAGATCGTTGTATTGCCGCCAACTATTCCGGCAACACTGCCGACGTGGTCAAGACCGTAAATGTTAACGTCAGTTAAATTAAAATCCTTTATAGTGTTTTGATTACCGGTTGCATTGCCGAACAGGCCAACCCAATCCTTGTATGTTCGAACGATTGTCAAGCCTGAAATTGTGTGGTTATTGCCTTGGAATGATCCGCTGAATGCCGAGATGCCGTTGCCGAGCCCTCCGACTGGCACGAAGCCATAATTCTTACCACTTGTAAGCCACATGCTTGACGGATTGGCAATATCTGTCCCGATATCGATATCTGAGGCCAATGAATAGGCGCCACCAAGGCTCAACACCATCAACTGAAGCTGATGACTGTTGACGATGGTCGTTGAATATTCCCAGCTGCCAAACGGGCGGGTTTCACCATCGAGCATAAACCAGTCGCCGCCAAAATTGAAACCGGCATAACTGGATGAGCTATAGGCATTAATCAATTCGAAAGCGCCCGTTATCTGAGCGTGTAGTGGTGCCGCTACTGTCTGTCCGGTGGTTCCCGAATCCCAATAGACATTTGTGAGCGACGCGCCTCCATATTCACCAAAAAGCCCCCCAGCCCGAATGCCCTCAATCGAGCCTGTTGCATAGGAATGATCAATACTACCAGAAGCATAACCAATCCCCACCAATCCACCGGCTCGGACAGCGCCATTGACGGATGCAGTGGAATATGAATTCGAAATGGACCCTATATTGAGGCCAACAAGGCCGCCGGCCTTGTCTTCGCCATCAACACTGCCGCTGCTATAGGCATATGTAATACTGGAATTCGTACTGGTAGGATCACTGTTCAATCGAGTTGACCGGCCAATCAGACCACCCACATCATCCCTGCCGGATATAGTGCCACTTGCATAGGATTTGGTGATTGTTGTGCCTTCTGCCTGACCAATCAGTCCGCCAACCCGGTCCCGGCCCACAATATCTGCGTTAACCATTCCAACGTTTGAGATGTCTGCACCATGCGCCCTTCCTATCAGGCCGACATAAAATCTGTCCGGACGGTTTATTGTCATATTTGTGATCGCATGGCCGCCGCCGTCAAGGGTTCCGGTAAAATGTGTATCCTGTTCGCCCAGGGGCACAAAGCCCTTGCCATCGTTCCAACCTGCAGTGCTTGCCGCGTCAATGTTTCCGACAAGCTGGTAATGCCTCGAAAGGCTAAACGCATTGCTGTTGATACCCTGCAGGCCGTAAATGTCGCTTACAGAGTAGGGGTTGCCAGATGTGCCGTCACCACCCGTCACCCTTTCAAAGAGAAAACCATTGTTACGAAAATCACCCGCTGTGAACTCTGGCAGGGTTTCGGAATTTTGTGTCCATATTCCCTGCACAAGATCAAATCGGCCAACATTGACAGCAGCAGTTGCGGAAATGTCACCACCAGCACTCACGGCAAGCCCACCGGCTTGCGCATTAATTGCGCCATCTATATGGAGATCTATATAGGCAGATAAGGTCAATGTTGTCGCTGCTTCCCAACTCACAGCGTCTTGAAGGTAAATGTTACCGGTCTGATTTCCGGAGGCAGATGTCTGGATTGTATAATTGGCCGTAGCAAGATTGGCTTCCAGATCAGCAACGGAAATCAC
>CANMVS010000049.1 GCA_947501445.1 uncultured Rhizobiaceae group bacterium | reverse complement strand
CGGCCGGTGGCGCAGTTTACATCAATGCCGATTTCATCCGCCATGCGGGTGAGATTGACATAACCGGCATCGATGGCAATGGCGGTCTGGCTCTTCTTGAAGGCAGGGATATTGCTCTTGCCACCGGTTCCATCATTGATGCCTCCAGTGCCAATGGTGGCACCATTTTGATCGGAGGTGATTACCAGGGCGGCATCAATGCCGACAATAATTTTTATGCAGGCAGCATCCAGACCGCAACAACCCTGAGCGTTGAAGCGGGTGCATCGCTGCATGCGGATGGATTGGCAAAGGGGCAGGCCGGTGATGGCGGCAATCTGGTTTTGTGGTCGGACACCCACACCGAGTTTGCCGGTCTGATCACCGCCCGTGGTGGCCCGACCAGCGGTGATGGTGGCTTTGCCGAGGTTTCCGGCAAGCTGACGCTGGATTACAAAGGTACCGCGGATATGCGGGCAACGGTCGGTGAATTCGGCACGCTGCTGCTCGATCCGATAAACTTCCACGTCAATGCAGATGGAACTGCTTCTCCTGGCAGTTCGGCAATCTCTGTTGCTGCACTTGAGGGGCAACTGGCACTGGGTGATGTTGAACTGAGCACGCACTCTTCAGACTTCGAGCCCGGGGATATATTCATATTTAATGCCGTCAATTGGGACGCGGACACGACTTTGACCCTGACTGCTGATGAGCGTGTATTCATACAGAGTGCTCTCACAGCTCAGGCTGGCGGTTTGACCATAAATGCCGGGAACACGATATCAGCGACAGCGGCGGTCAATGTTGCTCGTTTTAGTCTCAATCAGGGCGATTGGTTTCAAAGCTCAGGTTCATTGCCTGATTTCAAAGCAGGCGATTTTCGTATCAATGGTGGCAGTTTCACCAGGGTAACCGGTGGCAACGGTATAGCGGGTAATGCGTACACCGTCGGGGATATCTATGGTTTGCAGGGGATTGCAACTCTGGACACTTCATCCGGGGTCGATGTCAACCTTGCCGGACACATTGACGCCTCGGTCACAGCCGGATGGAATGACGGAGCAGGTTTCGTCCCCATTGGGTCGCAGGACAAACTCTATAGTGGAACGTTTGATGGTGCCGGACATGCAATATCAAACCTGACGATCAATCGCCCCACTACATGGCGCGTAGGTCTGTTTGGATATGCACAGGGCGCAACCATTCAGGATACCGGAATGATCGACGCCAATATTGTAGGGGGAGAGCGGGTTGGCGGTTTGGTTGGTCAGGCTGAAAGTACAACGATCCGCAGGTCCTACGCAACCGGCTCTACGACGGGTATAGGCAAAGTGGGTGGCCTTGTTGGCATCTCCGATCAAACCAGTGGTATCACGCATAGTTATAGTAGCGGTGATGTTCATGTAAGCGACATCGGCGGTGGTCTTGTTGGAAATAACGATGGTTACATTTCGAATTCTTATTCCACCGCTTCGGTCAGTGGGTTTAGAGTAGGGGGCTTGGTAGGGAGCAATACTGGTCCTGTTGATCATTCCTATGCAACTGGCACGGTTTCCGACAGTCCTCGCAGCGGCGGTCTTTTTGGTGAATATCGATCCGGAGCAGCACTCACGAATGTCTATTGGGATCCGGCAACCACCGGGCAGACTATAGCGGCGCCACTACACCCGCAGATAACAGGCGCTTATGAATTGAACAATGCTTTCAGCGCATCCAGTTATGGCGGTTTCAATTTTGGCAGTGACTGGTTTATGATAGATGGTGAAACCCGCCCGTTTGGCCGCTGGGAACATTCAACGACCATCAATAACAGTCACCAGCTGCAATTGATGGTGTTGGATTTCAACGCCACATACCACCTGGTGGGAGATATCGATCTGGGCGCTGACCTGTCAAATTCATCCAGCATGTGGCGTACAAGCGGCAACACTTTTGGTTTTGTCCCGATTGGTGGTCTTGGTCAGGGCTTGTCCGCTTTTGGCGGTGAATTTTTGGGCGGGGAATACGAGATAGCCGGTCTCACCATCCATCGACCAGACCAGGACTGGGTTGGTCTATTTGGAAACCTCACCGGGTCCGGTGTAGACGAGGTTCGCTTGACTGACGTGTCAGTTACTGGCCGGGACAATGTCGGCGGACTTGCAGGAATTGTGGGAGAAGCAACTCCGGTCTACAACGCACGCGTTTCAGGTTCGATATCCGGCATAAGTAACATTGGCGGCCTCGTTGGACAGAACCGCGGTGAGGTTGCCAATTCATCTGCGGATATCCTTATCAATCTCCAGTCAACCGCAGTGACTGCAAATACGGGCGGCCTGGTTGGATTAAACTATTTTACCGGCAGCGTTGAAACGTCAAATGCATCCGGGGCGCTTACAGGCACATCCCATGTTGGCGGATTGATTGGAAAAAACGAAGGATATGTGAGTGAAACATTTGCTTTCGCCAGTGTTGGTGGAACAGAGAACATCGGCGGTCTGGTAGGATGGAATTATCAGGGCAGCATCATAGATACGTCACACGCATCTGGTTTCGTTTCCGGATATTCCAATGTTGGTGGCCTGGTGGGAGAGCAAAATGGTAGTATTACCGGTTCCCACGCCAGTGGCTCTGTATCCGGTATCGAACAAATCGGTGGTCTGGTTGGGTTGTCAGCTGTGCTGGGCAATGCACAACAAGATTCTTCGACGATTAGTGGCTCATATGCAACCGGAGGCGTACAGGGAACCACAAATGTTGGCGGGCTTGTAGGCAGTTTGCAGTCGGGGCTGGTCACACAATCCTATGCATCTGCAAATGTGGATGGCGAAACGAATGTTGGCGGACTAGTGGGGCAAGCTAACTCCGGGACAATCTCAAAAACCTATGCATCTGGAAAAGTCAACGCGACAGATGCAGCTGGTGGTTTGATCGGACAAAATTTTGGCACAGTCATGTCCAGTTTTGCAACAGGTGCCGTGTCAGGAGATACAAATGTTGGTGGATTTGTAGGCAGTTTGCAGTCGGGGCTGGTCACGCAATCCTATGCATCTGGAAATGTGGATGGCGACACAGATGTTGGTGGATTGGTGGGAGGTTTTCAGGCGGGACTGGTCACACAATCCTATGCGGTCGGGAATGTGGATGGCGAAACGAATGTTGGCGGACTAGTGGGGCAAGCTAACTCCGGGACAATCTCAAAAACCTATGCATCCGGGACAGTAAGTGGAGAAACGGCGGTTGGCGGACTGGTTGGGAATAGTAGTTCTTCAATTGAGAGCAGTTACGCAATTGGCGCGGTTACGGGCGGCGTGGGGACAGGAGGCTTGATTGGAATTGGCAAAGAATCACATTCTGTGAATCAGGTGTATGCAACCGGTTCTGTCGTATCCAGTTCAGTTGTTAGTGGCGGGGTTATCGGAGAAAATGATTCAGTTAAGATACAATCGGCATATTGGGATAAATCGACTTCCGGTATTGGTCGTCCAGAGGGCGTTGTGTCAGCTCATGGGCTGTATACTGTTATATCGAATAATTCAGAATCCGGCGGAAGCGCGTTTGAAAACGCCACCTATGCGGATTTCGATTTCGACAATACCTGGTACATGATTGAGGGTGAAACCCGGCCCTTTGGGCAATGGGAGCATACCACCACGATCACCAATGCCCATCAGCTTCAACTGATCGGTATGAATCAGGGCACACTGGCGCAGGATCACGTTCTGGCCAATGATATTGATTTAGGATCGGCATTGAATAACCCGTCGGATATGTGGAAGACCGCCAATGCCGGTGATAGCCAGTTTGGTTTCGTGCCGATTGGCGATGCACAGGATCCATTTACAGGCACGTTGGATGGTGCCGGACATGTTTTGGCAGGTTTGCAGATTGAGCGACTGTCGGCTGATTTTACCGGTCTTTTCGGCTTTGTCAGCGGCGGTCAACTGGAGAGCGTTGCCGTATCAGGTGGCACTGTAACAGGTGATTATGGAGTAGGCGGTCTCGTCGGCCATATGGGTAATGGAAGTGCCGGCGTGATCAACAACTCCTATTTTCACGGTACTATTGAAGGAAATTCCCAAGTCGGCGGCCTAGTGGGACGGCTTACTGGGGGTAGCAAAATCATCGGTTCCTATTATACGGGCAGCGCGCATGGTGACGGAATTTGGATTGGTGGTTTGGTTGGATCAAATTTTGGATCTGCCATTGAGGACTCCTATGCGACCGGTGCGGTGTCCGGTCGGGCTAGTGTTGGCGGACTTGCTGGTGTCAATTTCGAAGGAACCGTGCAGTCTTCCTATTTTAGCGGGCACGTGAACGGACTTGAGAATGTTGGCGGATTGATTGGTATTAACAACAACGGTACAACAATTGATAATTATTGGAACACTGAAACGTCCGGACTGTCCTCCGGTGCAGGTATTGGCAACACGTCGGGCATGACGGGTGTCACAACAACACAGCTTCAGGCAGCTCTGCCATCAGGCTGGGACAGTGATGTGTGGGGCATTATTCCCGGCATTTCCAATCCCTATTTCAACTGGCGCTTTTCCGATGGCCCCAGTGTCATCTCAGGATGGGCCATAGGTGATGTGAATGGTAAAGCAGTTGGCGTGGACGTTGCAGTCAACGGCGAAATTGTTGGTACCACATATGCGGGTGCCAATAGGCATTACTATCTGGCCGTTGACCCGATTGAAGGACCGGTGTTGGGTTGGCTCAACGGCGCACAGTTCGGCAATGAGCGTTTGGTAAGTCGCGGCAATGCAGTTGCAATGACATCAGGAGGTCATGCTATCGGTTTAGACGTTGTTGTCGGATGGCTGGCTGTTGCAACAGATGAAGACAATCTGAAAAGCGCCCATAGCGGTCTGCTTCAGGACGCAGTGGATGGTCTCGACGATAATAACCGCATTGTATATTCCGTCTCTGGTGATGATTTAACCATAAAACATGGGCTTGGTTATCGTGTTGATTCCACTGCCGATAATTTTGTAGTAGATTCACCTATTGATACCTTTGGTGATATTTGGATTCTGGGCGCTGGTGATTTGACCATTGATTTCGGCGACCTGACCGATGATTCAGGTGCTTTGTCGCCAATATCTTCAGGTGAAGAAATCGTTCTTTCAGCCAAAGGTAGTTTCATAAATAATGCGGGATCACACGCACTGAACTCAGCCACCACTCGCTGGCTGGTCTACGCGGATAAACCAGAAGGCAGCACGTTCGGTAACCTCGACAGCGGCAATGACGCACTGTGGAATGCAACATTTGACAGTTTGCGACCAGAAGATGTGACGGCTGTTGGCAATCGCTATATTTTCAGCCAGCA
>CANMVS010000048.1 GCA_947501445.1 uncultured Rhizobiaceae group bacterium | reverse complement strand
AACCGCCAACGCACTTTTGAGAGACAATCGTAAATGGAATGAAATCAATGCTTGACTAAGACAGATACTCACGCCGCGAAATTCTGCACATCAAGCACCATTCTCTCTTCACACCGCGCGATTTTGATCTGTCGCCCTATTTCAAGGTTGTCAAACCAACCCTTGAATATGGTTTCGACTACAAGAAACTGCATTGGCATGACCCCAGGCAGAACGATGTGCCAATTGAAGGTGAAACAGCCCATGCGGCTCAGGCGATCGCCGGACAAAATATCCGACACAAGGAAAAGTCGGCTGAATGAACCACGATGTGCCTGATGCGATTTCCTGTGATGAACGCCATTTGAAATCCTAGCTATCAGGTCGGCGTGGTGGCTCCGTTCAGGTGCCGGGCAATAATCCGGCATCGCGCGCGCGTGCCAGTGCCGAACGGCTGATCGGTAATTCATCACCATTTTTCATCACGACGATATGCCTGTCGCGCGCGCGTCGTGTACTGGCAACACCCTCCAGCGCGACCCAATGGGAACGGTGGATCTGCACGCCCGCAAGCGGCCGGGTTTCCGCAATTGCATCGGCCAGGCGCATCAGCACCAATGCGCTGCCCTTGTCAGTAAACACCTCCACATAATGATCCTGCATCGACAGGTGAGACAATTGACCGCGCGATCCGATCGGCAAACGTTTCAATAGCGCCGGTGGCGCTGTACCCACAGCCGCGGCCTTGTCTTCCGCCTGTTCGTCACCGGATGAAAACCAGGCAATCATCACGCAGATGCAAACATTGATGGCTGTACAATAGATCAAAAGGATGCCCAGTTCGGACCAGCTGCTACTGCTGCCGATGCCCAGCAGCAAAGCGATGAGCTGCACGGTGAGAAATATCGGAATGCCGCCAATCAGACCAGCAATCGCAAAGGACTGGAACATGCCCAATTTGTGCAAGGGAGAATAGACCGCAATCAAAAGCGCGTTCATCCAACCGACACAAAAGGTGCACAAAGCAACCAGCAGCCAGTAAAACACCCGGAACGCCGGCTGCATTGTCTCAAATGTTCCAAATGGACCGGACAGGCCAATCACAAATCCGATGACCAATGTCGCAACCAGCGCCTTCGGGCGGGTTACTTCATGCCAACATTGGCGAAGCGTGAATTGCAGTGTCTGTTCGCTCACGAAATTTCCGGACCTTTTGACGAAACATTGATTCCAGCGCGGATACTAAACGGGCATGCAGCAATGGCAACTGTGCAATCGACCATTCGAAAGACACAACCATGACATTGCAACCCTTGCTCGGCGCCTCGGCCCTCATACAAATCCACGTCCTTACGGCCGTTCTCGCCCTGCTGTTGGGTTCACTTGTCCTGTTTCGCCGCAAGGGCACCTGGCTTCACCGTCTGGGCGGGCGGCTATGGGTATTGCTGATGCTGGTGACGGCATTATCGTCCTTCGGCATCCATGGGATCGGAACCTTTGGGCGCTGGAGTTTCATCCATATTGTGTCCGTTTACACAATTGGCTGCCTGATTTATGCGGTCATGGCTGTGCGTAACGGCAATATTCCCGGTCACAAAAAGGCGATGCAATCGATCTTTATCGGCGCATTGCTGGTTGCAGGCGCTTTGAGCTTTCTGCCCGGGCGGATCATGAATGCCGTGTTGTCCGGGGTGGACAAGATGCCTGCCCCGGTATCCGCGCCATCCACTGCCGGAAATGGTGTTGCAACGTTCATTTTTGCGCATACGCCTTTATGGGTGTGGCCATTGCTGGCATCCCTAATCCTGCTCGGCTGGTTGCGCAGCCGTGCGCGTGTCATCAACCGCACGCAGCTGCTTGTCGCACCCACAGTGGTAGCGATCATGTCGCTGTTTTATCTGTTCAGCAATGGCTGGCTTTTGGCCGCGGTCACAGGATTTGTCTGTGGTGCGCTTCCAGGGATTGCCTTTGGCCGGGTTGTTGGTAGCGCCGATGGTGTCTATCTGACGCCCAACGGCAAATATCATGTGCCGGGCGAATGGTTATCGATGACCATCCTCATGGGCCTGTTTCTTGTGCGTTACATTGATGGTTTTATGGCAACCATGGATCCAGCGCTGCCGTTTGACCCTCCGTGGCTCTTTGGCAGTAATGCCGCATCCGGCCTGTTGGCAGCGACCATGGTGGCCCGAAGCCTGACGCAATTGCGCTGTGGCAGCGGCGAACCGGCGCTGAAAACCACCTGATTTGGCGTTGTAACACCCGACTTTGCGCCATTGATCTTGTGTTGATGGCACTTTGGTGCGAAATGGCTTTTCACCCGGCCATAAAATGCACTATACGGCGTGCCATGACAGCATCATCCAGAACTCCACTATCCCATATTCGCAATTTTTCGATTGTTGCCCATATTGACCATGGCAAATCGACCCTTGCTGACCGGCTGATTCAACTCACCGGCGGGCTGGCCGACCGCGAGATGTCGGAACAGCTTCTCGACAATATGGACATTGAGCGCGAGCGTGGCATTACCATCAAGGCGCAAACCGTGCGTTTGCACTATAAGGCCAACAATGGCGAGACCTATGTGCTCAACCTGATTGACACGCCTGGCCACGTCGATTTTGCCTATGAAGTGTCACGCAGCCTGTCGGCCTGTGAGGGCTCGCTGCTTGTTGTTGATGCCAGCCAGGGCGTGGAAGCCCAGACCCTGGCCAACGTCTATCAGGCAATCGACAATGATCATGAGATCGTCACTGTGCTCAACAAGATCGACCTGCCGGCGGCCGAACCGGAGCGGATCAAGGAACAGATTGAGGAAGTGATCGGGCTTGATGCTTCCGATGCAGTTGAAATTTCGGCCAAAACCGGCCTCGGCATTCCCGATGTTCTGGAGGCCATTGTTCATCGCCTGCCCGCTCCGTTGGAAGGCGACGTGGACGCGCCCCTCAAGGCACTGCTGGTTGACAGTTGGTATGATGCCTATCTTGGCGTCATCGTGCTTGTGCGGGTGATAGACGGGGTCCTGAAAAAGGGCCAGGTCATTCGCATGATGGGCACCAATGCCAAATACCCGGTAGACCGTGCCGGTGTGATCACGCCAAAAATGGCCACCGTGGATGGGCTTGGGCCCGGTGAAATCGGATTTATCACCGCTTCAATCAAGGAAGTGGCCGACACTCGCGTTGGTGATACGATTACCGAGGACAAAAGACCGACAACCGATATGCTGCCGGGCTTTAAACCGGCACAGCCTGTTGTTTTTTGCGGCCTGTTCCCGGTCGATGCTGCGGATTTTGAAGACCTGCGCAGTGCTGTCGGCAAACTGCGGCTCAATGATGCCAGCTTCTCCTACGAGATGGAATCATCTGCTGCGCTGGGTTTCGGCTTTCGCTGCGGATTTTTAGGCCTGTTGCATCTGGAAATTGTCCAGGAGCGGCTGGAACGCGAATTTGATCTGGATCTGATCGCGACAGCGCCATCGGTTGTCTACGATCTGGTGATGAATGACGGCACAACACGACAATTGCACAATCCGGCTGATATGCCTGATGTTGTGAAGATTGCTGAAATCCACGAGCCCTGGATCCGTGCCACCATTCTCACGCCCGATGAATATCTGGGTGCCATCTTGAAACTGTGTCAGGACCGACGCGGCATACAGGTCGAACTGACCTATGTCGGCACCCGGGCGATGCTGTCCTATGATCTGCCGCTCAACGAAGTGGTGTTTGATTTTTATGACCGGCTGAAGTCCATTTCCAAGGGCTATGCCTCCTTTGACTATCAGATAACCGATCTGCGCGAAGGCAATCTGGTGAAAATGCAAATTCTGGTCAATGGCGAACCGGTGGACGCTTTGTCGATGATGGTTCACCGCACGGCAGCCGAAAAACGCGGCCGCGACATGTGCGAGAAGCTGAAAGAGCTCATCCCGCGCCATATGTTCAAAATTCCGGTTCAGGCTGCCATTGGCGGCAATGTCATTGCCCGCGAAACCATTGCCGCATTGCGCAAGGATGTGACGGCAAAATGTTATGGTGGTGACGCATCGCGCAAACGCAAGCTGCTGGACAAGCAGAAGGCCGGTAAAAAACGCATGCGTCAGTTCGGCAAGGTGGATATTCCGCAGGAAGCATTCATCGCTGCCTTGAAAATGAAAGACAACTGATACGAGCGTCTGTTGGTTCAGCCTGACGAATGCAAAAGGCCCCTGCCACGTTTCCATGACAGGAGCCCCCGGCTAAAGCGCCGGTCAGTCAGGAGCCACACATGCTCACGAAAATTCGCCCGTACTGAGCATGTGCGTGGGGTAGCGCCTTTTTACTGACTGGCCAGTGCTTCATATTCTTCGGGTGAGAGACTGCCGTCTCCATCACCATCTGCTGCGACCAGAGCATCGGATGATGCACTTGGATTGGCTGCCATTGCTTCTTCAATAGTTACTGCACCATTGCCGTCAGCATCAGCTACGGCAAATTCGACGACCTGTGCGTATGCAGCCGTAGAGAAAGCGAGGATTCCCATTGCCAAAAGAAGCTTTTTCATCTGTACTCTCCATGTGTGTTTACAGCGGCTGACTATTTCTACGTGGGTAAGTCCGCCGGTCCAACCCTGTGCCGGACAGCGAGAACACTGACCCTGATTTGTGGTTTCAAAGGGGAGGAAAAAGGGCAGCCTCAAGATCATTTTCAGGCAAAACTATGGGTAACAGCGTTTAATATAACTTGTTGAAATATTTACGTTATTAACGCGATTTGATTCTATTTTTTGACATTATATCTGCATTATGAATCTGCAATTCCTGCAAATATTCACCCGATAATCAGCCCGCTAGCCTGACTGTTTGCCGGTGCCGTTTTGGCGTTTCAACAGACGGGCGCTCGACGTGGATATTTGACACAAGTCGCTGCCGCAGGCACCCTGTGCATCATGACTTTACTTGCCGAATCGCCCATCCAATCAGATGCTATAATTGCCCGCACGCCAACGCATGCCATCCATGTGGATACGCCCATTGGCACGCTCACCGTCACCGAGCGCGACGGCGCGATCACCAAGCTGCTGTGGAACCGCGACAAGGTAACCGGCATGCCAAGTGAAGAGACCGCGCTCCTGCGCGAGGCCACGGCGCAATTGCAGGCCTATTTTGATGGCAATCTTGCCCGCTTCGATCTACCGCTGAAACTGTCCGTCAGTGAATTTGAACGGCAGGTGCAGGAAGCCATGCTTGCCATACCGCTCGGCCAGACACGCACCTATGGTGACATCGCCAGGGAGCTTGGCACCTATGGCCAGCCGGTGGGCCAGGCCTGCGGCAATAATTCCATTCCCATCATCGTCCCGTGCCACCGGGTGCTTTCAGCGACCGGCCTCGGTGGTTACTCCGGTGAAGGCGGTATCGAAATGAAAATTCACCTGCTCAAACACGAGGGCGGCTATCCGTTTTTGGTCTGAACGGGGCAATTTGGAGCAAAACAGCTTTTGACGGAATCAGCAAAACCCGAATGCATCAACAGAACCAAATGCCGTCATCGTTGGCCCGAATCTGACAAAAGGCGAAACGGTCCGGGCACATCATGGCGCACCCTATTGCCCCGTCACCGGCAACGCTGAAGCATGATTGTCATAACCTTGGCCAAACCATCAAATAAACCATTGACACAGGCCGGGCACCGCCTTACATCACGCCGACGCAAATGATTGCCCAGATGGCGGAATTGGTAGACGCGCCAGCTTCAGGTGCTGGTGGCCGCAAGGTCGTGGAGGTTCGAGTCCTCTTCTGGGCACCATTGCCACATTTAATTGAATTTTGGTGCTTTTCAAGAAACCCCGAGAACAAAGGGTTTCTTCCGCTTTGGTGTATCAATGCCGCTTCACGTTGTGTCATACCAGCACAGAACCAAAGTAGGAAAAATTGTAAGACAATTAGGCGCGTGACCTGCGCCTAAACTTCCTCCAATCACTGGTGATGTGTCACCTGTGATTGAGCTGCTCCCCAAATTTGGACCACCCAGCTGGAGTATTTTCCGGGGTTTGAGCTGCTACCCGTCGTCGGACCACCTGGCTGGCCATTTTCCGGGGGCGTGATGTTCACGGCGGTGGGTGACCGGA
>CANMVS010000047.1:2500-5000 GCA_947501445.1 uncultured Rhizobiaceae group bacterium | reverse complement strand
GTCAGACCCTATACGTCGTCTTGCGACTTCGCAGAGCCCTGTGTTTTTGATAAACAGTCGCTACCCCCTGGTCTGTGCCACCTTCATATGGTTGCCCACATAAAGGTCACGCTTCTTCCGAAGTTACGCGTGCAATTTGCCGAGTTCCTTCAACGCAGTTCTCTCAAGCGCCTTGGTATTCTCTACCTGACCACCTGTGTCGGTTTCGGGTACGGTCTATACGGTGGAGCTATTTCCTGGAACCTCTTCGCTGCCAGTTCAATCCAATAAGAACTGACAACACACGAGATCCGTCACTACCACCAGGCCGACGAATATTAACGTCGTTCCCATCGACTACGCCTTTCGGCCTCGCCTTAGGGGCCGGCTAACCCTGCTCAGATTAACTTTAAGCAGGAACCCTTGGTCTTTCGGCGAGGGAGTCTCTCACTCCCTTTATCGTTACTCATGTCAGCATTCGCACTTCTGATATCTCCAGGACCCCTCACGGGTATCCCTTCGCAGACTTACAGAACGCTCCGCTACCGCTTGCAAAAGCAAGCCCTCAGCTTCGGTGTATGGCTTTAGCCCCGTTACATTTTCGGCGCAAAGACCCTTATTTAGACCAGTGAGCTGTTACGCTTTCTTTAAATGATGGCTGCTTCTAAGCCAACATCCTGGTTGTTTTGGGATCTTCACATCCTTTCCCACTTAGCCATAACTTGGGGACCTTAGCTGGAGGTCAGGGTTGTTGCCCTTTCCACGACGGACGTTAGCACCCGCCGTGTGTCTGCCGAGTAGTACTCTTTGGTATTCGGAGTTTGGTTAGGATCAGTAAGGCGGTGAGCCCCCATAGCCCATCCAGTGCTCTACCCCCAAAGGTATTCACTCGACGCTCTACCTAAATAGATTTCGCGGAGAACCAGCTATTTCCGAGTTTGATTGGCCTTTCACCCCTAGCCACAAGTCATCCCAATCTATTGCAACAGATATGGGTTCGGTCCTCCAGTTGGTGTTACCCAACCTTCAACCTGCTCATGGCTAGATCACTCGGTTTCGGGTCTAATACAACAAACTAAGCGCCCTATTAAGACTCGCTTTCGCTGCGCCTTCACCTATCGGCTTAAGCTTGCTTGTTATACTAAGTCGCTGACCCATTATACAAAAGGTACGCTGTCAGGCTTGCGCCCTCCAACAGTTTGTAGGCATTCGGTTTCAGGATCTCTTTCACTCCCCTTGTCGGGGTGCTTTTCACCTTTCCCTCACGGTACTAGTTCGCTATCGGTCATGCACGAGTACTTAGGCTTGGAGGGTGGTCCCCCCACGTTCAGACAGGATTTCACGTGTCCCGCCTTACTCAAGGACAATAGATCAAATTACACATACGGGGCTATCACCCACTACGGCCCAACTTTCCAGAAGGTTCTGTTTGTCTTTCTATTGCCACTGGCCTGGTCCGCGTTCGCTCGCCGCTACTGACGGAGTCTCGGTTGATGTCCTTTCCTACGGGTACTTAGATGTTTCAGTTCCCCGCGTTCGCTTCTTACCCCTATGTATTCAAGGTAAGATACCTTTTTAAAGATTCCTGGAAAGATAAGACGTTCAAAATCAACGTCTTAAATTTTCCAGGTATCAAAGGTGGGTTTCCCCATTCGGAAATTCACGGATCAAAGCTTATTCGCAGCTCCCCGCAACTTATCGCAGCGTATCACGTCCTTCATCGCCTGTGCATGCCAAGGCATCCACCAAATGCCCTTTTGACACTTGATTGTTCTCATTGCCAATGCACATCCTTGTTGGTTTTGAACCCTTGTCCTTTTCGCTTGCGCTCAAAGGGGACCAAAACATCCCATCCTGCAAACCGAAGTATGCAAAATGCAACATCCATACGATCAAAAAGTCATCCGACTGTTCAACCATATGCACCAGCAAAACATCCAAACCCTCAATAACGATATTGAGAGATAATCAGATGCTAAAAACAACGCCTGACCCTTTAAAATCTTCGATTTTGAAGAAAGGTTTCAAGCGTCACTTATAAATGTCATTAACGTGTCGACACTGCTTTCATATAGGGAATACGCCGGTACTCCCAAAAAGCATGTGTCTTAAGACCAGCTTCTCGAGATGTGTCCAATGACGCGCGGTCAGGCAACGCCAATCGTCATGCTCTTTCTTCACAACAACCAAAAGGCCGTCGATCAAAACAACAATCATCCAACAGGACTGCTTCTACAAGGGGTGTAAACCTTGCAATATAAAACAGCTTTTGGACACTATCTTCTCTTTACAATGTATGCAGAACAGGCACCGTTTAAAAAACGATGCAAACTTTTTTTTCATCAAGGATGGAAGTTATAACCCAGCCAGAGCGCAACCGCGCTCCGCCAATCGTTTGGCGCCCCGTCCGGAGCGTAGCCCGAAGGGCGCTCACGCGTGAGGACATAACATGGTGGAGCTTATCGGGATCGAACCGATGACCCCCTGCTTGCAAAGCAGGTGCTCTCCCAGCTGAGCTAAA
>CANMVS010000046.1 GCA_947501445.1 uncultured Rhizobiaceae group bacterium | reverse complement strand
GCCACGGTCGTGGCCTGTTTGAGTGCCATGCAGGCAGGCACTGCGTGCTGCCAACCCTGATTTTCGAGAAATTTCCCATGCTGCACCCCGTGCCCTATCGAGAGGACACGGTTACCCGCGCAGCGGGCAAGCGCGAATTGCGCGTCGGGCCTGATGGCCCGCCCTGTCTGGAGCCAGCGCCGCAAGGCGCGATACGGCGCGAAGACATCAATACAAAGCCATCAGCACTCGGCCAGCAGCCCTGAACACTCTACAGATCATAGAGCGCTCCAAATTTGGCATTGAGATATTCCATCAATGGTTCAGCAGAGGGTGCTTCGCCTGTCGCCTGCTCAATCAGTGCCGGTGCTGACAGGACACGGCCCTTGACGTGAATATTGCTGCGCAACCAATCTAGAATTGGCTGCGTTTGCGCTTCTCTTACCATGGCATCACGATCAGGCAGTGCCTTGCGCATGGCCTTGTCCAGACAGGCTGAATAAATATTGCCGAGGCTATAGGTTGGAAAATAGCCAAACAGACCCAATGACCAGTGAACATCCTGCAGCACACCAAGGCTCGGATCCGGCACTTTCAGGCCAAAATCGCGTTCAAATCGGCTGTTCCATGCCTCTTCCAGATCATCGACTTCCAGCGAGCCGTCAATCAGAGCGCGCTCAAGCGAGAAGCGGAGTAATATATGAAGATTGTAGTGGACCTCATCTGCTTCGGTGCGGATGAAGCCTGTTTCAACCCGGTTTACCGCTGCATAAAGTTGTTCCGGGCCATCCAGCGCGAATGGACCAAAGGCATCCTGCATGGCGGGAAACAACCAATCAGCAAAAGGGCGTGAGCGGGCAATCTGGTTTTCCCAGAATCGCGACTGGCTTTCATGCACGCCCATGGAACAATAATCGGCGGCGGGCATAAAGGCATCGCTGGCACCCTGCGCATAAAGTGCGTGGCCAACCTCATGAACCGTCGAATAGAGGCAATTCAGCGGATCAGCCTCGTCTGTGCGTGTGGTTATGCGCACATCGCCGCCCGTGCCCGAGCAAAATGGGTGTACCACCGTGTCGATGCGACCTGCATCAAAATCATAGCCGATACGTGCAGCAATGGTTTTGGCAAGAGCCAGTTGCCGGTCGGCGGCAAAATGGCCGGTCAGGGCGCGTGGCGTCGGTTTTTGTGCAATCTTTTCACGCAATGAAACAAGCCCTGGCCGCAAGGCCTCCAGCATTGCCAGCAGTTCGGCAGAATTTGTATTTGGTTCAAACTCATCCAGCAGACTGTCGTAAAGGTCACCGCCACTATCCGTCAGGCAGGCGGCTTCTTCGCGTTTCAGCTTGATGTTTGTTTTCAGTGCCGGGATAAAGGTCGCGAAATTCTTTTCGCTGCGCGCCTGTGCCCAGATTCGCTGTCCGGCGGATGCCGCTTTTGCGCTTTCCTGTGCAAGTCGCGCGGGGATTTTGGTGGCGCGGTCGTAGTCGCGTTGTGCTTCGTTGACATTACACAGATCAAACGCCGAAAGTGCGTTGCGGTCGATAGCAGCAATCCATTCCGGGATGTGCGGATCGCCGCTGCGGGCATGGAGCACGGCAGCCATTGCCCCGGCCTGTTCAACCCGCTGCTCGGCACCCTTTTTGGGCATGATTGCTTCCTGGTCCCAGGAAAGAATTCCCGCGGCCTGTGAAAGGGCCGCAGTCTGTTTCAGATGCTCAAGAAGGGGGGCTAAAGACATGAAACTTCCAGATCGTGTTGGCAAACGTCTGATTTATTTCACGCACTGACAAAAGGCAATGGTGGTTCGAAGATGCGCATCGCAGCGCATCTCCTTATCGGTTGGCAAAAGCTTATCGTTGGCCGCCGCGGTCAGGCTGACCAGGACAGCATATTGAACAAAAGCCCTTCAGCATTTTCGAGCGTCAGGAACAGCCCGACACCGGCGACGGCTGCGCCGGCAATACGCACTTCAACAGATTTGGCCGATGTTGCCTTCCACAGTCTGGTTGCCACCCAACCGGCTGCGAGCGCAATGGCATATTGAATAATACCAAGACCGATCAGATAACCGGCCAATACCTGTCCGCCAATTGCCGCTTCTTCGCTGGCAATCGAATCGCCAAAGGCAGAACCGTGGAAAAGACCGAATCCGGCAAATAAAACCAGCATTGGCATGAGGCCGATTGACCGTCCGGATAGAACAACAGTTCCAAGGGCCAGCAAGGAAAGACCAATGAGGATTTCCTTGTCAGGCAGGCTGATGCCCATGCTCATCATAAAACACCCGGCCAGCATGGCCATAATATAGGCCGCTGGCGCAACACGGGGGCGACCGGTGTAAAGCGCCGCTATGCCAACAAGCGCGACAAAAAACAGGTGGTCAAATCCAAGTATCGGGTGCGCAACACCCGACAGTGCGCCATGCACAAATGTCTCCAATGGCATGCCGCCAAGCGGATGATGGGCAAGGGCCGGTGTTGCCATTAGTGCAAAGCCGGCAGTTAAAAGATATTTTCTCATGTTGTTCCTCTTCACTCATGTGTTTTGAAGAGGGAGTCCGATTGCATGAAAGAGAAGGAAACATCTCGCTTCCAGCCTTTCACGGAACACCCCGTCCGTTTTCTAAAGGTCGCCCCCGAATTTGGGGGCCTGTCCGGCTGGTCTCCTGGCTCACGGGTCGGTGCGCATTGTCGCCTTCCCGGTGTTCTACCAGTGGCCGTATGACATGACGCTCGCCGTTCACAGTCGCGGGGGCGGCTGCAGCAAAAGATTTCAACAAAACCCCTTCTGCATTCCCATTTCATCCCCGATGCAACGCACCATATGGGGAACCGAACAGCAAACAGATGCCGCAATTGAACCCGTCTGGTCAACTGGTTTTATATCAGGGAACCATTATCATTTTTAAGAACCGGATTGCGGCGCTTTCAATTGGGTCGCAACGATCGTGGCAATAACCAGAACTGCGCCCAAAAGCTGGTTGCCCTCAAGGCCTTCTTCCAAAATAACGATGGCCAGGCCAACAGTCATGACGGGTTCAAGATTCATCACCATTGCGGTGCGCGATGGTCCCGTCAGATTGACCCCGACAAACATGCCCAAAAAGGCACCTGCAAAGGTTAGTATGGTTGCGCCGACAATCAACAGGGCAAGCGGGTCCAGTGGCGGCATGGCCCAGTTGCCGGAAACAGTGGTTGCGATGATCGAGAGCACCAGTCCTGTAGCGGCCATGGTAAATGTCAATACAACCGGTTGAACGGACTTCAATCGTCTGCCTGTCCAGACATAGGACAGGGACAGGCCAAGGGCTGCCAGTACCGCAAACAGCAGACCTTCGATGTTCAGGTCGTCCAGCCCTACACCCAGGCAGACGGCCAACCCGCTCAAGGCCAGAATGTAACAGACGATTTCAAAAACAGACGGGACCCGGCGGTCAATGGCGCTCTCGGCCAACCGGGTGATGAGTGGAAACAGATAGAACACCAATATGGCAAGACTGACCGGAATAAAGGCAAAGGAGGTGATCAGGCAGGCAGAGCCAAATGCATAGGCCGTTCCTGCACCAGCGCAGTGAATCAGATCGCTTTTTTGCAGCGAGATGCTGATCCCCTGAGTTTTTAACCAAAGACCGCAAACCAGCAAAAATCCGGCATAACGCAAGCCGAGCAAGGTCAGGGAATTGGTGCCCAGTGCATAGACCATCGGCGTGAGAATATTTGAAACACTGATGCTTGCGGCAGCCCCAATTACCACCAGGAGACCCAAGGTTGACGTGCTGCTGCTGGCTGGTAAAGGATGGGTCATGGATACAACGCAATTGTTTCATCTATGTCAGTTGCACTACATCAATTGTGCCGACAGTCACAGCAAATAAGGTTGCCCGGACATGAGTATCGAATTTCTACTGACGTCAATCGCCGTTATCCTGCTGCCAGGAACCGGTGTTCTGTATACGCTCGCCTGGGGTCTTGGTCGCGGCATGAAGGCAAGCGTTCTTGCATCATTTGGGTGCACGATGGGTATCATTCCCCATATTCTGGCCAGTGTTGTTGGTCTCGCCGCACTGTTGCACACAAGTGCTGTTGCATTTCAGGCGGTCAAATATCTGGGTGTTTTATACCTTCTGTATATGGCCTACAGCGTTCTGCGTGACAAAGGCCCCCTGCAGATGGATGAAAATAAAGCCGATATGCCAGCGCGAAAAATTATCACCAATGGTTTTCTGCTCAATATTCTCAATCCGAAACTTTCGATCTTTTTTCTGGCGTTTCTGCCACAATTCGTGCCTGCAACCACGCAAAATGCAACATTATCGATGCTGGCTCTGGGTGCGACATTCATGCTTTTGACTTTCGTCATCTTTGTTGGCTATGGCACCTTTGCAGCTGCAACGCGCGCCTATGTCACGTCAACACCAAGTGTCATGACGTGGCTGCGACGGTGTTTTGCAGGAGCCTTTGGTGTACTTGGATTGCGTCTGGCCTTGTCGGAATAAACTGTATTTGGAGGTGGTGTGACGGGCAAGCTCACAAAAGCTTTTGGTGCAGGTGATCGCAATTGGCTGCATAGTGGGCGTCCCAGCGGATGAGGGTTTTTGAATGCGTTGCTACATTTTGCCCAAACTGCCCTTTTACGATCGTAACGGCATTGTCGAGAACCATTCCAAACGATAAACAGATGCCATGATGATCACAAATGCAGCAAATTTCCTGACCGGATTGGCAAACCCCACGCGGTTTTTGAGTGTGGCAGCAAAAATACTGCCCTGGATGAGCGCTATTACGTTGGTTCTTTTTGCGGTTGGTCTGTACCTGAGTATCCAGGCACCTGAAGACTACCAACAGGGCATGACGGTGCGTATCATGTTCATTCACGTGCCGTCCGCCTGGCTTGCGATGTTGTGTTATAGCGTTATGGCGGCGGCTGCGATAGGAACACTGGTATGGCGCCATCCCCTGGCAGACGTTGCAGCGCAGGCAGCAGCACCACTTGGCGCGGCATTTACCTTTTTGGCCCTGTTGACCGGTTCGCTTTGGGGCAAACCAATGTGGGGTACCTGGTGGGTCTGGGACGCGCGGCTGACATCGGTGTTTGTATTGTTTTTGATGTATCTTGGCCTCATCGCGCTTAACCGGGCGATGGATGACCCGACGCGTTCTGCCCGTGTGTCGGCCATTCTCATTCTGGTCGGCTACGTCAACATCCCAATCATCAAATTTTCAGTGGACTGGTGGAATACGCTCCATCAGCCTGCCAGTGTCATGCGGCTCGATGGACCAACGATCCACCCGTCAATGCTCTATCCGCTTCTGGTCATGGCGTTGGCTTTTTCCATGTTGTTCTTTACGCTTCATATCATGGCCATGCGCAATGAGATCTGGCGCCGCCGGGTGGCGACGCTGCGCCGGCAGGCCGCGCGCTCTGTATCAGGATGAATGCACAATGACCCATCTTGCCTATGTGCTTTTATCCTACGGGATCTGCGCCGCGACCATAGCAATCATGATCGCCTGGGTGCTGCTGGATCAGCGCGCGCGTCTTGCTGAATTGGCCGAGCTGGAAGCCCGCGGCGTCAAGCGGCGTTCAGATCCAGGGTCACAGGCGGGGTCAGCCGATGTCTGAGGCAACCGGGAAGTCTGATATCCCGATTAAAAATCCGAGCCGTCGCAGATGGGTGGCATTCCTGCCATTGGTGGCTTTCATTGTTCTTGCGGGAATATTCTTAAGCCAGCTTATGTCGGACAAGGACATTTCTGTCATTCCATCGGTGCTGATTGGTACCAAGGCACCCGCGCTGGATTTGCAGCCACTTGAGGGCCTTATGCGCGATGGTCAACAGGTCCCGGCGCTTACCAGTGCCATGGTTGAAGGCAAGGTAACGCTGGTCAATGTATGGGCCAGCTGGTGCGTGCCCTGCCGCGCCGAACATCCCTTGCTGATGGAACTGGCCAAAGACGATCGCATCAATCTTGTGGGGATCAACTACAAGGACCTGACCCCCAATGCGCTGCGTTTTCTGGGAGAATTGGGCAACCCCTATGCCGCTGTGGGCATCGACCCCAAAGGTGTCTCGGCGATTGACTGGGGCGTCTACGGCATCCCGGAAACCTATCTGCTCGACAGGGCTGGTAATATCGTATTCAAGCAGATTGGCCCCTTCAATCCCGATTCTATCCGTGATGGCTTGCTGCCGGAGGTTGAGAAAGCGCTGGCCGGATCGTAGGACGTCGGGTTGCTGGGTTTGGATGTGTCTTCCTGCAGCACCCGCTGCCATCCTGCATGGTACTCTGAGCTGCTGCCGTTTTTTCGGACACCAAGTTAAGATAACACATATTTATTCTCGAATTCCATCGGGCTTAGA
>CANMVS010000045.1 GCA_947501445.1 uncultured Rhizobiaceae group bacterium | reverse complement strand
TCAAGCGCCAGATAGTGATAGCCATTGGCACCGGTGTAGGTGGAGCCTGCAAATTCTCCATTGACGGCCACATCCACGCCAAGGGCACCATTGCCCCCTGCGACACCAGAGACCGTGCCGGCGATGACACTGGGGCCATCGGCAAAGCGCCAGTTGAAATAGGGATTGGAAATGCCGGGAATGATGCCCCACACCTCACTGTCCCAGCCCGATGGCAGGGCTGTCTGAAGCTGTGTTGTTGTTACACCCGTCATGCCCGAAGCGCTGCCATCACCTGCACCGGAGGACAGTCCAGACGTTTCAGTGTTCCAGTAATTATCGACAGATGTACCAAAATTTTCCCCGATAAACCCGCCAACATTCTCAGATCCAATCACGTACCCGGTGAAATAGGAGGACTGCACGGTCCCGTTTAAACTGCCACCAACCAGGCCACCAACGTCGTAATTGCCAGCGACCACACCGGATGCATGGGACTGATTTACATTTGAACCAACCTCCAAATGACCAACCAGACCTCCAACAGCATCTGCGCCAGCCACACTGCCGGTGTAGAATGAGCGCTCTATCAGACTTCCAAATCTGCTTGTGCCGACCAGACCACCAACCTGGTTACGGCCGATGATGGAACTGGCGTTCAATCCGATCTGCGTCAATTGCGCGCCAGAACCAGAGGCTCCGACCACACCAAACAGTCCAACGGAATCTGTTGTGCGGCGCTCGATCATCAAATTGGAAATGGTATTGCCAAACCCTGAAAAAGAACCGGTAAATGCATCCTGTGCATCGCCAATCGGCACGAAACCAAACTGGCTATCACCGGCATTGGCGGTCTTCCACATATTCGACGGGTTATTCAATGCCGATCCTAAATCAATATCATTGGCCAGAACGTAATCCTGCGCCAGTGTGCCCTGATTCATACCGATCAGTTGAAGCTGATGGGCATTGGTGATGGTGGTGGTATGTTCCCACTGACCAAAGGGTCGTGTTTCGCCATCAATCATGGTCCAGGTGCTGGCAAAATCAAAGTCCACATACGCTGCCTTGTTGTAAGAATAGCTTGAGGAATTCGGATCGTCACTGAACAGCGGCAGCAAACCTGCCGAAACACCAGTACCAACTGCGATGTCTCTTCCGGTGGTCGAAACATCCCAAAAACCACTCAGTGTTCGGTTGGAACTATCAACGTTGGAAAAGTTATTCTCGCCAATTAACCCACCAACATTTGTGCCATTGGAAATTATCTGCCCACTGGCGTATACCTGACTGGTGGAATGAGTACGGTGCCCTACGCCGATCAAACCGCCAACCAAATTTTCACCTTCGACTGCGCCAATTGCATAGCTGCTGTCAATTATGGAATAACTTCCCCCGACCAGACCTCCGACGACAGTTGTTCCTCCCACCGCGCCTGATGCGTAGGAATTTGATATGACACCTCGCTCCAGGGAGCCAACGAGACCTCCAACATGGGTAGTCCCTTGCACAACACCGGTCGCGTATGATTCAGTTATCGTGATTGGGTGCCGCTGCAAAGATGGTGTTACAGATGACCACCCAACCAGACCGCCGACCTTTTCGATGCCGACCACGTGGTTATCTGCATAGGACCCGACAATTTGACCGCTGTGCATTCCCACCAGACCGCCAACATTGTCAAATCCGGAAACGAAACCAGATGCGTGTGACGTTTCTATGATGCCGCCCTGATAATTCCACCCCACCAGGCCACCAATGTTGTCTGTTCCACCAACATTGGCGGTAGCAAATGCATCACCCACATACCCTTCGTTTTGTCCAATCAATCCGCCAACATGGGATGTGCCTGTTAGCGTCCCGGATGCATGTGACGTTTCAACTTTGCCGGTGGAATAGTTCAACCCAACCAGGCCGCCTATTTTTTCAGCCACTCCAGTAAACTGAAAATTGATAAGGATATCTGCAGATGAATTGGACACAGTGCCGCGGTTCTGCCCAACCAAGCCACCTATATTTTCAGTCGTCCCAGTTAAATGAAAATTGATCTTGGTATCCGCAGATGAATTGGACACAGTGCCATCGTTCTGCCCCACAAGACCACCAACATTACTAATTCCTGATACTTCCCCGGAAACAAACACATTTTCAACATTGTTATTTTTTCCCAAATAACCTGCAATACCGCCGACATAATTTCGAGCGGTAACCTTTACGTCTGTGAGGCGTAGGTTCCATACAGCACCACTGTCATAACCCAGACTTCCGAATAAACCGACAAAATCATCGTTTGGCCGATGGACGTTAAGGTGTGAAATCGTGTGTTCTTCACCAAAAAGAGAACCGCCAAAGGCGGCTTGCCCCGTGTCAACTCCCCCGATTGGAACAAAGCTAGCTGTCCCGACGCCAAGCATCTCAGAGGTTCGAAGCCACATGCTTGATGAGCTGGCAAGATCGGGCTGCAGATTAATATCTCTTGCCAAATAATAGGTCGCGTTAACATCCATCGCCATCAATTGAAGTTGATGGCTGTTCACGATACTATGTGAATGCTCCCAGCGACCAAACGGCCTCGTATGACCATTGATCATATACCAGTCTTCGGTGAGATTAAAATCCCCGTATGAATGTCTGTCAAACCCATCCTCGAGGTGATACAGACCTCCCGGCGTGTCCACCAGAGAGGTGGCATGTTCCTGTCGGGTGGTACTTGCATCCCAATAGACACTTTGAAATTCTCCCCACAAATATTTCCCGAAAACGCCGCCGGTATCTGCGCTGCCCGTCACCAAGCCGGTTGCATAGGAGAATTCCACATTTCCTCCATTGGATCCCGCAATTCCCCCAACTTCCTCCCCGATTCCGATGACATCGGCAGTCGAGTAGGAATTCGTGATAAGGACAGCAGGGTTCGGCTCATTGCGGAAGCCCGTGTTCTCGCCAACGAGGCCACCGACAGTTTGCAATCCAGTAACCTCTCCGCTGCTGTATGTATTTTTCAACAGGCTGTTGTTGGCTACTCCGGCAAGGCCACCCACGCCCACATCACCAGAAATTTGACCACGGACATAGCTCTGTCTGATTGTAGTGGCATTCGTGTTTCCGACGAGACCACCAACCGCATTCGCTCCCGCAATTACCGCGTCTATTAATCCGATATTTTGCAGTTCGGCAGCGGCAGTGTTTCCGAACAAACCAACATTGTTCATCTGCGTCCGATATATGTGCAAGTTTGAGATTGCAAAATTTCCGCCATTGAAAATTCCAGTAAATGGATTTTCTTTTGTTCCAATTGGAACAAAACCTGCCCCATTATTCCAATCTGCGGTAACAGAGGCATCAATGTGCGTGGCCAGCGCTATGGGACCCGCCAGCAGGCTGTCGCTGTATGCGATGCCCTGCAGACCATAAATGTCTGCAATCGCAAAGGGTGTCGTAATCCCATCACCGCTGACAAACCGTGAGAAATTTCCCCCATTTATGCGAAAATCATTGGCTGAAAATTCAGGCAAGTTGCTGGTGTTTTGAACCCATGAGCCCGCATTGAGCGTAAATCTGTCGACATTAATTGCAGCATTTGAATATATGCCGAACTGCGCATCCAAAATCAGTCCGCCGACAAATGCATCAATGGTACCTTCAATATCGATATCTTTAATTGCTATCAGCGTAAGTGTACTTTCGCTGCTCCAGCTAAGGTCATTGGCAACAACGATGTCGCCAAATTGATTTCCGGAGGCAGATGTCTGGATTGTATAATTGGCCGTAGCAAGATTGGCTTCCAGATCAGCAACGGAAATCACCGAACTACCTGCCGGTGCATTACCCGATGTGTTGACATAGTAGTTTGTCGGATCCAGCAGTACTGTGCCAAATTCACCCACGGTTGCCCGCATATCCGCTGTGCCGGTGTAGGCCAGTGTCAGTTTGCCGGAGACTTCCGCAAAGCCGCCATCACCGCTGGTCGGGCCACCACGGGCGGTGATCAGACCGGCAAACCGGGTGTGCGTATCAGACCATAGAACCAGATTGCCGCCATCGCCCGCCTGTCCATTTGCCAATCCATCCGCATGCAGCGATGCACCCGCTTCAACACTCAGGGTTGTTGCGTTCTGGATGCTGCCTGCATAAAAATTATTGTCGGCATTGATGCCGCCCTGGTAATCACCTCCGATTAGAATGGTGCCGCCATTGGCACCCGAAGCATCAATGAGGGAGCCGGTGGCAAGGGCAATGTCCTGACCTTCCAAAATGGCAAGGCCGCCATTGCCATCGATGCCGGTTATGTCAATCTCACCCGCATGGCGAATGAAATCGGCATTGATGTAAACTGAGCCACCGGCCGAACCGGCTGATGCGCTGCGCCTTGCCCGGACCTTGCCGGTGAGATTGACCCTGCCGCCCGGTGTGGTCAAAAACACCCGGCCACCCGTATTGGCAACGCCCGTTGCTCGGATGGAACCACCCGTATTGCCCGCCAGTGCCAGCACATTGCCACCATTGGCACGCAATTCAGCCTCTGCGGCAGCGATGGCACCGGTGTTTGTCACCGATGTGCCATCCCCGCCCACACGCACCATGAATTTGCCATCGGCAAGCGCTGCATCACGCATCAGCACATCATAGCCTGCGACAAGCGCTGCCGTGCCACCGGGTGCACCAATGGAACCGTGGTTTTCCACTTTCGCAGCAACCAGCGCCACATCACCGCCCAGCGCACCGATCCGGCCATAGTTGACAATGCTGGCGGCACTGGAACCGGCAAAACCGGTATCACCGCCATTTAGAAAATCATCATCGGTAATATTCAATGTGGTGCCGACAAAGGAACCACCGACATTGACCACGCCGTCCCTGCCAATGATCACTCCGTTGGGATTGAGCAGATAGACCGAGCCGGTTGCCGACAACAGGCCATTGATATTGGACACGGAGCCACCGGTGACACGGTTGAGCGTTGCGCCATTGCCATTGGCGAAATTGACCGCATTGCGCGAACCTATGGAAAAGGAATTCCAGTTGATGATGGCAGCCGACGAAGACTGATCAATCAGCATGCTGCCACTGCCGGTGCCTGAAATACGGGCAATGCCGGCAGCGACATTGCCACCGGTTGGCAGGGCATCCTGCGCACGGGCGGCACCGGGGCCAAAGTAGAAGGCAACCGAAAGCGCCAGACAGGCAGCAGAAAGAGAGACAATGGGTGATGCGTTCTCTTTTTTGTCTCGGATACTCCGCGGTGAATTACACTTCCGACTGAACAGCATATCCATAATATAAAACACTCGTTTGGCTGATCGCGCGCATTAATGTTGTAATTACTTACTGATCAATTTTCACTATAAAACGCCATTGTCAACTAAATAATACTTACGTCTACTTATATTTCTCAATAAAATCTCCAAGAAAAGCGGGATGTGCACCCGAAAGTATAATAGCTCGTGACGCGATTTATACTTATATACATGGTGTTTTGTTGCTGTTTCTGCAGGTGTCAGGGTTCCAGACCAACCGGACGGGAATCACACCTGCGTTTGTCCGAAAGAATACATGCCATGTCGGCACCGTTTATTTTAGCGGGTTGAGGGTGTGTCTGTTGCAAGCCAAATGTTGCGCAGAGCAGCCCGATTGTCATAGTGACGAGAGCGATAATCACCGGGAGTTTCCGGTCAACTGTCAATGCACCATCAGGACAAGTGGTCATGTCATTGCCAGAACCGTTCGCACCATCAGCAGTTCTGATTCGTTACCAGATGGACATTTCCATCACTACCGCTCGCCGACGATGGTCCTGCTACAGGAGAATGTACGTAGCGTTCAATTACGACGCCAGGGCGGCACCTCCGGTGTGGCACAGAATTCAGTGGAATTCTCGGGAGGTGAACAATCATACAGCAGCATAAATACAGGAAACGTTCTGGCGCCAGCAGACAGGTGAAGAACCTGATCCGTGACGACATTGCTGATTATCCGTTTGTCAGGCCGGCGTAACTGATCTCACGCCAGCCCTGTTTCGTGACGATTATCCTCCGACGCTCAGATTTGCGCTAAAGCGGATACCGGGCGCAATTTTTCCATTCCCCGGGTAAGGGCGGTTGAGGCATCCATTGTCAGCAAATGGAGTATCATCACACCCTTTGATTCCGTCAGCAGAGTCTTCACCATCAGCATTTTCGTCAATGCCAAACTTGACATCCACCTGGCAATATACCGGTATGTTGCCCGTCAACCGCACGAAGCTGCAGTCCTGTAAAGGAAGAATTACAGTGTCATCAGCACCTTTCGGAAGTACGGTCAAAAGGCCATCTTTGTAGAATATTTTATAGTTAAGCAGGCCTGAACCTGTAGCGTCCGTTGCCATGATTGAGTATTTGCCCACTGGTGCCCAGGCCGGAGCCCCGGAGCTCTTCAATGTATATCCTGTAACCTGATCATTGTTGACTAGCCCTGTAACCTCGGCATCTACGCCATTTACCGTTCCGAAGTTAAACGTCTGCCCGGCAAACTTTGTCTGATCCAGCGCTGTAAT
This sequence comes from uncultured Rhizobiaceae group bacterium, assembly GCA_947501445.1. Classification (GTDB taxonomy): domain Bacteria; phylum Pseudomonadota; class Alphaproteobacteria; order Rhizobiales; family Rhizobiaceae; genus Hoeflea_A. Next base: position 672 of record CANMVS010000045.1, on the reverse strand, counting down.
CGTCAGCGGGGCCGGGTCAACACTCAGGTTACCAGCCAGGTAGTTCAAAGTGTAATTGGCAAGCCCGTTGCCTGTTACATTGGAAGCATTGATATCATAGATACCCACAACCGTTGTCGCGGCACCGCCATCACTGGCGAGGTCCAGCCCCGTGACCGTATCGCTGTTAAGCAGACCGGAAACCAGATACCCGGTGGTGACTGGATTGCCAAATATCAGCTCAGTACCATATGTCTTGCTGGTATCCTGCACCTGGATTGTCAGCAATGCCGGATCAACGGCAAGAGTACCGTTCACGTAGGTGATATCATAATTGCCAAGCCCAGAGCCGGTGGCCGCACCGGCAACAATTGCATAGTTGCCCACATCGGCAGCGGCGGCACTGCCGGTGCTGGTCAGCGACAGGGTGTCAACGCTATCACCATTCAACAGTGCATCGGCAGTATAATCCACACCTGACACATTGCCGAATGTAAAGGTTGAACCATAGGTCTTGTTGCGATCCAGTGCGGTGATTGTCAGCAATGCCGGATCAACGGCAAGAGTACCGTTCACATAGGTGATATCATAATTGCCAAGCCCGGAGCCGGTGGCCGCACCGGCAACAATTGCATAGTTGCCCACATCGGCTGAGGTGACGCTGCCGGTGCTGGTCAGCGACAGGGTGTCAAT
>CANMVS010000044.1 GCA_947501445.1 uncultured Rhizobiaceae group bacterium | reverse complement strand
ATTTCTGTGACAAGGCCGAGGCCGTTTTCTATGCGGACAATCTGCTCAGGGTTTCTCTTCCTCCCGAAGAAGATCGTATCAGCGGCATCTCCATTATCCGAACGTCCGTATTCATCGGATTTAAACAGATACAGATCCGTTGCACCATCACCATTGAAATCACCACCGGCGCCTATTGTAAAATTCTCGCGGGCCGGGCCCGATATGCTTGTAAAATTCTCACGGTACGCGTCTGACATGCCAGGGCTTACCGCCATAGTAATCTTTAGATCATCGAAATGGCCGTTTTCATTGTAAACAATCGAACTGGGTTCGGCAGAAAACCTGACTCTAGAATAGGTATTGTACTGAGCAAACTTTTGGAACTGAGGCGAATAATAATCAGGATATCCGTCCCCATTATAATCCCCCACTATCGGGCGTCCGTATACCAAAATCCCGGGGAAACTCGAATCCGGAACCTCTCTTTCAAACGCCTTATCTCCTGTTGATAAATAAGCCACTCGCCAAACATCATCACGGGTGGGCAATACATCATCTAGCCCATCTTGATTAAAATCGGCCACTGAAAATTCGCTGTCCGGAAGCGATGACGCAACACCCTCCGTGCCCAATTCATTCGCCTCAAAATTACCATCACCATCAGACAACCAAAGTTTGTCCTGACGCTGCCCGTTAATTGTTTTGCCAGATTCCTTGGCTTTGTACCAGTAGAAATCAGTCAGCCCATCACCGTTGAAATCACCGACTGTTGGCAAGTAGTCATCATAGGCTGCATCAAGCAAACCTGGCTGAACCGCAGTAAATGTCCCGTCACCATCTGACAACCAGACTTCATTACCCACATTGACTTTCACGCGGCCATATTCGTCACTGCGATAGAGATAAATATCCGTAAGACCGTCACCATTGAAATCGCCCGAGCGCAAAACGTAGTCATTGTGGCTGGAGTTGGCAGCCCCCGGTGCAACAACTGTGAATGATCCAGTGCCGTCGGCCAACCAGACCTTGTCTGTGGTGTGGCCCTTTGAACGTCCCTGCTCATCCGTATTGTGGTAGTAGAAGTCTGTCAGACCATCGCCGTTGAAATCACCGGATGCCCCGATACGGAAATCTTCATAACTGGTATTCATGATTCCAGGGGATAATTTTGTGAATGTGCCATCACCATTGGAATGCCAAATTTCATCCAGTCCATCGCGTCGCGAACGACCATATTCATCAGCCTGAAACAGATAAAGGTCTGTCAAGCCATCGCCATTAAAATCTCCCGAGGCGGAAACCTGATAGTCATCATATCCGCTGCCCGTAATACCTTCGGCTGGACCCAGTTCATAATTATCAAAGCCCAGGGGTCGGTCGTGAATCGAATTGGCCCATTCAAAGACAGTTTTCGGCAGACATACACCTTCTGCCGTACATTCCTCTATTGCCTCTACCTGAGAATCAGAATTGTCGTCCTCATTCTCATCAACATAGTTCAGATTATAGGTCCGATACAGATTTGCATCACCGTAGACTTCGACAGACTTGAGCCGCTTGTACTGATGCACAACTGAGCCGCCCTGATAAACCTTTGTTGTTTGGAGCTCAATATTGTAAAAAGCATCAGCCTCATTATTGTTAAAAAAGCTAAATGGGTCAAACCCGCGGTCGCCATAGATGAATTTTATATAGTTGTAAGGGTCAAGATTTTGGGCTTCATTGCCTGTAAAATCCACCCGATCCAGCAAATGCTCGCCTGTCGCCACGTCCTTGGTGTAGCTGTAACTGATGTAATTACCCGAGCGATCCGCTATCCGGTTCAGCATCCAACTGCGAACATGGGTACTATCATTGGTTTCCATACGCGAATCAGCGGTCAAGCCATATTCGAAGACTTCACCAGAGCGTTGCCATGCTTTCAAGTATTGCGGCCCCGAACCAACGGTGCCATAGGAGACAATTTTGGTAAAACCCTCTTTGCTTGTGCGGTATTGTGTACCATCAGCCATATAGGTACCGGAAACCGGCACCAGTCTTTCACCATTCAGGCACAGACGATCATTGCCATCAAAGTCAACCGGGTCAACGAAACCGTCATATTCCCGTGTTGCGGCACACCGTGTAATCGCCGAAACACCGCCGATTGACCAGCCCTTTCCTGCTATGCCATTTTCTCCTGAACTGGAATATTGAAGAGACAAATTGGCAGCAACACCGGCCGTACCGACCGGCACAGCAATTGGCACTGCATAGGACGCCATTCCTGACGGTGTCACACCGAACTTGCCAGCAACCGCACCCACGAGATCGCTTGGGCCGTGCGGCCCAACTTGACTGTCAACAGACCCGCCAGTGCCATTGCCGATTACCGTGATGGTGACAGTTGCAGTATCTGCGCCACCCTGACCATCTGAAGCTCTATAATCAAAAGTCACAATGCGACTTTGTCCATTGATCAGATCCTGAAAATCCTGACCGGGATCAAATGTGAATGTGCCATCACCATTGTCAAATGCCGAACCCTGCGCAGGACTGCTGAGCAAGGCAAAACTGGTCGCATTTGCAGTTGCTTCATAGGAAAAAACTTGAGCAGTTGCATCCTTATTGATTGAAATTGCTATATCTTCAACCAAATCCACATGTACGGTTTCTTCATCGAAAAACCGCTGAGCTGCTATTCTTATATTGTCTATACCCAAATCAACTGTCGTGTAGGGTGTCCAATCATCGGTGTTACCGGGCGGTAAATATCCACCAATCGTTATTGTATGTGTTCCAGCTTCCATCACTCCCAGATTAAGATTTGCTGAATGATTGCCGCTCCAATCATTATCAGCAGCAGCGGCCGTCACATCTTCTGAACTGATCCGATGTATGTAGTCGTTGCCATACTCCGTATAGTTGGCACCATCAACCTTCACCATGACGTCAATCGGATATGTTGCATTTGACAAACCGTAGTCAAATTCAAGGACCACAGTTGATGGTTCTGTCAGTGAAAAGGTCTTTGTCCAACCACCCGAAATGCCTGGGTTATTACTAATATCATCTGGCCTGAAACTGACGAAAAGGGCGCCATCGTCAATCTCCCGAAAAAGTATATTTGACCCCGGTATAAATTGCATAAACAAAATGGAAAAAAAGTCATATGCTTCAAAATCAACACAAATGTATTGGCGCGGTGAAGGTGGAGGAAATGAAATATCGAAGTCAGAGCTCGCAACAACTGGGTCGCACCATTCGCCGGAGGCCCCCAATCCGTCGGTGCCGTTGAAACCACCCCCAACGAACGTCATCCCTTCTTCATCGGTGTCAAATGTTGCGGAGTACTGCACCGTTTCAGCCGATGCCGATACACAAAACGCGGATGAAACAAGCAACACAAGGCCAGACAAAGCTGACCGGCTGCAATAACTTGCCAAATTGCAATTAAAAATACGATGCATTGCGCCGCCTCTATTCAGCAAGCACCAGAAAACGACGTTAAAGCGTAATTTCATCCCAACGCAGAACAAACGGAACCGTTCCCGCAAACATGCAGGCTAAAACGTCTCTGATTACTTGATCGTCCCCAAAAATCTGCCGAGAATACACCGGCTAACGATCGTTAGGCGATTCAGTAGTATTGTGTCAACACTACAATCTATGATTTATACACTTTTTACGATTATATTGCTGAGTGTCTTAATTTGAGACGCGTTGGAAATTATTATCAACGATGCTCAGGATTGATCAGCCCGCTCCATACTTTGATTGTAGCATTGTTTTGCTGATAGACGCGTGGATGTGCTCACACTGTTATTGCAATAGCCTCCACGTAATCTGAGGATAAAGCTCGTGATTATGCTGATATCAAAACAGAATGCTGCCACTGCCCAGATACTGGTCACCACATATTTTCCCGCGGTAGTCGAACGAGAAATCGCTTTTCCATTTGATTTGGGTAACTCCCCGTACACGTTTTTCAGTACGGATCGGATCATGCAGGAACGCTCTTTCTTCAACAACGACAGTCAATTGTTTGCCAATCAGTTTTCTGTTTTTCCTGAAGAAGTTTTCCAGTGAGTTTTGCGAGATCTCTGTGCAACGAAACACAAAGCGTCGATTATCATCAGCAAACGCGCGTGAATAATAGCCGCCTTTTACCAAACGCCTGTCCTCTGCCAGCCCCTCATACAGGCGAACACGCGGCCTGGGGTTTGGCACCGTATACATTCCATAGCCACCCAGCTTCCATGGATTAATCTGTTCATTGGCCACAAGACTGACATGGATGCTAATCCAGCCCACATGAACCAGCAGCAACGCCAGTAACACCCGGTTTTTGATGTTCGGCGCTCCCAAAGCACCAAGGTGTTTACCAAGCCAAGCCAACGCTCATATCCCAATGAGGCGCAGGTAGCTGCCAATGCCGCGCATGTCGATAATCAGAAACACAAAACACAAGGCAAACAGCCACCGGGGCATTCCAACGCGAAAGGCCATACACAGCAGGGCAATATTAAGAACCTGAAAATTCATTTCATCAGCAAAGATGCCGGCGCCAATGAGAAACCCTACCTCTACGCACAGGAACAATATACCTGTGACACCCAGAAGCAGAAGCAATCCCACGCCGATTTGCCACAAAACGATGAAAGTGCCTAAAAACTGGTGCCAGCCACAGGGGTCATTGAGTGTCTCAACGGTACACAGTGAGCGGAACAGCGTCTCTGTCAACCCGCCGTGGTAACTCAGATAGGCGATATAGGAACCATCAAGATAGGTTCCGGCAACCAGCTTTTGCAAAGCGGCGGCCAACATGACCACCCCCAACGTGAACCGGATGTAGGTTGAGTAGGCGTCACTTTCCCACCACCGGGCAAAGATGAGCGATATGGGTATGGTCCATACAGCAAGCCAGCCATGATTGGCGTAAGATGACCAGCTGTAAAAAATACCAGGAAGCATGAAAAGGCAAAAACATACCACCGCGACACGCCCATAGCGTGCGCTCGCGATAAAGGGGAGCGCGATTGTGCCGAGCACAACACAGATCACCAGCAGCCATTGCCGGGTATTCACATACCTGTGCACATCCTGCAGCTTCTCAAAATGAACCGAAAGCAGCGCCATCAAAAGCGCCAGCCTCATGGCAAGTGCAAATTCAGAACTTTCCCATGGCGCAAATATTTTTAACGCACGCAAACGCCCTCCAACTACCAATATAGCCCACACCCCAACATTCGCGCATTGCACAGCAAATCAGCCAAACTATCTTAGCGTGCCGTTCGGATAAATACAGCATAGGATTGCAGCTGATCCCCACCTACTTCTTCTGCTGTGCTCAATCATAGGTGGCTCAAAGCCCACCGATGCGCTTTTGGAAAGTTGTTCAAACTACTAAGGGAAACAAAATCAATTCAGCCCACTCGACACAATCAGGCTCTGTATTTTGTCTTTATCAACAACAAGCATTTTCGATTTTCTGTTGCGAAAGCCCTTCGTGGATTCCAAATACATGCATATATCCATAGGCTTTTCTATCAAGTCATACCTGAAAAAGAATTTTTGATTCTTGTCTTTTCTCAACGATCTAGGCAATGGAGTTTCTACCTCCCATTGCAAACCGACTATGACCTGGTAATGATACAATCCATTCTGTAGGAATGGCGATAGAGGAATTCGCACATCTGTATTGTCGCCCGATATTGCTCTATCCAATTCAGCTGATTTCCTAGATAAGTTCATTTTGTCGATAAAAAATTCTGGTGTGCTTAGTAAGGCGACTGTTTTTGGGTGTTTGCAAAAATGGGATTCTGGCAAGATATACCAGCCATCTTTCTCAAGATTTGATAGATTCGTGCGCGTGGCGAGAGTTACAATGACAAATTTTTCATGGTCGAGCTCGCGTATTGGATCAGCGGCTCTTTTCATACCCTCAAATTTCTCAATTCCCTCCCAGTCGGTTATCGACATATCTGTAATACGAATGTCCGTCAGAAAATTTTCAGCCGAAGATTGGCCAATCAAAATTAGCCAAAAGAGTATAACAGCTACTATACGCAAACACACCATAGACACTCCCTATCCAAAGTTAGCAGTATACCACGCAAATATCTGCGTGATTTAGTGTGCTGTTGTGCGGTCGATCTGCAAATTTATTGGCAGCCGCTCCCCATGCACCTCCTAATTTGCCCGCCAAATTTGGCAGATTGAACGTTCTGCTGATTGAGTTATAGTTGGTCCAAACCCCCGAATTGCCTGCAACACGGGAAAAGCTACGTGGTCGCTTCCAACCAACCGGATCAACCGTCAACAGTTGGTCAACGTAACTTCCACCAGCCACGACGTTGGCGGCGGTTGAACCACCATAGCTGTGACCAATTACAATAGTATAATCACCTTCATGCGCAGAAATCCAGTTCTCAAGTTCGGCTCTCTGATTCCACTCAAAATAGGTCGCGTCCAAGCCACCACAGGACGCCCTCAGGTACTTTGTCAAGACTATTTTCCCATATGATTTATCTGCAGCGCCTCCAACATAGGCATATACTTTTTTAGGTTTCGGCGTGGGCCTAGTCGACTCCGCATTCCACAGATGAGCAAAAGCTGCCGAGACAAATCCATTGGAGAATTTCCCACCTGTAACTGATGACCCCAATCCGCCAAATGTGCCAGCGATTGAGGTCCTCAATGCTTTTCCCACATTGCCACCAATTGAGGCAATAGATGGTGTTTCCATAGCAATTATTCCGCCAATGGCACCAATGGCACCACTGGCAAATCCATGAATGAACTTTCCACCTCGTGCTACAGCCATCGCACCTTGTATCGCACCGTGTACAATTGGCTTGACGATGGCAAACAGGACTCCCTTGACTTGCGCAAGTGCTTTGCCCACATGGCCCCAAATATTGACCGGGCCTGACCCATGTCCGATAAAAGACAACGCACTGGCAATGAGCGCATCACCGATCGAACCTCCCGCGCCGAGCGTTAATGCCGCCGTGGCCCCGATGCACGCCGCCACACCTGGCGGCCCCCCAATTGAACAGGCCGCTATTTTGATGATCGCCGACAATATCGGTATTCGGGCAATGGCTTTGAGGGCCGAGCCTATGGCCCTGAAGACGGACTTGAAGAAGTTACCAATGGCCTTGAACAGCTTCTTGAAGAAGAAGCCTGTCGGGTCCGTGAAGGACAGCGGGTTATTGAGCACATAGGTATAGGGGTTCCACGCCTGCAGGTTGGTGACATCCTGAACAACAGGGTC
>CANMVS010000043.1 GCA_947501445.1 uncultured Rhizobiaceae group bacterium | reverse complement strand
GTGTTGCGAACGCCCGCAGCTGGCATCTCAAAATACATTAATGTTCAAAAATCATGAGACAAATAGAAAACAAATCACCCCCGTCAACCAAACCCACGTGTTCACAGGACCACTCTTCTGCGCTGCACCTCAAATAAATATCGTAAAACCCCACAAAAATAGTTGATTAATGTGGTTTTATGGCAATCATGCAGCTAATCGCATTGAGCAAGGATATCTGACATGGTCCAGCATTCCGCAAGACACCTCATCATTGGTGGCGGCATTATCGGGTGTTCAACTGCCTATCACCTTGCCCGGAATGGTGAGAGCGATGTGGTGTTGCTGGAAAAGGCGATGCTCACCGAAGGTGCAACGTGGCACGCTGCCGGCCTGGTGGGGCAGTTGCGCAGTTCACGCAATACGACCCGCATGTTGAAGCGCTCAGTTGAGATGTATGATCAACTCGAAGCGGAAACCGGCATGGCCTTTGACTGGAAGAAAGTCGGAAGCCTGCGACTGGCAGCGACCCGGGAACGGCTCCTTGAGGCCAAACGTCTCACAACAATGGCCCGCAGTTTTGATCTGGACATGCATATGGTTTCAGCGGCTGAGGCAAAGGACCTGTTCCCCTATATTGATGCCAGTTCCCTTGAAGGCGCAGCCTTTATCCCGTCCGATGGTCATGTTGACCCGGCAAGTCTGTGCCAGGCCATCGCCAGCGGTGCACGCAAACATGGGGCTGATATCCGGCAGGGTGTCAAAGTCGAAGATTTTGAAGTCACCAAGGGTCGCATTACCCGGGTGATCACGTCCGAGGGTGATTATGAAGCGGAAAACATTATTCTGGCCGCCGGCATGTGGAGCCGCGAGCTCGGTGCCAAATTGGGTTTGAGCGTTCCGGCCTGCGCTGTCGAACACCAATATATCGTCACCGAGCCGCTACCTGATCCCGAGCTGGTGAAATCCTTGCCGCAACTGCGTGATCCCGAACGGCTTGTCTATTACAAGCCTGATGCTGGCGGGCGGCTTGTCATCGGTGGCTATGAGGAGGGTACGCTGCCCTTTGGGGATGATGGGATACCGGGTGAGTTTGTTCGCCAGTTGCTGCCCGATAATCTGGATCGTTTCGGGCCACTGGCAGAATTGGCCGCACAGGTAACACCCGTTCTGAACGAGGTTGGTATACGCACGGTTATCAACGGCCCCATTCCCTATTCAGCCGATGGCGATTTTGTCATGGGGTGGGCACCCGGCTTTGACAATCTGATGCTGGCCACCGGTTTTCTTTACGGAATTGCCGCCGGTGGTGGCGCTGGTGAAATGATTGCGCAATGGGTTGTCGACGGGCATCCCTCGCTTGATTTGTGGCCGTTGGACGTGCGTCGTTTCGGACCTCATCACGGAACCAGAGCGTTCATGTATCCGCGTGCCGTCGAACATTATGCCCATCACTACAAGATGCGTTATCCGGGCCAGGAGCACGAAAGCGCGCGCGGGATAAGGCGGTCACCGCTTTATGAAATTCTGAAAAAACAGGGGGCTGTATATGGATCGAAAAACGGCTGGGAACGTCCGCTTTGGTTTGCGCCGCAGGGTGTTGAACCTGTTGATCAGCTTGGTTTCCTTGATCCCGGCTGGCACCAATTTGCAGCAGCAGAACACAAGGCAGTGCGCGATGGTGTTGTGCTGATTGATCAATCAAGCTTTGCAAAATTTGAGCTGTTCGGCTCGGCGGCACTTGCAACGCTCCAGCGCCTTGCTGCCTGCAATATGGACAGGCCTGTCGGCTCGATTATTTATGCGCAAATGTGCAACGCTCGCGGCGGCATTGAAGCGGATGTCACAATCACCCGCCTGGCGCAGGAGCATTTTTACATTGTCACCGGTTCCGGATTTGGCACACACGACAGTGACTGGATTCGCCGCAACATGCCGTGTGACGGCTCAGCGCATTTGATCGACGTGACATCGGCTCGCGCGGTGTTGAATATCTGCGGTCCGAAGGCACGCGATGTGCTGCAAAAAGCCAGTGAAAACGACCTGTCCAACGATGCCTTTCCGTTTGGCACGTCGTGCGACATCATCATCGGTGCAGCGCCCGTTCGTGCATCCAGAATAGGTTTTGTCGGTGAATTGGGGTGGGAGCTTCACATACCGACCGAATTTATGGCCCATGTCTATGAGACATTGTGGCAGGCCGGTCAGGCCCATGACATCCGCAATGTCGGCTACCGCGCCATCGACAGCCTGCGGATGGAGAAAGGGTATCTCTACTGGTCAGGCGACATTTCACCGGACTATACGCCGATTGAAGCAGGTCTTGGCTTTCGTGTTCATCTGAAAACCGGCGGTGATTTTATCGGCAAGGCCGTGCTGGCGCAGCAAAAGCAGGGTGGGCTGACGCGCAAACTGTGCACATTTGTCAGTCCGCAGAAGCTGCCGCTCTTTGGCGGTGAAACCATTTTGAAAGATGGGAAAACCGTATCGCTGGTGACGTCGCTAGCCTATGGCCATAGCGTCGGAAAAATGATCATGATGGGTTACCTGCCGAGGGTCTGTTGGGATGAGACTGAATTCGAGGTGGAGTTGTTTGGCGATCATTTCAGCATCACCCGTGTGGAAGGGCCGCTTTATGACGCGCAAAACGCACGGCTGAAGAGTTAGTGATACGGGGGAACCAATGCACGCATATCAATCGAAAGTAACAGCGGCGCTTCGCCATGCGCCGGGGTTTGAAAACGTCCTCGAAGAGGATTGCCGGCTGACCCGCCTGGGCGGATTGACCAATCTCGTTTTTCTCGTCGAAGTGGCTGGGCACAAGGTTATTGTGCGTATACCGGGTGAGGGGACGGAAGCCTATATAGACCGGGCGGTGGAAGCGCATAATGCAAAGTCAGCCCATGCGGCTGGTGTTTCTGCCAAGGTCTTTTACGCCGACCCTGCAAGCGGCCTGATGATCAGTCAGGCTATTGATGGCATTGAAACCATGACACCAGAACTGTTTAAAACGCGCTCCGGTTCCGCAGGCCGCGCCGGCGCGGCGCTGGCCAAATTGCATGGCTCGGGGCAGGTTTTTGAATTCCGGTTTGAACTCTTTGCCATGATAGACGAATACCTCAAGATCCTGGCAACCAGAGATGTCAAACTGCCGGACGGGTATCATGACATCGTCAAGGCAGCAGCCCCCATCAAGGACAAATTGGCCGCAAATCCGGTGCCACTGGCACCGTGCCATTGCGACCCGCTTTGCGAAAATTTTCTCGATGATGGCGACCGGATGTGGATTGTTGACTGGGAATATTCCGGTATGAATGATCCCCTGTGGGACCTGGGTGATCTGTCCGTGGAAGCGGGGATGGATGCGGCACAGGATGCAGAAATGATGCGGGCCTATTTTGGTGGTACCCCGACCCCTGCACAACACGGACGTATGATCATCTACAAGGCCATGTGTGACCTTCTTTGGACTTTATGGGGATTGATCCAACATGCGGACGACAACCCGGCAGAAGATTTCTGGGCCTATGCGACCGGCCGGTTTGACCGATGCAAGGCGCTGATGAACGATCCGGCATTCACCGCCCATCTGGATGCCGTGGGCAAGGGATAAGGTACTAGAAATCAAGCAAATCCAGCATGCGCCGGTGCAATTCAGGTGTTGCCGCTGTCAGCACCCGACCGTTGGATTCAAGGCTCAGCGGCGTGCCGGACCAATCGGTAATCACACCGCCTGCAGCCTCCACCAGCGCAACCAGCGGCAGATAGTCATAGGGCTCCAGCCCCATGTCCGTGACAGCATCGATGCGTCCGGCTGCGACCATGGCGTGCGGGTAACAATCATAGGACATGCGTCGTGTATGGCCTGCATTGCAAAGCCGCGCGAAGCGCGCCGGGTCATCCGACAGGGTCTTGTCCGCCTCATTGATGAAGATCTTTGCCGCATCCAGTTGGGTAATACCAGACGCGGATATCGGTTGGCCATTCATCGTGGCGCCGCCACCGCGATAACCAGCATAGGTCTCGCCAAGTGCGGGCATTTGTACCACACCGACCAGCGGTACTCCGTTATCCATATGCGCCAGCAACATGCCAAAAGCCGGATAGCCGCAAATGAAAAACCGGGTGCCGTCAATCGGGTCAATAATCCATGCCTTGCCTGCAAGGTCGCCCTGGGTGCCAAATTCTTCCCCAAGGATCGCATGGCCCGGAAAGGCCTCGGCAAGCGCCTCCCGAATAAAGCCCTCCGTCTCACGGTCGGCAATTGTCACCGGACTTTCATCTGCCTTGGCATCAATGGTGAGCGGCATGCCACGAAAATGACCCATGGCGATAGCGCTGGCATCCTGCGCAATCTTTGCGGCCTGCGCTGCAGTCCATTCAAGACTGCCTTGAATATCAGCCTGTAACAACGGTTTCGACACCCCATTTTTGCGTAGCGGCCAGAAGATCGGCAGGTGGTTGGCGTTCTGTGACCAGCATCTGGATCTTCGATGGGTCGCACACGGTGATCGGTGCCTTGCGCTGAAATTTGCTGCTGTCAGCGGCAATGATGCAGGTTCTGGCATTATTGATAATGACCCGTGAGAACTCCGCCTCATCGAGATCAAACAGCACGAACCCGTCATCATCATTGATCCCGGCAGCCGAGAGAATGGCAAAATCCGTCTTGAAATTATTGGCAAATTCCATCGCATGGCGGTTGAAGGCACCGCCATCATGGGCACGCAACTCGCCGCCTGCCATATAGACGCGGTTGTTATTGCGCATCGACAATTTATAGGCCACCGACACCGAATTGGTGACGACCAGCAAATCTTCATGTCCACGCAGGGCGTCGGCGATATAGGATGTGGTGCTGCCAACATCCAGAAACAGTGAACTGCCGTTCTGAATGAGCGAAGCTACGTGTTTGGCAATAACCTGTTTGGCTGCCGGGTTGACTGCCATGCGTTGGCGAAAGTCACCTTCATCTTCCTGCTCGGTAAGCAAGGCGCCGCCATGAACCTTTTCAACAATACCGTTGCGGGCCAGCTTTTTGAGATTGCGGCGCACGGTTTCCTCGGTGACATCCAATTCCCGCGCAAGCGCCTGAACACGCAGGGAACCACCGGCTTTGCGCAGCGCATTGATGATCTCCTGCTGCCGATGGTTTGAATAAATGTCCACTGTCACATTAACTTCCACGAATGAGATATGCCTCTCAGGTAGCATCATATTTGGCTGATTCAAACCAAAATTCATCTAAAAAAAGCATAATATACACCTTTTAGCATCATGAAATGTTGCTTTATGTGGTTTTTTGGAGAAGGATATGGCCGTAATTTGCAAAACGCATTGATAAAAATCTTACGGGAGCAGATCATGAAGCATACAACGTCATTGGTTGCGGGGCTGCTGGCCGCGCTTATCGCCAGCTCAGCCCTGGCCGACGCCGAATCGCAGGACCCGATCAAGATCACCACCCATGACTGGACCGGACAGATCGTAAACTCCACCATCCTTGGCAAGCTGTTGCAAAAGGCCGGCTATAACGTCGAATATGTGCAGGCCGATTACATCGCCCAATTTGCCGGGCTTGAAACCGGTGATCTGCATGTGGCCACCGAAATCTGGGAAACAACGGGCCGCGAGGCCATGGACGCAGCGCTGGCAACCGGCAAGGTCGTCTCGATGGGTGAATCCGGCATGCAGGCCATCGAGGAATGGTGGTATCCCGCCTATATGGAAGAGGTCTGCCCGGGCCTGCCCGACTGGAAAGCACTCAATGAATGCGCCACAGAGTTTTCAACTGCGGAAACAGCACCGCTCGGCCGTTATCTTGGCGGGCCGGTCACCTGGGGTGGTTTTGATGATGAGCGTGTCAAGGCGCTGGAAATGGATTTTGAAGTTGTCCATGCCGGTACTGATGCCGCACTTTTTGCTGAACTTGAATCAGCCTATCAGCGCAAGGCACCGATTGTCCTGTGGCTGTATGAGCCCCATTGGGCACCGGCCAAATATGAAGGCAGTTTTATCAAATTTCCGCCCTATTCCGCCGAATGCTATCAGGATGCCTCGGTCGGCATGAACCCCGATGCTGCCTATGATTGTGGCAAGCCAACCGGCCCGATCTGGAAAGTGGGTTGGGCAGGTCTTGGTGACAAATGGCCTGGCGCTGCCAAAATCATCCAGGACTATACACTGACAAACAATGAGATGGGTGCGCTGGTTGCCAAGGTTGATCTCGATGGTGAATCAATTGATGCCGTTGCCGACGAGTGGATTGCCGCCAATGAAGACACCTGGTCCAAGTGGCTCGCCAACTGACCCATCAAATCTGGTAATATAGTCCGGATTATCCGGGTGGCGCGGCTTGCGCCGCCCGGAAGAAATGCCACCGACAGACACATATTCAAATTCAATTGAGGTGCTCATGCAGCGCAAGGTAAAGCTAACCTGTCACAATGTCTGGAAGCTCTATGGTGCGCATGCCGACAGCCTGTTAAGTGGCACTGACAATCCCAGTGATGCTGAACTGATACAAACCAATACCATTGGTGCGGTGCGCGATGCCAATCTGGAGATCAGTGAAGGCGAAATCTATGTCATCATGGGTCTGTCGGGTTCAGGCAAATCAACGCTGGTGCGCTGTCTTTCCCGGCTGATCGAACCAACGGCCGGAAAAATCGCTTTTGATGGCGAAGACCTGCTGGCCATGAGCCCGGCGCAGCTGATCGATCTGCGGCGAAAGAAAATCGGCATGGTTTTTCAGAACTTTGCCCTTTTACCGCATCTGACCGTGCTGCAAAATGTCTCCTTTCCTTTGGACATTCAGGGTGTTGATCGCCCGACGCGCGAAGCGCGCGCACGCGAAATGATCGCGACAGTTGGTCTGGAGGGACGCGAAAATTACTTTCCCAACCAGTTGTCCGGTGGTCAGCAACAGCGCGTCGGCATTGCCCGCTCGCTGGTTGGTGATCCGGAACTGTGGTTTCTGGATGAGCCGTTTTCCGCGCTCGATCCGCTCATACGGCGGGAAATGCAGGACGAGTTTTTACGCCTGCAATCGCTGTTGAAAAAAACCATCGTTTTCATCACCCATGATTTCGATGAAGCAATTCGTCTGGCCGATCGCATTGCTGTCATGAAGGATGGCCGCATTGAGCAGATCGCCACGCCCGAGCAACTGATACTGCACCCGGCGTCTGATTATGTCGCCGAATTCACCCAGCATATTGCCCGTGAGAAAGTGCTCAGCCTGCGGTCCATCGCAACACCGGATATGTCGGGTACGCAATTTGCCGGTGATCTGGATGGCGCCCTTAAAGTGGCCGAGGCTGCAGATATCATCGAGGCAGCCGATGCACCATTTCGGGTGCTCAATGAGGATGGCGCACCGATTGGTCAGGTCAGCGCAAATCTGGTCATCGATGTGTTGATCGGGCGCACGCACAGATGAATGGTTTGCGCAGAATTCTCAAGGCGCCATCGACATTCTGGATCGCAGCCTTGCTGGTCACATGGGCACTGTCGACGTGGTCTTTTCCCCTGTACAAGGCGCTCGATGCCCGCTGGATTATCCGCTTTCCGTCACAATTTGAAATCCCGCTGGATGTCTGGCTGACGGCGCTTTTCAAGTGGCTGCAAAACGATGCCGATCTGTTTTTCTTCACCTTTCGTGATCTGACCCGCTTCCTGTCCAGCCTGATTGAATGGCCCTATGATCAGGTGCGTGCACTCATGGCTGATGGTTTCAGCTCGGGGCAGGGCAGCAATGCAGTGCCCATTGCGCCGCCGCTCAGCTGGATCGCCGTAATCTTCATTCTTGTAGCCATGGGGCGCTACGCCCGGGACTGGTGGCTGGCCGCGCTCGTGGGCGCCTGCTTTTTCTATCTGGCCGTCTTTGGCCAATGGGACAGCGCCATGGTGACCCTGGCCTCGGTTATTATTGCTGTGCCCATCGGCGTCGCCCTTGGTCTGGGCATTGGCATGCTGACCTATCGCTCATTGTGGTTTGACCGGATGACCCGTCCGGTTCTGGACCTGATGCAGACGGTGCCGGTCTTTGCCTATCTGGTGCCGGTGCTGGTGCTGTTTGGCTTTGGGCCGGTGGCCGCACTCATCGCAACGCTTATCTATGCGACGCCACCGATGGTGCGCATATCCACACTTGCGCTGCAATCCGTGCCGCCGGAAGTGGTGGAGGCCGGCCAGATTGTTGGCTGCACCCAGCGCCAGATGATGTGGCGGGTGCTCATTCCTTCGGCCATGCCGACGCTGATGGTCGGTGTCAATCAGGTCATTATGCTGACGCTCAATATGGTGATTATCGCATCGATGATCGGGGCGGGGGGGCTCGGGTTTGATGTGTTGTCTGCTCTGCGGCGGCTGGACATTGGTGGTGGCATTGAAGCCGGCTTTGCCATTGTTGTCATGGCCATTGCGCTGGACCGGCTGAGCCAGGCTTTCTCCAAACGGCCACCATCACCCATACCGCCAGCCGATTGGGGTTTCATGCGCCGCCATCCCTGGCTTATCAGTACCTGCGTCGTCGTCATCGGCACCTATCTGCTCGGTCTGGTCATTCCGGCCGTGCAGACCTATCCGGCTTCGTTGACGCTCACCACCGGCTCCTTCTGGTCGGATGCGCTGGAATGGATCAACGTCAATTTCTTCGACACATTTGAAGCGATCAAATCATTTTTTCTGACCGTTCTCCTGTTGCCGGTAAAGCGTTTTTTCTCCGGCATACCATGGGCCTGGGGCATTATCGTCATGGGCATGGCCGCCTGGCGCATCGGCGGTTGGAAGCTGGGTCTCATGGCTGCCGCCATGACGCTGTTCATCGCTGCAAGTGGCCTTTGGGCCAAGGCGATGATCACCCTTTATCTGTGCGGCGTATCGGTGTTGATTGCCTATATGATCGGTGTGCCCCTGGGTATCTGGGCGGGGCAGAATGCCCGGGTGAATTCCATTGTTGCTGCCATTATGGATACGCTGCAGACCCTGCCGAGCTTTGTCTATCTTATCCCTGTTGTGATGCTGTTTCGCGTCGGTGATTTCACGGCCATGATTGCCATTGTGCTCTATGCGCTGGCACCAGCGGTGCGTTATGCCGCCCACGGTATCCGGTCAATTGATCCGCAGATGCTGGAGGCCGGTCTGGTTTCAGGCTGCACACCGCGCCAGCTGCTGTGGCGCGTCAAGCTGCCGCTGGCAGCGCCATCGCTTCTGCTCGGGTTGAACCAGACCATCATGCTGGCCCTGTCAATGCTGGTGATCACCGCGCTGGTGGGCACGCGTGACCTTGGCCAGGAAGTCTATATCGCGCTGACAAAGGCCGATACCGGTCACGGTATCGTAGCCGGCCTTTGCGTCGCCTTTATTGCGATCATTGCGGACCGCATTTTGACGGCACTTTCAAAATCCTCAAAAACACGTCTGGAGGCAGCATGACACGGGAAATGGCACTGCAAATCGCCGCTGGCCTGAGTTGTTGGCAAGGCCCGGTGCAAACCGAACCGCTTGAGGGCGGCATCACCAACCACAATATTCTGGTTACCGATGGTGCGCGCAAATATGTTGTTCGGCTGGGGGATGATATTCCCGAACATGGCATTATGCGCTGGAACGAACTGGCCATATCACGCGCGGCCCAAGCGGCAGGTGTATCGCCCGCTGTCATCCATGCGGAACCGGGTATCCTGGTGCTTGATTTTATTGAAAGCGTGGCACTGTGTGAAACGGATCTGCACGATCAAAAAACACTGCTGGTTGTCACCCAACTGATAAAAAATACCCATAACACTGTCCCCGATCATTTGCGTGGCAATGTCTTGAGTTTTTGGGTGTTTCATATTCTGCGCGACTATGCTGCGACCCTGCGTGAGCACAAATCGTCCTACGTCCCGCTATTGGATGGGCTGCTGGAGGAATGCGCCTTTTTGCAGGGCGCTGTCGGGCCTGTTGATCTGGTGCTGGGGCACAATGATCTGCTGCCCTCCAACATCCTTCTTTCCACGGATCGCTATTGGCTGATCGACTGGGAATATGGCGGGTTCAATTCGCCGCTGTTTGATCTGGGCGGCCTGTCCAGCAATTGCGCGCTTGATCGTGAGGCGGAGAGCCAGATGTTGACAGCCTATTTTGGCGCGCCGCCCAATGAATATCTGTGGCGGCGTTATGAGGCGATGAAATGCGCCTCTTTGCTGCGTGAAACGATGTGGTCGATGGTCAGTGAAATCACCTCGACACTTGATTTCGACTATGGCGAATACACCGAAAAAAATCTCGAAAGATACAGGCGCAGCTATGCGCAATTCCTCAAGGAAAGGGCATGAAATGAGCGAAATTCCAAGCACCGCTCAGGCCGTCATCGTTGGCGGTGGCATTGTTGGCTGCTCAACGGCCTACCATCTGGCGCGCCTTGGGTGGGATGTTGTCTTGCTCGAGCGCAAAAAACTGACCTCCGGCACAACCTTTCATGCCGCCGGTCTCGTCGGGCAGTTGCGCTCAAGCGCCAATATCACCCAGCTGCTGGGCGATTCTGTGGCGCTTTATAAAACGCTTGAATCAGAAACCGGTCAGGCGACGGGGTGGAAGATGAACGGCGGCCTTCGCCTTGCCTGCAATCAGGAACGCTGGACGGAGGTCAAACGGCAGGCGACAACGGCCCATTCCTTTGGCCTTGATATGCAATTGCTCACCCCGAAAGAAGCCCAGACGCTATGGCCGCTGATGCAGGTGGATGATGTGGTGGGCGCGGCCTTTTTGCCGACCGACGGTCAGGCCAACCCGTCCGATATCACCCAGTCGCTGGCCAAGGGTGCCCGCATGGCCGGGGCGAAAATTCTTGAAGACACCAAAGTCACCCGCGTCATCGTCGACAAGGGGGTGATCAAGGGCGTGGAGACCGGGCAGGGCACAATTGAATGCGGTGTTGTCATTGCCTGTTGCGGCCAGTGGACACGCGAATTCGCCAGAACGGTGGGTGTGAATGTGCCGCTGGTCTCGGTGGAGCATCAATATATGGTCACCGAACCGATTGATGGCGTCACCTCTGACCTGCCGACACTGCGTGATCCCGATCGCTTGACCTACTACAAGGAAGAGGTGGGCGGGCTGGTGATGGGCGGCTATGAGCCAAACCCGATCATGTGGGCACAGAACGGTATTCCAAAGGGCTTTCACTATACGCTGCTGGACAGCAATTTTGATCATTTTGAACAATTGATGGAACTGTCACTGGGCCGGGTTCCAGCGCTTGAAACGGCCGGTGTGCGCACGCTCACCAACGGGCCGGAAAGTTTTACCCCCGATGGTAATTTCATTCTGGGTGAAGCGCCCGAGCTGAAGGGTTTTTTTGTCGGTGCGGGCTTTAATGCCTACGGCATCGCCGCTGGTGGTGGTGCAGGCATGGCGCTGGCACAATGGGTCGCCGAGGGCCAGCCGCCCTATGACCTGTGGGCTGTGGACATTCGCCGCTTCGGCAGGCCTCATTTTGATACCGACTGGATCACCGCCCGCACCTATGAGGCCTATGGCAAACATTATACGATGGCCTGGCCCTCCGAGGAGCATGACAGCGGCAGACCCTGCCGCAAGTCACCGCTTTATGAATTGCTCAAGGCAGATGGTGCCGTCTTCGGCGAAAAGCTCGGCTGGGAAAGGCCAAACTGGTTTGCGGATACGGCGCGGGGCGAAGAGCAACGCGATATCTATACATTCGCTCGCCCCAATTGGCACGCGCCCGTTGGCCGCGAGCACCGCGCTGCCCGTCAGGCCGCGGTGCTTTTCGACCAGACATCCTTTGCCAAGTTCATTCTCAAGGGGCCGGATGCGGAAAGCGCTCTTTCATGGATTGCCGCTGGTGATGTCACCAAGCCGGTCGGTTCGCTCATCTATACCCAGATGCTTAATGATGCCGGTGGCATCGAGTGCGATCTGACTTGCGTGCGGATGGCCGAAAATGAATATTACATTGTCACCGGAACCGGCTTTGCCACCCATGATTTTGACCACATTCAAAGAAACATTCCGGAGGGCATGAATGCCCAGCTGGTGGATGTGACATCTGCCTATTGCGTTCTGTCGCTCTTCGGGCCAAAGGCACGCGATATCCTGCAGAAAATCACCCGCGATGATGTCTCGCACGAGGGTTTTCCCTTCGCCAGTGCCAGGACCATTGGCATTGCTGGCTGTCCGGTGAATGCCCTGCGCGTCACCTATGTGGGCGAATTGGGCTGGGAACTGCACCTGCCGGTGGAATATGCCGTGACAGTCTATCAGGCGATCCATGATGCGGGCGCAGAGTTTGGCCTGCAAAACGCCGGATACCGCGCCATTGAAACCCTGCGGCTGGAAAAGGGCTACCGTGCCTGGTCAGCCGACATTGGCCCCGACCACACCCCGCATGAGGCTGGTCTGAACTTTGCCGTCAAACTGAAAACCAACGCTGCCTTCAAAGGCCGCAAGGCTGTGGAAGCGCAACGCGATGTGGGCGTTAAAAAGATCATGACGACCTTCACCGCACCCGCCGACATTATCCTGTCCGGTCGCGAAACAATCTACCGCGACGGGATACGGGTTGGCTGGCTGAGTTCTGCAGGATTTGGCCACACATTGGGCAGATCCATCGGCCTTGGCTATGTGCGCAGCAAGGAAGTGATCGACCGCGATTACGTGCTTTCAGGCAGCTACGAACTGGAAGTGGCCTCCGAGCGGGTACCCTGCGACGTGACCCTTGCGCCATTGTATGATCCGAAAATGCTGCGGGTGAAATGCTGAATTTGGGGGGTGCTGGCGGGTGCGGGGTGTGAATCCTGTGCCCGCTGGCGTGGCACTCAAACAGGCCGCGACGGCGGCCCGGCCAATAATTTGGCCGCCCCCTATGGAGGCAGGCGCGTTAGCGCCGGTA
>CANMVS010000042.1 GCA_947501445.1 uncultured Rhizobiaceae group bacterium | reverse complement strand
CGCGAATTGCGCGTCGGGGCTTATGCCCCGCCCCGTCTGGAGCCAGCGCCGAAGGCGCGGTACGGCGCGAAGACATTTATACATAGCCATCAGTACCCGGGGTGCAGCGCAGATGTGCGCTCCTGTGAACACGTGGGTTTGGCTGGCGGGGTTGATTGTTTTCTATTCACGGCGCACCGGCGCTGACGCGCCTGCCTCCATAGGGGGCGGCCTATCGGCCGGGCCACGGTCGTGGCCTGATTGAGTGCCATGCAGGATGGCACCCGGTGCGGCAGTCTCTGATTCCCGTACGGCACACTGTGTCCCATCGAGGGAAAAGAATAACCGCGAAGCGGCAAGCGCGAACGCGCGTCGGGCCTGATGGCCCGCCCCGTCTGGAGCCAGCGCCGCAAGGCGCGGTACGGCGCGAAGACATTTATACAAAGCCATCAGTATTCGGGGTGCAGCGCAGAAGAGACGTCCTGTGAACACGTGGGTTTGGCTGGCGGGGTTGATTTGTTTACTATTCACGGCGTACCGGCGCTGACGCGCCTGCCTCCATAGGGGCGGCCAAATTATTGGCCGGGCCGCAGTCGCGGCCTGTTTGAGTGCCATGCAGGATGGCACCCGGTGCGGCAGTCTCTGATTCCCGAGTGGCACCCTGTGCCCCATCGAGGGAAAAGAATTACCGCGAAGCGGCAAGCGCGAATTGCGCGTCGGGGCTTATGCCCCGCCCCGTCTGGAGCCAGCGCCGAAAGGCGCGATACGGCGCGAAGACATTTATACAAAGCCATCAGTATTCGGGGTGCAGCGCAACCATTCCCTCACCTATCACCCGCCCAGATGCTTCTCACCACGTTCTTTCGCAAGCGCGATCTGTTTTTGCCGTTCACGATAGCGTTCGCGATCCTGCGGGCTTCGGCTTTCGTGGCAATAGGGGCAGGATACACCCTGCTCAAACTGAGGGCTTGCCACTTCCTGTGGTGTCAGCGGGTGGCGACAGGCATGGCATAACTGGTGCTCGCCTTCCTGCAGGCCGTGGGTGACGGAGACGCGCTCGTCAAAAACGAAACAGGCACCTTCCCAAAGGCTTTCCTCTTCGGGAACGTTTTCGAGGTACTTCAATATGCCACCCTTGAGGTGAAACACATCCTCAAAACCTTCTGCTTTCATAAAGGCCGTCGATTTTTCGCAGCGGATGCCACCGGTGCAATACATGGCAATTTTAGGCTTGTTGTGCAGGCCGCTATTGTTGCGCACCCAGTCGGGGAACTCGCGAAAGGACTTGGTATTGGGGTCGACAGCGCCACGAAACTGGCCGATGGCTGTCTCGTAGTCGTTGCGGGTGTCAATCACAATTGTATCAGGATCTGAAATGAGATCGTTCCACGCTTCCGGTTCAACATAGGTACCAACACTTTGCAACGGATCGATACCCTCGACACCCATGGTAACGATTTCCTTTTTCAACCGGGCCTTCATCCGGTTGAACGGCATTTTTTGGGCTCTGCTTTCCTTGTGCTCCAGATCGGCAAACTCCGGAATGGTGCGCAGATAGGCCAGTACAGCGGCAATATCATCATCGAGGCCGGCAATCGTGCCGTTGATGCCTTCGCTGGCCAGCAACAACGTGCCCTTGACATGATGCCGGTCACAGACCGACTGGATCGGTTCGCGCAGCGCCTCATAGCGTGGCAACGGCGTAAAATGATACAGCGCCGCAACCAGGTATTCCGGTGTGTCGGCGGCGGTGGTGATCGTGTCCTGGTTCATGCAGGAGCCCATATCGCGTCTTTTAGTCGGGTGCAACGGCAGATTTTGCCCGCATAAATATGGCGGTGATGTGGACACGATGGCCCATGCAATGGTATCGGGCGCTGTCGAATTCCTCAAAACGGTGTGACATGGGCAAGAAAACAGAAAAACTGCTGAGCATTCTTCAACTTCAACCGGTGGTGCCCGTTTTGGTCGTCGACCGGGTAGCAACTGCTATTCCGCTTGCCAGAGCGTTGGTTGAGGGCGGCCTCAGAGCAATTGAGATTACCCTGCGCACCGATGCGGCACTGGATGCCATAAAGGCAGTTGCAGACGAGGTGGACGGCGCTGAAGTTGGCGCGGGAACGATCCTCAACGCGCGACAATATGAAGCGGCGGTCAAGGCCGGATCAAGGTTCATCGTCAGCCCTGGCACAACGCAGGAACTGCTGGATGTCGCCAAACGCTCGGATGTGCCACTGTTGCCAGGTGCCGCAACGCCAAGTGAAGTCATGGCGCTGCGCGAAGAGGGCTATGCGGTCATGAAGTTCTTTCCGGCTGAGCAGGCTGGTGGCGCGGCCTATCTGAAGTCACTTTCGTCACCGCTGGCCGGTATAAGTTTTTGCCCGACCGGTGGCATCACGCCCAAACTGGCGCTTGACTATCTGGCACTGCCCAATGTGGTTTGCGTCGGCGGATCGTGGGTTGCGCCAAAGGATCTGGTTGCTGCGGGCGACTGGGATGGTGTCCGTGACCTGGCAAAAGATGCTGCGCGCCTCGGCAAATAGGCAGGCCTTTTTTTAAAACTTTAGACGAGTGCCGGTTTGAAACCGGCCACGTGCACACCTATCTGGGGTTGGTCAGTTCCAACCCTTGCGAAGGAGGCCGTCTACCCATGTTCGACCCAAAAACACTGCTGGATCAATTACTCGGCTCAAAAGTTCCCGGTACCGAAGATACGGTGCGCGGCAAAGCCGGACAGGCGGTGCAACTGGCAAAGGACAACCCACTGGCAACTGGTGCCATCGCGGCAGTGCTGTTGGGTACGGGCACTGGGCGCTCGCTGACAGGCTCAGCGCTGAAACTGGGCGGCATGGCGGCAATCGCCGGTCTTGGCTATCAGGCCTACAAAAATTATCAGGCAGGCAAAGCACCCGACAATACGCCGCAGACAATGGAGCCTGAGGCGATCACCGATGCGCGTGATGCCGGGTTCGATATGGATATTGAAAAGGTGGATGACAGTTTTGCCATGGCGCTCGTGCGGGCCATGATCGCAGCAGCGCGCAGCGATGGTGAAGTGGATGCGGATGAACGCGCCCGTATTGCCGATCGTCTGGCTGTGTCGGGCATGGAAACCGAGGCGCAGACCTTTATCGACAATGAACTGCAAAACCCGGCGTCCCTAGACGAGATTGTTGCCGCCGCCACAAATGATGAACAGAAGGTCGAAATTTATACGGCCTCCCGTCTGGCCATCGATCCGGATACCAGAGCCGAACGCGGCTATCTTGATCTGCTCGCCGGGCGGCTGGGTCTGCCAGATGCACTGATTGATCACATTGAGGCCACCGTATCCGGAGCCAGCCGTTAGGGACCTTTATCGGCTGAGCCAACTTGCCTGAAAAACGGCTGGCTGCTTGCAACATCATCTGTCGCCGATGACAGATATCCGGTTGTCGCGACTGATAAAACGCGATACCTGCAGGATATGGTTCGCTTTTTTGCAGTTGTTTTCTATGCACTGGCAATAGCCTCATGCGCCGTACAGGCGGGTGAGCGCACTTTGGTCTTTGCCGCCGCCAGCATGAAGGATGCTGTGGAGGCCGTCGCCAAAGCCTATGAAAATGACACCGGTCATGCGGTTTCAGTTGCTATTGCCAGCACCGGCACACTGGCCCGCCAAATTGAGGCCGGGGCGCCTGCCGATGTGATTGTCGCGGCCAATCCACAGTGGATGAATTACCTTCAGGACCGCAGACTGATTGATGCAGCCAGCCGTGTTAATCTTGCCGGCAATGCGCTGGTCATCGTGACAGGTAAGGGAACTGCCTTTGAAACAACCGATCTGGCTGAACGGCTTTCCAAACAACGTTTTGCCATGGGCGATCCGGGACATGTACCGGCAGGCATTTATGCCCGGCGGGCACTGGAACATCTTGGCATCTGGGATAAGGTGCGCGTCAATGCCGCCTTTGGCGAGAATGTCCGGGTCGCCCTGGCCCGTGCAGCGCGCGGTGAGGTTGATTATGCCATCATCTATGCCTCTGATGCACGGATGAACAATGATGTGTCGGTTGCTTACCGGTTCAATGCCACGGCTCACCCGCCAATTGCCTATACGGCAGCTCTGACGCAAAATGCGGGTGCTGATGCAACGTTATTTCTGGATTATATGACACAGGCGGCAAAGCGTGGATTTTTCACACAATACGGCTTTTTGGGACCGATGCCCGATGGTTGAATTTGGCTTGAAATCCAATAGTGACCGGTGGAATGCCCGTGACCGGTAATCAGATCACTGACGTCGTTTTGCTGTCGATGAAAATCGCCGGAATGGCCATGGTCTTTGCCATTCCGCTGGCCTTTGTTGTGGCTTGGATACTGGCGCGTTGTGAGTTTTTCGGCAAAAGTCTTGTTCAGGCGCTGATTACCCTGCCGCTGGTGATGCCGCCGGTCGTCACCGGCTATGTGCTTTTGCTGGTTTTCGGGCGCAATGGACCGTTGGGACAATTGCTGGAGGGGTTTGGAGTAACATTTGCTTTCCAATGGACAGGTGCTGCACTGGCCGCTGGCATTATGGCTTTTCCATTGCTGGTGCGGCCCATGCGTCTTTCCATCGAGGCGCTGGATCATGGGCTGGATGAAGCCGCCTCGACGCTTGGTGCCGGTGCCGTGACCCGATTTGCAACGATCAGCCTGCCTCTGGTTCTTCCCGGATTAATTGCAGGCTCCGTGCTGGGCTTTGCCAAGGCGCTGGGCGAATTTGGTGCGACGATCACTTTTGTTTCCAATATTCCAGGCGAAACGCAAACGCTGTCGCTGGCCATTTATTCGCTGCTGCAAAGCCCTGCTGGTGACCGCGCGGTGATTGTGATGATCTCAATTTCCGCATTCCTGGCCATTGGATCGGTTTTACTGTCAGAATGGGTTGCAAAGCGGATCGGCAAATGGGGGCGAGGCTGATGCTGGACGTCAATGTCGGTGCAAAACTGGATCAGCTGGAGATCTGCGCACAATTCACGGCAGGCGAGGGCCTGACAGCGCTCTTTGGTCACTCGGGTGCAGGCAAAACGACAATCCTGAAGATGATAGCCGGGCTCGTTGCACCCGTCAGCGGTCATATTCGGGTTGGCGGACAGGTGTTGTTTGACGCGGAGCGGAAAATCAATATCGCACCCCACAAACGGCGCATCGGCATGGTGTTTCAGGACGCGCGGCTATTTCCGCATATGACGGTGGCACGCAATCTCACCTATGGACGCTGGGCGGGTCGGCGTTCGGGTGGCATGGCCGTAAAGCGGATGACCGATCTGCTTGGCATTGGCGCACTGATGGAGCGCTATCCGGCAAATTTGTCCGGTGGTGAAAGACAGCGTGTGGCCATTGGCCGGGCCTTGCTTTGCGATCCTGCCATGCTGTTGATGGATGAGCCGCTTGCCTCGCTGGATCAGGAGCGCAAGCGCGAGATTCTGCCCTTTCTGGAAGAGGTGCGTGACCGGGCTGGCCTGCCTATTGTCTATGTCAGCCACGAGGTTGATGAGGTTGCCCGACTTGCCGATACACTGGTGCTCATGTCAAAGGGCCAGGTGATGGGTGCCGGTGACGCGGTGGCGATGTTTTCACGGCTTGAGTTTGGCCCGGCGCTTGGGCGTCATGAGGCCAGTTCGCTGCTGACCGGCACGGTCGAGCGACGCATGGCGGATTATGGCCTATGCGAAATCGCGCTGGGCGCGGGCGCAAGCCTTTTTATCGTCAATAATCTGGTGAAACCTGGCGACCAGCTGCGCATGCGCGTCAAGGCACGCGATGTCGCGCTGTCTTTGACCCGGCCGCAGGGCGTGAGTGTACGCAATGTTCTGGCGGCGAATGTGAATGCCATTGCGCTGGATGACAGCCCCTTTGTTGAACTGGTTCTGGACGTGAACGGCCAGAAACTGCGTACCCGTGTCACCCGCCATGCCTATGATGAGCTTGGGTTGAAACAGGGTCTGCCGGTCTTTGCGATGATCAAGTCTGTCGCCATCGGGCAGCGCATGCTTTCAGGAAGGGCAAAGGGCCATGGTTAGTGGTGCAGCCATTCGCAGGAATACGCGCCGCACGCGGCTGGCAATGGTTTGCCTGATATGCCTGTTTGGTGTTGCTGCAGTTTTTATCAGTGCCGGTTGGTGGCATCAGCGTGCCGAGGAGCAACTGGCAAACAAGGCCGCAGAAACGCTTGCGGTTCAGGCTGAGGCGCTGTCAGGCATTCTTGACAAGTACCGTCTTCTGCCACCGCTATTATCGCGGGAGCCTTCCGTGACAGCGTTGTTTCAGCCCGATGCGGTCAATCCGCAGGAAGCGGCACGCCGTAAGGCGGTTGAAATTGCCGGCATGTCCGGTGCAAAGGAAGTGGCTTTTTTTCATCCCGATGGCCGTGTGCTGGCCACGGCATCCTCGCTGTTTTCCGACAATATTGACGAGCAGAGCCGCCTGCTGGTTGCGGTGCAACAGGGCCGTCTGGGGCGTCAGACGGTATCGCTGGATTCCGAACAGCGCGCCTATGGTTTCGCTTTTGGTATCCGCGACAATAACCGCCTGATCGGTGCCATTGCCGTCTATGTGGATTTTGATCCGGTGGAAGCAACCTGGTCGCTTTCTGACAATCCTATTTTTGTGACAGACCGGCTTGGCACAGTGTTTTTGACAAATCGGCCGCAATGGCGATTGAAACCTCTGTCACAATTGATGACGCAATCGGGAGCACCCGGCCACTATATGGTCGACGGAAAAATTTTGCATAGTGATCTTACCCGCGATTTGCCGCTGTTGGACTGGCAGTTGCATGTATTGTCTGATGAGCGGCCAATGCGCACGGCCTGGTGGACCGGCGCGACGATTGCAGCCCTGGTAAGCGCGCTTTTGGGTGGGATAGCACTTTTTATGGTGCAGCGGCGCGAGGCGCATCAACTGCGCATGCGGCGTGACCGGGCATCCGCCCTGCGATTGGAGCGTCTGGTGCGTGAGCGCACGCGGGCACTCAGTGATACAAATATCTCGCTGTCGCGTGAGGTGGATGAGCGACGGATCGCAGAAGAACAGTTACGCCTTGCGCAGGCGGAGCTGGTTCAGGCGGCCAAACTCGCCGCCCTTGGTCAAATGTCGGCGGCCCTCAGCCACGAGTTCAATCAGCCACTCACAGCCATCCGCACCTATGCGGACAATGCTGTGCGTTTTTTGGAAAAAGGCCGTAGCGACAGTGTAACCGATAATCTGACCCGCATTAATGGGCTGGTCGAACGTATGGCGGGCCTGTCGCGCAGTCTGCTGTCTTTTTCGCGCAAGCCGGGTACAACAATCAAGTCGGTGCCTTTGGTGCCTATCATTGACGAGGCATTGATGCTGGCCAGGCCCGGAGCAAAAAAAGCCGGCGTTGCCTTGAATTTCAAACCTGTGGAAAGCCCATGCGCCGTTTTTGGCGGGCAGATCCGGCTGTCGCAGGTTTTTGTCAATCTGATTAATAATGGTGTGGACGCACTGGCCGGTCGTGAGGATGGTGAGCTCTCCATATGCATTCAACCGGGCACGAACGAAACGATTGTCCGGGTTGTAGATAATGGTCCCGGAATACCACCGGACCAGAAAATCAGTATCTTTGAACCCTTCTTCACAACCAAGGATGTCGGCTCTGGCATTGGTATCGGTCTGTCCATTGCCAGCAGCATCGTACGTGATTTTGGTGGCAGCCTTGAAGTGGAAGACGGCGTTGACGGCGGTGCATGTTTTGTGGTTCGACTGAAATCAGCGCAAGAGACAAAAGCAGCGGCGGAGTAATTAACCTTGAGCAGCAAAAATCCCGTCATACATCTTGTTGATGATGATGATGATCTGCGCCATGCATTGGCTCAGGGTCTCGAGCTTGAGGGGCTGCCGGTCAATGTTCATGCGCGCGCTGATGGCGTGCTGGACAGGCTGACCCGTGATGACTATGGCGTCATTATCACCGATATTCGCATGCCGGGTGATGATGGCATGGTGCTTTTGAAAAAGGCGCTGGCGATTGATCCGTCCTATCCGGTGATTTTGATTACCGGGCATGGCGATGTGCAGCTGGCTGTGGAAGCCATGCGCAATGGTGCCTATGATTTTATCGAAAAACCATTTCCGGTATCGCGTCTTTCCACGGTGCTTGAGCGGGCGTTGGAAAAGCGGCGGCTTGTGCTGGAAAACCGCACCTTGCGCAGCGAACTGGATCAGCGCCATGATCTGACACAACGTCTGGTGGGACGTTCAGCCGGCATTATCCGACTGCGTGGGCAGATCAATGCTATCGCCGACACCGATGCGGATGTTCTTGTCGTTGGCGAAACCGGCTCGGGCAAAGAGGTGGTGGCGCGCGCACTGCATGATTATGGCACGCGCTCCAAGGGCAATTTCGTCGCCATCAATTGCGCTGCCATTCCGGCTGAAATATTCGAATCCGAATTGTTTGGCCATGAATCAGGTGCCTTCACCGGTGCACAGAAACAGCGCATAGGCAAGTTGGAACATGCCCATGGCGGGACTGTATTTCTGGATGAAATCGAATCCATGCCGATGGACCTTCAAGCCAAACTTCTGCGCACGATTGAGCAGCGATCAATCGAGCGGTTGGGGTCAAACCGGACGATACCTCTGGATGTGCGCTTTATCGCTGCGACCAAATTCGATCTGGAAAGGGAAGGAGCCAGGGGTGCCTTTCGTTCAGATCTTTATTACCGGCTGAATGTCATAACATTGTCCATCCCGCCGTTGCGCGAACGAAAGGATGATATTCCTTTGCTGTTCTTTTACCTCGCACGGGATGCGCGGGCCCGCTATGGGCGTGAAATTCCTGATATCGGTCATGCGCTGGAGACCGCGCTTGTGGCCCATGACTGGCCTGGCAATGTGCGCGAGTTGCGCAATTATGCCGACCGGTTCGTGCTGGGCATGTGGAATGGTTTTGACGACGCAGAAACCCCCGCACCCGATCAGCGCGCGACATTGGCGGGACGGGTGGCATCCTTTGAGAAAGCAGTGATAGAGGCGGAACTGGTGCGTCACAACGGAGCCCTGAAGCCGGTCTATGAGGCACTGGGTATTTCGCGCAAGGGCCTCTATGACAAGATCCAGCGTCTAGGCATATCCACGCCGACGGACAATGAGCGCGTGACCGGGTAGTTTTCTACCCACGCTCCGGGTTGCAATGGGTAATATACTACACGTTTTTACGAAAGACACAATTGAAGGCCCTAGGCGGGTTGTTCATATCACCTTGTAATAAAAGGTGTTTTCAATTAATTGGCCTCCCGGCAATGAACTGGCATGCGGATTGCTATACCCCAAGGGACGGAAAGCCGTCTTTCGGGGGAGCACGCGTTGATGAACACTATTCCTGCCGACGGGCGATTTTTCTCCGACCTGCCAATGTGATGTCATTGCGGGGTTGAAATAATCTGATCGGATCGTCGATCTGATCTTGGGAGAAGCCGGGTGTGCGTCGTCACACTCCAGGAGATCAAAATGAAAACACTATTGAGCACAGTATCCGTTCTTGCCGTGATGTTTGGCGCAAGCCAGGCGATGGCTAGCTGCGAAGACGGTGAGATTGTTATCAAGTTCAGCCATGTAACGGCAGAATCGGGCCATCCAAAAGGAGATGCGGCAACGGCGATTGCTGCGCGCATCAACGAAGAGATGAATGGCAAGGCCTGTATGGAAGTCTATCCAAGCTCAACCCTGTTTGATGATGACAAGGTCATGGAAGCCCTGTTGCTGGGCGACGTTCAGGTGGCTGCGCCATCGCTGTCAAAATTCGAGGCCTATACGAAAAAATACCGCCTGTTTGACCTGCCGTTCCTGTTTTCATCCATGGGAGCTGTAAACAATTTCACGCAAGGACCTGTCGGTCAGGAACTGCTGGGTGCTGTTCAGGACAAGGGTTACACCGGCCTTGGCTATATCTATAACGGTCTGAAGCATTTTTCTGCCAACAAGCCGTTGATGACACCGACCGATGCCCATGGTCTGAAATTTCGCACCCAGACCTCTGATGTGGCCGTTGCCATGATCGAAGCCATGGATGCCTCTGCACAAAAGCTTGCCTTCAAGGAAGTCTATGGCGCGCTTCAAACGGGTGTTGTGGATGGTCAGGAAAATACCTGGTCCAATATCTACAAGCAAAAATTCTTTGAAGTTCAAGATGGTGTGACTGAGACCAACCACCAGCTTTTGACCTATCTGGCCGTGACATCCACCGAGTGGCTCGACAGCCTGCCGCAGGATGTGCGTGAGCAGTTCGTGGTCATTTTTGGCGAAGAAGTAAACAAGGCCAATGCCAATGCGGAAGCCATCAATGAAAAGGCAAAGCAGGGCATTATTGCCGCGGGTGGTGAAATTCGCCAGCTGACTCCTGAGCAGCGTCAGATCTGGGTGGATACGATGAAACCTGTCTGGGAACAGTTCCAGGACGATATCGGTAAATCCGTGATTGATGCGGCCGTTGCGGCCAACAACTGATTTATATGAGAAAATGAAATGCCCGTTTCGGCGGGCATTTCCCTATGTGTGACAGGTGGTTGAACCGCCTGCAGGGGAGGAAATGATGACGGCTTATTGGCCCTATCTGGCCATGGTGGTGCTGGTTGTTGCGCTGTATTTGTTTGAGCGCAGACGTCCCGACACCGTGACACGGATTGAAGAGAATGTTCTGGCAATCCTGTTGGCGTTGATCACAGTGGTTTCCTTTGTGCAGGTCGTAGCCCGCTATGGTTTCAACACCGGCTGGGGCGGCGCACTGGAATTTACCCGTATCCTTTTTGCCTGGATGATTCTCTTCGGCATGAGCTATGGCATCAAGATCGGCTCGCATCTGGGCGTTGATGTTTTCATCCGCATGCTGCCTGCGCGCGCGTTCAAATCCGTGGCATTATTCGGTGCCTTTTGCGCCTTCATTTACGCCATCACCCTGATTTCTTCCACATGGCTGACCTTTTTTGGCGCCGATACCAAGGGTGGGGCAGTGCACTATTGGGGCAAAATGTATCAGATCGGCATTGGTCTGGATGATCTGCGCTATCCGGTCTGGATGCAGGACTTTCTGGGCATGCAGGAGCGCGTCGAGCGCTGGGTTGCCTATCTCATTTTGCCCATCGGGCTAGCGCTTTTTGCCTATCGAAGCCTGCAGGCAATGCTGCAAATCTGGCAGGGCGAGCGACAAATGGTGATCGCCAGCCATGAGGCTGAAGATCTGGTCGCCGAAAACAAAGACATTCTCAAGGACTGATTTCATGGACGCTATTATTCTTTTTGTCCTGGTTCTGGGACTTCTTTTCATGGGCGTGCCGGTCGCGGTATCGCTGGGTCTGTCATCGATCATTGTCATTGCCTTCTTTTCCAGTGACTCCATGTCATCTGTGGCGCTGCAGCTTTTCACCGCCTCGCAAAATTACACGTTGCTGGCGATCCCGTTTTTCATTCTCGCCTCGGCCTTCATGTCGACCGGCGGCGTTGCCAAGCGCATTATCCGCTTTGCCATTGCGACCGTCGGCCATTTTCGCGGTGGACTGGCCATGGCCAGTGTTCTGGCCTGTATGTTGTTTGCAGCCCTGTCCGGCTCCTCGCCCGCGACTGTAGTTGCCATTGGCACCATTGCCATCGCCGGCATGCGTGAGGTCGGCTATTCCAAGGAATTTGCCTCTGGCGTTATCGCCAATGCCGGAACGCTTGGCATTCTCATCCCGCCGTCCATTGTCATGGTCGTCTATTCGGCAGCAACGGATGTTTCCGTGGGCCGCATGTTCCTGGCCGGGGTTATTCCGGGCATCGTTGCCGGTCTCATGCTGATGATCGCGATTTACATCATGGCCCGCATCAAGGGCCTGCCAGCAGAGCCCTGGCGCGGATTTGGCGAGTTACTCAACGGTGGCAAGGAGGCCGGGTGGGGGCTGTTTTTGATCATCATCATTCTGGGTGGCATCTATGGCGGTGTTTTCACCCCGACGGAAGCGGCCGCTGTCGCCGCCGTTTATGCGTTTTTCATTGCCCTTTTCATCTACCGCGATATGGGCCCGATGAAGGATATGCCCTGGGTGGCACAAACCGACAGCGCCCGCGCCCGGGTCGGTTTTTCCGGTTCCGTTTATGGCGTTGCCTTTTTCTTTGTCTGGATGATCCTGTCCTTCTTTGCCACCGCTGATGACGGCACGGTGACAACGGCAGGCCGGGCGCAATTGGGTCTGCTTCTGTCCGTGCTGATCATGGCAGCCTATACGCTGTGGCGCAGTGATGAGGGTGCCGCGCGCATCCCTGCTGCTCTTTGGGCCGGTCTTTCCATCTGGCGACGCAATCTTGGCCTGATGGGGCGTAATTTCTTCGCGGTGTTCTTCAGTGAAGACACCCGCAAGGTCATGGTTGACGCGTCAAAAACCACCATCATGCTGATGTTCATCATCGTCAATGCCCTGCTTTTTGCCCATGTGTTGACCGCAGAGCGCATCCCGCAGGTCATCACCAGCGTGATGGTGGATGCCGGTTTCACCTGGTTCACATTTCTGATCGCCGTTAATATTCTACTGTTGTTGGGCGGTCAGTTCATGGAACCATCAGGTCTGTTGCTGATCGTGGCACCGGTGGTCTTTCCCATTGCCATGGAGCTGGGCGTCGACCCGATTCATCTGGGCATTATCATGGTCGTCAATATGGAAATCGGCATGATCACACCGCCCATTGGTCTCAATCTGTTCGTCACTTCCGGGATAACCGGGATGAGCCTCATTCAGGTTGTTCGTGCGGCGCTGCCCTTCGTGGCGGTGCTGTTCGTCTTCCTGATTTTGGTGACCTATCTGCCGCAGCTTTCCACCATGCTGCCCTATGCGTTGATGGGGCCGGAGATTGTTATACGGTAACCGTGTCCTCTCGATGGGGAACGGTTCGCAGCACCCGCTGCCTGCCAACATGGCACTCAAACAGGCCGCGACTGCGGCCCGGCCAATAATTTGGCCGCCCCCTATGGAGGCAGGCGCGTCAGCGC
>CANMVS010000041.1 GCA_947501445.1 uncultured Rhizobiaceae group bacterium | reverse complement strand
CAACAACATACACCAGCGCCTCCATTACATCTGTGCAATGTCAATCACTGCACATCAAGACAGGCACAAGGCGCGGCACAGAAAAGACATCCTGTGAACACGTGGGTTTGGCAGGCGGGGTTGATTTGATTTCCATTCACGGCGCACCGGCGCTGGCGCGCCTGCCTCCATGGGGGGCGGCCTACAGGCCGGGCCGCAGTCGCGGCCTGTTTGAGTGCCAGGCAGAATCGCACAGGATGCGGAGAACTCTGATTCTCGTGAGATTTCCCGAGCCGTACGCCGAGCCTTGACGATAGGGCACTGTTACCCGCGAAGCGGGCAAGCGCAACCGCGCGTCGGGGCTTATGCCCCGCCCCGTCTGGAGCCAGCGCCGACAGGCGCGATACGGCGTGAAGACATTCATACAAAGCTATCAGTACCCGGGTCGCAGCGCAGATGAGACTTTCTGTGAACACGTGGGTTTGGCAGGCGGGGTTGATTATTTCCATTCACGGCGCACCGGCGCTGGCGCGCCTGCCTCCATGGGGGGCGGCCAAATTATTGGCCGGGCCGCAGTCGCGGCCTGTTTGAGTGCCATGCAGAATCGCACAAGATGCGGCGAACTCTGATTCTCATGAGAATCACCCAGCGGCACAACCCAACCTATCGAGAGCACACGGTACCCGCGAAGCGGGCAAGCGCAACCGCGCGTCGGGGCTTATGCCCCGCCCCGTCTGGAGCCAGCGCCGATAGGCGCGATACGGCGAGAAGACAATTAAAAAGCAGCATGCCAATGCTGCGCCCGTCATGCACCAAGCAAAGGTAGCGCGTCCGTTTGCTGCTCGGGGCCTGTTGCGGTGTAACCGCCGTCAACCGCCACATCCGTGCCCGTCACAAATGACGCTTCGTCGGAGCACAGGAACATCACCACATTTGCAACTTCTTCCGGGCCGCCTGTGCGATTGAGGAGGTGAAAGGGTGCTGCGACGCCATCGGCTTTTTGACGATCGTCCTGCGTGATATCGCGAATGATGTTTGACCATGTCCAACCCGGTGAAACGGAATTGACGCGAATATTGTGCTGCGCCAAAAAGGCTGCCTGGGTCTTGGTCGTTTGTAATATTGCCGCTTTTGATGCGGAGTAGACCATGCGACCGGGCTGAGCGACCTTTGCGGAAATACTGCCATAATTGACGATGGCACCGCCGCCGCGACGGGCAATTTCCGCACTGGCTTTCTGGGTGAAAATTGCACCCCCGACCAGATTGACATTGAGCGCTGTCAGCCAATCCTCACGGCTGGTCATCAAACCATCATCAAGATAGGTCGATGCAATATTGACCAGATAATCGACACCACCGAATTTTGTTACGCAGGCTTTAATGCATCTGTCGATATCCGCATCACTGGTGATATCCGTCTCAACAAAAACCGCCGCATCCGCAAGTTCACTGGCAAGAGCCTCGCCGTCCGCAACGTTGATATCTGCCATCACAACTTTGCCGCCGGAACGTACAAAGGCGCGTACAACTTCCTGCCCAATCAATGTTGATGCGCCGGTTACAATGGCGACTTTTCCGCTCAGACCTCTCATAAAACTTCTCCCTGATTATTTTGATTATCTAAAGTTAAGAACAATGAAGCCAATTTTGTCGGCTCATCCACAGGCTGAAACAGCCCGCGTCGCGAACCAGACGCTTCAAAAACCTGCCGCATGCTGCAACTCGATCGGTGATATGGTTTTGAATTTGGATCCTGAATAGAGCAATGGGGCTCCCTTTTTCAAACCTTTGATATCAATGATATCAGCAACAATGATGGCGTGAGAGCCCACATCAATGGCCACATTGACCCGGCAGTCAAATGCGATGAGCGCATCAATCAACAACGGTGCACCGGTTGTCATGGGTTGCCAATCACCCTGGCTGAAGCGATCAGCATCGCCGATATTTGTCATGCCGGCAAAACGCTCAGCAAGATTCTGGTGGGCACAGGACAATATATTGATGCCAAGGGTCCTGTTGGTACTGATCATTTCATAGGTGAGTCCACCACGGTTGATGCATGTCAGCAGACGCGGCGGTTCAGATGACAGGGAACACACAGCTGTGGCAGTCAATCCGCGCCGCTCCTTCCCGTCACCGGTGGTGACGATGGTCACCGCACCGGCAAGATGGCGCATCGCCGCCTTGAAATTTTCGATATCAACGTTGTTCACAACAGCCTCATCAGTTGCAGCGGGTCAGGGACGCCGGGCTCCATTAGGGTCTCATCCGGGCAAGCGGATGATCAGAGCGTGGCAGGCCAATCAGTTGTCTGATCTGCCCTTTGCCGATTTTCAGCTTGTTTGCGATGTCAATGCGCCCGGCTTTACCCCCCGACACTTCATTCATGAATGCCAATGCTTTTTCCGGCACCAGCATCTGACTGGTGAAAGTCGTCGGATCATCAAAGTTGTCGACGAATGCATTGGCAACCCTTTGATGAACCGAATGATTGTCAGCCCGACCATCACTTCCGTATTGAGAAATCAAAATACGCTGAGCGGCGGGTGTAATTTCTTCCAAAAGCAGGTTGTTGAATGCGTTTGTATCTTTGCCGATGGTTTCATAGAAATGATCAAACGTCGCATTCATCCATTCTTCGCTGTACTGGCCAGCCGTGTTGTTTTCGACTGCATCCAGCAACACCCGTATCTGCCGATAGCAGTTGTTGGCTCCCTGACCACCAATCGGATCCAGGGAATTTGCCATGTCGCCCACTGCCATGACCTTTGCCCCGGAAGGCAATGTGCCAACGGGTTTTTTGAAACAGGGGGTAAAAGAACCCTTTAGCCAACCCTTTGGATCTGCAAGTTCGGCATTTTTGATCCAGGCATAGTCCCAGGGGATATATTGCTTGAACAGTTCCTTGACCCGTACCAGGACCTCTTCGCCTGTTTTGCAATCATCAAACTTGTCAAAAATACCACCTGGCCGCGCCTCGAACAGTGCATTCCAGCACTGATACCCGTCCTTGTGCCAATAGGGGATGGAGAATTGCTCTCCAGCGGTGGCAAAAAAGTTGAATTTGATGCCGTACTCAAAGGGAACGCCATCATTTGAGCGGTCCATATCAACATTTTTAATCACGAACATCGCCAGATTGCGCTGCGGTTTATCGTACACGCTGCGGGATTTGTCGACTTCGAAAATTTTGCCAATATCGCTTTTTCCGGCAGCAACCAGCGTCAGGTCCGAAGAGGCCGCTATTTCCTCCAGCCGTGGAACATCGACACTTTCGACATGCACCCTACCGCCACGTTCTTCAAAGTCATGTGTCCAGCGATGCGACTGCAGACGTACATCGATAGCCAGTGCCTTTTTGTCCAGTCGGCCCATAAGATCAATCAGCTGGCGGCCCATTTTTGGGCAGAACGTCAAATGAATACCTTCAATCGGGGTCGAATCCTCCCAGTGATTGACACCAAGGGAACGCTCCAGATCCAGCGATGTTCCAAACCGGCAGGCGGTTCCTGTGGGAGGCACTTTGGTCAACCAGTCATCGGCGCTCAGCGCTGAATATATGGTGACGTCATGGCCCTGCTTGAGAAGGCCGAGCCCGGTGAGCAGCCCACTCACACCGGATCCGATAATTGATATTTTGCTCATCTATCCCTCCATTTTAAGCTTGACGACGTCGATCAAGGCGTGATCCGTGGCGCGACGGCTAGCCAATTTTTTGCCAGCGTGGCGCATTTGTGCAGGGTGCGATATCCAAATCTTGCGAGCTTATCCGCTTTGTGCAACAATTTAAGCTTAAACCATCTAATGCGCTTTGCTGGTCATCTGCACAGCAAACCGGGGACAAAGCGCCGGGAACACAGATCGCATGAAAGGAGGAGCTTGTGCACGTCGCCTCAACGCATTTGTCCGACTTTACCAATGTTGTCGCCAGTCATTTCCGCACCCATGACATTCAGGGGCCCGATCGAATTT
The DNA here is from genome assembly GCA_947501445.1 of uncultured Rhizobiaceae group bacterium. GTDB lineage: Bacteria > Pseudomonadota > Alphaproteobacteria > Rhizobiales > Rhizobiaceae > Hoeflea_A. The sequence goes on along the minus strand of CANMVS010000041.1, from coordinate 13,480 downwards.
CGGGTGATCTGGAATTTCGCGCCTTTGGCACGGTCGGTCTGACCCGATTGAGCTACGGCCATCGGGTTGACATAAAAGCTGAGCCACTGGGTTCCTTTACATTGCTGCAAATTCCGATCCGCGGGCAGGCCAGCGAACCGGACAGAGACCACCGCCAGTGCTTTGGCATGGAAAAAGGCCAGATCCTCAGTCCGAACAGAATGATCAATTTTGCAATGCATAGAAATTGCCGGTTGCTGATCAGCCGGTTTGAAAACAATCATATCAGATCAATGCTGCGTGCACTTGGTGATTGTGATGAGGCTGCAAACTGGATGAATGGGCTGCAACAATGCGATCTGACATCACCGGCAGGCCGCGCTCTGGTTAGCCAGTTGGTATGGCTCAATATGGAGCTTGGAGAGCAAAGCTCTGTACTTCCCCGCATGGAAGAACATTTTACCAATAATCTGCTTGCAAGTTTTCTCGTTGCCTCAGTACCTGAACTTTCCACATCCACCCACAATTTGCCCACCATATCGGTTGTTCGCCGTGTCGAAGCCTATATGGATGCCCATCTGCATGAGCCAATCACCGTGGCTGATCTGGCCAAAGTGGCAGGCGTACCCCTACGCTCACTCTATGATCTGTTCGCGCGCTATAAGGAAGAAACACCCGCTGAACTATTGCGCAGCAAACGCCTTGAGGCCGCCAGACAGATGCTGGAGACAGCAGAGCCCGGTGAAGCGCGGGTAACCGATATTGCCATGTCCTGCGGATTTGTGCACATGGGTCGATTTTCCCAGCAATACCGCGCCGCATTTGGAGAAACACCGTCATCAACCATCGCACGGCGCAAGCGTAACGTTGCCATACGCTATCCGCACAAGGGTCCGTACAGCGTCAACTGATAGTCAGCGCAACGCAACAATCAAAATAGCGCAATGGAGACTTAGTCTTTGCCAGCTGCCCGGGCGCGTATCTGTGCCAAAGTCCAATCCTGCAGCAAGGTGCCATCTTTCCAGACCGGTTGCATCAGGTTTTCGCGATCACCCAGATCTTTCAGCGGCACGGCAACCGGCTTTCCATCCTCCAATACGACCGCCTGCCTGTAGCGCTTGGATGCCTTGCCGGGATCGGTTTTCGGATCCTTGTTGACGCCGGTCCAGTTGCCATCACTGTCGAGGCGTGCATTGGCTTTCATGGCAAAGCGCAGCGTATCACGGTTGACCCTTTGCAACAGACCGGCACCCATACCGAAGGCGATATTTTCGGCAGACCAGCCGCGCTCCAAAAGCCGCTCCAGAATAATGCTGATCGTGTCGGGTGTCACACCATCTCCCTGGATTACCCGCACTGCCGGATTGAGAACACGGTAACCCTTGGCATTGGTGGTATAACCGAAAATATCACCCAGCATTTCAATCGTATCGAGCGGCACGATGGTTGGATCACCCGAATCAGGTCGAACGACCAGCGTTCCGCCCATGTTTTCAACCTTCGAACGCAGCTCCTTGCCCCAGATCTCCGAAACGGCGCGGTACAGATCATAGGAATCGGACACAACAGCAACCATTTTGCCATCGCCGCCAAACGTGTCGACCATATTGCTATAGGCTTCCGCTTCACGCTCCTCACCCCAGCTGGTCATGGTTGAATGTTCGGCTGCGGGAATGGAGAACCCGGCCATGGCCTCGTGATAATATTTGCGGGCATAGACGATGCCGGAAACAGTGTCGGTTCCCATGAAATTGACAAGATGCGCCACACCGCCAAGGCCTGCCTGTTCCAGTGATGAGGTGCCGCGCGCGCCAAAATCATGCAGGCGGAAAGGCAGCACATCAGCATAATCGTCGCAGGATTTTTCCAGAGCCGCAGCAATTATCTGGCGTACATTGTAGGAAATCGTCGCCACAGTTGCCGGATACCAGACAGCACGCAACAGCGCTGTTTCCATAAAGGTTGGCAGCCAGAAAAAATCCGGATCCGTATTGCGGATCTGGACCAGCGGCGTGCCAACAGGCACCACCATGCCTTCAGGAAGCGCCTCAATCAGCAGTGGAAGTCCGCCGTTGTGGCGCTCAAGCAGCAGTTCCCAGCCCTGCCGGTTGAATGGCAGACCGTGTGCTGTGACCAGTTCATCTGCCTCATCCACGTCAGCCAGCGTAATGCGACGGGTCAGATATTCCTTCAGAAACATCTGCAGACCAAAGAACAGCACGTGATCGTGCCGACCACCGGCACGGCTCTCCACATAGGCGGAAATGGCGTCGGTTTGCGGCGGATATTGAGCATAGTGGGAGTATTTGTAACTGTCCGTATTCAGGATCATGTTCATAATTTTTCCCTCACTCACACCTGATCAGAGGCACTCATGGTTATGGCGTTGTGCCCTTTCCCAGGTCAGAAATCCACACAACATACCAATGCTTGTCAGCCGCGCAGCACGCCGCCCGTTTTGCGTGATACATTGTCGATAACCCTATCAGCAATCGCTTCAAGGTCGGCATCTGTCAATGTGCGCTCGGTTGGTTGAATATCAACCTCTACAGCAACTGATTTCTTGCCCTCGCCCAATGATGGTCCTTCAAAGATGTCAAACACATTGACGCCAACGATCAGTTTTTTATCGGCTGCCAATACTGATTTGACAATTTCGGCCGCCGGTACGCTGACATCAACAACAAAGGCAAAGTCGCGTTTGAGCGCCTGCAATTGGGACAGTTCGAGCGGTGTCTTTGTTCGTGTTGGCTTGCGTCTTGGCTCGGGAATAGCGCCAATATTAATTTCAAAACCACATATGGGGCCACTAACATCAAGCTGATCGAGCGTGCGTGGGTGAAATTCACCAAAGGTACCCAGAACAATTTTGGGGCCCAATTTGATCTGGCCGCAACGCCCGGGGTGATACCACGACGGTCCGCCTGCCTCGATCTGTACCCTTGAAACCGGGGCACCACAGGCTTCAAGCACCGCCAATGCATCCGCCTTTGCGTCAAAGACACCAACGGAAGCTGATGTACCGTCCCAATGACGTCCGGAGCCGTCCAATCTGGCAGTGCCCCGACGAATCCCGGCAGCAACGCGATGCTGGCCAGCATAGGTATCATCCCTGTAAATGTCAGAGACCTCAAACAGCGCCAGATCACCAATGCCCTTGTTGACATTGCGATGTGCTGAGGAAAGCAGCCCGGGCAAAAGTGACGGGCGCATATCAGACATATCGGCGGCAATTGGATTGGCCAGTTTCAATTCAGGTGAGCCACCACCAAAGGCAGCGGCAAGCTCAGCGGAAATGAATGACCAGTTGACCGCCTCCATCATGCCACGGCTGGCAAGTGCGCGCTTGATGGTGCGTGTGCGTATTTGCGGAACCGTCAAAATGCGCTGACTGACCAGTGCCTCGCGCGGCAGGGGCTGCGGCTCAATGCGATTGACACCATGAATGCGCATGATCTCTTCAACCAGATCAGCTTTGCCATCGATGTCAGGGCGCCAGGTGGGCACTTTCACATCCACAGTTTCACCATCGCCATCGGGTTCGAAACCCAATGCCTGCAATATGCCAAGCGACGCGTCGCGCGATATTTCAATGCCCGTTAACCGGCGCACTTCAGACACCGGGAATGAAACTGTTTTACGTTGTGGCGCCTCAAAACCAGTAACCACCGGTTTGGTCGGTGAACCGCCACAAAGGTCGGTGACCAGCCTGGTCGCCAGTTCCATTCCTTCCACCATGAAAGCCGGATCAGCGCCGCGCTCAAAACGGTAGCGCGCATCCGTTATTATGCCCAGATCCCTGCCGGTGCGGGCAACATTGAAAGCGTCCCAAAGGGCTGATTCAATCAGCACATTTTTGGTGGTTTCATCACATCCTGAATGTTCGCCGCCCATAATGCCGGCAATTGATTCAAGTCCATTGTCATCGGCAATGACACAAATGTCTTCATTGACAGCATATTCGCGGCCGTCCAGTGCCAGAACGCGCTCGCCCTCACGGCCCCGGCGCACCACCAGATTACCCGCAACCTTGTCTGCATCAAATACATGCAGCGGGCGTCCTCGATCAAATGTGACATAATTGGTGATATCCACCAGGGCATTGATTGGCCGAAGGCCGATGGCGGTCAACCGCTGTTGCATCCATTTTGGGCTTGGGCCATTTGTGACATTTTCGACCATGCGCAGGGCGAAACCAAGGCACAGGGTCTGGGTATCACCAAAATCCAAAGTCACATTCACCGGGCAGGGCTTGTCGCCACCCTGGGCGGGCGTTGCATTGGCTTTGAGCGTGCCAAGACCATAGGCGGCAAGATCGCGTGCAATGCCGTGAACACCGGTACAATCGGGGCGGTTGGGGGTCAGGCCGATTTCAAACACCGGATCATCCAGCTCGGCATAGGCAGCAAAACTGCTGCCGACCGCCAGATCACCCTCAAGATCAATAATGCCGTCATGCTCGTCCGACATGTTCAACTCACGCTCGGAACACATCATGCCGTGACTTTCGACGCCCCGGATGGTGCCAACGGACAAAACCGTATCGATGCCTGGCACATAGGTACCCGCTGGTGCGAATGCACCCGTCATACCGGCACGGGCATTGGGTGCACCGCAGACCACCTGAATGGGATCACCACTGCCTGCATCGACAGACAATACCCGCAGCCTGTCGGCATCGGGATGCTGACTGGCGCTCAGTACTTTGGCGATAACAAAGGGTTTGAGGGCAGATTTGTCATCAACTGTCTCAACTTCAAGCCCGATCATCGTCAAAGCATCGACGATGTCCTCAAGCGGGGCTTGTGTTTCAAGGTGTTCTTTCAGCCAGGAGAGTGTGAATTTCATTGCTTTGTCCGTCGTCTCAATCAGGATGGCTGAAAACAGGACCATGTCCCGTTTTCAAAGAATGTTCGTTCAGCTGCTCAAGCCGGAAAACAATGTCGGCATGTCCAGTGGCCTGAAACCATAATGTTCCAGCCAGCGCACATCGGCATCAAAGAATGCCCGAAGGTCCGGCATGCCATATTTGAGCATGGCAATCCGGTCGATACCGATGCCCCAGGCAAAACCCTGATACTCATCAGGATCCAGTCCAACATTGCGCAGGACATTCGGATTGACCATGCCGCAACCAAGGATTTCCATCCAGTCTTCGCCCTGACCAAAGCGCACTTCCTTGCCGGAGCGGTCACACTGGATATCAACTTCCAGGCTCGGCTCGGTAAAGGGAAAATAGGACGGGCGAAAGCGCATATTGAGCGAAGGCACTTCAAAAAATGTCTTGCAGAATTCCTGCAGCACCCATTTCAGGTTCGCCACATTGGCACTCTTGTCAATCACCAGACCTTCAAGCTGATGAAACATGGGTGAATGGGTGGCATCACTGTCGCAGCGATAGGTCTTGCCGGGAATGACAATACGGATCGGCGGGCTTTGCTTTTCCATGGTGTGGATCTGAACCGGGGATGTATGCGTACGCAGCAGTTTGCGAACGCCCTCCTCGTCAGGTTCAAAGAAAAACGTATCATGCATCTCACGGGCCGGGTGGCCTTCAGCAAAATTAAGTGCGGTGAAATTGAAATAGTCGGTTTCCACATCCGCACCCTCGGCGATGGAAAAACCCATGTCAGAAAAAATCGCAGTGATTTCATCAACGACCTGTGAAATCGGGTGTATGCGACCAATTTCTGCCGGGGATTGGCGCACCGGCAAGGTAACATCCAGTGTTTCAAGCACCAGTCGGGCTTCGATTGCGCTGTCACGCAGCGTGCTTTTGCGCTGTGCGACCGCATCCGTGACACGCTGTTTCAGGCCATTGATCGCCGGCCCCATGACCTGACGTTGTTCCGGCGTCATTTTGCCCAGCGTTTTGAGCTGTTCGGAAATGCTGCCCTTCTTTCCGAGTGCTGTCACGCGAACGGTTTCGATCGCCTGCTCACTGTCAGCCGCATCAATATCGGCCAGAATTGCTTTTTCCAGCTGCTCCAGATCACTCATCTTCATTTCCCTTTGAGCCTTTGGGCGTCACAATGTTTGTTTCCCGAATACCTATTGGCTACGGAGAAAGCTTTAGAGCAATTCAGGTTTTGACGGAATCGGCAAAATCTGAATGCATCAACAAAATCAAAGGCCGACACTGTTGTCCCGTTTCTGACAAACGTGAAACGGTCTAGCCAAAAGAAAAACCCGCGCCAGCCCTGCCAGCACGGGTTTCCCAAATCTTCAGAGGTATGCCTTGGGAAAACGCTGGCTTAACGAACAGCGCCTTCAAAAGCATTTGGTGTGGTGTCTTTCAGATATTCCAGCGACGTCTTTGCGCTGGCAACCAGAGCACCGAATGCTTCCGGGTGGTGAATTGCCATATCGGAAAGAACCTTGCGGTCAACTTCAATACCTGCCTTGGAAAGGCCGTCGATGAAACGGCCGTAGGTCAGGCCATGCTCGCGCACAGCAGCATTGATACGCTGGATCCACAGAGCGCGGAAATTCCGCTTGCGGACTTTCCGGTCACGATAGGAATATTGCTTTGAACGATCGACCGCTGCCTTAGCGGCGCGGATTGTATTCTTGCGGCGGCCCATGAAGCCTTTTGCCTGGACAAGAACTTTTTTGTGTTTTGCGTGGGCCGTAACGCCCCGTTTTACGCGTGCCATGATCTTTTCTCCTTAAATCCGGTGCGACGCCCTAAAGGCTGTTCGGCATAAATTTCTTCACGATGCGTGCATCAGCATCCGCAAGCACCATGGTGCCGCGTGAATCGCGAATAAATTTATTGGATCTTTTGATCATGCCATGGCGTTTGCCAGCGGCACCTGACTTGACCTTGCCGGAAGCGGTGATCTTGAAACGCTTCTTGCAAGACGACTTCGTCTTCATCTTGGGCATTTTGCTTCTCCATTCCTGAGCAGGTTCAGACAATGATGCCTGCCGTGCTCTGTTCTTATTTGCCCCAAAGAAAATGACATGGGCGGACCCGCATTTTTCAAGCCTGATGCGTCCTGTGCTTATTTCAGGCTCAGAAACATCAATTTCAGGGCGAATTATTGCATTAAGAACCGCCACGGCATGCCCTGCCGGACGGTTCGGACGCGGCCTTATAACGACACATGAGCTGGAGCGCAAGCGGCTTACACTCCAAAAGTTACGTGCCATCAGACCTGAATGTGTATTATTTCGGTGTCAGCACCATCATCATCTGACGGCCTTCAAGCTTTGGCTCGGCTTCAACCTTGGCAATCTCGACCGTGTCTTCCTTCACCTTCTGAAGCAATTGCATGCCGAGTTGCTGGTGCGCCATTTCGCGCCCACGAAAACGCAGGGTCACTTTTACCTTGTCGCCATCATCAAAAAATCGGTTCATGGCCTTCATCTTCACCTCATAATCATGGGTGTCGATATTCGGTCGCATCTTGATTTCCTTGACCTCGACGGTTTTCTGCTTCTTGCGTGCTTCAGCCGCTTTTTTCTGTGTCTGATATTTCAGCTTCCCGAGATCGAGAACCTTACAGATGGGCGGATTTGCGTTGGGGGAAATTTCAACGAGATCTAATCCCGCATCCTGAGCTACAGACAGCGCTTCTTCAATAGCAACGTCGCCTCGGTTATTTCCTTCATCATCAATGAGCTGAACCCGAGGTACCCGGATATCAAGGTTGGCGCGCGGTCCTGTATTTGTCGGTTGCGGCGCTCTGAATGGTCTGCGAATGGCCGTAATCTCCCTGGCTGTTTCGTCAATTGGTCCATTTATCAATCGTCAAAGGATAGAATAAGACGATCCCCGCGGCAATGTCACCATCACCACTGCCATGTCAATAACATGACGCCGATTAAAAATCACCCGCCATTTGGTCCAGTTCGGTCCTAAAATCAAGCCTTTGCAGCTTTGTCGCCGGGCTGAATTGCAGATTATGCGGCGAATCGGTCACAATCACACTCAAATGCCATCAAAGACAGACAGGACATTGTCATGGGCCAGGTGCCGTCAAACATTGAAATTGGGACGGGCAAAGAGATGCGGGTGGTTGCCGTCAAACACCGTCCGGCGAGCAATGATAAAGAAAACAACACCAAATTGCCCGGCCTGATCTGGTTGGGTGGGTATCGCTCAGACATGGAAGGCACCAAGGCAATCGCCCTTGAAGCATTTGCTGTTGAACATGGGTTGGCCTGTACCCGGTTTGATTATTCCGGACACGGTCAATCAGGTGGCGATTTCAAGCTGGGCACCATCTCACGCTGGCTGGAAGAAAGTCTTGCGGTTGTCAATCAGTTTACCAGCGGGCCTCAGATTCTGATCGGCTCCTCCATGGGTGCCTGGATTGCATTGCGGCTGGTCCAGGAGCTTCAAAAAGCCGGTCAGATGGATCGTGTCATCGGTATGCTTTTACTGGCACCGGCACCGGATTTCACCAGCGAATTGCATGAGCCGTTGCTCACTGATGCACAAAAACAGGACCTGATCGAAAAAGGCTATGTTGAAGAACCGACGCCCTATGGCCCTGAGCCGAATATATTCACACGGGCTCTTTTTGAAGACGGTCGAAAAAACAGTGTGCTTACCGGTACAATCAATACCGGTTGCCCGGTCCATATCGTGCAGGGCATGGAAGACCCCGATGTACCCTATACGCACGCCCTGCGGCTGGTTGACCATCTTCCGGCCGATGATGTTGTGCTGACGCTTGTGCGCGACGGTGACCACCGGCTTTCGCGACCAGGTGATATTACGCTGATGCTGAATGCACTGTCGCAAATGATTGCCTGAAACACCCTCGCGCCCATTATGGAACCGCCGGTAACCATAAACTGAAGTTTATCGGTTTCTTCATTGACTCAACCCCGCTTCGTCCCGTTAACTGTTTGTTAAGGATAACAAATGGTTTACAGGGACGGACCGTCTATGAGGGGCGTATTGAGCAAGGCCATGATGGCCGCATTTGTGGTGGCTGCTTCACCCACACCGATTGTCATGGCTGCACAGCCTGCGGGCAGCACAATGCTTGTTGGGCATATTACATCGCAGCCCATCGGCCATTATGAGTTTTGCAAACGCAATCGGGATGAATGCCGCGGCACCGGCAAGAAAACGGCGGCGCCCAAAGTTACCAAATTTGGCTGGTCTGTTGTCAAGGACATCAATGAATCGGTCAATAATTCGGTTCTCCCGATGACCGATTTTGACATCCATGGCCGCGAGGAGGTCTGGTCCTACCCCGATGTGGTCGGGGATTGTGAAGACTATGTTCTGCTTAAACGCGCCATGCTGATGGAAAAGGGTTTCTCCAGCTCGGACCTATTGATTACTGTGGTTCGCAAGGCCAATGGAGAGGGCCACGCGGTGCTGACCCTGCGCACCTCCGAGGGGGATTTTGTTCTCGATAATCTCGAAGACAGTGTAAAGGCGTGGAATGCAACACCCTATACCTACCTGAAGCGACAGGCATCGTTTCATGCAGGCCGCTGGGTCGACATTGAAAATGGTGATGACATTCTGGTCGGTTCCATACCGGATTAATTCGTGACCGAGTCGCCCTTTTGGCGGTGCGTCATGCTGATCAGGTCTCCCAGAACCTGCAGGGCCGACGATGCCGTCGCCAGATCCTGGGACTGCAGGTACTCCAGACCGATCAGACTGCCATAAAGCAATTGTGCCATGACAGTGGCCGCCGAGGCATCATAGCCGAGGTCACCGGCAATTGACGCAAGGTATTCAAGCCGGCGTTCATCCACAAGGCGTGCTGTTTGCGCGACCTTTTCATCATAACGGGCCCATTCGCGAATGGCGGCCTCTGCTCTGATACCACCATAGGCAACACTGCGCGTATCGGTAACCAGCATGATCAGGCCACGCAGCCTTTCCTGCGCATCAATGCCCGGCTGTTGATTGGCGTTGATAATATCCTCGGTTGCTCTTTGGCACCAGGTTTCCAGCATGGCCTCCTTCAGTGCCGCTACATCACGAAAATGCCAGTAAAACGAACCCTTGGTCGTTTTAAGTTCCCGCGCGATTGCTTCGGCGCGGATCGCCTGAACACCACCTGTCGACAGGGCCCGAAATGCTGCCTTGATCCAATCATCGGCTGCCAGGGTTTTCTTTTTGGACTGCGTCATCGTGCCTCGCATGGTTGGAATGAAACCATACGCAGGCGTATTGATATTTTCAATCAAAACCACTACATACGCTGGCGTATGGTTCCAATTAACTGAAAAGGCTTTGGCCGATGTTCATTTCTATCGTGGTGGCACTTGTTCTGTTCATCATATCCGCACTGCATCTATTGTGGGCAAGTGGCAGTGCATGGCCCTGTTCGGACCGGCAAAGCCTGCTGCGCACCGTGGTTGGTCATCCGGATATCAAACGGTTTCCGTCAGCACCGCTGACCACGGCAGTCGCGCTTGCCATTGCCTTTGCGGCTATTATCGCGCTTTGGGCGGGCGGTGCCATAACATTGCCCCTTCCCTTGTGGATCAGGACGACCGGGCTTGTCGTTCTTGCCGCGGTCTTTCTGCTGCGAGGCGCCAGCAGCTATACGCCCAGGCGTGTCTGGGGCACACCGGTTGAGCCTTTTGCAACGCTGGATATACGCTGTTTTGCGCCGCTTTGCCTGGCGCTTGGTGCCGGTTTCACGTGGTTGTTGATAGACAGTGCGAGCGTTTGAGAACCTACTTTATGCAGTCCCGATAAGAATACCGGCGGTAAACACCAGCGCACCGCCCAGCACCACCTGAAATATGGCCCGTGACCAGGGTGTTTCCATGAACCGGTGCTGTATCCAGCTGATTGCCCAAAGTTCGACAAAAACCAGCGCGATGGCCAGTGTCGTGGCAATGGTGAAATCGGGAATGAGATAGGGCAGCGCATGGCCCAGTCCGCCAACGGTTGTCATGATGCCGGTGGCCAATCCGCGTTTGATGGGTGCGCCGCGACCGGAGATTACGCCATCATCCGATGCCACTTCGGTAAAGCCCATGGATATGCCTGCACCGATGGAGGCTGCCAGGCCGACCAGAAACGTCTGCCAGGTGTCTCCGGTTGCAAAGGCTGCAGCAAATATGGGCGCAAGTGTCGATACTGATCCATCCATAAGCCCGGCAAGGCCTGGCTGAATATAGGTCAGGATCATCTGGCGGCGTTCGACGTGGGCTTCCTTGTCACGTATCGAACCGGGCGTATGGTCCTGCGCCAACCGATGCGCCATCGAGCCATGGCTGCGTTCTTCTTCTGCCAGATCACCAAGTAATTTGCGGGTGGCTGCGTCCTGCGCCACCCGGGCCGCCTGAAGATAAAACCGCCAGGCCTGGCGCTCCATGCGTTCCGCTTCATCACGAATTGCCTCAACCGACTGGGTCCTGGTCAGCCAGACCGGACGGCGCTCCATATATCCCCGAACGTGTTCACGGCGAATCAACAGGATACGTTCGCCAAACCTTTGTCTGTAGAGCTCAATCAGCCGGCGCCGATGCTCATTTTCTTCTGCGGACATCGCTTCAAAGATTTTGGCAGAATCAGGAAAGGCCTCCTTAAGTGCATCCGCATAAGCAAGGTAGATGCGGCTGTCATCTTCCTCAGACGAAATGGCCAGTGCCAGAATTTCCTGTTCACTGAGCGATGAGAACGAACGGCGACCAACACCGGCAAGGCGACCCAACATGATTTAATCCTGTTTTAGAATAATTCTAATGTAGAACATTTCGTTCGATGGTCAAGCGCCAAACAAATGACGCGACGATTTGGACCACCGTAATTTGGTGCAATTTGCGGGCACCGGTGTGAAACAGCCGAACAGGATTTTGAAGAACGTTCTGAAGGTACAAAATGTTTTGGTTGGGTCTGCGTGCTACATTGTTGCACATAGTACTACTTTTGCATTTACGAGGTAGAAAGATGGCAAAATCGACGCTGGGTGTACGCCTGAACGAAGACACCCAACAACGTCTGGAAGCGCTGGGAAAAGCCAGGGACAGAACCCCGCATTACCTCATGAAGTCCGCCATAGAGCGATTCCTGGAGGTAGAAGAGGCTTTGGAGACAGAACGCCAGCTGGTGAAATCCCGATGGCATAAATTCGAACTGACGGACGATTCAATCGATCATGGCGACGTGAAATCCTGGGTGGCCGGTTTGACCGCCTCAAACACGAAGTAGTGGCAATTCTGCGATGGTTACCGGAAGCACTCGACGACCTTAAACGGCTTCATGCCTTTATTGAACCGCATAGCTCACAAGCTGCAATCCGTGCCGTTCAATCGCTCGTTGAGCCGGCAGAAACCCTGACAGCATTTCCACACAAGGGAAGACCCTGGGGCCTGGAATTGGATTTTCGCGCGCTTTCAGTGCGTTTTGGAGCGCGAGGCTATGTTATTCGATACCGATGTCATGGAGATGACGTCATAATCATACGCGTATGGCACGCTCTGGAAGACAGGTAGCACTTCCAATTCGGCACGCTAGTTTGACGATCACGGGCGGGTTTATGGATCAACGACAGATTACACAACCAGATGCGTATCCGGATTGGCCGTCTGGTGAACACAATGTCAGCGATTGATCGTTGGGGGGTGCGAACACGCCGCAATCATCAGGCGCTGCAGCAATTCAGATTTTGGTGGAATTGGAAAAACATGAATGCATCAACAAAATCAAGGCCGACACCGTTGTCGCGTTTCTGACAAAACGTGAAACGGTCCAATCACGTCGGTTCAACTAATTTTGCGCCCGTTTTGCATCGTTTCAGGCTTGCAGTCCTCCATATGCTTTGAAAGTGTGGAAACATGGAAAAGGCACAGATGACAATGCGCACAAGGGACACCTGGCTGGATCGGTTTGGCCAATGGATTGCCGACCGGTTGCGCACTGAAACCTCCGGATACAAACCCTATACGCCATCCGATCCCGAAACGCTGGAGCGTACACTGCGCCCGGGCGACATTCTGCTGGTGGAGGGCAATCAGAAAATTTCGACCGCCATCAAATATCTCACCCAGTCAACCTGGTCCCACGCGGCCCTTTATGTGGGTGATGCCTGCGGTGAGGCGAAGCCGGGCGAGGAACGGCGGCAGTTGATAGAGGTGGTGATTGGCGAAGGCTGTGTTGCCGTGTCGCTGCACAAATATGCCACCTATAATACGCGCATCTGCCGGCCGATCGGGCTGACAGGTGATGATCAGCGGGCGGTCATTGACTTCATGGTGTCCAAAATTGGTGCCAGATATGATCTGAAGAATATTTTTGACATGTTGCGCTATTTTCTGCCGACACCACCGGTACCGGTGCGCTGGCGAAGACGGATGTTGTCTTTTGGATCGGGGGATCCAACCCGCGCCATCTGTTCATCACTTATTGCACAGGCCTATCAATCCATCCGCTATCCGATTTTGCCAGAGACGAAATGCCTGCCGGGTCATATGAGTGCGCAGTCTACCTATTTGTCTCATGATTTTTGAACATTAATGTATTTTGAGATGCCAGCTGCGGGCGTTCGCGACACCGCAGCTGGCG
>CANMVS010000040.1 GCA_947501445.1 uncultured Rhizobiaceae group bacterium | reverse complement strand
GCCATCCCGATCTTACATGACAAGGCAGACGCCAATTCATAACTGGCGCCAGCCGCGCGGGACATAGGGTCTAGATCGTTTCACGTTTTGTCAGAAACGGGACAACGGTCTCGGCTGTTGATTTTGTTGATGCTTTCAAGTTTTGCCGATTCCGTCAAAACCTGAATTGCTGTAGTTCTACCCGTGTTTTTGAGAAATATGCCGCGCTGCTGCATCATTCGCCGATTCTATCGCGGCTCGAAAACCGGTTTTTCGGGCAATTGCATGACATAGGGTTCCGATAAATGTGTCCCCCGCACCATGGGTACTTACCACCTTCACCTGATGCGCTGGCAATGCATCGGCACCCTGTCCACGTACAGACCAGGCGACACCGTGTTCACCTGCCGTGACCACCACCGTTGGAACCATTGTGCCAAGTGTGACAGCCGCTGCTTTGGCACTGGCAAGGTCGCCGACGGGTGGCGCCCCCATATCCTCGGCCTCAACCGCATTAATGACCAGAATATCGACCAGATCGATCAATTCCTGGGAAAGAGGACGCCAGGGCGCCGCATTGATGCAAACCTTCAATCCGTGTTTTTGCGCCGCGCGGGCACCGGCCACATTAACGGCCTCAGGAATCTCATTCTGTATCATTAGAATGCCCGCATTTTCCCACAATGCTTCGCTTTCAAATAGTGCGACATCGATCATTGTATTCGCGCCTGAAACGATAACCGCGCCATAGTCACCCTCCGCGTCGACAATGGCGACACTCATCCCCGAACCGTGGCCAGAAACGGTGGTGATATAATCCGTTCCGATTCCGTGTTTTATTAACCTGGAGCATAAAAGATCTGCAAAATTGTCTTGCCCAACCGCACCAACAAATCGGGTTGTGGCTCCGGCCAGGGCGGCCGCCACGGCCTGATTGCCGCCTTTGCCACCAAACTTTGGATACCACCTGTCGCCGGTTACAGTCTCGCCTTTGCGCGGGCGATTGGGCGCGTCCACCATGATATCATAGTGCAGACTGCCCACGACAATGACAGCGTCAGTCATTGTTCATGCCTATCAAATGGCGCATTTTGATTTTGTACATCAAACACACGTCGTTTCTGTCCGTTCATCGCAACCATTTCCCTCCTCACCATCCAGACCGTTTCACGTTTTGTCAGAAACGGGACAACGGTGACGGCCTTTGATTTTGTTGACGCATTCATGTTTTGCCAATTCCGTCAAAACCTGAATTGCTCTGCAAGCGTTAACTCGAACACAATGGCATCACTGGTAATCGATTGATAGAAGGCCCGCGCGTTCATCAAAGCTTGACAGTTGCGCATCGCTTCCGGATGGCGACTGCAATTGAACATGCGGCTTCCGGATAAACCTTTCCCACAACATTTTAATGCCGGTTTCCACCCAATTTGCCTTACAAATACAAAGGCTTTTGCAAAGCCAACTGATTTTCGCAATGTGCTGGCACCGCCCAGAGCCTGCTTCAGTCTCGTGCGCCACTCTCCCGGAAAATTAATCCGCGACTGAACCACCTGGCCCGGTAACCGTTGGCAGTATCAGACGGGCCCGAATAACCTCGGCGCATGGCGTGTCAGCGTCCCGAAGTCTCACTTCCCACATGTTGGTTCTGCAGCCGTGTTTAACCCAGGCACAAGGCTTCGTTTTCCCGGTAGCTGGAACAAATTTCCATTTCTGGTGCTATCTGATGCTCTTTTACAGGCGGCTAGCATCATCGTGGTGCGCAGCTACCAATGGAAGACAAGCTGTTTTCCCTGCAGCAATGGAACGCATTGTACACGGTAATTCCACGAAAAGGACCGTGCAAATTTGGGAGGAATTCTACATGAAAACACTTTTAGGAATTGCAGCCAGCGCATTTGCGCTTTGCGCAGCGTCGGCATCAATGGCCGGAACGCTTGAGGATGTCAGGGCGCGTGGTGAGATTGTCTGTGGCGTACATTTCGGCCTCGCCGGTTTCGCCGCACCCGATGATGAGGGTAATTTTCAGGGTCTTGACGTCGATATTTGCAGGGGTGTCGCAGCGGCCGTTTTTGGTGACGCCGACAAGGTGGTTTATACCTCTGTGACTGCCAAAACCCGGTTCACGGCACTGCAGGGCGGCGAAATCGACCTGCTTTCGCGCAATACAACATGGACCTTTATGCGCGATACGGCGCTGGGTTTGGATTTTACCGGAGTGACATATTACGACGGCCAGGGTTTCATGGTGCGAAAGGATCTTGGGGTCGGCAGTGCAATGGATCTTGAAGGCGCAACAGTGTGCACATCCACAGGAACCACCACAGAGCTCAATCTCAAAGACTTTTTTGATGGTAACGGCATGGCTTATGACGTTGTCGCCTTCGAAAAGGAGGCTGAAGTCGTCGCTGCATATGAAGCCGGTCGCTGTGATGTCTACACCACCGACGCTTCCGCGTTGGCAGCGGCTCGTGTTCAGTTAGCCAATGCCGATGAACATATGATTCTGCCCGAGATCATTTCAAAGGAGCCTCTTGGGCCGGTTGTCCGGCAGGGGGACGATCAGTGGGGAGATATCGTACGCTGGACGCTCTGGGTAATGGATACAGCCGAGGAGCTTGGAATAACGTCAGAAAATGTCGATGCAATCAGAGCTGAAACAAAAAGCCCAGAAATAAAGCGCGTTCTGGGTGTAGAGGGTGATATTGGTGAGCCGCTGGGTCTCAGTCCGGATTTTGCCTATCAGATCATCAAACAGGTAGGCAACTACGGTGAAATTTTTGACCGACACGTCGGTCTGGAAACACCACTTGGACTTTCACGTGGATTGAACGACAGCTGGAAAAGTGGCGGTTTGCGCTATGCGGCCCCGGTCCGCTGATATCCATATTCGCTCTACCCGGGAGACTTGCATGTCTCCCGGGTTGAATTTTTTCCCAAAATCGAGAAAACCTTATGATGCTGTATCCACGTAGCGAACGGCGACGGATTGGACTTGTTGCCGGATCCGGACCGGAAGCTGGCGTTGATCTTTGGAGCAAGATCATTGAGGAGACCAAGACTCTGCTCGCGGAGCACTATCTTGGAGACCTGGATGGTCCAAGGGTAAGGATAATCTCGTCCCCCATTTTGGGTATGTCGATGGAACTTGAACGCAACGATGTTGCCGTTTGGCCTGAGTTGGAGCGGGTTTTTGACGAGTTGGCCTCCCAGACTGATTACATAGCAATCGCCTGCAACACGCTAAACTACTATGATCGGCAGCTAAAAGCTTCACCCCGCAATGCCGAACTGATCTCGGTCGCCGATGTCGTAACGGAATATCTTGACGATCACGGCCATTCATCTGTGGCACTGCTGGGGGCAGCTCCCGTTACCAAATTGGATCGGTGGTCTGCCTATGCACGCCTGTCCGATCATTTTGAAATCGAAGTACCAACCGATACCGGCGCCCTGCATCAGATAATATACGATGTGAAGCAATATGGTGGTGATCACCGCGACGTGGACTCACGATTTTCCGATCTTGTATCCGGTCTAAAATCCAAAACCATACTACTGGCCTGCACCGAGTTGCCCCTGGTCCCCGTCACCGTTTCGGGCAAGGAATTCGTGGATGTGACCCGATTGCTGGCGCGAAAGCTGGTGCACAAAGCTTTTGTTGCGGATGAAACCTGAATGAAAATACTGCTCATCCACACCGGCGGCACCATCGGCATGGTGCGCACGCGAACAGGACTTGCCCCTGTCGAGGGTATGATTGAGGCAGAAATTGCCTCATTGAAAAACCTGGGAGAGATGGCTCATACCATCGATATTCATTCCTGTTCACCGCTGATTGACAGCGCCAATGCGACACCCCGGGACTGGCAAAAAATTGCTAAAACCATTGCTGATAATTATTCAGGCTATGACAGTTTTGTTATCACGCACGGAACGGACACGCTCGCCTATACTGCGGCAGCACTATGTTTCGCCCTCGAAGGTCTTTCGAAGCCGGTTGTTGTGACCGGCTCAATGCTTCCTCTGTGCGTTGCAGGAAACGATGGCCATCGCAATCTCAAGGATGCCTTGCTATCAGCCTGTTGGGCTCCGCCTGGCGTTTGGGTTCAATTTGCCGGCCGGCTTCTACATGGTGCGCGGGTCCAAAAAAAGCATTCAAGTGCCCCGGATGCTTTTTCCGCTGAACATACCAATGCGCCGCCGGTGATTGCGAGCCAGCGGTTTAAGCTGAATGGTTACGGCGATTGGAATGTCGCAATCATGTCCTTGTCTCCGGGCAACTCAACCCGGATATTTGAATGCGCAGCCACCATTTGCGACGGCATTGTGCTGCGTTGCTTTGGGTCGGGCACGGCACCGCAGACACCGGAATTTTGCCGCGTGCTGCAGATAGCGCAAGAACGCGACATTCCCGTCTTTGGGGTCAGTCAGTGCCTGGAGGGCGGGATTAAAATGAACACCTATGCAGCCGGTGCCGTGCTGCGTGACAATGGTGTGCTGAATGGGCGCGATATTACGGTAGAAGCCGCATTCGCCAAATTACACCATACGCTTGAATGTTGTTCCAGCGCCGATCGCAGCAACAGGTTGATAACGCCTGTGTGCGGTGAATTTGGATACTGAGCGCGTAGACCGTTTCACGTTTCGTCTGAATCAGGACAGCGGTGCTGGCCTTTGATTTTTGTGGATGCATTCAGGTTTTGCCGATTTCGCCAAAACCTGATTGGCCTTAGCCACCGTCAACTCAACGCGGCTTCCAGCAAATGGCGACCATCCGGGGATCCTGTGGAGATCATCTGCCTTATTTCCTCGGGAATATCATCATCGTCGTAGTCGAAGAGCCCGCACTTTTTCAGACTTTTTTTCAGGTCTACCGATTTACCCAGATAGTGGAAAACGATCTTTGTTGCAGCCGGAGGCCTTGTGGCATGAGCCGCCACCCCGGACATAATACCTGTCAGGTATCGGATACGGTTGGTGTAGCTGGGATAGAGAATTGTCTGTATGACCTCATTTTTGGTCAGCATTTCCATGGCTGTTATAAAAATTCTGTCTCCCAGTACGAAACAGCCGCCCTCATATTTGCAAGTGAACCCCTTATTTTGTCTGGTCGCTATGATCTCGAGCGACTTCATATGTATCCCAAAGGGTGTGCGATAAAAATTGGCTATCCCGCGCAGTATTTTACCGGGACTGGACATCGAGTTGTAGTAGGTGAAATAGTAGCCCGTATAGCCGTCGAGCAGACCACGGGAAGCCAGCAGCACCTCCTCACCGGTGCTGACGACGAGATTTTTTTCAACCCTCAGACCAGTGCCGTGCGGCTTAAGCCTGATCAGCTCTGAAAACTGCCCGTGCGGCATGAGCAATTCGGCTTCCTCGATGCCGAAAAAATCACAAAGCCGACGCATCAGGCGTAACGAAGGCAGCGTCTGGCCGTTCAGGTAACGGTTGAACTGTGATCTATTCACCCTCAACAGGCGGCAGACTTCCGCTATCGATTTGTGGTAGCTGCACAGCAGTCGCAGGTTTTTGGGCAGGTCTTTTGACATCAACCATCCTTCGCTAGTTGACGCTGTTTATATAGCAGAACGCATCATGCCTCAATAAGGTAGCGTAATGGAATTTGGCAATGGATTCCGTAAGCTCCTGAGCACTATTGAGGAGGAGATAGTGGTCAATCAAGAGCTAACTGCGAAGGTGCATATGCGCTTCAGTCTGTATGACACGAGGCTGCGCGGGATCGTTGCACAGGTGCTGATCATTGGATTGGTTGGCGGATTTGCAGCCTATATCATAAGCAATACTGCAACCAATCTTCTGGACCGGGGAATATCAACCGGATTGGGATTTATTTCAGCACCCTCCGGCTATGACGTCAGTCAGTCGCTGGTTTTCTTCCCTGAACCGGTCACGCATGGACAGATGTTCATTGTCGGTCTGCTCAATACCCTGCTTGTCGCAGGGTTTGGTGTGGTTCTGGCAACCATACTTGGATTGGTAATGGGTGTCATGCGCATGTCTACCAACTGGTTGGCTGCGGGGGTGGCCTACGTCTATGTGGACTGCCTGCGCAATATACCGGTGCTTTTGCAGATTTTGTTCTGGTATGGCGTCCTGCTCGCGCTCCCCGGCGTACGGCAGAGTATTGATCTGCTTGGATTGGCGCAACTGAACAATCGCGGACTGTTTCTGCCCGCACCTGTATTCGGGGCGGGTTTCTCACTTGTCGTCATTGCATTTTTCGCCGCGATTGCTGCTATTGCAGCTCTGTTTTACTGGGCAAAGAAGCGTCAGCGCCTGAGTGGCAAAACATTCCCCGTCTTTTCAACAAGCCTCGTCATATTGTGTGTGTTCGTACTGGTCGGCTATTTCATCGCCGGACGTCCACTGTCGTGGAATTTACCTGTTCAAAAGGGATTTGGTTTTGCTGGCGGCATGGTGGTCAGCCCGGAGTTCACAGCGCTCCTGTCGGCACTGGTTCTTTATACCGGCACCTATATCGCAGAAATCTTCCGTTCCGCCATTCAATCCGTTTCTGCCGGGCAAAAGGAAGCGGCTGCGGCTCTTGGCCTTGGGCCAAATCAGATCATGAAACTCGTGCTGATACCTCAGGCCTTGCGCGTCGCGGTGCCCCAACTTACCAGCCAGTATCTGAATCTAACCAAGAATTCATCACTCGCTGTTGCGATCGGTTACCCGGATCTGGTTGCCACTTTTGGCGGCACCACATTGAACCAGACAGGTCAGGCTGTTGAGGTCATTGCCATAACAATGGGCGTCTATCTTGGCATAAGTCTGATCACATCAATGATCATGAACTGGTTCAATGCGCGCATTGCCCTAAAGGAAAGATAACAGCATGTCGGCAATCCAAGAATTGATCCCTGCATCTGCACCACCCGATAGTATGCGCGAAGGCATTTTCAGTGTGATGCGCAAACGGTTGTTCGGCACGCTGGGCGACAGCCTGGTTTCTCTTGCCATTATATATCTGCTCATACGCTACATGCCACCCCTATTGGACTGGATGATTTTCTCCGCTGATTGGGTCGGCTCTTCTCGCAATGATTGTACCTCCGGTGGGGCCTGCTGGGCCGTCATCGGTGCGCGATTCAAACAGTTCCTGTTTGGATTTTACCCAGTGGATCAGGCGTGGCGCGTCTGGCTGACGGAAGGCTTATTGGTTTTGGCGCTGGCTTATTGCCTTGTCGACAAAATGCCCTTCCGTCGGCAAGGATTAATATTTGCCTGCTTCTACCCGCTTATCGCGGCAATTTTGCTGGCCGGTGGCCTGGGGCTTGAAGGGGTACCGACATCCAGATGGGGCGGATTATTGCTTACGCTGGTTTGCGGTGTTGTCGGTATTGCGGTTTCATTGCCGCTGGGAATTTTACTGGCACTTGGGCGACGCTCGCATCTGCCCGCAATCTCGACGCTGTGTGTGATATTTATTGAGTTTGTGCGCGGTGTTCCACTCATCACCATTTTGTTCATGGCCTCTGTCATGCTGCCGCTCTTTCTACCGCCGGGAACAACCATGGATCAGATGCTGCGCGCGCTGGTGGGCATCTCACTGTTTGCCTCTGCCTATATGGCAGAAGTGATCCGCGGCGGTCTGCAATCCATTCCGAAAGGACAGTATGAAGCAGCGGATGCATTGGGACTTGGCTACTGGCAATCCATGCGGATGATCATTCTGCCGCAGGCACTCAAAATCGTTATCCCCGGTATCGTCAATACATTCATCAGTCTGTTCAAGGATACGAGCCTGGTCCTCATAATTGGTCTTTACGATTTGCTTGGAATTGCCAATGCGACGATCACAGACACAAAGTGGATAGGCCTGTCGAATGAAGTCTATGTCTTCACAGCACTTATCTATTGGATCTTCTGTTTTGGTATGTCCCGCTACAGTCTTTGGCTCGAAAGCAAACTCCATACCGGTCATTAGACCGTTTCACGTCTTGTCAGAAACGGGAAAACGGTGCCGGCCTTTGAATGCGTTGATGCATTAAGATTTTGCCGACCCAGTCAAAACCTGAATTGCTCCAAAAGGAAACAGACAAATGATGTCTCACATATCTACCGGACATGCATTCGACCGAACCGATACACCTTTCCTGCAGGAAGCCGTGGTTCAAATTGCCAATATGAACAAGTGGTTTGGCGCGTTTCATGTTCTGCGCAATATTAATCTGAGCGTTCATGAAGGCGAACGGATTGTTATTGCCGGGCCTTCAGGTTCAGGTAAATCGACACTGATCCGCTGCATCAACCGGCTGGAGGAACATCAGCAAGGCGAAATCATTGTGGACGGGATTGAATTGACCAATGATCTGAAAAACATTGATAAAATTCGATCCGAAGTGGGCATGTGTTTTCAACATTTCAATCTGTTCCCTCACCTCACGATCCTGGAAAATTGCATGCTGGCACCCGTTTGGGTGCGTAAACAACCACGAAGGCAAGCCGAGGAAACAGCAATGTACTTTCTCGAGAAGGTAAAAATCCCTGAACAGGCCATGAAGTATCCGGGTCAACTTTCCGGTGGCCAGCAACAGCGGGTCGCAATTGCTCGCGCATTATGCATGAAACCACGGATAATGTTGTTTGATGAACCGACATCAGCCCTTGACCCCGAGATGATCAAGGAGGTGCTCGACACGATGGTCCAACTCGCCGAGGATGGTATGACCATGATATGCGTTACCCACGAAATGGGGTTTGCCAGGCAGGTTGCAAATCGGGTGATCTTTATGGATCAGGGCCAGATTGTTGAGCAGAATGAACCCGAAGCGTTTTTCAACAGTCCAAAAAACGCGCGGACAAAGCTTTTCCTCAGCCAGATACTCGGCCACTGATTACTATTCCAGAGCTTGTTGACATTCCGGATTCCTTTTGAGGAGGTGTTGATGGATAGAGACCAATTTGTCATTTCTGATGCGCAATGGGCAAAGATGGAACCGCTCTGCCCCGGCAAGAAGAGTGATCCCGGGCGCACGGGTAAGGACACCCGTGTATTCCTTGAGGCGGTATTGTGGATCGCGCGGACGGATAGTCCATGGCGGGATTTGCCCAGTGAATTCGGCAACTGGAGTAGCGTTTTTCAGCGTTTTCGTCGTTGGGTAAAAGCCGATGTTTTCAAACAGATTTTCGACGCTGTGAGTGATGTACCTGATATGGAATATGCCATGATCGACGGCACGATCGTCAATGTTCACTGTCATGGCCAGGGCGCAAAAGAGGGACTCATAGCCAGGCTATCGGAAAATCAAAAGGCGTCACCTGGTGGAGAATTTCTTTCAAAAACTCAAAGAATTCAAAAGAATCGCTATGCGGAGCGACAAGGCCGATAGTAATTCCTCTGCTATCATCCACGTCTGCGCCGCAATCATCAATTCAAATTGAATGTCAACAATTCCTGGAACAATTCAGAATTTGACGGAACCGGCAAAACCTGAATGCATCAAAAGAAAAAAAGTCCGACACCCTTGTCCCGTCCCTGACAAAACATGAAACGGGCTAGCTGCTGCTCTGCAGTTCCTGTTCAACGCCGGTCTGTGTTGCGACCGAATCCCTGTCCGAACGGGCAATCTCCCGCGGTGATATCAGAGTGTAGAACATCGGAACAACGAACAACGTAAACAATGTGCCGATTGACATGCCTGTGGCAATAACAATGCCCATTGAGTAACGCGCTGCTGCGCCGGCGCCGGAAGCAGTCAGCAGTGGCAGAACGCCAAGCACCATTGCCGCAGTTGTCATCAAGATCGGACGCAGGCGGATGCGGGCCGCTGTCTCGATCGCCTCGCGTCGGTCAAGACCATGCAGATGCCTTTGCTCATTGGCAAATTCAACCATCAGGAT
Source organism: uncultured Rhizobiaceae group bacterium (assembly GCA_947501445.1). Taxonomy (GTDB): domain Bacteria; phylum Pseudomonadota; class Alphaproteobacteria; order Rhizobiales; family Rhizobiaceae; genus Hoeflea_A. Next base: position 9,518 of record CANMVS010000040.1, on the reverse strand, counting down.
GCCATGTTTGGTTATAAGCCCGACCAGTGTGATGAGGCCAACCTGGGTATAGATATTGAGCGTTGCCAGTCCAAGATTGAGAAAAACAATCGCACCGAAAAGCGACAACGGGACGGACATCAGGATTATGATGGGGTCGCGAAAGCTTTCAAACTGGGCCGCAAGAACCAGATAGATAACCAGCACCGCAAGACCGAAGGTGACAAGGATGGTGCTCCCGGCAGCCTTCTCCTGCCGTGATTGACCGATATAATCAACGAACATCCCTGCTGGCATGACCTCACGACCGATTGCTTCGACTGTCGCAAGTGCATCACCGCTGGTCACGGTTGGCAGCGGAATGCCGGAAATTGTTGCCGCATTAAGCTGGTTGAACTGCTCGATTGCCTCAGGCGCTGCCGCCATCTCAAATCTGACAAGCGCTGACAGAGGGATCATCGCGCCAGCGGCCGAACGCACATAATATCTGCCCAGCATTTCAGGATTAAGCCGGTCTTCACGCGAAACCTGCGTTATAACGTCATAGCTGCGGTTTTCCCGGTCGAACTGGGAGATCGACGCACCGCCGACGAGTGCTCCAAGCGTTGTTCCGATCTCGCTGATCGGTACGCCAATTGATGCTGCACGATCCCGGTCGATGACGATGCGTGCCTGTGGCGATTCAAACGAAACCGAATTCTGGACAACGATGAACTTGCCCGACTGCTGAGCCCTTTTGCGGATTTCTTCGGAAACCTCAAAAACCTGCTCCGGGCTGCCGAGCGAGCGCACAACATATTGTACCGGCAGGCCGCCACCGCTGCCAGGCAGCGACGGCGGTGCGAATACAAATGCCTGCACACCGGGGCTCTTTTCAACCGTACTTTGGATTGCCTGTTTCGTCTGGGCAGCAGGCTGAGGCCGGTCGGCCCAATCTTTCAGTTTGATCCCGAAAAAACCGCCACCGCCGCCATCACTGCCGACGATGGAAAAAGTATCCTCGATCTCCGGCAGTGCGTCGCGCAGCGCATGGAACTCGCGCACATAAAATTGTGTGTAATCGGAATTGGCATATTTGGGAGCGCTGACAAAGCCCATGAAAAAGCCCTGATCCTCGTCAGGCGCCAGCTCTGATGACGTATTGAGAAACAAAAACCCGGTTGTTCCGATCATCATCGCGACCATTAAAAGGGTCACCCAGCGAAAATTCAGCGAGCCGTGTAACCCGTTCTGGTACTTGTTCTCCAGCCATTCAAATCGCCGATCGACAAACCCGGCAAAACCGCGCTGACCGCCCTCAGTATGAGGTTTCAGCAGTCTGGCAGCCATCATCGGAGACAATGTAACCGCAACCACGCCGGAGATGATCACAGCACCGGCAAGCGTAAAGGCGAACTCACGAAACAGCGCCCCGGTCAATCCGGTTGTGAACCCGATTGGTGCATAGACAGCAGCCAGTGTGATGGTCATTGAGACAATCGGCCCGAAGATTTCGCGCATGCCGACAATGGCCGCTTCCATGGGCGCTTTGCCCTTCTCGATGTGGCGGTGAATATTTTCAACCACAACAATGGCGTCATCGACAACAAGCCCGATGGCCAGCACCATGGCGAGCAGCGTCAGCAGATTGATCGAGAAGCCGAAGGCAAACAGGAAAATGCACACACCGATGAGCGATAGCGGAATGGTCAGGATAGGGATCACCACGGAACGGAAAGACCCCAGGAACACGAGGATCACCAGCACCACAATCAGCACAGCTTCGGCAATCGTCAGGAACACCTCGTCAATCGATGCCTGAATGAAACTTGATGCATCATAAACAACCTCTGCCGTCATGCCCGCTGGCAAGGTAGGCTGCATGGAAGCCACTTCCTTGTGGACAACCTTGGCCACATCAAGCGGGTTGGCGGACGGTGTTGTTGTCACACCGATGAACGTCCCCTCCTGACCCGAGAACATAACCTTTGTATCGGTCGATTCCGGACCAAGTTCGACGCGCGCCACATCACGCAACCGCACGATCTGGTCACCCTCGGACGTCAATGGCAATGCCTCGAATGCTTCAGCCGTCTGCAGCGTGGTCTGCGATTCCAGCGAATAGGCAACAAAATCATTTTTGGTATTGCCGGGAGCAGACAGGAAATTGGCCGCCCTGATGGCGGAGACAACTTCAGCTGCTGTCAGATTGCGCGAGGCAAGCCGCAACGGGTCTATCCAAACGCGCATGGCAAAATTCTGGCCCCCCAAAATCTGTGCATCCGCCACGCCCTCAAGCGTCGACAGCCGCGGTTGAACAACCCGCACAAGGTATTCGGTAACCTGTTGTGCGTTCATCTGCGGGCTTGCAAAGGTCAGATACATCAGTGCAAACGATTGACCTGTACCCTTTGCAACGACCGGGTCTTCCGCATCACTGGGCAGGGATGCCCTGATTGCCTGAACCTTCGCATTGACCTCGGTCAGTGCCGCATTCGGATCAGAATCAAGTTTCATCTGAACCGTCACGGTGCTGAACCCCAGGCGGCTGGACGACGTGACGTAATCAACCCCTTCAGCGCTGGCAACCGCCTTGGCGATAGGCGTTGTGACAAACCCCTGGATGAGATCTGCGGATGCCCCCACGTAAATGGTCGAGATCGTGATCGCCGTTTCCTTGACCTCAGGATATTGACGAACCTGAAGGTTTGAAAGACCCTGCAACCCGAGCAGCAGGATTAACAACGAAACGACGGTGGACAGGACCGGCCTTCGGATGAAAAGTTCTGTGAATGTCATGGCCGGCTCACCTGCTCTCGCTTGCTCGGGTAATATCGAGCGTATTGTCAACCTTGACGTTTGCACCGGGCTGAAGCTTGTTCTGTCCGGATGTCACAATAACATCACCTGCCAACAGGCCGTCGGTTACTTCGATATCGCGGCCTTCACGGCGGCCCGATTTGACAAATGCCTGACGGATCATCTGGCTATCGGGCGCCGCACCCTCCTTATCGTCCACGACAACCTTGTAGACATAGTCACCGTAAAGCGAGGTCACAACCGCGGTTTGCGGCACAACGATAATGTCGTTTTCCACCGGCAAATCGATACGCACATGCAGGAAGCGGCCCGGGATGATGCCTGTGTCGGTTGAATTGTCCATTTTGGCCCGAACGTTGACAAGACGGGTGCGCTCATCGCCGCGTGGGTCGATGCCGACAATGGTGCCTGACAGGTCCAGGTTGGACTCCTCAAGACCAAACCTGACCGACTGCCCGAGCTCCACACGTCCGACGAATTGTTCGGGAATGCTGAAATCAACCGTCATATGTTCCAGGTCCTGTAGGGTTGCCACTACCGTGCCTGATGCAACATATTGGCCAACTTCGATCTGCGGGATGCCGATTGTGCCGGAAAATGGCGCTGAAAGCGTTTTCAGTTCAATTGAGGCGCGGGTTCTGGCCAGTTTGGAGCGCGCGGCATCCAGATCACCGGAGACCTGGTCCAGAGAAGCCTGTGTGTTGATGCCACTGGTCATGAGTTGCTTGCTTCGTTGCAGCGCAGTCTCGTTGATTTTCACCGCAGACTCGGCATCAAGCAAATCGGCACGCTCAACGGCATCATCAAGACGCACGAGCACCGCACCTTTCTCAACCTTGTCGTTCGCCTTGAACAGGATTTCCTTCACCAGGCCCACGGATTGGACGGCCAGCTCTGCCCCCTTGGCAGCGCGCGCGGTGCCGATTGCAGTGATGCCCGGCTCCCACGTTCTCGTTTCCACAGTCGTTGTCGAAACAACCTGCGCAGGCGCTTGCATGTTTGCAAAGAACTGCCCAATCATCTCCTGACGGAAGAAATTGAACCAGATAAGTCCAGCGCATATCACTGCTGTGACCAACAAAAATAGGGCGGCCAGAATTCGCCTTTTCATGAGCAATAAACTTTCAAAAGATTTTTGGATCAGCAATATACAACATTTTGGTGTGGGCGCAGAACAGTTGCCCTGCGCTTTGAAGCCGCACCAGGTTTGAATATATATCCCATATAATTACGCCGGGCCTTTTATCATTTAGCCGCAGGCATGACCAGACCGTTCCACGCCAATCATGCGATGGTCTACATTTTTTATTTCGTCACGATGGTTTTTTGGCCGTGTCAGACGCAAATCAACGCAACAGGAGACGATCCCCGCCAATGCCTGCGCGCACTGCCATGGCTCCACGCATTCATCAGTCAATCGACCAAATTAATGATAATTTTTGCACCATGCTCGACCCTACCAATGTGCTTTGCAATGCGACGTGGCGTGTTCCGATCAACATTCGCTTGCAACAGTTCCTGTGTGCAAGGCTCTGTGCACCGTGAATTTGGCGTATGCGTTGTCTTGCAATGGAACTGTTTAAGTCGATCGAGGTCAAAAACTTGCGGCGGTGAGAATGAATGGCGAACCACTGCTGCGGCTGTAAATAGCCGTCGCTGCGGCAATTATTTCCGCTCGGGCGTCGTCGAAAGCAGTGAGATAGTCGGCTTCTGTCCCCGACGGGTGCTTCATCTTCTTTTCAAGCGCTTCAGTCTCTACGAAAAATGGCACCTCGAACATGCCGTCGTATCCGGTGAAGCGAACACGCTTTCCGGTCTCATCATAGCTTCGGCTTTGGTTTGGAAATGTCAGTGCCATTGCTGTATCACCATCTCGGTTCTGAAGGCGCAGGTATGAACCAGATTGCTGAGATCGCTCTGGAATCCGTGCCGTTGACAATAAGAATCCTCTGGTGAAATTCGTCCGCCAGCGGTCTTTCCAGTGTGATTCCGGAGGCACTGATTATTGCAGAATACCTGTCGCGCCGTGTTACGCAGAACTCCAGATCCCAGCAATGCGGGTCCGTTCATCATGGGTTCTGGTCCGGTTCGATGCCGGATCCTGTCTGTCACCCATCGCATCCAACAATGGTGTACTGATCGCTCTTTCATCACTTGGATTTCTTCAAAGTGGCAAAGCCATTTGTTGCATTCTTGATCTGGCTGCCAAATCCACTTTCGACATTAACCGGTTTCTTGTCTTTCTTTGGTTTTCTGATTTCGCGCTTACTGCGTTTCTGTCCCTTGGCCATGACCAAACGTCCTTTCGATGAGGGTTTCTCTGTCACCGCCTGGTGATGTGTCGACCGCTTCCAGACTGTCCTGCGTGGTCATGCGTTCATGACGTTCTTCTTCATTGCGGATGCGGTATTGTGGAGAACCACCGCGCGCCGGAAGCGTACTGGTGATATGATAAATGTCAGAAGACAAGGCCGATATTCCGAACCCGCCCCGCAGCCGTACAGCCTGTCCGACCGCAAAAAGATGCTTTGCATCCTCATGCGGGTTCGCACGGGAGTTACGGTGATTAATGTCAGTGGTCGTCATAATAGTGAATGATCCTTAATGAGGGCGGCATCGAGGTCCGCCGAATTGATTCGCCCCATCTGTCGCACGAAACCGATTGCGGCAATCGCTGGCAGGTGGATGAATGCGCCGACTTGTCGCCATACCTGCCTTGAACACCTTGAATATGCTTCTCGTCGTAATCGACACGATGGTCTCCGGCAGCAGCCAGCCTGCCAAATTCCGGTCATTCGAACGCATATAAGAAGCGGGTTGTGATGTGCCTGGCACGGATAGTCATGTCTGACAACTTTCACTTGGGGCCCAAGAATTATAATAAAATGGAAGCGTTCCCGGTGCAGTGTGCACTGGGGACTGAAACATTCGCAAATTCAGGGTTAAACCAAACACACCGGCAAGGCGGGGTGTGAAATAGCCAATGATGGCTGTAAATGCGCACGCTATATATGGCTCTTATTGGTCCCGAATTCAAGTCTTCCGAGAAAACATGCGGGCATTTCGCGGATTGCGTGCTACAAGGATGGACCTGCACCAGATCAAGCGTGCACTTTTCCAATACTGATTGGACGTAATCATGAAATTTCCTGAATGGACGAAACCTGCGCTCATGGGCGTGGGTGCGGGCGCTATTGCCATGGCGGTTGTAGGGTTTAGCTGGGGTGGCTGGATGACCAGCGGCACAGCGGCGAAAATGTCGAGCAAGGATTCCATGGCTGCCACAGCCATGGCACTTACACCTTACTGTGTTCAGAAATCACAGGTTGACCCCAACTCGGTCGTTGTATTGGCTGAGATAAAGAAGGCCAGCAACTATCAGCAGCGCGGGATTGTTGAGAAAGCCGGTTGGGCAACGCCTTTGGGTGCCGAAAAACCGGATCGTGCACTAGCAGAAGCGTGTCTGTTGGCGTTGAACAAAAACACCTGATGGGTCACCAACCGGCGCACATAATTGCGACATTGCAATCTGCGTAACGCCCCAAAGAACAAAATCAGAGATGGGATGCACCAGCTCATCGGCATGAGTTGTTGCATCCTTTTTTGTCAATTCAGGCGAACACAAGACCTGTGGCAACGACCGTTGACACGGCCTTTCTCAACGCTCTGCCATCGCGACCACTAATCGCAACCACTACACCACCGTTGCCACGCCAGGCACTCTTTAAAGAACCAATATGTCTTCCATTGCCCCCTCGCGCGGACTCAATTGGCAAACTATTAAAATCGTCCTCCGGTACTTGAAGATATTAATCCGTCGATACGGATTGCACCCGTCGGCAGGTTTGTAATAGCCAACACGGCAATCGGTTACTGCGAGGGAAATTTGGGTTCGATTGATGAAAAGACCGCCAATGGATTGTTTCAGCACTTTGAGAAATATTAAATATTTCCAGTTATCGATAGCGAAAAGCCGGCTTCGGTTCTGATAAGCTGCTCGCAGATGTGTCGAACGCCATACCCATATGCAGCAATCTGGCAGACCCGCTGTCGCACGCTGAAAACGTGCCGAAATTCTTCATCTTCGGAATGGCAGTTTCCAGCAACATGTTGTCGTCCCATGAACGCGGTCTCATGAACGCGGTCTCATGATCAAGACATGAACTGCGGCATGAGTGTTGTCAATTGGCTGCGCGAATTTCTCAACGACAACCCGGTATTTGCGACGGCATACGATGTAATTAAAGTCAGCATCCTTGATATAGGCAAACCCCACGACGGTAACCGTATATTCCCACGCGCTGACCGCGGCATTGAGACGGTACTGGTGGGCACCGGACAGATCGGATTGATACAGGGCACACGGCCACGGCATGGTAATGGATGCGGTCTCCTCGCAGTACCGCACCGGAGAATTGGAAGCGACCACCGTTGAGACCCCCGAAACTGAAGAATCCGATATCATTATCTCGAGGGACTCGCGCGCAGTCACTCGGCTTTCCAACTTCTTCGTTTGTTCTGCACGATAGCTGTCTCAATGGTGCGGTGCACCAGTTTGCGCCTGGACGCATCAATCGAAATGAGGAAATGTGCGCATAAAGGTCACCATTGGGGGCAGTCAGCCATACAACCAGTTGTCAATCTCGGACGTCTTCCATGTCTGTTACAATTTTTTCGGAATCATTTCCCACCAAAGTCGCCAATTTCAAAGTTCATTTCCAATCAGGAGATTTCTTTCGGTGCTCCGACAACCATTTTATCGGCATTTCCAGGCTGATACTCGGATCCGATTGAATTACTGAATGCAGTTGTTCATATCGATTTTTGCCTATCACGGCTGTTTTTTCTTTCATATGTGTGAGCAGTTCTTTTTCATCAATTTTTTCAGATACATTGTCAGATGTGCCGTCATCACGTTTGGTAGTATGAAGTTGGTCTTGGAGCATTTTTATCAACCATGCAGATTCGTGTTCAGGACAGGAATGCAGTTTATTCTGCGCTTTCACAAACCATTCGTCCAGCGAGCAGATTTGCAAACCGATATCAACGGTTCTAGCCGCATTTATAATCGCACCTGTTGATAATTCTGTGTTTCCGGCAATGTGGAAAATATTGTCCTGGCCATCTGATCTTATCTGCGCGGTGGCGATTTGCCTGGCAGCCTGATCGACGTTAATTGCAAGGGCGTTCGACAGGTGGACATCTGGCACATATCCGAGATCCAGAGCCATCGACAGTGCCGCCGTTCCAGTGTCATTCGTCGCATACCAACCGCTTAGGGAGTCACCAACGATTAATCCGGGTCGGTAAATTGAAATTTGGAAACCGTTGTGCATGGCGCGCTTTAAAATAGATTCAGCAACCCATTTTGTTTGCGCGTAACCACTTGCATCAACTGGGAAATTTGGCGTCTTTTGAGGGTCAAGATTCGCACGGTCGATCATGCCGAAGACGCTCAATGTTGAAATAAAATGCAATACCTTGGGCCGTGAATGATTCATTATCTTCAGTAGTTCAACGACACTAACTACATTTGCTGACCTCAAATCGCGGTAAGGTTTGACAAAATTGACTTCTGCGCCATTGTGGAGTATCCCGTCACAATTCTCGGCAATAAATTTTTGATCCGCCTCATTCAACCCAAATCCGGGTACGGTCAGATCGCCACAGATTACGTCGATGCGGCCGCCAATCTCCTCAGTGCTTACCGAAATCTCAAGAAGGGCCTTTCTTACTCGTCGCTCGGCCTCGTTCCGGTTGGTAGCACGAACCAGGCACACAATTTGAGATACATCAGATGCAAGCAGCTCCTTCAGAAGATAACGACCAAGGAAACCAGTGGATCCAGTGAGCAGTATTGAAGTGCAATTAACAATGGATTTCATTTCAGCAGCTTGCTGCGAAGACAGATTATTGCTCAACGCGCAATCATCTGTGAGCATTGAAACTGCAGGAGAGGAAGCGTTTTCCTCTTCACTCTCAAGTCTGTTTGCCAGTTCGTTGACAGTCGGCAACTCGAATATCGTTCTGACAGGCAGAACTTTGCCGGTTTTTGCCTCAAGGCGTGCTGCAAGACGTACAGCCAACAATGAGTGCCCACCAAGTTCGAAGAAATTGTCTCTGGCTCCGACAAGTTCGATCCCAAGAATGTCTTCATAGGCATCCGCAACCAGTGTCTCAGCGCCGTCTCGCGGAGCGATATAAGCTGCCTGTATCAGCTCGGGGTCAGCACTGGGGAGTGCATTGTGGTCGACTTTGCCTGATGCTGTTAAAGGAAGTCTATTCAAGCCGATAAAGCCTGAAGGAACCATATAGGCTGGTAAGATCTGAGTTAGATTTCCACGAATCAATTCCAAATCAATCACACCTGCCAGGGAAAGGATCTGAACCTGATTGAGTCCAAAGACCAGTTGGTCTGATCCGTTAATCTCAGCTGGTTCAATTTTGGGGCCTTCAGCAATCGCAGGATTGGTTTGTTCGCTTGGCGATACGTATGCGATGAGGCTTGAGTTACCGTCTTCGGCCTTGCGCGCCACGACGGCAGCTTGGGCGATGCCTGCACATTTGACCAGCGCGGACTCGATCTCGCCAAGCTCCACCCGCATGCCACGGATTTTTACCTGGAAGTCTGAACGGCCCAGAAACTCTAACGTGCCATCAGAGCGCCAGCGCGCAATATCGCCTGTGCAGTACAAACGGGCACCGGGTTCATTCCCGAATGGATCAGCAATGAACTTCTC
>CANMVS010000039.1 GCA_947501445.1 uncultured Rhizobiaceae group bacterium | reverse complement strand
GCCATCCCGATCTTACATGACAAGGCAGACGCCAATTCATAACTGGCGCCAGCCGCGCGGGACATAGGGTCTAGCAACTCTATCACGCAGAGGGTTGATGAGGTAGTTACCGATTTTCGTAATTTACGGCTACGTACGGCCCCGACGCAATGTGTTGAATGCATCAGCCATTCAATTGCTTGACAAACTTAGCATTGCGTGCGATTCTATGCGAATGAAACAAGAATCAGGAAAATTGGCAACATTTCTTGCCTCCGCTCGCGCCAAGGCAGGATTGTCGCTGCGCTCGGTCGAAGCCAAGACTGGAGTTTCCAATGCCTATTTGAGCCAGTTGGAAACGGCCAAAATTAAGACACCTGCACCACAATACTTGCACAAGCTCGCTGAATTGTACCGGGTTCCTTACGCTCTGCTTATGGAGCTTGCTGGCTATCCCGTAACTGAGCCCGGAGAAAAGAAAAACTACGAAAATGACCAGCTTGCAGCGCGTATTGGCGTTGTAACTGACGATGAAGAAGAGCAATTGGTTGAGTATCTCGCCTTCATACGTTCGCGCAAAGGGGGACGTTCATGAAGTGGTCTTATTCAAGTGGTCGCGCTTTTCAGGCCTGCCAGCGGCAGTGGTTCTACAAAAATCTCATGGGGGTTGGCCAGGCAAAAAGGGATGAAAAACGGCGTGCCGTACATCTGATGGGTAAAGCGGACAGCATCGGTGCCTGGCGCGGGCGATTGGTTGATGATATCATTTCTGAAGAAATTGTCCCACGCATTAATCAAGGACGTCCGATGAATTTGGGCGAGATAGTCGATTTGGCAAAGGAGCGGTTTGACAAACAGCTTGCATTTGCCCGTTCAAATACGGCCAGCAATCTCAGGTTGGACATCAAGGCTGCTGGTGATCATTTTGCACTCCTAAAGAACGATGTTAGCGATGATGAGGCATCGCAGGCTTGGCAAGAGATCGATACGGCACTTCGCACGCTTTTTTCCTGCGATGAGGTCAAGGAAATCATGAAAAGCGCTGACTTTTTGGTTAGCCAGCGGGTGCTTCAGTACTCGCTTTTTGATGGCGCAACCATGGTTGCGGTACCTGATCTGATCGCGTTTCATGATGATGAATCACCGACCATCATCGACTGGAAAGTTCACGCTCAGGGTACATATGATGCTTGGATGCAACTGGCGCTTTACGCCATTGCTCTTGAGCGCTGCAAACCTCATGTCAACTGGGAGATCTATGTCGAGGAAGAGCATCGACGAGCCGATGCGATGCGCCTATTTGAGGTTCAGCTGTTGCTCGGCACAGTTCGGGAACATCGCCTCGACCAAGACCATTTCGACATGGCCGAAGAATTCATGAATACGTCTGCTTTCGAAATGACCAGCCTAATGGATGGTCGGAAATATCCGCAACTGACGGCTGAGGAGTTTTCAACGGCTCGCTACCCCCAGACTTGTGACAGCTGCAATTTCAAACCCACCTGCTGGAGGAATCCTCATGACGGTTGAAACCAATATATTTCCCATCACCGGCCTGGAGGGCCTTTCGGCGCGCTATTCGGTCTTTAAAACGATAGGCCTGTCGCCAGATATGCCTGACTATTTCCAAAATCTTCAAACACTGATCGATCGGTTGAGCCGCATCCTTCGCGCACCGGTTACGAACATCAATCGGAACGGGGTCGCGTTTGTGGTTATTCCGACCGATGCGGGCGATCCACCCCTGGTGAAACTGGTGGGAACAGCAGTGCGGTTGGAGGTAACCGGCGAAACGCTCGACATCGATTTCACAAACCGATGTGATGCACTTGATCCCATCCGACAGCGCTTTCTTCAGTTTACCATTCAGGCCCCGCTCCGTGACCGCAACGCCTTGTGGCAGCCAAAAACGGGTCAAGCCTTCTTCAACAAACGACCGGAAGGCACAGAAGACAACCTCAACATCCATGGCGGTGCAAGCCTTCGGGTTGTACCCATTGCGGATGGTAATTGGGGTCTATGCATCGACATCAAGACGAAATTTGTTCGGCGTAATCCTTTGTCGGCCAATATCGATCGGGCTGCATTTAACAAGCTGAAAGGACGTACACTCGTATATCAATTCGGCCACATCTGGTACGAAGTGAAATTACAGGGCCTGCCCGAGTACGATATCAGTGAGCCGCTCATTCGGGATGGTGCAGACACCCTGAGCCTCCTGGATTATGTGAACCGTCACTCCCAAAAACCAGTACCGGAACGTGTGGCGAGGCTCGATCCCAATGGTGCCGCTATCTATTACACCACCAGCGACGTTAACCCGAAGACGGCGCCTGCGGAATTGTGTTTTCTGGTCGAGGACACCCACGGCCAACAGGGCGCACGAACACAGAAACACACAATCCTCGCACCTCATATCAGGCGCAACAAAACGAAAGCGTTCATCACGACACATTTGCAGGATCTGCGGCTTGGCAATGTGGCGCTGTCGGTCTCTGACCAACCGATTCTAGCTCATTCAACAGCGTTTGATATTCCCGAGTTTGAATTCGGCAAAGGCCGGTCAATTTCCACTTGCGGGGCCAGCGGTCAGTCGATAGCGCTTCGCAATCTAGGTTCTACCCGGCAAAAAATGTTGAGCGACCCTGCGGCTGGCTTTTACTCCAGCACTCCCTTTACCCGCCAATATGTGGTCTTGCCGCAATCGATCGACAATGGGTGTGGCGACGAGTTGATAAAGGATTTGAAACGCGAGGTGAACAGGCTCTACCCAAACGGGGGCGGTTATGATCCGGAGGTAATTGCCTATGACGATATTTCCGTTCAGCGCAATTTTGTTGGCCAAGCACAAGCAATTAAAGCTGCTATGGAAGCAGCCCGACCTCTCCCGGGGCATGCCTTAGTGATGATCCATGGGGTTAAGCGCGGACCTCGCAAGAGTGATCAGGTCGAAGCCATGGTGGTGAAGGACTTCCCAAATGAGTTTGGATTGAATGCATCTGTCATTCACACAGCGACCGCATTGAAATCATACGTGTCGGTTAATCGCAACGGTGGCCCCGTTTATGTGGCTGACCGCCGTAAGGAGGGAAGGCTGCGCTCTTACCTGCGCAACGTCGCTCTGAGTAAAGTGCTCTTGGCCAATGGTAAAACGCCGTTCATCGTCAAAACACAGCTTCATGCAGATCTGGTGGTCGGCATTGATGTGAAGCTCAACACCGCGGCGCTTTCCCTAGTATCTGGCGGTGGCAAGATCACTTACGGGAAGACGTGGGGATCGCGACAAAAAGAGCAACTGACAAGCGAGCAGCTTGAGGGGTATTTGCAGGAACTCATCGGAGCTGAAGCAAAGCACTTCGAAAAGTTGCCCAAGCACATTGTCATCCACCGTGATGGCCGGGCGTTTCCTGGCGAAATCGACGGGCTTTCCAACGCCTGCGCCAAGCTTGCCGAAACAGGTCAGATTGATCAGGATTTTGAACTTACTATTGTCGAAATCAAAAAGAGTGGCCCCGTCACTTTGCGTTTACTGAACCAGGACGGAATGCGCACCTATAATCCGAGGATGGGTACGTTTTATGCGCTGACGGATGAAGAAGGATTCGTCTGTACGACAGGCGATCCTTTCAGACGGCAGGGAACGACGCGGCCGTTGCACATTATGCGAGCGTCAGGAGCAATGCCGATTGAGGAGTGCTTGCAGGATGTGTTTTCCCTTGCCTGTCTATCCTGGTCGCGGCCCGAAGATTGTTCGAGATTGCCTGCATCGATTGTGCTCTGCGACCGGATTCTGTTTGAGGACGCTGCCGAGTATGACACCGATACACTGAATTTTGCCACTATAACCGGGAACGAGGCGGCGTCATGAGCAGCATTGGCCTCTTTTCCGGACTGCATTCAAAATACGAAGATTATGAAGATCTCATAGATAGCGCGATGGTTGAAATTGAAACAGATATGGAAGGGCGATCAAACACATCATGTGATAGGCTAATCGACCTGCTTGAGGAGATCAGTGCGCCAGTAGAAGAAGTAAGCCTTCGCACATTGATATTTGTCGGGCTGATGTCCGATATGAGCGGCAAACCGATTGACGATTTTGCGGCGCTGGCCACCTTGTTGAAAGAGCCTAAACATTCAAACGAACTACTAACAAGATTGAACCGACTGGCCGGTCATTTGGAGTCCGAGCGTGCGGTTATTGCACAAAGGATGGCTTTGTAACGGTGGAGGATTATCTTTCCGGAACATTTCTGCAACTCATCGACCGAGCCCGTAGGCTGACGACCATGGTCGGCCAGGCGAACTATCCCGGTACGCATGATGGATTGCGTCAGATTTGTGGAGAACGGCTGCGGACAGTTCTAGATGAATTGCGCGCTCGCCAGGGGGAAACGATCGTCAATTCGGAGATCCAAACACCGCGCCGTCTGCGCCATCTTCGCCGACTTGTTAAAAATCTCGACGATATCGAGATGATCGGCGTGACCGCCCTTAGTGCGGCGCCTCAGGATCTGACGGGTTTGAATATTATGGTCCGTGAGATTTGCGATGAGCTGCAATATCCATTGATAGCGCCGACAGTAGCCAATCTGTCGACATCTTATTTTGGAATCTATGCAGAGTATAACCTTTTGATGGTTCCGTTGCTGGAAGATCGCTATCTCCTGCATCTGCCGGACCTCTATCATGAGTTGGCGCATCCACTTTTGCATGACTATTATAAGGACAATGCGGGTCTTGACACTTTTCGTGATGCCATGCGGCTGTGTTTTCTGGCGACCCGGAAGCATACCGCAAAACTTTTGCAAACCGCGCAACGTGAGCGCTCCGCGTCAGCAATTCCATATTATTACCATGTCTGGCAAAGATGCTGGGAGAGGTCATGGTTGGAAGAGCTGTTTTGTGACTTGTTTGCGACAATCACGGTGGGTCCGGCCTATGGTTGGTCCCACCTTCATCTGACGGCCAAACGGGGGCAGAGCCCTTTTGAGATACCGCTTCATACCACCAGTAGTCATCCGCCCGATGATGTGCGTATGCGCGTTGTTTTGCTGACGCTGAACCAGCTTGGTTTTGTTGATGAGGCAAAACGGATTGGCGCGAAATGGAATACATTTTTACTGCTTTCTGACATCAAGCCAAGCCCTGAATACAAGGCATGTTTCGCTGAGCCGCTGCTACAAACATTAGCCACAGAAGTGCGTGTCGGTGTCGAGGGAATGGGTGTTGAAACGATCGCACCCGGGGCAGCCACCCCTTGGGCGGAGCGGCTGAATTTGGCCTGGGACACTTTCTGGGCTTCGCCAGAATCCTATGGTATCTGGGAGCAGGGACTTATGAAGCAGCTGCAGCCACTCAAGAAGAAGTGAGTTAGAAGAACGATCGGAGCTGTCGATTGGTTTTCTCCCGATCAAATGCAGTTTGCGCCAGTGAGATCAATGTGTCGGTCGCCTGCTGATCGGCTTTATCAAGACTTGATATGGCTTTCACCTGCTGCTGCGCAGGTTCCTGATCAATGCGGATGTGACGCAGGCGCAAGAGGTCGGAGGCTTGCTGAACGGCTAGAACTTCCTGGGCTGACATTATCGATTGAACCAAACCCCGCACAAAAAACCAGGACAGAACGGACGGATTAAATGCTTTGTCGCGTAGCGCTGCGCCTTCACGGCGACCAGCTGTTCCTATCGACAGCATGTAGATGTTTTCCAGAAAAGCTTTTGACGTGCTGAGAGTTTCGCCGAGCGCAACCATGTCTGGTGCATTGGCGATGAGACCGCCATCGGCATATTGGTTCACGCCTATCTTTTTGAGGGGGAAGTAGGTTGGAGCTGCCGCGCTTGCCAGTACAGCGTCTACGAGCGTGATTTCGGAAGCATCTGATCCGGCACATCCACGAGAACGGAATATTTCTGAGCTCCCTGTGGTGTAGTTGACAGCATTAATTAGAAGAGGGGCATCAATTGCATCAAGACGTGTCTGCGCCAATTGCGGTGTTAGTACATCAAAGATGGCTTGTTTCAAAGGCTCACTATCGTATGGAGAATGCAGGGCAAAGCGCTTTAACGGTGTTACCAGTGTCTGTTTGAAAATTAGCGGTCCATGTTTCAACATTGCCGACTTCATGGCGGTCGCCGGAATATCCAAAGCCAAGCCAGCAGCCAGCAGGGCGCCGATTGACGTGCCGGCAATGAGATCAAACCTTTGCGCACATTTGGTTTGGAATTTTTCTTCACAACTTTCTAGAAAGGACGCGGTAAACAAACCTCGGTAACCGCCTCCGCTTAGCGCAAGAATTTGGTGCCGGTTAGACGCTCTGCGGGTCGTCTTTTCTAGCATCAGGACTTAAGGCTTTCTGCGAACCTGACCGGACACTCAACATCAAGATTTGGAATAGTTGAATGAGTGATCTGGGCTCGATCAACATATACAAATGGAAGCCCGTCACGGCCCACTGATGCTGTCGCCAATTCAATTTTTTCGGAACTGCCGACCTCATATGTAACTCCATGCTCGTCGGTAAAAACCAACTCCATGTTGAGCAGATCACCCCAACGACCAGCGATCAAATGATCCATAGGAACAATCCGATCGCTTGCGTGAAAAGCTGTTATAAATCGCTGGGCATTGGTTTTTACAATACCAAGGCTTGCAACGGTTGGTTCGATTGTGGACCGAGATTTTCGGGCAATAGCAATCTGCTGCTCGATCGTATGCATGACGGTCATGGGGACAACAGCACTTATGCAGATATCTTCTTCATAGATCCCGCGGCTCGTGGCAGCCTCCAACCAGCGCTCGGCAGGCAAATTCTGTTTTTTGGCGATGTCGAGCACCGTCTGGGAGCTCAGAAGAAAAGGAGTCATTGCAGTTTAACTAACCCAGCCTGCGGCGCCCGCCATGGGTTTCTTCATGAGTTCTAGGTGTAATGCGCATATTGAGTATGCTAGGATGTGTTGGTTCCAATTGTGCAAGCACCGCACCTGCTGGTCGACGTTTGGCCATCTTTTTACCGGCCCCATCATAAACACAGCCTACGATTTCGACCAATTGTGCCATCGACATCATGATGTCGGCGTCGTTGAGAGATTTTATCTTTCCTCGATTCGCGATAACCGACGCTAGCCCTGCGCGGGAAGCTTTGCGTAGCTTGGGAACGCCTTTATTTGCCTTTTCGGCCGCAACCAGAGCAATATCGATTTCACACAGAAACTCCAGCGCTTCTGCTGCGTCTTCACGTTGGTCTTTGTCGCTGATCTCTCCTATAAAAGGACGAACAGTGTCAGCCAGATTCTGCATTTTCTTTCCTTTCGTCCGTGAGACTGCGTGGCGGCGAATTCCATGCAATTTCCTATATAATTCAAAAACCGTACGAAAACAAGCATAATCGTACGGTTTTGTCGAAATGCTATGATCGCCCCGTTTTCAGAATCGTAATCTAGTGGAACTCAACCCTTTGAAAAAAAAGAACTATCAGCTGAGCACATCGTGCAATGATAACATTTATCGAACGATATGTGTTTACAACTGATCATTTAGTTTGGGCGTTGGCTTGTCGCGAGGCTGCCTCACAACTTTGATCATCGGATGGTTGAAATAGTACTGATCCAACACCTTCTTTATGGTTTTATTTTGAAGCGCTGACGCTTGTTCGTGTACGTAGGTGCCATCGCGCCACTCAATTCGATACTTCGAAATCGCCACTTTGCGTTTTTCGAGATAAGCTAGAGCATCTGCGTCAAAAAAGCTGGTGGTCCAGAACTCAAAAACGGGTTTCAGACTTTGGAACCGGCCTTCCATATTGTGGGCAGCACGTATAGTCGGCACTTGTTTTTCGAGCCAGTATTTTGCATCTTCACAGGTAACCGGCACGTGCGGTGCATGCCCTTTACATTCATAGCAAACCACTTCGGTTTGGTTCACAAGACGTACATCGATGTCGGCTTTAGCCCTTTTCTCGAAATCGGAGACTAGAACGCCGATATCTATAGATCCCGGAAAGAGTTGACGAACCAGATGACCAACAACCATTTCAAAGAAAGCGCCGCGCAAATTTCCATCCAGGCCTGACAGTTTGTCAAAAAGTGCCTCGATTTTCTCTGGATTACCGATTGCGATCTGAGCTGCCTTTTCAAGCGTGGTCAACAGCTCCAGAAGGGCTTCAGCAATGTCTCGCCCAAAGAGGGTATCGGGCGTTACGGTGATAACTCCTTTGGATCGACACTTCATCAAAGCGTCTTTTGTAAATCCTGCAGCGACCAACATTGGTTGAAAAGCCGAAAGACCG
Source organism: uncultured Rhizobiaceae group bacterium (assembly GCA_947501445.1). Classification (GTDB taxonomy): domain Bacteria; phylum Pseudomonadota; class Alphaproteobacteria; order Rhizobiales; family Rhizobiaceae; genus Hoeflea_A. The sequence goes on along the minus strand of CANMVS010000039.1, from coordinate 11,809 downwards.
CGTAAGGGTTTTAAGGTGTCGACTTTTTTCAGAAATCCATCCACCTCGGCTTCGCGCATATCCTCGTTCCAAATAATGTCAGAAACAAAGAAACCGGGTTTAGGCGTCTTGTCTTTCCACGTCGCAAGGGCGTTCAGATAGGATGGACCAACGAGATCAAAACAAAAGGTCGAGAACTTGGGCAGATAGGATGAACTGCTTACCTCCAGCACATTTGATGTGGAGAGCCCCATTCTGATCGCCCATCTACGTACTGCCTCTCTTAAAATATGTTCAATTGTACACCGGGCTCTAAATGCCGAGAAATTCGTCGGATAAAAGCGCTCGTTCAGGATCAAGCATTCGCCAATACCGGCTACGGGCACTTCCTTGATGAGTTTAGTTTGCAGCAAGCGGCGCAAAATCTCCGCGCTAGCTACATGGTTTCGCTGTAAAACAGGTGCACCGGAAACAATGTCCCACTGGCTTTTCAAGCAAATTCCCTCACGCGCAATCATACCAGATATTGCAGCGGAATAGGATGATTTGGTTTCACTCAACTTTGCGATCAGTGACCGAAAAAAACGCTTGTCGCCAAAATCGCCCTCAAGATACAAAAACCGCGCCCCTTTCGGGAAAGGCAACCCGTAGAGCGATTTCACTTCTTCCGGCCGCCTGCTTACCCGTTGCCTCGCAGCCGATTCTCCAAGTCCCATATCGCGGTACATTTTAGAGATATCACTGGTCAGAAGCGGACCGTTTTCTTGTAGGAGATCGACGATGGAGGGGAGATGATTGGTCATATGTCACGCAGCGCTATTTATAATATATACCACAAGACGAGGGCCTCTTTTTACAATGTGTCAGCAAATATAAAAAAACTAACAAAATCAATATATTATAAATTCAAATTTTGCACAATTTGTTGTTGATGTAACGGTCGCGTTTTTTGCTGTGTCATTTTAGTGGACGAAACGATCATTGACTGCTTGCCAAAATAACGAGTGATGATCTACGTCGCGACCAAAATCGTGATGAAGACAGCAAGTCCATAGTATCAAAATTCGCGTAGCTCACTACGGTTCAGGTGTCATGACCACTGTGCGAGATACCAATGGGTGCCATTTGGGTAATCTTGCCTTGATTTCCCCGGTGTCACTCAAGTGGACATGCCCGGCTCCAGGAAAAAGGCTTGGATCCAATGGCACCACGGCTTGAGGGTTGTGATAGATTTCCAGTCCCTCAACCCAGGTTTCTGAATAGGTATTTTTTGTAACTTCAGACTGGAAAGGAATAGGTTGCGCCGAGTCTTTGGTGTGATCGCATGCCATTCCTTCTCGGTGCATTCTCACCCGGTTAGATCCAAATCCGGTCAGAGCACCCATGCGATTGAATTTTGCGATCGTCCCGCTGTCGCTGAAGATAACGGCGGAAACATTTTCAGCACCTGGCAAGAAAAAGAAACCCGATGGAATCGTCTTTTGCCCCCATTGGTGTGACTCGATACGGCGCGGCGTGATGACGAGTTCACCAGTTGATTTCTCCTCAACATTGTTTTCAAAACCGTAGACGTAGCGTTGCAGCGCGGAGCGCGTTCCGGCGACTTCTGGCGGAGCGGAAAAATCTTGGACCGCTAGGACAAAGGGCAAGCCTTGAATGTGCTCTTTGCTCCAGTACTCTTTGCAGAGTTTGGAATAGAGTGCGCTGCCAAATTTTATTGGCATATAGTCCGAAAGAAATCTGCGAAGCTCCTCTTTTGTTTCCACAGAGGGCGATGGGACCAAGGCCCCTTTTTTGTCTTTCGTGGGATTTACCGTCACTGCCTCAACTGCAACTGAGCCGACAAGCGACCAAGAAACAAAATCTGGAGCGGGTTCGGTTCTGTCAAAAGTGAAACCCAGCTCGATAAGCGTAGCAAATAGATAGAGTTCCCAAACACGGGCATCAAATCCCGTCGTTTGGAACTGCTCGATAAAATTGCCATCCACGTCATCGTACCAACGCATCATGGGTTCCATGATGCCCAAAGCTGGAGAAAAACCTTCTTGCTCAATTATTGTTTTGAAATCAGGAGAGAGGCGCGCTTCGGCAACAACAGGTGTGAAGAAGTCAATGGGTTCTGTTTGAGCATGGCCCTGATAATGTTCCTCATCGGGCGCCATTTCAGCGGCTTCCATGGCTTTTCGCAGCAATGCTCGAGCCCTCCTAGGCGATGCCTCGAAGGTTGTCATGTTTGTCCATCGATATTGCAGCAGCTCATCTCTTGCCAACACCATACCGGCATAGTCGTTATCAGTGCGATCACGAATTAAAATCCCCAAGATGCGTTCGTCGCCATGTTCGAACCAACCCAATTCTTCCCCTGTGAGCATTGCTCTTGGGTGACGGGAATACCCGGCAAGTGCATTGAATCTGGCGAGTTGTATGGGTTTCATGACTTAAGGATAACATAGTGAATTACTGTGCATCACCCCTACAATTCCAATCTTCAGTCAATGAATCTTTGTAACTGACTTCCTTGGCTTCAAGTGGCAACATATGTGCGGAATGGATTTTTTCTGCTCCCGTATCCGATCCGATTATCTCACCAAGAGAAACCTGGACGAATAGACGAAAGCCTGGATGCTCTTTGATCCAATTCTCGAGCAATCTGAAAAGTTGGTATTCCTCTCCATTCAGCAATCGTCGTTTGAAGTAGTGTCCGGTTTGAACAATGGCCATTTGATCATGGATAGGGCTCAAGTTCCTGTTGCATCCGAGGTATCTTCGGAAGATCAGGCTTCCAACAAAAACCAACTTGAACAAGCTGATCGGTCCGAAGGCAATTATGCGAAGAAGTTCTGCCATGACCATCAGCCTATTTTCAGAAGCTGTTGGAGGTTCGAAATTAAGCTCGCCACTTCGGACTTGTCGATGGATGCCTCTTCTGTTCGGCCTTGCTTGATTGCAGCTACTGGCTCGCCCGACATCGCAGACGAGATCAGCTTGGCGATGTCATTTGTTGCCTTCTTTACCGGCATATCTGCCAGATGAGCATACCGCTGCGTTGTGCTCACTTCGCGATGTCCAAGGATTGCGCCGATTATCGGCAGTGACTGCCCATGAGTTGCGCCCACAGCGGCGAATGAATGACGCAGATCATGAATACGCAGTTGGGGCATGTCGAGCTTTTGTCGAACCTTCTTCCAGATTTTCCCGATCCCCTGATAATGCGTTTCACCGTCAGCGCGGTCCGATGGAAAAACCCAATCGACATCTTGAATGCGAGGTTGGTTTGCCAGTAGCTCAATTGCTGCATGGCCAAGCGGTATGATCTTTGCGCCAGTTTTACTATCTTCAAGGCAGAGGCATGAGTTAGTGAAATCTACCTCTTTCCATCTGAGGCCAACAATCTCTCCTTTGCGCGCGCCGCAGAGTGCAAGCATCCAGAGGCACGCTATTCCAGTTGGGCTTCCACCCTCTGCTTCTATTTCTGACAGTGCCGTTCCCAAGCGCTTGAGGTCATCAAGAGAGAGGTAGCTCTGGTTTTTGTTGTCCGGATATTTTTTGACACCTCGAACTGGACTGAATAAAACCAGTTCCCGCTCAAGTGCAAATGTGTACATTGCGCCCAGCAGGCTAACGCACTTTGAAGCTGTCCCTTTGCCACCGCGAACAAGTGCTTTCCCGCACGCTCTAGTTTTGATAGTTCGAGCGGTCTTGCCGTCTGCAATGTCGCGCATAAATTTTTCGACATCGGCTTTGCGAAGCGCTCCAATTTGCACGTTACCAAGCATCGGTTTGATATGCCGCTCGATGCGCCCTTCATCAATTCTGAGGGTCGAGGCTTTCTTCGTCGCTGTTCCTTCTGCGAAATAGAGATCGCATAGTTCAGCTATTGTCATTTGCTTTCGTTGCGAATGGCGTCTTTGAGCAGGGTCGGATCCCTCCACGACTCGACCAAGGTTTTGTTTGGCAAGTTTTCGAGCTTCATCGACCGTCAACACGCCATAGCGACCCAATACAATTTGTCTAATCGGAGCCTTTCTCCCGCCACCGGGTCGATACCGCAAAATGAAGCTCTTGATCCCTGAAGTTTGGACCCTGGGACCGAACCCCTTGAGTTCCTCATCCCAAATTGTGTAGCGACTAGACTTGGGGGCAGCCGCATCGACAGATCGTTTAGTGAGTTTTATGCTGTTTGTTGTTTTGCTCATCCAACACTCCAATCCGGGTCATCACCTGGTCACCACCAGGAAAGAATTCGGAGGAATTTGGAGACAATTCTATCATTATGCCCAACGCAAAACAATGAATAAAAACAGATAGTTATCCATAAATACCCATATATATCAAATACTTACTGGACATCCTCCGAAGGCAGAGGTCACAGGTTCGAATCCTGTCGGGTGCACCAACAAAATAAATATGGAATAAAAGCCGATCTTCTCGCCGAGTTTGATGAATCTGAATACCGGAGAGCTTCGCCGCATGGCGGCTTACAAACGCAGTGCCTTATTCACCAGCGCTCTCTTGTCCGGATAGTCAGCCACGTTAACGCCGCGGTCGACAAGGGCGTTCTTCAATTCCTCTTCCGGCAATGCCTCAATTGCAGATTCTGTCATATTGAGAAAATTGATCTTGCGTTTGAAAGGCGGGTTTATCTCACCGAAAGTCTCACGATTGTTGAATCTGAAATCATCGGCATATTTACCAAAAAAATGCGTCAGAAACGTATTGATGCAGGGCCTTACTCTTTTGTCTTCGGTCATGAAATCTGCCGAGGCATCCAATGCCTCAACCATCAGTTTCACCCAGCGCTGTGCGCCCTTTTCGTTCATCAGCTGAATGGCATTATGTGTATGGTGAAAGTTAAGCCGATACTCGCCACCATGATAAGCAGGCCCGGCGCCCATCACATCCAGCCACATGGCAGATTGCGTGGCGACATGATGGTCTGCCCCGCCGATACGGGCAAATGCAGAACGAAACCATTCCTCATCGTCATAAACCCGCGCATAAAAGTTCCTGACGATACCGACGATCCGCTCCTGTCCCAGCACCGAGAACAACTGCCAAAACTGAATGGGCCTGGTGCTGTCATTCGATGCAGAAAGCGAAATAATATCCGGCATGCGATGCGCATCCCTGGGCAGCACATTATTGGCCACAGCAGCATCAATGTACTTTCGCCGGGTAATCTCCGTCAGATAGCCATTGGCCGTTGGGTAATCCGGATAGGTAAATTTGCTCAAGGACGTTTTTCTTTCAGATTTTGTATGATCCGCGGACAGATAGCATTATTTAGGATCGGGATGTATTATTTCCAGCATCACTGAATGGGCGGTTGTGAGCCCGGTTTATGCCAGATTATGGGTGTTACCGCTTGGGGAGGTTGATGGAATTATGAGGGGCATGTTTGGTGTGTTGCAGACATGGACCGTGACCCTCTCCCTTTTCCGGGTCCACGGCCGAGTTAGGGATTATGATGATTGAAGCGCTACCCTTCTTAGGCCCGCCAGGAGCCGGAATTTCCTGGGGAGCAGCTCAAAATGAACCGACGGACTTGGCACCGAGGTGGAAGAGACTTGGGTCTCAGGTCAATGCTGCTTTGCCGGTATCCTACTTAAATCCGTGTGTCGAGGAAATTATTCTCCAAAATAATAGAGTTGAAAAATGGACCTTTCCGGCGTTTGATAGACGGTAATCGATACTGCGATCACAGGGTTTGTGTGTAATTTCAGGGCAACAATTGACTGATCTGGTTTTGCATGTTTCCGCTAATGATCGCTGCCGGTTTGCATTGTTTGGTCAAAAGGCGGTCAAGAATTATTGTGGCGGTTTGTTAAATTCACAATTACAGTAAAACATTGGACCGCGGTAAGTTACGCCACGTCGTCGCAGCCCAACCAAATCATCTTTGACAAGCGGTAACTTCTTGCCAATTGGTAGTATGTGAATGAAACTCCCTGATAATACGAATTTGACTCTGGGCACGAATTCAGCCGATTGCGCCGAGGCAAAAGCGTAGCACACCAATCCCATGTTAAAACGCGGTATCACGCTGGTCTCTGATACCACCGCACTATTTTCACATCGACAGAATCAGATCGTTTGGTTGGATTTATGCACGAAAACAAAACACAGCCATTGCTGAAAATTACCATTCCACTGGATGCGGAAGAATGGCACGGCTACGCGACAGAATCTGTCTGGGCTGACAAAATTGATGCCAAGCGTTGTCGAATTCGAAACACACCGTTCTATGCCAAGGGTATCAGTTTCGAAGATATTGTTTTTGTGAAGACTGTCGACGGGGAATTGTTTTTTGATTCCGTATCCATCGCCGCTGGGCATTCCACGTACCGCATTATTACCGAGAAAAAACTGCCGGAGGCGGGCTTTCTGAAACATTGGCGTACACTCGAGGAAATTGGATGCACCTATGAGGGCGCGGATTTGGGAACGCTGAGGCTCTTCGCAATTGATGTGCCGCCCGGCGCCAGCATTCATCAGGTCTATGAGTTATTGGCGCTGGGCGAAAAAGATGGATGTTGGGATTTTGAAGAGGGACATTGTGGTCATGATTCTAACGAACCGCCTTTACACAACCCGGAATGACCCAATACAAAGTCGCTGAAAGCCCCTGCCATCAACAGAACAACGCCCCTTCACTCATGCTCATCATCCTGCTTGAAAATAACCAGGTTCTGCAAAAATGTGACAATCGCATCGCGGTCGTCCTGGCTCAGCGCCGCGTAGGCATCACGGGTGTCAGCCGCTTCGCCGCCATGGGCACGAATGGCCTCATCAAGGGTGGTGGCGCGGCCGTCGTGGAGCCAGGGGCCGGTGGAGCCGACGCCGGCCAGTGAGCGGGTGAGCCACATGTGTGCGCCAATGCCCAATGGGGCTGACGGGTCTGCCAGTTCAGCGCCCATATCGTGGCGTTTCAGGTCGGAATACCAGTTCACAACAGCGCCGCCCGTTGCGGATTTGTGCAGCGCGCCGAGGTGGTGGATCTTGCCACTTGCGCCTTTGATGCGATTGTTCGGCTGGTCTTTCGTCAGATCCGCGGTAATGGCAAGGTCAGGTTGAAGGCCGAGATCACCGGGGTTTGAGCCGCTCGGAAACAGCACATCGAAATAGCCGGTCGTGGTGCTCGGCTCCCTGAATACCGGGTCAAGCATCTGCATTTGCGGCACATGGCAGGTGCCGCACCCGGTTGCGGCAAACAGGTTTTCGCCTTTTTTGATGGCCGTCCTTTCGGCCTGCGAAACTTCAGCCAGATCGAGAGAAGCCAGCTCAAGGCGGCTCACCGGTCGCTCAAGCGCCGCCATATAGACGGTAAGCGCCGTCAGGTCGCCGATGGTGAGTTCATTAAAAACCCCATCATGATCACCATCCGCGTCACCAATGATTTCGGTGGCCTGCAGGCCCAATTCATTGTGGGCGGCACCGCGGGTGAATTCGCGTATCGTCGCCTTGTTGCCCTTCCAGCCAAAGGCGCGAACAATCAGATCGTCGTCAATGCCTTCAAGCAACGTGGTATCCATGGTGATCTTGCAGGGCTCTTGCGCGATCCTCACCGCCGATATTTCACCGAATGATACGCCTTTTGCGCTCAGCTGCGCGCGCGCCTGGCCCGTGGCACAGGTTTGCCTCACTAGCACTTTTTGTCGGGCATGAAGTTCCGTGCTCATTTCCTCGGCAAGCCTTTGGGGAACGCCGAGTGCAAAAAGAGGCAGTGTGTTTCGCTCAAGAAACTTTGTCGGGTCCCCCGTCTGTGCCGGATCAACAACAACATTGACGGCAATGTCACCGGCGCCATTTGCAATGGGGGCATTGTGACAGGCAATGCAGGACGTGGCGTTGGGGCCGCCCTCCCTTATCGGCAAATGGGACGCCCATTCGGATTTGCCGTTCAAATCAGCGCGCGGAAAGCGGGTGAACCGGCGCCCCTCGCCAACGTGGGCGCCGACGCCCTGTGCGGCGGTAAATGAAATCTCTGTCAGTTCATCGCCTGCATCAAATGCGGTTGTGAATGCCAGGTCCTTGCCTTTGTTGCGCAAAAGGTCATTGAGGGCCTGCTGATCCATCGCCACATAGGTTTCTTCTGCCGCATGGTCCGCCGCATTTGATGCCTCGTCTGATTGTGATGCCGTGGCGTATAATAATCCGCCGGTTCCCAAAGCTGAAAGCGCAACAACGCTCCTCAATCCGATTGTCCATTCCATAGCGCGCGCCTTTTGTCTGCCTCTCGCGCCGGATGCCCCGGGCGCGTTGCGTACCCGGTTTAATCGCTTTGCCTGAAATGAAACTGAAACGGCTCTTCAGCTTCGCTTCAGGTTGAGGTGGATGATAGGGGTGCTGATACTGCGCAGGGGCACTTTGCATCGTCAGCAAGATGGTGCTGAATACAGGGGATGCGCCAGTAGCGGCGTTGCGTGCCTGAATTTGAGGGTTAGTCAGATGAATGGCTGACCTGAATAATCACGTCAGCGACGGAATGGACATTTCAACCCTCAACCCGCCAAGCGGAGAGGTTTCAAGCCGCAGAGCGCCGCGGTATTTTTCGAGAATATCGGTAACGATTGTCAATCCGAGGCCCGATCCGCTGGTGGTTTCATCCAGACGGATACCCTGTTTGAGGATGTTTGATCGCTCCTGATGAACAACGCCGGGCCCATCATCGCCAACTTCAATCACACCGCAAACGTCATTGGCAATCAGGCGTATTTGCACATTGGACGCGGCCCATTTCGCGGCGTTTTCCACCACATTTCCCAGCAGTTCCATCACATCGGGTCTGCTGACATTGAGAATGACACTGTCGCTGGCCTCAATCTCGAATTTCAGCTCAGGATACATGCGCCCAATGGCCCGGGTCACATCGTGGGCGAGGGGAACGATATCCGTTTTCACCGGCGCTGCCATATCTTCTGGAGCGGCGGCTATGAGGCTCAAATGCCTGTCCGCTGCAGCCGAAATGTTCTCGACCGCCTGTTCGGCAACGGCAAAATTAACCGGCTCACAGCGTCTGGCCTTGAGCAGTTCATTGCTCAAAATGGCGGCGGGCGTTTTCAGGGCATGCGCCAGATTGGCGGCCTGAACGCGGCCCTTTTCCCGCAACCGCTCATTGCGCTGCAGCAGCGCATTCAGATCATCAACCAATGGCGCCAGTTCCGTCGGGAATTTTCCCGACACAAGATCCGTATTGCCTGACTGGCGTTCAAGAACGGCGCGGCGCAGTTGCTTTAACGGGCGCAGTGCGGCGCGCAGCAGCAAAAATGCGGCGGCAAGCAAAATGGCGCCGACAATTGCTGCCGCTATCCACAGGGTGCGCCGGAACTGGATCATTTCGTATTTGAGCGTGCTGCGGTCTTGTGCAACAGCGAGCGTCCAGCTTTCTTTTCCCGGCACCACGACGGTTCTGCTGAGCATACGAAGTCTCTGGCCATCGGGTCCCTTTATATCAGCGCGCGCCATGACCGGGTTCGTCTCAAAAACTGGCAAGACGGTATCCCACAGGGAACGGGACCTGTAAAACAGGCCGCTTTGCGCCTCGGCCTGCCAATAGGTGCCTGAATAAACCCGGCGAAAATCCGGATTGCTCATACCGCCGGACGGGCTCTGGTCTGAACGGGTGACATATGCGGTCAACAGGTCCAGTTCGGCCTCAAGGCCAGCATCAAACTGGCGAACCGCAGAGGCCTCGAAAACCTTCATGATCACCACGCCGCCAACACCCAGTGCAACAGCGATCCACACAAGACCGGCAATGAATGTGCGCGCGGTCAGAGATCGGGGCATATGCCATTTCCAATCGTATAGCCGCGCCCGCGTATGGTTCTGATGAAATTTCGATGCAGCTTGTGGCGCAGCCGGGCGACATAGACTTCCAGCGTGTTGGAATCGCGATCTTCATTGTAGCCATAGATATTTTCAGCCAGCTCGGTTTTGCTGTGCACCTTGTTCGGCCGCAGCAACATGGCAGTCAGCAGTTTGAGTTCATTGCCGGTAAGCTCAATGGCTTTATCGTGAAAATGCACACGCCCGGTTTCTGCGTTGAGGCAGACATCACCAAAGGTTATCTCAGGGCTTGCGACACCAACCGAACGGCGAATGAGGGCACGTAATCGGGCAATGAGTTCCTCCATCTGAAAGGGCTTGACCAGGTAGTCGTCACCGCCCGCGTTCAGGCCGTCAACACGATCCTGCCAGCGGCCACGGGCCGTCAGTATCAGCACAGGTGTGGCAATCCCATTGGAACGCCATTCCCTCAGAACGCTGACACCATCCTTCAGCGGAAGCCCGAGATCCAGAATGACCGCGTCATAGAGTTCCGTGCTGCCGAAAAAACACCCATCCTCTCCATTGTTTGCCAGATCGACCGTAAAATTCTCCCGGTACAGTTCACACTGTATCTGTTTGCACAGGTCTGTCTCGTCTTCCACCAGCAATATCTTCATCGACGGGATCCACCTCCATTGTTGCCGCCGCCACTGTTGTTGCCGCCGCCCTTGCCACTGGACCCTTTGCCGCCATCGCTGCCACCGTGGCCCTTGCCGCTATCACTGCCGCCACCGCCCCGACCACTGTGCTCACCGCCGGATTTACTGTCGTTCTTGCTGTCGTTCTGGCCGGTGCCCACGTGATCCTTGCCGCCCGGTTCAGCACCGTCGCCAGCGCCGGAACCGGATGTGGTGGCATTGCCGGCTGATACGTCCGCTGTCTTTTTTCCCGCGTCCCGGCTGTACGGTGAGCGCGATGGGGCGGCCCCGTCGATCCCGATGACTGCGGCATCTGCGCCATCAACCAGCACCGCAAGCGTGTGCCCTTCACCGTCGCGAAAAAACACCTCCACCAGCACGCGGTCCTGCCCGTTGTGCAAAACCGCGTCAAGCAGACTGACCCGGGTATTGAGCGCTGCCCGTGCTGCTGTCAGGATTTCATTGAAGGGTGCGGTTGTGCCCTGTTTACGCGCATCACGTGCGGCGTTCTGGTCCTGCGCAAATGCAATGGTTGCGGTCAAAGACCCCAGGATCAGCGCACATATAAGTCGAAATTCCTTCATTGATTCCCTGTGCCCTCACACCGGTCAGGTCTGTTTGAAATGACCGGAAAGTCATCAACACGTCTTCGCAAATGCACTAGCTGCGAATTACGACCTGGTTATGAAAGCAGAGGAATTTGTATTTGGAATGCACGTTCCGCAGACCTGACGCATGCTGGTGTTTCCGGTTTCCTCCAAAGCCAGCAGTGGTCGGGGTGCAGCGCAGAAGAGACTTCCTGTGAACGCGTGGGTTTGGCTGGCGGAGTTGATTTGTTTTCTATTCACGCCGTATCGCGCCTGCGGCGCTGGCTCCATAGGGGGCGGCCAAATTATTGGCCGGGCCACGGTCGTGGCCTGATTGAGTGCCATACAGGATGGCAGCGGGTGCGGCGAGCTGTGATTCACGAGAGATTTCCCGAGCGGCATGCTATGCCCCATCGAGGGCAAAAGAGTTCCCGCGAAGCGGGCAAGCGCGAATTGCGCGTCGGGGCTTATGCCCCGCCCCGTCTGGAGCCAGCGCCGTTAGGCGCGGTACGGCGCGAAGACATTTATACAAACCCATCAGTGGTCGGGGTGCAGCGCAGATGAGACTTCCTGTGAACACGTGGGTTTGGCTGGCGGGGTTGATTGTTTTCTGCTCACGGCGTACCGGCGCTGACGCGCCTGCCTGCGCAGGGCGCGGCCAAATTATTGGCCGGGCCGCGGTCGCGGCCTGTTTGAGTGAGCTGCTGCCAGTTTTGTGGACACCAGGTTAAGGTGTTTAATATGAAACTGGAGTTTACTAATGGATAGAAGAAA
>CANMVS010000038.1 GCA_947501445.1 uncultured Rhizobiaceae group bacterium | reverse complement strand
GCCATCCCGATCTTACATGACAAGGCAGACGCCAATTCATAACTGGCGCCAGCCGCGCGGGACATAGGGTCTAGCCACTTAGTCGCTGTTTGAAAAATGCCAGAATTTCATCGCGTGCATTTATGGTTGGCTGTCCTGCCTCATCAATAAGGTGTGTGGTGACAACACTGTGTGGGGTTTTGACATAGCGCTGTGCAAAGGGTGTCAAATCGGCATTGGCTGCGCTGTCAGGCAAAACCCGCTGACGAAATCGATCGCCAAGACCCTTTTCATAGGCAGCAAAACGCTGTGCCATGCAGAACTGATCGCCCTCAAACCGGTAGGCCAGCACGGTCAGATCGTCTTTTTCGAGACGCTGGCGAACCGCTTCAATCTCATCCGGCGGGCTTTCCAGGCCTGCCGGGTCATCCAGCGGCAGGGATGGTTGTGACAACACCGGGGCCAGCATCGACGGCTCAAGCATCATGGTCAGTGCAAAATTTCCGGTGAAACACATGCCAATTGCGCCAACACCCGGCCCGCCGCATTCGCTGTGGGCAAGACGTGAAAGCGCGCGCAGCCAAAGGGTGACAGGGCTTGATCCGTGACCGGCGAAGGCGCGAAATTCGGCACTGACGCAGGCCCGCTGAAAGACCTCCGCACCTTCATCCGCCATCGGCACCGCGCCATCACGGCCAAAAAGCGAAGGCATGTAAACACAGAACCCCGCGTCGCGGACCCAGCGTGCAAACCGGGCGACATGCGGGCTAATGCCCGGCATCTCGGTCATCACAATGACAGCCGGTCCCTTGCCGGTGACGTGAACCCGTTTGGTCACGCCATCAAGAGTTATTTCCCGTGCGGTAAAATCTTCAAGCGGGTCATCCAGTTTCATGCTGCGATCAGGCATCTTGATCCGTTCCTGTTTGATTGGAGCCTGCATTGCCTGCGCGTGAAAATGTGCTGAGCAATGGCAACAACAATGCGGTGAGTGTTTCGCGTTGACGCTTTGGTGGCCAGCTCTCCGGCTCCAATGTGGCGCGGGTACCAATGCCATCAATCGCCGCGATCAGTGCGTCGGCGCATCGGGCTGTTTGCTGCGCTGAGGCCAATGGCGCCAATGGCTGTAAATAGCCGGTCAGACGGCTTACAAATGACTGATAGTAATTCTGGTGGACGGTGCGAAGCCGCTCATCGGCAATGGCCCGGCCCCAAAAGGCCAGCCACACACGCCATTCCTGGCGGCTTTCATTGTCCACAGGCAGGTAGCGGCACACGCGCGTGATGAAAGTGTTGAGACCGGCAGGTGTATCTGTGGTACGGCCAGGCTCCATGCGTTTGAGCGTACGCCGAACGATTTCCTCAAGCGCGGCTTCCACCACAGCGTCCTTATTATCAAAATAGTGGGTGACGGCCCCGGTTGTCATGTTGCCCGCGCGTGCAACATCACGCAATCGGGTTCCATCCAGACCAGCGTCATTGATAACATTGATTGCGGCCTGGGTAATGACGCGGCGTTGTTCTGCACTATCGATTTTTTTTGGCATAACCGTGATTATGCAAAAATAAAACCGTTGTCAAGCTGTCGGTCTGCCAAGTCTACAGGTTCTGCTTCAACAGGATTTCAATGCGAATGGTTTCCTGGGATGCGAAAGGCTCACGTTGCTCATGGCGTGCCCGCATGATGCGGATGGCACTGCGCACGGCGTGGCCTGTATTTTGCGCGATAATGGCATCGATGCGATCATCACGCAGTGCAGCCTCAGTAAAAGTCGTTCTTTCATGGGCAACCAGCACCATCTGACTAATATCGGCCGTTTGGTCGATAGCGGTGACGGGCAGCTGGGCCTCCGCGTTCATGATATAGGCGCCGCAAATATCCGGATTATTTTCCAGACACTGTCTGATGATAAGATTGGTACGGTTTTCGTTTCCATAGGTTTCCAGGGAAGGCAGGATCGAAAGCTGCCCGAATTGGCTGTTCACAATCTCGTCGAAGCCGAGGCGGCGTTCAATGGCGTCCCGTGATTGCATGGTCTCGGATATCACCATGATTTTCCCCGGTTCCGGCCCCAGAAAACGCCCCATAATATGCCCGGCGGTTGATCCGGCTGCGTGATTGTCGATGCCAACGAAATCAACCTTCGAGGCCTTGGGCTGGCCTGAAAGAAACTGGACGACTTCAATTCCACGCTCACTGAGACGTGCAATGGCATCACGCACCTGTGGCGATTCCGGTGCCATGATGGCAACGCCATCCACATCATCCACGCTCAGCGCCGTTATATAGTTGGTAATCGCATGCGGATCATTGACGGCAATCTGCTTTCCCTGCGCGGCGGTTGATTCCGAAGAGAAGGAATGATTGGCTTCTTTAATACTTGCCAATAGCATATTGCGAAATTCCCCGCCTGTGTCGGGCAGGATGAACTGGAAGCGATAACTCTTGCTCCGCGCCAGGTTGGCCGCTTGCATGTTTCTGACAAAGCCAATCTTTTCAATGGCTTCGTTGACGGCTTTGATTGTCCTTTCCTTGACACCGGATCGACCGTTCAGCACACGATCCACCGTTGCGAGGCTGACGCCCGCTTCTTTCGCCAGATCTTTTGTCGTTGGTCGCATCGACCCTCTCAAACGGTTGTTTTTTCTAACCTATCAGGCCTTCTTATTTAACAGATTCCGCAGAAAAGCAACATTTTTAGGTACGTACCTCAGAAAAAACTTGCCTTGAGGTACGCACCTCATATAGAGACTGTCAGTGCGTAGATTGTCCCGGCGGGAGGCCGAGACACAACAGGGAGGTTTCCTATTATGAAATCCAAACTACTCCGTTCAGCTGCTGCCATTGCAGTTATGACGTCGGTCGGCGTCGGGTTCTCCAATGCTGCTCAGGCAGAAGATTTGACACTGTGCTGGGCTGCCTGGGATCCTGCGAATGCTCTTGTGGAGCTGAGCAAGGACTTCGAAGCGCAATCTGGCCATACGATGAATTTTGAGTTTGTGCCCTGGCCGAACTTTGCCGACCGCATGCTCAATGAGTTGAACTCTGGCGGCAAACTTTGTGACCTGATGATTGGTGACAGCCAGTGGATCGGTGGTTCAGCAGAAAACGGTCACTATGTGAAACTCAATGATTTCTTCGACAAGGAAGGGATCACAATGGATGATTTCATTCCGGCCACTGTCACAGGCTATTCAGAATGGCCCAAAGGGACACCAAACTACTGGGCATTGCCTGCCTTTGGTGACGTGGTGGGATGGACCTACCGCAAGGACTGGTTTGAACGCCCCGAAATTCAAGCTGAATTCAAGGCGGAATATGGCCGCAATCTGGGTGTTCCCGAAACACTTGAGGAGCTCAAGGACATCGCAACTTTCTTTCAGGGTCGCGAGATCGATGGCAAGAAAGTCTATGGGGCGGCCATCTACACCGAGCGTGGGTCTGAAGGGATCACGATGGGTGTGACGAATGCGCTGTACAATTACGGCTTCAAATATGAAAATCCGGATAAACCTTATGATCTGGAAGGGTTCGTGAACTCGGAAGCAGCGATCAAAGGTCTTGAGTTCTACAAGGAGCTCTATGACTGCTGTACGCCTCCAGGGTCATCGGATGCCTATATGTCGGCAAATATTGATGCCTATAAATCCGGTCAGGTCGCAATGCAGATGAACTTTGCCTTCATCTGGCCAGGTGTTGAAGCCGATCCCAATACGGGCGGTGGAAAATCAGGTTACTTTGCAAATCCTGCAGGCCCCGGCGGGCAATTTGCCCAACTTGGTGGTCAGGGTATCTCGGTCGTGGCCTATTCTGAAAAACAGGATGCGGCACTTGAATACATCAAGTGGTTTGCGCAGCCAAAAGTTCAGCAGGATTGGTGGAAGGCCGGCGGTTATTCTGCGCTGAGTGCGGTTGTTGAAGACCCGGGATTTGCCTCAAGTCAGCCCTATGCGCAGACGTTCCTGGACTCCATGGCGATCGTTCAGGACTTCTGGGCCGAGCCGTCCTACGCTTCACTTTTGTTGCCCATGCAATCGCGTGTGCACAATTATGTTGTGGCAGGGCAGGGTACAGCCAAGGAAGCGCTGGATGGTCTTGTTAAGGACTGGGACGAGGTCTTTGAAGACGAGGGCAAGAAGTAAACGCCGCTTCCGTTCATTGACAAAGAACCTGCAGGTCCGGGATATACGCCCGGGTCTGCCAGCCAAATTCATTGAGGTTGTTTGAATGTCCCGCAAAGTCATCGACCACGCAGCACAGGCGACGCCCCCTGCGGTTGCCCATCGCATACGCGGATTGTCCGACCGGGCCATTGCCTGGATATTTGTAGCGCCGACCATCGTGCTATTGCTTGCGATTAATGTCTTTCCGCTCATCTGGACGGTATGGCTCAGCTTCACAAATTATCGGGTTAATCGTCCGAACAAAGAAGTCGAGTTCATCGGCCTTCGCAACTATGAGCGCATTTTAACCGATTCCGATACCTGGCTGACAATGCAGGCGACCGCGCATTTTCTGGTGTGGACCATCGTATTGCAGGTATTAATCGGATTTTCCCTTGCCTATTCGATCAACAAAAAATTCAAGGGCAACGATTTATGGACCACCATTATCGTTTTGCCAATGATGCTTTCTCCGGCTGTTGTCGGCAATTTCTGGACCTTTTTGTACCAGCCACAAATCGGTCTTTTCAACTATGTTATCGCCTTCATCACTGGTGTTGATCCATCCAGTTTTTCCATGATTGGCGAGGTGTCTTTGGCTCCCTGGGCAATTGTCATTGTTGATACCTGGATGTGGACACCTTTTGTGATGCTGATTTGTCTGGCTGGGCTTCGGTCCATTCCCGACAGCATTTACGAGGCGGCAGAGTGCGACCGTGCCAGCAAATGGCGCCAGTTCTGGACGATTACCATCCCCATGGTTCTGCCGTTCCTGATGCTTGCCGTGCTGTTTCGCGGCATAGAGAATTTCAAGATGTTTGATCTGGTCGTTCAACTGACCGGCGGTGGGCCAGGTTCTGTTACCGAACTCACATCCATCAACCTGAAGCGTGAGGCCTTTGAAAAATGGCGTACCGGGTTTGCCTCTGCCTACGCCGTGATCCTGTTCGTGACAGTATTCGGTCTTGCCTCGATCTATGTAAAAGCGCTGAACAGGGTGAAAGCACGATGAGTTATTCAGTCACCGACCCGTCCTTGCGACAAAAATGGGGTGCCGGGATCCTCGTGATTACCTATGCTCTTATCACGCTGCTGCCGCTGGTCTGGATCGTTGCGACCGGGTTCAAGTCGCCTGCAGACTCCATCGCCTATCCACCGAAAATTGTCTTTCAACCCAGCCTGGAAGGCTACGTGAACCTGTTCACGACACAGACCCGCGCATCGGAAGAAACACTCAAGGCACTGGGTGAACCAACAACCTGGTACGACAAAATTGTCCGCGCCAAAAATATGATGATCGCCGGGCCGTCGCGTTTCCCTGAACGGTTTTTCAACTCGGTTATTATCGGCTTTGGATCGACGTTTTTTGCAATTGTGCTGGGTACGGCTGCTGCCTATGCCTTCTCACGTTTTCGCGTGCCGTTAAAAGATGATCTGTTGTTCTTCATCCTGTCCACCCGGATGATGCCGCCCATTGCTGTCGCAATACCCATCTTCCTGATGTTCAGGCACCTTGGATTGAGTGATACCCATGCGGGTATGATCCTGCTGTATACGGCGGTCAATCTTTCACTGTCGGTCTGGCTGATCAATGGTTTCATTGATGAGATTCCGATTGAATATGAAGAAGCGGCTTTGATTGACGGCTATACGCGCTTTCAGGCCTTCTACAAGGTTGTTCTGCCACAAGCGGCAACCGGCATCGCATCCACCGCAATCTTTTGTCTGATCTTTGCCTGGAATGAATATGCTTTCGCGGTTCTGCTGACCTCGGGCAATGCACAAACGGCACCGCCCTTCATCCCGACAATCATTGGTGTCGGCGGTCAGGATTGGCCGGCTGTGGCCGCCGGTGCAACCCTGTTCCTGCTGCCCGTGATGATTTTCACAATCCTGCTTCGCAAGCATTTGCTTCGCGGCATAACATTCGGAGCGGTGCGCAAATGAAACCCTTTGTCTATGGATTGATTGGTCTGAAGCGCGGCTCATGGGAGCTACTTGCTTCCCTGTTGATTGCCCTGGGCGTGATCATGCTGATGCAGCCATTCGTGCTGTGGATGTTCACCTATTCCTTCATTGTAACCCTGGTTGGCACTGTGATGTTTATCATTGTCAGCCATTTTCCGGAGTGACCCATGGCACAGATCAGAATTGAAAATGTGCGCAAGGATTTTGGGGCGTTCAATGCGGTGAAATCGTCGACGTTTACCGTTGAGGATGGTGAGTTCTTTATGCTGCTCGGTCCGTCGGGATGCGGCAAGACGACAACGCTTCGCATGATGGCAGGGCTGGAACTTCCTACAAGCGGTGAGATTTACATCGATGGCGGGGAAGTCGGCATGAAACCCGCCAGTCAGCGCGATATCGCATTTGTCTTTCAGATGTTTGCACTCTACCCGCATATGAATGTGGGTAAGAATATATCCTACCCGCTCTACAGTCAGGGAATGGCGAAAGCTGACGTCAAAAAGAAGGTTGATGAGGTCGCCGAAATACTCGGCATTCAGGACATTTTGAACAAACCCGTCGGGGGGCTTTCAGGCGGAGACCGGCAGCGCGTTGCTTTGGGCCGTGCCATTGTACGCAGTCCCAAGGCTTTTTTGATGGATGAACCGCTGGGCGCACTTGATGCGGAATTTCGCGAGCATATGTCCGAAGAGCTGCGCGCACTGCATGACCGCATGGGGGCAACAACTGTCTATGTGACACATGACCAGCTTGAGGCCATGCAAATGGGCGACAAGATTGTGGTCATGAACCATGGCGTTGTGGAACAGTTCGGTGTACCGCAGGAAATTTACGATTGGCCGGCCACCAAATTCGTTGCCAATTTCATTGGCTCGCCCTCGATGAACTTTCTCGACTTTGGTGGCATGGTTGGCGTGGGTACACACAGTGTGGCGCTGAACGGTGTCAAGGTTGAGGTGCCGGCGATGCGCGAAGGCGCAAAAGGCCCGCTTTCAGTGGGCGTCCGTCCTGAACATATTCATTTTTCTGACGATGCTGAATATCGAGGGCGTGTCGTTGCATCTGAATATCTCGGCACAACTCAGATTGTCACTCTTGCGACAGCCAATGGTGAGGTCAAAGCACGCATCCCGGCCAATGTGTCTGTCAGGACAGATGAGACAATTGGTCTGAAATTTGATGAGCGGACACTAACCGTATTTGAGGGCGCGAAAGGGACCGCCCTGCGTTCTGTCACCAACGAGAAGGTGCTTGCACATGGCTGAAGTCAGGCTTGATGGGCTCACCAAGAAATTCAATGACTCAGTGGCGCTAAACAACGTATCCATCACGGTGCCCGATGGTTCCTTTGTTGTGCTTCTTGGGCCAACCGGTGCCGGCAAGACCACGACATTGCGCATGGTTTCCGGTTTGGATACGCCCGATGAGGGCGATGTTTTCATCGGTGGCCTGTCAATGAAGGGACTGACACCTGCGCAGCGTAATGTTGCAATGGTGTTCCAGCAGTATTCACTTTATCCACATTTGACCGTGCGTGATAATTTGGCATTTCCCTTGAAGTCACCCTTACTCAAAACACCTGCGGATGAAATCAGGAGAAAGATTTCGGAAGTCGCGGAGATACTGCAGATATCCCATAAGCTCGACAATAAGGCGACCGCTTTATCGGGTGGCGAGATGCAGCGTGTTTCCATCGGTCGGGCTTTGGTTCGCAACCCGGCGATTTATCTGATGGATGAACCTTTGAGCTCACTGGATGCAAAGCTGCGTTCTGACCTGCGTGTTGAACTGAAGAATATTCAGGCTAACCTCGGGGCTACATTTTTATATGTGACCCATGATCAGATTGAAGCCATGACAATGGCGACCCATGTCGGCGTGCTGGATGAGGGGAAATTGGTCCAATTTGGCACGCCGCGTGAAATCTACGAGAATCCCATCAGTATTTATTCGGCGAGCCGCCTTGGTCAGCCAAGGATCAATGTTCTGCCTGCACACCTGTTTGATGGGGCCCCTGAAAATGCTCATTCCATTGGATTGAGACCAGAGCAGATCGAACAGGGCAAGGGTGAGGACAGCCTTGTAACCCGCGTTGAACACCTGGGTGATCAAACACGATTGCATTTGTCCTTCAAGGACCATGATCTCATAACCGTAACGGATGCCCATACAAGGTTGCAATCCGGCGACATCATAAAAATCCAACCGGAGAAGCCGTTCTATTTTGACGCTGACGGCGCGCGCCTCGCATAGAAAGAGCAGACAATGACACAGTTTATCAATGAGAAAGAAGATATCGTAACCGACGCAGTGGACGGTGTCATTGCAGCCTCGGGTGGCAAGCTGGCGCGGCTGGATGGATACCCCCACATTCGCGTTGTTGTGCGCAATGACTGGGACAAGTCCAAAGTGGCGCTTATCTCGGGCGGTGGCTCCGGTCACGAACCCGCCCATGCCGGTTTCGTCGGCGAAGGTATGTTGACGGCAGCCGTATGCGGTGATGTCTTCGCCTCTCCATCGGTGGATGCCGTACTTGCGGGAATATTGGCGGTTACAGGCCCGGCCGGGTGCCTGTTGATTGTGAAGAACTATACCGGAGATCGGCTTAATTTTGGTCTGGCGGCCGAGCGTGCACGGGCCTTCGGTCTGGACGTCAGCATGGTCATTGTTGATGATGATATTGCGCTACCGGATTTGCCGCAGGCCCGCGGAATTGCCGGGGCGCTTTTTGTCCACAAGATTGCCGGAGCTCTGGCACAAAAAGGCGCAGATCTGGCCAAGGTTACATCGGTTGCCGAGCGGGTTATATCCGGATTGAAATCCATCGGCATGTCGCTGGATACGTGCACTGTGCCCGGATCACCAAAGGAACACCGCATTCCCGATGGCATGGCTGAATTGGGTCTGGGCATTCATGGAGAGTCTGGCGTTGAACAGGTCAATTTTACAAATGCCAAAGACGCCATGTCTGCCGTCGTCGCAAAACTTGCAGCCTCAATGCAGGACAAGCCCCATGTTGTGCTGGTCAATAATCTGGGCGGTGCGTCGGTGCTGGAAATGGCCGTTCTCATGAAAGATTTGGCAAACTCATCACTAGCCAAAAGTCTCACGCATGTCATCGGCCCCGCATCGCTGATGACGTCACTGGATATGCGCGGATTTTCAATATCTGTTTGTCCGATTGTTGATGATAATCTCGCAGCACTGAAGGCACCAGTTTCATTGGCGGCATGGCCCGGTGTATCGCAAATATCAGCAGTAACGGTGGTCAATTTGCCCGATGGGCTAAGGCCCATAACGCCTCTGGCATCGCAGCACGCGGCAACAGAAGAATTCTTGAAAGATTGCTGTGAAATGCTGATTGCGTCAGAAGCCGATTTGAACGCGCTGGATGCGAAATCGGGCGATGGTGACACCGGGTCCACATTGGCAGGAGCGTCGCGGGCGCTGATTGGTGCCATGGATCGGCTGCCACTTGCGGACCAAACGCAGCTTTATCGCGCCATTGGTCTGGAACTGAGCCAGACGATGGGTGGTTCGTCGGGTGTGTTGCTGGCGATCTTTTTTGCAGCTTCGGGAGATGCAGCGTCAAGTGGTCTGACCATGCGGGATGCTTTAAAAGCGGGTCTGACGCGGATGCAGGAAATCGGCGGTGCACAGCTTGGTGACAGAACAATGGTGGATGCGTTGTACCCGGCGCTTGAAATCCTTGATAATGGATTTGGTGCAGCAGCCAAAGCTGCGCGCAAGGGCGCTGAGCATACGGCAACGCTGGACAAAGCCAATGCGGGTCGTGCGTCCTATATCAGCGCTGCGCAACTCAAGGGGCACATTGACCCAGGGGCCGAGGCAGTGGCTCGCCTGTTTGAACATATCGCTGAAAGGTAGTCTTAGACCCGTCTTGTTAATTGCCGTGTCAGAGCACAGAATTGCACAATCGGCTCAATTCAAAAGCTGCACAAGACCCAGCGAAAGAACAGGAAAGAAAGTCACCAACATCAAAACCACAACCATCACAAGATAAAACGGCAGCAGGCTTTTAATCGTCCGTTCGATGCTGACGTTGCCTATGCCGCAGCCAACCATCAGGGAGACGCCGACCGGCGGTGTGCAGACACCAATACCCAGATTGAGTATCATGATGATGCAAAATTGGATCGGATCGACCCCTATCTTGATTGCGATGGGCAACAGGATTGGAGTGAGGATCAGGATCAATACCCCCATATCCATCAGCATCCCCAAAACCAGCAATAACAGATTGATCATCAGCAGGATGGCGATTGGGTTGGAAGACAGGCTGAGGATATAATCAGCCAATGCCGCGGGCACCTGCAGAAAAGACAGCAAAAACCCAAAAGCAGAAGACGTCATGATGATCGCGACCACCATAGCCAGTGTTTCCAGCGTACCGGTCATGATGCGGCGCACCTTGGCACGGTCCATTGAGCGGTAGATAAAGAAGGTCACAAAAAGTGCGTAGACGACGGCCACGGCAGCTGACTCAGTGGCGGTGAATATGCCGCCCAGGATGCCACCGATAATGATGACGATGGTAAACAGCCCGATCGACGCCTTGGCCAGGACAGCAATACCATCGCGAAAACTATATGTGTCGCCTTTTGGGTGGTTGTGGCGCACAGCCATCAACCAGCACAGAAACAATAGCGACCCGGACAGCATCAGACCGGGGACATAGCCAGCGATGAAAAGTTTGCTTATCGGCAGACCGCCAGCAGCAAGGGCAAAATATATCATGTTCTGGCTTGGCGGAATCAACACACCCTGAACAGAAGATGTAACGGTTACAGCAACCGAATACTCCGGTGGATAGCCACGACGTACCATTGCCGGGATCAGGAAAGATCCGATTGAGGCAACATCGGCCACGGACGAACCCGAGATACCGCCAAAAAACGTACTTGCCACGACGTTGCCTTGTGCCAGACCGCCGCGAAAACGGCCAACCAGAACGTCGGCGAATTTCACCAGCCGATCGGAAATGCCACCCTCGGTCATGATATTGCCAACCAGAATGAAGAACGGCACTGCCAGAAAAGTGAAGCTGAAGAGGCCATTGACCATGCGCTGCCCGATCAGCAGCAGCGGCAGGTCCAGATAGACCGCGGTAATAACCGACGACATACCCAAGGCAAACGCAATAGGTACACGGATCAGCATGAGGCCGATAAAGCTGCCGATCAGCAGCGCTATGCCGATGCCCTGCTCGCTCATGATGTGCTCTCAGGAACTGATCTGTGATCATCGTTGAGCGGTCCGGCAACAAGATTGGTCAGTGCGTTCAACGCCATCAGTCCGCCGCCGGCCATCGCCGACATGTATAGAAGAAATTTCGGTATTTGCGACGCGGGCAGTCTTGCTTTTCCTGTGATCGCCATCAATTCCGATCCATTGAAGATCAGGATCATCGCGAACGTCAGGATTATGATCTGTGCAAATATATCCAGGACCAGCGCGCCTCGCGGTGGCAGCAGGTCGCGGAAAAAGGTGATTGCAATATGGCGATGTCGCCGCACACCGATGGCAACTGCCAGCATACCAAACCAGACCAGGCTGATCATTGCTGCTTCTTCTGACCATTTGGTGGGGCTATTGAAGACAAACCGAAGGACAACCTGCATGACAATAACGAAGACAATGATTTCCAGAAGCCGATAGCAGATGAACTGAGCAAGAAGATTGATGCCATCCACCACCCGGGCCAAAGGTTGAAACTTTTTCTGCGGGTTCGCCATCAGGGTTCTCCGGATCCAAAACCGGCCGGGAGCATTGCCCCCGACCGATCGCTGGGAGGTTATTTGACCGCTTTGATCCGGGCAATATAGCTGCTCAGGTGTGGAAACTCGTCATAAATCGGCAGGACCGCTGCCTGAAACGGGCCATTGTCAATTGGTGACACTGTGACGCCAGCGGCCATTACGGTCGCCTTGGCTTCATCATTGGCGGCAAACATCAACTCGCGCTCGAAAAGAGCCGCTTCACGTGCCGCGCGGGAAATTGCCTGTTGCTGATCGGCAGGCAGGCTATCGAATTTTGCCTTGTTCATGACGATAAGCGCAGGCGGGCTCAGATGGCCGTCAACCACATAATTCTTGGCAACTTCATAGTGGCCAGATGTCAAGAAGCTGACAAAGTCATTTTCAGCGCCATCAATAACGCCTGTTTGCAGGCTGGAGAAAACCTCACCATAGTTCATGGGGGTTGGTACGCCGCCGAGAAGTTCGACCATTCGAATTGATATGGGTGAGTTCTGAACCCGTATTTTCAGTCCCTTGAGATCATCAAGGCTGGAGACGGGTGAACCTTCGCGGGTGTAAAAACTGCGCGATCCGGCTTCCATGAAATCAAAGCCTATGAGGCCGGCTTGTGCCATTTCGGCGCGAACATCATTGCCAATATCGCCATCAAGAACCGCATATTTATGTGTGGCATCACGGAAAATATAGGGCAGCGTAAATGCTCCGACCGAAGGTGTCATATTGGCAAGTGGTACTGAGTTGACACGGGCCATATCGATGATGCCGGCCTGAGTTTGCTCAATGGTTTCGGTCTCCTGACCGAGTTGAGCGCCGGAATAGACTTTAACCGTCACCTCGCCATTGGAGTATTCAGCCACCAGATCTGAAAAACGGTGCATTGCAACCGTAACAGGGTTGGTTTCAGGCTGATTCTCGGCCAGGCGCAGAACCGTTTCAGCCGATGCCACCTGAGCAGATACAGCGATAAGGCAACTGGCCATAAGGGACATCATTTTTGTCGACTTGAAATTCATCTTTCTTCCTCCGTTGAGATGATACGTGAACGTGCTTTGCTATTGGATGGTGAATGGGCCGATGTGGGTTTTTGCGACCTGCGGTCCGTGCGGTGTCTGTCGCCATTCCACGAATTTGACGGGCTGGCCGACAATGTTGGCCTCAGCGCTGGTGCTGAGAATTCGTGTGGGATTGCGCAGGGCCATTTCCAATACCTGCGGAATGGAAAAACCGTACCAGGCAACCAGATTGCGGACTATTTTGTCCATGGTTACCGATGATCCTGCCAGATAGGGCGAGCCTGATTTGCGCACGGTACGGTCTTCTGACAGGCTGATTTCAGCCTTGCCAAGCCTGTATAATCCTGGTCGTGTCTCCAGACCAGCTGCGGAAACCGCGTCAGTCGTCACAATGGTTCGAGCGATACCTTTGGCACGCAGCATGGATTGCAGTGCGGCCTGCGGTATGTGGATGCCGTCCGGAATAAACATTGCGGTCAGTTTGTCTTCGGCAAGCTGCCAGAAAATAGGATTGTCGGTTCTGTGAAGGGTCAAAGGTACGCCATTGCCCAGATGTGTGCTGAGTGTTGCGCCTGCCTGAACGGCAGCACTGATCTGCGATTGATCGGCGGCCGAATGACCGATTGCCACATGCATTCCCAACGCAACCAGTTGTGGAATTAGCTCAACAACCCCATCAACTTCCGGCGCAACCGTCATGATACGGATTGGCCGTGTGGCCGCGTGCCGGAGGTTGTCAACAAGTTCGATTTTTGCAACGGACATGTTCTCGGACTGGTGAGCGCCGGAAAAGCCGTCTTTGCGTGAAAGAAATGGTCCCTCAATGTGATAACCGGCAACCATCAATGGTCCCAAGCGACTTGCTGCTACTGCGGCATCAAGATTGCCTACAGTCTCTATCATTGCGTCATGTGACCCGGTTATTACAGTCGGCAAGCACGTTGTGACGCCAGTCCTTGCCATTTCAGTCAGCGCAACATCCAGTTGCTCAGCCGTAATTGCGGGCTGGTTGAAATCAACACCGGCAAATCCGTTTACCTGAAGATCAACCAGTCCCTGCGTGACAAAACAGCCAGCAAAATCCTCCGTTTCCATGAGTTGATTGCTGGCGCTTTCAACGGTTCCATCGGGGGATATGACGCAGTCTGATGATGCATTTTTAGCTGCCGAGAAAAATCGCAACGTCTCAGGTTGTGTCCTGATCCTCGTTTCATACGGTTTGGGCGCAAATTCAGGCATCCAGTTTCTCTTTGCGCAATTGACCTGCAGCGGGTGCGTCAAGGAACAGCCAGGTGCTTGCATGTTTTTGCAGCGCAGATGCCGGGCAAATATTGCCATAGGGACCTTCGACCGCGTCACGTACGGCGGCTGCCTTGCGGGCATCGGGCACAGTGCAAATGATTGCGCGTGATTTAAGGATCTGCGGAATACTCATGGTAATTGCTTCGGTCGGCACATCTTCGAGTTTCTCAAACCAGCCCTCTGACACCTGTTGGGAACGGCAGGCGTGATCAAGGGGGAGTTTGAGGTAGGGTGAGTCTGTTTCGAAATCAGCCGGAGGATCGTTGAAGGCCAGATGACCATTCTCGCCAATGCCGATAAAGGCCACGTCGATGGAACGGGTCACCAGACGTGCATTCAGGCGGACAATCTCTTTTTGGGTATCGCTCTCAGCACCATTGATGCTTTCAAAGTGCCCAAGGTTCGACACCCGCTTGACGAACCGCTGGTTGAGGTAACCCACAAAGCTCGCCGGGTGGTCATCAGACAGGCCGACATATTCATCAAGGTGAAACACCGAACATTTTGACCAGTCAATATCCTGCCGGCTGACCAGCGCGTCCAGCATGTCAAACTGACTGGCACCGGTTGCGAGGATTATATGTGCCTCGCCTCTTTCTTTCAGCGCCGCAAGGATCAAGGCAGCACCCTGCTCAGCTGCGCGGTGGCCGGATGCTTTGGATGTTTGATCGACGAAAATCTTCATAGTGCCTCCAAGGATTTAAATACAATAGCGCATTTAATAACAATGATGTCAATAAATATTTGGCAAATGGCCTAAAATCGCATACACAGAATGTGGGACTGCGCGTTAACCGCTTGAATTTTCACAGAAGAGAGAAAACGTTGCCACCAATACCGATGCTTGAGCTTTACGCCCGTCAGTTTGAGGTTGATGGCCCGGATATGCCGAAAGGCAGAAAGGGTCGCATATTTACAAAACTGAGCGGGGCACACCAGCCTACGCGAAAGAGGCTCGCGCAAGAAATGGGTATCCGGCCTGCAACACTATCCGAGATTACGCTTGAGCTTGTTGAAGACGGGTTGGTTTTGGAGGCTCGACCTGATCGGACTTTTCAAAAGGGTCGCCCGGAAATAATCCTGCGGCCAAACCCGAACCATCTTGCTGCCATTGTCTGTTATCTTGTTTCGCACACGATACACTGTGCGTTGGTCAATCTGGGCGGCGATACGCTGTTCAAAACACAGGTCGAGGCCCTGCCGGATGAAACGGATGGTGACCGGTTCATTCAGATCATAACCGGCCTTTTTACAACCTGTATGGAACACCTTCCCAAAAAGACGGTATTTGCCGGTGTGGCGCTTTCGTTGCCTGGTATCGTGGATGAGGTTAACGCCTGCTGGCGCTATTCGTCCCATTGGCCAAAACTGCGCAACCTCGATATGAGCGCGCTCTCGAGCGTATTTGAAACCGAGGTTACGGTCTCCAAGAACCTTAATTGCGAGTTGAGAGCCAGAATGTCGCGACGCAATCATCCGGCTTCCGAGAGCTTGCTGTTGCTCCATTGGGGTTTTGGGATTGGTGCTGCATTTGCAAATTCCGGAGACACATCCCTGTCCGAAAAGAAAGGTTTTGGAGAAGTCGGGCACACCTGTGTCGACCCGGCAAGCACAATTGCCTGCAAGTGCGGAATGATTGGTTGCATCGAAGCCGAGGCCAGTCTCTGGGCTCTCAAAAATTCTCTGGCCGATCGGCATGTTCCGGCCGAGGAATGGAAATTTGAAAAATTCCTGCACGAAAACGTGGATCTTGATGTTTGGGACCGGCCGATCGAACTGATGGCACTGACATTGCGAAACCTTTGTCTGACGCTGTCTCCTAATCTGTGTATTATTTCAGGGCCATTTGCCCAGAACGACGTTGTTTTTTCCCGCTTGTCAGCACGGTTCGAGGAGATACTGCCGAAAAGTGCACTGGTGGTCGGTGAAAATCGTACCGAAATACGCGCGGGTCGTGCTGGGACGAAAGATGAAATCATTGGCGCAGCGTCCACAGTTTTCTGTATGTCGCTCAATCAGCTGTGCAGCGATTGATTGCGTACCGGGCATTCGCACGGACGCATTGAGCGAAATGCCGGCAGCAGGTAGTCATTGGAGCCATTCAGGTTTTGATGGAATCGGCAAAACCTGAATGCATCAACAAAATCAACGACCGACACCGTTGTCCCGTTTCTGACAAAACGTGAAACGGTCTAGTGACATAGACACAAGGGACAGTTCGATGCTCTTTACCAACAAGACACCTGCCCAAAAACGTGCTGCTCTGCGTGTGCAACTGGATGACGGGAAATTGCATCAGTTTCCAGGTGCCTTCAATCCGCTATGTGCGCAACTGATTGATAAAAAAGGCTTTGACGGCGTCTATATTTCAGGTGCTGTAATATCTGCCGACCTGTGCCTGCCCGATATTGGAATTGCGTCTCTTGATGAATTTGTCAGCCGTGGGCGGCAGATATGCCGCGTGACAGACCTGCCTTCGATCATTGATATTGATACCGGCTTTGGCGAGCCCATGAGCGCAGCGCGTTCTGTTTGGCTGATGGAGGAGGCGGGCCTTGCGGGTTGTCATATTGAAGACCAGGTCATGCCCAAACGCTGTGGTCATCTGGATGGCAAGGAGATCGTCGAGACGGCTGTGATGATCCAGCGGGTCCGGGCGGCATCGGATGCACGTCTTGACGGCAATTTCTGCCTGATCGCCCGTTCGGATGCGCGTGCGGTTGAAGGCTTGACGAAGGCCATCGACCGGATGAAAGCCTATGTCGATGCGGGGGCAGACATGATTTTTCCCGAGGCGCTGACCTCACCGAAGGAGTTTGAAGCGGTACGCGCTGCAATTGATGTGCCGCTGCTTGCAAATATGACTGAATTTGGCAAGAGTCGTCTGCTGAACAAGACGGAACTTGAAAGCCTTGGTTTTAATCTCGTCATTTATCCGGTGACGACGCTGCGGCTTGCCATGGGCGAAGTGGATCGCGGCCTCAGTGCCATCATCAAGGATGGTGATCAAAATGCCATCCTGGACAGGATGCAACATCGCAGAGACCTGTATGAACTTTTGCATTATGAAGACTATGGCAAATTCGATCAGGATCTGTTCAATTTTGAAATCGGTGATACGCCGGTGAAATGAGCTTGAATTTGGCAGCGGTGTCGAGATGGCGATAACCAGCCTCTGTTGAACGGCGTTGTAAGCTCAAGAGTAAATTGGCAAGCCATCTATTGGTATCTGAATGGACCAAATGTCTGCACTTTGGTGGTCCAATGCCCAATGGGAGTAAACGCCGCGGTACGGGGTGTATGCGCGACGTCTAGTTATCTAACTATATATAAATCAAAATTGCGGACGCAGGTATTAACCATTTGTGCGTCAATAATTCTATCCGTCTTTAAGTGCTTTTAGAGCTTTTGCACAGCCGACAGACAATTCGTTTTGATTTTCCTTGAGGCATTTTTTCATTGCGCCGCCGGCAAATCCAACGCCTGGACACAACCGTTGTATATCCGCTTGGCAGCAGGTTTTCAGTTTCTCAATCTCAGTTGCTGCAAACGCTGGTGAAATGGAGCCAAGAGCAACAGTCAGTATTGCCATCCGTGTCAGATTTTTCATTCAAAGTGGCACACGAACAAGGATGCCGGCATTGACGATAATGGTGCTTTGGCCCGACGTTTCGTCAACAATATTCAGGCCGCCTTTGGTCGCCTTTGGTGTTACCTGGCCGAAAGGGAGTGTTGCGGCAACCGCTTCCAGATCTATTTTTTCCGGCTCCTGTGCGGCCAGATTGAGCTCGATCTGCATACTGTTCGGGTCAATATCCAGGCTACGGAACAAAATGAGCGATGAGTGATGCAGCGCATCCTGCACTGCGCGTTTGGCAGCTTTGGTATAGTCGTTGCTGTGAAGGGCGTTGCCGGTACCCATTTCCAGAATGATACGCTTGAGTTTTTTGTTATGGTTGCTCATGCCGGGTCTCCAAAAGACTGATCCTCGGGAAGGTCAAGATAGACAATGGCTGCCGCGTTTGCCAAAACGGTCATGCCGGAACCGTCCTCCAGCGGCGTATCCATGCCACCTTCTTCAACATGAACGTCCGCCTGGCCATAGGGGAGCACAGCCGCAACAGCCGCCTTGTCAACCTGATCGGGTTTGGCGACCCCGATAATGACCTTCACATACATGGCTTCCTTGGGTTGGCCAAATGCGTCTGCAAAGGCAATGGTATTTTGCCACAGGGCTGCCTTTAATGCCCGTACCGCAGCCTTGGTATAGTCATCGCCGCGAATGTCCGTGCCCATTCCAAGCTCAAGGACCATGGGTTTCAATGTCATTATGTTTCCTTCCGCAATTTGCCTGCCCACAGGGCTCATGATTGACGCTTGACGAGCCAGACAATGTTGTCGCCACTATCACTCAATTCAGTTCTTGAAGAAAGGTCATGGATGGCCTTGTGGTGATGACCATCCGGTCTTGTCGCGACCCGGATAAAACAAACGGTTGGCGGCAAATTGGCAAGGATATATTCAAACACAGCCTGCATCGTCGTAATCCAGGCATTAATGCTGTCTGGCTGCTCAATTGGGTTTTACCTTGGATGGATGCTCCTGTAGGATTGTTGCCTACAAAGGGTGCAATCGTATGGTTTGGAAAATTGCGACGTTTAACCGGTTCGATAACCCGAGGCGGGTGAGAGATGCTCAAGGCAGATGATGTGAAAACCCTGGGGTTTCTGGTGCTGCCAGGATTCCCGATGTCCTGTCTGACCTCTGCGATTGAACCATTGCGGGCGGCCAACGAAATTGCCGGACGCAAAACATTTGACTGGCTCGTGGTCGGGGAGAGTGACGAACCGGTCGTCTCCAGCGCCCATGTCAGCTTTGACCCTGATGTTTGCCTGGACGCGCTGGAGCATGTTGACTTCCTGTTTTTCATGAGCGGACCGACGGGCACATTTCATAATCCGAAGTCCGCCTATGGAAAAATCCGAAGACTGGATCGCCAGGGCATTAATCTCGGTGGATTTAGTGGCGGTGTTTTTCCGCTCACCCGTTCCGGGGTCATGCAGGGGCATCGCTGTTCTGTCCATTGGTGCTATCAGGCAGCCTATGAGGCGGAATTTTCTGAAATGGAATCGGTTGAATCGGTCATAACCATTGATCGAAAAAGATATACCGTGTCCGGCGCCAGTGGTGTGTTTGATCTGATGCTGAAGTTCATTGATGAAGCGCTGGGCAGTGAAATCATGACCGAGGTGGCGTGCTGGTTCCAGCATCCGCTGGTGCGCGGTGAAGGGGTCAGCCAGAAAATCCCCACGTTAAATTCCGCATCAACGGCCGATATGTTGCCTGATGCCGTCAGCAAATCGATACAATTGTTTGCTGAACACATCGAGGACCCCATTTTGATATCAGATGTTGCCAGAGAGGTGGAAACGTCGACGCGGCAACTGGTCAGGTCATTCAAACGCTCAACTGGGCAAAGCCCACAGCGTTACTATCGGATGATGCGCCTCAATCAGGCCCGCCAGCTGGTGCTTTACTCCAATGAAACAATGACGGAAGTTGCGCTGGCGACAGGCTTTTATGCAGCCGCGCCGATGATCCGACATTACACCGAGCTTTTCGGCATGAAGCCGCAGGAAGAGCGAAAGAACATCAATATTTTTCGTGTGCGTGACAATTCAGCCATTCCAAGTACCTGAGTTTACGCATTCGCGCATCCGGATCACCGTTTGCGGAATATCGCGACAAGACCAAAATCATTGGCGTGGGCGTGATCAGCGTCCTCATAATTGGTGATTGTGCGAAAATCGAGTGGTGTAATCTCACCTGCCGCCACGAGCAGTGCAAATGCGGAACCAAATCCTTCGTTGTCGTAGACCGCTGGTAATACGCCGCAACAAAACAACGCACCGGGTTTTGCAATGCGCATCAGTTCCGGCAGGCACACGGAACCGACATGCCCGTGGGTGAATGTGCCACAGGTTACAAAACCCCCATAGTGCTGTGATGGCAGATCCAGCGGCTTGGTCAGGTCTGCCGTGATCAGATTTCGGTACAGGTTTTTACCCCTCGCAACCGCCAGCATTTCTTCGCAGATATCGATACCGTCAACAACATGATCCTGAAGGGTCACGGCAACAAGCCCGGTGCCGGCGCCGATGTCCAGAACCGGCCCATTTTCCGGTTGTGCGAATTCGTTGAAAATATCCGCTACGGCTTGCGGTGCCACATATCCCCAATCGCGCGCAAAACTTTGATCATAGGTCTTTGCCCAATCCCCATAGAGCCTTTTGGCATCCTGCGGTGTTTCAATTTCGTAGGCTTCATCCAGATGGTATGTCGACATTTCCGGTCTCCCTAGAATGCATTAAGTATTTATTGTATTATATTATAATAAATTAGCAATACACTTTATAATAGTAACTATTAATCAAATTTATATATAGCTTACCAATGTTGTAGGCGCAAATTGAAGTTGGAAATACTTGAAATGTTCCGTTGAGTGTGTGGCTGATCTGTTTGATGTGCTGTTTTTTAGCCCTGTGCCGGAACAACTCTGAAAGGCCGCGGCCGGAAAGACGGCAACCTCATCGTACCTATGGATATGAATTTTGAGCGAAAAGACGGCAGATACCAATGTCAAAATTACGGCAGGCGTTTTGTCATATATCCGAGTGGCTTCAACTGCTGCAAGCCTGCTTCCGGCAGCCAGCTAGAGTATCCGTTTTGATCAAGGCCTAATTTGAGACCATTCGCGTTGGTCTCGAAGCAGAGCATTTGCAAGGATG
>CANMVS010000037.1 GCA_947501445.1 uncultured Rhizobiaceae group bacterium | reverse complement strand
GTGCCATCCCGATCTTACATGACAAGGCAGACGCCAATTCATAACTGGCGCCAGCCGCGCGGGACATAGGGTCTAGGTTATTTCGTCTACAAATGCAGACATTTAGCGGCCGACGGATTTGTCATCGTGCAGCCGGTCAACAATATGAACAGGAAGCAAACGACCGCGTTTGTATTCATAAAAAAATCACCATGCAGCGCGTTACCAAAATCGCCTATCCTAATTGAACAATACCTATATATATATCAACATTCTAAGTTTCATATGCTCGCATGCATCGACCTGACGGAAGCCCGACGCTAAGCTAACCTATCGCCTTGTGGCGAGACCAACGTGGAAACCTCAAAATCCAGCATGCAATGGACACTTCGCAATTTCGAAGTTCATCCGTGTGTCTTTCGAATTCCAGTTTGGGTGAAATTATAGAAAATACTCAATCACGACCCAACACAACCACAGCAAGCTACCCCGATGCCGCGCTGGCACTGGGACATGGAAGACACCGGACATGGTTTTAATAGATAGCTATATTCACTTCGACCCACTAAAATCGACCATAGATAAATCGAGCGTAATCACGCCCCCCTTTTTCTACATAAATGGCCTCATACGCAAGGATTAGGCGGATTTCAACAGCCTCAATTTTGTCAATTATTCCGCCGTGGAAACAAATATCTGAAAGCAACTTCCCACTATGCCAATGAGAATCACTCCACCCCCTCTCAAAAACCTCTTTTGCCCTCGCAAAATCAGTTTTTCTATAATAGTGAAGCCCAGCCCAATACAGGGAAGGGGAGAAATAATCACCATTATTCAGGAATACATCGACAGCTGCGTTTTTATCAAATCGATCGTACATCTCGCATGCAAAGTAGTGCACGTGATGATATTTCTTCTCCTGTTGAAATCGCAAAATGAAAGAATCTATCTCTCCAACTGTCAAATTTCTGGATATTGAATTCAGACGGTTTGATGAAACAGAGTCACCACCGATACTCTCCTCGATGAGTTTATCGAATTCCTCAATCCTGTCCTTTTCGATTTTCATTTTCACCAATCCACCCTTCAGCTAAGGGCCGGACTCCAAATACGAATGGAGGAAATTCTCAATGGCAGGTCAGTTCCAAATTCAATTTTTTGAAACAGTAGTGAAATGCGCCCGTCAAGGTTTCCACTAAGTTCAGCGACGTACAATTCTTGGCTGGTTTCCATTAAAATTTTGCCAATTTCTTGTGATTTTTTTTCTCCATAGTTTCTGTATAAGAGACTCCATGGATTTACTTCGTGCTTCCGCCAGTTCCCGTTCTCTGAAAGGTCTCCCAATACTTTGTGTTACATGTAGTCACTCGATTTACCTCGACGAAACACCCGTCCGTTCCCAGCCACAAGACATTCAATCAAATCGAATTCATTTTGTAGTGATCGCCGACAAACAGGAATGTGCGTATTTCATCGTCAGTCAGTTTGGCCTTGTCGTCACTGTAGATACCCAATCTGTATTTACGATCCAGTCCGATAAGTGCGTAGTGCATATCCACGGGCAGAGGCTCAACAGAGTCTATCGTGCCACCGGTGTGATCGCGGCTGGGCTTCGAGACGCCCGTCAATCGGTCAAATGAGTATTCTTGCTGCGAGGTGATTCGACGTGAATAGATGACTCCCTGTTCTATTTTCAATACGAGGCAAATCAGACTTGTGCCCTGATCGTTGTGGGCATGCACAATGTCCCCAATCTCCAAACGCATTAATATTTCTTGCCGATTACTCACAACGCTTGTTTTGTCCTCACTCTTTTACCCAATGGAAGCCCACTATAATTATTACCATCTCTCATTTGCATTCGAACGGTCTCAACACCTTTACCTGGTCCACGCCGCTACGATCACCGATACTCAGCCGTTTCACTGCGCATTCTCTGTACACGTTTTGTCCAAACACCGTATGGGTAGCTGTTGTGCCCATGTTCCGCCCGATTGGCAATAAGCTCCAGCACACTTTTTAAGCCCTGTTGGATCGGTATACATCAACGGTGAGTTGTTGACATATGCCCAACGGCTTGGTCCGTCGGGCACGCCAAGTAGGTCAGGCTGGGTGTAACGTCCGGTGGTCGGGTCAAAGTGGCGGTGCCAGTTGTAGTGCAGGCCGGATTCGAGCTGGAACCATTGTCCGGGGAACCGTTGGTTCAGTGTTGCCGGGCCGGCGATCGTGTAGATGCCGCTAAATGGCAGGTATGTTGTTTCCCACACGATGTTTTGGCCGCCATTCAGCCTGCAGGCACACGCCCGGTGGACATCCTCAACTTGCCCACCCGCCGGAAAACGGAATAGCCTGACCGACGAAAAAGTCGCTCTGATCACCTGCAAGAAATAATGCCAGGGCGATGTCCTCTTCAGGTTTGGCCAGCCGTCCAAGCGGCACCTGTTGTGCCAGATTTTGTTGGAATTTGGGGTTTGCCTGTAACTCGGCGGGATAATAGGCCGGGTTTTCAACCCAATTTTGTGCAATCAGGTTCATCTGGATATTCTGCCGGGCGATCTCCACGCCGACTGATTTTACGTAGGATATTTGTGCACCGCGGGCAGCCGTATAGGCGCTTAATCGTGCCATCGGGCGCAAGGGTGTTGCGCTGCCAAAAACAATAATTTTGCCTTTGCGCCTGGATGTCATTTGCGGCACCACTGCCCGTGTCAGCCAGTGAAGCGGATGGACCAGCAGATCAAACACCTGTTGCCATTGTTCATTCTCCAGATCGGAAACCAATGTTCCATGGTGGTTTGGTGCGGCCAGGTTGATAATCAGGACATCTATCTCATCTGCATCTGCTATGAGTTGGCGGCAATCGTCTTCATTTTGAAAACGGCCGTTATGGGCCGTGACCAGCGCGCCCTCACGGCGAAATATCTCCACGCAGGCCGGCCCCATATATTCATCCGCCTGCGTCACGACGACGCGTTTGTCCTTCATTGCAGACACCAGATTTCCCCTTTGTTTTCCCAAATGATCACATGATCCACGTTCTCTATTTTGCATGGGCCGATACCACATTTGGCTGCTATTGTCGCAATTGTGGATACGATCCATTGACAACATACCCGGTAGTATGTTCCTTTAATTCCAAGATTGATCGACCCGATATCAGGCTGACGGTAAATTGCCGCACAGCGAAATAAAGGCGTTCAATTATTGCTTGGGAGGCAGGAAATTATATGACGGCATCGGCGACGATGGCTTCTGGCCGTCAGGTTCAGGAAGACATATTAAGAGCTGCAGCGCAGTGTTTTATGGACCGCGGATATGCTGCAACCAGCATAGATGATGTCGCCAGAAGTCTGGGTGCCACCAAAGGGCGAATCTATCATCATTACCGCTCGAAAGCCGATCTGTTTTTCTCCGTCTACCGCTACGGCATGCAGATGAATTTTGATGCAATCAGGCCACTTGCCGAATCATCATCTGATGTCCTTGAAAAATTGCGTAACATGGCAAAGACCCACAGCCTCGCCATGATACGCACGCAGGCGTTTCAGCGGTGCGTGTGGGAAGGCGTTGAACTATTGCAGCGCGGCGCAACGACGCCTGAACAGCGGGACGCACTTGTTGAACTGCAGGCCATGCGTGACGACTATGCGGAAATATTCCGGATTGTGCTTGAAGAAGCAAAACTTGATGGAATTGCACAATACCAACGCTCAAGTATTGCATTACAACTTATGTTTATGTGCTTGAATTCTCCGCTATTCTGGTTTCGAGCGGATGATGGAAGTGACGATGAAACAGTTGATCGAATTGCCAGCCAGTGCACGGTTTTTGCCCTGCGTGGACTAGGCCTTAAAGAGGAATTGATCGCAGATGTCTGATATGAATCTCGGAATTACAGATAAACTTGAACCAATTCTGGAAGCTGTACGGACGATGATCCGTGATGATATTTTGCCGATTGAGGAAGAATATCTGGCTGAAGTCGGTACGGGAGACCGTTGGCAGTTCACACCCCGACAGACGGAAATCCTTGATGGCCTCAAGGCAAAAGCACGCGAAAAGGGTCTGTGGAACTTCTGGCTGACGGCTTCAGACCGTGGTTATGGGCTGACAACGGTGGAATATGCCTATCTGGCAGAGGAAATGGGCAAGGCGCATATTGGCGCAGAAGTTTTCAACTGTTCGGCACCCGATACCGGAAATATGGAGGTGCTTGAGCGCTACTGTTCCGAAGAGCAAAAGGAACGCTGGCTTACACCGCTGCTCAATGGTCATATACGTTCTGCCTATCTGATGACCGAACCCGATGTTGCCTCCTCCGACGCTACCAATATTTCAATGAGCTGCGTTCGCGATGGTGACCATTATGTGCTCAACGGCGAGAAATGGTGGTCGTCAGGCGCCGGTGACCCGCGCTGTCAGATTTACATCGTTATGGTGAAAACCGGCGATGACGAAGCGCCCAAACATCAGCAGCATTCCATGGTGCTTGTGCCTGCCGACAGTGAAGGTGTTGAAAAACTACGGGCAATGCAGGTCTATGGGCATGATGATGCTCCCCATGGTCATTTGCATATTCGCTTCAGCAATGTTCGCATTCCCGTTGAGAACATGATCCTTGGTGAAGGGCGTGGTTTTGAAATTTCGCAAGGCCGCCTTGGACCCGGCCGTATCCACCACTGCATGCGCGCCATTGGGCAGTCTGAACGGGCACTGGAGCTGATGTGTCAACGGTCCTTGCGACGCGAGGCATTTGGCAAACCGATCGCGCATCTGGGTGCCAACTACGACATCATTGCACAATCCCGCATGGATATTGAAATGGCGCGGCTTTTGTGTCTGAAAGCCGCATGGATGATGGATCAGGGCGACCCGCGGGCAGCAGCGCCATGGATCAGCCAGATCAAGGTGATTGCCCCACAGGTTGCTTTGCGTGTCACTGACGAAGCCGTGCAGATGTTCGGTGGACAGGGTGTTTCTCAGGATACACCACTGGCACGTTCATGGACTGCATTGCGCACATTGCGCCTTGCTGATGGGCCAGACGCGGTGCACCGCCGGCAGGTTGCACGCACGGAACTGCGCAAATACACGCAGGAGCGTGTCTAGCCATGAAAGCAGTTGTTTGCGAAGAATTCGGCCCGCTCAACACCTTGAGTTACCGGGAAATGGACGCGCCAGTAGCCGAAGGCAAAACCGTGGTTATCAGCCCGCAGGCTATTGGCGTCAATTATCCTGACGGACTGCTTGTGCAGGGACTATATCAGGTAAAACCACCAACACCATTTGTACCGGGGATGGAAGTCGCTGGTATCGTTACAGCGGTCGGGCCGGACGTTAAATCGATAAAACCCGGTGACCGTGTTGCCGCGATCAAACAGCTTGGCGCCTATGCTGAGCTGGTTGGTGTACCCGAAAAAGTGGTATTTCCCCTGCCCGGCTCAATGGATGCCGCGGATGCCTGCGCGTTGCTGTGTGCCTATGGCACCTCACACCATGCACTCAAACAGCGGGCTGATCTGCAGCCTGGAGAAACAATTGCCGTGCTTGGTGCTGCCGGATCAACCGGCATCGGCGCCATTCAAATTGGCAAGGCCATGGGGGCCCGGGTGATTGCTGTCGCCTCGTCGCCTGAGAAACAGAAAATCGCCCGTGACGCCGGTGCAGATGAGGTCATTGGCTATGATGATCTCAAAAATGACCTGAAGAAACTGACTGATGGAAAGGGCGTTGATGTGCTCTTTGATCCGGTTGGTGGAGACGCATTTGATTCGGCCTGCCGCGCCATGGCTCGAGGCGGACGCCTGCTGGTCATCGGTTTTGCATCCGGTCGCATACCGCAATTGCCGATCAATTTGACATTGGTCAAGGAATTCTCGGTTGTGGGTGTTTTCTGGGGATCATTTACCACGCATGAACCTGCCGTATATGCCGCCAACATGAAAGAGCTCATTGGCTGGTATCTGTCGGATAAAATAAAACCGCATATTGAAGGCCGTTATCCGCTGGCTGAGGCACCACAGGTGCTTCAACGCGTGTTGGACCGCGGTGCGACCGGCAAAATTGTTCTTGTACCTGAAGGAGTTTGATCGTGAGTCAGCCAGCACAGACATTCGCATTGGTGCAAAAGCACGACGGTTATTCAGGAACGGCCGAAGGCCCTCATATTGAAAGCCTTGATCTTTACCTTGATGAGGCAACCATTGATCTGCCAAAACTCAATGATGGTCAGGTTCTGATCAAAATGGCGATGGCATCCATCAATCCCTCCGATCTGCACTACATCAAGGGTGAATATGGGCATCCTCGGGTCAAGGGTGCCGCTGCCGGATTTGAGGGCGTCGGTGAAGTTGTTGCCGGTGAAGGCGGATACGCCAGCTCACTTATCGGCAAACGGGTTGCATTTACGGTCAATCCCGAAGGATCGGGTGCCTGGGCAGAATATGCGATTACATCTGCAGCGGTATGCATTCCGGTTCGCGATGACATGCGCAATGAGGATGCCGCCGGGCATGTCGTCAACCCGTTGACGGCTATGGCAATGTTCGACATCGTTCGCGAGGCGCAGAGCTCCAGCTTTATCATGACCGCAGCCAACAGCCAGTTGTGCAAACTGTTGACAGCTCTTGGTCGTGACAATGACATCGCTCCGATTGCCATTATTCGCAACGATACACAGGCAGAACATTTGCGGGAACTGGGCGCAAAACATGTGCTTAACAGCACAGACCCGGAATTTGCAGCAAAACTCAAAACAATCATAAAGGCTGAAAAGCCGCGGGTTATGCTGGATGCTGTCGCCAATCAGACATCTGCGGATATCTTTGCTGCCATGCCAAACCAGGCACGATGGGTTGTCTATGGCAAACTCGATCCACAACCACCTCAATTTGCCGAAATGGGACAGTTCGTTTTCATGCAGAAGCGCATCGAGGGCTTCTGGCTCACGCGCTGGTTCATGAGCACACCGCTTGAAGAACAGATGAAAGTGATTGCCGAAGTTCAGAAGCGATTTGTTTCCGGGCAGTGGCAAACCGAGGTCACGGCGACAATTCGCCTGGCGGATGCGATGACTGATCTTGCCAGGGCACTGGGCAATTCAAACGGAAAGGTCATGCTGATTCCGTAAAACTTTGGAGGCTTGAATAGTAACACGAGCGCTGATTGGCACCGGCGCCCGTTCAAGAGATAGAGCGATTCTCACGGCTTGGGAGGGCCTGACGAGTGGACATAGTACAGTTAATTGTCAGCGGCTTGGCAAATGGATGCGTATACGGGCTGATCGCCCTTGGTTTTGTTTTGATCTACAAAGCCACGGAAGCGGTCAATTTTGCTCAGGGTGACTTCATGATGCTGGGCGCATTTATCACGCTTGGCTTTACCAACGCAGACCACATGGACCTGCCCTTCTGGTTGTCGGTCACCATGGCAATCGCCATTATGGGTGTGCTGGGATACCTGCTCGACTTTCTGGTCCTGCGTCGCATGTTCGGTCAGTCTCAGGTTGCGGTTGTCATTTTGACCATTGCGCTCGGATTTGTGATCCGCTTTATCGCCGGCGCAATCTGGGGTCATGAGCCACAATCGCTGGAATCACCCATTTCCGGTATAGAACTCAGATTTGGCGGGATTGTGCTTGGCATGGATGAAGTCTGGATCATCATCATCACGCTCGTTCTGACGGGTTTGCTCTATCTGTTTTTCGCCCGTGCAAAACTGGGCATTGCCATGCAGGCCTCATCCCAGAACCAGTTGGCCGCCTATTACATGGGCATACCGGTAAAACGAATACACTCCATGATCTGGGCACTATCCGGCATTGTGGCGACAATCGCCGGCATATTATTTGCGTCCAAGGGTTCCATTGATCCCTCTGCCGGATTGTTGGGCATCAAGGCCTTTGCCGCTGCTGTTATCGGTGGCTTCGGCAGCCTGCCGGGTGCACTGCTGGGAGGATTGATTGTCGGGCTGGTTGAACCCTTTGCAGCGCGTTATATGCCAGCGGGCTATTCGCAAATTTTCCCTTATCTCATTCTGATTGTGATGCTTGTGGTACGACCCCATGGCATTTTGTCACAAATCCAGACCAAAAAAGTGTGAGGCAGGAAAATGCGTATTGTTTTCAAAACCTCCTATGATGCTGACATCCGGCTCTTCAAACATGGCGCACAGGCCTTTTGGTATGGCCTGCTGTTTGTGATTGCAATTGCCCTGCCCTTTCTCATCAACGAGTTTCTGATTGGTGAAGCGACGCTCGTCCTGATCTGGGCCATTTGTGGCATGGGTCTCATGCTGCTGGTGGGGCAAACCGGTCAGGCAAGCCTTGGTCACGCAGCTTTCATGGCCGTCGGGGCATACTCAAATGTTCTGTATCAGGAACATTTTTCTTTGCCTTTCATCGTCTCATTTCCACTGTCCGGTTTGACCGCCGGTGTCGCCGGAGCGCTGGTGGCCCTGCCGACAACCAAATTGCACGGTATTTATCTGGCAATCGCCACATTGGCGATTTCGGTTCTTGCCGAGGATCTCATTGTTATAATGGAACCGCTCACCGGCGGTGTTGGCGGGCTGTTTGCCCCTGACATCGAAATCTTCGGATTTACGTTCAACCGCTATGGTAACCCGATTGAGCTTTACTGGCTCGTGCTCTTTATTACCTTTATCGTGATCTATCTTTACAGGAATATCCTGCGCGCTCCCATCGGGCGTGCATTTGCGGCTGTGCGCGATTCGGAAGTTTCAGCCAAAGCGATGGGAATTAATGTTGCACGCACCAAAATGGTGGCATTTGCCATATCCTGTTTCATCACCGGCCTCGGTGGCGCACTGATGGGGCATTTTGCAACGGTCTTCACCCATGAGACATTTAATCTCATCATGTCGATCACCCTGCTGCTGATTATTGTCATTGGCGGGCTTGGGACTATTCACGGTGCATTTTTCGGTGCGATCGTCTTTGTATTGCTACCATTGATCATTTCGATCGGCAGGGATGCATTTGCCAATATGGCAGGTCTTGGATCGATCAGCATTCCAGGTCTCGAAAGTGGCGTATTCGGTATTTTGTTGATCGGCTTTATCCTGTTCGAACCCATGGGTATCTACGGCCGCTGGCTGAAGATCAGAACCTATTTCGAGCTTTTCCCGTTTTACCGCAAGGACATGTTCAAACGTCAAAAGAGCTACCTTAAAACGGAGCGCACCCAATGAGTTTGCTGGAACTGAAGAACGTAACCTTGCGTTTTGGTGGCCTGGTTGCAGTCAACGACGTTTCCTTCAATGTCGAAGAGGGAGAGGTTTTTGCACTCGTGGGGCCAAATGGTGCCGGAAAATCCACCATATTCAATATGATTTCCCGGTTTTACAAACCTGCCGAAGGTGAAATCCTTTTTGTGGGAAAGACCATACTGGAGCGCGAACCCCATGATATTCCTCGTCTGGGTATAGCCAGAACTTTTCAAAATAT
Organism: uncultured Rhizobiaceae group bacterium; assembly: GCA_947501445.1. Lineage (GTDB taxonomy): Bacteria > Pseudomonadota > Alphaproteobacteria > Rhizobiales > Rhizobiaceae > Hoeflea_A. The sequence continues at coordinate 13,210 of CANMVS010000037.1, read as the reverse complement.
CGAACTTTTCGAACAGGCCTCGGTATTGCAGAACCTTCTGGTCGGTCGGCACTCACACAGACGGTCCAATTTCCTGACGGATATGCTCTTTACACCAGGTGTGCGTGAACAGGAACGTGTGCACCGCGAGGCAGTGGAACATGTCATCGATTTTCTTGACCTGCAGCCCTATCGTGAAAAACTGATCGCAGGCCTGCCCTACGGTGTGCGTAAAGTTGTCGAAATGGGCCGCGCGCTGGCAATTCAGCCAAAATTGCTGCTGCTGGACGAACCGGCCTCGGGCCTGTCGGTTGAAGAAACTCAGGATGTGGCATTCTGGATTGAGGACATCAAGAAAGTCATGGGTGTGACTGTCCTCATGGTTGAGCACGATATGCATTTGGTGAGCGCTGTCTCCGATCGGGTGATGGCTCTGGCGGATGGACGGATGATTGCTATTGGCTCTCCGCAGGAAGTGCAATCAGATCCCGCAGTCATCGAGGCCTATCTGGGTGCCGATGATACGACCGATGAAGGAGAAGCGGCATGAGCGCAGATGCACACACACCGCTATTGAAGGTCGACAACCTTGAAAGCTTCTATGGACCAATCATGGCGATACGCGGGGTCAGCCTCGAGGTGCACCAGGGACAAATAGTTACCGTCCTGGGTGCCAATGGTGCCGGCAAGACAACATTGTTGAAGACAATCTCCGGTGTCATGGATCCGGAAAAAGGAACTGTCGCCCTCAAGGGTGATGAAATTCAGGGTTCAGCACCGGATGCCATTGTTCGCAAGGGCGTTGTGCAGGTTCCTGAAGGTCGGGAGATATTTCCGATACTGAGCGTTGAAGACAATTTGAAGATGGGGGCCTTTACCCGTTCCGATCGCGCTGAGATCGCAGCCGACATGCAACTCGTCTACGAATATTTTCCCATTTTGAAGGAAAGACGCACCCAGGAGGCCGGTACATTGTCGGGCGGACAACAACAGATGCTTGCGATTGGCCGTGGATTAATGGCCAAACCCAACATCATGTTGCTGGATGAGCCCAGTCTCGGGTTGAGCCCACTGCTGGTCAAAGAAATATTCACCATCATTCGCCGCTTGAATGAAGAGCAAAATGTGACGATGATGCTGGTTGAACAGAACGCCAAAGTGGCACTTGATGTCGCCCACTACGGTTATGTGATGGAACTTGGCCGTATTGTCATGGGCGGTGAGGCTGAGAAATTACAGAAATCGAAGGACATTCAGGAATTTTATCTTGGCGCACAGCAGGACTCACAACGGGGCCAAAGGCGCTGGAAGCAACGAAAGACCTGGCGTTGATGCAGGACAAGGGAGAAATTCTCGTGGTACAAACGGACACTATTCCCCCGCAGGTAATTGTTGATGGCATCAGCATCAATGAGGACCTGTTCAACGGCCCCTACTTCATGGATGGCTGTGACACCCTGTCCAAACTGTTTTTGAGCCGCTGCAAGGAATTGGGAGAGCGAACGTCCCACCGGGAAAAGGACTATGGCATCTGGCTGTCCTATTCATGGAACGATTATCTTGAACACGTCCGACTGATTGGTCACGGCCTTGTTGCCCTTGGATTGCAGCGCGGTGAAGTTGTTTCCATATTGTCTGAAGACAACAAGGAATGGGTCTATACGGATCTGGCGATCCAGTGCGTTGGCGGCATTGCGTCAGGCGTCTACACAACCGATTCCGCATCACAACTGGCCTATCTGATCAATGACTCGGGCAGTCGCTTCCTGTTTGTTGAAAATGATGAACAGCTCGACAAATTTCTGACGGTGCGCGATGAAATGCCCGGCCTCGTCAAGGTTATCGTCTATAACCGTGAAGGGCTGCATGACTATCAGGATGAAATGGTCATATTCCTCGATGAACTCTATGACATCGGACGGGTGCATGCGAAAAAGAATGTTGGGTATTTCGAACAGGAAATAGCCAAATCCAGACCTGAAGATATCGCGCTGCTGGTCTATACGTCCGGCACCACCGGCCAACCCAAGGGCGCGATGATCTCAAATGCCAACATCATGTATTCGCTTTCAATCGGCGCTCATACTTTGCCCGTATTCGCAGATGACGAACAGGTCTGTTTTCTACCGCTTTGCCACATTCTGGAGCGGCTCATATCAGTTCTGTCTCCCATTGCGGCACGCTCTACGGTCAATTTCGCCGAAAGCCCAGAAACGGTGTTTGACAACGTGCAGGAGGTCAGCCCGCATGTCTTTACCGCTGTGCCGCGTGTCTGGGAAAAAATCTACTCGCGCATAACAATCCTGATGGGTGAATCGACCGGTTTTGGAAAATTTGCCTACAGGTGCGCGCTGGCTGCGGGCAAGGCCCGTGTTGCCTATCTGGACGAAGACAAGCCCGTTCCGGCGCTCGTTAAACTGAATTATCGCTTCTGGGATACTGTAGTACTTAAAAACATTCGACGGATGATCGGCATGGACCGGTTGCGACGCGGCACCACCGGGGCCGCGCCGATCTCGCCTGATTTGCTGCAATGGTACAAGACCATCGGTGTTGACCTTTTCGAGGGATACGGGATGAGCGAAACGGCCGGTATCATTTCACTCAACCTTTTCGGCAGCAATAAAGTCGGCACGGTCGGCCTTGTTGCGCCCGGAGGGCAGATACGCATCAGTGACGAGGGTGAAATCCAGTATCACGGTGCAAATGTCTTCAAGGGCTATTGGCAAAAACCCGACAAAACGGCTGAAACCATGACCGAAGACGGATGGCTTAAGACAGGCGATGTCGGCTATATCGACAATTCAGGATATCTGAAAATTACCGGACGCCTCAAGGATATCATCATCACTGCCGGTGGCAAGAACATCACCCCTGCGGAGATTGAAAACAAGCTGAAATTTTCACCCTACATCTCCGATGCCGTGGTGATCGGTGACAAGAAAAAATATCTTTCCTGTCTGATCATGATCGATCAGGAAAACGTGGAAAAATTTGCCCAGGACAAGCGGGTTCCCTTCGGAGATTTTGCATCTTTATGTGCAACACCGCAGGTGCAGGAACTGATTGGTAAGGTTGTTGAAGAGGTTAATGAATCCTTTGCCCGGGTGGAACAGATCAAGGCCTTTCGCCTGATCGACGTATTGCTGACAGCGGAGGACGACGAGTTAACGGCCACCATGAAGCTCAAGCGCAGTTTCGTGGAGAAAAAACATAAAGCGCTGATCGACGCGATGTACGCATAATAATTTACCGGAATATGGGATTCCAGGAGGAGAAAACGCATGAAGAAACTTATCAAATCGACAGCATTTGCGCTGGCTCTGTCGGCCGCCGCAATGCCGCAGGCCTTTGCGGAGACGCAAGGGGTGTCAGACACCGAAGTTCTGATTGGTTCAAATACCGATCTTTCGGGTATTTTTGCCGCATTTGGTGCACCGGCTGTGGGCGCTGCCAACCAGTATTTTGATGAGGTCAATGCCGCTGGCGGTGTGCATGGACGCAAACTGCGCATGATCGCAGAAGATCACGCCTATGCCATGCCAAAAGCCATGCAGAACATAAACAAACTGGTAAATTCCGACAAGGTATTTGTCATGTTGCTGTCTCTTGGGACACCCATGAACATTGCCAGTTTCCCGCTGTTGGAACGTAAAGGCATCGCCAATATTGGTCCCCTGACCGCGGCGCGGCAGATGGTTGAACCACTGGAACCTTACAAATTTGCAGGCTTCTCGTCCTATTTCGACCAGATGCGGGCGGGTGTGGAGTATCTGAAAGACACCAATGACGCCAAGGTTGTCTGTGCCATGTACATCCCTTCAGATTTCGGCAAGGAAATTCAGGGCGGTGCCCAGGAAGCAGCCAAGGAATTGGGCCTGGAGTATAAATCCGAAACCACCCACAAGCCGGATGAACAGGATTTTGTTGGTGCGCTGACAAAGCTCAAGGAAGAAGGCTGCGATACAATCGCCATGGCTCTGGGTGTGAGGCAAACCATCACCGTTTTGGCGACAGCAAAGAAAATTGGCTGGGACGATGTGGATTTCATTGGCGCCTCCGCCTCATTTCATACAGCAGTTGCGAAAGTGCCAAATGGCCTGACCGAGGGCTTTTACGCTGCCGCCGGTTGGCCTGATCTCAATTCACGTCTGTCTGATCCGCACGTAAAAAAATGGACCGAGGATTATGAAGCCAAATTTGGTGAATTCCCCGGTACAGGTGCTTTGCTCGGTCGCTCAGCGGCTGAAGGATTGGTCATGGCGCTGGAAGCTGCTGGCCGTGATCTGACAGCCGAAGGCTTTCAAAAGGCAATGGAAAGTCTGAACTACACCGATCCAATCACCGGTGTTACGGTTGACTATTCTGCGACTGACCATCAGGGCGGTGATGCAATCATCATTTCTCAGATCGATGGTGGCGAATGGAAAGTCGTCGGCGAAAAATAGATCGATAAAACACACAATACCGACGCCCACAGCCCGGGCGTCGGCTTCCGAGCAAAAATCCCCCACTGTCGTGTACCGAATAACTGGTGATAATTATGACCGAAGCTGTTTCCTATGACGTTCTTTCTGATGCTGCAGGTGGTATTGCAGTCATTGCAATTGACAATCCACCGGTAAATGCCGCGAGCCACGCTGTACGTGATGGCCTGCTGAAGGCGATTGAGCAATTCGGTGATGATGCATCAGCAGCCGTCGCAGTTGTCGTTGGCAAGGGGCGCACATTTATCGCCGGGGCGGATATCCGTGAATTTGGCAAACCGATGCAGGCACCCGGCCTGCCGGACGTGCTTGAGGCCATCGAAGGTCAGAACAAACCCATTGTCTGTGCCATACATGGCACGGCATTGGGCGGCGGATTTGAGACCGCCCTCTCCTGCCACTACCGTGTTGCGCTAAAATCTGCTCGCGTGGGTTTGCCTGAAGTCCACCTGGGACTTTTGCCCGGTGCCGGTGGAACGCAACGCCTGCCCCGTCTGGCAGGCATTGAGGCTGCAGCAGAGATGATTACCACCGGTCGCCACGTCAATGCTGGTGAGGCCTTGAAACTGGGTATAGTCGACAGTGTTGATGAAGGCGACGATCCGCAGGCGGCTGGTATCGCATTCGCGCGAAGGGTACTGGCAGAGCAGATGCCAATACGCCGCACCAGCCAGGTCAATGACAAGGTTGAAGCCGTTCGCGGCAATGAGGCGCTGTTTGATGGCATGCGCGCCATGGTGAAAAAGAAAGCCAAAGGCCAGCTTTCACCGGTTCTGTGTCTTGAAGCCGTCATCGCGTCGACTGAATTGCCTTTCGCAGAAGGCGTTCAGCGCGAACGCGAACTGTTTATGGAACTGATGAATTCGCCACAGCGCGAGGCCATGATTCATGCATTTTTTGCCGATCGTCAGGTCGGTAAGGTCCCCGAGTTGAAAACCGGCGTTGCCCGCCCACTCGATCAGGCAGCGGTCATTGGCGGTGGCACCATGGGATCAGGCATCACCGTTTCCATGCTTTATGCGGGCATGGCCGTCACAATGATCGAACGGGACGAAGAAAGCGCCGCACGGGGTCGCAAGAATGTGGAACGCATTCTTGATGAGGGCGTCAAACGCGGCAAGATTGATCAGGCACAACGCGATCACCTTGCCAATACGCTCTATGGCGTCAGTGCTGATATTTCATCTGTAAGCAATGCCGATATCGTAATTGAGGCGGCGTTTGAAAATATGGATGTCAAAAAGGACCTGTTTCGGCAAATTGATAAACACGCCAAACAGGGTGCCGTTCTGGCAAGCAATACATCCTATCTCAATGTCAACGAAATTGCTGCCGTAACAGGCCGTCCGCAGGATGTTCTGGGTCTGCATTTCTTCTCTCCGGCCCATGTCATGCGGCTGCTGGAAATCGTCGTTGCCGACAAGACACTGGCTGATGTGGCTGCAACCGGGTTTGCACTGGCAAAGAAGCTGAAAAAAGTCGGCGTGCGTGCGGGCGTTTGTGACGGATTTATCGGCAACAGAATTCTGGAGCGATATCTGTCCCTGGCATCCTACATGGTCGAAGACGGCACCAGTCCCTATGATATCGATAAGGCGGTGTTGGAATTTGGCTATCCCATGGGACCAAACCAGATGGGCGATCTGGCCGGCCTCGATATTGGCATGGCCAACCGTGAGCGAAAGGTCGCTGAGGGCTGGCAGGGACGCTATGCGGCCGATTACATGGACCGTATCACGGCACTTGGCCGATATGGTCAAAAAACCGGCCGGGGCTTCTACATCTATGAGGACGGCAGCCGCATTGGCAAACCCGACCCTGAGGTGCTGGAAATCATTGACGCAGTGCGTGCTGAGAAAAACATCACACCAAAACCGTTGGACAACGAAGCCATCATGCGACGCTATATGGCCGCAATGATCAACGAAGGTGCACGGGTTGTTGAGGAAGGCATTGCTCTTCGGCCGCTCGATGTGGATATCACCATGCTTTATGGATACGGGTTCCCGCGCTGGCGCGGTGGTCCATTGAAATATGCCGACATGGTTGGCCTGGACAAAATCCTGGCCGATATTCGCAGTTTTGAAGGCGAGGATCCGGAATTCTGGAAACCCGCCCAATTGATTGTCGATCTTGTGGCACGGGGTGAAAACTTCGACAGCCTGAATAAATAGTCCATTTCCTGAAGGAATATCCGATATGCGTGAAGCTGTAATTGTATCGACTGCCAGAACAGGCATCGCCAAAGCCTTTCGGGGCGGACTGAACATGACCCATGGTGCCGAATTCGGCGGGGCGGCGGCAAAAGCTGCCATGGAACGATCTGGCGTTGACCCGGCTCTTGTCGAGGATGCCGTCATTGGCTGTGGTCTGCCTGAAGGCGCAACCGGAGGCAATATTGCCCGTCAGATAGCCATCCGTGCCGGCATGCCCGTCACCACGGCTGGCATGACTGTCAATCGTTTTTGCTCTTCGGGGCTGCAGGCCATTGCGCTGGCATCCCATGCCATTACCCAGCAGGGTTCACCAGCGATGCTGGCGGGCGGCCTTGAATCCATTACCCTGGCTCAGGGACACGCCAATACCCATATGGCACGCAGCCCATGGATCGTTGAAAACAAACCGGCCATTTATCTGCCAATGATCGACACGGCTGACACGGTCGCAGGACGATATGGCATCACCCGAGAGGCACAGGACGTCTATGCCCTGTCCTCACAGCAGCGCACCGCCGCCGCGCAAGAGGCCGGGCGCTATGCAGACGAGATTATTCCATTTTCCACGGTGATGGCTGTCAAAGACAAAGAGACGGGTGAAATCTCACAGGTGGACGTGACCCTGGAACGGGACGAATGCAATCGTCCAACCACGACCCTTGAAGGTTTGCAAAAACTGGAGCCTGTGCGCGGCCCGGACCAGTTCATTACCGCCGGCAATGCCTCTCAACTGTCCGATGGCGCTTCGGTCAGCGTATTGATGGAAGCGAGCGAAGCTGCAAAGCACAATATTGAACCCATGGGTGCCTTCCGGGGCTATGCTGTCGCCGGGTGTGAACCCGATGAAATGGGAATTGGACCGGTCTTTGCCGTCCCGCGCCTGCTTGAACGCGCCGGGTTGAAAATGGATGACATCGGACTGTGGGAACTCAATGAGGCCTTTGCCAGTCAGGTGCTCTATTGCCGCGATACTCTGGGTATTCCAGACGAGATTCTCAACGTCAATGGCGGTTCCATCTCGATTGGACATCCCTATGGCATGACGGGTGCACGCCAGGTCGGGCATGTGATGTATGAGGCCAGGCGACGCGGTGTCAAATATGCTGTTGTTACCATGTGCATTGGTGGTGGCCAGGGTGCCGCTGGTCTGTTCGAAATCTATTGACGGGAGGATGACCGGATGGATCTGAGTTATTCTGAAGACGAAATCGCCTTTCGCGATGAAGTTCGGGCCTTTTTACGCTCGGATTTGCCGACTTCCATTGCAAATAAGGTCCTGAACGGCAAACGGCTGCTCAAACAGGACATGGAAGATTGGCATGCCATTTTGCACAAGCGCGGCTGGCTGGCTGAATCCTGGCCGGTTGAATATGGTGGCACCGGCTGGGACGCGGTACAACGGCAAATCTTTGAAGATGAGTCCTGCGCCATGGGTGCGCCACGGACAGTGCCCTTCGGCTTGAAAATGCTGGCACCGGTATTGATGAAATATGGGTCAGAAGAGCAGAAGGCCTATTACCTGCCACGCATCCTGGATGGTTCTGACTGGTGGTGTCAGGGCTATTCAGAACCGGGCGCTGGCTCCGACCTTGCATCATTGAAAATGAAGGCTGTGCGTGATGGCGACCATTACGTTGTCAATGGACAGAAAACCTGGACCACACTTGGCCAATACGCCAACAAGATTTTCTGCCTGGTGCGAACATCCAATGAGGGCAAACGACAGGAAGGCATATCCTTTCTGCTGGTCGATATGGATACGCCGGGCGTCACCGTGCGCCCGATTATTCTTCTTGAGGGCACCCATGAGGTCAATGAGGTGTTCTTTGATGATGTGCGGGTGCCTGTTGCCAATCTTGTCGGCGAAGAGAACAAGGGCTGGACCTATGCAAAATATCTGTTGACCCATGAACGCACCAATATTGCCAATGTCGGTGCCAACAAGGTCTCGCTTGCCCATCTGAAACATATTGCAAAAAATCAGAAAATACGCGGCAGACCATTGATCGATGATCCTGTTTTTGCCACGCAACTGGCACAAATCGAAATGGATCTTGATGCCATGGCAACAACCAATCTGCGGCTGTTGTCCTCACCGGACAGCGTGGCCAATGCCGGTCCCATGAGTTCAATGCTCAAAATCAAGGGAACGGAAATACGCCAGGCCCTCAACGATCTGACCCGGCGTGCCCTTGGCCCCTATGCCATGCCATTTATATCAGAGGCACTGGACGCCGGTTACAATGAACCACCGGTTGGCCCGGATTACGCGGCACCGGTTTCCCAGGAATATTTCAACAACCGCAAGATCACCATATATGGCGGATCGAATGAAGTTCAGCGCGGCATCATCACCAAAATGATGATGGGACTGTGAGGCGATAATGGATTTTAATAACACTGACGACCGGGTCATGCTCAAGGATATGGTAGCCCGCTTCCTTTCCGATAATTATTCGCTGGAGAACAGAAACCTGGCTGCAGAGAGCAGCGAGGGATTTTCCCGGGAAATCTGGGCACAATTTGCCGAACTGGGTCTGGTTGGCGCGCTGTTTGACGAGGAGGATGGCGGCTTCGGCGGAGGCGGTTTCGATATCAGTATCCTGTTTGAAGAACTGGGACGCGGGCTTGTCGTTGAGCCATTCATCGCCTCTGCCCTTCTGGGCGGCACGATGATTTCCACCCTTGGCAATGCGCAACAAAAAACTGTCATTGGCGATATTATTGCCGGGACAACACTGGTTGCTTTTGCCCATGGCGAACCCACCAGCCACTATGATCTGTCAAGTGTTGAAACCACGGCAACACAAGACGGTGACGGATGGAACCTCAATGGAAACAAGGCGGTTGTCCTCAATGGCGACACGGCCGATTTTCTGGTTGTCACAGCACGCACGTCTGGCGGCACTTGGGATGAAGACGGTATTTCAGCCTTTCTGCTACCCGCCACGACGCCGGGTGTGGAAATTCGCGGTTATCCGACGATTGATGGCCAGCATGCCTGTGAAATCGCACTGACAAATGTGCAATTGGATGCATCAACCCTCTTGGGAGAGAGCGGCAAGGCGTTTGCGGCCATCGAACTTGCCATCGCGCGTGCCAATGTTGCGCTTGCATCAGAGGCTGTGGGGCTGATGGAAGTGTGCCGCGATATGACACTGGAATATTTGCAGACCCGCAAACAGTTTGGCGTGCCAATTGGCAAGTTTCAGGCTCTGCAGCACCGTATGGCAACTGTATTGACGGAAATCGAGCAGGCCCGTTCTGCAGCAATCAATGCAGCCGGCCGGCTTGATCTGCCCCGGATAGAACGCGAAAAGGCCATTTCTTCGGCCAAAGCCATCGCCGGCCGTGTCGGAAGACTGGTATCAGAAGAGTCGATCCAGATGCATGGCGGTATTGCCATGACATGGGAATACGGACTGGCGCATTATGCCAAGCGGCTTATCATGCTGGATCATCAATTTGGTGATGTGGATTTTCATCTTGCCAGGTTCGCAGCACTGTCCCGCGAAGCTGCGTAAAGCTATTCAGGTTTTTGCGGATCCGCCAAAACCTGAATGCCACAACAAAATCACAGGCCGACAACATCGTACCGTTTCCAAAATGAAACGGTACAGCAAATTTTATTCGTTATTAATCATAGCGTTATAGGCAGCAATAAATCCTTTGAATGAGATTGGGATGCTGGCGTTTTGTCCCTCGGTCATTTGAAACACAACGGCACCCTGTTCATCACCACGGGCTTCAATTGCACGCATCATTTCCGGGGTCAGTTCCGCATCGGCAAAACAGGCTACGGGCGCGCACCGCTTGAATGAACCGGTCAGTGGCGATGCATCGGGATCAACAAAAAACTGCGGTGCAGCCGGAATCCATACGCCGATCGGCAATTGCATAACAAGAGTTATCGGCGCATCGGGTGCCGGACTGCCCACGGCAATCTGCATCAGTGGCTGCGCTTGTCCCTGAACCTGAACAACCTGTACGACTTCACAAACCTTGAGCGCCTCGGCACCTTCCGCCGCGGCACGCGTTTCGCAACGCAATTGCCAGGCATCATAGGTCGCAGTCGTACTTTGCGGTGCCTGGGCGCTTGCACCCGACACCAGACCGGCAAGCACGGCACATGTTGTCATCATACCAATCAGACGCGTCATCAATTTACTCCTGTGAACTCAATATTTTGCCGAAAAGCTGAGCAATGCATCCCAGTCCCCGGCCTTGGTCGACGGCGCATCAAGGAATGCCCGTCCGACGGCCGCGTTTGCGGTGATGTGCTCATTCACATAGGCCCTGACACCCGCACCGGCAGAAATTGCACTCTGGCTGTTTGCAGCCTGATAATTTGTCGCTACGGCCAGATCGCCAAACAAATAAGGTGCAAGGCGAATATTGACCGGTCCCAGCGCGGGATTGGCAATATTTATCGGCTTGAAGCGCAGCTCATTTTGCAGCAACGCCAACCAGTCAAAATTGCCATTGTTGGAACTATAGGCGCGCACGGCACTTTCACCGCCGATGGAAACCTGCTGGGTCTCGGGCAAGGCGCCGGTACTGATCTGACCGGAAAATCCGTTGTAGAATTGCATCCCAAGGCCAACATCATGCGACGCCTGCACATTCAGATCGACATAGGCATAGGTGGCATCCGTAACGCGGCCCGCTGTTGCCTGGGTGAATGCTGCATCAGTATTGTACTGGCCAATATTGCCGGGACTGAGATGCGCATTGGCTGATACGGACAGGCGGGATTTTTGCACATTGGTACTCCAGTCCCAGCCTATAAACCCCTGATAGACAGAAACCTGTGTCGCACCCAAAGGAATATTGGCAAAAAACACTTCATTTTTCTGATAGCTGGTTTCAATTCCAACCGTCAGATCGCCAACGCCTGAGCCAAAATTGGAGAGTGCGGTCCGAACGCCTGCACTCGCCCTGATACTATGTTCCTGCACCAGAAAATTCGTCGTGGTGCCATTTGTTCTGGTGCCATTGACGGATAGCTCCAACTGGGAGCGCGCGCCCATCGGCACAATGGATTGTACCGCTATGTCGGCATAATCGGCGTCCTGCGTATCCTTGAAGAGCCCATCATTGGAGACCCAAAAATCAGGGCTTCCGGTAACCTGGACCACCGTTATGGATCCGGGCACGGCAATGTCTCCCAATGTAACACCGGCATATATGCGATGCTGGCTGGCCGAATTGCCGTCGGAACTGTCATTGCTGCCGGAATTAGTGTAGCCGGTATAGACGTTCCATGGGCGGGTTTCACTAACGCTCAGGGTCAGGTCGGTTTCGCCGGGGGTAAGGCCCGGAGCAAATTCAGCACCGACGGAGCGAAATGGAGACCGGTTAAGCCAGTCAATATCCTCCTGCAGCGTGTCACTGGCAATTCTGTCACCCGAACTCAAGCGAATGCGGCTGTTGATATGGTCCTCGGTGACCCGTTTATTGCCTGTGATTGTCACTTTGCCGGCCTGAAATTCGACAACCCGGATGCGCAAATCCCCACCGGTAATTTCCTGTGGTGGTGTTGAAACGGCGACAAAGGGATAGCCCTCTTCACGGTAATATTTTGCGACACTTGCCTCAATTTCCGCAATCAGCTTGAGACTGATCGGTTTGCCTATATAGGCCGATACTGTGTTGATGAATTCAGGTGTGTTGAGCAATGGTACCCGTGTTGCATCCACATCTGTGCCTGCTGATGGCACCACCTTGTCTTCCAGCCCGAGGAAAACAACGGCGCCGAGATCACTGCCAAGCGGCTGATCATCATTTTGCGCGGAAACTGCATTCGCCTGCGGCAATTCTTGCCGGTTTTCCGATTTCAACCGTGGCTGGTCTGCAAGGGCAACCATGGGTGCGAGAATAAAACCGGCAGCCGCGATCGTGCAGGGAAGAATTTGCTTGTAGGCTGTCATTTCAGGCATTCCAGTTCAGGAGTGGCAGAACCATGCCAGGAACGCACAGGTGATAATCTTTCACGCACCTGACGGTAAATCCCCGCAATGGTGTATTTGACAGGTGTCTGCACTTTCTTCCCGATCCATTTTTTCATATCGTTCGCCGCCGAATCCTGAACAATTCAATTAAATAAAAGTAACAATGCAGCATATCCGGTCTTTTTGTAAAGTATATATTCGCCACGATGGGAATTTGTGGGGATTGTGTCCGTATTGCAACGGATTCAAGTGTCTCAGACAAGCCTCCTGACAGTCTGTGTCCCCCATGGATTACCGCTGATGGCATTGGTGTGACCGGGTATTGTTACTGTCTTCATCTCTTGTTCGAACGGTTTGGCGATAGTGGTTCCATATGCCCTTATGACCCGTAGTACTTAACCGGTTCACCAAAACATGCCCCCGCCTGACAAAAGATGAAGGATCACGGTAAATATCATCGCTCCCGTGACCCGTTGTCCACAAATCGAATGTTACGAAGCGCGGCCTGATTGTCAGAATGGGGGAACTGCAGACAGTTGGTTGCCTTTTGCGACAGGGGATCACAATCCGGCTGTTC
>CANMVS010000036.1 GCA_947501445.1 uncultured Rhizobiaceae group bacterium | reverse complement strand
GGTGCCATCCCGATCTTACATGACAAGGCAGACGCCAATTCATAACTGGCGCCAGCCGCGCGGGACATAGGGTCTAGTCGCACAGACGGCAATCGCGCGTGCGCACTTCAGAGATAGATATGGATTGCCAAAACGGCCCTCACATATTTTTTAGCTGGCAAAGCGAAAATAAGACAGCGGTTCAATGGGGTGCGAAACCAGGGATTTGATCCTGGTTGTGATGTCTCACCTCTATATTTCCGCCACAAGGCAGTCACTTGCCTGTCGCAAACCAACCGGTCCCATTCGCAGTAATGTTGCGTAAAAGGTTTCCGTGCAGTTCCCGGCGGATGCAAGCGCGTCCAATTGATGTCAATTTTTGGCAATTGCAATGATCCGGACCGTCGCCTCGTTTCGTCAGAAACGGGACAACGGTATCGGCATTTCGTTATATTGAAGCACTCAGGTTTTGCCGATTATAAAAACCCGAACTGCTTCATTTATTCTGTTTGCGAACGTGGTTTCAGGAACAACTGATGTGTTTCAACGAACCTGCGCCCACTATTGCAATCAGGCCAAAACAGCCAATAAAACCCACGATCCTGAGTTGTCTGGGCCATCTGTATTCGAAGTATTGCGGATTCATTCTTAAAAAATCAGCACCCAGAAAATCGGGCCGGGTGTAATTGAAATAATGGTCCAAAATGAACAATACCGATGCGGTCATCACTCGGCACAAGAAAAACTCACCACTAAAAACCGAGAGTACAACTGAAACAATATGCACATATTGTTGAGTCAGCTTGGGCAGGGTTGCCGAAACAAAAACAATATAGCCGAACCACAACAGATAGGATGCAACAACCCACCACGGTTCGCGCTCGCCCCAAAACAAAAAATTGTGCTGTGAGGAAAATCGAGAAACGGGGTCATCAATTGTCAATTTCCATAGAAACAACACGACGCAAAAAGTGCCGTCAAAGTGACACCCATGTAATTCTTCTTTTTCAGGCAAAGATAAATGAACCCGATCGCTTGCAGTACAAAGTACAGGACAAACAGATTAGGACCTCGTTTCGCCGCAATTGCCCAATCCAGCGACAATAGTGTTACCGTCAATAAAACACTCAGGACGAAGAATTGCGTTGCAGCAACAAGCTGCATTGTTCTCCCCAAACAGATGCCATTCAATTTTTCCGGAGATTTTAGTGCAACCAACAATCCTATCAGCAGATACATGGCCGCAATTGGCACAAAAACACTGATTTTGATCATCAGGATCAGTAGTAGCTGAAGGAAAATAGGTGCAAATAGGAATGCCATTTGGCGACGAAGGCCATGATGGCGCTTGTTTTCAACGGATCTCCATAACAATTCAAACTCAATCAAGATGCTTGCAAAAAAACTCTCACCGTATTTCTTTACATAATAAAATACTCTTCAAATAGCAATTCATATTACGAAAATATTACTAAAAATAATAATAAACATAATATAATTTAGTAATTCCAATAAAACCTGCTTCCTATTCCACTGATTACGATATATCGTCCAAAATTACTATTTTTATACGGGAATCTGCTGAGATATATTAAATTTTCTTTGCGGAATTGTAGAATTTATAACCTACTGAAAGACCATACTCCATGAACTCACACTGCTTCCCACCAACATGGACCGTGCGGGAATGTGAGTCTGCAAGTGATCACGACCAACTTTTTCGTTTTCGATATGAAGAATATGTGCATAAAAAGGGACACTTTAATGCCCATGCAGATCACAAAAACAGACGACTTGCAGATCCAATTGATTCTTTTTGTACAAATTTCATCGCCGAATCAAACGGTGATATTATCGGGTCTATCCGCCTGAATCGCTTTGACAGGTTCGTACAAACATTTTGTTTGACGGAATATGAAATACACAAGATCAGCCCGGACATATTTGAACGTGGCTGTACTGTTGCGCGCGCAATCGTTCAAACGCATTGGCGCACAAAACCGGTGTTCACGGCCCTCGTTCTGGCAGCAGCAAAATATTTTCACAAAAACGATTTGAGGTGGATGCTCGTCAATACCTGCACGGCGCGGCAGGCAAACGACGAAGCCCGGTTTATCTCTCTTTACCAGTCATTGGGTTTTTCAATCTGGCGCAAGAATGCTGTGGTACCGGGGATAGGGGCCGGAACTGTTCTCCTGCTTGACCTTGAAGCGGCCCTGGCAAACCCCAAAGGGCTGGTGAGCTTGTATCTGCGCACCGAAACAGGCAAGCGTGATGCCGAAGAAATAAACTTGCGTATTGAACCAGCACAAGCCGCCAGTCACATGCTGCTGGGCAGATAGAGCGACAGCGCCGGAACGCCGACCAGAAGCGCCAGGCGAAAAAGGTCGGCAATCCAAAAGGGCGTCACACCACGGAAAATGGTTGCCGTGGATACATCTCCCACCACGCCTTTCAGCACAAAGACATTCAGGCCGATTGGCGGCGTAATCAGGCTTATCTCGGTCACCACAACAACCACAATGCCGAACCAGATTGGATCAAAGCCCAGGTCCATGACCAGTGGAAAAAAGATCGGCACGGTCAAGAGCAGCATCGACAGGCTCTCGAATACACATCCAAGCAGCAGGTAAATGACGAGGATAAAGGCCATCACCATCATCGGGGAAAGATTATAACCGGTGACCAGTGCAATCAGCGCGTCGGGCAGGCCTGCAAGATTGACAAAGTTGGAGAATATCTGCGCTCCGATCAAGACGGAAAACAGCGCAGCACTGGTGAAAGCCGTCTCCTTGAGCACTTCCAAAATGGCGGGCATATTGAGATTTCGCCGCGACAGGGCGATAAGAAAAGCACCCATTGCGCCCATACCGGCTGCCTCGGTCGGCGAGAAAGTCAGGTTGATCGGATAAAAATTCAGCGCCCCATAAAGGCCGCCGATCACCAGAAAGAATAGCAGCAAAACCGCCCAGACACCGCGAATGGCCCGCAAACGCCCTATCCAATCGGTGCGATCACCCGCCGGACCCGAGGCCGGTGATCGCCACACGGTCCAACGCACTGCAAAGAGATAAAACAGCATACCGATCACGCCGGGGATGATACCGGCGATGAACAATTTGCCGATGGATGTCTCTGTCATCAGCCCATAAATCACCAATATGACAGATGGCGGGATGAGAATACCCAGGGTGCCGCCAGCCGCAATTGATGCAGTTGACAATTCATCAGAATAACCAAATCGCCGCATCTGGGGCATGGCAACTTTCGACATGGTTGCCGCTGTTGCCAGCGAGGAACCACAGATGGCTGAAAACCCGGCACAGGCAACAACCGTGGCCATGGCAAGGCCACCACGCATATGCCCCAAAAAGGAGTTTGACAGCTGATAGAGCTCGCGGGACAGGCCACCCTTGTTGACAAACAGCCCCATCAGAATGAACAGCGGTACCACCGAAAGCCCATAATCCTGGGCCGTATCCATGATCTGCCGCCCAACCATGGACATGGCACCGGAAAAATTACGCTCCTGCATATAGCCAATGGTACCAACCAGACCCATGGCAAATGCAATGGGCACACGCATCAAAACCAGAACAAGAACGGCTAAAAAACCGATGAGCGCCTCAATCATATCAGCGCTCCAACAGCGAAGGTTTAGCTAAAAGGATCAGGCCACGAATGACCAAAAGAACGGAGGTGACCATGGTCGCAATGGCTATGGCCCAGCCTATGTAGAATTGCGGAATGGAAAGATATTCGGTCACGTCACCGTAGGAACGCGCCCGCTCTGCCAAAGTCATGACCCGGACGGCCGGCCACACAAGCATGATACCGGTTGCCAGCGCAATCAGCCCGTCACGCAGTGCTTGCCATTTGGAAGGTACAAACGGATCCAGAAGGTCCACTGCGATATGCTCATTTCGACAGGAAATAACGGGTAGTACGGCAAAGACAATCAGCGCCATGAGAATGCGCGTCAGCTCCGTTGCCGCCTCAATGGGCGTATTGAACAGTGATCGCATCACCACGTCACAAAACGTCATGACCATCAGCGTAAACAGCGCAAGCGATGCAAAAAATATTGGTAACTGGCTTGCGCGCCGCGCAAGTTCAATCAGAAATGTCACGAGATACCCTTCAACATGGATTTGCCGGCTGCGCATGCATTGAGCAGCGCACCCGGCAGGAGGTCATTTTGATATCCGTGCTAATTGGCAGCCATTTCGGATTTGACCATCTCATGGGCTGCTTTCGCATCAACGCCCTTGGCATCGATTTCGGCCAGAACCTTGGCGATAACTTCAGCCTGGATTTTGGCATAGGCCTGCATGTCGGCCTCTGATGCCGCATTGATTGTGTTGTCCGAAGACGCCATGGTTGCATCGCGGCCACCTGCGTCGATTTCATCCCACACAGCACCCGCCATACGGCTGGCTGGTTCACCGAAAACCTTCTCTTCAAGCGCCTTTTGCAGATCTTCCGGCAGGTTGTTAAAGGCATCTTCATTCATGATATAGGCAAAGGACCCCCGATAGAGGCCACCTGGCACTTCAAATACATTCTTGGCTACTTCGGTCAGTTTGAACCCCTTGCGAGATTCCATCGGCATGACCACACCATCAGCGGCATTTGAAGCCAGTGTTTCATAGACCTTGGGTGCCGGTACTTTGATCCCGGTCGCGCCAAGAGCCTCTCCAACATCACCACCAACACCACCTGGAATGCGCACTTTCATACCGGAGATCTGATCCAGAGACTTGACTTCAGCATTGCTGTGCAATTGTGCCGGACCATGCGTATGCAGCCCGATAAGTTTGACGCCGCGATGTTCATTCAACTTATTGAGGAATTTGTCCTGTACCCGCCAATAGGCCACAGAAGCATCTTCCGCATTGCCTTCATATCCCGGCAATTCAATCAATTTTGTGCCGGTGAACCGACCGGCCTGATAGCCGTGAAAAATCACGCTCAGATCTGCAGCACCGTCCATAACCAGGTCCATTTGTGCTGGTGGCGGGGCAAGGCCCAGTTTAAGCTCAGCTGTAACCCTGCCGTCTGTGGCCTCTTCGATCATTTTGACGAGATTGGGCCACATGGTTGCATTAAGACCATGGGTGGGCGGAGCCCAGCTTGATATTGTCAACGTGTGCTCAGCCGCAAATACCGGCAATGCAACACATATCGCCGCAATGGCGGCAAGACCGTTCCTCAATTGTTTCATATTCATATCCTCCCAAATGATACGTCAGGAACCTTGTGGCTCCTCTTGTCGTTAAAATCTCTTCGCCCTCGCCGGGCAGACTGTACGATTATTGCGATTCAGGCAACTGAATACACATTCCCTCCATGGCGTCGGTAACAGTAATCTGGCAGCTCAGTCTGCTGCCCTGCAATCTTTGCGACGCCGCAAAATCGAGCATGTCCTCCTCATGCTCGCTGATTGGTGGCAAAAGGTCCAGACTGCTTTCGTCAAAATAAGCGTGGCATGTTGCGCAGGCCGCCGAGCCATTACATTCAGCTATGATCCCCTCCACACCCTGATCAAGTGCGGTTTCCATAACCGATTTGCCGAGCCCGGCCTCCACTTCCTGGCGACGTCCATCAGGATGAACAAAGATAATCCGAGGCATTGGCATCTCCCATTTGCGGCTTTTCATACAGTCCATTGAACAGGCAGGTTTAGCGGGCCCCTAAATACCCAGCCGCCAAATTTCGCCTTTTTGTCTTCATCCAGCCGCAGATCTTTCAATCGGGCGAACAACTGCGGCACTGCGATTGCACCAACCATCTGTCGTGCGACCCAGGTCCCGGCACAAAAATGTGGCCCGGCACCAAACCCAAGGTGAGACTGTTTTTTGCGGAATATATTGAATTCATCCGGCTGTTCAAAGCGCGATGGGTCCCGGTTGGCGGCAGCAACGCACACGCCAAGCTGATCGCCTTCACGCAATTGCACACCCCCCAGGACCACATCGCTGTCCACCCGCCTTGGATACATGCATATGGGCGCAACCCAACGGATAGCCTCTTCAAAAACAGCGCCCCATAATGCACCACTCTCGATGGCTTTTGCCTGCTGTTGCGGGTTTGACAAAAGACCGTAGGTGGCAGTTAGAATGGAATCCCGTGGCTCGTTCAGACCACCACCAATAATGACTTTGACGTTGGAGCGGATCTGCTCGATTGATTGCGCACTTTCCGCGTGCAGCATGGAAGAAATAATGCTGGGATTGGGTGTGATCTGATAGATCGGCACAACGGCATCAATCGCCGCATCAATGGCGGCTGAGGCATCGCGTCCGCGCTGACGTGCATCACCGCTGCCACCGTAGTTACTCATCGCATCCATCAGGGACTGAGACCAACATGCTATGTCCTGCCATGCCACATCCTTGAACCCCAGCATTTCGATGAGTGAAAGCGAAGCCATTGGCGCGGCAAAATTTTGAAACAGATCGGTTGAACCATCCTTCTCAAAACCGGTGATCAGCTGATCGGCGATCGCCGCAAATATTGGCGACCAGTGGTTCTTGACAACACCGGGTCTGAAAGACGGTTCAATGGCCTTTCGTTCCAGGGCGTGGGGCTCACCATCCTTGCGCATCAACGAACGTCCGAGCACCTGATTCATCAGCGAGGTCGGATTGGTGGACGTGTAAATTGAGCTGTTGCGCTCGATTTCCATGATTTCCTCAAACCCGGTCACGAGATTGAGGTTTGTTGAAGGAACCCAGGTAACCGGCGATTTTTCGCTCATCTGACGAAAAATGGGAAACGGATCCTCATATAGTGCGTCCAGCGAAATACCGTCTTGTGTCGGAACTGCAATTGCCATGAGTTTTCCATAACGACCTGATTGAACGAGCTGAGTGCAGACTGGCATTCGGTTTCCCATCGATCAATCCGGCAGATTCGATTTGATCCATCGATATTATCGATTACACTCCGCACCTGGCAATCACACGGAGGTATTTCATGCCAACCGATACGCCCCCGCATCTCAACGTGGACCTGACAACCCTGCGCACGCTTCGCCTGGTCCATGATCTTGGATCTTTTTCAGCCGCCGCGCAGCAGCTCGGCCAAAACCAGTCTACGATCAGTTACGCGATTGACAGGGCACGGCAGGCATTTCAGGACCCGCTCTTTGCCCGACAGGGCAAGGGTATAGCACCGACAGACCGCTGCCGTGAGATTGTGCAACACGTCGGGCATATGCTGGATGATTTTGAAGTGCTGGCAACACCACGCACCTTCGATCCGGTTGAGGCAACAGAGACAGTCACGCTTTCATGCAACTACTATGAACGGGTTATCATTTTGCCGGGGCTGGTGAAAAAAATCAGACGGGAGGCACCGGGATTGCGCCTGAAAGTTATCCAGTCCCGGGTCAAAGGCGATGTTCAGTTGAAGCGGGGAGAAACAGACTTTCTCTTCAGTCCAATGCTGGTCGATGGGTCAGAAGTGTTTCGACGCCGTGTATATGAGGATTATTACGTCTGCGTCATGGACCGCAATAACCCCCTGGCCAAAGCGCCTTTTGATCTGGATTCCTATCGCCACGCCAACCATGTCACAATCACCTATGATGGACGCTGGCGCCCTCTCTATCTGGATGCTTTGGAGGCAAACAATGTGCAATTGAAGTCCGTGATAGGCCTGACCAGCATGAGTACGCTGGAGAGCCTTCTGGTCGGCACAGACCTGATATCGACAATTCCCAGAAGCATTGCCCAAAAATATGGCGCGGACATCGTCGTGCGCCCCTGCCCTGTTGATGTTCCGCTAAAAATCAATCTGTTCTGGACGGCACGCTCGCACCATTCGGCCATGCACAAATGGATGCGCAATCTTATCGTTGAGGCCTGCTCGGAACAACGCATGGAATAGTTTCACCGGAAACTGGTTTCGCACTTTATGGCAACGCGAATTGGGAATTTGGCGCGCATGGTCTGATGAAAACCCGCATTGCCAGCATCAATGATCTGCCCATTGATGCATCCGAACGCAAATTTCACTGGCCGCTTGGTCCGCGACCACAAGACCACCCCGGTCTCAGTGAACCTGGCCTTTTCAATCGACCACCAATAAAGCGCATTTGCACCGCCCCCACGAAGGCACTCCATTTGAACGATTATCAGCGTCACCAAAAATTAACTTGACTAGTCAACTAGTCTATTTCTACATTTCGGTATGAAAAAGAGCAACGCGGTTGCCCGTTACCACGTGGTGGCAGACACAATTCGTCAGCAGATACGCGCTGGCACCTATATGCCGGGGGACCGGCTGCCGAGTGAATCTGAGCTCTGCCGGCAGCACGGTATCAGCAGAGGTACGGTTGTGCGCGCGATCGAGTTGCTGGTTTCCGAAGGCACGGTCAATCGCAAACAGGGTGCTGGCAGTTTTGTCGCCCGACCATCACTGCACCGACGGGCCGGTCGATTATTGAGTTTTTCAGAAACCGCAGCATCCGACGGGCGGACCACTGCTCAGCGTCTGGTACATTTCAAAACGGCTTCAGAAGAGCAGGCCCGTGAATTTGGCTGTTCCTCTCAGGCAATGTCGCTGGTTCGGCTTCGTTTCATTGACGGCGTTGCCTGCGCTCTGCACACGTCATTGATCCCACAACATATCGCCCAGAGTGTCCCCGCACTTACCGACTGTGACCCGGAAACAATCAAGCAACCTCAGTTCTCCCTATATCGGGCACTTGAGCAGGCAGGCCATACGGTTGAGGACGCCCGCGAACGCGTAACAACAAGGCTGGCAAGTGATGCAGAAGCAGATCTTCTTCAGATACAGCATCCCGCAGCTGTCATGGTGGTCTTTCGAACCAGTTATGATGCAACAGGTGATCTGCTCGAGGCCGTCGAGGCGGTCTATCATAGTGGCTACTATACCTACGACATTCACCTGACACGCAGCATAAACCCGATACAAAACAAGGATATCAAAGTTCACAGCTTTGGAGGGCGGTCCTCCAATAACCAAGACCGGAGATAGAAACATGCGAAAATCAAATATACTGGCAGGCACGCTGGCTATCCTTTTGACCAGCATAACTACACTGGCATTGACGGCAGATATGAAACCGGCGGCTCTGATTATTGCCCAGGGGGGCCTGGGAGACGGATCATGGAATGATGCGGCGATTGCCGGCTTTGATGCAGGCCTCAAAAAAAACGGTCTTGAGGGCCGGCCAATCGAATCCAAGGACGTTGTCGGCCAGGGCGAGGAAATCATGCGCCGAGCCGCAGATGGCGGATTTGGACTGGTTATAAGCCTTGAGTGGCTCCACGGCGAACCGATGGAAAAGCTTGCACCGGACTACCCTGATACGGATTGGGTCATCATGAATCAGACCCGAAAGGGAGACAATCTCGCCTCCATTGTCTTTGCAGAACATGAAGGATCCTATCTGGCGGGTGCCTTGGCGGCGATGGTTACCGCCGATACGTCCATAAAAGGCATAAATGATGATCTGGTCATCGGCGTGATTGGCGGGGTGAAGGCTCCTGGCATCGACAAATTCATCGTCGGTTACATCCAGGGTGCCAAATCGGTCAATCAGGATACTGATGTCAAAGTTGCCTATTCGGATTCCTTTGGCGATCCAGCCAAAGGCCAGCAAATGGCAAAGGCCATGTTCGATGATGGCGCCGATATTGTCTTTCAGGTTGCAGGTGGAACCGGCATCGGCATCATACAGGCGGCAAAGAGCGAAGGCCACTTTGCCATAGGTGTCGATTCCGATCAGGACGGCATGGCTCCTGGCCATGTCCTCACCAGCATGCTCAAGCGGGTTGATGTGGCAGTTGAGGGCATTCTCGACAAATATGCAACTGGTCAGTTTCCCGGCGGCCAGGTTGTTGAATTTGATCTGGCGCAAAACGGTGTAGCGCTTTCGGAAATGACATTTACCAAAGACATTATTCCCGGTGCCTATCTGGATAAAGTCGCACAGATCAAATCAGACATTATCGATGGAAAGATCGATGTGTGGGATGTCTCCACCCAGGGATACCCAGATTTTTTCCAGTGATGAACAATAGCACCACGTCAGCGCCCGGTCGGTCGGGAAATGCTTCCATTCGGTTGGGCGCTGTCGATATATGCAAAAACTATGGACCGGTTGCTGCCAACCGGAATGTGTCACTTGGCATTGCGCCTGGCGGGATCCATGCAATCGTTGGCGAAAACGGCGCGGGCAAATCAACTCTCATGCGCATTTTTCAGGGGATTGAACAACCGGACTGCGGCCATATCATCATTGATGATACACCAATACGGCTTTCCGGCCCCAAACAGGCGCTGAACCTCGGCATCGGGATGGTGCATCAGGAGTTCATGCTTGCTCCGGATTTGACTTTGCTGGAAAACCTGGTTCTCGGCAACGAACCCGAAGCGCATTCACTTGGTGTCCTATCAACCATTGACTGGTCCCAGGCAAAACGGGCTGGCCACGCGCTCGCCCGGCAGACGGGTGTACGTGTCGACTGGAAACGCCATGCCGGCGGTGCACCGGTTCACATGCAGCAATTTGTTGAGATCATGCGTTTGCTGCGTTTTGGTGCCCGCATTTTGATTTTGGACGAACCGACTGCCGTTCTGGCTCCCCCGCAAGTCGATGACCTTTTCAATCTGCTGCGTAATCTGAGTGCCAATGGAACCACAATCGTCTTTATTTCACACAAGATGAACGAGGTACTGGCGCTGGCAGACACGGTCAGCGTGCTGCGTCAGGGCCAGGTGACATTTGAGGCCAAAGTCTGCGATGTCGATGTGCATACAATCGCCTCTCACATCGTTGGTGGCCATTCAGATAAAACCGTCAAACCGCACGAGCCTGCCGCAATCAAAGCGCATAGTACCGGGACGATTTGCAATGTGCGCAACCTGTGCGTCCGTGCAAAAGAAATGTCCCACCCCCTTCATGACGTCAGTTTTTCGATAAACAAGGGTGAAATACTTGGGCTTGCCGGCGTATCAGGCAATGGTCAGGATGAGTTGGTTGAATGTCTGGTTGGTCTGCGCATGCCGCACGCCGGAACGGTAACACTGGACCGGGAAGATATCACCCATGCCACAAATGCGCAGCGGCGGCGGCTTGGACTGGGCTATGTCAGCGCAGACCGGGCAAAGGAGGGTCTGGCCGCTTCAGCCAGTGTCCTGTTCAACGTCATTGCGGGCAGCCATCGTGACCGCCCGATAAAAAAGGGCCTGTTCCTGAACCCTAAAGTCATGCGTACCAGCGCAATTGAACGTTTGACAAAACTCGCGGTCAAATATGGCCGATTGAACGATGTCGCTCAGTCGCTTTCCGGCGGTAATCAACAAAGGCTGGTTTTCGCCCGCGAGACAGCCTCGGAACCAACCTTGCTGATTGTCTCTCAACCAACACGTGGTGTTGATCTCAACGGCATTGCCGTCATTCATGAATTCCTGAAAACATTTTGCGATAATGGCGGCAGCGTATTGCTGGTGTCTGAAGAACTTGACGAACTGCTGAGCCTGTCCAACCGTATTATTGTCATGGCTGATGGCCGAATTGTTGGAGAAACCACCGCCGGATCCACTGATGTCACCGAAATAGGTCAGATGATGGTGATGCAGGGGGCACATAATGGCTGACACAACACTGCCGGCAAATGCCTTGATGCCTCTGCTGGATAAATCCTTTCGTCTGGCTTTTCCCTTTTTGGTGGCGCTTGCGGTTGGCGCTGCAATACTGCTGATCATCGGCGAAAATCCGTTTGATGTTTATGCGCTGATGGCGCAGGAATCCTTTGGCAGCCTGCGGCGATCATCCGCAACGCTGTCTGCAGCAACACCTTTGCTGTTTACCAGTGTGGCAACTGCAATCTGCTTTCGCACCGGCGTGTTCAATGTCGGTGTCGAGGGCGCCTTTGTTCTGGGTGGCATCAGCGCCGCTTTTGTGGGGTTCACACTGCCGGTGTATTTTGGCAGCGCCATTATACCTTTGGCATTTGCATTTGCGGCTCTGGTTGGTGCCGCATGGCTTTATATTCCCGGCCTGCTGCTTGCCCGTTACAAGGTTGACGAGGTTGTTTCGACCCTGATGCTGAACTTTGTGGCTTTCGGCATATCGGGGTATCTGGTCAATGGGCCTTTATTGTCCCGGGAGTCGGGAAACAATGTAACGCCGCTTGTCCATGAAATTGCACAACTGCCCCGCCTGCTGCCGCCGTCAACATTGCATGCCGGATTTATCGTCGGGCTTTTGGTGGTTGCTGCCTATGCGCTCTGGGTGAAACGAACACCAAGCGGATTTGAAAGCGCCCTGGTTGGATTCAGTCAACGTTTCGCGCGCGCGGTCGGCATATCCATTCCGGCAACAATCATTCTGGTGATGGTCCTGTCCGGTCTTGTTGCAGGCCTTGGTGGCGGGTCGCATGCATTGGGGCAGCTACATCGATTTGCCGATGGATTCTCACCCGGGTTTGGGTTCACCGGAATGGCCGTTGCGCTGTTGGCGCGCAATTCTCCTTTGGGAATAATATTCGGGTCAATTTTGTTCGGAGCGCTGGCCTCTTCAGGCACAACAGTTCAGCTCTTCTCGGATATCCCGCTTGATCTGGTCAACATAATCGAGGGAACGGTGATGATCTTTGCCGTGGTTGAACTTGGTCGCATCACTCTTTTCAGGCGGAGTGTACGCTCATGATTGCAGATCAGCTCATTGCAGCAGCCATTACGATGACCACGCCCATCCTGCTTGCTGCAATGGGCGGGCTGGTTAACCGCCAGGCTGGCATCGTCAATATCGGCCTGGAAGGCAAAATGCTTGTTGGCGCATTCACCGCCGTGGTTGTGTCATCAATCACCGATGGATGGCTGCCTGCCGTCCTTTGCGCGGCACTGGCCGGGTCACTTGTTGGTCTGCTGTTTTCTCTTGTGATCACCAGAGCCAATGCAAACATGATTGTGGCTGGCCTTGGGTTGAACGTATTGATTGCTGGCGTTTTGGGGTTTGTGCTCAATTGGTATTTTGATGCAAGTGGCACATTGAGACTTCCCGATGTCACACTGCTGCCGCATGTGTTGCCGTCAACAGTTTCCAGCATTCCAGTCGTCGGAAGAACACTGGAAAATCTGGAACCACTGACAATATTTGCCTGGCTCAGTGTTGCAGCTCTGCCCTTCCTGCTTGCAAATACGCGGCTGGGCCTTTGGATAAGGGTGAGTGGCAACGCACCGCAAGTTGCCCGCGCCATGGGATTGCCAGGTAAAAATGTTCAGGATTTCTCAACCGCCTTTGCCGGTTTTTTTGCAGGTCTGGGTGGTGCGCACCTGGCACTGGCCTCCATCGGCCTGTTCAATGAAGGCCTGACCGCCGGTAGAGGGTTCATCGCCCTTGCCGCGTTTTACTTCGGTCGGGACAAGCCTGTCGCAACGGCGATGGTCTGCCTGTTGTTCGGATTTCTGGATGCAACACAGATCCGCATGCAGACTGCCGGGCTGCCACCCAAACTTATCGGAACGATCCCTTACCTTCTGGTTCTGATTGCCCTTTGTATCGTCGGCTGGCGTGCCAGCAGAAAGGAGAGCCCTTCGTGACCAAAACAGCATTGATCGTTGTTGACATGCAAAACTCATTTCTGCATCCCGATGGCGAAAATTACTATGCCACCGCATCCGATATCATTGAGCGTATAGAAACACTGATCAAGACGGCAGCGGATGCAGACACGTTGATTGTTCATGTTGCAGACCGTCACCGGGCAGTATTTGCAGATTTTGAAGACAGACGTCTGCCCAGACATTGCATCACAGGCGGGTTCAACGCCGAATATTTTGACGGATTTGGCCCCACAGGACTGCAAAACGAAATTGAGATCGTCAAACGTCGGTTCAGCGCATTCTTTGCCACGGAACTCGCGCTCTTTCTCAATGAGCAGGACATCAAACGTGTGGTTCTTTGTGGCGTAAAAACCAATGTGTGCATCAGGGCTACCGCGCAGGATGCATTTGCACACGGTTTTGAAGTTGTTGTGGTCAGCGACGCCACAAATTCAAACCGACCTCATCTTGCCAAGGCATCACTGGAGGATATCGATCGTTATCTGGGTGCAGTGAAAACCACCGCAGAAGCAGTGGAGATGCTCACATGACAAGCCTTGCTGTAACCGGCTACGCAAGCCTCGACTACCCCGTCAATCTGGATGGCTTTGCCAAAGGCGATCAGACCAGTTTGATAAGCTACCGCGATCCTGATGCGTGGCCGCGGCTGGGTGGCTGCGCATCCTACGTTGCGCTGGCTGCCAGAAAGGAAGGCAGACGGGTCTCTCCCATCTGCTGGGTTGGTGCGAATGCGGAAGGAACGCGCTTTCGCGAGGCATTGGATGCATGCGGCCTGGACACCGTTGGTGTCGGCTGGGTCAAGTCAGATCGTTCACCTGCATGCATGCTGATCTATCAGCCGGATGGCAGCTGCATGTGCCTCTATGATCCTGCTTTTGCCGGTGAAGAGGAATTGAGAGCGCCACAACGGCTTCTGATGGGTGATGCAAGTCATCTTTGCATCTGCGTCGGTCCCCCGCAGTTGACCAAGCAGATCCTGGCAAGCCGCAAGCGTGATGCCACGCTTTATTGGGTTGCAAAAAACGACCGCAATGCCTTCAACGCTGAAATATGTGCCGAACTTTCCAGCCAGGCGGATGTCATTTTTTGCAATGAGGCAGAACGCAGCCACGTTGGCCAAATCAACGAAGGTGCAGTGATCGTCAAAACACTGGGCAAACAGGGTGTCAGCGTTGAACACGACGGGCATTGTGTAACACTGCCTGTCGAACATATCGATGCCCGTGACACAACCGGTGCCGGCGACACTTTTGCCGGTGGCTTCATCTCCGCCCACATATCCGGTGAAAAAGATCCGATCAAAGCTGCTGAATATGGACTATCGACGGTTCGTGCATTCCTAACCGCCCGAATGAAGGAGAAAATGCCATGACGATGGCCTGGTATCTTGGACATGAAAGCAATGAAGTGTCTGACCGGGCGATCCTGATCGGCGACCCTGATCGGGTTGATCGCATCGCCGACTATCTGGACGATGTGCGCTACCTGCCCATCAAACGGGGCCTGAAGACAATTGTCGGCTCCTATCGCGGTGCCATGATCACGGTTGTCTCTTTCGGCATGGGTGCGCCTATTGCCACAATCGTTTTGCACGAGTTGTCTCAACTGGGCGTCACGCGCTTTTTGCGCATCGGCACCGCCATGTATTTCCCGCCCATTCAGGCCGGGGATTTTATTGTCAGTACCAAGGCCCTCAGCTTCGAGGGGACATCCATTGCTTACGGCGACATAACCCAACCGCATGATGCCAGTGCTCAATTAATATCCAATATCACCTCTGCAGCCAGTATCGCCGGCAGGGCTGCCCATTGTGGGCTCTATGCCAGTTATGATGCATTTTACCGAGACATGTTTGGCGTCGATGCCATCAGCCAACAGCGGGTTGAACAGAACCGCAAAAAACTGGCAGCACTGGGTGTTATCGCCATCGATATGGAAACATCTGCATTGCTCACGGCTGCAACGGCACTTGGCGTATCCTGCGCAAGCCTGTGCCTTGGAACTGTCGATGCAATCAGTCAGCAAAAACTCGAAGCCGGGGCCATGCAGTCCGGCGAACGCAAATTGTTCGAAATTGCGTTGGATGGCATTGCTGCAACGCCATGATGCCAGCCCACGGGGACTGTGAAAGGATAAAATATGAACCCGATTGCCAGCACCTATTTCTCCACGCTCATCCAGCGGTTGGATGCGGTTGCGACAACCCAGCTGGAAGCCATCAACCGGGCCGCGATCCTATGTGCCACCAGCATCATGAACGATAAACTGGTATTCACCTTCGGCACCGGTCATGGATCCTTTGCAGCGATGGAAATGTTCCCCCGAACAGGTACAGTCACCGGTTTTCGTCCCATCGTCGAAAGCAGCATGATCTCGTTTCATCGGGTGCTCGGGGACGGCGGTGCCCGCCAATACAGGTTTATCCATGGTCGTGAGGGCTATGGGCAGGCCATATTGGATTCACACCATCTGGATGCGGGCGACACCATGCTGATTTTTTCGCATTCCGGGCTAAACGCCGTGACATTGGACATAGCCGTAGGCGCGAAGGCGTTGGGGATGAAAGTAATCGGGGTTACATCAGTTCCTCATTCATCTTCAACGCCGTCACGCCACTCCTGCGGCAAAAGACTATTTGAGCTTGCGGATGTGGTAATCGATACCGGCGTGCCCAAGGGTGATGCAGGCATAAATGTTGAAGGCATCGATGATAAAGTCGGTGCCACCTCAACATCGATTGCTATAGCAATTGGCCAGGCCATCAATGCCGCCACGGCCCAGATCATGGTTGAGCAAGGTGTGAAACCCTATGTAATGATTAGTCCCAATACAGCCGGAAAAGCCGCTGCTGACCAACAAAATGACCGCAATTATGCGGAGCTTTGGCGACGACTGAAACTGCGCTGAGCCTAAAAACCCGCACCAAATGCTCTCCCGGAGAACCCAAGATGGATCGAGGCTTTTTTATAAATGGTGAATGGCAAAAACCTGCCGGGGTGGAGACACTCGTCATCAATGATCCGGCAACCGGGGTGCGCGTTGGATCAACATTGCTTGCTGACGGGTCCATCATAGATCAGGCCGTTGCCCATGCGCAGAAATCTGCTTGCTCATTTGCCCAAATGCCAGCACAGGCGCGTGCGGATATTTTATACCGCACAGCCGATTTGATTGAAGAGCGTGTCGACGCCATGGCGCAGCTTTTAACTCTTGAACAGGGAAAGCCCATTGCCGACAATCAAAAGGAAATCCTGTTCGGGGCACAGGTCCTGCGCTATTACGCTGGCGAGGCAACCCGCGTATTCGGGTCGCTGCGACCATCGGCGGCACCTGGCATAAAGAACATCGTTTCCTACCATCCGGTGGGTGTCGCCGCTGCCATTGTTCCGTGGAACTATCCGGTGGATATCTATTGCTGGAAAATCGGCCCGGCGCTGGCGGCGGGCTGTCCGATATTGATGAAATCGCCGCATGAAACGCCGCTTGCCATTGCAATGCTGGTCGATTGCCTGAGCGAAGCCGGATTGCCGCCGGGCACGCTGGCAGACCTGCCTGGGCATGGTCCGATTGCGGGTGCGGCATTGGCAGGCCATCCCAAAATCCGCCTGATTTCCGCAACAGCCTCCATAGCTGCCGGGCAGGACATCATGCGCCGCTCGGCCGTCAACCTCAAAAGGGTCTGTCTGGAACTTGGTGGCCATGCCCCCTTCATTGTGCTGGCCGATGCAGATCTGGAGGCAGCCGCGCGTGCTGCGCACCGCCGGGCATTTTCGAACATGGGACAAATCTGCATAACGGTGAACCGCATCCTTGTTGACAAATCCGTACATGCGCAATTCGCGGCAATTCTTGCCGAAATGACCCAAAAGACCGAGCTGGGCCATGGTGTTGATCCGGGTGTCGCCTACGGACCCGTGCTCAATCAAAGTGTTATCAACCGGGTTGAAGCACACAAGCAGGACGCCCTTGCCAAAGGTGCCCGATTGCTTGCCGGAGGCAATCGGCCGGAAGGAGACGCCTTTAGACACGGACACTTCTATCGTCCCACACTGATCGACAATGCACCGTTAGATAGCCTGCCGATGCACGAGGAAACCTTTGGGCCGGTTGCGGCCATGGCTGCATTCGAAACCACAGCTGAATTAATCGACATCGCCAACAGCCTCGAATATGGGCTGGCTGCCTACCTGTATGGAGGTGATTTGGAGCAGTTATGGGGCATTGCCGACCGGCTCGAATTCGGTGGCATTGGTGTCAATGTCAATGACACCAGCGAACTACAGGCCCCCTTTGGTGGTTGGAAAATGAGTGGCTTCGGGCGCGAGTTGGGTCCGGAGGGACTGCAGGCCTATCTGGAACCCAAACATCTCAAGATGCGAGTTACACCGCAATGACAGGACAAATGGGTATACATAAAACAGCGCTCTGCTTTGGCAGCAAACAGCTCGTTTGCAAGATTTTTCTGAACGCTGGTAGAGTTGCAATTTATGCAGGGGGATTGAAACTTGGCTAGGGGCCGCCGTCCTCAGGAAATTGATCCCGACATCGCTGTTGGCTTCAGCGATGCCGAGTTCAAGAGAGGTATGAGTACTGCACAATGTCTAGCCGCATTTGTGCGCACCAAAATCGTCAACGGCAAGCTGACCCCCGGAACCGCTCTACCCGAAGCAGGCATGGCCAAGGCATTCGGCATAAGCAGAAGTCCTGTACGCGAAGCCATGCGGTTGCTCTCGGCCGACAGGCTGATGAATATTGTGCCCCAACACGGAAACTTTGTAGCAGAGCTCTCGATTGCCGGAATTGTTGAAGGTGCCTTTATTCGTACATCCCTTGAGCAGGGCAATATCCGCGATCTCGCTGAAATTATAACCCGCGAGCAATTGTGCGCCATTGATGAAAATATTGCAGAACAGGAAAATGCTGTCGCCCAGGGTAACAAAATCCTTTTTCACACCCTTGACGAGAGCCTGCATCGTTTGTTCTTTGACGGTACCGGGCGTATTGCCGTCTGGAACTATATTCAACCGGCCAAAATACATACGGACCGTGCCCGTACCATGACTTTGGGTCTGGGCGTGGCAGCCGAACAGGCCCTTGCAGATCACAAACTGATTGTACAGGCACTCGCAGACCGCAACCCGGATCACGCCATCAAACATATGCGCACGCACCTGGCACGTATCGTCAAACTGGTAGAGGATTTGAGCCAGGTCAGCCCCAAATACGTCAAAACAGATCAGGATGCTGTCGCCATGGATCTGCTGAGGAAACAGTTTTTGGAAACATGAACATGGCGGTACCTTTGTTATGTCACAGGTTCGGTCAGAACCGGTCACATAAGTCCGCTATGCCCGGACACGGGAATCCGGGCAGCCGTTCAACGATTGTAACACTTTCACCATGGCGAACCGGCATCCGGATGCATGGTTTGACTGGCTGAAGTTTTTCGTCCAATTCACATTATCGGCAACCAGGTGATGCCCCTGCCAGACCGTTTCACGTTTTGTCAGAAACGGGACAACGGTGTCGACCGTTGATTTCGTTGATGCATTCAGGTTTTGCCGATTCCGTCAAAACCTGAATTGCTCTATGGACTTCGCCGGAAGTAATGGTCAAATTAGTTTACCCGGAGGAAAAATCGCACAATGAGCAATTCCAACTACACGATGGCCAAGTCGGGCCTCACTCAAGATCCGCACAGGGTGAGCGAGCACACCGAAAAAGTACTGGAAGTTGCCATCGGGCGTGAAGTTCGCGCTTTTCGCCGCCAACAGGGTATTACCGTTGCCGAATTGGCCAAAACCACGGGTCTGTCCATCGGCATGCTTTCAAAAATTGAAAATGGCCATACATCACCATCTTTAACAACTCTGCAAACCTTATCACACGCGTTGAGCGTGCCACTGACATCATTTTTTACCCGTTTTGAGGAACAGCGCCCCGCGGTCCATGTCAAGGCGGGAACAGGCATTGAAATGGACAGGGCGGGCACCAGAGCAGGACATCAATATAATTTGCTCGGGCACATTGGCTCGAATTCCAGCGGCGTGATTGTGGAACCTTATCTGATCAATTTGTCTGAAACATCCGACGTCTTTCCAACCTTCCAGCATGATGGCATAGAATTCCTCTATATGCTTGAAGGTGAAATCGAATACAGGCACGGCAACAATTCGTATCTGCTCAAGCCGGGTGACAGTTTCTTCTTCGATGCCGATGCACCGCATGGCCCGGAAAACTACAAGAAACTACCGGCACAGTTCCTGTCAATCATTGCTTATCCCAACGCTGACTGACCGCATAAAGACCCGCGCGGCATACCCCGTGTGTACCGTCTATCCGCGGCCGTAACAGCGGTTTTCCTTTTTTGAAGACCTGCTATCTGCGCGATGAAGCGCCTTGAATGCGGCTATGAGATCGCGTGTATTTTATCGATTATCCAACATTGTACATACATCCATCCTCCCCTTGCGGTTGACACAATGGCGTATTCGAAGGCACAGTTACGTTAAAAAAATATCACTGTGAGGAATATATCTCGAAATTTCAATCTGGGAGGAGTTGAAAATGAATGGTAATCTCGACGCATTAACAACCATATTTACCGAGTTCTATTACTGGGTAACGGTTGTATTCATGTTTCTAATTCACGTTGGTTTTTGCATGTACGAAGTTGCAGCAAGCAGACGCCGCAATCACATGCACACACTGATGAAAAACGTCATGATCATCCCTTTGGTGACCGTGACTTTCTTCTTTTTTGGCTGGTGGATTTACTGGGCATTTCCAAGTTTCCCATTTGGCGGTCTGAATTTTGGTGCCGGAACAGCGAACCTGCCCTGGGCTGATACGATGTCGACCAATCTGGGCGACCATATCACCGGCGTGTTCTGGGCAGCGTTCCTGCTGTTTTCCTGGACGGCCGCATCGATTGTATCCGGATCAGTCATCGAACGTATCCGTTCAAGTGCGCTTTGGGTGCATGCCGTGCTG
Source organism: uncultured Rhizobiaceae group bacterium (assembly GCA_947501445.1). GTDB lineage: Bacteria > Pseudomonadota > Alphaproteobacteria > Rhizobiales > Rhizobiaceae > Hoeflea_A. The sequence goes on along the minus strand of CANMVS010000036.1, from coordinate 11,262 downwards.
ATCGGTTCTGTATTCTGGATAATCGACGCCGCATGGGGATGGCATCCGGAAGGATGGATGGTCAAATTCCTCGGCTACCATGATGCCTATGCATCCGGGGTCATTCACGCCATCGCTGGCGGATATGCACTGGGTGTTTTGGTTGTGCTGGGTCCGCGCATCGGTAAATTTGCAGCCGATGGCACGCCACGCGACATTCCGCCCCACAATCCCTGGCTTGTCACAATCGGCCTGTTTTTGATCTATACCGGGTTTTGGGGATTTTATGCCGCCTGTAATGTTCCGGTGATTTCACCCGAAGTTATCGGTGGTCAGATTACAGGAACAACCTGGACAGCCACGAACATCTATCTCGCCCCGACAACGCTAAGTGCAATTACCTTCAACTTCCTGATGTCACTATCCGGCGGGTTGATGGCAGCCTATGTGATTTCCAAAGGAGATGCCTTTTGGACATTCTCCGGTGGTCTCGCAGGCATTATCACCGCTTCAGCGGGTAATGATCTTTATCATCCAATTCAGGCGATGATTATTGCTGCTGTTGGTGTCGTGATCGCCTATAAAATGCACTATTGGGTCGAACGCCGTTTCAAAATTGACGATGCGGTGGGCGCTGTTGCCGTTCATGGTTATGCCGGATTTGTTGGTGTGGTCATCGCCGGATTTGTATTGTGGGGCGCGCCATCATCACCCTATGAGGGCTATGCGGCGATCAATCCGTTGGGTCAGCTGGCTGGTGCAATCATCATGTTTGGTGTTCTCGGGTTCCTGCCGGCCTTCATCGTATCGAAAATTCAGCAGTCAATGGGTGTCCTTCGCATTCCGAAGGAAATTGAATTGCAGGGTCTCGATTGTGCTGAACATCAGGCCTATGAGGATGCGGTTCATGCTATAGGTGAAGCTGATAAAGCCCAACTCAACAACGCTTAATCAAGGAGAGAACCATGTCTACAATCGGATATGAAAACTGGGCCGTTGATTTGGCTAATGTTGGAGCGATCTACCCGTTTCAGGGGTGGGAAATCCCGATGACGATCGTCGGTGTTGTGTTCTGGCTGGCCTGGCATCGCATTCAGTTCAAACGGGAATCTGCCGATCTGGAAGAAGCAGGTAAACTGGCAGACAAGGAAAAAGTCGCCGAGATAATCGACCGGTATTAGAGCTGGAACGATTGACTGACAGGCTTGATACGCAAGGCGCGGTCTCTGGACACGCGCCTTGCTTACTTTCCTAATATGAATATTATATTCATTTCAGTTGAGGTTGATCAATATCAATGCTAACCTCATCATCTATCAGACGCGTAAGGAGCAGAACCCGATGTGTGGCATCGTTGGATTGTTTTTAAAGGACCGCACACTTGAGCCGGAATTGGGGTCCATGTTGACCGATATGCTGGTGACAATGTCGGACCGCGGCCCGGACAGCGCAGGCATTGCCATATACGGTGATCCCAACAACGGTCGAATGAAAATCACCGTTCAATCGGACGATCCGAACGTGGATTTTGATGCATTGGCCTCGACACTGGGAGCGCGCCTTGGCACCACAATTGCAGTTCATCTCAAGGATACACACGCTGTATTGGAGATGGACAAACGCCATGGTGATGCCGTGCGTGCCTGTCTTGCCGAGACGAACCCTGACATTCGCATCATGAGTACAGGTGAGCTGATCGAAATCTATAAGGAGGTTGGTCTGCCAAAGGATGTCGCCGCACGCTTTGATATCGCAGGCATGCGCGGCAGTCATGGCATTGGCCACACACGTATGGCAACCGAATCGGCCGTGACGACGATGGGTGCACACCCCTTCTCCACCGGTGCCGATCAGTGCCTTGTGCACAATGGCTCGCTTTCCAATCACAACAGTCTGCGGCGCAGGCTGATACGTGAAGGCATGGCCTTTGAAACACAAAATGACACGGAAGTTGCTGCAGCATACCTTACCCATAAAATGCAAAACGGCAGTAACCTCGGTGAAGCGCTGGAAGCAGGTCTTGAGGATCTCGACGGCTTTTTTACCTTCGTCGTCGGCACCAGAAATGGATTTGGCGTCGTGCGTGATCCGATTGCCTGCAAACCGGCTGTCATGGCTGAAACGCAGCAATATGTTGCATTTGGATCTGAATACCGGGCACTGGTTAACCTGCCGGGGATCGAAGGCGCCCGCGTTTGGGAACCGGAACCTGCAACCGTCTATTTCTGGGAGCATTAGCAGATGCAAACCATCGACATGGCCACAACAAGCCTGCGTGAACTGAACGAAACCTTGCAGGCACAAAGTCAGGCCACCAATCAGACTCAATGGCAAATTGACAATCCCAAGGGCAGCCACGCGATGGCGGTTGGACTGGACGCGCCAATAGAAGTGACGATCAAGGGGTCTACCGGCTATTATTGCGGCGGGATGAACAAACAGGCGGTTATCACAATTGATGGTTCCGCCGGTCCGGGCGTTGCGGAAAACATGATGTCAGGAAAGGTGGTTATTGAAGGTGATGCAAGCCAATATGCCGGTGCCACCGGTCATGGTGGTCTGCTGGTCATTAAGGGCAACGCATCGTCACGCTGTGGTATTTCCATGAAGGGCATTGATATCGTCGTGCATGGCAATATCGGTCACATGTCGGCGTTCATGGCTCAATCGGGCAATCTGGTCGTATTGGGTGACGCGGGTGATGCGCTTGGTGATTCACTTTACGAAGCCCGGCTGTTCGTGCGCGGCAACGTGAAGAGCCTTGGCGCGGACTGCATCGAAAAAGAGATGCGCTCCGAGCATCTGGAGATACTTGGGGCATTGCTGGAACAGGCCGACGCCGATGCCAGACCCGAAGAGTTCAAGCGTTATGGTTCGGCGCGTCAACTCTACAATTTCAATATCGACAATGCGTCGGCCTACTAGGGGATGGACGAAATGAGTGACGACCCAAGCGCACGAACGACACCCCGAAAATCAGCCACCTTCAGTGATGATGTCAATTCCGACATCCGCCGCGCGGCACAAACCGGCATCTATGACATTCGTGGCGGCGGTGCCAAGCGCCGAGTTCCGCATTTTGACGACCTGCTGTTTCTTGGTGCATCCATATCGCGCTATCCGCTGGAGGGTTACCGGGAAAAATGTGACACACGGGTCACGCTGGGCACACGATTTGCCAAAAAACCGATAGAACTTGATATCCCCATCACCATCGCAGGCATGAGTTTTGGCGCGCTGTCGGGCCCTGCCAAAGAGGCGCTTGGGCGTGGTGCAAGCGATGCGGGCACATCCACAACAACCGGCGATGGCGGCATGACCGAAGAAGAACGTGGTCACTCCAAGAAACTGGTTTATCAGTATTTACCGTCACGCTACGGCATGAACCCGGACGACCTGCGCCGTGCAGACGCCATTGAAATTGTTGTTGGCCAGGGTGCAAAACCCGGTGGTGGCGGCATGTTGCTGGGTCAGAAAATTTCCGACCGTGTCGCTGAAATGCGTAATTTGCCAAAAGGCATCGACCAACGGTCCGCCTGTCGTCACCCGGATTGGACCGGCCCGGACGATCTGGAAATCAAGATTCTTGAACTGCGGGAAATTACCAATTGGGAAAAACCGATCTACATCAAGATTGGCGGTGCCCGTCCCTATTTCGATACAACACTGGCAATCAAGGCCGGCGCTGATGTTGTCGTGCTGGACGGCATGCAGGGTGGAACAGCCGCCACGCAGGATGTCTTCATTGAACATGTCGGTCAACCGACACTTGCCTGTATTCGTCCTGCGGTGCAGGCTCTGCAGGATTTGGGCATGCACCGCGAAGTTCAACTGGTTATCTCCGGTGGCATCCGATCCGGCGCAGATGTTGCCAAGGCACTTGCGCTGGGTGCAGACGCGGTTGCCATAGGCACAGCAGCTCTCATCGCGCTGGGCGATAATGATCCACGCTGGGAAGCAGAATATAATGCGTTGGGAACCACGGCCGGTGCCTATGACGATTGGCACGAAGGCCTTGATCCGGCGGGGATAACAACCCAGGACCCCGAACTCATGGCACGGTTTGATCCTATTGCAGGTGGTCGGCGCTTGCGCAATTACCTCAATGTGATGACCCTGGAGGCACAGACCATTGCCCGGGCCTGTGGGAAAAATCATCTTCATAATCTCGAGCCGGAAGATCTGTGTGCATTGACCGTTGAAGCGTCAGCCATGTCAGGTGTTCCATTGTCAGGTACCAACTGGGTGCCGGGACGACAGGGCTACTGAAATCTGAATGGAAGACAAAGAGGAACGCAAATTCATGACACAGGATCTGGCCGCTTTCGCGAAGGAAAAAGGCGTCAAATACTTTATGATTTCGTTCACTGATCTGTTTGGTGGACAACGGGCAAAACTGGTACCGGCACAGGCCATTGCAGACATGCAGACCGATGGCGCCGGATTTGCCGGATTTGCAACCTGGCTGGACATGACGCCAGCCCATCCGGACATGTTGGCCGTGCCGGACCCATCATCGGTTATTCAGCTTCCGTGGAAACCCGACGTTGCCTGGGTGGCCAGCAATTGCGTTATGGAAGGTCAACCCGTTGCACAGGCACCGCGCAATGTTCTCAATCGTTTGATTGATGAAGCTGTGCAGGAAGGCATGCATGTGAAGACCGGCATTGAGGCTGAGTTTTTCCTGCTCGCACCGGACGGCACCCGCATTTCAGATGAATATGATACCGCCTCAAAGCCGTGTTACGATCAACAGGCCGTGATGCGTCGTTACGATGTCATCGCCGAGATTTGCGATTACATGCTTGATCTTGGATGGGGTCCCTATCAGAACGATCACGAGGATGCCAATGGGCAATTCGAGATGAACTGGGCCTATGACGATGCGCTGAAAACGGCTGACAAACATTCCTTTTTCAAGTTCATGGCCAAATCCATTGCTGAAAAACACGGGCTACGGGCAACATTCATGCCCAAGCCGATCGAGAGCCTGACAGGCAACGGCTGCCATGCGCATATTTCTGTCTGGGATGCCAGTGGCAAGGTCAACGTCTTTGCGGACGACACTAAGGAACTGGGGCTTTCCGAGCGGGGACGCACATTTCTGGGTGGCATCATGAAACATGCTTCGGCGCTTTCTGCCATAACCAACCCGACCGTCAATTCCTACAAGCGTATCAACGCGCCGCGCACCATTTCAGGTGCAACCTGGGCGCCCAATACGGTAACCTGGACCGGCAATAACCGCACCCATATGGTGCGCGTTCCGGCCCCCGGTCGGTTTGAACTTCGTTTGCCGGACGGCGCCGTCAATCCCTATCTGTTGCAGGCTGTCATCATTGCGGCAGGTCTTGATGGTGTCCGAACAGACGCTGATCCGGGTCCGCGCCACGATATCGACATGTACACGCAAGGCCACACGGTCAAGGACGCACCAAAACTGCCACTGAACCTGCTTGACGCTTTGCGCAATTATGACCACGACGAAACCCTCAAAGCTGCTCTGGGCGCTGAATTCTCTGCCGCTTTCATCAAGTTGAAAATGCAGGAATGGAATTCCTTTACTGCGCATTTTTCCGACTGGGAGAGAGATAATACGCTGGACGTGTAATCCGATAGTACAGGATTGCTTGAATTCCGTGGCGCACGCCATGTGGGCAAACGCGCCTATTTCGCTTGATCGTCCGGGGATCGCGGAACCAAATTAACGTCGCGTGTCCGAAAGCAATTATGTTGTGTCCGATTTTACAACGATTGCACCGGCCTTTGAGGCCATTGTTGCTCAGACAGCATATTGAGGATGAGCATGCGATATTCGGGCTTCCGTATCATCAAAGAGGCATTGACCGGTCACAAGGGCTGGGAAAAGGCGTGGCGTAACCCGGAACCAAAACCGGACTATGACTTTATTGTCATCGGCGGCGGCGGCCACGGGCTGGCAACAGCCTATTATCTGGCAAAGGAATTCGGTCAAAGCCGTATCGCAGTCTTGGAAAAAGGCTGGATCGGCGGCGGCAATGTGGGACGCAATACAACAATCGTCCGCTCGAACTATATGCTGGATGGCAATGAACCCTTCTACGAGTTCTCCCTGAAACTTTGGGAGGGGTTGGAGCAGGATTTCAACTATAATGCCATGATATCCCAAAGGGGTATCATCAATCTTTATCATTCAGACCCGCAACGCGATGCCTTTACAAGACGCGCCAACGCGATGTTGCTGAACGGCGCTGATGCAGAATTGCTCAACGCTGCACAATTGCAAAAAATGTGCCCGTTTCTTGACTTTGACAACGCCCGGTTCCCGATAAAGGGCGGTCTGTTGCAACGTCGCGGCGGAACGGTTCGTCATGATGCCGTCGCCTGGGGCTATGCGCGCGGTGCTGACCTTCGCGGTGTCGACATCATTCAAAACTGCGAAGTCACCGGATTTCGCATAACCAATGGCAGGGTTGAGGGGGTTGAAACCACCCGCGGCTATATTGGCGCAAAAAAAATCGGTTGTGCTGTCGCCGGTTCGTCCGGCCGGCTGATGGCCGGGGCCGGCATGCGCCTGCCAATCGAAAGCCATGTGCTGCAGGCCTTTGTTTCGGAGGGTTTGAAGCCGGTCATACCAGGCGTTATCACTTTTGGAGCCGGTCACTTTTATGTCAGCCAGTCTGACAAGGGTGGCTTGGTCTTTGGCGGGGATATTGACGGCTATAATACCTATGCCCAGCGTGGCAACCTGCCGGTTGTCGAAGATGTGTGTGAAGGCGGCATGGCCATAATGCCGATGATTGGCCGTGCCCGGCTGCTGCGCATGTGGGGCGGATTGATGGATATGTCCATGGACGGTTCACCGATCATCGACAAGACACCTGTGGATGGTCTCTTTTTCAACGGTGGCTGGTGCTATGGCGGCTTCAAGGCAACACCGGCAAGTGGCTGGTGCTTTGCGCATCTTTTGGCAACGGACAAGCCCCATGAGACGGCGACCGCCTATCGTTTTGATCGGTTCGAAAAGGGCCTGATGATCGACGAAAAGGGTGTTGGCGCGCAGCCCAACCTGCATTGAGGAAGAACACTCATGATAATTAATCACCCTTTGCTTGGCCCGCGCGATGCCCAGGAATTCACCTATCTCGGCGATGCCTCTTTGATCAACCGTCCCGATTGGACTGCAGATGACGCGGGGCACCAGTTTTATGAATACCAGTACCTGCGTGACAATCCGGCGGGCGAACACCGCGAATTGTGGTTTCACGAGCAGGGCGACCGATCGTGGCTGGTGGTCACCCGGGACACCCGAACCCACATAATCACAAATGTAGAGCTGGCACCTGAATTCGCCCGCAAGGCAGGACGCAGCAAATGACCCAGCAAAACCGATTGTCCGGTGGTCTCATTGATCGCTCGCAACCCATTTCCTTCCGATTTGACGGCAAGACCTTTCAGGGTTTTCAAGGCGATACGCTTGCCTCCGCCCTGCTTGCCAATGATGTCAGACTGATGGGGCGCAGTTTCAAATATCATCGGCCTCGCGGGGTGTTTACCGCAGGGTCTGAAGAACCGAACGCACTTGTCGAATTGCGCAGCGGTGCCCGTCAGGAACCCAATACACGTGCGACAGTTACCGAACTTTATGAAGGGCTCGTCGCCAAAAGCCAGAACCGTTGGCCCTCCCTGGCCCTCGACATCATGGGCGTCAATGATCTGCTGTCACCCTTCCTGTCGGCGGGTTTCTACTACAAGACGTTCATGTGGCCGAAATCCTTCTGGGAGAAAATATACGAACCGATCATTCGCAATGCGGCAGGCCTTGGCAGATTGTCAAAACAGGCAGACCCGGACGTTTACGACAAGGGTTTCCTCCACTGTGACCTGCTTGTTGTGGGCTCAGGTCCTGCCGGGCTTGCGGCAGCCCTGACGGCGGCGCGCGCCGGCGCAAGCATCCTGCTTGCAGATGAGGATTTTGTCGCAGGTGGCCGTTTGAATGCAGAGTCATTTACCCTCGGTGACAACACGGCACGGCAATGGGTGAGCGAGACTGTGGAGGAACTGTCCAACCTGCCCAATGTCCGGATAATGACCCGTACGAGCGTAATAGGCGCCTTCGATCACGGCGTCTACGGCGCTGTTGAACGCGTCAGTGACCACCTTGCCGTACCAGCCCAGGATAAACCGCGACAAATTCTGTGGCGTATCTATGCCAAGCGGACACTGCTATGCGCGGGTGCGACAGAGCGGTCCATTGGCTTTGCCAATAACGACAGGCCTGGCATCATGCTGGCCGGTGCCTTGCGCACCTATGTTAATCGATGGGCGGTGACACCGGGCCAATCGGTTGCCCTGTTTACCAACAATGATGATGGTTTACGCACCGCGACCGACCTCATCAGCAACGGTGTGAATGTCGCCGCTATCGTCGATACACGTCCACAGGGAACGCCGGTACAAAGTACAAAGCACCTGTTTGGAGCGCAAATCATCAATACCAAGGGGCACCTGGGTCTGGAATCCATTGAGGTCAGAACCGCCAATGGGAGCACTGAAACCATTGCCTGCACTGCCCTGGGCGTTTCCGGCGGCTGGAATCCCAATGTTCATCTGACCTGTCACCATCGTGGACGCCCTGCCTGGGATGATACTATTGCCAGCTTCGTCCCGGACGAATGCCCACCGGGTATGAGCGTTGCGGGTGCCGCAAACGGTGAGATGACAACAGCGGCAGCCCTGACGTCCGGCGCAAACAGTGCCGTCAAAGCCCTGGCGGAACTTGAAATATCGGCCAAACCCGCTGACCTGCCACTGGCAGAAGACGCACCGGTAAAGCTCACTGCCTTCTGGCATGTGCAAGGTGGCAAGGGCCGTGCCTGGCTGGACCTGCAAAATGATGTGACCGTCAAGGATATCGCCCTCGCTCATCAGGAAAACTTTAGGTCCGTGGAACATCTCAAGCGATATACCACGCTCGGCATGGCAACGGATCAGGGAAAAACCTCCAACGTCCCTGCCCTTGCAGTTATGGCCGAACTATGCGGCAAAACGATCCCCGAAACGGGCACAACCATATTTCGCCCGCCTTACACGCCCGTATCGATGGGTGTCATGGCAGGCCGTTCACGTGGCAGGGATTTTCGACCCACCCGTCACACACCATCCCACAAATGGGCTGAGGAGCGCGGAGCTGCCTTTGTGGAAACCGGCATGTGGCTGAGAGCTCAGTGGTTTGCGCAACCGGGCGAAACCCACTGGCGTGAAAGTGTTGACCGGGAAGTTTTGGCAACCCGTAAGTCTGTGGGCGTATGTGATGTGACAACCCTTGGAAAGATTGACGTCCAGGGCACAGATTCAGCAACCTTTCTCAACAGGATTTACTGCAACGGCTTTGCCAAATTACCGGTCGGCAAAGTGCGTTATGGATTGATGTTACGTGAAGATGGCATTGCCATGGACGACGGTACAACGGCGCGCTTGTCGGAAAATCATTTCGTCATGACAACAACAACCGCCAATGCCGTTGGCGTTTTTCGCCACATGGAATTTTGCCGACAGTGCCTCTGGCCTGACATGGATGTTCAACTGATTTCAACGACGGAGGCCTGGGCGCAATATGCCATTGCCGGACCAAACGCACGCAAGTTGCTGAGGAAAATAGTTGATCCGGAATTTGATGTATCCAATGAAGCCTTTCCCTTCATGGCATGCGGTGACATCAAAGTATGTGGTGGTTTGCGGGCACGGTTGTTCCGGATTTCCTTTTCCGGAGAACTGGCCTTTGAACTTGCCGTCCCCACCCGCTACGGCGACAGTCTGATGCGGGTATTGATGGAAGCGGGTAGGGAATTTGATGTCGTTGCCTATGGAACCGAAGCACTCGGCGTGATGCGCATTGAAAAAGGCCATGCGGCAGGCAATGAACTCAATGGTACGACAACAGCTGACAATCTGGGCATGGGGCGCATGGTGTCTGCGAAAAAAGACAGCATTGGTGCAACGCTGTCGCGGCGCGAAGGGCTAAGCCGCGATGATGCCCTGAAGCTTGTTGGCTTCAAACCGGTGGACAAGACGCATGCCCTGAATGCAGGCGCGCATTTTATCGCCAGCGGCAACCCGACCGATGCAGCACACGACGAGGGATACATGACTTCCGTGGCCTATTCACCAGGCCTTGGCCACTATATTGGGCTTGGCTATATCAAAGAAGGCAGCAAGCGTTTGGGCGAAACCGTCCGGGCCGTTAATCCTGTGGCTGATACCAATGTTGACGTGGAAATTGTCAGCCCTCATTTTGTCGATCCTGACGGGGAGCGTCTTCGTGCCTGAATTCAAATTATCAACGTCCCTGCCGCTGGGTGGCCCTGCCCCCGTAAGCGATCAATTCAACGGTCTGGAAATGTCCGAAATCGGCACGTTTCATCTGGCCTCTCTTGCTGCCCGATCCGGACAGGAAAAGAGCTGCATTGCAATTGCAAAAAAACAACTCGGTCTATCACTGCCAACCCCCGGTCATATGGCAAATGGTCCGGATTTCAATGCCATTTGGACTGGCCCCCAGCAGTGGTTCATTGAAACAGACAATGACGAACATGAGGACATTGCAAAAATCCTCAAGACGGCCTTTGGGGAAAAAGCGTCAATAACTGAACAATCGGGTGGCTGGACGCGTTTTGATCTGTCAGGTCCTGCCTGCAGATTGGTTCTTCAGCGCCTTTGTGCGGTCGACATTGCCGCCATGAAAACCAATGATGCGACGCGCACAGCGATGGAACACCTTGGCGTATTTCTCCTGTGCCGAAATGAAGGTTCGCATTATTCGGTAATCGGGCCACGCTCCTCGGCGGCCTCACTGTATCATGCGCTGAAAACTGCCGCAAAAAGTGCGCTTTAGAGCCTGTCTTTTTTAAATGGAAACATTTGACCGGGCGATTTTGGTCGCTGACAAGACCTATCTTCGCTTCCGCGAAGATTGGTCCCGATCCCTTTTTGGCGCATTGTCCTATCGGAAAACTGTTTCACATTTTTCCGGAAATGCTTAAGGCGGATTGCACGCAGTGGTGTCACCCACCACAAGTGCGAGCCAACACTGTCAGGGGGCAAAATCGCCAGGCCCATTTTTCGCGAAATTTCAACTGTTTCTGCCTGTCAGGGGTGACGGAGGCTCGGCCCATCAACATCGTTGCGCCGCTTGCCCGATGCACCACATCGCGCTGCGCGACGCGCCTAGAGCAATTCATGTTTTGACGGAATCGGCAAAACCTGAATGCATCAACAAAATCAAAGGCCGACACCGTTGTCCCG
>CANMVS010000035.1 GCA_947501445.1 uncultured Rhizobiaceae group bacterium | reverse complement strand
GCTCAGGCTCAGGCTCAGGCTCAGGCTCAGGCTCAGGCTCAGGCTCAGGCTCAGGCTCAGGCTCAGGCTCAGGCTCAGGCTCAAAGACCGGCTTGTGCGAAGCCTCTTCCGCCGGTTTTATGACCTCGGCTTCAATCGATTTTTCAGGCGTTTCGTCTGCTGACGGCGCGGTTTCAATATCGACGGGCGGTTGCGGTTGCTCGATGGCTGGTGCGGGTTGCAGCACATCAGGTGTTGCGACCTCACTGTCCTTTGGTGCCTCAGTCTTCTTCCGGCCGAAGGAAAAAACTTTTTTGATAAAGCCAAGTGCCATTGATGTGCCTGCGTTCCCGGTTGGCCTGTCAGGCCGCTGCCTGCGTTGAGGGGCGATCACTTGCCGTCAGCCTTTCGGCGTCATGGCCGGTAATGTCAACCGTTACAATGGTGCCGGGGTCTCCCGATTGAATGTTCACCAGTGTGAAATTTTCCGTGCGGCCAAGCCCCGGTCTCTCAATCAGCACATTCTGGCGCGTGCCTATCATGGTGTCCAAATGGCTGAGATAGGCTTCTTCACCCTTGCGGCGCAGGCGCGCGGCACGATTTTTTATCAAACTGCGATCATGCTGGGGCATACGGGCTGCCGGTGTTCCTTCGCGCGGTGAATACGGAAAAACATGTAAAAACGACAGGCCGCAATCGTCGACCAGCGACAGCGCGTTTTCAAACATGTCTTCAGTTTCCGTCGGGAACCCGGCAATCAGGTCAGCGCCCAGGGAAATGCCGGGGCGCAAATCCCGCACCTGCTGACAAAAAGCAACCGCATCATCACGCAGGTGCCTGCGTTTCATACGTTTGAGGATCATGTCATCGCCGTGCTGCAATGACAGATGCAGGTGCGGCATAAAGCGTTCTTCATCCGATATGAGTGCCAAAAGATGATCGTCCGCTTCGATGGAATCAATTGATGACAGACGCAGGCGGCGCAGTTCCGGCACCTGATCAAGGATTGTTCGCGCCAGCAGGCCGAGGGTCGGTGCACCGGGCAGGTCTGCTCCATAACTGGTGGCATCGACGCCGGTGATTACCACCTCCAGATAACCATTGCCGACCAGTCTGTGTACCTGTTCGACGACAGCACCCATTGGCACAGAACGTGAATTGCCCCGACCAAATGGGATAATGCAGAAGGTGCACCGGTGATCACATCCATTTTGCACCTGGACAAATGCTCTGGCTCTGCCTTCAATGGCATCGACCATCTGGGGCGCTGTATTTTTGACACTCATGATGTCATTGACGCGAATTTTTTCTTCTGTCGAAACACCAAAATCCGGCAGTTTTCGGTAGCCGGCGCTGGTCAGTTTTTCTTCATTGCCAAGGACAGCGTCAACTTCCTCCATCGATGCAAAACTAGAGGCTTCCGTTTGCGCAGCACAACCGGTGACAATAATGCGGGCGTGGGGATTATCCCGCCGCGCACGGCGCACTGCCTGCTTTGCCTGTCGAACGGCTTCACCGGTAACGGCACAGGTATTGATGACAATGGCATTGTTCAGCCCGGCTTTTTCGGCTTCACGCCGCATGACCTCGGACTCATAGGTGTTGAGCCGGCAACCAAATGTTATGACATCAACGCCGCTCATTTGTTGTTCCCATGCGTTGCTGTCTTATCCGCCTGCCATTGACCTGATTGTGGATCAAGCGTTCCGGAAAATTCCCATTGTGCGGGTCCCGTCATGATGACGTGATTGTTGTTTTCCAGCCATTCGATCGTAAGCGGCCCGCCGGGCACATTCACAGTTACGGTTCGACCGGTTCTGTTCGTGCGCGCGGCGCTGACCGCAGCCGCACAGGCTGCCGAGCCACAGGCGCGCGTCAATCCGGCGCCGCGTTCCCATGTGCGCAGATCAAGTTCACTGTCAGAACAAACACGGGCGATGGAAATATTGGCCCGTTCAGGAAAGATAGGATGGTTCTCCAGCAGGGGTCCAAACTTCTCCAGTTCATAAGACCACACGTCGTTCTCCACCCAGAAAATTGCATGTGGATTGCCCATGGATGCAGCAGATGGCGAGTGCAGAACCGGATCATCGATCGGCCCGATCTGCAGTTCTATCATCCGCGTATCGCCGAATTCCTCTGCCAGTGGTATTTTATCCCAGTGAAACTCGGGTGCCCCCATGTCCACCGAAATGGTTCCATCGGCGTGTTCACGAGCGTTGAGAATGCCTGCCACTGTCTGGAAGGTGTAGGCCTGTTTTCCGGTTTCAGCGCTCAGTGCCTGCACCACACAACGGGTACCATTGCCACAGGCCTGTGCTTTCGAACCGTCCGAATTGAGTATGTCGATATAGGCGTCAGTCCCCTGCAGTTTGGGGTCGTGAACTGCCATGATCTGGTCAAAGGCCGTCGCCTCATTTGCAGCAAGCGCGATGGCAGCCTTCGGCGTTACGACACCAGCGTCTCCACGCATGTCGACCACCAGGATGTCATTACCCAGACCATTCATTTTCGCAAACTGAACCATATCAGCCATCGGCCTCGCCTTCTGCAAAGCGTTATATGGCTGAACACAGGTTAAATTACCAGCTACCGGCGATCAAAATTCCGCCAGAATGGACCGATTTGTGCCGTTTCCAGCGCAATGCGCCGTGTTGGTGGATCCTACCGGGCCAGACGTTCATTCACCGTCGGTTGTGCTGATTGGGACATCGAAGGTTTCGCCCGGCCTCAGGGCGCGAAAACGCTGCGGATCAATATCGCGCTGCTGAAGCGCTGTTTCGAGTGCGGATGGCGGTGCGTCAACGCCCTCATTTGTCAGTTGGAACGTGCCCCAGTGATGACCAATGGCGTGATCGGCGGCGCACAGTTCCATGCCCTCAACAGCTTCCTGCGGTGTTTGGTGATGATCCTTCATGAACCATCGCGGCTCATAGGCGCCAATCGGCAGGATTGCCAGTCGGAACCCGCCGTATTTGTCATATACGCTGCGATAGTGGTGCCCGGCGTTAAAACCCGTATCGCCAATATGATATATTTTACCGGCGGGTGTCTCGATGACGAAGGCTGCCCAAAGTGCCATGCGACGATCGCGACTTCCGCGTGCAGACCAGTGGTGGCAGGGTTCCATATGGATTGTGACGGATGGACCAATGGCAAAATGGCTGCCCCAGTCGCCCGTTTCGACCCGCATGCAAGGCACTGAAGCCTGAATAATACGATCGTTGCCCAGTGGTGTGATAACCAGCGGGTCGTGGTGTTTGTGCAGGCGTTTGAGTGTCTCAATATCCAGATGATCATAGTGATTATGTGTCAGCAGGACCAAGTCAATATCCGGCAATCGGTCAAAAGCAACACCTGGCGGGTTAACGCGTTTGGGACCGACAAAACTCAACGGACTGACCCGCTGCGACCAGACCGGGTCTGTCAGAATATTCAGCCCGGCAACCTGAATGAGCATGGTGGCATGGCCGACCATTGTCACCCGCAGGCCATCCCCATCAACCCTGGCATCCGGGGCGGTATTGTGAAACGGGCTTTCGAAGTGACCGGGCCAGCGGTTTTTCTTCTCGCCAAATTGCCACTTGAGCAAATCGGCCAGACCGTTTGGAGCCGTGCCACCGGGATTAAAAAAGACTGAACCATCAAAGTGATCCGATATCGGGCCCTGATAATATTTGTTGTGTCTGCTTTTGCGGGTATGCCTTCCTGTCAGCGGCGGCACAGACCGGTCATGAATTTCTTCCATGTCACTGAAATAGGAAATAATGACCAAATTTCAATTGGTATCATCATCAAAACAGGCCGCCGGGCAGTGGTACATCAAGGACATTTCGAAACCCGAGTGTAAATGCCGCAATGACCGCCACCACGCATGCCACAAGAATGCAGGTGGCGCGAAGCGACTGCTTTTCGTATTGCGCCACAAATATGAGCGCCAGCCCCATCACAGCACCGGCAGCACCAAAGCCCAACAGGGGAACAAGGCCAACCGTTGCCAGCATAATCACCGGAACTGCCGTCCGGCGGGCCACGGAACCGCCGCTGGCCATTGCGCTGACATGTCGGGTCGTCAGCAGGCGCACGATGGCGATCACCACAAAAACCGCCATTCCCCACGCTATTGTCTGCGGGAATACGGCTGCTTCCGCATTCAATGCGCCGGACTGCACCAGCACAATTCCTGCGATCAGGGCGAACGCCAGCAGAGAAACCAGTTCCGAGGCAATGGCGGGCCAGGATGCACGCTCACTTTGTTGACCAGCGCCGTTATTTTTACCGCGCAACAGGCCTTTGATTTTTGGCGCGAATGGATAGATGAAGGTAATCAATGTCATGGCAATAATAACAAGTGACAGCGGCCTGCCGAAGAACTGACCCCACAGATCACCCAAAGCCTCACCAATTGTCCAGCTTTGCACGAAACCCTGCTCGGCTATGCGCCCAAGGATCAATCCGAGCACGATGGGAGAGACCGAAAACCCGCGTTTGGAGGCAACCCAGCCCACAATACCCAGGACAATCATGATAAGGACATCGGACAGGGAATTACGAATGGCAAAGGCACCGATCACCGTCATGAACGCGACAATCGGCACCAGAGCGGATTTCGGCGCGCGTACAATGGCGCCATAGGCAAATCGGCCGATGAGCAGCCCTACAGGCAGCATCAATAGTGTCGCAAGCAGCAGCCCGAATATGAATGTATAGACGATATTGGCACCGTCAGTGAAAAGCGTCGGACCAGTGCGCACACCCTGTACCAGCAGTGCGCCCAGAATGACGGCATCGGGCGGTGTGCCAGGAATACCCAGTACCAGTGTCGGGATGAAACCGCCGCCCACCGTGGCATTATTGGCCGATTCAGTGGCGATAACGCCGCCTGGCTCGCCCTTGCCATAGGCATTGGAATCCTTTGCCGAGCGCCGTGCTTCCGAATAGGCAACAAGCCCTGCTATGGAGCCGCCGGCACCGGGCAACGCCCCGACAAATGTGCCGATGACAGAGCTGCGCAACAGGTTCCACTTGTTGCGGGCCAGCGTTTTCAGCGCTTCGGGCAGGCGGATGCCGCGTTGCGCTTCGGGTGGATTGAGGTGCCGGTCGGGCGTTGCCACAAGATCAATCAGAACCGGAATACAATAGAGCCCTATCAAGGCCGATACGACTTCAATCCCGCCCAGCAATGTGTTTGAGCCGAATGTAAAGCGCACTTCAGCGCTGGTTTCTGATATGCCGATCATGGCCAGCAAAAGCCCGAAACAGGCTGCAATAACACCCTTCAGAAAATCGCCGTCCGAAAGCGCCGCAATCAACGATAACCCAAAGACTGCAAGCCAAAAATATTCAACAGGTCCAAACGCCAGTGCCGCGTCTGCCAGTGGTGGGGCAAGAAAAAGCAGCGCCAGCGCACCGATGAGACCGCCGACAACACTGGAAAGGCAGGCAATGGATATGGCCAGATCGCCATCGCCGCGTTTGGCCATCGGGTAGCCGTCAAATGTTGTGGCAATGGCAGATGGCGTGCCCGGCGTATTGAGCAAAATGGCGGCATAGGCCCCGCCATAGATGGCACCGGTATAGATGGCACCCATCAGGATCAGTGCTGAATCAGGCTGCATGGAAAATGTAATGGGTACAAGAACCGCGACGGCCATCGTTGCCGTTAGTCCGGGTATCGAGCCGATAACGGTACCGGCCGCGACACCCAGCACAGCCAAAAGAATGTTAAACGGAGAGAATGCGGCGATCAGATAGTCAAACATGGACCGTTCCGGCAGTTCACGGGAAATGGGTGCGCATCGCACGGCAGTCCGCAATAAAGACTGATCAATGCGACGCGCAGATGGTTTTAGTCAATGACGTCCGCATTTTTGGCCGCAGCCAGATATTCGGTGGATTTTTCAGCCATGAATGCGTCCATGTCTGCACCATAGGCAACATCAACCATGGCAAACCCACCATCGAGCATTTGTTTTTGAAATGCCGGATCGGCGTTGATCTCGGCAATCATGCCGGACAGCGCCTGTCGCACATCCTCTGGTGTTGATTTTGGCACTGCAATGCCGCGGTAGGCACCTGAGACCATGTCATAGCCCAGCTCCTTGAAAGTGGGGACATCAGGAAAGGCCGGATGGCGTTCTTCCATGGCAACAGCCAGCATACGGACCTTGTCACCCTGTTTGGCACCCACTGTTGTGTAACCCCATTCCGCGGCAACCTGATTGCCCAGCAGTGCAGTTACGGCGGCACCGGTGCCCTTGAAGGCAACATAGGTGGTTTCAATATACGCCATCTGATCAAATATGACCTGTGCCAGATGATTGGCCGTTCCCTTGCCGGAACCGGACATTGTCAGGCGTTTTGGATTGGCTTTGGCATAGTCAACCAGGTCCTGCAGTGATTTCAGATTGCTGTTGGCATTCACCACAATAGCGTCCGGGGTGTAGTGAAACATATAGACAGCGGTCACATCCTCGGTCTGAAAACCGACTTCGCCCTGTTTCGGTTTGACAACAATATGCGGCAGGTTGATGCCCATGATCGAATGACCGTCACCACCCATACCGTTAAGCTGGGACCAGCCAACGGCGCCGCCGCCACCGGGTTTATAGGATACGACAAGGTCCTGCCCGAATTTGTCCTTGAAATAGGGCTGCTGCAAACGCGCGGTGACGTCAGACTCACCACCCGGTCCAAATGGAATTACATAATCAACGGATTTGGATGGATAGTCTGCAGCCATTGCTGCTCCCGATCCCAATGCTGTGGCGATCACAGCGGCAACGTAAAATGCTTTTCTCATGACAGGTTCCTCCCGGGTCATTGCTCCAAGACAATTGAATAATCACGGCGGCGCCGTAAAATTGCCCAGTGTGAACCATTCTATAAGCGGGCGTCACAATCAAGTCTTATATATTATAACTTAATGGATTAGTGCTACATTGTTTGCGTGCGTGAACGCGATGCGGCGACAAAACCACATTGCGGTTACCTATCATCTGTCGGAGCCACAATCTCATCACCGAACAAATCAGAACCTGGACCACGGTGTCGGCCTTTGATTATGTTGATGCGTTCAGGTTTTGCCGATTCCCTCAAAACCTTAATTTGTCTATATACGCAAATAGCCGCCATCGACGATCAGCGATGTGCCCATGACGTATTTTGATAAATCCGACGCCAGATAGACACAGGCATCAGCGACTTCCTCCGGCTCACCCCAACGTCGGGCGGGTATCATATCAAGGTAACCCTCACCGGTTTCCGTGCCGATAACCGGGTCGTCCTCAATATTCATCTGCGTGCGCATGATGCCCGGGTTGACATTGTTGACCCGAATGCCATGCGGGCCCAATTCGTCAGCCAGAGAGTACGTCAATAACCGCACAGCACCTTTGGTAAGATTGTAATGGGAAAAGCCTCCGGTGCCGCGCATTCCGGCGATGGAGCACATATTGATGATGACACCTGCTTTGCGTCTTACCATTGCTTTGGCGGCAAGTTGCGACCCGAAGAACACACTTTTGACGTTCACATCAACCATGCGATGGAACGTTTCTTCCGTTGCCTCAAGGATGGGCTCCTTTTGCAGGATGCCCGCATTGTTGACCATAATATCCAGACCGCCCCAGGCTTCGGCTGCTGCGATCAGCGCCTCAAGATCGCTGACCTTGCTGACATCACATCGAACAAACTGTGCCATGCCAGGGTATTCAGCATTGACCAAACCGGCTGTGGGTGTGCCGCCTTCACGACCGGTCTCATGCAGGTCCGCGACGATGACTTTTGCGCCGTTTCTGGCGAAAACCTGACAGATGGCCCGGCCGTTACCGCTTGCCCCACCGGTAACAATTGCAAGTTTTCCCTTCAGCATAGTGCGTCCTTTCACTGCAATGTTGCAATCAGGCGACGAAGACGAGTACGCCCGGTACCTGCAAGCCAGTCACGCAGGCCGGTTTCGCCGGATTTGCCGAATACTTCAATGGAATCGGCCCAGATGGCCCGGCCACACATGAAGCCATTAAAACAGACACCTGCCTCACGGGCCATCTGCAGCGAAGCTTCGAACCACTCAAAGGCAACGCCAGCGCTCAGGTAGACCAGCTCGTGCTCCGCTGCCGGTTCTGCAGCGTCCCTGAATGCCTGCAACGCAGCCTGTCGGGTCATGAGGGGTTCGCCGAACCCTTCGACAAAATTCAGATCGACAGGAATTTCGACCTTCAAAACATCCGCCTGAAACTTAGGGTCTGCAAAAACCTGCGTGCTTCGCCGCACCAGGTCCGGTTTCAGGGCCGCATATTCGGCTGTGCCCGGTTCCACGGTCGGGTGATAGACCAGCGGTTCCATCAGGTAACGCAGATCATTCTCGCGGCATCCTTGTCCGACGGTCGCAACCAACGCCTGTTTGCGCGCGTTCAATGCCGCATCGTCATCGGGTGCATAGTACATGAAGAATTTCAGCTGGCTGACACCGAGCGGGCCATAGTCTGCATAGGACAAAGTGTCTGGCAGGACCGTTATTCGGTCATCGTCCGAGATATGATAGACATCGGCCTCATAGGCGATCATGGGGGCGCAATTGTCAGGATAGTGGTTTACAAGATCGCTTCCACAGGCCGCGTCGACCAGCACCGTGCTGGCATCGGTTCCCAGCACTTCCAGCACCGCCCTTTTGAAGGTCAGCAAATCGCTGCCCGTGCTGTTGCCGCCGCGCGCCTTTCGTATGGCAGCTTCCAGTCCGCTGCCGGCGTCAACAGCAACACCGTGAATGATCTTCTCCATTCAGGCCTCCCCAAAAATGCGGGGAAACTGCGGTGCGCCATGAGGCGCACGCCATAATTGCAGCATTTGCGGTGTTGGTGTGAAAAGCGAAATTGAAAATCCGCCCATTTCCTGTGTTGTTGAGAAGGAACCAATCATCGGCGAGGTGGTTTCAATGCCTTTCGCGTCCAAAATGCGGGCCACCTCACCATGGATCGTCAATAATTCCATCATGGTGGTTCCACCGGAGCCGTTTACCAGCACGACCGTCGGTGTTGCCGGCGCAATGGGCCGATCCGCGAGTATTTCTTCAACCATGAATGCAACCAGATCTTTGACCGGCCCGTTTTTTCGTCGCCCGACACCCGGTTCACCATGAACGCCCATGCCGATAAAAATCTCATCGTCGGGCAATGTGAACATCAATTCGCCGGTCAAAGGCGAGACACCCGGTGAAACCGCTGCACCAAGTGTTCTGGTTCTGCTGCGCACATCTTCGCCCAGCGCAACCAGTTCATCCAGTGCCTGTCCTTCTTCCGCGGCGGCTCCCAGCACCTTGTAGATGAACATCGTTCCCGCAGCGCCACGGCGATCTTCTTCCTGGCCCCTCGGTGCAGATGAAATGTCGTCATACATCAATAGCGGGCGTACATTCAGGCCGTCGTCTTCGGCCATCATGGCAGCAGCATTGCCATTGATGACATCGCCCTCGTGGCGTGAAATCAACAAAACAGCTCCGGCATCACCGGTTACTTCTTCAATTCCTTCCAGAATATGGTCTGCAGAGGGTGCGGCGAAGACATCGCCCACCACATTTGCGTCGAGCAACCCCTGACCAACAAATCCCATGGCTATGGGTTCATGCCCACAGCCGTTGCCAATGAGCAGTGCAACTTTGTCATTTTTGGTGCGAAGCTCGGTGCGCCTTACGACCCGGGGGTTGTCACCGCGTCTGACACAATGCGGAAAGGCGGCAATGAACCCGTCAATCATATCGTCGGGCATTCGTTCCTTTGTGTTGAAAAGCTTTTTCATGTGTCCTCCGCCGTGATCTTTGCAAATTCGTCAAGAATTTCTGCGACCGATGTGGCGCCCGCATCCATATGGCCGACACCGGCTCCTTCGACATATCTCGCCCGACCGCGTTTTGCCGCCATTGATCGGGTTCCTTCACACCCGGCGCGCGCAGCCTTTGCTGCCTGTGTAGCGTCTGGCTGAGCTGCCGCCGGTATAAGCGCATCCAGCATTGTCTTGTCGCCGGGTTTTGCCTGCCCGAGTTGATTAACCCTGTCCGCTGCCCTGCTCAGTGCATCGGGCAATTTGGCTTCGCCCTGCAGAACCTGATCGAGTGCACCAATCAGCAGGCTGAACAGGGAGCCTGATGCGCCGCCTGCCGCCTTGCGAAATGCCTTTGCGGGTGCCTGCGGTGATTCAGCTGCTGCACGTAACCCTTTCAACATCGTCGAACCATGATCCCCATCACCGGTTGCTGCATCCAGCCGGTTCAACGGTTGTTCAAGACCTTCAAATCGTTTCACCAAGGCGTTGAGAAATGCAGCGTTCATTGGAATGTCTGTCTCATGAAAGATAATGCGCGGGCTGCGGCGTCTGTCGCTTCAGGTTCGATATTGCGCCAGATGTTCAGATCCGCGCTGGCGGGGTTACCGGCTATGACAAACATTTCCGCCACGATCCAGCCGTCATATCGGATATCGTCCAGCGCACCACGAACCTCTTGCCACGGTATATGACCGGAGCCGGGAACGCCGCGATCATTGTCTGACACGTGAAAATGCACCAATGTGTCGGCAGCACATTTTATGGCTGCCGCGATATCTTTTTCCTCGATATTCAAATGGAATGTATCAAGCAGGGCACCGACACGGTCCGACCCCGATGCTTTTGCCATTGCGACAGCCTCGGCAGCCGTATTGACCAGATCGGTTTCAAAGCGATTGATGGCTTCAATACCAAGTGTGACGTCATGGTTTTCCAGATCGGGACTGACAGCGGCAAAGGCTTCGGCTGAGCGCGCAGCGCGTGCCGGTTTATTCACCGGATCAAAGACACCCCAGGGTGCATAAACCACACCTGCCAAACCGCGGGATCCGATTTTTGCTGTGGTGGCAATGGCCCAACGCAAATAATCGATACCGGCGGCGCGAATCTGTGGATCAGGCGATGTGATATCCTTGTCGGGTGCCAGCCCGTCGGAACAGGTTATTTCCAATCCGTGATGACGAACGGCCTGTCCAAGCGCCAGTGCTTTTTCATCGCTCATTCCCAGCAGTGAAACTTCAACGCCGTCAAATCCAAGGTCAGCAACGACTTTCAATATGCCGGTGATTTCGTCCGTCCACTGTGCCATCCACAGCCCGGCATGAATTCCGTATTTCATGGTACGTCCTTTACGATGTCAGCATCCAAAGTGTTTGTGGCGGCAGCGTTACCCTTATCAAATCACCGGGTGACAGGCCTTCGACGTCGCTGGGGTTGGTAATAATGTCCACATTCTCCTGGCCAATGCGAAGTTTTAACCGCGTCTGGGTCCCCAGATAGATTTTGTCGGCAATATTGGCTTCCAGTGTGTTGGGTGCGGATGGATCACCATTCAACAGTACATTTTCTGGTCTGAATGTGAGGACACCACTGCCCTGGTTGAGGCCTTCGACAAGCTGTAATTGACCGAACGAAGCCTCGAAAACGGTACCCCTGGTGGTTCCGCTCATGAAATTCTGGCCACCAAAAAAACGCGCCGTTGCTTCATCGACAGGGCGCTTGTAGAAGGCTTCGGCATTGTCATATTGCTTCATGCAGCCATCAAGGATGAGTGCAACGCGATCCGCCAGAACCACGGCCTCTTCCTGATCATGGGTCACAAAAATCGTGGTGATGCCCATTTCCTGTTGCAGGGACCGGATCAGATCGCGCATTTCGAAACGCAAATGCGCATCGAGATTTGACAGCGGCTCATCCAGCAGCAACACATTGGGCTGTACGATCAATGCTCTGGCAAGTGCCACACGCTGTTGCTGACCGCCCGACAGGGCACTTGGTTTGCGTTTGCCAAGGTCCGGAAGTTTCACCAGTTCCAGCATCTCGCCGACCCGGCGCTTGATCTCTGCAGGGTCCATTTTTCTCATCTTCAGGCCGAAGCCGATATTGTCGGCGACGCTCATATAGGGGAAAAGCAGGTAGTTCTGAAAGACCATCACAACACCGCGGTTTTCAGGCTTGTCCTTCAAAATGGAACGACCGTCGAAAGTCACATCGCCGGATGTGGGATCCAGAAGTCCGGCAATCATTTTCATTGTCGTGGTTTTACCACAACCCGATGGTCCTAGCAGGGCCGTCAATTCGCCGGTTGGGATTTCCAGCGAAAGCCGGTCAAGGGAGGGTTCGCTGGCGCCGGGATAGACTTTGGTCAGTTCTTTGATGGATACATGTGTCAAATCTGTCCGAAGCCTCCGACAGCGCCACTGCGGCCCGACAGGTGCCGCGCGGTAAGAAGAAGAATGATGATCCCCGGCAATATGTAGATCATGCCGATGGCGCCCGTAATGTCATTGCGTCCCGAGGTCGCAAAATTGAACAGCAGCAACGGCAGCGTCACGACGCGCCCTCCGCCGATCAGTAAAGTCAAAATGTACTGGCTCCACGAAACCAGGAATGCAAACAGTCCGCCAACAATGATTCCCGGCATGATCGCCGGCAGCGTCACATACCAGAATGTTTTGAGCGCCGAAGCGCCGAGGCTGCGTGCCTGAGCCTCGAATGAGGCATCATAATTGGCAAAGATACCCGACATCACCAGAACCATATAAGGCAATGTGGGCACAAGGTGAACGAGAATGACGCCAGGAACCGTGTTGTTAAGGCCAACGAAAATGAACACCGAGTGGATCCCCAGAACGACCGCAATGCCCGGCACAATGGTGGGCGCCAGTATCATCAATTCGACAATTTCCTTGCCCTTGAATTTATACATCCCCAAGGCCCGGCCTGCGGGCACGCCCACGAGTATTGAAAGCACGGTCGCCGCAAGGGATATGCCGATGGTCAACCAGAGACTGTCCAGGACACCGGCAGTATCTGACAATGCATAGTTCCAAGCGTTCAATGACCAGGTTTTGGGCAGCAAATCGGGAAAAAACCAGCCTCTTGCGAAAGACCAGATTGCCAGTGGGATCAACGGCAGGATCAGCCAGGTAATCAGCACCAGGCCGGTCAGAACGCGCAGATTGCTTGTTATAAGGCTTTTACGTGTACTCATGTCAGCCTCTGATCCTGCGGCGTGAATAGCGGATGTAAATGTAGATCATCACGGCGCTGAGAATGGCGATGATGATCGCCATGGCCATGGCCTCAGGTCGGGCAGCCAGGTCGACATCGGTATATTTGCGATAGGCCAGAACCGGCAGCGCGGCCGGATAATTGGCACCCAGCAGCGCAGGGATCTCATAGGCACCAAAGGTGAAAGCAAACACCATGACAGAGGCTGAAAGAACGCCCGGGAAAATGAGTGGCAGCAACACGTGGCGAAAAGTCTGCCAACGGCTGGCGCCCAGCGAGCGGGCAACGCTCTCGTAATCCTCGCCAATCGACTGCATATTGGCCAGAACGATAACGCCGATGAACGGTATTTCTTTCCAGATATATTGCAGAATTATGCCGATGGCATAGGGGTCAAATACGAGTGCGGGAAATTGACTTGGCTTGGCAATCAGGTTCCATTCTGCTGCCAACCGGGCAAATGAACCGGATTGGGAAAACAGATAGAGCATACCGATTGCGCCAACCAGATGCGGGACGGTCAAATTCAGCTGGAACAGAAAATTCACAATTGAACGACCGACAAAGTTGCGCCGCAGCAGCAGCGCTGCGCCGATTGCCAGAATTGAGGATATGACAGTCGATGTGAATGCAATATGGAATGTCAGCAGGAATGACAGATAGAACTCGCGGTCGGTGAATACCAAAAAATAGGCGCTCAGATCAGGTTCTGTCAGGCCAATGACCGGCATATAGTTGAAACTGCGCATCAGCCCTATGGCAAGTCCACCAAAGAACAGCAGTACAATGATCAACATGGCGGGAAGCAGCAGAAGCGTTATTTTCAGTCTATCGGACATACCGGTCGTGTTTCCAAACTGAGTGGCCCGGGTAAATTACGCCCCGCAGGGCAAGTGAACCCTGCGGGAATGTTTCAACGGAGTTTATTTTCCGACGTTATCCAACCAGCCTTTTTCGATGGCGGAAATCCAGGAAGCCTGCAGCTCGGGAAGCGAGTTTTTGGCCAGTTCCTTTGGGTCAACAACAGCGGGATGTTTCTTGATGCTGGCAAATACGGCCTGAACGTCATCCGACGTGCGATCAACCTCAATTGCCGGCTGAGTGCCCCATACATCGGGCAGTGCCTTTTGCGCCTGTGCCTCGCCAGACAGCAGCACGTTTTGCAATACAAGTGCGGCCGCCTTATTGGGCGAATTGAATGGAATGATGGTGTAATTGGTGTTGCCAATTGTTCCATCCGTCAACCCGTAGCCCTGCGTGGTCGGCGGGAATGTTCCATTTTCGATATTGAGGCCAACACCAGCCGGCTCATAGTTGAAGGTCAAGTCAACTTCCGAGTTGGCATAAAGCTGTTCCAGCGCAGCGATTGAGGCCGGATAGGTTTTGCCCTCACGCCACAAATAGGGCTCCATATCGTTGAGAATCTGCCAGGTCTTGGCCGATACCTCATCATATTTGGCCTGATCGAACGGACCCAGTAGATTTTCGGCGCCGCCAGCAGCGTGGTAGAACACGTGTCGGACAAAAACCGAGCCATTGAAATCCGGTGGCGCAGGATAGGTGAACTGGCCGGGATTGGCCTTTACCCACTCAATCAGTTCTGCAATGGAACGTGGCGGGTTTTCAGTGCGGGCCGTATCATAGGCAAAGGCGAATTGCGCCTTGGACCAGGGCACCTCACAGCCGTCGACCGGAACACCAAAGTCATTGGCAATTGCCGGATTATCCCAGTTCACCAAGGCGTTGTTGGGCAGTGTTTCGGTGTAGCCGCAAAAGGCAAGGCCACCCTGTTTCATCGTGCGGAAGTTCTCGCCGTTGATCCAGATCATATCAACCGATCCCTTGTCGGTGACACCGGCCTCCTTCTCACCCAGAACAATATTGACGCCTTCAACCGTGTCGGACAGGCCGACGCGATTGAGGGTGATGTCATATTTGTCCTTGAGAATGCCGCCAATATATTCGGAGACATATTGGTTGATTGAGTCTGAACCGCCCCACAGGAACCAGTTGACTTCGCCACCTTTAGCCGCCGCGGTGATTTCTTCCCACGGTTTGCCAATGAGCGAATCGCCATCGGCTGTATCGGCAAAGGCCGCATGGGACGACATTGCAAATGTCGATGCCATAAGGGTCGTTATCAATAGGTGTCTCATGTATCCTCCCAGATATTGCTCATTGGAAATTCAGTTTCATTCTCAGTGTATGTTCTAGCGTATTGTGTCAGCCTCCCTGGCTAATTGAAGAGCGACATCATACACAATCTCGTTAGACCGGTGCAGAGCGGCTGCTTCTTCTTCCGATAGCGGGTCCATGAAAGTACGCCCGCGCGGCAAAGCGTCCCAGACGGACAGGAGCGAGACTGTTGACGCCCCAAAATAACCGGCGGCTGCGATCACAGCAGATGTTTCCATATCCACCGATTCCAGACCTTCATCCATCCAGCCTGCGCATATTTCATCCGATTGTGCGAAAAGACTTGGCCATGTCAAATGACTTGCCCGCGCGGTCTTGATGTTTTTATCACGCAAATGCGCCTCAGCACGGGCAACCCAGTGTGGATCCGTATGTACCTGGGGTTCTGCTCCGTATATCTGCGAAATACCATCTCTGGCGGCGCAGACTTCGGGCAGCATGACCATGCCGGTTGTCGTTGCCATATCCAGAGTTCCGCAGGTGCCGATCTGCACCATCAGTGGGGTTCCCAATTGGGCAAATATATGAGCGGGCTCAACCGCCCGCGCCGCACCATAGGCGCAACAATAGACAATATTTGTACCCTGCCATTCACCGGCAAACATATCGGGAAAATTCAATTCACGAACATTATCAAGATGAGACAGGCGGTTGGCCGTCGCTTTCTCGCGCCACCATGTTCCTTCAAGGATCAGGGCTGCCGGTGGGGCTGCATCGCCAAGGTCCAGAGCATGGCGCCATATGTCAGGATTGTAGTCCAGAATTGCCATTACACCGAAACGCCTTTTTAAATTTGTAAATACAATTTAATTATAATCATTTCGTCTTGTCAAGCGGACTCTGAAGTTCGATTGGTGCCCGGGTGAGCGCTGTGCATATTCGGTAATGGGCGAACGCCCGTGCCAGAATAGGCGTTGTTTTTTGCGTCTTTCTGGTCGGTGTTCAGTTTCAGGCGGATGCACGGGGCCGGATCAGCTTGCCGGTTTCACGCTGCTCGAAGACATGGGCAGACCATCCGGCAATTCGCCCGATGGCAAAGACGGCAAGTCCGGCGCCTTTGGGCAACGCGAGCTGACGCTCCAGTGTCGCCAGAGAAAAATCGAGACCCGGTCGCAAGCCGGTCTGTTCGTGGATTGTGTCAATACATCTGGTCCAGTAGGCCGAAAGACCACATTGGGACAAAAGTTCAGCGGCACGCGGGTCGCCATCAGGATAAAGCGGGTGCCCGAAGCCCGGTGGAATTTTTGTGTCGGGGCGCGGTGCGGCGGATTTCTCCACCGCATCAATCCAGGCGCCGCTCAGCGTGGTCAGGCCGCCGTGACCGGTGCCGGACAAAGTGGCAAGACCCGCAAGCAGTGCCGCAGGCAGTGACGCGCCAGCCGATGCCGCCACGCGTGCCGCATAGGTTGAGGCATTCAATTCATGGTCCGCACAAAGAACCAGAGCGCGACGAATAAGATCGGCAGCACGTGGATGCGTTGACCAGCTGCGGGCCAGAAGCAAGTGGATGTCCGAACCGTCATCGGCGCTCTGGTCGGCACCGGCCAGAGCGGCAGACCGCAAAATGCGCGCCGCTGCGGGACGTCCCTTGTTTGGGCTGTTGGAGGTTGCCAGCTGGGCCATCAATCGAACAATCCGGTCAAACGGACGTGATGGTTTGAATTTTGTGATGCGAACTGTTTTCTGTGTCCGGGTGGAACGTTTCAACTGCGCCAGCAATGAAAGGGTATCTTCAAGCGTCAGTCGGCGCGACAGATCGACCGCGTTTTTGCCGCGATAGGTAAATTGCCCATCCAGTATACGGGTTATTTTAGACTCCAGAACCGGCTCACCCCAATTGATGGTGGATTGAGCAACAGCCTTGCGTGAGCGTCCGCGCGTTTTACGCGCCAATAGCGCCTCTATATCACGGCCATCATAGAGGCTTCTGCGTGAATCAGCCGGGTGTGCAATGGCAAGGATATGGCCGCGACTGACGTAGGCATAGAGCGTGTCACGGGAAATACCCAATGCCGCGCAGGCGTCGCGTGATGTCAATGTGGAGCGTGTTGGCAAATCATCAATTTTCATATTGATTATATTGATCAAGATTGACCAAATGTCGAGGGGCTGTTTGGTTGTTCGGATGAAAAAGAATGGAGCCTCCTGATGCAAAATAACCTTGGTTTGCAGGCATTTCGCGATGATCTGACCAGTGTCTTGCCCACCAATCCGCAATTTCATACAAGCCCGGTTGAATACACCGGTAAAAAGAAAAATCTACCTTCCTGGTTCGCTGTGAGTGAATTGGCAGCAGCCAGTTTTGCGGTGGCAGCAAGCGAACTTGCAGCACTGATGGCGTCGAACGGTCAGCCGGTATCATCGATTTTGATTGACCGTCGTCTGGCTGCAATGTGGTTTGACATGACGCTGCGACCGCAGGGCTGGCAATTACCCTCACCCTGGGACCCGATTGCGGGTGATTACCCAACGCAGGATGGCTGGATCCGGCTGCATACAAATGCCCCACACCACCGTGTTGCCGTGCAGCGGGTGCTTGCCGGTGGTGATAAGCGCGAGGACATTGCACGGGCTGTGGCAAAATGGCCCGCAGATGCACTGGAACAGGCCATTGTTGAACAGGGTGGTTGCGCCGCAACCATGCGCAATATTGCTGACTGGCAGGTGCACCCGCAGGGCAAAGCGGTGGCCAGGGAAGCGCTGGTCGTGTGGCAGGAACACCAATCCGACAAACCTTTGCCAAGGGAGAAATTTTCTGCCGCCAAACCACTTCGGGGCGTGCGCATACTGGATTTGACGCGGGTGCTTGCCGGACCCGTTGCCGGGCGTTTCCTAGCTGGCTATGGCGCTGAAGTATTGCGCATTGACCCGCCCCATTGGGATGAGCCCGGTGTCATTCCCGAAGTCACGCTTGGTAAACGATGCGCAGGGCTTGATCTGAAAAAGACGGCGGATCGCATACAGTTTGAGCACCTTGTGCGTGGTGCGGATATCCTGCTGCACGGCTATCGTCCGGGGGCTATGGAGAACCTTGGGTTCGGGCACCCTGAACTCACGGCATTGAACCCGGTAATGATTAACGTGCGATTGAGTGCCTATGGCTGGAGCGGCCCCTGGGCACAGCGACGCGGTTTTGACAGTCTGGTGCAGATGAGTACGGGTCTGGCAGCTTATGGCATGACAATGTCCGGCGCTGATCGGCCCGTGCCCTTGCCCGTCCAGGCATTGGATCATGCGACCGGCTATTTGATGGCTGCAAGTGTTTTGCATGCACTGCGCCAGCGGGGCGAGAATGGCCGGGTGCTCGCCGCGCGCCTGTCACTTGCGCGCACGGCGCGGGCACTTGTCAGAACCCGAAACACGTCACAAAGTGGTATGTTTACAGCGGAAACGCCAGATGATCTGGCCCCGGGGATCGAGGCAACAGACTGGGGTGCGGCCCGGCGTATTCGCTTTCCGGTAGTTATGGACGGTGTTTTGCCGGAATGGCCCCATGCTGCTGGTCGGTTGCGGTCTGCAAGGCCCCATTGGCTTGACTGACACGTGATTCCAATTGAACAAAAGATGCTCTAAACAGTGTGTATGAAATTGTTCTACTCACAGAACTCGCCCTTTGCGCGCGTTGCCCGGGTTGCGGCGCGTGAAAGCGGACTTTTATCAACAATTGATGAAATCGCTGTCATCAACCGCACGCCGGATAATCCGTTGCTGGCCCATAGTCCGGTTTGTCGTGTACCAACTCTGGTGGATGGTTCACTGGTTTTGGGGGAGGCGCGTCACATATGTGCCTATTTTGACCATCTGACCGGCAGGCGGCATTTTCTCGATCGCACCAATTCGGAATGGGGCAGCTTGGGTTTTGAAAGCATGGCCTTCGGGTTTGCCGATGCTATGGCCGTTTGGGTGCGTGAAAACCGCCGCGCTGAAAACCAAAGGTCAGCATTCATTTTACAGGTGGAGGCCGAACGTGCCGGACGATGTCTGGATTATCTTGAAAACCGAACAGATGATCCCTTGATGCGGCCGCCGGATTTCTGTGCCCTGGTAATCGGCTGCGCCCTTGATGTCATGATCTTTCATGAATTACATGATGACTGGGCAGTCGGACATCCAAAGCTGTCTGCCTGGTTTGCCGACATCAGGCAAAGACCAACTATGCGGGCAACAGTTCCGTGCTGATGGGGCCCATTGATGAGGCATATGGATGGACCGCAGTGACAGGTCGCAGCACACCGAAGGACCATGCGCCATGACGTCATCGACACTTTCAAACAAGGGGATGCTGGTTGATCCGGGTGATCATTTTGTTGGTGACTTCGAGGTTGAGCGCAAATATGCCGTTGATGATATTGCGCCGGTGCGCAGGCGTCTAGGGGGGCTAGGTGCGGTTGCTTTTACACTTGGCAATTTTGAAACGGATTTCTTTTACGATTTTGACGATGCACGGCTGGCTCATAATGATCAGTTTCAGGTCTTGCGGCATATGCAACCTTCTGACCGGGTTTTGTGGATCAGCAAGGGGCCGGGGCCGGATCGGTGTGTTGCGATGGATCTGAGTGATCTGGAAAAGGCCAAAGCCATGTTGCGGTCTCTTGGTTTTGCGCAAACAAGGCAAATCAGCAAACAGCGTGATATCTATTTTCTGGACCTTTTCCACATTACGCTGGATCAGGTGCCGGAGCTTGGCCACTATGTAGAGCTTGCAGTCATGACAAATGACCAGGCGTTGCTGCCCATGTTGGCTGGCAAGATTGAAGCTTTGGCTGACACGCTTGGCCTGTCATCGTCTGTGCTTGAATATCGCTCCTATCGGGAGATGTTTTAACGCCGGGCGTTTCAACCGGCAGCTTACGCCTGAATCCTCAAGCTTGTTCAAATCCAAAGTCAATGGCAAGGTTCAACAACAGATGTTCCCTGTCAGGGATATCACAGTGGGGGTATCAAATGGATTTTGAAGGTAAAGTGGCCGTTGTTACCGGCGCCGGAAGCGGGATCGGCAAAGGATTGGCGCGTGAATGTGCAAGGGCCGGTATGAAGCTGGTCCTGGCTGGCTACAATCGTGATCCTCTGCAGGATCTGTCAGCTGAACTGGTGGATGTTGAAACCCATTGTGTTGCAACGGATGTGGCCCAGTTCGCGCAAGTGGAAGCGCTGGCGAATTCCACGCTGGATCGTTTTGGAAGAGTTGATTTCCTGTTCAACAATGCCGGCGTTGCTGATCCGGGCCGCACGCAGGATACCTCGATGGAGGACTGGCGCTGGACCATGTCTGTCAATCTGTGGGGGCCGATCAATGGTGTGCAGGCATTTTTGCCAATGATGCAGCAGCAGGGTTTCGGCCATATCAACAGTACAGCGTCTGAATCAGGGCTTTACGGAACCAGCCACCTTGCTGCCTACAATGTTTCCAAATTTGGCGTGGTTGGGCTGATGCAAAGTCTGGAACGGGACCTGCGGTCTGCAAATTCCCCACTCCGGGCGTCGGTATTTTGTCCAAGTGCTGTGAAAACGTCAATATTGGACAGCATGCGCAACAGATCGCCTCAGTCCCTGACCCAACGTCGCGAGAGCGAGGAATCGCGCAAGTTTGCCGAAGCAATCAAGCCAGTGATTGACAATGGAATGGACCCGAATGAGGCTGCACGCATGGTCCTGAGTGCAATTGCCGAAGGCAAGTTCTGGATATTTTCGCACCCGCATGTGCCGCAGACAGCCATGGCACAGGCTGTTGCGATGCACGAAGATGCGATGCTGACGGACCTTTGACACTCAGCCGCCAGGGCCAAACGTCTGGAGCTATTCAGGTTTTGACGAACTCGGTAAAACCTGAATGCATCAACAAAATCAAAGGCTGACACCGTTGTCCCGTTTCTGACAAAACGTGAAACGGTCTAGGCGTTTTCGAGAAATGTCATCACATGGCCAGCGAAGATCTCTGTTGCATCCCAATGCAGCGAATGACCGGCATTTGGGATAATCTCGGTTTGAATCCCTTTGAGTGGTAACAGGTACCTGATGGTGTCAGCAGGCGGGAAGAGCAGATCATTGGCACCATGAAGGCAAAGAACCGGCGCCGTGATGTTCTCCAGCATGTCATCATGCTGAAACAGACCAATGGCGTTTGCCTGCGCGCGCATAGCCCGTATGGACTGTTTGTAGGGGTATTCGCGCGATAATCGTATTGCCTCATTGACTGTCGAAGGATCATCAAAAAACCCTGGTGCAAACAGCCAGTGAAAAAGATTTGCATACCAAAGGTCTTCCGGCGCACCGGCTTCACGAAGCGCGACAAGCGTATCAATCAGGGCGTTAACACGGCTGTTGTGCAATTGCCCGCAGGCAGCGACGACAACACGGTTGATACGCTCCGGGTGATGTGCTGCCAGATACAGAGCAACGGTGGATCCCATGGAATGGCCAAGGACATCAATTTTTTCATGGCCCAGCGCATCCAGAAGACCAATGCAGTCAGCGGCCATTTGCTCGACACTTGTGCCCGCATCAGCAGGCAGCGTGCGCCCGACCGCCCGATTGTCGGGCATGATAAGCTGGTGGTTGGCGGACAGGATTGGTACGAGTGAAGCCCAACTCTGACTGTCGCTGGCAAAACCGGCGATCAGCAGAAGCGGATTACCCGTACCGCTGATTTCATAATACATGGTCACATCATTGATCGCGACATCAGGCATGAAAACTGTCCCCGGTTTCAAAACAGGTTTTTCAGCCCATGAAGTTGGCCCGAACGGAACCTGCCAGTTGTGCAAACACCCATAGAACAGGTACGCAGATTTGTCATTATTGTTGAGGCATTCAGGTATTGCCGGTTCCGTCAAAACCTGAATTGCCCTGGTCCAAAGGCAATGACATTCCAATGCGTGGGGAAGATACGCCTCTATTCATCGTTTACGTATGGCGGCAACCAGACAGATAATGCCGAGGAGCCAGGGCATGGCTGCCAGGCTTAAAAATTCCGTATCCAGATAATCTACCAGGTGAACATCGCAGTTGGAGGAATTGGTCTTAAAAGCGCATCCAAGTGCAACAACATAGGTCCAGGCTGCAATGGGGCCAAGCAGCGTGATTGCCGCAAGAACGTAGAGAATAATTTTCATGCGCCGAATATAGAGCAATTCAGGCTTTAACGGAATCGGGAAAGCCTGAATGCATCAACAAAATCAAGGGCCGACACCGTTGTCCGGTTTCTGACAAAACGTGAAACGGCCTAAAACACTGCGCGAATGACCGTCAATGATGCGCGATACATCCCCTCAAAAAGCTATCAACAGCGGCTTTCACGATTGTGCGAATTTCTTCATCAGAGGGGATTTGCGCTGTGAGCACTGCAAGCAGGTGCGCATTCCCGCGAACCATTCCCATAAATTGCGCCGCGGCGAGATCCGGGTCGGCGATATGCAGATTTTCATGCGCCGATTGAACACGCAGATAATCTGCGAGATGTTTGCTGGCGCGGCAGGGACCATTTTGTATGAAATTATCAGCCAGGTCCGGAAAATGTGCCGCCTCCGCCACCATCGCCCGGTAGAGTGCAATGCCTTCGGTTGAGGTCATGACCTGAAGATATCGAACACCCATATCTGCGAGCGTATCGCCAAACTCCTTTGATTCGACCTGCGGTGTGAGCGCATAAAGCACGCGATCTGAAACCTGCGAGATGATGGCTTTGAACAGGACTTCCTTGTTCTCAAAGTGCGCATACAATGTTCTTTTGGAACCGCCCACTGCGGACAGAACGCGATCCATGGTCGTGCGCCCATATCCCTCCTCGAAAAACAATGTTTTTGCCGCCGTCAATATAGCAGCGCGCTTTTCCGATTGACGTTTTTCGCGACTGCTCAGAGCGTTTTCCATTTCCCATTCCTTCATCGACCCTATTGACGGGTACGATATCGTACCCTATCTGTCAATTACGGTACGATATCGTACCCTAACCAAAAGGATAACCCTCATGACCTCCGTGACCCCCACATCAACCTTTGACGGAACACTTGTTAAACGTATCGACACAATGCCCGCTCCGGTCTCGTTTGATATTGAGCCAGCAACAAAATCGAAAGAGGGGCTAAATCTCGAGTTACATACGATCGCCGAACTCCTGCACGGACCGGGCCTGCTGAAGCGGTGCTACGTCAAACCGAACATCCCGTCATTTGGGGCCTTCGAGATGCATAGTGACGAGGGAACATTGATCGGCGGCGCAGATCTCGCACCGGCGCCGCTCTCCTATCTGGCAGCGGGTATCGCCTTTTGTCTTCTGACGCACCTTAAAGGCTATGCGGATAGCCAGGGGCTCAATATCTCGTCGATCCGGGTTGAGCAGAAAATGAAATTTCAATCCCGCATCCCTGGAATGACCGTTGATATGGGCGGTCAGATGGAGGGCCATTCGAATGGTCTCGAAACATTTGTTCTTATCGAGACACAGGAGAGCGATGAAGTCATAACCCGCATGTCTGACATTGCAGAGCGGGCGTGTATGGCTGCCCAGACTGTCGTTAATGCGGTTCCCGCGTCCATGAGCATCACAGTCAACGGACGACAGATTTAATCAACTAGCGCGTCCAATAATCAACTGTCAGGAAAAGCCCGTGTCGATCATCAGACCTCTTGCCTACTATCCAGCAGATTTCGGCAGACAGCTTGCCGCTACAATCGTGTGGGCACAGTTTTTCGTGCTCTATTGCCTGTTCTTCTGGTTTTTCAGCCTGCCCACACCCGGCAATCTGCAATGGGCAGATCCATTGATAAAGATACTGCCAATACAGGCCTCAATCTGGCTTACTATCCTCTCATCAATCGTGCTGGGAGGGGCATCGTTTTGTTGGTTGGGTAGCAAGGCGTTACTGAAAAATACCCCATTTATTCAAATAGGTGCGGGGATTGCGGCAGCGATGGCTGTCGCAATCACAATAAGAATACTGGTGGGTGATGTCTTGCCATCCTTTGTTCCGGCCGAGGAAAGTTCAAAGCCGGGGTTTCTTTATGGAATGGTGGCCGGATATGGGGAGGAAGTGCTCTTTCGAATGGTGCTGACGCCTGTGTTCTTCTTTGGAACCTATTGGCTGCTGCGCGCCCGGAAGCACAGGAACCGGGTGTTGCTGGCAGCGACGGTTGCAATTGTCCTGACCGCCGTGGCATTCGTTCTCCTGCATGAGGCTGGAGAGGCGGATGGCACAATCGTGTGGCCCCTGGTTGCTACACGTTTCTTCGTGCCTGGCCTTGTGATGGGCGCGCTGTTTTTCCTGTTTGGTCCCGGGTTTGTCGTGGCGATGCACGCTACAATGCACATCATGATACCGTTGTTGTTTCATTGATGTTCGTGCATCCGCCCGTCGAGCCCAAACTGATGCTGTTCATGATGGTGGATGTAATCATTACTGTCCAAGCCAGGTACTTTTGGCTTGGACGGGGAAGATACCTGATTGCGTCAAATGTTAATGTGCTGAAAAATTATACGCGGCAAACGTCAACAGCAATTGACAATATATGACAATTTGATGACAGATGAATGTGACGGAAGAAATATTCCGAACTGAAACGTTCTGGAAAATTTGTTCCGGCAGGACCGAACGGGAGGAACTTTAATGAACACGATCAATAAAACGGTAGTCGCACTTGTAACTGCACTGGCAGCGTCGACGTCGATGGCAAGTGCCGCAAAATTGACGTTTTACTGCAGTGCGCAGGAAGACTGGTGCCAATCCATGGCCCGTGGCTTCGAAGAAGCGACCGGTATCGATGTTAATATGACTCGAAAAAGCTCAGGCGAAACCTTTGCTCAGATCAAGGCTGAGGGTGCAAACCCCAAAGGTGATGTCTGGTGGGGTGGCACGGGTGATCCGCATCTGCAGGCAGCCGAGGAAGGATTGACCGAACCCTATGTCTCACCGATGCGCGGTGAACTGAATGATTGGGCAATTTCGCAGGCGCAGTCTGCTGGCGACAAGACAATCGGCATCTATTCCGGTGCACTTGGCTATGGTTATAATGAAGATCTGCTGAAAGCAGCTGGCCTGCCTGAGCCAAAATGCTGGAAGGATCTGACCAAGCCGGAGTACAAGGGTCATGTGCAAATGGCTAATCCGAATTCATCCGGTACCGCCTATACGACTTTGGCAACCATGGTGCAGCTTTTCGGAGAAGAAGGTGGCTTTGACTATATGAAAGCCCTGCACAAGAACATCAATCAGTATACCAAATCCGGTTCAGCACCGATCAAGGCAGCCGGTCGCGGTGAAAACACCATTGGCATTGTCTTCATGCATGACGCGGTCAAACAGGCTGTGTCGGGATTCCCGATCAAGGTTGTAGCGCCCTGCGAAGGCACCGGTTACGAGATCGGTTCCATGTCCATCATCAAGGGTGCCCGGCATATGGATGAAGCCAAGCAATTCTACGATTGGGCCTTGACTCACGATGCGCAGTCGCGTGCCCTCGACGTAAAGGCCTATCAGGTACCATCCAACAAGGCGGCAAAAACATCGCCTTCGGCACCGGATCTGTCCTCCATCAAGCTGATTGACTATGACTTCAGCAAATATGGATCGAGTGCAGAGCGCAAGCGCCTGTTAAAAAAATGGGATGATGAGGTTTCCACACTGCCGCAGTAATCATTTGACTGCGACACCATTGTGAAAACCGCAACGATCACCAAATCTGCCCAGTCGACAATGCTGCTCTGGCTTATTGTCGGCTGGGTGGGGTTCTGTCTCGTTCCCTGGTACGGGGTCGAGGACGGGTTCTTCTCCTTCGTCTGGCTGTTCGAGGGGTATCCGTTTGATTCTGACTATGCGCCGGCACTGTTTTTGCTCTTTCAGGGCGAAAAAACCTGGTTGTTGCCGCTGGTTCTGTTTCTGCTCGGGCCGCTTCAGGCCATGGCCAAACCGCGCTCGGACCCTGCGCATGCACGACTGCTGATCATCTATGGTGCGCTGGGATTTGGCTGGCTGATTGCACAGGGATTTGCAATTGGCATCAGCGGTTGGCAGTTCGGCTGGCTTGAAAGCCTGTTCGGTCCCCTTGGTGACCGGCAGTTTGGCATGGGCTATGGCGCGATGCTTGTTGCCAGTGCATTCCTGTTTGTCTTTACCCAGGGCATTGCCGCCCGTGGTGCTGTCAATGGTGATATCTTTGTGGTCGGTGCCATTGGTTTTATCATCGCCATCGTTACGGTTTTCGTATTCTACCCCATTTTGAGCATGCTGAGTTCTGCCTTCATAACGCAGGACAACGCCTATTCGATCAGTGTTTTTTTTGAAAAATTTACCGACAAACGCCTGTGGGGCCTGGCCTGCCTTTCAGGCGGGCGCTGCGGTGCCGCATGGAATTCGCTGGTGCTGGCCATTTTGGTGGGCGCACTGACGACGATCCTCGGCCTGATTTTTGCGCTGGTTGTGACGCGGACCGGGTTTCGCTTCAAACGGGGCCTTCGGGCAATGACGGTGCTGCCGATTATCACGCCGCCATTTGTCATCGGATTGGCCATCATTCTGCTGTTCGGATTGTCCGGCAGTGTGACGCAATTTGTCGCCGATGTTTTTGGCATAGCGCCGACCCGTTGGATTTACGGTATGCCGGGCGTGTTGATTGCGCAGATTCTGGCCTTCACACCCATTGCCTTTCTCGTATTGATCGGGGTGGTCGAGGGTGTCAGCCCGTCAATGGAAGAGGCGGCGCAGACGCTTCGCGCCAGCAAATGGGATACATTTCGCACGGTTTCCCTGCCGTTGATGCGGCCAGGCATTGCCAATGCATTCCTGCTTGGTTTTATCGAGAGCATGGCTGATTTTGGCAACCCGCTTGTTCTGGGCGGGAATTTTGATGTTCTGTCCACTGAAATATTCTTCGCTATCGTCGGCGCTCAATATGATCAGGGTCGTGCCGCAATCCTGGCACTGGTACTGCTGGCCTTCACGCTGGCTGCCTTTTATGCGCAGCGGTTCTGGCTGGGCAAAAAATCCTATACAACCATGACCGGAAAAGGCGATTCTGGTGTACACCCGCACCTGCCGAAAAGACTGGCCATACCGGTCTTTGCCATTGCCGGGGTGTGGACGATTTTTACCGCCACCATCTATGTGATGATTTTTTACGGCTCGGTGGTTGAATTATGGGGCGTTAACAATGCCCTGACTTTCAAGCATTACCTGACGGCATTTTCCCTGAAAATGGGCGAAAATGGCCTGTTGTGGACGGGGTCGGCCTGGGATTCCTTCTGGACGACACTACAGATCGCAGCCATTTCGGCACCTTTGACAGCGGCAGTCGGATTGGTGACAGCCTATTTGCTGACGCGACAGAAATTTGCCGGAAAGAATGCCTTCGAATTTGGCACAATGCTCAGTTTTGCCATTCCGGGCACTGTTATCGGGGTCAGCTATATTCTCGCCTTCAATGTGCCGCCTATCGAGATAACCGGCACCGGGATCATTCTTGTGGTGAGCTTCATATTCCGCAATATGCCAGTGGGCGTGCGCGCTGGCATTGCTTCCATGTCACAGCTCGACAAAAGTCTTGATGAATCGTCCCTGACCCTTGGCGCAAATTCCTGGCAAACGTTTCTGCATGTCATTTTGCCCCTGTTGAAACCGGCCATATTGGCGGCACTGGTCTATTCTTTCGTGCGGGCGATGACCGCCATATCAGCGGTGATTTTTCTGGTCAGCGCAGAATACAATATGGCGACGAGTTATATTATCGGCCGTGTCGAAAACAATGACTACGGACTGGCGATTGCCTATTCAACCACGTTGATCATGGTCATGCTTGCGGCTGTCGGATTGCTGCAGATTCTGGTGGGGCGCACAAATGTCGGCAGGCGGTTGGACCAGTCGCGTACGAATGTGACAGCTCACACAAAGCCAATTGGATGACGGAGAACCCATGACTGCTACACACAACAGCAAGGCCGCATCCGTTTCGTTCAGGAATGTGACAAAAGTCTATGGCGGAGATGTGCGGGCCGTAGGAAATATTTCGGTCGATATCGCCGCTGGCACATTGGTCACGCTTCTTGGCCCATCGGGATGTGGCAAGACAACGACCCTGCGCCTGATTGCCGGTTTGGAAATGTCGACGAGCGGTACGATCACCATCGGTGATAATGATGTGACCAATCTGCCGGCGACGGACCGGGATGTGTCGATGGTGTTTCAGTCCTATGCGCTGTTTCCCCACATGAGTGTGCTGGAAAATGTGTCCTATGGTTTGAAATTTTCCGGCTTCAACAAGGCCGAAAGCAAAGAACGGGCACTTGCCGGTCTGAAACTGGTCGGCCTGGACGGCTATGACAGCAGACTTCCGAGCGAACTGTCTGGAGGCCAGCAGCAGCGTGTTGCTGTTGCCCGTGCATTGGTTCTTGAGCCTCAGGTCCTGTTGTTCGATGAACCCCTGTCCAACCTTGATGCCAAGTTGCGCCGCCAGGTCCGCGAAGAAATTCGGGAGATTCAACAGACGCTGGGCCTGACGGTGGTCTATGTCACGCATGATCAGGAAGAGGCATTGGCGGTGTCTGACCGGATTATCGTGATGAACAATGCGACCATCGCCCAGGATGGAACGCCGCGTGAATTGTATGATGCACCAGCGAACCGCTTTGTTGCGGATTTCATTGGAGAGGCCAATATCATGGCCTGCGAAATCAGCGCCGTTGCTGTTGATGTGGCGCAGGTGAAACTGGGTGATATCCACCTGAATCTGCCTTCACGCGGCCTGCACAGCGGGCCTGCCTTTTTGGCGGTGCGGCCAAATCGCGTAATTGTCGATGTGCCCGGCGTGGCCAATTCCATCCCCGGGTCCATCGTGCGTTTGACCTATGTCGGCAATCATCTTGAATATACGCTGGAGACCACGCATGGGGAGCTTTTCGCAACCTCAAGTGATGTGGAGTCCAAGCTGAAAGTTGGTGATCCGGTGGCAGTTCGCTTTGCGGAAAAAGGGCCGGTTCTGCTGCGCGATTAGACCATTTCGCGTTGCGTCAGACGATGGTCACCAGCATCGCGGCAGTGTTACAGCATGTTCGTGCGCCGCACGATGATTCGCCCAACTTGGAGATGTGCTCTTGGACACCGAACTGAATAACCGTCTTGAACAGGCCAAAATACTGGCACGGGATGCCGGCAATCTGGGACAGGGCTTCTTTCGCTCTGTCGGTGCATTGGTGATCCAGCAAAAGGGTGTGCAGGATCTGGTGTCCAACGCGGATCTGGAGGTAGAACTCTTCGTTCGCGAGCGGCTTGCAACGCTCTTTCCCGATGATGGCATCGTTGGTGAAGAACATGATAATGTCACAGGCACGTCCGGCTATACATGGGTCATAGATCCGATTGATGGCACAGCAAATTTCGTGCGCAGCATTCCTTCCTGGTGTGTTGCTCTGGCCTGCGTACATCAGGATGAAACCAAGGTTGGCGTCATTTATGAGCCCAGCCACGATGAGATGTTCTGGGGCGCAAAGGGTATGGGGGCGCATTTGAACGATGATCTTATGCATGTGGCTGCAAGCAAAGGTCTTGATGATGGCAGCACAGGTGTTGGCATGAACAATCGCACGCCGGGACATATGGTCTCTGCCCTGATTGCCGGCCTGGTTGATCAGGGCGGTATTTTCTACCGCAATGCATCCGGCGCACTTATGCTCGCCTATGTCGCGGCCGGCCGGCTGATTGCCTATACCGAACCCCACATGAATGCCTGGGATTGTCTGGCTGGCCAGCTGCTGGTGGCGGAGGCTGGTGGAAGGGTTGAAAAACAAAGCGCTGATGCGATGCTGGTGCACGGCGGGCGTGTAGTAGTTGGTGCACCAGGGGTATTCGATGCCCTGATTGAACTGTCTGATGCATCCTATGTGGATTAGAATTTCTGGCTGCGGAACAACCTGATTTACCAAAGTGGTTTGGCAGGATATTGCGTAATTGGCTATTTTTCAAAGACCAGTCGGGCGTTAAATTGCAAATCGTGTGATTTCCCCCGCCGGAGCCTAAGCCATGTCCGCATCTCAACCTGTACAGCACCTGCCCAGTGTCTGCCCGCTGGATTGTCCTGACACCTGCAGCCTGACAGCCACTGTTTCAAACAACCAACTGATTGCCGTGCGTGGGTCCAGTGCCAATCCCTATACGGCAGGTGTCGTCTGCAATAAGGTTGTTCGTTCATACCCGCAGTTCGTTCATGGACCGGCACGGCTTACAACCCCGCTGAAGCGGACCGGCACGCGCGGAGATGGCTCCTATGTGCCCATCAGTTGGCAGGACGCCATTGATCTGGTTTATGCGGGCTTCAGCAATGCCATAGAGAAATACGGCTCTCAATCGGTCATGCCGTTCAACTATGCAGGCCCGCATGGTGAACTGGCCGGTGGCTCCATGGACCGGCGGTTTTTTCATAAGCTGGGTGCCACATTGCTCAATCGCGGACCATTGTGCGGTGCCGTTCGTGGCACCGCCTATACCAGCCTTTATGGATCAACGGCAGGCATGCCGCCGGAACAGGCGGCCCATTCGGATCTGATCATCGTTTGGGGAAACAATGTCACCGTTTCAAATCTCCATCTGATGCGGGTTATCAAACAGGCCCGTGCCGGTGGTGCAAGGCTGGTCATCATTGATCCCAAGCGAACCAAAATCGCCGAGCAGTGCGATCTGTTTTTACAGATTAATCCCGGTAGCGATGTTGTGCTTGCAATGGCGGTTGCAGCCGAGCTGGAGCGCCGCGATGCGATCGACAAGGATTTTGTAGCTCAATGGACTGTCGGTTTTGATGCCTATATGGATCAGGCGCGTTGTTACAGCATTGATGATGTGATCTCACTTTGTGGGCTCATGGAAAGTGAATTTCATCAGTTGGTCGACATGTATGTGGAAGCCAAAGCTGTGGGTGTCTCACTGGGCAACGGCATTGAACGCGGACGCAGTGGTGGTTCGGGATTGCGTGCGGCGATGGCTCTGCAGGCCCTGAGTGGAAACCACGGTCGGCTGGGTGCTGGCGTATTGGCCAAATCAGGGTTGGCATCACCCAAAACAACAGATCGTCTGCAAAGGCCTGATCTCATTCCTGAGGGGACACGTACGTTCAATATCGTCGACGTGGCTGAAAAGCTTCTGGATCCGACGCTGGCGCCACCGGTTATGGCCACGATGATTTACAATCACAATCCCGTCTGCACGCATCCTGATCAAAAGCGGATGATTGAAGCACTCGGCAGAAAGGACCTGTTTGTTGTGGGCTGTGATGTCGTGATGACGGATAGTATGGCCTATGCCGATGTTATTTTGCCTGCTGCCAGCCATTTTGAACATGCCGACATTTTTGGTGCCTATGGCCAAAATTACGTCCAGCGCGCCGAACCGGTCATTGCCTGTGTAGGTGAAAGCCTGCCCAATACGGAAATATTCCGGCGGTTGTCCGCCCGTTTCGGCTTTGATGATCCCATGTTCCGTGACACGGACCAGGATCTGATGGATGCGGCGTTTGATGGAACCGACGAACGTATGAAAGGCCTGTCGCCGAGCACAATACCGACGGATACCGCATTGACGATGACACCGGGCGATGGTGTGGAGTCCATCATGTGTCAGACGGTTTTCCCGGCAACTGCTTCAGGCAGGATCGAGCTCTATTCGGACGATCTTGAAAGCCGCTTTGGTTATGGTGTACCGCGCTTTGAACCGGTAGCGAAGTCTGGCGCATTTGTGTTGATATCACCATCTTCCAGCAAGCGAACCAATGCAACATTCGGCAGCTGCGATGCATCCAGTGGCGTTGAGATTGTCGAGATGAATCCAGCCGATGCA
Source organism: uncultured Rhizobiaceae group bacterium (assembly GCA_947501445.1). Lineage (GTDB taxonomy): Bacteria > Pseudomonadota > Alphaproteobacteria > Rhizobiales > Rhizobiaceae > Hoeflea_A. The sequence continues at coordinate 901 of CANMVS010000035.1, read as the reverse complement.
GCGCGTTGCAATTTGGCCGACGGAACAATTATTCAGGTTTCTAACGCGCAAGGCAGCGTTTCCCTTGCACTTAAAATCAGTGATGCGGTGCGCCCCGGTGTTCTTTACAGTCCCAAGGGGACATGGCTGCGCAGCAGTCAGACGGGCAGCACTGTCAACGCGCTCATCCCCAGCGATATCAGAACGGATATCGAAGATGGTGCCTGCTATAATGAAACGTTCGTTGACGTTTCAGTTCTGTAGACCGTTTTACCTTTTGTCAGAAACGGGAAGACGATAACGGTCTTTGATTTTGTTGATGCATTCACGTTTTGCCGGTTCTGTCAAAATCTGAATTGCTCTAACCCGGAAATTTCATGAAAGTCTGTTTGGCGTGTTTTTAGCGGGGATTTTTCCGATATGGCGTTATCACCATGCTGGAGTTTTCCGGTTTCGGGTTGAGGGAGCGCTGACACGTTTGGTTTGAGCCTTTTTGGGTGCCTGTGAGCAATAGTCTTTGTCGGCGGACACGGTTGCACCCGCCGGTCAGTGGTTTGATGCGTGTTGTTGATTATCCCGGTTTGAGCCTTTCAGCGACCAGACGGAACAACTGTTGATCGGGACAGGCCGACGACAGCATGAAGCGCACGGTACGTGTGTTGCGGGTGATCACGGCACCGATCTTGAGCAGTTTGAGACGAATGGTGACGCATTGGGCCCTGGCCTGCTCGGTGCCGGCAAGTGCGATCCGGCGGATGGCACTCATCAGCACATAGGCCAAGCTTGCAAGCAGCAGACGGAACTGGTTGGGCCACCAGCGGTGGCAGGAGGTGCGGTCAGCAAACAGCTGTAATTGCTGTTCCTTGATGCGGTTCTCCATCTCGCCACGGGCGCAGTAGAGACGCTCGTAAAGATCCTGACC
>CANMVS010000034.1 GCA_947501445.1 uncultured Rhizobiaceae group bacterium | reverse complement strand
GGCAGGCGCGAAAGCGCCGGTGCGCCGTGAATAGAAAACAAATCAACCCCGCCTGCCAAACCCACGTGTTCACAGGAGCGCTCATCTGCGCTGCACCCCGATCACTGATGGCTTTCAACAATGTCTTCTTGCCCGCTGCGCGGGAACTTGTGTCCCATATTCTCTCCGCCGGTGTTATGATAAGTTCCGGTATGTGTGTGGGCTCAGTCAAAAGGCAATGCGATGAAACGGGTCATGATTGTTGGTGGACCGGGATCAGGCAAGACGACACTTGGGTATGTACTCCAACAACACACAGCCCTGCCTCTTTACCATATGGATCATATTCACTGGTTGCCCGGATGGCAGGAACGATGTGCGGATGAAAAAGATCGCATGACGAAGCAAATCCACCGCAAGGATGCGTGGATTTTGGAGGGCGGTCATTCCCGTACCTATGCGGATCGGGTGGCACACGCAGATACGCTGATCTGGCTTGATATCGCGCTGCCGTTGCGTCTTTGGCGGGTTGTCAAAAGAATATTGGTTGGCTACGGCAAGAGCAGACCGGATATGGCACCCGATTGCCCTGAACGGCTTGATTTGGAATTTTTGCGTTTCATTCTGCGGACCCGCAAATCCTCGCGTGCAAAACTCCAGGCCATAATCGATGATGCACCACAGCATCTAACGATTCACCGTTTCAGCAGATCAGCTGATATCAGATCTTTTGTCGCCTCCATCGGGGCTGGCACAGATGCTGGTCCTGCAACAACGCATCGCGCGTAAAATTAATTCCACCACAGACGCTGTTCTTTACAGACAACCGCCATATCTAATGGCTGGCGATTCATGAGGCTGGAGCGAGTAAAGAACATGTCAAAACCATTGGCACTTATAGTGGGTGTTGGCGACGGACTGTCGGCGTCACTGGCAAGACTGTTGGTCAGGCAGGGGTACCAACCGGTGCTTGCTGCGCGAAATGTTGACAAGATATCTGAACTTGCAGCGCAGACGGGCGCGCAGGTTCATGCGTGCGATGGGTCTGATATCGAACAGGTGGAACAATTGTTTGCCTCCCTGAATGGCCGGCTGGAGGTGGCGATCTATAATCCCTCTGCACGCCAGCGTGGTCCGGTGGCTGATCTGGACCCCAGGACCGTGCGTGATGCAATTGCAGTTACAGCCTTTGGTTCATTTCTGGTCGGGCAGGCAGCAGCAAGAAAAATGCAATCACAGCCACTGGAGAATGGATCGCGCGGAACAATCCTGTTTACCGGTGCTTCAGCCGGTACCAAAGGATTTGCCCAATCGGCGCCCTTTGCCATGGGCAAATTTGCACAAAGGGGTTTGGCCCAATCCATGGCGCGTGAACTTCATCCCAAGGGCATACATGTGACATGGGTCAATATTGATGGCGGTATTCACAATCTGTCGCGGTCGGAGCGGACGCCAGCGGATGATAATCCTGATTCCATGCTCGATCCTGATGCCATTGCCGACAATTACCTTGCCTTGATCCGCCAGCACAGATCGACCTGGTCTGATGAACTGGCCATCAGACCCTGGGTGGAACGCTTCTAGGGTGCGCCACCTTCTACAGAATACAGGAACGACCTATCCCCGTGGGGCATCATTGTGGCTTGTAGCAAAGAAAGCTTTTTGTCTGTGCTGGATGCAACTGCGTGTTATGATCGAACATGTCAGTTATTACCAAACCAGATTGTGTGGATATCGGGTGTCATCCATACGTAAGCGATCATTCTGAGTGTATCTGATGTCGGCTGCCAGCAGATACACACCCGCTCTCATCATTGTTGTTTACATTGCGCTTTTGTCGGCAGGGTGGCTGGTTGGACACTGGTTTTTGGATTTTATTGATCTCAAAACACATTCTGAAAATGAGCCGATGCTCAGCACGATGATCATGATAACAGCTGCGGTGTTTATCGTTGCCTCCGCTATCCCGTTTGTGCCCGGCGCTGAAATCGGGCTTGGTCTAATTGTCATGTTTGGTGGGCGCATTGCTTTGCTGGTCTACTTCAGCATGCTTGCGGCCCTGGTGATAGCGTTTCTGGTTGGCCGGTTTGTTCCCTTGTCAGTGCTGGCAAGGGCTGTTCGCGCACTGGGGCTGAAAAGGGCTGACGATTTTATCATGCGCCTCACGCCGCTTGATGGCGAGGCACGCCTGTCCATGCTGACCGATAATGCGCCACGTCGCTTTGTGCCGCTGATGTTGCGCTACCGTTATGTGGCCGTGATGTTGCTGTTGAATTTGCCTGGAAATTCCATTGTCGGCGGCGGTGGCGGCATTGCCTTTACCGCTGGTCTGAGCGGACTGTTTTCGTTTTGGGGTTTTATTACTGCGATTGCCGTTGCCATCGCGCCGGTCCCTTTGTTTTTCTATTTTTTGGGCTGATGGCATCTGCAGAACCGTCATCGTGTGCCGAGACTGTCCGGCAGAAATTATTGCTTTGAGTTGTAACTGCGCCATAGCAATTGGAAATAGAATAATATAACCGAACTGGAATGTTTCAGCTTATCAAAAATGCAAATCTGTTTGCGCCCGATCCCATGGGGATTTGCGACATTCTGATTGCCGGAAAATCCATCGCCTATATCGGCGCAAAAGCGCCTGATCTCGACAGTTGCCTGGATGTCAGTGTTGTGGATGTCGACGGTGCGCGTGTTGTTCCGGGCTTTATCGACGCCCATGCGCATATTACCGGTGGCGGTGGTGAATCCGGACCCAGTAGCCGGGTGCCGCCAACCTTTCTTTCTGCTTTTACCCTCGCAGGTGTCACCAGTGTTGTCGGGGTTCTTGGTACGGATGACCTGACACGCAATACGCATACGCTGGTAACACAGGCCTATGGTTTGCGTGAAGAGGGACTCTCGGCCTGGTGCCACACCGGTGGTTACCATTTACCACTGACGACACTGACGGGCAGTGCCCGCTCGGATATCGTTTTCATTGATCCCATCATTGGTGTGGGTGAACTGGCGATCAGTGATCACCGTTCAAGTCAGCCAACCCTGGATGAATTCCTGCGTGTGGCCAGCGAAGCCCATGTTGCCGGGCTGATGACTGGTAAAGCCGGTATCGTTCACTGCCACATGGGAGATGGAAAACGCGGGCTCTCGCTTCTACGGCAGGCATTGGAGCAGTCGGAAATTCCGGCCCGGGTATTCAATCCGACCCATGTTAACCGAAACAGGGACCTGTTCGAACAGGCGCTGGAACTGGTTGACGCGGGATGCCGCATAGATCTTACCGCTTTTCCAGGCGGTCATATTGATCCGGGGCTTTCTGCTGGTGAAGGATTTTTGCAGTATCACGCTCAAAAGCGGCCGGCAGATGGCCTGACGATCAGTTCCGATGGCGGTGGATGTCTTCCCGCCTTTGATGACGAGGGCAATTTAACCCGCATGGGTGTTGGTTGTTCCTCGACATTGCCTGAAACGCTGAAAGAGCTGGTGGCACATGGTGTGGTGATCGAGACTGTTTTGCCCACAATGACTTCCAATGTTGCGGATCTGCTTCGTCTGCATTCCAAAGGGCGCCTGAAACAGGGGCATGATGCGGATCTTGTGGTGCTTGATAGCCGCTACAACGTGAGAGATGTTATGGCCCTGGGGCGCTGGCATGTAAAAGAGGGGCAGGCAGGAATTCTAGGCACCTATGAAAACCAGCCTGCCACATGACGAAAGAATGATATGCGTTGAACTTAAAACTGCTTGGCTTTTTGATCCCCATGGCAGATTTAAGGCAATGTGAACAAAACAATAATAGACGGGCTTCTTCAGTTCATTCCATTGGGAAAACCACTGAAGGACCAGGATAGAAACAAATCAGAAAGTTGACGACCCTTATGTGCCCCGCACCCGTAAGCGACGATAAGGACCGTGGTTTTATCATCCCGATTGGGGGTGGTGAGGACAGAGTCAAGGAAATGCGCATCCATCGAAGGTTTGTAGACCTTTCAGGCGGCAACAAGGCCGATATTGTGGTGATCCCCACGGCATCTCAACTCAAACGCACCGGTCCGGATTATAACGCCATTTTCCGCGAACTTGGTGCCGGGCAGGTCGCCTATTTGCCAATCACTCGGCGCGCAGACGGCGACAATCCGGCGTTTGTTGAGATGCTGGCCCGTGCCACGGGCATATTCATGACCGGTGGTAACCAGTTGCGCCTGTCGACTATTTTGGGTGGCACGCTTGTTGCGCAGCAAATCAGGCGTTCAAATGCCGCCGGTGTACCTGTTGCAGGTACCTCTGCCGGGGCCTCTATCATGTCCGAACATATGGTTGCAGGTGGCCGCAGCGGCCGTGCTCCGGCTGAAGGCGGCATCAATATGGCACCGGGTCTCGGCCTGACAAATGCCGTGATCATCGACCAGCACTTTACCCAGCGTAATCGTCTTGGCAGGCTTTTGTCAGCAACATCCTATAATCCGTTTCTGATCGGTCTGGGCGTTGATGAAGATACGGCGGCCTTTATCGGTCCGGATAATATTCTGGATGTGGTTGGCAGTGGCACGGTGACCGTCGTCAATGCTGCTGATCTGAGTTATTCATCCGTCTGGCAGGCAGAACGCGGTGAGGCGCTCAGTCTGCTTGGATTGAAGCTTGACGTATTGGGCCAAGGCTGTCGATATGATCTAACCAATCGTCTGGCGTTTCCGCCGGAAGAAGATGTTGAGACCTGAGAGCCTGCTGAATTTGCATTTTGATTGACGCATAGGCTGGCTCCCCGGATCGCAACCGGTTCAAGAGGGAGAGGCACCGCGCATGAAAATTCTATCCACCAATGTTTTTGTTGGCCCAAATGTGTGGGCCGGGTTTCCGGTTATTCGTCATGTGATTGATCTGGGTGTGCTGGAAGACTGGCCATCGGCGAAAATTGGACCGGACTTCATTGATGGGCTTGTTGCGGCACTGCCAGGTCTGGCTGAACACGGGTGCTCCTACCGCGAACCGGGTGGCTTTCTGCGTCGTTTGCGCGAAGATGAAGGCACATGGCTCGGGCATGTCATGGAACATTGTGCGCTGGAAATTCAAAATGTTGCAGGTACTGACGTCACGTTCGGGCGGACACGGTCCACCGGTGAAACAGGCCAGTACAACATGGTCTATGCCTATCGGCAGCGTGACGTCGGGTTGGAAGCGGGAAAACTTGCCCTGCGTCTTTTGATGCATCTTCTGCCGGAAAATGTGCGCGCGAAAACGGACTATAAATTTGACCCTGAATTTGATTGGGAAGAAGAGCTGACAGCCTATATTCTTCTGGCGCAGCGGCGTGAATTTGGTCCCTCCACCGGTTCACTTGTCAAGGCTGCGGAAGAACGGGATATTCCCTGGCTGCGGCTCAACAGCGGATCTCTGGTGCAATTTGGCCATGGCAGATACCAGCAGCGCATTCAGGCAACAATTACCAGTGAAACACGCCACATTGCCGTGGAGATTTCCTGCGACAAGGAAGACACGCACAATCTGCTGAGCGACCTCGGCTTGCCGGTGCCCCAGCAGCGCATGGTCTATAGCCCGAAGGAAGCTGTGCGCGCGGCACGCCATATCGGTTACCCGGTGGTCGTCAAACCACTAAATGCCAATCACGGACGTGGTGTTACGATCAATCTGACCGAAGATGATCAGGTCGAAATTGCGTTTGCCGAGGCGAGAGAGCAGGGCACCAGTCGTGCCATTTTAGTGGAAAGTTTTGTGACCGGATTTGATCACCGTATGCTGGTTGTCAATGATGTGCTTGTTGCCGTTGCCAAGCGGGTGCCTGGCCATGTCATCGGTGACGGAAAAATGACAATTGCTGAACTGGTCGATGTGGTCAACAGCGACCCGCGACGCGGTGTTGGTCATGAAAAAGTTCTGACCAACCTGGAAATTGACGGACAGGCACAGCGATTGCTGGACGAAGCAGGGCTGAGCGTGGACACCGTTTTGCCAGTGGGAGAAGCGTTCTATTTGCGTTCGACGGCCAATTTGTCAACCGGTGGAACGGCTATCGACATGACGGATGTTGTGCACCCGGACAACCGGGATATGGCAGAACGTGCCATCAAATCTGTCGGACTGGATGTTGGCGGTGTGGATTTTCTGATTGATGACATCACAAAATCCTACAAGGAAATCGGCGGTGCTATTGTCGAAGTCAATGCAGCGCCGGGGTTTCGCATGCATGTCGCCCCCAGTGAAGGGACACCGCGTGATGTGTCGGGCAATGTCATAGACATGTTGTTTCCGGCCAATTCGCAGTCCCGTATTCCCATTGCGGCCATCACCGGCACCAATGGTAAAACCACAACCTCGCGCATGCTTGGTCACATCATGAAAACCAATGGTCGCATTGTCGGCATGACATCGACGGACGGTGTTTATGTGGACGGCAAGTTGAGCGTCAAGGGTGACATGACCGGGCCGACTTCAGCGCAGATCGTATTGCGTGATCCTTCCGTTGATTTTGCCGTGATGGAGACCGCGCGCGGAGGCCTGTTGCGCAGCGGTCTTGGCTACCAGCGTTCCGATGTGGCGGCCTGTTTGAATGTGACATCAGATCATCTGGGGCTTGGCGGCATCGATACCGTTGAGGAACTGGCGGTTGTCAAACGGGTCGTGGTGGAATCGGCGACAGAGGCTATCGTTCTCAATGCCGATGATATCCACTGTCTCCGCATGGCAGATTTTTCCCATGCAAAAACCATCTGGTATGTGACGATGAATTCTGAACATGCCCTGGTCAAGGAACACATTCAGGCCGGTGGGCAGGCAATCGTGCTCGAAAAGGCCATGAATGGAGACATGATAACCATTTATGACAATGGTACCCATATTCCGGTTTTATGGTCACACCTGGTGCCCGCGACGATGGAAGGCAAGGCGATGCACAATGTGCAGAACGCCATGTTTGCAGCCGTCATGGCCTATGGTTTTGGTGTTGACCTGGATAATATTCGCCATGGTTTGCGCACGTTTGATACGAGCTTCTTTCAGGCACCCGGACGTACCAATGTTTTCGACGAACATCCGTTCAAAGTCATATTGGATTATGCGCATAATCCCGCTGCATTTCGCGCAATCGCCGATCTGGTTGATCGGTTGGATGTGACCGGACGTCGTCTGGCCGTCGTGGCGGTTCCAGGTAACAGGCGTGATGAGGATGTGATTGAGGCCACCGAAATACTGGCTGGTCATTTTGATCATTATATCTGCAAGGCTGACGATAATCGCCGTAAACGCGGCCATGATGAGATACCCAAAATGCTGCAGGAAGGCTTTATCAAACAGGGCGTTGCGGCAGAGGCGATTACTGTGATTCCTTCAGAAGTGGAAGCTGTCGACCATGGGCTTAATATGGCACAGGAAGGTGATCTTCTGGTGGTGTTCGGAGATGACAGCGTGCGGTGCTGGAAACAGATCATCTATTTCCGCAGCGAAAATGAGCCGGAGATCGTTGCAACCCTGCCCGACGAGGAAGAGGTCGCGCTGGACGATCTGATGGATGATGGCGACACGCTGATCCGTGATGAGCGTGGCGTTCGCCTGGCACGTGATACCAGTGAGGATGGCGATTGAGGGGCCCGTCTCATGGCTGAAGCAGCGGAAATTATTGAAGAAGCACTGTCCATTCCCATCCCGAGCAGCGAATTCTTGGTGCTTGACGACTATCGTCGGCTGACCGGGCCCAATCTGTTGTGGGGCAAAGCAGGCGCTGTGCTGGATGTGCATTTTGACGGAATTGATCCCTCACGAATACGCGCCTTGTGGCAGCAGCAGGCGCGCCGGGTTCTTGATGGTGTGGGCTGGAACGACGAGCAAACCTGTGAGCGGGCCTTTGAGCGTGGTTTCAATCTTGCCGTGTCTGCACCGATGGATCAGCTCTACAGCGCAATATTTGTCGCCCAGACGGCATGGCATTTTTGTGCCGCTGAATTGCTTTCACAAAAGGCCGGTGATTTTGACGCCATGATTGGTGATCTGAAATCCGTGATGGCGCGTGAAGCCAATCCGCCACTGATCACGTTGATCGAAGCGGCGGAACAACGCGGCATTGATGCATTGAGTGATGATGACGCGCTGTCGCTTGGTCATGGTATTGGATCACGCACCTGGCCGGTTACCGATCTGCCGGATACTGATAGCGTTGAATGGGCGCGATTACACAATGTTCCGGTTGCACTGATCACCGGTACCAATGGAAAAACAACGACGACGCGCCTGTGTTCCGCCATTGCCAAAGCTGCCGGGATGGTATCAGGGTTGACGTCAACCGAGTTTGTTCGTGTTGGTGATGATATTCTCGAGCGGGGCGATTTTTCGGGCCCAGGCGGTGCGCGTATGCTGCTGCGCGACCCACGGCTTGAAATTGCCCATCTGGAGGTCGCAAGGGGCGGCATATTACGCCGCGGACTGCCGCTGCGCCGGGCACAGGCCGCGCTGGTAACCAATGTCGCGGCTGATCATCTGGGCCAATATGGAATCAATACCGTCGCTGAACTGGCGACGGCCAAATTCGCCGTTCACCGTGCCCTGGATGACGACGGTGTGCTCGTTTTGAATGCTGATGATCCCTATGTCGTTGCGGAAGCCAGCCGCACAAATGCCAATATCTGCTGGTTTTCACTGGATCAGGCGACATCGCAGATACAGATGGCGAAAGCGGAACAAAAAACCTGTGCCTGGCTGGATGGCAGGCAATTGGTCTATTTTAATGGCGTGGACGCAGTCAATATCATCAGCGTTGAGAACATCCCCATCACCATGGACGGCGCGGCGCGCTACAATATCAGCAACGCGTTGGGTGCAACCTGTGTTTCGTGTGCCATGCAGATTGATTACAGGTTCATTCGCACCGGACTTGCAGGCTTCAAAAGCAATCCCGATGACAATCCGGGGCGCTGCAATGAATTTGCCGTCAATGGCGCCCGCGTTTTTGTGGATTTTGCCCATAATCCACATTCAATTGAAGCCGTGACCCAGACCATGGCGTCCATTCCGGCAAAACGACGCTTTATATTGCTGAGCCATGCGGGTGATCGATCAGACCAGGATATACGCGATGTAACAACAAGCGCATTTGCCTTCGGTCCCGACTTTGTGGTGGCTGCCGAATTGCCCGATTATCTGCGGGGCCGCGCAGCCGGTGAAACGACACAGCTCATCAGACAAACATCGCTTTCACTTGGAATGAAGCCGCAGCAGATCATCAATGGTTCGTCACCGGCGGACGGGGTGGCGAAAATTCTTGACCGGTTGGAACCGGGTGATCTGGCGTTGCTTCTGGTGCTTTCAGAGCGCGATAAAGTGTTTGAGATGCTGCGCTGATCAGGCGGTAAGAACCGCACTGGAAACGGTATCTTTCCATATGGCTCTGGCCGCGTAGTAGAGGCCCGTACGGGCAATCTCATCGGCTTCGAGCAGGTCAAATTCCAGCCCGGCAACCTTGAATGCACTGGCGTAGCTTTGCGCCAGCACACCATTTGAAATCAGCGTTACTCGGTCACCCGCTGCCTTGCTCATACCGGCGATTTCCAGTCCGATCAGCAGACCGGAAAGCCTTGCGGGCATTTCCGATGCCATTTCCACACCCATCAAAAGCGGGGTCGAGCGCACTGAAAACAGCGCACGGACAACCTTCTGCGGCGCAGCCATGGCTTCACCAACTGCTCTTGCAAAGGCGGCTGTCTGCGACAGATCTGCATCGGTGGTGGAAATAAAATGCGCCAGTGTGGAATTGTTTGCCAGGAGCGCAAAAATCTCACCGGTCATCATGGTGCTGAACTCGCTGACAATGCCGTTTTCGATTTCGACCCACTTGGAGTGCGTGCCCGGCAGGCAGACGGTGCCACTGATGCCCTTTTCCAGCAATGCACCCAGCAGAAGCGTTTCCTCTCCACGGATGACATCAGGCGAGGCTTCGCGCCTTTGTGCGAGCCCGGGCAGGATTTTGATGTCACGCCTGCCGGATGATGTACTGACACATTTGTGCGGTATCGAGGTCAGTGGCGTCGGCAGATCGACATAGGGTGCCTCATGCCAACCCTGTGCTGAACCCGCCATGCCACAGATTATTGCCGGTATTGTGGGAGGAACGCCAAGTTCGCTGAGTTCCGTTTCCAGCACGGCTTCATATTCTGATGGTTTCAGCCTCGACATGCCCGACAGGCCGAACCGTTCCGCCAGGAGTTGGCCATCGCCGGCGACAACCCAGAGCCGGCAATGGGTGGTCCCCCAGTCCACGCACACAAAGGCCGCATCATCGATTGTGTCCGCTTTGTCTTTCAGGTGTGTATCAAACATCAAGGGTATATTTCCGAATGAATTCGCGGTCCGGTTCAACACCAAGGCCGGGGCCGTCTGGAATGTTCACATAGCCACCGTTACTGGCAACCTGCTGCTGTATGTTCAGTGGTTCCATCAGCAGATCGTCGCGAAACCGATTGTCGGTTGTGTCAAATTCGAGCATGGGTTCGCGTGGATGCAGCCCGCCCGGCATGGGTGGCATGGCCGCAAGAAGCTGCAGATTGGTGGCAACGGCGATGGCTGATCCCCAGACATGATTGATAACCGGTGTGAAATGCGCGTGCGCCAGGGCAAGCACTTTGAGATATTCCGAAATACCACCGAGTGCGCAGACCTCAGGCTGGGCTATGTCCACACAACGCCCTTCCAGAAGGTGACGCCAGCCCCAGCGTGTGAATTCTGCTTCACCACCGGAAATGTTCAGTTTCAACCCGGCGCGCAGTTCCCTGTATCCGTCAAGGTCTTCGGGTGCGATTGGCTCTTCGAACCAGTATGCGTCCAGCTCATCAAGCGCGCGGCCAACGCGGAAGGCATCGCTTGTGGTGTAACAATGGTTGGCATCCACCATGAACGGAAAGTCATCACCTACGCCTTTGCGCACCGCTGTTGCGAGTTTGATATCATCGGCCGGTCCCAGGCCGACCTTCATTTTTGTTGCAACAAATCCGGCTGCCCTGATCGAAGTGGCCTCATCGCTAAAGCGTGACGTGAGTGATGGCATATCCTCACGACGCAACATCATGCCATAGCCGTAAACAGCCACGCGATCGCGGTGCGCACCGCCTATGAGTTTGCTGATCGGCATGCCGGCAATTTTGCCTGACAAATCCCAAAGGGCGATATCAACGCCAGACAGTGCCTGAATAGGCATGCCCTTTTGCCCGTGATCGCGCAGCAGATTGTAGACATTGTGCCAGATCACGTCCCGGTCGAGGGGATCACAGCCCAGAACCATCGGCTGAATGACTTTTTCAACAATGGTTTTGTTCGCAACAGCGACATTGCCGGGGCCGAAACACTCGCCCCAGCCGCTGATGCCTTCATCCGTGCGTACCTCGACGAGATGCGCGGTACGCCTGGCATAATATTGCTGTGAATAGCCCAGTTCCTCCGGTAATTCATATTGCAGAACGTGGCTGATGACTTCGGTGATTTTCATGAGTGCTAACCTCAGGCCGCAAGGGCGCGTGACACGCGTTTTACTGCCAGATAGTCGTGCAATGCCAGATGCGAGCAATCATGGCCGATGCCCGACTGGCCAATTCCACCATGGGGCAGATCAATACCATATTTGACACCGTTTATCTGAACTTCGCCAAATTGCAATTGGGCTGCACAACGTTCTGCCTTTTGCAGGTCCTTGGTAAAGACATAGGCCGTCAATCCGGCATCGGTATCATTCGCGTTCTGCATGACGGCGGCTTCATCGTCGAAGGAAATCAGGCTGACAACAGGTCCAAAAATTTCCTCCCTGTAGATGCGCATGTGTGGGGTTACGCCATCCAGTACAGTGGGCGCATAAAAGTGGCCGGTGGTCATCGTATCGGGCCGTTTGCCACCTGTTAACAGACGTGCACCGCTGTTAACCGCATCCCGCACCAAACCATCCACACGCTGCCAGGCACCGCCATCGATCAGTGGTCCCATGTCAATGGGGGCGTTTTTATCAAAGCCTGTTCTGACTGCATTAGCCCGTTCAATGACTTTGCTGCGAAAGGCATCTGCAACGGATGTTTCGACAAAGACACGGTTGGGTGTCACGCAGATCTGACCGGCGTTACCAAATTTTACCGCGCAGACAATGTCAGCAGCCAGATCAAGATCGGCATCGGCAAAAACCAGCACTGGTGCATTGCCGCCCAATTCCATTGAATAGCGTTTGATCGAAGTCGCCCCGGTTTTCATGATGTGTCGACCGGTTGCCGTTGAACCGATCAGGGTCAGCAATGAGGGTATCGTTGAGGCGGATAAGGCATCGGCCGTTTGTGCGCTGTCGGTGCTGAGAATATTAACGACACCGGCAGGCAGACCAATCCTGTGGCACAGTTCACCTACAGCATAGGCAGATATGGGGGTGAGCGCCGATGGCTTGATGATGATCGGACAACCGGCAGCCATGGCCGGGCCAATTTTAAAAGCCAGATTTAGCAGTGGAAAATTCCAGGCGATGAAGGCCACGGCCACGCCCAAGGGTTCATGTACAAGCGTATGGCTGTGGGTGCCTTCGCGGTCGACAATAATCTCGGGTCGTATCCGGGATATCTCTTCGGCATAAAAGTGCAGACTATTGACCAGACTGTCATAGTCTTCCTGGGTTCCACCCCAGTTTTTGCCCATTTCCATATGAATGCAATCGCGCAGATGTTCTTCATTTTCGATTACTGCATCACGCAATTTCAACATCCAGGCGGTACGCTGTGATATCGAGGTCGCTGCCCAATCGACTTTTGCGGCTTCAGCTGCTTTCAGGGCGGCTTCGACATCATCGGGACCTGCTGAAGCAATAGTGCCGACCGGTTTTTCGGTTGCAGGATTGATGATCTGCGTTATTGACTGACCATTCACAAGATTGCCGCCAATGTACATTTTTTTGGAAAGTGTCGAATTCTCTTGATGTGTCATGAGCTGATCCTCAAACAGGCTTGTGATCACTGGTCAGGTCGAGCCAATCTCGTTCGGATTGGGTCAAATGCAGACTGCCGGCCTTTGCTGATGAGGCAACCTGTTCTGGCGTCTCGGCACCGTTAAGCGCTACCACCGGGAAGTCCTGGCTGATCACATAGGCCAGGGCAATTTCGAACATCGACATGCCCTTGGCTTCACCAAATTCTTCGGCGCGTTTTTTACGCTTGAAATTGCCATCGGAATAGAAAACCCGCACCAAATCCGTATCGCTCTTGTCTTGCGGGTCCGCCCTGGCGAAAAAGCCCCGTCCAAGTGCAGACCATGCCACCAGAAGCATATTGTGTTCGGTGAACCAGGTGCGGTCATCCTCGTTGGTTGTGACCGTATCAGACCAGAAAGGTTCATTGGCGCGGGCCAGTGAGAAATTTGGGCTGGAACTCATCATCGCAGTCTTGTTATTGGCCGTTGCGTAGTCGATGGCCTGCTGAATGCGTGCTGTCGACCAGTTGGATGCGCCATAGGCCTTGATGCGCCCGGTCCTGACCTCCTCGTCCAGTGCATCGACAAGCGGACCAACAGGCTGGGACAGATCGTCGCGATGAAACATCCAGATATCCAGATGGTCTGTTTTCAACCGGTCAAGCGAGCCGTCAATGGCGCGATGTATCGATTGCGGATTGATTTTGGCACCGCCCGGATGAAGGGGGGCACAATAGCCGGTGATGAGCCCTTTTGAAGCAAGGACGATCCTGTCGCGCATGCCGGGCCGTTGTGCAAGCCAGTCACCAATGACCATCTCGGAATAGCCGTGCTCCTCAACAGCGCCGTAAACTTCAGCCGTATCGACATAGGTGCCGCCGTTTTCAACAAATGCGTCAAGCAGATCATGGTCACGGGCCATTGTGTCGGGATGGAAGATCATGGTGCCCATGCCGATCGCCGATACGGGCTTGGTGAAGGGTTTGATGGTGTAGGTTTTCATCAGGTTTTTCCTTTATCGGGTCTGGCTGGTGCCGGATCGCGAGATCGCGTCAATGGCAACGGCCAATAGGAGAATTGCGCCGGAAAACATCAGTTTGTCGGCGGCGCTGGCGCCGGACAGATCAAGCCCATTGCCCAGTGAACCGATGACCAGGGCACCAAGGATGGCATTCCAAACCGATCCACGTCCGCCGAACAGCGATGTGCCACCGATGACCGCCGCGCCAATTGCTTCCAGCAACAGGGGACCACCGGCAAATGCATTGAATGAGACCGAGGCATAGCGTGACGCGCCAACGATACCGCCAATCGCCGCCATCATGCCGACAATGCCAAAGGCCGCGACACGGATGTGCTTCACATTCATGCCGACACGCCGGGCGGATTCGGCATTACCGCCGACGGCAAACAAGGACCGGCCAAAGGGCGTTGAAGTGGTAACCCAGCCCAGCAGCGCGGTCAGGCCAATCAGCAGAACAACCAGCAGCGGGATACCGCGATAGCTGTTCAGGGTTGCGACGGCTGCAAAGGCCAGCACAGCAAAGAATATGACCTGGCCATAGAGTGTGGAATTGGCTTCCAGCTCGAGACCAAGGGCGCGTCGTTGTGTCTGTCGGCGAAAACTCGCAAGTGCAAATGCCAATACGCAGGCGGCGGCAAGCCCCCAGCCGAGTGCCGCTGGCAATGTAATTGTGGTTATGCCGCGAACAAAGGGATCACGCATGTTGATTGCGCCCTGTGTTCCAAGAATTTTGAGCATCAATCCCTGAAAGCCAAGCAAGCCGGCGAGTGTGACAACAAAGGAAGGTATGCCAACATAGGCAACCAACAGGCCCTGCAGCGTAGCCAGAAATATCCCCAGTGCGATGGCAATCAGGCAGGCCAGCGGGCCCGGGACACCGGCCATCGCAATGAGTACGGCCATCAATGCCGCACAGACCCCGGATGTGGCAGCCACTGAAAGATCGATATCTCCCAATAGAAGAACAATTGTGATCCCCACAGCCAGTGTGCCGACAACAGCGCTTTGCATGAACAAAAAGTAGAAGTTTCTTGGGCTCAGGAATGCCGGTTCCGTTATGCCGAAGTAGATCCAGATTGCCGCCAGCGCCAGCAATACAGGTGCAAAAGTGCCAAACCGGGTTTCACGAAGCTGGCGAAAGCGGTCTGAAAAACTCAATTGAACATCAGGCTGCATGTGTGCCATCTCCGTCCAATCCGCGTGTCATGGCGACAACGATGGCATCCGGATTGGTATCTTGAGTGTCATAGGTGGCGACATTGGCGCTGTGGCGCAGAACCGTAATACGGTCAGAAACTTCGAAAATGTCGCGAAGATTATGCGAGATATAGACCACCGCGTGGCCGTTATCGCGAAGACGTTTGACCACATCCAGAACCTGGCGCGTTTGTGCGACACCCAGAGCTGCAGTTGGTTCATCCAGCAGAACAACTGTCGATTCAGCACCGACTGCCCGCGCAATGGCAATGGCCTGTCGCTGTCCACCGGATAGGCCGCCGACCTTTGCCCTGACGGATTGCAATGTGCGCACGCGCAGCTGATCGATGGCTTCCAGGGCCTTTTTTTCCATACGCATTTCATCGATCGGACGCAGAAATTTTGGCAGAAACTGCCAACCTGGCCGCGTCGGTTCAGCGCCCAGAAACAAATTGGCAGCCACATCCAGATTTTCACACAGTGCCAGATCCTGATAAACGATCTGTATTCCAAGATCCGTAGCATCATGGGGCGATGATATGGATACAGACTGTTCGTCCAGGAAAAACTGTCCCTCATCGGCATGATGGGCGCCGGCGAGAATTTTCATCAATGTCGATTTGCCGGCACCATTGTCGCCGACAAGAGCCACAACTTCACCGCGGCGCACGTCAAAATCCACGCCACGCAGTGCCTCAACTCCACCAAATCGTTTGCGGATGCCCGACACACGCAGGTGTGGTGTCAATTGTGGTGAATGGGGTGGGGCACCAGGCCCCACCTTTTGATTTTCAGATGACGTTGTCACTGTTCAGCCCTTACAGAAACTGGTTTCTGCTGCCACACCCTGACAGACGTCTTCCTTTGAGATCGATGTATCGTTCTCGATCACATAGGCGACGCCTTCTTCACCAACAGCTGAGTAGGAAGCAACACCAACGAAATTAACATCGGCACCGACACCGTTTTTGACGGTATTTGGCGCCAGATCATCGACACTTTCACCCTTAACCAGTTTTGCCGTGACTTCTGCCGTCGCTTTTGCCATATCTGCGAGCGGCCGCCAGCCCGACTGGGTCTGTTCACCCAGAAGGATCAGCTGCAATGCCTGCACAGTGGCATCGAGCCCCGATACAGGCACTTTGCCGGCCATTTTTTGCTCTGACAGCGATGCGATTGCTGCACCGGCATTGCCATCATTGGATGACACGACACCCTGCACATTGTTGTCGAGCTGGGTTAGTGCCTGATCCATTGAGCGGCGGGCTATGGCCGGATCCCAACCCTGGGTCCAGTTTTCATATCCCATCACACGTTCGCCGGAATCAAAGAGAGGCTGCAGGGCGCGCAGCTGGCCGGCGTGGATAACGGCAGCATTCGGATCTGTTGGCGATCCCTTGAGCAAAACCAGCGTATCACCCGACTTTGTGTTGTCGATCACATGCTGTGCCTGGTCGAATCCCATGCCCTCCAGATCGGCCTGAACCCAAAAACTGGTATTTTTGGAATTGATCATCCGGTCATAGGCAATTGTCGGCACGCCCGCATCTGCGGCATCATCGGCTATGATGGCAGAGCTTTCTCCGTCAATTGGAATGACGACCAGAACCTTTGCACCCTGGGTGAGTGCCTGTTCTGCCTGACGCTGCTGTGTGGCTGTGTCATTATTGGCATTGAAGACTTCAACTTTGACATCCGGAGCGATTTTGCCCATGGCTTCGACAAAGAAACGCGCGTCCTGACTTTCCCAGCGCGGGTTGACGTTTTCCGGCAGAAGCAATGCGACCATATCAGCCGAATAGGCGCCAGATGTCGCAGTGGCGACCATTGCCAGTGCAGCCGCACCCGCACCAAAGCGTTTGAGGGTATTGCGTAGTGTTTTGAGCATAGGTACCTCCCGTTTTGCTCTACAAAAAGATACAGCTCCGCCACTGCGCTCATGTTGCATGAGCACATTCAATCCATCCTGCGGATCTGCATTTGACCGATCATTGCTGATCGGAAATAGTGGGCCGTTGGCAGATGTCAGGGCAATGTCACATCGATATACTCACCAACATCTGCACACAGCTTCGCCATTGCTCCGTTAGCGGAGCGTTACGGCTGCAATAATGATTTCCTATGAGCCGGTGATAACCGGCTCGATCCTCCAGACCGTTTCACCTTTTGTCAAAAAGGGCACACCGGTATCGGTCTTTTATTTTGTTGATGCATTCAGGCATTGCCGGTTCCGTCAAACCCTGAATTGCTCTAGGCGCCCTGCAATCGTCCTCCCAAACGGCGGTTGGCGTCACCCAGCAGTCTTTCCATAACCTGTTCTGCCCGGTCTCCATCCCGCGCAGCTATGGCCTCATACACCTCACGGTGAAAGGGAATTGACCCTTCATTGTCGCGCGGGTCCTTGTTCGTCAGTCTTATGCTGCTCAAAAGTGCGGAGAAGATCACGCCCTCCATGGCAATAAGAAATTCATTATGGGCTGCGCGCAAAATGGAACGATGGAACAGGGCGTCAGCAATGACAAAATCCTCTGTTGAGCCTTTTTCAGCTTCCATCCGCTCAATTGCTGCCTCTATCTGTGCCAGTTCGTCTTCACTGGCCACCTCTGACGCCCATCGGGCTGCCTTGGGCTCAAACACCAGCCTTATGTCCATCAACTGCCGCAAAAAATCGCTATTGGGTGGGGCGGATTGATACCAGGCGAGAACGTCATCATCCAACAGGCCCCAACTGGTGCGGGAACGCACTTTGGTGCCGATGCCACGGCGCACCTCCAGCAGGCCTTTGCCAACCAGTATCTTAACCGCATCACGAATGACCGATCGACTGACCTGATACCGTTCAGCCAGTGTTCCCTCGTCTTCGACCAGCTCTCCAGGCGCATAAATCTGCGAGACAATACGCCGTCCGATTTCTCGTGCCACCTGTGTCGAAAGGCTCGGTGCAAGACCGGCAATCTGCTTCAGATCATAGTATATCATTTCACTCATGCAAAAACATTAAACATATGATGTTTGATGAGTCAAGATGTTTAAGCGGCGTGATGCGCCTGTACTGAAACCCGGGACACCGGGTAACTGTCGGGCGCGAAGAGAAACCCCTGCCGGTTTCTTCGATCTCATTTTGGCAAAGGTGTAAACTCGTCAGCGTCATCGGGTGGCAACTGAAAGCGCCCGTGTTTCCAGTCACCGGCTGCCCAGGCTTCCTTTGCGGCCTCGATTTTGTCGCGTGATGACGCAACGAAATTCCACCAGATATAGCGCGGACCATTGAGTGTTTCGCCACCCAGCAGCATCAAACGGGCACCGGCTGGTCCTGCCTTGATCGTCATTGCGTCACCGGGACGAAAAACCATCATTTGGCCCGCATCGTAGCTGGTTCCGGCGATCTCGATGGACCCTTGTGTTATATAGAGCCCACGATCTTCATGGTTATCGGGCAGTGGCAACGACGCACCGGCCTGCAACACGGCATCAGCATAGAACATCTCGGTAAATGTCTTGGTTGGCGCACGCTCGCCCCAGGCATTGCCAATGATAAGGCGAACCTGTTTGCCTTCTCCTTCCAGAAACGGCAGGGCGGCTTGCCCGTGGTGCTCAAACCCGGCATCGGTCTCTTCGGCCTCTTCAGGGAGTGCCACCCAGGTCTGAATCCCGAACAGGCTGCTTTTACCTTTGCGGGTTTGTGCGCTGGTGCGCTCCGAATGGGTGACGCCATTGCCGGCAATCATCCAGTTGACTTCGCCGGGATAAATCATCTGATTGGTGCCCAGACTGTCGCGATGCTGAAATTCTCCCTGATACAGATAGGTAACGGTCGCCAATCCGATATGGGGATGCGGACGCACATCAATACCCTGATCAGTGATGAATTCCACGGGCCCCATCTGGTCAAAAAAAACAAAGGGACCAACCATTTTTCGTTTTGCAGAGGGCAGGGCGCGACGTACTTCGAACCCTCCCAGATCACGGGCACGCGGTATGATCATGGTTTCGATGGAATCCATCGATCCGGCATCCAGGTTGTGGGCTTCAATTGCGGGGTTCCAGCTCATTGTTGCTTCCATCCGTGTTTCACGTTGATTGATTGTTGATCTATTGCCCAGACAAAACAAGCAGCATTTATGTCAGGAATGCGGCTATTTCTTTCAGTTCACCTTGTTGGATTTCATGGCCGCCTTCATGCCATTTTGTTGATGTGACGGCGCCCTGTTCGGCAAAGTGGTCAGCCAGTTTGCGGGTTAATGGCGCCGGGCAGATTGGATCGTTGCGACCGGCGGTTATTAAAATGCGCTTTGCTGACAGAGAACCATTCCGGTCTGGTTCAAACGGTATCAGGGGATGCATCAAAATGGCATCATCGAACAGATCAGCCTGTTGAAAGAGCATGGATGCCAATAGGTTGGCGCCATTGGAATAGCCAAGTCCGATGACCCGCGAGGGTGCAAGCGCCTTGATGTGTGCATTGACGAATGTGGCCATGGTTGCAGTGCGTGCCTGAAGGTCCGGCATGTTATAGATGCCCTCGGCAGTGCGCTTGAAGAACCGCAATGCACCGTTTTCGGAAACATCTCCACGTGGTGAAATGAGAGCCGCCCTGAAGGCCAGTTGATGAACCAGCGCGCTAAACTGATGTTCATCGCCGCCCGTTCCATGAAAGGTAAACAGCAGCGGACTGCCGCGCGGCGCGGTTATGTGTTCGTAATGGTAAGCATTGAGAGACATGTGTTCATTTCCTTCAATGGTTTACTCTGGCAATGGTCAACTCAGGCTACCAATGGCTGCAGATGCTGTTCCAGCCGTGCGCGAAGATGCTCGTACTGGGTTGGCAGTTTTAACGCCTCACCCAAATGAGCCGTATCCTCGTCACGGTCAAAGCCCGGTTCATTGGTGGCAATTTCGAACAGCACGCCACCAGGGGTGCGGAAATAGATTGCCCAAAAATAGTCCCGGTCTATCACCGGTGTCACCTGATAGCCGGTGTCCATCAGGGCCTGGCGCACTTCAAGCTGGGCTGCGCGGTTTTCAACGGCGAAGGCAATATGGTGTACCGAACCCGATCCCTGTTCGCTGTTGGTGGAGCCCGGTGCGGTTTCCACATCAATAATATCCGCACCATTGCCACCAGCGATCTGAAATCGTTTGACCCCGTCGGCTTCATCGCTCTGTTGATATCCCATGAAAGTCAGCAGTTCATTTGTCCGGCCATCGTCGCGCAGGCGCATCGAGGCAGAATGGAAACCGCGAATTGCAACGTCATTTCTCACATTGCCGGTCCAGCCAGTGCGCTCATCTCCGGCACTTTCAACCAGTGCAAACGGGTCGCCGTCCGGGCCATGGAAGCAAAGCCGGTTCTCTCCAAACAGGCGATCTTCTTTCAGGCCCTGTAATCCGAGTGTTGAAAACCGCTCTTTCCAGAACCCAATTGCTCCCGGTGGAACCGAAAAACGTGTCATGCTGACTTCACCCGTACCGGCGCGACCGCGATTAAGACCCACAAAGGGGAAATAGGTCATGACGGAACCGGGTGTTCCAGCCGCATCACCATAATAGAGGTGATAGACATCCGGCGCATCGAAATTGACTGTTTTCTTGACGCGGCGCAATCCAAGCACATTGGCAAAGAATGCATTGTTTTCAACCGCATCGCTGGCCAGCGATGTGACATGGTGCAGGCCCTTGATTTCTTGGATCATGATCGTTTTCCCGGTTCTGTTGGCAGTCGCGGTGATATGCGCTGCAATCTCCTGGCCTTATATTTGATCATTTGCAGGCCAGTTAGAAGCGCCCAATTGCGCGATTATTTGTTGTGGTATATGCAATAATATGTGATTATTGTGCCTAATTCAGCAACGTTCCTTCAAAAGGATTGTGCCTGTGGTTGGTCAAATCGAACGCATCAGAGTGTTCATTGAAGTGGCATCAGCGCGCAGTTTTGCTGCCGCCGCACGCCAACTCAATATCTCGCGCAGTGTGGCAACACGCCATGTGGGTGACCTGGAGGCGGACTTGGGTGTACAGCTTCTGGTTCGTACCACCAGAAGCGTGAGTCTGACGCTGGCCGGTGAAAATTACCTTGAACGTGTCCTGGCTATTACACGGGATCTGGATCGCACCAATGAAAGTGCGCGCGAACAACAAAACAGCCTGACCGGAACCCTGCGTGTCAGTGCGCCCCTTTCATTGGGTCTGCGTTTTTTGCCGGATGTGATTGCGCAATTTACGATGATGCATCCGGGTATCGCGTTGAAACTGGATTTGTCTGACCGGTTTATCGATATTCTTTCCGAGGATTACGATATGGCATTGCGGGTATCTGGACCGCCAGGTGACAAGTCCACGATCTGGCGCAAAATCTGTCTGGTTCCAAGGGTATTGGTGGCAACGCCTGTCTATCTGGAGCGTAAAGGGATGCCATTGGAACCTGCCCAGCTACTGGACCATGATTGTCTCGGCTATTCGCATTTTTCCGGTGGCAATGAACTTCAACTTGAAAATTCCCGGTCTGGAATATCGCGCACGGTCAGAGCGCATCACCCGTTTTTGTGTAACAATGGTGAGATGATGACAGAGATGGCGCTGCGGGACTGCGGCATCGCACTCCTGCCAATGTTCATTGTGGCGAAACATCTGGCCGGTGGTGCGTTGCAGACCGTGCTGGATGATTGGTCGGCACCGCCTATCTGGCTGACGGCCTATTACCCACCATACGATATCCTGCCGGCAAAGGTACAGACACTGACAGATTACATAGAAGGTGCCGTATCAGATCGAAAGGATGCCTTTACGCTGCAATAGAACCGGTAACTCCTGGCAAGATGGCGGATCGTCAAATGACTGGACTTCAACAATTCACATAAAATAAACATGAACGCATGTAGGTGTTCCAAATCAATTATTTGTTGCGGGTGCAAAATTGCTCAACATATTTGCCAAGATGATGCTGCGCAGACAGATGGATATTTATGTGAACGCAGTCAAAGGCGTGGAAACGCGTATTGTCGAGCGCCCCGGCCTTTGGATGTCAGGTGACGAACTGATAGCGCTTAGCGCAGATCTCGTGGAGGTCGCTGCGCACACCTTGCCCAGAGGTGGACTGACCTACGGGGTGTTTTCCGGCGATCCGGAACGTTTGAAAAATACAGTCATTACCCTTGTGCGGCGGAAGGAAGATGGCAGACCCATTGCCTTCAATGCACTGGCAATCATGGATATGGAACTTGGCGACCAGCCCGTGCAGGTTCTGCATCTTGGGTTGGTGATGGTTGACCCGAATGAACAGTCACGTGGCCTGTCCTGGGTACTTTACGGTCTGACCTGCATATTGCTGTTTCTGCGCAATCAGCTTCGACCAATGTGGATTTCAAATGTAACGCAGGTACCGGCCATCATCGGCATGGTCAGTGAGACATTCTCGCAAGTTTATCCGGCACCGCAAAAAGCGCAGAACCGCTCGCTCAGACATCTTCTCATCGCCCGTGAGATTGTCAGCAATCATCGCCATGTTTTTGGCGTCGGTGCAGATGCGGAGTTTGATGAAGATCGGTTTGTCATTACCAATGCCTATACGGGCGGCTCGGATGACCTGAAGAAGACTTTTGAGGTGGCGCCCAAGCATCGCAATGAAATCTATAATGATTTTTGCCGGGAACAACTGGATTATGGCCGTGGTGATGATGTCCTGCAGCTTGGCAGGATTGATTTGCAGGCCATGCGAAAATACCTTCAAAGCAGCGTGCCGACCGCATCTTTGGGTGGCCTGTTCATTGCCGCCGGTTTTGCTAGCCTGCAGCGCATCATCCTGCCCATTGTCCATTGGTTCGACAGCTCAAAGCAGTGGAACATATTAAGGCCAAGAACAAAATGAGTACCGCATTTTCCTACGCCGAATTTACAACCCGCAATATCGGGTTTGTGACGACTGATGAGCAAAATACGCTGCGCAACGCTACGGTATTTATTTGCGGCACCGGCGGTATGGGCGGGGCTTGCGTATTTGCACTGGCACGGGCTGGCGTCGGCAATCTGATATTGGCTGACATAGATGAGTTTGAAGTTTCAAATCTTAATCGTCAGGCATTCGCGTTTCAACATACGCTAGATCAGCACAAAGCCGAGGCAACGGGTAAAATTTGCCTGACAATCAATCCTGAAATGAATATCACGATCCATGGTGAGGACTGGCCTGAGCATGTGGAGCGGGCGGTGGGAAATAGCGCCATTGTGGTGAATGGCACGGATGACCTTGGCGCGTCTTTGCTGTTATATCGAACAGCAAAACAACATGGCAAGGCGGTGATTGATGCCTATGCATCGCCGTTACCATCGATATTTGTAACCCAGCCCGGCGACAATGCGCCTGAGTATCGCCTTGGTTATCCAACCCTTTCGACACCATGGAATGCATTGAGTGATGAACAGCGCAATGAGGCATTTCTGCGTGAAGCTGAATATGTTGTGCTGCATTCAACCTCACGCCACTACATTGATCTGGATCTGGCGGGTGAAGTGGCAGCAGGTACCCGCAGCCGCATGTCATTCGCGCCCATGGTTCTGACGACAGGCAATCTGATGGCCTATGAGGTCATCAATGCCATTTTGGGTCGAAAGCCTGGTGCTGACTGCCGGGGCTGGTTTTTCAATCCCTATGCCGGCCGCGTCGAGCGCCCCAGAAATGGGCTGATTGCGGCCGTACTCAGACCCATTGTTCGCCGGTTCCTGGGTAAAAAGATGGCGGGGCAATAATGCAGCAGGCCATTGTCGCCGATACACTGGTTTCCCTGACGGCTGTGGCAGGCCTGTTGATCTTGCGTGGAACAATCAAACGCGGCGAGGCCGGGTCTTCAATCGACAGGCGTTTTTTGTTCGGTATCGATGTCATCTGTACAATGATGCTTGCAAGGCTTTTGTGGTGGGTATCAGGTATCAGCCTTTTTGATACGATTACCATCATCGCGGCGGGCATGATCCCGCTTGCTGCCTTGATCCTGTCTGAAGGTCTGTTGTTGCGCCATGCGCCCCGTTTTTTGAAGTTGATCGCAGCGGGTGGGGCGCTGGTGTTTTTTGTTCTGGCATTTCTTTCCCCGCAGTTTGCGGACCCGGCAAGGATTTACGCTTTACTGCTGCTGCAAAGTTTCATGTTTATGTCCATCGGTGTGTTGGTACTGACACGGGACCGGGACAGCCTTTCCGTTGCGCAAAACAGAACCGTTGGCAGAATTGGATTGTCCCTTGTCCTGATTTTGCCCTTTGCGATAAGCGACTACCGCACTGATCCCTTCGATACACCGGTGCGGTTGTCGGGGATTGCGGTTCTGTTTCTTTGCTGGCTGGCGGTCAGTCTGGGGCGCGGCAACCTGAGCCATCAGGAGATTGCCCGCTCGTTCCTGATGCTATTCGTCAGTGCCGTGGCTGCCGGTGTGTCGGTGGCATGGCTGGCGGGGTTTGATATCCGCACCGCGATACAGGCAACCGCCATCATAATGGCATTCAGTATACTTGCCTCCATCTACAATGAGGCGAAAACAACCCAGAGAGATGCGGAACGCGACAGTCTTTTGCGCTACATCGCCCGGTCCACGACGGATTCGCCAGCCGTCTTTTTGCAAGGGCTTCAACGGCATGCCCTGGTCGAGGGCGCGCTCATTCTCGATACGGCCGCGCTTGGGGATTTTGATGCATCCTTTCGTGCCTGTTTTACCCATGACCCCATTCGCAAGCGCTCAGAGTTGGATATGAAGAACGCACACAGCCACAATGAACAGCTTGGTTGGTTTTTCGAAAAATATGATGCGACGCACGTCATGCTCGTTTCCGAAAACCCGTTTGTTGTCGTCGCGCTTAATATGCCGACATTGGCAGCATCGCCCGGTGCGGAAATTGAATTGCGCGCTGTGCAGCGTGTTGCATATCTGCTTTCACAGCAAAGGGCTGTCTCATGATTACCCTTGAGGAACGCAACTTTGAAGCATTCTTCAAGGCGCCATTTAATGCCTACGATGATGGCCAGGCTTACGTATCGCCTCAAGCCTATGTATCGCCCCAAGCCTATGTATCACCAATGAAAAGTGATCTCAGGCGGATGCTGGATGCGCAGCAAAATCCGCTGTTCACCAGCAATGCCGATTTTACCTATTTCACTGCCATGCGCGATGGGCGGCCCATTGGCCGGATTGTTGTTCATGTACATCATGCCTCCAATCGAGCGCATGATACCAATAGGGCCAGCTTTGGTTTCTTCGATTGTGCCGATGATCCGCAGGCTGCTGATTTGCTGCTGTCAGCGGCTCAGGACTGGGCAAAAGAGAAAAAATTCAATGAGCTTGCCGGCAATTTCAATCTGACGGCAATGCAGCAAATGGGCGTGCAAACCGGTGGGTTTGAGACCGTCGGTTACACCGACATGATCGTCAATCCACCGCATATTCCGGCATTGCTGGAACAAAACGGATTTGAGCGCTTTTTTCCGATGTCGACTTTTGAGGTGGATCTGACAAATACAGCAGCTCAGACAAGGAAACTGGCAGACAATGCGGGCTACACATTTGCAGAAATAAAATCGAAGGACTTTGCCGCGCGTATGGAAGAAGGACGGCTTGTTCTGAATGACGGCTTTGCTGAAAACCCGATGTTTGTGCCGCTTACGGCGCAGGAGTTCCAGTTTCAGGCAGGCGAGATGATGACAATCCTTGATCCCCGGCTGTCATCTGTGCTGCACCATGAGGGCCAGCCGGTTGGTGTGGTGATTTGCATTCCTGATCTGAATGGATTCTTGAAAGCAACACGATCACGCATTGGGTTGCTGACACCCTATCATTTTTTGCGCTACCGCCTAAACCGCAAACGCGCGGTGATCATATTTTATTCAGTCATTCAGCAGCAGCACGGACGTGGCATAATGGGCACCATGCTGGCACGAACCATTGCTTGCCTGAAGAACGCTGGATATGAAAAATTGGGCGTAACCTGGATCGCCGATGAGAATGTGGCCAGTCTCAGACAGATGGAGCGCCTGGGTGGCAGGCCGTTGCAGCATCTTCATCTTTTCCGAAAGGCGTTGACGTGACACACGATGAAATCCTGTCACTGATCAAACAGGCATCCCTTGCACCAAGCGTTCATAATGTACAGCCTGCACGCTGGCGTATTGAAGATGAAAGTCTTGTGCTGTTTGACGATCTTTCAACGCATCTGGATGCGGCCGACCCGCAGGGCAGCGATGCGGCAATGAGCCTTGGCGCTTCTGTTGAAGGCCTGGCGCTGGCGGCGTCTCAAAATGGGATGTCTGTAGTTGAGGAGAACAGCTCCCTGCCGCAGGCAGGGACAACTTTGCGACCGATTGCCCGCTATGGTTTCGCGGCAGCCGTTGGCACAGACCCACTTGCCGATTATGTTTCAAAACGGCAATCCTGGCGCGGTACTTTTGAAACGCCATCACAGAAGGATCGGCAAAATGCCCGATCGCTTGTCACTGATGATACCAGCGTTCTTTGTGATGCGGATGACGTGCACGCGCTTGCGCCTCTTGTGGATGCGGCAAGTTTTGGTTTCATGCGAAATGGTGCCTTTCGCTCTGAATTGCTTTCCTGGATGCGACTGTCGCACAGGCATGAACGGTGGGCCCTTGATGGATTGAACGCATCAGCCATGCATCTCAATGCAGCCGAAGCCTTTGCTGCCGGCATCATCATGGGGCCGGCCTTCGGTCTGCTTGACCGTCTGTCACTTGCACCGAAGTTATTGGCAGAAACAAAAAAGACGACATCTGCCGCCGGACTGGTAGTTTTCCATCGCCCGGTAACTGAAACCGCCTTTGAAAGCGGCAGGCATTTTTACCGCCTCTGGCTGCGCATTGAAGCGGCCGGGTTTGCTGCCGCCGTTCTGGCCGCTCTGGCCGATGATGGCGATGCAGCAAAGTTGCTTGCCGAGCGGGCTGGTATCGGACCGGATCGACGCATTGTTTCCGCTTTTCGCATCGGGCGACGCCCTGCTGGAGCACAAACAGCGATACGGGCACGCCGCCCATTAGGGGAAATTCTGGTTTGAACGAGACAGGCTGTCATACAATTATTACGGCTCTTGTCTGGTGTAGGAGCGACCGACAGGCACTTTATACTTGCCTACCGATGGCAGGAATGGATCGTTGACAGGCAATGACAGCCGTTCAATGACCAGCCCCTTGCTGGGCTGGCTCAATATTCAGTCAAAATACGTTTCAGTATGCTGGCATTACCACATCCAGCGGAAGCCGGCCTTGGCATTATAGGTTGTGAAGTCGCTGTTGAACTCGGCACCACCCGATACAAAGGCAGAAGCGTTCTTGGCTGCATTGAATATGTTAATGCCGCCTTCCACTTCACCAAACACACCATTGATACCGTCGGTAAAGGATGCCGTGTTGCCGAGCGTATCAACCAGTGTCACCTGGTTGGCATTTTCGAACTCATTCCAGACTTTACCAAGCAGTGTGAACTCACCCTGCATACCATTGGCGAACCGCTTGTTCGTACCAACCCTGGCGCCAACACCACCACGAATGCTATCGGCATTCGAGAACCCGGCGGAGACCCCACCAAGCGCGAAGTTGTCAATTTGTGTGTGCACATAGGTTGCCGAGATGATGGGCTCAATGAACCCATGCGTTGCGTTAAAGCGATATCCGGCATTGGCTTCAACACCATAGTTGGTGACATCAGCGCTTCCTGTCTGCGCATTCACACCGGTGATATTGGTTGAATAGTCAATGTTGAGGAAGTCGGCCTTGAAGGTTGCATCAACATAGAAGTTGTCTTTGGTATAGTCGACATAGGCACCAACTGTCCCGCCGTCCGCATCACTGGATGTGGCCCAGGAATTAAAATCTGCCGATGAATTGATGTAACCACCAAACACACCAACCCGCACCGGACTGTTTTGGCCAAGCAGCATATCGAAACCGCCAAGGATACTGAAGATATCCTGATCATAGCTGGTATCGAAACTGGCTGTTCCACCACCGATAACGGTATTGACTGCCGTATCACGATTTGTCCACGACCCCTGAATTTTCGCCCAGATACCCTTGCTGTTGTAGCGCTCGGCATCTGCCTGCGGTGCTTCAGGAATTATGTCGACCAGGTCAGCATTGGATGTGCTGGAAAGTCCGCTACCACCAAACCGGTCTGCACGGATATGATCGGACACGACCCCTTGTGTCTCATACCAGACATTCTGCATCTGCGTTTGCAGACCGGGCAATTGTGCACCACCGGGCGATGCGCCTGCCTGGTATTCAAAGCGACGATCCTCTTCGTCATGGACCAGATACCAGGAAAGCCAGTTGCTGTCTTCACCGGTTACGAAACCAATGCCATCAACTTCAGCATAACCCTCCGAGTATTCAGAGATGTAAAATGCATCACCAGCTTTACAGTTTCCAGAGCAACCATTTTCAATCATTCCGCCCTCACCGTATTCAACAACGGTAATCCCGCCGTCAAAATTACCCGGCATGGTGTTGATCGTATTGGAGATGATCCCGGTAGAGCCACCGATATAAAATGGCATGGCTTCGATCTCGGGAATTTGCACATCCGAGACGGACACGTTCTCAATGTTGTCTTCCACGTATCGGCGTTCAGCCAGAAGCCAGAGAACATCGGATCTGCCCTCATAGAAATCAACATCGACACCCAGATATCCATTGCCTGACCAACCCGGGGAATATGGATACTCCATGTCTCCCATTTCAACATCAAAGATCGCGTCTTGCAGGGCCGGAATATCCTCCCGCCACTTGTCATGGAAGTGGATACTTACTTTGTCGTTGGTTTCCCCATCGGTCATGCTCAGCATGCCATCGTTGCGATAGCCCCAGGTATTGAATCTGGTCCATACAGGCTCATAATCATTCATTTCAGGCAGATCAACGAGGACAACCTGTTCACTATCCTCTTGCTGGATTTCATTCTCCACCACTTTCGCCTCAGCGGCATAGTCCATTGTGAAGGCTGTCTGAATCAGGCCGCCCTCTTCATTGTGGAGAAAGCCGTGATAGCCAAGTTCATTCCAGCCACGTGTAAACCAATTGCCGCTGTTGCCTATGGAACTCATGTGACTTTTTTCGAGTGAAACGCGGCCAACCATCAGGCCGGAATTGTCCATCATATAGATGGGACTATCGTCGTCGTCCGGCGGCGGGCCATCCCCCATCGAAATTCGATCAGTCATTTTCCTGTTTGTTGTGTAAACCAGCATGTCGTCAGCCGCGTTGCCGTAACCGTACAAATGCGCAACGCCTGCATCGTTCATATTGACCACAAAGTTGCGGATGTTTTCGACATCAGACCAGATGCTGTCCACATTGATGTAGGTATCATTCTCATCAGCATCAAAAAAGCCAATGGGTGTTGTGCTCAGGAAATTATCAATGCCCAGTTCGGTCCCAAAACCTGGCAGGTTGCGACTTGCCAGAATGCCGGAATTTTGATGGCTGACATATCTGAAGTTCTCGTATCTGGTAACAGCGTTCCAATTGCCGCCATCACCTTGATTGGCCATTTGCAAATCAGGAACAAGGTCTATGCGCTGACCGGAGCCAATCGCCAGGCCACCGGTATTAACATAGACATGCGCTGTGTTTTTTACCTCTATGGCACTGCCATTCTTTGCAATGTAGTAATCGTCTCCTGCTGCGTTTGGCGGCAGATAAGGCACATCATCCGAAATGACCTGCAGCGTATCCGTGAGTGCTTCATTGTGATAGCCAATATAGGCCGCGCCGTATCGATAAATCTCATCTCCGGGCGTGTTCATCATCTCCTCTATGTCAAGAGGCAGGCCAGCAGCTTCGACGTTAACCGCGTCGCCATTGCCGCTGAATATCAAGCCACGATAATTGTTGACGAACACATTACCGTACGTTTGTTCGATATGAACACCATGACCTTCGGCGCCACTATTGGCTTTGGCACCTGGTATATCCACATCGCCCAGATCACGGGCGAGCGAGGCAATAAGCCCTCCGCCAGCGGTGTTTTCGGCTGATGAAGCACCATTGTTGATATATATGTCGCCTGCCGCATATTGGATATTAATCCCGTGGCGTGAACCTTCCTGCTGACGCGCCTGGCTAATGGTATGAACAACAAAGTCATCGGCACCGGCGGCGACAATGTAGCCGCCTGCATTGCTGATATTCATATCATGGACAGGAACCGGTATACCTTTATCAACACCGATTGCCCGCAAATTGATACCATTGGCATTGGTACCGACAATCAGGCCATGATCATTGTTGATATCAACACCACCGATAGCATTTTGACCGTCATCATCGTGCTGAAAAATGTCCCGTACACTGATACCGTCCTGATTGCCAAAGATACCGGTGATCCCGCCTTGTGCATGCGCCCAGGTTCCAAGACCTTCAAGACCGTCCACGTCACCCCGCTCTCCGACAAACAATTCGTCCAGCGTTCGATTGAGCGATTGTGTCGAGGCAAGTGTATTCTGGTTCATTACGACAAAATTGCCACCAATGATTTCGGCGGTGATGCCGTTCGACCCAAAGCCAGCAATCAGGCCGCCACGATCATCTTCTTCACCAGTGCCGGAATTATCGATGAGAACTGCATTTGCATAAAAATCAATGTCCCTATCACCGGGTTGGCTTCGCGTTATTCTGCCTAAATAGACTCCAGATTCGCCGCCGGTAATTGAACCTGAATCCCGGTTGCTGATTTTAACGCTTGCGGCATACTCACCCTCAAGGTCGCGTCCAGCTATTCTGCTCACGGACAGGCCATTTTTTGTAAGGCCTGCCGTTAAACCACCATCATTATGGTAGCTGGTCTGATTAGAGTCATCGATGTTTGCGCCATCACTAAGACCTAGCATGGAGTTAAAGCTGCTATTGGTTACGCTTACGTGTCCAGCGCCATGGGCTTCGACCCCATGCCTGCCTGATCCAATCACCGTACTGCCATTGTTGACCGTGATGTCTCCACCAAATGTCGCGAGCCTCATTCCTGAGCCGTATGAACTTACAAACTTTCCAACGTTGTGATTTACGGTGATGTTGCCAAGGTCGACTTCTACATTCAGCGCCGGATGATCCCGCCCAATCTCGCTCTCGTTGAGTATGAGAGGCGCTAGTCCTGACTCATCACCAAGCCGAGTTGTAACAGTTACATCTGCATATGCGTTTCCACTTGTATTTTCCTTGGTGATACTGACGCCAAGCGGGGTATCGCGGGTGACCTGCGATCCGATAAGCTCAAGATTGAATGTTTCAACAGGAGGGTCGGGTGTAATCGCTATTTCCTGATATGGAAATTTATCGACGTCAACTTCGTATGTGCTGCACAGCCATTCACCCGGGCTGATACTGCACTCGGCATAGGCGTCATTCGGCACAAGCAAAAGCGCACCCATCACGCTTACACCAAACATGCCGCCGGACAGGCCGAACAGCGCAGTCCCGGCGAATAGTCTTCTCAAATGTTGATTGTGATTGGAATGCAAAGCACTCTTGTGTGATGCACATGCATCGGCACCGGTCCGCGAAGTCCTGATCAAAAAATTAATTACCACTACAACCCCCTATTCGCTTACACGAAAGGGTTTCGGTGAGTTACACCATGTATCTGTGGTGCCTATCTGTGTTTGAGATGTATATAATCCAAAGCCGCCCTTATATCATTTCCGGCAACTACATCTCATCAACATTTCAACCGCAAACCCCAACTATTTCGCATATAAAATGAAGAGAAACTTTTTATACAAAACAGTTAATCTTTATATATCTAACGCGAGATAATCTAAGGCATGGTGTGTGTACAAATGATAGGTAATTTTTGGAATTTGTGGTGTTTTTAGTGTTTAGTAGCGTATAATTGTTGCGTATATACAACATATAAGTTGTATCAATATATAAATTCAACGGAACTCAAGTGTATCAATTGCAAACGATGGGCTATTCTCGCCCAGATATTGAGTCACTACAGAAATACGCCAATCAACGTTAGCAGGTCGCTGGAGCAATTCAGGTTTTAACGGAACCGGCAAAACTTGAATGCATCAACAGAATCAAAGGCTGACACCGCTGTCCCGTTTCCGACAAAACGTGTAACGGTCTAACTCACAAGAGCTTGAGATATTCAATAAGCTGCAGTTTCTGCTCGTCGCTTAATTCGGCGCCGAAAGTGTGCCCGCCATTGCTCTTGCCAGGCTCCTGCGTATCAAACCAGACAGGCGTTGAGAACGGAACATAGTTTTCCGGATAAGCCCCGTTTGCATCGATCCGAAGTCCGACTTTTTCAAAGTCCAGGGCATGACCGCCCAGTTGAAATTTCCGCGGTCTGCTTTCAGGATCAAGCAGCTGGGCAAGCGTTGGAACGGACCCATTGTGCAGATAGGGGGCCGACGCCCAGACGCCGGTGAGCGGCGGCGCGGCGTATTGTCCGGTGCGTTGTACGGAGATCACCGGTGCGTAGATCGTGTTTTCAAAGCTTGCAACGAGTTCGTCGCTGAACAGTGTGGCCCTCAGATCGTCTGACTTCACATCACCCAGCCAATTGGGAAACTCCATCAGATGGGGTTGTTGAATATTGCTGTCATAGGTGCCGTGACACTGGCTGCAATTGTCTGCATAGATCATGCGACCGTCGGCCGCCATTGCCCGGTCGACGGGCCCGGGGAAAACCTGCGGTCGATAACCCTGATCCAAAAAAGCAAAAATACTGGATATGTCATCATAGTGGGTAATGGCTTCATTGGGGTCCACGCCCATGCTCGGGACCGTGAAAAAACTTGTAATCATAGCCAATGCGTTCAGATGTTCATCATCAATCAATGCGGCTGATATGGCACTTTGCCGTGCGCCGCCAGGAATGGCATAGCTTCCATCGACCAAAAGACTTGAACGCCAGATACGATCACCAAGATCGGGGATCGACACAATACCGGCATCTGCCGCACCATGGCCGGCAAGTGGAAGTTGCCGGCTGTATTTGAGCGCTGCCACACCATTTGTGCTGCCAGGCACACCATTTGGAAAGGGCAGGGGCCGTGCAATGTCGCCCAGTTGCACCATGCGTTGTCTGACCAGTGGCAGAACCACAAATCGCAGTGACTGACGTTCACGAAACCCCATTTCCGGAAAAAGCGTGTCAGTCGTGGCCAACAATTTTTGTGAATCGGTCAGGCTGGTTTTGAGGGCCAGGAACACTGTTGCGGTATAGGCTTCAAGGTCCAGTGATGTATTGGGCATGCCGAGCCAGGCTCTGTCGGGTCTTGGCCTGCCGTCAACAAAATAGGAAACCCCCGCATGGCAGGCTGCACAGCCAAGGTTGGCCACACGCACCTTGGTACCGCCAATGGGTGCAAGGTCACCATAGGTAAAGCCCAGTGGCATTTCCCTTTTGCTTTGCGAAACGCCGGAAGGACGATTGACAATGTCGGCTGAGGGCAGGAAACCGAAACCTGCCAATATGCGATTGAGCGTCGTGTGATCAATGCTGGTTTGCGGGGTGCGCGTTTGTTCCTGTAGCACCAGAGCTGCGGCAACCAATCGCCACGGTAAAGCGTGGGATTGCATGGTTGCAAGGCTCAGACCACCAAAGTCCGCTCCTTCAAAGGCGGCGGCCCCCATCGATATCTGATCGGTGCTGT
The DNA here is from genome assembly GCA_947501445.1 of uncultured Rhizobiaceae group bacterium. Lineage (GTDB taxonomy): Bacteria > Pseudomonadota > Alphaproteobacteria > Rhizobiales > Rhizobiaceae > Hoeflea_A. The sequence goes on along the minus strand of CANMVS010000034.1, from coordinate 3,470 downwards.
CTTTCACCGCCGGCCGTGCGCTCGATATTGTTTGTGTCTGCGAAAACAGCCACATAAGCAGCGCCACAAGTATTATGAGTCCCAGGGCAAGGAAAACAATCGGTTTCTTCACCATGTTTGCCTCGCTCCGGTCTGGGTGGGTCTTTGCAACCATTGCGTCACCATTGTGCATTCGTCTCCGGTTGGATCATGCCCGCACTGAGATGTTCGCCGGGTTACTTCGCAACCATTGGCAAGAAGTACTGATGCTGCCTCGGCGGCGTGGTCTGGATTTCCACGGGTATCGTGTGAACCATCAAGAATCAATACTGAATGCCGGTGTGCGTGCTGCGTATTGGCTGTAATTGACCGCAAGACCGGGCGAAACAATGCGGCTCCATCGAATGTGACCTTGCCACGCGGCAGCAAGGCCGCAGCCAGGGTTGCACCATTGGATACGACGATGAGAAAACGGCAGCCATGTCCCTTGAGATAGTTCCAATACATACGCTCCGCCCCGCTCAATTGGAAAAACTCAGTTCCGGGTGCTTTGCAATGGCACCTTATTTAAGTGTAGCAGAAGAAAGGCCATCGTTATGCAACCTATGCGGAACACAATGTTAAACGGACTGACATATCTGTTGAACGAGCGACAAACATGTGCAGAGGTGATAGCTTGTAGTGGTCATCGCCTGCGTTCAGATGCGTTCAGGCATCAATCCTGTCCAACACCCAATCCAGGCTTTGCAGGTAATCAGCGGTGGAAAGCGTGAACGTGTCCGGCGCTGCGGCGGCTGACAATACAAAGCCGTGGGTATAATCGACAATCAGGTTGAGGATCGTGTCATTCGCATCATCGTAATCTGCCAATATTGTTCTGATGTTCTCGGTAAGCAGTTTCAGGTCACCTGTAATGAGTGTTGGATCGGCAAAGGCACATCTGATGAGGTTAGGGTGCTGTAATGCCCGCTCACAATAACGCACCAGTATTGCACGCAACCGGGCTGCGGGTGTTTCACCGGCAATATTGCCGCCGACACCCTCAAAAACCTGCACAATCAGACCTGAAAGCATGTCGTGCCTGCTGCCAACATGGTGTGCCACCGCCATTGGCGTCACATTGAGCCGCTTTGCCAGTGCTCGGAAGGAAGCAGCATTGTCTCCTTCTTTATCAATCATGCTCAAAGCGGCATCCATGACCCGTGATTTAGAAAGCCCACCGGCTTTTTTTGGCGGACGTCCTGCACCTGTTGTTTTTACCACGTTTATGCAACCCGGTACTGAAGTTGGACAAGACCTGAATCATAGGACCTGGAATGTATCAAACTCAGGTCAATATCACGTTTGAGTGCGCCAAAAAGGCGAAGTCCGTTGCCGATCAGAATTGGAACGAGCGTTATGGACAAACTTGCAATCAACCCCTCCCTTATAAAGGATTGAACGATTTTGCCCCCATCGACATAAGCGCGGGCGTAGCCCTTTTTGGTCAAGGATCGCATGAGCGTCGTGGGGCTTTCATCGGAAATGGTAACCTGCGATTGCAATTTTTCCGGAATGTCGCTGGGCACCATTGATCCGCTCATAACAATGACGGGTTTGGTGTATATCCATGAGTCAAAACCCAGCACGGTTTTGAACGAACCACTTCCCATGATTATGCAATCATTGCTGGCTTCAAACGCGGCAAAACCGTGCTCCTCACTTTCTGTCTTCTGTTTTATCAGCCAGTCGATCGTGTGATCCTTGCGGGCGACAAAGCCGTCCAGGCTCATCGCCATAAAAATGTGTCCTGTTACCACGGGGTGCTCCTGCACAAATAATTTATACGGTGTATAATTAAATTACCCAGTCTGATCAAGCTGTTTTCAATGGAAGCATTCAATACGGCAGGCATAGCTTTTGGCATGCCACCCGTTTGATCGTGCAGTGCGATCATTCAAGGTTCGTTTCGATCGAATTGGGAATTGCATCCGGAACATCGCAGCCCATGCGTTTTGCCAATGTGGGAGGCGAGGCATCAGAACAGCGACAATATCCGCACTGGTTGGACGAACCGGTGGTTAGAGCAACTCAGATTTTGACAGAATCGACAAAACCCGAATGCATCAACAAATTTAAGGGACGGCACCGTTGTCCCGTATCTGAAGCAACGTGAAACGGTCTAATCGCAGCGTGCTATGCTGTTCAACGTCTCCAGGCGTTGTTGCGGATCAAGCCTGGCGATGCGCTGAACGGTATTGTAGAACCGATCATAATTGTCATGACAGGTTTTCAGCAGGCGTGAAAAAGCCGGTAGCAGGTCGTTGTAGACCGCGACCGTTGCCAGTTTTGCGTTGTTGATCGGTTCGCTGAACCACAGGTCGTAACCACTGTATCCACGCCACCGTTGTGTTTTGACCTGGCGGTAGCGCGCACGCAGCTTTTCGATAGCGGCAGCTTTCGCCTTTAATTTATCACCATCGCTCATTTGGCTGGCATAGATACGCCCCAGTTCTTTGCGGCCATTGGCGATCAAAGCCAGAAAATCATCATTGCGCTTTTGCGATGCCAGATATTCCCGTTGCGCCGCCCGGTCATTCCTGTGCTTCAGCCATGCGACTGTTCCGCTGTGTTCAACAGCTGTTGCGAATGCCTCATTGAATGCGGTGTCATTGGGGACATAGACCTGTTGATGGGAAAGCTCATGAAAAACGACGCCCGCAAGATAGGGTTCGCCACGCAGGAACATGGTGTTCAAAAGCGGGTCGTTAAACCATCCCAGGGTCGAATAGGCAGGCACCCCGCCGACATAGACATCCAGTCCCTCATCGCGCAATCCGTCAGCAAACTCCAGCGCTTTCTCTTGCGAAAAATATCCACGATACGGAACGCATCCGGCGACCGGAAAACACCACGTGCGCACATTCAGCGACAATTTGGGCGCCGCAAAGACAGCCCATGTTACAAATTGCCTGTGCGTATCAACATAGTTCCGGTAGCTGTTGTTGTCCGGCAGATTGAGCGTATCAATGGCAAATTGACGAATGTCGCGCGCCAGTTTCAATTGTTCTCTCAGGTCAGGTGCACGGGTAGGATCATCGATAAGCTTGTCGACCGCTTGCCCGGCCGATACCAGCTTGAGATGGCCATTTATGGATTGGGTATAATAGGAAACACTGCCACACCCCTGGAGTGCCAAAAGGGTGATCGTCACAACAACAATTAACAAGGGCTGCAATCTCATGTGATGGACCATAGCATGGGATGTTTTGCATGGAAGCTGTGATTTTGAGGGAAGCCAAATTGGTTGTGCAAGGTTGTTGTTTTGTCTCACGCTGCACCGTGTATTCCTGCATGGCACTCAATCAGGCCGCGACTGCGGCCCGGCCAATAATTTGGCCACCCCCTATGGAGCCAGCGCCGATAGGCGCGATGCGGCGTGAGTATCTGTCTTAGTCAAGCATTGATTTCATTCCATTTACGATTGTCTCTCAAAAGTGCGTTGGCGGTTA
>CANMVS010000033.1 GCA_947501445.1 uncultured Rhizobiaceae group bacterium | reverse complement strand
TGGTACTTCGTCTCAAGACGCGGGAGAGTAGGTCGCCGCCAGGTCTGTTAAGCGCAAAGAAATATCTTCTCAATACATAAACAAAAGCGGCCCGGGTTAATCCCCGGGCCGCTTTTGCGTTTGGGTCAGGAAAAACAGATCGCAGCACCCGCTGCCATCCCGCATGGCACTCAAACAGGCCGCAACCGCGGCCCGGCCGATAGGCCGCCCATGGAGGCAGGCGCGCAAGCGCCGGTGCGCCGTGAATGGAAATAATCAACCCCGCCAGCCAATCCCACGTGTTCACAGGAACGCTCATCTGCGCTGCACCCCGATCAATCTGGCTCAGTGGAGTACAGCGGTTCAGCGCACAAAGCCGCCAGCGGGCATCATATAGACTGGGTTGGCGCCCTCCAGTTCCTTTTTAAGCGCCGTGCTGGCTGGGCCAAACACCACCATGCCTGTCGGCTCGACGAGGTTCATTAACCGGGCCGCGAAGTTTTCGTTGAATGATGCCAAATGGCTGAGCGCCGCTTCTGAATCACGATACTGCTCGTGCACCTGCCCAGAGCTGCCGTCATGGCTGATCGACCATTGATAACCAATCGTTCCCGGCTCCGTAGCTTCGGCCTGTTCCGACATTTCAACAATCATCGCCTTCAGTTTTTCCTCGGCTCCCTGCTTGACCTTTACGGCGAACACCCAAGAAATTTCCGATCTGCTCATCTTCTTTCCTTCCTGCGTTTGTCGCGCTTCGTCCTCGGCCCTTATGCCCTGCGCAAGGGTGCAAAACGCCACCACGCCCACAATAAAAGTCAAACGCAGAATTCCAAATTTCTGCATCGCTGCCTCCCGCCATCGGTTTTTAAAGTAACACTGAATAGCGGGCGAACCAATTGATATTCGGGTTCAGTACTCGCACCACCCTCAGCCACCCCCATCAGCCATGCTCGATTAATAGAGCAGATACTATTGCCCGCGATCATGCTTCAGTCTCGCGGTGCGCATTGCCAAGGTCCGGCAGATTGGAAACTCATGCTGCCCCCTGATGGTTTTGTATAAATGTCTTCACGACCTATCGCGCCTGCGGCGCTGGCTCCAGACGGGGCGGGGCATAAGCCCCGACGCGCAATTCGCGCGTGCCGCTGCGCGGGTAACCGTGGCCCATCGATAAGGCACGGTGTGCCTTGAAAGCTGCCGGTTTCAATACTTTCAAAAGCAATCTACTATATTTGCACAATTAGTGAGGGTTACATGGATAATAGCGAACGGCGCTCAGTCGATAACCTGGTTTTGGCTATTGTGCGAACCGAACTGGCCAATCGGCGTACATTGCTATCCTATCTCAACACGGCCATCGCCCTTTTCGTATCCGGCGCCGGGTTGTTAAAACTGAGTGCAATTTACTGGCTGGAATGGATTGGTATTCTGTTGATGCCGCTTTCTTTTGTTGCCGCAATTATTGGTGTGTTGGACTACCGTATGTTGCGGCGCAGTATCAACGCGGAGAAGGCGCGTGCCGAGGTTATGGAACAGGAAGAATGACAGCTCATCTGACCGATTCACGTTTTGTCAGAAACGAGACAACGGTGTCGATCTGTGATTTTGTTGGTGCATTCAGGCTGCGGAACCCAGGAAAGATTTGGTTTCGAGAAATTCTTCAAAACCGTGGGCACCCCATGTGCGGCCATTACCGGACTGTTTGCTGCCGCCGAACCCGGCACCGAAATCCAGCGTCTGATTTATGAATATCGTTCCTGCATGAACACGCGAGGCAACGGAGCGGGCTCTTTGCGTGTCTCTTGACGAGATATAAGCCGAAAGGCCAAAGGGGCTGTCATTGGCAATCTGTATGGCATGTTCTTCCGTATCATAGGGGAGTATACACAATACCGGGCCGAAGACTTCATCCGTGGCTATGGTCATGTCATTGTTCACATTTGAAAACACTGTCGGTTTGACATAATAGCCCGCACCAATGATATCCGGCAGACCGGTGCCGCCTGTTACCAGCGTTGCCCCGTCATTGATACCAGAACCGATGAAATCCTGAATATGGTGCCATTGGACGGCATTGACCACCGGGCCCATTGTGGCATCGGGGTCATCTGCACGGCCAATGATAACGTCACCGGCGACCCTTCGGGCAATTGCTTCTGCCGCGATCTGCCGACTGGCAGGGACAAGCATGCGTGATGGTGCATTGCAGTTCTGGCCGGAATTAATGAACATATTACGTACACCGGCTTCAACTGCGTGTTCAAAATTTGCATCATCGAGTATGATGTTGACGGATTTGCCACCAGGTTCCTGCGCGACGTGTTTGATCGTTGGGAAGGCAGCCTGAGCAACAGCAACGCCTGCCTGTCCAGAGCCGGTGAACGAAATCATATCGAGCTGAGGGTGGGAGGAAAGTGCATAGCCGACATAGGGACCATCACCGAAAATCATATTGACGACGCCTGCGGGAACACCCGCGTCGTGCAGAATCTCCATCAGTACTGTTGCAGAATAGGGTGAAAATTCACTGGGCTTCCAGACAACTGTACAGCCGGTTGCCAACGCCGGAGCGAGTTTGCAGGCGATGAGGTTCATGGGCCAGTTCCACGGGGTGATAAAACCAACAACGCCAATAGGTTCCTTTTGTGAATGGGTCGCGCCATTATCATTTTCAAACTGAAATTTTTTCAGTGCTGCTATGACTGAGACGAAATGTGCTTCACCGACACCCACCTGTGCCTGGCGCGAGAATGTAATCGGCGCACCCATTTCAAGGCCCATGGCTTCGGCCAGATCGTCTGCCCGCGATCGGTATCCATCCAGAATGCGCTCCAGTAGGGCAATACGCTCAGCGCGGCTGGTGAGGGCGTAGCTTTCCGCAGCGCGTCCTGCGGCAATGACTGCCATATCAACATCGTCGGCTGTACCAAGTGCAACGCTCCCTGAGGGCTCTTCAGTTGACGGGTTGATGAGTTCAAGACAGGTATAGACCTCTGGCACATACCATTGCCCATCCACATAAAATTTTACACAATTTCTCACGACACTTACTCCTTCTAAACGTGCCTTCATTTGAGGTTGCAGACGCCCCCGATGAAAAACGGGCCTGTCTTGTTTCGATAATACGAATATCGTTTGGGGTATTGTCCGATACAAGTTACCGAATATTCATGTTGGGAATTATGGCGTAAATACAGGAGGTTAATGGCGTTCACATTACTGAGAGAGAAATATATCTTTATTGATGTGGGGTCTGCCGGGTGCGTGATGGGTCTGGGCATTGGGTTAATTGCGGGGTCAGGGTGGCCCCAGCCCACGGTACCCAGACATCGGCTCACAGATACCTACCTGCCGCTCGCCTCACAGTGACCGGGCAGCGCTGTTGATCATCGCGGCGCTCTTCTATTCCCTCGAATATCATATTTCGACGCTCGTCGAAACATTGGCTATTGGTAATGCGTTATGTTTGGCGTTCTTTCATAACAAAGGATAATCGCGTGCTGACCTGTGTAATTCGCTATCACATTGATCCAACCAAAAAACAGCAATTTGAGTGCTATGCACGGAACTGGGGACAAGCTATTCCGCGCTGCGGGGCTGATCTCATTGGATATTTTGCACCGCATGAGGGGTCAAGTACTCTGGCCTATGGTGTTTATAATATTCCCAGCCTGGCCGAATATGAGGCCTATCGATTGCGCTTGGCCAATGATCCGCTGGGTAAGGAGAATTACGCTTTCGCGCAAAAGGAAAAATTTTTACTGCGTGAGGACAGGACTTTTTTAAAACTGGTCTCAACGCCCCATGGTCAAAGAGCATCATCCTGATGAAAGTGACCGGATCGAATATTGTAGCTGTACTCACGGACAATGGGCTCAAACTGGCATTGCACCATTATACGCCCGGCCAAAAGCCGATGGCGCAGGGTGCTGTGCTTTATATTCACGGCGCCACATTTCCCTCGGAGCTGGCTGTCGGATTCAGGTTTGACGGGTTTTCATGGGCTGATGATCTGGAAGGTGCCGGATTTGATGTGTGGGCTCTCGACTTTGCAGGCTTTGGCCAATCACAGCGTTACGGTGGCCATCAAATTGATGCTTTTCCAGGAACCTGGACAAGTGCAACAAGGCAGATCGAGCTGGCGGTTGCCGAGATAATTGCCCGGACGGGTGTTCAAAATGTTTCAATAATCGCCCATTCATGGGGGACCATTCCTGCTGGCGCATTTGCTGTATCCAAGCCTGATCTCGTCAGCAGACTGGTCATGTTTGGACCCATTGCGCAACGACAGGAAACGATGTCTTCGACTTCGCACCCGCCTTTTCGCACCATAACAGTGCAAAGTCAGTATGATCGATTTGTCAAAGACGTTCCGCCGCATGAACCTGCGGTTCTCTCCGACACACATTTTGCCGAATGGGCCACAGCCTATCTGGCAACGGATGAACACAATGCAGCTGCACAGCCCCGATCCGTCCAGGTGCCCGCGGGCCCTGCCGTGGATATAGGTGCTGCCTGGGCTGGAGACTTGCCCTATGATCCGTCGCAAATAAAATGCCCGGTCTGCATTATTCGTGGTGAATGGGACAGCGTGTGCAATGACAATGATGCCCGCTGGTTGTTTGACAAAATGACCTGTGCGACCCCGAAACAGGACATCAAACTGTCACGCGCAACCCATCTGGCTCATCTGGAGACCGGTCGATTTGAGCTTTATCGGACAACGCGTTCATTTTTGCAAAAAGAGACTGTTCCAGCCGAGGAACATAAGAATGCTGTCGCGGTCATATTTGAAGTTGAACCCAGGGATGGTCGACGTGAAGATTATCTGAAAGTTGCAACTCGCCTGCGTGCAGCGCTTGGGGAAATTGATGGATTCATATCGGTCGAACGTTTTCAAAGCCTGACGGACCTCAATAAAATTCTGTCACTGTCATTTTTTGAAAATGAGGAAGCAGTGCAAAACTGGCGTCGCCTTGCCACCCACCGTGCGGCGCAGCAAAAAGGGCGCGCTGAATTGTTTGCAAACTACCGCCTTCGCGTTGCCGGGGTCATGCGCGACTACGGTATGTACAGCCGGGGGCAGGTGCCCGTAGACAGTAAAGGCATGCACGAAGAGTGAAAATGAAAACCATCGGATGTCTGGCAACGAGACAATTAAGGGGCCGTTTTTGGACTTTTACACGGGCCGTGGTCGGATGCCGCTCTACACAAACGCAAGAAACCATTCACGAAAAGAATGCAAAATACTCCAGTGGTGCGAACGGGCTGGTCATATCCGGATAAGTTGCATAGTCTACACCCGTAGATATTTATGGTTTTCAAGTTCAAACGTTGAAGGAATACCCAATATCGTGCCGGGGAATTTGCTTGTAAATTCAAAAATTTTTGGCGACATGCGTGCCGAGCACCAGACGTTGTTTGAGCAAATGGCACGGCGTATGACGTTAAAAAAAGGCCAAACGCTGTTTTTTCAGGATGACCCCGGTGATGCACTTTATGTCGTTGAGGAAGGGTCCATAGAGATCAGTGTTCTGGGTGAAAACGGCAAAAAATTATCGTTGAATGTAATGCGACCACTGGATGTCTTTGGCGAGATTGCTGCCCTTGACGGTGGACCGAGAACGGCCACGGCAACCGCTTGGGAACCCTGCGTCGTACATGAAATTCGCAGAAGTCACATTCTGGATGCCATAAGCACCCATCCGGCCATATCGGCAGAAATGGTGAAAATATTGTGTGATCGCATGCGATGGATATCGCAGCAGATCGAGGACCTGGCATTGCTGGATATTGAGACCCGTCTGGCAAAGCGGGTCTTGATACTGCACGACAAATTCTCAGACCAGGAAGGCTATATCCATTTCTCGCAAAGCGAATTGGCAGATTTTTCCGGTGCAACCCGCGAAACAATCAATAAAACACTTCAACTATGGCGCAGCAACGATGTCATTGTTCTTTCTCGTGGCACACTGAAAATCAACAATTTTTCACGCCTTGAGCAACTGGCCGGGTTGAACTGAGTTTCCATCTGATTTTCTGATCCGAAAACTGCCTGGACCCTGATGCCACAAATCCCGCCTTCATGTGCTTCTCACCCTGGACCAATGTTGCGCGGCGGCCTGTCATTGCAGCTATTTATGCGACTCATTGGCAATTCATTTTCCACAGATTTACAGCAACAGACGGCTGTGGGCACCGACCATTGGCGGGGTTCTGATATCGCCACCACCAACATGGCTGTGACGATATCATTTTGTTGTTGCCCCCTGAATTGAGAAGGGCCAGTTGCGATATATTATGCGGTTTTCACGACCAGTTTGCCGAAATTCTTGCCCTGCAAAAGACCCATGAATGCTTCTGGCGCCTTTTCGAGACCTTCGACCATATCTTCCCGATATTTGATTTTGCCGTCTTTCATCCAACCCATCATGTCTTTGGCGAAAGCGCCATAGCGTTTTTCATAATGGTCGAAAATGATGAAACCCTGCAATTTGATGCGTTTGACCAGAAGATTGCCGATCAGTAACGGACTGCGATCCGGACCGTCAGGCAGGCTGGTTGCGTTGTAACTTGCTATGCGGCCACACAGGGGAATGCGTGCATGGACGTTCAACAGTGGCAGGACAGCGTCGAAAACCGCGCCGCCGACATTTTCGAAATAAACATCGATGCCTTTGGGACAGGCGGCTGCCAGCTTTTCTTCCATCCCATCATCATGGCGGTCGATACAGGCGTCAAATCCAAGATCCTCAACAACATAGCGGCATTTTTCGGCCCCGCCAACAACGCCGATAACGCGGCAGCCCTTGAGTTTGGCAATCTGGCCAACAACCGATCCGACCGCCCCACTCGCCGCGGAAACGACGACTGTTTCACCCTCAACCGGCTGACCAATATCCAGCAGGCCCACATAGGCGGTAAAGCCAGGCATGCCAAGGATACCGAGTGCCAGGGATGGCTGCGTCATGGCTTTGTCCAGCCTTGCAAGACCGGTTCCATCGGAGATGGCATAGTCCTGCCAACCATTGGCGCTCAGTACCAGATCGCCCTTGGTGTATTTGGGGTTTTGCGATGCTTCAACCCGGCTGACAGTGCCGCCCACCATCGGGTCGCCCAGTGCGATCGGTGGTGCATAGGATGCAACATCATTCATCCGGCCGCGCATATAGGGATCAAGTGAAAGGTAAAGTGTCTTCAGCAGTACCTCACCGGACGCCGGTGTCGGGACAGCCGCCTCTTCCAGGCGAAAGTTTTCTGCAACAGGTGGGCCGGATGGCCGGGAGGCCAGGACGATGCGTCGGTTTGATTGTGTCATGATTTTTCCTTTGTGGGTTGTAAGATGATTGGAAAGTAGACCGGTCGTCTATATTTAATGCGTGTTGGTTTTCCTGTCGGGTATGGCGTTTGAGCTGGTGTCAATGCAATTGCAGCAGATGCCGGGTTGCGTTCATGGCGTTTTCATAGGCATGGGCATCACGGCGCATTTTGGTCATCAAAGTGGCGCCGAGCCACAGGTCATACAAGGAAAGTGCCGTGTCATAAGAATTCAATTCTACAGGTAGTGAGCCATCGGCCATGCCATCATCAAGGCATTGCGCCAATCGGCGCACGATCTGATCGGTGCCACGCCTTAAGACATCACGCATCGGTTCAGACAGGTCAGACACTTCTGCACCAAGTTTGACAACAAGGCATTTTGCACCGAACTCACAAGCCGATTGGGATCCGGTCCACAATTGCCAAAAGGCCATCAGACGCACAGCAGCCGGGCGATCATCCGGCGACAGGAGCGTGTCGAGGCGGGTGAGGTAGTTGTCAAAATAGTCCTCTAGGAGGGCCTCGCCAAAGCGTTCCTTGGATTGAAAGTAGTGATAAAAAGAACCCTTGGGCACACCCGCAGCGGCCAGAAGCTCTGACAGTCCAACGGCTGAAAAACCCTTGCCAAGGATGACAGCCTTGCTTGTGCCGAGAATATGTTGTCGGGTATCTGCCGGTTGCGTCTTCATGGCGCCTATATAGAAGCTATTAGACCGGTCGTCTAGTGGCATTGTTCAACTATTGTGGATCCGGCCAGCAGCTTCCATATAAAAGACAGGCAACAGCCCATACAGCACCTGCTGCACGGGCTATTGAATGCCAGGTTTTTGATGCACCGGCAATGACACTCAGGGCAGTATACTCAGGCAAGTACATGCCAGAAATCGAGGTCGACGGATGCTGGATCAAACATCTGGAGCAGCGCTTCGCAGGCCGGATTGCCAACATATCCTGCGCATATTTCGCGGGCGGCACCTGACGTTTTCACAAATGCAATTTCGCTATAGGTGTCCTCATCAATTCTACCCATAATATGTTGCTGGCTCTCCTCGAAGTCTGCCAGATACTCGCTCTCAATGCGCGCCGATACCTCAAGCATTTGCGATTGTGAAAACCCGGCGTCAATCTTCGGTCTGAATGTGCCGAACTCAATACAGGAAAAGCCGGTTGGTACCTTGACGTTGTCCTTCAGCAGCAGGTTTGGTGTCAGGCGTATACTGTCAGGGTCAAGCATTTCCATCAGACGTTGCGCGCTTGGATGTGATCCATGTTGCCGGGCCATCTCTTCAAAAGAAGCGCTGTCCACGGCCATGATCGCATCAGCAAATGACCCGGCGGCGTTGCCCAGAAAACAATGCATGGCAATACCTGGTTGTTCGCAGAGAAACCCGCGCTGCCATTGTCTGACAGCCTCTATCAGCTCTGCCGTATCCACACCCTGTTTCTTTGAGTAACGCGCAAAGCCCATCATTGTCACCGGGCCGAGATTTTTAACCAGCATTTCGCATTCCTTCATGTTTGGTTCGCGGATCATCATGCTGGATTTCATTGACAGTTTCTGTCAGGGTTAGTCATGCGCACATTGAGACTGTTTAAAATTCTGGATTGGTTACGCAGCCAGAAATATCCCATTTCTGCGGAACGTCTTGCTGATGAAATGGACGTTTCGATCAGGACGATTTACCGCGATATGGTCACCCTGCAGCAGATGGGAGCGCCGATACGCGGTGAAGGCGGTATCGGGTATCAGATAGAAAAAGGGTATTTTCTGCCGCCATTACATTTTGATGCGGATGAACTTGATGCGGTGGTTCTGGGCATCCGCATGGCTGCAGCACGTGGCGATACGCCCATGGCAGATGCGGCCAGCCGTGCGCTTGGCAAAATCACCAGTGTATTATCTGATGAGCGACGAAATGCGGACCAGCCACTGCTCGCCGTTGGCAATGATGCCTCCAGACCTGTTCGGGATCGAATTGGCCCGTTAAGGGCTGCGATCCGTGAACGTCACAAGGTGGAAATGGACTATCTGGATCTGAAAGATGTTCAGACAAGCAGGACCCTGCGTCCTTTGGGGTTAACCGCTTTTGAGAACGTTTGGGTGCTCACTGCCTGGTGTGAAGCGCGTGACGGGTTCAGGAATTTTCGGATGGATCGGATTAAATCCTGCAGGATCACGACAGCGACCTTTCCTTGGGAGAGGGGCCGGGAGTTCGCCGACTATCTGAAAACTTTGTAACACGCAGCGTCTATTGTGTGTCTGACGATTGAGACGCGGGCCGACGCAGCCCGCCAAGATCAATCAGGAAATTGACAACGTCGTCAACACCGTGGCCACGGCGCATGTCGGTAAACAGGCTTGTCTTCTCCGGACGCATCCTGGCCGCATCGCGCTCCATGACAGAAAGATCCGCATCGACATGGGGCGCCAAATCCGACTTGTTGATAATCAGCAGATCGGAACGGGTTATGGCAGGACCGCCCTTTCGGGGGATTTCTTCGCCCTGGCAAACAGATATGACGTAAAGGGTCACGTCTGCCAGTTGCGGTGAAAATGTTGCAGCCAGGTTGTCACCGCCGGATTCAATGAAAACAATATCCAGACCGGGGTGGCGTTTGTTAAGATCATCAATGGCAGCCAGATTGATCGATGCATCTTCCCGAATGGCCGTATGGGGACAGCCACCTGTTTCAACGCCGATGATCCGGTTCGATGGCAGCGCCTGCATGCGTACCAGTGCTTCGGCATCTTCGCGGGTGTAAATATCATTGGTAACCACACCCACCGAATAATCCGCGCGCATCGCCTTGCAGAGTTTTTCCGTCAGTGTGGTTTTTCCCGAACCGACGGGGCCGCCGATGCCAACACGCAATGGACCGTTGTTTGACTGTGTCATGATCGAAATAACCTGGAGTATTGTGTTTCATGGCGCATGGATGCAATTTCGGCAAGAACCGTCGCGCTGCCCAGATCATCGAGTGTAGCACATGAGGCTCTTGTTGCTGTTGCCGATATGGTATTTTCCAGCGCGGCCATCAGCGCCACACCATCGTGTTGCCCAAGCGACAAAAGCCGCAAACTGGCCTGAACAAGGTTGGCGATGATTGCCTGCGCATAGGCCGTCGTGGCGCTGCCAAGGTTGATGGAATGGGCGGCTGAAAGTGCACCTGCCGCAACCGGCAGTGCACATTGGTCAGGCAATTGGTCAAGGATGGGGTGAGGCCATGCTTTCGCCGCGTCGACAAACGCTTTTCCCTGGTTGATAGTTTCAAGATGGCGTTCTGCTGTTGAAGCCATTGCCTCAACCAAACACGCCAATTCATCAAGACTGGAGCCGTGTCTTGCTGCACGCCAGCTTTCAGCAAATACGAGGGTATCATTCCACAGCGAACCCATCGTCAAAAGGTCGTAGAGCCAGTCATACAGGTCATTGCGATCGGTGATCAACTGGTCCTCAACACCCTGTTCGAGGCCGTGACTATAGGAGAATGCACCAATCGGAAACGCCGGTGACATCCATGTCATCAGCCGCAGGAGTTCCTGATTGGTAAGGGGCTCAGTCATGGGAGTGGCCATGATTATGGGTTGCCTGTTTGTCGTGATGGTGATCCTGTTCAAGATGATTGTCTTCATAGGCACCGCCCTGCGGATCGAAGGGAGCCAACTCCTCCTCTATGGCGGCACCCAGACCTTCCAGCATGGTTCGCAGCGTATGGTCCTGGCGAATGGTTATGCTGTCTGCAGATATCTGGCTTGGGCAATGGCGGTTGCCAAGATGCCAGGCCAATTGCAGCAAATGATGTGGCGAGCGCGCCCGCACCCGGTACAGTTTTTCCGGCTTGGCACGTACCTCGACGATGCGTCCGTCGCTCAATTTGAGACCCTCGCCATGGCGTATCAGCCGCGCCTCCGGCAGGTCCAAAACAAAATCAATACCGTTGTCAGAAACCAGTGCGATACGTCTGCGATGTCGCGCTGTTTCATCAAGCGTGATGGTGTCAGCCACATCCTGACCGCCAATAGTGCATACGGTGGTGGCGATGGGACGGGTCAAAACAGAAAATACCTTTGTGCCATGGGAACCACATCAACGGGGTCGCAGGTTAAAAGCTGGCCGTCAGCGTGTACTTCATAGGTTTCGGGATTAACCTCAATTCTGGGTGTGGCGGCATTATGCACCATTGCGTGTTTACCGATATTGCCACGGGTATTTTCAACGCCAACAAGTGTTTTATCAACGCCAAGGTGCGTCTTCAAATTGGCATCCATCGCCGCCTTTGAAACGAACGTAACCGATGAATTCGTCAAAGCCTTGCCATAGGCACCGAACATAGGCCGGTAGTGAACCGGCTGGGGTGTTGGAATCGACGCATTGGGGTCTCCCATTGGCGCTGCGGCAATGCTGCCACCGAGCAGGATGAGGTTTGGTTTTACGCCAAAAAATGCCGGATCCCATACAACCAGGTCCGCACGTTTGCCCGTTTCAATGGAGCCGATGTGCTTTGAAATACCATGTGCGATGGCCGGGTTGATAGTGTATTTTGCGATATAGCGCTTAACCCGAAAATTGTCGTTTTCGCCTGTTTCATCGCTCAACCGTCCGCGCTGGCGCTTCATCTTGTCAGCTGTCTGCCATGTGCGGATCAATACTTCGCCGACACGGCCCATGGCCTGACTGTCAGATGCTATGATCGAGAAAGCACCCAAATCGTGCAGAATATCTTCCGCTGCAATTGTTTCGCTGCGAATGCGGCTTTCAGCGAAGGCCACGTCTTCGGGAATATTGCTGTCCAGGTGATGGCATACCATCAGCATATCCAGATGTTCAGCGGCCGTGTTGGCTGTATAGGGCAACGTCGGATTGGTCGACGATGGAATGACATTGTCGTATTCGCACACTTTGATTATATCGGGTGCGTGTCCCCCTCCGGCGCCTTCGGTATGGAAGGCATGGACCGTGCGCCCTTTGATGGCATTGGTCGTTGATTCGACAAAACCACTTTCATTCAGTGTGTCCGTGTGGATCATAACCTGCACGTCAAATGCATCGGCAACCGAAAGACAATTGTCGATTGTCGCGGGGGTTGTTCCCCAATCCTCATGCAATTTGAGTGCGCAGGCACCGGCCAGAACCATTTCTTCCAGCGCCTGGGGCGTTGATGCATTGCCTTTGCCGGCAAAGGCCAGATTCATCGCAAATGCATCAGCGGACTGGATCATCCGGCCGATATGCCATGATCCGGGTGTGCAGGTCGTTGCCAGCGTGCCGTGGGCCGGCCCCGTTCCACCACCAAGCATGGTGGTGACACCGGACATCAGTGCCTCTTCAATCTGTTGCGGGCAGATAAAGTGAATGTGAGAATCAAATCCACCGGCTGTCACAATTTTGCCTTCCGCGGCGATTGCCTCGGTACCCGGTCCGATGATGATGTCAACGCCGGGTTGGGTATCCGGGTTGCCAGCCTTGCCGATGGCGTGGATCAAACCATTACGCAATCCGATATCAGCCTTGTAAATGCCGGTGTGATCAACGATCAGCGCGTTGGTGATCACCGTATCAACGGCGCCCTCACCACGGGTGACCTGCGACTGGCCCATGCCGTCACGGATAACCTTGCCACCGCCAAATTTTACCTCTTCACCATAGACCGTCAGGTCATGTTCAACTTCGATAAACAGTTCCGTATCGGCCAGACGCACCCTGTCTCCGGTTGTCGGACCGAACATGTCCGCATAGGCGGCTCTTGAAATTTTGGACGGCATTAAAGCGACCCCATTATTTTCTGCTGGAAACCATAAACCACCCGTTTGCCACGCAGCGGTATCAGCGTCACTTCACGTTCCTGACCGGGCTCAAAGCGAACAGCGGTCCCGGCGGCAACATCCAGCCTTTTGCCACGCGCTTGCTGGCGATCAAAAACAAGCGCTTCATTTGTTTCAAAGAAATGGTAATGGCTGCCAACCTGAATAGGGCGATCACCACTATTGGCAACCAGCAATTTTGTTGTCTCAGCACCTTCATTCAGCACGATATCGCCTTCGGCGCACAGGATCTCTCCGGGGATCATATTAAGTCTCCTTGCGTTATTGAGCAAATCAGGTTTTGGCGGAATCGACAAACCTGAATGCATCAACAGACCCCGGGTCAGCGGATCGGTTGATGGACGGTGACAAGTTTAACCCCGTCTGGAAACGTGGCTTCAACCTGGATATCGGGGATCATCTCCGCGATACCTTCCATGACCTGGTCGCGGCGAATGACATGGGCGCCCGCCTCCATCAACTCAGGTACGGTGCGCCCGTCTCGCGCGCCTTCCACAACATGATCGCAGATCAGGGCGATGGCCTCGGGGTGGTTGAGTTTCACACCGCGTGCCAGTCGTTTTCTGGCGACTTCTGCTGCCATTGCGATCAGCAATTTGTCCTTTTCCCTGGGTGTCAGGTTCATGGTGTCTCCTCAAATGTTCCATAGTTTCGGCAAGCCGTGTCCGGGGCCGATGATTTTTGCATTGCACCAGTCGATGACCGGTACGAGTTGTTTGCGTAATGCCAATCCGGATTGTGCTGTCATGCGAATGACCATCCTGCTGCCGGCGGAGGATTCGATCGCACTGGCCCCCCCCGACGTATTCAACATCTGGCGAACGGCACTCACCATGTCACCGCAGTGTGGATGAACCATGACCAGGCTCGCCAGGGCCGTATGGCCATTGGTTGTCGCCTGACGATGTAATACAGGTGGAAGTGTTCCTTCAAAACGGCTGTCTTCGGCATGGAGCAACCGTTCTGCCCGGAAAATGCGCCAACGGTCACGAAACAGCACGTCATGAACCGTTTCTCCCATCGCATGGCGGCCAAATATCAGTGGCTCTACACAAAGAAATCGGGCGTCATCAGCCAGATGAACCGTTAACTGGCGGGTTAGTGCGGCCGCATTGAACAGGATGGTTTCCTGTGGCAACCAGGAAAACGCAGCACCGCTGGCCACATGGATATCGGTTTTAACATTGGCAGTGTCACCCGTCCGTGCACGATAGACCTTTTCGCAGGCCTGATTTGTGACAATGGCCTTTGCATTTGTCTCAATATCTATGGACCATTCAAACCGGTCACCATCGGTCATTCCACCGGATGTGTTGATCAATACGGCATCAAGCGCATTGCCGCTGTGGGTTTTGGGTAACCGGATTTTCGCCGCACCCTCCTGATACAGATTTGCCACGCATGACAGGCCATCGCGGTTTTTGACCGAGAGCCTTGCCTTGCCCTTGCTTCGCTGCATTTTGACAGGAGAAAACCCGTCTGTGGTTCGTATCAACATTGCGCTTTGATTACACCATCAAATGGCGACGTATCTCGGGGTCATCGAGATCCTGTGCCGTACCTCGGTGAACAATCTCACCACGGTCCATTATATAGACCGCATCAGCCAGGTCCCGACAAAAATCCAGATATTGCTCAACCAGCAAAATAGTAAGCCCCGCTGTGTCGCGCAGAAAGGTCAGTGCCCGGCCAATATCCTTGATGATCGATGGCTGAATGCCCTCTGTCGGTTCATCCAGAAGCAACAGTTTTGGGCGGGTGACGAGCGCCCGACCGATGGCCAGTTGCTGTTGCTGGCCGCCTGAAAGGTCACCGCCCCGTCGCGACAGCATCGTCTCAAGCACGGGAAACAGGTCAAACACTTCCGGTGGAATGGTTCTGCCGGATCGCGGCAGACAGGCAAAGCCCGTCTCAAGGTTTTCCCTGACTGTCAAAAGCGGAAATATCTCCCGTCCCTGTGGCACACTTGCCAGGCCCTTTGCGGCACGCCCATAGGGTGCCATGTTACCGAGCATAGTGTTGCCAAGGCTCACGGAACCGGCAGATACCGCATGATGACCCGTTATGGCGCGCAGCAGTGAGGTTTTACCAACACCGTTGCGACCCAAAACGCATGTGATACGCCCAGGCTGCGCCTCAAGTGACACGCCGCGCAGGGCTTCTGCAGCGCCATAATGAAGATGGATATGGTTGATGCTCAAGGATGTCATTGACTTCGATTGCCCTGCCTTATCGTCCGAGGTAGTTTTCAATAACGCTCTGATTGGAACTGACATGGTCAAGCGAGCCCTCTGCCAGAACAGAACCTTCCGCCAATACTGTGACCTTGACGTTCAGGTCACGCACAAAACCCATGTCGTGCTCGACAACAACGACAGAGCGATCTTTTGCAATCTCGCGCAATAGCCGGGCCGTTTCCACTGTCTCGGCATCGGTCATTCCGGCAACCGGTTCATCCACCAGCAACAATTTTGGTTCCTGTGCCAGCAACATACCGATTTCGAGCCATTGTTTTTGTCCGTGGGACAGGTTTGCCGCCAGCTCCTGGCTTTTGTGGACCATGCGCGTGGTTTCAAGTATTTTTGTGATCTGTTCGTGATCCTGCCCGGTTGGGGTATGAAAGAGCGTTGCAAATATACCCCGGTCGCGGTTGAGCGCCAGCTCGAGATTATCCCACACGGTGTGACTTTCGAAGACGGTTGGTTTTTGAAACTTCCTGCCGACTCCCAATGAAGCAATGTCTGTTTCATCATGGCAGGTCAGGTCGATTTCCCCATCAAAGATAACATCACCACAATCGGGGCGGGTCTTGCCGGTGATAATGTCCATCATGGTGGTTTTACCTGCACCATTTGGGCCTATTATTGCGCGCATTTCACCCGGTTCCAGAATGAGCGAAAGATTATTGATGGCCTTGAACCCATCAAATGAAACACTGACGCCGTCCAGATAGAGGATACTTCCGTGTGCTGCTTTTGTCATTCTGCTGCCTCCGGTGCAGCATTGGTTGTCGATGTTCTTGGTGGCCTGCTCAGGCGGGTTTTTGCTGCCATTATGGCACCAACGATGCCCTTGGGCAGAAACAACGTAACGGCGACAAACAATGCGCCAAGTGCGAAGAGCCAATATTCGGGGAAGGCTGCAGTGAAGACCGATTTGCCGGCATTGACCAGTACAGCACCGGTGATCGGGCCAATGAGTGTGCCGCGACCACCAACAGCCGTCCAGATAACAACCTCGATTGAATTGGCGGGCGCAAATTCACCCGGGTTGATGATGCCGACCTGCGGCACATAGAGTGCACCGGCGACGCCTGCCATCATGGCCGAAACAACAAAGACAAAGAGCTTGACGTTCTCAACCCGGAAACCAAAAAACCGGGACCGGGTTTCCGCGTCCCGTACAGCGATCAGAACCTTGCCGAATTTTGAACGCACTATACCTGAGCAGATCAGGAAAGCGACGGCCAGGGACAAAGCCGAGGCGGCGAAAAGAGCCGCCCGCGTCGTGTCGGATTGAATCGCATGCCCAAGAATATCCTTGAAATCGGTCAGGCCATTGTTGCCGCCAAAACCCATTTCATTGCGAAAGAATGCCAGCAACAGCGCATAGGTCATCGCCTGGGTGATGATGGACAGATATACGCCGGTCACCCGGCTGCGAAAGGCAAACCAGCCAAAAACGAATGCGAGCGTTCCCGGAACCAGAACAATCATGATCGCTGCAAACCAGAATTGATCAAACCCCAGCCAGAACCAGGGTAGTTCCTGCCAGTTCAAAAATACCATGAAATCCGGCAGGACCGGATCGCCGTAGACCCCGCGTGAACCAATCTGGCGCATCAGATACATGCCCATCGCGTAGCCACCCAGCGCAAAGAATGCGCCGTGTCCAAGCGACAGGATACCGCAGTAACCCCAGACAAGATCCAGTGCCAAGGCCAGCAATGCGTAGGTCAGGTATTTGCCCATAAGGGTTATTGCAAAATTGGAAATGTGCAGTGGACTGTTTGCCGGGAGTAGCAAATTACAGGCCGGCACGGCAGCTGCCAGTGTCACCAGAGCACCAACCACCCAGATTGCGCGGCGATCCAGCGCTTTGAAGATGAAGGAGGTAATCATGCTTCCACCGCCCGGCCCTTGAGCGCAAACAGTCCGCGTGGTCGCTTCTGAATGAACAATATGATGAAGACGAGAATCAGAATTTTGGCCAATACCGCACCGGCATAGGGTTCAAGAAACTTGTTGGCTATGCCCAGTGAGAGCGCGCCGACAAGCGTACCCCACAAATTGCCAACCCCGCCGAACACCACCACCATGAAACTGTCGATAATGTAGCTTTGGCCAAGATTGGGTGAGACATTGGCGATCTGGGAAAGCGCCACACCTGCGATACCGGCGATGCCTGATCCAAGTGCAAAGGTCAGCGCATCCACCCAGGGCGTTCTGATTCCCATGGAAGACGCCATTTTTCGGTTTTGGGTGACGGCCCGCATCTGCAGACCGAAACCGGTTCTTTTGAGGACGATAAAAAGGGCGGAGAAGACGACCATGGCAAATACCACAATCCACATTCGGTTGGCAGTGAGGGTCAACCCGCCAAATTCGTACGCACCAGACATCCAGGAAGGGTTTCCGACCTCCTTGTTCGTCGAGCCAAATATGGTGCGAATGGTTTGCTGCAAAATGAGTGATACGCCCCATGTCGCCAGCAGTGTTTCCAGGGGCCGTCCATATAGAAAGCGAATGATGCCGCGCTCCATGGCAAAGCCGCAAGCGCCTGAAACCAGAAAGGCCATGGGCAGAGCCAAAGCGAGCGAATAGTCAAAAAGACCCGGATAATTATTGCGGATCAGTTCCTGGACGACAAAGGTCGTATAGGCACCAAGCATCACCATTTCACCATGGGCCATATTGATCACACCCATGACGCCGAATGTAACGGCCAGACCAATGGCGGCCAAAAGCAGCACGGAACCGAGCGAAACGCCATACCAGACGGTCTGGCCAATGTTCCACAATGCTTTTGCCTGCTCAATCTCGGCAATGGCCGCATCTGCTGCCTTGGAAAGTGTGGCGTCGGACCCCTTGGCAAGGGTGCGCAGCAGGGGAATGGCAGAAGTGCCGCCAGCGGTGCGGATACGCTCTATCGCGTCGACCTTTTCATCAACAGTTGCGTCGGTTTTGAGAATGATTGCTGCCCGCGCCAATTCCATTGCTGCGAGAACCGCGCCGTCTTTTTCGGCTTTGATAGCGTCATTCAGGGTTGGCAGATTTGCGGCTTCACCGGTTTTGCGAATGCTGTTTGCGGCGGCGATACGCGCCTGCGGGTCATCGCTGTGCAAGGTCATTGTACCGATGATGCTGGCAATCTGGCGGCGCAATGCGTTGTTTACCCGCACTTTTGTAAAAGCTTTCCTGGGTTCTGTGGCGATTGTTTCCAATGTCAAAGGGTCACTCAGAACAAAATCCTTGCCGGATTTTTTTGTCAGAAATATCTGTTTGTCCGATTTGCGAAAATACAATGTGCCGTCCTGCAGCGCGCGCAACACGGGAACCGCGTGTACGTTGCCCGTGGCCGCTATTGCTTCGATCTGTGCGGCCCGCGCGCTGAGTTTGCCGCCGGACAGCGCGTTGACAAGATCACGCAATTCGGTTTGTGCGCCGGCGCTGGTAAGCAGGAGCGGGACAAGTAGAAGAGCAGCAAGCAATCGGTAAATATATGACATGTAACAACAATTTATGGTCGGAGGAAAAACAGCGGGCATTGATTGCCCGCTGTGAAATCGAAAGGTGTTAGCTGCCCTTGCCACCACAGGTGGCTGTTGCAACATTGAAGTTACCGCACGAAAGCGGGCTCCTCCAATCGGAGATCAGCTTGGCTGAATCCGGCAGGTAATCCGACCAGGCATCACCGGCAACCAGGCCATCGCTCTGGTCGACAATTTCGAACTGACCGTCGTCCTGAATTTCGCCAATGAGTACCGGTTTGGTGATGTGGTGGTTCGGCATCATCGTGGAATAACCACCAGACAGATTGGGCACGGACACGCCGATTATCGAGTCAATGACGCTATCAACATCAGTGGTGCCAGCTTTTTCAACCGCATCAACCCACATGTTGAATCCGATGTAATGGGCTTCCATGGGATCGTTGGTTACCCGCTCATCATCGCCGGTAAAGGCCCGCCAGGTTTCAATGAACTGAGCATTTTCGTCCGATTCCACAGATTGGAAATAATTCCAGGCTGCCAGATGGCCAACGAGTGGAGCGGTGTCGAGACCGGCCAGTTCTTCTTCACCCACGGAAAACGCGACAACCGGGATGTCTGTGGCTGCTATGCCCTGGTTGCCAAGTTCCTTGTAGAAAGGCACGTTTGCATCACCATTGATGGTCGATACGACGGCGGTTTTTTTGCCCTCGGTGCCAAAGGTCTTGATGTCAGATACAATTGTTTGCCAATCGGCATGACCAAATGGTGTGTAATTGATCATGATATCAGCGTCTGTGACACCTTTTGACTTAAGGTATGCCTCAAGAATTTTATTGGTTGTGCGCGGGTACACATAATCTGTACCGGCTAGAACCCAGCGCTCCACACCTTCATTTTCAAGCAGATAATCCACCGCAGGAATTGCCTGCTGATTGGGGGCAGCGCCAGTGTAAAAAACGTTGCGCTGGCTTTCTTCGCCTTCATATTGAACGGGATAGAAGAGAATGCCGTTGAGTTCCTCGAACACTGGCAATACTGATTTGCGGCTCACTGAGGTCCAATTGCCGAAGACAGCGGCAACGTCGTGGACGTCCAGAAGTTCGCGGGCTTTTTCCGCAAACAGCGGCCAATCGGATGCCGGGTCAACCACGACAGCTTCCAGTTGCTTGCCCAGCAGGCCGCCCTTTTTATTTTGCTCTTCAATGAGCATCAACATGGCGTCTTTGAGTGTTGTTTCAGATATGGCCATTGTGCCCGACAGGGAATGCAGCACGCCAACCTTGATTGTATCGTCAGCTGCAAAGGCAGCAGTTGTCATCATGCCGGTAGCAAGTGCCGCCAAGCCGATTGAGCGAATTTTATCTTTCGCAGTTGTCATATTTGTCTCCATAAGAGGTATTTGCACCGTCACAGGTGCAGCAGGAATCGTGCCAATTGCTGGCTGTAACGGCGGAATTGTCCGTATCCTCTTGTAATGGTTGATCTTATTCATGGTCCTGCTGAACGTGCTCCAACGGCAGAAACACCATCATTTGTGCCTAATATTTAATCGGCGTGCATTGTGCCTATTAATTGAGCAATACAATTGTGCACAGATGTTACGCTGAGGATATTGGTGGTCATTCCAGCTGTGACAGGCTAGAAAATGCCACCGGTTCATCCGGTAGAGGTATTTGCACCACAAATCCTCGGCCCTGCGCCCTGTGCGCAGGGTTTGTGGTGAAAACCAAATTGCGTGCTGTGATTGTTGGGCAAAAAATGCAGGCAAATACAGAGATTTTGCAATCGATTACAAATCAATTATAACAAGGCATTACCGAAGATTACCCGTGCGGTCATTTTTGGCAGTTCGAAGCGAACAGCCCGTGCCGGAACGACGGATTGAATGAATGTGATGAGACAAAGATGAGTGAGCGCACAAAGATCAAGGATATCGCCCGCGTGGCCGGTGTTTCCACGGCGACCGTGTCCCGGGCGCTGAGCGATTCATCATTGGTCACCGAGCGCACGCGTGAAAAGGTCCGAGAAGCGGCGACGCGGTTGAACTACCGCCTTAACGTGCGGGCGCGCAACTTGCGTATTCAAAAGTCCATGGCGGTTCTGCTGGTCGTGCGCAACATGAGCAACCCCTTTTATCTTGAGATTTTCAAGGGTGTTGAAGAGGTTGCACGAGCTGCCGGCTTTGTCCTGTTAATGGGCAACACCGAAGATGACCACGACCGGGAAGTTGAATATTTCGACATGCTGCGGGACGGGCAGGCGGACGGCATGATCCTGATGACCGGCAATATGCCGGCCGACCATGAGATTGTGCGCGATGCATCGGGCATGACCCCCATCGTTGTCGCCTTGGAGGCCATTGAGAACAGCAATCTGGCCCATGTGCAAATTGACAATTGTGCTGCAGCAAAACAGGCCGTTCATCATCTTGCTGATCTGGGGCACAAACGTATTGCCCATATCTGTGGCCCCTTGCCGGAAATATTGAGCCGGTTGCGGCTGGAAGGTTACCGCAAGGCTATGGCTGAGGCCGGCCTCGACATACCGGCGAATTATGAGCCGGTGGGTAATTATTCCATTCAAAGCGGCTGTGAATGTGCCCGCGCGCTCTTTGATGATGTGAACCCGCCGACAGCACTGTTTGTTGCCAATGATGAAATGGCTTTTGGAGCGATTGGTGAATTGCGCCGGCGTGGCCTGCGGGTGCCGGAAGATGTTTCTGTTGTTGGATTTGATGATTTGTTTATCAGTCAGAGCTACAGCCCGCCACTGACAACCATCAGCCAGCCACGGGTCGAAATCGGCCGCACTGCGATGACCATGCTGCTTGATATCATCAATGCGCGTCTGTCATCTCCTGTGGTGACCGAGATGCAGACAAGCCTGATTGTGCGCGAATCCACCGGTGCCGCGGATCAGCGATAATCTCATACGGCGTTCCTGTTGAAACCTGAAAGTTGCCTGTCCTGATCGCACCAATCGGCTTTGTGTCTTCTGGTCCATAATTGCGAATGGACTGGACAGTTGTGGCAACTGCGCACTGCGCCTATACACAGAACAAAGCCGTGCCCGCCGGGCACTTCAATTTCCATACGTGCGGAGGCGCCAGGCCATGAGCATTTCAGATGCATTACTTTCAAAACTAACCGATCCAACACTTTTGCCTGCAGCCGGACTGGTTGGTGGAACGTGGATCAGTGAAACGGCAGATAGCGGCCGTTTTGATATCAATGATCCGGCCACTGGCGATACAATCGCCAGTTTGCCAGATATGGGTGCTGTGGAGACCCGTGCCGCGATTGAGGCGGCCCATGCCGCCCAGAAAGAATGGGCCGCACGCACGGGCAAAGAACGCGGTGCTGTACTGCGGCGACTGT
The DNA here is from genome assembly GCA_947501445.1 of uncultured Rhizobiaceae group bacterium. GTDB lineage: Bacteria > Pseudomonadota > Alphaproteobacteria > Rhizobiales > Rhizobiaceae > Hoeflea_A. The sequence continues at coordinate 16,476 of CANMVS010000033.1, read as the reverse complement.
TTGAGCTTCAGGTTGAAAATGCTGATGATCTGGCAACAATACTGACCATGGAGATGGGTAAGCCGTTTGCCGAGGCGCGCGGTGAGATTATCTATGGTGCGTCATTCATGGAATGGTTTGGCGAAGAGGCCAAACGCGTTTATGGCGATACCATTCCGGGCCACCAGCAGGACAAGCGAATTGTTGTGGTCAAACAGCCCATTGGTGTGGTTGCTGCCATCACGCCGTGGAACTTTCCCAATGCAATGATCACCCGCAAGATCGCACCGGCGCTGGCAACCGGTTGCGCGGTTGTCGTCAAACCGGCAGAGCAGACACCGCTGTCGGCCATTGCCTTTGCTGTTCTGGCCGAGCGGGCCGGCATGCCCGCCGGTGTCGTCAACCTTATTGTCGGTATGGACGGCCCGTCCATTGGCCGCGAATTTTGTGACAATGACAAAGTGCGCAAATTGACCTTTACCGGATCAACAGAAGTTGGCCGTATTTTGATGCGCCAATGTTCTGATCAGATCAAGAAAGTCAGCCTTGAACTGGGCGGTAATGCACCTTTCATCGTATTTGATGACGCGGACATAGATGCTGCCGTTGAAGGCGCGATGATCTCCAAATACCGCAATGCCGGGCAGACCTGTGTATGCGCAAACCGCATCTACGTACAATCGGCTGTTTATGATGAATTTGCGCAAAAGCTTGCTGCCAAAGTTGAGGCACTCAAGGTTGGTGATGGATTTTCCGATGGTGTAACAACCGGCCCGCTGATTGATGATCAGGGTTTGGCAAAAGTTGAAGATCATGTGGCAGATGCATTGGCCCACGGGGCAAAAGTGCTGATCGGTGGAGAACGCGATGCGCGCGGCGGCACATTTTTTCAGCCGACCGTTTTGACTGAAATTACGACAAAGATGAAAGTCGCCCGCGAAGAGACTTTTGGACCGGTGGCACCGCTGTTTCGTTTTGACAGTGTTGATGAGGTCATCGCGCTTGCCAATGATACAGAATTTGGTCTTGCCTCCTATTTTTATGCCCGTGATCTTTCGCGCGTGTGGACTGTCGCCGAGGCACTCGAATATGGCATGGTTGGCATTAATACCGGTTTGATCTCGACAGAGGTTGCGCCCTTTGGCGGGGTCAAGCAATCGGGCCTTGGTCGTGAGGGATCAAAATACGGTACCGATGATTTTGTGGAAATCAAATATCTTTGCTTTGGTGGCATCGGAAGCTGATGCAGGATTTACATGCAGGGCGTCAGCCCTGCATGTTTCAAGCGTTTGAACTCAATTCCAGGTTCCCTTGGTATCGGGACCCATTGCCAGATGCATGAATTCGATAAATGCATTGACCGCATTGCTGCGCTCCGAGCCATTGGACCAGGCAAAACCGGCGTCCATGGTGGGGATCGTATCGGTGACCGGCATGACTTCGACGCGGCGCCCGTCGAGTGACCAGGGCCGGTAGACCATGTCCGACAGAACAGCAACGCCCATGCCATTTGCCACCATGCTGCGCACGGCCTCGACAGACGAGGTACGAAAAACGGTGGCCGGACTATGCGGTGTCTTGTTCCAGTAGCGTTGCGCCGTGTTGCTGGCCTCGTCGACCGTCAACATAATGTATGGTTCGGCGGCGATATCCTGCAGCGATACCTTGCTTTGTTCCAAAAAACGGTGGTGTGCATCAAGCCACAGGCGCCTGCGTGAGCGAAACAGCGTATCGCAGGAGAGGTCCTCCTGATTGATGATGTTGGATGTCAAAACAACACCCAGATCAAAAGTTCCTGAAATCAACCCCTCCTCGATGACACCGCGATCAGCCTCTGTCAGATTGATCTGTACATTGGGGAAACCGCGCGAGAAACGCGCGATATAGGGCGGCAGGAAATACCCGGAGACAGTATAACTGACAGCCATGTTGATGCGCCCGCTTACATTTTCGCGAATGCGGCGGGGCAATTGCACAGCTTCCTCAACTGCAGCAACGATATGACGCGCATGGTCAAGAAACAGATTGCCTTCATAGGTCAGCGTGACGCCACCTGCGTGCCGCTCAAACAATGGAGCGGCAATCATTTCCTCCAGAGATTTGATCGCCGCTGTCACGGCTGATTGTGAGACACTGATTTCCATGGCGGCGCGCGATATCTGACCGGCATTGGCCACCGCAATAAAATATCGGATCTGGCGCAGGGATGGTTCCATCAGTTTTTCCAATTCAATGAATAGATTTATCTGAGTTGTGGTGCATTCAGGATTCAGGCGATCTCTGAGTTGCCAGGGAGGTGTCGCAATGCTGCGCTATGTTTGCTATCTTTTTCAAAGAGTTAGTAGATATCAATGAATTTCGCGAATTGAATGAGCAGGTGTTGGTTGTTTCTCATGCATCAGTTTATCAGATAATACTACGCATAATTTCGTATTTTACAATATATGTGTTTGATGAATACCCTTGTCGAAGTGGCAGTTTCGGATTTCAAACTGGTGTTTCGGGCGTGGGAGCGTTGAAACGTAATTCATCCGGGCAGGCCAGGAAGAAACCAAACTGGGGAATTACGAACATGAAAAAAGTTACGCTTGCTTTGCTCGGATCAGCCGCTCTGGCCGTTGCCGCAACAGCCTCTGTGAAGGCTGATGACTGGTTTCCTTATCCGGTGGAAGCCTGGGACCCGCCATTTGATATGGCCAGCCCGCGCAAGACCATGGATTACAAACCATTGGAGAAAGCTTCAAAACCCTGGGAAATCTGTGTGTCCTTTCCTCATATGAAGGATGCCTACTGGTTGGGCGTGGATTATGGTGTTGTGGAAGAGGCAAAACGTCTTGGTGTTAAAATGCAGCTGGTTGAAGCCGGTGGTTACACCGAGCTGAACAACCAGATTTCTCAGATAGAGGACTGCGTTGCAGCCGGTGCACAGGCTGTGGTCATCGGCGCAATCTCCTTTGATGGTCTTAATAATATTGTCAAGGAAGTGCGCGCCAAAGGCATTCCGGTCATTGATGTGGTCAATGGCATGTCGTCGTCCGAGCTGAGTGCAAAATCACTGGTTTCCTTTGGCGAAATGGGTGGCAAGGCCGGGGCCTATCTGGCTGAAAAACACCCGTCCGGTTCCTCGGCTGTCAAGGCAGCATGGTTCCCCGGACCTGCTGGTGCGGGTTGGGTCGAAGCGGGCAATACCGGCTTTACCGGGGCGATTGATGGCAGTGCCATTGATCTGGTCGAAACCAAATATGGCGATACCGGCAAAGAGGCACAGGCCAAACTGGTTGAAGATACGCTCGAAGCGCATCCGGACCTTGATTATGTTGTCGGCACAGCGGTGACCGCCGAAGCGGCTATTCCGATCCTGCGTTCACGCGGACTGAGCGACAAGGTCAAGGTTCTGTCCTATTATTATACGCCAGGTGTTGATCAGGGCATTCGCCGTGGTCAGATTCTGGCTGCGCCAACGGATTCTCCGGTTGTGCAGGGGCGCGTTGCCATTGATCAGGCCGTTCGTATTCTCGAAGGGCAGGAATATGAAAAACATGTGGGTCCTGCACTCTTTGTGGTGACACAGGACAACCACGCAGACTTTGACGCAACGTCTACGCTGGCCCCAACCGGCTTCAAACCGGTCTTTCGGGTAGAATAGAACAGCGCGGGAACCGGAGTTATGACCTCCCGGTCTGATGGTCAAAAGGTTGGCCAATCCGGTGAAGTGGATGCGCAGGCGCGTAACGCGTATCCACTTCTCCAGATCCACGATCTGCAAAAACACTATCCCGGTGTGATCGCCCTTGATCAGGTCAGTCTGGATCTCAAGGCTGGTGAAGTTCACATTCTTTTTGGCGAAAACGGCGCCGGGAAATCCACGCTGATCTCCATGCTGGCGGGTGCCGTGCAGCCCGATGGTGGCGATATTCGCTTCAAGGGTGATCCGGTGCAGTTAAACACGGTTCATGAGGCCAGGGCACTGGGGATAAGTGCCGTGTTTCAGGAGTTTTCGCTGATACCGCAGTTGAGTGTTCTGGAAAACCTGCTCCTTGGCGCAGAACCAAGACGTGCCGGTTTTTTGGATAAAAGAGCCGCGAACCAACAGGGACGGGATATTCTGGAGCGGTTGGATTTCCATCTGCCACTCAATACCCGGGTGGACAAATTGACCCGGGCAGAACAGCAGATGGTGGAGATCGCCAAAGCATTTCGCTCCGATGTCTCGGTTTTGATACTGGACGAGCCCACCGCCTCCCTGACCCATCATGAAACGACGCAGCTGTTTCAACTGGTTCGCAGGCTGAAAGATGATGGTGTCGGTATTATCTACATTACCCATCGCATGGCTGAAATTAAGGAAATTGGCGACCGTATCACCATATTGCGTGATGGCCGTTATGTGGACACGGTTGATGCAAAATCCGCATCGGAGGAAAAGCTGGTCAATCTGATGACCGGCCGGGTGGTTGGACAGGTATTTCCACAGATTGATTTTGAACCGGGTGCCGAAATATTGAATGTCGATCGGCTTGCGACGACCGACGCCATGGTGCGTGGCGTATCGATGAGCGTAAAGCGCGGTGAGATCGTTGGTCTGGCCGGGCTGGTCGGGTCGGGCAAATCCTCCTTTGCACAGGCCTGTTTTGGTGCCCGGCAAATTGCTGATGGATTAATCTCGTTCAAGCGGCAGAATGTTACCGGCAAGACAATGGGGCAAATGCTCAGGGGCGGGTTTTTATATTTGCCCGCCAATCGCCACACCGACGGGCTGATGCTGATGCGTTCTGCGCGGGAGAACATGACCCTTGCAGCGCTGGATACGATGCCGTTTTCCAATGGCCTGACGCTGGACAGAAAAGCTGAAGCCCGGGCTGTCGATGCCCTTGCCGAGCGCCTTAATCTGTCGCCAAGGCGGGTAGAGCGTGCTGTCGAGCATTTTTCAGGCGGCAACCAGCAAAAGGTCATGCTGGCGCGCAGCCTTACCCGTAATTTCGATCTTATTGCATTTGATGAGCCTACCGTTGGCGTGGATGTTGGCACGCGCGCGGCCATTTATGAATTCATTGCGCAATTGTGCAAAAGCGGTGTTGCCATATTGCTCATCTCTTCTGATCTGCCCGAAATTCTCAATATGAGCCATCGTGCATTGGTTTTTTATCGCGGGCGCATTCAAACCGAACTTACTGGCAGCGACATTACTGAAGAAAATGTACTGGCACATTTTTTTGAGCGGGAGGCCGCATGATATGGGCGAATTGCAAATGACAGCACCAACGACGCGACAATCGGCTAACCTGTTCAAGAAACTCTTTGTGCGCATCGGTATTCTGCCGGTATTGCTGGTCGCTGCTTTGATTATATTCACATTGCTGTCGGACAATTTTCTTACCAGCCGCAATTTAACGAATGTATTGCGCCAATCGGTGTATCTGATGATCGTGTCACTTGGTCAGATGCTTGCATTGCTGACAGGCGGCTTCGATCTGTCCGTTGGAACCATTCTGGCCGTGACATCTGTTGTTGGTGCTTTGGCCATGTCCAGTCTTTATGTTGCAATGCCGGATGCCGTCTGGCTGGCGATCCTGCTGGGGTGTCTTGCTGGCGTTGCCGCTGGAACACTGATTGGTATCTGCAACGGCATCGGTGTTGCCATTTTCAATGTTTCGCCATTCATGATGTCTTTGGGCATGGCCTCTGTCGGTTTTGGTGCAGCGCTCTATCTGACCGGCGGTGTGCCTGTCTATGGCATGCCACAGGCCTTTGGTGATACTTTTGGCTTTGGCACATTGTTTGGGATTCCGGCACCGATCTATGTTGCCGCCATCATAATACTGGTGCTCTATCTGTTTCTCAATCGAACCCCCTATGGCCGTTATTTTTATGCGGTTGGTGGCAATATCAAGGCCGCCGGTCTGTCGGGTATCAATACGAAACTGACCCTGTTCTGGACCTATCTGCTTTGTGGCATGCTGGCGGCCATATCCGGCATGCTGCTGACTGCGCGCCTTGATACCGGTGAGGCCAATATTGGTGCATCTATGCCGCTGGAATCCATTGCCGCCTGTGTCATCGCCGGCGTTAGTTTACGCGGTGGTGTCGGCCGATTGGAAAATGTGGTCCTCGGTGCGCTCTTCATTGGTCTGGTGCAGAACGGCATGAACCTGGCACGGATCGAATCTTATCTTCAGACAGTTGTCCTTGGCGCGTTGTTGATCCTTGCGGTCATCGCCGATCAGGTCCGGTTGCGTTTCGTCGCATCCCTTAGTGCATAAAAAAGCGAGAGAGAAATGGCAGTCAACATCAATTGCGACATGGGCGAGAGTTTTGGTCTTTATAAAATGGGCGACGACGAAGCCATGATGCCACACATCAAGGAAGCCAATGTGGCCTGCGGATTTCATGGTTCCGACCCCAACCATATGCGTCACACGGTTGAGCTTGCAAAGCGATTTGACGTCGGTGTCGGGGCCCATTTTTCCCTGCCGGACCTGCCGGGTTTCGGTCGGCGGGAAATGAAGATAGACCGTGAAGAAATGGCTAACATCGTGCTTTATCAGATCGGCGCATTGAAAGGTTTTCTCGAAGTTGCAGGCGTTCGCCTCAACCACCTTAAACCACATGGAGCGCTCTATGCCATGGCGGCCAGGCAAGAGCACATAGCCCATGCGATTGCTGATATAGGCGATCATTTTTCGGTGCCGCTGTTCGGGCTTGCCAATACACTTCATGAGGAGGTTTTCACGGCGCGGGGATTGGAGTTCAGGGCCGAGTTTTTTGCGGATCTGGAATACGATGATGAAGGGCAACTGATTATAACGCGTGAACATGCAGCCGTTGACCCGCAGGCAGCGGCGAAACGTACCCTGCGTGCGGTGCGCGAGGGTGTTGTGCGCAGTACCGGCGGCCTTGATGTGCCCGTGCGTGCGCAGACCATCTGTGTCCATTCTGATACGCCAAATGCCGTCGCCATTGCCAGGGCGATCAACAGTGCACTGTCATAAAACGTCGCAACCATAGAGGAATTGAATATGCCAACCAGTGAATTGCGTTCGCCACTTCCCGGTACATTCTATCGCAAGCCTGCACCGGATCAGCCCAATTTCAAGGAAGTTGGCGACAGCGTTGCGAAGGGAGATGTCATTGGGCTGGTAGAGGTCATGAAGTCTTTTCATGAAATAGCCAGCACATTTGACGGGAAGATCATGTCCTTTGCCGCCGATAACGAAGACCCGGTGATGGCCGGTCAGGTGCTTGCCGAGATTGAGACGTGAGTGGGCGTTATGACGATTGAAAAACTGTTCATCGCCAATCGCGGAGAAATTGCTGTACGCATTATTCGTGCCGCGCGCGACATGGGTATCAAAACGGTACAGGCATATAGTGCCGCTGACGCGGACTCTCTGGCCGTAAAGCTTGCTGACGAGAGCGTTGACATAGGGCCGCCGGCAGCATCCAAATCATACCTTTGCGCTGATGCCATACTGGCTGCGGCACGCAGCTGTGGCGCAGATGCCATCCATCCGGGTTACGGATTTCTGGCGGAAAATGCTGACTTTGCGGATGCCGTTGAGGCGGCAGGCATGGTGTTTGTCGGGCCAACAGGCGATACCATTCGCACTATGGGCAACAAGGCAGCGGCACGCCTTGCAGCGCAGCGCTCCGGTGTGCCCACTGTGCCGGGCAGCGATGGCGTCATCACGGATCTGTCGGTTGCACGGGAAAGTGCCGAACAAATCGGCTTTCCTGTGATGATCAAGGCCTCGGCCGGCGGTGGCGGGCGCGGCATCCGTATCGCTGATAGCGGTGAAGCCTTTGAGGGCCTGGCGGCGCAGGCTGCAACGGAAGCACAGGCAGCCTTTGGTGATGGCAGCCTTTATCTGGAAAAGATGATTACCCGTGCACGCCACATCGAGGTGCAGATATTGGGTGATGGTGTCAATGCGGTTCATTGTTTTGAACGGGAATGTTCTCTGCAGCGCCGTCGTCAGAAGGTCTGGGAAGAAGCACCTTCGTCAGCGCTAGACAGTGATACGAGGCAAATGCTGTGCGATAGCGCGGTGAAACTGGCAAAATCGGTGGGATATCGTGGTGCCGGAACCATTGAGTATCTTTATGACGATGCTACGGGCCATTTTTACTTTATCGAAATGAACACCCGCATTCAGGTCGAGCATCCTTTGACCGAATGGATAACCGGTGTTGATCTGGTGTCTGAGATGATCCGGATTGCCGGTGGACAGGCCCTGTCTTTCAGCCAGGGTGATATCGCCATCCGGGGCCATGCCATTGAGGTGCGGATCAATGCTGAAGATCCGGCGAATGGCTTCATGCCTTTTCCAGGAAAGGTAAGCGACCTGCGTGTCCCCGGCGGTCCGGGCGTGCGTTTCGATCACATGCTTTATTCGGGATATCAGATCCCACCGTTCTACGATTCCATGCTGGGCAAGCTGATTGTCTGGTCACACACACGTCCACTGGCCATGGCACGTCTCAAGGGCGCGCTTTCAGAACTTGATATTGGTGGTGTGCAGACAACTGCAGGTCTTTTTGAGGCACTGCTTGATGACAGGGATGTGCAAAGTGGTTCGGTTCATACCAATTGGCTTGAGCCATGGCTTGAGGCCAATGCTTCAAGTCTCAAAGCATCATAAAGGAGGTGTCGGACATGACGACGCGGTATACATTTGGCGGTGATGAACACATCTTTGTGGAGATCGATGCGGAGATGTCGCTGGAGGCATTTTTCAAAAGCCTGTCGATCACCAGTGCAGTCAAACAGGCATCGATCAATGGTGTGACAGAAATCTGCCCCGCCAATGCATCCTTTCAGATCAAGTTCAATCCGGACCGCATTCATCCCGATGACCTGATGGCGGAATTGAAACGGCTGGAAGAAAGCGCGAACCGGGCCGAGCCTGTGCTGAAGACACGCATTATCGAAATTCCGGTCTATTATCAGGATCCCTGGACCCATGAGACCCTGATGCGTTTTCGCGAGCGCCATCAGGACCCGCAGGCCAGCGATATTGAATATGCAGCACGCATCAATGGCTATGATAGCGTTGACGGTTTCATCCAGGCCCATAGTGGTGCGCCATGGTTTGTTTCCATGGTTGGTTTTGTTGCAGGGCTGCCGTTTCTCTATCAGATGGTTGACCGCAAACGGCAGATACAGGTGCCCAAATACCTGCGACCACGCACGGATACACCCAAACAGACCGTTGGTTATGGCGGTTCATTCTCCTGCATCTATTCCGTTCGCGGGGCTGGCGGCTATCAGATGTTCGGGATCACACCAATGCCGATCTATGACCCGAAGCAGCGGGTCAGTTACCTGAAGGATTTCATGGTCTTTTTCAAACCAGGCGATATCGTCAAATGGAAACCGATCAATCGCGATGAATATGAACAGGCGCTGGAGGATGTCGAAAAGGGGCATTTCGCACCACGCATTCGCAATGTTGATTTTTCCCTTGATGCATTCAACGCGGATATTGATGGCACCAATGCCAAACTGATGGAGGCACTTCATGCCGGTTAAAGTCATAAACGCAGGTCTCGCCACAACCATTCAGGATCTGGGACGTCCTGGCTATTACCATCTGGGCATTCCACTTAGCGGTGCAATGGATCGTCTGGCCATGCGGGCCGCCAACATGCTGGTTGGCAATTCAGAAGATGCCGCCGGTCTTGAGGCGGTGTTCATGGGACCGGAACTGGAGTTTACCCAGGACGCGCTCGTCGCTGTGACCGGTGCCGATCTGCCGCCCAAACTCGATGGTGAGCCACAGGAGACCTGGACTGCCTTTGCAGTTAGATCGGGCCAGGTACTGTCTTTTGATTTTCTGCGCTCAGGCGCGCGCGCCTACATTGCCATATCCGGCGGTATCGATACACCAATGTCACTGGGTAGTCGCTCCACCTATGCAATTGGAGCACTGGGCGGCGTTGACGGGCGTGGACTGCAGGCAGGTGACATGCTTCCGCTGAGGGATGGCAACCAGGTTTCGGTTGGTCGCACGGTGCCGGAAAAACTGCGTCGCGGGCCGGGATCACATGTGGAATTGCGTGTGCTGCCCGGGCTTTACTGGCACAGAATTACCGAAGCAGCCGGCGCCGGATTTTTTGATGATGTGTGGAAAGTTGCGCCGGAAGCCGACCGCATGGGATATCGGTTTCAGGGCGGCAGGGCACTCACCTTCGTTGATCGGCAGGCACCCTTCAGCGCCGGATCGGATCCATCGAATATCACCGATGCGTGCTATCCCTACGGCTCGGTTCAGGTGCCAAGTGGAACCGAGCCGATTGTGCTGCACCGGGATGCGGTTTCGGGCGGTGGTTATTTCATGCTTGGGACCGTTGTTTCAGCCGATATGGATCTGATCGGTCAGCTTCAGCCACACACAAAGACACGGTTTGTCAAAACCGACATGAATGGCGCACTGGCAGCACGGCGTCATCGCGCCGGTATTCTGGAAGATATTCGGGCAGCCCTGGCCTGAATTCCGGACAGGGTGCTGTCACAGACAAACCGATTGCACCCAATCGGTTTGTCTTCATCTGGCAGTCACCGTGCGGACCAAAGGGTCTGCATCGCAGCATTATTCCGACGTTGCCACAATAGCGCGTGCCAGTTCGTCAAGACGTCCTTGGGGCAGTCCGGCGATGTTGATGCGGCTGTCGCCGACGATATAGATGCCATGATTTTCGCGCAGCGTTTCAATCTGCTGCGTTGTCAGGCCAAGGCGTGAGAACATGCCCTTTTGGCTGGCGATGAAATCATACCGCGAACTGTTGGATGCCCGGCGCAATGCATCGGCAAAATCCTGCCGCAGTTTCTCCATGCGCTGACGCATTTCTTCCAGCTCCAACTGCCAATCGGCCCGCAGCTCCGGGTCACAAAGCACAATCCGCACGATTGCCGCGCCATGGTCAGGCGGCATGGAATAGACACTGCGGGTGACCGAGAGCAGTTGACCAAAGGCGATATCGGCTTCATCGCTATTGGCACCGATCAGCATCGCTGCACCGACACGTTCGCGGTAGACACCAAAATTCTTCGAACAGCTTGCCGCAATGATCATTTCGGAGACTTGTGCTGCCAACAGGCGAAGACCGGCGGCATCCTGTTGCAACCCGTCACCGAAACCAAGATAGGCAAAGTCCACAAAGGGAAGCAGACCCTTGTCGTTGCACAGATTTGCAACCGCCTGCCATTGTTCCAGGGTTAAATCTGCGCCGGTCGGATTATGACAGCAGCCATGCAACAGCAGGACATCGCCTGTTTCAGCTTCCTCCAGTGCCTCGATCATGGCTTCGAACCTGATCTGTCCGGTTTCGGCGTCATAATAGGGATAGCTTTGTGTTGTCAGCCCGGCACCGGATAATAGTGGAATATGGTTTGGCCAGGATGGATCAGAAATCCATACATTTGCGCCGGGGCGGGCGCGGTTGATCATCATCGCCAGTATGCTCAATGCGCCGGACCCGCCAGGTGCCTGACACACACGCATCCGGCTTGCTGGCACGGCATCCGCGATGACAATTTCGCCCATTGCCGCGCAGAATTCCTTGTCACCCTGCAAGCCGACATAGGCTTTGGTTGTCTGGGAACCAAACAGACGTTCCTCGGCCTTGCGTATGGCACGCAGCACCGGGGTATTGCCGTCAGCATCCTTATAGATGCCAACACCGAGGTCCACTTTGTCCTGCCTTGGATCTTCACGATAAAGCGCCATCAGCGCAAGGATCTTGTCTGCCGGTGCGGATTGCAGAGTTTCAAACATAGTGTGTGTCCTTATGTTCGGGATATTGCCGCCGACTCCCGCTCGATAGTTTGCAAGCCGGCCTCAATTTGTGATTTGACCCTTGCTACCGCTTCTTCCTTCACGGGTCCATAGCCACGTATTTCCATTGGCATGGCAAACAGCTTTTTCCACTGCATACGCGTTTGTGTCGTAACGTTGCCGATATGATCGCCCACCAGTTTTTCAAACCAGTCAATCAGATCACGTTCCATGCGCCTGTCATGGCTGTATCCAAAGGGATCGAACGGTGTACCGCGCAAGCGTTTCAAGCGCGCAAGCAGACGATAGGCGGGCAGCATCCAGGGGCCAAACTGGCGCTTTCGCGGTCGTCCCCTTGCATCTCGACCCAGCGGCAAAAAGGGTGGGGCAAGATAATATTTGATCGAAAAATCGCCCTCGAACTGCTCACGCAGCCGTGCGTGGAAGGCCGGATCTATATGCAGGCGCGCCACCTCATATTCGTCCTTGTAGGCCATGAGTTTAAACAGGGACCGCGCCACCGTCTCTGCCAGTCCCGCGGGTGTCATGCCTTCTGGCGTTAGGGCCATCTCATGGGCTTGCACCCGTTCAACCAGTTGCAGATAACGCTGCGCATAACTGGCATCCTGATAATCGGTCAGGAAATCTTTGTGACGGGCAATGATGTCTTCCAGTGATCGTCCCTGCCTATCGGACGCGTGCTGGTCGGGTGGCAACAGATCCGGGCGGGCGCAGGCCAGCCGTCCCCAGGCAAATGCCTGCACATTGGCAGGCACCGCAACACCATTGAGCTCGATTGCGCGCAAAAGTGCAGTAAGGGAAACAGGCACCAGGCTGCTTTGCCAGGCAAACCCAAGCAAGATGATGTTGGCAAAAACCGTATCACCCAGCAACTGCTCGGCCAATCTGTTGGCATTGATGGTGGCCATGTTCTGCGCGCCAATGGCTGATGATATCGCCGTAAGTCGCTCATCAACCGCGAGGCTGGCATCGCGTGAGCGGACAATATCACCAGTCGGTGCTTCTGCGGTGTTGACTACGGCTTGCATGTGGGGGCTGTAGGCGGCTGACGCTTTGGGAGACGATGATACGACGATGTCGCCGCCGATCAGCGCATCGGCTGAACCATTGTCTATGCGCACCTGATTGAGCGATGCCGGTGAGGCGGCCAATCGGATGTAACTCAGCACAGGTCCGAATTTTTGGGCAAAGCCGGTAAAATCCAGAACCGTTGCACCCTTGTTTTCCAGATGGGCAGCCATGGTGATCAAAGCGCCCACGGTGATCACGCCGGTACCGCCAACGCCTGTCACCAACAGATTATAAGGGTGTTGCAGGGACTGCATGGCCGGCAGTGGCAGTTGCTCAGCCAGTTTTGCAGCGTCAACGGGCACTTTTTCGCCCTTGCGCCGGGTGGCACCTTCAACGGTCACAAAGCTTGGACAGAAGCCATCCAGACAGGAGAAATCCTTGTTGCAGGAAGAAAGATTGACCTGTCGTTTGCGCCCAAATTCGGTTTCAACCGGTTCGACGCTGAGGCAGTTGGATGCAACCGAACAGTCGCCACAGCCTTCGCAAACCAGCTCATTGATGACAGCGAAACGTTTCGGTTCCTCCATCGTTCCGCGTTTGCGCCGGCGGCGTTTTTCGGTCGCACATGCCTGCTGATAGATCAGGATAGAGACGCCGGGAACCTCACGCAGCTCCCGCTGTACAGGATCAAGATCGCGGCGGTGGTGTTTGGTCACGCCGGCGGGGAAATCGGCAAGGTCCAGCCGGTCCGGTTCATCCGAGACCAGTGCAATGCGCACGACACCTTCGGCGCGCACCTCATGGGCGATGGCCTCAACGCTGACCGGGCCGTCCACCGGCTGCCCGCCGGTCATGGCGACGGCATCATTGAACAGGATTTTATAGGTAATATTGGCGCCGGCAGCGATTGATTGCCGTATGGCCATGGAGCCGGAGTGATAATAGGTTCCTTCACCAAGATTCTGGAAGATATGTCCCTTTCCGGTGAATTTTGAAGAGGCGGCCCAATTGACCCCCTCGCCACCCATTTGAATAAGGGAGGTGGTCTCACGATCCATCCAGCTCGCCATGAAATGACAGCCAATGCCCGCCAGAGCCTTTGACCCCTGCGGCACTTTGGTGGAACTGTTGTGCGGGCAGCCCGAGCAAAAATATGGGGTTCGGGTTGCACCGGCGACGCTGATGGGTTGCAGGGGATTTTGCAGCAACGACCGTGCCCGTGTGCTGAACCTGTCGGTTTCGAACACCATGTCGAGGCGAAGCGCCACAGGTGTGATCAGCTGCATCGGTGACAGTTCGCCGGTCCACGGGATCAGTCTTTCACCGTTTTCATCGCGCTTGCCAACCATGTGGTCGGGCTTGTCGCCGGGATAATCGTAGAAGTATTCTTTGAACTGGCTCTCGATGATGCCGCGTTTTTCCTCAATGACCAGAACCTCGCGTTTGCCACGTACAAATGCAAGTGCGTCGCGCCGTGCCAGCGGCCAGACCATTCCGACCTTGTAAACATCGATCCCCAATGCGCGGCAGGCCTGTTCATCCAGTTCCAGCAGGCGCAGTGCTTCCATCAGGTCGAGATGGCCCTTGCCAGTGGTGACGATGCCAAAACGGGCCTGTGGCAGGTCATAAAGACGACGATCAATAGGGTTGGCTTCCGCAAAGGCAAAGACCGCCTGTTTTTTTGCCTCCATACGCTCCTCGATCTGGGGACCGGGCAGGTCCGGCCAGCGATAGTGCAAACCGGTCATTGGGGCGTCAAATTGTGGTGCGTTGAACAAACGATCGGGATGCAGTTCAATCGAACCTGCCGACTCAACCGTTTCAGAAACAGCCTTGAATCCCACCCACATGCCGCTGAAGCGGCTGAGTGCATAGCCATATTCACCAAATTGAAGATACTCATCAATACCGGATGGGTTGAGCGTTGGCATGAACCAGGCCATGAAGGCGACATCGGACTGATGTGGCATGGATGATGAGACGCAGCCATGATCATCGCCGGCAACAACCAGCACACCACCGTGCGGGGAGGAGCCGTAGGCATTGCCGTGTTTGAGTGCGTCACCGGCACGGTCGACGCCCGGGCCTTTGCCATACCAAAGGCCAAAAACGCCCTCGACCTGTTTATCCGGATGCGTTTCCACCTGTTGCGAGCCGAGAACTGCCGTTGCTGCCAGATCCTCATTGACCGCCGGGAGAAACTCGATGCGGTGCTCCTTGAGCAAATCGGTAATCCGCCACAATTCCAGATCGACCCCGCCAAGAGGAGAGCCGCGATATCCTGATACAAATCCTGCCGTATTGAGACCTGCCTCATGGTCACGTCGGGCCTGATCCAAGACAATACGGGTGATGGCCTGGGTGCCGGTTAAATAGATCCGCGCGCAATCCTTGCTGTATCGGTCAGCGAGTGTGTAACGGTGGTTCGGTACTTGCGCCTGAATATTCATCGTCCACGATCCTCTTTAAGGTTGTGGCTATTTTACTCGTGATAAGCCGGATAATTTGCCCCATATTGTTGATAATCGCCGTAATCGCGGATAAAATGACCAAAATACAGGCGAATTTGGAATAAATTGGAGTTATATGATGCGGCTTGACCGGCATGACCGACACCTGTTGCGCGAGCTTCAGATGGATTGCCAGATAACCAACCAGGCATTGGCAGACAAAGTTGGACTATCGGCCTCCGTGTGCTGGCGGCGTGTGGATGCTTTGGAAAAAAACGGTGTTATTCGGCGCTATTCAGCCATCGTTGATGGACCGTCGGCAGGTCTTGGATTTCAGGCAATTGTCTATGTATCTTTGACGCGCCACGAAACCAGCCATCTGCATAATTTCATTGCTGCGGTCCGGTTGCGTGATGAAGTGCTCGAATGTCTGGCCACCACCGGTGAAGCGGACTATCATCTGCGCGTTATGTGTGCTGACCAGACGGCCTATAATCTGTTTCTTGAGGATTTCCTGTTCCAGCTTCCTGGTATTGATCATGTCAAAACCAGCCTGATCCTGAAGGAAATAAAGGCGCAGGCCTACATTCCGGTGTAACCGGAATGTAGGATTAGCTCGTCTTCGCGCCGTATCGCGCCTTTCGGCGCTGGCTCCAGACGGGGCGGGCCATCAGGCCCGACGCGCATTCGCGCTTGCCCGCTGCGCGGGAATTCTTTTGCCCTTTATAAGGTAGAGCGTGCCGCATGGGAAATCTCTCGAGAGTCACAGCTCGCCGCACCCGGTACCTGCCTGCATGGCACTCAAACAGGCCGCAACCGCGGCCCGGCCAATAATTTGGCCGCCCCCTATGGAGGCAGGCGCGAAAGCGCCGGTACGCCGTGAATAGAAAACAAATCAACCCCGCCGGCCAAACCCACGTGTTCACAGGACCACTCTTCTGCGCTGCACCCCGATCACTGATAGCTTTGTAGTATTGTCTTCCCGCCGTATCGCGCCTTTCGGCGCTGGCTCCAGACGGGGCGGTGCATAAGCCCCGACGCGCATTCGCGCTTGCCCGCTGCGCGGGTAACCGTATTCTCTCGATAGGGCACGGTGTGCCGCATGGGAAACCTCACGAGAGGCAGTATCCGCAGCACCCTGTGTCATCCTGTATGGCACTCAATCAGGCCGCGACTGCGGCCCGGCCAATAATTTGGCCGCCCCCTATGGAGGCAGGCGCGAAAGCGCCGGTGCGCCGTGA
>CANMVS010000032.1 GCA_947501445.1 uncultured Rhizobiaceae group bacterium | reverse complement strand
GTGCCGCCTTATAAGCCCCCAATCCAAAACAAGTCAACACTCAATCGTAATCTTTATAACATTTTTTCGATTCAGTTCGAACAGCGGCAAACAATCCAAAAACATCAGTTCTTTGAATCACATAACCCAAACCCAAACCAGCATCACATCTCCAAACGCAACCACCAAATCCAAATGCACACATCACAACAACATCTGCACAATTCAACGCCCAAAAATCAATATAAGGTGCACGACAACAACATACACCAGCGCCTCCATTACATCTGTGCAATGTCAATCACTGCACATCAAGACAGGCACAAGGCGCGGCGCAGAAAAGACATCCTGTGAACGCCGCAGAATGAAATGATTTCCGCGTGGAGCACACCGGATAGCCATGACCAGAGCCGCTGCATGGATGGATGACTAACAACGTCACAACGCATAACAGCGGTATGACACCCTGTTTCTTTCAACTCACGTCCCGTTTTACCCACTCCCAACAAGCAGGATGAATCCCACCTTTAAGCGTCGTTGCACGTTTTGTGCGGCAAGTCTGGATATGCGAATATCTGTATTATAAAAATTGGCAAGGTCGGGACCTTAGCATGACTGAAACAACTTGTTTCAAGATGGTTTCGTGTCGCGCTCTGGCGACTTTGAAACATTGTTTTGAACACAGGCGGAAAGAATTCCAGATCTCCCAAATCGCAGCGCCGGGAAAAGGGTTTTCAAATGAAGTGGTCATGCAAGGCTGTGCAGTTGAACAACAAACTTCCAGCCACACTGCTACCGGGAACAGCGCTTCTGGCTGTTGTGCCGACATCAGCGGCAGGGCAAGTCAGCCAGTGCCAGCACCCGTCGCTGGATCCGCCGACTGCAAAATTCATTAACAACACACCAAACATCACTGTCTTACTCCAAAAAAGCGATGGTGCCGGTTGTCCGGGTTCGGACGCCAACACAACCGGCAGTCCGGGTCAACAGGGCAGAGACAGTCAACAAACCAACTTATCGTCCGGTGGCGTTCCCCGGAACCATCCTGGTGCTGCGGGCACAGATTCCATTCATGTCGATGCATCTGGCGGCAATAATGATAAAACAGGCAAGTCACTCCATGTCTACAGCACCAAGGGGAACCTGAGCTTCGCCGGTGCCGTCGGCACATCCGGCCTACAGGTCGATGGTGCCGTTCATGCGCAGCGACAATATCATCACAGAATCCGGGTTCAAAGTATAGGTGGCGGCACCCAAAGCGGCTCGACATTCAGTCTGTTTTGTACCAAAGGCAAACCCAGCGCACATGGTGGCAACGCAGGCAAAGTCACAATCCCGACCGGCCAAAGTGCCAATATCCGGGTGAGCGGGCCGGGCTCCGCCGGATTTTTGGCGCAAGGTATTGGCGGCGGTGTCCTCACTGCGGGTACTTTATCGTGACGACGAAACTCACTCTCCCAAGCGTTAGCCTTGATACCTCGATGTTTGAACCTCAAAGGCGCTGGGAGATTTGGCAATCATTCAATTCGGGCCTATTTCGATTAAAGCGCCATAACCCGCCTGAAAAGGAGTTTCTTGCTGCAGGAAACGCATTTCGTGTTGGCAACACGATTTTGGGTGAATTTTCAATCAATGGACATGTCGTACAACACAACGCCGAGATGTATTCGGTCGAACGAGAAGATCAATTGGTATTGATCATGCATCGCGCTGGGTCCTCAAAGGGAGTTTTGAGTGGTCAAAGCTTTGAAATGAATTCGTCTAAATTGTCAATATTCGATTCCAACCGGCTACTTCATATCAATACCGAGAATGTCGATTATGTCAGCTTCACATTTCCATACGCTACGATAGGTTACGATCCGGCGCGACACCCGTGCCTCTTCCATTTGCCTGTTGGCTCTCCGGTCGGGCGTATTTTGAAGAGCAATCTTGAGTTGATGCTTCATCTGGTTCCCAGGTCTGCTGTTCAGGACGCAATTGCTTTGTCTGATGGGTACTGCGGGCTTCTAAAAGCATTGACCGCCCGCGATCTGAGCAAAGAATCAATGCAGAAACGCTTCACTTTGTCTCGAGCCCAGGCGATCCGCCGCTTCGTAGCAGAAAACCTATGTGATCCGATGCTTGATGCAGAAAAGATTTGCATGGAAATTGGCGTTTCAAGAGCTGTTTTGTATCGCATTTTTGAAGCGGAAGGCGGGGTGCAACGTACGATACTGAAGCAACGACTTGAAAATGCGCTCAACGAACTGTCGCATTCCGAACCGCACCGCGGCGTTGTCGCTCGCGTTTCGCAATATTGGGCGTTTTCAGACCAGGCGCATTTTTCACGTTTGTTTCGTGAAACTTTTGGCTGCAAACCTAGCGACTTTGTTGGCACTGCTCTGCAACATTCGACACATGAAGATACTGGCGAACACTGTGAAGGTTTGCGCTTCAGTGGCGCTGTAACGCCTTTGATAGAACTGTATAAAATTGGGCACAATAACAGGGCAGCCCGGTTTTCACAGAGTGAAAAACTGCCAAATCACGAAACCACCCGCATCGATGGATGCTCATGCCGTGGAACCGGGATAATGCAATAATAAAATGAAGACACCACAAGGCCCCTTAACGGGTGTTGAAAACGCTGGATTGAGGTTCCATTTGGACATGACGCAACGATCGATTTGGGGTCGTTTTCGGATCAGGAGTATCGAATAACTGCATCGTTTGGAATTAAGCTTGATTAGACCGTTTGACGTTTTGTCAGAAACGGGACAACGGTGTCGGCCTTTGATTTTGTTGATGCATTCAGGCTTTGCCGATTCCGTCAAAACATGAATTGCTCTAGCCATACGTTTGATCATTGCGGTTTGAATGAATACAAGGCTTGTTTTTGAAAAGCGCTTGAAAGTGTGGTGAACCATGCTTTTGGGCGGGAAATTCTAATGCCATTGTGCGTCCGTCGCATCCTTTGCATATTGCAGACAATGCCGTGCATGGTTGGCACGGGTAAAACGTGCCAACCCCTCCAAACTCTCCATATTTTTGGTAAAATAGGAAGAACCCAATTATCTCCTTTCATCCAATCATGTGGCCATTCGTGAACAGATACTCAGCTCGAACCGAGTCAAAAACTTCTTGTTTGAAAACCGCGATATTCAAAACCCAAGACTGTGTACGTGGGATCAATCCAGGCCAAGACCACCTGTTTCTTGCTCCACTTCTTCGATTTCCATCGACACTTTGCATCGCTGGCCTGCTGGAAGCACAGCTTCGGGATTCGGTAGTGCCAGACGCACGCCGAACGTGCTTGAAGTAGCATCAAAAACGCTGTCAACGACGATAACTTCCGCCTCAAGACGCGTGTTTGCAGGCTGTCGCAGTGCTACTTCCGCAAGTTGCCCTACCGCCAATTGATCATAGTACGAAGTTGGCAAAAATACCTCGACGTAAAGTGGATCAAGATCCGCCAATTGCACAATCCACGCCTCCTGTGTGACGAACTCACCAGGCGACAACCGGCGTGCAGCAACGATACCATCGATCGGGCTTTTGATCGTGCGGCGAACCAATGCTGCTTTTGCACGTTGCAATTCCAATGCCGCAAGTTGTTGCTGTACACTTAGTCGTTCCAGTTCAGCCTCGCTTACGCTCAATTCTGCAGTCGCCTGATCAAACGCCTCCTCCGCGGTGACACCGCGCTCAAACAACTTTTGCGAACGAACCATGCGATCCTGCGCGAGCCGCAACCGAGCCCGTTGCGCTTTGATGCTGGTGTCATCGGCGGCACGCAGAGTGTTCAACTCAACGATCGCGGTTTCCAATTCGGCCTCCAATCGTGCCAGGACCTGGCCTCTGCTGACCCTATCTCCCCGCTCCACGATAACTTCGCTTAGAATACCGGTAACAGGGCTACCAATGGCAAGTGTGCGACTTGGCTGCACTACACAGTCAAACTCCACGTTGGCAATTGCAGGCCGGTTTAGTGCAAACAATGCAAGCAGCCCTGCAATAAGTTGATTAATCCGGATCACCACTGAACGACATTGCATCGTTAAGCACCTCATCTTGTTTGAGAAGATCACGCCGCATTTGAACGTGTACGGCTTCTGCTTTCGATTGCGCTCGGCGGAAAGAGTACCGTGCCAGTGGCGAACGCAGAGTTTTTATCCACGAAGCGGCGCGTAAAATCCAATTGATACCGTAGTCAGCCAGAAGCTGGTCATCCAACGCCAGAAACGGCTGGAACTGACCCGGATCACCCTGTCTCCCGGCACGTCCAGCCAACTGCCGGTCAATGCGCATACTGTCGTGGGCTTCAGACATAACCACACAGAGACCACCTGCTTTTTGACTTTCTGAATCAAGCGAAATATCCGCCCCGCGCCCCGCCATATCAGTGGCGATGGTCACTTGCCCTGCGCGTCCGGCTGCACTGATAATCTCGGCCTCTTCAGCAAAATGCTCTGCAGACAACACAACATGCGACAATCCTGCATTATCAAGCGCGCGACTTGCCAACTTGCTGCCGGCAACTGTTCGCGTTCCTATCAAAACAGGGTTGCCATTTTCACTTAAGCGCTTTGCCTCTGCAGCAATTGCTGCCCATTTCTGAACATGTGTTGAAAAAATCCGCGTGGTTCTCATCCGGCGCAGCACTTTACGATTGGTAGGTATCGTAGCGACTGCGACACCGTACGTTCGCCAAAGTTCCGGTGCAACTTCGCGTATTGTACCAGACATTCCGGCGATACGATCATATCGGCGAAAAAACCGCTGGTACGTTGTTCGCGCCAGCGTGATGCGGCCCTTTGACAGTTCAAGCCCTTCTTTTTGCTCGATCAATTGCTGTAGCCCATCAACCCAGAACCTATCGGTCATCACACGTCCTGTGTACTCATCGATAATCTCGACTTTGCC
This sequence comes from uncultured Rhizobiaceae group bacterium, assembly GCA_947501445.1. Classification (GTDB taxonomy): domain Bacteria; phylum Pseudomonadota; class Alphaproteobacteria; order Rhizobiales; family Rhizobiaceae; genus Hoeflea_A. The sequence continues at coordinate 36,247 of CANMVS010000032.1, read as the reverse complement.
ATCGCGGACCAGATACTGTTCGTCGCGGAAAAAAAGGTGCCTGGCACTCAACGCCTTTGTTACAAGATCTTCTCTTGCGGCACGATTGGCGAGTAGGCCACCAACCTTCGCTTCTTCTAGTCGCCGAATGCCCGATGCGGTCAATTCGATTCGCCGTTCTTTACCGATGATGCGAAAATCACGCTGCCCCAGCCGCCGGGAAAGTTGCTCTGCCTGGTGTAACAGATCTGGATCGAAAAGCGCTGGGCCTTCTCCGGACAGGATGAGCGGTGTCCGAGCTTCGTCAATCAGGACGCTGTCGGCTTCGTCGATCAACGCAAAGGCCAATCCGCGCATCATGCCGCCAACGGTTTCACTCTGATTTGAAACACCATCATACATTGACCGTACGCGCCGCGTTAGATGACCATTTCCTGCGGAGGGGTCAATTCTGTCCTTTAGAAAATCAAACGCAAGTTCCTTGTTGGTGCAATAGGTTATGTCTGCGGCATAGGCACGTTTGCGATCCTGAGCAGACATGCCTTCAACAACCAACCCTACGGTCAGTCCGAGGCCCTCATAGACCGGGGACATTTCCTCGGCATCCCGGGCAGCAAGGTAATCATTGACTGTTACAACGTGAACCGGGCGACCTGAAAGCGCCATCGCGCCGGCTGCCAGTGTTGCAGTGAGGGTCTTGCCCTCCCCGGTTTGCATTTCGGCCATCTGCCCACGCATCATCGCATAACCACCACGCAACTGAACAGGATAATGCCGCATTCCCAACTTGCGAAACGCAACCTCACTCACCAATGCAAAGAGCGGTGCAACATGACAGAGTTTCGCAGGGTCGTCGCCTCGCGCAGCGTAGCCGGATTGGCGTGCTTGCAGGATGATTTCAGCGTCGCACATGCCGCCCAGTTCCCGGCCAGCACGCGCAACGGCATCCACAATGGAACGGGTCTGCAAGCCACGTGTGCGTGTCCATCCAGCCAGAGCCCCGGCCTGCAGGGCCACGACGCCTTTGTCAAAAACCTCTGATCGCGAAAGCTCTGCCTCATGGCCGAACCAGGCAAGTCGCGCAATTCTGTCTGCTCTAAACTCGGGCATGTGTGTGCTAGACATCAAACTTACTCAGGAAAAGTTGCCGCACGTTACGGAAAATTCGAAAGAATACGGGCTCATTGCCGTGACTAAATCGAACATAGACCCTCTGCCCGATTTCCAGATTGCTTGAGGAAAGTGGCGCTATGAGATCAAATTGGAAGAGCGGTTCCAAAGCAGTTTGCGCGTCGCCTGCGGTCGGGTCGATTACAATTCGCCCGCCCCCTTCAGTTCCCAGAGCCACAGATGCGAGCCGCTTTGTTGCCTTGGGCACTTGGCGGATCAGATGTGCTTCGATTATGCTGTTCCGGTCGCTGGACAGCATGATTTCTGCCTTTTGCAGGCGATGCCGCACTAAATCCGAATTGCCCTGTTCTACCATCGAGCGCACGACAAGATCATCGTCATCCACAATGTAGCCCACAAGCGTACCGCGTTCGACAAATCTGTTCAGCAGTGACGCTCTGTCAGGTACCACGAGACGTCCCTTTTTGCCGGCGAACAGGTTCAGGTCGGCTATCTGTTCCTCAATTTGCGCAAGAGCCGCTTGTGACTGTTCCAATTGCTGTCGCAAGATGCTTTCGCTCCCCCGGTCTGAAACAAGTTCTCGTTCCATCCTCAACCGGATTTCAGCCCGCTGAGCAAAAATCAAGTCCCGCCGCGCGCTTAACTCCCTGTTGGTCAAAACGACAACCAACGCCCCCTTCTCCACATATCCGCCGTCGGAAAGGGATTTCAGGAACCCGCCGGAATTGGTTCTTAAAACAGACGATTCAGGAACATCAATCACACCCTCAACTGTTGTTGCATAGGGTATTGGAACCGCCAGAAGCCCGACAAAAAAAACAAGTGCAAAACTACCGCTGACCAACACTGCGCGAATTCGTTTGTTGCGTAATTCGGGGGCCTGGAATAGCCACCACAGGGCTTTAACGATGGGGAAAACCAACGCGCTCAATACCGCCCAAATCGCCAGTCCGATTCCAATAAAAAACAGCTTTCCCGCAATGAACAAAGCGATCCCGACCATTATTGAAAGCCTATACAGGAACGCCGCAACAGCATACCAGAAGAACCAGCCACTCTCACCGCGTGCCGTTGTGGGAGAAGATAAATTTGCCATCCCAAAAAGATACTTTTTGACCAGATGAAAAAAGTACGAATTAGCTCTGTTGCCAAGATTTGGGATCTCGATCAGATCAGACAGTATATAATAGCCATCGAAACGTAATAGTGGATTTCCATTGAACAATAGCGTTGAAACGCTGCCGATCAGGATCACATTCAACGCAGCCGCACGTATATAGCCGGGCTCTGCCTCGATCCAAACGAACATTGCGATTGCCGCGAAAAAAAGTTCAACCAGAATACCGGCCCCACCAACCATGGCGCGCGACCATTTACTTCGGAATCCACTTGAGGCCGATGCATCTACGTAAGGCACGGGGATCAGGACCAGAAACATCAGGCCCATTTCACGCACTTCGCCGCCCCAATATTTTATCGCATAACCGTGCCCGAATTCATGCAATGCTTTGATAAAGGGGTAAATAAGTGCCATCAATATCAAATTTTCTGCCAGAAATACCCGATCAATAAATCCGGTCGTCAACTCGGACCAATGGAGCACAGCAACCACCAGCGCGCCAATCACGACCGCAAGCCACAGGACCCCACCCATCAGGGTAAACAGCGGTCGAACCAACGGTAGCGTGGCTTCCAGAAAATTGTCGGGATCCCATAGAGGCAACCGCAGGGCCAATGGGTTCTTAAAACGAGCAATCAACGCCTTTTTTGCCCGGTTATCTGCCCGATACGCCAGTTCTTCGATGTCAGGCGGGAAATTTCCCAGTAACAGGCCGGCCTGATGCAAATGAGCCATCAATCGGATGGTTTCATCCTGTGTCGGAGGATCATCTTTCTCACCAACCCAGGCATTTGCGGCATTCCAAATCTGATCCAATGTCCGGTGGCCATCCATTAGACCAATCATCCGATTGGCGGCAGGTGCGATGCGATGAAAACGACCGGTTTGATCATCCTGGATGACAAACCAGGTGGCACCGCGATACCGTTGTCGATAGATTCGAGCATGGCTTCGCAAACGCGGCTGCATTGTTGCAACTTTAAACCAGTTCTGACTAAAAACCGACTCACCCATGTCTTAACCGAACCACGACCAAAGTGTAAGTTTGACCCAATCGGTCAATTCGCGTGTCCAGATGGAAACGACCAGTCGATCGTCAACATCAACTTTTGCGACACCGCGCATCCCGGGCCTGAGTGCTGTTGTCGGACCGACAAAAGCAGCCTCAATCCGAAATGTGTTGTTGCCCTCAATGGCCTGGGCAACCGGGGTTATCTTATTCACTTTAAACGGAAATTCTGTGTCGGGTAGCGCTGTGACCACCAAATCGCCTGATTGACCTACTTTGACTTCGCTTATACGGCTTTCGTCAACACTCATGACAATTCGGTAATCGTCCACAGGAGCCACTTCAAACATTACCGTGCCGCGTAAAATAGATCCGCCGATATTCTGACTTTGATCGCCCGACACAACTATACCATCGAATGGTGCAATAAGCTTTGCCCGATCAAGGTGTGCATCGATCAGACCAATCTGAGCTTCTGCTTGCGCAATCTGCACACGGGAAATTTTGCTCTCGGCGCGATCTTGCTTGCCAATAGCACGGCCAAATTCCAACTCTTTTTGGCGACGCTCTGTCATCCAATGCAGGCGTTGCAAAACCAGATCACGATCATCAAGTGCCGCTATCAGATCACCCTTTGCAACCAGGTCACCTGCCCTTACGGGCGCATCACGTACGAACCCATCAAAGGGTGCCACAATGCTACGCTGCACCGCACCTTCAACGACTGCATCGGACCCGATCCGATACGGGCGAGACCACATGGAAAACAATACGACAAGCCCAATCAGTGTCGCAAAAATCAGCTTTCGCAACGCATATCCAGGGCCAAACAGCCTGATCAATTGTCGCCCGATCGTATCAGTAACCTTTAATATCAACCACTTATCATTTTGTTTCTTATCCCACAAAACCGGCCCGACAAGGCTGACAGTAAAATCCAGAAACGCGACCTCATCTGCTGTAAATGGGTGATCCTCATTTCGTTGCAGTGTAACTGCGCCCTGGTGAATTGCCCCGATCATGAACGGTATCGTCAGAACTGCACAACGACCATCATCACCGGCAAGCTCCTTTTGCGCGCGAGTCGCGTTTATCTCATTGTCAGGCGGCGGATAACTTAGTGCAGCACGTTGGTCTATCGCTTCGTCCATCGCAGCTGCAACGCGGCGGGACAAACTCATCTGTTTGCGAAATTCAGCTGAGTGCGACATCGCCGTCAATCGCACCTGCCCGCGCTGCCGAAACCCTAAAGATACACGTTCCGCCCCCACCTCTTGCGCCAGGCGTGTAACAGTTCCAAGTGCCGCGCGATGTGCCTGATGATCCTCAATCATCGCAGCAAATATTTCGTGCGCACCGCGCATTATCTTCTTCTTCTGATCGCTTTGGCGACGACCTTCCCGTGCCAAGCACTCGCGCAACCAGACCGATCCCCACGCAAGCGCGCGTGCAGCATTGCGCACCCGTTGAGGGTTGGCGTCGCTGATCAGCAGAACCACTGCAACCGAAACAACCGCCGTTTCATCCATTACAGGATGGCCGACAAACGCTGACTGAGGCGAATCCGTCGGACGCGACAAAACGGGTCGCCCAGTTTCGAAAACTTGCGTTGCAATTGGATCCAGATCCGGCGCGGACACATTTCCTTTTGTGGCAATCATTCGTGCCTGTTCTGCGTTGACATCCGTCTTGACAAGATACACGGCACCACCATCTGCACCTGCCATTCGCACCTGCAAAGTGAGCCAGGGATCAGCCAAATCTTCGAGCGAGGAAGCGCCGGACAACGCCAGCCATGCAGCATCAACATCGCGCGCAGATGACGCAACACCAGGGCCGTTTGCCGGCATTCTTCTCCGTTGAAGTTGAGACGCCATCAGGCTTTGACCTTGGGTGCTGAACATGTGCTCATGAATAATTTAAAGCCCATATGGAAATTGGACCTTCCTTCGGAAAACAAACACCCGCGAAAACCAAAAAACGAGCAGAAAACATGTCCAATCCTCTTGCTGGTTGCAGTCAGAAAATGATAGAATTTGCCCCACAACCATGCCAATTCATCATACGTTGCACCTACGTCAAAATCAACAAATTACTTGAGGAAAAACAATGACTAAGAGCGTTTCCGAGAGTGGCTGGAAACACACACCAGCAGTGTTTCGCGAAGCATATTTTCCGACATTTGTTTTTTATCAGGACCTGCCCGAATCCGAGACGCTCAATAAAAAGATTTTGGAGGCAATCCGCTTTGAAAAAAGTGTAGACGTTGAGGGAATAACCCGTTCGAATGAACCACGCTTGGGTGGCTGGCATAGCAAAAATGAACTGCATCTTAACTCCAAATTTTCTGCATTGACGGAGCAAATCCTCACGTTTTCAAAGGAGGTTGCGACGTTACAGAACTATGACGCAGAATGGCCGCTCGCGATTAGCAGCATGTGGTCTATCGTCAATCCTGCAGGCAGTCACAACAAATCGCATGTTCATCCCGGCAGCCTATGGAGCGGCGTCTATTATGTGCAATCGCCACCAGGTGCCGGACGTATCAGTTTCACCGATCCACGCACGCAACATTTGATGCGGCCTGGGCAGTTTGACCCGAACACGCCGCGCACAGCAGACAATTGGGCCGAAGTATTCTTTGAGCCGATGCCAGGACGCTTGTTGTTGTTCCCGAGCTGGCTGTATCACAGCGTTGAGACGAACCTTACCAAAGTAGCCGGAGAAGCCGGCGACCGTGTGATTGTAAGCTTCAACATGTATCAGCACAGCCGATAATCCACTCCTCCGTTTCACTAGTAGAAAAGTTGCGGTGCTCCTTTCAGACGATAGCAAGCCGACTTGATCGGATGATCTGCAGCATTTCCAAGGTATTTCAGGTTTGGCTTTCATGTTGCATGCATGTGTTCCAAACCCGCCGCACACGTGTTGTCCGCAGATCACCGATCAAGATTCATGATCTTAGCCAAAACCATACCTGCGTTGATGGTTTTTGGCGGGTTGCTCCTCCAGATTGGAATTTCTGACACCACGACCAAGACACAATGAAACGTCGGAAACCGACACCATCCTCAGCATCAGTTCAATTGCTCGGATTTCGTCTCCACCCGTTCGGCAAGAGGTTGAAGATTGCTGAGCGATTGAAGGTGTACGAACAACAGTTCCAGTTCATCGGTCTGTAACATCTGCTCAATTGTTTCACCCGAGAGTGCTTTGAGTTTTTCGCGATTTACCGCCGAAAACCCGTTGAGGCGGCCGGTGTCACCTGCAGGGGTGCGGTACTGCGCCTGCATCGGCTCCAGCAATTCGAGCTCCGAAAGACGCTTGCAGAATGTTTGCGTGCGCACGAACTGAGCCTGATAATCCTTGGCAAAACCCAGAATTCCCTCAAGGTAGCTGCTGCGCTCACCGCGGCTGTCAAAAAGGCGTTCGCCCTCATTGTCGCTGTTGAGACCCTCATATTCGGTGTCGATGCAAAGGGTGAATGAATTCTCATCCTCACCGGTTGCAAACACGAAAGGATAACGACGCACGAAAGCGGGAACATAGCGGCCATTCCAGCTTTTATCCGCATCAACATAAAGGTTTTCGGACTCTTGCAGACCAAGGATCACAACCGGAAAGACAGTATCGCCCTCGCCTGCAAAGACAATCGCACAATCACTGGCTGCGGGACGAAACTCTGCAGCGACGATCGGTACGGAATTGACAGTGTCGGCAAAGCCATATGTTCCATCTGTGCGCACACTGAAATCGCGATGCTCTTCGCTTGATAGAGGAACCGCACTTTTGTAGAACAACAGTTGATTGGCCATTTAATAGTCTCCTTTTGGATTGTTACCGAAAAAATTTAGCAGACGAATTCGGCGTGTAGCCTGTTAAGCCTGAAACCGGACATGACGCCCACGACAGGCAGCCATCTGCTGTGCATCCCTGCCCCACTTCACAGCTTTGGATACCCGGCGAGATGTTTATCGATATCCGCGCGGTGTTCATTCTGCAGCAATCAGTGGCAGGGCAATCGGACCTTCCAGGATAAGACGTCTGACCTCTGTTGCGCTCAGCGCGCGATCATACCAGGCCAACTCGTCCATCCTACCTTCGAAATGCTGTTTCAATTTTGGCTTGGAGTTATGATGATGGCCATTGTCCCAACGCGCACCGACAGCAATTTGGCTCGTAATGTTGCCAAGCCCGCCAGTGTGATTACTGGAACCAACCTCGATCCCGCCGACGTACAGCCGCAGACCACCCGTGCCCCACGTCAGTGCGATATGCTCCCACGCGGCCTCGGTAAGACGTGGGCCGGATATCCGATGCCTCTCGTCATTCTCTGTCACGGAAACCTTCAACCGCCCGTTTTTAAATCCGATATTGAAGCTGTTACCTTCCGCGCCATGGGCCGACACCAGCGCGCCATCACGGCGGTCATTGCCGGGGTTCACCCAGAATTGGACACTTCCGTTTGGCGTTGTAAATGCTGCATCCGCATCCACCAGAACTGCAGTGTCCTCGCCTCGGCTGAACTCCGCTGAGGTGCCGCTGGCTGTGGTTGCGCCAGCAATTGCGAAGTTCTGGTCCCTGCCGTTCCAAACATTTCCAATGAACTCACCGTTTTGCGGAACGCCAGAGGCGTCAGTCACAATCGGGCCGTCAAGATCATCAAACGTCAAATGCAATACGGGTTGAACCACTTCGGTCTCAATAGTAACTGCCAGCGTATCCAATACACGGATCACTTCGCCGCCATGAGCAAACACGCGCAACCTGTCCTCACTCAACAATTCGTCCCACTCACCCATAAGAGTCAGGGCCGTGCCTTCTGCGCCAACGATAGCCGCCGGGTCGTCGCTGAGCATGGCCAGATCACCGGGTCCGAAGGTGCTGGGCACTTCGGAGCCAGAACCGACAACAATACCGATGGTGCCATCACCGAATTTGATCCCTTCCACCCCAGTGAGCGTATCGATGAGGGGCGGTGCGGCTATCGCGGCCTCATAGCCGGAAACACCTTCTGCAAATAGCGCAGACATTGCTGCCCCGTTGGCCTGACCATTGATGATTGACACTTCATCAATGCGCCCACGGAACTCATCACGGTGTTTCAGGCCTCCCCCACGATCGTAGCGACTCTTGGCAAGCGATGCGCCGATCACCAGTTTGTCGCTGTTGCCGGTAAGATCAAAAATTGCATCTGCATCCGATGCGACCAACTGTCCATCGACCCACAATTCCACGCCGCGGTCCCCAAATGTCATCGACACCATCTGCCACTGATTTCGTGCGATTACATCATCGGCAACCAGTGCGTGTTTTTGACCACCCATCTCGTAGTGCACGCGCAAATCACCCTTGAACGTCTCAAGGGTAAAGCCGTTATCGGAGCCGTTACCGGTCTTCGACAGCACCGCCTGACGACCGGTGTGACCGGAATTGATCCATGCCGTAATGGTCCCGTCTGTCAATTCCAGTTTTGTGTCATGTTCTGTTACCAGAGCATCGCGGTGCCCATCAAAATGCGCCCCCGACCCGGTAGAGCCAGACACATCAAAGTTGACACCATTGTTGGAATCAATCGCATTCTGCGGTGCGCCCGCCGCGTCTTCCGCCCCACCGTGCCTGGTTTCCTCGAACGGATAATGCACAATCACCGAACCGCCATACGCGCCAGGATGTGTGACTGCGAGTGATCCGTTTGTGTCTGAGAAATCATAATCTGCGATCTGGCCCGGCAGAGCATTGTTCGGGTAGATCTTGCCGCAAATTTCAATGAACGACGCCACCGGGCTTTGCTTTGTAAGCAGTACTATCTCGTCGGCGCTGAGCTGTTGGTCGTACACCGCCAGCTCATCCACAACACCGACAAAGCCATTTTGAACACGGACATCTCCTGATCGAGTAACGTAATTGAACTCACCGCCGACATACATGTCTGCCATATTATTCGACAGACCACGATTGTAGGCGACGCTCGATTCCAGCACACCATTGACGAACAGTTGCATCCCGTCGCTGCCCCAACTCACGGCAACATGGCTCCAAACGCCTTGCACCAAAGCGTCCTGCGCTTCCAAAACGCCTACGCTGGTTGCATCGGCGATACGGAACGTCAGATCATCACCTTGCACGGTAACTTCCATTTTCTCAGCGCCATCGCGTTTTGAGATCAATACGCTGTCACCGTCGCTTTCGCGCATTACCCAGAACTGTATCGTTCCCTCCGACAGTGCAAGCGATCCGTCATGATCGACCTTGAGCGCTTCATTGCCACGGAAACGAACACCGGTTTGCGCGTCAAAGTCTACGGATGCTGGTCCGGCATCGTTAAAGTCCGGCGAACGTGGTCCGACATGGACGGCGGCCAAACCGCCTATGCGATCCCTCATTGTATCGCCACTCTCTTCGTTCATGTCGAAATACGTCGTTGGAGAAGGCACGATGCTGGGTAATCCAGCCTGGTCGAACCCGTCTCCACCTATTACGATATCACCACCTTGCAAGGGGCCAAGATAGTCATCGCCTGCGCCGCCATCGATTATGTCAGATTGCAGCGAACCGATGAGGATGTCGTTCCCATCGTTGCCCATCAGCGTCGCCGCGCCGGACCCTGCGACCAGCAGATCATTGCCGTCACCACCGCTAATCTCGACCGGAACGCTGATGCTGGTGTCGACCACGATCGTGTCGTCACCACCAACACCCGAGATATGGATTGAGCGGATTGAGGAAGCCACAAAGTAGTCCAAAGAAGCGTCACTGCCCGCCAGTTTGAGCGCGTCGAATGTCGGCGCCTCCGGCAGATCTGCGCGGTTGGTCAACTCCCACACAGCGACAGAGTGCTGACCGCTGACGTCAACCGAATCCAGCACCACAGCCGTGCCTCTTGAATATAGGAAAGACGATATCCGCAACTCAGCAGATGTAGCCCCAATGGGCAGAGCGTAACCTACCACCGCGCCACCAGCGTCAAAAGATTGGCCGGACGTGGTGCCAACAAACGCATCGCGCCCTCTGTCATAGATGAAGGTATCAAGCGTGCTGTAGGATCCGCCATTGATGGAAATCTCGACTGAGAACTGGTCACCAGTACTTCGCCTTCCTGGTTCCAAAAAGGAAGATCTGCTGGTTCCTGCATTTGCTACCAGGTCGAGCGTCACAGTTCCGTTGCGCAATCCATTCAGCGTTCCGATATCCAGGACGAAGCTGCCACGCGAGTAACGCGAAAAGTCCTTTGTGCCGCCAAGGGCATCAAAACCCTCGGTAAATACGGAGGTGTCGATCCCATCCAGCGGTGCATCGGTCACAGCAGGGCGCAACGCCGTGATCTGTGCGGCCTCCAGCCGGACCCGTTCGCCGTGGTCGTTGAAATCACTTTCGACCCGCAGGGTGAATGCCTCGGTGAGGCCAAGCATTGACAGGTCATACGACAGCGTACTCAGATTTTCGCCAAACGCCTGACCACCGCTCCCAACGAACACCTGACGCGCAGCGTCCATGGTGAAACTATCGATCAGATAGACAGTGCCATCAGCGGTCACCGCCTCGATTTTCATCGTATCTTCGTGGATCGATCTCGGTCCTTCAAAGTAGCTTCGACGCCAGTTGTCAGTCACGATGTCGATGCTAAGCCTCATATCTTTGAGCCCGGCAGGATCACCCACATTCAGATCGACACGGTCAGGTCCTGGGCCTGACAGCTCAGATGCTATGCGCTGATAACGGTGATCGCTAAAGGTCTCGTCCACAAGATAAACCAGCTCCGGCACCAGCTCGGATGGGTTCACGGCGCGCAGCTTTATGACCTCATCGGCATTGGTGCCGATAACGCCCAGGCGGTTGTCCTCATCGACAAATATACCCGACAGGAACACTTGCGAGTTGGCCACCACGGTCCCGCCATCATCGTCAGACAACGTCACAGTCACATTGTAGATGTTCGGCGATGCATAGTCGTGATCAAAACTGAACGCACGCTCACCTGTGGCAAGTGTCGGATATGTCTGTACAGTGCCATCGCCCCAATCGACAGTGACACTGTGCGCATCAAGACTGCCCCTATCTGCAAACTCGGCGTTCAGCGTAACCGTCTGACCAGGGAAAACGTTGCCCGGAATGTCGGCGGTATTGCTGACGGTCGTAAACACCGGACCGGAGTTCACCACCTCAACGTCACGGCTGGCGGACACGCTGGCCCCGTCATCGTCGCTTAGAGTGGCGGTGATGGTGAAGATGCCGTTTGGACCATCAAGGCTGACTGTGTCCGAAAGAAGATCATCGTCAAGGTAGCGATGACTGACCGAATAGCTGCGCGTGACCGGATCGATCGTGACGGTTTCGCTGGCGGACCCGTCACCCCAGTTGATCGTCAGGCTATGGGTGTCACCAAGGCTTGGATCCGTGATCGTGCCAGACACTGTCAGCAGGCCATTCTCGGCTATGCTGGTCGCATTCAAATCGAACGCATAGAAATCCTGGTCGTTGATGACCGGCACAAAGCCTGGCGCGACATTCTCGACTGTGACGTGTGTCGCCTCAGCAACCGATGATGCACCATCGTCGTCAGACGCAACCGCCGTGATCGTAAATCTTCCAATGCCTTCTGCGATTGTAAATGCGCCCGCCGCATCGTCATCATCGAACACATGCACCGCCGTAAAGGTTCGCGTAGCCGCATCGACGGTCACAACAGTATTATCGGTCAAATCACCCCAGGAAATCTCGACACTATGTGTATCAAGAGCACCCGGATCGCTTAACAAGCCGGTCAGCGTTACAGCTGTACCCTCGGTTACGGTGTTCTCAGACACGGCCAGTGAAAGAATGACAGGATCGGCGTTGCCCACCATGACTTCTGTGGTCTGCGCAAGCCCGATTGCTGCATCGTCATCGGCTGGCGTGACGGTCACGATGTAGGCGCCGTCATCGATATAGGCATGTTCGAACCGGAATTCATTGCTACCGGTAACCAGCATCAACTCCTGAATGCTTCCATCGCCCCAATCGATCATGACCGAGAAGTCATCAGCCAGGCCGGGATCGCCAATCGTGCCGGTCAGGACAGACAAGCCGCCCTCAATGGTGTCCGTCGCATCCAGCGTTACAATTGTCGGTGCGACATTACTCACGACCACCTTGACAGGAGCGGCTATATATCTGCCATCCTCGTCCACAGCCTGCGCCGATACATTGAACACGCCGTCGTCAACAAAGGCGTGGCTGACGGTCAGATCGGACCCGTCAAACCTTTCAGTCGCCGTGCCGTCACCCCAGTCAATCAGCCAGTATTGGACCGCATCATCGCCCGCATCTGTGGCACTTAGCGACAGCGCGAACTCCTCGCCTTCCTGCACATTCGTGCCCGCCACAGGCATCACGGTCAATACAGGGGCTACATTCGCGACCGAATAGTTAACCAGAATGTCGGTGGAATCTTCACCATCAGACACATTCACGCGTATGGTTTTGAGCCCATTGTCATTGTGGAAACTGGCGGGAATGATAACACTCTGCCGCGTAACGCCAGAAAGTTCGCCCGGGTCGTCATAATCGCCGTCGTCGTTGAAATCATACGAAAACGTCAAGTTGGAAACGCCAGCCGGATCGAAATCGCCCAGCGCGATATCGAAAGCGTCAGTAATTGTCACCATCGCCGCGTCGCCCTCCAATAGAGTTCGGCCCGCAAGTGATGTCACCGTGGCAATTGCAGTTGGTGCAGTATTGCTGACAAGCAATTGGGCATGGTTCGATACCCGAACGCCATTGGCATATGTGCCTAAAATGCGGACGCCATAGGAGCCATCATCGACAATACCCATCGCTTGCAGTGCGTTCCAGTCAAAGCCGAATTCAGGTCCACCGGTAAATTTAGCATCATCGTACTGTCCGTCGTTATCGGTATCGAACGTCAGGGTAACGTTGCTCAGATCGATGTTGCCAAGCGCCGTGATCTTGAAATCGGCCCGCTCGCCCTCAGCAATGAATATCTGATCGTCCTGGAATGCTATTGCGTTGTTCGGCGTCCAGAGGAACACTTGGATCATGTCCGAACCGGTGGCGCTGTCCTCGTCTGTGCCCGTGACAGTGACGTCGACAATATCGGACCTGGACCGGCTGTACGGCGGGTTGAGATAGACATGGGTGGCACTGATTGTACCAGCGCCAAACGTCTCGACAGTTCCATCTCCCCAATCGACGCTCCAATCCTGTATCGTGTCATCACCAGGATCGATGGCATCAAACATAATCGTATACTCATCGCCGACTGCCACAATTGCCAAAGGCGGCGTGGCCGTAACCGTAGGTGACACGTTGGCCACCGTCAGTGTTGCGCCCTGCTTGGTCAGACCCTGGTTGTTCTCGGCCTGCACTGCGATGGCATAACTACCATCATCGGCGATACCAAAGTCGCGCAGTGCGTCCCAGTCCGCGATAACCAACTCATATGTCTGAACAAATCCGGTGTCCGCCACCAATATCGCATTCGCGTCATCGAAAACGCCATCACCATTCAAGTCAAACGCCGGAAGTGCGACCAGACCAGTGCCGTTGGGTTCGATTTCGACGGTAATCGTGACCCCTTGTCCCTCTACTGTGCTGATGGCACCGACAAAGTTGATCCTCGGCGGCGCAACAACAGCAACATTCTCAAACGTATCAATCTCAATCAGTCCAAAACCGTCGGTTTGAAGCGTCCCCAATTGAGGATTTCCAGTCAAAGTATATCCAGCGCCATCACTGTTGAACGTCAACACATCCCCTGGAGAACCTGAATCATCATTCCCGTGTAGCGCGACTTTTTCGATATCGGCAGGCACCCCGGTTCCGGTAATGTGAACCCTGTCGTCGCCATCGCCACCTGAAACATCGATCCGCTGACCGCTGCCCAATTGGCTGATATTGATCGTGTCGTCGCCGCTTCCGCCAGTCAGCGTCAGTTCACCACCCACGGTCGTGGTACGAACATCGATGATATCTTCATCGCCGCCCGCGTCGACGTTGCTGCCGCCGGTCGCACGACCGTTGACCCCAGCGATTGTCGGAAGCGAGGCGCTCGCCAAATTAAGGATGGTGATGACATCATTGCCATCACCGGTCGAGAGGCGCCAGCTTTCCAATTCAGCGTCCGGGGCCATCAGAATGTAATCGTCGCCTGCGCCTGTCGAGATGCCCAGATCAGTGATATTTTCAAAGACCGTGATGCTATTTTTCGGCTCGGCAGCAACTTCATCGAGGACAAATTGTGCAATGCCACCAGGCGTGACTGCATCACCAAGGCTGGCGATATAGGCAACCGGGGTCGTGCCATCTGGCAAAGTTGTGGTGATCAGCGCACTTGGCGTGTTAAGCCCACCATTACCGCCGGTCTGGTCGCGCAGGACCTGCACAAACACAAGTTTGCCCGTCGGCTTGCCACTTGCGTCAAGAATGCGCTGGAACACCGCAACCGAGTTGCTGTCCTGGCCAGTCACAAGAACAAACTCGCCGCCAGGAGCAACCTGCACATCCGACGGTGTGTTCATTCCGCGCACACCGTCCGAACCGTTGGTCAGCACATCGATAAGGGTAAATCCGCTCAGTGGATCGTAGGCAAAGATGCTCAGTGTATCGCTTTCGCGAGACGTGACATATACAAACCCATCGCCGTCAACCGCAACGTCCGTGGCACCCGCAAGGCTTGGTGCACGTGTTGAGCCGACAGTGAACAGATCCTGGTCCAGATTTGCTTCAAGCGTCTTGATGTCAATTGCCGTCAGACTGCTCCGGTCAACCGTAAATACTGTCGTTCCATCTGCGCTTACGGCTGCGTCTGTGACATACCCCCGATTGATCACGACATTCGTCGATACAGTGCCATCCGTCGCAAGCGGCAGTCGCGCTATCCCTAAATTGCCACTGACCAAAAGGCTTTGCCCATCCGGCGCAGCCTGCAGATCCTCCCAGCCCGAAGTAGGGCTAATGCCATAGCTTTTGCTTGCATCCTCGACAATCTCGCCACTGTCGAGAACCTCAAACGCCACGAACTGGGTAATACCCCCAGAAACTGTAACCGCATAAAGATACCCGTTATCGCCAACATTCTCTGCAAAGGCGATATCAACAATCCCCGCAAGGGACGTGGTGCCAAAGCCCTGTTTGACCAGTTGCCGCTGGCTGCCGTCTTCGTTCATCACCACAATTGCATCAAGATTACGGTCCACGCCGTAAAGCACAGATCCGTCACCATTGACTGTCAGCGCGTCAATCCCCGGCACCTGCGCCGGAACCGCCTCTGCGGATGGCAGCTTCGCATCAATGTTGAATACGTCGCCATTTGTGTTCAGCGTCGCGCTGAACACGGTTGCGGTTTGATCCTGCACTGCCTTCTGATCGTCACCAAAGAAAGACACGTTAACGTTCAGTGACGATGCCGCCTCTGGCACCAGCGTTATCCACATCTGGTTGCTGCCCAACACATCGGCAACCGCACCACTGCCAGAATGCGTCTGCATGGGTTGGAACTCGGTGATCACACCGCCAACCGAAAGCGAAATCGCCGGATCGCTCAACGCAACACCTGACATGTTAACCACGACAATGGCGTCATAGCCCGCGTAATCATCAACGTTGTCGGCCCCGCCAATTGTCGGCGCAGGCACCTTGTCCAGACGCACAACCGCAGCCAGAGTGTTTAGGCTCGGTGTGATCGACACCTGGGTCGCAAGGTCGTCTACAGACACATTGTCAAGGATGCCGTACACATCCGCACCACCCTGAACACCCGCAATTATCGGTGTGTACACAGACGTGGTGAACACATGATTGCCGAACTTCATGCCGCCAAAAGTGCTTTCCCTTGCAGAGACGCCCGCAATGTTCGAATTGTCACCGGAGTGTCGCACTGTACCGTTAAACGTGATGTCATTACCTACAAGAATAAATCGGCCCTCGCCTGCCCGGACCGTGTTGTTGCCATCCAAACCACCAGAGGCATTGACAATTGTGCTGTACGATTCGCCGTTGATCACACTCGCCTGCAATTTGACAGTACCACCGGCACCGCCGCCGCCAACACCACCATCGCCGCCTGTGCCACCATTGCCGCCCGTACCACCAGTGCCGCCATCACCGCCTTCGCCGCCACTTCCACCGACTGCGCCAAAGGAGGTACCAAATCCCTTTCCATCGCCAGGACCATTTGATTCCTCTCCTTCTGGGTTGACCCCATCGGAACCAACACCAGGATTCTGTGTTCCCTTATTCGCAACACCTGAAGTCGCTGCATCACCGCCGCTTGCGGCGAACGTTCCGCCCTCAATCGTGAGCCTGCCACCGGCCACAACCTCGAACGCACCGCCACCTGCGCCACCGGGCGTGCCGTTGCCGCCGATGCCACCGTCCTCGCCACGGCCACCCTGGCCGCCGCCTTCGCCCCAGCCGCCTGCACCGCCCTGGCCACCGTTGCCAACACCACCGGCGCCACCGCCACCACCGCCAGCGCCGCCACCGCCGCCGCCTGATCCGCCAGCGCCGCCACCACCGCCCTGACCGCTTCCGCCGCCGCCGCCGCCGCCGCCGCCCGAAATTATCAGCCCATTCAGGGGGTTGGTACCACCAGTGCCCGTACCACCGAGAGCACCCTGAACACCCGCCCCGCCATCTTTACCGTTTTTACCGGCCCCTCCAGCTCCGCCGGTTCCGCCATTACCAAACACCCGGCCCTCACCACTGTCACCACCGGCGCCACCGGCACCACCTTCTTGAGCAGAACCTCCCTGGCCAAGGCCAGAACCGCCGTGACCGCCACTTCCGCCGGTGCCAATAGCGTTGTTGATTCCGTTTCCACCATCAATTCCTTTAATACCGCGCGCTCCCGAAGCGCCGTCATCACCTTTACTGCCAGCGTCACCACTACCTCCGTGGCCTCCATCCTCGTTTTTATTGCCACCCTGGCCTGGATTGAAGCCACCTGAGCCGCTGCTGCCGCCGTATTCACCGGCTCCACCAGCACCACCGTTTGATTGCACTCCACCGGCAGCGCCACCGCCAGCACCCGAGGTTGCGCCCGCAGCCGACGCATCGAAAACAACATCGCTTCCGACGAACAGATCGTTCGTAACCACAAGCGCCCCGCCAAGGTCACCAACGAACCGGATGGTGACATTACCATCGATGATCAGATCACCGTCATAGATAAAATTGTACACACCGTTTGAAGAGCCGGCCCCGATAATGCCTCCGGGACCGGAGAGGGTCACACCGCTGCTGTAAGTGCGATCACCTGTCGACGTGTCCAGCGTCACGGTGCCTGAACCCGACAGGGTAAGTGCCTGAACTTCGCCACCGTCAGCGTTACCACTGCCCAGCAGCCCTGCGATCCGTGCGACTTCAATGTTGTCCACGGTCCCGCCATGGCTGTCGATGATAACAGCCTTAAGCGCAGTAAAGGTACTGTTGATTTCCGCTAGGCTGTTTACTGTCACCGTTTGCCCGTTGACCGACACCGCTGTGATGGTGAGCCCCGCACCGCCTGACACATCAAGACCGTAAAGAGCGAAAGCATCGCCATCGTCGGCGCGAATAACCAGCTTCTGCGCGGCTGTCGGTGCCGCAGCACGGCTGCCTGCGGTGGCGGCGATCAACCTCTCGGGCGTGGCGCCAATGACGCTTGCATCGTTGTTAGCTGCCGTATCAACCGCATAAATCAGGAATCCGTCTTCGCTGTAGTAGCCGTTGCTCGATGCGGGCAGCGCTGAAAAGTCGATCACATCGTTGTAGTTCTGGAATTGGGTGTCATTGTTGTACGTGGCGACTTCCAGTCCGGTGCGCAGCTCGACCCGGTTGTCAATGATCCGACCGATCGTATCTGCATTGCCCGTCATGATCACATCCAGCGTGTCGGCCTGTGTGCCGCTCAGCAACTCGACCACCTCGGCTCCATCCGTACGGATCACGCTACGATCCTGCGCAGCGGTTTCGGAGACAAAGCGTGCCGTGACAAGATCGCCGTTGATCTGCGTCCACGCCACTGCGCTGGCACTGTAGTCTGTGTTGTCGATGGTCAGAAGTTCAATATCGAGCGCAAGTTTGGTGTAATCCGCATTTCCCGGGAAATCATCGATATCAACGATCAACTGGTCGTCATGATTTCCACCTGTAACCTGTGTCGTCACGGTTGTACTGATGGTTACGGCTCGCACAATGTCGTTGCCGTCGCCGGTGTTCAGAGCAATCCGTGTGGCGGCCAGCGCGTCGCGCCCATCTGCCAGATGGGTGTCAATGGTAAAGTCGTCATTGTTGGTGCCCAGTCGGATATCCGCGATCTCAACGTCTTGAAAATAGATAGTCCCAAGGTCCAGGAATGCGTTATCCGCAATCTCGATGGTTGCCGCACCAACGCCTTGGAAGCCGGCCCCAAGGTTGGTCGGATCAACGCCGCCGCCCCGGATAGCGCCGATCATCTCAGCGGTTTCCGATGACAAATCGAGCGTAACCCTGTCGGTAAGCGTGTCGGCGGACCCACCATGAATTGCAATTTCTGCACGCGTGCCGGTGATCAAAACCGTGTCTTCGCCCTCGCCCAGATCAATATCAACCAGCGCCTCGGCCCCGCTGATCATTATCAGGTCACCACCGCCGTTTGCATTCAGTTTCACGGCAGTTGGCGTACCTGCGATTTCGAACCGGTCAGCACTATCCGACAACTCCACCAGCAGCGTTTCGAACCCGGCAAACCGTGTCTCTCCGACATCACCTGTCAGGATGCCGTCGTTGCCGTCACTATCCAGTTTCAGATTGGCTGCCACGGTCGGCGCGATGTTGATCCTATCTAGGTCAGCGCCACCTGTTACGCTCAGTGGCGAGACGATCCGAGACAAGTCCGGACCAAGCGTGACCGTGTTGGCACCATCACCCATATCGAGCTGAGTTGACGTGCTTTGTGCCGAGGTCGCGCCGACATTGAATTGATCGGCACCCGCCCCCAAAAGAATTTCCACACGGCTGACGGCATCGTAAATCACACCTGCATCTGGATTTGGCGCGTGACCATCAGCGCCGCCCATGCCAAGACCGGTGATTAATGTTCTGCCAGACACATCGGTGGTTTCGCCAATCGTATCATCGCTATCAGCGCTATCATCAACGATCAGAGTGTTATTCCCGGCACCTCCGGCAACCATGATCCGGCCATCTACCCTATCAACAGATCCGCCTGAGCCGATCCGCACACGATCATTGCCTCCGCCCAACTCGAGGTCAATCGCTGTCGCAGATACAGATGACACGACATCGACAAGGTCTGACCCTGCGCCCGACAACACTTGCACCACGGCCACATTGTCATAATTCACTGAGCCCGCCATGCGGAAACCGGTGATGCTCGTATTGCTGATCGTACCGGTTAGGTCGTCGCTCTCGGCAAGCGCGCCAAGTACTACAGTGTCGTCGTTATCGTCGTCACGGATAGACACCATCGCGCGGATACCGCGCAGGTTGCCATCATTTATTGCGCCATCCGATGCTTCCGATCCCAGAAGAACACGGTCCGGCCCACCACCCGTCAGGATCAATGTCCGTGACGTCGCGTTTTGCAGTGCAATTGCATCAAAGCTCGCGCCGCCCCGCAAGGTCACCAAACCCGCTGTCAGCGTGCCGGCAAAGTCACCACGGCTCTCGATGCCGCCATCGCCGCTGGCATCGCCAAGACTGATTGTGACCAGGTTGCCCTGCACAATACTGCCGCGCGCAGCTGCAAAATCATCGCCCGCCGCAAGGGTCACATTGCCTGCAACTGCCCTAACAAGGCTCGTCGCCGCAAGTGTAATATCGTCATCCTGGCTGGCTCCCGGACCTTCGGCGGCCGTGATAATAATATTCCCGCGATAGGACAAAAGGTGCCCCAGCGTCAGCCCACTTGAAAGGTCAGACACAACGATGTCATCCTTGGCCGTGGCGTCCAGATGATCAGTTTGCACATTTAGCGCATCCGCCTCAGTCCCAATGCTTCCTGCCGCAGAGGTTAAATCGATCTGTTGGGCGGTAATATCAACACCGTCGGTTCCGACAATATTGCCCCCCGCGCGAAGCTGCACAATCCCATCCGGTGCATTTACCTGCTGGATCACCAAGTTGTCGGCTTCGTCCACTCGAACATTCGCCGCCTTCGCAATATCCAGAAAATCGACTCGCGTATGAACCGCATTCGCTGCCGTGCCAATCGATCCGCCAGCGCTCATGAACAACTGTGGCGCGTGAATAAGCGCGGCAGTGTCGGTCTGTAGAATATCACCATTTTTCACGTCGATCGACGTCGTCCCGTTCGGGACAAAAATACGATCACTCAGCAGCACATCGCCAGCACCAAAGGCGTTGATGCTAACGTCCGACTTGCCCTGCTTGGTCTCTACATCATAATTGAACTTAGTTTTGTCCGGCGCATTAACGACAATATTTGCCTTCAGTAAAGAACTGCTGTTCCACGTATTGATCTCGCCAATCAGAAGATCGTTATCGCTGTGGTTGTTGATCGTGACCCGATCAAACGTGGTCAGGAAATCAAACACAGGCTTACCGGTGATAACTCCCGCGCTATTGACAACCTCGTACCTTCTCTTGCCATCCTTGTCCGGGAGGTTCTTTTCCGCGTCCAGACTATTGGCGGGGATGGAGAATGACGCCATGCCTGCGTTCGATCCGTTATTCAGGATGTCGGTCACATTCCAAACGCCGTTCACCAGCGTTGCGTCAATGTCACCAATGATGGTTTTGCTGCCATCGGCGTTGATCGTCAGTTCCGGGCTTTGATCCTCCCCAAGAAAATCGACCCTTGAGTTGAAGTCGATCATGCGATTGTAGGCTTTAATCGCTTCGCCTTGGACTGCATTTGAATTCGTACTGATACTCACGCCAGAGACCCTGGCTGTGCTCGTCAGCTCGGGCGACGTATGGGCTTTGCTGTGTACTTCCAGATCACGGGTTCTAATCACCGAACCGATGGCAGTACTGACGTCGGTATGACTGGTTAGTGTGTACACGGCTTTGGACAACGTTCCGACCCGCCAAACACCGGTGACTTTAACGGCGCTGGCTGCGCCCGTGTCGATATCTGCCTGATCGGCTATCAGTTCAACCGATGTCTCGCCCGTCAGAATCACGTCAGTCGCAACCCTGACATCAACGTCTATCGTTGTATTCACCGTTGAAACCGCCCTCGTACCAGCGATCAGTGCGCCAAGGGTCGCCGTGGTTGTGGCGTCTGCTTCGGCCTGCACCTGACGTGCATGTACTTTGACAATATCGCCCGTCAGCTTTGCCCCTTTACGCAGGTCGGTCAACGTGGTGTCAGTGACATTCAGGGTTGCATCTGCGGCACCACCTGTACCAAGGGCTCCGCCATTTGTATTAACTTCGACGAATGTGTCGGTATCGGTGTTCGCATCAATCAGCACAGCCCGTTTGGCCGTCAATTCCGACAGGCTGCCAATGGTGACAATCGTGTCATTCTGGATCGCGCCGCTTGCAGAGCCCAAGGCAATCGCTATCCCGCCAAAGCCCTGACCATCACTATGGGCCTTGCCTGTGGTGACAGCACTGGCTTTCACATCGATCGATCCCAGCTCAGCCTCCAGCTTTGCACCGGTGGGTGTGCCCGACTCGTCAACCGCGCCAATGATAACCTGGGCACTATTGGTGATTGTGATATCAGCATCGTTCGAGCCAAAGGCAACTGCGCCGACCAGAACAGTGTCATCCGCGTCAGCATCCGCATTTGCCTTCGAGGTCGCGGTGACCCGCAACGCAGAGACATCGGCTTTATCGTCCAATGTTGCAGTGACGACAGCGCCATCCGCAACTTCAGACACTGCCCCGGTTGTGATCACCGCATTGATTACCACACCACTCCCGGCAATAACCCCCCCAGCTGCTGGCGACGCCTTGATATCAGCGTCGGCATTGTTGTCCGACGAAATGACGACATTCGAACCGCGAATGCGCGCCCCAGCGAGAACGCGGGCCTGCGTGGCACCAGTGACTTCAGATTTTCCGAAGACCAAACCAACGGCAATAAGGCCTGCAGTGGCACCCCTCAACCGTATTTCCAGCTCGGTATCATTCTTCGCTGTGACGTTGACATTACCGCCCGCCAGTATATGGGCCCCCTCGTCCACCAGCGCTAACGTATCACCACCAATCGAGACATTGCCAAACCCGGCGCTGACGCCGGCGATGCCAGCGCCGATACCGATGGCGATGCCCATTTCCCGCCCGCGGCCATCCCGCGGCAGTACGTCCACTGTCCGGTCAGCATTGATCTTGACGTCACGGTCTGCGTTGATCCGCGTATTTTCGCCAACAGCCGCCGTCACCGAGACGTCAACATCCGCCGACACGATGGCCGTAAACAATCCCCCCCCTACTGTTGAGATCCCAGCCGAAATGTTCATCAGACCATAGGCCACATCCGCTTTTGCATCGACCGTCACATCCAGGAATCCGGAAACCATGTTGCTGTCTGGTTTGGCAATATCGCCTTGAATGCCGCTACCGGCCGGGCGCGCGCCAATCAGCGCATCGACCCGCGTTGCGTCATTTACAACCGAAGCTACCGAAGCAGCCGACGCCAGGGTCGAGCCGGCACCCGCCACGCCTGTAATCTTGAAATCGCCATCATAGGCAGCATTAATAGTCACGTTACCGGTTCCGTCACCTATCAGCGTCACATTCGGCCCCATGTAAGCTGCAACATCCGCATCAACGGTCACAACCGCCAACCCAACACCAATAGCGGCCACAGGCCCAACCCCGGCCGCGCCTGCAACAGCGCTTTGCGATAAGAATTGGCGTGCGTCAATATCGACATTGCGGCCTTGAACGACGGCCCCCTCTTCAATCGCTGCGACAGTGCCTGCGGTTACATTTGTATTCTTCGCAATCGCGCCATTGACGCCACCCGCAGCAGAATTCGCCTCGATCGTATTGCGTGTTACGTTGCCAATGTCTGCGCTGCCGTTCAGAAAGCGGTGTTGTGTTCCCGTGACACCCGCGGTGTCGAAATCGATCGCCGTACCCGACCGCGCATCACTTTGCGTCTCGGCCAATTGGATCTTGCCAGGATTGTTATCATCCACGATCACAAAGTAGGTCTGTCCATGGACCAAACCGGACATTGGTGTGCCATTTGTGCCCACATCATACATTACTGTATCCCCGGTCGTCAGACTAACGTCCTCACCAAGGGTGATCGTGTCATTTGTTGTGTCAACAACGGCACTGTCAAACGGCGAGAATGCATCCGATCCCGCTTCTTTGCCCGTCGCCTCGCCCATCATGGCAGTGAGCTCATTTTTGACGAAGGTATCAACGCTGCCGTTATTTGTATCCAGCGCCCTGGCGCTGTCAGTGTCCGATGCGAAATCGTCTGAAAAATTGCCACCGATACTGTAAACAACGATGCCGCCGCTGAGGCCCACAGTGCCGCCACTAAAGCCCAGCGTAGTGCTGTTCATCTTCCAGTCTGAAAGTGCGTTCACATCGACTTCATCTCTCGCGGAAACCCGTGTTCCGACCCCGCCAATCAACGCGTTGGTGTCGTTGCGGATTACCCCGACATCAATTGAAGCGCCAAGACCAACAAATCCGGCGCCCACACCGCCAGCAGTCGATTCAATATCAAGGTCGTTTGTGGCCGATACGTTAACTGTCGCTGCAGTTGGCGCATTCTGGTTCACCAGTGCTCCGCTGTCGATGGCAGCGGAGGTGTCACTGTCGATCACGCTGGCATTGATCGCGCCTGCAATACCCAAATACAAGCCAATTCCGCCACTGACTGAGACGTTCAGGACCTTTTCGGAGCTATCGGCCAAAACCGCCACACCCTTGGCAGAGGTACGCGCAAAGGCGTTGCCGCTTGTTTCGCCTGTGGGAAGGTTCGGCATACTGCCAGCCGTTGCCGAATGTGCATCGACCCGTGCACCCTGTTCGATCCTTGCCGCGGTTGTTTTGTTGATGTCTGTCACAGCCAGTGCGCCTGCGCCAGCGCCCCCCAGGATACCCACACCAACCGCACCTGCTATTGAATAGGTTTCAGTATCATCAACCGCAGAAACCAGGACATTGCCCCCGGCTAACACCCTCAAATCGCCGCTGATCAGGGCCCGCGTCGTCGTGTCGATAACAATCGCAGAAGCAGAGCCCGCGATTGATACTTCACGAGACCCGGCGATGCCGGCACCAACGCTGATAATCTTAGATTGGGCATTGGCATTGACCGTAACATTGCCTGCGGCGTCGACATTGCCATTGATAATGGCCTCTGTCGCACCCTTCAATACCGGCACAGACACAGCAGGTGTTACTGCTACGCTGCCTGTAACACTCAGCCCTGCTGCAACACCGATTGCATCGTAATTACGCGCGGCTGTAACCCGTACGTCATGGTCGGTCGCCTTAACTGTCGCATTTTCGCCAATGGCTGCACGCGTATCGATATCATGCACCGCGATAGCCGCAGCAATTGATACCGAGCCTATGCCTGACAATGCTGCACCGGCACCGGCCAAAACCACATCATTGGTAGAGATTGCGGTGACGATCACGCCCTGTGAAAGGGTCGTCCCCGCCCTGCTGTTGTCATCTGCAAACAGGCCCGGGTCGTTCAGATTTTCATTGTCCAGTAGCGGCATACCACCGGATGCCAAAGATATAAATGTATGGCTGTCATCGTCAGCCTCGCCATTTTTGGTCAGATCCAATACACCCGTGCCGTTCAATGCATCTTCACGACTGACGGCAAGGCGGAATTCAGTGTCGGATACACGAATCACGTAGTACGTTGCATCGTTGGCCAGCCCCCCCAAAAAATATTTCTGGGCGGTATAGACAACTTCTTGACCTGTCTCGAAGCCATGCGCCGCGTCAGTATGCAGCGTATCGGTGGCAAAGTTGACATCTGAGGTTGTCAATTCCGCAAGACTTCCCACGGACTGGCTGTTCACCTTGCGCAGCGTATGCAACGCATTGCCGCTACCCGCATCAAACATGAGAACTTTGCCGTTTTTAGCGTTCGTCAACCTTAAATTCGTAGCATCGACGCGCTCCACGCCGTAGACGTTGCCGTCGTTCAGAAAGCTTGCATCCCCAGAATAAACAACCTGATCGCCTGTCACAAAACCATGATTGGTTTTCGTTGTGATGACACCATTATTGACGTCGCTGTTGATGAAGCCAACCGCGAGGTTAGTCGCCTCGAACTCACCCGAGAAGGCAGTGATGCCGTCACCCCTCGCATGTGCGGTTACAGTCGCGCCGTCCAGAATTTCGGCAACAGTGGATTTATCGATCGTGCCGATACCAGCCGCAACGCCTACGGCAACCTTGACAGCTACACCTGCACTGCCAGCGATCTGGTCAACACGTGTGTCATCATCCGCTGACACCAGTACATTATTTTGGGCGGTAACCGTCGCACCCGATTTTATCAACGCCATGGTTGTCAGGTTCATCACGCCGACACCGGCGGTCCCTGCAACACCAACTTTTTGACCGCCACCGGCAGCCGCCGAAATCGCAATTACCCGCTCAGATCCGCGTGCGACCACCACGACGTCATTTTCAGCGACTGTTTTTGTGTTTTCATCCAGGTACGCATGGTTGCGCCGGGTGACAACCCCCACGTCTGTACCGATCCCGACACCGACACCTCTGGTGCTGCCCCCGAGAGCCCCCGCTACACCGGTTAGCGACAAATCACTATTGGACAGGACCACAAGGTCTGCGCCTGTCGTGATTTTCCCTTTGCTGTTAGTCCGGGCCGAAACAAAGGCCTCGACGGTATCATCAACCACCGTAATCGTCGAAGCACCTGCACCGGCCACGCTGGTGCCGCTGACCGCGCCACCGACAGCGATGTTGGTGATCGTATGGTCAGACACCGCCTGAATAATTACGCCCTTGCGCTCGGCCCCGAATGTATCGGTGACACCTATACCCTCTGCAGACACTGTGCGTGCAGTGACAATCGCATCCCCGTCGACATAGGCTTTTGTCTTGTTTACAACGGTGAGAGAGCTGATGGAGCCGCCGAACGCCCCCCTGCTGCCGATCGAAACACCCCCTGCGATAATCAAGGAATTTACGTTGTTCGTTGCCAGAACCGCAACGTCGCCCGTTGCAGTTACTTTGGCAGAACCGCTGATCTCTGCTTCCACTTTATTGTTGAACACCGCAACAGATAGCGATCCTGCGACCGCCAATGCGTTGGACCCAGCCAAACCGATAGTCAACGCACCGATGCGGGCATTCTCTGAGGCCTCGACACGCACGTCTTTGTTGCTGGCTCCGCCAGATCCCGCTGTGACGGTTGCCCCGATGATGCCCGAGGAAATGGAATTTGAGATGTAGTTGGAAGAAATTCCAGCGCCAACGCCAGCACTATCCCCAATTAGTGAGATCCCAGCGCCCCCGGATAGCGCACGTATCTGCCCCTCATCCTCGGCCTTGACGATTACGTTGCCATCGGCCTTAACCATCGTTTTATCACCGTCAATCTCAGCATCAACCTTGATAAGAATCCCATTGATCGCAAGCGAGGCACCAATGGCCCGGCCACCCCCAACCGCACCACCAACTGTGGCTGCCGAAATCTTGCCATCGAGCACATCATCTTCTTCGCTGGAAATCGCTTGCAGTACCAGATCGCTTTTTGCCCCGGTCAGAGTCACGACGGCACCATTTTCGATGCGCGCACGCAGGCTGGCGTTGATCTGATTCCAACCCACGCCCACGCCAAATGCGTTTGCGTCCAGCCCGATACCCAGTGCGCCGCCAATCGCCTGAATGACTGAACTATCTTCTGCCTTCACAGTCACACTGCCACCAGACGTCACACCAGAATTCGAGATGATTGCAGCGACCGCGTGCTGCTCCAGCCCGTCTTTGTCCGTGAATATTACAGGATCGGTGGACAGGATATTGATCGCGATGGTTACGGCACCCGCATTCGATTGACCATCAGATGCGCCCGCCTGCACCCCTGCCGAAACGGCTAACGCGCGAATGACATTGCTGTTTTCGGCGAGAACGTCCAGCTTACCATCGGTGGTCACGACGCTGCGCATCGTGGTACCCAGAATGCTGGCCTTGGTGGTGCTGCTAATCTGGTTGTAACTGATCGACCCGCCAACACCCAATTTGCCGGAAAAACTGGCACCGCCTCCGATGACCAGCATCTGCGACGTATTTCTCGCGGAGATCTTCACATCGCCCAATTTGTCTTTACCGCCCCCGAACGCCGTGATCTTCGCGCCGTCGATATAGGCCAGCGTTTTGTCTTCGATCCGGTTGAACGCGAGCGATCCGGCAAACGCCTTGGAACCAGCAGACGGGTCAATCGCTGTCGCAATAGAGAACGAATAAATGCGTCCGCCGCGCAATGCTTCAATTTCAACGTCTGCCGTGCCGGCGATGCCAGCGCCGTTGGCGCGTGACAGCAGTTTACCGCGCTTAAGGTAAGCCTCTGTCCGGCTCTTGCTATTGTTCAGCGCTAAAACACCGCCGATGGTCTTCGACCCCGAAGTGTTATCTGACTTGGTGTCGAAGTTAAACGACCCAGCGAGGGGCGCTACGACCAAATTGGTCAAGTTCTCAGCAGCGATGCGGGCTGTAGCCGTTGAAATAGTCCCTTGCGTATCGATATAGGCTTGCGTGTTATCGGTGAGAACATTGATAGCCACGGACCCCGAAATGCCGACCCCCCCACCTGTTGGCCCGATCTCTGCACCGAGTTTTGCCCCCTCAGGCAGAAGAAGATTATTTGGATACTGGTCGTCTGGGGTCGCTTTTGCGGTCTGATCGGTCACCACGCTACCAGCAATAGCAAACACAAATGATCCGCCATCCGCGCGCGCGTTGATATCAAGTCGGTCCACCTTGATGTCCGGATCGACTCCCCCGTCATTGATCGTGCCTCCATTGGGGCCCTTGCCGATGAATGCAATTGTATCGCGGTCGATAATATTAAGCCCTATCGAGACGCCGACCGAATTGCCACCAGCACTTATATTAAGCGACCCCGTGATATTGACGTGGAGCATCTCGGAATTGGCGTGAATATCCAGGCTGGTCGCGACGATACTGGTCTTTCGGGTCGGTGTGGTCACGATCCCGGCATAAGTGTCGGACAGATGGACCATACCGTTGAGGGAACCACCAAAGTTCCTTTCGCCAGTGGCACCGCCCTCGCCGCCCGCAGCACCCAGTTGTACCGAAAAGATTTTTTCCTTGGCCTTCACCAACATGGCGCGGGCCGCAATCTGGACCCCGCCTTCGATGATCGCCTTGGTGGAATTCTTCATGACGTTGATCAGAACCGCACCGCCGATCACATCGCCATCGGAACTATTGTTAACCGCGAGGTTTCCGCGCGACAACACATCCGCCCACGACTTCTGCTGAAAAAACTTCTGGCGGCTCAACAAATCAGGCTGAATGAAATACACATTGCCCGATTGTGTCAGCAGGTCTATCTTCGTATCGGCCTGCACAACCACATCACCCGCTGTGCCGCCCGGCCTTTGATTAATCTTCGCACCGGTGCGCACCACGGCGTCAGATGCGTTCACCATCACGTTGACCGAAAGCGCACCACTCAACGCCACCCCGTCTGTTGATCCCTTCTCGCTTGCCCTGGCGTACACCCAGGAATTGAACATGCCGGTCAGTCCGAAGGCCTGGCCAAGGAACCCGCGAATGCCGCTGGCGCCATTCGCGAGAAGCTTTTCTGCGTTAGCCAGGTCATTGAAGGTCTTGATGAAAGGATAGGTGACGTCAGACGACACAGTGATCTTCCCCGGCGCGTCCAGCCGTGCATTTCCACCGATCTCAGCCAATGCATTATTGATGAGGACATTCACCCCGATTGCGAGCGAGCCGGTGCCCCCTCTTTCACCATACTCTGTCTTTGCGCCGACCTCGGCTGAAGTATCCAACTGATAACGCTGCTTTATTTTCGCAATCACGTCGATATCAGCACCACTTATCAGTTCAACCCCGGGGTCTCCACTCTCAGCGCTGGCACCCCCAACCACTGCGCGGACATTATGTTTTACCGAATTAACTCCCACTCCACCAGCGAACGAGTAATTGGAGTTGCTGGTATTACCGAACAGAGTATCCTGCGCCTTTGACGCTGCCGGCGTGAATGCTTTAGGAAGACCAACCGCATTAAGCCCACCAAACAGAGCCGCCGTCTGCGCGTCCGAGTTGCTATCGAGATTGACCAGTTTCGTGGGATTGAACGGAAATCCAAGGAAAGACGATGCCGCGACGGAGCTGCTTGCGTCAAGCGTTGCGTGTACCCCTATCCCGCGCGTTTCCACGCCATCTGTAACGGCGTGTTTTTCGCCACTGCCGTCCGATGTAAAGTCGATGGCCTTTGCGCCGGCTGCCAGCAGCGGATCAGCGATCAGCCGGATCGTATCTTTGTCCTGCACGACGATGCCATAGGTTTGACCATCCTCCAGGCCGCCAATGGCGGGGTCACTGGCGGTCGCAGTTTCGATTGTTCTGACGCGGTTTTCATCGAACGACGGGTATTCTCTCTGCTCCGTCCCTAAGGGATCAACCGAATAGATCACGACGTCACCGGTCATGTAACCGTGGTCCAAAATCTTTATGGTGTTCTTGGCGGAGTCGACGTCCAGATCCGCCAAAAAGCGATTGTCAACTTTCTGGAACACCAACGAATGCAAACCTGCGGCCAAAGGCTCGCTGAGGTCCGCCGCTTCGCCGATCGCCCCCGTGGCGTCTACGACCAGCAACTGAAAGCGGTCTGCATCCAGCGCATGTAATACATATTCTTGATTGATATTCAAACCGTTGATCTTGTTCGCTGCCAGTCCGGAGGTCGAGTAGAAAACCCTTGTTGGCCCAATGTCATCAACGTCAAAACCGTGGTCCTTGACTGTTATTATGTCTGCATCGACGTCAATGAGCCCAAGCGTTATCTTAAGTGACGTTCCATCGGCGGTTTTGAAACCGTGTTGCCCAATAGCCGTACCTTGCGAAATCTCTATTGCCGGATCATCAGCCGCCGCATCCGCGGCCTGTAGCTGAAAACCTTCATCATCGGCGTTCAGGACACGGTACACAGCTCCATCCGTCAGACCAGAGATCGCAGTATTTCCAGACGCGTCATAAGTTACGAAAACCGGATCAGTGCCGTTCGCCAGTTTATTCTCAAGATAACGGATCCGGTCTGTCTCGGCATCGATCGCACCTAATGAAAAAGGCACCGCACCTGCTGTCAACAGGCGGTGTTCTGCATAATCGCTGACATGTTCGTTATCCAGATCAATCGCTGGCTGTTCGGTCAGTTGTATCGTATCGGCATCAACCACGCGTACGTAGTATGTGCTGCCACTCATCAGCCCGCCAATTGGTTTGAAATCCGTTCCAAACGGATTGAAATTGGTACCGCCCGCCGTGTAGACAACCTTCTGCCCTTCGCTATACCCGTGGCCCGGAATTTTGATGGTATTCTCTTGTACCAATTCCGACGACTTGCTTGGGTCGAAACTGCCCTTTTTTGCCCCGGTGCCTTTGGCCTTGATCGTTCCGTCGACCAATGTCTCGACCGTAGAAGAGTCAAACGTCAGCCCCACTATGACGCCGGCACGGCTCACCAGCGAGGAATACACCGTTGCCGTAGCCTTCGTGTTGTTCGTGCCATCTGCGCGCACATTAACGTTGCCCGCAGTCGAGGTGATGGAGGTGCCCTTGCCAAGCACGGTTCGCGATTTGAGATCCGATTCGGCAATGCCGACCGATAGAGACGTGCCATTACCCTTGAACGACGACTTGCCGTCGGTTGCAATGGCAATCGCTTCGGCCACGTTAGAGGTGCTGGCAGTTATGTTTGCAATCGTCGATGAGTTAGACGTAACACTTACCGAGTTAACGGCATCAATTTTGGTCGTGCCTGTCAATAACGTCTGGGCTGTCCCCGCTGCACGGGCAAATCCCACAGCAATCTGGAAGTTGCCAGTTGCATCAAGACCGCGCGTTGCCGTAAGCGCAGTGCCAGTCGCATCCGCCTGACTGAGCGAACTCACATTGACCGAGCCCGTCGCAGTGAAACTGCTGTCATGTGCAATCACGGACGCATCCGCGGCCCGGATCAGCACCGACGCATTGATACCCAGGAAGCTGGAAAGCGCGATGTCGGACAAAGTATTCAGCAACCCTTGTAAATTACCGACGAATTGCTTGACGAACGCAGGTGCCTGATTCGCTGACTGTTTATCATTAGCTGTGGACGTGATTGAAATATCATTGCCCGAAATTGTCACACCTGACAAACCAACACCCGAGGTGATCGACGACACTCCGAAAGGAAGAGATATGTATCGTGCGATATCGTCGACTATCGAACTTTTGCTTTCCGCCTTGATCGACACATCGCCGGCAAAAGCGACGGACCCTGAGCCCGCCCTCGCTGTCAGGACGCTGTCCGCGCCCGCAGTGATTCGTACGCCCGTCAGTTCAATGTCACCGGATGCCGCGCTATTGCTAATAGTCGATAGTGTTACGTTGCCGTCTCCAATCGACGCGACAGCCGCCGTGATCGCCGTGCCCACCTTATCCGGGTCGGCGAATGTTACAATGTCGCCGACCGTGTAACCGGTACCCGCCGAAAC
This sequence comes from uncultured Rhizobiaceae group bacterium, assembly GCA_947501445.1. Lineage (GTDB taxonomy): Bacteria > Pseudomonadota > Alphaproteobacteria > Rhizobiales > Rhizobiaceae > Hoeflea_A. Next base: position 4,338 of record CANMVS010000032.1, on the reverse strand, counting down.
CAACGCAAGGCGCGTATTGCCATCTGCATCGACCAGGACGTCGGCACTTAGTCCAGTCCCCGACCCACCCGTTGCGGCGATCTCGTGTTGTTTGTTTGCCTCCCAATCACCTTGCTCATTAACACCGCCCAGAGTGGTGCCGATCACGATGGTTTCCGCATCAAGGCTTAGCCCGCCCGGCGTCGTCAAATCCCCCGTGACCACGATTTTGTCGTTGCCTTTTTGACCCTTAACGCTCAGCGAACCGTCAAAACCAGCATCCAAACCCTCGATCGTCAGAAGGTCGTCGTTATTGCCAAGTTTGATTGTCAGGCTCTTCGTGGGATTGGCAAATGTCGGAGTCTCAAATGTGCCGTTCTCGGATTTCAGAACCGAAAACCCTTCCGCCGTTGCATTCATCAAGGTTGCAACGTTTTTGTTGTTGAGGCCAGGCATCAGATCCAATAGCGTGAGGTCCAGCACCAGTTCATCGGTCGCTGACAACGTCACCGGCTCCAGCCCCGAATACTCCAGCCTGTCACCATCAACGCTGACAAAACCCGATTGCGGGCCCGACGCGCCAAACGTCATCGTTCCTGCGGGAGCTGCATCAACGATCAATGAATCGAACCCGCCATCCCCGCCATCAACCTCGGCCAGTGCCGCAAGCGATTGAACGGTAAATGTATCGTCGGTGTTCGCTGCACCGACCAGCCGCTCCACTTCGGCGAAATCAACGGACAGAGACGCCGATACCGCATTGCCATTGCCATCTGCTCCAACGAGCCAATCCGTATCGCCACCTGATGCAAGTGCCAGAGTGTCCGCACCACCGCCGCCGAGGAACGTGATTTTGGGGATCGACAGCGCACCAAAGCTGTCGCTGTCAATCATTAGCGTTTCATCGCGATCACTGCCGATGATACTGATGGACGTGACATCTTCGACTGCGCGTTCTGCCAAAATCGTGCCTGAATTCCGGTCAACGATCTGCACCCGTTGTTTCATCTGCGCTGTTTGTTGTGTGCTATCCGCCTGCTCCAGCATCCGCAGCAGAACCTGATGACTGGCTCCATTGAGATCAAGCTGGGCCATGTCAAACACGAGCGCATCCGCACTAAGCAGATATCGCGGCTCTAACGTATCAAAATGCAATGCCGGGTGAAGTGCGGGGTCTCGGTGATGAATGCCCATTACTTGTGCCCTCCCCGATTTCGCCGGGTGGTACATGGTTCGAAAAACCGCACATCGCCACGTGGTAGCCTGTCAACATCTGGTGCAGTTCCCACTTGGGGCGCAACCCGGCCAAGAACCGCGTCTTGCGCCACTACTAATTCAACGTTGATACCAGGCAGGCGCTTGTCGTTTTTTTCGATGCTTTCGTTCAGACCCTGAAAACAATGTCCCCATGCCGGTTTGCACGTCATGGCAGGCGCATGTTGTAACGTCAGCAGTGATAGGTGATCCTGGCTGGATGTATTGAATACTCCTGCATTTTCCGGTTCATCCAAGCTCTCGCCCACAATAAAACCATCAGCTAACAGGATTTTCTGAAGTCTGGCGCCCTCCCCAGGGTTTACTGAATTGCTCCAGACCCGCAGATGCCTTTGCTCAGGCTCTTCCAACATCCCATCGTAATGAAACGCGCTTTCATTGGGTTGCACCGAACATCCGTCGTCCCAACTGTTCATCATTACCATGGCCCTGTTCCTCGCGTAGCATTGCTTACAACAAAGGTGCCAGCCAGCATTTGGCCGTGGTATCGCTTCTCCCGCGCCAGGCACCCTTTGCAAACGGATTGACTATAGATCGCTACGGTCAGGCTAATTTACCCTGCCACGCCGGTCGTTGGATGAGAGTCTCAATTCAAGGGGGTGGCAACAGTTTTTTAGCGTGCTTCACAGGGGTTTTCCCCTTAAGGTTGAGGTGGTTACCTCAATAAGTAGAAACACCGGTTCGGATGCAACTTTTCATCATTTCTCAGCATCAAGGACTGGAACCCGAAAAGGCATCAGGTGTAATTTGGACAACAATTGGAGGCCGCTTCATTTTGTGTGTTTGTGCACGCCCTTCGCGATTAGTGAGAAGTACTTTATCATCCAACGGTTTGGGGCCGCATGGTCGAGCTCGACCCAACGCTCCGCTGTAAACGCCTTCTGATCACAGTAGGAAACCGCCTATCGAACATAGAAGCAAACCGTGAACAGGATGACGTCTGTCACAGCTTGGCAAGTGGGCCCATGTATCTGGATACGCACCAATACGGTGCCATCCCGATCTTACATTACAAGGCAGACGCCAATTAATAACTGGTGCAAGCCGCGCGGGACATAGGGTCTAGCACACCCACTGTTCGGCCACGAGGCAGGGTTGCAGAGCAATCTCGATTGACACTTGTTACCAGATTTCGGATACAAATCAGTTTTATGTTAACAAAAATCCTTCTGCTTGACAAAATATGTTATTGGCATATTAATGGTTTTCACAACATGAAGACAGGAGATAAATATCAATATGCGCACAAACCCATGGAACCTAAATCCCGATCTGAAGGAGGAACAGATTGTTGAAATCGGCAACCTAATCGCTGACGTTAGAGGCGAAGTCATTGACTTACACGACGAAGCACTTGGCGATACCCGTCTATCATTGGGCATGCGCGCCTATGAATGTTGCCGGTCAAGGATAATTGCGGAATCCAACCATGCGACATGGCCATGGCTTTCAATTTTGACGGCCACGGGTCGATTCACATTTGCGATAAATGGAACGCCTGTCAGATTTGTAAGAAATGATCCAGAACAGCTTCCATCCGACAAATTGGTTCCATCTGAGGAAACATTGCACCAAATGACATTGTTTCCTGATGACGCTTTAGATGCAAATGTTCGTTGGTTTTTTGTAATTGATACGTTTTATAAAAATGTTGCCGATAACATGTATTTCGTTGGGTATAATCCACATGGTGAAATTATTTGCCAATGGGATATACCACTGGAAAGCAAAGCGGTATCCCTTGTCGCAATTGATGATGAATCTGCTGCGCCAGTAGAAATTCAAAGTGCACCGATCAAGGTCAAAACAATAAGAAAAGACACAACGGCCGAAAATGGAAACAAAAACTGACTTTGTGGGTGATAAACTACGACTTGCTAGGTTGCTCAATGGCCTCACGCAGCAAGAACTGGGCGATATGATTGCAGCTTCGCGGCAATTCGTTCATCAGCTTGAAAGTGACGTCCGCACACCTGCTGAAGATGTTCGACAGGCATTAAATGAAGTTTTGCATGTCAAACCTGATTTCTTCTCATCTCCCATTAATAACGATGTCAAATTTGAACAATGCCATTTTAGAAAACGCAAAACGACCCCAGTTGGTCTAGCCAACCGTGTTTTGGCATTCAGTACAATATTTGAACAGCTTGTCGCTTTCGTAAATGAACACTTAGAACTTCCTACGCCCAATTTTCCTGAAGCTCATCCAGTTGGCGAAAAATATACAAATGCTGAAATCGAGTCAGCGGCACAAGAGTGTCGGTCACGGTGGGGGTTAGGTGATGGGCCAATCTCCAACGTAACGCGTGTCTTGGAAAATGCAGGTGTTGTGATTACTCAATTTTCTGGTGTGTCAGAAAAAGTCGACGCCCTTTCATTAAACCGCAAGTACCCAATTATTGTTCGCAACGATGCCAAAGAAAGTGTTTGTCGTCTTAGATTCGATTTGTCTCATGAATGCGGACATTTCGTACTTCACGAAGGTGTGGAAACCGGCGACAATGTAACTGAAAGCGAAGCTGACAAGTTTGCGAGTGCTTTCTTGTATCCCCGTTCAGCCTTTCTAAAAGAGTTCCCAGACTTTAGCGGCCGCCGGATCGACTGGAATTTGATCTACCGATTGAAAATTAAGCGGGGAGTTAGTGCGCGTGCAATTATTTACAAAGCCCATCAAAATGAACTTATAACTGCTCAGCAGTTTCGTGGGTGCAACGTGTGGCTAAATAAGACGGGTCAAACAAAAAAAGAGCGTCATGACGAGGTGATCCCAAAAGAGAACCCAGAACTGATTTACGGCATTTTTGATGCTCTCCGTGAACAGCTTGGGATGAGCTTTAACTACATTGCAGAAGTGTTATCAATTGAGCCATATATGTTGAGCCTTGTGACTGGCATAGTTCCAGAAGGCGATCACACTATGTCCAATATTGTTCCATTCAGCAGCAAAAATCTTCGTTGATTTGTCAACAGTCTTTAAACTGAACTGGTCTGAGTCCGTACACTGGACCCGACCCTCTCCCCGGGAATTGATCCACGGCTGAGTTAGTGATTTTCTTAACTAAGAAGGAGAGCACTGATGAAGAG
>CANMVS010000031.1 GCA_947501445.1 uncultured Rhizobiaceae group bacterium | reverse complement strand
GCTTATGCCCCGCCCCGTCTGGAGCCAGCGCCGCAAGGCGCGATACGGCGCGAAGACATTTATACAAAGCTATCAGTGATCCGGGGGCAGCGCAGGTGAGCCTTGCTGTGAACACGTGTATTTGGCAGGTGGGACATTTCAATTTGCAATTCCACATTGCAAAAGCAGGCGTTTTTGGTACCACTGATCAGGCTTTTGGGGGAGGCTGAAACGATTCGAATTCATATGTTGGAGAGCGTTGTGGGATACAGAATTTTTGCACTGTGCATTCGTCAGGTCTTGAACAATTGGCAAATGACAATTCGCATCAGCGGGTTCTGGATACTTGCCATCCTGGCGTCAGCATCATTGGTCACCGGCGCTATCGCGGGATTTGGTTCGATGGCGGATGGACCTGTAGCATCCGGCTTACCGATATTGTTTATTTTGCTGGGATTAGCCTGGTTTGTACTTGCGGTGTTTGGCTTTTGCACTGTGGCAATCGCATGGCATCGATATGTCTTGCGCAATGAAATGCCGAGCACATTTTACGTAACGCAACGTGGTTGGCCAATCGGTGGATATTTCTGGAAGACGGTCAAAATTGTGCTGCTGTTTTTTTTGATTGTTATGGTTTTCATCGTATTGCCGGTTTTGCTTTTGGGCATGCCGAATCTATTGAAGTTTTTAGGTCTCACCGACCTGGGAGAACCGACGGGCCCGCTATCCTTCGTTGTGCTTTTTGTTCTTCCAGTCATTTATTCGTCTTTTGGTCTATGGATATTTCTGCGGTTTGGTACCGTCTTGCCTGCAGTGGCGGTTGGCAAACAGATGTCTCTTGCCGAATCCTACAGGCTGACGCGCCCGGTCGCGGGACAATTATTTCTTACCGCAGTCATGATAACTCTGTTTCAGTCGATACCATCTGTTATTCAATTGCTGATGGCATCGGGATTCGGACCTGATGTAAATGTTGTCAGCATATTATTCTACGCCATTATCGTCGTCTTCGCCTGGATCAACTTCTTTGTCAGCATTGGTGTCTTGACCGTCGTTTACGGCCATTTGCAGGAAGAACGGCCCATCTAGAATTTGGGTTCTTTGTGATCAGTACCTGAACCAACGTTGCCTGCACCTGTGGTAGACTGTCGGATATTCGACGCCTATCCATGCAAGCGAGATCACCATGTGCCGCAATATCCGAACGCTTTTCAACTTTGATCCACCTGCCACAGATGAAGAAATTCGTGATGCAGCGCTTCAATTTGTGCGCAAATTGAGTGGGACAACCAATCCTTCACAGCGCAACAAAGTCGCCTTTGAACAGGGTGTGGAGGCGGTCGCAGAAGCCGCCCATGTGCTTTTGGATTCGCTGCAGTCAACCAGACCACCGCGTAATCGCGAGGAAGAGGCGGCTAAAGCACGGGCAAAGTCTTTGGCCCGATTTTCGAATTGATCCGCGCGCGATGTTTATAATGCGAGTGCGATTTCCATTTCCGTGCCGATCCAGATCGGCGAGCGGGTCAGATCGACAAATGTTTCCTCATCATCGCGCAGTTCCCTGCTGGCAGCACGGGCTTCGCGATCATCACCAAGACCCTCAAGTGCCTTGATGCTATCGTACCATATCTCGGCAACCCCATCGAAGGGCTCAGGTGAATTTCTGAAACCGCGAAGCCGTTTGCTCATGGACCCATTGTCTGTGTGAAGTTGAACATAGCGTAATATGCGCAATGTCTTCTGGTGTTTTTGCACGAGTGGGGCATGGTGTTGGTACCAGTGAGTGCGGAAATCACTGATGCTGAGCAATGGTTTGCGATGCAGGCAAAACACAACTTTTATCATCGAATAACTCCACCGAACAAATTTTCAGGAAGATACAACGGATGATCTGGGCGGTATATTCACTGTGCGGTATACATTGCACCAGCCAAATCGCCGGTAGGTCCGTTGGTAATACATTCGGGTTCACAGCTTCCACCAAGCGCAAGTCACGCGACATTCGTCATTGTTTCAAATCAGTTACACGATTTCATTCAGATTGATGCATTGCCACGTTTCCAACACAGGGTTGCCAAAATGCGGTCGCTATTTGGCGCGTTACTCCTCGCTGTAGGCTGCCTGATTTAAGGTCGCCATAACCATGAGGCGGTGCCCCTTGCACCGCTCGCCCATGGATCCGGTTATGAGGAGATTCCGATATGAAACGCATATTCGCCGCCCTATCGATACTCGCACTTCTGGGACTTGCCGCCTGCAATGACAGTTCTGATTCCACCGGTGGCAGCGCTCAGGTAGACGGCAGCACCACAGAAGCACAGCCTGATGCAACCAAGAAAGACACAACCACCGAGTGATAACGGCTCAAGGTCATCGGTTCACAGGCTTTGTATGTGATCGCGCCTTGCTGTTTCGCCGTTGTCCGTGCCCTGTCGACAGGGCACGGGCCGCGCCCACGCGTTAGAGCAATTCAGGTTTTGCCGGTATCGGAAAAACCTGAATGCATCAACAAAATCAAAGGCTGACACCGTTATCCCATCTCTGACAAAACTTGAAACGGCGCTAGCGCCGCCAGTCGCGCTATGCGCGGGCATCTGTAAAAAATTGTCCCCTGATTATTGACGATGGGGGCCTCTTGATGACACTGTTGTGCCTGCATTCCGCAGTCCATTTTTTCATCATTGAAAGACCCGCCCATGAGCATTGAAGTGTGGCTTCTGTTTATGCTTGTCAGCATTGCACCCGTCATGAGCCCCGGACCAGGTATTCTTTTCGCCATTACCAATGCATTGCGCTATGGGCCAGGTGTCACCATCATTGTTGGTGTCGTCAACGGAACAGGCATCGCCCTGTTGGGTCTGGCGGTTGGCTTTGGTTTGGGTGCGCTGATGGCTGCATCCATGATGGCCTTTGTCATTCTAAAACTGGTTGGTGCCGCCTATCTTGTCTGGCTAGGCGTCAGGATATGGCGCGACAGATCTGCCTTCCTGTTGGACAAGACGGCCCATGTCGGCCCGGCACCGCTTCGCTCGCTCATGAGCAATGCCCTGGCAATTTCGCTGACAAATCCCAAGGCCATTATCGCGCTGACGGCGCTTTTTCCACCATTTTTGAACGATGCGAGTGCACTGGGACCTCAGGTCTGGATCCTGTCGTTGAGCTATGGTGGCTTGTGTATCGCAAACCATGTCTTGATTGCCTATGCCGGAGGCTGGTTACGGCAATTTCTGCAAAGCCCCGATCGCGCGCGTCTGCTGAGACGGGTCACCGGTGGTGCATTCATCGCTTTCGGATCATTGCTTGCAGCCAGCAGCCGCGCCTGATCCACCTGTGCGTTGGTCATTCAGGGTCGCAGAAATAGCGATTGATCCGGGCGCGGTAATTTTGACAGTTGGCGCGCCAGCACATATTTATCCCGCTTTGGGCAATGCGCCGCGCAATTCAGGTGCATTGCTCAAATTGCCCAGGACTGGCACCAGGCATCCGTGACCGGGTGTGAAATTCATTGGAGAGATCAGACAATGCCATTGGACCGACTTGATCACGTAAATATATTGACCGCAGATGTTGAGCGCACCACCGCCTGGTATTGTGAGCATCTGGGCATGACAAATGGTGACAGGCCACCTTTTCCGTTTCCGGGCGCCTGGCTGTATATTGGCGACCAGCCGGTCATTCATCTGGTTGGTGCTGATGTAAAACCGGACAACCACAATCCGCAGATTGAACATTTTGCCTTTGCCGCGTCCGACCTCAAGATGTTTCTCAAACGCTTTGATTCAGCCGGTGTGACCTATCGCGCGACCCGCGTGCCCGGGCTTGGTATCCTGCAACTGAATGTTTTCGATTGCGATGGCAATCATCTTCATATCGATTTCAGCGCTGAAGAGGCTGACGCTGCAGGTCTTTGACCTTGATGTTCAGGCGATTGCCGCGATTGCCTGCGGCAATTCCTCTTCGACAATATCAAGCACGTCATCGGGCGCGGCACTGATGCGAATGCAACGGCTTAATGGCTCAACACCGGGCATGCGGGCAAAGACACCGCGTTCACCCAATGCCTTGAGCAACTGCCCGGCATAGGCACCATCGCGCCCACAATCGATTGCGACGAAATTGGTTGCCGAGGCGAGGGGTACAAGACCATTGTCTTGTGCAATGCGATTTATTCTCAGGCGCGCATGGGCAATGCGATCGCATACGCTGGACAGATATTGTGTGTCCGCCAGTGCAGCAACGGCGGCGACCTGTGCCATTTTGTTAACACCAAAATGATTGCGGATCTTGTTGAACGAGCTGATTGTGTCAGCGTTGCCGAAGCAATAGCCGCAGCGCAGCCCTGCCAGCCCATGAGCTTTGGAAAAAGTACGCATGCGCAGAATATTCGGGTGGTCTATGAGTGTATCGGGTGCCGCAAGCGCATCGGCCGGCGCCATTTCGCCATAGGCTTCATCCAGCACAAGCAGGGTTGTTTCAGGCAGGGCCTTTGCAAAGGCAATGATTGCCTCAGCGCTGTGCCAGGTTCCCATGGGATTATCCGGATTTGCCAGATAGACGAGCGGGGCCTTCTCGCGCACTGTCGCTTCCAGAAGGCCGTCGAGGTCTTCCTTGTCATCGCGATAGGGAACCGTCACAAGGCGCCCGGCGAAACCGGCGACGTGAAAATTGAAAGTCGGATAGGCTCCCAGACTTGTGACCACCGGAGTGCCGGTGGTGACGATCTGGCGAACCACCAGCCCCAACAGCCCGTCAATGCCCTCGCCGATTACCACCTGATCCATCGAAACACCCAGATGTCCGGCTAGAGACTGGCGCAGATCATGATTTTCCGGGTCGCAATATTTCCATATGTCATCCACGCTTTCCTGCAAGGCCTGTTTGACGGATGGAGCAGGGCCAAATCCATTCTCATTGGCACCGACACGCGCGCGGAAAACATGGCCTGTTGCCCGTTCTGTTGTTTCGGGCCCGACAAATGGTATGGCCGATGGCAATGATTGAACGAGAGGCGTAAATCCGGAAAATTGTGACATGTAAATCACCTGTTGGCAGATTGTTGGTGGATCAGGGCGATCCACAATTGTTGATGAAAAAACCGATCAATAGTGGGGTGGTCGCGCATCAGCCGGCGCATCGAATGTCTGCTCCTCCAGCGCTGCAAATCGATTGATCAGCAATTCGTGTTTGTTGCGCAGGGCATCGATGATTTTCCATTGTTCGGCCAGTTGGTCTGACAATTCGTCAATTGTCAGGGCCTGGTGGGCCACCAGCTCCTCAAGACGGGATATGCGGTTTTCAGTCGGGTTCAGTTCATCACTCACAACACATGACCTTTCAGCGTGCGAAGCCAGAGTTCATCCAGTGGTTTTGGCCGGCGGGAATGACGGTCCACATAAACATGGACAAATCGACCCTGTGCGGCAGCGGTTTGCTCATCATTGCGATAAAGCCCGATTTGATAGGTGACGGAGCTGGTACCAATCCGCTCTATGCCGATCCCCGCTTCTATTTCGTCTGGAAATGCCAGTTCACCAAAATACTGGCATCCGGTCTCAACCACCAGGCCGATGGTTTTTCCGTTTTGCGGGTCAAGCAGGCCCAGTTCCATAAGCCAGCCATTGATGGCTGTATCAAACAGCGCGTAGTGAACCACGTTGTTCATATGGCCATAAATGTCATTGTCTGCCCACCGGGTCTGCAGCGATCGTTTCACACTGAAGCGGTTGCGGGCATGAGGTATTGGTCGGGTCATTGCTCTACCATGCGGCCTTGTAAATGCTCAATGCGTCTGCTTCGCTTACGGTACGCGGGTTGTTGATCAGCAATCGCGTCTGCTTCATTGCATCGCGCGCCATCTTCGGCAAGTCATCTTCTGCGATACCCACATCGCGCAAGCGCGGCGGCAGGCCCAGTTTTGCAGACAGGGCGCTAAGGTTTTCAATGAACCGGGAACATTGCTCCTGTGCTCCGCCGCCCCGGTCGAGATCGGGAAATACGTATTCGCCCAGTTGGGCATAGAGCCTGTAGGAGCCATTTTGCGTTTCAGCAGCGTTAAATCGCAGCACCTGCGATAATACCAGGGCATTCGACAGCCCGTGGGGTATGTGAAACGTGCCGCCAATGGGATAGGCCAATGCATGCACCGCTGCGACTGGCGAATTGGCAAAGGCCATTCCGGCCAGTGTCGACCCCAGCAACATGGCACTTCGCGCTTCAATATTGTCCGGTTGGTTCACCGCAGTCTCGATATGGGCACCCAACAATGTGAGTGCCTCACAGGCCAGCATGCGTGACATTGGGTTATTATTGGCGTTTTGCGATGCATAGGCCTCAATTGCATGAACCATGGCATCAATACCTGTCGCAGCGGTTGCTGCTGCCGGCAGGCTGGTGGTCAGTTCCGCATCCAAAAGAGCAGCATCCGGCAGGATCAGCGGGGATGACACCCCACGTTTTTCCTCGCCCCCGACAGTAATGATGGAAACCGGCGTGACTTCGGACCCGGTGCCAGCCGTTGTCGGGATGAGCACCAGCGGCAAACGTGGCCCCTTTGCGTTGGCAACGCCCCATGCGCTATCAATGGGTTCGCCGGAACCGGCCAGCAGTGCTGCCAGTTTGGCAATGTCGAGGGATGATCCACCACCAAGGGCCAGCACACCGGTAGCGCTGCTTTCGCGTGCAATCGCAACAGCCTGTTCCAGGGTCGCCAGGCCGGGATCGGCCTCGACACCATCGAAGATCGTTACGCTGTGACCGGCTGATTCCAGCGACGCGATGGCTGAACGTTCCAATCCGACACTACGGATACCCTTATCCGTCACAAACAGTACGCGTTTGCCCAGGATCGCACCACAGATTTCAGCCGTCTGTGCGGTTGCGCCCGGACGCACGACAATTTTCGGGGTGGTGTGAAAGGTAAATTCAGACATGGTTTCTCCGTGCAATGGGAATTTCCGCGCACCTTATCAACACGTAACGCGGGCTGAAACCGTGTAATCTGTGAAAAAGGGCGCGTTTTGGGCTGGTATCGTGCCAATCGGATGAATAAGGTCATGGGTTATACCAATTGATCAAAAAAATGGATAGCGCATGAGCGATCTCGCAATTGAACTCAAGGGCATTGACAAAAGTTTTGGTGCTGTTCATGCAAACAAGAACATAAATCTGCGCGTGCACAAGGGCACTATTCACGGCATTATCGGGGAAAATGGCGCCGGCAAATCAACCTTGATGTCCATTCTCTATGGATTTTATCAGGCTGACCGTGGTGACATCATGGTCAATGGCGCCAAGGTGACCATCCGTGACCCCAATGTGGCGATTGCTTCAGGCATTGGCATGGTTCATCAGCATTTCATGCTGGTGGATAATTTTTCGGTGCTGGAAAATGTCATGCTTGGTGCTGAGGAAAATGCGATCCTTAACCGCGGTATCATCAACGCCCGGGCTGAATTGAAGCGTCTCGAGGATGAATATGCATTGGAAGTTGATCCCGATGCTATCATCGAAGAGCTGCCAGTTGGGCTCCAACAGCGCGTTGAAATCCTCAAGGCTCTCTACCGCGGCGCTGAAATCCTCATTCTGGATGAGCCGACGGGCGTGCTGACGCCACCCGAAGCTGATCACCTGTTTCGTATTCTCGAACAGCTGCGCGACCAGGGCAAAACGATCATTCTGATTACCCACAAATTGCGCGAAATAATGGCCATTACCGACGAAGTGTCCGTCATGCGTCGCGGTGAAATCGTGGCGACACGCGACACAGCGAAAACCTCGGTTGAGGAACTGGCCGAATTGATGGTGGGTCGCCGTGTGCTGCTGCGTGTGGAAAAGGGTGAAGCCCATCCCCAGGATGTTAAACTGGCTGTCAGCGGCCTGACTGTGCGGGACAACCGCGGTGTTGTCATGGTGGATGATGTGTCATTTGACATCAAGGCGGGTGAAATTGTCGGCATTGCCGGTGTTGCGGGCAATGGTCAGTCGGAACTGCTTGAATCCATTACCGGTATCCGCCACGCTGAGCGCGGTACTGTCATGCTTGACGGGGACCCGGTGGATGTGTCGGGCAATGCGGATGCAACCGAGCTGCGCAAGCGCGGACTGGCGCATGTTCCAGAAGATAGACACCATATGGGACTGGTGCTCAGTTTCGAGGAAAATGAAAATGCCATGCTCGGCTACCACTATGATGAGGCCTATCTCAATGGGCCGATGCTTAATCTGGATAACATTCGCAAGAGCGCTGAAAAGAGTGTTGAAAAATACGATATCCGGCCACCGGACGTTCGCCTGAAGACCGCCAATTTTTCCGGCGGCAACCAGCAAAAAATCGTTCTGGCACGGGAAATGGAACGTGACCCGGTTGTGCTGGTTATCGGTCAACCAACCCGGGGGGTTGATGTAGGTGCCATTGAATTTATTCACAAGCGCATCATTGAAATGCGCGATGCGGGCAAAGCCGTATTGCTGGTATCTGTGGAACTCGACGAAATTCGTGCGCTTTCAGATCGTATTCTGGTGATGTTCGCCGGCCGCATTGTTGGTGAGCGGTTGCCGGATGCGACAGAGGGTGAATTGGGGCTGTTGATGGCCGGTGTTGAAGAAAATCAGGAGGCGGCACAATGAGCGCTCCATACGCAAAACTGCCAGCCTGGGTCGAATATGGCCTGATTCCCCTGATCAATCTTGCTGTGGCCTTTCTCGTTGCCGGTCTGGTGGTTCTTATTGTCGGTGAAAGTCCGCTCAAAGCAGCCTCTCTTTTGGTACAAGGGGCATTTGGCTACGGCGAAGGACTTGGCTTTACGCTCTATTACGCCACAAACTTCATTTTCGCCGGTCTGGCGGTTTCTGTCGCATTCCATTGCGGGCTGTTTAACATAGGCGGCGAGGGGCAGGCCTATATTGGTGGTCTTGGTGTCGCTCTGGTTTGCCTTTGGCTGGATGGCGTGATGCCATGGTTCATAACCTTTCCGATTGCACTGCTTGGCGCGTCTCTTTTCGGCGCAGCCTGGGCCTTTATACCGGGCTATCTGCAGGCCAAGCGCGGCAGCCACGTGGTTATCACCACGATCATGTTCAACTTTATCGCCTCCAGCCTGATGGTCTACATGCTGGTTGAGGTCGTCAAACCATTGGGGTCTATGGCGCCGCAAACGCGCACGTTCCTTGAAGGCGGGCAATTGCCGCGGCTGGATTGGCTGCTGTCGATCTTTGGGTTTGACATTGGTGGTGCGCCGTTCAACCTTTCATTCATCGTTGCACTGGTTGCTGCATTTTTTGTCTGGCTGCTTATCTGGCGCACGCGTCTGGGTTTTGAAATTCGCACCATGGGTGCAAGCCCAAGCGCAGCGCGATATGCGGGCATCAAACAGTCGCGGATCATCATCATCACAATGATGATTTCAGGCGCGCTGGCAGGCATGATGGCGCTTAATCCAATCATGGGCGATCAGCATCGACTGCAGCTGGATTTTGTGGCCGGTGCAGGCTTTGTTGGTATCGCGGTAGCACTGATGGGGCGTTCGCACCCGGTGGGTATTATTCCAGCGGCCATTTTGTTTGGCATGCTCTATCAGGGAGGCGCGGAAATCTCGTTTGAGATGCCGAATATCTCCCGCGATATGATTACCATTATTCAAGGTCTGGTTATTCTGTTTGCCGGTGCGCTGGAGCATATGTTCCGCCCGGCCATCATAACGTTTTTCGCAACCATTCGAGGGGCCCGTGCCGCCCCACAAGCAACCGAAGCGGGGGAATAGGTCATGGATTATTTTCACATTGCCATTGTTACCCTTGAATCGACCATTCGCCTGTCAGTGCCCATTATTCTGGCGGCACTGGCTGGCCTGTTTTCCGAGCGCTCCGGTGTTTTCGACATCGGGCTTGAAGGGAAAATGCTTGCCGCCGCCTTTGCGGGCGGTGCGGTTGGCGCGGTTTATGAATCGGCCTTCCTCGGATTGCTGGCCGCCATTGCCGTATCGACGTCGCTGGCGCTGGTGCACGCCTTTGCATCCATAACCCAGCGTGGCAATCAGATTGTCTCTGGTGTGGCTATCAACTTCATCGCTCTTGGAGCAACCGTTATTTTGGGGCAGAGCTGGTTTCGGCAAGGCGGCAGAACACCACAGCTCAGTGGCAACGGCCGCTTTGATACGGTTACCCTGCCTTTTGCCGATACGCTGGCCAATGTTCCCGTACTTGGTCCGATATACGCCAACCTGATTTCGGGGCATTTCCTGCTCACCTATTTTGCCTTTGCCATGGTGCCGATAACCTGGTGGATACTCTATCGCACCCGTTTTGGTCTTCGCCTGCGCGCTGTTGGCGAAAACCCGGGCGCCGTTGACACGGCGGGTATTTCGGTAACGCGCATGCGCTATATGGCCGTGATATGCTGTGGCATATTGTGCGGCTTTGCTGGCGCCTATCTTTCAATGGCCGTTGGTGCAGGCTTTGTAAAAGGCATGACAGCGGGCAAGGGTTTCATCGCACTTGCAGCCTTGATCTTTGCAAAGTGGAAGCCGGTCAATGTCATGCTGGCCTGTCTGCTGTTCGGTTTTCTGGATGCCATGGCCATTCTCATGCAGGGGCGCCCTCTGCCGCTCATTGGCGAAGTGCCGGTTCAGTTCATGCAGGCATTGCCCTATATCCTGACAGTCATTTTGCTGGCTGGATTTATTGGCAAGGCCATACCGCCGAAAGCCGGCGGTGTCCCATACGTAAAAGAACGATAGGACAACATAATGTCTCACGACCTTTTTGAAGCAGCGCGTGATGCGATGGCGCGCTGTCATGCTCCCTATTCGCAGTTTCCCGTTGGTGCTGCCATTCGCGCCGATGATGGCCGGATTTATACCGGTGCCAATATTGAAGTGGCGTCCTATCCGGAAGGCTGGTGCGCTGAAACCACTGCCATTGGTCATATGATCATGGGGGGTGGATTGCGCATTGTGGAAGCTGCGGTCATTGCCCAAAAAAAAGTCGGCTGTACTCCATGTGGTGGTTGTCGACAAAGATTGGCCGAGTTTTCCGATGCAGGCACCAAAATCCATCTTTGTGATATGAATGGCGTCATCCAGACCGTAACCATTGGTGAATTGTTACCCTATGCGTTTGACGCGGAGGCACTGAAATGAACAAGACAATTTCTGTTCTTGTCGACCGTTTGAACGGTCTGATGCCGAAGACAGCCATTGTATTGGGATCGGGGCTGGGCGCGCTGGGTGATGAGCTTCGTGACGCCGTGCGCATACCCTATGAGCAGCTTGAAGGTTTTCCCCATAGCGGTGTATCAGGCCATGCTGCAGAAGTGGTTGCCGGATACTGGGGTGATACGCCGATCCTGATGCTGTCAGGCCGAGCGCACTATTATGAAAAGGCAGATGCATCCGTCATGCGGGCGCCGCTTGAAGCGCTGCACGGGCTGGGGGTCAAACGATTGCTTTTGACCAATGCCGCCGGCTCGCTGCGCGAAGACATGCCGCCGGGCTCGGTGATGCAGATCACCGATCATATCAATTTTTCCGGTTCCAATCCGCTTTTCGGAGAGCCAAGTGACCGGCGTTTTGTTGGCTTGACCAACGCCTATGATGCGACGATGCGCCAGCAGATGAGCAGCGCGGCAGAACGGGCTGGCGTTGCCCTGCATCAAGGCGTCTACATGTGGTTTTCCGGTCCAAGTTTCGAAACGCCGGCTGAAATCCGGATGGCGCGGGTCCTGGGTGCCGATGCTGTTGGCATGTCAACCGTACCGGAGGTCATTCTGGCGCGCTTCCTGGGGCTTGAAGTGGCGGCAGCTTCCGTCGTCACCAATCTTGCCGCAGGCATGAGTGGCACCGAGATTTCCCATAGTGAAACAAAGGAAATGGCACCGCTTGGCGGCAAAAGACTGGCGGCGGTTCTGCGTGAAATGTTGGCGGGCTGATGGCACTGTTACCACAGGAAATTATCCGTAAGAAACGTGATGATCACGCGCTCGATCCGGCAGAAATTGCCGATTTTGTGCGCGGCATCACCGACGATCGTGTAAGCGAGGGGCAGATTGCTGCCCTTGCAATGGCGGTGTTTTTTAATGGCATGAGCCGTGAAGAGGCTGTGGCCCTGACACTGGCAATGCGCGATTCAGGTGATGTTCTGTCATGGCCGGAACTGGATTGCCCGGTGGCGGACAAACATTCAACCGGTGGGGTCGGTGACAATGTGTCATTGATGCTGGCGCCCATTGTTGCGGCCTGCGGCGGCGCCGTTCCAATGATTTCGGGGCGCGGTCTGGGCCACACCGGCGGTACACTGGACAAGATGGAGGCGATCCCCGGTTATCAGGTTGTGCCCTCCAATGCATTGTTTCGAAAAACAGTAGCAGAAATTGGCTGCGCAATCATCGGACAGACCGGTTCACTGGCGCCGGCAGATAAGCGATTTTACGGTATACGCGATGTCACTGCGACGGTTGAATCGGTTCCGCTAATTACCGCATCGATCCTGTCCAAAAAACTGGCGGCAGGATTGCAGGCACTGGTGCTTGATGTAAAGACCGGCAACGGCGCATTTATGGCGGAACCTGAAGCCGCGACGGAGCTGGCCAAAAGCCTTGTATCAGTGGCCAATGGAGCTGGTCTTGCAACCTCGGCCATCATTACCGATATGAATGAACCGCTCGCCAGCGCCGCTGGCAATGCCGTGGAAGTGGCCAATGCGGTATTGTTTTTGACAGGGGGGCACCGCGACAGCCGTTTGGAGACCGTGACATTGTCACTGGCAGCGCAAATGATATCCGCCTCCGGCCTTGCTGCAGATCTGGAGGCAGCGTATGTTCTTGCAACCGATGCATTGCAATCCGGACGGGCAGCAGAGCGTTTTTCACAGATGGTCGCAGCCCTCGGCGGACCTGTCGATTTTATCGAGAAGCACAATTCCTATTTGCCGACAGCCAATATCATTCGCGATATAAAGGCTGATCGGTCCGGATTTGTTGAGGCGATTGATGCACGTGGACTTGGTCTTGCCGTTGTCACTCTGGGCGGAGGACGCACGCGGCCACAGGACGCTGTCGACCCTTCGGTTGGCCTGACCGAACTGGCAGCCTGCGGGACTGCGGTCAGCGCCGGTGATGTGATTGCCACAGTGCATGCAGCAGATGAGAGCGGCGCCGATGCTGCACAAAAATCAGTGCTGCAAAGCTATTCACTCTCAACGGACCAACCCCGTCCGCGCGATGTTATTGTGTCGCAGATTGGGTGAGAACCCAGCTTGACTTGTGCAGAATATTAACTGCTTTCTTGAGGGGGAAACCCAGCTGTAGCAGCGGCAGCAAAAGTGGGATGCTGTAAAAAATCAGGGGTTAAGCCATGCTTTTGATCTGCATTTTCATCCAGTTTTGACAAAGCAGCAAATGGCGCCGTAGCGATGGCAGCGGGCGTTCAAAATACTGGGCAAAAATGAAACAAATGCCGATTGTACCGATCAAAAGCAACGCTTGATTAAGCAGGCCATGATTTGGCAGAGGAATTATTGCGCTCAAAAACTGCATCGTCGGGTAGTGAATCAAATATATTGAGAAACTAGCACCAGCCGCCCATTTGATAGCCTTTGCCCGCCATTGTCCGGTCGCTGTTTTTCCGGATATTAGATACTGGGACATCCCCAACAGATGAGCGGCGAACAACAAACCGATCAGCCAGTTCCACAAGAACTCATCTGAGAATCGAAGGTTTTGAATTGGGAATGCAAAGAGATGTTGTGCAGTGAACACTTTTAAAGCGGAAGAGACACCCGTTAAAAGAAACAGGCAGTACATGGCAGGCGGGAGCCATATCAGCACAAATTGGCCTGGCGTCGATATCGGTGAGCCGTTCCGAACGACGCGGTAAAGCGCGACCCCGAACAACCAACATGGCAATAGGAGCAGAATATTCAGGCCCAGTACAACAATGCAGATCAGCAGAAGTGTAAGACGTTTCAATCCCGTCAAGTAAATGGCGATGGCGAACAGGATATAATAGCCAGCTTCGTAACTTAGTGACCAATAGGGGCCATTTGTGCCGACGCGAAACGGTCCGTTGATCCATTCGTTGGAGAAGGTCAGACCGTAAAACAG
Source organism: uncultured Rhizobiaceae group bacterium (assembly GCA_947501445.1). Taxonomy (GTDB): domain Bacteria; phylum Pseudomonadota; class Alphaproteobacteria; order Rhizobiales; family Rhizobiaceae; genus Hoeflea_A. Next base: position 30,589 of record CANMVS010000031.1, on the reverse strand, counting down.
GGTTTCCTGCAAAGGGGCGCCGGAATACCACCAGCCGCCATATGCATGTGAAGCCAAATTGTTACCCAGGAAATCCAGCGCGATTGTCAACAGGAGGGCAGGAGCAGCAACCGAATAGAGCCGTGTTGCTCTTTTGAAAAGAAACTGCCCTGCGGATCTGTCTCGCTCGAAGCCCGCGTAGGCAATCACAAATCCGGACAATACAAAAAATAATACGACAGCGTCGCTTCCAAGGTTGAGTTCCCTCAAAGCCAGGTAGTCGCCACCGGAAAACCGCTGGTAGGCAAAATGGGACAATAAAACAACAATGGCGGTTATAAACCGAAGGCCATCAAGATAGGTGGAGAAACGCGCAGTCATCAGTCGGTATCGACTGTTCTGGGTTTTGATTTTCCATCGACCAACCGTTTAAGCGATAGCCAGGAATCTCTGAATGGAACCAGCAATGCCTGCGCCAAAGTGTTGTGCGGCTGTTCGACAGCAACTCCATTTACATCAGCCAGGCCGAACTCAATTTCTTCGCGACCTTTTGGCACATAAAGTGTACCGAATACCAAATCCCACAGTGCAAAAACTTCGCCGTAGTTCTTGTTCCAGTGCTTTGTCGCACGGCTGTGGTGTATTTGATGTTGAGCGGGAGATATAAGTATATGCTCCAGCACCCGGCCGTAACTAAGCCAGATATGGCTGTGCCGCAGGTTTGCGCCCAATACATTGAACAGCACGTATATGGCATTTGCGCCTGCAATGGTTGCGACACCCACATTGCCTACAAACAACCCCAAAAGAATACCCTGGACCAAGCCACCCAAAATTCCCCGGCTAAAGGTGGAAATCAGATCATAAACAGGATGTTTGCGGTAGACGGTGACAGGTGTCATGACTTCCGCACTGTGGTGTACCGAGTGAAAGGGCCAAAGTGGGCCAGTTTCATGATGCAGTCGGTGAACCCAATACACCCCGAAATCTTGCGCCATAACCAATATGAGACCAACCAGGAAAGGGTTCCATGATGTGTGCTTTTCTCCACTTCCGTCGATCAGCGCCATAACAAATGTTGCCGTGAGCGTTGTCAAAGTCACCGATTTCAATACACCCACAAAAGCCATGATGCGTCCCACAACGAAGAGATTGATGTCAACGAGATTGGAGCGATGCAGATAAATTGATTTTGGAAAAAGCCATCCAAGAAAAGTACCGCGCGCATTGGACCGTTGGAAGATAGCGAAACAAATCAGAACCGTGATTATCAGGTACATTGGCCAGATGCGTGCACCAGCGTGCATTATATATCCAAATAGATGATGCGGAAATTCACTGGCTGTTTCTAACATCGATGTAACGGTCCTTTGATGCTGTAAGATACAGTTCTAAAGACGTAAGGTTGCAGTTCAGTAAAGAGGGCGCATTATCCATTTTGACAAACGAGGGATCAATAGGCCTTGACCCCAAGCGTGCCAATTGCCGCCCTGGGCTGATCGTCTATTGTTTCGTTAATATTAGTTTTCCGTCTTTAGCCTGAAATGAGCCGATGCGGCTTAGAAAACTCATGCCGATCAGCGTGCCCGGCAGGGACGCGTCGTCAAGCACGTAGGCGTCAACATTGCGAACCCTTATTGTCTTCAGTTTAACGGTCTTCAGGATCACCCGCGCGGCGCGGATGGTTCCATTGGCTGTGCTGACCTGATATTTGAACATGGCGGGTGTGACGGACAGGCCCAGTTTTCGTGCCGTTGTGCGGTTGATCGCTATGGCAGAAGCGCCAGTGTCAATCAAACCGTCCACTTTTCGGCCATTGATTTGAAAGCTGCCGAGAAAATGCCCCCGATTGTCGGCAGTCAGCACAACTTTTCGCCCACTGTAGGATACAGTTTTTGAATTGACGGGGGCACTTTTTGAAACAGATTTGCTGTTGGGGGTGTTCGAACTGAACAACGATCCATCGATCACATTGGGAACAGCCATCGCAATGCCGGAAACGATGGCCGCGAACATCAATATGCGCAGCATGGTGCGACCCTTACAAAGCGCTTTGCGTTTGATTCGCTATGCGAATGAGCAGCAAAGCGCCTACAACACGGATGGAATTGAGGTGTTCTCCCGTTTGCCGATCTCGACAGGTGGATATAACCCTGATTCCTCTATGTCGTCAGTAGAGCAGAAGAACCCTAACGGGCCGTAAGCAAGGTTCTTAAACCTGTCTCTACTTGTCACGCAGGATTTATTTGGTGCCGTACATCCGGTCACCGGCATCACCAAGGCCAGGAATAATATAGCCCTTTTCGTTCAGGTGACTGTCGATGGATGCGGTAAATACCGGCACGTCAGGATGGGCGGCACGGAAGGCCTTGATCCCTTCGGGTGCTGCAAGCAGGCACAGGAAGCGGATATTGTGCGCGCCGCGTTCTTTGAGTTTTTCCACTGCAGAAATGGATGAATTGGCGGTCGCCAGCATCGGATCAACCACAATGACTAGCCGGTTACTGATGTCTTCCGGTGCTTTGAAATAATATTCGACGGCCTGCAATGTGTCATGATCGCGGTAAAGACCAACGTGGGCGACGCGCGCGGATGGGACAAGATCGAGCATGCCTTCCAGCAAACCATTGCCGGCACGCAGGATGGAGGCAAAAACCAGCTTCTTGCCCGCAAGCACCGGCGCATCCATTTCCATCAAGGGCGTATCGATTTTCTCATGCGTCAATTCGAGTTCGCGCGTCACCTCATAACAAAGCAAGGTGGAAATTTCGCGCAAAAGGCGACGAAAGCCCGCTGTGGACGTGTCCTTTTTGCGCATGAGGGTAAGCTTGTGCTGGACAAGCGGGTGGTCAATGACGGTTACGCCGTCCATGGCAGGTGATCCTTTTGCAATTTTCAGCGCATTTTGCATTTTCACCCCACCGGCGGCAAGGCGTCATAGGCCGATTTACCGACGTATGACGTGTTTGTCACAGCTTTGCGATCAATGCAGCCCGGGTTTCTTCGTCAACGAAGGCACATTCAAGCGCCGTGCGGGTCGTATGCCTCAATTCCGCTTCGCTGAGGCCGAACACCGAATGGACAGTCTGATATTCCTCGCCAAGATTGGTGGCAAAAAACGGCGGGTCATCAGAATTGATTGTCACCTTGACGCCGGCATTTTTCAGTGCGGCAAATGGATGATCTTTCATTTTGTCATAGACCGACAGAGAGATGTTGGACCCGGGACATACTTCCAGCACAACACCTTCATCGACAAGGCGTTGCATGACAGCCGGGTCTTCAATGGCGCGAACACCATGGCCGATGCGTGTGGGGTGCACATGATCCAGTGCATCCGTGACACTTTCAGCCCCCACAACTTCGCCGGCATGGGTTGTGATGCCCAGCCCTGCCGCGCGGGCAATATCAAAAGCCGGCGCAAAATCCTTGTGAGAACCCATGCGTTCATCGCCGCCCATGCCGAACCCGGTCACCAGCGGATGTGGAATGCTTGCGGCAAAACGCGCAACATCGATCGCCGTTTCCGGACCAAAATGGCGTACACAGGTGATAATGATGCGCCCTTCAATATCGTGTTTTTCCTTGGCGCGGCGCATGCCTTCGCCCAGGCCATTCAGATAGGCCTGCGGTGAAAGACCAGCATTGCGGGCATGATCGGGTGAGGTGAATACCTCACTGTAAATGGCACCTTGCCGCGCGATGGAGGACAGATACTGCTCTGCCAGCAGCGCATAATCCTCCTCGGTACGAAACAGTGCCGCAACAGCGTCATAGGCCGTAAGAAAACTTGTAAAATCCTGCCAGACAAATCGCTCGCCATCGATCAGATGATTGATGTCGACGCCATATTTTAGTGCCTGTGATCGAGCCAACTGTGTTGGTGCAGCGCCTTCAATATGGCAATGCAGCTCGGCCTTTGGGACGTCTCGGGTCAAATGAAATTCCTTCCGTGGGGACCGGTTTCAAGGTCCAGGTGCGTGGCGATGCTCGCGCCAATATCAGCAAATGTTGTTCTGACCCCGATTGACCCGGCCGTGACCGGTGAGCCGAAACACAAGATGGGAACACGCTCGCGCGTGTGATCATTGCCGCGCCAGGTCGGGTCACAGCCATGATCAGCGGTAATGACAACAAGATCATCGCGTTTCAGTTTGCGGGCGATCTCCGGCAGACGACGGTCGAATGCTTCCAGTGCAGCCGCATAGCCTGCAACATCACGTCGATGGCCATACAACATATCGAAGTCGACGAAATTGGTGAAGACGATGTCGCCATGGCCTGCGTCATCAAGGGCCGCAAGGGTGGTATCAAACAATGCTTCATTGCCATTGGCCTTGCGCATTTCGCTGATGCCCTGATGGGCAAAAATATCACTGATCTTGCCAACGGCAATAACGATGCGCCCGGCCTGACAGGCATGATCCAGCAGGGTCGGCGCGGGTGGCAGAACGGAATAATCACGCCGGTTGCCGGTGCGTTCAAAGTCGCTGGGGCTTTCGCCGACAAATGGCCTTGCAATCACACGGCCTATGTTAAGCGGGTCTATATGCTTGCGGACTATTTCACACAGCGCGTACAATCGCTCGAGGCCAAAATGGGTCTCATGGGCGGCGATCTGAAAAACGCTATCTGCTGATGTGTAGAAAATGGGCCGCCCGCTGCGTATATGCTCCTGACCATATTGCCCGATGATGGCTGTTCCCGACCCGTGACAATTGCCAAGGCTGCCCGGCAAATCAGCCTCTTCAAAGATTTCCTCCAGCATGGCGCTTGGAAAGCAGTTCTGCTTCTTTTCAAAATAGCCCCATTCGAACGTCACCGGAACACCGGTAATTTCCCAATGACCTGAGGGTGTGTCCTTGCCGGCAGAGACCTCATTGGCACAGCCATAAAGCCCGATGGGTTCCAGATTGCCATCCATGCCGGCCGGTATTGTGCCCGTCGCCAGCCGCGCTGCCTGAGCAAGACCGAGCGATGTCATGTTGGGCAGGTGCAATGGCCCGCTGCGCAGCCCATCGCGATTGCCCAGACCATGGGCGCACTGCTCGGCAATATGCCCAAGCGTATCGGCCCCCGCATCCCCATATTGCGCGGCATCGGGTGCACCACCTATGCCAAATGAATCGAGCAGCAATATAATCGCGCGCGCCATGAGATATCCTGTTGGTCAGTTGGTCGAAGCGCGTAATTTATGGTGCCGAAGGGGCGGGGACAAGAGGCAATCTTTTGGAAGTGTTTTACATAGGTGAAGGTTGGTTGTCGTAATTTCGCAAACACAAGCATGTGGTTCGCGTTTAGTGGCCTATCAACACAGATGGCGGGCGGGATCGGTTTGGGGAACTCTGAGTGTTGACAACCTTACTATCCGTTGGATTGCGCACTTGCACGTATGGCACCATATCAGAACCGCCCATAGCCTGCCGAACAAAACCTGGTGTGTTTTTCTGACCATAAGCGTAGTTGAGAGCTTTCATGGCCAGGCCACGCGCCAGACGGTTAAGCTTGTATTGCTTACCATGAAATTGTTTGAATCGTTGACCAAGGGAGCCGGACAATTCTTCCGTATTATCAACATTCACATGAATGAGTTCAGCGGATCGTACTGTGCCATTTCCATCGTATATATCAACACGTCCCCTGATCAGGGAATTGCCCATGGTTGTGTTGTTCCCCCAGACAAGTTTGTTGACAAGTTTGGTACCGAAGCCGGATATCCGCACAGTCTTGACGGTAATAACCATTCTTTGTCTGGGTGCATTTGGAGCCAGGGAACCGCGATAGGCATTGGCTGCCTGCCTTGCCTGATCAGCAATCAGGTTTTTTGTTCCTGATGGCAGGTTTGATTGCGGCGCGGCAACAACTTCAATGCTGGTTATCTGAAGCAGCGGTAGCTGTTCTGGAGAAATGCGGTTGTATGCAGTGCACGAAGCCAGAATTACGCCGACAAGAATAAGGATAAAACAGCGAACCAGCATCATAAATGCGCCTCAATTTATGGTTGTGGCGATGTTCTATGTGAACGTGGTTAACAAAATGGAAACACTAATTTAGCGCATGGAAAAAGATTTCGCTGGCAGGCCTAATTCGATCCGCGGCTGCAGTTTTACTGCCTTGATAAGGTCGATCGGCTGAGGTGGTTACCCACAATTTGCCACAGAATAACTGGAATGGGCCCAAGCCTGCCGGCACCTGCTCACCTCGTTTTGTGCGGAATCTGGTACATACCTAACGATTGGTATCGTCCGTACCGGATGAGAGGTGTTTTTGGGGAGTGTATTGCAGAAGTGAGGGTTGGTTCCCGTTGATTTGGACCAATGTAAGAGAATTTCGTTCAGGTTGATTTGCAGCAACGGCAGCTGCAAGTCAGCAATTGCTGCAATTGACGTTAGATCCTAGCCGAGGACGCATATAATAAGTCTCATTGAGGTTCAGCGATGCGACATCTCTGCCCATAATGGGAAACGACCTTAAGAAATTGTGTTTATTGACGATCTCTCCACGCACATAAAAGGCATTTGGAATTAGTAGATTGGCTGGAATGTTTGGGTTGGAACCAACCACGTAGGGGCGCTGTATTACATTTCCCCATGACCAGGTGATCTGTGCAGTGCCCGCCGCATTAACCTGGATACCAGTAAACCTTAGGTCAATGTTGTCGTCCGTATAGGGAGCCAGAACACTGCTGGCCATATCAACCATTGCGTTCAGATCGTTCCGAGAAACATTTTGACTCTGTGTTACAAGATCCAGAGTCAAGTTGCCGGCGCGTGAAACCTTCGTATCGACCGATAAGGCAACTGTGATTTCTACTGCGCCGAAATAAAGCAAGACCATAATTGGGGCGATAAACGCGAATTCAATTGCACCAACGCCCCGGTTATCCCGAAGGAAATTGCCTGTTTTTTGCTGAATTTCGGTCATTATTTCGCTCACTTATGCGATGTTTGATTGTTGTTTCGGCATATCATCGATTGGTCAGTCGGGATGCTTCAGTCTAACTGCTACCTGAAGGCCTCATTGCGATAGGCTGTCGTTGCTACAATCAAATAATGATTGGGAACGGCATCACCTTCTGAAACAATGTTTGCCAGATAGGGACGCATTAGGTCCGTCGTAACCCGCCAAAGGTAGTAGGCACGCAGAACATTTATTGACGATGCGCCACCTGGAGCAAAGTCAAAGTCTGTGGTGTCTATTCGGCCATTGACCACCTTGACGTTTTTGGGGATATCCGAAAACTGATTGAATGATCGCAAGTCCAAGAATAGTCGGTCGTCCACATCATCGCCACAAGAAAAAACGATGGACAGATCCTCGCAGAAACGAGCTTGAAACTGATCCTCGGTCATATCTGTAGCATTGCCAGTGTTAAATGTGATGCGCCCAGTGCGCAGTTCCCGGCCCATCTTATTGACCACATGATTAACCGTCTGCTCTGCAGCAAAGGCGATGCATGTTTCGATAATGGCAAACAAGAGCAGAAAAAATGGGATCGCCAACACTGCGAATTCAATCGCAGCGGTCCCACTCTTATCGTTGCGGAATCGGAAAATAGACCAACGGCTCCTGCCTGCGGAAAGAGCACTATCTTGATTATTTCGGTGGACGCACATAACAACCCCAATTGAAAACTCCAATCAAATATTAGAGCAAAGGGGTTTACATTCCGTATCAGAAATAATTCAGATTTTCAGATTTTGTGGCGTTTTTTGTTAAACAGCCAATGCGGCCGTCAACCAAATATCATTGAATCACTTGGTTTCCAATGGCCAACACGATGGTGTGCACGATAGTACCTGACGATCAGTCTGGCGATAGACCTGCATTGTGTTGAATTCTTCCAGCGAGACCAATACATGTTCATCGACAACGGCGGTGCCATCTGTGTCCAGTATGACAAGATTTGTTGTGCCGATTTTTTTGCCGGTCAGTACTATCGTTTGTGCATCGCTGACCGTGGCGTCTGCTATTTCGGCATTGCCAATGATGACGCGGCTGATGGGGCGATCAAGTTTTATGACGCGCGCGTAGTTGGCTTCTATTCTTATCGTACCGTCTTCTGCGGAGGTTGGACCGGCTAATAGAGTCTGAGCAATTACGATCAGACATGCAGTTTTCAGGATGCGAAAGAGACTGATCTGGCTGATCATAGCTGGTTCCTCTGGTATCGACGGCATTTTTGTTGTCTCTAAAAACACATGGAATGGTGAATGAAGCTTTAATGATTGGTATTTTGACGAGTTGAATTGAAATTTTCCCGGCCACACACGAGATGATTGTCTGAGGCGGCACTTGATGAAGGATCGTGACCATCATGATGGCTACTCATTTATAATATGTCGCTATATCGGTCGAATAATTCGTATGGATTATGCCGTTCGTAGTGGTGAATAATCTGGTGCTCTGCGTTAAACAAGCATTCACCACAATGATGTCCTTTGCCGGGGAACGATTTGGTAACCGTATATTTTAAGCAGTTCTCAAAACCTTCCCGATAGTTTGCACTCATCCGAACAACGGAAAACAAGTTGACGGATGTGCTGAACAAATGTGGAGCAAGGAGTATCCCAAATGAAAAATATTTTTGCACGTTTTATGAAAGACGAATCAGGCGCAACTGCTATTGAATATGGTTTGATCGCAGCCCTGATTTCTGTTGCTATTGTTGCTGGTGCAACAACGGTTGGAACGCAGCTCGGAACTACTTTCACTGGCGTTGGAACAGACCTCACAACTGCCAACGAGTAGTTTGTGACTTTAGTGTCCGCCTACGCGGCCAACTGAGTAATGCTAACCGTTCGAACCCTTGGTTCGGGCGGTTATTCATTTCAGTAACCACTTTAAAATTGATTTTCGTCCAGTGCTTTCCGCTAACGACGAATTGGTGTTGAGGATGTAGAATGTTAATTGCAGCTATTTTGGTCGTGTTTCCACTATGTCTGATATATGCCGCGTTTTCTGACATGTTTACAATGACAATTCCGAATCGCATTTCAGTGGTTTTGATTGCATCATTTGTTGTGATTGCACCATTTACTGATATGTCCGCTGTCCTCTATGCCAAGCACTTTGTCGCTGCGATCATTGTCTTCTCGATTTGCTTTGCGCTTTTTGGATTGGGTATGCTTGGCGGAGGAGATGCCAAACTTCTTACGGCCGCATCGCTTTGGTTTGGGCTGGATATGCAGTTGTTCAATTTTTTGATCTATGTCGCAATGTTTGGTGGATTGCTTAGCGTGATAATTTTGGTCGCACGTTCTGACCGGTTCTCTTATTATGTTGGACGAATTGCACTGGTTGGTCATTTGACGGACCCAAAACTTGGTGTGCCATATGGTATAGCAATTGGCGCAGCCGGTGTTGTCAGTTATCCCACAACGCCGTTGATGCAATATGCCATGGCCCACTTGATCTGAAGCCGAGTGCCGGTTGAGCCGTGCTGCTCGGCAAAGAATGTCCCCACATATAATCAACCGCTTGAAATAACTGCGCCGCATATGCTGGCCGTTGATCCCGGATTCAAATCATCGGTCACTTTACGTTTCATTAAGCAAGATTGTCAGTAGAGCATTAACCATAAGTACACCATTCGCAGTGCATGATCAGGATTAGAAAAACCAATCCTGGGAATACACCATGAAACCCGCTCGCATCATTGTGATGACTATCGCCTTGGGGGCTGCCATTACTGCAGGCTACCTGATACTCAATTTGACGGGCAATCAAACCAATTTGCCGGCGAAATTGGCTGTGACAAAGAATGTAACGACCGACAAAGTGTTGGTCGCTTCTAACAATCTGCCAATCGGCTCGCGTTTGAACGACAGTAATCTCAATTGGCAGGAGTGGCCTGAAAATGCTGTTGCTGATGGATTTATCACGCGATCAGTAAGACCGGACGCAATTACCGAACTGAACGGGTCGATTATCAGATTGCCTGTGTTTGAAGGCGAGCCATTGCGTAACGAAAAAGTGGTCGATGCCGGCACAAGAATAATGTCTTCAATACTGCCGTCTGGCAAACGCGCGGTGTCCACGGAAATAACCGTAGAAACTGGTGCTGGCGGGTTCATCCTCCCCAATGATCGGGTTGACGTCATTATGGTGAGGAACAACGATGGTGCCGGTTTTCTCACGGAGACAATCCTGTCCAATATTCGTGTTCTTGCAATAGATCAACGCATTGAGGAAGACGAAGAGGGCAACAAAACAGCTGTTGGTTCAACAGCCACATTGGAACTTACACCCGATCAGTCAAAGATCATTGCTGTAGCGCAGCAAATGGCATCGCAGTTGACATTGGCGCTGCGTAGCGTGGCTGACGTGCAGGAGCCGGACACAGGTGGCGCTGGCTACTTATTGAGTGGTGACAATGGTGCTGGCATCCAACTTATAAAAACGGGCGAAATCACCACAATCGGTGTGGCCAAGTAATCGGGGAAAATCAGTGTACAAACCAAACATTGCCAAATGTATGCATAATTTTAGCCGTGTCACGATGTTGGCTAGCCTGACAGTCGCACTTTCGGCTTCAATATTCATTCCTGCCATGATCGAGGGCGCTGAGGCGAGTTCTCAAACTATCAAGGTTCGCAAATCTGGACCTGGCGTTGAAAGAAATGTGTCGTTAGGGCTTAACAAGGCTGTTGTTGTTGACCTGCCGGATAATGCTCACGACATTCTTGTCGCGGACCCTGCGGTCGCTGATGCTGTAACGCGTTCTGCGCGCAGAATTTATCTGTTTGGAAAAGCGGTTGGGCAGACGAATGTTTTCATATTCGGCGCGAATGGTGATCCTATTGTCAGCCTTGAATTGTCTGTTGAGCGCGACATAAGCGGATTGGAACGGCAGTTAAAGCGATTCATACCGGATTCTGATATTTCAGTTGAGATTATCAGCGACAATATCGTTCTCACCGGTACTGTACGCACGCCACAACATGCGGCCCGAGCAAATCAGATCGCTGGAATATTCCTGAAGGGTGGTGAAGCGACAACACGCAATATAACAGCTGTAAGCGATAATGGTGGTGATGCTGCAATTTTTGCTGAGGAGCGGCAGGAGTCTCAGATCATCAATTTGCTGGATATTGAGGGAGAGGATCAGGTTACGTTGAAGGTCACCGTTGCCGAAGTCAGCAGACAGGTCCTAAAGCAACTTGGTTTCAACTCCAACTTCAGTAATAAAGGCCAAAGTGTATTCAACTCGGTAAATCCTGTCGCACTGGGCAAGGCACTTAGTTCCACTGCTGGGGTTATCTCAGGCAGCATTGGTTCGGTAAGTATCGATGCCTATGTCAGGGCAATGGAGCAGGCCGGCGTCATGAAAACGCTTGCAGAACCAACGTTGACAGCAATCTCAGGAGAGCCGGCCAAGTTCTTCGTTGGTGGTGAGTTTCAGCTAATAACAGGGCAGACATTTGATTCCGCTGCAAACTCGTTGACCTATGAATATGAGGAAAAGGAGTATGGGATTGGCCTCGAATTCACACCGGTGGTTTTATCTGCCGGACGCATCAGCCTGAGAGTGAAGACTGAGGTTTCAGAACCAACGTTTGAAGGAAGCGTAACGCTGAGCGGAGCCGGGCGTCTTGCCGGTGTAACTGCAAATGGTATCCGACGGCGCGAGGCAGATACTGCAGTGGAGTTGCCATCGGGTGGTTCCATAGTAATCGCTGGCCTTGTCCGCGATGATATCCGGCAGGTTATGGGAGGGTTCCCTGGCGCTTCAAAGATTCCGATTCTTGGAACTTTATTCAGGAGTCGTGATTTTGTCAGAAATGAAACCGAACTGGTCATTATTGCGACACCGTATCTTGTGCGCCCGGTTGCTAGAAACAAACTTTCAAGACCGGACGACAATTTCAATGTGGCCAGTGATGGCGCCGCGAATTTTCTCGGACGTGTAAACCGTGTTTACGGCCAGATGGAAACCCAATTGCCCAAGGGACGCTACCATGGCGTTGTTGGCTTTATCTATAAATAAACGGGGCGGGACAAATCATGACATTTACTGTCACAGCACGACAACATTCACGTTTGGTCAGCGGGCGTCTGAACAAACGATTATTGATCGGCACTGCAATCTTGGCAGCAGGTGTTCTGCTGGGCGGTTGTGCCAATGTTCACAACATTGAAGTGGGTTCAGTCCCCGACGACTATCGCACAACCCACCCGATTATGATTTCCGAGCAGGAGCAGACGGTTGATGTGCCAGTCGCCAGCGGTGATCACAAAATGACCTACGGTACCAAAAGCATCGTACGTGGATTTGCGGCACAGTATCGCGAAAACGCATCCGGAGCCGTCCAAATATTGACACCGATTGGATCCCCGAACACGAGATCGGCATCTTTGATTGCCAGTGAGGTTACAAAGGTACTTGTTAAGGAAGGCGTGCCAAAAAGTCGTATTGCCATCAACGGCTATCAGGCAGAGGCACAACATGATGCGGCACCAATCCGCCTGAGTTTTCGCGCCATCTCGGCGCATACAAATCAATGCGGCAAGTGGCCTGAAGATCTCGTCAGCAATACTTCTGAGAATAAGCACTACAAAAATTTTGGCTGTGCAACACAAAGCAATCTGGCGGCGCAGATCGCCAATCCTGCCGACCTGATAGCACCGCGTGGAATGACACCCATCGATGCACAACGCCGGGACACAGTTATCGGTGAATACAGAAAAAACGGATCAACACTAAAAGAATCGAAATAGAGACCGCGCAGGTTCTCAATTGTAGGAACCGTAAAAGCTGTTGGATAGTGCAAGGCAGGTTGAGAATATGAATAAGGCAAATTTGGAAACCAGCGCTGATCAGAGCCTTATCGGGTTGGCTGAGGACAAAACGACAATGGACGCGTTGCGTCCATTGCCGCGCATCTCAATTCAGGCGTTCTGCGAATCTGAGGAGCTGGGACAGTCAATCAATCTTTGCGCTGAAGATCGGCGTATGGCACGTGCACATTTGCGAGTTGTCAATGGTGACATTCAGTCGGCTTGCACCATGTATGCGTCTTCACCTACACCAAATCTTATAATATTGGAAAATATGCAGTCGGGAAGCGAACTGATTTCCCAACTTGGTGATCTTGCTGAAGTCTGTGATCCGTCAACCAAACTGGTTGTCATTGGATACGACAATGACGTGCAGCTTTATCGGGAACTGACCCGACGCGGCGTTTCTGAGTATTTGGTCGGACCTGTTTCGCTGGCGGATATCATAAACGTTGCCGCATCCATTTTTGTCGATCCCGAGGCTGAGCCGTTGGGGCGTACTGTCGCCTTCGTCGGTGCCAAAGGTGGCGTCGGTTCGTCAACCATCGCTCACAATTGCGCCTGGGGTATCTCGAACCTGTTTTCTACGGAAGTCATTTTGGCCGATCTTGATATGGCGTTTGGAACGGCAAATATTAATTTTGATCAGGACCCACCACAGGGAATTGCAGAGGCCGTTTTTTCACCGGAACGCCTTGACGATACGTTTTTGGAACGACTGTTATCGAAATGCGCTTCTCATCTTTCTATGTTGGCTGCTCCTTCCATGCTGGACAGAACGTATGATTTCAGCGAGAGCAGTTTTGAACCAGTCTTGGAGGCGGTGCAGAGAACGGCACCATTGGCAGTATTAGATGTACCGCATATGTGGACCGACTGGACCAAAAGAATACTGCGAGAGGTTGATGATGTCGTTGTTGTAGCGACGCCAGACCTCCCCAACCTGCGCAACACCAAAAACCTGATCGATACGCTCGGCAAGTTACGACCCAATGACAAGTCACCGCGACTTGTTCTCAATCAGGTTGGAATTCCGAAGCGGCCGGAGATATCTGTCACCGATTTTTGCGAGCCTTTGGATCTGGATGCAACGGCTATTATTCCCTTCGACGCGCAACTTTTCGGTACCGCTTCCAACAGCGGCCGTATGATTGCCGAAACTGATGCAAAAGCACCGATCGCAGAAACATTTTCGCAATTGGCCCATATTCTGACGGGCAGGGCGGAGATCAAGAACCGCAAAAAAACGGGCCTTTCGGGGCTGCGATCCTTGCTCGCACGAAAATAAGCTACGGGTCCGCCTAAGAAAGTTCAGAGGAAAGATATGTTTGGAAAGCGCGGTAATGACGGTTTTGGTAAGTCGGCGGGAACTATGGTTCGCACACCGCCGCTTGCGCCCGAACTGAGCGATAAACCCAAAACACCTGCCCCGATATCGCAAGCAATGTCTGATAGCGGAAAATCCAATAACACACCAATCGTGCCAGGTGGTGATCGTCCTGAGAAAAAACGGCGCTCGCCAAAACGTTCAGAAGGTTATTACGACACTAAAAAACAGGTGTTTTCTGCGCTGATTGACACCATCGATCTTTCGCAATTGTCCAAACTGGACACGGAGAGTGCCAGGGAAGAAATTCGTGATATTGTCAATGATATCATCACCATCAAGAATTTTGCCATGTCGATCTCCGAGCAGGAAGAACTGCTTGAAGACATCTGTAATGATGTTCTGGGCTATGGACCATTGGAGCCATTGCTGGCACGCGATGATATCGCCGACATCATGATCAATGGTTCCGGCAGCAGCTTTATTGAAGTGGAAGGCAAGGTTGAAGAATCTGAAATTCGCTTTCGCGACGAAAGTCAGCTTCTCTCAATCTGCCAGCGTATTGTCAGCCAGGTTGGCCGGCGCGTTGACGAATCAAGCCCCATTTGTGATGCCCGCCTGCCGGATGGTTCACGCGTCAACGTTATTGCGCCGCCTCTTGCCATTGATGGCACTGTTCTCACCATCCGAAAATTCAAAAAAGACAAACTGACACTTGATCAACTGGTGGGGTATGGAACGATTACGCCCGAGGCGGCTGATATACTGCAAATCATCGGTCGTGTTCGTTGTAATGTTGTCATTTCAGGTGGTACGGGTTCCGGAAAAACGACATTGCTCAATTGTCTGACCCGCTACATCGATCAAACTGAACGTATCATAACATGTGAAGACTCAGCAGAATTGCAATTGCAGCAGCCCCATGTAGTGCGACTTGAAACCCGCCCGCCCAATATTGAGGGCGAAGGCGAAGTAACCATGCGCGATCTCGTCAAGAATTGCCTTCGCATGCGCCCGGAGCGCATCATTGTGGGTGAGGTGCGTGGCCCTGAGGTTTTTGATCTACTGCAAGCCATGAACACAGGGCATGATGGCTCGATGGGCACCATTCACTCCAATTCTCCGCGTGAATGTCTGAGTCGAATGGAATCAATGATTGCGATGGGTGGCTTTTCTCTTCCTGCAAAGACCGTTCGGGAAATCATCAGCGGTTCAGTTGATGTCATTGTTCAGGCAACCCGACTGCGCGATGGGTCCAGATGTATTACCCACATAACTGAAGTTACCGGAATGGAAGGGGATGTCATCATTACTCAAGACCTGATGACGTTCGAATATGAGGGCGAAGATGCGAACGGCAGAATAATCGGCAGGCATTGCTCCACCGGTATAGGTAGACCGCATTTTTGGGATCGCGCCCGGTATTTTGGAGAAGACCGGCGATTGGCCGAAGCATTGGATAGTATGGAGCAGGCGGCCGCGTGAAGAATATAGTTCTGACTTTTCGGCCCATTGATGGAGGCTTCAATGTTTGGCATTGATTCAACGGTTTTGCTGATTATTCTTCTGGCTGGTATTGCAGCCGGTGCATTGGCCTATGTGATTTTGTTCCCCTCAATCGAGACTCAAAAAAAATCTGAGAACCGGTTTAAACGGGTCCGGGTTGCGGAAACAGACGGTAATGCGGTGAAACTTGCGCGTGATCGTATTGGTGAAGCTGCAAAAAGGAAAAAATCTGTTCAGGACTCGCTTAAAGATCTGGAGGAAAAACAAAAAAAGAAAGTCAGTTATTCCTCTCCACCTTTGAAACTTGCGCTGCAACAAACCGGCTGGAATATATCGGTGAACCAATTCTATCTGGCCAGTGTTCTGATCGGTGTTCTGTTCGGACTGATGGCTTTTTTTTCCGGAATGCCCTGGTACATCTCCGCAGGGGCTGTTGTGGTCGGGGCGGCGGGAGTGCCCAGATGGATTGTCGCTGTTAAACGAACAATGCGGTTCAAGGCATTCCTTGGTGAGTTTCCCAATGCCCTTGATGTCATGGTTCGCTCTATCAAGTCAGGTCTGCCCCTGAATGATGCGTTGCGGTTGATAGCTTCGGATGCACAGGAGCCGCTCAGATCGGAATTCAGAAAAGTTGTTGAAGCGCAACAGGTCGGTTTGAACATACCAGAGGCCTGTGAGCGCCTTCACCAAAGCATCCCACTTCCAGAAACAAACTTCTTTGCAATTGTGATCGCAATTCAAGCGCAGGCAGGTGGTAATCTTTCCGAGGCACTGGGAAATTTGTCGCGGGTGCTCAGAGATCGCAAGAAAATGAAGGAAAAGGTAAACGCCCTTTCGATGGAGGCGAAGGCCTCTGCAGCAATTATTGGTGCCTTACCATTCATCATCGTCATTTTGGTTTATCTTTCAACGCCCTCCTACATTATGCCCCTGTTTACGGACGTGCGTGGCCATCTCATCCTTGGTGCTTCAGCTGTTTGGATGACGATAGGGATCCTTGTCATGCGAAATATGATTAACTTTGACATCTGATTTTAAGCTGATGGGTAATATGCTGTGAAAGTGAATGTATCATGATCAAGACATTGACCGACCCGACCACCGTTGCAGCAGTGCTCGTCGGTATAGCTGTATTCGCCACGCTGTTTACCCTCTTCATGCCGATGTTGGAGCGAGGTGATCTGAAGTCACGTATGAAGGCAGTTGCATTGGAACGTGATGCGATCCGAGCACGGGAGCGGGCCCGCCTGAACGCTGAATCTGCGTCACGCGGTACGCTACGCCACGAAAGCAATTCATCTGTACGGCAATTGGTGGAAAAACTGAACCTGAGGGAAGCTCTGGTAGATGGTGGTACCATTAAGAAATTGCGCACGGCTGGTCTTCGAACACAAAACGCCTTAAACATCTTTTTGATTGCGCGCTTTCTCTTGCCGTTCCTGTTTCTGGTTGCTGCGGTTGCATATGTTTTTGGTATCGGCGCTCTTGAAGACAAACCGATAATGGTGCGTATTGTTGTTTGCATAGGCGCGGCATATCTGGGTTTTTATGCGCCAAACATTTATGTTTCCAATAGAACGTCAAAACGGCAACAATCCATCAGGAATGCTTGGCCTGATGCGCTTGATTTGCTGTTGATCTGTGTGGAATCGGGTGTTTCTCTGGAGGCAGCTTTGCGCCGGGTTGCAGATGAAATTGCCACTCAATCAAGCGCTCTTGCCGAAGAGCTTGTTTTAACAACTGCGGAACTTTCCTATTTGTCGGAGCGGCGAAAAGCGTTAGAGAATTTTGGCGAACGCACAGGACTCGAGACTGTGAAATCAGTTTGTCAGGCTCTCATTCAAGCCGAGAGATACGGAACGCCAATTGCTCAAGCACTGCGGGTTCTCGCGCAGGAGAGCCGTGATTTACGCATGATTGAAGCAGAAAAAAAGGCGGCGGCCTTACCTCCGAAACTGACGGTGCCGATGATCCTGTTTTTTCTTCCTGTAATTTTTGGTGTTATTTTAGGCCCGGCAATGATGGATGTCATGGATACATTCAAATAAGCCTCAGCAAAATTTCCGCACAAAATATCAAAACCGGCATCAATTCCTGCCGTAGAACCTTTTGCATCTCATCGCAAAAGGGTGTCGCAATGCACGGACAGTTTGAACACGCCATCTATCCTCGCCTGACCGTTCTTGTTCTGCACGGCGCAACCATCATGTTTCTGATCTGGGCGTTGTCTGGTGCAGGCGGCTTTTTTCAAGGGTTTGCCGGTGGGCTGTTTGATCGGGCCGATGTGTCACGCAGGGTTTTCATCGGCGCAATTGCCATTGTCTATTTCGCCCGCACGCTTATAGGCATGACGGTATTTTCGAGGCGCCGGTTTGATTGGGTCGAAGCGGCAATCGTCAGCACCATTTTTATCAGCACGCATGTGGCATTTGCTGCACTGGCCCTTAGCAATCCCGCACCGCTGAACTGGATGGTGGGGCTGCTGGTTGCTACGCTTTATCTGGCCGGTTCATTGCTCAACAGCCTGTCGGAAAATCAGCGTTATCGTTGGAAACAGGTCGCTGGCAACAAAGGGCACATCCACAAAACCGGTCTGTTTCGGCACGGTGCAATAATGCCGGATTGTTCACACCGCCCATATAGGCCAGACATTGTTCAGCCGTGCGCGGGATAAGCGGGTGATCACTTTGGGCGATACCGAAAAGGCGAACATCAGCTGGCGGGGGCGTCGATTTGGCTTTTTTGAACTCTTCAAACAGTCGCTCCCATATTTCACGCACTGCTGCTGCATTTTCAAAGTCAATGCCACCACCATAACCAACAACGGTGAAACCTTTTTTGAGAATGGTGATTGTCGGCTGCTGTGAGACGCCGTCGCGGTGGTGCCGGGCGGCATGGGCGCCCGGTTTGAAAAGGTCGGGAAACCTGCCGCAAATCAGGCGTCTTGGGATAGTCACCGGGGGTGACACCGAACAGGCCCTTGAAGCTGCGGGTGAACGCTTCCTGGCTTTCAAATCCGTTGGAGATGATAGCGCGAAACACCAACAGACCGTGCCAGCCCATCCAACGTAATGGTGTCCGTCAGATGGTCCTCGATATCGGCAATGGTCTTTTCAGTCTGTTTTAGAGCTGATCCCATTTTATCAATTCTGCCAGGGGCACCAAAGAGGGGGTCTGTCTGATTCAGATCATTCGCCATTTGGTCCACTCGCCAGCCTGCGGCTGACATTTGGTTGTCAGGTCTTTTTATCACTCAGTTTTGCCCAGGAATTCTGCTGTGCCATCATGGTGCGCAGATAGGCAACATTGGCTTGCGCCTGCTCTTCCGAAAGTTCTGCCCTGGCAATGTGCTCAGCTTCTTGAAAACGGCCCTGAAGACCAACCACGAGGGCGAGATTCTGACGCACTCGGCTATCGGCACCGGGTGTCGCAACGGCTTTTTTCAAATAGGTTTCCGATGTTCGCAGATCGCCGCTAAGCAGATAGGACATGCCAAGATTGGATACGATTGATGGCTCATCGGGTTTCAGGTCCAGTGCCTTGCGATACATGACACGAGCCTCTTTTGAACGGCCAAGCTGGTCCAGTATGGCGCCCTCTGCGGAATAGAGCTTCCAATCGGGCTGGTCGGGCGTCTGTGCCCTTGTGACTGTCTGTAGCGCCTGATCGAATTGCCCGGCGGCTGCCTGTGATTTGCCATAGCTTGCCAGCACATCGCGGTCGGTCGGATGCTGGATCGCTACCTGCTGCATCACCGCCAGTGCCTGATCATCGCGCCCGCTCATGCGCAGCAACGTTGCATAATTGATACCAACGGCCTTGTCTTTCGGATTGGCCTTATAGGCCGAAGCGTATTTGCGTTCAGCGCGTGACAGTTCGGAGGCGTTCATCTGGGACAATGGTTTGCCGCCACCGGGAATTGATCCAGTCTGCATTTTGCTGACATTTGCACATCCGGCGAGCGCGACGACAATCGCAAAAGTACAGAAGGTTTTGGAAAGCCGAAGGCTTTTAGATTCTGGAAAAAGTGCTTTGCCCATAGTGGCACCCCATTTCAATTCGGCCAGTTGCAATACATTGCGGCTAAAATTAAACGCCACCGTTGCCCAAACAAACACATATGGGTGATTTCACTCTGGCGTTGAATGCTCTAGTTTCAAATTATAAACCGCTGCAATATCAATATTCTGTTAACCCTAATGGTTGGTTAACAGGCATGCCCGGAGTGCCCTATGAACCGTCCCTGTTTCACCCAGATGTCCGATGCCGCGTTGCCGGTTTATCTTGTCAGTAAAGATGATTTGAAATCCGAACATGACAATCTTGATGTCGAGCGGTGGATCAGGCAAATCAACTTCAAAGCCAATGAGGGGGATTTGCAACTGGTACCGGGTTCAAACGGTCAGCTTGCCGGTGCCCTGTTCGGTGCTGGAGCAGATATAAAAGCCAACCCCATGTTGGCTGGCACACTTGCCAAAAAACTGCCTGATGGCGACTGGTATCTGGCCGATGAGGGCGACAGCAAAGCGCAACTGGCGCTTGGGTTTGGACTGGGAAGCTATCAGTTCGAACGTTATCGCAACAAGCGCCCCGGATCACCAAAGCTGGTCTTTCCGGAAGGGACTGATGCGGGTGAGCTGCTAAGCATGGTTGATGGCTGTTTTCTTGCAAGGGATCTGATTAACACGCCGGTCAACGATATGGGGCCGGTGGAGCTGGAACAAGCACTGCGTACTCTGGCAAAAAGACATGATGCCTCGGTTGTCTCGATAGAAGGCGATGATCTGCTTGCACAAAACTTCCCGTTGATCCACGCGGTTGGAAGGGCAAGCGTTTCGGCGCCAAGGCTTCTTGATCTGCGTTGGGGGCCGGCTGATGGTCCGAAAGTAACGCTGGTGGGTAAAGGTGTGTGTTTTGACACCGGTGGGCTTGATATCAAACCGCCCGCTGGCATGCTGCTGATGAAAAAAGACATGGGCGGTGCGGCCAATGTGCTGGGACTGGCATCGATGATTATGGACGCAAAACTGCCCGTGCGTCTTCGCGTTTTGATACCCGCGGTTGAAAACTCAATTGCCGGCAATGCCTTCAGGCCGGGTGATGTCATAAAAAGCCGCAAGGGCCCGACGATAGAAATCGGCAATACCGATGCCGAAGGCAGGCTTGTCCTGGCCGATGCGCTTAGTCTCGCGGATGAGGAGGAACCCCAACTGATGGTGGATATGGCGACCCTCACCGGCGCTGCACGTGTTGCGCTGGGGCCGGATCTGCCGCCCTATTATTGTCACTGTGATAATCTGTCACTGGCACTCGAACAGGCAGGCAGGCAGGTTCATGATCCGGTCTGGCGGCTGCCGCTTTATGCACCCTATGACCGCAATCTGTCTTCGCCCATAGCCGATATCAACAATGCACCGGCCGGCGGGATGGCGGGCTCGGTAATCGCGGCGCTGTTTCTCAATCGTTTTGTTGAGAAAACCACCGAGTGGATCCATTTTGATATTTACGGCTGGAACCCGAAAGAAAAGCCGCAATCCCCGGTCGGTGGCGAGGCACAGGCCATACGCGCCCTTTATTACCTCCTTTGCCAGCGGTACCGCTGAAGGAACGCAGCATAACAACACCAGGGTTTTGACTGACCCGTCATATAATGGTACGGATGCGAAACGATCAGTGTTATATAAGAGATAGCTTGGCACCATGAGTGTTGGATTGACCCCTTCGCAGGCTTTGTATTTGTGGCATGGCGCAACGCTGAAACTGGTGCAATCGGATGCGCCGGACCTGACCATGCGGCAACTCAGCATTATATTGCATATCTATATGGTGCCGCCGCCCCATACGGTTCGCGGCCTCGCCGCTTTGCTGGGCGTCACCAAACCCGTCATTACCCGGGCGCTCGATTCAATGGGCTCAATGGGGCTGGTGCGCCGGGTGCGGGACGAGCGTGACAGGCGCAATGTCATTATTCAACGCACAGTTGATGGCGCACTCTATCTGGAAAATCTGGGCGACCTGATTGTTTACGAAGCCGGGGAACTACCGCTTTGACAAGTCTATCCACACCGCCGGATAAAAGGCTCAATGCCTATCGTGACGACCTGGCGGACACTGCCCTTGAAGGCCAGGTCGAGGCCCGACGTTTTGTGGCAGGAACAACCGCACGGGTTGTTGCGCCGATCTGCGATCTGCGGTTTGCTCCTGAACAGGGGGCCGGTATCGAAACACAGGCGATATACGGCGAGGCCGTCAAGGTTTTTGACGCAGCCGATGGATGGAGCTGGGTCCAATTGAGCTCTGATGGATACGTCGGTTATGTTCGGTCCGCAGAGATTGACCAGCCCGCAGCGCCAACAAATCATATCGTCTGTGTTCCCCGAACATTCATCTATGCACAAGCGGATCTGCGTAGTGCAGGTCGCGAAGCCTGTTCAATAGGTAGCCGGCTGAATATTGTTGACTGGCAGACAACCAGAGGCACGCGCTATGGCGTGCTTGCGGATGGATCTGCGGTTGTTGCCGGTCATATCAGAGCAGAAGACACACTGTCTGCTGACCCGGTTACGCTGGCTGCTGACTTTCTGAATACGCCCTACCTGTGGGGCGGACGCTCGGGCTTTGGGCTCGATTGCTCCGCACTGGTGCAGCTTTGTATGGCCATGTGCGGAAACAGGGTGCTGCGTGATACTGATATGCAGGCCGCGTCCATCGGCACAATCGTTGACGCCGGACCAGATTATGCGCGCGTTCAGCGGGGCGATCTGATGTTCTGGAATGGTCACGTGGCATTTGTTGAAGACGACGAAACGCTCATTCATGCCAGTGGTCATGCGATGCAGGTTGTTCGCGAGGGTTTGCGCCAGGCGGTTGAACGCATTGCCTATCTCTATCAGCAACCAACCTGTGTTCGCAGGCCCTAGACCGTTTCACGTTTTGTCAGAAACGGGGTAACGGTTTCGGCCTTTGATTTTGTTGATGCATTCAGGTTTCGCCGATTCCGTCAAAACCTGAACTGCTCCAAAGCGCGCCAGTAGCGGTAAGATCAAAAGAACTATTCGCTGACGGCGCCAAAAGGTGATGCCGCCAGATCGAAAGCAGCTGCCATCAGTGCCTTTGTATAATCATCTGCAGGTGTATCAAATATCTGCTGCGCCGGGCCCTGCTCAACCACTTTGCCAAGGCGCATGACAATCACATTATTGGCCAGTGCCCGCACCACCTTCAGATCGTGGCTGATGAACAGATAGGCCAGATTATGGTCACGCTGCAGTTTGCGCAGGAGATCGACCACCTGTGCCTGAACACTCATATCCAGTGCAGATGTCGGTTCGTCCAGCATGACAAAGCGCGGATTGAGCACCATGGCGCGTGCAATCGCCACGCGTTGACGCTGACCGCCGGAGAACTCGTGCGGATAGCGCCAGCGGGTCGTAGCGTCCAATCCCACTTCCTCAAGCGCATGGGCAACCTTGCGGTCGCGTTCATCGCGGCTGAGTTTGGGTTCGTGAATACTGAGGCCCTCGGATATGATTTCGGCAATCGACATGCGTGGTGAAAGTGAACCGAAAGGATCCTGAAAAACCACCTGCATTTGTGAGCGCAGCGGTTTCATGGCCGAGAAGGAATAGCTGTCGATATCACGACCGACAAAGGCGATCCTGCCCTTGGAAGCGATAAGACGGGTGAGAGCCAGTCCCAATGTCGTTTTGCCGGAGCCGGATTCGCCAACGATGCCCATGGTCTGGCCGGCACGCAATGTCACGTCAATGCCGTCAACAGCCTTGATGTGGTCGGTGGTCCGGCGCAAAAATCCGGTTTTTACCGGAAACCAGACCTTGATCTCCTTGCCTTCAAGAACGATCGGGGCTGTGTCATCTGCTTGTGGTGGCTCGCCGCTCGGCTCGGCAGCCAACAGATGTTTGGTATAGGCATGCTGAGGGTTCTCAAAAATCTGCTTCGTCGGGCCGGTTTCGACAATCTCCCCATTGGTCATGACGCAGACCCGGTCGGCAATACGGCGCACGATCCCCAGATCATGGGTAATGAATAACATGGACATGCCGTGCTCGGTTTTGAGTTTTTCCAGCAGTTCAAGAATTTGCGCCTGAACGGTGACATCCAGTGCGGTTGTCGGTTCATCGGCAATCAGCAGTTCAGGCCTGTTGGCCAGAGACATGGCAATCATCACCCGCTGGCGCTGTCCGCCCGATAGCTGATGGGGATAGGAGGCAAGGCGTTTCTCCGGATCACGAATACCCACCTGGTTCATCAGTTCCAGGGTTCGCTTGCGGGCATTCTCGCTGGATAAACCCTGATGCAGCGACAGCACTTCGCCTATCTGCTTTTCAATTGTGTGCAACGGATTGAGCGATGTCATGGGTTCCTGAAAGATCATCGTCACGTCATTGCCACGCACCGCCCGCATGTTTTTCTCATCCGCGGACAGTAGATCGTGACCTTTGAATAATATTTCGCCCCCGGGATGGCTGGCAGCAGGGTAGGGCAGGAGTTTGAGCACAGAGAGTGCTGTCACCGATTTGCCGGACCCGGATTCCCCTACCAGCGCGACCGTTTCGCCGCGATTGATATCAAAGGATACGCGGTTGACGGCCAGGGTCTCTTCATCGCCCTGGTGAAAGGCAACACTCAAATCGCGGATGGACAGGATTGGCCCGGCCTTTGACGATGCATCACTCATCGGAACGTCTTTCGTGGATCAAAGGCATCACGGGTCGCTTCGCCGACAAAGATCAGCAGAGACAGCATGATTGAAATGACAAAGAATGCGGTCATCCCCAACCATGGGGCCTGCAGATTACGCTTGCCCTGAGCAATCAGCTCGCCCAGCGATGCAGAGCCCGGTGGCAGACCGAAGCCCAGGAAATCCAGCGATGTCAGCGTGGTGATGGATCCGGACAGGATAAAGGGAAGAAATGTCAGTGTTGCCACCATGGCATTGGGCAGAAGGTGTCTGAATATGATGGTTGTATTGCCAACACCAAGCGCCCGGGCGGCGTTGACATACTCGAAATTACGCGCCCGCAGAAACTCCGCCCGCACAACGCCGACAAAGGCCACCCATGAAAACAGCAGCATGATCGACAAAAGGATCCAGAAACCCGGCGGCAGGATGGCGGCAATGATCAACAGAATGTAGAGCACCGGCATGGACGACCAGATTTCGATCATGCGCTGCAGCAGCAGGTCCGTCCAACCGCCAAAATAGCCCTGGACCGCACCCAGAGATACGCCGATAAGCGCCGACAGCGATGTCAGGGCAAGACCAAAGAGAACCGAGATTCTGAATCCATAAATCATCCGCGCAAAGACGTCACGCGCCTGATCGTCTGTTCCCAGCCAGTTCATATTGCCAAGAATACAATCGGGATCATCGATGCCTTTCGGGTAGGCAGAACATCGCTCCTCCTTGGACATCAGCCAGAATGGCGCAGTTGGTGCAGAGCTTGGAATATAGGAATTGGCGGTGCGAAAGGAATAGCGAACCGGCGGCCATATCATCCAGCCATTTGCCGCAATTTCATCACGGATGAACGGATCACGGTAGTCCGTGCGTGCCAGAAAGCCGCCAAATTTTTCTTCCGGATAATCCACGATAACCGGCACCAGAATTTCACCCTTGTAGGATGCGATGATCGGGCGGTCATTGGCAATCAGTTCAGCACCAAGACTTAGCGCAAAAATGACCAGGAATATCCAGAAGGACCAGTAGCCACGCCGGTTCGCCCTGAAATTCTGCCAGCGGCGTTTGGCCGTGGGAGAAAAGAAGCCTCTTGGCGGGCTGTTCTGCGCGGAGGTAATTGTAGCAGTATCATCCATCTCACACATCCCGCCGGTCAAAGTCGATCCGTGGATCAACAAGGGTGTAGATGAGATCGGATATAAGGCTGACGACAAGGCCCATCAGCGAAAAGATGAACAACGTACCAAAGACCACCGGATAATCTCGTTTCACAACAGATTCAAAACCCAGACGTCCCAATCCATCAAGCGAGAATATTGTCTCAATCAGCAGTGAGCCGGAAAAGAAGGCGGTGATAAATGCAGCCGGAAATCCGGCAATGATAATCAGCATGGCATTGCGAAACACGTGACCATATAGAACCTGACGTTCCGTCAGCCCCTTGGCGCGGGCTGTCGTGACATATTGTTTGCGTATCTCGTCTATGAAGGAGTTTTTGGTCAGCAGCGTTGTGGTGGCAAAGGCTGCCAGTGACAAGGATATCAGCGGCAACGCCAGATGCCAGAAGTAGTCGATGATCTTTTCGTACCAGGACAATTCATCAAAATTATCTGAAATCAGGCCGCGTAAGGGAAACCAGTCAAAAAATGATCCACCGGCAAACAGGACGATCAGCATGATGCCAAACAGAAATCCCGGTACTGCGTAGGCAATGATAATGACCCCGGAAGTCCATATGTCGAACCGCGATCCATCGGTCACAGCCTTGCGAATGCCCAGGGGTACCGAAATCAGATAGGATATCAGCAATATCCAGATACCAAGGGATATGGATACCGGCATTTTTTCAATGATGAGATCAAGAACGCTGACGTCCCGAAAATAACTCTCGCCAAAATCGAAGCGAATGAAATTCCACATCATCAGCAAAAAACGCTCGGTCGGTGGCTTGTCAAACCCGAACTGCTTTTCAAGTTTGGCAATGAATTCGGGGTCAAGTCCCTGTGCCCCGCGGTACTGGGAAGAACTATCGCCGCCAACAGGCTGACTTTGAAAATCACCGCCGCCGGATATACGTTCCGTGGCCGAATTGCCCTGGCCACTCAGTTCGGAAATAATCTGCTCAATCGGCCCGCCCGGCGCAAATTGTATGACCAGAAAAGAGATGCCCATGATGCCGACTATGGTCGGTATCATCAAAAGCAATCGCCTGAGAATATAGGCACCCATTAACTCATGCGCTCGCGTCTTTGTGGTTGCGGATTTGTGTCGGGGTTTGCTTCAAGCTTCATTGTCCTGTCTGTTTCCAGAAATATTACGTGGCAGACCACCACAGGGTTTCCACCGGCCAGGCATAGTCGGGTTTTGGTTCAACAAAACCAAAACGGTCCCAATAGGCAACCCTGTGATTAGCCGAATACCAACTGGGTATCCAGTCCTGTCTTGCACGTATGACCCGATCAAGCGCGCGCATGGCGACAATCAGTGCCTCACGACTGTCAGCCAGGCGGACATAGTCGAGCAATTTGTCATAGACAGGCGCATTGGCGCCCGCCAGATTGTAAGAACCGGGTTCATTGGCAAAGCGTGGAGAAAATATTGTTTGCAGGCTCTCCTCGGATGGCGTGGCGGTGAAAGACAGCGCAAACAGCACCATATCAAACTCAAACTCATCAAGTCTTGCCTGATATTGCGCCGCATCAACCAGGCGCATCGATGCATCAATGCCCACCCGGCGCATGTTTTCAACCATGCCGGAAAATACCCGCTCAAAGACCGGTGCATTGATCATTATCTGAACGGATAGTGTTTCAGCATCCTTCTTCAGTACACTGCCATCACGTTTCCACCCGGCCTCATCCAGCAATTTGACTGCTTTGCGCAGGTTCTGGCGGTCACGACCACTGCCGTCGCTGACGGGCTGCATCCAGGCCTCACCGAATGCTGCTTCCGGCAGCAGATCGCGAATGGGCTCCAGCAACGCCAATTCGGCATCATCCGGCAGGCCCTGGGCGACAAATTCCGATGTTGCAAACAGCGATTGTGAACGCGTATAGGCGCTGTAGAATATTTTTGCGTTGGTCCATTCAAAATCAAAGCACAGGTTGATCGCCTGACGAACCCGGACATCCGCAAATTTGGCCAGCCGATGGTTGAGGGCCCAGGCCTGCAGGTGGGGGCGTTTTTCGGAGGGAAAGGTTCTTTTTACAACCCGTCCATCGGTAATGGCCGGAAAATTATACTCGGTTTCCCAGGTCTTCGAGGTGAACTCCTGACGAAAATGCACATCGCCCTTCTTGAAAGCTTCAAACCCGGCCTGGCGCTCGGCAAAAAATTCAATACGCAACCGTTCAAAATTATTCAGCCCGCGTGCGGTCGGCCGGTCCTTGGCCCAATAGTCCGCAACACGCTCAAAATCAATGAATTTGCCCGTCTCCATACGCCCGGGCCGATAGGGACCGGAGGACAAAGGCACGGCCAAAGATCCGGATTCAAAATCATGGGTGGCATAATAGCTGCTTGACAGCACCGGAATGTTGGCAGCCGACAGAATGGCCTGGGCAGACTGTTTGCCCGTGAATCTGATCTCGACTGTCATATCATCAAGGACAGTGGCATCCGTCAGGTCAATCAGTGTCGTCGCCAGATTGGGGTGGCCCTTTTCCTTCAACGTCATGAAGCTGAAAACGACATCGGCGGCAGAAACAGGGCTGCCATCATGAAAACGGGCTTGCGGGCGAATTCCGAAACGCCATACGTCACCGTCTTCAAGCTTTTCGACCCATTGTGCCAAATGGCAATAGAGCGCATCCGGTTCATCGATGGCCCGCACCATCAGCCGGTCAAAGCACAGCTCCATGCGCGGTGGGGCATCGCCACGTAAAATGAATGTATTGAGGGTATTGAAGGTTTGAACATTTTGATTGAAGAACCAGTTTGGCGGCTGAAATGAAAAGGTGCCACCCTTGGGCGCCTGTGGATCGACATAGTCAAAATGGCTGAAGTCTTCGTCATATTTCAGATCACCAAAGGCGGATAATCCGTGGCGTTTAACCCCTTGCGGATTGGCCGCGAAGGCCATGCGCGCCGGCATTGCCAGTAGCGTGGCGGACAGGCCAGCCACACTCAGGAACTCGCGGCGGGAAATGGAGGCAGCCCCTGGCGGGTCTTTGCGCTCAACCATCTATTTCACCGCATCCTTGGACCACCAGATGGTTGGAAAGCCTATGGAAAATTCCGGCAGCGGGTTCGGATGGGCGAGTGTTGTGGAATAGGCGATGCGTGCCACGCGGCTGGTGTAGCTGGGAATCACAAATTGATGGGCGAGCAATACCCTGTCGAGTGCCTCCGTTGTCGCAATAAGTTCATCACGGTCCCTGGCAAAAACAACCTGGCGCACCAGAGCGTCCACACCGGGGTCCGAGATGCCGCCATAATTGGCTGATCCCTCTCGTGCGGCGGCTTCAGAACCCCAATACTCAAATTGTTCATTGCCCGGTGACAGGGATTGTGCCCAACCGCTGTAAATGACATCAAAATCACGGTTGCGTTCGCGATTGGCATATTGAGCCTGATCAACAGAGCGAACGGTTGCATCAATGCCAATGCGCTTCAAATTCTCTGCATAGGGAAGCGCCACCCGTTCAATAATGGGACCATTGAGCAATATCTCGAAGGTAAAGGGTTCACCCGATTTTGCATTGACCATCGTGCCACCGCGAATTTCATAACCGGCTTCCTTGAACAGACGCACGGCTTCGCGCAGATTTGTGCGTTGATTTTGCGGATTACCACCCACAGGATTTTTATAGGCTGTGGTGAAGACGGATTCGGGAATTTTATCGCGGACTGCCTCCAGTATTTCCAGAACCCTGCCCTCCGGCAGGCCACTGGACGCCAGCGCGCTTCCATAAAAGAAACTGTCGATACGTTTGTACTGGTCAAAAAATATCGTCCGGTTCAGGTCCTCAAAGTCGAAAACGAGATTAAGCGCCTTGCGTACCCGCGCATCGCTGAATTTGTCGCGGCGAAGATTTGGAATGAAACCCACCATAACACCCGATGAGCGATAGGGGTTTTCCAGCTCTTCGCGGGTAACCCGCCCATCCAGGGCAGCCGGGAACGTATAATCCTTGGCCCATCGGCGCGCGGCATTCTCGATCCAGAAATTGGTTGTTCCGGACTTGAATGCCTCAAATTCCACATTGCGATCGGCAAAGTAACTATAGTGAATTTCATCGAAATTATTGCTGCCGACATTGACCGGCAATGTTTCGCCCCAATAATCATCAACCCGTTCAAACTGCACGGTTGAACCCGGCGACACAGTCGTCACGCGGTAAGGGCCTGAACCCAGTGGTGGCTCAAGGGAGGTTGCACTTATCGAGCGCTGTCGTCCGCGCGCGTCTTTGGCTTCCCACCAGTGTTTTGGCAGAACCTGCATCTGGCCGACAATCTGTGGCAATTCGCGGTTGTTTTTTTCATCAAAGGTAAAGGTTACTTCATGCTCGCCGGTTTTTTCGGCGCTGGTGATGTGCTGATAATAGAATTGTCGTTGCGGGTCGAGTTCGGTGACATTTTCAAAGCTCCATATGACATCTTCCACCGTTACCGGCATGCCATCGTGCCAGCGCGCCTGTGGACGAAGGCGGTAGCTTACGGACGAATAATCTGCCGGATAGCTGACGCTTTCGGCCAAAAGGCCATATTCCGTCGATATCTCATCAAGCGAAGGAGCCATGAGTGTTTCAAAGACAAGGCTCATCCCTTCCGCCATCTCCCCCTTTGCCAGCAGAGGGTTAAGCGTGTCAAAGGACCCACCGGCCGACAGGTTCAATCGCCCACCCTTGGGTGCATCAGGATTGACGTAATCAAAGCGGGTGAAATCAGCCGGATATTTAGGCTCTCCAATCAACGCCGAACCATGATGCCAGACCTTGTCGGCAGCGGCGGCGGGTAATATTGGAGCAATCAAAGCGGTGAACAGGCCAGCAGCTATGGCCAGGGCAGGACCCTTACGAGCAATCAGATTTCGTGCCGTCACAAATGGTCTCCTGTTGTGTTGCTTCAACGTTGCTACAGGCATTCAGGTTTACAAAATCACAATAGGGCAAATTATGACAAAGAACAGGCAGACCTGCTGCATGCTGGAATACAACAGCAAAAAGCCGGGAAAACCCGGCTTTTAGTCTTTACAAATTGTTGTGATTTTATTCGCTGGCTTCAGCCGCAGGTGCTTCAGCCGCAGGTGCTTCAGCCGCAGGTGCTTCAGCCGCAGGTGCTTCAGCCGCAGGTGC
>CANMVS010000030.1 GCA_947501445.1 uncultured Rhizobiaceae group bacterium | reverse complement strand
CAGCTGGCATCTCAAAATACATTAATGTTCAAAAATCATGAGACAAATAGAAAACATCAACCTCGCCAGCCAAACCCACGTGTTCGCAGGGCGTCTCGTCTGCGCTGCACCCCGATCACTGATGGCTTTGTATGAATGTCTTCGCGCCGCACCGCGCCTATCGGCGCTGGCTCCAGACGGGGCGGGGCATAAGCCCCGACGCGCGTTCGCGCTTGCCGCTTCGCGGTAACTCTTTTGCCCTCGAGGAGGCACAGGGTGCCGCTCGGGGAAATCCTGTGATTCAACAATGATTCGCCGCACCCTGTGCCATCCTGCATGGCACTCAAACAGACTACGACTGTGGCCCGGCCGATAGGCCGCCCCCTATGGAGGCAGGCGCGAAAGCGCCGATGCGCCGTGAATAGAAAAAATCAACCCCGCCGGCAAAGCCCACGCGTTCACAGGACGTCTCATCTGCGCGGGTAACCCGCGCCCTTACGATGGGGCACGGAGTATCGCTTGCAATTAACTACTAATGCAGATCAGTTCTGCAGTTCGCCGTTGCCGCCGAGGCCAAATGAGCAGTTGGCTTTGAGTGGAACCCAGTTGCTCAGTCCCTTTTGCTTCGGTGCTGATGCGCGGTACATGGCATCGATGGGCTGATGAATATTCAGTGAGCGGGAGTAGGTGCCCATGAAAACGCCATTGCCCGTTGCCTTTGATGCAACCTTGAAGGGGCCGGAAACACCGCCACCCTGACGCGCAATATAGACATCTACCGTACCAGCCTTATTGGTGAAAACCCATGTTTTCAGCTTGGCCTGAGCCGGGCAGGCATTGGTTGCGGGTGATTTGATTGCCATCTGCATTTTGGTGACTTTCAATTTAGGCTGTCCGCCCTGTTGAATGTCCAATGCATTGGCTGTGCCAACAAAGCCTGAGAATGCGAAGATGGCTGCTGTAAGAAATTTGCTATTCATGATCGTCCCCATTGTGTGGTCAGTCGTTTATGATGACCAATACTGTCAAAGTGCCACTGAATGATCAGTGAACCGGGCGTTAACCTCACGTTCATCAGACAAAAGCCCCCCAACCAGTCGCTTATTTTACACAGTTTCCGGGCTCGATTATGGCGCGCTGTTGTTCCTCGGTTCGTCTTTGAACGTTGGTCCTTTCTGTCGATCGGTAAATTCCGAAATACAATTCAACCTTGTTAATCGATCTTTTGCAATTAGCGGCTAGATTTCGATTGCTTGGTCAATCACACCTGTCGTGTGGACGTGCATGATGCTTTGGACCGGTTCGCCTTGAGGCATGTTTTTGCATCCCCAGACCGGAAGCGTCCCTATGCTCATCTCCAGGAAACTGCCCCTTGCTGCTGCAATTTTGACAATTGTTTCGATAGCTGCGTCCAGCATCGGGGGCCTCATGGTCAGTTCCAATGCACTCAAACAGGCCTATGACGAGAAATTGTCAGCAATCGCCGACGGACGGCGAAACCAGATAGAGACCTATCTCAATGGCACCAGAAAAGACATTGAGGAAATTGCTGTCACCAAGGATGTGGCAGCGGCACTCAATCTGTTCGGTATTGGCTTCAAGATGGTCAAGGACGGTATGCACAACGAATTTGTATCCGTCGTTTCCGACAAAACGACGAGTGAAGAAGTTAAATACCAGCGCGGCAAGCCCTCGGGCGCGACGGTTTATTTGAACCACCACAAGAAATACAGTCCGGTTTTCCAGAAAATTGCCGAAGAAAACCAGTTTGAAGACATTTATCTGGTCAATGCGGATGGTACAGTTCTTTATTCACTGAAAACCAACTCGGATTTTAATGCCAATCTTGCCGATACGGCCTGGAAGGACACACCGTTGGCGAAATCCTACCGTGATGCTATGGCACTTGGAAAGCAGGATGGTCTGTCGTTCATCGACTATATGCCCTATGAGCCGGGCGCACGGCCGTTGACATCCTTTGTTGCAAAGCCGGTTGTTGTTGGTGATGAAGTCAAGGGTGCATTCATTGTTGCTCTGCCGACCGGAAGCATAGAAAATATCATGCGTAACAGAACCGGGCTGGGTGAAACCGGCGAGACGGTTCTGCTGCGATCTGACGGATTTCTGCTGACGGATTCAGAGCAAACCGAAGCCAATGATATCTTCAGCGCGCAGATCAATGCACAATTGTTCAGCCAGATAGCCGGGCGGGAAATTGTCGCCGGCGAGACGGACAATTACCGCGACATGCAGGCCAATGCGGCCTTTGCAAAAGTGGATTTTCTTGGTGCAAACTGGGTTGTTGCGGCGCTTGTTGACAGCAATGAGGCAGGGCAGGCTGTCGCATCGATGCGCCAGATCATCCTTGTTGCCTCATTGGTATTGTTGATCATTGCACTGGGCAGTGCCCTGATCTTCTCACGCACGTTGACAAAACCGATCCTGGCGCTGGTTGCCAATATGCGCGGCCTGAGTGAAGGTCAGACCGATTTTGAAATCGATGGGGCGGAGCGTAACGATGAAATCGGTGACATGGCGCGTTCCGTGGCGCTGTTTCGTGATGCAGCGATTGAAAAGCAGCGTCTTGAGCACGAAGCCGAGGAAAATCGTTCCACTTCGCAGCGCGAAGCGGCCCAGCGGGAAGCGGACAAATCCGAAGAAACGCGCCAGATGCAGGCGGCTGTTGACGCGCTTGCCGATGGTTTGACACGCCTTTCCGAGGGTGATCTTTCTGTCAGTCTGGACGAACCCTTCATGCAAAGTCTCGACCGGTTGCGGGTTGATTTCAATGCGTCCGTCCAAAAGCTCAATTCAACACTCAAACGTATCCAGGATAACTCCGGATCAATCGACGGCAATGCCCGCGAAATGCGCGCTGCTTCAGATAATCTTTCCCGTCGCACAGAGCAGCAGGCAGCGTCACTTGAAGAAACCTCCGCTGCTCTGGAGCAGATCACCTCAACCGTAAGGGAAACATCAGAAAGAGCCGCAGAAGCAGCCCATATGGCCAATGAAGCCAAAGCTGATGCCGATCAGTCGACCGCCGTTGTAACCAGCGCCGTTGCGGCGATGGAAGGAATTGAGAAAGCGTCCTCCGAAATTTCTAACATTATCAATGTCATTGATGAAATTGCCTTCCAGACCAACCTGCTGGCTTTGAACGCCGGTGTCGAGGCGGCGCGTGCGGGAGACGCTGGTCGCGGGTTTGCGGTCGTGGCGCAGGAAGTGCGTGAACTGGCGCAGCGTGCTGCGGGTGCTGCCAAGGAAATCAAGGAACTGATCACCAAATCGGGTCAGGAAGTCAGCAACGGGGTTGGTCTGGTCAAGGAAACCGGCAATGCGCTGGGAGAAATCTCGCACCATGTCACGGAGATTAACGAGAAAATCAACACCATCGCAACGGCTGCCCGCGAACAACTGACAGGTATTCAGGAAGTCAATACCGCCGTCACCCAAATGGATCAGATGACGCAGCAGAATGCAGCGATGGTTGAAGAAACCAACGCGGTTACCCACCGTCTGGCGGAGGATGCCGAGGGTCTGTCAAATGTTGTTGGTGAATTCAGCCTCGCAGGCGAAGGTGCACAGGCGCGTGGACCGCGCCCGGTATCCACCACATCACAGGCAACTCCTTCACCGGCCCGCCGCATGGTCAGCCGTGTTGCCGGTGCCTTTGGTGTTGGCAATGCCGCACAAAAACACGAACAAAACTGGGAAGAATTTTGAGCTGAAGGTTCGTTTGGCTCACGATAGACCCCAATAAGCGCGCTGAAACTCCAGTTGGGCGGCGGCCATCTCGCCGCCCGATTGCGTTAAAAACCCGCGATCAGCTGCCTGACGCAGCAGTTTCGTGTGAACAGGCGTTGTCACTGCGTCGGCGACAATGGCGCCCGCAGGCAATACATCCAGTGCAAACGGCAATGGGTCAGATTCATCCATGCCCAAAGGTGTTGCGTTAATGGCAATGTCTGCGGTCACCAGGCTGCTCTCCGGCAGATCAAGTGTAACCGCCGGATGGTGTTGCCTGAGCATGGTGCCTACAGCCCTGCGTCTGGTCAAATTCGGTTCAATGAGGATCAAGCGCGCGATACCGCCGGAACACAGGGCATCTGCGATGGCCGATCCGGCACCACCGCCGGCACCGGCGAGCAATACGGATTTGCCGCCAATATCAATGTTGTTCTTCCGCAACGCACCCGTCATGGCGACCCCGTCGGTCATTTCTCCACACAAGGTGCCATCGCTCAAACGCCGTATTGTATTGACGCAGCCCAGCCGATTTGCCCGATCAGTGAGAACGTCACAGGCTGCAAATGCAGTCTGCTTATAGGGCATCGTGACAGTGCAGCCGATGCAATTTCCCCATCCGCGCAATGTATCGAAGAAAGAATCAATGGTCTGCGGTTCGATGCTGGCACCGATCATGATGACGTCATGGTCATTGTCCTGACACCATCTGTTTATCAGGGCAGGCGTGTGGGTCTGGGCGACCGGATGACCAACCATCAGCAGACATCGGGTTTTGGCTGTTGTCATGATTTCGCCTGATCTTCCCTCAATTGAAGTGCTAATGCACACGCATTGACAGCGAATATGACATATGCCACAAAATATTCAATATTTTTGGAGTCATTCAATATTATGCTGTTCGGGAAGCAAAAACCGGAAAATGAAACGGTTGTCGGCTTGATCACCAGTGCCTTGCGTCGTGATATTGCTTTTGGCGAATTGCCACCGGACAAAAAGCTGAAAATTGAAGAGCTGCGCATGCGCTACGGTGGCTCCGGTCATTCGGTACGCGAGGCGTTGACCCTGCTTTCGGCCGAGGGTCTGGTGGAAGCCAGCTCTCAACGCGGCTTCAGAGTGGCTTCGGCAACCCAGGAAGACCTTGAGGACATTGTGCGCTTGCGTGCGCAGATTGAGTGTATGGCTCTGGAGTGGTCATTGGAGCATGGCGATATCACCTGGGAAGGGCGCGTTATCGCCGCCCATCACAGTCTTGCCCATGCACAGGAACAGGTTAAATCTGCGCCGCAGGACAGGGCGCTGGAATGGGATGCGGCAGCGCGTATTTTCCATGTCAGGCTGATTGAGGCCTGTGGGTCACCGCGACTCATCGCCATTCAGCAAAAACTTTATGATCAGTCGCGCCGCTTCCGTCTGGCTGCGCTGCGCGAAGGAGTGTTGGATTTTGCTGCGTTGAAGGTCATTCAGCAATCGCTGACCGATGCGGTGCCCAAAAGAGATGTGCAATTGGCATTGCAGTGTCTCCGCAAGGAAATTGAGTTTGATCTCAATGGCTAACGCCGGTTGTGCCAGACCGGGCTCTATTAAAAATTGAAAGGGAGGATATCATGAATTATCTGGATCGCAGGAAACTGCTGGGGCTTTTGGGTGTTGCTGTTACGCTGCCACTCATCGTGGGCCCCGCATTGGCTGAAACCAAAATTAATGTCGGCGCTCTGCGTTTTACCAGCCATGCCGCCAGCTTTGTCGCCTTTGAGCGCGGCTATTTTGCTGATGAGGGGCTGGATGTCGAGTTCAAGTTTTTCCAGGCGGCCCAGCCCATGGCTGTTGCGATTGCCTCAGGAGATGCAGATTACGGTGTAACTGCGATCTCTGGCGGTCTCGTTTCCCTGGCTGACAAGGGTGCAGTGAAAATAATTGGCGGTGCTCTGTCTGAGGAAAAAGGTATCGATGGGCAGAAAATTCTGGCTTCTGACAAGGCCTTTCAGGCCGGTGTTACCGATCCATCGAAACTTGATGACAAGACATTTGCTATAACCCAGTCCGGTTCGTCTTTCCATTATATGGCTTCCAAAATAGCGGATAAGGAAAATGTCGCCATATCATTCAAGCCGCTACAGAAAGTCGGCGCTATCATTGGTGCAGTGAAATCCGGGCAGGTGGATGCCTGGTCGATTGTGCCCCATATTGCAAAACCACTGGCAAAATCCGGCGCTGTCCACATCATCGGCGATGTCTCTGACTATATCCCGGATTATCAGGTTACCACCGTATTCACATCGGCGGATAATGCGGCCAACAAACGGGCGCAAACAGAAGCGTTCCTGCGGGCTTTTTCCAAAGGTGCAGCAGATTTCAACGCCGCACTGGTCGACAAGACTGCCGGTGATGCTGCTGCGGAAGATATGGTCAAACTCATACACAAATATGTCTACGCTGATCGTCCTTATGAGAAAGCCAAACCAAGCATTGTCAATGGTGCCATGCGCATCAATGAAGGTGCGGCGATGAATACGGCATCCATTCAGGATCAGCTTGACTGGTTCATCGGCGAAGATCTGGTGAAAGATACAGTCACTTTCGATACCCTGGTTGATACGTCCTATGTCAAAACCTACTGAGTGACGCAACTTCTATAAGGGCGAACCAGATTGGTTCGCCCGCTTTTTTGGATCAGTCAATGGATCTTCAGCTGGAAAAAATTTGTCATTCCTATGGCAGTCTTGAGGTTCTCAGCGATGTTTCGCTGGATATTCCGGCTGGAAAAATTGTCTGCGTTGTCGGGCCTTCAGGCTGTGGCAAGTCAACGCTGCTGCGCATTATTGGAGGTCTGGAAAGGCCTGATTCCGGCCGTGTTGTTCAAATCGGTGAACCACCAGCTGATAGTATCAATCCACTGACATTTGTCTTTCAGGATTTTGCCCTGCTGCCCTGGCGTTCGGTTCGCGGCAATATCTCACTGGTTCTCGAAGATCATGGCATTCGCGGCGAACGCTGCGATGCCATTATAGACGATGTGCTTGCACGCACAAAATTATCAGAATTCAAGAAGGCGCTGCCGCGACAATTATCCGGTGGCATGAAGCAGCGCGTTGCGATAGCCAGAGCTTTGGCTGTCAATCCGGCGGTCATGCTGATGGACGAACCATTATCCGCACTCGACAGCCAAACGCGCGAATTGCTCATGGATGATCTGATCAGTCTGTGGAGCCGAAATCCGTTTACCGCCGTCTATGTCACCCATAATCTGCAGGAGGCGGTGCGTCTGGGGCATGAAATTGTTGTCCTGTCGCGTCGTCCGGGTGTCATACGCGAAATCGTTGCGATTGATATGCCGCTGTCGGAGCGCACCATGGGTGATGCCGGACTGGAGGCCAAACAGAAATATCTGTGGAACCTGATGCGCGAAGAAGCCGTGGCCGCTGACAAGGAGTTGATCAGTGTCCCATGAACAACCCGCAAAAAAACCGGTCGTCTTTCGCGGCGGCGGCTTTGCGCCACGTAGAATCCGCTGGATCGGTCTGGCGGTGTTCTTCGTTCTGATCGGCCTGATGGAAATTGGCACGCAGACCGGGTTTATCACCGCTTTGACACTGCCCAAACCCAGTGATGTTTTTGGCACATTCGTGCACCTGTGGGAATCCGGCCTGCTATGGAAGCACCTTTTGCCTTCAGTCACCCGGCTTGCGGTCGGCGCGACAATCGGCACCATCGCCGGCATTTCTCTGGGCATATCCATTGGGCTGTTCTCCTATGTGCGGGCGGGGTTGGTGCCTCTGGTGGCAGCGATTTTTCCCATTCCGAAAATCGCACTGCTGCCGCTCTTTGTCATCTGGTTCGGTATTGACGAAGGATCAAAATATGCGCTGATTGCGCTTGGTACATTCACGCCAACCGTTGTGGCGACCTATAGCGCCGTGGATAATGTGGACCGCACGCTGATACGCATGGGTCAGAGCTTTGGTCTGTCCTGGCGGTCCATCGTTTTGAAAATTGTTTTGCCGGGTGCCATGCCGGGCATCCTGTCGGGTCTGCGTGTCTCCCTCGCCATTGCCATCATTCTGCTTGTCGCTGCCGAAATGCTGGGCGCGGAATATGGCGTCGGTGCCTATATTCTGGAGGCCGGGTCGCTCTATGATCTGGAACGCCTGTTTGCCGGTGTTGCAATCCTGTCGGTTTTGGGTGTTGGGGTCAGTGCACTGGTCGGTTTGGTTGAAACACGCCTGCTGGGCTGGCGGTCCTGATTGGCCTTCCTGCGCACAGGCCGAAAACCTGAGGCCGATTATGATGTCATCGTCGCTGGTGGTGGGGCGGGCGGCGTAGGCGCTGCCCTCGGCGCTGCCCGCGCAGGCGCCAAAACATTGCTGGTCGAAAAATATGGTTTTCTGGGCGGCGCAGCCACCAATGCACAGGTTCTGGCCTATTGCGGGTTTTATCAACAGGGCAGGGAACCGGTGCGCGCTGTTGGCGGGGCGGCGGATGTTGTGTTGGCGGCCTTAAGGGCGCTTGATATGGCGGCGGAGGCTCATTGTTCCGAAACGACCGGAAACTGGATTATCCTGCTTGATCCTGAGCGTGTAAAACTTGCTTTGGACAGGGTACTTGCAGCCCATGGCGTTGATGTGCTCCTCCACACCCGTGTCGCAGCGGCGTCGCGCACCGCTAATTGGCTGGAATCAGTGACCCTGGCCGGTATGGATGGTCGGTTTCGCCTTGCAGCCGAGGCCTTTGTTGATGCGACCGGAGATGCCAATCTGGCTTTGGTGGCCGGGTTGGAATGCCGCGAAGGCAATGGTGAAGGTCAATATCAGGCGGCCTCGGGCCCCATTCGTATTGGCGGACTGAGTGCTGACCTTGAGGTTGATCGCGACTGCATAAAATCAGCCTTTGCAGAATACAATGCCGTTGGCAATTACCCCAGTGCACGCGAAGATGGCGGCATATATACCCGGGTTCCCGGCAGCAGTGACATGTGGTGGATGATGATCGATTTACCCATGCCGGACCTGTCTTCCGCATCCTATACCAGAGCCGAGCAGCGTCTGCGTGCAGCCGCCCATGAGCACATTGGTGTATTGCGTAAAAAGGTACCGGGGTTTGAAAAGGCCTATCTCATTCAAACCGGGCCGCAACTGGGTATTCGTGAAAGTCGGCACCCAGCGGCACGCTATACACTGACGCAATCCGACATTCTTGCCGGGGCGCAAAGCGATCACGGTATTGCACGGGCGGCCTGGCCGATGGAAGACCACGCCATAGCCGGTAAACCCGTCTACCACAGCGTTGGCGGTGATGGTTACGCTCATATTCCACTTGATTGCCTGCGTGCAAAGGGCATCGACAATCTTTATTACGCAGGGCGCGTCATCGGCGCCGACCCCATGGCCTATGCCTCAATTCGCGTCATGGGCACGGCCTTCGCCAGTGGTGAAGCCGCCGGCACAGCCGCGGCCATGCCGCATGGTGATGTGACAGCCATCAGGGACAAGATCACAGCCGGTGGTGGCATTATCTGAATATGTACCCGACGCCGCGATGTCAGATCAAACTGTCGAGCGCTTTTTGTACAACGCCTGTGAAACCTTTTGTTTTTGGAGCTTCCTGTCTATTATATTTCTTCAAACAGAAGGAGATCCGCCGCCCGTGAGCCTCAATGATTTAGCATCGGATCGATCGCTTTCTGCCTATTTACCGCGTCGAATGCGCCATAACGGCGTAGGTCGAAAGCTTGAAGGTGGCTCATCAAAATTGACCGCTATGCAAGGGGCGGTCCTTTTTCTGGATATTGTAAACTACACACCATTGACAGAATCTTATTTCGCAGGGCGTCCGGACTTTCCAGAGGCATTGCCTAAACTGCTGAATGGTTATTTCAGTAAAGCAGTTGAGGTGATTCACATGCTCGATGGAGACGTGATCGCATTTGCTGGTGATGCCATTGTGGCATTTTGGCAGGCTAAGGACGATGACGTTGAACATGCAACCCATGCTGCTGCCTTTGTCGCGCTGGAACTCAATGCTCGATTATTAAATTCGGCAGAGCACACCAAGGTTGGCATGAGTCATCGGATTTCGATTTCTTCCGGCATACTGGACTGGTTTGACGTTAAAACGAAAAGTGGCCGCCGACATGCATTTGCTACGGGCAAACCACTCGCAGAGGTCGGCCGGATTTATCGACAGGCGCAACCTGACAATATTGTGCTATCCACACGGTCAATTGATCTATTGCGCGATATTGCAGTCGGGGTTGAAGCAGGCAACGGTGTGTTCAACCTCAAAGGTCTCGCAACCCAACCAGCCCTCACAGCGTCCAATCCTTCAGATATTCCAATTGTGCAAGATGCAGCACAATATCTATCGCCCAGTTTGGTAACTCGTATCGAGGCAGGACACTCAAAATGGCTTGCAGAATATAGGCTCGTGACCGTTGTATATATTGGTTTTCAATATCCAATTGCAGCTGATGCCCAGGCGGAGCCCCTGGCCCAGATGGTGGACATAATCAGCACGATTGAAGCTGCGATGGAGATTGCCGGTGGTTGTGTTGAACAGATCTGTGCCGATGGCAGCGGATTGAATTTGGTTTCTGCTTTCGGATTGCCGGGGGCTACCCATGAGGATGATGCCGTCAGGGCCATTGGCGCGGCACAAAATATCCAGCGGGGCTTCAAAAAACTTGGCAGGAATTTTGGTATTGGGATAGCAACAGGCAGGGCCTTTTGCGGCGACTACGGCGGCAAGGACCGACGGGTGTTTTCCATTGTTGGGCCTCCAATCAATCGGGCGGCCAGATTGATGAATCTAGGTAATGGAAAC
Organism: uncultured Rhizobiaceae group bacterium; assembly: GCA_947501445.1. Taxonomy (GTDB): domain Bacteria; phylum Pseudomonadota; class Alphaproteobacteria; order Rhizobiales; family Rhizobiaceae; genus Hoeflea_A. The sequence goes on along the minus strand of CANMVS010000030.1, from coordinate 34,597 downwards.
ATATTTTGCGACCCGGATACAATGCAATCAGCTGATCAGCACTTCAATTTTGAAATCGAACCTCAAACCAAACTAAAGGGTTTGTCGACTTCTTTTATTGTTTACAAGCCCGGCGCACAGATCTCTGTTGCACCGCGATCTGTTGATCTTGAGATAGAAGGCCGCAGACCACAAACAATGCTTTGGGCAAAACAACTGGCCAAAGCAAAGCAGGGGACAGGTGGATTGGTTATAGTTGCCGGTGAACCCGGCATTGGTAAGTCACGATTGCTACGGGAAATGACCAGATTGGCTGATCTGGCGGGGGCAAAAGTCGTATCTGCAAACTGCATGCCGTCCGAGCACCTGACACCTTACTTTGCATGGCGAAGTCTTTTGCCTGCGGTATTGTCACACGACAGCGAGCCAAAATTGTCACTCACGTTGCGTTTCACCGAACTGATCGCGGCACGTGAGGACCTCATACCGTGGATGTCGCTCATCAATGACGTGTTGGAGCTTGACCTGCCTGCAACCCAAACCAGTGTGAGGATGGGTGCATCTGCTAGGGCAGAAAGCCTTCAGGAACTTATGATCCACGTCATCAGTCATTATGCGTCAAAATCGCCTCTCGTGCTGTTGATCGATGATGCGCACTGGCTGGACAGCGCGTCAGCCAATATGATTGCGGCTGTTCGCCAGCGTGTTCCCAATGTGCTTATTTTGCTGAGCAAGCGACCGCGTGAGATTGTGAAGCTGCCTGAAACAGTGGAACTCCTTACATCCAAGGATGCATTGGATATTCAACTCGGATCATTGTCTCAATCCGACACGGCATCACTGATCGCTGGCAAGTTGGGGGCCCGCAGCGTTCAATCCGAGGCAACGGAGTTTATATTTCAGCAAACTGGCGGACATCCACTCCACACTGAAGAATTGGCACTGGCCTTGAAGGGCAGAGGGTGGCTTCAGGTAATTGGAGGGGTATGCCAGATTGATACAAGCAAAGCAGATCTCCTACCAGATACAATGCCAACGAGTTTACGTGGTGCAATTTCAGCGAGAATTGATGATGTTGATGCCAAATGTCAAATGGTAGCCAAGGTTGCAAGTACCATCCGGCAGGCATTTACCCAGGATCGCATTCTTGAAATCATGCCGGTAACCTCGGACCCTCAAAACATGTCACGTTGCCTGCTGCAGCTCGAAAAAAGCGATATTCTGCGCCGTGCCACGCTTGGCAATCAGCAGGTCTATGAATTTTGCCATGCGATTATACATGAAGTCGCCTACGAACTGCTTACGGGAGACCAACGGCTTATTCTTCACAAGAGCAACGCAGTTTGGGTAGAAACGAACTTTGAGGATAATCTGACGTCCCATATTGCTTGGCTGGCAACTCAATGGGAATTAGCAGCTGACTTTGACCGGGCAATTTCCTATCTTGAAAAATGCAGTGCGCTTGCGGTGAGGAATTTTGCCAACCGGGAAGCGATTGAGTATTTGAACAAAGCATGGGTCCTTGCAAAAGGGGCCGGCATTGAAATCGAACCGGCGCGCGATTCACAGTGGCGTTACCTGCATGGGGAGGCCAGTCACCAGCTGTCTGATTTTGCAAGTTCTGAAGTTCATTTTGATGCCGCGCTGGCATATCTCAATCAACCACTGCATCGAAAACCCATTTTTCAGACGGTGGACATCGTCTATGATGCTGCAGTGCAATGTGTTCGCCGTTTCAAACCGCGACCGATCCCTTCCCAATCTGCTGATCCGGATGACGTTGATTCCATTTCTACAGCAAAAATCTACGAAAGATTGTCGGAACAAGCGTATTTCAACAATGAAATGGTATCGGTGCTGCACCGCACGCTGAGATCACTGAGTCTGGCCGAGGCTGCCGGTGAGCGTCGGGAGATGATAACAGGCTATGGAGCATTGGCCATCGGATTGGGGATTTCCGGTCTGCCCGCCGCTGCCCGATACTACCTTAACCGGGGCATTGACCTTGCGGAGGCGAGTGGCAATGTGGATGAAATCGGTTATGCACATTTATACGCCTGTGTTCATGCCGCGGGAATGGGGGACTGGCAACGGGTCGAATCATCCGGTGAACGGTGCAACAAACTTTTTGGAGAACTTGGTGACCGGTTTCGCCAACAACAGGCACTGTCGGTCTTATGTTATGCAAGGCTGCTGCAGGGGCAATTCCAATCTGCAGAAGCTTCGCTGACAAGCTGGCGCACATCTGTCGCACAAGGCGCTTCACCTCAGGTGTTGTGCTGGTCTCTGGGGGCAGAGTTTTTAACGCATTTGTCCCGCGACAGCCTGTCTGTTGATGTGTTGGATGCGCTAGCTCAGTTACCGCAAAACCTCCTTTCAGAAGCAGACAAACTGCTTTGTCATGGCCTGCGTGCATTGGGTCATTGGCACCTGGGACACCGCGATGAAGCCGTTAAGGCGGCATTGGCTGGCCTGGAAAGCATGTGCAAATTTCCCCCTTCTGCCTGGCATGTTATTCCCGCTGTTGCAGGTATAGTGGAAACCCTGATAGGCGCCTGCGAAACGGAGTTGCGAGAATCGAAAAAAGGTGGTCCCACCCTTAAACATGCGACAACTTCGCTGCGGCATGCGCGCAGATTTGTTCGCAAGATACCAGCTGCAGGGCCGCGGATACAACTGTTGTCTGCACGACTGGCTCGCATCTGCGGGAAGATAAAAAAATCCCGTATTTACGCATATTCTGCAAGGGACAACGCCAAATCACTAGACATGAGGCTCGATTTGGCATTGACTTACCTTGAGTTGTGCCAATTGGAGGTGAGCAACGGACAGGAGCGCATGACACACCGGAAACATGCGGAGAATTTGTTTGCGGAGATGGGTGTTGATGGAGGGCATGTTTCCTGAGCTGATGGAAACAAACAAACTTTTGGGGTGGGAAGTTTATGGTAAAGAAGAAAATTGCTATCTTGGGTGGTGGAATGGCGGCGATGACAGCCGCCTATGAATTGACCAAAACGCAATCGCTGCGCGACACACATGAGGTGACACTTTATCAGATGGGTTGGCGTCTCGGTGGAAAGGGAGCGACCGGGCGCGATGAAAAGGATCGGATCCTTGAGCATGGGTTGCATGTTTGGTTCGGCTGTTATGACAATGCCTTTTCATTGTTGAAATCAGTTTATGATGGCTGGAAACCACCAATAGATTGCCCACTGCGGACCTGGAATGAGGCATTCAAGCCCCATTCATTTACCCCGATTGGTTACGAAGATGACGGGGAATTGCACTATTGGCCGTTTGAATGGCCTCGCAACAATGCAGAACCCGGATCAGGAAGTGTCAACCTATCCCTTACGGAAATGTTAAGTCAGGTACTCAATTTTATCCGGCTGGCTGTACATGATGCGCCATTACCTGAAACAGCCCTGTCAACTGCTATCGCCGATCCCCCGGACAAAATTCTGGAGACGATTAAACGTGCGGGACACTGGCTGCCTAGCCGATTGGCGAGCAGCGACGAGATGCTGAATGAAGCCTGTTTCATGGGAGATATCCTCAGCAAACAAACTGTTCTCGATGAATTTGAGGAGGTTGACACCGTTCTGTGGTTTTTGGAACAGGCCCAAAACACCATGACAACTGTGATAAGCCGTCAAGGTGAGATTGAGGTCAAGGCCAGAGCCGGGTTTTTGCGTGACCTTGTGGAAATTGGCAAGGTGTTCACCAAAGGCCTTCTATTTGACGTCATAATACCTCGCCGTGATCCTGATGTACTGGATGGAATAGAGTATCGAGATTGGCTGCTCAGCCATGGTGCTGACCGTGCTGTGGTTGCCAATTCGACAGTTGTCAGGGTCATATACGACACATTTTTCTGGTATGAAGAGGGCGATCCAAATCGTCAAAATGTTGGAACAGGAACGGCAATCAAGGTCCTGTTGAGAGCGGTGACCACTTACAAACAGGCGGTGCTGTTCGAAATGCAGGCAGGCATGGGTGAGGTGGTCTTTTCACCCATGTACGAACTGTTGAAAGACCGTGGTGTGAAATTCAAATTTTTTCACAAGACACACCGCCTGGAATTGTCCTCGAACAGAAAAACGGTCGCGAAAATTCACATGCACCGACAGGCCGACCTGGTTAACGCAGACTATGAGCCAACCAGAATATTCAAGGGCATCGTGTGCTGGCCACATGAGCCATTCTGGGAACAGCTGGTTAATGGCGCGCAGATGCGCGATGCCGGTGTAAATTTTGAATCACATTGGAACCAGTGGCCCGCATCTGGAGCCGTATCACTTGAACTTGGTGTCGATTATGATGATGTCGTGCTTGGGATTTCAATGGGCGGGTTCATGCCGCTTAACGCAGAGCCGACCATGTGCGATGAACTTTATCTGGCCAGTTCAAGATTCAGGGAAATGGCAACCACATTGAAGCTTGTCCCAAGCATAGCCTTGCAGGTTTGGAGTGACAAAACTCTGAGGGAACTTGGCTGGCGGGACAAGAAACCCGCATGCGTTGCAGGTGCTTTGCCCTTGGATATATGGGCGGATATGACACACACGCTCAAATATGAAAACACCAGCATTCCTGAATGGCAGCCCAAAACGGTTCATTATTTTTGCGGAGTTTTGGACACCCAATTGTTCAGACAACCTGCTACCGATGGGTCCGTTCCGCATCAGGCGGCGGCACTGGTGGCAGATGCGGCACAAAAATGGCTGTCACACCATGCCAGTACAATTTGGCCGGATACAATCAAGCCTGATGGAACCTTTGATTGGATGGTATTGAGCGATGATCTGCGACGGACCGGTCCGATGCGCCTGAATGCGCAATTTGTTCGTGCCAATATTGATCCGACGGAATGCTGCGTTGGATCAACTGCCGGCAGTGTCAATGCCAAGTTGAGAACCGATGACACCGGCTTTGACAATCTTTATCTTGCCGGTTGTTCGGTGCGAACAGGCCTGAATACAACCTGCATAGAAGCAGCCGTAATGTCAGGCATGCAGGCGTCGCGTGCAATCTGCGGGGAACCCAAACATGTCATGGGCGAGAATTTTCTGACCTAGACAGTTCCAGGTTTTTCAAAAATGGGACAATGGTGTCGGTCTTTGATCTTGTTGATGCATTCAGGTTTTGCCACTTCCGTCAAAACCTGAATTGCTCGAGTGCAATACTAAAAAACTATGGAGCAGAACATTGAAAAAATTGCTGCCGGACTATGTTCCATTTATCAAACACGGGGAGGTCTGTTACGAGGGGCCTCTTACAATTCAGGATGTTACCGCCTATTGTTTTGGAATTCAGGCTGACAGGAATGCGCTTCAGGCGCTTGTCGATTCGCAATTGAATTCTGCGAGCCAGGGTGCGGTACAGTACCAGGTCTTTGGCAACTGGGTGTCGCTGATTTTCCAAAACTGCGGCAGCGCCACCTCTGCAAGCCAACAGGTTGGTTATCTGCCGGATCGTGAAGCTGCATTCGTCATACCCGTCATACAAAAAATGAACAACAATTCTCAGCCGGACAGATTGCTGTTCTGGATACCTTATTTGTTGATTGACGTAACCATTGGTATGGTGATGGGACGCGAAATTTGGGGTTACCCAAAAGCACTGGCCACAGTCGAATTGCCGACTTCGGCAGCGGATCCTCTGGAATTTACTGCTACGACCACCTTGTTCAAAAAGTTTGCTCCCACAACCAAGGGTGTAGATGAGCAGTTGTTGCGTGTATCTGCCGATGGATTGCGGGGCGATTTGAAACCAACCTGGAATACTGTTGAAGATGCAGCCCAAAATGCGATTGACGCATTAGGCAGCATCCATTCGGATTCGGAAGGGGCGGGTGGAGCCGTTTTGAGAGAGTTATTGCGGGTATTGCTCTCCAGACAGGTCACATTCGTCAATCTCAAACAATTGCGGGACGTGAGTAACAGCAGTAAGGCCTGCTATCAGGCGCTGACCCTCAGTCCGATCAAACTAAGCAGCTTTAAAGGAATGGGTTTTCTGCCCGGTGATTTTGAGCTTCAGATCACCCGTTGTGAAAGCCACCAGGTTCTTAAGGATCTTGGTCTCACAGTCAAAAGTTCAGATTCCAACAGCGATACTGTGGCAATTCAGTTTGGTTTTTGGGTAAAAACATCCTTTGAAACGGAAAACGGCGAAGTTGTTTGGGAAGCTTAGGAGCATTTGAGTAAAAGGATTTCTGCGTCAGTGCAGCCTTTGCTGGGGTACTTTGCCAATTATTTTTGTCAAAACAAGACGAACGTAATGGCATGGCTTTACCGCCATGTCCGCTTGCAGATACATGTATTGATGGAATCGCTCTATGAAGTGATTATTGCTTCTGCAGCCAATCGGCCGGAATCGAATGCAGCTTCCGCTGAACCACCGTCAATCGTAGATCGCGTCCAGTCTCCTGCCACATAGACATTCTCAAAGCCGGAATTATTCGGCCACAGGCGGTAGCGCACACTGCCAGGTGGTGTTTGCACATATTGTGCTGAGTAGCCGATATTGCATTGGACATGTATGGACATTATGTGTTGCGGGTCAATGCCGCCGCCCGGTTTGTGAATATGTGGCCAGAAATGCTTGGAGTGGCTATCCAGCCAGGCATTCGAAATGCCGGTAGCCTCCACATCCCGGCTTTGCTGATAGTCAGGAGCCCGACCAGGTGCAGGCAAGGCGGCGGGGGCAAGGAACGTCCCGCAAAGATATTCACAGCTTCCGGGCTGTGCTCCAATTGGCCAATTTTCAGATGGTAGCACCTGTGACATTTCACCCCAGGTCGTTAACTCGGGCTCATAACCAGCTGATACCGTGGCACCATGAGACCAACCCATCTCTGTTAAAGTTGGTTTGAACCAGGCCTGTGCGGAAATTGTAGGTACAGACGGGATATTATTTGCATTAAGCATCTGCTCCCAAGTTCTGTTTTCCGCCGCGAGCGCTGTAGCAATCGGTGTGAGAGCCAGAGGTGGTATTGTTACGATGACCGAATGAAAATCATCCCTGGTCAAATCAAGCGTCTCTGTCCCGGTATTGTGTGTACACCAGGTGTCTTCGAAATTGCATCCTGACGTTGAAATTGACCCGCCATTTTTGATTTGAGACCAATCGGGCGCCGATGGCCAGCACGAATAGTTTTTGACGTTGACGAGCGGTTTATACGGTCTAGATTTTAGATCAGCCTGACGCCACATATGGATTTTTTCAACTCTCTTTTTATCAGCGGACAATTGAAGTTCCTGTACCCGCCTGAAAAAGACAATTTTGACACCCCAGTGCTCAAGTAACCGAAAGGCCGGGGCGAAAATAACATCTCCCATGCCCGCCTTCATACGCCACAGAGGCGCATCCTTGTAGTTGAATGCCATACGGATATACAGATGCAGCGTAGCGCCAGCAGCGATCTGCCCGTCATTAGGTGAAGAGTTTCGCCCATTAACATAGGCAAAAGCCAGGTCATAGACCATACGAACAGGCGCAGACCAGGCCGACCAGTCTGCAGCCCCATGGCTCTGCAGCCATTCCTTGAAATCCTGATCGTTGATGGCTTCGAAATCTGAATGATCAGGATGCAATATGTCGGTGAGATAGCCGCGGGTAACTGCCAGCATCAGGTCAACAGCGATCGCCATCTTATAACCGGTAACCCCGTTTCCTTTCACGTCGTCACGCACAAGGACAAACCAGCTCTGCAGGCGCTTGACAATCGCCAATATCTGCGGGCTTACGTCAAGGAACCGGTCTTTGTTGTCGAGTTCCAGCGACAAGGCATAGGCCTTCTCCAACTCGGGTTGTTGTGTATCAATTCTGTTGACACTTTCTTCAAGATTGGGCCACCAGTATTTTCTCAATATGTCCAATATTCTGCTGACAATTTCAGTTAGGTAACCTGTTGCCAGTGGATCTCCCGGGGTTCCCGGGAGATGTGGAAATTCAATGGTCCATGGTTCCCATTTGAAGCGATCATTTGGCTGCGGTATCTTCAATTCCAGCGTGATTTTACGTTGTGCCTCAAAGGCATCCTCCCAGTCCTGGAAAGGGTCATTTTTTAACTTCGGAACGCTGTGGTAGATATCCTTTATGGTAGTAAAAGCGTTTTGATAGAATCCCATTAACATGTGCAAACCGTGTTCTTCTATCCGATCAAACATGAGGCTGTTTCTGCCGCTGGCTGCTTTTCCGCCCAACCGCCAGCCCTCGGTGTAGATCGTCACATCAAAACGGTCTCGCAGTGGCTGAGTCTTGCAAAGCTCAAATGCTGCAGAAATGGCTCCGCAGCCGCCACCCAGAATAGCAATATTTTCTTTTTGTAATTTTTTACCCACAGTAATTCCCCCGAAAAATGTCGGTATGTCAGACACCTCACCATATCTTAATGCACATAATATTCGTTTATTAATCGATAGGCAAACAAGGTGGCGCAATCTGTGATTGTAGCATAATTTTCACCCCGCGATTCAAATCCGGCGTTTTTTAGGGCCATTCAGGTTTTGACGGAGCCGGCAAAGCCTGAATGTATCAACAAAATCGAAGGTCAAAACCGCTGTTGCGTTTCTTACAAACGTTAAGCGGTCCAGGGTTACTTCCAACAAGGCCCGAAACTGCAGGCAGTTGTATCCAGTGGTATGGCATGTGCAGACAGTTTGCGGAACAACCTGTGTATTGCCGACACCTGTCCATTGAAGATCATGTCAAACTGTCGAGCGCCTTTTGTACCGCGCTGACCAGCTGCTCACGCGGTTCGCAGCCGATGGAGAGCCGTAGAAAACCAGCGTCTACCTCATCGCCCCATCTTTGCCTTCTGTCCGCTGAACTATGCAGACCGCCAAAACTGGTTGCTGGCAGGAATACACCGGAGTTTTCAATGAAACATTCCGCCGTTTTCTGGTCGGCAAAATTGACGCTGATCAGAAAGCCCGACCGCGACATCTGTGGATGGGGCTCAATTGGAAAGTGCAGCGACATGACAGCGCGATGATTGTCCAGCACCGCATGGACGGCTTGTGCATTGCTGCACATGCGCTCAAGGCGAACATCCAGCGTTTCCAGCCCGCGCAGTAGCAGCCATGCTTCAAAAGGCCCCGCAATGCCGCCGCCAAGTGTTCGAGCAGAATGAACCCGCTCCATCAGTGCTTCATCCCGCGATGAGACATGACCGATCAGCACGTCCGAATGACCGGATGCCGCCTTGGTATCTGCCGACAGAACAATATCAGCGCCCAGATCCAACGGCTGCTGCATCAAGGCCGTGCACACAGTATTATCCACTGCCAGCAGGCACCCGGCCGCACGGCTTCGTTTTGCAAGTGCAGCAATATCAATAATGTCCAATAGCGGATTTGTTGGGCTTTCAATAACAACCAGTTTGATGCCATCCAGCGGCACACTTGATATATCGCGCGCCGGACAGGTCTGCAGCCTTACATCGAACTGCTCCAGAAAGGCATCCATCAAATGGCGAACGGCATAATATCCATCACTCAGCAGCAGCACCGTATCGCCAGCTTTGAGTGTGGCCATGAATACACCGTGATAGGCGGCCATTCCTGATGCAAAAAGCAGGGTAGGTGCATCTTCAAGCACCGCGAGCCGCTCTTCTGCTGCCTGAACAGTGGGGTTTGTCAGCCGTCCATAGATGCGGTCCGGGGCGGGTTCGGCGGGCAGGTGATAAATGCTTGTTGCCACAAGCGGTTCCTGAATGCTGTCACCTGGCTGCAAACGGCTGGTGCGTGTGTGCAGCATGTTGATTATACGTTTGTCCATTGAATGGCTGGTTGACATGGGGACGTTCTTTCAAAAACCAATTGAGTGATGGATGCCGGACATATCGGGCATCACTGGGAAATGATCAGATATCTGCATGGCTGTTGCATTTCGTTGGCAAAGGTTCGTGCGCCAAAATTGGGGGCAAGAAACCAGTCACCGGCGGCCAGCTTGTGGTTCGCGCTTTCGGTCTTGAATACCAGTGCACCATCCAGCACAACAATTTGCTGGTTTGAAACGATATGTGCCGGCATTTCAAAATGCACCTCAGATTTTGCAGGCAGGGTGATTTCTGCTATTTCGGCACCCTTTGCACCAGGTTCAGATACGGCACGGCGCAGATATTGCGTTTCGGGATCAGTCCAAACCGATTGCTGTGAACGGGTGCGGTGTTCACCCTGATCTTTCTCCGTTCGCGCAAGCAATGTGGAAAGTGTCATACCCAATGCGCTGGAGAGCTTTGAAAGAAGGTTTGCTGTTGGGCTGACATCAGCCTGTTCTATGCGACCAATCATGGCCTTTGACACACCGGAGCGCATGGCAAAGTCCTGCATTGACCAATTGCGCGCCAGCCGTTCCACACGCAGTCGTTCAGCAAGGGCTGTATCAATATCAGAATCTTTAGTAGTCATTTGTCTACTATAATAGATATTGGTGAGGTTGCAAGCCTGTCGAACAATCATCAGTCCTGTCAATTGTAACTGATTTGTGCTGCCATCCTATTGACCAATACGGTCCAATTGCGGTCTGTATCCGCAACCGGCAATGGCATCAGGCCAGAACCAGCCATTCTATGTGGGGACATGCTGCGTTGAACCTTCGCAACACATTTAAAAGCCGCGAATTCAGGTCCGGGTCTCTGGGCGGTCTGGTGGTTGTTGTGCTGAGCATATTCTATTGGTTTGCGCCTGCTCATTTGTCCAACAGGGCAGAATTACCTGCGATTGATCTTATTGCCTCCCTGTCCCCACCGCGGATGTCTGATGATGTGGTTGTTGTGGACATTGACAGCGTTAGTCTTGAATCATTTGGTGGCCGCTCGTTATCAAGGGCCCGCCTGGCGGATCTGCTCAATGAAATTACGCGCTTGGGCGCTGCCTCCATTGCACTGGATCTTGTTCTGGCCGAACCGTGCGATCCACAAAAAAGCAATGTTGTGCGCCTGACACAAACAATTGAGGCGTCGCGGGTATCCTTGGGTTTTTTGTTTTCCGATCACACAGGTGGTCCGCTGCCCAATCGAAATGTTGTCGCAGTGGATCAAAAATTGCGGCTACCGGATGTGTGGTCGGTGCCCGGTGCTGAAATGTCATGCGCCACCTATGTCGATGCTGCCAGGGGTGTCAGTGCCATGGCTTTACCAGGAGATTTTGATGCACGCATAAGATCCATGCCACTGGTCGTCGCCGTTGGCGGTCAGGCTCTGCCATCTTTGGCAGTTGATGCAATTCGCCTGGCACGAAAAGCCGGTGTGGTATTTTTATTTGGCGATCCGCCCAAAGCACGCCTGGGGCAATTGCAGGTCCCGCTGGATAGCAGTGGCAGCGTGCGTGTGCGCCATTCAACGCAGGATCAACAATCAAGACGCACCATTTCTGCGGGCTCAATCATGGATGGGGCCACCGGTGGTGCATCGCTGGAGAACAAGATTGTATTTGTTGGTTCCAGCGCGCCGGAACTGGGCGGCCTGCGTCCGGTTCCGGGCAATCCCCTGACGCCGTCTGTTCAAATTCATGCTGATCTTGCAAGCAGCCTGTTGCTTGCTTCAACACCGTTCAAGCCGCTGTGGGCACCGGCCCTGTCAATTGCATTGGCAATCCTGCTGGGTACATTGCTTAGTTTTGTTGCTGCAATGACAAGGCCGATAATTGATATAGTGACCTCGGCCGGATTGTTTGTGGCATGGCTGGCTATTTGCATTTTCGCATACCACCGGGCCAATATTGTTCTGCCTCCGGTATTGCCTGCTGTGGCCATGATCGTCGGCGGCATGTCCGGTAGCCTGTTTCAGTTTTCTGCGGTCAGAAGAGCTGAAGCGATCATCCGCAACCGTTTTGAGCAGCGGTTGCCACCCAGCGTCGTCTCAAAACTGGTTGCCGAACCGGCGCTGCTGAAGCTGCGCGGTGAAACGCGCCTGTCCACGTCCATGTTTACCGATGTGGAGGGCTTTACCACCATGTCGGAAAAGATGAATGCTTCTGAGCTGATTGCACTGCTTGATGAATATTTCGAGGGTCTGACGGATATTGTAATTGCCCATGGCGGCATGGTTGATCGGACCATCGGCGATGGCCTGCATGCCATGTTCAATGCCCCGGTTGATCTGGAATTCCATGCGGATGCGGCAATTGTCTGTGCTCAGACAGTTTTACGCTTTTCAGAGGAATTCAGACGTACCCCCATGGGTGTGAAGCACAACTTTGGGCGGACACGCATTGGCATTGAATCAGGAAATGTCATTCTCGGCGATGTAGGCGCTAAGGGCAAAATTGACTACAGTGCCTATGGCGCTTCGGTCAACGCTGCCGCGCGCCTTCAGGACGCCAATAAAACGACCGGAACATCCATTCTTGTGGGCGCGGCTGCAAACAAGTTGCTGCAAAAGACGGAACTCTTCGATCATGGCGAAATCGAACTGCGCGGGATTGGGGTGATCCGTATCTATTCACCCGAGCCAATGACGAAAAACAGGGATTAAGCGGTCTGCTCTAAAGTCCGACAGAGGCAAAGGCCGCATTAATTCTGCTTGTGGACCATTGCGCAACGGCTGACGGTGCAGCACCTGGTGCGGCGATATTCACGCCATCCCCGGCTTCAAGCACCCGTTGTTCGCCGGCAGCGGAAACATCCAGCCGACCGCGCTCCACGAAGACACCAAAAACGCCATTGCTGGGCCCGGCAAAAAAACGTGTGCCGCGTACACCCAACTGGCCGAACACCGAATTGATGGCCACTGGTGTGCGGGGCGCATCTTCGGGTCGGTCAAAAACCAATGCGCCTTTTGACAGGTCAAACGCACCCTGCGTGCCCAGCAGAAATTCATCTATCAGCAGCTCTGAACGCTCACCCAGTTGTATTTTTGTCTGATCACCAAAAAGCAGTGCGACAGAACTTTTTGCGCCGGTTACGACGACATCCTTGACGACAACACCCTGATTGATCTGCATGATCATCTCACTTTTGCCTCTCAAAGCCATCACCTGGCCATCGAGTGCGACGACCTTGCCGATCACATCAGCTGCATTACCTGTGGAGATTGACAGACTGGATGCTGCCAGAGTGCCGCCCATCAAACGCAGAAAACCTCGCCGGCTGGAAATGGAACTGATCATGAGTATACCCCCTGTTGTGCAGTAACCGGGCAGTTCTGCAGCACTATGGCAATTCAGGTTTTGACGGAATCGGCAAAACCTGAATGCATCAACCAAAATCAAAGGCCGACACCGTTGTCCCGTTTCTGATAAAACGTAAAACGGTCCCGTTGACATATTGTTTCAAAAAAAGACGATAGTGTGGACAAGCAGCCGTTTGATTGGCAACAACTGGTTCAATTTTCATGATTACCCAGTCGTGCACGGTCGCGATCCGGGTGGTGAAAGGCCAAAACGCCCAGGACTGAACTGCCTGCCAGTATCGACAACAGCCAGAAAGCCGGTTGAAACGTGCCTGTGATGTCCAGCACATAACCGGTGATGACCGGGGCAATTGATCCAGCTGCGGCAAAGCCGATTGTCATGATTCCCATTGCTGTTCCTGCATAGCGTGGAACCAGATCGGCAATCACCACATAGTAGGCGGCGTTGGCGGCCATGGATGCAGCGACTGCCAGAGTGATCGATGCCATGGCGATATAAAGATTGTCAAAGAGTGTGACGGGAATGATGGTGAGCGCTGCCACCAGTTGCGTTCCGGCAATCTGGTAACTGCGTGCTTTGCGCAGACTTGATGTTCGTTTCAGTATCCGGTCAGACCAACCGCCGAAAAAGAGCAAGGCAATAGCTGAGACCGCCCATGGCAAAATAGAAAAATATCCCACTTGCGACAAATCCAGATCATAGGTCTTGCGCAAGAATTCCGGTATCCAGCTCATGAAGAAAAAAAGAAAATAGCCGAAGACGAAATAGGCCCAGTAATTGGCCCACAACGTCGGGGTTGTCAGCAGTATTTTCCATCCCTTTTCCGGCAGGGGTGCCTCTTCGGTGCGCTCTCCGGCCTGTTCTTTGCCCCGTTTGATAAAGGCTTCTTCATCGCGAGACAGATATCTGGAAAGGCCAGGTGAATTGTCATAGAAAATCAGCCAGAACGGAAGCCATAAAAAACCCAGTGCCAACAACACAAAAAAGGCGGGTCGCCATCCAAAGGCGGAGATCAGCTGTGAAACAAATGGAGATCCGATGGCCAGCGCCAGCGGAACGGCAACTAGGGCTCCGGCCAGAGCGGTTGCGCGCTCCTTTGGCACCAGCCATTTACTGATCGCGCCTGTCATTGTCGGAAAACTTGGCCCCTCGGCCAGACCCAGCGTCACCCGCGCCGCATAGAGCATGGCAAACCCGGTTGCTGCACCCGTCCAGCCAATGGCCAGAGACCACAAGATCACCGCGGCCGCCAGAGTCATACGCGCGCCATAGCGGTCGACGGCAATGCCGCCAAACAATGTACTGATGATATAGCCGATCCCGAAGGCACCCATGATCAGCCCGATTTGAGCGGAATTGAGTCCAAATTCATCCTGAATCAAATGGGCCGCAAAAGCGATTGCCGACCGATCAATATAGTTGACGATTGTTATTACGAACAAAAGCAGCACTACAAACCAGCGGAACCGTCCTGCAAACATCAGATGCATCCCCTCTGCGTTTCTTCCAGATCGGCTGAAACAATAGTCAAAAGGCCCGGTCTGTGGCAAGTTGGTGCGTGACAAGCAGGATCGTCAGCCTGCCGGACGGCTGTAAAGTCGTCTCCTATTCAAATCTGTTGCGAATTGTCGCCAGCGCTTCTTCGAGTTGGGTCAGATGTGTTGAGCCAAGTGCCGTTTCAACCTCTTTGTGCAGGGCCTGTTTCACATGTTTCATGGCTTCAACAAAACGGCGGCCCTTGTCTGAATGCATGACAATCTTTGCCCGGCGGTCATCGGGATCGGGTGCAAGTGTCAGGTAACCGCGATTGACCAGAGAGTGCACCTGTTCGTGTACAGACTGTTTTGAGACCCGCCTCTGCCGGGCGATTGTGACCAGTTGCGTGCCACGCCGCCCGACATAGGCAAGCACATCGCTGTCCGTTTGAGAAATATCCTCAAATCCGTTTGAAGCAACACGTGTGAACATGGCGTGCTCATAGGCACGAAAGGCATGCCACAGATCGGCACCAATGTGATTCATCGGCTTTTCCGCATCGGGCGCCCTGGGCACATGCTTATTGGATTCGTTTTCCACCCGAATTCAATAGCGCTCCGGGGGTGAAATATCAATAGTCAGGGTGCTTGACTATATGGGGTAACTTATATAGTCAGGAACCCTGACGAAAAGTAGCACTGGAGAAGAATATGAAAGGTCTGATCATGGCGACGACACTTGCAATGGGTTCAACAACTGCGGTTGGGGCACAAATGACATTGAATGCTCAGCAACTGGATGGGCTTTTGACCGGTAACACGCTTTATCTGGCTATTCCGGCAGGAGGACCTGGCGGTCCGCACGGCGGTACAGCACCGTTCAAATATGGTGCGGACGGATCTGCATCCGTTAAATTGCCAAGTGGCACGACACTTGTCGGGAACTGGAAGATCGACGGCGATATGTATTGCGTCGATTGGGACAATGGTCCCAAAAACAGCTGTACCCGTCTGGTGAAGACTACCGATGGCATTGCGCTTTTCGATGTTGCAGAAAATGAACCCAGAGGCAGTGTCGAGAAAATAATTCCGGGTAATCCGGAACAACTATAGGCCGAAAATGCCTGGTAACTTGCCTGCCAATGGCAAACGGCCTGTGCGGCGCGCCATTAATTGGAGCAGATCAGATTTTGACGGTATTGGCAAAACCTGAATGCATCAACAGACACCAAGGCGCGCCCTTGCTTCCTCAATGTCCGGTGTGCTGCCCGCGTGGGACTGGCGAATAAAACAGCGCCCCGGGCCGGAGAATATTCCGAGCCCGGTGCCGCCAATGTGCCAATTCCTGTAGAATGGCACTATGCAGGCGGATGCAATCCTGAATACGAAGGGTCCGGGACTGTTTATGCGGGACAGGGTTTGGAAAGGCTTCCGGCCATCGCAATCTTGTCGGTCCAGCGTTTGGAAGCACGTGATATCTCCCGGAAAGATTCATGCGCGTTCAGGCTTCCCACATACCAAACGTTGTTTTGGCCATTGCAATTATCAAACGCCAGGGGCCTGCCTGTAGCGACCGCGGGTCGTGTAAAGCGCGTATGAAAATCGGGCCATTCCTTGTAGAAAAACGCATTTATCACCTTGCCTCCATCGGCCTCAATATCAGCGGCTATCGAGTCGATCAGATCGGTCCGTTGTTCAGCCGGTCGAAATTTTTCTCCGAAGGTGGTTTTGTCACCGGTGTAAAAAAACGTTGTGTAACTTCCATTGCCGGTGTCCAGCGTCCCGTTGCGAACCGCCGAAAGCATGGATTTGTCTTTGCCGGTATTGTGCAGAAATCCACGCGTTTGATGGTCGAACCAGTCTGCAACCTCATACATGGCGACGCCAAAGGTCTTGGCATGAATGGATTCACTGGTGAATATATCCTGTGCGTCCGGTCCGAAGTACCTGCTGAAATCAAGTTGCAGGGGCGAACAGCAGAAAACAACATGATTTGCTTCGAGTTGCCCGTTTGACGTTTGAATTTTCCATGAGCCGCCATGGCGCGACATGGTTTCAAAGCCGGTTGAGTAGGAAACGTTCTGCTCCTCCGCCAGCCGCTCAAGCAATTCAGTGACGGTATTGGGAAAGTTCTTTATGCGTCCGGTCATTGCGGCGGCAAATACACCCCAACTCAGCATGCGCAGGACATAGAGGACGGGTTCGTTGTCGAGGCTGCCAAAGCCGACGTTTTCAAATGCCCGGTCCGCAACGTAACTCAGAAAACCGTAGTTATGTGTTTCAGCCCAGGAATTGAACGGCATCGCCAGTTCATCCATCTGGGCGGACGAGAGGGACTGGGTTTCTACTGCCTTCAGCAGGCGGCGGCGATGCGCCAGATAACGTACAAGGTGGACCAGCGCAGAAATGCTCTTTTTTTCCGCCGCCAGTTGCCTGTTTGTTTTATAGACCAAACGGCCATTTTTGAGATAGGCGTTGTCAGCGGCATCCAGATTTTCCATTGGCAGCCGAAATTTTTTGACCAGTGGAAACAGAATTGAGTAATCCGAAAAGAAGTAAACTCTGGCCTCGGCATGCGCAACACCGCCGTATTGAAAGGTTTTTACCTTGCCTCCAGGCACATCTTCGCGGGTAATCACTTTTACCCTCTTGTTTTTCTGCTTGAGGAAGTTGGCGGTCATCAAGCCGGAAACGCCTGCGCCGACCACCACAACATCATATTTTTCATCGTTCATAATCTCGGCCTTGCTGAAGTATTCCTGCCTGTTCTCCGCTATCCCGCGACAGTAGGGATATATCACTGACAGATCCACATGAATTGGATCACTGATTTATCAAGGTACTATTGCACAAATTCGGTGAGATGTGAAGTATATATACATATCTATAATGAATTGAGGTGATCAATAATAATCAGTGGGCAGTATTTTGTGAAAGTAATAGTTGTATAGCCAGATATCTATACACGTATATTTCATAGGCTCGACAGTTTTGCATGACCAGCCTTCAGAAACGCTTCAGCGGGCAAGAAGTGCGCAGTCAGGAACACTTGTCGGTCATTGGTTTGAAGGTGCCTGTTGGTGCGGCAGAACCTGAATGCATCAACAAAATCAAAGGCCAACACCGTTGTCCCGTTTCTGACAAAACGTGAAACGGTCTAAACCGCACGCCATTTTTTGAGGCGTGCCATCGCGTCCTCAATCTCCTGTGTGCTGCCCGCGTAGGAGAAGCGAACGAAATGGTGGCCGTGGGCCGGAGAAAAATCCGTACCCGGTGCTGCCAGCACACCACATTCTTCAAGCATATCGATGCAAAAACGCACACTGTCCTTGTGCAGGTGGGCAACATGGCAAAACAGATAAAACCCGCCGTCCGGCGCAGTAAACCGGTCGAACCCGGCTTTTGGCATCTCGCGCAGCATGATATCGCGGTTTCGCCTGTAGCGTGCCACAT
The DNA here is from genome assembly GCA_947501445.1 of uncultured Rhizobiaceae group bacterium. Classification (GTDB taxonomy): domain Bacteria; phylum Pseudomonadota; class Alphaproteobacteria; order Rhizobiales; family Rhizobiaceae; genus Hoeflea_A. The sequence goes on along the minus strand of CANMVS010000030.1, from coordinate 16,548 downwards.
GACCGTCCAGCTCGTCGGTGCAATCAAGTGCAGCAAGAGCGGCATATTGGGCGGGAGCAGGGGGGGCGATATAGAGATTATGCGCAAGATTGGCGATGGGTTCGACAAGATTTTCCGGCGCAACCATCCATCCAAGACGCCAGCCGGGCATGGAATAATATTTTGAGAAACTGTTCATGACAACTGCATGGGGCGCATAGGATAGAGCCGTACGCTGTTGGGTTTTGTCGCCATAGATGATGCCATGATAAATCTCATCGGAGATCAGCCGAATACCGCGGGTCTCGCAATATTGAGCTATTTCACCCATTTGATCGGGCTTGATCATGGATCCGGTCGGATTGCCCGGGCTTGCAAAGATAAGTCCGTCGATGCGGCCTTCGATTTTCTCCAGATCAGCCACAGTAGGCTGGAAATGGTTTTCCATACTGGGATAAAATGGCACGCACTCAATACCCAGCGTGGACATCACATGGCGATAGGCAAAATAAAACGGTTGCGGCAGGGCAACCCGTGCACCGCTATCGAAGCAGCTGATGAGCGCCAGAATCAGTGCACCGGATGCACCCAGCGTAATCAGAACCCGGTTCGGTGCAATCGCAACGCCATAGTTTTCCTGGTAATGCCGGGCAATCCGCTGGCGCAGCGGTTCGATACCGGCTGCGCCGGTGTAACCCATGATTGACTCATTGCTGGCCTTTTGAAATGCCGCCATTGCCCCAGCCGGGGCTGGTGTGCTCGGTTGTCCAACGCTGAGATAAAGGACCTTTTGCCCCTTGGCCTCAACGGCGCCCGCACGGCGGTGCATTTCCTCGGCAATACTGGGTGTTGCACCGCGATGGGATGGTTTGAAAGATCGTGACATGGGCAATCCTGATTGTGAAATCATGGCTGAAGTTCGACCCAACGGCGCCCCATTGTCAACCTTTTTTGGACAGGCAAATCAGCATTGCTTCATCCGATTACAAAACGCACCTATTTGATTTTCTTTGGTGATTTGTCAGTGGCCTCCTTCATACCTTCACCCATCGACAGACCAAGTTCGTCGCCGAGGGTTTTCAGCGCCGGTAATTGTACCGCCATGCCCAAAATTGAATCCAGCGCCTGGTTGACCGGCGTTTTACTTTCATTGGAACCAGCGGTTCCAGCGGCACCACCACCCAGGCCGGTCACATTGTGTATTTTGATGGAATCAATGCGTTCGGCCGGTTTGACCATTTCCGCAATGGCTTTCGGCAGGGTTTCAATACGGGCAATTTCCTCCTTCATCTGTATCAGCCGCTCATCAAGAACATTTTCTGCCTCGTGAAGGGCTTTTTGTCCTTCCGCTTCGGCAAGCAGAGATTCGCGCCTTGCGGCTGCCCGTACACGTTCACTGTCAGCTTCCGCTGTGGCTGCCTGCAACCGGGCGGCTGCGTGATCAATCGAAGCATCATTTTCAGCCTTTGCCAGTACCCGCAGCCGCGCACCATCTGCTTCGGCCTTTTCCTGAGCGTCGAGCAACGCCAGCATCTTGTCGCGTTCCGCTTCGGCAAAGCGTTGCGCCGTTGCAATGGATGCTTCTGCCTCTGCTGCACCTGCCCGCGCCCGGTCTGCGGCAGCTTTTGCAGTGCTTTCCGCCACCGCTTTTTCGGCGATGGAAATCTGGCGCTCCTGCTGTTGAATCTGCAAATCGCGTTCTTTTGCTATCTCACTGGCCTGGACGTCCAGATCGCGTGATATCTCAGCTGCGCGTACCGTGCGTTCGCGCGCAATTTCCGCTTCCCGGATCGATTTTTCCTTGTTGATCCGTGCAGCCTCAGCGGCTTCCTCGGATGCGGCGCGCCGGCGCGCAATTTCCGCCAATTGTGCTGCCCTGAGCGTCTCGATTTCCTGATGCTGGGCAATGCGCGCCTGTTCTTCATCCTGCTCTATTTCGAGTTTACGGCGGGTTGCTTCCATTGATGACAGTCGCACGGAAACCTCGGCATCTGCGTCGATCTCGGCCCGTTCCTTCTTTGATACGGCAATAACCTCGGCAAGCTTGCGCATGCCGACGGCATTAAAGGCATTGTTTTCATCCAGTGCCGAGAAGGATGTTTGATCCAGTGATGTGAGTGAAACCGATTGAAGCCTCAAGCCGACTTCGCTGAGGTCATCCGTGATCAGTGCGCGCACGTCTTTGACAAATTTGGCCCGACCCTCATGCACCTCGTCCATGGTCATCTGCGCAGCAACTGCGCGCAGGGCATCGAGAAACTTCCCCTCGACAATTTCACGCAGTTTTTCAGCGCTGAAAGTACGCTCACCCAACGTTTGGGCTGCCTTTGATACGGCGTCTGCGGTGCCCTCGACCGCGACCGAGAAACTGGCACCAATGTCCATGCGCAATCGGTCTTTGGTGATCAGACTGTCTTCATCGGCACGTCTCACTTCCAGGCGAAGCGTGCGCATATTAACCTCTGTCACCTCGTGAAAATAGGGCAGGGCAATGCCGCCACCGGCCAGAATAACCCGCTCACCGCCGATACCCGTGCGGATCAGGCTGACTTCGCGGGTTGCCTTGCGGTAGAGTTTTGCCAGAATGACAATTGCAACGATAACTGCAATCACAAAGATGAGAAGACTAGTCCAGATGACAGACATGGGGACCTCCTTGTTGTGGCGCGCTGTGATGATGGAACGAAGGTGGATTCTTGTGATCCAGTGAGTTCTTGTGCGCCGCCATCAGTCTTTCCTTGCCAGAATAAAGTCGTAGTCGACGGTAAAACAAGGGCTGGGCGCTGCCTTGCCGTCGGGCATGCGAAGATTGGTTTTCTTTTCAAAACGCATGACAAGCGATTGTTTGACCCCAAAGACCGGATCGCTGTCGAGATATTCATCACCATCCAGAAACAGCATTGTGGTCAGGCGGCGGAATCCGGGTGCTTCAACACGCACGTGAACGTGGCCCGGGCGCATCGGGCTTCGCCTGGCTGTTTTTAGGATTGTTCCAACGGTACCGTCATCGGGGATTGGATAGGATGTGGGTAGAATGGAGGTAAACCAGAACCGGCCGTGATTGTCGCTTCTAAACAGCCCGCGCATGGCCAGTTGACCATCCAGCTGCGGCATCATGATGTCATAGGATCCGTCATCATCGGAATGCCAGATATCAACTCTGGCACCGACAATCGGTTGTCGGTCAGCATCCAGAACACGGGCGCTGAAATACATCGGCTCACCGGAAATTCCGCCGGAAATATCCTGACCGTTTTCAAATGTCGGACGCTCCTCGACAAAAAACGGCCCAAGAACCGAGTTCTCTGTCGCGCCGTCAGGAAAGCGATTGTTGATCAGGTCGACGCGTGCGGTTGCGCCCATAACATCGGACAACAGCACAAATTCCTGTCTGCCACCGGTGCTCAAATGTCCGGTTTTCGTCAGAAAATCAATGCCCCATTCCCATTCTTCCTCAGTCGGCTCAATCTCCTGCAGGAAGGCATGCAGATGGCGCGTAAACGCATTCAGAACCTTTTTCGCGCGTGGATTTTCAGTGCCCTTCATTGTTTCCAGCACGGCATCCGTCAGGTTTTCTTCCTTTATGTCACGCCCGTGGCCACCATGCTGTTTGTGCCTGTCACGATGACCCCGCTCACCTTTCGCCGGGTCCTGATCCTGCAGGTTTTCATAAAATTCCATCACATATTCAGATGGCGGATTGCCGGGCCAATGGATGACAGCATCACGAAAAGATGGCCGGTCAAACAGCCGCCCGGCATAGGCTGCAACATTGCTGTGCTGATTGTTGTTGAGCGGGTGATCGCCCGTCCACGAAAAGGCCATGCCAAGCCATTTGAGACGAAACAGACTGACCGCCCATTGAATGTCGGCCATGGTGAATGCGTCTCCGCAAACCCACGCCCGCCCGTCAGAAAGCCGACTGTCCAGATCGGCGATGATGGCAATGATTTCAGTGGTCGCATCGCGCATCAGCTCAGGTGTGGCGACATAGGTTTTTGCCGAAGCTTCCTTGCGGATTTTGGCATCATAGGCCGCGATCAGCTTGGGGTGGCCGACGCTGAGTGAACGGGCTTCCATCAGTTTCATGATTTTGTAGTCATGGGCACCCGGCATGTTTTTTTGCAGCATTTTCGGGCGAAAGTCGCCATCCGGATGTGCGCCATAAAGCACAGCAACATGGGGCGTTCCGTCAACGATGGCTATCTCCCGATCAATGTCCCGGCGCAGGCGATCAGGCAAAAGGCTTGGCCCCGTGTCGCAGGTCGCGTCGATATGGGCGCAGATTTTCACGCTGTCGACAATCACCTGCTCGCTTTGCAGATCAACCAGGGTTGGAACGACTGCGGGGTCAAAACCCTCAGTCTGGGTTGACGAGCGACCGGTATATCCACCAACCAATTCGCGTCCCCTGCCACCTTGCATGCGCAACCGTACATAGTCGGGGTGGTAGTTCTCAAGTGCCGGAGGCAAAATCCCGATGTCGTGGCTCAGATAGGCTGCATTTTTTTCTGCAAGGCAGGTACGCACCTTGTGGGAACAGACCGACAGCGCGAAATGATAGACTTCAAAGCGTGGACTGCCGCTGCCGATCAACCGGTTTTTATCCGGATCGCTCAGGGGCACATTGGCCGCGCGGACATAGTCTCTGATTGACCTCTTTTCCATCATGTTCTCCCAAGTATCTGGCGCATGACAGCCAGTAGATCGCCTGTGGGATTGGCACTGAGCATATGCGACCGCCAGGCGACGTGGCCGTCCGGTCTTGCCAGTATCATGCCGCTGTCACTGACTTCGCTTTGCATGGCCCAATCGCCAAATGTGTCATTGACGCTGCAACCCGGGCCGATCTGAATGGCGTCCAGGGCGATGTCCAGTTCTGCCGAAGCCCGTGCGGCGGCCTCCATCCATCCTGCGCCGGAAACGCCTGTCAGCAGCACAAATCTTCCGCGTCCTACAAGATCAAGTGTGGAAACACTCTGCTGGTCGCGATCAAGCCAGACATGTGGAATCCGCGCACCGGGCCACGTCGTCGGATGGTAGTAGAGTTCGCGATCCCTGGTATATTCCGGTTCCGCTGTGTGGTCGCTGACAATGGCACTCGAACTGTACCTTTGACCAAGTTCGACCCCATGGCAGTTGAACTCATAGGATTTTTGCCGGATGTATTTGTTGAGCGCCTTGCGCTTGGCCTCCGCCTCGACGGTCGGCTGCTTGCGTGAGTCCATACGGCGCTTGACATCATCTGCGCTGCCCCCCTGCGTAATGCCGAGTGTTTCGAAGATCGGACCATAATCCTCAATGGATTTATTGGCGCGGGTAACGATCTGACGACCGACGGGCTGGCGTTCGTCGTTATAGGTGTCGAGCAGGCTGGCATCGGCCTTGCCCTCCAATACCAGTTTGAGCTTCCAGCAAAGGTTATAGGCATCCTGTATCGATGTATTCGAGCCAAGCCCGTTGGTGGGCGGGTGGCGGTGCACCGCGTCTCCCATACAAAACACCCGTCCCTTGGCGTATCGCCGTGCGACCATATTGTTGATGGTCCAGTAAGAAAGTTTGCCGATCTTGATGAGGATTTCGTCGTCGCCAATGAGCTGACGAACAATCTGTTCCGCCTCATCGGTTGAAAGGTTTGGAGGACCATCCTTTATGTCAAATCCGTAGATCGACAGCCATTTGTTCCAGGGGCGAACCATGCGTACAACACCGGCACCGATGCCACCGATGTCGGCACCGGGCTGGAATATCCAGTAAAGGACCGATGGCCGGTGGGCGACATATTTCGACAGATCGGCCTCAAATTCGATATTCATCGAACCCTCCAGCCCCATCTTGCCATCCATTGGCAAACCCAATTGCTCGGCAATCAGCGAATTGGCCCCATCGGCACCGATCATATATTTGGCGCGAATGCGGTAAATTTCATTGGCCACCCGGTCACGCACAGTGGCCACAACGCCATTTTCATCCTGTGTATGGCTTATGTATTCGGTTTTGAAACGGGTAATCGTGCCGCTTTCCATGGCCTTTGCGACAATGATGGGCTCAAGCAATGTTTGCGGAATGTCGCAGATGCGGCATGGGCTTGCCAGATCATAGTCGGCTTTGCGACTTGGGTGATTGCCCCAGGTCAGCAGGCGGCCAATTTCCTCTCCTGCCAGCGCAGTGCAAAATACATTATTGCCCATCAGTTCCTGCGGGACAGATTTTGCAATTGCGTCTTCCTCAATGCCCAGCTCGCGCAACACCTCCATGGCACGCTGATTGGTAATATGGGCACGCGGCGTATTGGCAAGCCAGCCGTATTTCTCAATCATGATATTGGCGATGCCATAGCTTGACAGAAGGGCAGCAGAGGCACCGCCGGCAGGGCCGGAACCAATGATCAGAACGTCAGTCTCAATATCAAACATTGTTGGGACCTCCAGCGGCGTATCCGCAGCGTGCACACCCTTGGCGGGCGGCAGTTTCATCTCGCGGATCGGTTGGGTGTAATCGGGAACCGGAGTGTCCGGCCCCAGCAACCTTCTGCGGGTTGGGAATATCGAAAAATCGTACTTTGCCTGCACCAGTCCCCAGATACCCCGTGGCGCCACCAGCATGACAGCGATGGCGATGGCGCCCAGGGCCATCAGATACCAGGTGCCATAATCGGCAAACCAGTTTTGCAGAACAAACAGTATCAGTGCCCCGATGATCGGGCCCTCGATCGTGCCAATGCCGCCGATGACCACAATAAAAAGAACAAAGGCTGTCCAGTCGATTACCGAAAAAGCGCTCTGCGGGGTAATGGATGCCTTTTGAAAAAAGATCAGCGCACCGGTGATCGCCGCTCCGAAGGCTGCGAATATATAGACCGCAAATTTTGCCCTTCGCGTATCAACGCCAATACTTTCTGCGGCCGTCTCATTGTCGCGCAGGGCCGATAGTGCCAGCCCCGAACGGGTGCGCAGGAAAGCATAGATCGCCCCTACGATGACAACCACCAGAGCCAATGCAATCCAGTAGGATATGACGTCACGTGCGGCGGAGGATTTGATGTCCAGACCCTCGCGTACCCATGAAAGGCCGGCAATGGATTTCGCCACGCCAGATGGCAATGATGTACCGGTGCCGCCGCCAAGCGCTTTCCATTGCGCAAAGACCAGCCGATAAACTTCCGCGGCAACCCAGGTACCTATGGCAAAATAGGCACCCTGCAGTCGGAACACGACAAAGGCTGTTGGCACGCTGAGTGCAGCACCGACAACACCGGCAAGCAATATGGCCAGCATGGGGTTCAGTCCCCACAATATGGACCCGGCAAACCCGATATAGGCACCAAGTCCGACAAAGGCCTGCTGACCGACACTGACCAGACCGCCGTAACCGGCAAGCAGGTTCCAGCACTGGGCCAGCGCAATCATTGTCAAAACAAAAAACAGATCCTGCAGCAGTGAACGGCTGACGAGCGCCGGTGCAACAGCCAAAAGGACAACAAGCACAAAGATGAATACCAGCGCTGTTCTGGAGGTCCGGGTTGACTTGGCAACCGTATAGTTTTTGGGATCCAGCATCAGCCTGTAACCCTCGGAAACAGACCCTTTGGCCTGATGACAAGAATGATCAGAAAGACGATATGACCGGACAGGATCTGCCATTCAGGGTTGATCTGGGCACCGAAGGTCTGTGCAAGACCCAGGATGATACCACCGGCCAGGGTTCCCCAAAAACTGCCCAGCCCGCCAATGATGACCGCTTCAAACGCGAAGATCAGGCGGCTCGGACCGATCAGCGGATCGAAGGTGGCACGAGCGCCCAGATACAGGCCCGCAATGGCGACGATGACCATGGCCAGTGCCATGGCAAGGGCAAAGATCCTGTCGTTGTCGATACCCATCAATTGGGCGATTTGTGGATTGTCGGATGTTGCGCGAAAGGCGCGCCCCGTTTCCGTGCTGTAAAACAACCAATTGAGAAACAGGATCACAACAATGGCGGAGATAAAAGTGATGAGGGGCACCATGCCGATTGCCAGGCCGCCGAACAATGAAATGGAGGCTTCCTGCAACCCACCCATGTTTAGCCGCTGTGTATCGGCTGAGAAGGTTTCAAGCATGCCATTTTGCAGGATGATCGACAGACCAAAAGTGACCAGTAAAGGCGGCAGAATATCACGGCCAAGCGTGCGGTTGAGCAGCACATATTGCAATGCATATCCAACCATGAACATGAATATGCCTGCCAGGACAGCCGCCAGTGGAATTGGCAAACCGAGCGCATCAACACCCACCAGAACCGCAAAGGCTCCCAGTATCATCAGATCACCATGGGCAAGATTGACCAGACGCATGATGCCGAAGATCAGGCTCAGACCCAGCGCAAACAGCGCATAAAGGCCGCCAAGCAGCACACCTTGAATGATTGTATCGAGATAGATCATGGGTTTGATCCACCAAAATATGCCAGACGGATTTGTTCGCGTGTCAAGTCATCCGGCCGTCCGGTCAATGTCACGCGTCCCTCCAGCAGGCAGTAGAGCCGGTCCGAGGCTGCCAAAGCCTGACCGATATTCTGTTCAACCACGACGACACTTGCGCCTTCACTGCGGATTTCAGCCATGGCTTTGTAGATGTCCTTGATGACCGATGGCGCAAGACCGAGACTGATTTCATCGCATAACAGCAAACGCGGGTTTGACATCAGCGCGCGACCAACGGCCACCATCTGCTGCTGGCCACCTGATAGTGATGTCGATGCCTGATTTTTGCGCTCCTTCAAGATCGGAAACAGGCTGTAGACCCGTGTCAGATTCCACGGGCCGCGGGTCTTGCGCCCGTAATTGCCAACCTGAAGGTTTTCCTCAACCGAAAGCGAGGGGAAAAGTTGTCGCCCTTCCGGCACCAGAGCGATGCCGCGAGAAAGAATTTCGGCGGGGCGCAACCCGCCAATCGGCTTGTCATCAAATTCGATCATGTCTGCGGCGGATTTCAATTGGCCGGTGAGGGCCGCCATCAGCGTTGACTTGCCTGCACCATTCGCGCCGACAATGGACACGGTCTCGCCTTCATCAAGGTGCACACTGATCCCGTAAAGGGCCTGAAAGTCGCCGTAATAGGCAGTCAGCGCGTGGGTTTTGAGGAGCGTCATTATTCGATCCCCAGATAGATGTTCTGCACGACTTCAGATGCCATAACCTCGGCAGGATTGCCCTGCGCTATGATTTTCCCAAAGTCAATGGCTATGAGCCGGCTTACCACCGCGAGCAGAGCATGGGTGACGTGCTCGATCCAGATGATCGTGGTGCCGGTATCATTGATGTCCCTGATTGTGCGTATAAGGCCCTGACACTCGGCGTCCGTCAGGCCGCCGGCAATTTCGTCAAGCAACAATAATTGTGGGTTGGTGGCGAGCGAACGGGCCATCTCAAGCCGCTTGCGCTCCAGCAACGAAAGACTGCCTGCGGGCAGGTTGGCGTGCGGCAACAGCCCCGTCTGGTGCAATATGGCAACCACATCATCCTGCACGTCCCTTTCTCGGGCATTGCGGCCAAAGCAGGCTGCGACCGACGTATTTTCAAACACCGTCATATGTTCAAAGGGCTGCGGTATTTGAAAACTGCGTCCGATACCAAGCGATACCCTGTTGCGTGCCGGCATGCGGGTAATGTCTTTGCCCTGGAGGCTGATTTGTCCGCTGTCGGGTCGCAAGACACCGGTTATCAGGTTAAACAGCGATGATTTTCCTGCACCATTCGGGCCGATAATGCCGACGGCTTCACCTTCTTCAACGTCAAGCGTAACGTCGTCAGCGACAACAATAGCGCCAAATTTTCGGTTCAGATTGCGGATTTCAAGTAGCATGAACGCTCTTCCAAAATGCCGGACCCGCGATGGGCGGATCCGGCGGTGCCAACCTACCCAATCGCCTGCATTTCCCCACCCAGCGGAACATCCGGGTAGGTTTGATTGTCTACAATGACGATGTTGAACCGGCCATCATCGCCCTTGCGCCACTGGCCGCCGACCAATGGTGTTTTGGTGACATTCTTCTGCGCAAAAGGCGGCAGATGCGCGCCATCCCATTTGATCGGACCAACAATCGTATTGAGATCCGTCGCCGCGATTGCCGCGGTTACTTCCTCTGCATCACCGGGATTGTCCGTCCGTTTGATCACGTCAGTCACAATTTCGAACAGCGCGTGGACAAACCCCAATGGCTGTGTCCACTGGCGTCCGGTGGCACTCTCATAGGCTTCACATACCTGACCGGCGCTCAACCCATTGAGCGAAGACTTGAACGGGTGCACATTCGACCACCAGACCTCGGAACTCAGGTTCTGGGCCGCATCGCCAATGGCATTGACGGCTGAAGGAAACAGGATGGCCTTGCCAACAGAAGCAACCTTTGGTCGGAAACCCTGTTGCGCAGCCTGTGTCCAGAACGTTGCAAAATCGGGTGGCAGAACCACGCCGGTCACAATGTCACAGTTTGCTTCCTTGAAGGCGGAAATCTGCGCTGAAAAATCGTCCTGCAGGTTTTCATAACGCCCCGGATCGGTCAATTTGTACCCCAGGCCCGCAAGCGCTGGCGGCATGCCGACATTGGGGTCCCCCCAGGCATTGCCATCGGCATCATTGGGAAACAACCCACCCACGGATTTATTGGTCTCAAGCTGACCCCACATATTGGTGAAGACGGCGATCAGGTCTTCAAGCCCCCACAGGAAGTGATAGGTATAGTCAAAAGGTGCCCATGTGCCCGGATCTGCCGGGTTTCCCTGGCGTCCGATGAACCATGGCTGCCAGGGTGCCAGTGTTGATAGACAAGGAATTTCCTCAATCTCGCAGATCGTTGATACCGGATTTGTCGTCTCGGGGGTATGGGCAACCACCATGATGTCAATTTCATCATCAACAATAAGTTCTTTGGCGACTTCCGCGGCCCGGTTTGGATTGGATTGGCTGTCCTTGACCACAACCTCTATGGCATAGGTCTTTGAGCCGGACTGTATTCCCCCTGAAACGGTTTTCAGGAAACCGTCTATGATGAATTGATCCACCTCTGCGAAGGCTGCCAAAGGTCCGGTTTGCGGACTTACATAGCCGATTTTGATCGTCCGTGTCTGGGCATGCACAGCGGGCGCAAAAAGACCGCTGGCAGCGACCGTGCCGATTGCGGCAGAAGACGCCAGAAACGCGCGCCGCGTTGGTTTGTATCTATGTGTCATTTCATCCTCCCTTTGCAGTTCATTTTTTCTGCAACACCGGCCTATTGATCAGGCGGCGTTCCGAAATAGGCCTGTTTGATCAGCGCTCTTATCTTTTCATGTTCCAGTTTTCGTGGGTTCCAGTAGGGGTTGGCCATGGCAATATCGGCAGCCCGGTCGATGCTCTCTTCCTGCATTCCGAGTTCGCGAAGCGATGTCGGAGCACCAAGCTTGCGGGCAAAATGAAACAGCCCAAGGCCCGGTTTGTCAGTGCCCAGCGCCTCCGCAATGGGTGCCAGCTCCTGTGGCACTGATGGCGCGTTGTAAGCGGTTGCGTGTGGCAGAACCACGGTATGTGTTTCCGCATGCGGCAGATCAAATGTACCGCCCAGCGTGTGACACAGCTTATGGTGCAGCGCCATGCCGACATTGCCCAGAACCGTACCGCACAGCCATGCCCCGTAGAGTGCCTTTTCCCGGCCGGCACCATCCTGCGGATCCTTGTACAGGCGCGGCAGTGCCCAGATGAGAGAACGTGCGCCCTCCGCCGCCATCAGTGAACTGATGGGATTATTGTCCTGCGCATAGAGTGCCTCGACGGCATGAGCCAATGCGTTGATACCGCTGGTAATGCTCATTTCCATCGGCAAGGTGCTGCTGAGTTCTGGATCGTAAAGCACCACTTCGGGCAGGACCCTGGGGCTTTTCAGTGTATTCTTCACACCCTTGTCCGTCTGGCCCAATATGGGTGTGACTTCCGAGCCGGCGTAGGTTGTCGGCAGGATGATCTGCGGCAGGTCCGTGCGATAGGCGATGGCCTTCGCCAATCCGGTCGTGGAACCACCACCAAGAGCAATCAAAAGATCCACCCGTTGTTCGCTGACAACCTGCATCGCAGCATCAGTGACAGTGACAGGAGTATGCATGGTCGCATTGGCATAGACACCCAGGCACAAATCACCCAGCGCGCAGGCCAAAGTGTCAGCATCGTCTTTTTGGTGTGAAGTAGCCAGAACCAGCACGCGGCTGCAGCCCAGATCACGCACCATCTCTGGCAGGCGGTTGCGTATACCTGCGCCAAACAGAATACGCGCTGGACTTCCCGTATAGTCAAATTGCAGCGTCACCGTCTGCATTCCTTCCGGATACTGGCCTGGTTTCGGCCCTGTTCATGGTCGAAATGAAAGCGTAACAGACAGCAACCATATAATTGAAATATTGTTTTCCTATGATATCATATCAAACTGATATGAAGATTGACGCAAAACATCTGGCGACCCTGGACGAGATCAAGCGCCGTGGCGGGCTGACCGCCGCGGCGCGGGTGCTGGGTACATCACAACCGGCGCTGTCACGGCTGGTTTCTGATCTCGAAGCCCGACTTGGTGCACCGCTCTATGACCGCAAGGTGCGACCATGGCGCATGACGGCGCTGGGTGAAACACTGGCAGCACAGGGACGCGCCATTCAGGTGGCCCAGGATCGCGCCACCAATGCGGTGGAGCAATTCATGGGCGGTGAGGAGGGAACACTGCGTGTCGGTGGACCACCCTATTTCCTTGACGCCGTTGTCATTCCGCTGCTGGCCGGGTTTCAGGATATCAACGGCAAGGTTCAGTTCGAAATTTCCTATGGCTATACCGATCAGCTAACCCGCCGCATTCAGCGCCGGGAGCTTGATATGGCACTGTGCCCGATGGATGCGGTTGTCATGGATCGGGATTTGCAATTCGTGCCGCTGATGAAGGGCGTCAATGTCATTGCCTGCAGGGCAGGGCACCCGCTCACAAGATTGACAACACCCAGACCTCTGGCATTTCTGGAGTATGGCTGGGTCGTGCCACCAACCGGCAGCCCGCTCAACCACGATATGAGGGCCATGCTCAGCAATCTTGGTGTGGAAAATGTTCGCGTTGCCTCCACCGGCGGGTCCTTTGCAAGTGTCGTCAACCATCTGGAATATTCCGATTGTCTGACTGTCATGCCGCAAAGCGTTGTATTTGCTCTGGCCCGCCGAACCAGCATTGTCGCACTGCCATTGCTGGACCGTACGCCCACACGCAATCTCGGCATTTTGACCAATGCTGACGATATTCGCTCGCATCTTCTGTCCACGGTTCATGACCATCTGCAGAGCGAAATAGCCGCAATTGGCCACCGTTTGCATGCCGGTGTGGATACCGAGTGATTGAGCGCTTCCGGGTTCGTGTGACCCGAGTTGTGACATAGTTCACAGACATATGTGCTCACGTGAATAGATTTGCCTGACAATATTGGGGGAAATCATGGCGGGTCCTGTTGCAAATGAAGGTGCTGCTGCGACGCTGGCAAATGCCAGCCACGTGGGTGCAAATATTACACTGTTGATTGTGGTTATGCTGCTTGCAGGGCTGCTGGGCGGCACCGTCAACTATTTTCTCAGATCACCACAAAGTGCCTCCACCTCACAGGGGCACTGGTGGGTTCGTTTTTTGAACAATCGAATGCTCTTTCAATGCCTGTTGATGGGGGTTGCTGCAGCCTTTGTCATTCCGGTGTTTTTGCAACTCGCTGCCATCGGTGTTGATAAGAACATCATTACGATCTTTCTGGTCAATGCGGGCGCAACCGACAATGCAGAAGAACTGGCCAAGGCCTATTCCAGCCTTGCCCTTATCGGTGGGTTTTGTGTGCTGGCCGCCATTTCCTCACCGACATTTTTGCAAAACCTGTCTTCAAAAATCCTGCAGCAGGCCGAACAGGCCAAAACCGCTGCAGTGCAGGCCCGCTCGGAAGCGGAAGAAGCCAGCAAACAGGCAAAGCTTGCCGATGATGCCAGAGCACCGGAAATCAATGCCAGGATAGAAGCGCTGCGCGCCGAACTTCAGGGTGCTGTTCCGGTTGAAGATCCGGATGACGATCAGATTGAGGCGACGCCGGTGAATGAAATAACGGTTGAGGAAACGGCGCAGCTGCAGACCGATCAGCGTGAAGGGTTCAAACTGAGTGAGCTTGACCAATTGATCCTCCGTGCACTTGCGGCAAAGCCCAACACCCGGCGTTCGATCAAGGGCATACGCACCGATGCCATCCTCACCAAAAGCGAAAATCATAGCGAGGAATCCTACGCCAGTGTCAGGTCGCGGCTGTATCGCCTTGCCAGTGCCAATTATGTTGAAGAAGTTGCAGCAACAGCCGGTAATCTTCCGCGCTGGAAACTGCGCACCAAGGGCTGGGCGCAATTGTAACCGGATCGACGGAGCGCGCCCGTGCATATCGCACGATCAATACCAAATGGTGTGGCATAGACCACAGATTGAAACGCATGTTTCCTTATACTGGTACATGAAAATCGGGCCACCTGGCCTGACAGGCATAAACGAAATCGACAGCTAAAGGAGGCGTGCCATGCGTGGTTTCGCAAAGCTTTTCGTCGTCTATGTGTTAATCGCAACGACGGTCGTGCAGGCACCAGCGGCAGGAAATTACAAGTGCCCCGATGGTTATGTTCCGTGCGGTCAATCGAGTTGTTGCCCAAAGTGATTTGGGAGCGAGTACGATGTTACGTAAAATATTGCTTCGACTGACTTATCTTGTATTTGGCGGCGCGATCGTCCTGGTGTTTTTGATCATCGCACAGGTCAATCTTGACGATTTGCGCCTGAAAGTGGGTGGACTGCGCAGTGTGCCCGACAGCACCATCAAAGTCGGCGGTCTCTATTCCATATTTGAAACCGGCCAGGTGGCCGGTCCAATCTGCGTCATCGACCGGGCATTGGTCGAAAGCTACACATTGGAAGAAAACGCCCCGGTCCGAATTTCCAACAAACTGGGATCATCACTACCCACTGTCTCGCGCTGGACGGCAAACCTCTTCGGGTTTTTTGGTACGGACGAAATCGCCGGGCTGCTTGACAGAACAGGTGCAACGACAAAGGTGGATTGGAAGGGCCATACGCTGGACGTGTCAAAAGTGTCGCAAAAGACAGTATTTTCCGCCAGCACCGTGCCATTGCTGATGGACGCCATGTATCTGGCCGATCCGCAATGCGAGCGGACAGTGCAGCAACTGGCACGTGCCGGACAATGCGTCACAATGATTTTTCGCGTTGCAACCATTGCAGGCCAGAAAATTGGCTACAAATTGGCGAACGATAGATTATGCATCATTCCCAATTCGAGCACTGTTGGTATCAAGATGCCGGCAAAACCGACGCGACTGACCGCCAGCCTGAGCAACATGAAGGACCGATTTGGCCTGCTGGATCATTCGATAGCGACGGGCAACTGAGAGCTGTTTTCCCTGGCGTTCATCCCGATGATAATAGGGACGCGTGACCTGCGGCGACACAGCCGCTTGCTGTCCCGACTATGTGACAAGTTGCACGGACAACAGGGAGCAACACGGCTCCTTACAATCTGTTCCATTGTCGCCGCAGGAAGCGAAAAATTCGCCAGCCGGCAAAGAATATGGCTCCAACCAGGCCCAGCATGAATATTACCCGGGACGTTGCGAGTAACTGCATCTGAACTGGAGTGTGGCTGTCCCCATGACCAAGATGCACGATCACCGTGAAGTGTCCCTCACTATACCATCGGGGAAACAACCCCTCAGCCAACATTCTTTCGTGTGTGTGTTCCTCCATGCCTGGAATGTAACCGTTTAATGTTGGGCTGTGTATCCAGACAAGGTCGCCGCTCCCGGCCTCACCGGCCCAGCCCACATATGCCCAATGCAGTTGAAGATATCCGAGCGCTGCCCAAACAACGATCGCGGCAAAAATCAATCCGTTTTTTTTCAATCTCAATACTTTCACAGGTGATTTAACAGGCGAAGTATTCGCGGTTAAGTTGTATCAATGAGACATTACATTCACCCAATGTCGGTTTTTTTATGGCACAATGCCTGCGTGAAATTGGATCAGGCTATTGGTAAAGGAATATCTGGTCGCGTGCCATTGAGCCAAAAGCCCTGGCCTTGATACACAAATTGGGAAAGGCGCTGACATCGCAGCTTCCATCCGTCACCGTGTTTTTGCAGAGGTGGGTTCAAGCGCTGTATCTGACAATCAATACGCACAGGCAGGCACTATTGAAATACAGTATATTTATGAATATGTGACCAATTTGTAATGAATTAGTACTTTAAAATTAAATATAAATACCATAAATACTAATTGTGAGCTGACGATTGGGATCGCAGCAAAAACCCGAACAAACGTTACAACCCTGAGGATGAAAAATGACCATTAAGACAGTATTCGAAAGCAAAAGACAATTTCGGAAATTTGCAAAACAACACGCAATAAGTGAAGGAGATATGGCTAGACCCTATGTCCCGCGCGGCTGGCGCCAGTTATGAATTGGCGTCTGCCTTGTCATGTAAGATCGGGATGGCA
>CANMVS010000029.1 GCA_947501445.1 uncultured Rhizobiaceae group bacterium | reverse complement strand
AGCGCGATGTGGTGCATCGGGCAAGCGGTGCAACGACGTTGATGGGCCGACTCTCCGCCACCCCTGACAGGCAGAAATAGTTGAAATTCCACGATAAATGGGCCGGGCGATTTTGCCCCCTGACAGTGTTGGCTCACACTTGTGGTGGGATGACACCACTGCGTGCAATCCGCCTCGTCAGCGACCAAAATCACCCGGTCAAATGTTTCCATATAAAAAAGACAGGCTCTAGGACAATTCAGGTTTTGACGGAATCGACAAGACCTGAATGCATCAATAAAATCAAAGACTGATAGCGTTGTCCGATTTCTGAGGAAACGTCAA
This sequence comes from uncultured Rhizobiaceae group bacterium, assembly GCA_947501445.1. Classification (GTDB taxonomy): domain Bacteria; phylum Pseudomonadota; class Alphaproteobacteria; order Rhizobiales; family Rhizobiaceae; genus Hoeflea_A. The sequence goes on along the minus strand of CANMVS010000029.1, from coordinate 49,057 downwards.
ACGGTCTGGATTCAAGCCTTCTCATCGAGGTACATGCGCCAGCTATGTTTTGGTTTGTAACCCAGTAATCTCTTGGCCTTTTCATTTGAATAGAATGTTTCACTGGACCCCATGTCACGAGACGGAACACCTTGATAATACTTTTCAATCAGTTCAGCGGTGCTCTCAGCCACTGAGTGATCGTCATTTGACACATTGAATATCTCGAACCCAAGTCCGTCGGTTGCAAGGCAACGGTCAACCATATGGCCGAGGTCGCGCGCGTCGATATAAGCAAAGATATTTCGCCGACGAACCGATGCATCAGCCAGATAAGATGGAAAATTCTGCTTGTATTCGTGTGGTTCGATGACGTTGTTGATACGCAATCCATAGATATCAAAGCCGCTGCGTCGCTGAAAGCTCTTCGCAGTCACCTCGTTGACAACCTTCGACATCGCGTAGCTGTCCTCGGGAATGACGGGGTGCTCTTCGTCAATTGGCAGATAGTCTGGTTTGCGTTCACCATCTGCAAAACATATGCCATAGGTTGTTTCAGAAGAGGCAAAAATGATTTTTCGAATGCCAAACTTCACCGCAGCGTCGATGACGTTGTAGGTTCCCAACGTGTTAACGCGGTAGCATTCATTGTCAGATGTCATGAGCAAACGGGGAATGGCCGCAAAGTGCACGACAGCGTCAAACTTTGGCACGCCATTTCCTGGCTCCAGCTCGTCATACCCGGCATAGCTTGTCATAATATCAAACATCTGACCGGCATTTGTTATGTCAGCCAGGCGGCTGTCGACAACCGGAAGGTCCAGCGGAACACGGTCAACGTTCAGCACCCGGTGCCCTTTTTCGACAAGATAAGAAACCGCATGACGTCCGGCTTTGCCTGATCCGCCAGTAAACAAAATCCGCATAAATGCTCCCTCCATTATTACCTGTGAACGTATTTCAATTTCTTTGGCAGCTCAAACAATGAAACCGTCAGGATTTTACCCGAGCCAGCTCCCGAACCAATTCGTCGACTTCTGGTCGAGAGGGTTGGTGCCGGAACCGAGCGGCGACGATCTGTCGTTCAATTCCAATGCCTTCAAGCGGAAGCGATACAAGACCACTGTCTGGTGGGATTGCCGTTTCCGGCAGTACAACAGCACCTGAACCGCGACGTGCGAGCTCCAAAAGCCAGCCCACACGGTTCGAACGATAGGCTGCGTAGAGTGTGTGTCCTCTGTCTGTGCAGGCCGCATGCAGCACGTCCCGCATCTCACAGTTTGGTCTGTCCAGCATGTCGACATTGGCAAGCAGTTCCAGCGGTACTGTCGTATGGCACTTCAAAGCATGATCCACAGAAACGACAACCCGGTAACCCTCTTCGTAGAGTGGGTCAATCCGATATAGATCAGCGCTTACCTCGGCAGACATGATTGCAATATCGAAGCGCCCGTCACGCAGCCCTGCGAGCAACGCTTGCTGATCACCAACAATCAGTTCGATATCAGCCTGTGGCAAACGAGTACGATAGCATGCCACGCCCTGCGATATCATTCCGTGCCCGATGGTCTCACCGATCCCGACACTTATCGGAACCCGATCCAACCGAACATGCCGGATAGCCTGTGCCTTGGCTTCGTGCGCTTCCGCATGCACATTTTCAAGGCGGGGGCGTAGTAGCGTGCCCAGGGGGGTCAGTCTGCAGCCCGCCCGGTCTCTCAGGAAGAGCGGGCCGCCAAACTCCGCCTCCAGCTTTTTGATCGCTGACGTCAACGACGGTTGAGAAACATTTGATGCCCGCGCCGCATGCGTAAAGTTGCGATGCTCACATATGGCGAGGAAGTATCGAATTTGGTTCATTTCCATAAGAATAACCTTCCCAGGCTGGCATCTGTTGATACGCGGTGTTCACACTGAACCATTCTCCATAGGTATTGCCTATCATAAAATAGGATATCGGAATTGGAGAAAACAGGAAAAATGCCGGAAAACTGGTGTACGCAATCACGCGTTCAAAGGAACAGGCTATGAAAAACTTCTCTCGAACAATCGCAATCGGTCTCGTGGGCATGACTGTAACTGCAGCGCCCGCACTTGCTCAGAAAAACTGCCTGCCGCTTTCCGGTGGTATAAATGTTACTGTCGTCAGCAGCGAACCGCTCCGCGTACTCGGTCCTGTCACAGGTACACTCGCTGGTGCCACTCAAGCGACCGTTCTTTCCCAGGAACCGCAGGACGATGGGACGATCAGGTTCGGTGTTACCCACGACTTCGTTACTGATGATCGCTCCTCGCTGACGACAAATGACGTTGTGACCTGGACACCTGTGCCAGGACATGAAGGTGTGTTTCGGATGCAGACGACCTACACCGTTGTATCCGGCACTGGCCGCTTCGCCGAAGCGCACGGTTCTTTCCAAAACCATGGCGAGGTGGTCGCCAGCAAGGGGCTGGTAACGCTTACCTACTTCGGGGAGATTTGTGGCGTGAAGTAAATCGCCCCCTGGAATAGAGCTTCATTTTTGGAGCGGGCACACCAACCCGCTCCGCTTTCCAACGACAGAAATGTCCAAACAGGACCGTTATGGGAACACCGAACAACTTGTTGACACAACCGATGCACAAATCTGATCGACGAACATATGATCGGTCTGAGCCCAACTTTTAGACATTCTACGCAGCGGTGAATGTCTGTTTTTATAGCTTCAGTTCATCCAATTGGCTGCACCTGGTGATTTGAACCAAAGGTGCAGCAGAGTATATGAAAGGACTAGCCAAGGTTGGGTTCAGCAGTTGTCGTTGTCATGGTTTGTTGCTGACAAGACCTGCAAGCTTGTCGAAAGCCTGGTTCCACCCGCCAGCACCAGCCGACCCTTCTGGTACACCAACGTGAACCATTGTCATGATGGTCTTGCCACCTGCTTCGCTCAGGTCGATAATGACTTCTGTGATGTCGGGATGCCCCTCCGGCATGCCCATGCTCTTGGGAGAAATGAGCGTGCCGTCTGCGTCGCACATACTTTCAGTGTAAACAAGACGCGACGGAAAAATGATTTCCTTGTAGACACCAATGGACCACATGGACATCGTGCGTTCCGGGGATTTCATCTCCATGCAGATTTTACGTGTCCCGCCAACGACAACATCCATTTCAGCTATCGGAACGGACATGCCCATTGGCCCATACCATTGCTTGAACAACTCCGGGTCAGTCCACATGTTCCAAACGGCGTCAATTGGCGCGTCAAATTCGCGTTGTATCTTAACCCAGTTTTGTTGGTCATTCATCTTTTACTTCCTTCATGTTCTCGAGAATACTGCCCATCAGATCAAACCGTAGTTCCCAGATGTGACGGTAGTGGTCAGTCCAGTTGGCGACGGCCTCGAGTGGTTGTGCATTCAACGTGCATGGGCGGAATTGCGCATCTCTGCCGCGAGTGATCAGCCCTGCGTCCTCCAATACCCGAATGTGTTTGGAGACTGCTGGCAAACTCATATCGAACGGTTCTGCCAATGTATTCACAGTTGCTTCACCTTGCGCCAATCGCGCAAGAATCGCCCTCCTGGTCGGATTGGCCAAGGCTGAAAATGCCGCGTCGAGTTGGTCAGATTCTTTCATGCGCAAAATTATTAAACCATGTGGTTAATAAAGCAAGTGGTTAAATATGATTACCGTAATATTGTGTCCGGGAGCGTTTCGCAAAAGCATACATTGCCGTACGCTCCCCTTGCGGCGGCTTTGTCCGTGCTATCCAATCCATGTCGCCAACAGGGGCCAGAAGCGTGCATATATTCAAGTGCCATTTCGCACTGGTGCGCGGGCAAACTCTGGTTGCTAATCCGCATCGCAAAGATATCCTGCTTTTGAATTTGCTGGTATTTTCATGTGTCCATGCAACGGAGGAAAACACCGATTAAATCTGTTTTGAAAGTGGTGTTGACCGAATCTCCACATCAAAAAGTACCATGGCGGCACCAGGGCTGGACGTCGGACTGGATGTCGAACGCGTGTAATTTCTACGCGGCAACGGACATTACCAATGGCATCGGATATCCAATGCTTGCTTTAGCGTTGGGTGTTTGACACAACAGTTCTCCGGCATGTGGCCGTCAGACCACCTCCAACGTGCGTTGTGCAATGAGAATATTTGCGATTTCAGATTTACATGTGGACTACCAGGTCAATGCCAATTGGGTCTCCAATCTGTCGAAAACCGACTACCTCAATGATATTCTCATCCTGGCTGGCGATATTTCAAATACGCTGAAACAGACAGAAGCCTGTTTCAACATGTTGGCGCTGCGTTTCAAACAGGTCCTTTATGTGCCGGGCAATCACGATCTTTGGGTGGCACGCGATAAGACCGGACAGAGTTCCTTTCAAAAATTTGAAAGTGTACGCCAAACTGCGCTGAATGCGGGCGTTTCTGTCGAACCTTTTTTTGCTGACAAAATTGCGATTGTGCCGCTGCTGGGCTGGTACGATTTTTCGTTCGGAGAACCAGGCGCCAAACTGAAAATGGCGTGGAGTGATTTTCATGCGTGTGCTTGGCCCGCCGGAATGGATCAGCGTGAGATAACCCAGGCATTTACGGATATGAACGAACCTTTGGCGCATCCCGACGCCGAGACAGTGATTACGTTTTCCCACTTTCTGCCCCGCATTGACATCATGCCGCAACAGATACCCGTTCGTCACCGGTTCGTTTACCCGGTACTGGGCACAACAGCCCTCGAAAAGCAATTGCGCGATGTCGGCTCTTCTGTCCACATTTATGGTCATAGCCATGTTAATCGCCACGTTAGCGTAGACGGCGTTACCTATATCAACAACGCGTTCGGCTATCCGGCAGAGACCAGAATTTCTGCAAAGAAACTGATCTGCATTTATGATGAAGGCCGTATTCTGGAGAAACACGAACAGGGATGATAGCTGCATCATATGTGGTTCCAGACCGTTTCACGTTTTGTCAGAAACGGGACAACTGCGTCGACCTTTGTTTTTGTTGATGCATTCAGGTCATCGAGTTTGAATGCCAGTCAGGTGGGCATGAATGCCGGTCATGATGCTGTTTTGATTTGCCTGATCGACTTGAATGTCTCGCTGGGTGTTTCGTGGAATTCGGCTCGATACAGTTTGGCAAAATGGCTAATGCTGGAAAAACCGGTGGCGTAAGCGACTTCCGCAACACTTTCATAATGGCGAAGCAGAATTAGATCGCGGGCAAGGTTCAGGCGGGTTTGCCGAATAAACAGGGCTGGCGACATGTCGAGCGCCTGTTTCATCTTTCGACCCAGCGTGCGTTCACTCACCCCCAGATCCGAGGCAAGGGCTTTTGCGCCAAACAGATTATTGCCCGCATTGTCGAGAATTGTTTTTCGCGCCCGTTGTTCGAAACGATCTTCAAAAGGTAAATATTGCTCGCGAACACCGTCTTCCAACGCATCCTCTATATACCTGATCTTGGCGTCGGCGGTTTCCCTTGCCTGAGCATTCTGCTCCTGGGCGGCGGCATATGTGCGACGCAGCTGCTTCACCTCTTCTATGGCCTGTTGACTGCGCGTTCGCATCGTATGCAGCATTGTCGAAATGGCCAGCATCATGAAGATTGCTTCGCCGATAATTGCAAACGCATAAGTGAAGGTACCGGCACGTGTAAGCATCACTTGCCTCACTGATGATGTCTCGGGAATTGGCGGTGGAGACAGAAAGTAGTAATTGGAAATTGCGAGGCCGCATATCAGGCACAAGAGCGATGCACAGACGGCAGGTACCTGGGGCAGGCTACCCATTCGTCGTAAGGCAAAAACCAGCAACACGATGGGACTTACAAATAGCATAAGGTGATTGGGCATCGCGAAACGCCAGGGGCTCAGGACAGCCAAACCGCATAGCAGAACTGCAATGCATGTCAGGGCGATAAAGCCGGTTTCCTGAGCGCGCTGCCTTTTTCCCGGCGAAAGCATGACCCGACAGTACTGAATGTTCGCAATGACGCTTATCCCCGTGACAAGCTCGATGATCGGGATGGTTACTGTGACGGGCAACTGGACATCAAAAAAACGGTGCAGCCAGCCATAGACAACAAAAATGAACAGGAAGGCCGAGACCATATAGAGCGTGTAATATTTGTAAAACTGCGCTAGCACATTGCGAAAGAGGATCAGGCTGAGAAATACAAGCATTGCCATGAGCCCTAGCAGGACGAGCAGCAACGTTTCGAATGACGTCGTCCATCGGTCAAACATGTCAGCTGAAACAAGGACAGGTGTGGCCCGTTTGGCGAAGGTCCCCGATACCCTTAGATAAAAGTCCTTCTTCTCTCCAGCTGCCAATGCCACCGGAAGACCGGATTTCACGCTGACATTGGATTGTTCGCTGATCGGCAGGGTTCGGCCATTTTGTGCACGCAGTACCAATCCCGCTTCGGTTTGCTCATACAGGGCCATTTCATCAAAAATGGTCTCCATAAAAGCAAGAACCCAATCTACCTGGCCTTCATGTGGATTATCGAGTGAGAACCGCAACCAAAGCGCACCATCTGGGCCCTTGATCGCGAAGCGACCCATACATGGTCTATCGACAAACATCTGTGCCCGGATTTCATCGGCTGTGACCGTGCCTGATGGGTCAGCAAAATGCGCGGTCACCAGCGGACGTAACTGCCCGTTTGGCAGTTCTTCCAGCGTATTGGGCATCAGGTGATCCGCACCGACGGTGTCACAGGAATTCAACTGACGTTCGGTACTGTCAGCCAATGCCGGTGCCGGTCCCACGAGCAGCGCGATCAGAACAAAAAGGATCGATAAAGAGCGTATTTTCAGAATTTCAGCTCTCCTGTGGTATCGATGATCCCGTGGTAAAAGTTACACCAGTCCGTGCACAATGTGCAAGGCGCAACCGAAGCATTGATGCGGTGTGTCTCTCGTTTTGCTGTTACCGCAGTTGTCCATTGCATGATAGCATATCGTTCAGAACGTGCGCCAAATCCATTGCACCTGATGGGCCGGGATACCAGGCAATGCAGCCCTGCAATATTGCTTCCTGCCTGGTGTCACCCACTATACCCATCGTTGGTACCGCAGATGACCATCAGGTCATAGATTTATGGAGCCTGCATGTTTTTCGAAATGTGCGATCGTCCAGTTTTTTCCAGAATCTCCCCGGTTATCCCGTTGAAATAACTCCACTTGATAAATCCCCTATATTCAGAGGGGATAGTAGAGCCGCGTCGCGTGTGGGCAAAACCTGACGGTGCCATCATGCGCGCATTTCGGACAAATTTGAACGCGTATGAGACAATTGCCGGCTCCTCCGTATCAATCGCTGGTCTCTTTTGTAAGCTGAGACAGTCATAAAAAACCCGTAGTCGATCAGGCGAGACAGTACCGGATATTGCCCGGATATCTCTTCTTGTTGCTCGCGCGGTTGTATGCCTCACAAGGAAGTAGCCCGATGAAATCACCTGCACGCGAAATTACTTTATTGGCCACCTTACTTGGTACAACCGCGCTTGGCTCAACCGCATGGCCTGTCTTGTCGCAGGCTGATGATGCCTGCACCACGAGTGGTTCGGTCGTGCATTGTTCCGGGGATCAATCAGATGGCATTAGCCTTGTAACCGGGGGTGACCAGAGAACATTGATCATTGATGAATTGACGCAGGACATCAATCCACCCGGGGGCAATACAGGCGTGTCATTTCAATCTACCAGAAGCGATGAAACAATCCGTATTGACTACAATGGCTTCAATCCGCAGACGGGGTTCACCACCACGATTACCACAAGAAGGGACGGCATTACCGCATGGATGTTTGCCAGAAATGGCGACAACGACAAAGGAGAAGCCGGTGATAACGCTGGAGGCACAATCATTAACTTCAACGGTGGAACAATTAATGTCGAAGAGGGCGGCGTTGATGGAAAACTCATTTACGCGGTAAGCCGTGGAGGCAATGGAGGCAGTGGAAAAGACGATTTTGAACGTGATGGCATGGATGGGGGGCATGGTGGAGATGGCGGCTTAGCGAGGGTTAATATTGGAAGCGGTGGCGTTTTCACGTCTTTTCATGGTAGCCCGGCCTACAGCATCTTCAGGGTCGAATCCCAAGGTGGTGACGGCGGCAAAGGTGGCGATAATTCTGACTTTTCAAATCCTGACAGTCCCGGTGACGAAAGTGGTGCCGGGGGACATGGTGGGTTTGGCGGCGCAGTTTCGCTGATTGTTGGAGATGGAACGACTGCATCCAATACCACAAATGCCCCTCTGGCACTTATTACCTCAACCGGCGGCAAAGGTGCGGCCGGTGGAAAAATGAGTTCTATTATAGGCGACGCCTACGCCGGTAACGGAGGCGATGGCGGTGGCGGTGGGACCGCTAACCTGGTTCTAACGGGCGGAGAATATTCACAATCAGGCGATGCATCGGCATTTCAGGTGGAATCCGCTGGCGGTGATGGCGGCGTGGGCGGCTATGCTACAAGCGGTCATGAAGCGGCTGAAGGTGGCGATGGTGGCAAGGGTGGCGTTGGTGGCAAGGTACTCGGCAAGCTTGATGGTGGACAAATTTTTACCAGTAGCACAGGGGGAACCGCGATCGAATTGCGAAGCCTGGGCGGCCTCGGCGGCGACGGTGGTGGGTCCAAATTGGACACAGGTGGCTTTAACAATGGCGGCGATGGTGGTGAGGGCGGGGATACCGGTAATGTTGAAATGACCAGCACAGGCGGAGGAATCACAATTGTCGGCAATGCAACAAAGGCAGGAAGCCATGGGGTGCATCTTGCAAGTATTGCTGGAGATGGCGGGCACGGGGGCCGTGCGGATGGCGCCACGACCCCGAATACCGTTGGCGGAGATGGCGGCAAAGGGGGCACGGCAGGCAATGTTTTTGGTGGCCTCATCGCAACGATCACGACCAGAGCTGATCAGGGTCAGGGCATTTTCATGCGAAGCTATGGTGGCGCGGGCGGCGATGGTGGTGCTGCTAGTGGCGGGATTGGAACAGGAACCGGGGGGGCTGGTTCAGGCAGTGGTCCGGCAGGATCAGTCGACCTGACTTTTTTAGGCGATATCACCACCTTCGGCAATGAAGCCAATGGAATTTTGGCGCAATCTGTTGGTGGTTTCAGCGGCGACGGAGGGAGGGCATCGGGTTTTATTGCCTATGGAGCAGGAAGCCAAAGTGCCGGGGCAGGCGGATCAGTAACGGTTTCGCTGGATGATGGAACCAAAATAACGACGTCGGGCGCCTCAGCATCCGCCGTGTTCGTGCAATCTGTTGGTGGTGGCGGTGGGCGCGGATCCTCGGCTGTTGGCATTGCAGCTTTGGGCGGTGATGGCTCTGCCGGTGGTGCAGGCGGCGAAGCCAAGCTGACCATTAGATCAGGCTCTGTTTTGACGACTACAGGTGACAATTCGGTTGTCGCCAGTGTGACGAGCGTTGGTGGCGGGGGCGGCGATGGCGGTGGATCTGTTGGTTTGGTCTCCATGGGTGGTTCAGCAGGATCAGGTGGTGATGGAGGGATTGTAACCGCCTTGAGTGAAGATCGATTGACCTCTGAAGGAGACTACTCGGATGGTCTGTACGCCGCCAGCATTGGCGGCGGCGGCGGATCAGCCCACTCGACGGTTGGTATATTGGCCATTGGTGGCAGTGGCGGAGACGGCGGTCATGGCAGTTCGGTGACGATCAACAATACAGGTGATGTCACGACAAGCGGCGCAGATTCCGACGGAATATTCCTCACCAGCATCGGCGGCGGCGGGGGCAGCGGCTCATCTGCCTATTCGGTATCTGCGTTTGTCAGTGTTGCCATCGGTGGTGCAGGTGGTGGGGGTGGTGACGGTGACATCGTCACATATGATGACGGCGGTGCAAGCGGCTACACGGTCTCGACCAGCGGCCAACGCGCTCGCGGTCTTGTCGCGCTCAGCGTCGGCGGCGGTGGTGGCGATGGCGGTACCGCAGTATCGGCCAGCGCAGGTCCGGGGTTTTCATTGGCAATCGCCAAAAGTGGTGCTGGTCATGCGGGGGGGGATGGGGGCGCTGTCAGCGTCACCACGGGCGGTGCGTTCACAACGAAAGGGAGTAATGCCTCGGCCATTCACGCCCATTCTGTTGGCGGCGGCGGTGGCAACGCTGGTAACTCGCTTGCGGCTTCTGCCTCTACGGGAGTTTCTGCAACGGTGTCTATCGGTGGCGCCGGTGGCTCAGGTGGTTCAGCCGGAGCGGTTACCGTCGAAACCACGGGGTCCAGCGGTGTTTTATCAACTGAAGGTGCCAATTCTGCCGCGCTTGTTGCTGAAAGCACCGGCGGTGGCGGTGGTCACAGTGGAACCACGGTTGGTGGCTCTGTTGCAGGCGAGATTACACTGGGCGCTGCAATCGGCGGCACCGGTGGCGCCGGTGGCGACGGCGGCGTCGTAACGGTTAAAGGGAATTCTACGGCTGACATCTCAACCAAAGGTGATAACTCCGCCGGTGTCTATGCGCACAGCATTGGCGGCGGCGGCGGCTATGCCGGCACCACGGCGGCTGGATCAGCGGTTTCGGAAGTTTCCGTAAATGCTTCGGTCGGGGGAAGCGGTGGCGACGGCGGTAATGGTGACGAGGTGACTGTCGCCATAACACGTGACATTAAAACCGAAGGTGATATCTCTGCAGGAATAAACGCCATGTCCATTGGCGGTGGCGGTGGTCATTCGGGGATCACCGCAAGTGGTGCTTTGGTCTCGAATGTTTCTGTCGATGTTTCGGTGGGGGGAAGTGGCGGCGCTGGAGCAGATAGTGAAAAGGTATCGGTGACCTCCACAGGATCAATCACGACGCTGGGACATTCTTCAGCAGCGGTAAACGCAAAATCCATCGCTGGCGGTGGTGGTGCGTCGCATTTCACCGGTGCTTTTTCTGGCGTATCAAAAACGGGTTCTATAAACGCTGCCATTGGTGGCCATGGCGGAAAAGGCGGTACAAGTGGCGATGTCGTTGTTGGCATTCAGGGCGATCTGACAACATCCGGACATCTGTCTGCGGGTGTATCGATTAAGAGTGTTGGCGGCGGCGGCGGCGAAAGCGGAACCACAATGACCGCTTCGGGTGCCAGTAAAGTTGAAGTTGGCGTTGCGATTGGCGGTTCAGGCGGTGAGGGTGGCAACAGTGGTGCGGTAACACTTTACGCAAACTCAAACGTCGTCACATTTGGTGATATGTCAGTTGGCCTGGATGCCAAATCCATTGCCGGGGCAGGGGGGAGCTCCGGCTTTGTTGCCGATGTTTCGCTGGTGAGCAAGGGAAATGTCGGCGTTGCAATCGGGGCTGATGCCGGCGATGCGGGAACCAGCGGCGATGCATTTGTCCAAAGTCTCGGCTCCATCAGTACAAGCGGCACATATGCCAGCGGCATCGTCGCCCAGTCCATTGCCGGGCAGGGCGGCAGCGCCAAGGGTAGCCTGAGCGGCAGCATTGCAGCCGGCAAGGGTGGCAAAATCGATGTGACCATTGGCGGGGCTGGCGGCGATGGCGGTGTTGCCGGAAACACGGAGGTCCGGTCCTTCGGTGATATTGCGACACTGGGGACCCATTCCTACGGCATTCTGGCCCAAAGCGTTGGCGGGTCGGGTGGTGATGGCGGGCTGGCCGCCGAAGGCGGCTTTTCCTCCGGCGCTGTCAGTGCACAAATTGGCGTGTCAGTCGGCGGTAGCGGCGGCAATGGCGGCACTTCGGGTGACGTTTCTGTCTCGACCTTCAACGCTGAGAAGGCCATTACGACCAATGATTTTGCGGCGCACGGAATTTACGCCTTGTCTACAGGTGGTAACGGCGGAACCGGTGGCAGTGTCTACACCGGCAATGTCGACTGGACAGGCGATAAATCTGTCAATGTGAACATTGATATAGGCGGCTCCGGGGGTAAGGGCGGCAAGTCAGGCACCGTGTCAATCAACAACCAGAACGCCGTGGCGACAACCGGCTTCCTCGCTACGGGGCTCTACGCCTCTTCCATCGGTGGCTCGGGTGGGGACGGCGGCAGCACATATTCAATTCTGGCCAGCATCAAGGGTTCGCCGCAGGGTGCCGTCAGTGTTGATGTTGGCGGTAGCGGCGGTGACGGCGCAGTCGGCGCCGCAGCGAGCATCGTAAATTCCGGAATGGTCTCGACCCGTCTGGGTGGCTCGACCGGCATATTCGTTCAAAGCATAGGTGGCGGCGGTGGACGCGGCGGCAGCGCTGCAAATCTCAATCTCACCTTAAAAAATGCCGATGACGGTGCTGCGGCTGCCGGGATATCCAAAGTATCACTCAATGCCGGTATTTCCGTCGGCGGCTCTGGTGGTTCAGGAAAGCATGCGGGAACTGCAACGCTGTCAAACAGCGGTGCGGTTATTACCATGGGACTTGGTTCGGATGCTTTGGTTGCGCAGAGTGTTGGCGGCGGTGGCGGGGATGGTGGCGTAGCCTCCACCACGTCGATCAATGCGGGAGAGCTTGGCTGTACATTTGCAAAGGATGCGGGCCTTTACAAATGTAAAAGTAAAGAGGGCGAAGAGTCCGAGGTCGAAGTCAAAATGGCGCTCGCAATTGGTGGCAGCGGGGGCTCGGGCGGCAATGGTGAAAAGGTTGCGGTAACAAATTCCGGTGCGCTGACGACGACCGGCAAACTCTCACATGGTATCGTCGCGCAAAGCATTGGCGGCGGCGGCGGTATCGGCGGTGACGGTGGTCTGGGCCTTGATGCGTGGACTTCGAACAAGCAGGTTCTGGCAATCGAAACCGGCATCGATGACCGTAATGAATTGCCTTCCTATTCCAGCATGACGATTGCCATTGGTGGAAACGGCGGCGCGCAAGGCAATGGTGAAACCGTATCGGTCACCAACAGTGGCGCAATCCGGACCCTGGGTGACTATTCATTCGGAATTCACACGCAAAGCATCGGCGGCGGCGGCGGCAAGGGCGGCGCGGGTGCGGGAACATTCTGGACCGTTGCCACGGTCGGCGGTGCGGGTGGCGGTGCCTATAAGACCGGCGTCAACGACGGTGGTGATGTCAACGTCACCCTGGATACTGGTGGCAGCATCTTCACCAGTGGCAAAGGCAGCGTTGGGCTGTTGGCGCAGACAGTCGGCGGCGGCGGCGGAATTGCCGGAGATGTTGACGATGGTGTGGGTACGGACTGGGGCGACATGCATGTGGGCTATGGCTATGCTGTTGATCAGCCCAAGGGATCAGGCGGCGATGGCGGCAGTATAAAAATTGCAGTACACGATACAATCACCACGACCGGCGACAAGGCGCATGGGGTCTACCTGCAATCAGTTGGCGGCGGTGGCGGTGTTATGGGGGCTGACCCTTCCGCCAACAGCAACATAGTGAACTATGTGGGCAACAATGGAAATGATGGTTCCAGCGGTGAAATATCGGCTGCTGTGAGTGCTGCGGTGCTGGTTACCGGCGAACGCTCGGTTGGACTGTTTGCCCAGAGCATTGCCGGTGCCGGTGCAACGGATACAAGCGGAACCGTGAAAATCAATGTCGAAAAGGGAGGCAGCATTCGTGCCTCTGGTACGGCTGGTCGGGCGATCCTGGCTCAAAGCGTCAGCGGCGACGGCACCAACAATTCGGTTGAGATTACCATTGATGCTGCAGCAGAAGTATCCAACGGGTCCGATGGCGCCGAGACAATAGCCCTGCTGGACGGGAGCGATAATAAAATTGTCAACCATGGCATCCTGATCCAGGACGGTATCGATACGGCCAGTTATGTCGTGCGCACCAATGGCGAAGCCGCACTCGGTATTTCCAACTACGGCATGCTTGGAGGTGCAATACATTCGGAACTAAGCGCTGGCGCTGCAGGTACGGCACAGGCGATTAACATCGTCAACCATGAAGGCGGGTTTTTTGGGCTTGGGCGGCACTCGGACCTTGCCGGTGGCGAGATTTCGAATAGCGGCTCCCTCTCGGCTGGTGCGTTTGGTGTGGCAGCGCAAGTCGGGGTTGACGGCATCATCAACCAGACCGCAGAGGGCACGACCCAGGTCGATATCGCGTTTGGCAAGGAAAATGACCTGATTGGCATTATTGACATCAGTAAGGCCAGCACGTTTGCGGGTACGATTACACCCTATGCGGTAAGTGGAACGCCCGCAGACGGTCAGACGGGACAGTTGGAGATCATTGAATCCAAAGGAGAGCTCATCACTACCGAATTGAGCGCCGTCAATTCAGCGACTGTCGACTATAGCGTCGATCGCGGAACGCGTTCGGATGGATATAATCTGGTCTTGCTGAATTACAAGGTCGATTATACACCCTGGGACGGTGATGAGGTTGCACAATCCAAGGTTACACAGAGTGTTCGCGCCCGCATCAATGCAAACCATAAAAGCGTGGGCGGCAATGTCAGTAATCTCATTGCGATTGTGCAGGATACGCAAAACGGATCGACGGTGGACCCGGATTTCGTTGAAGACCTTTCCCTTGTGCTTCTTCGGGCAGAAAATGTTGGTGATCTGATCGATATTTATGATGGCTATGCGCCGGCAGAGATATTTTCTCCGGTGGCCTCGGCCAGATTTTCCTCACTGCGGTTCTCGGACAACCTCAACAGTTGCCCGGCCATGAGCGTCGGTGGTGTGGCACAATATTCAGAACAGGGGTCGTGCTACTGGGGAAACATCACAGGAACCGGTATTGAACGCCAGCGTGACGGTCTGTCGATTGATTATGATGAGACAGTCTTTGGTATTTCCGGTGGTATGCAGGCAGAGGTGTCTGATGGCTGGTTTGCCGGTTTCGCACTGGGTTATGAGCGGTCCGACCTGTCAAATGATGGGTTCAGCGGTGATGGCAATCGCTTTCAGCTTGGCGGGGTTTTGAAACGCGAACTCGGGGCAACCACACTTTCAGCCTCCCTGTCCGGTGGCTACAGCAAGTATGATCAATCCCGCCATGTCATGACACCGGGCGGTATCCTATCCGCTGACAGTGATCCCAGCACAAGCTGGGTTGCGGGACACGCAAGAATTTCACACTACTTTGACGTTACCAAGAACACATACATCAAGCCGTGGTTTGATGTGGGTGTTCAATACACGCACCAGGGCGGGTATACCGAGAGCGGTGCAGGCAGCTTCGGCCTGGTTGTGGATTCCATGTCCAACACCTTTGTCACACTCAATCCGATGCTGGAAATCGGCACAGATTTCGTTTTGGGAGGCATGTCTGCCCGGGCCAATTTCGGCGCCGGTATTTTGGCTGTGGTTGGCGGCAACGAGCAATCAACCAATGTCCGGTTCATTGGGGCAGGCGGCAGCGGACCGGGCTTTTCCGTTGCAAGCGAAGGAGACGATATCTTTGCTGATCTGAATGCCAGCCTTGTTGCCCAGGTGAATGAACGAACCACAATCCGGGCCAGTATCGGTGCTCTATTGAGTGACAATCAGCAACAATATTCTGCTGGTCTGCGATTGAACTTCGGGTTTTGAGTGAAAGCGGGGTCGGTGGAAAACTCGGGCCCCGCCGGCCCCCGCTTTGGCGGTTGGCAATGTCAGCACAATCACAAAACCGAACTTGCGGCTGGAGCATGTGTTGCGCGGGCTATGCGCCAAATTCCCCAAATCAGTGAAAGCTGTTTCCCGATAGATCCGACCGCTTTCAAGTGCACGATTGCCCGCCAGATGAGCAGTGCGATACAGGATTGCGGCAACCTTATTCATTAAATTCTGGAAATCAGGGGCGAAATCTGCTTCCATTTGAATATTCCAGGGGGGATTTATCAAATGCGTTTTGTTGCAGCATTCATTCTGTCAGTCTGTTTATCACTTCCTGCAATTGCTCAGGATCGCGCCTCGACCATTCTTGTTCTGGATGGATCGGGGTCCATGTGGGGGCAGGTTGATGGCACTGCCAAAATCACCATTGCACAGAAAGTCATTGGCGATTTGTTGCAGACATTACCACAGGATCAGGCGCTTGGCCTGGCGGTCTATGGCCACCGGCGCAAAGGCGATTGCCGTGACATTGAAACGCTGGTGCCCGCTGGCACCGGAACCCAGGGCGCCATTTCAAACGCAGTGAATGCGATTAAGCCAAAAGGCAAAACGCCGATGACTGACGCGGTTATCGCCGCCGCTGAATCGCTGCGCTATACCGAAGAAAAGGCAACGGTGATCCTAATCTCGGACGGGATAGAAACCTGCCACCCTGACCCCTGTGCGGCGGCCCGCGCACTCGAAGAAGCCGGGGTGGATTTTACCGCCCATGTGGTAGGCTTTGACATTAACGACCCCAAGGCAGTTGCACAGATGCAATGTTTGGCCGCCGAAACAGGTGGCACTTTCCGCTCTGCCGATGATGCCTCACAATTGGGGGCTGCTCTGGTTGAAATTGCCACTGCCCCCGAGCCAGAACCCATGCCTGTCACAATCACCTTCCGTGCCACAATTGGCAAAGGCGGTCCGGCTATCAGGGACGGGCTGGTTTGGTCTTTTGCACCCGATGGTACTGCCGATCAAACCGATCCGACAGGCACAACGGACCTGGACATGCTGCCTGGTGATTATTCTGTCTCGGTGCTGCGTCTGGAAGATGAAACAACAGCCCAGGCAGATTTCAAAGTCGCGGGGCAAGAAAAAACCATCATCCTTGAATTGCCTGAAATCGCCTATCAGGCTTCACTTAAAGCTCAGGATTCAACACCCATCGGGTCAACAGTTGATGTCACATGGGATGCCGAAATAGGTGACAAAGATTATGTGACGGTTGTGCCACAAGGCGCCAAACCGGGAAAGTATCTGGACTATGCCTATATCTCGGAAGGCAATCCGGTTGCTATACGCATGCCTCTTGCTCCCGGCTCGTATGAGTTGCGCTATATTCGCAGCGTGCCCGGCAAGCAAAGCGTATCGGCCAGCCGCCCCATTACCGTCACCGACCTTGCAGTGACGCTGGACGCAGCAGATGAGGTAGCCGCAGGCTCGGTGCTGGATGTCACATGGGATGGTCCGGACTATAAAAGCGATTTCATCGCGATCACTGCGCCCGATGCCAAGGACACGGCCTATGATAAATATGCCTACACCGCCAGGGGCAATCCTGCGCAGGTAACATCACCCATAGAGCCTGGAACCTATGAGGTGCGCTATGTCGCGCAAGGCAATCCGGCCCGGGTACTGGCACGCCGCCCGCTCTCGGTCGTTGCCGTCAGCGCAACCCTGGTTGCCCCTGATCAAGCCGTGGCCGGCAGCGCCGTTGATGTGGAATGGGACGGCCCCGACAATAAAAACGACTATATATCGGTGGCAACGACAGATCAGAAGCCTCAGAAATATTCCAGTTATGCCTATACAAAACGTGGAAAACCCGCATCAGTCAAAATGCCGCTTGACCCCGGCGTATATGAGTTGCGCTACATCGCTGCCGGAAACCCGGCCAAAGTGATCGCGACACGGTCGATTACGGTCGTCGATGCTGTCGTCACCCTCGACGCGCAGGCACAGGCAATTGCCGGCTCACAGGTTGATGTCACCTGGTCAGGGCCAGACAACAAGAACGATTACATCTCGGTTGCGGCGGCCGATCAAAAGCCCGACAAATACGAACACTATGCCTACACCAAACGCGGTAACCCGGCGTCGGTTAAAATGCCACTTGAACCGGGCGAATATCAGATCAGATATATCGCTGCCGGAAATCCGGCCAAAATGCTCGCATCGCGCACGATCAGTGTAGAGGCCGCGCAGGTTTCCCTTGAGGCATCAGACAGTGCTGAGGCAGGATCATCGATAGACGTGCGCTGGGAGGGGCCTGACAACAAGAATGACTATATTTCGGTTGCAGCGCCGGATCAGCCGCCGCAGAAATATGTGCATTACGTCTATAGCAAGCGGGGTAATCCCTCGAAACTCAAAATGCCTCTTGAACCGGGCCTGTATCAACTGCGTTACATAGCCAACGGCAATCCACAGCGCATCCTTGCTACGCGCGACATCAATATCGTCGCGGCCAATGTGGTGCTGGATGCACCCGATACAGTGGTTGTCGACACAGAAATTGATGTGTCCTATGTCGGTCCCAACAACCAGAACGATTTTGTATCAGTGGCTGCAATTGGATCGAAGCCCGGTGAATACCTGCACTACAAGGCAACCAAACGGGGCAATCCGGTCAGGTTGAAAATGCCTGCAGAAACAGGCACCTATCTTATTCGCTACATCGCTCACGGCAGTCCGAAAAAAGTATTGGCGCGCCGTTCTGTTAAAGTGGTCGAGGCCAGTGCGGTGACGACAGAACCCGCCGTTCTTGAGGCCGCCGACAGTACAGCCGCCGGTGCACAGCTTGAAGTGTTCTGGGTCGGACCGGACATTGAGGGGGATACGATCTCGATTAGCAAAATCGGCTCAGATACAGCTGAGGCCGCTGTTGCCACGAGCAGCGGTAACCCGGTCGTGCTGCAATTGCCGAATGATCCAGGTGAATATATGCTCCATTATCGGACCGGTTCGGATCAAAGCTCAATCGGCAGGCGCCCGGTTGTTCTGGAGTGATCCAGGCTTTCATGAGAAACCGCACTTTGTTCAAAGTGGTACGGCGGGCGTGCGAAGATTTTCGGCCAGATCCTTGAGGGTCTGGATGAAATCGGCGTATCTGTCCTTGCCAATAGCCGCGTTCAGAGCCTCAAGATGTTTTACGGCCTCCACTTCCATGCGCGCCTGCAAGGCTATGCCTTTTTCCGTTGCAACGCTCAAATGTGAGCGTCGGTCCTTGGCGGAAGTAAGCCGCAAAATGATGTCTTCGTCCTCCATCCAGCGCAGGGCCTTGGTAACGGTTGATTTGTCTCTGGCAGAGGCCTGGCCGATTTGGGTCTGACTGATCCGCGGATTTTTTACGATCAGGGTAAGGATGGTGAAATAGCCCGGTCGCAACGCTTCGGAACCAAGCCTTTTGGTAAAGTCCCCATAGGCCGCTTCATAGGCTACACGCAGATACATGCCGACAAATTCGTGCAGGATACCGTGGTCAAGTTCGCCTGTTTGAGGCGCAGGCTTTTCTTCATAGTATCGTGCCGTTGCTTGATCCGGCATGTTCTGGTTCCTCTTCTCAGTCTGTTGCACCTATCGCGCCATCAGCGGCAAGACCATGACAATCCACGGGAAGGCGATGATGATGATGATGCGAACAATATCAGCCAACACGAATGGTATGATGCCGCGATAGATTTTTCCGATCGGCAGGTCGTCAATAACCGACTTGATAACAAACAGGTTCAAGCCAACAGGTGGTGTGATCAGGGACAGTTCGGTCACCATGACCGCGAATATGCCGAACCAGACCGCATCAAACCCAAGCTGGGTGACAATTGGAAAGAAGATCGGAACAGTCAGCAGGATCATCGACAGGCTTTCCATGAACATGCCAAGGAAAACATAGATCACCAATATGGCAAAGATGACCGCCATGGGGCCAAGACCCATCGTCAAAATGAGATCGGAAAGGGCTGCGGGCAGTCCAATCAGGTTCATGAAATTGGAAAAGACCAGAGCGCCAATCAGCACCAGAAAGAGGCTTGCTGTTGTCAGGACTGTTTCAGTCAGGCTCGCCACGAGGCCCTGAAATGAAAGTGCCCGTCGCCAAAGGGCAAAAGCCAGCGCGCCCGTTGCGCCAACACCGCCAGCCTCGGTGGGGGTAAAAACGCCCTGGTAAAGTCCGCCAATTATACCCAGAAACAAAAGCAGGATGGGGCCGACGCGACGCAGATATGCCACCCTTTGGGACCAGTCGGCCCGTGGCGCTGCCGGTGCGCAGCTGGGGTCGATCTGAGCGGTGATGCGAATTGCCACAAGATAAAGAACGATGGCCAAAATCCCCGGCAGGATACCTGCCAGAAACAGGGCGCCTATGTCCGTTCCGGTGGCAATTCCGTAAAGCACGAGGATCACTGACGGCGGGATCAGAATCCCCAGTGTGCCGCCGGCGGCAACCGCAGATGCGGCAAAACCGTCTGCATAGCCATAGCGCCGCATTTCAGGCACCGCGACTTTTGCCATGGTTGCCGCAGTGGCAATAGAGGAACCGCTCAGCGCAGAAAATCCACCACAGGCCAGAATAGTCGCCGCAGCCAGACCACCGCGCATGTGCCCCACAAAGCCGTGGCACAGCCTGTAGAGATCTTCGGACATGCGGGCTCGGGTAACAAATGCGCCCATCAGAATAAACATGGGCAGCACTGAAAGCTCATAGGACATCGTCGCATTGATTGGCAACTGGCCGATCATGCCCATCGCCGTACGCTCGGATATGTTAATCCAGATGCCTGCCAGACCCACAAGCAACATTGCCAGCGCAATGGGCATGCCAATCATCATCATGACAAACACGCTGCCAAACGATATCAGTGCAATCTCCCACACGCCCATCAGGATACACTTTGTTTGCTGGAGGGGCGACGCCGGGCTTCAAGCGCGCAAATCAGAAAAGCCAACGCCGTTGCAGCCAAAAACAGGGCCATACCCTGCGCTATCAGCCCTTTTGGCACCCGAAGTTCCATCGTAACTTCATTATAGGTCAACAGGCGCTCTCCCTGCAGCCAAACCCGCCAGGCGATAAAACCTGTCAGCGCGCAGCCAACCAGATCCGATAGCACCGAAGTCGCGCGCGCCAGTGATGGTGGAAATTTGTCAGACAGAACCGTAACCGAGATATTGCCGCGATTGCGCACCATCAGCGGCAATGCGGTGAATACAATAAGGCCCATGCCGATCTCAATCATCTCGAACCCGCCCATAAGCGGGCTGCGAAATCCATAGCGCATAACGACCCCGACAAATGTCACCGCCATGACGAAGGCGGCGATGGCCCCGGACACCAGAGCCAAAGCCACACACGCTTTGTCAAAAATGGCGATTACACGTGTCAGCACGAGCGAAATCCCTATTGAACAATTGAGGTTTGAAAAAGCGGTGCCACACCGCAGTGGGCCTGACACCGCTCAAAGTCATTTGGCCACGTTTACCGTTTTGTCAGCTGCGTATTGCTTCACGATCTCGCGCGCATATTGGAGAATGGCTTCACCATCATACCCTTTTTCGGTTGCCTGCTGCACCCACTCTGCTTCAAGTGGTTTCAGTTTTTCGCGGGCAGAGGCAACATCTTCGTCCGGCAGGGTAATGAACTCAACATTGTTTTCAATCAGCTTTTGTTCGCCGTAAATGTCGCCATTCGTCCAGGCAAACCCCGCAAGCAAAGCAATCGCCATGCCGGAGTGTTTTTCCACTGCCGCACGCTGTTCGTCGGTCAACCCATCCCAGCTGTCCTGGTTGAAGGCAATCCAGAAAGTGTCGGTGTAGAGGCCACCGGGAACTTTGGTGATAGACTTGATCACCGGCGTAATGCCAAAGAAATCAATGGATTCCAGCGGGAATGTAATGCCGTCAGCAACACCGCGAGACATCGCGGTTTGCGCTTCGGTCGGCGGCAGTTGAACCGGCGATGCGCCAAGTTCTTCCATCATACGACCTGTTACGTTGCCACCAACGCGGATTGTCTTACCCTGAAGATCAGACAGTTTTTCAACTCTGCCGTTGGCCATGTTGATATTCGGATTGGAATGGGTGAACAGGCCAACCACATGGGCACCATCATGTTCACCATACTCGGTGCCATATTTCTCATAGGTCTGCCAGGACGCCGCTGAACCAGCCCATGGATCGGGAGACATGAATGGCAGATCCATCACCTGCGTCATGGGAAAGCGGCCAGCGTTGTGACCGCTGACGCCATATCCGACGTCAAAAGCCTGATCCAGCAACAAATCAAATTGCGCAGGGGGTGGGCCAAGTGCCGATGTCATGAATTCGAACTTCAGTGATCCATCGGTCTCAGCTTCAATTGCTGCCGCCCACGGCTCAAGAATCCCGGATATAATCAGATGATGCGGCGGCAGCCATGATCCCACGCGCAGGGTTTTAACGTCCTGTGCCAGTGCCGGTAGCGACGTCACGCCAATGGCCGCGACCATCACAAGTGTTTTTAGAGTTTTCATTTTCCTCTCCCTTGGTTGAATTTTGATATTCGCCCCTGGTTACAATTTGCCGGGCGCACTCAGTTTAAAAATTTCCAATGCATCTGCCTCAGGGCCACCGCGAACAGTCAGCAGTCGAAACTGCTCTGCAGCCATCGCGGTAAAGGGGACCGGCGAGGTATTGGCGCGTGCCAGATCGCAAACAGAATCCAGATCCTTGAGCATGGTGTAAACATGTCCCAGCGGTGGCTCGTGCTGAGCGTTGACCATTCGCGGTACAAACAGTTGAAGTGGTTTGCTGTCCGCGAATCCGCCCTCGAGTGCTTCAGGCAGGCGGGCTGCGTCAACGCCAGCGTTGGTGGCAAGACGTGCGGCCTCTGCCAGCACCGCCATGGTGCATCCAACGATAACCTGATTGCACAATTTGGTTGTCTGTCCGGCACCAATCGGGCCCATCAATGTAAAACGTGACGCCATTTGCAGAACAAAAGGTTTGATTATGTCAAAACTTTCTTGCCGTCCGCCTGCCATGATCGCCAGGGTGCCCGCCTGTGCCCCCGGCACACCACCGGAGACAGGGGCGTCGACCCAGGCCATCCCCGTCTGATCTTCAAGCCGGGCGGCAAAATCGCGTGTGGCATCGGGTTGTATCGAGGAAAAATCGACAAGAATGCTGCCGCTGCGTGCCCCGGACGCAATGCCATTTTCGCCAAAGACGGCGGCCTCGACTGCCCTGGTATCAGTCAGGCACATAAAGATGACGTCGGCCTGTTGCGCAACATCTGCCGCATTGTTGGCCTGAATGGCGCCTTTGTCGACCAATGGCTGCGTCTTGGCCGCGGTCCGGTTCCAGACCACAATCCTGTTGCCCGCGTCGACGAGACGCCCTGCCATCGGCAATCCCATCAAGCCGGTGCCTATGTATCCAAGTGTAAATTGATCATCCATCCGGGGCGTCCTTTATCAGCTGTTCAACGGCGTGGCAGTGGCCATTGGGCATTGCCTGCATGAGTCACAGCCCCTTCGTGAGCTTGTCCAACCGTCGCGGCATATTTTGACAGCAAACCGCCCTTGTGGCGCGTTTCGGGTGCCGACCAGATTGCGCGACGGCGTTGCAGTTCTTCGTCGGTTACCTCAAGCGTGATGGTCGCAGCCTTGCCATCAATCACAATCCTGTCGCCATTTTCCACCAGCCCCATGGGGCCGCCGACCGCAGCTTCGGGGGCAGCATGACCAATACACATGCCCCGGGTGGCACCGGAAAAGCGGCCGTCCGTCAGCAGCGCAACCTTTTCTCCCATGCCCTGACCGTAGATGAGCGCCGTCAATCCAAGCATCTCGCGCATGCCAGGCCCGCCCACGGGGCCCTCGTTGCGTACGATCAGAACCTGACCTTCCTGATAATCACGGGTATGCACCGCTTCAACGGCGTCATCTTCGCTTTCAAAAACGCGGGCAGTTCCCGAAAATACCAGAGATTTCAACCCGGCCACCTTGAGCAATGCGCCATCCGGGCAAAGATTGCCTTTGAGCACGGCAACGCCACCGGACAATGCAATAGCGTCTGAGACAGGGCGGATCACCTCGCCGTCCGGTGCGGGCGCATCGGCAACTTCTTGTGCCAATGTGCGACCCGTGACTGTCAGCGTATCGCCATGCATAAATCCATGGGCAATAAGTTCCTTGATGACAACATGGGCACCACCCACTTCATAGACATCCCTGGCGTGGTATTTGCCCCCCGGACGCAGATTACCGATGAAGGGCGTGCGTTGCAGCACCGCGGCTGTATCATCAGCGGTGAACTTTATTCCAGCCTCATGGGCGATGGCAGGGATGTGCAACGCCGTGTTGGTGGAGCCGCCTGTTGCGGCAACAATGGCACAGGCATTTTCGAGCGCCTTGCGGGTGACAATCTGACGGGGCAGTGGACCGTCATTCTCGATCATCTGCATGACCAGTTCTCCGGCACGATGTCCGACACCTTTGCGTTCAGAGTAAACGCCGGGGATCATTGACGAATTCGGGACCGTCAAACCAAGTGCTTCTGCAACCATGGCCATTGTATTTGCCGTGAACTGCCCGGCGCAGGCGCCAATGGTTGGCTTGCAGGCCTCTTCAATCCGGGTAAGTTCGTCGGTTGTCATGGTGCCGGCCTGAACCGCGCCGACAGCCTCGTATGTGTCCAGAACCGACACATCCTGCCCTTTGAACCTGCCGGGTAACGCAGAGCCGCCATAGACAAATACCGACGGCACATTACAGCGAACCATCCCCATTATCACACCCGGCAGTGTTTTGTCGCAGCCCCCGTAACCCACAATGCCATCATAGGCATGGCCGTGGATGACCGCTTCAATGCTGTCTGCGATGATTTCACGGCTGACAAGCGAGAATTTCATCCCCTCATGGTTCATGCCAATCCCGTCCGAAACGGAAATGGTCGTGAATTCACGTGGCGTGCCGCCCGCCATTGCGATGCCTTCCTTGGCATAATCAACCTGCGCATAATGGGTCATATTGCAGGGGGTTACCTCGCCCTTCTGGCTGACCACACCAACCATGGGTTTGGCGATAGCGGTATCATCCAAACCCATTGCACGCATGAATGCGCGATGCGGTGCTCTGTCAATTCCATCCGTGGTGATCCGTGATCTGAGTGGTTTTTTTGAGGATGACACTATTTAGTATCCTTGTGGAACGTCTACTCATAGAATGTTTATGCTTGAACTTAATCATCGGATCGGTTCCAATGTCAACAAATGAATCTGAAGGGGCAGACGATGCGGTTGATCGCAAATATCTCGATGATGTTTACGGAGTTACCCGAGGTCGAACGGTTGTCGGCGGCGAAAAAGGCGGGATTTGATGCCGTGGAAATACAGTTTCCGCATGCGCAGAACATAACGATGTTAAGCCAGCAGTCTCAAAATACCGGTATGCCCATCACACTTATCAATGTGCCCAGGGGGCCGGGTGATGCCGTGGGTCTTGCTGCCTTGCCCGGACAGGAAGACGCCTTTCGCGCAGCGGTTGCGCGTTGTGCCTGCGATGCCCAGGCCCTGGGTGTGCGAAAAATCAACATCTTGTCCGGCCGTCCTGACGAAGACATGGATCCGGAAGAATGCCAACGCGTGCTGTGTCGTAATCTGGCCCATGTGGCAGATGTTATGCAGGCGATTGGCGTAAAGGTAATGCTGGAGCCGGTTAACAGGCAGGATGTTCCGGGATTTTTTATCTCCGGACTGCGGGCCGGTCTGGATGCCGTGAATGAGGTCAGTCATCCAAACCTGGCTATTCAGTTTGACCTTTACCATATGGCAATAACCGAAAGAGACCTTTGCACTGCAATTCGAACGTGCGGCAAATATATAGGCCATGTGCAGTTTGCCGACACGCCGGGCCGGCATCAACCCGGCACCGGTGTAATCGAATTTGCAGCAGCAATAGATGCCCTGCGCGAGGTTGGATACGACGATGACGTGTCTGCAGAATACACACCGGTGGGCAACACATTGCAAAGCCTTGAATGGCTGGCTGATTTCAAAAGGATGATTGCATGACCGCCCACACTCAAATCGCCCGCAAGATCATGACGGACATTGTGGATGGCAACGCGTTTAATCCCTACGCAACCGATCCCCGGCGCACAACGGCTGAAGCCTATCACCTGCAGGATATTTTGGTTGATGAACTGATCCGTAGTGGCAAACGGGATGCGGTTTCCGGTTGGAAGATCGCGGCAAATGCACCGGCCCTTATGGAACGGTTCAAACTCAAAGCACCACTGAGCGGCAGGGTTTTTGGCAATCAACGGCAGGAAACCGGCGCGATATTACCTGCGTCAGCCTTCACCGAATTTGCCTTCGAACCCGAAATTGCCGCGATCATGAAATCTGATCTCTCGCCGCAGGATGGCCCGTTTGATCGATCCACAGTTATGGCCGCCATCGACCGTTTTGTGCCGGCGATTGAGCTTTTGGACATGCGCAATACAGACATGACATGTGTCCATATGCCCGATGCGATTGCGCAGAATATTTCAAATGAAGGGGCCGTCATTGGTGGACCGGGCATCCTGCCAAATCACCTGCATGTGGAGACCATCAGAACGGTGGTCAGCATTGATGGAAAAGTAACGGTTGATGTGACTGGTGCATCACCACAGCTGCCACTCGACACGGTTGCCTGGCTTGCCAATCATCTGTCGGAACGGGGTCTATTGCTGCGTGCTGGTCAAATTGTCCTGTGCGGAACACACAGTCCGATCTGCTATCACAAAGGCAAAGGTTCGATCAGCGTTCAGATGTCCGGTTTGGGCGAAGTTACCATGACGCTTGAGTGAAACTGGACAGCGTCAGTTCCTTACCTACATAGCTAACGCCCGCCCAGTTTAAGTCCGGGTGCCGGGCGTTCTTCGAAGATTTTGCGGCGAAACCGGTAGAGGGCTGCTGGCCTGCCGCCGGTTGCTGTGCTGGTCGCGCCGGTCAATTCAACAAGTTCAGCTCCTTCAACAAGTCGGCGGAAATTCTGTTTGTGCAGGTGTCGGCCCGAAATGGCTTCCACAGTGGATTGCAGGGCTGTCAGGGTAAATTGAGGTGGCATGAGTTCGAAAATAACGGGTCGATATTTGAGTTTGCCGCGTAATCTGGACATGGCGGTTGCAAGGATCCGCCGGTGATCAAGTGGCATAGGGCGTCCAAGCCGAAGGGCAAGTCCGCTTTGTGTGATGCGCCCGTCGGTGGCGGCTTCTTCTATGAGACCTGCCTCATACAGCAATTCATACCGTTCCAGAACGCGCTCTTCATCCCAGGGGAAATCATCATCACCGAATGCCAGGCGCAAACGCGATTTGCGGCTTGGCAGATGACGGCCCTCTTCACGCATCACCGGGCTCTGCGTCCAACGCTTCAATGCGGGAATAATAGTATCGTCGAGCAGTGACGGGCGTCCGTCTCGCCAATCTTCCCACGGCAGATAGCCGTACCAGCCGTGCCACGACGCGCCCGTTCGCTGCAGGACATCATCGCGGGCACCATCATCCCTGGTCAAAGCGAGATATCCAACGGAAACAATATGGGGCCCGATATCATCAGGCCGTTTGTGTCTGCCGCGATCACCAAATGTGTAAAGCTGCTCGACATAACCCAGATGAAAAGCGGTTTGCTCGGCAACCGAAGCACGCAACCCGGCTTCAAAAGTGCGGTGTTGCAGCGGATCGAACGAGCCAAATGGCAATCCACCCGGTACAGCCTGCCCCTGTAGCGCAGCGGCAGCCCCGGATACCACCAGTATGACGGGATTATTGTCAGTAACGGTTACAATTGCGGCATTGAGACCAATTTCGACCGCTGTTGAACCCACAGTCATCGTCTTAATCCGCCAGTGGCAGAATAAAGGGCGTACCCTCATAGGCATTGGCACCGCGACCAATGCGTTTGACGGCGGCAACCATGCGCCCATCGCGTTCCATGACTCGATCGGCTAGCGCAATCATACGGGCGTTTGGTGTTGCTGATGGGGACAGGCGACGAAGGTCAAGCGCCAGTTGCATTTCATCACGCTGCGCATTGAGCGACAAAGCAATAATATAAGCGGCGGCAGTTGAACGAGAAATGCCCATCCAGCAGTGAACCAGCAGCGGCGCTGAGCGGTCCCATTGCTGTGCGAATTCGATGAGACGCCGGATGTGATGCTCTTCGGGGCGATGCAATCCTTCCACCGCGACGCTGATATCATTCATATCAAGGAACAAATGACGCTCAGGCAGAATGCCGGTTGGCCGCTGCAATTCATTGTCACTGGACAAAAGCGTCACCATGTCGCGCGCACCGTGTGTGTCGGCGGTCTGTTCCAGACGGGAGAGGGGACAAATGACTAGGTGTGGCATTTCAGATCCAACGATTTTCGATAGTGCATGTCACCCTTTGCGGCACAATTCGATTGCTTCAAAACGTTGCAGGAAAGCATCCTGTACTTCTGTTGCCGGCAACGGTTCCAACGCCAGCATATCACGGGTGACGCCACGTGGTCGTCCAAAAAGTTTTGCTGCTTCCTGTTCAGAAAATCCGGCCAGAACAACAGCTTCATAAAAAGCTGATATTTTGTCCGCCCGTTTAATCGCAGCCTTCAAGCCTTTCGAGATGGACGACGGCAATGCAAAACGCACAAAAATGGCTTCCTCAAGCCTTTTCTCCACATTCTTATAGTCACCACCAACGATGGCCTTGAACGGTGAAATCATGTCGCCAATCACATATTCGGGCGCATCATGCAGCAAGGCAACCTGCCGGTTGATGGCGCTTGATTTTGGATTCAACTGGACAAAAATCTGTTCAACAATCAGCGAATGCTGGGCCACGGAAAAAGCGTTTTGCCCAATCGTTTGCCCATTCCAACGCGCTACGCGCGCAAGGCCATGGGCAATATCGGAAATTTCCACATCAAGCGGCGATGGGTCGAGCAGATCCAGCCTGCGTCCCGAGAGCATACGTTGCCACACACGCGGATTGGCGCCATCAAATTGCATTCCGGTCAGGCCTCATCCGCATTTTTTTCGGAGGAAAACGTCAGATCAGTCCACTTTGCAAAACGCAAGGATACGGGTGTTGTATCGGCTAAAATGGTACCGCCGGCGTCGATTGCCCTGGCAGCCTTGTCAATGCGCACAAGGGCGAGCCCG
Organism: uncultured Rhizobiaceae group bacterium; assembly: GCA_947501445.1. GTDB lineage: Bacteria > Pseudomonadota > Alphaproteobacteria > Rhizobiales > Rhizobiaceae > Hoeflea_A. Next base: position 20,370 of record CANMVS010000029.1, on the reverse strand, counting down.
CTGCTGCCGACCACCGTGCCCAATTTCCCCATGGGCCGATCATCACAGGTTATGGCCGCTCCGCTATCCGGCAAACCGCTTTCTGCCTGAACAGCTACAATTCGTTTGCGTGCCGTAGCCCTGTGCTGCATGCGTGACACAACCTCCTGGCCCACGAAACAGCCTTTCTTGAAGGAAATACCGCCATTCAGGTCCATGAGAACATCATGCGGAAACACGTCTGAAAGCGCATAGTCGTCTCCGGCCTGGGCAACACTGCTTTCTATGCGCATCAGGTCATATTCATCCCTGGTGGCGGACGCCGGTCTTGCAGGGCCATAGAACCTATAGACCTGCTGCGTGGCGTGAAAACGCCTGTCCAACAGGTAATCTGCATCACTGTTGCAATCCCACAGGGCATGAACCGTCATATCATCCATGCTTGCAATCTCTGCCTTTGCACGCAACCGGTACATCGTCATACGCTGGATGAATGCAGGCACCTGATCGCCGTCAAGGTCGAACAAAAATCCGTCCTCACCGCGGCGCGATATCAGAAAATCAAACAAAATCTTGCCTTGGGGGGTCAGCAAAGCGCCGGTTTGCACGACACCATGAGGCAGCCCGTCCACTTCACAGGAAATTACATCCTGCAAAAGCGCCTGGGCATCAGGGCCCGTGATCGACACAAGGCTGCGGTGGCTGAGAGGCAAACACTTCATTTGGGCGCTCCGGACAAACAGATAGATTAGACCGTTTCACGTTTTGCCAGAAGCGGGACAACGGTATTGGCCTTTGATTTTGTTGATGCATTCAGGTTTTGCCAAATTCGTCAAAACCTGAATTGCTTTAGTTAGGTCGCCTAGTGGATCGAGGCAAGCCCAATCAATCACCTGCGATGAAGAATTTCCAGTCACCCTGAGGACCAATGGCTGTGCGATAGAAGATATAGGCACCAAAATCCTTCATATCCTCATAGTCGCCCGCTGTGATGATCCGGAACAGCTCGACTTTCTGTCTGTCATCAAGCGCGTCGATGGGCACTGCGGAGAAATACGGCCAGATGTAGGCCTCGGTTTCTTCGCCCGGATCAACGTGAACAAATCCCGTATTGAATATGTCCAACAATATGGCCAGCAATTCCTGACCCTGGCCATCGCCGGATATTTCGCGCAGGAAATTGATAGGGTCGCCTTCATAACCACTGATCGAAAGCTGCGTCTGTGTGCCACCGGTGCCCAATAGCGGGCGCAGCGCCTCGATATCACCTTTGACGGCCGCTGTAATGATCAATTCACGCATGCGCTGGACCGGCTCGGGCAGCGACGAAAGATCGTAGTTGACGATTGCCGTTGCAACGCTGTCGTCCGCTGGTTCTTCGTCTACCGCGTCGATCTTGATTTCTTCTTCAGTGGCGTTTTCGTCCACGGATGTCGTGTCTGCCGGTATTCCTTCGCCCTTGATCGTCGTTTGCAGATCGTCAGCGTCGGCATTGCCTATTTCACTGAGTGCCAGGCGCAAGGGCTCGGATGGGCGTTGCAGCCGCAGGTCTTCTCCCAATGTTTGAGTTGGCGCAATTGCGCCTGCCATCAGGCAGGTGAGCATCACGCAAAAGCCACGCTGCAATATGGTCCTATGGCTCATGCCCGCAAGCTCCCTGTTTCCTGCCGACACGGGATTTCTCACTGGATAAGGCGTTCGGGAGAAAATTCCCCCGCCAGCATGCGCTGTTTCAATTCCTCCAGCATCGCGTCCGTTGCCTCTTCGCCAAACATTTTTACGGTTTCACGCAAAACGGTAACGAATGCTGCATCAGCAATAATTTCCGGTTCTATCCCGTCAGCAACACCTTCGGCCCAAGCCTCATTTTGGTGCTCAAGGGCCGTCTGCATTTTTTCATGCACGATCATCTCGTCGATATCAGACAAGTTCGTTTCCATTATATCACCACCTGGAGAACACATCTCCGTAATTTCCCGGCAACATCGTAACACGCAAATTATGGCAAAAGCGGCACAGTGAAATGTCAGGTTAATAGATTATTAATTTCCGTAGCGCGCAATGATCTCGGATGCAAGCACAAGTCCCTGCTTTCGATAAAGCTCTTCTGCTTCAATCGCCGTATCACTGCATTTTGTGTGAACCGACGCGAAAGACCGGTATCCCTTGTTAAATGCCGCAATCAACCGGGCACGCCTTTCCGGATCGGATGCCTCCAGATCAATAAGCTCCTGCATCTTGCCGCGCCAACCCTCGTCGCCGCCCATGCACATGGTGCGCAAATAATGCACAGATCCGACGATTTCAGAAAGTCGGATCAGCTTGTCCTCATAGGGTGGTTTAAACGATGGCGTCTGGGCGAGGGCACCACCGCACACAACAGCAAAAACAAGACAGAGGACATACAAACGGGTCATAGTTTTCATGGTGTTGAGGTAACACGAATGTACAGGCGCCCCAATGCCGCATTACTCATTTTCAGCCTTTTCTATGGGCGTGTCAGGCAAAAAAGCATTGGCGACAAAGGCGAATGTGACGTCGTAGGGGACATCCTTGCCATTCTTTTGGACAATAATATTGCCAACATCCCTGCCTGAAGCAATGCTGCCGGTATCAAGGGCCGACGCCTGGCCTTCCTGCCAGGATATTGTCACACCGTTTCTTTCAAGCGGTCCATCCTGTCGAACTTTCAACATGGAAACGGCAACCGGATCACCCGCATCACGAACCACAACCACGCGGGCCATGGCATTGATATCCTTGGGGAGTTCTCCATTAAAAAGAAATGGAATCTTGGCGCTATCGTATCCCTCATAGGGATTGCGCCCGTAATTTCTCATACGTTCATTGTTGGGAACCAGAACCTTGCCTTGCGGGTGACGGGTCTTGAAGTTCTTCCACGATTCGAGCCTCGATGGCACAAGGGCGAGTTTCGAACCGGTCAATTCACCTGTGATCGCTTCTCCGGTGAACTGCTGCCACCAGCTTTCCGTGCCTCTGTCATACATCACGAGGTCGGAATTGCGCAGTTTCCCGGTCGTGCCAAAGGTGTCGGCCTGGCCATTGATCCGCCGGTCAAACACCAGGGCGGCATTGCACAATGGGCAATAGGTAACGGTTACAGGCGTACCGCCCACCGTATCATTGGCTATTTCGTGCCACATGAGGACGCGCAGCGGATAGGCGCGGGCATCGCCGTTGATTTCCAGACCAATGACCGGTTCATTGTCTTCAAGATCAGCCACGTCCGAGACCGGTATAAACTGTGGATCGTCTATTGAGGGAATGCCATCTTTCGGCGGGCCACCGGACAATATATCGTCAAAGTCGATGCTGCTCCTGGAGAAATCGGTTTTCCAGCCCTCCCGCGACCAGTTTTGCGGATCAGCCGCGGCCGCTGCGGCGAGGTTGAACAGGACAACTGCAGAAAGCACAACTCTTTGGATTAATCGCCTCGTCTCAGACATATTCGTACCTCCCGATCGCACTTCAGATATCGGGAAAATTCATTTTCACTGCATCCAATTGTGATTTTCCCTTGTGGATGAACTTAGCAGCCTGCAGGAGATCGCAGTAGCCGGGTTTTTTCACGTTTGCTTGAAGCACCTTAAAGATCCACTGTGTCCGCATGCAGCTCAAAATACTCGATACACTCCATTACGCTTGGTGGCACCTGCAGTGTCCTGATTTCTTCTGCCGTGTACCAATCGGCTTCAACGGCATCGTCTGCAGCAATGGCAATCTGATTGCCACTCGCTTTCGCCAGATGCACGGCAAGCACATAATGACTTGCAAGTTTGCCGGTCTCATCACGCGAAATGAGGTCATAAAGCCGAAAGAATTGCGGGTTGAGCGCAACAATGCCAGTCTCTTCCTCAAGCTCGCGCAATACGGCCTGGTGCAGGCTTTCACCGGCTTCCACTTTACCGCCCGGAAAGGCATAATCACCCGCCGATTGTCCGGCACCACGACGTACCATCAGGTAGCGATTATCCCGCTTGAGCACACAGGATACGGCCATGCGGGGAACAATTTTGCCGGATACTGCCATGATGTGGAATCCCATTGTATTACCGGATTTGGGCCGTGTATCTTTTCAGTCGGCCAGAATCAGGCTAATCGATATGCGCGGATAAATTGTTCGTTCATTCAAAGTGACAAATAGAAGGTGCGAGTGCCACAATGCAACCACGCTGGATAAATCTGTCAATCATGGTGTTGGCGCTTCCGCTCATCCTGTCCGCCTGTGCAACCCTGGATGAATCCCAGTGCCAGACGACGAATTGGCGTGATCTGGGGCAACGCAATGGTCAACAGGGCCGTGCCTCATCCTATGTCGCGGAACACGAAAAAGCCTGTGCACGATTTGGAATTCCAGTGGACAACAAAAGCTGGCGCGCCGGATGGGAAGTTGGCATTCGCGAATATTGCACACCGCAAAATGGTTTGCGTGTTGGCATCGATGGCAAAAGTTACGCGCAATCCTGCCCGGCTGATGTGGCGCCCGGGTTCCTTGGCACCTATGCAATCGGAAAGCGTGTCTATGATGCCAAGCGGGATCGCGACAATATTCGCCGCGACATTGATACGCTGACAGAATCCATCACATCAGCCTCGGATGAAAGCGAACGTTCAAATCTGCAAAGCCAACTGTTCATCAAGCAAAACGATCTTTATCGGGCTCAAAATCGCCTGACAGATGCGGAGCGTGACGCGGACCGGGTGAGATTTTCGCGCTGATATGTGCGGTCGTTTCTCTTTAATCTCGTCAGCGGCGGCGCTTGAAGCATTTTTTGAGCTGGCCGAGCTTGAGCGACACGAGCCACGCTACAATATTGCCCCGACACAGCCGCTGCTGATGGTGATGTCGGGTGATGGCAGTACGCTTCAGCCGGGGCAGAACATGGCCGATCGCCGCGCCGTATTCGTGCGCTGGGGGCTGCTGCCATCCTGGGTCAAGGATCCCGATGACTTTCCCCTGCTGATCAATGCCAGATCGGAAACCGCCATATCAAAGGCGTCTTTCAGGGCACCGATGCGCAATCGCAGAACGCTGATACCCGCATCCGGCTTTTACGAGTGGCAACGTGAGGGGCGGGAAAAACTGCAGGCCTTCTGGGTTCGGCCGCGCGGCGGTGGGCTTGTCGCCTTTGCCGGACTTATGGATACCTGGGCTGCAAAAGACGGGGCGGAAATTGATACCGGGGCCATTTTGACAACCTCCGCCAATACTGCCATCAGCGATATCCATCACCGTATGCCCGTGGTCATCAAGCCGCAGGATTTTGAGCGATGGCTTGATTGCCGGACGCAGGAGCCACGGCACGTGAAGGATCTTTTTGAGCCGGTTGAGCCGGATTTTTTTGAGGCAATTCCGGTTTCTGACAGCGTCAATAAAGTTGCCAATATCGGACCGGAGCTGCAGCAACGGGTTGAACCGGCGCCACTCAAACAGCCGGATGCGGAGCAAGACAAGCCTGATGATGATCAGATGTCACTGTTTTGATGAATGCCCGAATGCGCTGGATACGGTTGAATGATGTTTAATGATCCACTTGTTGTTGCTGGTCTCGCCGGTTTTTTCCTTGGCGGCTCCCTGATCATTGCCATCGGTGCGCAAAATGCCTTCATTCTGCGGCAGGGGCTGGTACGCGCGCATGTTTTAGTGGTTGTACTGATTGCGGCTCTGTCGGACGCGCTCCTGATAACGGCGGGCATTGCAGGGCTCGGTTCAATTGTTGCACGCTCAACCGCGCTGATCACAATCGTCACAATTGGTGGCGCGATCTTCCTGGCCTGTTATGCGGTTTTGGCATTCAGGCGTGCCCTGCAACGCCATGTGATGGAGGCCGCGCAAAAATCAGTGGGAAGTGTGTGGGCCGCTGCCACGACCTGTCTGGGGCTGACCTTTTTGAACCCGCATGTCTATCTGGATACAGTCCTGTTGATTGGTGGGCTGTCTGGTCAATACGAAGGGTCGGCACGGCTGGCTTTTGGCGTGGGAGCCTGTATCGCGTCCTTCGTCTGGTTTTTTGCTTTGGGCTATGGTGCCCGTCTATTGGCTCCTGTTTTTGTCAATCCGGTTGCATGGCGGGTATTGGACGTATTGATCGGCCTGGTAATGATGTTTCTCGCCATTGGTCTGGTTGTGCGGTTTATCAATTCCTGAAATTGCTGATGCAACGGCTTGACGTATTTGTCATGAGCAGCGATAAGTTGCCTTATGGAAACGCTTCGCGGCGCAGCCGCTATTTGCATCTGCTGGAAAATTATTCGCTAGCCAACCGCTGGCCCGGCTGTTTTCGTCTCCAAATCTTTACGGACAAACGCCCCGGTCAGAGGCTTAAGGGAGTTTGATCTATGGGCGAACCGCGCCTTCAATTTTACAATACGCTGACACGCCGCAAGGAAGTGTTTGAGCCGATTGATGCAAACAACATTCGTGTCTATGTCTGTGGCCCGACGGTGTATGATTATGCCCACATTGGCAATGCACGCCCGGCGATCGTCTTTGATGTTCTGTTTCGTGTACTGCGTCACCATTTTGGCGCGGACCAAGTCACCTATGTACGCAACATCACAGACGTCGATGACAAGATTAACGCCCGTGCGGCGCGCGATTACCCTGATATGGCGCTCAATGATGCCATTGCGCTGGTGACAAAGAAAACGACTGATCAATATCATGCTGACGTGCGCGCACTGGGTTGTCTTGAGCCGACCATTGAACCGCGTGCGACTGACAATATTCCACAAATGCTGGATATGATCGCAAGCCTGATCGACAAGGGCCACGCCTATCAGGCGGGAGGCGAGGTGTTGTTTGATGTGCAGTCGATGGCGCGTTACGGTGCTTTGTCCAACCGCAAACTGGAAGACCAGCAGGCTGGTGCCCGTGTCGCTGTGGAAAAGCACAAACGCAACGCTGCCGACTTTGTTTTGTGGAAGCAATCGACACAGAATGAGCCGGGCTGGGAATCACCCTGGGGATTGGGGCGCCCAGGATGGCATCTTGAATGTTCGGCGATGAGCAAGCGTTACCTGGGGGAAGTCTTTGATATTCATGGCGGAGGCCTGGATTTGATCTTCCCGCATCATGAAAATGAAATTGCCCAATCCTGCTGCAGTCATGACACTGAACGCATGGCCAATGTGTGGATGCACAATGGTTACCTGCAGGTTGAGGGTAAGAAAATGTCAAAAAGCGTTGGCAATTTCATCACCATCAATCAGCTGCTTGACACCGACACATTTGGTGGCCGTCGCTGGCCGGGCGAGGTTCTGCGACTTGCCATGCTGATGACCCACTATCGCGAACCCATTGATTTCAGCCAGCGCAAGCTGGAGGAGGCCGAAAATCTACTGGATAAATTTGCCCGCAAGACCAATGGGCATGACAGCGACGGACCGGTTGACGAAACATTCATGCGCTTTATGAGCGATGATCTGAATTTTTCCGGTGCCATGGCACAACTCAATGCGCTTGACGGGCGTGTCCTGGCATCGACGCTGAAACTGCTGGGGTTCGAGACCTATCGGCAGGCGGCAACAAGGTCCGTTGATGAGGAGATGATAGCTGAGCGAATTGCCCAGCGTTTGTTGCTTATTGGTGAGAAAAACTGGACCGAGGCCGATGCCATTCGTGATGCGTTGCTGTCTGAAGGAATTCAGCTCAAGGACGGTAAAGACCCGGAAACCGGTGAACGGGTGACCAGTTGGGTTGTGCTGTAAACACGGGCTGCGCAGCAAGCAATAGAGAGGATATGTGATGGGTGAAGGGATCAGATCAGGCGGCTGCCAATGTGGTGCAATCCGCTATCGTATTCTTGGTGAAATAACCTGGCCACATCTGTGTCATTGCCGCATGTGCCAAAAAGCGTCAGGCAATTACTTCATGCCGCTTGCCAATGTTCAAAATGATGAATTTGAAGTGACACGCGGCACGGTTTCGTGGTTCTCGTCAACGGATGTGGCGCAACGTGGATTTTGTCGCGATTGTGGCACGCCGCTGATATACCGCTCTATGGGCGCGCCTCACATTAACATCACGCTGGGCTCTCTCGATCATCCATCACAGATTGAACCGGCGGAACAATTCGGTCTGGAAGCCAGAATGCCCTGGTTTGACCAATTGGCTGACCTGGAGGGGCATTCAACGATGGATGATCCGCAGGCGGATCAGCATCTGTTGGAAATTATCAGGCGAACCAACCACCAACATCCCGATCACGATACCGGCCAGTGGCCGGACACGGGCAGCAGACAGTAAATCAACAGACCGCTCATGCGGTCGGAACTCAGGTAAGGTGGTCCATGACCAGTCGCGAAAAAATCTATCTGTTTGACACAACCTTGCGCGACGGGCAGCAAACGCCGGGCATAGATTTTGGGGTGGAAGACAAGATTGCCATTGCGGCCATGCTCGACGAATTCGGGCTGGATTATGTTGAAGGTGGCTATCCCGGAGCTAATCCGACCGACACAGCATTTTTCCAGAAAAACAGAATGGCAAACGCAACATTCGTGGCATTTGGCATGACCAAACGGGCAGGGGTCTCTGCGTCCAATGATCCGGGATTGACCGCACTTATCCAGGCGCAAAGCGATGCGGTCTGTTTTGTCGCCAAAAGCTGGGACTATCACGTTGACCTGGCGCTCGGCATATCCAACCAGGAGAACCTGGATTGCATACGAGCCTCGGTCGAAGCGACGATTTCGGCTGGCAAGGAAGCGCTGGTTGATTGTGAGCACTTTTTTGACGGGTACAAAGCCAATCCTGAATATGCAATTGCCTGCGCAAAGACCGCGCTGGATGCGGGCGCCCGCTGGGTCGTGCTTTGCGACACCAATGGAGGCACCCAGCCGGAAGAAGTCGGTGAAATCGTTACGGCCGTCGTTGCAGCCGGCATTCCGGGTATCAATCTGGGTATCCATGCACATGATGATACCGGCCAGGCCGTGGCCAACTCCCTGGCTGCGGTCAATGCGGGCGCCCGGCAGATACAGGGAACACTCAACGGGATTGGCGAACGTTGCGGTAATGCCAATCTGGTGACGCTGATCCCGAACCTGCTGTTGAAGCCCTTGTGGAATACGCGTTTCGTCTCCTCAATCGCAGATGGCAAGCTGAAGGGGTTGACGCGGCTTTCCCATGCGTTTGACGAATTGCTGAACCGCTCACCGGAAGCGCAGTCGCCCTATGTCGGCTCGTCCTCATTTGCCACAAAGGCTGGCATTCACGCGTCAGCATTGTTGAAGGATCCGAAGACCTATGAACATGTGCCGGCGGAATCGGTTGGAAACAAGCGCCGCGTCATGGTTTCAGATCAGGGGGGCAAGGCAAACTTCATAAATGAGCTTCGCCGTCGCGGTATAGAAGTGGCAAAGGACAACCCCAATCTCGACAGACTGATATCGATCGTCAAGGAACATGAATCGACCGGCTATGCGTATGAGGGTGCGGATGCCAGTTTCGAATTGCTGGCCCGGCGGACACTGGGCCGGGTGCCGGATTTTTTCAAAGTTGACAGTTTTCGTGTCATGGTTGAACGCCGGTTTGACGCAATGGGGCAGATCAAAACCGTGTCCGAAGCCATTGTAAAGCTTGAAGTCGATGGGGAAACTCGCATGTCGGTTGCCGAAGGCCATGGCCCCGTTAACGCGTTGGATATCGCATTACGCAAGGATCTGGGTCGATATCAAAATGAAATTGAAGACCTTGAGTTGAGCGACTATAAGGTGCGTATACTCAATGGTGGTACTGAGGCGATCACCCGCGTTTTGATCGAGTCTCGCGATGCCAGCGGTGAGCGGTGGTGGACAGTCGGTGTTTCTGACAACATAATTGATGCTTCCTTTCAGGCCCTCATGGATTCTGTAACCTACAAATTGTTGAAAACCCGAAAAACGGCCTGAAAACACACGTTCTATCCTGAAAATGCACCGCGTTTGAATGATCCACACACGGATCCTTTATTGCCGCGCGAACGAAGATCAATTCTGGAAAGCTCATTGTCATGTCTGACAATCGTACCGACAAGTCCGCGACACGCGGCTTTTTCTTCGCCATGGGTGCATATATGATCTGGGGAAGTCTGCCGATTTATATGAAGGCAGTTGACCACATGCCGCTGATGGAAGTGGTGGCCTATCGTGTCTTGTACTCACTGCCGGTGGCAGGCATCATTTTACTGCTGCTTGGTCGCACGTCGGATCTGAAAGCTGCCCTGCGCAGCCCCCGGACCTTGCTGTTGGCCGGTGTCACCGCATTGCTCATATCGGTCAATTGGGGAATCTATATCTGGGCTGTTGCCAATGAGCGTACGGTGGAAACGGCGTTGGGATATTACATCAATCCAATCGTCAATATTCTGCTTGGAGCGATTTTTCTGGGCGAGCGATTTAACCGGATACAATTGACTGCCATTGCGCTTGTTGTTGCTGCGGTCACGTTAATGACCGTGCATGCAGGTGGTGTCCCCTGGATATCATTGGCATTGCCGATAAGTTTCGGGATCTACGGGTTTTTGCGCAAAACGCTTCCAATTGGACCATCACAGGGGTTTTTCCTCGAGGTTCTGTTGTTAAGCGTTCCTTCAGTGCTGGTGCTGGTTTACTTCAATATAAAGGGTGAAGGGCACTTTATGTCCGGCAATCACGTTGACACAGCATTGCTGGTATTTGCTGGTCCAGCGACTGCAATCCCGCTGATCCTTTATGCATTCGGTGCAAAACTCTTACGATTTTCCACTCTTGGACTGATGCAATATATTGGCCCGACGTTGATTTTCATCATTGCTGTTTTCGTGTTTGACGAACCATTTTCGAAAGTGCAGTTGGCTGCCTTCTGTTTGATCTGGACTGCGCTGGCGCTTTACAGTTCATCAAGTATTCGCCAATCGCTGGCCACAAACAGATCCAAAAAGGTCTCGGAGGTTGATCATGGATAAATGCGCGATAATCACCGGCGGCGGTCGTGGCATTGGCGCGGCAACTGCCCGTTTGGCAGCCAAATCCGGTTATCACGTGTGCATTAATTATGCGTCCGATACTGCAAGCGCCGAAATGGTGGCTGAAGCGTGCCGTCGTGAGGGGGTACAGGCGATTGCGATCAAAGCCGATATTGCCACATCTGATGCCGTGGAAGAGATGTTTGAGCGCTGCACCAGTTCATTGGGATCCCCTGACCTGTTGGTAAACAATGCAGGAGTAGTGGGGTCGGCGACACCTTTGGAACATCTTGATGACAGCGTGCTTCATCGCACTTTCGCGGTCAACGTCTTTGGTTCTGTCTATTGCGCCCGATCCGCCGTGCGCCACATGTCAACGGCCAATGGTGGCAGGGGCGGTGTCATTATCAATATATCGTCCATTGCCGCTACAACCGGCAGTCCCGGAGAATATGTTCACTATGCCGCATCCAAAGGTGCCATAGAGACATTCACAATTGGTCTGGCAAAGGAGGTTGGCTCTCTTGGTATTCGGGTGAACTGCGTTCAGTCAGGCACGGCAGATACCGACATTCACAGGACTGAAGGTAATCCACAACGTCCGGCTATGATCGCCAAACTGGCTCCACTTGGCCGGGTGGCCAGCACGCAGGATATTGCGGAGGCCGCACTTTGGCTGGCCTCTGATAAGGCCAGCTATGCATCGGGTTCCATTCTGCGTATCGGCGGAGGCCTGTAGGGTTTATCTGACCGGTGCCTGTGGCCGCGTTGATACCTGTGTTCAAAGACCGTTACAATTGGCGTAGTAGGTGACAGTTGCCGGCCAGTCAGAGAATATTCCGGCAACACCGACTTCCTTGGCCAGCACATCAACCAAAACCATCATGTCGCCGTCATTATTGGTGATGTCCTTGATGCTTTGATAATAATACCCGCCGCCGCCAGCCAGTGGGCCTGAACGCTCGAGAGACCAGGTGATGATCTTCAACCCTGCTTCCTTTGCGGCTATGGCATAGGCTGATGGAACAGGGCGTCTGTCAGGACCTGTTTTTACCAGCATCCACAATGGCGGACCAATGTAACGAACACCATCATCATAAAGGGTCTGCATGGACGGGTTCCATGTGGACGGATCTTCCGGATCAAGTCCCTGTCTGCCGCGACTTTCAAGAAGTATCGCCTGGGCACCAAAAGCAGGTTCATTTTCTACCCAGTACTCAATGTCACCAATATTGAATGACTGCAGGAAGACATCACCAGCTTCGACATTGGCGTCTCGCAGGGTATCCACCATTTTTTGGGCATATTGTTGCTGGGTAAAGTCGCCTTCAAAGGGCATCTTGACCTGGGGCGCCTTGAGTTCCGGTGTCATTTTGACACCCAGTTCCTTGAACAATTCAATGGAATCGGAAAATGTCATCAGCTTGCCATTGGTCGCGTAAAGCTCAGTGCGCCATGGTTGTCCCCCGCCAAGGTACTCTTCAACCGTGGTCGCGTTTTTGTTGGCACTGTCCATTTTGCCCTTGAGTTGACGAAACTGGGATAATGTTATGTCTGATGTGCAGCACTTTGCTGATGCCTCGGTTCCATTGGCCGCGTTTGCCGGAACAAAGGGGGCGCTGCAACTGGACGCAATTTCAGGCATCGTCAATATATTGGTTGTTTTGTGCAGATCACACTGGGAATGCCTGCAAACAAGTTCGCGATCCTTTGTGAATGTCACATCACATTCGATGATTCCCGCACCCATATGGCCGGCTGCCCGGTAAGACTGCTCGCTGTGTTCGGGAAACTGCAAAGGGGCACCACGGTGGGAAATCGAAAATTCCGTGCGATAGAATGGGCCATTCTCGCACTGTTTCAACTTATTTTTGAGTGCACTTTCGTCCATGTCATCGACAAGATAAAACGGGCGTGGTCCCAGCTGGATTTCGCCACTACCGTCGTTGGCATAGGCAGCACCCGTCAAGGTAATGCATAAAACAGCGGCACAATTGAGCAGTCTGGGGATGATCTTCATATTGGTCCTCATTTTATGCAGGAAAACACAGGTCTTCGTTGGGCAAACAAAGACATACTAAACGTAACAGTAATATTACAAATCCACTATTGTATTGATACCCTAGAGCAATTCAGGTTTTGATGGAATCGGCAAAACCTGAATGCATCAACAAAATCAAAGGCCGTTACCGTTGTTCCGTTTTTGACAAAATGTGAAACGATCTAACGTTTCCAGGTTAGGGCATAAAGATCACTTCGGCGGTCATTCAGATTGCGAACTGATCCTTCCTGTCTGGCCCAGGCAAGGGCCGATAGGTCCAGATCGGCAAATATGATGCCTTATTTGTGTAAATTCACCGGTATGTTGCGCTGAACGTGCCACAACATTTTGTGCTTTCACAGGTTTTTCAAGGGACGAAGGCCCAAGGGTGAACAGTTCAGGGAAAACAACAAAATCTGACTCATAATCCGCCGCCGATCGCACTTAATAGTCAAACTAATCGTAAAGTTGATTCTTGCTGTTCAACCGGTCTGCGCGCCACTGGACACTGGCTATGCGTGTTTTTTGGCTCAGAAGTTCCTTGTTTGCATTGCCCTTACCTGTCGAAATTGTGTCTTTGCAGGATTACATCCTGTCAATCACATCAGGCGCGCCTGCGCTGACATTTCCGCTGTCCCAGGCCCTTAGAATGGTCGGAACAATTTCACCGGGATCAGATACCACCAAGGGCCGTGCGAGATGTTCGGTATGCAGAAAATCTGCAGATTTCATCTGCTCCAGCAATGCAAGCAGGGGATCCCAGAAGCCGTTGATATTGGCCAGAACCATCGGTCGCGTATGGCGGCCGAGTTGGGCCCACGTCATGATCTCGATAATTTCTTCAAGCGTGCCGATACCACCGGGCAAGGCAACAAACGCGCCGGATTTTTCAAACATCGTGTGCTTGCGTGTATGCATATCCTCGGTCACAACCAATTCATCAAAGGTCAGGTCGGCACCGTTTGCGGCTTCCCGGCTTTGTAGAAACTGTGGGATAATGCCTGTTACAAGGCCGTTTTTGGCCAAAACGGCCCGTGCCACAGCGCCCATAAGTCCATGGGTTCCACCGCCGTAGACCAGGCGTATATCGTGGTTGGCTATTGATTGACCAAGGGTACGGGCAGCAGCCTCGTAGCGTGGGTTGTTTCCGGGCTGTGAGCCACAATAGACGCATATTGATCGATTCTGAGACATCAAATGAAAGAGCATGATGTATCCGAAGACGTCAAGTAATACGGAGGCGATGTCGCATGGCTTTCGCCAGATTATCCCAATTCCCAATTCCTTTGGTGTCAGGTGCTTGTGACGATAGGGTAAAAAGTCTAGTTTGGTCCGGTTTTGTGGCGCTACATCACGCTTTCCTGTGGGTTTGCGCTGTAAAACACATTACGGGGGACGGATTCAGTGTAATCCGATTGCATACAGCGCTGCTGTTCGTGCGCTGGGACGGCTGGAGAAAAAAATGAAGAAAAACAATAACCGCCTGTGGGCAATAATCGGTGTCGTGATCGTCATCCTATTTGGTGGCTATCTCTATTCTGAAGACCCCTTCGGATGGCAGCCAAAGACCGAAATGAACGCTGATGCAACAGGTCAGGAAACGCAGCAGGGTAAAGTTGAAGATACCGCCCAAAAGCAGACGGATACATCTGCAACCGAGCAGGCCGGCACTCAAGCTGGAAGCACAGCAGATAGCGGTGCCGACCCCAGCGTTGTTATCGCTGAGCCGCGTTTTGATATCGTTCGTGTTGAACCCGACGGTTCCACGCTGATTGCCGGCCGGGCTGATCCGGGTACCACGATCGAAATCGTCAATGGTGAACAGGTTTTGTCAAAGGCAACTGTTGGTCCGTCAGGCGATTTTGCTGCGGTTATGGAAAACCCACTTGCACCGGGCGACTATGAAATCATCCTGCGTGCTGTTGGTGCCGGTGGCAATTCGACCCAATCTCAGGAGGTGGCAACAGTCAGTGTTCCGCAGGAAAATCCTGAAGAACTTTTGGTGATGCTAACCAGACCAGGTGAAGCAAGCCGTATTCTGACCAGCCCGCAAGGTGCTTCGCAGGAGGTGGCCAGTGCCACCGTTTCGCAGGCCCCCGTTGAGGCAAACACATCCGAACCGGATGTGAAAGAGGACAAAGAGCAGGCAACGGCTGCACCGGTCGATCGTCAGACTGTGGCTGAAAAATCATCACAGGACGAGATGAAACCGGCAACGGCAACAGATGCGCAGGGCGCTGGGGCCAAAAACACCGCTGTTGAAGGTGCTGATTCAGAGGCAAAATCGTCTGAAATGACAAAGTCTGAACCAGCGACGCAAGATAGCGGTGTGGTTGAAAGTCAAACGTCCAAAACGTCTGAGGACAATTCCGAAGAGCCGTCTGTTGCGGGTGAGGCTGTAACCGTTGCAGGTCAGGCGAGTGACGAGAAAAACGTGGTGGAAACAACGGCAAAAACTGAAACTGCACCAGCGCAAAGTGGTTCAACAGACACTGCTTCTGACATGGCCAAATCTGCTGAGCAGAAATCTGACTCTGATACGCAAATTGCCAAAGTGGAACCATCGGCAACCGGGCAGGCTCCAAAAAACCAGGTTAGTGAAAAGCAGATGGAAGATACGCAGGCTGCAGCGCCGCAAGATGCCGTCAAACCTGCCTTGCGTATTGATGCTGTTGAAATCGAGAGCGGACGTATGTTTGTGGCCGGGTCTGCCACGCCGGGTGGCACTGTCGACGTTTTCGCCAATGGTGAAAAAATCGGTTCAAGCCAGGTCAGCCCAACCGGGCGGTTCCTTGTTGAGGCACAAAAGGAAATCAGCGTTGGAGAGCATACAATTGGTGCAGACCTGATAATGCCCGGTCGAGCCCAGGCAGCAATGCGGGTGGCTGTACCGTTTACCAGGCCAGAAGGCGAGCTTGTTGCTGCGGTGGCGGCAGATGATGAAAAGGCTGCGACCGTGGTTCGCCAACCCAAAACTGATGAGAAGGCACCGGCCGAAACGGATCAGGCGTCTGCAGCACCTGCCAGTACAAAACACGCCACCCCGGTTGTTACGTCGACCAAAACCGATAGTGGAGAGACATCAGGTGGATCTGTTGAAACGACTGATGCTGATGACAGTGTGACGAGACCTGCAGCTGTTGCATCGAAGCCAGCCGAGCCGGAAACTGCGACAGATGACAGCGATCAAAATTCACAGCAACAGGTTGCAAGCGCGCCTTCATCTGAGCCGACCACGGTTGTGCAACCGGCGCTTGAGGCCCGTGACAGTTCAGTCATAATTCGGCGTGGCGATACGTTATGGCAGATATCGCGGCGGATTTACGGGCGCGGTGTTCGCTATACAACCATTTATCTGGCCAATGAAGACAAGATCAAGAACCCGGATTTCATTGAACCGGGTCAGATATTCATGGTGCCGGATGAGCCGCTTGACAATTCAGAAGAACTGCATCGCAAGCGAATTCGAAGGTAACGCAATTCAACGACCAATTTGCTTGACGGGTTTAGTTTTGAGCCTATCTAATGTGCGCGGCGGCGATTCCCGATAATCGCCGCCTTTTGGCGTCGGCAGAACAGCTGCCCGCGACCGGGATATCGGGAAAACACTTGAAGGCATTTCCTTGTCCGATCAGAAAAAGACGATTAAATCCGAAACTGCCAACCCTCTCCATACCTTGAGGAATCTTTGGCCCTACATGTGGCCGTCAGATCGCAAAGACCTCAAACGCAGGGTGATCTGGGCTGCCGGATTTCTTGTCGTTGCAAAAATTTCACAAGTGGTTGTTCCCTATTTTTTCAAATGGGCAACCGATGCACTCAATGGAAACCAGGATGGTCTGGGCTTTCTGCCGGCGGTTCTGATTGCGCCGGTGATGCTGGTCCTCGCCTACAATCTGGCGCGCATTATCCAACTGGGATTCAACCAGCTGCGCGATGCGCTGTTTGCCAAAGTTGGCCAGCATGCCGTACACCAACTGGCCTATCGCACCTTTGTTCATATTCACCGCCTGTCGCTGCGCTTTCATCTGGAGCGCAGAACCGGAGGGCTTTCACGCATCATCGAACGTGGTGTCAAAGGCATTGAATCGATTGTTCGCTTTACCATTTTGAACACGCTGCCGACGCTGCTTGAATTTGCACTGGTGGCAGCGATTTTCGGCTTTGCCTACGGGTGGTCCTATGTGGCCGTCACAGCCATAGTGGTCTGGCTCTACATCTGGTTCACCGTGCGGGCCAGTGACTGGCGCATTTCCATTCGGCGCGAAATGAACGATTCCGATACGGAAGCCAATACCAAAGCCATTGACTCATTGCTGAATTACGAGACGGTCAAATACTTCGGCAACGAGGAAATGGAAGCCCGCCGGTACGACCATTCAATGGAGCGCTATGAGCACGCCGCGACCCGCATTTGGACATCGCTCGGCTGGCTGAATATCGGTCAGGGCATCATATTCGGTGCCGGTATGGCGATCATGATGGTCATGTCCGCCATGGCCGTGCAGCGTGGTGAACAAACCATTGGTGACTTTGTCTTTATCAATGCCATGTTGATGCAATTGTCGATCCCGCTGAATTTTATCGGGTTTGTCTATCGCGAAATTCGCCAGGGATTGACTGATATTGAGCATATGTTTGATCTGCTGGATGTGGAAGAGGAGGTTCTGGACAAACCGGATGCCATAGACCTGCTCACCTCCACGGCAGCCATCCGTTTCAACGATGTGCATTTTCGCTACGATGAAGACAGACCGATACTCAAAGGCATCAGCTTTGAAGTGCCACACGGTAAAACCGTTGCCGTTGTCGGGCCATCGGGTGCAGGCAAATCCACACTGTCGCGACTATTGTTCCGGTTTTATGATGTGCAGGAAGGTGCCATCACCATCAATGATCAGGATATTCGTGATGTAACGCAAAAATCATTGCGTTCAGCCATTGGCATGGTGCCCCAGGATACTGTGCTGTTCAATGACACATTGGCTTACAATATTCATTACGGGCGCACAGACGCCAGCCAGGAAGAACTGATGCAGGCGGCTGAGATGGCCCAGATTGGTGATTTCATTCGTGGGTTGCCGCAGGGGCTTGCGACCCCCGTTGGCGAGCGTGGTCTGAAATTGTCGGGTGGAGAAAAACAGCGCGTGGCGATCGCGCGCACCATTCTCAAAGCGCCGCCAATTCTGATTCTTGATGAGGCAACGTCAGCTCTGGACAGTGCAACCGAGCAGGAAATTCAATCGGCACTGGACTACGTCAGTCGTGGGCGCACCACACTGGTCATTGCGCATCGGCTGTCTACAGTTATCAGCGCTGATGAGATAATTGTGCTGCAGGATGGTGGCATTGCCGAACGGGGCACGCATCAGCAACTGCTGGCCCACAAGGGGTTGTATCTGGATATGTGGAATCGCCAGCGCGAGGCACGTGAAACAGAAGAAAAACTCAAGGACTTCCGCGAACATGATGAACTTGGCATCATTGTGCGCAAACGGCCCTTCGACTGATCTGGTGATAGCCTCAGTAAACAAAGGTTTCTGAAAAGCGCTTTGCAGTGCAATAAATGGCGTTACACTGGCCGTGTCGTGGTGTAGATATCGCGTCTGAACAGTGCTTTGAAATGAATCCGGATGAATGCGAGCGCTGCGCAGCAGGATGCAGCTTGGCCGATTGGCACATAATGATGCCACGGCTACAGGAATTGCTTATGGCGGCCAGGGGAGACAACCAATGAGCCTATACAATACGATCTCAAACACCATGGTGCCTGTACATAAGGAAGGCTACAAATTTATCCTTGCCTTTCTGGCTGGATCTTTGGTGCTGGGATGGATTTGGGATCCCCTGTTCTGGATTGGTCTGCTGCTCACCGCCTGGTGTGCCTATTTTTTCCGCGACCCCGAGCGGGTTACGCCATTGGATGATGACCTGGTGATCAGCCCGGCTGATGGGCGTGTCTCGTCGATCATCAAAATGAAACCGCCACAGGAGCTTGGCCTTGGTGATGAGGAAATGCTGCGTATTTCGGTATTCATGAATGTCTTCAATTGCCATGTGAACCGGGCACCGATGAGTGGCAACGTTACGCAGATTGTCTATCGTTCCGGCAGTTTTCTCAATGCTGAACTGGACAAGGCCAGTGAGGAAAATGAACGCAATGGCATGGTCATTGATTCCGCACATGGGCCCATTGGTGTTGTTCAAATCGCCGGACTGGTGGCACGCCGTATCGTGTGCTGGACCAATACAAATGATCAGTTGGGTGCCGGTGAGCGCTTCGGCCTTATCAGGTTCGGTTCCCGTCTGGATGTATTCCTGCCAATGGATGCCACACCAAGGGTCTGTCTTGACCAGACAGCTATTGCCGGTGAGACAGTCCTTGCTGAATTCAAGTCCGCCAAGGGCAAGACCGTTTCGCGGAAGGCTTAGGCGTCATGGATACAGGTTTTTCACCTTTCGATCCGCGTGATGATGATGAGGGCAGGGGGCCGCGCCTGCGCGATATATCCGTGCGGATGATGATCCCCAATCTGATAACTGCACTGGCAATCTGTGCGGGACTGACAGGCATTCGTCTTGCCTTTGAGCAGCGCTTCGAGCTGGCAGTGGCCATGGTTCTTCTGGCTGCTTTCCTCGATGCTGTTGATGGTCGGGTTGCACGGCTTTTGAAATCAACAACCAAGTTCGGTGCGCAAATGGATTCGCTCGCCGATATCGTCAATTTTGGCGTCGCTCCTGCACTTGTTCTTTATGTCTATCTGCTTGATCAGGTCCGTTCCCTCGGGTGGATCGCTGCCATGACCTATGCCATCGCCATGGGGCTGAGGCTCGCACGATTCAATGTCATGGAAGAGCGCGAGACAAAGGCGACGTGGCAGTCAGATTATTTTCTTGGGATTCCGGCGCCAGGCGGCGCAATGCTCGTGCTGTTTCCGGTTTATATCGGATTTCTGGGTGTCGATATCAGCACCACATTTGCCTATTTGGCATCCGCCTATACGCTGTTGATCGCATTTCTGCTGGTAAGCCGGGTTCCGGTATATTCGGGCAAGGCAATCGGGCAGCGTATCAGGCGCGACCTGGTGTTCCCGCTGATGCTGGTGATTGTGGTATATGTCGCGCTGCTGATGACCTATACGTGGGAAACCATGACGGCCACCACAGTATTATATCTGCTGACGCTCCCATTTGGTGCCCGCGCCTGGCGTAAGCGCTATGGCAGTGAAACTGAAGCTGCAGGTGACGACGGCACCTAACCCGAATATTTCATAAAAGAGGTACCATCGATCTCTTATTTGCGTTATAATTCAGTTGCTTACATTGAATTATCGCAAGAGATCGATGATGACATATTGTAACACTTCTACGATTGAGTTTCCAGCCTGCCGCAGGCGTCGT
>CANMVS010000028.1 GCA_947501445.1 uncultured Rhizobiaceae group bacterium | reverse complement strand
GTTGCGAACGCCCGCAGCTGGCATCTCAAAATACATTAATGTTCAAAAATCATGAGACAAATAGAAAACAAATCAACGCCGGTGCCAAACCCGCGTGTTCACAGGAAGTCTCTTCTGCGCTGCGACCCGAATGCTGATGGCTTTGTATTAATGTCTTCGCGCCGTACCGCGCCTGGCGGCGCTGGCTCCAGACGGGGCGGGGCATAAGCCCCGACGCGCAATTCGCGCTTGCCGCTTCGCGGTACCCGTGTCATCTCGATGGGGCACCGGTTGCCGCTCGGGAAATCTCTCGAGAATCAGAGCTGGCAGCACGCAGTGCCTGCCTGCATGGCACTCAAACAGGCCACGACCGTGGCCCGGCCGATAGGCCGCCCCCTATGGAGGCAGGCGCGCATGCGCCGGTGCGCCGCGAATAGAAAACAAATAACCCCGCCAACCAAACCCACGTGTTCACAGGAAGTCTCGTCTGCGCTGCACTCCACCCAATTGATTTGCTTTTAATCTACAGGCAGACCATTCTTCCGGACAACCTTTGATAGAAGGTGGGTGAAATCATTCTGGGAGGAATACATCTATGTCCGAGCTCTATGACTATATTGTTGTGGGCGGCGGTTCTGCCGGTGCCGTAATCGCAACCCGATTGAGCGAGGACCCGGCCTGTCGGGTGGCGCTGGTTGAAGCTGGCGACCGTCCACCAGATCACGAAATGATGCCAGCTGCTGTCGCCAGTCTTCAACTCGATCCGCAGGTTGACTGGATGTTTACGGCAGACCCTGGCAACGCCGGGCTTGGCTTGCGCGATAACATAATGCCGGTACCGCGCGGCAAGATGCTTGGTGGATCATCAGGCCTGAATTACATGGCCTATGTACGCGGCCATCCGGGCGATTACAACGCCTGGGCCGAACAGGGCGCGACCGGGTGGGGCTATGAAGACCTGCTGCCTTACTTCATCAAAAGTGAAGACCTGGCACCCAGCAACGAAATCTCGGTGGATCAGGAGGCACATGGTACGGGTGGCCCGCTTGGGGTCTCAGTTCGCTCGCCCGTCATACAGGGCTCTCGGGAATTTGTCAGCGCTTCTGAAGCCAGCGGTATTCCGCGTGGCGACTATAATGGACGCAACCGTGGCGGACCATCGGGCGTTTCCTCATTGTTTCAAACCACAACACGCAGGGGCATGCGCTCCAGCACCTATCGGGCCTTTCTTGCCGGTGAGACGGAGGAGCGGCCAAATCTTACCATCATCACCCGTGCGCATGTGACGCGGGTCCTTTTGTCCGATGAAGACGAGACATTATCGGCAACGGGCATTGAATACAAAGACGATGATGGCTTGTTGCATGCGATCAGTGCATCACGCGATGTGATTTTGAGTGCCGGTGCTGTGGGCTCACCGCAAATCCTCATGTTGTCGGGTATTGGTCCGCGTCGCGAGTTAGAGGCAGTGGGTGTCGAATGTCGACACGAATTGCCGGGCGTCGGCAAAAATTTAAAGGATCACCTCCATTGCGCGCTGTTTTTTCCAGCACCGGGCATAGGTGTTCCTGTCGCTGAAGTCGGCGTATCTGCCGGGCCCGATGCATTGCGGGCACCGGCAGGACCCCTGCCGGCTGACCCCGCTGACGATGCTTCGATGCCACCTGAATTGGCGGGTTTGAAAGCAGAAGCCGAGCGCCGTCTTGGTCATTGGGCCGAGACCGGGGAAAGCCTGGTTTCATCATCGCTATATGACGCAGTTGCCTTTTTCTCAACGGGGTTGGGAGACATGCACAGCCATGACGCACAGATTGGCTATGTGCCCTGTGGTTATGATGCAGGTCTGCTCGGTGATCGTCTGCGGATTGATCTTTCGACCTATTTTGAGGATGCGGAAGCATCACTTGCACCAGATCAGGAAAACATGCTGCTGCTGGCGAACCCGGTGCTTCCACACAGTACAGGCGAAATTGTTCTCAAAAGTGCCGACCCTGGCGATGCACCTGAAATCCGGATGAATTATTACACTGATCCGCATGATCTGAAGGTTATGGTTGCCGTGATGCGACGAGCGCTGGAAATTGTTTCCAACTGGCCTGGCCCCAACCAGCCCGGCGCCCTTAATGTGCCGCCGGAACTTGCTCAAAAACATGGTTATGTGTCAGGTGAACCACCCAGCGATGCACTGCTGGAAAATATGGCCCTGCATTATTCAACAACGGTCTATCATTTGTGTTGCACCTGCCGGATGGGAGACGTGGTGGATAGCGATCTGAAGGTGAAAGGCGTTGCCAACCTGCGGGTTGCGGACGCAAGCATCATGCCCGATATCATCAGCGGCAATACCAATGCTGTTGCCATTATGATCGGGGAAAAGGCTGCCGACATCATCCGAGGGTGAGGTAGCGCTGGGAGATGGGAACCGGGTGTCCGGGTGCTGTGTTCTACTGGGGAAACCTCGCGAGGGTCCACAGTTCGCCGCGCCCGGTGCCTGCCCGCATGGCACTCAAACAGGCCGCGACTGCGGCCCGGCCAATAATTTGGCCGCCCCCTATGGAGGCAGGCGCGCAAGCGCCGGTACGCCGTGAATAGAAAACAATCATCCCCGCCTGCCAAACTCACGTGTTCACAGGACGCCTCTTCTGCGCTGCAACCCGAATACTGATAGCTTTGTATAATTGTCTTCGCGCCGTATCGCGCCTGTCGGCGCTGGCTCCAGACGGGGCGGGCCATCAGGCCCGACGCGCGTTCGCGCTTGCCGCTTCGCGGTAATTCTTTTGCCCTCGATGGGGCACAGTGCGCCACTCGGGAAATCCGTCGAGGGTCACAGTTCGCGGCACCCGGTGCCTGCCTTCATGGCACTCAATCAGGCCGCGACTGCGGCCCGGCCAATAATTTGGACGCCCCCTATGGAGGCAGGCGCGAAAGCGCCGGTACGCCGTGAATAGAAAATAAATCATCCCCGCCTGACAAACCCACGTGTTCACGGGAAGGCTCTTCTGCGCAGCAACCCGATCACTGATGGCTTTGTATAATGTCTTCGCGCCGTACCGCGCCTGTCGGCGCTGGCTCCAGACGGGGCGGGCCATCAGGCCCGACGCGCAATTCGCGCTTGCCGCTTCGCGGTGACTCTTTTGCCCTTGGTAGGCTACAGCGTGCGGCATGGGGAATCCATGAGAATCAGAGCTAGCAGCACCCGGTGCCTGCCTCCATGGCACTCAAACAGGCGGCGACCACGGCCCGGCCAATAATTTGGCCGCGCCCTGCGCAGGCAGGCGCGTTAGCGCCGATACGCCGCGAGCAGAAAACAAATCACCCCGCCTGCCAAACCCACGCGTACACAGGAAGTCTCTTCTGCGTTGCACCCAGCTCCCCGCTGTTCAACCACAACACCATGCCTATAATCATCTCAAATTGGAGAATCATCTATGGGTTTGCTGCTCAGTGTTTTTTTGCCGTTGTCGCTGGCATTTATCATGTTTTCACTGGGGCTTGGCCTGACTGTTGCGGATTTTGCCCGGGTAATTGCGCAACCGAAGGCATTTTTTGCCGGGGCTGTGTCACAAGTCATTGTGTTGCCAATAATTGCATTTGCCCTGCTGCATCTGTTTGATCTGCCACCGGCGCTGGCGGTCGGGGTCATGATTTTGGCATTTAGCCCGGGTGGCGTCACGTCCAATATTATCACCAAGCTTGCCGGTGGGGCGGTTGCATTGTCTGTGACATTGACGGCAATTGTCAGCCTTCTGTCTGTCGTAACAGTGCCGTTTCTGGTTGCTTTTTCTGCCAATTATTTCATGGGGCAGGAAGCACCGGACATCAACGTGACCGCGCTTGCTATATCAATGTTTGCGATAACGGCTGTGCCGGTGGCGATTGGTGTTGCCCTGCGTCATTTTGCACCCGCGCCCATGATCGCCGCTGAACCGTTTGTAGCCAAAGTTGCCGCTGTTTTGTTTGTCATCATTGTGATTGGTGCTCTGGCCGCCAATTGGGGATTGTTTGTTGAGAATATTGTCATCCTGGGGCCACTTCTCATTTTACTGAATATCATTTTGCTTTTGGTCGGGTTGTCGATTGGACGTTTTCTCAATCTTGGTCGCGGTGAAGCAATAGCTATCGCAATCGAAACGGGTGTTCAAAATAGCACATTAGGCATTACGGTGGGCAGCCTGATTGCGGAAGCTGCAACCGGCCTGCCGCCATTCAGTCTGCCATCCGGTGTTTATGGCATCACCATGTATCTGGTTGCACTTCCATTTGTTTTCTGGATGCGGCGCGGGATGTCGGCTGCAAGGTGAGTGTTGGTAGATCTCGATCACAGATGACTTTGTAACATAGTCTCACGCCGTACCGCGCCTATCGGCGCTGGCTCCAGACGGGGTGGGGCATAAGCCCCGACGCGCGTTCGCGCTTGCCCGCTGTGCGGGTAACCGTGTCCTTCTGATGGGCACGACGTGCTGCACCCGGTCGCATCGGGTAAGACACATCAAGCTTGGCAGGTATTGTGTCAGCGGCGAGTATTGGATGAGATATTCCCTTTTAAGTGGAAGTTGGAGATCCAGATGCCATCAGAAATCAACGAACGCGGTGCCCGTATACGGAAAGCGATGTCTATGAGGGGGCGCTCGAAAGCGCTGGCGCTTGCAACAGAGCTGGGTGTTTCCGAGCCAGCCGTATCCAGATGGATTCATGGTAATTCAATATCGTTGGAAAATGCCTGCAAGCTTGCCGTCGTGCTTGATACATCATTGGATTGGCTCGCCCTTGGGCGGTGTACGCCGAATTGGCACAAAGACACGAGAATGTCTGATTTTGAACTTCGGTTCATTGATATGTTGCGTGGGCGCCCCGCTCGTATTCGCAAGTTATTCCAAGAACTTCTAGAAGAAATACCAGAAACAAAAGTTAACCAACCGTAAATAATTCACAAAAACTAATTTCAACTTAACAACTAATAGTTGTTGTTTCCCGTAATGCTTGCATTATTGGAAGGCGCATCTTTTTTGTTTCAATGAACAGTAGTTTATTGAAGTGCGTACTTCAAAAACACCGCTGTAATATTAGGCGGTTAGCCAAAAGTGAGGAATATTATGACAACCTATACTCTTGATTTCGAAATCGATGACAAAGGTCTTAATAATATCGATGGGATGATGATTTCTTTGGCAAAAACGGTGACAACAGCAATGGTCAGCGGAAATCTCGCGACGTCCTGGATTTCATTCCTGCCTGCACAAAACATCAGCGTAACCTGGGAGGAGGAGTATTATATCTATGCCTCGCAGACGCAGCTTTCAGACGGAGCGAAAATAACAATGGAATCCAATACGAATGCGCCAGTTTCAGCAGGCCAAGTTTACAAATATGGGTCAGCCGGAACTTTTACCAATACACCTGCCCCTACCAATGGTGCATTCGAAACCTTGAACCAGCGCCATTACACCGGGAAACAGGATGCCTGGACAATGGGACTTGCCCAGGCCGCAACAGTGAATGGTGGTAAAATCAGTATGGCACCCTTGAATGGTGTCATAGTTCCCTATCACCTGAGTGGCAGTTTCACACCGATTGAGACGGTTTCAATGTGGCTGTCACAATATGATGACAACGGTGTTGTGATTTCTCAGGTCGGCGGTGGCGCCCTGACAGTCCAGATGACCAGTCAATCGCCACAGGCATCAATTGGTTTCAATGATGCCGAAAACTCGTTTTTCCAGTCATAGAAAACATCGACGGGGCGTTGTGGATTTTTGTCGACCGCGCCCCGAAACCTTCACCTGGTTAAGCCTTTCAGAACCGTGCAGCGGAGAAATCCATGGGCGATTATCCATACAGTATTGCAGTCTCTCTGGGTAGCGCCGCTTCGACGCTCCAGAGCGCCGGACTTCATGTATCAATAATTCGCGCAACGGGTGTGTCGGTCAATTCTGCACCAGTAACAAACGCGGACATAACGCCCGCCGTTCCAACAGAAAAGGCAGTTGTTTGGGTTGCTGCGAATCCCAGTCAGTCCATGACTTTTGAATGGGGGAACGCACTTAAAGTCTATCAGACCGGGCCAGTTGAAACGGGCAGTGTGATTATTGAAGCGTCTTTGGATGTAGCGCAAGCCGGATATGTCATCAGTTACCTGGTTACCGGTTTCGGATCGAGTTCACCCGCACCTGCCGGGGCAAGCCAGAGCGACTATTTCATTGATAATAAATCAGGCAGCAACGATGTGAGTTTCGGTTTGGCCCAGTGCTGTTATCTCAATGGAAATCAGATATCGGATGGACCCATACCCATCTGCAACGAGCCAATTATCAACAATATGATCGGCCAATTTTCCGAGAGTTCAAAATTTGGTGTCTTCCTTTGGTCTCAATCAGACTCGGGTGTTGTTATCAATACCGCAACTGTTGGTGTTGATACCTTCACAGTTTGTTCCGGAACCCAACTGAACATTGCGCTGAATCCCTCCACCAATCGGTTCTATTCAACAAGTTAGGGAGGGAACAATCTGCTTGCAACCCGGAAATTTCTTATCTGCGGCTGGGCCACATCACAAGACGTGGTGCAAGCCGTGAAAGCACTGACTTCAAATATTCAACCCATCACTCGAAACAGTTCTCAACAAAGGAGAAAACTCATGATTATTGCAGTTTGTACAGACGACCCGATGGTCGATGGGATCGCCAGAACCGCCGCAACGTCCAACCACGCGATATTTGGCGACTGGTACAAAGTTTTCGACGATAACATTCCGGATCTCGGTAAGGACGAGGACCTTTTCATCGTTGCACATGGCGCTGCCCTGGGTGACGAAGGGCAGCCGGTCATTGGCAGTAAATCCAATGCGTTTTATCTGACGGCGCGCGACCTGAACTCCAATCTGCACATATTTCCCAGTGGTTTTTCAGGCGGCGTCTTTGTTTATGCCTGCCTTTCAGCCGTCAAGGGAGCAACTGGCTTAAGTTTTGTCGAGACGTATCTGAAAATTATTGGTCCCAGCTTCCCCAATCTGACCGCCTGGGGTCAAACCGGCAAACCTTTTGGCCCTTTGCCAGCGCCACAAGATCCATCCTGGCAACGCGCTTCCTGAAAAGCCACCGATCGAAAATTGCTGGTGATTGACGGAGCAAATGCGCGGCGGTGAGTTGTTGCGCATTTGAAATTTGGTGGCGTTGATCTGCGCTGCACCCCGATCACTGATAGCTTTGTTTATGTCTTCGCGCCGTACCGCGCCTGTCGGCGCTGGCTCCAGACGGGGCGGGCCATCAGGCCCGACGCGCAATTCGCGCTTGCCGCTTCGCGGTAACTCTTTTGCCCTTGATAGGACTCGGCGTGCAGCACCGGAAATCTAACCAACGTCCACAGTTCGCCGCACCCCATGCCTGCCTGCATGGCACTCAAACAGGCCGCGACCGCGGCCCGGCCAATAATTTGGCCGCCCCCTATGGAGGCAGGCGCGCCAGCGCCGGTGCGCTGTGAATAGAAAACAAATCAACCCCACCTGCAAAGTCCACGTGTTCACAGGACGCCTCTTCTGCGCTGCGACCCGAATACTGATGACTTTGTATAAATGTCTTCGCGCCGTACCGCGCCTGTCGGCGCTGGCTCCAGACGGGGCGGGCCATCAGGCCCGACGCGCAATTCGCGCTTGCCGCTTCGCGGGTAACCGTGCCCGCTCGATGTCGTACAGTGCACCGCGAATAGAAAAAAATCATCCCACATTTGCCGGTAAAAAATCCGTTCACAGCAAGTTGTGAGCGTTCAGTCTCAATCCTTCAACCAACGGCATTCATTACGCTATGCTTCCATACAATTGATTCCATAAAGGTTCCTTTCCTGATGTCTGCCCTTTTTTCTCCTTTTTCACTACGCGATATCAGCTTCAAAAATCGCATCGCAGTTTCACCCATGAGCCAGTATCGTGCCAAAAATGGCCACGCCAATGATTGGCACATGGTGCATCTCGGACGCTTTGCCATGGGGGGTGCGGGGCTGGTCTATGCGGAGGCTACAGCTGTTGAGGCAATTGGCAGACGCACCCATGGTGATCTTGGTATCTGGTGCGATGATCACATTGAACAGCTCAAACCCATTACGGCATTCATTCACCGCGAGGGCGCGGTAGCGGGAATTCAACTCAGCCATGCCGGTCGCAAAGCCTCTGAGCGGCGGCCCTGGCACGGGGAAACGCCGGTGGATGATGAGGATATTTCCGAGCGAAACGAAAGACCGTGGGATGCTGTGGCGCCATCACCGCTTGCCTATGCTGAGGGCTGGCCGGTGCCCGCTGAAATGTCGCAAATTGATATTGAAGACGTTATTGCGTCTTTCGGTGAGGCTGCGCGGCGCTCACAGGAAGCAGGCTTTCAGATGATTGAAGTCTATGCTGCACACGGATTTCTGGTGCACCAGTTCCTGTCTCCCATCTCCAATCAACGCACAGACCAATGGGGCGGCAGTGAAGAGAACCGAAGGCGTTTCGCATTGGAGGTTGCCCGGTCAATTCGCCGCAACTGGCCTGAACAATACCCACTTGCATTCAGGCTATCGGCAACCGATTGGCTCGATGGTGGTGTCGAACCCGAAAATGCAATGGCAACTGCGGCGGCGCTCAAGAATGAAGGTGTTGATATTATAGACTGCTCCTCCGGTGGCATTGGCGGCAAGGAACGACCACGGCGTATGAAAATCGAGCAGGGTTTTCAGGTGCCATTTGCACAGCGGATTCGCAAGGAGGCTGAAATAGCGACGATGGCCGTCGGTTTTTTGTGGGATGAACAACTGTGCGAAGATCTGATTAGCAGCGGTAAAGCTGATATGGTCGCCATGGCCAGGGAATTGCTTGACGACCCGAACTGGCCTCTTCATGCGGCGGCCAAATTGGCGGCAGATGAAAACCATCGCGCATGGCCAATTGAATCGGGCTGGTGGCTGATGAAGCGCGATCGTTTGCTCAACAAGCTTGGCCTGCGCTCGTAACGTGATCCGTTTTAATCGCACAGCATATTGTATCTGAGGATTGTTAGCCGGCCCGCTCATCCAGCAGTGTGCCGAAATTGCCGAAAAACTGTTTCGCCAGTTTTTTCGATGTCACACCGATCAGCCGGCTGCCGAGTGGTACCCGTTTACCGCCTGTGTCGGCTTTGACCGCATATTCCAATCTTGTTCCGTCACCATCTCAAACGGTGTTATTGACGCGCAAAGCCCACGATATCAGCTTTTCTTTCGCACGCACTGGTAGGGCTTTGCGGTTGGACGAGATCGAAAAGTTCAAACCTGCTTCACTGCCGATGGTTAGACCGATTCACGTTTTTTCGGAAGCGGAAATACAGTGTATCTATTTGATTTTATTGAAGAATTATAGTTCTTCCGGGTCCGTCGAAACCTGAATTGTTCTAACGCAACAATACATGGCAATTGACCTTCCAACCCCATGGGGAGTGCGGTCGACGCTCTAATAGTATCACCTCAATATTCGACAAGCGACGGAGACAGCACTCCTCCAATATTGGAGTTCTGAAAGATTTTCGAATGGAGATTGACTGAATTCTGTATACTGTATACCGTAGACAGGAAATAACAAATGGTCAGCAATCAAGGGAGGGAAGATATCGATGTATGAGAAAGAGAATCTGCCAGTTGAGGCGATTGACGAGACCAGGAGAGAGTTCATGAAATCGACACTGGCCATCGGTGTAACCGCGTCTGCTGCCGTTGGCATGAGCAGCGTATTTCCACTGCGGGCACTGGCGCAGGACGGGACACCCAGTGGTTCCATTGTGTTTGGAAACGCCGAACCTCCTACGTCAAACTATTGGGATCCTGCCGCGGGATTTGGATTGGTGGATGAACAAGTTGCGTCCTTGCTCTATGACTCGCTTCTTGCATTTGATGAAAGCGGGGCCGTAAGGCCGGCCATTGCGACCAAATGGGAAATGACCGATGACAAGACGGTGGCCATGACCATTCGGACCGATGTCAGTTTTCATGATGGCACGCCGGTGACGGCACAGGATATCAAGGCAACAATTGATCGGCTTGGATTGGGTAAACTTGCACAATCCATGGTTGCCACGCCGGGGATTACGGTGAACATTCTTGCCGATGACAAGATCGAAGTGACATCGCCGCAGGTGTTTGCTCCGATGATGAATGCTCTCGCCTATATCAAAATCCTGCCGAAGGTTAATATCGACAATCCAGACAACTTCAAAGACGCCGCCAATGGTAGTGGCCCTTACAAGTTTGCTTCCTACAACGGCAATGTTGTCACCCTTGAGGCGAACGACAAATATTGGCGGGGTGCGCCAAAGACAAAGACGGTGACCTTCCGGTACATCGAGGACGCCCAGGCCCGGATTAGTGCTCTCCTGTCAGGGCAGGTCGATATATTGACGCGGGTGTCACCGGAGGATCTGGCCCGTGTTGAAGGCAACGACGACTTCCATGTCACAAATGTCTCGCCGCCAGCTCAGATCATCGCGATCTATCAACACAATGGTCCGCTTGGTAATCCCAAGCTTCGTCAAGCCCTGGCTCATGCAATTGACCGTGAGGGAATCGCAAAAAACATCATGAAGGGCCTCAACAAGGTTGGATTCTCCAGTTTGCCAACCAACGCTCCTTTCTATGAAGAACAGAAGCAGAGGTTTGACTACGACCCGGACAAAGCCAGAGCGCTGGTAACGGAGGCTTACCCAAATGGGGTGACCCTGCGAATGTCCACATCAACCCTGGTCCCAAATCAGATCCAGATCGACCAGATCATTGCCGCTTCACTGGAGCAAATTGGCATTACGGTAGAAGTTGAAAGGCTGGAGGTCGGTGCGTTCCGCTCGTCCTACAATACCTACGATATAAACCTGAATACGCTGGTGACATTTGATGTCGACCCCGATTTCATCCTTGGTTTGTATTCCGGCGCTGCAGGGGAAGGGATATTCCACTTCAATGACCCGAAATATCTGGAACTTCTGGCTGCATCGCGATCAGCCTCGCCGGAAAACCGTCAAGCCGCGATCAACGCCGCGGCCGGGTATCTGTGGGACAATCAGATTACGTTCTACCTGTCCGATGAGTTCTGGTATTTCATCGTGAACAACCGCGTCAAAGACTATAAACGGGCGCCGGTACTTGGTGAGATCCTACTCCCCGAAGCACATGTATCTGCGTGACATGGCGCTTTCAATGTAATGTGTTTGGCGGCGGATTTCACAAGCCACCGCCAAACAGCCTTTGCTGGAACGGGTTCACATGAAGATATTCATTTTCCAAAGGATTGCTCAGGCTGCCATCATCGTCTGTATGATCACTATCACAGTGTTCATCATACTTCGTCTTTCTGCTGGTGACCCGGCCAGAATTAAAGCTCCGGTTTTCGCGCGGGCAGATATTATTGAGCAGTATCGGCGGGACTTTGGCACGGACCGACCGCTGGTCGAGCAGTTGATGAGTTTCGTGACGAACGCAGTTCAGGGGAACCTCGGCGACAGTTTCAGATATCAAGCGCCGGTCACCGATCTGATTTTTGACGCAATGCCTAAGACGCTCGCTCTGGCGGGTGCGGCGCTATTGTTCTCGGTGACCATAGCTATTGTTCTGGGGTCTCTTGCTGCGCAAAGACCACAATCCATTTGGGCCTGGCTGGCGTCGACGGTCGCGCTGTTCGGGCAGTCCGCACCGGTTTTTTGGACCGGGTCCATTCTTGTCCTGGTTTTTGCGGTTGGTCTCGGTTGGTTTCCGGCGGGCGGAGGCGATGGTTTTTCCAGCATTATCCTGCCGGCATTTGCGGTTATGCTTTCGATTCTCCCAACCCAACTGCGAATTCTGCGGGCGGCAATGGAAAGAGCCCTTCAGGACGAGTATATCCGGACGGCCAGAGCCTTTGGTGTCAGCAATGTTCGAATAACATTTGTATACGCCCTCAAGAACGCCTTCCTGCCACTGCTCACCGTCATCGGCCTCGATGTCGGCTATCTGCTGGGCGGTGTGATCGTTGCAGAAGTGGTGTTCGCCTATCCCGGTATTGGCGAGCTTGCCCTGATCGCTTTGAACTCCAGAGATTTCCCGTTGATACAGGGAATAACGATTGTTTCGGCAAGTATCTTCGTAGCCGTCAACCTGGCAATTGATCTTCTCTATACGGCACTAGACCCAAGAATTCGATTGGAACACACATGAATATTCTAGCGATTGGCGCTCATCCTGATGACATAGAGATGCAGTGCGCGGGAACACTTGCACTGTACAAAGAGCAGGGACACTCGATTTTTATTGCGGTCGCGACAAACGGAAATGTGGGATCTCCTGACCTGAGCCGCGATGAAATTGCAGATATCAGGCATAGTGAGCAGATCAAATCCTGCGAAATGATTGGTGCTGAACTTATCTGGATGGGATTTGACGATGAATGGCTGTTTAATGATCGACCCACCCGGACGCGATTTATTGATGCGATAAGGCAGGCCAAACCTGATGTTATTATCGCCCATGGCCCGACCGATTATCACCCTGACCATCGCGCCGTGGCTCAGCTGAGCGAGGATGCGCGCATTCCATCTTCTATCCGGTTGGTTGAGACATCGCTGCCGCATCTCGAACATGTGCCGCACTTGTTCTTTATGGATAATGTCGCTGGCGTCGGTTTTGAACCGGAGGCATATGTTGACATATCGTCGGTAATTGAACTGAAACGTCGGATGCTATTATGTCACGAAAGCCAGGATTCATGGATGCGAGCGCTTTTTGACGATTGTTCAATAACTGATCTGATGGACAAAAATGCAGCGCAGCGCGGTGCGGTCCTGGGCGTGAACTTTGCAGAGGCGTTCAGGGAAGTTAAAACGTTTCCGCAAAATGGAACTTATTCTTTGTTGCCGCGAAAATGACTTCAACCGGAATAACAGGAAGGCTCTATCTCAATCCGCTGATTATACTCGGCGGCCTATTGTTCGCTTTTATCGTTTTATCATCCTTCCAGGCTCAGTTGCTCACCCAGGCCGATCCACTCGGAACGGATCTCGGAGCGATCCGCCAGGCACCGTCGCTGGAGCACCCCTTTGGTACCGACGGGGTCGGCCGTGATGTATTGGCGCGCGTTGCCCATGGTGGCCGGCTTTCACTTCAGATTGCAGGGGTCGGGATGATCGGCTCACTCCTGGTTGGCAGCATTACGGGGTTGCTTGCCGTTTTTGCACCAAAGCCGGTCCGTTGGTCGGTCGAACGTGCAATTGATATTCAGTTGGCGTTTCCTTATGTTTTGATGGCAATCGCAATCACAAGCGCGGTTCGACCATCGACCATTGTGCTCATTCTTCTCATGATTCTTGCTGGTTGGGCTGCATCTGCCCGTGTTGTCCGTTCAATTGCGCTACAGGAGCGCGGCAAGGATTATGTAAAGGCCGCCGCTGTCCTGGGCATTCCGAAGCTACGCGTTGTTTTGCTGCATGTCTTTCCGACCGTATGGCCGTCGGTTGTCGTTCTTGCTGCGATGCAGATGGCAGCGATGATTGTATTTGAAGCCACGCTTTCCTTTCTTGGCATGGGTATTCAGCCGCCGACCCCTTCCTGGGGCGGAATAATGTTGGACGGCAAGAATTACATCACAAGTTCCTGGTGGCTGACGACACTTCCCGGCCTTGCAATACTTGTCACCTCGTTAAGCCTGATCCTGATTGGTGAAGGTTTACAAAAGCGTAGCCTGTTCTTGCGCAGCAGGGAAAGTGACAGCTGATGGTCGATCGTGTTTTGAATGTCGAAGATATGTCGGTTAAATATCCCGGGCGCGGTGGGCTGATTACCGTCGTGGATCAGGTATCCCTGTCTGTGGATGCGGGCAAGAGCCTGGTAATTGCCGGTGAATCCGGCAGCGGCAAGTCGATGATCTGCCAGGCCCTGTTGGGTATTGTGCCGGGAGCTGGTCAGGTGAGCGGTACACGGATGGACTGGCGGGGGAAAAACCTGCTTGAGTTGGATGAGGCCGGTTGGAGATCCGTAAGGGGCTCCGAAATTGCCATGGTCTTCCAGGATCCCACCGCTGCGCTGAACCCTTTGATAACCGTTGGTTCGCAGATTATTGATGTTATCCGCACGCACAGGCGTTGCAGCAGATCGGAGGCAAAAAACCGGGCGATTGAATCCCTGGAGCTTGCTGGCTTCTCCGAACCTGCCCAACAATTGAGACGATATCCAAGTGAGTTGTCTGGCGGTATGCGTCAACGGGTTGCGATCGCGCTTGCATTATGCTGTGAACCATCGCTGATAATTGCCGATGAGGCTACAAGTAACCTCGACGTGTCGATACAGGCAAAAATCGTGACGCTTCTGCATGAGCTGAAGGACAAGCTGGGACTGGCGTTAATATTTGTTACCCATGATCTGGGATTGGCATCGGAGATCGGCGGTGATCTGCTGGTGATGTATGCCGGATCCATGGTTGAATATGGCCCTGTTCAATCGGTCCTGGATAACCCTTCACATCCCTATACCATCGGACTGCTTCAGTCGGCGCCAACGCTGCATTCGACGCGGGATAATCCGCTAAAACCGATCCCCGGGCAGCCGCCCAGACCAGGGACTATTGGCACCGGTGCACCCTTTGTTGAGCGTTGCCCGGTCGCCGTGCAGGGTGTCTGCGATCGGAAGCGACCGACCTGGACCAGGGTTGGCGCAGGGCACCAGGTTGCCTGTCATAGGTTTGCTCTTGATAAAGAAGGCGGATCCCTGTGACACCGATTATTGACGCAAAAAACATAACCAAAGTATTCGGTGCCAGCCGAAGCCCACATGCCGCCAGGGCGTTGAATGACGTTTCGGTAGACGTTTATCCAGGCGAGACAGTTGGCGTCGTGGGTGAAAGCGGGTCAGGAAAAACTACGTTGGCCCGCATCATGATTGGAATAGAATCAGCGACCAAGGGGCAGGTATACAAGGACGGTCACCTGTTGGAGTCACGGGTAGACTGGAGGAACCTGCGCCTGAATGTCCAATATGTCTTTCAGGATCCGTTTACGGCATTGTGCCCCACCATGCGAATTGGTGCGGCTCTTGCTGAACCGCTGAGCGTGCACAAAAAATGCCCGGCCTCAGAGCGCCTCGGACGGGTCAGCGAGATGTTGAAAAAAGTCGGCCTTCACCCCGATATGGCTCGGCGTTTGCCGGTGCAACTGTCCGGTGGGCAGCGTCAGCGGGTGAGCCTGGCACGGGCGTTAATGCTTGAACCAAGTGTATTGATCTGTGATGAGATCGTTTCCGGTCTTGATGTTTCCGTGCAGGCACAGGTCCTTCAGCTTCTTGTTGACCTTCAGAAGGATCTTGGGATCAGCATTGTCTTCATTTCGCATGATTTACGGGTGATTCGATACCTGTGTGATCGTGTATACGTTATGTACAAGGGTGAAGTGGTTGAGCAAGGAAAAACAGGCCCGATATTCGAAAATCCCAGTCACCAATATACAAAAAACCTCCTGGCATCTATCCCCGGCGCGAGACACGATAAATCGACGCCGGTTGTGCAGGTAACCTCATGAGCAGCAGCAAAACAATGTCAGAATTATCACCCATAAAGTCAGAATTAACTGCAGCTGATCAAGTTGAGCAAAAACTTGTGCTCGCGATTGCCCGGGAGGAACTTCAAGACGGCGAAAGGTTGACAGAGTCCGGATTGGGAAAATTACTGAATGTCAGCCGTGTGCCTGTTCGCGAGGCTACACAGCGACTGCTTACCTATGGCGTTCTCGAATCCGGCGGGGGGCGCGGGCTACGGGTTTCAGATTATGGCAAACATCGTGTCAGGGACCTTATGGAGATTAGGCTGGCAGTTGAACTGATTCTCCTGAAACGGGTGATGGAGGACACTGAAAAGAAGGCTGAGCTCGTTGAAAAACTCCAGGAAATAGTCGACCGCATGGCGGCACTGTCGTCAGAGGCAGACGCAGTTGCGCTCAGCAGTATCGACCTGGAGTTTCACAAAACGATTGCGCGCCATTCCAACAACGATCTCGTGGAGAATATCTGGGATTGTCTTACGCCCCACCTTCGGATCGTATTTTGTCGCGACTGGAACATTCTTTCCAAGCGGACTGGTGAAGTTCAGGACCATCAAACTCTTATCGAATTCATCCAGAACGGCAATCCGGATGACATTAAGGCCGTTCTGAAACAACATTTTCCGACGGTTCGATGAGTGCGGATTGCTTGTCCAAGAAAGGTAATGGGCCAATGGCTGGAAAAAAAGTTCTTATCACCGGCGCGGCACGGGGAATAGGTGCCGCCTGCGCACAGGAACTGGCCGCACATGGTGCAACGGTATTGATCGCGGATATCGATGGCGACGCTGTGAAGGCGACTGCCAATGAACTTCAGCGAAAAGGTCATGCCGTTGAATCCATGACTGTCGATGTAACCGATGAGACGCAAATTCAATCACTGGTGTCACATATAGATGAGCGCTGGCAGGGCCAACTTGATGTATTGGTAAACAATGCCGCCATCCTTGATGGAACACCTTTGGATGATCTGACGCGCAGCAGGTTTCAGCACGTTCAGGATGTGAACCAGAACAGTGTCTTGTGGATGACGCTGGCCATGCGTCCGTTGTTAAAGCGTTCGCATGCGGCAAGGGTCGTGAATGTGGCATCAATCCTCGGTGTGTTGGGTACTGCGGATTGTGTGCCGTACTCCACAGCAAAAGGGGGCGTAATCAGTATGACGCGTGCGCTCGCCATCGATTTGGCCGATGACGGCATTCTGGTTAATTGTATCTGCCCCGGTTTTGTCGATACGCGCATGGCTATATTGCCGGATGGCAGCGGCCACGAACACGAGACCGATTGGTTCAAGGATATTTATATCAAATATGGGCGAATCCCGCTCAAACGCGCCGCCCAGCCCGAAGATATAGCCAAGGCACTAGCATTTTTCTGCGGTGACGGATGTGGCTATATCACCGGTCAATATCTGATGGTCGACGGCGGTGTAACATCTACGATGTAAGGAGAAGCCAATGAAGATTTTGTCCGTTGACGCCATTGGACTATCGGGAAAATCCCCCAAGGGTGGCTGGTCACACGAGATCAAGCCAGAGGATTCAGTGCATTGCCTCATCGTCGTGCGTACGGATGACGGCAAAATGGGCGTTGGTAGCGTTTTTACCAATGCCGGGTTGGTTGAAGCTGCTCTGTCCGTATTGCGCCCGCTTGTTGTTGGTGAGACTGCCGAGGAGCCGGCTCGGGTAGCGGAAAAGCTGCATCAGCATATGTTCTGGATGGGATTAGGCGGTACAATTACCCATACGATCAGCGGTATTGATATCGCACTGTGGGATTTATTCGGCCAGATCTGTGGCCAGCCTTTAAGCCGCCTGCTGGGTGGGTGTCATCGGTCCCGGGTGATGGCCTATGCCTCAATCCTGATGGAAATGCCCGATCTGATGAAGGAACGTGCCGCGTTTTTCAGCAATGCGGGATATCGCGCCATCAAGATAGGCTGGGGGCCATTCGGTCGGCGTAACAATCCGAAACTGGATGAGGAAATTGTCAAGGCCGCCCGGGAAGGAGCCGGGGAAGACACATTGCTGATGGTGGATGCAGGGGGAAGCGACGCCTATTGGCCCAATGGGCTGAATTGGGCAATCCGTACCGCAGACATGTTGAAGGCCTATAATGTCTACTGGTTTGAAGAAGCGCTGAAACCGGATGATGTAGATGATCATCGGACATTGCGTGAGCGCAGCCCGGTTCCCATCGCGGGCTGTGAGTGCCTGACCCGCAGACAGAATTTCCTGCCGTGGCTGGAAAAACGGGCCATTGACATCGTTCAACCCGACGTCACTAAAGTTGGTGGTATTTCAGAACAGGTACAAATCGCCCGGATGGCAAACGCCTTTGGCGTTCGCTATATTGGACATGGCTGGAATACGGCAATCGGCCTGGCTGCCGATCTGCATCTTGCAGCAGCCTTCCCGACAACAGACCTTGTGGAGTATATTGGTGGCTCTCCATATGTGGATGAAATCACCACCAAGGGCTGGAAGCTGGATAGCGACGGAATGCTGGAGATACCGCAAAAACCCGGGCTCGGCATAGAATTGGACAGGGATGCTCTGCAATCAATGACTGGGGCGGACGTTGGACGAATTGTCGGGTAAGGCACGCAAACCGGGCATGTTGGCATTGCGGTCGGGGGATCTTTGTCTGGATGTGGCTCCGGATATAGGGGGATCGGTTGCCGGGTTTTACCTCGCTCGAAAAAGCGGGCGATTTGACCTGATGCGACCAGCCTCCACAACCGGTACCGCCAAACCTGCGTCGCTTGGAATGAGCATGTTTCCAATGGTTCCATTTGCAAATTGCATCCGTGATAACAGGTTCACATTTGACGCAACAGATTATTCTGTCTCACCAAATATGACGGGCAGCCGCCTGAACTTTCACGGAACGGGATGGATGCACCCCTGGACGGTTGAAGAGCACAGCACAAACCATACTATTTTGACACTTGAGTGCTGTGATGACGCATATTCTTTTGCAGCAACACAGGCATTTCATCTGTCTGACAAAACGTTGAGCGTTGCCACGTCGCTGACAAACAAGGCGCCGTTTCGATTGCCGTTTGGGATGGGTCAGCATCCATGGTTCCCCCGTCAAGGTGGCGTCAAGGTTCGATTTCAATCAGGTACTTATCTGTCATGTGATGAAGAAGG
Organism: uncultured Rhizobiaceae group bacterium; assembly: GCA_947501445.1. Taxonomy (GTDB): domain Bacteria; phylum Pseudomonadota; class Alphaproteobacteria; order Rhizobiales; family Rhizobiaceae; genus Hoeflea_A. Next base: position 31,640 of record CANMVS010000028.1, on the reverse strand, counting down.
TCTCACGACCTACAGGTCGAAAACCCTACGTGCATTTGATTTTTCCCGGTGGAAAGAACCACTGCGTGCGTACCAAAACAGGTGCTACGAGGATTGGACCGGTTTGGTAGAGGTCTATTGGCCCGGAGCGGGCGTCGGTCTTGCCATTAGTGCTGATAAAATTTTCAGACACCTGATGTTTCACGTACCAGCCAATGATCCGGAAACATTTTGTCTCGAACCGCAATCCAATGCACCGTGCGGGTTTGACACGTTGAGCAAAGGAGAGATCGGCCCGGGAATCCACATTCTGGAAACCGACGAAACCCTGTGCGGCAACATCGAGTTTTTAGTATCTGATGCTCCCGAAGGGTCTTCATATTCACTGTGAAAGGGACTTGTGCACCCAGCAACGATCGGCTTCCGGGGCGCTCACCAGGCAACAACTGCACATACAAAATCCGACGAACAAGGTTCCTGAATGTCATGAAAATTGATGCTGTAGACTTTTTTTATCTTACAATGCCCAATGTCACGGAAGATGTTGATGGTAGTCAGGATGCGCTGCTGGTGCGGGTAACAGCGGGCAATCAGATTGGCTGGGGGGAATGTGAGGCTGCGCCGCTTCCCTCCATTGCCGCCTTCGTTTGCCCCATGTCTCACGGTGTCTGCCGTCCCGTCGGTGCATCTGTACTTGGTCAAAAACTGGAAAGTCCCCAGGATATTCACCGGATCGCCGCACGCGTTGCCTATGACAGTATGGATCTTCTTCAGGCTTCACACACGTTTTCAGGTGTCGAAATGGCTCTTTGGGATGTTCTCGGCCGCAGGCTTGATGCGCCGGTCTGGTCTCTATTGGGCTATCGTAGCAGTGAAGCGAAGATCCCCTATGCGTCGTTATTGTTTGGTGACACGCCGCAGGAAACGCTGGACCGGGCCCGAAAAGCGCTTTCTGAGGGATTTTCCGCATTCAAATTCGGCTGGGGACCCATTGGCCGCGCAACAGTTTCAGACGATGCTGATCAGTTTGCAGCGGCGCGAGAAGGAATAGGGCCTGACGCCTTTTTGATGGTTGATGCAGGGCAGATTTTCGGCGAGGATGTCGAGGCGGCCTCCGCCCGAATGCAGGCTCTCGAAGCGGCGCGCGCACTGTGGATAGAAGAGCCCTTTCAAGCCAACGCACTGGAAGCCTATGCCTCACTTGCAGGGCAGGGAAGTTCGGTTCGCACCGCAGGCGGCGAAGCGTCCCATAATATTCACATGGCGGAGCACCTCATGCGATACGGAAAGGTTGGCTACATTCAGATTGATTGCGGACGAATAGGCGGTATTGGTCCGGCAAAGACCGTTGCTGCGTCGGCTGCATCCCGCGGTGTGACCTATGTCAATCACACATTCACCAGCCACCTGGCGTTAAGTGCTTCTCTTCAACCATACGCCGGGCTTGCCGATCACAATATTTGCGAATTTCCGGCACAACCCAGTCAATTGGCCCTCGACCTCACTACCAAACATTTGCAGCGCGATGCAAAGGGGCTGGTAAAGGCACCTGAATCCCCTGGTCTTGGTGTTGATATCGATCTGCCAGGTCTGGCACCCTATCTGGTGGATACCGAGATCACGGTGAATGGAAAGGTGTTATATCGGACACCGGCATTGGTGTGACAAGAAACGAAACCTGCAGGTAATCAACTTCGATGCGCCGCAGGTTCCAATTGGCAATAAAACTGCTGGATATTGTGAATATTCAACAATGATCCGGGAATGAGCCCGGATTACCCGGCCCGCTCATCCAGCAGTGTGCCGAAATTGTCGAAAAACTGTTTCGCCAGTTTTTTCGATGTCGAATCAATCAGCCGGCTGCCGAGTTGTGCCAGTTTACCGCCTATGTCGGCTTTGACCGCATATTCCAATATTGTTCCATCACCATCCTCAATCAGTGTCACAGTCGCGCCACCGCGCGCAAAGCCCGCGACACCACCTTTTCCTTCACCGGTAATGGTATAGCTTTGCGGTGGGACGAGATCGGAAAGCTCAACGCTGCCGGCAAATTTTGCTTTAACGGGCCCAACGCGCAGCACCACCGTGGCGTTCATTTGGGTGTCGGAGGTTTTTTCGAGACTTTCACAACCGGGAATGCAGGCTTTTAAAACCTCGGCATCGTTGAGCGCATCATAGACCATCTGGCGTGGGGCGTTGATGCGTTGGCTGTCGTTCATTTCCATGGAAGTGTCCTTGTTGAATTCGGGATTTTTACAGCGGCGTTTATGATTTGCGCGCCGCGATCTTTGTGTCTGGCGGAGCAGCGGTTTCCGCCTGTCTTGCGCGGCGCCGGGCAACAACCTGCGCAATAATCGACAGGGCGATTTCTTCCGGTTCCACGGCCTTGATGTCGAGACCTGCCGGGGCGTGGATGTCGCCAAGGCGACTGTTCAAATGGGGGTCGCCGGAAAAATCTTCAGACAGTTTTGCAAATTTGTGGCGGCTTGCGACCATGCCGAGATAGCCGGCCTTGCTGGCAAGGGCCGCGCGCAGTGCTTCACGGTCACGTTTGCCCTGGGTGGACAGGATGATCGCGTCCTGCGGTCCGGCCAGTGCCGCGGCGCTGGCAAAATCATCGTGAAATTCATCGGCGCCTTTCATATGATCGGCATTATCGCCAGGTGCTCCGACAATGGTGCGGTAACCTATGGTGGCAGCAATATCAATCAACGTGCGGGCGATGGGAGAGGAGCCCAGAATAATCAACCGCCTTGTGGCTTTCATCGGCTCCAAAAACACCTCAACCGTTCCACCGCTGGGGCAGGATGATTTATGCAGCGTGGTGCCGTCTGTATCCACCGGCGCAATGACCTCATCCTTCGGCTTGATGCGGATCATGACGGGTTGTTGCGTTTCGAGCGCCTGAAGGGCTTGTTTTTTGATAGCGCCGGTCACGCAGCCGCCGCCCAGAAATCCGTGCAGTTCACCATCTTCTGTTACGACAGCCTTTGCGCCCGGTTTTGCCGAGGTTGCGTGTTTCGTGCGCACAATGGTGGCAATACAGAAGCTTTCGCCGAGGCTGCGTAACTGTTCGATCAGGTCGAGTGTGTCATCTGAGAGTTTCATGATTGTCCCTCACAATTGTGCCAGTTGCGGCTCAAGTGCTGCAAGGCTCTCAAGCGTATTGGCAGCGGCAAAATGATCAATATGCGGCCGGGCGGCCTGCATGGCCGCAGTGACCGGCGCGTAGTTTTCCCAACCCAGCAGTGGATTCAACCAGATAAGCCGCCGGACGTGGCGTTTGAGGCGCGTCAGTTCACTGGCCAGATCCTCAGGTGAGCCCGTATCATAGCCATCACTGAGGATCAGTGCGACCGTGCGTGAACTTGCCATTTTGCGGGCATATTGACGATTGAATACACCCAGGCATGCGCCAAGTTTGGTACCGCCACCAAAGCCTTCTGCCATCAGGGCCAGTCGGGTCATCGCCCGGGCCGAATTGCGATCACGCACCGCATCGGTCACATTGATGAGCCGCGTGTGAAAGACAAAGGCATCTGAGTGCAGCCAGGAACACACAAGTCCTTTGACAAATTGCAGGAAGAACCGACTGTAATGTTTCATCGAGCCGGACACGTCGAGAAAAACGATGATGTGTACAGGCTTTGCTGGTGTGGCCCGGTAAAATAATTCGATGGGTTCTCCGCCGCGCGGCAGTGCTGTGCGGATGGTGCGGCGCAGGTCAATACGGTTGCCCTTTTTGGCGGCTTTGACGCGGCGCGAAAGGCGATAGCGCAGGGCGCGGGCCAGCTTCAGTGCCAATTCTTCAGCGGCGCGGATTTCATCCGGATCAACGATATGTTTCAGATCGGTTTTCTGGGAAACCGTGTGTGTCGCGGCAATCAATCGTCCGCTTGCCTCGCCTTCGGCGTTTTCGCGGCCCAGTGTTTCCCTTTGCGGTGTTTCACCGTTTTGTCGGATGTCTTCCGGCGATAAATGCTGCTGCCAGACGGGCGCCTGTCGGTGCGGTTTTCGGATATCGGGCGAATAGGTCTGTCGTGCACTGCTACGGGTGCGGCCCGTTGTTTGCCAATAGGCTTCAAACAGGTCGTCAAAACGCTGCCACTGATCCCTGTCGCCCGTCAGCATTGTTTTGAATTCCAGCCGTACACGGCTAAGCGGCGCCAGCGCATGGGTGGCAAGATGGTCGGCAATCTGGCTGCTTTCCTGTGGACCGACGGTAAAACCGTTGGCGCGCAGGTGGTCAATGAAACCAATGAGCCGATCCGTAACAGGCGTGGATGCGGTGGCTGACATCAGGCAGCCTTTCCTGCCAAACGCGGTACGACCTCGCGGGGAATGGATTCAAGGTCGCTCTGCGTTTTCAACAGGCAGATGAGGCTGGCGGTCACCTTGTCGATGTCATCGGAAAGGGATTTGATCCCCAGGCCACCAAGAGCGGCAGCCCAATCCAGCGTTTCAGCGATGCCAGGCTTTTTCTCCAGGTCCTCCTTGCGCAGGTTCTGGACGAAATTGATGATCTGGTCGGCCAGTACCTCTTCAAGTCCGGGCATGCGCATATGTAAAATCTGCAATTCACGCTGGTGGTCCGGAAAAGCCACATAGCTGTAAAGACAACGGCGTCGCAATGCATCTGATAGTTCACGTGTCCCGTTGGATGTGAGAATGACATAGGGACGGCTTTGCGCTTCAATCGTGCCGAGCTCAGGAATTGTGATCTGAAAATCCGACAGGATTTCCAGCAGATAGGCCTCGAATTCCTCATCGGCCCGATCGATTTCATCAATCAGCAATACCGGGCTTTCGGGCTGGCTTATGGCCTGCAGCAGTGGCCGGCGCAACAGGAAATCTTCTGAAAATATCTGTTTCTCAATGGTCGAAGCGCTGACCTTGTCGTGTTCGCGTGCACGGATTGCCAGCAGTTGTTTTTGATAATTCCACTCATAGATTGTCGATGTCGCATCCAGCCCTTCATAGCATTGAAGGCGTATGAGTTGTGTGCCGAGCGCGCTCGCAAGGGCCTTGGCTGTTTCGGTTTTACCGACGCCTGCTTCACCCTCCAGCAACAGCGGTCGCTGCAGCGTCAACATCAGTTGCAATGCAACGCCCAGTGCCTCATCGGCCAGATAGCCGGTTTGTGCGAGTTTGGATTTAATGTCGTGGTCTGTCTTCATGGGGTTTCCAGAGGCAATCGGCATCTAAAGTATCTTAAAACAGGTTGGACCCGCGTCACCACCATGGGGGGTAATAGCGCGGGTCCCGGGGTAACAGGCTAACCCGTCAGCCCCAGTTTCTCGGCAGTTTTCCAAACCCGCCAGTGGTCATGGGGCATTTGTGTGTGGGTCAGGCCCTTGTGGGCAAAGGCATCATGGATGGCATTGGAAAAGGCCGGAACACCACCAACATTGGGGCTCTCGCCAACGCCCTTGGCACCGATGGGATGATGCGGGCTTGGCGTGGTGGTATGGTCCGTCTGCCAGTTTGGCGTTTCCACGGCTGTTGGCAGATAGAAATCCATCAGACTTGCCCCCACCACATTGCCTATCTCATCATAGGAAATGTGCTGACCCATGGCGATGGCCAATGCTTCGGTCAATCCGCCGTGGACCTGACCTTCGATGATCATCGGGTTGATGCGTGTGCCACAATCATCAAGCGCATAGAAGCTGCGAACATCCGTAACACCCGTATCCACATCAATGTCCACGACGCAGATATAGGCCCCGAACGGATAGGTCATATTGGGTGGATCATAATAGGAAACCGCTTCAAGACCGGGCTCCAGACCAGGAATTGCCTGATTGTAGGAAGCGAAGGCAATTTCCTTCATGGTTTTATTTGCTTCCGGATTGCCCTTGATCTGAAAGCGGTCGATGTCCCACTCAAGATCACCCTCGTGAACTTCCAGCAGATAGGCAGCGATCATCTGCGCCTTGGCGCGGATCTTGCGGCCTGCCATGGCTGTGGCGGCACCGGCAACCGGGGTTGAACGGGACCCATAGGTTCCAAGACCGTAAGGTGCCGTATCCGTATCACCTTCTTCCAGCGTGATATCCTCGGCGGGGATGCCGATTTCAGTTGCCAGAATTTGCGCAAAGGTTGTGGCATGGCCCTGCCCCTGGCTGATCGTTCCAAGCCGGGCAATTGCCGAGCCGGTGGGGTGGATGCGGATCTCGCAACTGTCGAACATGCCAAGCCCCAATATGTCACAGTTCTTGACAGGTCCGGCGCCAACGATCTCTGTGAAAAAGGCAACGCCAATGCCCATCAGCTTGCGGGTGTCGCCGCGTTCAAAGGCGGCGCGATTTTCCACCTGTTCGGCGCGCAGGGCGGAATAGGAAACGCTCTCAAGCGCCTTTTCCATGGCCGTGTGATAATCACCGCTGTCATATTCCCAGCCGAGGGCCGACGTGTAGGGGAATTGCTCCTTTTTGATGAAGTTCTTCATCCGCAGTTCAACCGGATCCATATCCAGTTTGCGAGCCAGAATGTCGATCATTCGCTCAATCATATAGGCCGCTTCGGTTACCCGGAAAGAGCAACGATAGGCAACACCACCAGGTGCCTTGTTGGTGTAGACACCGTCAACGCCAACATAGGCAACCGGAATATCGTAGGACCCGGTGCAAATATGAAAAAAGCCTGCCGGAAATTTGGTCGGATCGGCGCAGGCATCAAAGGCGCCATGGTCGGCAAGCACATGGCAATGCAGTCCGGTAATGATCCCGTCTTTTGTCGCGGCCAGTTTTCCGGTCATGTGATAGTCACGGGCAAAGGCCGTGGCCGTGAGGTTTTCAATACGGTCCTCAACCCACTTGATCGGTACGCCGGTGACAATGGAAGCAACGGCTGAGCAGATATAACCGGGATAAACCCCGACCTTATTGCCAAAGCCGCCGCCAATGTCCGGTGAAACCACGCGAATGTTGTGCTCGGCTATATTGGTGATCAGCGAGGCGACGGTGCGTACCGCGTGGGGCGCCTGAAATGTACCCCAAAGGGTCAGTTTACCGTTGATCTTGTCCATCGAGGCAACACAGCCGCAGGTCTCCAGCGGGCAGGGGTGAACACGCTGATAGGTGATCATTTCCTCAACGCTTACTTCAGCTTCGTCAATGGCTTTTTGTGCACCCTGCTTGTCGCCTTCCTCCCAATGGAAGATGTGATTGTAGTGTTCGCGCTTTCCATGGGCGCCTTCCATCTTGTCCTTGATATCTTCACGCAACAAAGGTGCATCGGCATCCATGGCCTTGAAGGCATCCACAAGGGCAGGCAGTTCCTCATAGTCCACCTCAACCAGTTCACAGGCGTCGGCAGCGATATAGCGGTCTTCAGCGACAACAAACGCCACTTCCTGGTTTTGGAAAAGGACTTTTTCATCGGCAAGCACGGCCTGAACATCGCCTGCAAGTGTTGGCATATAGTGCAGGTTCAGTGGTTTGAGATCTTCAGCCGTGAGTACAGCCACAACGCCAGGTACGGCAAGAGCCGCATCCTTGTTGATCGATTTGATGCGGGCATGACCGTAGGGCGAGCGCACAAAATCTCCGAACAGCATGCCGGGCAGTTTTATGTCATCAACGTAGTTGCCTTTGCCCTGCGTAAAGCGGGCATCTTCGACGCGCTTGCGCGACGAGCCCAGGCCCTGCAGTTTTTCAATACGTTCCTTGTCGGTGGGTGGGGTCTGAATGTTCATTGTGCGGCCTCCTTGACCGAAAGTTCTTCGGCGGCGACCTGAATGGCCTTGACGATGTTCTGGTACCCGGTACAGCGACACAGATTTCCACTGATGCCGTGTCGGATTTCCTCTTCACTCGGGTTGGGATTTTCCTGCAGCAGGCGATAGGCTCGGGTGATCATGCCCGGCGTGCAAAAGCCACATTGCAAACCATGGTGCTGGCGAAAGGCTTCCTGTACCGCATGCAGGGTGCCATCTGGATGCGCTATGCCCTCGATCGTCTTGATCTCGCTGTCCTGTGCCTGGCCGACAAATACCGTGCAGGATTTGACTGATTTGCCGTCGATGTCGACGGTGCAGGCGCCACAGTGGCTGGTATCACAACCAATATGTGGGCCGGTGAGGTTGAGCTCTTCGCGCAGAAAGTGGATGAGCAATGTACGTGGCTCGGCCAGTGCTTCCACCGGCTTGCCGTTTACGGTCATTTTAACATGTGTCTTTGACATGGAATTCTCCGAAACTTGATGTTCGCCGATGGCTCAGGCGGCCCGTGCATGGGCGGTTTGAATGGCCCGTTTGACCATGATGCCTGCCAGGTGGGTGCGGTATTCCTTTGGGCCGCGTCCGTCGGATGCCGGATCAGTTATGGCGCGTGCGGCGCTGACTGCCGCGTCAATGGCGGTGGCATCGAGCGATGTGCCGACAAGGGCATTGGATGCAGCCTCTGCCCAAAGCGGCGTATCTGCCAGATTGGTCAGCGCAATGGATGCACTGGTGCAGGTGCCATTATGCATTGTCACAATGACCCCGGCAGCCGCAGTGGCATAATCACCAATTTTACGTTTTTGTTTCTGGTAGCTGTGGCCATGACCGGCAGGCGGTGTTGGTATGCGGATGGCGGTCAGGATTTCGCTTTCGTCGCGCGCTGTGAAATAGGCAGCCTCGTAGAATGTGCGGGCACTGACATTACGCGTGCCATCGGGGCCGCGAAGAACAAAGGCAGCATCCAGCAATTGCATGATGGCTGGCATGTCGTTGCCGGGGTCACCATTGGCAACATTGCCACCTATCGTGCCGACATTGCGAATTTGTGGGTCGGCAATCTGCAGTGCTGTTTCGCTGAGGATTGGGCAGTGGGTGGACAGGTCGGCAGAGGCGATCAGTTGCGCCTGTGTCACGGCAGCGCCAATTTCGATGTGATCTGCATTGACCGAGATGCCCGTCAATTCAGAAATGTCCTGAATGTCGATCAGATGCTCCGGCGTCGCCATTCGCAGTTTCATCATTGGAATGAGGCTATGGCCGCCTGCGAGAATAAAGGCGTCGCCCGCATGGCTTGCCAGAAGCCCGACAGCTTCATCAATTGTATTTGGTCGATGATAGTCAAATGAACCCGGTATCATCACGTTCCTCCCAGACCTGATTGGTTTGGAGACATAGTGATCATCGCAGCAATGGAATGGAAAATGACGGTGCACCAAAACCCGTCCTTTTGCACGGACGGTCGTTTTATTGCACGAACGGCAGGAATAGGCGCGGTGGGAATTTACCGCGTCAAACCCCGAGCAGGCTTCGTAAATCCTTGGCCCGTGAGCGGCTGACCGGCACTTCCAGTTCAGTCACCTTGCCCACGTAGCAGAACAACTGATCGCCAACTTTACGTAAACCGTTGATGTGGGCCGGGTTCACCAGAAAGCGCCGGTGAGTTTTCAAGAACTGATCGGCAGGCTGGCTTTTTTCAACCTTGGACAATGACCAGGGGCAAAACAATGCATCTTCATCAGTGCGAATTGTGGTGTAGTGGCCATCGCTTTCGATGGTCAAAATACGCTCTGCATTCATGAAGCGCACCGTGCCTTCCTTTTCATAGGGAATGCTGTTTTTGGCAGGCGGTGCAAGATTGCCAGCCCGGCTGAGAGCAAGACCGGGTGCTTTGATATTAGGGCGGGTCGGCGGAGCCAATGGATCCGGATCAGCGGTTTTTTCAACATCTTCTTTTTTGGTGCTGGTGTCTTCCATTGGCACGGCGAGCAGCAAAAACAGACCACAAATCACAAAGGCGCTCAGGCTGACGGAAATAGCCAGAACCTGTGGATCAATTGCCGGGATCGGTTGCGCGACAAAATTGGCGGCCTGGGCAAATGTGGTATTGAGCATGCCGACATAATGCATGGCTGAGATGGACAGACCGAGCACAATGGCGCCGATGGCTGTGCGCAGGACAGAGCGATTTGAATAGGCCAGCCACATGGCAAACGTCGAAGCGGCGATGGAAATGAGAACTGAAAGCGCGATGCCAAGCGGTCGATAGGTTACAATGCAATTGGCTGAGATCGCCGCCATGCCGGTATAATGCATGGAGGCGATGCCAATTCCGGTGAGGGTACCCGACATTGCAATACGTGCATTGGTACGCGCACCAAAATGCAACAGCAGCAAACCGCAACCGGTTATCAAAATGGCGATCAACGCGGAACTGATTGTCAGCAATGGATCGTAGTTGACAATAAAGGGCAGTGTGACAGCCAGCATGCCGATAAAATGCATCGACCAGATACCACCGCCAAGCGCTATGGAGGCCTGTGCTATGCGTACCTTGCGCCGCGAGAATGACAGGTTTCGCAAACCGCTTGTCAATCGCAGGCAGGTAAAGGCCGCCATAATTGCCACCAGAACTGATGCGCTAACCAGAAACGGAGAATAGTGCACCTCCACCATCGTTCGAATTTGCTCCCCAGGAAACGTGTATTTGGCCATATGCCAATGGACATAAATTTGGTTGATGAGTGCCAACTGCGGTGTATTCGCAAGGACCAATATTTGGTGCAGGCACGATAACGCTGACATGCCTATGCACCAGCAGCTTAGAACTCCTCCAAAATCAGATTACCAAGAAGCGGACAGATAGGGCAACAAAATTACACAGATCAGTTCTCAGGTATACATCAATCCGGTTTCATCCGGTCGTTGCAATGTAGATTTTTCGCGCCTTGGTTGAAATGTAAGTATTTGGTGTTGTTTGTAGCTTTTGGACTTACTATCTGGTACGAATCCGAACCATATTCCAATTTTTTGAAAAGCAATAATGTCCAATCCGCTTAAGAAGCCTCAGCGCAGGCAACCAAAGCAGCAACGATCAAAAGAAACTGTTCGTGCAATTCTTGAGGCAACCATAGATTTGCTTGAGGACGCTGGATATGCGGGTGTCACGATGCAAAAAATCGCGGATCGCGCCGGCATCAATGTGGCTGCCGTCTACAGTTACTTTTCCAACAAGTATCAGGTTCTTGCAGAAATTAATGAACGTCAGGTGGAAGAACGCTACAATTTTCGCCTTGAGGAATACGAACATATGCTGGCGCGTGGTGACGACTGGCTGGACGTTTTTGCCATGTCGATGCGCAATTGGGCCAATATGCGTATGAAACAGCGTGGTTCGGCAGCACTGCGCAGGGCGATGCATGCCTCACCCATTTTGTGGGAACTCAGCCAGCAGACGACACATGAAACCGCAACCCGTTTTGCCGAACGTCTGGAATCGACCTATCCGGGCAACGAAGGCAAAATGGAGGTTCCGGCGCGCATTATTACGGAAACCATGACCGCCACATTTGATCTGATGCAGTTGACCGAAGACCATGACCCGGATCAATTGCTTGAGGGGGCCATCAAAATGGTCGAGCTTTATATGAAGAGTTTTGAATAACCGGATATGCTCTGAAAACCGCGTCAGGTATCTTTTCGCACCCAAATGACAATGCCTGCGTTGCGGCCGCGCAAGATCCGTGGTTGTTCAAGTTTTTGATACTGATCAACCAATGGCTCTATGCCAGCATACTCCTGCCGCGCAGCTACCACCAACTGATCACTGATGACACATTTCGTGCCAAGCGTCCGCGTCAATTCTTCCAGGCGGCTGGCAACATTGACTGTGTCTCCGAGTGTGGCGAATTCCAATCGCCTTTCAGAACCGATGTCACCCAAAATTACCGGCCCATAATGTAGTCCCAAGGACAGTTTGATTTCACTCAAACCGTCGTTTTGGCGTTGCTGGTTCCAGGTATTCATTCTGTGCAGCAGTGTTTCCGTGCAACGCAACGCATTGCCGGCATCAAAGGGGCCGGCCTGTGGTGTCCCGAATGTAACCATAACGCCGTCACCAAGGTATTTATCCAGCGTGCCGCCGTGTTCGAAAACCGCTTCTTCAATCAATCGATGAAATGCCCGCAGCAGGGTGATCACGGTGTCGGGTGTTTCGTTTTCAGCCATGCGCGTAAAGCCAACAATATCGGCAAACAGGATTGTTACATTCTGCGCGCGAATTTCGCCCAACGGCTGGTCGCGTTCGGCCAGTTGGTCGACGATATTGGGTGGGAAATGGCGGGCCAGATTGGCACGCTCACGGGTCGTGCTGGCCTGCCTCAGCAACAGCTGGTTGGCGCGAAATGAGTTGATTGCCATAATGACCCCCACAATCAGAAAGACAACGGTTTCCTCAATGCGTGCCCGCACACGTACGTTGCTGGGATCAATCAGTTCCAGTAGACGCATGTCGCCATTCACAGCCAGACTTAAGCGCTCGGTCAAGGCCGGGTCCGTAATTCCGAAAATCAGGATAAAAACCATGCCCACCAGCCACAATACGGCTGTCCAGGTGCCATAGGCGAATACCGTTCGCCAGGAATACCCAAGCGTCACGGCTGCCAAAAAGATGTAAAAATATTTGAAATTGTCAAACGTGTACTGGGCCGCTGTTGGCCAGTCGACGTCGAAAAACGGATTGGGGACCAGCATGCCAAACATCAGTACAACGATGTCGGCAAAAATGAGGGTCAATTCCCATCGCGAGCGTCCAACCTTGCCGGCGCGTAACTGCAGCCAGCCGATCAGCGCCAATGCAGCCAGGATACACTGGTAGTAAAGAACGTCCCATGAAGGAATATTCATAACAAGCAGCAACGCAGTGATGGCCAGAGCGATCCAACGTGCGCGCACTGCCAGAGTCAGCCCCGCGTGTTTGTTCTCCGCCAGAGCCTGCATGAGATAGGCATCGGTCGGATTGGCCGGTTCATTGCGTGCGCGCAGACGAAACCCACTCAATAACGCAGGTGGTGTAAGATCATTTTGCGCCGTCGTTTCAACCATTGCTCAAAACCCCATCCTGCCGTGTCTCTCAACTGTGCGTAAAGCACAGCCTGCGTTCTAATCAATACCACAACCGGATTGAAGAGGTGAGATCGACGCAGCTGTGTATCGAGATATCGGGAGCTTTGGTGGCAGTTTCAACCAGGTCGAGCATTCTGTGGCGATAAGTTGCACTGGTGTTACCCAGGCGCGTCGGATTTGCTTCACATGGTACAATGGGTATCAGGTCCGTTCACGCGTTCGGATTTTTGAGTTTTCAACGCGCTTACAGACCGCATCCGGTACCAGCGGCGGCGGATCCCAACAGGCGGGATGCCTTCAGGCCCTGTCCAGTGGCAGTCAATCAATCACTATCAACGATTGGCCCGGAGACCTGGTCACCATATCTGACTTTGATATCAACGTGTTATGGTCCGTTTACTGGTTGTGGTGGATGTCGTTCGCGAATCGAGTGCTTGTGGTGAAGACAAAGATCACCGAAAATGATGCTCTGTTGATGGGGTTGCCTGAATGTCGTGTTGTATTAGTCGTTCATCCGGTAAAGATACGCGTCTGGTGACAGTCGCGCCCGGCAAACATGCGCAGCCTGAACGGCTTGTCCCAATTGCTGCTGCAACGGTAAGAACCGGAACAGATGAACCGGTTTTGCGCGCCGATGGTGAACATTTGCGCCGTTCGATACGCATCGAACCATTTCGCATCGATCCAATGGCTGTAACGGTTGAATGGTTTGCGCAATTTGTTGCAGAGACCGGCTATTGCAGCGATGCGGAACGGTTTGGATGGTCGCTGGTCTTTCACACAAGGGTGCCCGACAGTGTTCAAAAGGGCAACGCGGTGCAGGGGACACCCTGGTGGATCAAAGTGGCCGGGGCCTATTGGAACTGCCCCTATGGTGGCACATCGCATCCGATTGATGATCATCCGGTGACCCATGTTTCGTGGAATGACGCACAGGCTTTTGCCCGCTGGGCGGGTGGTTTTTTGCCAACCGAGGCACAGTGGGAACATGCTGCCAGGGGCGGTGCCGGTGACGTGCGCTATCCCTGGGGGCAGGCTGAGCCTGATGAATGTTCCGAATTTCCCGCCAATATCTGGCAAGGGCGTTTCCCCGATCAGCCGCAGGGCTCGGTTGGCACATGTGCCGCCAACAGCTATCCTGCCAATGGCTTTGGTCTGCACAATATGGCAGGCAATGTCTGGGAATGGACCAGTGAGGCTTTTCGTATTCGCTCAGCCAGCCGTGACGCACGACGGCTCAATGATCAATCCAGAGAAGAACATTCAAAATTGATCAAGGGTGGTTCCTATTTGTGCCACCCGTCCTATTGCTGGCGTTATCGCATTGCTGCCCGAAGTTTTGCGACACCGGATACTTCAACCGGGCATATGGGCTTTCGACTGGTGTTTTGACCAGTGTTCCGAATTGAGATGCAGCTTTGTATTGAAGATCAACGCGGCAATCCAATCAGCGCATGTGCCCTTGAGATCTGCGATGCTGATAAGGTGTCTCATCATATTTGGCTTTCAGAAACTTTGAAAGGTGTGAAGCCGAATGAAAACCGCAACTTAGCGCAACTTCACCAACACTCAATTCGGTTTGTTTGAGCAGCGCACTGGCGCGGGCAAGGCGCATGTCCCGGTAGTGGTTCAATGGCGAAACATTGAGGAATTTTCGAAAAAGGCGATCCAGTTGTCGATGCGACATTTGCAGCTGTTCAGCAATCACACGCACCTGTATCGGCGTCTCCAATGCTGCATCCATGAGACGTAACGCTTCAGACAGTTTTTTGCTGCGGGAAACGAAGCGAAAAGCTGATGCCATATGCTGCAATTCTCCGTCTGCACGGATGGTGTCGTGGAAATAATTATCGGCAATACGGCCAGCAACATCATTGCCGAGGCGCTGCGAAACAAAATGCAAGGCCAGATCGAGGCTGGCTGTACCACCGGCGCACGAAAAGCGTTTTCCATCAATCTCCAATATGGAGGCGCGAACATCCAGTCTTGGATATTTCTCCCGGTAGGCGGTCTGACATTTCCAATGGATCGTTGAGCGTGTTGTATCAAAAAGACCGGCATCGGCGAGAACATAGGCGCCATCAGACAGTGCCCCGATCCGCTTTCCCTTGTGTGCTTCGTCCTTCAACCAGCTTTTAACAGCGGCGCTTTGGAACAGATGCGAATGCAATCCGCCGCAAATTGTGATCGTGTCCGCCTTTTGCGCATCCGTCAGCGGGGAGCAGCCCATGGCAATGCCACTGGATGAGATAACATCAACACCGTTTTCACTGAGCAGCATCCATCGGAACACCGGGCGATCGCATTCGGTATTTGCCGCGCGCAAAACATCAATGGCACACGACAGAGCCATCAGTGAAAATCCGGGTACGAGATAAAAAGCAAAATCTGTTGATGTTTGCTGCATGGAAAACTCCGATCAAAGATCAGGCCCATTGTCCATTATATCCCTTATATTGTCCAATTTGTTATTCAGCAAATGAGAATTTCATATCAGTGTAGAGACTGATCAATGGAGATTTCAGATGGCTTTACCGGCTCATAGCAAATTTGTGATTATTGGTGCGGGCATTCACGGTCTGTCAACGGCCTGGCGGCTGGCTGAGCGTCTTGGCGCGAGCGGCAAGGGCGGTGGTGCCGATATTGTCATTCTTGACAAAACCGGTCTTGCGGCCGGTGCGAGTGGTATTGCCTGTGGTGTTGTACGCAACAATTATTTTCAGCCAGCCATGCGCAAGTTGATGGCGCATTCGGTCGGGGTGTGGGAGAGCGATGCCGAAGCGCTCTCTTACCACCCGGTTGGATATATGCAGATTTCCAGCGAATCCATGCGTGGCGATGTTGGCCAGATCTATGCACAGCAGCAGGCAATTGGATATGAAAGTGTCCTGATCGAAGGTGAGGCCGCTTCCACAGATTATATGAAGGCAATTTTCAATGATTGGCGCGCGCAGGGCATTACCTCGGTGCTGCATGAAAAGCGCGGTGGCTATTCCAACCAGACAAAAACCCTCTATGCGCTGGCCGACAAGGTCGAAAAACTCGGTGTACGTATCATCAGTGGTGTTGAAGTCACAGGCTTCAAATCTGAAAACGGATCAAGTGCGATCGCAGCAGTTGAGACCGATAAGGGTGAAATATCCTGTGAGCAGATCATCATTGGTTGCGGTCCCTGGGCTCGTGACTTCTGGAAAATGCTTGAATTGCCAAGTCAGATTACCGTGAAGGATCTCAAGGGCGATGTACACCAGGGCGTGGACATGTGGCGTTTTTGGCAGCTGGAAGAAGGCGTCCTAAAGGTTGATCCGGGCATGATGATGGCCAATGATGGCAATGTACCGCCGGTCATCCACGTCGATACGGACGCACCGTTGAAATCAACCGTTGATGGATCCCTTATCACTGATGAGATGTGGGGCATTTATTACAAGCCCGATTGGCATTTCGGCGGCATTCAGGGTGGTGCCTCTCCCTATAAAGTCACAACACCTGTCAATGAGGTTGCCATTGATCCCTATGGTCCGTCCAGCCCGGAGTTCGTTTCATCACCGGAGTTTGCCCATATGTGGGTTTCAGCACTGGCGCATTGCCAGAGCAGGTTTGAAAACATGATGCCCAAATATCATCGCGAAGCATCCGGTGGCATTGGCTGCTTTACTGCAGACAGTTTTCCGGTCTTTGACCATTTTCACGAAAATGTCGCCGTGATTGCGGATTCCAATCACGGTTGGAAAATGATCGGTGTTGGCCATTTGATCGCCGATGAGGTTTTGGGTGAAAAACAGGACCTGCTTGAGCCGTTTCGTTTTGACCGCTTTGAAAAAGGCAATCTTCATCCGGTTTCAAACAGCCCCTACCCCTGGAGTTAGAGCCAGATAACTGTCCGGAACATTGAATTCCAACAATCGCACGTGATGTGTAATTGCTGTTTGGTCAATAGCAGTCGGGCTTCACAGCTTCTGACGGGTCTCACGTCCATATTTGAACAGACGCAAATTCAACCGATCGGCTTCTGGTGCTCCGGCTTCAAGTGCGAAAACAAATGCATGTGTGAGGAAAAAACAGGCGGCATTCACATCCGCCTTTTGCTCCGCGTGGTCTGCCGCCAATGTGTAAAGCCGAATTATGGCTGCTGTATCGCCATCTGCATGTGCCTTGAGCAATTGTCTGTGGAGTTGATCCGGGCTCATTTCGCCGTTGACTTTGTGGCCAATCCAGCCCCGCGTGCCCGATCAATCTGACTGGCGACCCAATGGTGGAAATTGTGCGTTGGCCCATCCATGACAGGTGAAAACTTGCCGCCATCGAACAAAGGGCCCCGACGTCCCTTTTGCATGCCTTCAACCACGAAAATATCTTCTTCGAAGACGCTTTTCCAGAGTTTTGCATTGTCCATGCGCAGACCATCAAGTTCGGGTGTCGCGGCTTTGTCAACGGCATAATAGAGCTCGATATGCTCAACCGTATGTCCCTCGTCCACGGGCTCAAGAACAATGGAAAAGAAATGATCACGATGGATGCCCAACAGAACATTGGGGTAAACGGCGATATATTCTGCACCCTCATTCCATTTGTCGCTCAAGGCGTCAAAATCCGGAAACGTCCCGTCGTCTTCACCCTTGAGCTGACGATAAACCAATGTGCCCTGACCGGAATAGTTGCCGGGCTGTTCAATGTTGTAGTGGTCTTCCAGGCGGGAGTAACTGTTAAGCCCGGGGTGGATCCATGGCAGGTGATAGCTTTCACAGTAATTTTCTACGGCGAGTTTCCAGTTGGTATCAACGGCAAGTTGGAACGAGGAGCTTTCACCACCATGATACATTGGTTGGTCAAACTCTTTCCAACGATCCATCAGGTGTGCATTTGCCACCTCAAAATCCGGCGCGTCGCCACTTATGTTTACAAAGACAATGTCATGCCAGATGTAGGAACGCACACGAAAAAGGCCAAGATCTTCACGTCTGATGTCTTCGTGGGTGTTTTGGCCAGGACCGCCGACATGTGGTGTGGTACGCAGATCGCCATCCAGCGAATAACACCAGCTGTGGTACGGGCAACGAATGGCACCACGGATTTTTTTTGGTTCGCTCACAAGGATCATGCCGCGGTGACGACAGGTGTTTTGAAAGACACGAAGGGCACCGTCACGGTTGCGTACCAGCAACAGCGGCACACCGAGGAAATCAATCGGCTTTGCATCGCCTATCTCCGGCACATCCTTGCCAAATCCTATGCCCGACCAGTTGTTGAAAAGCACCGCGCGCTTTTCTTCCTCATAAATATCCTTATCGATGTAATGCGCGTTTGGCAGGCCCCTGGCGGTGTTTACCGGCGTCATGACGGGCGCGAGTGTTGCATTTGCGTTCATGAATAATCCTCCACGTACAGATGGCCTACATCACAGAACTTAGTACTGACTCATTTCATGTTTCAAGCTGAAAAATGTTCACCTCCAGGTGAGCCAAACTAAACCGCTCAAAGATCAGGCGTCGTTCAGCAACCAATCGCGGAGAATTTTTGTGTTTGCTCCGACGGTATCGGTGTTTGAAGTGGTGATGAAGAAACTCTCCGGCGCAGGTATTTCATATGCATTCAGCGCAACCAGCCGGCCTGTTTTCAGGATTGGGCGCACGAGATTTTGCCAGCCCAGAACAATGCCGCCGCCGTCCTGTGCCGCCTGCAGTGCAGTCATGTAATTGTTGACGCGGATACCACGGGAAATGGGACCCTTGTAATTCAATTCCGAAAACCAGCGCTGCCATGTGGTCCAGCTGTCATCGTCAGCTTCCAGGTGGATCAATGATTGTCCTGCCAGAACGGCCAGCGGCATGTCGTGCAGGCTGTCTGAGATATCCGGTGAACAAACCGGCGCGAGATGATCGCGGAATAACTCCCAGTGGGGTTGGGTCGTTGATTTTCTCTTTCCGTAAACGATGCTCAGGTCTCCCAATTGACGGTCTTTGGTACCGCCATCTGATACGAATTGATTGACCGGTATTTCCGGGTGTTCTTTCCAGAAATGTACCATTCGCGGCATTAACCAAAGACTGGATACAGCGGTGGTCGATGCGATTGAAACGGACACATCATCCGGCGATTTTCGTATGCGCACCAAAACCCGGGAGATTTCGGAGAAAGTAAGGTGCAGAACAGAGTGAAGTTCTTCGCCGGCCTGCGTTAGCACGACACCGTGGTGCTTTCGCTCAAACAGGCGCCCCCCGATCTCGGCCTCCAGGGCCTTTATCTGATGGCTGACTGCGCCCGGCGTCACATTCAGTTCCTGCGCGGCCTTCTTGAAACTCAGTTTGCGTGCTGCGGTTTCAAAGGCGGCAAGTGTCGTCAGCGAGGGTAAATTGTAGAAACTGCGTGCCATATCCATCCGTCAGGTGAATTGAATTCAAGTCAGTATGAAAACTTTGACGATGGAGGGCAACCGTTTTTCCGGTGTCATGGGACGAGGGGTTTCCCTGTAAAGTTATCGTCTGCCTGCAGATATGACACGTGTAGTTCGATCCGGGTTTGACGGTCCTGCAATTTCTGGTCAACGATCGATGCCAGATCCCCGGCGTCAAACAGTAAACCGCGAGTGCTGATTGTATTATTGTGGTTTCTTGTTTTCTGATTGAGTAAAAACAAATAGGCTGCCGGCAAATTGGCAGCAATTTTGGACCTATAGTAGGTTTTACGCCAGTCCAACGACAGTTGAGGGTTCGAATGACAATCGAGAATGTTTCCGACCATATTGTTGAAACACTTCAGGCGGTGGGTGTTAAGCGCATCTATGGTTTGGTTGGTGACAGCTTAAATGGTATTTCCGAGGCTTTGCGCCGCCGCAATACCATCGATTGGGTTCATGTGCGCCATGAGGAATCGGCGGCTTTTGCCGCCAGTGCAGAAGCGCATCTGACCGGCGAGCTTGCCGTTTGTGCCGGTTCGTGTGGCCCCGGCAATCTGCATTTGATCAATGGCCTGTTCGATGCGCACCGGTCCCGTGTGCCGGTATTGGCGATTGCCAGCCATATTCCCAGTGCCGAGATTGGAAGTGACTATTTTCAGGAAACCCATCCGCAGGAACTGTTCCGCGAATGCAGTCATTATTGTGAGCTGATTTCCAGCCCGGCTCAGATACCGCGCATTCTGGAGATAGCCATGCGCACCGCGATCGGTAAACGCGGTGTTGCGGTGATTGTCATACCAGGTGATGTGGCTTTGATGGAGGCGGTGGAAAAACAGCTGAGCCACGCCGGTGGGCTCGTTCCTGCAGCGGCTGTCGTCTGTCCTGCCAGACCACAATTGGATGGTCTTGCTGATATTCTCAATGCCGCCGGTAAGGTAACCCTGTTGTGTGGCCGCGGGTGTGCCGGTGCCCATGACCGGCTCATGAAGCTTGCCGGTACATTGAATGCGCCTATCGTGCACGCTTTTGGCGGCAAGGAATATGTGGAATATGACAATCCCTATGATGTGGGGATGACCGGTTTCATCGGTTTTGCCTCGGGTTATCACGCCATGATGGCCTGTGATACGTTGCTCATGCTTGGGACCGATTTTCCATACAGGCAATTCTATCCCCAGGATGCAAAGATCATCCAGGTTGACCTGCGCGCTGAAAATCTTGGCAAACGGTGTAATTTGTCCCTTGGTATTGTTGGCGATGTCGGCGCTACGATTGACGCAATATTGCCCCTGCTCAGCGCGAAGTCTGATCGAACCCATCTGGATCAAAGCCTTGCACAATACGAAAAGTCGCGCGAAGGCCTCGACAAAATTGCCGAGGTAAGAGCGGGCAGTACGCTAATCCACCCGCAGCAGGTCGCCCATCTGGCCAGCAACCTGGCGGATGATGATGCCATATTTACTTTTGATGTCGGCACACCCTGTATCTGGGCGGCACGTTACCTGAAAATGAATGGCAAACGCCGACTGATTGGTTCGCTGGCGCATGGCTCCATGGCCAATGCGCTGCCACAGGCCATTGGAGCACAATCCAGCCACCCGGATCGTCAGGTCATTTCGCTCTCGGGCGATGGCGGATTTACCATGCTGATGGGTGACTTCATTACACTGTCTCAAGAGAAATTGCCTGTAAAAGTCGTGGTGTTCAACAATGGCACATTGGGTTTTGTTGAAATGGAAATGAAGGCGGCTGGATTGCTGGAGACCGGGGTGGATCTTCAAAATCCGGACTTTGCTGCCATGGCCCGGGCGATGGGCGTTCATGCTGTCAGGGTCGAAAAGCCGGACGAACTCGAAGGGGCAATGGATGATATTCTCAAACACCCCGGACCCGCCCTGCTTGATGTGGTTACCAACCGTATGGAACTGTCCATGCCGCCAAAGGTCAAGCTGGAACAGGCCAAAGGATTGAGCCTCTATCTGCTCAGGGCTGTTATGAATGGCAAAGGCGACGATGTGATAGAGCTGGCACGGTCCAATATTGTCCGTTGATACCTGAGGCGACAAAAACAGTCCGACATTCTGCGTGATCAAAAATTGGAGCTATATGCAGTGGATCTGCATAAGACGAATGGCTGGCGTGCAGACCGGATGAACGCATAGGCGAGCAATCCTGCATGCCAGAAACTGCAAAAAGCCAACAGATAAGCCCGGCAGAATATTTAGTAATTCGATGACATTTTTGATGTTGCCGGTGGGTGTTTGCGATCTTTTTTATACAAACAGTTAAGTGACAACTATTTGGTCGGGTTAGCGGCACATTTCATAATTGCAACTGAGTATTGCGGTTCAAATCAATCGCGATGGTTTCTGCATATTCATGAAATTTCAATTTTAATCCAACAATTATGTATATTGACTGGCTTAACCTAAAGGTGAATATATATATACATGACACTTAAGGTTATAATTAAAAGCAGCCGAAATTATTTTGTTCTTGTAATACAAAATTCTTTGTTCAAAGCAGGAAGAATTCTTGCAAGCCCATCCGTTGTGCTCACCTATATGGCTGTTGCATTGGATCAGCCGGTATTCCTTGTGGCACTGCTAATTCCCATTCGTAAAACTGCAGGTTTTTCGGTTTCATTGTTTAGTGCAGATTTTGTCGCCTCCATTGACCGAAGGATTTTTGCGCTTGCGCTTACTGTGGGATCTTTGGCCGCTTGTTACGCAATCATTGTTACCTCGGTTGTTTATGGTGGGTCCAGCGCGGTGGCGCTTGCCCTTATGTTCATGATGTTCGCAATCGGATCGATGGAACAATACCAGTCCCTCATTGCGTCTGACGTTCTGGGTGATGTTTTGCATACGCATGATCGAAAACGTCTTCAGTATTCCACATTGACTCTTGGTGGCCTGTCCGCACTGGCTTTGACCTGGGGTTTGCATGTTGCAACCTCCGACATGACACCTCTTAATCGTCACGCCATAGTTATGTTCACGGCTGTTTTATTATTTGTCGTTTCTGCGGTCAGTGTCCTCATGCTGCCGAAACTTGAAAAAAGTTCGACAACACAATCGCCCGTGGCTGGTGGAAACTCGTTAAAACTCGTTGCAACACAATTTGTTCGAAACCTGATGCGTCTGTTGCCCATGCCCTGGTTTCGCCGATATATGATTGTCCGGCTCATGCTGCTTTCGGTCGGTCTATCTGTTCCCTTCTATGCCATATTGGCTGCCCTTTCACACGGTACAACACAAAAGGGATTGACATCTCTCCTTGTGGCTGCCGCCAGTGCCAACCTGATTGCCGGTCAGGTCTGGGGCTTTGTCGGGCGTTACCTTGGCAATGTCGGTGTTATTATCATGAGCTCATTGCTCGCCGCTTTAAGTGGGTTCATTCTCATTACAAATCACTTTCTGGAGTTGACGAATTCGATCCTGGTTCATTCGGTAACGCTTTTTACGATCTCCATAGCTGCGCAGGGAGTTTCAGCGGCACACAAGCTGGTGTTTCTGGATCTGGCTCCAAAGGATGAGCGCGTCGCTGGTCTGGCGGTCTCCAAGGCAATTCAAACATTTTTTGCGGTTGGTGTGTCCTTCATCATGGCAACATTGGCGCATGTGCAACATGTTGTCTGGTCGATCCTGTTTCTGATGTTGTTGGCGATCCTGTGTGCAGTTGTTTCAAACGTGGCAGGTATCAGGCCGCAGGCTGAGGAGTTGCCAACGTGATTTTTTCAGCAAAGTAACCCAATTTTCGGGATATTTTTAAGCGTCGTCAATTTCCGTCAAAACCTGAATTGCTCCAAGGCGTGGGCCAATTGAAACAGCCCGGCATTCTGCACGATGAAAGCCGGGCTGTTTTTCTGACTGGAATACTGACCGGATGATATGGGAGCATATCACCCGGTAACAAGGCTATTTGTCTCATCAGTATCCGTATCATCTCCAAATTCAGGGCAGAACTTGTCGACGGCGCCAGAGTTAATCAATTGTTGGTGTGGGCATGTTCAACACGACTACTTCCGTTCTCCTGGACCGTTTCACGTTTTGTCAGAAACGGAACATGGGTGTCGGCCTTTGATTTTGTTGATGCAGTCAGGGCAACAGGCGGTGAAGGGCAGTAAACCGCAAAGGACACTTCATCCTCATACCCCTGGGTCTCTTTGTGTGGGTTGTTCAAACCAGCACCAATGAAGACGGGTTGCAGATTGGTGTCACCAATTGCCTCTGAAAAACGTTTGAGATCTGTTGCACGGAACATGCATGCGCCAGACGGGTTCGTTGTATCCGGTAAGAGGGGTACCGCGTCCTTTAGGTGGGCAGTTTTCAAATTTGAAACACCAGACGCAGGGTAATTCTGTTGTTGTGGATTGCTGCGTTTGTCCGCTGCAAAGGCCACTATTGCGGTTGCAGCGACCATTGCTGACAGGATTGTCAGACGTTTTGCAGTCCCCATCGCACGTGAATTTCTTGCATTTAGAAACACATTGGATCTGATATCTGGCACTGTTCCTCCAGTAATCTAACTGCTCCCAATCGATTTTTCACTTTCGCGCCTGACCGTGAGCAACGCGTTTGCGACAAACTACGGTTTGATTGTTGCAGGAATGTTTGATTTTTTAGAAATGGTTGTGGGCCTTCCTTTTCCGGTTCAATCCTGGTTATGCCTGTGCGGTAGTTTTAATGTAGAAGTATGTATCCAACGTGTTACCCATCCCTCAACCAATATTTGGCGTCTGTGCCTTCGAGACCTGTTTCTGTCCCATTTGTAATGAACTACGGTTTGTAACACCGGTAAAATTCACCATATTACCCAGTAAGTTATGAATGATTGCTGGCCATCACTCTGCATGGGACGAGTCAACGTCCTGTGCAATGCATGACCGCTCATTTGAGGAAAATGGATATGGCTGAAACAGAGAAAAATATATCCAAGGTAAAAGGACCTGTCAGGCAAGTCGACAAGAACCTTGATGACACACTTGAAGTTGCTGATGGGTTGGCGCGGCCTCTTGCATACAAACGCCTGGGCGATGAATGATTGTCCCACTGGCAGCGGAACGGGCATCCGTTGCGCTCATCGATCTGTAGTGGCCAAATTGATTATACTTTGTTTCCAACAAGTCAGTGTTGCTCACAAGCAGGAATATCGAGTGCTCGGATAGGCTGATTTCCCGGCTGACTGCGTATATGTGATGCGCCCAGCATGTCAGTATCTGATGCTTGTGGCGAAGCAGGGGATTGTAAAAATAAACAACAACATATAGCTGCATTAATACTGAGTTATATTGAGAATATTGACAATTAATACATTATAATGCTTATCATGTAGAATGAATACTAAGAATGCAGATCGTGATAAGCGAAATTATCGGGTCCTTATCAGTCAGGGCGCCTTTTTTAACGCCGGAAAAATTATGGCAAGTCCGTCGGTGGTCTTGACGTATATTGCGGTTGGGCTGGGCCTGCCGGTGTTCCTGGTCGCACTGCTGATACCGATTAGAAAATTGGCCAGTTTTGGTGTTGCACTACTCAGTGCTGATTTCATCGCATCCATTGATCGCAGGATCACCGCGCTGGCGCTTGCCAATGCTGGTATGGGCGTGTGTTATGCAGTTGTTGTGACGGCGATACTTTTTGGCGGTGACGATGCTGCGGTCATCGCCCTTTTGGTCGTTATGATTGCGGTTGGTTCAGTGGAGCAATATCAGTCGCTTGTTGTCTCTGATGTGCTTGGCGATGTATTGCACTCACAGAATCGAAAACGTCTTCAATTTTCCGCATTGGCCATCGGAGGCCTGTCGGCGCTCGGGTTGACCTGGGCTCTGCACATTGCCACCGTTAGCATAGACCCGCTGAACCGACACGTTATTGTTGTCTATGCGGCAGTTGCCCTATTTGTTGTCTCAGCCTTCAGTATCCTGCTGTTTCCTGAAGCAGGCACAGGTGGGCGTGCAAAACCCGCCGCACCGGGCAGCAGCACCTTTAAATTGCTTGCTACACAGTTTATTCGAAACCTCCGTCGGCTGGCACCAATGTCCTGGTTTCGTCGCTACCTGCTTATCCGGATCATGACGCTGTCAGTTGAGTTGTCTGTTCCTTTTTATACCATCCTGGCAGCTGTATCCCATGGCACGACACACCAGGGATTAACCGCGCTCATCGCGGCGGCTGCCCTGGCTTTTCTTGTTGCAGGTCAGGTATGGGGTTTTGTTGGCAGTCGCTTCAGCAATGTCGGTGTCATCTGTTTGAGCTGCATTCTGGCTGCTTTCAGTGGTGTGCTTCTAGTCGCAAATCATTTTCTGGAATTTGCCAACCCGACATTGGTGCATTCGATATCACTCTTTTTGGTTACCGTGGCAGTGCAGGGCAGCACGGTTGGGCACGAGTTGTTATATCTGGATCTGGCTCCAAAAGAGGAGCGTGTCGCCGGTCTGGCTGTTTCCAAGGCAATTCAGACGATGGTTGCAGTTGGCATATCTTTCATGATGGCAACCCTGGCGCATGTTCAGCACGTTGTATGGTCGATATTGTTGCTGATGCTGCTGGCTGTCATATGCGCAATCGTCACCAATTTGGTTGGTGCAAGGCCGCAGTCTGAAATGCTCAACAAAATCAAAGGCCGACACCCTTGTCCCGTTTCTGATAAAATGTGAAATGGTCTGGTGACCCAGGCAGGTACATTTCAGGTGGCTTCGTCCAATTTGCTTTCCGACTTGCCTCCCAGCGATGTCAGGAGAATGCTTGAGACAATCAGCACCGCGCCAATCAGGGCATTGACCGACAGGTCTTCACCAAGAAACAGATACGCATTGATGAATGTGAATATGACAGAGAGCGTAAACATCAGCGATGCGGAAATTGCAGATACCCGGGCGGCGGCTTCATACCATAAATAATAGGCAAGGGCGGTTGGCAGTGCACCAAGCACCAGCAACCAGATAATGTCGTTTGCGGTGGCCTCTACGCGGTAGAGAAACAATGCGGGCGTCAGTACTATGGCTGAACAGGCGAAAACCCCAAACAGGAAATTCATGCGTTGCGCACTGTCAGCGGTTTTTGTCAGCGCTCGGCTGCTGGCAATCATGAAGCCGGCCCAGCTGGCGCCGGCAACGATTTCCAGCAGATCGCCCTTCAGGCCTTCACCACCAAGTGCAAGGTCATGGCTGATTGTGAGAATGACACCGATGATGGCAATGCCGGTTGCCACAATGTCGCGCCGTCTGATTTTCTCTCTGACAAGCAGAAAGAGAAACACCAGTACAAAAAATGGTGCTGTATTTTCCAGCATCATCGCATTTGCAGCGCCGGTGTGTTCAAGTCCGACATGAAAAAATACGTAGTTGACCACCGTTGAACCAGCCGCGATCAGCAGATTTCGATCCTTGAGATTTACCGAAACCCGGTGACCAACTGCCTTGAGGATAACAAACAGGATGGCCGTTGCTACATAAAGTCTCAATACAGCGATGGTCATCCCATGAAGATCGCCAGTGAGATAGCGGACGATTACACTATGCGTGCCCCAGAAGAATGCCGCCAGCAATCCGAAAAGCAAAGCCATGAGTTTTGGGTCGATTTTCATGGCAATCCCGTCCGAATACCCCGATCTTATCCGCCGGCGGGCATCGTTCCCTCCAGCTTGCAAATGATGCTTAACATGACTTCGTCAGCACCGCCACCAATGGAGCCAAGGCGTCCGTCACGGTAGGCGCGACTGACCGGATTGTCAGCGGTAAAGCCCATGCCGCCCCAATATTGCAGGCAGGAATCGGCAACTTCGCGAAACAGGCGGCCGCTTTTGAGTTTGGCCATGGAGGCCAGACGTGTGGCGTCCTTACCGTTTACATAGTCCTCAATGGCAGACCATGTGAGCGCGCGTAGCGCCTCAACTTCGGTGCGCAGTTCAGACAGGCGGAAATGCACGGCCTGGTTGTCCAGAATGGAGCGGCCAAAGGCCTTGCGTTCACGTGTATATTCGATGGTCTGGTCGATCAATCGATCCAGGGTCAGCAGACTGGAAGCGGCGACCCATAATCGCTCCTCCTGAAACTGCAGCATCTGCATGGTAAAACCCATGCCCTCCTGACCGACAAGGTTGCGGCGCGGCACCCGCACATTGTCAAAAAAAAGCTGGGCAGTATCGGAAGAATGCATGCCGATCTTGTGAATTTTCTGTCGCTCAACCCCTTTTGTATTCAGTGGCACCATGATCAGCGATTTGTTTTTGTGAACCGGACCTTCACCTGTGTTCGCCAATAGACAACACCAGTCGGCCTGCATGCCATTGGTGATCCACATCTTTGAACCGTTGATGATGTAGTCGTCACCATCCGTTCTGGCCTGGGTTTTTAGCGCAGCAACATCAGAACCGCCTCCGGCTTCCGATACGCCGATACAGCCAACCATCTCACCGGCAATGGAAGGGGCCAGCCACCTGGCCTTGAGTTCATCGGATCCAAAACGATTGAGGGCGGGTGTGCACATGTCCGTTTGCACTCCGATGGCCATAGGCACGCCGCCACAATTGATCTCACCGAGTGTTTCGGCCATGACCATCGAATAGGAGAAGTCAAGTCCGAGACCACCATAGTTGCTGTCATATTTGATGCCGAGCAGGCCGAGCTCCCCAAGTTTTGCGAAGACTTCATGTGCAGGGAATTGCTCGGCTTTTTCCCATTCATCCACATGTGGATTAATGTCCGTGGCAATGAACTTTGACAACGTATTTCGTAGTTGTTCGTGCTCGTCAGTCAGTTGCATGCGGTTCTCCCAAATCGGCACAGGCCATGGTGGCACCGGGATGCCGTCAATATCTGGCGGGGATATTTCCATCGTTTGACGTATAGGTCAATTGATTATTCTATGCGAAAATAGATTGCGGCCTTCGCAATGGATGCGTATAGGGATTATGCAGACAGATTAAAGCCAAGGAGTATGGATATGGGTGTTGCAGAAATTGCGGAATCAATGAAAGCACGTGTAGAGGCCGGATCTTTTGACAAGGTCGTGAAGTTTGATTGCGGTGATGATGGCGTTCTGGTGATCGATAATCAATCCATCAGTACAACGGATGCAGAGGCAGATTGTACAATCGGCATTGCGCTGGATGATCTGGAATCCATGATAGCCGGTGAACTTGACCCCACGGCAGCCTTCATGCAGGGAAAACTCAAGGTTGAAGGTGATATGAGCGTCGCAATGAAGCTCGGACAGGTTCTCTGATTGACAGACGGATCGCGCGAGATAGCGGGTATCCGCGAAGAAGACGGCGCGAAGGCGGCACGCGTCATGGCATCGGGACGCGGGCGTTCCGGTGATCGTGACCTTTATGGCATTGCCGAACTTGCAGAAGAGTTCGGCATTACCACACGCACGATCCGGTTTTACGAAAACAAGGATCTCATTCACCCGGCCCGGGTGAACGGGACCCGTGTCTACACCCGACGCGACAGGGCGCGGCTGGCGCTTATCCTGCGGGCCAAGGCTATTGGGTCGACGCTGGTTCAAATAAGACATTTCCTCGACCTGTATGGTGAAAAGGGGGCCGGGCGCGCTGAGCAGTTGGACTATGTTGTCGCAGAGACAACAAAGGCTATTGCCGAACTGGAGAAAAAGCAGGCATTAATCCGTGATACGCTTAAGGAACTCAATGATATCCGCCAGGCCTGCGCGGATCGTCTGCGGGATCAACAGGCATTATAGAACGACCTTTGCAATTGTGCGCGGTGGATAATGCGCCTTTGCCTCTTGAACCGGCAGACCGATGATCGAATTTGTCACAGTATTTCTTCTGTTTCTCGCTGCGCATGTCGTCCCCATGAGGACCGGTTTGCGTGATGTTGTGATCCGCCGGTTGGGCAGAGGATTTTATCTGGCAGGTTACTCCATCATTTCATTGCTGTTGCTGATATGGCTGCTGATGGCAGCGACCAGAGCACCTTATCTGGGCCTGTGGCCCACTACTCCGGCAACGGTCGTTATCGCAATGATTTTGATGCTGGGGGCAACGATCCTGTTTGCCTGCGGCGTGACACGCGCAAATCCGGTATCGATTTCATTTAACAACGGTCCCTTTTGCGACAGCAAGCCAGGTATTTTTGCGCTGACACATCATCCAATCCTGTGGGCATTTTTTCTTTGGTCTGTTGCCCATTGCATTGTCAATGGCGATGCGGTGAGCGTTGTCCTGTTTGCGGCTTTTGCCATTTTCAGCCTTCTGGGTCGCAGGGCCCTGGAAAGACGCGCGGCACGCTCCATCGCCAAGGTGCGTTTTGACGCCATCATGGCGTCCACAAGCGGGTCATTTGGGGTAAGGCTGCGCAGAGCGATGTCCGCGCGACTGGCCATTGAAATACTGTTGGGTTTTGTGGTTTTTACTGTTCTACTCGGTCTGCACGGGTGGGCCATTGGGGTCGATCCACTGGCCCATTTTGGCTAGAGCAATTCAGGACGCGATGCTCGTGGAATTTAAACCGGCTGATTGCTACTGACAGCCTCTGGCAGATCAAACAGACCAAGACGGGTTCCAATATCAAACCGCGCCGCCGACAAATCTGCTATTGAGTGGGTTGCCAGAACGCTCAAAAACGCATTCAGCGCCTCGCGCCATGCGGAATTCAGGGCGCAGCTGTTAACCAGGGGGCATTCGGCCGCGTCATTTTCAAAACATTCGGCCATGGCCATACTGTCTTCGGTTACCCTGATCACGTCGAAAAGCGAAATATCTTCCGCCGGACGGCCAAGTTTTATGCCACCATTGCGACCGCGTACGGTTTCAATAATGCCGGCTTTCACCAAAGGTTTGAGAATTTTGAACAAAAACAGTTCCGAAACGCCGTAGGCCTTGGCGATCTGGGGAATTCTGCTGAGTTCGGCTGGATCGGCTGCGCAATACATCAGCATGCGAACGGCATAATTTGTCTGTTTCGTAACACGCATGGCGCAACCTCATCAGAGACCGGAATGGTCCCCATATTAGAATCATTCTATAAAATTCGATTATTTTAGTCAAGTTTTACGTTGTGGCATAAATCACCGGCTTTACCTCACATATGGGACGAATTGGGCATTTTTCACGCAAAAATGTGGCCGTAGTTTAGGGCCATTCTAAAGTAGACTAAAAAAATACAGTTTTATGGGCTGGTGATATTGATTTGCTGCATTTAATTGGAGTAACAGCGTCATGTTAAGAGCTCACATTCAAACCAGGAAATGACAATGTACACAAAATCAGCCTTTGCAGCCGGCCTGTCTGCACTTCTTGTCGCTTCGGTTGGAACAACCGCACTTGCCGCAGAAGTGAACATCTATTCTTACCGCCAGCCTGACCTCATTGCGCCTTTGCTGGATGCCTTCACCAAGGAGTCCGGTATCAAAACCAATGTGCTGTTTTTGAAAAAAGGCCTGGTGGAACGCGTCAAGGCGGAAGGAGAAAATTCTCCGGCTGATCTGATTTTTACAGTTGATATCAGCCGTCTGAGCAATGCCAAGGGCGAGGGCATAACCCAGCCGGTTGAAAGTGAAGCGATTAACGCGACGATTCCAACAAATTTTCGCGATCCTGAAGGCCATTGGTATGGCCTGACAACGCGCGGCCGTGTTGTATATGCATCCAAGGACCGTGTTCCACAGGACGCGATTACCTATGAGGAACTGGCTGATCCGAAATGGAAAGGCAAGATCTGCATCAGAAGTGGTCAGCATGACTATAATCTGGGTTTGATATCATCCATGATTTCGCATCAGGGTGAAGAAAAGGCAGAAGCCTGGTTGCGTGGTGTGAAAGACAATCTTGCCCGCAAGCCCGGCGGCAATGATCGTGCCCAGGCCAAAGGCGTTTTTGCCGGTGAGTGTGATCTGGGTATCGGCAATACCTATTATGTTGGCCTTATGAAGACCAACGAGAAAGAGCCAGAGCAAAAGGAATGGGCCGATTCCATCAAGGTTTTGTTCCCCAATTCAGCCGACCGCGGAACCCATGTGAACATTTCCGGAATGGCGCTGGCGAAGAACGCACCCAATCGGGATGATGCCATCAAGCTCATGGAATTTCTGGCGAGCCCCAAAGGGCAGGAAATTTATGCCGAACAGGTGTTTGAATATCCGGTTGATCCTGCAGCCAAGGCGTCTGACATTGTAACCTCTTTTGGCGACATAAACGCGGACCCGATTGCATTGGAAGAGATTGCCAAAAACCGCAAGGCTGCATCTGTGCTGGTCGATAAGGTTGGTTTCAACAACTAACCCAAGTTTTTGAAGTTACTTTGGGCGGAAAGTATCGCCGCACCCGCGCAAGCGGGTGCGGTTTTTTTGTGGTTGGAGGGTTGCTGTGAAGTTGTCAATGCCGATTGTAATTTCCGCAGAAGTGCCGGATTAAAATTCCCCACTTTCTGGTTTTGTTTTTCGTGTG
>CANMVS010000027.1 GCA_947501445.1 uncultured Rhizobiaceae group bacterium | reverse complement strand
TCTCATAACCGCCAACGCACTTTTGAGAGACAATCGTAAATGGAATGAAATCAATGCTTGACTAAGACAGATACTCATGCCGTACCGGCGCTTTCGCGCCTGCCTCCATAGGGGGCGGCCAAATTATTGGCCGGGCCGCGGTCGCGACCTGTTTGAGTGCCATGCAGGGTGTCACCGGGTGCTGCAAACCGTGCGCGTTGTCACATCCCCGGGCAGCACGGCGCAAAATCAGAAAGCATCGGGGAAATGCCGTGGCCAGCGCCATGGCATAACAGCAACAATATCGCGCCGAATGGAAAGGCGTGAGGCATCCTTTTGCCGTGCGAGCCAAATGTCCCCGGCGGCTTCGATCCGCCGGGCAGCGGTGCTTGTTACTGCATTCACTGCAGCGTCCTGTGACGCGCGCGCCTTGACTTCAACCAGCACGATGAGATCACCCCGGCGGGCGATGAGGTCGATTTCGCCCTGTTTGGTTTTGAACCGTCGTTGAACAATCCGGTAGCCCTCGAACATCAGAGCGATAGCAGCAAGGAACTCTGACACATGCCCCTTGCGATAGGCTTTCAAACGTCTTGAATGACTGTCTGAATTGCGCCCTGTCACGCGCTGTCACCCTTCATGGTCAGCAGACGGTTGTATAGTTCCTTGCGCGGCAGGCCCGTTTGGCGGGCGGCTTCACTTGCCGCCCTGGCCGGAGACAATGTTTCGAGCAGCTGTCGCAAAATGGTGTCTGCATCATCAATATCGACCACTTTTTCCAAAGGTGGCTCAATAACGAGAACGACTTCTCCCTTGACGGTGTCAACGCTCGCATAATGATCCGACAAGGTTGCCAGATCACCACGGCGAATTTCCTCGAAGGCTTTTGTCAGTTCACGGCATACCGCAGCTTTTCGTTCTCCACCCATAACATCCACACAGGCACTCAGCGTATCTCTCAATCGGCGGGGCGATTCAAAAAACATCAGGGTTGCCGGCATTTGTTCAACCTGTGACAACCGGTCCCGTCGTGCCTTGTCCTTGTTTGGTAGAAAGCCGCCAAAGAAAAAACTGTCGCTGGGCAGGCCACAGGCCACGAGCGCGGCCATGGGAGCCGAGGCGCCTGGAATAGGCACGACCCGATAACCGGCAGCAAGGGCCTGCTCAACAAGCCGAAACCCCGGATCTGAAACAAGCGGTGTACCGGCATCGCTGACAAGCGCCACGCTCTTTCCTTCACCAAGGGCTGCCAACAGTTTGGGGCCGGCCCGCTCAGCATTATGCTCATGATAGGCAAATGGGCGTGTTGTGATGCCATACCGATTGAGCAAAACCCGGGTGACCCTTGTATCCTCACAGGCAAGCACATCGGCCGCTGCCAGCGTTTCAAGTGCCCTGAGCGTAATATCGCCAAGATTGCCAATCGGTGTTGCCACCAGATACAACGCCGGATCCTGAGGGCGGGCGACATGTTGCTGTGTCCCTATCTGATATGAAGCCTGCATAATCTACTGCCATTTGCCTGTCGGTGGCCAAAGCCCCTTTTAAACGGGAAACCAGGTTCCATCCGTAATATTTCTGTGGGGCGCGTGTCGCTGCCGCTTGCTCTTTACCCGCAAGTCATTAGGCAATATGTACGCGCCATACGTCACATGCCACACAATCATATTCGGGGGAAGCCGGGTAGCGGATGAGAACCACAATGAAATTCAATGTCCGTACCCATGTTCAATACCCGTTTGTGGCGCTGGCCATGCTTGCGCTATCGGCCTGTCAGGCGGTTGATTATGGTCTGCCAAAGGGTGGAAACAGCGCAAATCCAACATTTGTTGAAAAAACCCTTGCGGTAAAAACCGGCCCTGCGGCCGGTCAGGTGATGGGCACCGGACAGACCCGCGTGGCCCTGTTGTTGCCCGTGAGCGCGCCGGGAAATGGCGCAGCGATAGCTGAGCAATACCGCAATGCCGCCGAACTGGCGATCGCCACCCATGGCGAGCAATCGATGGAACTGGTTATCAAGGACACCGGCGGAACGGCGCAAGGGGCCATTGCACGCACCGAAGAGGCAATTCGCGAAGGTTCGGCTATTATTCTGGGGCCGGTATTTTCCGGCAGTGTCACCTCGGCTGTGTCCGTTGCCCGTCCCAATAACAGAATCATGATTGCCTTTTCCTCCGATTCCTCCGCCGCTTCGGATGGTGTATTTCTCATGTCATTTCTGCCCGGCCAGATCGTTGAGCGAACAGTTTCCTATGCAACGGGCATTGGTCTGCAAACCTATACGGCCATCCTGCCAAATGGTGCCTATGGCTCTTTGGTGGAAGGTCAGTTGCGCAAAACTCTGGCAGAAAAAGGCGCCATCCTTAATGGCGTAACACGCTACGATTATAATAATGATTCCGTTGTGGCAGCGGTGCAGGAAGCCCTGCCTGCGGTGGAACAATCCGACGCCATCTTTATTCCTGATGGCGGTACCGCACCGATTGCCATCGCGCGCGTACTCCAGAGCGAAGGCGTCAAACTGCGCGACAAACGCCTGATCGGCACCGGTCAGTGGCGTTCGTCCAACCTTTCTTCGCCGTTTTTGCAGGGCGCAATATTCGCTGACATGGATCAGACCGGCTTTGAGCCTTTCAAAATCCGCTACAAGGAAAAATTCGGCACCGAACCTTCCGTCAATGCCGGTCTCGGATACGACGCTGTGACACTGGTTGCAGAACAGCTGGCAACCGGCAGCCCCACCGCCCTGTCCCGGCATAACCTTGAAAAACCCAGCGGATTTCACGGCACGACCGGCCTGTTTCGCTTCATGGCCGATGGCGGCACACAGCGTGGTCTGTCTGTCTATCAGGTGCAGGAAGGTCAGGTGATCGTCGTTGATCCGGCAAAACTGTATTTTGATACATTCACCGCTAACCGGTAACCTGAATGCATCAACAAAATCAACGGCCGACACCGTTGTCCCGTTTCTGACAAACGTGAAACGGGCTAGTCATCGGATAGATGACCTGCCTCCCAGCCAAGCATGGCGCGTTTTCGGGTCACGCCCCAATGGTAGCCTGTCAGTGCTCCGGATGTTCCGATGGCCCTGTGGCAGGGCACAACAAAGGATATCGGGTTGCGTCCAACGGCGGCACCGACCGCGCGTGATGCCGATGGTTTGCCTATTTTTCTGGCAATCGACGAATAGGTCATGGCTGCGCCGAGCGGAATTTCAAGCAGTGCTTCCCACACTCTGATCTGAAAATCAGTTCCGATCAGAACCACACGCAATGGCTGGTCTTCACGCCATTGCTCACTTTGAAAAGATGCCTGTGCAAAATTTTGCGTGGCCACCTGATCATGCACATATTGCGCCCGTGGCCAGCGTGCCGACATGTCATCAAGCGCCGCCCGCTCACCACCCGGATCGCAAAAAGCCATGCCCGCAAGTCCGCGCTCGGTTGCCATGATCAGAGCAATGCCAAAGGGACAGGTGTGGAAGCCATACCGTATGGTCAGGCCTGCACCCTTGGCCTTCCAGATACCCGGCGAAACAGCCTCATGTGTCACAAATAAATCATGCAGACGACTGGGCCCGGAAAGCCCAACCTCAAGGCTTGTTTCCAGCAAGGGCAAACCTTCCTGTCCCAGCAGCCGCTTGGCATGATCCAGTGTCACGGCCTGCAAAAAGCTCTTGGGACTGAGGCCGGACCAACGGGTGAAAACCTTCTGCAATTGCGTTGGCGATTGGCCAAGGCGGGCGGCTATTTCTTCCAATCCCGGCTGTCGGCGGTAGTTGTTGGTGATGAGTTCCAGCGCTTCACGCACGATCTCATAGTCGGGATCTGTGGTCATCTGGTGGTTTGTCACTGGCGTGGCTTGGTTGATATTCATTGTTCAGGTTCCGAAATATTATCCCAAATATCGGGTGGTCATGTCAGGTGTTCATGGCGGCCACCCAAAACAAAATTGTGACACCCCATGTGGATAGGCGCTCAATTTGGATCACACCATGTTTAATGGGGGAACCGTCGCAATTGCCACCCGTTTCTTGCCCGGCATTGTGTCTGGCGACCTGTTGCCGGTCGCTATTTTCTTCGCACGGTCGCCAGAGCTCCGGCAAATGCACTGGCAAAACTCTCCCGGTCGTCCGGATTGAGGAACGAGCCTACATCCGTGGACGTGCCGTTTCCCGATATTTGCATGCCGGTAATGCCAATTTCCTCATGGCGGGCAACATCAAAGCGCGCCCAGAACGGATTGAACCGAAAATCGGTTGTTCTGCCCGAAGGGGTGCGTTTGAACACGGATAGCTGCGTACGCGACACACTGACAAATTCCCGCGATCTGGCAGAACGGTAGCTGAGCCAGAAGGCACCAAATATTAAAAACAGATCGAGACCAAAAAAAGCGGTTACCGGCCATGCACCGGCAGCAACAAAGACTATGCCAGGGGCAATTGTCATCACCGTGATCAAGCCCATCAGTACAATAAATCCGGACCGTCCGAGCGATCGGTGCGGTGTCAAAAGCGCTTCAAAAACCGGAGCATCATTGGCATAGGCCTTATCGCCTTTTTGCTGCCGCATATCCCGGACCGCCTGAACGGCTGATTTACCATTGCCTTTGTTCATCAACGCAGAATATAGAATGAATATGGAAAAGGCCAAATCGAAAACTGCCCCGTCACCGGCAATCGCAGCCAAAAAGAAGCCTGCGGCTGCCCGCAAACAACGCAAAAGGCTGCCGAAAAGCGCCTATTCACCGGCAGAAATCACCGAGATATTCCGACGGTTTTCAGTTCAACGTCCGGAACCAAAGGGTGAGCTTGAGCACGTCAATGCCTTCACATTGCTGGTTGCGGTCGTGCTTTCAGCGCAGGCAACCGATGTTGGTGTCAACAAGGCAACACGTGCACTTTTTGCAAAGGCTGATACGCCACAAAAAATGCTGGCGCTGGGCGAAGACGCCGTACGCGAACATATCCGCACCATCGGTCTTTACCGAAACAAGGCAAAAAACGTTATCCTGCTGTCACGCATGCTGATTGAAAATCATGGCGGCGAGGTCCCTGACGACCGGGATGCGATGGTCAAATTGCCGGGCGTTGGACGCAAAACAGCCAATGTGGTGCTGAATATGGCTTTTGGTCACCCGACCATGGCCGTGGATACGCATATTTTTCGTATTGCCAACAGAATGAAACTCGCACCCGGCAAAACCGTCGATGATGTGGAAGAAAACCTGTTGCGGGTAATTCCGGCCGACTATCTGTTCCACGGACATCACTGGCTTATTTTACAGGGACGCTATGTGTGCAAGGCCCGCAAACCAGATTGTCCGGCCTGCGTTTTGGCCGACATCTGCAGGTCACAGGAAAAAACCTGTGACGTGCCCGCAGCACTGGTTCCGATAGAGTAATTCAGATATCGACGGAATCGGCAAAAACTGAATGTATCAACAGACCCTGGATTAATCGGCGTACAATTTCGGCGGCTCGTAGGCTGTTGCAGTTTCGGGCTCATCCGGCATCAGTTCCACATCAACCAGACAGGTGTGAGCGGCCGGGCCCTGGGCCATCGCCGATGTGCCCTTGTCCGGGGTCAGCACATTCGGGTTGCCCGCCTTGCACATTGGGCGCTCATCATCCAGCAGTGCCGGATCAAACCATGCACCCGTATTCATCTCCACAACATCCGCCCGTAGCGCGGTATCAATGTCTGCAATAGCCAGACAGCTTCCACGGGCGTTAAACACCCGAACATGCGCACCCTGCACAATGCCGCGTTTGTGCGCATCAGCCGGAGAAAGTCTGATTTTTTCGCGGCCAGCAACCTTGTCCTTCTGGCTGTGGGCACCATGATCCAGTTGCGAGTGCAGCTTGTTTGCCGGTTGCACGCAGATCAGATGCAGCTGGCTGCCGACGTTTTTTGCACCCAGCCATTCTTCCGGTTCCAGCCAGACCGCGTGACCCGGGCAGTCCGAATATTCAAATCCGGCGACAGTGTCTGAATATAGCTCAATTTTGCCCGATGGCGTGGCAAGTGGCGCTGCATCCGGGTCCTTGATGAAAGCCTCCATCATGATGGTCGGCCGATCCTCCATTGCAATCTTGAACCAACCGCGTTCGCGCAACGTATCAAGGGGCGGTATCGCAAGCCCGCTCTGCGCCAGATTGTGTCTGGAACCATCAAATATCCACTGCAACCAGTCCTCTTCCGAGCGGCCTTGTGTAAACGCCTTCTCAACGCCCATCGCCCGGGCAATACCGGTAAAAATCGCATAGTCATTGCGGGCCAATCCCACTGGCTCAACAGCCTTTTGCATGGCGACGACATAGGCATTGCGTGGGGAAAGCGCGATGTCATTGCGTTCGACATGCGTGGTACAGGGAAGAACAATATCACAATGTCTGGCCGTTGCAGTCCAACACCACTCATGGGCAATGATCGTATCGGGTTTACGCCAGGCCTGTAGCAAACGGCCAAGGTCCTGATGATGGTGGAAGGGATTGCCACCCGCCCAGTAAATCAGCCTGATGTCGGGATAGATATGTTTGCCGCCGTTGTAATCAAACATGCCATTGGGGTTCATCAACATATCCGCTATCCGGGCGACCGGAATGAAATCGGATACCGCATTTTCACCTTGCGGCAAGGATGCATAGTTCAACCGTTGGTATTGGGCACCAATTCCGTTGGTCGCGCTATAGCCAAATCCGATACCGCCGCCGGGCTGACCAATCTGACCGAGCATGGCAGCAACAGTGATCGCAGCCCAATAGGGCTGTTCTCCATATTGCTGTCTGGTCAAAGACCAACTGACTGAAATCATCGTGCGTGCGCTGGCCATCCTGATCGCCAGCGTGCGAATGTCGTCCTCGGAAAGTCCGCTGATACCGGCAGCCCACCGCGCAGATTTGACAATACCGTCCTTGTGGCCCTTCAAATAGTCAGAGACCGCGTCAAAACCAACCGTATAGCGATCCAGGAATGCGTGGTCCGCCAGCCCCTCATCGACAAGGACATGGGCAATCCCCAACAGAACCGCCACATCGCTGCAGGGTCGCGGAGCCAGCCATTCGGCATTGGCCTCGCAGGGCAACGACGACCGGTTTGGGCTTATATTGACAAAAGATGTCCCTGATTCAGCGGCTAATACAACCGAGGAAAACTGGCCATGCTGGCCAACACCGCCATTTTCTATCTGACCGTTTTTTGTCGGTATTCCGCCAAATGCCACAAACAGTTCTGTGTTTCCTATGATGGAACTCCAGCTGGTGACCGAATTCACGAATTCTCTGAATCCGCCCAGAATATGCGGCACCGCAACTTCGGCAGCAGCAAAGCTGTAGGTATTGAGCGATCTGGTATAGCCACCAATGCAATTTAAAAACCGGTGCACCTGGCTTTGCGCATGATGGAAACGGCCGGCCGATGCCCAGCCATAGGAACCACCGTAAATAGCACTGTTGCCATGAGCTGTGCGCACCCGCTCAAGTTCCTGTGCAACCAGACCCTCGGCGCGGCCCCAATCGACCGGGACAAATGGGTCCTTGCCACGCAAATGCGGACAGGCGCCGGGACCATGATCCAGCCAGCTCTTGCGGATCATGGGTTGTCTGATGCGTGTCGGCCCATCCAGCACATCGACAAGCCCATGGCCGATTGGTGACGGGTCCGGATCTTCGCCGAAGGCATGAAGCGCCTCAAGTTTACCATCCGTCACCTCGACATGGTACGTCCCCCAGTGGGTGCTGGTCAGTGGCAATTGATCATGAGACACGGGCGGATCCTATTGCAGGACAGACGGAAGCCAGGTGGCCGCCGCCGGGAAGAAAATCATCAACAGGCCAAAGACAATACCAACCCCGACAAAGAGCGGCACCTCCCGAAATGCTTTTTCCGGGCTCTCTTTTGCCACGCTGGCAGCCGTATAGACCCCGACGCAGACAGGCGGCGTGATCATTCCAATTCCGGCGAAGGCAACAAAGACGATATAGAGATGCAGAATGTCGAGATTGAGGGACAGCGCAAGTGCGGCAAAGATCGGCACGGTCAGATAGAAAACCGGAACGATTTCCACAAATGTGCCGAGGATCAGGCAGATGATCGCCACCGCGAACCAGAACATCATCGGTGTGCCGCCCATTTCGGTGAAGAAACTGATTATTCTTTGCGGTGCCTGCGAGTAGGTGAGAACAACACTGAGAAATGTGGCCATGGCAATGATTGCAAATATCACAGCGGTAATCATCGCTGTCTGCCGCAAACAATCCATCACCCCTTTCAAGGTGAGTTCCCTGTAAATGAAGAAGCCGATCAGCATCGCCCATACGCCGGCCACGGCTGCGGATTCCGAAGGGGTCAAAAGGCCAGCGTAAATGCCACCCAGGATGATAACAGGTGTGAACAGACCGGGCAGCGATACCCAGAGCGCCGTCAATTTTTGCGTCGGGGTTGCCTTGACGGGGCTGCGCAGGTCACGGCAGCGCCAACTCACCACTGCGGTCAATAAGACCAGCAGCACCAATCCGGGAATAAACCCGGCGGCAAAGGTGCGCGAAACCGGCACATCGGTCAATGCACTGAAAAGGATTGCAGCGTTGGAGGGCGGTATAAGAGATTCCAGAAACGCAGCCGATGCTGCAAGCACGATGACAAATGGCTTTGGATAGCCCTGCTCCACCATCTTCGGCATCATGATTGTACCAACAGCCGTGATCGCAGCAAGAATTGATCCGCAAAACGCGGCAAAAAATCCCATCGCCAGAACCATCGCAATGCCAAGCCCGCCAGGCCAGTGCCCAACCAAAGCCGTGGCGAATGCAACCAGACGGTGGGCGGCACCGCCACGCAACATCACCATGCCGGTAAAGATGAAAAGCGGAACGGCGATCAGCACATGTTTGGTCATCGAGCCAAAGGCGACCTGGATGAGCGTTGACCAGGGCAGGTTCATTCCCCAGATCGCTGTTACCGAGCTGCCCAGGCCGAAAACCATAAAGATTGGCAGTGATAACACCAGCAGAAATATGGATAAGACTATGGCCAGAATATTCATGCTGATTGACGCTCGTCATCAGATTGCGAGCCTGAAAGCAGGGCCTGCAATGTTGTCAGTATCATTTCAACGGCAAAAAGTGCGAGCATTCCAAATCCAACCGGAAATGCCAGATACATCCACCAGATCGGAATTTCGAACTCCAGTTCCATGATCTGCCCAAGTCTTCTGAACAGTGCCACCGCCTCTTCGCCGGCAAGCATGAAAATAACGGCCCCGACCAGCATAACGCTATAGGTGAAGAGGGACAGATAGAGCGCCGGGCGCGGTCGCAGAAATGTCGGCAATAAATCAACCTGAATGTGTTCGCCGTTCCGCAAAAGCGGGCCAAGCAGCGGAAACACCAGCCAGGGTACAAGCGCTGGAGGAAGCTCGATGAGCCAGTCATAGCCGGTGCCCGAAACAAAGCGCGTTACAGCGCTCGCCGTCAGGGCAGCAACCATAATCGCAACGATCAACATTGCTATTATTGTGGCCATGCGTGCGAGCACATTGTTGAAGGCACGCAGGACGGAAAGGGCGGCTGACATTGGCGCAATCCTGGTTCTGTGCTTTGAGGATTTTAAAATTATGGCGGTTGCCCCGAAAGGCAACCGCCATATTCAGACAACGATTTTACTGTTGCGCTACATAGGCCTGCGCTGCTTCCAGCACCGGCGGGTCAATCAGTTCAGCCATGGCAGGCAGAACCT
This sequence comes from uncultured Rhizobiaceae group bacterium, assembly GCA_947501445.1. Classification (GTDB taxonomy): domain Bacteria; phylum Pseudomonadota; class Alphaproteobacteria; order Rhizobiales; family Rhizobiaceae; genus Hoeflea_A. The sequence continues at coordinate 48,148 of CANMVS010000027.1, read as the reverse complement.
CTTCGGCAATGAGCGCATCAAACTGTGCTTTTGTGTCGCCTTCGAGCACTGTCACCACCCCGCCACGTTCCTTGAACTGAGCAAGCGTATCCTCGCCGGTTTTCAGGATTGTCGCCGTTGAAATCATGCCAACCTCACGGCCAACCTCCAATAGTAGTTGCTGCAGATCTTCAGGCAAACCATCAAACCATTGCGAATTGGCCATCAGATAAGCGTCCGAGAAATATTGATACGGCAATTGCCCAAACTGCAGATATTCCCACCAGCTATAGGATCGGATACTGCCTGGTGGACTGTTGATCGTGTCGACCATGCCGGTTTGAAGCGCCGTATAGACCTCACGCGTGGGCAGGGACACCGTATTGGCGCCAAAAGCTTCCCACAGGGGCCGCTCGCTGCGGATCAAAGCACGCGCTTTCAACCCTTCCATCGCCGCGACGCTGTCCAGCGCCCGCGCCGCACTGAATGTCATCACCGGACCAACCGGATCAAACATCAGCAGGGTCGTATCGGATTTTTTCGTGATATCGTTCCAGATTTCCTGTCCGGCTTTTGTATTCAGGAAAAAATCACGCTGCTGCTCATAGGAGTTAAACAGGCCCGGATAGGCTGCAACATTATAGTTCTTGTTGACCGGCGGGAAGCTGACAATCGGCACGATCCCGCCGATTTCAATAGCGCCGGACGTCAGGGCGCCAAGCTGTTCCCGTATGCCGAAAAGCTGACCCGACGGGAAAAAATCTATCCGCAGCCGGCCTTCTGCCCGTTTATTGACCTCGTCAACAAACATTTGCGCGTGGATGGCACTGTGATGGGTTGGCCCCCAATGCACAGACATGCGCGCTACAATTTCCTCAGCCGAGCTGGGCAATGCCTGGATGGTCATCAGGCCGCCAACAAGCAGGCTGGCGAACATCTTCCCCACCACGTTACGCTTTATTGTTCGTATGGATGAATTCTTCATTCATTCCTCCCTTTACCCCGTCAATTCTCACTGATGAGGAATTGGCTGTGTTGGACGGCTAACTCCCGATCACCGCCTGACCTTGCAAAGCGGCTTATGCCGCCCGGATTTTATCGATCAGTAACAAACCTATTCACCTGCCATGCGCCCAACAATGAGCAATTATTATCTGACTTATTTGAAAACCCTATAGGTGCGCCGAGGGTGTTTCAGAACACCGGACAGGGATCACGCCAATCTGGCGCGTTAACCCGACCACCAGCATGAATATCCATTGGGTGATATGATGATCGGCAGATGATAGAACCCATCATGGTCTGCCATGGTCAGCCGGTGAACGATCTGGCTGATAATCTGCGCCTGATCGCGATTGATGTTGTGAGCGTCCCAATAGGGTCCGGTCTCAAATACGAGTTCGAAAACGTCGCCGGGATCAAATCCGTCCAGATCGATGTCCCGCACCAGGCGACCACCCGCATCCGTTTGCGCCTCAAACACAATTGTTCGCGCCCCATCAGCCTTCAGGTGGGCAAGTGATACGGCGATGCCGCTGGCATGGGTGCCATTGGTGCTGTCAAGCAAATGCGATGAGAGCTTTACCATTATTCAATCGACGCCTTGTCGCGTTTGTCGGATGTTGCAGCCACGATTGGACTGATCACACCACGGCATTTAACATTGACGCAGGCGGTTTTTCCACTGGCCATCGCCCGCTTCAATGCCGGGGCAAGTTCGTGCCGTTTTGTGACAAGCTCACCATGGCCGCCCAGCCCTTCAAACATTGCATGAAACGGGATATCGCGAAAATCTGTAGCATAGTGCTGACCACTGCTGAACAGACGTTCCTGCTGCTGCGAAATACAGTCCAGTCCATTGTTGTTATCGACAACGACGACAATCGGCAGGTTTTCCTGGAATGCGGCCTCTATGGATAGACCGCCGGACAGGAATGCACCATCACCGGTAATCAGAACAACATTTTTGTCGGGGTGGGTATTTTTTGCTGCCAGTGCAAATGAAACACCAACACCAAGCAGACTATAATTACCCGGATGCATGATGCCGCCAAGTTTGCGCCCTTCCCAACCCGCCAGATTAACAGCAATCTCGTTCCAGAAATGGGTGTTGCCGCCGTCAAATACCAGCCAGTCTTCATCACCCATTTGCGTTTGCACATCCAATGACAACTGCAGCGGATGCATTTTTCGATCCTGGGCTTCATCCTGCGCCGTTTCGGCCGCAATATGCGCCATCCACTCAGCCACCCATTCGGCTCTGCGTTTACATTGCAGATCAAACCATTCAGACCAGGACCTGCCGACGTTCAGCAACGCATCCAGAAAGGCACTCGGATCCGACAGCAGGGCCATGTCAGCGGCATGATTATAATCCAGCTCCTCATGGCTTGCGTTCACGCAGATCAACCGCGTGCCTTCGAGGAAAAACGGCGGGTTGCCAAAATTCATCTGGTTATCCAGACGTCCGCCAATCATGAGGATGACATCGGCCTCATGTATCGCTTCCCTGGAAGGATGATACTGGTGAAAGTCAGCAAGCCCCATGTAGGCTTCACATTCTTCACCCAGGAGTTTTTGGTGATATGGCACATTGAAAACAGGAATGCGCAGCTCTTTTCCAACCGCTTCGAGCCTGTCTTCACTGCGTGACCACCAAATACCATGCCCGCCAATGATCAGGGGCCGCCGGGCATGACGCACAACCTCCAAAACGCTCTCAAGCTGTGCGGGGTCCGGCCAGGCCCTTGGAATTGGCTGTTGTGTGCGATCAAATGGCCGTTCATCGAGGCCCGCATCTTCAGCAAATGAGGAAAACATTATGTCGACCGGGAGGCTCAGATGAACCGGTCCCGGATAGCCTGTCGTGGCCGCCTTCCATGCCCGATCAACAAATTCACTGATACGGGTTCCATCGGTAATCTGGACAGAATATTTCGTCAGCGGGGCGGCGATTGCAACATCGTCAATTTCCTTGAAGCCACCACTACCCTGGCGTTTCAGGGTGGAAGACCCTGTAATGAAAATAACCGGCGAGCGCTCTCCCCATGCTTCCAGCATGGCTGGCACGGCATTGGTAAAACCTTCAGGTCCGACCAGACAGATCGACGGCTTTCGGGTTATGCGTGAATGGCCATCTGCCAGATGACCGGCAATCTGCTCATGCGGGCAGTTGATGATCGGCATCTGGCATTCCATGAAACCCTCGAGCGCCGGGTTACAAAAACCGCCGGCCAGCGTGAACGCATGGTCCACGCCCTTTTCCTTGAGCGCGCGTGCCAACAGCGCACCACCGCGAATTTTCGGTTCAACTGACATGTCCAATGTTGTCTCCTCAGACCGTCAGGCCTGTTTGCTTGCTATATGGAGCGAAGTACCCGGTCTCTCGTCAATTGCACCAGCTGGAACATGCAAAATGTTCTTACTAATGCCATCAACGTTGCAGACACCGACCTGAGCCATTGCCAGGCTCATGTCTTCGGCAAAAAATCTGATAAGTGCGTTCAGTCCAATGCGGCCCTGCGCACCGAGCGCATAGAGTATCGGCCGGCCAAGCATCACCAGGTCAGCGCCCAATGCCAATGCCTTGACAACGTCTTCACCACAGCGAATGCCACTGTCGATAATCAGCGGAAAGTCGGGGCCAACGGCCGCTCGTATCAGCGGAAGCATACTGAGGGCTGATGGTGCACTGTCGAGTTGCCGCCCGCCATGGTTTGATACATAGATTGCATCTGCTCCGCTGCGTTGAATGCGTACCGCATCGTCCGCCGACATGACACCCTTTACAATCAGATGATGCGGCCATATCTCCCGCAACCGGTCGAGAAACTGCCAGTCGGCGCCTGCTCTGCTGGCACGTCGTTCAAATTTGACATTGCCGTCTTCAGAGCGAAAATTTTGCGGCTTCGGCACGCCATGTACAAGACTTGTCAATGACCAGACCGGGTGCGTGGCAAAATCAAACAGCTGTTTGGGCCCCATTCGAAACGGAACATCAAATCCATTTTTCTGATCACGCGGACGCCGCGATACCTGTGGGACATCGACCGTCAGAATCAGGGTCTGGTAACCAGCCCGTTTGGCCCGTTCGACCATTTCAAGAGACGCATCAACCGACTGACCCACATAAAGCTGAAACCAGGCATTGTCTCCCGCCCATTGGCGCATATCCTCCAGCGAACTGGACGCAGCCGACGACAGACACACTGGGATATTGTGGATGCGCGATGCCTCTGCCAGCAACTTGTCTGATCCGGGCCATATGAGATTGCACATGCCCATAGGGGCAACACCAAACGGCAAATCATAATCCTTGCCCAGGAACCGGGTTGCCAGCGAGCGCTGGCTTACGTCTTCCATCACCCGTGGCTGCAGGAGCGTTTTATCAAAACTTGACAGATTGCGGGCCGCAGCAGCCTCTTTGCCTGCAGCGCCATCAACAAAGTCAAAAATCAGCCGGGGAAGCCGCTTGCGGGCCAGATTGCGCGCGTCCTCGGTTGCAAAGATCTTTCTGCTGGCTTTGACAGGGTTTTCTGACGGATAAGCGATATTGGTGCCCCAAACAGGATGGTTGCCGTTGTTTGGGTCAACCTACTTTGAATGGCGCAACCGCCTCCAATTGAAAAAAAATGGAGACCTATTTGGAAAACCTATGAATTTGAGATGCTGACCGGCACATCATGTATTGGATTTGCAGACTTTTGCAAAATAACGCCAGGCAACCTGAATGCGAATGGGAAGGTGTGTTCGGGGCGCGCGCATCAGGAACAGATTGAACGGATCAGCATCCTCAATTTGCGGCAAATGTACAAGCTGACCGGACCTGAGTGCATCCTCGACAATCACTTTGGGCAAAAAAGCAATGCCCGCACCATCGATTGCCGCCTGTTTCAATACGAAGCTGTTGTTGGCGTGCACAACGACATTTGGTGTGATCCGTTCTTCAGACCCGTGACTGCGTAAAAACCAGCTGGATGGTCCCTGAAGGCCGGTAAAAGCAAGAGCCTTGTGGTGTTTGATGTCCTGAATATTCTCGATTTCCGGCATGCGCGAAAGATAGTCCTTCGAGGCACACAGGATCCTTGGCACACTTGAAATTCGCTCTGCGATTGCCTGGCTGTCGTCGAGCGCACGGGTCACACGAAAAGCGATGTCTATCTCCTCATTCAGGATCTCGGCAAAACTTTCGGATACATCGATGTCCAGTCTCAGGTTCGGATATTTGGTTTGAAATTCCGTAAGGTGCCGCGCCAGAATTTCCTGAGCGATGATGGATGGCACATTGAGGCGCACGGTGCCCACAATCATTTTTGAATCAGCACTGAGCTTGTCTTTCAACACGGCAAGCTCATCGGCCACCGTACCGGCGGTCTGATAAGATTCCCGGCCGGCATCCGTGAGCCGCAGGGCACGTGTCGAACGGATCAGCAAGGCCGCGCCCAAAGAGCCTTCAAGCCGGGTGACCTGTTTGGCAACCCAGGCAGGCGACATATTGAGATTGCGTCCGGCGGCCGAAAAGCTGCCGGTATCGGCGACCGACCTGAATATACGGAGTAAATCAGAAAGATTATCTCCAGGCATTATGCGATGAAACAGACAAGGTTCTTTATCATTCGAGTTTATTATCAAACAATTTGGAAAAGATATAGTGGAACATGAACCATAAATGGAGATACCATGTCCCAATCCAATTTATTCGACAGCGCTACGCTTGGAAAAATCAAACTCCGCAACCGCACGATTGTCGCGCCGATGACGCGTGTCAGCGCCAATGATGTGGGCACTGTTGGCCCCTTGATGTGCTCCTATTATCAGCGGTTCGGCACAGGAGGCTTTGGTGCAATCATCACAGAAGGCGTCTATACCGACCAGGACTTCAGTCAGGGATACAGGTTCCAGCCCGGGATCACGGATAAGACACAAGCCGCAAGCTGGGCACCGGTCATTGGCGCCATGCAGGCAACCGGTGCAAAGGTAATCATGCAACTGATGCACGCGGGCGCGCTTTCGCAGTTCAATCGCTTCAGCAGCCAGACCCGCGGACCGTCTGCGGTACAGCCCAAAGGCGATCAAATGGCGGAGTACAGGGGAAACGGCGCCTATCGGCAGCCTTTTGAAATGACACCGGCGGAAATTGAAACCGCAATTGCCGGCTTTGCTGACGCGGCAAAACGAGCCCAGGATTCAGGCGCAGACGGGGTCGAAATACACGGGGCAAACGGCTATCTTCTGGATCAATTCCTGACTGACTATACCAACCAGCGCAGCGACCAATATGGCCAGGGTGTTGAAGGCCGAATTCTACTGACATGCCAGGTGATCGAGCGGGTGCGCGAAGCCGTGGGATCTGAATTCACGGTAGGTGTGCGTCTTTCCCAGGGTAAAGTGAATGATTTCGACCACAAATGGTCGGGACAAGCTGATAGTGCCAGGGTTATCTTTGCTGCAGTCGAAACAAGTGGCGCTGACTACATTCACACAACCGAGCACGCAGCGGAGGCGCCGGCTTTCCACACTGGTGCTTCGTTGGCCGCACTTGCAAAAAAATTCACCAATCTGCCGGTTATTGCCAATGGCAAATTGGGTGATCCTGCTGTGGCGCAACGGATGCTTGCCAAGGGGCATTGTGACTTTGTTGCGATTGGCAAAGATGCGCTTGCCGCGCAGGATTGGCCCGAAAAGGTCCAAAATGGACGGATGCGGCGGGCCTTTGACCTGGACATGTTCGCACCGCTGGCAGACCTTCAAACGGCAAATGCGTTTTTCAGCGCCCATGCGGGGTCGTAATTCCCGGGTCTTTGTTCAGCCGCGCTCCCTGCAAAAGGGGTGCGGCCTGTTTTCCGGTCTAGTCTGAATAACGGCTGATCTCTTCCAGTCTGTTCTGCAGTTGCTGAGACAGCAAATCAACAAACTCCAGGGCATGTTTGGACAGGCGCTCGCGGCCCGAAGCCACAATTGCCACGTGATACTTCAGGTTCTGCTTGATGGGCCTGAATGCAACGCCGCCCAACCGGACGGCCTGTTCCGCCGAAAACGGATCAGCGATAGCGAAAACACCGGTATCACGCACCAGCGAGGCCGCCACCGGCATATTGGTGGCTGACAGGCGCGACCGGCGCTGCATTTCGTTGGAAAGCTCACTATCCATCGACATCATTTCATCCGGGTAAGCACCGCCAAAGGTCACAAAACGCTCGTGGTTGACCAATTGCGCCAAATCAACACTGCCCGCCTCCCCGACAAGCGGATGTTCTTCCGGCATCAGACAGACGTAGGGAGCGCTTGCCTGAAAGAGAACTTCGACACCGGCATAGGGCGGTTGTCGGCCGACAATTCCCAAATCAAACTGGTGCAACTGGACAGCGTCCAATATGGCCGGTGTATTGCGGGAATGAATCATGAAGCGGATATCCGCATATTGCCGGTAGAGCTGGTTGATTGTCTTGGGCAGTTCAATCGTGGCAATGGACTGAATGGTTCCGATGGAGATTTCACCCCCGGTTGTCGTACGGATTGATGTCGCCAGTTCCTGCAACCGATCAATCCCGACAAACATGCCCTCCACACCACCATAAAAGGTCCGGGCTTCAACCGTGGGGGCAAGGCCGCGCCCGACACGGGTAAACAACTCAAATCCGACGGAGCGCTCCAGATCGGAGATCAGTCGGCTCACACTCGGCTGCGAGATATGCAGCATCTGGGCAGCTTCGGTGATGGAACCACTGCGCATGGTGGCGCGAAACGCCTCAAGTTGACGCAAATTCACAGTGTTCTCCCCGGATCAATTGATATCAGGATTAAATGTATATCAATTTCACATTCGAAAAAACTATGCGAAACCCATCATACTCTTTCGTACATTGAATGTGTCCGCAAAAAAACGCTGCCAATTCACCTGTTAAGCCCGTCACACGTCAAGCCGCATGGCGATCTATTGGGTCGAAATGCCGATCTGGTTTCGAACCCAGGCAGAACATATAAGGCATAAAATCCAACCTGGTTTTGGCCTCCATTTGCGCACCACAGGCCAAAAGCCTGTAATGTGCCAAAGGCACTTGCCTTGATGGATCTGTCGAATGATGAGGTGAGAGCCTATGTCCATCGATCAACCGGCGAACTTGCATTGGTAGGCGAGGATGATCTTGCCGAATTTGACGAGCCAATGGATGGGATAGAACTCCCGGACTGGCAAAAAGAAGTTGTCGCCCATGCCAGGCGTGTGTAGGCAGACGATGACTTCATCATGCTGCCCGAGCTCGACAGCAGTGTCGAATACAAAATCATGGAGAGGTTTTGTTTCTTCATGGAAAATGAAAGTGTTCAAGAGAGACTGCTTGCGGCAATTGATGGCCGTGGCTCCTTTCAGCGTTTCAAAAAAACTGTTTATGAAGAGGGAATCCAGGACGTCTGGTTTGAGTTCAGACTCAATTCCATCAAACCTATTGTCAGGGAGTTTCTGGATGCCAATAAACTCAAATATTCTGACAAATAGCAGATAACTGCTTATGCACATGGCTGCAGTCGATTTTGGTAATACCTGGTGGGGTGGCAAATGGCTGGATGCGCTATCGGGCATTGATTACGCGAACAGATTGCCAAGAGGCAAAACATATGCCCGCAAAGGCGCGGTAAAGAAGCTGACGCTGTCTGCCGGTCAGATCAGGGCACGGGTAAGGGGTTCCAGGCCGTCCCCGTACGATGTAACAATATCCCTGCCAAAGTTTACCGAAAAACACAAAAAAGATATTCTGGCTGCAATAGTCGACAATCCATTTTTTCTTGCGCAATTGCTCAATCGAAAGTTGCCTACCGGCCTTTGATTTAATTGATGCATTCAGATATTGCCGATTCCGTCAAAACCCGAATTGCTCCAGCTCATTGCCCGACACTGATTTCAGCCAGGCGACAAATTGCCTGATGGCGGGGCGTTTGAAAGTGGCGGGCTGAGCGACCGCATAATAGGCAAATTTTGTTGGCCAGGCGGCGTTGCAGGCTTTGACCAATTGGCCGCTGCTCAATTCATCACGCACATATATGTCGTGCAACAGGGCGAGCCCCTGTCCGGCGACGGCGGCTTTGACAATAAGAAAATCGTCCCTGAACGCCGGCCCGAAGCGCGCTCTGCTTTCGTCGAGGCCACGGGCCTGACACCATAATTGCCAATCGGAACATACCGCGTTGGAATCCTGCAGCAGAAGATAGGACAGGCAATCCTCCGCATTGTCGATGACCTCACCGCTGCGCAGCAGGTCCGGGCTTGCCACAACAATGAGTTCAGGTGAGCTCAGCCATTGTGACCGGCATCCGGCATAATTGCCAAGACCATGGCGGATGGCCAGATCAATGGGTTCGCTCTTCAAATCAACAAGCCGCTGATCCGTTTCAATGGTTATTTTGATATGGGGATGCATTTTGCTGAATGTTCCAAGCTGTGGAACAAGACAGGCATGGGCAAATGTCGGTGCAGCGCTGATGCGAATGTGGGTTTCCAGTTCACCGCGGAAGTGGCGATTACGGGCAGCCTCGATGTTTGAAAATTCTGTTTCCACATCACGCCACAGCGCTTCACCTGCCGCCGTCAGGGCGATGCCATTGCGGCTGCGGACAAACAGTCGTTTGCCATGCTGGCGTTCAATGGCGCTGATGCGCTGGCTGATGGCACCGGGCGTTACACCAAGCTCACTGGCAGCTTTTTGCATGGCGCCAGCGCGTGCCACCACAAAGAATGTATGAAGTTCCTGCAAGCGAATGACCATGATTGCCTTTAGCACCGCTAAAGACAAAACAGCAAGCCCCGGCTCGATCTTCAATAGACCGTTTCACGTTTGCCAGAAACGGGACAATGGTGTTGGCCGTTGATTTTGTTTATGCATTCAGGTTTTGCCGATTCCGTCAAAACCTGAATTGCTCCAGTCAAACTGCACCGCCTGAAACCGGTTCAAGACACCGAATAGGCACCAATTTTTGATGTTTTCAAACCGCTGTTAACCAGGGCCTCTGCCAGCGTGATGCCTGCCGCGACGCCATCGATTACCGGCAAACCGAATTCATCGCTGAGCTGTTTCATCAGATTTGCCATGCCGGCACAGCCAAGAACAATGGCCTCGGCGCGATCCCGGGCTATCGCATCGCGAATTTCAGCGCGAATTTTGTCGAGTGATTCCTGGTCACCTTCTTCAAGTTTCAGAACCGGGATATCTGTTGCCCGAACGCGCACGCATTTTTGCGCCAGGCCGTAGCGCTGGAGATTGTTTTCCAATCCCGGTACCGAGCGCGATAATGTGGTTACAACACTGAATTTGGTCGCGATCATGCTGGCTGCATGATAGGCCGCCTCACCAATCCCAAGCACCGGCACTGACACCATGCAGCGCAGGGCATCCAGACCGGTATCATCGAAACAGGCAATAACGATTGCATCGACATCCGGGTGATTTGCGACCTCTGCAAGTGCACCGGGAATGCAGGTCGCGACGTCGAGATAACCCTGAATACTGACGGGACCACTCTTCGAGTTGGCGGCCACAATCTGTGTATCAGGTCGTGCGACGGACCGTGCGGCAGCGGCGATCTTGTCTGTCATTGAGGTTGTCGTATTGGGATTGATGACAAGGATTTTCGTCATGCTTTTATACCTCACCCCCAAGATATGCGGCCTTGATCCTGTCGTCATGCAGCAGTTCTTTGGAATTCCCCTCAATCACCACACTGCCTGTCGCCATTGCGTAGGCGCGGTGGGAGATGCTGAGCGCCATGCGGGAGTTTTGCTCGACCAACAGTACCGATACGCCTTCATCACGGTTGATCGCCACAATTGAGCGCGCGATGTCCTGAACCAGTTTGGGCGCAATCCCGAGGCTGGGTTCATCCAGCAGCAGCAGTTTGGGCTTGGCCATCAATGCCCGGCCAATCACCATCATCTGCTGTTCGCCGCCGGATAATGTGGCCGCCGCCTGTTTATAACGCTCTTTCAACCGCGGAAAACGCGTCAGGATACTGTCCAGCGTTTGTTGAATGCCGGCCTTGTCGCTGCGTGTAAAGGCACCCATCATCAGGTTGTCCTTGACAGACATATAGGGAAAGACGCGCCTGCCCTCCGGCACCATGGCAATCCCCCGCCTGACAATGTCGGAAGGGGCCGTGCCATCGATGCGGGCGTTTTCAAATGTCACGGACCCTTTGACCGGCTTGGCCAGCCCGGTAATGGCACGCAGAATGGATGATTTACCGGCACCATTCGCGCCAATCAGTGCGACGGTTTCTCCCTGATCAAGTGTCAGGGAGACGCCCTTGAGGGCATAAACGTGATCGTAGTAAAGCTCAACATCCTTGAAATCCAACATGTTTGTCATGGCCTACATCCCGATCTCATCATCGGCGCTGCCCAGATAGGCCTCGATGACTTTCTCATTGTTCTGGATTTGTGATGGCGTGCCTTCGGCAATCTTTTCACCAAAGTTCAGCACCACAATACGGTCGGAAATATTCATCACAGCCGGCATGTCGTGCTCGACAAGTAACACGGTCACCCCGCGTTCATCCCGCACCAGACGAACCAGATCAACCATCTGCATGGTTTCATCGTGGTTCATGCCGGCAAAAGGTTCATCAAGCAGCAATACCTTTGGGTCGGTTGCCAGACCGATGGCAATGCCAAGTGCCCGTAAATTGCCTTGCGGAAGATTGCTGGCAAGCTCATTGCTGATCGCGGACATGCCGAGAAACTCCAGCAGTTCATCGGCATAATTGCCAAAGGCAACCACATCTTTTTTGGCGGCACTGGAGCCCCAAAAATATCCGGCGAGCGATGCCGTGGCGCGCAGATGCTGCGCCACGACCACGCTTTCACGCACGGTCATGCTTTTGAAGATCGTGGTTTCCTGAAACGTTCGTACGATCCCCTTGCGCGCCACAATGTGCGGCTTGAGGTTGGAGATACGTTCACCGCGATACAGCACTTCGCCCGAGGTTGTCGGAACAAAGGACGATATCATTTTAAACAAAGTTGATTTGCCGGCGCCATTTGGGCCAATCACCGACAGGATTTCATTTTGTGACACATCGAAGCTGATATCGTTATTGGCAATCAGCCCGCCATATTTCTTGGTGACATTTTTGACCTGTAAAAGGGTGCTCATGATTGACCTCCCTTGCCAATGCGCAGGCTCAGCAAGCCATTGGGCAGAAAGCGGATCACGGCAATCAGGATGATGGAATAGATCAGCAATTGGTATTTGCCGAGTTCGAACAGAAGGTCCCATCCGAAATAGAGCACGAGCGTACCGAGCATCGGACCAAACACGTAGCCCAGGCCACCCAGAAAGCAATTCAGCATGAAATTTACAGAATCCGCCACCTGAAAACTGGAAGGGTAGACCGATTGTGCAATGGAGCCGAACATCGCGCCACCGATGCCGCCAAAGAAGGACGAAATTGCAAATATCACAATGCGGATGTGGGCAATGTTCACACCGATAGAACTGGCCAGCTCTTCGTTTTGCTGCATCGACCGGCACAGGTGCCCAAGACGGGAATTGACCAACCGGTACAATGCCGCATAGGTCACGACCATCAGGATGCAGGCGGTATAATAAAACGCCAGTTTGGTGTTTTCCATCGCTGCAAATTCCGGAATGATCGGAATTCCGAAGAGTGACACCCCGGAAGGCAGTGGAATGGATGAGATGCCCTTGGCACCATTGGTGATTGGCAGGGCGAGTGCCGTCAGCGTAACGACCTGGGTCAGAACCAGTGTGATCATTGCGAAATAAACGCCGCGAAGCCTCAGGATCGGCAGGCCGATTATAACAGCCACGATCGCTGCGAATATTCCTGCCGCCGGCAGCGAAATCCAGAACGATATACCACCTTTGACAACAAGAATTGCCGAGACATAAGCCCCGATCAATGCAAAGGCGCCCTGTCCGATATTGATGCGGCCTATATAGAACGTCAGCCAGACCCCGGCACTGGCAATGGCCAGCAAGGCAACCGATGTCAGCGTGAAATAAAAGTCCCAACGCCCTGTCAGGCTGATGGCCAATGGCACGCCTATGAATATTGCGATGAGGAATATTGCGACGCCGAGAAGCTGTTTTGAAGATGTTTTGTTCATCAGATCAACCCCAGGGCTTGCCCATCAGGCCCTGCGGCCGAATGGCTAGAAAAATCATCAGTGAAACAAAAATGAGCAGGTAGGTGATATCGCCGTATTGAGACAGAACGGCCAGTCCGATAGCTTCCATGAAGCCCAGAATGATACCGCCGGCGATGGCCCCGGAGATAACGCCTGCACCACCAATCATGACCATCATGAAGGCCTTGATCGAGGTCGGCCCACCCATCCCCAGGTTAACCCCGGTTATGGTCACCAGAAGACCGCCGACAAGTCCGGCGAGCATTGCACCCAGCGCAAAGCCGATCATGGAATAACGGTCCACATTGACACCCATGAGCTGCGCGGCGGTGCGATCCTGCGCCAAAGCGCGCAAGGCGCGACCGGTCTTGGAATATTGCATGAATCCGATAAAACCGACGATCGACAGGATCGCCAATACGCAGATCAGGATACGGTCATAGGGCATGATCAACCGGAAATCCCAATTGAACACACCGTCGATGATTTTCGGCACGCCGCGCTGTTTTTCACCAAAGATCAGCAGGATCAAAGCATCCAGCAAAAATGCGATGCCGGCGGCAAGAAGCATCGTGCTTTCTTCTCGTGCAGATCCCTTTATGACAGGCGCAAACAGCAGCTTTTCGATCAATGCGCCCAGAATCGCCAGGGTGACGCAGGACATCACCAGTGCGAGTATAAACGGCACACCCCATTGACCGTAAAACGTATAGGTTACAAAACCACCGATCACATACATCTGACCATGGGCAAAATTGAGGACATTCATAAGTGCGAAGATCAAGGTCAGTCCAAGTGCGATCATCGCATATTGGGACCCCAGATAGACGCCATTCGCCAGTATCTGTTCCATTGGTTCTTTCTTCCGAAAAATGAACCCGGGCCTCGACAGCCCGGGATTTGCCATCCGATTATAGCCTGTGTGCCGACAGGGAAGGCTCAGTCTACTTCAGCAATGAAAAGCGTTTCAAAGGCACCGTCGTTATAAACGTTAACGACCAGCGGCACTGCAACCTGTCGGCGTTGACCAAATGACGTCATTCCAACATAGCGCATTTTTGCATCCCCGTTCATATAGGGGTTTGGCGCTTCGAATGTGTCCATTGTCGACTGGAAAGCACTCACGTCAGTAAGCCCGGATGGATTGGCCTTGAGCGTTTCAAGGATATATTCCAGCGCGTAGACCTTGGTATTGGATTCGTCATTATACTCACCAAACATATCTGTATAGCGCTTGACGAATTCGTTCATCATGGGCGATGCGAGCTCGGGTGTTGAGGCGCCGCCAACGGAGATAAATCCGTTTGCCAGGTCCCCGGCTCCTTCAGACAGAACACCAGCGTCCTGCGCCGTCTCTGTGGAAATAAGCCCCTGAAAGCCCAACTCACGGGCGGAGCGGATCAATTGTGGTGCATTGGCAGGTGACACCCCCGAAAGGACCAGCAGATCGGGACGCGCGCGCATGACAGGTGTCAAAACCGGCGTAAAATCTGTCGTATCGACCTGATAGGTCACATTGTCGGATACAACTTCAAGGCCAAGCGCCTTAGCAGCAGCCACACCGCCATCGCGCTGGCTCAGCGGGTCAGATTCATTGGCAGCGATGAATGCAACCGTCTTAACGCCTTCCTTGTCCTTCAGATACTGGTAGATCGCCGGACCGGATTGATAATTGGCCACCATACCAAGGACCGCGTTTGACGCGGGTGCCTGATAGAGGCTTTTGGGGAACGCATATGGAAAATACATAATTCCATTTGCCTCTGCCACCGGACGAACGGCTGCGGCACCATCATCCACATTGGGACCAACAACGTAGTGAATACCCTCCTGAGCCATTTTCTCCATACCGGCGATCGCCCGCTTGGGGTCCTTTTGATCGTCGAAGGATACGATTTCAATATCGTAGGTTGTGTCACCGATTTTGTAGCCACCGGTCTCATTGATCCAGGCTGCGCGTGTTTCCATCGAGCGCTGGTTAGAAATTCCCCAAGAGGCCGCCGGACCACTTGTTACGCCGACAAAGCCAATTTTCAGTATTGGATTTTCCGCAAGGGCGGTGGTTGTCAGTAGCGCACTGACGGCCGCAGCAGTCAAAGTCGCTTTAATAAGTGTTCTTCGTAGCATTCCTAACCTCCTGTTGAATTCGAATGGGACGCTTTGTGCCCTTTTTTGGCAGGCAGTTTGATGGAACATCCATTCCTGCCGCCCAGGCATTTCACGATTGTTAACAATCTATGTCAACAGTTTTTAATTATTTTGACAACAAAAATTAATTTTAGTCCTTACAATTGCCTGCGGTTTGCGCGATATCAGAAGCTACAGGATTGAATATCAGGACAGTACCGGAAGGTGTTATTGTGGGCAGCAAAACACAGTTAAGCAAAGACAATGAAACGAAATTTTCGTCTGACCCGGATGAAAAAATGATTGTCGAACGGATTTACAAAGCCGTCATGGAACAACGCCTGGCGCCAAACACCAAATTAAGTGAGGCGAGGCTGTGCGAAACATTTGGTGTTGGCCGAATGCGGGTGCGCCGAGCGCTTTTGCTGCTGTCCAGTCAGGGAATCATAGACCTTCAATCAAACCGCGGGGCCTATGTGTCCTGTCCGGACAAGTCCGAAGCCAATGATGTTTTTGAAGCACGCATGTTGATTGAGCCGCCGCTGGTTCGGCTATTGGCCGGGCGCGCGGGAGATGCGGGACTTCAGATTCTGTCAGAACATATCGCGCTGGAAGATTCCGCGCGTCAAGGGAATGAACGGACCGAGGTAATCCGGCTGTCGGGAGAATTTCACGTCAAGCTCGCGCAGGCCTCCGGCAATGTGGTGATATCACGTGTGATGCACGAGCTGGTCACCCGCACTTCATTGATTGTTGGCCTGTTCGGCTCATCAGGAAACGCCAGCTGTCCCGATGATGAACATGCGAAAATTCTTGACGCAATACACGATCATGACCCCGAACGCGCCGAAAGCCTTGTGATTACGCACCTGAATCATATTCAAAATGGCCTGAATATGGATGTCCGCAAACCACCGCTGGACGACCTGGCAAGCATTCTTGGCGCCAGCTGATTATCTGTGCCTTTGAAAGTGCAACAGACCTTTCTGCAGGTTTCGGCCCGACGGGAAGAACCATACTTCAATCTGCCCGGAGCAGAATATGAGAGCTGTTACTTATCATCAATACGGCGCACCGGATGTTTTGAAGCTGGAGGACGTGGCCAAACCGGTTCCAAAAAACGATGAGGTGCTGGTGAAAATTCATACGGTGTCTTTAAACGCATCGGACTTCGAGCTGTTGACCGGCAAGCCACTCTATACTCGCATTTTCGGGCTTTTTTCCCCAAGGCGGTCAATATTGGGCTCTGATATCGCCGGCACCGTCGAGGCTGTGGGAAGCAATGTCAAAGCGTTCAATCCGGGTGATGCGGTGTTCGGAGATATTTTCGATCACATGGGCGGTCTGGCCGATTATGCAAGTGTGCCCGAGAGCGTTCTGACGCATAAACCGGCGGGCATGACTTTTGTGGAAGCAGCCGCTGCCCCCCAGGCTGGCACCATTGCCCTGCAGGCCATTCGCGACAAGGGCAATCTGCAGCCAGGACAAACAGTTCTCATCAATGGGGCAGGTGGTGGTGCAGGCACATTTGCCGTTCAAATTGCCAAAATGCTGGGCGCAGAGGTGACAGGCGTCGATAGTGCGGCAAAACTGAGCACACTTGAGACCTTGGGTGCTGACCATGTCATTGATTATACCAGACAGGATTTCACAAGGGATCAAAAGCAATATGATCTCATCATCGATCTGGTAGCCACCCGGTCGGTATTCGATTGCCGGCGTGCAATGCGGCCCAGCGGCACGTATTTGCTTGTCGGCGGAAAAATGTCGGCCATTCTTCAGGTGGCAAGCCTTGGTACTGCCCGCACAATGTTTACAAAGCAGACCATCGGCATTCTTGCCGTGCAGCAAAATCGCCAGCACCTTAATGAGGTCGCAGACTTGATCGTCGAAGGGCGAATATCCCCCGTCATCGACAGGACCTACACGTTGAGCGAAGCTCCGGTTGCGCTGAAAAGCCTTGGCGGGGGACGGGCTCTGGGTAAACTTGTTATCACGATAGATGATAACCGGTAGAGCCCTCTTTCTACGGCATTGCCTTCCTAGTGGATTGATCGAGACAGATGATGCCCATAGACGGATTTGCAGGTTCATCCGGGTAGGCGCGTGATGTGCCGTTATTTTCATCACAAACATCGCGCAACGCATCCGGTGGGCCTGTAAACCCGCCCTTCGGGTCCACTAGCGCAAGGCGAAAGCCTGATCATTTGCTGACAACATCTTGTGCAGATGCACCATGAGCCCGGCAGCAAACAGGGGTGTTAACAGGTTGAGCAGCGGCACAGACAGAAAGGCAGCGATCAGCAGGCCTGCCAGAAATATTCTGGCACGGTATTTTGAGCGCATCTGGCGTACTTCGTCCTGACTGCGATACCGCAGGGCAGCGAATTCGAAAAACTCGCGGCCAAACAGGTAACCATTGACCAACAAAAATGCGACTATGTTGACGCCCGGAATAAGCAGCAGCAACAATGCAAAAATATTTCCGACGATGATCACGCCAAGAAATTTCAGCGTGTAGATAATCGCTTGCCCAACGGGCATGGCAACACCTGGCCGGTCCTGCGGATAATCACGTTTTTCTATAATTTCAGCAACGCCATCAAGGAAGAAACCGGCAACAACGGCAGTGGTGGGCGCGATGAGCAACGCCAGCCCGGCCGCCAGTCCAAGACTGGCAAACAGCCCGAATAGAAAGCCCAACCACCCGGCCCAATCGGGGATACCGGGCAGCAGCTGCTCCACCCATGGCCATGCATAGGTCATGAATATGTTGCGCAACAACATCCACATGCCCACAAGCATCAATAGGGTTATGCCAAGAATTTTCCAGAACGCTGAACGCGTATCCTGTGCCAATAGGTTGCGTCCCGCCAGACGCGCTGCCTCAATGATCATAGATATATTCCCGCTCGCTCATTCAATCCACAT
The DNA here is from genome assembly GCA_947501445.1 of uncultured Rhizobiaceae group bacterium. Taxonomy (GTDB): domain Bacteria; phylum Pseudomonadota; class Alphaproteobacteria; order Rhizobiales; family Rhizobiaceae; genus Hoeflea_A. The sequence continues at coordinate 29,973 of CANMVS010000027.1, read as the reverse complement.
AGTGATCGAATTGGCAGATTCAACGCGGTGGAGCGCAATAACCCGCCGGTTTGCCACCAATTCGACAACAACTGTACGAGCGCGCATGACGGTTGCCGTCATTTTCCGCATACAGTGGTTTCAATTGCAAAGAACATGTTCTAGGACCGTGGGCGTGGTAAAATAAACCGGAGCCCGCACACCCATGGCCGAACTTGATGTTCTTTGCATTGGCAATGCCATTGTCGATATTATCGCCCGCTGCGAAGATCGTTTTCTGATCGACAATGACATCACCAAAGCCGCAATGAATCTCATTGATGCCGAACGGGCTGAGCTATTGTACAGCCGCATGGGCCCGGCCATTGAAGCCTCGGGTGGCAGCGCTGGCAATACAGCTGCCGGCATTGCCAGTTTTGGTGGCCGTTCAGCCTATTTTGGCAAGGTTGCCCGTGATCAGCTGGGCACAATCTATGAACACGACATCACGGCACAGGGTGTGATCTTCAAAACCGAACCTCTGGATGGTCCTCCGCCAACGGCACGCTCCATGATCTTTGTGACGCCCGATGGTGAGCGGTCAATGAATACCTATCTGGGTGCCTGCGTGGAACTTGGGCCAGAGGATGTTGATGCCGACATCGTGGCTGCTGCCAGGGTCACCTATTTTGAAGGCTATCTGTGGGACCCGCCAAGGGCAAAAGAAGCCATCCGCACTTGCGCGCGCATTGCCCATGAGAATGGCCGGGAGGTTTCAATGACCCTTTCAGATCCATTCTGTGTGGATCGCTACCGGGACGAATTCCTGCAATTGATGCGCAGCGGTACTGTGGATATTGTCTTTGCCAATGAGCATGAGGCCATGTCGTTATACCAGACTTCATCGCTTGAAGCGGCCATCGATGCGATGGAGGCCGATTGCAAACTGGCCATCATCACGCTGGGCGAACGTGGCTCAATTGTCGCGCGCAAGGGCGAACGGGTACAGGTTTGTGCCATCGACATCAGTGAACTGGTGGATACGACTGGTGCAGGTGACCTTTATGCTTCCGGTTTTCTCTACGGATATACCAATGACAGGTCCCTGGAAGACTGTGCAAAACTTGGCAGCCTTGCCGCCGGGCTGGTGATCCAGCAAATCGGCCCCCGCCCACATCATTCCCTGAAACAACAGGGCATCGATGCGGGGTTGATCAGCGCCTGAATGCATCTGCGCACACTCAAAGATCAGGGTCAGAACCAATTGATTGATCCAGAAGATCACAGTCGCTGCGATTCAGATTACCGACATGAATGTATGGGCACAGTCGTCAGAAATGGTTGCGAAACATCGACAGCTTTGCAACTTTTCAACCATATTGTCTATCAGGTGTCCGGCTCGTCACGATAAGCCACCAAGCACCGGGATTACGATCAAACCCACCCGTTCGTGACAAGCAAACGACGCGATCATGGCGTGTCTTGTGCGGGTCAAACGCTTCCGGCACACCCCGCCATCTCAAATCGTTTCGAATGAATGGGTTGCGGGACTTTGCGGTCACTGGACAATCGTCAGCAAATCTGGGATGCACCGGCGTGGCGTCCATTCCCGCTGTCGGCTATTCACTCTCTGGTTGCCGCCTCCACAGCAAATGCATAATCAGAAGCGGCGTTCCAATTATGAATTCGATCGCAATTGGTGCGTATTCACCCGGGATAGGTCCAAATTCGGTAAACCCGTAAAGACGGGCAAAGCCACCAAAAACGACTACGGATAGTCCCAGGAGAATAAAATCCGGATATCGACGCGGTAGCAAGGCACCCACCGCCATGGCAATGCCGATGATAAGCCATCCCATCGCCAGAAACCGCAAATCATTATCGAGACCGGCTAACTCCTGTGCGGTCGCCAGTCCAGCTGCAGTGTCCCCCAATGCACCGACGGCACCATTGTAGAGCTGCTTTATGCCAGTTGCGATCGCAATCAGGGCAAAAAAACCGGTTCCGGCGCGCACGGCCAGCAGTTTGACATCTTTCATCTTACTGTCCTTTCCAATGCTCACCGAATGGATGTGGCATTACGCTCGTCTCGCCATTCGACGGCACTGACCAAAATTACTGGCCGATCAACACGTCATATTTGTCATAGCCGGCGTCTCTGAGCGGGATTAACGCCTTATATTCAGTACTTTCAAAAAATGCCTCGGCATCGCCCCTGGAGGCAAAGTCCAACATGAACACGCTGCCATAGTCGGAGTTGCCAACCAGCGATCCGGCGGCTCGGATACCGTTGATATTGGTGATTCCCGCCTTTATGCCGAGCGGGTTTATCTTTTCGCTGAATTGCTTACGTGCCTGTGCACCATCCGCCGATGGTGTCGCCAAAATCGCGACCGTAACCGTGTCGGTGGCGAAAGCGTTGATGCTAAACACCGGTATGGCAAGGACAATCGCATACAGGGTCATGGCTGTCTTTGAGCGAACGGTTTTCAGTACAGAAAAAGTTGTTTTTGGCATGTTTCTACTTTTCACTACGTTTGTAGTGTTTGAATCCCTACGACAGAAGTGTTATTTTGTCAACTCGTATTAGCAATGCACCACAGCCGGCAAAAGGAATGTGAAGTTTGGCCAGACAGAAAAATTACTTGCGCGAGAAGGCGATCGAAGACGCCTGCTATGCATTCTGGCGCTTTGGCTACAAGGCGCTCAGTATTCGAGCAATTGAAAAGACTGTCGGCTTAGGTCGGTTTGCCATACGCACCGAATTCAACGGCAAGGAAGGCCTGTTTATCGAAGCATTGAAGGTCTATCGCGAACGCGGCAGGCAATTTGTTATTGCGCCGATCGATCGAGCGGACAATCTCGCTGCTTTAAAGGAACTGCTGAATGCCAATGTGACACCGTGTGAGGGCAGCAGGGGGCATTTTGGCTGTTTTTTTGTAAACACGATTGTCGAAAACGCGGCGCTGAACATTGCTGAAGCCAAGAAGTTGACAGACGGCCATTTCAACGATGTGCGCGAAGCAACGGCCGGTTTGATCGAACGCACAAAGATCAGTGGCGAGGTAAGAAACAATGTCGACGGCAAGGCGGCCGGGGATTTCATCGTCGGCGCATTGATGGCTATCGGCCTGCTAAGCCGTGATGCTGCAGATGTGACAGCTGCCAAAAGTTACGTTGAAACTGCCAACGCAACTATTGATTCCTGGAAGAAATAGTCTCGATTTTGCTGACAGCACTTCGTATTGCACTAAGTCTACCTTTAACCTTGTGTGTCTCAAATTGGACCTTGATCAAAATCGGTGCACTAGAAAATGTCCTCCGGCGGGCGGCCGGGTGCGCTCTTGTAGGATGGCATACGCCAGCCAAATCGCAACGCACCACCGCGAACGACAAAGGCAACGCCGAAGGCTGCAACAGAAGCCATATCCGTCCCAACACCAAACCAGTCACACAGGACGAAGGCACTGGCCCCAAACAGGGCAGCAGTGACGTAAATCTCCCGGCGCATCAAAACCGATGGCTCAGAGGAAATGAGATCACGCAGGACACCGCCGAAGGTTGCTGTCAAAACACCTGTTACAATTGCAATCGTCGGCGAACCGGTCGCGGCAAGCCCTGTCGCAGCGCCCATAACGGAAAAGACGGCAAGGCCGGCCGCATCCAGCCAAAGGAGAAACCTGTAGCGGGACTCCAACCGGTGTGCGGTAAAAAATATCACGACGGCGACCACACTGCAAAGCAGCAGATAGAGGGGTTCTCGAACCCAAAACACCGGCGTCAGACCAAGCACCAGGTCACGCAATGTGCCACCACCAACACCGGTGATGGCCGCCAGAAACAAAAAACCGATCAGATCGAGCTGTTTGCGTGATGCGGCCAGGGCGCCGGTCGCGGCAAAAACGATGATACCGGTGTAATCAAGCCACGCGAGGAATGTCACAGCCTATCAACCTACCATTGGAGAGTGCCGGATACTGTTGCAACCGAAACCCCAGGTGACGATCCATGGGCTGCCGACACGATCAGCCAGCGAACCCGTTACTTCGTGGCTTCAGCCTCGGTTTCAACTGTCTCGGCAGATTGCTTGGGGCCGCCCTTTGCAACACCAACCATGGCCGGGCGCAATACGCGCTCGCCGATAATGTATCCATCCTGGACCACTTCCACCACTGTGTTGTTGGGCACCTCAGGATTGGGTACTTCGAACATGGCCTGATGGAAATTCGGGTCGAATTTTTGCCCGGACGGCGTGAGTTTTTTCACACCATGGCGCTCCAGTGCGGACAGCATTGACCGCTCGGTCATTTCAACACCTTCAACCAGCGCTTTGAGGCCAGCATTGTCTGCTTCACCGGAATCTTCCGGTACGGCATCCAGCGCTCGGCGCAGGTTGTCCGAGACAGCAAGCATATCGCGGGCAAAATTTGCCACGGAATAGGATTTGGCGTCGCGCACATCACGGGCGGTGCGGCGGCGCAAATTGTCCATCTCTGCTGCCAGGCGCAGATATTTATCTTTCATTTCATCGCGTTCAGCGATCATCATATCCAGTGGCGTTGGCGCTGCCGGATCGATCTCAGCCTCTTCCATGGACGCTTCTTCGCTTAAGTCTGCTTCAAAAGCCTTTGCTGCGATTTCCTCGTCAACGCCGGTTTTTTTTGTCTCATCGGTCATGACGCGACATATCCTTCACACTAATTTTGATTTGTTGCACCGCATATCGAGGTTTCAGCAGAAAAAATCAAGAGATACTAGCGTATCATCCGCGAAACCATCTGCGCAGTATAGTCAACCATCGGTACGATGCGCGCATAATTGAGCCTCGTGGGACCAATGACACCCACTGCACCGATAACCCGCTCTTCACTGTCACGATAAGGAGCGACAATCAAGGATGAGCCTGACAAGGAGAAAAGTTTGTTTTCCGAGCCGATAAAAATCCGCACGCCCGAGCCCGATTCCGCCAATTCCAGCAGCTCGATAAGGCCATCTTTCTTTTCCAGATCATCAAACAGCAGACGCAGCCGCTCAATTTCTTCTGCATCCGAAATCGTTTCCAGCAAATTGGCCCGACCACGTACGATAAGCCTGGCGGGCTGACCTTCTGCGCTGCCGGACCATATGGCAACACCCCGTTCGACCAAGGTTTGGGACAATTCATCCAGCTCGCGACCAATGTTTTCTTTCAGGCGTGTCAGTTCACCGTGCAGTTCATCCAGCGTGCGGCCAGCCAGATTGGCGTTGAGAAAATTACCGGCTTCCGTCAATTGCGATGCCGTCACACCGGCAGGCAGGTCAATGATACGGTTTTCGACCTGATCGTTTTCCGCCACCAGCACCACAAGTGCGCGAGACGGCTCAAGCCGTACAAATTCGATGTGTTTAACAACTGCATCGTTCTTGTTTGTAATAACCAGTCCTGCACCGCGTGACATGCCAGACAGCAATTGACTTGCCTCGGTCAAAAGCGTCTCAACAGACGGGTTGCGCTCAATACCGCTGACCTGTCGTTCAATCATGTCGCGTTCATCATGTGACAGATCGCCAGACTCCATAAAGGCATCAACAAAAAAACGCAGTCCCTGCTGGGTCGGCAACCGACCGGCGCTTATATGAGGCGCATAAATCAATCCCAGCTCTTCCAGATCACTCATCACGTTGCGCACCGAGGCGGCTGAAAGCGCCATGGGTAATATACGCGACAGATTGCGCGAGCCCACCGGATCACCTGAATCAAGATACAGTTCGACTATGCGGCGAAATATCTCTCTGGTGCGCTCATCCAGCGGCACGGTTTTCCCATAATCAGGGCCAGGATTGCTGTTCATTCATAACGACTCATAGCTGCGGCGTACTCATCATTTACTTTGGTCCGTCTGACCGGGTAAATGCAAGTTGACTGTTCTATATATAGGTAGTTTTTGTCAATCTGGCAGCCCAACACCGCCCCGGATGCGATTTGTGCCGGTTTATCGCTCAATTCGCCCGTGCCTGTCCCAGAACAACAGGTGTGGAATCAGAGCGCGGTTTTTTGTTTCGTCATTCCCTGTTTCGGGCTGATGATACTGTATTATTGGCCAGAACTCCGATGGCTTTTCATCTTGGGAAACTGCGGCACACTGCAGATATCAATAATGCATATCATCACGGGAAAATGGGTTGATATTGAAAAATGGAACAACACCAAATTGCGTGCCCAGGCTTTCAGCCCGATGTTCCTGACGGATATCATCAATTGCTTGAATATAACGATGAAACGCACTAGAACCCCGCTAAATCAACAGGAGTTTACATATGCGCCCATCAGGCAGACAGATCGACCAGATGCGGGCCGTCTCATTTGAGCGGGGATTTTCCAAACACGCAGAAGGCTCGTGCCTCGTCAAATTCGGCGATACACATGTGCTGTGCACAGCCAGTCTGGAAGAACGTGTGCCACCGTGGCTGCGCAATGCCGGCAAGGGATGGGTTACAGCCGAATACGGCATGTTGCCGCGCGCCACCGGAGACCGTATGCGGCGCGAGGCCTCTGCCGGTAAGCAAAGTGGCAGAACCCAGGAGATTCAGCGGCTGATCGGTCGGTCACTGCGCGCAGTTGTGGATCTTGAAGCACTTGGCGAACGTCAGATTTCGATCGACTGCGATGTACTTCAGGCCGATGGCGGCACCCGAACAGCGGCTATTACCGGTGCCTGGGTGGCATTGCACGATTGTCTGAAGTGGATGGAAGCGCGGCAGATGGTCAAAGCAGACAAAGTTCTGAAAGACCATATTGCTGCTATTTCCTGTGGTATTTTCCTTAATCAGACGGTTCTTGATCTGGATTATGCAGAAGATTCATCTGCAGAAACAGATGCCAATTTTGTCATGACAGGTTCTGGCGGCATTGTTGAAATTCAGGGGACGGCAGAAGGCAAACCATTCAGCGAAGAAGAATTTGCTGCACTGCTTGGCCTTGCCAAATCCGGCATCAGCGATCTTGTCGGCATGCAAAAACAGGTGACCGCCTAGCGCAATTCAGGTTTTGACGGAATCGGCAAAGCCTGAATGCACCAACAAAATCAAAGGCCGATACCGTTGTCCCGTTTCTAGTAAAACGTGAAACGGCCTAAACCGAACGGGGTTGGCATCATGTCCGGCAACCTGCAGGAAATTCAGTCGATACTGGAAACGGCCCTCTATGCCGATGATCTTGATGCGGCAGAGGATTTTTATGGCGGTATTTTGGCACTTGAAAAGGTTTCGCGTGCTGGCAACCGCCATGTTTTTTTTCGCTGCGGGCCCGGTATGGTGCTGATTTTCAACCCAAATGAAACCATAAAACCGGCTGGCAGCACAACCATGCCGGTTCCATCCCACGGCGCAAGCGGCGCCGGGCATGCGTGTTTTGCCGTATCGGCCGACAGATTGCCGTCAATAAAACAAAAAATGCACGATAACGGTATTGAGATCGAAGCGGATTTTTGCTGGCCAAATGGTGCACGCTCTTTGTATGTGCGTGACCCGGCTGGCAATAGTATCGAATTTGGAGAACCCCGCATGTGGGGGTTCACTGACAATCAGATTTGACTGAACAAATAGCGCACAGGATGGATGGGTAATTGAGAAAACTGACTGAAAGAGCGCTGGTCATCGCCAGTCACAATCAAGGCAAAATCCGCGAGTTGCGCGCGCTGTTGGATCCGCTTGGTTACCAATTGAGTACAGCTGCAGAACTTGATCTTGAAGAACCGGAAGAAACAGGTCTGACGTTTGAAGCCAATGCGGAACTGAAGGCGGTGGCCGCCGCAACCGCATCCAACATGCCGGCACTTTCGGATGATTCAGGCCTGGTTGTGGATGGGCTTGACGGTGCACCGGGCATCTATTCTGCCCGTTGGGGCGGGCCTGAAAGAGACTTTCAGCTGGCAATGAAACGGGTTGATGACGAACTGCGGGCAACGCAGAGAAATAATCGTCAGGCGCGTTTTGTTTCGGTCATCTGCCTTGCATGGCCAGACCGCCATGTGGAATTTTTTCGTGGCGAGGTCGAAGGGGTGATCGTCTGGCCACCGCGCGGCGAACAGGGCTTTGGTTATGATCCGGTCTTTCTGCCCGATGGCTATGATCGCACCTTTGGTGAGATGAGCAGCGATGAAAAACACGGCTGGTCCCACGGTCAGGACATGGCTCTTTCCCATCGGGCCCGGGCATTTAAACTATTTGCCGAAAAGTGCCTTGAAAAGAAATCAGCATGAATATTGCAAGCATAAATTCCGGTTCCAGCGACGAGCCGGGGTTTGGCATTTATGTACACTGGCCCTTTTGTGCCGCTAAATGCCCCTATTGTGATTTCAACAGTCATGTGCGCCACAAACCGATCGATCAACCGCGTTTTGTCGCAGCTTTCCGCCGGGAAATTGCCCATATGCGCGCCATGACCGGCCCACGCGAAATCACCAGTGTATTTTTTGGCGGCGGCACGCCATCACTCATGGAACCCGAAACCGTGGATGCCATACTTCAGGCCATCGCCAGTGCCTGGCATGCGCCGGATGGAATAGAGATTACGCTTGAGGCAAATCCAACCAGTGTTGAGGCAAACCGGTTTCATGGCTATCGAAGCGCCGGTGTGAACAGGGTTTCCTTGGGCGTACAGGCGCTCAATGACCGCGACCTCAAGGTTCTCGGCCGCATGCATTCGGCTGACGAAGCCGTTAAGGCCATCGACCTTGCCCGGGAAATTTTTCCACGCCTGTCTTTTGATCTGATTTATGCCCGGCCCAATCAAACCGTCACGGAATGGGAGCGTGAATTGGCTCGCGCCATTGCCTATTCGGCTGATCATCTGTCGTTGTACCAATTGACGATCGAGCAGGGCACACCATTTTTTGGTCTGCATGCCAGCGGCAAACTGGTTGTTCCCGACGGTGATCTGTCAGCCGATCTTTACCAGGCAACACAAGCCCTTACCAGCCAGCACGGACTGCCGGCCTATGAAGTGTCCAATCATGCGGTACCGGGTGCAGAAAGCCGTCATAACCTGACCTACTGGCGTTACGGTGATTATGTTGGGCTTGGTGCAGGTGCCCATGGTCGCATACTCAGCAACAACGGCAAAACCGGCACAGCGAACTGGCGCAATCCGGAACAATGGATTAGCCATGTGGAAGCCCGCGGCCATGGTGTTGAAACGACGGAACACCTTGACCCGGATGCGCAGGCCGATGAACTGATGCTGATGGGTCTGCGCCTGCGCGAAGGCATGGATCTTACCCGATGGCACGCCTTGTCCGAACGTTCACTTGACCCGGAAAAGGAAGCTTTTCTGATTTCCCACGGCTTGATTGAACGTCTCGGCAATGCGCGTTTGCGCTGCACCCCGTCCGGTATGCTGGTTCTTGACGCTGTTGTTGCGGATCTGGCAGCCTGACAGCAAAAGACGATTGTGGGTGTGCCAACCTCGTTCAATTTGTGAATTTGCACAGTTCATGCTGTAAAATCGATAGAATATCTATCGATCTTTAGACAATTTTGCCATTTTTGTTGGCGACGCTATAATCTATCATTCCTGCCTGATACCGGAGCAATTCAGGTTTTGACGGAATCGGCAGAACCTGAATGCATCAACAAAAGCAAAGACCGGCACCGTTGTCCCGTTTCTGAAAAAACGTGAAACGGTTGAGGAAACTTGGCAACATTCATGGCAGGCGGCGTTCAAATGCTCAACCAGACAAAGCAAAATCTCAGCATCGTTCCATTCGTCAGCGTTGACGACATGATGAAAATCGTATTGCAAATCGGCATTGAGAACGTCCTGAAAGGCATGGCTGACTATCTGGAGAGTGATTTCAAGCGATGGGCCCTGTTTGATAAAACTCCGCGCGTTGCATCACATTCCGCTGAGGGTGTCATTGAGCTGATGCCAACAAGTGATGGCGATGTCTATGGGTTCAAATACGTCAATGGTCACCCCAAAAACATGAAAGAAGGCCTGCAGACGGTTACCGCCTTTGGCGTATTGTCACAGGTTGCCAGTGGCTATCCGGTGCTTCTGTCCGAAATGACAATATTAACCGCCCTGCGGACCGCAGCCACATCCGCGATGGCGGCCAAATATCTGGCGCCACGTGGCGCCGATTGCATGGCGATCATCGGTAATGGCGCACAGTCGGAATTTCAGGCACTGGCCTTTCAGGCGATCACCGGCATCAACAGGATTCGCCTCTATGATATAGACCCGCAGGCAACACAAAAATGTGCCCGCAATCTTGCTGATCGCTCTTTTCAAATTGAACTGTGCAACTCACCGCAAGAAGCGGTTGAGGGTGCACACATCATTACGACCTGCACGGCAGACAAGCAAAATGCCACCATATTGACCGACAATATGGTCGGCTCGGGCGTCCATATCAATGCGGTTGGCGGCGACTGCCCGGGTAAAACCGAACTGCACGCAGACATCCTGCATCGCTCCACCATTTTTGTTGAGTACCCGCCTCAAACCCGCATAGAGGGCGAGATACAGCAATTGGATGATAACCACCCGGTTGTTGAACTGTGGCAGGTGATGCGCGGTGAAGTTCCGGGCCGCGTATCTGCAGAACAGGTCACACTGTTTGATAGCGTCGGCTTTGCCATCGAGGACTTTTCGGCATTGCGCTACATTCGTGACCAGCTCTCGACGACCGGCCACTTCGCCAACCTTGATATGATTGCTGATCCTGATGAGCCGCGGGACCTTTTTGGAATGCTGTTACGCGCCGCCGACAAGGTGTAATTCAATATGCCCGTCGGATCGTTCAGGCATAGTGCGCAGGCGCCATCATCCATCGTCATGATCAGACCTCATCGCTTTTCGCCCAATGCGCAAACAGCCAGCGACAATGCTTTTCAGGCCGATCCGATCGGTGATCCGGTCATGGTCGCCAAAAACGCCTATGCCGAAGTCACCGGTGCCAGCGATATACTCAACAGATATGGGATCAGAACCCATGTTTTTGAGGATGAAACCGTTGATACACCGGACGCTGTTTTTCCGAACAACTGGTTCTCAACCCATGTCGGTGGACATGTGGCGAATTACCCAATGTATGCATCAAACCGGCGCAGAGAACGCCGCGCAGATGTTATCGATATGCTTAAATCCAACTACCGCGTTCAGGATGTCATTGATTATTCTGGACTTGAACACGATGGCTTGTACCTTGAAGGCACCGGCGCCATGGTTCTCGATCACATCGACCGGGTCGCCTATGCTGTTCAGTCAAATCGAACAGATCCTGTCGCGCTGGAGAGGTTCTGTACCCATTTCAATTATGAACCCATGGTTTTCGAAGCCCGTGACCGCAACGCAAAGGCCATCTATCACACCAATGTCCTGATGTGCATCGCTACAAATTTTGTTCTGATCTGCCTTGATATGATTGACGATGACATGCGCAAACAGCAGATTATTGAACGCCTTGAAGCATCGGGCAAAGACGTGATTGCGCTCAGTGAAGATCAAATTGGTAATTTTGCCGGTAACGCCATTGAATTGCAGGGTTCACAAGGCCGTATCCTGGCACTTTCCAAACGGGCATTCAGCGCCCTGACAAAAGCGCAAATCAAAACAATTGAAGCCAGCGCCATACCGGTGCCAATCAACGTCCCCACGATAGAGCTGGCGGGTGGCTCTGTACGTTGCATGATGGCGGGGATTCATCTGGCCGCCCGATAGCCGACCTTTGGGTTTTAATGAACCGGCGGATGACCGGTGCTGCGTAGATTAAACCGAACTTAGTAAAATACTGGTCTGGCTGTTCATAATGCCATCGATCATCCGCACTTCACGCAACACACGATCAAATTCCGAGAGATTTGACGTAAGAATTTCAGCAACCAGATCCCACGACCCATTGGTGGTATGCAGTTTTTGCAGTTCAGGCATTCCACGCAGTTTGCGAATAACCTGGGTTGTTGATTTTCCCGCCACCTCAATTGTCATGATTGCGCGGATCGATTCCAGATCATAATCCTCACGCACACGAATGGTAAAACCAAGAAGCGTGCCCGATTCCAACAGGCGATCCAACCGATTCTGGATCGTGCCACGCGATACGCGCATGATCTGCGCCAGTTTGGACAAAGGGGCTCGCCCGTCATTGCGCAAAAGCGATATCAACTCCCGATCAACGCTGTCATAGACGTGCTTTGGTTCTGTGTTCGCCATCAAATTACCCCGCATGAATCACATGCGAAAACTGAACATCTTTCTGCAAATTGTCAAAAAGGGATGACGATTCAGACAATTCTCAGTCAAATTGCCTGATATGATGACACAACGGTCAGGTCTGGCTTGTTACACCAACCGTATAAACCGGAAGTCTGCGACCTGGTATCGTATCAGAAGGCGCGGTACCGGCAGCTTTTGCGCCCATCTTTTCGTAGAACGAAGCCGCATTGGGGTCCGCCAGAATATGCAGATGATCTACGTTTTTCCGACGGGCCAGATCAATGATCGCCGTGTAGAGCTTCGCCCCCACGCCGCGCCCCATCATGGCAGGCTCAACGAAGAACACCGCCAGCTCGTAGCGATTTTCATCCGCAGCCAGAGCAGCAACACCCGCAACAATGCCACCCTGCTCCGCGACGATAACCTGCCCCGCAGCAATCCAGTCCGGTGCAACGGTTAAGGCTTCACGACTGAGTTCCATGAACTGTGCGTCATAGCCCCAGTGGGCCTTGGAGCGCCAGCAAAGCGAAGACAAAGCCTTCGCCTCATTGTGCAGCGCCAGACGTATGGTGATATCATCACTCATTGTTCAGTGGGCCTTGGACATATCTCCGAGAACTTCCTTGGATTGAGCCGTTGAATCCGCCTTGAGTTTATAAACCATGGGGACCCCGGTCGCCAGATTGAGGCCGGTAATTTCCTTTTCACTCAAACGATCAAGCACCATGACCAGCGAACGCAGTGAATTGCCGTGTGCGGCAACCAGAACATTCTCGCCGCGCAAAACCCGTGGCAGAATTTCGCTCATATAGTAGGGCCACACGCGCGCGCCCGTATCTTTGAGGCTTTCTCCACCGGGTGGCGGAACATCATAGGACCGACGCCAGATATGCACCTGATCTTCGCCCCATTTTTCCCGCGCATCATCCTTGTTCAGACCTGCCAGATCACCGTAATCACGCTCGTTGAGCGCCTGATCATGTATCGTTTCCAGGTCCGGCTGGCCAATGCCGTCAAGAATGATCTGGCAGGTGCGCTCGGCGCGCACCAGAACTGAGGTAAAGGCAATATCAAAGCGAATGCCGTAGTCACGCAGCGCCACACCACCCGCAATGGCTTCGGCGAGGCCCTGCTCGGTCAAATCAGGGTTTTTCCACCCGGTAAACAGGTTCTTGAGGTTCCAATCGGACTGGCCGTGGCGCACGAGTACAAGCGTTCCCGACATAATGAGTGCCTTTCGTCTATCTATTGGTTTTGCGATAGCCCGAGAACATCGAGCATTGAATATAGGCCCGGCTGGCGGCCGCGTGCCCATAGCGCAGCCTTGACAGCCCCACGGGCAAAAATTGAGCGATCAAGCGCCCGGTGGGTCAGTTCAACCATCTCACCTTCACCGGCGAGCATGACCGTATGTTCACCGACCACTGAACCACCACGCAGCGTCGCAAAGCCTATCGTGCCTTCTTCGCGCGGGCCCGTTTGGCCGTCCCGCACCCGTACGCTGTTGTTTTGCAAATCAATATCGCGCCCCGTAGCTGCGGCCTGCCCGAGCAACAGGGCTGTTCCGGACGGTGCATCAACCTTGTGCTTGTGATGCATCTCAAGAACTTCGATGTCCCAATCAGCCGCTTCCAATGCTTTGGCGGCCTGGCGAACCAATACACTCAGCAAATTGACACCAAGGCTCATGTTGCCCGATTTGACAATGACAGCGCTGCTGGACGCATCTGCAATCGCGCCATCATGTGCTGTCTCCATGCCCGTCGTACCAATGACATGAACACATCCATGTTTTGCCGCCAGTTTCGAAAATTCAACAGAAGCTGCCGGAGAGGTAAAATCCAGCACACCATCGGCGCTGGCAAAAGCGGCTTGCGGATCATCCGTGATAATGACACCAGTTGGACCCAGTCCAGTAAGTTGTGATGCGTCACGACCCAGTGCCGGTGACCCTTGGCGCTCGACAGCTGCGGCAAGGACCGCCCCATCGACGGCGTCGATCGCGTTAATCAGGGCCTGCCCCATACGCCCTGCCGCGCCGACAACAACCAATCGCATATCCGTCATTTTTTTTCTCCACCTGCAAGAAGCTCGAGGTTTTGATCGTCGCCCTCATCCAACCCCAACGCCTGCAATTTCAGGAACCGCGCATAGGTGCCATCTTCCAGCGCTGACAGCTGCTGGTGAGTCCCCTCTTCGGCAACTTTTCCCTGCATCATAACGATGATCTTGTCTGCCCTTGCTATTGTTGAGAGCCGGTGCGCAATCACCAGAACTGTCCGCCCGCTCATCGCCCGGTCCAGCGCCTTTTGCACAAAAACTTCAGATTCGGTATCCAATGCCGATGTTGCCTCATCCAGCAATAAAATCGGTGCATTTCGGATCAGCGCACGGGCAATCGACAGTCGTTGTCGCTGGCCACCGGAAAGGGTTGAACCGCCCTCACCCACCAATGTATCGTAACCTTTGGGCTGCTCCAGAATGAAATCATGCGCATAGGCCAGACGGGCCGCTTCCTCCACCTCGGCGTCGGTGGCCTCCGGCCGTCCATAACGGATGTTATCGCGCAGAGAGCCCTCAAACAGATAGGGGTGCTGCGATACGTAGGCCAGAGAATGGCGTAGCGATTGTTTGGTTACGCGGGCAATATCCTGGCCATCAATTCGAATACACCCTTCCGAAATATCGTAAAACCGCGGCAACAGATTGACAATTGTCGTCTTGCCGGCCCCCGATGGCCCGACAAGCGCCGTTGTCTTGCCAGCTTCAGCGACAAAACTGACATCGCTCAATACGGGACTTACGGCACTATAACCAAAACTGACATTTTCCAGCCGGATTTCACCCCCGCTGACCTCCAGTTTCTCTGCATCAGGTGTGTCGGGTTGATGGGGTATGATATCCAGAATTTCGTAAATCATCCGCGCGTTGACAGCGGCGCGTTCCATATTGACCTGCAGCCTTGCCAATCGGCGCGCCGGATCATAGGCCAGAAGGAGCGCACCAATAAAGGAGATAAAATCACCCGGCAGCGCATCATAATAGATTGTATTGATCGCCGCATAAAACAGAACACCCGAGATGGCCAATCCGGCGAGTGTTTCCGTCAACGGGCTGGTGCGCTCTGATAGACGCGTAATGCGGTTGGATCGGGCTTCCGCATCGGTCACGAGTGCGTTTATTTTTCCACGCAGCTGATCTTCCATCGTGAATGCTTTCACAATGGCGATACCCTGCAGTGTCTCCTGCATGACACCATAAACGCGGCTGTTGACGACAACGGCTTCCCGCGTCACGGCACGCAGGCGCTTGGCTATGTAGCGCAGGGCCAACACCATGGGCGGACCAACAAGGAAAACGACGGCCGTTAACATCCAATCGCGATAGATCATCACGCCGACAAGCGCCACCAGTGTCAATAGATCTTTCGCAAGTGATGTTATGGTCAAATTAAGAACATCACGAATGCCACCGGCATTCTGACCGATCTGGGATGCGAGCTGGGCTGAACGTGTCTCTCCAAGAAAGCCAACACCCAACTCCATCAGATGGCTGAACAACCTTCTTTGATAGCGCGCAACAATATTATTGCCAATCTTTGCCAGGGCAACTGCCTGTCCATAGGAGGCAAGGCCGCGCAGCAAAAAGGCCAAAAATATCGATCCGCAGATAAGCCAGACAACTTCGCCGCGTTGTTTGGCAAAGGCCTCATCGACCATGTCACCCAAAATCCACGCCATGAAGGCCGTCGAAAGGGCAACAGACATCAGGCAGACTATGGCAATCGCATAGGTGCCGATATAATCGCGCCCATTCTCCGACAATATGCGTCGCAGCATGCCTAAGACTGAATCCGGATCAATCCGCGGTTTTTGTATTTTCACCACTGCACGTAATTCCCGAGAAAAGAGTAACAGCGGCTCTATATACGCTTCGCTGTGCTTTGCCTATGCTCTCCAGCGACGTCCATCTGTCGCAACCCCAAAGCGGATGGGCGTACGGGCATAGGAAGCCAGGCCGGATAGCGCCGCAAGCGGGTGTGTAATGACAAATGTCGGTACCGACTGCAACAGGTTTTCATGCGGTGCCTTGTCTTCAAAAGCTGCGCGAAACTCAGGTTTTTCCAAAATAGGAACAATCTTTTGAGCTATACCTCCGGCAAGAAACACCCCGCCCCGCGCCATGAATACAAGCGCCAGATCGCCCGCTACCCTGCCAAGGCAGGTTGCAAACAAGGATAGTGTTTCCGAGGCGACCGGATCTGTACCGGCAAGCCCGGCGGCCGTAATTTCCGCAGGTGCCGTATAGGCTGGCTTGTGTTTATCGGCTTTGCATACGGCATTGTAGAGATTAACCAGGCCACTTCCACACAATACCTGCTCGGCAGAAACCCGGCCCCCAATGCGTTCAAGGTGAGGAAATACAGCCAGATCACGTTCGGTACGCGGCCCAAGATCAATGTGCCCACCTTCACCTGGTACCGGGATCCAATTGTGGTTGGAATAGACAAGACCGGCAACACCAAGTCCGGTGCCAGGGCCCAGAACAACGCGGGACGTATTGGGTTCAATCTGTCCACCGCCAATCGCATAGCGATGTTGTTCATCCAATGAGGCCGCCGCCAGTGCCTGGGCTTCA
The DNA here is from genome assembly GCA_947501445.1 of uncultured Rhizobiaceae group bacterium. Classification (GTDB taxonomy): domain Bacteria; phylum Pseudomonadota; class Alphaproteobacteria; order Rhizobiales; family Rhizobiaceae; genus Hoeflea_A. The sequence goes on along the minus strand of CANMVS010000027.1, from coordinate 13,178 downwards.
AAGTCATTGAGAACGATTACATCATCCAGACAAAAAACAGCCATCATTTTCTTTGGGCGTACCACCCATGGACAATTTGTCAGTTGAATTTCGTCACCGTCCACCGGACCGGCGATTGCGAAAATGGCCGATCTTGGCTGGATCGAGGTCTTATCTAGAACATTGATCTGAATCGCCTCTTCCAGCGTTTCGAAATCCGCCGTAGCCAGAACCGGAAATTCCTTCGGTTGGGCAAAGGCATCCATCAAAATAGCAAACCGGGCGTTGGTGCCCCCAATGTCGCCAATCAGGATCGGAAAGTGGATGATGGCATCCTGGTCCATAATATTGGGCATCTCGTCAATCTCCGGAACTCAGCATTACAAGCCGATTGCCCCAGGCAAACCGTCAATTCTGCTGTATTAAATCGATTTGAATTCATCCTATAGGAAAATTACGACACAAAAGAAAGCGACCACCGAAGTGAAATACGCTTCGGTAGGGCAATAAATGAAAATTGTTGCAATCTTATTGCACAGACGGCCGTGGTTGCGGCACAGGAACAAGCGCCGGCAGCGAAAAGGGCGACCGGATCATTTTCACTGGCGCAAAGGCAGAGGCCGTCACCCCCCTGGCGACGGACGTGACTGCAAGCTCTGACGTCGGTTCCGGTGCTTCCAGAACCACGGCGCAGGCCTTGGGAAGGTCCTTCAACATGACATGCCTGGGTTTTTTGGGTTTTTTCGGCTTCACGGGCTTTGCTGGTTTAACCGCTTTTTTGGGTTTCAGCGCAACATCAAACCACCAATCGAGCGCCTTGCCGCACCCACTGTCTGCAGGCACAGCATTCTGCGCCTTGCAGTTTGTCGAACCCTTGGGACAACGCAAACGAATATGCATGTGATAGTGATGGCCATAATAGGGTCTGACTTTATTCAGGTCAGACCGATCACCCTTCCAGCTGTCACACAGTTTTTTCTTGATACCGGGATGAACCAGAATGCGCTGGACCTGTGGATAGCTTGCCGCACGCATGATCAATCGCCCATGTGCCTCGGTCCAGATATTGGGGTCTACGACAACCGATTTGGCCCTGAGAACGGAAATCGCGCTCGTCGCCTCCCGCTCCGTAGCGGTGAAGCGTCTGTCAGGCATGGGTGTCAGCCAGATATCAGCGTCCAGACCGACCTGATGCGATGCGTGCCCCGTCAACATAGGTCCGCCCCTTGGCTGCGAAAGATCACCGACAAGAAGGCCCGGCCAGCCATCTTTTTGTGCAGCATCTATTGCCAATTGTTCGACAGTCGCGATTAACTCCGGATGGCCCCAGCGACGATTACGTGTTAGGCGCATGGCTTGCCAATAGGGGCCGTCTATGGCAATCGCCTTGCCACCGGCAATACACCCTTTGGAATAGAAACCATGCACTTGTGCTGGCATGGCGGCTGGCAGTTTTTTACCGCCAAATAGCTTTTTGGCCGGAATTGTATCCGACGCCACAGCATGGCCCGCTGCAACAAAAGCCAACAGCATGACAAAGGTAAAAAGACGCGAAAACTGCCTCATGGCGCTCCCTTTTCTCATCTCGTCGGCTCCACAATCGTCGAATCAACCATCCCATAATAAGCTCATTACGCTCCCGTAACCAAGGTTGAATAAAATTCTGCCATTGCATGGATCCATGGATGTAGACGTTACATACCACGGGCAAGCCCCAATTACCCCACGGCAGAAATTGGTCGATGCGTGCGAATGGGCCATGATATCAGTCGGTTCGCACAGGCGCTGCGCTGTGAAATGGAAGTTGCTGAAGTGTTGCATGTGCATCCCACTTGTGGTTCATCCCCACAATGAATATATCCTCACCCAGGAATTGGGATAAAATGGGCTTTGTATACCAGCACACACTCTTTTAAGTTGGTTTGATGTTGTATCCGGCTTCCTGCCTGGCGTTTTGACTTTGATCTGTGGTGCACAATAAATGCAAAACGCACTAACCGGTAAATGTTTGTTGCTCTGCCGTGCAGAACACATAAGGATGCTGTATATGGGTAATCCGGACTTTCGCGGAAATCGCGGGGCCAGCGCATCCGGCCAATTCGAGCGCCACAGTGGCATGAAGCCAGGGAAACCAATACCTGAATGAAAAAGCGTCTGTTGAGTTTCGTTGTGGTCGGCGGATTTGGGTTTCTGGCTGACGTCGGCGTCCTGATGGGATTGTTGCGCTGGACGGATATCGATCCGTTCACCGCAAGACTGATCGCTATTGCCATTGCACTTCAGGTGACATGGTTGCTGAACCGCACATTTACATTTGGCAAAAGCAACCGGTCCGCAGCTGTTGAAGGCATGCGTTATGGCGGTGTTGGGATTGCAGCCAACCTGCTCAATTACCTGGTCTATTCCGGCCTGTTGATCTTCGTTCCGGAATTGCCACCGGTTGTCGCCCTGACAATCGGATCAGCAACAGGCACGGTGTTTTCCTATACCGGCTACGCCAAACTCGTGTTCGGTCGGTAATTTTTCGCAGCTGGAGTAATTCAGGATTTTGGACAATCAGGCCATGGCACAAGAGTCAGTTCCGGCCACACTTCCTTGGCCCGCAGGCCTTTGGTCTGGTGACCCACACGGTTGTCCAATACGGTATTGGGAACCAGTCTGAAGGAAAACATATCGTCCAGACCAAAAGGTGCGTAAAGGCTCAGTGAATCATCCGGTTCGAGCCTGATACCCACGGAATGGGTTTTTGAAGCAAAGCGATCCATTGCCTCATCGCCATTGGTTAAAGGCGCATAATCAAGACCGAACCGCTGCTTGAACCAAAGATGCACCCGCGCCTGATTGCGTATCTCCACGGGTAGCGCACTATGCGCAAAAGCGGCCTGCCCGCGTTTGATTACGTCATCTTCAGCAGACCAGGACACATCCTTGTCGTCGAAATAGGTCAAATCAATATCCTTGATCCCATGCCCCGATGGCCGACCGGTCAATACATTCCACACCGTGTTGTAGATGGCACCGGAAACGATGCGCCACTGCGGTAGAACCAGCGCGCGTGCAGTCATCAACGCGTCATGGATCAGCGGCTCACCGCGCATGATCTCAAACAGGGCTTCACGCTGGGTTTCAAACGAAAGCCCGGCATAGCGAAGATGATCCAACGGTTGCTCCCGTGTGCCTGATGGATGATTCGAGCATGAACACCCAGTTTAGGGCAATTCAGGTTTTGACGGAATCGGCAAAAGCTGAATGCATCGACAAGTTCAAAGCTCGACACCGTTGCCCCGTTGCAGACAAACCGTGAAACGGTCCAGAACCTGCCCTGTTGAAATGGAACCATTTGATGGCTCAACAGATGTGCGCCAATCTCCAGGTGGCAGAAAATTCAACCATGTTTTCTATCAAATCCACATAAGGGTGGCGGTCTGGTTTGTGAAGGAAGCTCACCAAACCTTTGCTTGTATAGAGCCGAAAAACGGCCGGTGTTGCTAAACCCCCGACGACACGCGATATCTGTCACACTGCCAACGCAGTGCATGAGGTCCCTGCGTGCCCGATCAAGCCTGATGTCGCGCAGCATGGCCATCGGTGTTGTATTGCGGAACGACTTGAATGCGTTCTGCAGGGCGCGCCCGCTGCACCCGGCCTCCCGCGCAAGATCGCCAATTGTCAGCGGTTCATCGGCATGAGCATGCATATAATCCTCAGCACGTCTCATGGTGCCGGGAATGGCATTATCTGAAGCCTTGCCTGTCGTTCTGCTATAATTGCTGGATATGTTGGCAATCAGCGTTGAAGCAATTAGTTCCTTGATAAGCGTTGTCCAAAGATCATTGATGACACCATCTGAGGAACTCAGAAGTGTCATCAGATGGTGGATCAATGATTTGACCATATGCCCCTGAGGCGTTGTCAGGTCGAAAAGCGGATCAAACCGCAAGGGTGCATCCGGCGTATCTCCATAATGGGTACGGGCATGGTCCTCAAGAAACCTGGCCGGGATAAGAACGACAAAGGCTTCGACATCCTGTGCGGGCACACTGAATCTGGTTCCAATTGTATTGCGAATTATCCTTGCATGATGGGGTGAGCAGGCCGGAATTTCACCAAAGTAGGTATCTTCAACACGCGCTTGGCCGACAAGCTGAAAACCCAAAGAAAATTGATCTTCATCAGTTTCCCTTGTGCTGACAAATTCGCGATTCGATCGATGGGCAACAAATGTTATGTCATCAATCCGCACAAAGGCACCTCCAAAAATGGGGCGAGGACCTTCGTCTTGTGGTGGACTGGTTATCGTGTAGCCATAAATATCGGAAGCGAAGTGATCTGCGCGTTCAAGTGTGTGCGCTGCAAATTCGCTGTTGTTGCGTTCGAAATCGGAGATTTTTTTTGCAATTTCCATCGGAATGCCTACCTGCTCCTGACTTGATCGAATCGTCTATTCTGAATTGACACGCGCGCATAACCGGCCGCCCAAAATGCGCAGGAATTGTGCCTTAAGTCTCCTTGTCGCCCCCTGTGTGCAATGCACCCATGAGGCCTTCATCGTGCATAAATCTTTCCAGTCTGCTTTGCTGATCTGGCGTCAAAGGCCAGGCCGCCGGGGGACGGGTTCGCCCGCAATCATGGCCTATCAATGCGAGCGCTGCTTTCACACCGGTGACGTTGGTGCCATTGCGCTCCTCTGCACGTACTGCTTCAAAAGCGTGCATGCGCTGAATGAGCATATTGGCGCTTACATAGTCGCCGCGTTCCAGCGCCTGATGAATGGCCACCGAGTGCTCGGGCCATACGTTGATAAGACCGGATGTGAAACCACGTGCGCCGACCGCATAAAAGGGCGGTGCCCATGTCTCGGCCAATCCGCCAATCCAGACGATTTCGGGATCGGTGTTTTGAATGGCTTGCGCCAGTTTCAAGGGATTGGGCGTTGCCCATTTCACCCCGACCACTCCATCAAGGGAGCAAACCGCCTGGATGGTTTCAAGACCAATCGCATCGTCCCGCAGATATAGTACGATGGGCAGACCTTCGCCTGCCTGGTGGATCTGACGCACATAGTCAACCATGCCACGCGGCGCAACAAATGGATCTGGCGGCTGATGGATCATCAAGCCACTTGCGCCTGCCCGCCAAGATGTTTCTGCAAGCACACAGGCATCTTTGATCGAACGCCCGATCCCTGCCAGCAATGGCACACGCTGGGCGATCATCTCAGCGGTCTTCGTGACCATCTGTTGAGCCTCACACGTGGTAAGGGCGTAAAATTCACCGGTATTGCCATTGCTGACCAGGATATGCACGCCCGCATCGATCGCCCTGTCCACAATGATGCCCAATCGATCCGGGTCAACGGCATCGTTTCCATCAAAGGGAGTGGCCAGAATACCCGAGATGCCGGTAAGGGCTTTGCGCAATCGCTCAATGGTCATGTCTTCTCCCGTTAGAGCGCCTCAGGTTTTGACGGAATCGGCAAAATCTGAGTGCATCTACATATTCAAAGGCCGACACCGTTGTCCCGTTTTTGACGAAACGTAAAGCGGCCCTGTGCAGGTTCACACCTGCTTTAGTCAGGCAATTCGGCCCGCCATTGCGAAAACAGGATGCCGGATCAGATGACCGGACCTATTGTCCATGGTGCAAACTCCGAACTGCCGAAATCCTGCTCTTCGCTCTTTGAGCTCTGGCCACTGGCAACCGCCAGCAGCAACTCAAATATCCGCTGCCCGCAATCCTCGACGCTCTCGGTACCGTCAAGAATGGTCCCACAGTTGATATCCATGTCTTCGGACATGTGATCGTACATGGGTGTGTTTGAAGCCAGCTTCACGGTTGGCGCCGGTTTCGAACCGAAGACACTCCCACGCCCCGTTGTGAAGGCAACAATATTCGCCCCGGAGGCTATTTGTCCTGTTACCTGCACCGGGTCGTAACCAGGCCCATCCATAAATACGAGCCCGCGCGCGGTCGCCGGCTGGGCATATTCAATCACCTGCGCCAGATTGCTGTTTCCCGCCTTGGTGATCGCGCCAAGCGATTTTTCCAGAATTGTCGTAATACCACCGGCTTTGTTTCCCGGTGTTGGATTTGCATTGAGTGACACACCCTGTGACGCGCCGTAGGCCTCCCACCATTGAATGCGCTCAACCAGTTTTTTTCCGACCTGCAGATTTGCCGCGCGACTGGTGAGCAGATGTTCTGCCCCGTAGGTTTCCGGTGTTTCAGACAATATCACCGTACCGCCATGACCAACCAGCAGATCACTGGCGGCCCCCAGAGCCGGATTGGCCGATATGCCGGAATAACTGTCTGAACCACCGCAAATCAGTGCCAGCTTGAGCTCGCTGGCAGAAATAGGCTCGCGGCGGCAAAGGTTACTCTCCTTCAACATTTCACCAACAGCCGCAACAATATGGGCAACCGCTTTGCGCGTGCCGCCTTCACCCTGTATCGTGATGCGCGTGATATTTGAGTTTTCAGCATCAGCGGCAAGGCCAGCGACCTGATTGACTTCGCAACCCAGGCCCACCAACACCACATGCGAAAAATTCGGGTGAGCCGCAAAGCCCTCCAGCGTTCGACGCAGAATATTCAATGGTTCACCCGCGCTCATACCACAACCGGTCTTGTGTGTAAGCGCGATGACACCATCTACGTTCGGGTATTCTTCCAGTGGATCGTGTCCCGTTGCCGCATTGCGCTCAAAGGCACGGGCAACCAGATTTGCCACATGAGCAGAGCAATTGACCGTGGTAAGTATGCCGATGAAGTTCCGGGTGCCTGATTTGCCGTTTCGTCGGCGATATCCCATAAATGTCGGGCCTACCTGTGTCGGCATTTGCGCGCGACGCCGCTCACAAAAGGCATAGTCAGCAGACACTTCCCCAATTTCAAGATTATGCATATGTACATGTTGCCCGGCAGCAATCGGCATGCTGGCAAATCCGATAACCTGACCATAGCGCAGAACACTTTCGCCTTTGACATGTGCGCGCAAAGCCACTTTGTGTCCGGCGGGAATTCGATCGACCGCTTTCAACATATCGCCAATAGCCGACCCTTTGGGAAGCACCTGGCAGGCAATGGCAACGCCATCATCATCGTGCATTTGCAGAAGCGTTGCGCCAGGCATTCCGGGATCGGAAATATCGTTGTTCATTCTACTCAGCTTCCACCTTTTGCGGTACAAGCATTTGTAAAAAATGGCGTCAGTTCAGTCCAATGCTACCTAACAATTAACCGATACCGATCAGGTATCACTGCCCGTCTGATTGATAATAAATCGATCCAGCAATGCGAGGTGCACCCGCTCCACCAACGGGTTTACGGTCGTACTTTTTGCTATTCCCAGATAATATTCGGTTGCTATGTTCTCGGGCAACCGAACCGGCTTCAGAAGGACATTCGGCAGAATTGTCTGATGAGAGAATTCAGGCACCAGAGCCAGCCCTTCCCCTGCATTGACCAAAGACAAAATGGTGATGCTTTGACCAATCAACTGAACAATGCGTGGGCGAATGTCATGCCGGGAGAACAGGCTGGTCAATATTTCATAGCCATAGGCGCCACCAGACGGGGAATACATGATAAAATCCTGCCCATCGAGATCCTGCAATGCAAAATTCCTTTGCTCTGCCAGAGGATGATCTCGATGGATGGCCACGGCAAATGGTTCGCGGACAATTTGAGTAAGCTGCAACCGGCTGTGATCACGCGGTGGTCGCATCAGGCCAACATCTATACGCCCAGCCGGCAGGGCCTCAGCCTGATCGATTGTCGACATTTCCTGCAGCACAAGATCAATGCGTGGTGATACCTGCCGAACCGTTTCAATGATCTGCGGTAAGAGGCCAAGGGCTGCAATTGGAATGAAACCAAGAACAAGACTACCCTCCATGCCGCTGTCAGCACGCTTTGCCGATAGTGCAGCGCCTTCCGCCCGACGCAGCAGGTCTTCCGCTTCGGACAAGAACCTCTGACCGGCAGCCGTCAATCGGATCGTACGTCCTGTGCGATCGAAAAGTTGCACGCCGATCTCGCGCTCAAGAAGCTGAATCTGCCGGGTGAGCGGCGGTTGTGTCATGTTGAGCGTCTTCGCAGCGCGCCGAAAACTCATCTCATTGGCGATGGTTACAAAGCTGCGCAGTTGATTTAGCTCAAACACAAGATATCCCCACGCGAACGCAATTCAATATTTGTATCAATTCCCAGGCTGGAAACAAAGCCGTGCCATATTATTTCAATGATATCGCGTTTGTGGACCAGCCGATCAGACCTGCCTGTTGGGTCTCATGGTTCTCCAGATTGTGATCAGAACATAGAGGCCGGCAAGCACAAGGAACAGCGCCGAGACGGGACGCTCAAAAAACGGCAGGAAACTGCCGCGCGTCGACATGAGCGCACTGCGCATGTTCTGCTCAATCATCGGCCCGAGTATAAAGCCGAGTATCAGTGGCGGAAACGGGTAGTCGAATTTGATCATTGCGTATCCAAATGCACCAAAGGCAATCAGCGTATAGACATCAAACATCCGGTTGTTGATTGCAAAGGACCCGATGACAGCCATTACCATCACAATGGACAAGAGATAGTGCTTGGGGATCGCCAGAACCCGCACAAAAAGTCTGATACCGAAATACTCAAGAAACAGCATGACAAGGTTTGCCACGAGCAGCGCGACAAAAATCGCATAGACCAGTGAGCCATTTGACTGAAACAGCATCGGCCCGGGCTGTATGCCATGAATGAGAAAGCCGCCAAGCAGCATGGCGGTGACTGAGTCGCCCGGTATGCCCAGTGTGATCAACGGGATCATGGCAGCACCTATACCCGCATTGTTGGATGATTCACTTGCCACCAGTCCATCGACAACGCCGGTTCCAAATTTTTCAGGTGTCTTTGAACTGTTCTTGGCGGCAAGATAAGCCAGCAAATTGGATGTACCAGAGCCGATGCCGGGGAGCAGTCCGATGCCGATACCAATGGCGCTGGAACGAAACAGATTGACAATTTGCCCCATGAATTCGCGCATGCTGATGCCAAAAAATTTTGGCATGGCAAAACTGGGGAATTTCGCCCGGTGTTTTTTAAAGGCGTTTTCCGATTCCTTCAGTACCTCTGAAACCGCAAACAGACCCAAAAGGACCGGAAGGAGAGCAACGCCGGCATCAAATTGACTGAACTCGAATGTGAAACGTTTATAGCCGTCAATCGGTGCAACACCCACCATGGCGACAAGCAGGCCGATAGCGGCGCTTGCGACCCCCTTGGCCAGGCTTTTTCCTGACAGGCCGGCAACGAGCGTAAGCGCAAACACCGATATGGAGAAATATTCATAGGTCCCGAAACGCAATGCAAATCTAGCCAGGGACGGTGCCAGAAAAAACAATACAAGACATCCCAGTATTGACCCGAGAAATGAAAACAGGATGCCAACACCCAGAGCTTTTCCGGCCTGTCCGCTTTGTGTCATCGGGTAACCATCAAAGGTCGTGGCTATAGATGATGGTGTGCCGGGAATATTGATCAATATGGCGGTGATGAGCCCACCGGAAATGCCACCAACAAACAATGCAACCAGAAGTGCCAGACTGATGACCGGATCAAGCCCGAATGTCATTGGCAGACAAAGGGCAATCGCCATTGTTGCACTCATACCCGGAATGGAGCCGAATATGATGCCAACCGTCACACCCATGATGATTGCAGCCAGCGGATAAAATGAAAATATCTGGGATACACCGGAGAGCCACAGGTCCATTTAAAGCCCCTGCCAAAGGTTTGTGGATGGCAATATGACACCAAATCCATAGGTAAAAATTGCAAAACTTGTCACTGCGGCAATAACAGCTACGACAACAAAGGAAGCCGGGCGGCGTTCATCGCGAGGCGCAAGAATAAAAAACTGTGCGATCAGAAAAACAATCGTGGCTGGAATAAAACCAACAATTGTGATGGCGAAGCCATAGGCCACGATCAAAATCAGCGATTGCACGACAGGAACTGCGGACTGAACTTCCCCATCTTGAGGTGTTTCAGCCGCGCTGCTGCTTCTCATGCCCTGCCAGATTATGATCACGGCGAGCACACCAAGCGCGGCCGAGACAATTTCGGGAAGAAATCCGGAATCCACGCCAATGCGCAACCGCGTCGGTATCTGTCTGGCGCTCAGATAAATGGCACACGACAGCACCAGCAAAAAAATACCCGATACGACGTCCTTTTTACCGGTCCACATCTCCACCCTCCATTACTCACCAATCCACATCCGGGTTGTCGTATGTGCCAATTCTCCACGTTTCCCGCAGTTCTGGTCCTGTAACGCCTGGTTCCAGCCAAATCGCGCAGGAGGGACACACCCTGGCAGGATGCATCCCCTGACGCCGCTACTCCAACCTAGAATTCGATACCGTTGATGATCTTCTCTTCATTTGTAAGAAAGCCAATGGCCTCATTCGTATCGAGATAATGCGGCTCCTGCCGATAGGTGGTTTTGAGTTCATTCGCATAATCCTGATTTTCGGAAATGACCTTGCCTGCAGCTGCAGAAAGTGTCGCTATGATTTCAGGATCAGTGCCCTTGGGAAATGCAAGGAAATAGACGTACTGAAACTGGACACCATCATAACCGGCCTCCACGAAAGTCGGCACACCGGGCAGCGCTTCATTTGCATTGGTTGCGACTGTTGCCAATGCGCGCAGTTCACCTGATTCAACATAGGGTAGTATCTGCCCCAATGGATTTTGCGAGACGTCAACATTTCCACCCAGAACAGCGGTAAGTCGATTTGAAGATCCACCCACGTCAACAAAATTGAATTCACCGCCGGCGTTGTTGATCAGCGAACCGATCAAATACGTGGTGGCGCCTACATTTGTCGTCAGATCAATTGATCCGGCATCGGCGGCAGATGCTTTCATCAACTCTTCGATGGACTGCCACGGCGCATCCTTGTTTACGACGATTACGCCACCTGGTTCACGTCCAACAATGGCAACAATATCCATGTCATGAAACGAAAAATCAGCGATGCCTGAGGCCGTATTGACCAGCATGGCTGAGTGAAAAAACAGAACTGTCTGACCGTCCGGATCAGCGCCATAAACCTGCCTGGCACCTATACTGCCACCAGCACCACTGACATTGATAATCGGCATGGACGTGCCAAGTTCCGGCTCAAGGTACTTGGCAAGCAAACGGGCATTGAAGTCCGTATCACCACCGGGGTTGAATGGAACGACGATTTTAACCGGCTGCTGCGGCCATTGCTCGGCGCGAGCACTGTTTGAAATCATCGGAAGCGCAATTAGCAATGCCATGGTCATCTTGAAGATCGGATACATAGATTCCTCCCATTATTACGCTCTGAACAGCAACATGATCATGCGCCAAATGCACAACCTATGTTGGAGTAATGCGCGTATACAACAGAAAAATAACCGGGTGATTGATACTCGTCCAATCTTCATAATCGATCAACCGATACGTAATGTGTATCAGAGAACGTCAGATTATTGCTTTTGTGATTGCCGCCATAACCACTGGCTCAATTGCGCAGGACAAAACTTCATTGAGAGGATGGGTATTCAGATATTGCCCACTACACACCACGCACATTGAGCTGAGTATTATTGCTCAACGCCCCGGTAGACCGCTCCAAGCAATAGCGCTGTGAACGCGAATTGCATGACAAGATAGCCGGTTTCCATCACAATGAAAGCAGGCGCATTGGGTACATTCTGTTTCGCAACGAGCGCAAGGACATGTGACGTCCAGAAAAACACGCCTATCAGCGAGACAAATTGAAAACTCCTGACAAACCCGCCGCTTCCCGTGTGGAAATACGGATAGATACAGGCCAGAGCCAGTCCCTGAATAGCAATTGTCATCAGGCCAACCGGTATATTGGGCTCACCGGAAAAGTAGCCAAAGGAATGGTATTTCTCCTTGAACAGGCCCAAATGCCAGATGAGTGCCAAAGGAAAAACGATTACGATATAGCCTGCCGCTACCAACAAAATCTGCTTCAATGATCTGCCCCTAAACCTTTGCCGCGCGCTTCCACAACGCCATCGGACTGCCGCCTGGGTCACGAATGAAACTCGCATCCCCTGCCGGGCCTTTCAGGTTTTCCGCTATGATTTGCGCGCCGTGTTTGCAGGCATTTTCCACCGCTTGCGCTAGATCCTCGACTTCGAAATAGGGAACCCAGCCTGAAATTCCGTCCATGGCATCACAGGTTGCAGCGAAGGGCATGTCCTGTTCTGGTGCCGTCAGAAAGGTCATGGGGCCAATATCATTTGCAGCCCAACCGAAGGTATTGTTCAAAAAGTCTGTCGTTGCTGTTCGATCCTCGCCAATATTGTCAAACCAGACGAAAGGTGATGCCATCGGAATTTCCTCTTGTTTTTTGCAAGTGCTTTTTTGATAGATGATCTACTTGCATATTGCAAGTGCAATATTCCGTGTTATGTAGTGCCTATGACTGGAACACGCAAAATCACCTGGGACGGCTGCCCGACCCGCTATGCGGCGGGAATATTTGGCGACAGGTGGTGTTTTTTGATCCTGCGGGACGCCTTACTGCACGCAAAACGCACATACAGTGAATTTCTGGCATCACCGGAGGGTATATCTACCAATATTCTCGCAGACCGTCTGTCGCGGCTCGAGGCGGTGGGCATGCTGGAGCGGATAATTGACCCGCGAAAGGCAAGCAGGGTCTGCTATTTCCCCACCAGAATGGCCCGTGACCTTCTTCCCGCTCTTATCGCAATGATGGTTTGGTCGACGAAGTATGACAAACACACCGAAGCACCCACATCATTTGCCAAGGCCTATCAAAGCGATCCGCTGGGGACTATTGCATGGTACGAAGCTGAAATTGATCGCGTGGATGCGGCGATACGGGGTGGGGATATTAATACATAACGATCAGTGATCGGGGTGCAGCGCAGATGAGCGTTCCTGTGAACACGTGGGTTTGGCTGGCGGGGTTGATTATTTCCATTCACGGCGCACCGGCGCTTGCGCGCCTGCCTCCATGGGGGCGGCCTATCGGCCGGGCCGCAGTCGCGGCCTGTTTGAGTGCCATGCGGGATGGCAGCGGGTGCTGCGAACGACCCTCTCCCAAAGTTAGAGCCATTTCTGAGTTAGCTTGTTTGTGATTGCATTTTCATGCGGCTGTGTCCAATTC
>CANMVS010000026.1 GCA_947501445.1 uncultured Rhizobiaceae group bacterium | reverse complement strand
TCATAACCGCCAACGCACTTTTGAGAGACAATCGTAAATGGAATGAAATCAATGCTTGACTAAGACAGATACTCACGCCGTATCGCGCCTACGGCGCTGGCTCCATAGGGGGCGGTCAAATTGTTGACCGGGCCGCAGTCGCGGCCTGTTTGAGTGCCATGCAGGATGGCAGAGGGTGCGGTGCACCGTAGAATCTCGGTGATACCCCGAGCAGCACACTGTGACCTATCGAGGGCAAATGAGTTACCGCGAAGCGGCAAGCGCGAACGCGCGTCGGGCCTGATGGCCCGCCCCGTCTGGAGCCAGCGCCGAAGGCGCGGTACGGCGTAAAGACATTTATACAAAGCCATCGACATTCACGATACCATCTAATCACATCGCTCTGTCTCAAGCTGTATCGTCGCATGGGCAATCCCGTGATTTTCGGCCAATGCCACCTGCAGGTCCTTGAGCACCCGTTCGCTGTCGGCGATATCACTGACGACCGCGTGCATGGTCATGACCGGTTTTTCACCCGTCAATGACCAGATATGGACATGATGAATGTCTTCTACACCCTCAACCTCACTCAACAGTTTTTCCGACAGGTCAGCCGGGTCAACATTTTCAGGCGTGCCTTCAAGCAGGATATGACCGGACTTTTTCATAATCGACCAGGCGGCGCGAAGAACAAGTACAGCAACCAGAATTGACAAAATCGGGTCAATCGGCATCCAGCCTGTTGTCATGATAACAAGCGCTGCCACAATGGCAGCCACTGATCCAAGCATATCGCCCATCACATGCAGGGCGGCACCGCGTATGTTCAGATTGTCCTTTTGACCCGTCTGCAAAATTGCAAATGAAACAACATTCACCACCAGACCCACACAGGCTATAATCAGCATGGGACCGGCCAGTACCTGCTCGGGCTCGGAGATGCGGCCGATGGCTTCATAGGTTATCCATATGGCGATCAGGAAAAGGCTCAATCCATTGACAAAGGCTGCCAATACCTGGAAACGGTAGTACCCGTAAGAGCGCTTGATATCGGCTTTTTTGTCGGCAATCTTGAAGGCAAACCAGGCCAGCGTGAGCGATACGCAGTCCGTCAACATGTGACCGGCGTCGGCAATCAGCGCAAGCGAGTGAGACAATACGCCACCAACCGCTTCCACAACCATGAAAATAACCGTCAGTAACAGAGCCCACAGCACACGTTTCTTGTTTGTCGAGTGCGTATGGTCATGATTGTGGTCATGCCCCATGAAAGGCTCCCCTACCTGATGTTATCAAAAGCTTAGAGCGCAGTGTGAAGAATTGAAAGACATCGCCATGGTATTTCTGTGCGGGATTATCCTTCAGTGCCAAAGGGGTTCGGGATTATCTCAATTGGATTTTTGTTCAGATTTCAAGCCTGAACCATCGTTGAACGTCCCCAGCCATTTATCCATTGGCACCACACCATCTGCGTAATTGCAGTTGAAATAGCGATGGTGGAGATAGTGGGCATAGGCGTGTGTATTCATTGCTTTTGCCTGCCCAAGTGTAACTTTATCAAAACCAACATGGCCCTGAGCCGGGGAAAGCGCTGCATGAAGCAGGTGAAACAGAGCATGTATGGGGCTTGAGGGGATGATGAAATGCAGCAAAACACCGGAAAAATACAACAGATGTTCCCCCGGGTGCATTGCCAGACCGGACCAGGGGCCCGGATTAATGTTCTTGTGATGCAGACTGTGAATTCGACGATATAGCGGCGGCCAGTGGATAAGCCGGTGAATGCAGTAAAAATGGACATCCCGGATAACGGGTATCAGCAGCGCCAGCACGACAAAATAGACCGGACTGGCACTCAATTGCATCCCCAACACGGTGCCGTTTGCATATAACCACAACGACAGAACTTCATAAGCAGTCCAGATGGGTACCGCGCTGGCGAAGGTCCAGATCATATTGTCCAGGGTCTGCGAGCGGAACAAAAAGGAAGGATTGGTGCGGGTTGGCCAATTGCCGTTGAACTTGAAACTGGTTCCCTGTTTTTTACCAATGTAAAGCCATGCATGCCAGGCACCAACGAAGACAAAGACCAATGCCGCATTTCTGAGCAACAGATAGGTGATCCAGCCTGGCGACAGCGTCTTCATGGTTTCCAACGATGGCGTGAGGAAATACCAGAACCCGAGCGTAATCAGAAAATACAGGCCGTTCCAGGGGAACAAATACCCCGGAACAGCAAAAATCCACGTCAAAAACCGCTTTGGTTGCAACGGCCATACGAAGGCTGGTGGATAGGCAACCGGTACATCCGGCTTCCAGTATCCACGCTTGTCACGGGCTCCATACTGACTTTCATCCATAGGATCGTTCCACTTTGCCAACACGCCTGTTGCCGCCACGTTAACCCGTTTTGATGGCGCGGTCGATGCAACCTTGTGCAAGCAAGAGTGCGCCTTGACGTCAGTTCTGTTGCATCAATCGTTGTCCGTGAGGATTGTCTATAACCATGCGCCAGGATCCATCGTTCTGTCTCCTCAAAACAGCGACCGAAAGGCCACTTTGATTGACTTTCTGACCATCCGGTGTCGCTCCATTCATCGACCAGGGTGCGAAATGTACAGCAATATCTCCTGCTACATAAACTTCATGGCCGCTATAATCGAAACGCGGATTCAGGGAAAACGCACCCTGAAACATCTCCTTTATGCGTGCCGGGTCAGTCATTGGCTGGCCGGGTTCAAATACGACAACCGCCTCTTCTTCGTAGCTGTCCATTACACCGTCTATGTCTGAGCGATGAAAGGCCTGCGTCATATGTTCAACCGTTGCCAATATGTCTTTTTGAGTGTCGGACATGGTCAATTTCTCCATTGTTTGCGCCAGTGACGGCAATAGAACCAAGGCAATTGCAAGGCTGAGAGTTTGGGTTGTGTGGGACATGTTTATTCTCCTTTTGAAACTCTTGAGACCTGCCGGGCGAGGTAAAATGGAGACACGGTCGTGCCATTGCCATACACGCGGCATCAGAATTGAAAACAAATTATGCAGATGGATCAGAAGCGGGTTTCAACAATACGGGCAATCTGTGCGCCAAGATCCGTTGGGCACGGATAATCCGGAATGGCGGCTTGTAGTTTGAGACCACGCAGGTCACCTTCAACCCGCTTCACGCTGGCCACAACGTCTTCATAGGTCGGGCCTTCACGGCTGGAATGGTATTTTGAGTCAGCGTCTACCCGATGTTGCGCCAGTGCGGCGGGCAATCGTCGCGGGCATGAACATTTTGCCTGCTCATTGGCAAGCCCGCAGCGCTGCGCTGTAAATGCCAGAATCTGCTGGCGGGCACGCGAGAGCCGTTTGCGAAAATTCACCGCTGAAATGTCGAGTATCTGTGCCGCTTCAGCATGCTCAAATTCGAGAATATCACCAAGAACATAGGCAATCCGGTGTTTGAGATCGAGGCACAGCAGCATTGCCATGGTGCACGCTATACGCAATTCATTCAGCATGACGGTGTCCTCTGCCGAGGGCTCCGGGTCAGCAACCAGGCCGGCTTCAAGATCGGCTGCAAACATGTCAAAGGTCAGTCCGCGATCGCGTGAGGCAATCTTTTTTGCATTAAGCAGATAGTTTGTCGCAACCCGATAGACCCAGGTGCCAAAAGCACTTTCACCGCGAAATGTCGAAAGCCTGGTGATCACCAGGATCAAAATTTCCTGAGTGGCCTCAAGTGCATCATCCGGATTGACCAGCATGCGCATGGCCAGGCGGTGGACACGGTCCTGCATACCATGGACAATTGCCTCCAGCGCCTGACGGTCTCCTCCACCGGCTTTCTTTGCCAATTCATTCCAGTCCTGTGTCTCAGCCATTATCCTGTCCTGATTACCTGTCTGAAGCTTTAGACAATGCACACAGGTAATGTGTGACAAATTATTTTCTGCCGTTGCCGCATGTATTTTTTTTAAAAAGGGACCGGATGAAACAGCCGCTATCACCCTGCGCTTCGGAGCCGTTGTTTTGTATAGGCCAATGACACCTGTCTACTGCATACCAGCGTGTGCGGCTGTAAACAGGTCAGAACACGACCGATGGATGTTCCACAACCATCGTCCCGCTCGAATACCATCACTTCCGGCCAATAAATTCGGCGAGTGCGGACACCGCAATTGTGGCAACAAATTGTTGACGTCTGGCCAGGCCATCAGATTGATGCCGTGTTATCCGGACCGTTCGAACCAGGAATTGACACGGGCGCGCCTGTTGAGGGATTTTCTCTATTCAATCATTGAAGGAAAGTACCCTGCTACACAATAGAACCATTGATACTCACACACAATTTGCCTGTCAGCCCAAGTGATACTGTTTGCATATTATTTTTAAATGCACTTAAACTAATTTACACGAAACAGTATTGATTTGAGAACATATGTTACTTGTAAAAATCGCGGTGGTGGCGGCAATCTGCGGCTTTTTGTTCGGCTTCGATGAAGGCGTAATCGCCGGTGCCTTTCCTTTCATGCAGCATGTGTTCAAGTTCACACCCTTTTGGGAAGGCCTGATGACGGCCGCTGTGCCACTGGGCGCAGCCTTTGGTGCGCTGTTTGGCGCCGGGATGAGCGATCGCTACGGGCGACGCCTGCTGCTCATTGGCAGTGCTGTATTGTTTGTCTTCGGTTCGGTACTTGTCAGCCTGTCTTTCAATGTCGTCATGTTGACCGGAACACGCATTCTGATCGGCTTTGCCATCGGTTGTTCTGCATTGGTAACACCACAATATCTGTCCGAGCTGTCGCCGCCGGCAATCCGGGGGCGAACCGTAGCGATCTTTCAACTGATGATCATTATCGGCACGTTGATTGCCTATCTGTCCGACCTGATTTTTGATTCCGCAAACCTTGGACCGTTCTCTTCTGATAATGCGCGCTGGCGCCTGATGTTTCTGATCGCTGTCATTCCGGCAATCATATTGTTTTTCGGCATGCGCAGTGCGCCTGAGAGCCCGCGCTGGCTGGTCATGAAAGGCAAACAGGCAGCCGCACTTGGTGTTTTGAAAGAAACGCAGCCGGAATTGGGACAACAGGAACTTGACCGGACAATGAATGAAATGGTTCAGGATGATCAGGCCTGGGAACAGGAGATCGGCTGGTTGCATCTGTTCCAACCGGGCATCCGACGCATTACCCTGTTCTGCATGACTGCCTTTGTTTTCCAGCAGCTCAGCGGTATAAATGTGGTGGTTTATTACGCACCGCAACTGATGAAACAATTGAACTATTCCGCCGTCACGGCACAGATTTCTGCCACCGTCGGCATTGGCGTCATTTATGTGCTGGCGACCATTGTTGCGCTCATTCTGATTGACAGGGTTGGCAGACGCAAATTGTTCATCATCAGCTTTGCCGGTGCGGCCATCAGTCTTGCGGTCATTTCCTTTGTACTTTGGACCGACAATAAAGCTGACGATGTGTATGCGCTCTATGGCATCTGGTCATTCATCATCTTCTTTTCCATCGGCATCGGGCCAGGACCCTGGGTCTATATGTCAGAACTCTTTCCCACAGAACTGCGCGGACGCGGCATGGCTCTGGTGCAACTGGTGAACTGGACAATGACCTTCCTGGTTGTGTTTCTGTTTCCCATCGTCAGTACCGCGATCGGTATCGTCGCCACATTTGCATTCTTTGCCGGGTTCTGCTGTCTGGCCGTTGTTTTCGCGCTCAAATATGCACCTGAAACAAAAGGCATCCCGCTCGAGGAACTTCAGGCACGGTTAGGTATCGGTGCTGGCGGAAGGCCGGCCACCGCGGGGTAGAGGCATGAATGCGCGAACCTGAAAATCAAACCTGTACTGGCAGGCCTTCGGCATGGCCTTCGCGAATAACTTCCGGATCATAGGCCTTTCTGGCAAACACCTGGCGCACCATTGGTTCGAAAAATTCCAGTGGTTCGTATGTGTAATCGGGATCAAATGAGGACTGATCCCAGCGCTCGCAAAAATCCGAACAGGCCTGAAAGGACGGATGGTCCTTGAACTGCTCGCGCGCATTGCGGTCCCAACCATAGTGGTGGCCAAAATAGAGCACCTGAAAAATACCGTGATGTTCAACAACCCAGGCAACCTCTTCACGCACGAAAGGTCGGACTACTTCTGCGGCAAAACGATCATGGTTTTGCGGCGCCAGCCCATCACCGATGTCGTGGAGAAGTGCGCCAACGACCCAGTCGATATCAGCGCCGTCCCGGTAGGCACGCGTTGCACATTGCAAAGCATGTTCCATTCTGGTGATTTTATAGCCAGAAACCGCACCGTCATCTTGCTTGCGCAACTCCTCGAGCAGCCGATCCGCGGTCAACGCGTAATACGGTTTTTCCAGCTCGGCAAGCAGCTCATAGTCCGCTTTGGTGCCGTCCTTCATTTGCACAAATTCTACCGTCTTCATTGGTTTCCCCCTCCAAAATCACCTTCGGTGCCTACGTCACCGGCTGCCTTCGCATATAGTTCTACGAACTCACCTGCTCCGGCCGCCAAAACGGATGATTGATGATCCAGAATACGATTGTAGAGCGCCAGTGATGAAGGCGCAAATATCGATTGCGGCGGCGGCACATGTGTCCAATTTTGTGCGTGATCAGCACCACGCACCAACATTGCATAGTCCGTAGTTGTCGATTGTTTGTCGATATGGGGTGTTACATATCTGATGGCCATGCCAATGCGTCTATCCATGGATTGGTTTGGCCCGGATGCATGCAGCAATCGACCATGATGCAGTGACATTTCACCCGGCAGAAGTGTGTTTGGAAACGCCTTGCTCTCGTCGACAGCCCCGGCAAATTCCTGACCCCGTGAAAGCAGGTTGTCGGCGTCAAATGTATCATGATGCGGCTGTATCGGCTGCTTGTGGGAGCCTGGAATAAACCGCATGCAACCGGCCAATTCAGTAACATCGGAAACTGCAATCCAGGCGGTCAATTCCTCATCTGTCTCACCCATGCCCCAATAGGTCAGGTCCTGATGCCAGGAAACAACCTTGCTTGAGCCCGCTTCCTTGATGAAAAGCTCGCATGACCAGACCAGCAAATCCGGGCCAATAACAGCTTCCACAGCATCCAGGATCGCCGGCGTTTGCGCAATCTGCGCCAGGAGCGGGATGGTGACCTGGCCATTGACGCGGAAAAGCTGATTGAGCGAATAACCGCCTGCCCCCTTGCTGTGGGACCTTTCCAGTCCTTCGATCTGTCGCCTGATCCGCGATGCCTCACCCTTTGAAAAGACACGCACCGGACTGACAAAACCATTTTCCCGATAGTGAGCGATCTGCCCAGCAGACAATGATGCGACCATGATTATCTCCATTCAGTAACAATGTGCGCGTCAGGACGCAGAAGGTACAGACAGAAATATTTCACGTGAGCATAAGCTATACTTGTGCTAAAAATACTGACGCAAGGGTAACCAAAGGAACTCAGGATAGACCCATGGCCTTTCGGCGCATCCCATCATTGAACTGGTTACGGGTATTCGAGGCGGCGGCCCGTCTTGAGAGTTTTGCGCGGGCAGCAGAATTGCTCAATATGAGCCCGGCAGCGGTCAGTCAGCAGGTAAAGGCCCTGGAGGAAAATCTGGGCAGGCCTCTGTTTATCCGTGAGGCCAGGCGGGTAATACTTACCGATGCAGGACACGCGTTCCTGCCGACCGTCAGCCAGTCACTGGCTGCGGTTGAAACATCTGCAGCCGCGCTCTTCGGCACCCGCGGAATTCAGCGAATTAATGTTCAGGTTGTCAATGTTCTGGCATCCAACTGGTTGCCCGGGCATTTATCAGACTTCGAACACGCACATCCCGGCATTCATGTGCAAATGACCAGCGGAAATGCAACACAGGACTTCACCAACACCGGCGCAGACCTGCAAATTGCCTTTGGATCATCGACTGATTTTCCGGCGGATGCCACGCGATTATTCGGAGAAATGATTTATCCGGTGGCGCGCCCCGAAATTGCTTCTCAAATCAACGGTCTGAGCGATTTCCTGAAGTTCAGGCTTATCGAGGTAGCATCCCACAAGAGCAGTTGGTTCCAGCTGCTGCAAAACAGGATGTCCGGTGATCTGCGCGAAGCGGACTTTCGTGTGGTTGACAATACGGTGGTTGCACTTGGGCTAGCCGCCACAGGCTACGGATCCGCCCTGGCACGCGCGCCAGCGACTGATTTCATGATGCGCGCCTATGGGTTGGTGCCATGTCTGGATGGCTTGCAGACAAGGGGCCTGCAGCACTACTTTGTCTTTCAGCCGACGACCCGACCACAAAAACCCACAGCCGTTGTTTTCAGGCAATGGCTGACGGATATTTCCAGGCAAGCCGGGCAATAATTGCGGGCCGATTGCCCGCAAGTAAAATTCAAAAATCGCTGTGCGAATCAGGCAGCGATTGGTTTACGCCGGGGACGACGGCGTTTGCCCGCAGCACCGGCCGGTTGACCGTTGTTGGTGTTGGCGTGGGCAGGTTTATGCCGATTGCCGTTTCCACCCTTGCCAAAGCCAGGCTTTGATTTGCTCGTATTGGCGCTGATGTGGCCGTGCTTCTTCGGCGCGGCTGCATCGCCATCGCCAGCGCGAACCTCACCGCTTTTGCGCCGTCCGCCGCCGTTCGAACCTTTGGCAGGACGACCATTGCGTTTTGGTCCGGCATTTTGACCATTGCGTCCGCCACCGTTGCGCTGACCATTGCCGCCACGACCGCGACGTTTGACCGCCTGTCCTTCTTCGGGGACATCACCACTGGCGATGCGAATGTCGCTCACGATCAGGTTTTCAATGGCCCGCAAAAGGTGAATTTCTTCAGCCGAACAAAAAGCAACCGCTTCACCGGCTGCACCCGCACGGGCCGTGCGGCCAATCCGGTGTACATAGCTTTCAGCCACATCGGGCAGGTCATAATTATAGACGTGTGTCACACCGGAAATATCAATGCCACGTGCTGCGACATCGGTTGCAACCAAAATCCGGATTTCACCAGCCTTGAAGGCCTTGATCGCACGGTCGCGCTGCCCCTGGCTCTTGTTGCCATGAATGGAACTTGCCTTGAATCCGGCGGCGACCAGATGTTTCATCAGTTTTTCCGCGCCGTGTTTGGTGCGGGCAAAAACCAGTGAAAGGTCATCGCGCCGTTCAATCAGACAATCCTTCAACTTGTCAGTCTTGTTGCGCTGACTGACAAAATGGACGGACTGATTGACCTTGTCGGCGGCACGGCCGGGCGGGTTGGTTTCAACACGGACCGGATCAATCTGGTAGGCGCGCGAAAGTGTTTCGACCTGTTTTGGCATGGTTGCCGAAAACAACAGGGTCTGGCGCGGCTTGCCAAGCAGCTTTGCGATTTGACGAAGTGCATGAATGAAGCCCAGATCGAGCATCTGATCAGCCTCGTCAAGGACGAGATATTTGGCGCTATCAAGGCGCACAGCATTGCGATCAACCAGATCGAGCAGGCGGCCGGGTGTGGCAACCAATATGTCGGTACCGCGTTCCATGTTTCTGCGTTGTGTATTGATGGATGCACCACCAATGACAAGCGTAATGCGCAATGATGTGCCACGCACATAGGTGCGCAGGTTCTCGGCGATCTGGTTGACCAGTTCACGGGTCGGCGCAAGAATAAGTGCGCGCGCTGATTTCGGCGCTGCCTTAACATTTTCAGCCAGAAGGTGGTGAACCAGTGGCAGGCCAAAAGCGGCGGTTTTGCCGGTGCCCGTCTGGGCAAGTCCTGTCAGGTCACGTCCCTGCAGAACAAGCGGAATAGCCTGTTTCTGGATTGGCGTGGGTGTATCAAATCCAAGTGCATCAATGGATTTAACGATTTGTTCAGAAAGCCCCAGGGCTTCAAATTGAGTCAATATAATTTGCCTTTGCAACTGCGCAAGCGGCGTCAACTGACCCCGTTCACGCGGATGAACGAATTTCAAGCAGCGCTCTCCATCGCTCTTTTGAGCATGGATGACTGCGTGTGCGGTTGCGATCTGGCATTGTGTCTGAACAGGATTGCCCATTGACTTTGCAGATCGTCAGAACCCCGCGCGAGATGGGAACTTTTGGAGAATAACTCCCAATGATGAAAATCATCCGGAGAGGCGACGTATCTTCGCTTTGTACCAGTTTGCCGGTGATCCGATCATTTGGGCAAAGCGGGCTGCTCACGCGGCAGCCAGACGACGTGTGAGGCGTAAATGGTCCTTTATTGCCCAAATGTCAAGTCGGCCAATCATTTGCTCGCAGCGCAACCATCAGATGAACAATTTCATGGGCTCACCAGATCAACAATCGCCTTTACCCGTTGCCGGTTTATCTGCGCCGGTTTACCAACCGCATCAAACGGATGTTTGAAGTTGAATGCAAAGGGCGTGGAACCATGATCATGCAGAAACTCATGCCGGGTAACCGCGTCGCTCCATTCGGGATAGGCGCCAGCCTCAATCCACCACAATGCCAGCGGTGGCCATTGGGGCGTGAGAAACCATTCACGGGCATGTTTCAGCGCCTCGGCATGTAATCCAAAATAGGAAAATGCCATGGGCGATTCCAGATCCTGCCATACCGAGAGTGTTGCTGGGCACCAGCCATCGCCCTTCTCCTCATAAAAACGCGGATAGACCTGGTCACCCCATGGGTCGGGCCCGGGCTCATCCTCATAACCTGAGCGCGCAACAAGCCCTGGCGCGGTGTCCACAAGCTCCAGTATCGGGTCATTGCGTTCATGAAAACCATCGTTCACCGGGTCATCTGACGGCGCCCTGAATATGCCAAAAGTGAACAGAGCCAGCTGATGTGTCATCTTTCCATCCATATGCATCACCCAATGCAGGTAAAGCACCCGATTTTAGCGCAACTATGTACCGGGCCAAGATTGTGGTGTCTGTAGCATGGTGGACACAGTTGCGGTCGCAACGGCACAAGAACCATTCAGGTTTTGACGGAATCGGCAAACCTGAATGTACCAACAAAATCAAAGGCCGACACCATTGTCCCGTTTGTGACAAAACGTGAAACGGTCTGGGTTGCTTTGGACCCTGTCCTGTTTAGATTTGCCTGCGGGGCTGCCCCATACTTCAGTGCTGTCGCACTTGGCGTTCTGGTGCAGGTGTCGCGTCCATGTCGGAATTGAAAGCAGCAAGTGTTCTGCGCGTACCGTTTTTCCACAGCGATTGCAGTGAGGCCGTGAACGAATGGACAAAGACATCCTGGCGACCGAGCGCGCCAAAAATCTCTTCCATTGCCAAAAATGCGACCGGATTCGACCGCGCCTCCAGCGCCATTGCCTTTAGTTGCTGTGACTGTTCGTCAACAATGTCGATGTTTTCGCCTGCATCGTTGCTACCGGCACAATAGCGGCACCACAGCGCTATTTCCAGCGCCAGCCCACCGATGGGCAGGCCCGAAGCAAGTCGATCAGTAACCGTGGGCAAAATGAATTTCGGCTGCCTGTTTGACCCGTCCAGACACAATCTCGGTATGGTGTCTCCCACAGTCGGATTTGAAAACCGCTGTTTTACGGTTTCAAAATAGGCATCAAAATCCACACCATCAACGGGTGGCACCGTGGGAATAATCTCGTGTTCCTCCAGCCGGTTCAAAAAACCCACGATCAATGGCTCAGCCATTGCTTCATGCACATAGTCAATGCCCATGAGTGCCGCCGGATAGGCGATGGCTGCATGTCCACCATTCAAAATGCGCAGTTTCATCAGTTCATAGGGGGCCACATCGCGGACAAATTCAACGCCGACCTTCTCCAGGGCCGGGCGGCCCATCGGGAACTTGTCCTCCAGAACCCACTGACGGAACGGTTCACAGGCAACGGGTGATGCATCTGAAATGTGAAACTCCCGCGCAGCCGTCTGTATTTCACGCTGTGACGTGGCAGGCGTAATGCAGTCCACCATACTGTTGGGAAAGGCCACATTTTCCTCCACCCAGCTGGCCAGGTCCGTCGATATCATCGCCGCCAATCCTACCGTTGCCTGATGGGCAACGATGCCATTTTCCGGCAGATTATCACAGGACATAATGGCGAAAGGAGCATGTCCGGCAGCGCGACGTTTTGTCAGAGCGGCAAGCAGAATTCCAAACACGGTTTTTGGCGTGACGGGATTTTGGGAATCCGCAATCATATCCTCATGGCCGGCCTGAAAACCACCCGTTGTCGCATCAACAAAGTAGCCGCCTTCGGTAATTGTCAACGAGACAATACGGATTTGTGGTTGAGCCAATGTTTCGGTTATTGCGTCAGAATTAACCTCGAGAAAATCGATCATCGATCCGGTTACACTTGCCGTCAGACTGTCAGGCTGCAGCTCGATGATGGTGCTCATCCAGTCCTGTTCCCGCAATTTTTCGCGCATCACAGCATCTGTTGGGCGTATCCCGGCTCCTATTATGGCCCAATCATGATCCTCGCCCAGCTCAAACAGGCGATGAAGATACATCGCCTGATGCGCCCGATGAAAATTGCCAACACCAATATGCACAATACCCGGCGATAATTGGGACCGGTCATAGGTTGGTACGGAAACATTATGTGCCAGTGCCGGCAACGACCGCTGATTCAATTTGATCGTCATGGTCAGCTCATCCAGTTCCCGCCATCGACATTATATGTCTGGGCGACCACGTAATCACTGTCGCTGCTGGCCAGAAAAACAGCCATGCCGGTGAGATCATCGGCTGTGCCCATGCGCCCATAGGGAACAGCTTCGCCAACCAGTCGCCGTTTTTCGCCAAGCGGCCTGCCCTCATGTTTTGCGAAAAGCGCATCAACACCTTCCCAGTGTTCGCCATCGACAACACCGGGTGCGATTGCATTGACATTGATGCCACTGCTGATCAGATTCAGTCCGGCAGATTGGGTCAGACTGATAACGGCAGCCTTGGTGGCACAATAAACACCAACCAATGCTTCCCCGCGCCGCCCGGCCTGGCTGGCCATGTTGATAATCTTGCCGCCATGTCCGGCCTCAATCATCTTTTTGGCGACAGCCTGCATCATGAACAGCGTACCGCCCACATTGATTGCAAACAGCCGTTCGTAACTGTCTCTGGTTATTTCCGTAATGGGCGCGAGGTCAAAAAGTGCCGCATTATTGATCAGAATATCAATGCTGCCAAACCGTGAGCAGACCTCCTCTACGCAACGGTCAATCGAGCCCTGATCGCGCACGTCCACCTGAACAGCGATAGCCGCTGATCCTATTTCAAGTGCCGTTTGGCGGGCGCGCTTGATATCAATGTCTGCGATAGCAACGCGGGCGCCCTCACGGACATAGGCCTCGGCAAATGTCTTGCCGATGCCGCGGGCAGAGCCCGTGATAAGTGCTGATTTGCCTGCAAGTCGCTTCATTGCATGGCAAGCCCGTCTGCATCAAAACGGTGGACCTTACCTTCTTCCGGTATCAGTGAGACACTATCTCCGTGACGCAGTGCGACCTCACCGCTGGCGCGAACGGTCAGCGTGCCGACACCGTCGACATTAACCCGCAGGAAAGTATCAGAGCCCAGATGTTCTGAAACACCGACCTTGCCGGTCCAGGTCCCGCCACCTTCTGAAATGGTAATATGTTCCGGCCGCACGCCTATCGTATGAGCATCCATGGCCTGTGCATCAGGACCGGTTACCAGGTTCATTTTTGGCGAGCCGATGAAACCGGCAACAAAAACATTGGCGGGTTTGTGATAAAGCTCCAGCGGCGAACCAACCTGGGCAATATGGCCTGCATTGAGAACAACGATCTTGTCCGCCATGGTCATGGCTTCCACCTGGTCATGGGTCACATAAATCATTGTTGTTGCCAGCGTTTGATGCAGCTCGGAAATCTCCAGCCGCATGTTGACCCGCAGCGCCGCGTCCAGGTTTGAAAGTGGTTCGTCAAACAAAAAGGCGTCCGGCTCGCGCACAATGGCACGGCCGATGGCAACCCTTTGGCGTTGACCACCGGACAATTGGCCCGGTCTGCGGTCAAGATAATCCGTCAGGTTCAATACAGAAGCTGCATTTTCGACCTTTTGATCGCGTTCTTCGGGTGCAAGTTTTGCCATCTTCAGCGGAAAGGCGATGTTTTTGCGCACTGACATATGCGGGTAAAGCGCATAGGACTGAAACACCATTGCCAGGCCGCGTTTGGATGGCGGTGTCTGCGTTGCGTCAACACCATTGATTTCAATCATGCCGCTGGTGACATCCTCAAGGCCGGCAATGAGGCGCAGCAGGGTTGATTTTCCACATCCTGATGGTCCAACAAAAACGACGAATTCACCGTCCTGAATTTCCAGATCGAGGGGCGGGATCACCTGCGTGCTACCGAAGCTTTTGGTGACCTTGTTGAGTTTGATGCTTCCCATGATCAATCCTATTTCACTGCGCCGAATGTCAGACCGCGCACCAGCTGTTTCTGGCTGAACCAGCCCAAAATCAGGATCGGTGCAATTGCCATGGTCGATGCGGCAGAAAGTTTGGCGTAAAAGAGCCCCTCAGGACTTGAGTAACTGGCTATGAATGCGGTGAGTGGTGCAGCCTTGGCCGCCGTAAGGTTGAGCGTCCAGAAGGCCTCATTCCACGCAAGAATCACATTCAATAGCAGCGTTGAGGCAATGCCGGGTATCGCCATGGGCGTCAGCACATGAACAATCTCATCCCAAAGCATCGCGCCATCCATGCGGGCTGCTTCCAGTATTTCACCCGGAATTTCGCGAAAATATGTAAAGAGCATCCAGGTGATAATCGGCAGATTGACCAGCGTCAGTACAATCACCAGTCCGATTCTCGTATCCAGCAGGCCGGTATCGCGAAAAATCAGATAGATGGGAATCAACACGCCAACCGGTGGCAACATTTTGGTGGAGAGCATCCACATCAAGATGTCCTTGGTTCGTTTGGCCGGTACAAATGCCATCGACCATGCTGCCGGTATCGCTATCAACAGACCCAGAACGGTTGAACCCAGCGAGATGATGACCGAATTGGAAAAGTGCCGGAAGTAATTGGATCGCTCCTGCACTTCACCGTAGTTTTCCAGGGTCCAGTCAAACATGAACAGGGATGGTGGCGAGGCAATCGCCTCTGCCTCCGTTTTGAAACTCGTCAAAATGGTCCACAGGATCGGAAAAAATATTGTTATTCCGATTACCCAGGCCAGTATGGTGACTGTGATCTGACGTCGGGTGGATATCGCTCTTGCCATGATTCACGCCTCCAGATTCTTGCCGATCATCCGCATCAGGAAAATCGCAACGATATTGGCCAGAATGACAGCGATAATGCCGCCGGCGGATCCGCCTCCCACGTCGAACTGAAGCAGCGACTGGGCATAGACGAGATAGGTTATATTGGTGGACGCATAGCCCGGGCCACCATTGGTGGTGACGAGGATTTCAGCGAAAATCGACAGAAGAAAAATTGTCTGAATGAGGATAACCACGGTGATCGCCCGCGAAAGATGCGGCAATACCAGGTAGAAAAAGCGGCTGAAAGGACCTGCCCCGTCAATTTCCGAGGCTTCCATCTGTTCCTGATCCATCGATTGCAGGGCGGTCAGCAAAATCAGCGCTGCAAAGGGCAGCCATTGCCAGGCAACAATCAGTATGATTGACGCCAAAGGTGCGTGGGCCAAAAAATCAAACGGCTGCAGTCCCACAGCCTTGGCCGCATAGGCAAAGAGCCCATTGACCGGGTTCATGAACATGTTTTTCCACACCAGCGCAGAAACCGTGGGCATGACGAAGAACGGTGCAAGCACCAGTATGCGAACAACGCCCTGTCCCCAGATGGGCTGGTCAAGCAACAGCGCCAGCAGCGTGCCACCAATAACGGTGATCAGCAAAACGCCGACGACAAGCAACAATGTATTGGTCAATGCCGCGAAGAAGGCCGGGTCTGTCAGAAAATATTGGTAATTGCTCCAGCCGGCCCAGGCATTAATCCCGGGGCTCAGCAGATTGTATCGCAAAAACGAAAAATAGATTGTCATCGTCAGCGGCACGATCATCCATGCCAACAACAATAGGACAGCGGGAGACAGCATTAATCGCGCGGCAACGCGTGAGTGTGTGGTAGCCATAATCCTGCACCGGGTTCGTTGCGGGGCTCTGGAGCGGCACCCCGATAGGCCTTTGTCGGCAGATCGAAGCGCATAGCCAAAGCGGGTGAGCAGTCTTGCGTCCATTGGACGCGCGGCTGATGGAAACAAGAGGGGCTGGACTTGTGCAACCAGCCCCTCCTGGGAGGTGTGCTACTTGATGTAGCCTGCCCTTTTCATTTCACGCTCAGTCAGTGACTGGGCATTGGCGAGTGCTTCATCAGCACTGATGGTCCCGGCCAATGCTGCAGAGAACTGCTGACCAACCTGTGTGGCGATACCCTGAAACTCGGGAATAGCCACAAATTGCACACCAACATAGGGGACCGGATCAACCGTCGGGTTTTTCGGGTCTGCCGAGTTGATGCTTTCCAGCGTCATTTTTGCAAATGGCACTTTGGCATATTCCGGATTTTCATAGAGCGATGTACGTGTGCCTGGAGGCACATTGGCCCAGCCTTCTTTTTCGGCAACTAGCGCAAGATATTCCTTGGATGTGGCCCAATCGACAAATTTCTTTGCAGCCTCCGCTTTCTGTGTACCGGCCGGTATTGCCAGGCTCCAGGCCCAAAGCCAATTGCCGCGTTTGCCAAGACCATTGTCAGGCGCCAGTGCAAATCCAACCTTGTCAGCAACGGTGCTGTCATTGGGGTTGGTTACAAAGGATGCTGCCACCGTGGCATCAATCCACATGCCGCATTTACCAGACTGGAACAACGCCAGATTCTCATTGAACCCATTGGATGAAGCCCCGGGAGGGCCTGCATCATTCATCAGATCAATGTAGAAATTCAGTGTATTTTTCCAGGCATCACCATCAAATTGTGGCTTCCAATCCATGTCGAACCATCTGGCACCAAAAGAATTGGCCGTCGCTGTCAGGAACGCCGCATTCTCGCCCCAGCCAGCTTTGCCGCGAAGACAGACACCATAAATTTCATTGTCCTTGTCGGTCATGGCGCGTGCAGCCTTGGCAATGAAGTCCCAGGTGGGTGCATCAGGCATTTCCAGACCGGCTTTTTCCATCAGGTCCGTACGATACATGACCATGGAACTCTCGCCATAAAAGGGCGCGGCATAAAGTTCGCCGTCAACGGTCAATCCGCCACGAATAGCCGGCAGCAGATCATCCTTGTCATAGGAATCCGGCAGATCATTGAGCGACAGCAGCCAGCCCTGTTTTCCCCAGATCGGCACTTCATAGGTACCAATGGTCATGACATCATACTGGCCACCCTTGGTGGCAATATCAGTTGTAACGCGCTGGCGAAGAATATTTTCTTCCAGCGTGACCCATTCCAGTTCGATGTCAGGGTTTTTCGCAGTAAAATCGTCCGTAAGCTTTTGCATGCGGACCATGTCGCCATTGTTGACAGTTGCGATCGTCAATTTTTCCGCCATTACGGCAGTCGCAACAAGCGTCAGGGCGGACGCACCCAAAAGTGCGCGCGTGAGATGTTTCATTCATTCCTCCCAAAATCACTGAGCATTTGCTAGTTGATAGGGCAAATACTCACCAGATTTCATGAAACTGTCAACAAAAAAGTTGCACACATACCGCACACCGGCAACACGAATGCTGAAAATACACGTTAAATCAATAGATTAAGGAGTTTGACTTATTGCTCAAACATTGAGCAAATGCTCTGCCGTTGATTCATTGGTGATCAGCCAATTGATCAATTTACCGCGAATGGCACCCAATATTGCCTTGGCCTTGGCCTCACCGGCAGCAATGCAGATAACCGGATTCTCCTGCCCCGGCCGCAGCGGTGCACTGGCAACGCGATCGTTGATAAGACCATCAATCAATGCACCGTTTTTGTCGAAAATCCAGCTGGTAATCTCACCCACGGCACCAGCGCGGGCCAGTGTGCGGATGTCATCGCGGGATAAAAAGCCATCAACAAAGATCGGCGCATCCTCACTCAGTCCGCCAATGCCGACAAAAGTTACATCCGCCTGCCGCGCCAGCTCAAGAATATTATGCACCGGCTCCTGATTGTGCAGCACCCGTTTTTCATCCAGTGAGCGCGCATGTACAGGCAGGGGCATTGGAAAGTGCCGGGCGTTGGCGCGTTCGGCCAGGCGAATAACCACATTGTACGCCGTTGCCGAACCATCAGACATCATATTGCCCAGCAGCGAAACAATGCGATGTTGCGGGCAGTCCATTGGTGGCATCTGTTCGACACAGGCGCGCAGCGAACGTCCCGTACCGATGGCAATGATTTTTGGATGATTGGATTTCAGGTGTCGTTCCATCTCGGCTGCACCGGCCAGTGCAATACCGACATTGGAAGCAGGTGCTTCCGGATCGCTTGGAACAACCTCACAACCCAGCAGGCCAAATCGTTCCTTGAGGCCCGCTGCCAGCTCCATACATCGCGCAATTGGGTGATCAAGCCGCACCTTGATCAGCCGTTCGCTAACCGCCAGCGATACCAACCGCTGCGCAGACTGGCGTGAGACACCAAGTTTTTTGGCGATTTCATCCTGGGTATTGCCGGCAACATAATAGAGCCAGCCGGCACGGGCCGCATCATCAAGTCGGCTTGTCTCACTGTCACCGGTTCTGGCCATTCAATTCAACCTTGTCCTGCACACGCCGGAGCGACGGCATCATGGGAAAAAACGCGCTCCAACACTCAAATAGGACAGTTTGCCCACTTTCGGCAATCAGCGCCTGTGCATTGTTTTTCAGATGGCTTGCCCCGACGTAGCGCCACACAGCCATATCGGCTGCCTGCGCGGCCGAAAGACCCGGCAGGCTGTCCTCAATGATCAGGCAACGACCGGGTGCAACCTTCTCACAGCTTGCCACATGCAAAAACAGATCCGGTGCGGGCTTGCCGCGTGCAACCATCGAGGCCGTATAGACCCGCCCTTCAAAGTAACCGGCCAGCCCCGCCAGCTCCAACGACCGCAACGCGCGCTCCGGACTGCTGCTGGTCGCAACACAGGCGCGCACCCCAAGATTGTTCAACACCGCCTCTATGCCCGGCGTTGGTTGCAATTCGGTTTCGAATTTTTTCAACAATATGCGGCGGTAATCGCGCTCAAACCCCTGCGGCAGGTCTACGGAAAACTGCTCGCGAATAAGTCCTGCAACAGTTGGAAAACTGCGCCCTAGAAAACAGCGTTGCACATGGGCCAAATCGATGTGGATTCCCAGTTCCTGCAACAGATCAATCAGCGTCTGAGCACTGAGTATCTCACTATCGATCAACACGCCGTCACAGTCGAAGATCACGAGGTCAACATTTGAGGCCTGCATTAACTGTCCAGGTTGAGCTAGAGTTCATGGACCAGCAGGATGCGATGGATTGGTTGGGGAATCAACTCGGATTATGCCGGACCTACCCTCGTTCGACGGCAATGACCGCCCGAACATCTGATGTGCTTCGGCTGCACCGCTGAGACCTTGCACCTGACAGACCGATACGCTGCACGGCTCAACAGGACGCACCTATCCGGTTGATATGAACCGTATGTCCCGCCCCTGGCATTCCGCTGCATCGGGCGCCTCCCAAAGATCGCTGGCAATTTCAAAGATCGCCTCAGGTACATCCATTGCATAAGTCTCACCCTTTTCGCGGTTGCGATTTGCAACCCGCGCCCGTCTTTCGCCGCGCGGTGCGTCGAGCACGCAGACCGTGAATTGATATCCGGCAGAATTCATACGGTCGTAGAACGCCATGCGGCTTGTGCGCTGAACAAGTCCCAGCTCCAGGACCACATCAAGGTCAGCGGCCATCAGGCCACATACCTGTTTCCATATTTGCTCAATACAGCGCTCCTTGCGCTGCACATACCATTTCAGGACGTCGTCCTTCGGGCGGTCGGGTCGAAACAGCGTTGCCATCCAGTCATCCAGAATGAATGAGGGGACGCCATGCTGTTTGCAAAATTGTGCAGCGAAGGTTGATTTTCCAGCCCCGACGGGACCTTCTATAAGATGAATATAGGCCAAAATACGCTACCCCTGACAGGCACGCGACACGCAGCGGGCAGCAACAGTGCCACCAATAGAGAGCATGCATCCGAATGGATCCATGCCAATCGAACTGTAAGAATTCGCATGGCATCAGTTTTCATTTGAAACTTAACATTGCATTAACAGCGTCTGTGCGGCGGTCATCAGGCGATGAAAACCGCCTGTTTCACGTTATGCCAAAAATGGAACAACGGTGTTGACCTTTGATTTTGTTAACGCATTCCGGATTCACGTGTGCGGCATGCTATTTGAAGGCCTCACCCGGATAGGCACCCCAGATTTCGTCCTGCGCAACCCAGCCTTCTTCACCCTTGATCTCACCACGGCACCATTTGCCGTTGCATTCGTCTATCTGCACCACAACACCCGGCTCCAGTTTGGCAAGCAGGCGGGCGCCCTTTTGAGGCCGCGCACGCAAATGGACATAGACCTGATCCTGGCCGCGTTTCCACGGCGCGACGACGGCAGTGCGATCACTGGTTAGCAATGACTTGTGGATCCAGCCGTCGGTTCCATCGGGGTCACGGACCCGGCGCCAATGGTCATATTCCTGAATGATCTCCATCGGAATGCCGGAGCGGGTGTAAAGCCACTGCACCGCGTAATCACGGCTGGGACCGATTCGCAAATTAACGCGCCGCGCCTTGAGGCTGACAAATCTGGGCAACGGCAGGCCGCTGGCCCCTTTTGCCGCGCTCTGGGCGTAGGCCGGAGCACCTATCGGTGCCATATCAGGACCAAATGCACTCAGGCAGGCCGCCGCAACACATATCATTAAAAATCTGTTGACGGTTTTCGCAATCATCGCAGTCTCCATCAGTTTCTCCCCGCCCCGCAAATTCCGCTTCATTTCACGTTTTCCGACCATTCCCCAACATGGAAAATGACAAAAACCCATGATTGCCGGGACAATCGGTAAAATTCACATCACGGCACCACGAGTTCTCTTTGTCTTCACGCAATCGTCTGATAAAAACAATCTGTGCATGTGGGCCGCAATTGTTTCCCAAAAATGTCACATCTTGGTTAAAGAGCTCTCAACAAGGAGCCGTTTGAGGAAATGCCGAATAAAAAAAGACCTGTGGTCTTCCTGACGCGCAAACTACCCGAGCCGGTTGAAACCCGCATGTGCGAGCTGTTTGATGCGCAATTGAATATTGAAGACAAGGCCCGCAGCCAACACGAGCTGGTTGCGGCCATGAAGACGGTTGACGTTCTCGTGCCCACTGTCACGGATCGTATCGACGCCGCGATGATCGAGCAGGCTGGCGATCAGCTCAAGCTGATTGCCAATTTTGGCAACGGCACCGACAATATTGATATTGATGCAGCGGCCCGCAAGGGGATCACCGTCACCAATACACCCAATGTCTTGAGTGAAGACACCGCTGATATGACGATGGCGCTGATTCTGGCAGTGCCCAGACGTTTGACGGAAGGCGCGCGTATCCTCACCGATGATGGTGAATGGAATGGCTGGTCGCCAACCTGGATGCTGGGTCACCGCATCTGGGGCAAACGACTTGGTATTGTCGGCATGGGCCGTATCGGCACGGCGATTGCCCGCCGCGCACGGGCATTCGGCCTTTCCATCCACTACCATAACCGCAATCGGGTGGACCCGGTCACCGAAGAGGAACTGGAGGCAACCTACTGGGAAAGCCTTGATCAGATGCTGGCACGGGTCGACATTGTATCGGTCAATTGTCCATCGACACCGGGCACTTTTCATCTTCTGTCGGCACGCCGTCTGGCACTGCTGCGCAGCGAAGCCTATATTGTCAATACAGCCCGTGGGGGCATTATTGATGAGGTTGCACTGATCAAACTCCTGCAGGAAGGCAAGATTGCCGGCGCCGGGCTGGACGTTTTTGAACACGAACCAGCCGTCAATCCCAAACTGGTCAAACTTGCCAATCAGGGCAAAGTGGTGATCCTGCCGCATATGGGTTCGGCAACCCTTGAGGGTCGCATCGACATGGGCGAGAAGGTCATTATCAATATAAGGACCCTGTTTGATGGCCACCGGCCGCCAGACCGTGTGCTGCCTGGCCAACCATAGGGACTAGAGCCTATTCTGGAGAGCGGGTTAACTTTCTGTTCTGGCCGCCTGGTAGTTGATGGTTTCGAACCGGGCTGCCAGCGCGTCATAAAGCAGCAGGCGTCCGATCAAAGGTGTACCAATACCGGTTATGAGTTTGATGACTTCCATGGCCTGAAGGGTGCCAATGACACCGGTCAATGCGCCAATAACCCCGGCTTCGGCACAGGTCGGCACCAGACCATCGGGTGGTGGTTCGGGAAACAGGTCACGATAGGACGGGTTGGGTTGACCATTCTCATTGGTTGCAAAGGGCATCAGTACGGTGATTGAACCATCAAAACGCCCCACAGCTGCAGAGACCAAAGGCTTTTTCTCTTCGCCACAAAGATCCGCAAGCAGATAGCGGGTGGCAAAATTGTCCGAGCCGTCCACAACGATGTCATAATTTGACAGGATTGCCTTTGCGTTATCGGCCACAAGCCGAACATTGTGACAGCAAAGCTGCGTATGTGGATTGATGCGTTCCAGCGCCTTCGCTGCACTTGCAGTCTTGGCCATGCCGACAGCATCCGTGTCATGAACGAGCTGGCGCTGCAGATTGGACTGCGAAACCGTGTCATCATCAACAACGCCCAACGTGCCGACACCAGCCGCCGCCAGATACTGCAAAACCGGCGATCCAAGTCCACCAGCACCAATGATGAGGACCCGGGCCCTTTTCAGCTTTTGCTGACCGGGCCCGCCAATTTCCGCCAGAACAATATGGCGGGCATAACGTTCAAGCTCAGCAGGTTCAAGCGCCTCATTGTTCATCATGTGCTCCAGTGTCTGTAGCGGGCAAGGCCTGTGCCATTGGTTTGATCGGACAGGAAAAAATGATTAGCCAGCGGCCGATTGGGTGACCACTGTCCCGTCGGCGACATTAAAGAATTGCGCCCGATTGCCAAGGGCAGAAAACATCTGAAGATCAGTCCCGGTCATAAAGGCCTGCCCGCCCATATCATCGACAAGATCAAACAGGGCTGATCTGCGTCCTTCATCCAGATGTGCCGCAATTTCATCCAGCAACATCAAAGGCGGGTGGCCGGAGATATTGCCGGTCAGCCGCGCATGCGCAAGCACGAGACCAATCAGCAGCGCCTTTTGCTCGCCGGTGGAACAGCGGGCAGCGTCCATATTCTTGGCACGATGTCGGATGATCAGATCAGAGCGGTGCGGCCCGGTCAGGGTTCTTCCGGCAGCAGCATCACGCGGACGTGTCTGGCGCAACAACTCGGTCAATTTTTCTTCCCGCTCGGCCGCGGTATCCACGCCAAGTTCTGCGACAAAATCCTCCAGTGCAACATCAGCCTGGGGAAATGGACTGTCTTCATGGGCATGGGCAACCAGATTTGAAAGCATGGCCACCAGTTCACGTCGGGCCATGGCGATGGCAACACCCAATTCCGCCATCTGCGCTTCGATACCGTCAAGCCAGACCGGGTCCATTCGCCCTTCTGAAAACAACCGGTTACGGCTGCGCATGGCGCGTTCATAGTCCAATACACGGCGGCCATGGGTCGGGTCGATAGACAAAACCTGTCGATCAAGAAAACGACGTCTGTCACCGCCTGATCCGGTAAACAGGCCGTCCATCGCCGGGGTTAGCCAGACAATGCGCAAATGTTCCAGCAATTCATCATTGGAGCGGGCATTGGCACCATTGACGCGCAGCTTACGCCCACCACCAGAGGCATTTTCAGCATCACCACCTGCTGATGTGCCGATTTCAACCGGACCTTCCATGCCCTGAAGAGCCGCAAAAACCGCAAAGCCGTTCGAAGCGCCAACTCTGGGTATATCGCCATAGGGCGCGCGACGCAGACCCCGGCCCGGAGACAGCAGCGAAACCGCTTCCATGAGATTGGTTTTACCGGCGCCATTTTCGCCGGTCAGAACAACATGGCGACCATCCAGCTCGAGAGCAAGCTGACTGTAGTTGCGAAAATCGCTGAGTTTCAGGCTTTCGATATAGGTCCTGTTTGCCGGATCATCTGACATGTTGCTTATAATCCGGCCCGATTATGCCATGTCAAACGCGCATTGGCATCAGGACGTAGAGCGCACTGTCTTCAGCAATATCACGCACCAGTGTCGGCGAGCCGGAATCGGCGAACATGAAGATTGCCTCATTGCCGCTGAACTGATTGGTGATATCCAGGAGGTATTTGGCGTTAAAGCCGATTTCCAGAGCTTCATTTTCATAGGCAACGACAAGTTCTTCCGTTGCACTGCCCGAATCCGGGTTGTTGACTGCCAGCGTCAGGAGCCCATCAGCCAATGACAGTTTGACAGCCCTGCCGCGCTCGGAAGAAATGGTCGAGACACGATCGACGGCTGAAGCAAAGGGCGCACAGTCGATCCGCAGCTCCTTGTCATTGCCGGAAGGAATGACCCGCTGATAATCAGGAAATGTTCCGTCAATCAGTTTGGATGTCAGCAAAACGCCACCGATTGTAAATCTGATTTTGGCTTCCGATACTTCAACCGTTACGACAACATCGGGGTCATCAACCAGCTTTTGCAGCTCGCCCACTGTTTTGCGGGGGATGATGATGCCCGGCATGCCTTCAGATCCGGACGGTGCATTCACATCCGCACGTGCCAGCCGGTGGCCGTCTGTAGCAACTGCGCGCAATTTCAATGAACCTTCATCTTCAATTGTGTGCACATAAATGCCGTTGAGATAGTAGCGTGTTTCCTCGGTGGAAATTGCAAACTGCGTGCGGTCAATCAGCATTTTCAGATCTGTTGCCGCCAGACGAAATGTATGGCTGAAATCACCGGCTGTAAGGTCGGGAAAATCAGATTGCGGCAGACACTGCAAAGTGAATTTGGATCGCCCTGACGCCACCGTCATGCTGGCTCCTTCGGGATCCACGGCCAGAAGAACCTCCGCACCATCGGGCAATTTGCGCACGATGTCGTAAAGCAGATGAGCAGGAACGGTGGTTGCACCGGCCTGTTCCACATTGGCTGGCGTTGCCTCTGTAATCTCAAGATCAAGGTCCGTCGCTTTTAAGTCCAGCGCCGCACCATCTGCGTTCAGCAGCACATTGGACAGAATTGGGATTGTATTCCGCCGTTCCACGACACGATGGACGTGGTTCAGTGATTTCAGCAGATTCGAACGCTCAATTGTCACACGCATGGTTGTTTACACCAAATTCCTGTTTTTCTTGTCGCTGGCATCCGGTTAACAGATCCTCAAATGAACATCCGTCAGCGGGTTCATCAGGACTTACCGGTAGTTTGCTTTCCGAACAAGCAAAATGACAGATTCATCGCCGCTTAGGCAAGCGCGCTTGCCCCGTGCCAAGCGACAAAAACGCGCTTTCTGGGGATAAAGTAAACAAGCTTGCCACTTTTACAAAAAAAAGGGCCGTGCGATCACGCACAGCCCGGGCCGTAGAGCCTTTTTTGTCCAGACCGTTTGACGTTTTGTCGCAAACGGTGCCGACCTTTAGTTTTGTTGATGCGTTCAGGTTTTGCCGATTCCGTCAAAACCTGAATTGCCTTATTCGCTGATCAATCGGCGCAGCAGCTCGACTTCATGGGACAATTTGGTGTCTTCTTCCAACAGTCCCTCGATTTTACGCACAGCATGCAACACTGTTGTGTGATCGCGTCCGCCAAAGCGTCTGCCGATTTCGGGAAACGACCGCGGTGTCATGGTCTTGGCCAGGAACATGGCAATTTGCCGGGGTTTGACAATTGTGCGTGTACGCCGATTGGAAATCATTTCCTGACGGGACACATTGTAGTGCCGCGAAACCACACGCTGAATATCCTCAATGCGCACCCTTTTTGGCTCGCCTGCATTGACCAGATGACCCAATAGTTCATCAACCCTATCGATGGACAGACTTGGCTCAAAGGTTCTGCGGAACAGAAGTTGATTGAACGCACCTTCCAACTCGCGGCCGCTTGATGTCACATTGCGCGCGACATGAACAAGAATGTCTTCGGGGATATCAAGCGAACCATCTTCCTGCTGCGCTGCTGCCAGACGGCGCTTGAGAATTTCAAGCCGCATTTCATAGTCAGGCGCTTCCATCTCAATGGCCACACCACCTTGCAATCTGGAACGCACCCGAGCGTCCAGTGATTCCAGCTCCCAGGGCGCCCGGTCTGCTGCCACGACAACCTGACGGGCTGAATCCAGCAGCATATTAAGCAGGTGGCAGAATTCATGCTGGATCGATTTTCCCTGCAGGAACTGCATATCGTCAATAATCAGCAAATCGATGTTACGCAGTGATTCCTTGAAGGAAAGCGCATCATTGTCGCGAATAGCGGTCGCAAAACGCCACATGAAATATTCAGCAGTCAAATAGACCACCCGCGGCTTGCGCTCACTTTCATGGGCGGCAAGAGCAATTGCCTGAAGAAGATGGGTTTTCCCGAGTCCAACACTTGAGTGAACGAACAACGGGTTGAAACGCACCGCACTGCTGCCCGCTTCCGCTATGGTTTTTGCAGCCGCCAGAGCGACCCGGTTGGAGGCCCCTTCAACAAAGGCACAAAAGGAATAGCGTCCATCCAGCGGCGAGCCCGAGACGGAACCCTTTTCAGGTGAGCGCAGGTAATTTTTCTGCGCCTTGGCGACTGAGTGTGCAATGGTGGGTGGGCGGCTCTGCGGTGTTGCCTGTGCACCGGACTGTTGTACATCAGTAATTTCAGATGACTGGATAAGTCGGTTACCGCGCGTTGCTGAACGCACCACAATCTCGACGCGTAGAATGTCCGGATTTTCTTCACTGAAAAGCTGTGTAAGCACGTCCAGATACCGATTGTTTATCCACGAGCGCAAAAAAGTTGTCGGCACTGAAAGACGAACAACACTTTTGGAAACAGAGTCTAGCTTGAGCCTGCCAAACCAACTTGAAAAAACATCAAGACCTACCTGTGCCTTCAGACGGGTCTGTACCCGGCCAAAGAGAACATCATGCGCCATATTTGATTTCCCCGCCTCAATGGTTGGTTTGGCCAAGCTGGTGGTAGGTGGTGCCGCCTGTGTTATTGGTTCACGCAACTGAGTGCGCGCGGGCGCCCCTGTAATTCCCTGCATTTTTGGCCTTCTCCTGTAATATTATTATTATCCGACCTGAATGGCCGATTTATCTTTTTTGAAAACCTACCCGTTTCCTGGCACTATACCTGCTTCCCTTTCCTTCGCCGTTGGCCAATACGCGCATCACGATTGAACACCAGGGTTCAACTAGCGTGACTTGCACCCGGTCATGCGCTGCCGTCAGGCAATGCGCATAGATGTCCCCACATCCGGATTCCCACCCGAACCACAACCGGGAAAAATAGATGGATCGTGCTGCAGAAATTCAGCACTGCACTGAGGATGAAAACAACGGAACAACTATTGTCTCATTGGCTGTTCCGATATTCAGAACGAGTTGTTAGCGGCCTCAATGCAGGATCATTAAGGCAGTCTCAACGGCTGAAGGTCAAGGCGGGAAATGTGAAGTTTCTTGTCGCAACGCACCGCAATGGGGGCTTGCGGTAAACGCGCAACCTGTGCGCTTTCCGGTAACGTATTTGGAATCAACGGCTTTTTAAAAATGCCGGGTCGGGTGCGCTGCAAGATTCAAAAAAAACAAAAAAATCGCTTGACTCGTAATTGGGTCAACGAGTCTTCCAAAGGTGAATTGGCGGATTCCCAACCTCCAGTAACTATTTGTTTTATATGTATATTTTCTGTTTTTTTGAGAATTCCGCCAAATTTCCTGTTACAGAAATATTACAGAAATTTGATTGAATCATAAAAGCCCGGCTAATGGCCAGGCTCAGGCATTTTTCAATTTCCTGATTCAGGAAATGGGGGAATTACCGGATTTCCATCACCAGCAAAGGCGCTATGTCTTCAATCTGCAGAGCCGATTGGAATCAAGCCGCCTTTGTTAAACAACTGCAATCTAATTGCAATTAGGCGCTGATGGCGTTGACGCGTTTGGCAAGACGCGAAACTTTCCGGGAAACCGTGTTGCGATGAATAACGCCCTTGGTGGCGGCGCGCATCATTTCGGGCTGCGCTGCTTTCAGCGCTTCAGCGGCTGCGCTCTGATCACCGGAAGCAATTGCTTCTTCAACCGTACGAACGAAACTACGTACCCGCGACCGGCGCGTTTTGTTTACTTCTGTACGTCGAGCGATTTTGCGTGTCGCTTTTTTTGCCGAAGCTGTATTGGCCATCTCATTCTCTCTTCGCGTTCTTGCAAAGCCCCACATCTCACCGTCGGGTTGGTTTACCCGTGTTCAGGACGATAGGAGCAGAAAAAATTGCGGCGGCCACCTGAGCCACCAAATCCGTGCCGGGCATATAGCCGGAAAGTCCGTTGGCGTCAACGGTTCTTGAACTGTGCTTTGCGTTTCTCTGCAAAAGCACTCATTCCTTCTTTCTGATCCTCGGTGGCAAACAGCGAATGGAAGACACGGCGCTCAAATCGAACCCCTTCTTCAAGCGTGACTTCAAAGGAACGATCAACACTTTCCTTGGTCATCATCACCGATGGTGTGGAGAAGCCGGCAATTTTTTCCGCCGCATCCAATGCTGTCTGCAGCAGTTCATCAGCCGGAACAATGCGCGATACCAGTCCTGCCCGCTCGGCTTCCTGCGCATCCATCATTCTGCCCGTCAGGCACAGATCCATCGCCTTGGCTTTGCCAACGGCTCTGGTCAGGCGCTGGGTTCCACCGAAACCCGGCATCACGCCCAGGGTTATTTCAGGCTGACCGAATTTGGCGCTGTCAGCGGCAATGATAAAATCGCAGGCCATGGCAAGTTCACAGCCTCCGCCAAGGGCATAGCCTGCCACCGCCGCAATCATCGGTTTGCGGGCACGGCCAACCTTGTCCCAACTGCCGATGAAATCGCCCATATAGGCTTCCACGAAATTGAGCTTTTGCATTTCCTTGATATCTGCGCCCGCAGCAAAGGCTTTTTCAGATCCGGTGATAACAATGGCACCAATTTTTGCATCCTGATCAAATGTCTCAACAGCATCCAGCAGTTCAGTCATGAGCGTGGAATTAAGTGCATTGAGTGCCTCGGGCCGATCAAGCGTCACAAGACCAACACCGCCGCGTATCTCAACCTTGATGCATTCATATGCCATTTTCAGTGTCCTCTTCATCGCAAACAACAAATCAGGTGGCCTGTTGTCATCCAACAATGCCACCGACCATTTTGGACAGGGCTTTACCATGGTGGCCGCAAGATTCAAACCGCGCGGACTTTAATTGACGGCCAATAATCTAGCGCTGACAAGATGCACAAAAGAAAGTTGAGCGCCCGCTTTGTACGATACGCTCCACAGTGCCGCTACACCCCTCACGCGAACACGGCTGGCCTTCACGGTCGTAGACATTGAAGCGGTGTTGAAAATACCCGAGTGTGCCATCCGTCTGGCGGTGGTCCTGCAATGATGAGCCGCCCGCATCAATGGCGGCCGCGATAACCTGACGAATCGCCAGCGTCAGGTCTTCGGCTCGTGCAATCGGCTTGCCCTTGGGGCTGACCAGCGACCCGGCGCTGCGACGCGGAGACAATTTGGCCCGCCACAAAGCTTCGCACACATATATATTGCCCAGACCTGCGATGATTTTCTGATCCAGCAAGGCGGCTTTCAGGGGCGCCTTACGACCGGAAAAACGCGTCGCCAGATAATCGGCATTCAATGCGTTGCCTACCGGTTCAACACCCAGGTCGCGGATAAAGGGATGCGCTTCCAGTTCGTCATCTGTTGTCAGCAACATAAAGCCGAAGCGACGTGGGTCATTATAGACAACCCGCGCCTTTCCTGCCGGACCATCCAGGTGAAACACCACATGATCATGTTTTTCAGCCTTGTTGCGGTCCACATGAAACTGTCCGGGCGTATCGTCTTTGCCATTCATATCCACATGAAATGAGCCGGACATGCCCAGGTGCGCAATCAGAACCGCCTCATCATCCAGGTGAATCAACAGATATTTGGACCGTCTTTTTAGCGCAACGATACGCCTGCCTTCCACACGGTCACTAAAATTCTCCGGGAAAGGAAACCGTAAATCAGCACGCCGTTGCTCAAGACGCTCAACACTGGCTCCCTCCATGGCAGGCTGAAGGCCACGGCGGACAGTTTCTACTTCTGGCAATTCGGGCATGGACACTCAGATCGTTTGGAATTTGCGGGAACTTGACCTATAAGCGGCGCAACTTTGCCGCACCACAATATGAACAAGCCTGATAGCGTATTGCAACACCTTGGGCTATTGTTTCGGCCGAATTGGATCTCGGAGAATTTGAATGTCTGAAGCGCGCACATCTGCCTCTGGTGGCATGGAAACATCCTACGGTTTTGTCGATGTGAACCAGGGCGAAAAGCAGGCCCTTGTCAATGATGTGTTTCACGGTGTCGCCAAGCGCTACGACATCATGAATGACGTCATGTCCTTTGGCATGCACCGTATCTGGAAGGATGCAATGATAGCTGCACTCAATCCGCCCAAAGCACCCGGATACAAAGTGTTGGATGTGGCTGGTGGCACTGGTGACATTGCATTTCGTATTGTCGATGCCTCTCGCCGCATGGCACATGCCACGGTGCTGGATATAAATGGCTCAATGCTTGAGGTCGGGCAGCAACGGGCACACAAGAGAAAGATTGCTGACAATCTGACCTTTGTGGAAGCCAACGCCGAGGACCTGCCGTTTGAATCAGGCACCTTTGACGCCTATACAATCGCCTTTGGAATTCGCAACGTGCCACGCATCGATGTCGCCCTGAAAGAAGCTTACCGGGTTCTCAAACGCGGCGGCAGGCTTTTGTGCCTCGAATTCTCCGACGTCGATATCCCGATGCTGGAAAAGGCCTATGACACCTGGTCGTTCAGGGCGATCCCACAATTTGGAAAACTGATAACCGGTGACAGCGAACCCTATCAGTATCTGGTGGAATCAATCCGGAAATTTCCAGACCAGCGCAATTTTGCCCAGATGATAACAACGGGCGGATTTTCGCGTGTCAAATGGACAAACTACACCGGTGGGGTCGCAGCCCTTCATTCGGGTTGGAAGATTTGATGGCGGACAGCCAGCCTGAAATGCCTTGTTGCAGAACAGCCCGACCGGCATTCGTCTGCCCCGCCCGCCCATTGAAAACTGTCGCAGAACGATCCCGCACCCCATGAATAATATTACCGCCTATTTCAGATTGATGCGCGCCGGTTGGGTCATGGCCCGTGAAGGGGTGATTGCGTCACTGCCTGTCGATGGC
Source organism: uncultured Rhizobiaceae group bacterium (assembly GCA_947501445.1). GTDB lineage: Bacteria > Pseudomonadota > Alphaproteobacteria > Rhizobiales > Rhizobiaceae > Hoeflea_A. The sequence continues at coordinate 34,239 of CANMVS010000026.1, read as the reverse complement.
CTTCGCGGACCGGCAAAGTTTGCCCATCGTATTGCCGTTATGCTCGCCCGGCGCAGAACGCAGCAGACTGAACGCGCCGAACGCCTGGCACGCGCCGTTGAACGTCTTGGCCCTTCCTATGTCAAACTCGGACAGTTCCTGGCCACCCGTCCGGACGTTGTCGGCAAGTCACTGGCACTTGACCTTGCCCTGCTGCAGGATCGCATGGACACGTTTCCAATGGATGATGCCCGGCAGCGGATCGAGGGATCGGTAGGCCGGTCTGTTGATGCGCTCTTTGTTTCATTTGGCGACCCGATTGCCGCAGCATCCATTGCACAGGTGCATCCGGCGGAAGTCGAGGATGAAAATGGGCGACGCAAGGTTGCCGTGAAGGTTGTTCGCCCGGGCATCCGCAACAGATTTTATCACGACCTGGAAGCCTTTTTCATTGTCGCCCGAATGGCTGAGCGTTTCATTCCAACATCACGTCGGCTGCGGCCGGTCGATATCGCGCGTACGCTGGAACAGACCACAAAAATCGAGATGGATCTGCGGCTGGAGGCAGCAGCGCTGTCGGAACTTGCGGAAAACACCAAAGAGGATCCCGGCTTTCGTGTTCCAGCTGTCGACTGGGAACGCACCGGGCGTGACGTGGTCACCATGGAGTGGGTGTACGGTCACAAAATTTCCGACATGCCGGCACTGGAAAAGGCAGGCCATGACCTGGTCAAACTTTCCGAAGTCCTCATACAGTCGTTTTTGCGCCATACATTGCGCGACGGGTTCTTTCACGCGGATATGCATCAGGGCAATCTGTTTGTCGCGCCGGATGGCACGATCGTTGCCGTCGATATGGGTATAGTTGGCCGGCTAGGTAAAAAAGAACGCCGGTTTCTGGCCGAAATCCTGTTTGGCTTTATCCGCCGCGATTATCGCCGTGTCGCAGAAGTTCATTTCGAAGCCGGCTACGTTCCATCCCATCACGATGTTGCCAGCTTTGCGCAGGCAATTCGTGCCATCGGTGAACCGATCCACGGGCAGTCGGCAGAAACGATTTCAATGGCCAAGCTTTTGACACTGCTGTTTGAAGTAACCGAGCTGTTTGACATGGAAACCCGCCCCGAACTGATCATGTTGCAAAAGACCATGGTTGTTGTGGAAGGTGTCTCTCGGCTGCTCAACCCCAACTTCAACATGTGGAAGGCCTCAGAACCGGTTGTTGGCGAATGGATTGCGCGCAATCTTGGCCCGGCCCGTGTTCTCACCGATGTGCGCGACGGGCTGCACGCCGCCGCCCGACTTGCTGAACAGGCGCCCGTATTGGCGCAGCGGGCAGAAAATCTGTCGCAGGAAATGGACCAGATGAGCCGCAACGGCCTGCGCTTTGATGCGGAAACGGCAAAAGCCATCGGCAAGGCTGAGGCGCATTATTCCAGATCCGGGCGTATCGCGCTTTGGGTGATTGCATTGACTGCAGTATATATTGCGTTTCAATTGTGAATTGATTTCATTGCAATCATTGTTATAGAGTCCTGCCAGGGAGACCTCCATGGCAAGCATTACCATTCGAAATCTTGACGATACGACCAAGCAGATGCTGCGTGAGCGGGCAGCTCAACACGGCCGGTCCATGGAAGAAGAGGTGCGTATTTTATTGCGTGGTTCTGCCGCATCACCGGAACCGGCAGCAACGGTGCTGCCTGCACCGGTCATTGACAGCATCCCCGGCACCTTGTCAGGCAAACGCATTCTGCTGATCATTACCGGTGGCATTGCTGCCTATAAATCGCTTGATCTTATTCGGCGGTTACGCGAGCGCGGCGCTCTTGTGCGCCCCGTCATGACCAGGGGCGCATGCGCCTTTGTAACGCCACTGGCGGTTGGCGCGCTGGCGGCGGACAGGGTTTACACCGAACTGTTCAGCCGTGAGGACGAGCACGACGTCGGCCATATCAGGCTGGCGCGCGAGGCTGATCTGGTCCTCGTCGCCCCGGCCACGGCTGATTTCATTGGCAAGATGGCTTTGGGTCTGGCCGATGACCTTGCATCGACCATCATTCTTGCGAGCGACCGGCCGCTGCTGATTGCGCCAGCCATGAACCCTGTCATGTGGGCAGCGCCTGCAGTTCAACGCAATGTTCAGCACCTGCGCGAGGACGGTGTACACATTATTGGCCCCACGCACGGTGAAATGGCTGAAAGCGGTGAGGCAGGCGCGGGCCGCATGGCCGAACCACTGGCTATCGCGGCAGCCGCCGCGCGGCTGCTTGATGATCGCCCAAAACCTCTTGCCGGACGCTCGGCTGTCGTAACATCCGGCCCTACCCATGAACCCATCGATCCGGTGCGCTATATCGCCAACCGTTCGTCGGGCAAGCAGGGCCACGCAATCGCCGCTGAACTTGCGGCACTGGGTGCACAGGTGACACTGATATCCGGTCCAGTGACCATAGCCGATCCACAGGGCGTCACAACAATCCACGTGGAAAGCGCCCGCGACATGCTGAGCGCCGTGGAGAATTGCCTGCCATCAGATATCGCCGTGATGGTTGCAGCCGTCGCCGATTGGCGGGCTTCCGGTGAATCGGGTGAAAAAATAAAAAAACAGCCCGATCAGCCACCCCCTGCCCTGCAGCTTACGGAAAACCCCGATATTCTGCGCACCGTCGGGCACCATGAGCAGCGCCCGGCACTGGTGGTCGGATTTGCTGCAGAAACCCAAAACCTGATTGACAATGCCCGTTCGAAACTTGAGCGCAAAGGGGCGGACCTGATCGTTGCCAATGATGTATCCCCATCCACAGGCATCATGGGCGGTGACAGAAATCAGGTACGCGTTGTTTCAAAAAACGGCGTGGAGAACTGGCCTGATATGGACAAACAGGCCGTAGCCGCAAAATTGGCACAGGAAATCGCAGACAGGTTTCAAACGGCTATGGCATGAACGTTTACCAATGGCACGAACGGCACAATGGAAAGCCCCTGATCATTTATTGTGACAAAACTGCCAGACGGAATCTCCGACCAGGTGCAAATCTCCTGATCAAATGGCTCCGAGACGAGACAATAGCTTTGTTTCAGGCCATCCGGCTCAGCAGAATCGGATGTGCTTTGACCGAGCGGACCTGAATAAAGTGTTGGTGCCCAGCGGTCTGTTGCATAGCGGATGCAATAGAGTGCCTCCCCGTCAGAAAAAGCCGCCGTAAAGCGAATGAGCGGCTCCAGGCCCAGTTTTTCCGCTTCACCCAAAACAGTGCCCAACGCCATTTCCATCGCCATTTTTGGCGCCTGATCCAACCCGAATTCCAGTGCCAGCAAAAACAGCAGCTCCGAATCGGTCGCCCCTTTGCGCTCACTGTAGAGCCGGTCATTCAACCGCGCTTCCAGTTGCCGCTCAAGCGTCTCGAAATCGCCCAATTGCCCGTTGTGCATAAATGACCAGCGTCCGCTGACAAAGGGATGGCAATTGTCCCGCGTGGTCCGGCCAGCTGTGGATGCGCGCACATGGGCCAAAAAGAGCTTTGAACCGATCTGTCGCGACAGGGACGTCAGATTGTCATCGGACCAGGCCGGAAGAATGTCACGGTAGTGACCAGGCTCATCACGCTCACCATACCAGGCAAGACCAAAACCATCGCCATTGGTGATCGCTTTTGCCTCATTTGCACATTGTGACTGATTGATCAGCGAATGTGCCGGAGAGGCAATCAGATCTTCCAGATACCGACGTTTTCCCCGGTAGGCCACCCAACGACACATGGGCGGTCAACCGTTCCGGTTGTGCATGCGCGCATGCATGGCGTTGATCAGATTGCTGGCGGTCTTTTCAAAAAGGAAAGGCAGCAATGCGTGAACCAGCGCCGCAAGACCTGCGGCAAAGAGCTTTGCAGAAAAACTGCCGGCAAAACGCAGATGCTCAAAATAGGTTTCATCGACGGATTGTGGATGTTCGGTAAAGTAGCGTGCTACGGGTTTCATCTGACTATCCCTTATATTTTTGTTCTGCAGACAGAATACGACATACACGTCGGGATTTTTTCCCAAATAATCTGGATTATAGCATAAAATTGGGATAAACATCCCTATTATGAAAGAAATGGATGCATTTGATCACCATATATTGGGCGAATTACAAAAGGACGGTACTTTGTCCATCGAATCGCTCTCAGAACGCGTGCACCTTTCGCGCAATGCATGCTGGCGTCGATTGAAGGCACTGGAAGAACGCGGGGCCATCAAAGGTCGTGTGGCGCTGATTGATCCCGAACAGGTTGGCTGTGGTCTGGCTGTTTTTATCTTCATCCGCACGGCCAACCACGACCCGCAATGGCTTGAGACCTTTCGCCAGGCGGTCATTTCCTTGCCGGAAATAACCGGGGTACATCGCACCAGCGGTGAATTGGACTATGTGCTCAAGGCGCGGGTGGCTGACGTAAAATCCTATGACAGATTGTATCAGCGGCTGATCGCCAAAGTGCCTTTGTCAGACGTCAACGCCTCATTCGTCATGGAAGACATCAAGGATACAACTGCGCTGCCGATTGGTTGATGAACGAAGCAAGTGAACGGTCTGTCACCTGCTGCGGTGCTTATTCTGCTTCTCACCATTGCTATATTGAGCGCCGTAACAGGAGCGCGTTCAATGTCCATTCGCCCGGTCAAACAGATTTCATCAGCGGTGCCCACAATGGAAGGTGCCGGTGTCAAACTGCATCGAGCCTTCGGGTTCTCAGACCCGGAAATGGCAGATCCATTTCTTTTGTTTGATGATTTTCGCAATGACAATCCGCGTGACTTTCTGCCCGGATTTCCATGGCACCCGCATCGCGGCATCGAGACAATCACCTATGTATTGGCCGGCACGGTCGACCATGGCGACAGTCTGGGCAACCGTGGCTCACTGGGCGCGGGCGATGTGCAATGGATGACCGCCGGGCGCGGCATTATGCACCAGGAAATGCCCCAGGGAGACAACGTGGGACGCATGCATGGCTTTCAGCTGTGGGCCAATCTACCCTCATCGCTGAAAATGACAGACCCGCGTTATCAGGACATCAAGGCGGCAGAGATCCCTGAAGTGATTGACGACGACGGCACCATGGCGCGCATCGTATGCGGCAGTTTCTGGGGTAAAAAAGGGCCTGTCGATGGCGTTTCAGCAGACCCTGTCTATCTGGATATTTCTGTGCCGCCCGGCAAGCGCAAAACAATTCCGATTGATACGTACCGGTCTGCATTTGCCTATATTTTTGCAGGATCAGGTACATTTTCCGATGCGTCAAAACCCTTTGGCGTGCTGACTGAAAAGGAATTGGACGGCGAAGAACTGCTGTTGCGCGACCAATCCGGTGACCGCACGCTGGTTGTATTTGATACCGGCGACGAGATTACCGTACAGGCAGGAGCCGAGGGCATTCGCTTTTTGCTGGTATGCGGCAAACCCATTCAGGAGCCCGTTGCCTGGCATGGGCCCATTGTGATGAATACGCAGGCCGAACTCATGCAGGCGGTGCGCGAGCTGCAATCAGGCACATTCATCAAGGGATAGCAGAATATCACGCCGCCTTGACGGCGTGATATTCCTTGATGTGGGCAAACCGAATGGCAGGCCAGCGTTCGGATTCATAATTCAGCGAGAAACCGTCAGTCGCCATAAAGACCGCATTGCCGTCCAGATCACGGGCGATATCCCCGCGTTTGGCATTGACGAATTTGTCAACGTCGTCCTCGCTCTCAGCCGATATCCAGCGACACAGATTAAAGCGAGCCGCCTCAAAACTGACGGGCAGGCCATATTCGGACTGCAGACGTTCCTTGAGCACATCCAGTTGCAACGCACCGATAACACCAACAATCGCCGGTGATCCGTCTTCCGGTGAGAACAGTTGCACAACCCCTTCTTCAGCCATTTGCAGTAAAGCTTCTTTCAGCTTTTTGGCTTTCATTGCATCTTCCAGCCGCACCCGACGCAGAATTTCAGGCGCAAAGTTTGGCACACCCTGAAAAACAATATCTTCGCCCTCGGTGAGTGTATCGCCAATGCGCAATGTCCCATGGTTGGGTATGCCAACCACATCTCCGGCGAAGGCATCGTCAGCCAATTGCCGCTGATGAGCGAAGAAAAACTGTGGCGCAGACAGCCCCAGCAGTTTTCCGGTCCGTGACAGCCGCGCCTTCATGCCGCGTCTCAGTCGTCCGGAGCAAACGCGCACAAAAGCGATACGGTCGCGATGATTGGGGTCCATATTGGCCTGGATCTTGAATACAAAGGCCGTCATCTTGTCATCCGTCGCATTGACAAGGCGTGTATCTGCCTGTTGCGCGCGCGGTTGCGGTGCATATTTACCCAGCGCATTGATCAGATCACGAACACCAAAATTGCGTAACGCGGACCCGAAGTAAACCGGTGTCAAATGCCCTTCGCGAAAGGCTTCAAGGTCGAAGGGTCTGCAGGCTTCGCGGGCCAGTGAGGCTTCCTCGATAAAGGTCTCGCGATCATTTTCAGGCAATAATCCAGCAGCACCATCTGCCTCGGGACCGCCGACCGGCGTTGGTTCCAGTTCACTATCGTGACGGCGGACGGCATTTTGTGCCAGATGGTAGGTGCCGGCAAATGTCCGACCACGGCCAATCGGCCAGGTCATTGGTGCCGTATCCAGCGCCAGTTTGTTTTCGATTTCGTCCAGAATTTCGAATGGATCACGGCTTTCGCGGTCCATCTTATTGACGAATGTAACAATTGGAATGTCGCGCAGTCGGCAGACTTCAAACAGTTTCAGGGTCCGTGGCTCAATACCCTTTGCAGCATCGATAACCATGATGGCGGCGTCGACAGCCGTCAATGTGCGGTAGGTATCATCAGCAAAATCTTCATGGCCCGGTGTATCAAGCAGGTTGAAAACATTGTTCTCATACTCGAACGTCATGACGGAGGTAACCACGGAAATACCGCGGTCGCGCTCGATCTTCATCCAGTCCGAACGGGTCTGGATACGGTCTTTCTTGGCTTTGACTTCCCCGGCCAGCTGAATGGCGCCGCCAAACAACAACAGTTTTTCTGTAAGGGTTGTCTTACCCGCGTCCGGGTGCGAAATGATAGCGAACGTGCGTCGGCGTGCGACCGCCTGTGCCAGATTATCGGCCATGATGGTGGAAACCCTGTTGAATTGCAGGTCTTCTAGCGCCTGTTGCGCACCGTTGCAATTGAGATGAATAGAATACTGCGGAAGAGATCACATGACGGATACAAATTTGAAGGACCAGACATCGCCGGTTGTTGGGCTGGTTCGGCTACCCCATGGCAATGACCTGGCCCTGCCTGCCTATGAGAGCGCCGGTGCAGCCGGGATGGATTTGCGGGCCGCAAACGGCGAAGACGCATCTATTGCCATCAATCCGGGCGAGCGTGTTCTGGTGCCGACTGGCTTTGTATTTGAAATACCGGTGGGCTTTGAAGGCCAGATCAGACCGCGTTCAGGACTGGCCCTGAAAAACGGCATAACCTGCCTCAATACTCCCGGTACCATAGACAGTGACTACCGCGGCGAAGTGCAGGTTCTGCTTGTCAATCATGCGGACGCGGCCTTTATCGTGGAACGCGGCATGCGCATTGCGCAGATGATTATCGCCCCGGTTGTTCAGGCTGTGATCGAAGAACGCACACTGGCCGACGAGACAGATCGCGGCAGCGGCGGATTTGGGTCCACCGGCCACACCTGAGCAGGCCTGCAATCAGCGCAGGCTCGACAGATTTGCAATCATCAGGTCATTTTTTCTGCGAATGGCTGTGGCAATCTTGTGGGCAATATCCTGCTCTGCCTCTTCACATTCGCCGCAGGCATCAACCGCGCGGTGCTGACCTTCCAGCATGCCGCGAATGACGGCCGATTCCAAGACACGGGCAACGCTTGCCCGTTGATCATCTGAAAGCCCCGGGTCCAATTCTTCCATTGCCTCGTCCACAATGGCTTTCAACTTTTTCATCGCACCCTGTCCTTTCGCTCCAGAGCAATTCCTCTTTTCCGACCGGCCAAAAAGGTTGGAAAGCTCCGGGTCCTCCCAATTGAATACAGACCATGACTATACGCAGGAAAAATTTGGTGTCGACTGTCTCGCTCAACTGATCGCGAATGAACGCGGGATTTGTTCATTTCATGCCCGCATGCCTTTGGCATGAATTGTGAGCGCCTGCTGCTGTCAGGCGGCGGCGGCAAGCCCGTTGCCGGCAAGGCGATAGGAGATCGATTCGGCGATGTGAATTCGCCCCACCTCATCACAGCCATCCAGATCGGCCAGTGTACGGGCGACTTTGAGAACCCGGTGATAGGCTCTTGCAGAAAATTTCTTCTGTTCAGCGGCATTGTGCAGCAATGAAAGACCGGCACTATCCGTGTTTGCCATCGTTTCAATCATCGCCGTTGGACATAGTGCATTGCAGGTAACCGATGGATGGCCACTTGCGATAAACCGATCTTTCTGGATGTCACGGGCCCGGGCAACCCGTGCTGCGACAACTGCACTGCTTTCACTGATGCCCGGCTTGATCAAATCAATTGCTGTCACCGACGGCACAGTGATGCGCAGGTCAATACGGTCCAGCAGTGGCCCTGAAATGCGCGCCTGATAGTCCGCCTGACATCGTGTACCGCGCGCGCAGGTATGCCCCGGCTCACCAGCCATCCCGCAGCGGCAGGGATTCATGGCAGCGACCAGCTGAATAGATGCCGGGTAGCTCACATGGTGATTGGCGCGGGCGATGACACATTCTGCGCTCTCCAGCGGTTGGCGCAGTGAATCGAGCACCTGTGGGGTAAACTCGGGAAACTCGTCCAGAAAAAGCACACCATTGTGCGCCAATGACACCTCCCCGGGCTTTGCCCGCATGCCACCGCCGATCATAGCTGCCATGGAAGCGGAATGGTGCGGCGCGCGGTAGGGCCGTCGATCTGACAGTTCACCACCGGTCAAATGCCCCGAGACGGAATGGATCATTGAGACCTCCAGCAATTCTGCCGGAGACAAGGGTGGTAATATGGACGGCAGGCGCGCCGCCAGCATTGATTTTCCGGATCCTGGCGGACCGCACATCAGAAGATTATGACCACCAGCAGCAGCGACCTCCAATGAGCGTTTGGCCGTCTCCTGTCCCTTGATATCGGCAAGGTCCGGCAAATCACCCGGCTGGCTGCGGACCACGGGTTCCGGTCGTGTCAGAACCTGCGTGCCACGAAAATGGTTCGCCATGGCAATCAGGCTGCGCGGCGCAAGAATATCAAGATCGGCACTGGCCCACGCGGCTTCCGAGCCACTGGCCTGTGGGCAAATCAGCCCCTTGTTTTCGGCGTTGGCGCTGATGGCGGCGGGCAAAACACCTGCCACGGGTGCAATAGACCCATCCAGCGACAGCTCACCCAAAACCACATATCCGGCCAGCGCATCTGCAGGCAGCGCACCCAGTGCAGCCATCAGGCAAAGGGCAATAGGTAAATCAAAATGACTGCCTTCCTTCGGCAGATCGGCCGGTGCCAGATTGACCGTAACCTTTTTGGCTGGCAGTGACAGGCCTGATGCATGCAGGGCTGCCTGAACACGCTCGCGGCTTTCAGCCACTGCCTTGTCCGGCAGGCCAACAATATTCATGCCTATTTTGCCGGGTGCGACCATAACCTGCACATCGACAGGAATGGCGCTGATCCCCTGAAACGAAACTGTACTAACCCGTGAAACCATCAACAAACCCACCCGATTAAGGATGACACCCGTTCGGCGCTACCAGATCCATTCATATACCATCTGGCGTTGCACAACAAGAACAAAGAAAGAACAACGTCCATACCGTGCAACGTACGCCTCGAATCAGCAAACAAGCGGCTGGACGGGCGGCAATGAAGGCTTTATGTCGGTTGCCCATCGCCCGGCAGATACGGGGCGAGCATTATGCAAAGCAGGAATTGAACATGACCATCCGGTTTCACACGGGCGATATCAGCAAACAGGACGCCGCACGTTACAGTGGCGACATTGCAATCGACACCGAGACATTGGGATTGAAACCACATCGCGACCGGCTTTGTGTGGTGCAGCTTTCACCTGGTGACGGCAGCGCCGACGTCATTCAAATATCCAAAGGTCAGAAAAAAGCGCCCAATCTGCTGGCGCTGCTAGAGGATCGCAAGAAGACGAAGATTTTCCATTTTGGTCGCTTTGACATTGCCGTGCTCTTCCACACATTTGGTGTGACCTGCGAACCCGTTTTCTGTACGAAGATCGCCTCGCGTCTGACCCGGACCTATACGGACCGTCACGGCCTGAAGGACAATCTGCGTGAGCTGCTTGAAGTCGACATCTCAAAACAGCAGCAGTCCTCCGACTGGGCAGCAGCCGAACTGACCAAGGCACAGATTGAATATGCGGCGTCCGATGTGCTGTATCTTCATGCCTTGCGTGACAAATTGCAGATGCGAATTGACCGCGATGGCCGCGCGGACCACGCCTTGGCCTGTTTCAAATTTTTGCCGACACGCGCCAAACTCGATCTGATTGGCTGGAGTGAGACAGACATTTTTGCCCATAGCTGAGCGGGCACGACCCGTAAACTAACGGCGGGCGCAGTGATTTTGAGCGGCCCTGATGTAACAGTAATTTCGTCATGCAGGCCGGTTGAGTACATGCACTGGCGGTTCCTGATCAAACCAAAGCCAGGCATGGCTCCTTGGCCATCAAAATTTCAATCATGTCACAAGTCTGGCATGACCAGCGTCATACCTTTGAGTGCAACCGATAAAACTCAAAGGAAGCAAAATGAAATTTTCCAACTCAGTCCTTCTGGGCAGTCTTCTAACGATTATGACATTGTCGAGCGCGACTGCCGAAGACACGACGACCCGACTGGAAATCATCAATCCACCGCAATTGTGGGATCCGGCGCCATTCGGCTTCAGCCATGCCGTCATAGCAAGCGATGGCAGCAAAGTGGCCTATCTCGCAGGGCAAGGCGCCGACACCGGAATCGGCACATTCAGCGCATCGATGGAAGAGCAGATCATACAGGCCTTTGCCAATTTGCACCTGACCATCAGGAGCGTTGGCGCGAAACCTTCCCAGGTGGCAAAGATCACCACCTACCTAGTGGGCTACGACCAATCCATGCTGGAACCCCTGGCAAAGGAGGTAAAAAGAATATTCGGATCTCATCTTCCGGCTCAGACTTTGGTACCCGTACCAAGGCTTGCCATCGACGGGATGCTGTTTGAGGTCGAAGCCATCGTCATTCTTGACTGATGAAGATTGGTTTGGAGCGGTCATCGCCGTTCCAAACCCCGGCCTCTCAATGGAGCAAGGAATATAGTCAAATGTATCCGTTAAAAAAGTTCAGCGATATGTCACAAAGCATGGGCCCTGCGCGTCATCGTTTTGTAGTCAACAAAAAGGATAGAACCATGACCAACGCAACCGCCCCTTTAACCCATGAAAAGAACGACCCCAAGCTGATCGGGCACCTGGGTAAAACCCACCTGATGATGGCTGAGCATGGCCTGGCCCACTCACTTTCAACTTTAATCGAACTGCGGGCGTCGCAGATCAACCAATGTGCCTATTGTGTCAAAATGCACATCGATGACGCGCGCAGGGCCGGTGTAACACAGGACAAGTTGGACAAGGTCGTCGTCTGGCGGCATGCGGATGTGTTTTCCGCGGCTGAACAGGCAGCACTCGCCTGGACTGAAGCCTTGACTGTGCTTGACGAAAGGACTGATTATGCCGCGCTTCGGGCCGACTTGAGAGCGCATTATTCCGACAATGAAATCACCGTAATCACCACGGACATAGGTATGATCAACCTTTGGAACCGTGTGCAAATTTCGAAACATTGATATGACTGATACAAATCAAACCGCCATATTCGAGGCGACGCGACCCCAGCTTATGGGGCTCGCGTACCGCCTGTTGGGTTCTGTCAGTGATGCACAGGATGCGGTGCAGGATACCTATGTGAAGTGGATTTCCTACACCGGACCCCGGATCGAAACGCCGCCAGCCTGGTTATCCCGGGTGTGCACTAACCGATGCCTTGATCTGATCAAATCTGCCAAAAGGAAACGCGTTGATTATATTGGACAGTGGATTCCAGAGCAGATCCAAACGGCGTTTGAAGCAAGCCCGGAGGAGCAGATGGAAATTGCCTCCTCGTTGACAACCGCATTTCTTTTATTGCTGGAGCGTTTGACGCCAAAGGAGCGTGCAGCCTATTTGTTACATGACATTTTTGGCAAACCCTTTGATGAAGTGGCTGCCATATTGAATCTGACGCCGGTAAATTGTCGGAAACTTGCCACACGTGCCCGCGCATTCGTCGCCAAAAACAACGTCCGCCACATTCCCGAAAAACAACACCAGCGTGATCTGCTGCACGCCTTCCATCAGGCACTTTTGACGGGCGATACCGGTGCATTTGGTACAATGCTGCGGGCGGATGCAGATTTGCGGGCTGACAGTGGCGGAAAGGTCATTGCTGTGCGGGAAGTCCTGGAGGGACAGGAGACCATCTGCGCCTTTATATCCAGGGTGCTTTCGGATTCCTGGTCTCAAAAGCGTGTTTCAACGCAAATGATCAATGGAATGCTGGGATTGGTGATCGAGGATGAAGAACAGACACATGCGGCAATTTCTTTTGCCTATGATGAGGACGGCAATGTTGGCCACATCTACATCATGCGTCATCCGGACAAATTATCACGCCTGGCAGTGACAAAAAGTATCGCGGCGGGCTCCGGTTCTTTGAAACTCAATTGATAGTGAGTGCCGGTCACCAGGTGTTTTGAATGCGGTTGTTCGAAGCTTAAACCATCGGTTGGTGAACCCAACTGTCGTCCTTCGGTCAAGAAAGCTGTTCTATACGAAAGGATAGGATGTGTCTCGGAAGAGAACATGAACCGGGTCGATATTGCTGTTAAACAAGGCCTTGACCCTTTGACTTTCACGCCTGGTCAATGCTTTCCGATTTTCAATTGCGAAACGGGATGCGGCCCATGCCAGCCCGGATGAACCCGCTATGAGCGCATTTTCCCACGCCCGAACCATCATTGTTCTATGTACAATGTTTTTGCCATTCCATGGGGCAGCCGCAGAACTTGCAGCACCGCAAGGCGATGTCATCCTGACGGTGACCGGTGCGATTGAGCAAACCAATGTGGGAAAAACTGCAGCATTTGATATTGAGATGCTGGAGGCTTTGCCCGTTGAAGAAATTTCCACATCGACGATATGGACCGACGGCACAAATCAATTTTCCGGTGTCAGTCTAAAGACATTGCTGGAGCATGTTGGTGCCAGGGGTAACGCCCTTGAGGCTATCGCCATCAACGACTATAAGGTCACCATCCCAATCGAGGACGCTGTCATCGACGGGCCGATCATTGCGCATCATCTCAATTCAGAAAAAATGTCTGTGCGGGAGCGGGGTCCCCTGTGGATTATCTATCCATATGACAAGCATCGCAAGTACCGCAGCGAGGTCATCTATTCACGCAGTATTTGGCAGCTCAAATCAATCCATGTGCTGGAATAGCATTTCACACAGGTTGGCGCTGGATAGTTGGCAGCAAATCAATCAGAGTAGGGCATGATCAGCCTCTCCAGACCCGGTGTGTTGAACCGCATCCTCTTTGCCATCGCGACACTGCTTATCGTTGTGCTGGTTGCCAGTTACGGCTATCGCCTTTTTAATGCCGTAACCAGTTTGCGCTCGGCACCGCACGACAATGTTCAATGGACGCTGGCGCAGCTTGAAGTCGATTTACTGATGCTGACGAACGCGACGCTGACAGCAGATGAGAAAAACGGTGCGCTTGATCAGGTAAGAGAGCGTTTTGATATCCTCTACAGCAGGATCAATACATTGTCTCAGGGACGTGTATTTGCAGAACTGCGAAACAATGAGCAGGTGCGTCTGGATATTGACGCGCTGGACACATTTCTACAGCGATATGTCGGCCTGGTGGATGGTGCAGATGATCCGTTGGCGGCAGCTTTGCCTGAAATCAGCAGTGCGCTTGCAGGTCTGAGACAAACCGCACGCAAATTGTCTCTCACCGGAGTTTCCCTTTACGCACAATCATCAGATGAACATCGCGCCAAATTCGAGCAATTGCTGCTGACGGCCTCTCTCATTGCCCTTGCTCTCATTTTGCTCCTGGTGTTCACACTGGCAATCCTTTATCGCCTGTTCCGGGTATCCAAAAGCCGGGCAGAGGAAATTCAACACAGCAGTACGCGTCAATTGTCGACCATCAACGCCTCGCTTGACGCTATTGTCGTCATCAATGATGCAGGCACCATCATCGAGATGAACAAAGCGGCAGAAACTGTTTTTGGATTTGCGCGAAAAACCGCCGTGGGTGCGGATATGGCGTCGCTGTTGGTCCCAGAACACTATCTTGAGGCCCATCACATTGGCATGAGCCGCTTTCGCGATACCGGAGAAAAACGTGTCGTCGACCAGGGGCGGGTCGAGTTAAGCGCCATGCGCGCCGATGGCACAGAATTTCCGGTTGAATTGTCCATTGGTTCGGCATTGGACAAATCAGGGTCAATTTTCATTGCCTATATTCGTGATATATCGCAGCGCATTGAAGGCCAGAATGCCCTGACCAAGGCCCGGGACGAGGCTCTGGCCGCAGACAGGGCGAAAAGTGATTTCATAGCGGTCATGAGCCACGAGATGCGCACGCCCCTTAACGGGCTGCTCGGTGTGCTTGATCTTCTCAAACAGACCGACCTGGTCGAGCGCCAGCGCCAATATCTCAATGTTGCAACCTCATCGGGTGAAATTTTATTGCGGCATGTCAATGATGTACTTGATATAGCACGCATCGAAGTGGGCAAGATCAGTCTCGACAGTCATATTCTGGATTTCGGCGCTCTCGTTGCCGGTGTTGCAGATGTCAATCGCCCGGCGGCCAAGGCCCATGGCGTGCGTATTATCGCCAAGGTAAAGACACCCGCCCACCCGTTGGCAGGAGACAATCACAGGCTTCGTCAGATCCTGTTGAATCTGGTTGGCAATGCAGTGAAATTCACACCGCAGGGAAAGGTTACCATCGGTCTGGATGTGCTGCAGGAGTTTCCGGACAGCGCAACGATTGAAATGCATGTGAGTGACACGGGTATTGGTATTTCACACGACGATCAAAGCCGTATATTCGATGATTTCGTGACCGTTGATGCATCCTACAACCGACGTGTCACCGGCACAGGACTGGGCTTGGCCGTTTGTAAACGGCTGGTAGAAGCAATGGATGGCGAGATTTTTCTGGAAAGTACGCCGGGACAGGGAAGCCGGTTTTCAGTAAGGCTTACACTGCCACACGCAACCGGCACAAAAAATATCCAGGATGGTCCCGCGACCGGCGCCAATGACACATTGGCCAGTGTGAAAAAACTCAATATTCTTATTGTGGAAGACAATGAGACCAATCGGTTTGTTATCAACGAAATGTTGCGCAGTGCAGGTCATCGCACCTCGGAAGCAATTGATGGGCACGAGGGCGTTGCCATGGCACAGGAAAGTCACTTCGATTTGATCCTGATGGACATCAGCATGCCCGGCATGGATGGAATGCAGGCCACCAAAGCAATCCGATCCGGCAACGGTCCGTGTCGCAACACAGCGATCATCGGCCTTACCGCCCATGTCCTGCCTGAGGAACAATTGCAATTTGCCAAGACCGGCATGCAGCATTGCCTGACGAAACCCATTCGCATGGCAACGCTCAATGCGTTGTTGATGCAACTGGATGATAATGATCCATCGACTTTATCCACCGGGGTCGTAAAAAACCACTTAGAAGATCCAATCGATCTGGATGTGCTGGATGAACTGATAACAACGCTTTCACCCGATGTTCTCAGGGCCACATTGATCAGGGCCTTGAAGGAAATTGACGAAGGCATAATCAATGTTAAGATCCTTGCCAGACAACGTGCTTTTGACGCATTGAAGCTGGCCGTTCACAAGATTGCCGGAACGGCAGCAATCCTTGGTGCCACGCACCTCAATCAGCAGCTTGCCGACATAGAAAATGCCTGCAAGACCGGGCGCATGGACGATGCCTTGGCAGCTATTGAGGGCATTGCCGAATCTGCCGACAAAGTCACAAAAACGCTGGAAGAATATATAGCTACAATCGATGAAGACTAGCCCATCCCTGATGATCAAAAAAGATACACCAGACCGTTTAACGTTTTGTCAGAAACGGAACACCTGTATCGGCTTTTGACCTTGTTGATGCATTCAGCCATTGCCGATGCTGTCAAAACCCGAATTGCTCAAAACAGACCTTCGTCCCTGGCGATCATAGCCGCGTGTGTTCGGTTTCGTGCCTGCAGCTTTCTGCATAGCGTTTTGACATGCAATTTGATCGTGACTTCCTGCAGGTCCAGTTCACGGGCGATTTCCTTGTTGGAACCACCCCGGCAAAGTCTTTCAAGCACCTGTCTTTCGCGCTCGGAAAGGCGTGCAGCCAGTTCACTGACATTGTCATCGTCGGACTGTGTCATCCACTTCGCAGGCGCATATTGTTCACCGGCTGCCATGAACCGCACCGCATTGAGCATCGATTTCATTCCCAGTGTCTTGGGAACAAATCCTGCTGCACCAACCGCAAGAGCCTCCTCGGCAACGCTTCTCGAAGCAACACCCGAAATCAACGCGATGGGATTTCCCGGTTGCGCATTGATGGCCTTTTGCAAACCTTCAAGACCATTCATACCGGGCATACCATAATCCAGCAGTACAACGTCATAGCCGCCAATACGGCCGTCAATACACACGATGGCCTCATCAAGGTCACAAGCCAGATCGACGGCCATACCGCCCTGCGACTCAAGGTAGTTGGCTATGGCTTCACGAACCAGGTCGTGGTCATCGGCGATAAGAATATTCATTGTACCATCCGGTCCTGATGATGCATCGCCAATGTGGCACCTCAACAAAGATCAATAAATCCAAACAAATCTAACGGCTTAAACTGTATGAGCATTGCCAGTTTCATTGCAACCTTTAATCATCATTTATAGACGCGCAGTATTGATGGACGCGGCAGTGGGTATTATTTTTACACAAAGCCAAGGTAACACGACCCTGTTGTGTCAGGAAATCCGCCAGGCGGCTCAACGTCCACGCTTCCACAAATCAGCTGATATCTTCATACCAACGCCGAATATTGCCCCGTCATAGGCGCGTATCGGGACATTTGAATCATTGCGATCCCAACCAACAAACGCAAATCCGCCAAGATGGTCGTTAAAACGGTAATCGGCCTGAAATTTTGCAATGGTGCGAACATCACGACGCACAACCGGGTAAGTTGCAGAGAATTCAGCATCATAGTGACGCTCAAATGCCACCAGCCGCGTTGACAGGACCACATCCTTGTTCACCGGGTATCTCAGCACCAGCCGCACACCGAATTCGTCGTAACTGTATTTCAGATCATCAGCGAAACGAAAGTCGCCATAAAACGTCCCCGTGACGGCGCGCCGGTCACCAAAGGGGCGCAATTGATGCGTCAATTCGCTTGTGAGTTCGGCTTGATCATAGCCCTCAAAAAGTGCGTCATTTTGATCACGATACCCGCCCCGCAGCCGAAAGTACGTCGTATTCATTCGGTTGTGGCGCACCGACAATCGCGTGCCCAGGCGGTGGCGCAAAAAAACATACTGCTCATTATCAAGCTGCCAGGTCTGCTGACCCTCGAATTTTATCTGGTATTTTTTGGCCGATCCAAGATTTCTGCGAATGTCGAAGCGATTGTTGAAGGTAAACCGGTCGTGAGCGCTGTTCTCGGGGCTGTTGGCGTAGTCAAATTCATGACTGAGGGAAAGGATATTGCCGTTTTCCAAACGATTGCTGAACGCAATCGCGCTGGTCATGTGAATTCTTGTCTCCAGATCGCTGACTGCGGAGGACGATGAACCATCATCCCCGGTAAATGGCTCCTGCCCTACCGAAAAAACCTGCGATGCCGTCAATGATTGCCCAAGAACTTCAGCCGTTGGCAGCATTAAAACAAATACAGCCGCCAGCAAGGGAACAGACAACCTCATCAATGACTACCTTTCACTCCACCGCATTTTGAGTCGGGTGCAGGATACGTCATCGCAGTGCATTGCTCCAGTGTCAGGCAACTCTTTGCGGTTTGTTTGGAACAATATTGCGCAAATAAGCTCTCGCCAGATTCTCACGATCCTCCTTGATGGAAATACTCAGCATGGATTCAAGGGTGAAATAGGCGCGTAAAACCCTGAATGTAAGATATTCCGGAATTGCCAGCAGCCCTTTTGGCATGCCGTTGAGCAGGGCTGCCATAACCGCCATAATTGCCGGTGCACCCACCATGACAGCGACAATTGCCTGCCAGATAAGTGGGCTTTGAGGGTTAAACCCGAAGTAAAAATCAAAAGCACCAAATAGAATCAGTGGAACCAACATAGCCCGGCGTGCGGAATTAATGAGCATATATGGCAGGATTAATTTGCCCCGCAGTGACAGGCAGTCCGAGTAAATGAGATCGCGGCAGCGCGAACTGATATGATAAATGGAACGGAACCAGCGCATGCGTTGCTCGCGCATGTGGGTGTAACTCGCCGGTACTTCCGAGACATAACGAATGCGCGGGTCAACAACGGAATGGTATCCCAATTCACCGATGCGCAGCGAAATATCCGTATCCTCACCATTCATTCCTTCGACAAATCCGCCAAGGTAGCGCGGGTGTTCGGTGCGATAGACAACAAACATGCCAGGAATGCCAACAACTCCATTCACCGCACCCATGGCCACCGAGTAAAAGCCGTGTTTGACCAATACTTCAAGCAGCCTTGCACGATCAAACAACGCGCCTCCAGGTGGAACTGGAACACCGCCAACAACGCCTACGGCAGGATCTGTAAAGTAACGCATTGCGCGTGTCAGATTGTCTTCACCCAACTGCGTGTCAGCATCCACCCGAACAAGAAATTCTGTCTGCGCAGCATCAAGGCCGGCATTCAGGGCATTTGATTTGCCGGGTCGGGGAACATCGATCACTGTCCCTTTTGCGCTGGTGCAGGCTTGCAACGCCTGTTCGGCAATGGCTTTTGTGTCATCAGCTGAATTATTGTTCATGATCAATATATGAACATCACCACCATAATGACGCGCGGCCCTGTCCATCGCCCGGATGGTATTGGCGATGATATATTGCTCGTTGTGTGCCGGTACAATGATGCTGACGGGCGGCCGAAAATCGGCTCGTTTTGTTATAAGCCAGTCATAAATGGCCAGAATGTACAAAGAACCGAAAAGGCACGGCAGAAACAAAAAGACACCTGGACCAATTCCACCCAGCAGGGTCCATTGTCGCAGGTAAGCCACGGCAACCAGATCAAGACTGCCGACGTAGAGAGCCACAATGGCCGCAATGGATATGCAGACCAGCAACCGCACAACAGCGCGGCCAATCTTGACCGGCCGATGCTCCACCCTGATCCTGTCCGGCATTCTGCCGCGCTCCAAGAGTTTGAAAGAAAATATGACAAAGCCGATCAGACCACTGGCAATTTCAGCAAAATGCAAAGAGTATGACAGCCCGAAATTGCGCAACAACACCGCATTGGCAATATCCAGAATTGTGCAAATCAGCAGAAAGGAAACCACCATATCCAGCCCGAACAGGACGCGACCCAGCGGGCTTGCTGAAGAAAAGGCACTGAAGGCAACAAAGAAAGACAAAACAAAAATTCTGATCGCAATGGAATGTTTGCCTTCATAGGTGGAAAACACCAGATCATGATGGGGGAATATATCTGCAAGATAGGACTGGTTGATCATCCACATCAAAGTCACAGAAAGGCCGCTGAAAACAATCAGCATGGCTGGCGCCCGCCACTGGGGCACCAGGCCGGCAAAACGTTTCGGCGCGCTATCCACCGACAGAAAAGTGATTTCTGATCTTTGATCCGTGCGTTCAAGCAATGTCATGAACTGCTGTCCGAACCACTGCTCTGGTCGTCGACTTCAATCACAACCGCCAGAGCCACATCACTGAGTTGCTGTCTGTCTTCAAGGCCATTCAGCGTCGAAGCTTCAATTGTCCTGCCGGACTTGTCTGTCCATACGGCCCAACGGCGAATTCCGCTATCAGGTGTCATGGTTGCCAATTGAGAGCCGCTGACTATTTGCACGTTAGTACTGGCATTGGCATTGGATTGACCTGACGCAAAATCGACGGAGGACAACTGTCCGATACGCGCCAGAATTTCAGTGGCATGGGTTGCCTGAGCCGCACTCAAGGTGTCAGCAAGGCCAATGCGCATTTCATTGGTCTGTTCAATCTCGCTGAGAAATGAAACCAGATTGTCCGGTGCCGATGGCCCCCCACCAAGGATCATGGTTTGCGGTTTCATTTCAGCAATATTGTCCGGTTCCCGATTGCAAACGCCTTCAAGGCTATGGCTAGAACTTGCCTGTACTTCCAAGGTGTTGATGCGGTTTTGGAGTTCTGCAGGCAGAGCAATGGTGGACACATATTCACGTGCATCACCAGGAACCGCCTGGCTGTGGATCAGATGGCCATTGAGGGTAGCCGATATTGTCCATGTAGCCTCCGGTGGGAGGAAGCCAAGGGCAAGTTCGAGCTGCAGGGCGGAGGCCATTTCTGCGCCGTCAAACTGCTGAAGATCATATTGGCTGCGCCAGGTTGTTTGATGGTCGAACCAACGTGCACCGGCATTTTGTCCGGAAGCCGCGATGGCGAGCGGCCAGGACGGATGATCCAGAGGAAGGGCCGATTGAATGTCGGCTTGCCCATCGAGGATGCTGCGCAACTGTGTTGTTGTCAGTGCCTCGCTTTCCGGGCCATTGTGAAACACGACGTGGTAGCCCTGTTCCATGAGAGCCGCACCGAGCGCGATCCGACGCGGCCGTTCAGCAGAATCAAGCCAGTCCGGCCAGCCGATACGAACGACATCTCCCCATGATGCAACCAGATCCTTTATTGTTTTCAATTCCTCATTCGTCTGGATGTGAGCTGCACTGGTTTGTTCAATTTCGACCACTGCACCGATACCGTCATCGCGAACGCACTGTGCCGCAGAACCGCGTCCTTGAAGGCTGAAAGACACGGGGACTTGTCCCGCCAGCAATTCTTCCGGCAAAAGCGGTATCTTCAGCGACCGCTGGATCTCGCCCGGACGCAGCAGAATTTCACCCCGTTTTGAATTGTCGATGCTGACACGCAATGCACCTTCAACGCCATTGAGGACCTGCATGGTTGCATCAATGCGCAGAAAACCGGAAACAACGTCCACGTCAACAGGTATTGGAAACACAGCCGATTGATAGGACGGTACCCCGGACAGGATCATCGCTTTTCGCGGGCTGGCACGACTGATTGCATAATCAAATTCAGCGGTTGGTTTCATCTGGGCAGCCTGGCTTTCAAACACCAACTGCGGCCCTAAAGCCAACTCGGAGACCGCACGCGTGCCGCGCTGCCAGACATCAAGGTAGGAGAGCGTGATTGCTGCGGCAGCCAGAACAAATGCCAATAAACCGATACCTATCAGACGCATTGTAGAACTCCGAATTTGTCACAAAAGGACGCGGCCCCGAAAAGATTCGGGACCGCTGGCGCGTTCATCAGGCCGCGACGACGTCATCAACAAGACCCGGGCGCTGTTTGTCTGTCCATGTGGACACGCAAGGGATCATGTCTGTACGGCATCGGTCGGCATATTTACGGGATATCTCCAGCGTTTCATTCAACAGACCTTTCTCCAGTGTGATGGGTTCAAGTCCAAGATCAATGAATGTACGGTTGCTGACGCTAAGATCATTTTCGGCAGCTTCATTTCGAGGATTGTCGACAAAGGCGATTTGCGCGCCGGTCACTTCACTGACAATCCGTGCCAGATCGCGCACGCGATGACATTCGGATATCTGATTGATGATCTTGACCCGCGAACCGGCCACCGGCGGATTATCCACGGCCAGCGCCAGGCAGCGAACCGTATCCTGAATATTGATGAATGCCCGTGTCTGACCTCCGGAACCATGCACAGTGAGCGGATGGTCGACAGCAGCCTGCATCAAAAAGCGATTGAGGACCGTGCCGTAGTCACCATCATAATCGAAACGGTTGATCAAATCCGGATGCAGCCGGGTTTCTTCTGTCTGCGTACCCCAGACAATACCCTGATGAAGATCAGTTATGCGCAAACGATCATTCTTTGCATAGAACTGAAACATCAGCTGATCCATGGACTTTGTCATATGATAGACACTGCCCGGATTTGTCGGATACAGAATCGACCGACGGAATATCTCCCGGTTTTCACCAGGCACATAGACATCCAGATAACCTTCGGGAATTTCCAGTCCGTCGCCATCGTAGCCATAAACGCCCATCGTCCCCAGATGCACAACATGGACCTCAAGTGCCAGCTCGGTTATCGCTGCGAGCACATTGTGCGTGGCACTGATATTGTTGTTGACGGTGTAAATCTTGCGCGCCGCATCTTTCATGGAATAGGGCGCAGCACGTTGCTCGGCAAACTGAATGACCGTATCAGGACGCAACTCGGCAATCAGGTCACGCAGGCGGTCATATTCATTGGCGCAATCAATATTGGCAAATCCTATGGGTGTTCCGCCAACGTCCTGCCAGGCTGCCAGACGGTCCTCCATCGACGCGATTGGCGTGAGGCTGTCGGCGCCAAGTTCCACATCAATCTGGCGGCGGGATAGATTGTCAACGATTGTAACACGGTGCTTTTGCTGGCTCAGATGCAGAGCAGTTGGCCAGCCACAAAAACCGTCCCCACCAAGGATTAGAATATTTTTCATTTTGGATGTCCTCTCACGATTTCTTTTGATGAGAGATATATGTGGCTAATAAATGCGGTTTGCAGAGCAGATAAAGACTAGAAAGCGGCGCATAGGAGCGCATGCCTATCCTAAAGAATAGTTCGATCTATCCGGAGCATAGCCTAAGGTTGTTCAGCGCGTGCCTGCCGGGCCTGAGCGTCCAGCTGCAGTTGAAATTCACGCAGCATATGGACCCGGCGGGGGCGGAAACCCTCATCACTGATCAGTAATGATGCAATGCGATCTATGCGGAACACCCGGTAGTCCTGACGCAGTTTGCACCAGGCCAGCAATGCCAGACCGCGATCCATGAAGACGATTGCCAAGGGCAGCACACGGCGTTCACTGATCTTCTCATTGAAATCACCATAGGTAATATCAATGGCCAGTTCCTCGCGGGCAGCGCGTCTGAGTGCGGCAACATCTATGGTGATTTCCGGCCTTTTGTGAAACCGTTTTGCATGAAGAACCGCGTGATCGAATTGCATGCGCATTCGCTCCGGCAGACTGGCTTTGACCTTGCTCAGTGCATCGCGCGCCGCCGCCGCCAACACCGGGTCAGCAACCTCATTGACCTCACGCAGGCCCAGAACCAGTGCTTCCATCTCATCGCGGCTGAACATCATGGGTGGCAGCGCCGGGTCTTCTTCAAGTGTGTAACCAAAGCCTGCTTCACCGTCGATGATCGCACCGGATGAGCGCAATGTGTCGATGTCGCGATAGATTGAGCGCATGGAAACACGCAGTTCCCGGGCCAGATCTTGTGCCCGAACCGGTGGTCGCAGGGTGCGCAGACACTGCATCAACTGTAATAATCGTTCGCTTCTGCTCATACGACAATCAATCATGTTCCTACTGACAAAAACTGTCAGCAGGTGTGTTTTATAGCATTCCCGACCATGAGGAAAGGAACCTGCAATGATGAAACTGATGACCTACCCCGGCAATTTTGGCGAACCCAGTGACAGCCCGTTTTGCGTTAAAATCATGTGCCTGCTGGAAATGGCGGGCGCCCGGTGGACGCCGGTTTTTTCCAGCGACCCGCGCAAGGCGCCGAAACAGAAACTCCCCGTACTTCACGACAACAATCTGCAGATCCCTGACAGCGATCAGATACGCTCCTACCTGGAAGAAACATGCAATGCCGAATTTGATGCCGGTCTGGACAGCGCGCAACGCGCGGTTTCTCGCGCGATGATCCGCATGATGGAAGAGCATTTCTATTTTGCCATTGTCTGCGACCGGTGGATCAATGATGCCAATTGGGTGCAAATCAAAAAAGCCTATTTCCCCAATCTTCCGCCCTTGATGAATGGATTTATTACCCGCCAGGTCAGAAAACAGGCCATCAACCAGACCAGGGGCCACGGCATGGGCCGTCATTCTGCGCAAGAACGCTTTGAACGTGCCGCGTGTGATGTGCAGGCTGTCATTGATGTGCTGGGTGACAAATCATTCCTGTTTGGTGATCAGCCAACGGCAGCCGATGCGACAGTCGTTGCGATGCTGCGTGCTGCTGCCGCAACGCCTGCAACAACGCAGCTCAGCCACGCGATCAACGATAACGCCAGCCTGATGGCCTATCTGGATCGGGGAAAGGCGTCCTTTTATCCGGCCCCGGTGTAAAACCAACGCAACTGCGCCTTACTTTCCTGCCCGTTGTGGGTCAGAGGCTTCGTGATGTGACGGTCTCACTGTTCCAATGCCGCGCTTTGGCATGCGATTACCGGGGTGAATTGTATCTGGTCCCCAGATCGCCTGATAGGTGTCAGTGGCACGGCCCTGTTGTTGCAACAGTGCGGCAAATAACACCAGCGCCAGCCACCAGCCGCAAAGACCTATCCACATCCAGACCGGTGCATTGGCGGTCCATAGACCCGATACTATGGCCGCAATAATCAGTGCCAGGGCAATATATCCAACTCCCTTGTGAAGCGTCTCGAACAGGCGGCGGCGGCGGCTCATATCATAATGATCGCCCGACCAGCTGCCGTCCTTTGAAACATCTGTTGGTCCACCCTTGTTGCCGCGCAAAAAACCCGACAACAACTGAAGCCCCCCAAGGGTCAAAACCGTGTACCCCAACCACAAATGAAGCAGCGACTGACCGGTATTTTGGGACGATACAAGGATGAAAACAAGCGCGACAACGGCAATACAGGCCGAACCAAGCTGACCGTAAAGATGGAACCGCCACCAGAACTGATTGTCCAGTTCATGCGGCCAGTTCTGGTTTGGTGTGATCTTGTAGAATCGCGCGACCAGCACCGCCACCGGGGTCAGCATACCCCAACTGATCACCATCAGTCGCGCATGCCAGGACATGGCAAAGCCAATATCATGGCCTCGCGTCGCATCGATGGGAAGCAACAGCCATTCCAGCATCAGCCCTTGACCGCCCCTGCAGTCATGCCGGTGATAATCTGCTTGGACGCCACAAATGTGAAGATGACGGGTGGAATGGCGAGCAGCATCCCCGTGGCCATGATCACACCCCAGTTGATGTCATATTCGGTAATCGAATTGACGATAGTGACCGGCACTGTGCGTGTATTGCGATCCAGCAGGGCATTGGCCAGCAGGAATTCATTCCACGCAATGCGAAAGGTGAAAATGGCAGCAGCGGCAAGCCCCGGTTTGATGATCGGCATGACCACCAGAAAAAACACCTGCATGGGGTTTGCACCGTCCATACGCGCAGCCTCTTCCAGCTGGATCGGAACCTGAACAATGAAGCTTTGCAATATCCAGATCACAAACGGCAGGTTCATCGCGGTATAGACAAGAATGATCCCCAGCCGGGTACCGTCCAGATGATACTGGAATGTCCAGATGCCAAACACCGGCACCAGCAGGACCGCCGGCGGAACCATGCGCATGAGCAAAGTTGTCATGGACACTGTCCCGCGTCCCATGAACTTGAAGCGCACCAGCGCATAGGCCGCCATGCAGCCAATCACCAGTGTCAATCCGGTTGAGACAAGGGCGACAACAATGGAATTGCCCAATGCGCGACCAAACGTCGGGTTGCAGTAGTCAACATGGGCTGGCTCGTACCACAGGACATTGCACAGCACCGTCTCGTAGTTGGCGATTGTGGGTGCAAAGAAGAACGCCGAAACGGATGCATCATAGACATCAACATTGGTTTTGAACGAGGTTGCCAGCATCAGCACGATCGGACCAACCGACATGACAATCAGCGCTGCGATAAGCGCATAGAATGCCGGGTTCTGTTTTTCGTTTTTGAGCGCCATTATGAACCTGTTGCGTTGGCTTTGGCACGCATTGCCGCTGCGCGCGCTTCCTGGAGTTTGTTGTAGATGAACATCCCGATCGTCAGCACCATGAGCAATATGAGCAGGACGTTCGACATCGCCGCAGCTTCACCCAGTTCCTGAAACTCCTGGGCTGTACGAAAGATGCGCAGTGCCAGAATTTCAGTCGACAGGCCGGGGCCGCCGTTGGTCAGCACCAAAATTACCTCAAGAACCTTGAACGCATCGATAAGGCGCAACAGCAGCGTGACAATCAGCACCGGCATCATCAGGGGCAGCTTGATCATCCAGATCTTCTGCATTTCCGTTGCGCCGTCAATATCGGCTGCCTCCAGCGCTGAGCGCGGTAAGGACTGCATCGCTGCCAGTGACAAAATGAAGATAAATGGTGTCCATTGCCACACATCCGCAATGACCACGGCAGCGAATGCCCAGGTGCCATCGGAAAGCCATGGAATGCCCTCTTCAAACCCCATGCCCTTGAGCGTGCGATTAAAGATACCGACGGTCGGGTGGTACATGTAGCGCCACATCAGACCCACAACGATGGGTGCGATCATCATTGGCAGAATGAATATAGTGCGCAGGACGGACATGCCCTTGATGTTACGGTCCAGCAAAAGGGCCAAGCCAACACCAATGACCATTTCGAGCGTTACGACAATTGCCGCAAATTTGATCGTGACCCAGAAGCTTTCACGAAAGGCAGCGTCACCAGCAAGATTAATGTAGTTGCGAAAACCAATAAATTCCGCTTCGCCAATGCGTTGGCTCGGGCTCCAGTCCAGAAAACTGGCGTAGATCATATAGCCGATGGGATAGAGCAGTGCGAACACCAGGACCACAACGGCAGGCGCCATGAAGATATAGGGGGTCAGCCGGTTCGCTCTGGTTGCGATACTCATCAGGTCGGGTCTCTACACTTTAAAAACTGTTGCGAAACTGTGCCCCGCAGAAAATGCGGGGCACGATTGTTGGCCTACTGCCAGGTGTAGTAACCGGCATCATCCATGATCGCACGGGCGCGTTCTGCAACACCGTCGAGCGATGTCTGAACGTCGGCATCCTCGGTCAGAACCTTGGACAATGTGGTGCCCAGATCTGCGTTGATTTTGCCCCAGACCGGGATGATCGGACGCCAGTCCGGATCAGCATTTTTCAATGCTTCACCAAAGGTTGCCATATGCGGAAATTTCTCATTTACCTCGGCATCCGCGTGCGTGGAATACCGCGACGGGTTCCCACCAGCCATGGCGATCAGCTTGTCGGCTTTTTTGGACGTCAACCACTGCATCAGCAGGAACGCTGCTTCCTTGTTCTGCGCGTTCTTTGGAATACCGATGCCAAAACCACCCGTTTGCGAACCAGCGCGAACGCCAACGGGGTGCGGTGCCCACGCAACCTTGCCAACGACCTTGGATTTTTCCGGATTGTTCACCTGACCGGCAAACACGGTGGAATCCAGGAACATTGCAGATGTGCCCTGCAGGAAAGACGCCCCGGCTTCTGCAAAGCCGAACGCCGCAGCGCCTTCCGTGCCGCAATCGACGATGGTCTTCAACGCATTTGCTGCCTCAACACCCTGCTCATTGTTCACAATCGGGTTCCAGTTGTCGTCGAAGATACGACCGCCCAAAGGTGCAAGGTGCAACAGAAAGGCGTGGCTTGCGTGATGGCCGGATGCCGCGCGGGAGGCAAGGCCACCCATGCCTGGCTCAAGCTGCGGAATTTTGCAGGCCAACTCGAGCAGTTCCTCATAGTTCGCCGGGACCTTGAGGCCGTGCTTTTCAAAGATGTCCGTGCGGTAGCCAAGAATGGATGTTTCGGAACCAAAAGGCAGACCGAACAGGGAGCCGGTTGCACCGGGCAGATAGCCCTTGTCACCACCGGCAACGCCAATATTGGCGACATAGCCCTCAATCAGATCGTCGGCCTCATAATTCGGATCGGCCAGCTTCGGATTCATGAAATAGCGGGCCAGATTTTCCAACTGATCGGCGTAGACATAATCGGCCTTGGAAAAGACAACATAGGCAAGCAGATCATAGTCACCCTTGTTTTTGGTCAATTCAAGGGTCTGTTTTTCGCGCATTTTCAGATACTGAAGCTGATCAACTTCAACGTTGATACCGGTCTCTTTGGTAAATTCCGGCAGGACTTTCATCACAGCATCATAATGGGGATGCGCCGGGAAGTTCACAACCAGCGTTGTATCGGCATAGGGCTCATAGGGGTTGGCAAAAGCGACCGTGCTGGCCAACATTGCCCCCATAAATGCCATGGCAGTTCGTTTCATTGTTTTCGACATTGTTTCCTCCTTGAAAACTACATTTTGGTACTACAGTGCGATCTCGCTCTGCCGATCGAACAGGTGGATGCCCTCAGGGTTTATGCTGAAACGCATATTGCCCTGTGCTCGAACAGGCGTTTCCGATTTCAACTCGACTTCAATTTTCTGGCCGCCGCAATCACACAACAAGACGGTTTGCGCGCCGACATATTCCGACACGACAATGCCCAGAGACAGGGATCGATCTTCCGGCGCTTTTTCGTCATGGCTGAGATCGGAAGGACGGATGCCCAGGACGACCTCTTTCGACGCGACGTGTTGAAGACTTTGGCTGCGTGCCTGCGTCAAACGAACATCGAAACCGTTGCCTGAAACAAACATTGTCCCATCGCGGTGCGTCAGTTCACCATCGAGAAAATTCATCGGCGGCATGCCCAAAAAACCAGCAACGAACTTGTTGACCGGGTTCTTGAAAAGCTGTTCCGGCGTGCCTTGCTGCTGAATGTAGCCACCATTCATAACGACGATGCGATCAGCGAGCGTCATGGCCTCAATCTGGTCATGGGTCACATAGATCATGTTCTTTTTGACCCGCTGGCTCATCAATGCCAGTTCCGCGCGCATTTGACCGCGCAGCTTGGCGTCCAGATTGGATAGTGGTTCATCAAAAAGAAACGTGCTGCTGTCACGCGTCAATGCGCGACCCATGGCGACACGCTGGCGTTGACCACCGGACAGTTCCGCCGGCTTGCGTTCCAGAAAGGGTGTGAGACCAAGCGTCTCGGCAACCGCTGCAATTTTTTGTTCAATTTCGGCTTTCGGTCGTCGTTGCAGCCGCAGGGCAAACGACATGTTTCGCGCAACATTCATATGCGGATAAAGCGCGTAGTCCTGAAATACCATTGCCAGATCACGTGCCTTGGGCTCCAGATGACTGACGGGTTTTTCATCAATATAAATCTCGCCTTCGCTCACGCTCTCCAGCCCGGCGATCATGCGCAGGGTTGTGGATTTACCGCATCCCGATGGCCCTACGAAAACAGTGAACTCGTTTTCGTCCATTTCCAGATCGATTCCATGCAGGACCTGAACCGCACCATAGCGCTTTACCAGACCTTCAAGACGAATTCTCGGCATGTTTCCTCCCAATTGTTACCGGTCACAATAACACAATTGTTACCGGTAACAAGAGCTCATTTTGAATCTTGTCCTTTGTCATTCTGGTGAACCGCTGCAGTTCTGTGCTGAATGGAGAAGGATTATTTAATGACAGAGGATCCAGGGATCACTTCAGGCAGCAACGTTAACTGACTGGCTGATTAGAATCTTTGCCGAGAAGCGCTGGTCAGATTTCGTAGCGAACCAGATCGACAGGATCAGTAAAATCCCTGATCGATTGCGCGGGCATGCTGGTGGCATGGCCGGGGCAGCAATCAGCAAATTCTTTGGTGGCAAGCAGCGGCGTTTCCAGTTCTCTGGTTAAAGCCTCGACCCGTGCTGCCAGACCCACCGCAGGGCCCGTGGCGGTAAAGTCCAGCCGTTTTTCCGTACCCACATTGCCATAGATCACCTTGCCGACATGTAAAGCCACACCAAATTCGAGCGTCGGCAAATTATCTTGTGCCCGCAATTTGTTCGCGTGGTTTGCACGGGCGAAAGCCTCCTGTGCACTTGCCAATGCCGCAGCACACATATTTTCGCGGGGACGTGTTTTATCGTCAAACGGAAATATTGCCAGAACCCCGTCGCCAATCAGTTTCAATACTTCGCCGCCATGGTCTGTAACGGCGTTCACCGTACAGTCAAAATAGGTATTTACCGCGTCCAGATAGGGATGAATATCAAGTTGCTGAGACAGGGCGACCGAGCCACGCAGATCAGAATAGAAAATGGCGCAATCAATCTGCCGACCATCGCCGCGCTCAACCCGGCCGCCCAGCACCTGATCACCGGAGATCCGGCCAAGATATGTTTCGAACATGTTCTTGGCGAGAAATCTGTCGTTGTCGACCCGCGTGCATACGCAAAGGGCGGACACCAATCGTTCCAGTCCATCAATATCTGATTGACTGAAACCGGAAAACCGTCGTGTCGCAAAAGACACATTCGCACCGCGAACACTGCCTGTGGTTTCTGAAAAGACCGCCTGCTCACGCCCGAAATGGCGGACAAATGCGACGTAGCCCGTCATGCCATCATCTGCCAGCCGCTGAAACATCTCATATTTTTTGACGTCGTCAGGATCCTTCAGATCAGCAACGATCTGTTCTGCAGAACCACGTGCAAAGTCGCCAAACGGGCTGCCTTCCATAAATGTCGAAGTGACAGATTTACGCGGTACTGTCTCCATCTGCACGAGGCCGGTTTTGCTGTTCCACTGCAGGTTGATCAATGCGATGACCGGATGCAATACGGATCGGCCCATGCTGATGCGGGCGATTGGAATACCACCATCCTGCAGGCGCATCGCCAAACCGCCCACGGTGACTGATATGTCGTCATCGCTCAGGGCCTGTTGCAAAAGCCAATCGGAAATATTGTCAAAAAGATCAGACATTGATGTAACGGTCCAGGACCGAATATCGGCCAATCATCGCAATCTGGCATAGTCACCGGGACCTGTCACCCGTTATTCATTTGTCTATGGGAAAGAATAATATTGTCGCAAGGACTCATCTCATCTGGAAAAATAAAAGCCAGGATGACCGGCTGAATTGGGCACAAAATGCCGGATCCTCAGATTGTCCATCGTTATATTCACAGTCAAAACGCACCGGATTTGGCTATCCGTTTGTAAGGTTTTGCCGGGAAGTTGGTATTGCTAACCAAACACCGAACCGCCATCGTGAACCTAATTCCCCCGGGAACACGTATCGCCTATTATGGAGCATGGTTTTTTCTACAATCCGATATTGGCTTGCTGCACTTCCCTTTGTCTTTCTGTGCCATTCAGCATGGTCATCCGAGATTGAAAAGGTCTATTTTAAAACTGGTTCAAGCCAGCTCGAACTGACCGCTTATTTTGCAAGACCAAATATTACCCCTCCCTACCCGGCGGCAGTGTTTCTGCACGGCTGTAGCGGAATTGGCATTAGCGGGAGTTTGTCTGCAAAATATTCCGCATGGATGCGTTACCTGAATTCTGAAGGAATTGCAGTGTTGGCTATCGACAGCGCCACACCAAGAGGCTTTGGCTCCACATGCGGGAGGAGCGAACGCCGCAAGACCATGTATTTCCAACGCCCGGGTGATGCCTATTCCGGTTTACAGTATCTTCAATCGAGACCTGACATTGTGCCTGACAAAATTGCCCTTATGGGCTGGTCGCAGGGCGGAGGAATAACGCTTTTGAGCATTGCAACCAAAAGCATTGGCAGACCAGAACCACCTCCGGCAAACGATTTTGCAGCTGCAATAGCTTTCTATCCAAGTGCCTGTAGTGATCGGTTTCAGTCAAAGCCATTCACCGAGGTGGAACCCGGAACATGGTCGACCGTTTCTCCCTTGATTGTTTTGCAAGGTGCCAGGGACAACTGGACCCCTTCGGAACCATGTGAGCAGTTTATCCAGGCAGCCCGGAATCGTGGAGAACCCGTAAATATTGTCGTCTATCCTGACGCAGCCCACTCGTTTGACACTGCCAATCTTCGGCTCCAAAGACGTAGCCAACCAGAATTGGCGGATGGCAGTTTTCCGTTGATTGGCACAAACAAGGAAGCGCGCAAGAACGCGTTTGTTCGGGTTTTGCAATTTCTCAGAGCAATTCTATTTTGACGGCACCGGCAAATCCTGAATGTATCAACAAAATCACAGGCCAACACCGTTGCCCCCTTTCTGACAAAACGTGAAACGGTTTGGGTTTGGTGGAAAATCGGACTATCTCCAACAACCGCAATGCGGATTTTATTGAAATTCGGATTTCTTGCGTCCGGGATTTTTAGAGATACGTCCACGGCTTGCCGCAAGAGCAACGAGCCGCCGGAACGTCGGACACGCCATGTGCGTTGGTGCCGGACAGTCTGCCACATGCCGCACCACATCGCGCATTGCTTTCATCTCCTTTATCCGCCGATCCAATGAATCTGCCTTTTGATGCAAAAATTCGCGAGGTAGCTCGGGTTGTCCATTGTCGCCAAACATTCTGGCGATGTCATCAAGGCTGAACCCGGCTGCCTTACCCATTGATATCAAAGCCAGCTGCGTCAGGATTTCAGGTGCAAATTGTCGTCTGAGGCCGTTGCGACACACCGACGAGATTAACCCGATCTCCTCGTAATGGCGCAACGCCGAGGGAGGCAATCCAGTGCGCTTACTAACCTCACCTATGTCCAACAATTTCATGCTTGACCTCAAGTTGACTTGAAGTGGTAGGTATATCTCCAACAGCGAATTTTGCAAGGCAGATGATCACATGGATCAAATCAATTCTCCAATAAACCGCATAAAAAATGCACTCCCCATTCTGACACTCGCCTTGTCAATGATGCTGGCATCCCTGGGAACCAGCATAGCCAATGTCGCGCTTCCGACGCTTTCGATTGATCTGGCTGTGCCCTTCCACAGCGTTCAGTGGGTGGTCACTGCCTATCTGGTCGCACTCACTTTGTCGGTGGTAATGGTTGGTCGCCTTGGTGACAGGTTTGGGTTGAAGCGGATGTTCCTGTACGGCATGGGGCTTTTTACCCTTGCATCGCTACTTTGTGGACTTGCCTACAATCTTCCGGCGTTGATTGCAGCACGCGCACTACAGGGTGTAGCTGCAGCATTTTTGATGACACTTACCATTGCTCTGGTGCAGGCGACCGCAAAGAAAAACCGGATCGGGCGCACTATGGGTCTCCTCGGTACAATGTCTGCGCTCGGAACTGCGCTCGGCCCATCACTCGGCGGTTTCCTGGTATCGATTGCCAATTGGCCGGCTGTGTTCCTGATTCTCGTTCCGTTCGGTCTCACCGGCTTTGTCCTGGCGTATATATTCCTACCAACAAACCGCGCTGATGCAGAACTTCCAAGGCTGCAGATCAGTATGCTCTGCAACAAAGAATTGATGCCGGCATTAATCGTCAATCTTTTTGTGGCTGCTGTGATGATGGCAACACTTGTGGTCGGTCCCTTCTATCTCGGTCTCACGCTTGGTCTCAGCGCCGCAACCGTCGGTCTGGCAATGTCCGCGGGACCAGTAATCTCGATAGTCTGCGGCGTTCCGTCAGGTCGGTTTGTAGATACATATGGGTCAACGCGTATCATTCAAATCGGCGTTATTGCTGTGACACTCGGGGCATTCGCCCTCGCCATCCTGCCGGACACTTTTGGTATCGTGGGCTATCTGATCGCTATTGCCATCCTAACGCCCGGACACCAGTTGTTTCAGGCGGCAAACAACACAGCAGTCATGACAAATGTCAAAGACAGTCAGCGCGGTGTCATCGCCGGTCTGCTGGGTCTTTCACGAAACCTTGGGTTGGTTGTCGGGGCATCCGGACTGGGGGCTGTTTTCGCGTTTGGCATGGGAACAACTGCAGTGAACAATGCCACACCTTTGGCGGTTTCCAACGGGATGCAACTGGCTTTTGTGTCTGCAGGCGTTCTTATGATTGTTGCAAATCTCCTTGTGCGTCTTGGTACTCGCCCGAGCCCGTAAGAATAGAGATGTCGCCAAGGCTGCATACTACAATCCTGTTTCATAACGCCCATCTGTCTATGCTGTTGATGTAAAAAGGTTTTGTTGTTTTAAGCCCGGTCCTGCGGGGTGTTTGCGTCTGTTTTTCGCCCTTTTTGAGATG
>CANMVS010000025.1 GCA_947501445.1 uncultured Rhizobiaceae group bacterium | reverse complement strand
GGGCCGGGCGATTTTGCCCCCTGACAGTGTTGGCTCGCACTTGTGGTGGGATGACACCACTGCGTGCAATCCGCCTCGTCAGCGACCAAAATCGCTCGGTCAAATGTTTCCATATAAAAAAGACAGGCTCTAAATCATTTTAAAATCTCCGGACCGACCGAGCCCGGAAGCAAACCGTGCCGCACCCTTTTCGGCCTCGTTGCGCAACGGGTTTTCGCCATCAATCCCTTCCAGCGCAAGAGCATCAGCGGCACTCATGCTCCATTGTTTGTGGGCGGTCATTCTGTCGGTACGCATGCATGTTTGCGGAAAACGGGCCAGTTGTGTTGCCAGGGCAATCGCTTCATCCCTGGCGGTACCGGGGGCAACAAGCCGGTTCGCCAACCCAAAGCTTAAAGCTTCCTGCGCATCAACCGGGCGTCCGGTCAAAATCATGTCCATGGCGCGGCTTTGACCAATCAGACGCGGCAGGCGGACGGTTCCGCCATCAATGAGCGGCACGCCCCACCGGCGGCAAAAAACACCAAATACCGCATCATTGGACGCAATGCGCATATCGCACCACAGGGCAAGCTCCAATCCGCCTGCCACAGCATGCCCTTCCACGGCGGCTATAACCGGCTTTGACAACAGGCGTCGCGTTGGCCCCATTGGCCCCTCACCGACCGGGTCATAGTCAAGCTGCCCCGATGATACGGAACCAAGATCATAACCGGCACAAAAAGTCTGGCCAGCGCCAACCAGAACAGCCACCGATTGATCATCATCAGTATCGAACGCAACAAAGGCGTCCAGCAGCATTCGCGCTGTTTCCGCATCCACCGCATTGCGTTTATCGGGCCTGTTTATCGTCACAACCGTGACTTGCCCGACTTTGTGCACAATCACCTTATTTCTGGTTTCGTCACCCATCTCAGTTTTCCCGGTTTTTTGCCCGCCCAGGGCCCTCGCATAATATGTCGAACATTTAACAGCAAACAAACCGGCGAATACACCAACATGATCGTCACAATCGCGACCACTTGAAATTGTTCGCATCTATGGCCATATTTGTTCTTGATATGTTCTAATCCATTTGATAGGAATATATTCACAGAACAGCATTCAGACAGAAAGGGTATGGACATGAACGAGTTGGATCATTTCAGACAAAATGCGCTTGCCCCTTCACATAATGCAGACATAGCGGAGGCGCTGGTCGCCCGATCCGGCCTGCGTGTCGATGCTGGAAGACGGCGTGGGCGTGGCACCGGAATTAACCCCACCGGGCGATTTGAAACCCGCACTCGGCATGTGTTTGATGACGGTTGGGAATCTCTTGAAGATCTGCCTGCGTTCAAGACCGAGGTTCAGATTGAAAAACCCCGCACGATCATCAGCAAGAACAATTCGCCTGACCTGTCATTTGACCGTTCGATAAATGCTTACCGTGGCTGTGAACACGGCTGTGTATATTGTTTCGCCCGTCCGACGCATGCCTTTATGGGATTATCTGCGGGGCTGGATTTTGAAGCCCGGCTTTTTGCCAAACCTGATGCCCCCAAATTGCTTGAACGTGAATTGTCCAAGGCAGGCTATAAGCCGCGGGTCATCGCAATGGGTACGAATACAGATCCCTATCAGCCAATTGAGAAGAAGTGGCGTATTTCCCGCCAACTGCTGGAAGTGCTGAATGCATGTAACCACCCGGTTGGTATTGTGACCAAGTCATCCCTGATCCTGCGCGATATGGATATCCTGTCCCAGATGGCCGAGAAGGGTCTGGTCAAGGTGGCGCTTTCAGTCACAACACTGGACCGTCGTCTGGCACGAACGATGGAGCCGCGGGCATCGACACCGGTCCGCCGGCTGGAAACAATGCGCGCGCTGTCTGATGCAGGCATACCGGTAGCCGTCATGGCGTCACCCGTCATCCCCGGCCTGAATGATCATGAGCTTGAGCGTATTTTGGATTCAGCCAAGGCGGCTGGCGCCTGCACGGCAACCTATATTCTGCTGCGCCTGCCACTTGAAGTCAGCCCGTTGTTTCGCGACTGGTTGCTGCGCCATTATCCCGATCGCTATCGCCATGTGATGTCATTGGTGCGTTCGATGCGCGGTGGCAAGGATTATGACGCTGATTTCAGCAAACGGATGAAAGGTACTGGTCCGTATGCATGGCAGTTGGCACGGCGGTTTGAGCTTGCCAGCAAAAGGCTTGAATTGGATAAAACCTGGCGATCACTGCGTACAGATCTGTTTATACCGCCGGCTGGCAGCGGTGTGCAGCTCAATCTTTTATGATGCCGTGTCACAACCGGTATTCCGGTGCCTGCCAGGCCTGATACCGGAATTCGTAATCCGCCATGATCTCTTCCCCGACTGGTGATCATGGCGGCGGTTCCCTCACAGAAGCCGCAACCAATACCCTGTTATGGTGCCTCACAACGGGTTTGGATATTTGGAGCTTTGCTTCGGTTCTACCGCCGAACATTTGCTCTTTCTGGAGGGACTTGCAGAGGATCGGGTGGGTATGCGAGTTTGCCGCACATGTCTTGCAGCCCATCCGATTCTCGCTCTCGCCAAAGCAAAAGGCGAACACACAAGAAACCATCGAAACAGGAAAATCTTTTCGATATTCCGGCCGGTGGTCCCAATTATGCGCTTGAGATTGCAGACGGGGCGCCGCAGCGGCTTGTAGCCGGTGCGGATGAAGCAGGCAGAGGCCCGTTGGCCGGGCCGGTTGTTGCGGCAGCTGTCATTCTCGATCCGGATAATATTCCGGACGGTCTTGATGATTCCAAGAAACTGACCGCCGCCAAACGCCAAAAATTATTTGAGTTGATCCTTGCCAGTGCAGATGTTGCCATCGCCTCATCGGGAGCCAACCATATCGATCGATCCGACATCCGCAAGGCAAGCCTGGACGCCATGCGACGTGCGCTCAATTCATTGACGCAGCCGCCGCAGTTTGCGCTGATTGACGGGCGTGACGTGCCTGCCGGACTTGCCTGTCCGGCCAGAGCCGTTATCAAGGGCGATGCCCGCTCCGTATCAATCGCAGCAGCGTCAATCATCGCCAAAGTCACCCGGGATCGCATGATGGAACGGGCCGCCAACGAATTTCCGGCCTATGGTTTCGAACGCCATGCCGGCTATGCAACACAGGCACACAGGCAGGCCATCATTGATCACGGTGCCTGCCCACTGCACCGCATGAGCTTCAGACCGTTACGCCGCGACTAAAGCCAGCCCGCGTTACGCTGCCGCTGCCGCCGGCAGATCATCGTTGCGTGCCTCGCGGTGTGCGATAAAGATTGACGCGGCCACAATGAGCAATGATCCAAGCCAGAGACTGCCGTCCGGCACAAATCCAAAGACAATCCATCCAGCCAGAACATTCAGCGGCAACTTCAGATGATCAAATGGTTGTACGTAAGCCGCATCTGCGCTGGCATAGGCGCGTACAATGAAAAACTGAGCCATAATTGTCAGCAAGCCGGCGAACAGGATCAGACCGGCAGCCATTGTACCGGGCACCAGGAAGCCACCCGAAGAGATTGCAAGGCCTGCGTTAATCGGCGTCAGCAAAAGCAACATGTAAAGGGTTATGGTCTGGGACGATTCTGTTGCTGTCATCCGTTTTGTCATCAGTGACGTGCCTGCCCAGAAAACAGCAGCAACAACCGGTAACAACGTTGCGCTGGTAAAGCCGTCCGACCAGGGGGAAAGTATAATCATACCGCCCAAAAACCCAAGTACTGTGGCAAACCACCGCGATGGCCCCACACGTTCACCCAGCAGCAACCCCGCACCCAGGGTCACAAAGAAAGGCGAGGTCATGATCAGTGCAATGGCCTGCCAGATAGGCACAACAGCAAGGCCCGCTACCCAGAACTGAACGCCAATGGCCGCCATTGCCACGCGAATGACATGGGCAAGTGGATTGGCCGTTCGCAGAACACCAAGCCCGGTGCGCATGATCCACGGAAGGCCGCATAACATGGCGATAAAATACTGCCAGAACGCCGCTGAAGATGATGCCATGCCATATCGCATCGTAACGGCTTGAATGCTGACATTGACCAAAGCAAAAGCAGCTCCTGCTGCAACCATATAGGCGGCGGCTTCCAGAGCGTGATTATTTGGGAAAAACCCGGCTAGCGGGTTGTTGTTATTCTGATCCATCACATGTTCCTTTCCAGAACCTAGAAGAATCAGGGCATACAGGCATGAAATGCAGCACGCCCCTGATGGGGTTTGCCACAAATCCTGACCCGCTCTCTTCCATCCGGACTTTAACCGTCGGCTTCGGAATTACACCGAATCTGCTGACCCTGATCCAAAAATCAGGCGCTCGCGGGCTTGAAATCACCCGCAACACATCAGTTGCAGGAAATCTCTTACCGCCGGTGGGGAATTTCACCCCGCCCTGAGAACGACCCACCGGACATATCGCATGCCCGGTGACACATATCGATAAACCGAAATTGCCAAAAAAGTAAAGGCCGGGGACAAGCCCCGGCCTTTAAAATATCCAAACGTCGCAACTTTATCAGTTCAAACGTTCTTTCAGTTCAGCGACCGAAGATTTGAACAAACCGTCGACGGCCTTGGCGTCAGCTTTTTCAGTGATCAGCGTCCGTGCAGCGGAAACTGCAATATCGACCGCCGACTGACGCACTTCGTTGACGGCTTCTGTTTCGGCCAAAGCAATTTTCTGCTCGGCCATGGCAGCCCGGCGCTCAACATATTCTTCAGTTTTCTGTCTGGCTTCGGCAACCAGGCCAAGTGCTTCATGTTCGGCAGCAGCGATCAGTTCGCTGGCTTCCTTTTCAGCATCCTTGCGTTTACGCTGGTATTCGGCCAGAAGCTGCTGTGCTTCTTCTCTCAAACGGCGTGCTTCATCAAGTTCATTGCGAATCTTGTCGGCACGATCATCAAGAGATTTGGCAATTGTTCCAGGTACTTTCACATAGACAATGAGAGCAATGAACAAGATCAGGGCAATCAGCGCCCAAAATGTAGCGTCCATTCTATTCCCCTCCTTCCGCAGCGGCCTTGACAGCCGCGTTGAGCTTTGCCTTGGTTACGGTACCACCGACCAATTGGGAAACAATTGCAGCAGCTGTTTCAGCGGCAATCGTATCGACCTCGGCCAGCGCCTTGTTTTTAACCAATGCTATTTCCGCCTCAGCTTTTTCAAGCTTCCCGGCAACATCGGCCTCAACCCTGGCTCTTTCCGCATCCGCGTCGGCCTTGGCAGCATCGCGTGCCGCCTGCGCAATCTCATGCGCCTTGGACCTGGCTTCCGCCAATTCCTGCTCATAAGTTGCAAATGCCTGATCAGCCTCTTCTTTCAGCCGGTTGGCCTCATTAAGATCCTGGGCAATTCTGTCCCGGCGCGTCTCTAGAATACTGCCAATACGTGGCAGCACGACCCGCGACATAAACAGGTAGAACAGGCCAAATGTAATGACCAGCCACAAAATCTGCGAAGCAAAAGTTGTGCTGTCAAATGGCGGAAATGCAATTTCCGCGGCTTCTTCAGCACCAGCTGCATACGCTGCTGTCACGAACATAGTCGCCTCCAACACAATTCCACAGCACCTGGGACCGCTTTACGGACCCGCAGCTGCGGCTCAATTCATGAAACAATTCAAACATGCATGCATGTTTGATCTGCTTCACGGCCACGCATCGTTGCGTGGCCAGAAACGCCATCCCCTAAAGGATCAAGCGAAGAGAAGGAGAAGTGCAATGAGCAGCGAAAAGATGCCCAGAGCTTCTGTCACAGCAAAGCCAAAGATGAGACGGCCGAACTGACCGTCAGCTGCTGATGGGTTGCGAAGGGCGCCGGAAAGGTAGCTACCGAAGATGTTACCAAGACCAATGCCAGCACCGCCCATGCCGAGACATGCGATACCTGCGCCAATGTATTTTGCTGCTTCCGCTTCCATAGTGAACTCCTTAGATGGGATATTGCGGCTAATCGGATGGCGACACTGTCGCCAATATTTCTCCTAGTGGCCCGGATGCAGAGCGTCATTGAGGTACATACATGTCAGTACCGCAAAAACATATGCCTGCAAAAAGGCTACAAGAAACTCAAGACCAGTCAGAGCGACGGCCATTACAAGTGGCAAAATAGCGCCACCAATTCCAAGAGCGCCCATGGCACCCAGCGACGTCACAAAACCGGCAAAAACCTTAAGCGTAATATGCCCGGCCAACATGTTGGCGAACAGACGAACAGAAAGGCTGATGGGCCGTGACAGAAAGGAAATGATTTCAATAAACACGACAAGCGGCATCAGATAGATGGGCACACCTGATGGAACGAACAACTTCAGGAAGCTCAAACCGTGTTTGTAGAAACCATAGACAACGACGGTACCGATGACCAATAGGGCCAGCACAAATGTAACAATGATATGGCTCGTCACTGTGAAGAAATAGGGAAACATGCCGAGCAGGTTGGCCACCAAAACAAACATGAACAGCGAGAACACCATCGGAAAGAACCGCATTCCACCCGAGCCTGCACCATCGCGCAGCATTGCTGCCACAAATTCATATCCCATTTCAGAGATAGACTGCATCCGGCCAGGCACCATGCCGCGATTGGATGTTGTCAAAAACAAAAAGGCAGAGGCCACAGCTACCGTTGCGACCATGAAAAGAGAAGAGTTGGTGAACGAGAAATCGACACCGCCAACCTCAATGGGAATCAGTTTGCTGAGTTGAAACTGTTCAATCGGATTGTTTGACACCTGATGCCTCTTTCGTTCCGCAGGCCTGATCAGCCATTAGCGCCGTTATTGTCTTTGTCATCCGTGCCGGTAACGCTATTTTGCGCAATCACACCGGCTGAACGCATAACATTCAGAATTCCTGCCACAAACCCCAGAAGTAGAAACAGAATCATTCCCCAGGGCGTTGTACCAACGAAACGATCAATCAGATAGCCCAGAAGCGCTCCGACAAAAATTGCCGCGACAAATTCGGTGGAAAGCTGAAATGCCTTGGCATAGGAATTTTTCCCATCCCATTCCGCTTTCTTACCTTTCTTGTCTGCCGGCCGGCGGGATGCAAGCTCTGCTTCCAGCTGTCGGCGACGCTCTTCAAGACCATCAGTCCGCTCTTCTTTGCCAGAGGAAGGATCCTGCGATCCTCTGCCTTGCGCTGGTTTTCTCATGAAATTCGCGCTCCACACCACATCTGACAAATCTGAACGGGACCGTTCCGAAGTCGCGCGCAACATAGTTTTACGCCCATGCCAAGTCAAGGCGACTTTCGCACCATGACCAGATATATAATATGCTTTAAAAACAACGTGTTAATTTATTTTCATGACTGCAGCCTCCTCCAAACACCAAGAATCACGCTGCATTGCGGCACTTTGACCGCCCATTGGGCTTGTCCTGACAGGTGCTTGCGGGCGCAAACGGTGACATTACCTGTTCGATCACCCTGGAATCAGACGCGACAATGCCCGCCAATTGTCCCCATGCTGTCTATTATTACCCGTGCAACTAAAAATCTAACTGCAACGCAATACGGGCATGTTTGCCGAAAACAGCGCCGTGCTTATCTCAAGCATCTTCGTGTGACTTGGGGTAAAGGCATAGACCACATCCCACCGGTCCGTCATTTTGTCCGTGCCGATCACCGAGAGGCCAAAGCGGTCTTTCAACTGTTGAGAGAATCGAAGCGGCAGATCGCTGCCATAGCCACGCCAATGATAATGGCTCTCCGGGGCCGCGCGCCCAAGCTCAAATGTTTCGACACAAAATGCCGTCACCGGTACGGTAATCTGCAGTACGCCTTGCGGTTTGAGAATGCGAAACAACTCCTCCATAGCGGCAAAATCATCCTCAACATGTTCAAGAACATGATTGGCAACGATCCAGTCATAGCTGTCATCGGGACGGTCGATACGGCACAGATCAAGGCTGTTTTCCTCCTCGAATACAGAAATTTCGAAGGAACCAAACCGCTCCCGTGGTGCGGCGATGTCTCTGGAAAACTGCAATGCTGCACTATCGCCCAGCAAAGTATCGGGCAACGCATCATAGACCTGACGAATAATACGGTGGCGTTCAAGTGAGGTGCATCCAACGCAGCGCGGCGCCTGACCGTTTTTTGTCATCCTGCCTGAAGGTCCGGGGCGAAAGGCATTGCCACCGCAAATATTACATTTTGCCATCACTAACCCCTGTTATTAGACCCTGAACAGATTGCCCGGCGATCGATCACAGAAAAATTCCTTCCGAAGCAGGGACATTCCATATGGTTTGATGATTTCCCGCAAACAAATTCTGATCACGAATGATCAAATACCCGGCGCATCTACGAACCAAATATGGCCGTTTTGAGCAGGTCAAATGTCGCGGTCAATTCTGTCCTTTGTGCCATTGCCAGCCCTTCCATCAAAGACATACAGGCCATTGCAGACAAATACGGTCCGCCAATTGCGGCCGCGACTTTCAAATCCGGCTTTGACATTGAACACATCAATGTCCGGGGCGATTTTGCACAGGTTATCAGCCATTTTGATGTTGAAATGACTGACAAGGTCACAGGTGATACCGGTGGAGGCGCCGGCCGGCTGGCTGGCTCTCAGTTACCGGCGACACAAGGATGGCCCCTGAAAAATGATGCTTGATATGGACAATAATGATGTGAATTAGGCGTGTAACGCTGGCATCAGGGCTCTGTCCGGTTACTGTTGGCAAAAAGGTTTCGGGACATTGACCCTGTTATGGGCCCTCAATGCCAGGCTCATTTGCGGTCTGGCGACAAGACAATCTGAATAAACAATGGAGCAACCATGGATAATCTATTGAACGAGGTTCGTATTGAAATCGAGGAGCTCCACGCTTTTTTTGTCGACTGGTACGCCGGGGTGGCGGCAAGGGAAAGTCTGGAGGCCCGTTTTCTTTCTCACCTTCACGCCGAATTGCTGATGATGCCACCCGATGGCAATGCCATTGGCCTGGCGGACCTGACGGTGGCTTTTCAAAAAGCGCATGGCATAAACAGTGATTTCCGCATCCGGATTTGTGACGTTGAAATCAAACACCGCATGCCCGAGCATTTACTCGTTACATATACCGAGTGGCAAAGCGGCTCGACCGCATCAGAAAGTGGCGAAAACGGGCGGTTTACAACAGCACTTCTGTCAAGACAGCAGCCCTTCAAATGGCTGCATATTCAGGAAACAAGACTGTCGGACGCAGCTCATCACGCGGGCCGCGCGGCCGG
Organism: uncultured Rhizobiaceae group bacterium; assembly: GCA_947501445.1. Taxonomy (GTDB): domain Bacteria; phylum Pseudomonadota; class Alphaproteobacteria; order Rhizobiales; family Rhizobiaceae; genus Hoeflea_A. The sequence goes on along the minus strand of CANMVS010000025.1, from coordinate 62,339 downwards.
ATATTTTGACTTTTAGACGCCGCATTCATTCCATCAAATCATACAATATTGTTTCCTGAAGGACTGGCTGAACATGGCCAGCAAACAAGGCAGCTTGACTTCTATTCTATTCGTGGATAATTTTTATCTACGATTCGAATGGAGCAGATAATGAAACTTGGAGATGGTGTGGAACAGGCGATCCACGCGGTAGCAATGTTATCGGCACTGCCCGAAGCCGGACTGTTATCGGCAGCCGCTTTGGCACAGTATCATGGCGTGTCGACGAGCTACCTGCTCAAACACCTTCAATCCCTGTCAAGAGCGGGCATCATTCACTCGGTACCGGGTCCGCAGGGAGGTTATCGCCTCGCCCAGTCAGCAGACAATATCTCACTGCTCGATATCGTACTTGCCGTGGAGGGACCGGAACCGGCATTTCGCTGCAGGGAGATCCGCCAAAATGGCCCAAACCCGCTGGCGGCGAAATATTTTGCAGCACCCTGCCAGATCAATGCAGCCATGCTGCAGGCGGAACGCGCCTACAGAAATGAATTGCGCAGCGTGACAATAGCACAACTGAATATGCAGGTTATGGCGGATGACGACGGGTCAATCGAAACTCGTGGTTGTGCCTTCATGAAACAGCATATGCGTCACTCAGATTAACATTGTTGAACAGGCAAAAGGAACGTCCATGGAAACCCGACTTGACTATGTAAATGCCGCACCCGACGCCATTCAGGCCGTTTTCGCACTTGAAAATTATGTCTCAACCAAATCCGGTCTCGATCCAAATCTCATCCATCTGCTGAAGCTTCGTGCCTCACAGATCAATGGCTGTGTCTATTGCGTTGACATGCACACGAGAGAAGCCCGAAAGGACGGCCTGAGCGAACAGTGGATTGCGCTGGTTTGTGTCTGGCGGGAAGCTGCCATCTATTCCCCCAGGGAGCGCGCATTGCTTGGCTGGACCGAAGCGCTGACAAACCTCGGTGCGACCGGCGCGCCAGATGCAGATTACCAGGAACTGCGCGCCCATTTCACCGATGAGGAATGCACCAAACTAACTGTTGCGATCGGAACCATCAATGTTTGGAACCGACTTGCGGTCGGGTTTCGAATGCAACCCGATGCACAGATTGAAACCTAGAGTTTCTGTTTGCTTCAGCTCCAGCCGCCACCATAGGTGCGGTAGAAAATGTGCAGGCCAATTCGGCCAACCCGCTTCATGGAGCGGGCCCATTTTGGCCGCACATAAACCGCGTGGTAGTGGGTGGAGGATCCAACCTGATCCAACCAGATTTTTCCGGCTGTTACCGCCATGGCCACATCCGTGGCAACCGACCAGTTCTTCTTCGAATGAACACGGTCCCGCACACCATCACAGGCAAATGAGAATTGACAGCGGTTGCGCCAGCGTTTGTTTTGATAAACCACGCCGCAAATACGGTTTGGATAGGCAGGGTTTCTGACACGATTGAGAATGACCTGCGCCACGGCGGCCTGGCCCTTCACCGGTTCTCCGCGGGCTTCAAAATAGATACCTGACGCCAGACATTGTTGCTCACGGGACGAAAAAACATAGGCAGGCAAGGCGTCTCCGGCCCAGGCGTGATCGTTTTTGGGGATGGGTGGGAAGAAACGTCCCTGTTTTTTCTCATCTTTCAAAAGCGACGAAAATGGTGACTTGCTTGCATAATCGGGTTCAACCGGCGCATAGGCTGTTGCCAAAATATCCGGCGTGTCATTGGTTACAAGACTTGCCAGCATAACAGGCAGGCCCGAATTGCCATTATCGCTGGGCCGGCGGTGAAATGCAGTCGCGATTTCAACTTCCTTGCCTTTGATACTCGGTTTGACAAAGGTCATTTCCGTGTGTTCGGCATCGGTGGGTTTTAAGATCATGCTGGAGCGCTCAAGGACGGATCCGGCAGAAAAATCCTTCGGCGGTGCAACAGGCAGTACCGAAGTTACCCGGCCTCGCTTTTGGTTCCGGGTTACGCGCTGCTCATCCGGCGTTGTGTTTTTGGCTGTACGCTTTGCACGAAAGGCGACGGTCTTGCCATCTGCCGTTTTGATCCCTGCTCCATCCAGTGTCGAACCTGTTGTGGTTTGATCCAGGAACGCCATTTCAACCGAGTGGATTGAACCGGCTGGTGCATCCACCAGATAGGTCTGCCAGCGTGCCTTGCCGCTTTGGGCGCCAGACATAAGACTGGCCATGTCTGAATAGGCAATGGTCGATGTGGAAACGAAAAATGCGGCGGCCCCGAACAGGACGGGTGCGCACCAACGACGGTCAACAGCCGCACGTTGGCCAAAAGAGACTAAACTTGAACGCAATACTCTACTCCACAGCACACAGACTGAAACACATTTGTCAGTGATGATGGACTATTAACCTTTATGGAGCGTTAATTGGGCACAGCAGCAACTAATTGTGGTCAAGCGATAAAGAATTGTTTCACGGTTGAGACACTGACGCGAATGTACAGGCACATGCCCCCAATAGAGGCATTCCTGGCCGCAAAACCGGCAAGCAACCTATGCGTTAACGCCGCTTCTTCTTTGGCGCAAACGGGTTGTCACCCTTGCGCATCGAGATGCGGATCGGCACACCCGGCAGATTGAAATCTTCCCGCATGCCATTAATCAGATAACGGGTGTATGACTCCGGCAAGGCCTCGGGGCGTGTACAGGAAATGACAAAGCCGGGCGGACGGGCCTTGATCTGCGTCATGTACTTCATGCGAATTCGACGCCCCGAAACGGCCGGTGGCGGATGCTGAACCTGCATCATATCCAGCCAGCGGTTCAGCTTGGCAGTGGGAATTCTCTGGTTCCAGGTTTTATGCGTCTCAATGACATTCTTCATCAGGTTTTCAAGACCATCACCTGTCAGACCGGAGACGGGTACTGCGCGAATGCCGCGCACCTGAGGCAACAGGCGGGTTGTCTTTTCACGAAGGTCGGTCAGTGCTTCCTGGCGGTCTTCGATCATATCCCATTTATTGAAAACGATAACGGGTGCCCTGCCTTCACGGATAACAAGGTCGGCAATCTGCAGATCCTGTTTCTCAAACGGAATATCCGCATCAAGCACAATGACCACGACCTCTGCAAACCGGATTGCCCGCAAAGCATCCGCCACAGACAATTTCTCAAGTTTTTCCTGAACGCGTGATTTACGGCGCATACCGGCCGTATCGAACATCTTGATCTTGCGGCCCTGCCATTCCCACTCAACCGAAATGGAATCGCGGGTGATGCCAGCCTCAGGCCCGGTCAGCAATCGCTCCTGTCCCAAAAATCGGTTGATCAGTGTGGATTTACCCGCATTGGGCCGGCCAACAATCGCAACACGCAAAGGTTTGGTATTGTCATATTCCGGAATGGCATCTTCGTCGATTTCTTCCAGAAGCTCGACGTCAGTCTCTGCCTCTTCATTACTATCTGCAAAGGCACGCTCTTCGCCGATCACCCCAACGATGGCATCGCGCAAATCCAGCATGCCCTGCCCGTGCTCAGCTGAAATCGGACAGGCATCACCCAGCCCCAGCCGATAGGCATCATAAAGACCGGACTCAGCACCGCGCGATTCTGCCTTATTGGCCACCAGAACAACTGGTTTGCCGCGCTTTCGAAGGATCGTTGCCAGGGTTTCATCTGCTGGCGTCAGACCAAGTTTTGCATCAATGACAAACAGTGTGATATCGGCTTCATCAATCGCCGCTTCGGTTTGCTCGCGCATACGGCCTTCGAGTGTATCCGGTCCGGTTTCTTCCAGACCGGCCGTGTCGATGATGCCAAATTTCAGATCAACCAGCCGCGCGTCGCCAGGACGCCGGTCGCGGGTAACGCCGGGTGTGTCATCAACAAGCGCAAGCTTGCGGCCGGCAAGGCGGTTAAAAAGGGTCGATTTTCCAACATTGGGTCGCCCGACGATGGCTACAGTAAAACTCATGCGGGCATCCTCGTCGTGTTGACGGCCAGCGCAGATCCGTCAGGACTGCGCTCCGGCCTTTCCGCTGGCAGTTATAATATCAAGCATGACACCGGCCCTTTGGGAAATCCCGCCCGGCACACCATTATCGCCTGCTATCAAATCGAACCATTCTCGCGCCCGGGTAAAATCATTGGCTTTCCATGCAGCAAGGCCAAGGGCTTCGCGGGCTGAGTGACGCATTGGGTTGTCGCCACCGCTCAAAACTTCAACCTGTGTCGCAACATCTTCGTAAGAGCCGTGGTCGACGAGAAGGTAGCCTGCGCGAATTCGGGCAATGTCGCGTATCGCGGCGGGTACACCATTGTCATTTCCAATGGTGGAAAAATCCGAAATAGCAGTCTGAAAATCACCCTGATCAGCAAGGACGGTTGCAGCACGCATGCGCGCCAGGACCGAATAGGCACCAAACCCGTTTTGCTCAAGTTGCCTCAGTGCAGCAAGGGCCTGATCCTGTTGGCCATCGCGTGCCAATGTCAAGGCAGCCAGGAAGGCATCACCTGATTTGGATGCCTGGGACTTTTTCCAATAGTCGTAGCCGCGGTCAGCGGCGGTACCAAGCACAACCAGGACTGCGGCAGCAATGATGTATTTGCCAAATCTGGACCAGACACCGCGCATCCTGTCGGAGCGCAGCTCGTCATCTACTTCACGGATAAAACTATCGTCTGACATATATGCTACCGGCTTTGCCGGCCCTCAGCTCCGTGCCGGAACAGGTCCAGGCACATTTTTATTGTTTCAGGCGGCCTTGTAGCCGATTTTACGGCGCATGTAAGGGGAAATGTCAATTTTGACGAATTCACTGTCATTTACACGGCAACAGGTGCAACACCAATGAGCCAAAGATGAAGTTTCCACACAAACAATACATAGATTACAGCGCCGACAACGATGGCAATCACATCATTGCGAATGGCGGGGGCCGGTTTTGACGAAGGGTCATCGGCAGGCACGCGCCGGTTTTCAGAGATCCGGTCGAACACTGACCACACCAAAAAGCTGCCAAACAGGATAACGGATGCCAGATCACCGTTGGCGAGCAGATGACCAAAAGCCCAAAGCTGGATCGCCACAAGCATGGGATGTTTTGTTGCCGCCTTAATCCTGCCAGCCGGCAGGTTGGATGCCATCAGCAAAATAAAAGAAAACAACATCAGCAAAAGCGTAACGTGGGTCCCCCAAACAGGTGGGATAAAAAGCTGCGGCCCTTCCAGACGTGCCAGTGAAAAGCCCCAAATGATGATCACAAAGCCAATGATGGATATCAGTGAGTAGCTGCCCTTCCAGAACCCCTCACCTCTTTGCGCTATTATCTGCTGTCGCATCGCCGGTGCGACAATCCTGACCGAATGTATGCCAAGAAAAACCACGATACCCAATATCAGCCAGACCATATTTGCTCCTCTTTCCAGTTGCGCAGGCCGTTGCACAAATACGCACGGCTAGTGCCAAGTTTCCTCGTCCCGCACGCGCAGGCAGCAAGCCTCTCAGTCCGGACAACGAATCCGCATTGTGCTTTCATACTGTTGCAATAAAAAGCAAAAAACACACGTTCAGACCGGCCTTGCATCCGTTCAACTGCAGACCTAGCATACCAACATGGCTATTGATCTTGAAATTGCAAGAAAGCGCCTTGCGGCTCGCCGCACAGAGCTTGAGGAAATGTCGAAGCTCTCGGAAGAAGCACGTTCCACAGTAATGCTGGATCAGCAGGCTGTCGGTCGTTTATCGCGCATGGATTCCATGCAACAGCAAGCGATGGCAGAAGCTCAAGAACGCCAGCGGCAGCGTGATCTGTTGCGCATTGAAATGGCCGAACGACGCATCCGACAGGAAGATTACGGATATTGCACAGAATGTGATGCGGAGATCCCCGATGGTCGCCTTGAAATAGACCCAATGGCCGAGAAATGTGTGGCCTGTGCTTCCTGAATGATTCTCCACACACCAAAGTGATCCAAATTCATCCAACAAGCGGGCTGATCCACGTTAGTCTCTTCACTAAATTATGAATGCCTGCAATATATGCGTGAATTGTGTAATTTGCCGTCCGTAGCAGTTTGACAGGAATGCAAGCGCCAGAACCGAAAATTAATCAGGTCCCACTTGATGCGAAGAAAATTAAAGTCGCTACCGCACCTGCTGATTGCAACCGCAATCATGATCAGTTCGATGGCGCCGTTCGCCCGATCAGGCGATAGCGCGCAAAAACAGCTGCTGATCATCTCCTTTGACGGCGCCCATGACAATTCTCTATGGGAGAAAAGTCTTTCCATTGCCGCCCGCACAGGTGCCAAATTCACCTATTTTCTTTCCTGCACATTCGCCATGACAAGAGACCAGCGTCTTGATTACCGCGCGCCCGGTCAGCGTAGCGGGCGCTCCAATGTCGGGTTCGGTGAAAACCGGGATGATGTCAGGCAACGGCTGGAATATATCTGGAATGCACGCGAAAATGGCCACGAGATCGCCAGCCATGGGTGCGGCCATTTCGATGGCAAGAACTGGAGCAGGAATGACTGGGTCGCCGAATTTGAAGCTTTTGACACTATTCTTGCAAACGCCTGGACGGGTATCAAAGCGGGCGATTTCGAACCAGCACAATGGCGCCGGTTTGTGGACAGTGAAATTGTCGGGTTTCGCGCGCCCTATCTTTCGACAAATGGCAATTTGACGGCTGCGTTGAAACAGACCGGCTACACCTATGATGCGAGCGGCGTTTCGCGCGGCCCCGTATCGCCCCGCTATTATGAAGATTTCAGTACTTTTGACCTGCCGTTAATCCCCGAAGGGCCTGCCAACCGTCGTATCATCGCCATGGATTACAATCTGTTTGTGCGCCATTCCGGTGGTCTGGAAAATCGTGCCCGCAGCGCAGCTTTTGAAGAGCGGACCTATCAGGCATTTCGCCGCGCATTTGACAGCCAGTACAATGGACAACGCAAACCGCTGCAAATCGGATTTCACTTTGTGGAAATGAATGGCGGTGCCTACTGGCGTGCCATGGAAAGACTGGTGAGTGATGTGTGCCTGAGGGAGGATGTCGATTGCATTTCCTATCAGGAGGCAATCAAAAGACAAAAAAAGGGCGACGGCGGCGCCTGAACCCGGTTTTGTTGTAGATCATTTCTTGCTGTTTATCTGGCGGATAACTTCTACAACAATGAGCGCGCCAGCGGGCCAGATAACCCATAATGTTCCTGACCAGGAAAACAGATTGATCAGCGTCAGGACGGCAATGGTGATAGCGACACGTGCGGTGTTCTTTTCAAATCTGCCGGCTACCAGTAAGGGTGATGCTTCAAGTGCCAATATTGCCAACATGGCAAGGCCTGGCCATTGAACCCAAAAACCGGCTCCTGTCAGCAGATTGATTGCCAGGAGACCAATCCAGATTGAGCCCAGAATTTTCGCATGGCGGATAACCTTGTGACGCAAATCATCGTCCGGCTGTGTGTCATGGTCAGGCGCGGCTTCCGGCCGTGCGGTGGGTGCCGATTTTGATGCATTGCGCCCAAATGCATGTTGATCAAAAGTTGTCCGGTTTTCAGCATCGCCAAATGCAACACAATAGACGGGAACGTCTTCAGAAAAATTCTTGGGACGTTTTTCGCCCAGATATTCAAACCCGACAGACAGTTTTGATCGAACCTGATCATAGACCTGCTGAGAGACGAGCACACCGCCGGGCTCAGCCATTGATTGCAACCGGGCAGCCAGGTTAACCCCCTCGCCCAACAGATCATCACCATCCACCAGAACATCACCAAGATGAACACCGATGCGAAAGCGCAGACCACCCTGTTTGATTTCATCATCAAGCTCGCTCTGCACCTCGATGGCGCATTGAACTGCTTCGACAACAGACGGGAAATCCGCAATCAGTCCGTCACCGGCCATATTGGCAATACGGCCGTTGTGCCGGGTTATGAATTTGGAAAAAACATCACGCGCGGCGCGCAATGCCTCAAGCGTACTCAGCTCATCGGCATCCATCGCGCTGCTGTAGCCGGCAGCATCAGCCGCAAGGATCGTCGTCAACTTGCGTTGAACCTTGGTGTCCATCAGATTCAGTTCCCCAAACACAGACATGATTGTTCATGAGATGCGCAACCGCAGATATAGGCGCTATCGAACCCAATTTGAAGTGCTGATTATCACAGTACCCGCGACAATTCCGATCACCTTTCAAGCGCCATAACACGTTTTGGCAACGAACGCCTGACTTTCTCAGGAGAAAGTCAGGCGCAACAAAACTTCTGATACAGGCCTATTGCTCTGTGTTGGAATCAGTGTGTGTTACGGTTTTTCCGTTTTGATATCGGATACATTCGGATCAAGCGTGGAATCAATACGTGAGAGAAATTCCGCATCGATGTCAGGCAATGGTTCATTGCTGATTGCAGCCTCAAACGTTTTAAGCCGTTTGTAGATTGACATCAGTTCAACGATGGTTGTCCAGGAATACACCAGATATTGAAAGGATGAACTCACCTGCCCAAAGGCGGCCAGTATCTGCTGCATAAGGCCGAATGTAATTTTTGCAGCCGCAATGGTGGGAATGAGAATGATGATGGAAAAAATATTGTCCGTCTGCAGATAGAAATAACGGGCGACATTGAAATACATATAGTTGAAATAAAGGCGAAAATAGTTGGTTCGCACATTGGCAAACAGCTCGGTTACCTTGGGTGGCTGGGCACGCTCGGCGTCATCTTCACCATAGACCAGTTCCTTACGGTATGCTGCCTCGACACGTTGGTTCCTGAATTCCAGACCAGGCAGACGGATGCCAACTACAGAGAGCAGCACAGTACCAAACAAAGCCCAGAATATAGCGGCTGTAAACAATGGCGCGGGAATTTCTCCGACGATTGGAAGCTCTGTTACATAGCTTGACAGGCTCCACAAAACCGGAAGAAAGGCAAACAAGGTCATGATGGCATCGACCATGCTGACGCCAAGACTTTCCATGATGCCGGCAAACCGCATCGTGTCTTCCTGAACACGCTGTGACGCACCTTCAATATGACGCACGTCCGCCCATTTGGACATGTAGTAGTCATTCATGGCGGTTCGCCAGCGGAAAATATAATGGCTGACGACAAAGCGCGTTATGACCGCTACTGTAATGGCCATGGTCGCAATGAAAAAGAACACCAATATCAGCGTATAGAACCGGCCCGCCGTTATTTCGTCACTGCCGCCAAGTGCTGTTTGCACATCATCAAAAAACGGTCTGCGCCAATTGTTGAGCGCCACTGAAACCTGTACAGAAAAATAAGTCGAAAACAAAATGAAGGCCGAAACCAGCACGGACCACCGGTACCAGGGATGCGGTTCAAGCCAATACCAGAACCCTGCAAACAACAGCGCTGTCACGGCATAATAGATGTAAAACCACAAAAAACTCTGCGTCCAGAAATAGTGAATGCCGACGACAGGTGGCGCATCCGGTGCAGCGAATTCAAACCCGATTGCAGTGCCAATTTCTGTTCCGAAACCATACCAGACCAGAGCACACGATAGTGACCAGGCTATTGCTGAAAGAAAAAACCACTTGGGATTAGGAAAGAATGATTTGAACAATTCGCGATCTCGCTGTGTTAGCCGTTTTTATTTTGTTTTCGACAACATTTCGCCCAAAGCAGCCGACTGTATAATCCATCGTGGTGATATTTATGCCCAAAACGTGGAGCTTCCATATCACTTTTGTGTGCCCTTATCGTGACCGCTGGCCATCATGGCGAAAAGTGCCGAGACCACAAGAGCCAATGCGGCCACCAGACTGCCAGAAGTGTAATTGCCGGACAGGTCAGCCAGATAACCGGCAATCAATGGTCCAATAATTTGTCCGGTTCCAAAGGCCGCTGTCATGATGGCCAGTGCTCTTCTGGGCGACTGTGGCGCGAGAACACGGCCAATCTGCAAACCATAGGCGGTCACGGCAACGAAGGTAAATCCAAGAAGAAGACCGCCAATGAATGGGCCGATCGGCAAGGGCAGCAGAACACTGGCCGCAACCCCAATCGCCTCAACAATACAGCCCGCAATAAATGTCGTCACAAGGCCGAACCGTCTGCGAACCCAGCCCCAGATCAAAACAGATGGCACTGCTATCAATCCGGTCACCAGCCAGACCCAGCCTTCAAGCACTGACTGGGTCTGCCCGCCGCGAACGATGGCGACCAAAAAGGTTGCCGTAACGATGTAGCCAAGACCGAAGAGACCGTAGGCTATGGTGATGGATACCAACCGGCGATCCCAGATCAAAGCCGGCTCTCGTTTGCTGGCGCCATTTCTCAGCGGATCTGCGCGCAACAGCATCGCAGCTATCAAGGTACCCAACAGTGCAAAGCCACCGGCACCATACCATCCGGACTGCCAGTCCGCCTTATAGGCCACCAGCGCAATAACCAGGGCGGAAGACAGGGCCATACCAATGCCAACGCCGCCAAAATGGATAGCCTGCAGGTCATTGCGACCGGCTGCATCAAAGTGGCTGAATACGATGGTTGAGCAAAAAATCATGACAAATGCGCTGGCGATACCTGCCGAGAACCGAATTATTGATAGCGCGATAACATCATGTGCAAATGGCATAGCCAGTAACAAAAGCGTTGTTGCAGCAAGACCTGCTATAACAATCAACCGCTCCTTGCCCGCTGCCCAGCTGTAGGAAGCCAGAATGGCCCCCAGCAAATATCCGACGTAATTTGATGAGGCGATTAGCCCCGCCTGCGAAGGGCTCAGGTGCAGGCCTTCCATGAGGTCTGGTAGAAGAGGCGTATAGACAAAACGGCCAAATCCCATGGCAACTGCCATGGCAATCAAGCCACCTGCAGCCAGTCTGTAAACTGAAATTTCTGAATTGGTGGATGCGGACAGCGTTCCGGTCCTTCAATTGGAAACATAACTGGCGTCCTATCGCACCGCTTAACCAACTGTGCAAGGTCTCCATCTCAATTCACGCATGAATAAAATTGAAGCATGCAACAGTGTTCTTGCGCTTGACATCACCCTTAATTTAACATATTTGTTATTTAACGAATGAGGTAAATAATGAGTGTACAAACCATATTCTCGGCTTTGTCGGACCCGACACGGTTTGCCATTGTCGAACAACTTCTCGAGCGCGGTGACCAGACTGCCGGTTCACTGGCAGAGCCGTTCAACATTTCCAAACCTGCGGTTTCACGTCACCTGAAGGTCCTTGAAGAGGCCGGGTTGATTGAACGTCGTATCGACCGGCAATTTCGTTCCTTTCGTGTGCGCCCGCAAAGTTTGCGCAGTCTTGATGACTGGATCGCCCGCTACCGCCGCTTCTGGCAAACATCTTTCGATCGCCTGGAAAAGGTAATTCAGCAGGAGGAAAAAGAAAATGACAACCGTGATTGATGATCAGGTTCTGGTGGTTGAACGAACTTTTGCGACGACCCCGCACAAGCTGTTTGACGCCTGGATCAAGCCGGAATTGCTGACCCAGTGGTGGGGGCCTGAGGGCATGAGTATCCCCGATCATACGCTGGATGTTCGTGAGGGCGGCAGCTGGCAGACGACCATGCGCAACGCCGATGGTGGCGAGGTTATCTGCAGTGGCGTTTACAAGACAATCGAGCGCCCAAATCGCCTCGTGTTCAGTTGGGCCTGGATACAGGAAGACGGCTCACGCGGCGAGGAAACTGAAATAACCGTCACCTTCACCGCTGTTGATGGTGGAACCCACATGACGCTCGACCAGCGCTCATTTGCTGAAGTGGCAAACCGGGACAACCACGGCATGGGCTGGAATTCCAGTTTCAATTGCCTTGAAAAATTATTCTGACAGGAGAAATCGCTATGGAACAGCATGCAGTTGTATCGCGTGAGGAATGGTTGAAGCAGCGTGTGGCTTTGCTCGAACGGGAAAAGGAATTTACCCGGGAGCGTGATGCGCTCAGCAGTGAACGCCGCGCCCTGCCGTGGGTTGAAGTCACAAAGAATTATACTTTCGAAACAGATGCAGGCCCCAAATCACTTGGCGATCTGTTTGGCGACAACAGTCAGTTGGTTGTCTATCATTTCATGTATGGCCCTGAATGGCAGGCTGGCTGTAAGAGCTGCTCTTTCTGGGCTGATAATTTTGATGGTAATGTTGTGCATCTGGCCGCACGCGACGTGACACTTGTTGCGGTTTCACGTGCCCCTTTGGCGACACTTGATGCATTCAAACAGCGCATGGGATGGCATTTTGAGTGGGCGTCTTCGCTGGACAGCGACTTCAACTACGATTTTGACGTTTCATTCACTGCCGAAGCGCGCGAAAAAGACGCATTGTACTATAACTATCGCCCCAGCACTTTCCCGGCAGACGAAGCACCCGGCATCAGTGTTTTCTGCAAGGGCGAAGACGGTAAGATCTATCACACCTATTCGACCTACAGCCGCGGTCTGGATATGCTGAATGCCGGTTATCATTATCTGGATCTAGTGCCAAAGGGCCGTGATGAGGCGGGCGATGACATGCCGATGGCATGGCTAAGGCTGAAAGATGAATATGCCGAAGCGTAAAACCTGAATGATACGGTAATTGGAAATGGGCCATTTGGGCCCATTTTGATTCCACCATCAAATAAGTGGCTTCAGGGCCCGAAAGAATATGAACCGCGGCTGGGTGGAAAGAAGCTTGAAATCATCGGCAAACAGCGTCCTCGCCGTCTCATCGGGCAAAGGTTCCGTGAGTGAATCCAGCACAAAACCGCTGTCGTGCAAAGCGTCCAACATGGCTTGAAGCGGCCGGTGCCAAAATTTGAGATAGATGTCCTGACCGTTTTTTACCCAGTAATCTTCGAACTCATAGGTCGCAAAGTAGTTTTCCCCCTTTGACACGATGAAATCCATGAAGGGGTGGTGGGTGGATATGACCAATGCACCACCAGGGGCAAGAACGCGATGGAATTCATCCAGAGCAATTTTCCAGTCTTCAAGATAGTGCATGACCAGCGAAGCAAGGATTTTGGCGAATTGGCCATCGGCATACATCAATGGCTCACGCAAATCAGCCTGTTCAAGGCGCACCGAATCGGGAAGCCTTTTACGCGCAAGTTCAAGCATGCCAAGGCTCTGGTCAACACCGGTGACGGTTGCACCGCGCTCGACAAGTGCCGCACTGTGGGCGCCAGCGCCGCACCCGGCATCAAGCACCTGGCTGCCGGCAACATCGCCCAGCAGGCGAAGCACTTCCGGTCGCTCATACCAGGCATTGAAAGCATTTTTCTCATTGTCCTGCGCATAGGACAGGGCAAATGCGTCATAGGGTGCATCTTTGGTCATACCGATGAGCTAGACAATCTGGCCTAAAGGTTCAATGGACCCAGGCCATTTAGAACGTCTTTTCGCGAACGCCCGACAATCTGTATCACATCAAACTGACAATGCAGCACTCAGACACTCCCTGCCATTTCAATGACCAATACGCGCGCCTGACCTTTAGGATGAGCCACATGCTCATCCCCATCCACCGCGTGAAAAATATCGCCGGTTGCCAGGGGCCAGATTTTCTCTCCATCTTTATCGCGTGTGTGCATATCAACCAGGCCGTCCAGCACAACAAAAACTTCCGGTCCATCATTCACGTGCCAGATATAGGGTTCATCTGCCCAGTGCAGACGAATGGTAACGCCGTTGATCCGCTCAATGTCCAGGGCTTCCCATGGGGTTTTGCCGGTAAATTGCGTCGGTTGAATTCGTTGCATGCAATTGTCCTTCACACCGATGAAATGATAAGTGTAGAACATATGATCGGCAGGTCTGAAACAAGTTGCGGATTGACGTATTGACCGGCAAATCGCCCAATCATCGGAATTAGATCATGCGTTTCGACGGCCATCTTGATCCAACCAATCGAAAACTACTGGCACTGCTGCGTGCCAACGGCAGACAATCTGCAACAGCGCTTGGTAAAGAGCTTGGATTGTCTCGCACCGCCGTTCAGGATCGCATTTACAAGCTCGAACAACAAAACATCATCACCGGCTATCAGGCCATCATCAATACAACTGCGCAGGAAAACGTTACCCGGGCGATCCTGTCGATCAGGATTGACAGCCGTTCCTGTGCGCCGGTTTTGAAACGTCTGCAGGCAATGGTCGAGACGATCCAATGTTACTCAACGGCGGGCCCCACAGATGCCGTGGTGATCGTTGAAACCGCAACGTCCGAGCGCCTGACGCAACTGCTCGACGAGATCAGTCAGATGCCAGATGTCGGAGACGTGCAATCAACCGTGGTACTTGCACAGATGGGCGGCTAGTGGATTGATGGGGAGAAGTGAGCAACATAATCCGCCAGGCCGACCCCAAGCTGGCGCTTGAAACCGCGGCGCATGCGCTGAACATCCCCAAAACCACACAGGCCGGCAACGGTTTTCAGCGGCACATTCTCATCCAACAGGCTGCGTGCCCGGGCCACTCGGATTTTTTCCACATAATGAACAGGCGGCGTTCCAAATGCCTTGTGGAATTTGCGGCTCAATGTTCTGGGCGTCATATGCGCGGCAGCGGCCAGGTCCTCCAATTGCCATGGATGACCCGGTTCGTTGACAATCCGGTCAATCAACTGTGTCAAGGTCTCATCTGTGGTGAACTGGGCCTGCAACAATTCGGAGAACTGGCTCTGACCACCGGTGCGCCTGAGGTAGACGACCAACTCCTGCGCGACAGCGCGTGCAGCCAGGGACCCGAGATCATTACCGATCATTGCCAGGGCCAAATCAATGCCGGATGAAACACCGGCAGAGGTGTAAATACGATCCGACAGCGTAAAGATGCGATCGAAATTCCAGCGAACCGTCGGAAACTCGACCGCAACCTGTTGTGCTCTTGACCAGTGGCTGGTCGCCTCACAGCCATCAAGCACACCGCTCGCTGCAAGAATAAGTGCACCGGAACAAATGGAAATCAGTCGGCTGTTGTTGCCGGCATCAAAACGCTGTCGAATGATATCCAAAAGAGCCGGGTTCCTCATTGATGGTGCCACATCGCCACCCGGCACAATCAGATCGGTTTCACGGGCACCCGCGCTCAGGCGCGCATCGCAGCCCATGGTCAGGCCGCAGCTTGCTTTGACAGATTGACCATCCATGGAAACAAAGCGGTGAGAATAGGCCTTTTTGCCCTGCCTGCCTGTTGCAACATCGAAAGCCTGCACTGGTCCGGCAACATCCAGAATGTTCACGCCGTCAAACAGCAGCACATCGATTACGCGCGGCATTTCCATATTGTCCATTTTTGATACTCAATTGACATTTTCGCCAACATCCAATGCGCTTAAGGTTCAAAAGTCAATTCCTGATCCCCAGGTATCGCTGACGGAAAGTATGTTTCATGCCCAACGACCTCACAGCCACCCAGAGCCGAAATCTGGTTTTACTGTTGAGCGCCAACGTGATTTTGAGCGCCATGATGCCAATGCTGATTATTCTGGGGGGACTTGTCGGCCTGCAGCTTGCGCCGACACCCGCCATGGCGACACTCGCCCCTTCCATCCAGGTTCTTGCCGGCCTTGTATCGGCCGCGCCCATGTCGATGATTATGGCGCGTCACGGACGCCGTGCCGGATTTCTGCTGGGGGCAGCACTGGCAATGATAGCCGGGTTGTCAGGCGCTGTCGCCATGTTCAATGCAAGCTTCATGCTGTTGTTGGTTGCCCATGCACTTTTTGGATCAGCGCTCGTTTGTTTTGCCTATTTCCGGTTTGCCGCGGGTGAAATCGTTGCCGGTTCGTGGCAGGCGACAGCCATATCGCTCACCCTTGGTTCAGGCCTGCTTGCTGCCTTTCTCGGCCCCGAAATTTTCAAACTGGCCAAAGATGGTTTTGCTGCGGTTCCCTTTGCCGGTGCCTATGTTGCCATCGTGGTCACAGCGCTGATTGGCGCCATACCGTTGCTCTTCCTGAAAATTGACAAGTCAATTGCCGAGAACGACGAAAGCCCCGTGGACCGGCGTGCCGTTCTGGGAACATTGCGGCGCGCACCGGTGGCAACTGCGATCGTGTGTATGGCAGCAACGCAGGGCGCGATGATCTTTTTGATGACCCCGACGCCCCTTGCAATGATCATTTGCGGATTTGGCGATTTCGAAGCGGGCGATGTCATCAAATGGCATGTTGTGGCGATGTTTGCGCCCAGTTTTTTCATGGGCCGGTTGATCAATCGCTTTGGTGCCACCCGGATCATTGCCTGCGGTATGGTGCTGCTGCTGGCAGCGTCTGTAACCGCGATCACCGGCACCAGTCTTGTGCACTTTTATGCGGCGCTGGCCTTGTCGGGCCTTGGCTGGAATTTTGGTTACATCGGATCAACCAGTCTGCTGGGCGCATCAGTATCTGCACGCGAACGCGGTCCTGTGCAGGGCCTCAATGAAACCCTTGTCGCGCTGGTGGCAACGATTACCTCATTTGGCTCTGGTGCCATGATTGCGGGTTTGGACTGGGCGGCCGTGCCCTATGCAACACTGCCGGTTCTGGTGGGCTGCCTCTTGTGGCTGCTGGTTACGCTGCGTGGGCGAAACAAACTGCCCACGCCCGAGAGTGTCTAGCAGGCTGCTGAACTGAAAATCTGCTGCACAGGCCTGCCCTTTCGCTGATTGACGAAAGGGCGAATGCCTCACCGTCCGGCAGCCCATTTTTCTGCGAGCAGCGACTGGTGCGTGCTGATACCTGCATTCACACCGTCAGCCGCAGCAAATGTCGCATTGTGCTTCGGCCGGGTGAGATCACCGGCAGCATAGAGACCATCTATCGAAGTTTGCTGAGATCCATTCACTGCTACAAACGGGCCAAATGGCCCCTGATCAAATTCACAACCCAAATCTGCAGCAAGCGAAGACGATGGCACAGTCGCTGTTATGATGTACAAAGCAGCAACATCTGTCACGCCGCCCCGATGAACAACGGCCCTGACCTGTTTCCCCTCAAGTGCAAGGCTTGTAACCACGTCACCCACCACCGTGTAACCCCGCGCCCTGATATCGTTCAATGCACAGTCATCAATGGTGTTGCCATTGGTGAAATAGACCAGATCATCACTCCAGTCGGAAAGCACCTGCAATTGGTGGATGGACATGTCACTGGTATGGAGTACGCCAAGTCTTTTGCCCCGCAACTCATAACCATGACAATAGGGGCAATGGACAACCCCCTCTCCCCAGGCCTCCGACATTCCTGGAATGTCCGGCAGAATGTCGCGCACGCCATAGGCCAGAATGACCCGGTCTGCTGTGCATCCTGAACCTTTGGCCTCCACTTCAAAAACCGTTCCGTTTTTTGATATCCTGCTGACTGCCTGTGGCACCAGTTCTACAGTTGGATAGACGCCAAGATCTTTCAGACCCAGCGCCTTTAACTGTTGTGGTGGGCGCCCGTCGTGGCCAATAAAACCATGGGCTGAACCGGCAAAACGGTTACGGGTTGCGTCGGTGTCATAAAGTTTCACACGCCGACTGGCGCGAGCCAGTTGCAGCGCAGCAGCAATTCCTGCAAAACTGGCACCAATGATAGCAACATCAACATGTGGCATGGGAATTTCCTTGTTTGAACCATTTCACGCAACTATGTAAGTTACATGAAGCGAAATAGCAAGTTCTCAGTCGCGCTGCATTTACTCGGCCACATGGCCGTTCGTCCCGACGAGCCACTGACATCCGATACGCTCTCAGGCTTTGCGCGGACCAACCCCGTCGTTGTACGCCGGGTGCTGGGCGCACTCAAAAGCAATGGCATCGTATTGTCGGAGAAGGGACATGCCGGCGGCTGGAAGCTGGGGCGACAGGCCGATGCGATCACCATTGCTGATATCTACCTGGCTCTGGGCGACCGCTTTTTGCGCCCGGCTCCTACCGGCGAAGACAATCCGATTGAATGCGATATTGAAAGAGTTGTCGCTGTTCATCTTGATGAGGCGTTAAATTGCGCAGAAGAGACGCTGGTGAAACAACTGGGCCAGCACACCGTTGCCGATCTTGCAAATGGCCTGCAGATCTAGACTGACATCAGCGTGAACCCGGCTCTCTTGAGCATGGGATTACACCATTGTGGCACCGCTTCAGTCAAACCATGCGTACCTCCAACCTCATACAGCAGCCGGAATTCGATATTCGTGTAAATGCACCAATGAGAGCAAGGTAAATTCACATTATTATTTCAGCCATGGGGTTTTTACCTGAAAATTTAAACATATCCCCGACAAGTTTTGCTCAATCACCAAATCACTATTGAATAAATATGAAAAAGAATGAAAGATATGTGCACATGGAGTGTACCAAGCGTGAAAAACCTTATTCGCATCATCATCATCGGCCTGACCGCACTTTTAACAGTTGGATCAGCATCCGCACAAACTCTGGGGTACGCGGACGCTATACGCATCCTTTCTACGAGTTGTGGCAAGGACATTCAGAAATACTGCAAGAATGTCAAACTGGGCAATAATCGCATTCAAAGCTGCCTTCAAGACAATGCCTCCAAAGTATCGGCAACCTGTGCAATCGATTATGTTCGGGTCTATGTTCTGCTGGCTGAGCGACACGCAGCACAGGATTCCGCTGCCAAAATATGTCGCGGGGATGCCAAGCGGTTGTGCCCAAGCACGACAAGGGGCAAGGGCTACACATTGCAGTGCCTTTTGAACAAACGCAAATTGAGCAAAGCCTGCGGACAGGTCATTACCGACGCTGGATATCGCTGACCTTCCACTCACACGGTCCTTGAAAGGTCGCAAAATGAAAAACAGCATTCAGTTACTGGCGCTTACATTGAGCATGCCGCTCGCTTTTGCTGCGGCTGAAGCACAAACCAAAATTTCCCATACGCAAATTGTTGAATCACTGCGCGGTGTGGAACAGCAGGCGACACTCAACCCGAACGATATTCGAGCGCTTGCATTGCAGAACATCAAAAGAAACCCGGGCGAAAACGCACCAAAGGGTGTGCCGATGGTCAATCTGCTCGAGAATCTGCGGCAGTTCAACGTTGAAATCAATTTTGACTTCGATTCTGATCGCATCAAACCGGATTCCTACGAGACGATTGGCGCAATCGCCGATGCGCTCCACACGCCCTATCTGCTGGATCAGAAATTTATTATCGTTGGACATACGGATGCCAAGGGCAAGCGCGAGTACAATCTGGAACTGTCGCAACGCCGAGCAGATGCGGTACGCGAAGTATTGATCACAACATTCTGGGTGCCACCCAAGAGTGTCGAAGCCGTCGGCGTTGGCGAGGAACAGTTACGTGACCCTGCCAATCCTGATGCAGCCGTCAATCGCAGGGTTCAACTCATCAATACCGGATTCTGAAGCGCTGCAGCAATGACAGGGCGCACACGCAGTATGGTGCGTCAACCATGCTTGCGTTGTGGCCGGACAATCCAGCTCACCTCTTGATCGCCTGAACGAGCGGTGTTATCTGAGGACAACAAACTTGGAGATTTTATGTCCCGTTAAGGCCGGGTGGCAAAGAGGCCGCCCCATGAAAAGCACACAGAGACCGGCAGCCCATTATTGCGCGCGAGGTTATCTGTGCCTGATTTTCAACATCCCCTGACACGACGCTGACCGAGACCCTCGGCAGCACGGACATGAAAGAATCTCTGACAATGATCAGACCTTATAAATCTGACGACGCAGATAACCTCGTTGACATCTGGCGTGCAGCGAGTGCGCACGCCCATTCCTTTTTGCCGCAATCGTTCCTGGATCAGGAAGCCGATAGCATGCGCCACATCTATCTGGTGCATGCACAGACCAGTGTTACCGTATTGGACGGCAGCACTGTCGGCTTCATTGCCATGGTTGACGATGAAATCGGTGGCCTGTTTCTTCATCCGGACTTTCATGGGCAAGGCCTTGGTCGCGCAATGGTTGATCATGTGCGACCGGAACGCAAAAGCCTGAGCGTGGAGGTGTTCGAAAGGAACGCCATCGGTCGCCGGTTTTATGAAGCCTACGGCTTTGAACATGTGAGCAACGCGCTTCATGCACCCAGCGGCGAACGGGTTCTCAAACTTCAGCTTCCATAGATTT
The DNA here is from genome assembly GCA_947501445.1 of uncultured Rhizobiaceae group bacterium. Lineage (GTDB taxonomy): Bacteria > Pseudomonadota > Alphaproteobacteria > Rhizobiales > Rhizobiaceae > Hoeflea_A. Next base: position 42,290 of record CANMVS010000025.1, on the reverse strand, counting down.
GAGCAACAAAAGCAGCGGCACTGTCGCCGATCGGCTTTTGCGCTGTGATCATACATATAAAGAGACGAATGATGAAAAAAACACAAGATTGGTCCGCAATTCTGGGCAGTGCCCCGGCAGTGGCCAAAGCACAGGAAAACCAATTGCAAAAACTGGGTTGGCAAAACACATTTGCCCAACTCGTCGATGTGGATGAATTGACCCAATATCCGCCTGTTCGGGTTTTTGGCGTTCACCGCAACGGATTGCAGGTAAGAGGTGATGGGTTGCAGGCGCTGATAAAACCGCCCAATGGACCAGACCTGCCGATTGAAGAACAGGCAACAGTCGGTGACTGGCTGCTGCTGGATCGCGCACGTGAACGCCCAAAACGAGTGTTGCCCCGTAAAAGCCTGATCAAACGCCGCGCGCCGGGCTCTGCACGGCAGGTGCAGTTGATCGCCGCGAACGTTGACACGCTGTTTATTGTGTCCTCGTGCAATCAGGATTTCAACATGGCGCGGCTGGAACGCTATCTGGCGCTTGCTCTGGAAGCGCAGGTCGAACCCGTTGTCGTCCTGACGAAAGCGGATCTGGCAGAAGACACAACGTCCTATCACACACAGGCGCAGAGCATTGCCGGAACCGCACAGGTATTGCTGCTAGACGCCCGACACAGCGATGCCGGTGATCGCCTCGCGCCATGGTGCAGACCCGGCAATACGCTGGCCTTTGTCGGCTCCTCAGGCGTTGGCAAGTCTACCTTGGTCAACGCCCTGTCCGGTGAGGAAAAAGTGGCCACACAGGCTATTCGGGAAGATGATGCAAAGGGCCGCCACACAACCACGCACCGTCAGTTATACAACATGCCCAATGGCACGCTGGTGCTTGATACGCCGGGTATGCGTGAATTGCAGATTGCCGATGCCGGCAGTGGTTTGGATGATGTCTTTGCCGATATTACCTCCCTTGCCGATGGCTGCCGTTTCTCCGATTGCAAGCACGATAGTGAACCGGGTTGTGCGGTTATCAACGCTATCACTGAGGGCATCATTGATGAAGACCGATTGCAGCGGTGGCGCAAGCTCATGGCTGAAAACCGCTTCAATTCAGCGTCCCTGGCCGAACGCAGACACAAAGACCGGCAATTCGGCAAACTCATTCGTTCGGTCAAGAAGACCAGCCCCAAATAGATTGGAACCATCGCTCCGATGGGGCAATTGGCGCTTGCATATGTTCAAAAGCATGCGCCAAAAATACATGGATGTTGCTGCTGGGATCGACATGCAGACAGGCAGAAATACTCTGTGAGCTACATCACACTGTTTTCTCCACCGACGGGGTAAAATGCTACACACGACATTCAGGCAGGGGGACAGGCCGTGATCATATTCATCGTTTCATCAATTGCCTCGCTATGCCTATCCTATGTGCTGATATTCCTGCATTCAGATCGATCAGATAAAACAGGATCAATTTTGATTTCACTGAGAAATTCCCGTTTGTATCTCAGTCGTGAGGCAGTTGTTTGGGTGGTAACAATAGTAATTCTAATCGCAATTTGTCTGGCAGTATACGTCTCAACGTTGCAAGTAATCAAACCAACTAACTATCTGTATTCAACCTACGACATTGTGACCGGACCACTTTTCAACCGTCTGGCCCTCGGATTAATTTTCGGATTCCTTTCGGCAATCTGGCTAACGCGTATTTACCGTCGGGATGGGCTGAAAGCGACAAAATCCGCGTCACAAGCCCCTTCGGTGAAGAAAACCGTCAAGGAAGTTCATACCGACCAACAGGGGCGGGTCGTTGAAAAGGTAACAGAGGTTTTCGAACCCTCTGCCAAAAGCGATCCTGCTCCCTCACTCACTTTCGTTGAAAAGCTTGAAGGAGGCCTGCTGGCAATCATATTCATATTGGGAACAACCACATTTTCGATCCAGGAACTGATTTCCGGATTTCAGGTTGATTCGCCTGTGGTGAAATTTCAACTGCAAAACCAGACACAGGCAGTTCTGAATCGAGAAGAGCGGACACTCGACATAAACAGACTACGGGGAAACAGTGAATACAAATACGACGGCTCATTTGGTGCTTTTTACCTTGCTTCCGTGGGCGCTTTAGCAAAAAGAGATTATGATTATGCCCGCCACGCTTTTCAATGTTTCGACGATGCGGGGGGGCAAAAGGAGCCACGCTGCAAGAAGCTTGAGCAACTCAACGACGTTGCCAGAAACATAGCGCCTCTGATGCATTTTGCACGATGTCTTGCCTACAGCAAATATGCTGATGGAAACAAAACACCATTTCGGGAACATGTTCGAAGCCTAATACCGCTGGTTGCGGCTATAAACAATCGGACGGGTGACCATATTGGAATGGAAGTTGCTTATTATCCCCTGCGCCAACATATATTCCAGATATCAGATGGGCTTAAAAACTATGTACACACCTTCCCTCAGTATGAAGGCAAATGCAATCAACTCAGAGCAGCCATGTCAGAATTGCACCCCCCATCACAAAGAAGTATCTTTGGTGTGCAATTTAGCGAGATGCCCGGCAATTTCTTCTATTATCCCTTTAGTAATGAAATGCAAGAGCGTCCCTATTTTTCGATTTTATATGCCACTTTGCTGGCGCTTGATCAGCAATACCCTGTTGCAATCGGCGTTTTGGATAAATGGATCTCCACATCCATGCAAAGTAACGGCGGCAGAACACCGAACGTCGACAGCCTCAGGTTCTGGATGGAATTTCGGGCACTTTCAATACAATCCGCAATTTATGATGCGTGGGCAAGGGATCCGGAAATCAGAAGTTTCACTGATGTGGTTCTGGAAGAGAATATCAGGCAACTCAACACATATATTGGAAGATTTGAACAAATTCCGGTCATTCGAAAGCGATCAATTTATCTTCAACTGCCAACATTTGACAGGGTCTCTGACCAGACGATCAATGCAGCCAGTTTCGAGCGTCACCCCATCACTACGCGTTGCTCACTGCTAGCTGAGGCCGATTACAAGCCCTCGCAATTACTCCTTTTGGCAGCATATCAGTCGACAATCTCCGTTCTGGCTTCCAGGGGTATTGGTCATGCGGATTATGAGCATACTCTGGCCCCAAGGGTCGACGGAATTCTGGCAGAACTGGTTAATGCGGATACGTCCTGCTTGTGGGTGTATCTGAAGGCTCGCGGTGGAAAATCCAGATATGATGCATCGCGTGCAGAAAACCTTCGATCCTATGGTATGGCACAAACCCAGAAGGTACGGTTCAAACGGCCTATTGGCGACAATTATAGAATCTGGCTGAAAGACAAATTGGAGACTGCAATAAGTGCCTACCGCCTTGCAGCTTCACTGATTGCAGGTCATGCTGAACAGGAGAAAAACGCTCGAAGGAAAAACAACTCGCATCAACGGTTCCAATCATCACATGCTGAATGGCTCCAACGTGATCTCGAAGCTAGAATCAATGTTTTGGAAAATGTCCTGGATAAGCGAAACTAAAACAACAGAGCAAGTTCAATCCCACGTAATCGCACAGTGTTCCGAAAATCAGGGTAGAATTAAATCCGGGTTAGCCAACGCACTATGTGTGGCAACAAATGTCAAAACATACATCATGCCCAAAAGCACAAATTTTTTCATGACTGTTACTCCATTCCAAGTATCTAATATAGGTCTTTTTCACCTGAATGGCAAATGAACAGACCGGGATTTTTTGCAGAAAATGACCAAAACAGTTGATTTAGCACATCTTTTAAGGTTGCTTAGGCGTTGGTATCCTGCGGGATTCATCTGAAGGCAACGTCTTTACAATTCATCTCGCTTCCTCATTGAGGACCGTAAATTACCGCAACACCCCCAGACTTTCAAATCGTTTGATGTATGACACATAAAAGTACGCCTCGGTGCAGGTGGCCTAATCTTCCGGTGTATCCAGCTTGGGCACCACCACATTGATCGCATATTCAAAATGGGTTCGTAGAGCGACAGGCCATGAAACAGACTGGAAGTACGATGTCCAATTGGGCAACTCAATGATCAGTCCAGGTGACATTCATTGACCCTCTCTAAATCAACCCAATGTCGGCAGGAAAGCGCAGAAGTGAGAAAATACAGAACCCGATAACCGCTGCTAGATTTTCCTGAGCATATCCAACAGCATTTCATCTGCCCGCGTCGGGTGTGGACGAGAGCCCTGCGGAATAAATCCGCAACGCTCATAGAGCCTGATGTTTGCGAGCATCTTGATGTTGGTATAAAGCGCAGCGGCAGCAAAACCATTATCAAACGCAAACCTGCATGCAAAGTTCAGCAGCTGCGTGGCAAATCCACACCCTTGCCAGCGGGGACAGACAGCGACGCTGTATATCAGAAGTGTTGGGTGCTGATTTTCCAGAACCAGAACACAACAGGCTTCACTGCCAATGTACCCAAGATACACTTCGGATCGCGCTATGCGCGGAGCATAGTTTTCGTATGCAGGTTTTGGAACAGCACCAATCACATCGTTGTAGATTTTGGTGTAAGCCTCAGCGCTGATTTTTACGACCAGATCCACGTCACGGGTAACTGCTGGCAGAATACGCAGCTCGGCAAGCGAGGCATTTTCAGACCGTAAGTTCATTTCATCCAACGACCCAATGAACACGGAAAGCGCGCATTATGGCGTTTCTTCCGATTTCTTCTAATATTGCTGACATCAACTCACTCTCGACAAGGCTTCCTCATGACATGACAGTTCCACCTTCCTACCACATTCAGCAACTCACTATTGACGACGTACCGATTTTGAACGGCATGCTGTCCGTGTTTGCGCAGGCCTTTGAGGATGACGAACACTATAACCGTCATCGCCCGGGCGAAACATGGTGCCGGCGGCTTCTTGGCAGCGATACATTCATCGCTCTGGCGGCCCTTAAAGGCGAGGAGGTGGTTGGTGGTCTTGCAGCCTATGTGCTGCACAAATTCGAACAGGAGCGTAGTGAAGTCTATATTTATGATCTGGCTGTGGCATCACAATGCCGTCGTGAGGGGATTGCAACGGCGCTCGTTGCACAGTTGCAGGCCATCGCCTCCTCACTTGGGGCCTATGTGATTTTTGTGCAGGCCGATTATGGTGATGACCCTGCTATTGCCCTTTATACAAAGCTTGGTACCCGTGAGGACGTCATGCATTTTGATATCGAGGTTCCAGCAACCAATGCAACCCCCTAACGAACCGCGACCCATATACCGGTGACAACCGTTACGAGACCGATGAAGCCTGACACCGAATAGGCTTCACCCAAGAGGGCAACACCCAACAGGGCGGCTGTGACGGGACTGAGGGCAAAGAAGACTGACACATTCGTTGGTCCTACAATTTTGAGCGACCAAAGCCACATAACAAAGCCGGTGCTGCTAGCAAGACCAATGAAAACAATATTTGCCCATACCAGCGGATCAAAATTGGGAAGACCCGCGAAAAAACCTTCCATCCCTGCCGGTGCCGCCAGAAACAGAACCGAAGCCAACATCGACAATGTGCCAACTGCGACCGTGGAGTTGCGCTGCAGATAGGGGCGAAACAAAACCGAACAACCGGCACCGAACACTGCAGCTGCCAATGCGGCAGCCGCACCGATCCACTCGGATGGCACAGCACCCTCCACAAGCCGCTCGCCCAGGGTTATGCTGACACCGATAACTGTTAATATGACGCCCAAGGATTTGACCATGGTCAAACGCTCGCGGCCCATCAGAGCTGCAATTACCATGGTCAACAATGGCAACTGCGCAAACAGGAGTGCGCTGCGCGAGGCGGGCAGGTGCAACAGGCTGAAATTGAGCAGGATGATAACAACAGCGAACTGAAAAACACCCAATATCACCACAGGAACGATGTCATCGCGCCGAATGGAAAGCGCTCCGCTGAAATAGGCAAAGGGCCCCAGAAATAACAGGGCGATAAAGTAACGAAGAAATGCCAGCGATGCCGGTTCGATTTGCGTTGCGACAAATCGTGTAGCGACAAATGTGGCACCTACCAGAATGGCGGTTGTGGCTGCAGCTGCGAGCGCCAGCCTTCGCTCAGCATTATTCAAAGCTGCAAATTCCAGTGCTGGCCCACAAGATCGCAGCCGAATGAATTGTGCTTTTCCTCGCGATCAAGGATAAAACCCCTGGTCTGATAAAGGTGGATGGCTGCATCCAGATTGTCGTTTGTCCATAATGTCAATGTAGAATAGCCCCGCGCACGGGCATATTCGATACATTGATCAACAAGTGCACCACCAAGCCCCAGCCCCCGGGCCAGTGGCTCAACATACAGCAGCCGCAATTTGGCAACCGTGTCCGATTGGCGCACGACAAATACGCTGCCGAGGATCGCCCCATTGCGCTCGGCAATCCAGCATTGTTCGGCGCTCGGATTATGATTATCGACGAAATCTGCTGCGATTTGCGCCACCAGCGCCTCGAATGTGGCATCAAATCCATATTCACGGGCGTATAAAATGCCCTGACGATGGGCTATCCAACCAATATCTCCACTTTGCAATGGGCGTAAGTGAAAGCTTCCTTTATCGGCTGGTTCCGGTGACAAAAGCTCCTGTATCGTCTCCATAGCCTGCAACATTTTTACCCGGTCTGATGGACGCAGGTCACACAGCATTGCAGTGATCTCCTCTGCCGACGTCTGATTGAGAGGCGCGAAGACGTCCCTGCCCTTTTGCGTGAGATTCAGAATGTACTGCCTTGCATCGCGCGGTGAGGGTGAGCGAACAATCAGGCCGCTGGACTGAAATTTTTTCAGCAGACGGCTGAGATATCCGGCGTCCAATCCGAGATCACTGATGATATCGCTGGCACTCAGATCATCGCGATGCGCCAGTTCGTAAAGAACCCGCACTTCGGTCAACGAGAACCGGCTTTTCAACAGCCCTTCATTAAGCAGGCCGATCTGACGTGTGTAAAAACGGTTGAAGGCCCGTACTGCCAATGCCTGTTGATCAATTGTCTCGGCTTCACTCATTCTTCAATCCTTTATGCGGATTGAAGAATGCGTCAGTTACTTGACTGAGTCAACTAATAATGCCTCACTCAAGACGCATGCCAGCGGCTGTCATGGGCCGCATGGACATCTGTCTTGCCGTTCTTGAAGAAGCGATCATAATATTCTTCTTCTATGTGATGCGTCTGCAGCCAGATTCCGGGTGCCTCGATAGCATCGCAATGGGCCGGAAACCGACCATGGGTATCGTAGATATAATCACATATTGCCCGAACACATTCCACAACCTCGCCACCATATTCTGCCGCCTCAGCCAGGTAGCGATCACCATAATCTTCCTTGTAAATGTGCTTGAAAAGATCTGTATCCTTATAGATGCCTTCCGGTCCGAATTTGCCGGCCATAACGGTATCGACAGCTTCAGACATTGAATCATAATTGGGTGGGCATTTCGCCTTGATCAGATATTCGCCCTTGTGCCGCAGGCTCGTTGCATGAGTTCGAATGTGCTCCATCTTTTTGATCGGCAGCGTATGCCAACGCAGAATATCCATCAGTTTCCAGGGTGGTGACTGGTAATCAAAATCCAGCATATTGCCATAGCGATCCCGAAACTTGGGGTCTCCCATCAGCACCGGTGGCGATATGGATCCGTGTATCCATCCACCAAGGCCCAATGCTTCTGTGACAAGGAACAGGTTCTGCACCAGCAGGTCGGCTTCAATCTGCGTGCGCATTTGCTTGATCAGTCCGAGCGGTACTTTAATGTCTTCGTTCAAAAAACCGCTCTTGATCCATTTCTTGATGCCCGCAGGCTGGTAAAAATTACGGTCATCGACGAAGGCGGGTCGCGCTTTTTCAGGCTGGGTCAAAAGATACATCAAACCGTTGATATATTGATGGGACAGATCAACGACCGGAAAGAATATGGTCGTCCCCGGCAGGTTGGACAGAAACCGGTTTGAATCCAGATAGGCAGGAAAATCGCGATCATCTCCGGGCACATCTATGCGGCGGTCCAGAACCTTGACCTTTGTGCGTTCGGCACGCTCGATCAGAATTTCAGGTGTCCAGCCATCCACCCCTGCCGCCAAAGGCTCAATGCGGCGCAGAAAATAGGTGCCGCTGTCGTTGATCATGAAAAAGTGCGTGCCCTGCGCATTATCCGGACTACCGGCGGTGCGGCCCTGCATCATCAGGTTCGGCTTTGCCATGATCGGATCACCGGTTTTTGGATCGGCAAAGGGTCGATCGGGCATGGTGAGGCCCGAAGCACCCGTTGCCGCAATCAGAATAGCCTCCTCAAGCGCGCACAGCGGTGCGCGCTCATTGGACGATTTATAGGTCATCGAACCCGCTTCAACATCGCTGCCGCGGCTGACGCGCCGGGTTCGTCTGCCCCACAGCGTGCGCGAAAGGGGCTGTTTCAAAAATGCGTCTAAACCGGGATGATCAACCATTGCATCTCTCCGTGATGGACTGCGTGTGAAAAACGTTGGTTCAATAGATCGGGCGCCACGGCGCAAAAGCATTGCCACCTTTGGGAATGACCGACGCCAGTTCCGGACAGTGACGCAATATGACACTCGTCATCGTGTTGTTTTCGATCCAGTCCATACCGAGCGGTGAATAGACTTCCGGACGGAAATCAACTGTCAAAAAGCGGTCGCTTTGCAGCCGGCGCGAAGCCATGAGGATAAAGATACGAAAGGCCGTATCGCTGAAACCAAATCCATCCGGCGGGTTCTCACCCAGCAAGCCGACGACGGTATCAACATTATCGACCTTGCCATAGATTTCCTGCAGCTTGCGGTTTGTTTCCTGACTGGCGGTCATCTCATCAAAATCACGCACGGCAGGCATATGCAGCTTTTGACGAAACTCATTGTAGCGCGGCACATGACGGGCGCGGGTGCGCACAATATCAACGACGGAAAGATCAATCGTTTCGCCTTCACGGTGGAAATTCTGCAGCGTGCGGGGGAAATTGTGCAGTGTGATGGCACCGGGATGCGCAATGCCGAACGAATAAAGCGCATCACGCATGCCAAGTTTTCTGAACTCATCGTCCGACATGGCGCCCTGAATTTCAGTAAAGCTTTTGCGGCTGCGTTCTTTGCCTGTTTCGAAATTATAGAAAATGTAGTCGTCCGGAATAAGCGGATGCATGCGGTAAACCGTGGCAAATTCCTCTGTCAGCGAATAGGGTGCACTGTGGTGGTCAGGCAACGTTTGCGGGATGCCTTTGAGCGCATGGGTATCGGTCAGCCATATGCCGAGCTTCGTTAACCAGTCACCGGAGGGCGGCCCATACCAGTTGGTCTTCATGCCAATGTCCAGCGCTTCGGTTGCCAAAATTGCCGGTGTCCATTCGACGGTATGAATTTTTGCGATCAGCGCCGATACGATCAACCGTGCCGTCTGGTATGTCCGCTCGTCATCCCAGGTCGGATAGGCCTTTTGCAACTCATCACACAGAACATTGTGTTCACGGGCAAACAACGTGTGCAGAACACTCAGGCCCATCCACCAGCTTTCATTAAAGCCGGTCATTTCGAAACCATGGATATTTTCCGGCAGATAGCCATTTTCATCAAGGCGCAATTTGGCGCCCTCGCGCAGCTTCCTGGCGTTCTTGGCATCATATCCGTAGACTTGCGATCCATCCCACCAATGTGACGACGCATTGGCAAACAAGATGCCGTCACCTGTCGCGTTTGGATGAGGAATGTTGCCGGCAATACGCATCATCCGTTCGGCTTCACCTTCTGGCGTATTGGCAAAGGGCGGATATTTGTCCGGTATCGGGACAATCAAATCCTTTTCGCCGAGCTTGTGACGCGCGTGGGCCACCCAGTCATGAACCTGGAACTGGATCCAGCCTGCAGCAAGAACATTGACGATTGTCGCCGGAATGAATGTCTTTCTATCCATCAGCTCCCGGCAGACCGTTACCGGATTGGGATCATCAACGGATTGCTCCTGCGCTGGCATATTGCGCCCGAACGTCTGGCCGACAGCTCCCATGTCAGGTGCACTCAAATCATTTGAGCTGCCTTCATATGAGCGATACATGCGCGCATCATCAGTTGTTTGCGCCGGAATATTTCGGGCCTGCGGTGGTGCCTCGCGCGGTTCGGTGTCAAGCAGATTATGAACCCGCAGGTCATGACGTAATGCATCGAGATTCAGGAGACTGACAAGCAATGGAAGGCGATGCCAGGGGCGGTAGCGATTGATGGTGCGCAAAATGGAGCGTGCTGCCGTGCCGAAAATACGATTTTGAATGGGTGGTCTCGGCTCCTTGAACCGGCGCGTCTGACGATGGGCCAACGAGCCATCATAAGCAGCCTTTCTTGCCCGATTGAGATGGCCCAGAGGCCGGAACTCTTCCGTCGTATTCCATGGATTGAACCCCATGTCGTTGATCACGCGCTGCTCGGCGCGCGCATCCACAGCGCTCAAATCCCGCTGCGGCAGAACAAGTGTCGCCACGTGAACAGGTGCGGATACGCTCTCGCTCCATTCAACAGCGGCGTCTTCGATCGGCGTTGATTTTTCATTGATGAAACGCTGGACATAAAGATCAAATTCAATATCGCCGCGCATCTGGCGCGTCATGAATTCGGCACCAAGATGCCCTGCTCCGGAAAAACTGTCTTTCAGCGGCGCAACATCCGCAACCGGTTTGAAAATATAGCGTACAGCCTCATCACCCCAGCGAATGGCTCCGCGGCTCCAGTAGGATTCCATCGCCAGACTTTCGGATGTGTGCAAGGCAGATCGGATGTTTTTCAACATGCGAACGGTTTCCGCCGGCCCCAGTTGAAAAAAGAGCTTCAATATCCCCTTGATGCGTGACAAACGCCCTCCGGCGACCGCGTGGGCAAAGAGTACAAATTGGCGGGCATCACGTGCGTGGGGTATCGGGAAATTTGTTGCCAGCAGGTCGTGGTGCTCGTCGTGAGAAACCCGAATGCGCACCGCCAGACCGCGCAAATCCTTTTCGTCATCTGGCTTGGCTGAGGAAGCCGCATTGGAAATGCGAACTTGGGCTTCATACTGCTGTCCCGGTTGCGCAAATCCGATTTGCAGGTCATCCGGCAGATCATCGGCAAATCGAAAATGCGCACCACCGCACGCGGCGATGGATTTTGCATGAAACGCCCGATCGACATGCCTGGCACCTGCCGCCTTGCGGGACTTCAATTGCGCGTCGAGCATCAGTTGCGTCAATTGTTCAAATTCCACGCGCTCTGCCTCGGCAGACCCCCCTTTGTATTCTTCCTTCCAGCTCGACATTCGCCCCTCCGTTGGTGAACCGATAATTTCGTGTGCCAAATGCACACCATTCTATCTGCTATGCTGAATTGAGGCTGATACCTCAGGCCCCGAACCGTTCTCTCACACGATCAAATATCGCCGAGAGGATCCCATCGGGATCGGGACTGTAGTTTGGCAGCGCCAGGCGGGTAATTCTTGCATCGATGAGTGTCGGTTTGCGTGATGCAAGCGCGGTGGCGAAGACGTCTTCGAATTCGTTAAGTCGGTCAACCGTGTAACCTTGTGCACCGCAGGCGCGCGCATAGGCGGCATAGTCCGGATTGTCGAATTCAACCAGACCACAGCGCCTGAACGCAGCGATCTGATAGAGCTTGATGAGCTTGAATTCCCGGTCGTTGAAAATCACCCAGATGACCGGGATGTCATATTGAACTGCAGTCATCAGCTCAAAGCCCGACATCAGATACGAACCGTCCCCAACGGCAGCAACAACCGTGCGATCCATATCGGCATATTTCACGCCCAAAGCGCCATTGACCGCTATGCCCATCGGGCCATAGGTGCCGGGTTTGCGAAAATTCTGCCCTTCGTTCAGTTCAAGGTAGTATCCGCACCAGGCGGCATGGGCACCCGCATCCGCCAGAACAACCCCGCGATCCGGCAGCATGCGCGAAATGGCCTGAACCATTCTGCCGGGATGAAGTTTGGGTGTGGGCGAAATGATAAAACGCTCGTCATAGTCCTTCGGGCGATAATCCTGAGCAGCCACCGGACCAACACGATCATCCATAGCCTCGTGCAAGGCCGCAATCGCAAGTTTTGCATCAGAGATGATGGCATGATCAGCCCGATAGACCTTGTCAATCTCGGCGGCGTCGATGTTGATGTGAACCAGCGCCCGTTCGTCAAACAGCTTATCGCTGAAATCAAATGTCGCGTGTTGGGCGAAGGAATTGCCCAGTGCAATGATAACATCTGCACTGTCAAATATCTCCCAGGCGGCCTTGTGACCGCTGTCACAATAAAGACCGATGGCCAGATCGTGCTCCTCGTCGACAATCCCCTTGCCATCCATGGTGGTCACCACAGGGATTTGGAACCGCTCGACGAATGCCAGCACCGCCTCATTGGCGCCGCTCAATATGGCGCCAAATCCGGAAAGAAGCACAACCCGCTTTCCTTCGTTGATTGTGGCGGCAAGAAGTGTCGCAGCCCCGTCCACACGGGCCTGATCGGGTTTGACCGGGTCAAATGGAATGCGCAGTGGACTGAAATTGCTCACCTTGATGGCGGGATCGGTGATATCCTCGGCCACAGCAACATGAACAGGGCCAGGTCGCCCGGAATAGGCCACCTCGATTGCCTTTTGCAAAGTCGGCATGAGATCATCAGCGCTGGTAACCAGGTAATTGGCCGGCTCTCCGGTTTCCGGATCTTTCTTGGTAACCGCATCAAACATCATGGCTGAATTTGGTGTGCGAAACAGCCCCGATGTTTCATTCAGCGTTCCCCTGCCATCCCAGGCAACCGTTGAATAACCGGTCACCGCAAGCACGGGATAAGAATCCGTCAGTGCAACACACAGTCCTGAAATCAGATTGAAGGCACCAGGACCTGCTGTTGCAAAACATACGCCCAGCTTGTCGGTGAACATGGCATAACCGCAGGCCATGAAGGCTGCACCCTGTTCGTTTTTTGCGATGATTGGTCGGATCTGATCTGATTTATCAAGCGCCAACATCATTCCGGCGGCATTTTCCCCGGCACCGCCAAAGGCAGCGTCAACGCCAATTGACTCAAGGGCTGCAACGACTGCTTCGTAAACACGCATGGTCAGTCTCCATCGCTAGCTTCGTCTATTTATTCCTCGTTTTGATCACGCCACAGATATGCCAGTCCCAATGATTTTTGGTACGCACATGAGTGGAAATTTATCTGAAAATCGAACCCACCCGCCATCACACCGCGATATGGAAAGATCGAGCCAGAACCCACCCCTGGAACGCTCAACATTGGGTAACACCAATGTTGATATACGAAATCAAGGGCAATTGTGTGGCAAGTAATCGTCACGCTCACCCCAATGGGACCGCAATTGACAGGCGGTCACAATCTGGTTGATCCCCAATGAAAAACCGAAGAGAACCAACCCGGGCGCAGGGTGCATTTTTTGATTGCAATTGACTGTGGAGAAACTCACAAATTGCGCAGAAAGCCTATTTATGGCAATTCAGGTTCTGACGGAACCGGCAAGACCTGGATGCGTCATTCAATTTTGCGGATCGGCAATTGCGCGCGCAGCCAGCCGTTTTGATCGTTGCTGCCCAGCATGCCCTCGGTCACATTGATAATATTCTCATATCCACGTTTTTCCAGTTCACCGGTCAGCCAGGTGGAACGGTTTCCCCGCGCGCAAATCAGCGCCACGGGTTGGCTTTTGTCGCCCTTTGTCAGGATATCCAGACGCGCAATAAATCCCGGCTCATGCATGGAATTGAGAACCGCCGATTGCGCAACGCCTGTCTGTTTCCACTCCTCCGGCCGGCGAATGTCAATCAACAGGATTTCACCGGTTTGCGACAGTTTTGACGCCTCCTGTGCCGTCATGATCTGTGCGGCCAGGGCGTTGGTCAGTGAGCCAAGCAAAAGCAGGCACACCAGAGTTAGCCTTGTGGGCAGCTGACAAGTCTGACGATGTAAAATCATTGCAGCACCTTACTCAAATCAGAAGAGTAAGAATGCTACGGGATTGAATGGCCTGGAACAAACACTTCTGAGGTTAATCACTCAGAAGTGTTTTTGGCTCTAGCCGCCCTTCAATTGCTGCAACAAAAAGACTTCGCTATCAGCGTTTATCGGTTCGGTCAGACTGCTGGCGATGATTTTGCCATCCACCGCCACAGATACGCCTGCCTCGATAGTCGGCTGTAGCGCGGGATATTTGTCTGCGAGTGCTTCAAGCAGCTCGCCGACATTTTTTGCTTCAACCTCAACCGTTTGCTGCCCACCTGTGAAGGACTTCAGACCGGACCAAAGGGTTACTTCAACCATTTGCCTGCTGATCCAGCGCTTCGCGAATGCGTGGTGGCGACATGGGCAGGTGTTTCAAACGCACACCCGCCGCATTCGACACGGCATTGGCGATGGCCGCCAGCGGCGGACAGATGGATGTTTCACCCACACCGCGCACACCGTAGGGATGACCGGGGTTTGGAACCTCGACAATAACCGTATCGATCATTGGCAAATCCGAAGCCACCGGAATGCGATAATCCAGGAAAATGGAATTTTGCAGTCGGCCATCTTCACCGTAGATATATTCCTCGTTCAAAGCCCAACCGATGCCCTGCGCAGCACCGCCCTGAAACTGCCCCTCAACATAGGTGGGATGAATAGCCTTACCGGCATCCTGAACAACCGTGTAGCGCACGACCTTTGTCTGACCGGTTTCGTCATCGACTTCGGCGTCAACAATATGGGTGGCAAAGCTCACGCCTGCCCCTTCAGGTGTTGCTTCAAAATGGCCGGCAATCGGACCGCCGGTCTGCCCCATGGTACTGGCAATCTCAGCCAGCGAAATCGGTTCAAAGCTGCCAGCGTTGGGGCCGGATGGTTTCGCATAACCGTCTTCCCAAACCACGGCTTCTTCATCAATGCCCCATTTGGCTGCGGCGCGGGCGCAAAGTTTTTGCACAGCATCACGTGATGCCTTGATGGCAGCCAGACCACTGGCATAGGTCACACGTGATCCGTGGCTGATCTCGTTGTAGCCAAGGGTGGCCGTGTCGGCGATCGTGGTACGGATCTTCTCGTAAGGTATGCCCAGTTCCTCGGCAACCATCTGTCCCAATGCGGCCCGCGAACCGCCAATGTCCGGTGTTCCGACAGACAAAGCCGCAGTCCCATCTTCAGAAAGTGCAAGAGAAACCGACGTTTCGCCACCATGATTAAACCAGAACCCGCACGAAACACCACGCCCCTGCCCTTCGGCTAAAGGTGCCGAATAGTGGGGATGATCTCTTGCAGCTTCCAGTGTCTCCACCAGACCGATGCGATCAAAACGCGGCCCATAGGAGGCCTTGGTTCCCTCTTTTGATGCGTTCATCAGGCGCACTTCAAGCGGATCCAGACCAAGCTTCTTGCACAATTCGTCAACGACCGATTCAACCGCGAAAGCTGCCATCGGTGAGCCGGGTGCCCGATAGGCTGCCTGTTTCGGACGATTGGACAGGACGTCATAGCCAATCTGGCGAACATTATTCAAATCATAGGGTGCAAAGGCACACATGGCGGTAAATTCCATGGGTGCACCGGGAAAAGCCCCACCCTGCAATCGGAATATGCCCTCTGCCGCTGTGATCCTGCCTTCCCTGGTCATGCCGATTTTGATGTCCATGGACGTTGAGGCTGTCGGGCCGGTTGCACGGAATACCTCAGACCGGCTCATCACCAGTTTGACTGACCGGCTGGCCTTGCGGGAAAGTGCCAGTGCGACGGGCTCTATGAAGACCACAGTCTTGCCGCCGAAGCCGCCACCAATTTCAGATGCGGTTACACGCAACTGGCTGGAATCCGTGCCCAGCAGTGCAGCGCAAACTTTCTGCACGTTGAAATGGCCCTGTGTGCAGCACCAGACTTCACCTTTGCCATCCGGCCCAAGCTGGGCCAGACAGGCATGCGGTTCGATATACCCCTGATGGGTTGCCTCGGTCTTGAAGCTGTCTTCAATCACCACATCCGCTTCGTCAAAACCTGTCGCGACATCGCCGTGGCCACTTTCATGGTAGCGAACAACATTGGCGTGCAGACCGGACGGAACCGAACTGTCTGCAGCACCCGCGCGAATAATCGGCGCATCGGCAGCCATCGCCTTGTCCACATCAGTGACGTGGGGCATGGGCTCATATTCAACCTTGATCAGTTTTGCTGCATCGCGCGCCGCCAGCGGCGTGGTTGCTGCTACGGCAGCAACAGCGTGGCCATCATAGAGAGCAGTGTCGCCTGCCATGACGTTTTCGAGAATATTCCAGTTTTCACCAGTCAGGCCCTCGGCGAAATCCGCCCGTGTTACGACAGCTTTGACGCTGCTCAGCGCTTCTGCCTTTGATGTATCAATGCTCAAAATGCGGGCATGGGCATGGGGTGACCGCACGATTGCCGCATGCAACATGCCGGGGGCATAGGCATCGGCACCGAACTTTGCCCGGCCGGTAACCTTGTCTACCCCGTCGGGCCTGTTCGGACGGGTACCGACAACCTTGAAACCATTTGTCTTGTCGTGATCCATAGCCATCAGGAAGCCTTTCTCATATCTGCAGCCGTATCCATCACAGCGCGAATGATTTTGTCATAACCGGTACAGCGGCACAGGTTTCCGGCCAGCCAGTAACGAACCTGGGTTTCGGTCGGGTCAGGATTTTTTTCCAGCAACGCCTTGGTGGCAACCAGAATTCCGGGGGTGCAAATGCCACATTGGAGCGCGGCATATTCGATGAATTTTTCCTGCAGCGGATGCAGGTTCTCACCATCAGCGATACCCTCCACGGTGGTAACCGATTTACCTTCGGCCTCAGCGCCCAACATCAGGCAGGAACAGACAAGCCGATCATCAACGGTCACTGAACAGGCACCGCAATCGCCGGTCCCACACCCCTCCTTGGTGCCGGTCAGCGCCAATTTATCCCGCAGAACATCCAACAGGGTTTCACGCGGATCGCACAAAAACTCGACATCATCGCCGTTAACATTTGTGGTTACATGTATCATGCTCATACGGAGGCTCCTGCACGCTCATAGGCAATTTTTGCCGCACGTTTTGCCAGTACTCCGGCAACGTGGGTACGAAATTTAATGGTGCCGCGTTTATCGTCAATCGGATTGCAGGCTGCACTGGCCGCTGCTGCCAATATCTCCAGCGCCGCTTCATCCAGGGTTGACCCGATAATTGCCGCTGCCGCGTCTTCAACCAACAAAACGGTCGGGGCAACAGCACCAAGCACAACGCGCGCTTCGCTGATTTTGTCACCGTCAAGACGCAGATTTACCGCACATCCGACCACGGCAATATCCATTTCAGTGCGGGGGATAAAACGCAAATAGGCGTCACCGCCATTAGCACCACGTTCCGGCAGGTGCACGGCGTTGATCAATTCGCCCTTAGCAAGGCTTGTTTGGCCAGGGCCTGTTGGAATGTCTTCAACCGGCACTTTGCGCGTGCCATCCGGCCCGATAACCGACACCCAGGCACCGGCTGCAATCATTGCCGGGACGCTGTCTGCTGCGGGTGAACCATTGCACAGATTGCCCACCAGTGTCGCCCGGCCCTGCACCTGTGTCGAGCCGATCAAATCCATGGCTTCGACCACGCCTGGCCATTCCTTTTGCAACAACGGGTGCTCCGACATTTCAGCGCCAGACACGGCAACGCCAATGCGCCAGCCACCATCTTCGCGTGTAATATCTCTCACGCCCGCAATTTTCTTGACGTCAATCAGGATGTCCGGTGTCACGATATCAGCGCGTAACTGCACCAGAACATCAGTTCCGCCAGCCAGAAAGCGGGTAATCCCTTCGGCATTGGCTGCAAGCTCAACGGCATCATCAAAACTGCCGGGCGTGTGATACTGCATGAATCCTCCAAACGCCTCGCGGGCGCATTATCTAACAGAATTTCAATTTTTCTGATATTGTCGATGATATCGTTTGTTTCAAACCTGTTCGAGTTTGTCCAGAGCAATTCAGGTCTCGACGGAATCGGCAAAACCTGACTGCATCAACGAAATCAAAGGCCGATACCGTTATCCCATTTGTGGCAAAACGTGAAACAGTCCAAGCAAACCCGTGTCCATACAAAAGCCTGCCACAATCTGCGGTCACTCGGCAAGCCACAATGCACAATGCACCGCATTTTGACAGCAAGACGCCACGTGAACAGGACATACCATTTGCATTCTCGCTGCGATCAGTCGCCATCACGGTATACTGTGACGTGACGTTCTATGGCCGCCGTGCAGGCATCTGCGTCACGATCAAGTGCGGCCGTCACAATGTCATTGTGTTCGCGCGTCGTTGTTTCACCGCGAAATCCGAATGTCCGCAATTCGGTTACGGCATGCAGACGGTATTTATCATAAATAGAACGAAATTGCTGTTTGAGCAGTTCCGAACCGCAGGCCGCAATCAGTGCTTCATGAAACTGCCCATCATAGCGCGACCACCATTTAATATAACTGCGCAGGTCATCTGAGCTGCGCATCTTGTCTTCCAAAAAAATCAGGCGGTGATGGGCGGCGCTCAGATTGGTTTCCCATTCCAGATTACCCCGTTCCACTGAAAGACGTGCTGCATCCAGCTCAAGCAATACCCGCAAATGGCGCAATTCAAGAAAGGAGGATGGTGTTGGCCTGATGGTACTGAACCCGCGCTGCTCCTCAAAGGTGACAAAACCTTCACCCGCCAGGCGGATCAATGCCTCACGCAAAGCGCTGGAGGTCGTTGAAATCTCCGTCTTCAGGTGTTGGGGTTTGAGCTTTTCACCCGGCTTCCACCGCCCCCAAATCAAGCCGTCCCGGAGAATTTCATAGGCATGTCCGGCGGAAGTGACATGCGCACCTAAAGGTATGTCAGCCAGTTCCGCAGTCTTCGGCATCGTTTTTCCTTATGCTCACAAGCACATAACTTGAACCAAGCCTGTCATCTATTCAATAGATTTTCGAAAAAATAAATAATTTCGAAAATCTGTTGTCATCGGTTCTTGAGCTTGTTAGCTTCATATCGAACGGAATTTCAAGGGTTGCGTATGAGACTGTTCTAGACCTAACGTTACCTTGGATATTGGTTCAAACAGTATGGGTTACCGGCTTGTCCGAATTGACCCCTCAATGGGAGGAACACATGAGACTGTTAAAGACAATGACATCAGCCCTGCTCGGCACCGCCGTTGCAGCCGGTGTGGCAGGCAGCGCCTTTGCCGTAGACACCAACTTACGCATCCAGACACATTTTGCCCCCGAAACACCATCGGGCAAACTGGCAGCTCAATTTGTTGATGATATCCAGGTGATGTCCAACAATGAGATCAAGGTTGAAATGTTCTATTCTTCGTCGGTGGTTAAATCGGCGGAAACATTCGATGCCGCCGCAACCGGCATTCTTGATTGTGACATGACAGGTGGCGCTTATCAGACCGGCAAGAACCCGGCCTTCCAGTTTGTTGGTGATATCATGGGTGGCTACGACACACCCTATCAGCAGTTGTCCTGGCTCTACTACGGTGGCGGCCTTGAAGCGGCTCAGAACCTGTACAACAAATACGACATGCAGCTGATCGGCTGGTGGGTACCGGGACAGGAATCCCTGGCATCATCACGACCAATCCGCAATGCCGATGACTTCAAGGATTGGAAGTTCCGTTCACCGCCCGGCATGGAAACAAAAATCTTTGAAAACCTTGGCGCCAAGCCGATTGTGATGGATTTCACCGAGATTTTTACTGCACTGGAATCGGGTATTATTGATGGTGCGGATGCATCCGGTCTCGCCAACAACGTTGGACTTGGTCTTTATGATATTGTGCAGCACACCAATTTCCCCGGCTTCCATTCCATGCCTTCGGATCACCTGGCCTGCAACAAGGCCATGTGGGATGCGATGCCTGAATCGCATCAGCGCATCATGTCGACCGGAATGATGGCACTTGCTCTGCGCACCGCGCTGACATTTGAAAAGAAAAATGCCGAAGCTGCAGCAGCACTCAAGGCAAAGGGTGTGACAATTTACGACTGGTCACCGGAAGATCGCCAGAAATTCCGCGATGCCGCTCAGGCTGCATGGCCTGAATTTGCAACAACACCGGAAGCCCAAGCGCTTGTGGACAGTCACGTTGCATATCTCACCCAGCTTGGTCTGGTGAGTAAATAACCAATTAGCGGAGGGAACCACCCTGGTTCCCTCCGTTTCCAAACATCTGCGACTGTCTGCTCTGGTGCCACATGCGTATAATTGCAGACCTTTGACAGGTGGGCAGTTTTACACGTGACAGCCCGTTTTCCGGCATAATTGCTGCTTAATGCACTGTACTGGCGTGCTTGACGGGCTGAGCGAAATGATGATCTCTGTTCATAGGAACTGTTCTGGGGAGGAGCACGGAATTGATCGAACATGATCGTACAGGCCCGCTCGACCTGCTAACCTGGTGCTTCAGCCGTATTGCGATGTGGGCACCGTTCTTCATCGTGCTGATAATCCTGTACGAAGTTATCATGCGGTATTTCTTTGCTGCAGCCACCCTGTGGGTGAATGAGATGTCGTTGTGGATCGCGGGTGGCATCTATTTGTCCGCCGGCCTGTATGCCATGCAGCAACGCAGTCACATCCGTATTTTTATAATCTATGATGTGGTCCCACTATGGATGCGACGCATCTTCGACGTATTATCCACAATCTGCGTATGCGTTTTCGGAATGGCTGTCATCTATGGCGGATTTGGCGAAGCCAATGCAAAATTCTGGCGTTGGGAAGCATTTGGTACTGCCTTTGATCCGCCTTTGCCGGCGACCATCAAACCCCTCATTTTAACGATGATGCTGTTCTTGAGTTTGCAGGTTGTTTCCAACCTCATTCGCGATTGGCCATCGGTTGCGTGGGTCCGCAAAACATTTGATATTCTGGTGACCACCTTCATCGTTGGTCTGGCGCTGGCGGCGCTTTATACGCTGTATATCGTCCCGCCAGAAGGCAATGCCGTGCCACTCAAATGGCAAATCGGCATCGGCATATTCCTGCTTGGCTCCATCGCAATCGTCCTGTTCGGTCTGGTCCGCGATTTCAATCGCACACCAAAAACCTGGTCCGATCGCGACGAGCTCGAAGATGAAGTTGCCGCACTGAAAAAAGACAATATACCGGATGAAATCCTGACGGGTAATCCGCCAAAACCGGAAGAATAAGAACGCACCATGGATATTGGAACCATTTCACTGATCCTTCTGGTTGGCATGTTTTTATTGCTTGCCATTGGCATGCCGCTTGGATTTGCCTCGGGATTTCTCGCCGTCGTTGTATTGGTCCTCAAGTTTGAACCGACACTGATTACTGACCCATTGAGCTTCGGCAGTGGCGTACTGACACGCAGCTTTGGTTCTGGCCCGATGAACATTCTGGCCCAGCGATTATACGGGATAACGACCAATTATGTGCTGATATCGGTGCCGCTGTTCATCTTCATGGCAACATTGCTCGAACGGTCGGGCATCGCCCGCGATATGTATTCATCACTGAGCAAATGGATGTCACGCACACGCGGCGGAATTGCCGTCGTAACCGCATTGATGGCAATTGTCATGGCCGCAATGTCAGGCATTATTGGTGGCGAGGTTGTCCTGCTTGGCCTGATCGCACTGCCACAAATGCTGCGTCTGGGGTATGATCAAAACCTGGCCATTGGTACAATTTGTGCATCGGGTTCGCTGGGAACCATGATCCCCCCGTCGATTGTACTTATTTTCTATGGGCTGATTACTGAAACCTCCATTCATGCGCTTTTCAAAGCTGCTTTCCTGCCAGGGTTCATGCTGGCGGCCTGTTACATCATTTACATCCTGGTGCGTACCCGTCTGAACCCATCCCTTGCCCCTTTGCCTGAACCATCACCCGATGACATGACCGGCCGTGAAAAGGCGCTTTACGGCTCCACCCTGATATTCCTGCTGGTGGGTGTCGGTGCATCTATTGTTGTTCTTCGCTGGTTCTACCTGCAGGGTGGCGCGCTGATCAATCCGAAGATGATCAATGAAAACACTGTGTTAATCGATAACACGACCCTTTGGACCTATCTGGCCATTGCTGCCGTATGTGCGGCCTATATCTTTGGCCGTGTGGGCTGGGGTGTTGCCAAGGAGGCATGGGCGCGCGGCAAGGGTATGGTCGCACCGTTGCTGGTTGTATTTGTTGTTCTGGGGTCGATCTACGGCGGCATTACAGGCATCACGGAGGCAGCGGCCATGGGCTCGCTTGCCGTGCTGTTCTTGATCTGGGTCCGCGGCGAGTTTTCAATCAATCTGCTGCGCGAAGCGTCGATGCGGACATTCAAATCCACCGGGACGATCATCTGGGTCACCTTTGGTGCGACAGCGCTCGCGGGCGCCTACACGATCGCAGGTGGCCCAACCTTCGTTGCCAATCTTATTGTGGGCTATGATCTGCCAACCATGGGCGTCTTGCTTGTCATGATGGTCATCTTCCTGTTTCTGGGCGCATTCATGGACTGGACCGGCATCGTGCTTCTGGTCATGCCGGTTTTCCTGCCAATCGTTCTGAAGCTGCCCATCAACGAACTTGGTCTGACCGGCGGACTGGATTCACAAACGATGGTGCGCGTGTGGTTTGGCATATTGTTCTGCGTCAACATGCAGGTCAGTTTTCTCTCGCCGCCATTTGGCCCGGCGGCCTTTTACCTGAAATCCGTGGCACCACCACACATCACTTTGCCGGATATTTTCCGCGGATTTTTGCCATTCATCGGCATGCAGCTGTTCATCCTGATGGTGATCCTGCTAGTGCCGGAAATTACCACAGTGTTCCTGTGAGCAGAAAGCAGGACAACTTGAACGCAATACAGGAAGTCACAAGAGATCAGGTGCGTTGACATGCTGAGTTCAGTGCAAAAAAGCGATTTTGAAAAGGACGGCTATCTGGTTGTCGAAAATGTTGTCGATCAGCATGCCGTGCTCGATCCGATAAGGCTGGAATATGCGGCCTTGCTGGACACTCTGTATGAAGGGTGGCGCAAGCAGGGGCTTGTTGCGGCTGCCTTAGAGACCGCAGGTTTTGAGGACAAGTTGCTGGCAGCCTATCGCGCGGGGTGCGACTGGTTTCAACCGATGGATATCTCTCTTCCCGCCGACAGAATAGAAGCCGATACACCGATGCATTTTGGACAGGCGGTATTTAATCTGGTAACGGCCCCTGCACTTCTTGATCTGGTTGAGGATCTCATCGGGCCGGAGATTACCTCCAATCCAATCCAGCATGTGCGCATTAAACCGCCCGCTGATCAGTTGCAGGGCGATGAAGTCCGCGCGCATATAACCGCAACCGATTGGCACCAGGATCGTGGTGTGACGCTTGAGGAGGCCGACAATACCAATATGGTGACGGTTTGGGTCGCTGTAAGTGATGCGACGCTGGACAATGGCTGCCTCCAGGTCATCCCCCGTGCCCATCATGATGGCATGAAACCCCATTGTCCGAAAACCCAAACTGCCATTGCAGATGGTTTTATTGACGAGACTGCCGCCCGCCCACTGCCGGTTAAATCCGGCGGCGTGGTTATCTTTCACCCACTGACACCACACGCCTCACGGATTAACACAACCGATGGGTTTCGTTGGTCATTTGACCTGCGCTACAATGTCACCGGGCAACCCACCGGACGCGCGCATTTCCCCTCTTTTGTCGCCAGAAGCAAAGCCGTACCTCAGGATGTGGTCACCTCGCATCTGGTGTGGAAGCAATTATGGGAACAGGCCCGTGACCAGTTGGCGAGCAGGCCTCATGTGAACATCCATCGCTGGTCAGCTGGCTCGCCCGCCTGCGCATAGCGCGCGCATACAACTGTCTGATCATTGAAAGCCAAATTGATGGAATATCTCAACGCGAACCAAAAGGACTTTTACGGCCAAAATGGTTATCTCGTTCTTGAGGGGCATCTGGCTTCCGACATCATTGTTAAGGCCCATGATGAGATCGCCCGCCTGTCCCTTCATGCTGCAACAATTGATGCCAGCGATGATCTGATTGATCTTGAAGATACCCATTCCCGCACATCACCGCGCATCCGTCGGATCAAACGCCCGGATTTGCAGAGTTCATTTTTTAACGCCCTGTTGCGCAGCGAGCAGATTCTGGGTCCGGTTCGCGATCTTATTGGTGCCAATGTTCGTTTGCACACCACAAAACTGAATATGAAAAAGGCGCAATATGGTGCGCCGGTTCACTGGCACCAGGACCTCGCCTTTTATCCACACACCAATGATGATGTGCTGGCTGTTGGCATTGTGTTCGACGATATGGAACTGGACAATGGTCCGTTGCAGGTTATTGCCGGCTCGCATCAGGGGCCACTGTTCGATCACCATGTCAACGGCGTATTTGCCGGTAGCGTGGATTTGGCCAAAACCGGTTATTGTGATGAGGATATCACCACCCTTTGTGGCCCTGCCGGAACACTCACCATCCACCACGGTCGCATTTTGCACGGCTCAGCGCCCAACAGGTCTGACCGCGATCGCCAGATGCTGTTTTTTGAAATGATGGCCGCAGATGCATTTCCGGTTGCCGGGTCCATGACACCGTTTGAATCAATCGAGGACTATGATAGGCGCATGTTATGTGGCGAGCCCACACTGCAGCCACGCCTTGCAAATATCCCCATCCGTATCCCGCAGCCGCAACCCGCGTCAGCCGGTTCCATCTATGAAATTCAGCAAAACAGGAAAGTCAAAACATGAGCAAACCCGCAATAGGATTCATTGGTCTGGGACTTATGGGTATCGCCATGGTGGAATGTCTGCAGAGCAGAGGTTACGCACTCAATGTGCTGGCCAACCGCTCCCGCGATAATGTCGATGCGGCTGTCGCGCGCGGTGCGGTTGAACACACCACTGCACGGCAATTGGCTCAGGCAAGCGATGTCATCATGCTGTGTGTTGACACGTCAGCATCGGTTGAAGGGCGTATGTTGGGCGAGGACGGTGTTATTGCCGGGCTGAGCTCAGGCAAATATGTCATCGACTTTGGTACATCCCTGCCAGCATCAACCCGCATGCTGGGTGAAAAGGTAGCCAATGTTGGCGCAGGCTACATGGATGCACCGCTTGGCCGCACGCCAGCCCATGCAAAAGACGGGCTTTTGAACATCATGGCAGCCGGTGATGTGGCCGTCTTTGAGGCCGTCAAACCATTGCTTGATGAGCTGGGGGAGAATGTCTTTCACGTCGGCGCCCTGGGCGCTGGCAATACCGTCAAACTGATCAATAATTTCTTTGCCATGACAACCGCAACCGCCATGTCGGAGGCCTTTGCCATGGCTGATGTGGCCGGTGTCGATCGTGCAACAGTTTACAACATCATGTCTGCCGGTCCGCTTCATTCCGGCATGATGGATTTTGTCAAAGCCTATGCCATCGACGGAAAACCCGACATGCTGGCATTCGCAATCAAGAATGCCCGCAAGGATGTCGGCTATTACAACACGATGGCCGATGACGCCGGTGTTCCAAGCCTGATGTCACACGCGGCCAAACAGGCGCTCTCTCTGGCTATGGCTGAAGGGCGCGGTGATCAGATGGTATCGCAAATGGTAGACTATTTCGCTGATCTGTTTGACGACAAAGCCAGCCGATGAAGGGCGATGTTGTAAAAGCCAATATAGACAGACCGCTGCTTGCGATTGTCATGATGCTCTTTGCCTATTTGTGCTTTTCTTTTATTGATGCGGGTGCCAAATGGCTGGCACTCGCAGGTCTGCCAGCCCTGCAATTGTCATTCATGCGGTACATCGGCCATTTTGCCATATCACTGGTGATAATGGTACGTGATGGCGCCCAGACAAGCCGTTTCAAGTCGGGAAATTCAACGCTGCTCTTGTTTCGCGGCGCCCTGCTGATGCTGTCGACCGTGTTTAATTTTGCGGCGTTGCGCTACATCCCGCTGACCCTGACGTCAACGATCCTGTTTTCAGCACCCATCATCATATGCGCCCTATCCGGGCCGTTGCTGGGTGAGCGCGTTGGTATCTGGCGCTGGTCCGCAATCATCGTCGGCTTCGCCGGAATTTTGATCGCTATTCGTCCTTTTGATGAGAACTTCCACTGGGCGGTGCTCCTGTCGTTGTGCGGGGCAAGCTCATTTGCGGGCTATTCCATTTTGACACGCCGTCTGGCCGGTGTGGTTTCGACTGACACGATGCAATTCTATTCAGGCGCGGTCGGCACGATCATATTGTTGCCATTTGCACTTTACGAATGGCAAACTCCAGCGACGACAGGCGATTGGACAATCATGATCGCACTCGGGCTTCTGGGGTGGCTTGGGCATCAGGTGCTTACCACTGCGCATCGCTTCGCCCCGGCCAGCACATTATCACCCTTTGCCTATTCCTTTATTTTGTATCTGACGATCTGGAGCTATCTGGTCTTCGACCATTTGCCGGATGTGTGGACGATTGCCGGTGCAGCGGTCATTGTTGCGGCGGGTTTGACGATCTGGATAAGGGAGCGCCGCCTGTCGGAGAGAGTTTAGCTCCAATATGGACCCGAGCTGGCAAACCCTATCCACGAACAAAGACGCCCGAAACAATTCTCTGCCCGGGCGCCTTTCAATTCGAAAAATTCTTAGTACACGTTGGTTATACGGATGCAGCTTGCACCACGGCCGATTTTCCCCTTGCGGCTGGCCCGTTCAAGGCTCCGACCACATTGGCGCCGTGCACGATTACAGGCTTTCTTCTTTTTCAATGCGCGCCCGACCTGATAAACACCGGCGTAGTCGCCATTGGTGTAATGGGCCTGATAAAGACATTTGGCTGCCTGCGCAGGTGTGGGTGCGATAAGCGTAAAGCCAGCGCCAATACCAATGGCAACAGATGCGATGAGTAATGTTTTCATAATCCCTCTCCAAATTAGGTTTGAATGAGGAGACACTAGAAAACATCGTCTGAAACGGACCTGAATAGGATATTCATACCAGGTTCATTGATTTGACAGGTTTGGTGCGCCCGAAGCCAAAATCAAACGTTATTTTGCGCTGCGTACCAATATGTCAACGCCCTGCTGTTTCCAAAAATGCAGGAGGTCGATGAATATCCAGTTTTCAGTCAGCTTGTTACCCGCACGCCTGTATATATCGATCACCCGCATATCGCCTGGTTTACCAGTCGCTGGCATGCCCATGAAACCGCCTGTCGGAATGAGCGTCAGGTTCGGCCAACCAAAGAACCCGCCAAAATCGCCTTCCGCAAGTCGGCATATATGACCATTGAACGTGCGTTCACCAAAGCCGTCGCGAAAGGGGCCGGCGTGCTGCTGCGCATATCGCTCAATTGTGTAGGTCGCGCCGATACCAGCCGGACCCCACCAGATCATATCGTCATTCCAGCTTCGCTGAAGCTCTTTGATCAATGGTTCCTCACGGCCACCGGTCCAATCCTTAATGTCGCCAATCATATGATTGATGGCGGCCAGTGTCTTTTTGCCCTCAGCGGGATCCTGTGGTTCGAACATCAGGCCGTTGTGTGTCATTGGACCGGGTTGCACCAGATGTGCCGCCGTTTGCGGGGGAAACGGCTGCAGCCCGGCCTGCATCATCAGATGCGGTACATCGAAATACATAGCCGTTTCGGCGATCTTGCCATTTTCAACACGATGAAACTCACAATATCGCAGAAAGGCCATTTTCCGCGTCGGCCTAATGCCCAGCCAGGGTTGATCAAACAGCCCGACCAGATGTCCCATCGAAACGACCCAGGTACTGTCAAACCCGTCAATTTCGTTGCGCCCGGCCATAAAGATATCCATGCGGCGTTGCATCCGCGTCAGCGCCAGACGCAAGGGCACCCAGAACCGGTGCGCGACTTCCACTGCATCATTGATTTCGTCGAACGGATGAAACCCGCGCCACCGGTAATTGTGCGTGGTGAAGGTGTTGATCACCTGCTCTATCTGTCCGGCCTCAGCGCAATCCAGAGCCGAGTAGTAATCGCGAACAAGCTGTTTTTCCGACTGAAATGATATCATGTGTCTTCTCATTTGAATTATTTTTTCCGAACGATTACCGGATCTTGCCCGGTATGGGAAATTTTTTTTGCAAACGTATGCAAAAAACACTTGTCAGAAGTTACAACTTGAGTCTACCCTTATTGCAAGCGTATTCAAAATTTTCCGTTGGGGGAAGAAATGGCCGAGATCCAGCTACGAAATGTTGGCAAACGATGGGGGGCATTTGTCGGCGTGGACAATTTTGACCTGACTATCGCCGATAAGGAATTTCTGGTTCTTCTTGGCCCCTCTGGCTGCGGCAAAACCACCACCATGCGCATGATTGCCGGTCTTGAAGATATTACCGAAGGCGAGATTACCATTGATGGCAAAGTGATCAACGACCTCGACCCGAAGGACCGGGATGTGGCGATGGTATTTCAATCCTACGCCCTTTATCCGAACATGAATGTCTATGAAAACATTCGGTTCCCACTCAAGGTCCGTGGCATTGACCCTGCGATGCATGATCAGAAGGTTCGGCGTGCCTCAGCCATGGTTGAACTTGACGAATTTCTTCATCGCAAACCGGCTGAACTTTCGGGTGGTCAGCGCCAGCGCGTCGCCCTCGCCCGTGCCATTGTGCGCGAACCAAATGTATTCCTGATGGACGAACCATTGTCCAACCTCGACGCCAAATTACGGGTAAGCACGCGGGCGCAGATCAAGAATCTCAGCCACGAACTGGCTGTGACAACAATTTATGTAACCCACGATCAGATCGAGGCGATGACATTGGCCGATCGGGTCGTTGTCATGAAACAGGGTGTCGTCCAGCAGGTGGGCAGTCCAACGGATATTTACGACACACCCGCAAACAGCTTTGTCGCAAGCTTTATCGGCAACCCGGCGATGAACCTCATCGAGGGTGAAGTAAAAGACGGCGTCTTCCGCGCACCGCATACCGAGATTCCCGGCATCGGTGCGCCGGATGGTAAGGTCACTCTTGGGTTCCGTGCCGAAGATGGACAGCTTGCACAAGCCGGCACAGGACAGATCAATATGCCCATCTACACCATGGAGTTGCTTGGTGATGCCACGATGATTTCCGTACGTGTCGCCGGTGCTTTGGTGTCCGTCAAAGCGGACAAATCTTTTCGGGCGGAGATTGGCGACGAAATTTCAATCTCAATACCACCGACAATCTGCCATCTGTTTGAAGAAAATTCGGGAGCGAGAATAAATCTCTAACGCACTTTAACTTTCCGGCCATATCCGGATTCACTTGGGTGCGAGGGTAATACGCACCATAGAAATAGGGAGTTGAATATGTTTCTCAAGACGATAATTACCGCCGCAACGGTGGCGCTTTCCACATCAGCAGCCTTCGCGGCATGCACGATTGACTCGGGGCGTCTCAATATAATTGGTAACGAATTTCCCGCCATTCAGACGGTCGCCAAAAATGCGACGTCCTGTGAAGGCATTGAAGCCGAAGCCAACCTGACTGCCGATCACCAGAAGATCAATCTGGCGGGCATGCAGGGCAATCCGGCAGAATATACTTCCGCCATTTTGGCAAACTCATCCATTGTGGCGCTGATCAATGAAGATGTGCTTCGTCCGCTCGACGACCTGGTCGCCAAACACGGTCAGGACATTCCCAAACACCAGTTAATCACGGTGGACGGTAAAGTCATGGCTGTGGCGTTTATGGCCAATGCCCAACACCTCGTGTATCGCGGTGACATCCTTGAAAAAATTGGTGTCGAACCTCCAAAAACCTATGAGGAACTTTTGGCCGCTGCCAAAATGATACGCGAACAGGGCATAATCGAAAATCCGGTAGGCGGCGCTTATCAAGCGGGCTGGAACCTGGCCCAGGAATTTGTCAACATGTATCTTGGCCATGGTGGAGAATTCTACAAACCGGGCACAGCGGAAGTTGCCATCAACAACGAAAAGGGCGTTGCAACGCTCAATATGATGAAGGCACTATCGGAATATATGAACCCCGACTTTCTGACCCATGATTCAAACGCCACCTCTGCGGAGTGGGAAGCCGGCAATGTTGCTTTGATGAATATGTGGGGTTCACGTACAGGTCGGTTGATGGACGCGGAAGGCTCTACGCCAGAGGTTTACAACAACACCAAGGTCAGTGCACCGATGACTGTCGGTGGTGGCAATCATCCCGCTTCGACATTGTGGTGGGACGGCTGGACAGTTGCAAAGAACATCTCTGACAAAGATGCCGAAGCCACATTCCTGGCCATGAAACATGGCACCAGTTCGGCAATCCTGAATGACGAGACCATGGGTCAGGCGGTCTGGATGATCGATGGGTACAAACCTGCGCCAGTCAATGCGGGTGTTTTCAGCGCGATCGACATGCAGACAACGCCCTATCCAATGCTGCCTTATCAGGGACTTCTGCACACCGTACTTGGCGACAATATCGCTGATTTCATGCAGGGCAAGGAAAGCGCGGAGCAGACGCTGAGCGACATTGAAGCCGCCTATACCGCTGCGGCCAGGGAAAAGGGTTACCTCAAGTAACTCTGTTTCAATAAAGGGGGCGGCATGGGTCGCCCTCGAAGCTTCGCATTCAGTACTCATCGCCAAAACGGAGGATCCGCAAATGAAACACAAGGCGTTTTTCTTGTTCGTACTCCCGTCTTCTGTTGCGATGCTGCTGTTCATCTTTTTCCCGATAATCTCGGTTGTGGTTCAGTCGTTCTACGTGTCCCACGAACAGGTAATCGTGACAGTGGAAAATTGTGGTCCTTTCGGTTGCAAGCAGGCAACAGCCATCGATCAGGAGGCAACCGCGGCACTGAGGGAAGCTGAACCACTTGGAAAGTTTGCAGGCTTGGCAACCTATCGGGACCGCAACCACCTTGCAGTCGATGCGGTCGGCTCCGCCTGGGAGAAAGCAGACAATTGGCGCGATTTCGGCGCGCAAATGTTGAACCTGCCTTTTTACAAGGCACTCGGATTCACTCTCACCTTCACATTTGTCGTCACACCGCTGGTCATCATTTTCGGTTTCGTCATTGCTGTTGCCGTCAACAGTGCCGCCTCTGCAATTCGCGGGCCTCTGATTTTCTTTTCACTATTGCCGATGATGATAACGCCGCTGATCGGATCGCTTATCCTGTTCTGGATGGTCGACGCCCGCGGCATCATCGGCTCGGCCCTGCAATATCTGGCCGGCAATCCCGACCTGTCAGTCAAGGCTTCGACGCCACTCATGTGGATTATGCTGATGGTCTATGGCGTTTGGCACGCCGCACCCTTTGCCTTTATTGTCTATTATGCCGGGCTTCAAACCGTCAACAAAGATACGCTTGAGGCGTCTCGCATCGATGGTGCCAACCGCTGGGAACAGATCCGCTATGTCATCATTCCGCACCTGCTACCGCTCACAACATTCATCGCACTGATGCAGTTGATGGACAACTTCCGGGTCTTTGAGCCGATTGTCAGTTTCGCAGCCAACGCCCATGCAACCTCCCTGTCCTGGGCGATTTACAACGATCTTGGCGGCGAGACGAGACAACTGTCGTCAGCCGCAGCGACCTCGGTGCTGACAATCATCGGCGTCGCGATTCTCCTTTCACCGGTGCTGGTCCGCACCTGGCGCGACTTTGGCCGGAAATAGGTGCACCATGAGTGACATAACAAAGAAACGTCCACCCGCCGTCCAAATCCTGATCTTTGGTGTTCTGGCACTTTGGATGATCCTGGCGGCTTTCCCTTTCCTTTGGACCCTTTGGGGCTCTTTCAAAGTCGAAGGCGACTTCTTCTCCAAGGCAGACTGGTTCTACGCCCTGTCAGGAACATTGACGCAGAATGAGACCGGCAGCAGCTTCACCGCTGACGGGTATGAGGGGGCGTGGATAAAAGAGGAATTCTGGCGCGCTGCATTGAATTCAGTTCTGGTCTGTATCTTCGTCGTCACTATTTCGCTGACGTTCGGAACGCTCGGTGGCTATGCCCTAGCTCGCTCAACCTATCGTTATGCATTCTGGTTCCTGATCGCCGCGCTGATCTTCAGAGCCATGCCACCGATCACCCTGGTTTCAGGTTATCTGCCGGTGTTTTTCGGCTGGAACCTGTGGGGTCACCTTGCGACCTGCATTATCGTGCTCGTTGCTATCAACCAGCCGTTCACGCTGTGGATGCTGCATTCCTTTTTCAAGAATATCCCGCAGGATCTGGACGAAAGTGCCATGGTCGATGGCTGCACGCGTTTTCAGGCTTTCCGTCACGTTATCATTCCGGTGATGTGGCCGGGCGTGATCACCACGGGCCTGTTCTCATTCCTGCTCGCATACAATGATTTCGCGGTAACGGCGATGATCCTGTCGAAGGAAAACCAGACCATGGTTCCGAAAATCGCCAGTTTTCTCGGCACTACACAAACGAAGGGGAACGTGATGTTTGCGGTGGCCGCTGTTGTTTCGGCTACGGCGCCCCTTTTTGTAATGGTCATGGTCTTTCAGCGCCAGATTGTCTCTGGCCTGACCGCCGGTGCAGTCAAAGGGTAGTGGCGGGAAAACAGGATGACAATATTACCCAACAAAGTCGCATTGAAGGCCTATTGTGAAGCCTATCACCATCCTCAACCTGATGGGTTCGGCGCTGCTGTGGAGCGTTTCTTCGACAGCAATGCCAAGATCAACATTGTGCACCCATTTAACGCAATGGTCGGCACGGCACAGTACAAAGAGCTTTTTCTCCAGCCACTGCTTGAATCTTTTGAAAACCTCCATCGACGCGACTACATAGCATTTGGTGGCGACTATGAAGATAGTGAATGGGTGACGTGCACCGGCTATTATTGCGGTCATTTCAAACATCCCTGGCTTGGGATCAAACCGACGAACGCCATGGCGTATCTGCGTTTTGGTGAATTTCATCGCATGGTTGCGGGACGTGTCGTTGAATCCTACATTTTTCTCGACATTCCCGAGCTGATGATCGCTGCCGGTCAATGGCCAATCACCGATAGTCCGGGCCGTGACCGTGGCTACACGGGATATTTGCCCGGTCCCGCGTCTCAGGACGGATTAATCTGGCACCACAATGCCGCGGAGCGCAGTGCCTCGTCGCTTGAGATGGTCACCAGCATGCTGCGCGGACTTGCAACAGAAAACCAGGCCTGGCGTCCCTATTGGCACGAAAACATGCACTGGTACGGACCGGCGGCCTTTGGCAGTTTTGTCGGGTTGGAGAATTTTTCCGGTTTTCAGGTGCCTTTCGAAAACACGTTCAGCGCATGGATCGGCGGGGCCGTTCCCGGCAGCCAGACGCAGCACTTCACCCGTTTTGGTGATGGTGACTACATCTGCTCAGGTGGATGGCCATCGCTCAATGCGGTTCAGGCAAAGACTTTTCTTGGTCAACCGTCCCATGGCGAACGGCTTTTCATGCGTGTGTGTGATTGGTGGCGTCGAGAGGGCGACCTGCTCGTGGAAAACTGGGTATTTGTCGATATCCCACATGTTCTTTTGCAAATGGGATTTGATGTTCTGGCCGATCTGGAGGAAGCGGCATGAAGGGATCAAGACCAGAGCAGGCAATGCTGAGCCGCGATACGGATATGTCAAAAACCGCAGCCACACGCGCGGTGATAGAGGGTATGGTTGATGGGCTGAACGATCACCGCATCGACGATATCGGTACGTTCTTTGCCGATAACTTCCGTTGGATGGGCAATCAAGGTTGCGGCACAAAAAACGGATTGCAGGAATTTCAGGACAATTGGCAGCGCCCGTTTCAGGCGGCTTTTTCTGACAAGGTCTGTATTGATGAAGCACGTCTCTACATGGGCGAATGGGCCGCCGCCTTCGGCAGACAGGAAGCCACCCATTCAGGCAGTTTCATGGGCATTGCCGCCACCGGAAAACGCGTCGAAATCCGCTACATGGATTTCTGGAAAGTGGTTGATGGCAAGATCGTTGATAACTGGGTGACCGTGGACTTTGCCCATGTTGCTGCGCAACTGGGTGTAGATGTTTTCAACGGCGAAGGCTGGGAAGCCTTTGATCGCGGTGAGAAGCAACCTCCCCACCCTGCAAATCGAGGATGAAGAAATGGGTATTGAGTATCTGAAACGTGGTAAAGCTGAGGCTGTTCGGGCCGAGGATGATGCCAAAATCCGCTCCTCGGTTGAAGGCATTTTGAAGGAAATCGAATTGCATGGCGATGTGGCCGTGCGCAATTTAAGCGAAAAATTCGACAATTATTCACCGCAATCTTTCAAACTGTCTCAGTCAGACATCGACGCATTGATGTCCAATGTCAGTGACCGCGAAATGGCCGATATAAAATTTGCCCAGCAACAGGTGCGCAATTTCGCCCAGGCCCAACGCGATTCCATGCTGGATATTGAGGTGGAACCAATTCCGGGTGTTATCCTCGGGCACAAGAATATCCCGGTTCAGTCTGTTGGCTGCTATGTGCCCGGTGGCAAATTTCCGATGGTGGCCTCCGCTCATATGTCGGTCGCCACCGCCACCGTTGCCGGTGTGCCGCGTATTGTGGCGGCAACGCCGCCCTTCAAGGGCAAACCCAACCCTGCGGTCATTGCTGCCATGCATCTGGGTGGAGCGCACGAAATTTATATTCTGGGAGGCATTCAGGCAATCGGCGCAATGGCCATCGGCACTGAAACCGTCAAACCGGTTCACATGCTGGTTGGTCCTGGCAATGCCTATGTGGCAGAAGCCAAGCGTCAACTTTTCGGACGGGTCGGCATTGATCTGTTTGCCGGTCCGACAGAAACAATGGTGATCGCTGACACAACCGTGGATTCAGAGCTTTGCGCCACTGATCTGCTGGGTCAGGCGGAACATGGATATGATTCACCGGCCGTGCTGGTGACCAATTCGCGTCACCTGGCCGAAGGAACACTCAGCGAAATCGACCGCCTGCTGAATATTCTGCCCACAGCCGAAACTGCGCGTGTCAGTTGGGCGGATTATGGTGAGGTAATTCTGTGCGACACCTATGACGAGATGCTCAGTGTTGCCAATGAGATTGCCAGCGAACATGTACAGGTGATGACCGACCGGGATGACTGGTTTTTGGAACATATGACCAGCTACGGTGCCCTTTTTCTGGGCGCACGCACCAATGTAGCCAATGGCGACAAGGTTATTGGTACCAATCATACACTGCCGACAAAAAAGGCCGGCCGCTATACCGGTGGACTGTGGGTCGGCAAATTTCTCAAGACTCATAGCTACCAGAAGGTAACAACCGACGCAGCAGCGACCATGATCGGCGAATATGGATCACGCCTGTGCATGCTCGAAGGTTTTGTCGGCCATGCCGAGCAGTGTAATGTCCGCGTCCGGCGGTACGGCGGCATCAATGTGCCATATGGCGGTGCAGCCCCTCACAGGGATGCTGCTGAATGATCGACCGCTTCTCATACCTGAAGTCCCTGATTGTACCACTTCGACAGGCGATGTACGACTTCAGTGAGGCCCGGGTACGCAAGGAACTAAAGCGCTTATCGACACCCGATACGCTTTTCCGCCTCAGCCACCCGTTTGGCGACACCAACGGCGCAGATCAGCACTATGAAGCCGCCCTTGCGCCGCTTTTTGATGCGTTGCCTGATATGGAAAGGCGGGACCATATCGTCATCGCCGGGAAAGATGATCAGGGCAATGACTGGGTTGGATGTTGTGGAACCTACACTGGCACATTCATAGCGCCCTTTCTCGACATCGCCCCTACCGGACATCTGGTGCATATGCGGTTCCACGAATTCTATCGCTTTGAAGCTGACAAGATGGTGGAATTGCAGGCGCTGTGGGACATTCCGGAGCTCATGATGCAGGCAAATGCCTGGCCAATGTCGCCGAGCCTTGGTCGTGAATGGCATGTTCCAGGACCTGCGACACAGGACGGGTTGAAAACATCTCCCCATCCGGCGCGCACAAGCGCCGACACGTGTCAGCACATCGTTGACATGATTGAACACCTGCAAAGACATCCCGCCGAGGGTGGTCCCGAGGTTATGGAGATGGAGCGTTTCTGGCATCCGCGCATGAACTGGTATGGGCCTGCAGGCATCGGGACCGGGCGTGGCATTGCAGGGTTTCGGAACTGGCACCAGATTCCGTTTCTGCGGGCAATGCCTGACCGCGGTAAGTCTAATGAGGGCATATCGGCGCATTTTTTTGGAGACGGCAACTATGCAGCGGTGACGGGCTGGCCCACCATGCGACAGACCCTTACCGGGGATGGCTGGCTTGGTATTGCGCCGAATGGTCAGGCTGTTTCGATCCGCAGCCTTGATTTCTGGCGTATTGAAGAGGGACTTATCAGGGAAAATTGGGTGCTTATCGACCTGCTGGACATTTACCGTCAATTGGGTGTCGATGTTTTTGCGCGGCTGCGCGAGTTCAACAAGGCACGCAATCTGGATCGGGCAGAATTGCTGAAGGGAATACACGCATGAACAAAAGACGACGAACACCGTTCCTTCGGTTGAATGACAAATGCACACCGGTGATCGGCATATCGTTGTTGCTTGATGCAGGTTGGGCGGCAGACTGATGGCAGACAAAGTCACGTCTTTATTGGTTGCCGAACGTGCTGGTGTCAGTCAATCCGCTGTAAGCCGGGTATTTACGCCGGGTGCTTCGGTCAGCAAAAAAACAGCCGACAAGGTGCGCGCAGCAGCGAGCGAACTGGGTTACCGCCCCAATGTCCTGGCACGGGCCATGGTATCAGGCAAAAGCCGGATTATCGGCCTGGTCGTCGCCTATCTGGAAAATCAGTTTTATCCTGTTGCGATCGAAAAACTGTCCAAGGCACTGCAAAAACACGGCTATCACGTCCTGGTCTTCATGGCTGCCGAGACCATTGAGAATATCGATTCTGTCATGGACGAGATTCTCGACTATCAGGTCGACGGCATCGTGATTGCCTCCGTTGCCATGTCTTCGGAAATTGCCTCGCGCTGTGATGCGGCTGGTGTTCCTGTTGTTCTGTTCAACCGGTCCCAGGACATTGACGACATCACCTCGGTCACGTCTGACAATTATGCAGGCGGGCGTAAGGTTGCGGAGTTTTTGCTGGCCGGCAGACATCAAAAGATCGGCTACATCGCCGGATGGGAAGGTGCTTCCACCCAACGCGACCGTGAGGCTGGTTTCATCAGTGCATTAAAAGAAGCCGATTGCGCGCTTGCGGCAAGACAGGTTGGCGACTTTCAAACGGAACAGACACGCATTGCTGCACGAAAAATGTTTGATGTGCCGGACGATCAAAGACCCGACGCTGTCTTTGTCGCCAATGATCATATGGCCATTGCCGTCATGGACGTGATCCGTTTTGAACTGGGATTGAAAATTCCAGACGATGTCTCGGTGGTCGGCTATGACGATGTACCTCCGGCCGCC
Organism: uncultured Rhizobiaceae group bacterium; assembly: GCA_947501445.1. GTDB lineage: Bacteria > Pseudomonadota > Alphaproteobacteria > Rhizobiales > Rhizobiaceae > Hoeflea_A. The sequence continues at coordinate 4,840 of CANMVS010000025.1, read as the reverse complement.
TGGCTCGCCTATAACCTGACAACCATTCGCCAGCGCGCCAATCTGATGGTCGACGAAACTGTCAAAGCTTTGCGCGAACACATTGAAAATCCGCAGGAAGCCATAACGCGGCGCGTCGCCATTGACGGACCGCTCATCGTGCGTGGCTCCGCACGTCTGCCGAAAGGATGGATCGGATGAAGGGATTTGACCCGAAGTTCAAGGATTTCCCGGACTACATCCTGGGCATAACCAGGGAGATCTGGGAAGATCGTGGCATTGCCACGCTTCACGAATATTACGGTAAGGATATCTATCTGCGCATGCCGATGGGCGCTTACCGCGGCAATGCCGGTGTGATTGCCAAAACCATGGCCACGCTGGTTGAATTTCCTGATCGCGAGCTTTTGGGCGAAGACGTGATCTGGTCAGGCAACGAAGATGAAGGGATGCTGAGTTCCCATCGCCTTTACTGCACTGGCACCCATCTTGGTGAAAGCATGTTTGGCCCGGCGACCGGCAAAAGACTTCACTTCCGCGCCATTGCCGATTGTTACGCCATCAACAACACGATCACTGATGAATGGCTTGTGCGCGATTACGGTGGTATCGCAAAACAGCTCGGACTGAGTGCACGCGAAGCCGCGCACAGAAATATCGATGATGAGGGTGGGCTGGCAAATTGCCAGCCACCGCTGACGCCTGCGACCTATGTCGAGGGACCTTACGTCGGCCACGGCAATGACAATGCATGGGGCGCACAATACGCAGATTATCTGACAAGGATAATGAATGCCGATCTCGCGGTGATCAGACAAAAATATGATCGCGCGGTCCATGGCGAGTATCCCGGTCTCATCAGCGCGCGAAGCTGGGCTGAAGTAGACCGTTTCTGGATTGGATTGCGGTCGTCTTTCCCCTCGGCGCAATTCAGCATCGATCACCAGATTGGCCGCGAAGACCCGATGATGCCACCACGGGCAGCCCTGCGCTGGACGCTTCAAGGCAAACACGACGGTTGGGGTGCGTTCGGACGTCCAACGGGCGCAGATGTTTACGTGATGGGCATGAGCCATGCCGAGTTCGGCCCGTGGGGCCTGCGACGTGAACACACACTCTATGACGAAGTGGCAATCTGGAAACAGATTCTCATGCAGACCGGTTGACCACAAAATTCATTATTCACAACCACCTGAACGGGTCTCCTGACCCCATGTAGAAAGAAGGCAAATGACACCGCAGGAAATGGAATCCCGCATTGTCCGATATGGCGATCTGAAACCGTGCAAGACAGCGTTTATAGACGCCCATACGCCGGGCAGTGATCAAAAGGAAAATTTTACAATCATTGGCGGTGGTGTTTCCGAAAGCCCGGATCAGCACGTGCACATCACCGACACGATCGGGTTCAACATAGGCGCGGCGGGACAACCGCCCCATTGCCGCAACTCGCTGCACAGCCACACAACGGCGGAGGTATTTTTTGTGCTGAAAGGGCGTTGGCGGTTCTTCTGGGGCCGTTGGGGCACAGCCGGTTCTTTCATTGCCGAAGAAGGCGACATCTTCAATATTCCAACCGGCATATTCCGTGGTTTCGAAAACGTCGGAACAGACTATGGAATGATCATGGCGGTGCTGGGTGGCGATGACGCAGGCGGGGGCGTCACCTGGGCACCACAGGTAATCGAAGATGCAAGCGAACACGGTCTTGTATTGGCTGAAACCGGGCGGCTCTATGACACCAAAAAGGGCGCAAGCCTGCCTGATGGGGTCAAAGCGATGCCTGTACTGACGGATGAGCAATTGAAGAACTACCCCGAAGTCCACGTTGACGGTGTTATCCGCGACTATGTCGCGCGCTACTGGGACCTGATGGCACTGGCAGCAGACAGGCCCGCCAAAGTCATCGGTGAGGACGCGCTGATAAAGGACAGACCCGGTTTTGAAATCGACTTCCTGACCCGTGGCTCACTGGATGATGAGATGTACGAGACGGGCAAACATGAAGTTCTGATGCCGGTGCGTGGTCACTGGAAGCTGCGCTGGGAGAACGGAGAGTGCACGCTTAACCCGGGAGACACCTGCCTGATCAAACCCGGTGAACGCCACGCCATCACCCCATCGATGACCGGCGAAGCTGCTCTCTACCGCGTAACAGAAACGGATGACCCGGCCGGGGCAACCTGGACTGAGTGAACTGATAGACGAACAGACACACCATCGGCACATGGTGCACATTTGAACAAGGGAGGAACGCATGGTTTTGACCACCCATGTCGGCTCGTTGCCGCGTACACAGGACGTTGTTGATTTTATCTTCGCGCGCGAACGTGAAGAAACCTATGACCCGTCAGCATTCGACGCCTGCATGACCAACGCCGTTTCGCATACAGTAAAAAAACAGGTTGAAGCAGGCATCAATATCGTCAGTGACGGGGAGACATCGAAAATCTCCTACGCGACCTATGTAAAGGATCGATACACCGGATTTTCAGGTGACAGCCCGCGTAATGCACCGGCCGACCTGAAGATGTTTCCGGGGTTTTTGCAACGGCTGGCTGACGATGGTGGCACACCGCAATATGCCCGCCCCATGTGCACGGGTGAAGTGCGCTCAAAAGGTCACGAAGAACTGCGCAAGGATATCAACAACCTCAAGGCCGCTATGGCACAAAATGGAGTTGAGCGGGGATTCATGAATGCAGCCTCGCCTGGGGTGATTTCCCTCTTTTTGCAAAATGATTTCTACCCGACCCGTGATGCCTATCTGGCAGCACTGGCCGACGCGATGAAAGACGAATATGAAACCATCGTTGCAGCCGGGCTCGACCTGCAGCTCGACTGCCCCGATCTGGCTCTGTCACGGCATATGCTTTTCGCAGATCTAACTGACGATGAATTCGTGAAAATCGCCCAAAGCCATGTTGAGGCGCTTAACCATGCGCTGCAAAACGTCCCACAGGACAAGGTGCGTGTGCACATATGCTGGGGCAACTACGAGGGGCCGCACTGCTGCGACATCCCGATGGACAAAGTGTTTTCAACTCTGATGTCCAGCAAATCGCGCTATGTGCTGTTCGAGACGTCCAATCCGCGCCACGCCCACGAGTGGGCAGTGTTTCGCGATCGCAAAGCCGAAATTCCCGATGACAAGATCCTTGTCCCCGGCGTTGTGGACACGACGACCAATTTTGTCGAGCATCCGGAACTCGTCGCTGAGCGTGTCCGTCGGTTTACAGATATCGTTGGCGAAGACCGCGTGATTGCTGGCAGCGATTGTGGATTTGGCACATTCGCCGGATATGGTGCCGTCGATCCGGACATTGCCTACGCGAAACTTGCCGCCCTGGCGCAGGGTGCCAATCTTGCCGGAGTGCGCAGGTGATACCGTTACTGCTCCTACCCGGCATGATGTGCGACGCACGTCTGTTTGGCCCGCAAATTGATGCGTTGTCGGCGCACTACCCGATCATGACCGTACCTGCGAACACCCATCGCACGATGGCGGCAATGGCAGCGGAAATATTGTCTCAGGCGCCGCCGCTGTTTGCACTTGCCGGCCTGTCCTATGGTGGCATCGTTGCCATGGAAATTGTTCGTCAGGCACCCGAACGCGTTGAAAGACTGGCACTGCTCGATACAAACCATCTGGCAGAAGCGCCTGAAAAGCAGGCAACCCGTGCCCCCCAGATCGATGACGTCAAAGCGGGCAATCTTAGACGCGTCATGCGTGACGAGATGAAGCCCAACTATCTGACCGATGGTCCGAACCGTGACACCATTCTTGATCTGTGCATGGACATGGCCACAAAACTGGGCCCGGACGTGTTTGAAAACCAATCACTGTCGCTGCGAGACCGGCCGGACCAGACAGTAACGCTACGCGCATACTCACGCCGTGCACTTGTGCTTTGCGGCCGTGACGATCTTCTTTGTCCGGTGGAACGGCACGAGTTGATGCATGACCTGCTGCGTGAAAGCACTTTGACCATCATTGAAAACGCCGGACATATGCCTACGCTTGAAAACCCGACTGACACAACAGCGGCCCTCGCCCGCTGGCTGGAGACTCCATGAACCCGTCTTTACTCAAACTGCTACGCAGCGTCGATACGCCAACCGTGTGCAATGCAATCGAGGTTGCCCAGGGCAAACGTGGATTTGGCGATTTTACCCGTGGCACCATGTTGTGTTCTGCACCTGACGATCCCCCTGTTGTCGGCTACGCCCGCACAGCCAGGATCGCAGCCATCAATCCGCCCGAAGAGCCCGCCGCTGTCATCAAGGAGCGACGTATGGCCTACTACAAACATATGTCAGAAGGCCCTGATCCGTCAGTGGCAGTGATCGAGGACATGGATTATCCAAACAGCGTCGGTGCCTTTTGGGGTGAAATCAACACCACAGTTCACAAAGGCCTCGGCCTTTCGGGCGCATTGACCAATGGCGTCATGCGTGACCTTGGCGACTTGCCGCAGAATTTTCCGGTCGTGGCAGGCTCGATAGGACCAAGCCACGCCTTCGTTCATGTGAAGGAAATCGGAACACCGGTAGATGTTTTTGGACTTGAGGTCTGTGAAGGTGATGTGATCCACGCGGACCGACATGGTGCAGTCAAGGTTCCTGCAGATATTCTGCCACAGCTTGAAGCCGCAATCGCCAAACTGCTCGATACGGAAAAAATTGTCCTGGACGCGGCAAAGGCGGATGGATTTGACTTTTCTGCCTTTGAAGATGCCTGGGCACGGTTCGAAGCCGCACGCACATAGGAACTGGATCTGACTTGCTAGACCCTATGTCCCGCGCGGCTGGCGCCAGTTATGAATTGGCGTCTGCCTTGTCATGTAAGATCGGGATGGCA
>CANMVS010000024.1 GCA_947501445.1 uncultured Rhizobiaceae group bacterium | reverse complement strand
GCCATCCCGATCTTACATGACAAGGCAGACGCCAATTCATAACTGGCGCCAGCCGCGCGGGACATAGGGTCTAGAGCCTCTAGCCGGCGACTTCGAGATCAAAGACCATGATACCCTCATGGCCGCCAACACACATGTCCACCAGCTTTGAGCCAAGTTCCACGTGCCGCGGATGTGTCTCATAGGCGCGTTGGGCAGCGCGATCCTTGAAGGTACAAATGAACCCATCACCGAACGCGGCTGATTTGTTCTCAAAATCAAGATTGGGACCATAGGAATAATCGATCATGCCGTCGATCTCACTGACAAGCGATCCAAGTTCAGCCAGAACCTGCTGGCGGTCAGACCGCGCAGTGGCCGCATCAAAATTCACAAAGACACAATGTTTTAGCATCAAATTTTCCCTTTGGGCTGGATTATGAAGGCCCTGAAATCATTGACATTGGTGAGTGTCGGACCGGGAACGACCTGATCATCGATCAACTCAAAAAAGTGGTGACTGTCATTGCGTGCAAGAAAATCCTCTGCCGCGATGCCAATGGCCCTGGCCTTGTCCAGCGTATCGGGGCCGATAACCGCGCCGGCGACATCCGCTGCGCCATCCACACCATCGGTGTCGCAGGCGATGCCATGGATACCGGCACATCCATTGAGGTGTATGGCTGCTGCAAGCGCAAACTCGGCGTTGGGGCCACCAATACCGCCACCCCGCCCGGAGACCGTACACTCACCGCCCGACAGCAACAGGACGGGCGGATCATCCGGCCCGAGCGCCTGTTGAATTGCCAGTGCCTGATGCACCTGATGGGCAGCCAGATCCCTGGCCTCCCCTTCAAGATCATCACCAAGGTTATTGACGCTCAAGCCATCAAGAGATGCCTGCGCACCGGCGGCGGCAATGGATTGGCTCGGCGCAGATATTACACGGTTTTCGGTTCGTGACAGACGCTGGTCACCCACCTGGATGACGGTGCTTTTGGTATCAAGAACTTTGGCAATTGAAGCGCCATAGGCAATGCCATAACGGTTTAGAATGTCGCGCGCATCGCCTCTGTCCGAATGCTCTGCAACGGTCGGGCCGGATGCAATAAAGGCCGGATCGTCGCCCGGCACATCGGAAATCATCAGCGACAACATCCGTGCTGGCCAGGCAGCCGCCGCAAGTTGACCGCCCTTGACGTTTGACAGGTGTTTTCGCACCAGATTCATCTGATCAATCGGTGCGCCGCTGGCCAGCAGATCCGCATTGAGTTGCTGTTTTTCTGCAAGGCTGATTGTCCCGGCAGGCGCAATCAGCAAAGAAGACCCGCCGCCTGAAATAAGTGCCAGTACAAAATCACCCTCACCCACACCGTCCAGCAGCGTGAGCATCCGTGCCGTGGCCGCGCGTCCCGCCTCATCAGGGACCGGATGAGCGGCTTCCACGATTTCTATTCCCTTGCAGGCCCGGCCATAGCCATAGCGAGTGATAACCAGACCCTCACATGGCCCCCAGACCTGCTCGACCGCCTCAGCCATGCGTGCCGAAGCCTTGCCTGCGCCTATGACGACAACACGCCCGGGAGGCTTTGGCGGCAGCGCAAGCGGGATTGTTTTGATCGGATCGGCAACTGCAACGGCTATATCAAATAAACCCAGTAAATATTGTTTGGCCGATTGCCCGGCAACCAGTGTTTTTGGCATTTTCGTAACCCCGGATAAATTCAGGAAATTTCCTGAATGACCTTGCTTGATTGACGTTCGACCAGGTGGACCGGATAGCGCACCACACCCGTGGGCAATTGCGCATTTTCCAGCCAGTTCAACAACATGCCCGCCATGCGTTCGCCAAATGCCTTCACGTCACAATGCACCGAACTCATCTGCGGATAAACATGGGCGGCTTCTTCAATGTCGTCAAAACCGACCAGATAAAAATCCTTGCCAACGGTAACACCGGCCTGTGCAAATGCAGAGGACATGCCAAGCGCAACAAGGTCATTGAAACAGACGGCTGCACACAATCCCGGGTGGTTTTTGATGATGTCAAAGGCAATATCACGCCCTGTCGCCCGTGTTGCCCGGCCGTAAAAAACCGCCTGTTGCAGATGCATTTCGTCGAGCAGGCGTGCATATCCGGCCATGCGTTCGCTGGTAATTTGCCGCCCTTCCAACCCGCCAACAAAGGCGATGTCGCGCAATCCCTGATCCAGCAGATGCTGAACCGCCAATGCACTGCCCGTTTCATAGTCCATTGAATAGAACGGAAAAATTTCCGCGCGCCTATCAACCTGTCGCAGGACCTGCATCGCGGGTATCTGCGCGCGGGCAATGGCATCAAAAGTGCTTTGTGTTTCGCCATAACAGGGCGAGACCAAAAGTGCCGACACATCATGTTCCAGCATCGAGGTTATAACCTGATGCTGGATTGCCGGGTCCTCATCCGTATTGGCAATGACGGTCGCATAGCCGTGCTGCGAAAACGCCATTTGCGCGCTGGCAGCAAACTCGGTGAAAAACGGATTTCTCAGATCATTGATCACCAGCCCGATCAGGCCGGTACCGGCACCGCGCAGCGTCGCTGCTGCCAGATTGCGCACATAATTCAAATCCTTCATCGAAGCCTGAACAAGCACCCGTGTCTTTTCCTTGACCAAAGGACTGTTCTGCACCACCAGCGACACGGTGGATTTGGAAACGCCCGCGTGGCGGGCAACATCCTTTATGGTTGGTCTCTTGTCCAAATCAGCCTCAATTCAACCCGTGTAGACCAAGTAGAAGGGACATGCGGTGTTTGGCAATATCCGGAGCGGTCAAAAGTGCGGCCTGATCGGCCAAGCGGAAAACCTCGGCGAAATGGGTGATATCACGCGAAGACTGAAAGCCCGCAGGCATGATGAAATGATTTTGGGCATCATTCAGCCATGCCAGAAAGGCAATACCGGCCTTGTAGAATTGCGTTGGTGCCTTGAATATTTCCCGTGACAGGGGAACAGTCGGGCCCAGCAGGTCATGATAGGTCTGATAGTCACCCTTTGCCAAAGCCTCCAGCGCCTGTGAGGCTGCCGGTGCGATGGCCGCAAAAATGCCCAAAAGCGCATGCGAAAACCCTGTACCATCGCCTTCGATCAACGCCGCATAATTGAAATCATCGCCGGTATAAAGCCGCACGCCCTGTGGCAGACGCGCACGAAAGCGCTCCTCGCGTGACTGTTCAAGCAGGGATACTTTAATGCCGTCAATCCGGTGGGCGTGATCATTGAGGATCGACAGAACGGAATTGGTGGCCGCGTCCAGATCATCAGATCCCCAATAGCCGCTCAGCTGCGGATCAAACATATCGCCCAGCCAGTGAAGGATGACCGGATCCTGTGCCTGTTCAATCAATCGCCCGTAGACGCGGGCGTAAAAATCCGGCCCCTGCCCGGTTGCCGTCATCGCCCGGCTGGCCATGATGATACATTGGCCACCGGCTGCCTCAATCGCCTCCATCTGCTCGCTATAGGCATTTACCAGTGCGTCTTCACTCTTCAGATCGGCCAGTTCATATTGATCAGTGCCTGCACCACAGGCGACCCTCGGCTTCAATGCATGCGCCTTTGCCTCAGTCATCGTGCGCTCAATCAGTTCTTTTGCCGTCAGCCAGTCGACACCCATGCCCCGTTGTGCTGTGTCCATGGCTTCAGCCAGACCAAGCCCCTGATCCCACAATGTATGGCGGAACCGCATGGTGTTTTCCCAATCAACGGCCGGACGGCCAAGCCATGGATCGCGCTCAAGCATCGGATCGGAAACCACATGGGCTGCGGCAAAGGCCGTGCGGGTAAATGCAATGTCCGGCCTGCGGGGCACCAGCGCCCTGCCGCTCATGACATAGTCTTCCATCGTTCCCGATTGGGTTGGCAGGCGCATTGTCCGGTCCTTAGATTTTGTGCTCATTGCAAATCATATCCGCGGCTTTTTCAGCGATCATAATGGTCGGCGCATTGGTATTGGAGGATGTCAGGAACGGCATCACCGAACTGTCACATACCCGCAGGCCCGCAATGTCCTTCAGGCGCAATTCTGGTGTAACAACGGCGGCCTTATCCTCATGCGCACCCATTTTGCAGGTACCAACCGGATGATAATCCGTCTTGGAAAACCGATAGGCATATTCACGGATGTCATCATCACTGCGGCAATCGGCGCCGGGCATGGATTCAGACCTGATAAATGGCTTGAATGCATCCTGCCCCATGATGCGCCGGGTCAGTTTGAAAGCCCTGATTGATTGTTTCACATCATAGGCATCGCCCCAATAGTTGGGATCGATCCCCGGTTTTTCAAATGGATCATTCGACCGCAACCGAACCGAGCCGCGCGATCTGGGGCGCAGCAATGCCGAGTTCAATGTCACGCCATTGCGAATTTTTTTAAGCCCGTGCTCCAGCCCGGACCCGGGCAGGAAATGAAACTGCACATCCGGTGCCGGCGCATTCTCATCGGCATACCAAAAACCGCCACCATCGCAAATGTTCGACGCGACAACACCGGTCCCGAACATCAGATATTGCATGCCGGCGATACCCGCCCGGTACCAGGGCTTGTATTTGTCAAAACTGTAATCGCCCGAACACTCGGACACACAAAAAACATCCATATGATCCTGCAGGTTCTGCCCGACGCCTGGCACATCCAGCACACTTTCAATGCCCAGGCGGGATAATTCTTCCGCCGGACCAATACCTGAATGCATCAGAGTACGCGGGCTGCCAACGGCCCCGGCCGTCAGAAGGATCTCGCGCCCGGCTTCAATGCGACTTGTTTTGTTGCCCTGACTGGCATGGACAGCCACCGCCCGTCCGGCCTTGACTTCAATGCGCGTCACCAGCACGCCGGTGCGCACGGTGAGATTTTCGTGGTTACGCACAGGCGTAAGGTAGCCGGCTGCTGCGGAACAGCGTTTTCCATCGCGGTTGGTCACCTGATAAAACCCTGAGCCCATTTGCTGTGCGCCATTGAAATCAGGATTATAGGCAAGTCCTGCCTGTTGCGCGGCCCGAACAAAAACCGTGGTCAATTTATGCGGTAAAGCGTCGGACACTTTCAGCGGTCCGTCCTGCCCGTGATATTCGTCGGCATAGCGATTATTGTCTTCAGCCTTACGGAAATAGGGCAGCACCTCATCATAGGACCACCCGGTGCAGCCGTGATTTGACCAATTGTCATAGTCCCAGCGATTGCCACGTGTATAGACCTGCGCATTGATCGACGATCCACCGCCCAGAACGCGGCCCTGCGGGTACCAGATCTGGCTACCGTTCAGGCCTTTTTGCGGCTCGGTCTGATAGCCCCAGCTATGGGTGGCGCCGGTTAATTTGGTGAAGCCGGCAGGCATATGAATATAGGGGTGCCAGTCACGCGGGCCCGCTTCCAGCACGAGCACGGATACCGCCCCCGTATCAACAAGCCGCCGTGCCAGTACACAGCCTGCCGCACCGCCGCCTATGATGATGAAGTCGAATTTTTCAGCCATCAAATGGTTCCGTATAACAAAGACATGATCTGGTCCGCCTCACAACCGATGGATCGACAGGCCGCCATCAACCGGGATAACCGCGCCCGTGGCAAATTGCATCTGCCCTTCAACCAGCGGCAGAACGATGCTGGCGATATCATGCGGTTCGCCCCATCGTGCGGCTGGCACCAGACCGCCTTCAATCCGGCTGGTGTAACTGTCGCGAACCCCAGCGGTCATATCGGTGGCAATGATACCGGGTCGCAATTCGAACACGCCGATCCCCTCCTTTGCCAGTCGGGCAGCAAAAAGCTGCGCCATCATCGCGGCACCGGCCTTCGAGATGCAATATTCGCCGCGCTCAATGGAAACCATATCGGCACTGACGGATGTGACAAAGACCATGGAGCGATAGGCGCCATCAGCAAGTTTGATCATCCGCCCTGCAACCTCCTGGGCCAGAAAAAACGCTCCACGCAAATTGACGTCCAGAACAAAATCAAAGGACGCGACCCTCATATCCAGAAGATCGCCACGCTTTTGCGCTGGCACACCGGCATTTGAGATAAAGGCGTGCACCGGCCCAAGCTCATTCTCAATGGTATCAACAAGGGGTTTGACATCGTCCACAGCACACAGGTCATGGTGATAGTAGCGCGCCTCAGGCCCAAGGGTTTCAAGGGCACGCGCGACACTGGGGTCATCGGCTGCACTGCTGGCGCAAAGGGCCACACGGTAGCCCTTGCTGGCGAGCAACTGGGCAATGCCAAGGCCGATGCCGCGCTGTCCGCCGGTGATCAGAGCAACTGGTTTCATGCGGCCAGATCCTTCTGTTTGATATGTTCGCCAACACGCAGGGCCTGCGCTGCGATGGTAAGCGCCGGGTTGACCGCAGCCGAATTAGGCAGAAAACCCGCATCCACCACAAACAGATTGCGGTGATCATGCGTACGGCAATGCACGTCCAGAACGCTGCTGCGTGCATCATCGCCAAAACAGGTGGTGCCGCACTGATGGGATGGTGTTTTGCGATCAAAGGCGCGCGCCAATACAATTGGCGATCCGGCACGCTTCAAGACCGCCCGCGTCTTTGCAACCAGTGCCTCATGGGTTTTCCAGTTGGATCGTTTCCAGTCGAGTACAATCGCACCATTTTTGACGGTGACGCGGCTGTCACGATCCGGCAGGTCTTCACTCATGGCGTACCAGTCGACAGAATGGCCGGCCATCCATGCGGCGAACGGTCCGGGCAGTCCGGTTTGTGATGCAAGAATGGGACCGTTGATTTTTCCCAGCAATTGAACATTGCCGAGCGGCGCATCTTCAGGGCCGCCACCCAGATAAAAATCATTGAACTGTATTGTTTTTTGATAGACAGCCCTGTTGCGCCGGAACGGATGGATTGCCAGCAGCGCGCTGCAATTATGGTTCATGAAATTACGGCCAACCATATCCGAACGGTTTGCCAGGCCTGTGGGGAATGCCTCATTGGCAGAGTTCAGCAATATGGCAGCCGAGTTGACCGCACCAGCCGACAGGACCGTCAAGTCCGGTTCCAATCGACAGGTCTTTCCATCCTTTATGTAGTCAACGCCGGTGATCTGATTTTCGTCGCCCATAACAAGCTGCGTCACATGAGCGCATTTTATCAATTCCACATTTGAAAACTGCAAAGCCGTGGCCAGGCCAACGCTGGCGGCATCCTTTTTACTGCCTGCCGGATCAGGAAACGCGTCCCATGGTGTCTGCCCGCCTGCCAGCCAGCGCTCGGCATCAACACCCAGCGGCAGCGACGATGGCGACACGCCGGCAGCCGCCAGTTGCGCACGGATACGGGCAATCGATGGTTCGTCGGCTACGGCTGCAAAGGGATAAGTGCCACTATGATGGGGTTCGCTCGGGTCCTCACCCAGCGTCCCGCGCACCTCATAAAGGGTCTCTGCTGCCTGATACCAGGGTTCAAAATCCGCATAGGAAATCGGCCATGCCGGTGACGTACCGCCAAGATGGTGCATTTCGCCAAAATCTTCGGCACGAAAGCGGATCAGCACGGCGCCGTAGAAACGTGAATTGCCGCCAACATAATAATAGTTGCCGGGGTTAAACCCCTCACCCTGTGGCGTGAACCATTGCTCATCGGGTCGAAAAACACCCTGTGCGAAAATGGCACTGGCATCGCGGCATGCGGGCGTATCGGCAATATCGTCACCGCGCTCAAGGATTACAATGCGACGACCCGTCGGCGCCAGTGAAGCCGCCAGGGTCGCACCACCCATGCCTGAGCCGATGATGACAATATCAGGACCGTTGGACATCACACAATCCGTGCTTCCGTTGCCGGGTCAAATGGCACGGCTTTTTCCATATTGATGGCAAAATCCGCAATCCGGTTTGGTCCGACATCCGCATCGGCGCGCATACGCGCAATACATTCCTTGCCGCCCAGCGTGCTGGCCACAAATGTGTCTGAACCGGCAGGCTCCGTGACTTCCACCATATTGCGGATTGTCTCAATGTGCCTCGAATTGCGATCAGCACCTTCCGGGTCAGTAATGGCTTCGGGGCGAATACCAAGGGTAATCTGCCTGCCGTCGTGCGCTTTCAGCGCTGCGCTCGGCTGGGCGAAGGCAAGCCGTATCGTTTCACCCTCACTATTGTCTGTCTCGGCATAAATTGTATCGCCCTCAGCTTTCACCCCGACAGAAATAAGGTTCATCGATGGTGAACCCATGAAGCTGGCGACAAACAGGTTGGCTGGCGTATCGTATATTTCCTTCGGTGTGCCGAGCTGCTGCACATAACCCCCATTCATCACCGCAATGCGGGTGGAAAGGGTCATGGCTTCAATCTGGTCATGGGTTACATAGACAATTGTCGTGCCAAGTTTTTGGTGCAGTTTTTTGATTTCGGTGCGCATATCCACCCGCAATTTGGCATCCAGATTGGACAGCGGTTCGTCAAACAAAAACACATCAGGGTTTCTGACCAGCGCCCGGCCCATCGCCACCCGTTGCCGTTGACCGCCGGACAATTGGCCCGGCTTGCGCGCCAGCAATGGCTCAATCTGCAGAAGTTTTGCCACATCATTCATGGCCTTTTGGCGCTCGGGTTTGGGTACCCCATGCATTTCCAGACCAAAGGTAATGTTCTGACCAACGGTCATATTTGGGTAGAGTGCGTAGGACTGGAACACCATGGCGATATTGCGTTTGGAAGGGTGCACACCATTCATCACCTGGTCCTTGATGGCAATCTCGCCGGAACTGATACCCTCAAGCCCGGCAATCATGTTCAAAAGGGTTGATTTTCCGCAGCCTGACGGACCAACCAGAACCAGAAATTCACCCTCTTCAACCGAAATATCAACCTGATGCAGAACTTCGACCGAACCATAGGATTTTGTTACGTTATTGATATCGAGAAAGCCCATGGCCTCATCCTTTCACACTGCCGGCCATCAGTCCGCGCACAAAATACCGACCTGCAACGATGTAGACGAGCAGGGTTGGCAATGCGGCAAGAATGGCACCGGCAAAATGGACGTTATATTCCTTGACCCCTGTGGAGGAGCTGACGAGATTGTTAAGAGCGACCGTCATTGGCATTGAATCCAGATCGGCAAAGGATGCACCAAACAGAAAGTCGTTCCAGATATTGGTAAATTGCCAGATGACGGAAACCACCACGATGGGCCCTGATGAAGGCAGCAGTATCCGCCAGAAAATCCGAAAGAACCCTGCACCGTCAATTTGGGCCGCCCGCACCAGTTCGGTCGGAAAGGCAGCATAATAATTGCGGAAATACAGGGTCGTAAATCCAACACCATAGACCAGATGCACCAGCACGAGACCCGGCGTGGAACCTGCCAGACCAAGCAGGCCCAGAACCCGCGCCATGGGGATCAGAACAATCTGAAAGGGAATGAAACAGGCAAAAAGCATCAATCCGAAAAGGATCGTATCGCCGCGAAAGCGCCATTTGGTCAGTACATAGCCGTTCAGTGCACCCATGACGGTGGAAAGCACGACCGCAGGCACAACCATTTTGATGGAATTCCAGAAGAATGGTTTGAGGCCGGTTGGCTCCACCCCGACCTGCGCCGTTGACCAGGCCGACAGCCACGGTTCGATGGTCCACTGTTTGGGCAGCGCCAGCATGTTGCCGCCACGAATTTCGGCAAGGGGTTTAAGCGAATTCAAGATCATGACGAGAAGCGGCATCAGATAGAACAGCGCAAAGAGCAGTAAAAACAGATAGATGAATGTACGGGTAAATCTGCCTGTTCGTACCGCGTTTTCAGCACTTGCAACAGCCATCAGGATTTCTCCTTCAGTTCTGCATAGAGATACGGCACCATGATCGCGGCGATTGTCATCAGCATCATGACAGCCGATGATGCGCCGATCCCCATCTGATTGCGGGTAAATGTATAGGAATACATGAACGTCGCCGGCAGTTCCGTTGCCCGTCCGGGACCACCGCCTGTCAGCGCAATCACCAGGTCGTAGGATTTAATGGCCAGGTGGCTGAGAATGACAAAGGCTGAAAGAAAGGCCGGGCGCAATTGCGGAATGATGATCCTGCGATAAAGGTTCCAGTTGGATGCGCCATCCATTTGTGCAGCCTTGAGAATTTCATTGTCAATGCCGCGCAGCCCGGCAAGAAACATCGCCATGACAAAACCGGAGGATTGCCATACCGCCGCCAGAACCACCGTGTAGATGGCGTAGTCGCGGTTTTTTATCCAGTCGAATTTGAAACTTGCCCAGCCCCATAAATGCATGGTGTGTTCCAGACCGATACCCGGATCAAGCAGCCATTTCCACGCCGTGCCCGTGACAATAAAGGACAACGCCATGGGATAGAGGTAGATGGGGCGCAGGAAACCTTCACCGCGGATTTTCTGATCAAGAAAAATTGCCAGACTAAGCCCGATCACCGTTGAGATAATGATGTAGAGAGACGCAAATACAGCCAGATTGGCAACGGCAATATCCCAGTGTCGCAGCCGGAAAAGCTTGTCATAGTTTTCAAATCCAACCCATCCGAAACTCGGCAGGATGCGGCTGTCCGTAAAGGACAGATAGACCGTAAAGATGATGAAACCGTAGACGAAGACCAGCACCATCGCCAGCGATGGCGAAAGAACCAGTTTTGGTATCAGGTTTTGGAGACGGGTTTTGAAGTCCGCCCGAGCAGATGGCAGCGCCATTTGGCGATCCTCGACACTAAGATGCTGAAGAGAGCGGAGCGGCGAATGAGCGCCGCCCCGAACGTGGACTATTTCGCGATTGAAACAGCATCCACAAGTTCGACAACGGCCGTCTCGGAATCATACTCGCCGTTGAAATGAGCGGTGATAACGTCATACATGGCGTTTTTCACCGATGCGGGTGCCGAGTGACCATGGGCCATGGAGCCGAACAGATTGCCGGAAGCCGCAGCCGCAGCAAGATCCTTCATGCCCTTCTTTCCACAGGCATCAAAAGCCGCATCGGAAACATCCGTACGTGCCGGTGCCGAGCCTTTGACAACATTGAAGGCAGACTGGAATTCAGGAGACAGGATTGCACTTGCAAGCGCTGCCTGTTCGGGACTGACAGTACCGCCCTGGTCAAACATGGCGAACTGGTCGGCGTTGAAAGTCACCTGGTCCTGGGTGCCCGGGAAACGGAAACAGACAAAATCCTTGCCCGGTTCTTTACCCGCATTGACAAATTCGCCCTTGGCCCAGTCACCCATCATCTGGAAACCGGCTTCACCGTTGATTACCATGGCTGTCGCCAGGTTCCAGTCACGCCCGGAGAAATTGTCATCCACATGGCCGCGAATGACCGCCATGCGATCAAAGGCTTCCTTCATTGTGTCGGAACCCAAAGCCTTTTCATCAAGATCGATGAAAGCTGCCTTGTAGAATTCAGGGCCACCAGCAGACATGGCTACAGCATCAAACACGGTTGCGTCCTGCCAGGGCTGACCACCATGAGCAATCGGTGTTACGCCGGCAGCAGCCAGCGTGTCGAGTGCAGCGGTAAATTCTTCCCAGGTTTTTGGCACGTCGATACCATTGGCATCAAGAACAGCCTTGTTGGCCCAGACCCAGTTTGTCGAATGGACATTGACCGGCGCTGACACCCATTTTCCGTCAGCCTTGGAGAAAGCCTTGAGGGCGTCAGGCACAACGGCGTCCCAGCCTTCCTTGGCGGCAACATCGTTCAAATTGGCCAGTGCATTCTGTTTGGCCCAATCCTGAATGTCGAAGCCCAGCATTTGAACTGCCGTTGGCGCATTGCCGGCCGTTACACGGGCACGCAGCACCGTCATCGCAGCTTCACCGCCACCACCGGCAACTGGCATATCCTGCCAACCGATGCTCTGGCCTTCAAGATCCTGCTTGAGAACATTCAAGGCAGCCGCTTCACCGCCGGATGTCCACCAGTGCAACACCTCCACATCCGCTGCGGATGCAAGGCTTGTCGATAGTGCAAGAGCAGCAATCGTCTTGGTTGTAAGTTTCATGATTCTACGCATATTTTCCTCCCGGGTTCGCGTAAACAGACATTGGTATTATTCGATAGACCGGCTTATTAAACCCACATCTGGCGGGTTTTGCCGATCCGCATTTGCACAGTTTTTGTCTCCAGATATTCCTCAATTCCAAAACGCCCAAGCTCGCATCCAAGACCACTTTCCTTGACGCCGCCAAAGGGCAGCTCTGCAAATCCATCCATCCAGGTATTGGTCCAGACCGTACCGGCCTCGGCGCGTCGAACAAACTCCAGGCAGGTGTGAATATTGTCGCTCCACACACCAGCCGAAAGCCCATAGGCGCTATCATTGGCGATTTCGATCGCCTCGTCCAGAGTGTCAAAGGTCAATACAGAAAGAACTGGCCCGAAGACCTCCTCGCGGGCAATGGGCATATCGGGCGTAACACCCGAGACAACCGTTGGCCCATAAAACCGCCCCTCAAGACCGTCAATATCAATGGCACTTCCGCCTATTTCGACAGTTGCACCGGCCGCTCGCGCTGCGACGACATAGCTGTCGATCTTTTGCTGATGCTCAGCCGAGATAATCGCCCCGACTTTCGTTGCCGGATCAAGTGGGTCACCAAAGGGCACCCTTTTTGAAAGCGCCACTATTTTTGCTGTCAATGTTTCGGCAACACTGTGATGCACAATGATCCTGGAGCCGGAATTGCAGCATTCGCCGGCGTTAAAATAAATACCGAATACAATCGCGTCGGCAGCCTGATCCAGATCAGCATCGACAAAGACAGCCTGCGGGTTCTTGCCGCCCAGTTCCAGCGACACTTTCTTCAATGTCTGCGATGACGCCGCGACAATCGCCTTGCCGGTGGCTGTCGATCCGGTAAAGGATACCATGTCGACACCAGGGTGCGTTGTCATGAGGCTGCCAACCGGCTGCCCATAGCCCAATACAATATTGACAACACCGGCGGGCAACCCTGCTTCCTGTAACAGTTCTCCCAGAATAACCGTCGTTACCGATGTCAATTCGGATGGTTTGACGACAGCGCAACACCCGGCTGCAAGCGCATAGGGAAGTTTTTGCGAGACAATCAGAAATGGAAAATTCCACGGTGTAATCATCGAGACAACACCAACGGGCTCTTTCAAAACCATGGCAAGCATATCTGTGCCAAGCGCGTTATGGGCATCGCCATGGATCATCCGCGCCAGAGCGCCCGCATGGCGCCACAGATCCGCCGCGCCTTCAATTTCCGCTTTTGCCTGCGAAATCGGCTTACCGCTTTCCAGTGTTTCATAAAGCGCTATCCGCTCACGATCCCGGTCGATCAGATCGGCAACACGGCTTAGCAGTTGCGCCCGTTCCCTGCCGGATTTTTGCGACCAGCGACCATCATCAAAGGCCAATCGTGCAGCTTGCACCGCCGCCTCAACATCAGTCTCATTGCCCTTGGCGGCAATGGCAGTCTGGGTGCCACAGGCGGGGGAATGGCGGGTAAAGGTCTCACCCGATGCACCATCAACCCACACGCCGTCGATCAGATGCCGTGCCACAAAAACATCCTGCGAACCGGTCTCGCGTTTGATGGCCCCCACCAATGTCAGATCATGCTGGTTCAAGTCTTGTTACTCCTGAAATTCGGCTTACGTTTTTCAGAAAACGCCCGAACACCTTCAATCTTGTCCTGTGAGCCAGCCATAACCGCACCACCAAGCGCCTCTATCATCGCGGCGGGTGCTTCGTCATAGGCGGCGCACAGCATGTATTTGGCGATTTCATTGGCCTCGGGGGACCGGCTCAATATGTCTGCCGCCATGGCATTGGCCGCATCCAACGGGCTATCCGAAACGGCATTGGCAAAGCCCAGTGAATGGGCACGCTCTGCGGACAGGCGTTTGCCGGTCAACACCATTTGCTTGAGCATAGCGGGCAGAATTTGTCTGGAAAGTCGCTGTGAACCGGACCATCCGGGAATAATGCCAACGCCGGTTTCCGGTAGGGCGATGGTTGCCTGTGGCGCCATGACACGCAGATCACAGGCCGCCGCCAGTTCCAGGCCGCCGCCGAAAGCATGGCCATTCAAAACCGCAATGGTCGGCATCGAGAGACGGGCGATACGGTCAAAAACCCGATGACCACCGCGTATCCAGTGTCGGGCAAATTGTGACGGCGTCAGCGCCGCCCACTCGTGAATATCAGCCCCGACACAAAAGGCACGATCGCCTGTTGCCGTCAGCAACACACAGCCAATATCCTCACGCGCCTCTACAGCTGCGCAATGCGCATCCAGCTGCTGCAGCATGCTGGCGGTCAGCGCATTCAGTTTTGCCGGATTATCGAGGCGAAACTGTGCCACGCCATCACCGATTTCAAGATGAACCTTACTCATAGTTTCAGCCCCATTGGCCCCTGCGTCAGCAGCATTGCGGGCATCGTTGCAGCATTTTCGGCAACCTGCACACGGCCTCCAGAAGCTGCGACAATGTCCGTTTCAGGAACAATGCCCGGCATGATCTCAACGGCGGTCAGACCATCCGCATCCGCACGTATGACACAGCGCTCTGTCACATAGATCACGTCCTGGCCAAGGGCGCGGGCACGATTACCGGAGAAAGTGACATGTTCGACCGCGTCAACCATTTTCGGAAACCGGCCCGGCTGTGCAACACGAATGCCGTCCTGCGTCAGGTCCAGCCCGGCACCCGCTTCAAAGAACCCCGAAAAGACGATCTTGCGGGCATTGGCTGTAATATCGACAAAACCGCCACAACCGGCGGTCAGATAGGGTTTTTTGGCAAGTTTCGATACATTGACATTGCCCTCCCGATCAACTTCGAGAAAGGACAGAAATGTCACATCAAAGCCGCCGCCCTGAAAATAGGAAAACTGTGTCGGCGATGGCAAAATAGCGTCCGCATTGGACGAACAGCCAAAGGCAAACCCGGTGAGCGGCACACCGCCGACCGCACCCTGTTCAATCGACCAGGTGACAGATCTGGGGTAGCCTTCTTCCAGCAGTATGCGCGGCACATTGGCAGAAATGCCAAAGCCGAGATTGGCAGACTGCCCCTCGCGCAATTCCATGGCAGCGCGCCGGGCAATGATCTTTTCAATGCTGTGCTCTGCATGGTCGAAACTGTCCCATGGCCGCATGACTTCGCCTGAAATGGCCGGATCATAATCGGTCTCGGTCGTCTGCTTTTGATCCGGATCGATAACAACCAGATCGATCAGATGACCAGGCACATGAACATCCTGCGGACGCAACGAGCCCGCTGCCGTTACCCGTTTGACCTGCGCAATCACCAGACCGCGATGGTTGCGCACGGCAATCGCCTGATCCAGTGCACCAAGGGTCGCGCCCTCATGTTCAAATGTCAGGTTGCCGCGCTCATCGGCAGTGGTGGCACGAATGATCGCCACATCAGGCACAATATTGGGAAAATGCAGCCAGGTCTGCCCGCTCATCTGGTGGCGGTGCACGATGGGTTTTTTCATGGTCCGCGCATTCATCGCGCAGCCTTCGCGTTGCGGATCGACAAATGTGTCCAATCCGACCTGCGTCAAAACACCGGGCCGCCGCGCGGCAACATCACGGTGCATGTCGAACAGAATACCCGAAGGCACATTATAGGCGTCAATGCGCTCCTCAACGATCATCTTCCAGATTTCCGGCATTGGCTTGTTCGACGGCCCGCTGGGGTAGGAACCGGCAATCACCCGCGCCAGAAGCCCATCCTGGGCAATATGATCAATGCCCCTGATGCCATACATATCGCCTGCGGCAATGGGATGGATGGTGGTCAGATTGCGCGGATGGCCTTCGTCCAAAAACCGCTGACCCAATGCCTGCAACACATGATCGGGACAGCCAAGCCCCGAGGAGGATGACACCGTGACCACTGCACCATCAGCTATTTGTGCAACCGCCTGTGCAGCAGCAACGATACGTGCCGGCATGATCAAACGCCCCCATACATGACGCGGACACGCTGGCCGCTGGATGCGGCCTGTTTAACGGCCTGTGCAACAGCCAGAGACTTGATGCCATCAATACCCGTTGCGGAAGGTTCGCCGTTGCCTTTCACCGCATCAACAAACAGTCCCAGCGATCGCTGGTACAGATTGTGTGTTTCAAACTCAATTTTTTGGCTGCCTTCGCTGTCACGCAGGGTAATTTCGCCAATCGGTCGCTGCGTCATGACATCGCGCGCAACAATCGACCCCTTAGTGCCGTGAACCTCAAACCCGGTGCCCGCGTGGCGCAGGGTAAATCCCTCATGGGTCTGAACCATCACACCCGATGGCATTGTCCACAGCGACATCACTGTATCTTCAACGCCCTGTCCGAGACTTTCAGAACGCTCCATCGCCACCACATCAATTGGGTCTTCTTGCAGATGGAACCGCACCGTATCGGCATCATGCACAACAATGTCCGCAATCACCCCGCCCCCGGCAGCGGCGCTGTTGATGCGCCACCCCTGCAGATTCTCCGGAAGATAAACCGCATGAAATACCCGGATCGCCTGAACATCGCCGATGCGGCCTGACTGAATTAATTCCTTGATCTTCAGATGCGAACCGGCATTGCGCAGATGATGGTTGGTGGCAAATGTGACACCACGCGCCCGCGCGGCCTCAACCATCTCAACCGCATCTTCAACCCTTAGCGCCAATGGCTTTTCGCACAGGACATGTTTACCGGCAGCAATGGCAGCCAGTGCCTGCGGCTTGTGCTTTTCATTGGTCGTGGAGATATAGACGGCGGAGATGTCCGGATCTGCAAGCAACGCATCAAGGCTTGTTGTAGAGCGCGCAATTTCATGGGTCTTCGCAAATGAAACGCCACGGGCATCGTCGGAACTGAGGACACAGACCACATCATTGCCGTCCTGCGCCCTGATCGCTCCGATCATATGCTGCGCAGCAATCGTGCTGGCTCCGATCAATCCCCATTTCATTGTGTATTTCCCGTTTTTGGAACGTTCCATATTTCGTAGAGACTCAATAAATGGAACGTTCCAAATTGTCAATACGGATTCTCATCACCGCGCAACAAATGGTGGCCATTCGCCTATCAAATACCGATCAGACGTCTTGCCGGATCAAACGATATGGGACGCGTATCAGGCTGATCCTGACAATCAAACAACTGGCGCAATGGATCATTGGAAGCCCGGCTGCTCAATGTACAACAATCAGCCCTGCCGGTGTGACTTGTGGATTACAGGTTTCGACGAGATATCCGAACAATGTCGCTTCAGATGTGGACAAGGTTCGCGGTCGGTGCCATTGCTGGGCTGTGGGGCACGCATATGAGACTGTTGATCTGGATTGGAAGGCAACGAACCCGGGCCATAGCCGCCCTGGTTCTTATCGGGATTCTGCTTCCACCCCTTGGGGCTTTGCTAAAGCCATATGTTACCGAGGCTGTTGTCGGGCTTCTTTGCATTGCTTTCCTGCGCATTGACGTCACAGCCATGCGGTCCTACGTGCGCAAACCGCAGATTGTTATCGCAGCGACACTGTGGAGCACCTTTGCGATCCCCCTTTTGTTTGCTGTCGGAACAGGATTTTTTGGTGTCGACAGTACCCATCCGGCGCTTTTTACCGGATTGATGTTGCAGGCAGTCGCCTCACCCATGATGGCCGCGCCTGCTTTTGCCGCGCTTATGGGCCTCGACGCAACCCTGGTTCTTGCAACGCTGGTTTTCAGCACTGCCCTGACACCATTGTCAGCCCCCTTGTTCGCCGCATTCCTGTCGATGGATCTGGTCCTATCGCCGGTCGACCTTGGAGTTAAACTGCTGGCGGTTCTGGCAGGTTCAGCACTGGTAGGGCTATTGCTGAGAAAGCTGATCGGTGCCGCCAGAATTGTCCACCATCGTGACGCAATCGACGGCGTCAACATCATCATCCTGTTTATCTTCGTGTCAGCCGTCATGGGTGAGATCGGTGTGGAATTCCTGGCCCGGCCCTGGCGCATGATCGGCCTGGTGGCGTTGGCCTTTGCTGTGTTTGCCCTTTTACTGGTTACGACAAGCGCTGTTTTCCTCGCCTTTGGTTCCCCGCGCGCCTTCGCTGTCGGAATGATGGCGTCACAACGCAATATGGGCTTGATGTTGGCCGGCACAGGCGGCGCTGTTCCCGAGCTGACATGGCTCTATTTTGCAGTTGCACAGTTTCCTATCTACCTCTCCCCCTTGTTGTTGCAGCCTGTCGCAAGGCTTATGGGCAGGCCAGAGCAGCCGGATAGCCGGGATGCGGATAAATAAAACACGGTGCAGCCAATGATTACGACACGAAAAACCACACCTGATGATCTGGAGCTGATTTGCAGCCACCGGATTGCGATGTTTACCGATGGCGGCAAGCGCACGGCAGCAGAATTGGCCGCGATGGACCGCTCATTTCGCAAATGGCTGGAGCCGCGATTACACGATGAAACCTATTTCGGGTTCATAGCCTGCGATGAAAACAGACCGATTGCCGGGGTTGGTCTCATGGCGCTGGATTGGCCACCCCACCCGTCGCACCCGGAGGATGACCGTCGCGGCTATGTCCTTAATCTCTTTGTTGACCAGGCCTATCGCAAGCGTGGCATCGCCCGTATGTTGATGGACCTTGCTGAAGAGGAATTCAGCGCACGCGGACTTCAATATGCCATTTTGCACACCACATCTGCCGGACGCGCGGTCTACGAGGAATTGGGATGGGGAGCGACGTCTGAAATGTCGAAAATCATTCCGTCAAAACTGAATTGAAATACCGGAACGCTATCGCTGCCGGTAACACGCCAATAAGCAGTGCCACACCGAACAAAAGCGGGGCATGTGGCCCGCCGTCATGATGACACCTGCAGATGCCATAATTTAATAAGCTATGCTCTGTTCTGTTCATATGGGTCTTCAGGGACGGGTTCGTCGGGTGGTTGAGCGACTATTCCTCCCGCGACTTTTTCCATTTCGTCTGCCGTGATTGTTTTCAAACGCTGGTCATCTGATTTTTTTGTCTCGTCCGCTTTGCCAGACCCGGCCAGTGCAGTGTTTTTTGTATCGGTCATTTTATCCGTCCATTCGAGGATCGTCTGTTAACCTATTCAACGTGTGGATTGGTACGGATTTGTCAATGTTGAAAATTATTACAAATCAGCAACGGGAACAAACCGGTAATTTTGATCTATCCTGGTGCGGTATGTTGTTGAGGAACGGGATAATCAATGCCCCACAAGGCCTTGCGACACATGGGTTCGTCGGTGGTGGTGCCAGCGGGAAATCATCCCGACTTGCCTCGACAATCTCAACAATATTGATGGCTTCGTGCTATACGCTGGCCCTGGCGATATACGGCGATAATATGGACACCATACCATCGCTATAAGGTCCATCGGCCCCGTTGTTGAATTTAATGATCGGCACCTTATCTGTTCCAACGATAGCTGACACGGCCCAGCTTGCTCTTGACTTTCTCGATCTGAATAATGTCGTCGATAATTGGGGTACGACCGTTTCTGTTGGCTGCCACCAGGACCTTTGTACCGTCTTCCAGTCTCACCCAGATGAGAAAAGGCCCTCTGCCCTTTTCCGTCTGGGCAACTGACCAGGATAGAACTGTTGCCTGTGTTGTTGCCTTTTCCACGGCACCATTATCGTAAATGAACAACATGTAAATCGCGAGCATTGCAGCAGAAATTGCGGCAGCCGGGATTACATCGCGCAGACGCTGACGCCAAAGCAGACGATTGAGTTTGGCCTTGCTTTTTTCATCCATGGTAAAAGTTCGCGCCGCGCTTGATGCATTTGCCAATGGAACTGGACACGCAGCGTGCATCTGAATTTGGCAGAGCAACCACAATATGCATCACTGACATTTTGTCCCCATCTATTCGACTCAAAAGACGCTACCGATGCATGGGTTGCATGTCTATGGTCACAATCCAGGATTGAAAGTGGATAACCTAATATATTACATTTGGCCTTCGTGATTGTTCTTCAGGAACACAGCACGACGGCCGTCATGCAGGTCAACTGCAGTTGTTATTTTGACAACGGGCGGCTGGAGACACCTTTTACGAATTCCAAAATGATTGCGAATTTGGCAGATTATATGCCTGGGTTAAAAGCGTTCCTCAGAACCAGCCCGATCACCGAACCAGTGTCATAAGCAGCGTTGCAAACCATCCGGTGGCGCCGCCAATGGCTGCCCCGATAATGGTAAAAATCAGCAAAGCACCCATTCGATTGCCAATATTGCCTGCTCTTGAATGGTCAGCCAATGGTCGGCGCAAGGCGTAGTAGAAACCAACGCCTGCGCAAAACATGACCCATTGTGCGAAATAGTCCAATGAACGACCCTCAAATCAGAGAAACAAAAGTGTCCGGTGAATTACCTTTTGCAGTGCCGACACTTCATTTGCAGTTTACAGGTTCAACGCCAGCACTCAGGCGTATCTCTCCAGCAGGTACCGGCACCCGCCAGACCCCACCGCGCATTTGGTGCCATAACCATTCGATAATGGCAATGGCGATGGGCCGCTGCTGATGTCCAGCAATCATTTGCCGGCTGAATTTACCGCCTCCCACCAATCCGTCGATATAAACACTTCTCCGCTGGTAACCACCTCCCCCACCCGTGGTGTCACCAGCGCAACGCCCTGCTCTGCAGCCGCAGCCTTGGTCAATCTGATGGGTTCATCCCAATCATGAAAGCCCAGATTGAAGGTGCCCCAATGTACCGGGAGCATGCGTTCGGCGCCCAGCGCCACATGCGCTCTGACGGCGTCCTGTGCGCTCATGTGAATGTCTTCCCAGGCAGCACCCGGGCCATAGGCGCCGATTTTGATGAGGCTGAGGTCGAAGGGGCCGTATTGTGTGCCGATCTTTTGGAAGTGGTCGGAAAATCCGGTGTCGCCGCTGTAGAAGGCACGGTGGGCCGGGCCGACCAGGGACCATGAGGTCCAGAAGGTGTCTTTATGGTCAAGAATGCCACGACCTGAGTAATGGCGTGCCTCGGTGCTGATGATCTGAAGACTACCCAGATTGGCGGCCTCACCCCATTCAAGCTCGGTGAACTGATCAGCGGGCACGTCCCATCGTTCCAGATGCGCGCCTGCGCCCAGCGGCACGTAGAAATGCGCGCCATTGGCCGCCAGATGTCTGATGGTCGTCATGTCCATATGGTCATAATGATCGTGGGAGATGAGCACCGCGTCTATCTTCGGCAGCGCTTCAAGATCAACCGGGCTCGGATGGAAGCGTTCGGGGCCGATGCCCTGGATTGGCGAGGCAAAATCGGACAGCACCGGGTCAAGCAGCACCCGGTATCCATCAATTTCGACATAGACGCTGGCATGGCCGAGCCAGATGGCCCTTAGCCCGTCAGAGGGACCAGCCTGAAAAAATGCCGGCTCGATTGGCACAACGGGAATGGCTGAGGGTGGATGGCGCTGCTCATCACCGCCAAATTGCCGCTTGATATAGTCCCACGCCTGACCGGGCTCTGTGGATGACTGGGGAATAACATTGGCAAATTTGCCATCGGAAAAATGCGGTGATGTTTGCGCCCGCGCCAGCCGCGCGCCTTCAACCTTGCCGCCAAATGATGGCCAGAGAGCCATGAACAGCGCGCCTCCGGCCAACAACAGGACGATGATCAGGACAGCAAATTTGAGTATTTTCATGTTATCGGATCCGGATTATCTGTTGATTGTTGAGGGACAGTCCATGCAGCTATCACTTCCGCAATTGTGTGCACAGGCTCACTACATGTCTAATGCATGCATAGGCTCTGCGCCCAGCGACCTGGTGTCAGCCCATAGGCCCTTTTGAAATGGCGGTTGAGGTGGCTCTGATCGGCAAAGCCGACATCAATGGCGACCTGCACAAGGGGTTGGCCTTTTGAAATCAGCGCCCGGGCACGATCCAGCCGCCGCATGATCAAATAGCGATGCGGGCTGGTGCCATGGACCTGCCTGAAATGGCGCGCCAGTGCGTAGCGGTCCAGCCCTGTTATGCGTTCAAGTTCCTCGGAGGCAATCGTGCGGGTGCAGTGTTCATGGATATAATCGCGCGCCTGTGCAATGCGCACCTGAGGCAGCGCGGCGGAAAGCGGCACACCCATTTTGGCATTACGCATCAACGACGCGGCAATTTCACCGATCAGCGCATCGGCCAGAAGGTCTTCCAACCCATCATCCAGCGATTGCAACGCCACAGTCAGCGCGCGCCGCAGCCTCTGATCATAGATAACCGGTGATTGCACGAATGGCAGCGGCAGACGGTGATCGCCCATAGCCCGGCGCAGCATATGGGGTTGCAGGTAGAGCATACGATAGCGCAGGCCATCGTCCGTGCCGGAAGCGCCGTCATGAATTTCGTCAGGATGCAATACGATGATCTGCCCCGGCAGGCTGAAATTGCTGGTGCCGCGATAGTTGAAGGTTTGAACACCATTCAGCGTCAGGCCAAGAGCATAGGTGTCATGGCTGTGCGGTTCGAAAAAATCACCACAAAAGGTCGCTTCAATACGGTCAATGCCCGGCACCGGCGGTGCGGAGAAGATACGCTCGCGTTTATCGGGTTCGCACGAACGTTCAAGACCTTCGAACCATTCTCGTCTTTGATCGCTGATAACAAAGACCTCTCTTCGGACTTAAAAGGACAATCAATGTTTGATACCAAGATTGCAATTGTATTGCGAGATGATTTGGCCCCCTGGCAGGCGCTGAATGTAACAGCCTTTTTGTCGGGTGGCCTGGTGGGCGAAACGACAGATTTGATTGGCGCGGCCTATGTCGACAAAAGCAACAACCGGTATAATGGCCTGATCCGCCAGCCCATCATGATTCTGACCTGTGATGCAGCCACCATTGCAAAAGTGCACCGGCGTATCCTCACCCGTGAATTGACCAGTTCCATCTATATCGAAGAAATGTTCAAGACCGGCCATGATGAGGCCAACCGCGCCGTTTTCAATGAATTTGATCCGCAGAACGCAAACGTCGTCGGGATTGGCGTGTACGCGGAGCGAAAGCTGGTGGACAAGGTAACCAAGGGCGCAAAAATGCATCCCTAGTTTTAAACTCTGCACGCTCTAACTGCATGAATGGTTGAATTAATGGCTGCAGTACGGTTTCATCACTGTGATTGCAGAGTTTGTTCATATTCAAAAACAGATGGAGCTCCCAGATGGCCGCAAAACGCATTAACCCACCACACATGTATGATTCAGTTTCATTTGGATTTTCCCATGCTGTTGAAAGTGAACCGGGCAAACTGTTGCACCTGTCCGGCCAGGTCGCCTGGGACAAGGACCACCAACTGGTTGGCGGTGATGATCTGGCTTTGCAGGCCCGGCAAGTCTTTGCAAATCTGAAGGCTGTGCTTGCAAGCTGTGGCGCAACACCGGCAGACCTCGTGCGCATTCGAACCTATGTGGTCAATCATACACCCGACAAGCTCGGCATTGTTGCTCCGGAAATCGGCGCGTTCTACGGCGATACAGTGCCTGCCGCAAATACCTGGCTTGGTGTTCAGGCCCTGGCCATGCCGGAATTTCTGATCGAAGTGGAAGCCACGGCGGTTTTGCCGTAGAGCAATTCATGTTTTGACGGAATCGGCAAAACCTGAATGCATCAACAAAATCAACGGCCGACACCGTTGTCCCGTTTCTGACAAAACGTGAAACGGTCTAATCAGGTTTTTGCAAAAGCTGATGTTCAGGAGGGTACAGAGTTTCTGTACCCTGCAAATTTCATAACGCAATCTTACACCAATGGTATTCAGGCATTGACTGGCGTTGAGCACAGCCGAGTGGATCGCGCTTAACGCAGGTCTTTTGCCAGCCGTTCGATAACGCGCCGATATGCTGTCAAATCAGTAAACATACATTCCGCACTGGCCTGGTGTTTTTCCAGAAAACCACCCCTGCTTTCCACACTGCCATGCATCATCAGATTGTCGATCATGTCACAATCCTCAATGAGCAAGCCGTCCGATGTGGAACGCGCATTGCCCGAGGCATCAATGCTGATTTCACCGCCGTAGTAATCACAAACCCGCTCGAAATAGTTTTTCCTGTCGTTTGTATAGGCACAAACATGCCGTCCGAGCGCGCACATATACCCCAGTTCAAAACAGGTGCCGGTATCCGCGCTTACGCCCCGATACGGCGTGAGGTTCGCGACAATTGCGTCAGCGCTCAGCATTAATTTCTCGTCATAGGCACTGATTGCAATGCCATGTGCCAGTTTTGTTTCGCAAGCCGGTATGTCAGCGTCCCCCGGCGCAACCGGGATAAAGCCGATTTCGCTGGCAATGGCCGATTTCCGGTTCAAAATTTCTTTGGCATTGGGCAGGAATACCTCCGGTCCAGCCAGATAAATACGTGTTGCCATGGTCATCGCTCCTGCTTTCATCCGGCTTTTGGGTTGCCCTAAACTTGCTGTTCTTAATGGCCTACATGACCGCTATACCATAGGCATTCAGCAGATCTGCGGCCTGTGATCTGGACAATACCGCACCCTTGAATTCCCGCATGACATCATCGAGGGAAATATCGCCCAGGGACGCGCCGCGCAGATCAGCACCTTTGAGCCTTGCACCCACAAAGCTTGCACCGTTCAACAGGCAGTCTTCAAACACAGCGTCGCGCATATCGCATTGCACCAGATTTGCATCGGACAAGTTTACCCCGACAAACCGCTGGTCACGAAAGTCAATGCCGGTCAGATCAGCGCTGACAAATATGCTGTGATCAACGCATAAATCCAGCCCGCGCAGGTTTTTCAAAATGGCGCCCGTCAATTTACTGCCAAGAATTTTTACCTCGGAGGTTTTGGCCGATTCCAGCACCATGCCCACCGCATTGCAGGTATCAAATACAACCTCGTCAAGACGGATGTAACTGAAGTTGCTGCCGGGCATCAAACAATGGTTGAACTGACATTGGTACAAAGTCGATGAGACCAGTTTGGTGCCGGAAAAATTGCACCGGTCAAATCGCTTGTCTTCCAGGCTGCAGCCGCTCAGATCAGCCTCTTCAAATGAGCAACCATCAAACAGACGGATGTTTTCATCACTCAGTATTTTCAGGATTTCTGCCGGGTGACAGTCACTGAAATCCTTGTCGCAAACACTCTTGTCGTCGCTCACCAAATGATTCTCCTTCGATAATGCAACCATTGTGGATCACATTGGCGATTAGGACCATCCGATAAATACGAAGTGCGTTAATCCATTGCACTGATCTGATAGTTGGATTTCGCCAGCCAGTCCGGGCTGACCTCAACACCCCAGCCGGGTGCGTTCGACACCGTTGCCCTGCCATCCACAATGGCAAAGGGTGATTTAACAAACAGATCGCGCTGCCAGGGATAATAATCCTCACCTTCGATGGAAAATTCCAGGTATTTTCCGGCATTGGGAATGGCCCGCAACAGGTGCATGGTAAACAGCGTCACCATCGACAGATTGGCACAATGGGGCGTGCAGGCCATGCCGGCAGCCTGTGCCATACTGGCAACGCGCATGGTCCGGTTGATGCCGCCAAGATAACAGATATCGGGCTGAATGATATCGACAACGTGCTCACTGATCATGCGTCGCCAATCCGGCAGGGAGCAGTCCTGTTCGCCACCTGTTACATCAATATCGAGCGCATCGGTTACCTGTTTGGTCTGTTCGTATTCCCAATAGGGACAGGGTTCTTCATAGTGCGAAATGCCATTGTCCTGCAGCATATGGCCAACTTCAATCGCCCGGCCCGGCGAGAAACAGGAATTGGCATCAACCAGCAACGCCACATCATCACCCATCGCGCGGCGCATGGTGGGCACAATGTCTTCGGTTCGGCCCGGCCATTCATCCTGATCCCTGCCGCACTCAGCCCCGATGCGAAACTTGAAGGCGTCAAAGCCGAATTCATCGCGTAAACGCAGCAGACGTGCCGCTTCATCCTTTGGTGTAATGTCGCGCTTCATCGAGGAACCATAGGCTCTGATCGTGCCAGGCGTTCCGCCAAGCAGTTCGCAGACTGATTTGCCCTCCAACCGGCCACGACGATCCCACAGGGCCGTATCAAGCCCGCCGATGGCGCGGCGCAAATAGGACCCTGGAAACTTGTGTTCCCGCTCGGTCACCAATTCAGTAAGGTCATCAATATCTGTGCAGTCTCGTCCCAGAACATGCGGTGCCACCTGCCGGTGAATGACCTGCGCGGTGATGTCGGCAAAATAGGGCGCCACCTGCCCCCAGCCGCTTGCACCGTCATTGGTTGTCACCCTGACAAAACACACAAATTCATCTGTGAAAGTCTCGATCGTTTTGATGTTCATGTGATCCTCAGCATTTTTCAGGTCAGCCGCAAGCCAATCGCAAGATAGTTGGAATTGGTCTTGCGATAAGGTCCATTGTGATTAATTCTGTAGTCCAATTTTGACGAATTTCTGGAGAATGCATTGAAGACCCAAGCCGGAGCACTGCTGTCTTCCCTGCGCATTGAGCGCGAAGCCGGGCGCAAGATAAGTGTCCAGCTCTATATGGGTTTGCGCGAGATCATTCTTTCAGGTGGTGTCATGCCGGGCGAACGTCTACCGGCCAGCCGAACATTGGCAAAAGAGGTCGGCGTTTCGCGAACAACGGTGATTGACGCACTCGACCGGCTTGTGGCGGAAGGCCTGCTGGAATCGCGTGTGGGCGCGGGTACATTTGTTGCAGCCGCGCTGGTCTCACAGCACCGCCCCAGGATGGCGGATACGACCGGCAGTGCTCCGTCAAAGCAGCCGCGTCTCTCCCACGCCACCACCCATGCGGCACCAGTTTTGGCACCAAGATCATGGCTGCCCCATACATCGCAGGCTTTCATCACTGCCCTGCCGGCACTGGATGCCTTTCCGATGGCCCACTGGGCCCGCCTGTCAGCCCGGCATTGGCGCGGCAACCGCGATGATGTGATGGGCTATGGCTTTCCATCGGGGTATTTTGGCTTGCGACGGGCCATTGCGACCCACCTCAACGGCAGCCGGGGCATCAAATGCGATCCGGAGCAGATATTCATCGTTGCAGGGGCACAGCAGGCATTTTCGATGATCAGCTCGGTGCTGCTCAACCCGGGAGACCGGGTCTGGTTTGAAAACCCGGGTGCCATCGGTGCACGCAATGCACTGGTTGCCAATGGTGCCGATCTGGTGCCGCTTAATATTGATGCGGAAGGCATGATGGTTGCCGAAGGCCTGCAAAAAGCGCCACATTTCCGGCTGGCATTCGTCACCCCATCCCATCAGCAGCCGCTTGGCCACGTGATGAGCCTGACCCGGCGGCTGGCGCTTCTGCAGGCAGCGGAAGACGCGGACGCGCTGATTGTGGAAGACGACTATGATGGCGAATTCCACTACGACAACCAGCCGCATCCCTCGCTGCGCAGCATCGACACCTATGGCCGTGTGATCTATGTCGGCACATTTTCCAAGTCCCTGTTTCCATCGCTGCGGCTTGGCTACATTCTGGCGCCGGAGGGGTTGGTGAATATATTTTCAAACATCAGTGCAGCCTGGTTGAGCGGTGTGCCGACAGCAACCCAGGCCATCGTTGCCGACTTCATGGATGAAGGCCTGTTTTCAACCCATGTGCGGCTGATGCGGCGGACCTACAAAGCACGCCACGATGCCCTGATTGACGCCAGTTCAACCATGAAGGATCTGATCGATGTGCAGCCCACCTCCAGCGGTTTTCACACGGTTGGCTACTTCAAAAATGCCTATGATGAAAACACAGTGGTTGCACAGGCTGCGGAAAAGAATATCGTCCTGGCTCAGTTGAGTCGCTACTGTCTTACGCCAATTACGCGCAAAGGGCTGGTTCTGGGTTTTGGCAGTGCCAATCCGGATGAAATAACACGTGGGGTATCAGTCTTGAAAACAATCGCAGAATTCAGGCGCTAAAATTGGTCTGCATTTTTATCGACAATGGATATATTTTCCAGTCCAATGAAATTCTAGACTTCCATATGGGTGTCATGCGGGTAGTCTAAACAACAATATTGACATCAAACGGAGGAACGATAATGCAATTAAAAACGACTTTGGTCAGCCTGTTGGCTGCAACGGTGCTGAGTTCAGCATCCATGGCCCAGGCGGAAACCCTGCGGCTCATGACGTGGGGCTCCTATGCGCCAGACGAACTGGTCAAGAAGTTTGAAGCGGAAAATCCGGACATCACTGTTGAAGTGACCTTTTCCAACAATGAGGAAATGATTGCCAAATTGCGCGCAACCGGCGGCGCAGGCTTTGACCTTGCTCAACCAAGCCATGACCGTATTTATGCAGCACAGCTTGAGTATGACATCTACAAGCCTTTGGACCTTTCAAAAATCAACACCGGTGACATGGAAACATCGCTGCTTGATGGGGTCAAGGCCAATACCACCATTGAAGGTGAAGTCTATGCTGTTCCCCATCAGTGGGGCACATCCGGCCTGATGGCCGACAAGACCAAGGCACCTGATTTTGCCGGATGGGGCGATCTTTGTGATCCGAAGTATAAAGGCAAAACATCGATGCGCTTGAAGCGGACCATTCTGCTTGGAACCGCATTCTCCATGGGCGAAAACCCGTTCGATGCCTATAGTGATCTGGATAAATACCAGAGCATTCTGGATAAGGTCGCTGAAAAGCTGATCGAATGTAAAGCCAACATCAAAGCCTACTGGAAGGGTGGAGACGACCTTTCCGCCATGATGCTTTCGGGTGAAATCGTCGGATCGGAAACCTGGGATTCAACCGCCTATAAGCTCTATGGCGAAAACCCGAACATCGTTTTTGTTCCGCCGAAAACCGGCGCTTTGGCCTGGATCGATACATTTGCACTGCCACGCAAGGGCAAGGCTGATGATGCCGCTTACAAGTGGATCAACTTTGTCATGCAGCCGGAAAACGTGACAATCATGTCCGGCAGCACCGGTGCGATTGCAGCCGTCAAAGGCGGGCTGGATCTTCTGCCTGCAGACAAAAAGGCCGCTGTTACCGCTGCCTTTACACCGGCTGATATCGAAAACCTGAAGTTCTTTGCCAATATTCCTCCAGGTGTTGAGGACATGGAAGGCAAGACCTTGGACAAGATCAAAGCTGCTACAGGCGGCTGATCGACACTGATAAATGTGGAACCCGCAGCGCGAAATCACTATTGCGCTGCGGGTCTACCTGCCTGACCAACTTTTTTTCCGGGAATTTGCATGACCTCCTCACCGGTCCATGACCTTGAGTGTATTGATGTATCGAAGAAATTCGGTTCAGTACGCGCCGTCGACAATGTCTCCTTCACGATTCCAAGCGGCTCGTTCTTTTCAATTCTGGGACCATCAGGTTGTGGCAAGACAACACTGATGCGCATGATTGCCGGATTTGAAGACCCCAGCAACGGGGATATCAAAATCAAGGGTAAATCCGTCGTCGAGACACCGCCCAACAAACGCAATGTTAAAATGGTCTTCCAACACCTTGCGCTGTTCCCGATGATGAATGTCTACGAGAACATTGCCTATGGCCTGCGGTGCAATGGTGCCAGCAAGAGCGAGATCGAACACCGCGTACGCGATGTGCTGGATCGCATTGCGCTGCCGGATGTTGCACACCGCGAAATCCATCAGCTCTCCGGCGGTCAGAAACAACGTATCGCCATCGCCCGTTGCATGGTGCTTGATCCGGATGTTCTGCTGCTTGATGAGCCACTTGGCGCGCTCGATCTGAAGCTGCGCGAGGCGATGAAAATTGAGTTGAAGCTGCTTCAACACCAGTTCAATACAACCTTTATTTATATAACCCATGACCAGTCAGAAGCCCTGGTCATGTCCGATCATGTTGCCATCATGAATGAGGGCCAGTTTGAACAGATTGGCACCCCGCAACAGCTCTATCACGCGCCCAATACGGCTTTTGTTGCCGGCTTTGTCGGCGACAGCAATCGCTGGTCCGGCACGGTTGCGCAAGCGCAGGGCAGCGACGTCAAGGTGGAAACCACCGCCGGTTTGCCGCTGAACTGCACCCTGATCGGCAACAATGTGCCGCTAGTGGGAGAAGGTGTTGAGATATTCGTACGGCCGGAATTTATAACGGTTCAGCGCCAGTTGGCCAAAACCGACGGTGACATTGATGCGGGCCACAATCAGCTGGAAGGTGTCATTGACAGCCTGTTGTTCAACGGTGCAAACAGCCGCGTGCTGGTGCGCAGCCAGACCAACCAGCTGATTGAGGCCGATGTCACACTTACCGGCGGCACGGATGATCTGAAACCTGGCGATGCGGTGCACCTGATATGGCATGCACAGCAAACCATGTGCTTCAGGACTTAGGGCGGAACCGATGCTGCAAAAAGACATCAAACGCCTGTCCCTGATTATGCTCTTCACACCCTTTGCGTTGTGGATCGCGCTGCTCATCATCATACCGCATCTGGGTATGGTGGTTCTTTCGCTGCGCGAAAAAGTGGCACCACGGGTCTATGAATATGGCCTTGGCAATTATGTCGACTTCATGAATGAACCGATCTACTGGAATACCCTGTTGCGCACAGGCTCCATGTCCCTGCTGGTTACGGCGCTGGCGCTGATAATCGGTTTTCCCATCGCCTATTACATTGCCAAAATTGCCGGCTACCGCACCCGTGGCGCACTGTTTCTTTTATGCCTCATTCCGCTTTGGGTCAGCGATCTGATCCGGGCATTTGGATGGATTTTGCTGCTGCGCGAAACCGGTGTTGTTTCCAGTGTCCTGCAGTGGAGCGGCCTAATCGGCGAGCCGATCGAGTTTTTGTACAACGACATCACGGTGATTGTCGGGCTGGTCTATACGGTTATCCTGTTCATGATTGTGCCACTGGTATCGACGCTTGATGGCATGGATGAATCGATGGTTGAGGCCGGATATAATCTGGGCGGCAGCGGCTTTACGGTTCTACGCCGCATCATCGTACCCTACGCAATGCCCGGCATCGTTTCAGGCTGTATTGTGGTTTTCATGCTGACGGCCGGCAGTTACCTGACCCCCATATTGCTCGGCGGCAAAAACTCCAGTTGGTTTACCGAACAGATCTACGAACAGTTCATCACCCGGTTCAATTGGGAATCGGGCGCTGCCTTCGGGTTTTTGCTGCTGGCCTTCACATCGCTTGTTGTGTGGCTGGGTTTGCGACTGACAGGTCAGACCCTTGCCAACACCGTGGCAAAGAGTTGAGGGCGCGTTGATGGCAAGTCGAAGCAACAACAATGCATTCCTTTGGGGATACCGGGCCTATGTGCTGGCATTCTTTATCTTTCTTGCAGCACCCCTGGTGGCCGCAGGCAGTTTTGCCTTCAACGATTCAGTCTTTCCGTCGCTGCCCTGGCAGGGCTTTACACTCGACTGGTTTTTCAACGATACCGAACCCAAACTGGGCATGTTCCATGACAGACGACTGCTAAGCGGTCTTTATTATTCATTCGTCATTGGGATCATTGTATCTGCGCTCTCCGTCGCCGTCGGCACGACCAATGCCTTTTTGTTTGTCCGCGGCACATTTCCGGCAAAGAACGCGCTTTATATTCTGATGATCCTGCCGCTGGTTATTCCCGGTGTCATTTTGGGTATTTCGATGCTGGTGCTGGCCAGCACCATTGCCAATGGCATGGAAAACCGCTTCGACATCGAGATTGACGCCTTGAGACCGGGCATTATTCTGGTGGTATTGGGGCAGTTCTCCTTCATCACCACAATCACGTCGCTGGTTATCACGGCACGGTTGAAAAAATTCGATACCTCCATGGAAGAGGCAGCGCTCAATCTGGGTGCCACCCGGCCACGGGTTTTGAGAACCATCACCCTGCCGTTTTTACGGCCTGCGATGATTGCAGCGGCAATTGTTGCTTTTCTCGTCTCTTTTGAGAATTTCAATACAACCCTGTTTCTCGTTGGCTCGGAATCGCCGTTGACCATCACCATGTATGACCGCATGGCCAAGGTTGGTTCAACACCGGTTCTCAACGCTGTTTCCTTTGTATTGATGGTGGGCTCCGGCCTGCTGGCGATCCTTACCATTGCTGTTCAGCGTGACCGAACCAAGAGCTAGACCATGAGGACAACGGAACGTGACATCAGACGCTGATCTGTTTGCGCCGGATTTCAAAACGCAGTCCTATTGGTGGGACCAGGCAAAACCTGCTGAAGACAGCGAACAGCAGCTTCCGGCAAAGGTCGATGTGGCCATCATTGGCGCAGGCTATAGCGGGTTGCAGGCCGCTGTTCAAACCGCGCGCGCCGGACAATCGACGCTCGTGCTTGATGCAGAGGCTGCCGGATGGGGCTGCAGCACACGCAACGGCGGGCAGATTTCAACCAGCATCAAACCGGATCTTTCGACCCTTGAACGGCGCTATGGTTCCGAGATCGCAAAGGGTATCATCGCTGAGGGCAAAGCCTCACTGAAATACATTCAGCATTTTGTGGAATCGGAAGCGGTGGATTGCGACTTTCACATTACCGGCCGTTTTCATGGTGCCCATACGCGGCGCCATTACGACCGTATGGCACGTGAATGCAGTACTGATGGCCTCGAAACATTCATGGTTCCCAGGGCCGAACAGCACACGGAAATAGCCACCGACTATTACCACGGCGGCATGGTGTATCCGCATTATGCCAGCATTAATCCGGGTCTATATCATCAGGGTCTGACACGCATCGCTCAAACAGCCGGTGCGCAGATCATATCCTATTGCCGGGTCAATGATCTGACCCGCAATTCAGGTGGGTTCGCACTTCAGACAGCCAAGGGCATGGTTCAGGCGGAACGGGTGATCATTGCCACCAACGGCTATACCGGCGCTTTGACCCCATGGCATCAGCGCCGGGTCATACCCATTGGTTCCTATATCATTGCAACGCAGGAGATATCGCCGGATCTGATGGATGAAATCCTGCCAACAAACCGCATGATGACCGACACCCGCAAGCTGGTATATTATTATCGCCCCTCACCGGATCGAAAACGCATCCTGTTTGGTGGACGTGTTTCACTGAAAGAGACAGATCCGCTGAAAAGCG
Source organism: uncultured Rhizobiaceae group bacterium (assembly GCA_947501445.1). Classification (GTDB taxonomy): domain Bacteria; phylum Pseudomonadota; class Alphaproteobacteria; order Rhizobiales; family Rhizobiaceae; genus Hoeflea_A. Next base: position 41,555 of record CANMVS010000024.1, on the reverse strand, counting down.
GGCCAAAATTGCATCGCGAGATGTTACGTCTGCTGCCACAGCTTGCCGGCACCCGTATCAGCCATTCATGGAATGGATTTGTTGCCTACACCTTTGACGAATTGATGCATGTCGGACACGACAAGGGGCTCCATTATGCCATGGGCTATTGTGGGTCCGGCGTTGGCATTGCCAGCTATCTGGGCATGCGTCTTGGCCAACAGGCAGCCGGCATTGCAGAGGGCAGAACGCCGTTTGATCAGATTCCCTTCCCGTCCCGCCCCTTCTATCAGGGCAATCCATGGTTTCTGGCACCATCTATCCTGGCCTATCGCCTGCGCGACCGCCTTGGAATTTGATTGGGAATGATATGTAAGGCAATTCAGGTTTTGACGGGATCGGCATAACCTGAATGCATCAAAAAAATCAAAGACCGACACCGTTGTCCCGTTTCTGACAAAACGTGAAACGGTCAGAAAAAAACCATCCGCACGAGACCGGAGGACCGTGCGGATGGCCGAGGCACTTGGGAGGTCTGTACAAGTTGGGCTGCATGAAGCTGGACTACGGGCGAGTAGTCGTCACTCCAGTGCGGACCTCAGATATTCAGACCTTCCCCCAGCCCACCCCTGCGTTTACCCCCGATGATCTCTCACCACAAAAGCGCTGGGAGGATGAGGTCTGAATTGTCCCCTTCCACGATGCAGGATTACTTTGCCCCATAAGCAAATTGGTGAATGTGGGATTTGCCACACAAGGCTAATTAATTAGTCATATTGCAGGGGAAATTTGAGCGGAAACAGGATTATGCGCATTTCAGGCCGCAATCCTCCATAGGCCAAAAGCGATATAAAGCTGCCTGGCGCAAACGGGGGTTTTCGAATTAATTGGAGAAAGGTCGGGTCAGGAAAAACTTGTCTGGGCCAATTGCCGCAGCCGTTCAACATCGAGCACTTCAATTTTGCGGCGTCCCGATTCAACGATGCCCATGCGTGACAGTCGTGCCAGTTCCTTGCTGACTGCCTCACGATGGGTGCTCAACATTGTGGCAATCTGGTAGTGGGAGGGCGCAGGTTCTATCATGAAGGCATTGCCCTCATGGTCGGCGTCAACCATGCGCAGTAACTCCGTACAAACCCGTTGATGCACGGCCATAGTGCTATATTCGAACATGCGGTCTGTCAGATTGCGGTTTTTGCGCACCAGCAATTCGGCAATGCGCAAACCAACCGACGGATAAGCCGCAATCAGATTGCGGAACTGATTGGAATCCATTCTGGCAATATAGCTCTCGTCAAGCGCTTCAACAGACGCGGATCGGGACCGCCCGTCTATCGCCGAGAACTCACCGAAAATCTGCCCGGCAGAAATCTCCGCATAGGTGACCTCCTTGCCATCAACCGAATATCCCTTGGCGGCCACCCGACCCTCTGCAATGAGGTAAACGTCCGTCGAACGTTGTTTCTGACTGATAATCTCACGGCCTTTGGGAACCCTCAGCCATTCGCAGTTATGATCAATTTCGTTTGTCTGCTCGGTATCCAGATCTGAAAAAATGTCGACCAGATACAATAAATTTTTCGCGCCTGCTCTCATGAAATTCACCCTCTGGACAATCCGACTTTGTCCCTGATCAGCGACAACAGACATGTGTCCGCATTGCCGACCTATCTAATTGTTTTATCGTTCAATTTACTCAAAATCCAGTTCAGAATTCCGATCTACAGGTTATTTGACCTGTCAAAATGCGACAGCAATGCAAATCGCCAGATCGAGGTAAATGTAAAGTTGTATTTTACAACCTGATTATCGGTTCATCTGTGGGGATACCCGCAGCAACAGGACATTGCTGTTGGTTAGGCAAATATTACTTTCGCTGTGCCGCCACTGCCAAAAAAAGAGTATGCTCTGAGCCGTTATCTGTGGTGGTCTCGGGCAACTGCTTGATATGTTTGGATATTCACGTGAATTGACAACCGTTGCTTGTCCGACATTCACCAGTGACGGCCTTGCTTTGCCGGTTCCAACCGCATGGACCGACTGTGCGTCCATGCTGGAAATCCTCGGGGATAAGCGACACGGACATCTGTACATCACCCATTGTCTTCTTAACCGGCTGAACACACTGTTCACAAATTCGCATAGGTCTGCGTGGCATGCGGTGAGCTACAATAAGGTGCGATACCTTGAGATATACTGTTAAAAAACAGATATTTACTATAGCAAAGCATCAATTTCATTCGCACGCGAACACAATCATCGGTTGCGATGGTCTTTAGAATTTGTTTGCACTTGTCAGTCACAAGTTGTTAAAATGGCGAACAAAGCTTGATGGTATCGGCCAACTGTACGGGGGTCAGTAGTAATCGATGGTCCAGCGCTTGTCCCTATCAGTGATAGGACGGATGTTTTTCCTAGGCGCATTTATTGGCTTCCTCACGATCGTGGCGGGAGGGTTGCAGGATATTGCCTCGGCTCAATCAACACAAACGCAGGATCTGGATGACACCTATATCACCATAAAGCTGGACTCTGTTTCTTCCCTGCGCGCAACCGCACAAAAATATCTGGATGATCCGGATCTGTGGCCCGTCATCCTTCGCCTCAATGGATTTGAAGACATAACGCAACTTTCCAAGGGTCAGGAATTGCGGTTGCCGGCAAGTCAACTGAAAACGGCGATTTCCGCCCTGGAGACATCGCTTTCGGTCATCCAGAATGCCAATGAAGCCGGTGCACATCTCTTCGCGCCAGCGTTGATCAGTGGTGCGATCAAACTGCGTGATCAGGCACTGACCGAGAAAAACAATGGAACCTATGCAACGAGCATTTCACTGTCAGCACGATCCATAGATCAGGCAGCATCAGCCCACGCTACCAGCGAGGACAAACGCGATATCGAAGCGGAAGCCCGGCTGAGCGACCGGCAGGGGTGGGTAGAGGGACAAAAGAGCGAGGAAAACAGCTGGAGTGAGCGCACACTGAATGCCATTCTCAATGAGCAGGAAAAGCTGCGCACATTATCCAGTTCATCGGCACAGGTCATTTTTCGCGATGCCAGCCGATTGCGCCTCAATCCCAATTCACAGGCGGTAATCCAACGCATGCGGGCTGACCCGCTGAAAAGACGTGACGAAGCAAAAATCAGTCTGGTGGAAGGTGATTTTTATGCGCTGCTGGCCACCGAAAGCAGCCGCAACCGGCTGGAAGTCAATTTGCCCAATGCAGATGCAACAATCGATTCAGGCAGTTTTTGGGTCAGTCAGGATACTGATGGGGCCAAATTTTCCAACTACGACAATAAACCGGTTTCCATTGAAGCCGCCGGAGAAACCCTGGTTCTCGGTCGCAATGAGGGCGCTGTTGTGCGTCCCGGGCAGGCTCCCGCTGCCAAAGTTGCTGTCCATGGGCGTATCGCGCTCGACTATCCGAAAGACGATGCGATTGTTTTCAACAAGCAGATCAATCTGGGTTGGGAAGCGGCCGCCGATAACGAAAAATACTGGCTTGAAATCGCCCATGACTCCAGATTTGACCGAATGGCCGATAGCCTGTGGGGGCTTGAGGACAACAAGGCTGGGGATTTGCAACTGGCCCCTGGTACCTACTATTGGCGGGTTGCCGCTATCGACGGCTTTGGACTGCCGGGACAGATGAGCACTGTCAGAAAATTCCAGGTCCGAACCGACAATGCCCCACCATTTCTACAAATTCGCACCCCTGTCACGAATGCGGTTATTCGCGATGCGTCAATCACGATATCAGGCGATACCGAAGTCGGTGCCAGCGTTCTTGTAGAAGGCGCGATGGCGCAAGTTGATCAAAATGGCCGGTTTCACTACACATTTGATGCTGATGAAGGGGCCTATGATGTGCCCGTCACCGCCCGCGATGCGGCAGGCAATGAGACCGTTCGCACGATAAGTTTTGTCTATATCAAGGACCGTCCGCGTGACATCATCTATGATGAGGCAAATGTGCGCGACGTGTTTGATCGCTTCCTGACTGCAACCGATATTTTGACCCTCTCAGGCACGACAGCTGCAGAAGCGAAAGTATCCATTCTTGATGCGGACGGATCCACACGCTCTGAATCCTACGCCGATGCGGATGGCCATTTTTCAATTAATATTCCGATGACACGAAAAGAGGACGTGCTGACCATTCGCACGACATCGATCTCGGGATACGCCTATGAGGAAAATCTGGATGTTCTGATCATTGATGAGCCACCACAAATTATCTACGCGCGGCAATTGCCCGCTGTCACATCCAGTCAGGAACTGGAAATTCTGGTTGAGACCGACCCGGGAACACAGATCAGCATCAATGGCGAAGATGTCACGACAGATGGCACCATCGCACACCGGACGCTGATACTCGATGAAGGCCCCAACCTGATAGAGACGGTGGCCACCAATGCCGTGGGACTGGTAACGATCGACAAGAGAACTGTTTTGTTTGACACCCAAATTCCCGAGGTGACCGACCAGGAAATCACTGTGGAGAATGCCGATGGACGGGAACGCCTGTTCCTGAGAATTGGCGCGCGCGACCCATCAGGCCTTGCAAAAACCTCGCGATTCATCATTCGCAACGGTGATCAGGAAAATCATGGCGTTATGCGTTATAACAGGGTGCGAAAAGCCTATCAGGGCAATGCAGAAATTCCGCTGAGCAACGCGGATCAACCGCTGCTCATTGAAATCGAGATCGCAGATGTCGCTGGCAATGTTAACCTGCTGAAGTTGGAAAAATGATCAGATATTCGTTGTTTACCCTCGTTGCATGCGCAGTATCAGTATCAGCCCTCTCGGTTCCAACTTTAGCCCAGGCACCGGCAATTCAATCCGAAAGCCCGAGGCTCGTCACATTCGGTCCACTGGCCAGCCCCAGTGAGGGCGATCATGACTATCAACAGTTCATTCGGTTTTCACTGCCCGCATCAGCAGGCCGGGTCTTCGTGAAAGTCTTTGACGCTGACGTCGCCGGGGCGCACGACGAACCCCTCGGCGGGTTTGATACGCGCACCCGCTTTTCTTTGTATGGTGCCGGATCAAATGCCCGTCTGCATCGCGACAGTGATGGTGAGCTACGCGAATTAATGGAAGGCGACCCGCTCGACAGTTTCGAGATTGGCCGGGATCGTGAAGCCGACAATCAGTGGAAAAACCTGTTCTCTGTGGATGCCTCCGAAGGTGCCTTACGAGAGGGACGCAGTGAATTTGTACTTGCTGTTGAAGGCATTTCCGGCAATGACGGCAATGTGTTTGATGTGGCAATCAGCGTGCAGGAAGATAGCATTGCACCACCTGAAGACCTTCAGCTTTATTCATTCATACCGACCTTTCAGGCGGCAAGCGAAGGCACATTTGCAGAACTTCGTTTTGTCATTCCGCAGGACGCCAAAGCGTTGATGGTGGAAAACTTTGATGCGGCGGGTGGTGAAATCGCCTACGGCGGCCGTTTTCGCTCGCTGCCACTGGATGCCTCGGCCAAGAGTGAATGGAAAAGCAATATCATCACCTTGAACGGCGATGAACCTGGACGCGCCGGATCGGTGACGGCTGCAGGTGGCCTGGAAACCCCCAATGACGTGACGTTATTTGTCGGGGTTCACACCCCCGGAACGGATTCGGCGGAACGCCCCGTTGCCATTGATCTGCCCATACGCGTCTTCACACCAAACCAGCGGCCGATAACAGCCTACAGGGCCCGCCAGCAGTCGTGCGGCGAATTCGAATTCAACGCCTCGGCCTCACTCGACCCGGACGGGGGCAATCTGACACACCAATGGCAGTTTGACGGCAACCCCACGCGGGTTCGCGGCGAAACGGCCACGGCAGCATTTGAAAAACCCGGCCTGCACCGTGGGCGCATCGAGAGTTTTGACGACAGCGGCATGATCGCCAACGCCAGTGCGCTGGATTTCAGGTTTTTCGTCAAACCTGCGCCGATATCACATTTTGAGGCACCGGCTTTGGTGGCGCAGGACACCAGGGTGATTTTTGACGGACTGGGTTCATCCACCGGTGCCAAACCAAGCGGAAACCGGATCATCCGCTACCACTGGCAGTTCGGTGATGGCACTGAACTTGTTCAAAACGAGGGCGACCCGGCATTCGGCAAGCCTGAACATATATTTACAACCCATGGCGTCTTTACACCAAGACTGACTGTCACGGATTCTGCAAATAATCCCTGCAACACGGCAGTGGCTGATGGAATTGTCGTGGTCAACGCACCCCCCATTGCCAATGCAGGTGGCAACAGACAGGCTCTGACAGGTGAAATTCTGCATTTTGACGGATCTGAAAAATCATCTGATCCTGACGGTTCCATTGCTGCCTACCAATGGAATTTTGCCGATGAAAGGCGCGTATTCTATCCGACCGCCAGCCATTCATTTCATCAACCCGGTGAATACAGGGTTGAATTGACTGTATTGGACGATACGACTTTCAGCTCGGCCAAAGACACCGATGTTGTTACGATCACCGTCAAGGACCCGGCAAATGAACGCCCCGTTGCCAGCGCTGGCAAGGATCGGACCGCTGTTGTTGGCGAGCCGGTTCTGTTTGACGGAACCGCTTCGCGCGACAACGATGGAACAATTTTACTGTATGACTGGGACTTTGGTGACAATTCAGGCTCTGATCTGCCGCGTGTCAATCACACCTATTGGGCGCCTGGCACCTATACGGCAAATCTGACGGTGTCCGACAACAACCCGTCAGATAATGGCAGGTCAGTTGATTCAGTGCAGATAGATGTGATCGCCGCACAAAACCGTGCACCCGTTGCCAACTTTGCAACAAACTATACGGCCTCAACCACCCAGCCATTGCGTCTTGATGCATCAAACGCCAATGATCGTGATGGTGCGATCGTCGCCTACGAATGGAATTTTGGTAACGGCAAGTCGGGAACCGGCCCGATCATCGAGCATCTTTATTCCCAGCCCGGGATCTATGAGGGTAATTTGAGATTGATTGACAATGCCATTCCTGATCCCGCAGTGACAAACGTGGCCTTTGTGGTAACGGTTGACCATCCGGACAATTTGGCACCTGTTGCAGATGCCGGGCTGGATACGGTTGGCCTCACCGGTCAGATCATCCAATTTGACGCTTCTTCGTCCACGGATGCGGATGGGTCCATCAGCGCCTATACATGGGATTTTGGCGACGGCCATACAGCAAGCGGTGTGAAAACACACCATATTTACCAGTTTCCCGGCCAATATGACGTCACGCTCAAGGTGACCGACGATGGACGCGAAGCCGTGCGCGCGGTCGGCACCGACACTTTGGTGGCAACCATCACCCGGCCGGAAAACATCACCCCGGTCGCCGTGGCTGGCGATGATGTGACCGGACGCCGCGGTGAGATACTCCGATTTGATGCGGCCCGGTCACATGATCCTGACGGCAATATCCTGCGCTACGAATGGGATTTTGGCGATGAGGGCACGTCCCGGCACAGGCAACCGGTTCACGCTTTTCATGATCCGGGCATCTATGTTGTGGAACTCAGGGTTTATGATGACGGGCATGAAACGTTGACAGCAAGCGACACGCTTATCGTCACCGTTCTGGATGGTTCGCCGGAGGGGAATTCACAATGAAAACACTCTTGCGCACCTGTAAATCCGGTCTTCTCACCAAAGCCGCCATTCTTATGGCGCTTGGCGGTGTCGCACCTGCCGTATTAACACTGTCCGCCGAAAGTGACGGATACGCATTTGCCGCACAGGAAACAACGCTTCCCTATCAGCCGCCTTTGGTAACCTTTGGCCCGTCCGCCAGCCAGAGCGAGGGTGACCATGACTTTAAACAACTCATTCGTTTTTCAATTCCGGCCTCTGCCGGTCGGGTCTACGTCCGTGTCTTTGATCCCGATGTCGACGGCGCCCACGATGAGCCGCTTGGTGGCTTTGCCTCGCAGACCCGTTTCAGTCTGTATGGTGACGGGTCCGTTACCAGTCTGCTGCGCGACGAAGATGGCGTCGTACAGGAAATCATCCGCGGTGAACCGCTTGATACAATCGACTTCGGCAGCGATCCGCAGACAGACGGGAAGTGGAAAACGCTGTTTTCGGTGGAGGCCGGTCAGGGCATAGAAGACGCTGAGCAACGGGAATTCATACTGGCGGTCGAAGGGCTGGAAGGTAATGACGGCAATGTTTTCGATGTTGCCATCAGCACAGACGATGACAAGAACCGGGCTCCGGACCAACTGCGGCTATACTCATTCGTTCCGACATTTCAATCATCGAAACTTGGGACTGTCGCGGAATTGCGCTTCCAGCTGCCAGCAGAGGCAAATGCCATCGTCGTCGAGAATTTTGACGCCGCTGGCGGTGATATAGAATATGCTGGCCGGTTTCGCAGCCTGCCCCTGGATGCCTCCGGCAAAAGCGAATGGCAAAGCAATGTCATTGAACTTGAGCCACAGGAGGTTGGTCGCGGCGGCTCCATAACGGCTGCAGGCGGCAGAGAATCGCCCAATGATCTGACCGTTTTTGTTGGTATTTCAGACGCAACAAGGGATGCAACGGAACAGCCCGTCGCCATTGATCTTCCAATCCGAGTTTCTGCAACCAGCAAGCGCCCCGTCGTTGCCTATCAGATCGAACAGCTTTCCTGTACGCAGATGCGATTTGACGCCAGCGCCTCCAGTGATCCTGAAGGCGGCGATCTTTCCTATCAGTGGCGATTTGACAATGACATTGGCTGGGTTCCCGGTGCTGATATTACACAGGAATACACCCGCTACGGCAGCCACAACGGACGGCTTGAAGTCTTTGACAAAAGCGGCCTGATAGCAAACGGCAGCGCGGTTGATTTCAGCTTTGACGTCAAGCCGCCGCCGGTGTCGCGTTTCACGGTACCGCCGCTGGTGGCTCAGGACTTTGCCGTTTCCTTTGACGGCACAGCCTCAGCGACGCGCGCCCTGCCACCGACCAACAGGATTGTGCGCTATCACTGGCGTTTCGGTGACGGCAGTGAACTTGTGCAGGTGGAAGGTGACATCAATTTTGGCAGGCCCGAACACACATACGAAAAGCACGGAACCTTTGAAGCCAGCCTGACCGTTTATGATAGTGCCGGCAATCCGTGCAACGCGGCCACCAGTAGCCGTTCACTTACCGTCAATGCACCGCCGGTTGCCAATGCCGGTGATGATCTGCGAATTGGACTTGCAGATGCTGCCCGGTTTGACGCCGGTGCGCTGCTGGGTGTGGACGGTGACAATCACACATTTTCCTGGACCTTTGGTGACGGGCAGACCGGCGCGGGAAGCGTCGTGTCCCATTTATATGAAAAGCCCGGAACCTACACCGTTACACTCACGGTTGATGATCAAAAGAATGCCACCAACAGTATTGCCACGGATCAGGCCGTTGTGCTCGTCAACGCGGCACCGGATGGTGCACTGGTGCAGATTCCACAGCAGATACTCATTGGACGTCCGGAAGTATTTGATGCATCGGGCTTTCGCGATCCTGACGGTCAGATCCAATCTGTGCGCTGGCGGTTTGGCGATGGCACATCAAGTGACAAGGCCGCTGTGAGGCACGCTTTTTTTGAAGAAGGTCCGGTGGAAGTATCGGTTACCGCAACGGATGATTCAGGTCTGTCCAATGCCTCCACAACGATCAAGCGGACGGTACAGATCGTTGAACCGCCAAACCAGCCGCCCATAGCGATTGCCGGTGATGAGCGTGAAGCGACCGTTGGTCAGGTTCTGTCCTTCGACGCCAGTCAATCGTCAGACCCTGACGGGTCAATTCTTGCCTATCTTTGGGATTTCAGTGACGGAACAACCGCCAATACTGTCAAGGTTGAGCACGTCTATCGAACCCCCGGAACCTATCGGGTTTCGCTCCAGTTGAGGGATGATTCAGGCAAACCCAACAACCTGTCCTCGACATCCTTTGACGTCATCGTTTCCTATCCGCAAAACAGTTCACCACGCATCAGCGTCGGTGGCGATCGTGCCGCCTTCGTCAACGAGATTTTACAATTTGATGCCACCGGCACATCAGATGATGATGGTAACGTCACGGCCATTCAATGGGATTTTGGGGACGGAAGCCGGGCAAGTGGTTACAAGGCCACGCACAGTTATGCAAAACCCGGCACCTATCAGGTCAATGTTCTGGTCAATGACGATTCAGGCCGACGTGGCGCGCAATCAGCCAGCCAGTTTGAAGTTTCCGTGACGCACGGCCCCAATCAGAAGCCGACGATTGATCTCATCGGCGAACTGACACTGGAGGCAGAGCAGATTTATGACTTTGATGCGCGCGCTGCCGGTGATCCGGACGGGCATATTATCAGCTATGAATGGATATTCGGTGACGGTGACCGCTCAGACCGCCCGCTGGTTGAACATGCCTACCGTCAGCCGGGAACCTATACTGCAAAATTGATCCTCACAGATGATTCCACATTGCAAAGCGGTGTCCATACTCACGAAATGGAAGTGCTGGTCGTGCCCCGTCCCAATGTACCGCCAGTGGCGGATGCGGGTGCGGATATCGAGACGATTGTCGGTGAGACCATTACACTGGACGCATCTGGATCAAGTGATGAAGACGGCAGTCTCATCGCCTACGACTGGACATTTGGTGATGAGCGTAAGGTTCGCGGACAAAAACCGGCAATCACCTATTTTGTACCGGGCCAATATGAAGTGGCACTCACTGTCACGGATAATTCGGGACAGGATAACGCCACAGCAACAGATGTTTTGACCGTAACGGTAAGAGACAAGCCCAATCAGCCACCTGTTGCCGCCGTGAAGCCGAACATTGCAGCTGCAATAGAAGAGATCATCACATTTTCAGCAGCCGCCTCAGATGACCCGGACGGCAATATTATTGCCTATGAGTGGGATTTCGGCGACGGCACAAGAGCGCAGGGACGTGAAACAACACACCGGTATGATCGCTCAGGCACCTATGTCGCACGCCTGACCATACGCGATGACTCAAGGCTTGATAGCGACCAGGCAAGTGCTGAACGAACCATTGTCATCAATCAACCACCCATTGCCAATGCCGGTATAAACAAGGACCTGACGGCCTCGCGGGTTATATTTGATGCATCCAACTCATTCGATTTCGACGGCGATGTTGCGGGATATGAATGGGACTTTGGTGATGGCACCAAGGGCACCGGTTCGCGCATTGCCCATGTTTATCAGCGCCCTGGCACGTACCGGGCAAAACTCTCCATACGCGATAATTCAGGCACCATACGCAACGAAGCAGCCGATGAAATACTGGTCCACATCAATGCCTTGCCAATCGCCGATGCGGGTTTCGACAGGGTTGCCGCCCCAGGCGAGACGGTTGCATTTGATGCCAGCAGATCCAGTGATCCGGATGGAACGATTGCACGCTACCACTGGAATTTTCGCGACGGAAACGCGTTGGAAGGCGAACGTGTTGAACATGCATTCACTGAACCTGGACTCTATGCCGTTGAATTGCGTGTGCATGATGACAGTGGTCATAGCAATGCCGTTGATTTTTCGCACGTCCGCGTCGTTGTAAACAGCCCGCCCCAGGCGTCCGCCGGCCCCGACCTGCTGGTTGCCCCGGATGAAAAATTTACGCTTTCGGGCGTGCAGTCAATTGATCCGGACGGAACCATTTCAAATTGGCGCTGGGACATTCAAAGCACGGACGAAACGCTGGACGGCGAGATTGTGCAACACAGTTTTGCTGAACCGGGCATTTACGCAATAACCCTGACCGTGACCGATGACAGCATTGCTGCCAACAGGACGGCGCAGGATGAAGTTATCGTCAAGGTCAACAGCGCGCCGGTTGCAGAAGCTGGCAGCGACCTTGAAAGCGCATCGCTGCGGGTAACGCTTGATGCCGGTGCATCGGCCGATGCTGACAGCGATGGTCTGACCTATACCTGGGACCTTGGCGACGGCAATGTCGTTCATGGCACCATTGTTGAACACACCTATGAGACAGGTGGTGTTTACCCTGTTTTGCTGACGGCTGATGATGGCACGGGATTATCCAATGCCCGTGATACGGACTCCATGACGGTGCGTCTGAACCGCGCGCCATTGGCCGTGGCCGGTGAGAACAAGCAAGCCTGTGTGGGTGATGTTTTTGTTTTCGATGCCAGCTCGTCACTGGATCCGGACAACGGTCTGCTGCGATACGAGTGGACATTTGGCGACGGCGAAAAATCCGACATCATCAACCCGACCAAGACCTATGCCAACCCGGGCACCTACAGGGTCGGCCTTTCGGTACGCGACGAATCGGGCCTTGCCAATGCGACCCACAAGGATGATCTGCTTGTTTCCGTTTTGCCTGCTCCAGTAGCTCACGCAGGTGCCGACGTGGAAATTTGTGCCGGATCGACAGTGCAATTTGATGGCACACAATCTTCAGATGTTGACGGTGTCGTCAATCGGTTCTCATGGGATTTTGGTGATGGCCAAAGTGGTGGCGGTGATCGTCCCGAGCACACATATATTGATGCAGGTCTATATCGCGTCACGCTGCAGGTTGAAGGGGACAATCTGGGAATTTGTTCACCCATTTCCACCGACGACCTTCTGGTAAAAGTACTGGATGCACCAACGGCGGTGATTGAAGCGCCCTCGGCCGTTGCCGTTGGACAGGCTGTTGACTTCAATGGCCTGAAATCCACCATCCGCGATGGTTCGATTGCTGAGCATGAGTGGGATTTTGGTGACGGAAACACCGACTTTGGTGCCAGCGTCACACACGTGTTTACACAGCCCGGTGTCTACAAGGTACAGCTTCAGGCCCGCAGTGGTGATGAGGCCAGCGGCTGCGCCAGCACCAGCGCTGTTCATCTGGTTACCGTGAATGCTGCGCCCAATGCAAAAATCATAACGGCCAGCGCCGTCGAGGTAAATCGATCACTGGTATTGTCCGGTGCTCTTTCCAGTGATCCGGATGGTGGTATTGCTGACTACAACTGGGACTTTGGAGATGGTGGGCACGCAAACGGTGTGGAAGTCAGTCACATCTGGCGTGAACCGGGGAACTACAAGGTGACGCTGACAGTCAACGATGGCGGTGGTTTGGAAAACAGCACGCAATCCCATGCCGTCGACATCCAGGTTGTGCCGGCACCACACACGCAGATCAGAACAGCCGCAAACGCCTGCCCCGCACAACCGGTGACCTTTGACCTTCATCCGGTGCCGTCCGATCTTGATCCTGCTACGTTGCGTTGGAGCTTTGGCGACGGAACAATGGGTGAAGGAAAATCAGTTACCCATACGTTCAAGCGCGCCGGAACCTATTCCGTGACGGCAACAGCGCCGCTGGAACGTGCAGGAAGGACAATTGTCAGCCCATTTTCGCGAAACCTGATTGTCAACGAGGCACCTGTTGCCATTCTTGATGCGGCCCGCAAGGCATGTGCAGGCGCCGGCGTGACGTTTGATGCATCCAGATCATTTGACCCTGACGGTACGATACAAAAGTACTTTTGGGATTTTGGAGACGGCAACACCGCACAGGGTATGCAGGCGACACATCATTATGCCGAACCGGGCACCTATACGCCGGTACTGACAGTGACAGATGCCTCAGGTTCAGCCTGTGCCTCAACCGCGCGCAGCGGCAGTGTATTTGTCAATGCGCCGCCGGTTGCCAATGCCGGTCCTGATATTGTGTCATTTGCTGGCGGGGCGCACGACAGTATCGTGCTTGACGCAGGCCGCTCTGTTGATAGGGACGGCGATACGCTGGAGTATTACTGGACATTGTCGAATGGTGTTGAAATCGATGGTGAAAAGGGACGTGTTGAATTCGCCAATGCCGGAACTGTTACAGCCGAACTTATCGCCTCTGACCTGCATGGACTTGAGTGCAGCATAGCCACCGACATTATAACGATCAGGACCCGGGCACGGAAACCTGCAACGCCGTTGACTGAAGAGTAGCTGCAACAGGAATAATCAGGGAAACCTGGGGTTGATCCAACTCTGCCCATCGGGTTGGCACAAGCTGGCGACACTAAAACCGAGCAGCGGACCTGCAAATGACCCTTGTACAAACAATGAAACGGCCTGGACCAGCGCATGAAATTCAATCTACGCAACAAGCTCATGCTTTTTACCGCGGTCATCGCGATCCTGCCGCTGGTCGTTGCCGGACAGTCGATTATCCGCGTTGCCAGAGATGAACTCAAAAGTGCTGCCAACGAACAACTCGTCGGTACTGCGCGCCAGCTTACTGATGAATTCAACGCGTTTTATGAATACTCGCTTCTTGCCCCTCTTGATCTGATCCGCAATGCCATTGGCGGCGAACTGCTCGACTCCCAGGGGAAAATAACACTGCTGAAACAAGGCATTGCTGATCTTCCCGATATTGTATCACTGCAGGTTGATGTCGACGGCATGCCGCGTCCCATTATTATTTCACAGGAAACCTATTTCAAAAAACTCAACGACCATGTTGCAGAACCGCTGGATATTCTGCGTGTCACGCAGGAAAACGGCAAACCACGTGGCAATTCGTTCAAGGCAGTCAATGGTATCGATTTTATCGAAGAAACAGGCGACTGGCTCGCCGTTGCAAGCCTTCCCATTGAAGGTGGCATTGCCGGACGACGGGCAACGCTGCATGCGCGCATCAATCTTGACAGGCTGAAATCCTTTGTATCGGACCATCCGTTCAACAGGACCGGAGACATTCATATTCTGGATACCGGGCGCAATATCGTATTTGGAACGTCCGACAGCATTGCAGACCACAGCAATGTCATCGACGCTGCGATGTCTATGCTCAAGTCCGGCTCGGCAACCATTGCCGTGGAACCCTTTACTCTGGACGATGGCGCTGTGACACTTGCCGCCATTGCCGTTCCGCGCACTTTTCCCTGGGCCATTCTCGTCGAAAAATCCGAGGCCGACGCCTATCAGCCAGTCACTGACATGATCCGCAAGCTTCTGCAATGGGTCGCCATTGGTCTGATTGTCGCCATGGCAGGCGCATTCCTTTTTGCCATGGGTATCTCAAGACCCATTTTGAAGATCAGCAGCGCTGCCCTGGAGATCGCCAAGGGCAATCTGAATACGCGCGTCAGCAACGTTCGCTCACGCGATGAAATTGAAGAACTGGCCAACCGGTTCAATGAGATGATTGTGCAGTTGAACGAGCGTTTTGAATTGCAGAAGTTCGTATCGCGCGGAACGATGAAAGCGATATTGGGCAATGATGAACGCGAGGTTTCACTGGGCGGTGAACGACGGCGTGTGGCGATCATGTTTGCAGATATCCGTGGCTATACCAATTTTTCTGAGAGTCGCGAGCCGGAGGAAGTTGTCGAGGTCCTCAACAGCTATTTTCAGATCATCTCGGACATTGTCACCCAGCACCATGGCGATATCGACAAATTTGTCGGTGATGAAATCATGGCTGTTTTTGGTGAGGCAGACATGACCAAAAATGCAGTCGAATGCGCCATGTCAATCA
Organism: uncultured Rhizobiaceae group bacterium; assembly: GCA_947501445.1. Taxonomy (GTDB): domain Bacteria; phylum Pseudomonadota; class Alphaproteobacteria; order Rhizobiales; family Rhizobiaceae; genus Hoeflea_A. The sequence goes on along the minus strand of CANMVS010000024.1, from coordinate 26,074 downwards.
TGAACTCCATGGAAAAAATGACATCCGATTCAGGCGCAGAACTGAGAATAGGCATTGGCATCAACACCGGCGAAGTGGTTGTTGGCGCGATGGGCAGCAGCCAACGCAAGGATTTCACGGTTCTGGGCGACAACGTCAATCTGGCAGCACGCCTGTGCTCCCACGCCGGACCGGATGAAACCTGGGTATCCAAAGATGTCATGGCCGACCTGCCGGGCGATATCGCTTCGCTGGCACGGGAGATTGAACCTGTATCGGTCAAAGGCAAGGCCAACGCCATTGACGTCTTCGTCTTTGACGGACCGGATTACTGATTGGAGCGCAGAAGGCGTTCCTGTGAACACGTGGGCTTTGCAACGGGGTTGATTTGTTTTCTATTCACGGCGCACCGGCGCTTTCGCGCCTGCCTCCATAGGGGGCGGCCAAATTATTGGCCGGGCCGCAGTCGCGGCCTGTTTGAGTGCCATGCGGAATGATACCGGGTACTGCGAATTCTGATCCTCGAAAGATTTCCCGAGCGACAATCAGTGCCCCATCAAGGACAAAAGAATTCCCGCGCAGCGGGCAAGCGCGAATTGCGCGTCGGGCCTGATGGCCCGCCCCGTCTGGAGCCAGCGCCGTAGGCGCGATGCGGCGTGAAGACATTTTTACGAAGCCGTCAGTATTCGGGCCGCAGCGCAGAAGAAACTTCCTGTGAACATGTGGGCTTGGCAGGCGGGGTTGATTTGTTTTCTATTCACGGCGTACCGGCGCTGGCGCGCCTGCCTCCATAGGGGGCGGCCAAATTATTGGCCGGGCCGCGGTCGCGGCCTGTTTGAGTGCCATGCAGGCAGGCACTGCGTGCTGCGAACTCTGACACTCGAGATTTCCCGAGCGGTACCCTGTGCCCTGACGAGAGGACACGGTTACCCGCGTAGCGGGCAAGCGCGAATTGCGCGTCGGGCCTGATGGCCCGCCCCGTCTGGAGCCAGCGCCGTAGGCGCGGTGCGGCGTGAAGACATTCATACAAAGCCATCGGTACTCGGGTCACTTTTGGAGCCGCCACACACCGGCACACAGAGATCGCTTTCAGATTGGGTGGAATCGGTCTATGAATTTTGCTGATCAGGACGCATTGACCTCTATCTGCTTCATGGCAGGGAGTAAGAGCGCCGGGAAGGCCAAATTTGTCACGGTGTATTCCCGGTATCCTGATTGTAAAACGGCAATAGCCTAAGGCGATAGTGCCTTACATCCGGGGTCAAAAGTGAAGCCAACTGCAAAATCTGTTCTCCACGACATCTTCGGATATCACGAATTCAGACCCGGTCAGGAGCAGATTATCGAGCGTCTGCTGGGTGGGCACCATGTTCTGGCGGTGATGCCAACCGGTGGCGGCAAGTCGATTTGTTATCAGATCCCTGCCATTCTTTGTGATGGTATCAGTGTTGTCATTTCGCCACTGGTCGCACTGATGGATGATCAGGTCGCGGCACTGCAGGCCAATGGTGTCAACGCTGTAAGCATACATTCAGGCATGACCCGCGATGATCAGGTCGACGCCTGGCAGGCGGTACGCAATGGCACTGCAAAAATAATCTATATGTCTCCCGAGCGGTTGATGTCGGCACGCATGCTGGAAGCATTGTCGTCGCTCAATGTGTGCCAGTTCGTTGTTGATGAAGCCCATTGCATCTCCAAATGGGGCACCAATTTTCGCCCTGAATATGAGATGCTCTCGGAACTCAAACAACGCTTTCCGCTTTGCACATTCGGAGCGTTCACTGCGACCGCCGATGAGGCGACGCGCGCAGACATTGCCGGGAAACTGTTTCCTGGCGACGGGGATATCATCGTGCAGGGCTTTGACCGCCCAAATCTGAAACTTGGGGTCGCCAACAAAAACAACTGGAAACGGCAACTGTTGTCCTTTCTGGAAGACAAGGGCGACCAGTCCGGTATCATCTATTGCCTGTCGCGCAAATACACCGAGGAAGTGGCAGAATTTCTCAATGAAGAAGGCATGACCGCTATTGCCTACCATGCCGGTCAGGACGCGGTTTTGCGCAAAGCCAATCAGGACCGCTTCATGAGCGAGAGTGCCGTTACCATGGTGGCAACCATCGCTTTCGGCATGGGCATCGACAAACCGGACATCCGCTACGTTGCCCACCTCAATTTGCCATCAAGTGTGGAGGCCTATTATCAGGAGATTGGGCGTGCCGGTCGTGACGGGACAGCGGCAGAAACAATGATGCTATATGGTCTCGACGACATCCGCATGCGACGCATGTTCATTGATCAGGATGGCGAGGACGATGGCCATAAATTGCGTGAACACAAGCGCCTGGACTCCCTGTTGGCCTATTGCGAGGCCTCACAGTGCAGACGCAAAACCCTGCTGGCCTATTTCGATGAACAGATTGAAGCCTGTGGTAATTGTGACACCTGCATTACACCGCCTGTTCGGGTTGACGGTACCCAGCACGCACAGATGATCCTGTCGGCCATATACCGCACCGGTCAGTATTTTGGTGCCGCCCACATCATTGATGTTGTACGCGGATCGCAAAACCAGAAAATTCTGGAGCGCGGCCATGATTCGCTGCCGACCTTTGGTGTCGGCAAGGATCATTCCAAGCAATATTGGCAGGCATTTATCCGTCAGATGGTGGCCGGCGGGATTTTGACCATCAACATACAAAAATTCGGTTGCCTTGAAATTTCCGCAGCGGGTCGGGAAATACTGACCGGAAACCGGAATTTCGAGTTTCGCGAGATTCCGGCAGACGCTGTGCGTGAGCGCCGCCAATCGAAAAAAGCGGCCAGGGCAATGGTGGCACATTCAAGCGAAGATGACGGCTTGCTTGCGCAGTTGAAGGCACGGCGTCTTGAATTGGCAAAGGCCAAAAAGGTGCCAGCCTATGTTGTTTTTCCAGATAATACGCTCATCGAGATGGCATCCAAAAAACCGGCAAACCTTGACGCCCTTGCAATGGTGAGTGGCGTTGGCCCGAAAAAGCTGGAAGACTATGGCGAGACATTTTTGTCAGTCATCAATGACGCGGCCATGGGATAGATGGTATGACCGGCGAACAGGCTCAGCTCTTTGCACTTTTTGCCGCGGTATTTGCCATGCTCCTTTGGGGACGCTGGCGCTATGATCTGGTCGCCTTTTGTGCTTTGCTGGTGGCTCTGGTCCTTGGCCTGGTACCCACCAGTGAGGCATTTTCCGGTTTTGGTCACCCTGCAACCGTCATTGTTGCACTGGTGCTCATCGTTTCGCGCGGACTGCTCAACTCAGGTGCAATTGATCTGATAACGCGTCGATTGATTGACGCTGGACGTGGCACGATCACGCATATCTCGATTATGAGCGGTGTTGGTGCCCTGCTCTCGGCCTTTATGAACAATGTTGCCGCCATGGCACTATTAATTCCAATGGAGCTGCAAACGGCGAAAAAGGCCGCCCGGCCCATCCGTCGCACCCTGATGCCGCTTTCCTTTGCCACGATCCTCGGCGGCATGGTCACCCTGATTGGAACCCCGCCGAATATCATTATTGCCTCTTTTCGCGAACGGGCGCTTGGCGAACCCTTTGGCATGTTTGATTTTACCCCGGTTGGCATGGCAGTTGCCACAGTGGGGATTGGCTATGTTGCCCTGATCGGCTGGCGGTTGATCCCGAAGGGAGACAATGAAACGGACAAGCCTGAGCAGCTTTTGTCACTGGACGGTTATCTGGCCGAACTGGTTGTCCCGGAGACCTCCAAGGCGGTCGGGCTGGAAGTGCGGGCACTCTATCCGGTTGCTGACGAGGAAGACGTTGAAATCCTTGGCGTTATCAGAAACGGTAAACGTCTGGGCGGTTTTTCTTCCACCATTGAGTTACGCGCCAATGATATGTTGCTCGTCGAGGCAGCGGCAGAGGATATTGATCGTTTTCGCGGACCTTTGGGTCTTGAGTATTTCGGCGAAAAGCCAAGCGGAGAAAAAGCAGCCGGAGATCTGGCCTTGATCGAAGTCGTCGTTCCGCGCGATTCGCGTCTTGAGGGACGCTCGGCAATATCATTGCGCTTGCGTGCCCGGCGCGGTGTCACACTGCTTGGCATATCGCGCCAGGGCAAACGATTTGCCAAACGGGTGCGGCACGAAACCATACGGGCTGGCGATATCCTGCTGTTGCTCGGTCCTGCGGACAGACTTAGTGACGCGGCCAATTGGCTCGGTGCCCTGCCCCTGGCCGAACGCGGCCTGATGGTAACGCAGCACAGCCGTGCCTGGCTGGCAGTCGGGATTTTTGTTGCAGCGATTTCAGTATCTGCTCTGGGGTGGCTTTATCTGGCAACAGCACTGGCCATTGTTGTTGCCCTCTACGTCATTCTCGACATCGTGCCTGTGCGCAATGTCTATGATCACATCGAGTGGCCGATCATTGTTCTACTGGGCAGTATGATCCCGCTGGGTGCAGCACTCGAGAATTTTGGCGGCACCGGACTGATCGCCAGTCAGATTGTCAATCTGGCCGCCGGCATGCCGGTATGGTTTGTGCTGGCAGTTCTGATGGTCGTGGTCATGACCCTCTCGGATGTTCTGAACAACACGGCAACGGCCATTATTGGCGCGCCTATTGCATTGGACGTGGCCATGAAACTGGATGCCAATCCGGACGGTTTTCTCATGGCAGTTGCGGTCGCCGCATCCTGCGCCTTCTTGACGCCCATCGGTCACAAGAACAATACGCTCATCATGGGACCGGGCGGTTACAAGTTCAGTGACTACTGGCGCATTGGACTTCCACTTGAAGTGCTGGTTGTCCTTGTTGCCGTACCGGTTATCCTTTTTGTGTTTCCGCTGTAATGGCCTCAAGTTGAGGCTTCGATGAATGATCACCGTTTTTTCGCGCCCATACAATAAATCCTGCAACCCTGCGCTCAATTTTCTGCTGATGATTTTGCGCAATATCGGCAAGTTGGTGTTGCAAAAAAGGGTTTTGAAACCGCTCAATCGTGGTCGTTATGTACCGCCTGGCCTGATCGCCGAGACCTGCTGCGATAAAACCCGGCAGAACTTCGCGTTCAAGGACATCCAACAGTTCTGATTTGACCGATGGATCATCAAGAAAAGCCGATACGGTCAGCGCTGGTGCCACCTGTTTTTGCCAAAGAGACACAAGAAATGTGTGCCCAAGATTGAGAATGAACAGTTTGAGCGATTCAATTTCCTCCAGATCATCGACCATTTGAACACAAGGGTGTTCGCATGGCGCTGTCAGTCCCGCCTGTCGTTCAATAGCCCAAAGGGCATAGGGTTCGGCAACGGCACCGGCAGGTTCGATTGGCTCAGATACGATCCGGTCAACAAGTGAATCAGCCCAGCATACGGTCTCGCCCAGCCATTGCCTGAAAGCCTGGTCATCATTGGCCGCCAGTTCGAGGACACGCGCTTTCAGTACCTGCCCATTTCGCTGAATGAGCTCCAGAGGCATGATGGTCAGTGGATTGGCATTGGCTTCAAACCGGGCCCGCAACAACAACAGCAACTTAGCCGGATAGGACATCGACTGATCGAATGATCTACCTTTGTCGGCTGGTTGCGGTGCGTAACCGGCGTCACCCGTATTGGAAAGAACATAAGTCACCTGTTCAACAAATACCGTGACAATTGCCGCCCAGTCGACACTGGTGGATAGGGTTCGCTTTATACTGTGAACCCGTAACGCATGATCAACTTTTTCACCATTTTCTAAGCCACGGATACGCACCGGGTAACCCGCATCGGCACTTAATGCTTCCAGTCTTGCACGTCGCGTCGCGTCTCCCGAACTTTGAACAACGGTGATTGCGCCCGCCGCATGACCCTGTGCTATCGCTTCATCAATGAAAAGATCAGCGTGCGCCTGCAAAAATCTGCTGGTTCCGAACTGAATGACGGGTGTTTGAATGGTAACAGGCATAAGTGTCGCAGTCTCCGGCTGGTTTCTCTATCACCGCACAGGCGATGTCGGGCTGAAGGATAATCGCAAAACATATCCGGCTACAGGACCGGACAGCATGGGATTTCCCCATCCCTGTTGTCATATACATCACAAGGCGTTCAATTCAGGTGGAAAATCTCGCGGTCTGTCTGTTTGAATTTCCTCAATAAAAGCATCAATTGTCTTTTTATGCAAAAAAAACCGTTGACATCAAGCCCAAATGTTTTTTAAGCAACAAGAACAATTTTGCATGAACCAGGTTTTCTGCGGTCATGCACGTTGGGAGGAAACGATTAATGAGCGAATATGTGCTCGAAGCACGTGGCATATCCAAACACTTCGCCGGGGTCGTCGCGCTCGATGCTGTTGATCTGCAATTGCGCGAGGGTGAGGTATTGGCGGTTGTTGGAGACAATGGTGCCGGCAAATCAACTTTGATCAAAGCCATAACGGGGGCGCTGAACCGCGATAGCGGCGACATATTCTTCGACGGCAATCAGGTTCATATTGACTCGCCATCCGATGCACGTCGCATTGGCATAGAAACGGTCTATCAGGATCTGGCACTGGTCAACGAACTCAGCGTCACGAAAAACATCTATCTTGGCCGTGAAGTTGTGAAAAACAACATTCTTGGCCGCTTGTTCGGTGTGCTTGATTTTCGAAAAATGGAAACAAGCGTGCGCGATCTGTTCGACAAGCTTGATATTCGCATCAGCGATATTTACCGCGACGCTCAAGGGTTTTCAGGTGGCCAGAGACAGGCAGTCGCCCTCAGCAAGACGGTCATGTTCGGCAAGCGCGTTGCGGTGCTGGATGAACCAACCGCGGCACTGGGTGTACGCGAATCGAAGATGGCCATGGATCTGGTCATGTCTTTGAAAGACCACGGTCTTTCAGTCATTATGATCACCCATAATATGCAGCATGTGATGAATTATTGTGATCGGGTGATGGTTATGCGGTTGGGCAAACTGGCCGCCACCCGTGATGTGTCACAGGTTGATGGCGACACACTGGTCGGCCTGATAACAGGCGCCATCGATGTGGGTACCGCCTGATATGACACAGACAGCACAAAGCGCATCAAAATCCAATCAGCCTGCGGGTCAAAATTCAGGCCATACCGCCTGGCAGACATTTGCTCATCAGTTCAGGCAAATCGCGCAGGTTCTCGCGGCACTGGTTCTGATATATGCGGTCTTTTTCATTCTTTCTCCGCCCTTTCGCAACATCGATACACTCCTGTCCATCATGACCCAGGCTTCCATTCTGGCCATTTTGGCCTGCGGAACCACCGTGGTACTGATCTCCGGTGGCCTGGATCTATCAGTCGGTTCGATCTTTGCGGTTGTCGGCGTGGTCGTCGGCATATTGCTCGCCGAATATCAACTGCCCGTCTGGTTTGCAATTCTTGCCGGGCTCGCTGCCGGTGCCCTGTGCGGCACGCTGAACGGCATCATTCAGGTGGCCACAGGGGTCCCGGCATTCATCGTCACGCTGGGTGGTCTAACGGCCTACAAGGGCATTGCTGAACTGCTGGGCAGTGGTCGCGATCTTTCACGCTTTCCCGAGCAATATCAGATGCTGGGTTCGGGATACTTGATGCCAATAACAATCATGTTTGCGGCAGCCCTGCTCACTGGCCTGTTTTTGACAAAGACCCGTCTTGGCAACCATGCCTATGCCATTGGTGGCAACGAAGAGGTGGCACGACTGTCCGGCGTGAATGTCAAACGCAGCCGTATCATCTATTACATGATTGGCGGCACGCTGGCAGCAACAGCGGCCATTCTGGAAGTTTCAAAGCTCAATTTTGCACAAAGTTCACGCGGTCAGTCCTACGAACTGTTTGCCATTGCAGCCGTTGTTATCGGTGGCACCAGTCTGTTTGGCGGTCGTGGCGGTGTCGGCAAGACAATCGTTGGCATGCTCATCATGCAAACCATTATCGTTGGCCTGGCCTATCTGGGTGTCGGGACCTCGGTTCAGCGCATCGCAATCGGTGTCATCATTATTCTGGCTGTCTTCTGGGACGTTTGGAGAAGGCGTGGCCGTTAGAAATTTCACGTTCGTTTCGGGAGTCTTGCGGGCGGGAATGATCGACCATACGGGTCGGATAGAATTCAAATTCAACAACTGGAGGAATATCATGCATATAACACTTTCAAATCTGACCCGGATGGCTGCAGGCGTTGCATTTGCCGCTGCAACTTTCATGGGTTCAACAGCGCTCGCCAAAGACATCACCATTGCCTATACGGGCTATTCGACAGATCAGCCTTTCTGGGTTGGCGTTGGGGATGCTGCGGCGGCGCAGGCAAAAGAACTGAATGTGGAATTTGTCGATCTGACAGCAACTCAGGCTGATGCAGCCGCCCAAAAAGATGCGGTAGACCGTGCCATTAACATGGGTGTCGACGGCATCATCATCGGTTCTGTGGACAATCGTGCATTCGGTGAATCCCTGGATCGGGCCAAAGCCAAAGGCATCCCGGTTGTTGCAGTCGACACCGGTATTGATCATGATCACATCAGCAGTCTCGTTCAAACAGACAATCTGGCTGCCGCAGGCATTGCCGGCAAATATATCGCTGACAATGTAGACAAGGGTACTGTTCTGATCCTCGGCGGCTCAGCGGGCCACCAGACCGGCAATGCACGCCGTGACGGCGTTAAAGCGGCTGCAGAAGCAGCCGGTCTTGAAGTTATTTTCCAGATTTGTGACTGGCAGGAAGCCTGTGGTTACGACACCACAATCAATTTCCTCCAGTCTAACCCCAACATCAAGGCCATCTTTGCTGCTTCTGATCCCATGGCACTGGCTGCGGTTTCCGCAGCAAAGGAACTTGGCAAGCTCGACGGTCTCGTTATCGTTGGTTTTGACGGCAACCCTGGTAACCTGAAGTCAATTGCTGCAGGTGAGCAAAAGGCTGACATCAAGCAGGACAATGTCGAAATGGGTCAGGAAAGTGTAAAAAATATCGTCAATGTGGTGAACGGACAAAGTGTCGAAAAATTCATCCCGATTGATGGTATCCTGATTACATCGGACAATGTTGCTGACTACATGTAAACACAAGCCTATCGGGTGCGGCGGTGAATGTGTGCCCGATGCATGGTGATTGATTTGAAGACCCGACCGGGCCTACTCACAATGGAATAGGCCCGGCGCTCATACCCGGATGATCATACCCGATGTGGTAAACTGCACTACCGGCATGAGCCGGCCAGAAACGGACGGACCATGGACGCTCTATACATCACACAGATCGGTCAGACGGAAATCAGACAGGTTGCGGCCCCACAGCCCGGGCCGGATCAGGTCTTGCTGGATGTGCAACACGTCGGCCTGTGCGGAACAGATCTCAATACTTTTCGTGGTCTGAACCCCCTGGTCTCTCTGCCACGTATTCCCGGTCACGAAATCGGTGCCACAATCGTTGAATCTGGTTCGGATGTGCCCGCACAATTTGCGCCCGGACTGTCCGCCATCGTTATTCCCTATACAACCTGTGGCCAGTGTTCATCTTGTCTGGCGGGAAGGCCCAACGCCTGTCGCTTCAACAAGACACTGGGCGTGCAGCAGGATGGTGGCATGTCGAACCAGCTTGTCGTTCATCATGATCGGCTTATCCTGAATGATAATCTGCCCAAACAGCATCTTGCATTGGTTGAACCCCTGTCTGTCGGCTTTCATGCCGTCGGGCGGGGATCCGTGGTTGCGGGCGAAACCGTGGTGGTCATCGGCGGTGGCATGATCGGCGTTGGCGTCATGCTGGGCGCCCTCGCCCGTGGTGCGCGTGTCATAGCTGTGGAAGTCAGCAAGGCAAAAAAAAATCTTCTTGAGCAATTGGGTGTCGAAACGGTTATCAACCCGAATGAGTGCAACCTCAGTGAGGAAATCAACGCACTGACTGCAGGGCTCGGACCTCATGTGGTGGTAGAGGCCGTCGGCCTGCCTGAAACGTTCAGAACTGCTGTGGACCTTGCAGGATTTGCCGGGCGGGTGGTCTATGTCGGTTACGCAAAGGCCGAAGTGAGCTACAACACATCTCTCTTCAATCTCAAGGAGTTGGACATATTCGGTTCGCGCAACGCCACCAGGACTGATTTCGAAGCTGTTATCGATTTCATCGCAAATCACCAGGAAACCGCCGATCGTCTGATCTCCAAAGTCTTCCCCTGGAATGAGGCCGACAAGGCTTTTACCTATTGGGAAGAAAACCGAAATGAAACATTCAAGGTAATGGTGGACCTGACACATGTCTGATACGTCCTTGGCAACCTTGTCGGAAGCCTATGGTCTTTCCGGTCAGGTGGCTTTGGTAACAGGTGGTGGCAGCGGGATTGGCAAAGCCATTGCTCGCGCGCTGACGGCCTGCGGTGCTATCGTCATCATTGCCGGACGGCGGCAATCTGTGTTGGATGAAACAGCCGGTGAAATTGGCGACCAGTGCCATCCACAAACCCTTGATCTGTGTGATACGGACAGTCTTGCCGAATTCGAGAGCAACGTGGCGCAACGATATGGTGCCATCGACATTCTGGTCAATAATGCCGGTAACTCAATCAAGAAGCCATTCGAAGAGAGCAATCCCGGTGACCTCAACGATGTTCTGGATGTACATGTTCGTGGTGCCCTTGAATTGTCCCGCCTGGTTATCCGCCGTCAGGTCGCAACGGGCGGTGGATCAATCCTGTTCATTTCTTCCATGACGGCTTTCATTGGTCAGCCCAATGTCATGAGCTACTCCGTTGCCAAGGCGGCATTGTCCGGAGCAGTCCGCGGGCTGACAGCCGAATTTGCCGGGCGTAACGTGCGTATTAATGGTGTCGCACCCGGTTGGATAGACACAGACCTGTACCGACAGGCCGTGCGCGGTGACAGCAGCCGGGAAGAAAAAATTCTCAACCGAATTCCGATGGGTCATCTTGGCCAGCCCGAAGACATAGGCTGGGCCTGTGCCTATCTTTCATCAAAAGCGGCAAAATACATCACCGGGCAGATATTACTGGTAGATGGAGGTGGCGCGATTGGCTTTTAGAGATTGATCCAGCAACAAAAACAGTTCCATATTCATTAGCGAAATTGTTCTGCTGCCAATTTGTAAAACAAACCAGGTGCAAAACATAAGAAACCGCTCCGATGCATTGAAATTCAACCAGTGAAAGTTCCGTCTTGTCCCGCAGCAACAGTGTCTACAAGGAAACCTTCAACCAGAGCCTTGACCTCATTGATCAGCTGGGTGTGGATACAAACCTGCCACCTGAGACGGAATTGGCCGCTCAATGGAACATCAGCCGCACAACGGTTCGTGCAGTGCTCGAGCAACTCAACCAGACAGGCATCATAAACTGGGTCGGACGCCGAAAGACGATCCTGCGCAAACCCGACAAACGGGATTATTATGCGGCCCATGAAACGCAATCCACCGCCAGAAAAGTCGAATTGGCTTTTATGGAATATGTGCTCGGCGGCGACGTTGTTCCGGGGACAATTTTGCGGGAAAGCGACCTGGTACGCGAATTCGGGGTCAGCACATCTGCGGTGCGTGAGTACCTGATACGCTTTTCGCGATTTGGCCTCATTCAAAAGGAGCCCAACAGACACTGGGTCCTCAATGGTTTCACCCGTGAATTTGCAATGGAACTGTTTGACGTGCGCGAGATGTTCGAAATGCGCGGCTTCAGACGCTATCTTGATCCCGCGGCCAACGCGGTTGATCACCTGCAGCTTGCTGAACTTGAAGACAGGCACGTTTGGATGATCGATCATATCGAAGATGAATTTCTAAAATTTCCGCGTCTCGACGAGCAGTTTCATCAGCTCTTCATCGCCGGTCTCGACAACCGTTTTATCAATGATTTTTACGAGCTTGTTTCTCTGATTTTTCATTTTCACTACCGGTGGAAAAAGTCAGACGAGATGGAGCGTAACGCAACGGCTGCACGCGAGCATCTTGATGTATTGCGGGCCATACGCGGCGGGGATGGGGTGCTGGCGGTGGAAAAATTTGCCTTTCATCTGCAGTCGGCCCGGCGCACGCTGCTGGATTCTGTTACCTGGGAATAGCGCCGAAACAATCTCATCAAGCGCAGGCACCGCATTCCAGATCACGGATCAATCCGTCACTTAATCCATAGACCCAACCGTGAATATTCAGCGACCGCCCCCGCTTCCATGCTGATTGGACAATCGGCGTGCGGGCCAATCCATCAACCTGTGCCTTGATACTCAATTCGCAAAGCCTGTTGAGACGGCGGTCGCCATCGATGATTTTTTCCAACGCATCACGATGCTCATCTGCCGTATCGCGCACCGGTTGAAGCCAGTGGTCGATTAGGCCGTGTTGATGCCCGTCCATGGCAGCGCGAACCCCACCACAATTGTAGTGCCCGCACACGATGATGTGTTTCACCTGAAGCGTCTCAACAGCAAACTCAAGAACGGAAAGAATGTTCAGATCACCGCGATGAACCAGATTGGCGACATTGCGATGAACAAATACCTCGCCCGGTTCAAGGCCGGTTATCACATTCGCGGGTACGCGACTGTCAGAACATCCGATCCACAGATATTCTGGTTGCTGCAGCGCGGCCAGGCGCTCAAAATAGTTTGGATCAGCCTGACGCTTTTGCGTTGCCCATCGCATGTTGTGTTGAAGCAGGTCACTCAGCATCAATTTTCTCCGGGTAGGATAAACCTCGTCGCGCAGCCATACGTCGTCCCAGCGTATCCAGATCCGCCAGTGTCAAACGCGCATGGGCAAGCGGCAGTACAATGGCGTTCTCAACAATCAGATGGCGTCTTTCATTGGTAGCAAACCTTCGTAACAGGTCACGAAACGAGGCGCGTTGCGAGGCTGGCATTTTTCGTGTCTTGAAAGATGGCAATCCATCAACGAGCAACCTTGCATCCAGATCATCGCTGGCGTGTTCCTGGCTGAGCTGCCCAAGGATTGCATTGATTTCATCATCGGGCTCTGCCCGTCGCCGCAAGAGGGGAAACAGGTCTTCCTCCTCGTCCATCACATGTGGCCCGATGGATGTTTTGATGAAGCGCAACGCAACGTCGATTTTCACCCGATCAGCACCATCTTCATCGGCTATTTCATCAAGTACCGAGCACAATACCCTTTGCCGCAGATGTTCTGCGGATATATAGGCAAGCGGGCGGTGAAAAAGCGTGGCCGAGGGCGCTGTTTCAAGTGACTGAATGGCCATTTTTCGAGCTTCGACACGCTTGCCCACCATTCTGTTCCCTTTACTGGACGAGCGGCCCGTCACTGGCCTCTAGCGAAATACCCTTGATGTCAGCTTTGCCAGCCAGAACACCAATATATTGACTGACCGCACGCGACCAGCTTGCCGCTTCCAGCCAGGCGGCAATTTTTTCCTTCACCGCATCAAAAGGCAAAAGTGTACCCTCGACACGATTTTCAAGGAATATGATGTGGTAGCCAAATCGGCTTTCAACCGGTTTGGGCCATAGTGATCCAGGTTCCATCTGAGCCAGGGTCTTTTCAAACTCAGCAACTGTTGAGCCTCGGGTGATTTGCCCCAGATTACCTCCCTGCTGGTGGGACGGACAATCAGAATGACACCGTGCAAGAGTGTCGAAATCGCCCGCTTGCTGCCCCAGCAGAAGCAACAAATCTTTTGCAACTGCCAATTGGCGTGCACGTTTTGCGCTGTCATCAACAGGTGCTGACAGCAGGATGTGACGTGCTTCATAAATTGTCTCTGAACGGAACTTGCCCGGATTTTTTTCAAAGTAACGATGGCAGTCAGCATCGCTCGCCCTTGGTGTTTCTACCTCATGTTCGATGAGTTCGCGGACCAGCGCATCCTGGTGTGTTTCACGATTGCCAATCTGGTCATCACACCTTTGCCCGGACATCTGGAGGCTTTCAGCTTCCTGTAGCAGCAAAGCGCGAATGACAAGAGCTCTGGCGCTTAGAATGAGTGCTTCACCCGGCGTATCAGCCGGATGATGCTGGGCCTCCGCCAGAATGGCTGTCTCGGCAATTGCCTCACCATTGACCGAGACCGCATCCAACACCGGTTTGGCTTTTGGTGGCACACGTGTATCAGGCATGATGGCACCGGCCTCGTTGCGATTTTCCAGATCAATGTGCGGTGCTGCATCACGCGTGGCAGCATTTGTCTGCCCACCCAGCGATGCATTTTGATAAATTGTCGTCATGGTTCAAACCTCATGGGGATCTGTTTCATTTCGCAGGATTACGCATGGCGGCTGACCGCGCGGAACGCTTGGTGCGAACCACCTGATAACCGGGCCGCCAGAAGTAGCGAAGAGGCACGCTCAGCATATGAACCAACCGTGTGAACGGAAAGACCAGCAATATTGTCAGCCCCAAAAACAGGTGCAGTTTGAAGATGATACTGGCGTCTGCAACACAGGATGCCGCATCTGTGTTGAAGGTGAATATGCCCTGCGCCCAGCTCATGAATTTTACCATTTCATGGCCATCAAGATGTTGCAGCGAAATTGGAATTGTTGCCAGACCAAGCACAAGCTGCAACCACAGCAGGATAATGATCATTGTGTCTGAAGTGCTTGAGGTTGCCCGCACCCGCGCATCAAACAGTCGGCGATGGACGAGCATGGTTGCCCCGACAATGGCCATCAACCCGGCAACACCTCCTGCAACAATAGCAAGAATTTGCTTCGCACCATGACTGATACCAAGCGCGTCAAAAATCTGAATGGGGGTCAAAAGCCCAACCAGATGGCCAAAAAATATTATGATGACACCAACGTGAAAAAGAACTGACCCCCAGACCAGTTGCTTGCGGCGCAGGAGCTGACTGGAACCCGAACGCCATGAGTAGGGTTCACGGTCATAACGAATGATGGTCCCCAGGATCAGCACAACTAGTGCGACATAGGGGTAAACTCCAAACAGCAGACTATTGATATAACTGGACATGGTTCAAATCTCCGCACTGGCTGAATTATTGCCATCCGTTTGACGGCGTGCTGCTGCACGCATCTGGGTGCGCAGGCGGTCAGGCCCGCAGGCATTTTCTCCTGCGCCACCGCCGAAACTCACCACCTCCTCCTCCCAGATTCGATCAAGCGCCTCCAGATCGCCTGGGTCATCTTCCGGCACGCCCAGAATATCCTCAACGAGGCTCTGATTGACTGTGCCCGATGCCATTGCCTCCAGCACGACAAAGGCGTTGGCATAAACCGATTGCCGCTTGATCAGCTTTTCCTTGAGGGTAACAATGATATGTTTGGTCTGGCCCAACAGTTCCTGAGCTTCAGATGGTGGGCGGGTGGACAAAAACTCAAGGAACAATGGCAGATAGTCAGGCAGTTCCTTTTGATCAATCACCAGCCCCTGTTCGGCGTACATCGCCATCAGATCTACCATCGCCTGACCACGATCCCTGCTCTCCCCATGCACGTGCTCGAACAGATGCAGTGACAGGGATCGTGTTCTGTCAAACAGCAAAACATAACGTTCCTGCACGTCAAAGATTTCGGCTAAGGCGATATCGTCAATCAATTCACACAATTGACGGGCCTGTTTTTGCGTCGTGCCGCAAGCAGCCAGAATTGCTTTCTTCAGTTCTGGCGCTTCCACCTGCAACTGCTGCGTCGGATAGGACAGAAGCAATGAAACTATTTTCAATGTCGTATTCATGATCCGGTCTCCTCAAAATACATCGGTGGGGGTCTGAACAGTTTTGGTGCGTTTGCCACCAAACAGGTTCGTTTCCGAAGAGCCGCCTGAGCAGCCGTTGCCAAAGGAAAACCCGCAGGAGCCGCGCAAATCATAGGCGTCTTCGCCAATCTCCCGGTGCGTTGTCGGGATGACAAAGCGATCCTCGTAATTGGCGATGGCCATGATGTGATACATGTCCTCGATGATCGCGGGGCTCAAACCAACCTTGCGTGCTATCGCCTCATCAATGACACCATCAATGGATTTTGCCCGCATATAGCTGCGCATGGCCAGCATACGTTCCAGTGCTGACACAACCGGTTCTTCCTTGCCTGCAGTCAACAGATTGGCAAGATAACGGACCGGAATTCTGAGCGAACGCACATCCGGCATATCGCCATCCAGGCCTATTTTGCCCGCTTCTGCCGCCGATTGCAGCGGTGAAAGTGGCGGAATATACCAGACCATCGGCAGCGTGCGGTACTCCGGGTGGAGCGGGAACGCCACTTTCCATTCCATGGCCATCTTATAGACTGGCGACTTTTTCGCCGATTCCAGCCAGGCTTCCGGAACACCATCCTTGCGTGCCTGCGCTATGACCGCCGGATCATTGGGGTCAAGAAATACCTTTAACTGTTCCTCATAAAGGTCCTGCTCATTGGTGGTTGATGCTGCCTCTGAAATCCGATCTGCATCATATAGAACCACGCCAAGATAGCGGATACGGCCCACACAGGTTTCAGAACATACCGTCGGCTGCCCGGCCTCTATGCGCGGGTAGCAGAACGTACATTTTTCAGATTTTCCCGACGACCAGTTGTAGTAGATTTTCTTGTAGGGACAGCCTGAAACACACATGCGCCAGCCGCGGCATTTTTCCTGATCGATCAGGACGATGCCATCATCTTCACGTTTGTAAATTGCCCCTGATGGACAGGCAGCCACACAGGTTGGATTAAGACAATGCTCACAAAGACGCGGCAGATACATCATGAAGGTGTTTTCGAATTCGCCGTAGATTTCCTTTTGAACACCTTCAAAATTGTAGTCAGCAGAGCGCTTGGAAAATTCTCCACCCAGAATTTCTTCCCAGTTTGGACCCCATTCGATCTTTTCAATCCGCTCGCCCGTGATAACGGAACGCGGCCGTGCCGTAGGTGATGTCTGACTTTCCTTTGCGGTCTGCAAATGGTCATAGTCAAAATTGAAGGGCTCATAGTAATCGTCAATTTCCGGCAGATCCGGATTGCCAAAAATCTTCGCCAGAATGCGCCATTTGGCGCCCATTTTGGGTTCAATTTTGCCATTGGCCTTGCGAATCCAGCCGCCGTTCCACTTTTTCTGGTTCTCCCATTCCTTGGGATAGCCGATGCCGGGTTTGGTCTCCACATTGTTGAACCAGGCGTATTCAACCCCTTCGCGGTTGGTCCATACGTTCTTGCAGGTGACTGAACAGGTGTGACAGCCGATGCATTTGTCGAGGTTCAGCACCATGCCGATTTGTGCGCGAATCTTCATTCTGCCGCCTCCTTCGTATTTACCGGCGCATCGTCGCGGTATGGGCCTTCCATCCAATCGACCTTCTCCATCTTGTGGACGATCACAAATTCATCGCGATTGGAGCCGACGGTGCCGTAGTAGTTGAAGCCGTAGGAAAGCTGCGCATAGCCACCGATCATATGGGTGGGCTTGACGATTGCACGGGTCACCGAATTGTGGATACCGCCACGCTGCCCGGTGATTTGGGAGCCCGGTGTATTCACGATTTTTTCCTGTGCGTGATACATGTAGATCGTGCCCTCCTTCATCCGTTGAGACACCACGACCCGGGCAACAATCGCCCCGTTGACATTGTAGACCTCCACCCAGTCGTTATCGACAAGTGCGCCCTTGACCGCGTCAACCTCGGATATCCACACGACAGGTCCGCCGCGGTTCAGCGTGAGCATCAGCAGATTGTCCGAATAGGTCGAATGGATGCCCCATTTCTGGTGTGGTGTGATGAAATTCAACACCAGTTGCGGATTGCCATTGGACTTGGTTTTGATAACCGGATTGACACCCTTGGTGTCGATGGGGGGGCGATAGACACAAAACCCCTCACCAAAAGCCCGCATCCACAGGTGATCCTGATAGAGTTGCTGACGGCCGGACAGGGTACGCCATGGAATGAACTCATGAACGTTCGTGTAGCATGCGTTGTAACATACATGTTCTGATTCAAGACCCGACCATGTGGGTGACGAGATGATCTTGCGCGGCTGGGCGACAACATCGCGAAAGCGAATTTTCTCATCTTCCTTCGGAGCGGCCAGATGGGTGTGGTCCCTGCCGGTGAAGGCATTCAGCGCCTCCCATGCCTTGACCGCCACTTCACCATTGGTTTCCGGAGCAAGCGACAGGATGACCTCAGACGCATCAATGTCACTTTCAATACGCGGTCGTCCCTTGCTGACGCCTTCTTCGGCAACCAGACCATTGAGTTTGCCAACAAGTTCAACCTCAGCCTGCGTATTCCAGCTGATGCCCTTGCCACCGTTGCCCAGTGTATCCAACAATGGGCCAAGCGAGGTAAACTGCTTGTAGAGATTGGCATAGTCGCGTTCGACGACTGTAACGACTGGCATGGTTTTGCCGGGGAGCGGATCAACCTCTCCCTTTTTCCAGTCTTTCACGTCAAAGGGCTGGGCCAGTTCATTGGCAGTGTCGTGCAGGATAGGCACCAGAACGACATCTTCTTCAACGCCAAGAACTTCCGGCGCAACCTGCGAGAATTTTTCTGCAATGCCCTTGAAGATATCCCAGTCACTCCGCGCTTCCCAGGCCGGATCAGCAGCACTGGTAAGGGGATGAATGAAGGGATGCATATCCGAGGTATTGAGATCGTTCTTCTCATACCAGGTTGCGGTTGGCAGCACGATATCTGAAAAGACGCAGGTCGTGGACATGCGGAAATCCAGTGTGACCAGCAGATCGAGTTTACCTTCGGGAGCCTCGTCGTGCCACACCGCCTCACGTGAGCGCTGCGCGCCTTCTTCGCCAAGGTCCTTTCCAAGGACACCATGGGTTGTTCCAAGCAGGTGCTTAAGGAAATATTCGTGCCCCTTGCCCGATGAACCCAGCAGGTTGGAACGCCAGACAAACATGTTGCGCGGCCAGTTCTCCTGCCTGTCCGGGTCCTCGCAGGACATCTTCAAATCGCCAGACTGCAGTTGCTCGACGACATAGTCCTTTACGTCTTTGCCGGCTTTTTGCGCAGCCGCCGAAATTTCAAGCGGATTGGTCTGCAACTGCGGTGCAGATGGCAGCCAGCCCATGCGTTCGGCGCGGATATTGTAATCGATCAGCGCACCATCCCAGGCACCGTCCGGTGCCGTTGGAGACAGTATTTCACTGACCTCCAGCGTTTCGTAACGCCATTGGTCTGAATGGGCATAGAAAAACGATGTGGAATTCATCTGGCGCGGTGGTCGTTTCCAATCAAGCCCGAATGCCAGCGGCAACCAGCCCGTTTGTGGCCGCAGTTTCTCCTGGCCGACATAATGGCTCCAGCCACCACCTGACTGGCCGACACATCCGCACATGATCAACAGATTGATGATCCCGCGATAGTTCATGTCCATGTGGTACCAATGGTTCAGACCGGCACCCAGGATAACCATGGATCGGCCATTGGTTTTTTCCGCATTCAACGCAAATTCACGTGCAACGGTGATGATCTGTTCACGCGGCACGCCGGTGATTTTCTCCGCCCATGCGGGCGTATAGGGGAGGTTATCATCAAAGGATTTGGCTGAATTTTTATCGCCCAGCCCGCGATCCAGCCCGTAGTTGGCCATGAACAGATCAAAGACCGTGGCGACCAGTGCCTCACCATCGGCCAACATGACTTTCCTGGCAGGCACCGCACGCAACAAAACACTGTCGTGGTCGGTACCTTCAAAATGGTCGTGTTCGCGGTTACCGAAATAGGGGAAGGCAACGGATGCGATTTCGTCGTGATTTTCTTCCGAGATGAGGCTCATCTGCAGGGCGAGATCATCACCCGCATCGTTTTTTCCGGCCAGATTCCATTTGCCCTTGTCTCCCCAGCGAAAACCGATGGAACCATGCGGTGCCACAGGCTCGCCGTTGGCGCGATCGATAGCCACGGTCTTCCATTCTGTATTATTGGTTTCACCCAGAGAGCCGTCAAAATCGGAGGTGCGCAACTGGCGTTCGGGGACATAGTTACCGTCCTTTTCCACCAACCGTACCAGCATCGGCATGTCCGTGTAGCGCTGGCAGTAATCCTCAAAATAGGCAGCCTGCCGGTCGAGATGAAACTCCCGCAGAACCACATGGCCAAGCGCCATCGCCAATGCGGCATCCGTGCCCTGCTTGGGGTGAAGCCACATGTCGGAGAACTTGGCGGCTTCAGAATAATCCGGAGAGACAACAACCGATTTGGCGCCCTTGTAACGCGCTTCGGTATAAAAATGTGCGTCCGGTGTGCGGGTCTGCGGGACGTTTGATCCCCACAGCATGAGGAAGCCGGCATTATACCAATCGGCGGATTCCGGTACGTCGGTCTGCTCGCCCCAAGTCATTGGTGACGCGGGCGGCAAATCGCAATACCAATCGTAAAACGACATGCAGGTGCCGCCCATCAATGACAAATAACGCGACCCGGCAGCATAGGAGACCATCGACATGGCCGGAATGGGTGAAAATCCGATGACACGATCAGGGCCCCATTTTTTCGCCGTATAGGCATTGGCAGCGGCTATGATCTCGTTGATCTCGTCCCAATCGGCCCGCACAAATCCACCATGACCGCGCATCTTGGTGTAGTCACCGCGTTTTTCCGGATCCTGCTGAATGGCAGCCCAGGCGGCAACAGGCGTTTTGACCGCCCGCTCCTTGCGCCATAATTTCAATAGCCGGGACCGGATGAGCGGATATTTGACCCGGTTTGCAGAGTACATATACCAGCTGTAGCTGGCTCCACGCGAACAGCCACGCGGTTCATGGTTCGGCAAATCCGGCCGGGTGCGCGGATAGTCCGTTTGCTGCGTTTCCCAGGTAACAATGCCGCCCTTTACATATATTTTCCACGAACATGATCCGGTGCAATTCACACCGTGGGTGGAGCGCACGATCTTGTCGTGTTGCCAGCGCTTGCGATAGGAATCTTCCCAGTCGCGGCTTTCATTGGTGGTGATGCCGTGACCATTGGAATAGGAGCTGACATTCTGGTTCGCCAGGAAATTAAGGCGGTCGAGGAGATGAGACATGGGGACAGTCCTTGTGTTTCGAGGCGGATCAGCAGGGAACCGGCGCATTTTTACGTGAATAGAAAACCCAGGTGATGCAGACACAGACCGCGTAGAAAATGCCAAAGCACCACAGGGCTCCATCCGGTCCACCGGTCAGACTGATGGAAGAGCCGTAAGCCTTGGGAATGAAAAACGCGCCATAGGCTGCAATGGCTGACGTGAAAGCGATGATTGCCGCGCTTTCGCGCTCGGATTGTTTCAGCGTCTGCGTCTGATCCAGTTGCGGCATCAATCGTGGAATTTCCAGCCGCATGATACTGGGGATCATCTGGAAGGTGGAGGCATTGCCGACACCGGTCAGGAAGAACAGCGCCATGAAGCAGGCAAAGAACCCCCAGAAAGCACCCGGTTCCTGTTTGATGTCCAGAAAGAACAGGACACCACCAACGGCAATAATCATGCCTAAAAATGTCCAGAACGTTACCCGTCCACCGCCGAACCTGTCGGAAACCCAACCGGTTCCGGCACGCGACAAGGCACCAACCAATGGCCCCAAAAAAGCATAGGTCAATACATTGACCTCTGGAAACTGGGTCTTCATCAGCAGTGGAAATCCAGCCGCATAGCCAATGAAACTGCCAAATGTTCCGGTATAAAGAATGCACATGATCCAATTGTGCTTGCGTGAAAATATGATGGATTGCTCTTTGAAACTGGCCTTGGCATCGGCGATATCATTCATGCCGAACCAGGCTGCAATTGTAGCGATGATCAAAAAAGGCACCCAGATGAACCCGGCGTTCTGGACCCATAATTCGCTGCCATCAGCAAGCAATTGTGGCGCACCGCCCAATGCTCCGAATACACCGGCGGTGATGACCAGGGGTACGACAAACTGCATGACGGAAACACCCAGATTGCCCAGTCCTGCGTTCAGCGCCAGCGCATTGCCCTTTTCCGATTTCGGATAGAAAAAGGCGATGTTGGCCATGGAGGACGCGAAGTTGCCTCCGCCAAAACCACACAGAAGCGCAAGGATGAGAAATACGCTGTAGGACGTTGTTGGATCCTGAACCGCAAAGCCGATACCAATGGCCGGCAGCAGCAGGGATGCAGTTGTCAGTGTCGTCCACAGCCGTCCGCCAAAGATCGGCACCATGAAGGAATAGAATATACGCAGCGTTGCACCCGACAATCCGGGAAGCGCTGCCAGCCAGAACAATTGACCCGTTGAATAGGTAAACCCTATTGATGGCAGATTTGCCACCACCACACTCCACACCATCCACACGGAAAATGCCAACAGCAAAGCAGGAATGGATATCCACAAATTGCGCTTTGCAATGCGGCGACCTGATTGGTTCCAAAATGCCGGATCATCCGGACGCCAGTCATTGAGTGTCGGGCCTGTCCGCCCATTTTGTGTTGTCGAAATCGCCATGGCTAATTCCTTTTGGCTGGGTCGATTGCGGCGGGTCGTTTGAATGACAGACCCGCCCTGATTTTACGATTTGACGGCTGCGGTCTCACCCGAATCCGCCGTGCCATTGGCCGCAGGTTGCGGTTTTGCCAATGGGGCCTCTGGAACATCGGACAGGTATTTTTCGTCCTCGAGCCCAGGGTGGCGGCGTTTTTCCATGCGCCGTATGGCAACATGCATCCACACGTTCGATACCGCGACGATCGCAAACAGCAGCATGAAAGGCGCAGTCCACACACCGGTCAGGTCCAGCAGTAATCCGAAGGCAATAGGCAGGAAGAAACCGCCGAGACCGCCGATCATGCCGACAAGCCCGCCCACCGAGCCCACATGGTGTGGATAATAGACAGGTATGTGCTTGTAGACCGCGGCCTTGCCAAGGCTCATCACGAACCCCAGAACCACGGTCAGCGCGACAAAGAAACCGACGCTGATGCGCAAGTTGAATTCAATCGGGCTGGCAATTCCCTGAACCGTGTAACTTGTGTTGGGATAACTCATGACGAACAGGCACACGAGTGACACGATAAATGTCAGATACATGACCGACCTGGCACCCCAGCGATCTGACATCCAGCCGCCCAATGCGCGAAAGACGGACCCGGGCAGAGAATACAACCCGGCAAAGACACCAGCCGTGGTTAATTCCAGCCCATAAGCGCCGACGTAATAGCGCGGCAGAAATGATGCCAGCGCGACAAAGGCACCGAAAACGAAGAAATAGTAGGTGGCAAAGCGCCAGACCTGAATGTTTTTCAATGGGGCGAGCTGTTCAGCTGCAGAAACAGGCCGCGCGCCTGTGCGCTTGCGTTGTGCCTGAGCCGGGTCATCCTTACTGAACAGATAAAACAGCACGGCCGTGACAGCCAGCACAATGGCATATATACGCGCGGTGCCTTCCCATCCCATGGCCAGAACCAGAAAAGGAGCTGCAAAATTGGTTACCGCGGCGCCAACATTACCCGCACCGAATATGCCAAGTGCGGTGCCCTGATGTTCCTTGTCAAACCACTGGGACACATAGGCTACGCCGACAATGAAGGATCCACCGGCCAGACCCAGGCCCAGCGCAGCCAGCAAAAAAACCGGATAGGTTTGCACTGAAGTCAATAGCCAGACGGCGACGGCAGTGATCAGCATCTGCAGCGGGAACATGATGCGGCCACCAATCTGCTCGGTCCACACACCCAAAAATATCCGGCTGACAGAACCGGTCAGAATTGGCGTGGCAACCAGAAGACCAAACTGGGTATCACTTAAGCCCAGCTCGCCCTTGATCTTGACGCCTATGATGGAAAATATGGTCCAGACCGCAAAGCATACCGTAAAGGCAAATGTACTCAGCCCCAGCGCACGATATTGATCATTACGGGTAACCCCTTCGAGTGAATGCATAGTTTCATCCCCGTTTCAATCCGAGGGCAATCAGCAATCAGCTGGCCCGCAATAGGAATGCAGGGCGGCACAGCTTTGGGGTTTGATCTGAGTCAATCGATACACACGTCAGATACGAAACAAAGGTTGGCGCGACAATTGTCGCTCTGTCAGTCCGCGCACCCGAGGTTCACCTGTTGCAATTTTCATCACATGGAAGTAATTCTATCAATTATAGTCTTGATAATTATCAATGGTGATTGCGATGCGACCGAGTGACCTGCCGGAAGTCAGAGCCCTCGACCTTTTCAAAAGTGTCGGGGATGAGCAATTTTCCACGATGATGCAGGCATCTTATCTGCAGACATTCCCCGCACAGGTGGAGTTGATATCGGAGGGCGATCCGGCTGATTTTCTCTATATTGTGGTGGAAGGCTGTGTTGAGCTTTTTGCCCGGGCCAATGGACGTGAATCAACCATGGGCATGGTGCGCCCCGTCGGCAGTTTCATTCTGGCCGCAGTCCTCAAGGATGCAGTCTACCTGATGTCGGCACGTACCTGCCAGCGCTCCAGGCTGCTGATGATCCCATCGCAAAATGTACGCGAGGCCTTTGAAAGAGATGAAGCCTTTGCCCGGTCAATTGTTGTTGAACTGGCCAGTTGCTATCGCAGTGTCGTCAAAGAGCACAAGGACCTGAAACTGCGCTCCGCTGTAGAGCGGCTGGCAAACCGGTTGCTGCGCTACAATGCGGACCAGGGTGGTTCCGGCAGGGTTGAACTTCCCTACGGCAAACGCACCATCGCCTCCATGTTGGCCATGACGCCGGAAAACCTGTCACGTGCGTTCAACACACTCAAACCCTATGGGGTGGAAGTGGACGGCGCTACGGTCAGGCTCACCGATATCACTTCACTGGAGACGCTGGCAAAACCCAATCCGCTGATTGACGACCGCAAAACCTGATTTAATCTTTTTGCTCCGATGCAAAAAACTTTAAACCGGCATCGGATTATCGCGATAGATGGCGTGAATATCGGCCATCACATCATCATTTAACACCAGATCCTTGGCGGCTATATTTGTTCTCAGCTGTTCCATGGATGTGGCACCAATAATGATACTCATCATGAATGGCCGTGTCAGGCAGAAGGCCAGCGCCATCTGCGCCAGATCAAGATTGTGTCTGCGCGCCACGCCCTCGTAAAGTGCAATGACCTTTTCCGCCTGGGGAACATATCGGCCATTCAGATTGGGTTGCATGGTCTTGCGCGATCCCTGCGGCACGTGACCACCCAGATATTTGCCCGTCAATCCACCGGCGGACAGCGGGGAGAATGCCATCAGACCAATATCCTCGTGCACACTGACTTCCGCCAGATCCAGATCGAACAGACGGCAAATAAGATTATATTCGTTTTGCAGTGATACAACGCGCGGCAAATCATGTTTCCGACTGAGTTCAAGGAATTTCATCGTGCCCCAGGCGCTTTCATTGGATAGGCCGAAATGGCGCATTTTACCTTCATCACACAGCCGTTGCACTTCGCCCAGAATGTCCACGACCTCCTGATCCATGTCGCCGGGATTCAGATTATTGGGGTCGAAGGTCCAGTTTTTTCTGAAATGGTAGGAACCACGATTGGGCCAGTGAAGCTGAAAAATATCCACAACATCCGTTTGCAGCCGTTTTAACGAACTTTCCAGTGCATCACGTATCAGGGCACCATCAACGCGCTTTCCATCCCGAACATCCTTGTTGCCTTCACCGGTTATCTTCGTTGCGATTATCAGATTATTGCGATCAGCACGTCCCTTCAGCCAGGTGCCGATCAATTCCTCCGTCAGACCGGTTGTTTCAGCCAGCCGCGGCGTTGTCGGATACATTTCCGCCGAATCGATAAAATTCACACCCTGGTCAATCGCATAGTCCAACTGTTCGTGGGCCTCGGCTTCGCTGTTTTGTGAGCCCCACGTCATTGAACCAAGACAAATCTCGCTCACCATGGTGTCGGTCTGGCCAAGTCTGTTGAATTTCATCCGTATTCTCCGCAAAGCACTTCAGGCGACGGTCGCATTTCCTGCAAACAATCCGCATCGCATTTATCGAAAAGTTCAAATTCGATTTTCAGCAGAACCAATAATTGATTCCGGCCATTGTGGCTAATTATTCCGAAGGCGCCCGCCGTTGAACGGTAGAAAAGGGAGGCTCATCTGGAGCAATTCAGGATTAGCCCGGAAATTTCATGAAAGTCTGTTTGGCGTGTTTTTAGCGGGGATTTTTCCGATATGGCGTTATCACCATGC
>CANMVS010000023.1 GCA_947501445.1 uncultured Rhizobiaceae group bacterium | reverse complement strand
GCATGGTGATAACGCCATATCGGAAAAATCCCCGCTAAAAACACGCCAAACAGACTTTCATGAAATTTCCGGGTTAAAGCCGTTTCAGTAAAATCAGGACAAACAGGGCACCCAGTGACGTTGTGATGATGCCGATGGGCAATTCCTGAGGCATCAACAGGGTTCTTGCGGCAATGTCACTCAGAACCAACAACATGGCACCAATGATGGACGCCAGCACAAACAGTCTTCCATGCACCGGTCCGGCCAACCCGCGCGCCAGATGAGGCACCATCAGCCCGACAAAACCGATAACACCTGTGATCGATACAAATGCTGCTGTCGCGAACGCACAGATCAGGAAGGTCACGCGTCGCAGGACATTGACATTGACGCCAAGAGTTTTTGCCGTGTCTTCTCCCGCCAGCAAGGCGTCAAACTTGCGGTGTTGGCTCATGGCAAACATCAAGACAGTTATAAAGCCGACCAATGCAATTGGTAACAATTCCCAGCGCGCCAGACCAAGTCCGCCAAGTGTCCAGAACAGCACGGAATGAGCTGCCCGCTGGTCTCCGGCAAAGACCATGTAATTGGTTATGGCCATGAACAGAAAGGAGACGGCAAGTCCTGCGAGAACCAGGCGCGCAGGACCTTCGTTTCCAAGGCGCGAGACCAGGACCAGGACAATGATGGATGCCAATATACCGCCAATGAAAGCAGCTATCGGCAGGGTCCATACGCCCAGAACATCACCGGTGATGGTGATAACCAGCACGGCACCGGCAGCAGCACCCGACGAAAGGCCAAACAGGAAAGGATCAGCGACATCGTTTCTTGTTACGGTTTGCAGCAGACACCCCACGACGCCCAGTCCCGCACCTACAGATAGTGCCAGCAATGCGCGGGGAAGCCGCAGGTCAACAATAATCTTGGACAGGGGTTGCGGCTCACTTGCAGCCCCCAGACCAAAAAACCGTTCGCCAATCGCTCCCATGACAACATTCAGCGGTATGGATATGGACCCTACACTGATTGCCAAAACAGTAAGCAGGATAAGGATCGTCAGACCAAATATAATCCAGAAAGTGGGCCGCATGGGAGATTAAAACGCCTCAGGGTTCATTGCATCTGCAATTTTACCAATTGCAGAGATGTTGGCCGGACCCGGTGTGAGCTCTTCATAGCGCAGCGCGACAAATGCTTCGTTTTTAACGGCAAGAGTTTCCTTCATCACCGGATGGGATTTGAGGAATGTGAGCAAACCCTGCGCGCCATCACCGCCCTGATAGTCAAGCAGAATCAGGAACTCCGGATTGGCTGCTGCAACAGCCTCCCATGAGGTGCGGCCCCAACTGGTATCCAGATCGCCGGTTATATTGGTGCCTCCGGCAGCCTCAATCATCGCATTTGCAATGGCATATTTGCCGGCTGTGAAAGGCTTGTCTTCACCGGAATCAAACAGGAAAACCCGTTTGCTTTGCCCGGTCGGCACAGTCGCCTTGATGTCGTCCAATTCAACTTTCCAACCGGCCACCAGTTCTTGTGCGTCAGCGTTCTTGCCGAATATTTTGCCAAGGCGCAGAATGTCATCATAAAGCAGATCCATGGATGACGCTGGCCTGTCCCTGTTCAGGTGAATGCAGCTTTCGCTCAATACCAGAGTTTGGATGTCGTGTTGGAGAAGAATGTCAGGCGTTACATCACCGCCTGGTTTCATGCCGTAATACCAGCCGGCAAAAAACAAGTCAGGCGATGCCGCCAACAGATTTTCAAGGGTTGCATATTTGGGGGCAAGCTCTGGAATGTCACCGCGCCGTTTATCAAATTCCGCACTGGTTTTGTACCAGCCGGAAATACCGGTCACACCAACCATCTTGTCCTGAAGACCAAGGGCAAATGCCATATCAGCCATATTGATATCATGCACGATCATACGTTCGGGCATCTTGTCAAAAGTGATCTTTTTCCCGCAGCTATCGACAGTAACCGGTGCAGCGAGCACAGCCGTCGTCAGCAGTGAGAATGTCAGGGTCGCAAGCAGTGTTTTCATTTCGGGTGCTTTTCCAGGTTAAGGGGGCCATGGTTGAATATTCCGATTTCACACACTGGCGAACATCGGAATATCGAGACTGGGGATGATGCGGTCTTGACCGGGGTGTTTGAACCGGTGCAAATCAACACCGAATACATCACGAACCTGTCGCGATGACAGTGCATCAATTGAATTGCCAAATGTCATCAGTCTGCCGCCTGCAATCACCGCTGTTTTTTGTGCAAATGCCTCAATCAATGTCAGGTCATGCAAGGCGGCGATAACGGTGATACCCATTTGAGCGATGAGCCCCAACAACTCGCCACGTGCCTGGGGATCCAGATGATTGGTTGGCTCATCCAGCACCAGTAATTTGGGTTGTTGGCAAATGGCTCTGGCTATCTTTGCCTTCTGCCTCTCGCCACCAGACAGTTGATCCATTCGCCTGTCGGCAAGCCTGTCAAGTCCGACGGCCTTCATTGCGCCTGTTGACAGTTCGCTGGAAAGGTCGCTTGCAAACAAGCGCCTGTGTGGCAGCAGACCAAGGCCAATGTATTGGAGAACCGACAGTCTGCCATCCACGTTTTCGCTCTGACCGAGATAGGCGATTTGTTGCGCACGGTCAGCAAAACTCATTTGGTCAATGGCAACACCATCCAACAGGACATTGCCGGATGTAGGCGCTGCCAAACCGGCGATCATGCGAATGAGGGTTGTCTTGCCTGCTCCATTCGGGCCGACAATCGCGACGATCTCGCCAACATCAACATCAAAGCTGATATCCTGTATGAGGCAGTTGCCGTCCACAAGCACGTAAGACGTATTGCATACCTCAAGGCTCAGTCGACCAGTGGTAATGGCTGTCATTCAAAAAGGCTCCCAGCCATTTGTTCTGATTAAGGTTGCAATTGTGTGGGCAAACCTGTCGCCGGAGAGCCCCATTGGTCTAGAGATCATTGAGCACATCATTAGAAGGTGTTGTTCCTCCCCTCCAGACCGTTTCACGTTCTGTCAGAAACGGGACAACGGTGTTGGCCTTTGATTTTGTTGATACATTCAGGGATTGTGATTTCCGTCAAAACCCGAATTGCCCTGACAAAATCAGACAGGGAAGCAACAGGCCGGTTTTAATTTAATGTATTATTACATCAAGCCATTTCTGCATTAATGGGCAAACTTTGCCGATTGTCCGCCTGCTCTGACATCTGTGCCTTTGATGGTTTTTGCGTGTCGTTGCCAGGCGAGCCTGCACCATCAATGATCGAACCTGGCTGACCTTCCGTCACAGCGGCAACCAAAGAGTGGACGCGAGCAAGAGGTTTTTGCCGGATGCATGATGAACTCCTTCGTGTCATTCATGTCATTTTCGCTGTTCTTGTAATGTTATTAAATTACGATATTGTGTAATGATATAACGTATGCGATACAGACGTGCAATCCCTTCGCTGCCGAAAATGGCAAATATCCGGTGACACTCCATGCTGCATAAGCCTGCCCTCCTTGTTACCCTCAATGCCTTTGTCGCGTGCAGTCACAGTGCGTGTCGCCACGTCGGACAGGCACTGTTCTTGATCTGTGAGCGATGCGGCAAGGCTTCCGAAATAACGAATACGGCGCTGACGAAGCGGCTGAAGACATTGGCTGGCAACAGGCAATTCGTCCTGGAGAAAGCCACCATCGAGCTGCGCGGCACCTGCCGGACGTGTCAGTGACGGGGAGCGCCATGTCGATACCATCGCACATACCGGTGTTTTTCCTGAGCGGGTTTCTCGGAGCCGGCAAGTCAACAGTTTTGAACAGGCTCCTGACTGATCCTGATTTTTCCGACACGGCAGTGATCATCAATGAGTTTGGCGATGTTCCCATTGACCATCTGCTCGTCCGCAAGGGCGAAACAAATATCAGCCAGGTATCGACGGGCTGTTTGTGTTGTTCCGGCGTGAGCGATCTGCGCGCGACGCTTTTTGATCTGCATTGTGCGGCCGCTGGTTCGCTCTGTCCGCCCTTCTCGCGGGTCATTGTTGAGATGAGCGGGCTGGGTGACCCGGCACCGCTGGTCAATGCCCTGACGCCAACGGGTGGCCGCCCCGAAACATTGCGTGACAAAACAGTCGACGGCATTTTCAGATTATCGGGATTTGTAACGTTATATGACATCATCAATGGCCCGATGTCGCTTGAGCGCCACTTCGAAGCCTTGAAGCAGGTCGCCTTTGCCGATCAGATTGTCTTGACCAAGACTGACTTGGCCAGGGATCCGGCGACCAAAGCTGATCTCGCAGCGCTGCCTGATGAACTCAAGCAGCTTAATGCGGTAGCCACGATCCATGACAAACGCGATATTGCATTGCCAATACTTTTTGCACGGCGCAGTTACAACACCGTTGAGCAAAGCGACGAGGTTGCCGGATGGCTTGCGCTGGAAGCTGTTCTGGCTGCAGACACAAATGGCCATCAGCAGGGGCGAAATTTCGATGTAAAGCGCCATGGCGCCGGCATAAACACATTCAGTATTGTCCACGACCAACCGATACCGGAAAAACGTTTCCGGACGTTTTTGTGCGTCCTGCAGGATGCCGCCGGACCTCGCCTGTTAAGGGCCAAAGGCATTGTATCAATCGCCGAAACGCCGCAACAGCCCCGGATAATTCATATCGTCCAGCATGTTGCAAGTCCGCCCGTCAAACTGGACGCCTGGCCGGATGAGGATCATCGGACGCGCCTGGTGTTCATTACCAATGGCATTGACCCGGGCCCGGTCAAAGAGGTTTTTTCCAGCCTGATCAACGATTCATCGCGCCCCTTCAAGGATGTCATCGCCAGCTTAAGTCGCGGCTTTTTCGACGCTGTCCTGGTCCACATCAACCGTATCATCCATCTGTCAAGGAGATAATCATGACCCCTGAAAAAACGCCCGTTACAGTTCTCACCGGCTACCTTGGTGCCGGCAAGACAACGCTGCTCAATCGCATTCTGACTGAAAATCACGGCAAGCGTTACGCGGTTATCGTCAATGAATTCGGCGAGATCGGTATCGACAATGAACTCGTTGTTGATGCGGACGAAGAAATCTTCGAGATGAACAATGGGTGTATCTGCTGCACGGTTCGCGGCGACCTGATAAGAATTATCGAAAGCCTGATGAAACGCAGAAACCGGTTTGACGCGATCATTATTGAAACGACAGGTCTGGCAGATCCTGCGCCGGTCGCACAAACGTTTTTTGTCGATGATGATGTCCGTTCCAGGTCCAGGCTCGATGCCATTGTAACGGTGGTCGATGCAAAACACCTGTTGGGTGAAATTGATGAAGCACATGAAGCGCAGGAGCAGTTGGCCTTTGCAGACATTGTGCTTCTGAACAAGATAGATCTTGTTGATGAGGCTGAACTCACGAACGTCGAGGCCCGTATCAGGGCCATTAATCCAACGGCCATTATCCATCGCAGCGAGCGATGCAATTTACCCGTGACAAACGTGATCGGGCGCAATGCGTTTGATCTGGACCGGGCGCTTGAAATTGAGCCTGCGTTCCTCGAACACTTTCATCATCATCACCATGATGATCACGTATCGAGTTTCTCACTCGTCAGCGAAGAACCACTGATGCCTGATGTGTTTTTTGCATGGATGCAGTCCTGTTCGCAGGAACATGGGGTCGACATGCTTCGTATGAAAGGAATCCTCGCATTTGATGGCGACGATGAGCGTTATGTTATGCAGGGCGTACACATGATTTTGGAGGGTAATCACCAAAGGCCGTGGAGACCGGACGAACAAAGGGTGTCACGCATTGTCTTTATCGGGCGCAATCTTCCCCGTGATGTCATCGCCGACGGGTTTGAACGGTGCAAAATATCCAGGCGGGAACTGGTTGAATGAAACCGTTTGACAATCCACTGGCACCCAGGGGCAATCGGCTGCTGGCAAAGTCTGCCGATATCAAAGCCTGGGTTCGCGAAGCATTGGCTCTGTCTGATGATACCACCTTGACAATCACCGAGCTTGCCTGCCGCGATGATGGCTGCCCGGACATAGAAACCGTCATCGGCATTTTTCATAACGACAAGCCAACCCAGACCCTGCGCGTTCACCTGCCATTGGGGGAACTGACCCATGCCGATGTTTTGAACGCCATTGCGACATCAGATTAATGCTGTACATGTTGTTGCAAACATCTGCCCTGATGCGATTCTTTGCCATATGTTCTGATGGCGAGAGCCAGCGTCCTGCCCATTTGAGGCGTTGATAGCTAACCGTGGCCTGGCCCTTATGTCCGCGCGCCGGTCCGATGGAGCAATTCAGGTTTTGTGGGAATCGGCAAAACCTGAATGCATCATGCGGTATGAATCTCTGAAATCGAAATGCAGGCTCTACCGGAATATGTGACCATCGAGCCAATGACTACTGAGGGCGGGAAGCGGACTTTCGCCGCAGGTGCGAGACATTATTCTACGGCATGAAGAAGCAGACGTTCAGACCGTTGATGGCGAATTTTCCTCTTGCCCAGCACGCATGGCGGAAAGCAACCTTCGACGCAATCAGCACTTAAGCCAGCTTTTTGAACAACTGCATGCCAAGAGTTCTACTGCGGTGGCTGGTAAAAATATCGGAGACCAGCTTGGGTACATTCGCAATGCAACCTCAATTTTTTTGATTGTGCGCCGGTGGCAAGACTTAGTATCTCGTGCTAGTTGAGTATTAAGGGTCCTGTTTGCAAGTTAGGTCGTTGGATTGCCACTACGTTTTCTCTTTCGCATGACACACTATAAGAATTTACAGACCTATCTTGCGGCAGGCAATCTCTATGCGAAGAATAATCAAAACGTTCAAGCTGGGTATCGCATCTCGTATGATGATATTGTCGCACGTCGCGGTTCACCAGCGTTCACGACGCCTTGTGGTTCTAACGTAAACGACTTTGTACCATTCTATTTTTCACCATGCACGAAAATGGCATATTCAATACACATCGGAAACGTGCCGCTAAAAGCACCCAACGGTGCTGAGCTTGGCAAAGCTACCATGGAAGACGTTGCTTTCATGGTGGTCAATCCAACGGCTTTGTTCGCTTCTGGGCGTAGCTGCTGGTTCACTGACATTGCCTGCAATTCGGGTTTTCCAGCGACTTTTAACAATAGCCCAGCAAATCTAGAAACACATGTTGCTTGGCCATTGTTTGACGACAAACCGACAATGGGAACCATCGTCGAAATAGCGTATGAAGGCGTCTGTCGTTGGCAACATGACAGGGACCAGCCTGTTGAACACCAGATGCGCAGTAAGAAGCGCATGGCAGAGTTTATGGTGAAGGATAGTTTGCAGATGAACGAAGTTTCGTGCATCATATTAAAGAACCACTCACACTTGGCGGAGGTGCAGACTTGGGTTGATGCGTCACACACACAAATACCTGTGTACGTGAAGCCTGGGTGCTTTTTCTAGCTATGACCATCGAATACAAAAACGGCGATATGTTTGACGAGCCTACAGAGGCAATCGTGAATACGGTGAACTGTGTCGGTGTCATGGGCAAGGGTGTTGCACTAGAGTTCAAACGCCGCTGGCCAGAGAACTTCAAAGCGTACAAACGTTTGTGTGCTGAGAAGGCGCTGTCACCTGGTGAGATGTTCATCTTTGACAACGTCGGTTTCTTGGACAGCAAGAAGCATCGCTTCATGATCAACTTCCCTACCAAGCAACACTGGCGGTCACAATCCAAGATTGAATACGTCAGAGATGGTCTTATAGACTTTGTAGAGCAAGTCCGTCGCCTTGGGATAAAATCCGTGGCGTTGCCTCCTTTGGGCTGCGGCAATGGTGGTCTTGACTGGTCGGACGTAAGACCTCTCATCGAAGATGCTGTGTCAGAGTTGCCAGACGTTCACTTCGTCATTTTCGGCCCTGCTGACCAGTCGGCCCACACCGAGCAAGTATATATCCCATCGGACCTGACAACAGGTCGGGCGTCCATGATGGTCGCGTTCGCAGAACTTGAGAAATACTTCGGTGGACACTTAACCAGGCTGACTGCACAGAAGATTGCATATTTCCTACAGGTGCTGGGCATCGATTTTGGACTGACTTTTGCTAAGGAACGGTATGGTCCATACTCCGAGACCCTGCATCAGGCATTCAAAGCCATGGAAGCTAAACATTACATCGAAGGCTATACCAGTGATGATCGTAAGGTTGTCGTTACCCAAGGGACGTATGCAGCAGCAGATGAACACCTGAAATCCGAAGGTTCAGACGTTTCCCGAATCATCAGCGAACTGTCATTGCTAATCGAAGGCTACGAAAGCCCCTACGGTATGGAACTGTTGTCTAGTGTGCATTTTCTGTCTGTCTCCGAGGGTATCACAACACAGCCTGACATGTCGGTAGCCCTGGAAGCATGGAACGACCACAAACGTGCCAGCTTCCCTGAACCCGCCGTGACAGCAGCATTGCTTCGCCTTAAAGACGATGGGCTTATCGACTCACTCGCTGGGGACTCCGCTGAAAGTGTTCCAAACCGAAAAGCTGGCGGCTTGTAATGCATTGCTTTTATTTCGCAAAACTCCGAAAATGAGCAATTAGGCTTCAATATCGGCAATCATAAATTTTCTAGAGATCAATGTTATAGTCTTCGCCTGCTATCAACTGGCCAAATAGATCCACGCTCTTATGGGACCATTTTCGAGCTGCGCTACTACTACCTGTTCGAATTCGGCAATGGTATGCATTGTCGGAAGACCTTAGATCAATGCCTTTTTCGTCCTTGATACGGTTGATAAGTTTGTTCGCACCCGTCCAATGCCCAAATCCTAGTCGCTGAGCAACTTGCGTTATTGTAAGCGGGTGCGATTGGTTAGGGTTATTGATACTTGAAATACCGAGTAATGTGGGCAACTCATCGTTATCATCGGCAACGCGTTCTAGAATGTCATAGTCAACAGAAACGCTACCGGAAGGGATATCATGTCGTATTAACTTCATCATCCTCGCAGCTAGAGCGCGCAGCAGTTTCGGGTTTATAGATGTTAGGGCGGATTGACTTTTCAAAGCTTCGAATACCCAATTCAGGTCATTCGTATAAATGGCCTTGGTGCGATATTCTTTGTCGTCAACAGAGAATATTGCTTGGTCCGGCGGATGCTTAGGCAGTTCCCCGCTTTGCCAAATAATCTGATAAACATTTGGAATTAGGCCGGTCTCGTCAGCGACCAGCTCTCCAATATCTCGAAGGATTGCTTTTACGTTTGCGTCACCTAGACCGTAGCCAAAGATAAACACTGGGTGTTCAGCAAAATATGTTAGAAGTTTCGCTGACACATATTTTTTCTTCTCTTTCCACTCCCCATAATCATCAGCAGTCAGAACAATGGTGGACGGATTGCTAATATCCCCGTGAATGTGAAAAATTTCACCAAAACTGTTTGTATTGTAGCGCAAGATCGTCTGACCGGTGATCGGCTCATAACCCTTGAATACTTGCTCTAAGAACATATCGTAATTTGTAGTAATTATTGCGTGGGGTTTGATGTCAGACAACGCGGCAAGCTCTCTCGAAAATGATGGATCGACCTCCCCAATTTCAGGAGTGCAATCCCTCAAAATATTACACGCTAAATGTTTGATGAAGCGGTCTTTGTTAACACCTGATGAGAAAAACTCTTCTGGAAAGTTTGGTTTGCCATCTCTCCAAGCCCATTCAAAGACAATCTCAGAAAGCGCCGAGCCAATCAGTATCGGATCATCATTGTACTTTTGCCTATGATATTCGTAATTACTCTCCCCACCTGGCAGCTGTTTGAAAATGCGCTTTAGGAGTTCGTTCCAGTTTGGTGCGCCAAAGTAGCGTCGTGAAAGGCCTGACCCGACAAACATGATCGGCTGGCACTCGAATGACAACAGTAAGTCTCGGATAGCTGAATCAGCTTTTTGCATATACGAAAGGACGTTCGTGCTTGATGCGTCGGTCATATTGGCCCTTCCAAAGAGTAAAAGTTTTATCGGACTATGAGTTAATCTGATGCGAAGTCCAAGTGTGTATCGATATTTTTACCCAATGTTGGCAAGGTGACAGTAATTCAGTGTGCAAGAGTGCTGCGCTCTGCGCGAATGGCCGCAATGATGGGCTGCACTGCAGCATCGTAAGAACCGGTCGAACGGCAGGTTTGGGCCGTTAGCATCTATAAAGTGGCTCAGCCAATTCGTACTTGGCTTAATGTTTGAATGGAATGACGTTTGAGCCACCATTGGCAAACGCCACAGCGCCTTCTTTGCGAATAGTCGTGACTGCTTCCTCGAAAGCGGCCCCGTCGTCTTCGAACAGATCGTCCCAGACAATGGATGTTCCGTCAGCGGTCACAACTTCTAGCGACCAGCTATCCCCATCTTCAAGTTTGTAAATGTCTACCTTGAAGTGAACGTCGTCCTCGACAATACGCTGCGACGCGTTTGATATGATCACGTTTGGTTCACGTTCCATCTAGATACCTCTTTGGGCTGCCCTATGCATAGTAAGAGAGCTGTGCGCTTTTGCCAATGTCCGCAATACGAAAGCTGCACCGCAGCGCCCATCCTATTGGTCAATGGCCGGTCTGGGCCGATGTCACCACCGGCCCTGCATTTCAAATTTCAACACTTTCCGAGATCGAAAGCGCGTCTTCTAAGTCGACGCCAAGATAGCGGACCGTGCTGTCCATCTTGGTATGTCCAAGCAATAGCTGCACCGCCCTCAGGTTACCGGTCTTTCGATATATCTGGGCAACCTTGGTGCGTCGCATAGAGTGGGTTCCATATGCGCTCGGTTCCAGTCCGATTGACCGAACCCAGTCCTTCAGCATTCGGGCATACTGCCGCGTTGAGATGTGTGGTCGGTCATGGAACCGGCCAGGCCAAAGAAACGCGTGACCCGACATGAGCGAATGAGCGATCCAATCGGCAAGCGATTTGCGCGTTCCATCGGTGATCTCAAAGCGCACAGGTGTACTGGTCCTGCTCTGCAGGATTGATGCGCGCTCTTTGACTGTTCCTGCTGCGTAGACGTCAGCCACCTTCAGCTGAACGAGATCGCAACCTCTCAGTTTGCTATCGATGGCCATGTTGAACAAGGCCAAGTCACGCGTGGCTCCGGCCAGTTCAAGCCTGACACGGATAGCCCAAACGTGCTTGGGAAGCAGTGGTCGTTTTTGGCCGATGATGCGGCCGTGGTTCCATGCCTTCTTTGACGGGATGACCATCGGCAGGTTTGAAGCGGACATAACGGTTCCTCCGAACCGCTCCCTCCACGCCGCACCGCTCGAGACATTCGAGCGGCCAACGATAGGCCAAAATCGCCGATACCGCTACGACCGCATCGAGCCCTTAGCGGACACAATGGCAATGCGACTACGCTAAAGAGTGATTGCCCAGAGAAACGCAGTCGACTCAAATTTCTGTCTACTACGCCGAACAAAGACCCGGCAGATTCCGAGTCAAACCGCGATCGGCAAAGCTTCGCCTAATCCTTGCTATCTGGTAGGATGTCTGCGGGAGGGCTCGAATGGCAGAAGATCTCAGACAGTGGCTGGAGCGGCTTGAGCTCGGAAAATACACCGATCTGCTGGTGGAAAACGAGGTCGCCTTGCTGGATCTTCCCCATCTCACCGAACTGGATCTGAAGGACCTTGGGCTGCCGCTTGGCCCCCGTCGGCGATTGCTGGCGTATGCTGCCAAGTTGGCACAACGGAGCCCTGAACCAACTGCAGAAGAAGGCGGCCCCGCAGTTCCCTCGGCCGACCAATCCGCCGAACGACGCCAGCTAACCGTGATGTTCGCCGACCTGGTCGGCTCAACATCCCTGTCAGCAAAACTCGACCCCGAGGAGATGCGGGAGGTGATCCGGGACTTCCAGAATGCCGTTGCCGGCGAGATTACGCGCCTTGACGGTCACGTTGCCAAGTTCATGGGGGACGGTGCGCTGGCCTATTTCGGATGGCCGAGGGCACACGAAAACGAGGCTGAGCGAGCGGTCCGGGCGGGCATGGCGCTGCTCGAGGCCATCGGGCGCCTGCGTGCACCGGACGGAACGCCCCTGTCAGCCAGGATCGGAATCGCGACCGGATTGGTGGTGGTCGGTGATCTTGTCGGCGAAGGATCGGCGCGCGAAGAAGCCGTGGTGGGCGACACACCAAACCTTGCAGCGCGCCTTCAGGCGCTGGCAAAACCGGACCAGATCGTAGTGGCCGAAACGACAACTCGGTTGCTGGGTGGCTTGTTCGAGCTGGAAGACCTGGGCCAGCAGGAGGTAAAGGGCCTCGAAGCTCCAGTCGCCGCCTATGCGGTGATTGGTGAGCGGACACTGGAGAGCCGGTTTGCAGGGCGTGGTTCTGCGGTTCTGTCAGAGATCGTCGGCCGGGACCAGGAACTGGCGTTGCTGATGGAACGATGGGGCCAAGCAAGCAAAAGCGAAGGGCAAATGGTCTTGTTGACGGGCGAGGCCGGGATCGGCAAGTCGCGCATAACACAGGCCCTTTTCGACGAATTGCAAGACCACGACCACACGAAGATTCGCTACCAGTGCTCGCCCTACCACACTGACAGCGCCCTCTATCCGGCGATCCAGCAGCTGCGCCTGTCTGCCGGGTTCGTCGCGCAAGACGACAACGACGCGCGGCTGGACAAGCTCGAAGCCATGCTGGGACAAGGGACGTCGAACACGGCCGCCCACGTGGCGCTGATTGCACCGTTGCTGGCCCTCGACGCAGAGAGCCGCTACGGAGTGTCCGATCTCAGCCCGGAACAGTTGCGTTCACGCTTGCTCCAAGCGTTGATCTATCAGCTCGTGGGCTTGTCGGAGGCACGACCGGTCTTCTTCGTCATCGAAGATGCCCACTGGATTGACCCAACAACGCTGGAGCTCGTTGAGCTATCTTTGAATGCGGTTGCACATTCACGCATCCTGGTTCTCGTGACCGCTCGCCCGACCTTCGAACACGGGTTCGGCGGCCATCCGGTCGTCACCCGCCTGATGCTGAACCGACTGGGCCGATCCCAGGTCGCTGACATCGTGGCGCGTGTTTGTGGCGGCAAGCCCCTGCCCGATCCTGTGCTCGACGAAATCGCGGCCAAAACCGACGGCGTCCCCCTGTTTGTCGAGGAAATAGCCAAGGTGGTGCTCGAGTCCGGCGCCGTGCGAGAGGAAAACGGAGCTTATGTCCTTGCAGGACCGCTCAGCGCACTCTCCATCCCGGCAACGCTCCACGACAGCTTGATGGCTCGCCTGGATCGGCTGCATCCGGTCAAGGAAGTTGCCCAGATTGCATCGGTGATCGGCAGGACCTTCGAATACAAAACGCTTGCTGCCATAACCTCTCAGTCGGACACCGAGTTGGCAGCGGCGCTGGATCGCCTGGTGGAAGCAGAACTGGTCTTCCGCCGTGGCACGCCGCCTGAAGCCAACTATCTTTTCAAACATGCGCTTGTGCGTGATGCAGCCTACGAGAGCCTTTTGAAGTCACGTCGCCAAGCAATTCATGCCGACCTACTCACCGCGCTTGAGGCAAAAGGTGACGCACAGCCGGAGATCCTCGCCTACCATGCCGAGCAGGCCGTTGAGACGGAAAAGGCGATCCGGTATTGGGCACAGGCCGGCGATGAGGCGTTTGCGCGTCCGGCCCACCGCGAAGCCGTCAGCCACTTCGAAAGCGCGTTGCGTCTGGTGCGCAATGCAAAAGACGGCCAGCGCGACAGGGAACGTGAACTGGAGCTGCTGCTGCGGCTCAACCATACGAACATGGCTGGGCGTGGCTACGCGCATCCCGTCACGGTTGACGGTTTTGCCGAGGCGCGCCGCCTGGTCAATTCCATCGGCGAGTCACCGCACCGGTTTCCTATCTACTATGGCAACTGGGTCATCTGTCATGTCAGCGGTCAACAGGCGAGTGCACTCGAAATTGCCGGGGAAATGTTCGATGCGGCAACAGGCGACCGCAACCCGGATCATTCGTTCATGTCCGCCCGGTCCTTTTACCTGAGCCGAACGATGACCGGTGCCTTTGACACTGCGGAGGGAGACTACGAACGGGCGCTTGGGCTGTACGACCCGGAACGCGAGGCGGATCTGACGCGGCAGTACGGCCAGAGTCCCCATCTGGGTCTGCGGTGTTACCGTGCGATTGGTTTGGCCTGTCGCGGATTCCCGACCAAGGCATGGGAAGAGATGATCGGCGTTCCGGAGCATTCCGAACAGCTGGGTCATTCAAACACCATCGGTTACGCCTATACCCACTACGGCATGCTGGCGTGGCTGCTTGGCAAGCACGAAACGGCCGAAGAATTCAGCCGCCGAGCGATCCAGGTGGCGGAAGAGCATGGGTTGGTGATGTGGAAGGGGATCGCAATGCTGGTTCTTGCGGCTGTGTTGCCGTCAAGGGGCCAACCGGAAGAAGCCGTCGATCTGATGGAAGAAGGCATGGCACGATGCGAAGAATCAAACACGCATGTTTATGTGCCTTACCTCTATTCCCATCATGTCGCCAATCTGTTGGCGGTGAACCAATATGAGCAGGCGGTAGAGGCGCGGGACAAAGTCATTACCATGACCGATCAGGGTTCAGAGCGATGGGCCAACGCCGAGATTTTTCGGATGCTCGGAGACTCTGAACGCGCAGGACAAGGCAGCGATGCGGTAGCCAGGGAGTTCTATCTCAAGGCGCTTACGCTTGCCCGGGAGCAGAGGGCCAAACTTTGGGAGTTGCGAACCTCGGTCGGGCTTGCAGGCCAGATGCGTAACGAGGGTGACACCAACGGTGCCCGCGAATTGCTGACGCCGATTTATGCCTGGTTTACTGAGGGTCACGACACCCCGGATCTCACCGAGGCAAAGCGGCTTCTGGAAGAGTTTTCCTAACTCGGTAGCATCGGTTCCAGTGCTGGAGCCAGGAGTATGCCCTGAGATAGTTCAGATCATCATATCATTCGTCGTCCGCATTGTCCGCACACCCGCCATCTGAGGTCCAGAAGACAGCATACTTTGTCAAATGGCAGCTTTCACGTATTGCACTGCGGAATTTCGAAGAGTTTCGAACGTCGGCAATGGGCCGATGGTGTAGCTTGAGGTTCAAGATCAAGATTCGTCGTTGATCGTCGAAATCTCGCGACCAAGGTGTTTCTCAACAATTATTCTGAGACCCTCTAATCCACCTGCGGCTCGCTCCAACGCGACTCGCAGCTTCTGATCGTGGCCAGGTCGAAACCGTCCACCTCTTGTCAATTCACCACAACCACACGCGCACATCGACATTGCCAGCACCTCTTCGTAGTTTGTTGTGATCAGGATGATCTAAAAACGCAACG
The DNA here is from genome assembly GCA_947501445.1 of uncultured Rhizobiaceae group bacterium. Taxonomy (GTDB): domain Bacteria; phylum Pseudomonadota; class Alphaproteobacteria; order Rhizobiales; family Rhizobiaceae; genus Hoeflea_A. The sequence goes on along the minus strand of CANMVS010000023.1, from coordinate 74,413 downwards.
ACCGCAATCGCTGTGCGCGGTTGTAACTGATATTCGAACCTGAGTGTCCGGTTCGGGCCTTCAACTGCAGAGGGCAATTGCGACCCCTAAGGCCCCCAAGCACACTGATGTCAGTGCAAGCCATGCCGGTACATGAACCGCTGGATCAGGGGTCCTGAGAAGCCAACAAACCTTGCCGAGCCATCTAATTTTCTTGACTGTAAATTCGATGTCGCCACCCTTGACCACACCGAGGGCTTCTCTGAGGTCGTACGGCATGAAGATGGCGGTTTCATCATCATGGCCAAGAACAAGGACTTTAACGGATTTGGCATCCTTGGAGTTCATCAGCTGCGCGATGCCATAACGTGGGATACCGGCTCGGTACTTTTTGTTTAGGCGAACCAACACACGCCCAGAATCGTTGGATAGGAGTGCTTTTACCGGCAGTTTCGTCATCACTTGAACTCCAATCCATACGATCTCTGCAGAATAGCATGGAACGTCCTTCGGAGAAGCTGCATTGCAGCGTCGGTGATGTATGCCGACGGCGGCTTTGGGCCGGAAGAGGCCGGCTCCACAAAAGACGGAAAGCTGTTGTTCGCTGCACCTGCGTTGTCGATTGGCTCTAGTGGAAGTAGCGGACTTCCGGATAGCCGGGCAAGACGATGTGAACCTTCAGGCAATCATTATGTGGAATGTCAAATCCTCTTGAAACAACAAGGGCGCTCAATTCGAACTCATAATTTTTTTCGCTTTTAGCGTATTTAATCCTTGAATTCTTGATAATAGCCCCCATATTAACATTGTTCGATGTGTAAATACACTGGAAGCAAAAGTCTTTAGACCTTGAGTTTGGTTTTTGGATCAAACTTGCGGAAGAGTTCGCTCTTCTACCGCTTAAGCCGTCCAAGGCCGTCGAGAGATGACCTCTGACGCGAGCGAAGCAGACACGACCAAAGACAGGTCGTGTCTATACATAGGGTGCAGTCGCTGTGTCCGCTGATCAGTTGGTGAAGACCTCTCAGAAACTTCGGGTTGCCCGAAGTTTTTTTGAGAGCAACTGAGAAGGAGTATCCACATGGATATCTCAAAGATTGAACGACAGCGGCAGCAGTCGAAACGGAAGAAGAGACTTTGGCCATCATGGTTGCGGTCTCCCTTCTTAATCCGGTGGCTCTTATTACTGGGGCCTTTGTTATTTCGACTTTGGCGGCTTTACAAAGCCATCAAAGATTTGTTCGACGGATAGGCTGCTAACCTGATTGTATCTAAGAATGGAGTAAAGGATGTTATCGGAAGCACTTAGATTGCTCAGGGTCTATCATGACCTCAAACAAAAAGACCTTGCCACGAAGTTAGGACTGTCAAATTCGCACATTTCTGAGATCGAAAAGGGTCTGAAAACTCCTTCATTGGATGTTATCGAAAAATATGCGTCTTTGTTCAAGATTCCCGTTTCTTCAATCATGTTTTTTTCAGAACAGATATCTGTTTCTGGCGAACCGCTTTCGATAGACAAGCGTGCTAAGAATGCCATTGCTACGAAGATAATAAGCTTGTTGAAGACTGTTGAAATGCGGACTGAAACCCATGACGCATGAGCTAATTTACTCGCCAGTAAAAGGCATGGCTCTGTTCCGGGTTAAGAGCAAGCGGCGTTTAGCTGAAATTCTGATCTGCAAGCCCGAAACATTGAAATCTCTTGCCCAGTCAGATGATCTTTACAAATGCTGGTCTGAGTCAAAAAAAAATGGCGGCACGTGCGACATTGAAGCGCCTTTCCCACAACTCAAAGACATTCAGAAACGAATTGCAACGCTGCTTCAAGCAATGGAAACACCTGACTATTTAATGGCACCAGTCAAAAAACGTTCTTATGTGACAAACGCCGCTCACCATATCGGTTCGAAGTCATTTACGCTGCTCGACATCGAGGACTTCTTTCCCTCTTGCACACAAAAAAAGGTCTACTGGTTTTTCCATCGTGTAATGGAATGCTCGGCCGATGTAGCAGGTATTTTGGCTGCTGTGACAACACGGCTTGGCCGATTGCCACAGGGCAGCCCTTGTAGTCCAATACTGGCTTTTTTCACTTATATCGACATGTGGTCTGCCATTGCCAATATTTGCGACATGGCTGGCAATAAGCTGTCGATCTATGCCGACGACATCACTATATCCGGCGACACCGTCTACGGCTCCAACATTTGGGAAATCAAGGCCACCCTGCACAGGCATGGGCATCGCTTTAATCCGGATAAGGAAAGATCTCTGATCAACAAAAAGGTTGAAGTGACGGGAGCAATTGTTACACAAACAGCACTCCTTTTGCCTAACAGGCAGCACAAAAAGCTAAGCCAATCGAAGGCCGAACGGGCTGTAGTAAATTCAGCACCAGCCAAACTGAAATTGGATCGGGTCATTCGTGGCCGAGAGGCACAAGCACGACAGATTTTGGGCCAAGGTTGAAGGTATCTCCGGTTTCCAATCGCTATATAGCGCTATATTCAACTGGTATGATTGGCCGCCCAGCCTCGAAACGGGAAGTCAGGAAAGCATCGACGATATCGAGCGCCAGCCCTTCGCCGACCACGCGTACGCCAATTGAAAGCATATTGGCGTCATTGTGCTGGCGGATCATGCGGGCTGAGAATGGGTCGGCGCAGACGCCGCAACGAATGCCCTTTACCTTGTTCGCCGCCATCATAATGCCCTGGCCAGTGCCGCACAGGATAATGCCAAACCTGCAATCGCCGCAGGCAACACGTTGCGCTGCGGCTTTGCCGTGCTTGGGGTAGTGCGTGCTTTGTGGCGTTGTCGGCCCAATATCGACAGCGTCCCATCCAAGCGCTGCTATATGGACGGCAATCGCCTGTCGCAACTGAATGGCGCTGTGGTCGCTGGACAGGACGATACGGTTATTTGATGTCATGTAGTGGTAGTCCCGCTTCGTAGCGCAATCAGGCGACTTAGCTGAATTGGATCAAGTGCCCATTGTTTCGGTATTGAACAATAGCACAGTCCTCTTGGGCGTCACACACGTGACCAGACCCCGCCCTAAGGCTTGAACCCCGGTATGGACAACGGGCTGTTCTCCAAGGCATCGCGGTCCGGCGTGTCAATCTGTGGTTTGCCGACAAAGGCGCCAAACAGCCGCGCGACATAGTCCTCTTCCAGATCGCGGGTGATCAGCACCAGCCGGGTCCGGTGGTCGGCATCGGGCCATGCGGGCAGGCGTGCAGGCGGGTGAAACACCGATTGAACACCGTGAACCACAACCGGCCGCTCCGGGTCATCCGATAGAGCCACAATGCCTTTCATCCGCAACAGTTGTTCGCTCTGGCTTGAGCGCAGGAGATCGATGAACATGTCCAGTGCGCCCGGATCAATCGGCTTGTCTTCCACAAGCGTGAAGGCCCTGATGCGGGCGTCATGACGATTAACATCATGGGCATGATCATGGCGATGATGATAGGCCTCTTCGTGCAGCCAGCGCGCCACATCGGCGGTCTTTGTCGACGGGTCATACAGACCGCAATCAAACAATTGCGCCTGAATGGCTTTGGTATCGCCCGCAGAAAGCTGCAGACCGGCAGGATTAAGACGCATCAGCCGGGCGGTGAACTGCGCAAAGGAACGCGATGTCGGATCGACAAGATCTGTTTTGGTCAGGATGATACGGTCAGCCACGGCCACCTGTTTGACCGCCTCTTCATGATTGTCCAGGGTCCGGTCACCGTTCACGGCATCTACGACAGTTATGACACCGTCCAGCCTGAAATTCTGCACAAGCACCGGATGGCCCATGATGACATGAAGAACGGGTGCCGGATCGGCAAGCCCGGTTGTCTCGATGACGACGCGCTTCAGGGATTTGAGGCGGCCGGTCTGAAGGCGAGCGATCAGATCGGAAAGCGTATCGACCAGCTCCCCGCGCACCGTGCAGCACAGGCATCCATCGGCCAGTTCGATAACACCATCACTTGATTGTTCAACCAGCAGATGATCGATACCCACATCGCCAAATTCATTGATGATGACGGCCGTATCGCGCAGGTCAGGGTCTTTCAGCAACCGGTTCAGCAGCGTTGTTTTTCCCGAACCGAGAAAACCGGTGATGATCGAAACGGGTATCGGATCATGCGTCATGCCGCGGCCCTAAAGGCTGGGTCGGTCGGTGGGTACCGGCACATTCAGCGTTGGTTTGAGGTTTGTTGTCGCCAGGGATGGCTCACTGCCGCCAACAATATCCGGCCGTGGCGTTGGCACCGGAATACCGACAAGAATGCGCCCGGACAGACCAACCCTGACGGCGCGTGCATCGCGTTTTAGCGGTTTGATATAGGCCGATTCCAGCGTCATGCGCCCTTCGACATCGCGGCCCTCATAGCGCTGTTTGCGCGCTTCTGCGGTACAGATGGATGACCTGATATCGGCAATCTGCGCGCGGGTTTTCCCGTAGGGGCGCATCGAATAGAGCGAAGGTTTGGCCTTGTTGGACGTTGCGAACCCGAGCTGCAGCAATCGGGCGGATTCTTCAGCGCGTTCCTCCTGGCTCTTTGCCCCCAGAACCACCGTCACGATGGTTCTGCCGCGCCGGGTTGCCGATGACACCTGATTAAAACCTGATGAACAGATGAACCCGGTCTTCATGCCATTGGCGCCCGGAAACCGGCCGATCAATATATTGTAATTTGTATAGGTCTTTTTATCGGTCTTGATCGCTTCCAGCCCAAAATAGTGCATATAATCGGGAAATTCGCGATGCAGCGCCAGGCCGAGCAACGCCATATCTCTGGCGGTTGTGCTTTGTCCCTTGCCGGGCAGGCCATTTGCATTGACAAACCGTGTGTCCGACATGCCCAGATTGTCCGCCTGCTCGTTCATCATGGCGACAAATTGCTGCTGACTGCCTGATACTGATTCTGCAATGGCAACCGATACATCATTGGCCGATTTTACCAGGATGATCTTCAGGGCATTGTCGAGTGTCAGCTGGGAGCCGGGCTTGAAGTACATTTTGCTGGGCGGTGCCGCGGCGGCCTTTTTGCTGACCGTAACGGGTTTCTGCAGCTCCAGCCTGCCCGCCTGAACCTGCTTGAAAACAACATAGGCCGTCATCAGTTTTGTCAGGGACGCCGGATACCATTTTTGAAAGGCGTCGTTGTGTTGCAGCACCCGCCCCGTATTGACATCGACGATAATCGACGGCCCTGCCGCATAGGCTCCGGAGGCAATAACCGCGTTGATCCACAGAACTGCCAGAAGCAGGCTGGCAAAACGAAATATTGGGCGCATGGGTACGATCAGACTCCGGCACGGGCAACTTTTGAAAATTGTATGTACCGGAAAGCTGCCCTATATGCCATACATTGAAAAAACCAATTGCCAAGATGAGGATTGATTTATGCCGATATTGAACCGCGCCGCAGAATTGCAGGACGAAATCACAGAATGGCGCAGACATCTTCACAACAACCCCGAGCTGCTGTTCGATGTGCATCAGACCGCTGCTTTTGTTGAAGAAAAACTCAAGGCCTTTGGCTGTGATGAAGTGGTTCCGGGGATCGGCCGTACGGGCGTTGTTGGCCTGATCAAGGGGCGCAATGGTGGTGACGGCAAGGCAATCGGTTTGCGCGCTGATATGGACGCTCTGCCCATATCTGAAATAACCGGCAAGCCCTGGGCATCGCAAACGGATGGAAAAATGCATGCCTGTGGCCACGATGGTCACACTGCCATGTTGCTTGGCGCGGCAAAGTACCTTGCCGAGACCCGCAATTTCGAAGGATCCGTTGCGGTGATTTTCCAGCCTGCCGAAGAAGGTGGCGCTGGCGGCGATGAAATGGTCAAGGATGGCATGATGGAGCGCTTTGGCATCGAAGAAGTCTACGGCATGCACAACCTGCCTGGTCTGCCTGTCGGCGAATTTGCCACACGGCAGGGTGCCATCATGGCTGCGACCGATGAGTTCACCATTACCATCAAAGGCAGGGGCGGCCATGCGGCCATGCCCTATCAGACCATTGATCCCATCACCATTGGTGCGCAGGTTGTTTCAGGCATGCAGCTGATTGCCTCACGCAACGCCAACCCGCTGCAATCGATTGTTGTCTCGGTGACAAAATTCAACGCCGGCAATGCCTATAATGTGATCCCCGAAGAAGCCCATATAGCCGGTACCGTTCGCACACTCGACGCTGATGTGCGCGCCATGGCGGAAGAACGCATCAAACAGATTGTGAAAAATGTTGCCGATGCCCACAATGGTGAGGCAACGATAGTCTATCATCGCGGCTATCCGGTCACGTTCAATCACGCGGAACAGACTGATTTCTCGGTATCAATTGCCGGTGAGATTGCCGGCGCCGAGAAGGTCGACAAGAATATTGATCCGACAATGGGCGGCGAAGATTTTTCCTTCATGCTGGAATCACGCCCGGGTGCCTTCATCTTTATCGGCAATGGCGAAACAGCAGGTCTTCATCACCCGGCCTATGATTTCAATGATGACGTCATCCCCCACGGTGTTTCCTATTGGGTAAAACTGGCCGAGACATCACTGGCCGGGAACTGACCGGAAGCAGGACTCATTGAAAGGGATCACCAATCCTTGAGTCCTGCAAACATCTCCTGAGGCCATTGATTGTGGGACAAACCGGCGAATGCGGTTCACCTGAAACATCAATAGCCCGGAACCTCAACGATTAAACCGTTTCACATTTTGCCAGAAACGGGACAACCGTGTCAGCCATTGATTTCGTTGATGCATTCAGGTTTTGCCGATTCCGCCAAAACCTGAATTGCTCTAGTCATCCGGGTTGTTGATGTGCCCGCTACCATTGATTTTTACGGCATCAGTATTTGTACCTGAAACATCGTCCATATCAGCGCTGATGGCCTGTGCAAGACCGTTCAGATCGCCGCTGGTAAAGCCGACTTCCTTCATGATTGCATCGACCATTGGTGCCTGGCTTTTGTAGCGAAGTGCCGAGTTGACAACCTGATCCGGCAGACTTGCGCCGCTGCGGCCTTGCTCATCCACACCTGTGGAACCGCTGGCGCCACCGCCGGCAAGACCATCCACCCGTATGATTTTGATACCATCAATATTCTCAATTGGTTTTACACTTTCCGCAATAATCTGCGGCAGCGCTTCAATGAGTATAAGGCGGATTTGCATTGCAACCGATCTTGTTGCACAAACACGAGCTGTTCTGGTAGTTGAGGGTTTTGCCTCTGATCTGGACATCTGAATGCCACACAAGTTCAACGCTACTCGCCACCATAAGTTTGGCAGGAAGCGATATCGGGTAACAAATTGGGCGGAGTACAACGAAAGCCTTCGACGTCGTGGCGATTTGACTATCTGGGTCACCAACGATGCGCTGAAACAATGGCGAGCGCCTCGCCGGTCGACCCCCAGAGGCCCACCAGCATATTCTGACCTTGCGATCGCAACCAGCCTGACCCTGCGGGCGATCTACAAGTTACCGCTGCGCCAGACCCAAGGGCTGATGCGCAGCATCGCGCCGCTGATGGGAGTGGAAATTCCGGTGCCAGATTTCTCTACACTGTCGCGCCGGGGTCAAAGTTTGAAACTGCCCGAAAAGCCGCGGATTGAGAGTACCGAGCCGATCCATCTGACTGTGGACAGTACCGGCCTGAAGATCTTTGGCGAGGGCGAATGGCAACAAAACAAGCACGAAACAAATCCTAAACGCAGATCATGGCGTAAGCTGCACCTTGGTCTGGACCTCGCGTCTGGCGAGATCATGTGCTCGGATCTTACACCGGACAACGTCGGCGATCCCACGGCCTTGCCAGGGCTTCTGGACCAGTTTGAGGGTTCGGTTTTGCGTTTTCTGGCGGACGGAGCCTATGATGGTTCCCCGACCCGAAATCGGCTCACGGCGCGTTTTGGCGATGATGTTGAGATCGTCATCCCACCGCCGACAAACGCCGTTCTCACTCCGAATTCGCTCAATGATCCATCGCCGCGAAACAAGCACATCTCCCAAATACAAGACCATGGCCGACTGGCTTGGCAAGCCAGCAGTGGTTACAATCTGCATATTCGGGCAGAAGCACAAATCGGGCGCTGGAAAGTTGTGATCGGGCCGAAACTGAGCTCTCGGATTTTCGACAATCAGAAAACAGAGGCGAAGATCGGAGTGCACGTTCTCAACAGAATGACCGAACTTGGCTGCGCCAGGTTCGAGTGTGCCGGCTGACCATTCTCATGGGTAAGGGCAAATTGTACCTGCAAAGTCTTTGATGCAACAAGGCCTAAACAAGCCAAGCTGGCACTTGTGGCTTGCCCCCACCTTTTTCCCACTCCCATATGAGTTTAGAATTTGCCATTTAATGTGAAAATGGCACCGTCAAGCAAGAAATCTTTCGATCTGGGTAAGGCGCGCCTTATAGCCGCCGATGATTGAGTCGGAAATGGAGGCTGGGAAGCCTTTTGGCAGGGCGGCGACGGTGTTTTCGATGGCTTTGTCGCTTTCCTCAAGCAGTTCCACGAATATCTCCTGCACGATGCTTTCACCCATGCCGCAAAGTTCCGCCGTTTGCAGAAAGTGGCGGGGCAAGATGTTGAAAAGGCGATAATGGCGCTTCTTGCCGACTGCCATCGCCATCTTCATTTGCTTTTGTGTTAGCTGTTTCGCATCAATGATTGGCTGCAAGGACATCACGTCATAAAGCGGTGTCATCGCGAAGCGATTACCTGGATGCAGGAACAGGCTGAAATTTTTTGCATGACCATCGGTCGCGGCGAGCAGCCAGAATACAATATTAGCCTTCATGACAAGTTTTTGGTCATGGGCAGGATCATCACTACTCTTGAACAGACCGACCAGATCAGGGACGCCGGGGCCGCCCTGGTTTTCGTATTTACGTCCCGGCGGTACACCCATCGCCTGGCAACAATCTTCCTGCGGCAGGCGCAGTAGACGCTTGTCTTTCGTCCAGCGCCGGTCGAAGCGCTCCACCACAAGCACCTTCTTTTTGCCGAATGTCGCCATGGCGGTGTCCGCCACCGGCATGCCGAGTGCCGCAATGAGCTTCATGCATATATGCTCGTTCTCTACACTGAGCGATAGATCAATCCCGTCATCACGCGGGCCAATCTCGGGCTTGAGGATATGCGTTGTCGCCGTGGTGCCGTGCGGAATATGCCATTTGTTTTTCCAGTGCAGCAGCGCCGTTTTTTCCTGCGCGCCCGCCAGTGAAATCCGGAACTCATTGTCCTCACCAACGCCGAGCGGTGCGCTGGCAAGATCGCCCAGGATGGCCGCGATTTTTTCATCGGTCGCTGGCCTTGCATCAATGGCACCAGCCTTTCCAGGCTCGTCGCCTCCCGGCAGAAACTGAAGCGCGCCAGCACAATCGCGGCCCACTGCACCAAGCAAGCTGAAGGCGTCTGCACCGTTAGCATGGGAACGTTCAGCCAGCTTGTGGCGAATGTCGATATTGTCGGGTAACAGGTTATCGAAGACCGCTATCACTGGATCTCCGATATAGCGGTCTTCGCGCAGCGGTAAAGACAGCGAAACCGGGAAGCTATGCTCCCAATCAAGCCAATTTTGGTCGTATTGGAAATCAATTGCCCCGCTTGTCTGTCTTGTTAACTGACCAACGAGGCGGCTGTTGAGATAAACATTCAGCGGTATGCGTGCGCGCCGCCTTGCCATTAGAACAGCTCCTCGATCTCATCACGGCTACCTTTGCTGCGGGGACGGACAGCGAGTTCAAGGTCTAGCGCAGCCAGCGCCCCAATCAAGACGCGAAGTTGCGTTGCCGGTGCGCCATCTTCCAGTTTGGAGATCGTCGCCTGGCGCATATGAATCTTCTCGCTGAGTTGGGTCTGTGTTAGATTGGCGAGTTTGCGCTGGCGGCGCAAGATCGCCCCGAGCTGCTTTTCTGATCTGGCAATGTGATCTGTCATGGTCGGAATTCCTTTCTGGCCTCAATATACGCGAATGCGTATAAGAGAGAAATATGCGCATTCGCGTATAAAATATATGTATACGCATTCGCGTATAATTCTGCAAAACGCCTCATGGGGACACTGCGTTACGCGATCTTGTTGCACGAACACGAGCTGTTCTGGTAGTTGAGGGTTTTGCCTCTGATCTGGACATCTGAATGCCACACAAGTTCAACGCTACTCGCCACCATAAGTTTGGCAGGAAGCGATATCGGGTAACAAATTGGGCGGAGTACAACGAAAGCCTTCGACGTCGTGGCGATTTGACTATCTAGGTCACCAGACCACACGATTTTGAGGTCAAAGGCCGATAATTACGCCAAATTCCGTCAACCATAGGCAGGGATGCGAAACGATAAATACAATCGTTTTTGCTACAACCGGCATCATCGTTGCGATGGATACCACCCGACGCTGCAACAAATTTATTTGAAAAAAAGGCCAGGCAGTCGGGCATAAACCATGCAGGCAGCACGGCAACAACCTATTGTTTTCATGCGCTCTTCTTGCGCATCACAGCCCGATAGACACATCGCGCCTGGCAGAAATGATGGAAACGGAAAATCCGGCAATCAGGTCAATGAATGCGATGGCCGCCAGGATGAAGAAGACATCGGTTGCGGCCTCTGCCACCAGAAGAAATTCAATCAGAAACGCGATGAAGACAAATGTTGAAAGCAGGTGATCAATCACCGACCAGCTGCCCGCACGTGTTGCCTTGAGCACTTCAAGAAACAGCAGGACAAGGGCTGAGACAATGATGGTATCGCCCATCTGCATGGTCCACACAGCACCCGAAACCATCGGCAACTGGAGCAAATCCACGGACAGAGCCGCCACGCCTGATCCACCAAAGGGTGTAAAAATCAACACGTTATAGACAATCAGCGGTATGATCATCAGGGGAATTGCTGCCAGCATGCAGATGTCCTCGGCTTCAGATTAGGCCATTATGCCTCAATCGCCGTTGTCTGTCGGTAGGGAAAATCACAGATAATGCAATCTTCGCAGGAAAAATGCAGGCAACAAAAAAGGCCGGTTCGACACCGGCCTTCTCATCTGGCTTGTGCAGCCTGATTTATGCTTCTGCTTTTTTGGCCAGAACCTGACGTCCACGATACATACCGGTCTTCAGATCAATATGGTGTGGGCGACGCAGTTCGCCGGAATTCTTGTCTTCCACATAGGAAGGGTCTCTCAGCGCATCAGTTGCACGACGCATGCCGCGCTTTGAGCGGGAAATTTTACTTTTAGGTACAGCCATTTCTTTACTCCACTCGCGGGCAATACGTTTTCTTCGGCCAATCGGCGGCCGAAAAAAGACCCGTGTCAATATCGGAATTTGGGCGGGCTTATACAGGTCAAACATAGGTTTGACCAGCACCCGCGACGATTTTTTTATCAATCGGGTCAATCAACCCCAAGATTGGCTGTTATTTAACACGAAACGCGAAAAATGCGAGCCTTTTTTGACCGACCTGCCCTTCATACATCACGCTTCATCTTCTTCGACGATCCAGGGTTCGGCGCGACCGGCAAGTTCCCATTCTTTCCAGGCCGGCAGGCCCTTCATGTGGGTCATATAGGTTCTGGCCGTTGCATCTTCGCTGAGACAATAGACCTCAAACCGGTTCACAACAGGCGCAAACATTGCATCGGCTATCCCGAATGCACCAAATAGAAACGGACCACCGGATTGTTCAAGGCATTGCGCCCACAGTTTTTCAATGCGCACAATATCGCGTCTGGTCTGCGCCGAAAGAGCAATGGCACCAGGCTCCCGGCGCATATTCATCGGGCACTGCGATCGCAGCCCGCCAAATCCGCTCAACATTTCACAACATACAGATCGCGCCTGGGCACGCAATTTCGGGTCCTGGGGCCACAACCCCTTGTCCGGGTACAAATCCGCGACATACTCCAAAATGGCCAGGGATTCCCAGATGTGGAAATCTCCGTGTTTAAGCACCGGCACCTTGTTTGTCGGCGAAAACGCAGCAAACGCCGGATTGCCCGCGGCCATGTCAAATGGCACCAGCGCCTCGGTAAACTCAATATCCAGAGCGCGCATGGCAATCCACGGGCGAAGGGACCAGGAGGAATAATTCTTGTTGCCGATGTATAGGGTAAACGCATCCATGCGGGGAAACTCCTGTTTTGGATTGATTTGCAGACCGCCTTCCCCGTCAGGCCAGATGGAGACGGGGTTCGAAATGGTTCATGTCCTCAAATGTGCAAAAGGCCGGCTTGTCCAGCTCCAGTGTCGTGATGGTTTCACGCAGATGGGAAAGACAATCCTCAAGCAGGACGACGTAGTCATCCACCGCCGCCTCAGGCAACCATTTGATGATATAGGCCATGGTGATATGGAAGCCATAGGCATCGTGATTGGGCTGGCGATAGCCAAAGGCACCAATCAACGCGTCACGCCACGCAGTGAGGGTCGCGGCATCCTTTTGCGTCGCCCCGGATACAGCCAGACCATTGGGCGTGACAGCATCAATCTTCATTTCAAAGGTTCCACAGTCAGCCACGTCGCGCATGCGCGGCATATAGGCCCGGGTTACCGCGTCAACGGAGGCGTTGAGGTCCATTGAGGCTGGCCAGAAATTTTCTGCACGCCGTGTCTCTATGACCCCTTCACTCAGGGTCATATGAAGGCTCGAGGGTGCGGTGAAGGCAAAATGACCAGCGTAGCGGCTCTGCATCAGCCTGTTGCGTACGTCCAACAGCGCCTTTTGGCTTACAGAGCCTTCCCGTACGTGACACACAACTGTATTGCCGCGCTCGGTGACAAATTGGCCTGCTTCGTTGTAGCGGGTACCGAAATGCCGCGGTTGACGATCCTTGTCGGTGTCGACCAGCTCTTCCAGATATTTTCTGGTCTGCAGTGCTGCCATGCCAATTCCTCACTTATATCTGACCGGGTATAATTGTGCGTTGTCCAATGATCCAACAAATAGAATGAAATCTAATCATCAAGACATTTGATGTATGCGCCGGACTGATGCGCCCGCCGCTCGACAATCCGCGCTAGCCGCACCATGCCATTGGAGGGCTTTGTCGGATTGCGCACATTGGGGTTTGGCAGTGTCACGGCCAGATAGGCTGCCCTTCTGCGCGACAGTTTTGCAGCCGGGATACCGTAATAATGCTGCGAGGCCGCTTCTATGCCGTAGATTCCCGGCGCCCATTCGGCAATGTTGAGGTAAATTTCCAGCAATCGGCGTTTTGACCAGACCGCATCGGCGAGCATGGCCAGGGGCACCTCCAGTCCTTTTCGGACATAGGACCGGCTTGACCATAAAAACAGGTTCTTGACCGTCTGCATGGGAATGGTGCTGGCACCGCGGGTGCGTTCCCCTTCCAGGGCACCATCAATGACCTTGTTGAGCTGGCTCCAGTCGACACCGTCGTGAAAACAGTATTTGCCGTCTTCTGACATCAGGACGGATTGGGCCAGCGCTGGCGCAATATCATCAAGCTTGACCCATTGCCTGTTGTAGCCATGCAGCAAAACAACATCACGCAGCATGAGTGTTGATATGGGGTGCACAAAGGCTGGCCGATACAGTGCAATCAGCACCACCGGCAATAGCAGAACCGCAATCACCCCATAGATCAGCAACCGTTTGACTGACGCCGCGGATCGTTTGCCTGTTTGTCTTTTCCGTTTTTGCGCCAACACAATCTCATCTGACTTCAACCGTTGCTTTTCATTAGAGTATCCGCGCGTGAATTTGAACCGAAAGAATGCATTGCCGATACGATCACATCATGCGAAGACGGCTTCATGAGTGAAGACATGATGGAATTCGCCCTGCGCTTGAGCGAGCGGGCACAGCAAACCGATCTGGCGCTGGCAGACCTGCTGGACGCCCGCCCGCGTGACAATGAAATTGCCAGGCCCCCACGCCTGCTGGCAGCCATGCGCCACGGCGTGTTGAATGGCGGCAAACGGTTGCGGCCGTTTCTCGTGCTGGAGACGACGGCGCTGCTGGGTGGTGATGAGGCCGCCGCGATGCGTGTCGCAGCGGCTGTGGAATGTCTGCATTGCTACTCACTGATCCATGATGACCTGCCAGCCATGGATGATGATGACCTTCGCCGCGGATTGCCCACGGTGCATGTGGAATTTGACGATGCGACGGCCATTTTGGCAGGCGATGCGCTCTTGACCCTGGCGTTTGATCTCATCGCAGCGCCTGAAACCGACCTGCCGGCGGACAGAAAATCTGAGCTGGTATTGGCGCTGGCGCGCGCTGCGGGTATTGGCGGCATGGCCGGTGGGCAGGCGCTGGACCTGCAGGCCGAGCACCACCACCCCGATGAAGCAGGCATTATCACACTGCAGGCGATGAAGACCGGTGCATTGATCCGTTTTGCCTGTGAAGCCGGCGCGATTATTTCCGGTTCAGGCAATGCGGACCGGGAATGTCTGAAGCGTTTTGGTGAGGCAATTGGACTGGCCTTTCAACTGTCAGATGATCTGCTTGATGTGACATCGGACACCCAAGCCATGGGAAAGGCCACCGGGAAAGACGCAGGGCGCGGCAAAGGCACCCTGGTTGCATTGCACGGCACCGACTGGGCGCGCACCCAATTGACCGGCCTGGTCAGGGAAGCAACAGATTTGCTGCAACCCTTTGGTCCGGGCGGCGCAATATTGTCCTGTGCAGCACAATTCATCGCAAACCGCGAACATTAGCAGGCCGCAGAAACCGGGCATTAAGTCTCCATTAACCGTTCCTTGAAAATATGCAGGCGCAATCATGAGGATATGCCTGCATAGCATTGCGCGTTTTTGGCGATTTTCCAAAGATGACGCAGATGCGGCGTTCACGCCACCTTGCAGATAAAATTGCTTGAAATTCAGCAACGCACCCCATGGGTGCCTATTGCATTGGCTCGGTGATAAATGGACGAATTTGGCGACAACGCACGGGCAAGGCGACGTCTCTCCACCTGCCTCAGGGTCGGCTATGTCGCGACCCTTTTGCTGATCGGCACCATTTGCGTCTGGTTTTACAGCGAGCAATCGGCACAAAACCGCCAGATCAGCCATCTCGGGCTGATGATAAACCAGCTGGCAAAGCTGGATGATGCCTTAACCTCACTGGCAGACCGTGCCGAGCAGGTGGGAACGCTGGAAGAAAATGCCGGTGTTGACTCGGTCAAGAAAGGCCTGCGGTTCCGGCAGGTTGCCGTTGAAGAGCAATACCTCAAGTTTCGCAAACTATGGGAAGACCCGCAGACACCCGAAACACTCAAACTCGGTGTTTTTAAAGCCGATCGTTACATGCGGGCCGACAATCCATTCAAACATTATCAGCGCATCAGCAACGGCAGTGAGGTCGACGCCGCACAAACTGTTGCGGATTTGCGCTGGGCGGGCCGTGTCCTGTTTTCCACCTATGACAGCTTTTTGCAGCACACCGGCACCAAAATCTCTCAGGTGATTTTGAATACACTGAAAGACACTGTTGTCTCCCAGGGCAAGAAGGTTCAGACCTTTCTGCTGACAACAATTGGCGTCTTGCTGGCGCTTGGTTTTCTGGTTTTCATTCCGATTGACATATTGTTGTGGCGCACCATACGCCACCTCGACGCAGCGATAGCGCAGGCGCGTGAGGAAAGCCGCAAAGCCAAGGCCGCAGAAAAAACGAAATCCGAGTTTCTGGCCAATATGAGTCATGAAATCAGAACACCAATGAACGGCGTTCTGGGTATGGCAGAACTTCTGGCGCGCACCGAACTTGGCACCAAACAACGCACATTCACCGACATTATCGTCAAGTCCGGACAGGCATTGCTGACCATCATCAATGATATTCTGGATTTCTCGAAAATCGACGCCCGACAAATGAAGCTCAATACCGCGCCATTCAATCTGCGTGAAGCGGTTGAGGATGTCGCTACCTTGCTGTCAGGCAGCGTCGCGGAAAAGGACCTGGAGATGGTGGTTCGCTACGACCCGGGCCTGCCGGATGTCTTCATCGGCGATGTCGGTCGCATCCGCCAGGTATTGACCAATATCGTCGGCAATGCCGTCAAATTCACCGAAAAGGGTCAGATACTTGTCAATATCATCGGCACGCAGGCCGGTGAGAATGCGCAGATCCGACTGAATGTCCAGGACAGCGGACCGGGAATTCCCGCCGATAAACTCAATATTATATTCGACAAATTCAGTCAGGTGGATGGTTCGTCGACCCGGCGCCACGAAGGCACCGGACTTGGTTTGGCCATAGCAGCGGGCCTTGTGGACCTTATGGGCGGCCGCATTGGTGTCGACAGTTCCATGGGCAAGGGCTCAACATTCTGGGCTGAATTTACATTGCCTGTTGGTCAGCAAAACCGCAAAGCGGTAACGACATCACCCGCTGATCTGTCCGGCGCGCGTATACTGGTCATTGACAGCAGCAAAACCAGCCAGGACGTCATTCGCGAGCAATTGAACAGCTGGTCGTTTGATTGCGCAGCGGTTGATTCAATCGCCCTAGCGGCGCAACTGGCCGAACGGTCGCTGGATCTCGGACTGCCAATCGATCTGATCATTCTCGATACACAAATTCCCGAGGCCGATGGGCAGCGCCTGAGGGATGTTTTTGTGCCCGGCACGCCCATCTCGAATACCCCGGTTCTGTTGATGACGGCCGTGGATCACACCGGCACAGCCGAACTATGCGCGCATTATGGATTTGTTTCCTATTTGATGAAACCGGTTCGTGCCTCATTAATGCTGGAAACACTCACCGACATTCTGGCAAGGCCCGGAGCCGCGCCACAACTGCCAGCTGGCACACCTGGTGTTCCGGTATTCCACTCACCGGAGCAATCGACGATCGCCCACACTCCATTGACAATCCATGCCAATGAAGAGGCACCATCGGTTGCACCGGCACTGGTTGCACAGGAACCGGGCGAGACAGCGCGCACCGACATTCTTGTCGCCGAAGACAATGAGGTCAATCAGATGGTTTTTGATCACATGCTGGGCGAGACAGGACGCTCTTTTAAGATTGCCATTGATGGCCAGGAGGCGATCGAATTATGGAAAACCCTGCGGCCGAAGCTGATCCTGATGGATGTCTCCATGCCGCGCAAAAATGGCTATCAGGCAACAGCCTTCATTCGGCAGCAGGAAAAAGGAACCGGTGTTCATACACCCATCATCGGGGTCACGGCCCATGCACTCAAGGATGATCGGGCACGCTGCCTCGAAGCCGGTATGGATGACTATCTGCCCAAACCCATATCGCCGGAAAAACTTGCCCAGAAGGTCAATGACTGGCTGGGGTCTGTTGAGGATCAGGCCATTGGTGATGCTATTTCCACCAGGCAGCCATTCAGATCACGCACATAGGACACCGTCTGCCCCCAGGGCTTCCGGGCCGGCTGCATGACGGGTTTTGCGCCACACTCAACGGCCTTTTCAAAGGCCGCTGCGACATCATCGACCACAAAACAGATTTCCCAACCTGCCGGCAATCGGTCAGGCGCATTGGGCGTAATGGCAATCTGGTTGATCTCCGCTGCCTCATTGCCCGCAAAGGCCAAAGCCGTTTCACCGGTATCCATCTCGGCGTAGAGGTTGCTTTCGTGAATGAAGCGCTGTTTCAGACCAAAGGCCGTTTCATAAAACGCCACGGTTTCAACGACATTGTCCACGTATATGATTGTATATCCAAGTTTCATGCCCTCTTTTGCCACACATATGCGCCAAAGTATTGAATAAATCGGACATTGATGTTGAACCTGCTTTGCTCCCGGTCATGTGCCCTAAGTGGCGCTGAATTTGCTGTCCGGGCAAAGACAATCACATGAGGAAAACACATTGATTCAAGGCCTGAGCCACATGACCTTTATCGTCAGCGATCTGGGCAGGATGGAAGAGATGCTCATCAAGGTCCTTGATGGCAGGAAAATCTACGACAGTGGCGATACAAGCTATTCGCTGTCAAAGGAGCGCTTTTTTGATGTGGCCGGGCTCTGGATTGCCATTATGGAGGGCGACCCTTTGAGCGAGCGCACCTACAACCATGTCGCGTTCAAAATGGAACCACATGAATATGATGACCGCCTGCAACGCATTCAGGCACTGGGTCTGCAGGTGCGCCAGGGCCGCGCAAGGGTGGAGGGCGAAGGCCACTCGATCTATTTCTACGATTATGACAACCACCTGTTCGAACTGCACAGCGGTACGCTGGAGCAGCGGTTGCAGCGATACGGTCAGTGATCAGCGCGGCGTGGCGCCATCAGGCGTCAGATCAATGCCTGTGCCCCTGTTTTCCAGAGTGAGATTCAAAAGGTTCTCGTATCGCAGGTCTGGTTCTACCCTGTCACCGCGACAAACAGTGCGACCATTACAGCGTAGAGCATCAGAATCATCCCGGCACCGAAAACTGTCGTGGACG
Source organism: uncultured Rhizobiaceae group bacterium (assembly GCA_947501445.1). GTDB lineage: Bacteria > Pseudomonadota > Alphaproteobacteria > Rhizobiales > Rhizobiaceae > Hoeflea_A. Next base: position 56,020 of record CANMVS010000023.1, on the reverse strand, counting down.
TTTTCGATCCGGTCTCTTCGTCCAGCCAAAAGCCAAGCGCCCGGGTTACCAGCGGCATGATCAGAGCGGTCAGGATGACGACGCTCAGGACGTTCGATGCAAACATGGCGTAGGGAAGCGGCCAATCAGCAAAAAGCGGACCAACGAAGAGGGTTAGTAACATGACCGTTGGATAAAGGGTCAGTAGCACCACCATCGCCATTTTCCACTGGGAGGGGCCACCACTCACATCGCCCGCCGCATTGGCGAACCAGTCTTCGAAACCACGCCCGACCCGACGCACATGGACCTTTTCAAAAAATGGCTCTGCCTGCTTCATGAGTTGATCGTGCAGCTGAGAAGCAAACCAGTCGTCCAGATGTTTTGTGGAATCAAAGCGAAAGACCACAACCCACTCGTTTTGTACGCCCGGCACCGGCTTGATCATTTCGGTACCCAGAAATCCCGGATACGTCTTGGCAGCACGATCAATCTCGAGTTGCCATTTTTGATATTCCGCTTCGAAACCCGGTTTGAGGAGCTGCGAGATCACGACGGTTACCGGAACAGCTGCTGGTTTGGCGCTTGCGATCACCTGCTGGGTGATCGGCGCATCAAACCGGGCCTGTGAATCCACCAGTTTGGTTTTATAGGTTTCATCGTTCAAAAAAGCCTGCAGGTGATCAACGGAATCGAAGCTGATCATCTGAACCCACTGGTCCTGCACACTGTCAATCGGATCATAGAGATTTACCGAAATCAGGCCTTCGAAGCCCTGGGCAATCGCCACCACCTCCTGATGCCATTGATGATAGACGATGTCTTGACCCGGTGCTGATTTCCGGGACAATACCACAGTGGACGCCTTGGCTGGTGCGTTGCTCATCCCTGCGCCAATTCAGCCAACAACCGCGGGCTTTTTGTAGAGTAGCTCGCCACTGACATAGGTTGCTTCAACCGCACGTTCGTCGCCCAGTACCATCATGCCAAAAGCCTCATGTTCCATACGTTCACGTGCCTGCGCCTCAGGTGTTGCGTTAACATCAATCAGTGCCTGCTCAGCGCGAAAATCGAGCACTGAGGTTGCCCGTGGATTGGTCACAACGAAATCAGCGAATTTACCCTGATCAAAGCTGCCGATCTCGTCTTCCAGAAGCAGGGACTTTGCGCCGCCCAGTGTCGCCAGATAAAGACCCTTGAGCGCCGAGAGCTTCTGGTCCTGCAGGGCAGCGACCTTGTAGGCGTCATTGAGTACCCGCAGGATTGAGAAACAGTCACCTGCACCCATATCCGTTCCAACGCCGACCAGAACCGGCGTCTCGACTGATTTGGCCTTTTGAAGCATGAAAAGACCGCTACCCAGAAAAAGATTGGATGACGGACAAAAGGAGATTGAGGACTTGGAAGAAGACATGCGCTGAAAGGCATCATCGCTCAGGTGGATCGAATGGCCGGCGGTGAACCTTGGGCCAACGATGCCGGCCCGCTCATATACGTTCAGGTAGTCCTTGGCCTCCGGAAAGAGTTCGGCGACCTGGGCTATCTCCTTGTGGTTCTCGGACATGTGTGTGTTGACCCAGGTATCCGGATATTCACCCTTGAGCTGGCCGCAGCGGGCCAACTGCTCACGTGTGGAACCAAGGGCAAAGCGCGGTGTAATCGCGTATTTGTTGCGTCCCTTCTTGTGCCAGCGCTCGATCAGCTCCTTGCTGTTGGCATAAAAGGAGTCAGCCGTATCCAGATAATCCGGTGGCGCCAGGCCGGGCCGGTCGATCCCGGTGAGGCCGGCTATCATGCAGATGTTGCGTTCACTGCAGGCTTCGAAAAATGCATCGACTGACTGCGGAAAAGTTGTCGTGAACACCTGCCCTGTTGTCGTGCCGTTGGCCAGTAACAGGTTTAGAAAGCGGTCGGCCACTTTTCGGGCATAGGCCTTGTCACGAAATTTCATTTCGGTTGGAAAAGTGTACTTTTCGAGCCACTCCAGAAGCTGCTCACCGAAGGCTGCGATCATCTCGGTCTGTGGGTAATGGATGTGGGTGTCGATGAAACCTGGCAGGATCAGGCGATTGGTGTAGTGGGTTGTTTCCACCCCGGCATATCCGTCAGCAATATCCGCGAAGGCACCAAAATCCTTGATCCGCTCGCCATCAATTACAAGCAGGCCATCCGGCAGAAATCGCACCGCCTCGTCCTGGCTTTTGTAAAAAGGGTCGGCAAGAAAATCAAGGAAAGCCCCACGTATCGCTTTCACAAATCCCCCCAATTCAGTGATGCCTCAATCAAGAAAACGTACCACGAACAAAGGGGCAAGTAAATCTGCACAGCCCCGGCCCGGTTGAAGGTTTCATGCAGGAAACAGCCGGCAACCGGACAGCCAGCTACCAGAAAGATACACAGGTCTGCATGCCGGGCGATCTGGAAAATATGTTTGATCACGTGACGGAATCGGCAAAACCTGAATGCATTAACAAAATCAAAGGCCGATACCGTTGTACCGTTTCTGACTGAACGTGAAACGGTTTCATTCAATTCTAAAGCGGCATACCCGGAAGCGACAGTGATTGCGGAATATGTGACGGTGAAAACCCGCCATAGGTCTGAATAGTGCGCACCATGTGAGATTGATCTGCATAGCCTGCTTCAAATGCGCTGTCAGCTGCCGACAGTCCGCTCCTGATCATCAAAATCAATGCCCGGTGAAACTGCACAATCCGGGCATAGTCTTTGGGTGCCAGGCCAACGCTCGTTCTGAACACACGCTGCAGATGACGGTCTGTGCAGTGCAGTTGCTCCGCGAGTTCATTTATTCTGACCCGCCCGCCTGTGAGATGACACAGCCGCAGGGCATCATCCACCAGTTGTGTTTCGATCCCGCAGCTTATTCTGTCTGCGATTGTGGTCAGCGCCCTTTCAATCCATGACAGGGATACCGGTTCACCGCGCATGCCAAAGAGCTCCGGCAGGTGATCTTTCACCTGCGCACCCCGATACACGGCATTTTCGATTGCTGTGCATGCACCACGCCACAGGGCAACGCCGTATTGCGGGCGCATCCGCAAACCCATCCAGGCATCACCACTTTTAAATCGCACTATATAGGGGCGGGTCGCCGGACCGGTTAATACAGGAACACGTGATATGGCCCGGCCATCCTTGTCCAGATGAAACCGCACAATGATATCAGATCGGCCATCGGGCAGGATAGTCGTCTCGCCAGCTGATGGCGCAACATAGGACCAGCAGCGTTCAATCGATCGCTGTGCCTGCGGCGTGGGAATTTGCTCCGCATAACCGATCGGTATCGGCATGGCCTCTCCCCATGGTCAGGGCAATGGGTTCAGACGTTCTGGCCGAACCGGTTTTCAATATAGGTATCGACCATGGTTTCGAATTCACCGGCAATATTGGCCCCACGCAGCGTTTTAACCATCTCTCCGTCAACAAATACCGGCGCGGCGGGGCTTTCACCGGTGCCGGGCAATGATATGCCAATATCGGCATGTTTTGACTCGCCGGGCCCGTTAACGATGCAGCCCATGACGGCAACATTAAGGGCCTCAACACCTGGATATTTTTCGCGCCAGACAGGCATATTGCGCCTGATGTCGTCCTGAATTTTCTGTGCCAGTTCCTGAAACACCGTTGATGTGGTGCGCCCGCAGCCCGGGCAGGCAGCAACAATCGGAATAAATTGGCGAAAACCCATCACCTGCAGCAATTCCTGGGCAACCTGAACCTCCCGGGTTCTGTCTCCGCCAGGTTCCGGCGTCAATGATATGCGGATTGTATCACCAATGCCCTGCTGCATCAGTACGCTGAGTGCTGCCGATGAGGCGACAATGCCTTTTGTGCCCATACCCGCTTCGGTCAATCCCAGATGGAGCGCGTGATCGGACCGCTGTGCCAATGCCGTATAGACCGCAATGAGGTCCTGCACCTGACTGACTTTTGCCGACAGAATGATTTTGTCACGCCCAAGGCCAATTTCCTCTGCCAGATCAGCTGACAGCAGCGCAGACTGCACGATGGCTTCCTGCATCACTTCCTGTGCGGTCTGTGTGCCACCGGCCTGCTGATTTTCATCCATCAGGCGTGTCAGAAGAACCTGATCAAGTGAACCCCAGTTCACCCCGATGCGAACGGGCTTGTCATATTCGATGGCCATTTCGATTATCTGGGCAAACTGTTTGTCCTTCTTGTCCTTGAAGCCGACGTTGCCGGGATTTATGCGATATTTTGCCAGCGCCTGCGCGCAGGCCGGATGGTCAGACAGAAGCTTGTGGCCAATATAATGGAAATCACCAATGAGCGGGATATCCAGCCCAAGCCGCTCCAGACGTTCGCGGATTTTTGGAACGGCGGCAGCGCTCTCGTTGCGATCAACGGTGATACGGACAAGTTCAGAGCCCGCCTCGGACAGCGCGGCACACTGTGCCACGGTTGCATCGATGTCTGCCGTATCCGTATTGGTCATGGACTGCACAACGATTGGCGTGTTTCCGCCAACCATAACGCCCCCCACGTCAACACCCACAGATGAACGTCTTGCGGATACATGTGATTGATACGTGCTCATACCGACCTCTCGAGCCCATTGCGCAATTCAGCAGCTCTTGGGATGAGGTGGTACAATTGACCATTCTTGTCAACTCGGGGCAGCGGTTTATTTACCGCAGACGACCATCCACCATGGGACCGGATCGCAAAATGTCCTGTCCGTCTGACCTGACGGACAGGATATGTGAAGATACTCAGGCGGCCAGGTGCAGCGTGCGCGCCTGTTCTGCCGGCCTGACTACAGATAAATCTGACAAGGCCTGCGCAACGGCTGATTTTGGATCGGTTCCTGGTACATCGCCGATAAGGCACTGAAGCTTTTGCCCATCCAGTTCATGCGCTGTTTTCCACAAATAGGCCATTTCGCTGATTTCCCGCAGCATCGGGACAACAAGCCCGCCCAAACGCAGAAGCGGCCAGGGCACACCTGCATGCTTCAGCGCACCATCGGCTGCCTGTTCACAATGCCGCTTGAGCTGTGCACCCGTCATAGTATGGCCCGCGAAAAGAAAGGCCTCAATGGGATTGAGTTCGCCGGCATGAGCGGCCAATTTGACAAAACTGGAAGCAAGATCCGGCAAATAGGCCCAGCTGTGTGGCACTGTCATGGGACCGGGGTAGGTAAAGGTGCCCTTGGCTATCTTTGCCGCAACAACCAGATCGAACCATGAGCCTGTCAGTGTCCCACCATAAAAATCACCGGCACGCAGAATGATGGTCTGTACTTTGTTTTGGTCTGCCTGCTCCTGGAAGAGGTTTTCAAGCTGGTTACGCATGGCCCCCTTGCGGGTCGTTGCCACCATTGGAGCGTCGTCATCCACATGTGCGGCAATTGCGTGACCGTAATTGTAAATATTACCGGGAAACAGATGAAGGGCACCATGGTAGCTGGCAGCGGCCATGACATTTTCGCCCAGCGGCATCACGTATTTTTTCCAGTCCGTATAGGCCGGGTTAAGGCCATTGAAGATGATATCTGCACCCCGCGTTGCCCTGATCAACCCATCACGATCCATGGCATCGGCTGCGCGTTGCTCGACCTCCTTACCAAACCCTTTTGCTGTGCCCGTGCGGGTTATGGCAATGACCTGATGGCCGGCGGTCAAAAATTTCCGTGCAACCATGTTTGAAAGTCGGCCATTGGCACCCAATACTGCAATCGTGCTCATTGTGCTGTCTCCTGTATTCAAAATTTCTGTCGGTCACGCTGGACAATATCGCTTCATATTCGTATGTTAAATCCATATATATGCATGTTAATTATTCATAAATGAATTGAATTGCGATGGACTGGAATCTGGTCAGAAGTTTTTTAGCCGTCGCAGAAAATGGCACACTTGCAGCAGCGGCTGCCCATCTGGGCATCAGTCAACCAACTCTGGGTCGTCATATCGATGCGCTTGAGCGTGATATCGGCGTGGTTTTATTTGCCCGTGGCCGCCGGGGCATGACCCTGACCGAGCCGGGTCTGTCACTTGTTGATGAGGCGCGGGCGATGCAGGCTGAGGCCGACCGGTTTTCACTCAAGGCAGCAGGCAACGTCCAGGCATTGAGCGGCACGGTACGCATAACGGCCAGCGAGATTGTTTCCACCTATATTCTACCGCCGGTGCTGGCACGATTGGCAAATGCTGAACCGGAGATACAAATTGAGCTTGTTCCAAGCAATATGGTTGAAAACCTGCTTAGCCGCGATGCCGACATTGCGGTGCGCATGTTCAGGCCGGTTCAAAATGACGTAATTGCCCGTAAAACCAACGAGTTGGGCATGGGAACCTACGCGCATGAGGATTATCTTCGTCGTTTTGGCACACCGCAAACGACACAGGAGTTCATGCGCCACCGTCTGGTTGGCATGGACCGCTCCAATCTGATCATAGACGGCATGCGAAACCTGGGCATCACCGCCCTTCGCGACCAGTTCGCCATTCGCACGGATGATCAGGTTGCCTATTGGGAGCTGGTCAAGGCAGGAGCAGGTATTGGTTTTGCCGCCCATTTTCTGGCGGCGGGGCAGCCTGGTATCCGCCGCATTTTGCATGACGTGGAGATTCCGGCACTGCCGATATGGCTGGCATCGCATCAGGAGTTAAAGACCAGTCTTCGCATACGTCGGGCAATGGATTTTCTTTATCAAAATATAAAGGCACTGCCGTTAAAACAGGAACAACACGTTGCAAATGAGTAATGATGTCATAATGTAGTTGACGATTGGCTATTTTAACCGGGCGACAACGCACCACCGTGTTTGGGGACGGACCATGCATCTGATAGATTGGTCTTTAACAAAATATGACTACTGGACATTTGCGTTTCTGGTCGTCGCCATAATAGCGTTTTTCTACATATTGATCCAGATAGGCGGCCTGCCGGGAAAAATTGCCGAAAGGCGAAATCACCCGCACGCTGAAGCCGTCAAGATTGTTGGCTGGATTGGCCTGTTTACGGTCTTTCCATGGATTCATGCGATTATCTGGGCCATACACGATTCCATGACGGTGGATATTCGCAGCATGCCAAAGGATGGCGTAGGGGCAGAGGTGGAGAAAGTGTCCATTATGAACAAGACCGCGCCTCCTTCCGACAACGCACCGACGCAACATACCGCATCAGATCAACAAGACGCAGACACGACAGACCAGACGGGTGAACCCAGGCAAAAACCCGATCAATCGGCGTAGTGGAGTAACAATATGCTAATCGCCCTTGGTCTCGTTGGAATCTATGTTGTCTTTGTCTGGCTCGTTTTCTTCCGTTTCAGGCTGTTGAAATTCAATATTGTCTGGGGTGTTGTGGGCTTTTGGGTTGGCGTCCATATGCTGCTGATCTTTATCGTGGCGTTGCGATTTTACCAGCCTTTCACCATTGATGCGCACGTCATTCGCCCGACAATTCAGCTCATTCCCCGTTTGCCGCAGCCAACGCTGCTGACGGAAGTCCTCGTCGAGGGCAATCAGCCGGTCAAGGCTGGCGATATTCTCTATCAGTTCGACACGACCCTCTACGCGCTGAAAGTGACCGAAGACACGGCCAACCTTGTCGAAGCCAAACAGAATGCCCTCATTCTGGACGCCGATGTTGATCTGGCAACAGACGCCCTGGCCGAGGCAACGGCCAATCAGACCTATGCCCAGGAACAGGTTGATCGTTTTACTGATCTGGTGCCAAAAGGCGGCGCGCGTCAGGAAACACTCGACCAATGGAACGCTCAGTTGGGCGCGGCAAAAGCACAGGTGGCCGAGGCAGAGGCCAATATCCAAAAGGCCAAACTCGCCAGAGATGCCAAGATTGACGGGGTCAATGCACAGGTTGTGAGTGCCGAAGCTCAATTGAAAAAGGCGCAGTATTACCTCGAACAGACAACGCTGCGGGCACCAGAAGACGGGATGATCGTCAACCAGCAGGCCCGGCCCGGTCTGGTTGTCGGTGACAGGCGCATTGGTGCCCTGGCAGTCCTCATTGCCGATGACAATCCCTATGTTCTGGCCAGCTTTTATCAGGAACACCTCAAATTCGTTGAACCCGGTCAGGAAGCCGAAGTGGCGCTTGACATATACCCCGGACAGATTTTCAAAGCGAAAGTCGATACGGTATGGTGGGGAACCGGCATGGGCCAGATCAAGCCCAGCGGCAGTGTTCCGATATTTCGGTTTCCCAAGCTACAGGGGCGTATTGCAGTGCAGATCAGCATTGATGATCCGGCGTTGAAACGTTTGCCCGCCGGTGCACACGGAGCCGTCGCAATTTATACCGGCGGCGGCAAGGATTTTGCACCACTTCGGCGCATCAATATGCGGCTCTACAGTTGGGCCAACTTCCTCTTCCCACTGGATTTTCTGTGATGATGAGTTTGTGTAAAGCGTACCATGTTCAATCTGCGCGCCCGGCGCGCATAGCCTTTGTTGCAGCATTGGGACTGGTTTTGACCGGCTGTATGGTCGGCCCCGATTTCGAACGCCCGGAGGCACCCTATCTTGGCAGCTGGAGCAAGGGCGCAGGCCTGAACATAGACAAAAAATCCGGCTTTACCACCCGCAGTGAAGCTGTTGCAGACTGGTGGACACTCTTCAAGGACCCTACGTTAACCGCGCTTGTTGAAGAGGCATATCAGCAGAACCTGCTGTTGGAGGCAGCCGGCGTTCGGGTCTACCAGGCGCGCGCGCAACTGGGTGTAGCCGAAGGTGAACTCTTCCCCCAACAACAGCAGGCCAGCACCAGCGTGCGACGCCTGAGCCTGAGCAAAAACGAACCGCTCATTCGCGAGATCAGAAAATTTGTCCCCATTGATCCGAATTTTACCCGCTATGGCGCAGGGTTTGATGCCGGCTGGGAAATTGACCTTTGGGGCAAAATAAGACGCGATGTACAATCTGCACAGGCCAATCTGCTTTATCAGATTGCCAGCTATGACGATGCGCTTGTGACCCTGACCGGTGACATCGCAGCCACCTATGTTTCGATACGAGAAATTCAGGGTCTGATCGGCATAACATGGCAAAGTATTGCACTTCAGAAAAAAAGTCTGGACCTGGCGAACATCAAACTCGAGGGTGGCACCACAACAAAACTTGATGTTGATGAAGCAACCGCGTCCTATAATAATACGCTGGCTGTGATCCCCGGCTATGAGGCCGATCTTGCTCAAGCCATGAACGCCATGAGTGTTCTGCTGGGTGAGACACCCGGCGGTGTCGCAAAGCGATTGAAAAAATATCGTCGATTGCCGCGCATTCCATCGACAGTTGCCGTTGGCGTACCAGCTGACATGTTGCGCAGACGCCCGGATGTTCGCGCCGCTGAATATCTTGCCGCCGCCCAGTCAGCGCAAATTGGTGTCGCCAAGGCTGATCTCTACCCCGCCTTTACGATCAGCGGTGCCATTGGTGTTAAATCAAGTGACTTTTCCGGCCTCTTCAACAGCCGCAGTTTTGAAGGTTTTATCAATCCTTCCTTCTCCTGGAATTTCCTCAACTATGGGCGCATCCGAAACAATGTTCGCGTGCAGGATGCCGAGTTTCAGCAAACGCTGCTACAGTACAAAAACACCGTGCTCACAGCCTATTCAGAAGTTGAAACAGCACTGGTCGCCTTTTTGAAGTCCAAACAGCAGACGGTGTATCTCAGGCGCAGTGTCGCGGCGTCCAAACAGGCTGAAGCGGAGGTTTTGAACCAGTACCGGGACGGCACAGCCAGTTACGACCGTGTTCTGGATGCACAAAATTCCCTGCTCGATTCTCAAACACGTCTTCTGGCAGCGCGTGCCGATGTATTGACCAATCTGATTGCTGTTTATAAAGGGCTTGCCGGTGGCTGGATCCCGCCCAATGTCCAGGGATTTATCAACAACAAGACCCGCACCCAGATGGAAGATCGCACCAATTGGGGCAAGCTGCTGGAAAAACCCGCGACACCGACGCAATAACCGGCTGTGCCAAACCCCGGGTGCGGCAGGAACCACAAGCATCCACAATCAACAGCACAACCGTGTCGCCGTCGGGTTCAACAACCGGAACGGTGCAGCACGCGCTGCTGGCCTCACTTCCAAGTTTGCAACAAATGGCATAAAATTGGCGAACCGGCAGCCACGTGATTAACCGCAGATGAAATGATCAACTGTCAGGCTCGTGTCGTGCTGTGTCAGGTATATGACGTGTTCATATCCGGCCAGAAAAGCCATGTGTTGCGTACAGCAGAGCGAAGGTGACGATGATGTCCATTCAAAAACTCAGAGTTGATCGCGGGTGGTCGCAGGAGCAGCTTGCCGAGCATACAGGCTTGAGCGTGCGCACAATCCAACGCATCGAAGGCGGAAAAACCGCCAGTCTGGAATCACTGAAATGTCTCGCGGCTGTATTTGAAACCAGTGTTTCTGATTTGGTTCAGGAGAAGATCATGACCGAAAGCGCAGCCGAACAATCACCGATAACCGCACAACAGGAACGTGATGCAATTGACTATGTTCAAAATCTGAAAGGCTTTCACATGAACTGGATTGCCTTTGTGGTCATCGTTCCATGCCTTTATGTTTTTAATATTCAGGTCACACCGGATGATATCTGGATTATGTGGGTCATCGTCCCCTGGGCACTGGCCATCGGGTTTCATGCAATTTTACTGTTTGGTATGTTCCACATATTCGGCGCAAAATGGGAACAACGCCAGTTTCAAAACCGCATCAGCCAGTATGAAAGAAAATCCGGATAATCCCGGGGACGTGAAGACAAACGTGAAACGAACCAGGGTCTGTTGAGGATCAGGCCTGTGCAGGCAGATATTCATTCACCCGCAGCAGGTTCCAATCCACCGATGTCCGCATGACTTACGGTCGACGCGGACAGGAACACGATTACAAACAGGACCGCAAGGCCCAGGAAAGCAGCAGAAAACCCGTTATACTCGGCAACAAACCCAATCAGTGCGGGTGCAAGAAGAATGCCCGAATACCCCATACAGGTGGCAATGCTGATGCCGACACCAGCCGGTAGTCCGGGTAGATTTCCAGCGGCGGAAAATACCACCGGAACCAGATTGGCTATGCCGATTCCGGACAGTGCAAAGCCGACGATAGCCATCGTCGGGGTTGCGGCCAGCGCTGCTATCACGAGACCCAGTGCCGCAATGACTGCGGAATAACGAACCGTTGCAACTGAACCAAAACGCTGGCGAACGGCATCGCCAACAAAACGCATGAGCGCCATTGTTGCTGCAACCGCACCAAAGGCCAGACCTGAATAACTGACGTCAGCACCGAGGTCCTGTCGAAGGTAGAGTGCGCCCCAGTCCAAAATGGCACCCTCCGGCACCATGGAAAACAGTGCAACCAGCCCAAGAACGTAGGGCATTGGCGCAAAGGTAAGGCGAAAACGCGGCTTGATGTCATCCGCCGGTGGCAGATCCGGTGCAAGATATCTGATCACAGCCAGCACCAGAAGGAACGCCAGGGTGGTTATAATCAGCGCTTGGCCCATCGGACCCCACCAGTCGATCAGAAAGCCGCCACATACGGCCCCTGTCAGACCGCCAAGGCTCCAGAACCCGTGACATGACGACATAATGGCCCGCTTTCGCCTGCGTTCCACGACAACAGCATTGGCATTCATCGCTATATCTGTGGAACCGATGATGCCGCCAAAAACGATCAGCGAAATCGCCAGCAGGACAGCCGAGGGCGCTGCAACGATTGGCACTATGGCCAGGGCACAGATCGGGCCGACAACCCGCAAAACAGGCAATGCTCCCACACGGGCAATAAGTGCGCCGGAAAAAGGCATGATGATCAACGAGCCAAACCCCAACGCCAGTATCATCAGGCCCATTTGGGCTTCAGACAAATCGTGACGAGCAGCGAGCTCCGGCACGAGTGGAGCCCAACTGCCAACGATCAGACCGTTGACAAAAAACAATATTGAAACCGCCACCCGCATGTATTTTCATCCCGAACGAACGAAGCAATATTAGACCATTTGACTGACGACGCACTCAGGCAAAAACCACAAGAAGGTCCTTTGCATCAATCTGGTCACCGATTTTGACGAGAACTTCAGACACGACGCCGTCTTTTTCCGCATGGATGGCCGTTTCCATTTTCATCGCCTCGATGGACAATAGAACGTCACCGGACTGTACTTCCTGACCCGGGGCAACAGCGACAGTTGAAATGACGCCGGGCATGGGTGCGCCAACCTGCAGATCGTTGCCTGCCTCAGCTTTTCTGCGCAGCGCTGCCGAGGATGCTCCGTGGGCGCGATCGGGTACCTTGATGCGTCGTGGCTGGCCGTTAAGCTCAAAAAACACGGTCACCATACCCTTGTCATTCGGCTCACCAACCGCAAGATTTCGAATGACCAGTGTCTTGCCCTTTTCAAGGTCTACAAACAGCTCATTGCCGGCTGGCAGGCCGTAGAAGTAATTGGGCGTCGGCAAAGTGGAAACCGGGCCATAGGTGTCAAGCGCTGACGCGTAGTCGGTAAAGACTTTTGGATACATCAAATAGGACGCGAACTCGAACTCATTGACCGGCCGATCAATTGTTGTTTCGATGGCAAGGCGTTCGGCTGCAAGGTCTGCATCCTCCAGCAATGATCCGGGTCGTTCAACGAACGCCTTGTCGCCCTTGAGGACCTTGTTTTGAATATCAACGGGCCAGCCACCGGGTGATTGCCCAAGGTCTCCGCGCATCATGGAAACGACTGATTCGGGGAAGGACACATCGCGTTTGGGATCTTTCACGTCATCCACGGACAGGTCCTGAGACACCATCATCAGTGCCATGTCGCCAACAACCTTTGACGAGGGTGTGACCTTGACGATATCACCAAACATCTGGTTGGCATCCGCATAGGCCTGAGCTACTTCATGCCATCGTGATTCAAGCCCCAGTGAGCGGGCCTGTTCCTTGAGATTGGTGAATTGACCACCGGGCATTTCATGCAGATAGACCTCCGACGCCGGTCCTTTCAAATCACTTTCGAAGGCAACATACTGGGCGCGCACCGCCTCCCAGTAAAAAGAAATTCGACGTATCCATTCAGGATCAAGCTGTGGATCGCGCTCCGTGCCGCGCAAAGCCTCGACGATGGACCCAAGACAGGGCTGCGAGGTATTGCCTGACAGGGCATCCATTGCAGCATCAACCGCGTCAACACCGGCATCAACGGCAGCCAGCACTGTGGCAGCAGAAATACCGGACGTATCATGGGTGTGAAAGTGGATGGGCAGGTCAGTGGCATTACGCAGCGCATTGAACAATTGCTTTGCCGCCGCAGGTTTGAGCAGACCTGCCATGTCCTTCACAGCGATGATATGCGCACCCGCCCTGGTCAGTTCATCAGCCAGTCCCGTATAGTATTTCAGGTCGTATTTCGGGCGCGCACTATTGAGGATATCGCCGGTGTAGCAGATGGTCGCTTCGCATAGTTTTTCTTCCTCGCAAACCGCATCCATGGAAACACGCATATTGTCGACCCAGTTCAGGCAATCAAACACCCGAAACAGATCAACACCACCTGATGCTGCCTGACGCACAAAATGTTTGACCACATTGTCCGGATAATTCTTGTAGCCAACACCATTCGCACCACGAAGCAGCATCTGCAGCAACAGATTTGGTGCCCCCTCGCGTATCTGCGCCAGACGCTCCCACGGGTCCTCGGTTAAAAAGCGCATCGACACGTCAAAGGTTGCACCACCCCAGCACTCGAGAGACAGGAGATTGGGCAGGGCTCTGGCATAGGTACCTGATATGCGCGCTATGTCATGGGTACGCATGCGTGTTGCAAGAAGCGACTGATGGCCATCACGCATCGTTGTGTCTGTCAGCAAGACGCGCTTTTGATCGCGCATCCACGCACCGAACTTACTGGGTCCAAGCGAATCGAGCAGTTGTTTGCTGCCATCAGGTATTGCACCCACACAATGCGGCACTGTTGGTGCTGTAACATCATCAGCCGGCTTTATCCGGTCACGTGTTTCCGGATGACCGTTTACCGTGACATCAGCAAGATAGGTCAGCAGCCGCGTTGCCCTGTCCTTGCGGCGCACTTGCTCGAACAGCTCGGGCGTATTGTCAATGAACTTGGTTGTATAGCTGTTGTCGCGAAAACTGCTGTGACTGATGATCGCTTCAAGAAATGTCAGATTGGTGGCCACGCCGCGGATCCGAAACTCACGCAGGGCCCGGTCCATGCGATTGATCGCCTCATCGGAGGTCGGTGCCCAGGCGGTAATTTTTTCCAGCAGCGGATCATAAAACCGGGTGATAACAGCACCGGAATAGGCCGTACCCCCATCCAGACGAATGCCGAAACCCGTCGCTCCACGGTAGGCAGTGATACGTCCATAATCGGGAATAAAATTCTGCTCCGGATCTTCCGTTGTGATGCGGCACTGCAAGGCATGCCCATTCAACCGGATATCGGATTGTTTCGGGACCCCGGAACCAGGTTCGCCTATGGCAAATCCGTCCAGGATGTGTATCTGTGCCTTGACGATATCAATGCCTGTAACTTCTTCAGTCACGGTATGTTCGACCTGAATGCGCGGATTGACCTCTATGAAATAGAAAGAACCGGTATCGCAGTCCATCAGGAATTCGACTGTTCCTGCGCCAATATAATGGGTCGCCAGACCTATTTTGATCGCATGGGCGCAAAGCTCTTCCCTTTGAGCATCATCCAGATAGGGCGCCGGTGCCCGCTCCACAACCTTTTGATTGCGGCGCTGGATTGAACAGTCGCGCTCGAAAAGATGGACGACATTCTTGTGTGTGTCCCCCAGAACCTGCACTTCCACATGACGGGCGCGCTCGACAAGCTTCTCAAGATAGACTTCATCCTTGCCAAAGGCGGCGCGCGCCTCGCGCTTGCCTTCTGTCACTTCCCGGCTGAGGTCTTCTTCAGAACGAATGACCCGCATTCCACGGCCGCCGCCGCCCCAGGATGCCTTGAGCATGACCGGGTAACCTATTTCCCGGGCCATCCGGGCTGTTTCATCCATGTCGTCCGGCAAGGGTAACGTGGCAGGTACAACCGGTACACCAACCTCGGTCGCCAGATTGCGTGCGGCAACCTTGTTACCCAACCGTCGCATTGTTTCGGGTTTTGGTCCGATAAACACGATGCCATGTTCGGCGCAGGCTTCTGCAAATTCAGGACTTTCAGAAAGCAGACCATAACCAGGGTGTATCGCATCGGCACCCGAAAGCCTGGCAACCCGTATCATCTCGTCGATAGACAGATAGCTCTCAATGGGTCCAAGGTCATCCTTCAGATGTGGCCCACGCCCCACCTGATAGGATTCATCCGCCTTGAAACGATGAAGCGCAAGCTTGTCTTCCTCTGCCCAGACCGCCACTGTTTTCAGGCCCAGCTCATTGGCCGCACGGAATACACGGATTGCAATTTCAGATCTGTTGGCGACGAGAATTTTTGAGATTGGCAAGGCGAGGGTCTCCAGGTTTGTGCAGTGCAGCGACCTAGACCGTTTCACGTTTTGTCAGAAACGGGATAACGGTGTCGGCCTTTGATTTTGTTGATGCATTCAGGTTTTGCCGAACCCGTCAAAACCTGAATTGCTCTAAAGTCACATCCTGCTCTCTCTTAGATCGTATCATGCTTAAATGGAAGCATTTGATGATGCAAAGCCGGTTCATTCAGCAAGGCCCGCCGTACAGTACAATGTTAAGCATCGAACAATTCGCGCAGTGGCCCCGACGAACCGGCATTCCCCATCCCGAAATGCGATAGACCTTTGAAAGGCTTGCCAGAGGGGACTGGCAGCACCACCGCGCCCACCGCGCCTGGTCAGCAACCGGAATAGTTCGGTCAAATGGTGCCATCAAAACATGATGCGACCCAGTGGCATGTCGATCACATGCACAACCATTGCACGCAAAATTTTGATCACTTTGCAACATTTTGTGTGCACTGCACCAATCAGGGCACCAATCAGGGCGTTTTGGACGCTGCTGATTCAACCATTTGGAAATACGTCAAACTATTGACTGCACATTCAGCAGACTTAAGAGATCAACCCGAGACGAAATGCAATGGCAACCGCGTGATGGCGATTTTTTGCTTTCAGTTTAATTTGAAGCGCATTCATATACCAGTCGACCGTGTGATTGGACAATTTCAATACGGCTGCAATCTCATTGGATGTCATGCCGTCGGCGAGATAGCTCAGCGCTTCCATTTCGCGGCGGGTTAATTGCACATCCACCGTTGAGGTGAGTTCCTCATTGATAATCGGATCTGTCAACTCGAGCAGTCGCCAGAATACGATCTTCGCCATGGCGTCAAACTGGATCATTTCCAGCGGGCTGAGATCCACGTGTCGTCCACCGATGGATAAATTGCCCAAAAGCCCGCGGCGACCATGCACCGGGAAGATATAGCCGCTTTCGAGACCGTACTTCATCGAGTCAACCATCATGCGCTGCATACGCCTGCGATGGGGGTCTGACTGAAATGCCGGAATCGCTTCTGCCCAGCTGAAGCCCTTTCTCGCATGTCCCAGAAACCGTATGGTCGGATCAATCAGCACGTATTTCTTTTGCATGTAGCGCGCAGGCCAGCCATCAGGCCATCGCCCGGCCAAAACCAGACTCAACGGATCTTCTGATGCTTTGGGTTGGCGAATAACGCCGTAAAAATCAAATCCGTAGGTATCGAGCACAGATTCAAGTTTATCGATAATATCGGACTGTTTGTCCAGGTCATTTATCGAATCCAGAAAGTCTATTATTGACGTAATCTTCACGGACGAACCTCACCCAAGTTGCGCTGCCTATTAGCCGGCTTACCTTAGTCAATAAAAACGGTACCCTCAATCTACAATTATACCGCGCCCAATTAATGCCAAATGTCAATCTATGCCAGTGTTGCACAAGCTGACTACACATTCTGGTACAGTTCATATCACAGATCGTGAACACACCCATCAGGCACCATGATAGCGGTTAGCGCACACATAGAAAAGGCCAGGTGTTATTACAAGTGCATACAGGTATAAGAAGTATATTTCTACACGCTTGCACGGCGCGAACTTGTTGATATCATTCCCACATGATCAGATTTACAAAAAAGCTCCTCACACACGCGGCCGTCATGACCCTGGCCGGTCTGCTGATAACAGTCGGTGCCACGGCAAAACCAAGCTTCCACAATTTTGTACAGTCGCTGTATCCGGATGCTGCCGCTGCAGGTGTCAGCTGGGAAACCTTCGAGGCTGCAACGGCTGGCCTGACCATGAACAAGAAAATTGTCAAACTGACAAAGGGTCAACCGGAGTTTAAGCGGACCATCGGGCAATATGTTGAAAAATCCGTGACAGATTCGCGCATAAAAACAGGCCGGGCAATGGCCAAAAAATATGCAAGGACATTGGCTGCGATCGAAAAAAAATACGGCGTTGATCGTTATGTGATCCTGGCCATTTGGGGCATGGAAACCAACTATGGCGGCTATATTGGGAAAAGCGATATTTTCCGCTCACTCGCATCGCTTGCCTATATCGGTTATCGCGGAGACTATTTTCAAAAGGAATTCGTCAACGCCCTACTGGTGTTTCAGCAGGAACGGTTAAGTCGAAAACAGATGCGTGGCTCCTGGGCAGGTGCCATGGGCCACACCCAGTTCATGCCGTCCAGTTTTCTGAAATTCGCCGTTGATCACAATGGCGATGGCAAACGCGACCTTTGGGCGCACAAGCCCGATGCGCTTGCATCAGCGGCAAATTATCTATCCCAACACGGATGGCAGACAGGCGTGCCCTGGGGGTTTCAGGTCTCCTTGCCGAAAAATATAGATCTGCTCAGCGCCAATGATACATATACAAACTGGCAGGCGCGCGGCGTGCGTCGCACCGATGGTGGTGCACTGCCGGATAAAGGCCATGCAACCCTGTTTTTCCCCAGCGGCGTTGAAGGTCTGGCATTTCTGGTTTCAGGAAATCTGCCCGTCATCAAGACCTATAATTTTTCTGACGCCTATTCATTGGCCATCGCGCATCTGGCGGATAGAATCGCCAACCGCACCGGCCCGTTTCAGGGCGAATGGAATCTGGAACGCCCGCTCAATAAAAGCGAGCGCATCGCACTGCAAAAAACACTGGCAGCAGCAGGCTATGCTGTACCCAGAACAGACGGTCGTATCGGTCTGGAAATGCGTGCCACCATCCGTGATTTCCAAAGTCGCAATGGCATGACACCAGACGGACATGCCGATGAGGCTGTATATCGCAAGGCATTAGGCAAATAGCCCGTACAAATGGAACCTAATCGTTGCTGTCAGAACAGCCCACGTCCGGAGTAATTCAGGTTTTGAAGGAATCGGCAAAACCTGAATGCATCGACAAAATCAACCACCGACACCGTTGTCCCGTCTCTGAAAAAACGTGAAACAGGCTAGTCAATTACAACGTCCACGTGTGCGGTTTGGCCAGAGGCGTCGATAACGGCAAGACGGGCGCTGCCGCGACCATCGGGCATCCAGTGCCAGTTGCGACGACGGGACGGTCTGTCCACAAGCTCACCATTGGCCAGCCAGCGAAACGGCGGTCGGCCACCCTGCAGTTTGACAATAACCGGCGAAAAGTCACCCGTTGACGCATGGCTCAGTTCCAGCCGCGCACCCGAAGGTGGAAAAGCAATATGTGGTTTGCTTTCACCGCTTTTTTTGCGCTCGAAAGTCTCCTCAAAGGTCTGAAAGCGTTTGAGCGACGGAGGCAATTGCGCACGGCTTATGCGCACAGCTCCCACAGATGCAGGTCTGAAGGGTATTTCGCTCAGGCCTGATCGGCTGAATGCCTCAAACAGAACGGGGGCGGCGGCACCCTGCCCGGTCAGTCCCGGGATGGCGCCATTATCAGCCCGCCCTATCCACACGCCGATAACATATCGACCATCATATCCAATTGACCAGGCATCGCGGTAGCCATAGCTGGTGCCGGTTTTATAAGCCAGTTCCCGGTTGGGTGATGCAACGGGCGGACCGATGCCGCGCAGGATGTCACTGACATGCCACCGCGCTGCATTTTGCAGCAAGGGGCGCCGGGAAGGTCTACCGGTGACCGTGTCGACGCCGTTTGAAAGAACTACGGCCCGGCCATCCGTTGAGGCAAAGCTGGTATAGGCCTGAACCAGGTCGACCAGACTGATACCAATTCCACCCAGGCCGATGGATAGTCCCGGTCGTTCGGCTGAGGGAAAGATAAAACCGGCACCTGCGTCGCGCAATAGTGCCGTCAATCGCGCCGGTCCGACAGCGTGCAGCAAACGCACAGCCGGCACATTCAAAGACAATTGCAGCGCCCGTCTGATACTGACATCACCCTGATAACTCAGATCAAAATTTCGCGGACGATAGCCGGAAAAATCAGCAGCCCGGTCAGAAATCAATGTCTCCGGCAAGACAAGGCCCTCCTCAAGGGCCAGGCCATAGATGAAGGGTTTCAAGGTGGAGCCGGGTGATCGCTTTGCCCGGCTCATGTCAATCCAGCCGGACCGCCCCTCTTCAAAAAAACCGGCTGATCCCACCTGTGCCAATATGGTTCCATCACGGCTGTCGGCAACAACGATGGCAACTGAAAGTTTATCGCCCAGTCGAACCGCAGCATCGCTGGCAACAACCTCCAGCCTGGATTGGATCGAACGGCGTATGGTTGTTTTATGACGTTTGCGATCCGGGGCGTTCTGGATGGCCCTTTGGCTGATGTGCGCTGCTGCAAACGGCAATGGGCGTCGTTTTACCAGCAGGTTTCTTGCCGCTACACGCTCAATTTCCCCCGGGTCTATCTGCCCATTAAGTGCCGCCCGGCGCAATACCCGCAAACTGGCCAATCGCGCTGCATTTGCATGGCGATCGGGCCGACGGGATTCAGGTGACTGAGGCAGGGCAACCAAGAGAGCCGCCTGCGATAACGACAGGGCGGTTGGCTCAACACCGAAGTAGGAAAGACTGGCTGCCCTGATACCTTCAAGATTGCCGCCGTAGGGCGCAAGGGTGAGATACCATTTTAGAATCTCGTCCTTGCTCAAGCGCCGTTCAAGCTGCACAGCTCTGACGATCTGCAATACTTTGGCTGAGAGTGTTCTTCGCGGTCGTGGTTCCAGCAGTCGCGCCAGTTGCATTGTGATCGTCGACCCGCCTGACACGATCCGGCGGTTGGAGATTATCTGCCAAAGGGCACGCATCATGGCGCGCGGATCAACGCCGTTGTGCGTATAAAATCGTTTATCCTCATAAGCGATAAGAAGAGACAGAAATTCCGCATCAATCAATGCCAAATCCGTCGTCAGGCGCCACCGTCCCTCAGGCGTTGCGAATACACGCAGAAGTTTGTCATCGCGATCGGCCACCTCAATGGAAAGTTGCCGCTGATCAGGCAAGGGTGGCGGGTAAACCCTGTCAAAAACAACCGCCGCTAAAGCCAGAATCACAAAGAGACTGAAGCCAAGACCGACAACTTTCAACCATTTGCCGGACATTCGCCTGTGCAACATCGTGCCCATCACTGTGCCGCCGCCACCTCCAGCCATCCGCTTGCTGTTCGGGCAAAATACTGCGGACGATACATGTCTTCCACCTGGGCTGCCGGATGGGCATAGACACCTGGAACAACCGCACGCACCACATAGGCCACCCGGATGGGATCTTCCCGGCCCTCACTCACATCAAATGCCGCAACAAACCGGTCATCGCGAAATTGTGTATGGGCCGGCGTGGTTTCAGACAGCCAGTTGAAATTGGCAACATTTGCGCTGGCGACCAGGCGTGCGTTGTCAATTTCAAGCCCCGCAGGCAGCAGGTCAGTCACCAGGATTTGCGCATCCAGACTATTGGTCTGTTCCACCGTTAGTACAACCACAAACCGCTCGTTCTGGCGAACAGATTCAATGTTAATTTCGCGGCCTTCCAGATCATAATAGACACGTTTGATTTTAAAGCCATTTGCCCCTGCACGCGGTGGATCAATGGGCGATGCGACACGGGTTACCGTGGCGACAATCTCGCTGTCACCGGTGTTTTCCAACCGAATTGGTCGATCAATTATCTGCTGCCCCTCAACGCTCAACCCATCTGCAGGTAGGTCATTTATCAGCAACGATTGTGTGTCGTCTGCATCCTGCAGTGCTCTTGCTGCCAGCAGCATCCAGGCCTGTTCCTGGGTCGTTCTGGCTGGCGATGACAATTGTGATTGCGCAACAAGGCTCACCATACCGCCCAGCAACGGTGTAACCGGCCTGCTCTCTCCTGCCAGTGCCAGCATGGTTGCATCATCACGCAGCGACGAACCAAAATCCAACCCGCCTCCGCCACGGCCGTTCTGCGAACTTGCCAGCCGAAAAGCAGAACCGAAGACGCGCTCTGCCCGTTCCGCATCACCATACAAGGCCAAAGCAGCAGCAATCTGAGCACGGGCAGCCGGTGTACGGAAGGCATCCAACTGAACATCCGCGTAATAACGAAGGTCCCCGGCAGACGCCTGTTTGTTGCGCGCAAGAACATAAAGCGCATAGGCGATGGCATCGCCGTTTTCCTCCACATTGTTGTTGTATGCCATCACATTCTGCAGATTTTGGAGCGCTATGCGCATGGCGATCTGGGGCACCGCATAGTCTTTTTCACGGGCCCGCGTCAGAAAATCCGTGACATAGGCATTGAGCCATAGATTGTCACCGCCAACACCCCACAGGCCAAAACTGCCCTGAGCGGACTGATAGGAAAGAAGGCGGCTGATGGCATCTTCCACGCGTGCACGCAGTTCCCGATCCTCAAGCAGAGCAGTGGGCGCGTCCATTTCACTGAGATAAAGCAATGGCAGGGCACGGCTGGTGGTTTGCTCGGCACAGCCATAGGGATAGCGGTCGAGCGACATGAGAAGGCCGGGAACATCAATGCCACCGCGCGAAATTCCAACGCTGATGCTGGCACCGTTGAGATAGGAACCGGCCAGTAATTCCTGATCAATGACAGCCCTTCCACCATTCGCTGAAAGCGGCAGCTCAAATGTCGTTGTCACCGGTAAAGTGGAAGGACGCACCTCTAATTGCTGGATGTTTTCAAGGGTACGTCCATCAGGGCCCAGAAGCCGCAATGTGATGTCATTTTGTCCGGGTTTACCCGCCTCTATATCCACGGAAAGGACCGTTGCCTGCCCCTCATCAAGTATCACCTTTTGAGGAAGGTCTGCATTATTCACAAAAATGGACGGGCCTGTTTCCAGTTCAATTGTATATTCACCTGCCGGCCCATCCGCATTGACCAGATCAAAACGCATTTTTGACACATCATCAGGCGCAAGAAACTTTGGCAGGCTGGCTGTGACGACCAGAGGATCGCGCACAATGACATCATTGCTCGCCTGACCCACCCCTTCTGCGGTCCAGGCAACGGCCATCAATTTCAATGTTCCGTTGAACTGCGGTATGTCGAAATCGATATCTGCCTTGCCCCTATCATCAAGCATGATGATGCCCGAATAAAGAGATACCAGCTTTTCTTTCGGCGGACTGCCCTTGATTGTGGCTCCGGGGCCATCACCGCCGCTGCGGATGCGGCCCGTGACCCCCTGGGAGCCATCAATGAGCCGCCCGTAAAGGTCGCGCATTTCCAGGCCAAGGCGATGCTGACCAAAATACCAGGCTTCAGGATCTGGCGGTGTAAATGCAGTCAGGTTTAAAATGCCCACATCAACGGCTGCGATCGTTACGCGCGCTTCCCGCGCAACCCCGGCCCCCTGAACTGAGACGGGCACAGTCAGCCTTGAATTCGGCTCTATTTTTTCCGGCACATCAAGAACAACATCAAGTGCCCGGTTTTGAGGATTGATTGTCAGCCACTGAATGCCAATGGCCCGCGTCGGAAGACGGCTCTGCACGGCCTGACCGGGGCGGATCAGGGTCGCCGTTACATAGGCACCTGCACCCCATTCCTTCTTGATCGGAATATCAACAATAGTGCCGTCCTCACTGACGGCTGTTGTCATTGTCTGATAGAGTTGATCGTTTGAAACCGTGATCAATGCCTGCCCGGCAAAGCGCGGTGATATCTGCAATCGGGCGACATCACCCACATTGTATCGCATTTTATCAAGGGCTATTTCCAAGCCGTCAGGCGACTCGGTCGAACCAGCCGTGACAAACCATCCAGCAGAGAACTCTATGCCGGTTGCCGGGCCACTCGGATCTGCCGATTCAACTTCCAACCGGTACCGGCCCCAGTCAACAGGCAGGCTGATCGCGGTTGGTTCATCCAAGGCGATGTCTATGCTGCCCGCATCTTCCTGCCTGGTATATTCGACGGCCTCATAACGCCAGGAATTGCCCTCGCTGTACCACTGGTAATCGCGCTCTAGTCTCACCAGAGACCAGTTCAAACCATCGGCACTGACCCGCTGCCCATCAGCGTCAATGGCGATAATCTGAAATTGCGCCGGTGTATTTTCTTCGACCTGTTGGTCTTCAAAAAGCGGCCGAATGCCGATCATCGTACTGTCCGGTTGAACCGGCATGGTTGCAACCCGCTCAACCGCCCGGCCACCACCCTCGCGAACGCGAACCGTCAACTCGGCTTCCAGCGGCAGGGTTGTTGCCGGCAGTTCATCAAAGCCGATATTTATATTGGCCTTACCGTACTGATCCAGCGCGGGTGCCTGCGAGATATTCACCTGGTTCGAAATCGGGTCTTCATCCGTCAGCCCGAATACGAAGCCGCTAAATCCGGATCGCTGGCGAACCGATTTGAGCTTCAACTCAGCCTCAACAGCGAGCCCAGCCGCTGGCGCTCCGTAGAGAAACCGGCCATCAACTGTGGCAACACCGGGTGTTCCTGATACAAGCATCGACTGAGGCAACCCGAGTGAAAACTCAATACGGTCCGGCCTGAAATCCTCAACAAGATATGTTGTCTCACTCAAGGCCGGTCCGTTTACATCGCCGTAGCTGCGAATTGTCCAGGAACCCTGCATGGCATTGTCCGGCAGCGTGAGATCGAGTGCATAGCCGCCAACCGTACCACCTGTTCTGACCACACGGCGATCCTCCTTGCCATCCGGACGGGTGACGATGAAGGTCAGCGGCAGGTCGGCAACAGCATTGGCCTCGTCATCACGCATGGTGGCTGCGAGATGGATCGTTTCTCCTGCTCGGTAAATGCCGCGATCTGTCCACGCGTAAAGGTCAAGCGGGCCCGGTGCCGGCCGTCCTGTAACGCCGCGGTCAGAAAGATCAAACCCAGCCCTTGTGAGATCCAGGAAGACAAAATCTGCGTTGCTGCCGCTGGCGGTAATAACGGCGGGCGCCAGTCCTTCTTTTCCACGAACCAACCCCGCAACAAAACGCGCCTGTCCGTTTTCGTCGGTAACAGCCTCGCCCAGCACTTCATTGTTTCGCGCCAGCAACTTGAGATTCACACCACCAATTGGAAGCGCCGTATCCAGCGATCGGGCAAAGACATGCAGTCCGTCATTGCCGGTGAGCGTCGACAGGCCGATATCGGAAACGACGAGCCACTGGGTCGCGCGGCTGCTCCAACGATCCAGCTTTTCACCACTCACTTTTGCCATGACAATATAGATACCCGGCTCGCGCTGCGGTATCGCTGTGTCGATTGGAAAACTGGTGATCATTTCGCGGTTCGTATCAGATGCTACTTCCAGAACACCCTTCCATACCAGTTCACCCAAATCCTCGCGGATCGTGGCGGCATCGTAACCATCAAGCTGGGTTAGAAACTGCGACCTGCTCAACAATTGGGTCAAAGAACGGCTGCCGACCCGGTAAAGTTCAACATCAATCGCCTCGGCGTTCACACTCACGACGGGCACACCCTTGCGACCAGTGCCGGGAAGCACGAAGGCATCGCCGGAAAATCGCACTGATGGTGCGCGGTCGCGGATATAGGCCTTGATTGTTATCGGTGCCAGCAACGCGTCTCCGACCTTGGATGGCAGCCCGGCACGTACCGTCAATTCATAGGCCTGGCCATGATTTAACCCGGCAACGCAGATTTGACTGCCTTCGGCGCGAACAGAACCGGGTGTGCCTTCACCAATCGAAACATAGGAGGCATAATCCACACCCGATTGCAGCAGCTCTTCGGTAAAGCGCATACACACGCGGGCCGTCGCACCTGAGGCGTCTACTGTGTGGTCCAGCACCCGGAAACCCTGACGTATGTTCAAGTCACGATAGCGCGCCAATACATCAGCATCTTCAGCCAGTGCGAGACTTTTCTTGAAAGCCTCAAGCGCCGGTCTGTAGTGTCCTCTATACTCAAGGGCGCGCGCGAGATTCGCCAATGCCCTGGCACGTGTCCCCACGGTGCGTGAATCCTGATAGGCATTATAGGCGGCTGAAGATGCCTCCTGGCGCAAAGCATTATTATCTGTACTTGCACCGCGCAACGCATCCAATACTGCCGTTGAATACCCAAGCCAGTTGTCCTGATTGTTTGGCTCTATACCGATGGCAATCTTGTAAAAATCCATCGCCCGATAGTACTGCCCGGAAGCCGACGCATCCATGGCCGCAATCACCACACGCCTCATCCCGACCTGTGCGCCCTGCGAGGTCGACTGATTGAGTATGTTGTCACGCAATACGGCAGCATCGCCGCGAAAACCCTGCCACAAAAATGATAGACGCGGCGGCGCACCGATATCGGGCTCTGCAGATTTCGAAACAATTTTGCCTGCCACTGCACCGGCGAAAGGTTCGAGCCGATCAAAGTCCGATTTCAAAAAACACCATTGGGCAGCGGTATTATAGGTGAAGGCCCGGCACTGCCTGTCAGCAATACAGATTTCCTCACAGCGTTCCAGAGACACATCCTTCTCCGCCCGCAGGTCAAAGCCGAAATAGTCGGCGTTCTCGACAAGCGTGATGCTTCTTTTTTCGGCTGCCACTGCCGGAAAGGCTTGCAAAAAACCGACCAGCACCATGACAACAAAATGTCTGAAATATTGCATCACCGGTATCTCCCAAAAATTATCCCACCTGCAGCCTGACATTATCAGCACCACTCGTGTCAACTATGTGTCACCAAATTTGGCAACCGGACACAATACTGAAATGGAACAATCAGCTACCAGGGTGCATCGCTTCAACCGCGCTGCATATTATGTAAACGCGTATAACACAAAAAGCAACCATTAAGGGTATTTTCTGAATTTTTCTACAAACTACGTACTATAAGTTGTATATATGACGCAGATGTGATTTCGAATTTCGTTGTTAAATAATACACAAAATCAATTTGTTACGCGGCTCATGGTATCAGGTTTTTGATTTTTATTGCAGAACACGGCCTGACCATTTGCAACACGACTATCGTCGTTCATATATGATGATCATAAGATGTGTATATCTGTGATGATACAGTCAGGAATGCAGATGACCGACAGGATGTCCCTATACGACGAGCCGGCTCACGTTATACGTCGGGCGCAGCAGCGCGTTGTTTCGCTTTTCAATGAGCATCTGGGACACCAGGAGCTCACCGCGCCACAGTTTACCGTCCTTCTGGTCGCCCAATCGCAAGACCGGATGGAACAGAAAGATATTGCCGCCAAAGCTTTTCTGGATCCGATGACCGTGAGCGGGATAATCCGGCGCCTTGAGAAGAAGAACCTGCTCAGGCGCGATCAGAGCAGCCGCTCAAGGCGCGGGCATATGATAACGCTGACCGACAGTGGCCGAGCCTTGATCTCAAGGTCCAGACCAATATTTGAACAAATCAACACACAGTTACTGGCCGATCTGTCTGGCAGGGACGCCGAGGTTCTCCTCACTCTCCTGAGCAAGGTTGGCAGGACAGATAATCGATTTAACAAAGTTGCCTGACAGTCGCTGAGTGTTGAAACATCATGACTGCAGCCCCCTGAAAACGCCTGATGGGCGGAACTGATCTCCGCCCCTTTAACATTATTAACATTATTGCATTTTGTCGAGTGTAACCTCCTAGATATTTGAGTAATAATCGAATTCATAAATATAAATATTTCACTTCTACTCAATATATATTTGTGCTTTAATGATATTATAAATATTTATTCCCGTTAGTGTTTTAATTAACTCCCTATTGGATCACATTGAACGAACTTTCGACAGTGGCACCCGGAATGCAAAAAGAAATCGAACCTAATCGGCGTGGACAATCCCATTCGCTGTTCAGACGAAAGCTTATTCTGGCTGTCATGATCGGCGATTCATTTTTTGGTATCTGGTCAATAATATGCGCGGGTTTGGCGGTATTGTGGTATGTGGTTGAAACCACGACAGGTGGTATTTGGCTCGGGACCATTGCAGCGTTACAGCTCATTCCAACAGCAGCGGGTGCATTTCTCGCCGGCCCGGTATCGGCCAGAATGGGCTCGCGACGGCTGATGGTCTATTCTCGCGGTATGGCAACAGTAGCACTAGCAATTCAGATGATGTTATTGGCATTGGATATGTTGCCCATGGCCGCACTGGCTGTATTGGTCTTTATCACATCCTGTGCCGTTGGCCCGGCCATTGCGGCAGATACGGCCCGATTTCCGGAGTTCACCCGTTTCGCCCGCATCGCTTTGTCAAAATTCAATGCCATCAACAACAGTTTGATGTTTTGTGCCAGCGTTCTGGCCTATTTGATCAGCGGATGGCTGGTATCCCGCTTCGGCATTGTCGCCGCACTCATCGCCGCACTTGCAGCAAGCACCATTTGCCTGATTTTGCTTTATGCTTTTTTTCCAAAAGACAACAAGGCATATCGCGCTCGATTGAGGCGCGCCAGAAATCTCTCTTTGCTGAAGGATTCCCTGCGCTTCCTCACCAGTTCCGCCCATCTGACACCCGTTCTTTATACAACCATTGCACTCACGGCTCTCGGTGTGTCAATCAAGGAAGTCATCGTTCCTTATATTGTCGAAAATGCATCCTATAATGCTCAGGCCCTGGCGTGGGTTTTTGTCATAAGCAATCTTTCAGGGGCAATCGGCGCATTGACCTATAGCCGTTTTGACAAACACATGAACGGTCCAGCTGTATTGCGCGGCTCATTGTTGATATTTGGTGCATGTGGTCTGGCCCTTGCCTGGTCACCAACCTTCGCCATGTGCATAGTTCTGGCGATCATAACCGGCGTTACCTATGGCGGCATCCTTTCCTACGCCAACACACAGGTTCAATTGCACGCGCCCGCCAATCTGCGCGCCGGCATGATTGGCGTTGCGGCAGGTATGGAATTATCTCTGGCACCGCCATTTGCCTTCCTGATCGGCGCCGGCATGACATGGTTCGGTCTTGTACCGACACTCCTTGCTTCATCGGTGCTGATAGGATGCGCTGCGCTGGTTCTTCCCATCATAGCCGGGCGCATTTCCGCGAAAATTTCGATTGGTGAAATTCCCGCAAAATGAATTTACAACCAGGTTAACAAGCAACCACCAACCCAATGGAACGCAAACGGCGAATCATCGGAGATGGAAAAGCCCCTGCCGGGAACGCAATAGTCAGATCTTCATTGTAATTACTGCGTTATGTTACCCATATACTGATCGATATCGATTCATCACGACATTTTTCTTCGCACTTAATCGATTGTTTACAAATGCTTTTCTTTGAAACCATGGCCGACTGCCCATAAAAATGCACTGGAATTGAAATAAATCTGATAGTTGTGGGGAATACTACACTCAGTTCTGGGGGGATTGATGTAGTTTTGTCATCAGGCTTCAAGGTGTGATCGCGTCAACCGCGCCGGTTGAAACGAAATTTGCAACACCTGGATGAGGTCCTTTGAAGGGGGTTAAAATGTCAAATTTATTGTTTCTGCCTATCGCTGCGCTGTTAACCGGAACTCTGGGTGCTGTTGCAGAGGATGCCAAGGATTATCCGCAACCTGTTCATTTTGGTGCGGTGACGAATGATCCTGAAAAGGACACGCAAGCCTACGATCCGAAAAATCCGACTGATCTTGATATTCGCTTCACCCGTAAATGTGCCATCGGGGAAGCTGACATTATTCGCTTTGCGTCTGCGACGGAGGATGATCGTCTTCAGCCAATGGTAATCGGCACGGTCACGAATGATCCCGAGAAGAACACCGAAGCGTATGATTTTCACACCATATCGCAGATCTATTGCCCTACCGGCCGATAGGATCCTGATGACTCAGGCGCGCACACGATAAGGTGCGCGCGCCTGTTCAATAGTATCGAAATATAGCGCCGAATATCTAATCTGGTGCCATCTTCGGCTCTGCCCTGGGCTTGGAGATAAAAAGGCAGCTGCCGTGATAAATCGCCTTATCATGAAGTGATGTGCTCCCATATCGCCCTGCCAGCTGCCCAGCCAGATAACCAGCCCGGCTTTCATCGTGGAGAAAGCCGGGTTGGTTTTTACGGCCGAAAAGCGTTCATTTCGTGACGTTTATCTATCATCACACCGTTTTTGCCAGGGCGTTACAACTGGCACTACCTGGTTATCATCGTGAACGTTGGTCATCAGCTTTCGGGGCTTTGACTGCGAATGTAATCGATGAACATTTTTTTGACCCCATTCATCACATCCGATTTCCAGATCGCCACAGTCATCAAACGCTCCGTAACATTGCTGATCGGGATTGATTTCAACCCTGGGCGCGCCAGATTATTGGCGCTTTCGGTCAAAACCGTAATTCCCATACCACTGGCGACCAACCCCAAAATACCATCGGAATTATAGGCTTCCTGGACAATGCGCGGCACAAAACCGGCGCGCCGACAAAGCGGGATCAGATAATAATAAAAATGCTCCCAGTCACGTGCCGGTCCATGCACAAAATCCTCATGAGCAAGTTCTTCCAGTTGAATGCTGCTGCGCGCTGAAAATGGATGGCTCTCATGGACAACGCAGACAAACCGCTCTTTTTGAATAAGACAACGCTCAAACCCCTGTTTGACAACAGGTCCCGTGACAAATCCGACATCGAGCATGCCAGCCTCCAGCTTCAGCAGCTGATCGGTTGTCACATCATGATGTGGTTGGAGGGTGACACCGGCCTGTTGCGTCCGAAACCCCTTCAGCAGGTTAGGCAGGGCACCAGCGATGGCAAAATCGGTATAACCGACACGCAAAATACCGATCTGCCCGCTGTGCACCTGTTTGGTATTGTTGACGGTGTGCTCCATCGCGTTCATCACACCCTGACTGCCCTGCAGGAATGTTTTGCCCGCCTCGGTGATGGTGACATGCCGGTTGGACCGCAAAAACAAAGTCACGCCCAATTCGTCTTCGAGATGTTGAATGGCCCTGCTCAAGGCCGGTTGCGCAATGCCCAATCGCTCGGCAGCACGGCGAAAATGCAGTTCTTCGGCCACGGCGATGAAATAGCGAATGTGTCTAAGTCCGAATTTCATGATACCTCAAATGCATCAATCATGACCCAATTGATATTATACAAGCAACATTGCCTGTGCCACGTTCCATGCGCAACAAGAAAAATAAGAGCGAACACCAAAAGACCTGGAGAGATACATGCTAAAGTCCAAATTCCTGCCGCTTGCGCTATCGGCTGCACTGCTGGCCGCCTCCGCGCAGGCCACATCGGCCTCTGACGTCGTCATCAACCTTGGCTATGCGGCCGCCGAAGGCAGTTCCTACAGCGTTCTGGCCAATAAATTTGCCGAGCTTGCAGAAGAATATTCCGACGGTTCGATCGACGTGAAAGTGCGCTGCTGCGGGCAGTTGATGGGCGAGGATGAAGCCTTCAAAGCCATGCAGCTTGGAACGGTGGATATGCACATAATCACCGGCAATAATATATCACCACATTTTCCGCTGATGGACGCCTTTGTCCTGCCCTATATATTTGAGGACAAGGAACATGCTTACGCCGTGCTGGAAGGTGAAGTCGGTGCGGACTTTTCAACCCGACTTGAAGAGGCAACCGGCGTAAACCTTTTGACATTCGGATTTGTCGGGGACCGTGATTTCTACAATTCCCGCAACCCCATCACTAAAGTGGAGGATATGGCCGGGCTGAAAGTACGGGTGCCGAAAAATCAGGTGATGATCGACACATTTACCGCCTTCGGTGCAGCGCCCATTCCGCTCCCCTGGGCAGATACCCCAACAGCCCTTCAGACTGGCACGGTTGAAGGCGCCGATAACGGCACATCTTTCATCAAGTCGCAGAAATTCTATGAAATCATGCCGCATTTCACTGCACTGGAGCATTTCACTTATTTCTCTCCGCTTTTCGCCAGCAAACGCATCATGGGCAAGCTGGACGATGCACAAAAAGACGCGGTGATGCGCGCGGCGCGCGATGCGGGCATCTTTCAAAAGGAAGACATGACCCGCAAGGTCGATGAAATTCGCGCCTTTCTGGTTGGAGAAGGCGGCATGAAGACAGTCGAATTTGATCGCAGCGGCTTTATTGCTGCCGGTCAAAGCGTACAGGACAAATATGCCGCGGAAAAAGGGGCTGAGTTCACCGAGCTGGTCAAGGCAATCCGCGAGCAGGCCAACTAGACCGTTTCACGTTTGGTTAGAAACAGGACAATGGTGCCGGCCTTTGATTTTGTCGATGCATTCAGGATTTTCCGATTTCGTCAAAATCTGAATTGCGCCAAAAAACGCTTCCTCCCCACGCTTTGCAGGTGCGCTGCCATACGGGCGCGCACCTGTCTGCGGTACAATAATACCCTATACAATTGAGCCCCAAACAATTCGAGGATGATGAAATGCTGTCAAGGATTGATAGGTATTTCGAAGAAGTGCTGTGCACCTTTTTTCTGTGCGTCGTGGTCGGATCTGTCCTGATGCAGGTGGTGTTGCGGTTTGTCTTCAGCACCGCGGCAGCCTGGGCGGAGGAAACCGCCGTCTACGGGATGATATTTGCCGTTTATCTGGGCGCGACAATGGCGGTGCGCGAGCGCGCCCACATTCGCATCACACTGCTTGTCAGCCGATTGCCGCGCAGACTGCAGATCTGCTCAATCGTCCTTGCCGATTTTTTGTGGGTCGCCTTCGTGATCTTCATGATCGTGCAAACCTCGACCTATACCAAACTGCTGTTTGAAGTGACCTATCAAACGCCCGGCCTGGGGATTGAACAGCGTTGGGTTCAAATGTTTATTCCGATGCTGTTCACGCTGATGCTTTTTCGCATTTTTCAGGTCTATTGGCGCTGGCGCGCCGACGGCTACAGGGAGTTGCCGCTATGAATGGTCCGATCATCATGGCCGCAGCCTTTGTCATTGCAATGGCAATCGGTGTGCCCATTCCCTTTGCGGCTGGCATTGCCACCGTTGCCGGCCTTCTCATTGCCGATATTCCATTGACATTGATGGCGCAGGCCGCCTGGACAGCCTTTGAACCCTTTCCGCTGGTTACAATCCCGCTGTTCATTCTGGCGGGCCAGTTGATGGAACAGGGCGGCATGTCCGAAAAGCTGGTAAACATTGCGCAAAAACTTGTGGGGGCCTATCGCGGCGGACTTGGCCTGGTGACGGTCGTTGCCTGCATGTTTTTTGCAGCGCTGTCCGGATCAGGCCCGGCCACCACGGCCGCCATTGGCTCCATCACAATTCCTGCCATGCAGGCCGAAGGCTATCGCTCGCGCTTTGCCGGGGCCATTGCGGCAGCAGCCGGTGCCCTTGGCAGCATGATACCGCCATCAAACCTGCTGATCATCTTTGCACTGGTCACTGACGTTTCCATCCCGCGGCTTTTTCTGGCCGGTATTGTTCCTGGCATTGTGCTGGGTCTCATGCTAATGGTGGTCGTTTTCATTGTCTCGCTCAACAATGGATATGGCGGCAGCGGCGAAAGGTTTCGATGGGGTCCGTTGCTGGAAGCCTTTTGGGAAGGCAAATGGGCTGTCTTTGCACCCATCATTATTCTCGGCGGTATCTATGCGGGCATATTCACTCCCTCAGAAGCCGCCGCTGTTGCGGTTGCCTATGGTCTCTTTGTCGGCACCTTCATCTACAAGGGACTGACGTGGCAAAAACTGTTCCACGCCTTCAAATTCACAGCCATTGTCATTGGCACCGTGCTGTTCATTCTGGGTTCCACCAAAGCCTTTGGCCAGCTGGTGACTATCTTCGACATTCCGACATCGGTTCTGGCGCTGTTTCAGGGCATATCCGACCACCCGTGGCTGGTCATGCTGCTGATCGGTGTGTTTTACATTATCGTTGGCATGTGGCTGGAAAGCATTCCACAGATTATCATCTTCACCGCAGTATTCTTCCCACTGGTGACAAGCCTTGGCATTGACCCGGTTGTCTTTGGAATATTCACCGTCATGACCTGTGAGATAGGATTTTTAACGCCGCCCATCGGGGTCAATCTGTTTGTCGCAGCCCGTATCAGCAAAATATCCATAGAAGAGATATCCATAGGTGTTCTGCCGTTGCTGATTCCCTACCTGTTGATGATCCTGCTGCTGGTGTTTCTGTCCGGCTGGGTTACCTATCTGCCAAATCTTGTATACGGACCAAGCCTATGACCGGACACGCAACAAACCCACCACTGCTGGGCTATGCCGACTGCCTGTCGGCAAGACCCGGCGAAACCGTTGCCTTCAAGGTGTCGTCCTACGAAAATACGCCAGTCAGCGCGCAGCTGGTCCGTTCCATCAGCGCCGACCCGAACCCGGCAGGACAGGGCATTGTTGAAGAAGACGCATCACAGTTTTTCAAACCACTGACCTTTGCCTCCACCGTCCAGCATTTCTTTCCCGGCTCCTATGCCATTGCATCGAAGCAAATCACGGCCAGTGCAAAGGCAAAACTCGTTCTGGTTGCCACTGTCTTCCCCTCAATGATCGGCGGGCAACGTCAGACTATTTTGAGCATTGGCCAATTCGATCTGCATCTGGACGCCATGGGCGCGGCAGCCATACAGGCTGGTGAGCGGGTAATCACCACATCAATACCGCTCAAAAAGCGGAACTGGCACCGGATTGTTGTGACCGTTGAAGCCAGCCGGATAACCATCGAGCAATCGACGCTTGGTCGGGTAAAAACCAATGGGCGCACAGTCTGCCAACCCTGTGACAACGAACTTGCTGTTTCAGGCTTTCCGGTTGTGGCAGCCCGTCTGTGTGACGGCCTGGCATCGCAGCACTTTAACGGCAAGATCGAGGCACCGGCAATCATCGTTGATGATCAGACGGTGGCCAAGTGGGATTTTTCGCGCGACATCACGTCAACCACCGGCGTTGCCACTGTTGGCCCGGATCTGTCGCTGATCAATTTTCCTGCCCGGGCAATGACGGGGTCGCGCTGGGATGGTTCAGAGATGAACTGGAACCACAAACCGGCCCATTACACAGCCATTCATTTTCATGAAGACGATATCTACGACTTCGGGTGGAAGACCAGTTTCACCTTCACCATTCCTGCCGACATGCCATCCGGTGCCTATGTGATGCGTCTGAAGTGCGGTGCACATGAGGACGCCATAGCTTTTTTTGTCTGCCCGCCGCTTG
Source organism: uncultured Rhizobiaceae group bacterium (assembly GCA_947501445.1). Classification (GTDB taxonomy): domain Bacteria; phylum Pseudomonadota; class Alphaproteobacteria; order Rhizobiales; family Rhizobiaceae; genus Hoeflea_A. The sequence goes on along the minus strand of CANMVS010000023.1, from coordinate 21,518 downwards.
GCCGACCAAAAGCCAAATTATGTGTTTTGATATCCACCTTCACCTACACCATCTATGGCAACCATGCGCGACCGGACTATGATCCGTCCTGGTGCGCGCGCATGGACGCCTGGAAGGCCTATCCGCACAACCCGGCACAATATCCTCACTACGGGCTGTCGACCTATAATTACCACAGCGATGGTTCAGGCATTTGCCATGCATCGCATCGCCGCCCGCTTTTCAATTTGCGACCGGGATATCTTACCTTTGGTGCAACGCCCTGTTCGGGCCTGCGACATTTTCAGGCCGACAGCCATCTCATCAGCTGGCTGCATGCCAAAGGCATCGACTATGACCTCATCACCGACCGCGAACTCCACCGCGACGGCGTGGCCGCTATCGAAGGCTACAGGGTTGTCACAACGGCAACACACCCCGAATATCACACGGAAGAAACCTTGAATGCCCTGCGTGATTACCGCGATCAGAGTGGCAATCTCTCCTATCTTGGCGGCAACGGGTTTTACTGGCGCATTGCGGTGCATGACGAAAACGACAGCATGCTGGAAATTCGCCGCGCTGAGGATGGCATTCGCGCCTGGGCGGCGGAACCGGGCGAATATTACAATGCCTTTGACGGAAAATACGGCGGGTTGTGGCGGCGCAATGGTCGTGCACCACAGGAGCTGGTGGGTGTCGGCTTTGCTGCGCAGGGTGAATTTTATGGCGCACCCTACAAACGCCTTTGCAATGACCCGGACTATGACTGGGTCTTTGCCGGTATCGAAGAGAATCTGATCGGTGATTTCGGATTTTCAGGCAATGGGGCTGCCGGTTTTGAACTGGATCGTATCGACCTGCATCTCGGCACGCCGGACAATACCATCGTCCTGGCCAGCTCCGTGACCCCGCATGATGCTTTCATGCTTGTACCCGAAGAACAGCTGACCCATCTGACCAATCTGTCGGGCGGACCGGAAAAAGACGCGCTGCGGGCGGACATGGTCTATGTCGACATGCCCGGCGGCGGTTCGGTTTTTTCCACCGGTTCAATAACATTTTGCGGCAGCCTGCCGTGGAACGATTTTGACAATTCCGTTTCACGCCTTCTGGAAAATGTTCTGCGCAAACATCTTGACTAGACAGTTTCACGTTTTGTCAGAAACGGGACAAAGGTCCAGACAGACTGTTTGGCTCAGGCTTGCCACACGGCAATAGGTGGCTCTATCCACTTAGCCCGACGACCTGCCGCAGGTGATGGTGCTGCTTTGCTTCCTCCAGAAGAAAACGGGCAACCGCCGCACGCGGGATTGACCCGGCACCATCGGGCATTGCGTCGCGTGCCGCGTTGTAGTCTGCTTTATCGTCGCTGGTCAGAAAACCGGTCCGTGCAACCGTCCAGTCGAGATCGGACGCACAGATTTGTGTCTCCATTCGACCTGCCGCCTCAACAATCCGCGGCACAAGAAATTGCAGGACCCGCGCCAAAAGACCATCATCAGGAAACAGCAGCGCGGAGGATGTCACCAGCAATCTGGTGACCTTTGCCCTGTGCATGGCCTCGACAATCGCTGCGGCCGATTCATAATAGATGGCACTGGCTGCGCGTGTTGGCCAACGCGGCCCCAGCACCGAGATCACCGCATCATGACCAGGCAAAAGCTGCTCCAGCGCACCGGGATCGCACGGGTTTGCCACGCAGACCCTTAATCGCTCGTGTGTAATATCGGCAAGCCTGTCCGGCGCGCGCACAATTGCCGTGAGCGTATCGCCGTCACGCAAGGCACGCGCAAGCACCTGGCGGCCGGTTCTGCCGTTTGCACCCAAAAGCAGGATCTTCATTTGAACCTCCCGATGTGCCTCACCAGGCCGGTCAACGTGCGATCTGACTGCAGCGGTATTTTTATCATGGCAACCTTCGGGCTGATGCCGCATCAAGCGACGCGAATTCTGTTGTCGATTTGCCTTTAAGATTAACCAAAATACTTGCTATCACCATGACCTGACGTAACATTCGCATGATGATTTGTAACAGATTGAACTAAGGGTCTGAGGGTGCAATCAACGGTGTCAGCCGGACTGGTCAAAGGAATGATCGCTTATGCGTCGTCCCATGGTGCCGACAAAGAGGTGCTTCTTGAGCGCGTTGGCCTTTGCGCATCGGCGCTGAAAGACGGCGACAACCGGATTGCGCTTGATCAATATCAACAACTCATTCACGCGGCACAGGATCTGTGCGATGACCACGCGTTGGCGCTGAAATGGGGCGAAAGCGTTGATATGGCTGATGTTTCCGTCCTCGGCCTCATCATGAATGCCTCACGCACCATGGGCGAGGCATTTGCACAACTGCAGCGCTATACCCGGCTGGCAATGGAGCTGAATGGTTCGCCCAAAAAACAGCGCTTCGTGCTTGAACGCCTGGCCAATGAATTATGGATGGTCGACACCCGTGAGAACCCCAACAGCTTTCCGGAGATTACGGAAACCTCATTTGCCCGACTTGTGTGCGGTCCAAGACGTTTTCTTCAACAGCCGCATGTTCTGGAAGTCTGTTTTACCCACGATCAGCCGGTCTATAGCGACGAATACAAACGCATATTTCGCTGCCCCATATCCTTCAACAGCCCTCGAAATGCGATGAAATTGCACCCCGACATTGCCTCATGGCCCGTGGCAGCAGAACCTGAATACGTCTTCGGCATTCTCACCCGTCATGCTGATCAACTGCTTGAGCGCATACAAAAGATACCAACGACGCGCGCAAGGGTTGAGGCCTGCCTGATGCCGATCCTCCATAAGGGAGCCTTCACGTCGCTGTCAGTTGCACAAGAGCTCGGCCTCAGCCGCCAATCTCTTTATCGCCGTTTGAAGGCCGAAGAGACATCCTTTGGCGACATCGTCAATACGTTGCGCGAGCAATTGGCAACCCGATATCTCAAGACAGGTCAAACGTCAGTCAATGAGACAGCCTATCTGATGGGCTACACCGACCCGGCGGCTTTCTCCAGGGCCTATAAGCGCTGGACGGGCGTGAGCCCGCGGGATGTGGCCTGAAATCAGCTTCCACTCGGGCTGAGCTGGGTAACAAATTTCCGGCCAAAGACCCACCACAAAGGCCAGCTGTTCACATAGAGCAACCGCCTGAGAGGTGATTTGACGATTATCATCAGCAACCCGATGGAGAACAGGCACCAGATGGCCGGCCATTCATTGGGATTACCCGTGGACATGCCAGCCAGGAATGGTCCAAACAGGAAATGAAACAGGGTCATTCGCCACGAGCCGTAGATGACGGGTATCCAGAACATGATGATCACGAAAGTCGGGAAACCGTTTTGGAACAGCGGAAAGTCGTTCAACATGAACCAGTTGCCAATACCATTGAGCGGGATGTCCCATGCAATGTGCCATTCACCTGAAACAGAACAGAGCTCTGCAGCACATAGTGTGCGATCTGTCAGGCAACTACCGGCAAACGGCATCGGCACGAGTTGAATGATCATTACAATGACCGAAACAAAACACAGGAGATAAATGGGTACTTCAATTTTCGCACGCACCTCTTTCGGAATGAAATGCATGGATAGAGCATTGACGAAAAACGGCTGGAACATGATGTGGATATATCCGAGCAACGTTGATATCTGATTGGCGGGCTTGCCGCACTCGTCAATAACGCCGTAGGTATAGGCCTGTAGCAGCTCCATCAGGGAGAAATAGCCAAGCGCCATCCATAGCGCTTTTGGTTCGCCCCGTTTGGCGGCCCATGCTGTCGTGCCAAGTCCTACGACAGCAAGGACAGTTGAAGCCTCCCCGCTCCAGCACATGATATCCCCCTCCCTCTCAGATGAAAATGCGCCTGATCCTGTTTCCGGGTAGGACTATGGCTGCGCTGGCGGACTATTGCCAGATGCGGAAATTGTTATCCCGTTGTTTGTTTAAATGGCCGATGCATAACGCACGCGGCAGGTTATTACGGTTTGCGTGGCTGGTTGTGTTTTCCATTAGGCGCTTTTTCAGGAGCAATTGAGACAATTGCCAAATCCGCCACCTGTTTGCGACCCGCGGGAAGGCCTCCCACCTGTCCCTGTAAAAGCTGGTGGCCGGTTGCGTGTTGGTTTGCCGGCCCCGTCCGCCGACTGGAATGGCTGTGCCTCAACGAAATCTGACGTCTGCACGCGCGTACCACTGGACCGTTTTACGTTGTGTCAGAAACGGGACAACGGTGCGGGCCTTTGGTTTTGTTGATGCATTCAGTTTTGCCGATACAGTCAAAACCTGATTTGCTCTTATCAGCTTGTCTAACTATCGCCTTGGCGCTACCGCTAATCCATGAAGGTAATCGAGAAGACGCGATTCGGGCTCGTCCTGCTACTGTGGGTGGCCGGTCTGGGTGCCGCTGCACAATTCGCAAAATTCAGTGTCATATTTCCAGGTCTCGGGGAGCTATATCCGCAGGCCGGTACCAGCCTCGGATTTCTGGTCTCGATCATCAGCCTGATCGGGATCGTACTGGGTACCACTGCCGGCATGTTCGTGGCGCGCATCGGATTTCGCCGGCTGCTGTTGCTGGCATTGCTGCTTGGTGCAGCAGTTTCTGCCTATCAGGCCACATTGCCGGCTTTCCCCCTCATGATGACAAGCCGCATCGTCGAGGGCATATCGCATCTGATCATTGTGGTTGCCGCGCCAACGCTTATTGCGCAAGTCAGCGCTCAGCGCCATCGCCCCATCACCTTGACGCTGTGGGGAACCTTCTTCGGTGTTGCCTTTGCCATTGTTGCCTGGTTTGGCCTGCCACTGGTTTCAGCGCACGGGATGCATGCCCTCTTCATCGCACACGCCGCTGCGATGATGATTGTTGCAACGGTGCTGTTTTTTCAACTGCCCAGGATCGTCAAAACCGACCCTGACCATCTACTGCCCGGTTTTCGTGAACTGATATCTCGTCATGCAGAGATCTATGCGTCGCCGTCGATGGCCGCACCGGCGCTCGGATGGCTCTTTTATACGCTCACATTCGTGTCGCTTCTGACACTGCTACCCGGTACAGTTGCCGATACCGACCGCGCATTTGTTATCGGTGCCATGCCGCTTGCCAGCATAGCCAGTTCAATGACCCTGGGCATTATCCTGCTTCAGCGTCTTTCTGCAGTCCAGGTCATCCTGATCGGCTTTGCCTTTGCTATTGCAATAGGGCTGTGGCTCGGCTTTGACCCTGGCAATGCTTATCTGTGCATTGCCCTTTTTTGTGCGTTGGGGCTGGTGCAGGGTGCAAGTTTCGCTGCCGTGCCGCAACTGAACAGTGAGCCGACAACGCAAGCCTATGCGAACGGTGCCATCGCCCAGATGGGTAATCTCGGCAACACCTGCGGCACACCGTTGCTGCTGGCGATCATGGTGTCGTTCGGCTTTGGCGGGGTCATTGTGCTGATTATCGGTTGCTACACGCTCGGAATTTTCGCGCACCTGATGCTACGCCGGCGACGCACAGCCCTGGCAGGCTGAGTGTTGAAGGTTTGAGCAATTCAGGTTTTGACGGGGGTGGCAAAACCTGAATGCATCAACAAAATCAAAGGCCGGCACCGTTGTCCCGTTTCTGACAAAACGTGAAACCGTCCAGACCTGCGCGAAAATGAACCTGTCTGCGATCGCGATCACCAATCCGGGTTGATGCACCCTTATTTTTCCACCCACCTGCGGTAACAGGAACAGCGACGCTCTCCCCTAGAATTGATCCACGACTGAGTTAGTGATTTTCTTAACTGAGAAGGAGAGCACTGATGAAGAGACGCTTTAGCGAAGAGCAGATCATAGGAATTCTTAAGGAACATGAAGCGGGCATTTCGGCCAGGGATCTGTGCCACAACACGCAACGGTGGACAACAACACAACGGCAAACATCCCTTAAATACAAAGGTTTTTGCGCAACGCAGTGAAACTTGGTGAAAGTGGAATTTGGCGGAGAGGAGATCCGCCATATTTTCATCTCATACTGTTTCAATTCGGTGTTATATGTCTCACTATCGCGTTGTAATAAGCCATTGTATGCTGTATCTTGTTCCAAATAGTTTCAATTCGCCGCAATCCATATCTGACATATTGTGGGGCTGAATGTGGGTCTAGAAGGGACTGTGATAGTGTTGACAGATGCACGTGCGAGAAAGATCAAGCCGGGCGGGACAGTAATTCCAGACGGGAGCGTTCCGGGTCTGTCGCTTCATCCATCGCCAACACCGGGACGCGGCAAGTGGATATTACGCTTCACATCTCCAGTAACTGGCAAACGTCGCGATATGGGCTTTGGCATCTATCCTGAAGTTACAATCGCAACAGCACGAAAACAGGCGTTCGGAGCCAGAGAACTCATCGCTGTGGGTGCAGATCCGCTTGAACGGCGTAGAGCTGAAAAAGAAGAATCATTGCTCAAGACAACAATACCGACATTTGAAGTCGCGGCACGAAAATTATATACCGATGTCAGAAGTGGTTTTCGCAACAGCAAACACTCGCAGCAGTGGATATCCACACTTGAGAACTACGCATTCCCGCTCATTGGTAATCGCGATGTCGATCAGCTTCGACCATCTGACTTCGCTGACGTCCTTCGCCCAATTTGGTTGGACAAGCCCGAAACTGCTTCGCGTGTACGCCAGCGGTGTGACGCTGTCATGAAGTGGTGCGCGGCTCAAGATTACATTGTTGCCAGTCCTGTAGCGGTTGTTACCAAACTTCTTGCACGCCAACCGGTAAAACGCGAGCGTGTGCAACACCACCCGGCGTTACCCTGGCGTAAAATACCCAATTTTGTTCAGGAAACTCTTCACACAGCACACCAAAGCGTCGGCAAGCAGGCATTGGAGTTTGCGCTTCTCACCGCCGCGCGATCTGGTGAGGTACGCGGGCTGACCTGGTCGGAAGTAGATGTTGAAACACAGATATGGACTGTGCCAGCGTCAAGAATGAAGGCAAAAACTATCCACCGTGTACCACTCACATCCCGAATTATGAATATTCTCCAACGGCGTGCACTGTTCCGAAATGAAACAGGCCTCGTATTCGCTTCGAGAAAAAACACACCTTTAAGCGACATGACGCTGACAAAGGTACTCAGGGATGCTGGTGTTGAAAGTGATGTACCTGGGCGCATCGCAACGGTCCACGGTTTCAGGTCCTCGTTCAGAGATTGGGCATCTGAAAATGGCTATTCTCGTGACCTTGCAGAGCGTTCGCTTGCACATTCGATCAGGAGCACATCAGAAGCTGCATACCATCGCACGGATTTGATTGAGGCAAGGCGCGAGATGATGAGGGACTGGGCTGATTTTGTATTCTCTTACATGTACAACTGACACCCTGTAAGTCGGTTGGATAAAATCAGATTGGGACATTGTCTTCAAATACCAGCTATAGAACGGAATCAAAACCTATTCTTTATTGCGTTTGATTTGTCCATCAAACCAATCAACCGTAATGACAATTGTCGAACTTCCAGATGAAAGCCTCACGACACCGCCGGAAGAAGAACCATCGGGAAAGAATCGAACTTCACCAACGTTTTCGTTAATCCGAAGGACTTTGGCAGACGTAAACTCAATCGTGATGCTGTCCGGCCAGGTTCTTGGCGTGCGATTGTAGGTGAAATATTCTTGCGCTCCAACATCTACAATAAATCCGACCGGCGCATTCCTTGATATGGCTTGGGTTCTGGACGACCTCATCTCGGCGATGATTTCACTAGCCGCAGATTTAACACGATAGCCAGGCAACAACGACGTCATTGCTGGAGATGCCAATGCTGTGATAATCGCCAGAATGGACATCACAACTAAAAGCTCAATCAGCGTCAGGCCCGTCTGGTTGTTGAATTCATCTGAAATGCTATTCCCATGACTTGATGTCTGCATCCTGGCCCTGTCCACCCTGTGCACCATCTGCACCCAGACTATAAAGATCAAACTCGCGATGTTCACCCGGATACACATACACATAAGGCTTACCCCAAGGGTCTATAAGTGCATCAGCTTTACGCACATATGGTCCACTCCACAGATCCAGGCTTTGCGGCTTTACCAACAAGGCACCCAGCCCCTCGCTCGCGTCTGGATACCGGCCCGCATCAAGATAAAACAAATCTAGAATGGTAGACAAACGTTCCACCTGGATATGTGCCGCCTTGGCTCTGGAGCTGCCAACATATTTCATCGCTTGCGGGGCGACAATTCCAATTATCAGTCCCAGTATCACCAGGACCACCAGCAACTCAACAAGCGTAAAGCCAGCCTCGCGTTGATCAATATTTTTTTCACAATGGGACATCGTATGTACTCAAAATTGCGGACAAAATTGTTCCAATTATTCCAGCGACAAACGCACCGAGTAAAACAGTTACAAGCGGTGCAATCATGACAACAAGTTTCTGCAAGGTGATTTGTGCCTTGGATTGCGCTGTATCTGCTGCCAGAAACAGCATGTCGTTCAAATTTCCACTTTCCTCACCAACGTCTATGATTTCCAATACAAGCGGAGGAATTATATCGGCGCGTCGCAGCACCCGCGCCAAACTTAAGCCGCGAGCCAGCCCGCCCGATACCGCATACAAGGCTCTGGAAACAACTCTATTGTCTACCGCGTCGCCAGCTAGTCCAACAGCATCCATTATTGTTACACCGTTTGAAAGCAGCGTACCAAGAGCCCTGCAGTAACGAGCCGCCTCGAAACCACGAACAATGTCTCCAAGAACTGGAATCCGTAGCGCAGTACGGTCAATCATTCGCCTATAGACTTCATTTTTCGTCGCGCGAATAGCAACCAGAATGACGATCATGAGGACAACTGCAATTGCCCAGCCCCAGTTCACAACAAGGTTGGACAAGAACAAAACAATGGCAGCCGAAGTAGGAATATTCGTTCCCTGACTCTCCAAAAGAGGTCGAAACTCAGGCACGACCCAGGCCATAAGAATAATGAATGAGGCTGCTATCATGATCAAAACGATGAGTGGATAGAGCAAAGATGCGGAGATCTTTTCCGACAGTTCCTGTTTGGCCTGGATAATGTTCGCTATATCTTCCAACACCAAATGCAAGGTGCCACCTGCTTCACCTGCATTGACCAGCCCGGTATAAAATGGTGGGAAAACCGCTGGTGTACGCGCCATAGCACTGCCGAGTGATTTTCCGGATTTAACGTTCGTAGACAATGTGCGAAGATTTTTTCTGAAATTTGCTGAGGATTGAAGTTCAACCAATTTATCCAGTGCTCGGTCAAGCGCTATACCCGCCTTCGACAACATTGCAAGCTCACGCGTAAAAGCCAGCAATTCCCGGTGCCCAATTCTGTCGCGGCTAAAAAGGGAAGCTGAATTGCTGACATTCACGGCGCCAGCTTTTTCAATCTCGACCTTGATAGGAACAATACCGCGATCCTTAACGAGTTTCATTGCGGCATCGCTGCTGTCGGCGACAACCCTATTGTTTATCATCTCCCCCGTCTTGGAAAGTGCGGTGACGTTAAAGCGCGGCATTTTCGGAGCGCATATCTGTTAGTTGAGTGCCAATCTGCGAATGGAAACGCATATCCTGGGTCACCCGCAAAACCTCATCAAGTGTTGTGTGCCCATCCAGCATTTTAATCAATCCATCTTCGAAGAGCGTTCGCATTCCATCTGCGCATGCTGCCCGTTGCAATCCGGGTGCATCAGATCCTCTCAATACCTGCGCACTAATTGAGGGGCTCATCGGCATTACTTCCATAATGAGAATGCGTCCACAATAACCGGTATTGCGGCATGCGCTACATCCCACGGCCTGAAAAATTCCCATTCCACCTGCTATCTGATCATCAGTAATATTCAGTTGCTCAGCAAGTTTTTGATCCAGCGATATCGGTATTTTGCAATTCGGGCATAACCTTCTGACGAGACGCTGTGCAACCACGCCCACAATGGATGACGTTAGCAGATAACTTTCCAGCCCCATATCGAGGAGACGCGTAATACTGCTTGCTGCATCATTGGTATGGAGCGTGGAAAGCACCAGATGGCCAGTAAATGCTGCTTGAATTGCAATGTTTGCCGTTTCCTTGTCACGTATTTCACCGACGAGAATTATGTCAGGGTCATGACGGAGCATGGAACGCAATACCTGTGCAAAATCCAATCCGATCGATGGCTTGATCTGTATCTGTTTGATGCCGGGCAACTGATATTCCACGGGGTCCTCTACTGTCAGAATATTGACCTCGGGGCGTCTTAAAGTGGCGAGTGCGGTATAAAGCGTCGTTGTTTTCCCGCTTCCCGTCGGGCCTGTAACGAGAACAATGCCATTGGGGCGTTCAAGTATTTTGCCCAACAACTTTTGTCCATGCTTGTCTATTCCAAGAGCACCAAATTCCAGCGGAACATTCTCACGGTCAAGAATGCGAATGACAACCGACTCACCATGCATCGTCGGCATGGTTGATATGCGCAGATCAACAATTCGTCCACGTACCGCTGTTTGAACACGTCCGTCCTGAGGCAATCGTCGCTCGGCGATATTGAGTTTCGCCATAATTTTTATGCGTGAAACCAGCGCAGCTGTCTGCTCTGCTGGCAATGCCGCTTGCTCAACCAGCCTGCCATCCAATCGGAACCTGAGCCCAAGTTGATGTTCTGATGGCTCAATGTGTATATCTGATGCCTGTACTTCTACCGCGTCATTTATCAAGCTGTTGACAAGCCTAATTACAGGGGCCTCGCTCGCCAGTCCCTTAAGTTTTTCGATATCTTCATTAAGAATTGTCTCAGCATCCTCAGAAACATCAGGTGAAGAATCTGTCTCCTTTTCTGCGAAATAAATGCTGGTTATCGCTCTTTCAATCAACGTGGATTCTGCCACTCCAACGGTAACAGACATGTCGGTTGCCAGACGAACCGCGCGTAAGGACTGGTCATCCAAGGGATCAGTCATTGCGATCAACAGGCCATTTTCGTTTTCAGATATTGGAAGTATTCCAACTTTTTTGAGAAATGTGCCTCGAAGGCGTTTTTCCAGCACCGGGCCATCCGGAAATTCATCAATTTTAATCAGTGGCAAATGCAGACATTCAGAAAAAGCCGAGGCAAGTTCATTTTCCTGTATGAGCCCGAGGTGAAGCAAAACCGATGGAAGTCGACGACGTCCGTTTTCGCAAAGAGCCTGCGCTCTAAGCAAAGCAGCACTGTCAAGTTTGCCTTTCTGAACCAAATAATTGCTAAGCACAGCTTCATCAGCGATCATGTCGATCCTCACAATTCACCCGCGTACCAAACGGTCGCCCTCCAACTAGAATTTTGATACTGACGACAAGCTGTCCCGCAGTTCATTTGTCAGCTGACGCATCTCATTGGGATCCCGCACAACCCTTGGTGTTATCAGCACAATCAGTTCGGTCCGCTTGTTTTTGTTTTTCCTGCTACGGAACAAACCGCCGATTACCGGTAACTTTTTCAAGCCGGGCACACCCAGGTCACCGTTCTCAGAGCGATCACGCATCATACCAGCCAACGCGACTGTTTCGCCACTTTGAACTGCCAGCGTGCTCTCAATTTTCCGCTTCTGGATGGTAGGGCTATCAATGTCTGATGTAACCGTTGTCGTTGCTTCACTGACTTCCTGGACGACTTTCAGAGACACCAGACCACCGGTGTTTACTGTGGGTGTCACCTCCAGAATTACACCGGTGTCGATCAGTTCAACGGAATTGACAATTGGTGCATCAGGTGTACCGGCAGAAACCGCTGTACGCGTTACAACGGGTACCTGATCACCAACTTGCAATCGTGCCGACTGGTTATCAAGAACCATAATCTTGGGAGATGAAATGACATCAACATCAGTGACGCTATCAAGTGCATTCAACACAACGTTAGCGTCTACCGTTTCAAATGAAAATCCAAAACCAGGAAAGGAATTGCTGACCGCCCCTGATGCCAGTGTGGAGAATATTTGCGAAAAATTGCCCGACTTGAAATACCATTCCACTCCAAATTCCAGTTTCCCATCCAGGGAAACTTCAGCCACGATCACTTCAATCAGCACTTGTAGAGGCACGATGTCCAATCGGGAAAGAACTGCCTCGATGTTGCGATAGTCAGCCGCGGTGGCTTTTATCACAAGTGCATTATTTCGTTCATCTGCAACGATCGTTGGTAAATTCGAGGTTTCCTGACCGCGTGAACGCTGAATTGCAGCCCGTAGCGGTTCAAGCTCATCCCCGCCGTTCTGTGATATCTCTACGGGCTCAAGCCCGGGTGCAACTGTATTTCCCTTTGCCTGTTTCTTGGCACCATCAAACAGTTCCGACATGATGCCGGCGAGTTCGGTTGCACGACCATTTTTGACGTAGTAGACAAACACCTGCCTGGTGCCTCGTTCATCTGCTCTGTCAAACCTGGATACCCACTTTTGAGCTGTTTTCAGGTATTTCTTATTCCGCGAAATCGCCATAACAGCACTGATGCGTTCAATTGCCACAAATTGTATGGCATTCGCTGCATCTCCATCAAATGCAGCCTTGAGGTCATCCACCACATCACTCACATTCGCCACATTGACAGGTATCAATGCAAAAGATTTGTTACTCAGTAAGTCAATGTCCAGCACTGACACCATGCTCTCGATGGCCTTGGCTTCCTGCAACGGACCGACAAAGATAATCATGTTATGATTTTTGTCCGCAGTAATCTGCCGGCCCGGATTGACCTGATTGGTCACGATACCAATAACAGAAGAAACGGGCGCATATTCCAGCCGAATAAAGTGTATGCCGAACCCTTCTGAATTCGCATTTCGGTTCGGTGTTACAACCACATTTGCCAGTTTTCGTGTCTCATCATATGGGACGACGTGCCAGATGCCGGATGTATTCACAATTGACGCACCGTTGAGAGCCAGCAGATTCTCCAAAACCGGAATAAGGTCCTCGTTGGGGATGGGAACATTCGTCCTGGTTGTAACCGTCCCCTGAACGCTATCGCTCATCGTATAATTCTGGTCGAGAATATCGCCTAGTATGACGTCTACGACTTCACGCAGCTGAGCATTGACAAAATTCAGAGTGACTTCGCCCTTTTTACCGACTCGAGCATTTTCGCCAGTGCCACCACGGGTAGAGTTACTAGAACCCTCGGCTTCATAAATTTCCGTATTCGTTAAAGCTCTTCGACTATTTCCTGCACTGGTTACAGGCCCCGATATCCGACTATCCCATCTGCTGGGACGTTTGGGGGAATTACCAGATATATAACCTTTGCTGAAAGTGGAATCCTGGCTGAATTTTTCAAGTTTATCCGCGAAGTTGCACGCCGCAAGGGGCAAAAGCAGCAAGCCTAACAATAGTGACGTCAACAACCCCGGAATGCGCATAAAACACTATCTCCCCCAGAGTTGCGCGCGCAGCACAACCCTACAATGGCCGTTACCACAACCACCGTTCAGCAGTAATTCACTAGTAGCATTTTTCGATCTCTCGACGCTGCAAACTTAGCCCAAAAGCAGCAATAAAGAGCTGGTATCACCAAAAAAACCACAACCGTCATTAGATATTTTCGACAAAAATTGCAACGGGCATTATGTAGATGCCCACAACTTACGCTTTAACCTGCGCATGCACTTCAGACCATCAAGCGTCACTGATCACAAAAAAAATAGCATAAACATTAACAAAAAACGCCTTTTTGTGAATTTATGCATATATATTCAATACCGTAAAGTATAAAAAGTTTATTCATTCTGTAAGGAATTTTATATTTATAACATACATACACAACTCTTGATTGTTTTTGCAGCCGCTCCAATAATTGAATTACTATATTTCGAATTATTCTTTCTCTCGAAAAAGAACATCGAACTTCATTTTATCTCCACCCGAAGTGAATGTTATACTACTGCGCTCAACCATAGCGACAGACCAGCCCTTGTAGGTATCGCCAACAACCAACCTGATCAGTTTGGATGAATTTTCCTCCTGTAACAGCGCGATCCCCTGATTTTGTGTCATTGCCACGCCCACCAATTTTGCATCAAACCTTGCAACTTCTGGTTCTCGCTGCCGTTGTACCGGCGCCCTTTTAAAAACACTGGCGGGAACAGAACTTCGAGCTTTAGCCGGCTTTTCACGAGGTTTCTGTTTGGGCAAGGCATTCGGTGTCACAGGTCTTCGGTCTTTGGAGAATAATGGCCGCGCTATAATGACTGCAAATTCGTTTCGAGGAGGAAATCTGGAAACTGAAACCGGTGGGTTGATCTCGGTTCGGGCCTGATTGCCAGCGGCAGGCGGCAATACCGCCACGTCAAATGTAGGCCTGGTTCCGAGTTGAGAATTCACAAGCACAACCATGCCCACTGTCGCGACAGTCAACCCTATTATCAGCGGTGAACGTCCGACAGAAATACTCATGAGGCATCTTCTGGCGTCGAATACCCGACAACGTTCAGCTGAATACGCAAGATTTGATCCTGGGTGTTGGCGGTGCGACGGTTCTGTGGCGCTTGTATCTGTATATTCTCTATAAACAACATGGGGATATGCGCTTCGAGTTTATAAAGCAAATTGTGAAGCTGGGGCAAAGTTGCTGTGAAAGAAGCACGCAACGTATGCCCATTCAAAATTCCATCTGCCTTGAAAAGCAGGCTCTGGCTGCTTTGTATCTTACCGCCCGTTGCCTGGACCGTTTTAACAAAATAGTCACGAATTTCCGCATCAGCTTGGCTTGTATCAGTCGCTTTCAACAGGGTCCCGGTGCTGCGAATTTCGTCACGAGCCATCTCAGACGACTGTTCGGAACTACTATTCAATAGATTGTTTGACTTGAGTTTTGCCGCCAGGTCTTTTTTCAGTTGAATACTCTCACGCGTATAGTGATAGTCTTGAACAGTCGGCACAATAAACTGCATCAAAACAAACAGCAGGGCGCCGACCGGAAGGCTCCAGACCAGCGTTCCCCGCGCCCATTTTGGCAAACCAATCATAACGCATCACCCAAGGCAAGCTCGGCTGTAATGTGCACGCGATCAAGACCGGTATCACTGTTCGTTGTCACCGGTGCGGAAAAATTGGCATCCTTGATAACTTCTGATTTTTCAAGCGAGCGGATCAACCCAGTAGCATCAGAAGAAAAACCAGAAACCATAAGTCTGCTCCCATTAATCTGTACCTGTATCAGCCAGCTATGGTCCGGTGTGAATTGCGTCAGCTCTGAAAGAATACCAATGGTGCTGGGCTGCTGGCTCTTTCGCGTCACCAGACGTTGAAATGCGGCGTCAACCGACTTTACCGTGTCTGCGGATTGCAGCAGTTTCACATTTTCAGACTTCAAGGTGGCGATTTGTGAATCCGCCAGTCGGGAGACTTGCCGTAAATGATCCATTGGTAAATAAAACGCCACAGCCACCAAAATTACGATTGTCACGGCAAGTCCGGCTACAATCCAAACTTCCAGCGATGTCCGCATCTTTTGTGTTGGTATCGGAGCAAAATTTCCGGTTACCGGATCATCTTCAGATTGTTTACACACCACCACATCAGGCAACCCTGCAGCGGTCGCAATTTGACTTGCATGCACAACATCAGCAATCCGGGCAACATTGAGTTCGACGGTCAGAATATCATGATCCGGATCGGAGCTGATCACCTTGAAATTATGATATACTTCGCTTTCCACAAAGGGTGTCTGTAGCTCAATTTCAGCTAACATGACCTCCGCAAGATTGCCCGCGGCATCAACCGGAATTTCGATCAGGGACGTCAGGACACAATCCGCCGGCAGATAAACAATTGCACCATAGGCTGAAAGGTTTTCCTTGTTGAGCCATTTTGATATCTGGCGCGCCGCCGCGGTCACATCGTCGTAATCTGTAATTGCAAATTCGAGATTAACAGCGTGAGAAGGTCGCTCTGCTGAAACAGATAGGGAAGTGCCCTCCATTCGAATACGAAGTGGCTGGCGGCGGTTGGACAACCAGCTTTGCACCGATCCGGGAAGCGTCGATACAATTTCCGCCCACCACCATGCAAAAGCCTGCCGAATGTAGTTCTTCAAGTTCAAGATCATGCCGCCATCAAAATGATTAGTTCCGGCCATTGACCGGACTTGTTTTCACCAAGCTCCACATTTATGCGCAGCATTGAAGGCAGAAAGGCGCTGGTTTGCCAATTTGGATACCATTGAAATCCAGCCTCTGTCCCGTTACTGCCGAAATAGCCGATTGACATGCTTGCCACTTTTGTAAGCAGAATTCTGGAGCCGACAATTTCGGCGTCCCGTGCTTCATCCAGATTACCGGCAAAATTGGCGGATTTCCAACGGACTACAAGATTATTCGACTCCACACCCAATCTAAAATGAAACAGCCTCCCCTGACCAATATGCGTAAGCCAGGGTGCGGTAAACCCAAGTGTTGTTCGCGTGCCGTAAAACTCGCCGCGTTCGACAGAGTCCGCAGCATTTGCAGTCGTCTTTCCGGGAACCAAACGCAACTGTGAGATTGCCTGCCCCAATTGTGCTCGTAAAAACCGTTGCGTCGAAACAATCTGATCTGTGCTCGCCGAACTACGAGCCGTCATGAATTGGGTTTTTCCAGCGAATGCAAACACACCATAGAGTGTTGATGACAGTATCGCGAGAAGTGTCAAAGCCATCACAAGTTCAACAAGTGTAAAACCTCGATCATGTCGCCGTGCCAATGGAATTTCAGTTATCATTCCCTGCCCTGTTTGTTGGGCCACTTGCCATAGCCCAGTTTGAGTGACGGCGGGAAAGCAACCTGTAGGGTACCAGAGAATCAATAGCCATATTCACGATTGAGACTTTTGCCGCAGCGTGGCCTGCAGCACCAAAGGCCGCTGTCTCAATCCGGTAGATTGCAAATCTGCGATCCTGGGCACCACCACCAGACGAGATGAGTATCGGGACAGCCCCAAGAGATCCCCTTTCGGACAATGTTCTCGAATTGCTGTCAATACTGCGCCCTACAGAAGCTGCAATTGCCGAGCGAACCAATGCGGGCGCAGACCGGGTATCCGGCGTTGATCGACCACTGTAGACCGTTACAACTGGTGTCATCGCCTGATAGAGTTCTGGCGTTACCCCTTGAACACCAAGTAGTTCTTCAACAGATCGAAAAGGCAATTGCTCTTTACTTACAAGCGACGCCGGGCTGTTGCTGGAGGCAACGGCTTGTTGATCATCAGGAGAATATCCTGATTTGCGATAGGCCACGATCGCTCTGGCGACAGCAGACGGATTTGTCTGCCTGACGCCAGTTGCCCGCACTAATTTTTCGAGCAATTGGGCTGGTGCATTATTGATATCCACCCGGCCAGCTTCAGGCGTGATGCGTATGAACAGATTGTATCCATCAATCGTCCATCCATAGACGGATCCATCCGTTTTAATGGGGTGGTCATCGACAATTTCAGCCAATGCGGATATGGCCACAGCAGTTGCTCCATCTACCAACAATGACGCCCTTGACGCTTTCACAAGGTTGGTTGCCCGCTGAAGATCCCCACGGCCTGAACTCAGCACATTGCTGGCCATAAATCCCAGTAGCAACACTGTCCACAGGACAACCACCAGTGTCAATCCTGACTCGCTGTTCATCCCCCTAAAACGCGCACCTTGATAGGTTTCGCAAGCCAGTATCTTACCACTACCTTGAATTGAAGATTGCATGAGCCGGTCAACTTGCTATGAAGGAAAGAAGTTCAATATACATAACGATTTCGGGATAGCGTGGCAAATTGGAATGTCCTCATTCTGGCATTTGAACCTCTTTTTGGTTCTCGCATCACCATTCGTAGGCAGCTTTCTCGGATTGATCGTCAATAGACGGCCACACAGTGGCAAATTCGTATTTGACCGCTCACGATGTTGTTCCTGTGAGCGGACGCTCGCCTTCGCAGATCTGATACCGATAGCCAGTTACGTGGCATCAAAGGGGCGCTGTCGATATTGCGGCGTAAAAATTGGATTCACCTACCCTGCCATGGAAATGGCAACATTGACGATAGCAATCACGAGCGTGGCATTAAGCCAACCGAGCATGTCATGGCTGTCCATACTTCTAGGTTGGTGGCTCCTGGCTTTATCAGCCATCGATTTTCGCGAGTACCTGTTGCCGGACAGTATGACATACCCGCTCATCGCCATTGGCCTGACCCTGTCGCTGATACGCGATCCGCAAAGCATGCCCGACCATCTGATTGGTGCAGTAGTCGGGTATCTGATCTTTTATGGAATCGCCTGGGCATACCGGCGCTTGAGGGGAAGAGATGGTTTGGGCATGGGAGACGCCAAACTCTTTGCTGCGGCTGGCGCATGGCTCACATGGGAGGGGCTGTCACCAGTCCTGATGGTAGCCAGTTTGGGTGGCCTGGCATATGCGTTGCTAATGCGGTCTCCACAAAAATTGGGCGCAACGCAGGCGATTGCTTTTGGTCCCTTTCTGGCACTTGGCTTTTGGATTGTCTGGCTTCTCACGTCACCTGGAACAACCTTATGAACAACAACGCGCAATATACTCATGACAACACCGACCGGCAAAACGAACCTGACATGAACCAACGCGGTTTTACACTGGTTGAAGTGCTTGCCGCATTTGTCATATTGACGATATCGCTTGTATCGATTTATCAGGCTTTTTCAACCGGTGCGATGGGAATCGACCGGGCGACTGATCACGCGCTTTTGGCGTTGGAGGCTGAATCGAAAATGTCTGAGATTGACACAATATTCGCCACCACAAGCGACCGGTCCAGCCGGAATTTGGGGGGCTCGAGGGATTGGGTTGTCACAGCCAAACCGGTTGATAATATGTTTAGCAGCCCACCCAATTCAGCAAAAGGGCAGCTGTTTCTGGTTGAGTTGGTCGGAAAAACAAAATCGGGACAGAAAGTTGAATTCCTAACGTACAAATATTGGACCAATTATTAGCTGACACTCCGTTTGAATTGCCTCAGTTTCGTCAGGCGACTAAAAGCTGGCATATTCCAATTCATGATACGATAATTTTTTGGTGATGATCACCAGCCAACCTACCATGCAACTCACATGGATTTTACTTTTCAGTTCTGGCTAGGCTGTTTCCATTCAAGAACTTTCAACTTCAAAAAAGATCGTATTTCGTCCAGCAGATGAATGTTGGGACTCGACGACCCTGTCCCAAAGTTTGAGCCATTTCTGAGTTAGCTTGTTTGTGATTGCATTTTCATGCGGCTGTGTCCAATTCGATGCTTTGTTTGGCTATGAATTCATGTGGCGTGAGCCAGTTCAATGCCGAATGTGGTCTCAATTCATTGTAGTTGCATGTGCAAGCGCTGTAGCTACGAAAATATCTGTGTTTCATAGGTACTGCAGTCTCTCAATTTCCTTTATGTAACTTGAAGAATCAATGGGGTTTATAGCCAGAAGTTTTTTGAAAAAATGGGATCCGTCACGCTTTACTGCTTCTGCTATTTCTTCAAATGGCCCATGGAATATTGATTTCATTTTCGGTTCATCATATTCTTTAGACATCAAGTGCAGATTGTCATTTGTCCTTATCAGAACGAATGACATTGGCATACTAGGAAAATATTCCTCCGCATAATCTTGGCATTTTATCTTCTCGAATGCATTGACCAGCACGCCCCAGAGAAAAACGATATCGTCATCAGATTCTGATCTAGAAAAAATGACATCATGTTCCAATACAATTTCCAACGCGCCATATAAATATTCTGAGTTGGGTACCTTTATAGTGCCATTAAATTTTTCAACTTGGCACAAAACACCTTCATGTTCGATAAAAGTATCTATTTTTAACATTTCGCATCATCACTTGGGCACGAACGGTCGGTACACAAAACCGGATTACATCTAGGGCAACGGAAAAAACTGCCTAATAGCTCCATTCCGGACACCAATTTGATATGTTTTATGGGCATGTGTAAATCTAAAACTACCAACTCCATCACCAATCCGGACAAATTGCGCCTGATTATTCCTTATTCCATATTGCATTATTCTTGCTAGTCCTATGGGATCCATACTGCGGTCGAAAAATGTTTGCTTAGCCTTGACGCTACCATTCCAGAAGTATGGATGATGGCGCTCCAATATATGTTTCCAACTCGCCTTGTTCGCGCTAAAGTTGTATTTTCCTGCCTTGAACTCAATTTTCAGGTTATTCATATTCCTATTCAAATATCGTGTCAAAAGCCACTTTGGAGCCGCCCGACGAGGCCAAGTAACACCCTGCACTACTCGCTTTTTCTGGAAGAAGCCTCGTTCTTTGAATGAATTGTACATATTTGCAAAGGCTGCGGTAACCGCACCGTTTGCAAACTTGCCTCCGGCGAGCGCTGAGCCTGTTCCGCCGGCGACAGCGGCAACGACAGTACTTCCAACATAATCGCCTGCATCAAAATCAGCGGACATTGGTCCGTCAAAGAATTTCATGCTCGCCAATCCACCGATGGCGCCTGCGGCACCGCCTGCAAATCCTGCGAGGAACTCACCGCCTTGGGCAATGCTCATCGCCCCGGCGATAGCGCCATGTACGATGGGTTTTGCTATCCACATCAGACCTTCTGCGACACCTGCCAGAGCAGTGTGAACTCCTCCCCAGATATCAAGCCCGCCAGCATGGCCAACATAGGCAAGAGCAGCGGATATGAGGGCATCCCCAATCGAACCTCCCACCGACAGGGTCATAGCCGCAGATACCGCAACACACACGGCAACATGTATTGCACAGGTCGCAATCTTCACGACCGCCGACAATATCGGTATTCGGGCAATGGCCTTGAGGGCCGAGCCTATGGCCCTGAAGACGGACTTGAAGAAGTTACCAATGGCCTTGAACAGTTTCTTGAAGAAGAAGCCTGTCGGGTCCGTAAAGGACAGCGGGTTATTGAGCACATAGGTATAGGGGTTCCACGCCTGCAGGTTGGTGACATCCTGAACAACAGGGTCAGCCGACAGGAAACGACCGATCTCAGGGTCATAAACACGACCATTCATATGCACAAGACCAACCTGATCAAGCTGCTCATGCCCGGTGAAGCCACGGGTTGTCACAAGTGGCGTATAGCCAGCCGGATCATTGATCGGCACCCAGGTGATCTGGCGGCGCTTGCCCCAGGGATCAAAACTCATCCGCTCAACAATACTGCCAGAGGCTTCCATGATGGTATCAGTGGAACCAAGATGATCACCCAGCATGTAGTGGGTCTGCGAGATGCCTGTGGCAACCGCTGTCGTAATGACTGCAAAGCCACCGATGTAGTGCTTGCGCTCAAGCACACCACCACGATCAATGTCCTCATAAAGCTTGCCACCAACATAGCGGGTCGTGGTGGTTGAGGTGGCGGTCGTATCAACCCGCTTGTAGCGCTTATGGTCAGGACCATAGGTCAGCTGTGTGGTATTACTGCCCTTGGTGATCTGACTGGGTTTGCCAAAGGCAGTCCACGATACGGTGCGGCCCGCCCCATTGCCATCAAGACTGCTCAGCAGATTGCCATTG
>CANMVS010000022.1 GCA_947501445.1 uncultured Rhizobiaceae group bacterium | reverse complement strand
CAGAGCCCCCATGGGTCGAATAGATCGACGAGATCCAGCCCGTCTCAGCATCATGTGTGCGGGTACTTTCTGCCCCATTGCCAAGCCGAAACCGGGTGACATTGCCACGGGCATCCATTTCCATGGCTTTCCACAAGCCCACACCGGAGGCCGCATATTGCACCTCGGTAAGATGGCCCGATGCATTATAGACATTCTTCGTTGCCAAGCCTGAGGGATAAGTCAGTGTTTCGGGGCGTGAATAGGCATCATAGGCCGTGCTGATTACATAGTTCGTTCCATCAATGGTTTCCTCAACAGAGGAAGGACGACCAAGACTGTCATAGGCTGGTATGGCCACATAGCCGGGATTGGTTGACAAGGCCAACTTACCAATACCCATCGGCAGCGTGTCATAGCTCCAGGTGGCTGTACGGGTGGCTGCATTGGGGCCATTGGCATCATCAATGCGGCTTAACATACGCCCGAGCACATCATAGGTCATGGCAGTGACCTCACCCTTGGCATCGGTCTGTTCAACCAGCATGCCCAGGGCATTGTAGCGATAGGTCCAACTGCCACGATCCGGATCAGCCATGGCAATCTTGTTGCCACGCACGTCGTAACTGGTGGTCGAGGTATTGCCCAGCGGATCCGTCATCAGCACCAGCTGATCGGCCGCATCATAGCTGTAGGTGGTGATATTGCCTTGTGTATCGGTGACACTTTCCAGCCGGCCAAGCACATCCTTTTGGGTTGTCTTCGTTTGACCATTCTCATTGGTGGAGGTCTGAATACGGCCATCATAGACAACACTTTGGGTTGAACCATCCGGCCTTGTGGTCAGCACAGGACGCCCCAGAAGATCGTAGATTATGTTCGTCCAGTAGATCGTTTCGCCGGCAAAATAGGGCTCCGATTTACGGGCAATACGACCAAGTGCATCATATTGCGTATCAACAATCGTCTCACGACCATCCAGAGCAATGCTGGTCGTGCGTATCTCACGAAACAATGTGTCCTGATAGACCGTAGCTGGCGACCCGCCATCTGCTTCAACGACCAGTTTGAACAGGGCGCCCGCCGGGCACGCTGGCTCACCATCACAGATATAGCGCGATGTGTGGGAGTTGGTGCCATCGGCCCGATATTCTGTTTCCGTGCGGCCAAAACCGTCAAAAGCATAGCTTGTCGTCAGGCCATTGGGGCCGGTGGTTGATTCTGCAAGACCATGGAGCGTATGATAGGTTACGGTCTGCGTATGCCCGAGCGGATTGGTCTCACTGAGCTGATAGCGCATTTTTGCATCATGTGTTGAACTTGAGGTGCGGCTGGTGGCAACAATGCCATCTGTGCCGGCTGAGCCCCAGCTTTCAGAAACAGATGTCACAATACCAAAGGCATTATAGACATTGGTCTTTGTATGGGACAGCGCATCACCTGGCTCAATGGTTTCCGTCAGCAACTGGCCTGTTGTGGTGTCATAGGTAAAGGCAGAATTACGCACGATGTCAGCCTGCCCCGGGGCAGAATGGGTTACCGTCGCAGCCGTCACCCGGCCCAATATCCAATTGGCGACGTCATCAGCGCCATAGGTATTGCTGGTCACCTTGCTATAGCTGTTGCCATCACCCGTGGTCGTCGCTGTGATCTGTATGGGAAAGCCATAATTATTATAGGTGGTGTTTGATGACACAGTGGACAGATGCGCCCCGTTCAAATCCCGCTTGGTTGCCGTTGAAGATGACACATGACGGAACATCAGCGGTGAGTTATCCGTCGCGGGGAAGTTCTGCACCGTCCAGGTGTTGGCCGATTCTTCCAGCACCGTTCCATCCGGTGCAATCGTCTGACTGGATGTCAGCAGCCCATGCAGATCGTTTTGATAATCCTGACTGTAGTGCGACACGGTTTTAATGCCTGTCGCATCATCCATCGCTGTCATTTTGGCAAAGCCAAGGCTGCCCTTGCCAACTTCTGCACGCAAGCCTTCATAGCTGTAGGTTTGCTGGTTCTGACCACCAATACCATCATCAGCACGCACGGCCTTGACCACCATTTGCGAAGAAATGATATCGTAGGCCGGATAGGATGCCCCTGAGCCCTTGGTATAGACCGATGCATCCATCAAAGGTGCGTAGTCAATTTCTGTGACAAGGCCGAGGCCGTTTTCTATGCGGACAATCTGCTCAGGGTTTCTCTTCCTCCCGAAGAAGATCGTGTCAGCGGCATCTCCATTATCCGAACGTCCGTATTCATCGGATTTGAACAGATACAAATCCGTCGTACCATCTCCGTCAAAATCACCACCTGCGCCAATTACAAAATGCTGATGGGCCGAGCCAGATATGCCTTGTGCTGCATCGAACTTAACAGGCAGATATCCTGCAGCGGGAACACTTTCCGACGTGTAATCCTGTTCATCCGGGTATCCTTCTCCGGAATTATTAAACAACATCACATCATTTTGGGACCCTGTGGACCGCGAGGCATGCCCATCCGTTGACATGAAATATAGATCAGTATGACCATCACCGTTGTAATCTCCAGCGGTTGGCACGAGGCCCCGGAAATTGAAATTGTAAAAATCCATTGTCCGCTTGACAAATTTTCCATCGCCGGTGGCAGACCAAATTTCGAAATCATCGCGGGACAGAGTGATACTGCCACCGGACCTATCAGCGTCGTCGGCGTCGTAAATCAGCAGGTCGGACAATCCGTCCCTGTTAAAATCGGCAACTGCACCGATCCGATAGTCGTCGTAATGTGTACCGGTCAGCCCAACACTGGCACCAAGCTCAGCTACTGAAAATGTGCCATCGCCAGCAGCCAGCCAGATTATATCGCTCACCTCACCTCCGACTGTTCCGCCAAAGTCGTCGGCAGCGAACCAATAGAAATCAGTCAGACCATCGCCGTTAAAATCACCGCCAGTTGGCAGGTAATTATCATAGGCAACGTCAAGAATCCCGGGTTGAACCACAGTGAATGTTCCATCACCGTCGGATAACCAGACTTCATTGTTGGCACTGGTACTCACCCGTCCCTTGTCATCAGCATGATAAAGGTAAATGTCCGTCAGGCCGTCGCCGTTGAAATCGCCGGGGCGCATTACATAGTCATTGTGGCTGGAACTGGCAGCCCCCGGTGCGACAACTGTGAACGATCCGCTGCCGTCAGCCAACCAGACCTTGTCAGTGGTATATCCCTTTGATCGTCCTTGCTCGTCGGTTTCGTGGTAGTACAGATCCGTCAGACCATCGCCGTTGAAATCACCCGATGCACCGATACGGAAATCATCATAGCTGGTGTTCATGACCCCCGGCGAGACTTTGGTGAATGTACCATCACCATCGGAATACCATATCTCATCAAGCCCATCACGTCGCGAACGACCGTATTCATCAGCTTGAAACAGATAAAGATCGGTCAGACCATCGCCGTTGAATTCTCCGGAAGCAACGACCTGATAATCATCATAGGCGCTGCTGGTGAAACCTTCATTTGAACCCAAATCAAAATTGTTTAACCCAAGGTTCGGCTTGTCAGCAATTGTATCAGCCCACTCAAAAGTGGTCTTTGGCAGGCATATACCCGTACCTGTACATTCTTCGATTGCAGTAACCTGGGAATCCGTATTGCTGATGATACCTTCTATTCTGTCACGAATCTCCTCTTGCTCGTGGCTGATGTAATCACTGTCGCCATCATCATCATCTCCATAATCGCGCCAATCTGCGGAATCAAAGCCTGCGTCAGCCAAATCCTGCGTAGCATTGCCATAGCTCAGATTGTAGGTACGAAACAGGCTGGCATCGCCATAGACTTCAACAGAGGCAAGCCGCTTCGTCTGTTGCACAGCAGAACCGCCAACATAGACGACCCTGTCGTCCGGACGCTCTGCATAGATGAATTGCACATAGTTATAGGGATCAAGATTTTGCGCCTCATTGCCGGTATAATCCACCCGGTCAAGCAAATGCTCGCCGGTCGCCACATCCCTGGTATAGCTGTAGCTGACATAGTTGCCTGAGCGATCCGTTATGCGGTTCAGCATCCAGCTGCGTACATGACTGCCATCATTGGTTTCCATACGGGAATCACCGGTCAGGCCGTATTCAAATATCTCACCGGACCGCTGCCAGGCTTTCAGATATTGCGGCCCTGAACTGACTGCACCATATGAAACAATCTTGGTAAAACCCTCATTGCTGGTGCGATACTCGGTTCCGTCAGCCATATAGGCACCTGAAACCGGCACCAGTCTTTCACCATTGAGACACAGGCGATCATTGCCATCGAAATCAACCGGATCGACAAAGCCGTCATGCTCCCGTGTTGCCGCACATCGCGTAATCGCTGACAGGCCGCCTAACGACCAGCCCATTCCGGCGATGCCATTTTGTCCGGAATTGGAATATTGAAGCGTCAGATTGGCAGCAACACCGGCTGTACCGGCTGGTACCGCTATAGGAACTGCATAGGACGCCATTCCTGATGGCGTTACACCGAACTTACCAGCAACAGCACCCACAAGGTCGCTTGGCCCATGCGGCCCGAGGGGATTGTCAAGAACACCGCCGGTACCGCTACCAGTTACCGTTACGGTCACAGTTCCGATATTTGTGCCGCCCAAATCATCCGTGGCTCGATAGTCAAATGTGACAATCCGGCTTTCACCGCGATCCAGATCCTGAAAATCCTGGCCGGGATCGAAAGTGAATGTACCGTCACCATTGTCAACGGCAGTTCCCTCGGTCGGACTGCTGATCAGTGTGAAGCTGTATGTGCTGCCATCCAAGCTGCTTGCTTCATAGGCAACTGTATGAGGTGCATCATCTTCATCAATCTCGAAGGCAATATCCCCGACAAGAACCGTCGAGGCGATAAGGTCAACATTGTCAAAAAGCAGCGTTGTGCTGCCTCCCCACCCAAGATTTGGCTCAAAATACCCGCCAATGGTCACCGTGTGTGTACCAGCAGGCAGCACCCCCAATCTCAGATCGGCAGAAAGCACCCCACTTGCTGCATTCAAATTTCCGCCGCTAATGACCTCTGATGCACGGTAAATATACGGGTTGCCATCGACAGTATGATTAACACCGTCAACGCCTACCATGACATCGAGCGCGCTATCATGAATAATGGCTGAGTAGTCAAAACCAAGCGTTACGTAGGATGGCTCAGTCAGGAAAAATGTTGTTGACCAGCCACCCGACACTAAACTCCAATTACCTTCATCTTCAGGATGATCGCCATAAAATAACGGCTCAACGGATATGCTCCCGTTGTCAAAACCAAAGTCGATTTCGTCATCGTCTTCGTCATAATCCCAGCCATGCTCATATCCGCCGTCTTCATCGTCATCGTCATCGTCATCGCCATAATCCCAGCCATGCTCATATCCATCATCTTCATCCCACCAGTCCTCACCAGCTCCCTCACCCTCCTCACCATGCCAATCATTGCGTGGCGCATTTGGATCAAACCATTGACCAAAGACTCTGTCAGAACTGGTGCCGTTGAATGCGTTTTCAACGAACGTCATACCTTCTTCATCAGTGTCAAATGTTGCAGAAAACAGCACCGTTTCAGCCGATGCCGATACACAAAACGCAGACGAAACAAGCAGCACAAGGCCCGACAAAGCTGACCTGCTGTAAGGATTTGCCAAATTGCAATTGAAAAAACGATGCATTGCGCCGCCTCTAATCAGCAAGAACCAGAATACGACGCCAAAGCGTAGCTTCACCCCAACGCAGAACATACGGAACCGTTCCCGCAAATATGCAGGCTAAAACGTCTCTGATTACTTGATCGTCCCCAAAAATCTGCCGAGATTACACCGGCTAACGATCGTTAGGCGATTCAGTAGTAATGTGTCAACACTACAATCTATGATTTATGCTCTTTTTACGTTAGTGCTATTAAATCCCAGATAAAGGGTTGATCGAAAATCATCAACTAGTGTGATGTCAGGCGTCAATTCGGCAGCATGATTGCTGTACATCGATACTGTGTTCATAGCGGCAGAATATGCTCGGACTGTTTCGGAGCAGCGTCAAAACTACAATGGATCGACCCAAGCATTTGCAAATGAACCATTTCCATCGGACAGCCTGATTCAAACATTGAGGTCCCACGGCGATCCGTAGACGATGATGTGGCACTGTTGCTGACGATCATTTTAAAAACAGGCCTGCTTGTCGCAAGATTATTTCCCGCATTGGCTGCTAGAACAACCACTTTCTGGCCCAGACATGTTTGCCGCTTGACCGAGCAGTTCCCATGCGGCATCCGACCGGTGTCAAGCAACAACTGGACAGGTAAAAAAATTGTGGTGACTGGTGTTCATTTGCTCCAGTGCAGTTCTCAGATAGGCCGGATGAACAAGAGCGACACCAGGTTATAGTCTTGATGGTATGTGCGAACAGATACGAATATTGCCGGCGCCAGTTGCGCCGATCGGAAATATTTACACATCGCTTCGGATTTTACCGCAAAGAGAGGATACTGATTGAATGCAGGCCGGGTCGATTTCATCCCCAACCCATGCTTCGCGGCGATGGGTGCTCAGGCTACATCATATGGATTAAGTTATCAGAAAGCCAAATGCTTGTACTCGGAATAGACGTATGCTGTGGCTTCAGATTTTTGGCAACTTTGACCAGTACTTCTTTTGCATGTAATCCATCGATTCTTTCAAGTCATGCTTCAGCGACTCTATTTCTTCAGGAGACAGCATCTCTACATCGTGCTTCGTCTTTGGTAAGGGCAGTTGACTCAATTTCGTTTCTTCTAGCAATTTCATCACCATGCATTTCTCTAAACAAAATTGTCTTGGGAATTGAATACACCATAATGGTGTGCATAGACAAGCGTAAGTACTCTGGCCAACTATCCACCTTCCAAGTATGGCTTGACGGGCCAGATTCGGAAAATCTGAACCCATCACGATTACACCATCCGCGATAATATTCCACAAAATTGCCAGCGCAACAGTCGGCAAAATTAACGCCAGGGTCGACTTTTTCCACCTTCAACATATCATGGATCAACGCTGACTTTGCGGTTTTGAGATAGTTGAGCCAACAGCATTATTAAGAGACTTTTTGAGAGAACTGTCAGTTTCCTCACTGACCGAATTAGTTTCCCCGATAGCCCCTCCGTGTTGGCTCTGCCTCCGCTGGGCCTGACGGCGCAGCGACAGTTCGGTCGCACGCTCATGCTCAAACGTGCCCGGAGTAAGCTGGTGTTCAAAGAGTTGAAGCAACAAGTCCTTGTCTTCCTCCGGCAAAGGATCACGGCGGCCCATATCACCGAAAGCTGCATCCCGACGCGCATCAGTCATCTTGTTGTAGTTCACATCGGTGACTTTTATGGAGCTGTGGCCAAGATTGTATGACCATGCCTGCTTCTCCGCCGAGGTCCGGCAATAAATGTCGGACAATGCTGCAAGTAGATGTCGAGCGGAATGTGGATTGAAATAAGGCAGCTGCGCACAAGCACACCCACGTTTGAACGCGCGTCGAATACCTTCTTCGGTTGCCCAGGGCTGGACTGGTTCACGGCCTGCTCGGCAAAGAGGTAATGGACCTGAAAGCACATAATCAGGCGGAAATAGAGAGTCTTTATCACCCAAGCCAAATCCGCGAAGTTCATTTATCCAGGCAATGATGACATTGTCAAAAAAGCCACCAACGGGAAACCAGTGTGTGCTTTGGCTTTTGCTGTTTTTCACGCGAACCGAAGTGGCGTCCTGAAGAACTTTACGGTCTTCAACATCTACATGGTGCAGACGCAAAGACGCGGTTGCAGAAGCGCGTGTTCCGAAGAGAACGCCAGCGCACACAATGGCCCTATCACGGCGCTCTACAAGCGTACGCGTGGGCATGCTTGATAGGATCTGTTCAAGTTGGCCAAGCGAGGGGATAGAGTGGTCTTTGGGTAGGATGGCATTGGCTGCATCTTTTTTCGATAACTGAAAATTGTCACAAACGGTTTTGTTCATGCGACGATAACCGTCCTGTTGAACGAGCCATCTGAAAAACTGGGTGAGATAGGCTGCACGATGCCTTATTGTGCTTCTGGAATAACCTGCTTCAGCGAGCCCAACCAAGCGCTGACGATATCGTGCGGCATCCGCAGAGGTTACGTTAGCAAAGCCTTTGGCCTCGTTGAATTTTTCAAAATCACGGATCGCGGCGAGGTGCGCGTCCAAGGTCTTATCAGAAAACCGTCCCGCATAGAGCTGATACTCGTGGATGATCCGCTCGTTTCTTCTGTTGTATGGGATTGACTCAATTTCCGTGTTCTTCCCAATATCAGCCGGGCTTGGCCCCTCTTCTTCGTCTAGCGAATGCAGGCTCGTGTTGGTATTGATACAGGCTTGATAAGTGTTGCATGTTGTATCGTTCAGTAGCCGAATTACACTTGCTCCGCACTCAGGACACCGCGCCCATGCAGACGGCGTCCTGCTTGCGCTGCGCTCAATTCTGATTGTTTGCAAAGACGGTGTGACCCGCGCTTTACAGGCGGTGCACTTGAACTCACTCATACGCAACTTACGTTTGGTTTTAAGCGCACGCTCACAGTGAAAGCGCTTGAGCTCGGCACCTCGAAAAAGTTGCGGCCGATCTTCGTCTACCCGCTTAAGACCGGCGTTGATCCAGTTCGTGATCGTATTGCGCGTGACCGAATAGAGTTTTTGGACGTCCTCAACTGTATATGTTCGATCTCGCTTGGGACGAATCATGCCATAGGTACGGCTCATTTTGCCGCCCGCTTGCGTTTCAGTCTCGTCGCATGGGCTTCAAGCTCGGAAAGGAGCCAGCGCGTAGTGCCGGGAGTGACCTCTACAGGTTGAGGAAACTCGGGATAGGCGCGAACCCAGCGCCAGACTGTCGGTCGCGATACGCCAAAATGAGCGGCGACCTCCTTGTCTGAGAAATATCGCTCCAACAGCTGAGACGAGGGCGCTCGCAGATCTTTAATGGAGATGACGGTAGGGGCTTTTTGCTTGCGCACGCTGGATTGAAACGCTCGGGTCCTGCGCTCGGCGGTCGACGCTTTCGCCGTAACATCATCCTGTTCCAGCACCTGGCTTGAAACCAGTTCAGAAAAGAGCTCGGATTGGGAAAGATCTTTCTTCGACATAACGTGCTCCATCCGCCGGGGCGGAGTTGGTCAGCACGTCTTGCGCTTCAGGTTGATCATGTGGTCACCAGAAATGAATCAGTGACAATAAGATAAAGACTGACGCGATTCTGATCAGAATGCAAGCGTCTGGGCGACAACCGACAAAAAGCTCAATGCTTTGTGGTAAGTGCCAATGATACGTGGGGCTGCATGTGGGGCCACAACAGCAGCCACAAAATTTACTCAGCAAAAACATATACTTATCTGATTTTCTGGCGGAGAGGAGAGGATTCGAACCCCCGATACGGTTGCCCGTATGCCGCATTTCGAGTGCGGTGCTTTCAACCACTCAGCCACCTCTCCGCATTGTGGTTGCACATGTTGGTGCGGGCGTTGTATTAACGCCACATGGCGGCAGATACAAGAGCGAACTTGCGCTATTTATGCCGGTGACCTTGACTTCACCGGGCCTTTCCCGTATCGC
This sequence comes from uncultured Rhizobiaceae group bacterium, assembly GCA_947501445.1. Classification (GTDB taxonomy): domain Bacteria; phylum Pseudomonadota; class Alphaproteobacteria; order Rhizobiales; family Rhizobiaceae; genus Hoeflea_A. The sequence continues at coordinate 80,331 of CANMVS010000022.1, read as the reverse complement.
ACGCATATCCATGGCGTGAGGCAACTTGCGCCTTCTGTATTTGCGGGTCGCAAGCTTGGCAAAATGCAGCTTTGGGAAACCCACTGGACCTGCTATCGCATTCGTTTTCAATTGCTTTATCTGCTCCGGTGTCCATTCGTAACCGACTGAATAAAAAGACGGCTGTGCGGGATATCCCGCGACAAGTCGAACCGAACACCGAAAGGTAAAAACATGTTCGCAGTCATAAAAACCGGCGGAAAGCAGTATACTGTAACCGCGGAAGACCTGCTGAAGGTCGAAAAAGTCACGGGCGAAGCCGGTGACATAATTGAATTTAATGAAGTTCTCATGGTGGGCGAAGGCGCCGATGCAACCATCGGAAAGCCGCTTGTCGATGGCGCTCTGGTAACCGCGGAAGTGGTCGAGCAGGGCCGTGCACGCAAGGTTATTGCCTTCAAGAAGCGTCGCCGTCAGAACTCCAAGCGTACCCGTGGTCACCGTCAGCACCAGACCACAATTCGCATCGCGGAAATTTTGACCGGTGGTGCCAAGCCTTCGAAAAAGGCTGCAGCGCCGAAGAAGGAAGCTGTTGCAAAGACCGAAGAAGCACCAAAGGCGAAAGCTGCTCCGAAAGCCAAGGCAGCCGATGCCCCGGCGGCAATCTTCTCCGCACCTGAAGGTGCAGCAGATGATCTGAAGAAGATTTCCGGCGTCGGACCGGCGCTCGAGAAGAAACTGCACGCATTTGGCGTAACACAATTCGCCCAGATTGCAGCCTTTACGAAGGAAGACATCGACAAGCTTGACGAAGCGCTGTCTTTCAAAGGTCGTATCGAGCGTGATGACTGGGTTTCGCAGGCCAAGGGCTTTGCGGAATCTGCATCGTAATCGGGTTCAGGGATTAAAGGAGAAAACCAATGGCACACAAAAAAGCTGGTGGTTCATCGCGCAACGGACGCGATTCGGCAGGTCAACGCCTCGGCGTGAAAAAGTTTGGCGGCGAAGCTGTCATTCCAGGCAATATTCTCGTGCGTCAGCGCGGCACAAAATGGCATCCAGGACAGGGCGTTGGCCTTGGCAAGGACCACACCATTTTTGCGAAAGTTTCTGGCAACGTAGAATTTTGCACGAAAACCAACGGCCGCACATATGTGTCCGTAATGCCACGAGCACAAGCAGCAGAATAGCCGGAACCAAATTGCCGGCGTCTCATCGACCCGGCAAGACAAGTTCAAGCCAACAGTTCAAGGGGAGATGGGACACCATCTCCCTTTTTATTTGCAACTGGAGGATTGAACCATGGGACAGGAAAGTCAGGAAGAAGACAGTCATAGTGAACGGGGCGGATGCCCGGTACTCGTAACAGAACGTTTGGTCCTGCGGACCCCCCATATCGAAGACACGGACGCACTTGCCTGTCTCGCCAATAATGCCCGGGTGGCAACGATGGTATCACGTATGCCTCATCCCTATACCCGCATGGATGCAACGGACTTTATCCGTCGCGCCAAGACAGGCGCGATCGGCAAATGCGTCTATGCGATTACCAATACGGATGATGGCAGGTTTTTGGGTTGTTGCGGCATTGAGCCACAGGATAATCCGTCAACGCTGGAGCTTGGATACTGGATTGGTGAGCCCCATTGGGGCAATGGTATCGCCACCGAGGCAGCCCATGCGGTCATCGACATGGCCTTTCGTACCCGCAATATCGACTGTATTGATGTGCGGTGCCGGGTCACCAACCTTGGCTCGCGACGCGTCATACACAAATGCGGCTTTCAGTTTCAGGGAACCGGCATGGTGAACTCCCTGGCACTAGGCAGCACGGTACCGGTTGAATGGTACCGGCTGGACAGAAAAACCTGGATATCACTGCGCAGCTGGGCTGCGGCCTGACAGCCGGAAGATAACAGTTTATAAGATCCGGCATTCGAGCCAATTGTCCGAATGCCGGGCCTTAAGCGGGCCCTCCAGCCCGCAATCAAGCGAATGGACGACCCGAATGAAATACCCACGACACAGTGTTGAACCGGTGGCCTTTCAAGGGCCCGTTGCGGCCATTGGCACGCAATTGCCTTTGACCCGGCGCGTTGCGGGCGATATCGATACTTTTCAAATGACAGATTATAAACGGAACATGGACACATGAAGTTTCTGGATCAGGCAAAGGTCTTCATCCGCTCCGGCGACGGTGGTGGCGGTGCTGTGTCGTTTCGACGCGAAAAATATATTGAATTTGGCGGTCCGGACGGCGGCGACGGCGGTCGTGGTGGTGATGTATGGGTCGAGGCTGTTCAGGGCCTCAACACGCTGATCGACTACCGGTACCAGCAACACTACAAGGCCAAAACCGGCATCCACGGCATGGGCAGAAACCGCACAGGCGCATCCGGCGCAGACCTGGTGATGAAAGTGCCGGTGGGCACCCAGATCTTTGAAGAGGATGACGAAACGCTGATCTGCGATCTTGTCGCCGAAGGCCAACGGTATCGTCTGGCCGCCGGTGGCAATGGCGGCTTTGGCAATGCCCATTTCAAATCCTCCACCAATCAGGCCCCCCATACGGCCAATCCCGGCCTTTCCGGCACTGAAAAAAATATCTGGCTTCGTCTCAAACTGATTGCAGATGTCGGCCTAATCGGTCTGCCCAATGCCGGTAAGTCAACATTTTTGGCCAGTGTGACCCGTGCCCGTCCAAAGATTGCGAATTATCCCTTCACCACATTGCACCCCAATCTGGGCGTTGCCAGTGTTGATGGCAGAGAGATTGTCATGGCCGACATTCCCGGTCTTATTGAGGGTGCACATGAGGGCATCGGCATCGGTGATCGTTTTCTTGGCCATGTTGAGCGCACCCGTGTGCTGCTGCATCTGGTTTCAGCGCAGGAAGAGGATGTGGCAAAGGCCTATCGCACCGTGCGCACCGAACTGGATGCCTATGGTCGCGGCATCAGCGAAAAGGCTGAAATTCTGGCACTGTCACAGGCCGATACGCTGGATGACGAAGAACGCGCCAAAAAGGCAGCCGAACTTGAGGCTGAATGCGGCCACAAGCCCTTCGTTCTGTCGGCCATCACAGGAGACGGCATGACGCCTGCCCTGCGCGCACTCAAAGCCATAATCGAAAATGCGGTTCTGGCAGAAAATCCACCCGAACCCGAAACACGCTGGACGGATTAGGCGGGCGCTGGATATGCAAAAGGCAACATCACCCCTGCAAAGCTATGAGCGGATCGTCATCAAGATTGGGTCGGCACTGCTGGTTGATCCGGACGACGGCTTGCGCCAGCAGTGGCTCGATGCCCTGTGTCGCGATATTGCCGACCTGCGCAAAGCCGGGTGTGATGTGATGATTGTCTCTTCCGGGGCCATAGCACTGGGTCGCACTGTGATGCGTCACACGACGCTGGGCACAGCCAAGGGGAGCCTCAGGCTGGAAGAAAGCCAGGCCGCCGCTGCGGTTGGACAGATCGCCCTGGCAAAGGCGTGGTCGCAGGCGCTGTCACAACAGCAGCTGATCGCCGGGCAAATTCTGCTGACACTCGCAGACACCAAAGAGCGGCGGCGCTATCTCAATGCGCGCGCAACTGTCGGCCAGTTGCTGATGGCCGGTGCCGTGCCGATCATTAATGAAAATGACACCGTGGCAACGAGCGAAATTCGCTATGGTGACAATGACCGGCTGGCTGCACGGGTTGCCAGCATGATCGGTGCGGACCTTCTGGTTCTGCTTTCTGATGTGGATGGACTTTATACGGCACCACCAAAGGACAATGCCGACGCAAAATTTTTGCACCGCATTGCTGATATCACGCCGCAGATTGAAGCCATGGCCGGTGATGCCGGATCGGAGCTTTCACGCGGCGGGATGAAAACCAAGGTTGAGGCAGCGCGTATCGCCACCAAAGCAGGCTGCGCAATGATAATTGCTTCGGGCAAACAGGATCATCCGCTTGATCTGATCAACAGCGGCGCACGCCACAGCCTGTTTGAACCGGGCACATCGCCTGTGACGGCCAGAAAGAAATGGATCGCCGGCCAATTGGAAGCAGCGGGGAAATTTCTGATCGACCCCGGTGCACAAAGAGCCCTGGAGACTGGCAAATCGCTGCTTCCAGCCGGCGTCAAACAGATTTTCGGCTCCTTTCGCCGCGGCGATACGGTTGCCATATGCACACTTGAGGGCGAAGAGATTGCCCGCGGTCTGGCAGCCTATGATTCCGAAGAGGCCGAATTGATTGCCGGATGCAAATCATCCGAGATTGTCGCCATACTTGGTTATTCGGGACGCACAGCTATGGTTCATCGCGATGATATGGTCATTACCGGGGTTCGCCGTGACGAATTGCAGACCAAGCAACGGGAGACAATGTGATGCTTGAACAGGTGGCAAAAGACATGGATATTATCGACATCATGGCAACGATTGGCAAAAATGCCAAGGCCGCCTGTCCGCCGCTGGCCACCGCCACATCAGGCCAGAAGAATGCCGCATTAAAAGCCATGGCACAGGCCATTAACGCCAGCACAGATGTGATCCTTGCAGCCAATGCCATTGATATGAAAAACGCCCTGGCCACTGGCATGAGCAGTTCATTTCTGGATCGGCTGAAACTCAACGCTGAACGCGTAGCCGCCATGGCAGACGGGCTTTTGGCTGTCGCCGCTCTCGATGATCCCATTGGCACGATTATCGCCCGGTGGGAACGTCCCAACGGGCTTCAGATAGAACGTGTGCGTACCCCGCTTGGGGCCATCGGTGTCATTTATGAAAGCCGCCCGAATGTAACCGCTGATGCCGGCGCCCTGTGTCTGAAAGCAGGCAATGCGGTGGTTCTTCGTGGCGGTTCTGATTCCATTAACTCCTCCGGCGCCATTCATGCCTGTCTTGTTGAAGGACTGGAGAAGGCCGGATTGCCGAAGACCGCAATCCAGATGGTGCCGGTGTCGGACCGCCGCGCCGTGGGTGAAATGCTCACCGGCCTAAACGGCAGCATTGATGTCATCATTCCGCGTGGCGGCAGAGGACTGGTAGAACGGGTTCAGCGTGAGGCCCGCGTGCCGGTTTTTGCGCATCTGGAGGGCCTGTGTCACCTCTATATCGACCGTTCAGCGCAATTGGAGATGGCCAAAGCGATAGCCGTCAACGCCAAAATGCGCCGAACCGGCATATGCGGCTCAGTCGAAACATTGCTTGTTGATAAGGCGGCAGCAAAAACGCATCTTGGTGCTGTGCTGGATGCTCTGAAAATCGCCGGCTGTGAAATCCGCGGCTCAGAAGCCGTGCGCAAAATCTATTCGGACTGCAAACCGGCAACCGAAGAGGATTGGACAACCGAATATCTTGATTCCATCATTTCAGTGGATCTGGTGGACGGCGTTGACGGTGCCATTGCGCATATCGGCCACTATTCGTCAAATCACACCGAGGCCATTGTCACGGAGGATGCGGCAGCTGTTGAGGCCTTCATGAATGAGATTGATTCAGCCATTTTGCTGCATAATGCTTCAACGCAATATGCCGATGGCGGTGAATTTGGCATGGGCGCGGAAATTGGTATTGCGACCGGCAAGATGCACGCGCGTGGTCCCGTTGGTGTCGAGCAGCTGACCTCATTCAAATACAAGGTGCGTGGCACCGGTCAAATCCGTCCATAGCAGCAGATTCAGTGAACACCAAAGACCTCAACCGCGAAACCTATCTGCGCATGCCGCATGTTGAACCCAACATGACTGTGGGCCTGTTTGGCGGATCCTTCAATCCGCCACATGAGGGCCACCTGCTGGTGGCACAAACGGCCATTCGCAAGTTGAAGCTGGATCAGCTGTGGTGGATCGTGACGCCCGGTAATCCGCTCAAAAGTCATGGCAACCTGGCAACGCTCGGTGAACGGATCGCCTGCAGCAAGGCTCTGGTGCGCGATCCGCGTATCCGTGTAACCGCATTTGAGGCAGCTCAAGGTTTGCACTACACGGCCCAAACACTGAAATTCGTACTCAAGCGCAATATTGGTGTGCGGTTTGCCTGGGTGATGGGCGCTGACAATCTGGCCAATTTTCACAAATGGCAGCATTGGCAAACCATCGCCCAATCCGTGCCCATCGCCATTATCGACCGACCGGGATCAACGCTCTCGTTTCTGTCTTCCATCATGGCAAAGCGATTTGATTATGCCCGTATTGATGAAGACGACGCGGCGCGTCTACCCCATATGCAAGCGCCAGCCTGGACTTTCATTCATGGACCACGCTCGCACCACTCATCGACCGCCATTCGCCAAAATAACCTCAAAGGAGCCTGACGAACGGCTTTGATATCACGCCGGAAAACCGGCACCAACGAAACCAAACATCAAAAACGTGAAAAGCTTTGTCTTGAAACCTTCAGCCATCCATGTCTATCCTGACATGTGTTTGCTGAAGCCTCGAACCACTGAGTCGCATCAGAAACGACCCAGCAACGGGGACGATACGGAGAAACAACGGCAATACTGCCGCGATAATTGAACGTCTCCGCGAAAAGCAACCAAAGCTTGTTCTGTTACGGAAAGGAAAGACACTGAGAACAGCACACAGCAAGGGGAATGTTGAACACATTTCCTCACCCGCACTGGACAGCAGCAATGCTGCAGTCCTTGCGTTGAAATTGGTCCTCGCAAGCCTCGAGGAATCAAAAGCAGAAGATATTGTCTCCATTAGCATTGCTGGCAAATCGGCTCTGGGCGATCATATGATCATCGCTTCCGGCCGCTCGAGCCGTCATGTTTCGGCAATCTGCGATCACCTGCTCCGCGAGCTGAAATCACAAGGTCACGGTTCTGCAAAGGTCGAAGGCCTGAGCAATGGTGATTGGGTGCTGATTGATACCGGAGACATTATCATTCATGTGTTCCGCCCTGAAGTCAGGGAATTCTACAATATTGAAAAAATGTGGATGACCCCGGACGTTGACGAAGGCACGGTACATTAGACCGTTTCACGTTTTATCGAAAACGGGATAACGGTGTCGGCCTTTGATTTGCATTGCAAATCAAAGGAGCATTGATCGTATTCTGGCGTGCAGGATTTCCGGCAACAGATGTCCTGCATTCTGAATTTCGATGTCGATTTACTGGTCGCGATTAAGCGGGGCGCTATGCGTGTGACAATATTTGCCGTGGGTCGGCTGAAGGCTGGCCCTGAGAGGGAACTTGCGGCACGCTATCTGGATCGTTTTGGCAAAACCGGCTCAGCGCTGGGCCTTTCATTCAACCGCGTTGTTGAGCTGCCCGAAAGCCGCGCAAGCAATGCAGACACGCGCAAACGCGAGGAATATGCGGCCTTGAGCAAAATCCTGCCGGACGATGGATTGCTGCTGGTGCTTGATGAAAGAGGCAAATCGCCCGATTCAAACACATTTGCAAACATGCTGGGTTCCTGGCGCGACGCCGGCAAGCGCGATCTGGCCATTGCCATTGGCGGCGCTGATGGTCACGATAAAGAACTGGTGGACCGCGCTGATGCAGTCATATCGCTGGGAAAAATGACCTGGCCCCACCAGATCGTACGCATTTTGCTGGGCGAGCAACTCTACAGGGCATCCACCATTCTCGCCGGGCACCCCTATCACCGCAACTGAAAAGAAGAACTACGGAAAAGCGCGCTGTTGCGTCATTCGTCAACCGACAACAGCTTCTGGATCAGATCATAGGTGGCGCGAATGCGAGCCTTGTTCGGGTAGTTGCGATTGGCCAGAACCACAATGCCAAGATCTTCGCCGGGCAGCAGCGCCACATAGCCGCCAAACCCATTGGTCGACCCTGTCTTGTTCAGTATGACGTCCTGTTGCGGTGCCATAGGTGGATCAATCAGCTCCACGGGCTTTGGATTTCTGACGAAATTGTACCGGCTGCCCTTCACCATTTGCTCAAGACTGACTGGCCATGGGTATTGTTCCCAGATCATGCCCTGAACGTAGTAGGGTGTCCTGGTTTGCCCTTGCCGCGTCCTCGCCAGCGCTGCTGACAGTTCCAGGGAACGCTCCACTTGACCCAGCTCAAGATCCAGAAGGCGCAGCAAATCCCGTACGGTCGACTTCACGCCATAGGCTTGTGCATCCAGCACACCCGGATTGACCCGTATCGGCGCGTTGGTCTTGCGGTTATAACCGAAGGCGTAGCGGTCCATTGCCCCGACCGGGACCTCCACCCATGTACTTTCAAGTCCCATGGCCGGAAACAGGATCTGTTCCGCCGCGTCGGCGTAATCCATGCCAAGAGCATCAGCGGTAATATGGCCAAGAAGACCGATGCTGACATTGGAATAACTGCGGGTGCCCTCCTGCCGGGGCCGCCAATCAGCCAGCCAGTCGATCAGACCAGAAACATCCTGCACCAAATTTGGTACCTGAAGCGGCAGACCTCCGGTTGTGTGCGTAGCCAGGTCCATCAAAGTGATGTCACCAAAAGCAGTTCCCTGCAGTTTGGGCAGCCGGTCGGATACCGCCGCATCAAGGTCCAGATGTCCGCGTTGCTCGGCCAGCGCAGCGAGACTGACGTTGAAGATCTTGCTGATGGAACCGAGTTCAAAGATCGTATCAGGCGATGCGGCTATCTTATCTTCACGCGACGCAAGGCCCGTGGCGTAGTAGTAGTGTTGGCCTCGCATGGTCACACCAACAACCAAACCCGGAATATCGTAGTCTGCGACCGCCAATGAGAAGCTGTGTTCAACCAGATCAACAATCTCGTCTTCGGTGAAAGCCAGTGCCGGCAGTGTCACTGGAAACAAAAGCAGCAGGAGCGCAGCGAGTTTATATTTATTCATGTCCGCCTCAGTTCCATGACCAATGTTCGAGATTTCGAGACCCTAAAGCAATTCAGGTTTTGACGGAATCGGCAAAACCTGAATGCAACAACTAATTCAATGTCAGCGGTGCACAGAAATCAAATTTACAACGGCAATTGCCTGCCGCAGGACTCAAGAAAAGCAATGCTGCGATCACATCATGCCTTGCTTTACGCGCGATAGGGGTATAAAGGGGCGCAATCGATATTTGGCAGACTACTTGTCTTCTTCGCCCGTCATTGATGGATGCGCGCTATTCAAGCACTTCTACTTAAATCGACTACGGGCAATGGTCCGCGAATGATCGTGTGCCAACCCATGTGCTAAATTGGTGAAAGGACATCTCAATGAACACAGGAACAGTAAAATTTTATAACGGCCAAAAAGGTTTTGGCTTCATTCAGCCTGACGATGGCGCAAAGGACGTTTTCGTTCATGCGACAGCGCTGGAACGTGCTGGCATCAGCAGCATCACCGAAGGTGATAAGGTTTCCTTTGAAACCGAAGTTGATTCGCGCAGCGGCAAAACGGCAGTTTCCACATTGTCACTTGCCTGATTTTTGCTTGACACCATTCGGTGTCTAATAAATTCAATCTGATAGATATGAAACGGCGATGCTCTGCATCGCCGTTTTTTTGTCGCTGGAACAATTCAGGTTTTGACGGGTTTGGCTAAGCCTGAATGCATCAACAAAATCAAAGACCGACACCGTTGTTCCGTTTCTGACAAAACGTGAAGCAGCCCGGATCAGCGGGCAAATTGGCGTATCGCTTTGCTGCACTGTCAAATTGCAATTGGCATCAATGGCCCGTTGCCAGAGCCAATCCATCAACAACAGCGGTAAAAGCCCTGGAACGCAAGATTTCAGAACCCGGGAAAATCTGACGTAATTCGTCGGAGACGAAACCCATGAGGCTCGAACCACCAACAAGGATAACCCTGCCGACTTTATCCGGCATGACATCGGCCATCTCGAGGGTTTTTATAGCCGCTTCACGAAGAAGAATTCTGTTGCCCGCAAGGGCTGTGGCAAGACTTTGGGGCGTAACAATTTGGGATAAATTCGCCTCAATAAAGCCCATTGCGATAGCATCTGCCTTGCCGCTTTCATTGACACTGATTTTGGTGCGTTCAACAGCAAAGGCCAATTCATGGCCCAGCTCAAATTCCATCAATGTGCCAAATCGGGATATTTTCTGCGGTTCAACGGCAAGCCGGATCATCTCCGAAACCATGCGTCTCATTTCAGCCGTATAAAGGAATGGAATTTTGGCCCAGGTTGCCAGATCGATATAGGGCTCACTTGGCACCGGTAGCAGACCTGTGCCCATCGCGCGGTGCAACTGTCCACCAAAGCCGAACAGAGGCATGGCATGCGCCAATGACATTGCACGATCAAAGTCGGTGCCACCCAGCCGGATACCATGATTTGCCAATATTTCCGGTTTCGCTCCGCGACTGCGAAAAACGGAAAAGTCCGATGTGCCGCCACCAATATCCACGATAAGGCCAATCTCGCGCCCACCGCCCAGCCCGTGACTTGCAAGTGCCGCAGCTTCCGGCTCGGCAAGAAACGACACGTCATCAAAACCTGCGGCGAGATAGCATGCATAAAGATCTGCCTGCGCCTGCCTGTCTTTGACCTCATCCCTGGTATGAAAATGCACCGGGCGGCCGGACAGAGCTTTACGAAAGTGCTGGCCGGTGATTTCCTCTGACCGTTCGCGCAGGGCGACAAGGAAGTCCGTGATTATGGTGCTGATTGTCCGCTTTCGCCCACCGATCCACCGCTCCTCATGTGTCAACGGCGTTCCCAGCACGCTTTTCAATGCACGCATGTAACGACCATCTTCCGCATTGATCAACGCCTGCGCTGCCGCCGACCCGATTTTCATCTCGGTTCTTTTGAATGGAAAAAAAACGGCCGTCGGCAGTGTGTCAGCACCACATTCAATCGGAATACGCCGCACCCCGTCTGCAGACAGGATCGCAGCGGCAGAATTAGACGTGCCAAAATCGATGGCGAGTGTATCCGATTGCATGATGGTACCTGCTTGGAAGGGGCGCTCCTACTAACGCAGCCCCCTTGGCAGCGCAACCCCGGCGCATGCCGATTGATCACCAAAAATACGTTCAATCACAATTTTCCAATGCATCAAATTTAACTTGACTCTAATTATCAAGTATTATTATCTGCGCCCAACTTAAATATGAGTTTCATAATCATATTTTTGATGAACGTTTAACGCGCATGGAGCAAATAATGAATAACCTGATGAGACGCGTACTTATTGGCACCGGAGCAGCTTTGCTCAGTCTGACAGTCGCATTCCCCTCCCTGGCAGAGATGATAACGGTGACCGATATAGCGGGGCGTTCGGTGGATGTTAAAAAAGGCGTCGAGCGGGTCATTCTTGGCGAAGGCAGAATGATGTACACGGTTGCAGTACTTGATAGGGAAAAACCATTTCAGCGTATCATCGGCTGGAAGGATGACCTGATCAAATATGATCCCGATGCATTCCGCAAGTTCGAGGCGCTCGACAAGGATGCGACGTCCAAAATCATTAACTTCGGCAGTCCCTATGCGGGTGATTTCAGTGTCGAAAATGCGATAGCCAACAAGGCCGATCTGGTCATGCTCGATCTTGGGAGCTATTTCAAAGCGGACGAGTCCGGTGTCATCGGGAATCTGGAGAAGGCCGGGATACCTGTTCTGTTCATTGATTACCGCATTAATCCAACAGAAAACACGGTACCCAGCCTTCAACTTATGGGACGGGTGTTTGACCGGGGGGATGAGGCGCAGGAATTTGTGGATTTCTACATTCAGCAGATGCGCAAAGTCACCCTACCCGTCAGCCAGATACCATCTGACGAGCGACCTCTGGTGTTTTTGGAAAATGCACCGGGTTGGGACAAGGAATTTTGCTGCAACACCTATGGGCCCTATAATTTCGGACGCCTCGTTGATCAGGCGGGCGGAATAAACTGGGGCTCTCAAAGGTTCTCGACCTATCAGGGCGAAGCAAGTCTTGAAGCACTGATTACCAGCGATCCGGACATTATCATTGGGACAGGTGCAAATTGGGCCGAAGACCGTCCGGAAGTTTCTTCTGTATTGCTGGGTTATGAGGCATCGGCTGAAAGTGTCGACAAACGGCTCAAAGCACTATCTGAACGCAATGGGTTCAAGGAGCTGAAGGCCGTAAAAGACAAGAGATTTCACTCGGTTTATCACCAGTTCTACAACAGCCCCTATCATTTCGTCGCCTTGCAGGCGATGGCCAAGTGGATCCATCCCGATGAGTTCTCTGATCTTGATCCGGATGCAACATTCGTAGAACTGCACGAACGTTTTCTTCCCTTCGGTACAAGCGGTCAGTTTTGGGCCTCGCTCAAATAAGAGCGCCTCGAAATGAGCCGGGGCGCGCAAATTCGCCCTGGCTCATCGTGATTTCATATTTATCAAAGGCCGTAATCTTGTGACTGTTGCATCAACTTCCTCACAATTTGAGACTTCAAACAACCTCGCCCGACAATATTATGCCAAGCTGAACCGCAAAATGCTCTTGGTCGCGGCGGGTCTCATTTTGATGGTCGCCAGTGTTGTCTTCGATATGACATCAGGGCCCAGTGATATGAGCATTGGTAAATTGCTCAGCATTATCATCTCACCCGGCAGCGCTGAGGCAGGCGCCCGCGTCATTGTGTGGGACCTTCGACTGCCCATCGCACTGCTTGCACTGCTGGTCGGCGCGATGCTTGGCATGGCTGGCGCTGAAATGCAGACAATTTTGAATAATCCGCTGGCTGATCCGTTCACGCTTGGTATTTCATCGGCTGCCAGTTTCGGCGCTGCTCTTGCCATCGTGTTCCAATGGAGCCTGTTGCCAGACTTTGGTGGCTTCATCGTCTCGGCAAACGCCTTTTTACTGGCAGTGTCCACATCCTTCATTCTGTTTGCCTTTACGCGCATGCGCGGCGTGACATCAGAGACGATGATCCTGGTCGGTATTGCCATGATGTTCACATTCAATGCGCTGCTTGCCCTCATGCAATATGCTGCAACCGAAATTCAGTTGGCACAGATCGTGTTTTGGATGATGGGCTCACTGGCCCGTGCAACCTGGACGAAAGTCGGGATTTGCGCCCTGGTTATAATCATCATCCTGCCGTGGTTCATGTCACGCAACTGGTCACTCACTGCATTGCGCATGGGCGATGACAAGGCTGCCAGCCTCGGTGTCAATGTAAGGCGTTTGCGTATCGAAATCCTGATCGGTGTCTCGCTTCTGGCCGCGACAGCTGTGTCCTTTGTGGGCACAATTGCATTTGTTGGCCTCGTCGGACCGCACATGGCGCGCATGCTGGTGGGTGAAGACCAGCGTTATTTTCTGCCGCTGTCCGCGATCTGCAGCGGGTTGATATTATCGCTGACTTCAATCGTCGCAAAATCAATCAACCCGGGCGTCGTCTATCCGATTGGAATTATCACGTCCCTTATCGGCGTTCCCTTTTTCATCAGCCTGATAATCGCCGTTCGCAGAAAGAGCTGGCAATGAGTCTCAAGGTTGACGGACTTTCATTTTCCTATGGTCGCAAGGAGGTGCTCAGAAATATTTCACTTGAAGGTATCGAGGCTGGAAAGCTGACAGCGCTGATCGGTCCGAATGCGGCCGGTAAATCAACCATGTTCAAGGCCATCAGCGGAATGTTAAAGCCGAAAGCTGGCACCATATCGCTTGACGGATATCATCTCTCGTCACTGGAACATTCCCAAAGGGTTCGGCTTGTCTGCTACATGCCGCAATTATTTGCAGCCAATGCCTCGCTGAGTGTTTTTGATGTGGTTTTGCTGGCGCGCAAGAACCTGTCGGGATGGTCTGTCAAAAAGGCAGATGTGGAGGCTGTCTCACGACTGCTGGCAAGCCTGGGCATTGAGGAACTGAGCCAGACCTATGTCAGCAATCTGTCCGGTGGCCAGCAGCAGATGGTGTCGATCGCACAGGCTCTCATCCGTGACCCACAGGTCTTTTTGTTTGATGAACCAACCAGCGCGCTCGATTTGCGTCGCCAGCTTGAGATTATGACCGCGATACGAGACGCAGCCGTGGAACGCGACATCATTTGCCTGGTCGCGCTGCACGATCTCAATCTTGCAGCCCGGTTTGCAGACCATATCGTCCTGATCAGGGATGGCCAAATCGCCGCCACAGGCACACCATCGCAGGTTCTTTCATCCCGGGCGGTCACCCAGACCTATGGTGTCAAAATCGACATAATCACATCGCCGGAAGGTCAAATTCATGTATCCGCATTTCTATAGAGTTCTGCGGATTCACTACAGAAAACACAAGACGGGAAACATAAATGAGCAAAGTACGACCTTCAGGGCCAGGACTATTACCACGCGGTTACAGTGAAATTCAGGATCCCCTGACGACAGATGAATATTTGCACGATGAGTTAGGCGCATTATTCATCATGCGCTGCTACTTCGCGTCATACGCCTCTGCCAACTGCACATTATGGGAAAAGGGCATGGATGCCGCGGTTCTTGTATTTGGTCAGAGCAAGGGTCCAAGGATCGCCTGGCTGTGTCTGAAAGTCGTCAGGACAATGCGAACGTCCCGACGCAGCATTTTCCAGTTCTGCAATCCGTTTTGCACCTGCTGCAAGAACAGGCTCACCCGGAATGAAGCCCATCTGATGGCATGCATTCGGGCGATCCGCTGCGGTGAATCAGGCAAACTGCATTTGTCGGCAATTCTGGTGTGCGAGGGATATAAGGATACTTCATTTATCGAATCCCTGCATTTATTGACGCGCGAACTGGATCAGACATAAAGTCCCGTCATAAAGTCCGATAGAGCAATTCAGGTTTTGACGGAATCGTTAAAAACTGAATGCATCAACAAAATCAAAGGCCGTCACCGTTGTCCCATTTCTGACAAAACGTGAAACGGTCTAGAGTCAGCTGTCACGCTTTATCATCCTGCCTTATCAAAGCCATTCTTGCCTGTCAGACAAAACCAAATGCCTGCCGATTGGGGCCTTTTCGCCATTTCCGGGACGCGGGTAAACGGCAAAGCGCTTTATTTCGCACATTGCGTCGCGTGAGCGTCGGATTATGGTGGAAGGTGTACAAAGACAAACAGGCTGCTGATTCGCAAAATGAAGATCAATCTGCGTAGTTTTTCCCGTCACGAACGGCACGGTCAGTGTCGGTCGGGTCAAACATGCGTCCAACGATCTGATATTAGGACCGCCGCCTGGCATTCTCGCATTGCAGTCCGGGTAACACTTCTTGTTTTGACAGCCATGATCACCCTGGGTCCTGATGGTATCGCGGCGGCGCAGACACAGCTGGACGAAAAAGCCAATCGGACCCCACCAGCCGAAATAGACTCACTCAACAAAAAGCGTATCAAAAGCCTTGGTGAGCTTGAGAAAATCACCGCCGATATCGTCGTGTCCCAGGAAAAACGCCAGAAGCTTGAAGCCGATATCAATGCGTTGAAGAAAGATCAGGCGACTGTTCGTACAGCGCTGGTTCAAAGCGCCAAAACACAAAAGAAGCTGAGCGAAGACGTATCTGAAAGCGAATTGCGGCTCGCCAGCCTGAGCAAACGCCAGGGTGATTTGCGCACATCACTCAAAGCACGACGCGGCACGCTGGCTGAAGTCCTCGCCGCCCTGCAAAGAATGGGCCGAAATCCACCGCCGGCGCTGCTTGTCAGTCCGGAAGATGCATTGTCCTCCGTGCGCAGCGCCATCCTGCTTGGTGCTGTAGTGCCGGAAATCCGAGAGCAGACGCAAACACTGATTACCGATCTGCAGGAGCTGTCTGACGTGCGCGCCTCAATCAGCAATGAGCGGGAACAGTTGCTGACTGTACTGGAGGAGCAGGCCGAGGAAGAAGAAAAACTAACGCTTCTGCTCACCGAAAAAAGCAAACTCACTGAGCAAAACCGCGAAAAACTGGCAAATGAGGCCAATCAGTCCAAGAAACTGGCTGATCGGGCCGAAAACATGGAAGAACTGATCGCTTCACTGGGGCAGGAAATTGACTCTGTACGCCGTGCTGCCGAGGCGGCACAGCGGGCAGAGGAGGAACGGGCCGCAGAAACTCAAAAACAACGTCAGGCTGCCCGCACACGAGCCCGCAACACCACACCTGATGCGAGCCGCATTGCGCCAGCCTTTGCATTTTCCAAATTGAAGAAAAAGCTGGAATTGCCGGTGGCAGGCACACCGGCATTTGGCTTTGGAGACGATGATGGGACCGGACAGCCGCTCAAGGGCATGATGGTATCAACTGGTCCTGACGCAATTGTTACAGCGCCAGCGGACGGATGGGTGGTATATTCAGGGCCGTTTCGTTCCTATGGTCAGTTGATCATTCTTAATGCCGGAGACAAATATCATCTCGTCATGGCTGGCATGAGCAGCGTCAACGCCGATATCGGCCAGTTTGTGGTTGCTGGCGAACCCATTGGCCGGATGGGAACAACAAAGCTTGCATCGGCAACAGCATTGGCTCTGGCCTCATCGGAGCCAACGCTCTACATTGAATTTAGAAAGAATGGTAAACCCGTTGATCCGGCCCCGTGGTGGGTCAAAAGTGCTTCTGGAAGGGTACGCAATGATTCGTAAAGTGTCTCTCATCGCTGCAGGTGTTCTGATAGGTGGTGTATCTGTCAGCGCTCTGCAATATGCCGGCACAAGTGCCGTTGCCGCAAATTCGGAAACCTACAAGCAGTTAACGATTTTCGGTGATGTTTTCGAGCGTGTTCGTGCGCAATATGTCACCCCACCGGAAGAAAAAGATCTGGTCGAAAATGCCATCAACGGCATGCTGACGTCGCTGGATCCGCATTCCAGTTACCTCAATGCTGACGACGCCAATGACATGCGTTCCCAGACCCGCGGTGAATTTGGCGGGCTTGGCATTGAAGTCACCCTGGATCGGGACAGTGAACTTGTAAAAGTCATCACCCCCATCGACGATACACCCGCATCAAAGGCCGGTGTACTTGCTGGTGACCTGATCTCGGAAATCAACGGTGAGGCCGTACGGGGCCTGAACCTTTCACAGGCTGTTGACAAGATGCGTGGTCCGGTCGGATCCTCCATCAATCTGACTGTCCTGCGTGAAGGCGCCGATGCACCGATCGAAATTGAAATTACCCGCGCGATCATCAAGGTCAAAGCCGTCAAATTTAGAGTTGAAGACGATGTCGGCTATATCCGCGTAATCTCATTTACAGAGAAAACCTACAACGATCTTGATGCAGCAATTAAGAAGATCAACGAGGAGGTGCCTGCGGATAAACTTAAAGGTTACGTTCTCGATCTGAGGCTGAACCCGGGTGGTCTGCTTGATCAGGCGATCAATGTATCCGATGCCTTCCTGGATCGCGGCGAAATCGTATCGACCCGTGGGCGCAATGCGGAAGAGACACGGCGCTACAATTCAAGGCCTGGTGATCTGACGGACGGCAAACCGGTTATCGTGCTTGTCAATGGCGGTTCTGCCAGCGCATCAGAGATTGTGGCCGGTGCACTGCAGGATCACAAACGCGCAACCGTTATTGGTACACGATCATTCGGCAAGGGGTCGGTTCAGACCATCATACCGCTGGGTGATCATGGTGCGTTGCGCTTGACGACTGCGCTCTACTACACCCCGTCCGGCAAATCGATCCAGGGCACCGGCATCAAACCTGACATCATCGTTCAGCAGCCGCTTCCCGAAGAACTGAAGGGACGCGTGCGCGAAACCGGAGAGTCGGAATTGCGTGGACATATTCAGGGTCAGGACGAAACTGACGAAGGTTCAGGTTCCATCGCCTATGTGCCGCCAGAAGCTGAAGATGATGAGCAGTTGGGCTATGCACTGGAGCTGCTTCGCGGCGAAAAGACCGATCCTGCCTTTCCACCCAATGCGGATCAGGCGGCAAAAACCGACAAATAGGTTGACAAGGTCGACCGCAAAACCGAATAGGGTATGGGGCCACCTGGTAAACCGGGATGGCCCCGTCACCGAACTGGGAGCTCACGCACTCCGGTAGCAGATTAAACGAGAGCAATTCAGGTTTTGACGGGTACGGCAAAACCTGAATGCATCAACAAAATCAAAGGCCGACACCGTTATCCCGTTTCTGACAAAACGTGAAACGGTCCAGCCGAAACTGGCGCTGACTGTGGAAACAGGTTCCGAACTCGATAAACCGCTTGGTCAGAACCGCAAAAAACGCGCGCCGACTGGTCGTTTTTTATCGCCAGGCCGGTGGATCATACTGGCATCATGCGTCATCCTTGCTGCGGCCGGTTTTATAGCTCTGCAAAATGACGCGCTGCGTCAGCACATCATTCCAACCAAAAATCCGGTTCTTGCACAGATAGAACCAGCCGCACCGACAGCAGCACCTGCGTCATCAACTGACGATGACCAGGGTTCAGCCAGCAGCCGCAACAAGTCACTTTCAGGTAATTCCGGTGCCGATATTTCCACAACACTGACGCGCGAGGGTGAGATTGTCACCACCGTCTCCCCACGTGAGCGTGATACAGATGGACCTTTGGTATTGTCCGGTGTCGGCAGCGTTGGGCAGGATGCGCGCATGGCGCATCTGCCTGTACCCGAGTTGCTCGAAAACTCTGATTTCGGCCGGCTGCCGATACGCGGAGAGGACGGCACCCGCGCCCTTGATGCCTATGCGCGGCCCTGGTCCGGCGCACGTGGCACCCGCATTGCCATTGTAGTGGGTGGCCTTGGACTCAGTCAGACCGGAACCCAATATGCCATCGACACGCTTCCGGAAGAAATCACCCTTGCTTTTGCCGCAAGTGGCAACAGTCTTCAGCGCTGGCTTCAAGAGGCACGACGCAACGGCCACGAGATCATTTTGCAGGTTCCCTTTGAACCCTTTGACTATCCGCGCAACGACCCGGGACCCCATACGCTTATCATTGAGGACGGTACCAAGCAGAATCTTTCCGATCTGCATTGGGCAATGGCACGCATTACCAACTATACCGGCATCATGAATTTCATGGGCGGACGTTTCCTGGCCAACGCCGATGCAACTGAACCCGTCATGCGTGATCTGGCCAAGCGGGGCCTGCTGTTTCTTGATGATGGCACATCCGCCCAGAACCTTACACAGCCGCTTGCCTCTGCGGTGGGTGTCCCCTTTGCAGCAGCCGACATCGTCGTCGACAGTCAGGTCAATCGGGGTGAAATTATGAAGAAACTCGATGAGGCGGAACGCATTGCCCGTCGCAACGGCTCTGCCATTGCCACCGCTTCTGCGTTTGCAACGAGTGTTGATGCCGTGGCAGCATGGGCCAATGAAGCCAAGGCGCGGGGCATCGAAATAGTTGCAATATCTGCACTTGTTGAAGATCCGGAGAAATTCTGAGCCATGTCACAAATCGATGTTTCGCCGGATGATCTGCCTTACCGTCCCTGCGTGGGTTTGGTCGTTCTTAATCATCAAGGTCTGGTTTGGACCGGACGTCGCATCGTCATTGAAAAGGGCGAACTGTCCAACACGCAGGAACATTGGCAATTGCCACAGGGCGGCATCGACAAGGGCGAAGACCCGTTGACAGCCGCCAGGCGTGAATTGATGGAAGAAACCGGCATCCATAGTGTTTCTCTGCTCGCAGAAGCATCCGATTGGATAAACTACGATCTGCCGCCGGATCTCATGGGCATAGCCCTTAAAGGGAAGTACCGCGGCCAGACCCAGCGTTGGTTTGCCTTTAGATTTGAGGGTGATGAACGTGAGATCGCCATCAACCCGCCGCCCGGTGGTCATGAGGCTGAATTCGATCAGTGGAAATGGTTGCCATTGCACGCCCTGCCCGATCTCATTGTGCCCTTCAAGCGCCACGTATATGAGGCTGTGGTAGCCGAATTTTCACATCTTGCGGATGAAAGCTGATGCAGCTCATTGGCATGCTTGGTGGCATGAGCTGGCAATCCAGCGCGCTTTACTACCGTCTGATGAATGAAGCGGTGGCTGAACGTCTTGGCGGTCTTCATTCAGCCAGGGTTTTATTGCATTCCGTCGATTTCCAGGGGATTGAAAAACTGCAGCATGAGGGGGACTGGCAGCAATTGTCGGATCAACTGAGCACCGCTGCAGTTGGCCTGCGGAACGGTGGCGCCGATTTCATCATCATCGCAACCAATACAATGCATAAGGTCGCCGACGCGCTCGAAGAGACCTGCGGCCTGCCAGTGCTGCATATTGTTGATCCAACGGGACACGCGTTGATTTCGGACCGCAGAAACAAGGTGGGATTGCTGGGTACGCGATTTACCATGGAGGAAAAATTCTATCGTCAGCGGCTTGAAACACTGTTTGATGTGGAAGTTGTTGTTCCAGAGGAACCCGACAGGCTCGATATCCATCGCATTATCTACGAAGAATTATGCGTCGGAACCGTTACCCAACAGGCAAGAAACAGATTTGCTGCCTGCATTTCAGCGCTGCGCGAACGCGACTGTGACAGCGTCATATTGGGCTGCACTGAAATCACCATGGTGGTTGATACCACCAACAGCACCCTGCCGATTTATGATACGACTGGCCTGCATGCGACGGCGGCCGTAGACCGTGCTATCGCGGCGCCAAAAACGTAACGGATCTGGCAAGAGGTTGCGACAAACAACAAAAAAGCGGACCTGGGCCCGCTTTTAAAAACAATTGCACTATTGCTACTTTCAGAACGCATTCTGCAATGTTGTCAGATGATCCAGATGTTGCGAAATTCGGGTCTTGTCCGCATCACTCTTGGCATCTGCAAGGTCTTCGCGCGCATCCTGAATACGTTTGGCAAGATCGTCATGATCTATGTCATCAACATGCACCGCCGATTCAGCCAGCAAGGTACACCCTTCAGGCAGGATATCAGCAAAACCACCAAAGACAACATAGCGATCCGTCTTGCCTTCGGCTGACTTGACCTGAACAATGCCGGGTTTGATTGTTGTCATGACAGGCGCATGGCTGGGCATGACAGTCATTTCACCGTCGGTTCCCGGCAGAATGACTTCACTAGCCGCTTCAGAAAGAAGCAGGCGCTCTGGAGAAACGAGCTCAAATGTAAAATTCTCAGCCATTTAGGTCACTTTACCATTCAGTTCGAGACAACAGGCGACCTGTAGCAGGCCGCCTGCCTCAAAAGTAAATTATGCTGCTTCTGCAGCCAGCCGCTGGGCCTTTTCAATCGCCTGGTCAATACCGCCAACCATGTAGAAAGCAGCTTCCGGCAGGTGATCATATTCACCTTCAACAAGCCCCTTGAAGCTTTTGATTGTGTCTTCCAGATCAACAAGCTGTCCAGGTGCACCGGTGAACACTTCAGCAACAAAGAATGGCTGTGAAAGAAAGCGCTCGATCTTGCGGGCACGACCAACAGTCATTTTGTCTTCTTCAGAAAGCTCATCCATGCCGAGAATGGCAATGATGTCCTGCAGGCCCTTGTAGCGCTGCAGCGTGGACTGAACCTTACGGGCAACGTCATAATGTTCCTGACCAACAATGATCGGGTCCAGCATGCGCGATGTTGAATCCAGCGGGTCAACGGCAGGATAAATACCCTTTTCCGAAATGGCGCGGTTCAACACGGTTGTTGCATCAAGGTGAGCAAAGGATGTTGCCGGTGCCGGGTCGGTCAAGTCATCGGCAGGCACGTAAACGGCCTGAACGGATGTAATCGAGCCTTTGTTGGTCGATGTGATGCGTTCCTGCATGGTGCCCATATCCGTTGCCAGCGTTGGCTGGTAGCCCACGGCAGAAGGGATACGACCAAGCAACGCCGAAACTTCGGAACCGGCCTGGGTAAAGCGGAAAATATTGTCCACGAAGAACAGAACGTCCTGACCTTCATCACGGAACTGCTCGGCAATGGTCAAGCCGCTCAGTGCAACACGTGCACGAGCACCGGGAGGCTCATTCATCTGTCCAAAGACAAGTGCACATTTGGACCCTTCAGTTGAACCATCATTTTCCTTCGGATCCGTGTTCACACCGGATTCGATCATTTCCCAGTAAAGGTCATTGCCTTCACGGGTCCGTTCGCCGACACCGGCAAACACCGAATATCCACCATGAGCCTTGGCAACGTTGTTGATCAGTTCCTGAATAAGAACAGTCTTACCAACACCGGCACCACCAAACAGACCAATCTTACCACCACGGGCATAGGGTGCGAGAAGATCGACGACCTTGATGCCGGTTACCAGAATTTCAGCTTCGGTCGACTGGTCGACATAGGCCGGTGCTTCCTGGTGGATCGCGCGGCGGCCTTTGGTTTTAACCGGGCCGGCTTCATCCACTGGTTCACCAATCACATTCATGATGCGGCCCAGTGTTTCCAGGCCAACAGGAACGGATATCGGCTCGCCGACGTCCCTGACTTCCTGTCCGCGTACCAGACCTTCGGTCGAGTCCATCGCAATGGCACGAATGGTGTTTTCGCCCAGGTGCTGCGCAACTTCCAGAACCAAGCGGTTGCCCAGATTGTCTGTTTCCAGCGCATTGAGGATCGGTGGCAGGTCGTTTTCAAAAGACACATCGACAACAGCGCCGATGACCTGTGTTACTTTTCCAACAGAACCTGTCGACTTTGCTGCGGCTTTTTTGGCCGGAGCGCGACGGGTTGCCGGCTTTTTCTCCGCCGCAGCGGTCGTTTTGGGGGTAGCTGCCTTAGCCATATCTTAAATACCCTCTTTCAGAGCCTTACAGCGCTTCCGCGCCCGAAATAATTTCAATCAGTTCCTTGGTGATCTGCGCCTGACGCTGGCGGTTGTAGCTCAGCGTCAATTTGTCGATCATTTCACCAGCATTACGTGTCGCACTGTCCATGGCACTCATGCGAGCGCCCTGTTCAGAGGCACTGTTTTCCAGCAATGCGCGGAAAATCTGGACGGCTATGTTACGCGGTATCAAATCACCCAGAATGGATGCTGCATCCGGCTCATAGTCATAAACCGCCATATCGGCTTCACCACCGGCTTCCGTCTCGATTGCCGGTGCACTTGCGGGTATGATCTGCAGGGCAGTGGGAATCTGGCTGATAACCGATTTGAATTCCGAATAGAACAGGGTGCATACGTCAAATGCGCCCTCATCAAATAGACCGATGACCTGCTTTGCGATGGCATCAGCATTGACAAAACCGACCCGCTTGACTTCGCGCAGGTCAACCCGGTCAATGATGTGCGTGTCAAATTCCCGGCGCAAGATATCATAGCCTTTTTTGCCAACGCAGAGGATTTTTACATCCTTGCCATCATCAAGCAAAGCTCTGGTTCTCTCGCGCGCAAGCCGGGCAATCTGTGAGTTGAAACCACCACACAGACCACGCTCGGCAGTACAGACGACCAAAAGGTGCGTCTGATCGCTGCCGGTGCCGGCCATCAAACGTGGCGTATCGTCTCCACCGGTTACCGCACCGGCAATATTTGCCAGTACCGCACCCATTCGCTGGGAGTATGGCCGAGCTGCCTCGGCCGCCTCCTGCGCACGACGCAGTTTAGCCGCGGCGACCATTTGCATCGCCTTGGTTATTTTCTGCGTCGCCTTAACAGAGGCGATCCGGTTTCTCAGATCCTTAAGTGAAGGCATCCGTTATCCGTCCGTTCCTTGGGTTCCGTCTGCTCTATCTATTCAGGCAAAAGACTTGGCAAAGGCGTCAATTGCAGCAACCAGCTGCTTCTTGACATCATCACTCAAGGCTTTTTCCGCCCGAATAGCTTCCAGAACGTCCTTACCATCAGCACGCATGTGGGCAAGAAGACCTTCTTCAAACCGACCGACTTCATTGACCGGCAGGTCATCGAGATAACCGTTCACACCCGCATAGATCACTGCGACCTGCTCTTCCGTTTTCAACGGCGAGAACTGCGGTTGTTTCAACAGCTCGGTCAGACGTGATCCACGATTGAGCAAACGCTGCGTCGAGGCATCCAGATCAGAACCAAACTGAGCAAAGGCAGCCATTTCACGATACTGGGCAAGCTCACCCTTAATCGATCCGGCAACCTGCTTCATGGCCTTGACCTGTGCAGATGATCCCACGCGAGACACCGACAGACCAACATTCACAGCCGGGCGAATGCCCTGATAGAACAAATCTGTTTCAAGGAAGATCTGACCATCCGTGATCGAAATCACGTTGGTTGGAATAAAGGCAGATACATCATTGCCCTGTGTTTCGATAACCGGCAAAGCCGTAAGCGAACCACTGCCATTGTCCTCATTCAACTTGGCTGAACGCTCAAGCAGACGAGAGTGAAGATAGAAAACGTCACCGGGATAGGCTTCACGTCCGGGTGGACGACGCAGCAGAAGCGACATCTGACGATACGAGACAGCCTGTTTGGACAGGTCATCATATCCGATCAGTGCATGCATGCCGTTGTCGCGGAAATATTCGCCCATCGCACAGGCTGCAAATGGTGCCAGAAACTGCATGGGTGCAGGATCAGAGGCCGTTGCGGCAACAATGATGGAATATTCAAGAGCGCCACGCTCTTCAAGCACTTTCACAAACTGCGCGACGGTCGAACGTTTCTGTCCAACAGCCACATAGACGCAATAGAGCTTTTCCTCTTCCGGACCATTGTCATGGATCGGCTTCTGATTGAGGAATGTATCCAGAATAATAGCCGTTTTGCCGGTCTGACGGTCGCCGATGACAAGCTCACGCTGACCACGACCGATCGGGATAAGCGCATCAATGGCTTTCAGGCCGGTTGACATTGGCTCGTGCACAGATTTACGCGGGATAATACCCGGCGCTTTCACATCCACACGTGTGCGGGTCTTTGCTTTGATTGGGCCTTTTCCGTCAATCGGATTACCCAAGGCATCAACAACACGACCAAGCAATTCCTTGCCGATTGGCACATCCACGATGGAGCCGGTACGTTTGACCGTGTCGCCTTCCTTGATGTCCCTGTCGGAACCGAAAATAACAACACCGACATTGTCGGCTTCCAGGTTCAGCGCCATGCCCCGAATTCCACCTGGGAATTCGACCATTTCACCGGCCTGAACATTGTCCAGTCCATAAACACGGGCAATACCGTCACCGACGGATAATACCTGACCGACTTCGGAGACTTCTGCCTCCTGGCCGAAATTTTTAATTTGTTCTTTTAGTATAGCGGAGATTTCCGCGGCACGGATATCCATCAGCCGACCTCTTTCAGTGCAAGCTTAAGGGTAGATAATTTGGAGCGAAGAGATGTGTCAATCTGACGCGATCCAACCTTGACGATCAGACCACCCATAATTGACGGGTCGACAGTGACATTAACTGCCACGTCTTTGCCGGTTACACCTTTGAGTGCAACCTTCAATTCTTTTGCCTGTGCGGCTGTGAGCTTATGAGCCGATGTGACTTCAGCGGATATTTCTCCGCGATGCCGTGCATCGATAATACGATATGCCCGAATAATACCCGGTATGGCAAACAACCGGCGGTTCTTTGCAACCACCCGCACAAAATTACCAACCAGGCCTTTTATTCCGGCCTTGTCTGCAATTGCGGTTATTGCATTATATTGATCGTCTGCGGAAAACACCGGGCTGTTGATCAGCCGTTTAAGATCATCACTTTCGGCAATCATTGTTTCAAGACGGGTTAAATCGCCTCCAACGCCTGCCTGCGATTTGGTCTGTAGCGCCAAATCAAAAAGCGATGACGCATAGCGTTCTGCAACACTGGAAATCATCATGGATGTGTCTGCCACGGGCACATAATTCTCTGAACTGCATTCAGGGATTCGGCATCAGCGGTTTTACCCTCTGCAAATCCTTGAATTTGTTTCGTTATTTTTCAATCAGAAAACGCAGCGATAGAGCCTCTGATTGAAATTTCGTGGTTCGTCTAGCATACGTCTGTGGGACTCGCAACACGCTTTGGTACATGCTTTTGAGTAAGAGCCATCATAAATGTGGAGAAATGCGCTCACAGAGGCCCATTTTGTGCGAAAACAACCGGGCAGCGCAAAAACAATGGCCGCCCGGTAGCGGCCATTATTACCTGTTCGATTCAGCGATCCGGCGGTCCATTCAATAGACGACCGGATGGACCGGGTGAGTCGGCACGACGACCACGGAAGGATGATGAGGGGGGGGTGGTTTGTGACCCGGCACGACGACAACGGCCACGTGATGGGGTGGTGGTGCGGGAGCCGGAGCGGGTTTGATAATGACCACCGCTGCCTTGTGGGGTGGCGGAGGAGGCGGTGGTGCGGCTTCTGCGCTTGCAAAGGGGACGATGGTTGCCGCACTCAATGCGACGGCGGCTACCAGGGTGGTGAATATGGATGGGCGTCTCATAATCTGATCTCCTCTTGATGAGAGCAAATCAGGCAGTCATGTCATTGGCGACATGCTTGGCTATGGCTGTCTGAATTCCAATTGATGTAAGTATAATTTTGCATGCATTCAATGGCTTTGCCGCGCTGAATTCAAATGGCTGGTGTGCAATTCATGCGAGGGTGCGTTTACTTTGAGCGCTGACGGAGGCCTCTTTACCCCAGGACCCAACAATGGAGAATTCAACTGTCTGCATTCAGTTGCTGATATATTCCCCGATGGTCTGATTTATAAATCGCTTTGCTTCACACTGCAGCTCTTCCAGTGCCAATTCATTCCTAGATTGAGCAATCTGCACCCAAACGCCATCCATATACCCCTGGATAGCGTTTGTTGTGACACGCATTTCCTGAGCCGGAATAAGTTCGCGAAGGGCAAAAACAACATTGCTGCGCACCCGAGCCCGGTTAATTCGATGCAAACGCTCCAGTTTGGGGTGATAGGGTGCGAATGCCCAGAACTGCGTCCACACACGGCATGTTTCCTTGGTCAGGAATGTTTTGTCAAAATTCGCCTGAACGGCTGCATGCAACCGATCAGCGGGGGTTTTGACATTCATCAGATGGCGCTCATGGGCTGACCTCAGCAGCGAAAGCAGATGGCGCATGGTCGCTTCAAGCAGCGCCTCCTTACCTCCGAAATAATAATGAATACTGCTTGTGGAAACCTCGGCATCACCCGCAATCTGGGCAACGGTCAGATTGGCAAAACCGTGTTCGTAGATTGCCGTCATCGCGGCGTGAATGAGTTCTCCCCGACGAATGGAACTGATTTTCTGGTGCTTCATACAACCCCCGATCATTCGCCCAATTAATGCCTCAATTAAAAAAGTAGCACAATCGTGCTAAAAATAGTACGTTCGTGCTGATTATACTTTCTGGCGGTGGGGGCTGCCAGCGGAGCGAATATCTGCACAGGCCAATTGGGAGGACACAAATGGCTACTTTACTATCGATAATAATCACATTCGGGATCGGACTGGCGCTTGCACTGGTCGTGTACTGCGTCATCAAATGGTGGAACGTGCGGGCAATAGGCGTTACGCCGGTGCCACTGTTCACCTTCATTGCCATCCTGTTTACATCGGGGCTTGATGTCGGCCTGATCATGTTCCCGCTCGGTGAATTCCCTACCTATGCGGACACTGCAAATGCGGCTGATTACGGGTTTACCAACCCGCTTGCGATCGAATTCGGGTTTTGGGGATTCCTGATCTGGAGCTTTTACTTCCTGACGAGTTTTTACTTCTGCGTTGTGGAGCCCAAGGTCAAATTCTTTGAAATCCCCATCGTAAAAATCCTGAACAATATCGTCATTGTCGGAACCTGTGCCTTCACCGCCAGCCTGTTTCTGGTCTACCTGCCGTTCTACATCCCCGAGATGGGCGATGGCGAAACGGTGATCACCACATTTTATCTGATTGTTTTCTGCGTCATTCTGGCGGCAGCTTACTCCAGCACAGACATCAAATTTGTCCGGATATTAAGTGTGGGTTCAACATTCCTGTTTATCGGTTTGATCGTCTTCATGTGGCTGTACGGCGGCATGGGCATAGGCGAGATGGCCACAAACCTGAGTGATTTGACAACCGGGTACTTTGGCAATCTTCACAGGTTCGCCCTTCCGATTAATGACTACCACGAGTTTTACCTGTTCTGGTGGTTTGCCTGGTCGATCATGATCGGTCAGTTCACATCACGTTTTGTTGGTGGTTTGCGCACGCAATATCTGCTGCTTGCACTGCTGTTTATTCCATCCATTCCACTCGCAATCTGGTTTTCGGTGCTGTATTTTTACTACTCCAACGGCATTGATACGACTGGAATGCTGAACATTGCGATGATCGTCGTCGGCGTTACCTTCGTCATCAATTCGCTGGACAGCCTGATCCGACTGTATTCAGACAACCTCTCACTGACACCTGCGCGCCTGGGCAAGGCGGGCTACATCGTCGGCAATGTCGCCGTTCTGTTTGGGCTAACTTTGGCCTTCCAGACGCAGTGGCTGCAGATCCAGTGGATTGGCGCGGTGGTTGTCGGCATTTATCTGGCCTGTGTCGCCTACATTTTGTTGACCAAGCGGGCGGAAGTTGCCGCAATCAAAGCGTCTCCGGAAGAAAACACGCTCGATTTTGAGAGGATCGAAGCCGCGCATTAGTGCAAGTCAGGTTTTGCCGGAATCGGCAAAGCCTGCATGCATCAGCAAAAACCATGGGCCGACACCATTATCCCGTTTCTGACAAAAGGTGAAACGGTCCAGGACAGTTAATCCAGCCTGCCTCCTTGCGATATGCACAGGAGGCAGGCGCCGTCCTATCCCAATCCCGCGCGCATCTTTAATCTTCTCGCAGTTTTCTGTTGAAAACGGTCCGCTCCGGCTGGGACAATCTAGATAATACCAAAGACAAAGACGAGCGGCATGGCTGCCAAAAGCGCTTCGATGATAAGTGACATCCAGTTGAACCGTGTTCCGGCCCGATCAGCAACAATGGAAACAAGCCTGCCAAAGGCCGTAAATCCCCAACCAAGCCCCAGAACCAGATAGATGAGCGGTTGCGCCAAAAGGATGCAGCAAAGACCGCTCGCCAGATAAAATCCGGCCATGGTTGCCCGCCCCTCGGCTATGGCATCCCCCGCACCATCGCGGGTTTGCAGACGCAATATTTTGAAAGAAAGACGCGGCATGAGGAAAAGCAACAGCCCGAATGCGATGGTTATCGCAGCACAAGTGAATGCCATCCACTCTCCGACGGCACCCGGCCAGTAAAACGATATCATCTAGCTTCTCCAAACTGTTCCAGGTTCACACAAAACTCTGGGGATCAATATCAATCTGCACCCGCACAGATCCCCTCACCTTCGGTCCAAGTGCAATCATCCGGGCCACGAAACTCTGCAGATCAGCCTGTTTGCTGCCATGGACCAGCAAGCGGTAGCGGTAGCGTCCTCTTATCAGTGCAAGCGGTGCTTCGGCAGGGCCAAGAACCTGAATTCCACCGACATTTGGTGCAGCCTGCCGCAATCCACGGGCGTGCGCCTGTGATTCGGCACGATCAGCCGCCGAAATAATGAGCGCAGCCATCCGCCCGAATGGCGGCATCAGCGCGCGCTCACGCTCATTGATTTCCCGTGCATAAAAACTCTCTCGATCGCCGGAGACAATCGCCTGCATGACCGGGTGCTTTGGTTGATAGGTCTGAAGCAGTCCCCGGCTTTTTCTGCCCGTTCGTCCCGCGCGGCCGGTCACCTGAGAAAGAAGCTGGAATGTTCGCTCTGCAGCGCGCGGATCGCCATTACTCAAACCAAGATCCGAATCGACAATGCCGACAAGCGTCATCAGCGGAAAATTATGCCCCTTTGCGACAAGCTGTGTGCCTACAATTATATCTGCCTCACCCTTGGCTATGGCTTCAAGTTCAAGGCGCAGCCGACGCACACCGCCCGCCATGTCCGAGGACAGCACAATTGTTCTGGCATCTGGAAAATGCCCGTCGACTTCTTCCGCGATGCGCTCAACACCAGGGCCACAGGCAACCAGATGATCGAGCGTCCCACATTCAGGACAGGCTTCCGGCGTTCGCTGGGCATGGCCACAATGGTGGCATTGAATCTGGTTTCTGAACCGGTGCTCAACCAGCCAGCTTGAGCAATCCGGACATTGGAACCGAAACCCGCAGACCCGGCAAAGCGTTAGCGGTGCATAACCGCGGCGGTTCAGGAACAACAGCGCCTGTTCACCCTTTTCGACAGTCTTGCCTATGGCCTGCAATAGAACCGGTGATAAAAATCCACCCTTGGCCGGTGGATCCCGGCGCATGTCAACCAGATGAAGATCAGGCAGCGCAGCGCCGCCATAGCGTTGCGGCAAAATAATGTGGCGGTACTTGCCATCGTCGGCATTGACCTGGCTCTCCACTGATGGTGTGGCAGATGCCAGAACAACAGGAAAGCGGCCTATATGGGCCCGTACAACCGACATGTCCCGAGCATTGTAGAACACCCGGTCTTCCTGTTTGTACGCCGCGTCATGTTCTTCATCGACGACGATCAGCCCCAGTTCCCTGAACGGTAAAAACAGGGCAGAGCGTGCACCGGCGACAACGCGCACGTCTCCGGTGGCGACCTGACGCCAGACCTTTTCACGCATGCGGGGTGCAATATCCGAATGCCACTCTGCGGGTTTGCATCCAAATCTGCGCTCGAAGCGTTCAAGAAACGCCGCAGTCAGCGCTATTTCAGGCAGTAGAATCAGCACCTGTCTGCCCAAATCAACAGCCTGTGCGACAGCCTCAAAGTAAACCTCGGTTTTTCCGGAACCGGTGACACCATCAATCAGGGAGACGCTATGGCGTGCATTCGCAGTCGATTGCAGCAATGTATCTGCCGCCGCGCGCTGGTCATCGCTCAGATCAGCCGGCCGATACGCCGTATCCGGCCCTGGCACCACCGGTTGCGGTGGAATCTGGATGGTTTCGAACACGCCCTGCTTGATCAGGCCGTCAATGACACTGGTTGATACACCCGCAGCATGGGCAAGCCCTGTCCGTGTCCAGCTTAATCCATCGCTGGCATGCTCAATCACCCGGGCGCGTGCCGATGTCATGCGCTCCGGTCGCAGGTCGCTGATACGTAAGCCCTGTGTTGGCGGTTCCGGTTCAAAGGCGGCCGGTGCACGCAGTGCCATACGCACGACCATACCCGGCGGTGACAGCGTATAGGTCGCCACCCAATCCAGAAAGCGGCGCATATCAGAAGCGATGGGCGGACAATCAAACACAAGGCTGATCGGGCGCAGTTTTTTTGGATCAACCTGGTCGGTTTGCCCGTCCCATACAACGCCGGCCACTTGTCTGGGACCCAATGGAACCTGTACAATAGACCCGGGTTGAACGGACATGCCGGCGGGCACCGCATAGGTATAGGCACGCGATACCGGCATCGGCACCAGAACCGGTACTGTGCTTATCGGATCGTCAATAAGGGGCAATTGCAGCGAATCTTTCATCTTGATGGTGACCTTGCCCTGCGATTGGATTAAAGAAAAGCCGATATCACGAATTAACGCGCACAAGAGGCGATACAAATCATGAAATTTTTTGTCGACACTGCAGATGTAGACGAGATCCGTGCACTCAACGAATTGGGTTTATTGGATGGTGTAACCACCAACCCATCACTGATTTTGAAGTCTGGCCGCGACATCATGGAAGTGACAAAGGAAATCTGTTCCATTGTTGACGGGCCGGTATCGGCTGAAGTAACCGCGACCGATTACGAAGGCATGATGAGTGAAGCAGCCGTATTGGCTGAAATTGCTGACAATATCTGCATCAAGCTGCCGCTGACACTGGATGGCCTGCGCGCCTGCAAGGCGCTGACAAGTGCCGGTCATATGACCAATGTGACACTGTGCTTTTCTGCCAATCAGGCATTGCTGGCTGCCAAGGCCGGAGCAACCTTTATATCACCATTCATTGGTCGTCTGGACGATATGGCGATTGACGGGATGGAAGTCATTTCTGAAATCCGCAAGATTTACGACAATTACGGCTTTACCACCCAGATTCTTGCCGCTTCTATCCGCACGGTCAATCACGTCAAGGATGCAGCCCTTATCGGCGCTGACGTGGCAACTGTTCCGCCATCAACGCTGAAAGCACTGGTCAAACACCCGTTGACTGACAAGGGTCTTGAAGCCTTTCTGGCCGACTGGGCAAAAACCGGTCAGAAAATCAGCTGATTTTCAGTCATCAATCCGCCCGGTCAGTGTCATCCCTTCAATCCAGGTGGCACCGTCCTGGCGGATCACTTTTTTGGCGCGCACACCGCAGCGCTGGGCAATGGCATCCGTCAATTCCTGAGAGTGGGTCACCACCCAGATCTGACTGTCGGCCGAGGCCTGGGCAATCATCTGCGCCAGCGCCGGTATCATATCGGGATGCAGGCTGGCCTCGGGCTCATTCAGCGCAATAAATTTTGGTCGGCGATAGGACAGCAGCGCCGCCGCCAGCGCCAGAAAGCGGATCTGGCCGTCAGACAACTCGCGTGGCTGGAAAATGCGTTGCGGAAAGTCCGGCGCAACAAGCCCGAAACTTGCATATTCTTCAGGCTCCGGGATTGATAGAACCGCCCCTTCAAAAGCGTCATGAACAGCCCGGTCCAGATCAACCGTATCCTGACGGGTATGGGCCAAAGTGGCCAGAACAGCAGCGATATTGGCCCCATCCTCATCGAGCATTGGCGCAGTGATGGCCAGACATGGTCGGCGCAGTGGAGAACCCGTATCAGAGCGAAATCCGTGAAAAAAGCGCCATTGGCCGATAACATGGCGCAACGTGCTGATTTCAGGATAACGGCCGGCATCACCCAGCATATGAAGCGCTGTCTCCGAGGTCATCGCCAGCTCCGGGTAGTCCGACATGCGGCCATTGTCATCACGAACAGCAATATGGGCACCTTTGCGCCGCATCAGCACGTGAGGCCTGCCACCCATGTCGATGGTTATCTCTTCATGCTTGATCTGCGCTTCATGGCTAAAGCCCGCCGCCGGTTGTGCAGGTCGAAATCCGGTATCGATACTATAGGAATAGATGATGCCGCTCTCTTCATCGACAATCTCCGCCGACAGCTGGACCTGCGCTTTCCTGTGGCGTGCAATGCCGCCGCTCCATAAAACCGAATAAATGCCCCCTTCCTCTGCGATCACCTTTGAAAAGTCACCGTCTGCAGCAGCTTTTATCAGTTGCAACGAGCGATAAAGATTGGACTTGCCGGCACCATTGGCACCGACAAACAGATTAACCGCCTCCAGATCCATCCGGATGGATTTGAGCGAGCGGTAATTCTGGGCTGTCATGGAGCGTAAATACATGCGGAGAAGCTAAAGCGAGTCGCCCGTGACGACAATTGGTTTTGCGGCCAATTCGTGCACAATTGCTGGATTGCCAGGCCGGTACCCTACCCTATCAAGGGCAAATGAATTACCGCGAAGCGGCAAGCGCGAACGCGCGTCGGGGCTAATGCCCCGCCCCGTCTGGAGCCAGCGCCGAAAGGCGCGATACGGCGTGAAGACATTTATACAAAGCTATCGATGATCGGATCGCAACGCAGAAGAGACGTCCTGTGAACACGTGGGTTTGGCAGGCGGGGTTGATTTGTTTTCTATTCACGGCGCACCGGCGCTGGCGCGCCTGCCTCCATAGGGGGCGGCCAAATTATTGGCCGGGCCGCAGTCGCCGCCTGATTGAGTGCCATGAAGGCAGGCACCGGGTGCCGCGAACTGTGACCCTCGACGGATTTCCCGAGTGGCGCACTGTGCCCCATCGAGGGCAAAAGAATTACCGCGAAGCGGCAAGCGCGAATTGCGCGTCGGGGCTTATGCCCCGCCCCGTCTGGAGCCAGCGCCGACAGGCGCGATACGGCGCGAAGACATTTATACAAAGCTATCGATGATCGGGGTGCAGCGCAGAAGAGACGTCCTGTGAACGCGTGGGCTTTGCAACGGGGTTGATTTGTTTTCTATTCACGGCGCACCGGCGCTGGCGCGCCTGCCTCCATAGGGGGCGGCCAAATTATTGGCCGGGCCGCGGTCGCGGCCTGTTTGAGTGCCATGCAGGGTGGCAGCGGGTGCGGCGAACTCTGACTTGTGAGCCGCACGCCATGCCCTAGCGTGAAGACAAACAAATACCACCAAAAACTACATTGGTTTAAAAACGCTGTCCGCATCCAGTGACAGCTCATTCACGCAATGATGTTCCAGGGCTTTGGTGACTTCATTGTTGTCACCTTCCAGCGCTTCTGGCGCGATCAGCTGGCCAACATTGAACTGAAACGTTTTTTGTTTCTTATTCAGCACTTCATGAAAGACCGTCATGTCACGCAACTCGGTTGAGTGTTTTGACAACCAATAAAAAAGCCCCGAATTTCGTGCCGCCATATGTACGGGAAGGATCGGCAGCCCATATCGACGTGCCAAACCCACCGCAGATGCCTTCCAAGGACGCTCATTCAGACGACCATTATCCCAATAACCAATGCGTCCCGACGGAAACAGAACCAATGCCCGCTCGTCCTTGACGGCCCGGTTGGTCATCCGCAGGGTTTCTCTGGCTTTCATGTTACTTTTGTATTCTTCGCGCCATTCAACCGGAATCATGATTTCGACAAAGCGTGGATTGACGCGCAGTGCATCGCGATTTGCAAATATGATCATGTCCGGGCGGGTGGCCTTGAGCAAATCAAACACGGCCATACCATCGGCGATACCGGTAGGGTGGTTGCTGACCATGACAAAACCACCCGATTTGGGAATGCGCTCGGGGTGGCTGACCAGAACCTCCAGATTGAGCATTTCGCTGGCAAAATTCAACGCATCATAGCCGGATAGATTGGCGATCGCATCAGCAAATTCGATCGCCTGTCGATAGCGTAGCAGAACATGAAGCAGCGGCCGCGCAATTGGCCACAGGGGATTTTTGACAATTTTCTGCCCCCGTTCGGCAATGAGCTCGTCGACGACATGCCCCGGCTGCCCCTGGGAAACCAGAGCAATTCTGTCCGCCAAATCGTAAAAATTTAACATTTGGTAGCGCCTCTGGTCCCTGAATCATCCCCATATGTGCGTAAGGGTCTTATCGCAGTAAATTGTGTGCTCACAATGACAAAACCCACATTCGCTCATACAAACAACGTTAACGATAATATAACTGTCACGCTGGACAATGCTACCAACAATCAACTGCAGGTCCACTAACGCCTTTACGTGATGCCAGCAACCGGGAACCGGGTCATCCTGTGCGAATAATGTATGATGCCGGTTCATATTCCACTGTGGATAACTCATGTCTGAAGAAGAATTCATCCTTTTTGCCCGGCCCGATGTCATGCGGCGCGTGCAGGCGTGGCAGGATAATCTGAGTATGGAGCGCCGGCTATCCAACAATACGCTCGAAGCCTATCAACGCGATCTGAGACAATTTCTGCAATTCCTCACGAAACACCTCGGCGGTGTACCGGGGCTGGATGATATTGCCAACCTGCGGGCATCCGACATGCGTGCCTTTCTGGCCAACCGGCGGCAAAGCGGCGTTGGAACGCGTACGCTGGGACGAAGCCTGGCCGGAATTCGCTCGTTTTTAAAGTTTCTCGAAAGGCAGGGCCTTGCCAATATTGCCGGCATTAACGCCATGCGCGCACCCAGACAGCCCAAATCACTGCCCCGTCCGCTGACAGATACGCAGGCCATCGCAGTTACCAAAAGCAGTGAACAATTGAATTCCGAGCCCTGGGTTGCCGCCCGTAACGCCGCTGTCATGGCTTTGCTCTACGGGTGCGGCCTGCGCATTTCCGAGGCGCTGTCGCTGCAACCGGGTAATCTGGATGGAAATCCGACAGCGCTGCGTATAATGGGCAAGGGCGGCAAAACACGACTTGTGCCTTTGCTGCCCGTTGCCCTGGAGGCAATTCAGACCTACCAGAATCTGTGCCCGTGGCACCTGGAGGCGAAAAAACCGCTCTTTCGCGGTGTTCGCGGCGGCGCTTTGCAGCCAGCCGTGCTCCAACGCGACATGCGCAATCTGCGCTCCGCCCTCGGATTGGCAGATACCGCCACGCCACATGCACTCAGGCATTCGTTTGCAACCCATCTGCTGGCCGCTGGTGGTGATCTGCGCTCAATTCAGGAACTACTGGGTCATGCCAGCCTTTCAACGACACAGGTCTATACCGGTGTTGATAAAAAGCGCCTGCTTGAGACCTATCGAAATGCACATCCGCGTGCCTAGACCATGTTTTGTCCGCAACGGGACAACAGTGTCTGACTTTGATTTCATTGATGCGTTCAGGTCTTGCTGATCTGAACCATTTGTTAACCGCAATGGCGCTCAATTACATTGTGGGTACGATCATTAACCCTTTGGCGCAGTCCGCACTGTTAATTTGACGGCATCTCCAATTGCAAATCAGGCCGTGTCACAGCAATGCATTCCAAATTGAAATTTCAGCCTTTCACGGCGCAACTCTCTA
Source organism: uncultured Rhizobiaceae group bacterium (assembly GCA_947501445.1). Classification (GTDB taxonomy): domain Bacteria; phylum Pseudomonadota; class Alphaproteobacteria; order Rhizobiales; family Rhizobiaceae; genus Hoeflea_A. The sequence continues at coordinate 44,083 of CANMVS010000022.1, read as the reverse complement.
CGGTCACAATATCGGCCAGTGTGGTGCATATCGTGTTTGCAGTCTGTTTCCTCATCATTTTGATGCTGGCGACAGAACAGGCACGGGCGCAAGACACGGCCTGCAGTGGAGAAAACCTGCTGATTGACATGGAACGCAATGATCCGCAGGCACTGGCTGATATCCGCAAAGTCGCCGAGGCGACCCCCAATGGCAACAGCCTGCTGTGGCGCATAGAAAAAGATGGCACTGTGCCCTCCTGGCTTTATGGCACAATGCATGTTTCCGATCCGCGAGTCGTCGCCATGAATGCACAGGCACGCAGCAGCTTTGATGCGGCCGATACCATCGTCGTTGAATCGGCAGAAATCGCCAATCTGGAAAAGGCGCAGGCGGCTCTCATGGCCGATCCCGATCTCACCATGCTGACGGATGGCTCAACGATCAAGACCCTCCTGGATCCGGACGACTACCAGCGTGTCGAAGCGGCTTTGCAACAACGTGGTGTACCCATCGAACTGGTATTGCGCATGAAACCATGGATGATTTTCAGTATCATCGCCACACCCAATTGCGAACTCGAGCGACGCAACAGTGGCCTGGTCTTTCTGGACAAGCAACTCGCTGACGAAGCGCTCTCAAGCGGCAAGTCGCTCAAGGGTCTTGAGACGCTTGCCGAACAGATATCCATCCTGACCGGTCTTCCGGATGAAATGCAGGTTCAGCTGCTGAGCGAAACCGCAGCGCTTGGAGATACGCTTGATGATGTGATGACAACCATGACTGAACTTTATCTGGCTGGTCAGATTGGCATGATCATGCCGTTGATTCAGGAGGCCACCGGCGGCACAAGCGATGCAGATCTGGATGCCTACGCGCAATTTGAGCAAGATGTTATTCTCAACCGCAATCACACAATGGCTGAGCGCCTCCAACCGATTTTGAGTGACGGTAATGTTTTCGTCGCGGTCGGTGCACTGCACCTGCCGGGCAAAGAAGGTCTGGTTCAACTGTTGCAAGAGATGGGATACACCCTCACAGCGCCGCAATAGGTCGTAACACGTCACAATTACCAGCGTCAAAACACTGCAATGGCGACGCCAAAGCAATTCAGGTTTTGACGGAATGGGCAAAACTTGAATGCATCAACGAAATCAAAGATCGACACCGTTGTCCCGTTTCTGACAAAACGTGAGACGGTCTAAGTGCTGGAAAATACCCCCTCACATCATGTTTGACTGAAAGCACTTGCGCTCCAGACCGGACGCAACACCGAGCAGCGTCAATGACCTGTAAACAAGCAGGTATATAAACATAATTGCTCAGCTCACGGTTTGTCGGAAACGAGCAGTTCGTAGCTGCGTGGCAGGGGCGATTGACAAGGTGCCGCATCAAGGCCCGCTCAGGTGCATTATCGCCAATTTTTGTTGACATATATCATTACCGGCTATTTCAGCAACGCACTGCCAGGCCGTAGGCGACGCTGCGATAATTTCTATCAGCTGGTTACTCGAGACCTTTTAATTGTAGTTTCCGAAAACGCCCTCTTTTTGGCAGAAAAATTTGGTGGACTCCGATTTTCAAATATGTATAAATCGATCCATTCGCATTATACTAAAAATCAAAGAGATTTACTATGAAATTACATGAATTTGCGGAGGCATTTAATACGCGACAGATATTTATATGTTATACTTTAGACGGTTACGCAAATATTATTTCAATTTTTTTAACCGAAATTACATATTTTGTGAAGGATGGGCTTCCGTCGGCCGCAAAGCGTATTTGGCATAGAAATATGAAACTTGCGCCATTTCACTGCGTGAGCAACAGCGCTTCCCAATTCAAATTTTGCCAATTCGCTCCGCTCCGCGAAAGGGTTATGTAATGGCTGATTATTCCAGGTTCAAAAACTATGTAATGTTACATCGTGCCGCCCATGACCAACACACGGACACATCCAGGCATGTCATAAGCCCGGTCATTCAGCACTCCTGCCTCGGTGCCCACGGGGGATTGGGTGACTTCGTGACACAAACCAGCACTTTGTTCCCGCATATTGAATGGGCGTGTCCACTAACAGAAAAAATCAGAGAGCACATTGGCGACGGCCTGGGGCCTGCACTGGCCGTTATTCCTGTAACGTTATTCGATCCGGTGACCGCGGAGCAATATCAATTTGACTTTGAATTATATTGTCACCGGCAGGAAAATAACTCCCTTGCATGGCTCTTTTACAACCGGGAACTGATGGAACCACTGGCCATCTACAAATCCCTGCTCGAAACCGATCGTTCACGGTCGCGTTCGGAACTCAATCACCTTAATCGTTTCTACAGCGCACTCATCAATCAGAACAGCTACCAGCATACTGTCTGGACATTTGAGCATATCACCATTGCAAACACGCCGGAAATGGCACGCATCCACCCTTTGCTGCGACGCTATATCAACAATCCCGATATGTTGAATGCCATTACCCAAAGTGCCATGTCCAAAGCCATCGTCGCGCTCATGGCCGAAGGTGGCATCAGTTACGACGTCGTTTGGGTTCATGATTGGCATTTTGCAACAATCGGCGGGGAGTTGCTCCTTCCATCCAATGACCGATTGGCGCAGGATATTCATTACGTGCAGCATCTGCACAACGCACTTTATCAGGGGATTTGTCCGACTTCCGAGATCATAGACATACTGGGCTGGCCCGACAGCCACTACAGTGAAGAACTGTATAAGGTTCATGGCCAGATGAATTTTCTCGGCGGCAGTCTCAATACGCTCCGTAGCGATTTTCTAAACGGCAAGGCAATCGCTGTTTCTCAAAACCATGCGACCGAATTAACCACCGCCGAATTGGGTGCAGGCCTGCATCATATTTTTGAACCATTGTGGAAAGCCGGAAAATTAGCCGGCATAAACAATCCGGTTACGGCACCACAGGACCTGCTGATTAAAAATGTACAGGACATTATTCATAAAAAGCCCCTTCTCAAGGAGATGGTCCAGAGCCATTTTGAACTTGAAGTCAATCCAGAAGCGTTCCTTCTTCTCTGGTCGCACAGGTTTACACAGCAAAAACAGGTCACCGCTGTGTTACACGCCTTGGAAACACTGCTGAAAGATGGTTTTGAGGATTTGCAGATCGCATTTTTTTGCGACATCCACAGCGGTAGCAATCCGGACGACGTTAAAAAACTCGAAAGTCTGATCGGTCGTTTCCCCAAAAACATCGCAACAGGCGCCTTTGATCCGCACATCGAATTACTGGTGACAGCCGGTGTCGATGGCGCATTGATGGCGTCCTATTTTGAGCCCTTTGGATATGCGCCCGTGTGGGTGGGTATGCAGGGTGGCTTCATAATCACCGGTGCCAACGGTGGTCAAGTCGACATATTCAATGAAGAAACTGCATTTTTCATCGACATTCGTCCTGACATCGACAAGCCGGGCTACATGAATGCGGCAGGCTGGCGCGGTCTTTACGACCTCATATTTACGACCAATGATGGCTACCGCAAGGATGTGTTTGAACATAACGCGGCCAGCATCGAAAAGGGTATTCGTGCCGCCAGAAAAGAATTCGGCAATAATAACAAGCGATTGAAAATTGAGAGCGCCACCATGAAGCGCATTCAGAAATTGACGGATACGAAATGTTTCTCAAAAGAAATTCGCAACAAGATTCTGTTGAGCAGCAGCCTGAGCACAGCAAAACAATCTGATCGCGAACCCAAGGGCAACGCGATGCAGGCGGGTTCATTCACACAACACAATCGGCAGCGAAATTCATGGTTCGGCACGCATTCACGCGAGGTCAAACACAAACCGGATGTTCGCAATCGTAAACCGCCGCTCCAACAGGGGCATTGGTGGTGTTTTGAGAATATCTCACGCAAGTGGAAGTCCGAAACCGGAAACAGACACATTTAATTTCAATGACTGAGAACAAACCGCTTCGCTCAAATCACCGCATCTATGTCAGCCCTGTGTTCAGTTTCCATCTTTTGCCAATCCATATGATGGCCCTGATCACGAGCGCCCGATAATGGATTTCCTGCTGGGAATATTTGATCCGTCAAGTTATCGCACTTTTACGTTCGGTGTTCCCGATAAGGAGCAATGGCCACTTTTTGTTTTCAGCAAATGGGCATTGGTTATCCTGCCGCTCTACTCGGTTCGATATTTCAATACGGCGGCCAACTGGTTTGAGTATGGTGGTGCAGGCCACACAATACCGGCGTTTCATCGTCTGCGGGTTTTCTTCGAAAAATTCCTGGCACACACGATGTTTTACATCGGGATGGGGATACCAATAATCGGGCTGGATGCAATTCTGGACGTGTATCGGCTGATTGGTTTCACATTGACCAACATGGTTATCCACGAAGTCCTGCCTCTGTACCTCAGTCGGGAGCGGTTCAAGAGAATTTTCCCGGAGTGGAACCAGGCGCTGGGCGTCAATCTTGTTTTTGACAATGTCCCGCTTGAATTCAGCATCTTCCTGAATCAACGCGGAAACATTGCGGTGCGTGAATCACCGCACGCCAGGATCACCAATTTTATCAAATTTACCAAAATGCACAAAGCAACAAATGATGTGTATCTGGAGGTGGTGCTGCGTCGGTTTTTCGTACCGAAGGACAAAAGCCCCAGGTTCTTTGTCAGAAAAAACCCTGCCTGCAAACCATCGCCTCAGAATAACGACCTGGGTCAGTCTTTCCTGGTCGATTATGGCGAACTTGCCGATTACGCAACACCCATTTACATAAATCAATATGGCTGGAAGCGCTGGTTATGGCGACCGCAATACTGGGCAAAATTCTTCAATGAGGTTGGCGGACGCTCCTACAAGTCTGATCCGTTCGAGATCATCCGAAAATTCTTTCTTGTCGTTTTTGGTACACCACTTGCGTTTATCGCCGGAAATCTGCTGGTCCACTTCCAATATGGCCAGACAATAAATCTGTACCCTTTGTTCTATTTCAATTTCGGGCTCATTTTTGCCTTCACCATGGGTGGCATGTACGGCGCATCCATTTGCAGCACATTGACAGAAGTCTTCGCCTGGAAGCTGCATCAGTTGGGAAAAAAGAACCAACCGATATTTGACCACGTTATAGCGACCAGAAACTGGAAACAGTCGGCCAATGTACGAGAATACAGCCCCTATCTCGACCCGGACCTGTTCGGGTCGGCGTTGGAAAAGCTGACCCCGGCCTATCGCCGGTTCAGATTTCTTTTTGCCGGCATTGTCATGGGCGGCCTGTGCTCCTGGGGACTGACCTTCTACTACGGTCAGGCCTGGGGGGATTTGATATTCAGCAAGGTTCAAACGCCGCTTATCAATTTAACGGTTCAAACGGGTGCACAGGGCAACGCACCATCGCTGCCTGCCTACCCGGACTATGAATTCCTTACTGTGTCCCCGAACTACCATGACGGCGCCAATCAACTCTATTTGTCACTGCAACCACAGTTGGAAGAAAAATGATCCGGACATTTTTTACCGCGCAACATTGGTCGAACATCCTGAAGGTCTTCAGCCGCGGCGGTCTGTATTTTTATGTTGTGTGTATAGCGGTCACCTGTACCGATCCATCCCGGGCCTCCAGTGGATTGGGCAATGACATAATTTATTCCATTGTTATTGATCGCTTCTGGAGCGGCAACAAGGACAATGATGTCCCGCGATTCGCCTTTCCAAGTGATACAGCCTACGACCGCAGCAACAAATACTGGCTGTACAAAATGCACTACAAAAACACATCGAGCGATAAAGCGGGCGTCAGCATAAATGCCTATTGGGGGGGCGACCTCGAGGGCGTTATCGAAAAAATGGACTATCTGCATGAGCTCGGTGTAACGGTGATTCTTCTGTCGCCCATTTTCGAAAATGTAAATGGCTTTCACTATGGCCACGGAGGAACGGCCTACCACGGCTACTGGACCAAGGACTTCATGCGCCTGGAAGAACATTTCGTCAATCCGCCCAAGCCCGGTGAAACCCTGGACGACGTGCTGACACATGGGGTCCTGCTGAAAGGGCTCATGCAAAAAGCCCGAACCTATGACCCGCCACTCAAAATTGTACTTGATGTTGCCCTCAATCACACCAGTCCGGCGCCCATTGAGACAACTGTTCTTGATGATACCAACTATCTTGAAATGGGTGTTCTGTTCAAAGACGGACAATTTGTCAGCAGACCCTGCAGCCTCGAAAACGGCAAGTCCTGTCGCGAAACCTTTACCGGAGAAGGCTGGTTCCATCGACCCGAAGGTTGGGTTGAGTGGGACAATCCCGCGACCATCTACAGTGGTTACATTAATGGAAACCTGGCGGATCTGGATCAAAGAAATCCGCAAGTGAAGGCCTACCTGATTGAAGCGTTACGAAAATGGATGTCCTTTGGGATTGATGGGTTCCGCTTCGATGCGGTCAAAACCATCTATCCGGAATACCTGGCTGATCTGGAGGAGCAGCTGGAAAACGAATATCCCGGAATCATTCTGATTGGCGAATATTTCAATGGTGGCATATTCGAAAACGGGCTGGCTCCAGGCGAGACTCCACCATCAACACAATGGTTGGATGGAATGTCCTATACCACCATGTTCAATTTCTCCTTTGCAACAGCCGTGCGCGAATATTTCACCGGGAGAATGGATAATCTGGGCACGCCCTATGTCATTGGCCACATTCTGGATTCCAACTCGCCGCATAACACGCTCAAATCTCGCAGCAACAGGCTGGTCAATTTCATAAACAATCATGACATTCCCAGAATGTTGTCCATGAACAACGCCAGCCCTGGTGGCTATGAAGCTGCTTTGAAACTTCTGTTTGTGGCACCCGGTGTTCCAAATCTGCTCTATGGAGATGAAATCGGGCTGGCTTACCAGGCGACAGATAAACACTGGCTTCGACACGACAAGAACGATCCCGCCTGGTCACGTCTCAATATGGCCTGGGATAACCTTGATGACCCCGCTTCCGCAAACCTGTTCAAACTGACACGATCACTCGTTCACATGCGAAAGGAAAATTACTTTCTTAAAGACGGAAGCATAAAATTCCATTCAGCCACCAATGTAAACAACCTGTTTGACAAGAGTTCCTATATGGCCATTCAACGCAGCAGGAATGAAGCCGCAAGCGGTAATACAATTATTTTTCTCTACAGTACAAGGGCCAGGGATCGACTTGAGTTTGACGTCAATCTGGCGGACGGGATTTACAACGGGCTACACAGCGCCAAAACCATACAAATCAAAGACGGGCGACTTCTCTGGCTCAATGTGACCGCTGGTGAATCAATAATCATCAATTCACAAACTGCGAACATTGGGCACGGGAAGTCGCAGTGACGATATCGCGGCGGCTTCTGGTCTGCCTCACCTTGCTTTCACAACCGGGCGCTGCGGCCAACCTGTGGAGTAAGGACGGACATGAAATTGGCTTCAATGGGTATCTGCGTACCGGTGTTGGGACATCCGGCGCCGGGCACACCCAAACCTGTTTCCATGCACCGGGTGCTTCTTTCAAGTATCGCCTGGGAAATGAATGCGAAAATTATGCATCTATCGGCGGGTATTTGAAGTTTGCGCTGCCGGAAAACCGGTTTGTCGACTATCTGAAATACGAATACCAAACGTCCTTTGATGGCGATTATGGCCATCAGATCGATCCGGCCGAGGCGAATACGAACTATGTGGAAATAGGCAATATTGCCAACACCTCTGCAAAAGTCTGGTTTGGACGAAGAGAAACTTTTCAGCAGGACGTCCATATCATTGACTATAACTACATGAATATCGCCGGCGATGGTCTGGGAATATATGACATCCCCGCCGGTCCGGCAAAACTTCACTATGCCTTTTTCTCCGAGGAGCTCAACCAGAACGCCACAGCAGGCAGGGTCCGTCAGGATAATCACGATATTGGTGTGCGTGATATCAAAACCAACCGCGATGGAACTTTGGCCATTGATTTGCGTGTGTCCCGCATCTTTGGCAACAGTTCGACAACCACCGACATACATTCGGCTGACGGTTGGTCTCTTGCCCTGCGCCACAAACAGGAAAATTTCTTTGGCGGCACCAACACCATGGTGGTGCAATATGGGGCCGGCACCGCGCGATCAGCCTTTGCCTATCCATTTGAAGCCGATTGGGTTGCTGAAGAACTGGTTACCGTTGATTCTGTTCAAGCACTGGAAGACGCTCAAACGTTCAGAATCTTGAATACACACCTCCATGAGACCAACCGTTGGGCATTCTTGAGTCTGGTGCTGCTTGAGGTTCGCAATTCGCAGGATTTTGACACCAACAGTCAGGTTTGGGTCAGTGCCGGCATCAGACCAACCTGGTTCATTGACGACAATTGGCGCCTGACCGGTGAGATCGGTTTGGACTATATCAGGGACAGAACCGACCAGACCAATGGCTATTTGTTAAAGCAAACCCTTGCAGTTGAATGGGCACCGCAGAAGAGCTTTTTCTCCAGACCTGTCCTTCGGGCTTTTGTCACCCGGGCCGACTGGAGCAATAGCTTCAAGGGAGATATCGGTGCACCCTATTATGCAGACGCAACGCACGGCTGGACGACCGGACTACAGGTTGAATACTGGTGGTAGCCCAGGCAGAGATAACCACGATCGGGTCGGCCGCGATCGTGGTTCGATCAAATCCGTATGCTCTATAAATGAATGGGCTTTAAGAAGGCACCAAGCGCTGCTTCCTTGACGGCCTCTGACATGGTTGGGTGGGCGTGACATGTGCGTCCAAGATCTTCTGCACTACCGCCAAATTCCATCAGCACAGCGGCCTCATGGATCATCTCACCGGCACCAAAACCGACAATATGAACACCCAGAACCTTGTCCGTGGTCTTGTCCGCAAGAACTTTGGCAAATCCGTTGGGCTGCAACATGGCCCGGGCGCGACCATTGGCCGAGAACGGGAATTTCCCAACCTTGTAGGCAACGCCTTCAGCTTTCAGTTCCTCTTCGGTCTTACCGACCGAGGCAATTTCGGGCTGCGTATAAACCACACCTGGAATGACGCCATAATTGACGTGTCCTGCCTGACCGGCGATGATTTCCGCAACAGCTACACCCTCATCTTCTGCCTTGTGAGCAAGCATGGGACCGGCGACCACGTCACCAATTGCATAGACGCCCGGGATGCTCGTATGGAAGTGCTCGTCAATTTTCACACGGCCGTGTTCGTCAAGTACAACGCCTGCTTTTTCAAGGCCCAGCCCATTGGTAAATGGCTTGCGGCCTGTTGCGACCAGAACAACATCTGCATCGATTGTCGCGGCATCGCCGCCTTTAACCGGCTCATAGGTTACTTTCGCGCCCTTGGCAACACCCTTGCCCGTCGCTTCAACGCCAGTCACTTTGGCACCAAGCTTGAAGGTTAGTCCCTGTTTGGTCAGCATCCGCTGGAATTGCTTGGAAACATCACCATCCATTGGACCCAATATCGTATCCAGATACTCGACAACGGTCACTTTTGACCCCAGCCTGGCCCAGACCGAACCCAGTTCCAGGCCGATGACACCGCCGCCAACCACAACAAGATGCTTTGGAACCGACGACAGCTCCAAAGCCCCTGTGGACGATACGACTACTTTTTCATCGATGGTCAGATCAACGCCGGGAATATCGGCCACATCGGAACCCGTTGCAATAACGATATTGGTGGTTTGCACCTCAACGGTGTCCCCCTTGTCGTCGATGATTGCAACATGGCCCTCACCCAGAACCTTGCCTGTACCGGTAAAGACATCAATCTTGTTCTTCTTCATCAGGAATGCGACGCCATCGACATTGGACTTAACGGTTGCATCCTTGTGAGCCATCATTTTTTCAAGATTCAGCTTCGGCTTTCCAACGTCAACGCCCAGAGTTGGCAGGGCGTGTTCGGCTTCGGCGAACATCTCGGACGCGTGCAGCAGTGCTTTCGACGGGATACATCCAATATTCAAACAGGTACCACCAAGTGTGCTGTTCTTCTCAACCACTGCAGTCTTGAGTCCCAGTTGCGCTGCCTTGATCGCGCAAACATAGCCACCAGGACCAGTCCCGATGACGATGATATCATAACGTTCAGCCATCAGATTTTCCTTCTCTCTCGCCGCCGTCTATTCCTGGCAGGCAAATAGCGTTAACTGTTCAAACGGTCCCGGCGACAAACCCTGCTGGCGCACCTGTTTGGATTTGGCCAGCGCGTCTGCCAGTCCTTCCAGAACAAGAATGCCGGCAGCCGCATCACTGGGCTCGGGTATCAATATTTTGGCGCCACCCGCGTCACGTGCATAAATGGCACCCTGCCAGATTGTGCAGGCATCCAGTTCCGCGCCGATCACATCACCATCAGGGCAGTTATCAAGCAGTACCGCTTCATAGCCGCCGTCATTTTCCGCAGGAAACATGTGACCGGTGAGAACCCAGTCACTATTGTCAAAAATCATTTGGAACCCCTGGTCAGCACCACCTGAAAACTCCAGCAACAGTGCCATATCCGGTGCCCCATAGGCGGCCAATGCCTGCGGGCAGGATCGCGCACCCTTGCCCTCGGCCACAACCGGATGAGCAATCATGAAGACTGCCAGCACGGTTACAGCTCGAATAAGGGTGCATCGCATTTTATCGCCCTGTTTTACAGATCAAGGACCAGTCGTTCGGGATCTTCCAGGCTTTCCTTGACCCGCACCAAAAAGGTAACAGCTTCCTTGCCGTCGACAATGCGGTGGTCATAGGACAATGCAAGATACATCATTGGCCGAATAACCACCTGACCACCCAGCGCAATTGGCCGTTCCTGTATCTTGTGCATGCCCAGTATACCCGACTGGGGTGCATTGAGAATGGGCGATGACATCAAAGATCCATATACACCGCCGTTGGAGATGGTGAATGTGCCACCCTGCATGTCAGCCATGCCCAGTTTTCCATCCCGGGCCGCCATGCCGAGGCGGCCGATCTCCTGTTCGACACCGGCGATCGACAGCTGGTCAGCATCGCGAACAACCGGAACAACCAGGCCCTTTTCGGTACCAACAGCAACACCGATGTGGCAAAAATTCTTGTAGACGATGTCTGTGCCATCAATCTCGGCATTTACATTCGGAATCTCATTCAGTGCATGGCATACGGCCTTGGTGAAAAAGCCCATGAAGCCCAGTTTGACACCGTGCTTCTTTTCAAACAGTTCCTTGTATTTCTTGCGCAGATCCATCACCGCGCTCATATCCACCTCATTATAGGTGGTAAGCATCGCCGCAGTGCTCTGCGCATCTTTCAACCGGCGTGCAATCGTCTGGCGCAGACGGGTCATCTTAACCCGTTCTTCACGGCCTTCATCTTCACTGCTGGAAGGAGCACGCACCGATGCGGGCGCGGCAGCCGGTGCTGTGATCCCCTTTGCCAATGCCTCGATGACATCCCCTTTGAGGACCTGACCACGTTTGCCGCTGCCTGAAACCTGATCGGCTGAAACGTTATTTTCGTTCATCATTCGTGCAGCTGAAGGTGCCGGTGGCATTTCAGTGCTGGTTGAGGCGGCCGCTGCGGGCGTTGCCGCAGGCGCAGGTTCTGCTTCAGCAGGTTTTGCAGCCGCAGCACCATCGACAGCACCTTCTGCAATCTGCCCCAAAAGAGCATCAACACCAACGGTGTCCCCCTCTTTGGCAATGATTTCCGACAAGGTACCGGCCTTTGGTGCCGGAACCTCGATGGTAACCTTGTCCGTTTCCAGCTCCACGAGTGGCTCATCAACCGCTATGGCGTCTCCGACTTTTTTATACCAGCTGCCGATGGTCGCTTCGCTTACGGATTCGCCAAGGGTAGGAACACGAATTTCTGTGGCCATGATAATCAGTTTCCGATTGTAAGAATATTGGCTGTCATAATTGATTTAACCACCCAGCGCATCTTCAAGAAAGGCTTCAAGCTGAGCTTTATGCTTTGCCATGATACCTGTGGCTGGAGACGCGGCAGCCGGGCGACCGGTGTAACGTACTCGCTGATACTTGGCATCGATATGTGCCAGCACCCATTCCAGATAGGGATCAATGAAGGCCCAGGCACCCATATTTTTGGGCTCCTCCTGACACCAGACCATTTCAGCATTGCGAAAACGCGACAGTTCATTAATCAGTGCCTTGGCCGGGAATGGATAGAGCTGTTCGAGCCGCAGCAGGTAGACATCATCAACACCGCGTTTTTCGCGTTCCTCATACAGGTCATAGTAGACTTTGCCTGTACACATCACAACGCGGCGGATCTTGTTGTCTTTTTGCAGCTTGATCGCCTGGCCTTTGAGAACCTCGGCATCATCCCACAACAGCCGGTGGAAGGAAGCCTCCCCGACCATATCCGACAATTGCGAAACGGCCCGCTTGTGACGCAGCAGGGATTTCGGTGTCATCAATATCAGCGGCTTTCTGAAATTCCGCTTCATCTGCCGACGCAGAATATGAAAGTAATTTGAAGGGGTTGAACAATAGGCAACCTGCATATTGTCCTCTGCGCATAATTGCAGGAAACGCTCCAGACGCGCTGACGAGTGCTCCGGACCTTGCCCCTCATACCCGTGCGGCAAAAGGCACACGAGGCCGGACATCCGCAACCACTTGCGTTCACCCGATGAGATAAACTGGTCGAACACAACCTGTGCCCCATTGGCAAAATCGCCAAATTGCGCTTCCCACAAGGTCAGTGCATTTGGCTCCGACAATGAATATCCATATTCAAAACCAAGAACGGCTTCTTCGGAAAGCATCGAGTTGATGACTTCATAAAGCGCCTGTCCCTTGCCCAGATTATTGAGCGGGATATAGCGTTCTTCATCCGTCTGACTGTAGAGGACCGAATGGCGCTGCGAAAATGTTCCGCGTTCACAATCCTGGCCCGACAGACGAACCGCATTGCCTTCAAGAACCAGCGAGCCAAAGGCCAGCGCTTCCGCCGTTGCCCAATCAATACCGTCTCCGGTCTCGATCATCTTGGCACGATGGTCCATGAACCGCTGAATTGTGCGGTGTGCCGTAAAGGATTCCGGAACCGTGGACAATTTGCGCCCGATCTCCTTGAGATTCTTGACGGTCAGAGCAGTTTTGCCGCGGCGCTGCTCATCCTGATTGTCAGCGACACGCATGCTGGACCAGACACCATCAAGCCAATCGGCCTTGTTGGGTTTATAGGAGTTTCCGGCTTCAAATTCCTGCTCAAGGTAGGCGCGCCAGTCCGCCCGCATCTTTTCGACTTCACCCTGATTTAACAGGCCTTCTTCGATCAGTTTGCGCCCGTATAGCTGCACGGTTGTTTCGTGGGCGCGTATTTTCTTGTACATGATCGGCTGGGTGAACGCAGGCTCATCGCCCTCATTGTGGCCAAAGCGACGATAGCAGAACATGTCAATGACAACCGGCTTGTGGAACTTCATGCGAAATTCTGTTGCCACTTTTGCCGCATAAACGACAGCTTCCGGATCATCCCCATTGACATGGAAGATCGGGGCTTCAATCATTTTTGCCACATCGGAGGGGTAGGGCGAGGATCTGGAAAAACGTGGGTTGGTTGTAAAACCAATCTGATTGTTGACAATCACATGCACAGTGCCAGCGACGCGATGTCCGCGCAGGCCGGACAGGCCCAGACACTCCGCCACAACTCCCTGGCCGGCAAATGCCGCATCACCATGCAAAAGCAGCGGCAACACCTTCACCCGTTCGGTCAGGGGGACAATCTCGCCCCTCATGCTGCCGGCAAGAAGATCCTGCTTTGCTCTTGCCTTGCCCATCACAACCGGATTGACAATTTCCAGATGTGACGGATTGGCAGTCAGTGACAGATGCACATTGTTGCCGTCAAATTCGCGATCCGATGAAGTACCCAGATGATATTTCACATCTCCAGAGCCTTCAACATCATCCGGTGTATGGGAGCCACCTTTGAATTCATTGAAGATGGCACGATGTGATTTGCCCATCACCTGGCTGAGAACGTTCAATCGGCCACGGTGAGACATGCCGAGGACAATTTCCTTCAGGCCCATCTGGCCGCCGCGCTTGATGATCTGCTCCAGCGCCGGGATCAGGGACTCGCCACCATCAAGTCCAAACCTTTTGGTGCCTTTGTATTTGACGTCGATAAACTGCTCAAACCCTTCGGACTCTATGAGTTTTTGAAGAATGGCGATTTTACCGCGCGGGGTGAATTCCACACCCTTGTCCGGTCCCTCGATACGCTGCTGTATCCATGATTTTTCCTCCGGATTGGAAATATGCATGAACTCCACACCAATGGTTGAGCAATAGGTGCGTTTGAGGATATCGAGCATCTCTGAAATCGTGGCATATTCAAGCCCCAGAACATTGTCGAGGAAAATTCTTCGATCAAAATCTGCTGGCGAAAAGCCGTAGTTTTCCGGTGAGAGCTCGTTGTAGTCTTCCATATTCTCGGCAATGCCAAGCGGATCGAGCTGTGCATGCAGATGCCCACGCATGCGAAAGGCACGGATCATCATGATTGCCCGCACTGAATCGCGTGTTGCCTGCTGAACCTCGTCATCCGAGATGACAGCGGCACCATTGGAGCTTTTTGCTTTCAGTTTCGATTCAATATGTTTTTCAACGCTGCCCCAGTCGCCATCCAGCGCTGATATCAATTCGCCATTTTCTGCGATAGGCCAACTGTCGCGTTTCCACGAAGCCCCTTTGGCTGCCTTTTTAACAGCGTCGGGGTCTTCCTGTAGCGCACCAAAGAAGCTCTGCCATTCACCCGGCACCGAAGACGGATCGTCCTCATAGCGGGCATATAGATCTTCAATATAAGATGCGTTGCTACCGTAAAGAAAAGAAGTTGCCTGGAAGGTTTCGTTGGCGTCTTGTCTTGCCATCTGCCCTTTGCGGGAATTCCCGCCTCCTTGGATACACGCGGTCGAGCCGCTTGTTGTTGGGCACCAAAACTGGTGCTGTGCATTTCCGCCCATTCCCAAATCAACAATACGGACTTTCTTATCGTGGTCCTGCATTGTCCATTTGTCGCCCGCAACGCTTACTTTGCGTGGCGGGCTTTTTCATTGCACCACTTTGGTGCATACCTGTACCAGACACACTTTCGTGACGTCCGTTTGGGTGGAGGGCGCGCAAACGCCATCCACCGGTTTGATTAACCCTTGAGCAAAGAGACAAGTGTCTTGCCAAGCTGCGCCGGCGAGGGTGAAACCCTGATGCCGGCAGCCTCCAGGGCTTCAATCTTGTCTTCAGCACCACCTTTACCACCGGAAATCACGGCACCGGCATGGCCCATGGTACGTCCGGGAGGTGCGGTGCGTCCGGCAATGAAACCAACGGTCGGTTTTTTGCGGCCCTTTTTGGCTTCGTCAGCCAGGAACTGTGCGGCCTCTTCTTCAGCAGAACCGCCAATTTCACCGATCATGATGATCGACTTGGTGTCTTCGTCGGCCAGATATAATTCCAGCACATCAATGAATTCGGTGCCTTTGACCGGATCCCCGCCAATACCGACAGCTGTCGTTTGGCCGAGCCCCTCATTGGTCGTCTGAAACACGGCTTCATAGGTCAATGTTCCCGAGCGCGAGACAACGCCTACCGAACCCTTTTTAAAGATATTGCCCGGCATGATGCCAATTTTGCATTCTTCAGGCGTCAGAACACCCGGGCAGTTCGGACCGATCAGCCGCGAGGATGATTTTTCCAGCCGCGCCTTAACCCGAACCATGTCGATGACCGGAATGCCTTCCGTGATGCACACGATAAGCGGAACCTCGGCATCAATGGCCTCAATAATGGCTGCAGCAGCGCCCGCCGGCGGCACATAGATGACGGATGCATCAGCACCCGTGCGCTCCTTGCCCTCTGCCACAGAGGCAAAAATTGGCAGATCGGCGGAACCGTCACCAACCTTGCCGGACCAGGTTTGCCCACCCTTCTTGGGGTGAATACCGCCCACCATTTGGGTGCCGTAGTAGGCCAGCGCCTGCTCGGTGTGGAATGTTCCGGTTTTACCGGTCAGACCCTGGACGAGGACTTTGGTATCTCTATTGACGATGATGGACATCTATCAGGCTCCCTTCACCGCATTGACAATTTTTTGAGCGGCATCGTCCAGATCATCAGCAGCAATGACATTAAGGCCGCTTTCATTGATGATTTTCTTGCCTTTCTCGACATTCGTACCCTCAAGCCGCACAACCAGCGGCACCTGAAGCCCGACTTCCTTGACGGCGGTGACAACACCTTCAGCAATCACATCACAACGCATGATGCCGCCAAAGATATTGACGAGAATGCCCTGTACCGCCGGATCGGCCGTAATGATCTTGAAGGCTGCTGTGACTTTTTCGGTCGTCGCGCCGCCGCCAACATCGAGAAAGTTGGCAGGCTCTGCCCCGTAGAGCTTGATGATGTCCATGGTTGCCATGGCAAGACCGGCACCATTGACCATGCAACCGATATTGCCATCAAGCGCAACATAGGCCAGATCAAATTTGGACGCTTCGATCTCTTTTTGGTCTTCTTCGGTCGTGTCACGCAGCGCCACCACATCTTCGTGGCGAAACAGTGCATTACCATCAAAAGACATTTTCGCGTCCAGCACCCGCAGCCGCCCGTCATTCATCACGATGAGCGGATTGACTTCAAGCAGGCTCATGTCCTTCTCGACAAATGCCTTATACAGGATGGGAAACAGCACCATGCCGTCCGCACGCGCCTGACCATCCAGCTTCAATGCATCACATAGTTCAGATGCATTGCCCTCAGTGACACCGGTTGCAGGATCAATCGGCAAAGTAAGTATCTTTTCCGGTGTTTCCTCGGCAACGGCTTCAATTTCCATGCCGCCTTCAGTGGAAACAACAAATGCCGGACGACCGACGGTGCGGTCGATCAGGATCGAAAGATAAAGTTCACGATCGATATCAGCCCCGTCTTCGATATAGAGCTGATTGACCTGTTTGCCGTGCGGGCCAGTCTGTTTGGTGACCAAAGTATTGCCGAGCATATCGCGAGCATCGGAAACAACATCATCAATGGATTTGGCCAGACGAACACCGCCCTTGGCGTCAGCAGGCAATTCCTTGAATTTGCCTTTACCGCGCCCACCGGCGTGAATCTGACTTTTGACCACATAAAGCGGCCCGGGAAGACTTTGCGCGGCTGTGCGTGCTTCCTCAGCTGAAAAAATCGGTACGCCCTCTGCGACCGGTGCGCCAAAGCCCTTAAGCAGGGCCTTGGCCTGATATTCATGGATATTCATATGGGGTGATCCTGTGTTCCGCTATGGCCCGTTTACTTAAGGTTGGGCGCGATATTGATGCAAGCCTCGCACAATCCTGCAACCGCTCCGACTGACTTGTCGAAAGCTTCCTGCTCGGACTTGTTGAGGTCGATTTCAATAATCCGCTCAATGCCGCCCGCACCGATGACGGTCGGCACGCCGACATACATGTCCTTGACGCCATATTGACCGGAAAGGTGGGCTGCGCAGGGAAGAACACGTTTCTTGTCCTTCAGATAGGCTTCGGCCATCGAAATCGCGGATGCGGCTGGCGCATAAAAGGCCGATCCCGTTTTCAACAGACCAACAATTTCAGCACCGCCGTCGCGGGTGCGCTGAATGATTTCCTCAAGACGGGCCTTTGTCACCCATCCCATTTTGACCAGATCTGTCAAAGGAATGCCGGCAACTGTGGAGTAACGTGCAAGCGGCACCATCGTGTCACCGTGACCACCAAGAACAAAGGCGGTGACATCTTCAACCGAAACATCGAATTCATCGGCCAGAAAATGGCGGAAGCGTGAGCTGTCGAGAATGCCGGCCATGCCGACAACCTTGTTTTTCGGCAGACCGGAAAATTTCTGCAGGGCCCAGACCATGGCGTCGAGCGGATTGGTGATACAGATAACGAATGCATTGGGCGCATATTTCTTGATACCCGCGCCAACCTGTTCCATCACTTTCAGATTGATGCCGAGCAGATCATCACGGCTCATGCCAGGCTTGCGGGCAACACCGGCAGTGACGATACACACGTCAGCGCCTTCAATGGCCGCGTAATCATTGGCGCCGGTCATCGTGGCGTCGAACCCATCCACAGGAGCGGACTGCGCGATGTCCAGCCCCTTGCCTTGCGGAATACCTTCCGCAATATCGAACATGACAATATCGCCAAGTTCCTTCAACGCAGCCAGGTGGGCCAGCGTGCCGCCAATCATACCTGAGCCAATCAATGCAATTTTATTTCGCGCCATTAAATGACACCTCCGAGGTCTGTTTAATCCCCTGCAACCGGCCCCCTGGCAGGCTGCTAATCGGGGAGTCAGATAAACTGCCCAGCAGATTTTGGCAACTCAAACTTTTGCTATCAGCAATTTCAAACGGTTAGATGACAAAACACTTACGTAAACGTCAATATTTTTGACGCTGCGACTCGAAAAAACAGCACATTGATTTACTTTTGTGGTGTCGACGTCTCGGCAAGGGCTGCACGGCTTGCGGCCAGATAGTCGGTACTTTGCATCTCAAACAGCCGTGAGGCCGTTCGCGCGAATTCAAAGCCCTCTGCCCCACGCTTGCTGATGTACAAATCCTCTGGCGCTGCAGCAGCCGATATAATCAGCCGCGTTGAATTATCATAAAGCATGTCGATCAGGTTGATGAAGCGCTTGGCTTCATTTCGGCGATCCTCATCCATAATCGGAACATTTTCAACAAACACCGTGTGATAGCGATTGGCAATTATATGATAATCGCTGGCTGCCAGTGGCTGGGCACATAGTTCATCAAAGCTGAACCGGGCAGCACCACCGGCTTCGAGCGGCACCCTTATCTGGCGACCTTTCACCGGTATGAAGTGCTCATGGGCAATATGCCCGACGGTCATGTCCCGCCAGACCTTTGCCAAGCTTATCCTGGTTTCATCGTTTATGGGCTTGAGATAGACCGGCAACTGCTGGATTTTCTCTAGCCGATAGTCGGTTTTTGCATCCAGATTGAACAGTTCGACCCGGGTTTTGAGCAATTCGACAAATGGCAAAAACAATTGTCTGTTCAATCCGTCCCGATATAATTCATCCGGCTCCACATTGGATGTGGCCACAAGAACGCAGCCGCGTGCAAAAAGGGCCTCAAACAGCCGTGACAGGATCATCGCATCGGTGATATCAGTCACGGTAAATTCATCAAAGCAAAGAACCCAGGCTTGTTCGATCAGTTGATCTGCCACGGGGGGAACAGGATCGCTCTGGTTGGTCTCGCCGCGTTTATGGGCCTGTCTGTGCTGATAAATACGCTCATGTACGTCAGCCATGAAATCATGAAAATGGACGCGCTTTTTCCGCTGCGCGACAATCTGCGCGTAAAACAGATCCATAAGCATGGTTTTGCCGCAGCCAACGGCGCCGCATATATACAGGCCCTTGATTTGGGTTTGCATTTTTTGCTTGCGAGAAAACAGCCAGCCCAGCGCGCTGGACTTGCTGGTCAAACGCCGCTCACGAATATGGATCAGCACATCATCCAGGGCTTTCGCCAACTGCAATTGCGCGGAATCTTCTTCCAGCTGACCGCTACTGACGAGACCGCAGTAACTTTCCGATACGGTTGTTAGGTCTGCAACATCCATGATTTTCAGCCAAAAAGTCGCTGGTCGAGGCTATCTGCTCAGGCTGATTGGCTGCCCGGCCGCTGTTGTGCCATCGAAACGCTTGTCGCCGGATTTATACAGACTGGCAAACTGATTCCCCGAGGAATCGCGCAACAGCACCTGTTTGCCCTGAACATCCCAGGCCGAAATCAACGATGCCTGATCACTGCAACCACGTGAGGCTGCACGGTATCCACCTGTCCACTTGGTCAGTGCCAGGAAAACATCACAGCTGTTTCCGCCGGTCGCAATGGACCAGCGCCCGACCATTGCGTCGCGTGTGAGTTCAGGTGCACTGGCGGCAACCGCAGCAAGCTGCTGTTCATCGGGGCCGGTCGTGGTTGGTGCATTAGGGAAATCGGTCTGTCCGGCAGGTGCAAGCTGTCCGCTTTCGATATTGCCAACCGGTGCCGGATTAAGCGGTGCCGGTTGGCCTGATCCTGGCTGGTAAGCCGTGCGCTGGCAGCCTGCCAAAGCAATCACGGCGCCCAGAACAACAAATGCAATACCATTGCGCATCACTCAATCCTCATATCAAAACCAGCAGGATCACCTGTCGGACCTGCACGAATCCCAAAAAACCCACGTTCTGGACTCATTACACAAAGATGGCAAAAATTGTATTAATTATGCACAAAACATAACAGATTACCGGTTTAGGGCATAATTGATGATGTCAGAGCGGACAATCCTGGCATCAGGACAGATCCCACCAACCTGTTGTATCGAAAATCCGGCGTTTGGGAACTGCATCATACCGGCCATAAAAATTCAAACACAACCTTTGGTGTTATATTACCAAACTGTAACTTGCCTTTGAAACAACGATACTCAATCGTGAATACCCGCAGGGAAGAGGGAGGGGACCGGTGATCAGCGATTATGGCAGTTTAATATCCACACGTGCGGCCTGGGGCAGGTCTGTGACAGCGACGCTTGTGATAACACTTGGCACTGGCACTGCCCTGGCCCATGAGCTGCCGCTGGGCGATGGCAAAATATCCAATGGTCCGCGCAAGGGTTATGTGTTTTCCTGTCAGCAGAATTTCAACCCCAATGCACCGGGTGCGCAGGCATCTGGTGACTGGTTGGGCAAGACAACCTGGGACCCTGAAAAGAAACCACACGTCGGCGGCAATGTTTCCTGGCCGGCGGATATCGTGATCAGCCGGGAAGGTGACAATCGGGTGGTTCGTGCCAATAATCTTCCCACCCATGCAACCGGGATCTTTCCCATTCAAAGAAATGATCCGGGTTATCGCTATGACAGAAACCCCAATAGCATTGAAAAACAGGATATCGTTCTACAAATGCCGGCTGTACCATCCTTTGCCGCCAGCCCCGGTTGTGTTCCCATGGGTATGGTTGGCTTTTCGCTGACCAATGTTGCCATTTTCAATGCGCTGGACGCGCGTGGTGACGATGCCCCGGCTCATGAAATTCAGGATAAATGTTCCGGACATCCACAGCAGAGCGGACAATATCACTACCACAATCTCTCGCCTTGCGTGACCGACACAAAGTCCCAGCCGGGTGGTCATTCCGACCTCATAGGCTTTGCTCTCGACGGTTTTGGCTTCTTTGGGAAATATGGGGAGAATGGCAGGCACATCAAAAATGAAGATCTGGACACCTGCCACGGCCACACGCATACAATCAATTGGGACGGCGAACAGCGCGATCTTTATCACTACCATATGACCGAGGAATACCCCTATACGATCGGCTGCTTCAAAGGCACACCTGTCAACGTCCCAAACTCAATGTCCGCAGGACTGCCCGGTGGCTCCGAAGCTGGTCAGGGACCAAAACACGGTGGCAAGCGCAACAGCGGTCAGGGCGGGCCGCAACAGGCTTTGGCCAGAGCAGCAGCAGAACTTGGGGTCACGACCCAGCAATTGCGAAAAGCAATAGGTGCTCCGCCGCCTGATTTTCAGCAGGCCTCACGCGTGCTTGGAATTCCGGCGAAACAGATACGTGACGCCATGCGCAAGGCACGCGGGCAATAAAACAAGATCCGATAATATCAGGGTCAGTATCGGGTTTTGGTTACATTGGCAGGGACGCAAAACCACCCGCGCCAATGGATAAAACCAAAAGAACTCAGGATTACTTGACGATGCCGCGGTGTGCCTCTTCGCCCCAAAGTGCCTCAATTTTGGCATCCCGGCGGCAACCGGCACGGTAGAGTTTGTATCGCACCGGGTTTTTCTTGTAATAATCCTGATGGTAGTCTTCAGCTGCATAAAACTGTTTTGATGGCGCAATGACAGTGGCAATCTTCTGTCCCAACGCGTCCATTATTGCCGCACTTGATGCCTCTGCTTTTAATTGCTGGTCACCGTCGGACGTGTAAATAGCCGTTGTATAGCTCTCCCCACGGTCACAGAACTGACCACCGGCATCTGTTGGATCAACGCTGCGCCAGAACACATCAAGTAATGTATCGTATTCGACCCTTTGCGGATCGAACGTAATTTTGACGGCTTCGCGGTGGCCCGTGGTCTCGGACACAACATCTTTGTAGGTTGGATTGTCCAAATGACCGCCGGTATAGCCCGAGATCGTTTCCAGAACACCTGGCACATGGTCAAAATCAGATTCGACACACCAAAAACAACCACCGGCAAATATTGCCGTCTGCACGTTGCCGACCTGACTGGCGTCAACCGGCTTGTCATTCTCCGCGACGCCTGGCGTCATAGGGGCATAACCTGCAACCACCGCAAATGCAGCCGCCGCTGTCACGGCACTGGCGATCAGGACTTTACGCATCATGTTTTCTCCGCTTTGTTGAGATATTCTTCAACAATAATCTGCTTGCAATGCACCTGATATAAAGTCTGTGTGCCTCGCGACGAGTATGCACAGAACTCCAAAACCACGTCCATGAATGTATATTTATAGGTGCAGATTGGTTTTGGTAATTCAAGTCAAGCTGCCTCACGAGCGCGTGAGCCAGTTGGATATTGACAGCGTACAACCGCAATTGACCGTTTCACCATATGTCAGGAACGGGACAACAGTGTCGGCCTTTGATTTTGTCGATCCAGAGCAAGTCCGGACACCATTGACCTGCTCTATACCCGCCGTTCGACCATCATTTTCTTGATCTCGGCAATGGCCTTTGCAGGGTTCAGGCCCTTTGGGCAGGCCTGTGTACAGTTCATGATCGTGTGACAGCGATAGAGTCGAAACGGGTCTTCAAGCTCATCAAGGCGTTCACCGGTCGCCTCATCACGGCTGTCGATCAGCCAGCGATAGGCCTGCAACAGCACGGCTGGCCCCAGATAGCGATCACCATTCCACCAGTAACTGGGGCACGACGTTGAACAACAGGCGCATAAAATGCACTCATAAAGGCCATCCAGTTTAACCCGGTCCTCATGCGATTGAAGCCATTCGGTTTCAGGTGCTGGAGACGTTGTTTTCAGCCATGGTTCGATTGACCTGTGCTGGGCATAGAAATTATTGAGGTCGGGAACCAGATCCTTGACCACCGGCAAATGCGGCAGGGGGTATATTTTTACCGTGCCGTCAATATCGTCCATGCCCTTGGTGCAGGCCAGTGTATTGGTGCCATCGATGTTCATGGCGCAGGAACCGCAGATGCCTTCACGGCAGGAACGGCGTAGCGTCAGCGTCGAATCAACCTTGTTCTTGATCCACAGCAAACCATCCAGGACCATCGGGCCACAATCATCCAGATCGACATAATAGGTATCGATCGACGGATTTTTGCCATCATCGGGTGACCAGCGATAAATCTTGTATTCCCGCAGGTTTGTCGCTCCGTCCGGCTTCGGCCAGGACTTGCCCTCGGTAATTTGCGAATTCTTGGGAAGCGCGAGTTCAACCATTCTGCCCGTACCTCTTTTTAGTAAACACGCTTCTTGGGCGCAATTCTGGCAAGCTCTATGCCGCCATCTTCTTCGCTTGTCAGTGTCTTGGTGTGCACCGGCCGATAATCAAGTCTGATCGAGCCGTCATCTTCAAGCCAGGATAATGTGTGCATGCGCCAGTTCTTGTCATCACGGTCTGGAAAATCTTCACGGGCGTGTGCACCACGACTTTCCTTGCGCGCTTCGGCACCATGAACCGTGACCAGAGCGCAGATCGCCAGATTGTCCAGTTCCAGCGCTTCCACCAGATCGGAATTCCAGATGAGCGAGCGATCCGTGATCCGCATGTCATCGAGCTGCCTGTAGATCTCATCCATCCGATCACAGCCGTTTTTCAGTGTTTCCTGTGTGCGGAACACGGCTGCATCTTCCTGCATGGCTCTTTGCATGCGGTCACGCAATTCTGCCGTGGGCAAAGATCCGCTGGCGTGACGGGTCTTGTCAAAACGCGCCATGATCTTGTCAAGGCTGGTCTGTGGCACGTGCGGTATCTCGCTGTCCCTGTCAACCACCTCGCCGGCGCGAATAGCGGCGGCTCGGCCAAAGACAACCAGATCGATCAGCGAATTCGATCCCAGGCGGTTTGCACCGTGGACCGAGGCACATCCAGCTTCGCCAACGGCCATCAGACCCGGCTGGATCCTGTCAGGATCATCCTTGGTCGGGTTAAGCACTTCGCCATGATAATTGGTTGGAATACCCCCCATGTTGTAATGCACGGTTGGCAACACCGGAATTGGTTCGCTGGTAACATCAACACCAGCAAAAATCTTCGCCGATTCAGAAATACCAGGAAGCCTTTCAGCCAGAACATCCGGATCCAGATGGTCAAGGTGAAGAAAAATATGGTCCTTGTCCTTGCCGACGCCACGGCCTTCGCGAATTTCCATGGTCATGCAGCGCGAAACAACATCACGGGAGGCAAGATCCTTGGCCGAGGGCGCATAGCGTTCCATGAAACGCTCACCCTCGGAATTGACAAGATAGCCCCCTTCACCACGGGCACCTTCCGTAATCAAGGCGCCAGCGCCGTAAATACCGGTCGGGTGGAACTGCACAAATTCCATATCCTGCAATGGCAGGCCAGCGCGGGCAATCATGCCATTGCCATCACCGGTACAGGTGTGGGCAGAGGTGGCTGAGAAATAGGAGCGCCCGTATCCACCGGTGGCAAGCACAACCATTTTGGCGCGAAAAATATGGATCATGCCGTCGTCGAGGTTCCAGGCGACAACGCCGGTACAAACCCCATTGTCGTCCATCAGCAGATCGATGGCAAAATACTCAATGAAGAACTGCGCATTGTGGCGCAGCGATTGGCCATAGAGCGTGTGCAGGATTGCATGCCCCGTTCGGTCAGCAGCGGCACAGGTACGCTGTACCGGAGGGCCGTCGCCAAAGTTCTGCATATGGCCACCAAAGGGGCGTTGATAAATCTTGCCCTCTTCGGTACGCGAAAACGGCACACCATAATGTTCCAGCTCATAGACGGCTTTCGGCGCCTCGCGAACCAGATATTCCATGGCATCATTGTCGCCCAGCCAATCTGAACCTTTGATCGTGTCATACATGTGCCATTGCCAGCTGTCCGGCGTCATGTTCTTCAGGCTGGCAGCGATACCGCCTTGGGCCGCGACCGTATGGGAGCGTGTTGGAAAGACCTTGGTGATACAGGCCGTACGCAGGCCCTGCTCGGCCATGCCCAGCGTTGCGCGCAGCCCGGCGCCACCAGCGCCAACAACAACCACATCAAACGCATGCTCGGTAAATTGATAAGCCGATTCCGTATTATCCGCCATTGAGAGATCAGCCTCCAAATCCAAGTTTCAGGATCGCAAACAGCGACAAACCGCCAACGATATAGGTAAAAAAGCTGTTCAGCATCAACAGGCCGATTTTTGCGCCCTCACCATGTACGTAATCCTCGATTATGACCTGCATGCCAAGGCGCATATGAACCAGACCGGAGACCACAACCAGTCCCATCAACACAGCAACGATGGGATTGGACATGGCAGCTGCCACTGTCTCATAGGACTCGCCCTGGTACATCATGATGAAAATTATGAAAAAGATGATCAGCGGAACATTGGCAACGGACGTCAAACGCTGTCGCCAGAAATGATCCGTACCCTCTTTCGCAGAACCCAGCCCGCGAACTTTGGAAAGCGGTGTGCGCATATCCATGACTATAGGCTCCCAATTAACCGAAAATGAGGGCGATGGCCCAAACAAGAATGGTCAGCACAACCGAGCTGATAAGATTGGCCCAGGCCATCTTGGTGCTCACATGTTTGTCCAGACCGCGACCGGTATCCCACAGCAGATGCCGCAGACCACCGATCATGTGGTGGATCAGTGCCCAGGTATAACCAAGCAGGACCAGGCGACCGATGATTGAGCCGAATACCGCATTGGCAAAATCGAAGTAGGCCGGACCGGCAGCCGCAGCGATCAGCCACCAGGCAACCAATATGGTGCCGAAATAAAGTGCGCCGCCAGTGATGCGGTGCACAATGGACATCACCATGGTCGGCAGACTTTTGTAAATCGTCAGATGCGGTGAAAGTGGTCTGTTCTGCGTGGCGTTGGCCATGGGGCCTCCGAAGTGAATACTGTGTTATCTCCGCCCGACGACAAAAAAAGTCGTCCGACATGGACCTGTTATTAAAGTCTTACTGGCGGTGCGTCAAAGTACAAGACAAAAGGCAGCACCGATTATTGAACCATACGGGTATGAAAGATCGTTTTAGAACGCTTCCAAATCGATTAAAAGGCGCCATTCGTCTAAAAGCGTTTGAATTATTCACCGGAATAATTTTTTTGCGATGCCGCATTTTTTGCGGGTGCGAAACAATCAGCGGTCAAAATGGACGACAAAACTGGCCCAGTCAGCCGTCACACCGAGGCCTTCATACAGTTTTTTTCCCTCTTCAGGCTGCCGCGGCGCATTGAGGACCATTTTTCCCCACCCGCGTGATTCGCCGTCCTCGGACAGAACATCAAGCATGGCCCGCGCTATTCCCTTTCGCCGCTGCTCGTGATGTACGTACAAATGATCAACCTGACCAAATCGCATACCGGTTACGGGATCCGGCAAATCGTAAAAAACCACAAATCCAACCAGTTCATTGTCAATGCGTGCGCCGAGCATTTCCGCGACACGATCCTGCAGCAACGTTTCCGCATAGAATTCATCCGGCCTGCGCGGCGCTCCCCGTTTGAGCGATTGGCAGTAGGCAGCAATAAGCGGCGCCAGTTCACGCGCCTCATTCAGCCGAAGCAATGTTATGTCGATATTGGGTTCTTTCGTCATGACAACTCACATTCATTTCGCGTCGTTGCATTCTACAACAGCCAACTCCAGGGCAAAGCCATTCCTTTGGATTGATCCTGCCACCTGACAATGGGTCTCTTAACCTTAACAAAAGGTATATGCCTACCCTTGGTGGCCACAATGGTGCAAAAGACTTAGGTTATAGGCAGGAATAAACACCAGGGGAACGGCTACCCGTCTGAACCATTTTTGAAAGCAGTGCCATGTCACAGTCTTTTGCAATTCGTTTCTCACTCGCTCTTGTGATGGCTGGCGCTGTGCCGGCAATGGCCGACGACACCATCGCACCAAAGCCTGATCCATCCCCTGCTTCATCCTATGAGGTTGCAGACAGCAATGGCCTGCCGACCCGCATCAAAGGTCTCGGTACATACGCCGGCGGTATCTCGGCACGCCGCTTCAAGGGCAATGGCATTTATTTCTATGTTGATGGTGACCGCCGTTACGGACCGCCCCCGCATGCGACAGAAAAAACGCCGCCGCAGTCCGGCGCAAAAATCATTGATGTTGGCGAGGCGCAGCCTGCCATGGATTGCGATGACAGTGGTGATATCTGCGTGATCAGACCATAGGCTGACACACCACAGTTACACGCTTGCCTGCTAACGCGAGGCTGCATCCTGCAGATTTACCCGTGCCAATGCGTTGCGCGCGATAAGAATGTGAAAAGGCAGGATTGCCTTTAGATAAAGTTGGCCGCCGATATTATGGGGATGCACCCAGGTGGCCAGATAGATCCGACCATCCTGTGAGACGACAGAGACACGAAAATTCAGATGCCGATCATTGAATCCGGCGATCAGTTCGTGGTTATCTTCCGACTCTACTGGAAAAATGCCGACTTTGTCCTTCGCGTCAGGTCCATCATTTGAAAGACCGAACGGCAGCGTCAACAATTGGCGCAAAAGCAGAAGCAGGCGCGCCCACCCGGGAAAATCCGTAATGATCTGCGCAGCACGACGGGGCGACATGTTGGAGGGCACACTATAGCAATCCAGAAAATCACCTGAAGCGACACGGTCATGCAATCGACTTTCATCGGGCAGATCTGTCGTAGCAACGCTGTTTGAGTGCATTATAGGTCCCTCCGCGTTCACAGGATTTCTGCAGGTATTGTCCCTTATGATAATCTGTACTTGCGCAATTCCGAATACCCGATTTTGTGACAAATCAGCGCTGGCAGGCTGCCCGGATCAATTCAAACTTCGACAGGCGAAACACATGTGATCCCTGCCATTTTTGCTGCGTCTGCAAGATGAAAGCCCGCAATCAATTATATTGGCCATATTCCTCGTCGGTGACCTTATCCATCCAATCGGCATAGGTGCCATCCAGTGCCTCCTGAATTGCAATATGGCTCATGGCGTTCTGTGCGGCGGCGCCGTGCCAGTGCTTTTCACCCGGTGCAATCCAGATTGTATCACCGGGCAATATCTCCTGTATCGGTTCGCCACTTTTTTGAATACGCCCGACACCCGACACCACATGCAGCGTCTGCCCCAAGGGATGGCTGTGCCATGCGGTACGCGCGCCCGGTAAAAAACTGACCCGAACCACCTGAACACGGGCCGGTTCTGGCGCCGTGACTATGGGGTCCATCAGCACTGTTCCGGTGAAGTACTCCGGGTTGGCTGCTGCTGTGGGACGACTATTGGCCGTATATATATTCATTGGATTCTCCATTCGAGCAATTCAGGATTTGATGAAATCGGCACAATCTGAATGCATCAACAACATTAAAGGTCGACACCGTTGTCCCGTTTCTTGCAAAACGTGAAACGGTCCAAACCACACGTCCCAGGAATGGACGTTCAACAGCTTAACAGATTTATCCGCCGAACCACTGCGTTCAAAGGTGCTGTATCTCAACTTCCGGTTCGCGCGCCAAATCGAATGCCGGAAAGTGACGAGGAAACACCATCTTCATCCACCGATCGCACGCAATTTCGACCATCACGTTTGGCGGTATAAAGCGCCTTGTCGGCCCGTTTGAATGTTTCTTCAATGTCTTCCGACTGACCAATTTGCGCGACACCGAAACTGGCTGTGAAGCGCACCGAGCCATCAAGATCACCGTAGCTGGTTGATGCAAAGGCAACCCGCAGCCATTCGGCAAACAACCGCGCAGCCCGTCCATCGGAGTTACGCAGAAAGACACAAAATTCTTCGCCACCGATACGCCCGCAAACATCACCTTCGCGCGCTCCGGCCCGCACCAGACGGCCGAATGCCGCAATGACCCGGTCACCCACATAGTGGCCGTATTCGTCGTTGATGGACTTGAAGCGATCAAGGTCGCAGATAATCAGCGATGCCGGGGCACGGTTTTCGCCACCCTTTTGAAAACGCTGAATTGCCATTTGAAAACCATGCCGGTTGAGTAATCCTGAAAGACTGTCCGTTTCCGACTGGCCCTTCAGATCAATCAGCAACCGTGCCGCCAATCGGAACATAAGGAACGAGGCAAGCCCAATTGTCGTCAGTGCATTGTTGACATGAACAAGAACCATCGAAGCCGTCATTTCACCGCTAACTGCTGCACCCTGATTGACCATCTCCAACAGCGGTCTTGAAAAGTAGTTCAGAACGGTCAACCCGAGAAGAAAAGCAAAAATCGGATCCTTGTCATCCCTGTTCCTGTGCAAGAGAATATACAGGCCGACAGATTGTGTTGCCGCCAGAGAAAGCGCTGAAACGGTCATCTGGACCGGGCCACTGGGCAACAACATCAACGTAAAGAAATTGATCACCAGTGCCGTCGCCAGAAAGGTATCAATCAGCCGCCAGGGGACGTCACAACCACGGTGCCAGGCAATGCCCACATTCAGGCAACTGATGGCCATGATGTTGAATGCAAATACGATATATTGAGTAACAGGTGCCGGGGCAATCAGTGGCAACAGAGCAGCTGCTATTCCCATTATCAGGACTGAAACAAAACTCAGCATCCACCAGAGCGCTGAATTTCTTGTACGATCGTAAAAATAGATCGCTGACAGTCCACAAACAATTGCTGCAGCCAACGCAATATTGACTGCATGGATATAAGATTCGCCCACATCTTCCCCCATTTTTTCTCGGGTTTAAAGACAAGGCCCTAATTTCAAGTAAACAACGCCATAAAAACACCCGTTAAAGTGGCATTTATCCACAATAACGGGTGATCCTAACTATTATGTACCCGATGAATATTCATCTGGTTTATGAATTGTTACCAGTCGCGAATATCCACAAAACGGCCGGCGACCGCAGCAGCGGCAGCCATGGCAGGCGATACCAGGTGGGTACGGCCTTTATAGCCCTGCCGACCTTCAAAGTTGCGGTTGGACGTTGATGCGCAACGCTCGTGTGGTTTGAGCCGATCATCATTCATGGCAAGACACATGGAGCACCCTGGCTCGCGCCATTCAAAACCGGCGTCAACAAAAATCCGATGGAGCCCTTCCTCTTCGGCCTGCGATTTCACCAGTCCGGAGCCTGGAACCACCATGGCATCGACCCGTTCATGAACGGTCTTTCCCTGCAGAACAGCCGCTGCCGCACGCAAATCCTCGATACGGCCATTGGTACATGAACCGATGAAAACCCTGTCGATTTCAATATCGGTTATGTTGGTACCGGCCTCAAGGCCCATATATTCCAGTGCCCGGTGTTTGGAGGCCCGCTTGTTCTCATCTTCAATTTGATCGGGATCAGGCACGGTACCCGTTATCGATACAACATCTTCCGGAGAAGATCCCCAGGATACGATCGGTGGTAAATGCTGGGCGTCCAGCACGACAACCTTGTCGTAGTGAGCTCCCTCGTCGGTGACCAGGGATTGCCAGTGTTCAACCGCCAAATCCCAATGTTCGTCTTTCGGCGACATCGGGCGACCCTTGAGATATTCGAAGGCCTTGTCGTCAGGGGCGATCAGCCCGGCGCGTGCGCCGCCTTCGATTGTCATGTTGCAGATCGTCATGCGGCCTTCCATGGAGAGTTCACGAATGGCCTGACCGGCAAATTCAATCACATGGCCAGTGCCGCCTGCGGTTCCGATTTCACCGATGATGGCCAAAATAACATCCTTGGCTGTCACACCTTCCGGAATGGAGTTATCGACACGCACCAGCATGTTTTTGGCTTTTTTCTGGATCAGTGTCTGGGTTGCCAGCACATGCTCAACCTCAGAGGTGCCGATGCCATGCGCCAGGGCACCAAAGGCACCATGAGTCGACGTATGACTGTCACCACACACAATTGTGGTACCAGGCAGGGTAAAGCCCTGTTCGGGGCCTACAATATGCACGATACCCTGACGGATATCGGCCTCATGAAAATAGTCGACACCAAATTCCGCCGCGTTTTTGGCAAGCGCCTCAACCTGAATGCGGCTCTCTTCGTTCTTGATACCTTCTTTTCGGTCAGGCGTTGTTGGCACATTGTGATCGACAACAGCCAGTGTCCTTTGCGGGTGACGCACGCCGCGCCCGCTGTTTCGCAGTCCCTCAAATGCTTGTGGGCTGGTCACTTCATGAACAAGATGGCGATCAATATAGAGCAGGCAGGTTCCGTCTTCCTGTTCATTGACGACATGCTCGTCCCAGATTTTATCATAGAGTGTTCTTGGTTCAGTCATGGGTTTCATCCGAATGAGATATGTTCAATAGGTGTGCGTGCTGGGGCCATGCCACCAGCAGTTCACCGGCTGCCGTTGGACAGTTTCAGCCGCGCGAAAAAACGACCCGGCAGGCGCTTGTGATCATGCACCGGCAAATAGCTTGTTGAAGTCCGGTGTTGCACACGACCTTCGTATTGCAGGCCGGTCAACGTACAGCTTCTGTTTATTGGGTTCAGATTTTTCATCATTGGAACGGTTCTTATCAAGCTTTTAGCCCGGCGGCAATCAATCGCTCGCACCATTGTTGCCGGCATGTCGCAGCCGACGCTCCAGTGCCCGCAATGCAAGGGAAAGACCGACGGTCAACAGGAGATAAATATAGGCAACAATCGAGTAGGTTTCAAAGAACCGGAACGAACCCGATGCATAAACTTTACCCATCTGCGTCAGATCGGCCACACCCAGTACGGAAACCAGCGAAGAATCTTTGACCATGGCAACAAAATCATTGCCGAGTGGCGGCAGGATCGTACGCAGGGCCTGAGGCATGACGATCAGCCTGAATCGCTGCCAGCGGGACAATCCCAAGGCCTCTGCTGCCTCAATCTGCCCCTCATCGACGGACAGGATACCGGCTCGAAAAACCTCGGATATGAAGGCCGAATAGCCAATGGTCAGTGAGATGATGGCACGCCACATGAGCGATATATCGCGCACCTTCAAAGGGTCAACCAGCCCGGCTTCCTGCAGCGGGATAGTCAGCCAGTTCCATGCAAGAACAAACCCTGGTGCGCCAACGAAGGCGACATAAAACAAAAGAACAATAATCGGTACGCCGCGAATGATCTCCACATAGAACCGTGCGATCTGGCGCAGTATCAAGGAGCGCGAAAGCCCCATTACAGCGAACATCAGGCCGATCGCCGAGGCAAAGGTAAATCCGACAATCGTCACAAATATGGTGATTCCGACGCCTTTTTTGACGACCGTAAACACCTGCAAGTAGAGACTGTTTGTTGCAATGAATATGGCAACGGCGAGTGCTATTACCGCTGCGGCAACGAGCCAATAGGGAAAGTCGCCGTCACTTGAGGGCCTGCTGATTGCCATAACTGCCGATCAATATGCGGGTGGCGAACCACCCGCCTGTTGCGCCAAAATCCGTTGGTTTTACTTGCCCAACTCATAATCAAGGAACCATTTGGTATTCAGGGCATCAATCGTACCATCCGCCTTCATGTCCTCAATGGCAGCATTGATGGCAGGAACAAGTGATGAGCCTTTTGGAAAGATAAAACCGAAATCCTCGGTCCCCATGGGATCGCCAATCAGCTTCAGAGCACCATCGGAACTTTTGACATAACCGTTACCGGCAGTTCCGTCGGTCAACACCAGATCGACATCCCCGACGCGCAGGGCCTGAACCTGTGCACCAAATGTCTCGAACAATTTGATGCGCGGGTTCTGTTCGTTGCCATCAAGCACATCATATACCGCGACATAGAACGGCGTGGTGCCTGCCTGTGCACCAACCAGCCCGTCGTTCAGGGCGGCAAAACTCTTGGCATCTGAAAAACGGTCCTCATCACCACGCACGAGCATGAACATTTCGGATCGCATGTAGGGTTCGGAGAAATCGACTTTCTCCTTGCGTTCTTCCTTGATGGTGATGCCGGTCATGCCGATGTCATACTGGCCGCTTGAGACAGCTTCGATCATCGCGTCCCAACTGGTATTTTGATACTCGACCTTCATGTTCAGCCGTTTGGCCATTTCATTCATCGCATCATATTCCCAGCCGATCTGATCACCTGTTTTCGGATCGATGAACTGCAACGGTGGATAGGCATTTTCAGTGACCACGACCACGGATTTACCTCCGAGATCAGGCAAGTCAGCGGCTGATGCCACGACAGGCGCTATCGCAATAGATACAGCGGCAGCGAGAATGGATTTTACAAATGACATGAAAAACTCCCAGCAGAATAATTATCCCCGCACCAGAACTACCCCATTGCGGATGGTTTGGACAGGTTTGAAACCAACAAAGGCATTTCACTTTCAGCCTGCATTACACACCGAAAGCAAAGCGCCAACAACACGTTTTGTGCATTGGCGTTTTGCGTTTTTCCCTTTCAGGAAAATTACAAAAGCCCTGCGTCGAACAATGTCACAAAGACAATAGACAAGACAAGAGACCTGGAGCCTGTCTTGCTCGTGCCAAATCCGATTTAACCGTTTCACATTTTGTCAGAACCAGGACAGCGCTGTCGGCCTTTGATTTTGTAGATGCATATATGAAACGCAAAAAACGCGCACTCCTGAAGAGCACGCGTTTTCCAACTCAATTCAAATCATCTGCATGCAGATGAACCTATTCGCTGGCGCTCTCGGTTGATGCCGCAGCTTCCGCAGCTGCAGCTGCAGCTTTTTCAGCGGTCAATGCCTGTGCAGCAGCAGCCTTCTCGGCTTCAACGCGAGCCTTCTCGGCAATGAATGCCTGACGCTCAGCGTCATTCAGCTTGCGTGTACGCACATTGGTATTTTCAACGATACGTGCAGATTTACCGCGACGCTCACGCAGGTAGTAAAGTTTGGCGCGGCGAACACGGCCACGACGCACAACTTCGACGCCTTCAACCATTGGTGAATGCAGTGGGAATACGCGTTCCACGCCTTCGCCGTAGGAAATCTTGCGGACGGTGAAATTCTCACTCATGCCACCGCCGGTGCGTGCAATGCAAACACCTTCATAGGCCTGTACACGGGTACGTGTGCCTTCGGTCACCCGAACCAGAACACGAACCGTATCGCCTGGAGAAAATGTCGGAATTGTACGCTTTGCTTCAATCTTAGCGGCCTGTTCAGCCTCAAGTTCACGGATAATATCCATGGCCCTATACCTTTCATTCTTCTAAAACGGTCAGAGCGCTCAACAGGTCCCCTTGGCCTTTGCCGCCGGGTTTGCCATCAGGCAGGAGCGTATTCACCATTCTTTGCTTGGTGGTATCGGATTCTACCGATTGCCGCGCCAAATACACCAATGGTGCACCATTGTCATCCCTTGGGCGGTGTTTTTTTGCCGAAACCCAGATCCGGACGGCGTAATTGGGTCAATTTGGTTGATTCAGCCAGCCGCCACTTGTCGATTTCAGCGTGATTGCCGGATAGAAGAACGTCGGGGATTGATCTGTCTTCCCAAATTTTTGGCCGGGTGTAGTGAGGATACTCCAGCAGGCCGTTTTCAAAACTTTCCGACAGACCGGACTGATCATTGCCCATGACACCAGGCAAAAGCCGCACGATTGCATCCAGCATCAGCAATGCGGCCGGTTCACCGCCGGACAGGATATAATCGCCAACCGAGATTTCCTCCAGGGCGCGCCCGTCAATCACCCTCTGATCAACACCTTCAAACCGCCCGCATACCAGCACGACACCCGGGCCCGATGACAGTTCTCTGACACGCGCCTGATCCAGCGGCCGGCCACGCGGGCTCAGCAGCACACGCGGACGCGCATCCCCTTGCGGACTGACGTGATCAATCGCCTGCGCCAGAATGTCCGGTTTCAGCACCATGCCGGCACCACCGCCGGCGGGTGTATCATCGACGCTGCGGTGACGGTCTTGGGCAAAGTCGCGGATTTGTACGACATTCAGTGACCAGTCCGCGCGCTCCAGTGCCCTGCCGGACAGTGACTGCGCAAGGTGGCCGGGAAACATCTGCGGATAAAGGGTCAGAACACTGGCGGCAAAGCTCATGAAGCATCGCCCTTTGCATCGGGTGCCGGGTCCCCCTTGGCCCTGGAGGCGGGCCGCCGACGGCGACTGCCAGGTCCTGGCTCGTCATCTGTATCCGTCAAACCTGCAGCAACAGGCTCGAGTGTGATGATGCCGGCTTCAAGATCGATGTCCAGCACCGAGGTTTCCGAAAACGGTATCATCACCGAACGTTTTCCCGGCACGGCCAGTTCAAGAATATCACCACCACCGAAATTATGGATGGCGCTGACCTTGCCGTAGGTTTTATCCTGTGCATCACGGGTGTCCAATCCGATGAGATCAGCCTGATAAAACTCATCGTTATCCAGATCATCATCAGGCAGGCAGTCCCGCGCCACATAAAGGGAGACACCCTTGAGTTTTTCCGCAGCTTCACGGGTGTCCACACCGCTCAGGCGCATGACAACAACGTTCTTGGCCGAACGGATGGTTTTAACCGTATAGGTTCGGCCATTCATATCGCTCAAAGCACCGTATTTTCCAAGTGCCAGAGGGTTGTCGGAATATGGCTTCGCACGCAATTCTCCACGCACCCCATGGGGCGCACCAATCGTCGCCATCAAAACCATGTCATCGGAATTTGCCATTAAAATTTCCTGCACATTCGCCATGCAATATACTAGAGCAATTCAGGTTTTGACGGAATCGGCAAAACCTGAATGCATCAACAAAATCAAAGGCCGACACCGTTGTCCCGTTTCTGACAAAACGTGAAACGGCCCAAATGAATTTCAAGCTGCTGGCTGAAAGCAAAACGGGCGGCCTATGATCGCCGCCCGTTCGCATTGTTCATCAACAATTCTGTCAAACTTATTCAGCGGCTGCTTCCGCAGCGGCAGCGGCGGCTTCTTCCTGTTTGGCCTGCTGCTCAGCAAGACGTTCCTGAGCTTTCTTGCCAGGCAGTGCCTTGTTGGGGTTGTTGCGGGCCGGTCGTTTTGCAACACCAGCTTCGTCGAGAAAACGCAAGACCCGGTCTGTTGGCTGAGCGCCCTCGGAAATCCAGTGGTTGATACGCTCTTCGTTCAGTTCAACGCGTGCGCCGTCTTTTGGCAACATCGGGTTCCATTTGCCGACGCGTTCAATGAAGCGACCATCGCGCGGTGCGCGAACGTCTGCAACAACAATGTGGTAGTAAGGACGTTTCTTGGAGCCGCCACGGGCCAATCGAATTTTAAGAGCCATTATTTTATCCTTCGGTGTGTCGTTATTTCAAAAGTGTTTAAAACCGCAACTGGCGGCCTTGTTGGGATCAGCACGATCGTCTCTATTTGTTGACGGTCTCGTGTCTGATTGCTTCGTGATGCCGAATGACTTCCTTGATAATGAAGTTCAAAAATGCCTCAGCGAAATCTGAATCGAGATCTGCGTCTTCAGCCAGACGACGCAAACGTTCTACCTGCCGTTTTTCCCGGTCGTGATCAGCAGGTGGCATATCATAGGCGGCCTTGAGCTTGCCAACGGCCTGGGTGCAACGAAACCGTTCGGCGAGAATATGCACAAGGGCTGCATCAATATTGTCAATTGAGCGGCGCAGATCATTAAGTGTTGTGACCGGATCAGTTGTCATTGGATTTCCTATTTCTTCTTCGGCAAACCGGGCAGGCCGCCAAGACCCGGGAGTTTTTGACCACCAAGACCCGGCAAACCGCCACCAAGACCGGGCAAACCGCCGCCTTTTCCAAGTCCGGCAGCTTCCGCCTGTTTTTGCAGCGCTTCCAGCTGTTTGGGATCAAGCTTGGAAGGGTCCATACCGCCCATACCAGGCATGCCGCCCATGCCACCACCAAGTGCGCCGCCGAGGCCACCCATCATTTTGCCAAGCATGCCACCTTTTTTTCCCTTGCCACCCATGGCCTTCATCATGTCAGCCATCTGGCGGTGCATTTTCAGCAATTTGTTTATTTCGGCTGAATTGGTGCCCGACCCGGCTGCAATACGTTTCTTGCGTGAGTGTTTCAGCAAATCCGGGTTGGCCCGTTCCTTACGGGTCATTGACGAGATAATGGCCAACTGACGCTTGAAAACACTGTCATCAAGGCCTGCTGCAGCAATCTGATTTTTCATCTTGCCCATACCGGGCATCAGCCCCATGAACCCGGACATGCCGCCCATTTTTTGCATCTGACGCAATTGATCCGACAGGTCATTCAGATCAAACTTGCCCGCCTTCATGCGGTCAGCCATCACCTGGGCTTTTTCCGCATCAATGGTTTCCGCAGCCTTTTCGACCAGCGAAACAATATCGCCCATGCCAAGGATACGATCGGCAATACGCCGTGGATGAAACTCCTCAAGCGCATCCATTTTTTCGCCGGTACCGATCAGCTTGATCGGCTTGCCGGTGACGGCACGCATGGAAAGAGCTGCACCACCGCGTCCGTCGCCATCCATACGCGTCAGCACGAGACCGGTAATGCCGACACGCTCATCAAAGTTGCGGGCAAGATTGACAGCGTCCTGACCGGTCAGGGAATCGGCAACCAGCAAAATTTCGTGCGGGTTTGCCTTGGCCTTGATATCGGCCATCTCAACCATCAGCGGTTCGTCAATATGGGTACGACCGGCGGTATCAAGAATAACAACATCATGACCGCCGAGCCTGGCAGCCTGAACCGCGCGCGCAGCTATCTGGGTCGGTGACTGACCGGCAACGATGGGAAGTGTATCAACCGAAGTCTGTTCACCCAGCTGGCGCAACTGCTCCTGAGCAGCAGGTCGCCGGGTATCCAGAGATGCCATCAGCACCTTTTTATTATCACGGCCTGTCATTCGGCTGGCAAGTTTGCCTGACGTGGTGGTTTTACCCGACCCCTGCAGACCAACCATCATGATTACCACCGGCGCCGGTGCATTCAGATCAATCGGCACGCCTTCTTCACCCAGCATGGCAATCAGCTCATCGTGAACAATCTTGACAACCATTTGGCCGGGTTTGATGGATTTAAGAACATCTGCACCAACAGCCTGCTCGCGCACCCTGTCGGTAAAATCTCGCACCACTTCAAGAGCAACGTCGGCTTCCAGCAGCGCCCGACGTACTTCACGCAGCGCAGCCGAAACATCCTTTTCCGACAATGCGCCGCGACCGGTCAATCCATTGAGAATGGAACCCAGTCGATCTTGAAGGCTTTCAAACATTCACATTTCCCTTTTCTTTCAGAACCAATTGCTGAAAGGCCCTCCGCACGCCGATAAAACCTGAACACCCGATGACCTGATAAAGATCAAAGCACAAAAGCACCCGGGGGCGCATCGCGCTGCCGGATGTTGGCTTCCAGGATCTGTTTAAACCTTATCGGGTCCTGGTCAGCTGCTCGGAGTTATAAACTCTTTGCGGAATGTGTGGCGGATAAACAGCATCACGGCACAATTGTCAAGCGAACGGCTGCCATCAACCCACACATGAGCCTGTCCTGTTTAATTGCCAACAATTGACCAGGACAGCCTCCATATGGCTATGCCCGGCAGGCCTTTTCAATGACCGCGCGCAGTTGCCTGATGCTCCGGGCGTTTTCGCTTTCTGACTGTGAACAAAACCCGACGATCAATCCTCTTTCATCTGTCGCGGCTGCAAAATGGCTGGATAAAGCAGCAGGTTCCAATCCAATCCCGTGCGCCTGCGCTTCGATGGCCTTGTCATCACAAGGATGGACCAGCCTGAGAACCAGTTGCATGCCGGCCTGATGGTCTTCAAAATCGACCAGATCTGCAAGCTCGGACCGCACCAGATTCAGCATGGCCGCACGTCTTTCTGCATATATGCGTCTGACACGGCGCAGATGCCGATAGAACTCACCGTCATCCATAAAGGCGCCGAGCGCCCGCTGCGGCGCAATAGATGCCTTGGTGCCGTAGCGTGACAGGGTTTCAAGCAGATCTTTGAGCAATCGCTCTGGCGCAATGAGGAAACCGATGCGAAGGCTGTTGGAAAATATCTTGGAAAAACTGCCTATATAGAGTGTTCGGTCCGAACGGTCGAAACCGGCGAGTGCCGGAATTGGCCGGCCCGCATAACGAAACTCGCTGTCATAGTCATCTTCAATAATCCATCCGCCGGTATCGTGTGCCCAATTGAGGAATGCTCGTCGCTGGCCCGGCGCCATGGTACCGCCGCGCGGAAACTGATGTGAGGGTGTCAGCACCGCCAATCTGGGCTGCTGCTCCCCTGGCTGCACCTGTGGCACAAATGCTCCGGACGGCCCGACATCCATCCACAGCGGATTCAGACCCTGGCTTTGCACAAAATGACGCAACGGTCGGTATCCGGGATCCTCCAGCGCGATCCTGTCACCCTTTTGCATCAGCGTTCGGATGCAGATTTCAAGGGCATCGGTTGACCCTGCTGTTATGATGATCTGGTCGGCGGACGCTTCAACACCGCGCCACTCTGCGACATGTCCGGCGATGGCACGGCGCAAGTGCAGATCACCAAACGGGTGGGTGGCGCGTATCAGGGCCTGTGGTTCTGTTCGGGCAATGCGGGCAACGCATCGGCCCCACTGGCGATAGGGAAACAGCCGCATATCCGGAACTCCCGGATGCAGCGGTCTGGAAAGGTCCGTCAAAGACACATCTGCGGCGGTTGTTGCTTGCGGTGTAGCCCGCCGGATTGGCATTTCGACATTGCCCATGGGACACACGAACAGCCCTGAACCATGTCTGCCTTCGGCATAGCCTTCCGCCACAAGCTGATCATAGGCCGCAATGATCGTCGAGCGTGACACCCCAAGATCTGCTGCAAAACTGCGTGAGGGAGGCAAACGCGCGCCATGTTCAAGTGCGCCTGAAACAATGTCGCCTCGCAAGGCATCGTAGATCTGCGCAAAAACCGGCATGGCCGCGCTTCGATCGATGGTAAATGCAATATGAGCGTGTTGGCGCATGATAGTGGTCTGGTCAAATGATGGATGATTGGACATTTTTGATAAACCAGACTGACAGTAGGGTAAAGCTTGTCCTTCTGTGTAAACTGGAAAATCAATGCCGATCGCTTCTTCAAACGAACAAATTTTCCCCCGCCCTCTTTCACAGGCGCCAGTGTTAGATCCGCCACCCGCGCTCGTACCACAACGCGCGCCTTTGTACGGCACCGGCGTTTCTCTGGAACCGATGCAGGCTCAATTGCATGCCGAGGAACTCTATCTGGCGTCCCATGGGGATAATGGCGATGCGCGCATCTGGGATTATATGACCTACGGCCCCTGGCCGGATGTCAAAAGTTATGCCCAAAAACTGCGTGAGCAGTCAGCAAGCCTGGACACAGTTTTTTTCGCCATCAGGCCAAAAGAAACCGGCACCGTGTGCGGTCAGGCCAGCTTCCTCGATATCAACGCCCAAAACGGCGTCACTGAGATTGGCCACATCTGGTTCGGCCCGCAATTAAGACGCACCCGGGCGGCAACCGAAGCACTGTTTTTGATGCTGTGTCATGTGATGGATGATCTGGGCTATCGCCGGATGCAGTGGCGTTGCAATGCCCACAATGAAAATTCACGCAATGCCGCCCGGCGGCTTGGATTTCGCTTTGAGGGCATATTTTACAATAATCTGATATTCAAAGGAAGGAACCGCGATACAGCATGGTACTCAATTCTGGATGACGAATGGCCCGAAGTGCGTGAAAAAATTGCGACATGGCTGCAGCCGACGAATTTTGATGGCTCGGGGCAGCCAAAAGCATCATTATCAACCATGATGGCGCAGCGGACACCCAGTCAACGCGGCCAATAGGTCTGCCCGACCACAGGAGGCATCCATGCGACTACTGGTATTTCAACACATAGATTGTGAACATCCCGGTTCATTGCGGCAATCGCTCAAAGCCGACAATATTGAATGGCAGGCGGTAAACCTTCATCGCGGCGACGCCATTCCCGATCTTGATGCCTATGATGCCCTGTGGGTCATGGGCGGGCCCATGGATGTGTGGGATACGCGGGAATATCCCTGGCTGATTGAAGAGAAAGCCGCCATCCGCCATTGGGTGGGCGAATTGGATAAGCCATTTCTTGGACGGTGTCTTGGGCACCAGCTCCTCGCCGATGCCATGGGAGGCACCTGTGGGCCGCAAAAACCACCGGAAATCGGTATTCTTGACATAGAGCTGACGGCCGCAGGACAAAGCGATGCTTTATTCACCGGCCTGCCAACGCATCAGAAGTGCCTGCAATGGCATTCCGTCTGCGTTACCCAACCACCCGCAGACGCAGCAATACTGGCGCGCTCCCGGAACTGTGCCATCCAGGCTATGCGTCTGGGAAAACGGGCCTGGTCGATGCAGTACCATGTGGAGATAGAGGCCGATACAATCGACAATTGGGCGGATGTGCCAGCCTATAATCAGGCACTTATGGATACGATCGGCGAAGCGGGTCTCAACGAGATGAGATCGGCGGGTGCTCAATATATGACGCAGTTCAACAAATGTGCCGGGCAGTTGTATCATAATTTTGTCAGGGCAATGGCTGTTTGAAACCACCCTGTGTACTCTATTGCGGATCAGCGACAATGACGCATGAAAACAATGAACTTGGCCAACCCATTGGGCAAAGCCTTGCCGACTGGACACCGGCCGGGCTGCCGACCCGCATGCCCTTGACGGGCCGGTTCTGCACGTTGCTTCCCGTCGATGTGGATCTGCATGCACAAGATCTGTTCGACGCATTTCGCGCTGACAGGGAAGATCGTATCTGGACCTATTTGCCCTATGGTCCTTTCGAGAACATCGACGATCTGCACCACTGGCTGACACAGACCTGCCTTGGCCGCGACCCCTTCTTTCACGCAATCATTGACCACCGCACCGGCACTGCAGCCGGATTGGCGAGCTTCCTCAGAATTGAGCCGAAGATTGGTGTCATTGAAGTTGGTCATATCAACTATGCGCCACAACTCCAACGTTCGGCGGCGGCGACAGAAGCGATGTTTTTGTTGATGTGCACGGTATTCAACACCTTGGGTTATCGGCGCTATGAGTGGAAATGTGATGCATTGAATGCGCCATCGCGGGCAGCGGCAAAACGATTGGGCTTTACCTTTGAAGGGATTTTCCGACAGGCAACCATCTACAAGCAACGCAATCGGGATACCGCCTGGTTCTCAATTTTGGACAGTGAATGGCCCGCCTTGATGCAAGCTTATGAAAAATGGCTTCAACCGGAAAATTTTGATGGCAATGCCCACCAGAAACAACCACTGGGCAATTTCATGCCGGGCGAGGGCGCGCGTTGCTGAAATCGGATCAGCCCTTCAAAAACATTTTGACAATATCACGGGTCAACGGCCAATATCGCGGACCATCTTTGCCCAACTGGCTGTGAAACACGTAATCCGAGTTCACTGCCTGAGGGTATATGCCCAACGGAGATAATGCCTATGCCAGCCTATATCGTGTCGCGCGTTTCTATCGAAGACAGTGAAACCATGAAGGGATATATGCTGGACGCACCGGCCACCGTTGAAGCCTACGGCGGCAGATATCTGGTCAGGACACAGGATATTGAGGTTCTGGAAGGTTCTGCTGATTGCGACCGAATGGTGGTGCTTGAGTTTCCCGACAGGGACAAAGCGCTCGCCTGGTACAATTCTGAGGAATATCGCCAGCTGCGCGAGACCCGCTGGAGCGCCGCAAACGTACAGATTGTTGTATTACCCGGTGAGTTCGTCTGATTCCATCAAAGCGCGCACCACAAACGAGACCGCATCATGATCCAGCCACCCGACATCAGCAGACTTGACCTTGATAATCTGATGCGCCGTGCCATCGAACTGGCACAATCTGCTCGCGCCAAGGGCAATCATCCCTTTGGTGCATTGCTTTGCGATCTGGACGGAAACATTGTGCTGGAGGCTGAAAACACGGTTGGCAGCTACAGCGACGTCACCTGTCATGCCGAACAAAATCTGATGAGCATGGCCTCCCGAAAGTTTGCAGCCGACAGGCTCGCGACACTGGTCATGGTCACCAGCACGGAACCCTGTGCCATGTGTGCCGGCGCAACCTTTTGGACAGGTGTGCGCACCGTGGTCTATGGTCTGCCGGAAAAGGCACTATGTGCCATGTGCATAAGCGACGAAAACCCGACACCGCCAATACTGGATATCCCCTGTAGCGAGATATTTGCAGCCTGCAAGGGGCATCCCACTCGGGTGGTTGGGCCGGTGCTGGAAGATGAGGCCCGGGTACCCCATCACGAATTCTGGTAGTTTGCCTGCATACCAGTTTTACATCCCAGGCTAGGTTTTGGGCAGTCCCTGCCACTGCGGCAGATCATCGGCAATGTCATGCCACGGTGCCTTTGACCCCACAAACACATGGTATTGCGGTTTGACGCCCGGGTCATCATCAAGGGTGCCCAGCGGAAAACCCAGCCATTGTGGATTTTCATCGAATTGGGTGACCATATTAGACCCGCAGATCGAGCAGAACAGCCGGTACTCACCCGGTGAAGACTCGAACCGTGTCATCAGGTTTTCACCGGCAAGCCATTCAAGGTCGGCTTTTCTGACAGCAGCTCTGGTTCTGAACGCCGCGCCATGGGCTTTTCTGCACATGCTGCAATGGCAATTGAGAACACCTTCAAGCGGTCCGGTAATTTGGTATCTGATTTTGCCGCACAGGCAACTGCCGCCCAGTATATCTGTCATGGAAATGGTGCTCCGTGCGGTTGTGATCTGCATGATCGACAGACAAATTGTCGGATGATGAATATCCCGCGCAGGTATTTAGACCCTATGTCCCGCGCGGCTGGCGCCAGTTATGAATTGGCGTCTGCCTTGTCATGTAAGATCGGGATGGCACCG
>CANMVS010000021.1 GCA_947501445.1 uncultured Rhizobiaceae group bacterium | reverse complement strand
ACAGGCCACGACCGTGGCCCGGCCAATAATTTGGCCGCCCCCTATGGAGCCAGCGCCGAAGGCGCGAAACGGCGTGAA
The DNA here is from genome assembly GCA_947501445.1 of uncultured Rhizobiaceae group bacterium. GTDB lineage: Bacteria > Pseudomonadota > Alphaproteobacteria > Rhizobiales > Rhizobiaceae > Hoeflea_A. Next base: position 95,740 of record CANMVS010000021.1, on the reverse strand, counting down.
TAGAAAACAAATCAACCCCGCCTGCCAAACCTACGTGTTCACAGAAACGCTCTTCTGCACAGCAACTGATCTAATCCGATGACGCCTGTAGCGCCGCGCTGGCTGCCAGTGGTCCGAGGACCGAAAAGAACAGGGTTATGGCGCATAGGATCAAAAAGGGCGGCATAAAGGGTGCAGGATCTTCCACCGCGCCATAGACGGCACTGACACCAAAAATAAGCACCGGGATCGCCAGCGGCAACACCAGGACGGAGACCAGCAGACCGCCGCGCGGCAGAGTAACTGAAACAGCAGCACCCACTGCCCCGATAAAGGTGATTGCTGGTGTACCAGCCAGCAGGGTTGCTGCGACAGCAAGCATGGCGATCCCATCGATGTTCATAAACAACCCAAGAAGCGGCGAGGCGATGATCAGCGGTACACCGCTGCCCGTCCAATGGGCCAGGCATTTGACCAGCACGGTTAAAAACATTGGCACTTCCTGCATCAGCATCAGATCAAGCGAGCCATCCTCACGGTCGAGCTGAAACAATCTGTCCAATCCCAGCAGCGCCGCCAACAGGGCGCCAATCCACAGGATTGCCGGGCCGATACGGGCCAGCAGATTAAGGTCCGGCCCGACACCAAACGGAATGACAGCGACCACGGTCAGGAAAAACAGGACGCCAATCAGGGCGCCGCCACCGGCCCGCATCGACAGCTGAACATCACGTCTATAGAGCGCCCACATCAACCGGCCCCCTGCGCGTTTGCGTGGTCCGGCACATCAAAAGTGGCACGGCAATCAGTGCTGAGTTTGAGCGAACGCGCAGTACCGACCCCCAAAGGCTGATGGGTCGCGGCAACCACCATGCCGCCCGTTTCAAGGTGGCCTGCAACAAGATTGGCAAACATCGCCTGTGCGTCAACATCAAGGGCGGCCGTTGGCTCATCCAAAATCCAAATGGTACGATAGGCAGTCAGCATGCGCGCCATTGCGATGCGGCGTTGCTGACCGGCTGAAAGATAGCCAAACGGCAAATGTTCCAAACCTGCAAGACCGACAGCATGAACAGCGTCAACAGTGCTTAAAACAGGTGACCCTGCTGCCTTTTGTGACGTTGCCATATAGCGTCGCCAGAACTCCAGGTTCTCACGCACCGTAAGCTCGTGTTTCATGCCATTGCGATGGCCCAGGTAATGGCACGTCTCTGAGGGTCGTTCATGATCACCCCCTTCGATGCGCACAACGCCCTCTCTATCTGGCAGCAGACCTGCAAGCACCCTCAGCAACGTTGATTTGCCCACGCCGTTGGGGCCGGACACAATCAGTGCCTCGCCTGAACTGAGCGTAAAACTGATCCCGGAGAAAAAAACCTGACCGCCACGCGCGACCGATATATTCTCGGCAATAAGCCGCATGAGGCAAGTTTCTCCGTTTTACAAAATTTGTGCATCACGGAAAATTTCCGATTTTGATGCCAGATGGTCTAGAACCATTCTATAAAATTATCTATAAGGCCTGCAACCACGCCAGCGGTCGGCGTGAATTCCATACTTGCGCCGAACATGGGCTTCGGTCAATCGCTGTGATTGACCTTCCACGAGCGGACAGCGGAAATGGCCGTACCCGCAGGCTTTGATGCGCAAATGCGCATCGCAAGGCGTTCGTTCGGAGTTTTGGTGAACCAACGTAGATTGAGAGCGCCTGTGACAAAATCACTCGACAGCTTCAATTGTCGTCGCACCCTGAAAGTGGGTGATTCGGCATATGAATATTTTAGCCTGGCAGAAGCCGAGAAAAATGGCCTTGAGGGTATCTCCGCACTGCCTTTCTCCATGAAAGTACTGCTGGAAAACCTCCTGCGCAACGAAGATGGTCGGACTGTATCAAAGGCCGATATTCAAAATGTTGCCGAATGGTTATCCGACAAGGGCACAGCCGGAAATGAAATCGCCTATCGTCCTGCACGTGTTCTGATGCAGGATTTTACCGGCGTACCAGCCGTTGTTGATCTGGCCGCCATGCGTGACGCGATGGTCAATCTGGGCGGCGACCCGCAGAAAATCAATCCACTGGTCCCGGTTGACCTGGTTATCGATCACTCCGTCATCGTTGACGAATTTGGCACACCAACAGCATTCGCACGCAACGTAGAGCTGGAATATGAGCGCAATGGTGAGCGCTACCGCTTCCTCAAATGGGGCCAGCAGGCCTTTGAAAACTTCCGGGTTGTACCGCCGGGCACCGGAATCTGCCATCAGGTTAATCTGGAGTATCTCGGGCAGACTGTCTGGACGAAAGAAGAAGATGGCGCAACCGTTGCCTATCCTGATACCTGCGTCGGCACTGATTCGCACACAACCATGATCAATGGCCTTGGTGTATTGGGTTGGGGTGTTGGTGGCATCGAGGCAGAAGCTGCCATGCTTGGCCAGCCGATCTCCATGCTTTTGCCGGAAGTCATCGGCTTCCGCCTGACGGGCAAGCCGCGTGAAGGCATAACAGCAACCGATATTGTTTTGACCGTTGTGCAGATGCTGCGCAAAAAGGGCGTCGTCAGCAAATTTGTTGAATTCTTTGGCCCCGGCCTCAACAATATGACACTGGCTGACCGGGCAACCATTGCCAATATGGGTCCCGAATATGGTGCAACCTGCGGCTTTTTCCCGGTTGATGATGAGACAATCAACTACCTTAATGTAACCGGCCGCGAAACCGACCGCATCGCCCTGGTTGAAGCCTATGCCAAAGAACAGGGCATGTGGCGTGAAGAAGGGTCTGCAGATCCCGTATTCACCGATACGCTGGAACTCGACCTTGGTGATGTCGTGCCATCCATGGCAGGTCCGAAACGCCCGGAAGGGCGCATTCCACTCGAAGGGATTGCAGAGGGTTTTGCCAAGTCTCTGGTGGCTGAATACAACAAGACAGCCAACAATGATGCCCGCTATCAGGTTGAAGGCGAAGACTATGATCTTGGTCATGGTGACGTGGCCATCGCTGCCATCACATCGTGCACCAATACGTCCAACCCATCGGTTCTGATCGGCGCTGGCCTGCTGGCCCGCAATGCGCTGGCCAAGGGATTGAAAACCAAGCCCTGGGTCAAGACATCCCTTGCACCCGGATCACAGGTTGTGGCTGAATATCTCAGCCGTTCCGGCCTGCAAACGCAGCTGGATCAGCTCGGCTTCAATCTGGTTGGCTTTGGGTGCACGACATGTATTGGTAATTCGGGACCGCTGCCTGCACCGGTTTCCAAAACCATCAATGACAAAGGCCTGATTGCCGCCGGTGTTCTATCCGGCAACCGCAACTTTGAAGGCCGCGTCTCTCCGGATGTACAGGCCAACTATCTGGCATCACCGCCGCTGGTGGTTGCCTACGCGCTTGCCGGATCAGTGACAAAGGACCTGACAACAGAACCACTTGGTGAAGATCAGGATGGCAACCCGGTGTTCCTCAAGGATATCTGGCCCTCTTCCCATGAAATTCAGGAATTTATTGCCAAAAACGTCACACGCGAACTCTATGCATCGAAATATGCCGATGTGTTCAAGGGTGATGAGAACTGGCAGGGTGTACAGGCGCCGGAAGGTCAGACCTACACCTGGGATGATGATTCAACCTATGTGCAGAATCCGCCATATTTTGTTGGCATGGGCAAAAACCCGGCCGGTATCACCGATATCGTTGGTGCACGGGTGCTGGGGCTGTTTGGGGACAAGATCACCACGGACCACATTTCTCCTGCCGGGTCCATCAAGGCGCAGTCACCGGCTGGCAGCTATCTGATGGATCACCATGTTGCCGCCGTTGATTTCAACCAATATGGCACAAGGCGCGGCAACCATGAGGTAATGATGCGCGGGACATTTGCCAATATCCGCATTCGCAACCACATGCTTGGACCAAACGGCAAAGAAGGCGGATATACAATCCAGTATCCCTCGAAAGAGGAAATGTCGATTTACGACGCTGCCATGCTCTACAAGCAGGAAGGCGTGCCATTGGTCATTTTTGCCGGCGTGGAATATGGCAATGGATCATCCCGCGACTGGGCGGCCAAAGGTACCAATCTTCTTGGTGTACGGGCCGTGATTGCCCAATCTTTCGAGCGTATTCACCGCTCAAACCTTGTTGGAATGGGGGTTGTGCCATTTGTGCTTGAAGACGGCACAAGCTGGGAAAACCTGCAGCTCAAGGGTGATGAACTGGTGACAATTGAGGGCTTGAGCAACATCAAGCCACGGGAAACAAAAATTGCCCAGATCACCTATGCAGACGGGACGGTTAAAGATGTTCCGATCATCTGCCGGATCGATACGCTGGACGAGGTGGAATATGTCAACAACGGCGGCATTCTGCAGACTGTTCTGCGCGACCTGGCTGCCTGACGGGTACACAAATTCATGTTGATTAGACCGATTCACGTTTTGTCAGAAACGGGACAACGGTGTCGGCCTTTGATTTTGTTGATGCATTCAGGTTTTGCCGAACCCGTCAAAACCTGAATTGCTCCAGTGCAACCGTCGGCCCCATGGCCGGCGGTTTTTTGCTGCCGTATCCTACAGATCCAGCATCGCGCTGACCGAGCGGGCCATCACCAGCTCTTCGTCTGTTTTGATGACCATCACCCGGGTTTGACCGCGGCTGATTTCTGTCTCATTGGTCCTGTTGGCGCTGGCATCAATATCAATCCCCAGCCACTCAAGATTTTCGCAGATCATCGCCCGGACAGGCGCTGCGTTTTCGCCAATACCACCACAAAAGACCAACGCATCCAGCCCACCCATCACGGCCGCCATGGCACCCACCTCGCGCCTGGCGCGAAAGACATAATAATCGATGGCCTCCTTTGCCTCCAACTGATCTGATTGCAACAGCGTGCGCATGTCATGGGTAAGGCCCGACAGGCCTTTCAACCCGCTCTCACGATAGAGTATCTGAGATAATTCATGGGCACTCAGCCCCTCACTCTCAATCAGATACAACAGCAAACCGGGATCAATCTGACCACAGCGTGTTCCCATTGGCAGGCCATCCAGCGCAGAAAAACCCATGGTCGAGCCAATGCTGCGGCCATTTTTGACCGCACACATGGATGCACCGTTGCCCAGATGCGCAATGGCCACCTTGCCCTGCAGCAATTCCGGCTCCAACCGGCCCAGCTCACCGGTAACATAATCATAGGACAGACCATGAAACCCGTAGCGACGTACGCCTCTGTCGTAATAGACGCGAGGCAGGGCGAAAGTATCATTGACCCATGGTTGACCGCGATGGAATGCGGTATCGAAACAGGCAACCTGAATAGCCTGCGGAAAGGCCTGTCTGGCGGCCGCAGCTGCAGCCAGATTATGTGGCTGATGCAGGGGGGCCAGTGGAATGAGTGCCTCCAGCTTTTCTGTTGTTTCTTCAGTCAGCAGGCAGGGAGCCGAAAAATCTATTCCGCCGTGAACAACCCTGTGCCCGACACCCAGAACACTATGCCCATCCAGATAGTCACTGGCGCGGGTCAAAATGGCTTTCAGGGCGATCTTGTGATCGGCAATGCCCAATTCATGAATGTCAGCCTGCTCCCCTTTCAAACCGATATGCAATCGGGCATTGGGCCCCAGGTTTTCCACCTGCCCGTCAACAATCTCACGTGGCTCATCTGCTGCTTCATAGAGCGAGAACTTTATGGATGAAGAGCCGGCGTTGAGTGTCAGAATGATACCAGGTGTCATGCTTTGAATGTCCGTTTCGAGCGGTGATCTGCTTTTGGTCTGCGGGTCTTTGACAGGCGTGATTATTGCGGTCGAAGCGAGCAAGTACAAGCGGGCAGTGTCACATACCGGGTTGCGGCGCTGACGGATATTGTGGATTTTCCAAATTCCACTTAGCTGCTATCAATTGCAGCTTGACCCACCTGTCGTAATTTCAATTTTTTGATCGGAAAAAACGAAACACGTCAGAGGCATCCACGCAGCAGATATGTCTTTCGGGAAATTATCATGACGCACCATACCGACACAAATGCTCAAATTGCCGAGGTAACGCAGTGGCGCAGGCACCTGCATGCAAATCCCGAGTTTGGGTTTGAGGAGACCAATACAGCGGCCTTTGTTGTGAAAAAACTGCGCGCGTTTGGCATAGAGGAGATCACTGAGGGTGTCGGCACGACCGGCGTCGTGGCAACCCTGCGCTGCGGCAGTGGCAACCGCGCCATCGCATTGCGCGCGGATATGGATGCATTGCGTATTGAAGAAACAGGCGACCTTGCACACAAGTCCACCTGCCCTGGTGTGATGCATGCCTGTGGCCATGACGGGCATACGGCCATGTTGCTGGGTGCTGCCAGACAGCTGGCTCACGAGGGTGGGTTCGACGGTCTGGTGCGCCTGATTTTTCAACCGGCTGAAGAGTGGGGCAAAGGGATGCAGGCCATGCTTGATGATGGCCTGTTGCGCCGCTTTCCGTTTGAAGAGGCCTTTGCCATTCACAATATGCCGGGCATTGCTGTCGGGCACTTCGCAACACGCGCGGGTGCTTTCATGGCAGCAGAGGATAATTTTGAGATTACCATGCGCGGGATGGGCGGCCATGCATCGCGCCCCCAGGACGGAAAGGATGCCCTCGTTGCTGCCTGTGCAACCGTCATGGCGCTGCAGACGATTGTATCGCGTGCAATCGATCCAACCGAACTGGCGGTATTGTCAGTCACCGAACTGATTACCGACGGCACACGCAATGCCATTGCAGGCAATGCTCGCATTTTGGGTGACTGCAGAAGCTTCGATGCAGCCGTCAGCAAAAATATTGAAGCGGCGATGCGCCGTGTTGCACAGGGAACCGCGCTGGCTCATAACTGTCAGATAGAGACCGACTATACCCGTGAGTTCATTCCGCTGATTAATGACACGGCCCTATCGCAGGCGGCGATACAGACCGCCCATCGGGTTGCCGAACAGCAATCGGCCGTCAACGACCAGACGCCAAGGATCGGTGCTTCGGAGGATTTCGCCCGGTTGCTGGAACATGTACCCGGCAATTTCATGCTCATCGGCAATGGAGACAGCGCATCGCTGCATAATCCGGCTTTCGATTTTAATGATGACGCTCTGGTGCATGGTCTGAATTATCTGACTCAGATTGTCCGCACCCGATTGCCGGTAAACTAGTGGTTGCATTGCAATCCAACCCCAATAGACCGTTTCACGTTTTGTCAAAAACGGGACAACGGTGTCGACCTTTGATTTTGTTGATGCATTCAGGTTTTACCGATTCCGTCAAAACCTGAATTACTCTCATGGAGAAAAAAATGCCACACATCGGTGCACACGTCCTGTGTGACGAACCAGCCTTTATCCATGATACGGCGCTCATATATGGCAAAGTCCATCTGGGGCGGGACAGTTCAATCTGGCCGAACGTGGTCATGCGCGCTGAACTTTATGAAATCAGAATTGGTGCCCGCAGCAATATTCAGGATTTTGTCATGATCCATGTCGGATATGAAACGCCAACAATCGTCGGTGAGGACTGTTCCATCACCCACCACACAACCTTGCATGGATGTGAGATTGGCGACCGGTGCCTTGTCGGTATCAATGCCACAATAATGGATGGCGCGAAAATTGGGGCAAATTCCATCGTTGCCGGGCACACGATTGTTACCGAGAACGCACAGTTCCCTGAAAACTCTGTCATTGCTGGCGTCCCTGCCCGGCTGGTGAAAACCCGTGACAACACGCAGGCAAATCTGATGAACGCGCGATTTTATGTACAAAATGCCCATAATTATTCGAATGGTATCGAGCGTTTCTCCGATCAGGACATAGCCGCAATCATGCCAAAACAGAAATAGTCTGCCCACTTTTCAGTCATTCGATCAGCATGGCATGATCGATCTCAACTCCACCTTCGGCAATGATCTCCTCAATATCCCGATCTGGGACACCGTGACGAACATAGAAAAAAACATTGCAACGGATCACGCTCTTCGGGAAGAGGTTCCCTTACAAATCAATTGTCACGGATGGTCGCACGCTTTCAAAGGCGATAGTCCTCACTTACCTCGCACGAGCCCGTCCAACCAACCGCAAAAACTATGCGACAGAACCACGAAAACCTCCCCCTTGCCCGATTCACTCAGACCTAATTGGAAAAATGCCAAATACCAAATACCAAAGGAATGAACCGGTATCAGCCAATTTCGATTTCCAGTCACGTGCAACAATCCAACATTACTGAGAATAACAAACAACCGTCAACTTACTAGATCGTTTCACGTTTTTTCAGAAACGAGACAACGGTGTAGGCCTTTGATTCTGTTGATGGATTCATACAAATTGGTGGACGCGTCGTCAGCAATCATCTCAGGGTCTCTCCACCAGACTCGCGACTAATCCACGCAGGATGGGCCGTGCTCTGGAAGCCCGGTGTACCGGATTTTTTGCGAAACCTAAGCCGGCCAAGGAACAGAAAGAGTATTAAAAAAAGGAGAGGGTAAAATTTACCAAAAGTGAAATCCCGCAACGAGATAAACATGATCGCGTTCAGCATCGCCCACACCAGAACTCGGTTTGATTTTAGCGGTACACTGGTCACTATTAATCGATCAAACCAGCGCCAGAGCAGCCCGAAGACCAGCCCGATCTGTACCACCCCCCAGAGACCGTAGCTGATGTAGAACCGCCCTGGAATAGTTGGGGTGATATTCGATGATGCGCCAAAGCCAGTATGCCCAGTACGAAGCTCGTTGAACGGACCGAAGCTGGGGTCGATTGGTTTCCCGGGCCAGAACTTACGCGGGATCGGGTTGGTGATGAAAACCGCTACCGTATCCGGGATTGGTAGAATAATGCGTGGCAGCACGCCGGGGCCACGAATGTATCTCACGCGCTCACCGTAGGTGTCGACTATAAAAGCGATTTCGCGGTTCAGTGCGAAGCCACGGAATGGTGAATGCTTGAAGAAACCTTCCTCGATCACCCCACTGTCTCGATAATTGGCCTGGAAAGCTAGCACCAGCAGCGCGACCGTGCCTAGCAACAGAAGCCGCCCCAGCCGTAGCTGCCTGTGCTGGCGCACAATGTAGTAAAGTTGCAGCGTCAACAGCACCAAAATCACCCCTGACCGTCCGCCAATCAACGTGTAGAGTGCAAAAAGTCCAAGTGATGCGCCGGCCGCCAGCCCGTTCCACACATGCCGATCTGGTGTCATCGACACGATCCACAACACAATCGCTGCAGGAATGCACTGGCCAAACAGCGCCACCAGTGGATTCTCGGTGCCCAGCCCCGATGTCGAAAAAGCGACAAAGCCGCGCGTACGGCCAAATATTGTCCAAATTAGATTGTCAATGCCAAAGCCACCACCATTAGCCAAAAACGCGTACAAAGAGATGCCCGTCGCCAGCATCAAGATTGGCACTCTTGTTATCTTCAATCGTGAATGGGAATCGACCACGCGCGTCCACTGGACACGGGATGTGGGGACGAATATTCGGCCGATGTAGAAACTCAAACAGAACGCGGAGACCACTAATCCGGCCATGTTGCCTGTAAGGTTGCCCTGATGGAATGTATCCTCGACTCCAGGGAAATCAGTTCCGGCGAAGATCGCGAATAACGGATCGAACACTGTAAACAGCAGCATCCCGAGTGCGAACAGCGGCACATCGAACAGATAATATCGTTCTCGGAGGTCACGCAAACTTTGGACCGCTTCGAAACCGAGCGCTAAGGCAAGCAGTAACCAGCCTACGTGCCAAGCAAATCCCATCATCACCCCCAGCGCAAAACAGGAGGTTGCCACGGTTAGGCTAGCAAGGGTGGCATTGCGGTTTGCGCCCCAGCCTGAGAACCGACGCTTGCCCGTCATCCCCCCCCCCGGGTGGCGGGCAGAACCGTCCAGCGGTTTCGACGCATTACAGCCCAGCGCAGTGCCTGTTCGGGGCGCACCAGCGTGCACATCTTCAAAGCGGGGCGGCCCTTTACTGTGGGGTTGACCATAGCAGCCGCGACTAGCGTCAACCCGGCTGCCGTCATGAAGCGGCCGAAAACAGATACGGCGGCAGAGTGGGCTAACTCAGGATCATGACCGGCAAAGTGCCGGTGGTAACGGGCGCGGATCTCACCATAGGCGAACAGTTCCTTGGCGGCGATCAGAAGCAACTCGTGCGGTTCTGTCGGCACGTCAAACAGAGCATGCGCGTGCCTGCGAGCGTCAAGTATCGCGGCTGTATCTGCATAGGTGGCCCAGCCCTTACTCATCGCTGAATAGAGATCTATATGAAGCTCCCGGTCCGCGCAGGTGTACCGGGTGGCGCGGAAGTTAATTCGGCACATAACATGTATTGTATTGGTCCGGGTTGCTGCCTGGATTGTCTCCAACACAATTGCATGCACACTCTCGAGATCTGCGGAACCAACCAGTATATCGATATCATTCTCCCATTCATCGGGGAGAAGTTTGTAGTTGCGCAACACCACGAAGGGCAACTTTGCCGCACGCAATCCGGCAAAAACGCGTTTGAGTAGATCGGAAGCCTGCATCATTGTTTCGGGCCGACTCAAGTGCGAGCTTTCCCAGCAACAACAGCACGATGTTCGAGCACCCGTGGCAGGAAACTGGCGAAAGGTTGAGCGGCGAAGAGCACCACCATGGCTAGAGTCTGCCCAGTCTCCCCCAGAGTGATCATAATTGGCATCACGACACAGATCAGCAAAACAGAATAAAGGTTGAGCGCGCGTATATTATCTGCCAACCGCCAATTGACAAAGATCGGGCGGGTGACCGCGTGAGCAAGGGAGGCAAGCAGCATCACCGGAAAAAGTGGCCACCAAACTCCAAAGCTCTCGCCCAGCACCAGCGTTGTTGCTAACGGCGCAATCGCGATCGCAAGAGCAACCAGCACCGAGGTAACAGCAAGCGCAGTGACAATGCGATACAGTCCGAAGGCAATGGCGCGTTCTGATCGCGCCAGGTCGGCTGAGAAATGATTATCGATGACTTGGCTGATCAGCCCGATCGGGTTGGTAGCAGAGCGTATCGTCTGGAATGCTGCCAACCCCACCCCGCCCCAGGCCCGGTCGATCAACGTGACCGCAGCAAAATTGGTGGCAAAAGTTGCGGTAGAATTGCCGAATGTTGCAAAGTGGCGTAATGCGCTACGGTCAGGCAGGCGCGGCTCGATCTGGCGCAGGCGCGTCCCGAGCCTAAGCCCGTAGCACAGCGTCGCAGTGAGGTTCGCCGCAACCTGGGTTAGCGCGAAACCGGTTCCGTCGAGCCGCCCCGATCCGAGCCAGAACAGTGTGCCGAAAAACAAGGCGAAACGAGCCACCGTCACAGGCAGTGCCGTGCGTGCACCTCGCAGCCGAATGGTGAGCCAACGCGCAGATTCATATAGGCACTGTGAAGTAAAAAATACTACAGCCATCGCCCAAGTCGCGACTCCGATTCGCCCGTCGAAACTGCCAAAGAGACCCATCGCCAACGGGCTGACCAAGGCGAAGGCTCCGAGCAGAATCACCAACATCGTCACCGAGATACCCAGCTGCTTATCCACTTGGGAGCCGGTGGAAGAAGCCACAGGGACCAGCACCAGCCCCATCAGAAAGAAGGAAAACGATTGGCAGAGACTGAAATAAGCGGAATAGACCGACAGTGCCTCGGGTGCCAGTATCCGCGCTGCCACAACGAAGAGGAAGAATGTGAAGGCGCTGGCAAACAGCTGTTCGCCCACTGGGAGGAACACGTTTGAAACCCTCACAGCCTTGCCTTCTCGCCAAGCCGAACGACGGTCAGGGGCACCCCGTCCGAGGCATCGATTTCCGCGAAGTTGCCATAACGTTCGAGCCGCCCGGTGATACGGGCATATTGATCGGCGATCTCTGTGATCGTCAGTTCCGGTTTCATGTCGTGGATCGCCTGCGGATCGCGCAGCGGCGTCGCCACCAGATCAGGCTGTGGACCGAGCGCGAGGAACAACCGCGGAATCGCTTCAGGTAGGTTCAAATAAGCGCGCTGGTAAAGGAAATCATGATAGGAACGAGCGAAGATCACCACCTCACCCTTCGGTCCGGACCAAATCCGTAAATGCCCCAGCAGGTGATCAAGGCCATACCAACAGGCCAGGATAATCGCCCTTCCACGCTGGAGCGGCTTGACCATGCCAGAATCGTGCTGCCCCTCGGAAGCGGTTTTGCACTGGCGCCGTCCCAACACTCGTGAAATCGGCGGCATGATTTTGAAGCAGAAGTTGAGCCGGGCGACCGGTCGCCCTTTGGCCGCCAGCACTTTGGCAAGCGCATCCGCCACAGTGGTCTTGCCACTTCCATCCGGCCCCAGCACGACCAGATATTTGGCACGTGCCATCAATTTGCGCGCCTCATGCCCTATGCTCCGCCGGTTTTTGACGTGCGAATCTCGTCGAGCTTGATAGAGATCATTAACTCGTAGAACGCCCGCAACATCGCATAGCGCAGACCGGGCCTTCCGTCCAGGAAGCCACCCCTCACAATGTAAAGGTAAAGGAAACCCGCCAGCGGCCGGAACGGTAGGCCCATATAGACCTGTTTTAATCCCTTCCGCCTCATTCCTGGATCAAGCGAGAAAATCAGTTGCGGATCGCTTGCATTGCCCTGCGCCTTTGTCATAGCCTCAGCCGTGGAGTAGCGATTGTGCCTGTCGAGCCAGTGGCTCAGTCCTTTGGCGAAGGGATAGTGGATGAGGTGTTCGCCAAGTTGCGCCGTAGCGCGGGTACAGTGATATTCCTCGTTGATCTCGCGCTGTACTTGGACTGAGGGCGCATAGCAGAGCCGCCCGAACCAAGTAGGATAGCCCGAGCTGCGCCTGATCCAACGGCCCTCGAATATGTCCTTGCGGCGCACATAGACCAATCCTGCACTTGCAGACAGTCGGGCGAAATTACACCTGAGCTCGGCAATCAACTCCGGCGAGATTCGCTCGTCGGCGTCGATAAAGAAAACCCAATCCGTCGCCTTTTTCATCTCATGGAGAGCAAAATTGCGCTGGCTGGCGTAACCCTCAAAAACATTCTGAACCACCCGCGCACCGCAGGCTTGCGACCGTTCCACCGTGCGGTCGGTGCTAAAACTGTCGAGCACCACCACCTCCGCACAATCGGTCTGTGCCGAGGCGATTGCACCTTCAACTGTTTCTTCCTCGTTCTTTGTCAGGATTACCGCTGTGATCGGCAGATTCGCCGCGCGCTCCTGAGCATCAAAGCCCATCATAAATCTCCATCAGCCTGGCAGCGGAAGCATCCCAATCGAACATTGCCGAGCGCCTCTGAATCCGCACCCGTTCGGCCTCGGCCGCGGCAGAATCGAGTCCCAGTGTCAGCACCCGCGCAGGTTCACCCTTGCGGCACAGGTCGAAGGCGAAATCTGTCTCTCCGACGATCTCATCCAGTGCTGAACCACGGGCCGTGAGAACCAGTGCGCCACAGCGGGCGGCCTCGGCAGCCGGTAGACCGAAGCCCTCATAAATCGACGGAATTAGCAGCGCCGTACAATTGGAATAAAGTCGACGCAGCGTGGTGTCGGGCAGGCCGTGAATGTGGCGGATTGTATCGCGCGGTAACCCTTGCGCCTCAGCCAGAACCCATTCAGCTTCCAACAGCGGCCCGCCACCTACCATGATCAGCGGCAACTCGAGACCCGAGGATCGAGCCTCCGATAATATCTTGAGTACATAGGGGAAATTCTTGCAGTGCCCGCGCGTGCCGACGTAAAGGAAATAGCCTCTCGGAATTAGGGTCTCTGGTCCAGCAGCAAAGGTCGCGGAGAACACTTCAGGGTAAAATTCGTCGTCCACGCCGTTGTAGGTGACATGTACCCGGCCCGGGTCGACAAAGGGGTAGTGGCGCAGCAAATCCAGTTTCGTTCGTTGTGACACCACGGCGATGGCTGTAGCATGACGGCAAGCACGCTTCTTCAATTGCGCCAAAATTGGGTCGCGGAAGCTCGAGGGAAACATTTCGTTCATGAAGTCGTGGATAGTTAACACATTGGCGCGGGCACGGCGCGAGATTCGGTAATAGCTAGAATGGAAAACCTCGGCACGCGACTTTGATCCAGTGAACCGGCGTAGTGCCGGACGGCCTCTTTCCACCATGATTGGTTTTGTTAGCACCATCTCAGCGCGGAATATATTCTCCATCACATCTGGCCCCTCAAGAAATGCTATGTCTCGTTCCGAATCATCGAGCCGGGCGATGGTCTTTGACCAGTATTTCGACACGCCACCCACATGCTGCAGTTCAAACACAATGTTGTCGTTGAGGATCACTTACTGTCTCCAGTGAGTTTGCATGCCAAGTCGATACCTGACCCGGCCAAATACAACAGCGCCAGGACTGCAGCGTGTCGACCGCCGGGAGCACGTTCGAATTCTGCCAAAAACGCGCGGGCCAATTCACCGGGACTTGTTCGAAACCAGCCTTTAAGTGCCAAGTGATGGCGTCCGAGCCAAAATCCAACCCTGTCGGTCAATGCGGGGGCTGTCTCACAGAAACATTCCCAGTCAATTATTGTGAAATCACAAACAGCTTGAGCCGGGAGGCGGCTAAACACGTTCTCAGATCCCAAATCCCCATGAGCCGCAGCGGCATCGAATTCATCATCTGCTCTAATCTCGCTGGCAATCTCACATATTTCGGCCGTTCGGATACGTTTTCGGGCGGACTGCCAGCTTTCGAAGTTTCTGGCCGGCACTGCTTTGGGTGTGGTTTCAGGACGCAGCGCAGCAATAGCTTGAAAAAGCGCTTCCGGTGGAGTGCGAGACTTGTTGTGTACCAGAAATTCATGCGGAGCAGCACTCATTCTAAGAAAGCAACCTCCATCCCATGATTCGAGTGCAAGAACCCTCGGAATTTTGAATTCGGTGCGGCCTGCCAAAGCTCCCAAAACATCGGCTTCGCGGCGAATTCCCTTGGCCGTTTCTTCGTTAACAGCCAGTTTTATTACTGAACAGAGCTGGCCGAAAACATCCTGATCGAGAAGGTAAATTCTTCCATTTTGATTGACTTTGTGGAGTAGAAACGATCGAGATCGACCGGCACCTAACTCCGGCAGGGAGCGACCAATACGGTCCAGATGATCCATATTTCGCGGGCGCTTTTGCGGCCCCAACTGGTTAAGTGCATTCAGAACTTTCAGAGTTCGTCGCAATACTGAATAATTAGGATAGAACCGGAGGAGCGCCGAAAACGCTTCAGTGCGGTTACTTCCATCAAAATGGAAATCAATGGGGGAAATCATTGGCCTCAGGTTCACGTACTGCCCCGATAGGGAACAGCCATACAGTACGATATCGAGCGTTGGGTTTTACCCCAGACAAAATTCAGGCAAGAGCAAAAAAGCGGCGATGTATGCGGTGGATGGACATGTGTCTTTGGTAGGTGCGTCGAGCGGCCGCAACCCGGATTATTGCAAGACCGACATAATTTTCTGTCGATGTATCGGCGGGAAAAACATATGTCGTTTTCCAAGCGAGGTGGCGGATGAA
Source organism: uncultured Rhizobiaceae group bacterium (assembly GCA_947501445.1). Taxonomy (GTDB): domain Bacteria; phylum Pseudomonadota; class Alphaproteobacteria; order Rhizobiales; family Rhizobiaceae; genus Hoeflea_A. The sequence continues at coordinate 80,235 of CANMVS010000021.1, read as the reverse complement.
ATCACGCGCGGCAATTTCGAACATACGGGTTTGCGGGCCAAAAAATTTTGATGCCCTAGCCACTGAATTCGATCTCTTTCCAGCATTTGTCCAAGATTTCCTACCACCGGCATCCGAAAAGTGGGAGCAGGCGAATTGCATCCAGACCGTTCCGATTGGGTTCCACGGAAGCGTCCTGTCACAGACGGCGCGAGCGCCCACCCCAACGCTCCCGAACATTCTGTGTCGCACAGTTGTTTTGTGCCGGTTCTGGCGTTGTTGCGGGCGTACTACGGCGCAACTGGCTCATAGGTTCCCAATGTAAACTCGTACTCGCGTTCAAGGGCGTTGCGGTGTTGCACGATAAAGACTTTCTTGCCCGGTGGTATGATACACATGCCGAAGCCTTGTGGCTTTTCAGCCAAGAATGTCTTTTCACATTTAACAACGAATTGTGTTGTAATCTTCAGCATTTGCGCCCCGTTCGGCAACCCAGCCGCTGTCGCATGTTCCAAATAGCGGAACGAAAAAATTGCACAATTGCGACAAGCAAAAACGTTCAATTTAGCTGTGCTATAACAAGAATTTTGAATAGTTAGCCATCCAGATTGACGTATGTCCAAAAGTTGAATGCCGCCTCGGAACCAATAGCTAATATTGGCTTGCCAGCGGAACCGCAATTGTGCCCGCATTCTATTCGACTATCACCTCACCAGCCGGGGATACCGCAGACTTGTCAGGTCCGCGATGAAACAAAAACGCTGTAAACAGTGCAAATGGAAAGGCAACCCCCAGCGTACGCAAGGGGTAGTCGACCACGCTGTGGATAAGGATGAACAAGATGGCCAGCGTCGCCGCCTTGTGAAGCGGCCATTGGATTGTTTGCAGCACCCGCCACACCAAGAGCCCCGCAAAGACAACAATCAACACCGCGGCAACCACGCCGCCTTCGAAAAGCAATTCAAGATATTCATTGTGGGCATGATTGACATAGGTACGAAATATCATTTCGCTTCTTTCGTAGCTGGGATAGCCAATCACGAAATTGCCGTAACCTATTCCAAATGGAATATTGCCGCGTATCCCCTCAAGTGTAGTGCGGGCAAACTCCAGCCGACCGTACCCAAATTGTAGAGACTCTACCTGAAGCCGCGCCCAGACGCCGACTGAATAAATGCCGAGCAAAACAGCCCCACACAAGACAGATAGGGTGCCAGCCCGGTTACGTTGAAAAAGCACAACAAAACTGAGCACGGTTATGGCAAAACCAATAAGTACGCCCGCCGTTGACCCGGCAGCGAGCAATATTAGCAGAGCTGATATGATATAGATCGCCAGGACCAGCAGGCGGTTCATTTCGATGAAATAGACCACAGCAATCGGGATGGAGGTAAATATCAGGCTCGAGTAATGATTGACATTGACGAAAAATCCCGCCTTGAGGTCGTATGAGAATAGGTCCGTAACGATGGCCCTGCCGGAATAGGAATACTGAATCAAGCCAGCTGTCAGATTGAGAACAACTCCGGCAAGAAAGAACGGGATCAATCCATAGGCCTGATCGAAGCGCAGCTTCAGCACGGCTGCGAGAAACAGGCAAAGCGTCAGGAAATAAGCAGCAACTTCCACCGTTCGGCCAAGACCCAGGCTGATCGTCAAGGGTTCAAGGCCAGGCAGTGGAACATTGTGCGGAAGAATGCCCTGCGTCGCGCGCGTGGTTTCCGTCGCGATGGGCAAAAGCTGCAGGACAATCGCCAGGCCAGCCGCCGTGGCAAACCAGAAAACCCGCCTGTCGATCGGCCTGTCCATGTGACGCAGACAGACAATCGTGGATGTGATGGCCACCACAAGCTGTATCACCGTGTCTGTGGTGAGGCCGGTACCCGATCCACCACCAAGAACAAGCGCCAGCACCAGTGTGACACCAAGCAGATACTTGTCGATCTCTGATTGCTGCAACTATTTCACGAGCCGGTTCGTGTCAGCGACACATTGTCAATGGCCAGGATTCCCGAATAGCGATAGCGAAAACTCTCGGCAATGAGATCGGTTCCCAAAGCAAACCGGAACATCTTGCATATGCTGTCAGGCACCATGAAATGTGCCTCCAGCGTCTCGTTCTGGTAATTTCCAGGCGGCACATTAATCCGGCTGACCTCCCTTTTCGGATCAATGCAATCAATGTGCATATAAAGCCCTTTGGGCAGGTTCAGATCGGATGCATCGATGCCAACAGTCAGGGTATACTGCCCGGCAGGCAGATGAAGATACTGGCCGACATCAACCTTCTTCACCGGCTTGCCGAGAAATTGCAGCTTCAACCAGAAATTCTGGCCATCCGAAATGTCCATTGCCTCGCGGGATATGTTGACACCCGGCCGACTTTCAAATTTCCAATCAAACGGCCGGCCCGATGACTCAAGATCGAAGCTACCGTTGAACACATAGCCATAATTCGCACGATCGGTTTCGTTCAAGGTCAGGAGGAAAAGACGATAAGCCTGGTCATATTGCTTGTTGCGCAGCAAGCCTGAAAGCGTACTGCCGATTTCTCGCGGACGGGTTATTTCCCTATTGCCATTCAGATCCAGCTGAAGCCGATAGGCGAGATCAATCGACCCGGGATCCTTGTCGAGATATTGCAGGAGTTGTGAACGCCAGGGCGGCTCGGCCGCGAGCGTTGACAACGCCGTCTCATATCCGCCTGGCGTGCGCAGAAGCTGCGAAATAGCGGGCGCGAAGGTGGAAAAACGCGCAGGCCAGCGTCGGAAGAAGATATCGAGCTTTTCGATTGCAGCGGAGTAATCCTCTCTTTCTATGGCGCGTGCCAGTGTACGTTGCAGCGCGTTCGATTCCGTCCGTGAGAGAGCCAGGGCAATATCGAAAAGCGCATCAGCTGTCTGTCTCTCGCCTTCTGCCAATCGAATTTCACCCATCAGACCATAGGCAAGAGCATTGATCGGGGCATGCCGGATGGTGTCTTGGGCGACCTCATCCAGCGTCGCCAAATGCGACAAGGCATCGGAAGCGGTTAAACCGTCGGCGAGCAACGCGATGCCTGCCCTGCTGTTAAAAGGATTAAAACTGAGAGCCCGTTCCGGCTGAATGTTTTGAAAAATCGAGCTAAGCCCCGTTAATGCGATTGCGCAAATGGTCACCAACGCGACGCATGTGAGCGCGGATCTTTTCAACGGGATTGTCGCGGTTAACATGATGTGCTCCCTGATGCCCGCTTTTTTTGCTTTCATCGTTCAGCGTGTAATAGCCCTCGGACATGTAGCGATAGGCATATGCGTATTCGAATTTGTTGACCGAAAATTTTGATAACGTGGCGCCGAAGATATGAGCGCCGACGGTATTGAGGCGTTTGAGCGTGGCTTGGGTCGATTTGCGGTTGACCTGGTTAGCGGACACCACCAGCAGCGTTCCCTCGACGATCCGGGCAAGAATCGGTGAATCCGACAGACCCATGACAGGCGGACTGTCTAGTATGACGATATCGTAGCGCTTTGTGCAGGCCTGCAGAAGCATCGCCATTTTTGGCGACGACAGAAGGTCTGGTGGATTTGGAGGTACAGTCCCGGCACTCAGGAAAGTCACATTGGCAAAGCGCGTGGGCCGGAAGACTTTCTGCAGATCTTGCTTGCGCAAGGTGTTGGTCAGCAGATTGGAGAGCCCGATCGTGTTATCCGTGCCAAAGTGAGTATGCTGATTGGGTTTGCGCAGATCCGCATCAATAATCAGGACCCGAATGCCAAGCATGCCGAAATCCTGGGCTAGTTTGAACGAGGTGGTCGATTTGCCTTCTGAAGGCTCGGAACTCGTGACCAATAGCGATCGCGGATGTCCTCCGGTTCCGGTAAACTGCAGCGATGTACGTAGCGAGCGATAGGCCTCTGCCAGTGCCGATTGCTGATTGGACAATTGCTCCGCCATTGTCTCATCTTCAACATTTGGTAGGATGCCGAGGACCGACAGCTTGAGCTCGGTCTCGATCTGATCCGGGTTGGAGAAGGTATTATTCAGCAATTCAAGCAGGTAAACGACGGCCCCGGCGATCGCCAGCGCCAGCATCAGCGCGATGGCCAGATTGATCTTCAGGCGAGGGGAATAGGGTACTCTCGGCGGCACAGCAGCGTCGACAATGGCGGTATTCTCTCGCTTGAGCGCGGAGCCAACCCCCACCTCATTCAGTTTGCCAATGAGCGTGTCATATTGCGACCGGTTGGAATCCACCTCCCGTTTCAAAATAGTGTATTGGATGTTCTTGTCCTGAAAAGTTGCCTGTTTGCCCTCCAATTCGCTGAGCTTGTTTTCGAGATCCGCCTCCTTGGCGATCGCCTCATCATGCTTCAACCGGATTGAATTGGTTATGACCTCTACCGCCTCATTGACCTGATTTGCCAATTCGTTGATCTGTGCCTGTAGCTGCCGCATTTCAGGAAAACTGGGTTTCAGAAGAGCCAGCTTTCGCTGGTATTCGGCGCTCCGCTCCGCCACCTGCTGCCTCAGGTTCTGGATGCCGAGGCTCTCCAGAACCTGAGGCAGGCTGGGGCCCCGCCCGGCTTCGATCTGTTGAACATGGCGCCCATAATCCAGCCGCTCCTGTATCGCCGTCGAAAGGGCTTTGTTGATGTCCTCGATATTCGAAGCGATCAGCGACATTTCACTTCCGGTGACGGTGATGCCTTCCGCCTTTGCGTAATCGACCAGCGCCTGTTCCGAAACCTGCAACCTATCCTTGACCAGCACCACCTGCTCCTGGATGAACTGGCGTACGAGACCAGAGGTCTCACTGGTCTGATCAACGCCCTGATCAATGTAGCTGGCGGCAACCTCATTCGCGACCCGGCTGGCCAGCTGCGGATCTTGAGCGGAAAAGGTGATGGCCAGCAGGCTGGTGTTTTTTATGAGGTCGACGGAGAGATGTTCGCGGACACGGTCAGTGGCCACTTGCTCGCGTTCTGCGGGCTCATAATCGTTCAGGGATTCTCCCGATTCATAGCCGAAGGCGCGTGCAAAGAGATTGGAAAGAGCAAATTGCGGCGCGGGAAACAAAAAACCAATATCGTCTGCCAGGCCGAGCTCGAACACCACGCGCTGAGCCAGAGACCGACTTTTCAGTTTCTCGCGCGCGGTCAGATAAACACGATAATCGGTCGACTCCGAAATGACCTCAAGGTCCTGAAGGGCCTTGGCAGAAGCCACCTGGATTTCGATTTGAGTTGTCGCCTTATATTGCGGTGTCTGCATCCAGGTGACGATGATGCCGGCAACGAGGCCGACGGCGACCACAATTGCGATTAGCCAACGGTGTTTGAGCACATAAAAGAGCAGCGCCATTGGATCGATGCCGTCATCGTCGTCCTCGAAGGTCTGACCGCGTCCCGGACCGCCGTACCACGGCGTATCGGGCAACATGTCGTTCTGGCCCGAATGACCATGGCCTGCCACCTGCCGACTGCCACGCATGTTGCTATTGAGCATTACCGCACCGCTCCAGTTTTGTTTTAAGCATCGTGCGCTGACAATCTTTCACCGGTTCCGTCATGGAACAAGCAATGCGGCGCTGCCAGCAACACGGGTCACATCCAAAAGGTTTCGCATTATCACTTTCGATGCAGAAGCGAAAACCACGATTACATCCCCCCCATAGATGGGCGGATCCTTTTTCTTCGCTGCGCGTATCCGCGCAACATTGTATTGCGCCACGAGTTTTTGGTTGCCATAGTTCCGATAGACGTAAATTTTGGATGCGTCGGCTATATTGCTCAGCCCGCCCGCCTGGGACACAACACCCAAAAGCGACGACCCTGCAGTCACCGGATATATGCCAGCTTTATTGACCTCACCATTCACCACTGCGCGCTGGCCAGCCGATTCTTTCACGAACACCGACACCTGTGGAGACTGAAGATATTTTCGTCCATAAGCCAAAGCAATTTTGTGTTCCAGCATGCTCGTGGAATTGCCTGCCGCCTCAATCTGTCCGATCAGAGTCAGAGAGATATTTCCATCCGAGTCGACCTCCACCGTCCGGTCCAGTTGATCGACCTGAAAAACGTCAATCTCCAGGACATCGTTCGGAGTAATCTGCTGAACGGTTCCATCTTCCCCTTTGATCGGTGGGGGCAGCTCTACAACGACGCGCAAACCGCCGGCACTGGCGCCGGGCACAGCAGCTGCCTGCATGCCGCTTGTCGTGCTGGATTGGTCCACTATGAGATTTTCTCCGTCGGAAACGCATGCGCTGGCGCTCATTGCCAACGTAAAGATCGCTAATCCACGTATGGCCATGCCAAAAATCTGATTGCAAACGGTCGTCAATATTCGCCCTTTCGCCGGTACTTGCGCAAAAAGCCGTCAAGACCTTTATTCCTTGAAGACCGGATTATTGGGGTTTCAGGCTTGACTGTCATGCCTACTGGAGTGATCGGTCGATCCGACAAAATTCCAGCTGGTCGCCCATCAACCATCGCTTCCGCCTCATCGGCTCCCAGGCGCTTTTCAACCGCATCGCGAGCCCTCGAAAGAAGCGGCGGCCGGCCCGCAGTGTTGTGCGCATCGCTGGCGACAATATCAACGCGGCCTTCTTCCAACATTCGCTCGGCATGACGGCGGGCCAATCTACCAAAGGAACCAGTGACCGATCCCGCCGTAATCTGCATGAGACAGCCCAGTGCATTTAACCGTTCGATGGTGTCGTAGTGATGTTCAATCCAGCTCAAACGCTCCGGATGGGTGACGATAGGCACAAAGCCAGCTTCAATCACTCGCTTGGCCAAATCTTCCAGACGTGGCGGCAAAACATGATGTGTCGGTTCAAACAGGAAATATCGTGTGCCGTTCAGCGTCGGCATGCGATCCGTGCCGAGTGTCGTCGGCAGATCTGGCGCGATATGGACGTCGGCTCCAATCACTAGATGAAGATCGATCCCCATTTCAACTATTACCGTCTGCAGGACAGCCATTGCCGAACGGATCCTCGGCGCATCATTGTGATCATAGAGCCCCGGAACGATGTGGGGTGTACATGCCATGCACTTAATGCCGTCATCAGCGGCTAGCCGGGCCATTGACAAAGCTTCCGACAGATTTGCTGCCCCATCATCAAGAGCCGGAAGGATGTGGCTGTGAATATCAATCATGCCTCAGTGATTAGACAACTGCGTGGCGGCGGCATCGCCACCACGCATCTCATCCGCCCTAGAGACCGGACCACCGGAATGCAACAAGCCGCATCGTAATTGAATCAGCGATCAATCCGATACTGGGTCGGATTTTGAAACCGCCAATGTGACAACGCCCCCGACGGCGCCGACACCAGCGACACCGACTGCGATTGCCCCGGTACCAATTCCAATTCCAAAAACCTCGACCTCAGTTACTGTATTAGATGCCCCGGCCGTTTCGCCAGCAAAGTCCTTCACCCGAACGCAGATATCACTATTAAGCGCATCAATCACGACATCGGTGTTCTGCTGGATCTGCAGACTGCAGCTTGCTCCAACGGAAATTAAAGCACTCGATAGCGGGCCAACGATGATCTGGGTTCCCAACTGCAGCGGCGTTCCCGCGCCGCCAGCCCCAAAGCCCGCGGCCTGCGACACCTGCACCTGGCCGGACACGCCGGTGATCGACCCAATCGGCTGCCCATTGAGGGCGGCGGGAACCACGCAGGCGCAATCACCGGCCCCTTGAGCATACGCACTTGTTGGCGCATTTATGCCAATTACCGCCACCGCGACGCCGATAGCCAAAACTCTATAAGTGTCTTTCAGTTTCATCTTAATATCGCCCTAGTTTGGAATAATGCTCCAACCACCAATTGTAGTCGGAGGTTATATATTTTTCTGAAATCCCTGCTTCAACCCACCTATTGGCAAGCCCAAGTAGCAATACTCTCATAAATATCTCTAACCTGATCATTCAGATATTCCCCATATGGGGAACGAAAAGCATGCGTCGTCTTTCACATCTATTTCTCGATGCCTGTATCACTATCTGACGAAAAATTGGCTCACTTTGCGAAGGTTTTTGAGCGCGAGAGTTCCCAGACCACCAATGTTATTGGCACAAAGTGCTCCGTAATCCTCACGGCTTTTGTGCAATATCCTTCCCAACGACCGATTGCTCTCACCACCGACCCGCATCTTGACGAGAACCTCCGGAATATATCCCATTTGCAGTTTGCCCCGACCAAACCAACGCAGGAATGCATCATAGTCTGCCGCAATGCGATAAGACGTATCATAGGCGCCAAATTTGTCGAATACCTCCCGCCTGAGATACATCGTGGGATGAGGCGGCATCCAGCCACGCCGCAATTTGGCTGGCGAATAGGGTCCCGAGACCCAGTGACGGATCACCTTATCTCCGTCGCCAGCTGACACATATTGCAGGTCGCCATAGACAGCGTCCAGATTGTGATCTGAGAACGCTTGGGAGACACGCGTCAAAACATCATCATGAGCAAATACATCGTCGGAATGCATAACACCAACAATGTCGCCACTCGCTCTTTTCACACCCTTGTTGAGAGCATCATATATGCCCTCGTCCGGTTCACTATAAACGATCATTGATGAATGGCGGTGGCGTTCGATTTCCATAATAGTGGCATCCGACGACGCGCCGTCGATGATCAGGTGTTCTACGTCCGGAAAGCTCTGGTTCGCAACACTGTCGATCGCCTGACCGACGGTTCCCGGCCGATTGTAAACTGCGGTTATGACGGTGATCTTCAAATGAATGTAGCGATGTTGGAAATGACGCCACAATATTGAGCGCACTTCGATCGATTTCTGTAAATTGGGCCATCCCTCAACGCGCACCAATCCCTGTCAACATAATCGAAATTGTCCGCATCAAAATCAGTATGTCCAACCACACTGAAAAATTCTTGATGTAATAGAAGTCGTAGTGCAGTTTGGAGCGCACCTCGTCAATTTCGGCGACATGCCCTTGATTGACCTGCGCCCATCCGCTGATACCCGGCCGTACAATGTGACGGTAGCGATAAAAAGGCAGCTCGGTCTCGTACCACTTCGACAGAGGGACAGCCTCCGGACGCGGGCCAATCCACGTCATCTCGCCCAGCAGAATGTTGAAAATCTGCGGGAGCTCGTCTAGTCTGCTTTTTCTCAGGAACTTGCCAAGTTTCGTAATCCGCGGATCGCTGTGCGTTGTCATAGAAGCCTGACGTGCTGAAACACCCGACGAATGGTTGTGCTCCATCGTCCTGAATTTCCACACACTGAACACCCGCCCCTGGTAACCCATACGTTCCTGACGGAAAAACACCGGACCCTCGCTGTCCATTTTGATTCCCCATGCGATCAAGCAGAAGAATGGCAGTAACAGAGGCAGAACAAGCACGGCAAATACGATATCGATCGTTTGTTTGAGGCGCAAATAGAGGAAGTTGGGCAGTAGCGAGCCGAGATTGTTTTCTGACAGATGCTCGATATCGACCTTTCCGGTAAGGTTCTCGCTGAGCAGCTTATAATGATAGACAGGCACACCATTGATCGCTGATTCGGCAATGAAAGCTTCCCATTCCTTGGAATGGTCGGCTCGAAGGTCCGCCGTCAAACCATGGGACGGCGTGCCGTCCAAGTGCGGTTTTTCGAGGATATTCCATCGGACCTGCGATATACCGCACAGTTTTTTCGCGTTCCCCATCGGGACTATATCGAAAGTAAGACCGCTTGTCCGGGCTGAGACAATTGCGATGAGGTGGAACCACAATTGCGCATTGATGAAACTCGTGATCAGTACAAATCGCGAATAATCCAACCGGAATAGCAAAATAATGCCCAGTGCGATGCCATAGCTGATCGTGAACGTGGGCAGGATGTAAGAAACGCCAGTAATACCTGGATACCGGGTCAAACGACGAATGGCAAAATGGCCAAAGATCACCGCACCCATTATCGCAAACAGCGTGACATGTTGCGACGTTGAGGTGATGATCCTTTGACTCTCAAATCCATCGCGAACGAATTGAGGCAGCACGCAGGCAAACAGTACCCCGAAACCGAGCTGCAACCGATTGCGGCTGGCGAGCGCCGGCGAGCGCACATTGTGCGAGCGGCTCCGCCGGGTAACCGCGACAAGAATGCTGCTTCCTATCGACATTCTGTCCTGGGGTTAGTCAGAATTGTGGTCACGATCCAAGGATGCGGTAGCGCTCGAACATCTGAAACAGTTCCTTCTGGCTGGCGACATCAACCTTCGCCATGACTGATTTGAGCTGTTTGCGAACGGTATCGAGGTTGACACCACGTTTTTCCGCCAGCTCTTTCAGGGTCTCATAATTGAGCACTGCATAAAGAACATCGAACTCAGCTTCGCTGAGACGATAAAACTGCGCAAATCCTTCGACGTCACCGAACAGCGACGCCTCGGCGCCGCGCAGTTTGGTGATGGTGACGAGTTGGCCGGCGCTTTCCCCGACTTCACGATGGCAGAAATGTGGCGTCGGATTATGCCTTCGGACGCAATAATCCGTTTTACTGGACCTGTCACGCAGCAATATTGGGCCGGGCATCAACTGATCAGTTTGCTCCAGATAATTGCGAAGCAGCCGATCAATTTTAGGCAAACGGCAGGCAAGCTCTCCATTCTGGACGACAAAAAACCCCTCTTTCAAAAGGCCCTTCCCGGCTCGGTTCACGTTGACGATCTGCTGATTGAGAAACTGGAAAACGCCCGAACTGAGCTCTTCAACTGCGTTGAAAGCAAGGCCGTTTGACATCTGCAAATCAATATTCGTTTTGGTGATCCGCATCGATTGCAGCAAGTAAGGCAAAAGTCGCTGGAAGGCCGTTTTCTGCTCGTCCGAGAAATCTTCCGACGACCTCCTGGTCGTGACGCCGAACCAGCCTTCGCAGTCCCCGAAGCTCATATTGGCACTCATGATATTGTAAATCTTCCGGCGCGGTAAAAAGTCCTGGCTGATGGGGCTGGTGCGCTTATGCTCTTCGGACACGGTCAACCGGTCATCGAACGCAACACCGGTGGGTTGCGACAAAATCATGACACGCCTGTAATCCTCAAGAGCAATATCCTTGAGTTTTTCGGAGTCGAAATCCTGATCGCCCCGTAGTGTGGATCCAATATATTCAAATCCGGTTTCATGGGAAACCAGCATCAGATGAATGAACCCGATCTTCAATTGGTGACCAATATCTCTGACCGTATCGTTCCAATTCTCCGGATTGTTGGCAGCCTCGTAAATCTGCCTGACAAGCCTGCCATAGATGTGCCCATCCCAATCAAGCATCGGGTAACCAAATGGAGTATTAGGTGACCTTACAGTAGAATTTTTTGAATCAAAAAGTTTGATCAAGGTGTCCTGGCGGTTGCGCTGCTGGTGTTTTAGCGTCGTGTTTGCTGTCGTTCAACGATAGTACAAAGCTTCCGCACTCAGGGTGACCTCGTATGGATCACCCTGGTTTCACAGCCGTTGTGATGAAACACAAGTGGCTCATCAGTCGAACGGATTCAATCGGCAGATCACCCGCCTATAGTCGTCCTGTTCTCAAAAATACCGCTATTGCAATAACAGGCTTTGCTCCGGCATCACATTCCCTATATGGGGAATCCAGCGACGCTTTTTTGATTTCGAGAGGTATTCCAGATTACGTGATTCAGTGTGCATGTGCGCAGCGGTAACCAACGGAGCATCGAAGCCCTTTTTCTGCTAAAACTGTCTGTTTTCCACTCTACCGGGTTCGTGAGAGCCAATATCATTTAGCTTGGAAACATTGATGACCGGAACGACCAGAGGCATCTTTCCGTGCAACATGTCGAGGAGCACCCTTGCCCGGTGCTTGCCGTCCAGTCGATCAATTTTTCCTATCATGTCGGCCATTGGACCAGTGAGCACCTGAACACCGTCTCCCGGCTGAAGCGTCTCCACAGGCTTGAGGAACCCGGCCTGATCCGTCATTTCTCGCAAATTCTCGATCACACCCCGGGGAACCGCGAGCGGATGTTCACCGCCCATGAGCAGCGAACGGACGCCAAAGGTACCGTTGACAGACCGCCATTGATCTGTGTTCAAATCGAAAGAAACGAAAATATAACCGGGAAAATAGGATACAATGCGATTAAATCTCTTGCGCGCATGGCGTACCGTCTTCAAACGCTGTGGAAAATATGTCTTGAAATCCTGGTTATTCAGCTGTTCGGCTGCGACTTTTTCTCTGTGTGGGAGGGTCGCGACCACATACCAGCGACTGCTATCAGATAGTACGTCCATTTGTTCGCCTCACAAATACATTTGTCACCCGGTGCCGCAGACAAAGCACTGCTTCCGACTTGCATGGGTTGGAACCATCCCGCGGATTTCAGAACAACCGCACCTCAGATGTTGTGACTAAAATCGAAAATTACATAATACTTAGAATTTATGTTAAAAAATCAGATGAATTTATCATTGCTCATTATGTGTTGTCTGGTGACCGCTTCACGGAACCACCTCCTGTCAAAGGCTGCGGATTCTGTGGTGTATTCCGGCCGACAGTGGGTGTGACCATTGATACAATCGAAGACAATCTGTGTCTCCGGCTATTTCACAGACAACTCTACAGGGGTGTTTTGCTCAATGCCGCTGTCGTTATGTCGCGTATTAACAGTTTCCATCAAACGGGTCAATTTTAGAAAAATTTGCGCCCCTAGTCACTGTTGAGCCGTTGCGAGATTACACGCTGAAACCAACACCATGGGTGCTGCATCAAACGGTTTCTGTACCCGTTTTCGGATAGATTATGCATGGTTATTCCGCCTGTTTTCAGCAAATATGACAAATATGTCTGATATGAAATCCCCCATAACTGTTATCCATCGAAATCAATAGTTGGCTGGAAAGTTGCAACGATCAGGCTTCTTGATTTAAATTCACTCCTGTTGATTTTATTGTTCCCGTCCGATTGATCCCATCTCGCTTGGACCGAATGGGTCTGTTACGCTATTATGGTCGTGTACCGCAAAGGCATGAGTTCGTTGAGACCATTGATCTTGTGATCACCGATCTGGGTGAGAGCCTATATAAACAAAGTCTGCGGGTTCAGGCCGTTGGAATTGGGGGGCTCAATCAAAAAATATGCAGATAACCTGAAAAAGCTCTTCGGCAGTTCCATATACTCCTCCACCTGGTTGTTCATATTGATTTAATGCCAACGTTAAGCGCAAGCCCTGTAAAGCGCGATAGGCAACACAGGGTATTTCATTTGCTGGTTGAGCCTGAACTAGCATCAAGTAGCGAAGATTCCGTCTGAAAATCTGAGATTGTTGTGCACCCATCATCAATCCTTCGAAGACATATGCCGCAGGCTCGGTGTGAACCACACACAGTTTAATTGCCAGCTGAACGACCAGACATTACCCTTACTGCGGCTCATGAGAAAAATGTACGTCCTGTTGGCATTGAAGAAGCTGAGCTTCTCATCTCTCGCGAACAATTCAAGAATCTTATCCTCTTGAAGTCTCAGAGTATGGGTGTCAAGATTGAAAAAACCTGCGATGACAGAAGCAATGAGAGTAGTTCAGGCGTCCCGGCCCAACTGGAACTCTGCTCAGGTGTGACCTGCTGCCACAATAGTGGATGGCGCGAAAATTGGGGCAAATTCCATCGTTGCCGGGCACACGATTGTTACCGAGAACGCACAGTTCCCCGAAAACTCTGTCATTGCTGGCGTCCCTGCCCGGCTGGTGAAAACCCGTGACAACACGCAGGCAAATCTGATGAACGCGCGATTTTATGTACAAAATGCCCATAATTATTCGAATGGTATCGAGCGCTTCTCCGATCAGGACATAGCCGCAATCATGCCAAAACAGAAATAGTCTGCCTACTTTTCAGTCATTCGATCAGCACCGGCGCAGTTCAGGTTTTGACGGGTTCGGCAAAGCCTGAATGCATAAACAAAATCAAAGGCTGACACCCTTGTCCCGTTTCTGACAAAACGTGAAACGGTCTAAAATGGTAATCTCTTTTGCATGATCCAAGCGGCAATCATGCATTTTATGATTACCGGCCATTTTTTTGCGATTTGACGCCACCATGGGTGCAATGATATTTATTGATATTACCAGGGAGGAAGTCAGCTGCAGAGCTTGCCAGAGACCATGGCGCTTGGCGCCAAAGTCGCGGTAGAGGAACTTGAACGCCGCGGTTTTGATCCGGAGTTAACCCTTGAAAAGGCCGGATTGACTCGAGCGTTGGTCGAAACTGACAGCGCGCGCATTCCCTATGACAAATATGCTGAATTTCTGGAACGTGCAGCAGCAGACAGCAATGACACCATGTTTGGTCTCAATGTCAGCCGTAAAATCGACCCGCACGACCTTGGTGTACTAAGCTACGTCAGTCTGGCATCCGATACCCTCAGCGAGGCTCTTGCCAATTTCGAACGCTACTCCCAATTGGTCACACAGGCCTACAGCGTTGAATTGTCATCAGAGGCGGATAATGCCGTATTGACAATAGTCTCGGCTTTTCCGGTGCCAATCAATAATCGGCAGATGGCGGAGGCGACGGCCGGGTTTTTCTTTCGATTTTGCCAATATCTGACCGGGCGGGACATCACACCGGTCGAGATACGGTTTGCGCACCCGTTTGCCGGAAATGACGAGCGGCATAGGGCATTTTTCGGCTGTCCGGTATTGTTTGGCCAACCCTACAGTCAGGCGCTTTTCAGGATACGTGATATGGAGGCCAGGATTGACACGGCTGATGATCGCCTCAAGCGTATTCTCAATGCCCATTGTGACGTCCTGATGGAAAAAAGTGCACCTTTTACGCCGGAGCTTGTATCTTCTGTCCAGCAGCACATCGCTGATCTGCTGCCCAAACATAAGGCCAAAGCAAGAATTGTTGCCGCTCGCATGGGTTTGAGTGAACGCTCACTTTCCAGACGATTGAAGGATCACGATACGAATTTCGGCCTGATCAAAGATCAGATGCGCCAGGACCTGGCCTATCAATATCTGCGAGAGTCAGGTGAAAGTCTGGCAAATATCGCATTTCTCCTGGACTATTCCACTCAAAGCGCTTTTAGCGCTTCATTCAAACGGATGACAGGCCACACACCCAAGCAAGTCCGTCGGTCGTCCTGAGAACTGCCGTGCCCGAATCTCCTGAACCGGATAGATGGCAACCTAGACCGTTTTGCGTTTTGTAACAAACGGGACATCGGTATCGGCTTTGGATTTTGTTGATGCATTGACGTTTTCCCGAACTCGTCAAAATCTGAATTGCGTCAGATAAGATTCTTGATGCGCTTTTTTTCGCGAAAGTCATAGGCTTTCTGACGTTCAAGATGCTGGCGTTTCAGTGATGCAATGGCGGCATTTGCCTTGCGTCGCAGCTGTGCGCATCCGGTATCGGAACGCATGGCGTTAAGCATGCGTGTCATTTTGGCAGCGTAACTTTTGGCGATGCGCACATGAACACGCTCGTGCTGGCGAACATAGCTGGAAAACCGCCGCCATTGACCTGAGACAGCCCTTGGTACAGAACGGCTGGCCTGCCAGTGAGGTTCGGTTACCACGACGTGAAGGCCGACCTCGGCACCGGTGATCCGGCATCCGAGATTTTGCGGAACGGTTTCAAATCGGGGATAAAAATTGACAACCGACAAACCAAAGGCGCGCCCGTTTTTTGGACCTTTACGCTTGATCTCGCGCTTCAGGTCAGCCCGTGTATCCGCATAGACCGTATATTTTCAGGTGTCTATTCGGGTTCCGGAAACTGTGCATCCGCACAGCATCACGAAACTCAAAAAAACAGCAAAATGTGCAAATGCTCTACCCCGGGCATCCATATGCGTGTCCCCAATTCCGGGCACAGTTCACATCATATGACAGTCAGAAACAAGTGTGGCATGCACACGCCCACTCTTGAGGAGATGGGGTGGCCCGACCAGTACCTTGCGTTTCGCGCCTCAGATAGCATGGTAGTTGGCGGAGGTGATTTACACCTCACCGGCGTATTCGCCGCGGGCCGGATAGTTGTTCTTGATAGCAAAGTCCAATGCACCCACCAGTTCGGAAAAATGTGGCCGAACGAAAGGCATTGTCTGGACAGAGCCGTAGTAAAGCGTCTGCTCTGGTGTAACCAAAAACAGGCCGGGTTCAGAAAAGAGAGCTGGTTCCTCAATACCGATGGACGTTGTTCCACGCGATGTCGAAATATAAAGACCCCATTCTCTGGCCTTAGCCAGATCGAGATCATAGCCAAAACGCAAGGCATTCGCCTCAATTTTGCTGGCCATTGCCTGCGTGCGCTCCTTGCCGTCCGAACTGACAGCAATGGTCGTTACACCGCGTTCAGCAAATGCAGGGGTTTGTTTTTCCAGCTCTTTGAGGTAATTGGCACAAATTGGACAGTGCAAGCCACGGTAGAAACAAATGACAACGCCACGCTCTGATTTTTCAGCAGATAAATCAAAAGTATTGCCAGATAATGTAGGGACCAGAAGGCCCGGCGTTTTTTGGCGTGGCATCAACATAAAGTGCTCTTTTCATTATCATCTCTTGATTTTGTCATAGCAGAAGTTATGGTTTGTAAAATCCGATTAATATGATCAAGACACCCAAAGTAAGCCCATGAGCAAATTTGATCGCCTGTCCGCCCTGATGACTCATTTCCAGATGTCGGTACAAATGACCAAACCCGGAGAGGGCAATCTGATAATTTTCGGAAATCCTGAAGCCATTAGCCCCTGTGGCGTGGAATTCTGGCCGCAACAAAGCATCGCTGACAGTGACATTCCCACCGAAAAACGATTGGTTGAAGCCCGTGCGGACTGGGGTGGGCGGGACAATCCGCTGGTGGCTGCGCTATCGGAAAAACTGGTCATGAAATCCGAAGGCAGCGACAATACTGCCCTGTTGCTGCAGATGCTGGTTGCCGAAGCCATGGGAAACCGTTGCGGCTCAGCCTCCGCACTCAATCGCCTGTGCGAGGTGCTGATCATTCGTCTGCTGCGCCGGCAAATTGAGCTTGGCACAGCAACACCGGGGCTCCTGTCTGGCCTTTCTCATGCAAAACTAAGCCGCGCACTTGTCATTATGCACGAAAAACCGGGTAAAAGCTGGCGCAACGCGGAACTTGCTGGTGTTGCCGGCATGTCGCTGAGCCGGTTTTCCGAACAATTTGTTGGCCATGTCGGTGAAACGCCCCAATCGTACCTGCGGCGCTGGCGGATGATTCTGGCACGCCAGGATATTGCCTCCGGCGAGCGTATTCAGTCGGTTGCCCGTCGGTTGGGCTATGCAAGCTCCGAGGCCCTGAGCCGAGCATTCAACAAGCATTACGGCCAATGCCCGGTCGCCATTCGAAAATCAAGCAGGCAGGCCATGGCAGAGGGTTAGAGTTAATTCTGCTCCCACTGATTCACTGTACCAGTTGTCTTCACGCGGTATCGGCCACCGCCTCATCAGCGGATTTCGCCTTGCCAAATGTCCACAGACCACCGAACAACAGATAGTAGGTGCCAGGCACAAAGAACAGGCTGACAACCGACGCGATCAAAAGACCACCAATCATCAGGGTCGCCATGGGTTCAAACAACGCCCCGCCGGCAATTGCCATGGGCAGCAGGCCGAAAATGGTAGTCAGCGATGTCAGGACGATAGGCGTGACACGTTTTTTTGCCGCCTCAACAACCGCTTCCTTGAGATCAAAAGTCTTGCGCTCGATATCGATCTGATCGATCAGCACAATGGCGTTGTTGATAATGATGCCGGCCAGAGAAATCATTCCCAGGATGGCAAAGAACGAAAGCGGTTCATTGGTTATAAGCAGCGCCAGTGGCGCGCCGATGATGATCAGCGGCACCGTCATAAAGGTCAAAATGACCCGGCGAATTGAATTAAACTGAAACATCAATGCTGCAAACATCACCATCAAAGCCAGTGGCATGCCGCCCGAGAGTTTTTCATTCACCTCGGAGCTCGCTTCCGTTTCACCATCAATGGTCAAGCGGTAGCCTCCATCCAGGTTCAGTTGATCGAGTGTTGGTCGGATCTGCGCCAACACCTGATTGGCCGCCAGCGTTTCACTCTTGCCCGATATTTTGATCAATCGAACCTGATTTTCCCGGCGGATTTGGGAAAATTCAAGTTTTGGGTCAAATACGGCGACCTGATCCAGGGATATGCGGCGACCTTCTGCAGGTATCACCAGTCCGGCAAGATCTTCCAGGCTTTCACGAAACCCTTCAGCGGCACGCACGACAATAGGTATCGACTGGTCACCTTCCCGGTAGGTGGAAACGGATGAGCCGGAGTAAAATGTATCCATCAGATCAGATATCTCCTCCGAAGATATCCCCAATTCGCGGGCTTTGCTCTGATCCACATCTATAACTATTTTCAGGGTCTTGTTGCCCCAGTCATTTTCATTTTGTGCGATACCCGGCACTTTCGAGAAGGCGACTTCCACTTCATCTGCAAGCATCAGAAGTTTTTCGGCGCCCGAACCGGCAATCTTGACTTCGACGATACCCGATTCACCGCCACCCATTGACAGACGCTTGACCTTGTAGCGGGCTGCCGGATGATTGCTGACAAGATATTGTGATGCCCGGGCAGCAGCCGTTACTGCCCCATCAAATGTATCAGTGTTGACGAGAATAAAAGCACTTGCCGGGTCCGTATCAGCAGGATTGAGCGCCAGATAGAACCGTGGACCGCCGTCACCAACAAAGACAGTCGTATTGATCACTTCCGGGTTTTGGGTGCTGTCGCGCAACCACTGATCAACGGCCAGAGCTTCTTTGCTGGTCGCAGATATTGCCGTGCCCTTGGGCATATCAAGATAGATCAGATATTCCGCCCGCTCGGACAAGGGAAACATCTCACTTTTGACATTGGAAAACTGACTGATGGATGCGGCGACTGCAATATAGCTGGCCACAATGATCAGTGGGCCAAATACCAGTGTCTTGCCAATAATCGAACCATAACCACGCACCAGTAAATTGGGTTTGTGCGGTTTTTGCTCGCTGGCCTTCTTTCTGGCGAACCAGACACAAAGCGATGGCAGAATATAAAGCGCTGTCAGCCACGAGCCCGCGAGCATGATGCCGACCACAGCGCCCAGAGAAAATGCAAATTCACCTTCGGTTCCTTCCAGAATCAACATTGGAATAAAGGCCGAAACTGTGGTGATTGATGCAACTGCCAGCGGAACGAAAAACTGCCGCCCGGCGCCCAGCGCGGCTTCTTCCGGTGGCAATCCACGCGCTATGCGCCCCTCGATATCCTCGACAACCACAAGCCCGTTATCAACGAGCAGTCCAAGGGAGATGATCACGGCGGCAATCGAGATCTGCTGCAGATCGATCCCCATCAGGCCCATGCCAATGAGCGCAAAAGCGACCGTAAAGGGAACGATACATGCAATGATAAGCGCACCGCGAATACCCAGAAAAATCAGCATGACGACCAATACGACAACAAAGGTCTGCAAAACATTCATCAGCGCATTGTTGATCGATGTGGTTACATTGGTTTCCTGAAATGTGGAGAACTGGTAGGTGATGCCGATTGGCTGTGTCTGCTCAAATTCGCTTACACCCTCTTCCAGTGCCAATCCGATCTTTTGAATATCTTCGGCATCATTCATCTCAACACTGACAATAACCGCCTGCCTGCCATCAAAATAGACCGGCTTGTCGACCGGATCCTGATATCCGCGACGCACATCCATCAGATCCTTCAGACGGATAAAGCCCGACACACCTTTTACTTTGGTCAGAACATTGCGGATTTCCTCAACGGATTGAAGATCACCATTGGCCTCCAAAATAAGGTTGACCCCATCGGCATCAATTTCACCCGCAGGCATGATGACATTTTGTGCCTGCAGATCATTGAGAAGCTGTTGAAGCTGTACGCCAATGGCCGCCAGTTTTCGCGTGTCGAGTTCCAGCCAGATGCGTTCTTCCTGAACGCCATACAATGAGACTTTGGAAATGCCTTCAATTTCGTAGAGATGTTCCCGCAGATCATCGGCAGAATCACGCAATTCCGCGTTGGAGAAGCCCTCACCGGTAACCGCAATGGTGGCTATGGAAACGTCACCGTAGTCCGTATTGACAAATGGCCCCTCTGTGCCGTCCGGCAAATTCGGTTTAAGGTCATCCATCTTGTTGCGGATATTTTCGAACACGCTATCGAGCTGTTGCGACGTAACATAATCATAGATTGTCACGGTCACAACGGATTGTCCGGTGGATATCAGTGAGTTGATATCCTCAATCTCACCGATTTCACGCAGTTTGCGCTCAATCGGTTTGACGATGAGATTTTCCAGCCGGTCCGGGGCCATACCGGGAAACTGTACACTGATCACAGCATTGCGAATGGTAATGGCCGGATTCTCGCGTTTGGGCATTGAGCCGTAACTGATCAACCCCTGCACGATAAGTGCTATCATGACGAGGATGGTCAGACGAGATTTTGAAAGGCCGAAACGGGTCAGAAAATCCATAATCCGCCCCTATTCAGCGTCTGGCAGCAATTTGACAGCCATGCCGTCACGAAGGAACGGCACCCCGGCACAGGCAACCCTTTCTCCCGGCTTGAGGCCGTCAACTACAATGAGTTGGTTGTCACGAATGCCACCAACCAGAACAGTGCGCAGCTTCACGGTGCTTGTCGCCTCATCATACACATACAATTCTCCCTCGGCCGCTTCGCTCAGATTGTCCGGAGCGTCAATCTCGGAATTCATGGGCAATACGGTCAGCGGAAGCGTGTAGCCGCTACCCCGTGGCACGGCAAACTCCAGTGTTATTTCAACAGCCATTCCAGCCTTCAACAGCGGGTTGGTTTCGTCTAGCGTGACGACCACCGGAAAAGCCGAAATACTGTCTGCGCGCGAGCCCAATTCGCTGATGTGCGCGGGAAGCACAATCGATGGATCGTCGGCCAACCGCACTGTCGCCACTTTGCCCACAGCCACACGGCTCGCCACATCAAATGTAACGGTAAATGAGGTTTCAAACTGATCATCGGCGTAAATCGTCGCTATCGGCGTGCCAGCCGTGACATTTGCAAAGGATTCCACATCAACGGAATTTACAATACCGCCATAGGGTGCGGTGAGCACAGCCTTGTCGAGGTCCTGCGTCGCATTTTCAAGCTGCTTGGACGCCTGAACCACTTGCGCCTGGCTCGTTTCCATATTGGTTTTTGACTGATCTGCTTCTGACTTTGTGACAACACCCTGATCAACCAGTTGCGCTTTGCGGTCATAGTCCTCTTTTGCATTGCGCGCTGTGGATTGTGCCTGTTCCAGTGCAGCTTGAGCATTGTCCACCTGAATCTGCAGGGTTTTGGGATCAATCTGAGCGATCACATCACCGGCGTTGAGGCGCTGTCCCACATCAAGCTTGACCTCTTCCAGTCGCCCGGAGACCTCAAAAGAAAGGGTTGTGGTGGAAGAAGGCTGCAAGACACTGGGATAGTGACGCACCGTTGTCTGCTGGACATCTTCAACCAGGCAGGTTTTCAAGCCGCGAACAACAGGTTCAATGTTCCCGGTTCGACTGTCATCCTCACCACAGCCTGACAGTGTTGCAACCATCAGACCAAATACAACCAGTTTGCGCATGCAAATATCCCCGTGGTCACACTAACCAGAACTGGAGATCATCAGAAGAGATCATCCATACTATTGACGGCGCATTTGACCACATAGAAGACACAGGTCAATGGGAATGTCGTAAATTGACCGCTGCATGGGGCACTTGTTGTTCCATGCAGCGGTTGGCGTGCATTTTTTTGAACTGCCGGCAACCTGATTGCATCAACAAAATCAAAGGCCGACACCGTTGTCCCGTTTTTGACAAACGTAAAACGGTCTAGGCAGAAATGATATTGTGCTCAGGTCCGTAGCCAAAACCGGTAATGTTTTCGCTGCCGTGTTCTGCGATCACAAGAATATCGTGCTCGCGGTAACCACCTGCACCTGCTGTGCCTTCCGGGACCCACAACATGGGCTCCATTGAAACAACCATTCCGGCAACCAGTTCCGTATCAATATCCTCACGCAATTCCAGACCGGCCTCGCGCCCGTAGTAATGCGACAGGATGCCAAATGAGTGCCCATAGCCGAATGAGCGGTAATCAAGAACCCCATGATCTGTGAAATAGCGGTTGATTTCACGACAGATGCCAGAGCAGGTTGCGCCGGGTTTGATCAATGAAAGGCCCAACTCATGCGCACCGACATTAATCTGCCAAAGGTGCAGTGAGGCATCATCGGGCTGGCCGAGAAACAGCGTACGTTCCAGGGCCGTATAATAGCCCGAGATCATCGGAAAGGTATTGAGGCTGAGAATGTCGCCCACACCCAACTGGCGGGTTGTAACAGGATTGTGGGCGCCATCTGTGTTAATGCCCGACTGAAACCAGACCCAGTTATCGCGCATTTCGCTGTTCGGATGCGCTCTGGCTATCTCCAGTTCCATTGCATCCCTGCCAGCCATGGCCACATCAATCTCGCGGATTCCGGGTCGGATGGCGTCGCGAATGGCTTCGCCGCCAATATCAGCAACACGCGCGCCTTCACGGATCAGTGCAATTTCCTCGGCGGATTTCACCATCCGCTGTGCCATGGCCGCTGGCGCCATGTCAACAAGCTCGACAGCACCCAGGAACACACGGAGCACATCGCGTGCAGCAAGGGTCAGATGATCGGCTTCGATACCCAAACGTCCGTCACCCTTGATGACAGAACGCACGGCACGCCAGTAGTTGTCGCGCTGCCAGTCCGTGTAGATAATATTTTCATCAACACAGCGACGCCAGGGCTGACTGCCATCGATATTGGCCGATATGGTCACACATCGATCCGCGGTCACCACACAGGCATAGGGCCTGCCGAAACTGCAAAACAGAAAACCCGAGTAATAGGCAATATTGTGCATCGAGGTGAATAAAACCGCCTCGACATCCATACGATCCATGTCACTGCGCAGGGCGGCAAGCCTGCGCTCATATTCACTTTGGGAAAAAGGCAATTGCGCCTTGCCGCCGTCCTGGCGGTTGAAAAACTGCGGTCGATTGCTGTTTTCTTGTGTCATATCGTGGTCTCCATCTGCCTGAGGACGAAGACTACGGAATCGCCCTGCAGGTGATCCGGGCGTGCAGGATGCCAATCCATTGCTATTTGTGATGTCTTTCGCCCGGCGACGCCATCGCCGAGCCCATCAACAACATAAATAATTCATCACGACGTGTCGGTCAATTGATACAATTTTGCCGGATATTGGCTGGCCACAGTGGATTTTGTCACCGGAACGTGACTTTATCTTGATCAGCCACATCGGTAAAACAACTATGCAATTTCACGGTCAATTTTGACCGATACGGGCAGGTGAAGTATGACGGGGTATCTAACAAATTTTCTCAGTGCAATTGTTGCAGCGACTGTCATATCATCCGTTTTCATACCCAATGCCATAGCCGAGGATGCCGCAACAAAGGGTGTTGTAGAACTTTTTACCAGCCAGGGATGCTCCTCCTGTCCGCCAGCTGACGCCGTATTGGGTGAACTCGTCGAACAGGGTGATGTGGTGGCACTGGCCTATCACGTAGACTACTGGAACTATCTTGGCTGGAAGGACACGCTCAGCTCCAAGCAGAGCACGGACCGACAGTACGATTATGCCCGCACGCTGGGCCGCAGCAGCGTTTACACACCGCAGGTGGTCATCAACGGCAGGGACCACATCAATGGCGCAGACAAAAAAGGCATCAACGCCAAGATAGATGCGTTCGAGAAAAGCGGTCGCGGCCTGATCGTCCCGGTTTCAGCCAGACTGGAAGGTGACAAGATCAAAATCAATGTCGGTGAAGGACAAGGCAAAGCCAATATCGTCATCGTCTATTTTGACAGCGAAAACACCATTCAGATCAAACGCGGCGAGAACCGCGGTAAGGCACTGACCTATTGGCACTCCGTACGCGATGTGCAAACGATAGGCATGTGGGATGGCAAGGCAATGGAAGTTGATCTGCCTGCCACCATGGTAAGCAATAAAGGCTATGATGGCTGTGCCATTTTGCTGCAAACCATGAAGTCCGACACAATACCAGGCGCGATTATCGGAGCCAGTGTCATGACCGACGGTGCAAGCTGAAATCCGGTACATCTGTCTTCCCGGCGGTGCCACACCCGATCAGCAGATAACAGCCTGAATCGGCGCCATTGGGCACGCGCGCTCGTCCACCATTGTCACACTTGCAATTCCGTATTCTTCTGGCACACTGGTGTCACAGGATCACAAGGGTACAGATATGGGCGGAAATTCGGGACAGCACAATCGGGGATCATCATCCGTACTGGTTGATCTCAAAGAGTTCCGAAAAAACAAACAACAACTGCCTATCACCTTTCACAGACGCGAGCTTGACGCCATCCTGCGTATATATTCACTAAAAGTCGGTGAGGGCGAATGGCGTGACTATGCGATCGATCACCTCAAGGAAAAGGCTGTTTTTTCTGTATTTCAACGCAGCAGCGAAGTACCGGTTTTTCGCATTGAAAAAGACCCCAGGCTGGCGCGAAAACAGGGTGCATTCAGC
The DNA here is from genome assembly GCA_947501445.1 of uncultured Rhizobiaceae group bacterium. Lineage (GTDB taxonomy): Bacteria > Pseudomonadota > Alphaproteobacteria > Rhizobiales > Rhizobiaceae > Hoeflea_A. The sequence continues at coordinate 55,644 of CANMVS010000021.1, read as the reverse complement.
GTGATTGCCGCCAGCGGACTGATTGTCAAACGCGGCCAGGAACTGGAAAATGTTCTCAAGGTCTTCGACAAATCAGCCAAACTCGTTCGGGGTTAGAACCTATCTTTTTTAAATGGAAGCATTTGATGGCGGAAAGTCGGTCCACTCGGCTAGGCGCGTCGCGCAGCGCGATGTGGTGCATCGGGCAAGCGGCGCAACGACGTTGATGGGCCGACTTTCCGTCACCCCTGACAGGCAGAAACAGTTGAAATTCCACGATGAATGGGCCGGGTGATTTTGCCCCCTGACAGTGTTGGCTCGCACTTGTGGTGGGATGACACCACTGCGTGCAATCCGCCTTAAGCATTTCCGGAAAAATGTGAAACAGTATTCCGATAGGACAATGCGCCAAAAAGGGATCGGGACCTATCTTCGCGGAAGCGAAGATAGGTCTTGTCAGTGACCAAAATCACCCGGTCAAATGTTTCCATTTAAAAAAGACAGGCTCTTGCACTTACGGCGCCAATAAAGTGCCGGGGTACACGTCCGGATCCGGATCAGATCTGTCACCGCTGCCAAGTTGACGTTGATAGATTGTCGTATCCAGCCACTGGCCATGTTTGAACCCGGTTGCCCGCAATGTACCGCTAAACTCAAAACCCGTTGCTGCGTGCAGGGCAACTGAGGCCGGTTGGCTGCCACCGATAATTGCGATCATCTGTCGAAACCCCAAATCACAACACCGCACGATAATGGCCTCGAGCAATGCTTTGCCGATACCCTTTCCGCGGGCTTCGGGTGCGATATAGACAGAATCCTCAACCGTCCAGCGATAGGCCGGACGCGTTCGATAAGCACCGGCATAGGCATAACCAAGCACACAGCCCTTCTCGTCCCTTGCTACAATGTAGGGATAATTCTGCTCGCGCAGCGCTGAGAACCGCCGCGTCATTTCGCCAGTATCGGGCGCCGACAACTCAAATGACGCAACCCCATTGTCCACTGCATCACGATAGATCGCCGTGATTGCATCAATATCTGCCAGTTCCGCATCACATATCAGAATGCTCATTCTTCAGCCCACTTATGAACACACCGCCCAAAGACAATAAAAAAGGCGACCCGCAGGCCGCCTTTTTCAAACAAAACATTTCGTTTTAGTTGCGGTTGCCCATGAACTGCAGCATGAACAGGAACAGATTGATGAAGTCGAGATATAGGCGCAGCGCACCCATAATCGCTTTACGGCCAGCGACCGTCTTGTCGTCGCCTTCATAATACATGTTTTTGATCTGTTGCGTGTCATAGGCCGTAAGGCCTGCAAAGATCAAAACACCAATCCCCGATATTGCAAACTGCAACGCGCTGGATTGCAGGAATATATTGACGACCATCGCGAGAATGAGGCCGATCAGACCCATGAACAGGAACGAACCCATTCCGGTCAGGTCACGCTTGGTTGTATAACCCCAAAGCGACAGGGCACCAAAGGATGCTGCCGTGACAAAAAGCGTTTGGACGATACTTTCGCCGGTGAACACCAGGAATATCGATGCCAGGGACAGGCCCATCATTCCGGAATAGATCCAGAATGTTGTCTGTGCCGCACTGACGCTCATTTTCTGGATGCGAAAGCTCAGAAAAAACACCAACCCAAGTGGGGCCAGCATAACAACCCATTTCAATGGGCTGACAAAAATCAGATTTCCGAATTGGGTCAACTGACCGCCGGAAATTGCCATTTCCGATGTCGCATAGGCAGCCACACCAGTTATCGCCAGTCCCATCGCCATCAGGTTATAAACCCGAAGCATATAGGACCTTAGGCCTTCGTCGATCACAGTACCAGATTGCGCTCCTGCCTGCTGGCTGCGCACCTGATAGTCACGAGGATTTGCCATTTTCACCTCTCAAATAGCTTCGTTTCATCGATTGCGTACACGATTTGTTACAAACCGGGCACAGATGTAGTGAATATGAGGGTTCATTGCGGCAACGGCAAGGCCTGAAGTCGCAATTTTATCAGCATTTTGTCTTAAAGACGTACGGTAGTTAACCACAAGCCCCCCAGACCAGTTACAAATTGCGCAATACTGGCGCTGCTTTTTGTCCTAAAACCCGCCAGGTACCTGCAAGGCCGATGCCAACGGTCAGCAACAGCGCCACAACAATCGTTGCAACCGCAACATCGGGCAGAAACTGCGATGGCAGCGACATGATCTGCGAAACAACGAACCAGGCCGCGATTCCGCCTGCAAACAGCGCGAACACTGCGGTCGCCAGTCCCAAAATCAAATATTCATAGGAAAAGGCCCGAATGAGTGTGCGCCGTGTGGCCCCAAGCGTCTTCAGGACAACGGCATCGTGTGCACGTGCCCGATTGCCGGCAGCCAGAGCGCCCGACAGCACCAGGATGGAAGCGATGAGGGCAACCGCAGCCGCAGCGCGTATTGCCGTTGCCAGTTGACCGACAAGTCGATTGACAACGTCGAGCGCATCCTTGACCCGAACGCTTGTGACTGTCGGAAATGCATTGGTCACGGCCCGCAATACATTTGCCTCCTCAGCGCTGCTTGCCGCCGGATCACTGAGTGTTGCCAACCATGCGTGAGGCGCACCGGCAAATGTATTTGGTGAGAACACCATGACAAAATTGATTGAGAGCGATTCCCACTCAACCTGCCTCAAATTCGCGATCCTGGCTGTAATATTGCGGCCCAGTACATTGACGGTGATGGTATCGCCGAGCGCTAGCCCCAATTCACCGGCCTCTTCGGCTGAAAAGGACACCAGCGGTTCACCGGCATAATCCTCAGGCCACCACTGCCCTTCGGACAGTTTTGCATTTGGTGGAATTTCCGCTTCATAGGTGACACCGCGATCACCACGCAAAACCCATTCGCCACCGGGCGGCACGTCGATTTCACGCACATCGACCCCATTGAAGGCCAAAATCCGGCCACGCAGCATGGGGACGCGCTGAATTGTGCCGTTTGGGGCGTCTTTTTGCAGCAGGGCGGTAAAGGCATCGACCTCTGCACTTTGAATATCGACAAAGAAGAAATTCGGTGCCCGTTCTGGCAGACTGCCGCTGATTTCGCGGCGCAGATTTCCATCAATCAGAGCCAGGGTCACAAGTAAAGCCAAACCAAGACCAAGCGACAGGACCACCGATGGTGTCAGGGCACCGGGCCGGTGAATATTGCCAATGGCCAGCCGCAGGGCTGTCGATTTCACCACAGGGGCACGGCGCGCCATCAATTCGATCAGCACGGACACAGCACGTAAAATGACAAATGAAACGGCAATTGCACCCAGAAAAATACTGGCGATAAAGCGATCGTAGGAAGTGTATATGGCCAGCGCTGCCAGGATGGCAATCAGGACCGCGCCAGCAATCAGATAGCGCGCTTTGGGTAGCCCGGAGGCATCAAACCCCTGTTCCCTGAACAAAGCCGTTGCCGGTACATCCCGTGCCCGACCAAGCGGTAAAACAGCAAAAGCAAGCGCTGTGAGATAGCCAAAGACAGCCGCCAGCAGCAAGGCATCGGGATAAAGCGCAGCCTCAGTGGATACGGGCAGGATTTCCGATAATGCAGATGCCGCGGCGATAGGCATGGCTGCACCGAGCACAAGGCCGATTGCAATGCCAATTGTGGTGATGATCAGGATTTGAAGCAAATAGACGCCGAAGACAAAACGTCCCGACGCGCCAAGGCATTTGAACGTTGCAATGACGCTTCTTTTTGAATCCAGATAGGCGCGCACCGCATTGGCAACACCAACACCTCCGACAATCAGTGCTGTCAGTCCGACCAGCGTCAAAAATTGCGAAAACCGGGTGATATTGGCGCTGAGTGCCGGCGCTGCATTGCTTCTGCTGCGCACTGACCAACCGGCGGATGGAAACTGGCGCTCCGCATCGCTTCGCAAAAGTGCAACCTGATTTTCACTCGTCCCATCGGCCAGCCTGATCTTGTAGGCATATTCAACCAGACTGCCTGTTTGCACCAGACCTGCAGCCTCCAGCCCGTCTGAAGACATCAACAAACGCGGGGCAAACCCGAAGCCATCAGACAGCGCATCCGGCTCTGTTTCTATTAATGCTCTCAGCTCGAATTTGGCGTTGCCCAGCAAAACCGTGTCACCAAGCGCAACGCCAAGCCTGTCAAGCAGCAGCGGCGCGACAGCAACCCCAAAACGACCATCCACCTCACCATAGAGCGTATCGAATTCGCGCACTGGTGCGGTGATCAGCTCACCATAAAGCGGATATCTGGAATCGACGGCCTTGATTTCCACGAGTGCCTGATCAGAACCATCGGGCAAACGCGACATTGAGCGAAGACTGGTTGTCGCGCTCATCGTGCCTTGCCCGGCAAGAAAAGCCAGTTCTTCATTGCTGGCTGTGCGGTTCTGGATTTCAAATCGGATATCACCACCCAGAATGGTTTGGCCTTCCTGGGTTATGGCACTGGTTATCGAGCGTGATACGGAGTTCACCCCCGCAATCGCTGCAGTGCCCAGGGCAATACAAGCCAGAAATATGTAAAATCCCGATAGTCCGCCGCGCATTTCGCGCAATGCCAGTCGAAAAGCCAACCGGCCGTTCATCGCACTTTGGCGTTTGTTTTGCCTCGCATCAGTCACGCTACTGCAGCCTTTTCAACTGCATGCGCTTCATCGCTTAAAATTTCTCCGGAGCGGACCTGAACCTGTCGGCTGCACCGTTGTGCCAGCGATGTGTCATGGGTGACAAGCAGCAGCGTCATGCCGCGCTCGGCCTGTTTGGCAAACAGAAGATCGGCAATTTGTGAACCGGTTTCGGTATCAAGATTGCCGGTTGGCTCATCTGCAATGAGCATGGCGGGTGAAGGCGCCAACGCACGCGCGATGGCAACACGTTGCTGTTCACCACCGGACAGCTCCCCGGGATAATGTGTCAGCCGTTCGGCAAGACCGACGGACGCCAGCTCCTCGCGGGCTATGGCAAAGGCGTCAGTCCGCCCGGCAAGTTCCAGTGGAACCGCAACATTTTCAAGTGCTGTCATATTGGGAATCAGATGGAAGGACTGAAAGACGATACCGACATTACGGCCGCGAAATTCTGCAACCTGATCCTCGCTCATGGCATGGATCGGCTGTTCCGATATAAATATCTCGCCTGAGTCTATGCGTTCAAGCCCGGCCAGCACCATCAGGAGCGTTGATTTTCCGGATCCTGACGGACCAACGATACCAACGGATTCACCGGTGGTAACGACAAGGTTCATTTTTTTGAGTACATGAACAGACGAAGCACCGTCGCCCAACGTCAAATCAGCGCTTTTTAATTCTATGATGGGTTTTGACAATGCAAATGCTCGCTATATGTATCAACGGATATCATCGGTGTTGATCTTCCCCGGACTGCCAATTGATTTAGGGACCCAGCAATGAAAATTAAAGCCGCTTTACAAATATTCGCCTTATTTTGGGCAATTTCCATCGTTGTGGCCCCATCCGCATGGGCAAAAACGGTCAAGATTGTTGGGTTTGGCGACAGTTTGATGGCCGGATATCAACTCGCCCAGTCTGACGCTTTTCCTGCAAAACTGGAGGCCGCGCTGAAAAACAGGGGCTTTGATGTCACAATAAACAATGCGGGTGTGTCTGGAGATACCACCACCAGCGGTCTGGCGCGACTGGACTGGTCTGTTCCCGACGGTACCGATGCAGTATTGCTCGAATTGGGAGCCAATGATGCACTGCGCGGTTTGAGTCCGGAAAAGACCCGCCAGAATATTGATACAATCATCACCAGACTTCAGGAACGCAATATTGCCGTATTGCTGGTTGGCATGCTGGCACCACCCAACATGGGAGCCGAATATGCGGAGCGCTTCAACCCGATCTATCCCGAGCTGTCACAGACATATGACGTGCCCCTGTATCCTTTCTTTCTGGATGGCGTTGCAGCAGAACCCGGCCTTGACATCGGTGATGGCATGCACCCCAACCCGAAGGGTGTGGATATAATGGTTTCGCGTTTTTTGCCGCACGCTGAAGCATTGATTAAAAAGATAAATGGGCAAAGTGCCCAATAGTCGAAATATTCACTCTTTGCTCACGAATGTTTTGACCGGAAATTGAATTTTCTCGGCGAACAGGACTTGCCCTTGGCGGGCACTCGTGATTCGCTGGGGCTATATTCGAATCGGGGAGGCTGCCATGCCGCGTTTGTTTGTTGCCCTCGAGATTCCGCGCGAAGCCGCGCTAAGCCTGTCGCTTTTACGCGGTGGTCTGCACGGCGCCCGCTGGATAGATGTTGAAAACTACCACATAACATTGAGGTTTATTGGCGATGTGGACGCACCGACAGCAGATGAACTTGTCAATGCGCTCGATCGTATAAGGCGCTCGGCCTTTGAGCTGTCTCTGGTCGGAATGGGTTCATTCGGTTCCAAAAAACCGCATTCTCTTTGGGCTGGTGTCTCTGCTTCACCGGATCTCATGGCATTGCAGGGGGAAATTGAGCGCCTTTGCCAAAGACTTGAACTGCGCCCCGATCCACGCCGGTTTACCCCCCATGTAACGCTGGCGCGGTTGAGAAATCCGCGGGTACGCGATGTGGTGGAATATCTGTCCCAGCGGAGCAATTTTCACGTCGGCCCCTTTACCGTCGGTCAATTTGTTGTTCTGTCTTCTCGGGAGGCGGTCGGTGGTGGCCCCTATGTCACAGAAGAGATATATCCGCTGTCGAAGGGCATTGTACCAGTGCCCCAGGCTGTCGCAGACAAGAGCTACACAGTGGCGTCTGGCGACTGACCAACATTAAAGGACGCCATAATGCGCCTGAACGCCATATTCCGACGCATGACAATTGCCTTGCTGGCACTTGGCATATTGACACAATATGTTGCCGCCGAAGACTATGTCAAAGTGCTGCCGTTGCTTGATGAAACCAAAACCAACCTCGGTCAACCGCTTCAGTATCCGCAGGATGATCAGGCACAGATAACATCAATGATCGTCAGCCTGATGCCCGGTGAAGAAACAGGCATGCATCGGCATCCCAATCCCACCTACGGTTACGTCCTGGAAGGGGAGGTTACCGTCACTTATCCTGATGAAGTCTCGAAAACCTACCGTCAGGGGGAAGCAATGCTGGAGGCTGTCAATGTGTGGCATAATGGCAAAAACACAGGATCTGTTCCCTTGCGTATTCTGGCTGTTTTCATCGGCGCAGTTGATAGTCCAATCGTGATCAGGCCTGAGTAGAATATTCTTGCGTGTCCAGATTGCGTGGCGTCCTCGTATTTGTAGCGGCACTTGAATTGGCAGCTTCACCAGTCTGAGGAGAATTATCATGGAGTTTACTGAGATAGACCGGCACGAGGCACAACGCCAACTAGCCGAATTGGCAGGCTGGACATTGCGCGATGATGCCAAGGCCATACAGGCCACTTTTCGATTCAGGAATTTCAGCGAGGCTTTCGGCTTCATGACGCGCAGTGCTCTGTCGGCAGAAAAACTCAACCACCACCCTGAATGGTTTAATGTATACAACCGCGTCGACATTGTGCTTACGACCCATGATACCGGTGGTTTGACCACGCTCGACTTCAAGCTGGCGAAAGCCATGAACAGGGCCGCCAACATCACGTAAAACTTGAACAAACCGGCCATAGGAGCCATATTGTATGGAATGCAACGTCCCTTAAGCATTGTTGCAGACACTGACATGAGGCGAGCGATGGTTGACGTCAATATTGGCGAAATTCTTGTGCCGGGTGATGAGCAAACAAGGCACGGGCAAAAGAAACGGGTTCTTGACGGATTCTGGAACACGATGCGCCGCGCCGCAAAGCAAATCCCATTTTCCGAAGATGTTGTTGCCGCCTATTTTTGCGCGCTCGATCCGCAAACACCAACCCGGGTGCGCGGAATTTTACTTGCCGCGCTGGCTTATTTTGTCCTGCCGCTCGACGCCCTACCTGATTTTCTCGCCTTCGTTGGCTTCTCGGATGATATGGCGGTTTTGGCGGCGGCTATAGCAGCGGTCCGTAGTCACATGACCCCCGCGCATTACATTGCCGCCCGACAGGCACTTGAGGAGCCTGCCGAACAATAGCCGATATGCATCTGCCGAATTACGCTTCCATGGTTCGATTCGCTCCAAACCGGCAGCGAAGTATTCGTCGTATGGTTGAAATCCGCCTCAATATCCCCAAAATACCGACCAATCTTTAACTATTGCGCCATCTGTTGACGGTTTGGTAACCGGTATTTGCGCAAATTGAATCAAATTGTTGCCAAATCAGCATGTTCAAGGCAAGGCCTTCTGCAAGAAGGCAATGGAGACAACCGGTAGGTTTATTATGGTTTTGAAGAAGTTAGTGACCGCACTTGTCCTGTCAATCGCTATGGCAGGCGCTGCTATGGCGCAATCAGCGCCGACGCTCATCAAGCAATTTAACGCATGGGGTGCCTATTCTTATCAGGCGCCCAATGGCAAGGTTTGCTATATCCTGTCGCTGCCGACAAATAAGGCACCTGCCAATGTGAATCACGGGGACATATTCTTTCTGATTTCACAAAGGCCAGGTCAGAACATCAGCTACGAACCTCAGGCAAAGATGGGTTACACGTTGCAGGATGGGTCCAAAGTCACCGTGATTGTTGACGGCAAGAACTTTGTACTGTTCACCAAGAATGATTCTGCCTGGGTCGAAAATGCCGCCGAAGAACCAGCACTGGTGGGTGCCATGCGCGCCGGATCATCAATGAGTATCAAGGCGACATCGCGCCGCGGCACAAAAACCTCCTACGATTTTTCGCTTTCCGGCGTGACGGCTGCACTGAAAGAAATTGAAAACTGCCGGTAACATCATCGGATAAATGATTGCTTTGAAAGGCCAGCCTTGCGCTGGCCTTTTGTCGTGACCTATATAGAGAGCACACGAAACATCAGTTGCCGGGCACAAAATTTGCCGGGGTGACGCAGGCGTCGTTTGGTGATAGATCACCGCGCCAGACTGCTTGTGCGTTTTGTCCCCTGTCTGCAGTGCAGACAAGATGGAAAAACGTCTCGACGCGCCGTCAAACTGAATTTGATCTGAAAGATCTGCTCCATGCCCGCAACAATTGACCTGAAAAACACTCAAACGCGTGACGCGCTTGCCATTCGTGCAAAGGCGGCAAACCCGCAGCACAGCGACTTAAAACCAACGTTGATTGGTATGGATCGTGAAGAGCTGGGGGATGCGTTAAAGGCTGTCGGCATCGCTGAGCGCCAAATCAGAATGCGTACACAACAACTGTGGCACTGGCTTTATGTGCGCGGTGTTTCAAACTTTGACGAGATGCTCAATGTTTCCAAGGATTTGCGCGCGCTGCTGAGCCAGCATTACACCATCGCGCGCCCCGAGATCGTCGATGAACAAATATCGAGCGACGGAACACGCAAGTGGCTGTTGCGTTTTCCGCCGCGTGGTGCCGGCAATCCGGTTGAAATCGAGACGGTTTATATTCCCGAGGACGGGCGCGGCACTTTGTGCATTTCCAGTCAGGTTGGCTGCACACTGACCTGCACTTTTTGCCATACGGGAACGCAAAAACTGGTTCGCAACCTGACCAGCGAGGAAATCATATCCCAATTGCTGCTGGCGCGTGAACGTCTTGGTGATTTTCCGGAAAAAGACACGCCGCAGGGCGCAATTGTTCCATCTGAAGGACGCAAGATTACCAATATTGTGATGATGGGCATGGGCGAACCCCTGTATAATTTCGAGAATGTAAAAAAGGCCCTGCTCATTGCATCCGACAATGAAGGCCTGTCCCTGTCGAAACGACGCATAACCCTGTCAACGTCCGGCGTGGTTCCCGAAATATACCGAACCGGTGAAGAAATCGGCGTTATGCTGGCCATCTCACTACATGCGGTTCGCGATGAACTGCGTGATGAACTGGTGCCGATCAATCGCAAGTACCCGATTGCGCAATTGCTGCAGGCTTGCCGGGATTATCCTGGCCTGTCCAATGCGCGGCGCATCACATTTGAATATGTCATGCTCAAAGGTGTCAATGATTCGCTGGAGGATGCCAGAGATCTGGTACGCCTGCTGAAAGGAATACCGGCCAAGATCAATCTGATCCCGTTTAACCCGTGGCCAGGCAGCCGTTATGAATGTTCCGACTGGGAACACATCAAGACTTTTGCCGATTTCGTCAATCACGCAGGTTATGCCTCACCCATCCGCACGCCAAGAGGCAGCGATATTCTTGCTGCATGTGGTCAGTTGAAATCTGAATCCGAGCGTCTGCGCAAAACCGAGCGACTGGCCCTGGAAGCGATGATGATAGCCGGACACGGCGAAACCTGAGATAACTGAGGAATAACCCGTGGATCGATTTGCGCTTTTGCTCCTGCGTCTCGTTATGATCACTATCGGCTTTGTGCTGGCGGCGATAACGGCAGGTATAGCGCTGATGTTTCTCACCAAAATTCTGACGCCGCATGAGGCAAACCAATTATCACAATCCGGTCTGGATGTGGGACTGGTCATTGGTGCATTTGCACTGGCAAGTCTTGCCGGATATGTCGCATTTTTTCCGGCAATGCTCATCATACTCTATGGTGAATTCACCAGACGGCGTGATTGGCTGTTTTATGCGCTGAGTGGCGGCGCAATTGCTGCCGCTGCGCCGCTGATCCTGTTGCTGATCCGCAGCACCCGGCGGCAACCGGATTTCGAATTTACCCTTCTTTGCCTCGCATCAGGCATGATCAGCGGTATTGTCTATTGGTTCATTTCAGGTCGGAACGCCGGAAACTGGCTTCCCGATGATAAACAACATCAAACCGTCAGCGCCCCTCAGTCAGAAAAATCCTGACAGCAAAGGCGGAAAAAACGCCCGCAAAGACATAATCCAGAATGCGCATGGCCCTGGGGTTGCGTTTCAACCATTTTGACAGTTTCCCTGCGGCCAGAACCATCAACATGGAAATTGGCAGCGACAGACAGGCATAGATCAGCCCGAGCGTAATCAGCTTGCCACGAATATGAGGATCATCAACCGACACAAATTGCGGCAGGAATGTCATGAAGAATATGATGATCTTCGGATTGAGCAGGTTGACCGTCAGACCACTGGTCCAGTTTGCCACCATTTTTCGCTGGTTCTGGCCCGTCTGATCTGGAATGCCGGCATGAAATTTTGAACCGCGAAACAATGCCTGTACCGCCAGCCAAAGCAAATAGGCCGCTCCGGCCGTTTTCAGAACCAGAAATGCCGTTGGCGATGCGACGACCAATGCGGCAACGCCCAGTGCAACAAGCATTGTATGCACAACCAAACCGATGATCGTGCCACCAACACAGGCCAAAGCAGCGCCACGGCCAGATGTCAGCGCCCGGCCGATCAATAGGGTCATATCCGGACCCGGTGTCAAAATGAGCAGGATACTCGCCGCCGCAAAGGCCAGAAGAACAGCTGGATCCGGCATAAAACCCATGACAATATATCCTCTTTGCAGCCTGCGTAAGCCGAACAAACATAGGCCAATTGCACCTGCTTTTCCAAGCGGCCAATAGAGGAATTCACATGCGGGCTTGTATCGCGCGCCATTCCGACTAAAGTGCCGCCGATTTCACAAATAACAAAGCGCGTTGTGAGTTGGTTTCAACGTCGCTGAAATGCATAAACCACCATACTGGACAATGGATAACACAATGAGCGCTCTCAAAGATGTGAAAAAGGTCGTCCTCGCCTATTCTGGCGGACTGGACACCTCAATCATCCTGAAATGGCTGCAAACCGAGCTTAATGCGGAGGTTGTTACCTTTACCGCCGATCTCGGTCAGGGTGATGAACTCGAGCCTGCACGCAAAAAAGCAGAACTGCTTGGCATCAAGGAAATTCACATTGAAGACCTGCGTGAGGAATTCATCGCCAATTACGTTTTTCCAATGTTCCGCGCCAATGCCGTCTATGAGGGTGTCTACCTGCTGGGCACATCCATTGCTCGGCCTTTGATTTCACGACGTCTGATTGAAATTGCCCGTGAAACCGGCGCAGACGCCATCGCGCATGGTGCCACCGGCAAGGGCAATGATCAGGTTCGCTTCGAACTGGCAGCCTATGCGCTCAATCCCGATATCAAGATCATTGCGCCGTGGAGAGACTGGACGCTGAAATCGCGCACCGATCTGATTGATTTTGCTGAACAGCATCAGATTCCCATTCCCAAGGACAAGCGCGGCGAAGCGCCATTCTCCGTCGATGCCAATATGCTGCATTCCTCCTCGGAAGGTAAAGTACTGGAAGATCCGTGGGTTGAACCACCTTCCTATGTGTACCAGCGGACCATTGCCCCCGAGGACGCACCGGATCAGCCAACGACGATTGAAATCGAGTTTGAAAAGGGTGATGCAATCGGGCTTAACGGCGAACGCCTGTCACCGGCAACTTTGTTTGAACGGCTTAATGACTATGGTCGTGACAATGGCATTGGACGCCTTGATCTGGTTGAGAACCGCTTCGTTGGCATGAAATCGCGGGGCGTTTATGAGACGCCTGGCGGTACGATATTGCTGACGGCGCACCGGGCTATTGAATCAATCACGCTGGATCGCGGCGCAGCTCATTTGAAAGATGAGTTGATGCCCAGATATGCCGAACTGATTTACAATGGTTTCTGGTTCTCTCCCGAGCGCGAGATGCTCCAGGCGGCCATAGACCTCAGCCAGCGCGCAGTTGAAGGCAAAGTGCGCCTCAAGCTGTACAAGGGCAATGTCATTGTGATTGGTCGCGAATCCGATACGACACTTTATTCTGACCGACTTGTGACATTTGAAGATGATCAGGGTGCCTATGATCAAAAGGACGCGGCTGGATTCATCAAGTTGAACGCACTGCGCCTGCGCACACTGGCTGCACGCAAAAAATAGCTTGTGTGGGTCTGCTTTGAAGATATTGCGCCCGGTTCAACCGGGCGTTTTTATTTGTCCGCGCCTTGTATCAATGCGACGCGCCGCCTACATCGCAGTTTGAAAAGCCATCCCCGGAGGCAATCCTTATGAGCAGTTTCAACCATCATATCTTTGATTGGCAGGGCCCACAGGGTTTGCCGGAGTTTTCCCAAATCTTGGATGATGATTTTGCTTTGGCCTTCGCAGAAGCCCTTACCCGGCATGAGCGACAAATAGATGGCATAGCAACCAATACAGCGGCTGCAACCTTTGAAAATACCATTGTCGCGCTGGAACAGGCCGGACAGGCACTGGAGCGGGTTTCTGCCCTGTTCTGGAACAAGGCCGGTGCTGACAGCAATGATACCATTCACACGCTGGAGCGTGACATCGCGCCCAAACTGTCGCGGCATTTTTCGGCCATAGCCATGAACAGGGCGCTTTTTAAGCGTGTTGATGTACTGTGGCAAACCCGTGACGGACTTGCTCTGAGCGCCGAGCAAAGTCGGGTTCTGGAAAAACACTGGAAAAGTTTTATCCGCGCCGGCGCGCAACTGGACGATACGGATCAATCGCAGCTGGCAGCGATCAACGAGGAATTGGCAGGTCTTGGCGCACAATTCAGCCAGAATGTACTGGCCGATGAAAAATCCTGGTTCATGGAACTGTCCAAACAGGATGATCTGAAGGGACTGCCACCATTTCTGCTGGATGCCATGGCCGGTGCTGCCCGCGAGCGTCAACTCGACAGTCCCTATGCCGTCACCCTTTCACGGTCCATTGTTGAGCCCTTTTTGACCTTTTGCGCGCAACGCGACCTGCGCGAACACGCTTTCACCGCCTGGGTTTCACGCGGAGAAAATGGCGGCGATACAGACAATGCCATTATCATTTCGCGTATTTTAGCGCTGCGTGGTGAAAAAGCCCGCCTGCTTGGCTTCGCAAATTTTGCCGAATTCAAACTCGACGACACCATGGCCAAAACACCCGATGCGGTGAATACCCTGCTGATGAAAGTATGGGACAGGGCCTTGCTCAAAGCGCGCAAGGAAGAGGACGAAATAGCCGGGTTAATTGCCGAGGAAGGCAAAAACCACATGGTAGCGCCCTGGGACTGGCGTCACTATTCGGAAAAACTGCGCAACCGCAAATTTGATTTTTCCGAAGCGGAACTCAAGCCCTATTTGCAGCTCGAGAACATGATTGAGGCCTGTTTTGCGGTCGCCAATCGGCTGTTTGGTCTCAAAATCAACGAGCGCAAAGAATTGGAAGGCTACCACAGCGACGTCAGGGTTTTTGAAATACGCGATCGCGACAACGCACGCATCGGTCTTTTTCTGGCGGATTACTTTGCCCGATCGAGCAAACGGTCCGGCGCATGGATGAGCAGTTTTCAAAGCCAGCATAAACTGGATGATGGACAGCTGCCGATCATCTACAATGTGATGAATTTTGCCAAACCGGCCGAAGGCAAACCGGCACTATTGTCGCTGGATGATGCCAGAACACTCTTTCACGAGTTTGGTCATGCCCTGCATGGCCTCCTGTCCGACGTCACGCACCCATCCATTGCCGGCACATCGGTGTCGCGTGATTTTGTTGAGCTGCCGTCCCAGCTTTATGAACATTGGCTAACAGTACCAAAGGTGCTCGGCGAATTTGCGGTGCATCATGAAACCGGTGAGCCGATCCCACCCGAGTTGCTGCAAAAAGTGCTGGCTGCCCGTAATTTTAATGCTGGTTTTTCTGCCGTTGAATATACCGCGTCAGCACTGGTGGATATGGCTTTTCACAATGCGGAATCAATCAATGATCCGCTGGCTTTCGAAGCACAAAAACTGACCGAACTCGGTATGCCGGATGCGATTGTCATGCGTCACCGCACACCGCATTTTTTGCATGTTTTTTCCGGTGACGGTTATTCGGCAGGCTATTATTCCTACATGTGGTCTGAGGTGCTGGATGCGGATGCCTTCAACGCCTTTGAGGAAAGTGGCGATGTGTTTGATGGCGAAATGGCACAAAGGCTCTACCAGCACATTTATGCCGCCGGTGGCAGTGTCGATCCCGAGGAAACCTATCGGACTTTTCGCGGCAAGATGCCCGATACCTCGGCAATGCTGAAAAAGAAGGGTCTGACGACCTGTTAGAGTGTCGTCGCAGCCGCTGTATGGCTCGATCTGACTGGCCGTGTGAGTGCGTATCGGCGCAAATCGGCACGCGCCCCCTTTCGCATACGCACAAAACCCTGTAAGAGCCCCTCAACACAGTAGAAGCGACGCTGCGAGCGCGCACCAAACTCCAGGTATATACCATGTCTATGCGCAATATTGCGATCATCGCCCATGTTGACCATGGGAAAACAACACTTGTTGACGAACTTTTGAAACAGTCCGGCGCGTTTCGCGACAACCAGCGTGTTGCCGAACGCATCATGGATTCCAACGAGTTGGAAAAAGAGCGCGGCATCACTATTTTGGCCAAGGCCACGTCCGTGGTCCACAATGATGTGCGTATCAATATTGTTGATACACCCGGACACGCCGATTTTGGCGGCGAAGTTGAGCGTATCCTCAACATGGTTGATGGTGCCATTGTGCTTGTTGATGCCGCAGAAGGTCCCATGCCACAAACCAAATTTGTGGTTGGCAAGGCTCTCAAGGTTGGTCTCAAGCCTATCGTCGCAATCAACAAGATCGACCGGTTCGATGCGCGCCCCGATGAAGTGATCAACGAGGTTTTTGACCTTTTCGCGGCACTCGACGCCAATGACGAACAATTGGATTTTCCAATCGTATATGGCTCAGGCCGCGATGGCTGGATGAACTACAGCCCTGAGGGTCCAAAGGAAGAGATGCTTACACCGCTGTTTGATCTCGTTCTCAAACATGTGCCGGAACCCAATGTGGGTGAAGGTCCATTCCGCATGATCGGCACCATTTTGGAAGCCAATCCATTTCTCGGCCGCATCATCACCGGACGTATCCATTCAGGCAGCATCAAGCCAAACCAGCCTATCAAGGTCATGGACGCAGACGGCAAGCTCATCGAGCAGGGCCGTGTATCCAAGATACTGGCTTTCCGTGGCATCGAGCGCCAACCGATTGAAGAAGGCCGCGCGGGCGACATTGTTGCCATCGCCGGACTGACCAAAGGCACCGTTGCCGACACCTATGGTGCGCCAGAAGTCAAGGAAGCGCTGCCGGCACAACCAATTGACCCGCCAACCGTGACCATGTCCTTTATCGTCAATGATTCACCGCTTGCCGGCACGGAAGGCGACAAGGTGACCAGCCGTGTTATCCGTGATCGCCTGATGAAGGAAGCGGAAGGGAATGTGGCACTTCAGATCGAGGAAGCGGCAGACAAGGATTCAATCTATGTTTCCGGTCGTGGCGAGTTGCAACTGGCTGTATTGATTGAAACCATGCGCAGGGAAGGTTTTGAACTGGCCGTTTCCCGCCCACGGGTTGTTATGAAAAAGGGCGACGATGGCGTGCTTCTTGAGCCAATCGAAGAAGTGGTTATTGACGTTGATGAAGAACATTCCGGCGTCGTGGTTCAAAAAATGTCCGAGCGCAAGGCCGAGATGGTCGAGTTGCGCCCGTCCGGTGGCAATCGCGTTCGTCTGGTATTCAATGCACCAACACGTGGCCTGATTGGCTACCAGTCCGAGCTTTTGACGGACACCCGCGGCACAGCAATCATGAACCGTCTTTTCCATGATTATCAGCCCTACAAAGGTGATATCGGCGGCCGCAGCACCGGGGTTCTGCTTTCAAATGACAATGGCGAATCCGTTGCCTTTGCCATGTTCAACCTGGAAGACCGTGGCCCGATGATCATCGATGCCGGTGAGAAGGTCTATGAGGGAATGATCGTTGGCATTCACACACGCTCCAACGATTTGGAAGTCAATGTCCTCAAGGGCAAGAAGCTGACCAACATGCGTGCATCGGGTAAAGATGAGGCGATCAAGCTGACACCACCGGTACGCATGACACTGGATCGTGCGCTGTCATGGATTCAGGATGACGAGCTTGTTGAAGTCACGCCGAAAACAATCCGCCTTCGTAAAATCTATCTTGATCCGGTTGATCGCAAGCGGCTTGCAAAATCCAAATCTGCACAGATTGCCTAGAGAGCAATTCAGGTTTTGACGCAACCCGCAAAACCTGAATGCATCAACAAAATAAAAGGCCGACACCCTTGCCGCATTTCTGGCAATACGTGAAACGGTCTGAATAATCTCAAGCGTTTTGCTTTTGATCTGCGCAGCAGATTGGGGGCAAAACGTTTCTTCCCTTGCCTGATCGTTTAACAATCCGTTAATCTGTTGCCGTACCGCGGGCATATTACCTGTGGGTACCGTACCGACATGGGTCATGGAGCACTTCGCGTTTCGGACCGAAACGGTTAGGATTCCGTCATGACGACACTGGCAATAGATGTGAGACGTGCAGAACCGGATGACGCCCTGGCGATATCCGAGACACATCGTGCCGCGTGGCAGCATGCCTATTCCGGACTGATCCCCTACAAGACACTGATGGCGATGGTGGAGCGACGCAGCTACACCTGGTGGATGAATGCCATTCGCGGTTCAACCAGCATATTGGTGCTCGAAGTCGAGGGCGTAATAACCGGCTATGCGACACTGGGCCTCAACCGCGCCCGATCCCTGCCCCAGGAGGGCGAGATCTATGAGCTTTATCTCAAGCCTGAATATCAGGGGATAGGACTTGGCAGTAAACTGTTCGGGGAGGCCAGACGATTGCTGAGTTCTCTGGGGTGCAAGGGCATGGTTGTGTGGACACTGGAAGAAAACGAGCGTGCGGTGAATTTCTACACAGCGCTCGGTGGTATTGATATCGCTGAAGGTTCTGAGAACTTCGACAATAAGGCCATACGAAAACTCGCGTTCGTATGGCCCTGATCAAAACCGCATAAGCACTTTGCATTTTCCATAGGGTAAATTTGGCGCGGATGATGGCCTGAGTGCGGAATTACCGCAACAGCTGCCTTTTTTGGTCTGCCACCTGCCCCCGGCAGACCGGCAACACATGATCTTTGAAGACTATACCAAAGACATGTTGCGCTGCAGCGAACAAAGCGCTATCCCCACGCCATACCAGACAAACACAGGATCCATTATGCGCATCGACGCTATTTCCATCGGCGATACACCACCCGATGACATCAATGTCATTATCGAAGTGCCCGTTGGCGGCCATCCAATCAAATATGAAATGGACAAGGACGCAGGCACACTCGTGGTGGACCGGTTTCTCTACACTCCAATGACATATCCGGGCAATTACGGATTTGTACCCCATACATTATCAGACGACGGCGACCCGATTGACGTACTTGTGTGCAACAACAGACCGCTGATACCCGGTTGTGTCATCAACGTGCGCCCGGTCGGCGTATTGATCATGGAAGACAATGCCGGCCAGGATGAAAAAATTCTTGCCGTACCGTCATCGCATTTGACCCAGCGCTTTGAAAAAGTGAGCGAATTTACTGATTTACCGGAAATCACCTTGAAGCAAATTGAACATTTCTTTGAGCACTACAAGGATCTTGAGCCCGGAAAATGGGTCAAGATTGGTGGCTGGCAGGACTCAAACCGGGCCAAAACACTGATTGTTGAAGCCATTGAGCGGGCAAAATCCGCACAGTAGCCGGTGACATTGACAAAGGGGCTGCCTGTGCGGCCCCTTTGATTACAGAACTTCAGACCTGACCCTGACCCATCACCCGGATTGAATGGTTGAATTTCTGATCTGCGCAGGACGCAAAATCATCAGCTTCAGGACTTTCACCTGCTTCCGGGCCAAACCGTCTGAGGGTTTTCAGCCCACTTTCATTACGCACGTGAAAAGAGAAAATAAACTTGTATTTCCCGGATGAGTTGACATAATTCATACGAAAGATTCTGATTTATTTACTTGTATCAGCAATTTGAACAAGTAATGCGGCGTGACTTTGATCTCGTTCTGGATCGTTTCACGTTTTGTCAGAAACGGGACAGCGGTGTCGGTCTTTGATTTTGTTGATGCATTCAGGCTTTGCCGGTTCCGTCAAAAGCTGAATTGCGCTAATCGGCCAAACGAAATCAGGCCTTTTGAGCGTTGATTTTAACCACCGATTGAAACCTGAGTTACCTGGGGCGAAAGGGAGGTCAGCGTAATGGATTGGCATATTGGAGTATGACGTTTTCGCCAAAAGAGGCGCAAGCGGACCGATACATATTATCGATCGGGATATTTATCATCATGGCCGTGACGTCCTACGTCATGCTCAACATCAGTTTTATCAATGGCCTCAAATATGCATTGATCCAGATGGACAGCACGGACGCTGTAGCGCGGATAGTCGAAATTCGAAAAACACAGGAGGATGTCCGGGCACCATACATTGGAGTGGTTCAATTTGAGGATGAAAAGGGTGACATTCATGCCGGGGAAAAAATCTTTCGCGACCGTGAGCTGAACGTCGATAATGCGATTGGATTGCCTGTAGAGGTTATCTACAATCCGGATTACCCCGAATATTTCATGTTCCCCGACAGGCTTGAGGACTTCGGCATTGATTATTATGTCTCACTGACGCTTATGTTCCTGATTGGATTCAGCCTGCTGGGCATCGTATTTTCGGTGACGAAATATCTGAAATTCAGGAAGAAAATGAAATATTACTGATGTAGCGGTTTTTGGGGATTTGTTTCCCGAATGGGGATGGCCATCCGCTCCGGAGCAATTCAGGTTTTGACGGGTGCGGCAAAACCTGAATGCATCAACAAAATCAAAGGCCGACACTGTTGTCCCGTTTCTGACAAAACGTGAAACGGTCTAATCAGCCATCGCATCACAAATTTTGCGCTTCAGGACGCCACTGTCACCGTCAATAGACAGCGTCTTCATCCGGCTGGTTTCGCCTGAAACGAGCTTTACGGACGTTTTCCCAAACCGGCATATTTTTGCAACAAGGGCGATCAGCGCTTTGTTTGCCTTGCCTTTTTCCGGCTCACGGGTGACACGTGCCTTAAGATAATTTCGTCCATCGGCCCCGAATTCCAGTCCATCCAACCCGTCGCGGCTTGCGCCGGGTGTCAGCCTCACTGTTATCCGGAGGCCTGCCGGGTTTGCACGGCACCAGCTATCCTGCACGGTTTTGTCCACCAAACCCGATACGCTGCCACATATCATACATAACCCGCTCACGCTGTTTCGACGGAAAATTTGTCGGCAAAACACACTAATCCTTTTCAACATCAAAGCGACTGCCAAGCCAGATATCAGTTGCAAAGATTGCGTTTTCCATCATTTAGCCAATACCTCCATTTTGCAGACGGCTTTCGAAACGCACGAGGATCGCATGTATAAATCCCCCTCATCAATCTCAATGAATGTCATATTGGCTAACGATAACAGTCTTGATAGTATTTTTGATAATTATGACTAGCAGAAGGCGCTTCGGCACGTTCCATATCGCGAACTGAATGTCCATTTTGATACGTTAAACAGGGGATGAACTCATGCGCTTTCCATTAAAAATTGCCTCCACAATCGCAGTCCTGGTGATTACAACCACCCAAGCACTGACCGATGACATCTCCAATGTCAGTCGGGAGAGCCTCATCACCTTAAATGATACATTCAATACATACGCCGCGAACTATAACCTGGAAGGCCTGATTTCACTCTACGATAAGGATGCATTCTGGGTTTCACCTGGGTCAAAACCGATACAAGGACGGGACGAAGTGTTGCGCGGTGCAATCACAACTCTCCGCGAAAACAAAGGCAGGTTGAGTCACACGATTGAGTATCTTTTTGTCTCCGCCGATGGCACCCAAGCGGTCATGATTGGTAATGCGACCGTCGTGGTTGAAAAATCTGACCTGAATTATACCGGCACATACAATTTCACACTCAAACACGACGGTGACAGATGGCAAATCGTGGTGGACATGTACAACCAGCACAAAATTGGCTCATGACAAAACAGGTCCTGCGTAGCGTTCCATCAAACAAACTCCCGTTAGGAGTGACGCAACCGACGATGTCCGTTCCTGTGTGTTCTCAGTGCTGCACCTCAAACAAAATGTGGATGCTACACGAACATTGGAGCAATCGACGTCCAAAGGAAGCGGCGGATGAAGAAGATTATCAGCAGCAGAACGATTGGTGAAATATCCAACCCGCCCAGATCCGGTAAAATACGGCGAATTGGCCTCAATACAGGATCCGTCGCCTTATAGAGAAACTCACCCACCGCTCCAACAAACCGGTTGCTTGTATTGACCACGTTAAAGGCATAGAGCCAGGAGAAAATGGCACTGCCAATAATAATCCACGTATAGATGTTCAGGGCCAGATCTATGGTCGAAAAAAGGGCAATCATCGCGGTCTCCAATAATTTGTTTTCGACATGTAGCCATTGCGTCGCCCTGCGGCAAGTCCATGCTTTTCATTCGCAGGGTTTTTACTGATATCCTGATTTATTGAATAACCCGGAAATATCTCAAATTATTCAATCCCGCAGATGCGTTGCCTCAGATCATCGCAGCGGATACAAAGCACAGACCCCGGGTGATTTGACAGGACACAATGCACAATTCGATAGCCCTTTGCTCCATGGCACACAGCTATGTCGAAGAATGATGCCCATGTGCCGGGACGCTTTGATGCGTTCAGGCACAAATCCTATACCTATTACTGGTTTGCCCGTTTCCTGTCCGCCTTTGCAATGCAGGTCATCAGTGTCGCGGTGGGCTGGCAGATTTATGATCTGACCCGCGATCCCTTTGATCTGGGACTGATCGGCCTTGTCCAGTTCCTGCCTGCACTGATCCTGATTCTGGTTACCGGTGCTGCTGCTGACCGATTTGGCCGACGGCTGATCATGGGCATTTGCGAAATCGTCAGCCTTGGTTCTGCGATTGTCCTGCTTTACCTGACCATGCGCGGACTGACGTCGCCACTACCGGTATTTGCGGTGCTGCTTGTCTTTGGCATAGCGCGTGCCTTCTTTGCACCCGCATCCACCTCGCTTGCGCCAAACCTGGTTCCACAATCTGATCTTGCCAATGCCATCGCGTGGAATTCAACCTCCTGGCAGGCAGCAACTATTCTGGGACCGGTCGCTGGCGGCCTGCTTTACGGACTTGGCGATACGGTTCCCTATTGGTGCAGCCTTGCTTTCTTCACTGTTGCAACCCTTCTGGTCTTTGCCATTCCCAAACCACCGCAGGAGCGCGGCGTTCACAATCAGAGCTGGGAAACACTATCGGCCGGATTTCGCTATATCTGGCGGGAGAAAATCGTGCTCGGCGCCATTTCACTGGACATGTTTGCGGTGCTGCTGGGCGGCGCCATTGCACTGATGCCGGTTTTTGCCCGCGACATTCTCGAGCTTGGACCCTGGGGACTGGGAATATTGCGGGCGGCACCAGGTATTGGCGCCATTGGCATGGCAATCTATCTGACAGCAAACCCGATCAGTAAAAACGCCGGATCAGCCATGTTTGTTGCCGTCGCACTCTTTGGTGTGGCCACTATCGTATTCGGCGTTTCGACAATTGCCTGGTTGTCTGTCACAGCACTGATTGTCATGGGGGCTGCCGACATGATCTCTGTCTATGTGCGTCAAACCCTCATCCAGTTGTGGACGCCGGACAAGCTGCGCGGGCGTGTCAGTGCCGTCAATATGGTGTTTATCGGTGCGTCCAATGAGTTGGGTGAATTTCGCGCCGGCGGCATGGCGGCACTGATTGGTGCAGTTCCCGCCGTTGTTATTGGAGGCATAGGTGCTGTTGGCGTTGCTGGTATCTGGGCTCTGCTGTTCCCGCAGCTACGGCGGATTCAGGCGCTCAATCGTGTTGAACATGCCCCAAATGCTGATTGACGCCATAGGCTTTGTCAGGCACCTGCCGGCCAAAAACCCGCTGCAGAAATTCCGCCAGCCAAAGACGCAAATGACCATCATGAACCAGTCGGCCAAGCAGATGCTCATGTCCCTGCTGCGCGCCCGGCATTTCAAAACGGTGGGCACCGCGCACGACCCACCTTTGCATCATCAGCTGGGTCAATTCAGCATGAAATTGAATACCCCAGGCGTTTTCACCATAGCGAAATGCCTGATTGGGGTAGGTGTCTGCAGTCGCCAGCAGTTTTGCACCATCAGGCAGGCTGAAACCTTCGCGATGGAACTGGTAAACCATGTGTGGCCACTGCATCAAAGCCTCACCATCGGTTGTCGGACGAAGCCCATACCAGCCAATTTCGGTAAGCCCGTCCATATGTGCACGCACATCGCCACCAAGATGGCGCACCAGCAGCTGTGCGCCGAGGCAGATACCAAGATAGGGCTTGTTTTCTCTCAAGGGTATTTTGTGCCAGTCAATTTCCTGACGCACATAGTCCTGATCATCGTCATTGGCGCTCATGGGGCCACCAAAAATAACCGCCCCTGCGTGATCGGCCAGCGTATCGGGCAGTGGATCACCCAGCACCGGCCGGCGAATATCCAATAAAAATCCTGCCAGCTGCAACATCTGCCCCACCCGCCCGGCACTGGAATTTTCCTGATGCAGAACAATCAGGATTTTTTCGGGTGTGCATGCATCAACGGCCGGATTGTGGAGCATATTAGATCATATCTTTTTCATACGGAACCATTTGACCAAGCGATTTTGGTCTCTGACAAGACGGGTTGCACGCGGTGGTGCCAACCCACCACAAGTGCGAGCCAACGCAGTCAGGGGGCAAAATCGCCCGGCCCATTCGTCTATGCATATCAACAACGTCTCCCTGTCAGGGCTGGCAGAAAATGGTTCCGTATGAAAAAGACATGATCTAGTGCTCGTCCTCTGCACCTGCCTTTGCAGCCACTCTGCGCCGCATCAGAACGCGGTCGCGGTCAGAAACACCCAGCAATTCAGCCACCCGCCAGACAACATTGTCTTCCAGCTCATGGCGTACGCCATCCGCATAGACGAGCTCCCACATGAGTTCGATAAACCCAATGCGCTGTTCAGCGTCCAGCGACCGTTTCAGCACGCTTGTAGATGAGTAGAAATCAACCGATTCATCCTCAGCACGCTTTCCCGCATCCATCAGTTCCTGCAGGCCGTCTTTATCAAGGTCATATTGCTCGGCCAGCAATTGTTGCAGTTTTTCACGCTCAGCGGGCTCTGCGACCCCATCGGCGTCAATAACATGAAAAAATAACGCAGCAGCCGCAACACGCGGATCACTACGGGTCAGTTCAGTGTGCTCTTCACCGCCAAGCGACGATATGAATTTTTGCAGTTGTTCAAACATTCAGTTTTTGCCGCTTGCGCGCATCCCGGTTAACCGCCCGGACCAGATGGCCCGGATCTTGTTGTTATGTGCCTGACAAACTAAAGCAAGCGGGACGGTCAAAACAAGCGAAACCGTGATTTGGGTTCATCTTCCGTGACATTTTCATCCACACCGGGATCATCCAGCGGCTTGGACAGGAACGCGGCCTCACGTTCCTTGTCCTTTTTTTCATCCACAGCATCGGTGACAATATGGGTCTCGCCCTCAGGGGTGGCGCTGGCCTCATCCCCATCATCCGTTGGTTTTTTGGCAGGTGTATCGCTCGATATAACCTCTTCAGTTTTCGCGGCAACATCAGCATCAGGAGCAAGCACCTCGCCCTCAATCGCTGCATTTTTTTCCGCTTTCGGTTCCGGTTTCGCGGCCTCGACCGGCGCATCTGACACCGGGGTGTCATTTGGGATCGGACGATCTGGTACCGCAGTTTTTTCATCCAGTGGCGCGTCAACAATCAGATCAACGGGCGCGGCAACCTCAATCGTGTCCTCAACAACCACAGCCACCGCAACGGGTGGCAATGATTCGATGGCGCGTTCCGCACTGGCCCGCACAGCCTCTCCGTCTTCCACGGGACCCGATATCTGTTCAACCGGTATTTTCCACTCGAAAGCATCCAGCTTGCCGGTAACAGGCGAAACGGGTGCCCAATGTTCTGCTACATAACCGTCTGCAGTCCAGGCTTCATCACGCGGCGCCCGAACAGCCTGTGCCAGCCAGTGCCGCACGCGGCCCTGATCACCGGTGTCTGCTTCTTCAATATCGGCCAACAGCAGGTAGATGCTTTCGCGGGCACCGAGGCGCGACGCGGCTTCGGCCTTTTCGCGCGCCAGCTTGAATTCCAGAGCATCCAGTGCCGCCTGAGCAACGGCATGCAGCGACTCGCGATGATTGGATTTCATTCCTTCAAGTTTCTGCGCCCGTTTCAATCGATCATGGGTGGAATCGCCCGGTCGGGCTCTGACATAGGCCTCGGCAACATCAGGATGGGGTTTTGATTTCCATGATTTTTCCAGTATCCGCGAGCCTTTTCGCAGATTGTTTTCACGAAAGAGCGCTCGGGCAGCAATAAGCGCCGCTGGCACGAGATCCGGTGCCAGACGGTTAGCCTCGACACCATCGGTGCGTGCGCCGGATACATCACCCTTTTCAAGTTTTTCCATAGCCCTCGCGGTTAAAAGAACCGACTTTTTGCGATCTGCGGCGGCCTTGTCCAGTACCCTGGCCATACGTTGTTTTTCAAGCAAACGAATTGCATCGTCCCAGGCACCATCAGCTGAACGAAAGCCCAGTGCGGCTTCTGCCGCCCATGGCAGGTGCGGTGCTTGCTCTGCTGCCTGTTCAGCATAATGCTGTGCGGCTTCAACAGCACCCAGCCTGCGCGCTTCCAGATACAGACCACGCAGGCCCAGATCCCGCGTTTCCGGATCTTCCACCATGGCCTCGAATTTTGTTCGGGCCTCATCATTTTTGCCCTCGATCATCGCTGTTTGCGCATCAAGCAAATGAATAAGCGGTTCCTGATCAGCACTGAGAAGCCCCATGCTGCGCTGCGCCATTTTGCGTGCTGTTGCCGCATCTCCGGCACCAGCGGCGATCAGGCCTGTTGAAAGTGCCTGATAGCCACGGTCGCGCTTTCGTGCCCTGAAATAACGTGTCACGATTTGCGGTGAGGCAACCACACTGCGTATGAGCCACCAGCTGAACATGATGAGCGCGATCAGCGATACAACCGCCGTGACACCAACCATTAATGACAGTTCTATGCGCTGGCCCTGCCAGGTGATAACCATATCCCCTGGTCTGTCTGCCAGCCAGGCAAACCCGAATCCCAAAACCAGAACAATGACGACATATATGAGTAAGCGGATCATCTTAGTTCGCGCTCCCGGTTTCGGTTGTTTTGGTTTGCCCGGATGTATCGCTCGTCCCGGTCGTGACTGGTGCTGTCGTGGCGTCGGCAGCCGCCGCCGTCGGTGATGTCACGTCAGAAGGCAGCGCCGCATTCAGCGTTCCTGAGACAAGTTTTTCAACCTGAATACGGGCCTGCAGATCTTTCTCGAATTGTGCGGATGCTGATTGTGATGCCTGTGGCAGCGTTTTCCACTCATCCATAGCGCCCTGTAAATTGCCGTTCTTCAGCTGGCTTTCCATTCGGGCAACAATGGCCTGAACACTGTCTCCGGCCACTTCCCCAACAGGTCGAACCTTGACCAGTGAACTGGCGCTATCCACCAGCCGGTCAAAGAACCCGGTGTCTGATGTTACCCCACCATCGGCATTGATCATGGCATTGGCCGCCGCTGGAAATTCGTTCAGTAGCTTTGCCCGTGACGGCACACCGCTTGCAGCAAATGTACGTAATTGGGAGACCGCCCCACTATCACCATCAACACTGGCAAAAGCCTCCAGCTCGGCCATGAATGATCCCCCGCGATCGATGGCGGCTTTTAAACTGGCAGCGGCAATGGCCTTGGCAACCTTAATATCCTGTCGCGGGCCATCAAGTGTTTTTTCAATGCTGGCCAGTCGGGTTTGCAGTTCTGCAACCAGCTGATCCTGCTTTTTCTCATCCGCAGCAATTGTATTGCTCAACTGGGTCAACCCGGTCTGCAGGGATGTCGTCAGTGTTTGCTGTGTGGTTTGTGCACTTTCGATTGCCGTCAATTTGGACGATACAGCCGACGACACATCATCCGCTGCTCCCGAGCTTATTGTCGCGACTTTAGATGTCAGCTCAGCTACCTTGCTTTCAAGTGCCGTTAAGGCCGCAGTGGATTGTCCACCGTCCGACGTGCCGGCCGATTTTTCAAGCGCATCAAGGCGTGTGCGGGCATCCTTGTCGATTGCGTTGGCGCTGCTACCGGCACTTGTCTCCAGTTTTGCAACCGTTTGTTTGAGCGTATCCAATTGCGCCGACAAATCTCCGGAAACAGATGTTGCGCTGTTTTGACCACCAATATTGGGCAACACGCCGCCCCACTGCAGTCCGGCGTATAGGGCAATGGCAACAACACCGCCTGCCAGGCCGGTGCCAAGTGAGCCCAGACCGCCGCCGGATTTACGTCCACTCGAATCGCTTCCTCCGGTACCGCTTCCTCCAGAACCACCATCACCCGATCCACTGCCCTGAGTGGTTGCGCCTGATCCAGATGATGCTTTGGAAGCCTTTACACCATCGTCCTTGATCGGGCTCTTGCCTGCAGCTGCACCGCTTGTAGTTGCGCTGCCGGAAGGAGCATCG
This sequence comes from uncultured Rhizobiaceae group bacterium, assembly GCA_947501445.1. Lineage (GTDB taxonomy): Bacteria > Pseudomonadota > Alphaproteobacteria > Rhizobiales > Rhizobiaceae > Hoeflea_A. The sequence goes on along the minus strand of CANMVS010000021.1, from coordinate 28,096 downwards.
GTTGACGGCTTGCTGTTCGGCACCGATTTTGCCTTGGCGGACTGGGCTTTGGTTTCCTCATCACCAGTTGTCTTGTGGGTTTGACCCGACTTTGTTGTATCACCATCCGCAGAAGACGCTGCTGCAACAGTTTTACCCGTGGTTCCCGAAGTCTTGCTGGCGGTTTTTTTTGCGGTATCGGCGGAGCCGGACACGCCCGCCTCACCTTTGTTGCCGGTCCCGGCCGTCTCCTGATCAGCCTTTTGAGCGCTCACCGCCCCTGGCTCCAGGTCAATTGTAACGGGTTTACGTGTCGAACGTGAGTGACGTGGCTTGCTGCCCTGTGCCATGGAGAACCCTCTCGAAATGACAGGTGAATACTTGAACTGGACGATTAAATTTCTTTAAAAAAATCTAACGTCAGTAAAAACGCTATGAAAGAGTGGAATATGGTATTTATTCACAGCTGTGCGTTATTGTCGCCCAGGAGCGAGAGCAGCGATTGCTCGTCCGGACTAGCCGCCACGCGTATTTGCGACGCATAGCATTTCGGAATTTTTTCGGAAATTGCTCTGCTCATGCAAAGATAACTGCATATTTTCAAATACTTATCAATATTCAGCTGGCTTGTTTTTTTGAAAAACAGATCACTGGCAACCGATGAATAGAGCAAAACGACATCCACAGGATGCGTTAAAAAGAATTCCGAAAGATAGTCAGTTGAATAACTTATTTCATTGACTGTGTAGATATTGACCACACGTATTGGCACCAATGTTTGAGACAGGTCCCTTTCAAAGTCGGGATTGCGCACCTCACCGGCAACATAGACAAGCGGTTTGCCTGTGTCTGGTTGAAGCTTGCGGCTTCGGCTGTCCAGATCTATAAGTGACGCCAGTTGATTACCGGTACCCGCACCGATCCTGACATCGCGAAAACCGGCGGTTCTTGCCACCCGCCCGGTTCGCTCTCCGACCACATAAATCGGCCGTTCCAGACACTCGGGCTCAATGCCCAATTGTTGCCACTGGCGAATCGCCGATGTGCTGGTAACAGCAATGGCACCCATCGTGTCAGCGGATAATTGGCCAGGCGCAGGATCGAGGCCGGTAATAGTCGTCAAAGGCAACACAACGGGCTCATGACCCGCCCGGCGCAGTTTTTCTGATGTCTGGCTTGCACCCGGTTCCGGCCGTGTCACAAGCACGCGCATACTCAGGTCCAGCTTTCAAAAAATCCCGGACCGGCGGCGGCCTTTATATCCGCTCCGGCGCGGGCGCCAATCTCAACAGCGTCACCAGCAGATCCCTGACGCTCAATGTCAAATCGCTGGCTGCCATCCGGGGTTAAAATAAGACCGCTAAATGACAACTTGTCACCCTTGATTGTCGCCAGCCCGGCAATGGGTGTACGGCACGAACCATCCAGCGCACCCAAAAAGGCCCGCTCGCATGCAAGCGCATCTTCGGTTGCAGGATGATTGATCGGTTCGAGCATTGCATCGATGCGCGCATCCCCCTGACGGCTTTCAATACAAATGGCGCCCTGGCCCGGCGCAGGCAAAAAGGCAGCCGTATCCATCACATCCGTTGCATGGGTTTCCAGACCCAGACGACGAAGACCGGCAAGTGCCAGCAGTGTACCGTCAACGTCGCCCGCTTCGAGCTTGCGCATGCGTGTTTGTACATTGCCGCGAAAAATCACCACTTCAATATCCGGCCTCATGGCGCGGATCAGTGCCTGCCTGCGCAATGATGATGAACCGACGACGGCCCCATGCGGCAATTCACTGATTGATTTTGCAGAACCGCCAATAAAGGCATCGCGAACATCTTCGCGTGGCAAAAACGCTGACAGATAAAGTCCTTCAGGCAAGGTTGTTGCCATGTCCTTTGACGAGTGAACTGCAAAATCAATGCGCCCGTCAGCCAGCTGAGCCTCAATCTCCTGTGTGAAGAGCCCTTTTCCACCAATCTCTGAAAGCGCCCGATCGGTCACCCGGTCACCCTTGGTGGATATAACTTCAATCTCAAACAGGTCCTTGGCAAAACCGTGGGCGGCCATCAAACGATCACGGGTTTCAACAGCCTGTGCCAGGGCCAGGGGGCTGCCTCGAGTACCAATGCGAAAAGGTTTTGTTTGCATCTTGCGGGTTCCGTTATTACCAGAGGCACAGGTAAACAGGAATTTCACGTTCTGCAATCTTTGAAACGGGTTATGAAAACACCAATACACATTCTGGGCATTGAAACGAGTTGTGATGAAACGGCTGCGGCCGTCGTTCGTCGCAATGCAGATGGCAGTGGAAAAATCCTGTCTTCAATCGTTTTCAGCCAGCTGGAAGAACACGCGGCATTCGGTGGCGTTGTGCCGGAGATCGCCGCGCGCGCCCATGTTGAAAAGCTGGATGGTTTGATTGAAGAGGCCCTTCATGGTTCCCAAATGAGGCTTTCCCAAATGGATGCAATCGCTGCCACTTCAGGGCCAGGTCTCATCGGAGGTCTCATCGTTGGCCTTATGACGGGTAAGGCTTTGGCAACAGCCACGGGCAAGCCACTTTATGCAATCAACCATCTGGAGGGGCACGCGCTGACAGCCCGGCTGACCGATGATGTTGCATTCCCCTATCTGCTGCTTCTGGTTTCAGGTGGTCACACACAGATGGTTCTGGTGCGCGGTGTTAACGATTACCAACGATGGGGAACAACGATCGATGATGCGCTTGGCGAGGCCTTCGACAAAACAGCAAAATTGCTTGGTCTGACCTATCCTGGCGGTCCGGCGGTTGAAATTGCAGCGCGCGATGGGGACCCGCGACGCTTCAATTTGCCACGGCCTTTGCGCGGTGAAAAACGCCTCGATTTCTCCTTTTCCGGATTGAAAACAGCCGTTAGACAAACGGCGCAGGCCATTGCTCCCCTGGATGATCGCGATGTTTGCGATATTTGTGCCTCATTTCAATTGGCCATCACCAACACATTGAAAGAACGGGTTGGCAGAAGCCTTCAACGCTTCAATGCCGAGGAAGGCGCTCCTGCACCAAAACTGGTTGTAGCCGGCGGTGTTGCTGCCAATCAGCAAATCAGATCAGCGCTGGTTGAACTATGTGGTGAGCATAATTTTGAACTGGTTGCGCCACCCATGGAGCTTTGCACCGACAACGCTGTCATGATTGCCTGGGCGGGCGCTGAGAGAATGGCTATTGATCTGCCACCGGACGGTCTTGACGTCGCGCCACGTCCGCGATGGCCACTGGATTCCAGCTCTGCATCCATCATTGGACACGGCAAACGCGGGGCAAAAGCATGAGTGCCCCGGTTGTTGTCATCGGTGCCGGTGCCTTTGGAACCGCCCTGGCCTGTGTTGCAGCTCGAAGCGGCCAGAAAGTCACCCTTTTCGGGCGTGACAGTGGACGTATGCAGACGGTACAGGCCACACGCCGCAATGAACCGGCATTGCCGGGCGTGGCATTGCCGGACAATTTGACGATCACCGCAGACATGACCGATCTGACGGGCGCACAAATTGTTCTTTTCGCCGTTCCGGCGCAATCACTGCGCGATGCGGCAGCCCGGTTAAAAACAGTATTTTCCTCTGAGGCTGCCCTCATTATCTGTGCAAAGGGCATTGAGCAGACCAGCGGCCTGTTTCTCAGCGATGTGCTGGAAAGCCAACTTCCCGACAATCCTGTTGCTGCGCTCTCCGGTCCCGGTTTTGCTGGTGAAATTGCCCGCGAACTGCCGACGGCCCTGACACTTGCCTGCAGCAATATCCAGTTGGCCGACCGATTGGCTGCAAAACTGTCAAACAACAGGTTTCGACTTTATGCCTCCGATGATGTCAAAGGCGTTGAGACCGGCGGCGCGCTCAAAAATGTACTGGCCATAGCCTGCGGCATCGTAGAGGGCCGTGGCCTCGGTGAATCGGCACGTGCAGCACTCATTGCCCGTGGTCTGGCGGAATTGATGCGCTTTGCCGCAGCGCACGGTGGTAAAGCCGACACAATGGCGGGCCTGTCTGGCCTTGGCGATCTTGTGCTGACTGCAACCAGCCATCAGTCGCGCAATCTGCGCTTCGGTCTGGCATTGGGTAAGGGTCGCAAACATGAAGAATTGACGGTGCCCGATGCGCCGCTCAGTGAAGGTGCCTATACCGCGGGTGTTGCTGCCCGTATCAGCCTTGAAAAAAACATTGATATGCCAATCACCCGGTCAATCGCGGCAGTCCTGCAAGGATCCGTCGGCGTCGAGGAGGCGATTGATGCGCTGATGAGCAGACCACTGAAATCCGAAAATTCCAATCACCGTTAAGGAACCGCCAATGCTTTATGCACTGACCTGCAATGATAAACCCGACAGTCTTGATCTGCGCATGAAGGTGAGGCCGAATCACGTTGCCTTTCTCACCGACCTGAATGATCGCGGCATCCTGAAAATCGCTGGTCCTTTTCTGGATGCTGATGAAAAGCCTTGCGGCAGTCTGGTTATCATAAAGGCAGATGATTTGGCCCAAGCGCAGTCCATCGCGGCCAGGGACCCCTATGCCATAGCAGGACTGTTTGCATCAGTGGAAATCCGACCCTACAACTGGGTCTTCAACAATCCGGAGGGGTAAAGCATGGCCTATTGGCTGTTTAAATCAGAACCGTTCAAATGGTCCTGGGATCACCAGAAAGCCAAGGGTGAAGCCGGCGAAGAATGGGACGGTATCCGCAACTATCAGGCCCGCAACAACATGCGTGCCATGAAACTGGGTGACAGGGGCTTCTTCTACCATTCCAACGAAGGGCTGGCGGTTGTCGGCATTATTGAGGTCTGCAAGGAAATTCATCCTGATTCAACCACAGATGATGAACGCTGGGAATGCGTGGACATCAAGGCCGTGTGTGACATGCCGGTCCCGGTGACGCTGAAAGACGTAAAGGCCAATCCGGCACTCAGTAAAATGCCACTGGTAACCTCCATGCGGCTATCCGTTCAACCCGTCAGCGAAGATGAATATCTCGAAGTCTGCCGGATGGGAGGACTGGACAATCCACCCCGCTAGGGCCTTGGGTGCCGTGTTGCGTCGGCTTATGTCTACACACCGGCCATGAAACCTGAGCTGCAGAAATCTATTGCCGGGAATTGCACGATTTCATCACCGCCCCATGTGCCGGAAATCAGGCTTCATCTGGCAACACAGCAAGATACGCTGTGGCATAAGGGTGAGGAAGCCCTGGAAGCACTGGGGCTGGCGTCACCCTACTGGGCTTTTGCATGGGCTGGCGGTCAGGGCCTTGATGGTTGGCAGGTTATTCTGGCCGGAGACGTATTCTATGATACGTCTCTGGCCGCTGATCTGATACCCTGGTTTGATGCCTTGAGTACACGCGGTGCGACGGTGCTTATTGGGGATCCCAGACGCGCCTATTGTCCCCAGCAACGCCTGAAATTGCTTGCAACCTACCAGGTTCCGGTTGTCCGGGAATTGGAAGACGCTGACGTCAAACGAACACTTGTCTGGCAATATGTCTGAATGCACTGGAATCAGGTCTGTTTTCGCCCCCTCTGAGTTGCTGTAGTCTCAACTTGCAAAATTCTTCAGGAGAGGTGCACCATGGACTTTGCCGGTATCAACATCATTGCCGTTCTTGTATCAACCGCTGCAGCTTTCATCATCGGCGGTATGTACTACGCCATCCTGGGTGGTCCCTGGATGAAGGCCGCACGCATCAGGCCGGAAGAGGCCAAAATGTCGCCAATTTTGATGATCAATTCGATCGTATGCGAACTGATCATGGCTGTCTTTCTGGCAGGCGTGATCGGACATCTGGGTGATGGTCAGGTAACCCTGATCAACGGACTGGTATCAGCCTTTTTTGTCTGGTTGGGATTTGTCGCCACGACAATGGCAGTCAATCACCGCTATCAGGGTTTCGGCTGGAGCCTTACCCTGATCGATGGCACCCACTGGCTGCTGGTCCTGTTGACCATGGGCGCGATAATCGGTTGGCTTGGAGTCTAGATCCTATGAAATCAGACGACACGCAGATTTGACTTTCGCCAATCTCTGGACCGTTTCACGTTTTGTCAGAAATGGGACAACGGTGTCGGCCTTTGATTTTGTTGATGCATTCAGGTTTTACCGATGCCGTCAAAACATGAATTCCTCTAGCCAACGCGCACAATTGTATCGCGACCGACAGAGTGCAAAAGCTGGACCATGTCCCTCAGACTGACGGCGATACAGCCTTCTGTTGGCTTTCCGTTCGGATTGGCAATATGCAGGAATATGGCACTGCCGCGATGGCGACTGCGGGCGCGGTAATTCCAGTCCAGAACGAGGCAAATGTCATAGAGCATGTCCGCACGCCACAATTTCTCACTGCTGTGCGCAAAGGGCAGCCTGACTTGCCGGTTGTAGCTGGCGTGATGCGGTGCATCGCACCAGCCATTATCTGCTCTGATTGGCTTCATGTCCAAACGTGTCGGCGGTATTTGCACCCGATCTGCCCGGTAAAACCCATGAGTGATCCGCATGGCGGCCAATGGTGTTGCGCCATCGCCCTCACGCTTGAAGGCATTAATTCCACTTCGCCCCAGACTTGCCACAAATACCCGGCCATCTGCATTTATGATAGCTTTTGTAATAAAACGTGGGTGACGACGCACAATAACCGATTGAAGTGCTTGGCTTTTGACGCAATCCTTGTCTATCTTGTCAATCACGATTTGATCTCCGGGATCACAGCTGAGTGTGCAATGCGTGTACAGCACTTTTACTATTGGACGAACAGGACTATCTAAAGCCGGAAGACAGACAAAGCACATTCGCATTTGGAGGGACTGCATGACAGCCAGAACAATCCTACTCGTCGACGATGACGATGACCTGCGGGAAACACTCGTTGAACAACTTTCTCTTTACGAGGAATTTTCAATCATCGAGGAGTCCTCAGCGACGAAGGGCGTCCAGTCTGCCCGCAACAATCACATTGATCTATTGATCATGGACGTGGGCCTTCCTGATATGGATGGGCGCGAAGCCGTCAAATTATTGCGCAAGGGTGGGTTCAAGGCACCCATTATCATGCTGACGGGGCATGATACGGATTCCGATACCATTCTTGGTCTTGAAGCCGGTGCCAATGATTACGTCACCAAACCGTTCCGCTTCGCGGTTCTTCTTGCCCGTGTGCGCGCCCAGTTGCGTCAGCATGAACAAAGCGAGGATGCCACATTTTCTGTCGGACCGTATACATTCAAGCCAAGCCAGAAGCTGCTTCTTGATGAAAAAGGTGGCAAGATCCGCCTGACGGAAAAGGAATCGGCAATCATCCGCTATTTGTATCGGGCCGATGAGAAGGTCGTTACCCGCGATGTGCTTCTTGAGGAAGTATGGGGATATAACTCCGGTGTGACGACACATACACTGGAAACCCATGTTTACCGTCTGCGTCAGAAAATCGAACGGGACCCCTCCAACGCAGAAATTCTTGTGACCGAAAGTGGCGGCTACAAGATCATCCCCTGAGCAATCCGGCCCGCATACGGTGCGGGCTCGATTGACATTCATGGGCTGAATGGTGCAATCCTGAAAAATAACCAAACCCGACAATAGAAAGGAGATTACCATGGCTTTGACCGACGATATCTCCCTTCTGTCTGCGGTGCCGCTGTTTTCGGGATTTAACGAGGAAATGCTGCGTCTGATTGCTTTTGGCTCAGAGCGCAAGGAAATCGCCAAAGGGCGTCCGCTCTTTCATGAAGGCGCGACAGCAGACAGCGCCTTTGTCGTTACATCCGGGAAATTCAAACTCCTGCAACGCGATACCAAAGGAAAGCCTCATCAGATTGCAGAAGCCAAAACCGGCGATCTGCTTGGCGAATTGGCGCTGATTTCGCCCTCCAACAGGCGCATGACTGCCATGGCCCTCGAAGACTGCGAGGTCATGCGCATTCACCGGCCCATGTTCAAACGCATGATGGAGGAATATCCCGAAATTGCCGTCATGCTGACAGACCGCATCCGTGAGAACCTTGCCATGATGCTCACGCAGATCAATACACTCGCACCGCAATTTGACGCATAGTGCGCCATGCGCGATTGTTATATCGTTGCGGCTCTGACCTGATATCGACGATGCCGGGTATTTACATTTTCGACACCTGCCGGTTCCCTGTTTGACGTTCAGATGGAATGCCCGCTGCCTCTTTGAGTGCAGACTGAATATCTTCACGTGTCATCAAACCAAGTTCGGTGATCGCATCAACAAACAACTGACCACTGGCTTCGGATGCTTTGACGATTTTCGACACTTTGGCATAGCCCAAAGCAGGCACGAAAACCGTTGCCAAGGCGGAAGAACCCAGCAGGTTTTCCAAAGCCTTTTCTTCATTGGCCTTGATTCCCATGATGCATTTTTGGGTAAAAATTCGGCTACCTCGCGTGAGAAGGTCCATTGTGTCAAACATGCGCGACGCAATGATTGGCTCAAAATGATTGATCTCAAGTTGCCCACCAAGAGAGGCCAGTGAGACAGCTGCGTCATTTCCGACCACGGCATAAGCCACCTGTTGCATCATCATGGGAAGGACCGGGTTTACCTTGCCTGGCATAATGGATGAACCCGGTTGCACGGCTGGAAGCAAAATCTCGCCTATCCCGGATCGGCTGCCAGACGACATGATGACCAGATCCAGGCTGATTTTACCGATAACCTCTGCAGCAATACGAAACTCGGAGGAAACCCTGGCGAAACTGTCTGAATTCTGCATACCATCAAACATATCTTCCGCAGGTTTGAATTGAATGCCCACATCGGCCGACAGGTGACGATACACAGCCTCTGTGTAACCGGGCATCGTTCCCAATCCGGTGCCAATCGCTGTCCCGCCAAGCGGCAATGTCATCAAATCTGTGACGATGTCTTGTGATTTGGTGCGAGCACGATATACGGCAGCAGCATAGCCGCCAAATTCCTGGCCCAGCGTCATTGGCTGAGCTGCCTGCATGCAGGTTCTGCCGATTTTCATAATATCAGCGAATTCATTCGATTTGGCTTTTAACGTGTCCGCCAGAAATCCAAGTGCTTCGACCAGTGCGGTTGATTTTTCGAGCACAGCCAGTTTCACGGCCGAAGGCACGACATCGTTTGTTGATTGGCAGATATTAACGTGGTCATTTGGATTGAGGTACTGATAGTCACCGGCCTTAAACCCCATTATCTGCAGGGCACGATTTGTTATCACCTCATTTGCATTCATGTTTATCGATGTGCCACCGGAGCCTTCGAGTATATCCACCACAAATTGCTCGTGATGCTGGCCGGCAATGATTTCTTCACACGCCGCAACAATTGCTTTGCATTGAGTTTCGCTGATAGCCGCAATTTCACCATTGGCCTTTGCTGCGGCCATTTTGATGAACGCCAATGCGCGTATGAAAGCAGGTTCGCAACCAATTTTCTGAGAGGAAATGTCGAAATTTTCCGCACCACGCAGCGTGTTTACACCATAAAGCACACCATCTGGAAGTTCACGTTCTCCGATGCTGTCAGATTCAAACCGTGGCATTACTTATCCCTTTGCGAAGGTCAGATTTTCATGATCTTTGCGCACACCTGGCAAAGACAAGATACGATTGTGAAATGCGATATATACGCCGGCAGGTAAAATGCGCAGTGCCAGTAGAGCTTCGGTTACATTCTGAACAGCGTCGGAACCTTTGACGCAGTATGGTATCATCGCACCTGTGAAAATCACTGGAACTTCGGTCGGGACCAAAGACGCACACACACGTTCAGCGGTGACCGCCATGCTGTCTGTGCCGTGCGCAACAAGAACCGCATCATATGTTGCGGCGAGCTGGCCAACAACCTCTACAATCCTGACACGCTCCTGCTCACCGATCTCCAGCGAGTCCAAATGCATCAGGTCTATAAATGTCAGGTCCAGGTCGTCCGTTCGAAGTTCACCAATGAGGTCTTTTATTTTGGGTTGGTAATTATGCAGCCGCGCCGTTGAAGGGTCATAACTCTTGGCAATCGTGCCGCCTGTCATCACCACCGCAACTGATAATTTATTGGCTCGATTTCCATCCGTCTTTGCAGAAATTTCTGTCAATTTTTGATACCAGCCAATTCCGGTCGAACGACGAGTACAGAACACCTTGCGTGGCGAACAATCTTCGCTGCGTTCGGTCCCAATAGATAATCACCAAGGTCGGGAATATGGGACATCACGACAATAAGATCGGATGATAATTCTTCGGCGGTATTCAGAATTTCAGAATATATGGAGCCTGAACGAACAACCCGGTGAATCTTTCCAAATTCATCAGTGCTGACAATGTTGGACAGGCGTTCGGCGGCGACACTGAGCGCTTTTTCCCGCAGTTCGGTCGGCGAGAACGAGGTAAGGGGAGCGGCCTGCGCAGCTTGCGCTATTACTGTTCCCAATTCAGGTACAACAGCCACGACCGTTAAATCAACAGCATTGCCCTTGGCGTATTGCCGCAACTGCGGCAATACATCTGACCAGGAGCGTTTGTCCTCCACATCAACGGGTACGAGTAGGCGCAGTTTCATTGGTCAATCCTTTTTTCTACAGCCCGGTCACCAGTCTTGGCAGCCACAAAGACAATGCCGGAACAAAAGTGGTGATCAGAACGACCGGGAAATAGGCCAGAAATACGAAGACCAAAGTCGGCTTGACGACTTTTGCAAGTGTGGTTTGCCCAATCAGCGTACCGAAGTACAATATCGGCGCCGTCGGTGGTGTAATCAGGCCCATACCCAGATTGGTACCAATGATTGCAGCGAAATGAACCGGGTGTACGCCGGCTTCAGTCACCACTGGCAACAGAAGCGGTGCTGCCAGCAAGATACCTGACACGTCTTCCATGAACATGCCGATCAACAGCAAGAACGCGTTGACCAGCAACATAAGCACAATCGGATTGCTTGAGATTGCCAACATCGATTCCAAAATCTGCTGGGGCACTTCCTCCAACGTCAAAACACGTGCCAACATATTTGCCGTGAAGATTACCAGCATCAGCACAGCGGTCACTTGTGCGGATTTCCAGACAACGTCGTAAAAGGATTTGAATGTCAGTTCACGGTAAACAAGAAAGGCAACCGGCAAGGCGTAAACAACTGCAACGGCCGCGGCTTCCGTCGGCGTGGTGATACCGCCATAGATGAACCCGAGGATAATCAGCGGCATCGCCAATCCGAAACCTGCCTCTCTGGTCCTTTGAAAAACAGTTTTCACATGCACTTTGAATGGCCGTGGCTCATCCACTTCAATGTTCATCTTTTTGGTGAGTACCGAATTCCAGAATGAGAACAGAGCGATCAACAGTAAGGCTGGAAGAAGTGGCGCAAGAAAACACGCCGCGATAGATGTGCCGGTTACCCAACCATAGAGGATCATCGTTGCACTTGGCGGGATCAGCAGCGCCAGCACTGCTGAGCAGCTGACAAGTGAGGTTGCATAGCCACGGTCATAACCGCGTTCGACCATTCTTGGGATCGCGATGGACCCAATTGCGGCGACCGCAGATGAAGCCATCCCGGAGATCGCACCAAAAATCGCCGTCGTTACGACTGTAACAACACCCAGACCGGCCCGATGATGGCCAAAAACACTGTCCGCCAGATCCAGCAGGCGCTTGGCTATGCCGCCCTGCGTCATGATGCCCCCGGCCAGGATGTACAGCGGGATAGCGAGCAGGACGACTGAAGACACTTTGGAATAACCGGACGTGATAAGGAAAGTGGTGGAGTTGTAGTCACCAAAAATCACCAGGAAAGCCGCTGCAGCCACGAAGGTCATTGCCACGGGTACGCCTAGAATCATCAATGTCACAAGGAGAGCCACATCCAGCAGGATCAACGTACTCATGTGTCGGCCTCCTCAACAGGGGTGTGCCAGATTGTGTCACGCAAGCTGTCATAAAATTCGAGCAGGAAGTAAAATGCTGTCAGGCTCAGCCCAACAAACATTGTTCCGTAAATCCACAGCATAGGCAGGCGCAATTCGGTTGATCTGGTGCCCATTCTTTCGGTGAACACCAACAGATCCCAAAGGGAATACAGAATGTAGATCGTCAATATTGCGGCCAAAAGGCGCGTGAACGCGTGTACACCAGCAGTTATTCGACCCTCTCCGAAGATCGTATCGACCAGACTTGCGGAGATATGGCTGCGCTCATGCGTGGCATAGGCAGCACCAATGAAATACATGATGACACCGGCAAAGCTCGCAAACTCCTCTATTCCAAATAACGAATAGTCGAAGAGGTACCGTGTAACGACCTGAAGGAATACTGCGGCAGTAAATGCGATGCTCGTGATGAACATCACCAGCCGCTGTATTTTCAACTTGAATTGCCAGAGCGGATGCTGGATTTGTGTTTTTCGTTCTTCAAGCATGACCTGCTCCCTTGCAGACGAAACGAGGGACAGGAACGAGCCCTGCCCCTCTGCCCGGGGGCGGGATTAGTTCCCGTAATGATCTTGGATCAGCTCATAAAGCTCATTGCCAATCTCAGGTTTCATCAGGGGCCAGGCATCCGCGCGAACCGCAGCGGCCATAGCTTCGATTTCATCCTTCGAATAGGTCACAACAGTCACACCGGAATCCCGCAACTGCTGAAGGTAGCGGTTGTCAGCTGCTTCGACGGCATCAAAACGCTCTGTTGCAAGCTCAGTTGCAACCTTGGAGATTGCAGCTGCATCTTCTTCGGACAGATTTTCCATCGTGAGTGCCGAACCCAATAGCCAGTTGATTTCAAAATGGTCATTGAGTTGCAACCAGGTGTCCACAACACCGTTCCAGTCACGAACAGCGTTCTCCGGAACACCGCCGACCATACCGTCGATCACACCGGTCTGTACACCGGTATAAAGTTCCGCCCATGGCATCGTCGTGGTTGAGTAACCCAGCCGCTCAAGCAGTGGTTTGTGGGTGCCGACACCCGATGGCCATACGCGAATCTTCAGGTCACTATGATCTGCATCGGGGTTTTTGGGATCTTCCACAGGTTGGCCCACGGCAACGCCACCCAGGCCGAAGGCATAGGGTGCCAAAGCCTTGATCTGCTGTGGTTCCACAAGATCGTCCACGATATTGAAAAGAAATCCACCGGTATTCCATGCTTCCTTTGCACTGTCGTAATCAACAGCGGTGTATGGAAACCACGTTAACGCCAACCGGGAGTCAAATTTTGTTGAAACCGATTGAATTGCCAGATCAACCGAGCCCTGACTCAGCAGCTCATAGACTTCTTCCCAATCGCCAAGCTGACTTGCCGGGAACAGGCGTATTTCGACGCGACCGTCGGTTTCCACGGCCACACGCTCGGCAAATTTATTTGCCCAGGCATGCATATCCGAATCTGGTGGAGACAGATGCGACAGGCGAAGTGTCGTTTCGGCCGCCGATGCGGCAAATGTTGCAAAGCCGAGGGTTAATGCTGCGGCGGCGCCAAGCACCGACCTGCGATTAATGTAGTATGACATGCGAGGTCCTCCTGTTAAACCTGATCCTTGTGTCAGTGACATCAGGACCGTTGGCATTATTCAGAATAGAAACGCAATCGCCGCCAAAAATGAACAGCATGGCCTATTTTGATAACAGGGCAGACCAATTTCTCCCGTTCAGGGTTGGTATTTTGCTGGATCGACCTGACAAGATGTCGGCTGGCACACTGGCCAGGCTATCACCATCAAGACTTACGAAGAGCTTGTCCCGGGTATTATGTGCTCAATTCCCGTGCCCCAGGTGTCTGCCATCGTATAGCCAAGCTGATAGGGATCAGTGGGGTCGGAACCCAATTGCATTGTGGCATAAATCCATGCTCTGCCGGAGATACCCGGCAAAACAGCCGGCACGTCTCCAACGGTCGTTTCACCCAGAATCGAAGCTTCAAAGCTTGAATTGATCGTTGATCGCATATCGAAAACGTCACCAACGCTGGCCTGTCCCCTTGCATGCATAACGGCAAGCCGGGCGGCGGTTCCTGTACCACACGGAGACCTGTCTATGCGACCAGGGGGCATAATGGTCGCATTGCGATAAATGTTCTCACGGGCATTTACATGGTCTGTAAACATCAGAAATTCGATGGAGTTGAATTCTGCTATCTCGGGATGTCGCACGGTGAGCTGCTCTTGCGCGGCCTGCTTTATTTCATTGCCCAGTTTGACCATGTCCTGTGCAACATCAGGTCCTATTCTAAATCCCAGTTGTTCCACAGCTGGCAATACATAATGAACGCCCCCAAAAGCAACATCGACCGAAATCGTGCCCAGCCCCTCAACCTCCAGTATGGCATCCAGGTGTTCAGCATAAGCGGGGAAGAATTCGAGAGAAACTTTATTTACCCGGCCGTCCTGGCACGACGCCACAGCCTTCACCAACCCTGCTGCAGTGTCCAGAACAACAGTTGTTTCAGGTTCCAGCATTGGCAATATGCCGGTTTCCAAAAGGACAGTCGTTACGCACATGGCGTTCGATCCTGACATGGCATGTGTTCCGTCAGCCTGCATCGGGATGAAAGCAGCATCAGCGGCAGGGTCACTGGCCGGTAGCAGAAGGTTTGTCGTCATTTGTGCGCACCCCCGCGGCTCCTGATTTACGAACTTGCGCAAATTGTCATTTTGTCGAAGATAGCTCAATTTTTCCAGTGTCGTGCGACCAGGCACGTCCAAAACCCCCCCGGTAATAACTCTGCCAACTTCACCTTCGGCGTGCGCACCGATGACGGTCACTGTGCGGTTCCAGCGCATGTTTTCTCCTTATCGCTTTGCATGAAAATGAGGGACGTGGCAGACTGTTGATAGAACAAATAGGACATTTAACAAGAGGTTGGTGAAGCAATGATGGATTTGGCTGAATCAACGGTGCTGGGTGAAATTGATCCTGATGTCAGATTTGCCTTTATTCTGACTCCAGCTTTTACAATCCTGCCACTCGCAGGCTTCATCGACGCGGTGCGACATTCCTCGGATGAGGCAGATCGCAGTAGGCAGATCTTTTGCAATTGGGAAGTATTGTCACATGACCTTAAACCCGTAACGTCCAGCTCCGGATTGTCGATATTGCCTTGGAAAACCTACCGGGATGCCGGGGAATATGATTACATCGTGGTGGTTGGAGGCTTGATCAATCAACTGGAAGGAATTCATCAGGATACATTTGAATTCCTGAGACGCCAACACGCGAAGGGCGTGAAGCTGGTTGGCCTTTGCATCGGTAGTTTTGCCATCGCCAAGGCTGGATTACTTGAGGGTAGACGTGCGGCAATTCATGCCCATCACAGACTAGAGTTCCAGGAAATGTTCCCTGGCGTCATACCCATTGAAAACGAACTCTATGTCAGCGATGGCGGTATTGTGACCTGCCCGGGTGGAACGGCCGCCATTGATCTTGCTGTCGAGATTCTGATCGAACATTGCGGCAGGTCGCGCGGAATGAAAGGGTTGACTGCTCTTGTGGTGGATGAACACAGATCAGCACACGAAGTCGGTCGGCTGCCATTTCAGGATCTTGAAGAGTGCGGAAACTGGCGTGTGGAGCAAGCCGTGAAGATCATGCGCCAAAAACTGCGTGAACCGGACACGACGGAGAAACTGGCACAAATGCTTGGATCCACAGTGCGCCAACTCAATCGTGTATTTTTGCAACACGCCAAGGCAACCCCACAGGAGGTGTGGCGTGACATGCGGCTGCAGCATGCACGATGGCGACTGATGAACTCAAAACGCACAATTACTCAAATCGCTTTTGAATGCGGCTTTTCCGACAGCAGCCATTTCTCCAGATGGTTCAAGAACAAATTTGAAGAATCACCGCGCAGTTACCGGGAACAACGTCTTGCCAAACGGCGATAGGTTTCAAGCATCGATAAAACCCCACCCTCGACAGAATAATGTGTCCAAACAGGTTCGGGCTAAAAAGCAAACCGTGCAAAAACCGGCACATGGTCGGAAGGGCGTTCCCAGCCGCGGGCTTCACGCAGGACCGTAATATCATCCAGCGATGGTGACAGATCAGCCGATGACCAGATGTGGTCAAGCCTTCGACCCTTGTCTGCGGTATCCCACTCGCGGGCCCTGTAACTCCACCATGTAAAGATTTTCTCTTCCGGTGGAATATGCTGGCGCATCAGGTCCACCCAGCCACCCTTTGCCTGGACCTCATTCAGCCCATCGGTTTCTATCGGAGTATGGCTGACAACCTTCAGCAGTTTCTTGTGGGACCACACATCGGTTTCCAGCGGTGCAATATTCAGATCACCAACCAGAATGGAGGAAACCCCGTCATCACTTTCCGCCTCCGCATGCAGGTCTTTCATTTCCTCCAGAAAATCCAGCTTATGGGCGAATTTCCTGTTCACCTCACGGTCGGGCTCATCGCCGCCCGCTGGCACATAGAAATTGTGAATACGTATGGAGCGATCACCTGCTTGTGCAATTGCCGAAATATGGCGTGTGTCGCCCATATTACAAAAATCGCGACGCTCAACATCACGCAGCGGCACACGGGAGATTATAGCTACGCCGTGATAACCCTTTTGTCCATGAAACGCGATGTGCTTGTAGCCGAGCTTTTTCAGATCCGATTCCGGAAAAGATCCGTTTGGACATTTGGTTTCCTGCAGGCAAAGAACATCGGGCTGATACGCCTCCAGCAGTGAAGCCACCAGTGGCAGGCGCAAGCGCACCGAATTAATATTCCACGTTGCAACCGTAAAACCCACAGCCGTCTCCCTCGCCATTGCGTCGAATCAATGCGGTGACGATAGCGCGGCAGGTGCAAAGATACATGCGCCGATGCGGCGCACAGATGCAGATATCACAGTTTATTTGCCGGATGACGCCGGTCTGTCTACCGCCTGGTGGATCTAACGATCAATATCGCGGGACGCGTGCACCTGATCGTAGGGTACCTTGAAGACATTCTTGGCAAATTTGACATCATTTTGAACGTTGAAGATCATCACAGTCGTATCTTTGCCCTGCGCATCGGTGATGGTCCACTGGCGCAGCTCAAAATCCTTGGAATCAAACATCATGGTAATCGTTGAACGGCCAAAAACCGAGCGGTCACCCAGAACAATTGTTGTCAGGTCCGGTTCGACTGAAACCGACTTGACCATCTTGCTTTTCAGATCAATCTGTTCTGACAGCAGCATTCTCAAAGGTGTTTTGGAGAGTGGGTAAATATCCCAGGTGCGCAATTTTCGGTTTCCGATCACCACCGATTTGCCATCTGCAATGACGCGTACGGGTGAGGGTTCTTCATAGTTGAAACGCAATTTGCCAGGCCGTTCAATAAAGAACTTGCCGCCAATCTGCTGGCCCGTGGGACCAAACTGGACAAACTCACCGGTCATGGATTTGACCGATGAAAAATGATTGGCGATTTTCTGCGCCGTCTCATCATTGGCCTGTCCGGCAGCAACACCCATGGTCAAAAACATTCCGGTCATTCCCGCAGCACAAATTGTGCGCAGGGCTGAGCGGCGTGTTTTCAATTCGGCCAGAGCCGGTGAATTTTTCGTAGTCATTGGCATCTCCTGATGGCCAGCGATATTTGGATATCAACTGCGGCACCAGTGTGGCACCGCCTGTGCATTTCGTCGCATCCCGGCCATGCAATCATAATCGGGCAAAATCGCCGGGCTTACGGCCCACGTGTCTACTTTGCGCCATCCTACAACACATCTTCTTCCGTCGGAACAAGGATTTCACGCTTGCCGGCATGATTGGCCGGGCCAATGACACCTTCTTCTTCCATCCGCTCGATCAGGGAAGCGGCACGGTTATAACCAATGCCCAACCGGCGTTGTATATAGGATGTCGAGGCTTTGCCATCCCGCAGGACCACGGCCACGGCCTGGTCGTAGGGGTCATCCGAATCACCCAGGTTTCCGGCTGATCCGCCACCCTCGCTACCGCCATCCTCATCATCGTCTTCGGTAATGGCATCCAGATATTCGGGCACACCCTGCGTTTTCAAAAAGGCGACGATCTCTTCAACCTCATCATCGGCAACAAAGGGTCCATGAACACGCTGGATACGACCGCCACCAGCCATATAGAGCATGTCACCCATGCCCAGCAGCTGCTCGGCACCCATTTCGCCCAGAATGGTTCGCGAATCGATCTTGGAGGTCACCTGAAAGGATATCCTGGTTGGAAAGTTGGCCTTGATTGTGCCGGTAATAACATCAACCGACGGGCGCTGCGTCGCCATGATCACATGAATGCCTGCAGCACGCGCCATCTGCGCCAGACGCTGTACCGCGCCTTCAATATCCTTGCCGGCGACCATCATCAGGTCGGCCATCTCGTCAATAATAACGACGATATAGGGCATTGGGCTCAGATCAAACTCTTCGGTTTCATAAACAGCCTCACCGGTATCGCGATCAAACCCGGTCTGCACTGTGCGGGTAATCGCTTCGCCTTTTTTGCTGGCCTGCTCGATGCGACTATTGAAACCATCAATGTTGCGCACACCGATCTTGGACATTTTTTTATAGCGGTCTTCCATCTCCCGCACTGTCCATTTGAGGGCAACAACCGCCTTCTTGGGGTCCGTAACAACCGGCGTCAACAAATGTGGAATGCCGTCGTAGACAGACAGTTCCAGCATTTTCGGGTCGATCATGATCAAGCGGCATTTTTCCGGTGGCATGCGATAGACCAGCGACAGGATCATCGTGTTGATGGCCACTGATTTACCCGAACCGGTCGTTCCGGCAACGAGCAGATGGGGCATTTTGGCAAGATCGGCGATAACCGATCCACCGCCAATCGTTTTGCCGAGCGACAGGGCGAGTTTCGCCTTGCTGGATTCAAAATCCCGGCTGGACAGCAATTCCTGCAGATAGACGGTTTCCCGACCCTGGTTCGGCAGTTCAACACCAATGGCGTTGCGCCCGGGAACAACAGCAACACGGGCAGCAATGGCACTCATTGAGCGGGCGATGTCATCTGCCAGGCCGATAACCCTTGACGATTTGATTCCCGGTGCCGGCTCAAGTTCGTACAATGTGACCACCGGGCCCGGGCGTACCTGGATAATTTCGCCGCGCACGCCAAAGTCTTCCAGAACACCTTCAAGCATTCTTGCATTCTGCTCCAGGGCATCTGCTGACAAAGAGGGATCCTTGACGACATTCTTCGGCGCGGACAGCAGATGCAGGGGAGGCAGTTCAAACCCCTTGCTCCTGATCATTGATGATTGTGCCTCGCGTTGCACTCGGGCGCCGGGAACGGGACGTTTAACCGGTGCCACAACCCGCGGACCTTCCGGCTCTGCTGCACGACGGGCCGGTGCCGGTTGCGGCGCCCAGTCGGCGGCGGCGTCATCCTCGTGATCATTGCCCATGTCAAAGGGCGGCAGATCATCATCGGCAACACGCTGACGCGGCGCCTGTCTATCATCTGCAGCCGCAAATGCCGGTTCAATCCGTTCATTGGTGTTATGGCGCCCGTGACCAGGGTGGTCTGCATCGGGGTTGAAATCGGGGTTTGCTGCAAAATCGGCATCCCCATTCAATCCGGTGAATTCATCCTGATTGAAATCATAGGGTTCGTCCGGCCCTGAGGCCCATTGATCAGGTGCACGTCCGGTCAGGCGTCTGAAATGTGCGCGTGCCGTAAACCACATGTGGGTGAGGGCGCCCAGGAAAACCATGCCGGTACTGGCACGTTCCTGCTCATCATCCTCTGCCTCATCAGGTTCAACAGCAGCGCGTCTTGCCGGCGCGCGTTTGTCGGCCTGCAACTCATATTCGGGTGCAGCAACAAGCAAGGCACCAAAGAGCATCAGCCATACGGCTGGAATGGCCAGCGCCGCGCCCAGTACGACAGCGAGTATGCCCGAGGGGTAATCGCCAATCAGAACCGCCGGCATTTTGAGTATCATGTCGCCAAATACGCCGCCAAGCCCGGTCGGCAGAGGCCAACGGTCCGGTGCTGGTACGCAGGCAAAAACCGAGGCCATGAGGACGCTGCCGCAAAACCATGCCGCCATACGCGCAACAATACGATCAACCGGTCGATTGCGAAACAGGCTGACACTCCACATCACCAGTGGCAGAAGGGCCAAAATTCCTGAAAGGCCAAAAAACTGCATCGTTGCGTCGGCAAAGGCAGCGCCGGTGAAGCCCAACGCATTGGAAGGGGCATTGGCCGTTGCATAACTGAAACTTGGATCGGCAATATTCCAGGTTGCCAGTGCCGCGACGGCCATCGCCAGCACACACAACAGAAATAGTGCCAGCAAAATCCGCAAGGGACGCTTCAAAAATCCGGGAATCCTCAGGTTCAACAGAAAATGACTGCCGAACACCACTGGATTGCTCGTTTGCATGGCTACACTCCAACCAGAAACACATGAGGGCTGTTACAACCACCCTATTGCGCTGGAGTTTAGTCGAATTGGAGTTAACGGCGCATTAACCATGCATAAGACTTGGACGATATTGTCCAGGGTTCATCAATATGTGATGCGCGCCAATGGAATGTCCGACCGGCGCGCCTTTATTCATGACCGCTGTCAGCGTATTTCCGCTTCCGGATTTGCGCCGATTTTGTGGATCGACAGGTCAGCCCCGCGCATTTCGTCTTCTTCACTCATACGCAATCCGGTGGTCGTTTTCAAAATTCCGTAGACAACAAATCCACCGATGGCTGCGTATATTGCACCACCGACCGAGCCCACAATCTGGGCCATCAGTGATACGCCACCAAGGCCACCCAGCGCCTCAAGGCCAAATATACCACAGGCGATGCCACCCCAAAGTCCGCACAGACCGTGCAGCGGCCAAACGCCCAGTACATCATCAACCTTCAGTTTTTCCTGGCACCATGAGAAGCCTTTGACAAACAGCAAACCGGCTGCACCACCAACGACCAGAGCACCAATAGGATGAAATACGTCTGAACCTGCACAAACGGCAACAAGACCGGCAAGAGCGCCATTGTGCACAAAACCCGGATCATTGCGGCCAATGATCAGGGCAACGACAATGCCGCCGACCATGGCCATCAGTGAATTAAGTGCGACAAGTCCCGTGGCACCACCGACCGATTGGGCGCTCATGACATTAAATCCGAACCAGCCAATACACAGCAACCAGGATCCAAGCGCCAACCAGGGAAGCGAAGAGGGTGCGAAGGGATGCGATTTACCCGATTTTGTATAGCGGCCAAGGCGTGTACCAAGCAAAATGACCGCGGGCAGCGCGATCCACCCGCCCACGGCATGAACAACAATGGAACCGGCAAAATCATGAAAAGGTGCGCCAAAAGCGCCTTCCAGTGCATCCTGCAATCCGAAATTACCATTCCAGACGATGCCCTCGAAAAACGGATAGATCAGACCAACCAGCGCCACCGTGGCAAAGCACTGCGGTTGAAACCGCATCCGTTCCGCAATTCCACCGGATATAATCGCCGGAATGGCCGCTGCAAATGTGGTCAGGAAGAAGAACTTAACCAGGGTAAATCCCTGTGGCAGGAATATCTCCCCGCTCTGCCCGCCCGACAATGTCGCCGCACTGACAAAAAAACTGACGCCATAGGCCACAGCAAATCCGACGAAGAAATAGGTGATTGTTGAAATTGCAAAATCCGCAAGGATTTTGACCAGGGCATTGACCTGGTTTTTGTGACGCACGGTTCCGACTTCGAGAAAGGCAAAACCACCATGCATGGCAAAAACCAGAATCGCACCCATAAGCACGAAAAAGACATCACCACCAACGTGTGATTGATCCATGGAAAAACTCCGTTTCAGACTGTTTCGCCTGTTAGAATCAATTTTCATGCCAACCCGGCATTTGCTGCCATTTTCCTGGGCAGGCAGGTCGATTTTCGTGCAAATGCCTATTTTTTATCCAGTGCACAGCCCAATTGATGCATTATTAGGCGAGCCGCCCTGTCGTGCTCATTTCATAGGCATCACCGCTACGGGCAGGAACAGTCACTGTGTAAATCGGCGCATAAACCAGCAAAAAGGGCCCATATAGGGGCCCTCTTCAGGCGCAATACGCCCTGTTTGGTGAGAATGAAGCGATCAGATTTTGGTGAATTCGGGATAGGCTTCGACGCCAATCTCGATTTTGTCCAGACCAACCTGCTCTTCCTCATCACTGACCCGAAGACCCATCGTGGCATTGAGGATCATCCAGACAATGCCCGAAGATACCACCATGAATACGCCAACGATGATGATCGAAGCGAACTGACCGTAGATGGTTGCATCCGGGTTGGTGAATAGCACCGCAATCGTTCCCCAGATACCGGCAAACAAATGCACTGGAATTGCACCGACAACATCGTCAATTTTTAGCTTGTCCAGGAATGGAACGGCAAAGACAACAATCACGCCGCCCACAGCACCAATCAATGTCGCGCTGCCAAGGCCGGGTGTCAAAGGCTCAGCGGTGATTGACACAAGACCGGCAAGCGCACCGTTCAGAACCATGGTGATATCGACCTTCTTGTAAACGATCTGCGTCAACAACAGCGCTGCGACGGCACCACCAGCGGCACCCGCATTGGTGTTGGCAAAGATACGTGAAACGTCGGCAATATCGCCAATCGAACCCGCTGCCAGTTGCGAACCGCCGTTGAAGCCAAACCAGCCGAGCCACAGGATAAAGGTTCCAAGGGTTGCCAGTGGCATATTCGAGCCTGGAATCGGATGGATGGCACCATTGGCACCATATTTGCCTTTTCGGGCGCCCAGAATGATCGCACCGGTAAGCGCAGCCCAGCCACCAACGGAATGGACAACCGTGGATCCGGCAAAATCAAGAAAGCCGAGCTGGGTATCAAGAAATCCACCGCCCCATTTCCAGGACGCCTGAATGGGATACAACAATCCGGTCAAAACCAGCGTGAAGATCAGGAACGGCCACAGTTTCATACGCTCGGCCAGTGTGCCCGACACAATGGACGCCGTCGTTGCACAGAACATCAGCTGAAAGAAGTAGTCCGACCCGGTGGATGCATAGGACAGATCATCAGCCTTGTCCGATGTAACACCGACAGCCTCGAGCACGGCGACACCGAATGCGCCAAGGTAGCCGCCGGTATCATCTGATCCAATGGACCAATTGCCGAGCGGATACATCAGATTGTAGCCAATCAGGTAGTACATGATGGCTGCGAATGAAAACAACGCGATGTTTTTGGTCAATTGCATCGATACGTTCTTTGAACGCACAAGGCCGGCTTCCAGCATGGCGAAACCGGCCGCCATGAACATGACCAGAAAACCGGACATTAAAAACAACAGGGAATTGAAGATGAACACTGATTCGGTCGGCACGGTGCCGGGTGCCGCCGCATCCTGAGCAGCGGCCGGCAGTGCCGTGGCGCCGAACGCCAGCAGTGCCGCGCTCGCTTTGAAAATTCTGGGCATAATCATCGGGTTTACTCCTGTAACACCAGACCGTTTCACGTTTTGTCAGGTACGGGACAACGGTGTCGGCCATGGATTTTATTGATGCATTCAGGTCCTGCCGTCTCCGCCAAAACCTGAATTGCGCTAAAGCGCGTCTGCGCCGGTTTCGCCTGTGCGAATGCGCATGACCTGCTCAAGGTCGCAGACAAATATTTTTCCATCGCCGATCTGGCCGGTTTTTGCGACCCCCGCGATGGCGTCAATGGCCCGGTCTGCAAGATCAGCAGAGACAGCGATTTCAATTTTGAGTTTCGGTAAAAACGCGACCGCATATTCTGTGCCGCGGTAAATCTCCGTATGTCCCTTTTGTCGGCCATACCCTTTGACCTCAGTGACAGTCAGCCCCTGAATGCCGATTTCTGTCAGTGCTTCACGCACCTCATCCAGTTTGAACGGCTTGATGATTGCCATTACGATTTTCATTCGATTTCCATCCTTGTTTGGGCGCCGCCGTGATTTGCGGTTGCCAATGTCGTGCCTTTGTGTTGCAGCCCCACGCTTCGTTCATCTCCATCCGGACAAAGCCTTCTTCACCGCACCACAATCACGCCCACCGCATTGGATCCGGCAAAATCACGAAACATCAGCCGATGAGACGCAACTCTGCCCCATCCAATCAAGGATCGTGCCAGTTTACCTATTTGACAGGTATCTATTTGGTTTTATTGATTATTTTATTGACGCACTGCAACAAAGCGCCAGTTGATCATCTTCAACTGCACATTAAATAGGCGTCAATTTGATATTGCCTTAATTTTAGGCCTTTGTACGCTGGCGGATCAGGCCTTCCTGAGCGACAGAGGCAATCAGCACACCGTCACGGGTATAAAGACCGCCATTGTTCAACCCTCGTGCGCCGCTGGCGTTCGGGCTGTTTTGTGCATAGAGCATCCAGTCATCCATCGCATAGGGACGGTGAAACCACATGGAATGATCAAGACTTGCCGCCTGTATCTTATTGCTGAATACAGATAATCCATGGGCAAACAGCGAGGTATCCAGCAAGGTCATGTCGGACAGATAGGCCAATACGGCTTCCTGGGTTCGCCGGTCATTGGGCACACCGCCATTGGCCCGCACCCAGACATTTTGCACCGGCGCCAGCTTTTCCTGGGAAATATAGTGGGTCAGTGATACGGGCCGCATTTCAATGGGGCGTTCCCGCTCCCAGTAACGCCGCACGTTTTCCGGTGCGTTTTTAAGGTATTTTTCCTTCAGATCGCCTTCGCCGAGCAGATCCTCGGGCATGGGCACGTCCGGCATATCCACCTGGTGATCAAGCCCTGGCTCATCGCGCTGGAAGGATGCGGACAGTGAGAATATGGCCTTGCCATGCTGGATAGCCACCACCCGCCTGGTATTGAAACTGGCGCCATCGCGGATCCGATCCACCTCATAGATGATGGGCACAGACGGGTCCCCCGGTCGCATGAAATAGGAATGCAGGGAATGAACATGCCGGTCATCGGCGATTGTACGCTGCGCTGACACCAGTGCCTGCGCGATGACCTGACCGCCGAAGACCCGCTGCCAGCCATTGTCCGGGCTGGTGCCGCGGAACAGATCCAGCTCCAGTCGCTCGAGATCGAGAATAGACAGCAAATTTTCCATGGCACGCGACATTATGAAACTCCTGTTGGGCCTTTTGTTCTGCATTGGGCCCTGTATGATCTGCCTTATAGGCCGTTTCAGAAAATGTGTGCAAATGTTTCTGACTGGATAATGGGTGAAAACAGGCACATAGAATGTGCAGGCCGATTCGAGCATTGTTGAGCAAGGGATGAAACCATGACCGAGCAAATTCTGGATGTCCTGATCGTCGGTGGTGGCTATATCGGTATTTCCGCTGCTGTGGCGATAAAGACCTCAGCGCCGCACCTGAACATCAAGGTGGTCGATGCAGCACCGCAGGGCGTATGGAAAAATGACCAGCGCGCATCGGCCATCGCTGCCGGAGCCAGCCGGATGCTGACCCAGTTGCAAGCCTGGCAGAACATCGCGCCTGAGGCCCAGCCAATCACGGACATGATCGTGACGGATTCACGCACGTCAGACCCTGTACGGCCGGTTTTCCTGACATTTGACGGCGATGTCGCCCCCGGAGAACCCTTCGCCCACATGGTGCCCAACCGGGCGCTTGTGGCCGCTGTTCGTGAACGGGCTGAAAAGCTGGGTGTCGCGATTATACAGGGTGTTGCCGCGACCGATTTTGAAACGGGCGACACATCAACCGACGTTACATTTGCCGATGGTCGTGTCATGCATACCCGATTGCTTGTTGCCGCTGATGGCGTTCGTTCGCGGCTGCGTGAGATGGCCGGGATCAAGACGGTGCACTGGTCCTACGGCCAGTCGGGCATCGTCACGACAGTTGCCCATGAACGCCCTCACAATGGGCGTGCGGAAGAGCACTTCCTGCCATCAGGCCCCTTTGCCATGTTGCCGCTGACCGGCAATCGATCCTCATTGGTGTGGACCGAGCGCACTGAGGAAGCCGATAAGCTGGTGGCAGAGGACGATCTGGTTTTTGAAACAGAACTTGAACGGCGCTTCGGCCATAAACTGGGTGAGATTGAAGTGGTGGGAGACCGGCGGGCCTTTCCGCTCGGCCTGACCCTTGCACGCGAATTCATACGGCCCCGCCTCGCACTGGTGGGTGATTCCGCCCACGGTATCCACCCCATCGCCGGACAGGGCCTTAACATGGGTTTTCGTGATGTTGCCGCGCTGGCAGAAACCGTCGTGGAAGCCGACAGGCTGGGGCTGGACATCGGTTCTGTTTCTGTGCTTGAGCGCTATCAGGTCTGGCGCCGTTTCGATACTTTCCAGATGGGCGTAACCAGCGATGTGTTAAACCGGCTGTTTTCCAATGATGTTACGCCGGTCCGTGCCCTGCGCGACCTCGGCCTCGGCCTGGTTGATCGCATGCCCGCGTTAAAGTCGTTTTTTATACGGCAGGCATCGGGTCTTGCCGGACCGGACGGCCCGCGATTGTTGCGCGGTGAGGCGATTTAACTGCGCAGGTGTGACTGCCGCACCCGCTGCCATCCTGCATGGCACTCAATCAGGCCACGACCGTGGCCCGGCCAATAATTTGGCCGCCCCTATGGAGGCAGGCGCGAAAGCGCCGGTGCGCCGTGAATAGAAAACAAATCATCCCCGCCAGCAAAACCCACCTGTTCACAGGAACGCTCAATTGCGCGGCACCCCGATTACTGATAGCTTTGTATAAATGTCTTCGCGCCGTATCGCGCCTTGCGGCGCTGGCTCCAGACGGGGCGGGGCATAAGCCCCGACGCGCATTCGCGCTTGCCGCTTCGCGGTAATTCTTTTGCCCTCGATGAGGCACGGTGTGCCGCTCGGGAAATACTGAGAGTCACTGCTGGCAGCACCCGGTACCTGCCTGCATGGCACTCAATCAGGCCACGACCGTGGCCCGGCCAATAACTTGGCCGCCCCCTATGGAGGCAGGCGCGAAAGCGCCGGTGCGCCGTGAATAGAAAACAAATCAACCCCGCCTGACAAACCCACGTGTTCACAGGACATCTCATCTGCGCTGCACCCCGATTACCGGTACCTTTGTATGAGTGTCTTCACGCCGTATCGCGCCTTGCGGCGCTGGCTCCAGACGGGGCGGGGCATAAGCCCCGACGCGCATTCGCGCTTGCCGCTTCGCGGTAATTCTTTTGCCCTCGATGAGGCACGGTGTGCCGCTCGGGAAATACTGAGAGTCACTGCTGTGACTACCGGATTAATACTCCCCATTTGTGCCGATTGAAAAGTCCCCAGTTTTGGGTGCTGAGCGTCCCACAGTGGATTGGCATGCCAATCCACTGTGGGCAAGTGCAAGTAAATTTCGCCAGATACTACTCCTGCAATTGAGGAGGCAGTGCGGTGTTAATAGTAAGGGAGGTTGTAATGATCCATGATTTGAAGCAGCAAGGTTTGAGCGTAGCAGCAATTTCGCGCAAAACAGGGCTCGACCGCAAAACCGTGCGTAAATATCTCGACCGTGGCCTTGAAGCGCCCGTCTATGGACCGCGTCAAAAAAGACCGCGCCTCATCGAACCTTATGAGGATTATCTGCGCGAGCGGACCGCGCAGTTTGCCGACCTGTCGGCCAAACGACTGATGCGGGAGATCAAGGGCCTTGGATATGAGGGCGGCTACACGGCGGTGACGGATTTTCTGCGCGACGTTCGCCCACCGGCAAGAACCCGGTTCGAACGCCGTTTTGAGACACCACCCGGCAAGCAGGCCCAGGTCGACTTTGC
This sequence comes from uncultured Rhizobiaceae group bacterium, assembly GCA_947501445.1. Taxonomy (GTDB): domain Bacteria; phylum Pseudomonadota; class Alphaproteobacteria; order Rhizobiales; family Rhizobiaceae; genus Hoeflea_A. The sequence goes on along the minus strand of CANMVS010000021.1, from coordinate 363 downwards.
CGAGTTCAAGGTTGAATTCACCGATGAACCCGATGGGCCCCGCAAGGTCTGGCTGTTCTCAATCATACTGGGGCACAGTCGTTGGCATTGGGGCCGGTATTGTTACAGTCAGGACCTGCAGAGCGTTCTGCGTTGCCACATTGCCGCCTTCGATGCCATGGGCGGTGCGCCGATGCAGATCCTTTATGACCGAATGAAGACCGCAGTCATTGGCGAAGACAGCAACGGGGTCGTGATCTATAACAAGTCGCTGGTGGCACTGCTCAACCATTACGGTTGTGTGCCCCGAGCTTGCCAGCCCTATCGGGCCAAAACCAAGGGCAAGGTGGAGCGGCCTTTCCGCTATATCCGTCAGGACTTCTT
>CANMVS010000020.1 GCA_947501445.1 uncultured Rhizobiaceae group bacterium | reverse complement strand
GTCATCCTTGCAAATGCTCTGCTTCGAGACCAACGCGAATGGTCTCAAATTAGGCCTTGATCAAAACGGATACTCTAATCTGTATTGCCTGGAGTGAAATGGACACTAATTGGTCGGTTCTGAACCTGAAATTACGCTTCGAGGTGTCCACGATCATGACTGAAACTTCAATTCCATCACACCAGGGTCTGTTGATGCGTTCAGGTTTTGCAGATCGCGTCACAACCTGAATTGGTCTAGTTGGACATTGGATCCGCCAACAGATTTCTGACTTCCTGTGCCGGCACGCCAAGATTGGAGCCGCCATATTCCGGCAATATGGCGGCATTTACCGCAACGACATCTCCATGGATGTCAAGCACTGGCCCACCGCTGCCACCTCTTGCCGTTTCAGCATCATAGACGATGGTTTCATCCGAGGCTCTGCCAACAATGCCGCGACTTGCCAGCGGGATGATACGACCGGCTGCTGCCAGCCGGCCAGCGACACTCCAGAAATTCGTGTCCTGGGTCTGCTGAAGATCTTCAACGAATGCTTCGCCGGCCTGGGCCAGCATTGACCGTAATCCGGTTGGATATCCCATGACGATCACCTCATCGCCCGGGCTCGGTGGCTTTTGCGCCAGTTGAAGCCCCTTTATCTTGGCGACAGGGGCCGCAAGTCGCAGGATGGCGACATCTGCCTGTTCGCTGGCTTTCACAAATTCAACATCGAGACCATCTGCAGCGCCGGGCAGATAGCCGAGAAATTTTGTCATGACGGGTTCAAGACCCTGGGCAGCGAGCGTCTTTACGTTTGAATCGTTCTCCCACGGCAATCCAAGGTGTCTGTTGGTCACCAGTATCCCGCCATCACCGAGCATGAAGCCCGTTCCGGTGAACTCACGCTCTGCAACCGGTCCTTCGCCTTCAAGCGACAACAGGGGCAAACCATTTGGCAGGACAAGAGATTTGCCATCATCGCCAATCGCATGTCGCAACATGCGACCATCCGCTTTTTCCCTGAACCCATAGGCTCCCTGAAGGAACAGGATTGCGGATGTCGATTGCGCAATCACTCTGGCGCTTGCCCCGGAGCGGTGTTCGATTTGCGCAAGCCGCTCTGTGGTTGACAACAATTGCCCCTGCAGCGTTTTGCTGAGCACATCCAGGTCCTTCACGGTCAGCGCGTCTTCGCGCGAGTGCGCAAGTGTTCTTGCAAAACCCTCAATTTCTGCTGTGCCGCTTTCAATTTGCTGTCGAAGCAGCAAATCCATGCGACTTTGTTGATAAACAAGCCCAGCAAGAATTATCAGAGCTGCCACAACACCAACACGAAACAGGATGGTTGTCTCCATCGTCAACCTTCGGGTGGCCAGCGCAACAGACGCTGCGAACCGTCGCGGGACCGAACGTCTGCTGCTACGGAAATAAGCCGCTGTATCTCCCAAGATATCGCCTACACTTCCGCGCATTTTTTGATTGTGTCCGTACAAATGGCATCGGGTGATCGGACCATTGTCACCAAACTCAATTGTGTCGAGGTTTTTGAGCAGTCTTGAACTGACCCTGTGCCCATTCACCCAGATTGATTGCCCCTCAAATGCCTCGATCACATAGCTGTCTTCTGCGCGGCGAAGACTTGCGAGCGGGGTTCCCATGGATTGATCGGCCTCGGCTGCAAAAAGATGAATATGCCCTTTTGGGCTAAGCCACAGGTTTACAGACGACTGCCATAGCCAGGTCACATGGTGACGATTTGGCCCTGTCAAATGCTCAAGCGCGGCGACGATCTGTGTTTCCTCCAGAGCGTCCATACGCGTCGGCTTTTCAGTATCCATAATGCCCTTGCCGATGAAAATACTACGCGAAACATCCTATAGCAGAGCAGTTCCAGGTCCAAATTGATTGAGATCATGGTCAGGTCACCCACTGCCTGATCATCTTGCACCAAAGGAACTGGTAAGGAGGCAAGCTGTGGGCAATCACCGGCAAAAGACGCTGCAATTGGTTCAATCCTGGTTCGACACGGTTCTGGTGGATTTGTGGCGCCAGTTTCGTTGGACATTTTTGCCGCCGTTGATGGTCTATTTTGCTGCCGGTATTTCCGGACTCACAGCCATTGTCGGGACCTTCTTCGTCAAGGAATATCTGGGGCTATCGGCATCATTTCTTGCCGGACTGGCATTTTGGGCCGGAATTCCGTGGGCCTTGAAAATGCCGCTTGGACATCTCGTTGATCTCATCTGGCGTTGGAAAGCCGTGCTTATCTATGTGGGTGCGGCACTCATCGCTGGCAGTCTGTTGATCATGTATGCGCTGGTTGTCCACCCGGATCAAATGGTGGCCTTCATGCCACTTGAAGCCTGGTATGTTGTCAGTGTGATCCTGGCACCCAGTGGCTATGTCGTGCAGGATGCAGTTGCCGATGCAATGTCGGTGGAGGCCGTGCCGCATATCCATGAAAACGGAGAGCCAATCAGCCAAGCCGAGATAAAGGCACTGCACACCACAATGCAGACACTTGGCCGCATTGCACTGATCGGCGGGTTGATCGCTGTTGCACTATTGAACATCTTCATGTTCGCCGGCGTCGAATCCATGACACAAAGTCAAAAAACCGCTGTCTACGGGCAAATTTATCTGACGGCGCTCGCAATCCCGGTCATCTCGATCTCGGGTGTTTTTCTGGCTGCCATGCTGAAATCGCGGCAAAAGCGGATGCTCCGCCAACAGGGCGTGGCTGCTCACAAGATTGACATGCTGGTCGACAGGCAAGGGGAAAAAACAGAGCCGAATTACTGGTATTTTGTTGGGGGTTTCGCGTTTGTCGTGCTGACACTCATTATCGGACTTTCCAAGTTAACCTATTCAGCGGAGATCGTATTTGCCGGTTCAATGGTAATCGTTCTGGTGCTGATGCATCAGTTGGTATCGCAGCTTGAACCAGCCAAGGCGCGCGCACTGGTGGGGACCGCGATCATCATTTTCGTATTTCGCGCTGTTCCGCTGCCTGGCCCCGGAGCCACATGGTTCGATATCGACGTCCTGGGTTTCGACCAACAGTTCCTGTCGGTACTGGCCCTCATTACATCTGTTTTGACCCTGCTTGGCATGGTCATCCTGAGGCCGCTAATGGCGTCCAAAAAAATCTCATACATCGTCATATTGCTGTCGCTAGCAGCGGCCGTGCTGGCGCTTCCAAACATTGGATTATACTATGGACTGCAGCATTGGACGGGACCGCTGACAGGCGGTGTTGTTGACGCGCGCTTCATAGCAATCATGGATACCGCGGTTGAATCGCCACTGGGACAGATCGCCATGATTCCGATGCTGGCGTGGATTGCCAAAAATGCGCCCGGCAACCTTAAAGCCACCTTTTTCGCCGTGATGGCTTCATTTACCAATCTTGCGCTTTCAGCCAGCAGCCTTTTGACCAAATATCTCAACCAGTTGTTTATCGTCACCCGAGAGGTCCGAGATCGGGAAACGGGCGCGATCCTTGAAGCCGCCCAATATGATTCGCTTGGTTGGCTGTTGATTGTTGCAGCCACCATCTCCCTTCTCGCACCTTTGCTCACGATCATGATTGTTCAATTGACTGTCCTGCGGACCGAGGAATGAACCAAATGACCTTGCCGGAGGCGATAAATGCGGGCAATCCGATATTCATCCTATCGTATCAGGGTTGATCTGGCTCAAGTCCAACCATGCCCCGGTTTGCTATTTCTTTATCCAATGCTGATTGCAGTTGATGCTGATTTGGAGAGTTTGGTAGGGTTTCATGACGATTTCATCAAACGGCGAAACAAGACGCGCATCCGGACTTGAGCGAACGCTGACCTTGCCGTTTGTCGTATTCTACGGTGTTGGTGTTACCGTTGGGGCTGGTATTTATGTGCTCATAGGTGAGGTCATCGGCAGAGCCGGTGTCTACGCGCCACTATCATTTCTGATCGCTGGCCTGGTCATGATGTTTCCTGCCGCAACCTTTGCAGAATTGACAGGACGACTGCCTTTCGCGGCAGCTGAAGCGCATTTTGTTGAGGCCGGATTTCATTCGAAGAAACTGTTTCTTGCCGTCGGGCTGGCCGTTGCTGCTGTCGGCATCATTTCTTCTGCAGCCATTGCCCATGGGGCGGTTGGATATATGTCGCAACTGACCGATATTCCCACCGGCTATCTCCTTGTAGGTGTTATCTGTTTTGCGGGCCTCGTATCAGGTTTCGGCATCCGGCAGTCCATTGCATTTGCAGGTCTTCTCACGCTGATTGAAGTTGGCGGTCTGATGGCAATTGTCGCAGGCGCGGCTCTGTCCGGTGCCGACCTGGTGGAACAGACGCGAGAGATGGTGCCGACAACATTTTCACCCTTCATTTGGGCGGGTATTGCTGCCTCCAGCCTTTTGGCGTTCTTCGCATTCATCGGGTTTGAAGACATTGATTCCATTGCAGAAGAAACCGTCAATCCGCAAAAAACACTGGCACGCGGTATTTTCATAACGCTTATTTTGACACTTGTTATTTACGTCGTCGTGGTTTTGGCGGCGCTTGCTACGGTGCCTGTATCAGAATTGACCAGCACCGATGCACCGCTCGCTCTGGTGTTTGCCACAACAACCGGGCTTTCGCCGCTGTCCATCACACTCATTGCAATCATTGCGACAGTCAACGGCATCATAGTTCAGATTATCATGGCAGCACGTGTGCTTTTCGGCCTTGCCCATCGCGGCACACTGCCGACCCTGCTTGCACATCTCAACAAGCGAACCCATACACCCGTTGTGGCGACATGCGTTGCAACCGGGATTGTCATATTGCTGGCAATTCTGTTTCCAATTACCCGGCTTGCCGAGTGGACATCTGCGATAACACTCATCATTTTCATTGTGGTTTGTGCCGCTCTTATCCAAATCAAAAAATCGGGCACACCCGCCCCTGCAGGAACCTTCATCGTACCTGTCTGGGTGCCCTACTGCGGCATCATAACCTGCTCAACCTTGCTGGTTGCCGGGACATTGGCAGGCTGACAACTTGCTCCAAAGGGCCAGGAAATTGGCAGAAAGGAGAAGTCTATGTGAAAAATACCACCGGATTTTGCTGCCATGGACCGATTCATATTTTGTCAGAAACAGGACAACGGTATCGGCCTTTTATCTATTTGATGCAGTCAGGTTTTGCCGATTCCGTCAAAATCTGAATTGCTCTGACCCTGCGAAATCTGTTTGAAACTTTTATCAACCAACGATAGTCTCTGACTGATCACCTCTAAACAGCCAATCTTTATGCGGTGATGCACATATGAGCAGCAGTTGGTGCCGTACCGGCTGGAAAGAGTGATCACATGTGTTGACGCTTTTGTCACAGGAGGCCTACGAAATATAACACGCAGTTGATTTCCAATTTATCCGTTTTTTTTCCACACTCCGGACAGCTTTCCTGGCAACAGGGAACAAGGCGTCACGAATTCTATCCAAACCTCCCAAGGAGACTTTACATGTCGAGTAAAACAATTGTCGGTGCAACCGCCCTCGCAGGCGCAGTCGCCATGGCACTTTCCGGTGCAACGCTTGTCGCCTCAACCACCACAGCTTCCGCAAAGGAAAAATGTTATGGTGTTTCCCTGAAGGGGCAGAATGATTGCGCCGCAGGCCCTGGCACAACCTGTGCCGGCACATCTACAGTGGACTATCAGGGTAATGCATGGAAACTGGTCAGCGATGGCACATGCACAACAATGAAATTGCCTGACGACCGTACTGGTTCACTTGAGCCACTTACACGCGACGTACCTGCATAAGACCAAATAATTTTTGACCGTCCGGTTTTGTCGGGCGGTCATCAATCCTGAATTTGAAAGACGGGAGAAACATGATGACACAGGTTGCCTCGAAGGCCAACGTGAATGTCGATGCCCGTTTTGCTCAACAAACGGTGCCGGCACGCGCTGGCGCGGGCCTCAAGGCCAATCACGTGGATGCCATTCTGGCTGATGACTACCGCATTGGTTTTTTGGAAGTGCACGCTGAGAACTACATGGGTCACGGCGGTGCGCCCCATCGCGCGCTTGAGGCTGTTCGGGAGAATTTTCCGATATCCGTCCACGGTGTCGGTCTGTCAATCGGCGGTGAAAACGGTTTGAACCCGGACCATGTCGCACGGTTGAAAAAGGTGGTGGACCGGTATGAACCGGGTCTTGTATCTGAACACCTTGCCTGGTCTACCCACGACAACAGCTATTATAATGATCTATTGCCAGTGCCCTACGACAAACGGACACTCAACCGGGTCTGCGATCATATTGATCAACTCCAAAACGCGCTTCAACGCAAAATTCTGCTGGAAAACCCGTCGACCTATGTAGCCTTCGAACACTCGACCATGAGCGAGGCGGATTTCATTGCCGATATAGCCAACCGAACCGGCTGCGGTCTGTTGCTCGATATCAATAATGTGTTCGTATCAGCCACCAATCAAAAATACCGACCGATGACCTATCTGTCCGAGTTCCCACTTGAAAAGGTCGAGGAAATTCATCTGGCCGGCCACGCCACAGACACGGACGATGAAGGTGACCCGCTGCTGATTGATGCCCACGATCGGCCAGTCGACGACAAGGTCTGGCGGCTGTATGATATTGTTATCGGGCAAATGGGACCGGTCCCGACATTGATTGAGTGGGACAATGACATCCCCGAATGGCCGATCCTTCGCGAAGAGGCCAAACGCGCCGACGCGATTTTGGAGCGACGTGCCAGCAGTTATATGCTGGGGAGCCGCCATGCAGCCGTGGGTTGACTTTCCAGCCTCGAACAGGATTGTTTATCCCATGAAGCTCGGCACATTTTCAGATGCGGTGATTAACGCTGACCTGCCGGTACCGGCCGGTATTATCGGCCCACAGGGCAAAAAGGCGGCCAAGCGCTTCGACGTCTATCGCAACAATGTGATTGTCGGGCTGGTCGGTTCACTTGTTGATATCTTCCCGTCCGTTCACAACCTGGTTGGCGATGAGTTCTTCAGGGCCATGGCGGCAGTTTATGCCAGACAGGAACCACCGACATCGCCTTTGTTGTTTGAATATGGCGGTGGTTTCCCGGCGTTTCTTGAGCAGTTCGAACCAGTTCAGAAGCTGATCTATCTGCCGGATGTTGCCCGGTTCGAGTTGATCTGGCTGCAGGCTTACCATGCAGCGGATGTGCCCGTACTAAATCCCGATGCGCTGGCGGCAATAGCGCCTGAAAATCTGGCCGAGACACGCTTCATCCCTCACCCGGCTGCACACGTTGTACGTTCCGGTTATGCTTCAGTTTCCATCCTGTCGGCCAGCAGGTCAGGCGGTGATTTGTCCTCTATAGATCCGATGGTTGGTGAAGACGGCCTGATCAGTCGCAGCAACTATGACGTCGAGATTAGAAATCTCCCCCCTGGTGCGGCTGTTTTTCTTGCGCAGCTGATGGATGGTGAAACACTGGGCGCCGCCGCAGGCGCAGCAATGGGTGAGGCGGAGAACTTTGATATCGCGGCAGCGATTACAGCCATGCTGGAGGCCGGTGCATTTTCCGACCTGCATACAAATGACGACAATGGAAGAGGGTCAACATCATGACAACACTTATTGAGGCATTGCGCCAATTGCACAACGGCATATTTGGTGTGATCGAGCGTCTGACAAATGGCTGGTTTTTCGGCCTTTTTGCCCGGTTTGTTTTCGCTGCTACGCTCTATAACTACTACTTGAATTCCGCAAAAACCAAAATTGGTGACGGGATTTTCGGCATATTCGATATCACAGACAGTGCCTATATCCAGATCGTCGGCAAGGCTTTTGAAGCCGCAGGCTACGAGCAAAGCGCCATGCCTCTGCCTGCGCATATAATGGTATACGCAGGAACCTATGGTGAGTTCATTTTGCCGCTGCTGGTGATATTTGGTCTGTTCTCACGCATTGGCGCTGTGGGCATGATCATGTTCATAATCGTTCAGACCTATGTCGATGCCACCGCACATAATGTTGCCCTGGGCTCATTGTTCAATGGTCAGCCTGCGGACATCATTGATCAGCGGTTATTCTGGTTCGTCCCGCTTGCCTATGTGGCCCTCAAGGGCGCTGGCAAGATATCGATCGATTTCCCGCTTTCACGCTGGTGGCAGCGCCGGGTCGGATAAAACCGGCCTCAACCGGGAACAACCACAAAAAAACGGCGCCAAAATCTGGCGCCGTTCTTTTTGTCTGGTTCAAATCAAGTCAGATTTTCGGCTTCGATCTGTTTGGGTTCATTGACGGCCTGATCAGCAACAATCTCGATGCGACGTGGTTTCATGGCTTCTGGAATTTCCCGTACAAGGTCCAGGTGCAGCAAACCGTTTTCAAGTTTTGCACCTTTCACTTCAACGTATTCGGCCAGCTGAAAGCGACGCTCAAATGCGCGCTTTGCAATACCGCGATAAAGAAATTCGCCCGAATCGCTATCCACATTATCGCCTCTGTCACCTTTGACAGTCAGCACGTGTTCAACCGCTTCGATTGACAATTCCCCTTCACCAAATCCGGCCACAGCCATGGTGATGCGGTATGAATTGTCACCGGTTCGTTCGATGTTGTAGGGGGGATATGTCTGGCTCTGCTCTGGCTGTGCCAGGCTGTCGAGCATGGTAAAAAGCCGGTCGAACCCGACTGTAGAACGGTATAGGGGTGAAAAATCGACATGACGCATAGTCCTGTCCTCCAATGAGCGACGTGTTTTAAAGTGGCTTCACAAACCTCCGAGCATCGGCAGGTAAATCGGCCAGCGGGCCCTTAATGGCACCCGCATTGAATAGATGGGGACGCAAAAAAACAGATTCAAGAGGTGACAGTTCACGATGGTCAGGTGAGCCATTAGCCGATCCTGTCTTGAACAAATCGCCTGAAACCGTTCTATAGGGATGCGACGGGAGACAGCTTAATGACAGCCAGCATAATCCACGATACTCCGGACAATCCTATTCCGCCCGGAACCACGGCCGGCTATCTTGTGACCCGGGACAACAAAAAACTGCGCTATGCGATATTTCGCGCCAACATCACCAGAGCAAAAGGCACAATTGTGCTGTTGCAGGGTCGCAATGAAACCATCGAAAAATATTATGAGACGATCCGCGATCTGACCAATGCAGGGCTGTGGGTTGCCACATTCGACTGGCGCGGTCAGGGAGGCTCGGAGCGTTTATTGCCCAATTCCGATCACGGATATGTGGAGCATTTCGCCGATTATGAGAAAGATCTGGAGCAGTTCCTTGAGGAGGTTGTGCTGCCCGACGCCCGACTGCCATTCTACATCGTTGCCCATTCAACCGGCAGTCTGATAGCCCTTTCAGCAGCACCGCGTCTGGCCAACCGCATTGAGCGAATGGCACTGGTATCACCCTTCATTGCGGTTCATGAAAAACGCTTCAGCCGCCGTACAATGCATCGCGGGCTTTGGCTCGCGAACCAGCTGGGTCTGGGGCGGGTTTCACCAACCGGGTCGAAGCCCACCAATGTGGAATTCGAGACGAATGTTCTGACCTCGGACCGGCACCGTTTTTTCCGTAACCGGGCAATATTTGAGACCTATACCCATTTGGCTCTAGGCAATCCAACCGTGCGCTGGCTGCTTGAGAATTCACGCGCCATGAACCGGGTCAATGATCCGCATCATCTGGCGTCCATCAGAATTCCGACCATGCTGCTGGGTGCAGGCGCCGACGCAATTGTTCCCATTGCGGCATTGGAGAAAATGGCGAGCCGTTTTCGTGCCAGTGAGCTCATATCCATAGACTATGCGCGGCACGAGATGCTTCAGGAAGCAGATATTTATCGCCAACAGGTTCTGGCCGCGATCACAGCTTTCATACCGGGTGAAACCTAGAGGCTCTGGAGATTCCCAAACGTCCTGTCAGTCGTTCAGCAATGCCAGTGCTTCGGCGTGGATAGCACGATCACCTGCAGCGATTATATCGCCACCGCGCTCCGGACGCCCGCCGTCCCAGGTGGTGACAATGGCACCGGCAGCTTCAAGAATCTTGATAAGCCCACCGATATCATAGGCCTGCAGCCCGTTCTCGATGACAATATCCGCATTGCCTGATGCAACCAGTGAATAGGCATAGCAGTCGCATCCGTAGCGAAACATATTGACCCGGCTCTCGACCTGGCCATAGCGCTTGGCCTGATCCGGCTTGAACAGATGCGGTGATGTTGTGAAAAGTGTTGCCTGTGCAAGAGAAGGACAGGTACGTGATTTCACCTGACGCTGACCATCCGGACCGCTATAGAAGGTGCCGCCATCATGGGCGATGTAGCGCTCCTTGGTAAAAGGTTGATCCATCAGTCCAAGCACCGCCTTTCCGCGATGATAAAGCCCGATCAAAGTTCCCCAGACCGGTAAGCCGGAAATGAATGCACGGGTACCGTCAATGGGGTCGATGACCCAGACATAGTCACGATCCAGCCCCTCGTTGCCGTATTCCTCACCCATGATACCATGATCGGGAAATTCCTGATTAATCAGTGTGCGGATGGCAGCTTCTGCAGCCCGATCACCCTCTGTCACCGGGTCAAAACCGCCCTCAAGCTTGTTTGACACGGCTGTACCTGCACGAAATCGCGGCAAAGTCTGTTCGGCTGCTGCGTCGGCAAGGATATTCAAAAACTCTGGATCAGGCTGCATGACAGCTCCCCTGGTGCATGGCATTCGTGGCACGGAATGGATGGTTAGGTAGTGCTAAATCGGCTTCAAAAATATTGCAACTGCGAAAGAAAACTGCCAGGCGCTTGACATTTGTGCAATGCAGCAATATAAAAGACTCACAGCGAATAGCTGTATCCGCCCTTTTGGGCGTTTCCTCCCTAGATTTGACCGCTCCGTATGGTGCGGTCTTTTTTTTGCCTGAAATAGCGAAATGCCCAATGCAATCTACTCGGCGGCAAGGGCAATATCAGAAAAGTTGCTGGCAAAATATTCGGTCAACTGGCCGACAAAATTGGTCAGGTTACCCCGCAGCACATCAAAGCCAGCGGTTTTTGCAAGTGTTCTTTCGTTGACGTACAGACCGCGATTGATCTCAATTTGCAACGCATGAAGACCGCGTGCGGGCCGACCATAGTGCTCGGTAATAAATCCACCGGCATAGGGTTTATTGCGCGAAACGGTATATCCAAGGTCCTCCAATATGCCGATGGCCAGTTGCGACAGTGCATCTGTTGCACTGGTGCCATAGCGATCTCCGACAACAAAATCCGGGCGATTTCTGCTGCTCGCCTGCGCATTCGCCGGCATGGAATGACAATCAATCAACACACCATATCCGAAGCGTGAATGGGTTTTGACGAGTAATTTGCGCAACCGCTCATGATAGGGCCGATAGAAGCGGTCTATGCGCTCAAGCCCTTCTTCGATTGAAAGGCGGCTAGGATAAATCTCCATGTTTTCAGCCACAAGCCTAGGAATCGTGCCAAGACCACCGGCAACACGCAGCGAATTTGCGTTAATATAGGCAGGCACGCGTCCTTTGAACATGCGCGGATCAAGCTCATAGGGCTCTCTATTGACATCGATAAAGGCTCGCGGGAAATGGGCGGCGAGCAAAGGCGCGCCCACATCAGGCGCCGCTGAAAACAATTCATCGACATAATAGTCTTCTGAACGTCTGATCGCGTGCGCATCCAGTCTCGACGATGCAAGAAACTGATCCGTGTAGATACGGCCACTATGGGGTGAATTGAACACAAATGGAACGGATTGTTCCGCAGGCAGGCGAATTTCAAACGGCCGATGATCCGGGAGAGCATTCCCGATCAATGTCTTGAACCCTTTACACGCAGCCCGGTGGACAAATCCGCACTCCTTCCAAATCACCTGGACCGTTTCACGTTTTGTCAGAAACGGGACAACGGTGTCGGCCATTGATTTTGTTGTTGCATTCAGGCTTTGCCGAATCCGTCAAAACCAGAATTGCACTAACACAAGACATATGTTGCCAGCACCCGGCGACCAAGTCCAGAACCAACTGGCGGCATATGGGGTGGATCATTCAAAAAATAGTCAGATTTTGGTTACACATTCACCCGATATTTACTTCGCCGGGTTTGAATGGTCATTACGTGCTTGTTGTGCGGCAGGCTGGATTGCGCCATATAGGTAACTATTGGTGTCACACACGAATTGGCCATTGCTGCATGTCTGGTGATTTGCGGTACAAACTGGCATGGTAAGCGATAAACGACTCGCGGATTGAGGCATGAGGAGCGGTATGAAAATACTACTTGCAGAAGATGACAATGATATGCGCCGCTTTCTGGTGAAGGCACTGGAGAAGGCTGGCTACACTGTCCAGTCTTACGACAATGGCGCCAGCGCCTATGAAAGAATCCGCGAAGAACCCTTCTCGCTTCTGCTGACAGATATTGTGATGCCGGAAATGGATGGAATTGAGCTGGCGCGACGGGCCACCGAGCTTGATCCTGACCTCAAGGTCATGTTCATCACAGGATTTGCCGCCGTGGCACTGAATCCGGAATCCAATGCGCCCAAGGATGCAACCGTCCTGTCCAAACCTTTCCATTTGCGTGATCTGGTCAACGAAGTTGAAAAGATCCTGCAGGCGGCATAATTTTCAGCATATAGGCTTGACGTGCATTGGCCATTATGGTGTATGCGGCCAGTCGAATGGGCTGCAATCAGTCCATTGAACGGAATGGGCGTATAGCTCAGCGGGAGAGCGCCTCGTTGACATCGAGGAGGTCACAAGTTCAATCCTTGTTACGCCCACCATTCCTCAAAATCTGAAGTTTTGATCAGGTCATTTGATTTCAGAGCAGGTCTGCACCACGCTCAGCATGATCATTCGCTGTTTTTGACACAGATCTGAAAGCAGATCCGTCCACATTTTTCTTTAGACTGTTTCACATTTCGTCAGAAACGGGACGACGGTGTCGGCCTTTGGTTTTTTGTTGATGCATTCAGGTTTTGCCGCACCCGTCAAAACCTGAATTGCTCAAGGCAACCCACCCGTGCAAGCACGGGTGGGCAGATTGGTATCATCTATTTTTTGGTAATGCGATCAGCCACATAAGGCGCATAGGGCCCGTTGGCTGCCAGGTAATCGGCAACAACAACCTCAAGTCCGGGGCCGAAATCATAGGCATTCATGCCATCGGTCGCGAACATCTTGTAGCCATCACCACCGGTGCGCACATAGTTGTTGGTAACCACGCCATAGACCTTTGCAGGATCAAGAGGCTCATAGCCATTGTCCCCTTCCACGCTGACCGATACGACGCGCTTGCCCGGCTCGGCAGCCGCGTCCCAGACAAATTTCATACCGGCAACCTGTGGAAAACGGCCAGCGCCATCTTCAACCTGGCCAACACCATTTTCCAGCGCGTCGAGAATGCCCTGTCCCTTGATCTGGAAAGTCGACAAAGTGTTCTGGAATGGAAGTACGGTTAGCACCTCCCCCATGGTGATTTCACCTTCGTCGATGGACGCACGAAGTCCACCACCATTTTGATAGGCAATCTGAATGCCCTGATCCTTGACCCGGTCAAGCATGGCATCCGCGACGAGATTGCCCATGGCACATTCTTCGGCGCGGCACACATCTCTATTGCCCTCAATCAACCCTTGCGACTGTGAGACGACCTTGCTTTTTACCGCCTCAATCGGCCCGCCAAGCTCGCTCACGCGCGCCAGTATTGCCGCATCCGGTTCAACGGATGAATCCAGCAATACAGTATCACCGGATGCACCGGTCAGATTGCCCTCATCGTCAAATACCAGGGTCAGATCACCAACGTATTTGGAGTAGGCATAGGCCTGAACGACCGGAACATCGCGGCCATCAGCGCCCTTGACCATCGTCGGATAGGATGGTGCACCCTCCTTGGTATTGGAAAGCAGCGTATGGGAATGTCCGCCAACCACTGCATCAAGCCCCGGCACTGCCGCAGCAATTGCCTTATCCTTGTTAAAGCCAACGTGGGTTAACGCGATGATCTTGTTGACACCCGATGCCTGCAAAGCGGCAACGTCCTTCTTCAGGAACTCAATTTCATCTTCAAAACGCACCGCGTCGCCAGGGGAGGACGTTTCATCGGTGTCGGTTGCCAGAACCGAAACAATACCAATCTTTTCTCCCCCGACATCCAGCACCACATTGGCCGGAATGCGGTTGGCCAACAGATCATTGGCTGACACATCCGTATTGCCTGAGATGACGGGATGCTTAACCTTGTCGAGGAATTTCGACAGGCCTTCCGGACCATCATCAAATTCATGATTGCCAACAGCCATGACATCAAAACCGATCGTGTTCATGAATTCGGCAGCCGCATCACCCTTGTAGGTGGTGTAAAACAGGGAGCCCTGAAACTGGTCTCCGGCATCCAGAACAATGACATTGCCACCGGCATTCTTGACCTTGTCACGCAGCTCGTTGATCTTGGTTGCCACACGCGCCACACCGCCAAAACATTTGCCCTCTGTCTCGTTTTTGGCAGAACAGGTGGAATCATACTTGTTGATGGATTCAATTCGGCTGTGCAGATCATTGATATGCACGATATTGAGTGTGTAGTCCGCCATTGCAGTTCCGGCAGAAAAAGCAAATGCGGAACCGGCGAGTAATAGCCGAGAGAAATTCATTGAGTGCCTCCATTGGAAATTCGATGGGGAATGCTAGCCCAGCTCCATCGCAATTACCAGTTTCAAAACCGTAATCTTACCGCGTGTATCCACACACACATCCCGCAATACGTGCGGTTTTTGCTGCTGAAAATCGGATTCACGGGTGTAGGAAAATTCGCTGCATCAAGCATTTTTTTCCAAGCGTACATCTTGAGACAATGCGGGCGCTATCGACACTGCTTAGACAATTGATCCGCTTAAAAAGCGCCTGTGGGCAAAAAAATACCGCACAGCGTGATTTTGAAGAATGGCGTTTCTTCAATTCATCCGCCGAAAACAAGAAAATATGTCTCGAAGGGACAAGTCCGACATCCGGACGGTCCCGGGTAACTGGTTCGATGCCATTTTGGCTGAGGAATTTGAAGACATGATTGATCAGGATCGCAAGCTGTCAACCTTCCCGGCGTTTTTCAATGTAGCCGGACGCAAAGTTGCAGTCTTTGGCAACGGAGATGAAGCCCATGCCAAAACGCGCCTGCTTGCCAATACGGCTGCTGACATCATGGTGTTTGGTGCATCGCCTGAACCGGCATTCAAGGCGTATCTGCTTGACAATAATATCACCAGCACGCTGATCGATTACAACCCGGAACAGCTTCGTGGCGCGACAATGGTTTTTGCCGCCACAGGTGAGGCGACGCTCGATGCGCAGATTGTTACCGACGCCCGTGCGGCACGCATCCCGGCCAATGCTGTTGATCAGCCCGATTATTGCGATTTCCTGACCCCTGCACTCGTCAACCGCGCACCTGTTGCGGTTGCCATTGGAACTGAAGGTGCCGGTCCGGTCCTTGCCCAGATGATCCGTGCGCGGGTCGACCAGATGTTGTCTCCTTCGCTTGGACCTTTGGCGCAATTGGCAGAACATTACCGCAGCGCGGTTGATCGGATTGTACCGCGCGGTGCAACACGCAGACAGTTCTGGCGTCGGTTTTTTTCCGGAACCGTGCGTGAAGCGATGGAAAAACACGATATTGCCGCTGCCAAACAGGCAACAACGCAGCTTCTGCATGAAACGGATCATGCGCAGGGGTACGTTTGGCTTGTTGGTGCAGGTCCTGGTGCTGAAGATCTGTTGACCCTGCGTGCACAGCGTGTGCTGATGGAAGCCGACGTTATTTTATATGATGCGCTTGTGCCTGAAACCATTGTCGACATGGGGCGCCGGGATGCTGAACGCATTTCAGTTGGCAAACGCAAAGGCTGTCATTCCAAGTCCCAGCGTGAAATCAGCAATCTGCTGGTTGATCTGGCAGGTCAGGGCAAACGTGTTGTACGTCTGAAATCAGGCGATCCGCTCATTTATGGCAGAGCCGCAGAAGAAATGTCGGCCCTGCGCGATGCCGATATAGGCTATGAAATTGTGCCGGGCATCACCTCAGCCTTTGCCGCTGCTGCCGATTTCGAATTGCCACTGACCCTGCGCGGTGTTGCCTCATCCCTCGTCTTTACAACAGGGCATGACCTGAATTCCAAGGTACTGCCTGACTGGGCGCGGCTTGCAATTTCCGGAGCAACCATATCGGTCTACATGGGACGCACGGTTGCCGCATCGGTTGCTGCAAGGCTGATGAAAGCCGGACTTGCCAGCGATACGGCTGTGGCCATCGTTGAAAACGCCAGCCAGCCCAATCGCACCCTTATTCATTGCACGCTGCGCGAACTGCCAGCCATTGAGAACCAGACGCAATTGACCGGTCCGGTCATGGTGATCATTGGCGATGCGGTTGCAGGTGCCAATTTCAAAAATTCTACGCCGCTTGCGGCGCTCGTAAATGAGACCGCCGCTGCCTGACAGCGCCGAACCGGAAGGATGACCGTCATGATGAAAGTTCTTACCGCCAACCGCCTTGGAGATGGTATTGCCGTGTGGCTTGGAGCCAATGGGCAGTGGCTCGATAACCTGGACAGCGCCCTGATCGCCCGCCATCAGGAAGCAGCCGATGCGCTTGATGTTGCCGGACAATCGGCCTTCAACAAAAATCTGGTTGTCGACATTGCGGTGATTGATGTCGAGGAACATGACGGCGTCATCTACCCCTTGCGCCTGCGCGAACGCATTCGTGCCACAGGACCGACAATCCGTCTTGATCTGGGCAAACAGGCTGAATTCAAACGAGCCACAGCGGCCTGAAACCAAACAGCATTACGCACGACGTG
Organism: uncultured Rhizobiaceae group bacterium; assembly: GCA_947501445.1. Classification (GTDB taxonomy): domain Bacteria; phylum Pseudomonadota; class Alphaproteobacteria; order Rhizobiales; family Rhizobiaceae; genus Hoeflea_A. Next base: position 89,759 of record CANMVS010000020.1, on the reverse strand, counting down.
AACCGACCGGACAGCGTCCTGAGGAGTACCCAATGTATCGTTACGATGAGTTTGACCACGATTTTGTGCGCCAGCGCGTTGCGCAATATCGCGATCAGGTCGACCGCCGCCTTTCCGGTGAAATCGCTGAGGATGCCTTCAAGCCATTGCGGCTGATGAATGGTGTCTATTTGCAGCTTCACGCCTATATGCTTCGGGTCGCTGTTCCCTATGGCACGATGAACGGCAAACAGATGCGCCGCCTTGCTCGTATAGCCCGCGATTATGACAAGGGTTATGGCCATTTTACCACGCGCCAGAACATTCAGTATAATTGGCCGAAATTGTCGGATACACCCGCCATTCTTGAAGAACTGGCCGAGGTTGAGATGCATGCCATCCAGACGTCAGGCAATTGCATACGCAATGTGACCGCCGATCATTTTGCCGGTGCTGCGGCCGATGAGGTGGCGGATCCGCGTCCCTATGCCGAGATTCTGCGCCAATGGTCGTCCAACCATCCGGAATATTCGTTCCTGCCGCGCAAGTTCAAAATCGCCGTAACCGGCGCCGAGCGCGACCGCGCGGCCATTCAGGTTCATGACATCGGCCTGCACCTCAAACGCAATGATGCCGGTGAACTGGGCTTTGTTGTCTATGTGGGTGGTGGACAGGGCCGCACACCCATCATTGCCAAGAAAATCAAGGATTTTCTCCCCGAAGCGGACCTGCTGTCCTATACGACCGCGATCATGCGCGTTTACAATCTGCACGGCCGCCGCGACAATAAATACAAGGCGCGTATCAAGATACTCGTTCATGAAACTGGCGAGGCGGAATTTTCCAGGCAGGTTGAAGCCGAATGGGAAAAGCTCAAAGAGAGCGAGCTGAAACTGCCGGCTGATGATCTGGCATCCATTGCACGCTATTTTGCACCACCAAAATTGCAGGATCGGGCCGACGGATGGGCAAGCCTTGCAGCCAGCAAGAAGGCCGATGCCGCCTTTGCTTCATGGGTCCAGCAAAATGTCACCCCGCATCACCATCCTGACTATGGTGTTGTCACGATTTCGCTCAAGCCAATCGGCGGCATTCCTGGCGACGCCAGTGATGTGCAGATGGAACTGGTGGCTGAACTGGCTGAAAAATTCGGGCATGATGAAATTCGCGTCACCCATGAGCAAAATCTTGTGCTGCCGCACGTGGCTCTGGCTGATCTTGAAACAGTTTATCGCGCCTTGCTCGATGCCGAACTGGCGACAGCCAATGCCGGTCTGATAACCGATATCATCGCCTGCCCCGGACTTGATTATTGTGCGCTTGCCAATGCCCGTTCAATTCCTGTTGCCCAGGAAATTTCCGAACGCTTTGCATCGCCCGAGCGCCAAAAGGAGATCGGTGATCTGAAGATCAAGATTTCCGGTTGTATCAATGCCTGCGGACATCACCATGTTGGCCATATCGGCATATTGGGTGTCGAGAAAAAGGGCGCAGAGCTCTATCAGATCACCCTGGGTGGATCGGGTGATGAACAAACATCGATTGGTCAGATCATCGGACGCGGTTTTGAGCCGGACAAGGTGACCGACGCAATCGAAACAATCGTCGACACCTATATGGGTCTGCGCCTGAACGCTGAGGAAACCTTTTTGGAATCCTACCGCCGTACCGGCCCTGCCGCGTATAAATTGGCCCTCTACGGCGAAACGTCAAAAGCGGCCTGAGCCGAAGGACAATAATGATGAGCGAAACGCAAATCTGGAAAACCGGTGGCTTCATTGCGGATGATCCCTGGACGATTGTTGACCCGCAGGCTTCACCTGACAACAGCGAACCCAACGCCAAGCAGCTGTTGCCGCTGGCCGATTATCTGGCTTTGCCAGACAGTGAGCGCAACATCGACAGCGTTGGTGTTGTGCTGGCGCCTGCCGACGATGTCAGCGCGCTTGAACCACATTTGGAAAAACTGGCATTGATTGCGGTCACTTTCCCGGCCTATAGCGATGGGCGTGGTTATTCCCAGGCTTCGCTGCTGCGATCCCGGCTTGGATATTCAAATGAAATCCGGGCCGCTGGTGATGTGTTGATCGATCAGATACCGCTGATGCTGCGTTGTGGTATCGATACATTCGCGGTTACGAACGCAACGGCCCTCAAGCGTCTTGCCGAAAACCGGTTGCCGGGCATTGATAGTTATTATCAACCGGCGGCCAAACCATCGGCAAGTGCAGGCTCCTACCGGTGGCGTCACGTGGTGGGATCCCCCGCCTGAAACGCCAATTATTCATTGAACAGGATTGAACGACCAGATAGCGGCTGCGCTGCGCGCCAGAGCAATTCAGGTTTTGACTGGATCGGCAAAACCTGAATGCATCAACAAAATCAAAGGCAGACACCGTTGTCCCGTTGCTGACAAAACGTGAAACGGTCTACTGACAAAGGACACAAGATGAGTGATGTGATTGACACGGATATTCTGATCATCGGCGCCGGACCTGTTGGCCTGTTTGCCGTATTTGAGCTTGGTCTGCTGGATATGCGTACCCATGTTGTTGATATTCTTGACCGTCCGGGCGGCCAGTGCGCAGAACTGTATCCGGAAAAACCGATCTATGACATTCCCGGCCTGCCTGAAGTCACCGGCCAGGAATTGACCGATAATCTGCTCAAACAGATTGCCCCCTTCAAGCCGCAGTTCCATTTCAGCCAGATGGTTTCATCTCTGGAAAAAAAGGCCGACGGCCGTTTCGACGTGGAAACGGATGCCGGAACCCGGTTTGACGCAAAGGTTGTCATCGTGGCTGCCGGTGGCGGTTCCTTTCAGCCCAAACGCCCGCCGGTGCCAGGCATCGATGCCTTTGAAGGCAAGTCCGTTTTCTATTCCGTTCGTCAGATTGAGGCGTTTCGCGATGAAGACGTGGTGATTGTAGGTGGCGGCGATAGCGCTCTTGATTGGACCGTGGCACTGGAGAGTGTGGCAAAATCTGTCACGCTGATCCATCGACGCGCCGAATTTCGCGCCGCTGATGCCACGGTCAATAAAATGTGGGAGCTGGAAAGAGTCGGCAGGGTTCAATTCAAACTTGGCCAGGTAACATCGCTTAATGGTTCAGATGGCGCTTTGGAGAGCTTTGTTCTGAAATCCAAAGAAGGCGAAGAAACAATTGCCGCAACGCGGTTACTGCCCTTCTTTGGCCTGACCATGAAACTTGGACCTGTTGCCGAGTGGGGCCTCAACCTGAATGAAAACCTTATTCCGGTTGATACGGAAAAGTTTGAAACGTCGGTTCCGGGCATCTTTTCCATTGGTGACATCAACACCTACCCCGGCAAACTCAAGCTTATCCTCTCGGGATTTCATGAAGCAGCATTGATGGCCCATGCCGCCAAGAAGATAGTCTCACCGGGCGAGCGTGTCATTTTCCAGTACACGACCTCGTCAACCAGCCTGCAAAAGAAACTGAAAGCCGCCTGATATGCAGATTCATGTGACAGATCAAACCGGCACCCGCCACTCGCTGGAAGCGCTTGAAGGTTTTCGGGTTATGGAAATCATCCGCGACTGGGGCCTTGACGTGAAAGCAGAATGCGGCGGCGCCTGCGCCTGCGCAACCTGTCATGTTTATGTGGCACCTGCCTGGAGCGGCAAACTTTATGACCCGCTCGATGAAGAAATTGACATGCTCGACAGTGCATTTGCCGTTGAGGATAATTCCCGTCTGTCCTGTCAGATATTAATGAGTGAAGCCCTGAACGGTATCGAATTGACCCTGGCACCCGGCACGCAAAAAGACGACGCCGCTGCCGCCTGAAAATTGAAGTTGACTCCCAGGACTGGCCGCTGGAGAAATCCAGCGGCTTTTTTTTGCCTTCCAGCGACAAATGATCAGAGCTTTGGCTCCGACAGAATTACGCTATGGATGTATCCGAGCCGCCGTTTGCGGAAACGGATGGCAGGACCACAAGAATGAGAATCGGGAAAATGAGAAACAGCGTCGCCATGGTCCACAGCCATGGACTGCGTGCCTTGCGCTGGGCAAGACCATAGGTGAGCCATGCCAGTAGCACGCTCAAGACCAAAGGAATGACCAGCATACCCATTGTGTAACTCCTGTTGATTGCTCAATATTGCCAAATGCAAAACCGGATAGGCACGCCATAACAGCGCAATCCTTCTTTAAGATGGGTGCTGACAACCGGTTTGAAAAGAGGTCACGAGTGCTGGCCGTCGTATTGAAAACCTAAAGTGGACGGCGAATTGCTGGCAACGACAGCAAAATCCAATTCATAAAATCATCAAGAATTGGACATACCAGTGTAGCAGCAGCCTGAGAATTAGGTTGGCGATACTCACACCCCGCCAACATCAATGGAAGAAACGCATGAAAATCTTGCATAAGCCCACTCGCCGCAGCTTTCTGGCTACCGGAGCAGCTTTCAGTGCAACGCTGGCGATGCCGGCAATTTCCTATGCTGCAAACCGCCCGACATTCACCCACGGTGTGCAGTCTGGCGACGTCGACATCAACTCAGGCATGATCTGGACACGTACAGATCGCCCTGCGCGCGTCATGATGGAAGTCTCCACGACAGAAGGTTTTGCCAATGCGCGCAAACTGGCACCGATCAACGCAATGCCCACCAGTGATCTGGCGGTCAAGCGTCTGGTATCGGGCCTGCCTTCTGATCAGGATATTTTCTACCGTTTCACTGCCGCCGATCTTTCCGATATCAATAGGGTTTCCGAGCCAGTCACCGGCCATTTTCGCACCGCACCTGCCGCCAGACGTTCAGTGCGTTTCGCCTGGTCCGGGGATACCGCCGGTCAGGGCTGGGGCATTGATAATGACGGCATGGTCACCTATGCGACAATGGCCAGACATAACCCGGACTTCTTCATCCACTCCGGCGATACCATCTATGCGGATGGTCCGCTGACCGATGAAGTGGAACTCAAGAACGGCTTGATCTGGAAAAACACCACGCTGATTGACGAAAAGCGCAAGGTCGCGGAAACACTTGATGAATATCGCGGTCAGTGGAAATACAATCTGCTGGACACGCATGTGCGTGAAATGAATGCGGCTGTGCCAACATTTTTTCAGTGGGATGATCATGAGGTCGTCAACAACTGGTCCGATTCCAAGGATTTGATGTCGGATGACAGGTACACTGAAAAATCCATTCACACGCTGGCCGCAAACGCAGGTCGGGCATTCCATGAGATGACGCCGATCCGCTATACGCCATCCGAGCCTGGCCGGGTCTATCGCAAAATCGCCTATGGTCCGATGCTTGATGTGTTTTTCATCGATCTGCGTTCCTATCGTGGCCCCAATGGTGCCTCGACTCAGACCGAAATCTCTGACGCCGCCCGTATTTTCGGTGCCGAGCAGCTTGCGTGGCTCAAACGCGCGCTGATCAACTCCAAAGCCACCTGGAAGGTGATCGCCTCAGATATGCCAATCGGCCTTGTCGTGTGGGACAACTGGAAGGATCAGGCTGGCGCAGAGGCTATTTCCAATGGTGATCATGGTGCTGCCAGTGGCCTTGAACTTGAAATGGCTGACCTGTTGCGCTTCATCAAGAATGCCAACATAAAAAACACCGTCTGGTTTACCGCCGATGTCCATTATACGGCTGCGCATTATTATGACCCATCCAAGGCACAATTCCAGGATTTCAACCCCTTTTGGGAGTTTGTATCCGGCCCGCTGCATGCGGGAACCTTTGGACCCAACGCGTTGGACGGCACATTCGGACCACAGGTCAAATTCGTCAAAGCCCCTGAAGAGGGCCAGGGTGTAAATCTGCCACCATCTGCAGGCCTGCAGTTCTTCGGCCTCGTTGATATCAACGACAAAACAGAACAAATGACTGTGCGCCTGATGGACCGGGCCGATCATGAATTGTGGTCTGTCACACTGGATCCGCAGCGCCAGTCGATATAGACACTTGTGGCTCCCCGCAGGGGAGCCGCTTTTCCCGGACCATATTGGTCAGGTCATAAAAATGGATGTCCATTTGCACCGGCAATGATGCATGCGTACGCCCCTGTATGGCATCGCGTTTCGCGCCAGGTTAAGAAGGCTCGCCTGCCACTCCTTTCATCGTGTATGGTCTCATCATGGAAACACCTCAGTGCCCACAGGACATCCCTACCTTCTTTGCAAAAGCATGGAACGCTGGAGATGCCGCAGCATTGGGCAGGCTCTTTGTTGAAGATGCAGATTTCGTCAACGTCGTTGGCCTGTGGTGGCATAATCGCAGCGATATTGAGCGTGCGCACGAGTATGGACTGAAGACCTTCTTCAAATTTGCACAATTATCTGTCCGACGCACAAAGGTCCGGCTGCTTGATGAAAACAACGCGGTCATACACGTGCGCTGGATGTTGTCGGGACAATTGGACAAAGATGGCAACACACTGGATGATCGCACAGCAATCATGATGTTCGTTGCACAGCGGCAGGAAGACCGTTGGGCGGTGGTGGCAGCCCAAAACACCGATGTTATTCCCGGCAAGGAAACCCTCGTCGCAAAGGCGGGTCGCCGCGAAGCCGTTGACTACAAAAACTAATCAGGCAATTTAGGATCATCGAATTCGCAAGGAGTTTTCAGTCATCAATAATGTTTGGCTTCAACCTGCGATACAGATTGAAAAGTGACACCATAAATCCGGGTATCCATAATGAAAATTAATCTGCAACCGACCCTGAGTGGGCAATTGGTCAAATTGCGCCCACTTGCCGAAGAGGATTATCAGAGCCTTTATACAGTGGCCGCAGATCCTCTCATCTGGGCACAACACCCCGCCAAAAATCGTCATGAGGAACAGGTTTTTCAAACATTTTTTGCTGAAAGCCTGGCATCTGGTGGTGCTTTGAGCATTCTTGATGCCGCCGATGAACGTATCATAGGATCTTCACGCTATTGGGGATATGACGCACAGAATAGCGAAATTGAAATCGGTTGGACATTTCTGTCGCGTGCCTGTTGGGGTGGGGTCTATAACCGTGAGATCAAGCACCTGATGTTGCAGCACGCTTTCCGATTCGTCACCAATGTCATTTTTCTGGTGGGTTATGACAATATACGCTCCCAGCGTGCTGTCGAAAAGATCGGCGGCTTGCGCGTCGGCTCAAAACCGGATGACTTCGGTGAAAGCAGTTATATCTACCGTATTACCGCTGCTGCATTTACCGGCTGATCCGGCCCACACAGCTCACGGTCTCAAGCTCAAATGACTGTTTGAAACCACATTCGCGCCGACAAAAATTTAGTCAGAAACGTCGGATTTTACTCGACTCAATCAGTGGCGAAACTATGATCATCCGCAACCCTTATGGGCCTTGTACCAAATGAACTTGGTATTATGTGGGGATAGTTTTTGACCAGACTGCACAATTTTGCCGATTTGGCATTTCGTCCGGACTTTTCCGCTGCACTGCACGAAGACGGTACCCGGATTGAATTTACCCGGTCAGAATCAACACTTCTGTCGCACATGTCCCAAAGGGTTGGCCAGGTTATGACGCGCGGGCAATTGCTTGACGCCATATCGGGTGCGGGATCTGACAAGAATGATCGCAATATCGATTTTCTGATCAACCGATTGCGGCGCAAGCTGGGAGACAACCCAAAAGACCCAAAGTTCATTGCGACACGCTATGGTGAGGGATACGTATGGCGTGCCGGTGCTGCCAGACCGAACCCGAATATCGCTGGCGCGACCATGGTGGTCGGCCCGGTCCGCCATCTCGATGTTCCGCCTGAAATGAGCCATCACGCCGATATTTTTGCTCAGAACCTGTACCATTCTCTTGCATCCAGCCTTCGCGAAAATGAAACAGCAGCCTTTGACAAATCATGTCCCCCTGCAGATACATTTGGCACGGACGCACCACAAACCGGTGTTGAACTGACTTTCTTCACCGAGCTGGATCGGCTCGAATGTGTGATAACGGCGAAGGACTTCCGTACGGCACGCATTTTGACAGCATCGCGCATTCTCGTCAGCAGGACGGGAGAACCGCTACACATAGACAAAAACCGCACAAATGACCTTGGCCAGGAAATCCTTGGAAAGATTTGGAAAGCCGGCATAATCGAAGGTGGTATGCCTGCCCCTTTACCGGTGACAATGAACAATGCCGCGGGTTTGGCACCGGGTGAGCGGGGATCGTGGGACCTGAATGACAAGCGCTTGACGGCATTGCGTCACAATCATCCCGATGATGATGCCCTGAAGATCATGTATGCAACGCACCTGCACTCGAAATATGTTTTGGGCAGCCTCAAACTCTTCATGCAAAAAGAAGACGAATTTGATGCTGATGAGGATGAAATCGAGCGTCTGGTGCTGGAAGCATTGCCCTTTGCCCAGTCAAAACCGGAATTCGCCGTCATGGCTGCGAAACTGCTTTTCTTTCTGGATCGGGGGTTTCGCGATCTTGCCGTTGACATTGCTGAAGAAGCCCATCGTTCAAATACCGCCATCGCCTCGACACTGGCCATTGTTGGGCAATTGCGCGGCTTCATGGGGCAGACGGAACCTGCCCTGCAATGTTTGAATCAGGCAGCTATTTTGAGCGAATACGGCTCTGAGTTTCATGTCTATGTGCTCATCCTCAAATGTCAGGCGTTGATGGCCGCAGGTGATGCGGAAGGTCTGAATACCGCGCGCAAGGAACTCTATTCAGCACGTCCCGCTGTGATGATCGTCTTTGAATTTCTGTTTACAGATCATCGAAAACCATCACTGCGGGCAAGAGCTGCGGTGATGATGTTGACTCGCGCAAAAGCACGGGCGATTTTGTATAAATTCGACTATGTGTCCACCCGTCTGTTCCAGATCAAAGCGCATCAGGAAAACTCCATTCGAACACCGCTGAAATTGCTGATGAAACGGTTCGGGCGTGATGTCGTCCCCGACCGTCTGGCACGCGCTTTACCCGAGCTGATCGAAGAACTGACAGCAAACTAGCTCAATCCCTTCACGGTTGAGATGACAGCATCAGCAAAATCAAAGGTCGACACCGTTGTCCCGTTTCTGACGAAACCCGAAGCGGTCTAAATCCAAAAATCAAATATTGCTGCAACAATCGCCCCCTATTTTCCTCCCACGGTTCCAGACACCGATACAGGCAACTGCATTGGGAAGTCCGGTGACGGGATACCGTTGATTTCAACGGTCAGCAAATCGTGGATGCGCGACAGGGATTAACCGCATCCGCACACTTGGGGTTGATGGGTTCAGGAGTACAGCGTGCCACCTGGACCCTTCAAATCAGATGAACTGTGGAGGCATGTGCCCGCTGCAATCGCGGCACGCACAGGTGTGTTCATCTGGGGAGGAATGCAGACTTATGAGCGTCATTGATACACAGGTGCGCATCGAAACCGGCCCGGCCAAAACCAACCTGGGCCAATACAGCTGGTATCAGGGATTCAATCCATTCGTTGCCCTGACTACGAAGATGCTGGCTGCAGCTTTTGTTCTGGCGCTCCTATTGTTCCCGCAAGGGGCTGGCGAAGTGCTTGTATTGTTGAAATCAACCACCCTTCGCCTCTTCGGTGCCTGGTACACCTATCTGTTGGCGGCTATTCTTGGGTTGTGTGTGATCGTCGTTCTCCTGCCCGTTTCGGGGCGAATAAAACTTGGAAAGCCTGACGATACACCGGCATTTGGAACGCCATCGTGGCTGGCGATGATGTTCTGTTCCGGCATTGGCGCGGGAATTTTGGCATTCTCCGTCAGCGAACCGGTTTCGCATTTCACAACAAATCCGGATATTATTTCCGGCCAGATAACCGCTGGCTCACACCAGGCCATGACATCATCGTTCAAGTATGTTTTTCTTCACTGGGGTCTGTCGGCCTGGAGCTGTTATGCCCTGTTGGGCCTGGCACTTGGGCTTGCCTGTCACCGCTATGGCCACCCCATGACGATACGATCGACACTGGTGCGGATCTTTGGTCCGCGCATGAATGGTGTTCTGGGTCATGTCATCGATATTCTTGCGATAATTGCAATAATATCCGGTGTCACAACGACAATCGTATTGGGCATTGAGCAAATTTGTTCAGGGCTTTCCATCATCACTGGCAATTCCTGGTTCGCCGACAGTTCCGGCAAAGCCCCCCTGTCGACTTTGTTGATCACGCTGACGGTCACAATCTCCATTGTGGTTTTATCTGTGATGTCTGGCATGAATAACGGAGTGAAGTGGATCTCCAACATTGGCATGATCCTGGCTTTCATCGTCCTTGGTATCTTTGTCGCCCAGGGGTCCGGCGCCGGTTTAGTATCCGCCCTGCTTGGCGGCACGATGGAATATCTGACTACTTTGCCAGGCTTGATATTGAACACGCATGCACCTTCGGCACTGTCGGCAGACACCCGGCTTGCGGATTGGCATGGCGAGTGGACAACTTTCTATTGGGCCTGGTGGATCGCCTTTGCTCCCTTTGTCGGTTTGTTTATTGTCTCCATTTCAAAGGGGCGCACCGTTCGTGCCTTTATTCTTGGATCAGTCATAGGCCCAACTGCGATGTGTTTCCTGTGGTTTTCGATCATCGGTGGCTCCGCACTGTCACTGGAACTTGATGGAACAGCCAAAGGTGCCATTGTTGACGCAGCCCACTCATTTCGAATTTACCAAACCGTTGATCTGATGTTCAGCCCCACCACAGCATTGCTGTTCAAGGGTCTGCTGACGGTCCTGTTCCTGATCCTTACGGTGTCATGTTCAACGGCTGCCATAATTGCCATCAAGGCCATAGGGGCAGCAGGTGGCACACAGGCGGAAACACCGCTTCATTCAATCGTCTGGGCTGTGTTTCTGGCTGCCATTGCAGGTACGGTCATAGCAGTGGGCGGGATCCACGCAGTGCGCGATGTCATGATTGTTGCCGCACTGCCATTTTCACTTGTCCTGGCGCTGATGGTTGTTTCAGTCATCCGATCACTGATAGCGGCCATGTCGGAAACGTCCCGATCTTATGATGTAATCTAGAATTTGACAGCGCTGCGGAACCAAAGGCGCGTTTTGTCCTGCTCCACGATACCGGTCGGCTGGTCCAGAATCTGGGACAGGGAGATTTCGCCGATAAAATCACCCTGCAGGGTCCGTACACCGATGGAGGCACTGGACCAATTATCACGCATTGTTGGCAAAAAGGCATTGCTGACGTCTTCAATTATCCCCAGATCAACCCCCATATAGGCCTGCGTAAAGCTCAAGCGTGCTGCTTTCGGGTCAGGCAGGGTTACATTATAGGCCAGCTCCACGCGGGCACCGGCGCATCGGTCACCATTGACATAGCTCAAATCAAATCCGCGCATATAGGCATTGGTGCCATATCCACAGCGCTGAGACACCGGCAGGCTGTCATTGGTCCATTGCCCGATAACACCCGCATTGACCACAAAGGATTTTGACAGGGGTATCGACGCTTCTGCGCTGAATGAAGCCCGCAGAAAATCGCTTGTGGCACCGGGTGATGATGCCTTGGAATTATTTGCAGGTGAAGCTCCAAGACCATCAATCCCCTTGGTGATCGCACCGGCCAGCCGTTGTTGAAACAGCAGCGGATACCCATTCTCATAGATTAGCGACGCACGGATAATGCGCAGGTCTTCATCAATGACGGAAGTCCCCAATACCTCGCCGTGAGAGCCGCGCGCGGCAAAGGCAATGGTGCCGGTTATCTTTTCCTGTTTTGCCAGTTCCCAGCGGCGGCTGAAACCAATGGTGAAATTTGCATTGCTGCCCTTTGCATCAAGCTGCAGGTTTTGCGGTGACCCCAGCCGTATATCGCGATAATCACCATTGAAGTATATCGAATTATTGCTGCCGCCCAGATCCAGCCTGTAACCAAGGCCGCCGGCCAGAAGTTCCCTTTTTCCTGTATCTGATGGCCCGGCAAGAACGCCGATGATGTCAAACTGGTCACCAAGCAGTATGGCATTGGGTATCGCCGCACCAAAACCACCAATATAAGGCCCAACATCCTCGGCGCCGTAGGAATCCACCGTTAAAAACCTGAGCGGCTTGTCAACGCGCCGGATAACAGAAACAGATCCGCGATCAACGCCAACAACAGGGTCAGTGACAAGATTTGCGAAAAAGGCCTGCCCATAAGCATGCTGAGTGCCCAATGGCACCAAAAGTGGTGCGCCAATACACAGGGCACGCACAATCTTTGTACTACGGTCCAATGCCCGCATACTGCTTTGCTTCAATGATTGTCCCTCACAGATACAATGACTATGGGGTTTGTCGAACAAAGACAATAGTGTGGGGCGGCAGGGCTATGCACTTTGCTACAGCAAGTTGCATATTGAGCGGCATGTACAAAAATTCAGTGCTATATCGGCTGTATTTTCAAGCCGTTACTGCCAAACAAGTTACCAACAGTTTTGTGGCACAGCGATACCTGGTGCAATCTTGGTTTCGATGGAACCGGTAAAACCTGAATGCATCTACATAATCAAAAGCCGACACCGTTGTCCCTTTTTGACAAAACGGGAAACGGTCCAGGCAATTGGAATGGCGAACAACCGGATCGGATTACGACGCCGCTTCAGCTTCAATGCGCTTTTCCAAGGCGCGGCGAAACAGCTTGGAACCGGCATCAAGACCAAGATCAATATTGGGCGTTTTCTTATGCTTCATACCCAATTGAACGGCCTCAAGAATTTCACGATCCTCCTCAAAAGCGATAAATGCACCCTTGTTCATCTGTTCGGATATCGCCTGATCTGACGGGTCCGTATTGCGGTGCTGGAACCAGATGTATTTGGACCGGTCTTCATCTATCGGCGTCATGAAATTATAGGAAATGTTGATATAGGTCCTTTCCACATTCGGCTTGCCCGGACCACCGGTTCCCAGCGGCGTATAGACGGATTTATTCAAGCCTATTGCCGGAAAGCACATTTCGTAATGCTGCTTGCGGTCGCAATTACCTTCAAATTTGACCAAGCCGGCATAGTAGGGTGAAGGTGGCTGCCCATAGATCCAGCGCGATACAATCACGCCCCGATCGGTCTTCTCGACATCAAGCGGCGTACCATCGGTTCCGCCGCCGGCAAAAGACGTCACATGGACCCATGCCACGTGGCTTGGGTCCAGCAGATTATCGACCACCCACAAGTAGTTGCAGCCAATCTCCATTTCTCCGCCATCGGTATAGCCCCAAAGTGCGTTGTCGAAATTCTCAATCGGGAAAATATCATCCGGATTTGCCAATTGCGGATCTCCCATCCAGATCCATAACAAGCGATACCGGTCGACGACGGGATAGGATTTTACAGCAGCCTTTTTAGGCACAAGCTCAGGCTGGGTTGGAGAGGCGACGCAGGCCCCTGCACAATCAAATGTCAATCCATGGTAACCACATTCGACATCATCGCCTTTCAGGTTGCCCATGGAAAGCGGCAGTTTTCGATGCGGACAGGCATCTTCCAGTGCGACAGGATCACCATTTTGGGCGCGATAAAAGACGATATTCTCACCCAGAAGCTTTTCCGCCTTGAGTTCACGTCCATAATCCTTGCTCCAGCCAGCCACATACCAGGTGTTCCTTAAAAACATACGTCCATCTCCAAATACCGACTGATCACCAGCCTTGAGTCTAGCGATCAGCCGCGCGTTGTGGCAAGGTTGAATAGATTATGGCAGAGATTAGAACATCTAATACCAGGAGCCATTAGCAATCCGATTTCAGCCAACAAAATCTGCCATATCAGGTTGCGCAGCCACCTCTTCCAACAGCCAGTTCATGAATATTTGAATATGCTCCTGTTGTGCAGTTTGCCGATTGCAAACCAGCCAGTAGCCATACTCCGACAGTACAAATTGCGCAAACGGCATCACCAGATTTCCCTCCCGTAGCGCATCAATAACCAATGGTTCACGACCAAGGGCGATACCACCGCCGCGTATGGCCATCTGCACTGCCATATTGGCTTGCCCAAACCTTCGCGTGCGGTTAAGGCGCGGCAAATCATGTCCGGCCTTTTGTGCCCAATAGGACCAGGTCGGGGGATTGGCTTCATATTGGCCAATCTCGTCGAGCAGAACCGTGTGCCGGGCCAGGTGAGATATTTGTGTCAAGGGTGGCTCCCCATCAGGCAGGGTCGGCGCGCACACTGGTGTCATACGTTCTGTCATAAGCTGCTGCGTAAACAGATTTGGGTATTTACCGGTGCCGTAGCGGATCGACAGATTCGTATCTGAGGGTGAAATCGAGGTGGAAAATGAATGTGTCGTTATGGAAACCGGCAAATCAGGGTAACGCTGATCAAAATTGATCAACCTTGGAAACAACCAGTTCAGCGCAAATCCGGGCGGGCATGAAAGAACGATAACCTGTTCATTCGATTGCCGCTGTTTGAGGTGATTGCAGACATCAATAATGTCACCGAGGCCGCGCTTTACGGCGTCAGCCAACTGTTGGCCATCATCGGTGACACTTGTGTTGTGCGATGAACGGATCAACAGTTTGCGCCCAGTCCACTCCTCCAGTGCTTTCACATGCTGGCTGACCGAGCTTTGGGTAACCCCAAGCTCCTCCGCCGCACGATTGAAACCGCGCAATCGGGCAACAGCCTCAAATGCTCTCAGCGACGTGAATGGAAGATTTTGCATAATATTAGAATGTCTAATGGTTCTGCTAATAGCAGGCAAGCCTGTGCGGTTACTTTATGGTGTTGTATAAATGCTGGACCGCACCCGGTGCCATCCTGCATGGCACTCAAACAGGCCACGACCGTGGCCCGGCCAACAATTTGGCCGCCCCCTATGGAGGCAGGCGCGAAAGCGCCGGTGCGCCGTGAATAGAAAACAAATCAACCCCGCCCGCAAAGCCCACGTGTTCACAGGAACGCTCTTCGGCGCTGCGACCCGATCATCGATAGCTTTGTATAAATGTCTTCGCGCCGTATCGCGCCTATCGGCGCTGGCTCCAGACGGGGCGGGGCATAAGCCCCGACGCGCAATTCGCGCTTGCCCGCTTCGCGGGTAACCGTGTCCTCTCGATAAGTCTCAGCGTGCCGCTCGGGAAATCTCTCGAGAGTCAGAGTGCGCAGCACCCGGTGCAATCCTGCATGGCACTCAAACAGGCCACGACCGTGGCCCGGCCAATAATTTGGCCGCCCCCTATGGAGGCAGGCGCGAAAGCGCCGGTGCGCCGTGAATAGAAAACAATCAACCCCGCCCGCAAAGCCCACGTATTCACAGGAGCGCGCATCTGAGTTGCGACCCGATCATCGATAGCTTTGTATAAATGTCTTCGCGCCGTATCGCGCCTATCGGCGCTGGCTCCAGACGGGGCGGGCCATCAGGCCCGACGCACAATTCGCGCTTGCCCGCTTCGCGGGTAACCGTGTCCTCTCGATAAGTCTCAGCGTGCCGCTCGGGGGCACCACAGGCGTTCACCGGACCACTCATCTGCACAAACAAACGCGCACCCATTCATTCGAATGGATGCGCGTTTTAGCATTGACCGTATGACGGTAAATTATTTCAACCTGAAATCGATCTCAGTCCAGGCGCCATTTGGCTGCCAGCTCGTCGAAAAGGCCACGTTCTTCTTTCAACTTGATCCAGGTATTCACATAGTTGATCCACACAAAATCATCCTGTGGCATCAGCATGGCGATGGGCGTTGGTGATTTTGGTTCCATAACGGGGACAATCATCAGCTGTGGATATTTGTCGACCAATTTGTTGGCTTCCACATTAGAGGTAATATGCGCATCCGCACGGCCCGCAAGCACTTCCTGAAAATCACGCGCCGGTGCTTCTACGATGCGATGTGTGGCGTTGGGAAAATGCTGTTTGACCTGCTTTTCCTGTGTTGTGCCAAGCGTTGCCGCAACGTTGACTTCCGGCTTGTCCAGGTCAGCCCAGTCCTTGTATTTGTCGGCATTTTCCTTGAGGATCAGTGGCACGGTTGCCAGTGAGAAATAACTGTCCGAATAGCCTGCGACCTTCGCACGACCAGGAGAGATGGAAGCAGAACCGGTGATGTGGTATTTGCCGGACGTAACACCATTGACCAGTGTCTTCCAATCCGTCGCCACGAACTCGACTTCAACGCCAAGATCACCAGCCAGCGCGGTCATCACGTCGATATCGTAACCCGTATAACCATTTGTTGCCGGGTTTTTCATCGTCATCGGATTCCAGTCACCGGTCGTACCGACCTTCAAAGTACCAGAGTCCAGAATTTCCTTAAGGGCCGACTGTGCATTTGCCTGTACAGACATCATGCCTAACAGTGCGACCGCTGCCAGTATCTTTAATGCTCTCATTGCTCCCGTCCACCTTTGTTATTGTTGTCATGCCCCATGTTAGTAAGCAGTGTCAAAAATTGCAACAAATTAATTAAGTTGCATGTCAGACAACATTATGATTACCTTTTGGTGTCAATAGAGGCAGAGACGCAAAGGACCGATATGACGCAGGCTCAAAACGGAAATCCGGTCATTTCAATACAGAAGGTCTCAAAATTCTTCGGTGCTTTTCAGGCACTCAAGGATACGTCCCTAAACGTCAAATCTGGTGAGCGCGTTGTTATCTGCGGACCATCTGGCTCGGGTAAATCGACGTTGATACGCTGTATCAACCGGCTGGAGAAACACAACGCCGGCAAGATTATCCTCAATGGCGTGGATCTTGGAGACAACAAGGAAAGCATGGAGGCCATCCGAACAAATGTCGGCATGGTGTTTCAACAGTTCAATCTGTTTCCTCATCTCAGCGTATTGGACAATCTGACGCTCGGGCCGGTGCGCTCAAGAAAAATCCCGATGGAAGATGCCCGCAAACTGGCCATGAAATTCCTCGAACGGGTTCGTATTCCCGATCAGGCGCATAAATACCCAGCACAGCTTTCAGGTGGCCAGCAGCAGCGCGTTGCCATCGCAAGAACGCTGTGTATGGAACCGAAAATCATATTGTTTGACGAGCCAACATCAGCTTTGGATCCCGAGATGATCAACGAAGTACTCGACGTCATGGTCGAGCTGGCTGGAACCGGCATGACAATGCTGTGCGTGACCCATGAGATGGGGTTTGCACGCAAAGTCGCTGATACGATGGTCTTTATGGACCATGGGGAAATCGTTGAGATCTCACCACCGGAAAAGTTCTTCAAAGAGCCCGACAGCCAGCGTTGCCGCGATTTCCTGAACCAGATTCTTCAGCATTAGGTGTCATCATGATCCGCATCACTACAGTCATTCTGATTGGCATCGTGCTCTCCGGCTGCTCCAGCAATTGGGGCTGGTATGTGGTGGACCCGACAAAAGCGTCCGGATGGGTGAACCTGAAATTTCTTCTCAGTGGCATGTATTATACCATTTTGCTCTCACTGACTGCGATCCTCATCTCTGTCGTCGTCGGTCTGCTGGTTGCCCTGCCAGGCCTTTCGGACAAACCGTTTCTGCGACGCCTCAATCAGGTCTATGTGGAAATTGTAAGAGCCGTCCCTATTCTGGTCCTCATATTGTGGGTCTACTACGGGCTGCCGCAGGTCACCGGTCTTACCATTGGCGTGTTCTGGGCGGGTGTCATTGCACTGGCTCTGTCTGACAGTGCATTCCAGGCGGAAATATTCCGGGCGGGCATACAATCCATCAACCGCGGGCAATATGAAGCGGCTCATTCAATTTCACTGAACTATGTCGACACCATGCGGTTCGTCATATTGCCACAGGCCATCCGCAGAATTCTGCCAGCCCTTGGCAATCAGCTTGTTTACATGCTGAAAATGTCTTCGCTTGTTTCGGTGATCGGTATGTCGGAGCTGACACGCAAGGCCAATGAGCTTGTCGTGTCCGAATACCGGCCGCTTGAAATCTACACAATTCTGGTACTGGAATATCTTGTCATCATTCTGCTTGTTTCTGCCGGTGTTCGCTGGCTGGAGCGCAGACTGAATGCCAATGAACATAATTGACGCACACGCATTTAACGGGAATTTATCATGAGTGCTTGGATCAAATTGATCTCGGACGAAGACGCCAGTGAAAAACTGCTTGATGTGCTGGATATGGCACGCACACCGCATGGAACGGTCGACAATGTCATGCGGGTTCATTCCTTGCGACCCAATACGATGAAGGGCCATGTCGTGCTTTACCGCGCGGCCCTCCATGATGATGACAATACTCTGCCCACCTGGCTGCAGGAAACGATCAGTTCCTATGTTTCGGTGCTCAATGATTGCGAATATTCCTATGCCAATCATTGGGCCAATGCCCGTCATCTGATTGGCGATGATCAACGCGCCGATACAATTGAAAAGGCGCTGCGGGCGCGCCAACCTCAGGATGCGTTTGACGGGCGCGAACTGGCGCTGCTGCGCTATGCCGAACGGTTGACCTTGTCACCGGGTGCCATGGAAAAATCCGACATTGATGCATTGAAACAATCCGGTCTGGATGATGGTGAGATTCTGGAGGCCAATCAGATTGTCTGTTATTTCAATTACGCAAACCGCCTGTTGAACGGTCTTGGCGTTACGACGGATGGTGACGTCGTCGGTTATTACGCAAAGACCACCTGAACACATATCGGCAAGGCCGGAAAGGTTGCAATCAGCTTGGAAAAGCCCGGACATAACCGAATAGAAGTGGATGCGGATGCCGCCATCGGCACGGCTGTACGTGAACTTCGCCAGAAACGCGGCATCACCGCCCGGGAGCTGGCGAAGAACGCATCTGTTTCAGCCGCCATGATAAGCCGCATTGAAAGTGGCCAGGTATCGCCTTCAATCTCAACCCTTCAGCAGCTAAGCAATGCGCTGAATGTTCCGCTGGTGAACCTGTTCAAGGGCACAGCTGGCGGGCGCTGTGATTTTACCCATGTCAAAGGCGGAGACGGCATCAAATCAAGCAGAATATTCGATGGCCATGTCCATGAATATATTAATCTTGCCTTTCATGCCCGTTGGGATATTCAGTTCGAAGCAAGGCATGCCAAACTGACCCGACAGGACGTGCGGCCGCCGGAATACATCGGTAGTGGCGTGGTATTCGTCTATATTCTCAACGGCAGAGCGATCTATCAGTACGGCGATCGCGAAGTTGTTGTGGATACCGGCGACAGTCTTTGCCTTGATGCGGAATTGAACTACGGTTTCAAGGAGCTCCTGTCAGAGGAGCTTGAATTTCTGACGGTACAGGCAGAACGCCGGAACTAGGGCAAAGAGAATGATTGAGACCGATGCGCAGCAGCATATTGTGGTCATTGGCGCTGGACAGGCTGGTGCAGCTCTGGTCGCCAAATTGAGAGCGCTTGGCAGCCAGGACCGTATCACATTGATTGGCAATGAGGATGCGCCTCCCTACCAGCGCCCGCCACTGTCAAAGAAATATCTGCTTGGCGAAATCAGCCGCGAGCAACTTTATTTGCGGCCCCCGGAGTTTTACGAAAACAACAATATTACACTAAGGACCGGTGAGCAGGTTACCGCCATTGATGCCGAGAACCGGACCGTTCGTCTGTCCAACAGCCAGATCAGCTATGACCAGCTGGTTTTGACCACAGGCAGCGACCCGCGCCAGCTGCCGGCCGCTATCGGCGGCGATCTCGAGGGTGTTTATGTTGTCAGAAATCTGGCTGACGTGGACGCCATGGCTCCGGAATTTGTCACCGGGCGCAAACTGCTTATCATTGGTGGTGGGTACATCGGCCTTGAGGCTGCGGCTGTCGCTGCTTTGCGCGGGCTGGATGTCACACTGGTGGAGATGGCAGAGCGCATTTTGCAGCGGGTGGCAGCGGAACAAACCGCTGACTATTTTCGCGCGCTGCATGTGGAAAATGGTGTCCGGGTTCTCGAAGGGGTTGGGCTGACCCGATTGATCGGTGAACAAAAAGTCAGTTCTGCACTGCTTTCGGATGGCTCCACTCTGGATGTTGATTTCGTTGTTGTCGGTGTTGGCATAATTCCGGCCACCACATTGGCTCAGACGGCGGGCGTCACCATTGATAACGGCATCAGGGTTGACGCATGTGGCAGAACATCGGATCCGAACATCTGGGCCGCGGGCGATTGCGCCTCTTTTCCCCTTGGTGATTCATACACCCGGATTGAAAGCGTCTCAAACGCCATTGATCAGGCAGAATGTATTGCCAGGAACCTTGCAGGCACACCAACCCAATATGAGGCAAAACCCTGGTTCTGGTCGGATCAATTTGCCGTCAAATTGCAAATTGCCGGCCTGAGCACGGGTTATGACGCCGTTGTCACACGACCGGGCAAACGCGAGGGTGCCGTGTCGCATTGGTATTATCGCAATGGAGCGCTGATTGCTGTTGATGCCATGAACGATCCTTCTGCATATATGGTTGGAAAGCGGCTGATAGAATCGGGCAAATCGGTTGACATGGACACAATCCAGAACCCCGACAGCGATCTTAAATCATTGCTCAAGGCCTGATGGTAAATCAATCTGGATGAACATAAGCTTTGCTAATTCTCTCGATTAACTAAACCGAATAGAATACGCATGATCGAAACCATAGACTGGCGACTGTCATAATACCAAATTCCTTTGGTATAACAGGATATCACGATGGCATTCCGATTGGACGAAGTACGTCAGGGCGCACGCAATCTGCTGGAAAGATGTGCACGCACGAGAGCAGGTGACCGATTGCTGATCGTTCACGAACCGTTGGATCTCACCTATTATGACCCGGATCTGGCCAATATCGTAGCGGATGTGGGTCGTGCCATCGGGGCTGAAGTCACGATTGTTGAAACACCCTTCGATCCGGTTGCCTCCAAACTTCCCGAAAGCCTCAAACCCCATATGCAGGCATCCGATCAAACCGTGTTTTTAGCGCGGATCGGTGACCAGATCCGTTTTGCCGACATTGGCACCGGCAGCCGTGCCGTCATTTCCTATGCCCTCAGCAAACAGATGCTGGGCTCGGCATTCGGGACGGCCAACTATGATGGTTTCGTTGCACTCAAAGATGCTATCGATCAGCTCATTTTTTGCTCAGACACCATTGAAGTCTCATGTCCGTCCGGAACATCGTTTTGCGGCCGCGCGCCGCGTTTGGACAACAATGGCGGCGATACGAGCATCTGCCGTTTCCCAATGTTGATTTTCACACCAGTTGCCGCTGGCGGGTTTTCCGGCAAGGTTGCCATGCCGGGTTTTCTGCTTGGAACCGGATCGAAATATTATCAACCCTATGTCCATAAGTTTGATGGACAGGTGATGGCGCATTTCAAAGATGGACGTCTGACTGGATTTGAAGGCTCTCATGAGGACATAAAACAGGCAGAGCGCCACTATGATTTTGTCGCCCACAAATATGGAATCCAGCGCGACTATGTCCACTCATGGCATGCGGGCATTCATCCGGGCTGTGGTTATGATCAACCGATCGCACGCGACTATGAGCGTTGGGGCGGATCTGCCTTTGGCAACCCCAGATTATTGCACTTCCACACCTGTGGCGCCTACGCTCCCGGCGAAATCTCATGGAATATAACCGATCCGACCGTCACGATTGATGGCATTGATGTTTGGAAGGACGGCGTGCTTCACCCGGAAAACATTCCGGGTGGCGCTGAAATTCTGGCGCAATATGCCTGCTGCAAAGCCACCTTTGAAAACCCGACCCGTGAGATCGGTTATTAGGATTGGTAATGCATCATTTCTAGGCGTCCCTGCGAATTTCAACCTGATGCGGATAGGGAATGGATATGCCGTTCTTGTCGAAGGCCTCTTTGACGCCTTGGAGCATCGCAAACTTGAGCTCCCAATAGTCCGACGCTTTGCACCAGATGCGAACACCAAGATCGACCGATGAATCGTTCAGATTGACAACGCGGACCCAGGGTTCCGGATCCCCCATTACCCGGCTGTCGGCGGTTGCCCATTTGACGATTATGGCCATGGCCTTATCCGCATCATCGCCATAATCAATACCAAAGGTGACATCCACACGCCGCGTATCGTGCGCCGAATAATTGGTTATGATTGAGCCCCAGACCTTGCCATTGGGCATGACAATTTGAACATTATCCGGCGTGACCAGTTCGGTAATGAACAGATTGAGGTCCTTGACCGTACCTGCGGTGCCACCAATATCGATATACTGGCCAAGTTTGAACGGCCTGAACACAATGAGCATGACGCCGGCGGCAATATCGGCCAACGTGCCTTGAAGCGCCAGGCCGATGGCCAGTGTGGCAGCACCCAGGACCGCAACCAGACTGGTCGCCTGAAATCCGAACAACTGCAGGATGGCAATGATGACAACAGCCAGAATCAGCCATTTGGCAATGGATGCAAAGAAACTGCCCAGCGTATCATCCAGCTGCGGATTTTTGAGGACACGACGGCGTATCGATCTGGATACCCAACTGGCAATAATATAGCCAATGACCAGGAAGATGAGCGCTTTAAGAGCGCTGTAGATAACAGGTGCAAAAGCACCCAGCTGTGTCGTAATATCACTCATCGCGGATCCCTCAAGAACACCTTGGCTTTTTACCGCTGCGATATCGGGTCCTGGACAAGATATCGATAAGCCGACAAACCATCACCGCAATCAAACCACGCATGAACGGCCCTGTCAAAACCGGCAGACCTTAAAGGTCTGCCAGCTGCCTGCTTCTGTTTAATCGAGTTCGCGCAGTATGGATGACGCCCGATTGGCGCTTGTATGTCGTATCTCAATCTGCTCGCGCATCGCCTTGAACACGTCACTTTGCATCAATTTTTTTGCCAAATCTGACGGCAACGACAAAAGTGTCTGATCAAGGCCATCATCGCTCGACAGGCCGTCAACCGCCGCAGAGCGCGCAACAATCATGCCACCTGCAACCGTGTTATTTGTGTCCGGATCGATCAGGATGAAAGCACCGGTATTGCGGTTGGTCTCGTAGGGATCGAACAGTGCTTCTTCATCAAAGGCGAGCTGCACCGTACCGATGCCGTTGAGTGGCAATGCATCCGCATCATTCCACTGGCCGGATTTCAGATCGAGCAACGTTTTGGGATTGACCCGAACCCGCTGTCTGCGACTGGATGATTTCAGCCAGTAGCGCTTTTGTGCGCTCACACCATCGGGAGCCAATGCAACCAGCTTTGCTTCAAAGGAAAGCCCGCTTGCCGGGGCGGCATCAATTGATGCAATCATGTCACCGCGGGCAATATCCACCGGACGATCAAGCACAAGCGTGATGGCGTCTCCGGCAACAGCAGCATTGCGCACCAGATCAAATGTCACGATCTGTTTGACATTGGCCACGGTGCCCGATGGGAGGATGACGACACTGTCGCCGGGTTTGACCGAACCACCGGCCACAGTTCCCTGATAGCCGCGAAACCCTTCATTCGGGCGACTCACGCGCTGAACAGGAAGGCGAAAGCCAACCGTCTGGGCTGAGCGCTGTGTGGCCAGTTCAAGCACTTCAACCAATGATTTTCCAACGTACCAGGGCATATTGGTCTTGCCGCTGTAAACAACGTTTTCACCCAGTAGTGCCGACATCGGGATTGCCGTAACATCCGTCACGCCCAATGAAAGTGCCAGCTGGCGAAATTGCGTCGCAATCTCATCAAAGCGCAATCGATCATAGTCGATCAGATCAATCTTGTTCACTGCCAGCACAAACTGTCGAATACCCATCAATGTTGCGATGGTTGCATGGCGCCGGGTCTGCTCCAAAATGCCGGTGCGCGCATCTACCAGCAAAATGGCCAGATCTGCGGTGGATGCACCGGTTGCCATATTGCGGGTATATTGCTCATGCCCTGGCGTATCAGCGACAATGAATGAACGTTTTTCACTGGAAAAATAACGATAGGCCACATCAATGGTAATGCCCTGCTCCCGCTCGGCCTGCAGGCCATCAAGCAGCAGCGCAAAATCCGGCAGACCAAGGCCGTTTTGCTGATTGCGGTTATCTCTGGCAAGTGCGTCAGCCTGATCTTCCTTGACCGCTTTCGTATCCCATAACAGACGGCCAATCAGCGTGGACTTTCCATCATCGACACTGCCACAGGTTATCAATCGCAGTGGACGGGCGTTGCGCGTATCGGCGTCAATAGCCGGCTTTGCCTGCTCAACAACTTCAGCATTGATATTCATCAGAAATAGCCCTCGCGCTTCTTCTTTTCCATTGAACCGGCTTCATCACGATCAATTGCCCGCCCCTGACGCTCAGATACGGTCGCGGTTTCCAGTTCATCAATGATTTCATCCAGCGTTGTTGCCTCTGAGCGGATGGCGCCGGTAAGAGGAAAACACCCCAGTGTTCTGAAGCGGATCATCTGCTGCTGCACAACTTCACCCGGCAGTGGTTTCAGCCGCTTGTCTTCTGCCAGAATGAGCATGCCATCGCGTTCAACAACCGGGCGCCTGGCAGCGAAATAGAGCGGTACAATCGGAATATTCTCCGCCTTGATGTAGCGCCAGATATCCACTTCAGTCCAATTGGATAGCGGAAAGGCACGCACACTCTCACCTTTTTTGATCATGCCATTATAGACAGACCACAATTCAGGGCGCTGATTGCGCGGGTCCCAGCGGTGGTCGGGCGTTCTGAAGGAATAAATGCGTTCCTTTGCCCTGGAAGCTTCCTCATCGCGCCGCGCACCACCAAATGCGGCGTCGTACTGACCCGCATCCAGGCCCTGCCGCAAGGCTTCCGTTTTCATGATGTTGGTGTAGACGGACGAACCATGCGTGAATGGGGAAACATTTTCCAGTACACCGCGTGCATTGGTATGTGCAACAAGATCAAGATCAAATTGCTCAACCATGTGATCACGAAAAGCAATCATTTCGGCAAACTTCCACCCGGTATCGATATGCAGCAGTGGAAAGGGAATTTTGCCGGGATAAAAGGCCTTGCGTGCCAGATGCAGCAGGACTGATGAATCCTTGCCAACCGAATAGAGCATCACCGGCCGCTCAAACTCTGCAGCGACCTCTCTGAATATATGGATGGCTTCGCTTTCAAGCGCCTTGAGGTTTGGATCAAGGGGCGGCTTTGTCTCGGACATATTGATTTCCTGTATGAACGTGCTCAGGCACGGGCGTCGATGGTGTTATCCGGCGCGTTTTCGCGAACATCGCCTGCAGTATGGGTCACATGCAGTCCGCACTCGCGCTGCTGATCATTTTCCCACCACCAGCGACCGGCCCGCTCGTCTTCACCCTTTTTGATTGCGCGGGTGCAGGGCTCGCAGCCGATTGAAGGATAGCCGCGCGCGTGAAGCGCATTGATCGGCACATCATTGTCTGCAATGTAGCGGTGCACGTCCTCTATGCTCCAGTCGTAGAGTGGATTGGCCTTGAGCAGACCACGCTGTGCATCAAGTTCGGTAAATCCGGCCTTTGAGCGGGTATTGGACTGGTCGCGACGAAGGCCGGTGATCCATAAATCAGCGCCTTCCAGCGTGCGCGCCAATGGCTCCAGTTTGCGCACACCGCAACAGGCATGGCGGGCCTCCACACTGTCGTAAAATCCGTTCAGACCAAATTTGTCGGCATAATTCTTCAGCTGTATTTCATCCGGACGAAATCGCTCGATTACTATGCCAAATCGTGCCTCGGTCTCGGCAATCAGTGCTTTTGTTTCTTCAAACAGCCGACCGGTTTCCAGCGTAACAATGCGCACGGATGGTGCCACAATTGTCAAAGCTGCTGTCAGCACCTGGTCTTCAATGCCCAGGCTTGTCGTAAAAACCGGCCTGTTGCTTTTATCCGCCAGAAGCATCAGCCTTTCGGCCAAAGAAAGGTTTTCCGCTTCTATTTCAAGGATTTGCCTTTGGGCATCCTGTTGTCCGGGCCGCATAACTCTAACTCCGGTTGATCTTGGCACCAAAACTGAACCATTTTTGGCCCCATTTGAAACAACAGCGTTCTAATGCACATGCTGCACCGCAAAGAATTGTTCTGATTGTGCCGAATGCGGGAAATCTGATTTCATCACGGGGATAATTCTTGCTCGGTGGTCTTTCACCGACTGCGTTCTAGGGCTATGCACTTGTCAACACGAATCCGTTGAGGAAATGAAGCCATGGCAGAACCAATCTCACTCGTTGATCTTCCCGGTCTGGTCGGGTCTGAGCAGGGCGTATCCAAGTGGATCACTGTTGATCAATCAATGATTGATCAATTTGCCAATGCCACACATGATCATCAGTTCATCCATGTTGATCCGGAGCGGGCCAGGGCTGAGACACCATTTGGCGGTACAATTGCCCATGGGTTTTTGTCACTCTCGCTGCTCTCTGCAATGAGTTATGATTGTGTTCCGGTCGTGCGTGAACGTCGCATGGGTATTAATTACGGCTTCAACAAAATTCGCTTCATGGCGCCGGTCAAAAGCGGCTCACGGGTGCGCGGCCGTTTTGCACTCACGGCGACACGCTACCGCGGCAGGGATATGGTCATGCTGACCTATAGCGTGTCCGTTGAAATAGAAGGCGAATCCAAACCGGCGCTGACAGCCGAGTGGCTGACAATCGCGCAATTTGATCCTAAAGATCATCCCCAGCCCGATTACATGGACTAAAACGGTCCTGGTTTTGACGCAATCGGCAAAGCCTGACTGCATCAACAATATCATAGGCCGACACCGCTGTTCCGTTTCTGACAAAACGTGAAACGGTCTGAAACCGGGATCAGATCATCGGTGACTGCCCGGCTTCTGCCAGGAATGCAAAGACGTAGGTTGAAAAAGAACGCCAGCACTCAACCCGAAACACATCTTCCTCCACCCGATACAGAACAACTTCGGTCTTGCCGAGCAACGTGCGCGCGCAGGCGCCGACCGGAAACACATCCAGCGACAGGTTCTGCGGACATCCGGCACTGATGGTTGCTTCCGCGCCCTTTCCGGATACCAGAACCGACGTATTGCGATGTGATACATCCACCGCTGAATAAAGGCCCTTGGCCTTTGCACAGATGCCCATCAAATCCGCATTGCCATCGTCAATCACCAGCCACTCATCCGGCCCAAGCCACAGCGCCACGCGTTGGCGGCTTTTGGCTGCGGTTGATTGCGCGGACGTTTTGGGTGCCTGCGGCAGTTTTACACCCAGCACTTTTGACAGGGATGCGATCGCGTCGGGCCGGGCCCTGATGGCTAACCGGCTGGCAGGTTCCATCGGCTTGATGGAGACCAGTGCGGATCCGGCAACCTGCCCGTCAAGCGGCCCTGTTGCTGCGGCCATTGTTGCTTTAGCCATTTACCCGTTCTCCCTTTTCATCAAAGAACACCGTGCTGGACACTTCCACCTCAATCGTATGATCGGGCATTGGGACATAGAATGTCTGTCCCATTTTGGCACGACCATCGACCAGAAGTGCCATGGCAATGGAACGACCGCAATTTTGCGACCAATAGGATGATGTCACATGCCCCAACATGGTCATGGGCACGGGTTGATTGGGATCAGCAACAATCTGAGCCCCTTCCTCAAGCACCGTATTGGGATCTTTGGTCTTCAGACCGATGAGCTGTTTGCGGCCGTCGGCCATCAGATCAGGGCGCATCAGACCACGTATACCGACATAATCCGGTTTGCTTTTGGCAATTGCCCAGCCCAGGCCGGCATCATGCGGCGTTACTGTGCCATCCGTATCCTGCCCAACGATAATGAAACCCTTTTCGGCGCGCAGGACATGCATGGTTTCGGTGCCATAAACACAGGCGCCCAGCGGTTCAGCCTGCGCCCACACTGCATCCCATACAGCCGGTCCGTAATTTGCCGGAACATTGATCTCATAGCCTGCCTCGCCGGTGAACGATACCCGGAACAGGCGTGTGGGCACACCGCAAATTCGCCCCTCTCGTGCACTCATGTGCGGCATGGCTTCGCTTGACAGATCGATACCCTCAACCAGCGGCGCGATGATTTCACGTGCCTTTGGTCCCTGCACCGCGATAACAGCCCATTGCTCGCTTGATGATGTGAGCCAGACGTTCAGATGCGGAAATTCCGTCTGCAGATAGTCTTCCATGTGATGCAGCACGCGCGGCGCACCGCCGGTTGTTGTCGTCACATGGAACCGGTCCTCGGCAATTCGGGCAACAACGCCATCATCATAGATGAAGCCGTCTTCACGCAGCATGATGCCATATTTGCAACGACCAGGCTTCAGTTTGCTCCAGCCATTGGTGTACATGAGATCAAGAAACTGTGCCGCATCAGGCCCAACCACTTCAATTTTACCAAGGGTTGAGGCGTCAAACAGGCCTGCGCTTTCACGCACTGTCCGGCATTCCCGGTTGACCGCTGCATGCATATCCTCACCAACACGCGGATAATACCAGGCCCGCTTCCACTGACCGACATCCTCGAATACGGCACCATGGCGCTCTTCCCAATCGTGGAAAGGTGTTTTGCGGGCCGGGTCAAACAGCCCCCCGCGTCCATGATTGACGATCGAGCCGAATGTTACCGGCGTATAGGGCGCGCGGAAGGTTGTCAGACCAACCTGGGGGATCTCACGGTTCAACGCCTCAGCCGCGATGGCAAGGCCATGAATATTGGAGGTCTTGCCCTGATCGGATGCCATGCCATTGGTGGTGAACCGTTTGACATGTTCGATCGAATGCATGCCTTCACGCACCGCCAGTCGAATATCTTTGGCTGTGACATCATTCTGGAAATCAACAAAGGCCTTGACGGTGGTGTCGGCTCCAGCGCCTGCTGCACTGCCTGCCATGCCGCCAGTCCAGTCGCCAGCACCTTCACCGGTAATTACAGTGGACGCCGGTTTTTTCCCGCAATCAACTGCAGCCTGCACGCCCGCCGCAATGGCCTCATCAATGCTTGCCTGCAATGCGTCAGTGCCATTGCAGGCGCCCACGCTGGCGCAGTCCTGCGGGCATTCACCTGGCAAAAACCGCTGCGTTCCATCGTCCCAGACCACTTTTCCACGCGATTGGGAATAAAGGTGCACGGAGGGCGTCCAGCCGGCGGACATAATAAGTGCATCAACTGCAAAAGTCTGGCGCGCACCGCCGCCATTGCGCTCAACAATCATCGACGATACCCGGCGTGCCCCTTTGGTATCAACGACGCTGTGCCCGGTCAGCACCTGGATACCCAGATCAGCAGCCGTTGACAAAAGGCCCTCACCGGGATTGTCCCGGCAATCGACAATTGCCTCGACGGAGACACCGGCCCGCTTGAGATCAAAGGCCGTTTCATAGGCAGAATCATTGGCGGTATAGACACCGACCTTGGTGCCGACTGCCACGCCATATTGATTGAGATAAATACGGGCAGCCGAAGACAGCATGATGCCCGGGCGATCATTATTGGCAAAGACCATGTGACGCTCGATGGAGCCGGTCGCAAGTATCACCTGCCTGGCGCGCACCTGCCAAAGCCGCTCACGCGGCATGTCAGCACGCGGGTCAGCCAGATGATCTGTCACCCGTTCCACCAGACCAACAAAATTCTGAGCGTAGTAACCAAAGGCTGTTGTCCGGGTCAAAACCCGCACATTGTCCAGCGCTGCCAGTTGTGCGGCGGCATTGCTGGCCCAATCAAAGCCGGACACGCCGTCAACGCTGACACCGCTTTCATAGGACAGTGCACCGCCCATCTGCGCCTGCTCATCGCACAGGATCACGCTGGCACCGGTTTTGGCCGCAGCCAATGCGGCGGACAGGCCCGACACACCGCCACCAACAATCAATACATCAGCGTGTAAATAGCGGCTTGAGTAATGGTCGGTATCCGCACTGGCCGGTGCAACACCCAAACCGGCGGCACCACGAATGATGGGCTCATAGAGTTTTTCCCAGGCAATTTTGGGCCACATGAATGTCTTATAGTAGAACCCGGCGGCAAATATCGGCGAGAGCAGATTATTGACAGAACCAACGTCAAAGGCCAGCGATGGCCAGCGGTTTTGTGAGACCGCCGTCATCCCTTCAAACACTTCCTGTACCGTGGCCCGTACATTGGGTTGCTGGCGTGAGGCATCGCGCTCAATGCCCATCAGTGCATTGGGCTCTTCGGCACCTGCGCCCAGCACGCCACGCGGGCGATGGTACTTGAATGAGCGACCCATCAGATGAACGCCGTTGGCCAGCAGCGCTGAGGCAAGCGTATCGCCCTCAAGGGCGGTATAAATTTCCCCGTCAAAGGAAAACCGTACTTTTTTCGCCGGTGTCAGCCGTCCGGCCCCGGCTATGCGGTTCGCGCCACTCATTTGCCCGCACCCTTCTCATTTTCGCCGCCCGCTGGCAGATCCGGGCGTGGTTGTCCAGCCTCATAGGTGGTAACAAATTTGTCGGTAACCGTGTCACGCACCGCGTTGAAAAACCGGCCACAACCATGCATGTGCCGCCAACGCTCGAAGGCGATGCCTTTTGGGTTGTCGCGAAGGAAAAAGAACTGGGTAAATTCTTCATCACTGATCGCGGTTATATTGGTTGGTCGGGCGATATGGGCTTCACCGGCGTGGCGAAACTCAAGCTCCGGCCGCTCTTCGTTGCAATAGGGGCAATGGATCAAAAGCATGTCTATGACCGTCCGGTTGATTAATGTGCAACAGCCGCAGCGGCGGCTTCGTCAATCAGACGGCCCGTGCGGAATCGCTCTAGTGTAAAGGGTGCGTTGATGGGGTGCGGCGCATCATTGGCAATCGTATGGGCAAAGACATTTGCTGACCCCGGCGTTGCCTTGAAACCGCCGGTTCCCCAACCGCAATTCACATAGAGCCCGGAAACCGGTGTCTTTGCCAAAATGGGTGAGCGATCCGGCGTTACATCAACGATGCCGCCCCACGAGCGCAGCATTTTCATGCGGGTAAAAATCGGAAACATCTCGCATATCGCATCAAGCGTATGGGTAAGTATATGCAGGCCACCGGTTTGCGAGTAGGACGTGTACTGGTCGGTTCCCGCGCCAATCACCAGTTCACCCTTGTCGGACTGGGAAATATAGGCATGCACCGTATTGGACATGACAACACAGGGGAAAATCGGCTTGACCGGCTCTGACACCAGTGCCTGCAGCGGGTAGCTCTCAAGCGGCATATTGATGCCAGCCATTTCCATCAGCACGGAACTGTGCCCGGCTGCCGCGACACCAACCTTTTTGGCACCAATAAAGCCGCGGGTTGTATCAACACCCTCAACAGCCCCTGATGGCGAACGACGGATCCCGGTAACGGCACAATTTTGAATGATGTCAACGCCGCGGGCGGCAGCGGCACGCGCATACCCCCAGGCGACAGCGTCATGACGGGCAACGCCGCCGCACCGTTGCAGTGCAGCGCCCATGACAGGATAACGCGCCGTTTGGGAGATATTGAGTGGCGGACAGAATTCCTTTGCCTGCTCCGGGGTGAGCCATTCGTTCTGTACACCGTTCAACCGATTGGCATGAATATGACGCTGGGCACCCTGCACATCATGCACATTGTGGGTAAGCATCATGACGCCGCGCGCCGAATACATGACGTTATAATTGAGCTCCTGGCTCAAACCATCCCATAGCTTCATGGCATGATTATAAAGTCCCGCACTCTCATCATAGAGATAGTTCGAGCGGATGATCGTTGTGTTCCTGCCGGTATTACCGCCGCCCAGCCAGCCCTTTTCAATGACAGCAATATTGGTAATGCCGTGTTCCTTGGCCAGATAATAAGCCGTACCCAGCCCATGCCCGCCAGCGCCCACGATGATCACATCGTATTGCTTTTTTGGTTCCGGCGACGTCCACTGCTGTGGCCATCCCTTGTGGCCACGCATTGCTTCGCGTGCAACGGCGAAAATTGAATACTTCCGCATGGGTGATACAGGCTCCCGGTTAAGGCCATTTGCCAATTTTGTGCTATCAAAAGAGGCAAAAACCAAAATACTATCTGTTTTGTCGACGCATAACCTCTCATCTGTTCGGCAGACGAAAAGCAAGGCGCATTGGATCATCCAAAGTCTGCGTATCTGATGGCAGATTTGCGACCAAAGCAATTGCTCTTTTGCGACGCATGACGCCGCGCGGCCAATCCATGTCACCGGGATTTAACAAATATGCATCAAATTCATCATTTTGCGCCCAAAAGTGTGGACTTGGATTGCATTTTCTGTTACTCGCCTTGCAACCGCGAGGTCTTTGACTTTCGCGAACCAGAATTTATTTGCCATAGAGTATCCTTGAATTGATGCGCTGGCTCAACTCTAAACCGGAAGGAACGGGATCAAGGTGCAGGTACTTGTCCGCGATAACAATGTCGATCAGGCGCTCCGCGCGCTAAAGAAGAAAATGCAGCGCGAAGGCATCTTCCGCGAAATGAAAATGCGTGACTTCTATGAAAAGCCTTCGCAGAAGCGTGCCCGCGAGAAAGCCGAAGCAGTTCGCCGTGTGCGCAAACTGGCTCGCAAGCGTGCGCAGCGCGAAGGTCTGCTGGTTGGTCGTAGCGCGCCCAGCCGCTAAAATCTGCCATTATTCAAACGCAATCATTGCGTTTTGTGGGGCGGGGCGATTAGAATCGTCTCCGCCTTATTTTTTGACTTTTTGGCAACATGCATGAAGCGTGAGGAACATACGGGTGACAGCAGATCGAATGAAACACGTCAACAGGACACATCTTGCTGCTTGTTTGTTTGTTTCCATTTGCCTGCTCGCGCTGGCCGGGTGTCAGACAAGCAATCCATCAGATGTCATCAGCATTGATCGGGCGCAGGGATCTGAAGGCAATATTGCCTCCCTCACCCAGGTTATTCGCAACAATCCGAGCGATCCGCAGGCCTATAATGTACGCGGCAGTGCCTATGGCAAAGCCGGCGATTTCAACAAAGCGCTGAAAGATTTCAATCGGGCCATCGCACTCAACCCGCAATTTTATCAGGCCTACGCCAATCGGGCACTGATTTACCGCGGCATGGGTGACCTTGCCGCTGCATCCAACGACTATAACAAGGCGCTGCAGATCAATCCGCGCTACGATGTTGCCTATATCGGCCGCGGTAATATGTACCGCGAGGCCGGCCAGACAAATAATGCCTTCAATGACTTCAACAAGGCGATCCAACTGGATACGAATGATCCGCGTGCCTATAACAATCGCGGTTTGATCTATCAAAAGCGTGGTGACCAGAAACAGGCCATTGAGGATTTCTCCAAATCCATTTCCCTGTCTCCGAGCTCGCCACTGCCTTATAATAACCGGGGCTTGTCCTATCTGGCACTGGGTGATGACGAAAACGCGTTTTCAGATATCAACAAAGCACTGGATCTTGACGGGAATATTGCCGAGGCCTGGGTAAATCAGGCGCTGGTTTACGAGCGTCGCGGTGAAAACGCCAAGGCAAAACGCTCCTACGCCCGGGCTGTTCAACTTGATCCGCAATACAAGCCGGCCAAGGACGGGCTCGCGCGCGTCAGCTAGACCGTTTCAGTTTTGTCAAAAACGGGACAATGGTGTTGGCCTTTGATTTTGTTGATGCATTCAGGTTTTGCCAAGTCTGTTATATCCTGAGTTGCTATAGAACTGATTGCGATGCAATCCAGCAAGACGCCTCAATATGCACCTGATTGACACAATCAGCCTTATACATACACATGAGCACACACGCATGGGGACAAAGATGCAAGACATTGGAGCCATGCCATAAAACATGATACTGGTCTGATGTAACAAAATACCAGACCGGGGTCGCGTAGTTATGGTTGCCAGGGCGGACAAAATTGCGGCAAGCGGAAAAAAGCGACGCACAGTATCACTGAAACTACTCATGGTTGCCGGATTTGGCGGATTGATGGCTTTGGCTGTTGGCGGCGTGCTGGCCATGTCGATCTATGCAAATTTCACCAATACATTTTCATTTCTCAACCGGCAGGCGATCCAGTTGATCAACCGGATGGAACGGTCCATCGAACGGGATGCACAAGAGGCAGAGCGGGTCGTGCGCGGTTTGGCGCAACTATATACCGCCGGTGAATTCGAGATTGGCGTACCGGCTTCGCAAAATTCTATTTTGATGACCCTCCTGCTGACCGAACGGGTCGTCGAACATATTGAAATTGTTGACAAGGACGGCAAGAGAACCGGTCTTGCAAGAAGACCGAACAATGAAATTGTCACAATTGACACGGCACCCCAGCCATCCGACACGCCCAATGGCAACGCCGACGCACTGCCATTGGCCGCGACCCACGACCCGGTGTGGAACACACCTACAATGCACCGGGGACATCTGTTTCATACCGTATCCGAGGCGCTGATTCGCCATCAAAAGACACAGGGCATCGCAGTGGCTGCTGTTGGCGCCTACAGTCTGAACCGCATCGTCAGTGAAATCGGGCGTGACAACGATACTACAGCACTCATCGTCAATGCCGATCAGGAGATTATCGCCTATTCCAGGGATCCCGAACTGTTCCGCGATAACCCGACCATTGCGATAGCGACCTTCCCTGATGATGCAATCAAGGCCTATGCGGCCGAGCTGAACGGAACCGAGGAGGAACACAGCCGGACTATTGCGGATAATTTGCAGATATCCAGCGTCACGACCGAAGACGGGAATGATTACATTTTCCTGAGCAGGGAAATTACCACCATGTCCACACGGGCCTATACGCTGATTGCCTATTTCGACGCTGCAGACGTGGGCAGCGAATTGCGGCGTGCCCTGATGGCAGCCGTCTTCGGTGTTCTTGCCTTTTTTCTGGCGGTGATTCTTGCCATCGTGTTTGGCAACCGGTTGTCCAATCCTCTTATGCGTATAGCAGCATCGGCCAAACGGTTTGCCGATCTTGATCTCAACTCCTATGCACCGCTGCCCAAATCGCGCGTGCGGGAGATTGATGAACAGGCAGGTGCGATGAATTCCATGCACACGGCGCTCACCCAATTTGGCCAATATGTGCCCAAGGAGCTGGTTCGCCGCCTGATGCAAACGGGGACGGAAGCGACCCGCTCGGTTGAGTGGGACATTACCGTCATGTTCACCGATGTGGTCGGGTTCACGTCCATGTCGGAACAATTGTCAGCCGGTGATGTGGTAAAAATGCTCAACGAGCATTTTGAGTTGCTCTGCAGCCAAATTGAATCACGTCAGGGCACGGTGGACAAATTTCTGGGTGATGGGCTGATGGCCTTTTGGGGCGCGCCTGAGGCAGACAGTGATCATGCCAGCAATGCCATTGAAGCTGCACGGCAGATAGCAGCGTCTTTTCAGGAAGATAACCTGAGAAGGGTCAAAAACGGTCAGCCGCCACTACGGCTGCGGATCGGTATTCACACCGGCAGTGCCGTCATCGGCAATATTGGCAGCCACGATCGCCACAATTACACGGTTATTGGCGATATCGTAAACGTTGCCTCCAGACTGGAGCAGTTGGGCAAAGAGCTGATAGAGGATGACGACATCATCATATTGGCCTCCGCTGACTGCAGGACCGCAGCCGGCAACCCTGCCCATATGACACACGCCGGGTCCCATGAACTGCGTGGCCGCAGACAACCCATTGATGTTTTCAGGCTGATGACTGACAAAGAATAATAGGCAATTGTGAACAAGGCGCATTAATCCTTGGAGGCAGCTATAGACAAATCCGGGCATACTGCCGCCGCTTTCAGCAGCGCCTTGAGTGACATCTTGCCATCAACCAATTGCTCTTCCGGCGGATGGACACCCCTGGCGATCAGCATCTCCGCCAGGCGAATATCGCGGGCGACGGCATTGCCAACACCAATGCCGCTGGCACTGGTCAAACACCCTTTTTGATCCAGATGAAAAACGATGAAAGCGCCGTTACCAAGGTCGCGGCGTATGGGCCGGTCCTGTCCACTATGCAGCCCTGTTATCTGGAGAGACAGGTCATATTGATCCGACCAGAACCATGGTATGGCGTCATAAGTCCGGCATTGGCCCAACATGTTGACAGCCGCTAATGCACCCTGGTCCTGCGCATTGCGCCAGGATTCAAGCCGCACCCTCATGTCCCCGTGGGAGGCCAGGGGAAAAGACACACAATCGCCGGCCGCATAAATGTCGGGATCGCTTGTCTGCATATGAGCGTCAACACAAATTCCATTTTCAACAGCCAATCCAGCAGCGACAGCCAACCCCGTCTCTGGCACCGAACCGATGCCGGCAACCACTAAATCACCGGCAATGGTCTGACCGTCTGCCAACCTGACGCTGATCGTGTCTGTGTCATTTACTATTTCCGAAACCAGCGCGCTGCATAAAATATTGACGCCCTCCAGTTCATGCCGGCTCGCCACAACCTGCGCAATCTCCAGTGGAACACCACGCGACAAAATGCGCGGCAGGCTCTCAATAAGCGTTACTGAGGCACCGCGTTTGCGTGCACTGCTGGCTAACTCGAGACCAATAAATCCACCGCCGATGACAATCATGTGAGCGCCAGGCAACAGCTGCTGGCCTATGGCCCTGGAATCA
Organism: uncultured Rhizobiaceae group bacterium; assembly: GCA_947501445.1. GTDB lineage: Bacteria > Pseudomonadota > Alphaproteobacteria > Rhizobiales > Rhizobiaceae > Hoeflea_A. The sequence goes on along the minus strand of CANMVS010000020.1, from coordinate 53,339 downwards.
TCAACTGTTCGCAGATATCGCACGCGGGAACAGTCAGAACCCGGCAATGTCAAACGGCGTGGCCGGGCACCGGTGGCAATGAGTAGTTTTTCATAGAAGATGTGCTGGCCATCACTCAATTTGACACAGGATCGCTGCCGATCAATCTCAATAATCGCTGTGGATTGAATGAACCCGATTTTCCTGTCAGCCAATGCTAATTGATCTGTCAGATAGGGTACGCTCGCCCCTGCGTCAGTTACGAAAGATTTGGAAAGTGGCGGACGGTCGTAGGGTGTATGCGGTTCATCGCTGATCAGGGTGATCGCCCCGGACCAGCCCTCATCGCGCAGCGCATTGGCAGCGCTGACAGCAGATATTCCGCCGCCAGCAATGACCATCCCCTTTGATCCGGCCATCAATCAATCTCGATCATCACAAAATTGCCTTCAACTTTCACATTGTAGGTTTTGAGAGCAATACACGCTGGAGCCCCCCTGGCCGCACCCGTTGTATAGTCAAATCGGCCGTTGTGTTTCGGGCACTCAATGATGTTGTCCATCACCAGACCATCACACAGATGAACATTTTCATGGGTACACAGTCCATCGGTTGCAAAATACTGGTCATCCGGGCTGCGGTACAGCGCATAGGTATGGTCATTGTAGTCAAACCGGATCACATCCTCAGCGTCAATGTCGTCTGCCTCACAGGCACGTATCCATGGCATAGGTTCATCCCGTCAGGTGTTATCAAGCTGATTGCGAAAGCGCGAGAATTCGTCATTGGCCATATGCACAATGTGATTGTCTTTCGGATAGGAGCCGCTGTTGACATCAGCGATATATTCGCGGAATGCGGCAATGCGCTCAATCTGCAGTCTGTCATACTCGGCTGAAAAATTGCGGTAGACTTTTGAGTGACGCGGCATGTGGCCGCGATTTTCGCCCAGAATATCTTCGGCAAAAAGATATTGCACATCGCACCCCGCACCCGAGCCCATGGACCACAAAAGCATATCCAGCCTTTTGCTGATTTCACTCGCCACTTCCGTCGGTACGACTTCAATCTCCACGGCAAAGGCGCCGGCCTCTTCAAACGCCCTGCATTCCTCAAACAGCGCCAGCGCAGTTTCCGCCGTTTTCCCAACGGCCCGGTAGCCTCCGGTCCAGGTGGCACGCGAGGGCACGAGGCCCACATGAGCGACAACCGGAATGTACTCGTCTGCCAGAAATTTCACTGTGCCAATACCGCCGCTGCAATAAAGGGCATCACCATCGGCCTGCAGCATTTTACCGGCAAAACGCAGGTAGTCGTCACGGGTACCAGCCTCCTGATGCGTCATTCCGGTCATGGAAAACAACGATGGAGCGACGTCGCGATAGCGCGGATTCAAAAGCAGTTCTGGTGGAATGGAAACAATGTCGATGCCGGCGGTTTCAGCCGCCTCGGCTTCGTCAATGGTGAAAATTCGCAGCATTGTCAGCTGTCGCTTGCCTTTTAGCGCGCGCAAATCTGCAATTGTCGGTCTTTTACTAATCATCGATATACTCCCTCAAGACAACCATCACGCGATACTGCTTGCAGCGGGCACGGCGTCGTCGACATGAAATTCTTCGCGGTACGGTCGGGCGGTCTCAGGCAGTGTTCTGCGCAGATAATACTCGGGGTCGCTTCGTTGGCGCAAAAGCACGCGCACCATCTCGACATAGGCATGCCAGATGGATGGATTGGGCTCCGGTAAATCGTCCTTGATCAATGCATGCAACCGGGGCAAAGCGTGATATGGAACCATCGGAAACATATGGTGCTCTACATGGTAATTCATGTTCCAATAGATCCACCGACTGATCGGATTCATGTAAACGGTACGCGAATTCAAACGATGATCGACAACATCCTCTGCAAGACCACCGTGCTGCAAAAGCCCGGTCATGAACATGTGCCAGCAACCATAAAACCGTGGCAGCCCAACCAGCATCATCGGCAGGATGGACCACATCAACAACGAAGCTATGGCCGCTGCCAGATAGATGGCCATGTGGATCCGCGCAGCCGTAATTGCCTTGGACCATTCGGATTCAGGAATGTAGCTTTTTTCAGATGATGTCAGCGTTCCACACGCATTGCGCACCATGGCTCCGAAGGAGGCCATAACGTCCAGAAGTCCGACATAGTGCAATAGGCCTTCAACCAGATTTGGTGGACGCATAAAGGCTATTTCCGGATCGCGGCCCACAATGACCGTATCAGTATGATGGCGCGCATGGCTCCAGCGCCAAGAAACCGGGTTGCGAAACACCATGAAACTGGCGAGTTGATAGACCACATCATTCATCCAGCGTGTTCTGAATGCCGTGCCATGCCCGCATTCATGCCACCGGCTGTCACAAACTGAACCGTAAAGAACGCCATAGACAAAGAAGAACGGCACACAAATCCAGGTGCCCCAGAAATAGGCACCGCCGGCGCCGCTGGCTGCAAGCAAACCCAGCCAGATTATCGTGTCGCGGACTGCCGGTCCGTCGCGCCGTTGCATCAGTTCTTTCATCACCTTGCGCGGCACGTCTGTATGATACCATTGCGCACTGGCCAACCCGGTTTCAACAGCACGCCGGGTGTTGTCGCCGGTCAGACTGTAGTCGCGTGTTTGGATATCAGATATCGTCAACTCAAAGTCTCCTCGTTGCTATCGTGTGTCTGCACGCAGCCCGGAGGCGTTGCGTTCGGATGCCAGGGACGGGAATTGTCCCGACGGTATGGGAAAATCATCCTTCGGCTGCGAAGCGATCGCCTTTATGCGCCTTTCACAGTCGGCCGTTTCTGCGGCACCATCGAGCACAGTGAAACGTGCGTCATAGGTACGCGCCTCATCATGCCCAAGCCAGATCATCTCACCACGCTCACGCGCTGCGAGATTGCCAAGGACGTGATGGCTGGATGGCTCGATGCCCATCGCATAATTGCCTGCCTGAAAATTCTGCCATTGAAAGGCACAGGGCAATTGGTTCTTGTTTGTCACAACTTCCAGGCCGAGATTTAATCGGTCATTGATAAGCGCGACCGGAACCTCGCCTTGTGCATTTGCACGCATCTCATGCTGCCAGACCTGTTCGCAAAAACCATCTGCAGGTGCCCCGGCCCTGGCATAGCCAACACCCTGCGAGCGATAGGCATCACCCGCATGGGACGCCCAAACGACATCACTGATGGGGGCCAGATAGCGCGCACCTTCATCAAGCAATGGATAACCCAGATTGATATGATAGAAGAACATATGCGGCGTGCGTAGAAAACCATGATTGACGACCCGGTCGTAAAGACGGATTTCACGCCCGCCCACGTCAGCCTCAATGCGTCGCAGCAGGTGCAAATCCTCGCCGAATACAGTGGATTGCTTCACGATGCCTTCTGCCCAAAGAACGCATTGATCACCTTTCCATTGCTCTCCATACCCGGATAATCGGGCTGGTATTGAACCGACACGCCCGTGTAAAACATGGCGTACAGTTGCTCGGCCCGGGTAATTGTAATTGTCAGCAGGCACCTCTTCGGGAGCCAGCGTATGATCCAGTCCGCAGGTCACCAAAAATCCGGAAAAACTGCGTGCCCAGGCAATGCCGCCCTCACCCTCGACCTCATGCAAAGCCGGATTGCGAAAACCCGCTGGAGAGTGCCATCCAATGGCTTTGCCATTGTATTCCAATTCGGCGATATCCATCGCCCGGTCCACCAGTACAGTAAAGCGCATTCCGCTACCCGTACGAAACTCCAACATCCGTACATTGCGCTCGACACCATCACCCAATGTCATCAAACGCACGCCGGCAAACTGACTCAAGGCACCCGATCTGGCCGCAATGTCGCGACGGGAATGCGTTGTGCCATAAATGTCTACCATCTTAGGGCCTCGTTATGCTGTGCGGGATCGGGATTGGCGTGACGTGGTGGCGGAATTATTCCGCCACCACGTTGATCAAACACCGTTGGCGACAAATTTACCGTCGATAAACGCCTTTGATCGTGGCACGTCGGCCTCATCAAGATGTTCAATGACCATCTCTATATTCGGATGTTTTTCAGCCAGGCGCTGCAGATACAGATCATAATTCAGCACCCCGGTGCCCGGCGCATTCAATACAATTTCACCCACCCCGCGAAACGTGTGGGAGGCCAGGGCGTCATCATCACCGATATCAGCGTGTTTTTCCGATTTGTCATCATCGGCCCGTGCAACATCCTTGGCGTGAGCAATCTTGATCTTGTCGGACAACGTGTCAAAAACCTGATTGAGCACCTGATCCATCTGGTCGATGTTATGGTCTTCAAAATAGTTGGTTGGATCCATCAGCAAACCCAGTCCGGGGTGATCAACCTGGGCAAACATTTTCACCGTTTCCTCAACCGACCCCACAACATTGTTGACGTAGGTTTCCAGCAGAAACATCGAACCATGATCATAGGCTTCCTGCGCCAGCTCAGCGATAATTTCGCGACAAGCCTCAAATCCCTCTTCCGACTTGTTCTTGGGATGCGACATCCATTCGCTTTCCTCATTGTAGGTGCCGGTTTCAGAAATCACGTAACGCGAACCCAATGCCCGGGCATTTCGTATTATTTCCTTCAGCCTATCGACATTGGCCTTGCGCTGGGCAAGGTCGGGATGAATGATGTTGGTATAGGCCGATACGGCACATATCGGCAGGTCATGGGAGCGGAAAGTGTCACGCACCTGCTTGCAATTTGCAGCGTTCAGTTTGCCGTGACCCAAATCGACATCCTTGAAATGCAGGTCCAACTGGACTGTGTTGAAGCCATGGCTCCTGATCTTTTTGGCTGTTTCCTCAAGTCCGTAGGGAAAATAGCCTGTAAAAATTCCCGCTTGCATCATGACTTCATCCTCCGTTTGGTGTCTGTTTTGTGTTGATTTCTGATAGACGCACGGTGCGACCCTCGGCCATGGAACGATAGCCAGCCTCGATCAGCGCTACGGTTTTCACATTGTCCGCGATAGTCAGTGCCGGTTCGCTTTTTGTGGTCACGGCATATTGCAGTTGCTCCATGACGCCGATGAACGCTTGCGGAAACCACATGCTGTTCCACGATGGTGTCACCCATTTTCCGCCGGTTGTTGTGGTGGACGCGTAGCTCAGTGTCGATGCGGAGCCGGTGGGCCAGCCAATAGAGCCCTTGACGACGCCTTGTGTTCCTTCGACCCGGAAGGTGATATGCTGATCATCCTCGTAGTGATCCTCTCGTGGCCCGGACCACACATCCTCCACGGTTAGGGCGAGCACGCCAGAAGGAAATCGCAGGGTCGAAACAGTAATGCCATCGTGATGATCAAAGCCTGTGCGTGGATCCTTGCGCGCCTGCGTCGTGATCTCATCCGGATCGCCAAACAAAAACCGCAACACATCAAGATGATGCACGCTCATATTTGCCAGAGTCAGCCGGTCATAATCTTCAAGAAACGCCTGCCAATGGGGAATGGCATGCATGTCAATTTGCGCAAAAACGGCCTGTCCGATATCACCGCGGACAAGAATTTGCTTCAAAACCTGCATGGACTGATCATAGCGCATATTCTGATTAACGCTGACGATCTTCCCTGCAGCTTTTGCTTCGTCACGCAGGGCAATCGCTTCGCCCAGCGTAAGGGCCAAGGGCTTTTGCACCAGAATTGCCTTGATATGTGATTGTTGCAGGGCGGCACGGATGAGAGCGGGTTGCTGATCTGGTGGATAGGCAATATCAAGAATGTCGACTGAAGGGTCGGCAATCAGTTCTTCCGGTGTGTTGTGCACCGTTGGAATTTTGTACCGGCCGGCAACAGCGGCGGCGTTCTGCGGGGTACGCGAGGCGATTGCCGTGACAGGAAAACCTGCCTGTGCGTAGGCTGCAAGGTGACATTCCGCCATGATCATTCCGGCGCCTATGCAACCAATACGCGATTCCCGATTGCGAATATCCGGATCCGGTTTGAACTTTGTCATGTATCCCTCCCCACTAGGCAGCAACCAATGTGTCGCCGTTCCCGTCAAAATAAAGTATCTGTGCCGGATCGACTGACAGGCTGACTGCCTCACCGACCTGAAATTCCGGTTGCCCGTGCAGAGCGGCTTTCAGCACCGTTTCATCAGCCTGCAGTGTCAGGATCGTAGTTGCACCCATGGGTTCGATCGCCTTGACCCGTGTCTGCCCACCATCTTTCAAAACCCTCAGATGTTCCGGCCGCACCCCCAGTCGCACCGCCTGCTGCGGGACAAACCCGCCTGTCTGCAATTGTGTCCCGTGTGTCGCGACGAGATTGATAGCCGGTGCTCCCAGCATTTCGGCCACATAAGTGTTGGCCGGTGCATCATAAAGGTCATGTGGCGCGCCGATCTGGCGAACTCTGCCAGCTTCAAAAATGGCCATCTGATCAGACACTGACATGGCCTCTTCCTGATCATGGGTCACGTAAATGACGGTCTGGTTCATCTCGCGCTGAATGCGCCGCAGTTCCACCCGGGTTTCTTCGCGCAAACGGGCATCAAGCGCTGAAATGGGATCATCCATCAGATATGCCACGGGATCGCGCACCAGTGCGCGGGCAATGGCAACACGTTGGCGCTCACCACCGGAAAGTTGTGATGGCGGTTTGTGAAGGATATGCTGCATATGCAGTTTTCTGGTCACCGTATCGACACGTTTGACAATCAGGTCTTCCGATACACCGCGCTCGACCAACGGGAAACGCACATTGTTCAATGCAGACATGTGCGGGAACAATGCCAGATTTTGAAAGACCATGGCCACGTTACGCTGCGCCGGAGTTACACCCTTCATTGGACGGTCGTTGATGAAGACAGAGCCGCTGTCGGGTGTTTCCAGACCAAGTATGATCTTCAGGATTGTTGTCTTGCCGCTTAGCGGCGGTCCAAACAGGCAGAAGAATCCGTTATCCTCAACGTCGAGGCTTACATTGTCCAAAGCCACCACATCACCATAGCGTTTGCAGATGTTTTCAAGGCGTATCGATGCCATCAATCCGCTCCCCCGACGGCGTTTCCGGACACCGGATCAAACAACCGGACCTTCTTGGGGTCGATTGAGAAACGCAATATATCGCCAATATTCGGCAGCGTGATCTGATTGTCCAGCACCGCTTTGACCCCCATGCTATCCGCCCCAAGGTGCAGGATCGAGCGCGCACCAATACGCTCAACAAAATTAACCGGCAGGGCCAAGGTTCCATTCGGGTCAGGATTGACCTGTTCGGGACGAAAACCGAAAAGGATTTTTTCCGGCAAATCCTCAATGGCCGCTCGCCCCGAAAGGATCAGCGGCGCGGAACGCCCGATCACAGCAAGATCGACCAGCTTACCCTTATCCGATTGTGCAATTCTTCCCTCCAGAATATTCATTCCCGGAGAACCGATGAACCTTGCAACAAAAATATCTTGCGGGTTGTTATAAATCTCCAGTGGCGTGCCAACCTGCAGCAGTTTGCCATGATCCATCACCGCAATGCGGTCTGCCATGGTCATGGCCTCGAGCTGGTCATGGGTGACATAAACCATGGTTTGTGAAAACTGCCTTTGCAGTTCTTTGAGCTCACTGCGCATGACGGACCGGAAAGCGGCATCAACATTGGACAAGGGCTCATCAAGCAGAAAAATGGCAGGCTCGACAACAGCAGAGCGACCAATGGCAAGCCGCTGCAGGATATTAACAGACAGGCCAGCAGCCTGGCGATCCAGCATCGGTGTCAATTGCAGCAGATCAGCCATTGCGCTGACCCGCCGATTGCGTTCGGGTGTACTGACCCCCTGTGCCCGCAGCCCGTAAGAGAGGTTATCGCGAACCGACATATGGGTGAAAATGGCATAGTTCTGGAAAACAAAGCCAACACCGCGGCGGCTCATCGGCACATTCAGGATGCTGCGGTCATCAAAACGAATATCACCCTCAGTGGGGGCCACCATACCGGCGATCATGTTCATTGTGGTGGATTTTCCGCAACCCGATGGACCCAAAAGGGCCACGAACTCACCATCACCGATGGTCAGGTTCATCTGTGCCAGCGCCGTGAACGCGCCGAATTTCTTACCAAGATTGGAAAGGGCAATTTGCGTCATCTGACTTTCGCCCCTTTTGACATTGTGCTGATCGCATAGGCAGAGACGACCGATAATACGATCAGTATGACCAGCGCTATCGCCGCCACATAACCCCAGATCAGGTCCTGCTGGGTGACTTTGTAAATATAGACGCTGATGGTTTCTGTGGCCACGCCCGGTCCACCACCCGTCATGATGTAGAGCGTATCGAATATTTTGAAGATTTCGATCGTACGGATCGCCAGCGCGATGATAATGATGGTCTTCATGCGCGGCAGCACGATGGTTACAAAGCGACGCCACCAGGATGCACCAAGCAGCACAGCTGCCATCTGTTGATCCTGCGGAACCGAGATCATGCCTGCCAACAGGATCAGAAACATCAATGGTGTCCATTGCCAGATGTCAGCTGCCATGACAGCCACCAGGGCCAGGCTGGCGTCTGACAACCAGGCTATTCTCACTGGAGAAGACGAGAAGACAGACAATAGGTCATTGACCGGTCCACCAGACTGAAAGAGCAGAAAAAACATGTATCCCGCGACCGCCGGAACCACCATCATGGGCACCAGCAACGTGGAGTAAAACCAGCGCTTGCCAGGGAATTCGTCAACAAAAAGGACCGCCAGTCCCAACCCCAGAAGGAACTGAATGGGCACACATACGATCATCACGACAAATGTCCGCCACAACGCGGCCCAGAAACGACTGTCGGATGCCAGATCGGTGTAGTTGATCAGGCCAATCCACAATTCATAAGCCCTGTACCAGGGAATGCCATCCAGCGGCGACCAGTCCGTCATCGAGATGTAGAGCTGCATCAGGATGGGGAACACGGCAATGAAAAGCACGAGGCATTGCGCTGGCAACGTCAGCCAGAATCCAAGGCGGACTTCCTCGTCAATGACATCATTCGTCGCTGGCAGTGCAAGTTCTGCCTTTTCCATCGACATCTCACTCATTCCTTCAGAGCTCCAAATGTAAGGCCGCGCACCAGATGCTTTTGAATGGCAATTCCCAATATCACTGGCGGTATAGCTGCAATCAGCCCCAGAGCTGCCTTTGCCCCGTATAGCTGCCCTGTCATGGAAGACGATAAAGACGTCATATAAACCGGAATTGTCACCCAATCCCGCGTCGTCAGCAAAAGAGCGATCAGGTAATCGGACCAATTCAGGATGAATACAAAGAGCGCGGAAGAAGCCAGCGCGGGGCGCATCATCGGCAAAGTGATCCTGGTGAATACCCGCAATCGACTACAGCCTTCCACCAAAGCGGCATCCTCAATTTCCCGTGGCATGTCATCAAAGAAGGTCTTCATCAGCCAGAAGGCAAAGGGCAGCGTGACAATTCCATACACGACTGCCAGTCCAAACCAATTGTCAATCAACCCCAAAAACGCCCACATGATCATCAGCGGTATCATGACAGCCATGGGTGGAAAAAGCCGAAGTTGAATGAGAGCCAGCGGCAGGTTTGAGCCCTTGCCAAACCGCGAGAGACCATAGGCCGCCGCCGTGCCTGCTGTCATGGCGATCAGGGTTCCGAAGGACGCAGCCAGCAGCGAAGCCATAATCGGACGCGCAGCAGTACGCTCCAGAGAAACGATAAGCTCGGATGAAGATTGCCCGAATATGAAACGAAAATTATCCAGCGTTGGACTTTTGGGCCACCAGGTCAATTCGGCACCCGAAGCCGACCATTCGGCGATTGGCTTGAAGGCCATCGACAGCATCCACAGCGTCGGAACCAGCGATATGGCCAAAAGCAGCAGGATCATTCCATAGCGTAATAATTCGAAGGATAGGGTTCGACGCATAAGCACACCAGCAGGTTAACAATCTCCGGGGGCCAGACACGCTGGCCCCCCGGGCTTCCCGGGAGTTCAGAAATCGTATCAGACCGGATCCATATGATCGGACCAGGCTGCTTTGTTTGCCGTGATGGCCTCAATCAGCTTTTCTTCGCCAACACGGCGTGCAATGCGCTTCCAACTGCGTTCAGTGTTCTGCATCGCCTGCTCCGGCGTCATGGAACCGGTCAACGCCGCCACCAGATTTTCATCCAGCGCGTTGTGAAATGCAGTTGCGCCGGGGTAATTGATGGTTGGCACAGTGCGACGAACAGTCTCTCGCACCACATCCATGTGATAATCATGGTAGGTTTCACGCACCAGAGGATCAGCAAAATTGGCCAATTGGAATGGATCAAAATACCCACCCGGATTTGCGGTCATCCAGGAATAGATGCGCGACGAACCCAGCCATTGCAGCAACAGATAAGCTGCTTCAGGGTGAGCAGATTGCGCAGAAACACTGGCACTCAGGTTCAACCAAAGTACAGAACGTCGCACCATTTCATCACCATGGACGCGTCCAGGCGGAAGATGCGATCCGACTTTCCCGGTTACTTTGGACCCCTCATTGGCAGCATTGTCGAGGAATTTCGGCAGGTTGGAGAAGGCACAGGTCATGGCTGCACCGCCACTGGCAAAATTACCATATTGTTCCGGCCAGCTCCATGAAATGGCATCCGGCGAATGATGCGCCAGGGAATTGACATATTCCTGTGTCGCCGCAACGCCCTGTTCGGAATTGATCAGCGCAGTACCATCATCAGCAAACAGATACTGGTTTGGCGATGCCATGGACACGTAACGCTGGTACCAATTGGTATAGCCCCAACCCTGGTTGCGAAGATCGGTGCTGCCGAACAGCCCCTCATCGGGCCGATGGAAAAAGGCCGCTATTTCATCATGTTCTTTCCAGGTCTTTGGGGGTGCCAGGGCATACCCGTGTTTGTCGGCAAAAGCCTTTTGTTCTTTCGGATCAGAGAACAGGTCGGTGCGGTGGTTCCATGTCTGGAAATCACCATCCAACGACACGCCGTAGGTTGAGCCGCGGTAATTGTTCAGCAGCGAAACACCCTTTTCTCCCCCCACATAGCCGCGGTCCACATCGTCCCACTCTGGCCGATGCGCCGCAACATACTCATCAAGATTGACAATGCCTCCGGTCTCGGCCAGATCTCCAAGACGGTTCCACTCGACCGCATAGATGTCAAATGCCCCACCGTTGGTGCTGATATCCTGCATCACCTTGGTAAATTCCTGCCCGTTGGGCACACCAACAATGTCGAGTTTGATGCCGGTTTCCTGCTCCCACAAATCCTTGATTGACGGTGCTCCGGCGGGAAAAGGCTGGGTAATTTGACCAATCGAACCGTCCGAAAGGCCAAGCACAATTCGCTCAGGTGCCTTTCCGGCAGCCTTCAGTGAACGCGCGGCCTCAATTGCGCGGCCTTCCGGACTATCCGGCCCGTACTGATAACGCTCAGCACCAGCAAAGCCGGTTGGTCCGCCAACCATGCCGTCGGCAAGACCCTCTGCCGCTTTGACCCGGCCAGGGCGCAGATAGAACGGCGCACCTATTGCAACGACGCCGGCAGCGGTTGTTGTAGACAGGAATTTCCTGCGTGTAGACGCAAATTTCATGACCATCTTTTCCTCCCAACACGGTGATTTCGCACCACCTTTGCGAAGAAATATTGATGTATAATGAGTGCAGCGCAAGCGTCATATCTCATCATATTACATCATTATCACTCATTTCCGCCTGCAATATGTCGAATCTGGCTTGTCTTGGCAGAAGTTTTTAGAAATGATGGATTACGATGGAAATAACAAATCAGCCAATTGTCAAAAGGCGTGGAGCAAAAAGTGAAGACAACTGTCAGTCAGATTGCACAGGAGGTAGGGTTTTCAGTTGCCACCGTTGACCGGGCCCTGAATGACCGCGGTGGTGTCAAACAACGTACCCGCGACATCGTGTTGATAGCGGCGCAACGCATGGGTTATTTCGGACCAACCGAAGCGCAGCCCGAGGCAGATGTTCGGCTCGATTTTATCCTTCCCGGTGGCAGCAATACTTTCATCGCCAATCTGCGAAAAGACCTCCTGGAGGAAGCTGCCAGCTATGGCGGTGTTCTGCCAAATCTGCATGTCATCGACGGCTTTGATCCATATCGTGTCGCCGCGCGGCTGCATGATCTGGTTGGAAAGACCGATGCTGTTGGCATCGTCGCACCTGACCATCCGGCGGTACGCGAAGCCATCAACAGGCTCGCGTCGTCGGGTGTGCGTGTCGCAACCCTGGTTTCAGACATCCGCTCAGTAACGAAAGTCGGTTACATTGGAATCGATAACCGCGCCGCCGGACGGCTGGCGGGCCTTTTGACCGGGCGGTTTCTTCACCCGGACAAGCAGCATGATATTGTCGTTTTCATTGGCTCACCCTCCTACCGCGGCCATGAAGAACGCGAAATGGGTTTCCGTGCTGTGACAGGGCGCGACTTCAACAATCTGCGCGTTTCCTCCCTGATCGAAGTCGAGGAAGACAGGGATCGCGCCTATGAGGAAACCCGCACGATTCTCAAGTCGGAGCGACCTTCTGCAATTTACAATATAGGATCGGGCACACAAGGCATCGCCCAGGCACTGAAAGAAGCTAATGCACAACATGATATCATTTTCATCGCGCATGATCTGACCGACGCCACGAGAAGCATGCTGCTGGACAGAACACTGGATGCCGTGATTGATCAAAACTCGCGCGTTGAAGCCCGTGAAATCATCAAGCTTCTGGCCGCTGCCGTCAGAGGAACAAAGGAACCGGAATACCTGCCGCGGCTCCAGGTTCTGTTTCACGAGAACATTCCGTCCCGGTAGTGTTCTGTTTTCAATTAACTCTACAGGATATTCTTGCCGTCAACATTTATGGCATTTGCGTAGCGAGCGCCATTGCCAGCAAAACCTGGCTATTGTGAAAACTCCAAGCCTAGTTTTCCAGCAATGCGCGCAATCTGGTATCGAGAAGGAAATCCCAACCACTGGCATGGCGTGTGCGTAAATCGCTCTCGCCCTCATCCCAACCGGAATGGACCAGATCGCAGCGTGTTGATTGGGCAATTTCAATGAGATCGATTTCCAGCAGCGTTTGTGTAAATGGTTGATCAATCACCCATGAATAAACCAGTCTTGCCCGCCCATCTGCCGGTGGCTCAAGTTCCCTGACCTGACACTGAACCGGTGATCCGGAACCAAGACCAGGGGGACAATCCATGGTAAATTCATGACCCATCCGGGCTTCAAATGTATTGGGCATCAGCCACTCGGCAATCTTGTCGCTTTCGGTCAAATAAGCCCATACATCATCAATCAGCGCACCGATTGTTATGCTGCGGTGAATATGTGCCATCAGGTGTCCTGCTTTCTGCTTTTGACACTGGCCTCAACAGCCTGTTTGAGGTTTTCAAGATGAACATCCCAAAAACGCCCGTAGCGCTGGACCCAGTCATGAACCTCACGCAGAGGCTGTGCATTCAAGCGGTGAACGCGCGTGCGCCCGACATTTGTAATGGTGACAAGCCCGCTTTGTTCCAGAATACGAAGGTGCTTGGCAACCGCCGGGCGGGATATATCAAATTCACTGGCCAACTCCCCGGCCGTTTTGTCACCCAGGGCAAGACAGTCCAACAGGGCCCGGCGCCGATCATCCGCAATGACCGAATAGATATTGTGCAAACGATAGGTCATCGGTCCCTCAACAAACACGCCCTGAATCTATTCTGCCCGGCAGGCCCAATGCAAAGCCCGGCGCTTTCAATCAGGGACAAGTTTAGAACGCATTGAGGAGGATGAAAACAACGCTGATCAAAACAGAGACCGTTGTCAACAATGCGCCCATACCACGAGCGACCCGGTAGTTGTTATCGGCGTTGACACCAAAGGGATGAATGATGCGTGAGAACAAAAGCGTAGCGCCAATGGCATTGAGCCAAAGTGCATCAGCCCCCGAAAGCTCCACAATGCCCATGAGAATCAGCGCCATGGGCACATTTTCAGTGAAATTGGCATGCTGGCGAATGCGTTCAGCCAGGGCAATATTGTCACCGTGCAGAATGGGAATATCCGTCTTTGCACGCATGACACTCACACGGGTGCTGAGCACGATCATCAATAGTGCCAGCAGGCTGGCATATATGGCGGTAAATTCAAGGGGCATCGATTGGCCTTTCAGAGGGTTCTAACGTCCTTGACCACATGCCGCATGAAAGCGTGCGGGCAAGGTTCCTGATTGGTGAATTACTGCGCAAGCGCTTTGCGAAAACCATCCCAGTACAGAAGGTTCCAATGGGTGTTGACGATTGTACTCAGCGGACCAATCTCTTCGGTTTGGTCCGGATTTGGAATGCGCACTTTATAGTCCGGAACGTTGACCTGAACCAATTCGATCTGTGCACCACGCAATGTGTCACGGAAGGTTAGAACCAGCGTCGAATCAGGCGCTCCACGTCCTTCAACAACCATATCTGCAGGGTCCAATGCTGATACCCAGCCGAAATTCCACCAGGCCATTGTCACCGAATAGACACCGGGTGCTGACGACATATCCAGCACCCGTGCGTTGAGGGCGCACATATCAGGTTTGAAACAGAATGCATCGAGGGATCCACCCGTTTGCGCCTCCTTCGCAGCAGAGCCATCTGGCGTTTTATAGGTCGCTGGAAGACCCGTGACGGACTGATGTCCCGCGCTGGTGGTGTAGAGCGCATGGAGCGCCTTTGCCGATGCACCGGGGAAATGGATGGTCTGGGCAAGTGTTGCGGCACCGGCGGCGTTTGCGAAAAGCAGACTGACGCTGAGCAGTAGGACCTTGAGCATGATTCATCTCCCGATTGAATTGATGTCGTTGGGATAAAATATGTAATCTATAGGTTACATGTCAAGGTAGAATTATCAAACTGGCTCCATGCTGTTCGGGCGCGTGAGAGCATTTATCGTACCTGGACCGTTTCACGTTTTGTCAAAAACGGGATAACGGTGTCGGTTTTTGATTTTGTTGATGCATTCAGGTTTTACCATTTCCGTCAAAACCTGCATTGCTCTGTCCAAATAAAATGGGGGCCCGAGGCCCCCAGTTTCATTGGCATTCAAAGACAGCTGATGCTGCAAATTGCCTATTTGGATCGATACGCCAGATCACATCGCCTTGACGATGTCTTCAGTCATTTTCTTGGCGTCGCCAAGCAGCATCATCGTGCCTTCCTTGTAGAACAGCGTGTTGTCGATGCCCGCATAACCCGAACCCAGCGAACGTTTGACAAACAGGCAGGTCTTCGCCCGGTCAACCTCAAGGATGGGCATGCCATAAATCGGTGACGTAGGATCATCCCTTGCTGCCGGGTTGGTTACATCATTTGCACCAATCACATAAACAACATCCGCCTGAGCAAATTCGGAATTGATATCCTCAAGTTCAAATACCTCATCATAGGGGACATTGGCCTCTGCCAGCAGCACATTCATATGGCCCGGCATGCGGCCGGCAACCGGGTGAATGGCATATTTGACTTCCACATCATTGTCCTTGAGCGTATCTGCAAGTTCACGCAGTGCATGCTGTGCCTGCGCAACAGCCATGCCATACCCTGGTACAATGATGACCTTCGAGGCATTCGCCATAAGAAATGCCGCATCATCAGCCGAGCCCAATTTGACCGACCGGTCGATATCATCATCAGCGGCAGCGGCCGTCTCGCCGCCAAAGCCGCCAAGAATCACCGAAATGAAGGATCGGTTCATACCCTTGCACATGATGTAGGAAAGAATGGCACCCGATGAGCCCACCAGAGCGCCCGTGACGATCAGCGCAAGATTGCCCAGCGTAAAGCCGATACCGGCAGCTGCCCAACCTGAATAGGAATTGAGCATTGACACGACAACAGGCATGTCCGCACCGCCAATGGGAACAATGATCAAAACGCCAAGCAGCAGCGACAGTATGACAATCAGCCAGAAAACCGCATAGCTTTCACTGATAACCAGAATGGCAACCAGCACAACAATGGCAATAGCGAGCCCGGCATTGATGGGGTGTCGCATGGGCAACATGATGGGTTTGCCGGACATGCGTCCATCCAGCTTGAGGAACGCAATGATTGAACCGGTAAAGGTTATGGCACCAATTGCGACGCCGATCGACATTTCCACCAACGCCGCTCCGGGGATCGATCCGACATCACCAATACCAAAGGACGAGGGCGTATAAAGCGCCGCCGCCGCCACCATGACTGCCGCAAGACCAACCAGCGAGTGGAAGGCTGCGACCAGTTGAGGCATGGCGGTCATGGGAATGGAACGCGCCACATAGGCACCAACGCCACCACCAACGGCCAGACCAAGAATGATCAGGCCAAGACCACCAAAGGATGGTGTTGCCAGCGCCAGTGTTGTCAATATGGCAATACCCATACCGGCCATTCCGTAAACATTACCCTGCCGACTGGTCGTCGGATGGGAAAGGCCACGCAAAGCCAGAATGAACAGCACACCGGAAATCAGGTATAGAAAGGCTGCAATACTCTCAGACATCAATCAGCCCCTCACTTCTCTTTTTTCTTGTACATGGCAAGCATGCGTTGGGTTACCAAAAACCCACCAAATATATTCACCGATGCAAGGACCAGAGCAATAAACCCAAACCCCGTCGCAAGCCCACTGGCTGAAATGCCAACCGCCAGCAATGCACCAACGACAATCACGGATGAGATTGCATTCGTGACCGCCATCAGGGGCGTGTGCAAAGCCGGCGTTACCGACCAGACCACGTAGTAGCCGACAAAAATTGCCAGAATGAATATCGCAAACTGAAACACAAAGGGATCAACCGCGCCTGCGGTCGCGCCGTGTGCTGCCGCACCAACAGCTTCTGCAGCAGCCGGTAACTCGCTCACAGCCTGACGAACGGCAGTGGCGGCTGCATCCAGGTTTTCCAGTGCATTATCGATAGCGGAATTTGCCATTATGCATTCCCCTTGTCATTTTCGGCACCGCCGAAATTCGGGTGAACAATCTTGCCACCATTGGTCAACATCGTTGCTTTCACAAGTTCATCTTCCGGATTGATGGCAAAAGATTTGTCATCTTTGTTGACCATCGTATCCAGAAAGGACAACAGGTTTTTTGCGTAGAGCTGAGAAGCACTTGCCGCGATGCGGCCCGCCACATTGTTATAGCCGATGATACGAACACCATCGACTTCGGCAATACCGCCGGCCTTGGCACCTTCAACATTGCCGCCACGTTCCACGGCAAGATCAACGCAAAGCGATCCGGGCTTCATGGATTTGAGCATTGCGCGGGTTACCAGCCTGGGTGCAGGTCGTCCGGGTATCAATGCTGTGGTGATGACAATATCCTGCTTGGCTATATGGTCGGCGACCAGTGCTGCCTGCTTGGCCTGATATTCCTTGGACATTTCCTTGGCATAGCCACCGGCGGTTTCTGCCGCTTTGAATTCTTCATCTTCCACCGCAATGAATTTACCGCCGAGAGAAGCAACCTGCTCCTTTGCCGCAGGACGAACATCCGTTGCGGAAACCGCTGCGCCAAGCCGTTTGGCTGTAGCAATCGCCTGAAGTCCGGCAACCCCTGCCCCCATGACAAAGACACGCGCCGCAGGCACAGTGCCCGCTGCTGTCATCATCAATGGTACGGCCCTGTCAAATTCATAGGACGCATCAATTACCGCCTGATAGCCGGCAAGATTGGCCTGTGATGACAAAACATCCATGACCTGCGCACGGGTAATGCGCGGCATCAGTTCCATGGCGAAACAGGTCAAGCCCGCTTTTGCCAGGCTGGCAAGCGCCTTTTCATTGCCGTAAGGGTCCATGATCGCAATGACCGCAGCACCTTTTTTGTAGTTTTTGATTTCGGCATCGGTTGGACGGCGAACCCGCAATACCACATCAGCGGTCTTTGCAGCGGTTGCGGCTCCAAGCTTGGCACCTACCTCTACAAATGCACTATCGTGTATCTGCGATGCTGTGCCCGCACCCTTTTGAACAACGACGTCAAAGCCCAGTGCAATCATTTTTTTAACGGTATCTGTTGATGCCGCTACGCGCGCTTCGTCTGAATGGGATTCCTTAGCGATGAAAACAGTGTTTGCCACTCTTCACTCCTTGTCGTCGGGAAATGCACTTGAGGTACGCGTAGCGTGACGTAAAACTGCGCGGCCCGGCTGTTTACTTCAGCAGGTAGTAGCCGATTGCAGCCACGATAATCATTGCGAGTGTGCCACCGATAAATCCGGCACCACCCAACAGTCCTGCTGTCATACCAACCAGAATGGCAGCACAGCCAAGCGTGCAATATTTCGTCAGTCCGAGAAACATGTTGTAGGTTTTTTCATGTTCCGCGTAGTCCATTTCGGCACCCAGTTCGACGGGTCCGTTGTTCAGTTCAGCCATTGAGTTTCTCCCCTGCCAAGCCGGTCCTGTCCGTATCAGATTTTTCGAACAGCTGCTGCGTTAAAATCGGTTGCAATCCTGAATGCAAACCGTGGTCTGCACTCAGTAAAAGACATAATTGCATCGAATACACAATGCGGCATGACAGAGCAAGTCATCAGGAAATATCAGGCTGCCTGGAGGTACTGCCGCGCAGTTGGCAAAATGGTCAAAGGCATCAGGTTCAATTCTTCTGGCGGCGCAAACATCATGCGGCGCTCAAAAGGTTGCGACTGAAAAAATGGAAAGCGCTTGTAGATTTTATCCCGCACGGACCGCACATGCGTTGCCAGCAAGGTCAAGTCAATCTTGTAGGCATCGCAGTTGGGAGTTGGTGCCACGATCTGATCTGAACGAAAGACACGCCGATAGAAGGCCGCATGCTGTGGCTTTATCAGGGACAGGCACCTGTCAACGTCAAAATAGTCTGATGCCATGGTTGCGATGCGCAATGTCAAATACGGAATTGCAGGCAATTCGTTGAGAATCTGCGGATCTGCGGCAAGACGAACCGGATCAATCAGCGACATACCCGCATCCAGCATCGGGTTGATGGCATCGGGAAAAATAGTACCCGACGAACTGACCCGATGCGCCGGTGTCACATGGTGAATGCGCACGGTGCTGATCAATTGCTCATCATAATAAACGCCAAATACATAGGCCTGCGGATCAAAATCCAGATCATCGATCAGCAAATCACCCTTCACCGGCAAAATATCCGACGCCTGATACGCCTTGCGCCGCAACCGCGCTACGTCTTCCATATCTTCCGGATTGTCTATTCTGCGATATTCGATCCTGTCCAGCATAGAAATAAGTTTGTGTGTAAATTCAGACATGCCTTGTGTCTGTGTCATGCGCCGCCCCTGACACCATGGTTAATCACCCGTTAACACTATCGGAACAATTGAAAACGTAAAGGTAAATAAGACAGGATTGGGCATTAACCTGACGTTAAGGTTAACGTGAACGCCGTTTTCCCCTCGAAATCAGCCATGCCATGGATGGATTCCAGGCCTGATGCGTAAGAAACTCTCTTAATACAAGGAACCCGGCTTGCTGCCTGCAGACAAATCACCGGTGAATTTTGCACACGGAGCGGTAGCGCAACAGGAATAAAACAACTAATCCTGTACCTGCACTCCTGCAATTATCATCGACTAAAGCAAAGATGATTTTACAAATGGCTTTCGGCGTATTCATACATCGCAAGGATTCAAAATACGACGACGCGCCCTCGACGCAGTATCAGTTTCCAAAACAATATCTCAAACGTGCTCGCCAGTGCGAAGGCAACTGGATCATTTACCTCGAACCAGGCAAGGTGAAGGGCACAAGGGGCTACTTCGCCGTCGCACGGGTGCAGGAGATCATACCCGATCCACGCCTCAAGGATATGTACCTGGCGGTGATAGAAAGAGGCAGTTATCTCGATTTTGGTGATCCGGTCCAATTTCGCGACGAGAACTCGGTCGTTGAACAGGGGTTGTTGAACGAACAGGGACGCATTTCAGGCCGGGCACAGGCCGCTGTTCGACCGCTCTCACCTGTTGACTTCGCCAGGATCATTGAGCGCGGCCTTGGTGGTGGAGACGATATCCTGCCGCGCGAGGGCCAAACGGAACATTCTGACGGTTTCGCTGAAACACACGATAGCTATTCACACCCCTCGTCCAGAACGCGTGTAGATCAATTGATAAATCGTTCGCTACGTGATCGGAATTTCCGCAAGACGGTTCTCAGAGCATACGGCGAACGCTGCGCAATCACCGGCCTTCGCCTGATCAATGGAAGAGGCAGAGCCGAAGTGGAGGCGGCACATATACGCCCGGTGGAATACGATGGACCAGACATAATCAGCAATGGCCTGGCTTTGTCGGGCACGGCCCATTGGATGTTTGACAGAGGTATGGTGGGACTGTCGGATGACTTGAAAATACTGGTATCACGCCAATCCAACGATGCTGAAGCCGTTCAATCAATGATCAACAAGTCCGGAAGCCTGTTGATCCCTGCGCGCCAGGCAGATCAGCCGCGGTCAGAATTTGTCACCTGGCACAGAGATAATTGTTTCAAGCAATAATTACGCCCATGAAGTGCCGGTCACGAATGGGTCGGCTCAACGAATTTCTGACCTGCTCTACTGCGAGCGGGCAGACCCGCGAGATTTACAGGTAACGGGTTTACCCGACATGCCGCTCGACGTCAGTTCTGAAATACCACTGGTTGGCATCGGCATTCCAAAGATGAAGCCCTGAATAAGGTCTGCACTATTTGTTGAACGGATCAGATCAAGCTGCTCTTCCGTTTCCACACCTTCGACGACAATTTCCAGCCCCAGTTCTCTGGACAGGTGAACAACGCCCTTGAGCAGTTTGAATGTGCGCTGGTCACTGGTGATGTTGGACACAAATGAACGGTCAATCTTGACCTTGTTCAATGGCAGGAGGTTGAGGTAGCTGAGGCTTGAGTAGCCGGTTCCAAAATCATCGATGGCAACTGTCACGCCTTTGGCACGCAGGTCTTCAAGGATCGCCTTGGCCTTCGCAGCATCCTGAACAAATGCACTCTCTGTCACTTCGACCTGCAGGCGGCTGGCATCCAGCCCGGCGCTTTTCAGCGCATCCATCACCATTGTGATGATGTTATGATTGCGCAAATCATTGGCAGACAGATTGACCGAAACCGCCGCGCCATTGGACCAGCTGGCACAATCACGGCAGGCAACTTCAAGCATGTGTCGCGTCAATTCGCCAACAATGCCCATCTCCTCAGCCAGAGGAATATAGGTTGCCGGTGATACGGCGCCAAAATCTGGATGGTACCAGCGTGACAGCGCTTCACAGCATGCCACCTGAATGGTGTCGACGGTAAACATCGGCTGATAAACAACCGTAAATGATCTTTCGCGAACAGCATCACGCAGGGCAGATTTCAGTTTTTGCCGCCGCGTATATTTTTCGTCCATCTCATCGGCGAAAATGGTCCAGCTGTTTTTCTCGTGATGTTTGGTCTCATAAAGCGCCAGATCAGCCTTGATTTGCAGGTCATCCAGTTTGAACTCTGGCTTGGAGCCGATCACCACGCCGGCACTCAGGCTGACAAAAAGCTTGTTGCCATTGATCAGATAGGTGCCGCGCAGGGAATCAAACAGCGATGACATCAATTGATCAATATGAGCAGTATCTCTCACCTTGCGCACGAAGAGAACGAATTCGTCACCACCGAACCTGGACAATGTGATGTTGTCATCTGCCAGGGCGCTCAAACGGGTTGAAATGGCACATAGCAACCGGTCCCCGGTCAGGTGACCGCTTGTGTCATTCACATGTTTGAAGTCATCAAGGTCCAGTACGATGAGAGCAAATTTTTCGTCCTCGCTCATATCACGGACACAAACGTCAATCATTTCGGAGAAATAGCCACGATTGGAAAGACCGGTCAGGCTGTCGTAGCGCGCCATGTGGACGATCTTTTCCTCTGCCCGGATACGCGACGTCACGTCTTCAAATATCAGCACAACGCCCTTGTCCTTGCGGCGTTTTGCACTGAACTCCAGATAAAGGTCTTGTTTAAAACACAGCAGCGCCCGGGATTGGCGGCCATCCACCAATGCGTCAAGCTGTTGCCTGATGATCGTTGCCCTATCCTGACTGATGACGCCACGCCCGACACCATAGCGCATAACAGCTCCAAGTGTGTGGTTCCTCAATGCTTCCCGCTTTGGCACCGACAGCAATTGCGCGGCTTTCTTGTTGGCCACAACAATGCGGCAGTCGCGGTCCAGCATGAAAAGGCCGTGCGGCATGTTGTTCAGCGCCGTATCAAAGCGATCCGCAATAATGGTAATTTCACGATGGCTCATCACATTGTCATAAAGGAAATCGCGCACCCCATTGGCCATTGCCCGTGTGGTTACGATGAGCGGCACAACCAACAGGCCCAGTATCGCCTTGAAAATATCACCAACCAGAAACAGGCTGATCAGAATTGGCAGGCAGGCGGCCAGCGTAATGACATCCACATTGATTTTCGAGCCGAAATTACGGCCAACTACAGAAACCATTGTTCCCAGGGTTATCGATGTCGCAGCAATTTCAGCAAATGTATCGTTTGAAACCAGATAGGCGTAACCGGTCATGACGCCGAGCGTCAGCGTCACTAGTCCGGCACCGATGATGTAACGGGTTTCCCAAAGAGCGATCGGCTTGCTGTCGCTCTCACTGAACTCAACCGAATCAAACCGCCGCATCGATAGCGCGCGTAGCGCCCACAATGAGAAAATTATCCCGCCGCAAACCAGATAAAACGGATCTTGAACCTTGAAATAGATCAGCACACAGGTGGTAACATGCGCAATCATTCCGGCGCGCAGGGTCATTCGGTTTTCATAGAGCGAACGAACAAAGGACAGATAAACATCTGTCGGAATTTGCTCTTTATTTTTACCGCTCATAAACATCACCCCCGTGATGAGGCAATGACTTACAGCAAAGACCTTAAGGAAGGTTTTAGAAATATAAAACCCTAGATTGTATCGCCGTAATCAAAGTTGCATTTATGCAAGAGATATCAATGCCATACCGCGCCGGTAGTCACCTGCCCGCACTATCATTCAGCGGCCTGTGAAACAGACAAAGGCGCTTCATAAAACGCTGCTTTGAGCGCCACTATCTCATTTTCTACCCTTGCAATACTCGCAGCTTTCACGTGGCCGTATCCGCGTATGCGCTGCGGATAATCGAGCAAAGCTATCGCCGCCGCATAATTACCGTCCGTTACGGCTTTGCAAACGTCATCCACCAGCGCCAGATATTCCTTTAGCAGGCGCTTTTCATCCCGCCTGTCCTGCTGGTAGGAAAACACATCAAGTGGTGTGCCGCGCAATCGGCGCAATGATGCCAGCACGGGAAACAACCGCATCATCCAGGGGCCGAATTGACGTTTTTGGGATTGTCCGTCCTTGGACGTTGAAGAGAGCACCGGCGGTGCCATGTGAAACTCCAGCCGATCCCAACTTTCAAACTGCTGACCAAGCTGTGCAGCAAAAGATCCATCGCTATAAAGCCGGGCAACCTCATACTCGTCCTTGATCGCCATCAGCTTGAAAAGATTGCGGGCGACAACATCAGTAAGTTCACCCGATTGATCGGACAGTTTTTCATCGACCTGGCGAACCCGGTCCATTTGCCTGGTGAATTTACGTGCGTAAGACCTGCCCTGATAGGCCCTGAGAAATGTCTCGCGTCGCGTAATACGTTCACTGCTGTTCTGCGCCATTTCCTGTGTTTGCTCCGAAGCGCCGGCCGCGTCCATCAATGAGCGGATGAACTGCGGTTCATGGGCTGCCCGGCGGCCCCAGCGAAAGGCCTCAACATTCATGTCAACAGCCTGACCGTTCAACCGGATCGCTGCTTCAATCGATGCTGGTGAAAGCGGAAGCCCGTCCTTTTGGGCAGCAATTCCAAGCAGGAACATATTCGCGGCAATGGCATTGCCAAACAACTGAACGGCTGCGGCAGAGCTGTCAAAATAAATGGTGCGGTCTTCTCCGGCTGTTTTGACAATCGTGCGCTTTAACCGTTCCACAGGCAGCGAAAAATCAGCATTTCGGGCAAAATCCCCCGGCATGACCTCAGCCGTATTGGCGACAAAGAGCGTTTCACCCTCCCGCACTGCGGCCAGAACCTTAGCTGAACCGGACACAACCAGATCACAACCTAAAACCAGATCAGCCTTGCCTGCAGGTACACGAATGGCCGTTATATCCTCAGGGCGCTGCGATACCCGTACATGCGAAAATACCGCTCCGCCCTTTTGCGCCAGGCCGGCCATGTCGATCATGCCGCAGCCTTTGCCCTCAAGGTGAGCGGCCATGCCCAGGATAGCACCGATGGTGACAACGCCGGTACCACCGACGCCGGTTATGACACAGGCCCAACCATCACTCTTAAGCTCGGATTTTGGATCAGGAACGCCCTGCAACGGATCGCCGTCCAGATCTGCAGCACTGGTTTTTTTGATCTTCGCACCATGGACAGTGACAAATGACGGGCAAAACCCCTCAACGCATGAAAAATCCTTGTTGCAGCTCGATTGATCAATGCGCCGCTTGCGGCCAAATTCGGTTTCTACCGGCTGTACGGAGACACAATTGGATTGAATACCGCAGTCTCCACACCCTTCGCATACGAGTTCATTGATGATGACACGTTTGTCCGGGTCAGGAAATGTACCGCGTTTGCGCCGGCGGCGCTTTTCCGCGGCACAGGTCTGATCATACAGAAGAACTGTTACACCCTTGATGGTCCGCAGCTCGCGCTGGACCGCATCCATATCCCGGCGGTGATTGAACGTGGTTCCGCTCGGCCAGTCCATGTCCTTTGGATATTTTTCCGGCTCATCTGAAACGACTGCGATGCGCGTCACACCCTCGGCGCGCACCTGGCGGGCGATGGCATCAACCGTCAGACCACCCTCGTGGTGCTGCCCACCCGTCATGGCAACGGCATCATTATACAAAATTTTGTAAGTGACATCCGCCTTGGCAGACAGGGCAAACCGTACAGCTAGAATACCGGAATGATTATAGGTCCCATCACCGAGGTTCTGGAAAATATGTTCGGTCCGGGTAAAGGGTTGCTGGCCGACCCACTGGGCACCCTCACCCCCCATTTGAGTGAACCCTTGCGTATCCCGATCCATCCAGACTGCCATGAAATGGCAACCTATGCCGGCTGCCGCTGTGGACCCCTCCGGCACTTTGGTCGAGCTGTTATGGGGACAGCCGGAACAAAAATACGGCGTGCGGACAGCAACGTCGCTCATATCAGACAACATGGCCTGAAATTGCCGGATACGCTTGACCCGCTGATCGATGGATTCCGACGGGCCGATGACCCGCAAAATACGCTCGCCGATGGCAACTGATATGTCATTGGGGTCCAGCGCACCACGCACCGGGAACAGCCATTCATTGTGCTCATCGCGTTTGCCGACGATAATCGGCTGATGGGCACTGCCATAAAGATGCTCGCGCAACTGCGTTTCGATGAGGGAGCGTTTTTCCTCAACAACAATCACCATATCCAGACCATCGACAAATGGTCGGAAATCTTCAAGTTCGAGCGGCCAGGGAGTGGCTATCTTCATCAGCCGAATGCCGAGCCTGTTTGCCTCGGCCTCGTCCACCCCGAGATCGGAAAGACTTTGTCTGACATCGAGGAAACTTTTGCCAACACTGACAATGCCCAATTTGGCTTTGGAACCGCCGGAATAGACAATCTGATTTAGCCCGTTGGCCCGGATGAAGGCACTTGCTGCGGCTTTCTTGTATTCATGCAGACGCACCTCCTGACCAATGAAGTCAAGTTCACCGGCACGAATGTTCAGACCGCCCGGTGGCATTTCAAACTCCGGCAGGACTATTTTTATGCGATCAAGCCCGGCCTCGACCGACTGTGTTGATTCAATATTATCCTTGACACATTTGATCGCACCCCAGGTTCCGGCAAATCGGGACAGGGCAAAACCATACAATCCATAATCAATGATTTCCTGCACACCCGCCGGATTGAGAATAGGGATCATCGTATCAACAAACTGAAACTCGGTTTGATGCGCATTGGTCGAGGATTCGGCCGTATGGTCGTCTCCCATCAGGGCGAGCACACCACCGTGTTTTGAACTGCCGGCAAGATTGGCGTGGCGAAACACATCCCCGGATCGGTCAACACCGGGCCCCTTGCCATACCAGATGGAAAACACACCGTCGTATTTTCCCTTGCCATCCAGTTCTGTCTGCTGTGTTCCCCAACAGGCGGTAGCCGCCATTTCCTCATTCAATCCAGGTTGAAACACAATGTCACTGGCCTGGAGGTGCTTTTGTGCACCAAAAAGCTGTTGATCAAGAGCACCCAGCGGCGAGCCGCGATAGCCGGAAACAAAGCCGGCTGTATTGAGGCCCGCTCTTCTGTCTCGTTCCTTCTGCATGAGCATCAGGCGAACGATGGCCTGGGTACCGGTAATGAAGACGCGATCTTTGGTCAGATCATATTTGTCATCCAGCGAAACGTCGTGCAGCGTCATACAGTCCTCTGCGGGGCAGCCGGTTTCAGGCAGCACCGTTCCAAATTATTGGCTTTGTGTGCATATCTTGGGTGCAGAACACCGCGGGTCAAATGAATTCCATTGTGCGCCGCAGCAATATCGCCCTGTTTGGGCCTTACAATCGGCCTGCACGCTGCTGTAAAATCAGAAAACTATCCTGCGAATATTCAGCGCGCTGGAACCACAGATAGGTTTCGCGGCGAAATTTCATATAGGATTCCAGCACCGTTCTGAATTGCACATTCTCTTCGGAAATCTCGGCATATGTTTCCTCGGCAGCTTTGAAACAGGCCGTCATGATCTCGTGCGAATAGGGACGCAGGACAGTTCCGCTGGTTGCCAGCTCCTGCAAAGCGGGCGGATTGAATGTGTCATAGCGGGCCATCATGACAGAATTGGCCAGAGCCGATGCATTGCGCACAATAGCCTGATAGTGTTTCGGCAGCATGTTCCATTTATTGATATTGATCATGTTCAGCAGCGCGACGCCGCCTTCCCACCAGCCTGGATAATAATAGTAGCGTGCAACCCGATTAAGACCCAATTTTGCATCGTCATAGGGACCGACAAATTCAGCCGCATCAATCTTCCCATCCTGCAAGGCTTTGAATATCTGGTCTCCGGGCAGGTTTTGCGGAACGACACCCAGTTTCTCGATAATACGGGCACCAAACCCGCCGATGCGAAATTTCAACCCTTTCATATCTTCCAGCGCATTGATCTCCTTGCGAAACCAACCGCCCATCTGCGCGCCGGTATTACCAGCGGGAAAACTGATGATGTCGTAGTTGCGGTAGAACGCATTCATCAGATCCAGACCGCCGCCCTCGTACAGCCATGCGTTGGTCATGCGCTGATTCAGACCAAAGGGCACACCGGTACCAAACGCAAAGGTCGGGTCTTTTTCCCAAAAGTAGTAGGATGCTGTGTGGGCAATATCGATCGTGCCCTTTTGCACCGCATCCAGTCCATCCAGAGCTTCAACAATTTCACCGGCACCAAAAACCTCTATGTCCAATCCGCCCTGGGTGCTCTCACGCACCGAATCGGCAAAAACCTCAGCGGCCCCATAAATCGTATCCAATTGCCTGGGAAACCCCGAAGACAGACGCCATTTGAATTTCGGTTCTGCCTGCGCCAGGGCCGGTGCTGCAAGTGACAGCGAAGCGGCAACACCTGTGCCCGTCGTTCCCAATTTTTTGATAAATGAGCGACGATGCATTCACTTGCTCCTGCTGTAGTTGATCTTGCCGGATGTGGCTGACGAAAGTACCTGGCGTAATTCAGGTTTTGACGGAATCGGCAAAACCCGAATGCTTCAACAAAAATCAATGGTCGACACCGTTGTCCTGTTTCTGACGAAACGTGAAACGGTCCAAATCATGTTCATCACACTATACTCTGCTCCCAAAAAAGCAAAGAAATCAGCACCTTTTTCAATTCGCCGACCAATGTTTCACGCAACTGTTACCGGGACAATCCGAAGTCTGCCGCTAGTGCAATTCACTTTTTGAGTGGCGTTGTTGACTGGCGAATGCGCATCTCCGGCTTGATGAGATGCAGCCCGTCAGCTTCTGTTGACCCATTGAGTTTATCCAGCAGCGCGCGGGCAGCCATGCGTCCGACTTCCGCCTGCCCGTTCCACACGGTTGTCAGAGATGGCGTTGCAATGGATGCCTCTTCAAGATCATCATAGCCGGTAACCGAGATATCTTTTCCCGGAATGAGACCGGCTCTGGCGATACCATTCATCAGACCGATTGCAACCAGATCATTCCAGCACACGGCAGCGGTGGGTTTTTGTGGCAGAGACAGAAAATTGACAGCCGCCTCAAAGCCCGCCTGTTTGGTGCGTGGTCCGGGAATTCGAAGATTTGGATCAACCTCGATATTGGCCTTTTCCAGAGCCTCAACATAACCGGCATAGCGATGCAGGCCCGTTGATGTCTGGTCTGTACCACCAACCATGGCAATGCAGCGATGACCAAGACCGATCAGGTGGTTAGTTGCCAAGGCAATGCCATAGGCATCATCACCACGGTAGGTGGGCAAACTGACATTGTCGATTGAACGGGCAATGAGGATTGCCGGCATGTTGTTGTCTTCTGCAAGACGCACATCACTTTCAGGCGTACCGATGGCCGGAGACATGATGACCCCGTCGCCACCAAGCTGCAGCAGGGTCTCAATGAAATTGCGCTGCTTGTCGACTGAATCATAATGGTTAGATAAAATGAACGTCTGTCGGCTCCTGTCCAGCTCGCTTTCAATGGCCCGCAGAATTTCCGCATAGAACGGGTTCATGATGTCATGCACGACGACACCCACAATCCCGGAACGGGATGTGCGCAGGCTGGCTGCCCGGCGATTGTAGATATAGCCAAGGGCCAGCGCCTGATCCTTGATCTTGACGCGGGTGGCATCAGCAACCAGCGGACTGTCTCGCAATGCAAGTGAAACGGTAGCCGTTGAAAGACCAAGCGATTCAGCGATGGTCGATAATTTTACCTTCTGCCCCAAAAACAAATCCCCTCAGCCTATCTGTTGAAGCCAACAGACACGCCGGTCCTCATCCACAGGTATTATGTGTTTTAAAACGAAAATTAAAATTTTTAAAGGGCTGGTTTCAACCTGCCTCAGGACCTGCTGAGAATAGTGCAGATGGTGCCGGATTGGGCACGATTGTTCAATTCCGTTTCATGAGGGGGCAGGACATGGCGTACCGATGCAAAGACGCATGGACAAAGGCCGACAAATACCTTGCGACGCTGCAATCCTGATCCTCAACAGACCCAACCTAGTCAAGCGTGGTGGCGATATTGCTTTCCAGCGTCTTGAGCAGCTTCACCAGATTTTTGGTGTCCTTGTTGCTCATCTCACCCAGGGCAATCCTTTGTGACCGTTTGATCGCCTTGCGTACTGATTTTACCGCTTCCTGACCGGCCTCGGTCAAATGAACATGGGCCAGACGGGCATCGGCCTGGGAACCCCTTTTGTCGACAAAACCCTGAGCTGCAAGCCGGTTAATGGTCTTGGTCATTGTTGGTGCACGCACACCCAGTTGCTCGGCAATGGCGGTCAAAGAGAGGCCATCATTGGCCGCCAGTGCCAATATGACTGCGTCCTGACCGGCATAAAGGCCGCTGGACAATAATTGCCGCGATAACAGGGTACGCGAATAGCGCGCTGTCGCCGCCAATTGAGAGAATAATTCCAGTTTTTCCTCAGCGTTTTTACTTGAACCGCTGGATTTACTTTTTTTGGCCATGTTGGCCTCCTCATTCACCCGCAAGTCACAGGTATAGTTGAGCAATTAGACTATAGGCGTTTGAGGACAATAAATCAAAAGCCCATTGCGGGTTGATTGTAAAAGCAAGTAAAGCCTAATCTCGATATACATAGGAACTCCTGCGGAGATCACAATCACAATGACAATGCCCGCTCCCTACTGGCGCGATAATGATCCCCCGGTGACCAGCACCGAGCGGGCCTCATGGATAGCCGTCCTGCCACTTGGGGCGCATGAACAGCATGGTCCACACCTGCCTCTGGAAACCGATACAATCATAGCACGGGGCATCGTTGACGCCGTCATTACAAGTAAGCCGCCGAATTTGCCGGTTACATTTCTTCCCGTCGAAGAAACGGGCTATTCGATTGAACATATGGACGTTTCAGGCACCCGCAGCCTGGCCTGGGATGAGGCAATCAACCGGTGGATTGCCAAAGCAGACATGCTGCATCAAAGCGGTGTGCGAAAATTCGTCATGCTCAATGCCCACGGTGGCAATGCACCACTCATGACGATCGTTGCAACAGAAGCCCGCGTTCGCTTCAATATGTTGGCAGTTGCAACCAGCTGGACACGTTTTGGTTTGCCCGACAACGCCATCACCGCAGAAGAAAAGTCGATTGGAATTCATGCCGGTGACATCGAGACATCGGTCATGCTTGCGCTTCGACCAGACCTTGTTGATATGGCAAAGGCCAGGAATTTCACTTCCTTCCAGCACGATCTGGCTCAATCTGCCAGGCACCTGCGTGCCTATGGCCCCCATGCATTCGGCTGGAAAATGTCTGACCTCAATAGGCAAGGCGCCGCAGGTGACGCCACCAAAGCCACCGCGCAAAAAGGACAACGGCTCATTGATCACAGCGCCAGCGGTATTATTGAACTGCTGCAGGACGTCCACGCATTTGATCCGGGCCAATTCGACTGAACGTCCAACCGCCATATCCATGTATTGAAAGATTCTGGTAGAGATGAAGGTGTTAATCCGCCTCGCCCGCTGGCGCCCAACCAGATCATCGCCTATATGCGTCACTAAGATTCAGGAGCCATGTTAATGAGCGATACAGTCAACCCAATTCCGGTCACAGTCCTTACCGGATATCTTGGTGCCGGCAAAACGACAATGCTGAACCGGATATTGTCGGAAGACCACGGCAAGCGCTATGCGGTCATCGTCAATGAATTTGGCGAAATCGGTATCGACAATGATCTGATTGTTGAATCAGACGAAGAAATCTACGAGATGAACAATGGCTGCGTGTGCTGCACAGTGCGTGGTGATCTCATTCGCGTCGTTGCAGGCCTGATGCGGCGACCAGGGCGCTTTGATGCCATTGTTGTTGAGACAACCGGCCTTGCCGACCCGGCTCCCGTCGCCCAGACTTTTTTCATGGATGATGATGTACGGGCAAAAACGCGGCTGGATGCTGTGGTTGCACTGGTCGATGCCAAACATCTGCCACTGCGTTTGAAAGACAGCCGCGAGGCTGAGGACCAGATCGCATTTGCCGATGTCATCGTCTTGAACAAGACTGACCTGGTCGATGAAGAGACACTCGACAAACTGGAGGCAACGATACGGTCCATTAATCCATCCGCCCGTATCCACCGCACCCAGCGTGCAAAGGTCGCATTGGATAAAATTCTGGATCGTGGTGCCTTTGATCTGCAACGGGCATTGGATGCTGACCCGCATTTTCTCGATCACGATGATCCCGATCACCTATGCACGCCGGAATGCGATCATGATCATGCGCACGAGCACAACCATGCGCACAGCCATGATCATGACCACAAACATGAACACGGGGTCGCTGATATTCACGACACCAGCGTGCAATCCATCTCCCTGAGAGCGGGCCCTGTCAAACAGGAGCATTTTTTGCAGTGGATGCAGAAAATAACCCAGATCGATGGTCCGAACATACTACGCCTCAAAGGGATCATTGCATTTGAAAATGACGATGAACGCTATGTCGTTCAGGGCATCCACATGTTGGTGGAAGGGGACTACCAGCGTCCGTGGAAACCGGATGAAAAACGTGAAAGCCGGATGGTTTTCATTGGTCGTGATCTGGACCATGAAAAATTGAAACGCACCTTCGAAGCCTGTCAGGTCAAACAGTAGGAATAACTATGCCAACACTGGCTCCGCTCGATCTTGATGGTCACTGTGTCACCGCGGCCTTTTTAGGCTCTATTCCCTTTTTTGCACTGGCCGATGGTGACATCCACTGGCTGGACCACGGCCACAAATCTGCACAACCCCATGATGGATTATTGTGTGCCAGCGTGGAGCAATCCGGAAAAACCCTGTTATCGGGCGGGGAAGACGGAAAGATTATCCGCACGAGTGCGGATGGCGCGTCACAAACCCTTGCCGACAACAATGGCAAATGGATAACCTGCGTCGCCAGCGGCCCGCACCAGGCTGTCGGTTATGCAACCGGTCGCAGCGCCTATGTGCGCGACGCCAATGGCAAAATTGCCGAATTCACGGAACAGCGCACCGTTGAAGGCCTGGCATTTGCACCCAAAGGCATGCGCATTGCGGCTGCACGATACAATGGTGTTTCGCTTCACTGGGCAGCAGCCAGTGCACCACCCGTTGATCTTGAGTGGGGCGGTGCCCACGGACTGGTAACCTTTTCACCGGATGGCATGTATGTCGTGAGCAGCATGCAGGAAAATGCCCTGCACGGATGGCGTCTCAAAGACGGCAAACATATGCGCATGAGCGGTTACCCGGCCAAGGTGAAATCCGTCAGTTGGAGTGCCAAAGGCAAGTGGCTTGCTTCATCTGGCGCACCAGCGGCCATTGTCTGGCCCTTTAGTGGCAAGGATGGTCCGATGGGCAAGGCGCCGCTCGAACTCTCCACGCGCGGTGACACGATGGTCACCTGCGTTGCCTGCCACCCGACAGATGACGTTGTGGCCATTGGTTATGCGGACGGCATGATTCTCGCCTGCCTCATCAGTGATCAGAAAGAAGCCCTGCTGCGGCGCGGTGGCAAGGGCCCGATCAGCTCCCTGAATTGGAGCAGAGTCAGTGCGCAACTGGCCTTCGGCTCTGAAAGCGGCGACTGCGGCATTATCGATCTCGTCGGCTAAACATTGTAACAGCCCGGACCGTTTCGCGTTTGTCAGAAACGGGACAATGGTGTCGGCCTTTGATTTTGTTGATGCATTCAGGTTTTACCTATTCCGTCAAAACCTGAAGTGCTCCAACACCCTTGGGTGTTTACCCCGCCGATTTGTTTGTTACACTCGGCAGATAATTTCAAACAATTGTGACAGGGTGGACATTATGGACAGAAGAACACTTCTTGGCGGCGCTGCTTTGGGTGCGGCGACGCTGGCAACACCTGCGATTGCCCAGGGCAAGCGTACACTCAAACTTGTGGGCACATTTCCACGCGGATTTCCCGGCGTTGGGCAAGGCGCAGAACGCCTTGGTGAACGCATTACGGCCATGTCGGATGGCGCGCTGACGGTTCAGTATTTTGGCGGCGGCGAACTTGTGCCCCCCTTTGGTGTCAATGATGCGGTGTCGACCGGAGCTGCAGACCTTGGCCACACCGCACCCTATTTTGCTGCCGGCAAAATTCGCGCAACAATGTATTTCACAACATTTCCCTACGGATTATCATCCAGCGAGCTGGCGGGCTGGATCCGTTTTGGCGGTGGGCAGGCCCTGTGGGATGAGGCCTATGCGCCGTTCAATCTAAAACCATTTGCAGCCGGAAACTCGATGACCCAGGCGGGCGGCTGGTTCAAGAAACCGATCAATTCGCTAGATGATTTGCAGGGGCTGAAAATGCGCATTGCCGGCCTTGGCGGCGCAGTGATGCAGAAAATAGGCGTTTCAACGGTCAATCTTCCGCCATCGGAAATTTTTTCATCGCTACAATCCGGTGTGGTAGATGCGGCAGAATTTGTCGGGCCCTGGAATGACGTGGCACTCGGCCTTTCAAAAATAGCGCCTTACTATTACATGCCGGCTTTCCATGAGCCTGGTCCAATGCTGGAATGTATCGTCAATATGGATGTTTGGAACTCGCTTTCCAAACAGCATCAGGCAATCATCGAAGGTGCGTCCTCAGCAATGATGGATGAGACAACAAGCGCCTATGCCTACAATAATGCCATTGTTCTTGATCAGCTTGTCAGCAGCGGCGTTACCCCTTCGGTCTTTCCTCCAGATGTCGTCGCTGCTTTGGGCACCGCATCCAAGGCGGCCATAGCCGAATATCCCAAGGGCGACCCGATGTCCGAGAAAATCCAGGGTCCCTATTTCGAATATGTGCGCAAATGCGCTGCCATCGGCAAGGTTCTGGAAGGGCAAATGTATATGGATCGCGCCGCCGTGTGGGGCGTATAGATTTTGTCCACCCTGGCATGCAGGCCGGATACGGCCTGCCTTTGCTGATTGAAGGAAATGGCATGATCCGTCTGGTTCGGCTCATTGACCGGTTGAACGAAACAATCGGCAAAATTGTCGCCTGGGGCATACTGGCGATGGTGCTGTTGCAGCTTGCCATCGTCATTAGCCGTTATGTATTCGCATCCAATTCCATATTTTTCCTGCCATCCATCTGGTTGCAGGAAGGCGTCGTCTATCTGCATGGGGCAACCATCATGCTGGCGGCGGCCTATACGTTTTTATACGATGGTCACGTCCGCATTGATGTATTTCGTCTGAAACAAACGCCGCGCCAGCGTGACTGGACTGATCTGCTGGGCTGTGTGGTTTTTCTTTTGCCGCTGTGCGCCATTATTGCCTGGTCATCCCTGCCCAATGTGGAAATAGCCTGGGCAACACACGAGGGCTCGATTGAACCCAATGGCCTGCCCTTTCGTTATCTGTTGAAAACGACAATTCTGGCTTTCGCCATTCTTGTGGGCTTACAGGCCGTTTCAACAGCGCTCAAGGCTGCCATCAGTCTGACCGGTCGTCAGGATATTGCACTCTTTAAATCCGCCGACACATTATGAATTTCATTATCAGCCATCTCGATCTGCTGATGTTTCCCGCTGCCATCATCCTGCTGTTGCGCGGGTTTCCGGTGGCATTCACCCTGGCAGGCGTTGGCATCCTATTTGCTGTTCTTGGCGCCTGGGCCGGTGTCGGCTTTTTTGCCAGCGGTGATATTTCGTTTCTCAAGGCCCTGTTTGCACGCCTGTTTGGGCTGATGGACGAGACCAATGAGGTTCTGGTGGCGGTGCCGCTCTTTATCTTCATGGGCGTCATGCTGGAACGCAGTGGTGTTGCCGCCGAATTGCTTGAAACCATGGCAAAGCTCTTTGGCCGCATGCCGGGCGGTCTGGGCATATCGGTCGCCATTGTCGGCATGTTGCTCGCAGCATCAACCGGCATTGTCGGTGCGACGGTGGTGACCATGGGTCTCATTTCCCTGCCCAGCATGCTTGCCCATCGCTATGACCCAAAACTTGCAACCGGCATTATTGCGGCGTCTGGTACATTGGGCCAGATCATTCCGCCATCCATCGTATTGATAATTTTGGGAGATATCCTCTCCAACGCCTATATCGAAGCACGCAGATCCGTCGG
This sequence comes from uncultured Rhizobiaceae group bacterium, assembly GCA_947501445.1. GTDB lineage: Bacteria > Pseudomonadota > Alphaproteobacteria > Rhizobiales > Rhizobiaceae > Hoeflea_A. The sequence continues at coordinate 17,926 of CANMVS010000020.1, read as the reverse complement.
CGACTGGGCACCAACACCCATGTCCATCGGTGACGTTTTCGCCGGCGCACTGGTTCCCGGTCTGCTGCTTGTTGCTGTCTATATTGTCTATGTGGCGCTGGTGGCACGTATTCGCCCGGGTTCTGCACCCAGTGTCGTCACACAGGACAGCGCACGCCCGCCGGTCGCGGCGCTGCTATCCATCCTGCTGCCACCGCTCCTGCTGATCATATCTGTCCTGGGCTCCATCATCTTCGGCATCGCCACACCAACCGAAGCCGCCGCAATTGGCGCTGCAGGCGCAATCCTGCTTGCCGGAATTAAGATGATGCCCGACAACACCTTGCCGCAAAAGACCGCCGTCATTGGTATCGCAGTCGTGGTCATTGCGGCAACATTGTTTGATCTTCGTGTCACGCGCTCGGTGCTGAATATGGGTGATATGGTTGGCATGTTTTTCGCCTCCGCCGGATTGGCGGTCTTTGCCTGGGGCCTGTTCGACAGTCTCAGGCGCACCTGGCACATGCGCGAAGACAATGCAGTACAAACACGGGTATTGGCCCGGGCCATGCGCACAACAGTTCAGATGAGCGCGATGGTTTTCACCATTTACATCGGCGCGCAGGTTTTCAACCTGACCTTTCGCGGTCTTGGCGGCGAGGCCACGATCCACACATTTTTGACCGATCTGCCCGGCGGGCCATGGGTTGCACTGGCAGCGGTCATGCTGGTGATGTTTTTGCTGGGGTTCTTTCTGGATTTTCTGGAAATTGTCTTTGTTGTCATTCCCATCATGGCACCGACGCTGTTTGCCTTTAACGATGAACTCGGACTGGCACTGTTTTCCCCGGTCTGGATTGCAGTGTTGATGGGTCTCAATCTGCAAACAAGCTTCCTGACACCACCATTCGGATTTGCGCTGTTTTACCTGCGCGGTGTTGCGCCGCCGTCTGTGCGTACAAGCGACATTTATCGCGGTGTTATCCCATTCGTCGCCATCCAGATCATCGTGCTTGGTACTGTGGCGCTCTGGCCAAAACTGGCAACCTGGCTACCGCAAATGTTATAAGGACCACAAAAATTGAACGATGGGCCACAGCTGAGTTTCCAAATCGGCAAAAAGCGTCAGAATGAAAATGCTAACAACAACAATCCGGTACCTGCAACGTTTCTTCATCAATCAACCACACAGATAGGAAAACCCATGCCGCCTGTTGATTTCATTTTCGATTTCGCCAGCCCCAATGCCTATCTCACGCACAAGGTGCTGCCTCAGATTTGCGAGCGTACCGGGGCAACGTTCAATTACATACCCTGTCTGCTTGGTGGCATATTCAAAGCGACCGGCAATCAGGCACCGATGATTGCCTTTGCCAAAATCACCAACCGGCTGGAGTATGAACGGCAGGAGTTTGGGCGCTTCATCAGCAGGCATGGCCTGAGTGATTTCAAATTCAACCCACATTTCCCGGTCAACACCCTGCTTTTGATGCGTGGTGCGATAGCCATACAGGATGAAGGACCGGATGCGTTTCACCGTTATGTGGAGGCGGTGATGCACCACATGTGGGAGGAACCCAGGGATTTGAATGACCCGGTCGTTGTGGCTGCCGCTTTAAATGAATCCGGTTTTGATGCAAAGGCACTCCTGACCAAAACGCAAGCCCCCGAGGTCAAGGCAAAGCTCGCAGCAAATACCAATGCAGCCGTTGAGCGCGGTGCCTTCGGTATTCCAACCTTTTTTGTCGGCAAGGAAATGTTTTTTGGCAAAGAGCGGCTGTCCCAGGTCACCGAAGAGATAATCAATCAAAGCTGAACGATCATCGGAGTTTATGCGTCATGAACACGGCCCGAACGAACCGGCACGGTGCCTGCCTGATTATTGGAGCAGGCGATGACACCGGTGCAGCCTGCGCCAGAGCCTTTGCACATCTGGGTTACGACATCTGTCTGGTGCGCCGACCGCGTCATCTGGAAAAACTAGAAGCGCTTGCGGCACAAATACGCAGCGACGGTGGAAAGGCACATCCCTTTGGTGTGGACGCACGTGAAGAAGAGGACATGGTGTCGCTTGTTGACACTATTGAACGCGACATTGGTCCCATCGAGGTGGCCATTTTCAACATCGGGGCGAATGTCGCATTTCCAATTGAAAAGACAACATCACGGGTCTTTCGCAAAGTATGGGAGATGGCCTGTTTTGCCGGATTTTTGACCGGACGGGAAGTTGCCAGACACATGTTGACGCGCCAACGCGGCACCATCATTTTCACCGGTGCAACGGCCAGTGTGCGCGGTGGCAAAAACTTTAGCGCCTTTGCCAGTGCCAAATTCGCTTTGCGGGCGCTGGCCCAATCCATGGCACGCGAGCTTGGTCCACAAAACATCCATGTTGCCCATGTGGTGGTTGACGGCGCCATTGATTCCAACTTCATCCGTGACAACAGGCCGGATGTGGATGAGGCCCGGGCCCAGGACGCCATATTGTCACCGGATGAGATTGCCAGAAACTATGTCTGGCTGCATCAGCAACAACGCAGCGCCTGGACCCAGGAACTGGATATTCGTCCCTGGAAGGAGACCTTTTAGGCTCAGATGACGTATGATTTCAGCGGCTCAAACCCGTTGAATGCCACAGAGGAATAGGTGGTTGTATAGGCACCGGTTCCCTCTATGAGCACCTCGTCGCCGATGGTCAGTGATATGGGCAACGGATAGGGTTTCTTTTCATACAACACATCAGCACTGTCGCAGGTCGGCCCGGCAAGAACACAGGGCTCAAACGCATCATTATCGCGGCTTGTACGGATCGGGTAGCGAATGGCTTCGTCCATCGTTTCGGCCAACCCGCCAAATTTACCGATATCCAGATAGACCCAGCGCAGATTGTCATTGTCGGCCTTGCGCGACACCAGCACAACTTCTGCCTTGATCACGCCGGCGTTGCCGACCATGCCACGACCGGGTTCAATGATGGTGTGCGGCAGATTATTGCCAAAATGCTTGCTCAGCGCCTGAAAAATGGCCTGCCCATAGGCTTCTGCTGTCGGAATATCCTTCAGATAGCGTGTTGGAAATCCACCACCCATATTGACCATCTTGAGGATAATGCCTTCACCCGCCAATGCATCAAATACACCGCGCGCATCCTTGAGGGCTCTGTCCCACGCGTTCAACTGCGTCTGCTGTGAGCCGACGTGAAAGGACACACCATGGGCTTCAAGTCCGAGCGCATGGCTATGGCGCAGAACATCAACCGCCATTGAAGGCGCACAACCGAATTTGCGCGACAAAGGCCATTCAGCACCTTCGCCATCGGTCAGAACACGGCAAAATACCTGCGAACCAGGGGCCGATCGGGCAATTTTCTCGACTTCTTCCACACAATCAACGGCAAACATTGAAACACCAAGCGCATGGGCGCGTGCCACATCCCGTTCCTTTTTGATCGTATTGCCAAAGGAGATACGGTCTGGCGTTGCACCGGCTTCAAGGGCCATCTCAACTTCCGTTACCGACGCAGCATCAAAATTTGATCCCATAGACGCCAGCATCCGCAGGATTTCCGGGGCAGGATTGGCTTTAACCGCGTAATAAATGGCGCTTTGTGGCAGCGCCCTTTTGAAGGCGGTGAAGTTGTCACGCACAACATCAAGATCAACCACCAGACAGGGACCATCAGGTCGTCGGGTGTTGAGGAAATCTATAATACGTTCAGTAGTCATCGGGTTCTCCCAATCAGTTCCGGCGAAAGCCGTGCGACAAAGGCATGCGATCATCAGTCAGGGAACCGATTGGTGGAAGCACCGGCTCCGCAACGAAATCTCGATGCGATGGTAGGACCACAGGACTTTTCACGGTCCACGCGTTCCAGCTTTGTCTGCCTTGGATTGGATGGGAATCCCAACCGCACTTCCGGCAATGAGGGTGTGCCTCTGCAGTAACCCCGGCTTATGGACAGCCGGCAGACACCATAAAGGCCCGCACCGTCGTTGCTTCAAGATGTCCTCGATCTGGCAGTAGGCTGACAAACCGACTGGAGGGGTTAGTTCCAGGTACCATACCGAGATCCTCACCTTATCGAGGGTCGGCGGACACCCACAGGCACGTGCGACTTTGGGCAATTGCCACATAAGACCTGCGCGCCCGATAATCAAGCGCTTTTTTCGGTTGATCTTATGGACAAGCATCACCAAATGAGAAAAAATGAACGACACCAGAAATAAAGTTCATGAAAATGAGACAATAGCTGATGAATCACGTGCGATCTGACAGGTTCAACGCGTTTTTGGACCGGGACGGCCCGGCAATCGCGACCACTCAATCCGGACCGCTGTCCGGCTGCACATTGGCCGTCAAGGATCTGTATGATGTGAAAGGCTTTGTGACCGGATGCGGCAATCCACACAAGCACGCTCACGGAACACCGGCACAAAACACCGCACCGTCGGTTCAGGTTCTTCTGGATGCAGGCGCTGAATTTATTGGCAAAACCCAAACGGATGAGCTGGCCTTTTCACTCACCGGTGAAAACGCCCATTTTCCGCGACCCATTAATCCTGCCGCTCCTGACCGGGTAACCGGTGGTTCGTCTTCGGGTTCCGCAGCCGCTGTCGCCGGCGGCCTTGCCGATATTGCCACTGGCACAGATACCGGCGGGTCCATCCGCGCGCCTGCGTCCTATTGCGGGCTGATCGGCCTGCGCGTCACCCATGGAGCCATATCACTGGAGGGGACAATGCCGCTGGCGGCAAGTTTCGATACATTTGGCTGGTTTGCCCGTGACATGGACCTGTACGGAAAAGTTGCCAACCTGCTGCTGCCGGTTTCATCCACCAGCTTCCAGCGAATCCTGCGTCTGCCAGAACTGGAAGACCTTATTGTCGGTGCCCTCGGCAAAAGCGCTTTCGTTGCCGCTTTGCAGCGCATCGAGCGTCTTGTCGGTCCGGCATCACAGGCTGCATTGACCTCGGTTGACATGGAGGAGCGCTACTGGTGTTTTCGCAAGTGTCAGTCCCATGAAGCCTGGCAGGAGCACGGTGCCTGGGTGCTGTCGGGTGAGCGCAACCTTGGCCCGGGTGTCAAGGAGCGTTTTGAATATGGTCAATCCATAACGGACCAGTCCTTTGCAGCTGAAACGCAAAAGAGAACGACCCTCACCAGTGAGCTGGAAGATCTTGTGGCAGATGATGGCCTTATTATCATGCCAACCGTCCCGGGTGCAGCACCACTGGCGGCCGATCCGTTTGAATCCCTGCAGGATTTTCGCGAACGGGCTTTGCGGCTGTTGTGTCTGTCCGGTCTGACCAGGCTACCGCAACTGACTTTGCCACTGGCCAGTGTCGATGGTGCCCCCTTTGGTATTTCCCTGATGGGACCAAGAGGCTCGGATCGGGCGCTGATTGCATTGGGACGTACAATTCTTCAAACCACCAAAGGTGGAACACGCTGATGGATACACTCACCCGCATTCGCGCTTATATCGACGTCGTGGAAGCCGAGGGATTTTCCGCAGCGGCCAGACGCAACGGTCGCTCCAAAGCACTATTGTCAAAATATGTGCGTGAGCTTGAAGATGATTTGGGTGCATTGTTGCTCAACCGGACCACCCGGCAGTTTTCACTGACCGAGGCCGGGCATACCTATTATCGCACAGCGTCGGATATCCTGAAGGAAATCGACAATCTTGCCGATCTGGTGCGCGAATCAAACAGGGACCTCAAAGGTACGGTGCGGGTTTCTGCCCCGCGCACCTTTACCGACGCTCCGGTCGGCCGATCGATGATAGATTTTGCGCTGAAAAATCCGGAAATAAAACTGGAAATCACGTCCGACGACCGGTTTGTTGATCTTGTTGAAGAAGGTTTTGATGTTGCCATTCGCATCACACAGTTGGCCGATTCCGGCCTTATTGCCCGCAAACTGGCGCCATTTCAGGTCTATGTATGCGCCAGTCCGGATTTCATGGCGCGCCATCCCGACCTGAAAGAACCGGCGGATCTGGTCAATGTTGCCTGCATCACCGATACCAACAGCCGAACTTTGAACAACTGGCAATTTCGCGGTCCAAATGGCGCCCTGCAATCCGTAACGGTCAAAGGCCCAATGGAGGTCAACAGCCCGTCCGCCAGCATGCAGGCGGTGCGTGCCGGGCTTGGTGTTTCAATGCTGCCCGATTTCGTTGCCTGGCCGCTGATCAGAAGTGGGGAAATTGTCACGCTGTTTGAAGACAGGGTTCCCGATGATGCCGCCATATATGCGGTTTACCCGCATCGGCGTTACCTGCCAGCCAAAGTCCGCGCACTGGTTGATTATCTGGCCGCATGGTTCAAGGAATATCCGGGTTATTGTGATCGCTGAAAATTGAGTTCCATCGGCAGTCTTATTGTGTAGATTGCACCCATGGCGAATTTCGGTCAAAATCCGGCCTGATTTGTCAGGCAATCCTGCGACGAACCGGGGCCTCGATGATGCGTAAAATTACAGCCAGTTTCAATTGCCTGTTGATGGGCACTGCGCTCGTTGCCTTGACCACCGCGCATGTGCAGGCCCACCCCCATGTCTTTGCAGAAGCACGCATGGAAGTGGTTGTTGGTGATAACAAGGCCATTGATACACTGCGGCATGTGTGGCGCTTCGACGAACTTTTCTCGTCAACTGTTCTGCTGGAGTTTGATGCCAATTCCAATTTGAAACTCGAACCAGAAGAACTTGCCGAGGTTGGTACGACCGTCCATGCATCATTGGCCGATTTTGATTTCTACACGTCAGTCGACCATAACGGCAAAGCGGTGGAAATCACCGCACCCGATGTTATCCATGTGGATTTTCAGGATGGTCAGCTGTTGATGTTTTTTGCTGTGGCGCCACGCGAGCCATTGCCGCTGGAAGGGACACTGAGTTTTGGAGCCTATGATCCCACCATGTATGCAGCGCTGGATTTTCTGACCGATGATGATCTTGTTGTCGAGGGACCGGCAACCGGCTGCAAACACACCATCATCAGGCCCAATGCGGACGAAGTGCTTGCCCAGAACGAAGACAAGCTCACGCAGGCCTTTTTTGATGATCCTGAAAATAATGATATCTCGAAATTCTTTGCAACACGGTTAGAGCTCATATGCTGAAATTACCTGGGCAGCGATCAGCGCTGATCCTGTTTTGCCTTTTGCTGCTGACGCCACTGGCCAGCGAAGCAATGGCGCAATCATCTCTGGGGATCGGCACCGCAGAGCCATCCTTTTCCAGCACAGGGGTTTTTGGATCATTCCTGGACTGGGTCAACGCCAAACAGCAGGCCTTTTATCGGGCCCTGTCGGGGGCCATCAAGGCAATGCGTGACGACCCGAGTAAATTATGGGGACTGGTTAGCCTGTCCTTCGCCTATGGTGTTTTTCACGCGGCTGGTCCTGGTCATGGCAAGGCCATCATCTCGTCCTATGTCATCGCCAACGAGCAGACGTTGCGCCGTGGCGTGACGATATCATTTCTGGCCGCTTTCATGCAGGGATTTGTAGCCGTCGTCATCGTGGGCGTCACCTATTTTGCGCTGCGCGGCACCGGCATTTCGATGACGGGTGCAACCCATACACTGGAAATTGCCAGTTATGGTCTGATCGCAGGATTTGGTGCCTGGCTGCTGTTTCGCAAATTGCGCCCTGTTGCGCGTCCGGCGATACAAAAGGCAGGTCACGGACACGATCACAGCCATCATGATGGGCATGATCACGGGCATAATCACGAGCATGACCACGCTTCACACCAGCATGATGCAAATGGTATATGCCAGACGTGTGGCCACTCCCATGCACCCGATCCCAGCACGCTGATGGCAGAACATATTCGCCTGCGCGAGGCCTGGTCAGCCATCGTGGCCATTGGGCTGCGTCCCTGTTCCGGGGCACTGATTGTGCTGACATTCGCGCTGTTGAACGGCCTTTATCTCGGTGGTCTTTTATCGGTCACCGCCATGTCCATCGGCACGGCAATTACCGTGTCGCTGCTGGCTACGCTGGCCGTATTGGCCAAGAAGACCGCCATGCGTCTTGCCAGCAGCCAATCGGCAGCCATGCGCGTCGGCAATTCCATCGAAATTGCCGGTGCCGCACTGGTACTTGTTTTGGGGTTGGTCCTGCTGTTCGCAGCCCTTCAGGCCTGATCTTTTTGCTTTCGTCGCTGGTAGCGACCCCGCAGCCAGAATATCGCAAAAAAGCCGACGACAAAAACCACCGCGACGACCGCACCAAGCCAGGGGGATACACTTCCCAGCGTCAGAACCAGTTTTGGCATGACCAGGAAGGCCAATATAACCACACCCAAAATAACGGCAGCGGCAATGGCCGAGGATTTTGCATTGCTGGACAATTCTGGTCCCGCCTTTGTTTTTGACACTATATTACGCAGGCTATTGCACAGGAACAATTGAAAAGACAGCCGCAATAGGCCATGAATGCCCACACCAGCCCAGATACCAATCCAATTCAGGAGAATAATCCATGCAGACCGTTGCGGCCTTTGATCGTATTGGAGAGGAAAACGCATTTACCGTTCTGGCACGGGCGGCGGCACTGCAGGGCCAGGGGCGCGACATTATCAATCTTGGCATCGGTCAGCCGGATTTCAGAACACCCGATCATATTGTTGAAGCGGCAATCAAGGCGCTGAAGGACGGGCATCACGGCTATACGCCTGCATCCGGCCTGCCTCAAACGCGCGAGGCGGTGGTTCGCCGCACGCTGCAGACCACCGGCATCGAAATCTCACCGGATAATGTCATGATCATGCCGGGCGGCAAGCCCACCATGTTTGCCGCCATCACACTTTTTGGCGAACCCGGCGCAGAAATTCTCTACCCTGACCCCGGATTTCCGATCTACGGCTCGATGATTGACTATACCGGGGCAAAGGCTGTGCCCATTCCAATCCGGGAGGAAAATGGGTTCGCTTTTTCAGCCGAGGAAACACTATCAAAAATCACCCCCGCGACGCGGCTTTTGATTGTCAATTCTCCGGCAAACCCAACCGGTGGCGTAACGCCAAGACGTGAGATAGAGAAACTGGTTGCCGGGCTGGAAAAACACCCGCATGTGGCCATCATGTCTGACGAAATTTACGACGTCATGACCTACGACGGCGAGGCCCACACATCCCTTTTGACTTTCCCGGAAATCCGCGACCGACTGATTATCCTCAACGGCTGGTCCAAAACCTGGGCCATGACAGGCTGGCGTATGGGATGGTCGATTTGGCCCAATGGTCCCAAAAGCGCCAATCTGTATGACAAGGTACGCAAGCTCGCCGTCAATTGCTGGTCCTGCGTCAATGCGCCCAGCCAATTTGCCGGTATTGCCGCCATTGATGGTCCCCAGGACGATGTCCATGCGATGTTGCGCGCATTCGACAGTCGCCGCAAACTGGTCACGGAAAAAATGAATGCTATCGATGGCATTCGTTGCGCCACACCCAAGGGTGCATTCTATGCATTTCCCAATATTGCCGACACCGGTTTCAAGGCCAAGGATCTGGCATCCCGGCTGCTTGAAGAATCCGGCGTGGCACTGGTTGGCGGCCCGGATTTTGGTGCCTTTGGCGAGGGCTATGTGCGCCTTTCCTGCGCCGCTTCGCAGGAAAGGATAGAAGCTGCCATTGGACGCATTGCAAATTTCCTGGATACCAACAGGCCCGAACAATAAGGTCCACCGGGTATCAACCCGATTGAAACACTGCCACCGTCATCAGCGTCGCCGCGAGCGCCGAGCCAACTGTTCGAATGTGGTTCCATCGGACCCACATTCTCAAATACCCGGTCCACAGATCAGTGGCCTCTGCGGACTTTGGATCAAGAACAGCAAGCCTGTTGTTGAGTGGGATATTGCCAACGGCAGAAACCCCCATAACGGTAACCAGATATATTGCGCCCGCACTCATCAGAAATCCGGCACTCGTTCCACCCACAAGTATTCCATAGGCAAAGAATACCAGGCTTGCAGCGCTTACGGCAAACAGACCGACCATGAAGAACGACCGGAATACCAGAATATTGATGCTTTGCATCGCAGCGATACCCTGCGTCGGCACCAGAGCACCCAGCGATTTCATCACAAAATCAGAAAATGCCAGAAACACGCCTGCTATGAGCCAGCAGTAGATGGCGCTGGCGCCTGTGAGTATGTTTATCCAGGTCAATGACATGAGTTTTTCCCTGTTCCAGTTCCGACAAAACCTCAATTGCACTAATAGGAAACGCCGACGGCGCGGTTGATGTAACGGGCCTCATCAAGCTGTCGTTTCAAAAAACCTGCGACATCAGCACGGGAAATTTTCAGCAGCAGATCCCGCTCGCTGTCGGCAAAATTTTCCTTGTAGGAGCCGCGCGCCGGTTCATCTGTGAACGCGCTCGGACGAACCAAGGTCCAGTTTAGCCCGCTGGCACGCACCAGATCCTCCTGCAGTTCATGGTCTTTGAATACCGGACGAAGCAGCACACCAAACATGATGCGTTTCCAAAAGAAGTTCAGGTTGCCCCAACTCTCGTGCGCCCCCAGCGTGGATTGGCATATGAGGCGTTTCATACCGTTCTTCTTCATACCGGCAATAATATTCCCGGTACCGGATGAGCGCACCGTGCCCTTTCGCGACATGCCGGATCCCAGCGTAACGACCACCGCATCGTGCCCGCACAGCGCATCAGCCACGACTGCCTCATTCATCACATCGCCAGAAAGCCGGGTCAGATTATCATCCTCTATTTTCAATTTGTGTGGATTGCGCGCAAATGCCGTGACCTGATGCGCATCATTGAGTGCCTGCTGAACAAAAAGCGCGCCGACGGTACCCGTGGCGCCAAAAACGATGACTTTCATTTTCAGTCTCCCGTTGATAAGAGTTGTTTTCATCACTTGACACCGCGTCAAGTTTACACCGTGTCAAGTACTCTGAGGTTTACACCGTGTCAAGCCCTAATTCCGATACAAGAACACGCATTCTAGAATCCGCATGGAAACTGCTTGAAGCAGATACTGGCGGCACAGTGCGCATGTCAGACATTGCCAGGACAGCGGGTGTCAGTCGCCAGGCTGTCTATCTGCACTTTCCCAAACGCGCCGATCTGCTGACCGCAACAACGCGCTACCTCGATGAGGTCAATGATATGGACGCCCGTCTTGCAAAAAGTCGCAGCAGCCAGGACGGGATCGAACGCCTCGACGCATTTATTGAGGCCTGGGGTGGTTATATCCCGCAGATATATGGCGTTGCCAAAGCGCTACTCGCGATGAAGGACACGGATGTTGAGGCCAATATCGCCTGGACCAACCGCATGCAGGCGGTGCGTGAAGGCTGCGAGGCGGCCATAAAAGCCCTGGCAGATGATGGACAGCTTACATCCTCCATGACCCAAACTCAGGCTACAGACACACTTTGGACCATGCTTTCCGTGCGCAACTGGGAACAATTGACCCGTGATTGTGGTTGGTCACAGGATCAATATATGGATTTCACCAGGCGGGCGGCACACCGTGTTTTGTTAACTGTGTAACAGGCCCGGATGAATTGCGGGGTTGAATCCCAAAACAATTGAGCCAACTGTTAATTAAATCGATTGATTTTTTGGGTGGAATTGGGGCAAAGCGAAAGCTACGCAGTTATCACCCGGTGTTTTCTCAGACCACAAACTCAAAATCGGAAAGCACCTTTGTACAGGAGAAGCCCATGTCTATTCGCGTTACGGTCTGGGGTGAAAACGTCCACGAGCAACACAATGAAGTTGTTGCCGGCATCTATCCACGTGGGATGCACACCTGCATTGCAGACGGGCTGAACACCCACGACAAAATCACGGCGTCCACAGCGACCCTGCAGGATCCCGAACATGGCATGACACAGGAAAGACTTGATCAGACCGATGTGCTCATCTGGTGGGGACACGCAGCCCATGGTGATGTCGATGACGCGATTGTCGAGCGCGTTTGCGATGCCGTGTGGGGCGGCATGGGCATCATATTCCTGCACTCCGCCCACTTTGCCAAACCGTTCAAACGGCTCATGGGTGCACCCTGCAATCTCACCTGGCGGGAAGCCGGAGAGCGTGAACGCCTTTGGGTGACGTCGCGCAATCACCCGATCGCCGCGGGTCTGCCGGATTATTTTGAACTTGAGAACGAGGAAATGTATGGCGAACCATTCGGTGTGCCTGAACCACTGGAAACTGTCTTCATCAGTTGGTTCCAGGGCGGCGAAGTATTTCGATCCGGCCTCACCTACAAGCGCGGCGCAGGCAATATCTTCTATTTCCGTCCCGGACATGAGACCTATCCCACCTATCACAATGCCACCGTTCAACAGGTGCTCGCCAATGGCGTGAAATGGGCGTTCAACCCGGCCGCACGCATTGTAAATCCAAATGATGCGCCGAATACTGCGGTGGAAAACGCCCTGGAACCAATCACCGAACGCGGCCCGCGCCTCCACAAGGACGGCGAGGAAGGATATCGCTGATGACACAGCCTGTACGTATATTGATCATCGGCACCGGCAATATGGCCGGAGCCCATGCCGGTCATTTTGCTGATATTCCAGGTGTTACACTGGTCGGTGGTGTGGACAGGCGTGCTGAACAGCTCAGTTCTTTTTGTGCTGCCCACAACATTGAACGTGGCTTTGCATCTGTGGACGACGCTCTTGAATGGGGTGAATTTGACGCGGTCAGCAATGTCACCCCCGATGGCGTTCATTTTGCCACGACCATGCCTGTTTTGGCCGCTGGCAAACATGTTTTGTGTGAAAAGCCGCTGGCAACCAATGAGGCGGAGGCAGAAGCCATGCGCGCGGCAGCGGCGAAAGCCGGTGTGGTCAATATGATCAACCTGAGCTATCGCAATGTGGCCTCCATGCAGCGGGCCGCTGAAATGGTGGGTGATGGCGCCATCGGCAATATACGCCATTTTGAGGCGTCCTATCTGCAAAGCTGGCTTGTGCAACCGGCCTGGGGCCAATGGGATACGCAAAGCGAATGGTTGTGGCGGCTGTCCACAGCCCATGGTTCAAAGGGTGTGCTGGGCGATGTCGGTATCCACATTCTCGACTTTGCAACCTATGTCGCCGGTCTGTCCGCCAGGGAGGTTTCCTGCCGTCTGGCCACATTCAACAAGGCGCCTGATGATCGCATAGGTGAATATACACTTGATGCCAATGATTCGGCGACCATGCAGATTGTGCTGGAAAACGGTGCCTTGGGCACGGTGTCGGCCAGTCGCTTTGCAACCGGACATCTCAATGATCTGCGGCTGCGGCTCTATGGTGACAAGGGTGCACTGGAAGTGAGCTGGGAGAAAGATGTCAGCCGATTGCGCGCCTGCCTGTCACCCGATCTTGAAGACGCCAGGTGGCAGGATGTGGACGCACAAATACCGCCAACAATTTACCAGCGTTTCATCGCTGCCATTCGCGGCGAGGACCGGGCTGAGCCTGATTTTGCCCGTGGCGCAGCCCTGCAACGCCTGCTTGATCGCGCAGAACAATCCGCCAATGAAAACGGGTTGAGCCTGACCGTGTGATAGTGATCCTCTTCCGTTGGTATGCGGTATTTGAGCCTGCCTTGTCTAAATCGAAGCGCCTCAATCTGCCAATTGAGCCAATGCCCCTGTCATCAACCGCATGAACGTATCTACTGTGTGTGGTGTCTTTACATCCATTTGCGCATGGGTTGTGGAGAATTCTTCAAGGTCCATTTCACCTTCACCAAGCGCCAACATGGCCTGGTAGGTTGTTGTCAGAACGAGATCCGGTTTTGATGCAGCCTGATATAACATTTCCGCATTGCCATCACGGACCGTCAATACAAAGGCCTCACCATCGACAATGATGGAGGCTTCAAATTCCATGTCGTCAGACACGGCTCTTTGGCACGCCGTACCAAGCGTAACCGCAATTGTACGCAAATTGCCGGGATCAACGGTTTCGCCCTCTGGCGGAAAATGGCCACCGATCAACGCCAGATCAAACAATATGTCGCGGGTTTTTTTGCCCAGTTCCGTCAGGCGATAGAGCATTGCACCATGCGCGCCATTTTCCCTGACGATGAGACCATCGCCAATGAGTTTGGCCAATCGGTCAGTCAGGAGGTTTGCGGCAATCCCGGTCAACCCGTGCTGTAAGTCCGAAAACCGTGCTGGTCCGGCGTGTAAATCCCGCAGAATCAAGAGGGTCCAACGATCACCAATGCGGTCAAGCCCACGGGCAATTGGACACAGAAGTTTATAGGAACGGGTCTTGGCCATTGTATGCTCACGTTTTTGTTACTTTATTTTTTAAAGTGATAACTTTAAATGAGTAAGTCACCACACATAAGGACATACAACAATGTCGTCAAAACCCAAAATCCTTGTCACCAGCGCATCCGGTAAAACCGGACTGCCGACCGCACTGCAATTGCGACAATCAGGTTTCCCCGTTCGTGCCATTGTTCGGCGGCTGGATCACAGATCGCAGATGCTTGAAAAGGCCGGTGCAGAAGTCGTTGTCGGCAATCAATATTCGCTGACGTTCATGCGCGATGCGATGCAGGATATTAAACGCGCCTATCATTGTGCCCCCACGGCACCCAATGGTCTGCATTTCAGCGCGGTTTTCACAGCAGCCGCTTTTGAGGCCGGTATTGAACACGTCGTGACGCTCAGCCAGTGGCTGTCATCGGTTGATCATCCTTCGCTTTTTACCCGGGAAGTTTTCCTCAGCGATTTACTGATGGCGATGCGAGCGGAGATGACCGTAACAACCATCAATGTCGGCTGGTTTGCCGACAACTACCTGATGGTTCTCGACATGGCGGCGCATCTCGGCCTGTTCACCATGCCCTTGGGTGATGGTGATGTGAAAAAGAATGCCCCGCCATCCAATGAAGACATTGCACGGGTTGTCGTTGGTGCCCTGGCTGATCCGGCAACCCATGCCGGAAAAACCTACCGTCCTACCGGCCCGCATCTGCTGTCACCCAACGAGATAGCCGCCGCCATGGGAAGGGCGCTTGGCCGAAAAGTGACCTATCGCGATATCCCGGAAAAAATGATGCTGAAGGCACTCAAGGCATTGCCGCCATCCAACTATTCCGAGGCCGCCGTGTCACAACTCAAAATCTACGCGGATGAATATCGCCGCGGTACTTTTGCCATAAATGCACCAACGCGCGATGTTGAAACCATCGGCGGACGCAGGCCTGAAGATTTTGAAAGCATTGTTCGCCGATATGTGGCCGAACAACCGTCTCTCGCACCGAGCCTGCGTCGAAAGCTCAAAGCCATCGGTGGTTTCATGAAAATTCTTCTTACACCCGCACCCGATGTGAAGGCCATTGAGGCAGCGCGAGACTATGTGCACCTTGGTGCTCCCGCATTCAGCCAGGAGGACCCTGACTGGTGCAAGACCCATCACCCAAAACCACCCGTCAGCGTGGCAGAAAAAGCCGCATGAAATTCAACCCACGACAACCAGACAGGAGAGACCACCCCATGTCCAACCTAACAACGCTCCTTGAGCGCAACCGCGATTTTGCCCGCGATTTTTCTGCGGCTGATCTGCCAATCGTACCGAAGATGCGAACCGTCCTGCTTACTTGTGTCGATGCACGCGTCGACCCGGCGCATGTCCTCGGCCTTGCGCTGGGTGAAGCCGTTGTCATCCGCAACAATGGCGCACGGGTAACCCCGCAGGTGGTCGAGGAGATTGCCACACTTGCATTCATGGTTGCCAAAATGGATGGCGACACGCCCGGTCCGTTTGAAATCATCATCATGCAACATACCCAATGCGGCGCTGAACGTTTTGCAGATCCCGGCTTCCAACTGGCAATACGGCAACACATTGGTGTTGACGTATCGTCATCAGCTATCGCAGATCATCAACTCAGCCTGCAAGAAGACATCCAGCGCCTGCGCGACGCTGCGGTCATTCCGCGATACGTTGTCGCCTCGGGCTTTATCTATGACGTGCATGATGGCCTTGCCCGCCAGGTTGTTCCACCCGTGGCCTTGGCAGATTAGCTGCTGTCGCGGCCTGTTTGAGTGCCATGCAGGCAGGCACCGGGTGCAGCGAATACTGACTCTCGGGAGGTTTCCCGAGCGGTACTCCGTGCCCCATCGAGAGGAAACGGTTACCGCGAAGCGGCAAGCGCGAATTGCACGTCGGGCCTGATGGCCCGCCCCGTCTGGAGCCAGCGCCGTAAGGCGCGATGCGGCGTGAAGACATTCATACAAAGCCATCGATAATCGGGTCGCAGCGCAGAAGAGACGTCCTGTGAACACGTGGGTTTTGCTGGCGGGGATGATTTGTTTTCTATTCACGGCGTACCGGCGCTTTCGCGCCTGCCTCCATAGGGGGCGGCCAAATTATTGGCCGAGCCACGGTCGTGGCCTGATTGAGTGCCATGCAGGCAGGTACCGGGTGCGGCGAGCTGTGATTTACGAGGGATTTCCCGGGTGGCACGCTGTGCTCCATCGAGAGGGCACGGTGTGCCACGAATCCAACCTGACCGATTTGCATGGACCGCCTTTGGGGAAACAGCTATGAGCAAAATGCCCATATGTTGTCCTTCACAAGGTTCGCCGTTCTTTTCAATATTCAATGCGCATCAATGCTACTTCGCCCACTTTTTCTCAAACTCCCAGACTTCACCAAAGCCGATCAGTTCGTTGAATTCCGCAAAATCAAAGAGATTTAAATCGGGGGTATTTGAGTTACCCTCCTTCTTCAGAGTTTGAAGCGCATGTTCCACCGCCGCCGCCGCCGCCAGACCGGTGGTCGACGGAAAAATCGCAAGTTGGTATCCCATCTGTTCCAGCTCTTTGGCAGATTTTATCGGGGTCTTGCCGCCATCGGCCATATTGGCCATCATGGGTGCTGAAATGCGTTCACATGCCCGGTGCATTTCATCTTCGTTTTCCAGTGCTTCCACGAATATAACGTCGGCACCCGCATCCTGGAAGCGCAGGCCCCTTTCAACCGCGCCGTCGAACCCTTCAACCTGGCGTGCATCCGTGCGCGCAATAATCAGGGTCTCGGTTGAATTTTCACGGGCCTCTGTGGCCACCTTGATTTTCTCACACATATCTTCAGTGGAAATGACACGCTTAAAGGGCGTGTGGCCGCATTTTTTGGGAAACTCCTGGTCCTCAAGTTGAATTGCTGTCGCTCCCGCAGCTTCATATCCCCTTACTGTATGGTGCACATTCAAAAGCCCGCCGTACCCGGTATCTGCGTCTGCTATCACACTGGCGTTGGATGTGCGGCATAAGATGGACAGGCGTTTCACCATTTCCGTATAGGTACTTATTCCAGCGTCAGGAATACCCTCAACAGATGCGGTGCCCCAAAATCCTGAGGAATAGATGAAGTCGAAGCCAACCTTGTTCGACACAACAGCAGCAATCATGTCATGGATGCCTGGCGCGGCCACAAATTGTCCACTATCAAGGGCTGCCCGAAGGCTTGGCTTACGCATTGATATTCCCCTTTGTTATATACTGATTGTCGGCACTTGAATTGAATGTATGATCACCATATTCGCCACAATAGGTATCGTAGATCAATTGCTCATGAAGATATCCCGTAACTCGATTTGCGATCTGTCCAGGTCGGGAATGTCGACGAACACCAGATATTCTTTGGTGATGAAATCTGGCGGCAGTTCGGTTGTTGAGAAAATGGAAAGAGAAACCGGGAATTTCAAATTAATGTTTGGCAATAAATATATTTCTACGCAAGGATATACTGCACATTTAAACTCTTTGGCGTGAGACATGTGTACAGAGTTGTCGGTGATCGGGGTGCGGCGCAGAAGAGACATCCTGTGAATACGCGGGTTTGGCTGGCGAGGTTGATGTTTTCTATTTGTCTCATGATTTTTGAACATTAATGTATTTTGAGATGCCAGCTGCGGGCGTTCGCAACACCGCAG
>CANMVS010000019.1 GCA_947501445.1 uncultured Rhizobiaceae group bacterium | reverse complement strand
TGCCATCCCGATCTTACATGACAAGGCAGACGCCAATTCATAACTGGCGCCAGCCGCGCGGGACATAGGGTCTAGAAAGCGTGTGCTTAAGACTGAAACGAGCAGTTTGTAGGCTGGTTTGTGGTTCTGTTCACCTTCCATTCCATTGCATCATTGAGGATGACAGCGTCAGAAGCAGTGGAATCGGTCGTCAAATAGTGTGCCTCCAAGATCGCTTTTGCTGACTTAATGCTGTGCCCTGAAGCGAAACAAATTTCTTCAATCGTGGCACCGGAGCTACAGCCGCTAGTCGCCAAACCCAATAATTATCCACGCATACCCATTCAGTTGTTCACATTGTTTGAACAGATCGGGTTGAGGCTAGGGTAGACACTGCGCTTGATGCAGATGAAGCTGATGAAAACGAGCGGATAAAGAACAAGCTCAGCTTCCGGCGCTCGACATCATCACAGTGATCATCCGTTGCTTGTGTCTCTGGTCACTGCAGTAGGGAAGACGCCGGCACAACTTGATACTGTATGGATGGCGGTCGAGGACCAGAAGTAAGGTCTTGTTTTATTGAAATTGCTGAAATTGACCTTTATAAATGCATGAATTATAGTAATGCTGTAAATTGTTGGGGGACATTATGAAGACATATGAAAAACCAGTTGTAACCAAGCGCGGGAACCTTCGAAAGATAACTGCCGTGGAGCCGCCTATAGTAGTTATATCAGGCTTTGTTCAAACAATACCTCCGGTGGATTAATTCACGCGCCGAGGAATATCATTATCGATGAATGCGAGGCTCCCTGACGGGGGCCTTTTTTATATCCAACCATCACAGATAAAAACGTGGTGATGACAGTGAACCGTGAGGGGGTGATTGTACTTGCCGCAGTGTTGACCATCGAGCCAATGCCGATGATCATCAATGATATTGAGGATCGGGTTGACCGTATTGAAAACCGGGTAGGCGATATACGCGAGCGCCTGGCCGGAATTGAAGTGCATCAAAAGGAGCACTCAAAGACAATGGAACGGATTTCGAAAGCTGTGGAGCGTTGAAATTAGATCAGCAATATCATCCTCCCCCAAAGGGATTGCAATCATGCATGTGTTTGGGTCCGCAAGCGTCATAAAAAAACTCGCCCTCTCCGCCACAACTCTCCCACCAGCCTTCTCACAGCTTGGTGCATTCTGTGTGAGCACAGCCACGTCATTGATTGAGCAGTGTGTAGCATCAATCGTCTGCGCGGCCTGTGGTGCATGTGTATGCGGTGGGATTGGTGCTTGCATCTGCTGGGCAGGCACATAGACAATCATGGGTACCATGCCGGGAGGGGCTGTGGGTTGATTGAAGATTAAGCGGAACGCAGGCCTTTTTTGCTGAATGCCACCGATGTCAGATGTGTGCCCAACACCGGAAACACCAATTGCCAGGCAGGTCGCCAATACGATCTTGAACAATTTGTAAGTCATGTTTTTCGCCTCATATCCCACGAACGATAAACTGTGGTTAGAATTAAAGTGCTTCAAAAGGTGAGCCAACAGGGCTTGAGCAGATATTTATAGCTGTTGAGAAATGTTCATATGCATTCATATTGCTGGCGGTGATTAACCAAGCAGTTCACGCTATTGGTTTTTTGAACACATCCTCAGCAACATGTTCGGATTTCACAAATTTGGACCGTTAATCACTATTCCCTTCCCCGCATTTGTGCTTGGTACTGCCCCATATTGAACAAAAGCTTGCCCGCTCCGCCACAACCTCTCCACCAGCCTTTACACAACTGGTTGAATCCTGCGTCAGCACGGCGACGTCATTGATTGAGCAGTGTGTAGCATCAATCGTCTGCGCCGCCTGTGGTACATGTGAATGCGGTGGGACAGGTTGCATTGGCACTGCCATTGGCTGGCTGTGCATCTGCTGTGCCGGCACATAGACAATCATAGGCACCGTGCCGGGAGGGGCAGTGGCAGGCAGCGCAAATACCATCCCGGATCCATTGTCATTGACGATGGTTTGGGCAAACCCTGACCCAACACCAGAAGCGGCGATCACCAGGCAAGTCGCCAATGCGATCTTAAACAGCTTCGATTTCATAAATTCATACCTCCAAAATGATGTATTGTATCAATATAAACACAAATATATATCAATTGGAATGGTAAATATGATCGCACCAAAAATATCTATTTGTTTGCATAAAAAAAATGACAAATGAACTGACTTGCCATGCCACTTATTATGTACGTCTAGTCAGAATAATCCTGAATAATTCAATCATCTGGCACAAACTCCACCATAAGCATTGGTCAAACCGCAGTTGATGGGGCCTTCGCTCAGCACTGGCAGGTGATTTTTGCAACAGGAGCTACTGGAACAAAACTGTAGAGCGACTAATGTATATGTGAATGATCATGGAGACAGCTTTTGCAATCCGATCCTGCAGATAAATTAAAGTCCACTGAGGGCATGGTTGATTATGACCAGAACTCCGCCGCGCAGAAACAGCACGCAGATCTTCAGGCCGTGCATATCCGGGCATTGATGGCGCGTCTGGATGTCGCTGGACCGGAACTCAAGATCGTCGATTACGGATGTGGTCCGGGCATGAGTGCCATAGACACCGTGCGGCCAGCCGTTGAGGCCTATCGGCTGCAAAATCCCAGGGGCACAATATCCGTATGCCATGCAGACCAGTGTGGCAATGACTGGAACAGTCTGTTTGAACTTGCGAGCGGGCCGTCAGGATACATCAACGGATCAACAAAAGTACGGGTCGGGGCTGCAGTAGGGTCCTTTTACGATCAACTGGTCGCGGATGGCTCAGTGGCTCTGGGTACATGTTTTTTTGCCAGTCACTGGCTCAGTCATGCCATACGTCCCCACGCGCCGGGCACCGTGTGGTTTGCCGATCTGACTGGCAAGGCGAGGGCAGAAATGGCGGATTTTGCTCGGTGCGATTGGATCACCTTTCTAAAGCACAGAGCGCGCGAACTGCAAAGTGGCGGCTATCTGCTGGTATCAACGCTGGGGGCTGTTCCGGACAGTGATGAAATCAACGGCATTGCTGCGTCCGGTCGCAAATGCTACCGCGCCATGCAGAATATCGCACAGGAAATGGCTGGTGACGGTCTGCTCAAACAGAATGTTCTCGACAGTTTCGTGTTTGCTCTGTGGTTCATGACGGCAGCAGAAGCACGTGAGCCCCTCCAAACGGATCCGGTCCTGGCAGATGCATTTGAAATGGAGGAAATCAGCGTCGCGCCTTCGCCGCTCAACCCATCTGATATTTATGCGGAATTCATCACAGATCCTGTGATTTATGCAAAGCAATATACCGGGTATATACGCGCATTTGCGGATTCGACCTTGCGGACACAGCTGTTTGAACCATCCGCCAACAGTTGGGCTGACGTGGATGGATTGGCTGATGAATTCTACCGCCGCCTTGACAAATTGTACCAAAATTTTGCCGACAGATATGCCTATGAAATCTGGCATTTGACAATCGTCCTGCGCAAAACCTGAATTGGGCATCAAGTTGCAGTGGCCAATTCGGGACTGGGGCCATTAATGACCACCGCCGATGCCAATCCAAAACAACACGTCAGGATTACTGCGTGTTGGCCTACTTCGATTGAAATAGTCGGTGCAGCACCCGGTTTGACGATCTGAGACGTGAAGACCCAATTGCGGTGAATTTGCATAAATCGGCGATGCTTATTTTTTCTTCGTTGGAACTGTCGGCCATTGCATTGATCCTATCGGTGATTTGTTCACCTGATTTGAGGCTTCACACAGTGGTTTTCAACACGGCAAAAATTACATCTGCTTAATTCAGTGGACCCATCTCGGACCGCATGTCGTTTCAAAACCACACATGCAAGCCAATGGACATCCTTGACACAATTGCCAACTGCAATTGGACAGTGCACAGGATATTGGAAAAACCATTTGCAGCCACCATGCTCGAATGGTACGCTAGCCTGCGCCCGGCTGGTGAGACTGGGCAGGCGACATACCTTCGGGTAGCAACAAAATAAGCCAATACCATCTGGTCAACACCTGAATTTCTCTAGCCAAAAGTCATGCCCAGAATATTTTCCCGAGTAATGATTTCAATGGGAAGAATTGGGATGTCACCTGGTCTGCCCTCAAGCTCTGCTATCATCGTTTCAACCGCCAGTTCGGCGGCATGGCGCATGTTTTGGTGCAGCACGTAATCCATGGAGCCGTCGAGCAGGTAGGCTTTGGTCTTGGCTGTGAGATTGTGACCTATGAGTTTGACCTCGCCAGCGACGCCATTTTCATGCAATGCCCTGATGATCCCCTCGTTGCCGCCGCCAACGCTGTAAATACCCAGCAGATCCGGATGTTCGGCGATGAATTTACAGGTGGCCTGGTAGTTTCCTTCGATATCATCTTGTCCCGAAATCGTATCTGCTATGTCCAGATGTGGAAACTCCTTGCGTACGATCGCCCGAAATCCCATCTCGCGGTTCTCGTGGCTACGGTAAAATTGTCCACCCGAGATTATCACCACCAAACCGGCCGAATAACAAAGCCGTCCCATAAGCAGGCCTGCCGTTCGCCCTGCAGCGCGGGTATCAGTTCCCACAAATCCAATAACGGAAGAGTTTGCAAGGCTTGAAATAAGCGAGAGACATGGAATTTTGCGTATCTTCAGGTGGTCAACAGCGTCGCGCACCCGTTGGTCCTCCAACGCCTGAAAGGCGACGGCATCAATGCCTTGCCCTTCGCAGGCACGTAATTTGCGTGCCAGGGCACCGGGCTCCATCTTGGCAGTGAAGACACACTCTATTATGGCGTTTCCCCTTGCGCCGAATTCCTGGAAGCATCGTCCCAGGTACTCCGTGGAGGGGCCTGCTTCACCCGGCAAAAACACTTTTAGCCGCCAGGGTTTGACACGATCAACAACCGGTGTGCCTGACTCAATTGCAGCTTTTGCCTGAACGACACGCTGCCGGGTAGAATCACGAACACGAACTCTGCCATTCAGGACCCGGTCAACAGTGGCTGTTCCAACACCTGCGAGCCGGGCAATGTCGGCGATACGTGCTTGCTTCAAAATACGAGTTTCAGATTCCATAGGCCATATCCGCATCATTTTACATCATTATGGCGCAAAATTCAGCCAACAACAAATCATTTAACATCATGATTGTTTGGATGATGTAAATTTCTTGATTTGATGGACGCCAATGAACATCTTGCCGGCGCATTGGGCAACAGGCCCGTGAACTGGGAGGATCTCATGAATTTTACAATCAAATTGCTGACACCAATGGTTGGCGCAATCATAGCGGCGAGCAGCGCATCGGCCGCCGATTTCACATTCAAATATGGCAATGAACAACCGGAATCTTCAATTCGCTCGCAATCGATGGCCTTTTTTGAAAAGGAACTCGAAGCGCGTTCAGGAGGCCGCATCGATGTTGAAACATTCTTTGGCGGTGCATTGGGCAATGAGCGCGAAATGATGGATCAGGTCACATCCGGCCTGCTGCAAGGGACACGCGGTGGTTTCTTTGCGGATGCCAGTGGTGCTTTCAACCTTTACCAGCTGCCATTCCTTGTCGCCAACTGGGATGAAATGCAATGCCTTGTCGGCAGTGATTTCACCAAGGGGATCGAAGCCCGGGCTGAAGCAAATGGTTATCATGTTCCGGCAACCGGTATCAGCCAGGGGTTCCGTGCCTATACCAACAATGTGCGTCCGATTACCAAGGTTGAAGACCTCGCCGGATTGAAGATACGCGAGCCTCAATCCGATCTGATGATCGCCACCGGAACGGCGCTCGGGTCGGTTCCTATTGCCATGCCATTTTCGGAAACCTATCAGGCATTTCAGCAGGGCGTTATCGACGGTCAGCACAATCCGCCCCAAAATATCTGGGATTTCAATGTTCATGAGGTGCAAAAATTCATGACGCTGACCAACCACATGACGGGCCCGGATCCATTGATCGTAAACAAGGGCTGGTATGACAGTCTGCCTGCCGATCTGCAGCAGATATTCGACGATGTCGCTGTTGAGGCGATGGCCATGTCCGACAATCTGTATCGCGAAGCCGAGAGCAAGGTGATCAAGGATATGGAGTCCTTCGTTGAGATCAATACGCTGGAACCCAATGCTCTGGCCGGTTTCCAGGCGGCTGTCATACCGGTGTACGCCCAGATGATCGAAGCAGGCCATTTCTCCCAAGGCGACATTGATGCGGCTCGCAGTGCCGCACAATCCTGCAAATGATCAAGCCAGGATTGGACCCGGGAAACCGGGTCCAATTCGACTGAAGGGTGATGCTTTGGATAGTCTTGAGGTAATTAATCGTCGGCTGACGGTGGCATTGGAGACGATTATGATTGTCCTCTTTGCGATTTTCCTGGTGATCGTGTGCACAAAAGTGATGATGCGTCCGTTCGATGCGGCGATCTATGGTGTTGATGAACTGGTCAAGATTTCCTTTTTGACCACCAGCGCGCTTGGCGGGGCAGTGGCCATATCGCGCCGTGAGCATATCGCCATCACGGTTTTCATAGATGCGCTGCCGCACACCGCGAAGCTGTGTTTCTACATCCTTGGATTGGCGCTAATCGCCGCCATGAACGGGCTGCTGGTTTATCTGTCATTCGACTGGATTGCGGGGCCCGGCAAAAACATCTGGCAGCCGTTCGGTATGCGACAATCCTATGTCTTTGTCATCGTTCCCATCGCCTGTTCGATCGCTGTGTTTTTCTGCGCCGTGAAGATCATCCTTACGTTGGGCGGCCGTGAAAATACGGACATTCTCTGGATGCCTGAGGACTAATATGTTCATTCTTCTTGGATCCCTGCTGCTTTTGCTGATCATAGGTGTACCCGTCGCCTATTCCTTGGGATTGGCCTCAGTCGCCTATTTCCTGATTGAAGCTCCGGCCGCGATGGGCTTCGTCGTCCAGCGGTTCTTTGCAGGTATCAACAATTATCCGCTGGTGTCGTTGCCGTTTTTCATCCTTATGGGACTGGTGATGAATTCGGGTGGTATCACACGCCGTCTTTTGAATCTGTCGATGTTCTTTGTCGGTCGTTTGAGAGGCGGGCTGGGCCATGTGAATGTTGTGGCATCGATGATCTTTGGTGGTATTTCCGGCTCATCTGCTTCGGATACTGCCTCCATCGGCGCTGTATTGATCCCCGAGATGGAAAAGCGCGGCTATCCCAGAGAGGTGGCTGCCGGAATTACCGTGGCATCGTCCACCATGGGCATGATCATCCCACCATCTGTGCCGATGATAATCTACGCTATTGCGGCTGAGGAATCCATTGGCCAGCTTTTTCTGGGTGGCATCATTCCAGGCATCATGGTTGGTCTGATGCAGATGGCTATCGTGTGGTATGTGGCCCGCCGCGACGGCTATCCGACTGAAAAAGTACCATTTACCCTGCAGGCGGCCTGGCTGGAGGCAAAACGCTCCGCACCAGTGGTTATTATGCCGATCATGATTGTAGGCTCCGTCGTGTTCGGCTTCGTGACACCAACAGAGACCGCTGGCGCGGCGGTCGTCTACGGTCTGATAATCGGCCTGTTTCTGGTGGGTATGGTAGTGATCAAGGAACTGCCGGGTGCGATGCGGCAGGCCATTATCATGTCGGCCAAGATCATGATGATCATCGCCTTTAGTCAGGTATTCATAACGGTACTGGCACTGGAACGGGTACCCAACCAACTGGCGGACTTTGTATCAGGCCTTGGTCTGGGACCAACGAGTTTTATCCTCCTGACAGCCCTGTTGATCCTGATTTCAGGCACCTTCATTGATGTAAGCCCCGCGATCCTGTTGATGACGCCGGTGCTGCTGCCGGTGGCCGAGAAGCTGGGCATATCGGGGGTTCATTTCGGGGTGGTCATGATCTCCGGTCTGGCGGTGGGTGCCTGCACGCCGCCGGTTGGTAACTGCCTCAATGTCTGCGCGGCGATATCGCGCCTGAGTATCGGCAAGATCTTCTTGGGTGCGGCACCATTCCTGCTGGCAAATGTGGTAGTTCTCATTTTGATCTGCATTTTTCCTCAATTGGTATTGTGGATTCCCAGCCTGGTTTTCTAGGCGAAACAAAATCGGCCAGAGGTGTCTACCGGACCGGCCGGCGCAAATGCGCTGAAACCTCTTTGACAGCGACACTCCAGGTGGGAGTGCCAAATGGTAACAAATCGACAGGTGTCGGTAGGACAAGGAAAAAACATGTTACGTGCTGGTGTTATTGGTTTAGGGGATATGGGCAGCGGACTGGCCAAAAATCTGATCAAAGGCGGTTTTCAAACGACCGGGCTCGATCTGGACGATAAACGCATGCGTGCTTTTACCCAGATGGGTGGTCTGCCGGCGGATTCTTTGGCTGACGTCGGTGGCAATTGTGATGCGGTCTTTGTCATGGTGATGAATGGTGCGCAGGCAAAGGCTGTCATACTGGGTGAAGGTGGACTGGTCAGCCATATGGCAAAAGGCGGTGCTGTAATACTGACCGCGACCATAAAGCCCGCAGAAGCCAGGGAAATTGGCGCGGCCATGGAAGGGTCTGGCATTCACCTGATTGACAGCCCGGTTTCCGGTGGTTTTCCCGGTGCGCAGGGTGGCACATTGACGATGATGGCGGCTGGCGAACCTGCGGCGCTGAAAGCCTACAGGCCCGTTATGGAGGCCGTATCCAAAACAATTCATCTGGTTGGCGAGCGGGCAGGCGATGGGCAGGTGATGAAATCCTGCCTGCAATCGCTGATAGGTTCGATATTTGGCGCTACGTTTGAAGCGGCAGCTCTGGCTGCAAAGGCAGGGGTGTCGGGGCAGGCGTTGTTTGATGTCTTCTCAACATCCGGTGCCGGGTGCGGCGTGGCCAATACCGCGCTTGAAAACATCATCGACCGCAAGTTCGAAGGTACCGGATCCGGTATCGGCACGATGCACAAGGACCTGACCATTTCGCTTGATATGGCCGAACAGCTGGGGGTGCCGCTCTTTATGGCATCAACCGCCATGCAGATATTCCATCAGGGGAAAACCAAATACCCTGAGGGTGACAATTGGGTCTGCACACGGATCATGGAAGACATTGTCGGCGCCGAGTTGCACCGCTAGAGCAATTCAGGTTTTGACGCAATCGGCAAAACCTGAATGCGTCAACAAATTCTAAGACCAGCACCGTTATCCCGTTTCTGACAAAACGTGAAACGGTCTAGGAAGGATGAGATCAATGAAACTAGGCGTAATTTGTGACGGCATCAGCCGCGACCTTGCCCATAGCGTCAACGTAATGGACGAATTCAACCTTGAATATGCCGAACTACAATTTGTCGGTGACACCGAGGTTGGTGATCATTCAGCACAGGAGATCAGGGATATCGACACGCTGTTGCGTGACCGTGGAAAACCGGTATCCTGTCTGAGCCGTCACATTTTTGCTGGCATGAACGGTGCCAACAAACCCGGTGATGACCTGCATAGCAGGCACATGGACGCATTGAAGCGAGTTGTCGATATGGCCCATGTTGTCGGTTCACCACTGGTTAGGATCATGACCCCGAAGAAAGAGCAGATACTTTGGGGCATGGGGGGCGCTGAAAAATGGAACGTGGCCCACGGCGCATGGGATGCGATGCTACCGCTGATTGCCCCGGCAATTGACGTTGCCAAAGATGCTGGCGTGACACTGGTGGTCGAAACCGGCAATGGCACAATGGTCAACTCAAACTACACTGGACGCAAGCTGATCGATGATCTGGATGCCAAAGGAACATTGAAAATTCTCTGGGATCCGGCGAACAACTGCTGGTGCCACGAAACCGCATACCCCGACGGTTACGAAGAGGCCAAAGGCGATTATCTTGGCCACATTCACATCAAGGATGTGCTGGTTGATACACCGCGCGCAACGCTTGAGGTCAAGCGGATGGGTGAGGGGCAGCTTGCCGATCAATTTCAGCCCATGGCAGATGCTCTGCGCCGTGATGGCTATGATGGCGTAATCTCATTCGAAAGCGTTTATCACCCCGGCAACGGCGATTTTGAGGCTGGCTTTCGCTTGTGTGTCGATCGCTTCAAGGAACTCTACGGCTGATCCCAATCGTTTAAGCCCGGTCCGTCAGGCCCACCTGGTGCATACAGGTGGGCTTTCGCGCGTCCACAGTATCTCGCGGACTGTAATAGGTGTTTGAATCCGGACCACCGCGCAAAACTGCCAATGGCGCCGGTCACCATCGATAATCACAACAATAAATGGCACTCATTATCTAAAGCAAATCAATCAGCAAATTCCGCCAAAGAAATTTGAGAATAATCAGCAGTGTAAATGGCGGTATGGGTTTGTGAAAATCTGAGCCCTAAGGCAATATAGGGCGTACGGAGTTTACGTATAAGCCATATAGTGCGTTAAAACTGTGAATACTGATAAATATGTTGATTGAAACAGTGTATATTGCATGTCTTTTATGTAAGGTGTTTGTGGTTGTAATCTTGATCGCAAAATAGCGCGTGCACTGCGAATGTTTAGGATATGACATGTCCAGTCAGCACATAGTTGCAGCGTGTAAGTTATGTGGTGTCGATCCAGGTGACTACGCCAATAGAACGAAGGCACTGTTGGAACTATCCGACCTGTATCTGGAAATGCAGGTGGCAGCGGATCATGTCGTGTCTTCGACAACTTTTGAGCCCGGCAGACCTGAAATATTTGACAGAAGTGATCTGGAGCAGCGGTTTTCTCCCGAGACTGCGAACAAAATCATGGCCATGGCAACGGATTTGGCTCGCGCAACACAGAGCTTCACCTTGTAACTGGTTTGCTGGAGCAACTCAGGTTTTGAAGGAATCGGCACAACCTGAATGCATCAATAAAATAAAAGGCCGACCCCGTTGTCCCGTTTCTCACAAAACGAGAAACGGTCCATGTGCGGTCGTAGTTCAAAATTGGACTATGCTCTTTGTCACTGGGCAATTGCCTTTCCTGTGCCAGCATCTTCTAATGGTTCGAATATAGTAATTGGCCTATCCAACTGATGAGCGTTGATAACACAGACGGCTATACCTATCGGTAGAAAAGCAAGCAGAATGACAATCAGAAAACGGCTATTTCGAATGCGATCTGCGCAATAGACCGGTAAAATACATTTCAGATATACGACGAGCCAGAACAGGATTGTCGTTGTGATATCTGAAAACCCGTTTTCGGTAGTGAGATAACCGATCAATGTGATGATGCGTATTGTTGCGACGGAAGTCATTGCGACAAAAATCATCAGGGCGGCATCTACATGAGTCAAAACCCTGCCGGATCGAATGGCAATCACAGAAGTTACCTGGGCAATTACTGCAAAAAATAGCACCGCCACAGCGCTGAATATTGTGGGCAAACTCAGACCATTCGGATTGACAATACCGACCCAAAGAGAGGCTGGTAATACGCCTGCAAGCATTATGAACAGCAGTGTGTAACCTAGAAAACGATGAAATTTGGCAATAACCCGATTGGCACCACCATTTGAATATCCACCCAATGTGATTTGCGTGATAAACAAAAATATCCAGACTATTGCAGCGACGGCGTGCCATGATATTTCGACACTTTTGTACATGTCCTTTCCGGGTTGATAGGATGGCCATGAACTGTAAGTGATGACAAAATATAACGAGTAGGAAAACGCTATAATTACGTCAATAAATGAGATTACAAAAATAAATTTGTAGTACCATGGTATCAATTTTGTTTTAGACTGGGTCATATGCTTACTAACCATGGAAATATATAAATAACAATTCAAATTGGATTAGTAATTAATGAATAACAAGTAAACTAGTGTAAATATCGGTATGAATACGTTATAACGTCATTATATTGAATGAATGAATTAACTTATTGCATGAAGCCAGCTGCGGCATTTCTTCAAATTACATTTTACTTTGGTTATGCAGTGAAGGTTGCAAAGTAAACGACCGTTGGACCTGACCATACCGGCGTGCGATGCTTGCGAGATGGCCTGTTTGCACGGTTAGTTGCCAATGAAATCCGGCAAGTCATTTGTGTCGAGGGGCATCCGACATGCACTCGGGTGTCTGCCTTGGGCACGCCTAAAATTTGACCATGAATCCTTGCGCAAACCGTCGATCACACAATCAATTGTCTCAACGTGCTCATGCCTTGGCGTTGCGCTGTTCAAAATAGTAACAGTCGCTCCCGATCATTGCATCGTGAGGTCTATGGGATAGACACAACCATGTGCAGCAGAGACCGAATTATTACCTCACCCGCCTCATGATTGACAAAAAGGAAATTGACAAATTTGCCTCATGGAAAACGACCCTGGCATGCCTGTCCAAGTCTTGATCCACACGATGCCTGCCAAATGATATTCCCTTCTGGTCATTTTAATCGTCAATATCAGCCGCAAAGAGAGTAGTTATGACTCCCATCATTTCGAATTGCCGAAAGAAAATTGAATTTCTCTGTCTGTTACAAAGGCTGGCGGCTGTATTCATTTGTTTGCCGAGTGTTGCTGTTTTCACGCCAATGGCTTCAGCTGAAACAAAGTTGAGTAACTTCATCCCAGGGGGCTATATAGCTTGGCCGTTTGGAATAACTCGAGGTGATGGAAGAACCCATAATGGTGTTGATGTTGCTGCTCCGAAAGGAACACCAATCTTCGCCCTCGGCGATGCCCTTGTGATTGAGGCAACCGATCTGTTTCGAAATGAGCCGCGCTACGGAAAGACGGTAGTCCTGCAATTTGGTGACGAACTTCTCGCCTGGTTCACGCATCTGGACACGTACTCAGTAAAACCAGGTGACCGAATAAGCAATGGCCAGATTTTCGGAACCGTGGGCAATTCCGGTGCCAAGACGTATCACATCCACATAGAAACCTATGTGGGCCCGACCCTTGATCAGCGTGTAGACCCCGGCACCGTGTGGCGTTTTTTGCACAGCGCGTCTCATTTTCAGGATATGACGGTGGTTAAGTACAAAGGTTACGCACCTGAAACAATCGCTGATATCTACAACGGTGAGTGGCAACGCAACGAGGTAGAGCTTTCCGGCTATCTTTCTCTGCCCAATGGCGACGGCCCATTTCCGGTCGTGGTTGCGCAGCACGGAAGCGGTCATCCCAAAAATCTTCAAAGCTGGTGGCAATATCTTATTCCGGCACTTCATGAAGCAGGAATTGGTGTTTTCATTGCCAATAGCTACGACGGTCGAGGCATTGGCAATACAACAGCAAAAGACCAGCGAAAACTTTCCAAGGCTGCACGCATCGTTGACGCTTTGATGGCCCTCAGAGCGCTTTCCCGAATCCCCAAAGTGGATCCTGAGCGAATAGGTATCACTGGCTACTCATTTGGTGGCAATGTTGCTTTTGAATCAGCCGACCAGCGCATTGTCGAATCCGTTCTTGGTCAAGGTTTGCAGTTCGCTGCTCATCTCCCTGTCTATCCCAACTGTACCCTACGTGAAACCGCCAACATGACGGGAGCTCCCATCAAATTCCTGCTTGGAGAGCTCGATGACTATACACCGGCATCAATATGTCATTCTCTTATCGATCAATTGACAAAAGCCGACGTTGCAGTCTCTCTTTCTACGTATCCTGACGGGGGTCATGGTTTTGTGCATATACGCGATCGGTTTTATAAAGATGCTGCAACCTTCACAAAATGCCGCCCGGTAACATTGACCCATGACGGGTATCTGCAGGGTGAAGGATTTTCAGACAGGTCAGGTTCATGGGCCGAATACGTCGCAGCCGCATATCGTGCGTGCGGCACTCGAGGTGCTCACACGCTCGGCACGATTGAAACCCGTGAACGTGCTCGCGACGATACGGTCGACTTTTTTCGAACCACCCTCCGGTTCTGAGATACGGGCATCCACCGCCGGCGTTGCGCGCTGTCATGGCCTTGGCACGGGCATGGTTTTGCAGTGGCCTCGCGACTTCTGGTGTTTCCGTGGCTCTCTTGATGCTTTGAGTTCATTGGTGAGGCCACATGTCCGTAGTCGAGATTTAGGATACTCCCGAAGAGGTCGAACTGGGGTGAGCACCTCCCCAAATGCTCGCCAATATTCTGTTGGATGGGCTGCATCAGACCTTGCATTTGCAAAGTGGAAGTAAACATTTTGCAAGGACGACCGCCCAGGATTACCACAACCTATGCTTCCGTCCATCCGCCGCACCATTGTCGCCGAACGGGCTCAAACTCTATGGGTTCAAAGCAATGCCAACATTGTAAAAGGGCTTTTCACAACCGGCCTGCAAATTCGTTCACGTATCTTGCTGACGTACAAATGTTCATAATAAGAAATACAGAATAGTAGCCTTCCAATACTTAAATAGAATAATAAATTGCATTATAAAAATATATGTTTAATAGTTCAATCCATAAACCTGATACTTTAGAGTTGTCATTTAATTACATTTAATTAGATCGCTCGAGAAAGATTCAAGGGATGTGGCTCATCAAAATCAGAATGCTGGCTGTATATATCCTGTATTATTGATATGGGCGACAACAGGGGCATGTCGCGACTGAGATAAAGTTGGTGTGACGTAATACAGTTCCACCTGCGTCACCGAAGCTGCACCCGTTAGAACGAATTACAACCAGGGCAATAAGAATGGTTGATAGACCACAAACAGCATCACCCAACGTCACGTCCACAGACCCGAGGATCGTATTTGGCGCGGAGAATTCGCGTTCATCTTATGACGACAATGTCAAAAACCCTACCAACAGCAATATAATGCCTTGGTACTATAAACTGGTTTTTGGAATATCGTTTTTGGAAGTTGTGCTGACATTTTCGTATTCCATCCTCTTTATGATGGCAACTGGCAACTGGCCATCCTATCAGGCAGGAAGAGAGTTCTATAGTAGCATCGAGATCAGCAGCCATGCAGTTGCAGCTGTCTCCTGGATGATCATCGTTTTGGGCCAAATTACGCTCGGGAGTTACGCCCGCCGGACGGGCGGCTTGGTCAGACGAGTGCATCGCTACGTGGGATACGGATTGCTAATTACAATGGTTTTCTTTGTTATGCCGTCCAGTATTTGGGCGAGCATAATAAATCCCAACGGTCACAATGACTACATTATTTTCAATGCCATATATTTCCTGCTCTTGGGGGCGATTGCGCAAGTCATCGCAGTTATGGCTGCGCGATCAAGAAATTTTGGTCATCATGTTGATTCAATTTTGATTTGCTTTGTAACCATTACCTCTGCAGGGACACTTCGCGTCATTACTTTTGCGGGGTATGCGATAGCCGAATATGGCATTACATATTTGGCTACCGGCACAGTATTATGGCTTGCCATCCTGATTAAATGTCTTGTTCCCATCTATTGCCAGGGCCGCATCAGGGAAAACCGATTGCTGGCCAGCCTGCTTGTTGTCGGCTTACTTATTGCTGTCGTTGTGGGAACGATCAATTCCTTGCAGGCAGGGCAGCCAATTTCGTTTTTTGAACTCCCGCCCGAATAACGGGTTGCAGTGTATTAGTGATGAAATGCAACCGCCGATCCAATATGTGCTGCCGGTCCAACATACTAAGGCCCGTTGACAATTATCGTGCTGCAATCGACCCACTCCGCTTATTGGATCCAGATGGAGGTACGATGTAATATGATTGTGTACCTCCCAAAATTTTGAAAACAATGAACAAGAACGACTGACAAAACTCAAAGACTAAATGGTACCAATAGGCTCTGGGGTCATGTGAATTGGTATTCGCGCGGTTTGACCATTGGGTTACCTTACCTGTGGAGTAGGTGGGTGTAACTTGCTTGCCAGAAGCGCCTTTTTGTTCAGATGTCGCAACTTCTCTGAAATTAGGACCGCTGCTCCTGCAACAGCGTAAAAACAATAGGCTGGCCAGTCCGTATGGAGTATTTCGGGGAGTTGAACCTGCAGCCGCAGCCACAGCGCCGAAAAGCAGATAGAGACGGTCCACATCATTTTAAACGAATGAACCAGCCGCCAGTTAATTGCATCTCGCTTTGGTCTCGCGATGAACGTGTATATGTCGAAGCCGATGCTGATCATCGGTATTGCAATCATGCTGAAAGTATCAAATGCATGCTGGTACTCGCCGCGCATGAGCATGATGATCATGAATGAACCCCCGGCTCCTACCGCGATGCACATGAGCAATGTGAGCAAATAATCAAGCGCAAACGCCCGTATCCGATCCGTGGAATGTTTGAGCCGGATCCATATTCGGGCACCGCTTCCGCTAAAATGTACGGATACAAAGGATATGAAGACAAGTGCGAGGAAGGCGGAATCACCGGTGGTTACATGTTCCCCGGTCACTGTGCGTAATGTTGATTTTGTCATTGCCTCTGAAAAACCCGGAAGGAATACAGCGCCCAGTCCTGAGCTCGCCAGCAACAAGACTGCTGTCAGATGGATTTTGCCAATGCTTTTATGGAAGCCCGCGCGTCCAAGTGTACATATAAGGTACAGGCCGGACAGGAATACAAAAACACCAGCATAGGCGTGAATTTGAAACACCAACATTACCATCGTATCAAACTCCAATTAGAGGTCGTGCTTCAACAGGGCATGTCATCGAAGACGTGCCTCCGCGAAGCGTTCTGCAACAGCACATTAAGCTGTTGATATCCATGTAACTGCCTGGGAAGTGGCGCCATCCGCGGGCACTTTTTGAAGGCAGTGCGACTAAGAAAAACCGGTGATCATTGGTGATCAGCAGCATCCCGGCCGTAACGAGGGACCATTTTACTTCATCCTCGGAATACGGGTATTTTGCAGTGCTGATATTGAATATCGCTACATCCAATAGATACCAGTGCTCATTATTTATATATATCATAAATACCCACTAGTAAACAGATATATATAAATATGCGAACAAAGATAATATATTGTAAGGTTGATGTTTATTTGCATTGGTAACTATACGATTTTTCGGGGAAATTCGTTTCGGACTTTATGTGACCTGTTGCAAACACATGGAGGTGGCTATGCCGACGATTTTCTTGTTTGTCCGCGCGTTATCGTATGTCCACAGACTGCGTGTGGTGTGGTTCCAGGCCTCCCTGATTGTTTGAAAGATGTCTTGTGCGAGCCACTCGTGACGAACCGTTCGATTGTAACGCTCGATGTATGCATCCTGATTCCATTGCCCGACAGGCAAGCGAAGCGCCGACGAGTGGGCGGCGGATTGAGCGTAAATCAATCCAATGTCAGACCGTGACGCGCAGGTTCTTTGCGCGCTACCGGGACAATCCAGGTTCTGACGGAATCGGCAAAACCTGGATGCATCAGTAAAATCAAAAGCCACCACCGTTGTTCCGTTTCTAAAAAAAAGAGAAACGATCCGAGGTTTTTGGGTCCATTGCTGCCGCAAATATTCAGTGACTGCCGGCGTCACCTGATGATCCGCTCCAGCCGTGTCTCACGTTCCTTGCGTTGTTTGGTGCGGGGCAGGGCAATTTGTTGATGGTTTCCGTTGGATCCGTATTGCCTGTTCGCAGTGGTGAAACGCACAATGTGCCAGATTTTGCCCAAAACGGCCTTCCTTCCTGGCTCCCTGACGAGAGCAAATTGAGGCAGAGGTGTGCCGGGAAAATAAGGCAGAGGCGCATCATATCGTCGACTGAGAAATCGCTAACATATATATAAATACTACGGAATTTCGACATATACCATGCAAAAAACCCGGTAAATTTGATGGGAAGCTCAAAAATACACGGTAATACGATAGTAGAACTCAGAAAGAATTTACGTAAATTCATTCGGGGTTTTGAACGATATGAGGTTGCCAAAAATATATATATAAAAAATTTCATGAAGACCTGTGCAGCCCAGCGTGAGGACGTTTGTTAAGAAACTCGCGTACAGCCGCGTCGATATATTCGTTTTCTGAGTCAAAAAACACCGAGCATGCCTCGGAAATCCTGAGTATATGAGGCGTTCGACAACGTCCTTAGCAAAAAAAATACATAATCAGGAATTCGTTTTCAGAAACGAGTATTGCATTCAAAAGTAACAAGAAAAATTTGTCTTTTGTGGAGATGAGCTGCAGTAAGCGCACGAAAAAATAACATATATAAACAAAAAGTAAAATTTATATATTGTTATTTCAGGATTTTAGAGATATGTAATAGAAATACATAACGACACATATGTTGAAATTCATCTTGTGCGAGCAAAACAGCGCGCGCCGCTAATTCTGGATGGGCTTTAGAATGGAATTATCCGATGTATTCTTGCAAACCAGGCAGCCTGAGTTAAAGGTTTCGAATTTTGAGGATGTTGCGTTCCGAACCCTCGAAACTGTCATGCCATTTGGCAATGGAGCTGCCATTCAGCAATTCAACAACCAGCTTTCGGCGTTCGGCCGTGGCAAGGGAATTGCGTTGCATTCCGAATTGGTCGCTGCTGCGAAAGACTCAAATACGTCCTTTGTTGATGAGGTGATGACCCGTTATTGGTTATCTCATCGTGACCCATTGTATATGGGCAACTCCTACGGTTGTTCGATTCCTCTTCCGGTCGCTCTTCATCATTCTGCGCCGTATGTCCGGGTCGCTCATGTCATGGTGGCAATTGCGAAAACCGCGATGGACATGATCAATGGAACCCCGCCATCGGCCGAACTCTCATCGCATTTTTTGTGTCTTCGAGCGTTGGGTAACCACTTCTGTGCCTACCGTGTGCCATCTTTTGGGATTGATGTGCGTCACACATATCCGGCGGCAGATTATGCAGTGCTGATACACAACAATGCCGTCTACAAGATAGATCTCATCGAGCAAGGGCAATTGCAAAGCGTCGCCAGTGTTGCTTTGGCTCTGAAAACGATTTTCGAAGCCCCGCACGAGCCGCAGGTTGCCCATACAGCAGCGCTGACATCGCTACCGCGCGAGCAATGGGCATTCCACTATGGCCAGATCAACAAGGATCCGGTCAACGCACATACGCTTGATATTATTCATAAATCACTATTTGCAATTCGTTCAGTTGATGCGAACACGCAAGACGCTGCAGGCAACGCCACCGATATTTCCTACGGCACCCCTGAAACGGCCTGGTTCGACAAGAGCTCATTTGTTTCGGTTAGCGATCGTCATTACGGGTTAACCGTGGAGCACAGCTGCAATGATGGGCTGCTTTCGTCAATCATGGCCCCCTGGGTGCACCAACGGTTGCAGGAGACCATAGATGATATGGAGCCCGGTACCGGTGCCGTTCACGTTAACAAATACGGCTGGCGCCTTTCACACGAACAACAAAGGGAATGCGTCAAGGCTGCTGCGGACGCACGTCGACTTCAATCACGAGTACACATGGTCGCGGATCGTCTCCAGCGGCCGATGGGTGTAGGTCTGGCGCAATTGCACAGCCTGGTCATGCTTGCCTGGAAGACACACTACGGAAAGCTGGATGCAACATATGTTCCGGCACGCGTGTTCAGTCGATACGCGCGTAATGATCGCGTGTTGGCACAGACCCGTCAGATGCAGAAGTTCCTGCATGAATCCGCATCGCCTCCGTCAGGTGAGATGGATTTTGAACTGTTTCAGGCGGCGGCCGAAAGTTTCAAGCGACGCGCTTTGGACACATCCTCGGGACGTAGTCCGACAC
Source organism: uncultured Rhizobiaceae group bacterium (assembly GCA_947501445.1). Lineage (GTDB taxonomy): Bacteria > Pseudomonadota > Alphaproteobacteria > Rhizobiales > Rhizobiaceae > Hoeflea_A. The sequence goes on along the minus strand of CANMVS010000019.1, from coordinate 101,102 downwards.
TCTATTTCGCTGGCTTGGCCATGGTCGCAGGCAAAGAGGGGTTGAACGATCCGGTTTTTGATAACCCTTTGATGCGCCACATAATGGCACCGGTCCGATACTGCGCAACCTACCTGCCCAATGCTGTTCCCGGACTGGTCTTCAGTTATCTGCCCGGCCGTAATGATACCACCGGCTTATGTGGCCGGATCGGTGACCGCGATTTTACCTTGCTCTCGATGGGCTATGACGAGCGTTCGGTCGCCGTTCTGGAAACGGTTCAGCTTTCACTCGACGGCATATCGAACCGTTGGCCTCCGGTAAGAAGGTCAGCACTGAATTTACCAAATTCAAACGGCCTCGTTTCACGATCAGCCGCATGAATTGGCAATCTGGATACCCGGGCAGGTTCAGCTGGACAATCTGCCGATGTTTAAACTGTAAATAGTTCTCTAACGATAAAAGGTGACACAATGAATATTCCTCAAAGTCAGATCATCAGCGCTGAATTGTTGCGAACACGAAGCGAACAGGGCGATACTTTATCTGAAACACAAATCAGCATCCTGGAGCCGCACGGCACCTTGGAGTTGTTCCATCGCTACCGCAGTGTGATTTTGCATCCGCTTTGGCTTCGCGAGCGCACACCATTGCCGGACAGTCTTGATCCTGGCACACAGCAAAGACTGTACGAGCCGACCGAACTTCCAGCTGATACCAGGATTGTAAAAGCCAGTCTCGAGAATAGATCGGAAGTTGTTGTCGCTTTACAATTCAGTGACGGTCATCGCTGTGAATTGGCTTTGAATGAAATTCTTGCCGAGCTTGGCTGGTACACGTCAGAGCAGGCGCCTCCACCCTATAGCCCATGGAACAGTTCTCTGGAGCTGTTTCCGATGGCGGATTGGGAGGCACTTGAAGAGCCGAGCATCATGGCCGGCCTGCTGCATGGATTTTTCCAGCACGGGTTCTGCGTGGTCAATGCGACACCTGTCCAGGAAGGCTCAATCGTCGGACTGGCTTCACTGTTCGGCCATATACGCGCAACAAATTTCGGGTCGGTTTTCGACGTGAAGAGCGAGCCCAACCCGGTTGATCTGGCCTATACACCTCTCGGGTTGTCTGGTCATACAGACAATCCCTACCGTCAACCGGTCCCGCATGTGCAACTCCTTCACTGTTTGCAGAATGAAGTAGATGGCGGTCTGTCGACGTTGGTTGACGGTTTTGCCATTGCTGAACATCTCACTCGGGAAGCACCGGACATGGCCCGCGTGCTGGAAGAAACCGACGTGCGGTTTCGCTTTACATCGCAGGATGCGATTCTGGAGAACCACGGACCGATTCTTGAACGCGGTGCCGACGCCCGAATGAAACAGGTCCGGTTCAGTTCCAGGGTTGACTACGTACCGCCGCTTGATCCGGACACCCTGGCTCTTTATTATGCCGGGCGGCGCAGGCTGTTTGGCCTTGCGCATGATCCAGCCTATGAAATCAGCTTCCGACTCAATCCAGGTATGCTGCTGATTATGAACAACCATCGCCTCCTGCATGGTCGCACGGCATTCAATGGCTCCACCGGACAACGCCATCTGCAGGGTTGTTACATGGATATTGATGGATACGACAGCCTGTATCGAACACTTCGCAGGGACAACGCTTCGTTGGTCTGTCCCGTTGGCGTTCGCCCGCGTTAAGACGTTCGATCGAACAGATGCCTGCGAAAATCTGATTCACGCTTTCGCAGGCGTGTTCGTTTTCTTGTCCGGCTCTGATAATTTTTGTACTCCTGTGCGGTCCGGTCTCCATATGAGTGAGCCTGGGAGAGGGGCTGCAATCGCCAAGTCTTCCTGTTTATCGGGATTTGATTTTTATTAATGCATTCACGTTTTGCCGATTCCGTCAAAACCTGAACTGCTGCGAAGGCTCCGTTTGTCTGCCACGTTGCCGCTGTGTTCACTGGTTGCCTGTGAGAAATTGGCATTAGCGTCTTTGCCGCGCCGCCATCAGCGCCATTGAGTGGAATATAACAGCTAAAGAAAAACCACCACAGCTGCTTTCCCGTGGGCACAATGATATGTCTGGTTACCGGCCCCTTTGAATGCGGCAATAGTAGCCATAAATATGGGGGTCTCCCTTTTTCGGCTCTATCGAAATTTGTCGCGCACCGACAACATCCACGCACGCCTGAAGAGAAACGGATATCGGTTTTTTGCTGTCTCCATCAATAGTGACGTAGATAAGCTGGTCCTTTGAGGCGTTGCACACGCGCATTGAACTTGGTGGTCCGTCGGCGGTTCGCAGCAGATAATAAGTATCTTCATCTTCTGCCGGATTACCCCAGCGGGCACCGGGCCAATCACCACAATATTTTTGATATTCGGCATGCAAATTTTCTTCAGCATCACTTGCAAATGCCAAGGGAAGAATAAACAATGAATAAAAAGCTGCGCCTAATATAAATATCGAGTTTCGCATAAAAACCTCAACTAAAATTGAGCATTGATATTGAATTTATACTTATATTTACAGTAATTGCAAGTCTTATTGTAGTGTAGTGTTGTGATTTGGCGATGCGATCGGATTGGCAGAACCCATTGAGACGTTCGTTGTGAATAACCTATCGACGCTCCACATCCGGTTGGGCACCTGCGGGCAATTGATGTTCAACAGCCTTCGAGGCCGTTCCGAAGTTCATGTCAGACGTAAGCGCCATCGTTTGTCTGCAGCAAAGTTGTGGTCGGCTGATCATGACCATTTTACATTATGGCGGGTTTCCTGATATTCAGCAGAAAATCAGGGAAAGTGGGAATACAGATGAAAATTGACCTGACGGGGAAAATATCCGTCGTCACAGGGGGTGGGAGCGGTATCGGGTTTGCCTGCGCCAGAACATTAGTCGATTGCGGCAGTACTGTTGTTGTCATTGATGTCGAGGCTGATCGACAGCGTGATGTAGAGCGTATTGGCGCAATCTGGTACCGCGCAAATGCACACGATGAAGCATTGATAGAGACGGCGGCGGAATCTATTGAAAAGGATTACGGTCCGGTTGATATTCTTGTTACGTCAGCTGGAATCCTGCAGCCGCGCAAATCACCCGAACAACTGCATATGCTTGTTTGGGATGAGGTTCAGCGGGTTAACGTCAGGGCGACCTATATCTGTTGCCGGGCATTTGGGACAAGAATGGCGCAACGCGAAGGCGGCAGCATCGTCACCATTGCCTCGGTTGCAGGGCTTAGTTCAGCACCTTTACACTCTTACGCGCCGGCAAAAGCTGCTGTTGTCCAGCTGACCACGTGTCTGGCCGCAGAGTGGGGCGGACAAAATGTGCGTGTAAATTGTGTGGCGCCTGGTTTCACAGACACGCCAGCCTTGGCGCGGGGCTTTAAGAAAAGACAGCTGGCAGCCAAGAAGATCAACAGCGCAAATTGTCTGGGTCGCCTGATTGAACCTGCGGAAATCGCCGCAAGCGTCGTTTTTTTGGCCAGCAATTTATCATCGGCGACAACGGGTGTCACCTTGCCCGTGGATTGCGGCTTTCTGGCCGCCGCTGGTTGGCAGGCCTACGAGCACGCTGACGGATAGCGGTTTTGGCGATTCCTTGAGGCAACGCGTAGAAATACGGATTGGCAGGCTTCCTGATCTCAACGTATGAACGCAACGCACCATGTTGGGAGACGCTTATGAATTTAGCACACTGGCTCGCAAGAGCTGCCCGTGCCTGGCCGAAGAAACCGGCATTACTCTCCGGGTGTACACTTGTTGCCGATTACCGGACCTTTGCATCTGATGTGAGACGACTTGCAGGTAGGCTGGCGAATGAATGCGCAATTGCCCCCGGTGATCGCGTTGCAATATTTGCAGAAAATTCTACGCGGTACCTCATCGCCTTGTACGGCATTTGGCATGCGGGGGCTGTTGCCGTGCCGATTAATGTGAAACTCCACCCGGCAGAAGCTGCATGGATTCTGAAGCATGCGCAGGCAAGATTGGTTTTTGCCGATTGCCAAAACAGTTTCCGGCTTGCGCCATTGCTGAACGGGCACAACAGCTCAGTCATTTCATTTGGCGATGATGACAATTGGCCAGGAGAAATCGAGACTGCAATTGCAGAGCCGGTGGAGCGGCGAGCCGATGATCTTGCCTGGCTGTTCTATACGTCAGGAACAACCGGCAAGCCCAAGGCTGTCATGTTGTCTCACCGCAATCTGCAGGCAATGGCCTATGCCTATTTTGTCGACGTGGATGAGGTTCATTGCAGTGATGCCGCCCTGTACGCAGCGCCACTGTCACACGGTGCCGGTCTTTATAATATTCAGCATGTACTCAAGGGTGCCCGTCACGTGATACCACCTTCAGGCGGGTTCCAACCGACCGAAATTTTGGATCTGGCCGTTAAACTACGCAATGTTCACATGTTTGCCGCGCCAACGATGGTGCGCAGATTGGTGGACGAAAGCAAACGGGCGGGACGCACTGCAGACGGCGTGAAAACCATCGTCTATGGCGGTGGCCCGATGTATCTCGCAGACATTATCGAGGCCGTAGATGTGCTGGGTCCGCGTTTTTGCCAGATTTACGGGCAGGGTGAGTCACCCATGACGATTACCGCGCTTTCACGCGCTGACATCAGCGACCGTCAACATCCCCGATGGCGTGAACGCCTTGCTTCGGTCGGCAAAGCACAATCATGTGTCGAAGTACGAATTGCAGATGACAATGGGTGCGCGCTTCCAAGTGGAGAAAATGGCGAGATTCTTGTTCGTGGTGCACCTGTTATGGCGGGCTACTGGCGCGATGTTCAGGCAACACAACAGACACTGCGCGACGGCTGGCTATGGACAGGTGATTTGGGCAGCATGGATGAGGATGGCTATCTGACGCTGCGTGACAGATCAAAGGACGTCATCATTTCCGGCGGCAGTAATATCTATCCGCGTGAAGTGGAGGAAATATTGCTGACACACCCTTATGTACAGGAGGTCAGTGTTATTGGCCAGGCCAGCGACAAATGGGGCGAAATTGTCGTCGCCTGCGTCGTCCCCGTTGCGGGACACACCGTGTCTGCTGAGGAACTCGACACTTTGTGCCTTGAAAACATAGGCCGGTTCAAGCGACCCAAAACCTACCACTTTGTGCAGGATCTTCCCAAAAACAATTACGGCAAGGTGCTCAAAACAAAATTGCGTGAGCAATTCACCTCAAAGGACAGGGCAACCCCATGAGTTCACAGATGTTGGAGGGCAAAACCGCTCTCATTACCGGATCAACACAGGGCATTGGCCTGGCAATCGCGGTATCGCTGGCCGGGGCGGGGTGCCGCATAGCGATGCACGGTCTTGGCGATGCCCAACAGATTGATGAGGCAAGTGCTGCCATTCAAAATGCCGGATCGCCGGAGCTGCGTTATTTTGATGCGGATTTACGAGACGTGGAGGCCATTACCTCAATGATGAAATCGGTTGCTGACTGGGGTGGTGTGGACATTCTGGTCAATAATGCCGGAATCCAGAAAACCGCACCGCTGGGCGAATCAGATCCCGGCGTATGGAATGACATCCTGGCCATCAATCTTTCTGCAGCCTTTCACACAATGCGGCTTTCCATGCCGTTGATGCGTGAACGCCGGTACGGTCGGGTGATAAATGTAGCTTCAGTGCATGGTCTGGTCGGTTCGGTAGAAAAATCTCCTTATGTGGCCTCCAAATTCGGTCTTGTCGGCCTGTCCCGTGTTGCAGCGCTTGAATATGCCGATGCAGGGTCCCGCGAAAGTGGCGGTGTTACGGTAAATTGTGTTTGCCCTGGTTGGACGGAAACCGCAATGGTTGAGCCGCAGATAGAGCAGCGTGCAGCGCAAACCGGTGGTGACAGGCAATCCGGTGTTGCCGGTCTCCTCAGTGAAAAACAACCCTCACTGCGCATGTCAGATCCCGCTGAAATCGGTTCATTTGTTGTATGGCTTTGTGATCGCCAGGCCCACAATATGACCGGAACATCCATTCCCATTGATGGTGGTTGGACGGCGCAATAGCCCCACAAAGTCACGCCTGGAGCTGTCGGTGGCCCGAGTGCATGAGGTGGAACAGGGCAGCTGTTCGCAACTCAATATAAAAGATGGCTGATTGTTAATGATGGTGCCACTTGAATATCTCCGAATGCACAACCAAATCATTTAAAATAAACGATAATTCACGATTGGCCACCAAGACAAATGCGGCACGTAATTACAGGAGATTGGGCAATGTCACATCCAAAAACATCATCAACACAGAAAACAAACACAGATCAGCGCGATAATACACCAGAGCAAATGACGACGGAAAGTCTGGAAAAGACAACGGGTGGTAGCTTTTGGAGTGTGTTAAAAAAAACCGGTCAAACCCAATAATTTCTGCATGATGCAAAGGCTCAGCAAACGTCCAAATTCATGTCAGCCGCTGATGTGTTTTCGAGCCGCATAAAGTGAGATTGCAGCGGCGTTGGATACATTGAGTGATTTTATGGCACCAGGCATGTCAAGGCGCGCAAGCGCTGTGACTGTCTGGGCTGTCTTTTGACGGATACCTTTGCCTTCCGCCCCCAGAACCAGTGCAACGCGCTCGCCGCTCAGAGTGTTCTCCAGCGGTTGTGGGCCGTCTGAATCCAGACCAATGGTGGTAAAGCCGATCTTGTGCAGTTCCTCCAGCGCATCAGCCAGATTGCCAACCTGCAGATAGGGAATGAGTTCAAAGGCACCGGAGGCTGATTTCGCCAAAACACCTGATTCCTGAGGGCTGTTGCGCAAGGTCGTGACAATGGCGCCAGCACCAAATGCGACTGCAGAGCGCATGATCGCACCGACATTATGAGGGTCGGTCACCTGATCGAGGACCAGAACCAGGTCAGCGTCCTTCAATTCCGCAATTGTGCGAAGGCGCAATGGCTTGGCTTCTATCATGACACCCTGGTGAACGGAATCGGCAGGCAGCAATTTATCAATTGCCTGCGGCAATACCATTTCCACCGGGTAAGCCAGGGCCTGCGGGTCTTCAATTTCCAGCCGTGACAGGGCATTGCGTGTCACCAACATCTTTAATATCACACGTTGCGGGTTATCCATTGCCTGGCGCACGGTGTGAAGCCCATAGAGCTGGACGCTATCGGGCAGCTGCCCGGGCTTGTTTCGCATCTGGCTTTTGGAGTCCTGTGATGCCGGTAGCGCTTTGCTGTCGCGATAGGCACGACGCAGGTTCGCATAATGGGTGTCGCGCTGTGTGTGGCTTGGTTTTTTATCATTGCTCATGGCGTTGTCTTATAGTTAGGCTAGGTCAATTGGCAACGTCTATTGTGGTGCCTTGGACTGCCTGGTGCCAATATTGCGGTGCTGGCGCCGTCTGTTTGTTGGTGACAAGACACGATACCTGCTGCTGTGCGAGTCGCGTCATGTCGTTCGCACTGATGTCCGGTAGCCAAAGAGGTCGGGTTCTGAGGTCAATTGACCAGATTTTCTCACCATCGCTCCAAGCCATGGTTCATATTGAAACGATACCGAAAAATCTGATCTGACAGCGCCACAGTGATGAATCTCAACAGACCCTGAGCCAGCAAAATAGCCTCATTTGCATAATCGACAAAAATTAGTGTGTTGGCGTGTTGACAGAACTGGGTCCTGCCTTCATAACCCCGCGCAGATTCAACGATTATTTGCATCGGTGAATTGGTCAATTGCTTTGTCACTTGACCCCGTCAGTGGAAATGGAGGGGTGCCTGAGTGGTTAAAAGGGGCGGACTGTAAATCCGCTGGCTATGCCTACGTTGGTTCGAATCCAACTCCCTCCACCATTCATTCCCACTGGCTCTGCGGGTATAGCTCAATGGTAGAGCAGCAGCCTTCCAAGCTGAATATGCGGGTTCGATTCCCGCTACCCGCTCCAACTCCCACCCACATTGTTACGAAGCACAATTTGCCAAATCCAGGCATCACTGGCTGTTTGGTGACATCCCACAGCGTAGACATTTCTCGCGGCCAGCGCTGGATTTTCGAACCACCATTATGAGCCTATGCAACAATCCTTTGCCTGGTCACGGTATGCTGGGTCCTGCTTGCTAAACAGCAAGAACGATATTTTGTGAATGCATTGCCCGCGATCAAATGGGTTCCGGGTGAGTTATCTGCACCAATTTCCCTCGAATTCAATAATAATTATACGTTATAATGCATGTATAGATGGTTGCAACGTCTTAAAGCAACCGCAATGAGGGTATTAGCCATGCGTTTACGTGATGTTATGTTGAGAGTAATTTCCGTTTTATTGCCCGTGACTGCGGTTTCGCCCGCATTTGCATCCGATGTCGGCGGATACAACCTTGTCGGGACCTGGAAGTGCCACAATCCGGTGATCGTGCAGGATCATGCGGTACTGGCGGAAAATGTCACCTACGACCTGGTTGTGTTCAAGCAGATCCATCAGTCATTTTTTGGTCACTACGAGTTAGATCTTGCTGAACTGGGGCTGGATCCAGATGGTATTCAATCCATGAAGTTATCGCTGGAAAACATCAAGGGTATTGCGATTCGCGAAGCGGCCGATGGGCAAACCATACTGCGTTCCAATCTGACAGGCGTTATTGGCCCTAAGCCAGACCAGTTTTACGCAATTGATCATCTGCCCGATGCCTTCAAGGTGGGCATTATCGATAGTTCAGAGCATTTCAGCTATGTGGTCATGGGGTTGGGTGCACATGCATCTGCACACAATGGCTATTGCATCAGGATATCGCGCGACACGCCCCAGCTTTGACCGCTCTGGAATAATTCAGGTTTTGGTGGAATCGGCAAAACCTGAATGCATCAACTAAAATTAGATGCTGTTTTATCCCCTCAAATATGGTCGGTCACCTCTGTCGCATATTGCCGGGCGACAGTCATCGCTTCACCCGTGGAACTGTACCAGGAGGCAGACCGAGGCAGCAATGTCAGTTTCACACGTAATATTAATTCAAGAAATAAAGCGTATATTATCAAATGCTTGTATAAATTTTTGCAACTACAGAATTATGTCAAGATTTTGTCGAATTCGAAATTAGTAAAAAAAGACAGAAACCTGTGGATGAGGTTGTGGATAAGCTGAATTAAACTTCTGGTGGACTCGAAAAACCTTCGGCGTCTAACTAATATTCTTCGTACTGTAATGAGACTGTTGCCATTTATGCATAGCCCTCAGGGGGAAGCCGGCACTGTAACTCACGTCGGCAGCTGAGGGGCGGATAAACCAAATTCCAAACCCGAGCTGGAGTGCTCATCATGAATGTTGCCACCACTTACCCGGGCGTCTATGTGCTCGAGGTACCAAGCGGCGTGCGAACGATTGCGGCTGTGTCCACTTCCGTAACAATGTTTGTCGGCGCCACCCAATTTGGTCCTATCAATCAGCCGCGCAGGCTATTTAATTATACAGACTTCGCCCGCGAATTTGGCGAGGATTCATCCATCAGTGATATGGCGCGATACATGCGTCTTTTCTTCCTGAATGGTGGCACCGATTGCTATGTCATGCGCATAGCAGAAGGTGCCACATCCGCAACCGTGCAGATGCAGGCTGAAGATGGCACCCCGGTGCTTGAATTGATCGCCCGTCAGGCTGGCCGCAGCGGTGATCAGGTTCGTGCCCGTGTAACATATGATGCCAATCATCCGGAAACGAATTTCAATGTGGAATTGTGGCGTGCGGAACCGCTTGCCAGCGGTGGAACGGTGCGTGCGGCAATCGAGACATTTCGAAATCTGTCAATGAACCCGTCAAGTGCTCTTTATGCACCCGATATATTGTCCCAGCAGTCAAAACTTGTAACGGCTGTTGAAATTGCTGCAGGCGGTCCAGCTGCCGGTCTTTCGCAAGCCGGTCGACCTGTTCCCTATACCGATGGGACACCAGTTGAGATACGCGACCGGATTGAGGCTGCGCTGGCCGATCACGGACAGCTTCGCCTGTCTGTTGGCGGCAGTACGTTCGTTGATGTGCAATGCGCCGCTGCAAATATTCCGCAAATAGACCCTGTGGGTGACGGATTGAGCTCAGCACAGGTTTTGACGGAATATGCAACCCGATTGACCAGTTTGATCAATACGGCGTTGGTTCCGGTTGCCAGAACAGTGACAGTTTCCTTTGAAGCAGGGCCAGCGCCCATCGCTGCAGATGGTGACAACACGGCATTGTTGCGCATAACAGCCGATGATGCCGACGCCGGTGTGCAAATCATCCCTGCGCCCAGCGCAGCGGATATCGCCGTGCACCTGATGATGGGCAGCGAGCAGGGCGGGTTGGAAATTGGCTCACACGCAGCAACACGCCCGGCGCCAAGCGGGCTGTCACTACAAATCGATGCTGCCAGCGCCCTTGCGCTGTCGTCAGCCCAGCAGGACGCAATTCAGGAAATAAGCCTGCCGGAAAGACAGCCCGACAACAGCTGGTTGCCGGTATCGATCCCAGTTGATCTGATTGCATCTGCCGCAGCAGATCCTTTGTATCGGGCAGATGCCAACGCATTTCCGGGTGAAAACGCCGATGGTGTTCGCCTTGGACTTGCAACAATCCGGGATGCGATCAATGCATACCGCGATAGTCATCCAGATACATTCCCCTGGGCGGCAAGTAGCGTTGGATTACGTTTGCTCATACAGCCCGAAGGAGAAACCGGCGACCTGTTCACCGGGGCACTCACATCATCTGATGGTGGTGGGGCTGGCCTTGATCTGGGGCCGCTTATGACGGTGAATGTCAAAAATTATGTCAATGGTGCAGGTGGCACCGCAGGTCTGCAAACACCCGGTGCTGCAGGGTTTGATGGAAATCCACCGACGCTTGATGAGTATGAGGATGCGTTTTCCATTATCGACAGTGATGTCGACCTGTTCAATCTGATGTCACTGCCGCAAACAGTCGGATCGGCGCTCGATATGGCGGATGTCTATCGTCTGGCAAGTGTTTTTTGTCAGCAGCGCCGTGCGTTCCTGCTCATGGATCCACCTGTCAGCTGGACAACAGCGCAGAGCGCCAGTACCGGCGTGTCAGCACTGAAAATTGGGTTGGTGAAGGACCACGCGGCTGTATACTATCCGAACCTTCGCATCAGTGAAAATGACCGCCAGCATTTCGTTGGACCATCAGCCGCAATTGCCGGCTTGATGACGCGCATTGACGGTTCGCGTGGCATCTGGAAAGCCCCAGCCGGCACCGAGGCAGACATACGCGGCATCAATGGTGTTGAATATCCTTTCTCTGACATGGAAAACGGCATTCTCAATCCGCGCGGTATCAATGTCATTCGCCAATTCCCCAACGGCATTGTGTCCTGGGGCGCGCGCACCATGGATGGTGATGACAATGCCAGTAGCGAATACAAATATGTGCCCATAAGACGCCTTGCGCTTTATATCGAAGAGAGCCTCTTCAGGGGGCTGAAATGGGTAACGTTTGAGCCCAATGATGAACCTTTGTGGGCCCAAATCAGGCTGAATGCCGGTGCATTCATGCATACTTTGTTTCGTCAGGGTGCCTTTCAGGGGCAGACCAAGAAAGACGCCTATTTTGTCAAATGCGATTCAGAGACCACCAATGCGACTGACCAGAACCTTGGACGGGTAAATGTCTGGATTGGTTTTGCACCTCTGAAACCTGCTGAATTCGTCATTCTGCGTCTGCAGCAGATAGCCGGCCAGATTGAAACCTGAGGTCGCCATCCCGGGACCAATCGGACCCGGGAAAGCAGACCGACACAATGAGATGCTGAACGGTTTGTTTTCATCGGACCTGAAGGCGATCGAGGAGGGTAGCCGTTATGGCGCAGTTCACTGTCAATACGCATCGTTTTGATCCGTATAAAGCCTTTAAATTCAGGGTGAAATGGGATGGTCGCTATGTGGCGGGCATCAGCAAGGTTTCTGCCTTGAAGCAGTCCACCGAGCCGATAAAACACCGCGAGGGAGGTGATCCTTCCACGTCGCGTGTCATGCCCGGAACGCGTTCCTTTGAGCCGGTTACGCTGGAGCGTGGGGTGACACATGATACCGAGTTCGAGGATTGGTCAAAGCTTGTCTATTCGACCGATGGTGACTCATCCATATCACTGAAGAATTTTCGCCGTGACATCATCCTGGAATTGCTTAACGAGCAGGGCCAGGTGGCGAAAGTCTACAATGTGTTTCAGTGCTGGGTATCTGAATATACGGCCCTGCCGGAGTTGGATGCAAATGGCACCAGTGTGGCGATAGAAAGCATGGTCCTGCAGAACACCGGCTGGACCCGTGATCTGGACTTTGGCGAACCCTCAGAAACCTGAACGGCGCTGGCACCGTCCGCGGTTTTATCAGCGCAGTAAGGATGAATGATCGCTATGCAGCCAAATTTTTCCCAATCGCGAGCCTTTGAACAAATTGAAGGGGCTGTTGAGTGGCAAATTACCGGCCACCGCCGCGATGGCACACGTATCATCTCTCATCTGATCGGCGAAGAACCTGCACGTGCCATGTCAGTGGGCGCACGTGATCAACTGCTATGCCAACTCTATGGTGCGCTTTATGGCAATTCGATTGAAGCTACGCGCCAATGCGGCAACTGCGATGAACCCTATGATTTTGATTTTCGCATTGCCGACATCGCATCATCGCTGACGGAAAAACCGCAGCCCGAAAATGTTCACCGGAAACTCGACGATGAGAGAGCCGAACTCAAGAGCGGTCATATATTGCGCGCACCAACTGCCATCGATGAAGAAGCCGTCTCCGCAATGACTGTCGAGGCAGCGGAGGCAGCGCTCGTGTCACGATGTGTCGATGATACAAATGCCCATTCAGCATTGGATCCTGCAACAGTGGCCAAAGTCATGGAGTGGCTCAGTCCCATAATCGATCTGGATCTGACGGCAACATGCCCTGAATGTGGTTTTGAAGAATCCCTTCGGTTTTCAATGGAACACTATCTGGTTCGCTCCCTGCTGGCGGAGCGACGGCAATTGACCCGCGAGATGCATCTGCTGGCTTCCACCTACCATTGGGGGCTTGATCAGATATTACAGTTGAACCGACAGGACCGTCGTCATTTGGCCGCACTGGTTGAAGCTGAGCGATTTGCTGCACGAGGCGGTGTCTTGTGATGGCAGATTATTTCAAACGTATCGCGCAAAGAGCAACCGGCGTTATCGACCAGCAGCCCATCAGACCGATCATTCGCGCTTATGATGATTTCGTTGATCAATCATCGGATACGCATGATGGCGTTGCGAGTGCGAGCACAACCACTTTGAATACGCCGCACACACACAAGCCCGCTCCACCTCCCATTGAGACACGACCGACGGAACAAATAGCCCGTCCAAATGAAACATGGCCCGCACTGGAGCAACAGGCAGACCCGATCCAACCAATTGGCCGCCAATCTGATGAGGTCAATGTTGATGTGCAAATCAGCGTTGCGGATTTTCAGCCACTTGCAGACGCTGAGCAGGCCAAGGCTGCGGAGGTGCGGCGTCCCATTGTCGATCATGATCAATTGAAGACGAAGCAAAGCAGGAATGCAGCGGCGTCAAACGGGGTAGAGGTTACAACGGCGTCCGAACCGATTTTACAGGAATTGTCTCCTGATCCGGTAAATACAGTTACTGGGTCACATCCAAAACATGCGCCTCAATTATCGCCATCCACCGACAGTGTGACAATTGTACATACCAATTCACAAGCAGAGCCATCACCCGTTCCAGACGTGCAACCGGTTTTCAGGTCTGATGTAAACATACAGGTGGATGGCACTGGACCCGGTTATACCGGTGTCGAATTGACCACCAACCCGCCGCTTGCACCGGCCATGGAACCGACACGAATTGCCGAACAAAAAATACCGCCACCGGCACCCGATGTGGTGATCGGCAATCTGGAAATAGAAATCATTTCTGAAAATATGCCAAAAGCAAAACGCTCAAAAGGTCTGCGAAAACCCGCGTTACGTGCCATGCGCTCTTCGCGGCGCAGCGCCTCCGGGTCCGGTTTCAGATAGGGGGATGCGATGAGCCTGCTCGATCTCTCCCTCGTTACACGTACATTTACCGAGCTGATTGCGCGCTCGGTGGAGCTTTCTCCGGCATGGCAACCACGCAGTCGCCCCATCGTCTCACCGGTTCCACCAGACCAGATTGCCGGTGCCGGATTGTCCTTTTATCTTTATCACACAACGGAAAGCCCTCATCACAAAACCCCGCCGCCTGTAGGCGGAATAGACGACGTTCGCTACAATTCCATGGCTGTTGAAATGCATTTTCAGATGTCACCGGTCGCCGCCGGTCAGTCCGTTAACGAAATGCATGAAGCGCAGTTACTGTTTGGCTGCGCCCTCAAAGCGCTGCACGACGCACCGGAAATTGATGACGAGACCGAGGTCAATGGAACCAATATTTTTGGTTTACTCGGGCTGGTTGGTGCGCAAAACAGATTCCGGGTTAACAAGGTGCCGGTTATGCCGTCCGAGGCTGTCAGTTACTGGACAGCCGGCGCATCTGCAATGCGGCTGGCTGCCTATTACACTATCAGCGTCGTCTACCTTGATCCGGACACCATCCAATCGCGCGCGGGCCGTGTTTATAGCTATAGTGTGTCGGCTTACCCTGCCGGTTCGCCGTTTGTGACATCGTCAGAAACCAGCGTGAATTTTCTTCTTCCCGGCGGTTTGGCGCAAACGATTACAACAAGCCCGGCCGTTGTTGCCTATGGCGGTGATCTGGTATTGACCGGCGCCAATTTGAGCGGGGAACGCGTTGACCTGCTGCTGCGTGGCAATGGCGATCGCGAGCCTCTTGTTGCGGATGAAAACTGGGCTGTCGTTGCACAGCCGACCAGGCTGGTTGCCCGCATCGGTTCGACAATTGGTGGCACGACCATTTTGCCCGGAACCTATTCAGTCAGCGTGCGTACCTCCCGAACGCTTTCTGGTCGTTTGGTTAGCGACACATCCAATACAACACCAATCCAGATCACACCGGCGGTAGATCTGATTTCAGATCTGGGTGGCGGGTTGTTCAGAATAGACGGCGGCCTGTTCGCGGACCCGGCAATTGCACCCGAGCAGGTGGAAGTTCACATCGGCGCCCGGATGCTGGTGCAAGCTGGTGGAGCGCCTCTGGCGGGCGAATATCAGATCATCAACGCCGGGCGGATTGAGGTGCAACTACCTGCTGATCTGGTATCGGGTACAGATGTTGCCTTGCGCATTCTGATTAACGGGGCGGAAACACCGCCGGCTTTTGTGAGGGTGCCATGACCAGTGGACCTGACATCAGTGTTGATGCGCGCAGCGAACCGGTCATTGACACATCGAAAGAAGCTGCGGGGCTTGCGCAACTTGTCGTGCGCCGGGTTCGCCTGGCAGCCGCATGCCGTGCGTTGTTTCTCCACCAACTATGGAGTGACGATGAAAGAGACAGTGCCGCCAGACCGATAGACCGTCTGGCATTGCAGGCTGATAATCCTGAAGCCGAAACCAGCTTTCGCACATCCGATCAGCAGGCAGCTGCATTTTGGCGTGCTCAGCAGGAAACCGACGCGCTGATTGGCTGTCTTGATGATGAGCGATATCAGCGCCTTGTTGACGTCTTCGGGCTCGACAGACAGGCCCGCGCGCTGTTGCACCTGACACTGGCAATAGCTTTTGATCCGGGCCTTGGCCCATTGTTGCGCCATATATCCCCGGCAGAACATATTGACTATCCAACGGATGAACTTGCCAGTCGCATGTTTTTCGAAAGCAGCTTTGGTAGCTGGCAGGAAGATGCGGCGCTTGCACGCTGGCAAATATGCCATCGTGTGCCAATGGGCGGCAATCTTCCGGATCGCATCGAATTGGAACCTGCAGTAAGGCGTTATCTTTCAGGCGGTGAGCCAATAGCGGCCTGCCTGCTGGATTGCATGCAGCTCATTCGTCCAAGGGAGCCTTTGGATAGCTGGCCGGTCGAAGAAACCGCGTCGGAGTTGCAGCGGATTTTGCAGGAATCACCAGAGGCGTCACTCCAATTGGAAATCTCCGGTAATGCAGGAAGCGGGCGTAAAACGTTTTCTGCAGCAGTCGCGTCGGAATTGGGATTGGGATTGTTTGCTGTCGATCTCGATAGGGCAGACAAATATCCTGTCAACGATGTGTTGGTTGCTGCGCATCGATCGGCTTTTTTGAGTAGTTCGGCAATATTCTTCAAGGGGCATCGCGCAACGGTTCCAGTACTGCCGGTCGATCTTACGCAGTTCCCGGTAATTTTCATCGGGCAAAATGGAACACAAAATGTATCGATGGCCGGTGCTGAGCCAAACGGGCAGGGGGCATCCGTGCGCGTGTCCCTGCCGGAACCAACAGTTGATGAGCGCTTGAAATTGTGGCGCCGGCTTTATCCACCCTGCGCCACGTGGAAACAGGAGGACCTCATCCATCTCGCAGAACGCCATAAAGCCAACCCGGGCATTATTGCCCGGATAGCGCAATTGGCGCCGCGTGATGCATCCGCCGCCTCGGCCCATATTCGTGCCCTCGATCATGACAGGTTTGGCCATCTTGCCACGCGCGTAACCTGTCCATTTGGCTTTGATGATCTCGTATTGCCGCTGCGCCTTGAAACGCACCTGAAAGCTCTGGTTCATGAGGCCCGGTCACGGGAACGGTTCTGGGAAAAACCGCAGATAAACCGATTGTTCAGTCAGGGACGCGGGCTGGTGGCCCTGTTTACAGGCCCACCGGGGACGGGCAAAACAATGGCAGCCCAGGTCATAGCGGCTGAACTGCAGCTTGATCTTTATCGCATAGATGTATCTGCGCTTATCAGCAAATACATTGGTGAGACGATGGAAAATATTCAGCGTGTGCTGGAGGCAGCAAGGGCGGTGGATGTTGTCCTGTTGTTTGATGAAGCCGATGGCCTGTTTGCGCGGCGCACGGAGCTGGGGAATTCAAATGATCGGCATGCCAACACGGATACCGGGCACCTGCTGCAGGCCATAGAGTCTTTCTCTGGCATTGCTCTTTTGGCATCAAATCGCAAACGCAATATGGATGAGGCATTTACCCGCCGGTTGCGTTACATCGTCGAATTTCCGATCCCCGACGAAACAGCCCGTCTGCGCATCTGGCACAACACGCTGGGCGAGATGTTTGACCAACGCACCCTGTTACGCCTGTCGTCTGCGGTTGATCTGCTTGCCCATCGCATAGATCTCACCGGAGCGCATATCAAACAATCACTCCTGACAGCCGCATTTTCAGCGGATGCCCAGGGCAGGCCTTTAGAGCTGGAGCACCTGTTGATCGGAATTGACAGTGAACTGATGAAGGACGGACGGGCGCTTAACGCACGCGACCGGCTGGAATTGGAGGCCATGCAATGAATGCAGGACCCAAACCAGCCTCCAGGAAGTTGCGCACATCCTCCGCACGCGTAAAGGCGACCATGGCTGGCAGTCGGCGCAGTGTTCAGAGCCCGACACCTTCACACAAACAGGAGGTGCAGCCTACCGGCATTGTACAATCACCTCACAATGAGCGCATGGCCAACCTTTATGCGGATCGCCATATGCGCGACGAAAAAAACATCGGCCGGAACCTTTCGGCGCTGGCTGGAGGCGGACGACCGCTGCCCGCCACACTGCATGACCTGCATGCTGAAAAACTGGGGACCAGACTTGATCAGGTCCGCGTTCATGATGATGAACAATCACACGCGGCAGCTGATCGCCTTGGCGCAAGGGCCTTTGTTGACAATGGCGATATTCGTCTCGGTCGCAACGCCCCGGCCAGCGGTCATCAGCGTGATGCATTGATCGCACATGAATTGGCCCACGTCGCACAGCCTGACACTGATGGGAAGCAAAGCATACCTCAACTCAGTCCCGATCTTAGTTTAACACCCAGTGTGCCATCGCCCGAAGTGTTCAGGTCAGATATCGGAATTTCCGTAAAACTCTATTTCAGCCAGGGCAGCTTTTTGCTGGGTGCTGGTGGCCTGCGCGCGCTGAAGCGGGTGCAGTCACAATTGCGGATGATGCCCGACGCGGTGATCAGCATTGATGGATATGCTTCTGCTGAGGGTACGGAAGCATTCAATCAATCGCTGTCAGATGGGCGCCGTCAGACCGTGCGCACATTGCTGCTGACGGGTCTTGGCTTTTCACCGGACGTATCGGGTGCCGGATTTGGAGAGACACAGGGACAGGAAACCGGCATTGATGCAGCTGATCGGGAAAAGTTTCGGGCACGTAATCGCCGCGTGGAAATAACCATCGTCAGTCCTGCCCTGTTGTCATCGGCACAGCCTGACGAACCTGATGCACCCGAACCTGCACAACCGTTCAATCTGTATCCGCGGCTTCCTCGAGGTCCGGAGACTGATGACGAGCGCTTGAACCGCGTACTGACAACACCAATGGTTGTTCCGCCGCCAGTGAAGTTTTCTGTTTGCGGTACCTGGCATGATACGACGCGCAAATGGTTTGATCGTCGTCTGCGCGATATCGGTGTTGGTGAAAGCATACGCGGACGATTGGTGTCGCTGGGGGTTGGTGCAATCGAAAAATTGCCCATGACGGCAATTGAACAGGCCCTCAAGGCCAATGAAGTTGGGAAGACTGAACGCAAGGCAATTATGTCTGCTGTGCGGGCTGCATGTCGGCAGGAGATCAGCCGATGAAACGTCCGACACATCACATTGAACGGTTGCGTATTCGGGTGCCCGGTTCGTCGACAGTCAACAAGGAAGACTTCGCCAACACAATTCGAAAATCAATGACGCCTCCCACGGGCATGCCTGTTACAAAACAAGGAACATTCCAGGTGGTTGTCGGGCAGGGTGAGGATGTTCACGCTGCCATTGCCCGGGCGGTTCGCAGCAAATTGTGGGGGACACGATGAAATCGGTCATTCAACCCCCGTCTGGCAAAAACAAACCGGTATTTCGTGCCGGTTCGAGTCGGTTTGAGGCGCAGGCGGTTGCGGCAGAAAAGGCGGTCCATACAGGCGTGTTGCCAATGCCACTGGACAGAACACGCGCCGGGCCACGGTCTCCGGATATCGGTACCGGACGACCACTTGATGGGATACTGCGGGCAAAGGCTGAAGAAGCCTTCAATGCTGATCTTTCAGCCGTTCGCATTCATGACGGGACAGGCGGCAGGCGTGCACGCCAACTGGCGGTTCCTGCTTTCACGGCGGGATCCGATATCCATGTCGCAGATCGGAATGTCCTGGCTGGCCAACAGGGATATCCTCTCCTGTTTCATGAGATTGCCCATGTCCTGCAACAAACAGGCGAACGCGGTCCGGATGGCCGTATGCATGCGACGCGGCGCTACGGAAGCGGACCGGTCTACGGCGTTGGTGGGCCGCTTGAGGGTGAAAATGCACCGGAGAGAGCCGATCTGGTGGACAAATTGGTGGCGGTCCACCGTACCGGCGACGGCGGCGCGGAAGATGCTGATCTTGAAGCTGTCATTGGCCGCGTCGAAGGAGGTTTCGATACCGAAGGTGCCGATGGGACCGCACTTGCGACAGAAGTCATTGATGGCGCCATTGCGGGCATTTCCAAACCATTGCACCAGATGTCCCGGCGCGCTCGCGGGTTGTTGTTTGATCTGGTGAAATTTGGCGGTCACAATCAGGCAGCGGCAACGCTGTTGACTGGCGATATCGATCTGCCCAGCGCCGCAAAACATGAACCGTTCCTGACCTATATCGGCACAAATGCGGCAGTGCGTAATGCCATACACAGTCGCATTTTTGCAGAGCGGCGTCGGTTGCGTCAGTTTGTAACGATCGCCTATCCACAGGCAGTCTGGAACTACCTGATGGACCTAGAGAGGCAACCTCAGGCTATTTATGGTTTTGAGGCCTATGTGGAAGAACTCTTCGCAGAGATATTCGATTGGGATGTTCTGGGACGCAATGATGCATTCTTTCAGGGCGTGAGCATCCTGCAAATCATTGATGAGGACTATCACAATACGATCCAGAAGGGTCGGCGCGAGGGACAACATTTTTCCGGTGACAAACTGCGTTTCAAGAGCTTCATGGCCAGTGGTATTGAAGCCTGGGCGGGTGCGCGTTCAGCTGAATTTGACGGGTTAGAGGGATTTGGATTTCTTGCCGACGCCCATATGGAGGTAGCAGAACTGGCGCGCAGAGCGCTGGTGTTCTGGCAGACCGCGCAGGAAAGAGGCGCGGGGACCTATCGTTCGGCAATCGAACAGGCAGAAGAAGGTGGTGTTTTTCCTGAGTCACCTATCGTTGAAACAGCGCGCACCCACATACAACGGGCTGGGCTGTCCCTATTGGCGACCACACAAGAGGGCGAACTGCTTTCCGGACGCGCTTATCGGGCCAGACGCAATTCATTTCGCCGAGCCATTCAAGATCTTATCCGCCTCTTTGATACCCATTTGCGAACGCAGGTCTCGAAAGATGCCGATGATTTCAATGATATGAATATTGTTGCAGGTGCATTACGTCTGTTGATACCCGGCTTGATCGATACGCTTGATTTCCACAGTGATTCAACGGCGTCCACAGATGAAGTGGACAGAGTTCAGGATATCCGTGTCGCCAGCCGGATACGCATCGCCCGTGAACTGTCGCGTTACGGTCGCATGTTGAATGCACCCGTCTTGTCCGAGCGAACCGCTGCGGTTTTGTCGGGCCGCGACATAAGGCGTTCGTCGCTGGCGTTGCTCAGTGCCTGGGAGAAAGATTCCAGTGTCGCTGTGGCCGATATGGCGCATGAGATTTCAACCCATCGGGAGGACGGTTCTGCCCATACGCCAATCAGTTTTTCCGTTGGTGAGGGGGACGAGGCACGCAAGGTTTTTTTGCCACTGACAGTGTCCGATCTCGTTGCCATATACCGGTTGATGTACTCACAACGGCTGGCCAATGCGCTTTCAGGCATGCTGAGTGCATCTGATCCTCTGGCTGATGGCGAACAGCGCAGCATCATTCAGCGAGCCTATACGGCAGCGCGCGGCGATGATCGGCCGATGCGGTGGAAGGTTCAGACATTCGAGTTCATTGGTTATGAAGGGGACCCACGTTCCTTTCGCCAGATACTGACGGAACATGATGCAACGAAGCACGAGATGGCGGCACAATCAGGTTCATTTGGCGCGGTGCTTTATCCTGACGCTTTTCATGATGCCATTTTTGCCTGGGTGATCCCATCGCTGGACCCGCTGGTTACAATTCTTCGACGGGTTGACTTGCTCAATGGAATGATTGAACGGGCAGGTTTTGTCTCCGTTGAGAGTCTGAACAATAGCGACTGGATCCAGGCGCTCGCACATACCGCCGAACAGGGTGAGAACCTCGGTTCCATTCTTGGTGCTGTCACCGTCACACTTGGTACGCTCCAGGACACAGAAGACGAGCGGTTGGAGGAATTGCTTCCCCTGGCAGTGTCCTATGAACGGCGGCGCAGCCTGCAGGATATACGTGCGCAATTGCAATTGTATGTCGATGACAGTCTGATGAATTACAGCGCGCCCAATGAAGCTCAGAGCGCGATTGGCGATTTTCGACGGTTGGTAATGCCGGACGCGATCACTGACATGCATGGTCGGCCTTACGATCACGCCAATGCACAGACTGCAATCCTGATGCTTCAGTTGTCTGATGACCTGCAGCGCGCATTTTCACCGCAGGTCATCAGTGGTTGGGATGCCGCAGGACGCCACAGCGAGGCGCGTTTTGATATCGTGAGCGGGTTCACCCCGTTTTTGAGATTGGCATTGCGTACATCTGTACCAGGGCGTTCGCACCAACTCACCCAATTGATGAACGAGGCAGAGATTGCCGGGATTGATAACTCGCTGGCGCGGCGGGGGCTAAGGAGGCTTTTGCGCCAATTTGAAGAGACGGCGCGTGAACAGGCCGAATTACTGGCATTAATCAGCGATGGTACAACGTTAAAAAGCAACCTTTTTTCCAGCGAAATTGCCGTATCCGCAGAACCATTCACCGCCAATGGTTATTCCGTGCAGATCATGCGCATATTCCGCCCCTTCGTTTTCCTGCCTGCTTACGGCCGCGGTGACGAGCAGGTGACGCCGCCAACGCTGCTTGATGCACGCCGGCAGGTGCTGGAGCCCAGCGGACAAACACTGATACGCATAAAGATCAACAATGGCGATTCGATTGATATCACAGATAGTTTGAGTGGTATCGATCTGGAACTGCTTATGTTCCTCAATAATGTCATCGCCAACCGTGCTTTCCAGCTTTCCATGGAGGGAATTGGAGAAGGAATTGAATTTGCTGCGGAACTGACACTGGACGCTGCGGAATTCATTCCCGGAGCCGGGCAGGCGCTCATGGTTGCCCGCATCGTATATGAAGTAACGCAATTCCTCATGTCGGATGAATTTGATGACATGTTGGCGGTCGTTCGCGGGCAACCGGTTGAAGAATTGATCGCTCTGGGTGAACGTCTTGCGACCGATCTGTTCGATACCGATACAATCTGGCAGTTCCTGTTGTTCAACGGATCTGCAATAGATTACCTGCGCGAAGAGCGTCGGGATCCGCGTCGTGAACGTGTTGCGCGACGCGGCCGGCGTGGCAGTAAATTCAGCCGTATTGCCCGCAGTATCGGACGTATCCCTATCCACTTCTACGACCGCCTGAATGCTGTGCGCGCCAGAACAGTACCACGCGTGCGCAATATCCAAACCTTTGTCGCGTCTCGTCCACGCGTTGCCTTCGGTCTGGAGGTGGCGTCGGGTATCGCAAGTGGTGTTCCGGTATTCGGCATTGATATCAATAATTTGGACGACGTATTTGCGGCAATGGATGACCCTCAGGCGTCGCTTGATGCAAAACTCACTGAAATGCTGTCAGCCATTGATCAGTTCGAATTGCCGGACGCCCCAATACCGAATGATTTGATCATAGCTGCCATGATTGAATTCATCCTTGAGCGGCTGAAGCGCATGGGCAAAATCGGAAAAGCCATCCGGTTGCTGCTGCCGATCCTGCGAATGACCGGTGCCATTGATGAAATTGGGCAACTGATCGCCAGTGCCATGGCTGGCAGCGCAGTCGATCCCAATCTGTACTGGCAAAGAGAACTCAAACCACAGGTCGCGGACGCTTTTACCAGGGCCAAGCGGGATTTTGTCACCACTGCCAATAACGAATTGAGACAGTTCGGTCTGGCCGGTCTTCCGGAACCGGGAGAAATCGGCTTTCATCAAACTCCGCTGCCTGAAATGAGCCCGGATGTCAGTCCCAAGCTGGATCCCACAGCCAGACACAACCCAAATGCTGGTATCGATCCGGGCCCTCTTGGCCCCGGCGCACCACTGTCGGCGCCAACAACACGGCGGGTATCGCGTGAATTTGGTCACGACCTGTCCCATGTTCGTCTGCATTCAGGTACGGATGCTGCCCGACTGACCGGTCGTTTTGGCGCACTTGGATTGACCTCAGGAAGCCATGTGTTCCTCAAACCCGGTCTGTCACCGGACCGTGGTGAGGGACAAAGGGTCATGCGCCACGAGCTCGCTCACGTGCTTCAGCATACCGGCCCGAGCCCCTTGGGAAGAACAGCTGGCAAACAGCCCCAGCCGCAGATGGGTAAACCCGGAAAAGGCCTGCGCTATGATCGCAGTAGCGAGCGTGCTGCAGATCATGCAGCCGAAATTGCTGCCGGTCCTGGTCATCGGGTTGGCAAACCGATCCAGGCCGGCGGTAGATCGTCAGGCGGACTGTCACCGGCTTTAGGTGGGCGGCTGTTTGCCGATATACTCAACCGTTTGACTGAGCCCGCGGACATCGATGCATTCGTAAACGGTGTCCTGGAGCGATCACAGCCCGGGCGAACCGCAACAGCGCCAGGCATGGCAGATGCACAACGCATCTGGACACAGACCAAAGCTGCCCTGTCAGACAGCCGCAAAGGCCGTTTTCGCTCGCATGCCAACGCCACCGGAATTCCCGCGCTCATTCGCAGTCATATCAACAGCGGGCGTGGTGCCGAAATCACCAGCCGGATGATAGCGGTGCTGGCATCACAGGCACAACGCCCCGCGCATGTGCGCAGCGGCGCATCGGCAGGCACGCCGTCAACTGAACTTAATCCGGGTGCCTTTGCAAATGTGCTGGAGTCTTTTGTATTTGCGTTCACCGGTGTTGCTATGAGCATTCGCTTGAATACATCCGGAAGTCGGCCAGAAGTTACCCGCGTCTCGGTATATCTGATTGATCTGGGCCGTATCCCCAGTGAGACGAACGCACTTTGGGTCAAAGCGATTGCAGACACCCCCCGAACCAGAGGCCTGTCAGTTCAGGATAAAAATCTGCTGTTCCGCATTACCCGTTTTCGCAAACCAAGTGAAAAAATCCTGCAATCACGCGATTTCCAATTTGACAATGGCTATCTTGATCGTTTCGAGACCATCAAACGGGAAACCGCTGGAATTACAGTTGTTCCGTGGCAGGAATACACCGATGTTGATGCGGAAAATCCGGGTACGGGTACCGAGCACCGGCTACGCCTTGGATCCCATGGTCAATTGACCGGCATCGGTACTGCTGACCGGGAATCGCACCATATACCGCAGTTTGTCCTGATTGAATATTTTCGCAATGAGGCGGCGACACGCATGTTCGACGATCCACGGGATCGTCTGCCGGGATTTGAGGATAGTGATAATCCGGCGACTTTTGCGGATGGCACCAATTCCATCAATCTTGCCGCCTTACATACGGGAAGCGGTCGTGGCGGCGGCATGCCCGCCATTCTGTTGGCCGCGCGAACCCACAAGATGGGCAAACTGCATATCGGTGGAAGTGGTTCCTGGACCAATCAAAATGATTTTGGCACACCACCGCGCACACAAAGTGATCAGGTTGCTACCCGGTTCCGCAGAAGTGCCCTTCGGCACCTGCGCGCCCGTGGCGCACCTTCGGGTGGAACCGGTGATACTGATTTTCGCCGTGTCGCAGATTGGGCCAATACAGTGACACGTCGCACCATGGCAAAACCTGCCGTATTTGAAGCGATGCGGGATACCTATCACTGGATGTACCGCGATGTCATGCGGCCCTCGTTATCGCGCGCACTGCGCACAGAAGAACCGAAATTCTATACATCGGCTGCTTTGCAGGCACGCGGGAGCGCGGCAACAACGCTGGATGCTGCCCACGATCCCACACAGGGTGCCGATCGCAGCGGTGCTGTCATGAGCGAGGTGGATCAGATGCAGCGCTCTGCCCGATACGAAATACGCAATTTCAGGCCGGAGGTGTAACACGATGGCTGCTGACAACCCTATCGCTCCCAAACTGGTCAAAGGCGCACTGGTTGAACTGTCCGAGCGGTTCCTGGGCCCGGTGCCCAATGTCATCATATTCCAGATGAACCCATCACAGATCATGCGGTCCTTTGCTGCATGGGATGCGGAACAACTGGCAGAGGACGAGGGAGAGGCCGTTGAGCGCAGCGCTGCAACGGCCCAGCCGGGTGATCCGACGGAAACAATCACGTTAAGCCTCCTGCTGGACGCCACGGATGCGCTCGAGATGCCGCAATCCCATCCGATTCAGGTCGTATCGGGTGTTGCGGACCGGCTTTCAGCGCTGGAGCTATTGATGTTTCCCCAGGAAGATAGCCTGTTGGGCGGATTGCTGACGGCAGCGGCATCGGCATTCGGTGGCAGCGTCAATTTTTCCGTTGCCGAGGCAAAACGCGGTTCCGTGCCCATTACCCTGTTCGTATGGGGGGTGAACAGGATTGTTCCTGTTCGTGTCACCTCCTTTGAGGTGGAAGAGCAGGAATATTCTCCAATTCTCTATCCGCACCGGGTCAAGGTTTCTGTGGGCCTGCGTGTGCTCAAACCGGCTGAACTGGCGGACCACCCCAGTGAGGTTGCCCGCGAACTGGCCAAGATTTCATACATTTTCACCAAGAAGCAACGGGAGGTCTGGGGTGCCGCAAACCTTGCGAATACTGTCGAATCCGTCATGGGGTTATTGCCATCCTAGAATGAGGTATTAATTAATGAAAACAAGTCGGTATGGAGGGTTAAAGACCTTTAAGGTGAGCGACAAACGCGGCCGGATGGTCACAGTGTTGCCACCCGCGCCACGTGGCACTGAGACCTTGCAGGGATTTCATAAGCGGCGGGATCGCGAGCGGTTGGACCAACTGGCTTATGTTTATCTGAAGGACGCCAGTGCCTTTCACCGTATTGCAGACCTCAATGAGGCCATCCTGCCCGACGCTTTGGATGAAGTGGTTGAGATTGCCATTCCGGAAAAGGTACGATGAATGGGACTTGGCATTACCATAGGTGCGGGGCGTATACCCGATCCGGATCTGACCCAGCGGGCAACGCAGGTTCTGGTCGAGGAGCGCCTTGGCATGCCAACGCGTTTTACCATTGTTTTTCCGCTGGATATCGAGAATTCCGACCTGCCATTACTGGCCGATCAACGCATCGGGCCGGGAGCAGAGGTATTGATCGTCGGTCCGGATGGACAGGCGTGTCTGGTTCATGGTGTGGTTCACGCTCATCGCATTGCACTGGTGACAGGCGGCGAGGGGTCGAGCCTCGAAGTCATTGGCACCGATATGTCGATAAAGATGGACCGGGAGAGCAAGATTGTTCAATGGCCAAATCCGAGCGACAGCGAAGCTGCGGCGCTTGTTATGGCCCAAAATCAGCTTGTGCCCGATGTGGCACCGACGACCGCCCGTCATCTGATTACGCAAAACACCCTCATTCAGAGGTCATCCGACCTCCAGTTCATTCATATGCTGGCAAAACGCAATGGGTTCCTGTTTTGGGTAACCTCGGATGTTCTGGGCATCGACACGGGACATTTCAAACGGCCCGCACTCAGTGGTTCACCGGCGCAGACACTTTCCATCAAAAACACCGAGGCAGCCATTTCGAGCCTCGAGATCAATTGGGACATCGAACGGCCAACCTCGGCTGCTGCATTTGGTGTGGACGCTTCAAACAAGGCGCCGTTAAAGGCAACGGCGGCACAATCGCCGCTGGAGCCTCTGGGAGCAAAACCTCTGTCCGTCATCGCACCGGAACCGCGAAAGGCGATCCCTTCAGCGGCAGCAAACGATGCCGGTGGTCTGACCGCGCGTGCGGAAGCAGAACTGACCGAGGATGGCTGGTTTATCACCGCACAGTGCAAAACAACGCCAGAGGGTGCAGGCGGGATTGTGCGGGCCCATACGATTGTTCAGATCGACGGCGCGGGCACGCTGCACTCAGGCAATTATCTTGTTGGCGCGGTTACCCACAGGGTTGGTCCCGCCGCGCATGTCATGGACTTAACGCTTTTGCGAAACGCATGGGGGTGAAGACAATATGGAAACGCAGCTGATTGAAGAGATCGCAACATTTTTGCGGAATCGCTTTTTTGGCAAGTATCGCGGCACAGTCGTGCAAAACCTGGACCCGACCGGACGCGGCCGGTTGAGTGTCAAAGTGCCTGCAGTGCTCGGTGACGAGGCTGTCATGGCAATGCCCTGTGTTCCCTATGCAGGCAATGGTGTCGGCTTTCATGTTTTGCCGGAACCGGGAACTGGCGTCTGGGTCGAATTTGAAGCGGGTGATCCGTCCTATCCCGTCTGGACCGGTTTTTTCTGGGCAGATGGGGAATTGCCCGAAGCAGCGCTGTCACCCGTCAAGATGTTGAAAACCGAACAACACACGATGCGCTTTGATGATTTGACTGGCGAAATTACGATCGAAAACAGCATGGGCGCAAGCGCCACGTTCAATACGCAGATCGTACTGGATGCCATAGGCAAGGTCACCATTGGACCGGGCGGCATCAAGGCGCAGTCAGCGGTTGCAAAGACCGAGATAAATGCGTCCGGCGTATCCTGTGACTCCGGTGGTTTGGGAAAACTGGACGTCACCCCAGCCGGTGTAACGGTCAATTCCGGCACGATGGAGGTGACGTGATGACCGGCATGGCTCTGACTGATACGGCTTTGATGATGTGCCCGCATGGTGGTGTTGTGACAGCCATACCCACATCGCGCGTACGCGCTGGTGGTGGAACGGTGCTGACGGCCACCGACACATTCATCATATCGGGGTGTCCGTTTCAGTTGCCTACAGCCCCTTCGCCGATCCCCAGTCCCTGCATTCGGGTCGTATGGGTTGTTCCCGATGTTCAAACGAGGTCGGGCGGTGTCCCAACGCTTTCTCAGGGCAGTGTTGGCCTTTGTTTTTCTGTTCTTGGTTTTCCGCAGGGGCCGCTGATGGTCCTTTCAACTCAAGCCAATCTTATGACGCGGTGACATCATGGTATTGAATCCCGAAATCCGGCCACTGGCCTTCCCGCTGCAGATAGACAGCGGTCTTGCGCAAATGCAGCAGGAACCCAATTCGGGCGCCCATGTGGACCAGATGTTACGCCAGCTTTTGCTTACCGATCCGGGGGAGCGCGTATGTCGGCCCGAATTCGGTTGCGGCATACGCCGCATGGTCTTCGCGCCCTTGAATGAATCTGCAGCAAGCCTGGCGCAGGTATCCATATTGTCGGCAATTGAAAATTTCATGTCCACGGTCATCGATACCGACAAGGTCGATGTCGTGTTCAACAATGAAACGATTGACATTGCGATTGTCTATCGGATGAAAACAACTGGCGAGCAGCGCTACCTCAATATGGAGGTACCTGTGTAATGGCCGCACCTGATCGTCTTGAACTGCTGGCAGCCCAATCGGCATTGACCGGTCTGGATTTCATCGCGGTTGATGACAGTCAGACCGTGCTTGATTTGCATTTCATCGTTGATCCAGCCTCCATGGCCCCGGCATTTGCCGGAACCTTGAGCATCAGCGATATCATTATCCGTCCGGCAGAGCGTGATGATGATCAGTTTCCGATCTCCGCCATCAGCTGGCCCATTGTCGATGGTCGTCAGGTGTTGCGTATCGAAGTGCCATTTGCCGGTGGGTTTTCCGACTATCTGATTGAGGTGGATCATCCGCGCATCGATGACTGGTATGCCTCGCTTCGTTTTTCATTCAAGGCAAATTGCGATAGCGGGTTGGATTGCAAGCCGCTGCCACGTTGCTGTGATGATGGCGACGAACGCAATATCGATATTGATCTGCTGGCGCGCGATTTTTGGGGTTTGCGTGCTGCGCTGATGGATTTTTCTGCACAATATTGGCCAGCGTGGAAGGATCGTCTGGCTGCTGATGTTGGTGTAACCGTTGCAGAATTGATGGCCTCGCTCGGTGATGAATTTGCCTATACCCAGGACCAGATTTCTCAGGAAACCCGTTTTGATTCAGCCCGCACGTTGCGTTCCCTTCGTCAGCACGCGCGTCTTGTCGACTATGAAATTGACGACGGTACCGCCTCCAGCGGCTGGCTTGCCATCGAGGTCGTGGCGGCGGGCTCCGGCAATATTCCAGCAGGCACGCCGGTTCAGGCTCCGTCCAATACAGATCAGGCTGTTGTATTTGAAATTGGCAATGGAATTGCAGAAGTGCAATCCGGGAAAACCTATTCTGTAGAAGCAGTTAACAATGTTTTCTCAGCCTATATATGGGAAGAAGATGCCCCTGTTGGTCAGTTGGGTGAAGTGCCACCACTATGGCCCTCCGGCAAACAGGTTGCTGCCAGTTGTCTCCCCATTGGTGCGACACAAATGTGGCTTGAAGGGCACCATCAGGCGACCCTTGTGCTCAACGACATTCCATCTGACCCGGCAGCCCCTTTGGGGCGTTATGTGCTTCTGGCGACCGGTCCGCCGGATGCATCACTTCCCATGCGGCGCTGGATCGTGCGTGTGACGCATGTGGAAGATCAGACGGATGTGCTTAA
This sequence comes from uncultured Rhizobiaceae group bacterium, assembly GCA_947501445.1. Taxonomy (GTDB): domain Bacteria; phylum Pseudomonadota; class Alphaproteobacteria; order Rhizobiales; family Rhizobiaceae; genus Hoeflea_A. Next base: position 71,259 of record CANMVS010000019.1, on the reverse strand, counting down.
CGCGAATGCACCCATTACCCGAATTCAATGGGAAGACGCGCAGGCGCTACCGTTTGACCTTGATCTTGAGTTTGCCCGTGTCGAAGGCAATGTCGTTCCGTTTTCTGCCGGGCAAACCAAAACTGTACTTTTTGGCGTCGGTGAACAGACGGCTGGTGAGCCACAAGTATCGCGAACCGTCGAACGGGAAGGACCGGGCAATGCCATTCGCCACCTGTTCAGCCTGCCGGGCTCGGATACGTCTGTCCTGTCCCGACTGGCATTGGCGCAGCAGGCACCCGATCCACAAATCCGGTTAAACCGTGTTGAATGGGATGCGGTTCTACAGACGTGGGTACCGGCAGAACATTGGGATTACCGCCTGTCGCTGCTTGGCACCAATGCGTCCCTGTCTGATTCAACCCACTACACGATTGATGACGGATATTGGCGGCCAATCGTTCGCCATTGGCGTGATCCTGATATCTATGCCGGCCGGGACGATGCCGGTGGCCCGCCACGATTTGAAAGCGCCCGATTGGTCCATTACGACATTGCCCCCGGAACCGGCACCACAATCCGCTTCGGCACCAGTGATTTTGGCAGAACGCCTGCTGAAGGATCGGTATTTGAATGCCACTATCGTCTTGGCGGCGGGCGTGCCTCTAATGTTGCACGCGATACAATTACCCGGTGGGATGCAACAGCTCTGCCTTTCATTGCAAACCTCTACAATCCTCTGCCGGCCGACAATGGGCGGGATCGGGAGAGCCAGGATACAACCCGGCGCCTTGCGCCCGAACTGTTTCGCACCCTGACTTACCGTGCCGTGATTGAAGCAGACTACGTGGAAGCCGGGGAACGTCTGGACTGGGTTCAAAAAGCCGGTGCACGTTTTCGCCACACGGGAAGCTATCTGGCTTTGTTTGCAACCGCTGACGCGCGTGCGCAAAACACGCTGACGCCACAGCGGGCCGGTCAGCTGCATGATCATCTTGATCGTTTTCGCCAGACTGGGCGGGCCATGCATGTTGTGCCGCCGCGCTATGCCGACATCGACCTTCAGATAAAAATCTGTGTTGCTCACGGATATTTTCGCGGTGACGTCAAGCAACGTGTGCTCGATGTTCTGTTCGGCACCTGTGATGACGAGGGGTTCCTTTCGGAAGATAATTTCACCTTCGGTGCACCGCTTTACCGCTCTGCACTTGAGGCGACGATCCAGTCTGTTACCGGTGTACGTGCCGTTGAGGACATCCTGATCCGCCGACGCGGCATGTTCGACTGGCAATTGCTTGCCGCACCCTATGAGCCGGCACGTGCCGACGAAATCATCCGTATCGCCAATGATCCCCGCCATCCCGAATGGGGCTATGTGGTGCTGGAAATGGAAGGTGGTTCATGACCTGTCTTTGTGATCAGCCCATCGGCCCGTCAATACGAACCATAGCGCCGGGGTTGCCGATCCTGCCGCATGCCGTTAATGATTTTTCACGGCTGCGATCGTCCATGTTGAAGTCGATCCGTGCCTATCCCGCTCTGGACGCCTGGAATGCGCGGTCCGACGATGATCTTGGGGTCATGTTGCTGGAGTTCTTCGCCTATATCGGCCACACAGTGGAGTTTTATAACTGGATTGCAGCCAATGAATCCTATCTGCGCACCGCCCTGCGCGACGAAACAGCCACGGGGCTTGTTTCTCTCATCGGCTATACACCGCGTCCGGCATCACCCGCCTATGCGCAGCTCGCCGCCACGGCAACGGGAAACAGAACAGTGTCGGTTCCGGCAGGAACGCAGTTTCTGTCCGGCGCATTTGACGATGAGCCACCACAATTGTTCGAGACTGAAACCGATGCGACCATAAGTTCCAGATCCAATTCCTGGACCGTCAGGACTGCCCGTGATCCGATGCTTGGTTCCGGTGGAGGCCTCTACACCAAATCGCACCTGGATTTCGAGCCAAAAAGGTTTGATGCGGACATTGACGATCTACTGTTGATATCTGATTCAGGCACCCCGTTTGGGACATTCACGGTTACGGACATTCAGGACGCGGCGCAGGCCGATGGCAGCCCTGTTAAGCGGGTTCATTTCGACCGTCCGCTGCAACTGGCCAACACCACATCGGTCACACAATTAAGCGTGCAAAAGGCCACACAGCAGGCAGGTCTGTTTACCAGGCCGTTGGATCCGAGTGGCCCTGAACTGCTGATTGCCGTTTTGCTGCCCTTGCCGGAATACCGCGAATTCACACTGGACCGTATCAGAACGGATTTGCGCCTGGGCGATCCCGTGGTCCTGTCGCGTGAGGATGATCACCGCTGGTTCACGACTGCAGCAATTCGCAATGTGCAAAAGACACTGGTTCCGGCCCAAACCGTGGAGGTCACGATTGAAGTGGACGACACGCCGGCCACCAGCACATCGACGATCCCGGCGACAAAAATCCCCGTAACACGGCTGACGCTCGATGCTGACTACAACAATATTGCGCGGCGCCATACAGGATATGGCCCGCGCGCACCGGTCAACGGGCTGGAGAATTATCAGATCAGGTTTGGTTTTGTTTCCGCGGGCCGAGTGGCGGCAGCACCGGTCATGGAGGTGCGTCCCGATACGCCGCTTGATTTGCAGTCCGGTTCTGATGGATTGATTGCCATGCCGGTGGAGCCCGACAAACCGCGCTCCTATTTGCTCAGCGACGAATTTGGCGTGGCCTATAGCGTCACGGGTACGATTGACACGCAAACCGGGCGTTTTGTTTTTGAAGAGACCGCCGATTGGCCGATCCCCTTGACGCCACCGGTTACAATCCATGGAAATGTGCTGGATATACGCCGCGGTCAATCTATCCGTTCGGAAGTTCTGGGCGATGGCAATTCTGCCCTTGCCGGGCAGGAATTTCAGCTTGCCAAGGCACCGGTGGCCCATGTGAATGATCTGACCGGGGCAACGGAAAGAGGTTTTCGTTCCACCGTCGCATTATGGGTCGATGGCATTGCCTGGACAGAAGTTGAGAGTCTGGCAACAGCCGGACCGCAGGACAGCGTTTATCTGGTGCGTCAAAATAGCGATAATGAAACCTCAATACTGACGGGAGATGGTGTCCACGGTCGCCGTGTGCCAACCGGGCAGGGCAATGTGGTTGCCCATTATATCTTTGGTGCAGGAGAGGCAGCGCCGCCGCCTGATAGTGTGAACCAGATTGCCACACCGGTCATCGGTCTGTCGTCTGTTACCAATCCGATTGCTGCATCTGGTGGCGCCGACGCGGAGCGTTTCGAAGACATCAAGCACAATGCACCTTCATCAGCGCTTCTATTGGGACGCATAGTATCATTGGGTGATGTTCTGGCTGTCAGCCGAACTTTCCCCGGTGTGACAGCAGCGCGCGCCGATTGGGTCTGGCATGAAAGCCTGCAGACCGCAGCCATTCAGGTCTGGTGTATCGCCGCACAAAGCGTAACCGCAGCTTTGCGAGCAAAGATAAGAAATCTTTGCGAGCCCGGCATGTCCGTGTCGGTCGACACGGCCACCGCCGTACCCATGCGCCTTGCAATGGATCTGGTCATTGATCCGGCCCGTGTGAGCGCAGACGTGGAAGATGCGGTGCGCCACCATTTGATGACGGGCATCCTATCGGCAAGCAACATTGGCATTGGCCGGCCATTGTTTCGCAGCGCTGTTTTTGCCGAAACCATGAAGGTGGACGGTGTCGTGGCCGTACCGGCGCTTTCTGCCGATGGCGTGGCTTTCAATGTTATCGGTCTGAAGCCCGACGCAGGTGGCTATTTTGACATCGCAACGGGTGGACTGGTGATCAACGGACGGGAGACAGCCCATGGCGAATGATGGCTATGAAGTTTATTTCGCCGAAAAACTCTGGGAACTCATTCCGGGCATCCATCGTGATCGTGATGGACGTGAGGAAGGGGCGGGGACACTGCGTGCTCTGGTCGAAATATACGCGCGTGAAGCGGCAAAAATCCGCCGTAGCCAGGATCATTTGTGGGACGATGCGTTCATAGAACTCAGTGACGATTGGGCCATTGCCTATATTGGGGAGCTGGTTGACACCCGCATGCTCAGCGCCCTGAACAACCGCGGCAACCGGATCAGCGTCGCAAAGAAGATTCACTATCAACGCCGTTCCGGTACACGGCCCGTTCTGGAAGAGCTTGTCAGTGATATTACCGGTTATGAAGGCATCGTAACAGAAGGCTTCAGGCGTCTTGCAAGAGCCTGGCATCGCCTTGATCCGGTTAATGCCTACACCACAGACGATGACCGTGGACCGGGTGCAGGCGGTCTGGTGGATTTGCGCTCTCCCAGGCTGCTGGATCTGGCTGGTGGTCCCTTTGACACTTTCTCTCATATGCCTGATATCCGCCGACCCGGTGCCATCCCGATGCCAGGCTCTGTGCAGCGAACGCTGGCGCCGCTTGATGTTCTGGAAGGGGCCGACGCGACAGCGGGCATCCGCAAAATCGGTTTTCATTTCTATCGGCTGAATGCCTTTTTTGTCGAAGGTGTCAATCCTGCCGCAGGTTTTGGCACCACCGGGTTTCACTTTGACCCTTCCGGACGTGATATCGCTCTGTTTCAGGTCTCAACACGGTTGGCTGGTGGCAGTCAGGGACTGCGCGGAACCGGCTTTCCGGACTGGCGCGCCGCTCAAAACTGGGAAGTACCCGCACCCATGTTGTGCCGCGTGCTTGGGCATGCGCAATATGTTATCAGCGAGATGGCACTGGCGGCGCTGGAAAGCGTGCCCGGCATGAACGCGGCGCGTTTGGATCAGTTGCGCCGATTGCGTGGCCAACGCCTGACAGGTGAAGACAAATTGCAACTCGTTGTGTCGCGCCTGCCGGATGCTGCGTTTTTTACCCAAACCGCCACACTAACCAGAATCCGCGCCGCGGCCCTGTCCGCCAATTGCGGCAAGGCTGTCTTGTTGAATGCGCCGGTGTCATCCGCACAGGCCAACGGCTCTGTGTCGGTTGAAGAGGCCGCCGGTAACCCCATTCCACAGGAGCGTGTCACCGCTGCGGGTCTGGCGGCGTGGTCCGTATCAGCGCAGGGACGAAGAGTTGCCATTGATCCTGAAAACGGCCGCCTGCGTTTCATCGGTGCAGCGCCAGCCAACCCGCCCACCGTCTCTTACGCCTACGGTACACCGGGGCCGGTTGGTGCCGGACCCCATGCAAGACCCGAGGCTGTTGCCCGCGATGTGGACAGCACCATTCAAGGTGGCGGTTCAATTACGGCGGCCGATCTGCCATCACAGGGTGTCGTTTCCATCGGCGACAGTGCAACCTATGACGTAACCCCCGGTCAAACCGCTGTGCGTGATCTGGTCGTGCAGGCGGCAGAGGGCACGCGACCCTATTTGGCACGGGATGCCAATTGGACATTCCTTTCAGCAACAGACAACGCGCAGCTGGTGCTGGACGGTTTGTGGATTGGTGGTGCGCCTTCATTCAGTATTCGCCTGCGCGGCAGCTACGCCCGGGTGCGCGTCGCCAATTCAACCATCGATCCGGGTGGTGCGCAGTCACGTCTGCCGGGCAGCCCGCAAATTCCCAATGTCCGGCTGGTAATCTCCGGAGAAGTTGACAGGCTGGAGATCGATCACAGCATATGCGGTGAAATCTCAACATTTGGCAGCGGTCAGGTAAACCGTCTGGTCATCCGTGACAGCATTATCGCCAGTGCCGGGATACAAGCGGCCATCGATTTGGATGCCGGTGAGGTCATCATGGAGCGGGTCAGCGTACTTGGAAACACCATTGTTCACCGGCTGTATGCAACGGAAACGCTGCTGCAGGGTGTCGCTCAGGTGCGGGACAATCAGGCCGGTTGTTTCCGTTTTGGTGCCTATGAACCGCCCAGCCGTTTGCCCAAACCCTACCAGTCTCATGTGCTTGACCCCGGTACACCCGTGTTTACCTCCCGCCGCTTTGGTGACCCCGGTTACTGTCAGATCAATATTGCAGCACCGGATTTCCTGCAGACCGGAGCAGAGCACGGATCGCAGATAGGTGCTTATTCATCATTGAACGAACCGATACGCATTGAGGGACTTCGCCAAAAGGCCTCCGAATATATGCCGTTCGGTCTGGTTCCATTCTTCATCGCAGAAACTTGAGAGGATAGTTTGTTATGGCTACCCGCGACATAACACGTTCAGCGTTTTCGAGACAAAAGCGATACGTCGATCTCCATGCCCAGCAGGGGCGGCTATTCACCGATTCTGATCAGGTGGAACGTGCCGAGTCCCGTTATGAAGATATGCGCCTGTCGCGAACGGATATCATTGGTCCGGCCGGCAGCCCGGATGATGGTTTTCGAATAACAGACCCAGTCATCAACGCCGGTGCGCTGGATTTCACGATCAATGCCGGGACTTTTTATCTGGGCGGGCACCGCCTTGAGCAATATCAAACCGAGACTTTTCAACTTCAGTCCGACTGGCTGAACAAACAACCCAATCCGGCTCCGGCGGGAGGGCAGACAAGACGTGATCTGGCTGTCCTGCTGACCTGGCTGCAGCCGGTAGCCTCCAGTGAAGACGCCGAAACTCTGGAACCTGGACTCGGTGGTCCGGATACGGCAACGCGGTTGCGGCCGATCACCCGGGTGATGCTGGTCGAAGATGTTGCGGGTGAGACCTGCGAAGAAGCCTGGGAGGAGGCTGTACAGCGGTTTTCCGCTCAAGGCTGGGGCCAGCTTTCACAGGACATGGAGTTGATCGCAGATACAAATATGACCATTGGTCTGGAGGCAGGCACCGGGGGGGATGATCTTTGTTCTCCGTCCATAGACGGTGGTTATCTTGGCGCTGAAAATCAGGCAATTCGTATAACATTAGCCGGTAACGGTCGTTTCATATGGGGCTTTGACAATGCAGCGCCACTGTACCGGGTTGTCCTGGAAGATGGTGGGGCGACGATCCGGTTTTTGACCGAGCCAAAGGATGCCTTGCATTGGCCCGCACCGGGGCAAACAGTGGAGATTATTCCCTGGGGCGGTGTTCTGGCCAATGGCGAGAAAATCGCCGATGAGGACCAGCCCGGTCATTTTGCCATGGTTGAGAGCGGATATGATCCGGACCTGCGCAGCGCTACGTTAACGCCGGCAACCACAGTGCCTGCCGGTTTCGGCGAACAATGGCAGACCAGATCAGACGCGGCGTCCTTGCTGACGACCCGTTACGGAATGCAGACACAGGATGGACCGTTCTATTTTCTGCGTGTGTGGGACAGGGGAACTGATACAGGGCCGCAACCCACCTTGCCGCTTTTGCCGGGGCCTGCCGTATTGGGCTCGACCGGTCTCAATTTGACGGTAACAGGTGCGGACCAGCGACCTGGTGATCATGTGATTGTCGCGGCAAGACCGGCGACCACTGATGTTGTTATGCCCTGGGAACTGCTGGTTGGGACACCACCGATGGGCATTCGGCGTTTTGTTGCGCCACTGGCACTGCTTGAATGGAATGGCAACGGGGGTGCAGTGCTGCATGATTGTCGACCGCGTTTTCGTCCGCTGACCCATTTGCGTGGATGCTGCACATGGACTGTGGGTGACAACAACGAAAGTTTTGGCGACTATTCAACAATACAGCAGGCCCTCAGCGCGCTGCCGGCATCAGGCGGGGAAATCTGTGTGCGGCCGGGCGTTTACCCGGAGCGCTTTTCACTGATCGGTTTGCGCAACGTGCGCATCAGCGGCTGCGGGCGACGCACGCGTATTATCGCGCCCGACAATGGTCTGCAGGCGCTGGTGACAATTGAAGGCGGCGGTGGCGTCAGGATCGACGACCTGGCCTTTGAAGCCGCTGAAGGTCCTGCCATCGTCGCGCGCGGGCTGGTTGGGCAAAATGGTGTTGAAACCATTCGGGGTCTCGGCCTGTCAGGCCTTGCGATTACGGCACGGGACGCCAGTGCGATTGTTGCGCGGTATGTGGATAATCTTGGCATAAAGGACTGTCGCATTTCCATCGCACCATTGGGCCGTGACTTTGTTGCTGTTGCGCCTGCCGGGCAGGCGCCGGCAATTTTTGCCCAGGGCAATGACATGTTCATCGCCGACAATATCATTAACGTTGAGGCGCAGCGGTCAGTATTGCGCGCTGCCAGTGGCATACAGATAGGTGGTGGCTCGGGCCAGGTAATGATTGAGCGCAATATCATCACCGGTGGCAATGGCAATGGCATCACACTCGGCCACATTGTGATGCTGGAGACCAGAACCGCTGAACGGGTGTTTGAGAACTATGCATCTGTGGCCGTTGCCCAACCCGCCTATATTGGCGGTTACATTACCTTCGATGACAATGGCTGTATTATCTATATTCCGCCCGGATCAATTGACAATCCGGACAGTGAGCCGAGCGAAATTCCAATCTCGGGAGGTGACCTGCGGGAAGTCTATGTGCGCGACAACCGAATTTCACAAATGGGCCTGTCCGGCATTGGTTCACCGCTTGCAATCGATCCGCGCAGGCAATTGCCGGTCATCGTGGATGTTCATGGCCTGCATGTTGATCGCAATGTCATTACCGGCTGTGCTTTGCTTGAGACACCTGAACTGCCCGCGCGCGCCCGGTTGTATATCGCATTTGGCGGGATTTCGCTGACATCAGTGGATATTGGTGTCATCTCGGGCAATCTGATTGAAGCCAATGGACAAAGGCACATTGATGCGATTGTCGGAATAGGAATATTGCGTGCTGTCGGATTGTCGATCACCGATAACCGAATTGTTGATAACGGACCGCGAACACAATCCGATGCACCGCCCCGCATTGGCGTGCGCGGTGGTATTCGCATTCTGCTTGCCGCACCGCAAAGCTCGGCCCATTCGAGTGCGTCGAATGTTAAATCTGTAGCGCGCCTGGACAGTCGCTATGCGGCGGCACGTTCTCTGTCGGTACCCACATTGATGATCCACGACAATATTGTTCATCAGCCATTGGGCAAGGCGCTGCAGGTGCTGGGTATCGGGCCGATGTCCATCGTCGGTAACCATCTGGCAAGTCAGGGCACGGTAACCGGATCGCTCGAAGCTCTTTTGAACGAGATATTTGTCGGCAATGGCACAAGCAGCCTTTCAGACAATGAAATATTGTACCTGGCAATAGAGCGTCTCTTCGGAACGGCTGTCACGGTTATTAATCTGGGGTTGTCTTCGGAATTGATCGAAGGGTTGCTTTTCATGTCATTGCTGCGACGTGGCACCGCTGGATTGCGCATCGCGGGCAAAGAGGCAACACAATCCCGGTTGCCAACCAACAGCTGGGCGGGCATCGCACGGTTGCTGCAGGGCGGGGAAATTCAGTTCAATGACAATACGGTCATTCAAAATTTCCTGGACGGTATGCCCAGCCTGACACTTTCGGCAAGTTTCTTCATGAGTTTTGACGATGTGTCGGTTCAAAACAACACCATGACGTCGCATATAGATTTTGCCAGCGATTTTTGCCTGTCCAATCTGCTTGGTCTTGGCTGGTCGTTGCGCATTTGTGGCAACCGGTTTGAGGAAACCATTTTCAAGACACTCAACTCCGCGATTACGTTCGGATTTTACAATGACACCAGCCACAATCAGGGTACCCATTGTATCGAGGTCGGTGGTCCGCCCGAGCTGCGGGTTGATACGCCAAACAGAACACTGATGCAGGCGATCAGCCCCTTGGCCTGTGGCGGGTGCCTGGTGCCGCCGTTTGATGGACTGTCGATGACCGCTATTGATGTGACCGGTCAGGCGATAAGCCCCAGAATGGAGTATCTTGAAGGTGTTCGCGGATTGTGGTTTGGCCACAATCTGACGATGAACCTGCCGGCGGCCGTTGATGAAGTGGAGATTACCCTGTTTGGGCAGGATATCACCGTTGAGGTTCAGGCGTTTTCCGGCAGCAATGTTGTGCGCCAGATACCCATCGCACTTGCCGGGCGTGAAACCACGGTCTCACTGGATGCCAGTGCCATTACCCGTGTCGAGGTCTTGCGGGGTGAAGGACGCACAATCGTTACCGGATTGTGTACCAGTCGACCGGAACTGGCGACAGTGGATGGTGGCAATGTCGCCACCGGTGGCAACTATATCACAAAGAGGAAATCATGAGCGATACCGTCAAGACGATCCCCACGATGGCAGATGCAAAACGCATGAAGAACCTGAGTGCCAATGCTGCCGACCGCACCCGCATTGCCGGTCTGGATTTGGCGACCGGCATAGATGAAGCCATGGCAGATTCAGCCAGATTGGAGGCTGCAAGATTGCGTTTCATGGCTGGTAAATCGCGGGAGGACAATGAACAGGCCATTGCCGCAGAAGAACTTTCCAAGACCCATCTCAGGCGCGCCGAAGCACTCAGGGTCGAGACGGACCTGTCGAGAAAGAACCTTGAGGAAGAGCTTGTGCGTGAGGAAAAGGAGGAAGGGGAAAACGAAAAACCGCCAGAGGTAAGACTGGATCCCTTCAAACTGCTGGTCCATGTGCGCAAGGGGGAACGCGGCATAAAGGGAGTTGATGTCGAGTTGCTGGCAAACAACAAGTCCGCAGGCGTTGAAAATACCAATGAAGACGGAATTGTTATTTTCGAAATCAAGACCGGGCGAACAACGCGCATTGAAATCACTGACACCACGCGCTTTGAGCGCGAAACAAGCGGCATACGATCTTCTGATACCGCAGATGAGGTCAAATACGTTGTTGTTGCAAAGGACAAAAACGGTGAAACGATAGCCCGTGCACCCGTTGACGTTAAAATCGAAGCGGGGAAAACGGCTGAAATGACGCTGCCTGTGCGGTAGCGTCTGTCCTGCTTGTGCCAGATGTAGCGTTGTCGGTATCCGGTCAAATTGCGAAATAGTGTTGATACCAAATTTGACCAGGCAGAAAAGTCAACGTCGATAACATGACCGTCCTGCAAAAGTGACATCCATTTGCCAGCTAAATTTAGTTGTGTCAGGTTCCCCGGGATTTCCGGTTGTATGGCACGTGCCAGTGTAATTCCGGTCCATTGTTTTCGGGGAAAACCATGTGCCACAAATGTATCAGCGTAAATTTGACAAGAAGAGGCCTGGTTGCAGGCGGCATGGCTGGATTGGCGATGGCTTCGATATTGCCATTTCAGGCATCAGCAGCGGCCCAATCGTCTGACAAAATGCCGGTAACGCCTGATGAGGCGTTGCAACGATTGAAGGAGGGCAATGCGCGATATGTTTCCAATTCGGAGGTCAATACGGATCACTCCGTAGGGCGTGCTTCACGGGCACGCGGGCAGGCACCCTTTGCAGCCATTGTCAGTTGTGCGGATTCGCGTGTTGCGCCGGAACTGATTTTTGATCAGGGACCGGGCGACCTTTTTGTTATCCGTGTTGCTGGCAATTTCATCAATGAGGATGGTTTGGCGAGTCTGGAATATGGCGCACTGGTGCTTGGAATCAAGACCATTGTGGTTCTTGGCCACTCCTCATGCGGTGCCGTTGATGCCACAATCAAGGCGGTACAGGACGACGAACTGCCACCCGGGCATCTGCCAAGTCTGGTCAACGCAATCCGACCGGCCGTCACTGCAGCCATAGCCAACAAGCCAAAAGACCTGCTAGCGGCGGCAACGATCAAAAATGCATCGATGGTTGCGCAATACGCGCAGAGCGCTGATCCCATACTCTCTGAGCTCCATAGGGAAGGTAAACTCAAGGCGTCTGCCGGTTTTTACGATATTGCGACAGGCAAGGTCGATTTCCTGTAAATTCCGATTTGCGCGCCTGTCACACGGGGCTGTGACAGGTACGATCAATAGGATAGGTCTTTCAAAGGCTAACACTGATTTCCCGTTTCTGACAAAACGTGAAACGGTGTAATAACATGAGCGCTGAATGGTGCGTGTCACAACGGCATTTCGCGCATCAATACAGCCTCAACAGCGCTCAGGGACAGTTAAACTCACCGAGTTGTGCACTTTGGTCTTGCGTCAATGCGCTGAAAAGCTTATTTGGCCTTCGATCACTTGGGTTTGCTTCGCCAGGAGCACCCGATCTTGAGCGACTTAGCGCAAATTATGAGTATGACAGGACTGGAATATCATGGCGAAGAGCAAATTTGAACGCAACAAGCCACACGTTAACATCGGTACGATTGGCCACGTTGACCACGGCAAGACATCGCTGACAGCAGCGATCACCAAGTACTTTGGTGACTTCAAGGCCTATGACGAGATTGACGGTGCACCGGAAGAGCGTGCCCGCGGTATCACGATTTCAACGGCCCACGTTGAATATGAGACTGAAAATCGTCACTACGCCCACGTTGATTGCCCAGGTCACGCCGACTATGTGAAGAACATGATCACCGGTGCTGCGCAGATGGATGGTGCCATTCTGGTTGTGTCTGCTGCTGATGGCCCGATGCCTCAGACCCGCGAGCACATCCTGCTTGCCCGTCAGGTTGGTGTTCCGGCGGTTGTTGTTTTCCTGAACAAAGTTGATCAGGTTGACGATGAAGAGCTTCTTGAGCTTGTTGAAATGGAAGTTCGTGAGCTTCTGGACACCTATGAGTATCCAGGCGATGACATTCCAATCGTCAAGGGTTCAGCGCTTGCTGCCCTTGAAGACAGCGACAAGACCATTGGTGAAGACGCTGTGCGAGCATTGATGGCTGAAGTTGATGCTTACATTCCAACGCCTGAGCGTCCGGTTGATCTGCCGTTCCTGATGCCGATTGAGGATGTTTTCTCGATCTCGGGTCGTGGTACAGTTGTGACTGGCCGTGTTGAGCGTGGCATTATCAATGTTGGCGACGAAATTGAAATCGTTGGCATCAAGGACACATCGAAGACGACCTGCACAGGCGTTGAAATGTTCCGCAAGCTTCTTGATCAGGGTCAGGCTGGTGACAACATCGGCGCACTGCTTCGTGGTGTCGATCGTGAAGGTGTTGAGCGTGGTCAGGTTCTTTGTAAGCCTGGTTCGGTTAAGCCCCATAAGAAGTTCAAGGCTGAAGCCTATATCCTGACGAAGGAAGAGGGTGGTCGTCACACACCATTCTTCACCAACTACCGTCCACAGTTCTATTTCCGTACAACGGATGTGACGGGTGTTGTTTCTCTTCCTGAAGGCACGGAAATGGTTATGCCTGGCGACAATGTCACTGTTGATGTTGAGCTGATCGTGCCTATCGCGATGGAAGAAAAGCTTCGCTTTGCTATCCGTGAAGGCGGTCGTACCGTCGGCGCCGGTATCGTGGCAAGCATCACGGAGTGATCTTGCGCGATAGCGAAAGCTGCCGACGCACCTAAAGTGACAAAAGGCGCGCAAGCGCGTTTTGTTACGGCGCCGGTATCGTGGCAAGCATTACGGAGTGATGGTGCAAGAATAATCTTAAAAACGCGCAGATTCAGTCTGCGCGTTTTTCGTTTGTAGTGGTAAAATCGCCTTTTGACCGCACGAATTCAGCGGGTGGGTGAATTAGTTTGTTGAATGGAATTTTGAGGCTTGAACAGGGCCGCAAATACGGGTAAACCGCCTCACGACTTAGGGGTATAGCTCAGTTGGTAGAGCGACGGTCTCCAAAACCGTAGGTCCACAGTTCGAGTCTGTGTGCCCCTGCCAAGTCAAGTGTGTCCGACCCGGAGAGATAGGTAGCAGATTGTACCTAAGACATGGGTGACACCCACGTGCCTAACGGGTTGTCGATAGTTTGCAGTGTTTTTTGCTCCAGGTCGATGTATTCCAGACTATACTGCATGAAGTTTAAAAGCCATATTCCGTGTTCAGCTCAGCATAACTGATAGGTTATGACACTTCTTCAACCGGCTTTGCCTGATATCTATGTCGAGTTTGCCGCCAAGTGTAACTGCTGGCTGTTTCGAGAACGAACTTCTTTATGATAATGTATTCCCGATATCGGATTGTGCCGCTGATTGAAAATTCCATTTGACACAGTCCGTCATAGCAACTGACTGCTTTCTGAAGCGCTGTGCCAACCGTCGCCACCTCCTTTGGTGGGGCTTCAAACATGAATTACTCTCTTCATAAATATCTTCCAACAGACCCTCCAGCAACTCGACGCATCCTGTGTCATCAGTGGCACACAGGCGATCACAGAAACTTGTCGGGTGGCGTCGATAGTACAGCATCATTTAGCCAGTGATCTGTGTGGTATTGATGGTATTGAGAGGCAGACAATCATTTGCGTTTGATGCGGTGCTACGTTGTTGTTTTGACACAGAATCCAGGCATTGGGTCCTTCTCTTTCGATACCGTGTCCACTTTATTTCGTCAGAATTCGATCCAGCTTTCGCACGCGAAATGGATTTGATGATCACCTCCATCTGTTATGATGCCCACTAAACTCCAATATCAAAGATGCTGATTGCGGTTGTATTGAATACCAATATTGAAGCGCTCAATGACCGCGATGGTTGGTAAAAGAGGCACATTGGGCATCTGATTAACCAGGATAGATGCAAAATTCGGTCACGATATCAATCTTAACCGCTCCGGCGCCGGTTAGTGTTAGTAAGAAACTGGACACACGGTGAATGTGAATACCTGATAGGGATTGAGGGGATTCAAAGCCTTCTAACAACAATGAAAACTGCCGAGAGTGGTTACGCCAAGTCGGCAGCTCCGGTTTTCCACTTTACGATCAGATTGGGAATCTGACAGCAAGTTTATACTTGGCAATTCACTCATATATTCAATCGGAAGAGTAGCTATTAACCCATCCGACCCATTTCAGCATGTTTGCTCACAGGTTCTTATAAGTTGCTGCATATAGGCCATTTTGCGTTAAGAGGGTGGCTTTTGCAATGACCAAAACTAGCCCTCTCAGCCACAACCTCCCCGCCAGCCTTTTCACAGCTCGGCGCATCCTGTGTCAGCACGGCTACATCATTAATTGAGCAATGCGTTGCGTCAATTGTCTGTGCCGCCTGTGGTGCATGTGTGTGGGGTGGGATTGGCTGCACCGGTGCTGCCATTGGTTGGCCATGCATCTGTTGTGCAGGCACATAGACAATCATGGGCACCATTCCGGGAGGGGCCGTTGGGATAGCGAAGAAGGCTTGTTGTGCAGCCCCTTCCTTCATGTGCCAAGTTTCTTCAGCGTATACTGATCCAACACCCGATGCCCCGAACACCAAACAAGTCGCTAGTGCAGTTTTAGCTAACTTTGAAGCCATGCCTTTATTACCTCCGAGATTTTGTGTTTTATAAGTATAGACATACATATATATAAATGGAAGCAATAAAATGTATTGTTCCACTTTTAAATCCTTGCGCTGAGGAACAGAAATTATGAATCGCTTATATGGTATGACTGGTTATCTCGCTATTTCGGGCGAACCAAAAAAAGTGATTACCTTGATGCCACTTTCCCTCCAGCCTTCTCACTATTCAGCGCATCGCGAATAGGCACAGCGACATCATTGACAGCGCAGTGCCGGGCATCAATCGTCTTGGCTACTTGTGGTGCATGGATGTGTGATGGGGCTGCGCCTTGCTGACCGTGCCGATGTTGTACCAGCAAACAGACGGCCAGGAGGGGCGTGTCGGGAGTTCTGCCGAGAGCAGACCAAATGTGGCATTGGTTTGAGTACAGTCTGACAGATCGCAGACATACAAAACAACTCAATTGCAATTGTTGGATAAGCCGATTCGCACGTGCCTCAACAGCAGACATGATGCACCGCATGTGTGGCGGCATGCAGCATTCTCCACAGTTTGCCAATCAGTCGCCAGGATGCCGCAGTTCTCGTGCTTCCATCTTGTGCAGGCGACGGACGCTTTGCCTATTCTTCAATATCAGTTTGACAATATTCAAAACTGGTCTATTGATCCCGGGACGACAGTATTGGGTCTCAATATACTAAAAAAGCAATCTGGGTTCAGATGTCGCAGTCACAATGGTGTACAAACATGTCCTGTGATCGTGTAAAATCTGGCGGTGTTTTGAGTTCTCGTAGTGTGGTCCTCTTGAATTTTATATGCGGCATGAGCACTTTATGTGTCTCGTTACGTTGAATTGCGGAACGACGAACTTTTCACTTTCGTGTAATAATTTACCGATAACCCCTTGTAGTTTTTGGAATCGGTGATTATTAAGGAAAAAAACAGACACGCGGCGCGTGGGGCTGGTGGGCCTCATTTACGCGCCGTAAATGCGTGAGCGGCTTATGGCATCCAAAACAAATCCCTTTACGTTTCTGCAGCAAGTGCGCGCTGAAACGTCAAAAGTGACATGGCCTTCAAGGCGGGAAACAATGATTTCCACGCTGATGGTTCTGATCATGGTTATCCTGGCAGCAGCGTTTTTCTTTGCGGCTGATCAGCTTTTGGGCTGGCTCGTTGGGCTGGTATTGAATGTTGGTTAGTACGGGCAGGAGACTATAATGGCAGCGCGTTGGTACATCGTCCACGCATATTCGAACTTTGAAAAGAAGGTCGCCGAGTCCATTGAGGAGCAGGCGCGCTCGAAAGGTCTCGAGCATCTTTTCGAAAAAATTCTCGTTCCGACCGAAAAGGTCGTCGAGATTCGACGCGGCCGTAAGGTTGATTCAGAGCGCAAGTTTTTTCCCGGTTACGTGATGGTACGTGCCGATTTGACGGATGAGGCTTATCATCTGATCAAAAACACCCCGAAGGTTACCGGCTTTTTGGGTTCGGAAAACCGCCCCGTACCCATTCCCGATTCCGAGGCCGATCAGATATTGATGCAGGTTCAGGAGGGTGTTGATCGTCCCAAGCCGTCCGTATCCTTCGAGATTGGCGAACAGATCAGGGTTTCAGACGGACCGTTCGCTTCCTTTTCCGGCACGGTGCAGGATGTTGATGAAGAGCGTTCCAGGCTCAAGGTTGAAGTGTCCATATTTGGGCGCGCGACCCCTGTTGAACTTGAATATGGTCAGGTTGAAAAGGTCTGATCTGATTGCGGGTTTCGATCCGCAGGCGCGTGGAAGATTGCAAGGCTAAGCCGGTTTTGTCTTTCGTACCACGCAACCGCAGCCGCCGGAGTTCCGGCATGGGTTCATTGCCTGTCTTGCAGGTATGGATCTGAAACAAAAAACGGAACCGTCATGCGGTTCCAATTGTAAAGGCAGAGAGAAAATGGCTAAAAAAGTTGCAGGTCAGCTTAAGCTGCAGGTTCCTGCAGGCGCGGCAAACCCGTCGCCTCCAATCGGACCGGCGCTTGGTCAGCGTGGCATTAATATCATGGAATTCTGTAAGGCGTTTAATGCGGCTACACAGGAAATGGAAAAGGGTGCGCCGATCCCGTGCGTCATTACCTATTTCCAGGACAAGTCCTTCACATTCGCCATGAAGCAGCCGCCAGTGAGCTACTTCATCAAGAAGGAAGCAAAGCTGAAATCCGGCTCGAAGGAGCCAGGGCGCAGCATTGCCGGTTCGCTCACCAAAGATCAGGTCCGCACGATTGCTGAGGCAAAAATGAAAGACCTGAATGCAGCTGATATCGAAGGTGCAATGGCAATGGTTGAGGGTTCTGCCCGCTCCATGGGTTTGGAAGTGACAGGATAAAACGATGGCCAAAACAACAAAACGTACTCAAAAAATTCGCGATGGCCTCGATGTCAACAAGCTCTATGATCTGAGCGAAGCTGTTGGCATGATCAAGGAACGCGCCACAGCCAAGTTCGATGAAACCATCGAAGTGGCCATGAACCTGGGTGTTGATCCACGTCATGCTGACCAGATGGTCCGTGGTGTTGTCAACCTTCCAAATGGTACCGGCCGCTCGGTCCGCGTCGCTGTATTTGCCCGGGATGCAAAGGCTGATGAAGCCAAAGCAGCCGGCGCAGATATTGTTGGTGCTGAAGAGCTGGTTGAAGCAGTGCAGGGCGGGCAAATCGATTTTGACCGTTGCATTGCAACACCTGACATGATGCCGCTGGTCGGACGTTTGGGTAAAGTACTCGGCCCGCGTGGCATGATGCCTAATCCCAAAGTGGGCACAGTAACTGTTGATGTTACCGCCGCCGTTAATGCTTCCAAGGGCGGTGCTGTTGAATTCCGCGTGGAAAAAGCTGGCATCGTACAGGCAGGTGTCGGCAAGGCTTCGTTTGACACCAAGGCAATTGAAGAAAACATCCGGGCATTCACCGATGCCGTTCAAAAAGCCAAACCTGCAGGTGCCAAGGGCAACTATGTCAAGCGTGTCGCTGTATCCTCCACCATGGGTGCTGGCATCAAGATCGATCCGTCCACACTGGCTTCTGCCTGAGTGGATTTGAAATTTGATTGGCGAAAGCTGATCTGACAAGTTTTCCGGCCCCCGGGCCGGAAAAATCCGGACGTAAAAATCCGGAACTCCTGTCCGAGATTGCGGGTGGTTATCCTTAATCACTTTTGCCCGCATGAGACGGGTGAGATCCAGAATTCAACGCGCAATGCGCCAACGTTTTGGTTCGAGCCTTTATTGCCTTTGATCCGGTTCATTTGATCCGGTTCAGGGGGACAGGATCCTCAAGCGTCGTTTGTGGGTCGAATTTGGCCCCCGGACGGCAAGGCAAAACCCGACAGGATCGCAAGAAGGTCCTGTCTACTGGAGAGTGGCAGTGGAAAGAGCGGAAAAACGCGAATTCGTCACATCACTGAACGAGGTCTTCCAGACCTCTGCTTCCGTTGTTGTGGCCCACTATGCTGGACTTTCAGTCTCGCAGATGAACGATCTTCGTTCAAAAATGCGTGACGCTGGAGGCACAGTCAAAGTCGCGAAGAACCGCCTGGCTAAAATTGCTCTTCAGGGCACGGAGTCGGAAGGGATTGCAAATCTCTTCGAGGGACAGACCGTCATCGCTTATAGCGCTGATCCTGTTACTGCTCCTAAAGTCGTCGTCGATTTTGCCAAGGCCAACGAAAAACTCGTTGTACTTGGTGGAGCGATGGGCGCAACCGAACTCAATATTGATGGTGTGAAGGCGCTTGCCACACTGCCGTCAATTGATGAGTTGCGTGCGAAAATTGTTGGTATGATTTCAACACCAGCAACCCGCATTGCAACGGTTGTCAGTGCACCTGCAAGTCAGCTTGCTCGTGTCACGAGTGCTTATGCCCAGAAGGACGAAGCCGCCTGAGCGGAACTTCGCTGTAAATAACCAGTTCGAACCGAACGTTTAAGGAACTATATCATGGCTGATCTGGCAAAGATCGTAGAAGACCTTTCAAAACTGACTGTCCTGGAAGCTGCTGAGCTTTCTAAAATGCTCGAAGAGCATTGGGGCGTTTCTGCAGCTGCACCAGTTGCTGCTGCAGCTGCTGCTGGTGGTGGTGATGCCGCCGCTGTAGAAGAACAGACTGAATTTGATGTTATCCTGGCTGACGCTGGCGCAAAGAAAATCAACGTCATCAAGGAAGTCCGTGGCATCACAGGTCTCGGCCTGAAGGAAGCAAAAGACCTCGTTGAAGCAGCTCCAAAGGCTGTTAAAGAAGGCGTTTCCAAAGGTGAAGCAGAAGAACTTAAAGCCAAGCTTGAAGAAGCCGGTGCTAAAGTTGAGCTTAAATAAGCGGCAATACCGTTTAGAAGCGGGGCCAGCCCTGGTCCCGCTTCAAACGTTGTTTTGCACTTGAACGCATTACCCAAGAGCCCAAAAAACGGCTCTTGGGTAATGGGTTCTCTAAGACCCATATACGAAGCCCCCCTGGCCAGTGGCTTCGTCAATTGCAGGCCCGGATGCAAGATATAAGGAGCGACGATGGCTCAGACCCTATCGTTTAACGGTCGCAGGCGCGTACGCAAGATTTTTGGAAAGATTCCAGAGGTCGCTGAGATGCCTAACCTCATTGAGGTACAAAAGGCGTCTTACGATCAGTTTCTTATGGTTGATGAGCCCGAAGGCGGGCGCTTGGATGAAGGCCTTCAGGCTGTCTTCAAGTCCGTCTTCCCGATTTCGGATTTTTCCGGCTCATCAATGTTGGAATTCGTTTCATACGAATTCGAACCCCCCAAGTTTGACGTTGAAGAATGTCGCCAGCGTGATTTGACCTACGCAGCGCCGCTCAAGGTGACGCTGCGTCTGATCGTGTTTGATATCGATGAAGATACCGGCGCGAAGTCCATCAAGGACATCAAGGAACAGAACGTCTATATGGGCGATATGCCCCTGATGACCGACAATGGTACATTCATCGTCAACGGTACAGAACGTGTTATCGTTTCGCAGATGCACCGTTCGCCAGGTGTTTTCTTCGACCACGACAAGGGTAAGAGCCATTCTTCCGGCAAATTGCTCTTTGCAGCACGCGTTATTCCGTACCGCGGGTCATGGCTCGATATCGAGTTTGACGCCAAGGACATCGTGCATGCACGTATTGACCGCCGCCGCAAAATTCCGGCTACATCACTGCTGATGGCGCTTGGAATGGACAGTGAGGAAATCCTCGACACGTTCTACACCCACTCGCATTATGCGCGTGAAGGTGATGGATGGCGCGTGCCATTCCATCCGGATGCGTTGAAAGGCACAAAGGCTGTTTCTGATCTGGTTGATGCTGATAGTGGTGAAGTCGTTGCCGAAACCGGCAAAAAACTGACACCACGCTTCCTCAAGCAGCTGACGGAGAAGGGCGTTAAGGCCCTCAAGTCAACCGACGAAGAGCTTTACGGCACCTATCTGGCACGTGATGTTGTCAATATGGAAACGGGTGAAATTTACCTGGAAGCCGGCGACGAACTGGATGAGAAAACCCTGCCTGTCCTTATCGAGGCTGGCTTTGAAGAGCTTCCCATTCTTGATATCGACCACATCAATGTCGGCGGATACATCCGTAACACATTGAATGTAGACAAGAATGACAGCCGCCAGGATGCATTGTTCGACATCTACCGGGTTATGCGCCCGGGTGAGCCTCCGACAATGGACTCGGCTGAGGCCATGTTCAATTCGCTGTTCTTTGATTCAGAGCGTTATGACCTTTCATCCGTCGGTCGGGTGAAAATGAATATGCGTCTTGATCTGGATGCCGAAGACACAGTGCGTGTGCTGCGCAAGGACGATATTCTTGCCGTCGTCAAAACGCTTGTAGAATTGCGTGATGGCAAAGGCGAAATTGACGATATTGACAACCTTGGCAACCGTCGTGTGCGTTCGGTCGGCGAACTGATGGAAAATCAGTACCGGCTTGGCCTGCTGCGTATGGAACGCGCCATCAAGGAACGCATGTCATCGATTGAAATCGACACTGTCATGCCGCAGGATTTGATCAACGCAAAACCTGCTGCTGCGGCGGTTCGTGAGTTCTTCGGTTCTTCACAGCTCTCGCAGTTCATGGACCAGGTCAATCCGCTTTCGGAAATCACCCACAAACGTCGTCTTTCGGCGCTTGGACCCGGTGGTCTGACCCGTGAACGTGCCGGCTTTGAAGTGCGTGACGTGCATCCGACCCACTACGGTCGTATTTGTCCCATTGAGACACCGGAAGGGCCAAATATTGGTCTGATCAACTCACTGGCAACATTTGCGCGGGTCAATAAGTATGGCTTCATTGAAAGCCCGTACCGCCGGATCATTGACGGCAATGTGACGAACGATGTGATTTATCTTTCAGCAATGGAAGAGGCCAAATATCACGTTGCTCAGGCCAACGCCATTCTCAACGATGACGGTTCCTTCGTTGAAGAATTTGTTGTTTGTCGTTACGCAGGCGACGTGATGCTTGCACCACGCGACTCCGTTGATTTGATGGACGTGTCACCCAAGCAGCTTGTTTCCGTTGCTGCTGCGCTGATTCCGTTCCTTGAAAACGATGACGCCAACCGCGCCTTGATGGGCTCGAACATGCAGCGTCAGGCTGTTCCGCTTGTGCGTGCTGAAGCACCGTTTGTCGGTACCGGTATGGAGCCTATCGTGGCCCGTGACTCCGGCGCTGCCATCGCCGCTTACCGCACAGGTGTGGTTGATCAGGTGGATGCAACACGTGTTGTTATCCGTGCCACCGAAGAGTTGGACCCGTCCAGATCTGGTGTTGATATCTATACGCTGCAGAAATTCCAGCGTTCCAACCAGAACACCTGCATAAATCAGCGTCCGCTCGTCGATGTCGGTGACCGTATCCAAAAGGGTGACATTATCGCCGATGGTCCATCGACGGACCTTGGTGATCTGGCACTTGGCCGCAATGTGCTCGTCGCGTTCATGCCCTGGAATGGTTACAACTACGAAGATTCAATCCTGTTGTCGGAACGCATTGTGCGTGATGATGTCTTCACATCGATCCATATTGATGAGTTTGAAGTCATGGCGCGTGATACGAAGCTGGGTCCGGAAGAAATCACCCGGGACATTCCCAATGTTTCTGAAGAGGCGCTGAAGAACCTCGATGAGGCAGGCATTGTCTATATCGGTGCGGAAGTAACACCTGGTGATATTCTTGTTGGCAAGATCACACCGAAGGGCGAAAGCCCGATGACACCGGAAGAAAAGCTTCTGCGTGCCATCTTTGGTGAGAAGGCATCGGATGTTCGTGATACGTCCATGCGCATGCCACCCGGTGCATTCGGTACTGTCGTCGAAGTGCGCGTCTTTAACCGCCACGGTGTGGAAAAAGACGAACGTGCGATGGCGATCGAACGCGAGGAAATTGAACGCCTTGCAAAAGACCGTGACGACGAGCAGGCCATTCTGGACCGTAACGTCTATGGCCGTCTGTCAGACATGTTGGCCGACAAATCTGCTGTTGCTGGCCCCAAGGGCTTCCGCAAGGGTACGACGGTCGATGCGGACGTCATGCAGGAATACCCGCGTTCGCAGTGGTGGATGTTTGCCGTTGAAGACGAAAAGCTTCAGGGTGAAATAGAGGCACTGCGTGCTCAGTATGACGAATCCAAAAAACGCCTTGAACAGCGTTTCATGGACAAGGTCGAAAAGGTACAGCGCGGCGATGAGATGCCTCCGGGCGTCATGAAAATGGTCAAGGTCTTTGTCGCTGTTAAGCGCAAGGTACAGCCCGGAGACAAGATGGCCGGTCGTCATGGTAACAAGGGTGTTATTTCCCGTATTGTTCCCATCGAAGACATGCCATTCCTGGAAGACGGAACACATGTTGATATCGTGTTGAACCCGCTTGGTGTTCCATCGCGCATGAATGTGGGTCAGATTCTGGAAACGCATCTGGGTTGGGCATGCTCTGGCATGGGACAGCGCATTGGTGATATGCTTGAGGCCTATAAGGTGGATGGCAATGTTGAGCCGCTGCGTGCAACGCTTGATGATGTTATCGGATCGGGTCCAAAGGGTGAGCCGGTTGGGCAATATGATGATGAATCCATCATCCGCCTGGCTGAGCAGAACAAGGGCGGCGTTTCAATTGCCACACCGGTTTTTGATGGTGCCGTTGAAGCTGACGTCAATGAGATGCTGGTCAAGGCCGGATTGAAAGAATCCGGTCAGTCAACACTCTATGACGGGCGTACCGGAGAACAGTTCGACCGTCAGGTGACTGTTGGCTACATCTATATGCTCAAGCTCAATCACCTGGTGGATGACAAGATCCACGCCCGTTCGATCGGTCCGTACTCGCTCGTTACACAGCAGCCGCTGGGTGGTAAGGCGCAGTTCGGTGGTCAAAGGTTCGGTGAGATGGAGGTCTGGGCACTTGAAGCTTATGGCGCTGCATACACCTTGCAGGAAATGCTGACCGTCAAATCCGATGACGTTGCCGGCCGTACCAAAGTGTATGAAGCCATCGTTCGGGGCGATGATACGTTTGAAGCCGGTATTCCGGAAAGCTTCAACGTTCTCGTCAAGGAGATGCGCTCACTTGGACTGAATGTTGAGCTGGAAAACACCCGGGTCGATTTGGTTCAGGATGCAGAGGTTCTGCCCGACGCTGCAGAGTAAAAACAGCGCAGCGCGCTTCCTTGATGGGAGCGCGCCGCTTTCCGGTTGCCTGAAAACAACCAGATAATGTCGCCAAAGCGACGCCACAGGTTTTAGACGACAATTGATTGGTTGGACAACAAACCACAATGGTCGGCAGAGGGGTAAAACCCCACGAAGGAGATAGGCATGAACCAAGAGGTCATGAACCTTTTCAACCCGCAAACGCCGGTACAGACCTTCGATTCCATTCGGATTTCGATTGCGTCGCCGGAGAAGATTCTCTCCTGGTCGTTCGGTGAGATCAAGAAGCCGGAAACAATCAATTACCGTACGTTCAAGCCCGAGCGTGACGGCCTTTTCTGCGCGCGTATCTTTGGTCCAATCAAGGACTATGAGTGCCTGTGCGGCAAATATAAGCGGATGAAATACAAAGGTATTATCTGCGAAAAATGCGGTGTTGAAGTGACATTGTCGCGCGTGCGCCGTGAGCGTATGGGCCATATCGAACTGGCTGCGCCGGTTGCACATATCTGGTTTTTGAAATCACTGCCAAGCCGTATCGGTACGTTGCTTGACATGACGCTCAAGGATATCGAGCGTGTTCTGTATTTTGAAAACTACATCGTTACAGAGCCGGGTCTGACGGATCTGAAGGAAAATCAGCTGCTCTCTGAAGAGGAGTACATGCTGGCAGCTGACGAGTTCGGCGAAGATGCCTTCACATCGATGATCGGTGCGGAAGCTATCTTTGAACTGCTGGCCGGTATGGATATGCAGAAGATCGCTGTTGATCTGCGCGATGAACTTGCAACAACCACATCAGAGCTGAAGTCAAAGAAACTGATGAAGCGACTGAAGCTGGTCGAGAACTTCATCGAATCCGGCAACCGCCCCGAGTGGATGATCATGAAGGTTGTTCCGGTTATTCCTCCGGATCTGCGTCCATTGGTTCCATTGGATGGCGGTCGCTTTGCGACCTCAGACCTGAACGATCTGTATCGCCGGGTAATCAACCGTAACAACCGTTTGAAGCGGCTGATCGAACTGCGGGCACCGGGCATTATCGTGCGTAACGAAAAGCGCATGCTGCAGGAATCTGTTGATGCATTGTTTGACAATGGCCGTCGTGGCCGTGTGATCACCGGCGCCAACAAACGTCCGTTGAAATCACTGTCCGACATGTTGAAGGGTAAGCAGGGCCGTTTCCGTCAGAACCTTCTTGGTAAGCGCGTCGACTATTCCGGTCGCTCGGTAATCGTGACTGGTCCTGAGCTGAAGCTTCACCAGTGCGGTTTGCCAAAGAAAATGGCGCTTGAGCTGTTCAAGCCGTTTATCTATGCCCGTCTTGATGCCAAGGGGTATTCATCAACTGTCAAACAGGCCAAAAAGCTTGTTGAGAAGGAAAAGCCGGAAGTCTGGGATATCCTGGATGAGGTCATCCGCGAGCATCCGGTCCTGCTGAACCGTGCACCAACGCTTCACCGTCTTGGTATTCAGGCCTTTGAACCGACCCTGGTCGAGGGAAAAGCCATTCAGCTGCACCCGCTTGTCTGTACAGCTTTCAACGCTGACTTCGACGGCGACCAGATGGCTGTTCACGTG
Organism: uncultured Rhizobiaceae group bacterium; assembly: GCA_947501445.1. Classification (GTDB taxonomy): domain Bacteria; phylum Pseudomonadota; class Alphaproteobacteria; order Rhizobiales; family Rhizobiaceae; genus Hoeflea_A. The sequence continues at coordinate 45,827 of CANMVS010000019.1, read as the reverse complement.
CCGCTTTCGCTTGAAGCACAGCTTGAAGCACGCGTGTTGATGATGTCCACCAACAACATTCTGCATCCTGCCAATGGCGCACCAATCATCGTGCCGTCACAGGATATGGTCCTGGGTCTTTATTACCTCTCGATCATGAATGAGAATGAGCCGGGTGAGGGCATGATATTCGCCGATATGGGTGAATTGCATCATGCATTGGACAACGACATTGTAACATTGCATGCGAAAATCAAGGGTCGGTTCAAGACCGTTGACGCCGAAGGCAATGTCGTGTCAGCGATCCATGAAACAACACCTGGACGCATGATCATTGGCGAATTGCTGCCTAAGAACGTCAAGGTTCCATTTGATACCTGCAATCAGGAAATGACCAAGAAGAACATCTCCAAGATGATCGATACGGTGTATCGTCACTGCGGACAGAAAGAGACGGTTATCTTCTGTGACCGGATCATGCAGCTCGGCTTTGGTCATGCCTGTCGCGCCGGAATTTCCTTCGGCAAGGACGACATGGTCATTCCGGATGCCAAGGTTGAAATCGTCAATGAGACTGAAATGCTCGTCAAGGAATACGAGCAGCAGTACAATGATGGTCTCATCACCCAGGGCGAAAAATACAACAAGGTTGTCGACGCCTGGGGTAAAGCAACAGAGAAAGTTGCTGATGAAATGATGGGCCGCATTAAGGCTGTCGAGTTTGATGACAATGGCCGTCAAAAGCCAATGAACTCGATTTACATGATGAGCCATTCCGGCGCCCGTGGTTCTCCAAACCAGATGCGCCAGCTTGGTGGAATGCGTGGCCTCATGGCCAAGCCATCGGGTGAAATCATTGAAACACCGATCACGTCGAACTTTAAAGAAGGCCTGACCGTGAACGAGTACTTCAACTCGACTCACGGCGCACGTAAGGGTCTTGCTGATACGGCGTTGAAAACGGCCAACTCCGGTTACCTGACACGTCGTCTGGTTGACGTTGCGCAAGATTGCATCGTTACCCAGGTGGATTGCGGCACCACCAATGGTTTGACCATGACAGCCATCATTGATGCCGGTCAGGTTGTTGCTTCCATCGGGCAGCGTGTCCTTGGACGTACCGCTCTTGATGATATCATTCATCCGCAAACCGGTGATGTTCTGGTTGCTGCCGGTCGTATGATTGAAGAGCCTGACGTGGTTGCGATTGAAGCTGCGAATGTTCAGTCCATTGATATTCGTTCCGCATTGACCTGTGAAATTCAGACAGGAATTTGTGGCACATGTTATGGACGTGACCTTGCACGCGGTACGCCTGTAAACATCGGTGAGGCTGTTGGTGTTATTGCCGCACAGTCAATCGGTGAGCCGGGTACCCAGCTTACCATGCGTACCTTCCACCTTGGTGGTACTGCCACGGTTGTTGACCAATCATTCCTGGAAGCCTCCTATGAGGGAACGGTCAGAATTAAGAACCGCAATATCCTGCGTAATTCCAGCGGCAATCTTGTTGCCATGGGACGTAGCATGTCGGTTCAGATTCTTGACGAGCAGGGTGTTGAACGTTCCAGTCAGCGCGTTGCTTATGGTTCCAAGATCTTTGTTGACGACAAGGACACGGTCAAACGTGGCCAGCGTCTTGCGGAGTGGGATCCATACACCCGCCCAATGATGACTGAGGTTGCCGGTATTGTTGAATTTGAAGACGTTGTTGACGGTCTGTCAGTCACGGAATCAACGGACGAGACAACCGGTATCACCAAACGTCAGGTTATTGATTGGCGCTCGACACCGCGCGGCATTGATCTGAAACCTGCCATCGTCATCAAGGACAAGGATGGCAAGATACTGACACTTGCACGCGGAGGCGAGGCTCGCTTCTTCCTGTCAGTGGATGCGATCTTGTCAGTCGAGCCCGGCACCAAAATTTCTGAAGGTGATGTTTTGGCCCGTGTTCCACTGGAAAGCGCCAAGACCAAGGACATTACCGGTGGTCTGCCACGGGTTGCGGAACTGTTCGAAGCGCGCCGTCCGAAAGATCATGCGGTAATTGCCGAAATCGATGGCACGATCCGCTTTGGCCGGGACTACAAGAACAAGCGCCGTATTCTGATTGAGCCGCATGAAGGTGAATCCGAATCCGTTGAATATCTCATTCCAAAGGGCAAGCCTTTCCATCTTCAGGATGGTGACGTCATTGAAAAGGGTGACTACATTCTTGATGGAAACCCTGCACCGCACGACATTCTTGCAATTCGCGGTGTCGAGGCGCTGGCTTCCTATCTGGTGAATGAGATTCAGGAGGTCTACAGGCTTCAGGGCGTGTTGATCAACGACAAGCACATTGAAGTCATCGTTCGTCAGATGCTTCAGAAGGTTGAGATTACCGACTCTGGCGACTCTGCCTATATCGTTGGTGACAATGTTGATCGCATTGAACTTGAAATTGCCAATGAGCGTCTTGCTGAAGAAGGCAAGTCACCGGCCGTTGGTGATCCGGTTCTTCTGGGTATCACCAAAGCGTCACTGCAAACACCATCCTTCATCTCGGCGGCTTCCTTCCAGGAAACCACCAAGGTGCTCACCGAGGCTGCCGTCGCCGGCAAGATGGATGCGCTGCAGGGACTTAAGGAAAACGTCATTGTTGGTCGTCTGATCCCGGCTGGTACCGGTGGTGCCATGAGCCAGGTTCGTCGTATCGCAACATCGCGCGATGAACTTATTTTGGATGAACGCAAAAAATCGTCCGGTGTCGAAGATGCCGGTCCAATGCTGGCAGATCTCTCGGCTGAAAAAGTCGAAGTGCCATTGAGCGAATAGGCCATCGAACCACTAGAATAAAGAAGCCCCGGCAGGTAACTGCCGGGGCTTTTTTTGTCTGAATACATAGCTACACCCCGTAAAAATTCCCCGTTCCTTTGGTATGAGTGCCTTTGGGGAATAGGAATTGCAGGGATGAATTTTTCAACGCAATATATGCACCTATACAGTGTATCTTGAAGAATATACATTATAGGGGTTGATATTTACAGGAAAACATCCATTCTACTCAATTATAGATTGTAAATCGTTTCCGCCTGGGGCTCCTGATGAAGCATGCACCATTCAGATACGCGCGTCCCGATACTCTCATTGCGGCACTATCGCTAAAGGCAGAACTCCAGGAAAATTCGCGCTATCTGGCAGGCGGGCAAAGCCTGCTGTCGATCATGTCTTTCAGGTTGGCACAACCGGGGGTACTGATCGACCTGAATGCTTTGAAAGAGCTGGATTACGTTACTAGAATTGATTGCGGCGCTATTCGTATCGGTGCTTTGGTTCGCCATAGGCAAATTCAAACTGACAATCACATTGGTGAGCATCAACCACTCGCAAGAGAAGCCATATCCCAGGTCGCCCATCAGCAGATACGCAATCGGGGTACTTTGTGCGGAAATCTGGCTCATGCAGATCCGGCGTCAGAGATGCCGGCGGTGCTGTTAGCACAGCAGGGCAGGTTACACGTTAGGTCCATGACAACTGACCGGTGGATAAATGCTGCCGACTTTTTTCTGGGTGTTTGCGAAACCGCCATCACAGGATCGGAAATGTTGATCGAGGTGGAACTGCCTCGCCTGCCTGAACGATCAGGCACCTGTTTTATGGAACTGTCACGTCGTCAGGGCGACTATGCGATTGTTGGTGTCGCCGCAATTGTCTCCCTGAATGAGGATGATGTTTGCACGGGGTGCCGATTGGCGTTCTGCAATATGTCATCGACCTGTGTGCTGGCCGTGGAGGCTCAGACATCGGTGATTGGCAGGTTGTTGAACCAAACCACCATCCACGCAGCAGCACAAATTGCCCAAGAGGAGCTGCATCCATTCGCTGATTCTGTCGCATCTGCTGAGTATAAGCGACATCTGGCTGCCGTGTTAACGCGACGTGCGCTGACGGTGGCGGCTCAACGAGCACAAAACCAGGCTGCACTGTCAATCCAGTAAACGCACGAAGCAAAGGGGAGCTGTGATGTTGTCAGACAAATTTGAGGTTAAGACCATCATCAACGGCAAGCATTACACCCGCACCGTGGAACCTCGATGGTCACTCTGTGACTTTTTGCGGGACGAGTTAAATCTTACAGGCACACATGTTGGTTGTGAGCAGGGCGCTTGCGGCTCCTGCACCGTGCTGGTTGATGGTCTGCCGGTGCGTTCCTGTCTGATGATTGCGCCCCAGGCTGACGGTGTCGAAATCGAGACAGTGGAGGGATTGGCCCACCCGAATGGTGAATTGAGTGTGTTGCAATCTGCTTTTCGCGAAAGCCACGGTTTACAATGTGGTTTTTGTACACCAGGTGTCTTGATGACGATCAAGGCATTCCTGAATGATAATCCGGAACCGGATGAGCAGGAAATTCGGCTCGCCCTGTCCGGCAACATCTGTCGATGCACCGGGTATCAGCATATGGTTGATGCGGTTAGATTGGCGGCACACAAGGTGCGACAGAACGACGGCGCTCGATGCATCGATTCATCAGGGCGAGAATGCAATGGGTGATCAGACCAACGGTTACTTTGGAACGTCGCAAATGCGCATCGAGGATCCGGCTCTTCTTTGCGGACGTGGCTTATTTGTTGGCGATGTAATGCTGCCTGACATGCGTTTTGCCGCATTTGTACGCAGTCCATATGCAAGCGCGCTGATCCAGTCGATTGACACATCCGTCGCAAAGCGCAGTGGCGGCGTCATTTGCATTCTTACCGCAGCAGATTTGGGGGATTTTTGTCGGGCAACACCAATTGTTGTCCCTCCGCCACCCATCAAGGAACTTGAGTTCAATGCACGCACGCAGGCGGTGCTGGCATGCGACCGCGTGCGATATGCTGGTGAACCTGTGGCAATGGTAATTGCTGAAAGCCGCCAACTGGCGGAGGATGCAGCAGAGAAAGTTACGGTGGAATTCGAGGTTTTGCGGGCAACCGTTGATCTCGAACGTGCCACAACCGCTGATGCTTTTCGTGTCCATGAGGATGTCGCCGCGAACATCGCTGCGAAGGGTCGCCAATCGAAAGGCGACTATGACACTGCAGCAAAGAATGCCGATATTATTATCAAACGCCGATTGACCTATGAACATGGTATGGCCCAGCCGATGGAGACGAGGGGACTTGCTGCACAGTGGGATGAGAAGACCGAAAAGCTGACCCTGTGGGCGTCCACACAGGCGCCGACGTCGCTACGCAACGCCCTTGCTGGCATGCTTTGTATGGCGGAGGGGAAAATCAGGGTTATTGCACCCTTTGTTGGTGGTGGGTTTGGTGTAAAGGTCCTTTATTATTACCCGGAGGAAATGCTGATCCCCTGGGCCGCACGTCATATCGGCGGTGCAGTGAAATGGATTGAGGATCGCAGTGAACATTTTGTTGCGACGGTGCAGGAGCGGGGTCAGATACACGATGCCGAGATTGCGCTTACCAAAGACGGCAGAATTATTGGAATAAAGGACGTGTTTTTGCACGACAGCGGCGCATACGCTCCCTATGGATTAACAGTTCCGCTGAATAGTCAATGTTCCGTTCTGAGCAATTATGTTGTGCCTCATTATGACAGCACTATGATTTGTGTTTACACCAACAAGCCTATCGGTGGGGCTTTTCGTGGTGCCGGTCGTCAACATGGCATATTTGTTATCGAACGGCTGCTGGATATTGCCGCACGGAAAACTGGCATCGATCGCAGCGAAATTCGGCGTCGCAACTACATCGCACCGGATGAATTTCCCTATGATAATGGTCTCATATTTCAGGATTTTACGACACTTACCTACGACAGCGGCGATTATGAACCGGCATTGGACCGAACGTTGGAGGCAATTGGCTACCATGCGTTTGTCTCGGTTGAGCAGCCAAAGTTGCGAGCCCAGGGACGTTGTGTTGGCATTGGCATCGTCAACTATACCGAGGGCACCGGGATAGGACCCTATGAAGGCGCAAGAATTCGCGTGGAATCAAATGGCCGGATCTTGGTCTCAACTGGAATTGGCACGCAGGGCCAAAGCCATTTCACCAGTTTTGCGCAGATCGTTGCAGACCAGCTGGGCGTGACGCCCGCCTGTGTCGACGTCGTAACGGGTGACACCGATCAGTTCTATTGGGGGGCTGGTACATTTGCCAGCCGGGGTGCTGTTGTGGCAGGAAATGCTATTAATGATGCGGCACAAAACGTTCGCGATAAGGTCCTTGAGTTGGGAGCGCATCATCTGGAATGTCTGAAATCAGAGGTGATGCTTGAAGATGGACACGTTGTCATGTGCGACCATGTGCATAGACGGATAGGATTGGGCAAACTGGCCCAATTGGCCAATCCGTTGCGTGGTGCAGTAAGGCCCGGCACAGAACCGGGGTTGGAATCAACCAGCTATTTTGGCCCCGAAAGAGGAACGACTGCCAATGGCGTGCACGCCGTCATTTTGGAGGTCGATCCGGAAACCATGTTTGTCGATATCCTCAGATATTTTGTCCTGCATGACTGTGGTGCGGTCATCAATCCAATGGTTGTTGCGGGCCAAATTCATGGCGGTGTCGCACAGGGAATTGGCAATGCCTTTTATGAAAAAATTATGTTCAGTGCCGATGGGCAGATATTGAATGCCACTTTGAGTGACTATCTGCTGCCAACGTCGCTTGAAATTTGCAATATTGAAGTTGAACATTTGGTGACAGCCTCCACAACCAATCGACTTGGCATCAAAGGCGTCGGCGAGGCAGGGGCAATCCCGGTCGCCGCAGCTTTTGCCCAGGCACTTGAAGATGCACTCGATCTGCCTGCCCGGGGAATAGAATTGCTGGATATTCCATTGAGCCCAGAGGCCCTCTGGAAAATTGTTCACTCCGGCATGGATTAATGGCAGAACTCATACAAATGAAACTGTGAACCATGCAATTGGCGGGTTGGAAATTGTTTCAATCAAAATCGTGGTGGCAATATTCGCACGCTACAGCGTCACGATAGCCACTTCACCCTCCATGGCCCCCTGATAGGCTGACGCGTGGGGTTCTTCGTCCGGCATACCTTCCATGACACCAATCTGATCCAGCTCCGCTTCTTCATAGCCTTCCTGCGCCAGCGCATTGAGTGCCTCGCGTACGGCAGTATCATCGTCCGGTGCCGACAACATGATGTGAACACCAATGGGCTCATCGCCCTTTTCATGAAAGACGCGCCCGATAATGATGAATATTGTTTTCTCGTCAGCGTCTTCGAATTCCGGTGTAACCATGATCACGTTTCCGTCCATTTTCTCGTTGGGGCCTTTGCCATATCTGTGAAGGAGAATGAGGGCAACAATTAAGATATTGAATCTGCGCCGACTGCGGTGTCTCCAGCTTCAATGAAAAGGTAAAAAAATGACCCATTGAACAAAGTGATTCCCCAAAGCCCGGCCTGTAGGGTATACTGGGGCAGGTGAGGCGACAATTGAGCCTTCAACATTACCATTTCGCAATGATATGAGTACCGTACGCGGGCACTTTGGACCGAAAATTGCGAATTCGGGAGTGAATTGGGTCGAAAGCCAGATTATTTGCGGCAAGCACTTGACGATTAACCGTCAAGTCAGTACTTACCGCCCACCAGAGCCGATGTGAGGCTGGCTGGTTCGGAACGACTCGTTCTGAAGTTCGCCTCAAACACGGTTCTTAATGCACGTTGATACAATATGCTGCACGCATGACACGATCTGATCGAGTCCTCTGCTTTTTTTGGGTAAGCCGCTGAAACGCGGATTTGCCCATTTGCGCATGTATTGAACGTACACAAGAGCGCTCGAAAGAGCATACGCCAGGGTTTTGTTACAAAGGAAGGTTTGAATGCCTACCGTAAACCAGCTAATTCGCAAGCCGCGCCAGGTGCCGGTAAAGCGCAATAAGGTTCCGGCTCTAGAGGCCAATCCACAGAAGCGCGGTGTTTGCACCCGCGTCTATACGACAACTCCGAAGAAGCCGAACTCGGCGCTTCGTAAAGTTGCCAAAATTCGTTTGACCAACGGGTTTGAAGTCATCGGCTACATTCCCGGCGAAGGCCATAATCTTCAGGAGCACTCGGTCGTTATGATCCGTGGTGGTCGTGTGAAGGACCTTCCAGGTGTGCGCTACCATGTTATCCGCGGTGTCCTCGATACGCAGGGCGTTAAAGATCGCAAGCAGCGTCGTTCCAAATATGGCGCCAAGCGTCCGAAGTAAGAAGCAATAGATCAGAGGATGGCGCCCAGGCGTCATCAGTCTGACGATAGTTGAGAGACGAGAGCATGTCCCGACGTCATAGTGCGGAAAAACGTGAGATTAACCCGGATCCGAAGTTCGGCGATCTGATCATCACAAAGTTCATGAATGCCATCATGCTTGACGGCAAGAAATCAGTTGCAGAGCGCATCGTTTATGGTGCGTTTGATGTGGTTGAAGACAAGACCAAGGCAGAGCCTGTCGCGACTTTCCACAGTGCTTTGGAAAATGTTGCCCCACAGGTTGAGGTGCGTTCGCGCCGTGTCGGTGGTGCCACATATCAGGTGCCGGTTGATGTTCGTCCCGAGCGTCGTCAGGCTTTGGCAATACGCTGGCTGATCAGCGCTGCGCGCAAGCGCAATGAGACAACCATGGTTGAGCGCCTTTCGGGCGAGCTCATGGATGCTGCCAACAATCGCGGTAGCGCTGTCAAGAAACGTGAAGACACGCATAAGATGGCTGATGCCAACCGTGCGTTCTCTCATTATCGCTGGTAATTGCCGAATATAACGTTCTGCATTGAAAGGCACGAACATGTCACGCGAATACGCAATTGAAGACTATCGCAACTTCGGCATCATGGCCCATATTGATGCTGGCAAGACGACGACGACTGAGCGCATCCTTTACTACACAGGAAAGTCGCACAAAATCGGCGAAGTGCATGACGGTGCGGCAACGATGGACTGGATGGAGCAGGAGCAGGAGCGTGGCATCACGATCACCTCTGCTGCAACAACCACGTTCTGGAAGGGCCGTGATGGCGCGATGCGTCGTTTTAACATCATTGATACTCCTGGGCACGTGGACTTTACGATTGAAGTTGAGCGTTCGCTGCGGGTACTTGATGGTGCCGTTGCTCTTCTTGATGCAAATGCAGGTGTTGAGCCTCAAACTGAAACTGTCTGGCGTCAGGCAGAGAAGTATAATGTTCCGCGTATGATCTTCTGTAACAAGATGGACAAGATCGGCGCTGACTTCTATCGCTCAGTTGAAATGGTCGGCTCACGTCTTGGTGCCATTCCTGTTGTCATGCAGCTGCCTATCGGTGCGGAGAATGACTTCAAGGGTGTTGTTGACCTGGTTGAGATGAATGCGCTGGTTTGGCGTGATGAATCACTTGGTGCGCAGTGGGATGTCGTTGAAATTCCGGAAGACCTGAAAGAACGGGCTGAGGAATATCGCGAAAAAATGATCGAAACGATTGTTGAGATCGACGAAGTGGCCATGGAAGCCTATCTGGAAGGCAATATGCCTTCCAATGACGAGATCCGGGCGCTGGTGCGTAAAGGCACTATCAACGTTGATTTCTATCCGATGTTCTGCGGAAGTGCTTTCAAGAACAAAGGTGTTCAGCCGCTTCTTGATGCAGTGGTTGAATATCTGCCGAGCCCGATTGATATCCCTGCTGTGAAAGGCATCGATGTCAAGACAGAAGAAGAGACGACACGTGAGGCTTCCGATGAGGCGCCATTGTCAATGCTTGCCTTCAAGGTGATGAACGACCCGTTTGTTGGATCACTGACCTTCGCCCGGATTTATTCCGGCAAGATCGACAAGGGTTCGTCGGTCATGAATACGGTCAAGGACAAGCGCGAACGCGTCGGCCGCATGTTGCAGATGCACTCCAATAGCCGTGAGGATATTGATGTTGCATATGCTGGTGACATTGTAGCACTGGCCGGTCTGAAAGAAACAACAACGGGTGATACGCTTTGTGACACGTTGAAGCCGGTCATCCTGGAACGTATGGAATTCCCCGATCCGGTTATTCAGATCGCCATCGAGCCAAAGACCAAGGGTGATCAGGAAAAGATGGGCATTGCGCTCAATCGTCTTGCTGCTGAAGATCCTTCATTCCGGGTTAAATCGGACGAAGAATCAGGTCAGACAATCATCGCCGGTATGGGTGAGCTTCATCTGGATATCCTTGTTGATCGCATGCGGCGTGAATTCAAGGTCGAGGCAAATGTTGGTGCACCACAGGTTGCTTATCGTGAGACAATTACGCGTAAGGCGGAAATTGACTACACGCATAAGAAACAGTCTGGTGGTTCCGGTCAGTTTGCTCGCATCAAGATTGTTTTCGAACCGAACCCTGATAGTGAAGAGTTCGAGTTTGTTTCCAAAGTTGTGGGCGGTAACGTGCCGAAGGAATACATCCCGGGTGTCCAAAAAGGCATCAAGAGTGTTCTTTCTTCCGGTCCGCTTGCCGGCTTCCCGATGCTCAGTGTCAAGGCGACTCTTTTGGATGGTGCCTACCATGATGTTGACTCTTCTGTTCTTGCCTTTGAAATCGCAGCACGTGCTGCATTCCGCGAAGGCGCGCAACAGGCCGGGGCACAGCTTCTTGAGCCGATCATGCGTGTTGAGGTGGTAACACCTGAAGATTACGTCGGCGATGTAATTGGTGATCTGAACTCACGTCGGGGACAGATTCAGGGACAGGAAAGCCGGGGCATTGCCGTTGTAATCAACGCACATGTGCCATTGGCCAATATGTTCAAATACGTAGACAACCTGCGTTCGATGTCACAGGGCCGCGCCCAGTACACGATGCATTTTGACCACTACGCACCGGTGCCGTCGAATGTTGCCCAGGAAATTCAGGAAAAATACGCCTAGTTCCTGGCACGACAGAAATTGAATTAATGAGGTTGACCCTTTTAGAGGGTAGAGAAACACGGAGAGCCGAAAATGGCGAAGAGCAAATTTGAACGCAACAAGCCACACGTTAACATCGGTACGATTGGCCACGTTGACCACGGCAAGACATCGCTGACAGCAGCGATCACCAAGTACTTTGGTGACTTCAAGGCCTATGACGAGATTGACGGTGCACCGGAAGAGCGTGCCCGCGGTATCACGATTTCAACGGCACACGTTGAGTATGAGACCGAAAATCGTCACTACGCCCACGTTGATTGCCCAGGTCACGCCGACTATGTGAAGAACATGATCACCGGTGCTGCGCAGATGGATGGTGCCATTCTGGTTGTGTCTGCTGCTGATGGCCCGATGCCTCAGACCCGCGAGCACATCCTGCTTGCCCGTCAGGTTGGTGTTCCGGCGGTTGTTGTTTTCCTGAACAAGGTTGATCAGGTTGACGATGAAGAGCTTCTTGAGCTTGTTGAAATGGAAGTTCGTGAGCTTCTGGACACCTATGAGTATCCAGGCGATGACATTCCAATCGTCAAGGGTTCAGCGCTTGCTGCCCTTGAAGACAGCGACAAGACCATTGGTGAAGACGCTGTGCGTGCTTTGATGGCTGAAGTTGATGCTTACATTCCAACGCCTGAGCGTCCGGTTGATCTGCCGTTCCTGATGCCGATTGAGGATGTTTTCTCGATCTCGGGTCGTGGTACAGTTGTGACTGGCCGTGTTGAGCGTGGCATTATCAATGTTGGCGACGAAATTGAAATCGTTGGCATCAAGGACACATCGAAGACGACCTGCACAGGCGTTGAAATGTTCCGCAAGCTTCTTGATCAGGGTCAGGCTGGCGACAACATCGGCGCACTGCTTCGTGGTGTTGACCGTGAAGGTGTTGAGCGTGGTCAGGTTCTTTGTAAGCCTGGTTCGGTTAAGCCCCATAAGAAGTTCAAGGCTGAAGCCTATATCCTGACGAAGGAAGAGGGTGGTCGTCACACACCATTCTTCACCAACTACCGTCCACAGTTCTATTTCCGTACAACGGATGTGACGGGTGTTGTTTCCCTTCCTGAAGGCACGGAAATGGTTATGCCTGGCGACAATGTCACAGTCGATGTTGAGCTGATCGTGCCCATCGCGATGGAAGAAAAGCTTCGCTTTGCTATCCGTGAAGGCGGTCGTACCGTCGGCGCCGGCATCGTGGCAAGCATTACCGAGTAATTTCGGAATTATCGTTGAACGCGCCGGGTTGTCCGGCGCGTTTTGCAAAACAGCGGCACTGCCGCATCGAAATGAGTATAGGACTGAGACAAAGGGGCGGGCCCCATCAGTTCTGAAATAAGGATGAGTCGAATGAACGGCCAGAATATCCGTATCCGCCTTAAGGCGTTTGATCATCGGATTCTCGATGCCTCTACGCGTGAAATCGTTTCGACGGCCAAGCGTACCGGTGCGAGTGTACGTGGACCAGTTCCGTTGCCAACACGGATCGAGAAATTTACGGTCAACCGGTCGCCACACATCGATAAGAAAAGTCGCGAGCAATTTGAAATGCGCACGCACAAACGTCTGCTGGATATTGTCGATCCGACACCACAGACAGTTGATGCACTCATGAAGCTCGATCTGGCTGCCGGTGTGGACGTCGAAATTAAGCTTTAACGAACGGTCTCTGGGACTGGTTGCGAAAAACCGATACGGGATCTTCGCGCAAGACCATGCCCAAACTACGACAAGGACGAACCAATGCGTTCAGGTGTGATAGCACAGAAAGTGGGAATGACCCGCGTCTACAATGACGCTGGTGAGCATGTTCCGGTTACGGTTTTACGTCTCCAGAACTGTCAGGTCGTTGCCCAACGTACCGAAGATAAAAACGGTTATACCGCAGTTCAACTGGGTGTTGGCGTTGCCAAGACCAAGAACACCACAAAGCCAATGCGTGGCCATTTTGCGGTTGCCAAGGTTGAGCCGAAAGCCAAACTTGCTGAATTCCGGGTTTCGGAAGACAACATGCTGGATGTCGGCTCCGAGATTACGGCTGAACATTATGTCCCCGGTCAGCTGGTGGATGTAACCGGTACGTCAATTGGTAAAGGCTTTGCCGGTGCCATGAAACGCCATAACTTCCGCGGTCTGCGGGCAACGCACGGTGTGTCAGTTTCGCACCGTTCGCATGGTTCAACAGGTCAGTGTCAGGATCCCGGTAAGGTTTTCAAGGGCAAGAGAATGGCCGGTCACATGGGTAGCACCCGTGTTACCACGCAGAACCTTGAAATCGTGACGACAGACAGCGATCGCGGTCTGATCCTCGTCAAGGGCGCCGTACCTGGCTCCAAGGGTGCTTGGATTACAGTCAAGGATGCAATCAAGGTTGCATTGCCTGATAACGCACCGAAGCCAGCTGGATTGCGCGCTTCCGCCGCCGCTGAGGGAGCAGAATAATGGATCTTAAGGTAACAACACTTGAGGGCAAAGCTGCAGGCAAGGTTTCTCTGTCTGACAACGTATTTGGTCTTGAGCCACGCGACGACATTCTACAGCGCATGGTTCGCTGGCAGCTTGCACGCAAGCGTCAGGGCACACATAAGACCAAGGGTCGCTCTGAAATCGCCCGTACCGGCGCAAAGATGTTCCGCCAGAAAGGCACTGGACGCGCCCGTCACTCAACTGCAAAGGCACCTCAGTTTCGTGGTGGTGGTATTGCACATGGGCCGGTTGTTCGCAGCCATGCACATGATTTGCCAAAGAAAGTCCGGGCACTGGCTCTGCGCCATGCACTGTCTTCCAAGCTTCGCGATGACAGCCTGATTGTAATTGACGATCTGGCCGCCAAAGAAGCCAAGACGAAGACATTGACCGGTTCATTGGACAAGCTTGGCCTGTCAAATGCCCTGTTCATCGGTGGCGCTGAACTGGACAACAACTTTAAACTTGCTGCACAGAATATTCCCAACGTGGATGTATTGCCGGTGCAGGGAATTAATGTTTACGACATTTTGCGGCGCGGAAAGCTCGTCCTTTCCAAGTCTGCTGTCGAAGCTCTCGAGGAGCGGTTCAAATGACAGACCTTCGCCATTATGACGTGATCACAGCACCTGTGATCACTGAAAAATCAACAATGGTATCTGAACAGAACCAGGTTGTTTTCAATGTTGCCAAATCAGCTACCAAGCCTGAGATCAAAGCTGCAGTAGAAGCTTTGTTCGGGGTCAAGGTCAAAGCAGTCAATACGCTTGTTCGCAAGGGCAAGGTTAAGCGCTTCCGCGGCACGATTGGCAAGCAGAATGACGTTAAGAAGGCGATTGTAACACTGGTCGACGGTGAATCCGTTGATGTGACAACCGGTCTTTGACGGCAAGCCCAGAGGAAGAAGAAGACACATGGCACTTAAATCATACAAACCAACGACACCGAGCCAGCGTCAGCTGGTCATCGTCGATCGTTCGGGTCTGTACAAGGGCAAGCCTGTCAAAGCTCTTACGGAAGGCCTGACATCTAAGGGTGGTCGCAACAACACCGGACGCATGACCATGCGTCACCGCGGTGGCGGCCACAAGCGGACCTACCGTATGGTCGATTTCAAGCGTCGCAAATTTGACGTGCAGGGTACTGTCGAGCGTATTGAATACGATCCGAACCGGACTGCTTTTATTGCTCTTGTTCGCTACACCGACGATGAGCTGGCTTATATTCTGGCACCACAGCGTCTGGCTGTTGGTGACAAGGTTATCGCTTCCAATTCAGCGGTTGACGTGAAGCCGGGCAATACGATGCCACTTCAGTCGATCCCGGTTGGTACGATTGTCCATAATGTCGAGATGAAACCAGCAAAAGGTGGCCAGATCGCCCGCTCAGCAGGCACATATGTGCAGCTTGTCGGACGTGATCAGGGCATGGCAATTCTTCGCCTGAACTCAGGTGAACAGCGTCTGGTTCCAGGTAGTTGTCTTGCAACAATCGGTGCGGTTTCAAACCCGGACAATTCCAACCGCAACGACGGTAAAGCCGGACGTACGCGTTGGTTGGGCAAACGCCCAAGTGTTCGTGGTGTTGTCATGAACCCGGTTGATCACCCGCACGGTGGTGGTGAAGGTCGCACATCCGGTGGCCGTCATCCAGTGACACCTTGGGGCAAACCAACCAAGGGCAAGCGCACACGTACAAACAAATCGACTGACAAATACATTATGCGCTCACGTCATCAGCGCAAGAAATAAGAGAGGAAGTCTCTAGTGGCTCGTTCAGTATGGAAAGGCCCGTTTGTTGACGGTTATCTTCTCAAGAAAGCTGAGAAGGTACGCGAAAGCGGACGGAATGAGGTTATCAAAACGTGGAGCCGTCGCTCGACTGTTTTGCCTCAGTTCGTTGGTTTGACCTTCGGTGTCTACAACGGCAGCAAACATATTCCAGTATCCGTGTCGGAAGACATGGTTGGACATAAATTGGGTGAATTTTCACCGACCCGGACCTATTACGGCCACGGAGCGGACAAGAAAGCGAAGAGGAAGTAGCAATGGGCAAGGCTAAGGCCGAGCGCGGGCTCAAGGATAATGAGGCAAAAGCAGTTGCCAAAACGATCCGTGTCAGTCCGCAGAAGCTCAATCTCGTGGCAGCTATGATCCGCGGTAAGAAAGTCGAGAGCGCTTTGGCGGACCTCGAATTCTCGCGCAAGCGTATTTCAGAGACCGTCAAGAAGACGTTGGAATCTGCGATTGCAAATGCGGAAAACAACCACGATCTGGATGTGGACTCTCTGATTGTTGCTGAAGCTTATGTCGGCAAGTCGGTGGTGATGAAGCGTTTTCGTGCACGTGGCCGTGGTCGCGCATCGCGGATTGAGAAGCCGTTTTCTCATCTGACGATTGTTGTTCGCGAAGTCGCAGAAACAGAGGAGGCCGCGTAATGGGTCAGAAGATTAATCCAATCGGTTTTCGCCTCGGCATCAACCGTACATGGGACTCCCGCTGGTTCGCTGAAAAAGGTGAATATGGTGATCTGCTTCAGGAAGACCTGAAGATCCGCGATTACCTGACCAAGGAATTGAAACAGGCTGCGATCTCGAAAGTTGTTATCGAGCGTCCGCACAAAAAGTGCCGTGTTTCCATTCATTCAGCCCGTCCAGGACTGATCATTGGTAAAAAAGGTGCGGATATTGAAAAACTGCGTCGCAAGCTGTCAGTAATGACCAACTCGGAAACACACCTCAACATTGTTGAAGTGCGCAAGCCCGAAGTTGATGCGACATTGGTTGCTCAGTCAATCGCCCAGCAGCTGGAACGTCGTGTTGCATTTCGTCGCGCCATGAAGCGTTCTGTTCAGTCAGCCATGCGCCTTGGCGCAGAAGGTATCCGTATTACCTGCGGTGGCCGTCTTGGTGGCGCAGAAATTGCGCGTACAGAATGGTACCGTGAAGGTCGTGTTCCGCTTCATACATTGCGGGCGGATATCGACTATGGCACAGCCGAAGCTCATACTGCCTATGGCGTATGTGGAATAAAGGTCTGGATCTTCAAGGGTGAAATCCTTGAGCATGATCCAATGGCTTCTGAGCGCCGTGCTACGGAAAATGACAATCAGGGCAGCAGTAATCGCCGCCGCGAAAACGCGTAGTTATCTGCGCGGTAAGTCAGTTCGGAGAATAATAAAATGTTGCAGCCTAAGCGCACAAAGTTTCGCAAGCAGCACAAAGGTCGTATCAAGGGTGTAGCCCCGGGCGGTACAGCGTTGACGTTTGGTTCATATGGCCTTAAGGCACAGGAACCAGATCGTGTAAACGCGCGCCAGATTGAAGCAGCCCGTCGTGCGATCACCCGTCACATGAAACGTGCTGGCCGTGTGTGGATCCGTATCTTCCCAGATACGCCTGTCACATCAAAGCCAACCGAAGTCCGTATGGGTAAAGGTAAAGGTTCTGTGGATTTTTGGGCATGTAAGGTCAAACCTGGCCGGATCATGTTCGAGATTGACGGGGTTAGCGAAGATATAGCCCGTGAAGCCCTGCGCCTTGGCGCAGCGAAGCTCTCGGTCAAGACACGCTTTATTCAGCGTATTGCAGAGTAGGAAGACAAACCATGAAAGCCGTCGATATTCGTGTCATGAGCGTCGACCAACTCGGTGATGAACTTGCCAAGTTGAAGAAAGAGCAGTTTAACCTGCGTTTTCAACGGGCCACTGGTCAGCTCGAGAAGACATCTCGTGTCAAAGAAGTTCGTCGCGATATTGCGCGTATCAAGACAATTGCCCGCCAGAAGGCGGCAGAAGCCAAGGCCTAAGGACCATAAAAAATGCCAAAACGCATTCTGCAGGGCACCGTCGTCAGCGACAAGAGCGACAAGACAGTTGTAGTCAAGGTCGAGCGCCGTTTTGCCCACCCAATGTTCAAGAAGACTGTGCGTCGTTCTAAGAAGTACAAAGCACACGATGAGAACAACACTGTTAAGACAGGTGACACAGTATCCATTCAGGAATGTGCACCGATCTCAAAAGACAAGCGTTGGACTGTATTGGCCGAATAGGCCTGGCAGTTTGAATGCTGAAAGATTGTAATTGCCGGGCGATAATCAAAAACCCCGGAGTAGATAAAGAAGGCGGTCTGACATGATTCAGATGCAAACAAACCTCGAGGTGGCCGACAATTCCGGCGCACGTCGTGTCATGTGCATCAAGGTGCTGGGCGGCTCGAAGCGGAAATATGCATCCGTTGGGGACGTAATCGTTGTCTCCATCAAGGAAGCTATCCCGCGCGGCCGCGTTAAAAAAGGTGACGTCATGAAGGCTGTTGTTGTTCGCACAGCCAAGGATATTCGCCGTGCTGACGGCAGCGTCATTCGCTTTGACAGCAACGCAGCGGTTCTGATTGATAATAAAAAAGAGCCGATCGGCACTCGTATCTTCGGACCGGTTCCGCGCGAGTTACGCGCCAAGAGCCACATGAAGATTATTTCATTGGCACCGGAAGTTCTGTAAGGAGAATACGATGCAGAGAATCCGTAAAGGCGACAGTGTCGTTGTTCTCGCTGGTAAAGACAAAGGTCGTACCGGCGAAGTAATTCAGGTAATGCCCAAGCAGGATCGGGCCCTGGTCCGTGGGATCAATGTTGTCAAGCGCCACCAGCGCCAGACACAGAGTGAACAGGCCGGCATTATCAGCAAGGAAGCACCCGTGCATCTTTCAAACCTGGCCGTTGCCGATACCGATGGCAAGCCGACCCGTGTGGGTTTCCGGGTCAATGAAGATGGCACGAAGGTTCGCGTAGCGAAGCGTTCAGGAGATGTGATCAATGGCTGAGGCAAAATATGAGCCACGGCTCAAAACCGAATACGGCGAACGTATCCGACCTGCAATGCTGGAGAAATTCTCCTACGCGAATGTTATGCAGATTCCCCGTGTTGATAAAATCGTAATCAATATGGGTGTAGGCGAAGCAACAGCAGACTCAAAGAAGCCTGCGATTGCTGCTGCCGATCTGGCTGCAATCGCCGGTCAGAAGCCGATTATTACGCGCGCAGGCAAGTCAATTGCCGGTTTCAAGGTTCGCGAAGGCATGCCAATTGGTGCGAAGGTGACTTTGCGTCAGGCACGCATGTATGAATTCATGGATCGTTTGGTCAATGTTGCATTGCCACGCGTCCGTGACTTTAGGGGCTTGAACCCCAAAAGCTTTGATGGAAATGGCAATTTTGCCATGGGCATCAAGGAACACATTGTGTTCCCAGAGATCAACTACGATCAGGTTGATCAGATGTGGGGCATGGATATCATCGTTTGCACGACTGCAAATTCGGACGACGAAGCACGGGCTCTGCTTGCAGAATTCAACTTCCCGTTCCGCCAGTAACGGCAAGCGTAAAAAGGATATTTGACATGGCTAAGGTCAGCTCAGTCGAAAAGAACAAACGCCGCCGTCGTACGGTCGCACAGGATGCGTCCAAACGTGCAGCCCTCAAGGCAATCATCAAAAATCAGGATGCACCGATCGAAGAGCGTTTCAAAGCAACGCTTAAGCTCGCTGAATTGCCACGTGATGGATCCAAGACCAGAATTCGCAACCGCTGCGAAGTGTCTGGCCGTCCACGTGCCTATTATCGCAAACTGAAAATGTCCCGTATCGCGCTGCGTGAACTTGGTTCACTCGGCAAGGTTCCGGGCATCGTCAAGTCCAGCTGGTAAGGAGACGGGTAAATGGCAATGACTGATCCGCTGGGCGATATGCTCACTCGCATCCGTAATGCAACCGGTCGTCGTAAGACGTCTGTATCAACACCGGCTTCGAAGCTTCGGGCACGCGTGCTCGATGTACTTCAGTCTGAAGGTTACATTCGCGGGTATACCGAAGTCGCATATGACAACGGCAAAGCCGAGATTAATATTGAATTGAAATATTATGAAGGCGCGCCTGTAATTCGTGAAATTGCACGCGTTTCCAAACCGGGCCGCCGAGTTTATGTCTCGGTAAAGTCCATTCCTCAGGTTGCGAATGGCCTGGGCATCTCGATCCTTTCGACTCCGAAAGGCGTGATGGCCGACCATGAAGCGCGCGAACAGAATGTTGGTGGTGAGATTCTCTGTCACATCTTCTGATGTGACGAGATCTCCATAACGGACAGACAGGACGAAATAATGTCTCGTATCGGTAAAAAGCCCGTTTCAGTTCCCGCAGGCGTCACAGCTACGGTTGAGGGAAACAAGGTCACTGCAAAGGGACCCAAGGGCGAACTGCACTATGTCGTTAATGACGAAGTGCTCGTGAAAATGGAAGAGAACGACGTGGTTGTCACGCCGGTTGATCAATCCAAGGATGCACGTTCAAAGTGGGGCATGACCCGCACGATGATCGAAAACATCCTGAGTGGTGTCAGCAGTGGTTACGAGCGTCGTCTCGAAATCAACGGTGTTGGTTATCGTGCATCCATGCAGGGCAAAAACCTGCAGTTGGCACTTGGTTTTAGCCATGACGTCGTTTATGAGGCACCCGAAGGCATTACGCTTGCGTGTCCCAAGCCAACAGAGATTGTTGTCACGGGTATCGACAAGCAGAAGGTCGGTCAGGTTGCTTCTGAAATTCGTAGTTTCCGTAAACCTGAGCCTTACAAGGGCAAGGGCGTAAAATATGCTGAAGAGCGGATTGTCCGCAAAGAAGGCAAGAAGAAGTAAGGAGCACGCAAATGGCTAGCAGGAAAGAAGTACTTGTGCGTCGTGCCGCGCGTGTTCGCCGGCAGGTTAAATCTGTCGCAAATGGTCGTCCGCGTTTGTCGGTTCACCGTTCGTCAAAGAACATATATGCACAGATTATTGATGATGTAGCGGGCAGCACGCTTGCTGCAGCATCAACTCTGGATGCTGATCTGCGTAAAGAGCTGTCATCAGGAGCAAATATTGATGCTGCTGCTGCTGTCGGCAAACTTGTTGCGGAACGCGCATCGAAAGCTGGTGTCAAAGACGTTGTCTTTGATCGCGGAGCTTTCATTTACCATGGTCGTATCAAAGCGTTGGCAGAAGCCGCGCGTGAAAACGGCCTGACATTCTAAACAATCTGCCTGTTGCACCCGTAAAAGAAAAAGGACAAGGACAATGGCTAGAGAACAACGCCGCGACAATCGCGGCAGGGACGATGATCGCGACAGCGAATTTGTTGACAAACTCGTCCATATCAACCGTGTTGCAAAGGTCGTAAAGGGCGGACGCCGTTTCGGTTTTGCGGCATTGGTTGTGGTTGGTGACCAGAAGGGCCGTGTTGGCTTTGGTCATGGCAAGGCCCGTGAAGTGCCAGAAGCTATTCGCAAGGCGACAGAAGCTGCCAAGCGCGGACTTATTTTTGTTCCGCTGCGCTCCGGCCGTACGTTGCATCATGATGTTCATGGTCGCCACGGCGCTGGTAAAGTGCTTCTGCGTTCCGCCAAACCAGGTACCGGTATTATCGCCGGTGGACCAATGCGTGCGGTTTTTGAAACCCTGGGCATGCAGGACGTGGTTGCCAAATCAACCGGGTCTTCAAACCCATACAACATGGTACGTGCGACATTTGATGCGCTTAAACATCAGATGCATCCGAAGGATATCGCAGCTCAGCGTGGCTTGAAATATTCCACGCTTCAGGCGCGTCGTTCGTCCATTGTTGGCACCGAAGAATAGGAAAGCGGACCGTCATGGCTGAGAAGAAAACAGGCAATACGGTTACCGTTGAACAAATCGGTAGCCCCATTCGCCGCCCTGCAGATCAGAGACAAACTCTGGTTGGTCTGGGCCTGAACAAGATGCATCGCCGTCGGACACTGGAAGATACTCCAGCTGTGCGTGGCATGATCCGTAAAGTAAGTCACCTCGTACGCGTCGTAGACGAAGGCTGAGGGGAGTTTAGATCATGAAACTGAATGAAATTAGTGACAACGAAGGCGCTATCAAGGATCGCAAGCGTGTTGGCCGTGGTATCGGTTCAGGTACCGGCAAAACAGGTGGTCGTGGTGTCAAGGGTCAGAAATCACGTTCCGGCGTTGCCATCAATGGATTTGAAGGCGGGCAGATGCCAATCTACCGTCGTCTTCCAAAGCGTGGATTTACCAATATTTTTGCCAAAAGTTTCACTGTCGTATCAGTTGGCCGTATTCAGGCTGCTGTTGACGCCAAGAAGCTGGATGCCAAGAAAACAGTTGATGTGGCTGCATTGATTGAAGCTGGTGTTGTGCGCCGTGTCAAAGATGGTGTTCGCATTCTTGCTGACGGCGAAGTGTCTGCCAAGCTGACGCTTGAAGTTGCTGGCGCCTCCAAGTCAGCAATTGAAAAAATTGAAAAGGCCGGAGGCACTGTCAAGCTTCTGGTTGCAGCAAAAGAAGCTGCTGAATAAACAATTGGTGGCCTGTTGTGATTTGCAACGGGCCCTTTTGTTCCCATATGGATGACACACTACTGTGATCCCGAAAGGGAGTAAAAGACGGGGCGCCTGTTTCCAATCATACAGAATCTGGTGTAAGGCGCTCTTTGAACAGCAATAGTGACTGGTTTTGGAATCAGGCGTTAAGGCGTGATTTTACAAATAGGTCTCTTGGAGATTCGTATGGCATCTGCAGCCGAGCAACTCGCATCAAACTTGAATTTTTCAGCCTTTGCAAAGGCAGAAGATCTTAAAAAGCGCATCTGGTTTACCCTTGGTGCGCTTTTGGTCTATCGGCTTGGCACTTACATACCGCTGCCGGGGTTGAACCCTGAAGCATTCGCCCAGGCGTTTGAACAGCAAAGCGGCGGCATTCTGGGTCTCTTCAACATGTTCGCCGGTGGCGCTGTTGAACGTATGGCCATTTTTGCTCTGGGCATCATGCCCTATATTTCTGCTTCCATCATCATGCAGTTGATGACATCGGTTGTTCCGGCACTGGAGCAGTTGAAGAAGGATGGAGAGCAGGGCCGCAAGGTTATCAACCAATATACCCGTTACGGCACAGTGCTTCTCGGCACCATGCAGGCCTATGGTATTTCAGTTGGCCTCGAATCAGGCAACGGCATTGTTTCTGATCCGGGCTGGTTCTTCAGAATCTCCACTGTTGTAACCCTCGTCGGCGGCACCATGTTCCTGATGTGGCTTGGAGAGCAGATTACCGCCCGCGGTATCGGCAACGGTATCTCGCTGATCATCTTCTCGGGCATTGTTGCCGCGCTGCCTGGTGCTGTGGCCGGAACCCTCGAGTTGGGTCGTACCGGCGCGCTTTCAACCGGCTTGATCATCATGGTGATTGTTATCGCCATTGCAGTGATTGCATTCATCGTGTTTGTGGAACGTGCGCAGCGACGGCTGCTCATTCAGTATCCGAAAAGGCAGGTTGGCAACCGCATGTTCCAGGGCGATGCTTCGCATCTGCCTTTGAAGCTGAACACTGCTGGTGTTATCCCGCCGATCTTTGCCTCTTCACTGCTGCTGTTGCCGGCAACACTGGCTGGTTTTTCAAACTCGACTGATCTGCCTGCATGGGCGACAACCATACTGGCGACACTTGGCCACGGCCAGCCGCTCTATATGGTATTTTACGCCTCGATGATTGCATTCTTTGCTTTCTTCTATACCGCTGTCGTCTTTAATCCGAAGGATACGGCAGACAATTTGAAAAACCACGGCGGTTTTATTCCAGGCATTCGTCCGGGTGAACGCACCGCGGAGTATATAGATTACGTCTTGACCCGCGTCACTGTGGTTGGTGCGATGTACCTGGTGTTTGTCTGTCTATTACCCGAAGTGCTGATAGCGCAGACCGGCATTCCCTATTACCTTGGCGGCACATCACTGCTGATTGTTGTAAGTGTCACACTTGATACCGTGGCGCAGATTCAGGGGCATCTGATTGCGCAGCAATATGAAGGCTTGATCAAGAAATCGAAACTTCGTGGAGGAAAGAGGGGCCGATGAGATTAATACTGCTTGGACCGCCGGGGGCGGGCAAGGGGACCCAGGCGCACCGTCTGGTCGAGCAACACGGTATCCCTCAGCTTTCAACCGGCGATATGCTTCGCGCGGCTGTTTCGGCAGGGAGTGAAGTCGGGTTGCGCGCCAAGGCGGTCATGGATGCTGGTAATCTGGTATCAGATGATATCGTCAATGCCATCATATCCGAGCGGCTCGATCAACCTGATTGCGCGGCGGGTTTCATCCTTGATGGATTTCCGCGGACCCTGGTTCAGGCGGATGCGACAAATTCGATGCTGGCTTCAAAGGACATGGAATTATCCTGTGTCATTGAAATACGCGTCGATGATGAAATTCTGGCCGAACGGATAGGCGGGCGATATACCTGCGCCAATTGTGGTGCCGGGTATCATGATGAAAACGTCAAGCCTGCGCGTGAAGGCGTTTGTGATCATTGCGGCGGTACTGAGTTTAACAGACGCCCGGATGACAAGCCTGAAACAGTCCGTACAAGGCTGCAGGCCTACTACAAGGAAACATCTCCCTTGTTGGGCTATTACTATGCAAAAGGCCTGCTGAGGCCCGTTGATGGTATGGCTGATATAGACGCGGTTTCCGCGCAGATAGATGAGGTTTTGGCCAACTTGTAAGGCCAGCATAGTTTTTTTTCGGAAAATATCGCATTTGCGCCGAAAATTAACCCGTCGGACTGTTGACCATTGTGCTCCGAGTCCGATAAAACCCCGCCAATTCGAGATTTTCGAGCGGTTGGCGCGGTTTCCGAAAGAGTAAACCGGGGCTGATCGTTTTTTCGTGTCCCGGAAAAAGTTAACATGCGGCTTTATGGCTGCGCAATGAAGCAGTCAAGCCACATTGGCTTGGAAGGCAAGGAGAACAGACGTGGCCCGTATCGCTGGCGTCAATATTCCAACAAACAAACGCGTCGTAATCGCGTTGCAGTACATCCATGGCATTGGTGAAACCTTTGCTAAGGAAATTGTCGCAAAAGCAGGCATTCCGCTTGAGCGTCGCGTCAACCAGCTTTCTGATTCTGAAGTCATTCAGATTCGTGAAGCCATTGACCGTGATTACCAGGTTGAGGGTGATCTTCGTCGTGAAACATCGATGAACATCAAACGCCTCATGGATCTGGGTTGCTACCGTGGTTTGCGCCATCGTCGTAACCTGCCGGTTCGTGGTCAGCGCACGCATACAAATGCGCGCACCCGCAAGGGTCCGGCCAGAGCGATTGCTGGTAAGAAGAAGTAAGAAACCGGTCTTTTACCGGTTTGGGTCGGCTCCTTTGTAAAAGAGGCCGGCCTTTTGCGTAGGAATGGTCATGGCAATGCGTTGCCCTGACCGGTGGAGCCGCTGGAGCTACGGCGGTGTAGAGATCATGAAAGGGTCAAAATGGCAAAAGAAGCCACACGCGTTCGCCGTCGCGAGCGCAAGAATATCTCGTCGGGCGTTGCTCACGTAAATTCTACATTCAATAATACAATGATCACCATCACCGATGCACAGGGCAACACGATTGCCTGGTCTTCGGCAGGTGCCAAGGGCTTTAAGGGTTCGCGCAAATCAACGCCTTTCGCGGCGCAGATTGCTGCTGAAGACGCTGCAAAAAAAGCCCAGGATCATGGCATGAAGTCACTTGAGGTTGAAGTATGTGGTCCAGGTTCCGGTCGTGAATCAGCTCTGCGTGCCCTTCAGGCTGCCGGTTTCACCATCACGTCAATTCGTGATGTAACACCTATTCCGCATAATGGATGTCGTCCGCGTAAAAAGCGTCGCGTCTAATTTGCGTTTCAACGCCAACGAACCAATAGGTTCCTCTTGGTTCTCCAGCTCTGTTGTCACGATTGGATGGTGGCAAGGAACGGAAGGTAAAGCAAAATGATTCAGAAAAACTGGCAGGAATTGATCAAGCCAAATAAGATTGATTTTTCTGCGACAGGTCGCACAAAAGCAAAATTGATCGCCGAGCCACTTGAGCGCGGATTTGGCCTTACACTTGGCAATGCATTGCGGCGTGTGCTGCTTTCATCGCTGCGTGGTGCTGCTGTAACCGCGGTTCAGATCGACGGTGTTCTTCACGAATTTTCGTCTATCCCCGGTGTTCGCGAAGATGTGACGGATATTGTCCTGAACATCAAGGAAATCGCCATTGGCATGGAGGGTGATGAGCCCAAGCGCATGGTTGTTCGCAAGCAGGGACCCGGTGCGGTTCTGGCTGGTGACATTCAGACTGTTGGCGATATTGAAATCCTCAATCCGGAACATGTAATTTGTACGCTCGATGAGGGTGCTGAAATCCGGATGGAATTCACGGTTCAAAATGGCAAGGGCTATGTTCCTGCTGACCGCAACCGTGCTGAAGATGCGCCGATTGGTCTTATTCCGGTTGATAGTCTCTATTCACCGGTCAAAAAGGTTTCCTACAAGGTTGAAAATACCCGTGAAGGTCAGGTTCTGGATTATGATCGACTGATCATGAGCCTTGAAACTGATGGCTCGGTATCAGGTGAAGATGCAATTGCATTTGCAGCCCGCATCCTTCAGGACCAACTTGGTGTCTTCATCAACTTTGATGAGCCGCAGAAGGAAGTTGAAGAAGTTCAGGCAACTGAGCTTGCATTCAATCCTGCATTGCTCAAGAAGGTTGATGAACTGGAACTTTCAGTACGTTCAGCCAATTGTCTCAAGAATGACAACATCGTCTACATTGGCGATCTGATTCAGAAGACAGAGGCAGAAATGCTGCGTACGCCGAATTTCGGTCGCAAATCGCTGAACGAGATCAAGGAAGTTCTGGCATCCATGGGGCTCCATCTCGGTATGGAAGTGCCTGCATGGCCACCGGAAAACATCGAAGATCTGGCAAAACGCTACGAAGATCAATATTAACTGAACCAGCGGGCAACGTACCCGTAACGAAGGAGAAGGCTCATGCGCCACGGTAAATCAGGCCGCAAGCTTAACCGGACTGCCAGTCACCGCAAGGCAATGTTTGCCAATATGGCTGCGTCCTTGATAGAACATGAACAGATCGTGACGACTTTGCCAAAGGCAAAGGAAATTCGCCCGATCGTTGAGAAACTGGTCACACTGGGCAAGCGGGGCGACCTGCATTCACGTCGTCAGGCGATCTCGAAGATCCAGGACGTGGCTGTTGTTGCAAAATTGTTCGACACAATCGCCACCCGTTATGCAGACCGTCATGGCGGCTATATCCGCATCATGAAAGCCGGCTATCGCAAGGGTGACAATGCACCATTGGCCGTCGTCGAATTTGTTGATCGTGATGTTGACGCACGTGGTGCAAAAGATCGCGCCCGCGTTGAAGCTGAAGAAGCGGCAGAAACAGAAGCAGCATAAGAACTGCGCACTTTAAACTTTTCAGGCCGGGCAATTTGCCCGGCTTTTTTGTTGGCTGAACCTTTTCCGCAGAACTATCTTTGAACCATGAGAACCGAGACAATCTGGCCATCAGTTCCCGAACGTCCTTTTCGTGGAAACCAATCGCCACACCCCTTGGCTTTTGTTGAGTTTGACGCCTAAGGTGAAAATGGTTCTGACCGAAGGCATGAGAGAGGTTTTACAGTGGCAAATGACCTGTTTCTAATCGGGCTGGAGGAACATTATTCAACGCCGGAACTTGTCAGGATCAACGGGCTAGCCATGTCGAACAGGCTGCGTGACGCACATATTGATATCGGCAGGGGCCGCATTGCCGATATGGATGCTGCAGGCATTGATATGCAGGTTCTGTCGCCACAATCACCAGGCGTCATGAATGCACCGGTTGATGAAGGCACGGCACTTGCAAGAAAAATCAATTCATACATTCATGATGACATCATTGCAGCCTATCCGGACAGGTTTCGCGCCTTTGCCACATTGCCGTTCCACAGGCCGGAAGAGGCGGCTGACGAACTGGAACGCTGTGTTTGCGATCTGGGTTTTCTGGGTTGCATGAGTTACGGCGCAATGAATGGAAAATTCCTCGATCATGCCAGCTTCGCTCCTGTTCTCGCACGTGCTGAAGCACTTGGTGTACCCATCTATATCCACCCCTTTGCCGCTTCGCCTCAGGTCAGAAAAATCTATTACGACGGCCTGGGCGATGAGAATATCAGCGATGTCCTGAGCGGTCCCGGTTACGGTTGGCATCAGGAGGTGGCGCTGCAGTGCCTTCGCATGATCGCCAGCGGG
Organism: uncultured Rhizobiaceae group bacterium; assembly: GCA_947501445.1. Classification (GTDB taxonomy): domain Bacteria; phylum Pseudomonadota; class Alphaproteobacteria; order Rhizobiales; family Rhizobiaceae; genus Hoeflea_A. Next base: position 18,328 of record CANMVS010000019.1, on the reverse strand, counting down.
GTGTTTGACCGGTTTCCAAAATTGCAGATTGTGGTTGGTCACATGGGCGAGGCACTGCCTTTCTATTACTGGCGCTTTGGTGAAAGGCTTGCTGCGGCGACCAGCAACCAATTACAAAAACCGATACAGCAGTATTTCCACGACAATGTCTGGATCACCACCAGTGGTTTTTTTCGAAACGAATTGCTGACGCTGGCGCTGGCTGTCATGGGAGACGATCGGGTCATGTTTTCCGTCGATTATCCCAGAGCGGACAACAAGGCCGGCGCTGACTGGTTTCGCGCAGTTGATCTGCCTGCAGCGACAAAAAACAAGATCGCCCACGCCAATGCCGAAAAATTGCTCAACATCGGTCCATTCTGATCTGGCCATGAGAGCGACAATCAATCATGTGTAGGTTCATCAGCCCTGTCGGTCACAAAACGCCGGTGATGCGGTTAAAGCCTGTTAAATTCACAAGCTGACCTTTTTCATCGGTAACTGATCGCCTATCTGGTAAATTAGTGATTCATATGGAGGTCGATTTATGCGCAGAAACAAGATGGCAAGCCTGTTGGTAATTGCGGTTGTCCTTGTGGCATCACTTGTGAGTATCACGGTGGCACAGGAACAATCATCATCCGGTGGCCTTCGAGACTTGTTTTCTGGCATATTGGGCAAGAGCACACCCGTACAGCAGGTGGTGGAGCAACAGCGCGTTGTGCCAAAATCGCAGGCGGTTTTACAATACTCCTATGCACCCTTGGTCAAGTCAGCTGCGCCAGCGGTGGTGAATGTTTATGCTGAACGTATGGTGCGTCAGCGCTCACCCTTTGGCAATGATCCGTTTTTTGAACGTTTCTTTGGTCAGCGCACGCCGGGGCGCTCGCGCAAGCAATCCTCCCTTGGCTCCGGTGTCATTGTTCATTCATCCGGTATCATCGTCACCAATAATCACGTCATTGATGGCGCCGATGAGATCAAGGTGGCACTGGCGGATGGCCGCGAGTTTCCCAGCCGGCTATTGCTGAAAGACGAGCGTGTTGACCTGGCCATTTTAAAGATTGACGATGATGAAGCCTTTGCCGCACTTGACTACAGCAATTCAGACCAACTCGAGGTTGGTGACATCGTCCTGGCCATCGGTAATCCGTTCGGCGTTGGCCAGACAGTGACAAGCGGTATTGTGTCAGCCCTGGCACGCAACCGGGTCGGCGTATCGGATTTTGGTTTCTTCATTCAAACGGATGCGGCCATTAATCCGGGCAATTCTGGTGGTGCATTGCTGGATATGGATGGCCGGTTGGTCGGCATCAATACTGCCATATTTTCACGTTCCGGCGGCTCAAACGGCATTGGCTTTGCCATACCGGCAAATATGGTTCGCGCCGTTGTCGACGCCGCAATCAGCGGAAGTGAGAAATTCAACCGACCCTATATCGGCGCTTCCTTTTCCACGGTGACGGCCGATATTGCCGAGGCCCTTGGTCTGGATAAGGCTTCGGGTGCCATCGTCACCGCGGTCGTCAAGGGTGGTCCTGCGCATGCGGGTGGCTTGAAGGTCGGTGATCTCGTCATCAGCCTTAATGGTCTTACCGTCAATCACCCGGATGCGCTGGGCTACAGGCTGGCAACAGCGGGCGTTGGAAATGTTGCCGTGTTTGAAATCATTTCGCGCACGCGTGTAAAGACACTGACCATCAAACTGGCACCGCCCAGGAAAAAAACAGCCGATGAAGAGGCGCGCATTTCGGGCAGCAATCCATTCGCCGGAGCGCTGGTTGCCAGTCTGGACCCCGTTTTGGCGGAGGAACTGCGCATACGTGCCAGTGCGAAGGGCGTCGTGGTCGTCGATGTCGAGCGTGGCTCACTGGCCAACCGATATGGGTTTCGCCCGCGCGATATAATCATTGCAATCAACGGACAGCAGGTTGGAACTGCGGGCGAAATGGTGAAAATTGTGAATGAAGAACCCGACGCCTGGCGCATTGAACTTAATCGCAATGGACGCCGCATCCGTCAGGTTTTCAGATAATGAGTGATCTGTTCGCAGCGGTGGCAGATGAAGCGGCGCAAAAGGCACGGCCGCTGGCCGACCGGCTTCGACCTAAAGCACTCGGTGAGGTCTGTGGTCAGGATCATCTTACCGGTGAAGATGGCATTCTCAGCAGAATGATTGCTACCGGCACGTTGGGCTCGATGATATTTTGGGGCCCGCCCGGCACCGGAAAGACAACCGTAGCACGATTGCTTGCCGGCGAGACCGAACTTGCTTTTGAACAGATTTCAGCAATATTTTCCGGTGTCGCCGACCTCAAACGTGTTTTCGAAACAGCGCGTGCTCGCAGAATGTCCGGTAAACAGACACTGCTGTTTGTCGATGAAATTCATCGCTTCAACCGGGCGCAACAGGATAGTTTCCTGCCCGTTATGGAGGACGGGACCGTTATTCTGGTCGGGGCGACGACAGAAAACCCGTCTTTCGAGCTGAACGCGGCTTTGTTATCGCGCGCCCGGGTTTTGACGTTCAAATCGCATGATGAAGACAGTCTTGCTCAATTGCTGCATCGCGCTGAACTTATGGAAGACAAACCCCTGCCCATTGATGAAAGTGCCCGTCAGAGCCTTTTGCGCATGGCTGATGGCGATGGGCGTGCTGTTTTGACATTGGCCGAAGAGACCTGGCGTTCTGCCCGTGAGGGCGAGGTTTTTGATGCCGATGAGTTGCAACGGGTCATTCAGCGCCGTGCGCCGGTCTATGACAAGGGGCAGGACGGTCACTATAACCTTATTTCGGCTTTGCATAAGGCGGTTCGCGGGTCAGATCCGGATGCTGCTCTTTATTATCTTTGCCGCATGTTTGATGCCGGTGAAGACCCGCTTTATCTGGGACGGCGATTGGTACGTATGGCCTCGGAGGATGTTGGTCTGGCAGATCCACAGGCGCTTGCCATCGCCAATTCGGCCAAGGATGCCTATGATTATCTGGGCTCGCCCGAGGGTGAACTTGCACTTGCGCAGGCCTGTGTCTACATCGCCTCAGCGCCCAAATCCAATGCACTCTACACGGCCTATAAAGCTGCCATGGGCGCTGCCCGCAAACATGGTTCCCTGCTGCCACCCAAACACATTCTGAATGCACCCACCACACTGATGAAGACAGAAGGCTACGGCAGCGGTTATCAATATGATCATGATGCACCGGACGCATTTTCGGGGCAGGATTATTTTCCCGAAAAAATGGGGCGTCACAATTTTTATAAACCGGTGGAACGCGGGTTTGAGCGCGAATTGAAAAAACGTCTTGAGTACTGGGACAAGCTTAGAGCGGAAAGACGTGCAGGTGAGGGCAATGACCACTGACCTTGGACGCATTGCAATATTTGGTGCCGGTTCAATCGGTTGCTACGTTGGCGGCTTGCTGCGTGCGGACGGACATGATGTTTGTTTTCTCGGTCGGGAACGAACAGTGCAGACCTTCGGTGAATTCGGCCTTCATCTGACCAGCCACGAGGGCATTGACCGCACCATCGTCCCCAATGAACTGGTCGTGTCGTCAGATCCGGCAATAATCAGTGGCTGCGATGTGGTTCTCGTGTGCGTGAAGTCACAGGATACACCGCAGGCTGCAGCGTCAATTGCCGGGCAGATTGCGCCGCATTGCACTGTTGTTTCCCTGCAAAATGGTGTCGAAAATGCACCTTTGTTAACAGATGAACTGGCACCAAACGCAGTTGTTGCCGGCATGGTTGGCTTCAACGTGGTGTCAGCAGGCAAGGGACATTTCCATCGTGCCACCGGTGGTGAGATTATTCTGCAGAACACACCCGTTGGTCAGGCACTTGCAGCGGCTCTATCCCGGGCTGGTATCGAAACCCGCCTTGACGCGGATATGAAATCGGTGGCCTGGGGCAAACTCCTGCTGAATCTCAACAATGCGCTGAATGCGCTTTCAGATGTCCCGCTGGTCCAGCAGCTTTCTGACCGCTCCTACCGGTTGGTCCTTGCAGATATGATTGCTGAAGCTCTCCGGGCAACGAACAAAGCCGGGATTAAGCCCGCGACGGTCGGCGGCGCACCACCCAAGCTCATTCCGCTGATTTTGAGATTACCCAACTGGCTTTTTCTCAAGGTGGCAAAATCGATGATCGCCATGGACAGCGAGGCCAGATCATCCATGTGGGATGATTTGAGCAAAGGGCGTCAGCCGGAGATCGACTTTCTCAACGGCGCCGTTGTTGCGCTGGCAAAACGCGTTGGTACCGAGGCTCCGGTTAATTCGGCCATCACCCGAATGGTGAAAGATGCATTTGAGCAAAAAAGCTCGCCCGGTTTGACCGGCGATGCGCTATTGGCAAAATTGTCGCAGGAATCCCACCAGAACTAGCCCGATGTTGGCCTGCAATCGCCCTGCGGGTGATTTTTTTGTCATTCGAGCTTTTCTATACGGATGAAAACGACTACACGCTCTTGATATGGCCCATATATTATATGTCGCGCTTGGTGGTGCTATCGGTGCTTCCCTGCGACACCTCGTCAATCTTGCAAGTTTGCGCATGTTTGGTCCCGGTTTCCCGTGGGGAACAATGACGGTCAATGTTGTCGGCTCATTTGTAATGGGCTTGTTTGTCGAGTTTCTCGTGCGGCGGCTGGGCGGTTCACAGGAACTGCGCCTTTTCATTGCCACGGGCCTGCTCGGCGGCTTTACAACGTTCTCGGCTTTCTCGCTCGATGTGGCCCTGTTGTGGGAACGCGGTGCCGGTGTCACGGCGTCGCTCTACGCGGTCTCGAGTGTCATATTATCAATTGCAGCATTGTTTGCCGGTTTGGCAATCAGCAGATCATTGGCCTGATCGTGCCAATCAAATTACAAGAGTACCCGCTATGACAGGTGTCGAACAGCGCAAGGTGGATCCGGATGAAACCGGCATGCGGTTGGACCGCTGGTTCAAAACCCATTATCCCGGACTGGCATTTGGAAAACTGCAAAAATTGCTGCGGTCCGGACAAATTCGTGTCGATGGCGGCAGGGTCAAATCCGACACCCGCGTGCAGCCAGGCCAGACCATACGCATCCCCCCAATGGGAACCGATGAAAAGACAGCGCCTGTCACCTCGGGAAACAGTGGTGCCCAGGGTGGGCCGGACAACGAAATGCTGTCGAAAATGCTGATCCACGAGGACGCCAAGGTGTTTGTTTTCAACAAACCGGCCGGGCTTGCCGTACAGGGCGGCTCCGGTCTGTCTCAACACATTGACCAGATGCTGGAATCCTGGCGTAACAAGAAGGGTGAAAAGCCAAGACTGGTTCATCGTCTCGACCGGGAAACCTCCGGTGTTCTGGTCGTTGCGCGCACCCGTGGTGCTGCGCAGGCACTCACTGCATCCTTTCGCAAACGCGATACCCAAAAAACCTATTGGGCGCTGGTCAAGGGCGTGCCCGCCCGTCACGAGGGACGCATTTCGACCTGGGTTGTCAAGGAACAGACACCTGATGGTGATCGCATGCGTGTGTGCCGACATGGAGAGAAGGGGGCCGACCATGCGGTTTCCAATTACCGGGTCATAGAACGGGCCGGTCAAAACCTCTCTTGGCTCGAGATGGAACCCTATACCGGCAGGACACATCAGTTGCGTGTTCATGCCGCCTATATGGAATGCCCGATTTTGGGGGATTCAAAATATTTTGAAGCCGATCATAACTGGGATTTTCCCGGCGGCATGCAAAAGCGGCTCCACCTTCATGCACGCCGCATTGTCATTCCGCATCCTGACAATGGAACCACCATTGATGTGACTGCCGAGCTGCCGCCTCATATGGTTCAAAGCTGGAACATATTGGGCTACGACAAGGATTATGAAGAATGAAACTCGTTCTTTTCGATTGTGACGGAACCTTGATCGACAGTGCTGCAACCATTCACACCTGCATGGAATTGGCATTTGAGGAAGCCGGATATGAACGTCCGCCGATTGCCAAAACCAAATCCATTATCGGCCTGACACTGGATGCAGCCATTGCGCAAATGCTTGGACGTGAAATCGATGATCAGATTAATCATATGGTTCAGCGCTACAAACATCACAGCTTTCTGATCCGGGCCGGCGAAGACCATGACGAGCCCTTTTACGACGGCATTATGGAAACGATCGATACGCTCAGCAATATCGATGATATTCTGATTGGTGTGGTGACCGGAAAATCACGCCGTGGTCTGGACAATCTGTTGCACAAACATGGGCTGAATTCGACAGTTACTGCCAGCCGTACCGCCGATGAATGTCCATCAAAACCGCACCCGGCAATGGTGCTGGAATGTTGCGAGGTTACCGGCATTGATGCCGCAGACACGATTGTAATTGGAGACGCCATTTACGATATGCAAATGGCAAAATCAGCCGGGGCTCTGGCGCTTGGTGTATCCTGGGGCTATTGCGACGAAAATGGTCTTCGCGCTGCGGGGGCTGATCATATCGTTCACGAACCGAAAGATATTTTGCCGATCATTGGTGTGGATGCGAAAAAAGGGCATGTCTATGCGTGAAATTCTTGACGATCTGGGAAACATGCTGAGCCATGAAGATCCGGTAAAACGGGCACAGATCAAGTCCAGGAAGGCATTGCCAAAGCGTTTTTACAAAACGGCTGCGGCAGCTGCCACAGATGGTGGTTATTGTGTTCAGCTGGATGGAAAGTCTGTCCGTACGCCGGCACGGGCACTCCTGATCCTGCCGACAAGACAATTGGCCGACCATATCTGTGACGAATGGAATGCGCAGGTCGATGAAATCAATCCGGTCCTGATGCCCATTACACGGCTGGCGAACACCACGATAGACGGCATAGCTGTTGATCCTCAGGCTGTTATAGAAGATATTCTGCGTTTCGCCGGTACCGACCTTCTGTGCTACCGCGCCGATACCCCGCAGGCGCTGGTTGATCGGCAAAGTGAAGCCTGGGACCCGATACTTGATTGGGCGCATGCGTCCCTGTCAGCACGGTTTTTATTGGCCGAGGGCGTCATGCATATCGAGCAGCCGCGTGGTTCGATCAATGCGCTTGGCATCCAAATCACCGGCTTCAAGAGCCCGTTTGCTCTGGCAGCACTTCACAGCATGGTTTCCCTGTCCGGTTCGGCTTTATTGGCCATTGCTGTCGGCAAGGAACATATAAGCGCCGATGAGGCGTGGCATGCGGCCCACATTGATGAAGACTGGAATATCGAGCAATGGGGCAGGGATGGCGAGAGCGAGGCCAGGCGCACCTATCGCTGGGGAGAGATGCAGGCCGCAGATCGTGTTCTCAGGGCATTGGCTGGCGCATAAGCAGCCACCGGGGCTCAATACCGCAATGGCTGCATGTATACCGGTACAATCAGATTGATGGTGCCTTCAATGTGGATAGGCGCACACCGGTGATGCGGTAATTGCCATCATCCTGTTTTTCAAGAATATAGACGGCGCGCCAATTCTTGCCGTTGGGGCCTGTAATGAGCAGTTCCTGGGCGATCGTATCGCCTCTGGTGTCACTTAATGCCCGCCCGAAGGCATAGTTTCCTGGCCGATACACTGGCAGATAGTTGCGTTTGACCATTTCAACGAAGGTTTTTGGTTCGGGAAAGGCCGATTTGACGCCGGGAGCTGCCAGTGAATAGGCGGTTTCAACGTCATCATTCAAAAATGCAACGATTTGCTGTTCGATTATGCCGCGTGCTGTGGCCAGATCATCTTTTGCGAAAGAGGATGAGGCCATCAGCAAGCCGACTATCAAGGTTAAAGCGAGTCTACGCATGGTATTATCCTCCTTCCGTGGATATCCCTATAGGTAGTGCGCCGTCCTGGCCTCGAAAAGGACATAATCAGTCACATTAAAATGAACACTAAGTGTGGGATTTGCCACTTTCTGTGAACAGTTTAAATGTACAGGTGGCCGTCGCGATCAATTTTCCAGCATTATCAGTCAGTTGGGCGTCGACGAAAACAATGTTCTTTCCACCACCGGTTTTCCTGCCTGTTGCAACAACGCGGCCATCTGCAACGCGTGCCAGATAATTCACAGTCATTGAAACGGTGGATGTGTAGATCAGCGTCTCACCATCAACCGAGAGACTGGCCGTATAGCCGGCCGCTGCGTCGAGCAGCGTTGCCATTATGCCGCCATGCAGGCTATTGCCCCGGTTTATGTGCCGGTGATCGATATCCAGTACGACACGGGCGCTGCCTTCAGATATCTCGACACGGTAGCCAATCAGTGCCTGCGTGCCGGTTTTGTTCGAGATAATTTTCATGGGTGTCCAAAGTTACCTGGGATGTGAACACCATCATCCCTCTTTACGATTTGATCCGTCAATAGCTCCCTGAACCGCCAGGTCAGAATTCCGGGGACACTTTCTGCGTTGAAAACCAGTCCCATTGGCGCTCTGCCCGAAGATATAAGCAATGGTTTTATTGAACAGAGTGCGAGAAAAATTGTATTAAACTTGCCAAATCGAAGTTTAGGGGGAATAGTAGAGTGTATTGTTTAAAGTATAAATGGTAACGCTTCATTTCACACGCTGCGAAAGATTTTGCACATGCGTCAGATATTTTGTTCTTCAACCTGCGGCAAACGACACATTTTTTCAGCCATGGTTCGCCCAATATTCGGTGCGCTGGTTCTCCTGCTTGGTACCGGCTCGGTGCAGGCGCTTTTGATTGATCAGATCGACAACAGCGTTCAGACGGTGCCGGAGCTTACCCGATTTGGTGATTGGTCCATGAGCTGCCTTGTCGCGAAAGAAGATCAGAGGCGATGCCAATTGCAACCGGTTACGCCGGAAGGTACGCCCGCGGTGACCACAATAATTGTGCCAGCTGCTGCACAAAAAGACGCGAACGTCCTGATTCTACGAACACCCTTGGCTGTACACCTGCCGGGCGGCATTCAGGTAAGCGTTGACGGGCGAAAATACGGTCGGCTCGCCTTTCAGGCCTGTGATGTCAATGGATGTGTTGCACCTGTACCACTTTCCGGTCGGCTTGGCAGAGCGATGCGTGCAGGGGGCCGGGCGGAACTGGTGATTCAGCAGCGCGACGGCGCCATTACAAAAACACCCTTATCACTCATGGGCATTTCGGCAGGATTGAAAGCACTGAAAACGCAGGACTGATTGTACTTTCGACGCTGTGGGCATGCAAGTGCAGCGTGATCGATCAGTATGATTGCCTGAGTAACTCAAGTGAATTCAGGCAGGTACCTTATTGCGCAACGCTCCCAATAAGAAACTGACTGTGAAGCCAAGTGTTAGTTCATGTTGCCTTGCTTTGCCTGAAGCATCAGGCGCAGCCTTGAAAGATACATGGGCGCCTCCATCGGTGGGTGCAAGTGCCTGTGATACCTCCACCGTCACCGTCTCTTCCTGCCATAACAAAATCAATGGCCGGCACAGTTTTCAAAATTTCAAAACTGTTGAGTAGCCATCACTGGAAATACTGGCCTACACAGCTAAGAAATATGAGGAAATAATACAGGCTGTTAGTATTAAATAATTTTCAAAACTCAGTATCAACTAAAAATTGCGCGATAGGCAGCACACAGTCGCGTTAATGCAAGATAATTTAGTAAAATACGAGTGAACAAAATGATATAATATATGGAACGAACGTATGTAAAGCTAATAATACTGACAAATATACGCATAAAATAGAGTGTTACTTGACAAAATACACTATTAATGAAGATAATGAAGTCATTGTATTTATTATGACGCTTTATTATATGAAGATGGTGGTGTAAAAAGTGGCTTTAGGAAAGAATTGCGATAATAAATGCAATGAACTTCAATACTTAAAAGCCAAACGACTGGCAGGTCCGATTGCGTGGCGGATAGCCTGTCTGGCGCTTTCGGTTGCCTTCTACTTTGGCCCCGGTGCCGCCCGTGCGCAGGATGCCCTGCCAACCGGTGGCAATGTCGCTGCCGGCATTGCCCGTATTTCAGGCACCGGCAGTGGCAGCATGCTGATTGATCAATCCTCAAGCGCTGCCATCATCAACTGGCATTCCTTCTCCATCGGTTCGGGTAATGAGGTCAATTTCGCCAATGGCAATGGCGCAACCCTCAACCGGGTTACCGGTGGCTCCATTTCCAATATCAATGGTCTGCTGTCGGCAACCGGCTCGGTCTATCTGCTTAATCCCAACGGAGTGATCATTGGCAAAGACGGCGTGGTCAATGTCGGTGGTTCCTTTGTCGGCACCACATTGAATATTACCGATGATGATTTTCTAAATGGCGGTGATACCGGTTTTGCCGGTTCCAGTGCCGCCAGCATTGTCAACTATGGCCGGATCGGTGCGCTGGGCGGTGATGTGGCACTGGTTGCTGCAAAAGTGGAAAACCACGGGTCCATTGATGCACCCGGTGGCACGGCAGCGCTCGTGGCCGGCTATGATGTGCTGATGCGCGATGCAGCGCTTGCCGATGGCAAATTCATGGTGCGTGTGGGCGGGGATGGCACATCGGTGACAAACACCGGTGCCATCGCTGCCGCAGAGGCAGAATTGCGTGCCAATGGTGGCAATGTGCTGGCACTGGCAGGCAATGCGGGTGGTTCCATCCGTGCAACGGGCGTTGCCAATACGGGTGGCCGGGTGTTTTTGACTGCACCGGGCGGCAGGGTCAATGTTACCAGTAAGGTCCGGGCAAGGCGCAGCGCATCAGCCGGTTCGGCCGGTGGCGCAGTTTACATCAATGCCGATTTCATCCGCCATGCGGGTGAGATTGACATAACCGGCATCGATGGCGACGGCGGTCTGGCTCTTCTTGAAGGCAGGGATATTGCCCTTGCCACCGGTTCCATCATTGATGCCTCCGGTGCCAATGGTGGCACCATTTTGATCGGTGGCGACTATCAGGGTGGCATCAATGCGGACAACAACTTCCATACGGACAGCATCCGGACGGCAACGAGCCTGACGGTTGAAACCGGGGCAGCATTGCATGCGGATGGATTGGCGGACGGACTGGCCGGTGATGGCGGCAATCTGGTTTTGTGGTCGGACACCCACACCCGGTTTGCCGGACTGATCACCGCCCGTGGTGGCCCGACCAGCGGTGATGGCGGCTTTGCCGAGGTCTCCGGCAAGCTGACGCTGGATTACAAAGGTACGGCGGATATGCGGGCAACGGTGGGTGAATTCGGCACCGTATTGCTCGATCCGACGGACTATTACATTAATACAACAGGCACAGCGCCGGGAGGCCGGTCGGCGATATCCATCGCTGATTTGGAAAGTCATCTTGCAACGGCCAATTACATTATCCAGACAGCCGCATCAGGTAGTCAAAGTGGAAACATAGTCATTGAAAACGAACTGACCTGGACGAACAACAGCACTCTGACCCTGATGGCAGCAGAGGACATTTTCATCAATGGAGCCATCAGTGCTACGGCAGGTGGCCTCACCATAAACGCTGGCGACAATATTATTACCAGAGCCGCAATTGATGTTGCCAGATTTGACCTTGATCAGGGCGTGTGGGTTCAGGTCGGAACCGAAATGCAGGAAGGATCATTGCCTACGTTCAGTGCAACCGATTTCCGCATAAACAACGGCAGCTTTCTTCGAGCCACATCAGGGGAAGGAACAACCGCAGTCCCGTTTCTCATAAGCGACGTTTATGGCTTGCAGGGGATCAATGGCAATCAGATTAGCCTGCCACTGCAGTACAGGCTTGCCGGTCACATTGATGCTTCCGGCACTGTAGGCTGGAACGATGGCAAAGGTTTTGCACCTGTCGGCACAGCAGCACAACCGTTCACCGGCGGCTTTGACGGCGCAGGATATGCGATCTCCGGCCTCACCGTTAATCGACCGGCTGAAAATCACGTTGGTCTATTTGGTTATGCCAATGGTGGAACCATTCAAAAGGTTGGTGTTATCAATGGCAGTGTCACCGGGAAGACAGATGTAGGTGGTTTGATAGGCTATCTTGACAATGGTTGGCTGTTGCAATCCTATTTCAATGGTACGACGACTGGCACAGATGGTGTGGGGGGGCTTATTGGCAAAGCCCACATTAGTGTCATAGAAAAGAGCTATAGCAGTGGGACGGTCAATGGGTCGAACTCTGTAGGCGGTCTTGCCGGATACAACAATTCCATCATATTGAATTCATATTCCACCGCCTCTATCACAGGAGATGAAAGACTAGGTGGATTGGCGGGCACGAACTCGGGAAATGTCTCGTATTCCTATGCGGCGGGTGCTGTTTCGGCTGGCGTGAACACGGGTGCCCTGTTTGGCAACTACACATCGGGAACACTTGTTGGGGTTTACTGGGATCGGCTATCTACGGGACAGCAGACTGCGGCAGGTGATGACACACCGATCAGCAACATTGGTGTATTGGTGGATATGGATGCCTATTTCTCTACCAACTATGCCGGTTTCAATTTTGGCGGCGACTGGTTTATGATTGATGGTTTTTTTCGCCCGATGGGCAGTTGGGAGTATTCAACGTCAATCAGCACGACGCATCAGCTGCAATTGGTTACAATTGACCTGAGCGCGGATTACACACTGGCCAATGACATAGATTTCGGCCCGGAAAGAGTCAGCAACGGCATGTGGAATATCAACGGTTTTGTACCTTTGGGCTTTAACCATTCCGGTGGCAGTGTTGCGTTCAGTGGCAGCTTTGATGGCGATGGTCATACAATCTCCGGCCTGAAGGTTAATTTCCCGGTTTTGCCCAATATCGGACTGTTTGGATATAACATTGGTACAATCCGCAATCTGGGATTGTTGAACGTTGATGTGACAGGAAAGGCGTCTGTCGGTGGATTGGTTGGTCTGAATGAGGGTAACATAGAAAATGCCTACACAACTGGCAAGGTTGGAACGTTTTCCGGTTCGGCCGGTGGCCTTGTCGGAACCAACCAGGGTTCTGCGAACGGTGGAACGATAGAGCATTCAAATTCGACGGTAAATCTAGTTTCGGGTACTTTCAGTAATCCGGGTATAGGTGGTTTGGTGGGAATAAACCGGGGTTTTGTTATTCATTCCCACGCTGAGTCTACTTTGGTTAGAACTGTTGGCAACCTCGGCGGGTTGGTTGGAGTTAACGATGTTGGTGGCAGTATAACAAATTCGAATGCTGTTGCCTTTGCCAAAGTCGGCTTGAATAACGTTGGCGGACTTGCAGGCATCAATAATGGTCGTATCTCCTATTCCCATGTTACTGGTACAGTCACAGGGGGCAATCAGGTTGGTGGATTGGCGGGCAGGAATACCGGTTGGATTGAAAATTCGCAATATTCAGGTGAGGTGCTTGGCAATCATACCGTTGGCGGACTGGTTGGCGACAATCAGGGGCGGATCATACAATCCCATGCCATGGGTGGGGTCGTCGGTAGAACCGAGTTCAGCACATACATAGGTGGCGTGGCCGGTAAGAACTCCAAGGTCAGTCAAAATTCCTTCTCAGGCATAATCACTGACACATCCTATGCCGGTCAGGTGTCTGGCTTTGAATATGTAGGCGGCCTGGTTGGTGCCAATCTGGCCTCTCAAAGCAGTGTGTCATTTGGCAGCATTGCTACGTCACACGCCAGTGGTCATGTGATCGGCAATGCCCGTGTGGGCGGCCTGGTCGGTGAAAATTCCGGCCAGATCAGCCTATCCCATTCTACCAGTGTGGTGGATGGCATGTATGGCGTTGGTGGACTGGTTGGGGTCGACTTCGACAGTGGTGTGATTGACCGCAGTTATTCCATCGGTTCGGTAAGCGGAATTAATGCTGTTGGTGGTCTGGTCGGCTCGGCCGGTAGCGGTGCGCATAAAATTCAATACAGCTATGCGACCGGACTGGTAACGGCAACAGGCACTGCAGGCGGTCTTGTTGGTGAAATCGTGAATGACGATAATTTCTTCCTCAATACATTCTTTGACAAGGATACGACCGGGCAACTGCATGCTGTGGGTAATATTGATGCTACGGTCAGCGGAGTTACAGCGCTACAAAGCACAGATCCTTCAGCCACAAACTTTGCTTTCAATGCCGCGTCCTATTCAGACCAGGGTTGGAATCTTGCGAACGACTGGACCATGATTGACGGTGAAACCCGTCCCTTTGGGCGATGGGAACATACCACAACGATTACCAATGCCCATCAGCTTCAACTGATCGGTATGAATCAGGGCACACTGGCGCAGGATTACCTTCTGGCCAATGATATTGATTTAGGATCGGCATTGAATAACCCGTCGGATATGTGGAAGACCGCCAATGCCGGTGATAGCCAGTTTGGTTTTGTGCCGATTGGCGATGCACACAATTCATTTACAGGCACGTTGGATGGTGCCGGACATGTTTTGGCAGGTTTGCAGATTGAGCGACTGTCGACTCATAATACCGGTCTTTTTGGCGTTGTCAGCGGCGGTCAACTGAATAACGTTGCTGTATCAGGTGGCACTGTAACCGGTTTCAATGGGGTGGGCGGTCTGGTTGGCTTTATGGGCACTACAAGTGCCGGCGTGATCAACAACTCCTATTTTCAAGGTAATATTGAAGGAGGTTCCTTGGTCGGCGGCCTGGTTGGCAATATGTGGTCGGGCAGCGAAGTTGCAAACTCCTATGCGACCGGTGCGGTGTCCGGTCGGGGTGGTGTTGGCGGACTTGTTGGTGAAAATGTGAACGGGACCGTGCAGTCCTCCTATTTCAGCGGGTACGTGATTGGATCTGAGAATGTTGGCGGGTTTATCGGGGGAAATTTTGGTACATCTGTCGATAATTACTGGAATATTGAAACGACTGGCCATGCTTCCGGTGTCGGTGCGGGAGATGCATCTGGCATGACGGGTGTAACAACAACACAGCTTCAGACAGCCCTGCCATCTGGTTGGGACAGTGATGTGTGGGGCATTATCCCCGGCATTTCCAATCCCTATTTCAACTGGCGTTTTGCCAATGGCCCCAGTGTCATCTCCGGCACGGTCTCCGGTGTCGCAGGGGGCAATGGGGCCCTTGGTGTGGATGTGGCCGTCAATGGAGAATTTGCAGGCTCCACCTACACCGGTGCCAATGGCTATCACTATCTGGCGCTTGATCCGCTGGACGGGCCGGTGCTGGGGTGGTTGAACGGCACACGGCATGCCAGCGCAGATATAACCGAACGTGGCAATGCGGTAGCCATGACAGCGGGTGGTCATGCAACCAGTCTGGACTTTGATGCCGGGTGGCTGCGGATCAACACGGATGCATCGAACCTTACAAGTGTACACGATGGATTGCTGCCAGCAGCCAGGGGTAACCTGAGTAATGACAAAATACTCTATTCATATCCAGAAGGAGAGTTTGCATTAAACAGTGGTGTTGGATATCGCGTTGACGCCACAGCCGGCAATTTCATAATTGACAGAAATCTCTCATTGGATGCCAGTATCCGGGTTGTTGGAGCCGGTAATCTGACCATCAGCTCGGCTGGATCGCTTGAATCTTTGTCGGCTGGAACGGGTTTGGTCGTGGCCGCTGCAGACAGTTTCATCAACAATGCCGGTGCAGATGCGTTATCCGCACCCAATGGCCGCTGGCTGGTCTACGCGGATAAGCCGGAAGGCAGCACCTTCGGTAACCTCGACAGCGGCAATGACGCGCTGTGGAATGCAACATTTGACAGTTTGCGACCAGAAGATGTGACGGCTGTTGGCAATCGCTATATTTTCAGCCAGCAGCCGACGCTGACATTTACCTCAACCGATGCCACCAAGACCTATGGTGAAACAGTTGACCTTTCGGGTAATTTTGAAGTTAGCGGCTTGTTGCGAGGTGTGTCCGGTGCCTTTACTGCTGGCAATATCAATACCGCCTATACCGGTGCGCCGGTGCTCACCTCACCGGGTTCAGTCGCCACCGCAAACGTTGCAGGTGGCCCATACGGCATTTCGGTATCCGCCGGTACTTTGCTGTCCGATCAGGGCTATGCATTTGAATTCGTATCAGATGGCAAGCTGACGGTTAACCCAGCCGATATGACGATCACTGTGCTTGATCGCAACAAGACCTATGGCGATCTGTTGATTTTTGGTGCTGTCGCAGGCGTTGACTATTCAGTCGACGGTCTCGTCAACACGGATACTATCACCGGCATGACCTTTATCAGCGCCGGCAATGGCCAGGCTACGGGTATTGGAGATTATGCAATAGATGTCCGCGCTGCCACGGGACAGGGACTCGATAACTACAACACCACCTATGTTAGCGGTACCCTGACAGTCAATCCGGCCACCTTGGCAATCAAGGCACTCGATCGCAGCAAGATTTATGGCGAAACATTGGTCTTTGACGGCGGTGAGGACGTTGATTATGAAATCAGCGGTCGCCGCAATAATGACCAGTTTACCGGTGTCATGCTTTCCAGTGCGGGGGCTGATATGACAGCCGGTGCGTCGAACACACCCTATGATATCACCATCGCTGACCTTACCTCGAATGCTGATTTTGACAATTATGATGTGGTCATGTCCAACGGAAACCTACTCGTCCACAGGGCGCAGTTGGAGGTTTCCATAATAGATCAAAGCAAAACCTATGGTGATCAGCACACCTTTGCCAATGCTGCGGGCGTGGACTACATCGTTGACGGATTGGTCAATAACGACACCATCACCGGACTGACACTTGCCAGCGCGGGTGCTGCTACAGCGGCCGATATTGGCAGTTATAGAATTGACGTTGATGGTTCAATAGCGGGAACCGGATTGAGCAATTACGACATTAGCACCAACGCCGGCATTTTTACCGTCAACAGGGCTGCCTTGAATATCAGGGCCATCGATCGTACCAAGACCTATGGCCAGACGCTGATATTCGACCAGGGCGAAGGTGTTGATTATGAAATCAACGGTCGCCGCAACAATGACCAGTTTGCCGGTATCGCGCTCTTCAGCGCTGGTGCCGATGCGGCTGCCAATGCGTCACCAGCAGCCTATGATATTGCGGTGCAGGGTGGCACCGGCTTTGACAACTACATAGTGACCTACCGGAACGGTGGTTTGACAGTTGACAAGGCCGAACTGACGATTACCGCACTGGGCCGGACCAAGTTTCTCGGTGAAACAGTGGTATTCGGCTCCGTAGAAGGTGTTGATGCAAACATCAGCGGTCTGGTGAACGGTGATCTGGTAAATACCTTTAGAGTCACCAGCAGTGGAGCCGCCGCCAGTGCCAATGAGGGCACACATGTCATTCAAAGCTCAGATGCAGCAGGTGTTGGTCTTTCCAACTACACCATCACCTATGTCGATGGCCAATTCACTGTTCTACCGGTCAAATCAACAGACACTCCATTGCCACCGAACGGCAATTGCACCAGCACTGCAAATTGTGGCAATGGCCCCGGTGACGTTGGTCCGGGTTCAGGTGATGGTACCGGTGTTGCGGTGAATACGGATGGTTATGCGGCTGAAACAGCCGAATGTGACCCGCTGTCCCGGGAGCAGGCAAATTGCCTGCGGCTGCCCCATTCTGACAATCAGGCCGCGCTTCGCAATATTCGATTTGTGACAGGCTCAGCCGCCGGACGCTGATACGACCGGTACCTGGCGGGTCTGCAATTGTCACTGGCCGGGAGATCACATCAAAACCGGCAAACCCGTTTCCATGCGCTGCAGCATCATCAGCCAACGCATGGGAAACCCGGTGCCATGGTTTCCGCAATCCATCAACTGTGACCAATGACGGGGTCACCGGGTTTGGATGAGTCCTCAAAGCGCTTCCAATTCGATTGCTTGTCCAAAGTGGCAGCCCCTGCAGGGGATTAAAGACCGGGTGCATTATCTGTATTGATGTCAAGCTACAGTATAAATAAGTAATAAGCAGCATTATATTGTTGACAATATTAATATACAGTGAGAGATATTGTTGTAGGTGCCCTTATAAAGTAAATATATGGCGACATAGGCGGATGAATGAATGAATACGCGCTTCCATATAAATTATATTTCGAACAGCAATTTAAAGGTTGCCGGCAAACGGCGTCGCAATATTGTTTCGGTGACCGCTGCCTGTCTGGCGCTATCCGCCTCTTTTTACTTTGGTCCGGGCTCTGCCCATGCGCAGGATGCCCTGCCAACCGGTGGCAATGTCGCTGCCGGCATTGCCCGTATTTCAGGCACCGGCACTGGCAAAATGCTCATTGACCAATCCTCAAGCGCTGCCATCATCAACTGGAATTCCTTCTCCATCGGTTCGGGCAATACAGTCAATTTTGCCAATGGCAATGGCGCAACCCTCAACCGTGTCACCGGTGGCTCCGTGTCCAATATCAATGGCCTGTTGTCGGCAACCGGCTCGGTCTATCTGCTCAA
>CANMVS010000018.1 GCA_947501445.1 uncultured Rhizobiaceae group bacterium | reverse complement strand
CAATAATTTGGCCGCCCCCTATGGAGGCAGGCGCGAAAGCGCCGGTGCGCCGTGAATAGAAAACAATCATCCCCGCCCGCCAAACCCACGTGTTCACAGGACCGTTCACCCCCTGCAGACACAAAAAAACCGCCGGGCTTAGGGCCCGGCGGCGATTGTCTCAATACAAGATCCTATGGATCAATAAGGGCATTTTTCGTCTGACATATAGTCATGAACGACGATCTTGCCGGCAATGATATCGGCTTTGGCCTGCTCGACAGCGTCGCGCATGTCCTGCGTGACAAGCGGTGCATTGTTGTCGTCCATGGCGTAGTCAACACCATTTTCTGCCAGTCCAAGCACGTTGAAGCCGTAGGTGAACTTGTCTTCCTTGGCATCATTGAATGCATTGAATACAGCAACGTCAACGCGTTTCAGCATGGATGTCAAAACCTTGCCGGGCTGAATGCCGTTCTGGTTCGAATCAACGCCAATACCGAGTTTGCCTTCATCAGCTGCGGCCTGCAGAACACCGATACCGGTGCCACCAGCAGCAGCGTAAACAACATCGGAACCCTGAGCGATCTGTGACTTGGCGATTTCGCCGCCCTTGACCGGATCATTCCAGGCGTCTGGTGTTGTTCCTGTCATGGCCTGAAGCACGGTAGCATCCGCATTTGCATATTTTGCACCGCCGGCATAGCCGCAGGCAAATTTACGGATGAGCGGAATGTCCATGCCGCCGATAAAGCTCACAGTGCCGCTCTTGGAGGCCTTGGCCGCCATGATGCCGACCAGATAGGAGCCTTCCTGTTCCTTATAGACAACGGAACGCACGTTTGGCAGATCGACAACCATGTCAATGATGGCAAAATTGGTGTCAGGATATTCAGCACCCACTTTTTCAAGTGCTGCGGCCCAGGAGAAACCAGCCATGACAATCGGGTTGTTGCCGTCGCGCGCAAATTTACGCAATGCCTGCTCGCGCTGCGCATCGTTCTGAATTTCAAAATCGCGATAATCAATACCTGTATCGGCTTTGAATTTTTCAGCACCATTATAGGCAGACTCATTGAACGACTTGTCGAACTTGCCGCCGAGGTCATAGATAATCGCCGGTTTGACATCTGCTGCCAGCGCCGACGCTGACATTGCAGCAAATGCAAAAATGCTGAGTAGTGTACGCTTCATATTCACCAACCCTGTGTTTCGTTTCGTTTTTTTACTTTTAGCCGCTTCTAGCAAGCGGTCCCTCTACAGCCTTTTTGGCCGAAATTCGGCAAGGCTTACGCCTATCCTTGCACGGCTACCTGCAAAGATCACCTATAAAATGAAACCTTTCAGCCGCTCTTTCAATCGATTTGTTGTTTTATCCTTTACGCCAATCGCAGCAATCCACGCTTATGCAATGGCGCAGGCCACACCGGTTCCCTTGACGCCACAATAGCCGTTGGGGTTTTTTGCCAGATATTGCTGATGATAATCCTCGGCAAAATAAAACTGCGGTGCGGACTGGATTTCAGTGGTGATCGTATGGCTGACACCGGCTTTGCGCAATGAATCCTGATAGGACTGGCGGCTGTTTGCTGCTTGCACGTGCTGCTGATCACCACAGGTGTATAGCGCGGATCGGTAGGTCGTCCCGGTGTCATTGCCCTGACGCATGCCCTGGGTGGGGTCATGTCCTTCCCAAAATATGGTCAACAGATCCTGATAACTGATCTTGTCCGGTTCAAAAACCACCATGACCACTTCTGCATGGCCGGTAAGCCCGGTCACCGTTTCTTCGTAGGTGGGATTGGGTGTCAGTCCGCCAGCATAACCCACCGCCGTCACCCAGACACCATCGCGCTGCCAGAACAATCGTTCCACCCCCCAAAAACAGCCCATGGCAAAATAGGCCACTTCACACGATGGTGGATAGGGGCCTTTGAGCGGATTGCCGTTGACGAAATGATGGGTTGCTGTTTCCAGCGCATGGCTGCGGCCCGGCAGTGCGTCTGCGACGCTTGGCATCTGGGTTTTTTTGCTGATTCTGTCTAAGCCGAACATGGTTATCTCCCGGTACCAGGAACACAAGTTTGTCTGTTTGTGTTCGTTACATATGTGTTGGGCTGCATATAGGGCAGGCCCTGCTTTTTTTCTGCATCAGGTGGCAGAAAACCGTCCCGCGGCCCTGGGTCTTTTCCACGCTATCAGATAAAAAAGCAGCGACAGAACCAGAAATACAGCCCAGGTCGGCTGCAGCAGTATCCATTGTATAATCGGATCCCATATAAATGGGTGCACATTGCGCTGAACGACAGCCTGCGTCAGGTTGAGCGTATCCGGGCTGAGGCTGTACCAGTCTGCCCCCAGAGGCGTGATGACAATCTGCGAAGCCGCCACTGATTTGATGGCATCAACCACACCGCTGATTACAGCAACAACCAGCGCCAGCATACTGATGACACGAAGCAGAAATCTCATTGCGTGCTACTCTCCCTTTCACACATTCAATACCAATGCACCCGGCGAAGGGACCGTTCCCTGTCAGATGAACAACACTTCATACCGCATCCGCCTGTCATCGGGAAATCAATTGCCCGATACAATCCTGTGTATCAACTGCAAACGCCTGATTTAAGGGCTTTTTTGCCGCCTTCAAGCCAATCAAAGGCACCGCGCGGAAACTTTGTCGCAAAAGCTGCAGATTCTGGTTGATTGCGGGGTGTTCTTGACTATAGTGCGCGCCGGTTCACCCGGTGTAAAACACCCTGAACTGTACGACGGAGAGGTGGCCGAGTGGTCGAAGGCGCACGCCTGGAAAGTGTGTAGGCAGGTAACTGTCTCGAGGGTTCGAATCCCTCTCTCTCCGCCAAATTCTACTTTCACCAAGTTTCACTACGTTGCGCAGAACCCTTGCATTCAAAGGGTGTTTGCCATTGTGCTGTTGCCCACTGTTGCGTGTTGTGGCACTGTAACGCCGTTTGAAAGTAAGATAAAAAGTAAGAAAAAAATTCGGGTGGTGTTCAATGGCAGGTGGACGGAACAAACTCACCGCGACGGCGGTTGAAAAGCGTAAGGCTCCTGGCCGAATGTCAGATGGAGCAGGGCTCTACCTCAATATTGCAAAGACTGGCACCAAAAGTTGGGTTTACCGATACACACCAAAAGGCGGCAAAGTAAGGGAAATGGGCCTTGGCGGCTATCCGGGCACGACATTGGCGAAGGCGCGTGACAAGGCGCAGGAATCTCGCGAGATAGTAGCTGCAGGATCTGACCCGCAGAATGAGCGAAACAAACAGCAAGGCACTACCTTTGGACAGGCCGCCGATGCCTTCTACAAATCCATGCTGACAACCTGGACAAATGAAAAGTCGCGAATGCAATGGAAGCGAACGCTTGAGGTGACATGCAAGCCGATTCGCAATATGGCTGTGGCTAATGTTGGGACCACAGAAATCCTGTCTGTCTTGACACCAATCTGGCAGAAGACACCCGAAACAGCGGCCAGAACTCGTATGCGTCTAGAACGGGTAATGTCGTATTCCAAAACACGGGGATGGCGAAGCGACGAGAATCCGGCCCAATGGCGCGGTCACCTTGATACATTGTTGCCAGCCCGTCAGAAGCACTCCAAGAAACACCACGCAGCAATGCCGTATGATGATGTGCCTGTCTTCTACGCTCGCCTTACTGATTTGCCTGGTCTATCTTCCAGTGCATTGCAATTCTTAATTCTTACAGCTGGGCGAACATCGGAAATACTCAACGCCCGGTGGGATGAACTCAGCGCAGATAAGGAACTCTGGACTATTCCGGCTGAACGAATGAAAGCACGAAAAGAACATGTCGTACCTCTGTCACCGCAGGCTCGGAATATTCTCAATGTGTTGGACGAAATTAGACAATCTGACTTCATTTTCCCCGGCCAAAACCCCCAGAAGCCGTTTTCAAATATGGCATTGGAGATGCTGCTACGCCGCATGAAAGTAACTGACGCCACGCCGCATGGGTTCAGATCCAGTTTCCGAGATTGGGCGGGCGATACAACTTCCTTCCCGAGAGAGATAGCGGAAGCAGCGCTTGCTCACGCAGTTGGTGGAGTGGAGGGCGCTTACCGACGCGGCACGGCGCTTGATAAACGCAGGCAGCTTATGGTCGCCTGGGCGGACTATTGCACAGCAAATGAGGCTAACAACGTAGTGAGGCTTCGCAATTGATGCGTGCTGCAAAACACCACTGGATAGAAGTTGCCAATGCAATGGACAATGCTGTGGTAGAGGCGCACGTGGATGTTAAGCGTAAGTCCGCTCAGCCGTTGTCTGACAATGATTTACTTGAGCTTGCCATTGACCTGGAAAAGGCGAAAGGCAACGCCACAATCGAAGAAGCACGTCGAGCCGTCTATCACGCTGACGATGTAAAAAGACGGCTGGAAGACATAAGGAGAGCCCTCACTGATCTACAGGAAGTCATTGAGCCCGAGACGAACGACGGTCCAAAATACAATTCAAAGAATCTGGCGATCACAAAATTCACCGATTCCTCGTTCAACATTAGATTCAATGACGGTTCGAACGAGCGCGCTTCAGGAGATGTCCTTGGTTGGGTGCAACAGGTTGGGTCGATCATTGAGGCACTTGGACCGGTTGAGAAAAAATACGGACGGATTTCCGATAAGTCGTTTTGTCCAGACGATGAAATAATGTCTGACCCTTTGATGAGCCTTGATTACAAAACCGTGCTTGCCGGTTCGATCCTGCATGAGCTCTACAAAAAATACTACCCAAAAGGCAAGCTAGTCGCCGCCGACGACAATCCACCAAGTGGGGAGACCATATTCATCAATATGGCTCTTGGTGCCTTCGAGTATGAACAATTATCAGCCAAGACAATTTCAAGTCACCGCACTGAAATCAATAAGCGCTGAATATACTACCCCCCCTCCAAATTAGCACCCCCCCTGAGAATTATCCTCGGTCGCAACACAGGTTAGCGTCCTTCTGCAACGTCAAAAACCGAGCAGAAACGAGGCGAAAATGAATACCCCAACAGCTTCCAATCTTGACCCCCTTGCATGCGATATCGAAACCGCTGCGCAAATAGCTGGCATCCACAAAGCAACCTTCCGTCGCCACTTCATTCAGACTGGAAAAGTGACTCCCCGAAAGGTCGGCCACCGCACGGTTTATTTCATCGAAGAAGTTCGGCAGGCAGTTTCTGCGTTGCCCAACGTCGCATGACCGGCACCAGACACCTACAATTAGGGAATCAGACCAATGGTCCTTCAAATGAAAGGCCCGGTGCCGCACACCCATGCGGATAACCGGGCCGGTAAAATCGAATGTTTTAGACAGCATATCGATACCGAAATTAATAACCCATATCCCACCCAAAGTCTAGCTATTAAAAAGATAGCAGAGCGTCATCGCCTTTCGCATTCTGCCGCTCGTATCGTCTGCGAACTCGCAGGGATCGGGGGCACAAATGGTTTGTGAGACCAGCTCGCCAGGTAGGCTGCAGGGCGCCCCGATCCAGCAGAATGGCAAAACACCGACCCCGGACAACGACAAAGTCCGGATTGCTGCGCGCTGGTACGTCCAACACGGCCATACACGCCGTAGGGCCGTTGTTCCAACACTGCGCAAGCGATTCGGCTTGTCCGCTGCAGAGTGCATTGCGTCCCTGCTCATTGCTCGATCTATGGCGCGGGGTGACAGAGATGGCTGACGATTACAAGCCGTACGGTCAATGCCCCCACTGTGGTCGCAATGACGGTGCTGTGCGCATCATATATTTGATTATGTATCGGTGCGACACACACAAGGTATTCTGGCACCACGCCCACCTTTGGAACTTCCCGGACATACAGTCTGAGGACGATGCTATGGCGTCCGTGGAGAAAATCAGAGGTTATGAAAACGTCGTTGTAGAAGGAGCAATTACAGCCCCTACGCACGGCTTGATGGCGATTGAAGGGGGTAAAGATGTCCCCTGAAACGAATCTGGCCCTCGTCACTGAGCCAATGGAGACTGATCAAATCTCATGGCTGTTGGGTATTGGCGTACCAGCTAAGTCAATGATGCGTCCTACCCTGATTATGCAGGCACGCGGATCGTGTGACGATGGCCGATACTTCGAGCCCAATCCGTCTGGTGATAAATGGCTTGCATTCGATCAGATCCGTGACGTGGTTTTCTGGCAACCGCGGACCAACAAGTTTGCAACATGGCATGCACGGGCATTTGCGTTGAATGAAGACGCGATAGACAACCCGGCGACATATGCTTTTGACTGTGAATTGCGGATCCACGCCAGCCCATTTGATTGGCTGATCAGTGGCCGTGACGGGATAGTCATCTTTGATTGGTCAATGATGGTGTTTGAACGCCTTCGGGACGCACCCCGCATCGCTGTGTCATCAAGAGTTTTATCGAAATATCGATCTGCCATGCGCCCGGCGTTTCTGCCCGAGGTGTCGGTCATGGTTGATGAAAGAAAGGACGCGGCATGACCAACAACACTGTCCCACTCGACAAGTACCTGAAAATGCAGAAAGCGAAGTCTGGCAAAAGCTTTATCCGGAAAACTGGTGATGAAGTCGCCAAAATGGACTTTCCACCGATCAGATGGGCAATTCAAGACTATCTGCCGGAAGGTTTTTCGGTACTGGCAGGAAGGCAGAAGCTTGGCAAGACTTGGCTGGCGCTGGATTTCGCAATTGCCGTCGCAACAGGCGGTTATTCCATGCAGTCCGTCAACTGCAGCCAGGGTGATGTACTCTATCTTGACCTTGAGAACGGATATCGGAGGATCAAGTCCCGGCTCGAGACCATTTATCCAGAGCAGGCACAACGTGCGGGTTTGGATCGGCTCTCATTTGCCACCGAATGCCCAATGGTCAGTGAGGGAGCAATAGCTGCGCTTGATGACTGGCGCGACCGTGTTGAAAGCCCCCGACTTGTCGTGATTGATGTTCTTCAACGCATCAAACCCATCGGAAGCAAAAGCCGCAACAGTTACGAGAACGACTATTCCATTTGGTCCGAATTGCAGCAATGGGCAACCAACAACAGCATTGCAGTTCTCGGCCTGCACCACACCCGCAAGGGCGGCGCTGATGACCCGCTTGAAGCCCTGTCAGGCTCAAACGGACTGAGCGCAGTCGCGGACACCACTCTCGTACTCGACAGGGACGGTAACGGCACCACGCTTTATGTGCGCGGTCGGGATGTCGACGAAAAGGAATCTGCGCTCAAGTTTACTGGTGGGCTGTGGGAGATTGAGGGCGATGCATCCGAAGTGCAGATGAATGCGACGAAAAAGCAGATTATTGAAGCAGTAAAGGACGCCAAAGAACCTATCGGACCAAATGAGATAGCCGCCGCTACGGGACTGAAGTCGGCCAATATCCGGTTTCATCTGCACAAGATGGTCAAGGCTGATGAAATCGAGAAAGCAGGCCGGGGAATGTATCTCTATCGCAATGAACGGGAAAGTTAGTGCTCAAATACCACTAACATCGCTAACATTGCTAACAAACAGGGCAATACACTATGAAAACAGTCACTTACAATGTTAGCGCCAATGTTAGCGCTGAAAGGGTCGCTAACATTGCAGGTTGTCCAATGTTAGCGATGTTAGTGCCAATAGCATTACCACTAACATTGTAAGCCATTGTATTTAATTAACAAAGTAGAGTTTGTTAGCAATGTTAGCGATGTTAGCAGGTTTTGTGAGTAGAGAGCCAAAGGTTAGTCCCTCAATCCAAAATTCAGCCCTGTGTGATGGTTCATAGACCACCATTTTTGAAGGCAGAGGTCGGGAGATCGAGAGGGCTTATTTCCCAAACCGAGAACAAACAATTGGAGAAGAAAATGAACACTCTAACGGTCGATGAACTGGAAAAACGCCACGCTGTTCGTATCGCTGAATGTGAAACGCATTTTCTGTACAAGCTTGCAAAAAGGCCGGGTATCGAGTGGCACGGCTTTTACCTTCGCGTCGCGGAGCTTCCAGAGAAAAAGAACAAAAAACGGTCGTGGCGGTTCTCTCACAATGGCCGGAGGTTGTCACAAGGGCCAGACCCCACGCACCTACAGGAAAATCACCCACAAATATTCGTATGGGCACACACCGCAATAGAAGCTGCGATGACTGAGTATCGTGAAAAGAAAACCCTGGCTGAAAACCGCTCTGGCGTAACCGTGCGGCAGTCTGACGGCGGTTGGTGCGTGATGCGAGGCGATGCAGTGCTTGAGGATAATCTCAGTAATGAAAGCGCATGGCGGGTCGCTGACAGATATTCACTAAGAGATTTGGACAATGCCGGGACACAGCACCGGGTGAGCCACGATGCAGCAGGGCTGATATGAGTGTATGGAAAGCCTAGGCTTCATAGGCATTTTATCGCATGAGTTATCAATATTTTGGTGCTTTCTGCTAATATTTTGAAGCTTGTTGCACTAAATCGCGGAAAATAGACAATCCTGCAGCAGATTCGCGGTTGGACATATGGCGTCAAGATGTTATGAATGAGTAGGAATATTATCCTACCGTTGAAACTAGTGAGGCCGAGCATGACTGAAAGTAGGCAGGCGGAAAATAGCCACAGTACCGTTGGCAAAGCGGCTCAAGGCAGGCAACTAGCCGACGTCGTGTTGAAGCCCCTTAATTACTGGAGATAGCAATGCCCAGAGATGGATCAGGCATTTACTCAAAGCCTGCAGATACAACGGCTGTAGCAGGCCAGAAAATAGAATCCGCAAAGTTCAATTTGTTGATTGATGATATCGCAGCTGATTTGAACTCCGTGCGCCCTGTAACGGCTGGCGGGACCGGTACAACCAGCATTGCACTATTCAAAACAGCGTTCGGTCTGAAGGTTGGAACGGACATTCAAGCCTACAATGCAGATCTAACCGCCATTGCAGGATTGACCAGTGCTGCAGATCGGTTGCCCTATTATACAGGCTCTGGCACGGCTGGCCTTGCAACGTTCACGTCGTTTGGGCGGTCGCTGGTTGACGATCCCGACGCGGCAACAGCGCGGGCCACAATGGGACTTGCGACAATCGGCCAGGCAGAAGCCGAGGCAGGGACTGCAACAACGACACGGGCCTTTACGGCTCAGAGAGTGAAGCAGGCTATTGAAGCGCTGGCAACCGGGGTGCTTTCTGCGCAATATGAGAGTGCAGAACAATCAGTAATCGCGGGTGGACTACTTACATTAGCCCACAGTCTTGGCGCAATACCAAAACTTGTGCAAATATGGATGATTTGTAAAGTAGCAGATGCAGGATTTGCTATTGGAGATACTGTAGTTATTAGTCCTGATTACAATAGTGATAATGGAGGTAATGAAGGGCATGTAACGTACGTTGATGCTACAAATGTTTATGTTAGAACTGGTAATGGTTCTATATTGTTCTTAAATAAAACTGGAACCACTTGGGTTGGTATTAATAAAACAAGTTGGAGATACATAGTAAGGGCATGGGTATGAAACAGGTAACAAAATTCTTTGTTGATCCAGAAGGCAATTATCTGGGCGGTTTCGCCGGGGCCAAGCCGCCCGCTGGGGGGATTGAAGTTGCATCGCCACCTGAGCACGGCAGAGATATATGGGATGGCAACACTTGGATCAGCCATCTAGTAGATCCGGTTGATTACCCTCTCAACAAGGTTCAATTCAAATCCGCACTTGAAGAACTTGGCTTGACAGTCTCTCAGGTAAAAACCGCAATCAACGGATTGGACATGACTGAAAAGGCCAAACGCATAGCCAAATTCAAAGTCAGTGATTCCGATGTTTATCGTCGTGACAACGAGCTATTCAATGTGCTCAAAGGCGGTTTCAACCTGACAGACGCACAGATAGACGCGGCTTGGATGGAGGCTAAGGATATTCATTGATGTCTATCAGAAGCAGTTAGCCAGAAGACTTCTGCGACAATTAGGATTTTTCGTGTTGCCAAGCTTGAGTGCATTGGAAAATGGCTATACTCGATAATTCCAGTAGGGCAATCGGAGCGCATTGTGGGTATCAGGTCTAGGGTTTCAGAACGAATTCAACAGCTAAACATGGTTGAATTTAGGTACTTTTTGGGCGTCAGCAATCCTCTCATATTGGAAATTGGGGCCAATGATGGATCTTCTACAGAAAAGTTCACAAGAATATTCCCGGAGGCTAAAATACATTGTTTCGAACCGGACGCACGCGCCATAAGTCTGTTTCACAAAAAAGCGTTCAGTGATCGCGTCCAACTCAATACGTGCGCGGTCTGCGCGACGGATGGGCATGTGAGTTTTTTTGCAAGCGGCGGCGCGCCAGAGAACGTATCTGAAGAAATCGATATCTCAGATGGATGGCATTACTCTGGTTCCATTAAGGAGCCGACTGGTCATCTCACTGCCCACGAATGGTGTAAGTTTAGCGAGGCTTTTGAAATTCCGTCTACAAGACTGGATACCTGGGTTAACGAGAACCTGCATCAGGATGAACGAATAGATTTGATTTGGATGGACGTTCAAGGAGCTGAAGCAGATGTATTTGAAGGGGCTGAGAACACATTGAGCCGGGTAAATTACATATTTACTGAGTATTCAGACAGAGAATTGTACAAGGATCAGCCGAATCTGTCGAAAATAAAATCAATACTGACTGAATTTAGGGTGGTGGCAATCATCGGCGGAGATGTGTTATTTCAAAACAAATCGCTCCCTGAAAAGAAGCGGAGTCTCTCCCGTCTGTTGTTTCCGCGAGAATTTGTTCATCAGTAGGAAGAACAACCACAACAATAATTGTACGGCCCCACGATGACCGTATGCGCTATCCAGTTATTTGCGAGCAGTGCCGAGGATAGACTTGGTTAATCCCCGAATTCCACGCTCTATCCGGCGACCAATTTGTGCTTCTCGTTTGGTCTTGTACAGTTGAAGCAAATTCATGATTTCGGGGTGAACAGCATCTAGCAATGGGGCATCACAGATTTCATGTTGATCGGCCAAATCCTCCCTAACGAAGAAAAGCGCGTTTTGCCGATAAAAATAGGGGATGTTTGGTTCATCCCAAAATTTTGGCCGTACCAAGTCCCAAACACGGAAGCCGCGTTCTCCCAAATAACGAGCGTAGTAGCTTTGCCACTGCTCATTGATGTGGTTAGTGCCGCCTTGGCCGGGGATCGCAACAGATAACAGAATGTATTTGGACCGTTGTGACAAAAAATCCAAAGCCGCCTTTGCGGTGCGATCATTCAGATGCTCCAGGACCTCCATTGAAATAGCGAGGTCGAACTCACCAACATCAGGAAATGCATCTATTTCACTATCAACGGCAACAAATTCATCGGGGTGGATTTTTAGCATGTCCTTGTTGACCCACGGGCCATCAATGCCAAGAACACGATTTGCGCCAATCTGTTTTGCAACTGCGGCCCACGAACCAGTGCCGCACCCATAGTCCAATATTGATTTCGGATTTATAGTCTCAAAAATGAACGGCAGAATGAGAGATGCTGCTCTGTGCGACTCGTCAACTTGGCCGTCGAAAAATTGCTGGTTGTAAACACTCATCAAAAACACCCCGCCGCTAAAACGTGCACATATAGCCAGTTGATACATCAGTCAACAACGGCTCCCACCTGGGGGCCTTTTTTGTATCCAAACATCACAGGTGAAACATGGCATTCAAGGTTGGACAATGAACCAATAAATGGTATCTATAGCGTAGGATTAAATTCCTAATTTTGCAATCAGCGAGGCTCCGGCCATGACCAGTAAAACGGAAACAGAAAACAGCCACAATGACGAAGATCTGGAACCTGAAGACAACGGCCAACTTTACCCGTTGGATACCGGTGTAATGCTGTTGGATAACGGCTCCACAGTCCTGGTTGTTGAGGCCATGCCGGAGCAAGTGCTCAAGTACTCTGATTGGGCCAGCAGTATCGGGATACCTTTGCCGCAGTTTATGCGAGAGGCCGCAGAACTGCTTTGTAACCGTCTGGCGTTGGTTGCAACCCTTGAAGCCAGCGATGAAATCAAAACTGAAATCGAGCGGGAAGACAATTCCCCGCTGGTTCTGAACTGAGGGCGAGACCATGCCAATTTTCGAAATCGAAACACCAGATGGCCTTTTTGAGGTTGATGCGCCTGATCAGCAATCTGCATTGTCTTCATTGGCAAAAATGCAGCGGTCAAAACAACGCCCTCCCCGTGATCTGCTTGCCAGTCCTGGACAGAACGAACGGCAACCACGTGATTTGCTGGCTGAACAAGGTAGGTCGGCCAAGACCTCACGATATGGAAAACCGGATACTCTCGGTACAACCCTCACTATTGAGGGCCAAAAGGTCAAAGTGGATGACAGTTTTCATTCCTTGTCGCCCGAGCGACAAAACCAAACAATTGACGAAATCGCAGCTTCATTAGATTTGCCGGGCACAGATGGCGGTGCAGAACTGACACTCGATCAGAAGAAGGCCCTCGCTCTTGCACGGGCACGACGACGGATTGCACAGCAAGGTGGTGATGGTTCTACGATGTCCAGTTATCAACCGGACTTTTTGGAAAGAGCCGGCAACGCAACGTTTGATTTCTTGAAAGACGTTGGACTGCCTGTTGAACGCATGCGTAGGGATAATACAAATCTCGACAATGCAGTACGTGGTGCGGCCGATACAATGTCATTCGGACTTGCTGACGAAATTGCAGCCGGTGCGAACTCTGCGTTTGGCGGTGATTATGGGCAAGAATTGAGCAATCAACGCCAAATCGATGAAATGGGCGGTGGTGCGCGTCTTGCCGGTCAGGTAGCAGGTGGCATAGGTGGTGGTATGGGATTGGCACAAAGGGGTTTGTCTGTTGCTTACAACACTGCAAAGGCCGGAAAGGGGTTTATTCCAGTTGCGGGTAGCTCAGCCGCAGAAGGTGCCATCCTGTCAGGTGCACACGGGTTTGGTAGCGGTGAAGGCGGATTTGAGAACCGTGTGGATCAAGGTGTGCAACAGGGTTTTTACGGTAGTCTATACGGTCTAGGCACACCGATCGTAGCCAGAGGCGCAGGCGCTATGGGCCGTAAAATGTTCTCACCAAACCGAATGTCCACTTCACGACAAGGCTTCGTTAATACGCTTGAGCGAGAAGGCATTGAAACAACAGCCGGCCAAAAAACTGGCAGTGAGGCATTGCGATATCGCGAAAGTACCATTGGCGGCAAAAAAGCGGCCAACATAATGGAGACCCAAAAAGAACAATTCACGGCTGCGGCATTGAGGCGTGCTGGTATGGACGCACAGCGGGCCACACCGGAAGTAATTGACGAAGGTTTTAGGCGTATAGGAAAGCAGTTTGATGACCTTGCCGAGCGAAACACGCTCCGACTTGATCAGCCGTTCATTGACGATATCAGCGATGCCGTCCAAAACTATCGGATTATGGTTCCTGCAAACGCGCGGGTTCCTGCCGTAGAAAAATACGCAACCGAAATCCTGCAATCTTCTCGAACTGGTTTGAAAGGTGAGGCATATCAGAGTGCGCGCTCACGGCTTGATCGTGCGGCAAGGTCAGCCAGGAAAGATCCGGAACTCTCAGAAGTATTCAGAGATATTCGAGATGCGATGGACAATGCTATGGAACGCTCTATTGCAGCAAATAACCCGGCAGACTCCAATGCATGGAGCGCTGTTCGCCGCCAGTACCGGAATATGCTTGTCGTTGAGAAAGCAGCAACAGGCGCAGGCGAGAATGCGGCCCAAGGATTGATAAGTCCCTCACATCTTCGCAATGCGACTGTGCAGCAGGGGCGAAGGGCCTATGCGCGCGGCCAGGGCGATTTTGCTGAACTGGCCCGTGCAGGCGAAGCAATCATGAAGCCTTTGCCGCAATCTGGCACTGCGCCGCGTTTATCTGCAGCAATGGGGATCGGCGTACCCTCAAGCGCTGGTGCGGCTGTAGGGGCTTCATTGGGTGGGCCTGTTGGGGCTGGCGTTGGTGCCGTGGCTGGCATGGCAACACCTGCACTTACTGGCAAACTCATGATGAGCAATGCCGGTCAGCGTTATCTGACAAACCAAGCTGTTGCGAAGCCGATGTCAGATTCACGCAGGGCGCTGCTTGAAGCCATGATAAGAAACTCTAGTCTGTCAGCGGCAGGGGGATCAAGATAGGGTCACTTGAACATGTCTTTGAATGGCATGTTGCGTGGCGTGTTGTCCAGAACGGCCATAATAATGATCCCCGCGGTTACGGCCCCCATGGCAATTTGGCCCCAATGAAACGGCTCATCAGCTGACCACCATGCGCCGATCCACATTAGCGGTAGGAGGAATGCCCAAACCGTCCAGACACGATTTGAAAAGCGCCTATCATAGGCGCTCTTTTCTTCTGGGTCGTGTTCAATGGTTTCAGGTTCGTCACTCATGGTGAAAACATAAGCATGAGAGGCTTACATGTCCAGAAATAGCTACTTTTGTTCTGAATAGGTTGTGCCCAGTAGTGGCGCACGGAATAATCTGCCACCCGCGATGCAGCTTACTTGGAATTTCATATCCAGATTTTTGATCGCTTCTTTTGCGTGTTCTTTGACGAACCCTATGTGTGAAAAGTAACGTGCGTATTTTGATTTTCTATGCCCCGACTTAATTTCGCCAGTTACAGGGTCAACGTATCCATATCTCCGTATATCGGAAATCCATTGTTTGCAAAGCGGTTCTGCATCATCAGATTTGGGGACAAATACACCAACGATTTGAATCTTATCTTGATCCCAATCATACATAACCACCGGGGAGAATTTCTTGAATGGCGGGTATTCGCTGTAATGTTTGGGGTTGTTTCCAATGCGTTGCAATTCCAGAGACAATTTGAATATACCCAAATCAAACATAGTTGCTGGGGTGTTCATCAAATACTTTGTTGTCTTGTCCGGTCCCGCATATGCAGCGGATACAGATGCAAATGAACACAGAATCAACATCAATCTACGCATAATTCGGATACTCACTGGTAACGAAGAAAACACACAGTCAGCTGCCCGGAGTGTCCAGATTGCTGTCGGCGCGATGCGAGGATGGCGGCCCACCGCCTGAGGACATTGCCGCGGCAATGTCAGTACAGGAATGTTTGGGGCCGCCACCATTCAGTTTAATGGCAACCGGGCAATGTGTCGATTATCCAAAGCAGGGAAAATTATCTTGCATTGCCGTCAAAATAAGCTCGTTGGCGGCTTTGTGCCGGTATTCTGGCCGCTTTTTGAGGTAAGCTATCACCACGTCTCTCAATTGAACGTATGAAGCGTCCTTTGGAATACACGCCTCCAGTATATCAGGGGCTAGATCCTCAGCATCAGCGGGGTCACTCGCGCTAGATTCGGCTGCAGGAATTACATATAGAAAAGTTACGACAACACCGCGATTTAGGCCTTCTACCGTACCAACTACATAGGCTGTACAAAACATCTGAAAATTGTCGTCTGTACATGCTTCATATAGTTCGTTGCCACTCAGATTTCTCGCATTCACAGATTGGGGTGCAATCAATGCTGCTAACAACAGCGCTACTAATTTCAATCTCATCAAACCACCAAATTAAATAATGTCACATGCCTACAGGCAGCTAATCGTCTTCTCTTTCACAGCTTTTTCCCATTCTGGGCCAAGCGAGGTTTTTGCATCCAGGGCGTTTGAAGAACCTGCCTGCCCGTTCTTAAACATCTTAACGACAATACCTTGATTGTGTGAGCCGCCATATACCGGAGCACCACCAGTAAAGGTCGTGGTGTTCCCATAAGTGTTCGCATAGACAGGCGAATGCCCGACAACCTGTATGTTCGTACTGGCCGAAGTGTTGACGATAATGAACTTGTCATAGCCTCTTTGCAGGGTTTCAACTGCGGCCTGTTTGATGGCTACCTTTTCCGCACCTTGCCCGCCGCAGGCTGGTGCTGCTCGTGCTGTGATCTGGATCGTATCTTTTGCAAGCGGAATGGTTGATGCTGATGCGCATGACGCAAGCATAAACGCCACTGGAATAATTCGATAAATAGACATTTTGTCCCCGGAATTAGCGGTGGCAGTGATAGCCGCCAGTCTTATTGTTGTTGTGGCAACCTTCTTTGTTGAGCCCGCCGCCATGAGCATAGGCCTGCGCGATAACTGAAGCGACAAGAACAGTGCTGAACGTACAAATAGCAGTAAGCTTTTTCATGGTGTGTCCCTCCACATATCAACCTGCGGGACGCTAACCGGAAAGATGTATGGTGTCTACCGCTGCAATCCTCAATTGCGTGTGGATAACGTTCAAACAGCAGCTCGACCAGCTTGTGCAGGTATTTGTTTCGAGCATCGCTTGCTACTGCCTTGCCCTGAAGTCCGATACCATCTGAGCTGATACATCACTTTCGAAACACAATGGTGATGCACCGCCAGGTCGAGAATATGCGCTATTTCCCCCACAACGCCGCCCGCTGCGTGTGCGATTGTATGGACATGGACAAGATCCGCTGTAATAGGCAATAGAACGCGCTATGAGGGTTTTCTTGATTGCGGACGTAGATAGCTGTGGTTTGGCCGCAATGCGTTCCTGTGGCTCTCTCTGAGGCTGTGAGGGGCTTTTCTTTGGTGTCAGATAGGTGCCGTATACCCAACCATCATAACGGTTGTTTTTTACACGAAGCCAATCACCGCTCCTTGCGATTACGGTTACCTGTTCATCCCTTTTGAGTATCCAAACTTGCCTAGCCGTTTTCACAGGCCCGTTGCGAACGTTCAAACGCGAAGCATCAACGTACATAGTGATTGATTGGAACGAAGGGGCGGGTTTCTGTGTGGTTGCCGGATCGAGTATTTTTGATTTGGCGGACATCGCCACAGGCTGAACAGCCGGCGCGGGTTCATTCACCAATATCTTCTTGGTCCTCTTTGGTGCAATTTGCTTATCTGCGGCCGACGCCACATTTTCATTCGTGGCTACTACAGAGCTGCTGGGGGTAGAACTATGGGGTCTGGTCTGATGTAGAACAGCATCGGGTTTGAAATCGGGAGTTTCGTTATTGCTCCCAACAATCCACCCCACAAACAAAGCGCCTGCAATCCACGGCCACCCAAATCTCTTTGCCATTTTCCCCTCACGCGAATTATCGGGAAGGTATCCGCATAAGTTGCTTTATGCAATTCGAGATTGCGACGAACGGACGCTCTGCGCCTTGGTTTGGCGTTAGCACGAAGACAGTGGCCGGCGTTTCCGGCCCAAGGCTGACCTTCGCAACACTGTCCAGCGCTGCGGTACAGCATCTCAAATGCTGTCTTTCATTGAAGTCGCAACTTTAGGGTCAGCCGGGTGTCAGCAATGCGGACAAAGCGAATGCGATCATCCGATCCCAGTGTTCCACATGCGACACTGGGTGAACTGTCGCCATGTGCCAACATCGGAAATTCGACTTTAGGCTATTCCGTCATAATTCTTGATAGCGTCAGATGCCCATCAGTGAGGGCATTTTGATACGAAATCCTCAATCTTTATTGATTGCTAGAAGGATCCACTTGATCCAAACCAATTTAGTTGACGGTCGCGCGGGCTTTCTTCACTGTTTGTTTCATTGCTGGGGTCCACTTCGATTTCGCAACAAATATGCGTAATCTGGGTCTCGATCTGAACTATTTAATGGTAAACTGGTTCTTGCATTTCTTGCGGGTTAGGAGAGCAAACATGTCATTAACTGAGGCAGCATCCCTATTGGAACAATTCAAATCTCAGAAACATCAAAGGTTTTTTGAAACATCCTCTGGGAAACCAATATGGAGTGTTTTGCACCCTACTTTAAGAGCTCTATCCCAAATTCAGGATGATAATTCGACCTTGAACGTCGCGGAGCGCTTGAAATCGCTGTTGGCTGCAGTTGAGGCAGCCGAGGCACACCAAAATGGCGAAACCTACGCCGACCTTAAGCAGACATCAGATCAGCTAGTCGTTTTCGTTATGGCGAACTTGGGACCTGTCCTGGAATCATCTGTTAAGCGTCAAAAAGAAATAAGCTCTTCCGTGAGTGATCTTGAAGGGAAAATTCAAGAATTATCATCGGAGAATCAGGTGATACAAAACAACTGGAAAGATATAACGAAAAAACTCGAAACGGATGCAAACGAAATTATCGGAAAACAGCAGAAAGAATGGGGAAGGACGTTAACTCAGGCTGCCAAACTTTACGAAGACACCAAAGAAAAAACCGAAGGGGCTGTCAAGTTTGCAGAGTATGAGATCGAGAAATTCTCCCGTGAGTCGAATGAAGGTTTGATATTCTTACGAGATAAACTCGAAGCTATCGAAGCAGATTCACTTGCAACATCTTTTATTTCGCGAGCGAAAAGAGAGAGAAGAACAGGGGAGATACTGAGAGTCATAGCTTTCGTGTTACTTGTTATCGTATCTTTCTTTGTTGGATTCAATATTATTGAACAGCAGGCACCGGAACTGTCGTGGTTTGTGTTAGCGTCGCGTTTTTTGCTCGTTTTCACACTAATGATACCTGCTGGTTATGCCTCCAAAGAGGCTAGCAGACACTTTGAGAGAAGCGAGTATTATCAACAGCGGGGACTTGGATTGCAGGCACTTCAGACGGATCTAGCCGGACTGAAAGAGGAATCGGCGATAGACTACAAGCGACATGTTTGGGACAAATTCTTCTCAAATATTGATTCAGGTCCAGCAACCGGAATCACACATGGCACGGAGGAGTTACTTCGATTAATAGATAAGGTCAAAGCTATTATAGGCCAGGCCAACGATGAAACCCCAAGCAACTCCTAGAAGCGCCCGCATGTCCGATTTTTTATCTAACAAGTGTGGACAACTTCTGGTTTCTCTGAGAGTGTCATTCCAAGATTCCTAATGTCACTGGTGGGTCACCCGGAACGGTTGAACCATGCTCGTGCGTTCCATTTGCGACATGAATCCAATGCCTTAAAAGGGCTCCAAGCACCAATTGAACCAATTCAATGTGGTGTACTCATGAGTGTCAGCTTTTGGGAATTTGGATAATTCCTTCGCACCTGCAGCGAATTCACACTTTCCGCCCTTTTCTACCAAGGCCGCCAGCCTTACTGCCTTGTTGCGGGCATTTCGAAAATGTGCCGGTTCAATTCGTTCTGGACAGCGACAAAAAACGCTTCGCACTGACGGTCAATTTCGACCTCTGATACACAATGCGCAATCAGTTTTTTTGGTCAATGTGTCGATCGTGCGCTGCCAATATGCGTTTGCGTCATTGCCATCTTTTCTCGAAAGCACTTCCGCGCATTGGCGTATTCGACCAGTCATCGCATTGAGTGGATACCGTATCACCTCGCATTGGTCCATCCGGTCAATCAGTGTCGGCTGGTGGTCACGCATTGTCCGTACCCCCTATGGTATATGTATATGTGTCACTCTCATGGGACTGTGAAATGCTGAATTTAGGCTCCACGGTCACTCTCATGGGACTGTCAGGCGGTTTTTGGGGTGGTTTTTGCCTTTTGCGTCACTCAGGTGGGACTTACTGTCACTCAGGTGGGACTGTTGATTTTTCTTGCTGGACCCATTTTGTGAAATCCTTGGTCGGCAGTTCTCCAGTTAAATCGCACTTGAATTCCGTCAAACGATATTCCGTTGCCGCGCGCCCCTTGACGTTGAAACCGCTTGGTCTGGCAACAGCAATGAAACCACGACGTTCTAACGTTTGAAATGACCTGTTGGCAGTGTTCCTGCTCACATTGAGTGCTTCTGCTGCTTCACGACAGCCGAGGCCAATACGGCCATTATTGAACCCGTCATAACGGATCTTGAGTTCAATATATAAGCAGCGCTCTACGCATCCCAAATCAAGCCATGCGGCCGATCTGTACAGATAACCGTCCAAAGCAACAAACTTACTTTTGCCTCTGCGCTTTCGTGATTTTCCACCACTCATGTCAATGCGACCCCTGGTCTGCTCGATAACCAGTAGTGACGAAAAATATTTGTGTGGTATGTGACTCGATAGCCATACGTGATCCTTCTGTGATCCGTGTTGGTAAGAGCCGGGCGAGTGTTGGCGCACTTGTTCGGCTCGCCTATTTTACGGCCTATGGGAATAGGCGTTCATAATAGCTCCCTTTGTTATTTTGCAGACTTCTTAAGCCGCACACCCGGTCCACCGCCATTTTCAGGGATGAATTCAACGCCAGCAGCCTCCAATGCTGTCTGAACCTTCTTGACAGTATCCAAACCACTTACGAGCACTTTGCCTCCCATGGCTTCCATGTTGCGGATGGTGTTGACATTCACGTTTGCAGCCTTCGCCAGTTGCGCCTGACTTAATTCAGCGATCGCCCTTGCGGCTTTCAATTGATTCCCACTGGTAAGTGACATTAGTTTTAATACCTATTCTGGTGTTGACAAAAACTATTCGCTCTATTATGTATAGGACATATAAGAATGGTTATCAACACTAACAAGGTAGTGAAAAATGTTCGACCATGTACACAAATTCGAAATTGAACTGGCAATCGGCACTGTCGAGGTTTCCACATTCAGCGGTGAGGCTCTTTTGGAACACGACACTGGTTACGAATTTGTCGTCACTGGTATCGAGCTTGAGGGTAACCAGCGGGGCGACTATCGGAACAAGCGCACTGTCAACATCAACGCCAAGTCAGATGATCCATTCATGGTGGCTCTGTTCAACAAGCTTGGCGCTGCAATCAGACAGGACGCCGACGCACAGGAAGCATTTGTTTCAGCAATGGAGGAACACACACGAGAAGCAGCTTAATCAGAGCGGATCAGGGGAGCGTTGGCCCGCTTCCCCGACCCTAACCAACAACGATAAACTTGGAAGGCCCATCGAATGGCTAAATCAGAAAATAGCACAAAAATTCCCGCCGACAATGGCGCAATTTTTCACCCTGAAACACTACCCAAGGTTTATGCATTGGAACTGAATGGCGACTGGCTTGATCCAGTGGTGAAACACGGACAGTTGGGCGTGTATTCCCCGCTTCTATCGTATGAGCCGGGAGACTTCGTTGCCATATTCTTCAATCGACGTTATGCGGAATTTGAAGGTACAAACGTACTTATGAAACGGTTGGTAATTCCTCCACCACCCGGCTTGGATTTCAGCGGCCCTCCAATTACGGGCGATGTGTCACCTGTGATTGTCGCGGAGCAATTGAACCCTCGAAAGCAATATTTCTACAAGTGCAAAGACATTCTGGCGATCCATAGGTGTGTTGGCTGGTGTGACAGAGGGAATATGAAATCAATACGGCTTACCGATGCAGACTATCAAGCGATCTACGGCCAGCAAGCCGCCTGACAATATGGGCTGGTTGTGTGCAACAACTCTCAACCAGCCCATTCGGATTGGCCAATTGGTACCAAAAAGCTTGTTAGTTGACCAATGACTTTGACAGCTAACACTTTTTAACCGGACAGCGATCTGTGGCAAATACTCACAAATGGTGCGTACTGCAAACTGGTGTGGGCAGTGAACATCCAGATTGATAGAGTGGCCGAGTATGTTGAAAAACAATGCCTGTCCGATAGACCCCACTTCGCATGGTTCGAAAGGAACTGACCAAGATTCCACAACAACTCAAAGACTAGCGCAGAGGGATTTCCAGCCATACCTCCAGTATACCTTTAACTGGCGGTGTCGCAAAATCATTGGCATTTAACTTCTTGACCGCAACTTTCTTTACTGCAGTAGATTCGATTGACACCACCGCGTCCGTCAAATTGGCGGCAAGGAGGTCAGCGGCGCCTTTGTCACTCTCATGATAATATCGTATTTCTGATTTACCTGCCGCTGCTCCGACGCGTTCCTCACTTGGAATCCGCCATCCTTCCTTGCGCAGAACCTCACTGACCAGTTGAATATCAGATCGCTTGCCGCCTGCAAATTGGACATAAACCGTGGAACTGGCGCGAAGGTCGCCTATCTTTGATACTAAGTTTGCGGTCACTTCCCGCTGAGTCGTTGAAATCTCATCGAGAATTCTCTTTGTTTCCACAATCTGGGTGGTTCGATCTGATGTATCCTCGGTGGGCTCAATGACATCAGCCAAAGCTCGTATCTGCTCTATCACTTTGCTGATACGTGTCTGCAACTCCACTATTTCATCACGTTTCACTGGTTCTGCCTGAGCCTGATTCCGCAGAAAATTGGTCAGTTGTCGCATTTCCCCGGTAGCCTCTTCCAAATTCTCAATTTGTTCAGTGGCAGTTCCATAACGCACCTGGATCTTATCGAATTTCGGACCAAGCCGACCTATAGATTCATTGATGGTGGACTGCTTTGTTTCCAAGCCATGCAGGGAGACCCTAGCAATATGCTGTGCGTCCTCAGCAGCTTTTTTTGCCTCTGCGACTGGCTCACTGATTAGGGCTTGAATTTGTTCTTTGACTTCAAGATCGATGTGGCTCAGCATTGCCGGCCAGCCAATAAAATAGCCAACGGCACCAAGGACAGCGATTATTGTGGACCCAACGTTGCGATAGTAACGGAACAGAGCACCCTCGACTTCCGACTTGACATCATCTTCCAGTCTGCGACGCAGCAACTCAAAAGTATCTTCTTCTTCCATCGGCATATCGATCTCCCGCTCACAACTATCGAAAATTTACTGAATCTTTGGCCACATACCTTTGGCAAAAAATGCTCAAAAGTTATCACTAGTCAAACACTGACCACTGTCATTGCATCAATCAATTTCACTCTGCATCGTATTGATTCATTACACGGTATCACCCCCGCGTTAGGGCCATATAGTATTCAGGATATCAGCAAGCCTAACACCAGACATTTTCAAC
Organism: uncultured Rhizobiaceae group bacterium; assembly: GCA_947501445.1. GTDB lineage: Bacteria > Pseudomonadota > Alphaproteobacteria > Rhizobiales > Rhizobiaceae > Hoeflea_A. The sequence goes on along the minus strand of CANMVS010000018.1, from coordinate 104,238 downwards.
CGCTGGCGCACTGTTGGGGCATGGAAATCAAGGTATGCTTGATCAGCGATCACCACCTTTTCTACACCAGTGAAAACAACTTCAGTCTCGCTGTATTGGCACGTATCGCCATTGATCACACAGTATTGCGTTTCCGGCTGCTTAGCGATCTCAAACGATTCATTTGCCCAACCAACAACAGCATCCTGATCAACATCGTTCAATGTCCATTTGGCTCGATCTGTATCGGTAATCTTTGTAACCAACTCGGCTGAGACAACGTTCGGATCGCGGCCAATCGATTCTTTGATAATGCAAGTATCCCAAACCGAATGAAGGCTTGAATTGCAGGGACGACCGACACGAATATCATTTGCTCCTTTATCATCGGCAAATGAAACATGAACCGGCTGGTGAATATCACCTACCCAATGCCCAAGGCTCTTGATTAGCTTTAACTGCTCATCCGGATCGTTTGTCAGACCAAGCTCAGCCATGTCTTTTAGGATGGCTGTCACAACGCAATTCTTCGCAGTTGGGCATGGATCAGTGGTGATTTCGGACTGGTCTCGCTCGAGATTCACATAGTGTTCGCGAGCCCGGATTCGAGGGTGATCGGGCCAGGTACATGACTTGGAAAACGACCTATATTCAGAATCCCGACTTATCAGACTTTTGACCTTTGCTTTCGCATTCGGGTTCAGCTCTGAGAAAGTAATTTCACAGACGATTTGGTGCCCAAGGTCTCCCCACGCTACAGCTTTCGCTGGAATAAACATACAGCAGATAAATGCAATTTGCATGACAATGTAGCGCATGATGGCCCCCAAGTTGTAATCTTGAGCATATCACTATTTATTTCGTAGATGTGTGAAACAATTCACATTCATCGTCAGTATTGTAGGTCTACTTAGGGAGAAGTGGCAACGAAAGCGTTCAGGCAAAACTATCATAATTCTTAAGTGTTACTACGAGGAGTTGAATATGCATCCGATCCAGCACCCAACTTATCTTGCTAACATCCGCTTTCTATTCACCAATGGCGATATGGGCTGCATGCAAGGAAGGGGTATCGATCTTCGCACCTACCAGGGCGTAAAATTTGATGCTAACCGAATCTACTTCAATGTTCGCGAAGGCTCTATGCCACCGCCGCATCTCAACCGCCGCTGGCCAGCGGAACAGGTGGAGACCTTCTACAATTGGATGCGGGACGGATTTCCGCGGGGAGTGGCACTACAGCTTAGGGAATTGCCATCTTCAGCAAGCACTGCAAGTCGCGTGCGACGCAACCTTGCCGACTATGCAGAGGGTAGTGCAGAATTGGAAAAACTACGCACTGCATTCGAAGGTATAATAAAGCTCGACGCTGACGATCCAGACAATCCCAACGCATATTTCAACGTTGCAGGTATCCACTGGCTGCCTGAGCCGCTTCACTGTCGTCACCATGAGAGCGCTTACAACCCCTGGCACCGCGCATACCTGCAGAAGTTTGAGGATGCACTGCGATCCATTGAGGGTTGTAAGGACGTCACGTTGCCCTATTGGGACATCAACAGCGGCGACGTGCCGAGCGTCCTGTTCGATCCGCCTTTCGACAAATACACTTTCCCGCGCGCTGTGCATGCGCCAAATGGTACGATAGTTGCTGCGCCTGATGACACAACACTGAGAAACGACAAATCTCAGATCCTTCAAAATATTGATGATTTTAGGATTGGTGACGATATCTCGGCGGCTCTTGGGGCCTCTCGTTGGGAAGACTTCAACGGATGGGCCGGAGCTGATCCATGGGTGATTTCTCCGAGTGGTGCCCGTTTACCCGATCACAAAGCTATCATCCTTGCCCATGACAAAGGTCATGCGGCTTGTGGCCCAACGATGAGCTCTCCGAACCTTACTTCATTCGATCCACTCTTTTGGTTTTTCCATTGCAATTGGGATCGACTGTGGTGGCGATGGCAGCAACTCTACGGTGGCACGACGCTGCCGGACTTCAAAACGCTTCTTGATGGCGATGCTTTTTGGCTAACCAATCCGGTCGTGAATGGACTTGACCCCTTCGTCAAACAATCCGGAGACATGATCAATCTGAGTGAACTCGACGTTGATTACCTCCATCCTCCCGAGGAAAAAATTCCTGAGGTAAGCGAACCGTTGATTGCCTCGGCACGGTCCTCAGAGGGAATTAGGATAGCAGACAACGATCGATTGTTGATAACGATTGCAGGGATCGATCGACTGCAAATTCCCGGGAGCTTTGACATTGTTTTGATGGCAGACGGAGAACTTATCCGTAAAATGGCTTTGTTCCAGTCAACCACACCTAAACTGTGTCCAACTTGCAGCAAACAGGGCCCATTTGCCACCACGTTTGAAGTCGATCGAACCGAGGTCCTAGATCGAAAACTTACTGCGGCGCTCAACATTTATGGGCAAGACGGCAAGACAACACCGTTCCCGCTTTCAAAAGCTGGTGATCCAAAGATCCTCGTGCGAGTCAAGACGACTACTTGAAACACTGAATCTCAAAGACAGTTGATGTCGACGATCGAGATCGAGAAACATAGGCGTAATTTTCTACTTCAATTTTATCGATTGATTGGTGACCAAAAGGAGAAGAACGAACATGTCTGTCCAGTTAGAAGCCACACTAGCAATGAAGGGATTTGCCAAGGTAATCGTGGTCCTTTCGCGGGATGCGGTTGCGACCGCTGATATCGGTTCGATTACAGATGAACTCGAGGATTGTTTTGTTGTTCCAGATACCAACCAGCAGCAGGGCTTGGCAGATGCTGACTTTGCATTTCGTGTTTCAGCCAGCCTAAGTGCCCATGAAACAAAACCTGCGCCGAGGATGAGAATTTATCCGAACCTTGGATTGGCACTTGGAGTTGTAGATGCGAAGGGAGCTAGCAGAATAGCCGACAGTCGAGTTGCAACAGATATCGTCGAAGTGCCAATCATCAGTCTTATCCGTCCAGTTTCTGTGCAACCCGGTCGCCTTACTTTACGACCGAGTTGGGGCATCCGGCGGCTAAAGGTCGATCAGTTATGGAATGCGGGATTGAACGGGGATGGCGTTGTGGTCGGCCATCTTGACACCGGAATTGATGGCACACACGAGGCTCTCGCCGATGCAATCGATGAATTCGCTGAATTCGATTTATTTGGTGATCGCGTCGAGGGAGCAATTGCATGGGACAGCGGCAATCACGGTACCCATACAGCGGGAACGATTGTAGGTAGGCCAACCAACAGCGCCTTTGGCGTCGCGCCCGGTGCCAAGGTCGCAAGCGGTATGGTCATCGAAGGAGGACAGGTTGTCGATCGCATCTTGGCCGGCATGGAATGGATAGCGAGCAAGGGGGTGCGTGTTCTGAGCATGTCCTTGGGGTTGCGTGGCTTCACTCCGGATTTTCAGGTCATCGTAAATGCTCTGCGAAACGCCAGCATCTTACCCGTAATCGCAGTTGGAAACGAGTATGCAAATTCAAGCCGTTCACCTGGGAACTATGGAAATGTTCTATCGGTTGGCGCGATGGATGACGACGAGTTTGTAGCCGACTTCTCTAGCAGCGACATTTTCAATAGGACGGACGATCCTCTAGTCCCAGACATCGTGGCCCCGGGCGTCGGAATACTCTCCTGCATTCCAGGCGACCGCTACAGAAAAATGAACGGCACTTCAATGGCAACGCCGCACATTGCAGGCCTTGTAGCTCTGCTACTGCAGGCTAAAAGCGATGCCAGCGTGGATGAACTAGAACTCGCAATTCAAAAGTCTTGTACGCGGCCGGACACAATGCCTCATGCCAGAGCAAATCGCGGTGTACCGGATGCCGTCGAAGCGCTGTTTTATCTCACAGGTCGTCGACTGTAGACCTTCTTTGCAATAGGATAAATGAGCAATCCTCCAGTTCTATAGATTGAGCGCCGAGGAATTCAGATTATCGTGTTGCTTAGGAACGACATTGTCTAGCAAAGAGGAAAAATATGTCCGACAAACGTGATGCTTCTGCAGAATGGAAGATAGCAAACGTGATAGAAGTACTCCGTAAGCAAGCGCGGCCTAACCAGCCGCCTACTGCTCAGATATTTTTGGATGATTCAGTCGAGATCGACAGAGTTTCTATGGAAGAGTTGGTTCAGAAGATTGTTGAAGATGCAGTATTAGGTTTACGCGGGCCAATGATCGGACCGCAGCTTGGTAAGCTGCGCTACTTGGCGAAATCCTTTTCTGTGACTGCCGATCCTGATGTTATAGCTGAAATCGCCAAGTCACCTTCAGTAAGATCGATTCTACCATCAAAAATTGATGACATTTACCCGAAACCCTTGGATACCAAATAGTGTGAAATCGACGCCTACTTATTGTATGATCAGTGGTAAGGAGGAGAAAGACCAAAAAGTCTCATAAGAAACTTAATGCTTTCATGTCTACCCAAAAGCGGCATGCGCCCAATGGCCGGTCGTGTCACAGAGTGTCGAACTTAACAGTGACTCCCAAGCCATTCCGGTCATTTTGACAAAATCTCATTACGTGCAATTATACAGACTGCTGTATCACAAGTTGATCTACAAAAGCTTATCATATTTGTTCTACATTGGGGTAATTGGGGGCAACACAATGCGGGCACTACTATGTAATATTGGCACAGTTTTAGGAACCATGTTCTTGGCCTCCTGCACCTCTGGACCAATGCTTGAAACAATGAGCGACGGCATAACACCATCAGACCTTGTTGGGGGAGAGGTAATTTCATACAGATTGCCAGAAGGAAGGATGAAAATCTCTGTTTCATTCACCGACCAAGTCGACAAAAAGAAGGCAAGCGTCGCAATAACTAAAATTGATTACTCGGTTGATCCTGATCCGGAACGAGAATACAAAATTAAGTACAGACAACGTCTTAATTCCTCTGACATCATTGACATCGAAGCTCCTGGTCAACTGCTGAAGAAAGTTTCGACCACTGATGATGATCAAACCGTTGAAATTATTAAAAAAGGCGTAGAGATAATCAAGGAAGTCTCGAACATCGCTGCTGCACTTGAAACGGAGTCTGCATCCCTCAATGTGACTGAAAAAAAGAGATCTGAGTGCGGAGATTTTAACTTCGATCTTATATACAGAATACCATATGTCAGTAGAGTTGGATTTGATGAACAAGAAGGCAAAAATTGGTATTTTGGCGACCCTGATAACTGCTTCGTAAAATATGATGTTAAAATTAGAAGAATAGATGATGAAATCAACAAAAATGGAAAACGTTATAGTCAAGCGCGAAGCGATCGCAAATACAATGTAAGCCAAACAAATCTTAGCAGAAATAACAACAGGGACGAGCTTTTTGTAGCCAATTCTATGTATTCTGCGAATCGAGGAATCTGCAATAGAGGTATTTGCTTCAGGCTGCCAGCTGAGTATCAAATAACCATCACTCTTAGAGCAACAAAAACTGTAATGCCATCCGGAACTTTTTCTAGTCAATATCAAGGGTTTGCCAAGTACTTTAACAACACATTTACGTCAAAAAGCTCCCGCCCTACGACAAGCGACGTTCGTCAGGGTGAGCAACAACCAACCGACAATAAGGAAATTGAATGTGACAGTACGAGAGCAGAGAAATACAGGTTCTACAAAAATACACGTTTGAAACTAACAGGATCTATTTCAGAAGATGTAAACCTCACGCTATGTGCAAAATCAGATGTGCTTGTTGGCAGGATCAGCGGCGATAAATGGCAGAGTACCATTCAAGGTGAATTGAGGCAGACCTCAATTGGTGTTTGGGATTCTGAATTGGTATTCCTAAATGGGCAAAAAAACCCTGACATTGCGTCCATCAAAGGCACTCTATCTATTACCCAAAACGGGAAGATGCTTGTAAAAATTAGCGGGACAAAAGATACAGAGGGGGTTTTGAAGGAAATTGCAAATGTAGCGACGACTGCTCATGTCTGGGCACCGTCGAATGATCCGCTTGGGGTGCTGTTTTTCTGGCGAAAACAATTTGTCAAAAACAGCACTACTGCAACATTTGATAGTGGCATGTTAACCGGACTAAAGGTGGAAAATCCAAGCCAAATCGCCGGCTTTCTATCGATACCATTAGAAATCCTCAAGGCAGTGCCGATTTTAATTGCGATTAACTGATCCTTTTCTCTCCTGATATTGTTGGTCAGTTGCACGGCTATTCATTCCTATTGATTCCAGGTGATCTGAGAGCTGGTCTCCTCCAACTTCTCGAAAAATTTATCGGCTCATAGAGCGAGCCGCAACTTTGAATCACCGATTGAGCTGTTCGCCTTTGCCGGAATCATGTCTTACAACAAGGTCTTGGATACCCGCACATTCGCAATCGTCACCTTGGCCGCACATGAGAACATCGAGCACATCCACAACCGCATGCCAGTGATTTTCAAAAGCGATGCGTTGGCTACTTGGATGAATGCAGAAACCAGCAAGGATGACGCGCTTGAACTGCTGCAGGAAAATCGCGGCGGGGATTTGGCCTATTATCCCGTATCGAAGGATGTTGGTAAAGTTGCCAACAAGGGTTCAGACCTGATCAAACCGATTGCCTGAGCACGCAAACGATGTGGCCGGACACCAAGACCTAGCAGCGTTCAGAGTTACCGAATAGAAGGCAACCCACTTCCTAATTGCCAGGTAGGGTTTTACAATCAACAAGAATCCGATATTTGTTTGCGCATGGAGTTTATCAACTACTTGATGTCGGAGTGGTCTGTGATTAGTCAGGCTCCAACCATATTCATTATTGGGGCCTGTTTGGTAGCAGCAGTGATTTATAGTCTGTGTCGTCGACAATTTTCTGACCGTATAGGCTTACTTAAAGATCATATCTCTTTCAAAGATGGCATAATCGCTGAATATAAACGAAATACCGGAGCGCAATCTCCCGATGAAGCACGCAGAATAATTGCGGAGTTAGAAAAGCGCTTGGATGCAATTGATCCACGTACACTCCGACCCAAGCAAATCGAAATACTTGAGCGTGAACTATCCCAGACGACTGGGAAAGTAACGCTTGTGCGGGATATTATCTCTCCTGAAACGGACAATATTGCTGCCCAATTGGTGAGGGCGTTCAAAAAATGCAATTGGCTGATTGAAACTCATTTAACGGCCGGCACGGGGTTGCCATCTGCAACCGGAGTAGAAATTACTGTTCCGCGAGATGTAGAACTGTCTGGCGATCTGGCATTGGTTGTGCACGCCTTCAAGCAGGCCGGAATTAGGTTCGATTTGAGTGAATCAGACCAGCAACAGCAGCACGCTGAGGTACCTTCCGGGACAGACGTCGAGATACGAATTATGCAAGCAACTGATATGTAGTATCGCAGTTATTTGAGCGCGATGGTTGTCGACAAATCTGCATCCGTCAATTGACGGAAACCTCTGTGTTTTAATGGATCCTTTCATGACAGAATCGTCTATTCTTTGCTCCGACTGTTTTTCAGACCACGGTCTGCGAATTGAGGCGGCCAAATTGGGCTATCTAACAAAGAAGCTTTGCCCCCACTGCGGTTCACGATCTGGCCACAAGTTGCGTAAAGGTCGGTTGGATAAGCTCTTGATTGAATTTTTTTGGACTGGAAGTTTTTTTCGAACTGATTTTGGCGGCGCGCACCGTTTGGTGTCTAATCCAGAACGGTATGGAGAGCGAGAAGTGCAATTTCCACCATGGTTGGAAGCAGATGCCCATCTATTGGAGGATAAGCTGAAAGTAGGCATATTCCATTACGGTCCGCCGCTTTGGCGAATTGGAATGGTGGAGCCATTGGATGCTCTTACGCGAAAGAAAACCAGGTACTCGGCTGCCAAATCTATCGTTGCATCATTTCCCGAGCGTACGTTGTCATTAGGAACACGCTTTTACCGCATCCGAAAAAACCTGAATGAGGATCAGGAAAGAGACATCAAGCAATATGATGCACCACCGCGACCTATTTCGGCATCGGGTAGGTTGGGCAGTAAGAGCCTGCCGATACTGTATGGGTCTGAAGACTTGGAAATTTGTATTCACGAGTGTCAAGTTCTTATTTCAGAAGAATGTTTCGTAGGAACTCTTCAACCAACACGCGATCTTCGAATGTTGGATTTAACCGCTGAACCTTTCATAGACGGTTCGACTCCGTTTGAGAGTTTGGACGTAGCAATGCGATTTCTCTTTTCTGCTGAGGAACATTGCTACGAAATCACACGCGCCATTGCTCGCGCTGCCGCTGCGGCAAAATTCGATGGTATCTTTTATCCATCCTATTACAGTCAAGTAAAGCCTGAAAGGGTGCCAAACATTGCTGTATTCGGCCATCCCATTGGGAAGGGAATTATCAAAGTGGAATGTATCAACCGCGCAATGCTCAAATCAGCGGCTTATGAGCTCCGGATGGGCCCCATTTTCTCATAATGATGAGACGGTCAATGTGTTGGACAGCGACAAGTGACCGCTTTGATGGCAAGTTTGGGTCATCTTCAGCCGAGCGAGAGTGCCGAATAGCACGATTGGCTATGCCTCGAATTGCACATCGGTGAAGTTCATCATGTCTGTCGGATAGAGCCTACGTCTCATACACCGAAATGGACTGTTGCAGCATTTGAACAGGACAATGCCAAGGCGCGAGATCGCTCATGCGTTTGATTTGGTTATCAGCTATTTGGGTAAGAACCCATGATCCAAATATTGGACTTGTAAAATCTGCCAACTTTCGGGCAAGACAAGTTTTACGTTTAAACATACCGGAACCGAAATGATCCTTGTATGAATTGGATGGAAAGGGTAAAATCCACCTCGAAAAGGTGATTTAACGGACCCCAATATATGCCCAAGTTCTCACAAGCCCTATTCAACACTATCTGCGAACGCATGAGCGACGGCGAAAGCCTGAGAACCATATGTACCGACAAAGACATGCCTGCCCGGTCTACAGTTCATAAATGGCTGGCTGATGATGACAAGAGGACTGGCAACAAGCGATTGTTTCTGTCGGACCAATACGCACGCGCCCAGAGCGAACGAGCGGACAAGCTGTTTGATGAATGCCTTGAAATCGCAGACGAAGCCGCGAATGACATCACCGCCAAAGAAGACGGAACCCAAGTGGTCAACCACGAGAATATCCAGCGTGCCCGACTTCGCGTTGATACTCGCAAATGGATGATTGGAAAAATGCAGCCGAGGAAATACGGCGACCGCACACAGATGGAGTTGACCGGCGCTGAGGGTGAGGCCATCAAAACCGAAATTCAGGTGAACATCATTGACCCGAAGCAGCCACAAGCTTGAGATAGACGTTTCCCGTAAACTGGCCCCTCTCATGCAGCCAGCACGCTACAAAGGCGCATACGGTGGGCGTGGTGGTGCCAAGTCCCATTTCTTTGCAGAGATGATGCTCATGCGGTGCTTTCGGTCAACAACGCGTGCAGCTTGTATTCGTGAGGTTCAAAACAGTCTCAAGGAATCATGTCGCCAGTTGCTGGTTGATAAGATCCAGAAACTTGGGCTTGGATATTTCTTTCAGGTTCTGGATACCGAGATCAAGGGTATGAATGGCAGCTTGATCATTTTCAAGGGAATGCAGAGCTACAACGCGGAGAATATCAAATCTCTGGAAGGGTTTGACATTGCCTGGATAGAGGAAGCACAGACCCTATCCGCTCAATCGTTGAAAATGCTTCGCCCCACAATCCGAAAAGATGGTTCAGAGTTGTGGTTCTCATGGAACCCGCGACACGACAATGATGCTGTAGATGAATTCTTTCGTGGCGGCCGGATAATCACGAATAGTGTCTGTGTAGAGGTCAACTGGCAGGATAACCCCTGGTTCCCGTCAGTTCTTGCTCAAGAGAAAGACGACGATTACGCCGCTGATCTGGAGATGGCAGAGCATGTCTGGGGCGGCGGGTACGAGATCATATCCGAGGGTGCGTATTATGCTCGGTTGCTGCATCAGGCCGACAAGGAAGGCCGTGTAGGCGATTATCCATACGATCCGGCATATCCGGTCAATACGGCGTGGGATATCGGTGTGGACGACTATACAGCGATCTGGTTTCTGCAAGACAATGGCCGACAGGTGCGCGTGATCGACTACTATGAAACCAGTGGTGAAGGCCCCGAACAGATTGTGCCGGATGCACTCCCAGAGCTTAATCCGGATATCCGCGCTGCTGCACTTCAGATGCTGGAGATCGGACGGACTGAACCATATATCTACGGCAAGCATTTCCTGCCGCATGATGTAAAAGTCAGGGAATGGGGCGCAGGAGCCAAACAACGCTCACTGACGCTCATAGAGTACGGTGTGAAGCCCATGCACATCGGTGTGGCAACAAACCCTGCAGATAGGATCAACGCTGTCAGAAGGCTTCTACCGGTTGCCTACTTCAACAACACAGGCCGGGTACAAGTTGGACTGTCACGGCTTCGCAGATACGCTCGCAAGTTCAATGAAGGCATGAAAACCTACACCACACCTTTGCACGACATCAATTCGCATGGTGCCGACGCCCTGGGGGAATATGCGATCAACTGTCGGATTGCCCCGCCCAAGCCGAAACCAGTACCAAAGCCTGTGCAGCCGATTGGTGGTGTTGTTCTTGAGGGTCCACCAAGCGATACCTATAAAACGGTCAGGATTGAGCTTTGAAGGTGAGTGATTGTTGATCCTCTGTTTGGAGCTTTAGTAGACGTTCCGCAAACCTGTTTGATAGTGGATTTCTGCCCTTCTATTTGGTTTAACCCCAATGACAGTTTTGAATAATCCGGGTAGGTGTCATTGAATGTATGCCAAGAATCTAGCACTGCTTTTACACCAGAGGCTGGCTGAGCCAGGCACCTTTGAGGAAACACTTACCCGCTTTGAAAAACTTCGAGGATATGGCCTGTTGCCTCGAGGTCGCGAAAGGGCGGATCAACGTCTTTCAGACGCCGAGATTACAAGCGCTGTACTGGGTTTTGTGTCAACATTGCCCGGATGGGCTGGTCACGTTGCCTTGTGTTTGAGTGATCTAAGGCCCGTTGGTGGGCCAAAGGCATCGTTTGAAAACGCCAAAACACTCAATGATGGTATTGCGACAACAATAGACAATGACGAAGCCTGCAAATCACTCATAAGTGTGACGCTTTCAATCGCCAGAAAGTCAAATGACGATGAATATCACGCGCGGATCCTCTTTGAGGTTGATGGAAAACGACGCATTGCTTCCTATGTCTCAAAATACGCCACTGCCCTCACTTCTGAGGGGAAGGAGAGTGCCTTTGACAGCGAACAACCTTGGGCTTCCAGCGAACGGCAGCTAGTGCTTGGGCGTGAGTTCTTTTTATGCCTGAGAAGAGATGTGAACTTGTCACGGCATTTGGACAGGCCGTTCGAAACAGATTGGCGCGAGTATGAAACCGAGGAGGAGCGTTGCGCCTTCCACAAAAGTTTGGGTGCGCGCAACGGTTCTCAGTTTCTCAATTTGGGAGTTGATACAAATGTCACTTGGCCTAAAGACCCCACGCGCATCAAGTTCGGCGGCCATCACTTTGTTCTTTTCCCCAAGACCAAAGAATACTCCCACTCTATCAGCGTTGATCTGACTAATAAGAGGCTCACTTCAGAGGAAGCCCGCACTTTGCTCAACCGATTTTTAAGTGTGTTGTGTTGGTGCGACGATCGGCATGCGATATTGCGCCACGGTTGGTCGGGAAACCCGGTACCGGTTCCAGTGCTCAGAAGAGACATGGCGTTTTCCACCATGCATCAATGGATGTTCTATCGATCTATGCCAGAAGATGAGGAGCTCCTTCATTGCCTCGCCTATTATCGGGATGGTTTGAACGCATCCGAAGCAGGGATCGTCGCGTTCGAGGTGCTCAGTTTTTTTAAGGTATTTGAGATGAAGCAAAAAGACGGTGATGCGGCTAAACGTTGGATAGCAAGAATCTTTGAGACGGCTTGCAAGAGCGTCAGGGGCGAAGTAATCAAGCAATTTCATGAAGATCGTCAAAACAGAAGTGTTGAGGAATATATCTACCGAAACTGTCGTGTTGCAACGGCTCATGCCGCTAAGGATTATCCATCAGATTCCGATTCCTCACCAGAAATTCGTCGTTTATATGTAGCTGCTGAAATCATGCGCGCCCTTGCTCGTCATTTTATTCGCACTGAGTTTGAGTTTGCTGAGACTTATCTTTCCGATGAAAGAAACAAACCCAAATGAACGAACAAATGGCAATAGCGTTCAATGATGTTTCCATTGAACGTACTCAATCGCTCTACCCAATGGTGGATTTCTCGTTCCTGCAGATTCAACTTTACCTGTTTGGCTTTTGTTTCAAGCTGAATGTTACACTACTTCCTTCTATCTCTACGTCATCAGGCCAGGCCTTTCGGATGAACTCAAGCATCCTTTTTTGACCTGTTAGATTGCCTTTTTCTATGTCGTTTATATCGCTCAATTTCAATCGCTCGACCTCATGATAATTATCCGCAATGGCCTGACCAGCATTATGACCAAGATAGGGGAATAGGTATGCTTCTTGTTTTATTCCTGTGGCTGTCTGCACACCCAAAGTCATCACGCAACCATGAGCAAGTTTGTTTCGATTTGCTGCCTTTTTTTTCAGTGCTTCTCGAATGCGCCTCCATTCACGATATAGTTCGGGCTTGTCTTTTACGTTTTGTTCAATGGCCGCGCTTGCCAACTTAAGTTTGCCCTGAAAAGAAAGCACAGCCCAGAATGCCTTATACCCAATGAGTGGCTTGTCGGGACTTATGCAAACGGAAAAGCACAAGCATAAATAGGTTTCCAACCTAGCCCACGATGACATGGCGCGGCCTACTGCTAAATAGATGGCATCAACATCGGGGTTTGGGGCGGTTTTTTGCACAGTGTTCTCCATTCAACTTGTTTTGGTTGCGTCTGTTGCAACCGTCCGCACACTAAATTATCTCATCTCCCCCAAATCGGAGCACGCCATCCCGCATCAAGCGCCTGCTGCTCATCACAGAACCAGCGCTCACCCTTATTCAATGATATCTTCGTCCGCTTGTACCAGGGCGACCACGGCGCATGATAGATATTCCCATGCTTTGATATGTTACCTTTGATTGGACAGCCTTCTGGGGCTTCCTGTGCGGCAACGTCCCACCGTCGAGCGCGATAGTCCCGCGGTGTTTCAGTTTCAGCCTGCCAGACGCCTACGCCAGCCCTACGCGCTGCAGCTTCCTCACCAACATAATCATCTGAATATCTGACGAATGCCCACGCAAGCCCCTCACGGACCATAGCTGCGTTCAGATCCACACCACCAACAGAGCAGACAGCCAGTACTCGGCTGTAGTCATCAATGCCACGATTGTCACATGTGACCTGTTTGCCCTGTGTAAGCTCCACAAGGCGCTTTGTAGCTGCCTTACCACATGACCAGTCCTTGTCTGTGCCTTTGCACTTCTGGCCCGGTTCTGGCGTGTCTATGCCGTGTAGGCGATAGGTCGTATCTAATATTCTGATTGTGTCGCCATCAATGATAATTGCGTCAGCGGCACTAGCTGGAATTGCAAAACAAGTTGCCATTGCGACAGCGGCAAATAGACTACGTGCGTGTTTGTGAATCATGGTAAGCGGACGGTCTGACCGATCTGCTGGTAATCGATCAGAGTTCTCGAGTGCAAATAAAAGTTCCATAATCTATGTTATGCGACAAATGAAATACGGCCTAATCACGTTTAGGTAAGTATTTTTTTGTTTGTTGATATCTGGCGTGGAGTGCTTACTTTCACCGATTTGGTAATGTCTCACTTGGGGGAGTATCGCATAGTGAAAGAAAAAATAACCGACAAGATTCCAGATGTCCATTTTGATTGGTATGCGCGGTTCTTACCGGGTGCCATCGCCGTAGTCTTCTACTTTGCCCTTTCAGATAAAAACGCTTATATATCTGCGGCTTATTTGACTCTATATGCTGGTATCGGCTACGGAGTTGGTCACATCGTCCAACCTCTTTCGAGCTTTATTGTTGGCTGGATGCAGAAAGTTGCAAGGAGCGATGAAGGCAAGTACATCAATGCAAAGAAGGGCAGAACCAACCAAGCTCAAGTATCAAAAGTTAGCAAAGCACATGCTGAGGCTGTCTCGATGCTCTCAACTTCATTGCTGCTCATGGTTGTGACAACCTATTTGTTGGCTTGGAGTTATTTGACTGGGGGGGTGATTTTGTATTTTTTGGTAGCGTCATGTGAAAGAGTTCACGCTAGAAAAACCAAAATCGAGGAATTATAGTTGCTCATGATGCAAGGCATTTTGTGGCCTGCAAAGTGAGCTCCAGGCTAACATTTGCCAGAATTGGGTATAGTGGACAATCAACCAGCGGCCGCGCGAAACAGGGGGATTGGGTCAAGCGGTGATATGCCCTCGCCTTTCTCCGGACCTTAAGCGCTTCAAAGCGATCGCGATGGGAAAGCCGATCGTCAGGGGCCGCAAGACATTCCAGTCTACTGGTAAGGCCCTGCCCGGGCGTAAGAACATAGTTGTGACGCGTGACGGCGCATTTGGCGCAGATGATGTTAAAACGTAAGCGTTGCTTCATCTTTCAAAGTTCCAGGGTAGGAGCTGCTTGATGTCTTTCTGCTTATGCCCATTGACGATGGCTGTGAGAACACCGGTCAGGTAGTTATGAGGCTCGATCTGGTTTAATTTGCATGTTTCGACAAGCGACGCGAGCATGGCCCAATTTTGGGCACCTGCGTCGTGGCCTGCGAAGAGTGCGTTCTTTCTTTGCAGGGCGATGGGGCGGATCGTGCGTTCAACTGCATTGTTGTCCATCTCGATACGACCATCGTCGAGGAAGAGGATCAGACCGCCCCAATATTTGGTAATGTATTTGAGCGCTTCGCCTGTCGGAGATTTGGCTGACACCTGCGTTCGAGCGTGATCCAGCCAGGTTTTGAAGACAGTTATCTTTGGGACGAATTTTTGCTGTCGCATCGCCAGACGTTCGTCAGCAGATTGCCCTCGCACGTGCCCTTCGATCCGGTAAAGGGCCGCGATCTGTTTGATGCCCTGCTCGGCGATGGGGGCTACGTTGTGATGGGTCAGCTCATAGAGTTTGCGGCGGGCATGGGCCCAGCAGTACGCCAGTTGGATTGGGCCGTTGTCCTTTGGATCAAGCACACGGTTATACCCGGCATAGCCGTCCACCTGCAGAATGCCCTCAAAGGTCTGCAAAATATCAACTGCATGTCGGCCGGATCGACCTGGCGTATAAGTAAAAGCCACACCGGGTGGTTCTGGCCCATCCCAGCTGCGGTCATCGCGGGCCAGCGCCCAGAAGTAACCTTTCTTGGTTTTACCGCGCCTGGGATCCAGAACGGGGGCGGGCGTTTCATCCATGAAGAGTTTACTGGATGCTTTGAGGTGCGTCAGCAATGCGTCATGCACTGGCTTCAACTCATGTGCTGCTTTGCCAACCCAGAAGGCCAGAGTGGATCGGTCGATCTCGACGCCCTGGCGCGCATAGATTTGGCTTTGTCGATAGAGCGGCAAGTGATCCGCGTACTTCGACACAATCACGCTGGCGATAGTGTCCTCTGTAGGCATGCCGCCTTCAATCAGGTGCGGTTTTGCTGGCGCTTGCACGATGCCAGCCTCACAAGACCGACAGGCATACTTTGGACGGCGGGTCACAATGACGCGGAACTGCGCGGGCACGATGTCCAGACGTTCGCTGACATCTTCACCAATGACGTGACGCTCAGTGCCGCAGCCACAGGTCGTGCTGTCGGGTGCAATAACCTCTTCAACACGCGGCAGATGTTTTGGCAGCACACCGCGCCCTTTGGATGACTTTGTCGCGCCCGCTGTCTTTGGTGGATCAATCGCTTCGTCCTCGGCATGGACAACAGCCATGGCTGTCTCAATGTCCTCCAACGCAAGATGATACTGATCTGGATCGCCTTTCTCGGACTTCGCCCCGTAGAGCGCCCGTTTGAAGTCTGCTAACAACTTCTTAAGCCGGTTGATGCGATCTTCCTTGCGCTCGATGATGCCATCACGCTCAGCAAGGGTCTGATTTTGCGCACTGATCTGCGCATCCGCCGCAACCAGAAGTGCTTTGAGGGCATCAATGTTATCAGGAAGGTCAGCGGGAAAAGACATAGGTGCTTGTTAGCAAAATCTGACCTCAACCGCTTGCGCAAAACGCCGCCCGAGTCATTCTGCCGCAGCCGGTGGGCGCGTCTCAAAAGCGGTCACACGCCGCCAGTCGAGACCTGCAAACAAGGCCTCAAACTGTGCAGGGTCCAGCCGCAAAACGCCGTCCCTGATGGCAGGCCATTTGAATGCGTTCTGTTCCAGCCGCTTGTATGCCATGACGAGGCCAGTCCCATCCCACCAGATCATCTTGAGTCGGTCAGCACGCTTTGCACGGAACACATATACCGCGCCGTCAAAGGGCTTCTTCTGCAAGTGGCTTTGTACGAGGGCTGCCAGGCCGTCATGCCCCTTGCGAAAGTCCACCGGTTTGGTCGCCACAAAGATCCGCACCCCGTGCGACGGGTGGATCACAGCGCAGCCGCAATCTCAGCGATGCGGATCGCAGGGGTATCGACGGCCAAGCGGATCGTCACTCCGCCTTTGAGTAGCTCAACCCTGGTCAAACTGATGGAGGGTGTTGGAACCACCTCGAGTGACTTAGAGTCTGCAATCTGCACAGGCACAAAATCCATGCCATCCAAGTTGGGCAAAACAAGCTTGCCCGTCCGTGCCATGCGCCGCCAATCTGAAACAGTGCTGGGTATCAAACCATATCGCTTGGCCACTTCATTCACAGTCGCACCATCAATCAGCGTTTCCGCAACAATCTGTGCCTTCAGTTCAAGAGGCCAGCGTCGCTTGCCACCTGAGCTACGCGGTATTCTTGTTAGAAACTCGGTCGTAGCATCCATGTAGAAACTCCCTCCAAATCTATGAGAGGCTGGAGTCGCATATCAACAAGCAATGGGGAATGTGGGGTAGAACCATCGCCTACGAATCATGCAGCTATGGTTGTATGAACTTCACGAAATGGCAAGGGTGAAAGAATTTCAACTCACCCAGAAATTAGCAGCCATCTTGCAGTTGTCGATTGTCGGCAAAGCGGGACAAAGTGAGATTTCGCTGCGCCTGCGCCAAAGACAGCTTTCTGCAGCCTTCCGAAAACGGTCTCTTTTTGGTTAACATCTTGCGGATACAACGTTGCTATTTTGCGCCCGCCAGCCGCGCCCCGACGTTTTCCCAATACGCAATCTTTTTGCCACTACCTCTTATCAGCGCCGTCGGATGCATGGTGCATAAAAATGAAGTGCGGCCTGACTGCGCGATGTGCAGACCGTCAACTTCAATAAGTTTCCTACCAACAATCTTTTGCCAGTACTCCTGGTATCGTTTGCTGTAAAACACCACGCTACGCGGCTTGTATTCATCAATAGCATTTTTGATAGCAGTGATCCGAGTTGGCAGCATCGCCTCAAGATAACTAGTCCGATTATGTAAGATTGGATCGCTGGAATATTGGTTGTAATGCCAAACGCTTGTTTTGGGTGAAGGAAGTGGCAATAATTCAAGTCCGCAAGTTTTAGATCCGCTACGCAACCAACGCTCACCCTGCATATCCTTTGACGCGGCAACGTCATGCACCTTCCCCTCGGACATTAGTTGCGCCCGCATCAGCCAGTCCCATGTGCGTTGTGCGGCACTCACTGGAGGGGTGAATAAATGACCCGCTCCAATAGCTTGATGATACTCTGCACAGTCCTCAAGGGCACGTCTACCACGCTTTGCCCATGTTTTGATGCGGGTTTCGACATCCTCAAAGCTATTACCGCCACCTTCTTCCATGCCAATGAACCAAGTGTCAGCATTGAAATCGCCATAGCCCATGAAAGTATCCATGAAAGCGCTAAGAGTATTTTGGTTTAGCATTTATCTTTTCCACTTTAGCTCGTTCGAGACGCACGCGATCCATGCATCTGGCTCAAGAAGCCCTCGTTTTTGGCCTGCTGGTGATAGCTGACATTTGTGTTCGATGCAGCATCATGCAGTTCGGACTCGGAACTACCATTGCCCGAGCATCGCAATATCGGCGATAAACGCATTATTTTGGTGCTGTTTACTGAAATCGTGTTCTATCAGAGTTATCCTCAACCGTAGTTTTCACCCACCCTCAACCCTTTCTCGCTTTGCATTTTGTAGAAACCGTCCCCTTCGGTTGCCATAACAAACGTTTGCAGGGATGCTTCACAACGTTTGGTTCGTGCGCTTGCTGATCATCCAGGTGGCGGTTCGTCTCGAAAGCGATGCAGCGTCACCAAGTCTACCAGCTGCCCTATCTTTACCTTGATCGGCGCATGCACCGGTTCAAAGACCTGAGCTGTCGGTCCAGTCTGGATCGTCAGCCCGACATTCTCGAATTCCATTGTGCCCTTCTTGCCAATCGCAATCCGAAACTCATCCTGCCATGCAAAGTCTTTGGGCTTAATCAGGACTAGCCGTTCGGGAAGTGCCCAATCGGGGCCCGGTTCCCCGCTGTGTTCGCGGTAGTCGACCTTGCCGCATACAAGTTGTTCGTAATCTAACTGTGATGTGGCATGTGCTCGCATCTTCAATCGCCGCACCAGTACGTCCGTGTCCGGTATCTCCACGCAGAAAAGGCCGAATTTTTCCGCTAGGTCGGCTGACTTCTGATTGCTGGCGCAATAGACGAATATGTCATTCTGATTGACTGACGAGTTAAAGCTCCCGCCTTCAAGAGGGATGATCTGCCCATACTCCTTATTCATGATCAGCCCACCTTGCGGTGCGTAACGCAGTATGCCGTCACATGGATCGCCCCGAACGCCATCCGCCTCTCTCCTTCGAAAATGGGAGAGAGGTTGCAACATCAGCTCACCCTTATTGATCAATGCGAGCGCATGTGCTTCTTCAGTGAAGTATTTGAAAATGGACACAATCGTCCTCCTTCGCATGGACAGATTACAGCCAACTAGAGAAAGCCCAAATAGTCGTAACGTTCAAGCATTCTCGCCACGAAATCGCGGTGAATAACCAATAAACACAATGCAAGATCAATCTACCAGCTCCGATGCTGCCCCAGCGAACGACGGCTTTCCGCCCGCCTTGGCCACTATAAGTGGTGCAGAATTTGTTCGCGGTATCTTAGGAGTGCTGTCCTTGTTGTGACGTAGACCCGGCGTCTGCATTGCCGCTATTAGACGTATGCCAATTGTATGGCAGATTCGGCATCACGAGTTGCACTGCGAGATACAGTCAGACGTTGGTTTTCCAAGCAGCTAGAACCTTCATGATGTCGCAAACGCTTAAACCGCGTCGTTTCAAAGTAAGAAAAATTGTAAAGCAATTTCTAGGTGCATAAATAATAATGTTTGTGTTCAATGGTTTACCAAGATAATTCGAATCCCTCTCTCTCCGCCAGAATTTTCCTGTCCGACCCGGAGAGACAGGTAACAGATTGTACCTAAGACATGGGTGACACCGACCCTCTCCCCAATATCCGATCCATGAATTCGTAGCCAAACAAAGCAACTGAGCTGCTACCCGTCGTCGGACCACCTGGCTGGCCATTTTCCGGGGGCGTGATGTTCACGGCGGTGGGTGACCGGATGAACATTTCATCAGCGATATCGGCGATTTGTTGCCGATGGCGCTGTGTGGCCGAACTTCTGCGGCAAACTTGTTCGTTGTTTTGTTTGTCAATGCTCAATCCTCTCAGGAGTTTGAGCCTCCGACAATCCCGGGGCGGTTCATATCGCTATATTCAATCAACTTACACTGCGGGCGGGAAGCGGGCTTTCGCTGCGGATGACAAGAATGTCTGGTCTGGGCCGGTCAAAGACCCGCAACATTTGAACTGCGGTAAAGGAACCCTCGGCCCACTGGTTTCGCAATTTCACCGTAATCCCGGCTATGACCTGATGCGCGTTTCAATTCCCGCAAACCGCATTATATTGAGTGTGCCATGCTACAGACCCTCAAGAGATTCACGCAGAAAATCACCGCCGGCGCCGTAGCCTCGGCCTTTTTGCATGCGATCATATTGGCCTTGCTGGTTTTTGGCCTACCGCAATTGCGGATGGAATCCGAAGAACCGGCAGCGATTCAGGTTCAACTGGTGATTCCACAGGAAGACGTGCAACAAGAGGAACATGAGAACGCCGAGCCGGCGCCCGAGCCAACGTCCGACACGGCGGAAACGACCCCGGCCAATCAGCCGGATGTGCAGCCGCTCAGGCCCCTTCGTCCTGTGTTTCAGTTCGGCAAGGAGGATGCCGGCCCCGGTGAATCTGAAGATGGTGATGCTCTGAGCGGTTCGAAAATGGCTGAGGCGCTGCCCTCCCAGAAGCCGTTGCAGGAGCCGGCTGCACCGGAGCAGACTGTCGACACGCCTGAAGCGCCGCCCATTGAGCCGACTGCGGCTCCGGAGACCGTGGACGAGCCACAAAGACCAACGGAAACAACCGAAACAGCGCGTTCGCTGCATAACAATGACAGTCCGGTTGCTACAACCGCGATGGGGGACCTCCCGCGCGGGGTCCGTGCCGGTGAACTTTGCGCTACGGAGCTGCGTCGTCAGCTGCACGGTTCCCTGCCTGTCTACAGGCCAAACCTTCTTCCAACCTATCGGCTGGATGAGGGAACAGTGTTAGAGGTGCGCAAGGGGGCGTTCCGGTCCAACGCCGGGTGGTTCGATCTGAAATTTTCGTGCGAAATCGACGAGGCCGCAACCAGAATCGTTTCCTTTGAATTTGAAGTCGGATCACCCATTCCATCCGCCGATTGGGCCGTTCGCGGCTTGCCCGCATCATAGACTGGGATACGCCCGATTGCTTTCCGGTTTGCCTGCCCTGCTTCCATTTGTTGCATTCAGATTCACACCATCGACAGAGCAGGCCGCCAGCACGCGACTATAGTCATCGCTTCCACGGTTATCACACGTTACCTGTTTGCCGCGTGTAAGCTCTACAAGGCGCTTTGTAGCCGCTTTGCCACATGACCAATCCTTGCTTGTGCCTTTGCACTTCTGACCTGGTTCTGGCGTGTCTATGCCATGTAGGCGGTAGGTCGTATCTGGTATTCTGATTGTGGCGCCATCAATGACAATTGCATCAGTGGCATTAGATGGGTTGGCAAAGCAGATGGCCATTGCGTTAGTTGCGAAAAGGGTGCGTGCGTCCTGAAGAATCATGCAACTACGGCTGTATGAAATTCACGAAATAGCAATGGTAATAAATCCTTATCCGTTTGGCGAAGCATGGATTGGGTGGTGAGAATGGGTGCTGAGTTGGAGTTCACATGAATGATGTCTGTACAAGACCCTTCGATCCCGTAACCATCCTCAATCCCACGGTAATCAAATGTCGGTTTAGTGGAAAATCTTGCCTTATAAATTGAACCTTCAGAAGCCTGATTCTGTCTAGTATGGGCAAGCACCGCAGGTTGTATCCACCCCAAAACTTCCTATTTTATGGCAATAAATGAGGATAACCTGATTGAAGTTTTTTTGGAATAAAAAGACCAAGAGCAATATCTACATTGGTGATATAACCGTTGTACCAAGGTCTGGTTTGAAGAAAGGTATTTCCGACTTGGCTCCCTCTCTGACAGGGCCAAGCGACAATGTCGTGGAGGACACGTTGTGTCAGTTGTTAGATTTACCTCCAAAGCCCCCAGGGGTATCTGCTACCGCTTCCGACTTGGCCCTAGATGTGATTGTTCCAGAATATGATTTCGGGGAATTTATGCTCTTTAATGTTGGTGCATTCAATGTGCCCTTTATCTGGAAACCTCACATCACCATCACCGGACGATTGTATGAGATAGGTTCCGGAGCAACTATTTATGCAGCAACAGTCAAACATACTGTTAGCTGGCTCTCATGGGGAAAAACGATATTCTCTTTGCAAAAAATGTTTCGGATTAAGGCCAACATGAGCAATGATGATGTAAGACGTTTGACAATTGAAGCAGCAACAAAATTACTATCAAAAATATTGAAAAACTCATAGTTGAAAGGTTCAAGCCATAGAGCTGCCTGCGGGGTTAGTGCTTGAAGGTCAATCTAGGCTCGGAACTGCTATAATCGCGCATCACAATATTGACGATAAATGTGAACTCGGCGCTTGCCGCACATAGGATGTGTGCCAACTGTAAAATGGAATGCAAGATTCAAGGCTGAATACCTACAATTGAGGCAATCGTATCCAGAGTTGCACCAAACTTCTGATAAACCACCGCGCCGTTTCAAAGTAAGAAGAATTGTAAAGCAATATCGATTGTATTCAAATAGTTAGCGAGATAATTCGAATCCCTCCCTCTCTCCGCCAGAATTTTCGTGTCCTACCCGGAGAGATAGGTGCCAGTTTATACCCAAGACATGGGTGACACCTTTGTTCCGAACGGGTTGTCGATCATTTGCGGTGTTTTTGCTCCGGGTCGATATATCCAGGATCATATTGCATGAAGCTTCAAGCCATATTCCGTCGTCCACCGCATACATTCCCGGATTTTGACCAGCCAAAAGGGCAAACGTCCATTACTATTTTGAATGACTGTCTGACCAGCGACGCACATGCCAACCGCACATGCTGCAAATAGCTGCCGCGATCGGTTCCAGCGATTTTCAACGATAGCTAATTCCGGGAAATGAATGTTGCGTGAAAACTCCGGGGTGGAGGCCGTCGACCTGGCGCGAACTCAGAACGAATTTTCGCAAAATGGAAGGCAATCAATTTCCTCGGTCACCATGTAGGCCTGACCATCAATATTGACGCCTAAGAAAGAAGCAGCGTTCCACCAGCGTCCCGTTCCGCCACCTTTGCGCGCTGCGTCGCAGTTCTTTCCCAGATATAAAACAGTCCCGTCTGTCTGAGTAACAACAGCGCCGTGTGCGTTGCATCTATCTGCTGCGCTGGCTTGTGCAGCCATGGCGGCAAGCAGTGCGCATATTAATAGGATTTTTTGCATTTGATGTTCCTTGTTGAAAACACTGTAGATCACGAAGACAATAGGTATTTCAAGGTATCTCGGGCATCAGGCCATGTCAGATATTCGCCGCTGTGTTTCCTATCAATTGACATGTCCCACAAGCTTTGTGTCTTGCCAGACACACTATGCGGAACGCAGAGAAAATCCACACCTTGTGCTGAACGGTCCTTTCCCCAATTTCCTCATACGCAGGTGTGATTGCAGCGCCCATTTCGTTTGCGATTTTGTCCGGTGACAAACGCTCCACAATGGCTCAAGCGGGTATAGCGCGATTTGAAAATACAACCCCGGAATGGTATAAGGCCAACAGGGGGTTGCAATGTCTGATCAGGCTCAACTGGTTGCTGAAAAACTACAACTCGAAGTCGAAAAACTCCGACTTGAGATGAAACAGCTCGAGGCAGAGACAGAACAGCTCAAGGCAGACCGGCCCAGTGATAAAGAAAAGGAGCTTCGCCAGGAGCTTCTAAGCACAAAGGTCGAAAATGAGAAACAGCGGCTCAATCCGCGTACCCGGGACGAAGCCAAAGACTGGCTGACGATCGCTGCAACGGCGGTGCCCCTGATCACTGTGGCGATCGCTCTCCTGACACTGGTCAACGGTATGTCCAGATATGCCGACGAGCGTCTGCGGGCACAACGCGCCGTCATTTCCGAATTGGGAGAAGGACTTTCGCACGCCAATCCGGTAACGCGGATCGCAAAGGCCAACGCTCTCGCCCCCTTTATCAATGATGAACTTTTTGAAGACGAGGTCGCATCAGTTCTGGTGACCGCGATCCTTGAAGAAAAAGAACGTACAGTTCGCGGGGCAATCGTTCAGATACTGTCACTTGCTCCTGCGGCGGCGTACCGGCACTGGTCTGCAATGCGTCCTATCGCCTGGTCAAACCTTGAGCATTTTGAAAGGGAGACCAACACGCTGGACAATGCGATTGGGCGGGAGAGGACAGACAGGTCCTCAACCACTGATGCGGAGCAAAAGCGACAGATTGAGGCCAATATTCAACGGCTTGAGGATCAAAAAGACCGTCTGTCCGAGCGTATCGAAAACCTGCAGCATGGCGTTGTCGCGCTTGCCGTGTCGACCCGCGCAGAAATTCCCGCTGCCGATTGTGCCAAAGAACCCAACTGTGCCCATTGTCGCGCCGATCTCAGCGGCTTCTATCTGAACGAATTCGACTTTTTCGCTACGGGGCTTTCCTTTTGCAATGCCGATTTTTCAGATGCAAATCTCGTCAGCGCCAATTTTACCGGTCTGGATCTGAACTCTACCGACTTTGAGGGAAGTGATTTGCGCGAATCTCACTTCGACAAAACACGTCTGATTGCGGCTGATTTTTCGAAGGCAAATCTCTCCTGGCAAAGGGCTTCAGGAGGCGGAAACTTCCCTTGGGTCAACTTCACTGAAGCCGACCTGACTGAAGCTATTTTCAACGAAGCCTGCCTGTCAGGTGCCGATTTCCGGCGCGCCAGCGTACCGCCGACAGCCATCCAGATGAAAACGGCCTACGCAAAGGGAGCCAAATTCGACCCGTCGCTGGAAAAGCAGCTCTTGGCCGACGGTGCTATCAGGGGGGGACCTAAATGCGAGACACCATAAGGGCGAATGGAAAATGGTCACACGGTCGTTCCGGCCTGTCCCGGCGGCAGAGCCTGAAGATGGGATTGATGACCGGCATTGCAAGTGCACTCAATATTGACCCGGTTCTCGCCGATGAGAAGTTGGATATCGGTCTGGTTGCTCCATTTACAGGACCCGATGCTGTAATCGGCGACAGGGTGCTGGAATCGTTGCGGACCCACGAGAAGGACGAAAACAACGATCCGATTTATCCTGAATTCAAGGGGAAGAAGCTGACGATCTTCACTGGAGATAGTCTTTCGACGCAGCAACAGGCGTTAGAGCAGACCCGCAGGCTTATCGAAGGCGACGGACTGGTTCATCTCGTTTGTGGCGACATTCGATCCGCGGCGATCAAAATCAAGGAACCTTTTTGCAAGGAACACAATGTGGATCTGATTCAGGCCTGTAGCCGTCTGAAACTGAACCATTCCAACCCGCATCCGCACACGTTTCAGATTCTTCCAAATCTGGAGTCTCATATCGGCCAGTGTTTTGAATTCATGAGGAGCCGGGGATTTAACAATTCAGACCCTGCAATCGTGGTCGTCAACGCCGGCTCGGGAGGCTTCTGGAGTGACCAGGCACCAATTCTTTACTCCGGCGGGGCAGACTTCAATACCGAAATCCTGGCGGGAAATTTCGATACAATTGACGCAACCCTCTCCAGCGTCAGTACGGCCCTTAAGCAGGCTCCCAGCCGTCCAATTCTATTATTCACGCAATCTGATTTTGCGCTTAAACTCATTGACTCGCTGGCTCAGGACCTATCGGGAACACCGGTTGTGATTGACAGCTTGTTGAGCGATCCGGAAGATTTACGCAAAAATCTGTCGGATCGATATAGCGATCAGATATTCTTTGCGGCCATCGCCAGCAGAACCGCTCCGGCTTCAAAATTTCAGGAAACCTTCTATGAACGCATCCGAAACATGTTTGATCGAGAGCCGACACCGGTTGATACACTAGGGGGAACGGCTCTGCAGATATCCGGTCGTTTCGCAAACGGCATAGCGGCGAACGATATAGACTTACGCATTGATGAAACCATATTTGCCTCTCCGATCAAATTTGATGAGCAGGGTGCAAATGTTAACGGCCTCACCCGGTTTTATCACATGAATGACGGACTGCAGGACGTAACCCCGCAGTGATGTGCAGGCTTCAGACCTTTAACGATGTGCAGACGGACGTCCAAAGCTTCAATGTTTTCTCAAGCCCCAAATCATGAGGGCGGGCAATTCCGGCATGCTCGAGCACCAGAGTTTGCATCGCGCGCATGTGAGCTTTCGGGCCACGATTATGCCCTTGTTCGACTCTGATGTGTTACCCGCATCCGGTTTATGGACAGACCGTTGGAAGGGGAGCGATTATTAGTTAGACAATACACATACAGTTTTGGAAGATTGAGGAACCCATTGGATTACAAGATAGCCCTTCTCATCGACCGGCCGTCTGCAATACCAGGATTAGCCGATTTGTTTGTTGAGGAATGGGCGCCATGGTATGGACCAGACGGTAAAGGAAATGCTCAGGCCGACCTTGTCGGTTGCATGAACCGCGACATTTTGCCGATTGCCGTTGTGGCGCAGAATAAGCAAGGGCTTGCGTTGGGTACTGCCGCACTTAAACAGGAATCGCTCGGATCAGAAAACGGGTTCGGCCCCTGGCTGGCAGCTGTTGTGGTTGCCCCTGATTTTCGTGGGCACGGTATTGGATCATCGCTGATTCAAGCGGTGGAGGAACAGGCGCAAAAACTTGCGTTCACACGGATCTACACGTCGACCAATACTGCCAACTCGATTGTTGAGAGGCGCGGCTGGAAGTGCCTGCATCAAACGGTTCAATCTCTGCGAGGCCCGGTTTCAATATATGAAAAACTGTTTGAATGAAAAAGTACGGTCGCATTGTCAGAGAGGCAACAGGGCAAATTGCTTTTCTGTGCCTTAACCGATAGCATTTTTTCCAGCATGGTAGATGATGGTTGACTTTGCGGCCGCCGGTCCGGCATCGAATGCCCGGGGTTGATGTCCGGCATCAGCGGTGTTGGATTTCAGATGCTGCGTCAGGCCGAGCCGGCCGGAATACGATTGATCTTGCTGCTGGGACCACACATCTGTCCGTTTCAGGGCGCACCATATGAGTATCAGATGACAAAGAGAAAATACGTGATTGTTGGTGGCGGCACCACTGGCTGGTTGCTTGCATTTTACCTCATGCGGCGATTTCCGAAGTATTACTGCCCCGACGTGGAGGTCAGTCTGGTGGAATCACCCGACATTGCCACAATCGGTGTCGGAGAAGGTACTTTCCCCGCTTTGAATGATGCATTTGCGGCCCTTGGCCTGGATGATGATGAGTGGATGCCGCAGTGCGATGCGACCTATAAAACCGGAATTGAATTCGCAAATTGGGGACGCGAACCGCGTTACTTCCATCCCTTTCAATTCATGTTCCGCGATAAATTCGGGTTGTATTTCAATAGGGACGGGCAGGACGTCACGCCTATCGATTGCTCGTTTGCCGGTAAAGGACAGGCCCTGGAAGCGTTCATTGACCTGTCGCATTACTATTGCGCTGAAAAAACGTCAAAACTTACACAAGTGTCCTACCACTTTGATGCAGGCAAACTGGCCGACTACCTCAAGCGTAAATCCATAGATCTCGGACTCAATTTCTATTCGGATACGATAACTTCGGTGGAGAAAAACACTGATGGCGGTATTCGCAGCGTCGACCTGCGCGCTGGTGGCTCTCTGGAAGCGGATTTCTTTTTTGATTGTTCCGGTTTCCATGGGCTATTGATCGACAAGACGCTGGGTGTCCCGTTTGTCGATGAGAAGCGGTCTCTTCTGTGTGACAGGGCACTGGCAACCCGGATACCGCAGCCTGACCGGCTGAAAGCGCAGGACAAGGCCCATACAACAAGCACGACCGGGCAAGCTGGCTGGATGTGGCAAATACCGTTAAGCGGCAGAGATGGTTGCGGCTATGTCTACTCCAGTGATTTTGCCAGCTACGAGCAGTCTTTGAATGAATTTCAGCTGTTTTTGAAGGAAACATACGGCGTGGATGTTCCCGAAACGGACATACGACAGTTGCGATTTCGTACGGGTCAACGGCAACGCTCATGGGAGAAGAACTGCATCTGCTTTGGTCTGGCGAGTAGCTTCATTGAACCACTCGAAGCCACGGCAATTGGCATGACGAGCCTCAGTATCGCGCATTTTCTGCTGGCACTTGCCGAATTCGACAAAGGCGGAGAATTGGACGCATTGCGCAATAACTACAATGAATGGAGCACGGGCCATTATAGTGATGCCAGGGATCTCATCATAGCTCACTATGCGACGGCAAGCCGCAATGACACCGCCTTTTGGCAAGCCAACAAGAATGAATTGTTCATTCCGGCGAGCCTGGAAGAACGATTGGAAAACTGGACTGATAGAAGATTGTTGATGAATTCGTCCGGGGTTTTCAGGCCACCAAGTTGGTTCAGTGTTCTGGTCGGTCAGTCCTATCGCTGACAATTGCGCAGACAGATGTCCTGGAGCAATTCAGGTTTTGGCGTGCAAGAAGGGATGTTGACAGGAACACGACAGAAACATGTACGATTGTTAATAATTATGTCTCTTGCACCGCACGGTTTTTGCTACCACATCAATTAACGTAGACAGCAAATAACAAGCGGTTATGATGCCTCAAGAGGCACGCAATGACAGGAGATGGAACAATGTCCGATACCAGGAAACAAACAGAACAGACCACGCGGAAAGACCAACAGGATCGCCCGGCAGAACCCGTATCTGAAGATACATTGAAAAAGGTTGCAGGTGGCGGCTGGGGCAGCTTCAAAGACGTGGCGCCAACTGAATAACCGCAACGATATTACATTGACGCCCCTGGCGTTGATCCTCACTTGGTTACGTGCCTTGAAAAAGCGGCTCCTTCTGACGAGGGGCCCTTTTTTGATTCAGAGCCTGAAATGTTCGTATGGCACATAATCAATTACACAATGGCATTCGCGCTGAGGCTTTGAGAGCCACATCAGGTCAATATTGGCGGGTAGATCCAGGGGTCGGAAATTTTTCAATCATTGACCGAAGAATAGGTTCTGTATTCTTTGCAGCGTATTTCTGAGGGTGATTAGCCCGGCTGGTAGCAATGCGACTGAAGAGACTACCAAAGCATCCTGTCGTAAACCGATCAATCAGGCGATGCCGAAGTAGAAGGTCCATGAAAATTAACAGGAAACAGATCGAGGCAGTTGTATCTTTGTCCGGGCATCGGCGTTACGAGCATTTTGTCAAAAGCATTGTGGATTGGGAGATTGTTTGGGGGTTGTATCAAGATGGCTGGGCGCTGGCCTCAACAGATAACGGGGAGCAAGTTTTCCCCATGTGGCCCGCAAGTGAGTATGCTGCAATTTGCGCAGACGGTGTTTGGTCAGGTTATGAACCAGTTTCAATTCCACTAGACGAATTGATGAGTGAGCTGTTACCCAAATTGAAATCCGATGGGGTCTTGCCCGGCGTTTTTTATACGCCAGCAGACAAGGGAACAACACCATTGGTGGAGCAACTAATGGAAGACCTCAAAACAGAGTTGGAGCAATACGAATAAAACAAAAATGATGTCATGGCCAAAGTTGAAATCACAATAGTTGAAATGGACGGCCCCTTTAACCAGATCGTTTTTTGTAAATTTTATTGATGAGTGCACAATGGGCTCGGAGCGACCAATTTACTCAATTGCCAAAAGTATTAAATCAGCAGCTGGCCAATGTCGGCCGTGCGGATAAAACTGCCGTGAGACAGGTTTCTTTCAATGTTCTGTTTGGTGGTAAGCCAGTGCCTAAACAGCAAGCCCCTTGAGATTAATTAAACCCTTCGGCCATGTGTGATCGGAAAGCTCACAAAACATGCTGCCTCGATAGACGAAGGTTTTCCAATTTCCGTCCTGATCCAAGAAGTGCACTTCATTCGCCATCGTTTTATATCCAGAGGATTTGTAAACGCCGGTGTTATAGGCAAACAAAATCGAGTGTTTGATGCCGACCTTTCGGAACAATACGTGCGCACTTTCGATCATTTTCTTGGCGATCCCTCGCCTTTGAAATTGGGTAACGGTCGCTACATCACCGATCATTCCAAGTGAACTACTGAAGTTCTCAAATTCAACTTCTCTTACGTAGGCAGCCAAATGACCGACTACTTTATCGTCGCTGTCAACGGCTATTATTTTCGTATGTGCTTC
This sequence comes from uncultured Rhizobiaceae group bacterium, assembly GCA_947501445.1. Taxonomy (GTDB): domain Bacteria; phylum Pseudomonadota; class Alphaproteobacteria; order Rhizobiales; family Rhizobiaceae; genus Hoeflea_A. The sequence continues at coordinate 74,323 of CANMVS010000018.1, read as the reverse complement.
CGGCTCAAACTTGATTGAATCTTCGTCGTAGTCAAAAACGCCTTCCAATAGCGCTTGCACATCTTCCCGATACTTGTCAGGAATCTTCCGGTCTTCGAATAATAGTATCTGGATTGGGCACATGGCAGCCAGTGGATCATAATGCTCGAATGTCCACAAGTATCAGTAGCAAAACAAACCCATGTGCAACTCTACCCATATCTCACTCAAAAAATCACAAGTACCTTGTGAGGTGAAAAGACCTTGGTGCACTATTATGTACTCAGCCAGAGTCGACCCCAACAACTGGCTTTGCCGTTGATTTGTCCAGAATATCTTATCTTTACCGGATACAAGGCAGACAGATGAAAGATTGGATATCATCAATCGCTTTTTGATTGTTTATTATCAATAAGATAGAAGAATACTTCGAATCCCCATCCCTCCGCCGATTATCCTAGTGTTTGACCCGGAGGCATAGGTAACATGTCGCTCGCATATATCGCGTCGTTGAGGGTCATCGCGCTACGCGGCAAAATTGCATCATCAGTTCAGGCAACATAAGCCCCGCGAAATTTGCGATGCAGTTCGCCGACAGTCCATCTTTGGGCCATTGCTTCGCCGGTCATGAAGCAAGCAACGCGCTGAAATTTCCAAGTGCGCGCCGGATTGAGCCGGAAAATTCAAAAAATGGCGAATCATCCAATCCAGGCCTGAGGCATCTCCTGCTCTTCAAAACAGGCGGATTGCCGTGTGTTGCCAAAATATCGTCCGCCTGCAGCCTGTTTATGCCAGATTTAGGTCCTTCTGCAACTAATCTCCAATTCTATTGTAATACAAATTAACAATTGTTGAAATATAGCATCGTATAGCTCATGTTGCATATATAACATACGTAAGTAATGTAAATGAATCATAATAATATACTTATATATAAACACTCGAGGGATTAATGCGTTATTCATCAATTGCGATAGTCTGTATGTTCATTGGCCCGCCAGCAAGTGCCTTTGCAACGGATATATTCATAGGTGAGGATGTTTTTGTAACTCAAACGCTGGACGTAGCCGCTGATACGATAACAATAGCGCCGCAGGGTTCGATAATGACGTCAGGCGGCGGCGAACACGGCATAGCGTTGAATGCGTCTGATCACGTGGCCACCGTCTCAGGGGCAATCGTGACGCTTGGTTCGGGTGCGAACGGTATTCATTCAATTGCCAGCAATTCCAGTATCGCTCTATTGAAAGGTGGGTCGATAAACGCGTCCTCGGTTGGCATAGTTTCAATAGCTGATAACGCCCACATAGTGATTGAGCGTGGGGCAAAAGTATCCGGGGTAAACGCGGATGCAAATAGTGGCGGGATCAGAGTGAGCGGCGAAGATACACGCATAGAAAACGCCGGTCAGATTGCTGGCAGCAATTTTGGTATTGATTACAGTTCAGTTGAAGGCAGAATGGAAATAGTCAACGCCGGTCGCATTACCGGTCCAATTCTGCCGACCGGTCGTCGAGCAGCTGGTGCCATCTACGGAGGAAGATCGGGTACACCGGCCACGTCCGTACTGACGTTTGATTTGCATGTCGGCTCGGTGATTGAAGGACGCCTGATTGTCGGCGACAACACGATATTGAAGATCGCTCCCGGTTTAAACACGTATCTGTCTTTCTTTGATGCGATTAAATCATATGATCCCGAAACTGGTACAGCCGACCTTGGTTTTTTTGATGCCATTGAAGTTGTTGACCCTGATGATGGCACCATATCCTTTGAACGGGACGGTTACGCCACGGTTCTCTCCAACAGCCCCCATCTGATCCATATGGATGGTATCGTTCTGGCTGTTGATCCAAGCCGCTTTGCACTGGCTGATGACATGCTCAATGATCTGACAGGCACAATCGCAAATACCATTGGTGGCAGGCTTCATTCAGCGCGCAAATGTTCCGGCCATTTTGAGCGCGTGACCGGCTCTGCACCGCACTCTGATCAACTTTCATTGAATGCCTGTGGAACAGAGCCGTCTGTTTGGGCCTCTGCAATCGGGCATTATCGCCAGCAGGATGCAACAGATGCCCATGTTGGTTCCAGCCAGTGGTTTGCCGGGCTCGTGGCGGGCGCTGATCGGGCATTTTCAAACACCGCCCGCGCAGGTCTTTATGGTGGTTATGCGCACGGCGAGGTGGATTTTGACGGCAACCCGCATGAGTCCGCTTCCGAAAACGCCTTTATCGGTGGTTATTATGGCAAAACCTATGGTTCGTATTTCATTGATCTCGGCCTGACAGCCGGCGTCAGCTGGTTTGATGAAAAGCGCCACATCAACAATAATATGATCATTGGAGGCATGGAGACAGCTGAAGGCGATACGGTTGGATATTTCATCAGTCCCACGGCGACTTTTGGCACGGACATCGATGTCGGCGGTTCAATTATCACACCCAGCGTGCGGGGGCGTTATTCCTTCATGCATGTTGACGGGTACACCGAGCGTGGCGCCGAGGCCGCGTTAAACATCGATAGTTATGATGTCCATGTCCTGGAGGTGCGCGGTCAACTGGAATTGTCGCGGCAGACCGCATTGGAACATGGCATTCTGACCGCGGCAGTACGAACCGGTGTTGATGGCATTTTTAATCTGAGCAATGAAGTGAATGCATCTTTTGCCGGTCAGAACCTGGTGTTTGACGATAGGCAAAACGGATCTCTGGCCCGCGGTTTCGCTGGCTTTGATATTGGTTTCATGCCCTCCGGCGGCAGCACCGCTTTTACTGTGGGTGGCGAAGCCGGTTATGATTCCAACAACGCGCTGACAATTGATGCTCGTGCCGGTTTCATCCGGAAATTCTAAATTGCGCAATGTATCCGGCAGATCACAGCTCGACAGGAGCGGGAAAGACAGCCTTGGAGATCGGATTGGAGAATAATTAAATTTCACTATAATTTGTTGCACAAAAGATACGACAGCTTACATATTACTCATAATATCGACGTGTAACATTCCAAATCAAATGCTGTTTTCGTACTATTAACTCACTGCATACCTGTATTTTGCGAGATTGTCGGGGGGATGACAATGGTAGCACTGAATCCAGACACGACTTACAGGCTGTCAGGCAAAGCGACTTTTCGCTCGGTCGGCGACAGTGGTGTCGTGTTGATGACCGATACCGGCCAGATTTATTCGTGCAACAGCACTGCGGAGACTTTCCTGCGGCTGACTGATGGTCAGCGCACTTTGCAGGAAACAGCGGATGCAATCTGCGTCGAGTTCGACGTTTCAAAAGAGCAATTGCTCCTTGATATGGAGGAACTGCTTGTTTTCCTGATATCAGAGGGGGTTCTCAAATCTGTTGATGAAGACGGCTGACCCCGCTGCGCCTGCGGAACCGAGCAATGCCATGATGCTGCATTTGTTTTATGTGGAGCTCTGGTTGACTGCGCGGCTGCTTCCCCTGCTTATTGCCGGGCGCGACCTGGCCTCGATCCTGCGCCTGGCAGAGGGAAACGGACGGACACCCTACCGTGGTCTGGACCCGAAACTCATTTCGGCGGCTGTCATGCGAACGACAAGAAAACCCTGGCTGATGCGGAAGAGACGCTGCTTTCGTCAGGGGCTGCTGGGACTGCGCTTCCTGAAAAAAGCCGGATATGACCCGGCGCTTCATTTTGGAATTGATGCCAACAGTCTGGAGACACCGATTGTCAGTGCACATTGCTGGGTCGTTCTCGACGGTCAGCCGATCATCAGTGATATTCTGGAGGACATGGTGGAGGTGCATATCCACACGAGCCCGGACACCAAAACATCATGAAAACCTTCAGGTACGATATTATTGGCAGTGCTCTTGATATCAATTGCGAATCCGAAGACATGATCTCCCAATTCACAAGCCTTATCGGTGAATGGGAGATACCGGCAACGAAAAGTCATGAGCCGGGGTTTTGCATAACCATGACAAATGAGTTGGATATCGTTCCGCCTGCCGATGAAAAGGTATTTTTCGAAGGAACCATTGGCGGGGAAGGACCATTTCTGATTTCCCAGGGCGATTCCGGCTGGAGTATAACGGCACCAGGGGACGTGACAATACGGTTGCCGGGCGGCGACGGGCATCCAACCATCGCCACCAGTCCGACATGCCGCCAGCCTTTATTGAGTGTTTCTGCCAGCTTTGCACTTGATCATGCGGTCAGCGCTTTCCAGTGCTGCATCGCCCATGCGGCCTGTATTGAGACGCCAGACGGTGCAAGCAGGCTAATTTTGCACGCGCCCAGTGGCACCGGCAAGACCACAACGGCACTTGCGCTTGTCGACCGGGGGTATCGGCTGAGTTCCGACGATGCAACGGTGCTGGCGCGCCGTGCGGACGGCAGGATGGCGGCAATCGGCATTCCCCGTTCGCTAAAGGTGCACCGGCAAACCGCTCGCCTGTTCGGCTGGGTGTCGGCTGCCATGAAAGCCACGGACTGGGATACCAACAATGAACAATGGTTTGAGCGTTCGACACTCGCCGCGCTCGGCTTCCTGGCAGATAGCAGCGCAAAACCAATTTCCGCCGTTGTGGCCCTGAACCGGACAGATGGCCCTATGCGGTTTGCAAAGACATCAAATGGCGCCGAAGCACTGACGCTGATGCTTGATGACAATATTAATCTTGGACCAATGGGCCTGTTTCCAGGTAGCGAGAACCGGTTAAGCCTTTTTTCCGAATTGCTGGCTTCGACCCCCAGCTATGTTCTCGAAATCAATGGTAGCGCCCACGATGCCGCGGCAGCTATCGATGCCGGGATCAATAGCTGACTTTGGGGCAGATTGTTCTAGAAATTCACTGAACGCTCATCGGCGCGGCACAATATGCTGCATCCAGCGAAACGCATGACGGCGCAAACGTGAACGATGCCCGGTGTCCCGCCACGTGTCGAGAACCGCATCAGCTGTGACCAGACGGCGTGTCCAGCTATAGTTGCGTCCGTCAGGCAGATGCGCAAGTGCCGGCCGGGTATTAACCTCTCCAAACAGGCTGCCAACGAGATCCAGGCAGGTCAGGACCTCCAGGCGCAAACCAAGCATGTCGACCACCTGCCCCAGGCGCGCAAGATCATTGTCCTCCAGGCGTCGCAATGCCTGGAGAACATCGACCAGCAATGCCAACCGATGAAATTTATGCCCGGCCGCTGCATGGACAACTGCCGTGATGAAATAGGCGATTGCAGGACATTTTCCGTTGCACGAGGCTGTCTGATAATCTTCATAGGAAAAGGAAATGCGCCGCCTCAAACCAGCGTAGTGAACCAGATTGCCATGCAGTTCCACGAGAATATTGGCATTGTCGTTGTGGACCCATTTTTGCTCCATATTGCGCTCGGAATTGTCCCAAAACTCCCGGACGGCCTGATGAAACCCTTCCTGACGCAAAATTTCGCCTATATCGCCGATTGAGGTCGGATGAGACAGGATGTCGATGTCGGTATATTGACGATCGGCTTCGCGCTCATAGAGCTCTTTTGAAAAGACCGGTCCCTTGACGATGACGGCATGAAGTTCGGCTCTTTTCAAAGCATTGATGATCCTGTCGGCATGGGCCTCGAGGATCAGCGAATGCGCGTTGGCGACAAATTGGTACTCTTTCTCCTGTTCCATCAGCATCTCAGACAGCCCATTTTTTGGCAGGGAAGCGCCCAGTTTTGGCACGGCAATCGCTTCGATCCCGTGGTGCCGCATGGATTGGAACAGGGGCCGCAACTCAATGCCGTCATATTGATTGGCAAAGAGCGCTTGAACTTGTGGGTCAGCCAATTGGCAAAGAAGGCGCTTTATCGCGGGGTCAAAACTGCCCTGTTCCCGGACTGAGTTCATGTTGTCTCCCCGATACCGGAAAGCAAATCCAGCAGATTTGCAATTGTCTGCAGGGATTGAATTTCAATGATTGCCTCTGTTGTCAGTTGTTGGCCGGTTTTCTCCTCAATCGCCAGAATTATGCTGACATGCGCCATACTGTCCCAGGCAGGCAGCGTGAGAACATCGACGTATTCCGGCAGGCTCTCAATAGGGGTCCGGGTTGCCTCAGCGACAATTGCTCTGGCTTCCAACAATGCGTTCATGAATTTCCCCAATCCATATAGGCTGGAAAATCTTCTTTCAGCATCTCAAACTCAAGATAGTCAATGGGCTCTTTAATGACAGTATCAAAAGCACAACGATGCATGGTGCCGCTGTGTTTGAAACCAAGTTTCTTATAGTTGAAGATAGACGCGAAGTTCCGTGATCTGACCACGGAATAAAACCTCTCTATGCCAGCGTGCCTGGCAAAATGCGCCATGATCACCTTTCGTGCCTCCAGTGGCACGGTCTTGCCCCACCAGCTGCGATCGAGAATGACAACGCTGAGGTTAGCCGACTTATATGGAAACAGTCTTATTTCGTGATAACCGATGCTGTCCCCACTATCGGCAACCATAATTTCATGCATGAAACGCGAGCGTCCGTTTGGCAGTTTTCTTTTCAGGACCATATTGAGCCAGCCTGTTCGCTGGCTGCCATGGGTCATTTCACGCAAAATCTCCAGGTCCTCCATCATTTTCTGCTGGAGGTGAATTGAGCGGAATTTGCCTGCCGGTTTCAGCAGCAGCCGTTCGGTAACCAGTGTTTCGTTCAGTTTTGTAATGCGCCGCCTGTGCCATCTCATTTTGCGGTTTCCGATTTCATTGCCACTGCGCGTACGCTGTCGCGAACGATTTTCCCGCGGTCATTGCGCGGAATTGCATCCAGCACGTAAAGAACTGACGGAACGGCTTCCGCACGGGCGTGCTCCCGGCACCACTGCCCTATGTCCTGGGTTGAGATTGCATTTTGAGATGAAAGGACAATGGCGGCCGCAACAGCCTGGCCGCTTGCCGCATCTGGTATGGCAAATGCGCAGGCCTCATCGACGGCGGGATGACGTTCGAGCAACATATCTATTTCTTCCGCTTGAATCTTTATTCCTGCCCGGTTTATTTCAGTTTTGATTCGCCCAACCAGTGTCAGCGAACCTGCGGCATCGATTTCACCAATATCACCGGTGCGCATCCAACTGCCCACAAAGGCCTTCGCCAATGCTTCGGGTGCATTCAGATAGGTCATCATCATGCCTGGTGATTGAACCAGGATTTCACCCCTGCCACTTTCGGCAATGGTACCGTCATCACCGCATACGGCAAAGCGCCCGCCCCAGATTTCGCCAACAAAACCATCCCGTCCCTGACTGTTCTTCAACGCGCCGCCGCTGATCCAGTTGGCTGTCTCGGTCATCCCGAACATGTTGTAGACACTGTCCGTTCCGGCCCAGTCTGAAATGGCCCTCCACTGTTCAATCGACAGGGGTGCGGAGCCAACATGAAGGCGTAACGGCGGCTGAGTTGGCGAAGGAGAAACCCGGCTGGCAAGCTTCCAGAACGAGGGGACCGAACTCATGAATGTGATCCGGTGGCGATCCATGACCTGCCCCAAAGATGCCATTTCGCCAATGCCGGGGCTGCACCACAAGTGCAGCGTACCGCCGGCAGCCAGCGGCGTGAGGCAATTGCCAATAAGGCCATGACCAAAAAATGTCGGCAGAACACAAAGGCTTCTGGCCAGTGATGCGTCGCCCATATAGGCAATATTCAACGCAATGCGCGCCTGCAGGCTGCGCAGTGAATGAACGATGCCCTTGGGAATGCCGGTGGTGCCCGACGTCATCAGGATCAAAGCAGGTTCGTCCAATGTCAGTGGAGGATGATCATCCTTACCCCGAGCACCGGGTTTTTTAAATTTACATCGAAGCGGCCCATACCAGGCGACTGCGCCGGTATGATCCAGGACATTCAATTGCTCATCTGCGCTCAGGCCTGGATTGACGACCACCGCAACGCGGCCTGCGGCCCAGGCGGCGAACAGGTATACAAGCATGTCCAGTGCGTCCGGTTCAGCCACCACCACTGGCCCGTCGAGACCGGTTATCCGGGAGCGGATTTTCGATGCGGCTGTTTTGACCCGCTCGACCAGATCGTCACGGTTGACGGTTTCGCCACCACGCACATTAATTATCTGCGCCGAGTCAGGCAATGCGTCGACAACGGGAAGGGAAGCTGTAGACGGTACCGGATTATTATTGCTGGTTCGCAATTACTTTCCTTCCAGACACATCCGGACATTCCCCCAAATGAGAAAAGATAACTGGTGAGGCGATGTTAAAGCTTAATGGCTGAAGGGTTGTTTCTTCAAGCCGTTTCACATTCTTTTGTGATGCTGATTTTGGGAAAATCAAAGATTCTTATGTCCCGATTATCCGGTTTCGTCGATATGGCAGCCGTCAACAGGTTGAAAGTTTTGTCGTATCGGGAGCGATTTCTGAGACTATTCACAACAATTGAAATGCTCGTTATGCAATAGGCAGGCACACTTTCAGGTGTAATGATTTACGGCTGTCACCCTTTGTAGATGACTGCAGTATATTTGCTTTTGTCCCTGGTTGAACATGGGTTGTTGCCCTGCAGGGACTAAAGGTGACACTCAGACGATGCTGCATGAATTGAGTGTGAGCGACATGCCTCAAATAGGTTTTTGTATAGGTATCCGGCAGATAAATACAATTTCCACGGGTATGCAGATCAATTTCTGATTGTCACATCATAATTTGGCAAAATAAGCAGCCGATGAAAATATATGCTGATGCTCGACTGAGATTTGACTATCACTGCTGACTAAATTAGAATCGCGTTGTCGTTTAATTGGGGATAGATGATGAAAACCTATGAAAAACCAAAGGTAACCGCCCGTGGAAAGATCGGCAATATCGTTGCTGCTCAGGATGTCATAATATCGATCTCGGGCTTCCGACAACCGAAAGTTAAGCCTGAGTAACTGTTGTTCCGCCTGAGCATATCATCTGCCTGGCGTATTCAGTAAGTTGAAAACCAGTTCCTGATGTCTCGCATTTGAGGCGGAACCGGTGCAGACCAAGCTCAAGCTGATGGTATTTTTACCTTCGGCGATGAAGCCGGTTTTCAATCAAACAACGCACTGGCAATTGATGCCCGTACCGGTTTCAGCCGGAATTTCCATTGCGCCAGGCGCGATGTATCCGGCTGAACACGGCTTGCCATGCGCAGGGTTGAACATTCAATCTTTCAGTTCATCCGGCAACAGGGCCTGCGGGGTATTCTGAAAACACAGCGGTCGCACAAAGCGGTCAATAGCCCTTGTTCCGACTGATGTAGATTGTACATTTGTGCTTGATGGATAGGGGCCGCCATGGGACATGGAAGCACACACTTCAACGCCGGTCCCGTAGCCATTATATATCAGACGTCCGACTTTGTTTTGCAGAACTGAATAGAGGCGTTTTGCCAGTGGCAGATCGCCATCTTCGGCAAATACCGATCCGGTTAAATGTCCATGGAAACTTTCGGCAACCCGCATCATTTCCTCATCATCGCAACACACGATGGCCAGCGCTGACGGGCCGAATATTTCTTCCTGAAGGTCGGGCTGGGCCAGATAGTCGGCAGCCGCAACGCTCATGACCATGGCCTGTGCATTGTTGTTGCTGGCTGCCTGGCCGGTCGCAACAATGTTGACACCCGGTATGTTCTGGCGATTGTCATTGCTTTGATTGAAGGACGAACAGATGGCCTGTGTCAGCATGGTTTGCGGTTGCTGAAGGGTGATCTGCCGGGCTGTCTGCTCCAAAAATACCTTCTCATTGCCATCTGATTTGATGACCAGAATGCCAGGACTGGTGCAGAATTGCCCTGCGCCGAGGGTCATGGCAGCAACGAATGTTTCAGCAATGGAGGTTGTTTTTTGTGCCACTGCGTTTGGCAAAAGGAACACCGGGTTCGTGGAGCCCAATTCGCCGAAAAAGGGAATGGGGTGCGGGCGCTGGTTGGCCAGATCGAACAACGCACGACCACCGGCAACCGAACCGGTAAAGCCGCCAGCCTTGATCTGCGGGTGCTGTACCAGAGCAGCGCCAATGATTTTGCCGGAACCGTGCAGATGACCAAATGTACCCGCCGGCATATGACATGTTGTTATTGCGCGGGCGATACATTGGGCGACCAGCTCCGAGGTGCCGGGATGCGCGGAATGGGCTTTGACGATAACGGGGCACCCGGCAGCAAGGGCTGATGCTGTGTCGCCACCCGCTGTTGAGAAGGCCAAGGGAAAATTGCTGGCGGAAAAAACAACAACAGGTCCCAGCGCAATTTGTGTCAGCCGTAAATCCGGCTTCGGCACCGGGGCCCGCTCCGGCATTGCCTGATCAAAAGTTGTCCGTCGCCAGTCTGCGCTTCTCAACAGGGTGGAAAACTGACGCAGCTGTCCGGTTGTGCGACCAAGCTCACCGCGCAGTCGCTGTTCGGGCAATGCGGTCTCAAGCATGCATCGTGAGATGATTGTGTCTGCAGCACCCTCAAGTTCGAGGGCTATTTCATCCAGAAACGTGGCTCTTGTTGCATCACTAAGGGCTGAATAAAGCGTAAACGCCTGTGAAGCCGCATCAACAGCCAAAGCAACATCTTCCAGCGTTGCATCAACAAACTGCGTTGGCAGTGTGCTGTTATCAACGGGATTGCGTGCCTCGATACCGCTTTGATGTGTGCTGGCCGTCCATGATCCATTGATCAATTGTTTGCCCGATAACGTCATGATTTTGCCTCGCCAAATATTGCTGTTCTGCAACGATTTTATGCGTTGTGTTGCCAGCTGACAAAAGGCCATTGAACAACTATAGTTGAGTAAACACTCATCTATCTGCCGATTGGAAAAACAGCGTGTCCTTTCCCAGCCTGAATACGCTTCGCACATTTGAAGCCGCCGCCCGGCATTTAAGCTTCAACAGGGCTGCTGATGAATTATGCATCAGCCCATCGGCCGTCAGCCATCAGATCAGGCAGTTGGAACACACTCTGGGCATCAGGTTATTCCTGCGATCCGAACGGCGCGTATCGCTGACGCAAAAGGGGGAATTTTATTTCAAAAACGTGCAGCAGGGGATTCAGATTCTGGTGCAGGCAACCAATTCCCTGACGACACCCATGCGTGAACACACGATACGAATTTCCGCGGTTCCCTTTTTTGCCACCCGCTGGCTGATGCGCAGGCTTGATACCTTTCAGGCGCATTATCCGGGTTGGGAGCTGGCCATACAGACCAGCACACAAAAATCGGAATTTGACCGAGAGGACCTGGATCTTGTCATACGCCGTGGTGCAGGTGATTGGCCCGGAATGATCGCACATCTGCTGCTGCGCGAGAGCCTGGTGCCGGTTTGCGCACCGGCAATGGCCAGGACGATTGATACTATTGTGGCCCTTAAGGGGGCGACACTCCTGCACAATTCACAGGTGCCATCCGAGTGGAGCGAATGGTTTGGCAAAATCGGCCATACATTTTCAGCGCCAACTGCAAAGCTCGAATTTCAAAACAGCTCGCAAATACTCGAAGCCTGTATTGCCGGTGTTGGTATCGCGCTTATGGATCGCCAACTCATATTCCAGGAAATGGCGGAGGGTCGCATTCAATCGGTTGTCGACCAGCAGGTCGATGGCATGCGCAATTATTATCTGGTCTACCCAAAGTCGCACACGACCAGAAAATCCGTCCAGATATTTTTGGAGTGGATCAGCAATGAGCTGGAGCAGATGGATAGATAGGGTCCGCACGTGTATCGTTTCGATGTGTCCATACGGGTGGTGCGACACCCCGGCCGGCCACGCGATGCGCCGTCGGCCGGGCAGTCAATCATTCTACAATAATTGTAATGACGTCGGAGGAGATCGGTGGATTGTGCGGTATGTGGTTCATATCGCCCAGAACCAGTTGCAATGTGTGTTTTCCCGGCGGAAGATCCAATACGGTTTCCGTCTGCCCGCCGCCATAGTGGATATTGTGTTCGTCAGCCAGAAGGGCGTAATCCAGTTCTTCGATACCGTCTTCACCCTGGCCCAGAGGTGCACGGTCCAGCAAAATATGATGATGGCCGGTATTTGGTTTATCGACACCGGCCGGTGCCACACCCATGCCTGACAGGCCAAAAATCACTTTAACCGGTCCACTGACCCGATCATTGTCCGACAGATTGACAAAATATTGTTTGGTATCAGGCGCTGATGGCGTTTCGCCGGCCAAAGCGTTATGGCTAAAGAAAAGGGCAATGAGTGTTGATGTAATCAAAAGTTTTTTCATTCTAATATCCTCTAACAGGCTCACACTTTATGTCGTGGCCAATCAATAACGTTTCGCAGGGCATTTTATTCGAATGTGGTTCAAAAAAGATTCGACATCGAAAGTGCGGTACGGTCTTGATGCCCTTTATCCAAGGCTGTGGCGTTATTGTGTTGTTTTGACAAAATCGAATGATTTGGCCGATGATCTGGCACAGGCAGTCTGTTTGAGGGCATTGGAAAAGGCGGAACAATACCAGGAAGGCACCCATCTGGACCGCTGGATTTTTCGCATTGCCCAGCGCCATTGGATCAATGATCTGCGCAAAAGTGCGGTGCGACGCGGCGCCGGTCTTGTTCCAATTGAAGAAACCGACCTTGTTGATGGAAATTTTGATCCTGAAGCGAATATTCTGGGCCGTGAAGTGTTATTATCTGTAATGGCATTGCCCGAAGCGCAGCGTTCTGTGGTGGTGCTCGCCTATGTTGAGGGCTATAGCTACAGGGAATGTGCCGATATTCTCGACATTCCGGTCGGAACGGTTATGAGCAGACTAGCGGGCGCCCGCGGTAAAATGGCCGACAAATTTGATGGTGAAAGGACGCCGAAATGAGCGACACTTCTGCCCGGGACCAACGATTTAGCGATGAGGAACTGACCGCCTATCTCGATGGCGAGAATGAATTGGCTCCAATAGTGCGTATCAGTGAAGCCCTGAAAACGGACAGGAAACTGCGCGAGCGAATAAAACATCTATCCGTGGATAAAGATGCCATCGCAAAGGCATTTCAATCGGTGCAGCCAACAAATTTCCCGGCTGCATCACGCCTGCCGCAATCTGCTGCAAACTCAAATCGGAGTTTCAATTACGCGCAAATGGCCGCAGGGATGATTGTTGCGCTGGGTATCGGTTTTGGCGCATCACAATGGATGATGCATGGGCAGGATCAACGCAATTGGCGTGACTTTGTCGCAACCTATCAGGCACTCTATGTCAATGAGACATTGGCTTCAGTTCAGCAAAGTGAGCCGAAACTTTCCAGCGAGCTGACCCGTGTCGCTGCAACACTGGGTACAACACTGGACCTGAGCGCCATGCAATCCGTGCCGACGCTGGACTATAAAAGGGCGCAGGTTCTTTCATTCATGAACCAGCCGCTGATTCAACTGGCATTTTTGAGTGACGCTGGTCAGCCGATTGCGCTGTGCATCATCAAAACGCAAGATGCAGAAAATTCGGCAATTCGATATGAAAATCTGGAAGGTCTGGAATCTGCGACCTGGGCGAAGAACGGTTTTGAATATCTGTTGATCGGCGATACGGACAAGGACTTCCTGTCAAAAACCGCCAGGCAGATGTCCGACTTGATTTAAGACAATTCAGATTTTGAAAGAATCGGCAAACCTGAATAGCGCCAATGGGTGACCTTTTTTGAATTTGGAGCCTGTTGAATGCCAACCGTCGTCTCAGACGATACGCCTGTTGGCCTCATAGGTAGAATTCAAGCGCGATCCACAAAGCAAGTGCGCCCCAAAAACTGCTGTTGATAAAAGAGCGCAAAATACCGCAATCTTCTTCGATGCTGACGCCAATCCAGTTGACGACAATGGTGCCGGGTAGCAGGAAGCCCTGCGTGAGCAGTTTGATTACAGGCATAACAATGATCTTTCGTGTGTTAAAAGATATATTATATATGCATCTTATAATACCGAAATGGAACCCCTGCAACATTGGTTTGGAATGAAAGACAAAATGCCGCGCCGAAACCCGGCGCACATTCAGGCAGGGAAATTGAACCGGCATGCCTGCCGCACAAGATCTGAAGGGTTGTGCCAGTCAGACGTTTCATGGATTTACCAGAAGTTCCATGGAATTAATTGACCTGCCCATGACCCGGCCACACTGACGCCGGTATGAAGAGTTCACCGCGCGCGAGCAGCCGTGCCGTGCGTCCAAGGCCTGCCGAGCGTATATCGAGTGTCTCTGCATTTCGTGAAAAATCCACATGTACGTTGATGGTGCCCATGGGGTGCTCAATCTTGATATCTGCAGGAGACGACGGAAGCGGCATCAGACCATGCGCGACTGAGTCGGGCACAAGCGCGCAGGCAGCAAGACATTGTGCGCCCGTAACAGCCATGCTGGGGTGGCAGTGAAAGGGTGTGAAATACCGAGCGCTGAACCCGCCGCCATGGCGGGCGGAAGAAACCAACGCGAATTTTGGGATTACAGAAGTTGGCACGTCACCAATGCCCATGCGGCGCTCGGCCTCACGGCGAATGGGCTCCATCCGTTCAAAAAATGTATGATTACAGTCTAGTGCCTCGGTGGTTTCCGCTCCCGTCAGACCAAAATCCTCTGCCCGCGCTACACAAAGCGGCATGGCCACATCGATGCACGTCACCTCAATCCCATTGATCGTTTCACGTGCCTTTCCGGTGGGCAGCATCGCCCCGGTGACATCACCGACAATATCCATGAAGTGCAGTACAATGGGTGCAGCAGTTCCGGGAACGCCATCAATGGCAGCATCTCCGTCATAGCGCACTATGCCGCCCGGCGTCTGCACAATGGCTTCAACACGCGCGCCGGTATTCACCGCCCGAATGCGAACCCTGGTTTCATCTGCACAAGCGCGAACTATGCCCATTTCAATGGCTGCGGGTCCAACGCCGGCCAGTATATTGCCGCAGGTGGGATTGAAATCCACCAGGCATTCATCGACTGAAACCTGCGCAAAGAAATAATCAACATCGATGTCCGGTTCACTGGATGGCGACAATATCGCAGCCTTGGTGGTGACCGACGCGCCACCGCCAATACCGTCAATATTGAGTGGATGGCCAGAACCGAACGCGCTGGTCAGAACTTTTGCCAGTAAGGTATGGGCCTCAGGCAGATCGGATTTGCGCATATAGGCACCGCGTGACGTGCCACCGCGGAAAAAGTGGAAAGGTATGGCCGTCTGTTTCATCGGAACCAAACTCCGCGACTGTAAGGACTGTCAAAAAACCAATTTGGTGACAAGGCTCGAAATACGTTTCAGTGGCACAGCAACGCCAAACGACGGTCTAGAATATGCCCACGAGCCTTAACGTACCCCCGGTCGCAAATGTTTCATCTGATCCATAGTAGATCTGCGCCCGCGCCGCAGCGCGCCAGTGATCACCAAAGCGGCTTGTCATTCCGGCACCGACAAAACCACCGGTACTGTCGGATTCGCTATCACCGATATCAAAGGATCGCCCGGCAAAGCCGACAGTTTGGTCGCTGCCGACAACCTTATGGCTCAAAACACCGGCAAAAACTTCGATTGCGCCGCCCTGACCAATGTCCAGAACCCGCTCCAGGGCTACTTCAAACTGAAAATCAACCACATGGGTATAGGTCTCGTCGATGGTGAATTGTCTGGGTCCCAGAATAAAATTATACTGCTCGGTCCATTCACCGCCATAGGCGGCGCTGCCGGTAAATCGAATTGAGTTTCTGTCCGACACTTTGACACGTTTTCCCACCGATCCAATGAATGCGGTAAAATAGGAATCATAGTCAGCAGTTGCCGCACGGGTGAAAGGTCCGAGCGGTACGGGTTGGTTGGCTTCACTTTCGGAATAGCCGACAACAGCAGAAAAACCGGCCATGATACCATTGTCGCCCTGGCGGCGAACTTCAATGCCGCTAAATCCGGCATTTGCGCTGACATTCTCACCATTGGTATAGTCAACCGACGAATGATCGGCACCAACAAAAACCGACCCCTGCCAGGGGCCTTTGAATGGCAGTCCCACGCCTGCTGCGACACCATACCTGTGACCGTCGTATCCGGATGTCCGTCCCTTGTCCGGCCGCTCCCAATAGGTGCCGGTTGTTGAAACCCAGCCGCCGAATTTTGGAATAGGTCTGTTCGGATCATTGGAGGTTAACAGGCCCGGCTCGCCAAAATTTGCTCCAGGCACGCTGTGAATACTCGGTGCCGCACCCAGCAGTTCAAAAACCGCAGAGAGCCGCGAACCGATCCGTTCATCGGCGTTTTCAATGACAGAAACCGCCAATCCTTCAACCGGGCTTTGCGCACGGGCAATGGAGGACGTTGCAAAAAGACACAACAATACAAGAGCGGTTGCGTGATATTTGTTTGCACTGGCAATACCACGCCGACCTTTATTTCCTGAATTCGAAAAAACCATCCCATCGCCTCAAACAAATTTATTTCATCAAATGGTTTTACATGCCGTGATGCAGAAAATCGGCTGGACAATGCAAATTGCATCATCGTTTTTCTTAAAATCTGCGTGAAACAAACAACAAAACATCCGAGTTGTGGCAAGTTTTATATATCCGGGTCGCATTGTCAATAATAACGAATCAGGAATGAGAAAATACCAAAAATAACCAGTAAAAACTGACTAATTTACATATTCAATCAATGTTTCCCCATGATGACGCTGGGTTTATCCGAAAGTCACCGGTTTATCGCCTGATAGGCTCGACTGGACGTTGCTGTCTGCCGAAAGGCTGTACTGCGCCTGCGATATCCAGCACCACAATGGCCTGTTGGCCTGTGGTGCCTTCCACTTGCGTGTTCTGGAATTGTGCTATCAGGCTGCTCTTGAACCCGCTTGCCAGCGCTTCCCTGTAGGTATTGTCGGCGACAATCAGCTGCGAGCCCAAAACCTTGTTGTGCTTCTCCAGTTTGGCCGAGTAATTGACAGCAGATCCAATCACCGTGATTTCCAGTCGGTTCTCCTGGCCAACGGCACCAAATGCAACGGATCCCGAGGCAACGCCAATTCCGATACCCGATGCGTGAACCGCATTGAGCGCCGGATCTTCCGCAGACCATTTTTGCACGTCGAGCAGGATGCGTTCCGCTGCTTGTACGGCTGCTGCTGAACTGGCAGGCCGATCGCCACCGATGGAGAATGTGGCCATGATACCATCACCGATAAACTTGTCGATGACACCACCGCAATTTTGAACGATGGGAACGATCCGGCTTTGATAGTGAGAAAGCGTTGCCATGACTTCAGACGCCTCCATGTCCGCCGCCATTCGGGTGAAACCACGAATGTCGACAAATAATATGGCAGCCTCGCGGGTCTCGCCCTTTCCGGCTTCCAGCCGTTCGGCATTTTCGCGAATACCACTGGCAACGCTTGTGTCGAAGAAACGCGAGAGATCGCTGGCTGCAACCTGTTCTGTTACGGCGGTGACAAGCAGATTGTTGGAAGCATTGACGACCAGTGTCAGGACACCGGTTACGAGCAGAATGGACAGGATTTTATCGATCTCCGCGCCGATCAGGATGGAGTTTGACGTCAGATAGTCGACGTAGGATCGGGTCAGCATATTATCCCCGGGGTCGATGCGGATTACATAGAACATCATCGCAGCCCAACCGGCGGCCGCGGCCATTCCGGATACAAGCACAAAGCGGGATTCAAACCGCAGCGCACGAATTGCGATGAAGATAAAGACATAAAGCAGCGTCGGTGCTTTCAGAATAAATGAGGCCGGTTGCATATATTGAATGTGAAAACTGATCATCAAACTGTAGAGCAGCCCGAAATCAAACAGGATCGATCCATAGACTGCCCAATGGGGCAATCGCTGACGAATCGACCAGATCAATCCAACGATACTGAAAAACAAATAGGCACCCAGCACATAGGGAACGGGTGAAAAGGCTTCGTCAGGGCTGGTTTTGGGGCTGATGGCATAAATCAGCGAGAAAATCATGACAATGGTCAGCTGTATCAGGCGGGCCATTATTTCATTGGCCCGTTCCCGCTCATTCAACGCAGTGCGCACGCGTCCCGGCAGCTGGTCTCGCCTGGTTCCACGGCGGAAATGCTTGGTGACAAACTCAATGAGAGCCAAGTTCTATCTCCATCCAGCTCCTGGCGGGTATCGCGGCAAGGGCACCAACGATTATGCAGGAGATACAGTTACGATAGCAGTTTGCTGCAATGACACGAATCACTTCAGCTAAATCAGCCGTGATCACCGGTTGATCCACGTCGCTGAACCAATTGACGGTTGCACCGCTGGCAAAGCTCATTGGTCGCGCGCATGGCAAACCGTGGCGCAATTGCCCGGAATCACCCTACCAAATCATTGATCCGTTTCGATTTCACCGGCAGTTCTGAGTTGATCGGGCTTATTGGCATCTATGAACAGGGCTATGTCCTGGGCGGTATCAGGCAATTTGCCGGAGATGATGCTGAAACGAAACTGCATCACGGATCCGTCATAGGTCGCACTGAGCAGTTTTACCACGATCGGGTCATCATCAATCTGACCGGGTGTCGTGATAACCGCGTTGGGCGGATCGGCCTTGAAACCATCAAGCCCACCGTCAAGCCACAGGGCCGCAAAATCGCTGTGGTTGAGGTGCCCGGCGTTTCGAATGGGCAGATCAGAAAAATAATAGGTGGACGGGGTCAGGCCGGACAGGGTCAACATTGTGCCATTTGTCGAGGCATTCGTTGCCTGTTGTACAAAAAGTGTGCGTTCAGGTTCCGGCAATTGGGTGGAGATCAGTTGCTGTTCCGGTTCGCTGCCGCTCAGGGCTTCCCCGGTTTTCCTGGCACCTTCACCAATGAACTCGCCGGTATTTTCGGCACCTTTGACAATGGCCTTGCCGGTATTTTCTGCGCCTTTCTTGATCGCCTTGCCAGCGCCCTGGACAGCCGAACCAATTTTGCCAAGCGTATCTGCACCGGCCGTATCCACCGGGATATTGACGATTAAAGCCAGCGCCAATGCTCCAAATAGTGTTGGTTTGACAAATGACATAGTGGTCGCTCCTGATTTTAAACCTGATGGATGGTGGCCTCGAACGGGCTGGGGACTGATAGTAAGCTTGAATTGCATGACTTTGAACGTTGCGGTTGATTATCGGCAGTATAGAGATGAACGCTTAATTTAATATCGTTGCTGACGGCTCCGGCAAGTCCTATCGCCCTATTTGGGCAATTTGGTGTGCTTGGGAGATATCAACGGCTAGTGAGTGGCTTTTGTTGGAATGTCATAGCATGACGCCGTCACAACAGACGTGTGGCTCGCGGCATGGTGTAACCTGTGTTACAATTGCACCTGCACAATGCCAGGTTTGCTTGGTACAAAATACTGTAATGCCAGAGCATTTTCCCGCTACGGAAAGGGTGATCATGACAAGCAATAGTGATGCAGCATCTTATCAACCGCCCAAAATGCCAGCGGTCGGCGCAGTTTCCTATGGAGACATCGCCGCCGCTTTGAAAGCCGGCATTGCCGACTTTGTTCATGCACCGCTCTACGGGTTGTTTTTTGGTGGAATTTTTACCCTGGGAGGCCTGTTTATCCTTGTCGCACTGAGGCTGCTCAATATGCCGTGGATGATTATTCCGGTTGCAATCGGTTTCCCACTGATTGGTCCGTTTGCCGCGGTGGGTCTTTATGAAATCAGCCGGCGTCTTGCCGCAGGGCGGCCGCTGGTATGGCGTGAAATACTGCTGACTGTATTCAGGCAGCGTGAAAGGCAATTCAGCTGGATGGCCTTTGTGGTCCTGTTCATATTCTGGATGTGGATTTATCAGATTCGTCTGCTGCTGGCGCTCTTTCTTGGTTTCAAGAGTTTTTCAAGCATCCCCAAGTTCCTTGAAATAATATCGACGACACAGGAAGGGTTGGGGTTTCTGGCCGTTGGAACCGTGCTTGGTGCAGGGCTTGCGTTCGTATTGTTTTCCGCAACGGTAATTGCGATGCCGTTGCTGCTTGATCGTGAGCTCGATTTTGTTTCTGCGATTATCGTGAGTTTCAAGACTGTCATAAAAAGCCCGTTGCCGATGATTTCATGGGGCATTGTAGTTACAGTTCTGGCCATCCTGGCAATGGTCCCGGCTTTCCTTGGCCTGATCGTCGTATTGCCTATTCTGGGTCACGCCACCTGGCATCTTTATGAAAAGGCCATCGGGTCCCAGCAACAATAATGTGACCTCGTATTTTCTTCACCAGACCGTTTCACGTTTTGTCAGAAACGGGACAACGGTGCCGCCTTTTGATTTTTTGATGCATTGAGGTTCTGCCGCTTCCGCCCAAAATCTGTGAATTGCTCCAGTACAGTATCAGGCCTGTTTGGCGGCAGGTTGACCAGTCTGCATGGCGCTGTGAACTTTCGGAATGTCATCCAGCGCGGAAAGACATTGGGGTGAGACAGCAATGAAGAGCGTTTCCGTATCGGAAACCAATGGTGGAACTGTCATGATCCGGCCGGAAATATCGGTTTGCAGGGGCAAAATGACACCTGGGCGCAGCTTGTCGATCGGGCGCAGATGAACCTTGGTAATGAATTTTTCCCGATCCTCGTCATTGTCGATTTCGGCGGCCAAAAGCTCTACCAGCTGATCCAACGATCCGGCCTTGGCCGCCGTTTCACGCGCCAGACGTTCAGCATAGGGTCCGATTGCCTCAGCCAGCCAGTCAACAATGTTGCGCATATAGGCAGATCTTGGCAGCCGCTGGACAACCATTTTGGATAAGTGCGGCACTGCTGAAACACCGTATTCCAGAACATTGGTATAGGTTTCTTCTCCCAACCGAACCTTGCCGCGCAACAAAAGCAAATAATGTTCGCTCGTATGAGCCGGTGTTACAATGCGTTCATTGGGTGCGTATAGCAGCGGCCGAACATGCTGCAGATCAGGATCATCCTGTTTCAATCGTTCCGTCAATCCGGGAAAATGTGTATCGAGAAGACTGACCAGTTCAGGCAGAAGGTCTCGACCGGTGAAACGAACAGTGTGCGGGTTCTGTGTTACGTAGGATGACATTGGCATGTGGATGTCGTTGCGATTGAGCGCATACCAGGATCTGCGCAAAATTTCGCCAATCAATTCATCAATGTCATTGTAAAATCGGGCATAACATTTGATTCGGTATTCTGTTATGCCGTAAACCGGCTGAAAATCCACCGGAGCAACCATGACCGGGCTTGTTGAATCCAGATGTTCCATATCTGCAATGGCTTCCGACAGGATGTTGCTGACAAGTTGAGGTGGCACTGTGATGGGCACCGGGATCTTGCACTCAAACAGTGTTGAGCGGTCCTCCGGATAGATGGTTAGAGCTTCATTTGACAAAATGGCATTGGGAATGATCATCAACATATTGCTGTCGGTTCTTGCCACGGCATGTCGCCAGTTCAGCGCTACTATCTGTACGAGCTCATCGCGGAACCGGATACTGTCTCCAACGTTCAGTATTTTGTCCATTTGAATGGCAAGACCTGACACCAGGCTGCCGAGCGTCGGTTGCATGGCAAGGCCGACAATGGCACCAAGGACTGCCGATGTTGCCAGAGCGGCACCAATATCAAAGCCGAGAAGTTTGAGCACCAGCGCACTGACTACAAAAGACAATATGCAATAGACGAGAACTTTGCTGAGACCGGTGGCGTTCCGATTGAATATGTTACCGAATATGAATTGAAGAACGAGCCAGCCAAGCAGTAAAATCAACGTAACACCGCTCAGGACAGTGGCAAAAACCTCGAGCACATTTGCAACGCTGTCATCGGCAACGATTGTATCATTGGACACAAAATAGTAGCTCGTCCAGGCGATGATACTGGCGAGGCCGGAAATCAGAATGCGCATCATGGGGTGCTACCCCCGGAAGTGCGGTCGCTCTGCTTTATGGACAGACGCAGACTTTTGCGCAGTCTTTCTATGGCATGCGACAGTTTTTGAATTTCCATTGAGCCGCCGTTGGGTAAAGGTTCCGACGTATCATGCAGGCTGGCACGTTCTGCAGCATTGGCGAGTACTTTCAACGGTCTGACCATATATTTTTGAAGGGCCACAGAAACAGTCAGATAAAATATGAAAAACAGCACGATACTTGTTACGACAATCAAAACGGCAAATCGCAAAGTCGTCTGGATTTCCCGCGTCATGGGTACGGTCAGTATCTGGATGCCGATGATCTCATCCAGTTCCCAACCAAAACCATTGGCAGCACCATAGGTTTTCAACATCGAGGCGGGTGCCACTTCCGGTGTTGAATGGCAGGCCAGGCATGCTTCGTCCTTGATCCTGACAGGCTGTGTCAGATAAAAAACCGCTTTGTTTCCGACTGTCCTGGTGCCACTCAGTTCCAATAGTGTTTCGTCCTTGCGAAACTGCAATATCAATTCTGTTTCGAAGGCCGTAGCGCGATCATTGGGGTTGGTGGGATTAAGCGCTGCCTCACGATATGTATATGTGCTGTTGTTTTTACTCGCTTCTGCAAAAACTGATTGTGCTGCAAATGATGGAACCGTTTCAGGGCGAAATATGTCGTCCTCAATTTGTACGAGTGACGGATATACATTTTTTACAGTGTAGCTTCTTACTGCAAGTGCCGTGGTCAACAGAGCTCTGGCCTCATCTTCCACATGCCGCATGGCCACTTCCCGCAGCATTATGACGATTGATGCAACGCAAGCGATGAGAAGTAATATGAAGATCGGAATAAAAGCCCGTCTCAATATTGAGGATAAGTCTCCCACATGAAAAATCCTTAGGTAGTTATTTATGGAAATTGAATAGTAAATTTGAATTTCAGTCAAGTATAAAAAATATATATCAATGTTAACTATACGAGAGTATTCGGAATTCTTTGAGTATTTCGATTCTGTATGGGTGCTTTAATCTTCATTTATGATTGAGAAATTACAATCATATTTGGGAGACCGGGCGTGGTGGCTGCGCTTGTCGACTTCGATACCCAAACATCGATGCCTGACAGCAAAGGGCAATTGTGCCTCGTATTGTCACATCAGGCCGCAGGCAGCCAATGGGATTGCAGGCCGGGGTAGCAGGAAATTAAGCCGTTGAATTGGCTGCGTTATGCATTTCATCAAGCGGCGACAATATCTCGAGCGCCAGTGAGCGCAACCAATGGTGTGCAGCATTCCCGGTACGGCGCTTGTGCCAGATCATATAGATTGTCGCCGGATCCACGGACACCGGGATATCGTAAACGGAAAGACCCAGACGCGGTGCAATATCATCAGCCAACTGATGCGGTAGCAGGGCAACAAAGTCACTCCTGGCGACAAGATTGTAAACACCACTGAACACCGGCATTGTCATTACAACTCTGCGGGCACGCCCAATGCGTGACAGTGCGGTATCACCCGGGCCTTTCCAGCCTGCCTGTGGTGCGACCAGCACGTGTCTCAATTCACAAAACAGGTCCAGCGGCACGACCCCGCCGGGCTCCACCACAGCCTTGTCCAGCTCCGGATTGCCGTTTCTTGCGATCAGCACAAATTGAGACTTGAAGACCGGCATCCGCTCGACCCAGTCCGGCAATTCAATCAGCGGTGTCAGTGCAAGATCGGCAGCATAGCTTTCTATTGTGCCAACGAAATCATCGGGTCTCGGATTGACCAGTTGCACGCGCATCCCGGGAGCGCGCTCGGTTATTGCCGAAGCGACCTTCGGCATCAGCATATCAGCAAAGAAGTCCGAACCGGCAATCTTGAAATCCTGAACTGTTGCGGACGGGTCAAATTCATCCAGCTCGGACAGTAGGGTTCCCAGATCATCAAAAATGCCGCGCAGGGGCGCCTCGAGGCTTCTGGCAAAATCAGTCGGGACAATCCGTTGACCCTGACGGATGAACAGCGGATCATCCAGAGACAACCGCAATCGCCCAAGTGCAGATGAGACCGCAGGCTGGGACAGGCCAATGCGCCGCCCGGCCTTGACCGTTGATTGCTCGCGCAACAAAGCGTCCAGCACACGCAGCAGATTGAGGTCGAAGGATAATAAATTCATGGTATCAATTAATACAATACGTTTAATTGATTTCAACACGTGTGTGCGAATAAATATGATAGGGGTGTGGTGCGATCAGGTCGGCAAATTTTTGCGCCTCGTCCGACCTGATCGCATGGCCACAATCGCATCAAAAAGACTGATCGTGGCCTTAGTACTAATTCTGGACGATTGCGTCAGTTTCAACAAAAATGAGAATGTTCGTGAGTGGCCTGGTCAATTGGGCCAGCGGAACAAACGCTGTGTCCTTTATTGCTGCAGAAAACTGATTGTTGTTTTTGTATCTGTCAAGCACAACATTACAAATATGTATGCAAAATCGATTAATTCACAGGCTTGGGCCAAAATAATGCCTGTCTCACTCAAGTATTGTATGCATAAGTTGCAATTCTGCCGGTATAAACCGTTGTCGGTTCTTTGGTAGTATACTCCCTGAATCAACCACAATAGCCAGGATAATTCAGGTTTTGACGGAATCGGCAAAATCTGAATGCATCAATAAAATCTTGGGCCGATACCCTTGTCCCGTTTCGGACAAAACGCGAAACGATCCAGGTAACCGCGCGCAGGATTTGCCTGATCATTGGAAACGATGAGCAGCAAGGCGCACAGCAGCAAAATCAGTGAATCAACGGCGAGCGTTCATTCGTGTTCCATGGGGGATTGCCTGTGAAGTCGGTAATTCTGATCGAGTTTAAGCGTGACAAAGGCAAAAATCACCCAACTGCTGTGAAACAGGACGCCAGCGGTGATCACCAGCCCACCAGGAATGGGCCCCACCGCAGCCCTTTCGACAAAATCACTAAAACTGGCAAGGGGAACCGGATGGATGGCCAGTTTTCCGTAATAGGCAATGGCCTGAATGGCCAAAATCCACGAGTAATTGTTACGCAATCGACGTCCCGCCGCCCGAATAAAACTGATGTGGTAATGCGGGGTGGCGTAATCATCGGCCAGCAGGCCACTCCAGCGGTCATCCAGGTTGATCTTTCGACCACTTAGCATCGGTGCATACAGATCGGTCTCCAATAGCCGCGCGCGTGCGCGAAACAGATTGTAGTAGCGATAGCGGCGTGCCTCGAATGCAAGGAAAAATGATACCAGAAACCCAACCAGAATCATCGGCAACGGTGAAGCGTTGACGTTGGCATAGGTGGCCGACAGGGCAATGCCTGTGGTCACGACAGCCCAATTTGTTGTATTGTCCAGACGGGTGCGCCAATGGGTGCTGCGATACACTTCGCCGCGATACAGATGCGCAAGCGCACCCAAAACTGCCGGATCGATATCCTGTTTCGGCCAGACCCGATGGGCAGGTTCGTCTGCCATGTCTTCACCCTTGCACGCGTAAACCGGTTTTCAGGATCTCCATTGTTCCTTGCAATCGCGAAAAATGGGAATCCGCCAAGTTACAATCAGTATTGTCCGCACCCGCATGTGATCTGCAAAGCGCTTTAATTAGAATAGCTTGGGAATGTACTTAGGGCAATTCAGGTTTTGACGGAATCGGCAAAACCTGAATGCATCAACAAAATCATAGGTCGATATTCAACAATCCCCTGATATCACCCCTTGCGTGCTGCAAGCACGGCCGCGATCAGATCTTCAGGCACCGGCTGTTTTGGCGCTTCTTCCTGTGCGGTTGATTTGGCCAGTTCCAATGAGGTTCGATACGCCTCGAGATACTCCCGGCATTCCCGACACAGTTTCATATGCATCTCGAATATGAATTTTTGTCGCGACGGCAAGGTACCATCCAGATAATCAAGGATGAAATCCTCGAAATCCTCGCAGCTTATCATCAATGGGAGTTTGAACATCAATCCCTGGATGCGGCGCAGGAGCCTTGGGCGTTGTGCACTCATTCCGGCAGCCCCCGCATCAAGGGTTCCAGCAGTTTTTTAAGCGCTGCCCGAGCGCGATGCAGCCGCACTTTCACATTGGCTTCGCTCACCTGGAGCATTTCTGCAACCTCCAGCGTTGTCAGTTCTTCGATGTCGCGCAGCACCAGAACGATACGATAATTGTCCGGCAGTTGCATAATCTTTTTGTTCACCTGCGCCCTGGTATCCGACTGCAACGCCAGGGATTCGGGTGTTTCCATGGTCACCCACGGTTCTTCAATACGACAACCATTTTTGTCGTACATTGGTTGAAGATCGTCAACCATGACAGTTTGCGTCCGTCTCAGTTTACGCATCAGCATCAGGCATTCATTGACGACAATTCTGTGCATCCAGGTTTTGATGGCCGCATCGCCTTTGAATTGACCAATCTTGTCGAAGATCTTTGCGAATGCATTTTGCACCGCATCCTCACCATGATGAGGATCCCGCATGATCCGATTTGAAACGGCCAGCATCCAGCCGATATGTTCACGCACAAAGGATTGTGTGCGTTCGCCATCGCCGTTTTGCAGGGCTGTCAGCAGATCATCCAAAATTGGCAGCCCCGGTTGTCAAATAAGCCCCACGCAACGTGATCGCCGGAACCGACACGGTGTCGCATGATACATTGGTACTCAATCGGGATAGGACGCTGATTATCAAAATCTCCCTCAATACTGTAACCTTATTCATGCCCTTGGCATCTGACAACCTGTAAGCAGGGCGGTCATGTTGTTGTGTGGGCCGTTCAACAGTCAAAATCGGGGCGGGTGAATGGGCATGACAGGGTTGTTGTTACTGGCGCTTTTCACCGTTGCCTTTTCGATGGTGGCCAACCGTATGAGCACCACGATGCTCACGGCACCGATGCTGTTTATCGGATTTGGGTATTTGCTGTCTCAAACAGGTATCATGTCACAGGAGGGTGCGGAAACGAGCCTGCATCTCGTGGCGGAAATTGCGCTCATTGTACTGCTCTTTCTTGACGCAGCTCAGATTGATATGGGCGTATTGCGCAAACGGCATGTCTGGCCGGTGCGCATGTTGCTGATTGGATTGCCGTTGTCGCTGCTGTTTGGGACTTTGGCGGCTATGCCGTTTCTTCCCGGCTGGCCTATATTGGCGGTGGCACTTGTGGCTGCAATACTGGCGCCCACAGATGCTGCCCTGGGGCAGGCTGTTGTTACCAACAAAATCGTTCCTGAGCGCACAAGGCGAGCCCTGACGGTTGAGAGCGGGCTCAATGATGGCCTGGCACTGCCTGTCGTTTTGTTGTTTGCCAGTCTGGTGGCCAATGAAACGGACAAGAGCAATGTGGACTGGCTCGTCTTTGGTGCCAAACAACTGATCCTTGGGCCCCTGGTCGGCATCGTTGCCGGTCTTGCAGGTGGCACAATCCTCATCTGGGCGAAGAACAGAAAATCCACGTCTGAACCCTATGAGGGTGTCGGTGCCATTGCACTGGCAGGTGCTGCATATCTTGCCGCAACACAGGTGGGCGGTAATGGTTTTATCTCTGCTTTTGTTGCCGGACTGTGTTTTGGTCACGTTGTGAAGGGGCGCTGCAAATTCGTTTACGAATTTACCGAAAGCGAGGGTCAAATGCTGACCTGGGGCGCTTTTTTCCTACTGGGTCTTGCCCTGTTACCGCAGGCGATCAACCACCTTGATGGTTCGACATTGGCCATCATACTCATCAGCCTTTTCGTTGTGCGGCCACTTTCCATCTGGATTGCCCTTACAGGCACTGACGCCTCTGGTGTGACCCGGCTGTTTTTCGGCTGGTTCGGCCCGCGAGGATTGGCCACCGCATTATTTGCCCTGCTTGTCGTATCCACAATCGATCATTCATTTGCCGAGCCCATTGTTCTGCTGGCGGTCAATGCGGTGTGGATCAGCGCTGTGCTGCATGGGCTGAGCGCCGCGCCGGGCGCGCGATGGTACGCAAGACAGGTGGAGAAAATGGGCGATTGCGCCGAGGTGAAACCCATTGATGGTTCTGCCAAACCGTTGAAACACAGCCATTATGACAACAAAGACATTGGGAACGTGAAATGAAAAAAATTGCCATTGCCGAATTCGCTGACCTTGCGGATCGAAAACCCAGACATGCGCTTGTAGGCGAGGTTGATCTGGTCATTGTACGCTTTGATGACGATGTTCGGTCTTCTACGGTCGTTGCCTGCATCGCGGCGCCCTGATGGCGGATGGTTTCGTGCGTGGAAAAAGCCTGATTTGCGGCGTCCACTATTGGGATTATCGGCTCGATTCAGGTGTCTCTCAGTACAACAATGAGGAGGGGTTGCCGAAATTTTCCAGTTGGATTGAGGCGGGTAAGGTGCTGGTTGATGAAGATGAGATTGTCACATGGACCCTTGAAAACCCGCAGCCGTTTAACCGCAAGGCCTATCTGGGCACCTATGCCGACACGGGGCATGGCACCGAGGAAGAACCCAATAATGCATTGATCCAGCGCTATGCGCGTGACGGTCTGTCCAAAACGGGTCATCACGGTCTGGTCGAATCCATGGGGGTGCCTCGGGCGCAACTGCCCGATTGGGATGATATTCAACTTTTGACGGCGCAACTGCATCGCATGCCAATGCTCGATGATGAGCCGGTTGGAACCGACATTGTTATCGGCCCAAATGCCCAAAAACCACTGAAGCTGAAAATTCCACTCTTTGTGTCAGATATGAGTTTTGGTGCGCTTTCAGAACCCGCGAAAATTGCTCTGGCGCGCGGAGCGGAACTGGCCGGAACCGGCATTTGTTCGGGCGAGGGCGGTATGTTGCCGGAGGAGCAGGCAGAAAACACCCGCTATTTTTATGAATTGGCCTCAGGTCGTTTTGGATTTGACTGGGACAAGCTCGATCGGGTTCAGGCCTTCCATTTCAAGGGCGGTCAGGGTGCTAAAACCGGTACGGGCGGCCACTTGCCTGGGCCAAAGGTCAAAGGCAAAATTGCTGCTGTGCGCGGCTTGAAAGAGGGTGAAGCGGCCATTTCGCCACCGCGGTTTCCCGATTGGGACCGTGTGAGCGACATAAAACAATTCGCCGATGAGGTGCGTGATCGCACCGGCGGTATTCCCATCGGCTACAAATTGTCAGCCCAGCATATTGAGAAGGATATCGACGCTGCCTTGGATGTCGGTGTGGATTATATCATCCTTGACGGGCGCGGAGGCGGTACCGGAGCAGCGCCGCTCATATTCCGCGATAACATCTCTGTGCCGACCATACCGGCTTTGGCACGTGCAAGGCGACATCTTGACCGGCGCGGGCGCAGCGATGTGTCGCTGGTCATTACCGGGGGATTGAGAAAACCGGCAGATTTCATCAAGGCCATGGCGCTGGGTGCTGATGCCATTGCCGTTTCAAATGCGGCCATGCAGGCCATCGGCTGTATCGCCATGCGGGCCTGCCACACTAATAATTGTCCGGTGGGCATTGCAACGCAAAAACCCCATTTGGTCAGTCGGCTGGTGATTGAAAAATCGGCTCGGCGGCTGAGTAATTTTTTTGAAGCCTCGGTGGAACTCATGCAGGTCATGGCCAGAGCCTGTGGTCACAGCCACCTGTCCAATTTCAATCCGGATGATCTGACAACCTGGAAACAGGAAATGGCGTCCCTTTCAGGTGTTGCCTATGGCGGCTTGACTCAGGAGGAAATGTGAAATGAGCGATAAAAATCTGCAATGGGTTGGTGTTGGCAATGTCGCCGATTTGCCCGATGGTCGGGTTAAAACGGTGACTGCCCGCAACGTTTCAATTTGCCTTTCCCATTTTGATGGCCACTGGGCAGCCATGGACAACCATTGTCCCCATCAGGGTGGCCCGCTGGGCGAGGGGTCCATTGAACGCGGTGTTGAAGGCCAATGCTGGATTCGCTGCCCGTGGCATGGCTGGGATTTTGATCCGCTTACCGGTGCACCTCCCGGCGGGCACAAGGATACCGGACAAAAGCTTTACCCGGTCGAAATCCGCGAAGGAGAGATCCTGATCGGGCTTGAACCTGAACCGGAGCGCACACGCACTGTCACCGACGCAATGGTTGAAACCATGGTCAACTGGGGTGTCGGCACGGTTTTTGGCATGGTGGGCCATTCCAACCTGGGGCTGAGCGATGCAATTCGTTTGGCCGCGCAGGACGGCAAATTACACTATTATGGCATACGCCATGAGGGCGCGGCTGCCTTTGCGGCCTCTGCCTATGGCAAATTAACCGGCAGACCGGCAGCCTGCCTGACGATTGCC
Organism: uncultured Rhizobiaceae group bacterium; assembly: GCA_947501445.1. Lineage (GTDB taxonomy): Bacteria > Pseudomonadota > Alphaproteobacteria > Rhizobiales > Rhizobiaceae > Hoeflea_A. The sequence goes on along the minus strand of CANMVS010000018.1, from coordinate 44,198 downwards.
GGCCCTGGTGCCACCAATCTGATGACCGGCATGTGGGATGCCAAAGTTGATCGGGCACCGGTATTGGCACTGACTGGGCAAGTGCAGACACAGGTCTTTGGCCCGGGTGCCTTTCAGGATATTGATCTGAAGTCCGCCTTCGAAGCGGTGTCGCGGTTTTCGCAACCTGTTCTCAGCACCTCCAAACATACGGAGCTGATGTCACTTGCCTGCAAGAATGCGCTGGTGGAAAGCGATGTTGCCCATCTGATTTTTCCCGATGATGTGCAAACGCAACCCAGCAAGGCCAAGGCGCGCGGGCCAACGGGGCGCATGGGCGATACGGCCATAAAACCGTCCGACGCCGACATTGAAGCCGCGACACAAATGATCAACAGTGCCAAACGCCCGATTATAGTCATCGGCCATGGCGCGGTGCGATCCCGTCAGGCTGTCATCCGTCTTGCTGAAAAACTGGGAGCACCGGTTCTGACGACCTTCAAGGGCAAGGGCTTGATTGCTGACACACATCCCAATGCTGCAGGGGTTCTTGGCCGTTCCGGCACGCCCATTGCAAGCTGGTTTGTTGCCGGAGCGGATCTGATCATCACGCTTGGGACATCGTTTTCCAATCACACCGGCATTGAACCATCAAAGCGTATACTGCAGGTGGATCACGAACGAATGCAGCTGGGCAAGTTTCATCGTGTGGCGCTGCCCATATGGGGTGATATCGGTGCGTTCTGTCAGATCATGCAGGACGGTGTCTTAAAACCGGACGACGCGCCAGATCAGGTCAGCGAACTGGCTGATCGCTGGCAAATTTGGCGTGCCGAAAAACAGACCCGCCTGGCTGAGGAGAAAGGCCAGGGTGTGCATTCCTTCGCGGTCTTTGATGCGTTGTCACGGGCCTGCCCGGCGGACGCGATCATTGCCGTTGATGTCGGCAACAATACCTATTCATTTGGTCGCTATTTTGAGAGCAAGGGCCAGCGGGTATTGATGTCAGGTTATCTGGGATCAATCGGCTTTGGATTTCCTGCTGCCATGGGGGCCTGGGCGGCAACCCGGGATCTGGAGGAGTACAACGGCCTCAAGATCATATCCATCTCGGGCGATGGTGGCTTTGGTCAATATGCCATGGAATTTACCACGGCGGTCAAATACGGCATGAATATTACCCACGTTCTGCTCAACAACAGCCAGTTGGGCAAAATTTCCAAAGAACAGCAGGCCGGACAATGGCCCGTGTGGGAAACCCGGTTGGTCAATCCTTCGTTTGCGGCCTTTGCACGCCTGTGTGGTGGGCAGGGCACCCGGATTACCAAGGCAAGTGAAATCGAAGCAGCACTGAACGAGGCCATAGCGCACGAGGGCCCTTCACTGGTTGAGATCATCACCGATGCCGAGCTCGTCTAAGCCCGTCCCATTCACATTAATACCGGAGTTATCTTATGTCCTATTTGAACGAACCGGATGCTGTCGCCCCCGATTGTCTCCTGCAGGCGCGCGTCATGGTCCACAATGCCGTTCAGATTGCAGCGCTGGCTGCGCTAGCAAATCTGAAGCCAAAACCCGATTACAGCCACACCAGCCTTGATTGGGATGCCGGGGCACGGGTCTTTCAAACCAAACCCATCAGTGGGCTTGATGGTCAAATACGCATTGGCGTGTCACTCACCCCGCTGACCATGCGGGTGACCAATGATGATCATGTCGTTGATACGCTCAATCTTGACACGATTGTCGTTGCTGACTGTTTGACCTGGCTTGATGCGCTGTTGGAAACATCAGGTCTTCAACCGGTCTCGGGTGTCAGGCATCCGTTCAAGCTGCCGGCCGATGTATCGGGAATCAGCCAGTTTGACACAGCATCACTGGACCGGGCGCTCAAGACACTTGAAAGCTGGTTTGCGCTTGCGGATCGTCAGTTGCAAAAATTTGCCGCGCTGCATGCTGATATTACGCCGGGCCCGAGTGCGGTCACCTGCTGGCCGCACCATTTTGATATGGCAACCTACGTTTCATTGGACACGTCCGGTGGTCATGACGCGCCCGGTATCGGGATTGGCATGTCACCGGGAGACAAGGCCTACGCTGAACCCTATTTCTACGTGAACCCCTGGCCGCATCTGGATGCTGCCAGTCTGCCGCAGCCACCTGTGCATGGTCATTGGCACACGGCCGGGTTCGTGGGCGCTATTGCCACGGCATCTGCTCTTTTGAGCGTTGACGATATGGATGGCGGGTTGCAGCAATTCATTGAACAGGCCTTTCAGATTGGCCGTGAATTGCTCGGCCCGGCGGGTGAATAGAGACTGATATGGGTGCTGCACTGACCATTGCCCTGCTGCTGGCCCTGTCGGTTTCCTGTGCGCGCATTGCCGCCGTGGCGATGCGGTTGACAGGACTGCCGGATACGGTTGCACGATTTCAGTGCGTATCAGCGCTGACGGGAACCGGGTTCACCACCGGCGAGGCGGAAATGATTGTCAATTATCCAATTCGCCGCCGCATTGTCGTGACGCTGATGGTTCTGGGCAATCTGGGCCTCGTTTCAATTGCATCGACATTCATCGTTGCCTTGGTCAATGCCGATTCCAGCGATGGCAGTATCGCAATGCAGGCAATTGTATTGATCATCGCCATCGGTCTGACCTTTCTTGTGCTGGAGCAATTCATGTTTTGACGGAATCGGCAAAACCTGAATGCATCAACAAAATCAAAGGCCGACACCGTTGTCCCGTTTCTGACAAAACGTGAAACGGTCTAACGAACCAGAGCCTTGATCGGTTCATGTGTGCACTGATTGGTCGCATTTTAATCCGCACGACAGGACTTGGCACCGGTGGTTTTCACCGCTTGCTGCAGCTCGGCAACAACCTGAGTATTGCAGAGCATGAATATCATGGTACCGCCGAGCGTCTGCCGGCAGATTTTGAACTTAAGGGAGCCATTTTGCTGGCTGTGCGTCCGGTTGGATCAACACAGACCCAATCAACGGTAAATTGTGTCCGATCGGGAGACAGATTGATTATATGCGCCCATGATGATGTACATCAAAGTCTGGTTCTCTAGCTGCTGGATTGTATTACAGACCACCCCTTTGCGGCCTGAACATGCGGCTGGCAATCCCGTCCCTGTTGATGAATGCATGTTTGGCGGCACCAAGGATATGCAGCACCAGCAGTGGTACAAACAGGTGCCCCGCGATATCATGCACCTCCTCGACAAATTCATGAAATGGACGATTGGCACCCATCGGGGAGGGTATGGAAAACAGTCCAAACATGTCCAGCGGTGCACCACGCGACCAGGGCAGGAAATAACCGGTCAGCACCACAACGACGATGGCTGTCAAAAAGCCCCACATGACAATTTTTGAGGCAATATTGAAAACGGCCGCCTGTTTCGGACTTGCTGTCATGCCGCGCCGGACACGGTGCCATACACGCCACAGAAGAAACAGTCCGGCAATGGCACCGCCACTGACATGAAAAATGGCGGACGCGCTGCCGCGCTCGCCTTCGTGGGTGAAAAACAGTGCGATGACGAGAATTGCCGCCAGCCAATGGCTGACAATTGACAGTGGGGAATAGCTTTCATTTGCAGATTGCTTTTGCGTCATGTCAATCCTGATGCCCTATCCTGTGATCTTCGCAGGCAGGGTGCCATAATTTTCGCCAACAGGCGAGTTCGCTGCAGATACCGGCAGCGAACCCGCATTCTCATGCCAACTGCTGGAACAGCCCCCAGCGAAGGTTTTGCGACCGCGATCTTCTATGAAGCACAATTATTGTAAGCGACAGAACAAGCATCTCGGCAACGATGCCGGCATACCAGATGCCTGGCTCGCCAAACAGGAACGGCAACAAAAACGTCAACGGCAGCGCGAAGAGATAGGTCCGTGACAGACCCAGCAATGCTGCGCGTGCTGCGTCACCAATGGCCTGGAAATAGGTGCCAATCATCATCAACGGACCAAAGACAAACATCAGCATAACAGCATAGGGCATGATGCGGCTGATCTCCGCAGCAATCGCGGCGTCATCCATAAAGACAAAGCCGATTTGTGATCGGGTGAGAACGAAGATCAGTTCAACAACGGAACAATAGATGAATGCCATCACCAGCGCCAGAAAAAGGCTCTGATTTGAGCGGTGCTGCATGCGTGCGCCGTAATTGTTGCCGATGATCGTCTGAAATGCCAGGCTGAGGCCGAGCAGCGGCAAAAAAGCAAATGTCATCAACCGGGTGATTATGCCAAATGCACCAGCCGTTGCCTCATAGGTGTCGCCCGCCCAGATCTGCAGGCAGAAGAGCGTCAGGCTGGCGGAAAGTGAAATGCCGATGTAACCAAGACTGGATGGTGCACCAAGCGCCAGCAATTCTGTCCAGTGTTTCCACCCGAAGCTGCCGATTGGCAGGCGTAGATTTTGCCCGACACTGGCCCTATTGCGGTAGAGCACAATAACCAGCAAAGCGATCACCTGCGCAATGACCGTTCCATAGGCCGATCCTGCAACACCCCACCCCATCTCAACGATAAACAGATAATCAAAGCCGATGTTCAACAGGGCCGACATCAATGTAATGCCAGCCATCGCCGGCAGCAGACCTTCACAGCGCAACGCGTCAAAATTGATCGCCAGTATGAAGACGAAAGGCGAGCAAAAAATCAGGATGGAAATATAGGTATACCCCATGCGTGAAAGATTGTCCGCACCATGGGCTGCCCATGCAATCATGGCGTTTCCCGCAATCAGGAATAGGCCGATCAAAATCAGACAGACTACCAACGATAATACGATCGCCTGGCCATAGACGATACCTGCCTGTGACCGCCGGTCCGCACCCAGCAACCGTGCGTATACGCTGGAAAAACCGTTGGATACGAGTGTCGATAGAGCCACCAGCAGCATATAGAAAGGAAACATCAGGGTAACCGCTGTCAGGGCATCGGCCCCGACATAGGCACCCAGAAAATAAGCGTCCACCAGGGTAAAAAGACCATTCACGGCCATGATCACGATAATGGGTGCTGCTGTTTTGGCAAACAGGCCCGGCAGTGAACCGGTCAGGTAGAAATTATCATTGGTCGAAGAATATCCATTCATCACAAACCTCAATCAGTGTCTGGATGCGGATGAAAATGGTGCTCGCATTGCCATCAAACCGCACGAGACTGAAGTTGATGGATGGTGTTTGAAAAAGGCTTCACCCTGGCTAAGCCAGCGAGCGGCAGGGGCCTTTACCCTGAGCATCTGATATGAGCAGCCACGCAGATTGTCAATTGTATTGAGGATAATCGGGGCATTTTCCTGAAACTGCCGGTGGGGGCAAACAATGACCGGGAATAAGACAGGGTCTAAACAGCCAATTGTGCAGTTGAGGCTTGACCTTACAGTAACTGGAAGCCCTATGTGTCCCACAAAGCGATCAGGATCGGGCAAAAATCATGGACAAGATAAATCACAACAGTGCAATTCAGGGCACGGATCATTCTAATTGTTCCGGGCACCATGCTGATGCTCCAATGCCCGGTGCTGCGGTAATCGATCCGGTTTGCGGCATGGAAGTCGTGCCCGGGTCCGGCAAGCCATCCTTCGAATACAAGGACGACAGCTACCATTTTTGCGGTACAAAATGTCATGACCGCTTTGCTGCCGATCCGCTGTTTTTTCTATCGGGCAAAAACGTGAGCAAAAGGGATGCCGTTGTATCAAACGGGCTCTACACGTGCCCGATGGACCCTGAAATCATTCAGGAGGGTCCGGGGACCTGTCCGATATGTGGTATGGCGCTGGAACCGATGAGTGGTGTCTCCGACGCGCCCAATCACGAATTGATCGATTTCACAAAACGGCTCTGGGTCAGTGCCATCGCGGCGGTTCCATTATTGTTGCTGACGATGGGGGCCATGATTGGTCTGCCATTTCGGGCCTGGCTGGGTGAACAACCCGCGCTCTATCTTGAATTTATCCTGGCCACGCCGGTCGTTCTTTGGGCCGCGCAACCATTTTTCATCCGTGGCTGGACGTCACTCAGAACTGCAAATTTCAATATGTGGACGCTCATCATGCTGGGCGTCGGTGCGGCCTATCTTTACAGCGTCATTGCGACTTTTATCCCGGGGGTTTTCCCGCAGGACCTGAAAATGGATGGGCACGTACCGGTTTATTTTGAGGCGTCGGTGGTTATCATAGCGCTGGTTTTCGTTGGTCAGGTGCTGGAACTGCGTGCCCGCGAACGCACCGGCGATGCCATCAAGGCCCTGCTTGATCTTGCCCCCAAAATGGCCCGGCGCATCAATGCTGATGGCAGCGAATATGATGCGCCTGTTGAGAATATTATCGGTGGCGACCATTTGCGCATCCGGCCAGGTGAGAGTGTGCCGGTTGATGGTGTGATTATGGAGGGCACATCATCGATTGATGAAAGCATGATCACCGGCGAACCGCTTCCCGTTGAAAAAACGCCGGGCGATCATGTCACCGGTGGTACGCTCAACAAGAACGGCAGTCTCGTGATGGAGGCAACAAATGTGGGCGAAGATTCCATGCTGGCAAAGATTGTCGCCATGGTCGCAGCAGCCCAGCGTTCCCGCGCACCCATACAGGGTCTGGCGGATCGGGTTGCGTCATGGTTCGTTCCAACGGTCGTGATTATAGCAATTATAGCCTTCGTGGCCTGGATGGTTCTGGGCCCCGATCCGGCATTGATCTATGCCATTGTTTCTGCTGTGTCGGTGCTCATCATCGCCTGCCCCTGCGCACTGGGTCTTGCAACACCCATGTCAATCATGACGGCGACCGGGCGGGGTGCGCGGGCGGGTGTTTTGATCCGTGAAGCAGAGGCGCTGGAACGATTGGCATCGGTTGACACTCTGGTGGTGGACAAGACCGGAACCCTGACTGAGGGCAAACCCGGCGTCAGTGACGTCTTTACAACCGGATCCATTGAAGAGGGCGATGTTTTGGCCATGGCCGCTTCACTGGAGCGGGGCTCAGAGCACCCGCTGGCGGAGGCCATTGTCAACAATGCTGAACAGCGCGGCTTGACGCTGAGCCCGGTAACCAAATTTACCTCCGAAACCGGTAAAGGTGTTTCGGGTGTCATTGACAAAAAGGCTGTGGTGCTCGGCAATCGTGCGATGATGGCGCTTCTGGCTATTGATGTCTCAGCCCTCGAACCGCAGGCGGACAACGCCAGTGACAGCGGAAAGACTTCAGTTTTTGTCGCCATTGACGGTGCATTGGCGGGTGTCGTTGCCGTTGCCGATCCGATTAAGGCAACAACCAGACAAGCCATCGATGCACTTCACGCAGCAGGCTTGAAGGTCATCATGGCAACCGGTGATAATCACCGCGCCGCAACCTCTGTCGCAAACCGGCTTGGCATTGATGAAGTGCGCGCCGATGTGTTGCCGCAAGACAAGAAATCACTGATCGAAGAACTGCGCGCTCAAGGCAGGCAAATTGTCATGGCAGGTGATGGCGTCAACGATGCCCCGGCACTCGCCACGGCTGATGTCGGTATCGCCATGGGAACCGGCGCTGATGTTGCGGTTGAAAGTGCTGGCATAACCCTGGTCAAGGGAGATCTGAATGGCATCGTGCGCGCCCGTACGCTGGCACAAAAAACCATCAGAAATATCAGGCAGAACCTGTTTTTTGCCTTTGCCTATAATACGGCTGGCATCCCCATAGCTGCCGGCATTTTATATCCGGTAACCGGCAGCCTGTTGTCACCAATGATTGCTGCTGCGGCCATGAGCCTGTCATCGGTCTCAGTCATCAGTAATGCATTGCGTTTGCGTAACACCAGATTGTGAATGGGTTGGAGCCTGCCTCGTTTGAATGGAACCAATTGACCAGAACACGCTTCAAACCTTGACCTTCCACCTGCTGGAATGCCTATGTGCACAGTCGGGGCGATTTAAATCGGACCATGAAAGGACCTGACAATGATGAATTCAATGGGTGATATGGCCATGGGCAATACCCACATGATTGCGATGTCTGTGGGCATGCTGGGCGGTATTTTTCTGCTGCTGGGTATTGGCGGCGTCGTTGGTTATGTTTTTGGGAAATCAAGATGAATATCGGCGAGGCGGCAATTCAATCCGGATTGCCGCCAAAGACAATTCGATACTATGAGGAAATTTCACTGATTTCACCGCTGCGCGGTGCCAATGGGTATCGTACCTATGGTGACAAGGATATCCATCTGCTGCGGTTCTTGCAGCGGGCGCGCAGCCTTGGATTTTCCATCGAAGAATGCCGGTTATTGCTGTCGCTTTATGAGGACAAACATCGTGCCAGTGCGGATGTGAAGTCTCTGGCACTGGCCAAGGTTGAAGAAATTGATCTGAAACTTGTTGAACTGCAGTCACTTCGCCACACGCTTCAGGCGCTGGCCGAGAACTGCCACGGTGATGACAAACCCGACTGCCCGATAATAGATGACCTTGCCGGAAAACATAAACACGCAGATCATACCGCGCGAAAACACCGGCAATGAACGCGCCGGCAGATTTACTGCGGGCGCGTATTTCGAGCAGTTTGCCATGATTACGCTTTGTTGTTCATACAGAACCCCATGATTTGGCGGCGTATGGTGCTGGCAATGCGCACTTTGTAACGGTGAGGCACGAATTGAGCATGCCTGGTTGATAAATCCGCCGATATCAGGGGTTGATTGCCGGTTCACAACTCAGTGATCGCTTCGGTGTGGAGTTCGGCGAGTGGCCGGAGTATTGGTAATATATGAGACATTTAGTGCGAACATTTGTTTTGGTTGCTTTTACGGCCTATGCCCTGATGATTGGGCAGGGGTTTGCGACCAGCGGTGCTGCTATTGCACAACAATTTGACAGGGCACCTGCTGCACAGTCAGTGACAGCATCGTTTGCGTCCGCATTGGAAATACGCGCTGATGCGTCCATGCCTATGGCCAGGTCGCATTGTTGCCAGGATCAGGAGATGATTGGCAACCCCGAGGTGCGCCACTGTTCTGCAGACCTGGGTCATGGCCTGCCTCACCATGGTCTGAATATTGAGGCCGCTACTGGAGCGCGTTGTAGCGCTGATATGAATCATATCCTGGGCAGTATAAGGGCAACCGTTTTTCGACCACCAATTTCCTGATGACGAATATCAGGCCAATGTCACTACTGGGGTGCAGCCGGGTTTGTCACAGACAATATTCCGTCCGGATTGTTCCTACAGGATGACAATTGGCATAATTGAGCCCTCGTATTTGTTTCGAACCACTGCGCGGGCAGGTACATCCAATCAGGAAAAATTAATATGAAATCCCTATCAAGAGTTCTACCTGCAATGCTTGTTGCATTGACAGCAATGACGGTCGCTGAGGCCAGTGAAAAATCGGAGATGCAGGTTTTCAAATCTCCATGGTGCAACTGCTGTGAGGACTGGACCCGCGCAATGCGCGCGGCTGGGTTTGACGCACAGACAACGGATCTTGAAGATCTCGACCCGATAAAAAAACAGGCTGGTGTGCCGGGCGATCTGGAAGGATGCCACACCGCCGTCATCGACGGATATGTCCTTGAGGGGCATGTGCCTGCCGTGGCGGTGAAAAAACTGTTGGCCCGGCGCCCTCAAGTACGTGGACTGGCAGTGCCTGGCATGCCATTGGGTGCAACGGGAATGGGTGATGATCCAAAAGCGCGATACAGCGTATTTGCTTTTGGTGGGCCAAAACCTGGCACGCCATCGGTTTTTTATGAGGCGGGAAAGTAAGGCGTTATGGATTTGTCTGTTAAATCAACACGGCGAAATTTTCTTGCCGGCGCGGCAAGCCTCTCGGGGCTTGTCGTTGCCGGTTGCACCACCTCACGCCCATTGCCACAGGTGCCGGGTATTTCACCGATTTCGCAATCCTACAAAGCGATGTATGGCCCTGATCCCAACGAACGGTTTCCAATTCCGGCGGTTGATCTAACCCGGGTGCCACCGCAGTTTTATCGCCGTGAAGTGGATTACTTCGGGCCGGAGCCCGTCGGAACGATTGTGGTGGACACAAGCACGTTTTATCTGTTTCTCGTTCAGGAAAACAATCGTGCCCTGCGTTACGGTGTCGGCCTTGGAAGAGCAGGGTTTGCATGGTCCGGCAGCGCGCGGGTTGGCTGGAAACAGGTTTGGCCGAAGTGGACGCCGCCAGCCGAAATGATCGCACGGCAGCCGGAACTTGCTCAGTGGGGGGTGGATTTTGGTGGCATGCCGCCGGGTCTGCAAAATCCGCTTGGCGCCCGCGCCCTATATGTATTTAAGGGCAAGGTGGATACATTGTATCGCATTCACGGTTCACCGGAATACTGGACAATCGGCAAGGCTGTATCCAGCGGCTGCGTGCGGATGATGAACCAGGATATTATCGATCTTTACCCACGTGTGCCCAGCCAATCACGCATTGTTGTCACCTGAAGCGCGGCAAAACGCAGGTCTGCATTGCTGGTCGTACCCTTGTCTCGGGTGTCACAAGACCGTTTGACGTTTTTGTCAGACACAGTACCACGGTGTCGGCCCATGATTTTGTCGGTTCATTCAGGTTTTGCCGCTTCCGTTAAAATCTGAAAATCTCTAAGTCGTGTTGCTTCTGTTGCCAAGGTGCAGGAGTAACAATGCAATTGCCGATGGGACCGTCTGGATCATCAAAATGTTCACGGACGCTGTATAGGCACCAAACAGGCCTGCAACTGCCACAAAAATCAAAAAACAGGTCGCAACATTCACCCGCCACTTTTGGTCCCTGATAAGCAGGGACCACACAAGACCGGCAGCCAGAAATCCATTATATAGTCCCTGATTTGCCGCCAATGCTGTTGTTGGTTCAAACAGGTCAGCGGGAAACGAAGGAAAGGCCTTTGGCCCGCGTGTTTCCCAGGCGAAAATTTCAAACCAGGCTATGTACAAATGCAGTGCAGCAATGGCCGCAATAAGGGCGGATGCAAGTTTACGCATAATCTTCTCCCGGTAAAAACTGGTCGTATCACCTATTGCACGATTTTCTGGTCAACGGCCAATTGCAGTGTCAACGTCAAAACATCCGCTCGGCAGGCAATTGTCTGCGCAGGCTTCCCGGCGTCACTTCAAAGGCGCGTTTGAAGGCTCTACAAAATGCCGCTTCCGAGCGGTATCCAAGGCGATTGGCAATGACAGCCAGCGTTTGAGAGGTCTCACGCAGATATTTACGTGCAAGCTGCATGCGCCAGTCGCTGACGTAGTGCATTGCCGGTTCGCCAACAATATTGGTAAACCGCGCTGAGAAGGCAGAGCGGGACATGCCAACTTCCCTGGCAAGCCGTTCAACGCTCCATGACTTTTGCGGTGCCTGATGAATAAGACCCATTGCCCGTCCGATCTGCGGATCGCGCAGCGCTGCAAGCCAGCCCTGTCTGGCCTCTGGGGCATTATCCAGCCACGAGCGAATTGCCTGAATGACCAGAATGTCGGACAAGTGGGTGATCACAGTTTCGCCACCCGGGCGCAATGTGCCAGCTTCGCGGGCGATAAGGCGTATCGTGCTTTGCAGCCAGTTGCCCGCGTCTTCGCTCCAGGCGTCGATATGCAGCAATTTTGGCAATTGCCTGATCAGATGCTGAGCCGCAATATGATCGATGCGCAGCACGCCATAGGTGATCTGTGTGCATTGCCCGCCACCGCCATACTGCATGGTTTCCAGACGGTCGCTGACTTTATTGATCGGAATGTCAAAAAGAGGTTCGCACTGCACATCGGGGGCGCTGCGCGCGCTGTGCGCATTGCCGTGCGGTATCAGCGTAAAGCTTCCCTGTTGCAACAAACGTGGCTCAAGACCATCGATCTCGAGCCAACAGCATCCGGCGTTGACGATCTGAAACATCATGACATTTTCCAGGGGTGGAACCGTCACCCCCCACGGCGCTGTCAGCTCCGACTGACAGTAAAGAATGCCGGTCGGTTTGAGCAGATGTAATGTTTCTGCAACAGGGTCATTGAATTTTTTTGGTGCGGTAATGCGTTCTTCCATAGGCAACCGAATAACACAAATGGTGCGCACTGATCCACCATATTGGACGATATGCAAATAAATCGAGACTGTAGATGATTGTTTATCCCGGGAATAATCGCGACTTGTAGCAAGTCTATTCCCGCAGGATAAAGGAAACATCATGTCCAGTTCCAAAATGACGAGGGTCACACTCATTGTGGCAGGGCTGATTGCCACTGTTGTTGGCATTTCAATTTTGCTGGTACCCGCTGCGTTCCATGCCACAAACGGTATTGTGCTGGGTGACAATGCCAGTCTGCTCAGTGAGATCAGGGCGCCGGGCGCAGCGCTGCTTGCCAGCGGTGTGCTGGTTGTTTGCGGTGCCTTCGTGGAAAAACTGACCTTTTCAGCACTACTCCTGGCAACCGTTCTGTATCTTGCCTACGGTGTGTCGCGTATCATCAGCATTGCGCTGGATGGCATGCCTGCCAATGGTCTGGTTGCTGTGGCAGTATTGGAGCTGGCGGTTGGATTGGTCTGTGCACGGGCATTGTTAATGTACGGAAAATCAAAGTTTACGAATTGAAGCTGTGTTGCAACTGGACCGTTTCAGGTTTTGCCGGTTCCGTCAAAACCTGAATTGCTCCTGGCAGTTTCAGCGTGTTCACCGGTACCATATGTGCCCAAATTGGACTTACTGACCTGGCGGATTCAGATGGTGTTCAAGAGCGGTCCTGAGTGTCACCGCAGCAATATCCGTCGTTCGGCCTTTGAACACATCAACCGCAATGTCCGGGATCAGTGTGTTCTGTTGCTTGATGCGGTTTTCCGGACTTTCATAGCAGGTCTCGGGAACATAGAGCGTAAAACCGGTGTTCTTAAGTTTATACGAGCCGCTGGCGCGCGCGCAGGCAGACGTAATATTGCTAGCTGTGACATTGCCGACAATGGTTGCATTGCGCAACCTTTTCAGATTGGCTGCGACGCGCATGGCATTGGAATGTGATCCCGGTCCCACCATTACATAGATTTTTCCCTTGTAGTCGGGCATGCCAAATGATCGTTTGGCCATGGGTGCTGAGCGAATGCCACCACGTGGCTTGACACGGCGAAAAAATTTGACCCGGCTTTTCCGGGTGGCCTCGGCATCGCTATCAATGAAACTGAAATTGGTCGGCGGTTTGCGTGCAACATCCTTCGTCAGCACGCGGCTGTGAAGCCTGTGCGCGCGCGGCAGCAAAAATGCCATGAGAAATTGCGCACTGTTGCTCGAACCACCCGGGTTGTCGATTAAATCGATGAAAAGCGCTTTGGGATTTTCGCTGATAATATCCCGCATGACAATTTCAATGCCCTCTTTAACGGTTTCATAATCAGCAAAAGAACCGATTCTCAGATAGGCCATGTCATGGATGTTTGAGTAAAAATATTCCAATTCGGCCTTGCGTGTAACCGGTGAGTTCAGGCGACGCCAAAAATATTTCTTGCGCAGCGCCGAAAGCCTATTCGATGCACTTAGCCTGGCAGATTTTCGGGCAAATATGGATGATACATAGGACACCACCGGATCGGTTGTGATGGATATCGGAACCGGGCTGCCATCAAGAGCCAGTTCAATCGTATATTGTTCCGGCTGGCCGACGAGAGCATTAAAGACAGCGCCGCTGACGGCCAGATAACTGTCGACGTATAAAACACCGGATTGAAAACAGCCATCATGGGGCATTCGTCTGGCGATTTCAGTGGCAAATACACTGCCATCAATACCATTCACCGAGATCACCTGCGCCTTGATATCCGTGGAAGCCAGTTCGACATAAAGCTTTTTGTCTTTGATTATCAGCGGCTTTTCGTACCAGGGCCAGCCGCCGGGCATCCTGATTGCATGACCTTCGGAGCGAAGTATCTGTGTATGTTCATCGCAAACCGCGCCGACCAGCGATGTGAGTTTCATATAAGCGTCTTCGCCGGTATTTGACTTTTTTAGCGAAGCCTTCAGCGCATTACGCAGTCTTCTGAGTTCCTTGACGCTTGTATGGCGGCCAACATTGGGTTGTATGAGGGTGAGCAGGCTAAAGGTCTCATCCAGATCTTCACTGAGCTGCTCGCGGGTAAAGGTTGGCTTGTCAGCAGCCGCAATTACGGGTGAATGCACAATCATCAGTGCAAAAACGCAAAAAATCAGACCGATTTTCTGCCGGTTAAAAAGATGACGTCCGATCAACTGGTTACCTTATCCCTAAAAACTGCCCGGCGCGTGCCAAAGTGACGTGCGATGTTGAATCATACTTCAGTTATACCGACCCTAAAGAACATATATCACATTTATACGGACAGGTTCATCCTTCAGAGCAAATCAGGTTTTGACGGATCCGGCAAAATCTGAATGCATCAACATAATCCAAGGCCGAGACCGTTGTCTCGTTTCTGATGAAACGTGAAACGGTCTAGTCATTGTTGATGAGGTTGCACACATTTCTCACAGTCCCGGCATCAGTGGTGCTCAACGAGCGTGTTGTCGCAAATCCCAGTGCCTGCACGTCGTGTGCGTAATGTCTGGAAACGGTGGAAAACGATCCGTGAATTTCGTGTACCCGGGTTCTGGCAATAATTTCGGTGACGTTCCGGGCGTTGATACCACCGCCCGCCATGATGGAAATACGCCCGCCGGCATAAGCGACAAACTCTCGTAGCCGGTGGCTTCCCTCCAATGCGTTCACCGATCCGCCTGATGTCAAAATGCGCTCAAAGCCAAGATCAACTGCCACATCAATGGTCTTGAGTGGATTGTCCAGAAGATCGAAGACCCGGTGCAACGTCGCGCCCATGTCGCCCGCAGCCGCCAACAGCCTTTTCAGTATTGGCGCGTCCAGATCGCCGTCGCGGCTGGCACCGATGACGATACCCGCCAGACCGGCCTCCTTGAGCAATGCAATCTCATTGGCCATAATATCCACGTCACCTGCGCTGTAGATAAAGTCACCGGCGCGAGGCCTGATCATTGCATAGACCGGCACGGGTGCGCGGGCGGCTTCCTGTGCCAGAGCCATTGAGGGTGTCAGGCCACCAAGGGCAAGGGCGCTGCACAATTCTATTCGATTTGCGCCACCGGCAATTGCTGCCTCAAGCGATTGCACCGTATCAACACAGACCTCTACGCGCACCGAACTCATGTCTGGCGGGCCTGATTGAGCAACAGGGCATTGATGCCCCACAGGCCGCCGTTCTTGCCGAAGGTGCCTTTAACAATGAGCGGATCGGGTCGCGGCTGCAGAATTTTACCCTGCACATCGTGGTTGAGCGCTTCCAGTAATGCAGGTGCGTTGGAAAGACCGCCGCCTGCCGGCACAATTTGTGCACCGGTAATATTGAGCGTCAAAGCCAGCGCATTGCCAACGATCGAGACATAGCGGGCGACAGTCCGGCTGCAGTCCGCATCGGCCGCAGCCCAGCCATCAATGATCTGCTGACTGTTCAATTTTTGTTTTCCTGAAGTCCTGTGAATGGCTTCCAGTCCGCGTGCGCCGCCAATGGTATTGACGCATCCCTTCTGTCCACAGGTGCAGGCAATTTGAGGAATAAAATCGGGTAAAGTGCCATCCTGATTTTGCACAAAGGGGCCGTGTCCCCATTCGCCTGACGAACCACCAAAGCCCCGGATCAGATTTTGCTGGTAGATCTGTGCACCACCCACACCGGTACCCAATATTATGGCAAAGACATTGTCAAAACCGCGTCCTGCGCCGTGGGTTGCCTCAGCGATGGCAAAGCAGTCAGCGTCATTTTCAATGATAATCGGATTGGCAACAAGACCGCTGTTTTCCTGTCGCAGTGCGCTGGCAAGATCCTTGCAAAAATTGACAGATGCGAGAAATGGCAGTTGCGCTGAATTGACCGCGCCTTTGTCCCGGTCAATGACCCCGGTGATGGAAATGCCCAGCCTGTCGGGGTTGGCAAAGCCATTTGACAAAAGCAGATCGACAATGCTGCCGATATAGGCGCGATAGGTATCGGTTGGCGTTGGCACCGAACCAATTTCATTGAGTGTCTGTGCATTGCCAATACCCAGTTTGATGAAAGAACCGCCGATGTCGAGGCAGAAATTTCTGGGCTGATTAGTGTCGCCCGGCAAGTGATGGTTTGTATCGCTCATCCAGGCATGCCTCCCACATTTGAAAGCAGTTCAGCCACATTGCTGGCACCATATTTTTTCAGCAGCCGCGCACGATACGCCTCAACGGTGCGCGGCGATATCTCCAAAATCCGTGCAATATCCTTGCTGGTACGTCCTTCTCCCAGATGCATGACGATCTGTCTTTCGCGCAATGTCAGCGAGACAACCGGCCTTTCATGCGACAGGTCCGTAATGCTCCACACCGCATGGGCGAGCGGTTCGTCCCGCGTCAGGGAATTGCCACGAACCCGGCACCAGAAAAGTGACCCGTCCTTGCGGGCCATGATGCGTTCATCGGAATAACGCCCGGTTTCACGCAAAGGCTGCAGGCCGATATTGCCGATTTTCACAAACTCGTCGAGTGAGGGATACAGGATGGCAAACGATTGATCGCGCAAAGCATCACCCGCATAACCGAACATATGCGCAAAGGCCTTGTTGTAGTAACGGATGATCCGATGTTGGGTCATGACAATGCCCGCCGGCGCTTCGTTGAACGCCAGGGCCATCATGTCCTGTGGGTCGGATGATCGGTTTATTGATATCATTATCGTATTTCTACCATCTTGCGTGTCGGCGTCCAATCCTTCGATAATGGGCTATCCATTGCATAGCGGACCTGTTGCGGCAATGTCTCCGATTGAGAGGAAATCGGTGGCTGTTGCTTCATATCGCGGGATCCGGAGGAGGACAATTATGAAGACACTGGTATCAACAATTGCCATGGCGTCAATGCTGTCATTGGCTGGTCTGGCCGCCAAGGCGGCCGAAGACCCGATTAAAATTGCGCTGGTTCACGGTCTGTCAGGGTCAACATTCGAGGTATTTTCCAAGCAAAGTCATACGGGCTTTCTGTTGGGCCTTGAATATGCAACCGACGGTACAATGAAAATCAACGGTCGCGATATTGAAATCATTGAAAAGGACACACAGTTCAAACCGGATGTGGCGCGGGCTGTATTGGCGGAAGCCTATGGCGATGACGATGTTCTGATCGCTGTTGGCGGCACGTCGTCCGGGGTTACCAAGGGTATGTTGCCCATTGCCGAAGAGTATGAACGGATTCTGATTGTTGAACCGGCAGTAGCCGATTCACTGACCGGGCCGGATTCAAATCGCTATGTGTTCAAAACATCGCGGAATTCTTCGATGGACATGCAAGCCCAGGCACTGGCTTTGAAGCCGGGTCCCGATCTGCATGTGGCAACCCTTGCCGAAGATTATGCCTTCGGAAAGGATGGTATAGCCGCCTTCAAAAAAGCCCTGGATGGATCAGGAGCGACAATCGTTGCGGAAGAATATGTACCGCAAAAGACGACGGATTTTACCGCTGCTGCAGAACGCATGTTTGCTGCACTCAAGGATAAGGAAGGCCGTAAGGTCATCCTGATTTATGTGGCAGGTGGCGGTGACCCGATGGGCAAGATCAAGGCAATGCAGCCGGAGCGCTATGGTATCGAGATATCGACGGGCGGACATATTCTTCCCGTTCTGCCCACCTACAAACGGGTGCCTGGTATGGAAGGGGCGATCTACTACTACTACGAAAACCCCGATAATCCCGTCAATGACTGGCTGGTCAGTGAACATCAGAAACGGTTTGATTCACCGCCGGATTTCTTCACCGCCGGTGGCATGGCCGCGGGCCTGGCTGTTGCACGGGCCTTGCAGAGTACCGATGACTGGGACACAGAAAACCTGATTGCCGCCATGGAAGGCATGAAATGGGACACACCCAAGGGAGAGATGATGTTTCGACCTGAAGATCATCAGGCCCTGCAATCAATGTACCACTTCAAGATCAAGGTTGATGATGATGTCAAATGGGCCATTCCCGAGCTGGTTCGCGAAATTACCGCCGGTGAATTGAACATCCCGGTCGGTCGCAACAATCAGCAATAAAAGCGCGCGCCTGATGCCCCCGTCGTTGTCCAGGTGGCTGCGATGGGGGCGTTCTTCTGGCCAGCGCATTTGCCGGAACAATCCGCCAGAAAAACTAGAATGACACACAGGGAGGTCCCTCATGTCCGCTTCGCTACGCGTCGAGGATCTGACAATCCGTTTTGGCGGCCATGTGGCCGTCGATGCAGTGAGCTGCGCATTTCAGGCCGGTGAGCTGACAGCGATTGTCGGCCCCAATGGCGCGGGAAAAACCACCTGTTTCAATCTGATATCGGGTCAGTTGCGCCCAACAGACGGGCATGTCTTTAAAGCCGAACGCGAGATAACGAATTTATCCGCTTCTGCCCGTGCCAAGGCGGGGATAGGGCGGGCTTTCCAACTGACGAACCTGTTTCCAAAACTGTCAGTGCTGGAGAATGTCCGTCTTGCCGTGCAGGCGCAACAGGGGCTGGGACCGGTGTTTTTTCGCCGCACGAGCGCTTATCGCAATCTGCGTGACGCGGCCTTCAATTATCTTCAGACGACCCGGCTTGACGCCAAGGCAGCGCTGCCGGTCACAGCCCTGTCGCATGGTGATCAGCGCAAGCTGGAAATTGCACTGCTGCTGGCCCTGAAGCCGGATATCTTCATGTTTGACGAGCCCACCGCCGGCATGTCGGTCGACGAAGCACCGGTTATTCTTGAACTGATAGAGGAAATCCGCCGCGACCGATCCAAGACCATCCTGCTTGTTGAACACAAGATGGATGTGGTGCGCTCGCTCGCTGATCGTATCATCGTGCTGCACAATGGTGCACTGGTGGCCGATGGCAAACCCGATGCCATTATTGCGCTGCCGCTGGTGCGTGACATCTATCTTGGCATGCCTGCGGAAAAGGCATCATGAGTAAAACACTTCTCAAGCTGGACAGTGTCTGCACGGACATAGCCCAATATCACATTCTGCACGGTGTCAGCCTGGAAATACCCGAGGGCGGCGTCCATGTATTGCTGGGACGCAATGGTGCGGGAAAGACATCAACGCTGCGCACAATCATGGGCCTATGGCAGGCGCGTGACGGTTCAATTCGTTTTCGCGGCGAAGAAATCAGCCGCGAACATACATCCGATATCGCCCGACGCGGCATAGCCTACGTGCCGGAGAATATGGGTATTTTTGGTGGGTTGACCGTTGAAGAAAACATGCGCCTTGCCACCCATAAAGGACAATTTGACCGGCAACGTCTGAGCCGTGTCCACGCACAATTTCCGGCCATGGAAAAATTCTGGACCAAACAGGCCTGGTCCCTGTCCGGTGGCCAGAAACAAATGCTGGCAATTGCCCGAGCTATGATTGAAAAACGCGACCTCATTTTGATTGATGAGCCGACAAAAGGTCTGGCTCCGGCAATTATCCTCAGCATGGTGGACGCATTTCGCGAGATCGCACAGGAGACCACAATTCTGCTTGTTGAGCAGAATTTTCTATTTGCCAAATCATTGGGGCAAACGGTGGCTGTCATCGACGATGGCCGTATTGTCCACACCGGAACCATGGCTGCATTGGCGCAGGACAGCGACCTGCAGACACGCCTGCTCAGCCTGTCTCTTGATTCTCATCAGTAGGACGGATCACAACGATGAATTTAATCGCAACGCAAATTGAACGCTTTGGTGGCATCAACCTCCTGCCCGTGCTGTTGGCAGTTGTCGCTCTGGTTTTGATTGGAGTGCCGTCCACATGGCTCACATTGACGGTGGCGGGGCTTGCGATGGGCATGATGATTTTCCTCATGGCATCGGGCCTTTCACTGGTTTTTGGCCTGATGGATGTGCTCAATTTCGGTCACTCGGCTTTCATATCCTTTGGTGCCTTTATCGCCGCTTCCGTGTTGGCTGCGCTGGGTAGCTGGGTCGGTGCTGACAATATCCTGCTCAATATCGCAGCTCTGTTTGCCGCCATATCTGCAGCAACGCTTTTCGGGCTTGTCGCCGGGTGGTTTTTTGAGCGGGTTATCATCAAGCCGGTCTATCGCGACCATCTGCGTCAAATACTGATAACCATGGGCGCGTTGATTGTGGCGGAACAGATCATACTGGCAATCTGGGGTGGCTCGCCGATCTCTGTGCCCCGGCCGAATTTTCTGTCCGGTTCCATCATCCTTGGCGATGTGTCAATTGAAATCTACCGTCTGTTTGCCTTCGGCCTTGGTCTTGTTGTCTTCCTTGGCCTTTATGCTGTGCTGAACCGCACCCGCATCGGTCTATTGGTGCGTGCCGGTGTGGAGAACCGTGAAATGGTCGAAGCTCTGGGGTTTCGTATCGACCGTCTTTTTATCGGCGTGTTCATGCTCGGTTCGGCCCTTGCGGCCATGGGCGGAGCCATGTGGGCAGGCTATGAAACCCTGATCACTGCGGCCATTGGTTCCGAAATGATGATCATCGTTTTTATTGTCATTATCATTGGCGGGCTGGGCTCCATTGAGGGCACTTTGCTGGGGGCGCTGATGGTGGGTTTGATGGGCAATTATGTTGCATTCCTTGCACCCAAAATGGCGCTGGCCTCGAATATGCTTTTGATGATGGCAATCCTGCTTTGGCGCCCCTATGGGCTGCGTCCGGCCGTGAAATAGGGGACTGTCATGGGTGAATTGAAAAACACAGCCGCCAGCAGCAGCGCGCGCGTCGTGCGGTTATTTGTCTATGGCCTGATCGGCCTGATCGGTATCGGCCTGTTTCTGGCCCCAATGCTGTTTCCCGACATTCGCAGTCAGGAAGTTGCCGCACGCATCTGCATCTTCATCGTTCTGGTTGCCAGTTATGACCTGCTGATCGGCTATACCGGCATTGTATCCTTTGCCCACACCATGTTTTTTGGCATTGGTGCCTATGGAACAGCCATTGCGCTCAAACAGATGGGCCCGGGATGGGACGCAATATTGGTTGGTGGCAGTGCAGGACTGGCGGTCAGTTTCGTCCTGGCGGCGCTTGTCGGTCTGCTGTCGTTAAGGGTCAAGGCGATTTTCTTTGCGATGGTAACGCTGGCCGCAGCCTCAGTCATGGCAGTCATGGCCAGCCAGTTTTCCGATTTTACCGGTGGCGAAGACGGCATTATCTACAAGACACCCAGGCTCTTTTCATCGGCGACCAAATTGCTGACGGATGAGAATGGCAAGGTTTTGCGGATTTTTGGCGTTAAGGCCAATGGAAAGACAGCGGCCTATTACTTCGTCTTTTTTGGTTCGCTTGTGTTGTATTTTGTAATGCTGCGTATTGTTGCATCGCCTTTGGGAACGGTGCTCAAGGCCATTCGCGAAAACGAAATGCGGGCCGAAGCGCTGGGTTACAAGGTGGTGCTCTACCGCACCGCAATCTTTTGTATCGCCGCGGTGATCGCCGCCTGCGCGGGAATCCTGCGGGCCATCTGGCTCAAATATACCGGTCCGGAAACAACCCTGTCCTTTGCCATCATGATTGACATCCTGCTGATGGTGGTTATCGGCGGCATGGGCACCTTATATGGTGCCATCATTGGTGCCACACTGATGAGCCTTGGCCAGTTTTATCTGAAAGACCTGATGCAGGCTGCCTCGGAAGCAACTGCGGGACTGCCTTTGATACCCGATCTGCTTGATCCTGATCGCTGGTTGCTTTGGCTTGGCCTTGTTTTCGTTCTGCTGGTCTATTTCTTCCCCGCTGGCATTGTTGGCACTTTGACCCGAAAGGAGGCAAATGCATGAGCGTGCCCCTTACTACGCGCCGTTCCACCTATATTCAGGTTGATGGTCACGAGTTGCACGCCAGCGAATGGGGAGATCCATCCAGACCCTTTGTCATGTTGTGGCACGGGCTTGCCCGCAATGGCCGCGACTTTGATGAAATTGCTCACCGGCTGTCACAGCACTATTTTGTGGTGTGTCCGGACACCATAGGACGCGGACTGTCGAGCTGGTCACGCATTGGTGGAGAGGATTACAATCTGTCGGTCTACGAAGATCATGCCTGCCGTATTGCTGACCATTACGGGGTGGGTTGTCTGCGTTGGGTCGGCACCTCAATGGGCGCACTTATCGGTATCCGCCTGGCGGCGGGTGTGTTGAAAGAGCGGATCACCCATCTGGTTATCAATGATATTGGGCCGCATATCCCGCAATCTGCGCAGGCCCGCATTATCGACTACGTCGGCAATCCACCGGTTTTTGACAGGGTCACACAGATGGAAGACTGGTTGCGTCGCAGCTATGCACCCTTTGGTGATAATCCGGACACCTTCTGGCGCCGGGTGATCAACGCCTCGATCCGGCGCAATGATGACGGCAGGATAACGGTCCATTATGATCCACGTATCGTATCGCAGTTCACCCGTCACAAGGCGGATCTGGATATATGGCCGCATTATGATGCTGTGGGCGCGCGCACATTGCTGATGCGGGGCGACCGGTCAGATGTGTTGCCAGCATCCATCGCAGAGGAAATGCGCGGCCGCGGCCCCCGGCCCGACTATGCGATCATTGCGGATGTCGGACATGCACCAACATTCGTTGCTGATGACCAGCAGCAGATATTGCAGCAATTTTTGAATTAGACCGTTTTGCGTTTTGTTTGCCGATGCGGGCCCGACATTGTCACCTGCACGCACATCAACTAGCCTTGCAGCGTTGAAAACGGGAGCCACAATCATGACAAGCCGAACAGCCACATGCCGGTGTGGTCAATTACGTGCCGATTGCAATGGTGATCCGGTTCGCGTCTCCGTCTGCCACTGCCTTGAATGCCAAAAACGCAGCGGCAGCGCCTTTGCTACCCAGGCAAGATGGCCGGATGCGGATGTGACACTGACGGGTGAATTCAGGACGTGGGAGCGCATTGCCGATAGCGGCCACAAGGCAACCTATCGGTTCTGTCCGACGTGCGGGTCGACACTTGCCTATGTGATCGAAGGATGGCCGGGCGTGACGGCAATTCCTGTTGGTGCCTTTGCTGATCCGGACTTTCCGGCACCGAAATTTTCGGTCTACGAGCACAGAAAACATGCGTGGGTAACGATCAATTCTGACGGGCTGCAACGATCATCAGAGCCCTGATAAAGCAACAATTACTCTAGCGTCTGCTGGCCTGTGTTTTCAGCCATGCCAGAACCCTTTGTGCCCGATGGCCGGGTTCCTGCCGTTGCGGCCAGATGACGTAGTGACCCTGGCCCACGTCATAAACGCTCTTTCCCAAACGTTTAAGCAGACCCTGCGCCACCAGCCTTTCAACAATATGGTGCCAGCCATAGGCAATACCTTCGCCCGCAATGGCTGCCTGAATGACCAAAGCATAATCATTGAGGCGAAGACCATGACCGCTGTCATCATATTCAAGACCCTGTGCTGCAAACCACTCACGCCAACCGGTCCGGCGGCGGAATGGTTCTTCCAGATGAAGCAGGTCCAGTGACATCAGCTGTGCATCCGATGTGGGCGTTCCAACCCGCTCCAGATAGGCGGGGCTGCAAACCGGGTAGACCCTTTCAGGTCCAAGCCGCAAGGCATGATATCCTGGCCATGACCCTGCGCCGAGGCGAACAGCAAAGGCAATGCCTTCTTCAGCAATATCGAGGTCCTTGTCCGTGGTTTGGAGGCGAAAATCAATATCGGGATTATCGCGCCGGAAAGTCGCCAGTCGCGGCAGCATCCAATAGTGGGCAAAGGCCGTTGAACACGATAGCGCCACATATTCCTCTGTGCGTCTGTTTGATACACTCTCAGCTGAATTGAGAATGTGCATTAACCCAAATGATACGTCAGCGTGGAATTTTTCACCAGCAGGGGTCAGTTCGATGGAGCGGTGTCGACGTTCGAAAAGCGATGTCCCCAATGCCTCCTCCAGACGCTTGACAGACAGGCTGACAGCCGGTTGCGATACATTTAACTCCCGTGCCGCACGGGTGAATGAAAGATGCCGCGCTGCGGCTTCAAAGGCAAAGAGTGCTGTTGGTGATTGGATTTTCTGAAGCAGTTTTCGCATAAGTACATATTATGCAATGCTCAAGTTTTTTCAATCGTTACACGGCAGCAAAATGCGCTTAGGGTGAAACTCCAATCATTGGGGCGAGGTGTTCATGAGAGCGGCATCCAGACGAGGCAACAGGCGCGGTGAACGCAAGGTTCAACCAGTGCCTGCCTATATCACCCGCAATATCCCTTTTGTGGCCTATATGCACGAAGAGGGGCTGGAACGAATCGAGCAGCAGGCCGACCGTCTCATTGAAGAAACCGGCATGGAATTCCGCGATGACCCCAAGGCGTTGCGCATCTGGAAGAACGCTGGTGCGGATGTGCGTGGCACCCGTGTTCGCCTGCCCGCCGGCATGGCCCGGTCCCTGTGCGCAACAATTCCGGCATCCTTCACCCAGCACGCGCGCAATGCCGCCCGCAGCGTTGAAATCGGCGGTCGCAATGCGGTCCTGGCACCGGTTTACGGGCCACCATTTGTACGCTGTCTTGAAAAGGGCCGTCGCTACGGCACGATGGAGGATTTCGGGAAACTTGCCCGGCTTGTATCCATGTTGCCTTCATTGCACCACATGGGACTGGTCATTTGCGAACCCTGTGATGTGCCGGTCAACAAGCGTCATCTGGACATGCTCTACACCCACATGCGCTATTCCGACAAACCGTTCCTTGGGGCGATAACCGAGAAATCCCGTGCTGAAGATTCCGTTGCCATGGCCCGTGTGCTTTTTGGCAAGGAGTTCATGCGCGAAAATTGCGTGATTATGGGCAATGTGAACACCAATTCGCCGCTCCTTGTGGATAAAGTGGTGACACAGGCCATTGATGTCTATTGCAGCGCCGGGCAGGGCATTGTTGTTGCTCCCTTCATTCTGGGCGGGGCAATGGGGCCGGTGACCACGGCAGCTTCCATTGCGCAGGCGCTGGCCGAGGCTATGGTCTGTGGCGCCTACAGCCAGCTGATCAAACCCGGTGCGCCTTTTGTCATGGGCAATTTTCTTTCATCAATGAGCCTGAAAAGCGGTGCACCAACCTTTGGCATGCCCGAACCGGTTGCTTCCAACTACATCATCGGTCAGCTCGCCCGGCGGTTGGGCGTTCCGCTGCGTTGCGGCGGATCGCTGACGGCATCCAAGCTTGCTGATGCCCAGGCAATGTCCGAAAGCGCTGACAGCATGCATTCCACCATCATGGGTGGCGCTAATTTTGTACTCCATTCAGCCGGTTGGCTGGAAGGGGGGCTTGTGACCGGGTTTGAAAAACTGGTCATCGATGCGGACCGTCTGGGGGCCTATCAAAAACTCCTTGCAGGAGTAGAGGTTGACGATAATGCGCTTGGCGTCGATGCCTATTGCGATGTGGAACCCGCCGGGCACTTTCTCGGTTCACAGCATACGCTGCAAAATTATGAAACAGCCTATTATGATGCGCTGCTGTCAGACTCCGAGAGTTTTGAGCAGTGGACCGAGCGTGGCAGCAAGGATAGCGCCCAGCGCGCATTCGAGCATTGGAACACCATGCTGCGCCACTACGAGCCACCGCCGATCGACCCGGCAATAGATGAGGCGTTGCGCGCCTTTGTCACCCAGAAGAAAAACAGCATGCCAGATGCCTGGTATTGAATTTCATCCATGAGCAAGAGGTTATAAAATGCAGACCAATGCAAAAGTGGTCATCATTGGCGGCGGTGTCGTAGGCTGTTCAATCCTTTTTCATCTGGCCAAATTCGGCTGGAAGGACGTCGTACTGCTGGAACGAAACGAGCTGACGTCAGGCTCAAGCTGGCATGCGGCGGGTCAGATCCATACCATAAGTTCCGATCCCAATATCTCTCGCCTGCAGGGCTATACGATCAATCTCTACAAGGAGATTGAAGAACTGTCGGGCCACTCGTGTGGCATGCACAGTACCGGTGGTTTCTATCTCGCATCCAATCAGGACTGGTATGACTATCTCAAACGTGAGCACTCCAAGGCACGCACCATGGGTCTTGATCAGGAGTTCATTTCCGTCGAGGAGGCTGCCCGCCGCCACCCGCTCATTGACCCAAGCCGTTATGTGGCCGCCCTTTGGGATCCGCTGGACGGTGATATAGATCCATCGGGTGTCACCTATGCCTATGCAAAGGCCGCAAAACACTATGGCGCGACCTTCCACACCCATACGCCGGTCATCGAGACCAACCAGCGTGCGGACGGGTCATGGGATGTGGTGACGCCAAATGGAACGATCCATGCCGAGCACATCGTAAACGCCGGTGGGCTCTGGGCGCGTGAGGTCGGTCATTTGAGCGGTATTGATCTGCCTGTTCAGCCGATGGAGCACCACTATCTGATCACCGAACCCATCGCTGAAATCGCTGTCCGCGATCCGCAGGACAGGCTCCCGGCTGGCATTGATTATGAGGCCAACATCTATTTTCGCCAGGAACGTCAGGGCATGCTGCTGGGCACCTATGAACCCCGTGCAACACCGTGGAAGGTGGAAGGCACGCCGCAGGATTTCGGTCATGAATTGCTGGCGCCGGATATTGACCGTATTGCTGATCGGCTGGAGCTTGGCTTTGAGCGTATTCCGGCACTTGGCCGTGCCGGTATCAAGGATATGATCAACGGACCCTTTACTTTTGGCCCTGATGGCAATCCGATGATTGGTCCGGTGCCGGGCATGCGAAACTACTGGGTGGCGGTGGGCGTTATGGCCGGATTCTGCCAGGGTGGCGGCGTCGGGCTTTGCCTTGCGGAATGGATGATCGAAGGCGAGCCTTCGATTGACGTCTGGGCTATGGATGTGGCGCGCTTTGGTGCCTTTGCAACCCCGGAATACGGCACCGTCAAATCTGCGGAAAATTACGAGCGCCGTTTCGTCATGACGTTTCCCAATGAGACATTACCCAAGGGGCGCCGGCAGAAAACAACAGCACTGTATGATCGACTGGTGGCGCGCGGTGCTGTCATGGATGCAAGTTTCGGGCTGGAACATGCCCTGTGGTTTGCCAATGATGCGCAGGATGCACATGAAGAACCCACTTTCCGCCGATCGCGGGCGCATGATTATATAGCCGGGGAAATAAAAGCTGTCCGAGAAGCAGTTGGTGTCATCGAAATTGCAAATTTTGCCAAACATGTGGTCAAAGGGCCGGGGGCACGAGCATTTCTGGATCACATCTGTGCTGGCCGGGTGCCAAAGGCCGGGCGGCTCGCCCTGACGCCGCTGTTGACCCCAAAGGGAAGGCTCTATGGCGATCTGACAATTGCCTGTCTGGAAGAAGATCATTTCATGGTTCTGGGTTCGGGCGCCGCACAGGAGATGCACCGCCGCTGGTTCGAAACACATCTGCCTGCCACTGGCGTGTCCTACGAAAACGCTTCGGACCACTGGCACGGCCTTGCCATATCAGGCCCTCGCTCAAGGCAACTACTATCGCGCCTTTGCCGTGACGATGTATCCAGCGAAGCTTTGCGTTTTCGCGATGTGCGTCAGACCTATGTAGGCGGTGTGCCGGCGATTGTCGCGCGCGTTTCCTTCTCCGGTGAACTGGGCTACGAGATTTACTGTGCCCCGCATTACCAGCTCAAGCTGTTTGAAAGGCTGGAAGAGGAAGGTGCAGACCTTGGTCTTCGCCTCTATGGTGCCCGCGCGCTGATGTCGATGCGGCTTGAAAAGGGCTGGGGTGCGTGGACACTCGATTTCCGGCCTGATTTTACCGCTGGCCAATCCGGACTGGATGGTTTCATTCACTGGGAAAAGGATTTTATCGGCAGGCAGGCTGCCCTGGCTGAGCGGCAGGCGGGTTCCGACAAAAAGCTGGTCACCATGGTGGTTGATACACAGGACATGGATGTCAGCGGCGATGAGGCCATCTTGAAAGATGGCACCTGTGTTGGCTATGTCAGTTCCGGCGGCTTTGCCCACCATGTCGGCAAGTCAGTGGCGCTCGGCTATCTGCCACCTGATTTGACGGGCGATGGAACCATGGTTGAGATTGAAATTCTAGGCGAAATGTTTGCGGCCCGGGTAACCGCCGAGCCGCTCTATGACCCGGCAGGAGAACGCATGCGCGGATAAAGCCTGTTGAACCAACAATATCAGTGTTTGGTTGCGCGCATCGACGGATGAGACAATGTTGTTATTATTCCGCGAAGCTCGGCAAGCCCTTTCAATCGGCCGACGGCCGGATATCCGGGCTGGGAACGTGTTTCCAGATCACTCAATATGTCCTGACCGTGATCGGGACGAAAGGGAATGGAATGGTCGGCACGGCCAGATTCCTTTCGGCGCGCTTCTTCAACCAGAACAGCATTGACCAGGGCGACCATATCTGTTGCTCCCTCCAGGTGTGCCGCCTCATGGAATGATGCTTCAATGCCATCACACTCACGTGTGACATTGCGCAGATGGATGAAATGAACTTTGTCTCCCAGCCGTTCCATCATGCCTGTCAGGTCGTTGTCTGGGCGAACACCCAATGACCCGGCACATAATGTTATGCCGTTGGCGGGTGAATCCAAAGTCTGCGTCAAAAGACGAAAATCTTCTTCGGTTGACATAATGCGTGGCAGTCCCAGCAAAGGGAAGGGTGGATCATCGGGGTGACAACACATGCGAATACCCAGTTGCTCTGCCAGCGGAAGTACCTCTGCAAGAAAATCGATCTGGTGTCTGCGTAGGACAAAATCCGGGATAGTGTCATAGCGGGTCAGTTGGTCTTTCAAATTTTCAAGCGTGTAGCCCTGTTCGGCACCGGGCAGTCCACAGACAATATTTTCGGCCAGCTTCCTTTGGTGTGCGTCATCCATGGCTGAAAATCGTTTGGTGGCCTCTTCTGCTACAAGAGGCGTGAAATCATTTTTTGCCCCACTGCGGCCCAGAATGTGAATATCGAAGGCGGCAAAATCGACGATATCAAAACGCATGCATTTTGCTCCATTGGGGAGCGTATGGGAAAGGTCGGTGCGGGTCCAATCCAACACCGGCATGAAGTTGTAGCAGATGACCTTCAAGCCACAGGCCGCCAGATTGCGCATGCTTTGCTTGTAATTTTGAATATGGGTGCGCCAGTCGCCGCTTTGTTGCTTGATCTCTTCCGAAACAGGCAGGCTTTCTACAACATCCCAGGTCAGTCTGATGGCCGGTGGCGACGCAACGAGCAGATCCTGTCTTCTTTTGATTTCATCAACTGTCCAGACGTCACCATTTGGAATGTGGTGCAGCGCTGTTACGACACCCTCAACACCAGCTTGAAGCATGTCATTTACGGACACTTTATCCGGTGGCCCGAACCAACGCCAAGTTTGCTTCATTCGTCGAACACTCCTGTGCTATTTGTCGGCATATTTTTTGGAACGCTGCAAAAATTGATCGGTTATTTCAGGTCAGTCTATTGACTTGTATGGAAGTAGGCAAGTATGTAACTTATCAGAAAAGAGAGAAAATGTCACTCATATTGGGCAATCTTGATGAATGGAAACTGGATCAGTTAACCGCTGTCAGTCCTCAACTACGGCTGATTTTGCGAAGCCGCATCATCAGAAATGATCTGAGGCCAGCAACGAAAATTTCAGAGCCGGAACTGGCAAAACACTACAATGTCAGCCGTCAGCCGGTCCGTGAGGCTTTCATTACCCTGGTCAATGAGGGGCTTTTGGAAATCAGGCCACAGCGCGGCACATTCGTTAAACGGATTGACTATGAAGCAGTACTCGAAGGCCGTTTTGTTCGCGAAGCTGTGGAAGCCGATATTGTCAAAACGCTGGCAGGCACACCCAATGATGCTCTTGTAGCGGACCTGCGCGGTCAACTGGAGCACCAGAAGCAACTGTCAAAGGATGTGCCCGAACGTTTTATCCTGCTGGATGAAAAGTTTCACCACACACTGGCTGATGGGGCGGGCCTGGGGAAAGTCTGGGCAATTCTTGATTCCATCAAGGTTCAAATGGATCGGGTCCGCTTCATCACATTTGAAGAGTTCCCAATCGACAAATTGATCGAGCAGCACACGCAAATTGTTGACTGTATCGAACAACAGAATTCGGAAGGGGCAGAAAAGGCGATGCGCAAACATTTGCGCAGAATCCTGCAGTCGCTTCCGAAAGTTCAGGAGTTGTATCCTGACTATTTTGAGAATTCACGGGAATTGGGTCCCTGAATGCAGCTCAATAAAATCCTGGAGGAGTAAAATTATGAGGCTTTTTTCCAAATTTACCACATTGATAGCAGTTGGCGCTGTTGCCGCTATCACATCTACAGCAGCTTTCAGTGCTGAAATGACGTTGAAGCTTGGTCATCTGGCCAATGAAGAGAATGCCTGGCATCTGGCTGCCTTGAAATTCGGTGAAGAACTTGCAGCGCTTACAGACGGGCGTATTGAGGTTCAGGTGTTCCCGAATGAATCCCTGGGTAAGGAAATCGATCTCATCAATGGCATGCAGCTCGGAACGGTTGACATGACAATCACCGGAGAGAGCCTGCAAAACTGGGCACCTATGGCAGCGCTTCTGGCTGTTCCCTACGCTTACAAGTCTTTGGACCATATGGACGAAGTTGCCAGCGGTGAAATCGGCGATAATATCAAGGCGCAGATCATCGAAAAGGCCAAAGTTCGCCCGATCGCCTATTTTGCACGGGGGCCGCGTAACCTGACATCAAATCGCGCCATCAAAAGCCCGTCTGATCTGAATGGCTTGAAAATGCGCGTGCCAAATGTGCCATTGTTCGTTGATGTGTGGGATTCGCTCGGTGCGGCACCAACACCAATGGCATTTTCGGAAGTCTTTACATCGTTGCAAAGCGGCGTGATTGGTGCCCAGGAAAATCCTCTGGCTTTAATCCGGTCTGCCAACTTCAATGAGGTTCAGTCGCATGTGAACCAAACCGAGCATGTGCGTTCCTGGATTTATCTGACAATAGCAGAAGCGACCTGGGCAAAATTGTCGGACGCCGACAAGGCCGCCGTTGAAGCTGCCGCACTGGTAGCGCAGGAATACGAGCGTGGTCTGTTGCTTGACAGTCTCGCACAAGACCAGGCCTTTCTGGAATCCAAAGGCATGACCTTTGTAGAGGTTGACGGCGCTGCCTTTCAGGCTGCAGCGAAAGACGCTGTTTTGAAAAACGTCAAGCCGGAAATCAAACCAATCGTTGAGGGTCTTTTCGCCAATTAGACCGTTTCACGTTTTTAGGAAACGGGACAACTGTGTCGGCCTTTGATTTTGTCGATGCATGCAGGCGAAACCATCAACGGCTCCCGGAACTGTCGGACATCATGTCCGGCAGTTTCCCGATGATATCTGGAGGGGCTCAGGGTGAAGAATGTTGAATTGTGGCTGGTCAGATTATGCCGGTTCGCCATTGGTGTATCCTTTGCACTTTTGATCGTGGTTGTTCTGACGCAGGTGCTGGGCCGGATTTACGGATCATCACCAATCTGGACTGAGGAATTGACCCGTTTTTCGTTGCTGTATGTTGCAGCCATTGGTGCAGGATTGGCACTGAGGTCGGGTGATCTGGTGAATGTCGATATTTTTTGCGAAGCATTTGGAGAAACCTGGTCCACAAGAATGCGCCTGCTATCGGCTGTATTGACTGCAGGCATGTGCGCAATGTTGTTCATACCTGCCTGGCGTTATGTCGAAATAGGCGCGTTGCAAACATCTCCGGCGATGGGCCTTCAAATGACCTTTGTGCATTTTTCCGTCTTTGCACTGCTTGTCATTCTTTTCCTTTTTGCAGTGCTGCGCATTATTGCAATGGTGGTGCGCAAGGAAGACGGACGCCCTGCCTCTTTTCAGGATTACACGTAATGGGCCTGCTCATACTTGTTTGCGTTTTCATTTTTGGCCTTGCCATTGGTGTTCCGGTTGCCGTTACGCTGGGCCTGTCATCCCTGGCCTATCTCCTGTTCATGGGCATCCCCGCGGTGGTTATCCCGCAAAAGATGTATGCCGGAATGGACGTCTTCGTTCTGCTCAGTATCCCGGGTTTCATTCTTGCGGGAAACCTGATGAACCGGGGCGGCATTACAGAG
The DNA here is from genome assembly GCA_947501445.1 of uncultured Rhizobiaceae group bacterium. Lineage (GTDB taxonomy): Bacteria > Pseudomonadota > Alphaproteobacteria > Rhizobiales > Rhizobiaceae > Hoeflea_A. The sequence continues at coordinate 12,148 of CANMVS010000018.1, read as the reverse complement.
CGTATCATCAGATTTGCAAATGCATTGGTTGGTTGGATCAGAGGCGGTTTGGGGCTGACCAATGTTGGCGCATCAATGCTGTTTGGCGGCATAACCGGCACTGCCGTTGCCGATGCTGCCTCCATTGGCGGGGTCATGATTCCCGGTATGAAAAAGGCAGGCTATCCAGCCGATTTCTCTGCTGCGGTGACCGCTGCTTCGTCGACCGTTGGCCCGATTATTCCGCCTAGTGTGCCGATGATCATTGTTGGTGCGCTGTCCGGTATCTCTGTTGGTCAAATGTTTCTGGCCGGAGCGGTGCCCGGTGTTCTGATGGGTCTGGCCATGATGGTTACAACCTATCTGATTGCACGCAAAAAGAATTTCCCGAGACAACCATGGCTCGGCGGTATTGAAATTATTCGGTCCTTTGGCGGGGCATTCTGGGCACTCGCCATGACCGGCATCATCATCTACGGATTGTTGAGCGGTATAGCCACGCCGACAGAAACCGCCGTGGTTGCAAGTGTCTATGCATTTGCTGTTGGGGCTTTCATCTATCGCGAACTGCCAATTCGGGACGTGCCATCCATTGTCATCGACAGCGCAGTTTCATCTGCTGCCATCCTGGTTCTTGTTGGGTTTGCCAATGTATTCGGATGGATATTGGTTTCTGAACAGATCCCGCAAGCCATTGCCAACGCCGTATTATCAGTGACCGACAATAAAATTCTGGTCATCCTGATTATCAACATTCTGCTGCTCTTCGTCGGCATGTTCATGGAAACAATTGCTGCACTCATAATCCTTTTTGTGCCCTTGCTTGCCCTGGCTGAGGCGGTCGGGATTGAACCACTGCATTTTGCCACGTTTGCCGTATTGAACCTGATGATTGGCCTGACCACACCACCCCTTGGCGTGTGTCTGTTCGTCTGCGCCAATATTGCACGCGTTCCCCTAACACCTGTCGTCAGGGCGATCTTCCCGTTTTTGGTGACAAATATCCTTGTGCTGCTTCTGGTTTCCTACGTTCCCGCACTGGCGACATGGCTTCCGTCAGTGCTGATCCGCTAGAGGTACAACAGTGAAAACCATAGCTTGTCGGCTACACGGGGTGAACGATCTTCGAATTGAAGAGCATGAGATTGGCGAAATTGGCCCATCCGATGTGCTGGTGACCATGCAAAGGGGCGGCATATGCGGCTCTGATCTGCATTATTATCAACACGGGGGATTTGGGCCCATCCGTGTGCGCGAACCCATCATACTGGGCCACGAAGTCGCCGGCGTTGTTTCAAAGGTCGGGGAAGCCGTTACAGCGTTCAAAATCGGCGACAAGGTGGCGATCAATCCAAGCAAGCCATGTTTTGAATGTCGCTATTGTGAGGAAGGGAATTTCCAGCATTGCACCGAAATGCGCTTCTTTGGATCAGCAAGAACGATGCCGCATGTGCAGGGAGCATTTACTGGCGCAATCGTTGTTGACCAACAACAATGCCATAAGGTTGATGATGCCGTGAGTTATGGCGAAGCTGCCTGCGCAGAGCCTTTGGCGGTGTGTTTACACGCGCGCAATCAGGCGGGTGATCTGGCTGGCAAACGGGTCTTGGTCACAGGTGCTGGCCCGATCGGTTCTCTTTGTGTTGCAGTTTGCGCCCAGGCAGGCGCTGCTGACATCGTGGTGACCGATCGATTTGACTTCACCTTGTCTGTCGCAAGGAAAATGGGGGCCGGGCGGACCATTAACATTGCTGAAAATGCCAGCGGCCTTGATGAAGACGTATCATTGCGAGAGTTGTTTGACGTCGTATTTGAGTGCTCTGGCGCGGGGCCTGCAATCCATTCGGCAATTGGTGCTTTGCGTCCGCGTGGAACGATCGTGCAAGTGGGTGTCGCTGGCAATCTTGGTCTTCCTGTCGATGCCATTGTTGGCAAGGAGATTGTTTTCAAGGGGACCCACAGGTTCCACGCTGAGTTTGAACAGGCCATCGATTTTATCAATAGGGGTGAAATAAATGTCAAACATCTGATCACCCAAACCTATTTTGTTGATGAAGCCATTGCGGCATTTGAACTGGCCGGTGACCGGTCGAAAGCCATGAAGGTTCAATTGCAATTTGCAAAACCGGCGTAACTCCGGATCCTTCTGCCGCTGCCGCTTGCAGGAATGTCCGGGTTGGTGATTTCCAACTTGGCAACATAGGGCTGCATTCGGCGGTCCGTTGCCGGTAATTTTGTTTGCTGAGGGAATATTGATCGCGGGCAATCACTGTGATAATTATGCGTCAGGCACCGCCCTGTTCCACGACAATCCATCCAAAAAGCACCGTCTGATTGATTGGCTCTTGTCGTTCATAATAAAAGGACGGACCATGACCTCAAAACATTCAGAACAATTGAAATTCGGAAGAATTGCGGCCTGTTTGCCGGTCAAAGACATCGAAAAATCCCATCGGCTCTACAATGCCATGTTTGGATTTGACAAGGTTTTTGAAAATGGCACACCCCCGGGCTTCATGATCTTGCAGAAGGATGATGCGGAGCTGCATTTGACGTTGCAGCCAATGCATAAAGCGCCGTTCAATATTGCACATATGCTGGTCTCGGACGCCACGGCCGTTTACGCGCTTTGTGAAAAACATGGTTTGAGAATTGTCAAAAGACTTCAAGACAAGGACTATGGTTTGCGTTCCTTTGTGTTTGAAGACCTGGATGGTAACCGCATTGATGTGGGGCAAACGCTCTGACGCACATTGCTTCAGGGCCGGGTTTGTTCTGCTTCTAGCCAAAAAGAAATCCGGAGGCAATTTGCCTCCGGATTATCCAATTTCAATAACCCGAATTGCTCCATTATCGACGTAACCGCCGTTCACCGCCGCCGCTGCGCTGTTGACCACCACGAGGTTGCTGGCGCGCCTGGCTCGCACGTGCATTACCGCGCTGACGGTTGTTGTAAGAACGGTTCAGATTGTTGTGAACCGTGCCGGATTGCGGTTTGCGGTTTGTTGTCTTTTGCGCAGGTTTGCGTTGTGGCTGCTTCTTTTGAGTCTGCCGTGTTTTGGGTTTGGCAGCCGGCTTTTGCGTCGTGCGTTTGCTGTTACTGGCAGTCGGTTTTTTTGTCACCGCGTCGCGTGTCTTTTGCTTGGTCTCTCCGTTCTGGCGCGTTTTGGCCTGACCGTCGCGTTTGCTGCTGCCATCCTTCTTACCAAGGGAGGTCAAGGAGTTGGCGTCGGGTGGATTAACCGGGTTCCAGCCACCATCATTGTATTTTTGCCAGCCATCATCTGTCTTGCGGTAGACATTGCCGTTGCGGCCGGCATAAAGGTCGCTGTTGGCGGTTTTACCAACGAAACCCTGATTACCGCGAGATGTATTCCAGCCCCCGACACCGCCGCCGTTATTGTTGGAATAGCCGCGTGCAACGGCCCAGTTCGAGCCATTGGTTACCCCGACAGAACCCCAGCTTGCATAGGGGCTGCTGCCACCACGTGCAACAACGCCGCGACCCGTATTGACGTTGCCGGCGGCAAAATAGCTGCGCTGGCCATAGGGGCCATAGGCGGTTCCGCCCCGGGCGTATCTGCCGGTCGTCGGATTGTAATAGGCACCCGCCTCGATCCCACGATAAGGTCCATAGGCATAGCCATAACGTCCCCAGCCACCATTATTGGTATAGTAGACGCCGCCGCCGTAGAACACCGGCCGCGGATAATAGATGGGAGGATAAAGCGGTCTGCGGTACCAGTAGGGCGGATAGTAGTAGCCGGTACCATAGACATAGGTTCCCCACGCCAGATAACCCCAGCGGTACCCGGCGGTATAGCCAAACCAAACGGCAGTCGGCGTGCTGCTGTAGACCTTTACATAGGTCACATTATAGACCGGTGATGTTGGCGGAATTTCATAGATTTCGTCTGGTACCGTGTCTGTGACAGCGAAGGGGCCTGTAGGTGTATCGCCAACGAACCAGACACCCTCGTAGATGACGAAATACTGCTCGCCGACACGAATAACGGTAAAACTTGTGTTGACTGCATAGGCAAGAGAGGTTCCCTTGATCGCAACAAATTCCGGGTCACCCGTGTAGGTGACATCAATTGATACCTTGTCCCGTTCAACCCGGGCCGTGTGAGGAATGCTGGCCTGCAGGCGCGCTTCGTCGCTTTCCGATGTGCCCGGAATGGACACACGTACGGTGCTATAGGGTTGATCAGCCGGTATTTTCAAAAAATCTGCGGGCAGATCAGGTGTTGCAAAAGTCCATGGGCCGTTCATCAGGTCAGCGGTACGAAACCACCGTCCGGATGTGAGAAAATACCAGTTGTTTTCCGGCTGCTGGAAAAACAGATCACTCTTGGTATTGCTGACCCAGGCAAGGTCCGTGTCACCCACTGGATCAAGTTTCGGTTCTCCATCGATGTTGATCAGTTCTGCGGGCTTGTCGGAATAGACGACTATAGGTGGTGCGCCGTCGAACGGTTGTCCCGGGATGGCGGCTTTGGCTTCTTTCCAATTGTCATTATCGGGCAGATCATCAAAGACTTTTGGCAACCCATCGACGGGTTGCCATGGGCCGGTCAGTTCATCTGCCGTCAGCCAGGACTTGTCATCGCGAAGAAAATAGGCGGCAGGATCTTCAGTTTTCAATATGTCCCAGTTGGTATTGACGACAAAGGATAAACCCTTGGTAAGCTCAACACCGGCGGTAACACCTTCACCATTGGTCTGCACGAGAATCGCCGGCGACTTTTCAACATGGATTGGTGGTGCCTCGGTCTGCAGATCCTCGACGTTTTGCACCTGTTCATAGCCCGCAAGGCCTGCTGTCAGGCGGTCCAGTGACATGGTGATCTGATCAGTTGGCAACAGCTTTCCAACCTCCAGAGCCGCATCGGCGAGTTTCGCGCGATCAAGGGTTGAGAAATTCAGATCCTTGACCGTTATGTCATAAACAACAACGGTTCCGGCATCCTTGTCCGCCACCGTCTTTGCAGCGACACTGATAACACCAAGCGCCTTGTTCTCAGACCCTTTGTCACTGTATTCGGCTGCCACCATGGCAGTGAGATCGGTGAATTTGTCCCAGGCAGTGACCTGCGGTTGATGCAGCACCATCGTTGCGCCCGAGGGCGTTTCGAAGCTTCGAGGCCAGCTCAGATCGTCCGGTGCGCCTGCAGCTGTTTCAGTTGCATCTGTCGCTGGTTTGTCCTGCGCATGAGCAATCTGAGTAATCTGGGTAAATACAACAATGGACCCGATCACCATGAGGCACGCCAGGTGCCAGCGTGAATATTGCAGAGCTTCTTCCAGGCAGGAAGATTGGGTTGTCACTTGAGATGGTTTGAAAGTTTGGCGAAACAACTCGAATAAATTGTGCATATACTGCCACCTCATTTGATTGTTTCCGAGTAAAAATCTGTTTTTAACCGGTAGACAGCAACATGAATTGATTTTTTATTTTAATCAACCGTGTTGCGAGACCCCAGACTGGCCATGATATTTGCCAATGTTCCTGTAGCCTTGCATAGGCAACGGGGCATTGGTCGTGCCAACCAACATCTGATGGCCATGTTTGGCTTCTAGACCGTTTCACGTTTTGTCAGAAACGGGACAACGGTGTCGACGTTTGATTTTGTTGATGCATTCTGGTTTTGCCGAATCCGTCAAAACCTGAATTGCTCTAAGAGGTGCCTTTATTGCCTATGGTGTAAAGAACTTTCCAATCGTCTGTGCGATGAGGTGGTCAAGAGGCCATGCCTGGCTGCAAAGGCCAGATCTTGGTACATAGACCCGGGGTGCCAACAAAGGAAAACGATGTTCACGCAAGGATTTTTAATCAGTTTTATCGCTCTGTTTGTGATTATCGCCGTGCGGTATTTCGTTGTTGCCGGCCTGTTTTACTGGCTCTTGTGGGGGCGTGATCCGAAAAAAGTGCAGGCTCTGCAGCTCAGCGATGTATCACCAGACAGGCGCCTCATCGCCTACGAAATCAAATGGTCGCTGGTATCCTCCATGATTTTTGCCTTTCCTGGGGCCATCGTGATCGAGGCCTGGAAGGCTGGCGGTACAGCGCTTTACACAGATATCAGCCTGTTCGGCCTGTGGTATCTGCCGGTGAGTGTGCTGCTCTATCTGTTTCTTCACGACACCTATTTTTATTGGACTCATCGTCTTATGCATCATCCGAAACTCTTTGCGCGCATGCATAAGACCCATCATATGTCACATGACCCGACACCCTGGGCGGCGTTTTCGTTTCATCCGTGGGAATCGCTGTTGACGGCTGTCTTTTTGCCGCTGATTGTTTTCTTCGTGCCGCTGCATATCTGGGGTGCCATGTTCATTCTGACTTTGATGACAGTCGCCAGTGTTCTCAATCACACCGGATGGGAGATATTTCCGACGTCCTGGATGCGGGGTTTTCTTGGCAAACATGTCATTACCGCGACGCATCACAATCTGCATCACCACAATTTCAGGGTCAATTATGGCCTCTATTTCAGGTTTTGGGACCGGGTCATGGGCACGGATGTCATGGAGAGCGCCTATCCGCATCTGGATGTAAAATCCCCGGAACCGGAAACCACTGGCCCGCGTTGATTGGTTCACATGTTTTTCAATGGTGTTTGATGGCGCAGACCAGATCAATGATTGCGTAAATGTAATGGATTAAACCGTTGTATCAACGCGAGCCGGTGCATAGATCAAGTGATATGAGGATTGAAAATACTGCATTTGGAGAACGAGATGACCAGTCGAAAACCACCGCATATGAACGGATCAGATGCACAAGACAAAACAGGCTCTACAGAGAATGCAGATAAACGCCAATTAGAGACTGACACACTGGAAAAAATTGCCGGTGGGGGTGACCCCAATCTGGGAGAGGGTAATGCGCCATAATACCTTCTTTGCAGTGCCTCAAAAAGAGTCAGTCCAGCCGCACTGTGACGAGACTGAAGCGGGCATTGGCGTCTAAGTCTGTCGCTTAATCCAGATTTTCAATGGTGTGATACCGGTGGATTTCGCAATTTTCCATCCCCCGCCCTATGAGTGCCCTAAAGGCGTCTCCATGGCCAACGATGGCAAGTGGCCTGTCCTGCATATGTTGCAGACTGATACGGAAGGCTTCCATACGCTGGTCAAACAGATGATCCGGCTCCACGGGCACGCCATGGGCGTTTTTCGGTCCATCGTGCCACCAGATCTCGTCCAGGTGAGCAAAGGAAAGTTCCGGGAATTGCTCCTGTAACTGATCGCGATGACTGCCCATATCACAACTGTGAATCAGTTTTTCACGATGGGCGGCACTCACGGTGATTGGTGCCGTGTCACCAAAGATACGCAATGATGTCTGGATCGCCCGGGTCAGTGGTGATGTGATAACCTGTTTTATGTTCAGTTCCGCCACCAGCGCTCTGGCTTCATCAGCCTGACGACGGCCTTTTTCAGTCAATGGTGCGTCAAAGATCAGCGGATCGTCCTCACCGGGTTGATGAGCTGCATTGAATTCGGACTGGCCATGGCGAATGAAATAGATGGGCATTGAAACTCCGGTGATACAATGGCGGTGAAAGGGCGGTGAAGCCGCCTGTGCAGTTGACTTTCTATAGCATGCGAGGCGGTTAAACCAGATCGTTTCCCGTTTTGTCAGAACCGGGACAACGGTGTCAGCCATTGATTTTGTTGATGCCTTCAGGTTTTGCCGATCCCATCAAAACCTGATTTGCTCCAAGCAGAGCTTTCGCGCGCACATCGCGCGGGGCTATCGGGCAGATTGCGCATCAACCGGCTTGTTGAAGCGATCCACTGTTTGCGCATGCTGTCAGAAACTGCGAGCATGAACGCAAGGCGTGGACTTCGAGTTGGCCGCGCGGTATTCAGCGCCTGAATATTCAGCACGCGTTACAGACGGGAAAAGACTTGATGAGCACGACAGATTTCGAAAATCAAACAGCCATCGTCACAGGTGGTGCACAGGGCATTGGTCGCGCGGTAGCCGAGCGTCTTGCCGCGGGAGGCGCGCGGGTGGCAATCTGGGACATGGATCTGGATCTGGCGCAACAGACAGCCCGTGATCTGGGCAAGGGTGCGACGGCGGTGAAGGTCAATGTGGCCGACTGGAATAGTGTCAGCGATGCCTTTGTGCAGACGATGCAGGATCTGCAGCGTGTTGATATCCTGATAAATTCTGCGGGCATCGCCGGGTCAAACGCGCCGGTAGCCGATTACGACGTTGAGGAATTTCAGCACATAGTTGCTGTTAATCTCAATGGCACTTTTCACGTCAATAAAGTGGTTGTGCCACAGATGCGGTCTCAAAATTATGGCCGCATTGTCAATATCGCTTCAGTTGCCGGCAAAGAGGGCAATCCCAACGCTTCAGCCTATTCCGCGTCCAAGGCCGGTGTCATTGGTTTTACCAAATCGCTGGGCAAGGAGCTTGCTGATTGCGATGTTGCAGTCAATTGTGTCACACCCGCAGCCGCCCGCACGCGTATCTTTGATCAGATGGCGAAAGAGCACATTGATTTCATGCTGTCCAAGATACCACGGGGGCGTTTTTTGGAATTGAATGAAGCGGCCGCAATGATCGTCTGGCTTGCTTCGGCACAAAACAGTTTTACGACAGGCGGTGTTTTTGACCTGTCGGGTGGCCGCGCCACCTATTAGTTTTTTACAGAAAATGCACAAAAAAGCGGGGCAGAACCTGCCCCGCATATATATATTCAAGTTTAGTTTCTTTTAGTGCTGGAATTTCCTGATTTCGCCCGTTTTCAAACGCCCGAAATAGGAATTCATTTCCTTTTTGACGACCGGCATCAGGAAATAGAGCGCCGTGATATTGATCACCGCCATGGCAAAAATTGCTGCGTCGGAGAAGTCAATGACCGGGCCAAGACTTGCTGCGGCACCGATGACAACAAAGACACAGAAGAGCAGCTTGAATGTCAGCTCCTGCACTTTTCCTTCGCCGAACAGATAGGTCCATGCCTTCAAGCCGTAGTAGGACCATGAGATCATGGTTGAGAAGGCAAACAGCACAACAGCAATGGCCAGTACATAGGGGAACCAGATGAAACCGGTCGCAAAGGCTGCCGAGGTCAATGAGACACCCGAAACATCACCCACAGTTTTGATGGAATTGCCATCAAGCACGAAGTTGCCTGTTGCAGGATCCATGATGAGCAGGCCCGAGATGGTGATGACAAGGGCTGTCATGGTGCAAATCACAACGGTGTCGATGAAAGGCTCAAGCAGTGAGACAACACCTTCCGTGATGGGTTCTTTTGTGCGCACGGCGGAGTGCGCAATGGCGGCAGATCCGACGCCAGCCTCATTGGAGAAGGCTGCCCGTTTGAAACCCTGGATCAATGCGCCGACAATGCCGCCTGCAACACCGAGACCGGTGAAGGCACCACTGAAGATCTGCCCAAAGGCCCAACCGATTTTGTCGTAGTTGATGAGCAGGATAACAATCGCCGTACCGACATATAGAATACCCATGAAAGGTACGACTTTTTCTGTAACATTGGCGATGGATTTGATACCGCCGACGATGACAGCGAACACAATGACCGCAAAGACCAAACCGGTTATCCAACCCGGGAAATCGCCAAATATTCCGGCGATCTGGGCGTGCGCCTGATTGGCCTGGAACATATTGCCGCCGCCCAATGCACCCATGATGCAAAAGATCGAGAATATGACAGCCAGTACCTTTCCGCCTGGCAAACCCCGTTCGGCAAAGCCTTTGGACATATAGTACATCGGACCGCCCGAAACGGTGCCGTCTTCATATTCATTGCGGTATTTCACGCCAAGAGTACATTCGGTGAACTTTGAAGCCATGCCAAGCAGACCGGCAAGGATCATCCAGAAAGTTGCGCCCGGACCACCAATGCCGACGGCAACCGCAACACCGGCAATATTACCCAGGCCGACTGTACCGGACAGGGCTGTTGTAAGTGCCTGAAAATGACTGACTTCACCAGCATCTTTCGGGTCGGAGTATTTGCCGCTGACCAATTGGATTGAATGTACAAAACCGCGAACCTGAATAAAGCCGAAATAGATCGTAAACACACTGGCTGCAATGACCAGCCACATGACGATCCAGGGGAAACTTGTTCCCGGTATGGGCGCAAATATGAAGCTGACAAAGGGACCGGTCGCTGCAGCAAATGCGTCATTGACCGCCTGGTCGACGCTTTTGGTTTCCTGCGCATAGGCGGTGAGTGTTCCGGCGATTGAAAATGCCAGAGTTGTTAAAGCTGTGCTTTTCATTAGGTGTATCCTTATCCGACAACAGTCACGGGGACAGATGCGTGCATGACAAGATTTGCGGTTGATGTGCCAAAGACACGGCTTGCCAATCCATGTTCAGATGATCGGGCAACGACAATCAGTTCAGCGCCCTCATCGACAGCTGTCGAACTCAGCAGATCGGCGACGTGGCCATGTCTGACGATGCCGCGTGCGGTCAGTCCATCCTGTTTTATCCTGTCAACCGCAGGCTGGACGATATGGTCCGTTGCGTCCTTGATTTCTTCCTCACGCCGTTTGTGACGTTCGGCATTCTGTTCGGGTGTTTGAAAAGCATAGGGTGACCATTCGATCACAAAGACGACAAGCAATTCGCATTTGCCAATCAGTTTCGCCATTTTTTTTGCGTGGTCTATGGCGCGTTCCCCAGAACCACTGCCGTCGACGCCGACAATTATCTTGGTAGTCATTTAACAACTCTCCCGTTACGTATGTTCCCCCGGCAGATGTGATGTGCGTTCTTCTGCGGAACAGCTTCACCGCCATGTGACCAAAGGAAAGATGAGATTGAAAATTGAATCAGGCTGCTGTTGTGGTGCATGTATGTGGGTGTTTCATTCGCCATACATCCAACAATCTGATCACATTTTTGCCCTGCTCCCCTCCTGTTTGAAACCCGCAATGTCCCGCAACCGAAGCGCCGGACCAAGCTATTTCCAAGTTGACGCGCAAAGGTTTCGCGTCAATTCACGTATCAATTTGTAACAATGTGCAAGAACTCGTCCCATAATTGCAAATAATTTGCCAACACGTTATTGCCGATTCAGTAACGAACCCGGTAAATAAAGTGACCCTCCAGCAACATTGCGGCGCACACTATCATTGATGCAGAAGTCATTTTTCCGTAAAATCGGTTATTCGCAGGCGATTTGCCCTTTTTTTTAACTGTTTGGAGGCCAGATAGTGAACCTTATTGAACGGTACAGCCAACTTGACCAACATGACGTTCGCATAATCGACGTGTTGGTAAAGGAAGGTCGTTTGGCGGTTACTGATCTTGCCAAACGGGTCGGCCTTTCAAAAAGCCCGTGTCAGGTAAGGCTGAAACGGCTGCTCGACCAGAAGTTCATTCTCGGATTCAAAGCCGTTCTCAATCCGCAGATGATGGGTCCTGAGCATGTTGCTTTTACGGAGGTCAAATTGCTCGATACCCGGGAAAGTGCGCTAAAGGCCTTCAATGATGCCGTGCAGCAGATAACAGAAATTGAACAATGCCACATGATTGCGGGTTCATTCGACTATCTGCTGAAAATCCGCACCACCGATATTCAATCCTATCGCCGCGTACTCGGTGAAGCGATTTCGGCGCTCCCCAATGTCGCCAACACCTCGACCTATGTCGTCATGCAGTCGGTCAAGGATGTGACCTGAGTCCTATCGAGAGGACACGGTTACCCGAGTAGAAGATACGTTCTGTGAACGCGTGGGTTTGGCTGGCGGGGTTGATTTGTTTTCTATTCACGGCGTATCGGCGCTGGCGCGCCTGCCTGCGCAGGGCGCGGCCAAATTATTGGCCGGGCCGCGGTCGCGGCCTGTTTGAGTGCCATGCAGGATGGCACCGAGTGCTGCGAACAGAGATTCCCGAGAGATTTCCCCAGCAATTTACCGTGCCCCATCGAGAGCGCACAGTTACCGCGAAGCGGCAAGCGCGAACGCGCGTCGGGCCTGATGGCCCGTCCCGTCTGGAGCCAGCGCCGAAGGCGCGGTACGGCGCGAAGACATTTATACAAAGCCATCAGTGATCGGGTCGCAGCGCAGAGGGGTGGTCCTGTGAACGCGTGGGTTTGGCAGGCGGGGTTGATTTGTTTTCTATTCACGGCGCACCGGCGCTTTCGCGCCTGCC
>CANMVS010000017.1 GCA_947501445.1 uncultured Rhizobiaceae group bacterium | reverse complement strand
ACCGCCAACGCACTTTTGAGAGACAATCGTAAATGGAATGAAATCAATGCTTGACTAAGACAGATACTCACGGCGTACCGGCGCTAACGCGCCTGCCTCCATAGGGGGCGGCCAAATTATTGGCCGGGCCGCCGTCGCGGCCTGTTTGAGTGCCATGCAGGATGACAGCGGGTGCGGCGAGTTCTGACTATCGAGAGATTGTCCGAGCGGCACACCGTACCCCATCGAGGGCAAAGGAGTTACCGCGAAGCGGGCAAGCGCGAACGCGCGTCGGGCCTGATGGCCCGCCCCGTCTGGAGCCAGCGCCGAAAGGCGCGTTGCGGCGTGAAGACAGTGCTACAAAGCTATCGATGATCGGGTAGCAACGCAGAAGACACCACCTGCAAAGACAAAACGCCTTAATTCTGCACCATGCGATAAAGTGTGATGGAAATTTCCGTGCCTTTTGAATAGTTGAAACCGGAAATAGGCACACCGCCCACGGCCTTTTCACCACTGGCGTTCAGGGCTGTGAGAAACGCCGGTGCATCTGCTGACGGGACTGCAGCCATGGCGCATTCAGGGTCTGCCATGAGGTGCTGAGCAGCGCTGTCGGGGCCAGTCAATAGTGTCTCACTGCCTGTCAGGAACACAAGGCTGGGCTCATGAAAAGTCACGGAAGCAAGCACTGAATTTTCACAGGCTTTCTCAGTATTAAACTGATCTGCGATCTGACGACTGACCCACATCTGGTCGACATCCGGCAATATGACTGCAAAGAGCAGACCATAGGCTGTGGTCGCCGCAAGCGTTGCGACCAGAATTCGTTTGACCGGCTCCAACATGAGTTCAAACCCGACAGCAAACCAACCGGCGATCAACAGCAGCACAACGGTTGGAACACTCCACAAGGAAAATGCGCCACCAATATATATGGGCACAATGACCGCAAGCGCGACAAAGGCAAAAGTGACAATCACGACACCAAGAGCTGTCAATCCATGCAGCAGTTTTTGCCACAGGAGTGGCGCAGGCGTATCCTTTGCAGCCAAGTTCAAAAACCATCCGCCCAAAATCAAAATGGCGGGATAGGCCGGCAATACATAATGCGGCAGTTTTGTTGAGATGAGCTCGAATACCAGCCAAAACGGCACATACCAGGCAATGCAAAACAGCAGGCGTGGATCGGTGAACATGCGCCTTACTGCGTGGGAAGCACCAATGATGGCAATCAGACCAAAGGGCCACATGTAGAGCGAATAGGTCAGCATGTAATATCCGGGCGGCGCACCATGGGATTCCTGGCCACCGGCAACCTTGCCCAGCATATCCTTGCCAACGGCTTCCTGCCAAAAGGCACCACCACTTTTCCAGGTGATCAGCGCAAGCCAGGGCAAGGCGATCAACGCAACAATGCCTAGGCCGCGCAGGATTTTCAGATCCGCCAGCCATGAGCGATCACGATTGCGGTCAAATCCAATCAGAAAGAGGATCGTCAACAGGCTCAAAAACGGTGTGATGGGGCCTTTTGTCAGCACTGCAGCACCCTGTGCTATCCAGAAAACCCAGACAATGGAACTTTGTACGGGCGTTCCTTCGCGACGGGCCAGATAAAGGCGTGCAAGACAGCCCTGTGCAATAATGGTGAACAACAGCAAAACAGAATCGGTTTTTGCCAGACGACCTTCAAAACCTGCCCCAAACAACCCGGCCAGCATCAGCGCTGCCATCAGGCCAACTGCCGGTCCAAACATGCCCTGGGCTGCCCAGTAAATGGCGACAACCGATAGCGCCACCGCGACCACTGAAACAAGCCGATAGGCCCATACCGGTGCATCAGCGCCCTGCCCGGTTGCTGCCACGCTGATTGACTGTAACCAATAGACCCCGATCGGTTTTTTATAGCGCGTCTCGTTCTGAAAGCGGATATCCACATAGTCAGACGTTTCGGCCATCTGTTTTGTGGCCTGAATATAACGCGCTTCATCCCGGTCTATCGGCGGCAATTGCGCGATACCGGGCATGAGAACGGCCAGGCCCAACAAGAACAGCATCACATATCGAAGCACAGTCACCCTTTCCCCAGCTAGCAGCCCTTGATGCTTCTAGTCCTTATACGATTCCCTGTTGAAAAACTGCCATGCGTTTTCCACAATCAACTTTATCCCACGCTCAGTATTTTCAAATCAATACCGAGCATCACGGCCAACGCTGTCGACCAGTAAAACGGGCACCGGCGAAAAGCCACAGTTTTCGCATCAGCCTATTGTGTATTCGCCATCGCCGCCTTGCGCTCATTGGCAATCAGCCAAAGATTGCGCATATAAATGATCAGCCCCATGCCTTGTCCTGCAATGAAAACCGGATCCTGACGCTGGATGGCATAAATGAACAAAAGACCGCCGCCAAACAGTGAAAAAAACCAGAATGCCACGGGCACAACACTGCGTTTTGCCCGTTCCGAGGCGATCCACTGGACAACAAACCGCATCGTGAAGCAGGCCTGAGCCAAAAAACCAAGCAGTATCCATGCATTGAACTGTTCAACAAAGACTACACGAAACCACTCGACAAGCGGTGCAAAGACCTCAATCATGGTTAATTTCCTCAGCAATGGGCATTTTGTTTCGGCGCTTTTTCAACCACCAAACCCCAATAAGATCCAGCGCGCCACGCAATCCACGATCAAAAATGCCATAATTTGATGTACCAAACCGGCGCGGTCGATCAAGCACATCGATAGCGACGACATCAAACCCTTCCTGAATGACCAGGGCCGGTAAAAACCGATGGGTTCCGTTGAAAAATGGCAGGCGGCGAAAGATGTCTGCATGAATCGCCTTGAGACCACAGCCGGAATCGCGCGTTTTGTCATTGAGAATGGAGCCACGCAGCCAATTGGCAAAACGCGAAGCCAGTTGCTTGAGTTTGGTATCCTTACGCTTGATGCGCTGCCCGCAGGCAATGCCCACCAAACCACCACCCTCCAGCAGCGTATCCACCAAAGGCCCGATATACTGCGGATCGTTCTGGCCATCACCATCGATTGTGGCAATCACCTCTCCTTTGGCCGCAAGCACACCACTGCGCAGTGACAGGCTCTGGCCAACGGAGGCCCGATGCCCGATATGGCGAACCGGGAAGGCTCGTTTTTTTGCCTCATCAGCCAATACATCGGCGGTATTGTCATCTGAACCGTCATTGACCACGATCACTTCAATGGTGCGATCACCCAAGTGCTGTGCGATCTCGTCAAGCAAGGGCGGAATGTTTTCAGCTTCGTTCTTGCAAGGAATGACAATCGATATCATGGTTGCGCCTTGAGATGGACAGCACTACGCCGTCGAATGATGGTTGCCTAAAGCGCTTTGCATCTGTCTGCGTTGCAGAATTGAAGGCAAAGCGCACTCGTATCCCGGTTGACCGAAGACCTTCGATTCATCACCGGTTTGCTCGCGCAGGCATTACCAAGGTGACGCGTGTGAAGCAAGTTATTTGCCGGTTTGCACAATTTGTGACCAGGCAGACAAATCATGCAATTGCTTCTTTTACTTGAGGCAGAACACGGCCATACTCATATGGAACGGGTTGAAACAGACCAAAACAAAATGCTGGAGGAGAATAATATGCAAGGATTGATGCAGGATTGGCCGCTGCTATGCAGTAAAATCATCGATCACGCGGCACTGTATCATGGCGATCGGGAGGTGATATCACGGTCCGTCGAAGGGCCGATACACAGAACCAACTACAGTTCGATACACGCGCGTTCCCGTCAGGTGGCCAAAAGGCTGGAAAAAGACGGCATTGCCATGGGTGACCGGGTTGCAACAATGGCATGGAACACCTGGCGCCATCTGGAAGCCTGGTACGGCATATTGGGCATAGGCGCGGTTTATCACACATTGAACCCACGGCTATTTCCCGACCAGATTGCCTGGATCATGAATGATGCGGAAGATCGTTTCCTGTTTGTTGACCTGACCTTCATGCCGATCGTCGAGGCCATTGCGAACAAGGTACCCAGCCTGGAAAAGATTGTTGTGCTGACGGATGCAGCGCATATGCCTGAGACAAAGCTCACCAATGTGGTTGCCTATGAAGACTGGGTCAATGAAGTTGATGATGATTTCGCCTGGCGCGAATTCGACGAAAAATCCGCAGCCGGCATGTGCTATACATCCGGCACGACGGGAAATCCCAAGGGCGTTGTCTATTCTCATCGTTCCAATGTGTTGCATGCCATGGCTGCATCACAGCCCGACATGATGAACCTTTCATCGCGTGACCGGATGATGCCTGTTGTACCCCTGTTTCATGCCAATGGATGGGCAACAGCCTTTTTATGCCCGATGGTTGGCGCCAGTATGGTGCTTCCCGGACCCGGCATGGATGGCCAGTCCATTTATCAGCTGCTGACACAAGAACGTGTCACGATGACCGCAGCCGTGCCGACCGTATGGCTTATGTTGCTGCAGCATCTGGATAAGATTGACGGTACGCTGCCTGACCTTGAAAGTGTCGTGATCGGTGGCTCGGCCTGTCCGCGTGCGATAACCAGGGCATTTCAGGACAAATATGGCGTCGATGTTATCCACGCCTGGGGCATGACGGAAATGTCTCCCCTTGGAACCATTTGCACAATCAAGCCCGAATACGCTGATCTTGACGGAGAGGCAAAGCTGGATCTGCAGGAAAAACAGGGGCACCCGCCATTCACAGTCGAGATGAAGATCACCGATGATGAGAATAAGTCGCTGCCGTGGGACGGTGAAACATTCGGCCGTCTGAAGGTTCGTGGACCGGCCGTATCGTCGGCCTATTTCAAAGGCCAGGGGGCTGAAAATTTTGATGCGGAAAACTGGTTTGATACCGGGGATGTTGCGCATGTGGACCCGCACGGCTACATGGAAATTACAGACAGGGCCAAGGATGTCATCAAATCCGGTGGAGAATGGATTTCCACCATTGAGTTGGAAAACCTTGCCGTTGGCCATGACGATGTTGCAGAAGCCGCGGTCATTGGCGTTGTCCATCCAAAATGGGACGAGAGGCCGCTGCTGGTCATCGTGCCAATGGAAGGCCGTAATCCCGACAAGCAGGACATCCTTGAATTCATGCGTCCGAAGATAGCCAAGTGGTGGATGCCGGATGATGTGGAGTTTGTGGAGGAAATCCCCCACACAGCAACCGGTAAAATCCAAAAAACCGTATTGCGGCAACAGTTCAAGGATTATCGGTTTCCAGGAACCTGATACGACATGATATGCGCGGCCGGCATGCAGTTACTGCCGGTCGCCCTGCATCCGTAATTTTTCTCTAATTCAACCGGCTGCAAGAAATCGGGTCAATAGATACCCAAATCCTGCTGAGGCGGATGTCAATACAATACCCCAGCCGATATCAACAAAAACCACCACAAGTGGCCAGCTGCGCAGCGTTGCATAATTGGTAATGTCATAGGTGCCATAGGCGATGAACCCCAGCAATGCACCCAACATAAGTGCGGTCTGCAATGACTGCTCTTTCAGTGCTGGTATAACAGCAAAGACCACGATACCTGCCACATAGAGAATGTAAAAAAGCGCGGCGATGGGTAGTTTTGGCTGGTCAAGCATCAGTGGCCCCAGCTGACTGCGGTAAAACCCCGTCGCAATACGAGCCAGCCACAGGTAGTCTATGGCAAAGAAAAAGACTGCTGTGACACAATAGGCTTTGAGAAAAAGGGGCATTGAACGTTTTCGCCTGTTCTATTTCTATTATTGGCACCTGGGGTATTCAAATTTTCCACTGCAAGGCATAGCGGAAAATGACAAATATCCGTCCAAAATTCATGCGTTTTGTTTCCAATCAGTACAACACAATGGAACCAAAGCGTCGTAAATGACTACGATAGGCATCGCTTAGTGGATCACTCACAGCTTATCGATTGAAATGCACAGCAATTTAATGTGGTTCTGGTGATCCACGACAGAACCTGTCACGTATGGCCCTGTAAGCAAAACATATGCATGGTGGGAGGCCCGGTTGCGAAAACTGAACATTGCTGTGATAGGCGGCGGAATTTCAGGGCTGTCGGCCGCGTGGCTGCTCAGCAAAGGGCACCACGTAACATTATTTGAAAAATCCGATACACTCGGCGGACACGCCAATACCGTCGATGTTGACACGCCGGACGGTCCAGTGCCCGTTGATACCGGTTTTATCGTTTTCAACGAACGCAATTATCCCAATCTATGTGCGCTTTTCAGACATCTGGACGTCAAATGCTCCAGCACGATCATGAGTTTTTCCATGACACATGATGACGGTCGCTATGAATATGCCGGATCCGGTGCCAATGGGTACTTCGGTCAGCGACGAAACCTCGCCAGTTTTCAACATTGGATGATGTTGCGGGAGATCAATCGGTTTTTCAAACAGGCAAAACAGCGCATTGTAAAATACCACCTTGATACCTCGCTGGGTGATTTTCTTGATATGGAGAATTACTCACGCGATTTCATCGATGATCATATCGTACCGATGGGTGCCGCAATCTGGTCCACCTCGGTTGATCGAATGCTCGATTTTCCGGCTCGGGCATTTATCGAATTCTATTCCAACCATGGCATGCTGCAATTCAAAAACCGGCCGAAATGGCAAACGGTCCTGGGTGGCAGCAGAACCTATGTGGAAAAACTGGTCCATGACAGCGATTGTAAATTCGTCATGAACGCAGATATTACGTCAATCACGCGCCGCCCCGACCGGGTATTGGTGGAGACCCGCGACAAAGTCCTGCGATTGTTCGATAATATCGTTCTGGCGACCCACGCAGATCAAACGCTGGCATTGCTCAGTGATACAGATGCGGTGGAACACGGACTGCTATCAGCCTTTCCCTATCAGAAAAACACTGCTGTGCTGCATCGGGACGAACGTTGGATGCCCAAGAGAAGCCGGTTGTGGTCCAGCTGGAACTACATCAAAGCCGGCAGGCACAATGAAGGCGAGTTGTGTGTCAGTTACTGGATGAACCGCCTGCAAACCCTGCATACGTCGCAAAATCTGTTTGTCACGCTCAATCCAACCCGCGAAATTCGCCCCGAAACCATTGATCGGATCGAACATTATG
This sequence comes from uncultured Rhizobiaceae group bacterium, assembly GCA_947501445.1. Lineage (GTDB taxonomy): Bacteria > Pseudomonadota > Alphaproteobacteria > Rhizobiales > Rhizobiaceae > Hoeflea_A. Next base: position 132,800 of record CANMVS010000017.1, on the reverse strand, counting down.
ACCATCCGGTCTTTACGGCTGAAGCCTTTCGAGCACAAGAGAACATGCCAACCATCCAAGGGTACAGACGCACCTGGTATTGTGGGAGTTACCTGGGCTTTGGTTTCCACGAAGACGGTATCGCCAGCGGTCTGAGTGTGGCGGAAAGATTGGGCGGTCAGGCACGTCCATGGGCCAATGATCCGGATTTTGATATCAAACGCACAGGACTGGATGCCTATCTGCAGGTGGCCGAATGAAACGAAATCACGAAGGTCTGTATCCTGGCAAGGTGATGCATCGGCGTTTGCGTCCGCTTGTGCATTCGTTCAGATACTCGGCCTTCAATTTTTCAATGGACATCGATCGGCTGGATGATTGGTCGCGCCGGTTACGGTTATTTTCTCACAATCGATTTAACCTGTTTTCCATTCATGACAGTGATCACGGGAATGGTGAAAATCTGAAATATCATCTGGAGAAAATTGCCGGCGATACGCTTGGTCATCGGGAAATCTGCCGTTTTGTGATGCTGTGTTATCCACGTGTTTTAGGTTATGTATTCAATCCATTGACGGTCTATTATGGCCTTGATGGGGAAGGTAAACCACGCATCGTCATCTATGAAGTGTCCAATACGTTTGGCGAAAGACACACCTACGCGCTTGCTGTTGAAAACAACGACAAAGACATCATTCGACAGGTGGCGCCGAAGAATTTTCATGTCTCCCCGTTCAATACGGTCAGCGGGCAATACCGTTTCAGAACCCGCCTGCCCGGTTGTGCCGCATCGGTTGGAATATTGCTTGAAGACGAAGCCGGCCCATTGCTTGCCGCGCATTTCGAGGGCAGCCACAAAGAGCTGACTGACACGATGTTACTGACTCTGTTTGCACTCAATGGATTGATGACCATCAAGGTTTGGCTGGCTATCCATTTTGAGGCTTTCAGGCTGTGGATACGACGTCTGCCGTTTCACGCCAAACCTGCACCGCCGAGGTCAAGCGTCACAACATCCGGCCCAACGACATCACGCACAGATATGGACAAGGCCGCTTAGATCCATTGCCAAATGGCTCGAGACGTCCTGTAACCTCAAATAGATGTCTCCTACACAATATCCTGCGTTACATCTGATCAGATTGACCGGTCAATGCTCCGAAACTATCATGCACCTGAATAAATATACGGGCCAATACTGTGAAAAACAGAACCAGGAGAAAACCATGCGGCTGATGCTCAAATTTACAATTCCCGTCGAAAAAGGCAATCAGGCCGAGAAAGACGGCACTCTCGGCAAGGCCATCCAGCAGCTCATTGAGGCCGTTGATGCAGAGGCTTCCTATTTTTCGCTTGAAGACGGAAAACGAATGGGCATTGTTATTTTTGAAGAAACCGATCAAGCCCGGTTGACGATGTACAACGAACCCATGTTTGCAGCGCTGAATGCTTCAATCGACATCTCGCCGGTCCTGACTGCAGAAGATCTGCAACGGGGCCTTTGAGGACTTTTTCTAACAACATTCAAATGTGGCGCTTCATTCACCGGCACTATGCGTGCCGATGACCGAATAATGCTGTATCTTCATTGGCGCGCTTCTAAACCGCTGTCCCGTTTCTGACAAAACGTGAAACGGTCTTGTTAGAGCTACGATGCGGATCGCTAGCAGTGTTGGCCCTCACTTGCTTTTCAAACGGGCACCAGGCCCATTACCTATCCGTGATCAGGCGAATGAGCTTGAAATACAGCCAGTTGGGCAAAAGGTTTGTCATCCTTACCGCATTGGCAAAAACTGTTGGGAAGAGGATCGCATACTTCTTTTTCAAAATGCCATCGAGCATCTTTTGCGCTGCCCTGTCCACGTTCATAAGCCCGGGCATATTGAACGAATTACCGCGTACCATGGGTGTATCGATAAAACCGGGGTTTACGATGGAAATATCAATCCCGCTGTCGCACAGCTCTATCTTGAGTGTTTCTGCAAAATTCATCAGCGCTGCTTTTGTCGGCCCATAGGCGACCGATGATGGCAAGCCACGATAGCCTGCGACAGATGCGACGATTACAATATGGCCCCGGCCCCGCGCTTTCATACCGGGCAGAAGAGCCTGAACAGCATTCACAACACCAAAGTAATTCACATCCATGGCGTTACGCATATGCTCGACATCCATGTCGCTGATCGGCATCTGTTTCCATAACCCGGCGCTCAGCACCGCCAGGTCTATGCCGCCAAACTCCGATTCAATCGACTTTGCGGTGCGGGCAACCGCAAACTCGTTCACCGCATCCAGCGGATAGGCCTTCAGGCAATCACCCTGCGATTGCATTTCCTTCAATGTGTGTGAGGATCGGGCGGAAATTGCAATCCTGTCCGCCTTGCCATCAATAAGGTGCACAAAGCTTCTGCCAAGGCCGGAACTGGCGCCCACAACCCAGACATTTCCCAAACGGAATGGCTTTTCACTCATACAGGTGTCAGATTCCAACGAGCGGCTGCATCAGACGACCCACAATCCCCTTGAAGCGGGTTGGTTCCTCTGTTGCGACAAGACAGATACACGGGCCCGTTGAATCAACAACGGGTTGATGTTCGACATGTTCGTCCAGATCAGCTATGTCACCGCGATCGAATTTTCCGATGACATCACTATAGGAACCGCGCAATATCAGGGTCATTTCTGTTCCCCCGTGGCCATGCTCTGGCATCGTTCTGCCTGATCCAATTTTAAGCAGATACAGTGAAGACTGCGTATCAGCCATGTCGATGCGATAGCGCTGAACACCTGGAACCACATGTCGCCATGCCAAATCATCCAGGGAACCACCGATCAAATGAGATAGGGGTAGCGGAACGTCAGCGGACGCAACAGCTTCTGATGTCTGTTGCTCGCCAGGTTGCGCCTGATCTTTGTCCAGTTCTGCATCTATGCGCTGGGACAGGCGCATAAAGGCTCCCTGCGAAAGATCGGCTTCTGGTGTTTCTGTCAGGCATACACCGCCCATTGCTTCTGCCAAACGGACCGCTTCACGACATTTGCCACACATGGCCAGGTGAGAAGCGACAACAATGGCAAATGCGGCATCAAGATCCCCGCTTGCGTAGCGTACCAATGACGCATCATCCAGATGATGATGTATGCTCATCTCAGTTCCTCAAGATTCTGTTTCAATTTTTTGTAAGCCAACCTGACACGCGATTTCACGGTGCCGATCGGAAGTTCCAGTGTTTTGGCAATTTCGCTTTGCGGCATAAATTGAATGAACGCCAGATCAATTACATCTCTTTGTTCAGCGGGCAAAGTATCCATGGCCGCGCGCACAATTTCGGCATTCTGTCGGCCCATGACAGCCGTTTCCGCATTGGGTGCATCACAAACAAGGCTGACAGTATCAACATCAACATAGGCCTGTACCGGCTGGCGTCGCAGACGATCGATCCTCGCATTTCGGGCAATCGTAAATATCCAGGTGGAAACATTGCCGCGCTCCGGTGCGTAAAGCGAGGCTTTACGCCAGATCGTCAGCATTACCTCCTGGACAAGATCCTCCGCCACATCATTGCTGGCGCCTGATTTGATCATCATGCCTTTAACGCGCGGACCAAACCGCACAAACAATGCCTCGAATGCACTTTTGTCGCGCGAAAGGGCGATATCCGACAGGAGCGACTTCAAAACAGCCTGATCAGCAATTCTGGCCGCATCAGCCGTAGGTTTTTCCATCTGCAAGACTTTCAGCATAAGCCGGCCCTTGTTGACAACAGGACCATTACGACAGGGTTTTGTATTCAGATCACCTGATCTGGAAATTATCGCCTATTTATTTTGAAATTCAATTTTTCTTTGCAGCGGTGATCTAAATGCAAAACAACCACGTATATATGCCCAGCTAGACCCTGCCTTGTTCGAATGAAAGCATTTGACCGGGAGATTTTGTTCGCTGACGAGGCGGATTGCACGCAGTGGTGTCATCCCACCACAAGTGCGAACCAACACTGTCAGGGGGCAAAATCGCCCGGCCCATTCATCGCGGAATTTCAACTGTTTCTGCCTGTCAGGGGTGACGGAAAGTCGGCCCATCTGCGTCGTTGCGCCGCTTGCCCGATGCACCACATCGCGCGGCGCGGCGCGCCTAGCCGAGTGGACCGACTTTCCGACATCAAATGGTTCCATTCGAACAAGACAGGGTCTCGCAACCCGGAACACCCGGTGGTCGACTGCCTGTCAATCTTCAGAGGTAGGAACATGCAGAAATTAATAATTACAGCCTGCGCCGCATTGGGACTAACAGTTGCGGTATCGGCCAATGCTGCCAATATCGTCGAAACAGCCCAGGAAGCAGGCAGCTTTAAAACACTGCTGGCTGCGGCACAGGCCGCAGGACTTGCAGATGCGCTTGCCAATGGTGAGAACCTGACTGTCTTTGCGCCAACAGATGAAGCTTTTGCAGCATTGCCTGCCGGCACGGTTGAATCATTACTGAAACCGGAGAACAAAGATCAGCTTGTTGCCATTTTGAGCTATCACGTTTTACCGCGCAAACTAATGTCGACAGATTTGCCTGGTCGACGCATACACGTAAAAACACTGAAAGCAGCCGGTGACAAAACACTCGCTGTCACCAAGTCCAGTGCTGGTGTCAGCGTTGACAATGCAATGGTCGTATCCGCAGATATCGTGACAGACAATGGCGTCATTCACGTGATCGACAAAGTCATGCTTCCATCGAAGTAAATTAACCGATGCCAAAACACAGGGGCGCAAATGCGTCCCTTTTTTTCATCTCTCAATGTAAATTCTGATGTGGCTGACAGGTCGACGGTGGTCAGAGCAACAGCTCAATTTTGCGCAAACCATGCGTCAATTCGGTGACGCAGATTTGCCCATATTGATGGCGCACCACGGCGCACTTTGGATCCCACGCGTGATTCAAGCTCCTGTGCGGTTACATTGTAATCCGTCCATGAGTCGCCGCCACTTTCCAGATTGGAAATCACCGGCTGCACCCGATCTATGGATTTGGCAAACACCGCATCGTCCGATTCCGCGGCCTCAAATTCATCCCAAAGAGCGCGAAAATCCTGCGCCTGATCATCCGGCAGCAAACCAAAAATACGGTCTGCCGCCAATTGCTCTGCGGCCGCCTGTTCTACCGGATCATGATCCCCGTGAATAGGCACGTCTCCAGCATCAATCTCCACCAGATCATGAATGAGCAGCATCTTGATGACACGATCTATCTTGACGGGTTTAACAGCGTGTTCTGCAAGCACGAAAGCATAAAGGGCAATATGCCAGCTGTGCTCACCGGAATTTTCCCGCCGCGAGCGATCACACAGGGTGGTCGCCCTCAAAATGGATTTCAATTTATCCGCCTCAGTAAGAAACGAAATCTGGGCATCGATACGCGATTGATCTGTCATGCCTCGGCACTTGGCATGATTCGTCATCATTTACCAATGATCATCCCCGGCAATTGTCCATCCGGGCCGGACCATGGCCGGAAATTTTGCTCAGGTTTGATGCGTCTTTTGCTTGTCAGGATCATAGATTGGCATGGTTACAACCACCGCAGTTGTTTCAATGTCGCCTCCCTTGACCTCAAGTCTTGTTCCGGGCTTTGCCATATCGGGTGCCACATGGCCAAGAGCCAGAGATTTATTCATCCGGTGTGAAAAACACGGGCTGTTCACGACACCAATAAGCTGCCCGTTCATGAAGAGTTCTTCGCCGCCGCTGACCATATCCGGATGGTCGATATCAAGGCATATCATGTTGATTTTTTCCTTGCCCCTTGCAGCCATCAGAGCTTCATGACCGCGATAGCCGGTTTTGGCTGCGGAGACCGTAAATCCAAGTCCGACTTCATAGGGCGTGTGTTCGCTCGTCATGTCGTAGCCGTAGAACAAAAGCCCGGCTTCAATGCGAAGCTTGTCCAGCGCTGTGAAGGAACACGGCACGACACCCGCCTCTACCAGCCGGTCCCAAATTTCGCCTATGACACCACCATCGGCGAAAATCTCATACCCGCGTTCCCCGCTGTATCCGGTGCGGGAGATGCGGCAAGGATACCCAAAAAGACTGGCAGGCGTGTGCTTGAAGTAGGCAAGGGCGGACAGATCAATATCACAGTGACTGTCAAGCAGTTGCAGTGATTGCGGGCCCTGAACCGACAGGTCGTGTAAATCATCGCAAAACCTTATCACCACTGAGTGGTTCATTGCAGATGCTTCAAGCAGGGCCATTGTATCGCCTGAACCATGAACGATGATCCATTGATCCTCGCCAAGATTGTAGAGGATGGCGTCATCAGCCATCGTGCCCTCCTTGGTTAAAACTGATAGATAAGCCGCCTGCCCCACAGCAATGTTTTTGACATCCCGGGTAACGAGATGGTTGAGCACCGATGCTGCATCTTTTCCTGTGACATAAATCTTTTTCAAAGGTGACATGTCGAACATGCCGACACTTTCACGCACCGCATCATGTTCGTCATTGGGGTCGCTGTCATAACTCCAGGCCGTACCCATGCCATTCCAGTCTTCAAGGGCAGAGCCCAATGCCTGATGGCGCGATGCAAGCGCAGATGTTCTGCTAAGTTCTTCCGTCATGCTCGAAATTTCCTTTTTTCAATACCAGGCATCCGGCATCGCACCCTTGCGCTCTGCCATAAATTCAATCAGTGCCTTGTCTGTTTCTTCGCTCATCTGCGGCTGTTGGTAGGCGCTCAGCATGTCCTTCCACACCAGGGCGGCGCGCTGTGCCGCGTTTTGGCTGCCTTTTTCATGCCAGGTTTCAAACGGACCTGCGTCAGGCAGAAGCGATTCATAATTTGCTGTTGCGAAATGGCGCATCGTATGGGCTGTCGACAGGAAATTTTCACCGGGACCAGATTCCAGATAGGAATCCTTTGAAAGTGCTTCGTCATCGACAATTATGCCTTGAAGCAGGCGCAACATCGCGCCGCAATTGTCCAGATCAAGGATGAATTTTTCATAGGACATGGTCAGCCCGCCTTCCAGCCAACCAGCCGCATGCCATATCTGATGGCTGCCTGACATCATGGCAGTCCACATTGCATTTGCACTGTCCTGCATAGCCTGCCCGTCCGGCGCATTGGAAGCGGTTACCTGCCCGCCGCCTGATCGAACGGGCACTCCAAGGCGGCGACCCAATTGCGATAGAGCCATGGTCACCAGATTAGCTTCGGGCATTCCGAATGTCAGTGATCCGTTGCGCAAATTCATGGTGGAGTGAAATGAACCGAAGACCACGGGACACGCCGGGCGAACCAGTTGCACAAGTGCAATGCCCACCATTGCTTCCGCCAGGGTTTGTGCTGCTACGGCCGCGGATGATACCGGACCCATGGCGCCGGCAAATATAGCCGGTGAGATACACACACACTGGTTGGCTTTCGCATAGACCCGCAGACAAGCGGACATGCCATCGTCATAAACCAGCGGTGAATTGACATTGATGTTGCCCTGCATCACAGCATTATCTTCGAGAAACTGTGCGCCAAAGACGATACGCGCCATGTCAATCGAATCCTGCGCGCGCTGTGGTGACGTTACACTGCCCATGAATGGCTTGGATGATAGTCGTAAATGGGCGTAGACCATGTCGAGATGGCGCTTGTTGACCGGAATATCCGTGGGCTCACATAGGGTGCCGCCGGAGTGATGCAGGGATGGGGACATAAAGACAAGTTTCACGAATTTATGAAAATCTTTGAGCGTTGCATAGCGTCGTCCCCTGGCCAGGTCGGTGACGAAAGGCGATCCATAGCCAGGCATCAGCACGATATGGTCACCACCCAGCGTAACCGTATTTTGCGGATCGCGGCCATGCAGCTTGAACTGTGCAGGCGCGGTGCTGCATAATTGGCGCAGGTGACCGGGATCAAACCGGACGCGTTCGCCTTCCACGCGTGCACCTGCCTGGGCAAACAGATCGAGCGCGACGGTATCGCCACGAAATTCGACACCAATCCTGTCCATTATCCAGTCGGCCTGGTCTTCTATTGCTGCAAGCGCCGCATGGTCGAGAAAATTGTAGACCGGAATTTTGCGCGAATGGAATTGTTGCACGACGCTCCGTTTGTCATTTCTGCAGCGCAGAGCCCGACCGCGTCGATTGGGCAACCGTGGATTGGTGTCAGCCATTTGTGCGTTCAATGATTTTCATCCTAATTGAAGTGGAAATCACCTTTTATGCCTATTTCAGTATCTTACGAATGGATGACACGTGAAAATCGAAATATTTTGCACTTATCGACTAATCTTATTAGACAGTAGGCATGCGATTTAGAACCTATGACAATCTGCGGACATTTAGTGTCGTTGCCCGTCACGGCAGTTTTTCTGCAGCCGCTGAAACGCTGCATCTGACCAAGGGCGCGATTAGCCATCAGATGCGGCAGCTTGAAGCCGAATTGGGTTTTGTGGTTTTTCGCCGATTGCCGCGCGGGGTTGCATTGACACCGGCCGGCCAGGAATTGCTGGCAACCAGCCTGTCCGCATTCGAGATCATCGAGCAACAGATTGACGAGCAACGACGGTCCGCAACGCGCACGCTGACGATCGGTGTTACGACCTATTTTGCCTCACGCTGGCTATCACCCCGGCTGATGGATTTCATGCGGCTGCATCCCGATGTCAGGCTGCGCATACAGCCAATGATTGATTTGCTGGATCTGAAGGGCGAAGGCGTTGATCTGGCTGTTCGATGGGGAAATGGCAATTGGAACGATGTTGCTATCGAACCGTTGTTCGCCTGCCCGGCATGGCCCTGCGGCGATAAAAATGCCCTGCACCTGGTGCAGGAATATGGCATCGAAGAAGCATTTGAACATTTGACATTGCTGCGTGACCGTCAGGACAGCAACGCCTGGTCACATTGGTATCAGGCTGCGAACCTGCCTTATAAACAACGTGCGGACACATTGATCATTCCAGACCCAAACGTGCGTGCACAGGCGGTCATTGACGGTCAGGGTATTGCATTGAATGACACGCTTGTAAGCCCCGAAATAAAGGCTGGCCTGCTCCACCGCCTTAGCGACATCGAACTTTCAGACTATGGTTATTTTCTTGCCTATCCGGCCGGTGCATCTGCCAACCCCGACATTGGGATTTTTGCCAACTGGCTGCATGGAATAGGTTAAGTGCTCAGTGGGGCTATGGACATGGACGCAGCATCAGCTGCGCGGTCCAAGCCTGGTATGCATATCGGTCATGATCAATTGCGCCGTCTGTCTGACCGGCTCTGCCCAGCCATCCAGCGCCTCCTGCGATATGCGATAGGCCGGGCCTGTCACTGACACACCCGCCAAAAACTTGCGGTCCCGCGATTGGATGGGCGCAGCAATGCAGCGTATGCCAACTTCGTGCTCTTCGCGGTCATAGGCGCAGCCTGTTTTGCGAATGATCTGGATATCACGTCGCAATGCATCTGGCGTATGAAGTGTATGTTCGGTGAAGCGCTGGAATTTCATTTCCAGCATGAGGGCTTCCAGCACATCATCGGCAAGGCAGGCCATGGCTGCTTTTCCAACACCGGTACAATAGGCCGGGGATGCATTGCCGATCTGCGAATACATCCGCACCGACTGGCGCCCTTCAACCTTGTCGAGATAAATGACATCCGATCCCTTGAGTACGCCCAGATGTACCGTTTCGCCCGTCTGCTCATGAAGCCAGCGCAAATGCGGTTCGGCAATAATTCGAAACTGGTTATTGGCCCAGGCCGTGGAGGCCAGATTCAGCAGTCGAAATCCCAATTCATACGTATGATCACGATTAACACTGAGCAGCCCCTCTTCCAGCAAATTGGTCAATTGCCGGTGAAGCGTGCCGCGCGGTTGATCTGATATCGCCAGTATCTCGGTAAATCGCATGGGATATTCCGACCCGGCCACGATATCGAGCAGGGAAATTGCCTTACCCAGTGTACCGGTACCACTTGCAGAGCGGGCCTTTTGCAAAGAAGCCGGTTTTCCTTCTCCAGGTTCACGCTCGCTGTGTATCGTCATCCCGCTTTCTCCCGGTTCAAACCGCTGATTGCGCTTGTTTGCAGTTTCGAGGGATCCGCTCAAGGCTGGTGCTGCGAAGCCTGTGTGCCGGACCAATCCGGCGAACAGCGATCCTGATGTGCAAAACAGACAAGACCGTTTCACGTTTTACCAGGAACGGGATAACGGTTTCGGCCTCTGATTTTGTTGACGCGTTCAGGTTTTGCCGGTCCCGCCCAAACCTGAATTGCTCTAATGCACTGCAACAAGCTGGTTAAAGCATATCGAGTTTGTTCTGTATAGTCATATTGAATTCCATTAAATGGAATTTTCAATTTTGTTGTATTTGCGCCCGACCGCAGGGTTTCGATCGGGATACTCATTCACGGATATCTATACCGTTTCACGTTTTGTCAGAAACGAGACAACGGTACCGGCCTTTGATTTTGTTGATGCATTCCGGTTTTGCCGATTCCGTCATAACCTGAATTGCTCTAACGAATGCGGGCTTCTGTCTCGCGATCGAAGAGCATCGTACGTTCCAGTTCAAACTTGATGCCAACCCGGGAGCCTTCAACAGAACGCTCGTCACCACGCTCTTCAACAATTATTTTCTCACCGGTATCAGCGACAAGATAGGCATAGGATACACCGCCCAATGCCTCGGTCAGATCAACCGATAAAGTGTCACCTGAAGTGTCAATCTCAATATGTTCAGGCCGCACACCAACTGTAACAGGCGTACCGGCTGCTGGCAGGGCCATCGGCAATTTGAAACTGCCCTTTAGTGCCGGAATTTCGACCGTGTCGCCCTTGCTTGTACCGTCCAGGAAATTCATGGCGGGCGAGCCGATGAAGCCGGCAACAAACTTGTTGTTCGGATCACGATACAGATCAAGCGGCGCACCAACCTGTTCAATGTAACCGGCACGCAGGACAACAATCTTGTCCGCCAGTGTCATTGCCTCGACCTGATCATGGGTCACATAGATCATCGTCGCGCCGATTTCCTTATGCAACCGGGCGATTTCAACACGCATCTCGACGCGCAATTCCGCATCCAGGTTGGAAAGCGGCTCGTCAAACAAAAACACCTCCGGTCCGCGAACAATCGCACGGCCGATGGAGACACGCTGGCGCTGACCACCCGACAGGGCCGCCGGTTTACGACTGAGATATTCTTCAAGTTTGAGAATGCGAGTCGCCTCGGCAACCTTCTTTTCAATTTCGGCTTTTGGGTGGCCATTCATTTTCAGACCAAAACCCATATTGTCCTTCACCGTCATGTGCGGATAAAGCGCATAGGTCTGAAAAACCATGGCAACACCGCGCTGCGCCGGGTCCATGCGGGTCACATCACGTGATCCTATGGAGATTTTCCCCTCAGTGGTCTCTTCGAGGCCGGCAACCATGCGCAGGAGTGTCGATTTTCCGCAGCCGGATGGACCAACGAATACACAAAACTCGCCGTCGTCAATTTCAAGATCCACACCATGGATCACCTGAACATCACTGTATCGCTTGATTACATCTTGAAGTGTTACACCTGACATTGTGTTAAATCTCCATTTTCTCTGGCGTTCTTTGATTATCGGGGAATCGCCAGTATTCGGCCGCTGTGGCTATTTCACTGGCTGCATTTTGCAAATCCGGCACAAGTTTCTCGAGCTTGCCAAGTGATGTTCTGGCAGATGTGCTGGTAATAGAAATTGCGCCCATCATCTGTTTGGTCCTGGATAAGACAGGCACCGCGACACAAATGATTCCGGGCTCATGGTCTTCACGATCAAGAGCAAACCCGTGCTCACGAATCTGCTCAAGTTCGCCCGTCAAAGCCTGCTGCGAACACAGCGTTGCGGGTGTAAAGCGATGATAGGACTGCTGAGGTAATATCCGCTCAAGTTCATCTTTTGGCAGGAAGGCCAACATGGCTTTTCCAACACCGGTGCAATAGGCCGGACCAACTTTGCCCGCTTCTGAAAACATGGTTATGCGGCGTTTTGCATCCCGTTTGTCCAGATAAAGCACATGCGGGCCGTCGAGCTGCGCAAGATGTATGGTCTCACCGGTCGCCTCACTGAGCGCGGTCAGATGGGGCCTTGCAACCGGGGCCAGAGATGATTGTGTCCAGGCGGAATGTGCCAGTCGGACCAGACGAACGCCGAGCGAATAGGTCTGCCACTCACGATCGAATGTCAGCAGGCCTTCAGTCACCAAATTCTGCAATATCCGGTAGAGCGTCGCCTTGGGAAACGGGGAATCCTCCAGCACATCATTGAATCGCACCGGACGTTCAAATGATGCCACCTGGTCAAGCACACTCAGCGCCTTCCCCACAGTCCCGCTCGACTTGCGTTCAGTCTCCAACAGTATTCCTCCCTACCCCCACCCAGCAACAAAAGCCTGTGAGGATATTCTTGACAAGCCTATGCCAATCGTGTTCCAATTTCAATATGTAAATATTAGTTTCACTATTCGGAACCAAAGGGAGGACACCATGCGTTCCATTTTAAAGGCGTCAGCAACGGCGCTTGTTACCACTGCAGTCTTGGCAACCGGGGCTTTTGCGGCTGATAAGCCGCTGTCCGGCGATATGAAAATCTTTCTCGACACCTCAAATCCTGCACCACGTGCAACATTTGAAGGTGTCATTGCTCAGTTCGGGGAAATGCATCCGGATCTGAATATTGAAACCACAATCATCGACCGCGATGCCTATAAGACGCAGATCAGGAACTTCCTGACCGCCAATCCGCCGGATGTCGCAACCTGGTATGCCGGTAACCGCATGCTGCCCTATGTAAACACGGGTCTGTTCGAAGATGTTTCTGATCTTTGGCAGGGTGACCTTGCTGAGAATCTGGCGTCGACCAAAACTGCATTGACAATTGATGGCAAGCAGTGGGGCGTGCCCTATACCTATTATCAGTGGGGTGTTTACTACCGTAAAGATATTTTTGACAAAATGGGTCTGACCAAACCTACGACCTGGGCAGAAGAAAAAGCCAATTGTCAAAAGCTCGTTGATGCCGGCATCAAATGCTACACCATTGGCACAAAGTTCCTTTGGACAGCTGCTGGTTGGTTCGATTACCTGAACATGCGCACCAATGGCTATGAATTTCATATGGCATTGACTGCCGGCAAGGAAAAATGGACCGACGACCGGGTCAAGAAGACCATGGCCAATTGGCGCGAGCTGCTTGACATGGACGCCTTCATTGGTGACCACACAGCCTACAGCTGGCAGGAAGCCATTCCGTTCCTGGTGGATGGAAAAGCCGCCTCCTATCTGATGGGTAACTTTGCGGTTGACCCGATCAAGGCTGCCGGATTGACCGATGATCAGTTGGATTTTTATCAGTTCCCGTTGATCACTGAAGGCATCCCAATGGCTGAGGAAGCGCCAACGGATACACTTCATATCCCATCGGGTGCATCCAACAAGGACGCTGGACGAGCATTCCTGAAGTTTGTTGCCTCGGCAGAGGTTCAAACATCAATGAACGCCAGTCTCGGTCAGTTGCCGGTCAACAATAAATCCAGCGTCAATACAGACGATAAATTCGTCCGGCAGGGTTTTGAAATGCTGAACGGTGCCTATGCACTGGCACAGTTCTTCGACCGTGATGCTCCGGCTGAAATGGCCAAAGTCGGCATGGAAGGTTTCCAGGAATTCATGGTTCGTCCTGACAATGTGGACCAGATCCTGGCGCGCCTCGAAAAAGCACGTGAGCGTATCTACAAGTAACCAAACCGGGGCGGGCCAGCGGCTCGCCCCAGCTTGCCTTCCGGGCCATCCAGCCCGCTTTTGGTTTCCAGCGTCGCCAGCCCTTCGGGAAATGCGAACGCACTATAGAAACGAGGTTCGCGATGTCGACTGCCACCGTAGCCAAATCTGAATACGAATCAGCAAACAGATCCTGGTACAAACGCAACGAAATCAGCATTACGCCGTGGCTTTTCCTGGCGCCGGCAATTCTGTTTTTCATGGTTTATGTGATCTTTCCCATTTTCCAGAGTTTTGATGTATCCCTCTACCAATGGGATGGCCTGGGTGCCCGTGAATATATCGGCACAAGCAATTATGTGGAGCTGTGGGATGACCCGGCCTTCTACACATCGCTGAAAAACAACATAATCTGGCTGATCCTGTATCTGCTGGCAATTCCCGCCGGATTGTTCATTGCCCTTTTTCTGAATCAGACAGTGACCGGGATCAGGCTCTATAAGTCGCTATTCTTTTTCCCCTTTGTCATCAGTCAGGTTGTTGTTGGCCTGGTCTTCACCTGGTTTTATGATCCGACATTCGGATTGCTTAACACCGTGATCGGCTGGGTTGGGCTTGGCCCCATCAATGTGCTGGGTGATCCAACCTATGTGACCTACGGCATTATTGCTGCCGGCTTGTGGCCACAGACCGCCTATTGCATGATCCTTTATCTCACGGGCCTCAATGCGGTTGATCCTGAACAGATTGAAGCTGCAAGACTTGATGGTGCAAAGGGCTGGAAAATGCTCTGGTACGTCATTGTCCCACAGCTCAAACCCGCAACATTCATTGCATTTGTTGTGACGATTGTCGGCGCATTACGTTCCTTCGATCTGATATCAATCATGACCAATGGCGGGCCTTTTGGCGAAAGCCGGGTACTGAGCTTCTACATGTTTGAGGTGGCTTTGTCGGAATACGGTTTCCGCATGGGTTATGGCGCTGCCATCGCCGTGGTGCTGTTCTTCATCATGTTGTTCTTCATCGCGTACTTCCTCTACTCGATGTACAAAGACGAGAAGGGACACTGATATGTTTCCAACACCCATTCAAAAATCGCCTCGCAGCTGGCAGCTCACCTATCAGTCCCTGCTGCCGGTCGCGCTTATATTCTGGCTGTTGCCACTCATCGCGGTTGCCCTGTTCTCAGTAAAACCGGAAGGTGATTTTTCGGGCGGCAACTATTGGTCCTTGCCTTCAAGCTTTGGCGGCTGGGACAATTACGGCAAGGTCTTCTTTCAATCCGATATGCCGCGCTATCTGATGAACTCCCTGCTCATAACAATTCCTACGGCCATTGGTGCGGTGGCGCTGTCATGCATGGCAGGGTTTGCACTGGGTATCTACAAATTCAAACTCAATCTGTGGGTATTCTTCATCTTCGTTGCCGGTAACTTCGTGCCATTTCAGATACTGATGGTACCGGTGCGGGATTTGACACTGGATATGGGCCTCTACAATACCAAGACCGGCCTTGTTCTTTTCCACATCGCATTCCAGACCGGCTTTTGTACTTTGTTCATGCGTAACTTCATCAAGGGATTGCCCTTTGCACTTATTGAAGCAGCACGGGTGGAAGGTATCGCCGAATGGAAGATCTTCGTCTATATCGTCCTGCCATTGATGAAACCGGCAATCGCCGCACTCAGTGTGTTGATTTTCACCTTCATCTGGAACGACTATTTCTGGGCCATTGTCCTTACACAGGGCGTTGATTCCCAACCGGTCACCGCAGGTATCACATCATTCAATGCACAGTTCCGTGCCGCTTATCACCTGATGAGTGCCGGAGCCATTGTGGCTGCACTGCCACCGGTTGCGATGTTCTTCCTGATGCAGAAACACTTTATCGCAGGCCTTACACTCGGAGCCGTTAAATGATCCAATGCCTGAACTCAGGAAAACAACCATGATCCAATGCTGGCGGCTGGATGACAGGCGTCAGACTCTGGTACTCGGTTCCCACAAGGATCACCTCGCCGAGGTGATCTATTGGGGGCCGAGATTACCGGATGATGAGGATCTGAAAACTTTATTTGCAGTACATGCCATCGATGTCACCGGTGGCATGCTTGATTTAAATCCCGAACTTTCTGTTTCCCCCGAAGCAACACGCACTTTTCCCGGCCAGCCCGGCCTGATCGTGCGCGCCAGGGATGGCACACAGCTTTTGACCAAATTCTGTTTGGACAAGGCCGAAGAAGAGCCCGGAAGTCTGGTCCTTTTCTTTTCCGACGAAAACAATGGTCTTACCTATGTTGCCCGCTTTTTGATCAATGCGCAGACCCATGTGATCGAAACGCGTGCCAGTCTTGAGGCAACGCGGCCCGTTCACCTGCACTGGATGTCCGCACCGGTTATGCCGGCACCTCAGCAATCAGATGAAATGATCGATATCGCCGGGCGCTGGTGTGGCGAGTTTCAGATGAACCGGACCGCCTGGTCGCCCGGCATGCGTTTTCGCGAAAACCGTACCGGCCGAACCGGCCACGAACATTTTCCTGGCCTTATTGTACCATGCCGCGGTGCCACCAATACGCAGGGCCAGGCCTATGCCTTTCACTACGGCTGGTCGGGCGGGCACAAAATGATTGCCGAGGAATTGCCGGACGGACGTCGCCAGCTTCAATTCGGCCATGCCGAACGTATGGAAGTCGCACCGCAGACCCAATTTGAAACCGCACCGCTTTACATCACTTTTTCAGATGACGGGCTCAATGGTTGCGCCGTCGCCTTTCAAAGACACCTTCGCGACGAAGTTGTGCAGATGCCCGACACACAGCGTCCAAGACCGGTCCATTTCAATTGTTGGGAGGCGGTCTATTTCGACCATAACCTGCCAACCCTCAAGGAAATCGCAAGCCGCGCTGCAGAACTGGGCGCAGAACGCTTTGTGCTGGATGACGGCTGGTTTGGCCGCCGTGATGATGACACCAGAGCGCTTTCCGACTGGGAAGTTGACCCGCGAAAGTATCCCGATGGGTTAAACCCGCTCATTGATCATGTGCACAGTATCGGCATGACATTCGGCATCTGGTTTGAGCCGGAGATGATCAACCCGGATTCTGACATCCATCGGGCCCATCCCGGTTGGGCACTGGGCGGTGAAGATCAGATTTTGGGCCGCAATCAAAAGGCCCTCAATATGGCCTTGCCGGAAGTTCAGAATTTCCTTTTTGACCGCATTGCCTCCGTATTGCGCGACCATGCAATTGAATACATCAAATGGGACCATAACCGGGTACTGCCGATGCCCGATGCAGATCAGACACGCGGGTCCTATGCATTGATTGACCGGTTGCGTGCCGAATTTCCCCATGTGGAAATTGAAAGCTGTGCCTCGGGCGGCGGTCGGATCGATTTCGGGATACTCAAAAGAACCCATCGCGTCTGGCTGAGTGACAGCAATGATGCCCTTGAGCGTTTGAAAATGCAGCACAATGCCGCTTTGTTTCTGCCCGCAGCAGTTACGGGCAGTCACGTTGGTCCGCGCCGATGTCATACATCCGGACGCATTCTCGACATTCGCTTTCGTGCCTGGGTCGCTGCGCAGCGTCATATGGGAATAGAGATGGATCCACGGGAATTGTCGGATGACGAAGCCGACGTGCTTCGCCATGTGATCGGCTGGTGGAAAGACAATCAGCACTGGATGATGCAGGCCGACATATTGCGACTGGACAGCCCGGATCCGGCTGTTATTGCCGAACAGCAGCTTGCTGTCGACAACACCCGATTTGTTGCCTTTGTCGGCAAGGCAACGACCAGCAGCCAGATCGCACCACGGCCTTTGCGTCTGACCAGGCTGGACCCGGATGCGCAATACCGGATCACCCTGATAAACCGTGACAGTGCCAGCGGCCTGTCACGCGGCACACAAACATTGAAATCGGAGTGCGTTGATCTCAGCGGCACATACCTGATGAACCACGGACTGACTTTGCCATGGAGTTTTCCAGAGACCATGTGGGTCATTGAAGGGAAACGACTTTGAACACGGACACATTCGGACCGCACCGATAATCGAGATCTGATCTATCGGTGTTCGAACTCAACGCCGCGGCATCAGGCGGGGCAAACCAAACTGGAGTACATGACGCATGAAACTGGCGGCACATTTTGATGATCTGAAAGGGCAATCAGTCTTCATTACAGGCGGTGGCTCAGGCATTGGCGCATGGCTGACGGAAGGGTTTGTTGCGCAGGGTGCCAAAGTGGCCTTCGTGCAGCGCTCGGATGCAACTGAATTATGTGACAGGCTTGAAGCCGAATACGGTAACCGCCCGCTGTTCATGGCCTGCGACATAACTGATATTGACGATTTGCGTGAAAAAATGAAGACCGCACGGGCGACCCATGGACCCATAACTGTCCTTGTCAATAATGCGGCGTCAGACAATCGTCACACATTGGACGATTACGACGTTGAACAGTGGGATCAGGCGATGAATATCAATCTGCGCCCGCATTTTTTCACGGCAAAGGAAGTTGCCGCTGACATGCGTGATGCGGGCCACGGCTCCATCATAAATTTTTCTTCCATATCCTATATGATGGGCAATGCCGGTTATCCGGCCTATGTGGCATCCAAATCAGCCATTACCGGGTTAACCCGCGGCCTCGCCAGAGAACTGGGGCCTGACAATATTCGGGTCAATGCGCTTATGCCGGGCTGGGTACTGACCGATCGCCAGCGGGATCTTTGGGTGACACCCGAAGCCCTGGCAGACCATATTGAACGCCAGTGTATCAAGCAGGAAATTTTGCCGGAGGACATTGTTGCACCAACACTTTTTCTTGCATCTTCAGCATCCAGAATGATGACCAGTCAAGCCCTTGTGGTTGACGGTGGCGTCGTTGTGACGGGGTGAACCATGAACGCCTTTTGCGCTGCTGTAGACTGGGGCACAACAAGCTTTCGTATCTGGCTTGTGTCACAGGCTGGCGAAATTCTGGCTGAACGACGAAGCCATGAAGGGATGACACATGCGACACAGGCCGGATTTGCCAATATTTTGAATGCCCATCTTGGCGCCCTTGGTGCTTCATCCACGCTCCCGGTTGTCATATGTGGCATGGCAGGTTCGCGACAGGGATGGACTGAAGCACGCTATCTGAATGTTCCCACAGAACTGACCGACATCATCAACGGGGCTGTGCGGGTAAAAAATGAACATCGTGACATTCGAATTTTGCCAGGTCTTGCCCAACGCCTGAAAGAACGGCCCGATGTCATGCGCGGCGAAGAAACACAGCTGCTGGGCGGCGTCGCAGATCAAAACAATGTTGCGCTGGCCTGCATGCCTGGCACCCATTCAAAGTGGGTTCGCCTGGAATCGCGCCGTGTTACCGCGTTTTCGACCTATATGACCGGCGAGCTGTTTGGCCTGATCAGTCGGGATTCCATTCTGAAACATGCCATGGGTGAGGAAAATACATGCGACCCGGAGGAGGAACCATTCCTCAGGGCGGTAAAAGATGCACACAATAATCCGACTGAGATAACACGATTGCTGTTTTCCATTCGTGCCGGGCAGTTACTCTATGACAATCCGGCACAGGGCAATTTTGCCCGACTGTCGGGCCTGCTCATCGGTGGAGAAATTGCAGCAGCAATATCAGAATTCTCAAATCCTGACCGGGTGCATTTAATCGCGTCCGGAAAACTGTTTCGCCTTTATGAAGCGGCTCTGAAGTGCCTTGCGGTGCCTGTTGTGGCGATTGACGCCGACGATGCGGTACTGCGTGGCCTTCTCATGGCTGCGCAGCAATATTGGCCTCGCTCAAACTCTCATTATGGACAGAAAAAAGCATGACGCATTCCGTAGCCTGGCCAACTTTAAACCGGTCTCTCGTAGCTATTATACGTGGCATCAAGCCAAGTGAAACTGCGCAGTCGATTGCCGCGCTGGTCGATGCAGGCTTTCAGGCCATTGAGATCCCTTTAAACTCCCCCCAGCCATTTGATTCCATAAAAATTGCTGTTGAAACAGCGCCATCCGATTGCCTGATTGGCGCCGGAACAGTTTTAACCACCGCTGACGTTGATCGTTTGGCAGACGTTGGCGGGACATTGATGGTCAGCCCGAACGTTGATGCGGATGTTATTCGCCGTGCATCAGCGAAAGGTATGGTGACCATGCCTGGCGTATTCACAGCCACAGAAGCACTGCAGGCCGTCAAAGCCGGTGCATCCGGCCTGAAATTCTTTCCTGCCAGCGCTCTTGGACCGTCGGGTATCAGTGCGATTAAAACCATTTTGCCGCCCGCCACTGAAATCGGTGCCGTTGGCGGTGTTTCCCACGAGACCTACGCCCGCTACAAGGCTGTGGGTATCCGCACCTTTGGTCTTGGATCAAGTCTTTACAAGCCGGGAATAAGCGTAGATGAATTGTCCGAACGGGCGCGGTTATCAATCGCTGCCTATGACGATATTTTCGGAGGTTGATCAAATGTCGGGTAATGGTTGCTGGACAATTTTTGATCCTACGCCCTGTCAGTTGGGCGAAGGCCCAACACATGATCCGATTGCTGATGCCACCTGGTTTTTCGACATTGCCGGTCGGAAACTGTTTGAAAAGAGCGCCCAATCGCCCACGGCACGGGTTCATGATCTGCCCTTTATGGCAAGTGCATTGGGTGTGGTCGATGAGCACAGACAATTGCTTGCAACTGAAAAAGGTCTATACGAACGGGAGATTAACTCCGGCGCATTGAGCCTTGTTCACCCTCTTGAAGCTGACAATGCAGTCACACGTTCCAATGACAGCCGCGTGCATCCATGTGGTGCCATGTGGATTGGCACTATGGGTAAAAGCGCCGAAAAACGTGCCGGTGCTATCTATCATTTTTATCGTGGCGAGGTACAACGGCTTTTTTCCGATATCACAGTTTCCAATGCCATATGTTTTTCTGCAGACGGCAGCGTTGGCTATTTTACTGATACACTGACTGGCAAGGTCATGCGCGTTGATCTGGATCCGACTACCGGTGTGCCAAAAGCGCAACCAACAGTCTTTTTGATCCGCGATGACAGCCAGCCCGGTTGGTCGGATGGTGCCGTAATGGATGCAGACGGCCTGATATGGATTGCGCAATGGGAAGGTTCTGGCGTAAAGGCCTATGATGGTTCTGCCAGGTGCGTGGAAACCATTGACCTGCCAACTGAACAGATTACCTGTCCGGCATTCATTGGACCCAACGCCAGCAGAATGATCGTAACATCCGCTGCCATTGGCCTGAGTGATGAACAACGTGAGGCACAGCCCGACGCTGGCCGAACGTTTTTGATAAATCGCCCGTTTAATGGCAGACCGGAACCGCGCGTTTTACTTTAGGAAATAATACCATGGCGGATAACCGCATGATCGGCGTGTGCTATTACCCGGAGCATTGGCCCGAAACCACTTGGGAAAATGATGCGGCCCGCATGGCGGCGCTCGGTATCGACTATGTGCGCATTGGCGAGTTTGCCTGGTCGCGGCTTGAGCCCACACGTGATGATTATCGCTTTGACTGGCTGGAGCACGCAATCGAGATTTTGCACAGTGCTGGATTGAAGGTGATTTTGGGAACACCGACAACAACACCGCCCAAATGGCTTGTCGATGAAATGCCCGATATCCTGCCGGTAAACCAGCAAGGCCAGGTACTGGGTTTTGGCTCACGTCGTCATTATTGTTTTTCTCATGAAGGATTCCAGGCCGAATGCGTGCGCATCGTTACGGCGCTGGCACAACGGTTTGGAAATCATCCGGGCGTTGTGGCCTGGCAAATTGACAATGAGTATGGCTGTCACGACACCGCCCGCTCCTGGGCCAACGCATCCCTGTCGGGATTTCGCCGTTGGCTGAAAGACAAATATCAAACAATTGATCAGCTCAACAAAGCCTGGGGCAATGTTTTCTGGTCCATGGAATATGTCGGCTTCGAATCTGTTCCATTACCGGCAATCGCGCCGACGGAAATGAACCCGTCTCACCAATTGGATTTCTACCGGTTCTCATCAGATCAGATTGTCGCCTTCAATCGACGCCAGACAGAAATATTGCGAGCGTTGTCACCTGGTCGTGATCTGATCCACAACTTCATGGGGCGCACTCTCACCTTCGATCATTTTGAGCTGGGTGCAGATCTTGATGTCTCAAGCTGGGATTCCTATCCACTGGGATTTTTGGAGGACCGTGCGGGAGCAAATACACAGCACCAGCGAAATTTTGTTCGCGCTGGTGATCCGGATTTTCAGGCTTTTCATCATGATCTGTATCGCGCGACATCCGCCGGCAGGTGGTGGGTCATGGAACAACAGCCAGGTCCTGTCAACTGGGCTGATCACAATCCGGTTCCGCGCAAGGGAATGATACGGCTATGGACCTGGGAAGCCTTTGCGCACGGCGCCGAAGTTGTCAGCTATTTTCGCTGGCGGCAGGCCCCCTTTGCACAGGAGCAGATGCACGCCGGTCTGTTGCGCCCCGACGGTGTTGAAACGGAGGCTTTTTTTGAAGCGAAATCCGTTGTTGAAGAGATGCAACGCATCGAAACACAAACAACAGGCACCGCTGATGTTGCCCTGGTGCTGGACTATACATCGTCCTGGGCATGGGAAACACAACCACAGGGTCGTGAGTTCGATTACTTCGAACTGATCTTTGATCATTACCGCGCCTTGAGACGTCTTGGTCTGTCGGTGGACATTGTTTCTGCAGATACCGAAGATCTGAGTAAATACCGCATGGTTGTCATTCCTGGTCTGTTTGCCTGGAAACCGGCATTATTGCAGGCACTTGCGACCTATGGTGGCATTACAATTGTTGGACCGCGCAGCGGGTCCAAGACGGAACATTTCAACATCCCTGATCAGCTTCCGCCAAATTTACCGCGCGATCTTGCCGATATAATTGTCACACAGGTTGAAAGCCTGCGCCCGGATTGCCCTATTGGCATACGCGCTACACAGGGCCAATTGAAACTGTGGCGCGAATTTGCAGTACCCGGCCCTGACTGTCACACACTGCTGGAAAGCGATGATGGCGTGCCCGTTCTGCTGCGCCAGAACAGGCTGCATTACCTGGCTGGATGGCCGGATGATGCATTGTTCGATTCGATTTTCATCGATCTGGCTGACAAGGCTGGTCTTGCTGTACGATCTTTGCCGCAAGGTCTTCGTATCAGGCAAAACGGCAATCATCTGTATGTGTTCAACTATGGGGACAGCGTCGCCGATCTTGAAGCGCATGGTATTGAAGGGGATTTCCTATTGGGTCAGTCACAGCTGCCACCCTCCGGCGTTGCTGTCGTTGATACCGGGTCTAATGCGTCAGACTAGAAAAGGACCAATGGCCCCAGCCACCAAATGAATGTTGTGTCCGCCTGATCGCAGTGATATCGCAATAGAGCAATTCAGGTTTTGACGGAATCGGCAAAATCTGAATGTATAAACAAAATCAAAGGCCGACACCGTTGTCCCGTTTCCGAAAAAACGTAAAACGGTCTGGTTGATAAACCGTTCCAGCACCGGAAAATTCTGACTATGACTTCAGCATTCAAGGCATACGATATTCGCGGCGAAATTCCAGCGCAGGTAAATGTACCCTTTGCCTATCGCTTCGGACAGGCGGTCGCAGCCCAGCAAAAACGCAAAAGCGCTGTTGTCGGCCATGACATGCGTCAGGATAGCCCTGCCCTTGCCCAGGCACTGATCCAGGGTCTTCTGGACAGCGGCGTTGACGTCAAACCACTGGGACAATGCGGGACAGAGGAAGTCTATTTTCATACCGATAACAGTGGTGCCGATGCGGGGCTGATGATCACAGCCAGCCATAATCCGCAAAACTATAATGGCATCAAGATGGTATTGGATGGCGCGCGCGCGGCCACGCAGGAAAATGCGCTCGGCCCACTTGAAGCGCTTGTCTATTCCGATGCGAAATTTCCTCTGGTCACCGACTATGCCAAGCGTGGAAAACTGTCAGCTCAGATTGAAAAGACTGCCTATGCTGAACGGCTATTGAAACAGGTGGAAGGCCTCGCGTTGAAACCGCTCAAAATTGTCTGCCATGCAGGCAATGGTTGTGCGGGGCCGATTATCGATCTGCTTGAAGAACATCTGCCATTTGAATTCATCAAGGTTGACCATACACCCGATCCAACCCTGCCGAACGGCATTCCCAACCCACTGCTGCCGGAAAAACGCGAACGCGCCAGCCGCGCGGTTATCGATCATGGTGCGGACCTTGGTCTGGCCTGGGATGGCGATTTTGACCGCTGTTTCTTTTATGATGAGCACGGCCGATTTGTAGAGGGCTACTACCTTGTGGGTCTGATCGCCCAGACCATGCTCCGAACACACGCCGGTGGTACCATTTTATATGATCCCCGTTTGACCTGGAACACAATTGACGCGGTTGAAACTGCGGGTGGAATAGCAAAGGTCTGCCGAACCGGCCATGCGTTTTTCAAGCAGATGCTGCGCCAGGAAGACGCTGTTTATGGCGGCGAAATGAGTGCCCACCACTATTTCAGAGACTTCAGCTATTGCGACACCGGCATGTTGCCGTGGCTGGCAGTAGTGGCTGAATTGTCAGCCAATGGTGCAAAATTATCTGAGATGGTTGAACAGCGTATTCAATCATTTCCCTGTTCGGGCGAACTGAATTTCAAAGTCGCTGATACGGACGTCGTTCAATCACGCATAGCCGATCATTTCGGCCGCCTCAACCCGCAGGTCGAAGCCATTGACGGCCTGACAATGGCATTTGACGATTGGCGTTTCAATGTCAGGGCGTCGAATACAGAACCGCTGCTGCGGCTCAATGTTGAAGCACGTGGTGATGCCGCACTCGTTGCGCGCATGGTTAAAGAGATATCAGGTATCATTCACGCAACCTGATCCGCACATTCAGCGAAATGGAAAGCGGCGTTGCTTTATGAGCCGTTGGGATAAAACAATTGCTCGCCGTTCAGGCGGTACCTGCCAATGGCCCCCTGCCCCTGCGGGCTCAAAAGCCAATCAATGAATTGTTGCCCGGCGCGATCTTTGATATTGGGGCAGCGCTCCTTGTTGACCAGTATGACACCATATTGATTGAATAAATCCGGGTCGCCTTCAATCAGAACGATATGGTCGGCCTTGTTGCCGAAACTGATCCACGTAGCCCTGTCGGTAAGTGCATAGGCATCCATCGCGCTCGCCGTGTTCAGGGTGGCGCCCATGCCGGATCCTGTTTCACGATACCATGTACCGCTGTAGCCGACAGGATCAACGTCTGTCGCAGCCCATAGCGCGGTTTCCTTTTTATGGGTTCCTGAATTGTCACCGCGTGAAACAAATGCGGCTCTTGCGCGCGCAATTTTTTCAAGCGCAGCACCAATTTTCATCATACCCTTTATACCCGCGGGATCGGTAGCAGGACCAACGAGAACAAAATCATTATACATCAGATCATGGCGGACCGTGCCGCTGCCCTCCTCAACAAAAGCCAGTTCTGCAGCCTTGGCATGAACCAAAAGAACATCACCATCACAATTGCGGGCATTCTTGATGGCCTGCCCCGTACCAACAGCAACAACGCGCACCTGAATACCGGATTGTTTTTCGAACAGTGGCAGCAGATGTTCATACAGACCGGAATTTTGCGTGGACGTTGTTGATTGAAGCAAAATATGGTCCTGCGCAGCACTTTGACCACCGAGGGTCAGCGCGGTGCTGACGACCATGCAAAACCCAACAATCAAACCCGCCTTTCTATTCATTGTTGTTCCTTTGGGACCAGTATTTTGCCGGCGATAAAGGCTTCGGCTTCCGGCGTGCCCGGTTGTTTGAAAAACTGTTCCATCGGTACATTTTCGGCAATTTTGCCGCGATGCATGAATATGATTTCGTCGCCAACCCGTTTGGCCTGGGCCAGATCATGTGCAATGAGCACGATGCGCATCCCATCGCGGCTGGCATTTTTAACCATTGCTTCGATGGCCAGTACTGAAGCCGGATCAAGACTGGACGTCGGTTCGTCGAGAAACAGCAGGTCCGGGCCGGCGGCCAATGCACGCGCCAGCGCCAATCGCTGCATTTCTCCACCTGACAGAACGCGCGCCGATGCACTGGCCAGTGATGTAAGCCCTGCTTCTTCCAGGACGATTGGGGCACGCCTTTTTGCTTCGGATTTATCGTGACCCACAGCCCGCAGGGCATACTCTACATTGGACAGGGCCGAACGACGCAACATAACCGGGTTTTGCAACACAAAACCAAACCGGCAATAACGCTGTCGATCCGGTGCCAGGCCGTTCCATGAGATCTGCCCCTTGTCCGGAACGCGAAGGCCCGACAAAACCTTGAGCAACAGCGATTTACCAGCACCATTTGGCCCGACGAGAACCGTTGTTCCGGACCCGTCGATCGCAATGCTGTCAACATCCAACAGCACCCGACCCTTGCGCCGCACGAACAACCCCTTTGCGATCAGCGGAAGCACCGGTCTAGTATTGGACTGCATGTGCGATCGCGATTGATCATACATAGGCTGATCTTTCGGCTGCTGCCCGCAACAAAAAAGCCAACGCATTGATAGTGAAAGCAATCACCACCAGAACGATGCCCAGACCAAGAGCCAGAGCCAGGTTGCCCTTTGAGGTTTCCAGCGCGATGGTTGTGGTCATGACGCGTGTGACGTGGTTGATGTTACCGCCAACAATAATGACGGCACCAACTTCCGCAACGGCGCGACCAAACCCCGCCAGCAACGTCGTCATCAGGCTATAGCGCCCCTCCCACAACAGCGTGCGCAATCGCGCAAAACTGCCAAGACCAAAAAGTTTCAACTGGTCACGGTATTCAACATTGAGGTCTTCCAGCGTCTGCCGTGCAAGGGCGGCTATAATGGGAACAACCAGAATAGTTTGTGCGATGATCATTGCCGTGGGGGTATAGAGCAACTGCAATGGCCCCAATACACCGGCATTGGACAGCAAAAGATAGACGACCAGTCCGACAACCACAGGAGGCAAGCCCATCATGGCAGTCACCGTTACGATGATGATGCCGCGCCCTGGAAAACGCGACACAGCGAGAAATGCGCCAATCGGCAATCCGATTATCGCTGCAACGACAACAGCCGTCATGCTGACCTTCAACGACAGCCAGACAATCTCAAGCAAACCGGAATTGAATCCCAGCACAAGCTGAAATGCCTCAAGAAATGACGCAGCAAAATCCTGCATGGCGTGGGCGCGCTTTTCTGTTTTGATGACATGAAACCGGTATTCGCATTAAGGCTTTTTGCATTTTTCCCAATTCAGGAAAAGAGGAAAACGCCAAGACATGTTCAGCCTTGTCGGCGCCTTGTCCAGATGCCGGTATGGCCAGATCAACAAAAAGACCGGTTCACTGCTCTGTCTGCCAGATAAAAATCATCGGCATTATGGCAGAAGGTCGCACCGGAAAATTTGGGGTACTCGTGTCCACCAGAAAGATTTGAGATAACAGACCCGATCAAAAGTCGTAGATTACCTACCGCCGTTCATCTGAATAAAACGTATCAGCAATTTCGTTGTATCGGCTTTGCATTTTGCAGAAACTCAAGTGCAGCCGCTGCTGGTAACGGCTTGCCAAAATGGTAGCCCTGCCCGGTTATGCACCCCAGATCAACAAGCTTTTTTGCCTGTTCCACGGTTTCAATGCCTTCGGCCACAACCTGCAGATCCAGCCCTTCACACAGTGCGACAATGGCTTTGATAATATGCTCGGATGGCCGATCCCTGCTCACCTCACTGACGAAGGAGCGGTCTATTTTTACCTTGTCCAGAGCGATCTCGCGCAGTCGGCCCAAACTGGATTGTCCGGTACCGAAATCATCCAGAGATATTGATATGCCGTCCGTGCGTAAACGATCAATAATGGCATGGGCCGCGTCGGGGTCAGCCATCATGGCTGTTTCCGTTATTTCCAGTTCAAGGCGCTGCGGCCTTAAACCTGCGCTCGTGATAATGGACATTATTTTGCCATGGGTGGCCGGGTCAACAAGCTGCGCTGACGACAGATTGAAAGACAGGAATATGTCATCCGGCCAATCGAGCGCTGCACGCGCGGCTTTTCGCAGCAAAGCCTCAGTCAGCGGTTCAATGATGCCGCGCTCTTCGGCCAATGGAATGAATATGGCCGGTAATACCGACCCCAGTTCCTCGTCATGCCATCGGGCCAGGGCTTCAAAACCAATGGGACGCCCATTGGTCAGATTGACAATCGGTTGGAAATGCACCTCCACTTCATTGGCAATGATGGCGCGCCGCAAGGCCTGCTCCAACTGGGTCGTCCGTCGCATCTCTTCTGCAATGTCCAGCGAATATATCGTGACTTGCCCGCGTCCACGTCGTTTTGACCGGTAAAGCGCTGTATCGACACTTTCCATTAGTTGTTCGTATTCTTCACCTGCATAGGGGTAGATGGCAAATCCGAATGATGCGGATAGTCGAACGGACCGCTTGCCAAGATCATAGGGTGCGGACAGCACATCCTTGAATAAATCGCTGATTGATTCAGCACCAATTTCATCAAAGACAAGCGGCAAAATGAATGCAAATGCGTCTCCGTCAAGGCGCACAACCACAGCCCCGGACGGCATACACGCATGGAGCCGATGAGCAACCTGACACAAAATGTCATCGCCCGCCGGATGCCCGAACAGATCATTGATAGGCCTGAACCCGTCAAGATTGACCAGGCCAATCGTGAAAGGTGCCGGATCGAGTGACCGTTCAGCGACCAGCTTTGTGATTTTGTCACGCAGCCGTGCGCGATTGCCAAGTCCGGTTAGTGGATCCGTATAGGAAATCGGTTCCAACCCGGCCATGGCCTTAAAGTGGCCTGTGGCCAATTCAATTGCCATTTGTTCATTCCTTACGCCCCGAAAGGATGAAAACACCGTTTTCTTGGCGGCAGGATGAACTTGCTTTGTTAAAAAATTACTATCATTTGCACCGAATAATCACAATTATTTTCGGATAAGCTATTGAAATACAACTAATATTTACACGGCTTTAACAATAATTGATACAATCAGAGGGTATTCTTCAAGCATTTGGACCGTTTCACGTTTTGTCAGAAACGCGACAACGGTCTCGGCCATTTATTTTATCGGTGCATTCAGTTTTGCCGAACCCGTCAATACCTGAATTGCTCTAACTTGTACCCATGCCTGTATCGCCACGCGCTGACAGTTCAGGCAAGTGCACCCATTCGCTGTGGCCCGATGCAGGCACACAGACCCAGGATAATGCCGCTTACCGCCGCGATCATGCCGGCGGCGCTGACGCTGAACCCACTGCCTATCAATTCCATCCCGCTGCCCGCCGCCCAAAAACCGACAACAGCCGACACAATTGCAAACAGCACGCTCCACAACAGTTGTGGAACCAGCCGATTGGTCATCAGACGTGCCGCGGCGGCCGGACATATCAGCATTGCAATGGTAATGATTGCACCTACCGCTTCAAAAGCGGTGACAGCCACGACAGCAACAAGAGAAATCAGCGTTGCGCCAATAAAACGCACAGGAACACCTGATGCCTGCGCAAACACCGGGTCAAATGTGGAAACCACCAATTGCCGCCAGAAAAACACCACAAACAGCACCACCACAACCGTTGCCATTGCAAGACGTCCAAGCTGCGGTGGCAAATCAGCCAGTGCCTGCGAGTCAAACAATGCGGATAGGCCTGTCCCATCAAGCCAGACCAGACTTTCCAGATTGCCGTAAAGCGCATGCTCAACATCGAAATGGACATTGCGCGTGTCACTTTGTTCCAGCAGCACCACGCCAAGGGCAAACAATGCGGTAAAAACCACGCCCATAGCTGCCCCTGGTTCGACTTTGCCCAGATTGCGGACAAGCTCAATCAACAGAGCGGATATTAGTGCGGCAACGGCTGCCCCCAGCAACATCGGCGCAACGGCCATGGATCCTGTCGCGATGAAAGCGACAACAATACCCGGCAGCACAACATGGCTGACCGCGTCTCCCATCAGGCTTTGCTTTCTGAGCACCAGAAAATTACCAAGCAAGGCGCATGAGACTGCCGCGAGCACACCAATAAGCGTTGGAACCAGCACCAGCCCCAGATAATATTCGTCCATCACGCTGTACTCCCGGAAACCACGGTGGTGGGACTTGAAAATTGTTTCTCGAGCTCACTGATTTCGCCAGCCGTTAATCGTTCGGCGATAGGATCCAGCCGCATGCGGGCTGCGCGATAGGCAGCGTCAGGATTATCCCTGAGATAACAGGACCAAAGCGCTTCTTCCCGGGCGGCATTTTCCGCGGCATCCAAACCGGTACGTGTCGGGGTTCCATCTCCCCTGATGAATTTTTTGGCACGCAGCACTTTGATGGTGTCTCGATCGTAAATCGCTTCACCCCGCAGAATTGCCAATAAACCCTGACGCATGTGTACCTTGTTCGAAAATGTGCGGGACCGATAAAGCCCGGAGAAAACACCGCGTGCCGGCGCGAAGAGCAGCGAGATGACAAACAGCACAGCTGCCACCAAAACAATGACCGGACCCGCCGGGAAATTTGGCACAGATGCGGACAAGGCCGTTCCGATGAAGCCTGATATGGCGCCAATTGCACCGCTCACGACAATCATTACATTGGTTTTGTCGGTCCAAAATCGAGCTGCAACGGGCGGAATAATCAGTAGAGCCACGACCAAAATCAGGCCGACAACACGCAGCCCCGTTACTGTGACTGCCATGACAAGGAACATGAGCAACAGATCGGTTCGCTGGATATTGATGCCGGATGTTCGGGCAAAAATCTCGTCAAAACAGACCAGAGTCAACGGGCGGCGAAAAAGAAAAACAAGCAGTGCGACACAGAGCGCAAGTACCGCAAGCGTAATGGCTTCATTGCGCAGCATGCCGGACGTGGACCCAAGCAGGAAATTGCCGATACCCGCTTGTCGGCCAATGCCCAACGACTGAATAACCGTCAGCAAAACAACCCCGAGGCCAAAAAATGACGACAGGACCGCACCGATGGCCGCATCCGACTTCAACCGTGTCTTGCGGGTCAACCACTCAACACATGCCAGCCCAATCATAGCGCTGATGGCCGCACCGAGTAAAAGACCCGGCAAAAAACGGCCGGTACCACCCAATGAAGCCATTACCAGAAATGCAACGCCAACACCGGGCAGCGTGGCATGACTGAGGGCATCCGATACCAGCGAACGTTGCCTTAACAGCAAAAATGTGCCGACGGTACCGCCCGCCCATCCCAGCAGAACTGCGCCAATAGCAACGATGGCTGTATTGTAGCCCGCGTTGAAGGTCACTGCATTAATAAATGCTGATACGTCAATCATGCTGCGTCACTCAAATCACTGCCCGAACGGTCGGATCAGCCTGTGCCAGACGACCGCCATATGCCTCGGCAAGGGTGGCTTCAGTAAAGGCCTTTGAAACCGGGCCATTGGCTATGCGGCGTACATTGAGAATAAGAACATCATCAAAATAGGCGGTAACCGTCGATAGATCGTGGTGAACAGCAATAGCGGTTCCCCCCTCGTTCACCAGTTTTTTCAACAGGGTGATGATGGTTTTCTCAGTGGCAGCATCAACACCTGCAAATGGTTCATCAAGCAGCAGCAGATCCGCTTTTTGTGCCAGCGCGCGGGCGATAAACACCCGTTGCTGCTGCCCGCCGGACAATTGACCTATTTGGCGGTTTGCCAATGCAGCCATATCCACTTCCTCAAGGCATTGCGTGGCAAAATTGCGCTGCGTACGACCAATGAGGTTCAGGGGTCCAAGCCGCCGATAAAGACCCATCAGGACAACGTCGATGACAGTCGCCGGAAAGTCCCAGTCAACACTTGCGCGTTGTGGCACATAGGCAATGCGACTGCGCACCTCTTCAAGCGACCTGCCAAAAAAACGCGCATCACCGCTTATGGTCCCGATAATGCCCATCGACGCTTTCAGCATGGTCGATTTTCCAGCACCATTCGGACCGACAATTGCGCTCATGCGCCCTTGCTGGAAAGAGGCCTCAACTGACGATAAGGCCGGCTTGTCTCCATAGGCCACTGACAGACCACGAACGGACAGGGCTGCACTACCGGACTGGTGAATATTCATATCAGCTTCCAATGAGTTGTCCGTCCATTCCGGCCGCTGGTGCATTTCCACCCAGAGCATTGGTAATAACAGTGACGTTTGAATCGATCATGCCAATATAGGAACCGGTGTAGGTATTGGCCGGACCCATTGCATCAGAGAACAATTGGCCTCCCACAACAACCGTGTGACCACGGGCTGCAGCGCCCTCGATAAGTGCGCGCACGTTACGCTCGGGGACCGATGTCTCGACGAATATCGATTGAATATCGCGGTCGACAATCAGGTTGACGATCTCATCAACACGTTGCAAGCCGGCTTCACTCTCCGTCGACAGGCCCTGAATGCCGACAACCTCAAAATCGTAGCTGCGACCAAAATAGCCAAATGCATCATGGGCAGTGACCAGAACACGCTTGTCTTTTGGCACTGTTGACAGGCTTGTGGTTGCATATTTGGCAAGCTTTTCCATTGCCTGCAGATAGGCCTGTGTATTGGCCGTATAGACAGCAGCGCCATCAGGGTCCAATTCAATCAATGCATCACGTGCTGCACGAACCGCATGATGCCAAAGGTCAGGTGTCATCCAGATATGCGGGTCATACCGATCGGGATAGGCGACACTGGACAGACGCAATTCCTCTGGCACATTTTCACCGATTGCAAAAACCGGTTTACGTTTTGCCAGCTTCTCCAGAAATTCCTCAAGCTGGGCTTCCAGATAAAGACCGTTGAAGAAAACCGCATCGGCACGAACCATTGCGGCAATGTCGGACTGCGTCTGCCGGTAAAGGTGCGGATCGACACCCTCACCCATCAGTGTGGTTACCTGTGCCCGGTCGCCGGTAATCTGAGTGAGTGCATCCCCAATCATCGAAACGGTGGCCACAATCTTGAGCTTTTCTTCAGCCTGCGCGGCGGATACGGCAATCGCCGCACTGAAAAACAAAGCAACGATTCCAAAAACAGCAATCAGACGACGCAACATCAGCAAACTCCGGTTATCAGGGCGCAAAACGGCCTTGAAAATGATCTCGCACAATCTTTATTGCAAATCATTCGCAATAGCAAGAACGCAACTGATAAATAATCCCGACCAGCTATGAATGGCCTGCCGAATCTCCGATAATGGCGCCATGGCAGTCAGACAACTTACAGAAACACTTATTAATCAGATCGCCGCCGGTGAGGTCATCGAACGACCCGCGAGCGTGGTCAAGGAACTGGTTGAAAACGCCATTGATGCGGGTGCGACGCGTGTTGACATCGCGACGGCTGGCGGTGGCAAGGCACTCATTCGGGTGACCGATGATGGTTTCGGGATGGATGCCGATGATCTTACACTCGCCATCCGGCGACATTGCACATCCAAAATCGAAGGTGATCTTGATCGCATTGCAACATTGGGCTT
Organism: uncultured Rhizobiaceae group bacterium; assembly: GCA_947501445.1. Taxonomy (GTDB): domain Bacteria; phylum Pseudomonadota; class Alphaproteobacteria; order Rhizobiales; family Rhizobiaceae; genus Hoeflea_A. The sequence goes on along the minus strand of CANMVS010000017.1, from coordinate 99,505 downwards.
TCGTGGCGAAGCACTGCCATCCATCGGCTCTGTTGCTAAATTGCGCATTCAAAGCCGCACGGCAGATTCCGATAGCGGATTTGAAGTCAAAGTGTCAGGCGGCCACACCGATGCGGTCAAACCGACACCTGCAAATCGCGGTACCGTGGTCGAAGTGCGCGATATATTTTTTGCAACACCGGCGCGCCTGAAGTTTCTGAAAAGTGACCGTGCGGAATCCGGCGCGATAACGGAAATCGTAAAGCGTATCGCCATCGCATTCCCGCAGGTGCGCATCGCGCTATCGGGCACTGACCGCACCACACTTGAATATCCGGCCACGGGTGATGATCATCTGGCGCGTATCGGTCAGGTTCTGGGTAAGGAGTTTTCCGAAAATGCCATTGCGCTTGATGCCAGCCGGGAAAACGTTGCACTGAGCGGCTATGCCTGTGTGCCCACATACAATCGGGGCAATTCCCTGCACCAGTATGCTTTTGTAAACGGGCGTCCCGTTCAGGATAAACTCATATTGTCTGCCTTGCGTGGTGCCTATTCGGACACCATACCGCGCGGACGCTACCCGATTGCGGTTTTGTCCATTACGCTTGATCCGGCGCATGTTGATGTGAATGTGCACCCGGCAAAAGCTGATGTTCGCTTCCGCGATCCTGGCCTGTTGCGCGGGCTGATTGTTGGCGCAATTCGCGAAGCGCTGATGCAGCAGGGCGATCGTGCTTCAAGCATTGGTGCCCGTGATATGATGGCTGCGTTCAAACCCCATTTCGGGCCGGATTCCGGACGATTTGCGATGCAGGGCAACACTTCCGGCAATACGGGCGGAAACCGCAATCACTACGCAGCACCCGGTAACCTGAATTATGACACCGCCGCCTCACCATTTCGTCCACACGAGGACGCTGCGTCTGCCGGATTTTCACAAGGCCATCAGCAGGGCTTTGATGCCTTTACCGGCCCCTCGGCACGCAATGATCATGCCCCGGCGTCAGGTGATGTTCAACAGGAACCGGCTCTGGAAGACCATCCTCTGGGTGCGGCCCGGGCCCAATTGCATGAAAACTATATCGTTGCCCAGACGCAAGGTGGCCTGGTTATTGTTGATCAGCATGCCGCACACGAGCGGCTCGTCTACGAAAGTTTGAAAAATGCGCTGCATGCTGATGTTGTTCCGTCACAGGTATTGCTGATACCCGAGATCGTGGATCTGCCGGAAGAAGATTGCGACAGGCTTATGGATCGGGCTGACGAACTTGCCACTCTGGGGCTTGCCATAGAACGCTTTGGGCCAGGCGCCATGGCGGTGCGTGAAACGCCGGCCATTCTGGGTGAGATTGACGCAGCAGGGCTTATTCGCCAGCTTGCCGATGACATTTCTGAATGGGATGATGCCGGTGAACTCAGAGCGCGCATTGACTATGTTGCGGCCACCATGGCATGTCATGGCTCCGTGCGATCAGGCCGCCGATTGACTGCCGAGGAAATGAATGGCCTTTTGCGAAAAATGGAGACGACTCCAGGTTCAGGCCAGTGTAATCACGGCAGACCGACCTATATTGAATTGAAACTGGCTGATATAGAAAGGCTGTTTGGCCGACGTTGACCCACGATCAGCCCGATACAGCAACAGGAAAATACGATGAACAGATTTGAGGGGCATGGATCAGGGGAAGCTACAATTCGCTATCTTGATGCAGATTTTCAGGTTGTGTCACCCGGCACCCATGTGCGCTGCGCAGTGACTGGCGATATCATTCCACTGGATGAACTGAAGTATTGGAGCGTGGCTCGGCAGGAACCCTATGTTGATGTTCAGGCGTCGGTGACAGCCGATCGCAATGCCGGCGTATTGCCAAACCAGTAGGGCAACCGTCCGGTGGTTGCCGTGTAGACGCTTCCGATCATGACCGGGATAGTCTAAGCCACTTCCAGCCGCCGCTTTTTATGTGACTGAACAGCCGCCTTGATAATTTTTTGCGCCACGTCACTTTGTTCAAACTCCAGATTGACCTCCAAAACGCGCGTTCTTTCAACCAGCGCGCCCGCGCGTCCGCGCCCTGCTTTCAGGCGCGCCATATCCTTGGTTGTGGTGATGATTTCCAGTTGGTTTCTGGAGGCTATTTCCAGCAGATCGTTAATTTCATCATCACTGAACACATGATGATCTCCAAAGCCACGCTCTGCAACGACGTGGGCACCGGTTGAACGCAGACTGTCAAAAAACTTGCCTGGATTCCCGATCGCCGCAAATGCCAAAACACGCTTGCCGCTGAAACTGCGCGGTTTTTGAACAGTCAGCCCTGCCGGATAGACGGGTTTGGCAGCTCTGCCAGCTGCACGGATAACCTGATCTGCAGCTGTGCCATCACCAACAACCAGCAATGCGGAAGTATTGCGCATCTGGTCGAGCAATGGCGCGCGCATGGGCCCCCCGGGGATTACATGTCCGTTGCCAATACCGCGACCGGCATCGACAACCATTAGCGCATAGTCAAAATAGAGTGCCGCGCTTTGAAATCCATCATCCATGATTATGAGATCGATTCCCGCCTTCAACAAACGTTTGGCGCCGTCAACCCGGTCGGGTGTTGTGACGGTCAATGCCTTTTCCGCCAGCAATAAAGGTTCATCCCCGACATCCCGGGCGTTGTGAACCGATCGATCAATCAATGTCGTCGTGCGCAGGCTCCCACGATATCCACGGGAAAGAAATCCGGGTTGGTATCCGGCTTTTTTGGCAGCACCTGCCAGAGCAATGGCCGTTGGCGTTTTGCCCGCTCCACCAACAGTAAAGTTCCCGACACAAATGACAGGTGCATCAATTTTTACCCGTGGCGCCTTTTCCATTCTGCCACGTGCCACCGAACCGTAGGCCCATGATGCAGGATACAGCGACCATGCGCGCCAGTCCGGTGCCAACCACCAAAAGGGAGGTGCCTCACTTACCATCGCGGTTTACGCTCGCCCTCCTGGTAGAGTTCAGCTTTCACTGTCAGCGGCTTGATATAGGGCTCCAGCGCCCGAACAGTTCTGGGCAAAGCACCACTTAACTCATCAACTGTCTTGTGCGCCGCAGCGCGCATCTTCTCGCTGGCCCTGCGATTGCTGAGGAGGAATTCGACAGACTTGGCCAGCATTTCACCATCGTTAACCAGACGAGCGCCACCATTCTTCAACAGATTGCGGTAGCTTTCACGAAAATTCTGCACGTTACGGCCGGATAAGATGACACAATCAAGCATTGCAGGTTCCAACGGATTTTGCCCACCCTCGGATGTGAGGGAACGCCCGACAAAGGCAATGTCCGCCAGCTTCAGATAAAGCCCCATTTCACCGATAGTGTCACCCAGATAAACCTGTGTTTGAGCGGTAACCATATCGCCGCGCGAACGGCGTGCCGTCATCAGGCCGCGCGAGGTCAGCATTTCTTCTATTTCGCCAGCACGTTCAGGGTGTCTGGGAACGATAATTGTCAGCGCTTTGTGGCCTTCACTGAGCGATTCATGAACATCCGCAGCGATGCTTTCCTCGCCCGCGTGCGTTGACACGGCTGCCCACACACCTCGCTTGCCAAAACTGTGTTTCAAACGCCGGAATTCGCCATCATCAAATGGCGGCGGCTGTGTGTCGACCTTCAGGTTGCCCGACACCGCAACCGGCCTTGCACCAAGCGCGCGAAAACGATCCGCATCCTCTTCGGTCTGCGCCACGACGAGTGACAGGTTCTCAAACAGTGCCTCTGCCAAATGATGGCGTTTTCGCCAATTTTTGAAGGAACGATCAGACAGACGTCCATTGACCAGAACCTGCGGCATCTGCCGTGCGCCGAGTTCGAGAATGGTCATTGGCCATATTTCAGACTCAGCAATCAACGCAAGGTCCGGTTTCCAGTAGTCCAGGAAACGGCTTATGGCGGGTTTGAGATCAAGCGGCACATATTGATGGATAACATGATTACCCAACCGCTCATTGGCAACCTTGGCCGATGTCACTGTTCCGGTCGTCAATATAATGGATATGCCGCGCCCGTGGAGTTCCTCAATCAGAGGGATAACTGCCGTTGTTTCTCCAACACTGGCCGCATGCACCCATATGACTGGCCCCTCCGGTCGTTCCGCACTGGCAAACCCATAGCGTTCGCGCCTTCGGGCATGATCTTCCTTGCCCTTGGTTGCGCGTATTGCCAGATAGGAACCAAGAAACGGATATATGGACGCACCCAGCCAACGGTAGGCCGTCAAAGACACGCGGGCCCATCCCAAACTCATGCGCCATTCCTGACTGCCTGATACGCTAACGCGGTTGCACTATTCAATTCATCCGTTACCTTTTGTCGAAGAATGTCCATCTCCGTATCGGTTACACGACGCGGCACATGGATAGGATCACCAAGCTTAAGGCACGCGCGCCCGAATGGTAGGTTAATCGTGGTTTTGTCCCATGATTTTTCGACTATGTGGTGACGACTGGTTGCAACAGCAAGAGGAACAATCGGGCGACCCGACAGTTTAGCAAGCGTGATGATCCCCTCTCCGGCCCGACGCGGCTCGCCTTTTGATATATCTGCAATCATCACTATATTGAAACCACTTGCGAGGGCATCAGCCATGGCTTTGAGCGCGCGGACGCCGCCTTTTCTGACTGTTTGTTGTCTTACACGACCACCTGAGCCGCGAATGACCCGAACACCGGCCAACTGCAGGACACGGGCATTGATTTCTGCGTCTGCGCTTTTTGAAACCAGTGCCGCGACTTCGTTGTTTTTCGGATACAAAAAAGGTGCCATCAACTGTTGCCCATGCCATAGGGCGATGATGACAGGTGTTTTACCATCAACAGCGACAACAAGATCGTCGGATTCATCCACATATCGGTTTGTACGATCAACAACGACCAGAATGCTGTAAACAAGAGCAGCGGCGAGCTTTTGAAACAGGCTGGACGCCAGAAGTTTCTTGCCCAACTTTCGAACTGCCATTCTCAACAACAATCTCCTTTTCTGCACATCAACTCACGGGATTTTCGTCAAAGAATTCACGAAATAATCCCGCGACATCCTGTAATTATCTGATCTGCAGATTGACGACAAAGCACCCTGATGTGGATCGCAACCCGATTTTTTTGTCTTTGTCCTGCGACCGGGTCATGAAAAACGCCATGTAGGTGCGCAGCCGGTGCAATCAGGAATCGGCATCCGGATTAAGAAGCTTGTGCAGATGAACAATAAAATAACGCATATGGGCATTATCGACTGTCTGCTGCGCTTTTGACTTCCAGGCGGTATAGGCCGTTTGGTAGTTGGGATATACGCCAACCACATCCAGGTTTTCCAGATCTCTGAACCGAACGCCCGTCAGCGAGTCGAGTTCACCGCCGAATACCAGATGTAAAAGCTGTTGTTCGTTATCGTCCATTTGTGTCTCCGTCGGCCTTGATTTTCTCAAGGGCGGTTTGCTGCAATTTTACCTAAAGGTCAATGCCGCAGATTACTTTGCACAGTTCCGGCAGGAATGCCTTTGATGCGGCGATCAGTACGCCGTGCTTTACGGATTTCCGATCATAACGCAGCTGCGCGCCGGACGGATCTACCATTGCACCGCCTGCACGGCGCAATATCAGGTCCGCGGCTGCCAGATCCCAATCATGGGCATCGGGTCGAACCAGGGTTGCATCCAGACGACCATCGGCAACCATGGCTATACGATAGGCCAATGAGGGCACATGTGGTGCAGACTGCTTGTTTTGCATAAAGGTCTTTGGCAAGCGATTGAGCACACTTTGAGCCGCTGCGATTGAAATCGCCTCACCTTGCACACATACGTGGATCGGATCACCGTTTTTCAGTGCATCTGCCCCAATATGTGCTTCAAACACTTCGCCACGGGCAGGACACACGAGGACACCCGCAGTGCTTAAACCATTGCGAACAACTGCAACACTGACACACCATCTGTCATCGCCTTTGACAAAGGCCCGTGTGCCGTCGATTGGGTCCACGACAAAAACGGCATTGCCACTCAGCCGGGATTGATCATCAGCAGTTTCTTCCGACAACCATCCGTAGTCCGGGCGTTCGGCGCGCAAATTATCATGCAAAAACGTATTGACCGCCATGTCAGCTTCGCTGACCGGTGAAGTACCGTTTTTGTACCAGACCTGCGGATTGGATCGAAAGTAACCCATCGCAATGTCACCGGCTTTGATCGCCGTTTCGCGAATAAGCCTTAGATCATCAGTGGGTAAGTTATTTTCCGGCAAGTGTTACGCCTTCAATCGCCAATGTCGGTGACGCGGTTCCATATTTGCGATCAATATCATTTGCGGGCGTCAGGTTCATGAACATGTCAGCAAGATTGGAGGCAATAGTGACCTCTGAAACGGGATAGGATATCTCACCATTTTCAATCCAGAAGCCAGATGCCCCGCGGCTATATTCTCCAGTGAGCATATTCACACCCTGACCAATCACTTCAGTAACGTAAAAACCCGATTTGACCGAACCAATTAGGTCCTTTGCACTTATCGTTCCCGGCTCAAGCGCAAAATTTGTCGATGACGGACTTACATTTGACCCGCCGCGAACACCGCGACCATTGGTTTTCAAACCAAGTTCACGTGCCGTCCCGGTCGATAAAAACCACGACTGCAATATTCCTTCTTCAACCATGTTAAGCCGCGTTCCGCGAACTCCCTCTCCATCGAAGGGCCGTGAGCTCGATCCGCGGATTATTTGCGGATCATCTGTCACCAGTATCCCGGGTTTCATGATCGCCTGGCCCATTTTTTCCTGCAGGAAACTGGTTTTGCGGGCAATCGCCGCGCCGTTGATGGCACCTGCGAGATGTCCAACAAATCCCCTGGCAACGCGTGGGTCAAGAATGACTGTCACGTCTGATCCGGTATCAACCTGACGGGGATTGAGTCTTTTGATCGTTCTGTGGCCAGCCGAGAGCCCGATGGATTCGGAACTGTCCAGATCTGCATAAAACAACCTTGAATCAAATTCATAATCCCGTTCCATACCCGTCCCCTCACCAGCAACGACACTGACCGAGCGGCCAAACCGCGTACCAACATAGGAGCCGGAAAATCCGTCAGATGTAACAAGGACCATACCACCCAGGCCGCGCGAGGCACCTGCACCACCCGAATTTGATATGCCTTTGACACCAAGTGCTGCCTCTTCCATTGCGAGCGCGCTTTGTGTCAGCATTTCAGCGTCAACCTGGGTTGGATCAAACAGATCCAGATCATCGAATTGGGTCGCCAGAGAACCGGGGTCGGCCAGTGTGGCAAAAGGATCTTCCGGTGAAACACGTGCCATGGCAACGGCACGTTCGGCCAATTCGTTGGAGTCCATGCCAGCATTGGCAGAGATACTCGCAACCCGTTTGCCAACGAAAACCCGAAGTGCGAATCCATCGCTTTCAGAAGCCTGCGTATTCTCAACCTTGCCAAACCGAACACTGACTGATGTGGATTGCCCGCGTGATACTGCCGCATCACAGCGATCTGCACCTGCCCTGATTGCCTGATCAACAAGTTGTGCCGCTTTATCGACAAGTTCTTCTGTCTTATCCGCTTCAAACATTTAAAAGCCTTTCTGCTTGGCTTCATCTATTGTGGCGCCACTCGATCAACAAGGCTATTAAAGCAATGTTTTTACGACGCATAGTGTCTATTAGGGAGCCAGCATATGGCACTTGAGAATATGTCGGTCTATAGCCACGCACTGGTATTGCTTGGCGGCGCGGTGATTGCGGCCCCATTGGCCAAGCGTATCGGGCTTGGCACGGTGCTGGGTTATCTGGCAGCCGGGGTGCTGATCGGACCCATTTTCAGTTTGATTACAGGTGGAGAAAAAATTCTGCACTTTGCAGAACTCGGTGTTGTTTTGCTGCTTTTTGTCATCGGCCTGGAACTGAAACCGTCACGCCTGTGGTCACTGCGGCGGGAAATATTCGGGCTTGGATTGTCGCAGGTGATCGTCACCGGCCTGGTTTTAATGACAACAATTGCAATTTTGTCCAACCGGACCATTTCGGGTGTCGCGATCATTGGCTTTGGTCTTGCCTTGTCATCCACCGCCTTTGCCCTTCAAATACTGGAAGAGCGCGGTGAGCGAAGCACGGCCTACGGGCAACGGGCCTTTACCATATTGTTGTTTCAGGATCTGGCCATTGTGCCAATTTTGGCACTTGTTCCACTCCTGGCACCCTACGGAGCAGATACCGACGGCAGCCCGATCAGGGATTTTGCCGTAGCGTTAGCTGCTATTGCCGCGCTGGTCCTTGCCGGAAAATATCTGCTGAATCCGCTTTTTCAGCTCATAGCAAGCACCGGTGCCCGCGAAGCGATGATTGCTGCGGCCCTGCTGGTGGTGCTTGGGGCAGCCGTACTGATGGATTTTGCCGGTTTGTCGATGGCCATGGGATCGTTTCTTGCCGGCGTTCTTCTGGCTGATTCGTCCTATAGACACGAGTTGGAAGCCGATATTGAACCCTTCCGCGGCATCCTTTTGGCGCTGTTCTTCATGGCAGTCGGCCTTTCACTCGATCTTCACGTCATTGCAGATAATCTCCTTCTCATTGCGCTGGCTGTGCCGGTTCTGATGACCATAAAGAGCCTGATAATTTACGGACTTTGCCGGTTGTTCGGTTCCCCGCACAATGAAGCAGTGAGAATTTGTGGCCTGCTGCCTCAAAGTGGTGAATTCGGGTTCGTAATTTTCACTGCAGCGGCTGCAGCGGGTATTTTCTCGGACGCAGCTGCCTCCTTGCTTATCGCGATTGTCACAGTCTCAATGGTTTTGACACCCCTTGCCTCGGCTATCGCGAGAAAATTCATCCATGCCGGGAAAAATGAAGAGATGGAAGAAAATTTTGATGGTGCCGGATCAGATGTTTTGATGATCGGGTTTTCCCGATTTGGACAGGTTGTTTCTCAAACATTGCTGGCAGGCGGGTCTGAAGTTACCATCATCGACCACTCCGCCGATCGCATCCGTAGTGCGACCAAATTTGGATTTAATATCTATTTTGGTGATGGCACGCGCCGCGATGTGTTGGAAGCTGCAGGCATCCGAACAGCCAAACTTGTTGCCATATGCACCCATGACATGGCCACAACAGACAGGATCGTCGATCTCATTCAGGCAGAATTTCCCAACGCCAAAATATACGCCCGGGCCTATGATCGTGCCCATACGCTGTCGTTGCGTGAACGCGAAGTGGAATATGAACTGCGTGAAACTCTGGAATCAAGTTTCATATTCAGTCGCAAAACCCTCGAGGCACTGGGACTGGATCAGGAACGTGTTGATACAATTATTGACGAGACCCGTAAAAGGGATGAGGAAAGGTTGCGTATACAGGCAGTTGAGGGCATTTATGCAGGTGGAAACATGCTACATACAAAACCCGTCACACCGGAACCGCTGATCAAACCGAAAACGGAATCGGAGCGGCTGGATCTGGAATAGCCACCGCAATCGTCATATTGAATGATGCTTAGAACCGGGAGAGGCAGACCTTGCATTTCATCGCTGACTATCCGTTTTGCAGATTCTTGTGCGCAAAGTTCCTGATGACATGAATTTGACAAATGGCATGTGGGTGGTGGCGCTGTGAGTGATCAGGCCAAATTTGTAACCGGGTCAACAATGCGACATGTCATTGTCATGTCCGCGACCGGTTCAATCGGTTTGATGGCGATTTTCCTCGTTGATGCGCTGAACCTGTTTTACATTTCGCTGCTGGGACAACAGGAACTCGCAGCAGCAATCGGCTACGCCGGCACGCTGATCTTCTTTACGACATCCATCAGTATTGGCCTGTCCATTGCAGCAACCGCTATCACGTCGCGGGCAATGGGTGCGGGAGACCGTGATCAGGCGCGGCAACTGGCGGCCGCATCACTGATCTACACCACGATCATCATGATGGTTGCTGTTGCCGCGACATTTCCCTTTCTCCCCGGTTTGGTTGGTTTCATGGGTGCCAGCGGTGCTACTGCCCAATTAACCGTCGAGTTCATGCAGATCGTTCTGCCTTCGCTGCCAATCATCGGCATTGGCATGAGCATGGCGGGGTTGCTGCGGGCGGTGGGAGATGCAAAGCGGGCCATGTATGTGACACTTGGTGCCGGTGCCGCGACAGCCATACTCGATCCGATATTCATTTTCGGTTTTGACATGGGTATCCACGGCGCTGCGATATCCACCGTTATCTCCCGGTTCGCACTGATAGCAATCGGATTTTATGGCCTGCACAACGTGCACAATATGCTGGCACTGCCATCCATACCTGTCCTGATGAAAACCGTGCGTCCCTATCTGTATATCGGCGGTCCGGCCATCATGACCCAATTGGCCACGCCGGTCGGCAATGCCTATGTGACAATCGAAATTGCCGGTTATGGCGATTCAGCCGTGGCCGGGTGGGCTGTCATTGGCCGTTTGATACCCGTTGCTTTTGGCGCTCTGTTTTCCCTGTCTGGCGCTGTCGGGCCAATTCTGGGGCAAAATTATGGTGCATTGAAATTCGACAGACTCTACAGCACCATGCGCAACGCCTTTCTGGTGATGACCGTATATACGATCTGTGTCTGGCTGCTTCTGAGTCTTGGCAGTTCACAGATTGCCTATATCTTCGGCGCCAAAGGCGAAGCCCGCGATCTTGTTGTATTCTTCTGCCAGTTCGTCAGTTTGACATTCCTGTTCAATGGCATGTTGTTTGTTGCAAATGCTGCATTTAACAATCTGGGATATCCATTGCTGTCGACCGTATTCAATTGGGGGCGATCAACCCTTGGCGTCATTCCGTTCGTATGGTTTGGATCCAACTATTACGGTGCCACAGGGGCACTGGCCGGATATGGTCTTGGGGTCATCTTCTTTGGGATTGCAGCCGCTGTCGTCTGTCTGAAGGTTATTCGCAACCTGTCAGACAAACCGCCCAGCGAGCCTCCAGACCAGACCAACATTCAGATTCCACCGGCCGCCAATTCTCCCTTTACATCCAGTAAGGGCGCCATCTGACGGCTTCGATCCGAAGAGGCTGGAACTTACCTGTCATTGTTTGATACGGTAGGTGATAAGCGCATCCAGAGCGTGTTTGAGTTCATCACGCACGCCTACGGACGCTTCAAGAACCTCATCGGCCTTGAAAAAATCAAGAACACGAAACTGATTCACGTCGGGACGCAGGAATACATCAGGACGGTCCTGTTTGAGCTTCATGGTAATGATGGACTGCATCATCAACTGGCTCGCTCCAAACATTAAATCCGTTGTGCTTGGTTTTTCACCATCATCACCACTGGGTCCGCCAACAACATCAATGCCAATGACGATATCAGCCAGCCCGTTGAGGTGGTCAAACGGGACCGGATTGAAGATGCCGCCATCAATCATATAGCGGCCATCACACACAACCGGGCGGAACAGGGCCGGTATGGCAGCCGAAGCCGCAATGGCGTTGATCAGGTCGCCTGTGTGGCGCACAGCCTCCTGCTGTGCATAAAAGTCGGTGACGACGATCTGGGTTGGAATAGCCAGGTCTTCGAATGTCGCGGGTATGGCGTCGGGCAGAAGAGCAGCCAGAATGCGCTCAACATTGAATTGGCCGAGCCGAAATCCGCCCGATAGCATTTCACCCATACGCGAAGAGCGCTTTTTCCACATTCTGCTGATGAGCTCACTGCGACTGCCCAAAGTGGCTCTTGTATAATCCCTTATCTCAGTTCCGCTCATACCGGCTGCCATGGCACTGCCCATGATTGCACCAATTGAGGCTCCGGATATGGCGACAGGTCTGATGCCCAGTTCATCCAGCGTTTCTATGATGTGAATATGCGCGAAGCCCCGCGCACCACCACCACCAAAGGCAACTGCCACTGTCGGATCTCCTGAAGAAACAGGGCGTATTCCGGCCTCGTCCTTCACATCCATACTGTTACGCATAACACTTCCTATCTGGACCGTTTCACGTTTTGCCAGAAACGGGACAACGGTGTCGGCCTTTGTTTTTTGTTGATGCATTCAGGTTTTGCCGATTCCGTCAAAACATGAATTGCACTTGCCATTTTGAAATCCCGGCCACATACCATATTACGATTGAGGTGGCTGCTTCAGGACAGTGTTAATGTGACCCGCCGCCCGGGTAACTTCAAGACCTCACATCCATATTGAGACCATTGGTACGGATCATGACAAAGAAGTAATGGTATTCATGCCTTATGCGGTGAACCGGTAGAACCGAATTGTGGTCTCACCAAAGTGCCTTGTTTCAATCAACTGGAACGCCAATCCGGGTTGCGGATCCACATCGCGATTTTCCTCAAGGATCACCAATGCGTCACTTTGTATCCAACCGCCCTTTTGGGCGCTGATCAGCGCTTTTTCACCCAAGCCTTTGGCATAGGGAGGGTCGGCGAAGACCAGATTGAAGGGGATTATCCCTCCAATTTTTCCCAGTTTTGTGGCGTCCCTTCGCAGCAAAACGCAGTGATCACTTAATCCAAGTGCACCAATATTGGCACGCAGAAGGCCGCAAGCTTCGGGATGTTGCTCGACAAAGGCACCATAGGCAGCCCCGCGTGACATGGCCTCCAGACCGACACCACCTGTTCCAGCGAACAGGTCGAGCACCCGCGTATTGCTATTCAAATCCTCAAACCCGTGGGCAAGAATGTTAAAGAGTGACTCGCGCGTTCGGTCAGTGGTGGGACGAATGGCGCTGGTCCGCGGCGCCGCCAGGGTCCGCCCGCGTAAACTACCGCCGACGATCCGCATGGCCAGGCCGGCTTTTATGTGGTCCGCGTTTGTCCGCCTTGCCGTCGGTTCTGTCTACCGATCTACCTGCGGGCTTGGCAAATGATTTGCCCGATGGTCTGTCTTTACCAGCACCACCAAATTCCCTTTTGGGACCCGCCCTGCCTGATTTTGGATTGGCATCTTCGGCCGCTCTGGCCTCTGCTGCATCGCGTTTCTTTTTCCCGAGTGGACGTGCACCTGATCCCATCCAGACATTGGTGGACATATCCCGGCGCATTGGCCTTCTGGGTTTATCTTCCGGCGGTTTTGTATCGAGGCGATCAAGGTTTCGTGCCCGCTTATCGGATGCGGATTCATGTCTTTTGCCAGCCGGTTCAGTGCGCTGCTCGCCTTTGGTCTGCCATTCTGACCCCTTTGCCGGACGGCGGTCATCGCGCGCGGGCCGTTCTGGCCCTTTAGCCGGTCTATCCTGACCTGGCGGTGTTCGTTCTGACGTTCTGTTTTTGCGGTCTGCCGATTTCGCCGGGGGTTTTTGTTTTTTGGCATCTAAGGCTGCAGCATCATCGGCTGGTTTTTGTTCATTGAAAATCGGTGCGTCAAAGTCAGCGCCCGATTTTTCGATCAGCCTTGGTCCCAGTTGCTCTCGCAGGGTGCGCCCCTTCACTTCCATGACGGCCCTGTCGCGCAAATCGCCAAGTTGGAAAGGTCCATAGGAAATGCGAATCAGACGGTTGACCTCGAGACCAAGTGCACCGAGCACATTTTTGATTTCGCGGTTTTTGCCCTCACGCAGGCCCATCGTAATCCAGACATTGGATCCTTGAGTACGATCAAGCGTGGCTTCAATTGCCCCGTAAAGGACGCCCTCAACGGCTATGCCGTCCTTCAACCGGTCAAGTGCAGCCTGATCAATAGTGCCATGGGCCCGTACACGATAGCGCCTCAGCCAACCGGTTGACGGCAACTCAAGTTCACGTGCCAGTCCACCATCATTGGTCAGCAGCAACAGGCCTTCTGTATTGATATCCAACCGCCCGATGGATAGCACGCGCGGCAGGCTCGCATCCAGATTATCAAAAACCGTAGCACGCCCCTCGGGATCCTTATTTGTCGTAACCAGCCCTGCAGGCTTGTTATAGAGCCACAGGCGGGTACGTTCGATCCCCCGCAACGGTTCGCCATTAACTTCTATCGTGTCCGCCAGCGTGACATTTACTGCGGGCGATTCAAGAACCTTGCCGTTCAGTTTGATACAGCCCTGTTCAATCATCCGCTCAACTTCACGTCGCGAGGCGACCCCTGCTCTGGCGAGCAGTTTGGCAATTCGCTCCGGTGCCATTTCGGACGCTGACAAGTCCTTGGCGCCACTTACAACCATATCCGGTCGGTTACCCCTGGTGCCGGCATTTTTCTGGCTGCGGGGGTTTTGAGTTCCCGGTTGCCGGGGCTTGCCACGCGTGGTCATATGGTGTTTGCCTTTCAAAGCTTTCTGGCCGCTCTTTCATGACGCAGAAGAATCTGCCGCTAGCCTTATCAGTTTGAGCACACGGGGTTAAGACGCATGTGCATTATTGTTCGAAACAACCGCAATTGCCATTGGTGGTCCTGCCCAGGGCAATCAGGACGTATTATTTGATGAACGTGCGCATGATGGATATTGCTTTGATTGAGGCGCAATTGGCTGCTGAACGCGGCGAAGTGCCGGTCGGAGCCGTGGTTGTTCACAAAGGCACAGTAATATCGCGGGCGGGCAACAGAACGAGAGAAACCCTCGATGTTACAGCCCATGCCGAAATTGTCGCCATCCGAATGGCCGCCTCCAGCTTGCAGAGCGAACGTCTCGTTGATTGCGATTTATATGTTACCCTGGAACCTTGCGCCATGTGTGCGGCTGCCATATCATTTGCACGCATCAGAAGGCTTTACTTTGGTGCAGAAGATGAGAAAGGCGGCGCAGTTACAAGCGGTGGTCGTTTTTTTGATCAGCAGACCTGTCACCATGCGCCGGAAATCTATGCCGGCATCGGTGAACGCGAAGCGTCAGCACTGCTTACAACATTTTTTGCACATAAAAGACGCTGACAAAACGTGAAACGGTCTCATTATCACACTGCCGAGGCTAGCTGATTAAAACGGCCAGAGTCTACCCAGGCCACCTCCGCTGCCGCTTTTTTTGGCTGCTTTTTTACGGGCCCGTTCCTTTTTGAACTCTGGCTCACCAAGATCATCAGCTGGCGCAGTCGATGCGGGAATGCGGTAGTCTGCAGGCGGATCACTCAAGTAGCGACGGCCGGTATAGGCACCTTTTTGAATACGCTTGGCTTCCTGAAACTGCTTGCGCTGTTCTTCGGATGTTGCGTCTCCGCCATTGGCAAGAGGCGAG
The DNA here is from genome assembly GCA_947501445.1 of uncultured Rhizobiaceae group bacterium. GTDB lineage: Bacteria > Pseudomonadota > Alphaproteobacteria > Rhizobiales > Rhizobiaceae > Hoeflea_A. Next base: position 84,350 of record CANMVS010000017.1, on the reverse strand, counting down.
CGGTATGTACCATTGCCGGCCTGTTCCGTTGCCTCTTCACGCAAACGTTTGCGCGTTTCCTCAGGGGATTCAGGCCACTGAGGATTGTCAGCCGAGGCGAGGCTCTTTTGCGGCGCAGGTAAGGGCGTACCTTCTGGCGGTCGAACAATTTCGGGTCTGGGTTTATAGGCCACTTCACTGCTGCGTTTGGGCGGCGTAATCGTTGCCAGATTGGCCAGATCATCGATCAGCTGCGCGTTTGCACTCTTGCCGGTTCCATAGGTTGGCCCACCAAGACATCCTGCCAAAAGCAAGGATGCAGCGGAAAGGCTCAACACAGTCAGCCCTGTGCGTAACTCAATAACTCTCGACATTAGGCATATCCCGTTTGAAACCGGATTTCTCCATACAGAGTAAATCCGGCTATTTCTTGACCGCTCTTTTAGCGCAATTTGCAAGATTCGGCAATTGCGACAATCTGGCCAGCCAGTATCGTCACAGACGACCCAGCTGTTTCAGCTCCTGCAACGCTTCAGCATCACGGGCGGACACGTCCGGAAACTGCGGATCACAGCCCACATCATGAGTCATCCGCCAGGAACGGGCGCATTTTACACCGCTTGCAGTGCTGGGGACAACACTCACCCCCTTCACATCATCGATGCGGAACGCATCTGCAGGTCCATCGCTCTCGCTAATCGTTATGCCGGATGTGATGCTGATCTCGGCGAAATCCTCTCCATCCAGTGCAACAAGAAGATCACCATCGGTTATGTGAACAATCGGTGCCGCCTCCAGCGAAGAGCCAATCCGCTTTTCACGCCGCTCAATCTCCAGTGCCCCTGTAACGACCCGGCGTACCGTGCGAATCTTCTTCCACTTCGCGCTCAATGCGTCATTACGCCAATTGGTGGAAATTTCCGGAAATTGCTCCAGGTGAACAGACTGCGCGTCCGGATGGCGTTCGAGCCATGCTTCTTCCATGGTAAAGGGCAACATGGGTGCCAGCCAGCAGGCCAGGCTGTCAAATATGGTGCGGACCACCTGCAGAGACGCTTTTCTGCGTGTACTGGAAGGCGCGTCACAATAAAGACTGTCCTTGCGTATGTCGAAGTAGAAAGCTGACAGCTCGATATTGGAAAAATCGATCAGCGCACGTGCAATGCTTTTGAAATCAAAGGCATCATATCCCTCGCGCACCAATTTATCTAATTCATAGACCCGATGAAGCATAAGCTGTTCGAGCTCGGGCATATCGCGAAAATCAACGCTTTCACCCTCATCATGAGACAGGGTTCCTAGCATCCAGCGAATAGTGTTTCTCAACTTGCGATAGGCATCGATATTGGTCTGGATATTGGCTTTGCCAAGACGCTGATCTTCCCAGTAATCGGTGGTCATGGCCCACAGCCGCAATATGTCGGCACCAGATTGCGCCATTACATCCTGCGGTGTCACGGTATTGCCCCGGGACTTGGACATTTTTTCGCCCTTGTCGTCCATGGTGAAACCATGCGTGATGACGGCATCATAGGGTGCGCGACCACGCGTGGCACATCCTTCAAGCAATGAAGAATGAAACCAGCCGCGGTGCTGGTCTGACCCTTCAAGGTAAACATCAGCCGGCCATTTCAAATCAGCCCGGTCTTCCAGCGTAAAGGTATGTGTGCAACCGGAATCAAACCAGACATCCAGGATGTCCGTCACCTGATGCCAGGTGTCGATGTCATCACGGCCCGCAAGGAAGCGTTCCCTGGCACCGTCAGCAAACCATGCATCTGCACCCTCGACTTCAAAGGCTTCAAGGATGCGCGCATTGACTGTTTCATCAATCAATATCGTTCCATCCTGATCAGCGAAAACCGTGATCGGTACACCCCAGGCACGCTGGCGGGACAGGACCCAATCGGGCCGGGTCTCGATCATCGTGCGCAGTCGTTTTTGCCCTGCGGCAGGGACAAACCGGGTCGCATCAATCGCTTCCAGGGCCCGCCCGCGCAGCGTGGTCCCATCGTCAAAGGCTTTGTCCATATAGACAAACCATTGTGGTGTATTGCGGAAAATGATCGGCTTTTTCGACCGCCAGGAATGCGGGTAAGTATGTTTCAACCGACCACGGGCAAACAGACCATTTGCCTCGATCAGCGCTGCAATGACACGCTTGTTGGCATCTCCCTTCTTGCCCTTGTCATCAATGACGCGTGCGGCACCATCAGCTGATTGCGGCCCAAACCCGGGCGCATCATCAGTGTAGTAACCATCATCTCCAACGGTGAAAGGGATGTAAGTGTCAATTCCGCGTGCTTCCAGCTCACGAACCTTGTCCATCCATGCTTCAAAGTCTTCGCGACCGTGACCGGGTGCCGTGTGGACAAAGCCGGTTCCTGCATCATCTGTGACATGATCGCCTTCGATCAATGGTACTTTAAAGCCATATCCAAGGCCTGCCAGCGGATGGTCACACGTTGCCTGCTCGAGATCGCCCGCTGATACGTCCGCAACGCGAACCAGAACGACCTTGGCCTTCTGTCCACATTCTATTGCAAGACTATCGGCAAATATCAGCTTCTCACCGGGCTGAGGTCCAAAATCATTTTCCGCTTCCGTGATCTCATACAGACCATAGGCGATGCGGGGTGAAAACGAGATGGCGCGGTTACCGGGGATTGTCCACGGGGTCGTCGTCCAGATGACAATGCTGGAACCCTTCAATGCGTCTGATCCGGTGTTTACCGGGAATTTAACCCAGATCGTGTCGCTTTCATATTCGTGATACTCAACTTCCGCTTCAGCAAGGGCTGTACGTTCCACGACCGACCACATGATCGGTTTGGAGCCACGATAAAGCTGCCCAAGTTTTGCGATCTTCATCAGTTCGCCGGCGATGCGTGCCTCGGCATGAAAATTCATCGTCGTATAGGGGCGTTCAAAGTCACCTTCGATCCCGAGCCGCTTAAATTCCTCGGTTTGAACGCCAATCCAGTGTGCTGCAAAATCCCGGCATTCCTGCCTGAATTCATTAATCGGGACATCGTCCTTGTTCTTGCCCTTGGCGCGATATTGCTCCTCGATTTTCCATTCGATGGGCAAGCCGTGGCAATCCCAGCCAGGAACATAATTGCTGTCATAACCACGCATCTGAAACGACCGTGTGATGACATCCTTGAGGATTTTGTTTAGCGCATGACCGATATGAATATTGCCATTGGCGTAGGGCGGACCATCATGCAAAACATATTTGGGACGCCCATGTCCGGCCTCCCGCATAAGTTTGTAAAGGTTCATATCCTGCCAGCGGTTGACAATTTCAGGTTCTTTTTTTGGCAACCCGGCCCGCATCGGAAAATCTGTTTTTGGCAGATTGAGCGTTTTTGAATAGTCAAATTTTTCAGTCGTGTCGGTCATCATTCAATCGTGTTTCAATGGTTAGCGCCAGACGTCACACCCAATGGGGTGATTGACGCCGCTGCGTCTGAATACATTTCTGGGAGTTTTGCGCCAGATGAGCGCAACAGCAAACCGTCCCGGACTTCCCACATGCCGAATGCAGTATGCTGCACCAGTCAGGAAGCCGGGCCAATAATTCGTCTTGCTCTTTCCAAACCGAATAGGGCCTTCATAATGGAATGCCTTCTATCAATGCTGTGGCCCGGAATAAAGACTTTTCTCAATAAACTGGCCGATCCAGTTTTTCAAAAATAATACGCCGCATGAACTTTGTTGTCGTTTGCGGCAGCAATACGCCAGTTATTCGTACAATCTTGGCGGCCATTCCCGGATAAAGAACGCGGCGTTTTTGATCCAGTGCCTTGAGGATTTTACCCGCCAGAACATCCGGTTCCATGCGACTTGCCGCCTTTGCACCACGTGGCGCATGGCGTGCTGCATGCTGTGTGCGCAAGGGACCCGGAAAAACGCTCAATACAGCAATATTCTTATCGGCGAGGCTTTTGGTGATGCTTTTGGCATATATGGCCAGGGCATCCTTGGACGCACCATAGACAGCAGCACCCGGATAGCCGGTTGCATGGGAAAGCGATGAAATGAAAACAATATTCGCACCATTGCGCAAGCAGCGCGCCTGATACAAACGACTGGTCATAACCATTGGCGTTTCGCAATTCAGCGTCATCAACCGGCCATAGGCCGTTGGTGGTATTGTTTCAAAATTGCCCGTCGCACTGATACCGGCATTATGAAAGATGTAATCGAGCGGCCCAAGTTCAATCAGCTCGGCAATCAGCATATCCACCGCGGAGCGATCACTCAGATCAGCCGTATAGGCCGTGAGATGTTCGCGCGGCTGGATGGCAACCCTGTCGATAGCAACAACATCAATACCCCTGGCGATCAGCTGGTTGGTGAGCGCATGCCCCAGGCCAGATGCTGCGCCTGTCACCACCGCTCTCATTTACGCCTCCCCAGAACCAATCTTCGCAGGCGTGCGGCAAACATCACAGAAACGCTCTTACGATCTCTTTTCATCCAATAGGCCACTTCGTCGGCCATTTGCTCGGCGGAAAAAAACAGTCTTTGCAGGCGACCGGGTTCATACCCGGCTTTTTCATGCATCGATGTAACGGTTGGACCGGGATGGATAACCTGAACGTCAATGCGGCCCTGCCATTCCGATTGCAAAGCCCGGGCAAGCCCGGCAATGCCGGCCTTCGATGCAGCGTAGGATGGCATATTGCCGGCACCGCCATGCGCAACCGAACCGATAAAGACGACTTTGCCCCTTGCTGCCTCCAGCAATGGCGCAAATTTGTGGACCAAAAGCACAGCGGCAACCAGATTGACATCCAGCGTCTGGCGTATCATTTGTGCACTTTCCGCATCCACTGGGGCATGGAACCCGATGCCCGCATTCAATACGAGACGGTCAAGCTTTCGGTGACCCAATTGTTCGAATGCCAGCGCGATCTGCTCAGCTGCAGCATCAGGGCTTGCCAGGTCAGCCTGGATATAGTCCACACCGGCAGGCAGGTCCTGGCTGCATTGCGACGCGTCGCGGCGCCCGGTCACAACCAGTTGATCCTCATTTGTATCCGCCAGTTTTTTTGTCAGGGCCAAGCCGGTCCCGGATGTTGCACCGGTAATCAGGGTTGTGGATGGTGAAGGACTGGTCATATTATCCTTGGGTATCAGGTGCTTTGACTATCATGGGCCAAAGCCTGATCAAGCGGGCCGATTGCCTGGATGCCTGACAGAACGGTACGGGCTTCCTGTTCATCAAGTTTCATCTGCTCAACCAGCGGTTCGAGACCATCAAATTTTTCTTCATCGCGCAGATGAGAAATAAAGGTAACGCGACATATTTCGCCATAAAGGTCAGCATCAAAATCGAAAACATATGTCTCCAGCAATGCTACACCGGCATCATCAACGGTGGGCCGGTATCCAAAGCTGGCAACACCATCATGCAGCGTGCCGTCTGAGCGGCGAAATCTGACGGCGTATATGCCGGTACGCAGTGACACTTCGTCAGGCAGGGCCATATTGGCGGTTGGAAACCCAAGGGTACGGCCGAGTTGCTTGCCGCGGATTATTTCGCTTTCAATACTATAGTGATATCCCAACAGGCCTGCTGCACCGGCGATGTCGCCCTCAGCAATGCAATCCCGAATGCGGCTGGACGAGATTAATTCGGCATTTTCGTCATCAAACGGTTTTACAACACTTACGCAAAATCCGTGTTTTTCACCTGCCTGTTGCAGAAAATCCGGGCTGCCCTGCCGCGCTTTACCAAAATGGAAATTGAACCCGGTGACAACCCGTCGAATGGCAAGACAATCGACCAGCACGTGGGTGATGAAGTCCTCGGCTGTCTGCTGGGCCAAATCACTCGTAAAGGGCAGCTCAATGACTGCAGAAAAGCCCATAAACCCCACAAGTTCAGCTTTCAATGCCGCAGGCGTTAATCGAAATACTGGCATGTCGGCACGGAAAAATGTGCGGGGATGCGGTTCAAATGTCAGCACCACAGCCGGTATGCCTTCGGTTTTGGCGTGCGAAAGTGCCTCTTCGAGCACGGCCTGATGACCCCGGTGAACACCATCAAAATTGCCTATTGCGACAACACATCCGCGCAATTCGTGCGGCAATTGCTCTAGCGCATCAATGCGAATTATGGGCTCCGTGCTCATTGCTCCCCCGGGGCTAAGTAAATCATCCAGTTCAACGCAAACGTTGTGTCCAGCGAACCGGCCTGGCATTGTGTTGGGTCAAAAATGCAGTGAGTTTCGATTCATCCACCACTGCCTGCCGGGTATAATCGCGAGCATGGATTCCATCGGACACATAAAGCAGATCAAGACCGAAGTCCTGCGCACCCTTCACATCCGTTGGCATACCATCTCCAATCGCAAGTACGCGGCTCTTGTCTATGGCACCACGCAATTGTGCCGCAGCTTCCATTGCGGCTCTATAGATGGGTGCATGGGGTTTGCCTGACACAAGGGTTAGACCACCCAGCTTTTCGTATAGCGCTGCGATGGAACCGGCACAGGGTATCAAACGTTCACCGCGTTCGACGATCAGATCCGGATTGGCGCAAATGAAAGGCAGGTTACTCTTACGCAAATCCTTCAGAACCGGCAGATATTGCTCAGCTGTCTCGTTTTCGTCATCGAAAAGCCCGGTGCAGACAATAACACCGGCCTCGTCCATTGCGACCCGCGTTACACCCAGACCTTCAAATAGCGTCAGATCCCTATCCGGTCCGATAAAATAGACAGACTTGGAATTTGCAGCGATCAGATCGCGCGTTACATCACCGGACGTAACGATACGGTCAAAGGCCTCGGGATCAACACCAATGACATCCAACTGCTCGGCCACACTTTGTCGCCTGCGCGGCGAATTGGTAATCAGCACAACTGTTCCGCCCTGGTCGCGAAAACCCGCCAGCGCTTCGCTGGCAAATGGCCACGCCTCCACACCATTGTGCAGGACGCCCCAGACATCACACAAAATCACATCATATTCAGCATTGAGTTCGGCTAGACGTTCAAGGCGTTTCAACTTGTGCTTCCCGGGAATTCCCAAATGGGTGTCGCATATACATCGCCCATCCGGATCATATTGCTGTTGGCGCAGACATTGACCATTGGGGCAAAGAAAACAAGCCCTATTCCGCCGCACAAGCCATCTTGTTAATCTGTTTTGGACACATTATGTAGGCGTCACGAGTGATTGAGGTGCCCTGTGTTCTGCCTGTCGCGATTACCTTTACGGTATCAACATGGCACTCACACTCAATTATTGATCAAATTCCCTTGACTCCGCCCTGCACGATACTTATTTCGGGGCCTGTTAGCACTCACTACGAGGGAGTGCTAATTGTTTCGTCGATCCGGCATTCCGCCGGATCCAGTCATTTGATCGAGGGTATAGACAATGACCAACGTCAATTTCCGTCCACTGCACGACCGTGTAGTTGTGCGCCGCGTAGAGTCTGAAGAAAAGACAGCTGGCGGCATTATCATTCCTGACACAGCCAAGGAAAAACCATCAGAAGGCGAAATCGTCGCTGTTGGTTCCGGCGCTCGTGACGACAGCGGCAATGTAATTGCCATGGACGTCAAAGTCAGCGACCGCATTCTGTTTGGCAAATGGTCCGGTACCGAAGTCAAACTCAATGGCGAAGACCTTCTTATCATGAAGGAATCCGACATCATGGGTATCATCGGTTAATCCGAGGCTCCCTTTCGTTTATCCCCATCTGGAATTCGGGCTCTTTGCCCAGAAATGAGGAAATATGTCAGCTAAAGAAGTAAAATTCGGTCGCGACGCCCGTGAGAAAATGCTCAACGGTGTGACCATTCTTGCAGACGCCGTCAAAGTGACACTGGGCCCCAAGGGTCGTAACGTTGTCATCGACAAATCATTTGGCGCACCGCGCATCACCAAAGACGGTGTATCGGTTGCCAAGGAAATCGAACTGGAAGACAAGTTCGAAAACATGGGCGCACAGATGGTGCGTGAAGTTGCCTCCAAAACCAATGACGAAGCTGGTGATGGAACAACAACTGCAACCGTTCTGGCCCATTCCATTGTCATGGAAGGCGCAAAAGCTGTTGCAGCCGGCATGAACCCAATGGACCTGAAGCGCGGCATCGACCTTGCTGTTTCGGACGTTGTTGCCGATCTTCTCAAGAAGTCTAAGCCAATCAACACATCTGAAGAAGTTGCTCAGGTTGGCACGATTTCAGCCAATGGTGACCGTCAGATCGGTGATGATATTGCTGAAGCCATGCAGAAAGTTGGCAATGAGGGTGTAATCACCGTCGAAGAAGCCAAAACAGCTGAAACCGAACTTGAAGTTGTCGAAGGCATGCAGTTCGACCGTGGCTATCTTTCTCCTTATTTCGTGACCAATCCTGAAAAAATGGTTGCTGATCTGGAAGATTGTTACATTCTTCTGCACGAGAAAAAGCTTTCCAACCTTCAGGCAATGCTGCCTGTACTGGAATCCATTGTTCAGTCATCCAAGCCACTCCTCATCATCGCTGAAGATGTTGAAGGCGAAGCACTGGCAACACTCGTTGTCAACAAGCTGCGTGGCGGACTGAAAATTGCTGCTGTCAAGGCTCCTGGCTTTGGTGATCGTCGTAAAGCCATGCTTGAAGACATCGCTATCCTGACCGGTGGTCAGGTTATTTCTGAAGATGTTGGCATCAAGCTCGAAAATGTCACGCTCGAAATGCTCGGCACAGCCAAGCGCATCAACATCACCAAAGAAAACACAACAATCGTTGATGGTGCTGGTCAGAAAGCTGAAATCGAAGGCCGCGTTGCCCAGATCAAGGCTCAGATCGAAGAAACCTCATCCGATTACGATCGTGAAAAACTTCAGGAACGTCTTGCGAAACTCGCTGGCGGTGTTGCAGTTATCCGTGTTGGCGGTGCGACCGAAGTTGAAGTTAAAGAGAAGAAAGATCGCGTTGACGATGCACTGAACGCAACACGTGCTGCTGTTCAGGAAGGTATCGTTGCCGGTGGTGGTGTTGCTCTTCTTCGGGCCGGCGCACAGCTGGCTACCAAAGGTGAGAATGCTGACCAGGACGCTGGTGTTTCCATCGTTCGTCGTGCTCTGCAGTCCCCTGCCCGTCAGATCGTTGCCAATGCTGGTGATGAAGCATCTGTTGTTGCAGGCAAAATCCTGGACAAAAATGACGACACATACGGCTACAATGCACAGACTGGTGAATATGGTGACATGATCGCTATGGGTATTGTTGATCCGGTTAAAGTTGTTCGTACAGCTCTTCAGGATGCAGCTTCAATTGCCGGTCTTCTGGTCACGACCGAAGCCATGGTTGCTGAAGTACCACAGAAAGAAAGCGCTGCTCCAGCAATGCCAGGTGGCGGCATGGGCGGCATGGGCGGCATGGACTTTTAAGTCAGCCAACCAGCTATTTGCGGAAAAGGCGGCCATTGGGTCGCCTTTTTTGTTGGCCATGTGCCATCAATTTTCGAACAGCACCGTGTCCGGATCGAAAGTTATCGTCGTGTCAGTCTTGCGGGCGTGCGGGGATGTTCATGCCCTTTTGGCTTGCCGGTCTTTCCAGACATCTTTCCAGCCAGGCGGTCACATGGGTAAATTTGTCCAGCCCGACGGCTTCACCCGCCCCGTAAAAATCACGCAGCGTGCGCACCCATGGGAATGTGGCTATGTCAGCGATAGTATAGTCATCACCCATAATCCATTGCCGCCCATCCAGCCGCTGATCCAGCACAGAGAGCAGCCGTATCGTTTCGTTTTGATAGCGTTCTGTCGGATAGGGGTCTGTCACCTTATCGGCGACAAATTTGAAAAAATGTCCATATTGCCCAAACATTGGTCCAACACCGGCCATCTGAAAAAACAGCCATTGGATACACTCAAGTCGACCAACCGCATCGGACGGGATCAATTCGCCGGTCTTTTCTGCCAGATACAGAAGGATGGCACCGGATTCGAAAATACCAACCGGAGCGTCATCGGGCCCATGCGGGTCGACAATCGAGGGAATTTTACCATTTGGGTTGAGCGCCAGAAAACCATCTGATTTCTGATCGTTTTCCATGATATTTGCCAGATGAGCCTCATAGGGCAACCCAAGCTCCTCCAGTGCAATGGAAACCTTCACCCCATTGGGCGTTGGAAATGAATAGAGTTGAATTATATCCGAGTTTGCCGGTTTCCAGCGCTTTGTAATTTCAAAAGAAGATAAATCAGCCATTTCGATACGAACCCTTGTTGAATTTGTGCAGCCCAATCGTGCACGATGGCACAAACCGGTGGCATCACAAAGGTGGCGACTGATTTGCCGAATGTCGAGCGGCGTACCGTCTCTAAATACTGAACAATCCGTTGAGCATTGTTCATCTTTTCTGCGCAACAGATTTCCCTATATCTGATTGACCATTTTAGGAGAAAAAAATGTCCAACTCAGCAGTTCTACTCGTAGGCCGCATACTTCTGGCCCTGATTTTCATTTTGGCAGGTGCCATGAAACTGGGTGATCCCGGTGGGACCGCAGGCTATATGACCAGCCTTGGGTTGCCGATGGCAAGTATCGGCGTGTGGGTCGTGATCGCCGTGGAGCTGCTTGGCGGTATTGCCATTCTAGTGGGATTCAAGACCAGGCAGGCAGCCTATATTCTTGCATTGTTTTGCGTAGTTTCAGCCCTCCTTGCCCATTTCGATCCGAATGACCAGATTCAGTTCACAATGTTCCTGAAGAACCTGGCGATGGCCGGTGGGTACCTGGTTCTGGCCGCATCAGGGCCTGGAGATATCTCAGTCGACGCGCGCAGGGGTTAATAGTGCCACCAGGCATGCACCCATTCCACAAAAAAGCCGCGGTCAAAACCTGACCGCGGCTTTTTATGTCATTCATTATCCAACCATCGAAAACCCGTTGGGCAGATCATCTCTGGCTGTCTCGGTGTCAGAACAATTCAGGTTTTGACGGTTTCGGCAAAACCTGAAACCGTCTAGAGCAATTCATGTTTTGACGGAATCGACAAAACATGAATGCATCAACAAAATCAAAAGCCGACACCGTTGTCCCGTTTCTGACAAAACGTGAAACGGTCTAGTTGCGAAACAGGGTCGCCAGAATGTCGATGCCGCGTTCGTTGTAGTAGCGCGAAGATTTACCACTCGGGCCGATAACAATCACTTTGGTCCCGATGGACGCGCGCCTGTACAGGTGCTCAACATCCTTGTTCATCATGCGGATACATCCTGATGACATATTCTGGCCAATGGTCCAGGGCTGATTGGTGCCGTGAATCCTGTAGATTGTGTCTCGTCCACCACGGTGCAGATAAAGTGCCCGCGCACCCAGCGGATTGTTAATGCCACCGGCGACAAAACTTGGGATTTTGCGTCCCTTGCGACGTTCCCGTGCGATCATGGTTGCTGGCGGCCGCCAGTCCGGCCATTCAGCCTTCCTGCCAACCTTGACCGTTCCAGCCCAGCCAAAACCTTCACGTCCAACGCCAACACCGTAACGCGTAGCACGGCCATTGCCCTCGACGAAATAGAGGAATTTGCGGTTAGTATCGATGATAATTGTGCCTGGACGCTCCTTGGTATCAAGCCGCACTTTCTTACGCATGAATTGCGGTTTGGGACGTTTGGTGGCGACAGTGATTATGTCGGTACCAACATCCTGTCTGGCGAGCGTTCCATCACGCACAAAAGCATGCGCAGCGCCGGATGCGAACAGCGACACCATCAGCAGCGTTACGACAAGCAACGGTGAAACAAGTTTTTTCACAGTCATTCTCCCCTCGAAATTATTAGGTGCAGGGTAGCAGGGATGCGCCCGCATGCAAGAAATAGCAGTAAATATAAAGTGAAAGTGATCAATATGGCACATCCGAACAGGCGCATGTTCTGAACATTCTAAGGCCAGACAGTAAGCCTGACCTGATGATTTCAATGACAGTTGCTGATCAGATCACGACGACCTTTGCGCCATTTTTGACCCGTTCATAAAGGTCAACCACGTCTTCGTTGCGCATGCGAATGCAGCCCGATGACACGGCACCGCCTATGGTCCAAGGCTGATTGGTGCCGTGAATACGATAAAGGGTTGACCCCAGATAGAGCGCACGGGCTCCGAGGGGATTTGCCGGACCTCCCGCCACAAACGCCGGTAAATTGCGGCCCTTCTTTCGCTCACGCGCAATCATCTCCGCCGGTGGACGCCAGTCCGGCCATTGGGCCTTACGTGATACACGATGCGTTCCCGCCCATTCAAAACCAGGCTTGCCGACACCAACGCCGTAGCGGCGGGCCGTTCCATCCCCCATAACGAGATATAAAAAGCGATTGGGTGTATCGATGATGATGGTGCCAGCTTTATGTTTGCTGCCATAGGTAACGGTCTGGGGCAAAAAAACCGGATTCATGGCCGGGCGTGCCGACTGGGTCCTTGGCTGTACAGCGGCAACCCGTACATTGTTGCGACGCTTTGTATTGGCTCTGCGCTGTTTCTTGACGCGTTTTTGTGGAACGACGACACCTGCGCCGTGTACAGAACCGGGCTGCCGCAATTGGGTCACCCAGGGCGCTGTCAGGTCGGGACTTAGAACAACAGGTGGCCGCTGACCATAGCGATCTCCGGCGGTACTGTTCAGGGTCAATGCGCCAAGGCACATGGTGGCCAGCAAAAGTATTTTCTTGTTCATCAGACGTACTCGCTACCTTTGGTCAGACATAGTTTCACCACCACACCAATTGAACATGGCATGCGGGCAAGAACCGGGTTGTGCATTGACAGTGGCGGTGGAAAAAGACTCAAAGGTGAATCGAAACCGATAAAATGTGATTCAGTTGATAAAGCTATTGGCAAGGTTATCGACGCGTTGAGAAAGCCGGTTAACATTGGGTTAAACTGAAACCGGGACAGGGAAGTAACATGTCTGACGATGGGCTTATTTTAGGCGATGATGGCAACCGAAGGTGTGCATGGCACGACAACAAGGGGGATTATCAGCGTTACCACGACAATGAATGGGGCCGCCCGATGGCCGATGACACCCGTTTGTTTGAAAAGATCTGTCTTGAAGGTTTTCAATCCGGCCTCTCCTGGCTGACCATATTGCGCAAGCGTGAAAACTTCCGGGCTGCATTCGCCGGTTTTGACATCGACAAGGTTGCATTGTTCGATGCGGATGATGTTGAACGCCTGGTTTTGGACGCAGGCATCATACGCCACCGTGGCAAGATCAATTCAACGATCAACAATGCCAATCGCGCGCTGGAAATGCGCGAAGAGTTTGGCACATTGGCCGCTTACTTCTGGGGCTGGGAACCCGGCCCCGATGATCGACCTGATGCCATGGACGCCAAAACGCTGATGGCGATAGCCAAAACCGATATATCCACAGCCATATCAAAGGATCTGAAAAAACGCGGCTGGAGTTTTGTTGGCCCGACAACGGTTTATGCATTCATGCAGGCGATGGGTCTGGTGAATGATCATATTGAAGGATGCATCATACGTCAGGAAGTGGAAGCCCTTCGCCGGGATTTCGTTCGGCCGGTTATAAAAACCACAGCCTGATCCCACCTGCCATGGAACGGCAATTGATCCGAATGATGTGCAACAGACAATGAACCTTGCCGGGAACCTTGCTGGCTTGCTTTCAATGGGTTAGGAAGTCATCGCCATAGGCAAATTGCCTATCTGCGCAAATTCATCCCTCTCTTGAATTCCTAACGGCCGGACAGTGAACATGGGCGAGAAAAAGAAAAAAACACAGCGTCTCAAAGCGCGCCTGCCGCGTGGATTTGGTGATCGTTCACCAGTCGATATCCGTGCAACGGACGCTATGGTGTCGACGATCCGCCAAGTTTACGAATTATACGGCTTCGACCCCATTGAAACGCCGATGTTCGAATTTACAGATGCGCTTGGAAAATTTCTTCCCGACAGTGACAGGCCGAATGAAGGTGTTTTCTCACTCACTGATGAAGACGACCAGTGGATGAGCCTGCGCTATGACCTGACAGCGCCGCTTGCCCGTCACGTAGCCGAAAATTTCAATGACATACAACTTCCCTATCGCACCTATCGGGCCGGTTGGGTATTTCGCAATGAAAAACCAAGCCCCGGACGTTTCCGCCAATTCATGCAGTTTGATGCAGATACTGTCGGCGCGCCGGGTGTGCAGGCCGATGCGGAAATGTGCATGATGATGGCCGATACCATGGAAGCGCTGGGGATAAAGCGTGGCGAATATGTGATCCGGGTCAATAACCGCAAGGTTCTGGATGGGGTATTGGAAGCGATTGGCATTGGTGGTGATGCGCATGCCGGGACGCGACTGACCGTTTTGCGCACCATCGACAAGATGGACAAATTTGGTGTTGACGGTGTCCGTCTTCTGTTGGGAGAAGGCCGCAAGGATGACAGCGGCGATTTCACCAAAGGTGCCGGGCTGGATAAAGCGGCCATCGACCGGGTGCTGGATTTTGTCGCCGCCGCAGGCGAAAATGGTTCACAAACCATTGTCAATTTGAACGCTGTTGTTGGTGATGACAGTAAAAAGGGCGCTGAGGGCATAAGCGAACTGTCGCAGATGTCTGAGCTTTTTGCTGCCGCAGACTACGACGACAGCCGAATCAAGATCGATCCATCTGTTGTACGTGGACTGGAATATTATACAGGGCCGGTCTATGAGGCCGAATTGCTGTTTGATGTGACCAATGAAAAGGGCCAGGTGGTACAGTTCGGCTCCGTCGGTGGTGGCGGTCGTTACGATGGGCTGGTGTCACGGTTCATGGGCCAACCAGTGCCCGCAACCGGATTTTCCATTGGTGTTTCACGGTTGGTGACGGCGCTGAAAAACCTCGGCAAACTGGGGCAAGACCCGGTATTGGCACCCATAATTGTCTGTGTCATGGACCGCGACACCGAAAGCATGGGCCACTACCAGCGCTTCGTTACTCAGTTGCGCGCCGCTGGATTGCGCGCGGAAATGTTCCAGGGAAACCCAAAGAACTTTGGCAAGCAGTTGCAATATGCAGACCGCCGGGGCAGCCCGATTGCCATCATCCAGGGTTCGCAGGAACGCGATGAAGGCAATGTTCAGATAAAGGATCTGATCGAGGGCAAACGCCTTTCCGATGAAATCGAAGACAATGCAGCCTGGCGCGCCAGCCGTCCGGCACAGGTTCTGGTTCCAGCCAAGGACCTAGTTGCGGAAGTCATGAAAATTCTTGCCGCGCAACAACAGGACCGCGAAGCGATCTGACCATGTCCAACAAGCCTGATTATGCCGATGATATACTGTTGCTTCTGACTGAACGTGGCGCTCACACCACTGAAATTCCCGTTATACAGCCGGCTGACCCTTTTTTGGACATGGCTGGTGAAGACCTGCGCCGCCGTATTTTTCTGACCGAAAGTGAAACCGGCGCAAGCCTTTGCCTGCGCCCCGAATTCACAATTCCGGTTTGTCTCAAACATATTGAGACCGCCTCTGGCACACCTCAACGCTATGCCTATCTTGGTCAGGTATTCAGGCAGCACCGCGAAGGCGGTAGCGAATTTTTTCAGGCCGGGGTTGAAGATCTCGGCAATGATGCGGTCGCGCAGGCCGATGCCACTGCAATGCGAGATGCCAGCGACACATTGAAGCAGTTGTTACCCGGCTCATCGCTCCAGACTACTCTTGGTGATCAGACTGTATTCGAAGCGGTTGTCGCAGCGCTTGGTTTACCTGACGGATGGCAAAAACGGCTGATCCGGGCATTTGGTGACGCCGCCCAACTTGATGGAATGCTGCAAAATCTGTCACAGGTGAACTCGGCAGACTGCGGCCTCGATGACGAAGCCGCCCCTTTGGTTTCGACCAACGACCTGGCCGGACTGACTAACCTGATTGACAGCCGCATGCAGGCGACCGGTTACCTGACAAATGCCAGCCGCACACCGGCGGAGATCGCCCGGCGCCTGATCCAGAAGACCCAGCTTTCCAGCACACGACTGGATGCAAAGGCGCTCGATGTTCTGAAGATGTTTCTGGCCCTTGACGCGCCCCTGCGCGATGCGCCGGAGGCTCTTGCCGCATTTGCCCGCATTGCAGGACTTGATATCAACAGGGCCCTGGTCGGGTTCAATGCACGTGTTGATGCCATGGAGCATGAAGGATTTGATCTGGCACAAACACGATACCGGGCCGCCTTTGGTCGCCCGCTCGATTATTATACCGGTCTGGTTTTTGAGATTTCCGCGCAGGGCAGCGTGCTTGCAGGTGGTGGTCGGTTTGACCGTCTGCTGACACTTCTTGGTGCCAATGCGCCGATCCCGGCAGTTGGCTTTTCACTATGGCTGGATCGCATTACCCATGCGCGCGCCGGTTTGGCACGCATTGCACAAAAAGGCGGGCAATCGTCATGAGTGTTACCATCGCGCTTCCCTCCAAAGGACGTATGAAAGATGCCGCATTGGCAATATTTGCCAAGGCAGGGCTTGAGATTGTCAACATCGGCAATGAACGGTCCTACCGCGGCGTCATAAAGGGCATGGACAACGCAGAAGTTGCTTTTTTGTCAGCATCGGAAATTGCCCGCGAACTCGGCAGTGGCAGTGTCGATCTTGGCGTAACCGGAGAAGATCTGGTGCGCGAAGACCTGAACAGGGCCGATGAACAGGTTGAGTTCTGTTCCCGACTGGGATTTGGCCATGCGGATGTCGTTGTGGCTGTGCCCGAGGTCTGGATCGACGTCGATACAATGACTGACCTTGGTGATGTTGCTTCAGATTTTCGTCACCGACATGGGCGGCGTCTGCGCATTGCCACCAAATACTGGCGGTTGACGCAACAGTTTTTCTCATCCCAGCACGGTATTCAGGTCTACCGCATTGTGGAGAGTCTCGGTGCAACTGAAGGGGCCCCGGCCTCGGGTCAGGCTGACATCATTGTTGACATTACCTCAACCGGTTCGACACTGCGGGACAATCATCTGAAAATCCTGACCGATGGTGTCATGCTGCAATCACAGGCCAATCTGGTACGGGCACGAAACAGGCAGATTACCGACGCCGACGAAGCCACGATTGCCCAGATAACGGCCAATATCCAAAAGGTATCAGCCGGTTAAAACCTGACTTGCTCGAGTTCTTCCGGCTTTGGTCCGCCATAGACCCAATCGAGCAATTTGACGGTATGGATGACCGGCACGCTGGTCCCCTGGCCGATTTGGGTAATACATCCGACATTGCCAGCGGCAACAACATCCGCACCGGTTGCTTCAATATTGCCGATCTTGCGGTCACGCAGCTGATCGGCGATGGCAGATTGCATGATGTTATAGGTGCCCGCAGAACCACAGCACAGGTGACCTTCGGCGGGTTCACGCACATCAAAACCGGCTGCTTTGAGCAGATCCCTGGGCTGACGTGTGATTTTCTGACCATGCTGCATTGAACAGGCCGAGTGATAGGCAACAGAAATTTTCGGTTCAACAACGCGCTTTGGCATCTCGAGTGTTGCCAGATATTCCGTCACATCCTTTGCAAGTTCAGAAATATTCGCGGCCTTTTGCGCATAATCAGGATCATCGCGCAGCATATAACCATAGTCCTTGATGGTCGTGCCGCAGCCGGACGCTGTAATGATGATGGCATCGAGACCGCCGTTGTCCAGTTCACGCGTCCACACATCGACATTGCGTCGTGCTGATTCCAGCGCCTGTTCCTCTCGCCCCATATGATGCACAAGTGAACCACAACACCCCTCGCCAGCGGGCACAACAACCTCGACACCGGCACGATTAAGCAGGCGCACGGCTGCCGCATTTGTATCCGGCTCCAGGACCGACTGTGCACAGCCGGTCAAAATGGCGACACGCGCCGCCCTGGCGCCATCGCTGCCATGCACCCCGATGGCAACCTTTGTGTCGCGTGCTGCAATCTTCGCAGGCGCCAGTTTCAACATTGTTGCAGCAGGTTTGAAACCTGGTACCCGCATGATCAGCCCGGCAAAGGGTCGCGCGATACGGGCAAAATTCAGAGCCAGCCTAAACCGTTCCGGATAGGGCAAAACCATCGCCAGCACCGCTCTGTTTATACGATCCAGCAGTGGACGTTTATAGGTCTTTTCTATGTGGGCACGGGCATGATCGACGAGATGCATATAATGTACACCTGAAGGACATGTTGTCATACAGGCGAGGCAGGAAAGACAGCGGTCAACATGTTTGACGATCTGCTCGTCAGCAGGCCGTCCATTTTCCAGCATATCCTTTATCAGATAGATGCGTCCGCGTGGACTGTCCAACTCATTGCCAAGGGTGACATAGGTTGGGCAGGTGGCCGTGCAAAAACCGCAATGAACACATTTGCGCACTATTTTTTCCGCCTCGGCCACACCGCTATCGGCAAGCTGTTCAGCCGAGAAATTCGTTTGCATTTTTCATGTCCTCAAAATATGTGGGTGCTCGCACTGTTTTTCCCTGCGAACACCAGGCGCCAGAGGCCCCGGAGTAACTCAGGATTTGACGGAATCGGCAAAAACTGAATGCATTGACAAAATCAAGGCCCGACACCGTTGTCCCGTTTCTGACAAAACGTGAAACGGTCTAGACCAGCCAGGTTTGCGGATTGTCGATTGGCTCGCCGCGTACAACTGCCTGCAGGCCCTTGATACATCGAATGACGAACCAGACCACAGCGACAAACATCAATATCAGTCCAATGCCGACGAAAACCAAAATGGAGCAGATGATCGAATAGAGAACGCCCATCCAGAAGGTGCGGATCGCATAGGTGTAATGTGTTTCAATCCAGCCCTCCGTTTTGTCCCGGTTCATATAGGCAAACACCATGCCAACGATCAGAGTAAATCCCATGGCCAGACTGACCAGGTAGAGAATATAGACCAGCTGAACATTTTTTTGTCCCGGTTCAATCCATCCTGGGCCATCATCCTGCTGTTCGTTAGACGGCTGATTTTCCATTAATCTTCCTCCTCCTGTTGAGCCTGGCCCTTGCACACTATCACAGGTCCGTACTCATGCGCGCAGGATTGAGAATGTAGCCGGGATCGAATTGCTGTTTCAATCGGTTACTCAATGCAGACAACGCGGCATTTTGTGGCTCAAATACAGGCACCATATTGCGTGTTGTTCCATCTGTCCGGATGAGCGTCGCATGCCCACCACCCAATGCGCGAATGGCTGATCGGACCAGCTCGGCTTCCGCATCCGCCTCCATGCGCAACCACACAAGCCCGCCTTGCCAGTCATAAAAGGCATCAACGCCCGTTTGCAAACGCAGCGCAGCCACAAGCATATGGCCGACACCCGGAGCAACAGAGACCCGCCAGACCGGCCTGCTGGTTCCATCACAAAATGGTTCAACATCGCGTATTTCGCGCCATAGCTGGACCGATGCCTGCGGATCGAGACGGGTACACGGTGCAATTTCGCCAAAGGACTGCTTGAGTTTTCCAAGCCTGTAGTCGACTGAGGGACCAAAGCCTTCAATCCGCAGAACCGTTGCCGATCCGCGCGGTAATTCGCCTTCAATAAATCTGCCGCGAACGCTCTCAGGCAAATGGGCTGCGGATGAAACTTCAGCGTCGGAACCCATCGACCGTGCCATGATGTCAGCCGCATCCGCGTCATTCAGCCCGCTGACAATCAGGCTTGCCTGTGTTTCTGCGCAGGGCAGCACCTTAAAGGTCACTTCCGTGAATGCGGCAAGCGTACCCCAGGAACCGGAAAGCCCCCTTGAAAGATCATAGCCGGTAACATTCTTGACCACACGTCCACCGGATTTAATGATATCACCCCTGCCGGTAACCGCCCGTATACCCAATATATGATCTCTGGCAGCGCCGGATTTGATCCGGCGCGGGCCGGACAGATTGGTTGCAAGAACACCGCCAATTGTGCCACGCCCGCAATCCTGTCGACCCAACAGGGGACGATAATCCATGGGCTCAAATTGAAGTTCCTGATTGTTTTGTGCAAGCAGGCTCTCGATCTCATCCAGCCCGGTTCCTGCTTTTGCCGATAGAACAAGTTCTTCGGGTTCATAAAGGGTAATGCCGCTGAGTGAACTCAGGTCGAGACAATCAGCCACCTGCATGGGACGGCCAATATCCTGCTTTGAACCATGGCCTCGAATTTCAATCGGTGTCTGTTCGGATATAGCCCATTGAACCGCATCAAGAACCTGATTTTCAGTGTCCGGTCGCAGGGCACTTTGTGATTGTGTGTCATTCATTCAATCGGACCAATCAAAAACGCGGGATGTCTGGAAAAGGCACCTGCCCCTTTGAAATATGCATACGCCCCATTTCTGCACAACGGTGAAGCTGCGGAAATACTTTGCCGGGGTTGAGCAGGTGTTGGGTATCAAAGGCACATTTAATTCTGATTTGCTGGTCCAGATCTTCCTTGTTGAACATGGCTGGCATCAGGTCACGTTTTTCCACACCAACACCATGTTCACCGGTCAGAACGCCACCGACCTCAACACACAGCCGCAAAATATCGTTTCCAAAATCCTCGGCTTTTTCAAGTTCACCCGGGATATTGGCATCATACAGGATAAGCGGATGAAGATTGCCATCACCGGCATGAAAAACATTGGCAACCGCCAACCCATATTTTTCAGACATGCGCCGCATGCCCGCAAGAACCTGCGGTAAAGCCTTTCTCGGTATGGTCCCATCCATACAATAATAATCCGGCGATATGCGCCCGACTGCTGGAAAGGCTGCTTTGCGACCGGCCCAGAATGTTTGCCGTTCTTCTTCGCTGCCCGATACGCGGGACATGGATGCACCATTGCGTTCGGCAATCTCCACGACCTGATCTATCAGAAAACCCACCTCCGCCTCAGGCCCGTCCAATTCGACAATCAGCAGTGCCTCCACGTCCAATGGATAACCGGCATGGACAAAATCCTCTGCTGCCTGAATGGCCAATTTGTCCATCATCTCGATGCCACCTGGAATAATACCTGCGCCGATTATGTCAGCGACACATTGACCGGCCTCCTCGCTGGATGGAAAGCCAACAAGCATGGCGCGCGCGGTTTCAGGTTTTTGCAGAATACGCACTGTCACTTCCGTTACCACGGCGAGCAGGCCTTCCGACCCGGTCATCAGCCCAAGAATATCATAGCCCTCGCTGTCCAGATGTTTGCCGCCAAGCCGGATCACCTCACCCGTTATCAGCACCATTTGCAGGCCGAGTACATTGTTGGTGGTCAGCCCATATTTGAGGCAGTGCACGCCACCGGCATTTTCTGCAACATTGCCGCCAATCGAACAGGCAATCTGCGAGGATGGGTCTGGCGCGTAATAAAAACCCCTGCTGGCAACCGCATTGGAAATACCCAGATTTGTGACGCCCGGCTGAACGACGGCAACACGGTTGTCATAATCGATATCCAGCACGCGGTTAAAACGCGACAGCACAAGCAGAACCGCATCTTCCAGAGGCAATGCCCCTCCGGAGAGCGATGTTCCGGAACCACGCGGTACGACGCGAATATTATTGGCGTTGCAATATTTGAGAACTTTGGACACCTGCTCAACAGTTTGCGGCAACACAACAACCAGCGGCAACTGCCGATAGGCTGTCAGCCCGTCTGTTTCAAAGGCCCGCATCTCATTGGTTGCATCAACGACCCCTTCTCCAGGCACCATGGCCTTCAGGTCCGACACGATTATTGCACGCCGCTGCATGACTTCGTCATGTGGATCGGGCATTTTGGGGGACGTCATTGTTCTCTCCCTGTCAGGCGATTTTATAATTGGTCAAAATTCTTTACCAGTCAAGATCAAAGCGCTCTTTGTTTGGTTGCGCCGCCAAATCCACCCCATGGCGGCATTTTACTGGCTGCGGAAATCAGGTTGCCTTAAACCATCGATTTGCCATCCAATCAGATGGCCCATACAACACTCAATGAACAGGCAGCGCCTGGAAATTCACCCTTTATGGATCAATTCGGACATGAGTAAATTTGACGATCTGGAGGTTTTTGCACAGGTGGTTGCCTCAGGCAGCCTTACTGCCGCTGGCCGTGTTCTTGGATTGTCACCTGCCGTGGTATCGAAAAAGCTGCGACGTCTGGAAGATCGCATCGGCACGCGTCTGATCCAGAGAACAACCCGGCAGATATCACTGACCGAGGCTGGTCAGGGTTACTATGAGCGCATTGTCGCGGTGCTTGCGGGAATGGAAGAGGCGGATGCATTTGTGTCGCGACGCTCACAACAGGCGCGTGGTGTGTTGAAAATTTCTGCGCCCACGTCCTTCGGTCGCATGCATATCGCCCCTCACCTCAAGGCGTTTATGGGGGCAAATCCCGATCTGTCCGTCAATCTGGCAATCACCGACAGATTTGTTGATATCGTCGCCGAAGGATTTGATGTTGCCATCCGCATTGGCGAGTTGTCTGATTCAAGCCTTGTCGCGCGGCGTCTTGCACCGGTTCGTCGTATTTTATGCGCCACACCAGGCTATATAGCCACCCACGGAATGCCAACCTCGATTGAGGATCTGGACCGGCATATATGTCTGCCACCGCATAACAATGAGCCATGGAAACTGGAAAGCCCAGATGGGCCGCTGATTTATCGTCCAACCGGTTCACTGGCGACAAATTCCAGCGAAGTCATCCGCGAGTGCGTGATTGCAGGTCTTGGCATTGCGCTTCGATCAACCTGGGACATTTCCAGAGAATTGGCAGACGGGCGACTTGTGCAGGTGATGCCAGCCTATGTCGGATCACGCAATGCAGCCGTCCATGCCGTCTATGCCAGCCGGCGCTTCCTGCCGACCAAAGTGCGCGTATTTGTGGACTACATGAGTGAATTGTTCGGCCCCCGCCCCTATTGGGAGAACTGAACAGGAGTAATTCAGGTTTTAACGGGTGCGGCAAAATCTGAATGCATCGACAAAATCAATGGCCGATACCGTTGTCCCGTTTCTGACAAAACGTGAAACAGTCCAGCAGATTATTTTTCATCGCTGTGCTGTTTTCGAATACGGCGCACCAGATGCCACACAATAAGGAGTATGATCGGCACCGAGATACCGGTTGCCAACCCCGGATTGACTGGCAGGCCCGCATCTTTAGCCGCTTTGGCAACATAGCCAACCAGACCAACCACATAGTAGGAAACGGCAGCAACCGAGAGCCCTTCCACCGTCTGTTGCAGGCGCAGTTGCAGCTTTGCCCGTCGGTTCATCGAGGACAGGAGTTCGCTGTTTTGCTTTTCAAGCTGCAGATCAACCCAGCTTCGCAACAATGCCGTGGCGCGTGCCAGCTTTCGTGAAATACCCGCCTGTCGCTCCTCAAGTGAACGACAGGTGCGCATGGCCGGGGCAAGCCGGCGCTGCAAAAATGCGCCCCATGTCTCATATCCGGACATCGCCTCTTCGTTCAAAGAGGCAATACGCTCTTCGACAATACCGTTATAGGCACGGCTGGCACCAAAGCGGTAAAGACTGGCAGCCGCACTGGCTTCAAGCTCTGCCGCCAGCGTGGTGATTTCGCCGAGCATCTCATCACTGCCGGTTTTGACTTCCTGTCGCATGCGCTGGGTAATAATCGTCAGATCATCCTCAATCCGGCGCATCTGTGGAGAAAGCGCATTCGCCAGCGGGAAGGCCAGCATTGCCAGCGTTCGATAGGTCTCAATTTCAATCAAACGCTGGGCCAGTGCACCAACGCGGGCTGGCGCCAGGCCTTTTTCCAGCAGTAAAATGCGCGTTAATCCATCCTTGTCCTGTCGAAAATCGGTTATGGCCGCCGCCGCACCATTTTCGACCTTTGAAAAACAAAGACTGGCAGGATCGAACGAGCCAACGGCTTCTTCTGCCGTCTGCGTCCATTTGCGCACTTCCAACCGAACACCGGAGATCAGACTGCCCGGTGGGCTGAAACCGTCACCAAAAGGATGGTCGGTGATGGTGTCGCCGTAGGTCGCCGGTACCGGTCCCTCATAAAAATAGGTCGAGAACTCCGTATGGCGCTCCCAGCGCAAAGACCCTGTTCCCCAACCCATGACATAGTGACGCGCATCCGCCTGGGGCGCAGCAACACCGCGTGCCCTGCTCAGTTGGGCAAGCACTGCATTGTCAACGGACGCGCCACCATCCGTCATGAATGCCAGTTGAATAATGACGCGGGGTGAACTGATAAGCGGGTATGGCCGCGCGTGGATTTCACCAAGCGCGAGCGGTCGATCTCTGGCAATGGGAAACCCAAAACTGCCGTTTACCATGCGTAGCCCCTGCAATTGCAGTTATTTCAATGGAACCTGGGATTATATCTATGCCGCGTCGGGATTAACACGCAAGCTGTAATAGCGGTTTGTACAGGGGCACCGTTGCGTCAAAGTGTCATCTTTGGAAATGCTGATCAGATAACAATGCAACTGGACAATTTTGTTGACCAATTTCAATTGCCTTTGTTAGCATCGTGACGTGCTGACGCAAAACCGGTTCAACGAAACATTTCAGATACTGCCTTCAAAGGATTGGAGCACTTCACCAGGATGGGCAAACAAATTTTTTCGCGCATTGAACACAACCGCACCGCAGATGAGATCGTTCTGCAGATTGAACAGCTCATTCTGGAAGGTGTATTGCGGGTCAACGACCGTCTGCCTGCAGAGCGCGAACTGTCAAGACAAATGGATGTATCGCGTCCCATCCTGCGAGAGGCATTGAAGATACTCGAGCAGCGTGATTTGCTGGTAAGCCGTCATGGCGGCGGTACATTTATTGCCGATGTCATTGGCGAAATTTTCAGTCAACCGGTGATGGATCTGATCGCGCGTCATCGCCGGGCAACCTTTGATTATCTGGAATACAGGCGTGAGATTGAAGGTGTAACGGCCGGTTTTGCTGCCCAACGGGCAACCCAGGCTGACAGGAGCCGGCTCACCGATATTATCAATGCCATGCGCAGTGCCCATGACACAGATAATTTTGAACTCGAAGCGACCCTGGACGTCGAATTTCACACCACCGTTGGCGAAGCTGCACATAATATTATTTTGTTGCATACGCTGCGCTCATGCTATCGCCTGCTGAGCAATGGCGTCTTTTTCAACCGCTCACTGGTCTATAAATACTCCACTTCCAGCGGATCACTCCTGGAGCAGCACGTTGCAATTTATGATGCGATTGTTGCGGGCAATGCGCAAAGTGCAAAAAAGGCGGCAGAATCGCATATGGAATATGTGGCACAGGCACTACGCAAGGCCGAACGTGCCGATGACTGGGAACGGGTTTCCAATCTGCGCCTTCAACAAAGATCGGGCAATTCCGAAGGAATCAGGGACGGTAATTGACGACCCTGACGCTGATCTGACATTGTGTCCCACTTGAAGCACCCTTCGTTCAGGATTGATACATGCCCGTTTCCATTGAGACCCTTTTAACGTTTTCAATTGCCAGTTTTGTTCTTCTCATTATTCCTGGTCCGACCATTATCATGGTCATCTCACAGGCACTGGCACATGGAAAGCGCGTGGCGCTTGCCAGCGTTCTGGGTGTTGGGCTTGGGGACCTGGCAGCAGCCAGTCTTTCTATCATCGGGGTTGGCACCATTCTGGCTGCATCTGCGACCATATTCTCGGTGATCAAGTGGGTTGGCGCTGCCTATTTGATCTATATCGGCATAAAGATGTGGCGCACGCCGGTCAGCGTGCCACAGATAGAAACCGACGTTTCGGAAAACAGACGTTGGCCGATATTTCGGGATTCTTTTCTTGTAACCCTGCTTAATCCAAAAGGCATCATCTTCTTTGTCGCCTTCGTGCCGCAATTCATCACACCGTCGGCGAATTTTGCGCCGCAAGCTGCTGTATTTGTGGGCATTTTCGTACTGCTCGGCATCTTCAATGCCTGGGCCTATGCGACACTTGCCAGCGGTGCCCGACACATTATCCGCAAACCATCCGTCCTGCAGACGGCAACACGGACCGGGGCGGTTTTTCTGATTGGTGCGGGATTGTTTTCAGCGCTGACCCGCCGGACAGTTTGAATTTCAAACAATGCCAGTTTGAGCACCAAGGCCAATTGACGCTATAAATGGGTAACACAAAGCAAACCGGTCCTGGTGATCAAGGCAATCACCAGCAGCCAGAAGGGGAGAAACGCAGATGAAATTCAGTATTATGGCTGTGCTTTTTCTCGCCATGTCCACACTGATCCAACCCCTTGCGCGCGCCGATGATACCTTACTGCCAGAAGCACCGGTTGGTGACGATGGCATGCACAAGCCCGAGTGGTTTCTTCAATCCTTTCTCGATCTTGGTGAAGATCTGTCAGAGGCCGCCGAGGCTGGCAAGGGACTGGTGGTTATCTTTGAGCAAAATGGTTGTCCCTATTGCCGCGAATTGCATCAGGTCAACCTGCGTGATCGCGAAATAGTCGATTACATACGCGACCGGTTCGAGATTGTGCAGTTGGACCTGTATGGTGCCCGCGAAGTGACGGACTTTGATGGCCAGACAATGGAAGAACGTGACCTGGCCAAAAGGTGGAATGTCATCTTCACGCCAACCGTTCTGTTCTTTTCAAAACAGACTGATCTGTCGGGTGACAGGCGAGGCTCGGAACTATCCGCTATGACTGTACCGGGCTATTTCAAACCATTTCATTTTGTGTCGATGTTTGAATATGTGGCCGATGGTCACTATCGCGATGCACATTTTCAAAACTTTCTCAATGCCCGCGCAGATCGGTTGCGCGCACAGGGCAAGGATGTATCGATTTGGGAATGATCAATAAACATCGCGAAATTACCCAGCCATGAGTTTGCAAAACAGGGTTACCCCGTCTGGTGACATCGTATCAAACCCCGCCAGAGGCCTGTTGATGGGCAACCGGGGTGGGCGCATTCACAATGCCGAGACCAGAAGTTTGACAAAACGCCGCTGGGCCAGCAGGCGCTGGATTATCTGTGTGACCCGTTTTCGCGGTCGCCATCGCGAGATAATGGCACCCAACAGCTACACCGAACTGTTTTTTCTGGATGAGGTTACCGCATTGGCCGCCGGGCACAGGCCCTGCTTCGAATGCCAGCGTGAGAAGGCCAAGACATTTGCTGCGGCTTTTTCTGTCGCACTGAAACGCCCGACGATGGGCGCGGACGCTATGGACATTTGCCTGCATGGGGAACGACTGTCTGGCAACATACAGCCAGCACCCCTTTCGGGTGAACAGATTGACGGCCTGCCGATTGGTGCCATGTTTGCGCATGACGATCGGTATTTTTGCGTAGCGCCCGGCGGCATTCGGCAATGGCACATCGAGGGCTATGCACAATCGGACGGTTTCCCGGTAAAACAGCACGGCGCGCAAAATAGCGCTTACCGGCTTTTAACCCCGCCATCGATTGTCGCAGCTTTACATGCAGGGTATCAGCCATTTATTCATCCCTCGGCACTGACTTGAATTCAAAGGCAATGTCATGCACAGACAGTCCACCGGAGAATGCCTGATGGAGTAGCCATGCGCGCCAACTTTAAAATGCAAAGGTTGTTTGTGACCGAAGACCTGCGCGCTGACACAGCCATTGCCGCAAGCAAAGATCAGTTCAACTATCTGGCCAATGTCCTGCGCAAGAGCGAAGGCGATGAGGTTCTTTTGTTTAACGGTCGTGATGGAGAATGGACGGCCCGCATTGCCTTGACGGGCAAGAAAAGGCTCGCGCTGCATATTGAACAGGCCGTCAGGCCACAACCTGCACCATCCGACCTTCATTATCTGTTTGCACCGCTGAAACAGGCGCGACTGGATTATACCGTACAAAAGGCTGTGGAGATGGGCGCCGGTGTCATTCAACCGGTTTTGACCCATCACACACAATCCAGCCGGATTAATGCACACCGGTTGCACGCCAATGCCATTGAGGCTGCGGAGCAATGCGGCATACTGTCCATTCCAAACTGCCATGAGCCCATAAAACTGGTCAAACTGCTTGAAAACTGGGATGCCGACAGGCGCATCATTTACTGTGACGAGGCCGCCAATACACACAACCCGATGTCCATTCTACAGTCTGTCAAAGAGAACAAACGTGCACTTTTATTGGGTCCGGAAGGTGGATTTTCCGATGAAGAACGCCATTTGCTACAGTCTTGCGCATTCGTTACGGCGATACCGCTGGGTCCACGCATCCTGCGTGCTGATACTGCAGCCGTTGCTGCAATGGCCGTTTTGCAGGCAACGATAGGCGACTGGTAGACATGAATTTGATCAAGATACGCTTTCATGTTCATAAGGTGAGTAAATCGGCTGGCCCGATAGACCAGACCTTATACAGGCGCTTTGGCGCTGAATATCGATTTGGATTTAAAGAAGCATGTACTATGCCAGGCGTCACTGGCATAGACCCATCAAATGGGCCAATATCGGTGCCGCTTGGCATAAATCAACTTTTACTGAACACTGCGATCAACGGTTTTTGCTTGCACAGTGCGGCAAAGCAGTTCAAGCAGCTAACTCCATTCAACGGTCGCTGTATAGCGACTGCCCCATTGGCCGCAGTTTGAGATTATTTGCCCATGGCCCGCGATACAATTGACCAGACACCGATTTCATCACGCGATGAACTGATTGCCCATCTGGCGGAAGGCTGCAAGCCGAAGCAGAATTTCCGGATCGGGACAGAGCACGAGAAATTTGCATTTTTTCTCAATGATCATTCCCCTGTGCCCTATCGTGGCGAACATTCCATATCTGCACTGCTGATGGGTATGCGCGATGTGCTCGGCTGGGAGCCAATAACCGATGAAGGCAATATCATCGGTCTGGTTGAACCAACCGGCATGGGTGCGATATCGCTGGAGCCGGGCGGGCAGTTTGAACTGTCCGGAGCACCGCTTGTCAATATTCACCAGACCTGTCGTGAATCAAACGCGCATCTGGCGCAACTGCGCGAAATTGCCGAACCCCTTGGTATCGGTTTTTTGGGGCTGGGCGGCAGTCCTGTATGGACGCGCGAACAAACCCCGCGCATGCCCAAATCACGTTACGACATCATGACCAACTACATGCCGAAGGTAGGCAAGCAGGGCCTGGACATGATGTACCGCACCTGCACGATCCAGGTTAATCTGGATTTTTCCAGCGAGCGTGACATGCGCCGCAAGATGCAGGTTTCCACACGCCTTCAGCCACTGGCAACGGCACTATTTGCACTGTCACCCTTTACCGAAGGCAAACCCAACGGTCTGCTTTCTTGGCGTTCCGACATCTGGCGCGACACAGACAATAACCGTTCCGGGATACTGCCCTTCGTATTTTCCGATGATTTCGGTTTTGCTGATTATGTCGAGTGGGCGTTGGATGTACCGATGTATTTCATCCTGCGTGATGGCCACTACCACGATTGCACACATGTGACCTTTCGCCAGTTCATGAATGGTGCACTGCGCAACGAAGTGTCTGATGGCATGCCCACCATGGGTGACTGGACCAACCACCTTTCGACCCTGTTTCCGGAGGTTCGACTCAAACAGTTTCTGGAAATGCGCGGTGCAGATGGTGGTCCATGGCGCCGGATTTGTGCACTTCCGGCATTCTGGGTTGGCCTGCTTTATGATGATGATGCGTTGGATGCGGCAGAACAATTGACCCGAAACTGGAGCGCTGCGGATGTTCAGGCGCTGCGTGACAGTGTGCCGACCCTTGGTCTGGATGCCGAAATTGCAGGAAAAAGCCTGCATCAGATATCGCGTGAGGTACTGGCAATTTCGCGCAATGGACTTCAGGCACGCAAGCAGTTGAATGAAGATGGCAACGATGAAGCCCATTTCCTTGCACCGCTTGAGGAAACCGTGGCCCGTGGGAAAACGGCTGCTGGCGAGCTGCTTGACCTTTACCATGGCCGCTGGGGCGGGTCCGTTGATCCGGTCTTCAAGGAATACGCCTATTAGGCTTGTATGAAGGCTGTTGCAGCCATTCAATATTTGCCTGATCGCTCCAAATCTGGTCCTATGATGCTACACAGCAGGCTGCTCGTAGTTTGCTTATCCGCATGCGTCAGGGAGATTTGAGAAAATGTTGCCGCTATTTGAAATGATGATGCAGGCCCAAAATGGCGAAGCTGCCAAAACCATGGCGGCGCAATTTGGATTGGATCAGGACCAGATCACCAAGGCCTGGGGCGCCCTTTTGCCGGCATTTTCGACCGGTTTAAAACGCAATACCTCCAATCCAATGGATATTGGCAATTTCATGCAGGCGCTTTCTGATGGGCACCATGCGGACTATTTTGACAATTTGAGCGCGGCCTTTTCTCCCAAGGGCATTAGCGAAGGCAATGCGATTTTGGGACACCTGTTCGGATCGAAAGAAATTTCACGCGCCGTTGCCAAACAGGCCGAACAGGCCACCGGCATCGCCCAGGATATCTACAAGCAAATGCTGCCCGTCATGGCATCCACACTCATGGGTGGACTGTTTAAACAGGCTTCCGGTCTTTCCGGTCTATCAACCCCCAGTTCCGGAAACATTTTCGCCGATATGTTCAGTCAGATGATGGGCCAGACCAGCACAACCGGTCAGGCGGCAAACCCCCTGGGTCAGATGATGGAAAACATGTTTGGCGGCGGTGCGTCGAAAAATGATCAGATGGCCAACCCTTTTGCCGATATGATGGCAAATATGATGCAGGCAGGCATTCCGGGCATGCCGCCTGAACCGGCAGAAAAACCGGAAGATGCGGCAAACCCCTATGAGCAGTTTTTCGGTCAGATGTTTGATGCAGGTGCCAAAGTGCAGCAGGATTACCAGAAAAACATGGATACGATATTTGATGGCTACCTGAAGGGCATGGACAAACAGAAATAAACGCCCCTCGTTTGAACAATTCAGGCTTTGACGAAATTGGCGAAACCTGAATGCATCAATAAAATCCAAGGAGGACACCGTTATCGCGTTTCTGACAAAACGTGAAACGGTCTGGTCAAACGATCTCAATGTTGTCCAACACCATTTGCCAGTCGTCCAGCGTGTAACCCTCAAGGACCACGATTGCCGTGCCCTGGTCATCCCAACTGGAAAATCCGATGCCGTTGTCCGTTTCGAAAAAGGCCAGATCCCAAAACTCGATATCATCCTTGCCGATAAAATCTTCAAGACCATAGGCTTCAGCTGACAAAACGATCTTGTCTTCTCCAACCTGAAAGTCGGTGATGGTGCTGCTGCCACCCGCGAATGTGAACGTATCGGCGCCAGCACCGCCGCTCAGTATGTCGCTGCCTGCATTTGTAAAAAACCGATCATCACCGTCACCACCAATTAGCCGGTCGTTGCCAGCGCCTCCTGCCAGCGTATCGGCTGACGCGCTGCCGGTGATATGGTCATCATAGGCACTGCCGACCACACCCTCAAAATTGAATATATCGTCCTGCGTACCAAAACCGTCGTCAAAGACCATCTGCGCACCGAGGTCAACAATGACGCCGGAATTCGCGCTGTTAAAATTCAGCGTGTCCATCCCGTCGCCACCATCCAGAATGTCTGCACCAGCACCGCCATCAATGACATTGGCACCGCTGTTCCCGGTAATTGTGTCGCTAAAAGCACTGCCGGTGATATTTTCAATATCGAATAAATGATCCTGTGATCCGTAGCCGTCTTCAACCAGCACAGACCCGTCGGTTGCGCTCGTTACTGAAAGATCAACTGTGATCCCGCCAAGGGCATTGGCGTAGGATGCCGTATCGATCCCACTGCCACCATGGAGAAAGTCAGTACCACTGTCGCCTTCCAGCCAATCATCGCCTTCATCTCCATAGAGCACATCGTCTCCGTCGCCACCAAGCAGCCAGTCAACACCTTCACCTCCATGCAGAACATCATCGCCGCCATCACCCGAAAGCCGGTCGTTGCCACCATTGCCGTTCAGAACATTGGTACCCGCATCGCCGGTAATCACATCGTCATGGGCACTGCCATCAACGTTCTCTATACTATCGAATGTGTCCTGTCCGCCCATGCCATCCTCGGCGATGGGCCCGCCGCCGGTATCTGACATATCAATGTGAATACCACCTGTGGAATTCACATAGGACGCCGTATCAATACCCTCGCCACCGAAAAGCCGGTCATCGCCAGTCCCACCATCAAGGATATCATTTCCGCCATCACCACTGAGGACATCATTGTCCTCGTCACCGAAAAGCCGATCCCCGTCACTGCCTCCGAACAATTGATCCTCGTCCTTGCCGCCATACAGCGTATCCTGATCGGCCTCCCCATAAATGATGTCCTTGTTGTCAAAGCCAAAGGCCGTGTCATTGCCGATGCCCAGGAAGATCGTGTCCTCCACACCGCCCATTTTATTGCGGTCTTTATTGCCATAAATAATATTGTCTCGCGCATTGCCTATTATGAGTGAATGGAATTTCATCGTTACATTTGAGCCAGGGACATCGACGATCCCCTTAATGTAATTATTATCGAATTCCACCTCATCCTCGGACATAACATAGGGGCCAATATCCTTGCGTTCATAAGTGTGCGCGCCATGATTTTCCGTGTGGCTCTTTATTGCATCAAAATTCTCATAGGCGGCTGCCGCCTCTATTGTTGCCTCGAATGTCGGATCCGAACCATCCGGATGTACGGTGATCACCGTCTCGGCTGCCAACTCAGGCACAAACCCACCACCCGTTATATCGATTGAGGAAAGTATTGCCTCCAGATCAACGATATTATCAAATTCCAGCGTTACGATGAGATTTTCAAAATTGTTATATTCATATATTTGCAACCCATCAGCCGTGACAACAAAACTGAGGTCGTCAACACCAATGCCGCCATTGCCTTTGGCATCACCAAAGCCATAGGCGTTGGTTGAAATGTGGATACGATCTTCGCCGGGAACAAAATCGGTTATGATGCTTTCGCCGCCCTGCAGCATGAAGGTGTCTGCACCCTCGCCACCGGTCATGATGGTCTGGCCGCCACCTGTTATGAGCACGTCGTCCCCATTGCCGCCACTCAGAACATCAAATCCAAAACCACTGGAAAGCGTGTCATTGCCATCATTGCCAATCAGAATATTATCAAGCGCGTTGCCTGTGATGATGTCGTCATGCGCGCTGCCTTCAATATTTTCAATGCTGTAGAGAATATCCTGCGTGCCAAAACCGTCACTGACAAGCGCATGATATTTGAATGAACCGGCGTCCATCGCATTCAAATCAGCAATAATGCCAGAGGTGGAAAACGTATAGGATGCCGTATCATTGCCATAACCGCCATCAAGCAGGTCATTGCCCATATCACCGTCAAGGATGTCATCTCCATCACCACCCTGAAGCCAGTCGACACCCGATCTGCCTATGAGGACATCACCGCCGTCACCGGCACCAATTTGATTGGCGGTATCATAATCAAAAGTGGTTTCATCTGTCGCAGCCTGTAACAGAACAACCGGATTGTCTGCAGCATCGGGTTGTGCAGTTGAAGCAGCATTGCCTGACGCATCATCTGTGTACAGAATTGTGCTGATTTGAACAGTTGCAGCGCTGAAAATTTCTTCAGTAATGAATTCATCTGCCAATGCAATTGACTTTCTATCGCCGTAATCAGTCATTTGCAGGTCTCCGGTCATAGGGCGCAAATGCTGTAGACCAGGCAATTTGCAATCACAGATTTTAGAAAACATCGTTATTCGGGTGCGCAGATTTGGTGATTTCGCATATCTGACATTGCCCCTGTTGCACGCACCTGTTTAGCTGCTTTCACCTGGAGCTCTTCATCACTCAAACGATTTCAAGATTGTCCAATTGTATGTGCCAGTCATCAGGCGTGTAGCCTTCACGAACGACTGTTATAGTCCCCTGATCATCCCAACTGAAAAGCCAGCCCCTTGTCAGTTTCAAAAATAGCAAGGCATCGGAGTTCGATATCTTCCCTGCCAACCAGAGCGTGCAGACCATAAGCCTGTGCAGACAGGATAATCCTGTACTCATCAACAGACGCCATATTCGACGCGGTACCCGCCAGGGGCAGGACTTCCGCTTGTCTCGTCTTAACAATACCGCCGTTCGGCCCATCCGGATCGCTTCCGGTCGCTTTGTCAAACTCAAACATGCCCCCTTCAAATCTCCTGAGCAATTCAGCATTTAATACGTCCGCCAAGGCACGCAGCAATCCGTGCCTTTATGCAACAAACAACAAATTCCCGGGCTTTGATTTTGATGGAACCTCAACCAAAAACCGGCTGAGTGGTAAGGTGGTAATATATTTCCCCGGATCAACAGGCTTGCCATTACAAATTGGTAATGCGAGAGCCATCAATTTCAGGTTTCACGGCCATGGATTAGCGATTATTGAAGGTATTCCAGAAATGCGACAACGGTGTCGGCCGTTGATTTTTTGATACATTCAGGTTTTGTCGATCCCGGCAAAACCTGAATTGCACAGGTGACCGGCATGAACCGGTTGATCTATACGTGCTGATCGACAAGCACCGGGTTACCATCAGGATCAAGAACGAGAAAACTTGCTGGTCCCGTAGAGGTTTCATCCGCTTCACTCTCGAGCGTAATGCCTGCAGTTTTCAAGTGTTGCTGGAGTTCCCGGACGTCAGTGAATTCGTTCAAGTTCTGTGCATTTTCATCCCATCCGGGATTAAAGGTCAGCATATTCTTGTCAAACATGCCCTGAAACAGCCCTATGGTGCTGCTGGCATTCTTGATTATCAGCCAACCCTGTGCGGCATCGCCTCCAAAGACATGAAAACCAAGTTTTTCATAAAAAATTCTGGACGCCTCCAGATCCCTGACTGCGAGACTTACCGAAAATGCACCCAATTTCACAAGCTTACTCCCTGAAATGACCGGTATATGCCGCATGATACCATGGTCAAAACCGGCAAACCACAGGATCGCATCGCATCAATTTGGAGAAATTCAAAGGTCGTGGCAAGCTTCAATCGGGACACACATCGCGCGGGAGTAACGGGGCATGGGCCATCGGCAATCAAAGCTGCGATGGAAAACGCGGCAGGGATCAAGCCGTATCAGCACATTATTTATGCTGAACAGCATTTTGACATTTTTCCTGGTGGCCGAACCATCGGCGCAGCAAAGATTGCAGGTTGATCTGGAACTGGTGCTGGCGGTCGACGTTTCAAGCTCAATTGATGATAGCGAACGCGCCCTGCAGCGCCGCGGTTACGTGGAGGCATTTCGCTCGAAAAAGGTAATTGATTCCATTCTCAATGGTCTGAATGGTGCGATTGCCGTAACTTACTTCGAGTGGTCCGGATCAGGTTTTCAGCAGATTGTCGTGCCGTGGACAATTGTGAGCTCTGTGGAAGAATCCCACGCTTTTTCACGTGACCTGCAGCAAATTTCGCATCGCCCCTATGATACGACGTCGATTTCATCTGCGATGATTTTTGCTGCTGATTTGTTCACACAAAGCCCTGCCAAAGCGGCAAAGAAAGTTCTGGATATCTCTGGAGACGGACCCAATAATCAGGGTGAGCGTGTGGACAGGGCCCGTGATTGGCTCGTTTCACAGGGCATTGTCATCAATGGATTGCCGCTGCTGATGAAACCGCACGAATTTCGGCGACTAGGGCGTGGGCATTTGCAGCAATATTATCGTCAATGCGTGATTGGCGGTCCCGGTGCCTTTTTCATCACAGCAAAATCCTGGGAAGAGTTTCCGCAAGCCTTACAGCAAAAGCTGGTTCTGGAAATTGCAGGTGCTGATACACAGCCGCTCAAAGCGCCTGTTCACACGGTTGGCCTGACGCTGCCACCCGAGGGAAAAACGCACCTGATAAATGAGCAGTTTGATTGTAGCGCAAGTTGATTTGATTTGGAGATGTCCATGACACTGTCAACGTTATGGATTCCGGCTCAAAAGCCCGACGACTGTCACAGCAGCCGTCGGGAAGTGCGGAGCGCAGGGCGCGCGCCGCTGGGGAAGTAATGCTTGGGAGGACAAACTGCCCCGACTGGAATTAAATGACGTTCAATCGGGCCCGTCGCCGCAGCGCAGCCCGGGTCAGATCCATTGAATGATCATCAAACAGGTTGCCCCGTGAAGCGTACAGGAGATCATCGCGTGTCAGGCCGATATCCCGGAGCTGATGGTCATTAAAATCATGCAGTTTGAAAACCGCGCGCCGATTTTGATAACGCAAGAACAGGGAGACAATTACCGACCACACTGTGCCCCAGTTGCCTGTTCGTTTGCCCGCAGCATCCGTCTCGAAACTCTTGTGTAGACTAGTCATATCGTCTCTCCTTTCCGAACCTGCAATTCAGACAGCAGGTTTCTGTAATCGGGGCGCGTTTCAACGTTCGATGTTTGGTTTGAAAATTTTTGAAAACAGGTCACCCCGGCACCACCACGTAATGCGCATGGACATAATTTCAAACTTGGACTAATTAATCCAGTGAATGTTTCTAATGATAATGATCATTTTATTTGATGAAAGAACGCCATGGCCGCGCCGCTTGATATTGACCAGTTGAGAACCTTTATAACCATCGTTGACATGGGCAGTTTTACCCGGGCGGCAGACGAAGTGAACAAAACCCAGTCAGCCGTCTCCATGCAGATGCGCAGACTGGAGGAACGGGTTGGCAAGGCGCTGTTTGAAAAAAATGGCCGGGTGAACAGGCTGACCGGCGATGGTGAACGGTTACTGGCCTATGCGCGCAAGCTTGTCCGGCTCAACAACGAGACGCTTGCAGCATTTGACGATGAGGCGCTGGCGGGCACCATACGCATCGGTACACCGGATGATTATGCCGATCGTTATATGCCGGATATCATCGCGCGTTTTGCAAAGTCCAATCCGAATGTTGAACTGTCCATCACCTGCGAACCGTCCAAGGAACTGACGGACAAACTGAACAGAAACGAGCTGGATATCGCGCTCGTCACCCATAATCCCAAGGTGCGCAACTCAATCATGGTGCGTTCCGAACCGCTCCTGTGGGTAACGTCACTGGCCCATGCTGTGCACACGGAGAGCCCTGTACCTCTTGCAGTGGGCCGACGCAATTGTGATTGGCGGCAGCTTGGCTGCGCAGCCCTTGATAGTGTCGGGCGGGAATATTCAGTTCTGTTTACCAGCTGGTCGTCCACTGTTGTTGCTTCTGCCGTGCTTGCCGGTCTGGCGGTTTCGCTTCTGCCTGAATCTGCGCTTAGACCGGGTATGCGCATCCTGACATCTGCAGATGGCTATCCGCCGCTGCCACCGGCTGAAATCGGCATGATCCGCCGGCCCGGCGTTGCCACCGTTTTGATGGATGCCATAACCGATCACATTGCAGCCAGCCTCGATAATATGACCTCCGCTGAAGAGGCGCCGGATTCTCCTTCGGTTCATAAATCCAGCCGTAAACGGGCACGCAGCGCTCAGATGTTTTCAAGCTGGTAGGTCCAATATCAACTTGACTAGGGCATCTGATCAGGGCGCAATGGCGCGATGACAAAAGCTAAGGGTCTTGGCGATTCGCCGAGCAATGTTGCCGAATATTCGGTCAGTGAAATTTCGGGATCAATCAAACGCACCGTAGAGGACGTGTTTGGCCATGTGCGTATTCGCGGTGAGATTTCCGGTTACCGTGGACCGCACTCATCGGGCCACGCTTATTTTTCTCTTAAAGACGACAGGGCACGCATTGAAGCGGTTATCTGGCGCGGTTCATTTTCCAAGCTGAAATTCAAACCCGAAGAGGGAATGGAGATGATTGCCACCGGCAAGGTGACAACCTATCCTGGGTCCTCAAAATATCAGATTGTGATTGAATCTCTTGAGCCTGCTGGTGCCGGAGCACTGATGGCACTGCTGGAAGAGCGCAAGAAAAAACTTGCAGCAGAAGGGTTGTTTGATGATGCACGAAAACAACTCCTTCCCCATCTTCCCAAAGTCATTGGTGTTGTCACATCGCCAACGGGCGCAGTCATTCGCGATATCCTGCACAGAATTTCAGACCGGTTTCCGGTCCATGTCATCGTTTGGCCCGTGAGGGTTCAGGGCGAGACAAGTGGCGATGAAGTGGCTGCTGCCATACGCGGTTTCAATGCGTTGGACAGAACAAGCGCGATCGCCAGACCGGAATTGCTCATTGTAGCGCGTGGCGGCGGCAGTCTGGAAGACCTTTGGGGCTTTAACGATGAAGCCGTTGTGCGGGCCGCCTCGCAATCGGACATCCCGCTGATATCAGCCGTCGGCCATGAAACCGACTGGACGTTGATTGATCATGTCGCCGACGTGCGGGCACCGACACCCACAGGTGCGGCGGAAATGGCGGTGCCGGTTAAAGCTGAACTGGAGGTCACGCTCGTCACGTTAACGGCAAGACTTGCTGGCGGCATGTCACGGTCACTGGATACCTACCGCCAGAATGTTCGCTCGCTTGCCCGCGCCCTGCCCTCTTTGGATATGCTTCTGGCGCTGCCACGCAGGCGGTTCGACGAGGGTGCAGGCGGACTGGGGCGTGCGCTGCAACTCAATACCGCAAACAAGCGACAGCAGTTTGAGCGCCGTTCAGCCCAACTCACACCTGCAACACTGCAACGGCAGGTTCTGGAAAAATCACGAAAGGTCAATGATCTCGGCACCCGCGCTGACCGCCTTGCCGAAAGACAGCAGGACAGGCTGTCCGCAAGGCTGGCAAATGCAACGACACGGTTGAGCCTGCGTCCGGCAACCGAGCGTATAGCGCGCAACGGTGACAGATTGCAGGTCATTGCCAAACGAGCCGATGCAGCCATCTCATTAATAGGTGAAAGACAAAACCGACGGCTTCAGGAAGCAACACGAGTGATGAGTTCGCTATCCTACAAAAATGTCCTCAACCGTGGCTATGCAGTGGTGCGCAACGACAAGGACGTTGCACTCGACAGGGCTGCCCTGCTTGCCGCTGGCGAGGCCGTATCAATCGAGTTTGCGGATGGTCGGATCGATGCCATGACGACATCCGGTGATCGCCCGCGCAAGCAATCAGGACAAAAGGCCCGCAGTAAATCTGCCGATGGCGGCAAGGATCAGGGTAATCTGTTTTAGAGCCTGTCTTTTTTAAATTTGTGCCCCCGGTCGACTATGACCGGGAGCCCTGGCCTGCGTCACCGGGAGCTGGGACGGCAGTGCCTTTCGAAAGATCAATTTCGATGCAATGAAAGAAGCGACTTGCCTCTTTGGTTACTCATCACAATTCCACCAGAAACGGGAAAAATCCGTATCCCAGCTTTGCATGGGAACCCAGGCATATCCCTGCAGACACTTGTTTGCCGCAAAGCGTTTTTTCTGGGTCAGCAGAAATACATCCGACTGCATCTCGTGAAGTTTTTGCTGAATGGATTTATACAGGTCATTTTGCTCGACCGGATCTGTCGTGCTGCGCGATTTGTCAATCATCGCATCAATGTCGTCATCCAGAACCCATTCCATCGATGCCCAGGTGCCTTTGGCCTTGGAGTGATACTGTACATAAAACACCGAATCAGGTGAGGGATATGTCGGGCCGTAGAAGACCTGTGAGACATTGGGCGTTGTCTCGATCGAGGCCGCAATCTCGGTTATGCGGTTCCAGGGTTCAGGTTGCAGATCCACCTCGAAGCCAAGGCTGTCCAGGGTTGACTTGAACAGCAATCCGATCTCTTCTTCGAAAGCCGTTTTTGCCACATAGGCATGTGAAATCTTGATCGGCCCCTGATCGGCATATTTGGATTTTGCCACTTCCTCTCTGGCTTTCTCCAGATTGTATTCAGGCGCCGGGAGTGAATCCAGATAGGCGTCAGCGAAAACGGAAGCCAATGGTCCACGCAGCTCACCACCGGGATAGATTACGTCACGAATGGTGTCATAATCCATGGCATAGGCAATAGCCCGGCGAATATGAACATCATCTGTTGGTGGAACCTGATTGTTCAGTTTCAGATAAAAGCCCGTTGCCGTGTCGGCTGAGATGATTTTGTAGTCATCCAGTTTTTCAATCGCATCATAGGTTTCATTGCCCTGATACTGTGATGACATGCCCAACTCGCCCTTGGTGGCCAGCGCCTTGATTGTCGCCTCATCGCGGGTCACCACGAAACGCAGGTCATCAATCGGTTGTTGCTTGGGCCAACCGGCATGGTAATCCACATATCGGCTCATCTGCATCTGCGCGCCCCGGGTCCAGGCATCAAGGCTGTAAGGCCCTGCCCCGGCAGAATTGTCCGCCAGATAGGTTTCAGCCCACTCACCGTCATTTTGTGAGGCAACAAGATCGGAATTGACCACCAGGATCAGCGGCGTATTGGACAAAAATGGCGAGTAGACCTTGTTCAATCCAATCTCGACTGTCTGGCTGTCTGTGGCGGTAATACTGTCTGCCATGATCAGATCGGCAAAGAGATGGGCGGGCCCTTCATTGATTGAGACAAGCCGCTTGAGCGAGTATACAACATCCTTTGCTTCAACCGGGCTGCCATCCTGAAATGTCGCGCCTAATTTGAGCTTGAATGTGTAGGTTTTATTGTCGTCTGATACGGTCCAGCTTTCAGCAAGTTGCGGTACAACCTGCCCGTCGCTATTGACCGTCGTCAGGCCATCATAAAGATTTACAGCGGCCATATATTCCGTGTAATCATTGATCTTAGCCGGATCTATTGTGCCGAAAATCTGCACTGTGTTTACCACCAGCGACACCTTGTCGTCGGCGTAGGTCGGTATCGTAAAGGCCGTCGAAGCGGCCAGGGCCGCGGCAAGTGCCAGAGTCTTATTGAGTTTCGTCATTTTACACTCCTTCTTCTTCGTTTCGTGGTCAATACTGTGTTCCCGTGGCATTGCTGCCCTTCAAAGTGGTAGTTGCTCTAGCGGCGAATAGGCTTGCGGGTAGCCGAAATAATCCGGTCCAACCAGATCAATGCCCGCCTGCGTTCGCCATTGCGGATCGCACGGCAGGCCAATCATGGTCACCGCCAGGCCGAATCGCAGTTGCTCGGTTGTCACCGGAAGGCCGCCATCCGCATCAACGGCACAAATCAGATCCGGCGTTACAGCCAATGGCTGATCAGCCTCGTTCAGTGCGATAAGAAATTCATTTTGAAAATTGACCCTGAAGGTCTGTCCCTCATGCTCATCCATGCCATTGAGGATGGCCTGGCCACGCGCAAAGCCGCCTTCGGTTTTTCGCTCTATATCGACAACCCTGCCGGTCAGCAGGCGTTTGCCATTCAACCGGGATACAAGCGCGTCTGCGGGGTTCCGGTTTTCTGCCCGCTCACCAACGATGATCTGCCCGATTTCCCGAATGAGGGAAAGCGTATTGCGCAATATCCCCTGCTTCACCTGGGCGCCACTCATGGGATAAAGTGCAACAAGTGCAGCACCGCCCATTTCGACGGTTTGCGACCTGGCCAATCGTTCCGTCCACAGGTTTGAGACGGCGTTGATAACGGAGGAATTGCCCTTTTCATCAGCGATGACCATGGGGGTGGCGGAAACGCCCTGCATGGTAAAACTGACCATCTGCAGCTCCGGAAAGGCCCGGCCCATGCCATCGCCATCAATCAGCGGCAATCCCGTGGCAGCGGCCACGGCAAATGGGATCGTCGAGTTCAAGCCGCCGGCCTCAATGCATATCAGTGCATCTGCCTTGCGCCCGAGAAATGCCTCCAATTGTTCAAGCGCCCTGCCTGCCTCATCACCGCTGGGCAATTTCTCGACCATTACAGTCGGTGCCCCCATCATGCAGACCGGCACACACAACCAGTCGTCGGGCACACTTTCTGCCGGAAGGACCTTAACAGGGCCAAATTGACTGATCGCCGATTGCGCCATCAGTTTGCCGATATAGGGATCACCTCCGCCCCCGGTTCCCAAAAAAGCCCCGCCCGTGGCGATCGCTTCCATGTCATCTTCACCAATAGTAAACGCGGTCATGCATCTGTTCCTTCCTGCGTTACACCCGCATCCTGCAGGGGCAGATAATTGAGATTCCCAAGCCCAAACCCACCAGGACCAACGACCGCCAGTGCTTCCGGGGTGCGCAATAACGCATGACAGGGCAGCGCAAGAACGCTGATGCGTTGGCCATAACGCAGCAGTTCGGTGGAGATGGCCTCACCTGAATCAATGTCGAGAATAACAATCAGGTCCGGCACAATGACTTCGGTGATACCGTTGCGCGAAAAGACCAGATATTCATTTTGAATTGTTATCTTGGCCTGATCATCCTGAAAGACATCGAAACCTTCAATTGACGCCTCTCCGGTAACAAACCCGCCCTGTAACTGCCGTTTGACATCGCTGATCTTGCCGGTAAAAACACATTGCCCGCCTTCGGTTCGACAAATGGCGGCGACAGGATCATCATTGTTCTTTTGTGCCTCGCGCACTGTATTTCCGAGCGCAATCGCGCGGCTGTACGAATGGGGAATGGCAAATCTTTTGACAAAAACGCCGGCCATTGGCGCACTGGCAAGGGTCGATGCACCGCCCTGGGCAATGACGCAGGCTCGGGCCAGCCGCTCGTGCCAGAGCTCGGTAACAGCATGGTCGAATATGACCACATTGCCATGCAGATCACACATGACACTGGGTGTACTGCGGTGACCATAGATTGAATAGGTCGTCATCTGCATCTCAGGGAATGCGCGCCCCATGCCATCGCAATCGACAACCGGCAGGTCAGCCAGCGCGGCAACAATAAGCGGTTCCATGGCATTTTGACCGCCGATTTCCTCACAGGCGATGGCATCGATTTTGAAACCAAGCCTTTCTTCCAGTGCACGGATGCAGCGCAGGCCCTCTCTGCCTTCCTTGATGCGTTCGTGGGATATCAGCGGTGCACCAATACCACCCAAAGAGACGACTTTGGCATCATCAGGCAACGCGTCCAGCGGCATGATACGCATTTGCCGGCCTTCACGCAGAACCTGCAGGGCACGCAGCTTACCGATGTACGGATTGCCGCCACCGCCGGTCCCCATAATTGCAGAACCGATTTCAAGCGCTTCAACATCATTTTCATCCAGCGTCATCAGGCCGGCGTTACGGGTTAGCATCTGCACCCTCCATCTCACCGACGACCTTGACGTGGATGCGTGTGGCATTGCCCGGCAGATAGGCAAGCGGCACATCTTCGCGCTCTATCGTTTCAATCGTCTCCAGAATTGCGCCGGACGCGACTGCCTTTTGTGTGGCTTCCGCCGCTGCCTGCTCCAGGCATTCCTCGCGGGTCAGTCCGTTTTCAAGCGCATATATTCGATCGACCTCGCCGCTGATTTGGGCAATGGCCGCGCCAACCGCATTGGCAACCGAAAAATTTTCCGGGCGAATGACATCAAGATCTGCCAGTTTATCGGGCATGAGTATCGACCCGCCGCCGACCGCAATAACAGGAATGGGCTCAGGCGATATGCGGCTGCGCTCCACAGCGCGTTCAAGCATTTGGGTAATGGCTTCGCGGGCCTTGCCAAGCACCTGCGGGTCGAGGTTGGCCACCCTGGATGCATCACCGATGCCGCCCTCTCCAAGTGCAACTACGATGTCGGTGGCCGTCAGCGTATCTCCGCCAAACACCTGGGCCTGACTGGTAATCCGATAGCCAACCGATTGCGGCCCAACAGTTACCTGCTCATCGTGCTGACGCTTGACCAGCGAACCGCCCCCAAGACCAATCGAGAAGACATCGGGCATGCGGAAATTTGTGCGCACACCACCAATATCAACAACAGTTGCCGCCTGGCGTGGAAAGCCCTGTTGAAGTGCGCCGACATCGGTCGTTGTACCGCCGATATCAACGACAATACCGCTCTTTTCACCGGTGAGAAAAGCCGCTCCGCGCATTGAATTGGTTGGACCGGAGGCAAATGTCAGAACCGGGAAACGTTTGACGGTCTGGGCATTCATCAAGGTTCCGTCATTTTGGGTAATGTAAAAATCGCACGTTAACCCTGCGGAGATCAGGGCTGCGGAAAATGCGTCTACCGTGCGCACGCTCAAGGCCAGAAGACTGGCATTCATGATCGCAGCACTCTCACGTTCCAGAAGGCCTATGCGCCCGATATCACTTGACAGTACGACCGAAAGATCCGGGCACTTTTGCAGCATCTGGTCGCGTGCTGCCTCCTCCATCTGCCGGTTGATAGGGCTGAAAACAGAGCTGACCGAGGCCACCTGAATTTTGCGGGTATTGATGTCATCACAAATGCGGTCAATTTCATCGGTATCCAACGGGGCGATTTCCCGGCCGTCAAATTCGTAGCCGCCACGCACCATATAACCGGTGTTTCCGGACGCTTCACGCAGATCACTCGGCCAGTCAACCATCGGCGGCAAACAGGCTGTCGCCGGTAGTCCGAGACGAACGGCAGCGACCGCATTGAGGTGTTTGCGCTCAATAACGGCATTGGTGAAATGGGTCGTGCCAATCATCACCTTGTCAATTTTTGCCCGATCGACACCAGCTTTGCTGATCGCACCCTCAAGCGCTTCAATCACGCCGGTTGTTACATCCGGGGTCGTGGAAGCCTTGAAACCGGCAAGCACCGCGCGACCATGCATGATGACCGCATCCGTGTTGGTTCCACCAACATCAATTCCCAATCGATACACCATGTTCTCCTAACTTTTTGACTTCATAATCAAACGATCGCATCGGCGAGAAACCGGCGTCGTTCTTCTGGTTTGGATTCCGGTTTCAACCGGTCTTCCTCGTCACTCATCACCGGCACTGCCGCAATCAACGCGCGGGTATAGGCCTGTTGAGGATCAGCAAAGACAGTCCGGGGTTCACCGATTTCGACAAGTTCACCGCGCAACATGATGGCAATGCGACTGCAGAAATTGCGCATCAGCGAAA
Organism: uncultured Rhizobiaceae group bacterium; assembly: GCA_947501445.1. Classification (GTDB taxonomy): domain Bacteria; phylum Pseudomonadota; class Alphaproteobacteria; order Rhizobiales; family Rhizobiaceae; genus Hoeflea_A. The sequence continues at coordinate 39,536 of CANMVS010000017.1, read as the reverse complement.
GGTCGTGAGAGATGAACAGATAGGTCAGAGACAACTCATCACGCAGGCGCTGGAGCAGATCGATAACATTTTTCTGGACGGACACATCAAGGGCTGATGTGGGTTCGTCCAATACAATAATTTTAGGATTGGCGGCCAGAGCACGGGCAATGGCGACACGCTGTTTTTGACCACCGGACAGTTCGTGTGGATATTTTGAAACAAAGTGCGCCGGTAGCTCTACCTGGGACAGAAGTTCCTGAACCCGGATTTCTATTGCCTGCCGGTCGAGACCGGCAAATATCAAGGGCACCTGCAGGGTCTGCCCCACGGACCGTTTCGGGTTGAGAGAGGTGCCCGGGTTCTGATAGACAATCTGGATGAGGCTGCGAAGGTCGGTGCCATCACGTTGTGCGCCCACCTCAAAGCCATCAACCGAAATGCTTCCTGCGCTCGGATTGATCAATCCCATTATCATGCGCGCAACCGTCGTTTTGCCTGAGCCCGATTCACCGGCAAGGCCAAATATTTCGCCGCGTGCAAGTGTCAGGGAAACATCCTTCACCGCCTGATGGGACTGTCCTTTACCGATCAACAGTTTTTCACTGAAGGTCTTCGATACATTTGACAATGTGACGATGGGCTCATCTTCAATCGGCTGCTGATCCTTAACCCCGGCACCATAAAGTGGTGGAATTGCTGCGATGAGCGCGCGCGTATAGGCCTTTTTTGGGGCTTTCAAAAGGGATGAGAATTGCCCCGATTCCACAATTTCGCCCTGACGCATGACATAAATATCATCAGCCATCTTGCGCACAACGCCAAGATTATGCGTGATCATCAATAGTGACAGACCATTGTCGGACACCAGCCGATTGATCAGCTTCATGATTTCGTCCTGGGTTGTCACGTCCAGAGCTGTTCCGGGTTCATCAGCGATCAGCAGGCGCGGCTGGTGCAGCAGTGCCAGAGCGATCAGCACACGCTGGCGCATGCCGCCTGATAGTTGCGCGGGATAGGCATTGAAAACCCGTCTGGTGTCAGAAAGCTGAACCTGCCGCAGGACCTGATCGATACGCTCACGGCGATCGGACACACCCGATTTTTCGCCAAGGCGCCGATCGGCAAACCGCAGGACGTCATCAAGGTGGCGCCCGATACGAAACACCGGATTGAACGAACTCAGCGGGTCCTGCATGATAATCGAAAATGCTGTGCCCTTCATCGCTTCACGTCTGCTGTGCGACAGCATCAGCACATCTTCACCGTCAAAGCGAATGGAGCCACTTTCGATGATCGCATTGGGTGGCAATGTCCCCAATATGGCCTTGCTGGTTACCGACTTGCCCGAACCGGTTTCACCGATCAGGGCAACACGCCCACCTTCCGGCACAGCCAGAGCGACCTTGTTCAATACATTGTTCTGCAGACCGTAGTTGCGGAAGGAAACGCTGAGATTTTGTATTTCAAGAAGCTTGCTCATCCTCAAACCTCCACGTCAAACATGTCGCGAAGACCATCGCCGAGCAGGTTGAACCCAAGCGTCGCATAGAATATGGCAAACCCCGGCCCCAGCACTTCCCACCACATTTCAGGCAGAAACTGACGTCCATCAGCCACCATCGAACCAAGGTCCGGCGTAGGCGGTTTCACCCCCAGGCCGAGGAACGACAGTGTTGCGCCAAACAGAATGACAAAAGCTGCATCAAGTGTGGTCTTGACCGAAATAACCGACACGCAATTGGGCAGAATTTCCCGCGTGAGCACATGCCAGTGGCTGGCCCCGGCAAGCCTTGCCGCCTCGACAAAATCTTCTGTCGCAATCGATTTCGATACCCGGTAAATCAACCGGGCATGCCAAGTCCACCACAGCAGGGTGATGGCCAGCATGGCGTTGGTCAGGTTTGGTTCCAGCACATTGCCGATGGCCAATGCCATGATCAGCGGCGGAATGGCCAGCATCACATTGGTAAAGCCGGTTATGATTTTCTCGGTCAGTCCGCTGAAATATCCGGCCATCATACCAAGAGCAGTGCCAACAGGCACGGCGACACCCAAAACCCCGACAACAAGCAGGAGTGATATGCGAAATCCATAGATGACGCGGGTCAGGATATCCCGGCCAACCTTGTCCGTGCCCATCCAGTGGGACCAGTCGGGTGGCATATGCCTGATACGGAAATTCACCGCGGCACCCACGTCATCGGGATAGGGCACCAGCAGTGGTGCAAACAGGGCGACAAAGAATACCGACAGCACCATCAAGCCACCGATGACAGCCGACGGATTGCGGGAAAAACGATACCAGGCCATGTAGCGTGTTGAAAGCACCGCCGGACTGTCATTGGACACAATCGACATCAATCGGCCTCCTTGAAACGCAGGCGCGGATCGATCACCAACAAAACAGCATCAATCACCAGATTGGCGACGACAAAAAAGAACCCGGACACTAGAACAACGGCCATCACGGCATTGAGGTCCTTTTGCAAAATGGCCTCAAGCCCATAGGAGGCAAACCCACCCCAGGAGAATACAAGCTCCACAACAAAGGCATTGCCAATCAGCGAGGCAAATTCCAGCCCCATAATGGTCAGCGGCGCTATGGATGAAAGTTTCAGCAGGTATCTGAAAATGATAACATGGTCCGGCACACCGAATGACTTGAGTGTCAGAACATGGTCACGGCGCTGATGCTCTATCATTGCCGAGCGGGTGATCCGGGTTATCTGTCCGATCCCGGCCATGGCCAGCGCCAGTGCTGGAAATGCCAGGTGTTGCAGGGCGCTGCCAAATAGTCGCCAATCGCCATGCACAAGAGAGTCCACCAGCAACATGCCAGTCGGTCCGTCCGGTATGGTCAGGCGATAGTCGATGCGCCCGAGCACCGGCCAGTCCGTCAGATAGTTGGCAGCCAGAAGTTGCAGCAATATTGCAAACAAAAAACTCGGCATGGTAACGCCGACGATCGAGAAAAACCGGCCGAAATTATCTATCCAGGTATTGCGGTAACGCGCTGTCAACACGCCAAGCGGTATCGACAAAAGGACAATCAGCAATACGGTGACAATCACAAGTTCCAGCGTTGCTGGCAGCAACGTCAAAATCTCATCACTGACAGAGCGGCCTGATATCAGGGATTTGCCGAAGTCGCCCCTAAGCCCATTCCAGACGTATTCGCCATATTGTTGATAAAGAGGTGCATCCAGCCCCATCTCGACGCGCATCTCGTCGACCTGCTGCTGTGAGGCCCGCGGACCCAGTGCAATGCGGGCCGGATCACCCGGTACAATGCGCGCCAAAATGAAAATCATCGCAGACAGGACCAGCATGACACCAGCAAAGCCGATAAGCCGCCTGAGCATCAAATTGATGGGGTTTGTCTGCATGTCCCGCCCGCCTGACAAGGGCAGATTGGAGAATTTTCGCCGTCCCAATCTCAACCCGATGAATTATCTGGCCATAGACTGCTGCTTCAATTCATTTGTCACAATCGCTGAAAAGTATAGGTTTTCATCAAATCGGTATAGGTTTTTGGTATTTTTTGTGCGCCAAAAGTCTAAGAAACCCAATTCAGGGCACGCGCGGCGGCCACCGCTTCTGTTCGCTTTCGGCATCCCATTTTGCGGAAAACATTGCCGAGATGGAACTTCACAGTTGCTTCCGAAAGGTTGAGTTGTCGGGCTGCAAACTTGTTTGAAGCCCCTTCCGCTACCAGCAAAAGCACCCGCATTTCCTGTCGTGTAAGGCCTGACGTATTTTGACGGCTACCGGCATGAAACCCATCGAGTTTGCGCAAAATATCGCCAGCACCCGGCACAGCGCGGGCGAATTGACTGATGCGCTTGTCGTCCATCAGCTTATCCAGAATATCCCGGTCCCCGACCAAATGACTGACAACACCCATGCGGGCGGCATGTTCCAGCACTTTGGTAAACTGGCTTCGTGCACGCGTCATATCCTTTTGTGCACGTGCGAGATAGGCGATCCACAGGGTCAGCGTGCTGCGCTGGCGGTCGTTGATATGAGGATTGCTTTGGAAATGCTCAAGCTGGCGCAGGCGCATCGGATCCTTTGTTGAATCACGAATAAGATGTCGCATCCAGGCAAATGCGACGGCAATTTCACGCGTATCATCAAGCAGGCCCAGCGCCTCCTCAGCGCTTTCGACCCACGTCAGGTTAATGCGGGACTGAACGCTGGTGAGCAGATCGCAGGCTTCCTGCCAGCGGTTGTGATCCTGTAGTATGTCGACCTGACGCACCGTGATAACAAAATTGAACCGTCGCGAGCGCCATTCCTGGATGCGCCACTTATCAAGAAAGGCGCGCGCTGCGGATATGCCGAGCTCACCACTGATGGCAAGTGAGCCGTAATAGAGCGCAAGTTCGGTAATCGTTGGCCACAATTCGCCATAGGCAAATTTGTCAAACTCTTCATTGAGGAAGCGGACCAGCTGGACAGAATCGCCCTTTTCGTATGACAGAACCGCCTTGATCAATCCCAGGAGCCGATGATCCGTCGGGGTGTTGAATGTGACTTGTGACAGCGCCAGATCAGCAGCCTGTGTGGCACTTTCCACCTCGGAGATCACCCCCCGAACGAGCGAGAAAACCGCGCGATGAAGTTCAATGTAGAAGACGAGAAGATGCGCATTTGCAAGCTTATAGTGATGGATCGCACGATTGGCCATTTCTTCGGCCGCATCCAGTTGCTGACGCTGTATGCATACTTCAAGCATAGTGTTGTAAACGCCGCCGCGGTTGAGGTGATCATCCAGTTCAAATTCGCCAAGCAGGTTGAACATGGCATCACGCACTGCATTGCTGACCGTTGCATCTTCATAGATCGACATAACCAGCCGAAATGATCTGAACTCGCGGGAATATTCACCATTGTTTTTGACAACCCAGCCAAGGTCCAGCGCCTGTCGGCCGTAATATTGCTGAATGATGTGACGGGCGCGGTTGACACTGCCGGATTTCAAGGCATGCATTGCCAGAGCGAGTATCAGGCTGGCGTTGTTCTGCTTCATTTCAACCGGGAAATTTCCGATGATCCGCTGGCAGGCATCCAATCCATGCAGGTGCATGAAAAAGCTGTTTCCCTGTTCACGGAACCATTCCAGCGCTTGAGAATACTCACCCGCGGATTGCGCCAGTTCAATAGCCTCTACAAACTTTCCGTTTGCATAAAGTGCCATTGCACAAGCCAACTGGCTTTCACCCGTTTCATTGCGCAAAACTGTGCCAAAGGCATCGCGCAGCGCCTGTGATCGAAAGGCAATATGGCCAGTATCGTGTTGCAATTGCACACTGGATGGCAGTTTTTCAGCCAATCGCTGCGCTGCATGGCTGTTTCCAAAGGTGGCCCCATCCAACGATTGGGCTGCTGTCGCCAGCACCGACTTTTCCTCTTCATCGAGCTGCAACAGCAGGTCAGTGGCCATTTCCCGTATTATCGGTTCCATGCGGCTCCCACCCGGTAGGGCACATTACGTCAAACTCAGCCCGGCTACCGGCTAATTCCTAGCACAATTTACCAGCAGATGGCATTCATCCCAAAGGAACTCAAAATAGCACCCTTCACATCATTCGAATTTTTCGGCTGGCATAGCGCATTTCATGCGAGTGTAGCCGGCGTTCCAGGCGGATCGCGCACCGACCCAGTGGTGAAACGAGCCGGGCTTTGGGCATCATCCATACCGCAGCAGTTTTATTATCTTTCATGCTTGTCAAATGGCATCGGTGCTGCATTTTTTAGTACATGCCATTTCGGGTTGTACGTCAGTTGCTCCAATGTGGAGCCAAGGAGCTTTCCCATGTCGAAAACAGATAAATACGTTGTACGCACATCGCAAATTCCTGTTGAACGGACATTTCACTTCAGCCATCCATTCAATACCAATTCGGAAATGCGGATTCTTCCGTTATCGGACAGAACAGGGATGAAAAACCTCGGCGTCAGCCTTGGCCGTATTCCGGCCGGAAAGGAAGGGTTTCTTCCACACTCCCATATGGGACAGGAAGAATTCATCTTTGTAATCGAAGGGGAAGGCACGCTGAGCATTGATGGTGAAAGCACCAACATCGGGCCAGGTGATTACGCCGGCTTTGCAATTGATGGCGCTGTTCATCATCTTGTCAACAATGGTTCACAGGATCTGATTTATCTGATGGGTGGTGAGCGGACGTCGACAGACGTTGCCCGTTTTCCAACAATTGGTAAATCCGGTTTTTGGGCAAATGGCACGATGCATTACGTTGATGATGGTGACGTCACTTCGTTGAAACCGGAAGAATTCGCAGCGTCAAAGAGTTAGCTGCGGCATATCATTTGCGTTGGTTATTCAGTTTCGAAATCATCGAATGCCTGATCCAAAATCTGGCTGATCAGGCCGGCATCACCATTGTAACTGTGCCCGCCCGGCACGGTTACATTGCGATAGGCAGCCGACGGGTCGCAGGCCATATCTGTCTCCTCTTCCCCGCTCAGGCACAAAAGACGCTGTACGGGCAGTTCATTGATCGCCACGCTGACATCGTGAGAACCGTGCACGAAACCGAACATGGCCAATAGGGTAACCTTGAACTCGGTGCGCAAGAAGGGGCTGAGCAATGCAACAAGTGCTGTCTGTTCGCGCAGTTGCGGATCAAACAACGGCCAGGCAAAAGGCAATGTATCTGCCCCAAAGGAATAACCAGCCAGCACCACACGGTCGCTGTTCCATTCTCTGGTAAAATGCTCTGCCAGAAGAGCCGTATCACGGGCCATGACATCGGGTGCCTGTTCGTACCAGAAATAACGCAGTGAATTGACACCAACAACACCGTAACCTCGTGCCGCCAGCGCATCCGCCATACGTTGCATCGCCCTGCTCCATCCACCATCACCGGACCACAAAATGACCACAGCCTTCACCCCTCCACGTGGCTGGGTGAGATGGATTGGCAAATTGGGAAATGGTGCATCAGCCGCGACCTTGGCAACGCCCAACAGCAGTAAAACAACAGTGAGGAGAAACCTCATCGTTTAACCACCTTCATACGACCACCGGAAATCAGGGCGGTAACATCGAACAGAACCTTAGGCACCGCCAAACCGCCTGGACAGGCCAGATAATGCGGTGTCCACACCGGTTCAAATTTCTCCTTGAAGGCACGAAGCCCCTCAAAATGATAAAAATCCTCGCCCCTTTGATAGATTATCGTACCAATGCGGTTCCAGGTTGTTGCAAGCGGATGGTTGGACAGGCCCGCAAGTGGCGCAGCGCCAAGATTAAACCATTGATACCCCTGCTCCTGCGCATAAAGCAGCATTTCCACGAACAAGAAATCCATCATCACGGGCGATACATCCGGTTGGTAGCGCATGAGATCGATGGACATTTCCGCCTTTTGTGAACCAGCGAGAATATTGGCAAAGGCAACAATCTGACCGTCTTTTTGTATGGTGGCACAATCAAAATTGCTCAAATAGTCCGGATTGAAATTGCCGAGCGCAAATTGTTTTTCTGTACCAGACTTAATGGCCAGCCAGGCGTCAGACACGGTTTTCAGCGCATCGATGATTGATGGAACGTCCTCCTTTGGCACTATGACAAATTCGAGACCATCCTTTCTCGATCTGTTGAGTGCATAGCGCAGCTTTTTATGCTTGGGTTTGTCGAGTGTGAAAGTGGGCAGATCTACCCGGGCCACTTCACCGATTTTGAGAACAGAAAGTCCCATATCAAGATAGAGTGGCAGGTTGTCAGATCCCACGGAATAAAAAGCCGCGCGATAACCACCCTGATCGGCCATTTCCCTGAATTTCCAGGCAAGTGCGGCACCCTGGCTCTGGTCTCCGATCGGATCGCCCTTGGCGATATAGCTGCCGCCGGTAATCCCATACATCAAAAAGGCACTGTTATCCTCGGATAGGAGAAACTGTTTATCGCCCAAAAGAGCAATTGTCGCGTCGGCATTCGGCGCGGATTTGACGATATCACGAACCGCATCGGGCACGTCGACCGGTAGGGATGACGGTATGCTTCGGCGGTTCAATATCATGTAGAAACCCAGCGCAAACACCACTGCCACAAGGGCAACACTGCCGCGCAGAAAACGCGAAGCATCGCCGCTCCAGGTAAAGGCCCACCACATCTGATCCGAATAATCGACATGTCGATAGGCAAAGAAACCCAACCATACAGCCGCCCCGGTGGTTATGGCGATGACCGCCAGCCACGACGGGGTGACTGCAAACAGCGATTCGCCGGATTTTCGGTAGAACGCATCGCGAAATGGTATCAGAACGACAATGATAGCAGCCAGCAACCCGGCTTCCTCAAAGTCGAGCCCCTTGGTCAGAGCGAACACGGCACCAGCACCCAAAAGCAATAGCGCCATCTGAAACGCACTTTGCCTGCGCCGCATCAACCCGTGTGCAACCACCAGAAGCGCAATACCGACGAGGCTTGCCAACAGATGGGACGATTCAACAAATGGCAGCGGCAAAACCACCTTGACCCACTCATGTCGCAGGGTTGTTGCTGGCAGTGAACCGGAAATCAACAGGATCAGACCGCCAATGAAGACCAGCCCCGCGACGAGCGGCGGTACCAGCGGCTCCGATGCCTTGCCAACATCCCTGATCGATTGCCGAATGACCTTATGCCCACGCGAAACTTCCAGAAACAATAATGTCAGGGAAACAGGAACCAGCGGCAGGAAGTAATAGATAAAACGATACAGCACCAGCGCGCCAATGACGTCCGACCGCCCGGTAACGCCCAATCCCGCCATCACCGTTGCCTCAAACACACCCAGCCCACCAGGCGAGTGGCTGATGGCACCCAAAATAACGGCGCAGATATAAATGACAAAATAGCCGCTTACCGAACCAACCGTGTCTGCTGGCAGCAGGACATATAAAGTGGCAGCCGATGCAGCGATATCGACAACACCGGCGCATAACTGCATCAGGCTCGTTGGCAATCTCGGCAATTGTATTTTCAGACCACGCAACACAAATGACCTGTCGCCGCGCGCAATCCAGAATATATACACCGCGAACACTGCAAGCACCAAAAATCCGACGGCACGTATGACGTCATTCGGCAGGTCTTTGAAGAACAGGATACCGCCGGGATAAAAAGCCAGTGCACAACCCACCAGAAACAGCATGCCCAGCCACAAGGATAACCACGCCAGTGCAACAATCTGGCCAATGAGCGAGATTTCCAGCCCTTTGTGGCTATATACCCGATAGCGCAGCGCACCGCCGGTCAGGACGTGAAATCCGGCGACGTCCGATATGGCGAAGCCGGCAATCCCGGCCCAGGCGGCGGTTCCATAGGATACGCGACCCGGCGCCACGGTTCGCACCGCAAGAATTTCATAAAAGGCAATGGCAATGAAACTGATCACCATTGCAACAATGGCCAATGCAACATCACTGTTGGGTGTGTTGCGAATGTCGGTCATGACGTCAGCAAGTGAAATATTGGCCGTAAAATGATGCAGAAGATAAAAGGAAAAACCGGTAATCGCCACGGCACCAATGCCGGTCAGGACCGTCCTGAGATTCATTGAATGCTGTTTCTGCTCCATGCCTGACTCTGGTTCCCCTGATCAATGCAACTATTTGGCTTAACAGACTCTTAGACGAAAACAGCCCGGTAGGGAATCGCTTACCCGCTCAGCCGACAATCAGACGCCAAAAGAATCAAATAGTGGTTTTTGTCAGGCATGTTTCAGGTGAGTATATCAGCAACGCCAGTGTGGCCTTGTCAGACCGATGCGTGAGCGGCATGAAATGGTACGGTTGGGTGGACTCGAACCACCGACCTCTGGATCCACAATCCAGCGCTCTAACCTAACTGAGCTACAACCGCACAATGCGCTTAAAATACTGACGCGTCACATACGTTCCTACAGACCTTTTGGCAAGGGGGTGCAGGTGGACAAAGCACAAAAAAAAGCCGGACCAAAACGGACCGGCTTTCAAAAGATAATCAAGGGCCTTTGTTGAACAGGGTTCAGGTTGCCTTGAAGTTTTTTGCTGCATTCTCATAAGCAGCCTTGGCAGGCTTGGAAACATCTTCAGCAACCTTGCGGGTAGCTTCATGAAATGTTTTGACCTGCTCGGCTGTGGCTTCAACCTGCTTGCGAACAAAGCTTGTCTGCAGTTCGAACAATTGAGCGACGGATTTAACACCCATCAGTGCTTCAATGTGCGAAAGCGATGTGTCAGCGTTGGTGCGAACGGCATCGATAGCCTTCATACCCAGTTCAACGGTGCCAGCCTGGGCAGTTTCAAGTGTCTGCTCAACAGACTTTGTTGCGTCTTCAGTCGCAGTTTTCAGCTTGTCATAAGCTTCTTTTGACTGAGCAACACCTTTTTCAGCAAATTCACGATAGGATTCGGTCATGTTTGCAGGGTCGAATGCTGCGAATGCGAATGCGTCTTCAGTAACTGTTTTCTTGGTAGCCATAATAAGCGCTCCTTTGGTTAAGGGCCCTCTCATGAGGCACCCTTTGCGGGAAGATTTTGATCTTGAATTCTATATAAAGATTTTTTTGTGCATTGCAACATAAATTTTGCAATGCACCATTCCTATTAACCCTGTTGTCAGGAATGACCCCAAAATCAACGGGTTCAACTGGACCGCAATGCCATAGCAACGTATTAACAAACTCTTAATATTGATTGGTGGGCCGTCCGTTGGATATCATGACAACGCCGGTTTGAAAGAGGCAGTTCCGAATGATAGAGGCTGAAAGCAATCAGCCCGCAACTTCGGAAACACAAAAACAGGATCAGCCATGCCGACGGGGCAATACCCTTTCATCGACATAGCCGTTCACGACAAAGTCCGCGATCACTATGTCGCTGGCGAGGCGGTCGTGGTATTTTCGCAATCGCTGGATACCATTTTGTGGGTCAATGGTGCCGGTGCCCGGCTCTTTGGCCATGATGGCCTCTATGAGTTCATGGATGAGGGTTTAAGTGCGACAACGCCGGCCTTTCGTCAGTTGCAATCTGCTTCAAGAAATATCTTGCGCAGCCCGTCCGCAGATGCATGCAATCTGGTTATGCGGACCGGCAAGGGTTTTCGCCGCCCGCTGACCTCGGCACGTCTGCAGAAGATTGTTCTGGCGGATGGAAACAATGTATTTTTATTGACTGCGCCAATGTCAGAACCCGCCACGACTGCCGGTGCACAGGCAGCCTGCATTCTCGACGGCTTTGAGGAAATGGATACCCATGCTGCGGTTCTTGACCGCGATGGTGCAATTCTTGTTGCAACCAGATCATTTGATCACCTGCATATGGACGCATCCGTGCGCGCAAGGATCGTGGATGATGTCTCCGATGCACACGACCGCCTTGTCAAACATCCGGTCAGGACAGCACTTGGTCTGCTGCCGGCAGCAATTGCTCGGGTCAGCGACGAACCGGCATTGCATCTGTTATTTGCCGTTGAAATGTCGATTGGCAATCTGGATCCTCAACCCGCAGAACCTGTGCACCATGAAGATGAGCCGGACCTGCCGCTGACGGATGTAAAACAGCTGGCGGCAAAATACGCGTCGGAGGAACCGACACCGGACACACCGGTATCCGAAGAAGCCACACCTGAAGAGCCGGCAGCGGACGACGGCTCACACTCCGTTTTCGAAACAACGATCGAACCACCGGAAGAACCCGTAACTCCAATCACACCGATACCGTCTGTGCTGAATATGGTGCCGGATACGATTGTCACACCCGGTTCGGATCATGAGGGTGAACATCCACCGATTGAAAATGACGATGTGCCCTATGCCGATGCCACGCGCGAGGATGAAGAGACGGCAGAACCTTTGCCGAAACTGAGCCCATCAACGCCAATCGCGGAGGATGATACTTTTGTCTTTAATCCGCAGCAAAGACCATCGAGGTTTGTCTGGAAAATCGATGCGGATGGGGTATTCAGTGAGATATCGGCAGAATTTGCCAATGCCGTTGGTCCCAATGCTGCCGATGTAGAGGGTCGCAAATTCACCGATGTTGCCCAGGTGTTCAATATCGACGCAGACCACACAATATCTGATCTTCTGCGCAAACGTGACACATGGTCCGGCAAATCAGTGCTGTGGCCCGTTCAGGGAACAGATCTATGTGTCCCGGTCGATTTGGCCGCCCTGCCGACCTATTCCCGCGACAGGGAGTTTGACGGATTTCGCGGTTTCGGCATTGTCAGAGCCGGTGATGCACAAAGCGATCCGGAAAAGATCGGCATGGCACTGATCAGCAACCCACAGTTTGGCAGGACATCCGTTGCCGATGAATTGCCGGTTGAAGAAGAGCCCCATTCTGATCGTGGAGCAACATCAGATGCGGAACCAGATGCGCCATCCCTGACGTCTGCAGGTGAAGAACCAGCCGATTTGTCGATTACGGATGACGGCAGCAAAAACGAAAAACCTGCACTTAAAATTGCGCAGACACCGAACCGAAGACAGACCGACAAGGTCATTCAGCTCGAGGAACGCCGCTCAAAATCCAGAGACGGGCTCAGTCAAACGGAAAAGCAGGCATTTCGTGAGATCGCCGCGCGATTAAACAAAACACGCGATGAAGCTGACGAGGCTGTATCGCAACCCTTTGGCAAACGAAAATTACCACCGGTAAACCCGGATGCCGCATCGAACCTGTCCGGGCAGACAGGTTTACCCCCTGTAGAAAGGGACGAAGCAGCCGATGCAATCGACCCTTCGAACGATTTGCCACCAATACCGGTCGCAACGGACGCATCACCCGATCTTCCGCGCGAGACCGGCAAACCAGAGCCCGGGGCTGAGCCACAACGCGCCAATGGTGTGACAGCAGCAATTCTTGAGCAATTGCCAACACCTGTCGTGGTTCATGATGGCACCTTGGTCTACTACATCAATGAAGAATTTCGGTTGCTGACCGGCATTTTGTCCAAAGCCGAGCTCAATCAATCCGGCGGTGTTGCCGCACTGTTTGAAGACAGCAACGACAATGATGAAGACATCGCATCATCCAATGGCAATTTGTCTTTGCGCTGTGCAAATGGTGAAACCGTGGCAGTGCGTGTCAAACTGCGCTCAATCGGCTGGGAAGATGGCAATGCCCTGATGCTTGCCCTGACGCTCGCGCCACCACCGGCCGAAGAAACCGATGGCACGGTGGACCATGATCTGGAACGCGTGGAATCCGCTACACATGAGCTTCTTGATAACGAAGCCAATGCGGCAAAGACCTCTGCACTTCAGGTTGAGGTTGATGAACTGCGCTCCATTCTTGAAACGGCAACTGACGGTGTTGTCCTGTTGGATCAGGATGGCATCATGCGTTCCATGAACCACTCAGCCAGCGCCTTGTTTGACTATGATGACAGCGAAACCAACGGCAAACCTTTTGCGATGCTGTTCGCCCATGAAAGCCAGCGCGCCGTCAAGGACTATCTCTCCGGCCTGACCGGCAACGGTGTTGCCAGTGTTCTCAACGATGGGCGTGAAGTGATCGGACGTGAAGCCTCGGGAGGCTTCCTGCCACTCTTCATGACCATTGGCCGCCTTACCGGTTCCAACGGATATTGCGCCGTCATGCGCGACATTACCCAATGGAAACGCGCAGAAGAAGAACTGCGCACGGCAAAACGCGAAGCTGAGACAGCCAGTGCGCATAAAAGCGATTTTCTGGCCCGCGTCAGCCATGAAATAAGAACGCCGCTGAACGCAATAATCGGTTTTTCAGAATTGATGGCCGCCGAACGGTTTGGCCCCATGGGCAGCCCACGCTATGTGGAATATGCCCATGACATCGGGCGTTCGGGCAATCATGTTCTGGATATTGTCAATGATCTGCTGGATATTTCAAAGATCGAAGCAGGTGAGCAGGAATTGGACTTTGGGGCGGTTTCTTTAAACAATGCTCTGCTGGAAACAGTCTCGATCCTTCAACCCCAGGCCAATAGTCAAAGGGTCATTGTACGCACCAGCCTTTCGTCGTCGGTACCGGATGTTGTTGCTGATTTGCGATCCATCAAGCAGATTGCCATCAATATTCTGTCGAACGCCATACGGTTTACACCGGCAGGCGGACAGATTGTTGTTTCAACGGCCTATGAACCCAATGGCAGTGTTTTTGTGCGTATTCGTGACACGGGTGTCGGCATGACCCGTCACCAGCTGGAACAGGCCATGAAACCCTTCAAACAGGTTGACGGTTCTCAGCAACAGCGCGGTGACGGAACGGGCCTTGGCCTGCCATTGGCCAAGGCGATGGCAGAGGCCAACCGTGCCCAATTTGCGATGAATTCGCAGCCTGGTCAGGGAACACTTGTGGAAATCGTCTTTCCTTCACAACGGGTTCTTGCCCAATAAAATAGGCGTCGGTTCGGCCACCCGCTCAATAGATTAGAACTATTCTAAACTATTGATTTTACAGTTTTTCTTGACCTGGCCGTGCAATTCTGCTTCGAAACATGACACCATCCGATCACATCGGCATTTCAATTGCCGAAGCGACGTCATCTATTCAGGACTGCAAGTCGGTTCATCGATCAGGCCATATCGTTAATGCTCACTTCGCCGCTGGCACGCTATCAGAACAATGCAAAGGCAGGGACGAATCCCGTCCTGTTGTCTTTTGCGGTTTTTATCGCTGTCTTCGTGCTGATCCCTGTTGCCGCTCTACTCTATCTGGCTCTGGCCGGTCACACCGATGAGTGGCCGCATCTCATCCGCTATGTGGTTCCGGGTGCGGTCTGGACGACCCTGCTGCTGCTTTGCGGTGTGGCTTTGCTGGCCGGCACCATGGGCATTCTGAGTGCCTGGCTTGTGGTCTCGTTCGAGTTTCCATTTCGGCGTACGCTCGCCTGGGCCCTGGTGCTGCCTTTTGCCGTTCCGACCTATCTGGCAGCCTATGCCTATGGGGAGTTTCTGGATTACACCGGCCCGGTACAATCGGCGATAAGGGCGATATTCGGGTTTCAGACGGGCGGCGAATACTGGTTCCCGCCGGTGCGCTCCCTTTCTGGTGCAATTCTGGTTCTGTCTACGGTTCTTTATCCCTATGTCTATCTGACAACACGCGCCTTATTTATGATGCAGGGAAAATCCGCCAGTGATGTGGCGCGAACACTGGGCGCATCACGTTTTTCCGTGTTCCTGCGCATTCAACTGCCAATGGCGCGCCCTGCTCTGGCGATCGGTATTACACTGGCGCTGATGGAAACAATCAATGATATTGGCGCGGTGGAATATCTGGGCGTAAATACGCTGACCTTCGCTATCTATGACACGTGGCTCAATCGCGGCAATCTTGCCGGCGCTGCCCAGATTGCCTGCGTCATGCTTTTCATTGCTGCAGCAGCCGTGTCGGTGGAACGCTGGGCGCGCCGCCGCCAGCGTTTCAACATCAGCCGGACAACCAGCGCGGTTCATGACGCCATACCCGTTGCACTCAAGGGTTCTGCCCGCTGGGTGGCGACCGCATTATGTGCGCTGCCGGTATTGTTTGGATTTGGCATTCCCGCCTTCGTGCTCGGTGGCTATGCGGTCAAACGATTGGACCAGTTGCTGGAAGGACGCATTTACGCAGCGCTGCTGGACAGTCTGCTTGTGTCCAGTGCCACAGCTGTCCTGACCGTGTTGCTGGCGTTTGTTCTGGCCTATGCGGCACGTGTCTCACGCAAACCCGTCGTTTCCCTGACCGGCAAGATCGCTTCTTTCGGATATGCCATTCCCGGCACGGTGCTGGCACTCGGCGTACTAATTCCGCTCGCCGCATTTGATAATTGGGTCAATACAATCACCCGTGCCTCCTTCGGCTTTTCCGTTGGGCTGTTGCTCACCGGATCAGGCCTGGCAATAGTCTATGCCTGCAGCATTCGCTTTTTGACCATGGCGGAAGGGTCCATCGAGTCCGGCTTTCAAAAACTCTCCCCTCATCTGGACATGGCCGCCCGCACACTTGGCTGCAACGCCAACCAGACATTCCGGTCAATTTTGTTGCCGATGATGCGACCGGCGGTTATTACCGCTGCTCTGCTGGTTTTTGTTGATACCATGAAGGAACTCTCTGCAACCCTTTTGCTGCGTCCTTTCAATTTCAACACATTGGCAACGCTGGTCTATGAAGATGCATCGCGCGCCAAGGTGGAAGATGCCTCCGTGGCATCGCTGATCATCGTGCTGGTCGGGATCATTCCGGTCATTATTGCTTCGCGCAGCATGATCAACAGCAGCAGCCGGTTCCGCGCATTTGTCCGCCGTTAGAGGTTTATTACGAAACCCTGGCCCTGCCACACTGCTTGAACTGACATAAAAGGCATATTGAATAAATGCCCCTTTTTGCGATGAATCGCTCCGCGTCAAAAGGGCGTGTGTTTTCGCGAATATCAGGCGCGGCTGATGTAGCTCAAACGTTTTTTCGCAGCACCAGCGTATAACACATGGGCAGGCCGATCCCGGCTTCCTCGACATTCCACCAGCAGTTGGAAATGTGATGCGGGAACTCCTCAAAATGTTCAACCGCCAGACCGTTATTGACGCTGGCCATGATGATTTCTGCCATGGTGTGGGAGAATGATGTGGCCGGTTTTGCATCGTATTTTTCACCGCCATAATAGTCGAGCCCGTCCGTATCCACGTAAGGCTCCTTGGTGAAATATGACAATTCCCAGTCAATGGGTTCTTGCGCATCACCCGGTTTGATCATCTCAAGAATCGGATGCTGCTCATAGATGAACAAGGCACCACCGGGTTTGATGAGGTTTGCAACTTTTGAAAAAAACCGTGGCAGATCAGGCATCCAGCTCAAGACTCCAATGGTAATGGTCACCAGATCAAAATTGAAGGCATAGGCTTCATCTATGTCATAGATATCCGTACAGACAAATGTAACATCCAGACCACTGGCTTGTGCCAATTCGCGGCCCTGAGCCACAAATCCGGGAGAACCATCAAAACCTACGCAGCGCCCGGCACCCATATTTTTGACGGACAGAAGCTCGCAGCCATTGTTACAACAAATCTGTGCAACGTCCTTTCCGTCAAGCCCCAATGTTTCAAGCTGTTTGGTCTCGATCTGGTCAAGGCAGGAATACCCGGGCGTCCTGAATGCTTCCAGCAAATGTGCCTGATTATGTCGGCGATGGATGGGTGCAGCTTGCTCCCAGGCAGCCAGATTGGCTGTGGTGAGTTGTTTTGTTCTGTCTGGTCCATTCATGATGTCACCCCATGCTTGTACAGCGACGAGAAATAGACAACCAAAAGGGCAATGTCCATAAGGCTGCAGCGTGACTTTTCCAGACTGATCACATGGCGGAATAACGTCCTCGCCTGAATAATACGGTTACCACCAATACAGAAATCAAGCCCATTGAGGCGGCTGTGAGCAGCGCAAACCGGTAGTCTCCACTCCAGTCAAAAAGAAAACCCGCAATCCATGGACCAATCAATCCTGCACACCCCCAGGCGGTGAAGACACGCCCGTATATTCTGGCGCTTTGCTCTATGCCAAAAAGTTTTGCAATGGCCGCCGGATAGGCTGCGATGGTGCCGCCATAGGCAAATCCAACCAATGCCAGACCAACCACCAGAACTGTGACACCTGCAAAGACCGCAAGCGCGGCAAGTGCCACGGTTGTCAAAAGCGCAAGCGCTGCCAGTACACCGGCCAGCGGCAATCTGTCGGCAAGACGGCCAGCAATCAGACTGCCAAGAAGGTTGCAGGCAGCAATGATCACCGGCGCCATCCAGGTCTTCATGCCGGGGCTCAAGGAGGCTGCAATTCCGGCCGCATGGCCAATGACCATCAGTCCCGCGAGCACGCCGGCGAAGTAGCCGAGCCACAGGAGTGGAACGCCATAGGCGGTTGAAAACCGGCCCGCTGCCATTTGTTTTTCAGCCTGGAATTTTGCGCCGGCCTTGTGCAGGAGTGCGGCACCAAGCACCCCCACGCCCACAAGAACCCCGGCCAGAGACAGCATCGCGGCCGCAAATCCGCGTGTCTCAATGGCCAGATTGAACAATGCCGGTGAAAGGACCGCTCCTAACGCATAGGCAGCCGTGACAATGCCCATCGCCATACCCTCGCGGCCGGGATTGACCTGCGCGACAATTTGCAGACCAAAACCATAGCCCAACCCGTTGGCTGCACCAAAGATCAAACTGTATCCAAGCCAGATCACCGGCAGCGAGCCGGCCATGCCTGCCAGCAATGACCCGCAGGCAGCCAGGGTACATACGAATAGAATGAAGGATGCGGCAGACCAGCGGGCAAAGAACCTGGGGCCAATCAACACGGCACATGTCAATGAAACCAACGCCAGCGAATAGGTTAGCGAGACGACGGTTCTTGATGCGGCAAACTCAATTTCCAGCGGCTCAAGAAAGACAGAAAACGCATGTATTGAACCAAGCACAGCACATACAAGCGATGTAGCAATGAGGACCATCAGGCTGAGATAGGGTTGTTCAGGGCGCAATCAGTTTTCTCCTGCCAGGCATATTGCACCATGCCTGGCAATTTACCGCAATAAAACCGCTTTTTGACAGTGCAGTCCATGAGGCGCTCTTTGCAAGCATTACCGGCAATTGTGAGTGGCCGTTTGCCAACAGGGAACTGCGTTTTTACGCAAGGGTTGGGATGCAATCTGTGTGCTTTGCTTGTTTCCTGTTGTGTAGCGGTCACAAAATTTCTCTTGCATAAAGTTTGTATAATTTGCAATATCAAGGTTAAGGGAGGCTGCGAACCGACCATCCTTTGCCGCTTTCGGCATGTCAGGAATGGGATAGGTCGGTGACTGCTGCGTTGTACGTAACGCAACGAAGGACTTGTCCCCGGCACAGGCAAATCAGACACAAATCGAAAATCAGGGAGCCGAAATCAATGCCAAATTCCAATCGCGAATGGGTCGTCACGGAATATTCCGGATTGTCCGGTATCAAATTGAGGGAATATACACCGAAACAGGCAGGTCCTGGCGAGGTCCGATTGAAGGTTGAAGCATTTGCTCTCAACTGGGGTGACATGGACCTGATGCAGGGCCGCTACTCCTTCAACTTCAGCCAGTTGCCGGCGCGCATCGGCTGCGAGGCGGTCGGTGTCGTTGATCAGATTGGTGAAGGCGTCACCGGTATTGAAATGGGCGAACGCTACTGCACACTGCCCTATTTTTACGACATGAAGGGTGTCAGCGGAGACACGGTGACAATTGATGCGCGCTATCTCACCAAGGCACCAGATGGCATGGAAGCAACAGAAGCCGGATCAATCTGGATGCAGTTTATGACGGCATACTTTCCGATAGCCGAACTTGCCAGGGCCGCCCCCGGCGTAAACATCCTGGTGACGGCTGCAACCAGTACGGCAGGCTATTCGGCACTGGAAATCGGCAGGATCAGGGGCGCAAACATGATCGCCACCTCGAGGTTTGAGTACAACCGCGAATACCTTATGAAAGGCGGTGCCAGCCACGTTTACATCGGCCACGGCGAAGGATTGCCGGAGGCGTTACAGGAATTTACCGATGGTGCGGGTGTGCATGCCGTCTTTGATTCCATAGGCGCCGGTATGATCTCGCAATATAGCAAGGCCCTTGCCAAGGACGCACAGATTTTCACCTTTGGTACGCTCGATGAAAAACTGCCCGAGCTGCCGATGATGGAACTTTATCAGGCAAATGCGACCTTCAAACCCTATTCATTGTTCCACTACATTGAAGACGCAGAATGGAAGAAGAAGGGGCTGGATTTTGTCTATCAGGCTCTCGCTTCAGGCCAAATTCAACCGAATGTCGACAGGGTCTTTAGCATGGAGGAATTCACAGAGGCGTGGCAATATCTGCGTGCGCCGCGAAAGAAACACGGGAAGGTGATGATCAGGGTCTGATATCCGGTGTGGTCTTGTGGTGGGTCTGGAGCAATTCAAGTTTTGACGGGACCGGAAAAACCTGAATGCATCAACAAAATCAAAGGCTGACACTGTTGTCCCGTTTCTGACAAAAGGTGAAACGGTCTAAAAAAAAGGTGCGACTGGCGCACCTTTTGAGTTATTGCTGTCTATGGAGCCAAGTATTCACTGCTTTGGTACAACCCAAGCAGGTGGGAGGAATACGTTAACTGATCGTATATTAGGGATCGGAGTGTTAACGAGGCCTTAACAATGGTTCACGAATTGTAACCAACAGCCTGTCGTCACGATCACAGTAAATTTCAGCTTTACCTTTCATTTACCATAATCGCATGAAGCCAACAGGTGCCTTCAATACAGCAATTGAAGTTTTGACGGGATCGGCAAAACCTGAATGCATCAACAAAATCAACGACCAACACCGTTGTCCCGCTTCTGACAAAACGTGAAACGCCCCAGGTGCACGCATTCTACTTCAGGACGTCCAGATTGGAGAAGAGCGCAAGCGCCTGCGGGTTTGCAAGTGCTTCCTGGTTCTTCACTTCCCTGCCATGCACGACGTCGCGGACAGCCAGCTCGGTGATCTTGCCTGACTTCGTACGGGGAATATCGGCAACGGCAACAACGATTGCGGGTACGTGACGCGGGGACGCCCCTGTTCTGATCCGTGTCCTGATCCGTTTTGTCAGATCCTCATCCAGCAACTGGCCATCGGCCAGCCGGACAAACAGGACAACGCGCACATCATCTTCCCAGTCCTGCCCTATGCACAGAGCCTCGAGCACTTCGTCCATCTGCTCGACCTGATTATAGATCTCTGCGGTGCCAATACGCACGCCGCCAGGGTTCAGTGTTGCGTCGGAGCGGCCATGGATTATCAAACCGCCATGTTCGGTCCACTCGGCAAAATCACCATGGCACCAGATATTGTCAAAACGTTCGAAATAGGCTGCCTTGTATTTCGCATCACCCGGATCATTCCAGAACATGACAGGCATGGCGGGAAATGCCGCAGTGCAGACAAGTTCACCCTTTTCACCTGTCACCGGCTTACCATCATCGTTCCAAACATCAACAGCCATTCCCAGTCCGGCACCCTGAATTTCACCGCGCCAGACAGGTTTGACCGGCACCCCAAGCACAAAGCATGAAACAATATCCGTGCCGCCGGAAATCGATGCCAGATGCACATCGTTTTTGATACCCTCATAGACGAATGAAAATCCCTCGGGCGAGAGCGGCGAACCGGTCGATGTCATCAGACGCAGCGAGGACAAATCATGGGTTTTGCCCGGCGTCAGCCCGGCTTTGCGAACCGCGTCAATAAACTTGGCAGAAGTGCCAAAAATCTCGAATTTTTCATCAGCGGCATAGTCAAAAAGTACATTGCCGTCGGGGTAGAATGGTGAGCCGTCATAAAGGCACAGCGTCGCTTTGCTGGCGAGGCCCGTGACCAGCCAGTTCCACATCATCCAGCCGCATGTGGTAAAATAAAACAGGCGTTCTCCCACACGCAGACTGCAATGGAGCTGCTGCTCTTTCAGGTGCTGTAACAATGTTCCACCAGCGGAATGGACAATACACTTTGGAACCCCTGTCGTTCCGGAGGAGAACAGAATATAAAGCGGGTGTTCAAAGGCAAGTTGCTCAAAGGCGATTTCCCGTGCATCAAAGGGCGCCGTGAATTCGGCCAGCGTAACGGCATTGGCCAGACGGCCCACAAGCCCATCCGCATCACCGGCATAGGGAACGATGACCGTCTTAAGCGGTTGCAACTGCGCTTCGACAATCTCGAGCTTTTGCGTCACATCCTGCTTCTTGCCATTGTACCAATAGCCATCACAGGCAAAAAACACCTTGGGTTCGATCTGCCCAAAACGGTCGAGGACGCCCTTGTCGCCGAAATCCGGCGAACAGGAGGACCATATTGCTCCCAATGAGGCGGTGGCCAGCATTGCCACAATGGTTTCAGGAACATTGGGCATCATCGCAGCGACCCGGTCACCAACGCCGACGCCAAGCGCCGACAATGCCTGTTGCAGGCGGGATACTTCTGCGTGAAGTGTATCCCAACTCATGCGGGTGCGCACCTTCTCTTCACCGCGAAATATAATGGCATCCTCAGGACCGGTCTGTGCGAGCAGGTTCTGGGCAAAATTGAGCGTTGCATCCGGAAAGAACCTTGCGCCGGGCATGGCATCGCCGTTTTGCAGAATTGTCTCGCCTTTGTGGCCCTCAACACCGCAAAAATCCCAGATCGCAGACCAGAAATCAGCGCGCTGAGTGATCGACCAGGCATGCAAATCATCGTAATTTGCCAAATCAAGACCGGAGCGTTCACCGCAAAATTGCGCAAATTCTGTAACGACAGCGGATTTCACATTCGCTTCAGACGGTGTCCAAAGTGGTTTCTGGTCGTTCATGGAACCCTCCCCGGGATGTTTGCAATCGCGGCCTCCTTAGCATGTTGCATCGCAACAAATAAAGCACCGTCCCAGTTTTTGTGTTTGCACAACTGAAAACCGGTCGTGCGAATTGCATTCGGGCCTGCAAGGCTTTACCCCTGTTACACAAAATGCCGTAATCTTGTCTGATACCACATCAGTTATTTTCACATTGCGAATTGAAAGGCGGATGAATTTTGGTGAAGACGAAGTCAACCCGACGCCAGTGGTTTCGCTGGATACTGTCGCTGGCAGTCGTTGCCGGTCTGGTTGTTGCCATCAGTGGCGTTGCGCTTCCCTTTGCAATTTCCACCGATGCCGTTCGCGACCGGCTGGAACGCGAAATTTCGCAATGGACCGGGCATGAAGTGCAATTGCTGGATACACCCGAAATCGGGTTTTGGCCTGTTCCGCAGATCGAGCTGAACCGAATCAGCGTTTCGTCGCGCAAGTTTCCAGATGCAACACCCATTGTATTTGCCGATGCCATGCGGGCAGATTTCAGCATATTGTCCGTGCTGACCGGAAATTTTGACTTTTCCAATTTTGTTCTCATCAGACCGGTATTTACGGTTGAACAGTTTTCAACCGGCGAAACGAGCTGGAACAGCAATACCGGGCGCATCGCAGAAGGCATGCGTGCAACAGTAAAAAATGCAGATACAGCCACCGAGGGGCAGGCAAAAGCACAAGCAGTACCGGCATACAGGCTGGGTGAAGTCACCGTTGAAAACGGCACATTCACCCATATTGACCACGCCAATGACAGCGAAGAGAAAATCACCGCCATCAACGGGACGATCAACTGGCCGCGTCTGAACGCGGGAATGAGCGCTGATATCAAGGGCATCTATCGCGGCGAGGCAGCTTCTCTTTCACTCGATTCCAGCGAGCCACTGTTGATTTTGGCAAGAAAACCTGCCCGCATGAAGATGGAACTGATATCGGCTCCCATCCACATCAGCTTCGATGGTGAGGCCAGTCTTTCCGATGATCCACTTGTCGCCGGCACACTCACTATGGAAAGCCCGTCCATGAGGCAGGCACTGGAGTGGTCGGGCACCAGCATAAAACCGGGCGAAGCCATCGGCGCCTTGTCTCTGGATGCGCATCTTCAACTGCAAAACGGTCGCGCAATGCTGGATAAGCTGATCCTGGAATTGGAGGGCAACCGTGGCATCGGTGTACTGGATTTCAAACAGACCGAAGATGGCCGGCCAAGCGTATCGGGTACTTTGGCCTTCAATTCCCTGGATATTGCATCTTTCCTGCGCGCCTTCACGCCGCTGCCCAGAACCGGTGAAGACATTGCCAAAACCATAGACACATCTTTTCTGAACCAATTGAAACTGGACATGCGCCTATCCGCCCAATCAGCCACACTTGGCCCCCTGGAACTGACAGATGTCGCCGCCGCCGCGCGTGTCGACGAAGGGCGTGCAATGTTCGACATTGGCGATGCCACAGCATACGATGGCTCATTGCTGGGGCGCATCGTACTGGCAGAAAGTGGTGTCGAAGGTGGCGGGGAAATTCAGTTTTCGGCGCGCGATATCAATCTCGAACAGGCCTTGAATGCATTGAATATTGAAGGCCCATTCCCGCAGGGAACGGCAAGCCTGACAATCGCGCTGGCGACACATTATCCAACATGGGCTACGGGTCTGAGTGATCTGGACGGTAAATTTGAACTTTCAATAACCGATGGCACCGTTCCAAATTTTGATACGACGCAATTTTTGGAACTTGCGCTTACGGAACGTTTTTTTGGTCTTGGTGGCATCTCTGCGGGTTCATTTGATTTTGACAGTGCTGAATTCGAGGCGACTTTTTCCAACGGACTGGCCGAAATCACCAAGGGTGAAATTCTTGCCGCCAACACCCGTCTGGTCCTGTCGGGCATTATTCCCTATCAGCGCGGCGGCCTGGCGCTGGTTGGTGTCCTTGATCAGGGTTTTGCCGATGAAGACACCGCCAAGGAAAATCCGGCTCAAAACAGCATTCAGTTCTTCGTCGGTGGCTCCTGGCCAACGCCGGTCATTTCACCCATTCTGGCAAATTGAAATGGCCAAACGGTAATGCGCATTTTCCTGTCGCAGGATGCTGCTACTGAAAATCAAAGGCGCTCAGTCCGGTCATCATTTCATCAAGTCCCGAGGGTCTTGTGAGCGGCGGCTCGGCCCGTGACAGACAGCCCTGACGCTCGCAAAGCCGGCAGGCGGGCCCGACCTGCGTTGGCTTGAGCTCTTTTCCCTTTACCGCATCACCATAAATGATCTCATCGCAAAACCCGATGTCACAGGCCATCATGATCGCGGTTCGCCGGACCCGTTCGTTAAAGGCGATCTGCGGGCCTTCCAGCGTGCGGGCGATCACCAGGAATTCCGCGCCATCAGGCATTTCCACCGATTCAACAAAAATCTGGCCGGGCTGTGAAAAGGCTGCATGAATATTCAACTTTGGACAGCCACCACCAAAACGAGAATGTGGATAGCCCCTTGCGCCGGCGCGTCGAAACCGGTTCCCGGCATTATCCACTTCAAGCATGAAAAACGGCACACCGGCGGCGCCCTGTCGTTGCAGCATGGTCAGCCGGTTGACGACCTGTTCAAAGGACACATGAAAGCGTGAGCGCAATACATCAATGTCATATTTCAATCGCACCGCTGCCGCCTGAAATGCACCATAGGGCATCATCAGCGCGTGGGCGGCATAACGCGCCACCTCAAAACGACCAAGCCTGCGGGCTTCATCCGAGGACAAATTAAGCTGCGACAGTTCCTGCGCAATCAGATCGCCAAATGCGAGCTGACACACCTCAACAGCGATTTCACGCAATTGATCAAAGGGCGACAGGCGCTCGGACAGGAACAGCCGCATCGAATGGCGGTCGAAACGCCTGCGCCAATTGGGCATCGTGTGGACCGGCAACAGCCGCACCACAATACCATGTTCACGCACAAGCCAGTCACGCAATGCACCCGGCAGATCGTCACCGGGTTTTAATGATCCATGAAAATTCTCTGCAGCTTCTTCGATAACGGCAAAGTGGTTCGGCCGATTTTCAAAGGCCTCATGCACTTCATCAACCGGAAGCCGCGCGCTTGAAACGGACGTTAATCGGCCCTCGCTTGCCAGCAGGTCAGACAGGTCGGAGAGACGCGACTGCGCTTCCTTGTAGGCACGGTACAGTTTGACAACACCTGTGGCTGCATTTGGCGCCGCATCGGCGACCTCCAGCAATTCCTGTTCACCGGGCAATGCATCGACAAGAAGCGGGTCTGAAAAGACTTCCTTCAGCGCTCGGGTTGTGCCGGTATTTTCACCCTGCAACTCATCCAGATCAATCTTGTAGACGGATGAAAGACGCAACAGCAATTGCACCGTCAGCGGCCGCTGATTACGCTCGATAAGATTAAGGTAGGAAGGCGAAATACTCAGTGCCTCTGCCATGGCGGTCTGGGTCAGTTCAAACTGGTTGCGTATGCGCCGCAGCCGTGGACCCGCAAATATCTTCTGTTCAGCCATATCGCCTGTTTTACAACTCTTGACAAAAATTAACTGCCATCAGCCTATTACAATTTTTACAAATTTACAAACCGGTTTTGTCAAAAACAAGACAGCGTGACCCTTTTATCGTGCTGTTTTTGCATAATTTTCTTTTCAGTTTGTGCAGTGCATTGTAAAAACAGTCACATAACATTCAACGAAAAATGCAGATACCGAAACCAGGATGCTGCAAAATAAAATGATTGGAGATCGGCATGACTGATTTTTACAACCTTGTACCAAGCGCACCCGAAGGCCGTTTTGACGGCATCGAGCGCCCCTATTCAGTCGCCGATGTGCAGCGGTTGCGTGGCTCCGTGCAGATCAAGCATTCGCTGGCCGAAATGGGTGCCAACCGTCTGTGGCAACTGATCCACAATGACGATTATGTCAACGCTTTGGGTGCACTGTCCGGCAACCAGGCCATGCAGATGGTTCGTGCCGGATTGAAGGCCATTTACCTGTCCGGCTGGCAGGTTGCAGCAGATGCCAATACCGCATCAGCCATGTATCCGGACCAGTCTCTTTATCCTGCGAATGCAGGACCGGAACTTGCCAAGCGCATCAACCGCACGCTGCAGCGCGCCGACCAGATTGAAACCTCAGAAGGCGGACCGCTTTCCGTTGATACCTGGTTTGCACCGATCATTGCCGACGCGGAAGCCGGCTTTGGTGGCCCGCTCAATTCCTTTGAACTGATGAAGGCCTATATTGAAGCCGGTGCGGCCGGGGTTCACTATGAGGACCAGCTTGCCTCTGAGAAAAAATGTGGCCATCTGGGCGGCAAGGTTCTCATTCCAACCGCAGCCCATATCCGCAACCTGAATGCGGCGCGGCTTGCTGCCGATGTCATGGGAACACCAACCCTGGTTATCGCCCGCACCGACGCGGAAGCAGCAAAACTGCTGACGTCTGATGTTGACGAGCGTGATCAGCCATATGTTGACTATGATGCAGGCCGCACCGCAGAGGGTTTCTATCAGGTCAAGAACGGCCTTGAGCCCTGCATTGCCCGGGCCATCGCCTATGCGCCCCATACGGACCTCATCTGGTGTGAGACATCCAAACCCGATCTTGATCAGGCACGGCGTTTTGCCGAGGCCGTGCGCAAGGAACACCCGGACCAGCTGCTGGCCTATAACTGCTCACCATCGTTTAACTGGAAACAGAACCTTGATGATGCAACCATCGCCAAATTCCAGCGCGAACTGGGTGCCATGGGGTATAAATTCCAGTTCATCACACTGGCGGGTTTCCACCAGCTGAACCATGGCATGTTCGAATTGGCACGCGGCTACAAGGATCGCCAGATGGCAGCTTACTCGGAGCTGCAGGAAGCTGAATTTGCCAGTGAAACCAACGGTTACACGGCAACCAAGCACCAGCGCGAAGTTGGAACCGGCTATTTCGACGCTGTTTCCATGGCCATCACAGGTGGAAAATCATCGACGACCGCCATGGGTGGTTCAACTGAGGCAGCGCAATTCAGACCTGCTGCCGAATAGACGACATCGGGGCGGCCAATAATCCGCTCCGACGACCCCGACAACAGCAAAAGCTGTTGACTGCAAACGCCACAAAAGGAGACTTGAAAATGGCACCGCAGACACGCGTCAAAGAACGGGCTGAGGAACAGTCCACATCCATGACTGCCGAACAACAGGCAGCGATCCGCATGGTCGCCAATGACCTGCATCGGCTCAATCAGTCGGTGATGAAAGCTGTTGATGCCGGTGTCTCCGTCGAACTCGTGCGTTCAGCAAGACACCACGGCGGCCATGGCAACTGGGGCGACCTGCTCATTCCGGTCATCGTTACCCAGGGCGTTTCCTGATTACCAACAGGGTTTAACTGTCATGCAGCACACGCGCCGTGCCGTATGACAGGAGCTATCCAACGAAGAGCCGGTCGTTTCTGAGCCTCCCGGCTGGCCATTCTGACAAACCGCTGCCACCTGGCGGCGGTTTGTTTATGATCTGTTAAACACGCGCGTCAGTTTTTAACGAATATTCCAACACGCCGAGGCCGTGTTAAGATTGAAATAACAGGTTGTGTTTACAAACGGGCCTGAACAAATGATTTGTCCTATCGAAGCCGATGTCTGGCTGCCGTTTTCACTGTTTTAGCGAACATTACGTGGCGTTCAGGATATCATCATGCCTTCCCCAATTTCTTCTCCCAAAGATACAGCAGCGCAGCACACATCCAGCGACCTCGCCGTCATGCCGGCATCAAAGGCGGCAAGCAGTTATGAGGCGGTCAGCAATCTGTGTGAAACCCGTGAATTGACGGAATTTGATGACGTGCGCATTTTGCTGCGCAAGTGGCGCGCGGCAAAAAAGCTGGACGCCCTGCCCCTGTATGAAGATCTTGTGCTTGGGGGCCTGGGCAAATTTGCCGATGAGGTTGGGATTGTGCGCTGCATGAATGGTGCGGATTACACAATCGTGCGTGCCGGATCACGGTTCGAAGATATTGTTCAGTCGAAATGCAATTCCGTATCGCTGCACGACCTGCCGCACAGCTTTCAATTGTCGATTGGCATGGTTCTGGATGGCGCGCGGGTTCTGTCCGGTCCGTGCCTGCGTCTGTGCCAGTCAACACTTGATGGCATGATCTCGACCGTCGAGCTTGTGGCGCTGCCACTGGCATCACGGTGGAGCGGTGAGTTTTTCCTGATATTTGCCCGCTCCCGGGCACAACAGACGGATCTGGCAAATTTGCTGATCAATTCCATCCAGGAAGGGATCATGGCGCTCACAGCGCTGGAGCAGGATGGCGATGAGCCGCAGGATTTTCTGATCCTCAGCATCAATGAAGGTGCAGCGCGGCTGCTTGGATCAACCGCTGAAAACCTGCGCTCCATGCGATTGTCCATGGCGCTGGAAAATGCCGGTGTGCACCGCGGTGTGGAGACACTGCGCGAAGCGGTCAAAAGTGAAGACCGACGCAGCTTTACCTTTGAATATTGTGTCGATGGCCAAGCGGCATCACTGCAGGCAGGCATCTCCATGGCGGGAGAACTGCTGACCGTGACGCTGACGGATGTGGGCGCACTGAAGGCGCGCGAAACACTGTTCCGCTCGATGTTTGATGATAATCCGGTGCCCATGGTAGTGCGGGCCTGCCATGACCGACAGGCGCTGCGGGTCAATGATGCCGCTTTGCGCCTTTATGGCTATGAGCGCAAGGAATTCCTCAAGCTCAAGCTTTCGGATTTCCGTCTGGCAAAGCAGGATGCCCGCATCATGGCGCACCCCAACGGCCGAGACAGCGGGACCAGTTGGCGGCATCAAACGGCCACCGGCAATGTGCTTGATGTCGTCGTTTTTGAACGGGAAATCACGGTTGAGGGCAAGCCGGCAATCCTGGCAACCATTGTGGATGTGACTGAACGCACCCGGGCAGAAGCCCAGATCTCCTATCTGGCGCACCATGATCCGCTCACCGGTCTGTCAAACCGAACCGTTTTTACCAGAGCGCTGGAGCGGGCGGTGGAAAGTCAGCAGCACGCGGACAGTCCTTTTGCGGTGATCAGTATCGATCTGGATGGTTTCAAGCTGATCAACGACACACTGGGCCATGATGCCGGCGATGACCTGCTCAAGGGGGTCGCCACGCGATTGCGTGACCTGAAGCGCGCATCCGACACCGTGGCCCGTCTGGGCGGCGATGAATTTGCCTTCATCATGCAGGGATGTTCCAATCGGGACGACGTTGCCCTGCACGCTGACCAGATCATTGCAGCCCTCAATCAACCGCATTGGATCAACAACCGCGAAGTCAGGATTGGCACCAGTGTGGGCATTGCATTTGCCCCCGCCGACGCGCAGGAACTGCAACAGATATTGAAATTTGCCGATCTTGCGCTTTATCGGGCGAAAAAGGACGCGGGCAATGCCTATCGCTTCTTTGAGCCTGAAATGGACCGGGTGGAGAGTGAGCGCCGATCGCTGGAAATGGATCTGCGGCGTGCGGTTATCGAGAATGAATTCGTCCTTTGTTATCAACCGATTATTGGCGTCAAAACAGGTCAATTACGCGGCTTCGAGGCGCTTATTCGCTGGTCCCACCCCACCCGTGGCATGGTGTCTCCTGCCGATTTCATACCATTGGCCGAGGAAATAGGCCTGATCGAAGAACTGGGTGAATGGGTGATGATCGAGGCCTGCCGCGAAGCGGTCAAATGGCCAGAGCCGCTGATTGTTGCCGTCAATGTGTCGGCGGTTCAATTCAGTGGCGGCAGGTTGGTCAGTGGCGTCGAACGCGCCTTGCGACAAAGCGGCCTATGCGCAAGCCGGTTGGAAATCGAAATTACCGAAAGTGTTTTGCTCAATGACACCGAGGACAATATTGAAATCCTGCAGCAGTTGCATCAGCTGGATACCCGCATTGCGCTTGATGATTTTGGAACCGGCTATTCCAGCATGGCCTATCTGACCAAATTCCCGTTCAGCCGCATCAAGATCGACAGGAGTTTTGTGCGCGATATTCAGGACAGTGTTGGTTCGCGCGCGGTGGTGCGTGCGATCATCGGCCTTGGGTCCTGCCTGGGCATGGATATTACCGCTGAAGGTGTTGAGACCGTTGACCAACTGGAAGTGCTCAGAACCGAAAAATGCAGCGAGCTGCAGGGCTTTTTGTTCAGCCCGCCCATTCCTCGGCAGAACCTGCAGACAATAATAAACGCCTATTTCAGTGACGGGGAAGAAATGGTCGCGGCGGAAAATGTTGCCTGACGCGTTGTGGCATAACTTATGTCAGCGCTCATATCAGGCATTTTGACCGGCGACCCAGCCGGAGGACCATGCCCACTGGAAATTGTAGCCGCCAAGCCAACCGGTCACATCCACCACTTCCCCGATGAAATAGAGCCCGGGTATTTGCTTGGTCGCCATGGTTTTTGAATGAAGCTCATCCGTGTCGACACCGCCCAGCGTTACCTCAGCCGTTCGGTATCCTTCCGATCCGGTCGGTTTGATGCGCCAGTCCTGAACGGCGTTTGCAATGGTCTGCAGGCGCGCATCGCCCATGTCGGCGATATTGCCTTCCGCCCCCTGCCCCTGTCCGTGTCCTTGGGCAATGATCTGCGCCAAACGTTTTGGCAATACCTGTGCCAATACGGTCTGTACGGATTGTCGCCCGTTTTCATGACGGGCCTGACGCAGCAGCGCGTAGATATCAGTTTGCGGCAACAGTGCGATGGCGATTTCATCACCCTCGCGCCAGAAGGACGATATCTGCAAAATGGACGGACCACTGACGCCGCGGTGGGTAAACAGCATGGCTTCTTCAAAGGCTGTGCCATTGCATGAAATGGATGCTTCTGCAGAGATTCCGGCAAGAGGTGCCAGACGTTGCAACAGGTTTTCGTCAAATGTCAGTGGCACCAAAGCGGGACGCGTCGGCAATACCGCTATGTCAAATTGTTCGGCTATGCGATAGCCAAGGCCGGTCGCGCCCATTTTGGGGATTGATTTACCGCCAGTGGCAACGACAAGCGATGTGCATGTTGCCGGGCCAGTGGACAATTGAAGGAGAAACGCTTCGCCTTGCCTTTCAACCCCTTCAACAGTGGTGCCAAGAGACAGTTCAACACCGGCATCACGCATGTCGTCAGTCAGCATGTCGATCACCTGGCGCGCGCTGCCATCACAAAACAGCTGACCAAGCGTCTTCTCGTGATAGGCAATGCCTCGAGCCTGAATGCGCTCGACAAAATCATACTGCGTATATCGTCTGAGGGCGGAAATACAAAAGTGCCGGTTTGCGGAGATGAAATTGCCCGGTTGAGCGTGGATGTTTGTAAAATTACAGCGGCCACCACCGGATATGCGAATTTTTTCTCCCGGTACCTTTGCGTGATCGATGATCAGCACTTTGCGGCCACGCCTGCTAGCTTCAATGGCACACATCATCCCCGCAGCACCGGCACCGAGTATGATCACATCATAATGCTGCACTGGTCTTGTCCTTTACCCTATGACGCGAAACACCAATCAATAGCGCTTCGTTGGTATTATTACCGGGTGCAATGGGGTATGAGAGGCCAGATGTAAATCCGGCAACGAGACTTTCATGGCCCCTAAATCCAAAAAAGCAGCCTCCGGCAAATCTGCTGATCCGAACAATGCCACCGGTAAACCGGCCTATGTGGACAACATACGCGGCGTGGAAAACTGGAAGCAGGTCAGCGAATGGCTGAACTGGCGCGGGATTGAGGATATAGAATGTATCACTCCGGATCTTGCCGGCGTGCCCCGCGGCAAAATGATGCCCTCGTCAAAATTCACCTCCAATACATCGCTGGCGCTGCCTTCTGCACTCTATCGTCAGACGATTTCCGGCGAATACCCGGAGGAAACGGGTAATTTTCGATATGACCCGCGTGACGGTGATTTGAAGCTGATGCCGGATTTGCAGACCCTGTCTGCCGTTCCGTGGGAAACAGACCCCACCGCACAGGTCATATGCGATGTTGTCGATCATAAGGGCAAAGGCGTTGAATATGCGCCGCGCAATGTGCTCAAACGGGTTATCGGACTTTATGAGAAGAAGGGCTGGAAACCCATCGTCGCACCGGAGATCGAGTTCTATCTGATTGCCCACAACGACGATCCGGACCATCCGCTGAAACCACCGGTGGGCCGTTCGGGGCGCACGATGGCACGGGGGCAGTCCTATTCTATTGCCGGCGTCAATGAATTTGATGAGCTGATAGACGATATCTACCATTTTTCCGAGGCTCAGGGCCTGGAAATTGATACGTTGATCCATGAGGAAGGGCCGGCGCAACTGGAGATCAATCTGCGCCACGGCGATCCGTTGGCGCTTGCAGATCAGGTCTATATGTTCAAGAGAACGCTACGCGAGGCTGCGCTCAAACACGGCATTTATGCAACCTTCATGGCCAAACCGATGCAGGGACAGGCCGGGTCTGCGCTGCATATTCACCAATCGGTGGTGGATCTGGACAGCGGACGCAATATCTTCAGCAATGAGGATGGTGCACCATCGACCATGTTTTTCAATTTCATCGGCGGCATGCAACACTATGTGCCAAAAGCGCTGGTTATGATGGCCCCTTACGTCAATTCCTATCGGCGCCTGACACCTGACATGGCCTGCCCGGTTAACAATGCATGGGGCTATGACAACCGCACGGTCGCATTTCGTGTTCCCAATTCTGACGCCGCGTCCCGCCGGGTGGAAAACCGTTTGCCATCATCCGACGCCAACCCCTATCTGGCACTGGCTGCGTCGCTGGCTTGCGGGTGGCTTGGCATGGTACGCGAACTTGTGCCCGACAGCCCCACTGCCACAACAGCCAATGAGGGTACGACTGTCGAGCTGCCGCGCGGGCTGCTGGAAGCGGTTGCCCTGCTGGAGGCAGAGCCGGCTTTCGCAGAAGTATTTGGCTCCGAATTCATTGATACCTATTCCGGTGTGAAGCGCGGCGAATTTGAGACATTCATGGAGGTGATCAGCCCCTGGGAGCGCCAATATCTGCTGTTGAATGTTTGACCGTGTCACACGGGGCGCAGCATCGCCTGTTACCTGATCAAACAGACAGGCTTGACCAAAACTGGTCCCAATGAGAGCATTCGGCCACGATCCTTCCAAAGGGAGACACCCGAATATGAAATCCACAATTACCTTATCGCTGTGTATTGCCGCATTGACAGCAAATCTTGCAGTTGGCGCAGCCAATGCAGAAACCTTCCGCTGGGCATCCAGCACAGACCCGCAAACGATGGACCCGCATGCGGTGAATTCATCGCCAGTGCTTGGTTTCCTCAACAATGTCTATGAGGGACTGGTGCGCCGCGATCAGGCCATGGCCATTGAAGGCGCGCTTGCACAAAGCTGGGAACCGCTCGATGACAAGGGTTGGCGTTTTCACCTGCGCAAGGGCGTAAAATTTCACGACGGCTCTGATTTTACCGCCGAAGACGTTCTGTTTTCCTATCAGCGCGCTTCCAGCGAGGCGGCCGATACATCTTCGTGGTTTTCGCCGATCTCCGAGGTCAGGATTGTTGATGATCACACGATCGACTTTCTGACCAAAGCACCTAATCCGATTTTTCCCGATTCCATCGCGAATTTCATGATCATGGATAAGGGCTGGTCGGAAGCCAACAATGCGGCGCTTCCCTCCAAGGAAGTTGAAAATCACGCAACACTCAACACCAATGGCACCGGCGCCTTCAAGCTGGTGGATCGGCAACCCGGCCTGAAAACCGTGCTGGAACCCCACGACGGCTGGTGGGGCGAAAAACAACACAATATCACCCGCGCCGAATTCACACCGATCCAGAACCCGGCCACGTCCGTTGCTGCCCTGCTTTCGGGTGATGTGGATATGATCAACCCGGTGCCCATTCAGGATGCGGCACGCCTGAAGGAACGCGATGGCGTCAAGGTTATCGATGGCATTGAAGCACGGGTCATCATGCTCGGCTTTCCGCATGGAGCGGACGCTTTGAAATATGGCGCTGATGCCGGTAAGCCAAACCCGTTCAAGGATCAACGGGTCCGGGCTGCCGTTTCCCATGCCGTGAATGTTGATGCAATTTTGAAGACAATCATGCGCGGTGCGGCACAACCGGCATCGCAGCTGGTCAGCCCGGCCATGCGGGGCTACTCGGCATCCCTGTCAGAAAGACCGGCCTATGATCCCGAGCTTGCAAGGAAGCTGCTTGCAGAGGCTGGTTATCCGGACGGGTTTTCCTTCGGGTTGAAGTGTCCCAATGACCGCTACTTGAACGATGAGGCCGTTTGTCAGGCGATTGCGGCGATGTTGTCTCAGGTTGGTATCAAAGCCGAGCTGGAAGCCATGCCGGTGCGCACCTATTGGCCGGAACTTCGCGCTGACAATTTTGACATGTATCTGCTTGGCTGGTCGCCCGGCACTTTTGATGCCGAACATCCACTTCGTTTTCTGGCATCAACACCAAATAAGGAAAAGAAGCTGGGAAGCTGGAATTTTGGCGA
The DNA here is from genome assembly GCA_947501445.1 of uncultured Rhizobiaceae group bacterium. Classification (GTDB taxonomy): domain Bacteria; phylum Pseudomonadota; class Alphaproteobacteria; order Rhizobiales; family Rhizobiaceae; genus Hoeflea_A. The sequence goes on along the minus strand of CANMVS010000017.1, from coordinate 4,653 downwards.
TTTTTCAAACATTGCCATCGATTCAATGCTGCCCAACATCCAGTCTGAAATCGATGATGGCAAACGCCAGATGATGCTTGATCACAGTGCGAAGGTTCTGCAGGACGAAAACGCCTATGTGCCGCTCTATGTTCAGCCGCTGGTCTGGGGTGCCAGAGACAATATCGATCTGACCCAGCGGCCGGATAATTTTGTCATCCTGCGCTGGATCAACGTCAACTGATGCCGATGCTCCGGCACGACAATAAAGCGTAAGCGAACACCATGTTTGCTTACGCAATACGCCGCATAATTCAATCCATCGTGGTTCTGCTGGTTGTCGGGTTGGTGGCTTTTGCCATGTTCCGCTTCATGGGGGACCCGATTGACAATATGGTCGGCCAGGAACGTTCAACCGTTGACATTGAGCGGTTGCGCGGGGAACTGGGTCTGAATGACCCGTTCGTGGTGCAATATTTCAACTTCCTGAACAATGCCGCGCGCGGCAATTTTGGTATCAGCTACCAGCAAAGCAGACCGGTCTTTGACATTCTGCTTGAACGGGCGCCTGCCACCCTTGAGCTTGCCGGGGTTTCAGGCCTGCTGGCCATTTTAATCGGGATTGTGCTTGGCGTTTTTACCGCGATAAGACGCGACGGGCTTGCGGCCAATACGATTATGGTTGTCTCCCTGATCGGTGTCTCACTGCCGACCTTCCTGATCGGGGTTCTGCTAATCTATCTCTTTTCAGTTGAATTGGATCTGTTACCCAGTTTCGGGCGTGGTGAAGTGGTTAAAATTGGCGGATGGAGTACCGGCTTCCTGACCGTATCAGGTCTCAAGGCACTGGTTCTTCCGGCAATCACATTGGGGCTTTACCAGATGACACTGATAATGCGGCTGGTGCGCTCGGAGATGCTGGAAGTGCTGCGCCAGGATTATGTTCGCTTTGCCCGGGCGCGGGGCCTGCCCGAAAAACTGATCTATTTTCGCCATGCGTTGAAAAACACACTGATCCCGGTACTGACCGTGACAGGTCTGCAACTGGGGTCGATCATTGCCTTTGCCATTGTCACAGAAACGGTCTTCCAATGGCCGGGAATCGGGCTTTTGTTCGTCAACGCCATTCAATTTGTCGATATACCGGTTATGGCGGCCTACCTGATGATGATTTCAGTGCTGTTTGTCTGCATCAATCTTGTGGTCGACCTGCTCTATTTTGCGGTTGATCCGCGTTTGCGCGATGACAATGCGGCGGTGAAAATATGATCAAGTCCACGATCACCCGCACACTGGACTCCGATTTTCTGTGGTCATTCCGTCGCTCAAAACTGGCAATGGGATCCTTCGTTGTTGTTTTTTTACTGCTTGCCGGTGCCCTGTTCAGCCCGTTTATCGCAACCCATAATCCCTACGACATGACAACATTGAACCTGATGAACGGGTTTTCAGCACCGATGGAGCCAAATGCATTTACCGGTGACCAGTTCTGGCTCGGCAGTGATGGCCAGGGGCGGGACATTTTCTCAACCATTCTCTACGGTTTGCGCCTGTCCCTGTTTGTCGGCTTCATGGCTGTGGCTTTTGCACTGGTTCTGGGCGTTTCAATGGGCCTTATCGCTGGTTATGTCGGTGGGTGGATCGGCGCAACAATCATGCGTATCGCCGACGTGCAACTGACATTTCCGGCTATTCTCGTTGCCATGCTGATCTTTGGTATTGCCAAGGGAATAACACCTGTGGACATGCGCGAGGAGATGGCCATCTGGGTGCTCATTCTTGCCATCGGCCTTTCCGACTGGGTGCAGTTTGCCCGCGTTGTGCGCGGTGCGACACTGGTGGAAAAAAATAAGGAATATGTTCAGGCGGCACGGCTCATCGGCCGTCACCCTGCGTTCATCATGATCAGACATATCCTGCCCAATGTTCTGGGGCCCGTCATGGTCATAGCCACAATCAGCCTTGCTCTTGCTATCATTGCAGAGGCCACACTGTCGTATCTTGGGGTCGGTGCACCGGTTACGCAGCCTTCACTTGGCACACTTATTCGCATTGGTCAGGGTTTTTTGTTCTCTGGTGAGTGGTGGATCTTGCTGTTTCCCGCCCTGACGCTTCTCGCCCTGGCCCTGTCGGTCAATCTGCTGGGCGACTGGCTGCGCGATGCCCTTAATCCCAGGTTGCGCTGAAGCAGCTTCGATTTGAAAAGTCGTGCGCAGAATTTGTGACAATGGCCACAGACCACAGCTTCCTTTTGCAGTCTAAAACAGCACGAACCTGATGTCATGGAGTGTGTTGTGGACAAAAAGCGCGTTGGTCGGTCACTGAGTTACGCTGGCATGCTGCTGGCCTTTGCCAGCCTCCTGGGCGCAACCCATTTCCTGAACGAAATGGCGACATCACAACGCCAGTTTGCCAACACGCTCAGTCGTTTTGAAATGAACCTCGACCTGTTGGAAGCGGCCGGCAAAGGTTCTGCCGCCACAGGCACAAATACCCTGCAACAGGCCGTGCTGGACAGGAAGAACGTGCAGATCCGCAACCTGCTGCAAACCGACATTCATTCCTTTCAGATTGACAGTCAAAAAACCGGTGGCTCAAAGTTTGGCTTCGGCTTGTGGCTGTCCATATTCGGCGGTTTCCTGGCGATTGCACTGGTGTTTCTTGCGCATCGCTCCATCGTTGGCAATGCACAAAATGCATCTGAATTGCCGGTCAAACGGCGAAATCCGCCAGTACACGCGCGCGCGACAGTAATCGCCCACTGAAAAATTAAAATCGTACAGACTGCAGAGGCGCAGTGGTATCATTCACCGCCACGAAACTCTGTTGTCGCACCGATGAGCCATCGGCGGAATGCCCGGACGGGCTTTCTGCGGCCCACCTCCGTCAGATAGACGAGGAAATAACCACCCCAATCCAGGCCAATATTCGACAGGCGTTTCAATCGTCCGTTGCGCACATCATTGGCAACCAGTTCAGACGAGGCCAGAATGATCCCCTGCCCTGCAAGCGCACCTTCAATTGCCAGCAGTGATGCCAATGACTTGGGTGCGCGCGGCAAGACAAAATTGGCTTCACCGGCTCTTTCAAACCAGCGGGTCCATAAATGACCCTTGTCTTCGTGCAACAGGCGGTGTTGCAATAATTCTGCAGGCTCCGACACCTTGTCAAAAGCCGGGCTTCCATGCGGAAACACAGGAGATGCCGAAATCAGTTCATAATCCAGGCCACGTTCGACACGATGACAATACCGGATGGCCAGATCACACTCGTTGTTGCGAATGTCCGCCAATACCGATGTGGATTTCAGCGTCACATCCAAATCCGGAAATTGCTGCTGAAACTCGCCAAATCGCGGCATCAGCCATTTCATGGCAAATGTCGGTTCACAGCTTATCGTCAGTGTTCCTGATTTCTTTTGCCGCAGCGTGTCGGACGCATCGGATATCTGGTCCAGGGCTGGCGTGATGTCGCCCAGAAACGATTTGCCATCTTCCGTAAGTTCAACGCCCCGGGCAATGTTTCTGAACAGTTGCACACCCAATTGTTTTTCCAAACCGCGCACATGTCGGCTTATCGCAGCATGCGTCACGTTCAACTCATCAGCAGCGCCGGTGAAGCTTCCATGACGACCAGCAGCCTCAAAGGCACGAACGGCATTCAGTGTGGGCAGATAGCGTGGCATATCGTTATGTGACTTTTTCTAACACTACATGTCAAGCAAAGGCGTTTGAAGTACCCGCAAGTGTCTTCAATAATCATCCATAGTCAATCACTCGAACATTCGAAAGGCGAACTCATGACCTGTAAAAGCGATGCGATTTTGCCGTCACAGCCAGCAACACCAACACACGGGGCATGGCATTGGATATCGGGACTGGCGCGTGTTTTCTGGCCCGGTGACAAACGCAATGCCACCTGTGTGCTTTTGGAAGATCTGGATGCAAACCTGCTGGATGACATTGGCATGAGCAAAAGCGACGTTGAGCACAATCGCAAGCGTGGTTTTGAGCCAATGATTAAACAGCAGGCGTGGAATGATCCGCTCAGTGCTGAAATGCGCAGGTGGTGGTGAGGTTATTTGTGTGGAGCCCGATCACTGATGGCTTTGTATAAATGTCTTCGCGCCGTATCGCGCCTGTCGGCGCTGGCTCCAGACGGGGCGGGCCATCAGGCCCGACGCGCAATTCGCGCTTGCCGCTTCGCGGAAATTCTTTTGCCCTTGATAGAGCACGGTGTGCCGCTCGGGAAATCTCTTGAGATTCAACAGTTCGCAGCACCCGCTGCCATCCTGCATGGCACTCAATCAGGCCGCGACCGCGGCCCGGCCAATAATTTGGCCGCCCCCTATGGAGGCAGGCGCGCCAGCGCCGGTGCGCCGTGAATAGAAAAAATCAACCCCGCCTGCCAAACCCACGTGTTCACAGGACATCTCTTCTGCGTTGCGACCCGATCATCGATAGCTTTGTATAAATGTCTTCGCGCCGTATCGCGCCTGTCGGCGCTGGCTCCAGACGGGGCGGGGCATAGGCCCCGACGCGCGTTCGCGCTTGCCGCTACGCGAACGTCGCGCAGAAAATCCGTCACCGCCGTGTAACCGCCCTCATATCCAAGGCCCTTGATCTCCCGCATCAGTCGTTTGGCCGACAGGTCGGCAAACTGCGCGGTCCGCTC
>CANMVS010000016.1 GCA_947501445.1 uncultured Rhizobiaceae group bacterium | reverse complement strand
GTGCCATCCCGATCTTACATGACAAGGCAGACGCCAATTCATAACTGGCGCCAGCCGCGCGGGACATAGGGTCTAGAATTGCCGGTGGTAATTCAGATGGAAGCGAGGGTTACAAGTGGTGCCCATGTAAATAGGTCATAATCCGAATTTCCTGAAAATTGCCAACAAGGATACTATCCTGCGCGCGGCCCTGATCCTTTTCCTGATGAATTTTCTGTTGTCAGGCAGATTAGGGCTGCTGGCCGGTTTTTTGTGTGCATCGTATCATTGATACAGTGCCAGCGATGTGAGCCCCGCGCTTGCTCCAGCCATTCGGAGAATTCGACGGTTGATTGATCTGCTCCCTAACGGGGGCCTTTTTTATGCAATGAACACAATGGCCCCTTCGGAGGCATTTTGAATCAAAACTGCACAGGTGAATAAAGACGAATAGACCGGTGAGAATGCGCGCCTCATGTTCACCGGTCTAATTTGCAGGAAACCAATAATTACTATAAATTTTATTAGTAAACAAGTGTTTTATGAGCAAAAATACTACTTTAGTATAACGCGTAAAACTCTGGCAGTAATGACGCGAAAACGGCGACGTAAGAAGCTAGCAGATACGGGAGTTTTGCGTGTGTTTTCGAGATCAACAGACAATAAAATGCTGCGCGGATAACACGCAGGAAATGCGTTATCTGCTTATTCGTCAAAATGCGCTGTTCGTTCCCGATGTATCCAAACATCACGGTTAAAAACATGGTCATGAAAGTGAGCCGTGTGGGGGCGATTGGATCCGCCTCGCACGAAGGAATTGTCACGTCTCCATACAGGGACAATGTGGTTGTATGGACTTTTGACACAGGGTCACACAGCCGGGGCAGGGGCGTCGCGTCCTGCTGCCATGCGCAAGGAGGCCGTGGGGCCATCGCCGAGATCATGGAGGTTTTTGCAAAGGATATAACCAAGTTTTAAAGCGGAGAGCGCAAAGCCTTCATAGTCAAACTCACGCAGGTTCAGTTTAATGCGGCTGTCTCATTTCAATACATGAACTGGCGCAAGCCCAAACAAATCATTCCACGTCGCAAAAATGAATACCACATGTATTTCCAGAGCAAATTTTCCAGCAATGGCTTTGCCAATGTCTACAAGGCGAATGTGGTTGGAAAAACCCAGTGTGGAATTTGCAAGCGCCTGAGTGTGGCCAAGCCGATGGATGCGTCTGTCTGTGTCCTGGAACCAATAGCAAATCCGTTCGGACCAAAAGTGCTACCTATGTGTCTGGTATAAAACGTAACCTATGTGACCAGAATGGACCCGGTTCCAAATGGTGCTGCCGGAGAGATTCGAACTCTCGACCTCTCCCTTACCAAGGGTTATGGTGATTGTTTATAACATCATGTTTTCAAAAGGAAAAATGGAGTTTCAATTTTGCTGTGTACGGATTTTGTACAGGCGCATCGTAACTTATTGATGCAAAAGAGAAAAATGCGAATTAGACTATTTTGTGGGCGGGTGTTTGTCCAGAAATCATACATCTACCGAACTAACCCAAAAGGGTGCTGAAGGGATTATGATCACGCATTCTCATTTGCAGTGAGAGATCGTATTCGTTGGTCAGTGCAACTTTAGCTGTTGCGTCCACCAAAAATTTCAAGTTGTCTGGTTGATTGAATATCCGTGACCACGGAACCACGGACATCACAACATCAGGTTTTAACAAGTTATCTATGATACGTTCAGGCATATCTGGGTATCTAGCACTAAAATCCGATTTGGCATTTAATCTCGTCCAACCGCCTTGATAATCAGAGTATATAAATTCCTTTTCTCCCGGAAGGCTAGCCGTCCAAACAGTGCACCTAGTCTCAGGTAAATCAATAACCAAGATTCCAGAGCGCTTATTGACCGGACCATCAATCATGCTTGACTTAAGTTCCCAATCAATGTGTTTCCTGTGCCTGGTTTCGGTGCCGCAAAGGAGAATGGTAACTGTAGAGTCTCGCAAATAGTCATCGCGAATTATTCGACGAATAGCTTGTGGTTCAAGGTCTACGGAAATTTCACCGACTTCCACTGATCGGTCGTCAAAAGCTCCGTGGAAATTCGCCAAAAAGGAAATGTGTTTGCGATACTCTTGGTCGTTTCTGTGGTGGTAACTAATGAATGCCTTTGTCATATTATCCCCCCGAACAAGCGGTAGCTTGTCTAATTGCAACGACGATAAATAGCGCACCCAAACCCATCACCATGACGGCTATCCAGTGCGCTACTGATTTCCATTCGCTCGAAACATCCGGCATCCCGTCGTCACCGATGGCGTCAGCTGCCTTGGTGAGTGCCTTGGCATTCATGCGTATGCCATCTCCAATCCGAAGCATTGCAAATGAAATCAGAACGAGCGCAACGCCGAGCAAAAGGTAAAACCACCATTCAATATCCCCAGTAGTCGAACGCAGAATTAGTGAGGTACCGGATGCGATTACAATCAGGATTTGGAACATTTGCCAGCGCAACTTGTCCAGGTGCCGAAACGTCTCATACCTTTGGTTGTAGATTGTGGTGCTTTGTTCTTCCATGCAATCTAAAGTATTGAAAATGCCAGTAATGGCAACTCCATAATTTGATGACAATTGGGAACGCTGCCAACTATTTGCACCGTAGCCGATATCGCATATCTGCATTGACAAAATAGACGATATCGACTAATTGTTAATTCACACGGACGCAGCAATCATGTGCTGGCGCAGCCGACCGGCAAGCAGTGCTATACCCTCAAGGAAGTCCACCAGCGCTTCACCGTCCGCAGGCGGCAAGTCGGGTACAAGCCCCTCGGCGGCCCGCATTGCAACTTGTGTCTTGCGGGACAGATCGCACACGAGTGGTTCAAGATCGGCGCTTGGTTCGATGGAATCATTTGTGATATGAAATACAGTAGCCATGTCAGCCTCTTGCTAGGTTGATGTTGTTAGGCCCGGTATGGAAGTGTCAGCTTCCTGCCGGGCTGCTTTTTGGGTAGCATGAACCGAATGCAAGGTCAAACATTATGGCGACACAAAGTAAGAAGAAGATGGGGCGACCAGCTACCGGGAAGGGGACACGTGTTACTACTCGCCTGCATGCCGACATCATGGATCCGCTCGACGCCTATGCGGCCAAGCAGCCTGACCAGCCGTCACGGGCAGAAGCTATCCGTCGTATTTTGCGGGAGTATTTGAAGCGGGAAGAGGGGTAGGTGGTTACCGCTTGATCGAACTGGATATTGACATACGCCTCAACCATCAGATTGTAAATTTTAACGCAAAACCATAGTGTGACATGTGATCAAAACATCAAGATACAGTGGCTACTCGGAAGAAAATCTGTTATTGTTGGTAAAGAAGTGGGGCCTGGTATGAGCAATCTCAAACTAGAAGATCTCGATATCTCGGAGTTAGTAAAACAATCTTCCGTTGAAGATGTGAGCGGGGCTCTAACAGCGGGCAAATACACCCATCAGGGACCTTCTCCATATCTTGTAACGGCTTACGAACAATTGCCGAATATGAAAGTGTTTAATCTCGGAAATATCCGTTATGAGGACCCAGGTACTCCCGAACCACGCCCTAGTAATTTTGCATTTGAAGATACATTTTTGAAGATACAACCCAACGGAATAGTTACGATTCAGGGTTGGGCACATTCCGGCAAAATTGAGACCCAGAGAGGTTTTTCTGAAACCCCTCCGGGATTGGTGATTGGATTCTTTCGATCAAATGGTATTGAAATTGCCCCTGGGTGGAGAACTGAAGGTATACCCATTCGTTGTGGTGATCCACTTAAGCAAAAATTTCAGATGAAGGTAAATAGAGAAGACACCATTTATAGTGAGACTGCTGCCGTTATGGTATTTTCGGGTAAATTTTGGTTTTGGATTTGTGGTTTTTAACCAACCTGTTGCATTACGAAGTCTACGACGCATGTTGCAGTCGAAAATCGGTCAAGCGCAGAGGTTGAAAATTGGTCCTCTGTAAGATTGATTTCTGGTGCAGACTTCATGCCACTCTTGCAAACACGTTCTAATGTTAGTGGCCATTGCAACATACCGCTTCCATCATGCAGCCCTCCGCACCCCGCAAAGCGCGAACTCACGCGCCTTGCTTTCCAGTTCCCCGACAGACGTCGCGCTGATCGTAACATCCGCTTGGATCCTGGCTTGCGCTTCGTCGGATGATAGACCTTCAGGGCTTTCAAAGTCTGGCCGTTCCAAACGAATAATCAATCCGCCGGCTCGACGAAACCAGTCAACTTCATAGACAACGGATTCAACAACGATCGGAGCATTGGGAAACTCCCGCCGAGCTTTTTTGACTTCCATGCCAAGTGTCCAGTCGACACCCATCTCTTCGCCCATGAACGCGCCAAACCGCTCAAGGAAATGCCGAGGTGCGACGCCGCCCGGTAGCTGCGGACAGGGCTTGTCCTTCAAATCACCATGGACCATCCGCACTGCCAAATCCATATCCCCGGTTGCTTCCGCAAACCAGGTCATCGCGGCTTCCTTACCGGCGCCAAAAGCGTGCAGTCGATTGAAACCGAATTGCGATTCCAGATAGTTCGCGAATGTGGTTTTGCCGACGTTGCGCCTGCCGGTCAGTCCAACCAGGATGGGGCGGTGATTGTCGTTCGCGTGAGTGCGTTGGTTGCAGGTCATGTGGATTCCTCGTGGCGATGTGTGTTGGTCTAGCGGGAGAAATACTGTTTTTTGGTGTAGGCGTGATATTCGTAGCCTGACCAATCTTTCTCACGTGCGTATTGATGCGCCGCTTCGTCAGACTCAAAGTGCTTGGACTCCGTGCCAGTGACAGTGTTGTAATCCCTGTCAACTTCGACGATGACATGTGTGGTTTCCTTTATGGATTCTTGGTTCATCAGGACACCTTCCGCTTGTTTTGGTTTTTCTTCATTTCGTTGGACTGGAACCAGGATATTTTCTTGAAATTCTCCAAACCAACTTCGTTGATTGCGGCCAAAACCGCTTTATGCAATGGCCGGTACATGCTTGCAGTGGGATCCAAACGCATCAGAACGCTTTCCCGCCAGCTGCAGCCCGTGCTTCGGGTTTGTGATCTGCGCGCCGAGCATTGAATGCGTCCTTTTCCATGATGGCTCCACCAAGATCAAAGCCACACGCGCCAGCCAGATCGAAGATACGAATGACCGCATCGGCAAGTTCAACTTCCATCATCTTGCGGTGAGGCAACTTGTCGTCCATCACATCCTTGCGCAGGCCTTCCATGGCTTCCGACACTTCGGAATGAATAAGCGCAAGCTTGGTGGCCATAACGTACATGCCGTTGCCATCCTTCCACCATCCGGCTTTCGCGGACTTCATGTGGAAGTAGGATGCAAGTTCATTGATGGCGATAATCCGGCGTACAGTTGTCTGTGAGGGTGGTTCGTTGTCGTTTGCGGCGTCTTTGCTTCGCCACGACTCCACTTTGTAGTTTGCGAACCTCGTTGAATATATATCGCCACATACTTTGGTGACTCCAGTGGTGATTATTTCTGTTCCGTCAGAAAGCGCACCAACGTGATTGTCGTATATCTCACCCTTCAAAGTTCCGTCGGGCAACCAAACGGCATTATGCAAGATGCCCGTAATTTTGGGTGTTATGTTCCCGTCATCGTCGACACCACCGTGCCCCAAAAGCTGATCCATCATCATGCAATCTCCTCTAATTCACGTTTGGTTTTTGGCTCCACAACCGGTCGGAACCGGGACGCGCGAAACGGCATGTCGGCATAGCCGTAACCTTCCGGGCCGTCGTCGTTGCCGCGGTCGATTTCGACAAGCTTGATGCCGTAAAAATCACCATCAATGTAATGGCTGAACCTGCCTGCCCACCGAACGGTGTAGACTTCATCTTTTCGAATTTGTTGGTCCAGGCTGACGAATGGAAATTTGTCGTCGATACATACGACCTTGTCGCCGGTTCTCATGCGTTCGCCTTCCGTAAAATTGCGTCGCCGTGACAACGAAGCGGAGAGCAGAAACACACAAGGTCTCTCCCCCGAAGCGCCGACACATCGAGATTGGGTAAGACTTCGCGCTCAAAGCGGTCACAGACCTCGTCACGGGTGCCGTCACGACCAACGACGAACGGATTGCCGTATGGCGAGCCGCGACCAACGTAAACGGCGTCTGGCGGTGCGTTCTGAGCGTGTCTGTTGAAGACTGCGGTCCTCATGCCGCCACCTGCCGGTCATATTGAAGTTCGGCAAACAAACTCAGGAATTCAGACCCTGCGAATCCTGGTGACCAGCGATCCAGTTGAATACCAAGCGGACTGTCAAAACCGGGTGCAACGGAATGCATCAGTTGCTGCATTTCATCGGCAATGATGCGGTTGTCCGCCTCGTGAACAATATCCGGTATTATCGGGGGCAACCCGAAACATGGCGCGATAGCTCTTTGCCATATTCTGGTCTCTGTCTGTTTGATGATTGGCGCCGAGTCTTTGGATGGTCGCGCGACATCACCAAAACCCGATAGCGCTTCCGGTGCGTCATGCAACAGGGCCGTAAGCGCGTGCGCCGCATCTGATTTAACGAGAACCCACCGCGCTACGTGAACGCTGTGTTCAGCGACGCTGTAGTGATAGCTCACCGCGCCCGTGTACCGGCAGATGTTCGACAGTCCGTGCGCGATATCCAAAATATTCACATCTTCGGGATGCGGATCGAACGGCCAGAACGTACCCGTTCGCGTGTAGATATAATTGCCCTGTCGGGCTTTGCCGCCCGACGGCAATCGTTCAAGCGGGCAGAATGTTTCTGCCGCCAAATGCGCATCTGTCATGTGTGTTTCTCCTCAGAGGTGTGTGTTCAAAGCAAAAGGATGAAAATGGCCACGAGAACGGCCAAAATAACGAACAGCCTTTCATTCATGCCGCTTGCTCCTTTGGTTCGTTGTCGTTTGCCGCATCAAGCATCGCGACACGGACCCTACTGATTTCGCCGTAGTCGGCGTGATAGGTCAGCGTTTGAAGCGACCGCCCGGAAAGAAAACCGGATCCGTAGTGCCAGGCGTCTTGTGGAATTGGTGCCTGATGTGATTCACAAATGACGCCGCCACCTTCAGTCACGAATTTCGACTTGTGGTGGATATGGAATCCATGTGCGTATCGAAATTTCGAAGCGCCCCACATTTCCGGTCGACGGTGTGCCATAACCTGCGGCATGTCGGGCAGCTTTGTCTGGTGTCCGTGCGTGGCCGCCAGCATCACAACGCCGTGCTGGTGATAGAAGAAAAGCGACTGGTCCAGATCAACAAGAACACGCGGCTCGTTTCGATACCAAGCATGCAGAAACCACGCGATTGAAGGTGCGGTTTCTTCGTCGTGGTTGCCTTTCAAATTGCGTACGATCACACGTGTGCTGCGCCGCAGGGCAGCGTCGATTGTAAGCACCATGAGGCGTCCGGCGGTTTCAACTACCTTCTGATGCCTGCCGTCCACATCAAGCACGTTGTGGGACCGACTTGTCATGTTGTTGTTGTTGTCTGCGTGCGTAAGGTCGCCACCACCCAAAACGACGGTTGTTTCCGCCAACGGTGATCGGTTGACCGCTTCGACGATGCCGTTGCCGATCACGCGTTCCGCTATTTTCAAATCCCAATCCTCGGCAGACTCGCGATGCCAAGCGAACATGCCAACGTGCCAGTCATTGCAGACTACGAGGTTGAGTAAATCACGTTCTGTATGGGTGGGTTCTGGAGCAGGCCGAGCGGCAGGTTTGTAATCCTCAAAGGCCTTTTTCAGGGTTTCGGCAATATCGACAGCGCTGGCCTGCTGGCTGGTTTTGATCCATTTCTGGATAACCTTGCCTTCGGCATCAACAAGCGCGCTGTAGCCCTTTGCTGTGTGCCCGTCAGGCATCTTGAAAACGTCGCCGTGTTCCTTGACCTGCTTTATCCAAGCGCCGTCCGCCGCCTTGCTTGCGACACTCTTTATTGCGTACCCCGGCAAAACCGGTTCAGTGCCCACCAAGCCTTTTTGTGCAGCCCGTTTTAGTCGGTGTCTGAATGTGGAGCGGTTCCACCCCAATTCCTTCGCAGCTGCCCGTGCGCTGCCAAGACGTTTGAACGCCTCTACGGCGATTTCAAGATTACGCTCACTTTTCAAGATTTACCCCAATCGTTGCGCCAGGACGCAGTTGGTTTGTGATTACCGTGTGTATGCGAATTCGCCTAGAATGTCAAGGAATAATGCGATATCGCCTATTGATAAACAATAAAAAAACCCCACCAGCCGGAGCGGGTGGGGCGATGGTCGTTAAAGACTGCCTGTGTGCTTGGACGGTGGAACGATGTGACAGGATCCGCCGCGGTGTCCACATTTACGGCACACGAGGCGTCGTGGAATTATGGTGTCATTGATAAAGACGTGATTCTTGCCGAACAACTCAATAAGAGCGTCGATATCAAGTTTACAACCGTGTCCGCAATTCATCCCTGAGCAGTTGCCCCAAAGTGCCCAACGCTCGCGCTTGATATCAGCCAGCGTTGTCACGGTTGTATGGCAAGTTGCTGATGGATTGGGTCTTTTCGGCAATCTGGTCAGGTTGGATACGATAGACATAGTGCGGCCCTCGATTCTGTTGTGCCGCACACTTTTTTGATTTTCTATCGCGTGAATTCCGAACGCAATGCCATTATTACTTTTTGTTTTCGTAAAACCGGTCTACCCGTTCAATCAGGCTGTCAATGCGAGTGCCTACCGTCTGAATGGCGCCCATGACCTGGCGCGTTTGTTCCTGCATACTGACTTTCGTCACATAGTGTTCAGCGACGTGCAGCTGATAGGCCACGAAATCGTCACGTGTTTTATTGGCAACGTGCAGCGCTTCCTTCTTGGTTGCGTTTATGCGGTTTTCGATTCTCCACCACGCAACAAACAACACGCCGCAAATGGTGATAAAAAACGTCACCACTGCCATCAATTCAGCGCCGGTCATTTACGCCTCCGATACGCTATTGCACCGGCAATCGCTCGCGCGATGCCAACACCACCAGCGACACCGAAAAAGGACAAGAGGATTGCACCCTGCCACTCGTCAAACGGTGCCGGGAAAGCATCGATCTGCCAACCAAGCTTGAAAATAGTGTCCATACCAACCGCCCATAGGTGCGCGATAAATGGAAAGGCAACGCCCACGGTCAGAACTCTCATTTCGATAAAGTTGGCAGTCGCTAGCCGCACTTCTTTTCCGGCCTGCCGGGCGTCTTGCACGTCTTCTATGTGTTTGATCTCGACGTCGGCAGCAATGCGCTCTGACTCAGTGCGTGAATTCAGCTTCGCCTGGTAGGCGCTTGTCAAAGCCTTTACGCCCGTGCCGGTAAACCATTTCAGAAAACCGGAACCGACTTTTGCAATAACGGTCCACATATTAGCCGTCCTTGCCGCGCAGGCCGATAATGCCAAGTCCGTAGGTAATCATGGCAGCTGGAGGGACGGCCACCATCGCCGACAGGACATTCGCAGCAGGCATCAAAGCATCGACCTCGCCGCCAACGGCAATGACCATACCGGCGGTGAACGATAGAAAGCCAGTCCACCATGTGATGGATGTGGGTTTGAAGTACTTGCGATGTTTGATGAATCTCTTGAGCATTATTTCAACCCCAATATTTTGAGAACGGCACGAATTAGAATGACCAACACACCGCCTTTCGTCGCTTCTGGCGCGTTTGGCTTGTCGGTCGGTGTCGTAGGAGCGGAAACGGGCTTATCTGGCTGTGCGGGCGCGTGTGGTTCCGCCATGTCCATCAGTCGAGCCACATTCGCGCGTTTGCCACTACTCCACTGAACGCGCCCTGAAGTGCTCGCCGGATAGACGTTGGCCTGGCCATTGCTGGAGTATTTGCCTTTGAAGAAGAGGTCGCGTTCTTTTTTGCGGCGTGGAATAATTTCGGCAGGCTTGCGCCAGTTCATGAAGGCTTCTTTCGCGCCAGCAACATCGCCTGCGTTGAACAGCTTGACCCATGTTGCCTTGTGGATCGATCCAGTGTTGAAATCGAACGATACAGCCGCATCAAACTGCTTCTGCGTAAGCTTGACCGTAAAGGCGGCTCTCACCCGCTTTTCAAACTTGGTGACATCAGTTTCGAACAATTTCATGATTGTTGAAATTGGCTGTGCAACGCCCTTTTTCATCTTCGCAGGATGCGGTGCTCCTGCGCCGGCCGTGTGGCCTATTCCAAACGTCCATACACCCACGCTATCCTTGTATGGAGACGTGACAATTCCTTCGTGAGCGGCGATTTCAATCAACCCCTCACGGCTTACTTTTTGAGCCATGTTTTTACCTGTGATGTTCGGATACGAAAAAGACCCCCGCTTGGGAGCCTGGTTAATCAGTATTGTGATAGTGCGGCGCGGCGTTATCGCTGTATGGAAATTTAGCGCACATAGTGCGCGTGACCGTCACAAGCTGGACTGGTCAGACAGATGCGAAAACAGCCTGAATGACATTGGTTTCAGGTGGGATGGGGGCAGCTGAATACATCACCAACTCAAAAATATCCCACGACGCATCAGTGTAACCAACGTCGCCGATGGTCAATGTAAGTGTCTTATCCAAGAACCCATTTGAGCAAAGATCAGATACCAACATGAGTTGCAAAAATTGCCTGTATGGCGTCCCTATCAGCCTGACTTGGAACGCTGCTCCACACGGCCATTTCAGATATCTGCCCGTCAAAAACTTCACCAAAATCCGGGTCTTGTCCGATCTGCAATGCACCGTCGTTGGACATTGGATTATTCGCGGGACCGGTCACACTGTTGGAACCGTCTATTCTCGCGTTTAATGTTGAGTTATCAAACATTATCTCCAGAGTATACCACCGGTTGGTGTTCAAATGATCAAGCACGATGCGTGGACCAGTTCCCATATAAATCTCTAATGCTGAGCCTGGGCCATCAGTATAATTGTATACTGAAAAATCGCCGCCCGAGGTAGCGATGAGTTGCTGGTATAGGTGGCCGCCGGGATTGAAACGAAACGCAAAAATTAGGTATAAGTTGGTTCTGCTGGCCGGTGCACCCACACTCATTTCCAAGCGATCATTTGAAGCATCAAAATCAAGCACCGCAATACCGGAAGGCCCCACGCCAATAGTCGGTTGTCTTGCGGCTGCACTTTGCACAAGGTCCAGTGCCGCACCCGTTTGGTCTTTTACAGCGTTAACACCGGTCGCGGTGGTGTAACGATCACCTGTGTGAGAGGACAACAAATCGCGACTGACTGACCACGCGGCAGTTAAATTTGATGCATAGCTTCCAAGTGCACCTCCAATGGTCGACTGTGCGGCTATAATCGGCGGCGGTGGCATTGAAAATGGTAACATCATGCAATCCCCAAAGCCGCATAAAGCACGATTTCTGTCGGTTTAACGCAATCGTAGTAGACAATGTCTTGAACACCCGCATCGGTCGATAATACCGGAGCAGTTCCACCCGCAAACTTGTAATAAGTGCCATAGGTCAGCAGTCGCCCACCCGTGCCATCCTGCTGGAAACGGATTCGACCCCGCTGGCCAACCGTGACATGTGTTGGGTTATCAAGCTGGCGATCTCCACCAAGAGTAACGGTGAAATCAAACCCTGCCGCGAGATCCAGCGCAATGTTTGCACCGTCCTGCAGGGGAACCTCCACCATCGCGCCAAACACTTCAACTGACCCCAACAACCTGTCAGCCGTTTTGCTCCTGATTTCACCAGACGTGGCAACCGGCAATCGAGCAATGGCAAATGTACCGGAGATTATATCACCGGCTGCGTGTGTGTGATTTAGTGATGCCTTTCCTGCCAGCGAGGTTGTCATCGTGGCGGCAAAATTGGGATCATCTCCGATTGCAGCGGCCAATTTGCTGAGTGTGTCCAACGCGCCAGGTGAGCTGTCGATCAGGTTGGCTATTGCAGCGTCTATTGCGGCCTGCTGCGGGGTACTAACCGGCTTGTTTGCATCCGGCACGTTATCGACTTGATCAATCCCAAGCGCCACTTTGAGCGCAGCCGCATTAATAGCGCCGGTTAAACCCGCCACACTCAGCACCGCATCGGAATAATCCAGTTTGTGCCAGTTGGTTGCATAGGTTCCGACCGAAGCATTGTCGGCTAAAGCAATCAGGCGGTCATTCTTGACGAATTCAACACCATCGACAGTGCCGCCCACATCAACGATAAAACTGTGCCCGGCCTGCGCGGTGCCGCCACCCGGAAAGGTTCCGGTGCTGGCATCCCAAAGACCTTGAAGTACAACGGCAGCATCCAATTCGTTGACGCGTGTTTCCAGCGCATCCAAGTCTACCAGCTGCGAAATTGTGATATAGCCAACTTTGGCTTTCTCCGCATCCGAATAGTTGTTTGTATTAGCTTCCGCCTCATAGGCCG
This sequence comes from uncultured Rhizobiaceae group bacterium, assembly GCA_947501445.1. GTDB lineage: Bacteria > Pseudomonadota > Alphaproteobacteria > Rhizobiales > Rhizobiaceae > Hoeflea_A. The sequence goes on along the minus strand of CANMVS010000016.1, from coordinate 132,955 downwards.
CTTTGATTTCGCCGCCTGTCTGGTCCGCCGTCGCATTCGCTTCTATGGCGGTTAGTTTGCTGCGCTCCAGATCGTTGAATATCTTGGCTGTTGCGGTTTCATCCATGTTGCCCATGGAGAATGCATCGGTGGACTTTACATTGGGATCGTAGTTCGCTGCCAGCATGTCGCCTGTACCAGCACCCGCAAGACCCTGCTCTCCGCGAGGGATTTGAATATCCAAAACAGCGGCACCTGCTGTGCCGGAGTTGGTTACAATAACGTCAGTACCCGCCGCGCCTGTTGTGACAGTGCCGATAGATATTGTCGCCGCATCGCCGGTATTACCCACCGGTACACCAAAGTCGAAAATAGCGCTGTTTGCATCGCCCGAATTCACAACGGTTGCAGACGCGCCCGCCGCAAGGCTGGTTACAGTTCCAGCCGCAATCGTTGCCGCTGTGCCTTCGTCACCTTTTTCACCAGATGGGATTTGAATGTCCAGAACAGCCGCAGTGGGGGTGCCGTTATTTGTAATCGACACGTTGCTCCCTGGAGCGCCGGTTGTGACCGCACCAACGGACAGTGTAGCCGCGACGCCATCGTTTCCGGCAGGGATTCCGAGATTGAAGACGGCATTGTTTGCGTCACCGGAATTCGTGACCGTTGGAGTTGCACCCGCAGCCAGCGCTGTTGCGGTACCCGCCGATAGGGTTGCCGCTGTTCCGGTATCGCCCTTGTCGCCCGCCGGGATGGTGAAATCAAGAATAGCAGCCGCAGAGGTTCCGCTATTCGTGACAACAACATTACTGCCGGGCGCACCGGTTGTGATGGTTCCAATCGTTACAGTGGCTGCTGTACCGTCGTCGCCGGCTGGAATACCAAATTCGAAGACAGCATGATTTGCGTCTCCTGAATTCGATACGGTTGCGGTTTCACCCGGCGCAAGAGTGGTTACCGTGCCGACGCCAACCGTGGCGGACGAACCTGTGTCACCTTTGTCACCGGCAGGTAGGCCAACATCAATGACAGCCGCCGTTGACGTCCCGCTATTTGTAAATGTTGCTGGCGTACCGGGAAGCAGTGTTGTCACGTTGCCTACGGCAATTGTGGCCGCATCGCCATCGCTGCCAGCACCAGGCGGCCCGGCCATGCTTTGACCTACCGACCAATCGGCACTTGTAGCAGTGAGTTTGAAATAGATTGTTGGGTTTCCACCTTCGACAGCAGCAGGAACCCCGTACGTGAACCCGGCAGCCGCGTCGTCATAGGTTGCGCGGTCAACAAGCGGCCCGACAGCATCCAGGTCGAAAAAGGTTCCGGCTTCAAGATTTGCAACGACTTGCGCGAGGCGGTCGTTTGCTATGATTGTGCTTGATGCCTCCGCCCGTTCACGCTGAATAACGTAGGATTGAGATACAACGTCAGGCCCCGGCCACGCCGAAACCAGCGTTAACGCGGTATTGCTTTCAACTGTGTCAATAAACGCCGACACACCACCGGTAACCAGAAGACCTTTGGCGACCTTGGATATGTCGAAACTTGTGTTGACGCCAGTGACCACGGTGCTACCAGCCGACACCGAAATCGTGCCAGTTTTTACAAACTGATTTGTCATTTATTACGGTCCTTAAAGGTCCACCAAAACCACCCACCGAAAGGTCTTGGCGCCCATGTAATTGTAGAGTGTCAACTGTTTGCTGCCGATATTCCATGTCGCCTGATAATTGTACGGAAGCATCGCGCTACCATCATCCGGGTTCATCAAAACGTTGAATGGAATCTCGCTGATTGCGGGCAGTGAAATCGTTGTGTTGTCGTTGCCGGACGAGGCCCATGTGCCCTTGAATGCAGCGGGAACCGGTTGTTGATCTTCGTGAAGTATCGCCTTGTCACCATTTACAAGTGTTCCAGCGTTAACGCCTTCAATTGAAGATCGAAAAACGAAGCCGCCTTGATAATTTCCAATAAGGATCCGCTTCATGGTTCAAGACCACTATCTGCGTTGTAGACTGTCACGCGCAGGCGAAACAGGCCACCGGCTGTCGTGTACTGATTTATTGCGCTTTCCGCCCACACGTAATTGGTGCCTACGCGCATTTTGTCACCCGGCTCGTTGGAGTTTGCAGTGGTGTCTGAAATGATGAATTCGGGATAGGTCACTACGTTGCTGCTAACCCGTTGCAGTCCCCACTGAACAATCGGCACGAACGGCAGCGTTGGAAAGTTGAATTGAGCACGGTGACGTGACCAGCCACCAGCACCGCTTCCCTCGCTGAAATTTGAAAGAGCCTCGCCGCGTGCATGTTCCGAAAGCAGTTGAAAACGTGGGTCAACCAGCCGTGCGACATTGCCGTTGTTTACATCGAAACCGGGTCTGGAGATGAATAACCCGGTTTCGTCAATCTTGATGCGCTGCATCAGAAACCGTAAACCCGATAATACAAACCCCACTGGTAGCGATAGTGAAAACCATTCACCGACGCGCGCGTCATGATTATTGAGTGGCTGGTCACTTCCCACTGAAATTTGGTGCCCAAATTGGGATCGAGTCCACGTCGTACGCGTTCCCACACAATGGGCTTAACGTGTTGGGTTGCCCCTGGATGGTTGTTTGGGAGGATGGCATTCTTCGCTTGGTATTCAGACAAGACCACCGTGGGAATGAACCCGCATTCGGGAAAATCAATGACCCACGGTGTGCTTGAATGTGAAACGTTGATTCCGTTGCCCGTGTCGACCGGCCCATTGGGATCAAGTTCAAAGCCTGCGGCAATCAACTGGCCTCCGTAGGCCCATTCACTGTCGAAAGCCTTGTCACCTTCCGGCATAGACAGGCCAACGGACTTACCGGCTTTCGAAAGCAGCAGCCGCTCGTCCGTCAACAGAAGTCGTGCTGTCACAGTTACACTCCATCATCGATAGTTATTGAGCCTGCCGTAAGGTCGATCTGCATCAGGTTGTCAGGGCTTTTCAAAAGGCCTGCGGTTACCGTCCCGATGTTGGCGACGGCCAACTTCACAACACCACCTTCAAAGACGAATGGCAGATGCGTACCTGTCCCGTCGGATATGACAAACTGGTCAACTTGAAAGACAGCCCGTGTCGTGTACGTGCCATCCTGCAGCAACGCTTCCAAAGCAAATCCTGCTTCGCGATAGTCATCATTCGCCGCGTCACCGACACGGGTCATGAACACAATGCGGGATTCAACGATGCCTGCACCCGCCTGCGCCTCAATGCGCATTTGACCCGACGCAAGGCTGTCACCAAGTGACGCTTCTACCGCCTGAATGAGCGACGCATTAGCCGCGTCTCCAGTAGCGCGCGCCTGTGCCTCAGAAACTACTGCAGCGCGTGTCTGGCCATTCTCGACCGCGAGGGCAATGTCTCTCAATGTGTGTTGAGCAGCTATCGTACCGGCGTTTGCAGCCTGCAACCGAACCTCTTCGAAAAGTTCTTCAATCGACTGACCTTGCGACAGGAACAGGTCACGAATGTCATCGTTGATTTGGCTCAAACCGACCGTCACATCGTCATTTGGTATTGTGCTGGTTGTGACCGTTTGCCAGGCCGTTGCAGTTACCTCGCGGCCTGTTGTTATCAGTTTTGTGCGAACTTCGTAGTCGGATGTTTGAACAACACCTTCGTAAATATAGGCGACAGTCTGACCGTCTTCGTACTGCTTCGAAAAAACCTGATCAGGTGTTGCAACCGCCCGATATTGTACAGAAACGCCCGTAACCGTTGGATCAGTGATTTCCAGCCAGCTCACGCGCAGTCCAGCCGCACGAAGTCCGTCGTTACCGTTCAGTACGACCGGCGATACGCTTTCGCCCTGAACTTGTTGCAAATAGACCGGAGCCTGGTTTGAAGGTGGTGTGACGGTAGGGGAAACGATGCCGATATTCGTGTAAATATCGCCGGAGCGTTCCTGCAAATTGAGAACCGCAGTCCGTGGGCGATTAGCGCCAAGCGATTTGATTATACGGCTGACGACAAGGTAAGTGGCGTCGCCCCACATTTCTGAATTTACGTCGATCCAGTCACCGGCTTCAAGGCGACGCCAGCGCCCGCGAGCCTCGTAATTGTTGATTGTCTTTTCGTGACGATTTTCCGAATAATACATCCTTGCAAGTTGCGTTGCCTGTCGTTTTGACCGGACAGTCGGAAAGTCCAGCGTGACGTCACGTGTGCGCCGATCTTGCGCCACCAGGGCAGGGTCGGTCTGTACATCGTAGGGCGTCGAAGACCATAGGTTTTCGGGATCGGGAAACGTACCCGAAACCGAATTGACCAATTTTGACATTGACCGCTTGGCCTGAAAAACCGGCGACGAACCCTCCACAAGGTCATCATCGGTCAGCGTCGCGACGATAGGCTGATCTGTGCCAATAATGGGCCAGGAACCGGAAACCGAATTGATAACCTGGCCGCCTGTGTTTTTTGCAAGGGATGCAATCACACCACCGTGCGTTAGATCACCGCTGAATATGATCGAAGCGCGATATCGCGATTCACCGTCAACCTGTTCGTCACAGATGTTTGCAGCAGTCGTCCAGTGGTCCAGCGGCAAATCCGATGCGGACATTTGCATTCCGCAAAAGTGATCACCGTTCACTGAAAAACCAAGACGGTAGTTGTATTCAATCACCGTTGGGTTTTCAGAGAATTCCCACGTGTCAGGATCGGACAGCCGATGCGCACCAGAACCACCTGCGGTCGTGTCTTTTCGCCAGTCATAAAGACGGGCGCCACGGACTTCGAAAAGCAGGTTTGGAAATGTTGTGAAGTTCTCGCGGTCAAATAGTGCTGTTACGACAACATATGCGCAGCCGGTCCCGACCGCGGTGCTGGTCCAACGTTCCGACGGATTGGCATTGTTTACGAGTCCAGGATCCGCAACAGTCTGTCGACCGTCATAGAATTTGATCCATAGATAGCCGGCAGCGTCACCGGTTTTGACAGCGAAGCCACGGTCGCCCGTTTCTGTATTCGCAATCTCAACCCATTCACCGTCGACACCGACACGCGACAGCCCGTCGACAGGGAGGTCTGACAGCTTGTAAACACGCTGCCACCACTTGTTGGATTCACCGTGCGTGTTGTTGTACATCTCCTGACCGGGCATTGCGACCAGCCCGCAGGCAACCTTGCGTGGATTGTTGGCACCGTATTCGACGTCGTATGAGACGCCCGCTGCGGGCGCTGTTTGTTCCTGGTTCCCCCGGAGCGCCTGTGCGGCCCAATTCAATCCAAATGACAGGGCGACTTGCCCAATGAAACCCAAACTTCCGACAAAGCTTGCCACTGTACCAATGGCGCCGAAAATTGCGGCACCAATAGGCGCTAAAAATCCCATTTATGTCACCTTGAAAGCCGCCTTCACTTGCGCGCGCGGAATGATTATCAGTTGAGTTTCCCCGCGCGCTGTGAAGCCGCTGTACGTAAACACGCCGGCCGAAACCTCACCGTCGATTTCGACAACGCCGATATCGCCACGGCTAGCCGCTGCAATTGGGATTTTCTCAAAAATGGATGCGAAAGCGGCGCCGAGGTCTTCGAAATGAACCCGCTTCAAAACGCGGGCGGCACCGAACTTGTTTGTGTATGTCGGCCAGTCGGCAAAAATTCGTTCGCCGGTTACCGCTTCAACTGAATCTTTGACCAATGTGAAGCAGTCATGCCGTCCATACTCGAATACCGCCGCGTGATGCTGTTCCTGCACAATCGACAGTCGGCGCTCCCAACCGGGAACGCGCCCTGTTATTTTCCCCAAGTGATTTTTTGTGTCACAACAGCGGCAGCGTGGTCGAAAAATGTGTCAGTCACATCGCGGCGCGCCTGGTCTTCTGAATTGCTTTGACGGCCATTGCGACGGCTGTAGTCAAGCGCCCTGTCTTCGCAAGTCACAACCAGCATGTGGCCGCGTGATGGATCGACACGATATTCAAGTGTATCGATGTACCCGCGTTTCACCTGTTCGACCGACAGCGTAGCGTTGGTGTCGGGATCCAGCATGACGTCCAGAATTGTAACTGGCCTGTCTCGATAATCTTCGACGAATATCTGAGACAACACGGCTGGTGTCAGTGCGTCTATGCCACCAGCCGCGAGTGTGATTGTGAATTTTTCTGCCGTGGTTCCCATCGCCGATTTCAGGTCTGAAACCTCCAGCAGTCCGTTCGGTTGATAGGTCAAGCCGTCATAGTCAAACGGCGTGTCTGCATTCGTAAAGCCATAGGTGCCCGAACCCAGATCGAACCGCATCAGACCACGAATACTCTCGCGACCTTCGTCCATGGCGTCCAACACAGATTGCGGATAAGACAGCATTATATTGCGCTCTCAATGAGTGAAAATGAAACCTGAAACGGGCCGTTGCCGATTCCAGACACGCGCCAGCTACTTGAAACCGGTCGCATGATTAATTCTGGCGATGCAAAACGAACCACGGAACCAGCGACAGCAGTCGTTGCGGGCGGCGTCGGTTCAATTTCAATAGTTCGGCTGGTTCCCGCACCGGAGACCTCAACCACGCGGCCAATCGACCGATAGTCGTCTTTTTCAATGCCGATACGGTCACCGATAGAAAGGGACAACGATGCATCGACACTGTCGACCGCCAGGATATTGCCATCCGTTACAGACACTAGGTTTCCCGCGTTTTCTGCCGGCGTATTGTCTTGATAGTGGAGTTGTGGCCATTTGAGATGTGGGTGAATAAACCTGCATGACCGAAGTCCGCCGCGAAGTGACAACCACCAGGACTCGACTTCGTTCAATTTGCTTCGGCGGATAGACCGCGTTGCAAGGCTGACTTGCCAGGCGGGGTCACGGATTTGCGTCACATTGACAATGCGCCCCGCCGTTGAAGATGCGTAACTATCTCTCTGCACAAAATCCGCGACCACAAATTCAACGTCTGGAAGTGGCCGCGGAAATGTGATTGTCATGTGTCCCACCCTCGCAGTCGAGCTTCTTCTGAATTTGCGGCAAAATCAGCCGTTGCTGCTTGCCGCGCCTGCTCAACAGAAACGTTAATTATGTTGCCTGTTTTAGTCTCGATACGCTGGTCGGCGATTTCGGCGATAACGCCCGGATCGGCTTGAAGTGAGATACGAATGTGCTCACCACCACCGCGCATTCCGCGAATATCAGGCATTCGAAGATCGACAGGAATCCGCTTGCCGTCAGGCAATGGAACGGCTGCTTCGGGTCCGGCTTCGCCGAATATAGACGCTGAACTTGACACGCCGCCTTTTGCGAATGTTGGTAGTGGTTGTGGCCGACCGTGTGCAGCAATGCCGCCTTTGGCGAAACCAAAAAGCTTTGGAAAACTGAACCCACCGCCGCCGAAACCACTGAACAAGGAGTCCAGGCTGATTTCGAACAGCTTGTCGGCAACCTTACCCAATGCGTTTGCCAGCGCATCAGTTTCGGTTACGCCGCGCCGCAGATCGGAGATGAATCCGCCAAGGGAATCTTGTCCGAGGTCGCGCATTTCTTCCGCGCTTTCACGCATATTGTCCTGCGCTTCCGCAAGACGTTCGGCTTCAACAACGGCGTTCGCATACCCTTCGGCAAGTTCATCTATCTTGGCTCTTAGTTCTGGTGTGACTGCGATACCGGCACGATGTGCCGCTGTCATTAATTCGTGTACCGCAGCGGCTTTTTCTACCGTATAACCATAGTCTTCGACCAACGGATTCAGACCGGACTGCGCATCGGTTTCGGCATGGATGGCTGCCGTACGGTCTTTGATGAGTTCGATTTCACGCTCGAAACGTTTAAGCCTTTTTGCGGCTTTTTTATCGTCTTCCGGTAGAGCGAAGTCGTCGAGCGAAACTTCCGTGATATCCCCGACACTAGCGCTAGGCAAACGCCCCGTTTTTTGGTTGACAGCGAACTGCCTCACCTTACCCGCGGATAGGTCATCACGATCTATGACACCTTCGCCTGGAAAGAATTGTCCCTCGCCGACATCAGTGCCAATCAACTCGTTTAGCCTGCGGAAAATGGGATTGTTGCCAAAGTTGCCAAGGGCGTTGTTTAGTTCGTCAATTTTGTCCAATATGGGAGCGATATCAAACTGATTGATAACATCGCCAATTGAGTTAATTGCTTTTGCAAAATTTCTGCTAGCGCTTGTTGCGTCATCGAACTTAGTGGTCGCACCAGTGAGTGCGGTCCTAACATTCTCCATTGATTGCGCGATGGTTAGTTCCGCATTTTTGACCTTGTCTTCAAGGATAGGAGCGCCAGCTTCAAATGCCCGAAAAAATGCCTCCGACGAAACCTTGCCATCGATAATCAATTTGCGTAGTTTCGCGACTGAACCGCCAGCTTCCTTCAGTCCGCGAGCAGTCGCCTGTGCAATCGGTAAGGCACCTTCAAGAATCGCGTTGAATTCTTCTGCACGAACGATGCCACCGCCAATAGCCTGCGACAACTGAATGAGGGCGCCACGAGATTCAGATGCGCTCTTACCAGCCACACGCAAAGATATTGCGACATTGTCTGTAAATCGAAGCAATTCGGCTGACGTGACTTTTAACTCTTTTTGGGCGAGTGCCGCTTTGCCATAAAGGTCAACAAGCGTTTCGAATGGGGCGCCATTTTTGATAGCACTCTCGAATAATTTGCCGTAAACATCCGTAAGCTGTTTTCCACTGAGTCCGGCAATTTTTAATGCATTATCAATGCGTGTTGCCGAATCCAATAATTCGCGAGCACCAATCAGTGCTGCGCGACCAACAAAACCACCGGCGAGAATACGACCAAGCCTCCGTGCGCCTGATGAAATATTTCGGTTCATCTTGTTGAAACGATTTTCAATATGGCGCGCTGTTTTGTTCGTCTGACCATTTGCCTTTCGAAGAGCATTCTCGTATCTTTTGATGTCGGCTGACAACTGAACTATCAGCTGCTCAATATTTTGTTTTGGCATGGATGGACCTTGGAATGGATATGCGTGCGTTGATATTGGCTGTGTTTATCGCTGCAAGTGGCCCCACATTCGCGGGTGACATCGAAATCGATGTTCAGAATTTCACTGCCAGTAAGGGGATTTCAGATTTGGTTCTCAAGATCACCAACAACACCGGAAAATCCTTGGAAATGATTTTTGTAGACTGTGCGTTTTTGGATAAGAATAAACGCGCACTAGCCATCGGGAAAGCGATAATCTCCAATGTAGATGCTGGCGGTTACGCGTACGACACGGCTTCTATCGCGCGTTCACAGGGTGTGGCGCACGCAGAATGCAGGGTAACTGATTACCACTAACCTTTAGCCTGCAACCAATCCCACAATTCGTCGGTTTCTTTGTCAGATAGTCCTGCATCTTCGGTGCTGTTTGCGGCGATGTAACCTTCAAGCGCAGACGCATATTGCCAAATGGACATGTCGTTTATTTGTTGCGGCGTGAAACCCATCGCGGCACCATTCCCATAGATAGCGGCGAAACGAATTTTTCCATTCGGAAGGGAGTTTAGTTTTTCTCCGGTTCGTCCGCCGCTTCTGGCTCCCCCGGCGTCTCGTCCTCCGCTCCCATAACACCGGCGGTTAGTATGGCTTGCGCATACAGTAAATTTTCGGCGGGTGGTCTGTCTTCAACGTAGCACCGCACGAGTTTCAAAGCATCGACAGGCACCATTCCACCGCCAATCAACCCCAACCGGATTGTGTGCGAAATGTCGTTCAACTTCCAAGTGCTGTCCATCAATCTCTGTAAAACAACGTATGGTCCCGCGTCACATTTTTCCTGCAACTCGGCAAGTTCACCCCAACCAAGACGGAAAGAATAATCCCCGTCACCGAACGTCAACTCTAACCGCGCATCACGGCTCATTAGGCAACCGCCCGTGTCAGTTCACCATCGGATTGCAGTTCAACGGAAGCAGTCACGCGACCGCCCTGTTCTGCGCCGGCCGTAAATGTTGATACATGCATGAGGCCAGTCCAGGTTACGGTTTTGGCCGCGAATTCAACTTCGATTTTGACCGGAATGGCGTCGCTGTCCTCCCATGCATCAAGCCATGTTTCGACTGATTCAGATGCAAGAACACCTTCACCGGATACGGACGCCGACAGACTTTCCGCGTCCCGGCCAACCCAAGAAACAGCATCGGGATCGTCGCAATCGGGAAGATTGACGTCGGTCAGGTTCTTGGTGAGGGACAGCGACTTACTGGTGAAGCCGCACGGTGCTGCGTAGACGATTGGGTCGGCGGTATTGCCGAGCAAAACCCGAAATTTACCAAACCTGGCAGTGGTTGGTTGCGTCATAGAAATGAGTCCTTTTGTGTGGGGTTACGGCTGTTCAACAACCGCGGTAAAACGAATGGATGCGTGTTTGACATCGCTGTCTCGAAGGTAGTCTGTGCGGTCGTGCTCAAACAAAACGAGCGCGTTTTCCGTTAGACTGAATTCATAGTCACGGAACGCCGAGCGAATAGCATGTGCCAGCCGCCGAACTTGCGGCATGCCAACGTCAATTGACCATGCGTCAATCTGGAATGTTATGTCGTCGGTGATGACACATTCGGCATTGTCGCTGAATGCGCTTGTTGGGCCGATGCTGACATAGGGAAAAATCGCGGGCGAAACCTCACCGTGGTCGTTAACCGGTACTTCGTCATAAATCCGAGCGCCGACGATATCGGTGAGGTCTGTGTATGCCTTCAGACGCGTAACGATTGCGCCCTGTAATTCAAGAGTTGGATCCATCCGCAACTGCCTGTCTTGCTGATTTTGTAATTGCTCGCGTGATGCGCGATTTGGTTCGGCGTCGAAGTGCACGAAAGCTGACAAAAAAGAAGGGCTGCGCAGGCGCACCAGGATGCTTGAGACCCTTGAACAAACCGCCCGCGATATGCTTTGGAGCACCAAATTCAACCAACCGTGCGTACCAAATCTTGTCGTTTCCAGCGAAGATCGTAATACGCAGACTGCCGTCTTTTGATTTCACCGTTGCGATGGACACACTGCCTTTTGGTTTATCGCCCCACGTCCACCCAATTGAAGCCTTGAGGGCACCGCTATCAACAGCAACCAACGACTTCATCAACGCGACAATTTCGTCTGCGCCAGTTGCCATCGCTTTGCGAATTGCTGCCTCGGCAGCCTGCGGTAATTTTGTGAGTTTCCGATTGAGCGACTTCAAGCCGAGAATTTTGACCGTGCGCGCCATCAGCCGGATCCGTTTTCGACAACAAGCAATTCAATATCGCCGTTGCGTTCGTCTGGATTGATTGCGCTTTTGATGTCAAAAACCAGCTTGGTATTGCGGGCGTCGTAAGCGCGCCAGGCGGGCGTTACTTCCCGCGCGGCTGTGTTGCTGCGGATAGTCATCATATGCGGCTGTGTGCCCTGTAATCGAGCGGCTGTGGTGGCCTCTCCACCTAGTTTTGGCTCAAGTCGCGCCGGGCTGGTAAATATGTCTTCCCAATCACCCTTGGTATTACCAAAACCGTCATCAACAGCTTGTCGCCGCTGGAATGTGATCAGTCGATTATATCTCCCCGCACCCCTGCGTTTCCTCTTCCGCATCGTCTATTTTCCCTTTCACCGCCTTGCCATCCGCAATGGCGCGTTCGGCACATCTGCGTGTTACGTTTTTTGTCGAGCCGGCTTTGTATGCAATGGTGACCGGTTGCGATGGTTTCCAGTCGAAGTCATTGGTAAAATGAACCCACGTCATGATGGTCGCCTCGCATTGTCATACAGACCAAAACCGAAAGGGCATCAAAAGCGCTTCGGCGCTGTGCGGAATTTGTTCAAGTTTGATTTCGCTGCTGTCTTCGCGGTTTTCGAACCAATCGGAAACCATCAACAATACAGCGTGTTTTATCGGGGTTGGCGCCGTCGCATATCCAGCCTTAAACGTCACACGAACCGCTTCCGGGTCGTTGTCACGAGTGCCCGGCCATTCGCCGTCGTAAGCAGGTAAAGCATACCCGCATTGATTTGTGTCGTTCACTCCAAATGAGCGATATCCCGCAAGCGATTGCGTGACGCCATCGACGTCGACATATTCAATAGCTTCAATCGATATCAGCGGCGGTTTCGGTAATTGCAGCTGGTAGGCGGGGAAACTGTCGAGACTGTATTCCCACGTTGAATTTACCAGCGCGCGGCCAGTCCAGCCGGATACGCCGCCGATATGTTCTTCGGCAGTTGCAACCAATGCCGTGATGTAATCGTCATCATCATTATGGAGGATGTTCAGTTGTTTCTTGGCTTCCGCCAATGAAACCAATGGCGCCGTTTGTGGCGTAACCAGTTTCAGCGCCATTAGATATCCTTACCGCTTGCGGGACTGTTTCGGTGTTGCTTTTTTAACTGCGGGTGCCGGTTCCGTGACTGCAACTGGCGCAACTACGGGTTCCGGGTCTGGTTTTGCGGAGACAACCTCCGCAGCATCAATATAGCCTTCCGCAATCAGGCCATCGGCCATATCACCAAAGTCGTTACGCTCGTCCCCGATTTTCAGGCCAACGCACGTAATGCCATCCACCGAAAATGGGAACGGCTTAACAACCTTGTAATTCATTAGCTAAGTGTCGGGGTTGGTGCCGAACGAGGGTGCCCAAGAACAGCAACACCGGCCAGGAAAATATTGCCCGCACCGTTGCCGCTTGGGGTCACCGTTACGCGCGCATAACGCTTGCCACCGGTGTAACCGATCTTCCGACATTCGTTGTCGTCGCCAAACGCAAAACCTGCTTCGGCTTCTGAGCCAAGCAGATGCTTATCCTCAACTGGCGAATTGTCTGACATGTCGGACGCATCACCGTCTTCAACGAGAACAGCGAACGTGGCGTCAGCATCGGTATTTGCACCGGTAACAAGAACGAACTCCGCACTTTCGTAACCAATAGTGTCGATAATTGCGGAAACGATGGGTGTGTCGTCAGTACGTGCAGCTGCGGGCACAATCAACGGAACGAAATGCAGTCCGTTATGAGAATCTTTTGAAGCCATCAGGCTTACTCCTTATCTGTAAAATGGAACGGACGCGCCCTTGTGACGCGCCCAAAGCCTGGTGGGTTATGCTGCGCACTTCAGCTTGCGGATGGCTTCAGCAAGCGTGACCTGACCACCCAAACGGCGACGGAAGATGAATCGGATGTTGCCGCCAGTAGCCTGCGTGTATGGATCCCGAAGCATTTCCATCTGGATACGATCAACCAGCGTATATGCACGCTTGAAATCACCGTATGCAATTGGAGTAGTGCCAGCACCCTCATTGGGCATATCGGGAACTTCGACATAAGGATCACCATCAATGGTGTTTGGCTTACCTTGTGCGATACCAGGCATCCAAATGTAACCCTTGTTGGCGTCCTTCAACTTACGAACGGAACCAAGAGTCGTGCGGTTGAGCGTCCACGTTGCATTGCGTGCGTATGCTGTTTTCAGACCATACTTCAGATCAATCAAGCCATTAGCCTGACCTTCAGCGTCTGCAATGGTCGTTGCCGAACCAGAGTTGCCACTAGCAACGCCAGCCGCGACAAGAAAGCCTTCGGGTTTACCGACACCGCTACCTGAAACAAATGCAGCGCCTTCCGCAACTGCAAACTGCTCTTTGGCTTCGAACGAAATTTCGTCCTCCAGATCAAAGGCAGAGTCTTCCAGGTTCGTGTTTGAAATGTCGATCAGTGCGAACAGTTCGTGGTTTGGAATTTCCCACATACCGTAGCGCAAGCCGTCCGTTTCGGACTTGGTTCCCTGTTCAGCAACCCACTGTGCAGAAAACTGGCCTGTGCGCTTTGGAACACTGATCGCCTTTGAAGCAGTCCTACGGACGCGAGCAAGTGCGCGGACAGGTGAGACTTCCGTGACGCCCTTGATGATTTCACGAACATATTCAGTTGGTGCCAGATAACCACCGGTCGTGTCGTTCGCAACACCCAAGGCTTTGTATTCTTCGGTGACAGTCGCCAGCGCTTTCTGTTGTCCTTCGGACAGATTCGGAACACCGACGGTTGCCGCGCCGACAACGGCCCGTGCCCATTCGTTGACCGTGGTTTTCAGGTCCTGTGCGCGCTGTTCAGGATCAGATGAACCTCTCATCGAAAGTCGATTAAGTTTTTCCTCAATCTCGTCGATGTGTTCCTTTTCCTTTTTGGCTTCGGCCTCGGCAGACTTAACCTCAAGCTCAACAGCCGTCAGCTTCTGATTGGCGTCCTCAAAACTGGCAAGAGTGTCTTCAATCTTGCCGATTTTGTCGGTGAGAATGGGGTCCGTTACGCCATTTTTCTTGATTTCATCAAGCGCTGCATCATTGGCAGTCTTGAATTCTTCGAAGGCATTCATAACCTTCTCAATAGCGGTTTGATCCGGCATATTGTTAGTCCTTTGTAATGTGGGGTTGTTTGCGCTGGTTTCCGCTTATGCGGCGAGCGCTCGAATGCGTTCGGCAAGCGTTTTCAGCACTGCGTCACTTTTTTCTGCCGTGTCATCCCCATCACAGAGACCATCTGTCGGCTCATCGTCATCACGACGAAGCATTTCCTTGAAAACAGCAACAGCCTTCACGCTGTCACCCCGCGACAAGCCAGCGTCACGCAGGCTGTCTTCGAAAAGTCGCGGATTAAAATCTGATTTCACGTTTAGAACGCGCGCTTTGCCGTTCGACGGGAACGTAACCAAACTCACCTCCAGCAGTTCAACCGCCTTTAGTGTGCGTCTTGGCTCACCTGGTTCTGTGCCTCGCGCCCATTCTTTGGCTCTATAGCCAATTGATAACCCGTTAAATGCCGGGCGCGGCTTCATTTTCAGAAGTGCGTAAGCCTCTTTACCTTTTTCGGTCGGGGCGAACTTACCTTCGATCCAAAGACCTATGTCGTCTTCGCGCATTTCGGTCCAAACGCCGATTGGCGTGTCACCATCACCAAACATCCCGCCGTGTTGCGAAAGCATTGCAGGCCAATTCCCGTCTGCTTGCGCTTTCTTTAGCGTCTCGGCGAATGCACCTTTCGCAATCACGTCGTCATGACTGTCGACATTGCCAAAAACAGCACCGTAACCCGCGAAAGTCATTTCTTCGTCAGATGATGCGAATTTTAATTCAGACAACCCAACAAATTTGCATTCAACGGGCTGGTTATCCTTGTTTTTTGTCATGTCTTTGGGGGTTCCGTCGTTGCAGGTTTCACGCCGCCGATGTTTATCGGTTTGGGCAATTCCTCGCCGCCTTTTATGGGGTTTAAGTCTTCAAGAGCGCGGATTTCGTTTGGAGTCATGAAGGCGGGTGAACCACCTGAACCAAGCGCTTTCGCGTAATACTCACCGCGGTCTTTTGTGGCGCCACGCATGAGTGAATTTGCGTTGAACTTTGCGAAGTAAATTTCGTCGCCAACACCGTTCAGCAGATTGTTGTCGATTGATTCCTCAATTCGGCGCCACCAAGGTCCTAACGTGTGAACGACATGGGCGAGAAACACCTGTTCAGCGCTCGCAAACGTCATCGCTTGCCCGGCGTGCCCGATCATTTGCGGGAACACACCCAATGCCTGACAGACCATTTCGACCTGATATTTTCGGGTTTCCAGATGCTGCGCATCGACACCAGTCATTGATTGCTGCTGCCATTTGAAGCCAGAGTCAATTATGAATGGTTTGTGCCTGTTTTCGCTGCCGATCTGTGCAGCAATCCATTTTTGGATCTGTTTGAATTTGTCGGGATCAATCTTTTGTTCGGTGGCATACGTGCCGCTGGCCTGGACACCATTTCGATGCATTTCCGCGTGGGTTTGTTCAGTAACGATAGCGAGGCCGATTGCCTCACGAGCGTGTTTTACCGCGTCCAACCCCCGGTAGCCGTCCCATGACGGTCCACGAAGGTGCCAGATAAGGCTCTGTGGCAAGGTCTGTGTAGAACCATCAACACCACGAATTGTGTATTCAAGCGAATAGTCGTCGTTCCGGGTGATTGTGACGAATCCCGGGTCGATCAGAATTAGCTCCCTGATCTTTCCACGAACCCTATTTATGTAAAGATACGCATTCCCGGTCAAAACGAGATGCAAAACCATCGTTTCACGTAATTCGAACGATGTTTGCCATGTATTCGGCTTCCGATTGAGCACCTTGTAAAGATGATGGTCGGTTGCCAGTTCGCTACCCAAACCGTCTGCGGTTTCCCGCATAACCCGAAGCGGAACTTGCGCCACGCCATTTGCGATAACGCGCGCTGCGGCAAGTACCGTCGTTACGTCAAGTGCGGTTTGCCAATCAACACGAGCACCAGATTTCACCGATGTCATATTGAAGTAATCCAGAAACGCCTGCGAAAAAGACACGTCCTTTGCTTCGCTGGCCTTCTTACCGGGCAGCCAATCCCAAATACCCATTTATGATTCCTAGAATTAGCTGCCTGGTTTAATATTCGCCGTCCGGGTCAAGCACTTCCCAAAAGGATTTGCTTTGATCCACCTTGCCGTCAGCTGCGGCACCAACCGCCATCGCCAACGCGACAGCCGGGTCAATTCGGACTGTTGATTTCTTTTTTGAAAACCACTGATTGCCCATCAGCGGATCCGTTTCGATTGCCACACCCATGAGCGCGGTAATCAAGACAGGCGATTTACGAAGACGAATGCGCTCCTCAAGAATGAGCGTTTCCAGTTCGGCAATACTTCCCGGCATCCAAAGCCCAAGTGGGGTTGGTTCGCCGTTCGCTTTTGCTTCGGCAATCTTTTCTTCACTTGGTTTTGCGCGTTTCTTACCGCCTTGAGGGTGATTTACGGTCTGTAAATCCACACCATAGGAGTCAAGTTCGTCTTCGAACTTGTCGTAGCTGTAGTTATCGTAAGCCAAAACGTTAATGCCGCACTCAGAATTAAGTTTCGCAAACAACGCTGCAACATGGTCATATCGAATCCTTTTTCCGGGCGGTGCACGCAGGTACCCCTGGTCGACCCAAAGCCGGTAAGGCACGTGGTCTTCTTTCGACCGTTCGTCGAGCGTGTCGCCTGGTGACCAGGCTTCAATCCATGCGTCGTAAGTTGGTAGGTCGGCTTCCTCACCGTCTTCGCGTATGACGCGTTTGGTGCCCGTCTGCACAACGAATGCAGCGGCTGTTAAGTCTTTGGTGCCGGATAAATCCAAGCCGGCCGCATTTATTTCTTTGCCCGCATGCTCTTCATACGGGTCGAAATCAGCCGTGACATTATCAATGAGATTGCGCGGTATCCAGTTGATGTCGGAATCCGTCCACACACAAAAATGCAGACGCAAAATTCCATTCCGCTTACTTGGAATATCCTTTGCCTGCGCAACTACACCGGCAAGATAATCGTGCTTCAGTGTGACACCGAAAAGCGGATTTGCTTTCTGCCAGCACGTAGGATCCGTGAAAGGGTCGTCCTTTTTGTCCAGCGCGCAGACATACGAAAACGATCTGTCGTCGACGACCTCACCAACAAAGGTGAAATCTTCGTCTGGCGTGATCGTGCCAGCGGCAACTTTCACCGCATGCTGGTGCTCGTCCCAACAAATCGTATTCCGGTCACTGCCAGAATTTGTAATCATGAAAAGCAAAGGCTGGCGCCGGAATTTGAATCCGCGTTCCAGCATTTCAATAACCTTGCCGTCCGGGTGTTCGTGGATTTCATCGCACAGAGCCACGTACGGACGCGGTCCACTGTGTGCGCCTTCGCGGGAGATAGGCCGAAAGAACGAACGCTTCTTCATAAACGACAGGTTCCAAACGGGGTTGCCACCGCTTGGCGTCAGTTGTGCTTTCAGTTTTGGCGACTGGTCATACATTGCAACTGCATCACGAAACAAGACGAATGCCTGGCTCTTATCAGCTGCGGCTGCATAGATTTCGGCGGCGGACTCACCATCGGAAGTCATCGCGTACATACCGACTCCGGCAGCCAGCGGCGATTTACCATTTCCTTTGCCCTGCTCGATGTATGACCGGCGAAACCGGCGCACTAAGGCACCATCGGATTCAACAATCCTCCACCCGAATATCGAGCCGACAACGAATTTTTGCGAAGCATGAAGCTTGAACGGTCGCCCTTCAAACTGGCCGCCGTTCAGGCATAGAACAGATTCAAAATAGCGAAATACGCGCTCGGCGGCCTCCTGGTCCCAATGAACACCGCGCGTGCGAGCATTCTTGCGGTCGTTCTTATGACGGCGGCACGCGTTTCTTACATGAGGTCCGGCAACAATTTCACCGGCAATTACTTTTTCTGCGTATTCGTCAACATCACCGTGAGGGTAGGGTGGGTCAAGATGTTTGGGCAGCCCCTTAGAAGAATTCGTCTGCCGGGTCGTCGCTTTTGTCATCGCCTGGCTTCGCACCCGCTTTACTCGCATCCGCCGGCGTCGCGCCCATTTGCCCTAAACATTGTCGAAACAAGTTCAAGGCCTGGACTCCGCAATCTTGCCCCGCGATCATGCGTCCAAGAATATTGCTTGCTGTCGCCACGAGCATTCGATGACTGCTGTTTAGCCACGGTATGTCGTTGCGTAATGTCTCCCACGCGTCGCGAGCCTTGTTTGTCTCAGTATCAACAATCCATTTAGGAGCATCGCCAAGCCCATCATTGACGACGGGTTCGTGTCGGTCTTCGAATTTGGTTTTTCGCTTGTATGATTGGCCGGTAATGTCGGCCTTCGCCTTTGGCGTGCGTGGCCGTGCCATCTTCAACTAGCCTCATAATTTGAATTGGAAAAGTGTGCGCAAACTACCCACGCCGGTCCGAGAAAAAAAAGATTTTTAAGTTTCGATACCCCCAGAGGTGTGACAAATGCGCAACCCTTCATTGTATCACGCCGACTCGCGTCTGTCAACAAAAAAATGCAGTTTTTTGAACAATTTTTTGCTTTTTTTGCTTTTTTTTGATCACATTGGCCAGCCGTCCGCATCGAACCGAATGACCTTCTTGCCGTGGTCTTCCAGTTGGCCGTGTGAGTCGTGATGTGGCTTGCATAGGTTCTCGAATGGACCAGACCAGAACAGGTCTTCGTCGCCCTTGTGTGGCACCTTGTGGTGCACGACAGTGGCGGGTTCGATTATCTCTTGTTCAAGGCATCGCTCGCACAAAGGCTGTTCTGCAAGGCGGGTACGTCGCAACCGTTGCCAGCGCGCCAGCTTGTACCATCCGCGCCAATGTCGGGTGTCGTCATGTTTCATGAAAATAAATCAAGAAAATTGCAATATTTTGAGCAAAAGACTCGACTCTTTGCTCAAAATGTTGCATATTGTTTGTGCGTGAGGGGGAAGAAATAAATCTTCCCCGCGCACCGGAGGAAAGGCCAATGTCTTACGAGACCTTAAGCCTTACCCTTCAAGCCTTACAGGTGGTGATTAGTTTAGCCACTCTGATCCACTTAGTAAGGTAGCAAGGGGCCGGGTTGCCAAGTTGGTGATCCGGTTCCTTAACCAATATAGGACAAAAACCATGGAAGCGAAAGACTTCGTTGCGTGGCTTGAAAAGGAAGGCCTGAATACGTCAAAGGCGTCCCGCCTGCTTGGCTTGGCTCGTAACACCATAGACAAGTACAAAGAGGAGGGTGCACCGGCTCACATAGCCTATGCATGCGCTGCCATCTCGTTTGGCTTGCCGCCGTGGCGGGCTGTTGAGTGAGGAATAGAAAGGAGATGGAAATTTACACTTGGAAATAGCCCTATGTAGGTGAAAAATTGAGCGACGAATCTCTCTGTGAACCATCTCACTGACGGCGATGATTTATCTGAGTTATCATTCTCTTTCTGGAATGGAGTTTCTATGAGGGAGAAATTGGAATGGAGAATGACACTGAGATCGTTGACAAACAACTGCACTCTCACCATGAAATAGTGAAGTTACTAAAAGGTGAGGTAAGAACCGCCTCTAGGCAATATTTTGGTTATTGGGTTGCCCATTTGATCTCCATTTGTATCGTGGTGGTGGCCGGTGCAATGACCACGTATTATGCGACTGTAGAAGGACAGAAAGAAACGATAGCGATGCTCGCGATTTTTACGACGATTGCAGGCACATTTGAAAAAATGTTTGGTCTTGGGAAAAAGAAAGCGGGATTTCGCAATGCAAAAGTAGCTTTTCAAAATCTGCTACTGGAATGTCACGGTCCGAGCAATCAAGTGCCGAATGATATGATTGAAAAAATCAAAAAGGCTCGATTGTTTAAAAATGAACTTACTAGTGGAACGTGACGCCCCCTCAACTCGTTTGCCCGATTGGGGCGAACAGGTTTTGACGGCGGGCTTTGCCCCTACCTTCTAAGGTTCCCATTGGGTGCTGATGGCCTCGCAAGCCAGACCAGACCGTCTTTCGCAACGAATATGTTTGCCAGCGGCTTGCTACACCTCACCCTTTCGGGTGCTGATGGCCTTAGCAGACCAAGTCAGACCGGCACCTGCTTTGCCCATTCGGGCATGTCCTCCGCTCAACCCATAAGGGGAACGGCACGCGTAAGGCTGCAGGAGGAGAACTGCGCCAAACGTGGTGAGTTACGGCAGCCACCACAAAGGCGATGTCGCGGGTTAAACCCTAGAACTGCCGTACAGCGGTATAAAAGCCGCCGTGTAGTTACGCCCGACTCAGAGACGGCACCAAAGTCTGCCGCATGTCCGGGCGTCCGTTGTGGTTCAAACGGAAGTGGCGGGGGAATTTTTGTACCCCCTCACTAATAACGGTTGCGAATACTAGGAAAGGGACGCTTAGGCCGCTTTTTTTTTCAAAATAGATGAAAAATTGTCATTTGCAGCCAATAATGCCTGCCTCCCGCGCCGTTCGGCCTGTTTTCCAGAGAAGCCCATGGCGCTCCCGACCGCTTGCATGTTTGGCGCCTTCAATGCTGCTTCCAATGTACGCGTATCCCGCTCGGACAGTGCGGCTAGTGTTTGATCCCATATTTCCCGATTGACGATCGATGTGGCGATGTCTTCCCACGCCTGCGCACCGGAATCTCCACAACGCCCCTTTTTCAATCCCACGAAGCTATCTGCAACCCTGGCGGATCCGCACGGCAATCCGTCCGGGCATTTCGTGACAGTTGGCGGGCATTTGGTGTTGCTCCAGGCGTTGGCAAGCATGGCCTTGGATTCGCTTGCTGTGTATGATTTGCCGCGCCTAGTTTTGCGGTTGCCAGTGATGTATCGGTGATCTGTGGTGCAAAGCATATCAGCGAAATATTTGTTACTTGCTGCCAAGCCTTTTGTGCTCTGACCGCCCAACTGTCCCTTCGTTTCGTCCTTTGTGTGAAGCATCGCGCCGGTTGGCAGTCGCGCATCGTACTGGATTACGCTGCCATCTGGTGACGTTTTGTATGCCTTTTCGGTTTGCAGTCCGTCGCTGAACCGTAGTTTTCCAATGCGCGTAACCTGTCCCGCGTCGTTGCGCTCTATGTCACCATCAACCGGCAGCGCGTGAATTTCCCCCTTGCCTCCATTGCAGGTCGACTTTGGTCCCGTATGATAAGTCACGACAACATCACTCAATGAGGCTGTGATTTCGTCTACAGATGGTGAAATATCTCTGCCGCGTTCAGTAAAAAGACCTGCCGCGTCGGTTTTGCGCCCGTCTGGTACAACGCTCCAATTCGTTTCCATCTGCCCTATGCTCTGTTCTTTTTCCGGCCTATTTCGCAATTCGATTAACGCGGCCAGTTGTACAGCCAATGACGCGTGCCGTGGCTTGCCGCCGCCCCAATGTGGCTCCCATTGATCATGAAAAATATCGCTGTCGTCCTTGGGTGCGTCGGCGCGCCACGTATCGACCTCTGCCCGGTGCTGTGATGGTGTCCGCATTAGGCGGCATCCTCGTCCGCATCCGCCCAATAGTCGTCGTCAGTTATCGCCTGTTCAATTGATCTGCGCAGCGCTGTGGCTGCTTCTATTTTCTTCTTGTAAATTTCAATGCGCCATTCATAGGCAAACCCACTGCCTATAACCTCAGGTATCGCTGCAACCCAAAAACGGTGCCTGTTCGCATCCAAAAATGGTATCAGCACACCACCTTCAGGCAGCAGGGTATCTTCGCATGTTGGGTATTCAGGTTGTGGTCTACCAAACTTCAAATCATATTCGATAAAAAGCTCGATTTCATGGGAGCCGATCCATACGCCATCGTGACATACGGTTTTTGTTGGCGTGTGTTGCTGTGGTGTATTGTCGTTTGCAGCCTTCGGAATCGGCGATGCGTGCCGCGTCTGTGATGACATGGGTGCCCCTAATGTGGTGAAGTGTGGTGGTGTAATAGACTAATAGGCGATATCGCCTATTTTGTCAAGGGAAACGTGAACTTTGACGAAAAAACAGAATTGGCATAAAGTGGTTGTGTATCACCTGCATTGCTACCGGTGATAATGCCATGTTTCCACCGCACCTGTTTGAGCGAACAATCTATCGTATTTAAAATCACAAAACTCCCGACAATTGGAGGTGCAATATGAAATGGATTATTTGTGCGGCAATACTGTTCTCTCTGAGTTGCGCAGGATTAGGGCAAGATAGCCAGAAAATACTAAGTGTTAAGGCATTCTTTAACGAGAAAAAAGTACGCAGCGGACTTAATGAAAACCAAACAGAGATGGTGCGGCGTGCATTGAGAGGAATCGATAACGGAACTGTTGGTACCCCGAAAAGGCTGTTTGTATTCCAAAACAACACTCTTTGGGCGAAAGTCATAGAGCCTCCCAAAAAGCCCAATTCTCTGAATCAGCGTATATACAACATTGAGGTTGATGAGGGTGTTAAGCTGACATTAGACCGCAAGATGCGTTTAGGGCGAACTAGTTTCAACGTCAAAAGCATCAAGATTCGAGGTGGCGCAGTCGGTTTTGTTGTTGCTGCAGCATCTGGTGCAGTGGCTTTGTGTGCCTATTTCGAGGAATGCACAATTGGGGAGCAGGATGAAGGCATTCCGGGCGATCTTGTATTTGTACCTGTTGATATTTTTGCTGACGAATAAACAGTGACTATTCTAAGTCAGATGTAATAGGTGATGGCGAGCAGTGTTTAATTTGTACAGCAGCGACATTCTTACCTATCAAGCCGCGTGGGCTTTTTTGAACCCGCCATACGCCGCAATTCACCCTTAACCGCTTCGACCGTTGCGGGACCAAATAGCGTCTTGATACCAGAGCGACCGTTTGCCTTGATGGTGACTTCCTCAATGAAGAGATTTCCAGCCTCGACAGAGACTCCAATGGCTGGATTTACCTGCCGTGCCAACATAGTGAGGTTGCGCAAACTTCCGGGCGTGTCTTGCGCGTCAAGTCGGGCATTGATTTCCGCTATGCGCCTGATAAACGGCTTTGTATCGCAAGCTGATGGTCGACACATACGACTCAGCTAATCGGTAAGAAATTAGAACTTCAGATTTTCGCTTTAGCGCGATTTAGGCTGCGCACCTCTCTTAACGGAGGCACCATCAACGATTAAGTCAAGCACTTTTGAGTTCGTACCATACCCGGTGTGAGCGTCAATGGGATTTACAATCCCATTTCCCGGTGTCGTTAGAGGAATCCGATACTCAGTTTTCGCAATACTTATTAGGACATCAATATATGTTTTCGGGTCTTCCTCTTTAAAATAATCGGAGAATGAATAACTCAACACATCATTCGGATCTGATATTGCAACAATCTTTGGTTCATCAAAGCAAAGATTGTTATTTTTAGTGTTGAACAAAGGCGTGTCTGACATGGCTGTGAGTGGCACGCTTACCTGTTCAGATGCGGTTGCCCCAAAGTCAGGCCTAGCGTTTACAGTTAAACTCTCCAAATCTGAACCCTGCGATTTCGATGGCTTAATTGGTAAGGCTAGGTCAAGAAGAGGAATCTGATTAGACAGCATAAAAATTTTGCAAACCTGTGACTGCACTGTCCGCGCGGTCGATCTCTGTTTTGTGGGTCCGTAGCGCCGCATCTTCTCCAGAACATGAGCAACTATAAAACTGCCTTGGCTAAAGCTAATTATTAATAGCGGTCGATTAGAAAAATCTTGTTTCGGATCATCAACCATTTGTTGTAAAGCACCGCTTACTGCAGCGTCGATACTCTGATTTTTCTGCCCTAGATAGAGTAGAACGTCAGATACATTCCAGTTCAATAAGTCCTGCTTTACTCGGTTCATGTTTTTGAGACGATTTCTTGTCATCCATTCATCAGAGTTATCTCGTAAAGCAAGCTGCCATTTGAGGTTCCATGTTGATTGGCTCCAATACATTACATTGAACGCAATTTTTCGATCTGTAGAAGATGAGTTGTAAAGTGTTGTTTCAAGAGATCCTATGATGCTTCCATTGCTGTCTCTTATGCGTTTGAAGTATGGATCCGACTTACGTCTTAAGCCCAATCTATCCTCAACAAGATCAACGGGTACGGTACTATGATCGGAATTAGCATAACCTCCCATTCCGTGGATCATTAAAACATTTACGCCTGAAATTTTTGGATTTGTGTGTTGGAAGTATGCGTTAAGTCCTGAAAATTCAACGTTCTCAATTCCCGGATCACCATAGAACTCATAAACATCAAGTGTTGATGTGCATCCGCCTAATAAAGTGGGTAATAGTGCAAGTGCCCACAACGAATTTGCGTTAGTTATTTTCATGTCCCCAATCCCCCAAAAGGTTTTCAATCTAATATACTATAACTTGATATTGATTTCCTTTGCAACTTAGCGCCGAGTCAACACGTAAATGCGAATTAGCCTATTTTATTATCATTAGCTGGCTGCAACAACCAATCGCGCACAAGGGACTCAGCTTGGTCTGCTGCTTCCTTTTCACTGACTGCGCGCAGCACATGAACCTTGTGCCCCAATGCAGCCAGCGCAGCGTGCCGTTCCTTCTGGCTGGCGCTGACGGGACCGCGCCCAACTTTGTTTTCCCATAGCAACAGGCGACAGCCAGCGCCGTACACGCGCATATCCGGCTCGCCGGGTATCATTCCAGAGGCCTGCGCCTGAACGCGCGCCTTGCCGCCTCTCTTGGCCGCGTTCTGGTCGCCTGCGAATAGAAACTGCCCGCCATATTCAGGCATGTTGCGCAGACGGCGACATTGTGCCGCCTGCAGTTCCCATTCTTGGGGCAGGGCGGGTTTGATGGTCACCTTGCCGTTGCGCGTGGTGATCTTTACCCGCTTACCGTCCATCCTGGTTGTTTGTGTGGTGGTGCGAGCCGAAGCCCGCACCTTGCTGTTGCCGGTCATGCTGCTTCCCGTTTGGCTGGCGCGTTGTCGTTGGCGGCTGTGCGGGCCTGTATGTATCCACGTATTTCGCGCGCATGATCACGGCAACCGCGTGCCATAGATTCGTATTCATCAGCCCTTGCGGCTAACTCGCCGTCGGTCAATTGGTCGATGGGCACCAACATGTGAACATCGTTTCGCGTAACGGGATATGCAATTTGTAGATGCTGGAAGCCGGGTAAAGACAACTGGTCCTGATTTTTCTTGTTGGCCTTGTATTTCCCGATGCAGGTTTTGACGGTTTCCTTCACAACCTTGTAGGTGCACACCCGGTAAAAATCGGCATCGGGTCCGGTGATGCCTGAGCGTGCCGCGACAATCTCACTGACCACCAACTCGAACGGAACGATTTTACCGCGGTTCAGTTTGCGTGCGATGAATGATGCAATTTCGATCTGTATCTTTTTGAACATGGCGTTAGATCCTTGTGGCAATTTGATCATGGGTAACATCAATCCGCGTTACCAACTCGCGTACTTTTTTGGCCTCGCTTTCGATCAGACCGGGCAGGATTGTGCCAAGGTCAACTTGCCGTATCTCTTTTTCGTATTCACTGATCATCGCAACGAAATGCAGTGACCTGTTGAATTCGGACGGGTCGCGTCCCTTCAGATCAACGATGGGCTTTGGTGCTTCCCGTTTCCCTTGTTCGGCAAGCTTGGTGATGGTGGGTGGCTTCGCGCTTTCCACTTGTTCTGTAAATTTTTCTTCTGGAATGTTGGCGACGCGGATGGCCTGTTTTGCCTGATGGATGGACATGCCAGCGTCTTTTGACGCGGTGTGTCTGGTGATCAATGGTTGGTTGCCCTCCCTTTGATATTCATTGGATTTCCTGTCGCCACCCTTGGCCGATTCAATCTGTTTGAGCAGTTCCCCGGCGCGCCGTATGGCTCGCGCCCGAATTCGCAGTGCATGTTTCTCAAGTTGGTCGTCTTTGGCCTGCCGTGCATAGGACGCCAGAGCTGCCGATTTATCTGCCCATGTCAGACACTCGTCGATGCTGGCGCAATCCGCCAATGCTCTTTTGGCGTGTTCATACTTTTCAGGTAACGACGCGTTCGCCGGATTGGTGGAAGCAAGTTGATTCATGCTGCATCCTCGCTAGTGGTGGTGGTGATATGTGGTGGTGTGGTTGGATACATGTATGCGATTTCGCATAAAATGTCAAGATGCGCATATTTCTTCACAACCCGGTTGCGGGTTGCGTTTCAAAGATTCAGAGAATGTGTGAGTGCGAGAGTGGGGAGTGAAATGACGGGAATTTTCGCGCTCACTTCCGCACCAATCCAAGGCTGCAAGTCGGAATTATTCTGGTTGTATTATTGTGTAGATTTTTTTGTGGTGATGCGATGCGGATGGCGGATGGCTGGCGTTGATGACGGCGGGAGTTGGGACGACAACAAAGCGCAACGAGAGTTGAGCAAGAGTTTTAACGGCGTCTTGCCGTTTGACGTTAGGTGGGGCTCTCGTCTGCTACTCAGTGTCGATGGCAGTCGAGAATATTGACAACAAAGAGCCTGCATTTGTGAAACGGACTGGTCGAACATATGCATCACGGAGCTATAAGGTTTTGTTTTATCGCCAATGCAACCGCGTGTTCTCTCGTCTTTGCGTTAAGCTTCTTTTTTATTGAAAGCATGTGAAAATTTACGGTCACTGCCGCAATCTTCATTTTGTCCGCGATGCGATCATTGCGCAAACCTGAAGAGAGCCAATGCAGCGTTTCTAACTCCCTGGGTGACAATTTCACATTGGCACCTTCTGATGGAAACCAACGACCGTTCAATTTGGTGTTTATGTCATCGAAACACAGATAATTCGGAACCAGCGCCACAGCTATGAGTATCTCATCGCGCTTGTGTCTAAAATGATCAGTGAAACGCTTACTATCCAAATTGCTTCCCAAATTAAATGCGGCTTTGTGATCAAACGAGGTGGATTGGAAGGTCGAAAGCAACGATGAACGAATCCCCTGATCAAGGGCTTCATCAAGCATTTTATTTGACTTCACAACATCAGTGCTCGGAAAGCAAACTCTGTTTTCCTGAAGGAATAAGACATCAGCGGTATTTTCATTCGCGTATTTAACCAATGGGTCGCACGCGCCATAATCGCTATCATAATAATGCTGCATCCAATCTTCGCTCATATTGGAGTGGAAACCAATCAATGTGTTACTTTGGCTATCCATGACTGCACAATTAATAACGTCAAATTGAAGTTCTCGAAAATATCGTTCAGCAACTCTCCATGATGAGTCAATGCCATCGGCGGATCGAAGGCCTGTAAGCAGATCAATTAAGCCATTTTGCAAGACTGTACCCTCCCCAGCAGCCTTACGCCTTGAACTACAACCTATCATTTCTGACAGGTTGTAATTCGGCACGTTTAAGTTTTGCATGGGGCAAGCGTCAATTGCAAGTAGTTGTGTGTAGCGCAATTGGGTGGAGCTTTGTGTCGACTATTTATTGTGACGATTTTGGCTTTCGGGGGGTAGATAGTAAAAATCCGATCTGTGTGCGGCGTACGCGCTATTCATTTCGCAGTTGAGTACAACATCAGCCTTGGCAGATGAGTACAAACAGGGCGATGTCCAACTGATCTGTGGTGACCATGGGAGAGTTGGTTGGACGGTGAATGATATTATTTTTCAATTGAATCAAAGGGGAAGCAATGGACGCTTACAAATTGTTAGATTTTAATGCTGAAAACAACTTTTGGAGAATGTCATGAAAAACTTTGTTCTTGCATCAACTTTGGCGTTGTCAGTAGTATGTTCAACGCAGAGCCATGCGGCAATCACATGTTTGTTCAAGGATTCCGCCACTAGAACTACTCCTAATCGTCACTGTGATAGTAGTTGTGATCGCCATGCAGATCGTCAACCAGTTGAAAGTCTTGCTGTTAATATGGGCGAGGAATGGGTGAAGAAAAATGCATTTTATAGAAATGCTACAGTGCGATGCGAAGGCGGTAATGGTTGCAGTTACGTTAATCTGGGAAGCACACGCGTCTTCAACAGTGGGCATTCCATGAGTGTGAACTATAAGACATGGAGCATACCAGTAAGCATTGTGATTGAAGCCGAAGTCTGCGTCGTCAATTAGTGCCATCCGTTATTTCAATTGTTGAAACAGAATTGCTGGTTCTGTTTCATTTTTGATCCTCTGGTGGTCTCAAACAGTCCGATCTCAATCTAATTATGCTGGTTTATGGAAAAGTTGTGGTCCAAACTGTTTCATATGGAGTCATTATACGATCCAAACGGAAACACCGAAGGTATAAAAAGCGATTAGTATGTAACGATTTGCCTATGTACGTTTACAAAATAACTGTTTTCGCAGTCTTTTCGGCTGGATTTTTTTAATAATTCAACCTCTCAAGACGTTCGCTTGATTCCAATGAAGGTGCATCTTCAGTGGCTGGATCAGTTCAACTTTTATACGCCCAATTCAGATCGCAAGTTGTAATTTGATGTCTCGGCATCAAGCTAGCTGCGTTGCCTTATTCTGCGCAACCGACAGTGGGTCTAGGGCGATATTGGGTGGGTAGGGTCTGTGCAACCGTTAGAAGCAGGGGGCTTCCCTATTACTTGGGCACCAACCAAAACTTGCCCTCTCTTTTACAACAGTTCCACCAGCTTTCTCACAACTCGGCGCGTCTTGCGTTAGGACAGCCACATCGCTGACCAGGCAATGCGTTACATTAATTTTCTGCGCGTGTGTGTGCGGTGGGATCGGTGCTTGCATCTGCTGTGCTGGCACATAGACAGTCATGGGGATCATGCCGGGAGGGGTGGTAGGAATAGCGAAATGCAATCTGGGAAAGGGGATCAGTTCCGCTGCAAGGTTATCTGCAAATACGTGAGTAGGGCCTGCCACCGCCAAACAAGTCACCAGTGCAGTTTTCAATAACTTCGATTTCATAGTTTCATTCCTCCTGTTTGATGTACGTGAACGCCTGATCGCGACCGATGCAAACCGGGCGATTACCACCATCTATGAGCGCTTTGCAGATCATGAGGCACGATTGCGGGCGCTGGAACGCGATGGTTGATAACCGGAGTTGAGGTGCTTGTTAGTGTGTCAGGCAATGCCAATAACTTCCATGACACTTTGAATAACCAAAACTTGCTCTCTCTTTCACAACCGTCCCACCAGCCTTCTCACAACTAGGCACATCCTGTGTCAGCACAGCCACGTCATTTATTGAGCAATGCGTTGCATCAATCGTCTGCGCTGCCTGTGGTGCATGTGTATGCGGCGGAATTGCTGTGGGCTGCATCTGCTGTGCTGGCACGTAGACAACCATCGGCACCATGCCGGGAGGGGCGGTTGGGATCGACCACCATTCGGCTCTTAGCTGTTGTGCGAGCTGTCGTTCTAACGAAAATGATTGTGCTGTCATTCCCGCCATCACCAAGCAAGTCGCCAGTGCAGTTTTAATCAATCTTGAAATCATAATGTTATGCCTCCGAAACAATGTATTTCACGAGTATAGGCACAAATATATTTCAAATGGAATGGTGAATATGCATTATTTCTCTGAATTACTGGCTTTCTCAATTAACTCAGGCCCTTTATTCTTCACACTGCCAACATCCTTTGATACCGGATAGTAGACCAGATCGGCACCACGGTTTTCCTGCAGCAGTTCAAGCGCGTCATCCTTGCTTGTATCTGAATTCACCCACGCGGCCAGTGCGTCGCTATTGAGTATCACGGGCATGCGATTGTGAATGTCCGCTACACTTTGGTCTGCTGCCAGTGTGACGATTGCAAACGTACGTGTGCCCAATATTTTGTTGTAAGACATGATCCCGGCCATCGCGTAAGGTTCGAACGTTGGCGCATCGCCTGGCAAGTGGATGAGATAGGGCTGCTTGACCTTGTTTTCAGTGCGCCATTCGTAATAACCGGTCGCCGGTATCAGGCAGCGACCGTATTCGAACGCTGTCCGAAAGAATGGCTTTTCTGCCACCGTTTCGCCCCGTGCATTGATCATCGCGCGAACTTTGGTGTCTTTGGCCCAATGCGGCATTAAACCCCACCGTACCGCTTCTATGTCGATTTCACCGTCATGGCTTGTAACAATCTCAAGCTCGCTCGTTGGCGCTGTGTTGTAGTTGGGCTGCGGGCCGTTTCTGGTATCCACTTCGGGCGGGAGGATATTCATGTATTGACGGTACTCGGCCCATGTTCCAGTTGTGATAAAGCGTCCGCACATTGTGTCTGTCCCTCCCTGTAACCTTTGCACCACTATCCGTTTATCAAGATTGCAAATCAACCACGTCCAATTTGCACCTTATCCACCACCTCAAAAATGGTGGTCATATTTTTTCATTACATCATTACTAACCAACCCCATCCCCACCACCACCCCCACCCCCCCGCCCCTTAAAAGGGGACGGGGTGGTGGTGGTGGGGTTGTGGAGGTGTAGTAATTGGTCGGCGACATTCTCCCGCTGACACATAATGGAGGTGGATAAGGTGGTGGATAAAATCATTTCGCAACTCTGATAAATTCAATCTTGCGGCCAATGTGTGCCGGGTCGTTGTCGCGCTCTTTTTTGAATGTGCCTGACTCAATCCATCCGTCAATCATGTGCTTGATACGCTTCTTTTCCGCCGTCATACCTTTGGAAACCGGCATGTCGATTTCAAGTGCGTCCGCAATGACGTATCCAACCCAATGCGGTGACTGATCGCTCGACCGGCAATCGGTGTTCGCAACCTTGACCATGATCGACTTTAGCTGATCGGATGGTACGGCATCGGTGATTGTGGCTTTGTCAGGCCACTGCCACGGTACCACGACACCAGCATGGTCCTGTGGCTTGCCCAGGCTCGTACCATTGCCCAACGCAACGGACTCAAGCTTACGCCAATCCATGCGATTAGACATTTTTGTCAAATTGGATTTGCCCTGATTTATATTGAAATACGAGAACCGGTCATCGCCACTGATACCGGCACTTGTGGCTTGATTGTCAGTCATTCGGTTTAAAACCCGCGCCGATCTGGATGCACTTAGTAGGGATACAGCGCCACGGGAGTCCTCGACAGTCGCCTCGCGGCCTGAAACCTTGCGCAGGTGATGAACCACATCAATCGCGCAATTGGTCTCATCGGCGATTAAAGCCCAAAGCTTGGCGACCTTGTCGATGGCACCGTTATCGTTTTCGTTGACACTATGGGTAGAAACGAATGGATCGATGATCATAACGTCTATCTTGTTGCGCTCAATTTGCTCAACGACTGCTTCCACCAATGGCTTTTGAATACGCACCCCCGTTTGTTTGTCCTCGATCGCCACGACCATCTCTTGCTCCCGCCCGGTATCCAGAAAAAGTCGCCCTTCAATATCTTTGGCTTTCAAATTGTAGTGCAGACACGCCGCCATAATTCGGCGTTCCATTTCGTCGCGAGGATCTTCCGCATTAAAAATCCAAACGTTAAGTTTTCCCTTCGGTGGAAAGCCAAATAACGTCTTGCCGCTTGTCATTGATAAGGCTTCCGCAATGCTGTTGCTGGTCTTGCCAAGCCCGCCGGGTGATACCGTTACCGACACATACTTACGGATATAATGCGTACCGAATGCAAATTCGCGCCGTGGTAGCTTCTTCGGGTCAAGCCATTCAAACGGCGTGGCTTTGAACAACGGCTGGTTATCGTTAGCTGCGGGCGTGTCGTCCTGCTGCGGGTTGTCGATAGCCGGAGCGTCCTCACAGGGTTTTGCCTTTGCAAGCCCGTTGGCGATCATTTTTGTAAGGTCAATAAGTGTGGTGTTGTCTTGGTTAAAACCGGCGTCCGCTTCCGGTATCATTCTCGGCTGTTTCGTGCCGGCGTCCAGACCGCGTCGTATTTTGGCATTGGTTTCTCGCTCACCGTCTTTTGCCAGCACGCCGCAGGCTGTTGCGGCTTCCAGCAAACCATTCTCGGCGTCCGACCTTGAAAGCGCACCCGCACCAACAAGCGTGCCAACGCTGAACGCGCTTGAATTCAGTTGGTATCCACGACCGCCAGGCGGTGCGTGTGCAAGTGTGTTGAGTTCCGCCTGAAACGCCCGTTCTACATAGGGCGCATTGCCTCCCGGTTGATACTGATAGTCGTGTTGCACGACCTTCGGTTCGGGCGGCAATATTAAATCAAGGAGCCATTGCGGCGCGTCGGCGATTTTCGGCAGGTTGTCGATGTCGTCGTGGTCTATCCATTCATATGTACGGCCATCCCCGGCGACACTGCCAGGCGCGATTATGTACCCATCCTGGCCTCTCACGTCCACACATGTTCCAAGTCCACCGCGATTGCGTATGCCTGCAACGTGATTGAAGAATACATGCGTGCCGCCGCCCATGGTTTTCACGCGGGCGGTGTCTGGCAATTCGCCGTGCTCGTCCTCCATGCGGTCGAGCCATTCATGACCATCACCAACGCCCGGCTTGATATCCAGGTCCAGGATCCAGATGCCTGTTTCCTTGCCCGTCGGCAATCCAATCATCGCGTCGGGTGTGCGACGCCACCATTCAGTAATTATGCGTGAATTCTTGGTGGCACCGCGGAAGCCGTTGCTTGTATATGGCGTCTTGGCGCTGTGGATTTCGCCTGTATGTTTGTCGATCTCTTCTTTTGCCCGACAAGGGAAAACAGGCCAATTGTGACTACGGTAGAATTGAGCAACTTCAAGCGGCGTCATTCATGGCTTCCTTGTTGTCATTGGCTGACACGTTGGCAGTTTTGACCTGCTCATAAGAGACTAATTTCGGCATGGGTCCCGTCGGCACAGCTCCACATCTTTCATGGGTTTTGTGCCAAAATTGATGGCAATATATGCACAAGGTCTGAATATTCGCCGGATCGTTGTTCTTCCAGTTGGTGTCTATGTGATGCGCTTGAAGTCTCTTTTCTGTACCGCAACATTCACAGCAATAGTTTCTGAATTTCCGCGCATGGTAATGATAGGCCTTTCTAGATGTGCCGCCTTTGCTTCGCGAGTTAGCGCATGACAGTGAACAAAACCGCCGTCGCAAGAAGTCTCGGAAGCCCTCGAGTCGGCCCGATTTGTTGCGCTTTCTCTCCAGGCGCCTGTTGCAAGTTTCGCAATACCTTGGATCAGAGGCTTTTGGTTTCCATTGATTGCGCATTAATCTTGTCCTGCATTTTCGTTGTAGTAGGCACGTGGTGCGTTATCGTTGGCGTGTTTCAAAATGGTGGCTCTCCGCTGGCTATGAGTGTACGTATTCGGTCGGCGCAACCTTTCCACACAGCACCGCAAAAGCTCAAAACCTGATCCTCTTCCCATAGGCTCAAATCCGGTCCGAACTCACCGACAAGCGGTGCCGCTGCGTCCATGCCGCCTTCACGGGCTTTCATCTCGTATGGATCCAGCCGCTTGACGGCGCGCACGTGCTTGATGATTGCGACGCATTCTTCGCAAACCCACTTCGGGTTGTTGTGTGCGCCGATACCGACGCCAATCGCGTGACGCCCGCAGATGTGGCAGTCAGCCGGGTCTTGTGCGGTGCTCATGCTGCCTCACCAAACAAAGTGAGTTGGTTGTCGTTTGCCGGTGCAGCTGGTGCGATTTCGGGCGGCTCAATTATTGGGAATTCCACGCACACGATTTCGCAAAGCGGCGAAACGCCCTTCCACTCATTTAGAAAACAACTGGTGTCTACGCCGCAACCGGCATCAAAATGAAGTCCGGTCAACTCCTGAAACTTGATCGCCTTGCCTTCGGTCTGCCTGCAATAGTTCTGGCGGCCACTGTAGAAGAAACCAGAAGACCCTTGCGGCAGAATGAAGGTGCCGTGGTCTGCAAGATGTGCCGCGATATCGACCACATGGAACTCGAAATCCTTGCCGGTGTAGCGCGGCGCATTCTTTGAGCGTTTGATGTTTCCAAATGGTGGATTGCTGATTGCTGTATCGAAGCGGCCAAGTTCCATCTCCAGAACGTCTAAAACGTCCGCATGGATCCACTTGGCTTCTGGCAGTAGTTTCTTTCCAACTTCGACATAGTCGTAGTTTCGTTCGACACACACCAATTCAGGCATTGCTTCCGCAAATCGGGAGCGGCAATTTATGGCGTATGAAAGCATGCCAATGCCGGCGCATAGATCGATAACCCGCCCGCCGCCAGCGTCAATGGCGAAATCGAAAGCAAGATCAAAGGGCGTAAAGAACGCGCCAGCCGCACCGTTTGCATGGTTCGCGCCTTCGTTCCAGTTCCGGTACACAAACTCCCTATCGTCCCACGACAATACGTCTTGCTGCAAAATCTCGACAGCCTGGCCGTGGGCTTTTGCCTGCGCCTTTGTAAGTTTTGCCATTATGCAGCCTTTCTTGTGTTGTCGTTGTCACCGAACAGTGGCAGCGCTGAATCATCCTGCGTGACCATTCGCTGCTTGCGTTCAATCGGTCCTGCCTCTGCAAGACGCATGCGCTCGGCGATGTCAGCCTGATACTCTTCTTCACGCTCCACCATTATGCACCGCATACCCTCAAGCCATGCGGCTTGACCGGTAGTGCCGGAACCTGCAAACGGGTCAAACACAAGTCCACCCGGTGGCGTAACCATCCGCACAAGCCAGCGCATAAGGTCGACCGGTTTGACTGTCGGGTGCTTACTGCCGATGCGGTCGGACCTGTCAGCCTTTGCGCCATAGAAGAAACGGGCAGCCGAACCGGTGTCGTTGCGCGGCGGTGCAGATGCGGTGCGGGCGAACTTGCCGTATATCCCGTTCTGCCCTGCGGTCAGTGATTGTTCGTGTCCACTGACAACACCCTGCGCGCCGTCACTGTTTGGAAAGCAGGCAACGACTTCGTCGCTGTCGTCGTGGACGATGTTGGCTGGCCAGCGGCCTTTGTCGTTCTGGTGATATATGCCTGGTTTACCAGCCTTATTGTAAATACTGCCAGATGATGAACCTAGCGATACGTTTCGATGAATTTCCCGTATCGTGTCTGTGGTACCAACCCGACACCCGTCCACGTTCAAGGCGCCGGTGCCGTATTTCAAGACGTTCTCAGCAACCGTTCCGATCAGAGGTTTGCGTGCAAGGCAAATTGGTTCCCAACCGGGTTTCAGAGCCGTGCCCCAACCGGCCCACTTGCGGGCTTCGTCGGTTGGTTCACCTGCAGCTTTGTCAATCGCTTTGCCGACGTTGTGACTTTTAGGAAAACCGGTTCCATACACCCATGCCAACTGGTCACGGATTTCAAAACCCGCGTCTTCAATGGCGACCGCCATACGGTGATATGTCCGTGTTCCACTAAAGGATGCAACATGTCCGCCTGGTTTTAGGACGCGCAGGACTTCGGCCCAAAACTCAGATGCAAAGGCTGTTTCGCCGTTGTCCCAGACGCACCCCATGAATCCGCGACTTAGACGCCCATACGCTTCCTTACCCTCTCTTGTGCGCTTGGCATGACGGTCTGTTGTGCTGTCAACGTCAGTCTTTCCAAACCTCTTCACAATCGACACCAGCGCATAGGGCGGATCCGTGACAACGCTGTCGACGCTGTTGTCCGGGATGTCTTTCAGGACTTCACGGCAATCACCGGGCCGTAACTCGACTTTACCGTCGAGGAACACCTGTGACTCACTCATCGCGCGACCTTCGATTCAGTGATTTCAAACCCCGGAATTGTCCGCACACCAGAACGAACGGCTTCATTCGCCAGTTGCTGCGCTACCTCCATAAATTGTCGTGGATCACGATCAAAAGCCCAATCCAATGCCGCCGATCTATCGGTTAACGTTGCAGCCCAAACCGTCCGTAATCCGGTTCCGGTTGTTGCCGCTTTGTCAACGCGCTTTGCAATGCGGTCGTCTTTCTTGGCTTCCTTTAGAAGCAATTCCGCCTTCTCACGTTCGACCAGATTTCCGGTGCTGGCGCGCAAGGCCTCCTCGGCTGCCCGTGCTTTTACATCGGCTTCCTCACGTGCCTTTGCAGCTGCTGCTTCCTTTTTTCTGATGACTTCGGCGCGCCACGGTGCCAGCAAATCGGCAAGCGTGGATTTACCCATATCGACCTTGCCTCTTTTGGGCTGGATATATGGGTTGTAACGCTTCTGAATTGCCTTGACCTGTTTGTCGAGCGGCTTCTTTTCCTCTTTGCGAAACCCGTCCAGCCGCTTTCCGGCGTCGTGCAGATCGTCGTGCAGTTTGGTCACCGCGTCGTGCATTTCAGTTGACATGATTGGCTCACCATCAGCCCAATTTTTGGCTTCCTCATACAGGTCAATGATTTCTTCAAAGATGTCGTTTGCGGTGACTGGCGGGTTGTTGTGTCCAATACCTGGTGTGGTGGTCATTTCGGTACTCCGGTGGTGGTGGTGAGTGGTGTGGTGATCAAAACGGTATTATGTCGTCGAGTTCATCCCAATCGATGACCTTCGCGTTGTCGTTGGCTGGCGTGACTTCGGGCGCATTGTCGTTGGCCGGTGCTGGCACGTCTGCAAATTGCTGGTTTTCACCTGGTTGCTGACTGACGATGTTCCAGTATTTCCCATTCGGCTCGACCGTGATTTCCATTGTTTCAAGCAGTTCGTTCTGGCGCTCAAGCCATTCCCGAACGGATTTAGGAAACGGGCGTTCGCCGCCGTGTTTCAACCACCATCGGTCGGCCTTGCTCTTTGCGTAACCGGTGTGTTGCGGGCACAGCCATTCGCGCATGGCGGTAAGTCCGCACATGTATGTTGTCTTGACGCTTGGCGGCTTATTGGCCTTGCCTTCGTGGTAATCAAAACGACGGCTGGCCACCTCGCGAACGGTTGGTTCCGCCGTTGAAATGATGGGTGCATCCGCGGCGGTTTTGTCCAACTTGGTTTCCGGTTCAGGAAATTCGTGCCCACATTTCCAACATATACGCAGTGATGCGTGCAACTGCTCGCCGCACCCACCCTCGTCTTGCGGGCAGATTTTGATTGGCGCTTCACCGTCACCCTTGCCTGGCACTTTTGGCTCGATCATATCGACCGGCCCGTGCCGATTGAGGTTGCCAGCAAAATCCATATAGCGACAGTTCGGTTTGATGTGACCGGCAATTGCAGCCCTGCGCGCCTCGGCGTCAACAGCCTCGGAATCAAAGCCGGGTGGATAAATGACACGCGTGCCACGGCCAACGCGCTGTACGTATCTGCTTGCGCTCGCGGTTGGTGAGCTATCGACTATCAGGTCGATGCCGGGAACGTTCGTACCGGTCGACATGACATTGTCATTTGTGACCCCCCAAATATCCCCGGCTTTGAAGGCCGCAATTATCCGTCGGCGGTCATTTTTGTGAGTGTCACCATGTATAACCTCACAAGTACGGCCGGCTTCGCGAATGAGGTCACGCTGATTGGTGGCGTGCTGTACGCCAGCGCAGAAAAACAACGCTTTTCTGCGGTACCCCTCAACGTCTAATACCTCCTCCAAAATCTGTCGGTTGAGCGCTTCCTTATCAACCGCGGCAGCCAACGCACCTTTCTTGAAATCGCCACCTAATTTTCCTACGCCGGATATGTTCTGCCTTACGGAAGTCTGTGTGGATGTGATGGGTGTCAGATATCCGTCGTCAATTCCCTCGCGAATGCCGTAGGTGTAAACGATGTCATCAAATAGCCTGTCGTCACCCTCATCAAGTCTGCCGCTGTCCAGTCGGTAGGGTGTCGCCGTAAACCCGACAACCTTCATGTCAGGATTGAGCAAAAGTAGCTGGTCAATCATTTTTCGATACATCGTTGCGCCATTGGTTGGGACCAAATGCGCTTCATCAATTATGAGTACGTCAATACTTCCAATGGCTGCGGTTTTGTTCCAAGCGGTCTGAAGCTGGCAAAACAAAATCTGTGCATCGAAATCACGTCGCCCTAAAGCCGCCGCCAGAATGCCAGCTGGCGCAAAGGGATAAATTCCGAGCAACTCAAGGAAATTCCCTTCGACCAACTCGACAACGTGCGTGACAATGCCGACACGCATATCAGGGTATTTGACAATCATCTCTTGCGTGAGGGTGCCAAGCGTTATCGACTTCCCGGTACCTGTCGCCATATCGACAAGCGGGTTACCTGCGGTGTGACCCCAATAGTCGAAGACCTCATCGACAGCGTCCCTTTGGAAGTAACGAAGACCCATTCAAGCGGCCTCCGCAAGCATGGGTCTGAGAAGTCTGCGCGCAAGCACCTGACGGCCCCGCAGGACGCGTAGGTGAACGCGCTGGCGTGATACATCAAGATGTATCGCAATCTCTTTCTGACGTACGCCTGACGTCAGCAATTGCATTGCTTTATCGAAGGACTCTGGTCTTTCTGTCACGTGGTGGCTCCTCATTGTGATGTGGTGGTGTGTGATGTGGTGTTGTGTGATGTGGTGGAGTCTTCATTCTCACCGCCATCAGTCCAAACCCGACCGCTGTGCAGCTTGTATGTGATGGTTTCGTTTTCGTGGTCTGCGTCGATCTGCTCGCCAGGCACCAACGCCGGTATGTGCAAATGCGCAGGGCAGGCGGCTTTCTGCTCATCAAAGGACAAGGGTTTATTCCAGCGCGCGCACGACCAATGGGCGTCACCACCCATTTCGGGAGTCGAATGAATGCATGATCGACAGGTTACGCGCGGCCATGCTTTTTCATGACAAACAGGTTTGTGCTTGCAGAACAGGCAGCCGAAGAACTCCGGGTTCTCCGAAATCCGTGACGGTGGTTCCGGCATGTCGATAATCCTGCCAACACGCGCAATCTGACGAAGGCAATAGTCGACGTCATATTCAATTCGTTCAGCGTACCGGCTGTCGTCATTTTTATTGACCACCAGATACAAAGCGCGTGCCATCCCGAAGGCGTGCATGCCGATTTGGACCTGGCCGTAATGAAGCGGTTTTGCTTTCTTGCATCCGTCTTTCACCAGCTGCTTGAACCCGTTGTCGTTGCTCGACTTGAATTCGCACAGGTGTTCGGTCTTTGGCGCTTCCGGTAATCCCAATGCCTTGCCGTCGCACTTGCCGCGAATATGTCCATCGGCCAACCTTATGCGGTCCTGCTGTCCCCACACCTCGACACCAATGCGTTCAAGATCATCAACCAGCACATCTTCCCACCTGTCACCCGTGCGGAAGATCGACAGTTTGCGGCCAGTTATGACTTCTGCGTGCGCAGTCCAGTGCAGCGTGTACCAAAGCGCACGGTTGCACTCTGTGCCGATCTCACCGACGCTTATGCCGAGACTGTCATAGTGCGTGTTGGCAGCCTCATATGCCGCATAGATGGCGCGCACGGTGCTTGCGGTTGGCTTTGGGATGGGTGCCATTCAGTCATCCATCCCTACATGGTCAACGCGTTTGCCGTCCTGTCCGTGGTCATCCATCAGCCAAACCTCATTGGCATCAAAACGAATTTGACTGTGTCGTCTTCCACGCTGGTTATCAGCGCAGGGGATCCTGGATCCTTCAATGCAATCTTGATTTCGCCCGTCGGTAGATTGGCTAGCAAGTCAGCCAAATACTTGCTGTTGAAACCAATATCCATTGGTTCGTCGCTGTATGTGCACGCAACACTGTCTTCGGCATTGCCTGACTGCCCTTTCGCGAAAAGGTCAATATTGTCGCCCGCAAATGCCAACTTTACGGCCCGTTGGTCTGAGACCAGAACAACCCGGTCAGCGGCGGCGCGCAATGCATCCCTGTCAACAGCAGCAAGCTTGTCATTGTCGCTTGGAATAACGCGCCTGTAGTCAGGGAAGTTACCGTCAATCAACTTGCTGTTGATGGTGATATCGTCAGTTTCAATTTGAATCCTGCTTTGGCCGATAGAAACCGCCTGCACACCCTTTGGAATGAGACCGACCATTTTGCGTGGTATGATTATTCCGGGATGCTCACCCCACGGTTTGCGCTCGACAT
Source organism: uncultured Rhizobiaceae group bacterium (assembly GCA_947501445.1). Taxonomy (GTDB): domain Bacteria; phylum Pseudomonadota; class Alphaproteobacteria; order Rhizobiales; family Rhizobiaceae; genus Hoeflea_A. The sequence goes on along the minus strand of CANMVS010000016.1, from coordinate 92,863 downwards.
GCGCCAATCGGTGACCGTCGGTCGCTGTTGCTGCGCCTGATTCAAGAAACACCCCATTGAGGTAATACCGGGTTTCCTCAGACGAAATTGCGAATACGGTAGGTGCAACGATTTCGGCAAGATCGATCTCATATGTGGCTTCCATTGCACTCATTGCCATCGTCGGGAAGTCCGCTGCGGGCAGCGTATTCAACTTAAATTGGCTTCGGCCAGATTTGACGACGGCCTGATCATCGCCCGGTTCCAGAGTGACGGTGTCACCCTTCAGTTTGCCGATAATTTTGGTAAGCAAACTGGCTTGCAAACAACCTGACCAGTCTTCCGAACATTCAACTTTAATGCTGCCCTTGATTTCGATATCAAGGTCGCTTGCCGTGGCAAACAACCGGCCATTCGATACCTCCAGGCGAACATGGTTCAGTATCGGTATTGTGTTGCGCGCCTCGACAGCCTTTGTCACTTGTGATAACAAGCCAGCCAGTTGATTCCGTGCGATTTCTATTCGCATGGGGCAAACTCCTCATTCTGGTGTGGTAACCGGATGTGTGGTGAATACGAGCCGGTTGTCTGTGGTGGGCAACCGGCTCATTCGTTTTTATGTGGTGAAGAAGCCGCCCCACCATAGGAGCGGAATTATGATGGTGAACGAGAACAACGACCGATAAAAGCTATAGGGTCGTGACGCCTCTCCATCCTTTGCGAGCACGAAGCCCAAACCAAGCATCGACAGGACAACATAGATGATCTGCGGTGCCCCAAACGCCAGTTCACCCATTAACCCCACGGCCTCTTTTTCCCGCCGGCCGCAGCCGCTTTCGCTGGCGCTGGTTTATTGTCGCTGGCGGCTGGCGCGCGATTGTCGTTGGCGGCTTTCACGGGCTGATTTTCGTCGATAGCCGGTTCTGGCAGGTTGCCCTCGTCCGGGAAGAAGTACTTCTTGATTTCAGACTTTGCCGGATATTCCGGGTTGCCATCGGCATCCTTTTTCTTGCTTGGTTTCCCCATGCCGATTTTGACGATAAAGGGCTGAAGGTGAAGCTCTTCCGTGTCCTCAACCTCTGTTATGCCAATTGCCCGGCACATGCTGGCGAGTTCCTTTTGCCCGATTTCCTGAGCTTGCGCATTTTTGTTTTCAAGGTTGATGAAACCAAAGAATTTTCGCCCCGCCAACGCTTCGGGTTCGCGCACATTGGCAGTGTATTTCATACCGTTACCCGTACGGTCTTTTTCCGGGCCGGTTTCGACAATTTCGGAAGCCTCGACTTCAAATTCGTATATGCCGTTGGGCAAACCCTCGAAATCCCGCTGTTCTGTATCGTGTTCGGTCGCATCAAATTTACTTGCTAGTTGTGCCATTCGGCGCTCCTGGTTCGTGGTGTGTGGTGGTGGTGAGTGTGGTGGTGGTGTTAATGTGTGGTGTGTGTTGCCGCGCGTGCTTTGACTGCCTCGTCGGCCAGCAGGCAGATTGCCATCATCGTGGCGGTGTCACACTGGACTTTCTCAAACCCCATTTTTTTCGAAACGGACGTCATTCCGATGACCTCACCAAGGCCGCCATTGAGCAGGTATTCTTTCGACTCGGTAAGCCAATCTGTTTCCTTCTTGCCCTTTCCCATTATGCAGCCTCCGCAGGTTTCGGCTGATGCTTGGACATTTCTTTCGACAATGTTTCGTACCCCTTGCCGCGCTCGTATCTTACTTTTGGCGGCATTCCGAAACGATTACCTGCGATAAAACCGGGCCGTTCTTCAAGGTGAATCTGGCGCTCGCCGGAACCATCAGCGCGACTGACTTTCTTGTTGTGGCCGACGTCCTTTTCTTTGATCGTCGCGCGATAGTTCATAAACCCGATGATCGACGATGCCTCCTGAACGAGGGCCGACGCACGCTTGTGCAGCTTGATGCCATAGCGCGAATACGGATCCGTTGTTGGACTGTCGAACCGGGTGATTTCGGTATGTGCAATCTGCACAATCCAAACACCTTTTTGCGCCAACGCTTCAATCGCGCGCAAATATTCACGCCAGACTTCATCCGCTGCAAGATACCCTTTGCCGAACCCCGGTTCTTCCAAGTTCGACCATCCGTTTATCGCGCAAGTGTGCGACCAAACGAGCGGCTCAAGACCGTCAAGGCTGTCCACAATCAGTGTACCAAAGTCGTGTTCTTCAGTGATTAGCTCACTGACGAAGTCAAGAACTTCATCAAAAGTCTCGACCGGTGCAGGATTGCCGTTTTCGTCCGTGTTGGATGGCAGATCGACTATATCTATAGGTGGACTTTCACCCGCCGTGTTGAGATAAACCGGATTTGGAAATTCTGCCGCAAGGCTGGTTTTACCAACCTTTGGAACGCCGTAAAGCGTTGCAATCGGCAGCGGGCTTGCCGCCACTTTTTTCAAATTTGCAAGAGAGATTGCCAAGTGTGTCGCCTCCTATGAAAGCAGTTTCAGAAATGTGATAAACGCCAGCAAGGCCAACATGCTGTAAAGCGCGGCGGTCGAGGGATCCGGCCTTATAACCATAGCCAGGCACCCGTAATCAGCGCGACGATTGCAGAAAAAATGATGGCTATCAGCGCATAGTTCGATCTGGTTGGCGGTAAGGCCATGTTGCAATGAAGGTCGTCGTCATATTTCTCATGATAGAACACAGCAATTCTCCGACACCCCACTGCGAAGCAGTAGGGTGTTTTGGTTCGGGGTGTGGTGAGAGTGTGATTAAGCCGCGCGTGCTGCGATGCTATTGCGCCAGTCTTCGGCCACGTATTTTGCCGTCCGCAAAGGCATATCAGTCAGCCTGCGGAGTTCCTTGATAGCGGACATCAGTTCGCCTTCCGCAACCAGGTTCTGCCATTCGTGTTCATAACGCTTTTTGCATTTGTGTTCGCTGACACGTTCAAACACTGCGAATGTATCGCCCTTGTATTTGTCTGCCAGTCGTTCGGCTTCTCTTTCGGCAGTTGTCCTGTTGTGGTGAACATGCGGGGTTTCAGACGGTCGCGGTGCGCCGTTCTTTAGAACAGCGACGATTGCGGTTTTGGGTTTTGTTTTGCGGGGAGGCGTCAGACTCAGCATGTGCGCAATGATTGTACCTATATCAAAGTCTGCGGATGGTTCGATCAGGCGCAGATTGGTCTGGTCTGAAGTTGACGGCATTTTTGCAAAGTTCTCAGGTGAATACCCGCCGTCAAATTGTCCACAATCCAGGCCGTTCCGATCCCAAACGACATTGAGAAAGAGACTATCCGCCGACATTGCCGTTTTTGGACCAACAGTTGCTGTCGCACCTTTTTCGGCGGAGAGGCAGGATGCGCCGTTATAGACCACGCGGTCACCGACTTTGAATTCCTCTTCACTACTCGGTCTCGCGGGTTTGTCTGACACGAATTCAAGGTCTTCAGTGAAGGCCACGGGCCTGCAGCCTTCTCGGCATTTGTTCAATACTACTCTCACTTTGCCCTCTAACATTCCTACCTTACATACGGTAGCCGAATCTCCTTTCGCCCCGTATGCCGCACCACCATCTCGATTGTCCCGAATAAACCGAACCTTGTCACCTTTTTTGAATTTTCGTTCCATTATGCAGAACCTTTCATTTTTGCCGTTTTAAGTGGAACAACGTTGGTGAAATTCTCCTGTTCTTCACCTGCCATTCCTGCATCGCCGGATTGATCGTCAATCCGACGCAAGACCACGCAATGAAATTTTTGAATGACCGCGGTGCCCAAAAGCTGGACGTGATAAATGCTGCCAAAATTTTCATCGCCAACAACCACACCGCGCAACATTGGATTGAGCGTGCATTCCACCCAATCGCCAAATGTGAACGGCAGTTCATTTTCTTCGCTCATCGGCGACCTCCGCGGGGTTTCAAATGTGTGGAAACTGGCGCGGCACTTCGATATGCACCGTCATCGCCCTTTCTGGCGCTCTTGCGCGCCAGTGCCTTTTGTTCGGCGGTTCGGTAGGGTTTGCGGTTGTGCATGTTCACCCTGCCGGTTCGCGTGAATTCGGTTGCATAGGCCATTGGGTTTGCCATCAATCTGAGCCTCCGTTTACCGGCACAGACGGAACCGCCGTAACGCGGTCCATGACCACCCATTCCTTGACCATTCGACCTTTCCGTTCATGTTCGACGTAATAAGAATCCGGCCCCTCGGAAAAACGCGAGTGCCCTACAATGCGCCCGGTGAATTTGACCTCAACAAAGGTCTCAAGCGGCAACACGTCTCCGTTGCTCATGCCGCTACTCCATCAATTGTCGCAATGCGTGGAAGGCTGACTGGTCGTAGGCCAGATAGTGTCGAACAACCGCCGTTGTGGGCGGTATGGCGAATAGTTCGCTGCCTGTTTGGCTGGATTGGTTTGGGTAAAACGTCGGTCGCGCATTTGTATGCGTATTGAAGGCTGATGTTCAGTGCTTCGGAAATATCTACAAAGCTTCGCCCGTTCGCACGCATTGAGCGCGCGGCATCGTGAGTATTCATCGGTTGTGACCTCTCGTGGTGGTGTGGTGCGCTCTCTGTTGCATCGTGGTGGTGGCGCACCTGGTAGCGTGGTAGTCGTCAGGTCGGTTTCTTTTGCCCTCCTCGTAGGGTGAGTACGGCATTTCGCCCATGCCGTACCGCTGAATTGCTTCATTTGCTTTGCTTGCGATTCGTTAACTACAAGTCCATCAATATGCGAATTCGCCTTTAAAGTCAAGAATAAATATGCTATATAGCCTTTTACATTTCGCGCACTTAATGGTATGCGCTATCAACTCGGTCAGGATTGAGAACAGAAACATGCAAGAATTGAACGGTGAATTCATAAAAGAGACGCGGCAAGCGCTTGGCATGAAACAGGCTGAATTTGCCGCCGAAATTGGCACGAGTCAGGGGCGCTTAAGCAAGTGGGAACGGGACGAAGACAAGCCGTCTGCGCAGTTTACCATACGCATACTTCAGCTCGCTCAACGAGCCTCTACGTTACGCGAAAATCTTGTTCCGTTAGGTGGAGGCGGTGCGCCGACGAAGCCATATAGAATTGTTGGTGAAGTTCAAGCAGGAGTATGGATGGAAGCTGTTGAGCACGAGTATGACGACCAGAAAGAAGTCTATATAACCCCGCCACCGGGACTTGAGAACATGGATCTGAGTGGTTTTGAGGTTCGCGGTAGTTCCATGAATTCCATTTACCCGGACGGATCAATCGTCTTTGTTGAGGCAACAATATCAAATGGCGTTCGCCCACGTAGCGGGCAGCACGTCATGGTGAATAGGCGCAACAAATCGGGACTGTATGAAGCGACATTAAAAGAATTTGTTATAGACAACGATGGTTCGCATTGGCTGTGGCCAAGATCAACGGATCCAAATCATCAGACGCCCATTTCATATGACGACGGTCATTCCGAAGATGCGACCATAACCGGAGTTGTCAGGTTCTCAATTTTGCGAGCGCCGTAACCTCATCAGAAAATATGAAATCGCATAAATGCGCTTCCGCATAGTCGTTAGCGCATTTTTTTGTTGCAATAATATGCGAAATCGCCTATAGATGTTTGTGAGATTGAGAATCGCAAACATGGAGTAAGGCTATGACAAAGATTTTTCTTATCATCTTTATTGCAAGTGCTGGTGACGTGCAGCCTATCGTCGAAGGTGGGTATCTGTCTGCGACCGCCTGTGTCGAGCAGTCAAAACAGGTCATCAAAGACCTAACCGCACAAGGTATTCCTCTCAAAGACATAACAGGTGGCTGCATCAACAGCGGGCTTGCTGTTGCGCCGAAGGTGGGCGCGTGATGCTGACAGATAAAGAAATTGACCAGCGTATCGATGAAATTCAAGACGCCTTGGATAATGTCAGCGCAACATGCCGCAATGCGTTGCATGCTTGCCGCCCCGGTCACCCGCTTGGTGAGGGACAAGAAAGAATCATTCTCTTTCGAAACGCGGCTTTCGCCCTCAATCGCCCGGGCGTGAACACTGAACATGCTGTTTGGCTCAACAAAATGGCAAATCAGTTTTTGCATGAACGCGATCTGGTCAAGCGGGGTGATGCGTGACTGAACTAGTTTTCAAAAACCGACATGTCGCCAACAGGTATTTCCGCAGGTTTTTTCCAGAGGCCTGCTGGGTGAGTCACGGCTTTCATGTTGGTGCACGAAAGATGCCTTTAATCAGGAGGCTTAGACTGTACAGCGCTGTCGATGCACCAATTTACCTATTGATATCCGATCTAGGCGATGAGGTCATAAAGTTTGCGCTGTTGAAAACATGTGTGCAGCTGGCACCAATTGATGAAAGTAAAACCTCATGACTAGCAAGGCACCAACCCTCATTCTGTACCGCATGGGCGATTACTATTATCTGTTTCGACAAGACGCGGCTATCGCCTCTCAGGTGCTTACGCTCCCGCTCACTCAGCGTGACGGTATGCCAGCGTGCGGTATCCCACGTCATTGCTTGGAGGCATGGTGCGGCCTGCTGGAAGACGATGGATACCGCGTCGTTTGCCTTGGGGGTAAATCCTCATGATCTACACAAAGAAACTTATTCGTTTGAACGGATCAGAACTATCTCACCTGATCTCGTACAGCGCGGAGATTGGTAAGGCCCTCACAGGCGCGTTGCCAAGTGGCGCTCTGTACAATTCAGAAGAAAACAAGCCGTTCATCCAAGAACTTATACGCTTTCGATCTCAGAAAAATGAGAGTGAGTCGGAAGATGCAGAAGGGAGTACGTGATCGTCCTGCTTACAAACTAACCACACACCACCACCACACCACTGAGGAACCACCACATGATGACACCCTTAAAAATAACGCTTGGCGTTATCTGTATATCTTTTGCTGCCCTTACGGCGCTTGGATCATTCTATGTCGTGTCGGAGGGGCACATAGGCATTAAAACAAGATTTTCACGGGCTGTTGAGCAGGTTGACCCCGGCTTACATTTGAAGGTGCCCTTCATTGAAAGCGTCAAGAAAATCGAAGTCCGTGAACGTAAAAACGTCGAGGAATTGAGTGCCGCGACTGCAAACCAATTACCAATTACTGCAACGGTATCGGTCAATTGGACAGTTCAAAGTGAGTCTGCACTTGACCTATTCGTTCTGTATGGCGGTCTGGACCAGTTTGAATCAAGGATCCTTGACCCAAAATTGCGGCAAGCAGCAAAATCCGCTTTGGCCGAATTTAGTGCCTCGGAATTGATCAGAAACCGCACTTCCGCAACCGGGACAATCCAAGAAAAGTTGGTCAGTCTCATGGAGCCTTACCCTGTGACGGTGAACTCACCGCAAATAGAAAATGTCATTCTTCCGCCGCAATACATGGACGCTATTCTGGCTAAGGAAAAAGCACGTGAAGATGCCGTTAAAGAGCGCCACACACTGGAACAGCAGAAGCTTCAGGCGCAGCAGTTGACGCAGACCGCAGAAGCGGAACGTGACGCAACAATGGCGCGTGCCGACGGTAATGCCTACCGGGTGAAACAGGAAGCCGCTGCCGAAGCGGAGGCAATCCGTCTTAAAGGTGAAGCGGAAGCGCAGGCAGCCAACCTGTTGCAGGAAGCACTTTCAGATAATCCTCTTCTGGTTCAGTACGAACAGGCGAAACGGTGGGGCGGCAAGTTGCCTACGACCGTGATGGGTGGCGGTTCAAACATCCCGATTATCATGTCCATGCCGAGCAAATAAACGCCGCCTGGCAATGCTTGCGGGCGCCGTGAAATGACGCCTGCACCACCACACCACCACCACACTGAAAGGCCTTAACCATGCCTGAACACTTGCCACAACTTTTATTCATCGCCGCAATGGCAATCGGCATGCTTGCCGCATTCGGTGCCGCGCTTCATCGGTGGATAACCGTACCCTACGACGACTAATCGGAGGATACCGCATGACCACTGCGCCAAGCATTGTCCCATCGAAAGCCTATCGACAAATTCACATGTTCCCGGACGCAAAGCGCCGCCGTGTTCGACCAGTAAAACGCATGCATGTTGTTGATGCAGGTTCTGAATATCTGCGATTTCAATGTGCCCGTTGCAACGCAACCAGAACATATCATGGACCGCACACAATCACGTGGGCAAAGCGCGGTATTCCGTGCCCGACTTGCAATCAAAATGGGTGCCCACAATGACCGCCACGCGCACCGCCATTATGGCGAGAATAATGCAGGACGTTAAACCCAATCCCGTTACCGGGTGTTGGACGTGGATCGGGCCGACGTCCGGTAACTCAGGGCGTGGGAGAGGCTATCCGCGAATGAAGCTGCGCGGCCAGACCTGCGCGGTTCATCGCGTCATGTACACCAACGAATACGGGTATGTGCCCGGCAAAAAACAAATCGATCATAAGTGTCGCAACAGGCTGTGTGTCAATCCTGACCATTTGGAGATGGTGACTCACAAAGAAAACTGCCGCCGGCGTGATCGGGCGAGAAGGGAACAGGCGAATGACTGATGTAAAGGAAGCGCTCAGTGCGATGATTTGGGGTCTGGAGCCGTGGCGAAATGATGTCGCCATCATCCACACCAGTGTTGCGCACATTAGGGCGCAGGAAGCTGAAATCGAATGCCTTAGGAAGCTCGTCTCCCAATTGCGCGGGTACTCAGCCGCACCTCGATATTGGGAAGAGCGTTGGCGTGACGAAAAGGCAGAGAATGGGCGGTTGAAGGCGGTTCTGAAACAATACGCCGAAACATATTGCGAGGGTTGGTGTTCAGTAAATGGCGGATCATTTGAGGACTGCGGTGGGTGTCCTGCACGCGCAGCATTGGAGGGCAAGAACGATGACAAGTGATAACCGCAGGTTCTCTGCACTTTTGAGGCGCGCCACTCGTGTATCGTCACAACATTCTATCATTCAGGGCGAGATTACAGACGCATTTATCGAACGCTACGGTGTTACTCATTCGGACCTTGATTGCGATACGTTAATTGATCGATTGGACTACGGTTGTGGCCCTGTGTCGCTGAATGAAGTTGACGCTGAAATGGCACGCTGTGGTCACCCAAAATTAGATGAGGGCCAGAGCGATGACAATTGAACTCAACGACGAAGAACGCAAAGCCATTGCTGCCCTGAAACGTGTCGCCAAAAAGTGGCCGTCAACACTGTGGCTGTTTTCAGCAAGTGGAACGTTGCATGTCATGAGGAATGGTGAAGACGGCGGCCCTGTTCACCTCGATAACAATGCTATCGATCCAGACTACCTCGTTGACAATATCAGAATTCAAAACGACGGCGGGGACTGGTGACATGACTGACACCTGGCCAACAAGCAAGGATACAGGCGACACTTGGAACATTAATTTCGGCAGGTTTTGCGGTATTCTGAACAGTGTGCAGGACGTTCGATGGTGGATTGTCGATTTCGATTTGAAGTATCTCGAAATCCGATTGGACACACGCGACAACGGCTTTCTGCTTTTCATCGACAAAGAGTACGGCAAGAAAGAACGCGAACGCGTAGATCCTCAACGGGTCGTGGATGCGATTCAAAGGTTCAAGGAAAAGTACACTGCACAGGGACGGGCGCAGGCTCGCACAGAATTGGAGGGCCGTACCGATGACACTTGAACCCAACAATGAACTTGCTCAGGCCGATCGAAGTCACCAGGAAACGGTCAAAATGTATCGCGAAATGCTGGCCGAAAGAGACGCCAAAATCGCCAAATTGGAAAGGCTGGAAACCATCGCTTGCGAATACATAAAGCGTCACGAAATCTTCTGCTCGGAATCAATCTATCAGATGGATGAAGTGATACTTACCGCAACCGGCGTCATCGAAGAGTTTTGTGATGTGGTTGGGTATTATGAAATTGAGGAGGCTCAAGAATGATGACTCCTGGCAGGCAACAAACAACAGCGGAGTCACGCCATGAAACCAGCAAATGATAATTCTGAAGCCATACACACGCTGCATGAGGCGGCTGAAACGCTTAGGATGACCCCGCGAGGTCTTGCAAAACTCGCGAAAAAACATGGCCTATGCATGGTGAACGGCAGGCACATAACACTTACGAGCAACGATATCGCAGAGATAAAAGGTTTAATGAGATGGGTCTCAAGAAGTACAAACGGGGGGAGTACTGGTGGATCAGTGGCACCGTCCATGGACAGACTATCAGAGAATCTACAAAGACTGACAACCCGGAAGCGGCGGAGACGATCCGCATAAAGCGCGAATCGCAACTAGTAAGTGACCATTTGTACGGGGCGAAGGCGACCAGAACATTCGCTCAAGCCGTAGAGTCTTACCTTGAAGCGGGCGGGGATAACAGGTTCATCGGTAGCGAAGAGAAGGGCTTACTGGCGTTTTTCTTCGGTGATAAATTGAGTGATATAAAACAGAACGACCTGCAAAAAGCCGCCAAAAAACTCTACCCAACCGCTCAACCTGAAACGATAAATCGCCAGTTGTTCACCCCGTTCATTGCGGTTTGGAACCACGCCGTTAAGAACGATTGGGCGGAAATGCGGATGTGGCAACGACCCCGCAAGGTCAAAGGTACAATGGCGGGTCGAGATAAACCGACACGCAGCGGAACGACACCTGTTGAATATGAACATGCGGCCAAATTTGTCGCCGCAATGTCGCCCGCACCGGCAATGGTAATGACAGCGCTGTTCTACACTGGCATGCGCCCTATTGAATTGTTTTCATTGTCGGCAAATGATGTCGACGTAGACAAGCAATGGATATCTCTAAACAAGTCTAAGACGGGTGAGCCAAGAGGCATCCCGATTCATGATTTTCTGGTGAAGCTGTTTTCCTCACTTTGTGAACATGACGGAATCCTCTTCAGGACACACAAAGGCGAACCCTACGAGTTGATTGAAGGGGCGGGCGGTCAGATCAAAGGCGCCGTCAAGGGTGCCAGGAAACGCACCGGCATCAAAGACGTGTCCCCCTATACCGGGCGACATACGGTTTCCACACAACTTGTGGTCAATGGAATCCATCCTCACGTGAAGGATCAAATTCTAGGGCATGCCGTCGACAGTATGTCCCGTCACTACACGCACGTGCCGCAGGCGCCGCTTATTGAAGCAATAAACACATTGCCTGTGCCCGACGTGTGGCGTGACTTGGAATGGTGGGTGGATCCGGTCGCTTTTCGCAGTAGGTTTGTGAAGTGGGGATCCATGAGGTAGAGATTTTTTTCTCTACCTCATCAAAAAACATGAACGAATACCCTCAAGCAAAGAGAACAAACGCTGAACTTCGTGTACAGGTTTTGTACAAGTTTGAAGCGCAAACGGGGGTATTTTATGTACAATTAACGTACACGACGTCGAGTTGTGCAAATCTGAGATTTTTTAAGGCGTTGTTTTTATTGAGTTTTTATGGTGCTGCCGGAGAGATTCGAACTCTCGACCTCTCCCTTACCAAGGGAGTGCTCTACCCCTGAGCTACGGCAGCATCGGGTGCCTCATTGAGGAACGCGCTGCCTATTGCCATAGACTTTGGCCAAGCGCAAGCACCAAAGCGGTATGATTTGACAGGTTTTTTTCAATTGCGATCTGGCCAGGCCGGCGACGCCGCCCCATTTGCCCGAATTGTGCCATGCAATTGCCCTTTGCCTCCATCGGGTGAATGGGGTATGTCGGCATTATGGGACAGGATAACAGCACCAGCGGGCATGCCGATGCGGGCAAGAGCCCCAATGTTGGCAAGAGCGCAGCACAAATTCGCAAGGACCGTCTGGCCGAGCAGTTGCGGGTCAACCTGCAACGGCGCAAGCAGCAGGTCAGGGCGCGGCGCGGCGGTGCCATGGATGAGACGGCGGGTTTGCCGGCTTCAAAGGAAAACAAGCCACGCTGATGCGGCGGGCCGAACACACACAGAAGGCGGGCCGGGGCCCGAATGGGGAATGGATCGAATTAAAATTGTTGGTGGCAATACGCTCAATGGCGTGATTCCGATATCGGGCGCCAAAAACGCGGCTTTGCCACTGATGATCGCCTCCTTGATGACGGACGATACGCTGACCCTGGAAAATGTACCGCATCTGGCGGACGTTGAGCAGTTGATCCGCATTCTTGGCAACCATGGCGTTGATTATTCGGTCAATGGCCGACGCGAAAAACAGGGAGAGGGCTACTCCCGCACGGTCCATTTTACCGCGCGTCAAATTGTCGATACCACTGCACCTTATGAACTGGTGTCCAAGATGAGGGCGAGCTTTTGGGTCATTGGCCCACTTGTGGCACGTATGGGTGAGGCGCGGGTATCATTGCCCGGCGGGTGCGCCATTGGTACACGGCCTGTGGATCTGTTTATTGATGGATTGAAAGCGCTGGGTGTCGAAATTGACATCGATGGCGGCTATGTCAATGCACGGGCGCCGAAGGGCATTCAGGCGGGACGGTTTGACTTTCCCAAAGTCTCCGTTGGTGCAACCCATGTATTGATGATGGCAGCAGCGTTGGCAAATGGCACAGTTGAACTTGGCAATGCGGCCCGCGAACCCGAAGTGGTCAATCTGGCCGAATGCCTGAATGCCATGGGTGCGCGGATATCAGGTGCCGGCACATCGACAATTACCATTGAAGGCGTCAGTGCCCTTTCGGGCGCGCGTCACCGCGTTCTGCCGGATCGCATTGAAACCGGCACCTATGCCATGGCTGTTGCAATGGCTGGCGGTGATGTCACGCTGGAAGATACCAATGCCAACCTGCTCGACAGCGCGCTGGATACGCTGCGCCAGGCTGGCGTGGAAATTACACCGACGAATTCAGGCATACGTGTCCGTCGCAATGGTGCCGGACTACAGCCGGTGGATGTGACAACTGATCCGTTTCCAGGGTTTCCGACCGATCTGCAGGCGCAATTCATGGCGTTGATGACGCGCGCCAATGGTACATCGCACGTCACAGAAACAATTTTTGAAAACCGCTTCATGCATGTTCAGGAACTGGCCCGCCTGGGCGCTGATATTTCCCTGTCCGGCCAGACGGCAACCATCAGGGGCGTTGAAGTGCTGACCGGCGCGCCGGTTATGGCTACTGATCTGCGTGCTTCGGTTTCACTGGTCATTGCCGGTCTGGTGGCAGAGGGTGAAACCATCGTCAATCGGGTCTATCATCTGGATCGTGGATTTGAACGGCTGGAAGAAAAACTCACCCGCTGCGGCGCAAACGTTGAGCGGTTGAGTTCGTGACAGGCAGTTGCCTGCAGGGATTTATGCTTGCGTATGGTGCAAAAGCGGGCGCATTGGTCACATGATGATTGCGTCAGCGCGCCTGAATGACTAATTAGAGACCCTGGCGTATAATTCGCCGCATTTGTTGACACCACACCCCAAGGGCATTTCATGGAACTACTCAAACTGATGGCACTGGACAAGGAAGACCTGTCCGTTGTGTCGGCTTTCATGCAGGATGCCGTATTCAAGACCGCTGATCTGGACTATCACGCCGGCGAAATGCGCTTCGTGCTGGTTGGCAACCGATTTGTCTGGGAAGAAACCGGCGGCAAGCGCAAAAAAGGCTTTGAGCGTCGGCGCACGGCGCTTCATTTCAACCGGGTGGGCAATGTGCGCTCCAAGGGTTTCAAACGTGCCGGTGGTGACAATGTCCTGTCGTTGCTGGCAGTTAATTTTGTGCCCGGCAAGGAAGAACCCTCCGGCCGTGTGGAACTTATTTTTTCCGGTGATGCGGCCATTGAACTGGAAGTGGAATGTGTCGAGGCACAGTTGAGCGATCTTGGCGGTGCCTGGGAAACCGATTTTCGGCCGAACCACCCGCTGTCTGATGTTTAATCCATTCACGCTCTAAGCCGGTTTTCAGGAGAGTCCATTGGCCCTGCGACTGAACCAGAATGATGCGGATTTTGCCGCTGCGTTTGATGCGTTGCTGTTGATGAAACGCGAGACGTCGCAGGACGTCAATAATGTTGTTGCCGAAATCATCGACACTATACGCCGTGATGGCGATCAGGCGCTGATTGAATATACCCGGAAATTTGATCGGCTGGACCTGGGTGAAACAGGCATGGCTGTGTCAGCCGATGAGATTGATGCAGCCGTTGCCATGGTCGATGGCCAGACCATGCAGGCGCTGGAGCTTGCCCACGCGCGCATTCAAAGCCATCACGCCCGCCAAATGCCTGCCGATGATTATTATACCGACGCGCTGGGCGTTGGACTGGGCTCTCGCTGGACAGCGATAGAAGCTGTGGGTCTTTATGTGCCCGGTGGCAGCGCCAGCTATCCAAGTTCTGTGCTGATGAATGCTGTGCCGGCCCGCGTTGCCGGTGTCGAACGCATCGTCATGGTCGTGCCAAGTCCCGATGGTGTGCTTAATCCCCTTGTCCTGGCAGCTGCCCGGCTGGCTGGCGTTTGCGAAATTTATCGCATAGGTGGGGCGCAGGCCATCGCCGCCCTTGCCTATGGAACGCAATCCATTGCCCCGGTTGCCAAAATAGTCGGCCCCGGCAATGCCTATGTCGCTGCCGCCAAAAGGCAGGTCTTTGGCACCGTTGGCATCGATATGATTGCCGGGCCGTCTGAAGTGCTGGTGCTGGCCGACGAGAACAATGACCCCGACTGGATCGCAGCAGATCTGCTGGCGCAGGCCGAGCATGATGCGGCGGCGCAGTCGATCCTGATGACCGATAGCGCAGAAATGGCAGCGGCAGTTGAAGCCGCTGTGGCGCGTCAGTTAAAGACACTGAAACGTGCAGATATCGCGTCAGCCAGCTGGCGCGATTTTGGAGCGACTGTTGTTGTTGCCGATTTCCCGAGCGCCATGCCACTGGTCAATCGCATCGCGGCAGAGCATCTTGAACTGGCGGTTGATGACCCTGACATCCTGCTGCCGCATATTCGCAATGCCGGTGCCATTTTTGTTGGTCGTCACACGCCTGAAGTCATCGGTGACTATGTCGGCGGATCAAATCACGTGTTGCCAACAGCCCGCTCGGCACGATTTTCTTCCGGCCTTTCGGTGCTTGATTATGTTAAACGCACATCGATTTTGCGCCTTGACGCGCAGCAATTGCAGGCATTGGGCCCTGCAGCAATCGCACTGGCCGAAGCTGAAGGGCTTGACGGCCATGCCCGCTCTGTTGCAATTCGCATGAACAGACGGGCATAGTCGTTATTATGCGAATGGTTTGCACTGTGAGGGGGCCTGTTATCAGCAGCAGATCACACGGATGCAGGGTTGGACCGGTATTCAGGAGTACGCTTTGTCATGGCTGACAGCGGCGCGTTCAGACTTTCGGAGGTGACGCTTGATGATTCCATCGGGCGCTCGACCCCTGATGTCGAACACGAGCGTGCCGTGGCAATCTTTGACCTGATAGAGGAAAACAGCTTCGAGCCCGTGGGTCATGGTGGTGGCCCCTATAAGCTGAAACTGTCTCTTGTTGATTCCAAACTGGTCTTTTCAATCGCGCTGGAAAATGATGAGATGGTTGCAACCCATATTCTCTCGCTGACACCACTGCGACGCATCGTGAAAGACTATTTCATGATTTGCGAGAGCTACTATGAGGCCATCCGCAGCGCCACGCCAAGCCAGATCGAGGCCATTGATATGGGCCGACGCGGCATTCACAATGAGGGCTCGCAAACACTCATGGACAGGTTGAACGGCAAAATCGCCATTGATTTTGATACGGCGCGCCGTCTCTTCACCCTGGTTTGCGTCCTGCATTGGCGCGGTTGATTTTGACCGCGGCGCCTGATCCCAACAGCCTGTCCGCTGATCCGGAATCAGATCCTTCGTCGATTCTTTTCATGTGTGGCATGAATGCCATTCGCTCGCCCATGGCGGAGCGTCTGGCAGGCAAATATTTACCCAAAGGCACCTATCTGGCTTCTGCCGGCGTGCGACAAAGTGAGCGCGACCCCTTTGTTGATGTGGTCTTGGAGGAAGTCGGACTAGACCTTGGCAGGCGCCAGCCACAAACCATCGATGATCTGGAAGATGACTATTTCGACCTGATCATCACGCTTGCACCCGAAGCCCATCACCGGGCGCTTGAAATGACCCGCTCCAGCGCCGTTGACGTCGTCTATTGGCCAACGCCTGATCCGACGGTCGCGACAGGCACCCGCAACCAGATATTGGATGCCTATCGCGACGTTCGCAATCATATCGACACATTGCTGAAACGGCGATTTGCAAAATCTGGCTAACGGACCAAGCTGAATGTACGGCGGCGGGATGGATTTTTCTGCACCGGTCCATCTCAATGGTGGATTTTCACCACAACTGTTTCCCTTTTCAACAAAACTGCCCTAATAAGAGCCGAAACGGCGTGACTGCCGAGAGACAATTGAGTTGTGGGCGTTTCTTTGGTTCACAAACACCAAGTGATTGTGTAGTTTCCCGCGCAAACGTGGCGGATTGATCGCGCACGTCACAAAAACAGGATGACATTGACTATATGGCTAAGGAAGAAGTCCTCGAATTTCCCGGCGTTGTTACCGAACTGCTGCCAAACGCAACATTCCGGGTAAAGCTGGAAAACGAGCACGAGATCATCGCACATACCGCTGGCCGCATGCGCAAGAACCGTATTCGTGTTCTGGCAGGCGACAAGGTGCTGGTGGAAATGACACCCTACGACCTGACCAAGGGCCGTATCACCTACCGTTTCAAATGATTTCATGATGCATTTGCGCTGACGCCATGGTTCTATCCAGCAAACTCATATTGGCCTCCGGCTCGCCGCGCAGACTTGAACTGCTCAAGCAGGCCGGGATAACGCCCGATCATCTCATGCCAATGGATCTGGATGAAACGCCGGGCAAGGCGGAACATCCACGCACGCTTGCCCGCCGTCTGGCGCGCGAAAAGGCCGAAGCGGCACAAAGTGCCATCAAGGGCGATCCGGCATGGCCAAATCGCTATATTCTGGCGGCAGATACGGTTGTTGCACTTGGTCGGCGTCTGCTCGACAAGACGGAAATGGTAAGCGAAGCATCAAATGCGCTTTACCTCCTGTCGGGACGCACACATCGGGTCTATACCGGTATCTGCCTGGTGACGCCCAACAATGGCTACCGGCAGAAGATCATTGAAACACGGGTGCGTTTCAAACGACTGTCACGCATGGAGATCGACAGCTATCTTGCGTCGGGCCAATGGCGCGGCAAGGCTGGCGGCTATGCCATACAGGGGCTTGCCGGTTCATTTGTCGCCAAGCTTGTAGGCTCCTATTCAAACGTCGTGGGCCTGCCACTGCTCGAAACGGTCAACCTTCTTTCCGGAGAAGGCTATGATGTGCATGCCAACTGGCTGGAACCTGGTTGAGGAGTTATGAGCATGACTGATCTTCCGCACAAGGGCAACAATGTCGAACCTTTGAGAAAAGCGCGCGCGTGTCCCGAATGTGAAAAGCCCTCCACACGGGCAAGCTATCCCTTTTGTTCCGAACGTTGCAGAAACGTTGACCTGAACCGCTGGTTATCGGGTTCCTATGCCATTCCGGTGACAGAAGAAGAGGAAAACCTGAACCCTTCACCAGATGGGGAATGACGTTTTCAGATGATCAATTGATGGTCGATAATCTTTCCGGTAAAAAACATTCCGATCAGTCGATATTCGTCTGGACACGCTCCACGGACATGTTATAACCCCGCTCGCCCGACCGGGTTTACCAACACTTTCCGGTCCATAAAAAGGCTGTTGCCCAGATAGCTCAGTTGGTAGAGCAACGGACTGAAAATCCGTGTGTCGGTGGTTCGAATCCACCTCTGGGCACCAATAATATTTACTGTAAAATGTTGATTTTGTTGAATAAAATTGCTTGACTGACTCTTGCGATTGTGTTTTTAGCGATGTTTGTCTTGCAACAAATTGGCTAATGCTAATAGCCGCGGTTGCTGATGGCTTTAAAGAATATTGATTGTCTGGTAAACCTCACAGAAAGCCGTGCCGCACCTGCGATCAGGGAGCGCGGGTGCGGACCCTGATCGCAGATACAAAAGAGTTCTTTGGCAGTTGCCTTGATATTCAGGTGCATGAATTCGCTAACCTCGCCGTATCAGCAATCCCATCCGGGTGGGCACGTTCCCTGAAAATCGGCAAATGAGGCCCGTTCTGCCACAACTTTGCCGCCGGCCTTTTCGCAGCTCGGTGCGTCCTGTGTCAGCACGTCGACGTCATTGATCGAGCAATGGGTTGCCTGAATTGTTTGTGCTGCCCGCGGCGGTTGAGGGGCATGGGTATGCGGCGCAACGGGCGGTGCCACTGGAACTGCCATTGGCTGTCTGTATTGGGTCGGTGCTGGCACATAGACTATCATGGGGACCATGCCGGGAGGGGCAGCAAGGGTTGGTGCCAATTGTGTTGGGACTGCATATGTAGGGGTCTTTCCGTTCCCGAATAGTCTGTTTTCTTGCGCTCCGGCGGCCTGCGCAAAATACAGAGCGCCCGAACCCACAAGAACCCCGCTGATCATGAGGGATCTGATTGTTTTTGATGCCATCTGGATATACTCCCGTTTGACTTGAGTGCATTGTTTATATAAAGCATAAAACAAGTATAGAGTAAATACAAATATCTGAAATGTAGTTTCCAATATTTGTGAGGTTGGAGCCGGGGCATGCCAATCGACAGGCAGTTGTGGCGATGCACCGTTTTGCGCCGGAAACAACAAACAAACCGATTTGGTTCAGGCTGCAATGGCTGTTTGCATCAGGCCCCGGCCGAAGCGTTGCCGCGCAACAACCTGGTGTGACTGCAGGAATTGACCATCTCCCGCAGCATCCTTTTGTCAATCCAGACGATGTCAGGATGGTCAGGGTCCAGGCAAGCCTTCTGGCAACCACACATACGATGTCGGTGAAAAACGCACCGGCATCGTTGTGTTGCAGGCGCAACTTTCAGCGACCGCTGGTATGAAACGGAAAGCAGACGACAAGACACACCTTTCAGTGTTCATCCGTGCGTGCCTTTTTCTCACTCCTGGCGGTTCAGTGACCCGAAAATTATTACGGCATCCAGTCACCCGCTGGCGGCGAATTTGCAAAAGACGCGCGTTCAGCCACAACCTGCCCGCCTGCCTTCGCACAACTCGGTGAATCCTGCGTCAGCACATCAACATCATTGATCGAACAATGCGTTGCCTCAATGGATTGAGCGGCTGGTGCATGTGAATGGGGCGGGAATGGCGCTGTTATTGACTGGTGGGGCATCTGCTGTGCTGGTACATAGACAATCATTGGAACCATGCCGGGAAGGGCCGCGAGGGCCTGCGTTGGAATTGAGAAGGTAGTATTGGGCACTGTCGCGATGATAACCTTGCGAAACCCATCTTCGGGACTTTGTGCGATGGCCGCGGCGGTGCTGCCAGCAAGCAATGCACCACATAATAGCAAACCGAGCTTGTTTGAAAACATAAGCTGCATCTCCTTATTGCCTTAATATAGTATTATTATAGTATTAATAATAATATAATACAACAAATAGTAAAATAATATTTATTTATATTTAATTGAGGTGATGTCACGCTTGCAATGAAACACCGTCAGGATTGCGAAATTTGAACTTGCTGGAGCAAAGTCAGGTTTTGACGGAATCGGCAAAACCAGAATGCATCTGCAAAATCAACGGTCGACACCGCTGACCCGTTTCTGACAAAATGTGAAACGGTCTGGATAGACGCGGGCACTGTTTTGGCAGTCTCCTCGCCGTTCCACGAACGGTGCAACATAACCCGACCGCTCGGTGTTGCGGTTCACGGGTTCGCAAATTTTTCGACAGGCGCTGAGCCGATTGCACCACTTGGGACCTGCTTCCCTGATGTAGATTTTGCCCTTTCTGATTTGGCATTGGGCAGGATTCTTGCGTAGGTTGCGGTTACAATGTTCAGCGCCGCCATGATCGCCAGAGCAATTATGGCGCCGCGCTCCTGGGCAATCAATCCGGCAAGCAGGGCAAATGGAATACCGATAATGCCGGTGGTGAGATTGGCGATGGCGATGACGTAGGGACGTTGCTCGTCATTCGATTGCCGAACAAGGCTTCCGGCGATCATGCTGAAACTGAATGTGATTACGAAGAGGCTGAGGCCTGGATCTGTTATGGTGTGATAGGCCGCAGAATGGGCCGCAGAAAACAGCCAAGCCAACCACCCTGATGTGTGCTGATGCCTGCCAGACGGGCGCCTGCCAGTTGGGCAACAAGCCGGCCAATGACCATGATCGACGTGAACAACCCGGAAAAGGTCATGGGCCCGCCAAGTGCCGCAAAAAGAAATGGCAGGACGAACTTGTCGCTACTGAGTTCGTAGGAGACCCGTCGTGTTATACCTTGCATCAAAAGAGCAAGAAAATTCCGTTGTTCCACGCCGGTCGACACGTCGTTTTTCATCGGTCTCATAAATCCTTTGAAACCCAATCGGCGTAATGTGCCAATTCAGCTTCGTTGCGGGAGTAATAGGACCATTTCTCAATCCGTTGGACATTGACCAATCCGGCCTGCCGAAGGATTTCCAGATGTCGGCTGACCGTGGGCTGGCTCATATTGAGCCTTGCGGTGATTAATGCATTGCATACGCCAACTTTGACGGGATCAGCCGACTCCTGAGCCGAAAAATATTTTTGCGGCTCTTTCAGCCAATCCAGTATTTGAATACGAACATCGCTCGCGATTGCCTTTGATTGTTCCAGTCTGATTGTCATTTTAATTGACTCAAATAGTTAAATAGCTATATGAGTATATTAACTCAGACAGCAGGAAATTACCATGCTTGCATTAAATCAGACTTTTGACTTCAATGGCCAGAAAGTAGCCTGGGGGAAAATGGGCCAGGGTTACCCACTTGTTCTGGTGCATGGCCTGCCCTGGTCAGCACAGGCCTGGCGAAACATTGCCCCATGGCTGGCGCGTGAGCGGACGGTCTATTTTTACGACATGATCGGCTGTGGTCAGTCCGAAAAATTTGAGGGACAGGATGTCAGTGAGGCATCGCAAAATGAATTGCTTACACAACTTGTGAATTACTGGGCGTTGGACAGACCGGATATTGTCGGCCATGATTTTGGCGGTCTGGCAACATTGCGTTCGATCTTCATCAACAAGCTGCAATATCGCAAGGTGTTCCTGATTGATGCGGTTGCCGTGCTGCCCTCCGGCTCACCGTTTTTCCTGCATATGGCAAAACACGCAGAGACCTTTGCCACGCTGCCGGCCTATGCACATGAGGCGCTTTTTCGAGCCTATATTCAAAACGCCGCCCAAAAGCTGTTGTCAGCTGAGGCAATTGAACTCTATCTTCAACCCTGGGTCGGCGACATTGGACAGCCGGCCTACTACCGCCAGATTGTCCAGGCAAATAACGACAATATTGCACAGGCTCAGGCGCTCTATGGGCCAATTAACAGCGAGGTCCATCTGATATGGGGCGAACAGGATACCTTCATTCCGCTGGATCAGGGCAGGCAATTGGCTGGCCTGATTTCAGCTGACAGTTTCACTGTTGTGCCCGATGCCGCCCATATCGTTCAAGAAGACGCACCGCAGGCCATCGTATCTGTCCTGTTGTCGCATTGAATTGCCATGCGGTTAGCCTGACTTGCAACAGGGGTTGGTGGAGCAATTCAGGTTTTGACGGAATCGGCACAACCTGAATACATCAACAAAATCAAAGGCCGGCACCATTGTCCCGTTTCTGACAAAACGTCAAACGGTCAAAAACAGGATGCAAATCAGAAACAGATCTGGTTTGTTTCGTAAAAATCACAGAACTGTGAGTCCGTTTCCGCTTCTACGATGGCAACGGATTGCCGCTGGGAGATTTCACGATCCCGCTCGATAATCGCGGTCTGAATGCATTGGGCGAATGCTGTCGTGCCCGGCTTATAGCCAAAAGCCTTGCAGCTGTCGCCTTCTTTCTGGATCAGCGCTTTTCGGTCCGCCGGCTCCATTTGATTAAAACTCGTCTGACATCCGGCCAGCGCCAAAAGTACAGAAAAAACAACGATTGGTTTGCGCATGGTCGCCTCCGGTTGATGCTGGAATTGACCCTATGTGTGCGCCCGTTTCTTGTCCAGCCATTGCTTCGCGGTTTGCGTCAACAATCCGGTTCACAAAAATATAAACTCAATAATTCCATAGGCGATCAAAAACACCAGACAAAGGCCAAGGGCAACGGGAACCAGATATTCAGGAATTGGTGGCATTGAGGCTCCAGTGTGTGAGCGGGGGAAATCGCGACCAGTTTATTACCAATGCCAGTGCCAATCCAATGGGTAAATCCGGTTTCCTCTGCACAGATGTCAACGCCAGAGTGACAATCTCACTGTTACCGACAATAATGTAATCACGATTGCAAATCCGGTGGCCCATTCACCACCGGGCGAGCCGTTTATTCAAACAGGGCACCCCATGATGAACAAGCAGGAAAATCCGTTTCAAATGTACCAGGGGCGCATTGAGACGCAGGACGATCTGTTCAGTCGTGCGGAAGTCGGACTTGCCAACCGCAACAGCGGCCTTCTGCTTGAATCACTTGCCCTGGATATAACGCCGAGCGGTTTGCATTATCTGCTGATCCACTTTGACGTGCCGCTACTGGACACGGAACATCATCAATTGGCCTTTGACGGTGCGTTTGAAAATCCGTTTCAACTGACAATGACAGACATTCGCGCAATGCCGCAAAAGACCGTGCCGGTGACATTGGAGTGCGCTGGCAATGGACGATCCGGCCTCTCGCCACGCTCGCATTCCATGCCCTGGATGTATGAGGCTGTCGGTACGTCGCTCTGGACAGGAACACCCCTGGCGCCGCTCATCAAAAAGGCGCAGCCGAAAGACAATGCCGTCGAAATCTCCTTTCTCGCTGCAGACTATGGGTACGACAAGGCTGTTGGTCACCATTATGGCCGCAGTCTTACGCTGAAACAATTGGATGAGCTTGACGTGTTACTCGTCCATTCAATGAATGGGCAACCGCTGCTGCCGCAACATGGTGCGCCGTTACGTATCATTGTTCCGGGCTGGTATGGCATGGCCAGTGTCAAATGGTTGCGCACGATTACAGCGCTGACGGAACCATTTGACGGGTTTCAACAGGTGCGAACCTACAGATACCGCGAGAACGATGATGATCCCGGGCGCCCGGTCACGGCTATTCGGGTAAAATCATTGATGATCCCGCCCGGTGTGCCCGATTTTGGTTCACGCAAGAGGATTGTCGAAGCCGGGCCAGTCGCGTTGACCGGTCGTGCCTGGTCTGGTGGTGGCGTGCCGATCACACGGGTGGAAGTTGAGATTGGTGGCCAGTGGTTCGACGCTGATTTGGGCGACGCTGTCGGCCAATACGCCTGGACCAAATGGACCTATGACTGGTCGGCAACCCGTGGACCTCATATCCTGAGGTGCCGGGCAACGGATGCCAAGGGGCAGGTGCAGCCGGTGGACCCCAGATGGGATGTATCCGGTTTTGCCAATAATGCAGCGCAGAAGGTTGATGTTTTTGTAAGGTAAATTCATTGATCAGCCCTCTGTGACCGGACGGGCCGGTTCCTTGATACAGAGGGTTGCTTTGTGGCCTGCATTGGCACCGGAACAGGACCAATGAAGATGAATAGGGAGCAGCGTAATGACTGATGACAATGCTGGTGTGCGCATACCACCGCCCTTGATGTTTCTGGCGGCGCTTCTAATCGGTTTGTGGATCGATTCTGCCTGGGCATCAGGGCAAATGGCTTCACTGCCGATAACACTATATGGTGGTATCATAACGCTGGGCGGGGTGGCTCTCCTGATCTTCAGTTCGCGCTGGTACAAGCGCGTGGGCTCGAACATTGAACCATGGAAACCCACCACTGCCATCATCAAAACGGGCGTTTATCGGTATTCACGCAACCCAATCTACCTGGGCATGGCAGTCGTACAGGCCGGTTTGGCTATTGCTGCCGCAAGCTATGCCGCGCTGGTAACATTGGCCATCTGCATGGTGATCATACAGGTCTATGTCATTGCGCGTGAAGAAACCTACCTTGAAAACAAATTCGGGGCTGAATACACCGATTACAAACGCTCGGTACGACGCTGGATCTGACAAACGCAAAGCATCAGCTGTGGCAGTTGAGTGTCTGCCGAAAGGAGATTATTCGCGGTCGTCTCCAAATGAATACCTATGATTGATGGTCCGGTTTCATTGACAGGACATCCGGTCAAAAATGCATGGTCATATCAGCGTTGAGACCGTGTGCGGCTGTATCATCGCCGAATTGACCATCATAGGAAATACCGAGGATTGCAGAATTTGCCACTGTTGCCTCAAGACCAATCTGCGTCACCAGCGCATTTTGGGCAATGGGTGCGCCGGTGATTGTAAACGGATTGCTGCCTGCCAGTGTGAATGTTGAACTGGCTTGAATGTCACCAAAACCATAGCGCCAGCCCAGCATGCTGTAAAGGCGAATGCTGTCGTTGATATTGAGCAGATTGCGCAGACCCAAAGTGGTGAAAGTAGTGCTATCGGTGGACGCAGCGGCGGTCAGAGCGGCAGAACCACCGGTTTCACTGAAGCCCTGCGTATCCAGATTGATGTGGGCTATACCCGCAAAGGGCTCAAATACCAGGTCACCGGTTTGGATCCGGTGTCCGGCTTCGGCAAACAATTGCCAGCTTTGCGCGTCATAACTGGCGCTCAGGTTCTGGGAAAACCCACTAAAGGCCACCTGCCGGTTGGTATCAATGCCATGCCAGTTGTAAATGCCACCATAGCTGATGCGTGTGGCACCGGCGTCCAGGCTGCCATAAAGGCCAAGCGACCAGCTGTCAGCGGACGCTGAGGAACTGCGAGAATCTTGTGTCACGTCGCTTTCACTGTAGCCACCAAGCAGGCCAATGCGCCAGCGGTCGTCAAATTCTCGGTCGAGACCAAAGACAACGCCGCCAAAATGATTGTCCATCTGTGCCGTATTGCCGGTTGCTCCGGTGTCCTGCCACAGGCCATAGCCCGTTAACCAGAGCCCATGATTGTCTTCAGATGTAGTGTCACCATAGGCAGCAATGGACATTTGTGTGTCAACAGGTTCCGCACTTCCGTGCAGGCGGTTGTTGACGGCCTGAATCGTGCGTTGACTGTTTTCCAAAAGTGCGCTTTTGGCAGACGGATTGATTTCTCCCGACAAAGCATCAAAGGCGGCTTTTCCTTCCTGCGTCGAGGTCAGAGCCAGCACGGCCTGAGTGATATCATTGGTCGGTGGCAGGCTGTCGAGACCATTACAGGCGACGGCGTGCTGGTTTGCGGTTGCGGCAATATCGCAAAACGTATCGCCTTTGGAGGAGGCGAAGATGTCAATACTGTCCGCATTATAGGTTGATTGCCAGTCAATGAAGAGTGTATCGACAATATCATCAAATGTGCCGGTTATACTGTCGGCGGTAAAAATACGATACGTGCCTGTTGGCGCAGTTGTCACACCGCTGACCTGAATCTGTCCGCCATCCAATGTTGCACTGCCTGAAATCTCCAGCACATCGTTGGGTATCGTGGCGGTTGGATCCAGCGTGATCAGCAATGCGCCTGCTGAGGTATTTTGAAAGTCACCGGTCAGCGCGGTTGTTGCGATTGTATTCGCACCACCCGGAGAAATCAGACCATCATTGGTCAAAAGATTACCTGCGCCCAAGATGATCACGTTGCTGGAATTGAAAGTGGCATTATTATTGAAGGCATTGGTTCCTGTGCCAAGATCGATGATGCCCATGGATGTCAACGTGCCATTGTTCTCCACCGTCTCATTGCCATTGTCCCCGAGCACATCATATGTACCTCCGTTGAGCGTCACAGCATCATTGATTGTCAGCAGATTGTCTGCACCATACAGAAACGATACGGCCTCTGCCAAGTCGCTTGAAATAGCCCCGCCGCCAAGTGTCAGGCTGATGTTGCCGTCGTTGGATAGCAGCTCTATGCCGGAGGATTTATCTCCGGAAGTGGCGATGTATCCACTTTGCGCCACAGAGACGTCACCGTCTGCTTCCACAAATATTCCCCACGCGTAATCGCCACGCGTGGTGATGCTGCCATTGTGTTCTACTGACGCAACATCACTGAAACTTCGGATCGAAATACCATCTGCGCCATCGCCAATTGTTGAAATATGACCGGATTGCTCAATTGCAACAGAACCGAAAAGGGACGCGGCACGGATGCCCATGGCATCGTCACCCAGCGTTGATATGTCACCCGTGTGAGTTACCGAAACGCCAGTGTTATTAAAAAATATATCTATGCCGTAGGACAAATTGCCTGATGTTGCGATTGAACCCTGATGATCGATTGTTACCGTAACAGGCGCTGGCGAGTCGACATGGATACCAGAGGCTGATGCGCCAGTGGTTGTTATTGTGTAAATATCGGTATCACTGTTGATAACAATGCTATTTGCCGATTCGAACAAAATACCACTTGTTCCCGAAGCCGGGCTGATGTCAGCCGTCAATCCGTTGATATTGAGGGTGGAGAAGCCACTTCCTGTGTTGATTTCTACGCCACTGGAAAGATCGCCGGAACAATTGACGATACCTGCTGCGGCTGGACAGGCCGTTGTTGGCGGCATGATTTGCGCGCTGGCGGTTCCACTGGAACCCAGTGAAATTGTACCCAGCAGGATCGCCGCAAAGGACACTTGGTACGAAACGGCATAATTCAGTACATATTGGCCGATTTTTTTATTGTTCTCATGCCTGTGCGAAGCCCGAGATCGGTTCGAAAAGTGTGAAACCAATTGTACCAATTGCTCATCCCCATGATTTTCCATCCCAGTTTCCTGGGTTACGAAAATGCACGATCATAGGTTGTATCGGCGTTATTCGCTGCTTGGATCAATGTTAATTTCTCCATTGTATAGTCACAAATCCGATTAAATCCAGTGCAAGAATGTCGTGTGAATTTTGCAAAAAAAAACCAACGATTGCAGTGGATTTTGGCAGCTAATTGTCTCTGCGCCGATTACTATAGGTTCCTAAAAAATGCCGAATGGCCGGGGCAACGTATAGTTGTTTTTGAAAGTTGTTTGGTGGTTTATTGTTTGCAGTGGCAATGCGATTTCCAGTAATTGGCGGAGAAAATCACAAAATCGACATCTTATTGTTTGCGGCACTACAATGTTCGGTTAACGGCATCTTAGGCAGAGTTGTCAATTCTATGCGTTTGGGGGAACTTTTTTTTTGGCAAATCGCTTCGATTCGCATTTCCAACGGGCCAATTCGACACAATATTGGCAATTTCCCAATCAGACAGGCTTTCAAGTCCGGTGAATCAGTATTGTCGCAAGGGCTGGTAACCGATGTGCTGACCAGGTGTTGTCGCTTGCGGTTGCCACGATGACAATGCAATTGAGTGGACGGAGGCTTATGATTAAAACACGTACATTTCGGTTATCGGCTGGGCTGTTCTTGCTGGTGGCCATGAGCGCATACAGTTTTGTCGCGCATAATATTGCGCCCTTAGCCAGATACGCCCCAGACTGGACATTGAGCGGCTGGTTGCGGGTTGCGGTATGCGTGTTAGCAGCCTCGCTCATTGCACCATCGATTGCACCTGATGGTGCTCAATGGCGGACACTGAACAAAAGACAATTCTATCGCCGGGGCTGGTGGGCCGGTTGGCTGGGCAGCGCAGTCATATTATCGTTCGGAACCTTGCTGGCAGCGGTCGGTAAACCGGAATTGTTTGAAGCCGCAACTGAAGTCGAGACAATACGGTTGCTGGTCAATGGCCTGCTGATCGTCTCTGTAATCCTGTCAGCCCGTGTTTGCCTTGATCTGAATTTGCAGGGCAGCGCCAGCAGATCAGCTTTCTGGGTGGCTGGTTTGATCTTGGTTGTTGTTTCATTTTTTACCTATCTGAATCTGGACAGGCTCATTCCGGCCAATCTGGGGGCTGTATATATGCTGAACGCATTTCTCCAGCCAGACGGGTTGCAGTTTTTGCGCTCCGTACTCGAGTTTGGCATTTTCTCCTTTGCCGCTTTGTATTTCGTTGTGCTGCCATTTGTCTGGACGAATGATATGTCACGTGAACATCCGTTATTCGCCAGATTTGTCCCGCAGACGGTTTCAATCCTCTATGCTTTTCCCGTATGCGGTTTTCTTTTTCAGACGTGGAATATCGTTCCGCTGCAGTTTTTGTTCTTTCTGGGTGTTGTTATTCGCTGGTCGACAGCTACTCGCGAAAAGGAAATTGACAGGTCCATGCGCATAGCAGGCCTGTTACTGTCCATTGCATTTACCGCGGCACAGGTCGTTTTCGTGACCCACGGCAAAGCCATTGAGGCTGGCATTGAACTGACCGAATTGCGCTATCTGCAAATCAGCTGGATTATCGTGATCTATCTGTTTTTGCTGCGCCGCCACCTGATGGAGGGGCAAACGTGAGCAAAGGAGATAATCCGGACGAAGCCCATGCTGTGGATCATCTGCATGTGGTGTCGGGCTGTTCAGGCGGTGGAAAATCCACACTGATCGATGAATTGGCCGAACGCGGATTTCCGGTGGTCAAAGAACCCGGTCGCAGTGTCGTGCGCGCGCAATTGGCCAGCGGCGAAGATGGTCTTCCATGGTTGAACATGAGCAAATTTGTGGCGCTTTGCATTGACAGCGCCCTTGCGTCCTATCGTGAAGTGCAATCGCATGATGGGCCGGTCTTTTTTGATCGGTCAATTGTTGACTCAGCGACCGCGTTGTCAACGCGTGGGTTGCCGATGCCCGATAGGCTGCGTGATGGCCTGGCAAATTGCCGATATGCACCGCGTGTGTTCATGGCACCGCCATGGGAAAGACTTTTCGGCCAGGATAACGAGCGTCGTCATACGTTCAGTCAAAGTGTTGAGGAGTATGAAGCACTGATGCGGGAATACCCGGCACAGGGTTACAAAACGGTGTTGATCCCGAAATGCAGCGTCAGGGAGCGGGTTGAATTTGTGTTGCGATCGATCGGGCATCCGGAGTGTTGAAATTGGCCCGGCAATACAAGTCAGATTGTTACTGCAGTAAACGGCTGTTTTGAAGCCGTTTTGCATCCAGAAGCTCAAGCAAAGAGACCGCCAGTATAGTGAATGCAACAATCAAAGTGGCAGTTAGGCCGAATATGAACATTTCGATTTCCTTCAAACACTGTTCGCAGCCTTTCAGAGGAACCTTGTCTGGACCTTGCGTTGCAGGGCGCGTGTTCACATCACCCGTGGGTTGTCCGACCTGCTGCGACATTTGGGGTGATATTTGCAGATAGTTGGCATTGTATTGATTTTGAGCCACTTTTACCGAAGCTGTTAACTTCTGGGAAATGATTTGGCCCTAGCGTTTTATGTGCAACGGGATGGGTATTCGCAAGCGCGACACACCATAGGCATGATGCTGATCCGTTGAACCGGGACAATCCGGTATTTCCACAAGACACAATATGACTGAACAGTCCGATGCGATGGATATCCGTTCGGCATTTCCATGCTGTTGACGGATACGGCAGTAAACTGCCCGATCCATTGAGCTATGTGGCTTTCGGTTGATGGTTCCACGCTGACCCTGGTGTTGGTGGTTGAAACCTATCGGGGGCCCGTGTGCGCAAGCAGACGTCTAAACGACACGGAAGGGGAGACGGTGCTGGTCGATTGCGACGGCGTGATTTCCTGAATCTGGACGACGTCGGGGCTAACATCGACCTGGATCTCCGGCAATTGTTTTGCGATGTCATGCCACAGGTCCAGTCTGCGCTGCATGCATCCAATCCACCTGCAGGAGAGGACGGTTGCGGCGCCGGAAATGACAAATTTCTGGCAATCATGGCATCAATCATCAGCAATCTTGGCATGTCGGAAGCACAGATCGATGCGTCCGGCACCGGGGATCATGAAAAAAGAGTTGAAGCAACCGGAGAAGTGCTCAGGCACGAGGGGATCGAGCCAAAGTGGGCACTCTCAACGCAATGTCTGTATTTTGAAAGCCTCATCGAGCAGGTCCTGACTGACGTTTGGCCACAGAACCGATTTGCCGGGTCTGCCGCTAAGAGAGAAAACCTTGAGCGTGCCGCGACAACCCTGTCGCAGATTTTTTCAGTTTTTCAACGGCACACCGACCTCATATGGGCAGGCTACATACGCGAAGATCAGCACGTCGCAGCCAGGACACACACGAGGCAGATTGAAGACGGGCGTGATCGGATCAATTCAGAATTCGGGCGTGTCTTTCGCCAGTTGATGGCCGGAGATTTTGGTTGCCGCCTCAGTGGCAATATTCCCGCTGAACACCTTGAACTGGCTGCCCTGTTCAATGTGGCACTGGAACGCTGTCAGGCGAATATAAACACCGTCGCAAAGGGTGTTGAAATCGGCCAGGGCAAGGCGGGAACCTTTGTCGATGGACTGGGTGATATCGAGACCCATTCCACCCAAATGGTTGCGAAATTGCAGCATGTTTCGAAGATGGCCCAATACAATGAGCAATCTTCGGATGATCCATCAAGCGAGATCAGTGACAAGGTTCAACAGGTGCGGGCGTGTGCCGAAGGTGGTGGCCAAACGATGAATGCGGCCGTTGCCGCAATGGATGGTATCGAGGGGGCGGCAGACCGCATCGGCAAGATAACCTCAGCCATCGAAGATATTGCATTTCAAACCAACCTGCTGGCGCTCAATGCGGGCATTGAAGCTGCCCGTGCCGGCGATGCAGGGCGTGGATTTGCAGTGGTTGCGCAGGAAGTCAGAGCTCTGGCTCAACGCTCTGCTGATGCTGCGAAAGAGATTGAGACGCTGGTCAGTGATACCAAATCGAAAATTGAAACAGGTGTCAGCGCGGTCAATGATGCGGGCGCAGCGATACATGAGGTGATAAGCCAGGTCACCCAAATTGGCTCGTCGCAAGCGATTGCGTCTGAAAACCAGCCAGCGCAGGAAGACAGTTTGATAAGCGAATTGACCGCTGTCACACACTATGCCCAGCAATTGGCAAAACGAACCAGCCAGACGCGCGCGAGCGGTGAAACGGTTTACGCCGTCCTGGCGCAGCTCGGTAAGATTGTTCAAAGGTTTCAGCCTGTTTGCGATCAGGCGAATAGACAGGCCGGGCAGATCCAAGACGACCATACACCAGATAAGACGCCTCAATTGTCTTCCGAAAACACGACCGGGACGGCGCCGCAAACCACAGTAAATTCAGATTTGAGACGCTCCGCATGAGCGCGTGTGTCATGCAGAAATATAATTCAACAGATGCTTAAAAACCACAGGGGGCTGTAAGCATCGCGATCAAGGGGGAATGCAGATGAGATTATCTATAGCAAAAGGACTGATGCTGTTTGGCACGGTTGTTTCAGCCGGATTTATCGGCGCCATCGCGATCAGTTCAATAACGATCAACAAGACCGAAATTGGTTCAAAAGCCTATAATCGCATTATCGACCTTAATGATTTGAGGGCGGATATTCTGCCGCCGCCACTGTTTCTGGCAGAGGCATATATGCTTGTCATGGAGGCATCCAACTCCAGCAGTTTGCTCGCGGAAAACGTCGCCAGACTGGAGGTGCTGGAAACCGATTATCGCACCCGCTACAATTACTGGCATGAGTCCAATATCAGCAGTACGCTCAAGGAAGGCATAGAAACCAGCGTTCAAAAAGACGGAAACCGGTTTTGGGAGCTGGTTGACGGAACTATCATTCCTGCGCTTGAAACAAGCGATTTTCGGGTCCTGCCGGATGCGCTGGCTCAGTTGCGGACCATTTTTCACGAACATCAAAATTATCTGCAGGGCATTGTTGCCGAGACAGATACGTCACTGAAGAGTGAGCAGGCTGCGGCTGACAAAACCGTTGCAACCTACCAGACCGCTGCCTTTGTGGCTGCGCTTGTCGCTTTTGTGCTTCTTGTCGCCGGGTTGATTGGGATCCGCAAATTTGTGGTGCGCCCCATTGGCCGAATGACCCAATATATGGGTGTTTTGGCGTCAGGCACCTATGACGAAGCCCCACCTTACACGCAACGCGGCGATGAGATTGGCCAGATGGCGCAGTCTGTTGAAGTCTTCCGCCAGGCCATCATAGACGGGCAGGATGCACGTAATTCAGTCGATCTTGAACGGCGCAACAGAGAAGAAGCCGAAGCTGGTATCAGTGCTGTGCGCGAACAGGAAGACAGTCAGCGAAAAACGGTCATCGAAAGTCTGTCGACGGGGCTCAAGCAAATGGCGGAGGGTGATCTGTC
Organism: uncultured Rhizobiaceae group bacterium; assembly: GCA_947501445.1. Lineage (GTDB taxonomy): Bacteria > Pseudomonadota > Alphaproteobacteria > Rhizobiales > Rhizobiaceae > Hoeflea_A. The sequence goes on along the minus strand of CANMVS010000016.1, from coordinate 60,679 downwards.
AAGTGAACTGTCGGAACCGTTCTGTGCCGAGTATGAAGAATTAAGACAGGCATTTAATCAAACCGTGCAGATTTTGAACCAGACCCTGGGTGATATCTCAGGATCAACGGAGATTGTTCAGACGGGATCAACTGAAATTTCACAGGCCGCTGATGATTTGTCACGGCGTACCGAACAGCAGGCAGCAGCACTGGAAGAAACGGCAGCAGCTTTGGATGAGATTACTGCGACTGTGCGTAATTCATCCACAGCGGCTGAAGAGGCGCGCCACATGGTGGATGATGCCAAGGATGGCGCACAAAAGTCCGGCATGGTCGTCAAGAACGCCATAACAGCGATGCAGCGGATTGAGCAGTCTTCGGGGCAGATCAGTCAGATCATTGGCGTCATCGATGATATTGCCTTTCAAACCAATTTGCTGGCACTCAATGCTGGCGTTGAAGCCGCAAGGGCAGGGGATGCGGGAAGAGGGTTTGCCGTCGTGGCACAGGAGGTGCGCGAACTTGCTCAGCGTTCCGCCAATGCTGCAAAGGAAATCAAGGACCTGATCAATAATTCCGTCAACGAAGTCGGTGAGGGGGTTTCACTGGTCAGTCAGACAGGACAGGCACTGGAAGAAATTGAACAACACGTTCTCAAGATCAATGACCGTGTCGCATCAATTGTCACCTCCTCGCGGGAACAGACTGCAGGACTGCAGGAAATTAATACAGCAATCAATCAGATGGATCAGGTAACACAGCAAAATGCTGCAATGGTCGAGCAGACCAATGCCGCTTGCCAAAACCTGACCTCTGAAAGCAGCAAACTCAAGGGATTGGTTGCCGGGTTTTCAACAACATCATCCAGTGCCCGCGGTTTTGCGTCTTCTCCCGTTGCTGCGGTGGCCAACGAGAGTGTTGCGCCGGTTGATTCGCCTGCCCGCAACCTTAACCGGAAACTGGCCAGTGCATTTGGTGGTGGTGCCACGGCGCTCGCCCTGCCCTCGGGCGACGATTGGAGCGAATTTTGAGCTGTCATGCCCGCAAAGCGATCATCAAAAGGATGGGATAGAGATGAACGATTTAAGTCAAACCGAGATTGGACACCTGAAACTGGTTGAAAATCTTGACCTGACAGCTGTCACGCCATTGCACGAGAGCCTTTTGTCGATGCGTGGGAGCGCGTTAATGATTGATGCATCGGCAGTAGAACGCGCTGGTGGGCAGTGCGTGCAACTTCTTCTTTGTGCCTGCAGAAGCTGGCAGGAGGACAAATTGCCGTTTCAGATTGAAAACGTCTCCCAGCCCTTTTTATCAACGCTTGATCTGCTCGGCATACTGCCCGGCAATCTGCATGTGAAGGAGCAGGAATTATGAAAAAAACCACAGTTTTAACCGTGGATGATTCACGCACCATTCGCAATATGTTGCTGATGACACTCAACGGCGCCGGTTATGAAACACTTCAGGCGGAAGACGGTGTTCACGGTCTGGATGTTCTTGGTGCCAACAGTCCGGATGTCATTATCACTGATATCAATATGCCACGCATGGATGGTTTTGAATTCATTGAGAACGTCCGCAAAAGCGACCGCTATCGTGCAATTCCCATCCTTGTGCTGACCACGGAAAGCGATGGCGAAAAGAAGAACCGTGCCCGAAATGCCGGGGCGACCGGGTGGATCATAAAACCATTTGATCCGGAAAAACTCATTAACGCGATTCAGCGTGTAACAGCCTGAGGGGAACGCGGCGATGGATATGAACGAAATCAAAGAGATCTTTTTCCAGGAATGTGAGGAACAGCTCGCCGAGTTGGAAACGGGTCTGATGGCCCTCGATGAGGGGGATGATGATAGCGAAACCGTGAACGCGGTGTTTCGGGCTGTCCATTCAATCAAGGGCGGTGCGGGTGCTTTTGCACTCGATGATCTTGTCCGGTTTGCTCATGTCTTTGAAACCACCCTCGACTGTGTGCGCTCAAACCAGCTTGAGCCGACAAAAGATGTCATCAAGGTTCTGCTTAAGTCGGCAGATGTGCTCGCGGATCTGACCAATGCTGCCCGCGATGGCGGCACCGTTGAGGAAAGTCGTTGCAGCGCGCTGATCGTGGATTTGCAGGCCCTGGCAAATGGCGCTGCGGCTCCGGCGCAAACTGCCGAGGTTGACGATGCAGCTGTTATTGCAGCCGAGCCGGACATCGGTTTTACCCCTGTTCAGGTGCAATTTGATGATCTTGAGCCGGATACATCTTTTACGCCGGTACCGTTTTCCTTTGATGCCTTTGGTGACGATGTGCCGTGCGCCGCCAAGTTTCTGATCACACTGACGCCGAAAGCGGATCTGTACCTGAAGGGTAACGAGACCGTGCTTTTGCTGCGTGAACTCAGTCAGTTGGGGGAGATCGCTGTATCCTGCGATACGACGCAACTGCCGGGGATCGAACAGATCGATCCTGAAGGTGCGTATCTGACATGGACCATAACTCTAACCAGTTCTGCAGGTGAAGATGCCATACGCGCTGTCTTTGAGTTTGCTGAATGGGATTGTGAACTCGACATACAGTCTGTTGATCCTGCCGAGGCCGGACCGCCCGATGTGAGCAACGAAGAAATGAGCGACGCAGACGATGACGTGAGCCCGGTCAATGACGGTCTGAAGGGCGACGACATCGCGCTGGCACAGCCGTCTGCTTTTGTAAATTCTGCGGTGGCAGAAATTGCAGGCAATGCTGAAGATGCAGCGTCAACAGGGCCCAATGTTGTAAACCTTCCATCCGCAGTTTCACAAAAAACACAAGAGGCAGAACCAACTGCGCTCAATACACAGGCAACACAGTCCCGACCCGCCAAATCAGCAGCAGCTTCCACGATTCGCGTCGAACTGGAACGGGTTGATCGGCTGATTAATCTGGTTGGTGAACTCGTCATCAATCAGGCCATGCTTGCTCAAAGCGTAACCGAATCAGCCAGTTCAGGCACATCCGCCGTTACGATGGGATTGGAGGACCTGCAGCAACTAACACGAGAAATTCAGGACAGTGTCATGGCAATTCGGGCTCAGCCCGTTAAGCCGATTTTCCAGCGCATGTCCAGAACCGTGCGGGAAATTGCAGATATGACCGGTAAAAATGTACGGCTGGTCACCGAAGGCGAAAATACCGAAGTTGACAAAACAGTCATCGACAAACTTGCCGAACCATTGACGCATATGATCCGCAACGCTGTTGATCATGGTCTTGAAACGCCAGAAAAACGCCAGGCGGCGGGCAAGCCGACCGAAGGCGTATTACGGTTGTCCGCCAAACACCGCTCGGGAAGAATTGTTCTTGAAATTGCAGATGATGGCGCGGGCATAGATCGCAAGCGTGTTCGACAAAAGGCCATTGATAACGGATTGATAACCGCCGAAACAGTTCTGGCGGACGATGAGATTGACAACCTTATTTTCCACGCCGGTTTTTCAACGGCTGAGACATTATCGGATATTTCGGGCCGTGGCGTCGGTATGGATGTGGTCAAACGGTCCATCCAGGCATTGGGCGGGCGCATCACGATTGTCTCCACGCCGGGCAAGGGGTCTGTATTCACCATGAGCCTGCCGTTGACCCTGGCGGTTCTCGACGGAATGGTTGTCACGGTGGCTGACCAGACCCTTGTTGTGCCGCTGACCTCGATCATTGAAACACTCAAACCCGAAGCGGATCATATTCACGGCTTTGGTGCCAGTGGTCGATTGATCGCCATCCGCGACAGTTTCAAGCCCATGGTGGATGTTGGGCAGATCCTCAATTTCACCCATGTGCCGACCGATCCTCTGGCCGGTGTGGCACTGCTCGTTGATTCAGATGATGGCGGACAAAGTGCCTTGCTTGTGGATGCCATTCAAGGGCAGCGACAGGTTGTCATCAAAAGCCTTGAAGCAAATTACGCAAATGTACCGGGTATCGCAGCGGCGACAATCCTCGGCGATGGGCAGGTTGCCCTTATAGTCGATGTCGAAGCGGTCGTTTCTGCTTCACGCAGTGGTGCATTGAAATCCGAAATGTCCTTAGCAGCAGTGGGGTAAGACCATGCATCAGACGTCAAAAAACCTTGCCGATGGCGCACGCGAACTGATTGCGTTCAGAATTGGCGAACAGGAATTCTGTGTTGACATCATGTCGGTTCGCGAAATACGCGGATGGACACCGGCGACATCATTGCCCCATTCACCGGGCTATGTGCTGGGTGTCATCAATCTACGAGGAGCCGTATTGCCGATTGTCGATCTTTCAAGCCGGTTGGGCATGAAGGAATCTGACCCATCGGCCCGGCATGTCATTATCGTTGCTCAGGTTTACAGCAAGGTCGTGGGCCTGCTTGTCGATGCTGTTTCCGATATTCTCACCGCAACAGACGAAAACATTCAGCCGACGCCTGAGGTGTCCTCTGAACTGGATAAATCCTTTGCCAAAGGTGTCCTTGCCATTGAGGGGCGGATGATCTGCCTCATTGAACTTGAGCGGCTTTTCCCTGAAGTTGAAAGTGAAGCTGCATGAGTGCTGTTGTGGCCACCAGACCGGTCAAATATTCACGTCATCCCGACAGGCCTGTCTCCGATCAACGGGGACAGACGCTGGTCGATGGTGAATTCGCCATGACAGATCAGGATCTGAAGACGATCGCGTCCCTGATTTACGAAGATGCCGGGATTTATCTCAATGAATCAAAGGCAACGCTGGTTTATTCGCGGTTGGCAAAACGCATACGTCAGATTGGTCTCGACAGTTTTCACAGTTACTGTCAGTTGGTTTCAAGCCGCGAAGGGCAGGAAGAACGCCGTGGCATGCTTTCGCTCCTGACAACAAATTTTACCCGGTTTTTCCGTGAAGAACACCATTTTGATCATTTGCGCCAAACGGTATTGCCCGGTCTGATAAGCAGGGCACGTGCCGGAGGGCGGGTGCGCATATGGTCGGCCGGATGTTCACAGGGGCAGGAACCCTACACGATTGCCCTGACAGTTCTGTCCATGATGCCGGACGCGGAACGTCATGATGTCAAGATCCTGGCAACCGATATTGATCCAAAGGTCATCGCCCATGCGCGCGCCGGGCTTTATGATGCTGCAGCAATTGAAACTGTTTCGCCGCAGCTGCGAAATCAATGGTTTCGTTCCGATGAACGCACGGGCCAGTGGCGTGTTGATCCTGCTTTGCAGCGGCTGATTTCCTTTCGGGAATTGAACCTGATGACGGAATGGCCGTTTCGTGGCCAATTCGACGTTGTATTTTGTCGCAACGTGGTCATCTATTTTGATGAGCAGACACAGGAGCGCATATGGGGGCGTTACAGCAACAAGATCAGCAAGGGTGGTTGGCTGTATATCGGTCACTCGGAACGGCTGTCAGGAGCTGCGAAAACGGATTTCAGGAATGCTGGCATCACCACCTATGAAAAACTGACGGGGGGCGCCGCATGAGCCAAGCCGCTGTACGTGTTCTGGTGGTTGATGATTCAGCCACAATGCGCTCCCTGATCAGTTCTACATTGGATGCGGATCCCGACATTGATGTTGTTGGCAATGCCGGAGACGCGTCACAGGCGCGTGCGGCAATAAAGCAACTCAATCCGGATGTGATTACACTCGACGTGGAAATGCCCAATATGAACGGGCTTGAGTTTCTTGAAAAGATTATGCGGCTTCGCCCCATGCCGGTGATTATGGTTTCCACCCTGACCAGCAAGGGGGCGGATGTATCTCTTGCCGCATTGGAACTGGGTGCCTTCGACTGTGTTGGAAAGCCGGTTCTGGGTGATGACAGCCCTTTCATGGGGCTTGCCGAAAAAATCAAGCAGGCAGGCAAATCCAGGCCGGGTATAATGGCGTCCCGGACCGTACAATCTGCCGCCGGTGATTGTGGCAGTGAACAGAGGCATTACCGGCCCGATGCCAAAGTCGTCGCCATCGGTGCATCAACAGGAGGCGTGGAAGCGCTGATTTCGGTGCTTTCATCTTTTCCGCAAAACTGTCCGCCAACCATTATCACACAACATATGCCTGAAGCATTCACCAGCAGTTTTGCAGCCCGGCTCAACCGCCTGTGCAAACCCGCTGTCAGTGAAGCAACCGATGGCGCACCACTGCGTGTTGGGCAGGTTTATCTGGCACCTGGCGGCAACCGTCATCTGGAAATTGCCGGTACGACAACAAAGCGGTGTCGATTGCGCGAGGCAGACCCGGTGAACGGTCACCGGCCATCTGTTGATGTGCTGTTTCGCTCAATGGCTGCCCAGTGCGGTCGGCGTGCGGTCGGAACTATCCTGACCGGTATGGGCCGTGATGGTGCTGCGGGTCTGCTGGAAATGCGCCAGGCGGGCGCGGTTACCATTGGCCAGAATGAAAACAGTTGCGTTGTTTACGGCATGCCGCGCGCTGCTTTTGAAATTGGTGCCGTTGCAAATCAGGTCCCACTAAGACGGATCGGCGAAGAAATACTGAATCAAACAACATCCCGTGGAGGGGGGCCAAAATAATGTCTATTGCCCAAAAGATAAAAGCACTCATCGTGGATGATCAGGTCACCAGCCGTCTATTGCTTGGAGACGCTTTGCAGCAGTTGGGCTTTACCCAGATTACCGTTGCAGGTGATGGTGAACAGGCCTTTCAGATTATGCAAAAGGATCCGCATCATCTGGTAATTTCGGATTTCAACATGCCCAAGATGGATGGTCTTGGCCTGTTGCAGGCAATCCGCAGCACGGCGTCCACAAAACGCGCCGCAGTTATTATCCTGACCGCTCAGGGGGACAGGGCACTGGTGCAAAAAGCGGCTTCTCTCGGCGCTAATAATGTGCTGGCAAAACCCTTCACGATCGAAAAAATGAAGGGTGCGATTGAAGGTGTTTTCGGGGCCCTCAAATGAGTGTGGCGCCACGTCAAAACCGATTGCATGTCATTCAGGGGCAGTATCAGGTGTCGGATCAGCCCGATATTGTTCTGTCTACCATTCTCGGATCCTGCGTGGCGGCATGTCTGCGCGATCCAACGGCTGAAGTCGGCGGCATGAACCACTTCCTGCTGCCAGGTTCGGGCAATGGTGGTGGTGAAGCAAACCGGTATGGCGTTCATTTGATGGAATTGCTGATTAATGGATTGCTGCAAATGGGGGCACGCAAAAACCGACTGGAAGCAAAGGTCTTTGGTGGTGCGCAGACAATGGCGCAATTCAGCGATGTCGGTCGTCAAAACGGTATCTTTGCAGAACAGTTCCTGCGCGATGAGGGAATCAGGATCGTCAACTCCAGCCTTGGCGGTGCATCGGGCCGAAAGGTTGAATTTTGGCCCGTCAGTGGTCGGGCACGACAAAGCGCGTTGAACGGTGCTGACACATTGAAGGCGGTTGCGCGTGAAAAACCAATTGTGAGCAAGCCTGTAGTGGCAGATGATGTGGAGTTCTTTTGAAACCTCTTTTACTTTCTGATTGAGGAAACTTGTAAAGATACGAATCTGTGAATTGTTTGAAAGCACTACGGAAATTCCCGTTCACACGGAATTTCCCAATTTGGCCAATGGTCCAATAATAACTGGGTGGGTATAATGAATTACGATAATCTGGCACATTCCGAAGATCATATTGCCCCCGCTCGTTCGACAGATGGCAGGCAGGTAGACACGCTGGGTGATCTTTTGTTGAAATGCCAGTCTGAGTTAACCGATATTGCCAATCTGATTGAAGCTGCGGAGCAGGTGCTATGTGGACCGGAGACTTCAACAAGTACAGTGGCTGCCTCCAACGTCGTCGCCGTGCAGGGCATGGATCTGGCAATTCAGAAGGTCCATGGCCTTGGCGAATTTCTCGCCGAACTATCCTCGACCCTGCCGCAACAATATCTGATTGATACAACAACGGCACTGAATGTCGTCAAGCTGGCTGACATGCAGCGGCGGTTACGGACATCGCTGCAGAACCAGGAACCGGACAGTGATCCAGTGAATGCGGGTGATATCGATCTTTTCTAGACCGTTTCACGTTTTGTCAGAAACGGGACAACGGTGTCGGCCGTTGATTTTGTTGATGCATTCAGGTTTTGCCGATTCCGTCAAAACCTGAATTGCTCTGATGCTGTTACGTGTCTTCCAAATATGGAAATAATGCCCGTATAGGAGGCTGAATTCATCATCAACATATTTGAATATCCTTCGTCTCTACTACATCTTCGCGCAAGCTTCATTATCTAGTGTGCATTTTGTCGGACGGGCACATGCTGCCTGGCCGATGTTGCGTATTGAAGCCGCCCGATGGTGATGTGGAGACAGAATGAATCTGTTGAACCAACTTTCCAGTTTGCCAGGAACCCTTGCGGAACTTGGAACAAAACGTCTCGTTGCACTTGCAGCGGCAGGCGGGTTGGCCATTGTGCTTATTGTGCTGGCGGCCGTTTTTTTGAACAAGCCGGCCTATGAAACGCTTTATGTTGGCCTTGAAGCAAATGATTCCAATCAGATTGCGATCGCACTGGCTGAGATAAATGTTCCGACGCAAGTCAGCGCAGATGGTGCAGCCATCAGTGTTCCGGTTGGTATGACCGGCAGAGCCCGCATGACACTTGCAGAGCGTGGTTTGCCCAATAGTGCAAATTCCGGTTACGAGCTGTTTGACAATGTTGGCTCACTTGGTCTGACGTCATTCATGCAGGAAGTGACCCGCGTTCGGGCCCTTGAGGGTGAGATTGCCCGTACAATACGTTCAATAAATGGAATTAGCGCTGCGCGTGTTCACATTGTTATGCCGGATCGTGGCAGCTTTCGTCGTGGCGAACAAAAACCATCTGCATCGGTGATGGTGCGTGCGGTCGGCAACGATGGTCGCCGGTCGGCGGAATCAATCCGGCACCTTGTGGCTTCGTCCGTGCCGGGGCTCGGCATCGATGATGTGACCGTGCTCGATTCAACCGGGCAGTTGCTGGCTTCCGGAGATGATTATTCCAACAGCACGATGAACAGATCATTGAATATTGTGCAGACCGTTGAGGCGGAAGTCGTCAGTAATATTGACAAGGCTCTGGCTCCCTTTCTCGGTGTGGATAACTTTCGCGCCAGTGTCAGAGCGCAGATAAATACCGACACCCAACAGATTCAGGAGACCGTTTTTGATCCCGAATCACGCGTTGAGCGTTCCATCAGAATCACCCGTGAAAACAAGGCTTCGAACAGCACTGACGCCAATACACCTGCAACCGTTGAGCAAAATCTGCCTAACGAGCAGGTGCAAAGCACATCCGGGCCTCAATCAACGGAATCGAATGAACGCAAGGAAGAACAAACCAACTACGAGATTAACTCGCGTACGGTTGCGACAGTGCGCAACAGTTACAATGTTGAACGGCTTTCCATCGCTGTCGTCATCAATGAAAGTCGCGTTGCTGCAATGCTTGGGGAGGCTGCGACCCCGGATGAGCGAAGCGCGCACCTGGCCGAGTTGGAGCAGATTGTCAGATCTGCGGCAGGACTTGATAGCGAGCGTGGCGATCAGATCAATCTGACAGTTGTTCAGTTTCTGGACACAGAGCTGTTGAGCGGTAGCGCGCAGTCTGGCGGATTTGTGCAATCGGCAAGCCGCCATATAGGCTCCATGATCAATGCCGGAGCCTTTGTTCTTGTCGCGTTACTGGTCATATGGTTTGGCTTTCGACCACTCGCCAAGGCGCTGACGGTCTCTGCGGCGATGGAAGAAGAGGGTGGAACGGACTTGCCGGACTTCAGCCCCGCAACCGGCGGCATGGAAGGGTTTGGTGCTGATTTTGGCTTTGATGCAGCAGAAAATCCGGCTGACGCAGGTGGCTTTGCCCTGGGTGAGGGCGCTCCGACAATGGGGGCCATGCCGAATTTCGCGCCGGCAGGTGAAGATATCAGTTCGCGGGTCAAGGAAGGGCCGGAAAAAAGACTGGCCCGTATGGTTGAGATCAACGAAGAACGTGCGGCCAAAATATTGCGCAAGTGGGCATTGGAAGATGCTGCCTAGTGGATTGAGGATCAGGCTTGTGCTGTCGGCCGCTGAATCTGTTGATGTATTCAGATTTTGCCCTGCACAAGACAGATTGATCGCGTGGTGTGTCGCGGGTCGGACATTAATATGATCAGAGATCACAGACGCCTGCTTCTTCGGACCTTCAGAAGGTGGCTGCAACAATACGAATTGCCTGTAAAGTGTCAGAAATCACAATTCGAAATAGTAAAAATGCATGCTAGCTTGTTTTTGGAATTTGCTGTGCCCTGTTGAATTGGTCAATTGGGCGCGTGCGGCTGAGGCGGTCCATGTAGGCAAATTTCGGGCGATGTGATAAATATAAGATATGGTGTTACGGCGAAATATAACACTGGGGGTCTATGTGCCGGGACGAGGCATTACATATCCTGCCGCTGGATATAATCCAACGGCAGTGATGACGAGTGGTCTGTTGAATATTCAGCACACCACCGCAAAAGGCATGACTTCTATCAATGGTGACCTGCTATGAGCCGGGCGCGCCTATTGGAAGACGTGAGGATCGCTGGAAAGTCAGGCGATATTTCCGATGGACTTGGGCTGATCGCCCAGTATGCCAGCGCTTGCAACTATCTGCTGGTGCGTTGGGATATTTACAGCGAAGGCAGCCTTGATTTTGCTGTTTCGTCAAACTGGCCTTATGATCTGGTGCGAAAGCTGGGTGTTATCCTGGTGCGCGCGCAGTTGAAGGTTACCGAGATTGAACGGTGCATGTCGGCAATGCTGCCCACCTATGCGGATTGTCCCAAAACAATCAGGATGCCGCAAAATGTAGGTCAGCAAATTTGCATCATTCCGTTTGATGTTGGCCCCGCACGCATGGCAATGCTTTTGCTGTTTCCGGAGGGCATGATATTTTCCGAGAACCGCTTACGCGATGTTGGGCAGATATGTGCTTATCATTTGGCAGGCTTTCAGCAGAGTATATTTGGTGTTGAGGTTCTGCAGGATCTGACAGAGCGTGAAATGGAGTGCTTGTCCTGGATTGCAGAAGGCAAGACCAGCGATGAGATTTCCCTGATCATCGGTATCTCACGCAATACGGTAAACAATTACATAACTGGCATAATGAGAAAGACATCAACCAAAACCCGATCGGAGGCGATTGCCCATGCAGTACGAAACAATTTGATATGAGCCCGAGCGGGTAAATTGGATCCGCCATTCGACATTTTGAGAATGGGCATGAAGTCTGTTTTACAAAATACATAAATGAAATGAAGTCAAAAACGGGGGCGAGACGTTGGAGACGGCATTGCGAGATTCGGTCAATGATAATCTAGAGGATTGTCAGCCATGGCCACAAAAAACGAATACTAAATCACGTGGATCTGTAGAGCTTGAGGATGCAGCTCAAGAACTAAGATATATTCTTGGTGCTGATGGCTATGCGGTGTGCAGAGTTAACCGGTTTGCACCTAATGTGCAAAACAGAACCACGGTTGTTTTCAGTTCCATAGACAGGCAAATGCGGCTTAGCCTGCCTGCGCTCAGCGATGCGATTGAGCTGCATATGGAAAGGTCACTTCTGCCATTCCGCTGGCCTGTGGAAATCAACGGGCTGCCTGATGGCGACGGTTTTGTGGATATATTACCCATATCCGGTATCGGCAGTGCTGGTGTTGGTTTTCCGGTGAAGCTGGGCATTATGGGCAATGGATTTGTCCTGTTTTTCGGGCGCGATCTGGATATTTCCGGTGATCGGGCGGTGGAGTTCCACGGCGATGCCTATCGGATCATGCGTGAATTACTGGCACTGGATGTCCAGAAATTTGCGCCTCAACAAAGCCTGAATGACCGGGAACTGCAGTGCCTGCAACTGGCTGCTGACGGTTACAAGAGTGAAGGCATTGCCGAGGATCTGGGGCTGTCTGTGCATACGGTAAATGCCTATCTGGGCTTTGCCGCAAGCAAGCTGGATGCTGTCAACAGAATACAGGCCATTGCCAAGGCGATACGCCTGGGATTGATTGGCTAGCTCAGCGCTTGATGTGGGTTGGATTGGAACAGGGGCGCTCGCGCCCCTGTTTTCTCAACGCCGCCTGGAAAGTGGTGCCGCGAAACAGGTTCTAGGCAGCACTTGCTATTTGAAAGCAACTGGCCTCGAGGCTGGCGGCCAGCAGGGCTGTGTTTTCGTGTGGATCCTGTGATGGGTCGTCAAAAGTAATGTGATTGATCTCAACCGCACCATGGCTTTCCAGTAAGGTCAAACGGGCAAAGACTGTCATGCCGACCGGTTTCAACTCGATGTCGAGCGTGACTTGAGGTGTTGTTCCCCAATCAAGGCTGTAATCGCCGCCGATACCGAAATTGACCGTCCCTGGCAGAAAGAAAAGTTCGGCTGCCGAGGAAACCAGATCGGCAAGATCGCCGTGGCATTCCAGACGCAGCAACGCTATCAGATCGGCGGCGTCGAGCAACCGCAATTCGCTGGCAACACTTCGAATGGCATGAGCGACTATTTCTTCACGCTGTTTTGTATAGGGGCATTTTTTCATGAATAATAAATCTAAAGTCTGTTGGCGCTGAACATATACAGATGAGCATTATAAATGGCGTGCGTTCTCTTCATGACCGCCCCTGCTCCCCTGCCTTGGCGTAGATCACATGGATCAATTCTGCGACGGCCTTGTAAAATGCCGCTGGAATGACACTACCAACCGAAGCTTGTGCAAAAATGGAGCGTGCCAATGGCGGGTCTTCGAAGACAGGAACATCATTTTTTTCGGCGATTTCCCGAATTTTCAATGCAACCAGATCCTGTCCCTTTGCCACAATGACAGGCGCTTCATTTTCTTCGCGCACATAGCGTAGAGCGACAGCAAAATGGGTTGGATTCGCAATCACCAGTGTAGCGCGTGGCACGTCAGACATCATCCTGTTGCGTGCACGGTCTCGCGCCAGGGAACGTTGCCTTGCCTTGATGATTGGATCCCCGTCAGACTGTTTGATTTCGTCTTTCAATTCCTGGCGGGTCATGCGTAACTCATTGTGCCAATGGAAACGCGTCCACAATAAGTCCACGATGGCAAGAAGCGCCGTCGCGATCAGGATTATTGCAAATACCTTTGCTGCAAGACGGGCCATGATCTGGGGAATGGTTATCGGATCTGAGAACATGCCCGCGAGTGATTCAAAATAGTCACTCAACATGACCAGGGCAACGATTGTTGAGATTACCAGAATTTTTGTCAGGGATTTTGCAAATTCGACCAGACCCTGCGCCCCGTAAATGCGCTTGAACCCCTTGCTGATCGACAGTCTTGAAAGTTTCGGTTGCACACGGTCCAGTGCGGGTCTTGGAATGTTCTGCAGAACAGAGGCTGCGATGCCAAAGGCCATCATCAGTGCGAAGGCCGGTAGCAGGAGATGACTTGTCTCCCAAAACAGATGATTGAACAGCGATAGGCTGTCTTCGCCACTTGATAGCGGCCATTTGTCCGCTTTTTCAAAAACATCCGCCAGCGAAACAGTCACATAGGCAGCGCCAGACGGCATGAAAAATATGCAAAAAACCAGAATGGCCATCGAAGAGGCGAATATCGGCACCTCCCGCGAGAAGGGGATATTACCCTTTTCGACCGCGTCGCGAATCTTTTTCTCGGTCGGCTCTTCGGTCTTGCTTTCCTTATCCTGTTCTTCAGACATGATCCGAATTCCTGATCGTGAGAAAATGGTTTTGCGGAGCGATGATCCTGAACTTTGGTGGTGTGGTTTGCCGCATCATGGCCACAGATATCAGGCCGCCTGTTCATCCTGGCTTTTGTCAATCAGGCTTAACTGACCAAGAGAGGCCAACCGCATGGCTTCCTGGGTGATGGACCTGCGGGCGACAGCAATATCGCGGGCAGTCACATTTTGCGCGCCATCGGTAAGGTCGGCCTCGATCATGCGTCGCTGGCGGGCGCCGATGGACGATAGAACCGCTTCACGCAGGTGGCCCGGAGCGCTGCGAAGGGACAGGGTTATATTGTCATTGCTGATATCATTGAAGAGGGTAATCCTGCTGCGGTGCGGCATGGTCAGAATATCCTCAAACAGGAACACTTTAGGTTTGACCCGCGCAACATCACTGGCACTGATGGATTCCAGATCGCCCAAAAGCGCGTCGACAACCGGCTTGTCCAATTCATTCATCAGATCTGCCATCCGGTTGGTCGCCGTTGTATTTTGTTCCGCCTCAAGACCTTCCAGCATCTGTCTGACACGTTGTTCAATAATATCCGCAACCTTTGGATTGACGGATTTCATGTTGACCGCTCGGTGAATGATGTCTGCCCGTTGATCCTGGGCGATCTGCAGCAGGATTTTTGCACCAAATGATGAAGGCAGCATGGAAACCACATAGGCTATGGTCTGCGGGTGTTCCTTTTTCAGATATTTACCGATGTAGACAGGATCAGCATCCTGAATTCTATCCCAGATGGTTGTTTCGAGTTTTTGAAATGCCGCCTGACGGCCCAAAAGACCATCAACCTCATCCGGTGAAAGCCCTTCCTCGAGTATTCCCTCCATGGCCTGGGCATTGTCCATGAGCCCGGTGCCTTCAGTGAACAGGTCCTCAAATTCGCTAACCACATCGTCGAGTTCGTGCGGTGGTATGCTCCTGAGTGACTGGGCACTGTCGATGATTGTTTGCAATTCACTGGATGAAAAGAATTTTAGCAGTTTTCCCGCAACAGGTTTTCCCATGGCAATGAGAACGGCGGCGGCCTTTTGTGCACGGTTCAGCGGTTGTTCGAGGGCGGGGTTAGCTGAAAATTCGTCGAAACTTTGCATTATTGCTTATCCGACGTCGTGTTATCGCCAATAATATTGGTAAGTCGTACACCAAAACGGGTTTCATCTTCCTCCAGAACGGTAATCTCGCCGTGCCCGATCAATCTGCCGTTGACCATGATATCAACTGTCTCACCAATACGCCGGTCAAGCGAGATGGTGGCGCCTTCCTCCAGTGACATGAGACTGGAAACCTTCATCCGGGTTTTTCCGAGCAGGATCTGCACATCAATCGGGATGTCCATGATGATGTCACGATTGGCAACCGTGCCGCTGGGGCCGGTCGTGGGAACTGCACTTTTTGGTACAGAGCCTGTGTCCATTGTGTCCATCGAAAATGCTGATGCACCGGTGTCTGACATGTCATCTGCGATCCCGCCGGCAGGCATTTCATCCGACGGTGATTGGGTGAAATCATCCATGGAAAAGTCAGCCGCTGCAAAGGGTTGCTCGACGGCGGGCATATCATCAAGTTGGCCGCTTGCATCCTTGTCCAGAACACCGCGCAGATCGTTGATAGCCTGATCCAGTTCAGCGCCAGTATCTTCCTCTGTGCAGTCTTCGCCCTTCATGGCTTCGTTACTAGACATTATCATGCGTCCCTTGTTGTTCATTTATTGACGTTAGCCAGCGCTGAACGTCGTGCGATGATCTGCCTGTTTATTTGCAGGTCAGTTCCTTCATCAATTCCTGCTTGTGACGGTATGGTTCTTCCACGCGAACGGTATAGCGGTTGCCTGACCTGCCAAATTCACACCAGAACAAGGATTGCTCGCTGGCTGAAAGGAGTGCGCGAACCGGCCCCTCATCGGCAAATGGAATAACATCTCCAATCCGCAGGCGTGCAACTTCATCCAGGTTGAGCTGACGAAGGTCTATTTTTGCCTCAAGGGCCACGTGTGACTGACTGACTTGTGTTGACAATTGTTCCGACCAGGCGGGTTTATCAACGGGCGCCGCAGCCTGTTCAGTCACTTGTGCGACAACGGTTTTTAGCAGCGGACGCTGTGGCATTATGATGAAGAACGGTGCCCGCAATGTTCCGGCTGTCAGCACCAGCTTCATAAGTACATGGGGCAGGTGCTCTTCGATTTCGTCGGGCGTGTAATGCGTTTCAGTGGCTGGATCCACGCAGATACCTTCGGTTGCCGGTTTGGCAATGGCTGTCTTCAAAGCGTTGGCCAAATGCGTAAATATGTCAGAGGCAACATCGAGCTCAATGTCTGACAATGAACGTGAAAGAATGATTGACTCACCCGGCAGCGGTCCACCAAGCATGGATTCCATCAATGCGATGAAGAAGACATTGTCACCGGTTAATATGATTGTCTCACACCATCCGCCGATCGCCGTACGACACATCAACGCATCGGGCTCGGGTGCTGCGAGCATTTCTCCAAATGTGCCTTCATCGAAGTCGTCAAAACTGACGTCCAGTGAAAGTCCCAATGCATTGCTGGCAGTCGTTTCAAGCGATTGAGCCGTTGAGATGGCCAATTCAGTGCAGATTGCTTCCAGTGTTGTCCGGTCGCCTGACTGGCCTGTCATACGTGAGAGCAGGGCACGGTCAATGCGGGCAGAGACCGACGTGTGTGACGGGTGCAATTTGTCAGGCCGCATGTGCATCGCCACCGCTGCCTGCGCTCATCATCTCCTGCTCGACGGCATCGATTGAGGGGCGCTCATGGGAAGAAATAGTTTTGCGACCATGCTCAAGCGCCACCTGCGGTACAGAGCCATTCATATAGGCAAGCAGCGTTTGTTTGACGATGACATAGAGCCGGTTCTGTTTTTCGCGTACCAGTTTGATCTGTGCGGCAATGGGTGTGAGAATTGAATAGGAAAGAAAAATGCCCAAAAACGTGCCAACCAGTGCCGCACCAATGAGACCGCCCAGAATCTCAGGCGACTGATCAATGGCACCCATCGCCTTGATCACACCCAGCACAGCGGCAATAATGCCGATGGCGGGGCAGGCATCCGACACGGTCATGATCGCATCGTATGATTTGAGCTTGTCATGCTCGATCGTATTGATCTCTTCTTCCATGAGCGCTTCAATCTCATGCGGACGAGCGTTGCCGATAATGATCAAACGAACATAATCACAAATGAAGGCCGTCAGATCACGGTTGGCTAGAATGCTGGGTGATGCCTGGAAAATTGACGACTCATCAGGATTATCAATATGCGCTTCAATTTCGTTTCGTGATTTGGAACGCAGATCACGCATCAGGCCATATAAAACCGATAATGTGTCCAGATAGTCACGCTCTGCCGGGACTGCATTCCTGAATGCCTCCCAGATTGCGGTTCCAGAATCCTTGATTGTTTTCATGGGGTTGGCAACGAGAAAGCCACCGAAAGCCGCACCACCTATGATTAGCAGTTCATAGGGTTGCATCAGGACGCTGAGGTGGCCACCCATGGCCATATAGCCACCAAGAATACACCCAAAGGTTACGACAAGTCCGATGATGATATTCATTGATAGGCCGACTCCATTTTGCCTGTGCACAGGACCAGCCGATGACCGGATTGTGCTTCATGCAATCAATTTCCGATGTCGACGCTGACAGAATTAAGCGGCTTGGCTTGCGTGAAGCTGGTCGTTCGCATGCACACAGAGCAAAGGAATTGACGGCATGGCCCGTGGAAAGCCTCGCGCAAGCAATGACACGTAAATCTATGTTGCCGGGAATGGAGCAAGGTGCGGTTTCACAGGGGGCTTGCGGGTGTTGTCAGGCCTGTCTGATTCAGTCCTGGCCGATATTGGATAGAACCCAAAATTGGATACTAGATGGTCACGACCTTTACAAACTACCTGCTGGTTGCAACCGATTTGCCACGTTCCATAGAGAGGATCAGCGAACAACCGGTTGTTTCGCGTGAGACAGAATACTACCTCGAGAACATCGGTGACGTGAAGTCTGTTGACGAATTTATCGCCGATAGCAGGCTCTATAATTATGCGCTCAAAGCCCATGGCCTGGAAGAGATGAGTTATGCCAAGGCCTTTATTCGCAAGGCGCTGGATGAAGGTATTGACGATGATAACAGTTTTGCCAACCAGCTGACCGACACCCGCTACGCCGATTTTGTCGAGACATTCAATTTTGCAAGAAATGGTGAAACGGCGACAGTCTTCAACAAGGCGCAGCAGGGGACGGTTGACAAATACATGCGTCAGACCCTGGAGGAAGACGCCGGCAGCGACGATGAGGGTGTCCGGCTTGCCCTGTATTTTGAACGTATGGCGGCGAGCGTTACAGAACCCTATGGAATTTTGGCTGATTCTGCCCTTTCGGTCGTCGTTCGCACCGCGTTGGGATTGCCGCAGGAGTTTGCCTATTCTGATATCGACAAACAGGCAGCGGTTTTGTCTGAGCGGCTCGATTTTGCCGACTTTTCTGATCCCGATAAAATGATGACGTTTTTGCAGCGTTTCACCAGTCTGTGGGACATTGAGAATTCGACATCTGCAGCACCCAATTTATTGCTGAACCAGTCGGGCAGCGGGGACATATCGTCCGATTTGCTGTTGGCCATAAACAGTCTGAAACTGGGCGGATAATATGCAATCTTCACTCTATGTTGCGCTGTCATCTCAAATAGCTCTTGAAAACAGGCTCAACACGCTTGCGGACAACGTTGCCAATGCCAGCACTGTTGGTTACCGACCTACCGAAATTCGATTTGAATCGCTGATCAGCAATGGTTCGTCTTTCGTCTCATCGGGTGAAACCTACCTTTCACAATCGGGCGGCGGTCTTGATCAAACCAAAAGCATGCTGGATTTCGCCATTCAGGGAGACGGCTGGTTTGCCATTGAAACGCCTGCCGGGCAGGTTCTGACACGCGATGGCCGCTTCACCATTTCAGATCAGGGCGAACTGATCACGCTTGCCGGATACCCGGTGCTTGATCCGGGCGGCGGCCGCATTCAGCTCAATGGAAACTCAGCTCCGCCCGAAGCGTCACGCGACGGCCTGTTGCGCCAGGATGGCGTGACCGTTGGTTCGATTGGATTATATACGCTGGACACAACTGCCGGCTTTGTGCGTTTTGAAAACAGTGGGATTATTCCCAATGCCAAATCGGAGCCAATCGTTGACAACCCGGATACCGGCGTTGTGCAGGGCTATCTTGAGCAATCAGGGGTCAATGCCATGTCTGAAATGAGCCGATTGATCATGGTGACCCGGGCGTTTGAAAATGCCGCAAATCTGGTCAAGGACAGTGAGTCCTCGGTCAAGGACGCCATCAGGACGCTTGGTGGTTCGTGATGGCTCAAGCCACATCGTCCAGTCTGGATGCGATGGAGCAATTGGTTCGCCAGTTTGCTCAACCCGGCGAGATCATCCGCCGCGGCGGTCGGGTAACCATGATATCGGCAGGCAATTATCATGTTGCGGGCCTGTCGGCCCACGTGCGTCTTGGTGATTATGTTGAACATCGCGGTGCAGCTGGCGCCTCGCTGGGTGAGGTTGTCAAAGTTCAAGCGGATACAATTGTCGTATGCCCGGTCGAACAGGCCGAACCCATCGGCATTGGTGATCAGGTTCTTCGCTTTGGCGCATTTCGCATAGCGCCGGATGAAAGTTGGTGCGGGCGAACCATCAATGCACTTGGTCAGCCGCTGGACGCGATTGGGCCACTGAAAGCCGGGCATCACCCAAGAGAAGTTGTCAACAGGGCGCCCGCTTCCATGAGCCGTCAGCGGGTGAATAAACCGTTCAAAACCGGCATTCGGGCAATCGACATATTTTCCCCCTTGTGCCTGGGGCAGCGCCTTGGCGTTTTTGCCGGTTCCGGTGTGGGTAAGTCGACGCTTCTTTCAATGTTCACCCGCACAGAGGCCTTTGACCGGGCGGTTATCGCGCTTGTCGGTGAACGGGGGCGGGAAGTGCGTGAATTCATTGAGGATACGCTCGGTGAGCACATGAAAAAATCGGTTGCTGTTGTCGCCACTAGTGATGAAAGCCCCATGGTGCGTCGCATGGCGCCGCTGACAGCGATGACCGTTGCAGAACATTTTCGTGATGCCGGTGAAAATGTGCTGCTGATTGTTGACAGCGTTACGCGATTTGCACACGCCATTCGTGAGATTGGTGTCGCTTCGGGGGAGCTGCCGGTTGCACGTGGCTACCCGGCTTCGGTCTTTACAGAATTGCCGGGTCTTCTCGAAAGGGCGGGGCCTGGACGGGAAGGGGCAGGTTCAATAACCGCAATCGTTTCCATTTTGGTTGATGGCGATAATCACAATGATCCTATCGCAGATTCCACCCGCGGCATCCTGGATGGTCATATCGTGCTTGACCGCACATTGGCCGAAGAAGGGCGCTACCCTCCCATTGATCCACTGGCCTCTATATCACGCCTGGCGCGCATGGCCTGGCAGTCCGATGAGGAAAAACTGGTGCTTACCCTCAAATCGCTCATTCAACGCTATGAGGAAACCCGTGACCTGCGGTTACTGGGCGGCTATAGGGCGGGAAGTGATGGTGAACTGGACATGGCCATCCGCCAGGTTCCGGTCATTTATGATGTTCTCAAGCAGCGCCCGGACGATAAACCGGCCCGCGATGCATTCAACGATCTTGCCGATGCGATGAAACACGCTGCGGCCATGGCAACCCAGGAACAGCCGTCCGGTCAATAAGGCAATTGCGGGAAAATGATGACAGAAAACACCATGGAACAGACACCCCCAATGGCAACGCCGGCAAAAACAGGTAGCCGCGATAATGTTGACCGCTATCTCATCACAGGTGGGTTGGCGATCGCAGCTTTTGCCGCATTTTTTCCCTGGTATGTGTTTCTCAATCAGGAAAAATTTGGTGTCCGTCCGATGGGATATGAATCCAGCAGAGATTTGTCCGAATTGCCCGGGCGCAGCATTGTCGGGGTTTCGCCCTTGGCAATACCAGATGCGGACACAGATTCAACCAGCGACAGTCTGGATGTTATCACCACCGCAACGGTCTTGCCGGAGAGTGAGCCGGAACCCGAAGAGCTGGCGGGGGCCGACAGTGTCCAGGCGTTTCCGGGTGCAAATCCGCGCTTTCGATTGTTGCATGTCGTCAATGGTCGCGCGCTCATTGAAGATGACAATGGTGTTTATCTTGTGCGTGTTGGTTCCGTATTGCCCGATGACAGCCGGCTTGCGACCATGGAAGAGCGTGATGATGGCTGGACGATCATAACGTCCGACGGCAATGCCATCAGCCAATAGAGCACTTCAGATTTTGATGGAATTGGCAAAACCTGAGTGCATCAACAGATCAAAGGCCGACACCGTTGGTTAGAAAAGACCAGCCCCAATCGTGCTGAAATAGCCGCCGGAAATGGCAGGCCTTTTAAACCGCAAGTCCCACGCAAGATTGAATTCATAGATTGTTGCTGCAGAGGGAGATTCGGATGCAGCCGATCCAACTATTTGAACTTGCATCAAATCAGGCACATTGGTTGTCGGTGCGCCAGAACGTTGTTGCGGGCAATATTGCCAATGCCAATACACCCGGATTTGTTGCCATGGATATACAGCCATTTGAGGCTGTTTTGGACACTGTCAGCAGCGGACGCATGGCTGCGACCCATCCCATGCACTTTAGTGAAGATCGCATGCGCGGTGCGGTTGGCACAGCCGACGCCGGTGAAAACACCGATGTATCGCCCTCAGGCAATTCGGTTTCTCTTGAACAGGAACTGGTCAAGGCCGGTGAAGTGCGTCATGCCTTCGAGTTGAATACAGGGCTGGTTAAATCCTTCCACCGCATGATGTTGATGACGGTGCGCAAATGAATCTGATTGATCCGCTTTCAACAGCCTTGAAAACGGCTGCTTCCGGCCTGGAAGCGCAATCCATAAGACTGCGTGTCGTATCGGAAAACATGGCCAATGCTCAAACAACCGGCAGTGTTCCCGGTGGTGATCCCTATCAGCGAAAGACGATCGGTTTCGTCTCGCAGCTCGATTCTCTGACAGGCGCTGCAACGGTAAAAATAGATACAATCGGTCAGGACGATTCAGATTTTGGCATAGAATATGACCCCGGTAATTCAGCAGCAGACGCTGACGGAATGGTCAAGCTGCCTAATGTCAATGTGTTGATCGAAATGGCCGATATGCGTGAAGCCAACCGCTCCTATGAAGCCAATCTGCAAACAATAAAACAGGCGCGGGAACTCATATCCATGACCATAGATCTGCTGAGAGCATCTTCATGATTGATCCGTTGACATCACTCGCAACAACGTCATTGACCCGTCAGGTCGGTGCGCTGGATGCGGCGCAGCCTCAAATGCCCACGGCCTCTGCCGCGTCCACGTCAGAGAGTTTTTCGGCAACCTTGTCAAACATGGCTGCTGACATGCAGGACAATATGCGCCGCGGTGAAACGGCTTCACTCGATGCGATACGCGGCCAGGCAAATACCCAGGAAGTGGTTGAGGCTGTGATGAGTGCAGAACGAACACTTCAGACTGCGTTAGCAGTGCGCGACAAGGTCGTTACCGCTTATCTCGAAATCAGCCGCATGGCCATTTAAAGCATTTTCCTGTTTCAGGAATTTTGAAAAGACAGGGGAGAATTTCCTATGAAGGCTCTGGCCATAGCAGCAACCGGCATGAACGCCCAGCAACTCAATCTGGAAGTCATTGCGAATAATATTGCCAATATCAATACAACCGGGTTCAAGCGGGCGCGGGCAGAATTTTCCGATCTTCTTTATCAGGTGGAAAAGGTTCAGGGGGTTCCAAGTCGCGCCAACCAGTCCATTGTGCCTGAAGGTGCCCATGTCGGACTTGGTGTACAGACAATGGCGGTACGTAACGTTCATGTGCAGGGCTCGCTGGTCAATACCGGCAATAATCTCGATCTGGCCCTCGTCGGTCGGGGCTGGCTGCAGATCCAAAGCGCCGATGGTGAGGTAAATTACACCAGAGCCGGTGCGCTCAATACCAATGCTGATGGCGAGATCGTGACAGCAGACGGTTATCGTCTCGAGCCGGCAATTGTTCTTCCTGCTGATGCCAGTGAAATTGTCATCAGCAAATCCGGACAGGTATTTGTACGTGCGGGCGATGATGTTGACCTGCAGGAAGTCGGTCAGATAACCTTGGCAAACTTTGTCAATGAGGCAGGACTTGAACCGCTCGGTGACAATCTTTTCAGAGAAACCGAAGCATCCGGTGCGTCCATAATCGGTGTTCCTGATGACCCGGGCTTTGCATCCATTCAGCAGGGCTATCTGGAGGCGTCAAATGTTGATGCCGTCAAGGAAATCACCGACCTGATCTCGGCGCAACGTGCCTATGAAATGAATTCAAAAATTATTCAGGCGGCCGATGAAATGGCATCGATCGTTTCGAAGAACCTGTGATTGGATCTGTTATTGTATAAGCGGGCCGCATTTTTTGTCTTTGTGCTGCTGCTTTCGAGCAGTTTGCAGGCCCGTGCCGATACGCCGGTTGCAGTTGTCCCGACACAAATCATCTATCCAGGAGACACTGTAGAACCGCATATGCTGGAAGTCGTCGCTGTTACCAACCGAAATATTCGTCGTGACTACATATCATCGCTCGAAAAAGTTGTTGGTATGGTTGCCAAACGCACATTGTTGCCCGGGCGCGTTGTGCCGGTTGCAGCCGTACGTGAGGATTACATCATCAAACGCGGATCGGTGGTCACCATGGTCTTTGCCCATGGCGGGCTGACCATATCAACTCAGGGCACCCCGCTCAAACAGGCTTCGGTTGGTGATTTTGTGCGTATACGCAATGTTGCCACAGGCGTCGTTGTTTCCGGTACGGTCATGGCTGACGGAACTGTCAGGGTTGCGGCAAAATGACAGTTTTTCGCTCAATCGCACTCATTATTGCCAGCCTGATGTTGATGCCGTCAGTGCAAGCCACCTCACGCATCAAGGATATCGCCTCGCTGCAAAGTGCACGGCAGAACCAGTTGATCGGCTACGGTCTGGTGATAGGCCTGCAGGGCACCGGAGACAGTTTGCGCAGTTCGCCTTTTACCGAACAATCACTGCGTGCCATGCTGGAAAATCTGGGTATCGCCACACAGGGTCAGGCGACACGAGCCAATAATGTGGCTGCCGTTATAGTTACGGCCAATCTGCCACCGTTTGCCAGCGTCGGGTCACGCATTGATACGACCGTATCTTCCATGGGGGATGCAACGTCGCTTCGTGGAGGCACATTGGTCATGACGCCGCTATCAGCTGCTGATGGGCAGATATATGCGGTGTCGCAAGGCTCGGTCGTTGTTTCCGGTTTTACGGCAGAAGGTGACGCCCAGACGTTAACTCAGGGTGTTACCACAGCCGGACGGGTGCCCGGTGGCGCGATTATTGAACGCGAAATTCCTGTTCGTTTCAATGATGCCGGGCACCTGATCTTTCAACTGAGAAACCCTGATTTCACAACGGCAATTGCCATTGTCGATGTGATCAACAGTTATACGGGACGCCGTTTTGGCAATGTCATGGCGAGCGCCAATGATTCAACGACCGTACGTGTCAGGCGTCCCAAAAACACATCATTGCCACGGTTCGTTGCCGAGATCGAACGCCTGCTGGTGGAGACGGATGCACCGGCACGTGTGGTCATCAATGAGCGAACCGGCACCATCGTCATTGGCCATGATGTGCGCGTATCAAAGGTGGCTGTCAGCTATGGAACATTGACCATACGTGTGACTGAGGCACCGGTCATATCGCAACCGCTCCCTTTCAGTGACGGTGTGACTGCTGTTGAGCCACTCACCGACATCACTGCCATGGCTGATGGCGGACAGGTTGCCATATTGAATGGACCAAACCTGCAGACGCTTGTTGCCGGCTTAAACAGTATCGGGGTACGGCCCGATGGCATTATCTCGATCCTGCAGGGCATCAAGTCGGCGGGAGCCCTTCAGGCGGAGCTTGTTTTGCAATGATGAATATCAAACGCAGTTCGACATTTGGACAAATGGGAAAAATGGCTGCTGTGCTCATAACACTGCTTGCGGCGTCCGCATTGCCAACGGCATTGGCTGCGGCAAATCAGGCGACGCTGACAGCGCCTCATAGCGAAATTACCGACGAGATTCGCGCCTTTTGCACAAATATTGCCGATTCTGCCAGAGACCAGCGCTATCTGCTGCAAAAACAGGAGCTGGAAAAACTTCAGGCCGATATTGAAGAGCGCATTATCACGCTTAAAGAACGCCGCGACGATTATGAGAACTGGTTGCAGCTACGCAATGAGTTCCTGCTTAAGGCTGAGGGTGGCCTGGTCAACATTTACAAGAATATGCGGGCAGACAGCGCAGCGGAAAAACTGGAATTGGTCAATATCAATGTGGCGGCTGCCATTGTGATGAAACTGAGCCCGCGCCTGGCGAGCCAGATACTCAATGAAATGGATGCAAAGACGGCGGCAAATCTGACCGGTATCATCGCCAGTGCTGCTACCAGCGGCTTGCAGAAAGATCCGACATGACGGCACACTGGTCGCTCCTTGCGGTTTGTTTTGCGCTGGCGGGGTGCGGTTCAAACGCGCTCAACGATATCGGTCGGGCACCATCTATGAGCCCCGTGGGCAGTGGTCTGCAATACGGGCAAACGCCGCAAATGGCGCTATATCCCAAACCGCCCCGCAAGACCTCATCCGGATATTCCCTGTGGAGCGATACCCAGAGCGATCTCTTCAAGGATTCGCGCGCCATGTCGGTCGGTGACATTTTGACGGTCAATATCGCAATCAATGACCGGGCAACTTTTGACAATAAGACGGACCGCGATCGCAAAAATTCCAGCGGTATAAATGCAACCGGCGATTATACCATCGCTGGCGCTGGATCCAGCGCCGGAGCAGGCCTGACCTTTGGCTCCAATACCAAAACGCAAGGCAAGGGGACGACGGCGCGCTCTGAAAGACTTGAGCTGCGTGTGGCCGCTGTTGTGACCGGCATACTCGACAACGGTAATCTGGTTATCAGTGGTTCACAGGAAGTACGGGTTAACTTCGAAATGCGCATATTGAACATTGCAGGCATTGTTCGACCGCGCGACGTCGATGGTTTCAATACGATTGCCTATGAAAAAGTGGCAGAAGCACGTGTTTCCTACGGTGGCAGAGGGCGGCTTATGGAAGTGCAGCAACCACCCTGGGGTCAACAGATTATCGACAAATTTTCACCCATTTGAGGCCTGACCTGATCAGGCTTCCGACAAAAGGCAAAACTAGGTGACATGATGACACCTGATAAAGATTCCCCGGGATCAGACAAAAAGACCAATATGATAACCCTGGCAGCCGTCCTGCTGCTTACGGTTCTGGCCGGCGGTGGCGGGTGGTTGGTTGGCATGGTCGTCGGCGATCAGCAATCTGAAGTCCGTATGCAGTCTGCCATGAAAGATGGGCAATCGTCGGCTTCATCGGATGCTGAAAATGACGCTGAACAGTCCGCGCAGGTTGGCGAACAGCAAATCGTAACGTTGGCACCGATCACCACCAATTTGAATTATCCATCGGACAATTGGGTCCGCCTTGAGATTGCACTTGTTTTGGATGGGCAGGCTGATCCCTCAATAGCCCAGGCAGTCCATCAGGACATATTGGCCTACGTCCGCACGGTTTCACTGCAGCAAATTGAAGGCCCCCGTGGTTTCCAGCACTTGCGTGATGATCTGACAGAACGTGCTGAAATACGCTCGGACGGTCAGGTCAAATCTCTTTTGTTCAGGACATTTTTAATCGAATGACTCGTATAATTCTGACAATCCTTGCCATGATGGCAATGCTGGTCCCGGCCACCGGCCAGACGTTTGATCCTGGTGTATTGACCCCGCCGGTCGACGGATCCGTTGTATCCTGGATAATCAGGACATTCGGTCTGTTGACTGTTTTGTCCATTGCACCGGGCATTTTGATTATGGTGACAAGCTTTCCGCGTTTTGTCATCGCCTTTGCGATCCTGCGCGGAGGCATGGGTCTGCAGACCACACCTGCCAATATGATTTTGATCAGTCTGGCGCTGTTCATGACATTCTATGTCATGGCACCCACATTTGACCGCGCCTGGGAAAATGGCATTCAGCCTTTGCTCAATGAACAAATTGATGAGGCGACTGCCTTTACCCGTGTAAGCGAACCCTTCAGGGAGTTCATGCTGTCCAATACACGGGACAAGGATCTTAATCTGTTTGTCGATCTGGCAACAGAGCGCGGGCAAAATGTTGCCACTGATGACAAGGTGGACCTGCGCGTGCTTGTCCCTGCCTTTATGATTTCAGAAATCAGGCGAGGGTTCGAGATTGGTTTTCTTGTGGTTCTGCCCTTCCTGGTTATCGACCTTGTGGTTGCGACAATTACAATGTCGATGGGCATGATGATGTTGCCGCCAACCGCCATATCGCTGCCGTTCAAGATCCTGTTTTTTGTGTTGATTGATGGCTGGAATCTGCTGGTCGGCAGTCTGGTTCGTTCCTTTGTATGAGCCAGACCGTTTTGCGTTTTGTCAGAAACAGGACAACTGCGCCGGCCTTTGATTTTGTTGCTGCATTCAGGTCATGCCTATTCCGTCAAAACCTGTCTCGATCAATCCACTAGTGGTTTGATCGAGACGGATGATGCCCATAGACGGATTTGCAGGTTCATCCGGGTAGGCGCGTGATGTGCCGTGATTTTCATCATAAACATCGCGCAACGCATCCGGTGGGCCTGTATACCCGCCCTTCGGGTCCAATATCGCAGGTTCTGGATGCGTCGAGCTTTCTTGCAGATGGCCCGCATCGACTGCGAAACCTCTCCTACCCAGAACCCGGGATATTGGATCTATGGGTACCATCTGTCTCGATCAATCCACTAGGTCCGCCGGACAGACCCATCGCCCCAGCGCTTTGCCGTCGGTTTCACCCGCGAGACCCGCAGCATCAAACATGCCTCTTGCCATGGCAACAATATCCTGCGCACAGACCTGCGGTTGGGCAATGCCATGCGCATCAAGAAACCCGACAATGCCATCGGTTATCGCCTTGTTCAGATGATCGGTTTCTGCCTGTAGCGGTAGAAACGCTTCTGCATACTCCAGCGCGGGCGAGTTTAGGCCATTTCAGTTGGTGCTCTATTGCCGCATCGTGGCCATTGCCCGTGACGAAATCGCCCCTAACCTTGAAGCGGCAATTACACTCACCATGATGATGCTGCCTGTGTTGCGAGACCGCAAGGCGGCCTCGATCATCAATATCAGTTCCGGTCTGGCGATTGCGCCCAAAATGGCGGCGCCGGTCTATTGCGCGACAAAAGCCGGTCTGGGTGGCGAAAGCCCGATGGCTGCGCCTTGTCAATCGCCTGTCGCCTGTGCTGGCGGCGCGTATTTTGAAATAGCTGTATCATTATCCCTTTGTTTACCATGTTTTGGGGTAGCGCATCCCACAAGCCAATGGCGGGCTTTGTGTTAGGTTTTTCGTAACAGACGGCTGCGATGTTGCAACCAACATGGCGGGAATGGTTCTTTCAGCAAGACTGGCGAACCTTTGGGCATGAAGCCAAACCGCCATCACCGGTAATCAAGTCCGGTATGTCCCTTCTTAAACTGTATCGCGTAATTTCAGGGACACTATTATGACAAGCATTATGACAAATTCTTCCGCCATGGCTGCACTGCAGACACTGCGTGGTATCAATTCCGATATGGAAACAACCCAGTCGCGTATTTCTTCCGGATACCGTGTCGAAACCGCTTCAGACAATGCTGCCTATTGGTCAATCGCAACAACCATGCGTTCGGACAATAAAGCGCTTTCTACCGTCAAGGACGCTCTTGGTCTTGGTGCGGCAAAAATCGATGTTGCCTCTACCGGTCTGCAAAGTGCAATCGACGTTGTCAGTGAAATCAAATCCAAACTCGTTGCAGCCAGCGAGCCGGGTGTTGACAAGGAAAAGATCAACAAGGAACTGACACAACTGAAAAACCAGCTGGTTTCGACAACGGAATCAGCCTCATTCAGTGGTGAAAACTGGCTTCATAACTCGGCGACAGGTGCAGCCGGGACCAAATCCATTGTCGGATCTTTTAATCGATCTGCCTCCGGTAATGTGAGTGTCACAACGCTTGATGTTGATACGTCGGCAACCACACTCATTGACACAGAAGATGCCGGTCGTGGAATTTTGACCAAGGACATTGATGCGGACGCACTGCTGGAAACACCGTCCGGCACCGCAGACAACTATTTCCTCGTAGACGCTGGCTCAACAACAGCTGCGACGGGTTCGGAGATATCTCTTTCCGCAACAACAACTGACGCAGAAGTTGGTAGCATGATCCGTGCTGTCGATTCCATTCTGGGTCAGTTGACGGACTCCGCCGCCGATCTTGGTTCCGTGAGTTCACGTGTTTCCATGCAGGAGAACTTCGTTTCCAGTCTGATGGATTCCATCGACAAGGGTGTTGGTCGCCTGGTCGATGCCGACATGAGTGAAGAATCCACTCGCTTGAAGGCCCTGCAGACACAGCAGCAGCTCGGCATTCAGTCACTATCCATTGCGAATTCGAACTCGCAGAACGTCCTGTCTCTCTTCAGGTAGTTCTGATCAATAGGGTGCGGCGTCCCGACTGACAGGTTCCCGGTTCAACCTGTGGAACCTGTCTGAAGTCGCCGCACCTGATTTTTCATTTGTTCGCACAGCAGCGCAAGGCACCGTGTTCCCCAAGGGAAGGCGGTGCTTTGTGCTGATATGGATGAAAAAGTTAACGGGAAGTAAACGCGCACGTTGATTTAATTAAAAAAAACAAAGTGTTACGGTCAAAAATTCAGCATTCATTAACCTTAATAATGTGTTGTTAGGTCAACAAGTGACGGACCGGGTTTGACCTTGAAAGGAAGAACCCCAGGTGAGCATGATGCGACACCGTCATTGCCGGTTAGTAAGTCCGGCATGTCCCTTCCAAGTTAACTGTCAAAAGGGGCAGACCAATGACAAGCATTATGACAAACACGGCCTCCATGGCCGCTCTTCAGACTTTGCGCGGCATCAATTCCGAAATGGAAATGACACAGGGCCGAATTTCTTCCGGTTACCGTGTTGAAACGGCAGCAGACAATGCAGCCTACTGGTCAATTGCCACAACAATGCGCTCTGACAACAAGGCACTTTCAACTGTCAAGGACGCATTGGGATTGGGTGCCGCGAAAATCGACGTTGCCTACACGGGCATGAAGAGTGCGATTGACGTTGTTACCGAAATTAAGGCAAAGCTGGTTGCCGCACGGGAACCAGGTGTCGATAAGGAAAAGATAAACAAAGAGCTGGAGCAGTTGAAAAATCAGCTGGTCTCAACAACGGAATCTGCTTCATTCAGTGGTGAAAACTGGCTGCATAATGCGGCAGTTGGTGGTGCTGGTACAAAGTCGATTGTTGGTTCGTTTAACCGGTCCGCAACCGGCAATGTCAGCGTAACCACATTGGATATTGACACATCAGCTTCAATACTCATCGACACCGCAGATGCGGCGGATGGTATTCTGACTGGTGATGTCGACGCCGATGCACTGCTGGAGACGCCATCAGGTACAGCAGAAAACTGGTTTCTCATCAATGCGGGCTCCACAACCGCAGCAACCGGTACAGAAATTGCGTTAACGTCAGCGACGACAGATGCGCAGGTGGATTCCATGATCAGGGTAGTCGACTCTATCATGATCAAAATGACAGATGCTGCGGCTGACCTTGGCGCAATCAATGCGCGTGTTTCAATGCAGGATGAGTTTGTTACTAATCTGATGGATTCAATTGACAAAGGCGTGGGTCGTCTTGTTGACGCCAATATGAATGATGAATCGACGCGATTGAAAGCTTTACAGACTCAACAGCAGTTGGGAATCCAATCGCTGTCCATTGCCAACTCCAACTCTCAGAACATTCTTTCGCTCTTCCAGTAGAATAATGGCTAAAGCGTCAAAATGATTACATGACAGGTTATCCCGCAGCAGCAGTTTTGCTATTGAAAGGTCGCGCCCATGCAGGCGCGGCCTTTTTGTTGTTATTTAGGCATAGCCAAATCAGGCATCGACCAAACCAACAATCAGCCGTTTGAACCTATAGTTATTCATAATTTATTGACAATAATTAACAACTTGCTACCGGCGTTAATTGTCTGTTAACCATAAGCTCAGTATTTCTGATATTTGAAATGGTGGGCTGATCCGAGTGATACAGCAAGCATGAAGCATTCCACCATTGCCGGCTCAAGCAATCCGGTATGTCCCTTACTAATATTCTCGCCTGAAGGGGCAGCACCATGACAAGCATTATGACCAACGCCGCAGCAATGGCAGCCCTGCAGACGTTGCGTGGTATTAACTCCGAAATGGAAATGACGCAGGCCCGTGTATCATCCGGATTCCGGGTGGAAACAGCAGGCGACAATGCTGCCTATTGGTCGATTGCAACAACCATGCGTTCGGATAACAAAGCGCTGTCAACAGTTAAAGACGCACTTGGGTTGGGGGCGTCGAAAATTGATTTAGCCTATACCGGTATGAATAGTTCGATCGATGTGGTCACTGAAATCAAAGCTAAACTGGTTGCGGCACGTGAACCTGGTGTGGACAAGACAAAGATCAACAAAGAGTTGCTTCAGCTTAAGAACCAACTTGTTTCAACGTCGGAGTCTGCATCGTTCAGCGGTGAAAATTGGCTTCTGAATTCGGCAACAGGTGCCGCAGGAATCAAATCAGTAGTTGGCTCGTTCAATCGATCGTCCAGTGGAACAGTGTCTGTAACAACGCTTGATATTGATACAAGTGACACAATCCTTCTTGATACAGCAGATGCCTCTCGCGGTATCCTGACCAAAGATGTCGATGCAGATGCGCTGCTTGATACTCCAACCGGCACAGCGGATAACTGGTTCCTGATAAATGCGTCGTCAACCGTGGCAGCAACAGGTCAGGAAATTACACTCACTGCTGCAACAAGCGATGTTCAGGTAGACGCGATGATCAGCGTTGTAGATTCCATTTTGACAGAATTGACCGATGCGGCATCCAATCTTGGTGCGATCAACAAGCGTGTTGGCATGCAGGAAACTTTCGTTTCTAACCTGATGGATTCGATTAACAAGGGTGTCGGTCGACTGGTTGATGCAGATATGAATGAAGAATCAACAAGATTAAAAGCACTTCAGACACAACAGCAGTTGGGCATTCAATCTCTTTCAATAGCCAACTCGAACTCGCAGAATATCCTGACGCTGTTCCAGAATTAACCGTTCAAGTCAGGCCTCGGCGTGATACACAGCCGCGCTGAGGCCTGAGCCATGTGTTGCCGGTCCATATGACCTCCCCCACAGCAACAGCCTCTGTTTTCCACACCGCTCACCATCATCTTCGCGCAAGTTTCACCCTCTAATGTACCGGCAATATTTCCCCGTTCTCACGGTTAGATTCTGTGGGCAGTACAGGATTTGGCTGTCTGTCACGTCTTTGAAAGGTGCGTGAATGGCACTTGCGATTGAACGCTATCTGAAAGATTTCAGCCAGCCTGAACGCGTTGTTCTATCTGTCGAAACCCCGACAGCAACAACCGGTGTCACCCGGGAAGCCATTGTGCTGCCCCCGGAGACGGTTGAAATGGCGCAGGCACCGGCGATTGATCTGGACTCTGTGCGGGCTGAGGCGTTTGAGCTTGGGCGGCAGGAAGCTGCGCTGGCGCATGATACAAAGCACAGTGCAGTTGTTGAAGAATTGCGCAGCCTGCATGTTGATGAACTCAATGCATTGAGAACCGAATATGAGCAGGGTGTGTCGACGTTGATTGCCGAGCGTTATGACATTCTTGCAGCTGAACTGATCGAAACCATTGGCGCACAGGTTACGCGTGTTCTGGCGCCGGTTATGGAAAAAGCCATGAGCGACAGGATGATCGAGCAGCTTGTTGTTTTGCTCGGTGAGGCATTTGAGGAACCTGAAGTCAGTCGCATTACCGCATCAGGTGCGCCCTCTTTATGTGAAGAACTCAAGCGCGCGCTGAAAGACAAGTCTGCCCGTCTCAAATTTGTTGAAAATGATGTGTTTGACCTTAACGTTTCGATCGATGATGCCATTCTCTCAACTCG
Organism: uncultured Rhizobiaceae group bacterium; assembly: GCA_947501445.1. Lineage (GTDB taxonomy): Bacteria > Pseudomonadota > Alphaproteobacteria > Rhizobiales > Rhizobiaceae > Hoeflea_A. Next base: position 27,766 of record CANMVS010000016.1, on the reverse strand, counting down.
CTTAAGTGAATGGGCCGGTCGGCTTCGTGAGGTTCTTGCATGAGCACAGAACAATCCACTCATCACACGCCAAACGAAATCATCATCGTCAAAAGGCGCAACAAGGGGCACGTCGGTCACCATGGTGGTGCCTGGAAAATTGCCTATGCAGACTTCATGACGGCAATGATGGCTTTCTTTCTTGTCATGTGGCTGATCAATGCGGCCAATGATGAAACCCGTGCCGCGGTTGCCAGCTATTTCAATCCGATCCGACTGACAGATGACAAGCCGGCGGAGCGGGGATTGCGCGAACTCAACCAGACAACGTCCGGCGACGAAATCAGTTATTTGTCCGATTCAACGGAGGCTGGTTACCAGTCCGGCACCAAGATTGGTGGTGGGGACGAACTTAATGCTGCAGCGGGCGATAAAACAAAATACTCTGATGCGGACTATTTTGAAAATCCCTACTCCGTGCTGGCTGAAATAGCACTCGAGACCGGGCAGCAGACAAATGTCAGCGCTGCAGGAGATGGTGGTGCCCAAACGTCCGGACCAGCCAGTGGTGCATCAGGTGGTGAAGCCTATCGTGATCCGTTTGATCCGGATTTCTGGTCGCGGTCGGTTGAGGTCGAGACAAAGGCACTTGTGACACCCGGCAATAATGCCGAACGCGCCGTCATTATTGCCGATGGCCGCGATGCTATCGAAGAAGCATTGCAGGCAGCGCAGGTGGATAATGCTTCGGAGAAAAAAGCGGCAGATAGCAAAGTGGTTTTGCACAAAGTTGAGTCCGAAAAGCCTGTTGATGTTGAAGACGACACCCGTCAGGACGAAGCTGCCAGACAATTGCAGACCCAAATACAGCAATCACTGAAATCGGAGCGAATTGATTTAGGCAAAGGGCTGAGTGTCGCACCGGCCGAAGGGGGATTACTGATCTCCCTGACGGATGAGGTCAAGGGCACGATGTTCAATGTTGGTTCAGCGGTGCCTCAACGCGATCTTGTCGTTGCCATGGAGAAAATCGGGCAGTTGCTTGTGGCTCAAAACGGTTCAGTCAGCATACGTGGACACACGGATAGCCGCCCGTTTGCAGGCGAGGGCAACGATAACTGGAAATTGTCGATGGCCCGTGCTCACAGCGCCTATTACATGCTGGTTCGCGGTGGACTGAACGAAGCGCGTATCACGCAGGTTTCGGGCTTTGCGGATCGACGTCTGAAAGTTGTTGATAAACCATTTGCCGATGCCAATCGCCGCATTGAAATTCTCATTGTGAAGCCGACCGGGTAGATGGCGATGAAACTGTGCCCCACCGCATCGCGTAAAGGTTGGCGTGTCAGTGCCATATTTCCGCCAACAGGTTTGGCACTGCTATCCTTGGCTATTTTGGTATTGGGCCTGGGGGATGTCCGTGCTCAGGCAGACAATGACGCACAGATGCCGCCCTATAAGCTCGTTCGCTCGCTGCAGTTTGTACAGGATTCTGTTGTGCGCGGAGATCATTCAGCCGGTGAGATGCAGCGCCATCTCCTGACCATGGTTGATACGCGATTGCGCGCGGCAGATGCTGCAGTCTTTGATGATCAACGTAATGTGGATGCGGTTTTTGTCTATGCGATGAGCGGCGGGAATCCGCAAACCTTGATTGAACTGCTGGAAAGTGACGAGCGGCAGCAATTCGACCCGCGCCTTGCCGAAGCACTGACCCATTATCTGGCTGGTGACACAGGCAAGGCCAGGCAACAATTACGGGTGCTGCTGCCTGAATTTAAGGAAAGCCCGATTGCGGCCTATCTGACACTCGTTACCGCCAATGTGCTTGCCACCGCTGATGAAAACGAGGCACTGCGATTATTTGACAAAGCCCGCCTGCTGGCCCCTGGCACAATTGTAGAGGAATCTGCATTGCGACGGGCGATACATGTTGCCTCCCGTGTCGACAGGATTGAGCAGGCCATGGACAATGCAGAGCGCTATGTGCGTCGCTTCCTGCATTCACCCTATGCCAGTCAGTTCGTCGATATTTTCGTCCATGCCATTGTTACCCATTCGCCGCAGGTTGATCAGCAGCGAATGGAATATATCCTCTCATTGATGGATGTAGCCAGGCAACGGGAAATTTACCTGCGCATGGCGCGCATGAGCACAATTGCCGGCAAGGAGCAACTTGCTCTGTTGGCTGCTTCACGGGCTGAAGCACTCTCAGGAAACACCAAAGACATCGTAACAGATCTCGCCGGATTTTACGCCGGTGTGGCATCTGTTCAATCAGGCGATATCACCGCTGCCATCAAGGCCATCGCCGTCCTGCCGGATAATAAGCTGTCAAAGCGTGATCGGGCACTCAGGGACGCGGCACGTATGGTGGCCAGCCAAGTGACACGTGCACCTGTGCCCGTCGCCATCGACTTCGTGCCGCCTGTCTCTGCAGCAGGCGTGGAAGCCGGTTCAATGGCCGTGGCAGAAGAGGCCCTGGATGTGCCGGTATCGCCCTTTGATGGTTTTCTGACAGCCAACCGTGCTGCACTGCGTGATATTGATTTACTGCTGGATGGAAATTTGGATGAATAATACAAGCGCAACAGGGCTGCCCTATTCGCCGCGGCTGCAGACTGGACCGACCCACGTAAAACCTGCAGCAGGTGGTTCTGAAGAGGATGCCCGAAATGTATCCAAAGACGCATTTGGTGATGCGGTTGACGCAGCCGGTGGCAATGAAGCACCTGCAAAGGAAAAAAATTCATTGGGGCGTAAGCAGAGCGGTGAGAATGGGCCTGACAATCCATCGCTGCCTGCGCACAAGGCAGATGCGGGCAATTCGGATGCAGATCTTGTGCAAAAGCTCAGTAGGTTGCGCTCGGACAATCAATCGGTGCACCCGCACGGCGCGCCTGAGCGAACCCGGCGCTCAGCCGAAGAATTGCCGGTCCAGCCGCGCGCAACCGACACGGGCTCGCCTGATATGCCAGACGTAAAGCAGGTGGCGCAGGCGCAGCAGAAAACGCCGACTGTTCCCGGTCCAGATCAAACGCCGTCCGAAGGATCCGCCCATTCAACCGGTGACAGCACCGAGCAGCATGTCACAGCGCTTCCCAACACAACACGGTCCAGCACGACACAACCCGGCACAACAATCCCCGACACCCAAACGTCCGACCGCCGATCACAACAGCAGCCGGTACAGTCAGATGACAATAGACAAATGCAGTCAGCTCTGGAAAACGGACGTTCCACCAGAGTAGTGCCTGCTTTTATTGGGCAGGCCCACACCAGGAACAGCACCACACCGCTCACGATGCCGGGGCAAGGTGATGCGGGTGAAATACCCGACAGTTCTGTCTTTGCCCGTGCAGACGGTGCGTCCAGAGCACTGGATTTGTTCAAATCAGCACGCAATCAAAGTGCTGCAGGAGAATTGGGGCAGGACCAACCTGGTGCCGAAGAACCCAAAAAAATAATGCAAATTTCTATGGCTGACAAATTGTCCGTCGTTGAAGCCCGCCAGTATCCGGCGGTTTCGGCCACGCAATCCAGTGCCGCAGCGGTCGTTGGTGCCATCTCTGATAATCAGGCCTGGAGTTCAGCATTGCGCCGAAGCGAGGCCGTTGCTGCAACAACACTCAATCAAGCCAGCAAGCCGGTCAATACACTCAAGATACAGCTCAACCCTGCAGAGCTGGGTGTGGTCAATGCGACATTGCGCCTGTCTGGAGAGCAACTGACTGTTGAACTCAAGGTGGAGACGCTGGAGGCCTATCGGCAACTATCGGACAGTCAACAGTCGATCCTGAAATCACTGAAGGCGCAAGGGTTTGCCGTCGAGCAGTTGTCCATTCAGCAAGCCACTGTGGACCGCGGGCAGGCGTCTACCGGCGCCACCCAGGGCTTTGGGCAATCATCGGGCAACGCTTCGCATCAATCGGGTGGTGGAAACTCTCCTGGAGCAGGCGAGAACAATAACGGACATCAACAGAATGGAAAACAGGACGCAATCGATCCCGATAGCAGCCAGCCTGTGGAGCCGCAGCCTCATCGTTCTGGTACTGCTGGCTCAGTTTACCTGTGAGATTCAGGCAGGCCAGCGCCAGATAAACGGCCGTCCGTCCTGTGAGGACGCGATTGCCAACGCTGCCCAACTGCACGATGTACCCATTGGGATCCTATATGCTGTAGGACTGTCTGAGACGGGCAGAAAGGGTTCCCTGCAGCCCTATGCGCTGAATATTGAGGGGCGCGCTGTGTTCGCGCGCAATCTGGGTGAGGCACTCAAGGTCTTTTATCAGGCCCGTAGCCGAGGAAAAAAGCTCATTGATCTGGGCTGCATGCAGATAAATCATCACTATCACCAGGATCAGTTTACCGGCCTGTCGGCGATGCTCGATCCGGTGCTGAATGTAAATTATGCGGCCAAATTTCTGGCGCAATTGAAACAACGGCACAAAAGCTGGACGATGGCTGTTGCGCGCTATCACGCCGGTCCCAACAATGATCCGGCACAAAAAAAATATGTTTGCCGGGTTATTCGCAACCTTGTGGCAACCGGTTATGGGCGGTGGACAGAGCCGGCAAGGATTTTTTGTGAATAGCAACCAAAAGTTGTTTGCATGGCAATTTTTTGTGTAATTTGGATTGTGGCAAAAATTAATGAGTCAACAAAATTTTGGTTAATGAAGGTCAAGATTCGTTAACATTTCCACAGAAAATATGCGTGTATGACGTCAGGCATACTATATCTAGTGGCAAATCACCCGCTCGGATTCGCGCAACTACGAAAAAGTACCCCTCATTTTATGTAGTTGTCGAAGAATCAGTCAATTCGTTAACTATTGGTTAATGAAGCAACAAAGTGATTCGGGGGCGAACACATGATCGTTGTGGTTGATGAACGGGAGCTGGTTACGGCTGGCTATACATCACTGTTTTTTAGAGAGGGCGTTCCCTCCACCGGGTTCGATCCGCAGGAGTTCGGAGAATGGGTCCATTCTGCTGCTGACTCAGATATAGATGCGGTGGAAGCATTTTTGATAGGACAGGGCAACGGCAATATTGTATTGCCGCGGGTTATTCGGGATCGCTCAAAAGCGCCTGTCATTGCAGTCAGCGATCATCCCTCGTTGGATTCCACGCTCGCCTTCTTTGACAATGGCGCTGACGATGTGGTGCGCAAGCCTATCCATCCACGCGAAATTCTGGCCCGGGCCGCGGCAATCAGACGGCGGTTGGAGCCAGGTTCCGACTATACTGAAATTGGTCGTATCAGGGTTTATTCCGACGGGCGTGACCCGGAAATTGATGGTCAGCAATTTGCTTTGCCAAGGCGCGAAAGACGAATTTTGGAGTATCTCGTTGCCAACCGCGGACGGCGGGTAAGCAAGTCGCAGATATTCAACGCAATTTACGGAATTTTTGATGATGATGTTGAAGAGAATGTCGTCGAAAGTCACATCAGCAAACTGCGCAAGAAGCTGCGCATGCGGCTTGATTTCGATCCAATCGATTCAAAGCGGTTTCTTGGTTATCTGATCGATTGGTCCTGACGCACAGGTGGGCCAGCAAGAAAACAGGCCCGGCTTGACTACTTAATATTACAACCCCTGCACAGCCTATAGTACTTGGCGTTTCTTTGTTTTCCTGTTCAGGAAAATTGAAAAGGCCGCACACAAACCAGTTTCGCACAAGCCAGCAAATCTACTGTGTGAAAGATACCAGCGAGGATATGTGCTATGAGCCTATATGGAATGATGCGAACCGGTGTTTCCGGCATGAATGCGCAAGCGGCACGTTTGGGAACTGTCGCAGATAATATCGCCAACGCCAATACGACGGGCTACAAGCGCAGCTCAACAGAATTTTCCTCGCTCATCCTTCCAAATGCAGGTGGCGGCTACAATTCCGGTGGTGTCAGTACATCAGTGCGATATGCCATTTCTGAAGAAGGTGCACTGCAGTTTACCACGTCCATCACGGACCTGGCCATCGGTGGCGACGGGTTCTTCGTGGTGCAGGACGGTGCAGGTGTTTCCTACCTGACAAGAGCAGGCGCTTTCATTCCGGACAGCGATGGCAATCTGGTCAATGCGGCCGGCTTTACGTTGATGGGGTACAATTACACTGACGGTGCACCGACACCGGTGGTAAACGGTTTTGACGGCCTCGTGCCCATTAACGTGCTGCAGGGAGAACTGGTTGCCGAGGCCTCAACGACGGGTAAATTTCCGGCAAACCTTCCCTCTGATGCCGATGCGGTGACAGGCGACACGCCAGCGGACAATGTTGCGACCTCAGAGTTTACGGCCAAGAGCTCGCTTGTGACCTATGACGAGCTTGGGCAGGAAGTTCTGCTGGACTTCTATTATACAAAAACCGCTGCCAATACCTGGGAGGTGGCCGTATATGATCGCGCCGACGCAACAGCTGGTACGTCGTTTCCCTACGGTGCCGCCGGGTCGGCGCCACTTGCCAGCGGAACGATTAATTTTGATCCGACCAATGGTAAAATTCTCGGCGCTGCACCGGGGCTGACAATTCCATTTACCACTGCCGCCGGTTATCCGGACAACCGCGACCTGGTCATGGATTTTTCGGCCATGACGCAATTGGCGCATGAGCTCAATATTGGCGATGCCAATGTCAACGGCAATGCTCCGAGCAAGGTCAAGAGTGTCGAAATTACCAATGATGGAACCGTTTTTGCAAAATATGAAAACGGCACGCTCGAACCGAAATACAGAATTGCGCTGGCAAATGTCCAAAGCCCGGACAATCTGAAGTCCCTGTCGGGTGACATTTTTGCCCAGAACAGTGAATCAGGTGTCGTCACGACAGGTTTTGCCGGATCAGGCAATTTCGGAAAAATTGTTTCAGGGGCACTGGAGGGCTCGAACGTGGATATCGCGGAAGAGCTGACAAATATGATTGCCTCGCAACGCAGTTATACGGCCAATTCAAAAGTGTTTCAGACCGGCTCGGATCTGATGGATGTTCTCGTAAATCTGAAACGATAGGCGTTTCTAACCCGTTTGGAGGCTTAAGGCCCGCATATGTCATTGTCATCGGCGATCAGCACTGCACAGTCAATATTGTCGAACACATCAAGGCAGACCTTGGTGGTTTCAGACAATATAGCCAATGCAAGCAATCCAAATTATTCGCGCCGGGCGTCGCAGACGCAACCGCAATTTGGTGGTGGTGTGACGCTGAGCATTCGCCGGGCGCAGGATCAGGTCCTGTTTGTGCAGTCGCTGGGCAGTATCTCAAACAGCAGTGCACAAACGGTCGTATCGGGCGGCCTTGAACGCATGAAACTGACCCTTGGTGGCAATGATTATGAGTTGTCACCGTCAAAATATCTTGGTGATTTGAGAAATGGTCTGCAAACACTGGCTGCGACGCCGGGTGATGCGACATTGGCTGCATCTGTTATTTCCAATGCTCAGGATGTTGCCAACAGCCTTTCCCAGGCGTCCAGGGAAGTCCAATCCATTCGCAAGGATGCCGACGCGGCAATTGCCCATGGTGTTGATACGCTCAATTCTCTGCTTGGGCGTTTCGAAGATGTGAATAATGCCGTTCTTGCGGCAAGTCAGACCGGCGAGGACGCCTCGCATCTGCTGGATCAGCGCGACATGTTGCTGCGGGAGGTTTCGTCCCTTATTGGCATTCAAACGGTTGCGCGCGGGGGTAATGATATTGCCATCTATACCGACAGCGGCCAGACACTTTTTGAAACCGTGCCGCGCCCGGTCGAATTTACGGCAACGTCCGGGTTCGATGCAACCACCACCGGCAGTCAGGTACTGATTGATGGTGTTCCGCTGGAGGCAGGGCAGGGCGCGCAGACCACAGCAACCGGCAGTTTGGCTGCCAATCTGCAAATTCGCGATGAACTGGCAACCACCTACCAGAGCCAGCTTGATGAAATCGCCCGGGCACTGGTGGTATCATTTGCAGAACATGATCAGTCTGTCCCTGCTGTCCTGCCGGATTTACCGGGCCTGTTTACCTGGGCCGGTGGAACCGTGCCCTCGGGCGCAACCGTTGTTACGGGAATGGCAGCCAGTCTCACGGTTAATCCGGCACTGTTGCCAGGGTCCGGCAACCCGGTGCTGTTGCGCGATGGTGGTATCAATGGCGCATCCTATAATGCAAACTCTGCGGGCAATGCGGGTTTTACCGAGCTTCTGGATGGCTACATAACCGGTTTCGACACGCCCATGGCCTTTGATGGTTCTGCGGTGGCCGGAACCAGCAGCAGCCTTATCAATTACGCATCAGATTCGATCGGTTGGCTGGAGTTGAATCGTCAGCAGGCCAGTCTGGCTGCCGAAAATCGCAATGCGGCAAATACACGAACGCTGGAAGCCTATTCAAATGCGACCGGGGTGAATCTTGATGAGGAGATGGCACTCCTGCTCAATCTTGAGCAATCCTACAAGGCTTCAACGCAACTTTTGACCACCATTGATGAAATGATCAACGCGCTTCTGGCGGCAACACGGTAACGCGATGAAAACAACATTTGTATCCACCCAAGCCATACAGAATGCACTTCGGTTGACCGTGCAGCGCACGCAGGCCGGCGTTCTCAAAGCCCAAACCGAGGCCGTGACCGGTCGGCACGCTGATATTGGTCTTGAACTGGGTGCCTCGTCATCGCGCAATATTTCGCTGAACCGCGATGTCTTGAGAATGCGCACGATCATCGACAGCAACGCACTGGTGCAAAACCGGTTATCGACATCGCAAAATGCCCTGGAGCAGATGTCCGGCAGTGCCCAGCAGCTTCTCGATTCTCTTATCAGCGTCACTGGCTCAGATGACAAGAACCGGCTGAACATTGCCAGTGAAACAGCAATGACATCGCTCGACAGTTTTATCAGCGTGGCCAATACATCCGCCAATGGAGAATTCATATTCTCAGGTGTCAATACAGACGTGCGGCCAATGGCCGACTACAATGGGACGCCGACTTCTGCGGCCAAGACCAGTTTTGATGCAGCTTATCTGGGGTATTTTGGATTCACACAAAATGACCCGGCAGCCGGTGGAATTACCCCGGCACAACTGGATGATTTTATCGCCAATCACGTTGAGCCGCTGATAATGGGACCAGGCTGGCAGGCCGATTGGTCCAGTGCCGACGACAACAATATGACCAGCCGTATCAACAGCAATGAGGTTGTCGCCAGCTCCACCAACATCAATTCTGACGGTGCCAAAAACATGGCCATGGCTGCCGTCCTGATAACAGAGATGCTCAGTTCTCCGCTGTCAGGAGAAACCCGTCAGGCTTTAACTGAAAAAGCCATTAATTATGCAGGTCAGGGCATCTCCGGCGTCGATTTTCAACGGGCTCAGCTTGGTGTCTCCGAGCAGAGGATCGTCAAGTCGAATGAGTCCCTGAATGCGCAGATTGATCTGATGTCGCTTTACATCGGCGAATTGGAAAATGTCGACGTTTATGAAGCATCCACCCGTCTTACCACCCTGCTGGCGCAGGTTGAGACGTCATACAAATTAACCGCAAGGATTCAGCAGTTGAGTTTGACAAACTATCTGTAATTGCAAAGCGCAACGAGAGTAACCGAGAAGGCAAAGGGTGGCTGAATGTATCAGTTCTCATATGCGGAAGTTCAGCAAGATGCAGTTGCTGACTCCAAAGATCGCGAACGTCAAGTTCTTGATAAATCAATTAAAATGCTTGTGGCTGCTCGGGAAAAGGGACAAAAATCCCGCGAGTCCATTGAAGCCCTGTTTTTCGTCAATCGGATATGGGTGCGCTTTATAGAAGATTTGGGTTCTCCGGATAATGAGTTGGAGCAGGAATTGCGTGCCAATCTGATATCAATTGGCATCTGGATCCTGCGAGAGGCGGAAAAAATCAGAATCGGGGAATCAGAAAATTTCGATGGCATCATCGATATCTCCGAAATTATTCGGGATGGATTGCAATGAAAAGTTCTTTGAGGATTTCCCTGAAGACAGGCGAGAAAATTTTTATCAACGGTGCGGTTTTGAAAGTCGACCGCAAGGTTGGCCTCGAATTCCTGAACGACGTGACCTTTCTATTGGAAAACCATGTTCTGCAGCCGGAGGAAGCATCGACCCCATTGCGGCAACTTTACTTCATTGTGCAGATGATGTTGATCAACCCGGAAGGGGCTGAACAGTCAAGAACCATGTTCAAGAAATCCGTTGTGATGCTGCTCAATTGTTTCACCAATGAACAGATTCTGTCGGAGCTTAAGCACGTAGATGCAATGGTTACCGAGGGGCGGGTTTTTGAGGCATTAAAGTCCATTCGAGGTCTCTACAAAACGGAAGAAGAGATCCTCGAAAACCAGCAGATGCCGCTGGACACACTGGAAGACATCAGAAGGGAGATTGCACCATGGCGGTAGACGCAGTTGGGGCAGCAGGCAGCCAGCCGGGCACAGCCTCATCCACGGCGGCCAATAAGGCAGCCTTGGATTATGATACTTTCCTGAAACTGCTGGTAGCTGAAATGCAGAACCAGGATCCGACCGAACCGATGGATTCAACCGAGTACGTTGCACAGCTTGCGACCTTCTCTCAGGTCGAGCAGACAATTCAGACGAATACACGTCTGGAGGAATTGCTGAAATCATCCTCCATTTCACAGGCCGGATCGCTGATTGGTCGTACGATCAGTTCACAGGACGGCTCAGTCACCGGTGTTGTTGAAAGCGTCGAGATTTATGATGACGGCGTTGTGGCAACGCTCGACAGCGGAGAGAAAGTTGTCATGGGTCCAGGACTGCAAGTGTCCTGACCATGAGTGAATCGGACGCACTGGATATCGTTCAAAGGGCAATCTGGACCATTCTGGTTGCCTCTGGCCCGGCGGTCTTTGTTGCCATGTTTGTAGGCGTTGGCATTGCGTTTCTTCAGGCATTGACACAGGTGCAGGAAATCACCCTGACATTTGTACCGAAAATTGTCGCCATACTGGTGACCGTCGCTGTATCTGCGCCATTTGTCGGCGCGCAGATAGCCGGATTTACCAACCTGGTATTTTCACGCATCGAGAGTGGTTTTTAGGCTGGTCTTGCGTATATCTCGATGGTGTTCGTCCTGCCTGACAGGCTCAAATGCTGTCATGGACTTGGGGTATGCTGGTTCATAGGTAATGCCACGTCAGCACTGCGCTATGTGATGCCCAGTGGGACTGTGTGCGCTCAGGCGCGTCCTGCCGTTCTGGTCTCCTGAAAGCGTCCGGTCCCGGTAATCCTTATCATCCTTTTTTGCCCCGGCTGCACCGCTACCACTTTCGCGCAAGTTTCGATGCGTAATGTCCGGCGTGAATGTGCCGGTGGATCATCCAGCCGGCTGATCCACCAGAATAGCTGACAACAGGCTCAATAGTATCATGGCGCAAGCTCAAGCCGTCGCAGTTTCGCCCATTCAGAAGACAGGCGGCGATGTTGCATTTGCCATTGGCATTGTCATCATTCTGTCTGTGCTGTTCTTGCCGATCCCGCCTTTTCTGATTGACATCGGGTTGGCTTTTTCCATCGCATTTTCCGTGCTGATATTGATGGTCGCGCTATGGATACAGCGGCCGCTGGATTTTTCGTCTTTTCCGACAATCCTGTTGATTGCAACAATGATCCGGTTGTCGCTCAATATTGCCACGACCCGTGTTATTCTGGCTGAGGGACACGAGGGATATACCGCCGCCGGTCATGTGATCGGTGGGTTTTCGCAAATGGTCATGTCCGGCGATTTCGTCATCGGTGTCATCGTGTTTTTGATATTGGTGGTGGTCAATTTCGTTGTCATCACCAAAGGTGCCACCCGTATTGCAGAAGTTGGGGCGCGGTTTACGCTGGATGCGATACCTGGCAAGCAAATGTCGATTGATGCGGATCTGTCCGCTGGGCTGATTGATGAAAAAACCGCACAAAACCGGCGCAAGGAGCTGGAGCAGGAAAGCTCATTTTATGGCTCCATGGATGGTGCTTCAAAATTTGTGCGCGGTGATGCTATTGCCGGTCTTATCATTACGGCGATCAATATTTTTGGCGGTATTGTCATCGGTTACAGCCGCCATGACATGCCCATTGGTGAAGCAGCGGATGTATTTACCAAACTGTCTGTAGGGGACGGACTGGTCTCGCAGATACCAGCGCTGATTGTATCGCTTGCAGCCGGCTTACTGGTTTCGCGTGGCGGCAATACCGGCTCAACCAACGTCGCCGTCATCGGTCAGCTCTCCAACTATCCCAAAGCGCTCTTTGTTGCTGCCGGATTGATGTTCCTGCTCGCGGTCGTGCCCGGATTGCCGTTTTTGCCCTTTACAATCCTGGGCGGTGCAATGGCGTTTGGTGGCTGGTTCATTCCGCGTCAGTTGGAGCAACAGAACCTTCTTGTCAGGCAAAATGAGGAACAGGCACTCCTGGAAGTGCAGAACAAGGAGAAAGACTCGGTTAAAAATATCCTGCATACGGCGGAAATCGAACTTTGTCTTGGTAAGCATGTCTCGGCCAGATTGCTGGGTTCACATCAGGAACTTGCGTTCAGGGTTGGCAAAATACGCAAGAAATTCGCAACCCAATATGGATTTGTTGTGCCTGAGATCAAAGTGACGGATGATTTCGCCGTGCCGGATAAATCCTATCAGATACGCATCCACGGCACCGCCATAGCGGCAAATGAATTGCGGGTCGGCGAAGTGATGGTTGTTACTGGCAGTGGCAATAAACCAAGTGTAATGGGTGAAGAGATACGTGAACCCGCCTTCGGATTGCCTGCCGTTTCAGTGGTTGAAAGCCTAACAGAAGAACTCAAACGCGAAGGATTTCATCCAATCGACAATGTGTCGGTTGTCCTGACGCATTTAAGTGAGGTCATTCGCAACAATCTGCCACAGCTTCTGTCTTATAAAGACATGAAGGCGCTGCTTGATCGGCTGGATCCGGAATACCGTAAGCTTGCCGATGAGATTTGCTCAAACCACATGTCCTATTCCGGCCTGCAGGCCGTTCTCAAATTGTTGCTGGCTGAACGCGTTTCCATTCGAAATCTTCACCTGATACTGGAGGCGGTTGCGGAACTGGCGCCACATCTGCGCAAAACAGAACAGATCGTCGAACATGTGCGCATTCGCATGGCACAGCAGTTGTGTGGTGACATGACAGACAATGGGGTTTTGCGTGTCTTACGACTTGGCAATCGCTGGGACCTTGCCTTTCATCAGGCGCTCAAGCGGGACCCAAAAGGGGATGTGGTCGAGTTTGATATTGAACCGGCCTTGCTGGAAGAATTCAGCGAACAGGCAACCAAAGTCATACGCAAGCATCTTGATGCGGGCACCCGCTTCGTTCTCGTAACGGCACCTGATGCGCGCCCCTACATTCGCATGATCATAGAACGGTTGTTCGCGACGCTGCCGGTGATATCCCACGTGGAGATTGCCAAGGGCGTAGAGATCCAGATTCTCGGTTCCATTTCATGATCACCGATCCGGAAGGAACGGTTCTGGCTCTGTTTGCCGCGTTTTGCCGCATCGGTGCCTGCTTCATGCTTATGCCCGGGCTTGGCAGCTTTCGCATCCCAAGCCAAATTCGCCTGTTTGTTGCCATTGCTGCTTCCATGGCGCTGCTGCCACTGATGTGGCAATCCATCTATCCGGCAACCAGAGGCGTGACAGTTGGCTATCTGGGCATTGTCTTATCCGAGGTGCTGATTGGTTCCGTCATCGGTTTGGTGGCCCGTTTCTATGGGCTTGCTTTGCAATTTGCCGGGTCAACCATCTCCATGATGATTGGGTTCAACACAGCACCATCAATGGGGATTGACGAACAGGAAGCCCAAACCGAATTAAGTTCTCTGATCGGTTTTACCGGGCTTTTGATCCTCTTTCTGATGGATTTTCACCATATTCTGATAGAGGCTCTGGCTTTTTCCTACGTGCTTATGCCAGTGGGCAGTTCCTTCGATCCGCAACTTGCGCTCGTGACCCTATCAGATACGCTTTCGGCTTCATTCACGACAATGTTGCGGCTGGTCAGCCCATTTGTGATTTATGGGCTGATCTTCAATCTGTCGGTTGGCATGGTCAACAAGCTTGCTCCGCAGATCCCTGTCTATTTCATTTCTCTGCCCTTCATCCTGACTGGCGGTCTGTTTTTGTTGTTTTTCGGATCGGGTGATTTCTTTCGCCAATATGCCGATGGATTCCTGCCGGTGTTTGATGGCCGGTAACAATCACAAGGCCAGGGCCAAAAGCCTGCAAAAACTGACAGGTTTGCAACTGCAGTTGCTCAATTTGGCACAGGCCGAGTTGGCGCAAACACATCGTCAGCGTGATCTGTTGAATGAGCAGATCGCCAAGTTGATGGAGGCGATGAATGGCATGTCGACCCCGCACCGGCTGTTTCCCCATCTTTACGCCAGGCAGTTGGACAACCTGCGGGGACGCGAGCAGGTGCTGATCGGGCAGTCTGCACTGCAGGAGCAGAAAATTCTGACAGAACGCACGAAATCGGATCGCATGGCACAGCGCCTTGGGGAAGCACGCAAACAGGTGGCAAGACAGGTCGAAGAGGAGGAACTTATGGATCTTATAGAACTGCGTTTCGCGAAGCGCGTGTGAATTTGGTGCTTTACTGCCTATGCCAAAAGTACGGATATTTCGCAATACGACCTTCAGTTGTTGCATAGGTTTTATTTCTCAAGCTTGCCGTAAGCTTCATTTGCTAACCTGCCTCATCACATTCAATAGGGCTGCAAACTTGTCAATATCGCCACCAAGTGACCTCGTTCTGGACGTCGTGCGTGCTGCCGACCCGGCGGAAGTACGCGAAGCCCATCGCAATCTGCTCAACAGGGCAACGGCCGGAAATGAACCCCTATTTGATGCCGCCGTGCGCATGCCCACAGGTGCCCATGCACAGCCCGTCACCGGGGGTGATGAAAACACCTACCGCGATTTTGAAGCGATGGTCCTGCAGACATTCATCAAGAGCATGTTGCCGACAGATGCACAAACCGTATTCGGCGGCGGCATGGCAGGTGATATGTGGAAAGGCATGATGGCTGAGCAATTGGGCCAGGTTCTGGCTGACGGCGGCGGTATTGGCATCGCAAAGCAACTGGCGGAGGCCAGAGGCAAAGATGAAAACCAGCCGGTAAAATTGACCCATTCGGGCGACAATCGTAATTATGCGACAGGGCTCATGCAGCAAATCCAAATGCAGATATTTCGTGATGCGACCAACAGTGCGGATCAGTTTGATGTGCAGCCCTGAGGATTTCATACAAATAAAATTGGCAATCGTGCGCCAACCCGACCGCGATTTGGTTGGCGCCATTCCGCTTGAGCAAAAGGCAATTCAAAGATGACTAAAAGCACGCAGGATAGCCGTGTAACGCTGGTGCTCAAGCGCCTCGATGGCATACTTGAGGCGGAAAACGAGGCGCTTGGCACGGACCCGGCTTTTGATGTGAATGCCTCCAATATCCGAAAAAGCAAGAGCCTTTACGAGCTTTCGGCGCTTGTTCGATCCGTGCCTCCAGGTGAGATGACTGAGAGCCATGCGGTTTTGCTGCAACAAATTCACACCCGGCTTGAATTGAACGCGATCAGGGTCAAAGCACATATGGATGCCGTGCAGCAGGTAACCGAACTGCTTCGCGATGCAGCAAAGGAAGCTGAGGCAGATGGCACCTATACAGCAGAACAGTTCTACATGCGTGAGGCCGTATGATTAAGCTTGTTGTTTCCGGAATCTGGATTTGCCTGGTAACGCTGGCATCGGTCTATTTTTCCCTGCAAATGTCTTCTGCACATGTGGACAAGGAAGAGAAATCAGATTTCTTCGGCGGTCTGGATTATGTAAGAACCGACATTATTTCAATACCGGCGATTAGTGGTGGCGAAATCAATGGATATTTCATCACCCGGCTTGTCTACACGGCGGAGCCGGATATCCTGCGTAAATTGACAGTGACCCCGCAAGTGCTGATCACGGATGAACTTTTCACGCTTCTTGTCGGAAACCGGGTCATTGATCTTAGCCGGATGGATGAATTTGATCTGGAAGCATTCAAGGTGCTTGTGCGCGACGGGTTAAATGAGCGTCTCGGTCAGAAAGTGTTTCACGAAGTGCTCATCGAACAGATTGAGTTTCTGACAAAATCCGAAATTCGTAACAATGCGCGCCGTCGGAAATTACCCAAAAGCAGCGAGAACTAGATTTCAATTCAATGGTTGCAGGTTTGTCGCACGAGTCATGGGTGACGATTGTCTCCACTGAATTGAGTTTTGCGGTGCTTGCCGCCGATGTTTCATAGTGCACCGTTGTCCCGTTTCTGACAAAATGTGAAACGGACTGGACACGCGCATAAGTGCGATTTTTCTGTCTGGTGTCACATTTGACATCAAACGGCGTCAGAAAGACATTCCGTCCTGGTCAATTCTGCATTATGCACAATACAGGATTTAGCAACTGTCCGATTGCTTTTGCATTGCGAAACTACGCGGACCCAACAGGATGCGGAGAGCAGAATATGACAACAAGGATTGATGGCAAGGACGTTGCCGCCAGTGTGATTGAGACTGTGAAAGCCGGCGCTGCGGCGCTGAAATCTTCCAGCAATGTGGTGCCTGGCATCGCAGTTGTCATAGTCGGTGAAGATCCCGCCAGTCAGGTCTATGTGTCGTCCAAGGGGAAGAAAGCCAAGGAGTGTGGTTTTCATTCAGTCCAGCACACGCTGGCGGAGACCACGAGTGAAGCGGACCTGTTGGCGCTTGTCGAAGCATTGAACATCGATCCCGCCATTCACGGCATTCTGGTTCAATTGCCGCTGCCAGGCCATATCGATGATGGGCGGGTCATTCAGGCAATCAATCCTGCCAAGGATGTTGATGGGTTCCATGTTATCAATACCGGAAAACTGACAACCGGAGATGTGGACAGTGCATTTGTGCCCTGTACACCGGCCGGTTCGATGCTGTTGATCGAACGGGCCAGAGGCAAGGATCTGTCCGGGTTGAACGCGGTGGTCATAGGTCGGTCAAATATCGTTGGCAAACCCATGGCCAGCCTGCTTTTGATGGCCAATGCGACGGTTACGGTCGGCCACAGTCGCACAGCTGATCTGCCGGCTTTGTGTCGAAATGCGGATATTCTGGTCGCCGCGGTTGGCCGACCGGAAATGGTCAAGGGTGATTGGGTCAAGCCCGGTGCAACTGTCATTGATGTTGGCATTAACCGTATACCTGCTCCGGAACGCGGTGAAGGCAAATCCCGTTTGGTGGGCGACGTCGCCTATGAAGAATGTGCACAGGTTGCCGGTGCGATAACACCTGTCCCTGGTGGTGTTGGTCCCATGACAATCGCCATGCTGATGGCAAATACGCTGGTTTCGGCCTATCGTCACGCCGGTCAAACACCTCCCTCTTTCTAATGGGCGTCAAATATCGCAAGCACGTCATGGCAGATTGATCAAATGGACACGGCCCCTATTCTGCCCGACAGCCTTGAAGGGTTCGGACCGGTTCGCGCCTTTGACGTCAGCAAACGCGCAGCACGGGTAACGGCGCGTCATCCAACGGGATCACGCGGACAAGGTTCAAAACCGGTACTTGATCTAGATGCCGCGTTTGAACTGGCCGGCATTCGCGATGGCTCGGTACTGTCGTTTCATCATCACCTGCGCAACGGTGATGGCGTCCTCAATCTGGTGTTGGATAAAGCCGCACAATTGGGTTTGCGCGGCCTGACTGTGGCCCCAAGCTCACTCTTTCCCGTTCATGCGCCTTTGGTCGAACACATCAAAAGCGGTGTGGTGACACGTATATGCACCGACTATGTCAATGGCGCCGTAGGTGATGCAATTATTCAGGGTCACCTGGGAACACCACTGATTTTGCAAAGTCATGGTGGCCGTGCCCGGGCGATAACCTCCGGCGAGTTGGCCATTGACGCAGCATTTATTGCCGCGCCGGTTGCAGACCGGTTCGGTGGTGCCACCGGTGGCATTGGCCGCGCTGCCTGTGGTCCGCTTGGCTATGCAATGGTTGATGCGAATCACGCGGCAACGGTGATTGTGGTGGCAGAAGAAATATCACAACAGCAGCTCGATGAAGCAGAGATCGGCGCAGATCGCACAGATTGTATTGTTCTGCTGGATAGAATTGGTGATCCCTCCGGCATTGAATCCGGCACGACGCGGCCAGCGCAGGATGCCACGAGTGCCAGGATCGCGTCACTTTGCGTAGCAGCCATAAAGGCATCATCCGTCATGCGTGACGGGTTCTCGTTTCAAACCGGAACAGGTGGGATATCACTGGCGGTTGCACAACGCATCGGTGCGGCAATGATCGACAGTCACATCAAGGGGAGCTTTGTATCCGGAGGCATTTCAGCCGCATCGGTTGAACTTGTGCGTGCGGGACTATTTGAACGTATTCACAATGTGCAGAGTTTTGACCTGGAGGCAGTGCGCTCGTTTCATCAGGACCCCTGGCACCATGTGATGTCAGCGGCACAATACGCCAGCCCCCTGGTGCCCGATGCCATCTGCAATCAGCTGGATGTCATGATCCTGGGTGCTGCTGAAATCGACAGGCAATTCAATGTCAATGTGACGACCGGGAGTAATGGCCGACTTCTTGGTGGCCCGGGCGGGCATCCTGATACAGCCGCCGGCGCCAAGTTGGCAATCGTGACGACGCGCACGACGGCACATGGTTTTGCCAAACTGGTAGACCGGGTGAACTGCATTACCACACCCGGCTGTGATATCGATCTGATTGTCACAGAACGCGGATTGGTCGTCCATCCGCAGCGAGCTGATCTTGCTGATCGGTTCACGCATGCCGGACTGCCGTTGGTGGCAATGGATGATCTGATTGCCCGTGATTCAAAGCCGGATATCCGAATTGGCGGTGGACGGCCCCTGATTGCAGTTGAATATCGCGATGGCTCAATTCTGGACGTTGTTCGGCAGGGCGGCTTCGGTTAAGCCGGAAACTGAGCTGGATGAAGCCAATTGTCACGGTATAAAATCCAATCGCGATCTCCACAACTGCGCCCGGTGGTCTGGCGCAATTCAGGTTTTGAAGGAACCGGAAAAACCTGAATGCATCAACAAAACCAAAGGCCGATACCGTTGCCCCGTTCTGACGAAATATGAAACGGCCGGGGTGCCGTGGCAAGCACGCCTTCCGGGAACATCACAGTGAGTTCCAGGGCCCTGTCAGGGCAGAGTTCGGCAAATTCCTGATTGATTGCCCTGCGTTGCCTATCGAACCGCGCCAGAAGTTCCTGATCGGTTGGCAGGAAGTAAGGCACGAAGAATAATTGTGCTTCCGTCGTCAATGCTTCTGCCGCGAGGGTTTTGGGCATAAATCCAACTGCCCGCTCACTGGATTTGCATGTATTGCAAAGGCTGCCTCAAAATTTAAAATTTGAGTTGAATATGCAGATACATTCTATTGCTTGAGTCATCTTCAAATATCAATATAGATATATTTCATGATTGCTAACTTATTTGAATTGATCAATATCTACTAATAATATACAATTTACATAAGAAGTGTATTTATGATATCCATATCTGACGTATATCTTGCTGGAAAATATTTCATAATAATTGGGTGTTGGTTTCTATAATTGATGCAGAAAAAATTAATTTGAAGGTTACACACGATTTTTCTGAGACCAAAGAAACAACCCGAAACCCGGTGGCTCAATTTCGAGAGCAGGAGAGTTAATTACAATCATGGACGATATCTCTGAGTTGTTTCTGGACCTCAAAGAATGCGGATTGGGTGCAATGACTCCGAATGAGGCGCAGCATTTTGAGGTGGCGGCAGATGATTTTGTCAAGAAGTATGGCCGACATCCGGAATTGCTGAAATGCGATGTGCCCGAACAGGGACACGGACGGCCAACTGACGAGGCCTACTGGGCAAAATATCTGAAAATGAGGACAGCTTTACCCAAGGGGTCTATGGGAACGACAATAAGTGTCGGTGTAAACCTTCAACAATTGGATTACGGGATCTACGAAGAAGGTGCCAGGCAGTCGGAGGTTGCAGCCACATTTTTGTTGTCGATGACCAACCTCATTCGGCTGGCCGGTAAAGTGGCCATGCGATCCCGCCAGGCGGGTAACAATGCCGATGTGCTGCGGTTGGCAGCCACAACCAGATTACCCGGAGAGGAATGCGACAGCATAAGCTTTTGTGACGGTGCCGACCATTGGTGTATTCTGTCAAAAGGCACAATATATGTGCTCGAAGTTCCAAGGGTGGCCGATGTTGAGGCCTATGCGGGAATTGTTGCCGCTTTCGAGGCAATTATACATGCCCAACAGGAGAGTGTGCCTAATCTGCTGCCTGCCATCACTGCCGTAGACAGGGGGCGGGCCGCGCGGTTGCGAGAAGCGCTTCTTGATATAGACGAGACGGCGGAACCAATTCAGCGGATAGAATCGGCGCTGGGAGTTGTCGTACTCGATCATCGCCCTGCTGAGACATCAGGCGCCGAATTTCAATATAAGATGATGATTGGTAACGGATTTGACCGCTGGTTTGGCAAGACAACATTTGTCTTCGGCACAGGGCGATGGGCAGGTATACAGCTTGACCACGGGGTATTTAACGGCGAGCGCGGCCAGAAATTGGTTGCCTTGCTGTTGATGCGCAGCAAGCAGCTTCACTGCGACCTGAATGGAAGGCAGGAAGTGCATGCTGAGCCGCAAATTGAGATGCAACGGCTTGTTCCTCCGACAACACAATCCGCGATGGATCTGCTTTTGCCGGCATATCGTTCAAGCGGGCAGATTGAGACGGCATTTACAACGGCTGGCCGGACGCTGGAATATCCTGATGTGAAGCGCACCGAATTGGC
The DNA here is from genome assembly GCA_947501445.1 of uncultured Rhizobiaceae group bacterium. Taxonomy (GTDB): domain Bacteria; phylum Pseudomonadota; class Alphaproteobacteria; order Rhizobiales; family Rhizobiaceae; genus Hoeflea_A. The sequence goes on along the minus strand of CANMVS010000016.1, from coordinate 6,893 downwards.
CGAAATTTTGGCGGTTGCCGCACAGTTGGTGGCGGCTCGACGACGCGGGATGGTTCAGGAAATTCTTGTGCCGGTCAAACAGGTTGGTTCTTCGTCCGAATCCGCAGACTATATTCATGCTGCTTTCGAGAGCGCGCTGATATTGTTTGAGGACGCGAAGACGGATGTTCTGCCCGATCCTGTGCTGGTGAGGAATGCGATGCAGGATTGGCGGCGCTGGTTTCGCAGGGGATTGCTTGGATCTGGTATCGAGTCGCGGTTGAAGGCTGTTTTGGCCAAGGCGCAGGCAGCTGGTATGCATCACCGATTATTCGATCACAAATTGATATCCGCCCGCCGTTCCATTCCGACTGTTATGCTCACTATTATGTCTGCACCAGAGGCCGTCGGCGCGCGTATATACGTGTGCCCCCCGATGGTCAGGAACGGGTGGATGGTTTGCGCCTATGTGGGGAAGAACCAAGTCAGAATAGATATGTCCAGCGATTTGGAAAGTGCCGAAGATGTCATGAATGATATTGCGGAAATGATGGAACGTCTCGTGACGTGTATCAGGAGCTGAAAAGCTGTTCCAGCATGCGTTTTAGGCTTTTGCGTCGGACAATTGGTCGTGGTTTGTGCTGTGATCAGGCAATAAGCTGAAAGTCGCGTTTTTGACCGTTTCGCGTTTTGTCAAAACGGGACAAGGGTGTCGGCCGTTGATTTTGTAGATGCATTCAGGATTTGCCGGTTCTGTAAAAACCTGAAGTGCTACCAGGGTAGTCCCGGGCAGGAACATGGCCTTTGAAGAACTAAGTGGTGTGATGCCGTATTTGCGAGCATTGAATAAGAAATAGAGCGGCAAAAAATTAGATAACTGACACACTAATTGTGAAGGTTTGATTGGTTTTTATCAATCCAAGTAGAAAACATCTTGAAATTTTGTATATTTACAAATATACATAAATGATATAGAAATATATATTATTAGAAGTTCGTTTAATTCATATTTAAGGCAATCAGAGTTGGTGAGATGGTCGAGTTAACAATCAAGATTCACATATTTGCGGCCTTTTTTGTTTTGTTTTCAGGCATATACTTGGCTTGTACATTGGGCAGAGTTGGCCATCACAGGCGACTGGGACAAGTCCACCTGACGGCGGTAATGGTTATGGCCGTTGCTGGTCTTGGTGCAGTCTTTATGCCCGGATTTGCATCTCTCCTGGCTGAATCGACGGCGGTGACTGCATTCGGGGCGCATGTTTCGGATCAAAGTACAGCTATTCTTGCGTTGACTTTCATCTCGGTAGTTGGCGTGTATTCAAGTGCAAGTGGTGCGCGTATCTGGATCAGGTTGAAGCGTTCTCAAGACCGAATTCAATCATTTGCACTTGATTATGCGCTGACCGGCATGATGTGCGTAGCCGTGGCAATTGCCGGGTATTATGTCGTGATTGTCTCGATGCGCGGGGAATATTGGCGGGCATGGGAAGGTTTTGTTCCCATCCTTATTCCGCTTATCAGCATTGGGTTTGATCTGTTTACATATGTGGCGCGCCCTCATTGTGACGCGGTTAACTGGCGGCTGGCACATTCATTTAAAATGATCTGGACGGTAGCTGTGTGTTTCTCTGCATTGTGGTTGCGTGTGCAGGTTTACCTGCCAGAGGTGCTCAATACCAATTGGCCCACATTTTGGTTCTTTGGATTGTTCTTCGGGGTGGTTCTCGGTTCTGAACTGATCAGGAATCGACGAACAGTCGTGCAGCCATAAATTGATATTCATGCACTCAACGATCATCAACACAGAAGAGGTGTTAGAAATGCCGAGTAGATTGGCCCCCAATAATAATAACTTTGTTATCGCCGCTTTGCTTGGCCTTGCGGCAACCCTTGTTGCCTATGGTCTATCAATCTATCTGGGTGGGACTGCCACCTATGTTCCATCTTACCCGGCGGTCAATAGCATAGATGAGACAGGGGCCTTGTTCATCCGCTACACCTTTCGAGCAGCGTCTTATCTGTACATTCCCGCAGCGCTTTTGCTATTGGCTGGAATACAGTCGCCACGCAGATTTGCCGTCTGGAAAATTTTTGTTCTGGCAAGCCTCGTGCCCTATGTGGTGCACTACTATTTGACCTGTATTGTTTTCCTGAACGGAAGTTGGCAGCAGATTGTGGCTGCTCAGACATTTCCGGTCGCCGTAGGCGCACAAGTCATCAGCGTCGCCTGGATTGCGATCGGACTTTCAGTCCTGTCTGAATCCAGATCTGCCCTGTTGGGTGTTTTGAGGCATGTCTGTAGTTGGATCGTGGTTCTGGGGACCCTGTTTTCGGTTCTTCTTGGTTCGACTGGTCTTGAATATCTGGGCTATCTCTACATTGGTGCGATTGTGGTGGGCTTCGCGATCAGAATTAATTCGGTCAGCCGCAATATACTGCGAAAGCGCAAGCCGGCCCCGTTTGCCGGCTAAACCGTTTCACGATTTGTCAGAAATGGGACGACTGTGTCGTCCTTTGATTTTGTTGATGCATTCAGGTTTTGCCGGTTCCGCCAAAACCTGTGTTGCTCTAGCCGTGAAACACACTGGCACCTTCGTCTGCCGGACCAGCAATCGCGCGAAAATTGGCAAATAACTCGCGGCCCATGCCGTATCCACTGCCGGATAAATCTGCCGTGGCATCAGGACGTGCCGTAAATTCCTTTGCGTCAACCAATACTTCCAGCGTTCCGCCAATGGCATCCAGACGTATCAGGTCACCGTCGCGCAATTTGGCGATGGCACCTCCGTCCAGCGCCTCGGGCGTGACATGGATGGCCGCGGGTACTTTTCCCGATGCGCCGGACATGCGGCCATCGGTAACCAGGGCGACATTGAAACCACGGTCCTGCAGAACGCCCAGCGGTGGCGTCAATTTGTGCAATTCAGGCATGCCCATGGCTTTCGGACCCTGGAAGCGAACAACCGCAATGAAATCCTTGTTGAGTTCATCACCATTAAAGGCGTCCAGCAATGCCTGCTGCGATTGAAATATGATTGCCGGTGCTTCAACGATGTGGCGCTCCTTTTTGACCGCCGAAATCTTGATGACTGATTTTCCAAGATTGCCAACAAGCATTTTGAGCCCGCCGTTGGGTTGAAAAGGTTTTTCAAATTGCGCCAGAATTTTCGGGCTGGGGCTTATGGCTGGCAGGCTTTCGCGTGAAACGCTGCCGTCATCATTGAGTTTTGGTTCAATGGCATAGGCAGCCAGTCCTTCACCCCATACCGTGCGCACATCGTCATGCAGCATGCCGTTGGCAAGCAGTTGCGATATCAGATACCCAAGACCACCTGCGGCGTGAAAGTGGTTCACATCCGCCGGGCCGTTTGGATAGACGCGGGCAAGCAGCGGTACGACATCGGAAAGCTCTGAAATGTCCTCCCAGGTCAATTTGATTCCGGCTGCACGGGCCATGGCGACAAGATGCATCGTGTGGTTTGTTGAACCACCCGTTGCGTGAAGGCCAACAATGCCGTTGATAACGCTGCGTTCATCGCACATCACACCAGCGGGCGTATAGTCATTGCCCATCGCGGTAATTGCCAGTGCCCGCTTGGTTGCCTCACGGGTCAGTGCATCACGCAGTGGCGTGCCCGGATTGATGAAAGAGGCTCCCGGCAAATGAAAGCCCATGATTTCCATCAGCATCTGATTGGAGTTGGCTGTGCCGTAAAATGTGCAGGTACCGGGGCCATGGTAGGATTTGGATTCCGCCTCCAGCAATGCATCACGACCAACTTTGCCTTCCGCATAGAGTTGGCGGATGCGGACCTTTTCATCATTGGACAGGCCCGTTGTCATCGGTCCCGCAGGAATAAATACTGCCGGCAGATGCCCAAATGTCAGCGCTGCGATCAGCAGTCCGGGGACGATCTTGTCACAAACGCCAAGATAGGCAGCCGCGTCAAACATGTTGTGCGAAAGCCCCACCGCAGCAGACATGGCAATAACGTCACGTGAGAAGAGCGACAGGTCCATGCCCGGTTGACCCTGGGTCACGCCATCGCACATCGCAGGCACACCCCCGGCCACTTGTGCAACACCGCCAGCCTCAGCCGCGGCTTTGCGTATCAGTTCGGGAAAATGTTCAAAAGGCTGGTGTGCCGACAGCATGTCGTTATAGGACGTGATAATGCCAAGATTTGCCACCCGGTCACCGGCAAGTGCCTGTTTGTCTCCCGTGCCGCAGGCGGCAAAGCCGTGTGCCAGGTTTCCGCAGGATAAAACACCACGATTGGGGCCATCTGCTGCTGCTTCGTGAATGTGTTGCAGATAGATCTCGCGTGTTGGTTTTGAACGCTCAATGAGGCGTTTTGTGATTGAGAGAACGGACGCTGTTGCAGCCATGGTCTTCCTGCCGATAGGGTTGGTTCACAATTTTCTGTCAGATGGCCTTTTGGCCTCTTGGTCGTTTCGAAGTCGGTGGCGCTGTGTCAGGGCGCCCAGTAAATCTGTATTGGTTGCTGTGTCTTGGTTAAGATAGCGCGCACCGGTAACGCTGCCACCGGGCCATCACTCAGTGCTCTTTCAACAACGAGGTTTTTTTCCTGCCCCTCGATATGCAGCACAACAGCGCCCGCCTTCCGGATGAACGGCTGTGTCATTGTCAGACGGGCTTCCGCCTGTGACGGATCAAAAGCAGCCATGATGCTGGCACTCTGGTTAGGGTCTGTAACAGCGTCAAGCTGCTCGCTTTGCGGAAACCAGGATGCCGTATGACCGTCCGTACCCATGCCTAATATGGCCATATCCAGTTGTTTTCCAAGCGCATCCACCTTTGAGGCTGCCTGTACGGCGGCATCCTCCGGCGTTGTGTTTGGGGTGTAAAGCGGTAGAAAATCGGCATAGGCCGCTGCATTTTGCAAGAGATAGGTTGCCACCAGACGATGGTTGGAACGCTCATGCGATGGCGGCACAAAACGCTCGTCCACAAGTGTAACCGTCACCTTGGTCCAGTCGATTTGTTCCATGCTCAGAATCTGAAAAAGCTGGCGCGGTGTTGAACCGCCTGAAACGGCCATCAAGGCCGAACCATCCCGGTCAATCGCAGTGCCAAGAGTTTGCGCTATTTTCCCGGACAGCGCAGTTGCCAGCGCACGGCTCGTCGCAAAACGGTTGAAATGAGGCTCGGACATCGTTGTTCCTAGCGGCTTTCATGCCAGGTGCGACCATCACGCTCAATGAGTGCGATCGCATTTGTGGGGCCGGACGTGCCGGCGGTGTATCCCTGACAGGGCTGGGCCGTTTCTTCCCAGGCTTTGAGAATGGGATCGACCCACTGCCAGGCTGCCTCAACTTCGTCACGCCGCATGAACAATGTCTGATTGCAACGAATGACATCCATCAGCAGACGCTCATAGGCGTCCGGATTGCGCACACCAAAGCTCTGCGCAAAACTCATATCCAGTGGCACATGTTTTAGGCGCATGCCGCCGGGACCCGGATCCTTGATCATGATCCATTGTTTTACCCCCTCATCGGGCTGCAACCGTATGACCAGCTGGTTGGCAATGACATGTCCGGCGCTTGCACTGAAGATCGAGTGGGGGATTGGCTTGAAATTGATGACGATTTCAGACGCACGCTCTGCCATGCGCTTGCCCGTCCTCATGTAAAAGGGCACACCTGCCCACCGCCAGTTTTCAATTTCCGCCTTGATGGCAACAAATGTTTCGGTATTGGAATCTGCGTCCCCCAATTCATCCAGATATCCTTTGACGGCACCGCCTGCCGATGCACCCGCACGATATTGACCGCGCACAGTCATTTTTGATGCATTGCCGGCATCGATTGGACGAAGCGCCCGCAAGACCTTGAGCTTTTCGTCGCGCACGGCTTCAGCAGCGGCAGAGGGCGGGGCCTCCATGGCCACGAGGCAAAGCAGCTGCAGCATATGATTTTGCACCATATCACGAAGCGCGCCGGCCTTGTCATAATAGCCTGCACGGCCTTCCAGCCCAACTGATTCAGCAACAGTTATCTGGACGTGATCGATATGGGCGGAATTCCACAAGGGCTCATACAGGGCATTGGCAAACCGCAGCGCCATCAGGTTCTGTACGGTTTCCTTGCCAAGATAATGGTCAATGCGGAAAATCTGCTCCTCGGCAAAGACCTGACCAATCGTATCATTCAACGCCTGTGCCGTTGCCAGATCGCGACCGATGGGCTTTTCCACGACGACGCGCGTCCTGTCGTGGATCAATTTGTGCCCGCGAATGCGTTCGCTGATTTCGCCGAACAGGGACGGTCCAACCGCCAGATAGAATGCCCGGACACGATCTTCGCCGCTTTTCAACAGGGTCGAGAGATTATCCCAACCCCGGTCTGAGGTTGCATCAACGGATACATAGTGAAGTCGCTGCAAAAACTGACTGATTTGTGGCTCATCAAACTCGTCGTCCTTGATGTGTTGCTTCAGGGCTTCCCGTGCAAATGAGCGAAAACCCTCATCATCAAGCTCCGAGCGTGACGCACCAATAATACGCGTCGGCTCGGACAGCTGGCCGGCAATCTGCCGGTGATAGAGCGCCGGAAGCAATTTACGTTCCGCTAGATCACCCGTGCCGCCGAATACGACATAGTCAAATGGATCAACAGGTATAGTCTGACTGCTCATAGCTCTTCGCTCACATTGCGTATGATCTCACACTTTACATAATCTAATCGATTTAAAAAGGCCAGAGGTAATGTTTAAGCGCGATATGAGACGTCCTGTGAACACGTGGGTTTGGTAGGTGGGGATGATTGTTTTCTATTTGTCTCATGATTTTTGAACATTAATGTATTTTAAGATGCCAGCTGCGGGCGTTCGCAACACCGCAGCTGGCGATAGGGGATGGATCGGTTTTCTATTGGCTTTTTTAAGA
>CANMVS010000015.1 GCA_947501445.1 uncultured Rhizobiaceae group bacterium | reverse complement strand
CCGGGCTTAAAACAACAAAACCTTTTTACATCAAAAGCATAGACAGATGGGCGTTATGAAACAGGATTGTAGTCTCTGCGCCAAGCTTCCAGTTTTTCTCGGGCATCGTCAAGGCTCATGAACCAATTCGCATTCAGACATTCACTGCGGAAGCTACCATTAAAGCTTTCGATGAAAGCATTGTCGTTCATTGCCCGGCAGGCAAGCGAAGCGCCGCCGAAAGGGGGGTTGCCTGGACGCGAGAAGTCCAAGATTACGTCGTTTGCATATGCCCACAGATCCATATCCCGGCTAATGAACTCGCTGCCGTTATCGACTCTGATCGTCTTTGGATAGCCAACCTCATGGCAGACGCGTTCAAGCGTTTGAACCACATCCTCGCCCCTATAACTGAAACGGGGATCCGTCGCCGGAGAATATCGTGAGAAGGTGTCGACGATGGTCAAAATGCGCAGCTTACGACCGGTTGCCAGTTGATCATGCACAAAATCCATCGCCCAGACCTGGTTCGTATGTGTAGCTTCGGTCCGATCATCACGCAGCTTTGCCTTCACTCGACGCTTGGGTGTTTTGTTGCGCAGCTGAAGCCCCATCTCGTTGTAAAGACGCCGTATTCGTTTCTGATTCACGGCCCACCCCTCCCGTAACAGTAGAACATGCACGCGGCGATATCCGAAACGCACGCGGGTCTCACAGATCTCCTTGATCCGATGTTTTAAAGCAGCCTGATCACCACGCTTTGACTTGTAGGTATAGAGGGAACGATCAATCCGCAGGGCGCTGCAGGCCTTGCGAATAGACACCTTCCAAACCTCTCGAACCTGATCCACAAGGGCGCGTTTGCGAGCAGGCTTCAGAGCTTTTTTGACAAAACATCCTGAAGCATTGCTTTATCCAAAGACAAATCAGCGACAATCTTCTTCAAACGGTTGTTCTCGTCCTCAAGCTGACGCAACCGCTTCATCTCCGACGGCATTAGGCCTGCATACTTTTTGCGCCAGTTGTAAAACGTTGCCACGCCAATACCGGCCTTGCGACAAACCTCAGCAACAGTCGCGTCGCCCTCAGCCTGCTTCAGAACAAACGCAATCTACGCCTCACTGAACTTGGATGCTTTCATGAAACTCTCCTTCTCCCGCAACCGGGATCATAAATGGAAAATTCCAGCTTTAAATTGTCGGATTTAGTGGGAGCAGGTCAAAACTTCGGTTATCTTTGAGCGGATAGCTGCGCACTTTCTCATTTCGCTTCAGCTTTGGACGTACAAATGAGTTGTGGTGCCCGAAACTCCGATGTTGAGGTGTACTTGTCGTCATGCTACATGAGCAGAGTGAAAGTGAGTTGATTTTACATCATGGAGTTAAGTTTTGAATAATGCACTGAGAATTGGGGCAAGACTAAAGCATGCCCGAAAAGTAAAGCGACTAACACTTAAAGAGCTTTCCGTAGAAGCAGGTTGTTCTGAAAGCCTCCTTTCCAAGATAGAAAATGAAAAGATTACACCTTCGCTTCAAATGTTGCACAAAATTGTTGGAAAATTAGGCATCACAATTGGTCATTTGATGGAATCTGACAGTACGAACACGGAAGTGGTGACGAGAAAAGGCAGCAGACCTATCCTAAAATTGGAAGATAATCAGGTTGGCGAAGGTTCCCAAATCGAATGGCTTATCTCCCAAACGAACATGCAGCTGCTGCAAGCCTCAATCCACATTGTCGTACCGGGGGCGGGCACCAAAGGTGTGATAACCCATGAAGGTGAAGAGATGGGGTATGTGCTGGAAGGGTCACTTTCTGTTGAAATCGGCGACGAAACTTATGAAGTAAAAGAGGGCGACTCCTTCTATTTTCAGAGCCACATACCCCATGGCTACAAGAATAATAGTGAAAAAGTTGCCCGGATTCTTTGGGCTACTACTCCGCCAACATTCTAAGAGTCAAGGTCAGATCGAGCCAAGATTTCTGTGCGTCATCAATTATCTATCTAATTGGATTGTAATCAAAAAAACAACTTTTAATGTAACGTTTTAGCACCCCTTATGGCGTGCCGTAGGTAAGGTTTGTCCCCAAGCAAAAATCAATAATAGTGATTTTTATTCAAGTTACTTGACTGTTGGCATTTTTCCGATTTATGATCAAGCAACATGAATGGAAATCATGTGCATGATTTATAATCACTTACGTTTGATTTTAGTCATGCTTCTTGAAACGGGAGGAACTACCTATGAACCTTAAAATTACAACAGCACTGGTTGCCGTATCCTTGGCCGCAAGTGGCGTCGCTTATGCCGATGATATTAAAGTCGGTTACATTGGTCCGATTACGGGTAAGCTGGCAGCCAATGGCATAGCTGGTCGAAACTCAGCTGATCTGGCTATCCAGCAGCGCAACGCCAACCCAGACTCAAAAAACAAATACGAACTTGTTGCACTTGATGATGAGTGCAAGCCTAACATTGGTGTTCAAGTGGCTACAAAAATGGCTGCTGACAAAGGTGTCTCTGCAACAATCGGACACTTCTGCTCCGCTGTCGCAACCGGCACTGTAGACATCTATAACCGCTTTGGTATGCCAATCGTGGTTTGGGGTGCTATCTCTCCAGCCATCACATATGGTAATGACTATAAAGAAATCTACCGCACCATCGGTACTCTAACGAGCCAAAACGAAACAGCCGCCTCATTTATGAAGGCAAAGGGCTATATGCGCGTTATCATGATCCATGACACAACTGCTTACGGCACCGGCCACCAAGACGCATTCGCCAAGTTCGCCAAGGAAGCTGGCATTGAGCTCGTTGAATCTATTGGAGTAGGCGCGGATCAGCAAGATTTCACAGCCGAACTGACAACTGCCAAATCTCAGAATGCAGACGTAATTTACTTCGGTGGTCTCGTTGACCTCGGCATTCGCGTCCGCAACCAAATGGATAAAGTCGGCATTGATGCTCAGTTTATCGGTGTTTCCGGCGTCATTGCTGATACCTTCATTGAAGGTGCTGTAAATGCTGAAGGAAGTATCGCGATGCGCCAGGGTGCACCAGTTGAAGAAATGCCAGGCGGACCAGCATATCTCGAGAAATACTCTGCAGCTAAATATGATAATCCACCAGAAGCTTATGGCATTTATGCTTATACAGCGATGAACGTACTTCTTGATGCAATCGAGAATGCAGGTTCAGACCGAAAAGCAATTACAGCTGCGTTGGCTGCACTGCCTCAAAAGGACTATGCAATTGGTCCGGTGAGCTTCGATGAATCTGGGCAGAATACGTTTTCACTAATCACGCCAGTTGTCGTCAAAGACGGCAAATGGGTTGAAGTGAAATAATTGGCCTCGTACCGGAACTAAAAAACTCCTCCCTGACGGAACTTCCTGCGCGTGAAAGCGCGCAGGCTTTTTCGCGAGTGGTGATATGGATGGATCTCGTATGGATTTAGCACTCTTTAGCCAATACATCGTAAACGGACTTATGCAGGGCATGGTGTATGCTCTCGTGGCCGTTGGCTTTACCCTCTTCTTTGGTGTTCTTGACATCATTAAATTTTCGCACGGCGATGTACTGACTGTTGGTGCGTTTTCTGGGTTGACCGCATATCTCGCTCTAAGCGGGATGGGTCTTTCAAACCCTGTTGTTTTGCTCTTACTTGTTATTATTTTTGCGCTCTCTGTGACCGCATTACTGGGAATGGTGGTAGCAAAGCTTCTAATTATTCCGTTGAAGCAGGCGCGCGCGCCTGCCCTCAACATTCTATTGATTACGCTCATGCTCGGAACTGTATTGAGAGAAACAGTCAGACTGTTTTTTCCAAATGGTTCCAGCTCTAAGGCATTCCCAACGCTTCTACCCACAGGTGGAATAGACATTGGATCATTCTCGCTTCGCATAGACAGCGTGATGTTGTTTGTCGCAGGCGCTCTGATCATTGTGGGAACACATTTTTTAATAACCAAAACCAAATTGGGCTTGGCTATTCAAGCCGTTGCCCAGGATGAAGAGACATCAAAGTTGATGGGAATCAATTTTGATTCAATCGTGCTGATCACGTTTGCGCTTGGATCTGGAATTGCCGCAATCGCCGGCATCATGAACGGGCTCTACTACAACGAAATCAACTTCTCCATGGGCCTCCTTTTGGGAGCTGTAGGCTTCAGCGCTGCCATTATTGGCGGCTTAGGTAATCTATATGGCGCCATTCTTGGTGGCTTCTTATTCGCTGGGCTCCAGACTTTTGCAGTCGTCGCTCTTCCCATTCCTACAGCTTACAAAGACGTTTTTGCCTTTGCTGTGGTGATCATCCTTATTGCATGGCGACCTACCGGTTTGATTGCTGAGAAATATTCCGAGCGCGTGTGATCATGAAAATCTTATCAAATAAAATCGGCATATTTGCCGCAACCGCAGTGCTCGCAGTCTATGTCGCATCTCTGATGCACGCAGAATCTCAGCTTACTGTTGGTATCCTAAGTGTCCTATTTGGTTCAGCTTGGTTCATAGGGGACAAGACCGGCGCGTCCCAAATGCTGGACAAAGGCATAAAGGAGAACGGCCGTTTCTCATCCACCATGTTCTTGGCAGCTATCATTGGTGTCGCAATCTATCTTCACGATGATCACTTCAACCTGTTGATGCTGACCACAGTGATGGTTTTTGTCATTGCTTGTTTGGGACTGAACATTCAATTCGGCTATAATGGATTGCTCAACTTCGCTGGAGCCGCATTCTTCGGTGCAGGCGGTTACACAGCAGCCGTTTTGACTCAAAACACACAAATACCCCATCTGCTTATATTGCTCATTGGTGGTATCGTGGCTATCCTTATCGGATTCATACTTATTCTACCTGTTTTGAGAACGCGCGGACATTATGCAGCTGTTGTTACCATTGCATTCAGCTTGCTGTTTCGCACCCTGGTAGAAGTCAGTCCTGCCCTTGGTGGTGCACAGGGTTCTGCTGTCAAAGGGCTGAACATTCTAGGTTGGGAATTTAATAAAAACATCGACATCGCCGGTTTGGATATCTCGTTCTACATGAACTATTTCGTGTTGGCGCTGATCCTCCTTTTGATCGCCATTGCCTTTTCAAAGGCGATCGAAAGGTCTTGGATTGGGTTGAATTTCGATACTGTTCGATTGGATGAAACAGCTGCTGCATGTTTTGGCGTTAATATTAAGCGTTGGAAAATCACAGCATTTGCTATGGGTAACTTCATCCTCGGTTTGATCGGTGCGTTCTACGCCATGATGTTAGGCTTCATTGCCCCGAACAACTTCACCTTCGGTGATAGTCTTATCATGGTTTCGATCATCCTACTCGGCGGTATCGGTAGTATTCCAGGTATTATTCTGGCTTCCGCAATCGTCATCATCTTGCCCGAAAAATTGCAAGGCATTCAGGAATATCGCTTCCTCATATTCGCTGTTGGAGTGATTTTAATCCTGCTCTTCCGTCCAAACGGATTAATCAAACGCAAAATGCGCCAATTTCCAAAAACCAAAGCTCAGGGGGAGTGACTATGACTAATATCTCCTTAAAGGCCACTGGCGTTGTTAAACGATTTGGTGGTCTCGTCGCACTGGATAAAGTGAATCTTGAGGTTCACAACGAAGAAGTTTTGGGTCTCATTGGCCCAAATGGATCAGGTAAAACCACGTTTTTTAATATCTTAACCGGTATTTATTCAACAACTGACGGCAAGATGGAGTTTCGCGGTAAAGACATCACGGGTATGCCTCCGCAAGCTGTTTTCAAAAGTGGTATCTCTAGAACATTTCAGCGTGCTCGTCTTTGTCTTGAACTCTCTGTTTTTGATAATGTTGCCATTGGTGATCATCCTCAACTCAATCAAGGGCTCTGGTTTAATATCATCAATCGCAAAGCTTTTCGCCATGAATATGGTTCATGCCATGACCGGGTAGCCGAACTCATCAATCAGTTCGCGCCACATCTTTCAAGCAAACTGAATGAACCCGTCGGTAATTTTCCAATGATTGATCGCCGCAGGATCGAAGTCTGTCGCGCGCTTCTGGGAAATCCAAAGCTTCTGCTTTTGGATGAACCTTCTGCAGGTATGACCGAGGAAGAAACGCGGCAGTTGATGGATGAGGTTATCGACATTCGTAAGAAACGTGGGGATCTTTCAGTGGTGATCGTTGAGCACGAAATGGGGATCATTTCGAGGATTACTGATCGTTGTGTCGTGCTGAATTTTGGTAAGAAAATTTGTGAAGGAACCTACGAAGACATTTCTCAAAACAGCGAAGTACAAAAAGCATATTTGGGAGATGACCTATGAGTTCAACAATCGATCTTAACGTTCGCAATGCGACGACCGGATATGATGCGGTCAATGTTCTGCATGATGTTTCCGTCCAGGCAAAAGCTGGAAATATTACCTGCATCCTTGGATCAAATGGCGCAGGCAAAAGCACCTTGGTTAGAATGATTTTAGGATTAACCCCTGCTCGTTCTGGCAATGTAGCCTTTGGTGAAACCGATATAACCAAGACCCGAACACACAAAGTTATAGGCAAAGGTATTTCATGTATTCCGGAAGGGCGTGCTGTCTTTCCAAAATGCACGGTTCTACAAAATCTGAGGCTAGGTGCTTATGGCGTCGAGTCTGAAGATGAAATCCAAAACAGCCTGAAAAATGTTTATGAGCTTTTTCCTCGACTTCATGAACGCAAAACCCAGATAGCAGGTACAATGTCGGGTGGAGAGCAAGCTATGGTCTCAATCGGTCGCGGCCTTATGAGTTCACCTGAATTGCTCGTTATTGATGAGCCTTCTTTGGGTCTGTCACCCTTGTTCGTGACTGAGACATTCAAGATCATTCGTGAGATCAATAATCGCGGAACATCCGTTCTGCTTATTGAACAGAATGTGAAGCAAACGCTTGCCATCTCGCATTATGGGTATGTTCTTGGCCAAGGCCGCGTTGTTGCTGAAGGAACCTCTAAGGAACTGTCGTCCAGCGAAGCTGTTCACAGTGCGTATTTCAGCTGATGGAACATTTAAAAGTGGCAGAAAGTCCATCGCGCGATGTCGTCGAGCTTACCAAGAAATTGGTGAGCTTCGACACTATTAATCCTCCAGGAAATGAAGTTGAAATCTGTGACTATCTCCAGGATATTTTTGCCAATCTTGGTCTTCAAACCAAAGTTACGAGTTTTGGTGACAAAAGAAGAAACTTGATTGCCACAATTGGTGGCAACTCAAATCGCTCGCCTATTGGCATTACCGGTCATATGGATACCGTTCCGCTTGGATCTGAAGAATGGTCATACGATCCGTTCGCTGGAACTATTGAAAACGGCCGGATATATGGTCGCGGTACGTGTGACATGAAAGGCGGTGTGGCTGCCGCTATATGTGCCGTCCAAGAACTGGGCGAAGATATCAAAAACGGTCCTGGAGTTACTTTCTTCATCACAGGTGGTGAAGAAACGGGTTCAGATGGTGCAAGGGATTACGCTGAGCAACCAAATGAGGACAGGAAAATTGGAGCGCTCATCGTTGCTGAACCGACGAATCTTATTCCCCTTTCAGGTCATAAAGGTGTGTTTTGGGTTAAGGCTGTTGCCAAAGGGAAAACCGCACACGGTTCAATGCCAGAGCATGGTGAGAATGCCATCTTCAAAGTCACTGAAGCCATTCAAAAGTTGCAAGCGTTTAAATTTGGACCGGATAGACACGAGCATTTAGGTAGTCCCTCTCTCAATATTGGCACCATCAGTGGTGGATTGAATACCAACTCGGTAGCAGACCATGCAGAGTTCTCAATCGACATGCGAACGCTGCCCGGGCAAAGTCATAATGCCATTCTTGATAGTTTAAACGAATACCTGGGCAATGGTATTTCCCTGACGCCATTCGTTGATCTGTCAGGGGTTTGGACCGACGAAAGTGACACATGGTTTGGAAAACTGGAGAATCTGGTTGGCGAAATCACAGGCGAGAAACATGGTATCCAAACTGCACCCTATTTCACGGATGCATCTGTCTTAACACCGTATTTTGACAATGTTCCAACAGTTATTTTGGGGCCCGGCAGCCCCCAAGTTGCTCATATAACCGATGAATACTGCGAGGTATCTGAACTTCAGAAGTCAGTCAATATTTATAAGAAACTGATCACAGATTGGTACATTTCGTGATCGTTCAAAGGAGAAATGTACCTACAAATTAAGAATAACCCGCCGAACGAGATTTTCTCGTAAGTGTCTGCGTGAGAGAGCAGAAAATCTGACCCTTAAGTAGATTGATATGCCGCCGAAGGTGTAAGCAGTCAAAGGCTGCGAGTCCCTCAGGCCAAAGACAGAGGGGAAAACGGCGGCGCGCCTAGTCGCGCCATAACCCCTTGTCTGGAGGCTCAAATGAAACGAACACCACTCTATATCGCGAAGCGGTTGATTTACTATCGGTTCCATGCACCAACCATGTCTTGGCCAGTAGCTGGAACCTTAATGGTTGAGCCGACTGAGGCCGAACCTCTCGCTGAGATCGATAGATTCATAGGAGCCATGGCCTCAATTCGAGAAGAGGCTCGACGCGTTTAATCTGGTGAATGGTCTCACCCCTACAGCCGTAGGCAAGCTGAATACCCAACTGGTACAGACGATGCTGGTTCAAAGTACTGGGCGATAGTTTCGCGCGTGGACAATGCCCATGGAGACAGAAATTTGGTTTGCACGTGCCCGCCCATCGAAGAGCTTGCAGTGTAATGAATTTGATCAAGAAGACCGATGGCCTTCACAGTCATCCAATAAAAAACTGGAAAAACTGATGAAACAAATTGCCGTTATTGGTGCTGGTATCACTGGCGTAACCACTGCCTATGCGCTTTTACAGCGGGGATTTGATGTAACCGTATTTGATCGTAATCGATATGTTGCCATGGAAACCTCTTTTGCAAATGGGGGTCAATTGTCCGCATCAAATGCAGAAGTTTGGACCCAATGGGGAACAATCCTCAAAGGCATCAAGTGGATGTTTGAACCGAGTGCACCCCTACTTGTGAACCCAAAACCAAGTTGGCATAAATATTCCTGGATGGCTGAATTCATGGGTAACATCCCAAACTACGAAACCAATACAACCGAAACTGTCAGATTGGCACTTTCGGCACGAGAGCATCTCAGACGCTACGCTAAAAATGAAGGGTTTGAGTTCGATTGTGAGGATCGCGGTATCCTCCATGTCTATCAAGATTCAAAGGAGCTCAAGCACGCCAAAAGGGTGAATGAACTTCTACGCAAAGGCGGCTTGCAGCGCTATGAAGTCTCACCTCAAGAGGCCTACGATATAGAGCCAGCGATCAAATGCGATCTGGTTGGCGGCTTTTATACCAAGAGCGACTTTTCTGGCGACATACATCAATACAGCACACACTTGTCGCAAGCATGCGAAAGGCTTGGGACTAAATTTCACTTTAACGCAGACGTGATTTCTCTTAAACAAATAGGCATTCGAACGCGCGTCGAATGGGACAGTGAAGGCGAAAAAAACTACGACACATTTGAAGGTATTGTTGTGTGTGCCGGTGTCGCAAGCCGTCATTTTGCTGCTCAATTGGGCGATCGTGTCAATGTCTATCCGGTCAAAGGGTATTCAATCACTGTCAATCTGGACGATAAAAAAAGTCAGGATGCTGCTCCCTGGGTGAGCCTTCTCGACGACAAAGCAAAGATCGTTGCAAGCCGTTTGGGCAAAGACCGTTACCGGATAGCAGGTACGGCAGAATTCAACGGTATGAACCGAGACATCCGTGATGACCGGATAAAGCCTCTCGTCAAATGGTGTGAAAAACTCTTCCCCAATGTCTCAACCGAACATGCTGTTCCATGGGCAGGGCTTAGGCCGATGATGCCCAACATGATGCCAAAAGTTGCCGCTGGAAAGCGGCACGGCATATTTTACAACACAGGCCACGGACATTTGGGCTGGACGCTTTCCGCCGCGACTTCAGAGATTGTAGCGGAATTGGTTCTTACAGCCTCACGCTCGAATTCAGGCGTAATGAAAAATCACATGAATGAAATATCATAATGACTGAAACTACCACCTACCCCATATTAAAAAATGCCACCAAGAACGCATGGGCAGATGCAGCCAAATATAAAGAGATGTATCAGCAAAGCGTGTCTGATCCGGGCGCATTTGACCTGCTCCCACTAAATCCGACCATGAGAAAGTAGCCGTTGCGATAAAAAAAAGCCCCCATAAGCACTGGATCGTCAAATACGACAACGTTGAACAAATAGACAAAATATATGATCTACGAAATAAGGTTGTATACAACTTGAAATATAGTCTAAATCACCAGAGCACCTGCGGATCCGAAGTCCTATTCCATAGCCCAGAACTAAAATTGCCCTATCACCCTAATTCGCAGGCAGCTTGATTTTACACCGCATAACCGGAGACACGCTGCTTAATGCACGTTTTCCTTTGATGTGTGAGATCAACAACCTCAATTTGACTAACTATGCTCTGAGCATCGGCGTAAGCAGTCACTCCGACCAACAAACCTACGTATCCTTGGTATAGGCATCCAGAATATCAAATGACCTCGACACATCCTTGACCAGTGCCCGTTTGGCCGCTTGCGCATCCCCGGCCCGAGCGGCGGCGACGATGTTGCGGTGATCCTTGTGACTGCCGGTAATGTTCGGATCAATCGTGTAGTGGATCAGGTTGAGGAACGGACCGTATTGAAGCCACAGGCTCTCTATGAACCGCAGCAGGGTTGGTGAATTGCCAATTTCGTAGAGCGTGAAGTGAAAACGTTGATTGTATTTCAGTTCGTCGATGGGCGATGTTGCAACCGTGTCACCGGCCTCATCAAGGATTGTCTCAAGGCGCTCGATGTCAGCCTTGGTTATGCGCTGAACCGCAAGTTCCGTCACCATGCTTTCAATGCCAAGCCTTGCCTGTTTGAGATCGATCAGCCGTGAGCGTTGCAACGGTGGCACCCGCAGGGCTCGGGCGGGTGCATCAACAAGCGCGCCTTCCGCCACAAGGCGACGAACTGCCTCGCGAACCGGTGTGATGCTGGTTTCAAACCGATCCGCCAGGGTGCGAAGATTAAGATAGTCTCCGGGGGCGAAATAACCGGCCATGAATGCGGTTTTCAACTGCTGGTAAACGGTGTCGCGCAGATTGACCGAACGGACTGGGCCTAGATCAGGCATTTGTGATGACTGAACCTTCAGGTGTTTTTGCACATTACCCTCTTTCAAAACAATCGCCGGGGTGCACAGGTATCATCCCGCGTCAGACAGCATTGCCAATCATAGGACGGTTCAATCGGATCGAATATTGCAATCACGCATCCCTCCACAGGGTAAATCTTGACATTTAGGCGGCGGCACAGCACCATCCCGGATAAGATATCACAAATAACATATCACAAAACAATCCCGGGGGGCCATGTGAAAGATAAAAGCTTTGAGCTGTTTGACCTTCGGGTGGACGTTGTCGCCGGCGACAAGCCAATGATCTGCAACCACCCGGAGGGCTCATTCTTTCTGGTTGAGGGCGAGAATCTGGTGTTTCCCGAAAACAACCACTTCCCGATGTATCCCCTTGCGGCACTGCTGCCGTTTTTTCCTGCCAAACAACGCGTTACAGATGAAGATGACTGGATGACGACAGACGCGGAAATTGCCTGCCCTGATCCCCATTGCGGTGGCCGTTTTCGCATAAGCCGCACCGGAAGACGAACCTTCAAACATGCCGAAACATCCGGCCTGCCATCTGCCCATAGCACGCCCTATTGGCAGAAAGATCACACCAATGACTGAAGCAGTTCTTTTACGACCCGACTATGAAATAGCCCGGGTCATCAAAGGCGGATGGCAGTTGGCTGGCGGGCACGGCACCGTGGATCGTGCCCGTTCAATTGCCGATATGGAGCCCTTTCTGGACGCTGGCATTACCGCTTTCGACTGCGCCGATATTTATGTCGGCGTTGAAGAGCTCATCGGTGATTTCATTGATGGAATTCGTAAAAATCGCGGCTCTGAAATTGCCGGAAGAATAAAAATTCACACCAAGCTTGTTCCCGACATGGACCAACTTGATATCGCCACTGCTGCGGACATTGAAGCTATTGTTGACCGCTCACTGCGGCGTTTGCGGGTCGAACAACTCGATCTTGTGCAGTTTTTCTGGTGGGATCTGGCACGCGGCAATCCCTATGACGTTCTGGCTTGCCTGAAGGATATTCAGGCCAGGGGTAAAATCCGCCTTTTGGGAACGACCAACTGGGACACGCGAGCGATGGAACCTTTCATAGATGCCGGGTTGGACCTCGTATCGACGCAGGTACAATACTCGCTGCTCGACAACAGACCAGCCGGGCAATTCACCCGCTGGTGCGCCAGCCACAATATGAAAATCCTCAGCTATGGTGTCCTGGCCGGTGGCTTCCTGACACCCAAATGGCTGGGATCGCCTGACCCCGGTTATGAATTCACCAACCGGTCTTTGATCAAATACCGCCTGATTATTGATGAGTTCGGCGGTTGGGATCTGTTCCAGCAATTGATGAGTGTTCTCGACGCGATAGCGGCAAAACACAATGTCACACTGGATGCCGTCGCCTGCCGGTGGGTGCTTGAACAGCAGCAGGTTGCCGCCGTCATTATTGGTGCAAGAACCGCATCCCATCTGCCGCAAACCCTGGCCATATTTTCACTGGCGCTTGATGATGATGATCGCAGCAATCTCGATGTGGTGCTGAGCAAGCGGCAAGGACCGCTCGGTGCGGTTTATGATCTGGAAGGCGACAGAACCGGACGGCACGGGCGCATCATGAAATACAATCTTGGCGGGGCACAATGATCGTCCCCTCGCCCATTGGCGACGCCTCCGCGGCACCTTTGCTGGAGACCGATGGCATATCTGTTGCCTTTGGTGGATTTCGGGCAGTCAATGATGTGTCGCTAAAGATAACACGTGGCTCCATCACCGGACTGATCGGTCCCAATGGCGCGGGCAAATCCACCCTTTTCAACACAATTGCCGGCGAACAGCAAAGCGATGCAGGATCAATCCGCTTTGACGGTCGGCCTATCAACACATTGCAACCCAATGACATTTACCACCTGGGCCTTGCACGCACGTTTCAGATACCGCGTCCCTTTGCCGAAATGAGTGTTTTTGAAAACCTCATGCTGTCAGCGCCCGACCAATTGGGCGAAACGCTATGGGCTCCGATATTTGCGCGCGGTAAAATTCAACAGCGCGAAGACGAAATTTCCCAAAAAGCCCACGAGGTTCTGGCCTTTACCAATCTCGAACAGGTTGCAGATGAGGCAGCCGGGCGTTTGTCCGGCGGACAGCAAAAATTGCTTGAACTGGCCCGCGTACTGATGCGCGCGCCATCCATGATCATGCTTGATGAACCGGCAGCTGGCGTCAATCCGGTTTTGACCAATCTGCTTATCGAAAAAATCGAGGAGCTTAACGCGCGCGGCTGCACGTTTTTGATCATCGAGCATGACATGGATCTGGTCATGCGCCATTGCCACCATATTGTTGCCATGGCCAACGGCCGCATCATCTTTGAGGGTGACGCTGCCGGTGCCCAGTCAAATGAAACACTGCTTGATGCTTATCTGGGGGTTGCGCCCGATGCGTGAAACCAGATGTTTTCTAAAAATATCCGGTCTGACCGCCGGTTACCGACCCGCACTTCCCATTATCCGGGATATCGATTTGAGCGTTGGCAAGGGTGAAATCGTCACAATCATCGGCCCGAATGGCGCCGGCAAATCGACACTCATCAAGGCCATTGCAGGTCTCGTTATTATTGAAGCGGGATCAATCACGCTGGGTGAAACAAGCCTGGTGGGGATCAGCCCTGACAGGCTCGGCCACTTCGACCTGGCCTATGTGCCGCAGACAGCCAACATATTTACAACACTCACGGTACAGCAAAACCTGGCGCTGGCTGCACGCCGCTGCAAGGCCGAACCGAAACGCCGGATCGACAGCATGATCGATCTTTTCCCTATTCTTCAGGAACGGGCAAAAATCCGCGCCGGCGCCCTGTCCGGCGGCCAGCGTCAGGTACTGGCCATAGCCATGGCGCTGATATCGTCACCCCAATTAATTTTGATGGATGAACCAACAGCCGGCCTGTCGCCCATCGCGGCGCAGGAAGTGCTTTCCCTTATCCGCACGATCGCGCAACAGGGCGTTTCGGTTTTACTCGTCGAGCAAAACGCCAAGCTCGCTCTTGGTGCTTCAGACCGGGCCTATATTCTGGCTGACGGTCAAAACCAGCACGAAGGTGCAGCCGACGCAATTCTCAACGATCCGATCGTTGGTGAGATTTACCTCGGCGGCAAGCGGCGGGGCGCAGCATGATACAGGCGCTGTTTGATGGCATATTGGTCGGATCAATCCTCTCGTTGGGTGCCATTGGCCTGACCCTGGTCATGCACATACTCAAATTTGCCAATTTCTCCCACGCCGAATTGTTATCCATCGGCGCTTACTGCGCCCTGACTTTTGATACAGTTCTGGCAGCCATTGCACCGCCGATGGCAACGCTGTTCTCACCGTTTTCCATGTCCGCCGCCCTGGCTCTGGCCATGCTGGCGTCTGCTGCCTTTACCGGTGGAACGGCCATCATCGTTGATCAACTGGTGTTTCGGCGCCTGCGCAACAAGGCCGGCGCTTTGACCATGGTTTTTGCATCCTTCGGCGTTGCCCTGATCATCAGAAACGTCATCGGTCTGATCTTCGGTCTGAACACCCAGCGCTACAGCGATGAAATTTCCTTTGCGACGATGGTCAGCGCTGATCCTCTGCTGCTCATCAAGCCGGATCAGGTTGCCATATTGGTTATGGCGTTGATGGCAATGGTGGCGCTTCACCTGCTGTTGACGCGAACAACCCTGGGATTTGCCCTGCGTGCCGTGGCTGAGAACCCTACACTTGCCCAGGTGAATGGCATTCCCCTTGAATCTGTTGTGCGCCTTACCTGGATTATTGGCGGCGGCCTGGCTGCCATTGCCGGGGTTCTATATGGCATAGACAATCAACTCAGCCCCGTCATGGGACGCGACCTTGTTTTGTCACTCTTTGCTGCGGCCATTGTCGGCGGGCTTGGCAGCGTTTCGGGGGCCATGTTTGGCGGGTTCATTGTTGGTTTGGCCTCCTCCTTTGCCATCCTGCTGTTGCCAGCCGGATACAAGCCAGCCATTCCGTTTCTGGTCATTCTCGTCACCCTCTATATCCGTCCCAACGGGCTGTTTGGAGAAACGCGATGATTGGCATTATCTCCTATTTGACGTTTTTTTTGACGATTACCGCTGTGCTGGCGATTGCCGTGCTGGGATTGAACCTGCAATGGGGCAATACCGGTATTTTCAACGGCGGTGTTGTCGCCTTTTTTGGAACTGGCGCCTATGTGATGGTCATTCTGGCTGGACCGGAGCGCGCCGGAGAATTTGGCGGTTTTGGGCTTGCCTGGCCCCTTGCAATGATTGGCGGCGCACTCGGCGCAGGCATTCTTGCATTCATTGTTGGCCTTGCAACGACCCGGTTGCGCCATGACTATCTGGCCATTGCCACCTTTGGTATTGCCGTGGCCGTTGAAGTTTTTGCACGCAATGCAACATTCTGGACCGGTGGTGCCAAGGGTATCCGGGGTTTTGAACGGCCTTTGGAAGCTTTTATCAGCAATCCCTTTGTCTACGGCCTGTTTTATCTGACCATCGTTCTCGCCGTAATTTTGCTGGTGTATCTGGCTTTGGAGCGGCTGGTGCGTTCGCCCTTTGGCCGCCTGTTGCGCGCCATACGAGAAGATGAAACGGCAGCGCGTTCACTGGGCAAATATCCCGCGCGTGTGCGTTTGCAGGCCTTTGTTCTGGGTGCCATCATCATGGGGCTTGCAGGTGGTCTATACGCAACATTTTACGCCTTCATCAGCCCGCAGGATCTTGCCCCGATCCTGACCTTTCAGATCTGGGCCATGCTGATCGTCGGCGGTGCAGGAAACAATCGTGGCGCGATTGCCGGGACCTTTGTCGTCTGGGGATGCTGGGTGGCCAGCGGCTGGGCGCTTTCCAGCTTTGCACCGGCAGATGTTCAGATTTACGCCGGAACATTGCAATATATTCTTATCGGATTGCTGATTGTCGGGATGCTGCTGGCCAAACCACGTGGTCTGCTTCCCGAAAAACTGGCCGTATCGACCCATTCATTTGAGCCTGTGACACCAGCGAAGGCCACGCAGGCCAGTTGAAAACCAAATAACAACCAGGAGGGAAATGGCATGTCTATGAAAACAACAACTCTATGGGGTGCTTTGGCACTCGGTGTCTGTCTGCCCGCTGCGCCGGCGCTGGCGCAGGATTGCACAGTCAAAATCGGCGCCGTTTTGCCAACAACAGTAGATTGGGGAAGACCAATTGCAGCAACCGCGCAATTTGCCGTTGACCTGTTTAATGAAGCCGGCGGTGTGAAAGGCTGCAAGGTTGAAATGTCACTGCGCGACAGTCAAGTTGATCCGAAGATTGGTGTTGATGCGGCAAAGGCGCTGGTTGATCTGGAAAAGGTTCCAGTGCTGCTTGGTGCTGTTTCGTCCGGTGTATCGATGCCCATTTTGACATCGGTCACAGTGCCGTCAAAGGTCATGCAGATGTCGTGCTGTTCTTCATCCACCGCCTTCACAGGCGTTGCCGAAGAAGGCAAGACAGACGGTCTTTGGTTCCGCACATTCGCAACCACACGCAACCAGTCCGCTGTGGCAGCTCTGCTGACACAGGAACGCGGATACAAGAAGGTTGCCATTTTCTACAAGAACGATGACTGGGGACAGGATATCGGCAAGCTTGTGCAGGCTGACCTTGAAAAACTTGGTATTGAAGTCACCTCTTCAACGGCGATTACCGATGGTCAATCGTCCTATCGCTCAGAAGTAACCGAAGCCCTGAAAACGCAGCCGGATGCGATCTACATGGCTCTTTACCCTTCGGAGGGCACATTGGTGACACGCGAATGGATTTCACTTGGCGGCACGCAGAATATGGTTGTTGCAAACGCGCTGAAATCCGATGAATACCGTGACAATGTCGGACTGAAATATCTGGGCAATCTCGTTGGCCATGATAGTGCGCAACCGCGAACCGCCAGTGCGGAAGACTTCGTCGCACTCTACAAGGCGAAATTCAATGCCGAACCCAATGGACCCGGCCTTCCCAACAGTTTTGATGCTGCAATGATTGCATTGCTCGCCATGCAGGCATCTGCTGAAAGCACAGGGCCAGCCATAGCAGCTTCGGTTGGCCGCGTTACGGATCCGGCAGGCGAAGCGATCTTTCCAAACAAGGAAGGTTTGGAAAAAGCCATCAAATTACTCGATGAAGGCAAAAACATCTCCTATCAGGGTGGCACGGGGCCAGTGACATTTGACAAAAATGGTGATGTTTCTGCTCCGGCGGTTGCCTGGGCTTTTGACGAAAGCGGCACTCGGGAAGTCAAATATTTCACGCTTGATGAAGTCAACGCGTTCATAGCCACGCTTGAAAAATGATCAATGGGGCCCGGCCTGATGGCCGGGCCCACATCTGGAGCATGCGAATGACAAACCGTCCACAGCGCCTGAAACTTGCGCCCGATCTTGAAATCAGCCGGCTGGTTACCGGTCTTTGGCAGGTTGCAGACCTTGAGCGCGACGGACAGGAGCTGGATCGCCTCAGCAGTGCCCACGCTCTGGTCGATTATGCGGATGCCGGTTTTGATACTTTTGACATGGCCGATCACTACGGTTCAGCAGAACTTATCAGCGGCGCGGCGCGGGCCATGCTGCTTGCCCGTGATCAAAGCACAGCTGCCCGCTTCTTTACCAAATGGTGTCCGACGCCCGAACAAACATCCCGGCAGGCAGTGCGCAGCGGCATTGCGGAGCGATGCAGAAGATTGGGCGTAGAGCGCATTGACCTGCTGCAATTGCATTGGTGGTCATTTCAGTATGCCGGTTATCTGGATGTCATGGACGAGTTGATGCGGCTCAAACAGGATGGGGTGATTGGTCAGATTGGCGTTACCAATTTTGATAGTGACCATCTCTACCTGTTGCTTGAGCAGGGCTATGAAGTGATTTCCAATCAGGTATCCTGCTCGCTGCTGGATCGCAGGGCACTTGGCGATTTGAGCACTTTGTGTCTGGAGCGCAACGTCAAAATCCTTGCCTACGGCACGCTGGCTGGCGGGTTCTTTTCGGAAAAATGGCTGGGCGCCCCGGAACCGGCGCAGGTGGGTGACTGGAGCAAGATGAAGTACAAGCGCTTCATCGATACCATTGGTGGCTGGACATGTTTTCAAACCCTGATGACATGTCTCAGCACAATCGCTATGCGTCACAATGTTACAATTGCAAATGTCGCGACACGCTGGATGTTGGCAAATCCGGCAATTGGTGCCGTGATTGTTGGCGCACGCCTGACACAAAATGAGCATCGAACATCCAACAGCGCTGTTTTCAGCTTTGATCTGACGCAAACTGATATGGGTGAAATTGCAGACGCATTGAAAGACACGACAGCCATTCCGGGTGATTGCGGTCAGGAATATCGAAAGCCGCCTTTCCTTACCGCCTCCGGTGATCTCAGTCATCATCTTGGCAGCCTGCCTGCAGCATTTGAAACGACACAGCGCAATGGCAACAGCCATGCGCTTTCGGGGAGTGAGTGGGAACCCATAGCCGGATTCAGTCGGGCCATGCGCCGGGGAAACCGCATATTAGTGAGTGGAACCACCGCAACCCATGGCCAGAATACAATGATCTGCAAAGGCGATGTCAAAGGGCAGACGATCTACGCACTTGATAAAATCATCGCAGCCTTAGAAACACTTGGCGGTTCAATCGAAGATGTTGTGCGCACGCGCATTTATATGCGGGACGCGGAACAGTGGGAACAGGCCTCCCGCGTGCATGGTCGCTATTTTGGCGAGGTACAGCCGGCAAACACACTAATCGAAGTCAATCGGCTGGTTGGTGATTATGAAATCGAAATTGAGGCGGAAGCGGAGATTATCGGTTAGGACAATTTTGACCAGACCGTTTCATGTTTTGTCAGAAACGGGATAACGGTGTCGGATTTTGATTTTGTTGATAGGAACCACCGGCCCCTCAGGCACAACACGAAGAGGGGCCGGATGGCGGGCGCGTCACCAGGTTGTGTTCGGGTCCACTTTGAACAGATACTCCATGAAGATTTTTGTGACTTCGGGCAGAACATCCGAGCGGGCATGATCGCGTTGCAATTCGGCCGGAACCACATTCCATGTGATCGGCTCAACACCTGCTGCTATCATGCGTCTCATGCCGTTTTCGTGGGAAAGCTGGGTAATGCTGCCAACAGCGTCCTCAGGAACATAGACATCATAACCGGCCTTTTCAGCTTCAATCGCCGGATAGGCCAGACAGACGTCCGTCCACAGGCCACCCATGATCAGCTTCTTGCGGCCAGTCGCCTCCACAGCGGCAACAAACTCTGGTTCTTCCCACGCATTCACATTGGTACGATCGATGAATACGGCGTTTGGAGCCAGTTCCTGAAGTTCCTTGATCATCGGATCATAGCCGTTCAATCCGACCGCAACGTGGGAAAATATGATCGGGATGTCGTACAGCACCGCGGTTTTGATCAATCCTGTTGTATTGTTGATGAGGTCAGCGTAGTCAATGTTACGCACACCCATCAGGATCGGAGGCTGGTAATCGATCAGGATCAGCGCCGAATTTGTCGGTGACAAGAACGGATCCTCATCAGCCGCCCTCACAGGCCTTCCCTGATATCCCTCAGGATAACTGGCGACACCATTGACTGTGTTGATTTCAGCCAGCGTGGGTTGTGCGGAAAACAAAGCACCCACAGCAATGGACCCTGCGGTTACGAGTGTTAGGAGTTTCATTCAATACACCTTTCAAGGTTGAATTTCAGAGTGAACGTGTTCAGCAATTAAAGTGGCGACCGAAGGTCCCGGTCCAACCAGCTCAAGAACGTTGCGATCCGGATCACGGATGAAAATTGTCTCGGTGCCGCGAAACGATCGCTCCCCGGTAATTGCAATGCCATGGGCCTCGACAAATGACCTGGTGTCCTGTGCCGACTTCATCTTGATCGCCACATGGGTGATACCGGGGTATTTGGCCTTTCCATCCATGAGAATGTTTTCGCCCCGCTTTGCTGTTGCCGGTCCCAGCAGATTGATGTTGATCCCGGACGGATGCAGCATGACCAGCGGGTGCCCCTGCTCAAAGCCACCATCAGCGACCAGTTCAAAGCCGATGAGCTGATAGAAGTCGACCGATCGCTGCCGTTCACTAATGCGAATGCCGACATGATCTATGTTGCTCATTTCAAGCATCAGAGTGTCCTTTCGTGTCCGAGGTAGTTCGCTGACCCCGGTTTGGTTCTGCCGGTGCGATGCGGCCCATGTCTGTCTTGCAAAATCAATCTAACAATGCTTCATTTGGATATAAATGGAACATTTAGAACGGCATCTATTCCAAATGGCTAACAATAATACGCTTTTTGATGGCATGGTTTTGTTCTGCGCGGTCGTTGAACGGCAGAACTTCAGCGCCGCTGCAAAATTTCTGGGGCATTCGGCATCGCAAGTCAGCAAGGAGATTGCCGCATTGGAAATGCGGCTCGGCTCACGGCTGCTTCACCGCACCACCCGTACGGTCAGCCTGACGGAGACCGGTCGCATTTATTATGATCACGCCAGACGTCTTGTGGCCGATGCCGCAACCATTACAGATCAGATACATACGCTTGGAGACCGCCCCTTTGGGGAACTGCGTATCAGTGTGCCGTCGATATTTGCCAGAGCCTGCCTGAATGCCCTTTTGCCGGATTTTCTCGCCAGCCATCCGGATATCACCATGAATGTGGAGGTCTCGGACCGCAAGACGGATATGGTGGCTGAGGGCATTGACCTGGTGGTGCGCATCGGCGCCCTGCCCGATTCTGACATGATCGCAAAAGAGCTGTTCAAAACCAGACTGGTGACAGTGGCCTCACCCGGCTATCTGGAAAAACACCCCACGCCAGTTCACCCGCAGGATCTGCGCGATCATATGTTAATCGACTTTTCCGAGCGCACGATTGCACATGAATGGCGGTTTGTGGCGGCCAGTGGCAACACGATCTTTGTGCCAGTTAAACCGTTGTTGCGCTGTAACGACGCCGAAATGGAATTGACGCAGGCCGTCGCTGGTATTGGCATAACAAGACTACCTGAACTTGCCTGTTCCGATGAGCTGCAAAACGGCGACCTGGTGACCATCCTGACCGATTATAACGAGCCACCCGTTGGCGTTTGCGTCATTTACCCAAGCCGCAAACAACTGCCACTCAAAACCCGGGCGCTGATTGATTTCATGAGCCAATATATCAGCCGCTGAAGCCCATGGGATAAATCCGCAATAAAGCAGTTCACACTTCTACCGATTTGGCATTGCGGGCAATCAATGGAACCAATATGGCACCAAGAGCACATGTGATGAGCAAATACCACATGGCACCGCCATATCCGGCCATGAAGGAATCCTGAAACATCGGCAAGATCTTTTTCTCAAGTCCCGGCGCCAGTTTGCTCAGCGTCTGCTGCGCCTGACTGGGATCAGAGAGCAGGCTGCGCACCAATTCCTGATCCTTAGCGGAAAGCGTGATTTTTTCCGTAGCGAGCGCCCGCGTCAGAGCCCGTTTGTCCAGCTCTTCAAAAATCAACCCGCCCATGGCCAGACCAACGCATGAGCCAAAATTCCAGATCGTATAAAGCACGCCGATTGCAAGGCCGGAGGCTGAAGGTGGAAGAGCCGACGTGGCGGCCATGGCTGAAGTTGCCTGTTGCAATCCCCATCCAAATCCGAACAGGCCCAATCCGAAAATCACAAAGAGCATGGGGCTTTCAGGTTGGAAAAATATCTGCACCAGCGCTGCCAAAGCCAAAAAAATCTGACCGGCAATCAAAAACGGCATTGGTCCGCTTTTGTCTGCAAGAGAGCCGATAACCGGTGGTACGATCACAACCAAAGCGGATATTGGCAGCAGCATAAGACCTGCAATATAAGGCACTTCATTGCGCACTGTTTGTAGATAAAGCGGTGCCATGAAACTGCCCAAGGCAATGAAGCCGCCAAGCGTCAATGCCATGACACACACCGCCAGAAATTGCCGGTTTCTGAAAAGCTTCAGGTCAATAATCGGAAAGGTCGCCTTGCGCTCAACAAAGATGAAACCGGTCAGCAGAACGATGCTGGCAAACAGTGTCGCTATGGTCTCGATAGCCCCCCAGCCCCAGTTGTTACCCTTCATGATAAAGGTTACCAGAGCAGCCATTCCAGGCATCATCAAAGCCAGACCAAGCCAGTCGACTTTTTCATCCTTTTGCGGTGGTGTCTCCTGCACCGTCCGCCAGGAAATGAGAAAGCCAACGATAACAACCGGTATATTTACATAAAAGGCCCAACGCCACGACAGCGCCGATACGAAGATGCCGCCAAGCAGTGGACCAACCGCCATTCCAAAGCCGGTGATACTCATGAAAATAGCCAGTGCGCGGCCCTTTTCAGATTCCGGGAAATGATATGTTGCCAATGCGGCGCCACACGTGAGTGTTACGGCACCGGCGACACCCTGCAAAAACCGAAAAGCAATCAGAAATTGCGGTGTCTGCGCTGCTCCCGCAAGGAATGAAGCCAGTGCAAA
Organism: uncultured Rhizobiaceae group bacterium; assembly: GCA_947501445.1. Classification (GTDB taxonomy): domain Bacteria; phylum Pseudomonadota; class Alphaproteobacteria; order Rhizobiales; family Rhizobiaceae; genus Hoeflea_A. Next base: position 139,593 of record CANMVS010000015.1, on the reverse strand, counting down.
TACGATCACACCGATATAAAGCACCTTTCTGCGGCCATAAATATCGCCCAACCGACCCATGGTGACCATCAGAACTGTCAGCATTAATATGAAGGAGTTCATGACCCATTGCAGATCATCAACAGTTGCATGCAGATCGCGTTGAATGCCCGGCAGTATGGTGTTGACGATGGTAAAATCAATGAACACCACCAGGCTGAGAATACTGATGCCAATCAAAGCCAACCATTTATTTGATGATTCTTCTGCCATGAATTCTCTCCCCCAAGAGCAAGAAAGCATTGCCATTCAAGACCGATATCGTCGCTGCGCGGGTCCCAATAGTCAGACGCTCGGGCAAGATAGACGTGAACCGGCGTTACAATCAATGATATCACAGCGCTTTGCTGCGCTACGAACCTGATGATGTTGTTCGACGGGAGTTAGGCAGGCAGATGTGCTGGAAATAATTGCGGCTTTAGGGCATGTATTGACTGAATGATACCGACGGTGTGCCGGATCAGCACGCTTTTGATGTTTCAGAATAATGTCCCGAAGGATTTTTCAACATGAGCAGCACAAAGAAATCGATTATCATCACCGGTGCGGGTACAGGAATTGGCCGTCGCTGTGCTGAGCATTTTTTGATGAATGGCTATCGGGTTGGCCTGATCGGACGGCGTGCCTCCTTACTTGAAGAAGTGGCAGCCGGGCAGGCAGAAGCATTGGTTTTGCCCTGCGATATTACAAATCCTGACGAGGTAACGGCCACATTCGAAAAAGCGCTGGCCACCTGGGGGCGTATCGATGTGCTGTTCAACAATGCCGGAATGAGCAAACCGTCCAGAACGATTGACGAAACACCTGTTGAAGATTTTTTGAATGTCGTACAGGTCAATTTGACTGGCGCATTCCTTTGCGCCCGTGCCGCATTCACCATCATGCGGGCGCAGTCACCCCAGGGTGGACGCATCATCAACAATGGATCGGTCTCAGCCCATGTGCCGCGTCCCGGCTCGGTCGCCTATACAAGCACCAAACACGCCATAACCGGCATGACCCGCACACTTTCGCTCGACGGACGCCCCTTCAATATCGCTTGCGGCCAGATCGACATTGGTAACGCACTGACCGATATGGCAATGCCGATGACTGTTGGTGTTCCGCAGGCAGACGGGTCCACCAGTGCGGAGGCAACAATGGATGTTGATCATGTGGCAACATCCGTCCTTCACATGGCGCAACTTCCCCTGGAAGCCAACGTCCAGTTCATGACGGTTATGGCCACCACTATGCCCTATATCGGCAGGGGCTGAACAAAACGGTTTGAAAACAAGGTTTCAGCCACCGGCAGTTTCAGTTGCAACGACCAGTTTCGCGGATAGTGATTTGCGCAATTTGGTTGGTGTCTGACCAGTCTCGCGTTTGAAGGCAGTGTAGAATGACGAACGCGAGTTAAACCCGACATCATATGCAATGGCCAAAATGGTCTTGTCCGTGGCCTCAAGCTGGCGCACAGCGTCACGTACCCGCCATCGGTTGATATAGTCGAAAAAATTCTCACCAATCGTGCCATTGAGGGTCTGCGAGACGTGATTGGATGTAACGCCGATATGCTTTGAAAGGTCAACAAGAGACAGATTGGGGTTGGCGTACAATTGATCCCTCATCATTGCACCTTCAATCTTGGCTGCGATACGCTGTGCGCGGGTTTCACTCAGAGCTGACCGTTCATATTTGATCGGTTCGGCAATGGCCGGCGATAGGATTTCTTCACTCACAGGCGCGCTTTGTTCGAATCCTGGCCGCTGGCGCAAGCCCCATATGGCAATCGACCAGACCAGAAACAGCGTGAAAGGGCCGGTCAACATTTCAGTGAATGGTTCCCAGCCATAGATTTCTTCAAAAAAGACCGTTGCCATGTCCAGCAGCCAAAATCCGCCGATGAACAAACCCAGCCACAAGATCCATCCCAGTTCCCGGTTTTCGGTACTGGCAAACATCTGTTTCAGCTTCTTGCGATAGGTGGTCAGCCGCCATAACAGCAGCGCTACGTAAATACCAAATTGAACATTGTAGGCAATACCGGTGAGCAGATCGACATAATCGGGTCCAGCATCAGAGTCCAGATTGATTTCGGCCCCCGCAGCCACCGTGGCTGGTTCAACAAATCGAAGCGAAAAAAGCAGAAAGACAACCGCGAAGGCCAGTGCACAGGGAATGAAGTGTCCCAAATCGCGCCAGGACATATGTGCATACTCTTCCTCGGTCAATGCCCGCGCGTAGAGCCACATGAGCGGTGCCAGTGCCACTGTCAGCGGCATTGTCAGTGTCTCAAGAATATCTTCCATGGACCCGGGCCCATCCCGTGGCTCGAACAGTCCAAGAATTTCGGGAACCTGAAGGACTGCAATGCACAGGAAAAAGGCAGCGAGCGGGTAATTGACTGCACGATTGCGATGCCGAACCAACAGCAGATTGGCACTCAGGGCAGACAATCCAAACATCATCGCTGATATTGAAGCGCTCAGCATCTCCTCAACCATTTTTGAACAATCCCCTGATGGACGAATGGGTCGTTTGCGAAAACCCCGCACAATACGGGCAGGCCGGAAAACGAATTGGCACCAGCACTTTGTGAACCCTATAGCGCCGCCTCTGCTGATCAACAACCAGGGCCATTCAATTTCCCTGATCACAGCACCATGAACTGACACACGACTACAGACTCAGAGAATATGATAGGGACAGTGGCGAAAAAAGCGTCCGGACCTGTAGGTCAAAACTTATACCCGCGCGGACTACTGAATCTCAATGGCAAAAAAACCATCTGGAATGTTGTTTTTAAAACACAATATTCAATCGCACACCAAATGGTACGCGAGTGAACGATTTGATTTCACACATCAAGATTTACGGATTTGAACAACCGTTCCACCACGCCCAGGAACAGATGTTTAACCGGATCAATCGTCGTTGATGCGGAGACGATGAGGCCAATCTTGTATTCGCTCAGGGATTTTTCCGATAGTTTCACGAATTTAAGTTCACCGCGTTCAATCTCGCGCATGAAACCGATCTTGGTATAGATCCCAATTACCTGATTGGACAGGATTGCCTGTTTTGCAATGACCAGCGCATTTGTAAAAATATGGGTCGACAGATGGACAGCGACCGAAGCAATTTGCTGATCCAGAACCGAATTGCCGACCCTCGCGTCGCTGGTACGCACGAGCGCATAACCGGCAACATCATCGATTGTTACGCTCATGCGTTCAGCCAGTGGATGATCAGGACGCATGATCAGCCCGAACGGCGTTGATTTTTCCGATATCACCCGCACATCCGAGCGAATTTCATTGGAAAAGCTGATGCCAATATCGGTTTCGCCACTAAACACCGAATTGACTATTTCGTCAGGCATGGCGGTTGTTACTGACAGTGAAATACCCGGGTACTTGTCACCAAACTCCTGTAAGACCTGCGGCAAAATTCCAAATGTCACGGAATCGAGCGTCTGAATATTCAAATGGCCAGTGCGCAGATCACGGATGTCATCTATGATCGTTTTGACCCGGTCAAAATCGTAAAGTGTCTTGCGGCAGTGCTCGAGCACGATCTTGCCTGCTGGCGTAATCTCCACACCTTCGGGTGAACGCTCAAACAGACGTACACCGAGCATCTCCTCAATATTGATGATTTTTCTGTTCACCGACGTTGACGAAACATTGAGTACATTGGCTGCCTTGCGGATTGATCCCTGTCGGGCAACTTCATCCAGAAAACGCAGAAAAACCGTATGCATGGTGATCTCTTTTTAGGGGCTGTGCAAAAAACGCACCACTGTTGGTAAATATTGCTCCTTCTTGCCTCACCCAGATTTCGCTATAAGTCAAGTCGGGCGAAGAAGAGTCTCATTTGTTCGTGGTCCCGCATTTGGCAGGACAGTCTCGATCACAAAACGCCCGCAACGGGAGAACACAATGTCACAAAAGCCTGAAAATCTACTGGGACGGCGCTCCGTCCTCAAGGGAATGGGCCTTACCGCCGGCGCCGCTTTCAGTGGTACAATGCTGCATGTCGGTAAAGCCCTTGCTGCAGATGAATTCAAAGTAACGATGCAACTTGGCTGGCTTGCCTCCAACGGTATTCTTGGAGAAGTTGCCGCCGACAAGTTGGGTTACTATGCCGATGAGGGTCTCAGTCTCGATATCGTCGCTGGTGGACCAAATATTGATGGTGTCGCGTCCGTCGCCTCAGGCCGGGCAAATCTCGGCTCCATATCATCCAGCCCGTCATTGATGCTGGCGCGCGCTGCCGGTATTCCAATCAAATGTATCGCCGCCGGATATCAGCAACATCCATTCACCTATTTCTCGCTGAAGAAAAACCCCGTCAAAACACCGCAGGATCTGATTGGCAAAAAAGTTGCCACCAATGGTACTGCCCGCATTTTGTTGAGGGCACTGCTGGCCAAGAACAACATCTCAGAAGATGATCTCGAGGTGATTGTGAGCGGCAGCGACATGTCTGTATTGATGACTGGCCAGGCCGATGTCGTGACCGGCTGGACAACCAACGTCAACGCTCTTTCGGTGCTGGGTGACCAGCGGGTTGATCTGAGCCTGTGGGATGCAGGCATTCAGCTTTATGCAAATCCCTACTATGTGACAGACGAAACACTGGCACAGCACCGCGACAAGGTTGATGCCATGATGCGGGTGAGTGCCAAAGGCTGGGGCTGGGTTTATGAAAATCCGGAAAAAGCCTGCGAATTTCTCGTTGAACGCTATCCAAACCTGGATTTGGAAAGTGAACTGAAAGCCGTGCCACTTGTCGTGGGTTACTCTTTCAATGAAGTCACAAAGAAACATGGCTGGGGTGCCATGAACCGCGAAAACTGGCAGGCTCAGATTGATGCCTATGCAGCGCTGGGTCAATTCGACGGCGATCCACCGAAAGTCGACGACATGATGACACTTTCGGTTCTCGAAGACACTGCCGCCAGCCGTCCCAAGTTGGGATAACGGCCATGTCTGTGCAGGAGACAGCAAATGCGACCGGGAAAGCCCCGGTTGCAGCATCCCTGAGCGAGGCCTATGTCCGCTTCGGGGCGTTCACAGCAATTGAAAGCCTGAGCCTGGAAATCGAGGAAGGCGCATTTTATACAATTCTCGGTCCTTCCGGCTGTGGTAAATCAACCATGCTGAGGTTGGTCTCCGATCTCATTCCAGCGGCATCCGGTGAGGTTCGCATATTTGGCAAATCGACCGAGGAGGCGCGGCGTGCGCGTGAGTTCGCCTTTGTCTTCCAGGATGCAACGCTATTACCGTGGCGCACGGCGTTGCAGAACGTCCAGTTGCCGCTGGAAATGGGGAAAAAACGCGGCGTAACCATCCCGATCAGTGACAAGACCCCGATGGAACTGCTTGAACTGGTTGGCTTGAAAGGGCGTGAAAATGCCCTGCCCCATGAATTGTCCGGTGGCATGCGCCAACGGGTCGCCATTGCCCGCGCATTGGTATGCAAACCAAAGCTTCTGCTCATGGATGAGCCATTTGGTGCGCTTGATGAAATGACGCGCGACCATCTTAATCTTCAACTCCTGCGTATCTGGGAAGAGACCGGCGTCACCATACTCTTCGTCACCCACTCAATACCAGAAGCCGTATTCCTCGGGCAAAAGGTGCTGATGCTGCAGGCCCATCCGGGCAGGTTGCGCGAAATCGTACCGATTGATTTGCCCTATCCGCGCGAAATCAAACTGCGCGACACACCAGAATTTACCCGGCACACAGCCCATCTGCGCGAATTGCTGGAGACCTGCTGATGACCATTGTTGAAAAAACAGATCTGGCTGAAAACGCACAGCAGGATCCTGAAGAACTGGCACTCATTGAACAACGCAAGTTCGAACGCAAGCGCCGGATCGAATCCGTACTCATTCCTGCAGGAACATTGATTGCACTGCTTGCCATCTGGCAAATTGGCGTGCGCCTGTTTGAGGTTCCACTGTATATCGCTCCGGCACCCAGTGATGTCGCTGAGGCATTGGTCAATAAGTTTCCATTGTTGTTGGCAAATTTCTGGCCAACCTTTTATGAAAGCGTAATGGGTTTTGTCGTCGGCAACCTGGCAGCCGTTTTCATTGCCGTTGCCTTTGTGCGCAGCCGGACCGTTGAAAGAGCATTCTTTCCGATCGCCGTCTTTATCAATACCATTCCAATTTTGGCGATCGCACCGATCCTGGTGCTGATCTTTGGTGCAGGTTTGACGGCTAAGGTTGTTATCGCAGCCCTGATCTGTTTTTTCCCGACCCTGGTGAACATGGTGCGCGGCCTGCAGGCAGTCAGCCCACAGGCGCTTGAACTGGCGCGCATTTTATCAGCGACAAAGTCTGAGATTTTCTGGAAAATCCGTCTCCCCTCATCGCTGCCATTCCTGTTCTCCGCCCTGAAAATTGCCGCCACCACCTGCGTTATCGGCGCCATTGTCGGTGAATGGGTCGGTGCTGATGTGGGGCTTGGCGCTCTGATCATCGATTCAACATTCAACTTCCGGGCAGCACTCCTATACGCAACCGTGTTCATGTCCTCCGGGCTGTCGGTGATGCTGTTTGCATCGGTATCCATCGCTGAACGACTTATCGTACGCTGGCACACATAAGCCATCGCCACCACTCAATACCCATCGCACCCGGTTAGCCGCCAGGCAAACCCCGTGCGCACAAAGGAGCACACCATGGCCGAACAGATTAAAGATTATGTCCAGTCATCCAGTCAGCAAGTACCCGTTGTAGCAAACTGCGATGTGGTGGTTATCGGCGCCGGACCGGCTGGTCTGACCGCCGCCATCTCGGCCGCCCGCAATGGCTGCTCCGTGACACTGCTTGAGCGCTACCACCATCTGGGCGGCATGGCGTCCGGCGGCATGGTTCTCGTGCTTGATGACATGGTCAATGAAGGCAACGAGATTGTCACCACCGGTATCGTCAATGAATTTGTCGACCGCATGGAAGTTCAGGGAGGCGCTGTTTACCCACCCCGGGCAGACTGCCTGACCAATTGGGACATGTGGCAGAAATGGTCACGCTGGGGCTGCATTGATTTTCACAAAACCGGCATGCCGCAGCCGATCATACACGCCGTTGCATTTGATCCTGACGCCTGGAAACGTGTGAGCCTTGATCTCGTGCGCGAAGCAGGTGTCAACCTGCGTCTGCACAGCTGGTTCTCCGAGGCACTGGTGGAAGACGGCAAGGTGAGCGGTATCATATGCCAGACCAAGCTTGGCCGCCAGGCAATCCGCGCAGACATGGTCATTGATGCCTCCGGCGATCTTGATGTTGCATCGTCAGCCGGTGCATCATTCATCAATGGGCAATATATTGTCACCACCGTGTTCCGTCTGATGGATGTTGATACCGATCGTGCCGAAGCCTTTGAGTACAGCGAACCGGAAGCCTACAAGAAGCTCGATCGCGAAGCACGCAGGAAAATAGGCGGCGCGTGGGGCATGTGGTGGCTCAAGACCCCCCTTCCCGGTGTCGTATGGTGCAACTGCCCACATATGCCCGGCTATGATGGCCTGTCTCCAGAAGATATGGTCGGCGCGGAAATTGAAGGCCGTGAGCGCATGATGAAGCTGCTTCACTTCGCCCGGGAAAATACTCCAGGCTTTGAAAATGCCAAGATGCTGGGCGCAGCCGAGCAGATGGGCATTCGCCAGACACGATTACTCAAAGGCGAATATGTTGTAACCAAGAAAGATGTCGCCGAGCGCAGGCATTTTGCCGACAGCGTGTGCCGCGGGCGCGACTATTACACGCCTTACAGAGCACTGCTTCCCAAAGGCATCGATAATCTGATTGTCGCGGGCAGGCATTATTCTGTCGACAGCGATGCGCAGAAACTGTCTCGTGAAATTCCACCCTGCATGTCTCAGGGAGAAGCTGCTGGCGTTGCCGTCGCGCTGGCGCTCAACAGCAACAAGGCACTGCGCGATGTGGATGCCAGGCTGATACAAAAACAAATGCGGGCACAGGGTGCTGATCCAGGCGACGTCCCCTCTGCCAACGCCCGCGTTGACGATACAGTTGCGGTTTGAGGATAAAGGCATGAACACCCCCAACACACTCCCTCTTGACGGCGTTCGCATCGTTGATTTCACCCAGGTGATGCTTGGCCCCTGTGCAACGCAGATGCTGGCCGATTTTGGTGCCGACGTTATCAAAATCGAACGACCGGGTACGGGAGACCTGTCACGCAACTTCTTCGGAGAACCTTCAGAAAGTTCGATGAACAACGCGGTTTTTTCCTCGCTGAACAGAAATAAGCGTTCGGTCGAAATCGATACAAAGTCCGATGCGGGCAAGCAGATGGTCTATGATCTGGTGCGTAATTCAGACGTTGTTGTCGACAATTTCAGAGCCGGTGTCATGGACCGGCTTGGTTTTGGATATGACGCACTGAAACAGATCAATCCCAAGATCATCAGCGCATCCGGGACAGGCTTCGGTGACAAGGGTCCCTATGCGCACAAGGGTGGTCAGGATGTGCTGGCACAGGCCATGAGCGGCGTGATGGAAAAAACCTCGGACCCATCCATTCCCCGTTCGATCTATCCGACGACCCTTTGCGACTACTCTGCAGGCATGCATCTGGTTCAGGGTATTCTTGCTGCCTTGTTGGCCAGGGAGAAAACCGGCGTTGGACAAAAGGTATCCGTCTCGCTTTATGATTCAATGATTGCGATGCAAATGCAGGAAGCAGCCCAGTGGAGCGCGCACAACGAAGTTCTGAATTGGGCAGCCATGCCGCTGACAGGTGTGTTTGACACCACCGATGGTGCTCTGGTGATTGTCGGTGCCTTCAAGGCCAACCCGTTACGCGACATTTGCACGGCGCTTGGTATTGAGGATGTTTCGCCGGATTATCCGGACTTGAGTTCACAACGTAAAAACAAAGCGTTTTTGCAGGAGCTCTTTGCCACGAACTTTGCCACCAATACCACCGCGCATTGGCTGGAAAGGCTGGAAGACCAGGACCTGCTGTGCGCCCCGGTTCGAGCGCTCGGTGAAGCGCTGGCCGATCCCCAGACAAAGATCAATGAAATGCTGGTGGATATTGACCACCCTTTCCTTGGTGACATCACCCTGGTCGGCTCTCCTGTTCATCTGAGCGGGGCACCTTTGCAAATCCGCCATCTGCCGCCTAAACTTGGCGAGCATACGCAGGAAGTCATTGAGGAATTTGGCCTGGGCGTACCGGCACAAGACAAGTTAGCCATATGAGTATTCAGTTTGAAATCCGTGACAGCGTTGCCTGGGTGACGATTGATCGTGCCGATCGCATGAATGCAATTGATCCACAATCCGAAGCCAGGCTGGAGGAAATCTGGTCACAGATCGAAGCGGATGACGCCATCCGTTGCGTCGTTCTGACAGGAACAGGCGATCGCGCTTTTTCCGCAGGCGCAGATATGAAATCCGACACGGGCAAGAGCGGATTGGATTATTGGGCAAGCCTCAATCCAAACGGTTTCGGCGGCATTGCGCTGCGCGAAACCATGCGTATCCCGGTGATTGCCCGTGTGAATGGTCTGGCTCTTGGCGGCGGCATGGAAATGGTGCTTGGCTGTGACATTGTCATTGCAGCAGATACCGCCCGGTTTGGACTTCCTGAGGCACGCGTTGGCCGTTTGCCGCTGGATGGCGGCATGGTCATGCTGCAAAGGCTCATCCCACACAAAATTGCTGCCGGCCTGATGATGACGGGCCGGATGATGTCAGCAGGCGAAGCCCATTCCCTTGGCCTCGTCAATGCCGTTGTTCCAGCGGATGGATTGGATGATGAGGTAGATTCATGGGTCAAGGACATTGTGGCCTGCGCTCCATTGTCAGTGACCGCAATCAAGGCAACCATCCACAAGACAGCCCACCTTTCTCCCCGTGAGGCGCGCGCCCTGAGCACACCGGAATTGATTACAGCCCTCAGCTCGGAGGACTCATCCGAAGGTGTTGCCGCATTCAGAGAAAAACGCGCGCCTCAATGGCGAGGCCGATAGGACAGAACGCATGGCGCTGATTATCAACGCAGCATGTATTGATATAAAAGACGGCGAATGTACCGCAGTCTGCCCGGTCGACTGCATCTATGAGGGTGCACGGATGTTCTATATTCATCCGACAGAGTGTATTGAATGTGGATTGTGCGAAAGCGTATGCCCGGTTGATGCAATTCGCTATGATGATGAGGTATCACCACAAGAAGCGATTTATGTGGATGTCAACCGTGAGTATTTTGAAGACGCAGTTACAGGTCTTGGGAGCCCCGGTGGCTGGGATCGCACCATGCCAACCGACAAGGATCACCCGCTTGTGACTGCCGCTCCGCCAAACAATCCTGTGACAGCGGAACAGGGCGAAAAGGAATAGAATTGAGATGAGAGGTGTTGTTGCTGCGGTTCCAACTCCAATAGACGCATCCGGTGCGCCTGTTGAGGGTTTGTTTGTCGACCATTGCAAATGGTTGCTGCAAAATGGCTGTGACGGGCTCAATATTTTGGGCTCAACCGGTGAGGCCAATTCATTTGATCAGGAGACCCGGAAGAACATCATGCGCTGGGCAGCAGCCTCTGTGAACAAATCAGCTCTGATGGTCGGCACCGCAACGCCTTCACTGGCTGAGACCATTGCGCTGACACGCTTTGCCGACGATCTTGGCTATTCCTGTGCGCTGGTTCTGCCGCCCTATTATTACAAGCCCCTGTCTGACGAGGGTCTGATTGCATGGTATGAGCAGTTGCATATGGCTTTGGCCGGTCGGCCGATCCAGGTATATTTTTACAATTTCCCCCAGATGACAGGCATTACCATCCCCGTCTCGGTCATTGAACATTTACACCGCAAATGGCCGGATAGATTTGCCGGTATCAAGGATTCATCCGGCAAACTGGAGTATTGCCGCCAGCTCACACGTCTGTTGCCTGATCTGGCTGTGTTTCCAAGCTCCGAGGTGGCATTGGGCGAAGCAGCGCAATATGGCTATTCAGGCTGCATTTCGGCTACCGTAAACCAAACGTCCATAGCTTCCGGTGCGCTGTGGGCAGGACGAGAAAGCCCGGATGACACCCTGGTTGCATCCATTCGCAAAAGTCGCGAAACCATTGCCGCCCAACCGCTTATTCCGGCCGTAAAACATCTGGTGGCCAAGCGGACGCAAGCGGCCGTTTGGGAAAATGTACTGCCACCATTTCTGCCATTGAATGCGGCACAAAGCGCTGCACTCGACCATTTTGAGACAGAAGAGCCCGCTGTTTCCTGACAGGGCACGCACCACAGTTTTCAGAGGACAATCATGACAAAACACGACAATCTAATCGGCGGCAATTGGGTCAGTTTCGAAAACTACCACGACAATATCAATCCTTCGGATACAACCGATATCATCGGCAGCTATTCCTATGGCGATGCATCCAGTGTCGATAGCGCTGTTGATGCTGCCCGTGCGGCATTTCCAGCATGGCGTGACGCCTCCCCACAGACCCGGCATGACCTTCTGGATGCTGTTGGCAATACGATCGCCGCACGGCGCGAGGAGATTGGTCGCCTGTTATCGCGCGAGGAAGGCAAGACGCTGGCTGAGGGTATCGGCGAAACGATGCGCGCCTCTCAGGTCTTCAAATTTTTTGCAGGTGAAGCTCTTCGACAAAGCGGCGATCTGCAGGCATCGGTCAGACCCGACATTGATGTGGAAGTCACCCGTGAGCCGGTAGGCATTGTCGGCCTGGTAACACCTTGGAATTTTCCAATTGCAATCCCTGCCTGGAAGGCTGCACCGGCGCTTGCCTTTGGCAATTGTGTCATCCTCAAGCCGGCGGATCTGACACCGGGCTGTGCCCATGTGATAGCGGAAATCATCCATGAATGTGGTTGCCCTCCCGGCGTGTTCAATCTTGTCATGGGTCGCGGCTCAAAGGTTGGCGAAGCATTGGTGACCCATCCCGGTGTGGATGCAATCTCATTTACCGGTTCGGTTGCAACCGGACACCATATTGCTGAATCATGTGGCCGCATGCGCAAAAAGGTTCAGTTGGAAATGGGCGGCAAGAACCCGATGGTCGTGCTGAATGATGCAGATCTGTCCATTGCCGTGCCTGCCTGTTTGAATGGCACGTTCTTTTCCACCGGTCAGCGCTGCACCGCCTCCTCCCGTCTGATTGTGGAAGCCGGCATTCATGATGCCTTTGTCGATGAAATAACAAAGGCCATGCAGGCTCTCAAAGTCGGTAACGCACTGGACAGCAGCTCGCAGATCGGCCCCGTTGTTGATGAGAAACAACTCAATTCCAATCTGGCCTACGTCGAGCTGGCTGGTCAGGAAGGTGCCAATGTTATCGGCGGGCAGCGCCTGGAGCTGGCCGACAGTGGTTTTTATCAGGCACCCGCACTGTTTCTTGATACGAATAATGACATGCGTATCAACCGTGAAGAAATATTTGGTCCCTGTGGCTCGGTGTTGAAAGTGGCTGATTTTGATGAAGCGATATCAATCGCCAATGACACGGAATTCGGTCTTTCAGCCGGCATCTGTACCCGGAGCCTGAAAAGCACCCGCGAATTCAAACGCCGGGCGGCTGCAGGCATGGTCATGGTCAATCTTCCAACAGCCGGCGTTGACTATCACGTGCCATTTGGCGGCCGCAAAGGCTCATCCTTTGGCGCCCGTGAACAGGGACGTTATGCGGTTGAGTTCTATACGACTGTCAAAACAAGCTACGTCTACGCAGGCTGAACGGATATGAGCGATAGCAAGCAGGACAAATGGGACGAGCGCTTTCTGGCGCTCTGCAATCACATTTCCACCTGGACGGAAGATCGGGATTTCTGTGTTGGAGCCGTCATTGTCGGCACTGATCTTGAAATCAGATCCACTGGCTACAATGGTCTGCCTCGTGGCGTGCTGGACAATGATGACGCCCGCTTTGACCGACCATCAGGCGAGAAATTCTTCTGGTTTGAACACGCAGAAAGAAACGCCATCTACAATGCAGCACGCATGGGTGTCCCGCTGGCCAATTGCTCGATTTATGTAAACAGATTCCCCTGCGCTGATTGCGCGCGGGCCATCATCCAAAGCGGGATCAACGCCGTCATCTGCCCGCCAAAGCCAGCGCACGACGGTGCGCTGGATCATAGTTTTGATGTATCGGAAATTATGCTGAAAGAGGCTGGTATCAGGCTTGTCGAAAAACCATAAAATGATTCAATGCCAAATACCTAGACCGTTTCACGTTTTGTCAGAAACGGGACAACGGTGTCGGCCGTTGATTTTGTTGATGCATTCAGGTTTTGCCGATTCCGTCAAAACCTGAATTGCTCTAGGAAAATGCGTTGATTCGATCTATCAGCACCTGATCAACCATAACCCCGGTTTTCGCCAGCCGTTGCGCATTGCTGCGACGACGCTCTCCGGGAATGCGAGCACCTTCCTGCCCGGCGATTTCACCAACCAGCGCGGCCACCCGTTGCTGAAATACGTCGCCGCTGTAGCCGCCCGGATCAATAGCCATAAAGCACTGGCCTGTTGCGGGCGGGCCGCCAGCCGTGCCCGAAAACGGACTGGCATTGACACTGGACACGGCGCCCGCAAGACAGGAAGCCATGATTTCCACCAGCAGACCAATGCCAAATCCCTTGTAGCCACCTGCCGGCATCATCGATCCCTTGAGCGCCAGACTGGCATCCGTCGTTGGACGTCCCTGCGCATCCAGTGCCCAGTCAGGCTCAATGGGTTCGCCGGTTCTGGCGCGAAGCAGGATTTCGGATTTGGCAATAATGCTTGCGGACTGATCGATAACCAGAGCGGCCTGCCCTGCGCCATCAGGCACAGCAAGCGCGAAAGGATTTGTTCCAACCACCGGTTTACTACCGCCCTGCGGAGCGATGGAGGCTGGTGCATGGGTAAAACACAAGCCAATCAGGCCGGATTCAGCCATCCGTTGGGCATGGTGACCCAGAACACCGCAATTGTAGGAATTGTGGACGGTCATGATGGCGACGCCGTTTTGCCGCGCCGCCTCGCTCAACATATCCCAACCCGCATCAATGGCCGGATGGGCAAATCCTGACTGGGCGTCAACACATATGGCACCGGACCTTGGATGCTCCACCTGTGGTTCAGCCTTGCCGTCAACTTTGCCACAAACCACATGCTCGGCGTAAATCGGCACATAAAGCAGCCCGTGGCTGCGAATACCGTCCCGCTCAGCCAATACCGTTGAACGGGCGACAGACGCCGCATTCGCATCGCTCGCCCCCGCCCCCACAAGGGCACGTTTTGCAAGTGCACCAACTTCATCAAGGCTCAACGTTACATTCGTCATGAAATTTCCCTATCAATCATTATCGGTGAGACTGGCACCAGCTCCCTTTGCCCGCGATTCTTCCGTTGCGGGCACATAGGTTCTTGAAGCACGTTCCAGACAGAACGCCCAATTGGCCGGTGTTATTACCAGTGGACTTATTGGCGAGAGCGTTGCCTGCTGCGGCTGTCGGCCAGAGATGGATAGGGCAACCGAGCACCCACTTTGAAGAGCATGCTGCCCGGGCAACAGATCCGCGGCAACGGCAAATTTATCACCGCCCTCCACCGCCAGCACCAGTTCTACGCCATGAACCCGTGCGCATAGGCCGGCAAAACCAATCAACAGGTCCGGCACATCGATGTTGGTTGCATAAACGCTGGCAATCCCCGCATCGGCCAACAGCAAATCAAATACCGAATGCGCATCAATGCTCACAATGCAGTTTTCGAACATCGCCTCCTGCGGCTTGATCTCCGGTTGGCACATCCGGATTGGCCCACTGTTGCAGGCAGCGACAAAGGCCCCGACACCATCCATGCCGTTTTCACACAACCATACGGCCGCCTGCGCAATATCGCTCGCAGACCCGTGGTCATAGCCACACCCCATCGCGGCTTTGCGCAACATGGTGTAGATTTCATTTGAGGAGCGTTCAATATCCGTCATGTCAGCACCGGCAGCCACCAGTCATCAGCATTCTCACCGGTTATCTCATCCAGAAGAGGCGCGCCCTGATACAGGGTGATGCGCGTCCAGCGATCAGATTTCGGGTCAAATTTTGAAGCACCAAAGAAAGACAATTTACAGCGTAACATGTCGATCGGAAGACTATCGTCCGCCAGCAGATTGTCACGAATTTCGGAATAGGGATGCAGCTCTGCACATTGGACCCGGCGCGCTGCCTCACGATGTTTGGGATTTGCGATTAAAAACTCGGCAATTTTCTTTGTGTCATCAAATGCAGCAAGATCATGATCAAGCGCCTGGACCTGCCGGGCTATATCCAGTGGCATTTCCAGCTCGGAGCCTGGCTCCTCATAGCGATTGCCAAGCCTTGGTTCCAATTTTTCCTCAGATACATACCAGAACTGGTTTGTTTGCCTGCGGTCAGTAAAGTCAATCTTCAGCGTCCAATCGAAATGCCGGGCGCATAAAGCGCGCAGAGCAGCGACTGTCATTGAGGCGACAAGACGCGGTTCATTGGTTGCAACCATGCAATCGGTCAGCCCATCAACAAGGTCACCGTTGAATTCCAGCAGCAGCGATACCATCAATTCCTGGCATTCCTGCGAGCGCTCCTGCGATAGGGCCATCATCCGCTCCCATGGATAATCCGCCTCAAGCCATTGGCTTGTCACCACACCGATGAGCGCGTCCCATTCGTTGCGCAATATCGTCACGCGCTGCATTTGCCTTTCATCAGGCACAGACCACTGCAGGAGATGCTTTCTTGCTCTGAGCATCAGCGCCAGGACCCGCTCAATGCGATCAGGTGCGGCCTGTTTGATGGCACGCACACGCGCCAGCGCCGTTTCGCGCGATATGATCCAGTTGTTGAGCAAAATCGGGTGTGTAACCAGAAAGGGCGCCATGCCGAGGCCGGTGGAATTGCCTATGCCCAGATGTCGTTTCAAATCGCGATCAAGCAGCACGGATTTTTCCGGTGAGCGGCATCGGGCAATATGTTCAACAAGATCAACAGAAAAACCCCTGATCAACCATACCGTCAGCATCTCCGCTTGAAATGACCCGGAAAGCTGAGACCGACCCTCTATGCGTGCACGGTCGGCAATACCGAATTTTCCATTGCCATACACCGCAGTTGTGCGCATCAGATATCCAACGGAATCAACCAGCGACCTGTCAGGCTGAAGGCCATGAGCTAGCCGATCCACAACATGATCAAAAAACCGCACCGACTTGTTGGCGCGGCTGATAACCAGCTCGGTAGCAGAAAAGCGCCCGGCCTCCTGTCTGGGTGCATTGGCTTCAAGTCGATCCAGATCATCAACTGTCGGCACACCATCGAATAATGCGTAGCTTGTATCCCATGCTTCAGCGATGACCCGGTCAGTACGTTGATCCGGCGACAACCGCGTAGAAAATGCAACAAGGCTGTAGACATATCCACCAAGCGTGATGGCATAGACTGCCCGGCCGTAACCTGCCTCGTCGATTTCCCAAACGGGCCTTCGCACATCAACTTTTTCCGTTGAAAGCTGCCGTATCAGCGATCGCATGAAGCTCAGGCGCGTTGGATAAAACGCGCCAAGTCTCGACAACCGCATAACCATATCAGGTTCCCGAAGGGGCATTTGAGGAACTTCATTTTCAATCGCATGATGATCGTTCATGACTGAGGCGGTCCAAATGAGTTATCGTAAAAGCGAAGCCAGTTGCCACCCATAATGGCAGCCACGTCATCATTAGCAAAGCCGACTGTTTTCAGACCCTGTGCGATGTTGGAAAAATCTCGGTTGTCCTTGAACCAGGCTGCCGGTTCCGGAAACCCTGGTGCGCTGGCTGAGCCTTCACCGAAATCCATCTGTTTTGTCCAGCGCCCGTTTCGCATCCAGGTGACAACGCTATCAGGGTGATCCTGACACAAATCGGATCCAAGACCGATACTGCCAACCCCATAACGCTCCGCACTTTGCGCGATCATCCCACAAAAATCGCGGATCGTGCAGTTGGATCCGTTGTTCAGGTGATGGGGATAAAACGAAAACCCGAGCATGCCACCGGATGCGGTAAGTTCGCGCAATACAATATCGGATTTATTGCGCAGTGCCGGGTGCCACCAATGTGGATTGGCATGGGTGATGGCGATGGGGCGCTCGGATATTTCAATGGCTTCAAGTGTCGAGCGTTCAGCCGAATGGCTCATGTCGATGACCATGCCAACGCGGTTCATTTCCGCGATGACCTGACGCCCAAATCGCGTAATACCCGTATCATCCTGTTCGTAACAGCCCGTCGCCAGCAGCGACTGGTTGTTGTAGGTCAACTGCATGAAACGCGCACCAAGCGTGTGGCAAATCTCCACGAGCCCAATGTCATCTTCAATGGGCGATGGATTTTGAAATCCAAAGAATATCGCCGTACGGCCCTCCTGTGCCGCCCGCCTGACATCATCGCCGGTGCGACCATGAAAAATCAGTTCGGGAAATTGTTCGAAATGACGGTTCCATGCTTCAATGTTGAGCACGGTTTCACGGAAATTCTCATGATAGGCGATGGTGGCATGCACGGCATGAACACCGCCTTCACGCATTTGCCGAAAGATGGTTTCAGACCAATTGGCATATTGCAGGCAATCAATGAGCGGTTGGCTTGTCATCGGATTAAACGGGCTCCCCGGCGCGAATATAGGCTGTTTTTATCTGCGTATAAAATTCAGCCGCGCTGCGTCCCTGTTCACGCGGTCCGGAACTGGAGTTTTTCCTGCCACCAAAGGGCACATGATAGTCCGTTCCGGCCGTCGGCAGATTTACCGTCACACAGCCGGTTTCAACATGGCGTCGGAAATGGGTTGCCCGTGCCAGTGCGTTTGTAAAGATACCGGCAACCAGACCATATTCGGTGTCATTTGCAATATGCAGCCCCTCATCATAGGAGCCAATCCGCTGAACGGCGGCAACCGGAGCAAACATTTCCTCCCGATTGAAATCAGCATCATTGCTTGTGCCAACCAGCAGCGAAGGCGCCATATAATGCCCCTCATGGGCCATCTCCATCGCCCCACCGCCTGTCACAATCTGCGCGCCGGAATTTTTGGCACGTGCAATCCAGTCGAGATTGGACTGCAACTGCTCACCACTGATGATGGGGCCAATCTGTGTCCCTTCTTCCAGTGCATGACCAACTTTGAGCGCGCCGATGGCGGCCGACAGCTTGTCTACGAATTGATCATGAACCGGGTCATGAACCAGCAAACGGGACGATGCGGTGCATTTCTGCCCAGAGCCTGAGTAGGCACCGGCAACCGCTGCTGCAACGGCAAGATCAATATCCGCGTCGTCCATAACCAGCAGCGCATTCTTGGACCCCAGTTCAAGCTGATACTTGGTCAGATTTGCGGATGCGGCCATGGCCACCTGGCGCCCTACCGCGTAGGAGCCGGTGAAGGTTACTGCATCGACACCGGAGTGGGCAGCAAGACCGTTGCCAATTTGCGCGCCCCGGCCCATGAGCAACTGAAACGCACCCTGCGGCACACCTGCCCGCATAATGATATCCGCCAGCGCCCAGGCAGATGCCGGGGTCTGGTTTGCCGGTTTCCAGATGACGGTGTTGCCGTAGGCCAGTGCCGGGGCAATTTTCCAGCTTGCAGTTGCCGTTGGAAAATTCCACGGGGAAATAACGGCAACAACGCCCATTGGTTCACGCCGCACGTCGATCTCAACGCCTGGTCTTACAGAATCGGCATTTTCACCCAGTTGTCTGAGAACCTCAGCCGCATAATAGGTAAAGAACTGCCCTGCCCGATAGACTTCGCCTTTGCCTTCAGCAACCGGCTTGCCTTCTTCGCGGCTGAGCAATGTGCCAAGTTCCTCGGCACGGTCCATCAGTTCGCGTCCAATGCGCTCCAGCATCGATTGGCGTTGTTCCAAGCCAACATTGCGCCATGCAGGCATCGCCTGACGCGCAGCAGAAACGGCAGCTTCCAGTTGCGCGTCATCTGCCTGAGCAAAGTGGCCAATCAAATCCGATACGTCCGAAGGATTGCGATTTTCGATCGTTGATGCGCCTTCTTGCCAACGCCCGTCGATCAGATTCTTGTAATTGTCAGTCATGGGGACTCCTTTGACGTTAAAATCCCTCATGTGCCAATTTCAATCAAATGGATATTTCTGTTGTCTATTTCAATTTTTTTGAAATTACCCCTACGCACCGACCAGAAAGACCGATAATCAGGCCAATGTTGTCATCCAGCCCAGACCGTCAATTGTTTTGCCCTTGGGGTAATATTCACAGCCAATCCAGCCGTCATAGCCAAGGCGCTCGAGACAATCGAAAATAGGACGGTAATTCTATTCGCCCTTATCAGGTTCATGACGGTCGGGCACACCGGCTATCTGAATATGACCGATGTGCGGCCAATAATGTTCCAGACTGCGCACGATGTCGCCGCGATAAATCTGGTGGTGATAGATATCGAATTGAAAACGCTGATGGCCAGATTGTGCACCTTGGCCGCCCGAGCCACCACCCGTGGTGAAAATTCATAGGGAAATGTAAACTCCACCGCTTGAAATCCCGCAGCGCTGGCGGCTTCAAACCGTTGCAGAAACGGATGCTCGCAAAATAGCATCGATAAATTGGCGGAAAAATTGAGCATAGTTCTCACATTCATTGAGGTTTTCGTGCGGATCCACGAATGATCAGCGGGCCATCAATTGCCACCTGCCTTGGCTCAGACAAAGGGTTGTCGATACTATCCAGCAAGGAAACAACCGTTTTCTCCACCATCAGATCAGAAGGTTGGCGAACCGTTGTCAGGTCGAAACTGGGCCAGGCGGCAATTGGTACATCATCATATCCCACCACCGATACATCCTGCGGAATGCGCAAACCAAGCTCGCTGCGCAATGTTTCCATAACGGCAAAAGCCATATGATCATTGGCAACAAACACAGCATCAGGTGGATCAAAGCTGTTGAACAATTCACGCGCCGCATCCTTTGACTGCTCAAAGTCAAAATTTCCAACCGCCCGGCTGAACAGCTTCATACCACCGGCGGCAAGCCCCTCGCGAAATCCCTGCTCGCGGTCCCGCTGTGTGGACGCACCTTCCCATCCGGCGATATGGGCAATTTTGCGATGCCCACCCTTAATCAGGAACTCGGCCAGTTTTCGGCCACCGGCGACATTGTCGGAGGTAACCGAAGCAAATCGTGCATCATCCTGACGGCGGTTGAACAGCAGAACGGGAATACCGGCGGCATCGCAGCGTTCGACCAGTGTTGAGGACATTGCAACGGACGCCATCACCAGTGCATCCACCTGATAATCGACGATCTCATCCAGCACCTGGTCAATATTGCCAGCATCCTGTGCGGCCATGAACACCAGCACGTGATAACCACGTGCCTGCAGCGCCATGGACAGTTTTTCCAGCGCATCGGGATAAAACTGGTTTTCCAGATAAGCAACGACAACACCAATGATCCGGCTTTTGCCGGTAATCAGTGAACGGGCGAGAACATTGGGGCGGTAGCCGAGGGCATCGGCCACCTTGCGAATTTTCGCCGCCATTTTTGGTGATGCGCTGGCACCGGGCGTAAAAACCCGTGACACAGCCGACTGGCTGACCCCTGCCCGCCTTGCCACCTCAATCGAGGTTACCCTGTCCTGCACCATCAATCAGCGGTCCATCCGCCGTCAACCATCAATGCGGTGCCGGTAACCAGTGCTGACGCATCAGAGGCCAGAAATACGACCGCACCCATTATATCCTCGACCCTGCCAACCCGTCCCAGTTTGATTTTCTCTTCGATCCAGCGCACCCGCTCCGGATTTTCGAACGTCACTTCTGTTAGTGGTGTGCGTATGAATGTGGGGCAGACTGTATTGACCCGGATACCGGCCTTGCCCAGCTCAATTGCCATTGATTTCGTAAAACCTTCAACGGCATGTTTCGACGCACAATAAACCGCCCTGTCCACACCCCCGACATAGGCCATTTGGGACGATACATTGATAAGAGAACCAGGTCGGTCGGCTTTGATAAGGCCCTTTGCAACGTTCTGACTCAAAAAGTAAGCACCGCGCAGATTGACATCCATCACCGCATTAAAATCAGCCGGTGTCGTGTCGACTGCCGGGCTGTGCCGTGCAAGGCCCGCGCTGTTGACCAGAATATCGAAGGGGCCATTTTCATCCACGCAATTTTGTGTCGCCTCGATATCAGCAACATCCATCACAAGCCCATTGGCCTTCCAACCTTCTTCAATAAATGCTGCAGTCGTTTCTTCCACCCGGTGTTTGTTGCGCGCGGCCAAAAATACATTTGCTCCGGCCTGCGCCAAAGCCGCTGCGCACCCCAGCCCGATGCCGGATGTTCCGCCAGCAACCAGAGCCCTGCGGCCATCAAGTCGAAATGAGGGGGTGATTGGGAATCTGGTCATCCTGTTTCTTCCATGTTCAGGCGGCATTACCCACCTTGTGATTTAATTTTGACACGGGCCGAAAAGGGCAATTCATGTTCTGACGGAATCGGCAAAACCTGAATGCATCAACAAAATCAAAGGTCGACACCGTTGTCCCGTTTCTGACAAACCGTGAAACGGTCTAGAACGTGTCACATACATTTGCATTCCTATGCAAAAAAACAACTGAATATCCGCTTAGATAACAGGTAATTTTGCATAGGAATGCAAATATGCAACACGCTGATAATACTGCTCTATTTCCGCGTGGCGCTTTGTAAGGTGAAACGTTCTGATTTGGCTGCGAAATTTGAGATCAGATCAGGAGTTTCTGCACGATACCTATATCCAAAGGAACCTGAATTGCTCTATTGGACAGAAGTTGGCACCGGTACGCGTGGTGCCCAGGCTTCAACCGCTACCGAAACATTGTGCAATTCATGAGCCCCAAGCGATTGCATGACGTCCTGATTGCTCTGGGCAATCTCTTTTGTCGCAACAATTGCATGCCCCAGAGTTTTGCCCAGATCGCCGAGGCGCGCTGCGACATTTGCCGCGGATCCGATAACGGTGAAATCCAATCGCTCTTTTGAACCGACATTGCCATAGGTAACATTGCCAAACGCAAGCCCAATCGCACAATCCATATTTCCGCCGGCTTTTTCACTTTCGCTATCATGCAGGCGGCGATCAATTTCCAGTGCCGAAGCGAGCGCCTGCCCACAGGCAACATCCCTGTCCTCACTCATCGGGAAGATGGCCAGAACAGCATCACCGATAAATTTGAGAACCTCACCACCGTGCTCATTGATAATCGCGGTTGTCGTCTCAAAAAACCGGTTCAACAAAACCAGATAGGCCTCCCGGCCCAATTGCTCCTCAAGTCGCGATGATCCTCTCAAATCGCAAAAAAGGATTGCCGCATCAATCTGATCCCCGTCGCCGCGACGAATTTCACCACCAAGAACCCGCTCGCCAGTGCGCCTGCCCAGATAGGTTTCCAAAAGGGCCGTCGCATTGTCACGCAAGGCAAAGACTTCATACAGTCTGCTGATCACCGACAGGCATTCAAAGATCAGCCCAAGATTGGCTGTCGTAAAACCATTGGGGTGATTGCTGGTCAATGTGACAACATTTATCTGACCATTTGAGAACTGTAGTGGCATGGCCACATAGTCGGTGGCGCCCTTTGCTTTCAGCTCTTCCAAAATGGGAAAATTGAATTCCACCTTATCGTTCTGAAGATTCTGGCGGACGCCGCCAAGCCCGTTGGTCACATGACGCAAGGGGCTGTTGACGTAAACCGGGTTCGTCAACAGATCATGCGATGGCGTATAGGTTTCAACCTTGTTTTCCTCACTGGTCCAGACATAGTTTTTACCGGCAATCATGGGATGCAGAGACCAGATCAGAGCGCTCATTCTGGAAACAGCGATACCGTCTTCGACAAATTTGCGCGCAATAGCCGCTGTCAGTTCTTCCGGAGACGTGCAAAGCCATGCCTCTCGCATGATCCAGTCAACAATGGGGCCGGAGATATTGCCCTCCTGACCCGGGGATACGGCATTCCCGCCCATATCCAGATGGGTGAGTGCCTCTTGGGTGAAGCTGACATAACCCTCTATTTCACGCGATTCCGGCAGTGCGCTTCGATAGGTCCATGCGCCATCGGCAATGATCTGGTCATCAACAATGACATCCCAATAGGTTGCGGTTCCTTTGAATGGACAAAAGGTTCTCTTTTCACTCGCCTGCAGTGTTGCAGCAACATCGTCAAGCGGGAAATAAATCGTCGGCGCCAGGCGCGTTTCCCGCATGAATTTTGCAGACCGGCTTGCCGCCAATATACTGTTTCCATTGCGCGCAACAACTTCACCGCGCAATGGAAATACTTCAAGTCGATAGGCACCGGATGTTTCGCTGTGAATATTCATACTCCCAAGATGGGCAGAATTGGCTGAAAATCAATAAGCAGAACAACCCATCTTCATTTGGTTCCATCAATCACCATCGTTCGATGATCAACAACTCATGCAAGCAAACCATTACAATGCAGTTTCACAGCAACGGCTAAATTGCCCATATTGCACCCCAAACAGAGGTGATTCCATCTCCGCCAACACCAACCGGCAATCTGGCATGGGACAGCAAGCAAATGAAAATTCTGGCGATTTCAGGTAGTGTGCGCATCGGCTCCACCAATAGCGCTTTGCTGACAGCGATTGCCAGGGCGTCGGGTTCAGACCATCAGATCAACCTGTATGACGGACTTACCCAACTGCCCGTCTTTTCACCGGATGTGAATGGGGATGAAACACCGCGATCCGTCCGTTCGCTGGCCCAGCAGGTTGGCGATGCCGATGGCCTGATATTCTCCAGTCCCGAATATGCCCGCGCATTGCCTGGCGGTCTGAAAAACGCCATTGACTGGCTGGTTCCACGCGAAGAACTCATTGCCAAACCAATTTGCCTGGTTCATGCATCAGATCGTGGCGATGACATGCTCCACTCGCTGCGCAATGTATTGAACACAGTCTCCATCAATTTTGACGAGGATAATTTCCTGAAAATTCCTCTGATGGGAATGTCTTCAGATCAGATGGAATTGCCCTGACAAAAAAGGAGACCATTGCCCGAATGCGGTCTTTCATTGAAGATTTCACGGTGCTGATTGAACGATCCCGAACCAGCCACAAATAAATGATTTAGACCGTTTCATTTTCAAGCGAATTGCCGTCCAACTGCAGAATGTCTTCCATTCCACCGTTGCAAAACTTCACAAGCAGCGGCAGTCGCGCAAATGTATCCTCCGACCCGGTGAGACCCTTTGTTGCTGAAAGCGCATCCATACGCCACATCGACGTCACCATTGCCAGCATCGAAGCAACGCAAAATACAAATCCTGAAGACACCGACAGCCGGTTCGCCATGGGGTGGCGTTTGCAGATTTCTTCAATAAATACCTGCGCTGTGGGATCAAAGCAGGCCTGACTTATCCCGGCCCAGCGTTCGTCTGCTGACACCTGCGCAACCAGCCGTGCATAGGCGCGCCAGTGGATGCCACCATTTGTCGCCTTTTCCATATAGGGCGCAATGAAGCACGAAATAATGTCGCCCACTGTCACTTTTTCCTGACCTGCAAGCATGGCAGTCAATGCCTGCATCCGGCAATCCGACAGTTCTTTCGCCCGGCGCTCAACAACCTTGAAAAACAGATCCTCTTTCGGGCCACCATGAAAATTGACCAGCGCCTTTTGTACACCGGCCCTTTCCGCAATTTCCCGAATTGAAGTCCCCTCATAACCCGTTTGGGCAAACAACATCTCAGCCGCGTTGAGAATTTTCTCCCGGGTGGCGAGTGACCGTTTGGAGGGCGCTCTTTGGCGTTGTTTTTGTGCTTGAACCGTGATTTCCATAAAAACACCTTGCACTATTTTTAACGATCGTTCAATTTAAGAAAAAACTAAAAAACAGGGAGAAACTGCGTGGCGGTCAGCAAGCACGTAACGGTTCACAATAACTCGGACACAACAGAAAAATATGCCTTGATCGGTGCAGGCCCGATGGGACTGGCCTGTGCAAAAGTGCTTGCCGAGCAGTCCATTCCCTTTCAGGGTTTTGAACGACATACCGACATTGGCGGCTTGTGGGACATCGAAAATCCCGCCTCGACAATGTATGAAACCGCTCATCTGATTTCATCGAAACATACGACGGAGTTTACCGACTACCCGATGCGCGACGACGTCGCCGAATATCCTTCTCACCGTGAAATATTAAAATATTTCCACGAATTTGCAGACCATTATGCATTGCGTGACCATTTTAACTTCGGATGTGAGGTACTGGAAACCGAGCCGCTGGGAGATAGTGGTGCAGGCTGGCGGGTGTGCTGGCGTGATGGTTCCGGTGCAATGCACGAAGCCGTCTTTGCCGGTCTGCTGATTGCAAATGGCACGCTTTCCGATCCCAACAGGGCGACCTTCGATGGTGATTTTTCCGGAGAAATCATCCATTCAAGCGCCTACCGGTATCCCCGGCAGTTCAAGGACAAACGGGTACTGATCGTTGGTGCCGGCAATTCGGGTTGCGACATTGCAATCGACGCGGTGCATCATGGCAAGAGCTGCGACATCTCCGTGCGCCGTGGTTATCATTTCGTTCCCAAATATCTGTTTGGAAAACCGGCGGATACATTAAGCGGTTCCAAACGTCTGCCAATGTGGTTGAAACGGCGCGTTGATCTGCAAGTTCTCAAATGGTTTGTTGGCGATCCGGAAAAATACGGCTTCCCCAAACCCGATTACCTGCTGTACCAGTCTCACCCGGTCGTCAATTCGCTCATTCTGTTTCATGCCGGACATGGCGATGTGAAGGTGCGCGCCGATATCAGCCACCTTGACAAAAATACCGTGCATTTCATGGATGGGTCACAAGGTGACTATGACCTCATTCTATTGGCAACCGGATATCAACTTAACTATCCTTTCATCGATAGATCACTGCTTAACTGGCAGCATTTCGCACCACATCTCTACCTCAATTGCATGCATCCGACCCGCGACGATCTATTCGTCATGGGCATGGTTGAGGCGACAGGACTTGGATGGCAGGGCCGCCATGAGCAGGCGGAGCTGGTTGCCCGTTTTATTGGTGGTCAAAGATCCGGTAACGGCGCAGCAACACAGTTGCAGGCTGAAAAGAAATCCGGGTTTGAAAGACTTACCGCTGGCATGGATTACCTCGATATTCCACGCATGGCCTATTATGTGGACAAGGACAGTTACCGAAGCGCCGTTGTGAAAAAAATACGCGCGCTCAGCGGGTCGGATTCATGAGCGACATCGACGCCATTGCGCTCAATTTCAGCCCGGCATCCCTGACGCTTCTCAATGCCATTTTAGCCATTGTCATGTTCTCCATTGCCCTGGACCTCAAGCCGGCGGATTTTTATAATGTAACCAGGGCACCCAAGTCGTTGCTGGTGGGGCTGGCATCGCAGTTTGTCGTCCTGCCTGCCCTGACATTTCTCATGATAATTGTAGTTGAACCACGTCCAAGCATTGCACTCGGCCTCATTCTTGTGGCCGCCTGCCCCGGCGGTAATATCTCCAATTTCATCACCCACCGCGCCGGGGGCAATACTGCTCTATCTGTCTCCATGACAGCCTTTGCAACCATGGGTGCCATCGCACTCACACCCTTTAATATTGCCTTTTGGGGCAGTCTGTATGCGCCGACCAACGCCCTGTTGACGCGAACTGCCATTGACCCCTGGCAGGTCGCGCTGACCCTGTCACTCATGCTCGCCCTGCCCCTATGCGCAGGCATTGCGCTCAATAGTATAAAGCCGGGTTTTGCCGCCAGAATACGCAAGCCAATGCAGTGGCTTTCGATGATAATATTTGTGGCTTTTGTGCTGCTGGCGCTTGCTGCAAACTGGAATTTCTTTTTGAATTTTGCCGGTATGGTCGCTTTGCTTGTTGTTCTTCATAATGCGCTGGCACTTTCTGGCGGCTTTGCAGTGGCAACATTGGCGGGGGTCAGCGCCTATGACAGGCGGGCCATCATGATCGAAACAGGCATACAGAACTCCGGTCTGGGGCTTATCCTGATTTTCGCTTTCTTCGGCGGGTTGGGCGGCATGGCCGTCGTGGCTGCTTTCTGGGGCATCTGGCACGCAATTACCGGCATAGCGCTCGCCAGCTACCTGTCACGCACGAAGGCGACCCGATGACCAGAATATTAATAACAGGCGCTGGTGGTGCCGTGGGCCGTGCCCTGCTGGAAGAACTGGCCGGATCCGATAATAGCGTCATTGCCACGGACGTCCTGACGTCGATGCAGCTACCAGCTGACATGACCTATCAACAGATGGATGTGCGCGGCAGCGCTGTGGCTGCGGTCGTGGAAAAATATCGCCCCGAGGTAATCATTCATCTTGCATCCATCGTAACACCACCAAAGGGCTCCAGCCGTGAATTCGCCTATTCTGTTGACGTTACCGGAACACAAAATGTTCTCAACGCCTGCACCCGCCACGGTGTTGGACGTATTGTCATTACCAGTTCCGGAGCTGCCTATGGTTACCACCCGGATAACCCGGTTCCGCTCACAGAGGAAAATCCGCTCCGCGGCAACCGGGCGTTCGCCTACGCCTATCACAAACGGCTGGTGGAGGAGATGGCGGAACAGTTGCGCCAGTCAGCGCCTGAACTCGAGCAGGTTATTCTGCGCGTCGGCACAGTGCTTGGTGAAGGACTGGAAAATCAGATTACGGCGCTGTTTCACCGCAAGCATATCCTTGCCATTCGCGGCAGCGACAGTCCCTTTGTTTTCATCTGGACCCGGGATCTGGCCCGCATCCTGGCGCGCGCGGTGACTGATGCCCCGGCAGGCATTTTTAATGTTGCAGGTGATGGCGCCGTGAGTGTCATGGATATAGCCGCAACGTTGAACAAACCGGTGCGTCATATACCGGCGTGGTTACTCAAAACGATCCTGTCCATTGCTCACCCGCTTCGGCTGTCACGCTACGGCCCTCAACAGGTGCGGTTTTTGCAGTTTCGCCCGGTGCTGGACAACACCCGGCTGAAAACAGTCTTCGGCTATCATCCGCAAAAATCAAGTACTGCGACATTTGACCTGTGGCGGCGGAGTGTCGGTCTATGAACCAACAGCAAACGGCCGTCATTACAGGAGGCGCTGGCGGCCTTGGAAAGGCATTGACGGCTCGGCTGATTGATGAAGGCTGGTTCGTCGTGGTGATCGACCTGCCTGGTCCTCAGCTTGACCAGCTGTGTAGCGACAAAGCCGCAACCATGATCACCGCCCATGCCTGCGACCTGACAGACTGGCAGAGCGTGGAGCAGGTATGCACGCAGATCATCACCGAGCGTCCGACAATTGATCTGGTCATCTACAATGCAGGTGTCACACAGCTTCAACCGTTTGGTGAAACGCAGCCTGCAACTCATCGCCAGATCATGGACATCAACTATTTTGGCGCCATAATCGTGGCTCGGCATTTCCTGCAGGCGCTGCGCATGAGCCAGGGAACTCATTTGGCCATTTCTTCTGTTGCTGGGTTTGCACCCCTGGTCAATCGAACGGCCTATGCCGCGAGCAAACACGCGATGGAGGGGTTTTTCAACACATTAAGAGCAGAGGAAACCCCCTTCGGTGTCCATGTCCTGATAGCGGCACCTTCATTTATTGCCACCAATGCGGGCGGCATAGCTGATACACCAGACGGCATTGCCCGTCCTGGCTCAGCGACAGATGCCATCGACAGCATGCTGGCCGACGAAGCGGCACGGATTATCGTCGCTGGATTTCACAGGAAAACACGCCACATTCTTGTCGGTCGGATTGCAAAACTGGCCTGGCTGATTAACCGGTGTTCCCCGACACTTTACGCCTACCTGATGCGGCGAAAAATTGGGCAAGACCAAAGTAAATCATGACACTGGCATGTCTTGCTACCGTCTTGCATCTGTTGCTGCGGGGTCAATCCAGCGCTTGGCCATGTCGGCCTGAACACCCCCTTGCACGTTGATGCCCATCCAGTAATTCAGATAGTCGGAAAGTCCAGGTGAATTGGGTGCCATGAGATAACCGAAGAGAAACCGGCTTGCTGTATTTTTGGGTACAACAGCGGAATATCCCTCGTGTGAAATGGCCCAGGCGCGCGCCTGTTCAAGCGTCCACAATGCAGCATCAATATGCGTTTGCGATTCCAGTTTGTCATAATTATCCAGAACCGTAACAGTTGCATTTGGAAAACTGCGCTTTGCCTGGGGCAACAGGACCGGATCATTGAAGACAGCGATATTGACGCCCTCGGTGCCGTCAATCAGTTCACGTGACGAGAATTTCCCCACATCCGATGTTTTGACGATCAAAGCCAATGGGTTTTCATAATAGGGGTCGCTGACTGTCAGTTTTCTCAAACGATCATCGGTTATGTAAATGCCGCCGACGGCAATATCGAATTTGGACTTTTCAAGATCATCCACCAATTCCTGCCAGGTATAGGCAACGAATTTCAATTCAACATTCATGCTATCGGCAAAACGATACATCATCTCCACATCATAGCCCACCAGCTCTTTGGCCGTGTTAATGTAGGAAAAGGGCATCACGTTTGGATTGATACCAATACGAAGCACGCCGCTGGATTGAATCCTGTCGAGGGTGCCATCTGTCTTATCGACAGCACGATTGGTCTGCGATGTACTGATTTCTTCATCTGGTTTGGACGCCAGATTGGAAACCAGATTGGCGTCGCTGAATGCCTGAAGTTCGTCCGGCAATCCCATAGCCAGGTAATTGTTCAGGGAATGCAACTGGATATGTGTGCCGCCCCAGCGACCGACAGACCAGATGCCCGAAAGACATACTGCGGTCACAGCCAAGGTCATGATCAGACGTTTCAGATCAAGCCTTACACGCCCATAGAAAATAAATGTCACCAGGATGGTGACGAATGCAAAGGCTGCGACGGAGGCAAGGACCTGGGCATAACGGGTCAGCGACATTGTCTCGACATAGAGATTCGTCGTTTCACTGGGCATATTCAACCACTCGGCCATAAAGGCGACTGCGCCAATTGAAGATGACGGAGAACCCACACCCGAGAGCAGCGTGACAAAGGGCAGTTCGAACAACTGTGAAACACTGAAAGGTACGAAAAAGTAAAATGATGCGTAAAATAAAAACGCCATTATGAAAAAGTTGCCAACCTGTGCCAGCGGATAGCTGATCGACAATGTCGTCTGGATGATCTCCTTTTGCTGCTTCTCATCCTCGTTGCCGCAATATTTCTTTGCCATGTTTTGAGCAGCGGTCTGGATCATTGGCAAGGACGCCACAGACAGGGATGTAACAATGGAAATCAGAAACGCTTCTTTCAGTTCCGTCATGATTTCCCAATAACGCATCGGCAAAAAGGATGTCAGCAACATTGGCAGGAGCCAAAGTCCGATGAGCAGCGCGGATAGCGTAACCACGATCATATACAGCGACATCGCGGCCAACCCGTCCGGGTCCATTGAGCTGAGCGTGTCGGCAAAAAGCGAGCAAACGCCAATCGGCGCCAGATAGACAACCCATCCCCAGATACGAACACTGGCACCGCGGATCACTGACAGAATATTAAGAAATTCACCGCGCTTTTCGATATGTTGCACCGCAACACCGTAGATGATGCCGATGAGAACAATCGATGGCACATAATTATTGGTGAGTGCCTGGAAAAAATTATTCGGTATCAACAGTTCGATCAGCGACGGCGCGTCGCTTGGCACCGCACCCAGCGTTGCAGCAAAATTGATCACCGCAGCCTGTTTTACAAGCGGAACCGTGGAGGCGACAATGATAATGACCGCAAGCGACATCGTCCAAAGAGCAACATAGACCACCCAACTTTTGCGGAAAAGTTTTAAGGCCGTTTGCGGTGCAAGTTGCCCCAGCCCCAAAACCAGAGACGAGATAATGTATGGAAGAACCACAACTTCCATCAAACGGATATAAATGTGTCCAACCGGGGAAATGAAATTTGCCAGTTGCGGCAGAAATAAACCAATAAGTACACCGCTTACGCAGCCCAATAACACAAGTATTGGAAGATATTTAGACCGCAAACCAGCACTCGCCAATATAATTACTCCCCGGCACTACCACCAGGCACACAATAATCGAATACATTGAATAAGAAACACAAATCTTCGACAGAATTCACAATTGACCGATAGGCTGCTCCGGATACTCTAACCAAATATGCTGAAGCTGAATATGACCGTTTGCTTCACTGTTTATGTCCTGCGTTCATCAAATGCGGCAGCATGGCCGAAAAGTCCTTACCACGTCCGCCACCATCAACGAAGGCCTGATAAAGTGCGCTGGCAAGGGCGCCCATCGGCGTTGCTGCATCAACATTTTCAGCCGCCTGCTGGCTGAGCAATAAGTCCTTCAACATGAGCTCCGCTGCAAATCCCGGCTTATAGTCATTATCCGCGGGGCTGGCGGGGCCAACACCTGGTGCCGGGCAATAGGTATTTACTGACCAGCATGATCCAGACGACGTTGACACAACGTCAAAGAGCTTCTGTCGGTCAAGCTCCAGTTTATCAGCCAGTGCAAATGACTCGCATACGCCGATCATGGAAATACCAAGGATCATATTGTTACAGATTTTTGCGGCCTGCCCGGCACCCGCCTTTCCGCAATGAACGGTTTTTTGCCCCATCACATCAAACAGTGGTTTGGCCATGAGAAAGGCATCATCCTGCCCGCCAGCCATGAATGTGAGCGTGCCGGCTGCTGCACCGCCGATGCCACCTGATACAGGTGCATCTACGCTGAGCTTTTTTGTATCAGCGGCCAATTTATGGGCTGCACGGGCGCTTTCCACATCTACGGTCGAGCAATCAATCAACACAGCACCTTCAACGGCTGCCGGTACAATCTCCTCATAGACCGACCGCAAGATGGCACCATTGGGCAGCATTGTAACAACCGCCTCAGCCGATTTCACCGCATCAACTGCCCTGCCTGCAGGCTCAACACCATCCACAGTCACACCAGCAACGTCGAAACCGATAACATCATGACCGGCCGCCACCAGGTTTTTGGCCATTGGCGCGCCCATATTTCCCAGACCAATAAATCCGATTTTCATTTTACTTTCCTCTCGGCTAGACCGTTTCACGTATTGTCAGAAACGGGACAACGGTGTCGACCTTTGATTTTGTTGGTGCATTCAGGTTTTTCCAATACCGCCAAAGCCTGAAATGCTCGATGGCGAAATATGGGCTGATCGCACTCTTTTCAGTAAATTTTTCAATCGCTTGAGCGATCAAATTGATTCTATCTGTTACGTTTCATTCCGGCAACTTCTGCCAGCACAACGTTGGCGGCATCCAGAACATTGGAGCCCGGTCCGAAAATCGCCGCGACACCTGCATCCTGCAGGAATTGATAGTCCTGCTCCGGAATAACGCCGCCGCAGATAACAATGATATCCTGCCGCCCCGATGCTTTCAGATGTTCAATAAGCTCCGGAACCAGTGTTCTGTGGCCGGCAGCAAGTGACGAAACCCCGATGACATCCATATCAAGGTCAATCGCATTGACAGCCACTTCCTGCGGTGTTTCGAACATGTCTGACAATGAGACATCAAAGCCCATATCCGCAAAGGCTGTTGCGATGATTTTTGCACCGCGATCGTGACCATCCTGCCCCATTTTGGCGACAAGTATCCGCGGATCACGCTGTTTCTGGGACCGGTAATCCGCAATCTTTTGCTGTATCAATGCGTATTCGGGATCGCCTTTATAGGCCTCGCCATAGACGCCAGAAATAACCCGTGTTGTTGCCTTGTGCCGGTGAAAGGCTTTCTCCATCGCATCCGAGATTTCTCCAAGGCTTGCGCGCGCCCGCGCCGCCTTTATGGCAGCTTCGAGCAGATTGCCATTGCCGGTGGTGGCAACCGTGCCGAGCGCAGACAGAGCTGCCTGACAGGCCTTTGAGTCCCGGCTTCTTCGAATTTTGTCCAGACGGGCGATTTGCGCTTCACGGACCTTGGCATTGTCAATTTCCAGAATGTCGACCTTCGCTTCATCCTCAAGGCGAAAACGGTTTACGCCGACAATAATGTCTTCCCCCTTGTCGACGCGTGCCTGTCGGCGTGCAGCCGCTTCCTCAATACGCATTTTTGGCAAACCCTGCTCGACAGCCTTGGTCATCCCGCCGAGACTTTCCACCTCTTCGATCAGCCGCCAGGCTTCCTCTGCCAGATCTTTCGTCAGTGCTTCCACATAATAGGAACCGCCCAGAGGGTCGACAACATTGGTTACACCGGTTTCATTTTGCAGGATCAACTGGGTGTTGCGCGCGATCCGCGCCGAAAATTCCGTTGGCAAGGCAATGGCTTCGTCAAACGAATTGGTATGCAATGACTGGGTTCCACCCAGCACTGCCGCCATGGCCTCGAAAGCGGTGCGTACAACATTGTTGTAGGGATCCTGCTCCGTCAGCGACACGCCGGACGTCTGGCAATGGGTGCGCAGCATTTTGGATCGCTCTGACTGGGCACCGAAATCTGTCATTATCCGCGCCCAAAGTTGCCGCGCTGCGCGTAATTTTGCCGCCTCCATAAAAAAGTTCATGCCGATGCAGAAGAAAAAAGACAAACGCCCCGCAAAAGCGTCCACATCCAGACCCTTGTTCATGGCCGCCCGCACATATTCCATGCCGTCAGCCAGGGTGTATGCAAGTTCCTGCGCCAGCGTCGAACCAGCTTCCTGCATGTGATAGCCAGAGATTGAGATGGAATTGTATTTTGGCATTTCGCGGGCGGTAAAGTCGATGATATCGGCAACAATACGCATTGAGGATTCTGGCGGGTAAATATAGGTGTTACGCACCATGAACTCTTTGAGAATGTCATTTTGGATCGTGCCGGAGAGCGCTGATCTTGCCACCCCCTGCTCTTCTCCGGCAACAATAAACATCGCAAGCACCGGAATGACCGCGCCATTCATCGTCATGGATACGGACATTTGATCCAGCGGTATGCCATCAAACAGTATTTTCATATCCTCAACGGAATCGATGGCAACACCAGCCTTGCCAACATCGCCGACAACGCGTGGATGATCAGAATCGTACCCCCTATGGGTTGCCAGATCGAAGGCGACAGACAGACCCTTTTGACCACCAGCGAGATTTTTTCGATAAAAAGCGTTGGATTCCTCCGCCGTAGAAAACCCCGCGTATTGGCGGATCGTCCAAGGCCGACCGGCATACATGGTTGCCTTTACACCACGGGTGAATGGCGCATATCCCGGCAATTCCAAATTGGCGGAAGCCGGTAGATCCTCCACCCCGTAAAACGGCTTGATGGTGATACCCTCGGGCGTGTTCCAATTGAGCGTATCGGGGTTTTTGCCCTTGAGTTCCCTGGATGCGAGGTCAAGCCAGTCCCGTGATGATTTGGTCATAATTGTTTCCTCATGGCATCCGCTGGCCAAGGCTGGCCTCAAGAATATCATACCAGTCGGCCCTGGTCAGTTTGACGCTGAAGGCTGCTTCAGACGCCGCGATATTGTCGACTGACTGTGTCCCGAGGATTGGCACAATGCCGGACGGATGAACCAGCAGCCAGGCCAGAGCCACAATGTCTCTTGTCGTATCATTGCGCGCGGCAAGCCGATCAAGCACAGCAATCAGATTTGCAAATCGTTCCCCTCCTTCGGCTGGCGCAATGCCCGTGGCCAGCAATCCACCGGCCAGTGGTGACCAGGCCATGGGCAGCAGACCCGTTGCCTGAGCGTGGTCCAATGTTCCATCAAAAAGCACATCTGTCTGCCAGGCAGAGATTTCCGGCTGGGTGACAGTCAAAGGCACCGTCAGAAAATGCTGCAATGCGCGTGTCTGTTCCAAAGAATAATTCGACACGCCGACCGAGCGTGCCTTCCCGCTCGTAACGAGCTCTTCCAGTGCGGCAGCAACCTCCTGGTGTCCGGCAAGCAGGTCCGGCCGGTGGATCAAAAACAAATCAACATGCTCGCAACACAAGCGTTGCAAGGACGCCTCACAGGACGCAACGATATGCGCCCTGCTCGAATTATACGGCACTGGAGGTGTTATGCCGCCCTTGGTTACCAACACGATATCATCGCGCACGGCAGGACGCTCGGCAATAAATTTGCCAACCATACTTTCAGCCGCGCCAAATCCATCCTTGCCGAATCCATAGATTGCCGCCGTGTCAATGATATTGGCACCGATCGACAGGGCCGCATCAATCTTGGCGGCGACATCGGCCTGCGGCGTACCCGGCATGCGCCAGCAACCATACGAAAGTCTGCCGATCTCACGCCCATGAAACGTGCTCTTTGACGGGATCACCAGGGGTTGGTTGTCAGCAATCATGTTTCGAACTCCATTATTACGGCATCCACCGCCAGGCTGTCACCCACTTTTACCGGGATCCTGGCAACGGTTCCGGATTTTTCCGCCCGCAGAACATTTTCCATTTTCATGGCTTCCACGATGGCCAAAGGCTGCCCCTCCTCTACCGTATTTCCCTCATCCACATTGAGCGCGACAATGAGACCCGGCATCGGGCAAAGCAGCAGATTGGATGTGTCGGGCGCCAATTTTTCCGGCATCAGGGATGCCAGTTCCGCCACCCGGCCGGACAGAACCTGTATGCGTTGTTCAACACCACGATGTCGCAAGCGAAATCCACCCGGGATCCTATCGGTCTTGATTGCAACCGGCGTGCCATCAATGGACAGCCGCGCCAATGGCTCTCCCGGTCGCCAATCGGTGTCGATTGTCAGGGCTGTATGGTTGCCGATAGTGACGATGAACATCGCACCATCGCGCTCAAGACTTGCGGCAACATTGTCCCGGTCCATCCTGACCGTTCTACCTATCAATTTTGCCGATCCGCCGGTTGTGAAGCGATGGTCAGATGGTGTGCTGTGCAGTTCATTGGTTATCGTGTCCAGGACGAAGGCCACCGCAGACAGATCCACTGCCAATTGCTGATCGGCTTCGACACCATGAAAGCCATCGGGATATTCTTCTTCGATAAATGCTGTTGTGATTGCACCAGAGCGAAACCGGTCGTGGTCCATGACCGCCGAAAGAAACGGAATATTATGCCCGATCCCCTCGACCTCAAAATGATCAAGTGCATCTGCCATTTTCTCAACGGCACTGTTACGATCTGGTGCCCAGGTGCATAGTTTGGCGATCATTGGATCGTAGAACATTGAAATCTCGCCGCCCTCAAAGACGCCGGTATCATTGCGAATGATGCACCCTGCGTCATCTTCCCCCTCAACGGGAGGACGATAGCGTGTCAGCCTTCCAATCGACGGCAGAAAATTGCGGAAAGGATCTTCGGCATACAACCGGCTTTCGATTGCCCAGCCGTTGAGTGCAACATCCTGCTGCTGCATAGGCAGTTCTTGTCCTGCCGCAACGCGCAGCATCATTTCGACAAGATCAACCCCGGTCACAAGTTCCGTCACGGGATGTTCGACCTGCAGCCTTGTGTTCATTTCCAGAAAATAGAAATTGCGGTCCTTGTCGACAATAAATTCCACTGTTCCCGCACTGGTATAATTCACAGCCTTTGCAAGTGCGATGGCCTGTTGCCCCATGGCACTGCGGGTGGCCTCGTCAATAAAGGGGGACGGTGCTTCTTCGATGACCTTTTGATTTCGCCGCTGGATCGAACACTCACGTTCCCCCAGATAAATGCAGTTTCCGTGCTGATCGGCCAGCACCTGTATTTCGATGTGGCGCGGTTGGGTGACAAATTTTTCGATGAATATGCGATCATCACCAAAGCTTGACGCTGCTTCCGATTTGGATCGCGCGAAGCCTTCGCGGGCCTGTGCATCGTCCCAGGCAATACGCATACCCTTTCCACCGCCGCCAGCACTGGCTTTGATCATCACCGGATAGCCAATCTGTGATGCGATTTGCACCGCATGGTCTGCATCATCAATCAGCCCCATATAGCCTGGAACTGTAGAGACATCGGCTTCTGTGGCGATTTTCTTGGATGTTATCTTGTCGCCCATGGACTGAATGGCACCGACAGGCGGGCCGACAAATGCAATCCCTTCTGCGGCAAGGCGTTCAGCAAATTCTGCACGTTCCGACAGGAAGCCATATCCAGGATGAACGGCATCTGCGCCAGCCTGCCTGCAGGCATCAATAATCCTGTCGATGAGCAGATAACTTTCACTGGCAGGTGCCGGGCCGATAAAAACCGCCTCATCCGCCATTTCAACATGCAAAGCCAAGCGGTCCGCTTCCGAGTAAACAGCAACGGTTGCAATTCCCATACGCTTTGCTGTTTTAAACACTCTGCAGGCAATCTCACCACGGTTTGCAACGAGAATTTTTTTAAACATGGCCCGCTCCGTTCAACGATTGAAAACTTCAGGAAAGGTAATCTGAGCTGCGGCCACATCAATGCGCAAAAGCGACTCATATGAGAGCGGGTCAAATGGCTCAATCGGCACCACTTCCCGCTCGAAGAGTGCGTTCAGGCGTCCACCATCCAGGTTACCGCGCTCAAAAGGCTCAGCACCGAACGCCTTCCACAGGCAGGCGAGAAAATTCGCATCAGCCTCGCGCAAAATAACCTTGCGATCAGCCGGGCGTGGCTTCTTTTCAAGCCGTGTGGGTTTTGGATTGGCACGGCGGATGGTGAACTGAAAATCTGTCCCGGGCAGCCGGGAGGGAAATCCGCGGTGTTTTATCATTGGTGGAAGCTTTGGCATTATCTGGTCACCATGTTTGAGCCGCAGGCAGCTGATTTGATATTGAAAAACGCAATTGCATAGGCTCCTGCTTTCACACCAAGCGCATTGAATTTTGAGCTGATCGCGGCATTGTTCCAAACAATGCGCACGGCGACATAGTGTGGATCAACATCCTGCGTCTGTTTCAACAGATCGGGCAATCGTTTTGATCCGTGTAAATCACACAATTTTTTCAGCTCCCGTGCCAGATCCCGCGTGCTCACTGTTGGCCTCCGGTTCGCTCTGATCCGCAACTCCATACCCGTCCCGTAAGTTTCGTGCTTCAGCACATTTGCACTTTCAAACCGATAAGACTGTGTCTGTGTACTATCAGCTCTGCCCTTTTGCGTCACAGGTAAGATCAATCCCAGAACCATCGCACAATATCCGGCCACGACGATGACGCCCGAACCCTTTGTCAGATTGTGCTGACGTGTCATGAGACCCAATCACCTACAATGGAATGTTGTCGTGCTTTTTGGCCGGACCATCCACTTTTTTTGTTTTCAACAATTCAAATGCCCTTCCGACCCGACGACGGGTGGAGTGCGGCATGATTACTTCATCAATGAACCCGCGTTGAGCCGCCACGAACGGATTGGCAAAACGATCCTCATAATCCTTGGTGCGCTGGGCAATTTTGTCTGTATCTGCCAATTCGGAACGATAGAGAATTTCCGTTGCGCCCTTGGCACCCATGACCGCAATTTCGGCGGTGGGCCAGGCGTAGTTCACATCGGCACGAATATGTTTCGACGCCATCACATCATAGGCGCCACCGTAGGCCTTGCGGGTGATAACCGTAACCTTTGGTACCGTCGCCTGCGCATAGGCAAACAGCAATTTGGCACCATGTTTGATAATTCCACCATATTCCTGGGCAGTGCCGGGCAGAAACCCCGGCACATCAACAAGTGTCAGGATCGGGATATTGAATGCATCACAAAACCGTACGAAACGAGCCGCTTTTTTGGCGCTGTCGATATCCAGGCAACCGGCAAGGACCGTAGGCTGATTTGCGACCACACCGACTGTATCACCGCCAATGCGCACAAAGCCGCAAAGAATATTGCCGGCAAAATCCTTCTGGATTTCAAAAAACTCACCTTCATCGGCAATTTTGGTGATGACTTCATGCATATCGTAGGGTTTGTTGGCATTGTCAGGCACCAGCGTATCAAGGCTTTTGTCTTCGCGAGCAGCGCCATCACCCGTAGTTCTCCTGGGCGCTTTTTCGCGATTTGAGAGCGGCAGGAAATCATACATGCGACGCACTTCCAGCAATGCCTCCACGTCATTTTCAAAGGCACCATCTGCAACCGAGGACTTGCGGGTATGGGTACCTGCACCGCCCAGTTCCTCTGCCGTGACAATTTCATTGGTCACGGTTTTCACCACATCCGGTCCTGTAACGAACATGTAGCTGGTATCTTTGACCATGAAGATGAAATCAGTCATCGCCGGCGAGTAGACTGCACCACCGGCACAGGGGCCCATGATAACGGATATTTGTGGAACGACGCCGGAGGCCTGAACATTGCGCCAGAACACTTCGGCATAACCGCCGAGGGAATCGACACCTTCCTGAATGCGCGCGCCACCGGAATCGTTCAATCCGATCAATGGCACACCATTTTGAACAGCAAGATCCATAACCTTGCAGATTTTCTCCGCATGGGTTTCTGACAGGGAACCGCCAAAGACCGTAAAATCCTGACTGAACACATAGGCTGGACGGCCGTTGATGGTGCCCCAACCCGTGACAACGCCATCACCGGCAATCTGTTGTGTTTCCATGCCGAATTCGGTGCATCGGTGCGTCTTGTACATATCGTACTCTTCGAACGAACCTTCATCCAAAAGCACATCCAGACGTTCACGCGCTGTCAATTTGCCCTTTTTGTGCTGCGCATCAATGCGCCGTTGTCCGCCGCCCAGATGGGCCTCCTGGCGTTTTTCCTTTAGCTGTTCCAGAATATCAAGCATCGGAGGGCTCCCAGGATCTGTGATAAATCATGCCGTTGGCGGCGGTTATGTCACCATACCTGCGGTGTACAACGTCGTGGCACCATTAAAAAGAGTTGAAGTAGCAACAAAGTTGATTTAGCTAATTTTGCAAACTCATTTTTGCAACATTGTGAACATCATGCGTGCACGTAAACTTTTCATCGGTCGAAACATTCGCACAATCCGCGAAGAGACTGGCTTGACGCAGGCAAAATTTGCCGAGCGGCTGGGTATTTCAACCAGTTATCTCAACCAGATTGAAAATAACCAGCGTCATGTTACCGCGCCGGTTCTGCTTGCACTTGCAGAAGTATTTGCTGTCGACATCGCCAGCCTTTCAGAAAACGACAGTGATCGGTTGCTGGCTGATATGGCAGAAGCAATCGCCGATCCACTGTTCAAGGGTCAACAGCCGTCAGCACAGGATCTGAAGCTGGTGACCCAAAACACACCCACTGTCGCAAGAGCCTTTCTGGCCATGCATCAGGCGCTGCGCAAAGCCGGTGAACAACTGGCTGAACTGGATGATACGCTAGAGCGTTCTGGCGGTCTTAACGAACCGACCCCTTACGAAGAGGTTCGCGATTTCTTCCATTATATCAACAATTACGTACACGAACTGGATGTCGCTGCGGAACAGCTCGCAGCCCAGCTCAAGGGTGCAACGCGCAACAGGGTCCGCACTCTTGCCGACCATCTGGAGCGCAAGCACCGTGTTCGGGTCGCCATCGGTGGCAGCGCCTCCGGTACCAATGCCATCAGACGCTATGACACTGTTTCGCGTGTGCTGTCGGTCAACCCCAAGGACGCACCTTCCACCCATGCATTTCAACTGGCCCACCAGATCTGTCTTCTGGAGCATGGTGACACGGTCAACACCATCATGCAGAAGGCGGGATTGCGCTCTCAGGATGCAGCAGCTGTGTGCCGTATCGGGCTCGCCAACTATTTTGCCGGTAGTACATTGTTGCCCTATGGTGACTTTCTGGCCGCGGCCGGAGAGCATCGCCATGATCTGGAACGGCTGGCGGATCAATTTGGTGCAAGTATCGAGCAGGTCGCGCACCGCCTGAGTACACTGCAGCGTCCAGGGCACAAAGGTATTCCATTTTTCTTTGCACGGGTTGATCAGGCAGGCAACATTACCAAACGACATAGTGCGACCCGATTGCAATTTGCCCGTTTCGGTTCTGCCTGCCCTCTCTGGAATGTCCATAACGCCTTTGCCACATCCACCCGCATCCTCAGGCAACTGGCAGAAACACCTGATGGTGTGCGTTATTTGTGCCTGGCAACGGCCGTGACCAAGCCAAGTGGCGGGTTTCGCGATCCCGTTCAGCGCCATGCGCTGGCGTTTGGCTGTGAAATCAAACACGCCGGTGCACTGGTCTATGCGGATGATCTCGATGTCGAAAGCAACACTGCTTTTGAACCAATCGGCATTTCCTGCCGTATCTGTGAGCGATCAGATTGCCACCAGCGCGCTGTGCCGCCACTCAAGCGAAAACTCTCTGTTGATCAGAACAGCCGCAACACGATCCCCTATACCTTTGATTAAGGATGAGACCATTTCGCACCTGGTGGGCTACCAAATGACACGGCAATACCGGCGGACATTTCCCTGATTTTCTAGAAATTCAGGGAAATGTCACGATGATCTGACGTACAGCTGGCAACATAGAGTGCCTGTTCACGGGTCAGTTTACGCTGCTGGCGAATACCGATTGTGGGACGCAAGGCATCAACATAGGCTTTAATGCCCGGCTGCAACACACGGGCGTTCTCACGCCACACCAGTTGCTCATCATAGGTTTTCAAAGCATCATTGACCTCGCCAAGTGCCTTTTCCTTGTTGGGTGTTCTGGAGCGCAGCGCCCGCCGTGCCTTGGAAAGGGCAGATTTTATGTCGTCTGCACCTTCGATCGCACCAAATTTTTTCGACAACTGGCTCAAAGGATCCGTCATGGTCTCAGGTTCCTGACTTTCAATTTGAGCACCGATCCCGTTCAACTCGGACCCAAGCGCCACAAACGTGTCATAGGAATTGAGGCTGGCAAGCAATGTGGCAACCGGCTCATAGGCATTGTCAGCAGCCTTGCGGTACTGCCTGCGTAAATCACCCTCTTCTCCAATAAGCGCCGAGAACTCACCATAGGCCGCATCCCAATTCCCCGGGATCGTTGCGTTCAGGGCTTCACGATCCGCGGCAAGTGCAAGCACACGCGCCTCAAGACG
Organism: uncultured Rhizobiaceae group bacterium; assembly: GCA_947501445.1. Taxonomy (GTDB): domain Bacteria; phylum Pseudomonadota; class Alphaproteobacteria; order Rhizobiales; family Rhizobiaceae; genus Hoeflea_A. The sequence continues at coordinate 97,516 of CANMVS010000015.1, read as the reverse complement.
CTCTTTCCTGATCACCTGGGTTTCGTCACGCAGCCGGCTGATTTGCACATCCAGCTCTTCAATGCGCTTGTCGATGGCCCGAATATCACTTTCAATACCACGGACATCCGTATGCAGCGGGCGGAACCCGGCTGAGGCAATATCGATCGATGCGGCAGCAACATTGGCGTCATCGAGCAGCGCAATGGCCTTCGCTACCTCATCAAAACTCCCCGTAACGGATTTCGACAGCTTTTTCGGCAATACTGTGTAGTCGAGCGCTCTTGCCCTATCCACATCACTCAGCAACGCACCACGATTTCCATCCAACTCCTCGCTGATATATTGTTCAACACAATAGGTCAGGCGCGGATTGCGCGGCGGCGGCGCTGTTTCAGACAATAGCGCCACTCGGTTTGGCAGATAATTGACCAGTTGCGGCAACATGCCAACGACAACCAGTGCCAATAGCTGTATGCCGATGAACGGAATAACGCCCTTGTATATTTGCAGCGTTTTGACCGCTGCCGGGGCCACCCCACGCAGATAAAACAATGCAAACCCGAACGGCGGCGTCAAAAATGAGGTCTGAATGTTCAGACCAATCATGACGCCAAGCCAAACTGCGGTCACATTTGCCGAAGGATCCGCAAGCAGTATCGGCGCAACAATTGGCACCACCACAACGGCAATCTCGATGAAATCCAAAAAGAAGCCGAGGACGAATATTACAGCCATCACCGTGATGAACTTGGTCCAGAAGCCGCCTGGCATGCTGTTCAAAAATTCACGCACCAGATGTTCGCCGCCAAACGCACGAAATGCCGCTGTCAAAATGGCCGCACCCAGCAGGATGATGAAGACAAGTGATGTTGTCTTGGCCGTCTCGATCATCACGCCCTGCAGGGTGTTATTGTTGCGCAAGGCGCGCCAACCGCTCCAGAAGAGGGCTATCGTCAGGGTAGCAACGGCAATGATTGCGAGTGTTACACCGGTCACATCAGCGCTTGTTCGCATGCTTTTGATGTTGGTGTTGAAATTGGCAAGGATAAAGCCAATCGCCACCAATGATCCGATAGCCAGAATGGCTGGATAATAGGCATTCTTCTTGCCTTCATGCAGGCGATATCCGGCCATGATCAAAGCACCAGCCGCACCGATCGCGCCGGCCTGATTAACCGTAGCAACACCTGCAATAATAGAACCCAGGACCAAAAATATCAGAATTAGCGGCGGGAACAAAGAAAGCACGACCTTAAGCAGAAAGGCCCGGTCGAACTTGCCACCATAGTGCACCGGTGGTGCCAGTTTCGGTCGAATGGCAGCGATCACCAAAATATAGACCATATACATGCCAACCAGCACGAGCCCCGGGACAATGGCGCCCAGGAACATTTCTCCGGCGCTCGTCGACCCGACATCAAAAATGGACGGCATGGATAGCTCGCCGGTGGAGTCGCGAAACAGCGTTTTTCGGGCTGTCCCGGCCTGATCGGCGGCACTGGTAAGCTGGTCAGCCAGAATAATCAACACAATGGACGGAGGAATGATCTGCCCCAGCGTGCCGGACGCCGCGATTGTACCACTGGCGAGCGAGGGTGAATAATTATTGCGCAGCATGGCGGGCAACGAAATCAGACCCATTGCAACAACCGTCGCACCAACAATACCAGTCGTTGCGGCCAGGAGTGCACCCACGAATACCACCGATATTCCAAGTCCGCCCGGAACAGGACCAAAAAGCTGCGCCATGGTAATAAGCAGGTCCTCAGCAATCTTTGATCGCTGCAACATGATGCCCATGAAGATGAACAGCGGAATGGCGATCAATGTATCGCGTTCCGGTTCCCAATAGACCCCACGTAAATTGGTTACACCCGCACTCAGCCATTGCCCCGGTCCACCTTGAGCGAAATATGCATCGGGGCTGCCGGTAAACAGATAACCACAAATGGCGGCTGCAAGTATGGTGATTATCGAAGAACCGGGCAGTGCAAAGGCAACCGGATATCCTGATCCAAGTGCCGCGGCCATCAGGATGACCAACAGGGCGAGAAAATAGAATTCCATGACTTAATGCACTTTCTGGCCGAGACGGCGGTGATCAGTTTCACATTTTTGGCGGGAAACCGGCCTCACAAAAATTGTTTGCCCAAGGGGCTGCATGCCCCCGGAACCTTCGGTCAGGCAACGCCCCGACAAGAGGTCGAGCGGCATTGCAGCTGTCGCATATTTCACGATGGATCTGTTTGACAACATAACCACATCCCCTCCGGTCGGCATTAATGTGCGGTAGGCTCTTCGATAACCCGCGCACCAGGTTCACCACGATAATTGGCAACCGCTTCGAGCAAATAACTGACAAATTGAATCATCATCGAAATGGCAAAGATGCCAAGAAATCCGGCCATCATATATTTGACATAGAGTCCGAAGCCGGCTTGGGTCACTTCAAAATTCAATACCGGCTTATTAATAATCGACGTCTTTTGCCCCATACCAACGATGAGGATGGTCCAGCAGAACGTTAATCCCAAAATGATCGAACAGACTGCATTGATGACCGCTTTGGTCTTATCGGAGAAAGCTGCGTAAAACACATCAACACGCACATGTCCCTCTTCCAGCAGGGTATAGGCACTGGCAAACAGAAACAGCGCCCCGTACCAGAAACGCACCAGATCAGACATAAAGGCCTGCTCATAGGAAAATATGAAGCGCATGAAAACAATTCCAAGTTCCGCTCCAACAATCAGCAATGCCAGCCAGTGAAAACCCAACGTTCGTGTAAACGCCGCCAAAATGATCCCGGTCGCAATTAATGGTACGTGCAAATACAGCCCGCGAAACTGAGGGCGTCCAAGCTCTTTGGTCAATTGCTCACCAACCACACCGTCAAGCAATCCTTCGACCCGCATGAATGATATGGCGACATCAGCAAGACCAACGATCAAAACGCTCCAGAATGCCGCACGAATTAAAAACGTGTTGATATTGGAGATGCGGGCGCCATCGGCACGCAAAGTCGTATCGCCAGATCGCATCACGTGGACAATCGCCCCAACAACAGCCAGCGGATACAGCGCCAACTGCAAATAGGCCCCCGCTGACCCATTCTCACCCAGCGCCGCAGCGGCACCCGGGAATCCGGCGCCGTGCGAAAGAAAATTATTCACCAGGAATGCAACCATTATGGTCAGTACACTCCAGCCGAAAAATCGTACGAAATTGGTAAACGAAGAGGTTAGATGCATTTGGGCCGTCGGCGATTCCGCCATTATTATTCCCCCAAAACCTTATTCTGGTCCAAGACATGGATTCTCAAATTGCAAGGCAGCAATCGAAAAATTTGCACACGCCGCAAATCGTAAATTTGAGAACCTATGGCTTGTGCCAATTTATTTGTTCTATCTTCATATTTACAGGAACTTCCTCCAAAGGCGAGACGGGTAAACCCGTCTCGCAAGTTCCTGGTATGTGTATCAGCGCAATTAGCGGTTGATCACATTGTTACGCTTCTGCACGTAAGCTGTTTCTGACAGCTCTGTCCAAGCGCCCAGTTCAGCTCTTTTCTCAAGTACAGCGTCGTAGATTTTCTTCGACAGCGGGCTGTGATCGCGTGCTTCTTCGATAACTTCCGCAGCAGCTTCACCAAACGCGTCATAGACATCGTCGTTGAACTCACGCAACTGAACACCATGATCATTGATCAGGCGGTTGAGATACTCGCCGTTGAATGCGTTGGTTTCAGCCATTGTGCGTGCGTTTTCTTCATTACACGCAGCCTGGATGATGGCCTGATCATTCTTTGTCAGACCTTCCCACCAGGTTTTGTTCATGCCCATTGCGAGCTGCGCGCCTGGCTCATGCATGCCAGGCCAGTAGTAGTATTTGGCTGCCTCATAAAACTTCATGAAGTAGTCATTATACGGGCCAACCCACTCGGTTGCATCAATCGCGCCGGAAACCAGGTTTTCATAGATCTGGCCGCCTGGCAGTGAAACAGGTGAAGCACCCAGTTTCGCCATAACATCGCCGCCCAGTCCGGGAATGCGCATTTTTAGACCCTTGAGGTCATCTGCGCTTTCAATTTCCTTGTTGAACCAGCCGCCCATCTGCACACCGGTGTTACCGCATGCGAAGTTCTTCAGGCCAAATTCACCAGCCAGTTCGTCCCAAAGTTCCTGGCCGCCACCATATTTGATCCAGGCGTCAATTTCCGTATAGGTCATGCCAAACGGAATAGCTGTAAATGGTGCCCAGCCGGGGTGCACGCCTTTCCAGTAGTAGTCTGCGGCAATATAGGCCTGTGCGTTGCCTGAAGCGACTTCATCAAATGAGTCAAATGCACCAACGCGCTCACCGGCAGCAAAATACTGCACATCGATGCGTCCGTCCGTCAGTTCAGTAATGCGCGCTGCAAGGCGCTGCGCGGGCAGTCCAAGACCTGGAAAGTCACGTGGCCATGTGGACACGATAACCATTTCCTTTTTTCCCTGCGCAAGTGCAGGAGCAGCGAGTGTTGAAGCGGCACCCGCAAGTGCGGCACCCTTCAAAAATTTACGACGTTCCATTAATATCCTCCCAATGTGGCCGGTCTCAACCAAAGGTATTTTCCCCGGTTGCCGCGCCTCAATAGGCATTTGACAACAGTTTCACAATTCGTGCAAATACCAATTATATACGTAGTACTACTGAGATTGGCACATACCCTCGGTCTATCCGTTGGATTGCAGCAACTTATCACACACCGCAAGCCCGCAAGATGCCTGCAAAACAATGATTTTTTGCCTGACTGGAACATTACGCACGGGTTAATTCCACCGTCGCAATCAGGGGGTGTAACAGGTTCGCCTCGGGAATTTCGCTGAAATTAGAGCCAATGATCGCCTGACAACGGGTCACACGGGCAATCTAACGGTGCAAATCATCGCAAGAATCACCGCGGATTTCAGTCACCCGGTCAGACCAAAGGTGCATTTGCGTTTCGACTATGGCATTCATCGCACAATTCAGCATCTGAGCACGAGCCAATGAAACTCAAAACCAAACTCTTCTTTATTACGCTTCTGCCGGTAATTTTGATCTCGGCAGCAATGATCTTTGTCATTGATTTTCAATCATCCCGCCTGTCCGTTTCGCAGGCACAAACGGTGGAAAATCTTTTTCTGGATCTCAAGCATACCGAACTCAAAAATTATGTGACACTGGCCCGCAACGCGATCAATCCCATCTATATATCCAAGCTGAAATCCGAGCGGCAGGCCCAGCGACAAGTCAAGGAAATTGTCCGGAAAATGACCTTTGGCGAGGACAGTTACTTCTTCATCTATGACGAAGAGGGCAACAACATTGTCAATCCGCGCCTGACCTATCTTATAGGCAGCAATTGGATCGGTCTGGAAGATATTGACGGCAAACATGTGGTGAAAGACCTCATCGATCGCGCGAAAACCGGCGGTGAGTTCTATTCCTATGTCTGGAAAAAACCATCGACCGGCAATTATGTCGAAAAGCTTGGCTATTCGGTCTATCTGGATGATTGGGACTGGATGATCGGGACCGGTATTTACCTTGATGAGGTTTCCAGACAGGTCTCCGTTGTTCAGGCCGAATTGCAGAATAATGTCAGCGAGACAAGACGCGTTCTGTTCATTCTCATGTTCGGCGCCGTATTGCTCACCGCGCTTACCATTGCAGTGGCGCGTTTTTCCGAGCAGCGCTTTGCCGATGCACGCCTGAAGGAATTGACAGCCCGGCAGGTGGATTTTCAGGAACAGGAACGCAAACGCGTTTCGCGTGAGTTGCACGACAGCATCAGCCAACTGTTGATATCGGCGCGATACGGACTGGAAAACGCCCTCAACAATGCCAACAAAAGCACTGAAATATCTCAGCCGATCGAAAAATCGATGAATGCACTCGATGGCGCAATAGCGGAAGTGCGCCGAATTTCAATGGATCTGCGCCCCTCGGTATTGGATGATATGGGCCTGGCTGCTGCCGTAAAAAGCCTCGGCAGCGAGTTCTCGCGACAAAGCGGCCTGAAGGTCACGGTAGACGCACAGCAGGTCAAGGACACCCTGTCGGATAAGGCAAAGACGGCATTGTATCGCATAACACAGGAGGCCCTGACCAATGTTGCCCGACACTCGGGCGCCAATAATGTCAAAATCAAATTGTGCAGACGGGGCAGCAAAGTCATCCTCAGTCTGGAAGACGATGGCCTGGGCATGGCACGCGGCTCCGAGCGCCAGAGCACCGGTGGCGGGCTTGGTATCCGAAACATGCGCGAACGTATTGATACGTTTGATGGCACGCTTCAGTTTTCCCGCGCCCGATCAGGCGGGCTTGCAATACGGGTGACTTTACCGATAGTAAAACAAAAAACTGAATAATAAAGGGGAACCGATGCAGTCTGCACCATCAGACGGCAGAAGGATTCGGCTTGTAATCGTTGACGACCACGACCTGCTGCGTGAGGGGATAAAATCCCGTCTCGTTGATGAAGCATTCGTCGACATAGTTGGCGAAGGCAGTGATGGGCTTCAGGCGGTGGAGCTGTGCCGGACGCTTGAGCCGGATATGATTCTGCTCGATATTTCGATGCCACATATGAATGGGCTTGAAGCTGCACGCCGGATCAAGGAAATTCTGCCTGCCATAAAGATCTTGTTTCTGTCGGTCTACGACAATGAAGAATATGTGCAGGAAGCTTTGCGCATAGGCGCCAATGGTTTCGTCATGAAGGACGTATCCAAACTCGAAATGATCAATGCCATCAAATCTGTTGCCAGTGGTGCCACATACCTTGGACCGGCAGCCGCAGCTTCCCTTGCCGGACGCTCGACAGACCGCCAGTTTTCTGACGATGACTTCGGTTTGACAGAGCGCGAAAGGCAAGTTCTGGCCGCCGTATCCAAAGGCATGACTAACAGGCAAATAGCGCTGCAGCTCAATATCAGCGTGCGCACCGTTGAAAGCCACCGGCTGTCCATTCGGGAAAAAACCGGCGGCGGCAATGCCGTGGCCCTGTCCAAAATAGCCAGCAAATTGGGATTGTGAGGCAATCGGGTTCTTGCATCAGGGCTGTTGCGCCGGCAACAGCGGGTTAACTGTGCATCCCGTCAAAACAAACAGAACGTTCGTCTTGTTTACCGGACGCGATTGTGTAGACTTTATTCAGCAGTGTGCACCTGACGCATATTCTTCGAGACAGTTTCAAATTCACTTTCAGCAGGTATGAACGATGAAAAACCCATTCGACACCCCTGAACGGCGTGCCTTCAGCGACAATTTCAACCGGTTTGTCATGAATGAAATTCGTCCCTACGCAGATGAGTGGGATGAAGCCGGTGGAATTCCCTGGGCACTGCATGGCAAAGCTGCTGCGCTGGGCCTTTATGGCTTTGGTATCGACGAGGCCTATGGCGGCCTTGGTTTTGATGATTGTTTCATGCGGGCCATAGCCGGCGAGGCGTTGGGAAAATGCGGCGCAACCGGCATCGCCGCAGCATTGGGCGCGCGCAACATCACCACTGGCCCCATTGCACAACTTGGTTCGGAAGAATTGAAAAAACGGGTACTGCCGCAGATTCTTTCAGGCGAGGCAGGCGCATCACTCGGCATAACCGAACCGTCCGGTGGATCTGATGTGGCCAATATTGTCACATCGGCCAGAAAGGACGGCAATGAATGGGTCCTCAACGGTTCAAAGACATTTATTACAGGCGGCATGACAAGCCGCTACTTCGTCATTGCTGCCCGCACCGGTGACAGCGGTCTTTCCGGCGTGTCGCTGTTTTTTGTCGAGGCAGAGACACCAGGCTTCTCACGCACGGCACTCGAGCGAAAAATGGGATGGTGGAGTTCAGATCAGGCGACACTTTATTTCGATGAATGCCGCTTGCCCGCCGATGCGTTGCTGGGGCCTGAAAACCGCGGCTTTGCAGCGGTCATGGGCAATTTCAACTATGAACGCCTGTCCATGGTCGCGCAGGGGTTGGGCATGGCAAAATTATGCCTGTCGGAATCGATAGCCTATGCAAATGAACGAAGAACATTTGGCAAAAGGCTGATTGAACATCAGGTCATTGCACACAAAATTGCTGATATGTCAGCACGTATCGATTCGGTTGAGGCCTACCTCAACCAGATCTGCTGGATGGCCAATGATGGCCCCCTCCCCGTGCCAGAAATCTGCAAGGCAAAATTTCTGTCAACCAAAATGCTCGAGTTTTGTGCATCTGAAGCGATGCAGATATTTGGCGGTGCCGGTTATTTGCGGGGTAATCTGGTTGAACGGGTTTACCGTGAGGTCAAGGTCATGGCCATCGGCGGCGGCTCTGAAGAAATCATGAAAGATCTGGCAATCCGGCAAATGGGCGTAGTCCACTAAACAGTTTGATTTCCCGATTAAGGCGTGCCACCGCGCGCCATGCACCAAGCCGGCCACGCCGAGATCACACGTCCAAACAAATTCACAACGTGCGCGCCTTTTATGGACGATCGGCGTCCATAAGGGGCAAAGCCTGTTCACCGGAAAAATAAACTGTCCGATCCAGATCAAACGCCAGGCCGACATTATCACCACGACCGACTTTCTTTACGCCGGGGCACTTGACCCGTATTTCGTCAATCGTGTCCGTTCTGCCGTAGATATAGGTTTCGCCACCAAGTTCTTCGACTAAAACCACACGCATGGAAAGCTGCCCGTCACCATTTTCGACAATCGTAATGTGCTCAGGACGTACACCAATTTCTGAAATCTCCGCTGCCGGGCCCGCGGGCGTTGCAATCATGCCACCATCTGACAACCGAAGGTGTCCGTCTGTCGCCTCAACAGATATGATATTCATGGCCGGGGAGCCGATAAAACCCGCCACAAATTTGTTGCTTGGCGTAAAATAGAGCTCAAGCGGTGTCCCCATCTGCTCAACACGCCCATCGCGCAACACGACAATCCGATCAGCCAGGGTCATGGCTTCGATCTGGTCATGTGTCACATAGACCATTGTGCCACCAATCTTGGCGTGCAGTCCGGCTAGTTCCTTGCGCATGCTCACGCGCAGCTCGGCATCCAGGTTGGATAAAGGTTCGTCGAACAGAAATATCCTGGGGTCGCGAACAATTGCCCGGCCAATCGCAACCCTTTGCCGTTGTCCGCCCGAGAGCGCCTTCGGGCGCCTCATCAGATAGGGTTCGATCTGCAGCAACCTGGCTGCTTCATTAACCCGCTCAGCGATCTCTGCCTTCGGTGTTCCGATGTTTTCAAGACCGAAGGACATATTCTGAAAAACCGTCATATGCGGATAAAGCGCATAGGACTGGAATACCATGGCAAGGCCCCGGCTTGAGGCAGATTTTTGGGTAACATCCTCGCCGCCAATCAGAACCTGCCCGCTGGTAACCGACTCCAGCCCGGCGATCATGCGCAAAAGCGTTGATTTTCCGCAGCCCGACGGGCCCACCAATACAACAAATTCGCCGTCTTTTGCAGCCATGCTGACAGAACGGATCACCTCGACATCTGCGAAAGTCTTGTGAAGATTCCTTAGTTCAAAATTTGCCAAGACCGGCCTCCATTGTTCATCGCATCATTGTTTTTTGTTTCAATCGGATACTGTCCGTCAATCCAGTCGGTAGGTCTGGCGCGGCAGATCCAGGATGAGTGCCCGGCACAATTCTTCCGCCTGCACCATGGAAAACATCCGTTGCCCCACCATTGTCGCCAGCTTGGATGCAACACATCGACGATATACGTCGTGACGCCCCGGAATGGACAAGAGTGCACGGGTGTCATCAACAAACCCGGACAGGTTCCAGAAACCCGCTGTTTCGATAACCGCATCAAAATGACGCGACAGGCCGAGTGGACTGTCAAAAAACCACCAGGGTGCACCCAAACGCAGCACCGGAAAGGCCCCTGCAAGTGGCGCCAGTTCACGCCCATAGGCGCTCTCGTCAAGCGTGAAGAGAACGATACGCAGATTTGAATTGAAACCAAATGCATCAAGTAACGGTTTGAGACCAACGGCCCAATTGGTGCGCATGGGAATATCATAACCGCTGTCGAAGCCGAAACGACGCTCAATATCGGGCGCAAAGTTGCGCCACGAACCAGCATGGATCTGCATTACCAGACCATCCTGTGTGCTCATCCTTGCCATTTCGAACAGCATCTGCGCTCGAAATTTTGCACTTTCCTGGCTGTTGCCCCTGCCCTCCACAGCCTTTTGTAAAAGCCCCTGACACTCACCTTCAGGCAAGTTTGCTGTGTCCGGCATTGCAAATCCGTGGTCCGTCGCCTTCGCGCCAAGCGCCTTGAAAGCGTCGCGCCTATCCTGCAATGCCGCCAGATAGCCGCTCCAGGTATGGACATCCCGGCCGGTCTGCTCGGCCAGAAGCCTGATATGGCGCATAAAGTCCGGGTGTTCCGGGTCAGTCACTGAATCCGGTCGGAAAGTTGGAACAATATTGCCATGCCAGTCATTGTCCTGATGCAGCGCACGGTGATCATCAAGCTCATCGATGGCCGAATCTGTTGTCGCCAGCAATTCAATGCCGAAGCGCTTGTAGAGCTGACGCGGCGAAAAGGCGGCATCCTGCAACCTTTCACCGATAAATTCATAAATCCAGTCTGCCGTATCCGCCTCCAGACTTTTGGGCACCGAGAGCACATCATGCAACGCATGTTCCAGCCAGAGCCTGGAAGGTGTTCCCAAAAAGAGATGATAGTTGGCGGCAAACGTGCGAAAGGCGGAACGCGCATCCGCGACATCCGCCCCATCCGATCCTGGCACACCTAAATCCTCGTAGCCGTGCCCCTGACTTGCCATCATCCGCAGCAGATAGTGGTCGGGGCGAATCAACAGGTCAGTGGCATTGGTAAATCGAAAGCCTGACCTGAACCACGCCGCCGGCACGTGGCCGTGAGGGCTGATAATCGGCAGATCAACCATGGAGGATAGCAGGTCACGGGCGATTTTCAGCTCTGCCTGCCCCTGCGGCAACAGGCGGTCGTCATGCAATGTCGACTTCGCTGTATTCTGGATCGGTGATACCATTTGTTATTCCTTTTTCGCTCCGCGCTTGCGAATTAATATTATCTAGTATACAAGAAAATGATGACATGCAAGAAGGGCTGTCACAGGACACATCGAAATCGATACGACTAAATGGGAGGATCTGATGAGATTGAAAGTATTGTGGGGTGCAACAGCACTCTCATTCATTACAGGAATTGCAGCCGCGGAAGAACTTGTCGTCTGGCACGATCTTGGGGACAACGGGATCGCATGGTTCAACGCTGTTTCAACAGAGTTTCAGAAGGAACACCCCGATGTCACTGTCAAATCGGTCTCTTTTCCTACTGACCAATGGTACGGCAAGACCATAGCGGCCATCAACACCAACACCGCGCCTGATCTGATCTTCAACAACTACGAGCGCGTCATCCGCATTGTCGATCAGACTGGTAAAATCCGGGACATGTCGGACGCATTGGCATCAATCGGGGAAAAGGAATTCCTGACTCAATCGGATATATCGGTCGCAACCTATGACGGCAATATGATCATGCTGCCGGTACAACGCGTCCAGATGGGCTTTGGGGTCAGGAAATCATGGCTTGAGAAGGTTGGTGAACCATTTCCCCAAACCTGGGAAGATGTCCGCCGTGTCAGCCAGAAATTCATCGAAGACGACCCCGATGCCAATGGCAAGGATGATACATACGGGCTTGCGTTGGAGGCGGCCAGACCTCGCGACCTTATTCACATGCTTGATCTGTACACATTTGGCGCAGGTTTGAAGCACTCGCTCATCGACACCGATGGAGAAATCGTCATCGACGATCCCAGGCACAAGCAGGTTCTTGTGGAGTTTTTGAAAACCTTCACCGACTATGGCCTTGTCTCGCCTGACACGATCACGCATTCCTTCCCCGAGATGTATCAATACATTGAAGGCGGGCGGGCCGGCATGTTCCGGGTCGGTGACTGGAACGTCAAGAAGTGGGACGGTGCAGACGTATTGAACGGTGACTTTGTGATAGGTGAATGGCCTTCGCATTTTGCTGACAGTGAAAATGCTGTTGTAATAGGCGGCATGCGCGGCGTAGCCGTACCGGAAAATTCACCCAACCACGATCTGGCAGTTGAATTCGCCAAATTCCTCTTAACAAAGGAAGCTCAAAAGGCATCGCTTGAAAACGTTGGCGCAGCCGTTCGCGGTGATTTCCAGATTGACGGCCTGTCTGACCGGCGCCTCTTTTTCGCCAAACCCGAACACACGCTGAACGCCTATGATTTCCCTGAATCTGTCCATGCCTACTACCCCGAACTCGAAGCAGAGTTCCACCGCGAGCTGATCGAAGCATTGGTGACGCCACCGAAGAACTGGGATAGCTTTGTCGACGAACTCGCAGTACGCATGCGCACCAAGCGGGATTCGCTCAAGTAAATTGCAGGTCAGCCCGGACCGGTGATCTCCTGTCCGGGCACACTATTTCAAGGCACGACCAGAATGAGCACATTGACCGCCGTAGGAAACCACCTGACGTTGCGCTTCGGGAAGAATGGAATTTTTTATCTTTTTGCGGCACCTTTCGCGATCCTGACCATTGTCATGGGACTGTGGCCGATCGCACTGTCCATCCAGACGTCCTTCACCGACAGCTATACGGCATTGAGCCCGCAGCCTACCTATGTTGGCTTCAGCAATTACATCAAGATCTTCAACGATCCGGTCTTCCTGAAATCTGCATATCTTACCGTCCGATACACGCTGTTGGCTGTCGTTGCGAACCTGACGATCGCACTTTTCTACGCAATGTTTCTAAGTTCAACGATCCTGTCGCGCGGCGCCTGGATATTCAAACTGTGCTGCTTCCTTCCTGTCGTCACACCGGATGTTGCCGGCTATATCGTGTGGAAATGGATGTACAGCAACGACTTTGGGGCTGTTAACGCCATCCTTGGCGCTATTGGATTGCCGGAATTTGCGGGCGTCTCGTCTCCATCGAGTGTGACGGCCGCCATCCTGATTGCCGAAATGTGGTACCACATCGGCTTTTATGTCGTGATTTTTCTCGCCAATTTTGCCATGCTCGACAAATCCCTCGATGATGCGGCACAAATGGACAATGCCGGTTTCTGGCGCAAGTTCACCCGCGTTACACTTCCCCAGCTGCGTCCTGCGATCACCATCAACTCGATCTATGCATTGATCCAGTTTCTCAAGACGTTCACAGTCATTGTTGTCGTAACCAAGGGTGGTCCTGGCACATCAACAAATTTCGTCTCCTATTATGCCTACCGGCAATTCGATCAGGCCCAATATGGAGAAGCAACAGCAATGGCGACAGTGCTCTTTGCCACCATCATGTTGCTTGCATTCGGCCTCTACTGGTTTAACCAAAGGAAGGACTGGCGGTGAAACACTCTTTGCCCATCAAGCTGCTGGCCTATGCGGCGGCAACACTTGTATCCGTCTTTTTCGTCTTTCCCTACCTGTGGATGGTGTCAGCTTCGTTCAAGAGCACCGAAGCTATCCTGACCAGACCGTTGCAACTGATTCCGGATGTCATCAGTTTCAAGGCCTATGAAAGTCTGGCCATCATGTCTGGCATACCGCTGTCGACCTATGTCTGGAACTCGCTCTGGATCACCTTTGCTTCGACAATCTTTACTTTGGTAACAACCGCATTCGGAGCCTATGCGCTTTACCGGGCCCCTAAGCTTCCGGGTTTCAACATTCTGCGGGTCGGGTTCCTGCTCGTCATCATGTATCCGTATATGCTTTTGATCCTTCCCGTTTATCTCGTCATGTTCAAGCTCGGCCTGCTCGGCACGATGACGGGCATTATCCTCTTCCTCAGTGTCGGTCCCATTCAGTTTTTTCTTTTCGAACAGTTCTTCCGTTCGATCCCGCATGAGGTGATAGAAGCCGCGCAGATGGATAATGCCAGCGAGGCAAAAATTCTTCTGCGCGTGGTCGCGCCCATGTCGCGCCCGGTGGTGATGACAGTAACCCTGATCACCATCCTGCTGAATTGGGCACAATGGTTTCCGGTTCTTGTCATTTCGCGCTCCACCGACACCTACACGCTGCCCGTTGCACTGCTTTCGCTCAATTCGGAGCTGGGGGTGAACTTTCAGGGCATTATGGCGCTCGCAACACTCACCACGGCACCGGTGGTCGTCATCTATTTGTTGACCCAAAAATATGTGATCGAGGGCATGATCTCTGGAGCCGTTAAAGGATGAGAACCCGCACAGTATCCAACGCGCTTGCCAATGATATTCACCGCGCCCGGGCAGCCAGTCTGGATTGGATCACATCCATGGCAACCGAACACGAAGGGACCATGATCTGGCGGGAAAGCAAATCCACTGATCTGGTCGCATTCCCGGGAATGGCACTGCCGGGCACCTACAACAATGCAATGTGCCTGCGTCTGATTGGCGACAGGATGGATATCAACCCGTCTCGTCAACAGGCGCTCATCGATTGGATCATGCGCCAGCGTCGTACCGACGGCTCCTGGTGGCTGCAGGGGATGCGGGAGAGTGACACCTACAAAAAACCGGACCCGGTTGAGACCCGTTCCTATCTCACCGGGCATATCACCAACTATACGTTGGGCGCATTGGAGGCGTTATGCAGGCACCCGCTGCCTCAGCCAATATTTGCACAGGCACTGCTCGACATTGAACCGCTACGCAACTGGATGGATCGGCGTGACTGGGATGACCCATGGCAGGAAGGCAATAATATCGTCAACCTGGCCAGCTTTTTTCTGGTCCTCATGGATAGTACAGACCCGAAAGTCGCAACCCAGGCACGGGTTGCACTCGAATGGATGCTCAAATGGCATGAAAGTGAAACCAACCCCGAAACCGGGTTTTGGGGCAACGATCAGGTTTCATCACGAGGACTTCTTCATGCGATGGCTGGCGCAACGCATAATTTCCATATCTTCTTCCGGCTCGGCCGTCCCGTGCCAAACTTTGAAAAATCCGTCGACTATTGTCTGACGCAGCCACCGCAGGTCGTTTCGGCCTGTATCGATGCAGATCTGGTCGACATACTATCCAATGCCGCCTTTTTGAGCGACTACAGAAAAAACGAGATTACCGACTGGCTCACCGAGATCGCCTCCGCGCTTGTTGCGTTCCAGAACCAGGACGGCGGTTTCGCAGACCAGAGCGCGGGCATACGCCGTTTCGATGGTTGGGTGGGCGGGTATGAAGAGCCACAGGGCATTTCCTGCGGCTTCGGAACTTTCTTCCGATGGATTGCGCTGGCGATGATCTCTCGGGTTCTTTATCGCGATAATCACAGCTGGACTTTTCGCAAGATGATCGGCCTCGGTTATTTCAAACACGGATAAATGATGCAAAAGAGCGACCTGGCGGGCAACGCCGTTACATTCCTCCACGAGGAAAACTACCTTGACGAATTCGCAGAACCTATGGTCGGCGCATCATCATTCATGACAACCGCCGGGCGAGAACCTGTCCTGTTGTCAGGTGATTGGCGTTTCGCACTGGATCCATTTGACACCGGGTTCCGTCAACGATGGTTTGCAATTGAAAGGGACGCGATCCCCCAACCAACCGACTGGAACCCGTATGATGCGGAAGAAACACCCATTCCTTCGTCATTGAATTTGGTGCGACCCGAGCTACACCACTATGAGGGTGGCGCATGGTACACACGCACGATCAAAGACCCGCGAACATCGCACAATCAACGGCTGATATTGCGCTTCGGCGCAGCCAATTATTGTGCCCGCGTTTTCCTGGATGGTGCATTCGTTGGCCGTCATATGGGTGGATCAACCCCATTTTTCTTCGATATATCCGAGCTTATTGGTCCCAAGCCTGCGGAATTGATGGTCCATGTCGAAAATGAGCGCGATCCCGGCCGCGTGCCCTGCCATCACTTCGACTGGTTCAACTATGGCGGCCTGCATCGCGATGTCGCCCTTTTCATCGTCCCGCATGAACACATCCGCGATACCTTCATTCATTATACCTCAGCGGGCGAGATTGTCGCCGAAATCCATACGTCCTGCGCCGCCGGTCAGGCGAAGGTTGATATCCCGGCGTTGAACCTGTCCCAGGTCGTCGTTATCAAAGACGGCATTGGCACAATGCGTTTGCCCGCATCACCTGTCCTGTGGTCACCTGACAACCCGCGGCTCTATGAAATCCTGCTGACATTTGGTGATGATCACATAAGAGAGCGGATCGGTTTTCGTACCATAGAAATTTCTGGTGAAGACATTTTGCTCAATGGCAAGCCCATTTTTCTGAAGGGCGTGTGCGTACACGAAGATGACCGTGATGCCGGCCGGGTAACGAGCAGGGATGACATCAGGCGGCGATACCGGCATGCGCGTACCCTGGGCGCAAACTTCCTGCGTCTTGCGCATTATCCGCATCACGAATGGGCAGCTGAAATCGCCGACGAGGAAGGGCTATTGCTTTGGGAGGAGATCCCGGCTTACTGGGCGTTGGACTTTGCCTCACCAACCACCCTGGCCGACGCAACAAACCAGCTATCAGAGCTTATTCTGCGCGACCGGAACCGCGCAAGCGTCCTGACCTGGGGGCTGGCGAACGAAACCGCTGACACGGAGGACCGCAACGCCTTCATGCGCGCCCTTGCCGATACCGGACGTGCTCTCGATCCAACCCGCCCGCTTTCGGCGGCTTGTCTGTTCAATCAGGAGAGCCTGCGTATCGAGGACACTTTGGCTTCCTATGTCGACATCATCGGGATTAACGAATATTTTGGTTGGTACGACAATGATATCGCGGATCTTGCCCAGATTCTTTCCAACTACAATCTTGGCAAACCACTTGTGATATCGGAAACAGGGTGCGACATTGTTGCTGGCGACGGGGGACCTGCCACAAAAAAGAATTCTGAAGCATTTGGTGCTTGCTACTATCATGATCAAATAGAGGTCATTGACCGCTATGACGTGGTTAAGGGAATTGTACCATGGCTCCTATATGATTTTCGTTCCGAGCGCCGACAAAATCCGGTGCAAAAAGGATGGAACCGCAAGGGGCTGATCGCTGAGGATAAGGAGACCGTCAAGCAGGCATTTTCGGTCATCGCGGATTTCTACCGCAGAAAATAGGGGAAAGACGCTGGTATCGGGAAGGCAGAAACAGAAATTTGACACCACGCTGGCAGACGGATTTGATCCCGGTGCCTGTCCGCGCTCGGAGAGCCTTGGCGACTATCTGGCTGCTGTGTTGCGCCAGCACATAATCGCGGCCCGCCTGATGCCAGGCTCACCAATTCCGGAATCGGCGGTGTGCGATGCCTTTGGGGTCGGTCGGGCGCATGTTCGCGAAGCACTACGACTGCTGGAAATCGAAAACCTTGTGCGCCGCCAGGCGCAGTCGGGTAATTATGTGACACCGGTGTCTTCGCATTTGGTCAAGGACGGCGCATTCATACGACGCGCGGTAGAGCAGGAAAACGTCCGCGAACTCGCGAAAAATATCACGCCCCAAACGCTTGGTGAACTGGAGGCTCTGATTGACCGACAACGACAAACAGTCGGGGTTGGCGACCGGGGCGATTTTCACGCGCTTGATGAGGCCTTCCACCTGACGCTGTTCAAGGCGGCCGGCAGGGAGCACGTGTGGCAGGCATTGCAGCCCAGCAAGCTGCATGTTGATCGGGCACGGATCATTACACTTGGCCCGGCTGCTACGACGGAGCGCGCGATCGAAGACCATTGCCGGGTTCTGGAAGCACTTTCAAGGCGCGACTGCAAGGCATCAGCAAAGGCTATGGGCGACCATCTCAGGCACATCGAGCACCTCATTGCGGAACTGGGCAGACTGGATCCTCAATATATAGAATAACGGTGCTCGCTGGCACTATAGGCACCTGTGACAACACTCAAGGCCCGGGCAATCTGCTGTGCGATTTCCTGTTGGTTCACGGCTACAATTAAAGGGTGGCGACCAACCTGTTGATGGGGTGACTTCGTTTTTTCAAATTGTGCGGCGCGTGAGTGTCACAATCGCAATGGAATTTGTCCGAAATCTGGATTGCACAAATCACAGGCAACGGGAATACACAGAAGCGTTCCTCAATTTCGCCATTACGCACACATCCATCCAAAGTCAGGGCAAGCATTTGCCAGCCCTTTATCATCGGTCCAATACACACAAGGTGTTCTCATGATTGTCATGAAGCAGCCATCTTCCCTGCAGCTGTTTTTTGTAATGCAGGGGTCAGTCGTGCCACGCATCGTGGGCAAAATACTGGGCGTGGCCCTGTTATCCGCCATTATCCTTCTTCTCGATCTGCATGTTGTACCTTTACCGCATATATCAATGTCAGCCATGGGGGTGTTCGGCGTCGCTCTTTCCCTGTTTTTGGGCTTTCGAAACAATGCCGCCTACGACCGGTGGTGGGAGGCCCGTCGGTTGTGGGGAACAATCATTGCCGAGACCCGCAATCTGGGACGGCATATGAGTGTCTTTTGCGACGATAACTCTGAACGTGGATATGTTTTGTCCCATGCCGTTGCATTTGTGCATTTGCACCGCGGCTTTCTGCGAGGTGTCGGTGTACACAATGATATTACCGACTGGATTGGTCAGGAAGATGCTGTTCGTTTGACCGCATCAAGTAATCCGGCTGATGCAACACTCAGAACGATTGCGACACGTCTTGGCAATCTCAATCGCAACGATACCATCAGTGGTTATGGCCAAATGACAATCGCGCAGACATTGTCCACACTGGGTACAGTTCAGGCAGGCTGCGAACGGATCGTGACAACACCCCTGCCCTTTGTTTACTCCCTGCTCGTTCGACGAACGACCTATCTGTATTGTTTCCTGCTGCCTTTCGCTCTGATCGAATCCACCAATTGGCTGGCACCACTCTTTGCCGCCGCAGTCGC
Organism: uncultured Rhizobiaceae group bacterium; assembly: GCA_947501445.1. Classification (GTDB taxonomy): domain Bacteria; phylum Pseudomonadota; class Alphaproteobacteria; order Rhizobiales; family Rhizobiaceae; genus Hoeflea_A. Next base: position 78,588 of record CANMVS010000015.1, on the reverse strand, counting down.
CTATATGTTTTTTGGCCTCCAGGCCGTTACCAATGAATTGGAGCATCCATTCTCGCACACGCAAAATGGACTGCCAATGGATGCCATGTGCAGGGTGGTTGAAATTTCGGCCTGTGAAGCGCTTGGCAAGGACGTGCCCGCCGCATTGGCCCCCAGGAACCATGTTCTGAGTTAGGATTTTTTTCCACAGCGCATTCCATGACACGCGAAACTGCGCAGCGGATATAAAGCAATACCCATTGAAACGCCTGAAACTTCACCAATATTAGTTTTATTGACCCAATTTTAACACTTGAGTGAAAATTTTGTCGACAGAACCAATAAAATTTGCAACTGCTCAAATGTAGCAAATTGTGAGATAGCGATGATTGAACCGTTGCTTGACTATCAAGCTGGTTTATGTCGCTCAACGAAACAAGACGCCAATGAACTATGCCGCGCTTACTCTGCCATTGACCCGGATTGCTGTATCCGCTGGCGCAGCTATCATGAAAATCTACAACGACGTTCCCTTGGCCAAGCTCAAGAATGACGGATCACCGGTCACAGCAGCAGATGAAGCGGCAGAAAAAATCATCCTGACTGGCCTTATGGAACACGCGCCAAAGATACCGGTTGTATCCGAAGAGCACGAAGCCAGTCATTGCATGAAAGTGCCAAAACGGTTTTTCCTGGTTGATCCGCTGGATGGCACCAAAGAGTTTCTCAAACATGATGGCAGCGGTTCATTCACCGTCAATATAGCCCTGATTGAAGAAGGCGTTCCCGTGCTGGGTGTTGTATACGCACCCGCACTTGATCGCCTGTTTGCCGGCACAGTGGATGGCGGTGCGACCGAGACGGTCAAGGGTGTGTGCAGTTCCGTTTCCATTCGCGCAGTCCCGCCATCGGGACCGGTCGCAGTTGCAAGCTGCTCACACCGCGACAATCAGACCGATGAATGGCTGGACAAACACGAGATTTGCAACACTGTTTCCATTGGCTCGTCATTGAAGTTCTGTCTTCTGGCGTGTGGTGAGGCTGACATATACCCGCGGTTCGGCCCGACGATGGAATGGGATACGGCAGCCGGTGATGCCGTTTTACGCGCCGCTGGCGGTTTGGTATCAACGCCCGACAACCGGCCGTTCCTCTATGGAAAACCAGCGTTTCGCAACGGCCCCTTCATTGCCCAGGGGCACGCTCAGGCACAATAAGTTGTATCAATGCGCCTGATGACGGGCCAATTGGTGCAAAAAACCAAGACATCTTTCCAGTTGAGAAACTTCAATGAACTCGTCTGGTTTATGAGCCTGATCGATGCTGCCTGGACCATAGACAACGGTTGAAATGCCAACGGCCTGGAAATGTCCTGCGTCAGTTCCAAAGGCCACGACATTGCTGGAATTACTTCCAGTGAGTTGCCTGAGCAGTATTACGGCCGGTGAATCCGGCGCTGCATGCAGTGCCGGCACATAGGCCTCGCGGATGGTGTTTATCTGCGCCAGGGGTGCGGTTTTGCGCATTTCGGGCAACAGAACATTATTGGCATAGTCATCTATTTCTTCGATGATGGCGCAGACATCTTCCTCCGGCAAAGGACGTATCTCCCAGTCCATGGCGCAGGAACCTGCCGTTATATTGCGCGCAGCGCCACCGGAAATTGTCCCCACGTTGAATGTGGTATAAGGGGGCTCAAATGGGCAGTCTGCTACGGGCGCAGCCGCAAGACGTTTACCAATTTCAATGATTTTGGCCACATAGAGGGATGCATATTCAATCGCATTGACACCCTTGGACGGATTGGAAGAATGCACTTCTGAAGCAACAAACTCCGTACGCATTTCCAGTCCCGCCTTGTGGCCGCAAATCAATTGCATACCTGTTGGTTCACCCACGATCGCCGCCCGTGGTTTGATGTCTTTATCAAGGATGTCCTTGGCCAGAATGGGTGCACCATAGCCACCGATTTCCTCATCAAAACAAAAGGAGATCAATATCGGTGTCTTGAGGTCGTGGTCCTGAAATACGGGTGCCATGGCCAGCATGCACGCCAGAAAACCTTTCATATCGACACTGCCACGGCCGTAAAGACGGCCATCGCGTTCAACAAGCTGGAATGGATCGTCGCTCCATGATTGCCCGACAACGGGAACCACGTCTGTGTGACCATTGAGCAATACGCCGCCAGCAACACGGGGCCCAATGGACGCAAAAAGGTTTGCACGCTCACCCGTATCATCATAACTGATGGATGATTCAATGCCCAGGTTTTCAAGATAGGCACGAATATAGGCAATCATCTCAAGATTGCTGATGCCTGAAATGCTTTCAAAAGATACGAGCTCCGACAGAATGTTTTTCGCCGAAGCAAGTGTTTCTTGTTTTGTCATGCCACTAACATTCACAATCAGGGCAGCACAAAGATTTCGCGTGGCACATCGGCAAGCAGTTCCGGGCCATTTTCACCGATCACAATACTTTCGGTCAATTCAAGACCCCAGTCTTCAAGCCAGAGCCCTGTCATGAAATGGAATGTCATTCCGGTCTCCAGCACACTTCGGTCTCCCGAACGCAGGCTCATGGTCCGTTCGCCCCAATCCGGTGGATAGGACAGGCCAATCGGGTAGCCAGCTCTGCTGTCTTTGACGATCCCATATTTGTTCAAAACAGCAAAAAAAGCGTTGGCGATATCTTCGCATCGATTGCCGGTCCTGGCCATTTCCAATCCGGCATCCATGCCCTCAAGAACCGCTTTTTCGCCATCAAGAAATTTCTGATCGGGTTTTCCAAGGTAGGCTGTGCGTGACAGGGGACAATGATATCGCTTGTAACACCCGGCAATTTCGAAAAAGGTTCCCTCTCCCGATTTCATTGGTTTGTCATCCCAGGTCAAATGAGGGGCGGACGCGTCCGGTCCCGACGGCAGCAGCGGGACAATGGCCGGATAATCACCGCCCAGCCCCTCAACACCGCGCAACCCTGCATCATAAATTTCCGCAACTAGCTCATGTTTGGGCATGCCGGGCTTGATGGTTTCGCGAATACGCTGATGCATCGCGCCGACAATGCGGCCAGCCTCTCTCATATAGGCAAGTTCGCGTGGTGATTTGATTGCCCTTTGCCAATTCACCAGACTGCGACAGTCCTTGAAACGTGCATTGGGCATATTCTGGTTTAGTGAGGCGAAGGCCGCGGCGGAGAAATAGTAATTATCCATCTCGACGCCGACAACTTTGTTGCCCTGCCCTTTGTCAGCAAGAATGGATGACAACAGGTCCATTGGATGGCGTTCATTCGACTGCACATAATTGTCCGGATAGCCAATTATATTGTCTGGCGAAATATAGCAGGTTCGCAACGCGCCGTTCGCGTCCTGTCCGCGTCCAAACCATATCGGGTCACCATCAGGCAGCACAACAACACATTGATGAACGTAAAAGGACCAGCCATCATAGCCGGTCAGCCAATTCATGTTGGATGGGTCAGTGACGATCAGGCAATCTATGCCATCGCGTTCCATGGCGCCGCGCGTACCTGCAAGTCGCATGGCATATTCTGTGAGCGTAAAATTTAGATCCGCTACCGATTCTTGCAATGTCAGAACCCGTCCTCCTTAAGCAATCCCGAATATAAACGCCCCCCGGCATTATACGCGTCGTATATTTCCATCAAATATGATGCAAGAGCAAACATCACTACCATCATGGACGTTCGTGGTGCATAGGCACCATCGTTATTGCTCAACGCGTAAATTACAGTGAGAAGCCGTGCCGTCAATAGAAACATTGAACCATGACAATTTCAAAGGAAGATATATACATCTTGATTTACCGTCAACCCCCAAAATTTCAATCGGGGTCATCGTGGCCGCCGGGTAATCCGGATCAAAATGCCGGGAGTAGTTTTTCCGAATGGCCATCCAGAAGATCCCGTATTGAAATCAGGGCCCGCCGAAGGTTTGCCTGACTGGTCGCACCAATCGCTATCCGAACCGCATTATCAGCCCGAGGCTCACCTTCACTGTTTCTATCGCCCATGACAAATGGCAAACTGCCGGCAACTGCAATATTCTGCCGTCGCAGTTGCAGCATAAATTCAGTCTCACTCCAACTTACGGGCAGATGCAACCAGATATGCATGCCGCAGGTGTGACTGCAATAATCGCAGTGCCCGATGATCTCACGAACAATGGCCTGACGAACTGTCAACTCGCGACGTTGCCAGGCAATCAACCGATCTGCAGTTCCATCCGCCAGCCATTGGGCAGCAATGTCGGCCATCAGTGGGGTGGCCATCCAATTGGTAACCATGTGTCTGTTGCGCGCGGCTACAATCGATGCCTCCGGCGTAAGCAGAAAGCCAAAGCGCAATCCGGGAATGATTGTCTTGCTGAACGAGCTTAGATAGAAGGTCAATTCCGGTGCGCGGGCGTAGAAAGTAGCGGGTGCGTCTTCAATCATCGTTCCAAGAACATCATCTTCAATGATGAAAACACTATGGTTTTCTGCAATGGCCAATAGCGATTTTCTTCGCTGCTCATCCATTAGTCCGGCTTTCGGACCGGCAGCGCTCGGCATTAAAAACACTGCCCGTGGATGATGTTTCAGGCATGCTTGTTCAAATGCATCCGGAGTAAGCCCCTGAGCATCGGCACTGGCAGCGTACAAACGCAGTCCCAAATAGCGGCAAAGCGGTTTGAGCGTATGGAAACTGATTTCCTCTGATACGACCGCCGCCCCCGGGGGCACCGCTGTCATAAGAGCGGTCGTCAGGGCGGAGGCTGCGCCATTTGTCGGAACCAGCACGTCACTGCGTGTTGGAATACCTTTGTCGCACAGCCAATTGGACAATACCTCAACTTGTGGCCTGACAGCAGCTTCGGGTCTAAAGGCCCGGATCAGGTTGGCTTCAACCCGTCTTCCCAATCCATGCAGTGCTTCTTTCATCGCTTTTGTGTGTGTATCGTCGATAGCCGGCTTTAGCAGAGACAGATCAATCAGTTCCTCTTCCCTGTCAGGAAGAAACGGCATTGGGATATCACCAGACCTGGCACAGACAAAACTGCCACGACCAATTTCACCGGTAATGTAGCCCAGATCCCGAAGTGCCTCATAGGCTCTTGAAATTGTTTGTACTGAAACATCCAGTGTGTAAGCCAGATCCCTGTGGGTCGGCAATTGTTCGCCGGGAGCGAGCTCACCACTATCAATCGCTGCAATAAATTGTTTTTGAAGCGATAAATAGATGGGGCGTGTCAATTGTCCTGATTTGGGTTGCCATATTGTCATGAAAAATCAATACAATATTATGGGCAAAATTGGAAACCAGGCTGGCATTTCAATAGGCTCAAGAAGATCGCTAAATGTTCTGCGTGATATATTTCGCTTGAAAAATCAGGCTATTGGCCTGTAATCAGGGCTGGACTGCACTACAATCAGAGCACAGTCCCGACATCTCTATCGTGGTGGTTTTTACGCTGAATCCTCGCGCATCAGCCAATGTTGCGAGTTGTCCAACAAGTCCATCATCGGCAAGCTCCAACACATTTTCGCAACTTTCACAGATTGCAAAAACCATGGTTTTTTGCGTTTCACAATCGGGATGTCGGCAAACAACGAATGAATTGAGGCTCTCCAGACGATGTACCATTCCAAATTCAAGTAACTTGTCCAAAGCACGATATACCTGAAGTGGCGCACGGATCCCGTGATCGCGCAATCCATCCAGTATCGTATAGGCGCTCAGCGGCCCATCAGCCTTTGAGAGCGCATCGTACACAAGCCCCTGGTTTTTGGTGAGTTTGGAATTCTGCTGCAATTTCACAGTTTTTCTCCCAATGAGCGCTTGCTGAGATTGATGATGATCCCTGCCACAGGCGACAGACTGACAAGAAACAGTGCCAGTGCTGCGACCACGATGGATGGTCCCGACGGGGTGTCCCATTTCAGCGAGCCAAAAAGGCCGGATACGACTGCCGCCACGCCCACGATTGCAGCTATTACCGCCATTTGCTCTGGCCCGGTAGAAAAACGCCTTGCGGTGGCTGCGGGAATGATCAGCAAGGCTGTGATGAGCAATACACCTACTATTTTCATGGAGATTGCAATAACCACGGCCATCAAAAGCATGAAAATCAAATTCGTTCGATCCGGGTTCTGTCCTTCTGCCTCTGCAAGCTCCCGGTTCACGGTTGCTGCAAAGAGCGGCTTCCAGATCACAGCCAATACAACCAGTACTGCCGCACCACCCAGATAGATAATACCGATATCAACGATAGATACGGACAGGATATCGCCAAACAGAAACCCCATCAGATCAATACGCAGCCACGTCATCGAAGCCAAAACAACCAGACCAAGGGCCAGTGACGAATGAGCAAGCAAACCGAGAAGTGAATCGGACGAAAGCGTCGCATGACGCTGCAGTCCAACCAGTGCCAGCGCTACCAGAGCGCAAACCACAAAGACTGCCAGTGTTATGTTCACCTGCAGCAAAAACGCCAATGCGACACCCAGCAAAGCGGCATGGGACAAGGTGTCTCCAAAATAGGCCAGGCGTCGCCATATCACCAGACATCCAAGCGGCGCAGCAACAATGGCAACGCCTACACCTGCAATGATTGCGCGTGTAAAAAAATCATCAAACATGATCATTTTTCCGATTTGCATTTGTCACTGGTTCGCTGTGGTCAATTTCATGGTGGTGATGACCATCGTCCGGGTGACAATGATCAGTTACAGAACCATCGGCGTGCCTGACTGTACCATCGGGAAGATGGGTGTGATCATGCTGATGCTGATAGATCGCCAGTGCTGGCGCTGCACGATCTCCAAACAATCTACGATATTCGGCGCTCTCCACCACGGCATCGGGGGTTCCCTTGCAACATACGTGACCGTTCAGGCAAATAACCTGGTCGGTGGCTGCCATGACCACATGCAAATCATGGGAAATCAGCAATATCCCACATTCCAGCTCGTCACGTATTTTACCAATCAATTCATACAGGGCAATTTCACCGGCAAAATCAACCCCCTGCACCGGCTCATCAAGCACCAGAAAGTCGGGCTTCGCAGCCATCGCCCGAGCCAGCATGGCGCGCTGAAATTCCCCGCCGGACAAATTCCGCACCTCGGCTTTGGCAAGATGCGCGATACCTGTCGCCTCAAGAGCCGCTGAAATTTGCGCGGGCGACAATGATTGTGTCAGTTGCATGAAGCGTTCAACGCTCAACGGCAATGTCCAGTCAATCGCAATTTTTTGGGGCACATACCCGATTTTTATCCCATTCTTTCTTTGCGCCTCACCTTCACTGGGCCTGTGAATACCAAGCGCAAGTTTTGCGGTCGTTGATTTGCCGGAACCATTTGGACCGATCAGCGTGACGATTTCACGGGGTCGGACAGAAAACTCAATACCGCGCACCAGCCAGCGCCCTGCCTTCTCCAGTCCAGCATTCTTCAGACAAATCAGTGGTTCACGTGCATCTGGCACAGGCACATATCCTTTGAAATTTCGATCTGTCGTGTATTACATATGTTATAGAGTAACGCAATTCATGTAATAATATTACGATCTCAATCTGTCACCAGACAACGCATCTTTGCTGGGCAGGCATGCACAATTGGGCTATTGAACATTTTGGAATAAAGGAATTTCATTGTGTTGAAACAACGTCGTGCACTCTTGAAGGCCAGCGCGCTTATCGCGGCAAGTTCGGTTTTGCCCTCAAGGACCTATTCAGCTGATGAAGCAAAAGGCAGCGGGCTTGATGGGCCAACTCATCTCGTCCATGTATCAATGATCGATTATTTCGCCGACAAAGGCTACAGGATGGCCGGTTCGTTGCCGACAATAACCGGTGATGAGAGTTTTAATGCAGGCCTTCGTTATGACGAAACCGGGGTTGATGTTCTTCCCGGCCAGATGATTATTCAACCCTGTGTTCGCGTTGAGGATATTGCCCGCAAACACCGCAGGGATGTATTGCCGCTCTTTCACATTTTCTGTTGCTTTGCACCGCCAGACCACAGCAAGATGGATACGTTCAAACAATTGATGGCGTACTTGGATGTCAATGACGGATTGAAAAAGAGCCATTTGCAGTTTGTCAGTACATCGGAATTTGAGCCCTTTCTGCCGATTTTGGCCGAACACGGCATCGATACGGATAGACAGGTATTTTTCAGAGACACAAAAGAGGCTCAGGTTGCCGCTGACGGGTCCGGATTCTACCGCTTCCCGGGGGATCCTTCTGCACATGCGTTTGCAACAGTTGGCATTTACTATTGGATTGATGAAGGTGACCCGCCGGTCTTTTCAACCTATCCGCAAACCGCAGGCTGGAGCGAGATTGGCGAAGCGTCCACTGACGCCACCGTACAATTTGCCTTTGGACTAGGTACGGAGCGATTTGCGCTGGCCACCACCGGCCAAATTCCCGATTGGCAGGACCGCCTTGGCCTTTTATTCGAACATATTGACCGATTTAGTGGCGGCAACAATCCACCTTCTGGTCGAATACTGTTTGAGGCGAATTAGACCCTGACTTGTGTTCATCCAAACATGGTGTTTGGAAGGTAAAGTGCCAAGGCTGGAATCAGCAGAATAAGGACCACGGCGAGCAGCATGGCGAACCAGAACGGCCATATGCCGCGGAAAATTGTGTTCATGGGCACGTCCGGGGCAATCCCCTTGACCACAAAAACATTCAGCCCGACCGGTGGTGATATCAGCGCCATTTCCAGGACGATGACCATCAAAACACCAAACCAGATCATATTCACCGCGTGATCCTGCAATATCGGCTGCACCAGCGGGATCGTCAAAACCAAGATGGCGAACCCTTCAAGAAATGTGCCCAGAACAATGAAAATCACCAAAATGATGAGGACGATTTCCATCGCCGAAAGGCCGCTTTCGGAGACCAGACTGACGAGTTGAAACGGGATACCGGTAAAAGCGATAAAGGTTTTGAAAACGAAAGCACCAAACAGGATCAGAAAGACTGTTCCGGTTGAACGCAGTGTGCTGCTCAATACATCACGGCAGTTTTTCCAGCCCAGCGATCGACGCAAAAGCGCGACCAAAAAGGCAAAGAACGCGCCAATGCCAGCGGCTTCAACGGCGGAAAAAACACCTATGTAAATACCGCCAATCGTTATGAAAATAATGCCAAGTATCCATGACGCACGCAGCAGGGCAGCAAACCGCCGGGCTAAGGGTTCTGCGGCAAGAGCGACCGGTGCCTTTGCCGGATTGAGGCCAACTATCAATCGAATGGCCGCCACAAACAGCATGGTCAGCAAAATGCCCGGAATGACACCGGCAATGAACAGGCGCCCGATACTCTCCTCGGTCAAAATGGCATAAACAACAAAACCGGCAGATGGCGGAATTAATATCCCCAGCGTTCCGCCGGCAGCGATCGCGCCGGTTGCAAGCCCATTGTCATATTTGTAACGCTGCATTTCAGGCAGGCTGACCCGCCCCATTGTCAGCGCTGCCGCCAGCGAAGATCCTGAAAGGGCGGAAAATCCGGCACACCCGACGATCGTTGACGAGGCAAGGCCCCCCTTGAGATGGCCAAACCAACTGTGGGCAGCATCGTATAAATCCCTGCTCATGCCGGAGACACCGGCCAGATTGCCCATCAGAATAAACAGCGGCAATATCGTCAGAGAATAATTGGACGCCTCGCCAAAAATTTCGCCCGCTATGACCGGGATCATCGCTGGTGGTCTGATGATCCAGATGCCTGCACCGCCAACCAGAAGCATGGCTGTGCCCACCGGCATGCGAATAAGGAGCAGGATGAAGAGCGTGGCAAACCCTAAAAGACCGATATCAAAATTGCTCATTCACACCATCCAGCCATGGGATCGTTGCTCATCAATCTGCAATTTCATGCGGGTCTTCACCATTGAAATGGACAATACCTGCAATGAGATGAACCAACAACTGCGCGCAGTACAAGGCCATGGCAATACCAAGCGTATAATAAAATATCTTGTGATGAATTTCCAAATTGGCGGTAAATGCACCGCATTCGAAACCACACTGCCCTTTTGCAAAGAGAGCATAGGCTGCGATCGCAATCGTCATGACGCCCAACGACCGGGCCAGAATATCGGTAATCCTTGTCGTCTTCCGCCCGGCAAAAAAACCGATAACATTAACGGAAACATGCGCCCCGTGTTGACCGCCATAGGCAACAGCTGCTGCAACAACGACAGTCAATGCCATGGTCGACACATCCTCAATGCCAAATATCGGATCATTGAAGAAATAGCGCGCGACCACAGCAACCACAGTGATAGCCACGAGCGCAATAAGGCATAGGGAGCCGACAATTGAAAGGAGCCCGACCAGTCTGCCGAGCCCCCGATCTATGGTACTGAACAAGCCACCCGTTGGCACGTCAGTTGCCGCGCATCAACTGAATAACCTGTGCTCCCGTTACACCGTCTTTCAACTCGGCTGCCTTGAATTTGGCCAGTTCATCGGCAATGGCGGCATTGAATTTTGCCTTCTCATCATCAGGCAGGTCGATGATTTCATTGCCGGCCTGCCGCGCAGCCTCAATGCCCTTTGAGGCCGCTGCTTCATAGACACGTCCGCCGCTCATGGAGAGGCTGTCGTCTGCTGCCGCATCAATCCAGGCCTTTTCCTGATCAGACAATGCGTCATAGATGCCGCGGTTCATCAGCAACACAAATGCAGAGCCGGAGCCGGGATACCAGGTCGTTACATAGTTTCCGGCTTCATGCAGTTTGAAGGACCGGATCGCTGACGGGTCGATGGCAATCGCGTCAATCACGCCATTTGTCAGATTCTGGTTGATCACCGAAACCGGCTGAGACACAGCCGATGCACCAAGCGCCTCGGTAAAGGGCACATCAGTCGCAGATGTGACACGTACCTTCATGCCTTCCAGATCCTTCAGGCTGCGCACCGGCTTGTCGCGGGTAATCAGCACCGGTGGCGAGTTCGCCCATATGGCGAGAACTTTCGCGTTATATTCCTTCTCCAGTTCTGAACGGGCGCGCAGCAGCCCCTCTGTACAGGCAATAGCGCTGTCACAAAGCGTCGGCACGGTAACCACATTTGTCATCGGAAAAAGCTGTGACGTATACCCGGGCAGATGAAAGGCAATATCGGCGACACCATCAAGCAAAATGGAATATTGTTTTGGTGGCACCGAGTTCAGTGCACCGCCGGGGAATTGCGTCACTGTCAAATTGCCCTCGGACAATTCAGCAAGCTTGTCGGCAAAGGGTTTGAACACCGCACCATTCATCGGGTGCTTGGGGCCCATAAAGTAGGAAAGGCTCAAATCTTTCGCCATGGGTGTCGTTATACCCATTGCGACAAACCCGGCCGCCAGTATTGCAACCAACTTATTCATTTCGTTCCTCCCAAAACGTCCATTAGGACAGCCAGCCCGCCGGGCCGGAGATTGAATGATATCCTTGAAACTGAATGACGCCTTCATATCCCAGATTGCGTCCGATACCGGATTGTTTGAAGCCGCCGAAGGGGCCACGCCCGTCCTGCGCCGCAGGACCATGCGCATTCAAATAGGTGTAGCCAGCCTCAAGACGTCGCGCCAAAGCCACAGCGCGGTCCCGGTCCGGTGTCCACACCGATGAACACAGGCCAAACCGACTGTCATTTGCCAATGCAATGGCTTCATCGTCTGTGTCAAAGGGCATTATGGGCAAGGCTGGTCCAAACTGTTCTTCTTTTACAATGTCCAGTTGTGAATCGGGATTATAGACGAGTGTTGGTTTTTGGAAATAACCCTTTTGATAAAGTTCCTCATCTGGCACCTGCCCACATTCGTGGACTTCAGCACCAGCCTGACGCGCTTGGCTGATCATGTCCGTCACAACCTTCAATTGCCTGGCATTATTGACCGGCCCCATATTGGTTTCGTCAAGCAAACCATCACCAACCACCATTTTGTTGCAGGTCGCAGTCATTCCATCGATCAATTCGTCATAGCGTGAACGGTGCACATAAAGCCTTTTCAATGCCATACAGATTTGCCCTGATGACATGAACGCTCCCATGTACATGCGCATGAAGGCACCCGCGTCCAATTGCGCATCCGCGCATATGATGGCGGCATCATTACCCCCCAGTTCCAAAGTGACGGGCGTGATATTTTCTGCCGCCATTTTCATCACATGTTTGCCGACATTCACCGAACCGGTGAAATTGACAAAGCGTACCAGAGGATGCGTTACCAGCGCATCGCCGATTTCAGAGGCATCCCCGGTTATGACATTAACCACTCCGGGCGGAAGCATGGCTGCGATTTTGTGCAACGTCAAAGATGGCGCGAGTGCAGAATTGCGTGATGGTTTAACCACCACCGTGTTACCGGCAATCAGTGCTTGCGGCAGCTTTGCGCCCAGTATGGAAAGCGGCCAGTTCCAGGGGACAATCAGTGCTGCAACACCGCGCGCCTGCCGCGTTACAATCGTATCGAATGGTGGACCGGCAATATTCTCATCTGCCGCAAGACGGGCTGCATATCCGGCGGATTGGCGAAAGCGATCTCCCAGACGGGTCATTTCCAGAAGGGTTTCCTTGATGATCTTGCCATGCTCACGGCAAAACAGCCGCGAGCGAAATCCAACATCATCTTCATCCGCAACCAATGTATCGGCTATTTTCATCAACAGATCGGCCCGGGCCTCATAGGACAATGCGGACCACGCCGGAAATGCGCCATTGGCTGCGGTTACAGCACGGTCAACATCCTCGGCGTTGCCTTTTGCCGCATAGCCCACCAGTTCATCAGGGCGCGCCGGATTCTGGATCGCATAGGTGGCACCATCATGTGCATCACAGGTTTCACCCCGTATGAACAGCTGTGTTGTAATCGGTGAATCGACATTCTGGATATTCATGACGGCCTGCTCCCTGTCGAATAAGGCGCTGCTGCAAACATCGGAAAATACGCCACGTTACGTGGAGGATTTTGCAGATTGCCCATTTTTGCATACATTATGATTGCATTTACGTCCGATGTCATCCAGAATTTCATCAAATACAGCCATTGTGTATCCATAAATGTAACCGCCACGGTGACAAAATTGCAATCGAATGAACAACGGGTTCTGGCGATCGTCCGGCGAAAAATACTGCAAGGCGACTACCAGGACAATGACAGGATATCTGAAGTTGCCATCGCCCAGGAACTTGGCGTATCGCGCACACCTGCCCGCACCGCATTGGCAGCACTGGAAGCCGAGGGTCTGATTGAAAAACGCACCGGGCGCGGGTATCGGGCAAGAGCCGTGCAAACGGAAGATGTTGCCAAGACAATTGATGTTCGCAGCGTGCTGGAAGGATTGGCTGCGCGTACAATGGCCCGCGATGGCATTTCCAAACACGCGCGCACGGTGCTTGAAAATTGCATCAAACAATCAGCAGCGCTGGTGGAGGCCGAGCATCCCAGCAATGACCTGATGGGTGGGTACCATGAGGCCAATGTTTTGTTCCACAGGACAATCATGCATGAATGTGGCAATGATCTCATTGCGCATACATATGAGCGTATTCGGCATCTGCCCATGGCAGCACTGGGTACATTGGCTTTTGACACACAAAACCCGAAGCGTGAGCAGATGCGACTGAGCGTTGGCCATGCGCAGCATGTGATAATATTTGACGCCATCTGCAAAGGACAATCAGCCCGCGCAGAAGCGATGATGCACGAACACTCACAGGCGACACTGAATTACGCTCAGCTGTTTTCCGGAGCCCATGCGGATACAGGCTGAAGCATTGCCGTCTGGTCGTTAATCCTCATAGGGCAAACCGACATACTCATGGGCCAGAGCGCTTTGAACCGCCGGTGATGTCAACAAAAGATCATAGTCGTTTTGACGAATGCGCTCGTCAAATGGGTCTTCCTGCGGAAATCTGTGCAACAGTTTTGTAAGCCGCCAGGACAGATTGACCGCACTCCAAACACGCCTGAGCGCCATTTGAGAATAGGTTTCCAGATAATGTGCTCGGGTATTTTTATAGTGTTCAATGAACCCGCGCGACAGATAGTAGATATCGGAAAACGCCAGATTGAGCCCCTTGGCTCCGGTTGGCGGGACAACATGGGCTGCATCACCCGCAAGATACATGCGCCCATATTGCATCGGCTCTGCAACGAAGCTGCGCAGTGGCGCAATGGATTTTTCTATGGATGGTCCTGTTACAATTTGGCTGGCCATGTCGCTTGGAAACCGGGCGAGCAATTCATCCCAAAACCGGTCATCTGACCAGGCATCAATGGTGTCGGTGGCGTCACATTGAACATAATAGCGGCTCAACATCGGATTGCGCTGAGCTGCAAGTGCAAAACCTTTTTCATGATAGGCATAGACGAAGTCAGGCAGGGGCGGCACCTTAGCCATGATGCCAAGCCAACCGAACGGATAGACACGTTCAAAGGTTTTTAGAACATCAGATGGTATGGATTGGCGACCAATACCGTGGAACCCGTCGCACGCGGCCACAAAGTCACAGTCGATCCGGCATATCACCCCATCCTTCTCATAGGTGACATGGGGGGTGTCGGACGTAAGGTCATGCAGCGCGACATTGGCAGCTTCGTTGATGATGTGGCCACCATCACGCTCCCGCGCTGCATACAGGTCTTCGGTTATCGCCGTCTGGCCATAGGCCATGATCTGCTTGCCGGTCCACTCAGCTGTATTGATGTAGAACGCAGGCTTATTCTGCCACACGATACCCGTGCCATCCTTGGGTTTGCCATGCTGGTCCATGCGCGCACCAAGCCCCACATCCCGCAACAACTGTACAGAACCGGCTTCCAGCACCCCGGCGCGGATACGCGCCAGCACATAGTCTTTCGACTGGCGCTCCAGTACGATGGTATCAATGCCCTGTTGATCAAGTATATGAGACAGCAGCAGCCCAGCAGGTCCACCGCCAATAATAGCCACTTGTGTGCGCTGGCGCGATGCGGACATGTCAGACCTTTACGATTGATAGTTTTGTTTTCAGGTCCGTGCGGCAAAAGGCATGCAGAAAGCAGGTCTGTTCGCTTATATCAAGCATTTCGCGGGCAACGGCATCACTTTCACCCGTGTTCAAATACACATGGGTTTCAACCGGGTCTGCATGGCCCGCTTTGCCGGTTCCACCTGAAGCGCCGCCCAGAGAAAAATGCGTGTCCTGTATAATGCGATATTCCTCCAGATCAAGTTTAAGCATGCTTACAAACCGGCCAAACTGCGTCATGAAACAAAAGGCAATACCTGCAGAAATAAGACTGTTGGCATCGGGAGCCCGCCCCTGCCCGCCATTGATTGGTGCCTCTTCCGACAAAAATCGAAAGGAGGTTCCGTGAGGGCTGTTTTGCAATTGGGTGATTTCCTTGAGACCATCATCACGCAACGTGCAGATCGCGCCAATATTCAGGGTCCGGTTCTGCTCATCTGCCAGGCTTGAGGAAGCCGCTGAAGTTCCACCTGCAACCTCCTTTTTGGGCGTCAAACCAACCCGCTCCATGAGGCTGACCTGCCCCTCGGCGGCTTGTGCACCATCAAACCTGTCGCCCGGGTCCGGATAAATCTCTCTATCAAGTGCAGCCACCTTGTCGGTCGCAAGTGCAGTGCCATTTTTGGCCAGCGCAAACAGGCTGGTGAGTTGACCACGCATCAGGCCATTCAAAGGGGATGCATGGATGGCATTCATCAAAAACTGATTAAGTGCTGCACCTTCCAGATCGCAATCGATTTCAACCGTCAACTCAACCGGCAGTGCGCCACCAATCATCGTGCGCCTGGGCATCGAGCCTTTCATTGTGTAAAAATTATCCTGCAACAGGCGCAGTTTTGTGATGGTCACATTCTGCGTTTTTGCAAGTGCAAGAATCTCATTCATATAGGAAGCGATCATGCCAGCGGTCAAAAACGCCAGCGGGCAAGGCGCCGCATCATGACCATCAAGATAGGGGCCTTCGTCACTCACCAGTCGCCATGCCAGGCCCGTTTGCGCCGAAACGACCAGGGCTTCTTTTTGAAAACCGGAAAACGAACGAACCCAGGTCTGCAATGCATCACCGTGGCGGATCTGCGGAGCCTCAAGGCCCAGCGCATGCGGATTCGAAATCTTGAAAAACGGTGCCAACCCGCTCTGATCAATAATGTTTTCGCCAATTGGCATAGGCCACTCTCCCCTTGGAAATTTCGTATTCCGCGCGCCACCGCCTGCAGCAGGTTGCTTTCACACCCGCTCCAGTGCAATCGCTATGCCCTGCCCGACACCGATACACATGGTGGCAATTGCATAGCGCGCATCACGCTCACCAAGCTCCAGTGCCGCGGTTCCGGTGATACGTGCACCGGACATGCCCAAAGGGTGTCCCAATGCAATGGCACCACCATTTGCATTGACGAATTCAGCATCTTCGGCAACACCCAGTTGACGCAGAACAGCAATACCCTGACTGGCAAAAGCCTCATTGAGTTCGATAACACCAATGTCGGCAATAGACAGGCCAATACGGCTCAGCAGTTTTTGTGTCGCTGGCGCTGGTCCAATGCCCATAATACGCGGAGAGACCCCGGCAGTTGCACCACCGACGATTCTCGCGATGGGACGCAGGCCATGTTTTTTAATCGCCTTTTCCGATGCCACAATGAGACCCGCCGCACCGTCATTGACACCAGACGCGTTGCCTGCGGTGACGGTACCACCCTTGCGAAATGGTGTTGACAGCTGCGCCAGTTTTTCAAGTGATGTGGAACGCGGATGCTCATCACGATCAACCACAATCTCCGCGCCCTTGCGCTGCGGTATCGAGACCGGCACAATTTCCCTGGCAAGTCGCCCCTTGTCCTGGGCAGCAGCTGCTTTTTGTTGCGAACGGAAGGCAAATGCATCCTGATCGGCCCGTGAGATTCCAAAATCTTCGGCAACGTTTTCACCGGTTTCCGGCATGGAATCGACGCCATATTGTGCCTTGAGAAGCGGATTGACAAACCGCCAGCCAATCGTTGTGTCGTAAATCTCGGCTTTGCGTGAAAACGCCGCATCGGCTTTCGGCATGACAAAAGGCGCCCGTGACATGGACTCCACACCGCCGGCGATGATCAACTCCGCCTCGCCCGCCTTGATGGCCCTTGCCGCAGCTATCGTGGCATCCATGCCGGAACCACAAAGTCTGTTGACGGTGTTTGCCGGAACGCTCACAGGAAAGCCGGCCAGCAGAACACTCATACGCGCGACATTGCGGTTGTCTTCTCCCGCCTGATTGGCGCAACCGAAATAAACGTCATCAACGGCTTCAAGATCAAGCGATGGATTTCTTTGTGCCAGTGCCTTCAGCGGAACCGCTCCAAGATCATCTGCGCGCACGGACGACAGACTTCCCCCAAACCGTCCAATCGGTGTGCGAATGTAATCGCAGATAAATGCCTGTGACATTATGCAGCCTCTCCCTTGTTTTCTGTCCGCTCATGGGCGGCCTTGGTGCGCGCCTTGAGCGCGCGAAGTGTATCGAGTTCAAGTTCGCTCGGCGCAGGTGTTTCATCCACCCGATCCGCAAATTCGACTTGCCAGCCGCAGGTTGCCTGAACCGCTTCACGGGTAACGCCCGGATGCAGGGAAACAACCTGAAAGGACTTGGTTTCAGAATCCGGACGCCAGATGGCCAGATCGGTAATCAACATCGTTGGACCGCGCGTCGTCATACCAAGTCTTTGACGATGGTCACCCCCCTCGCCATGGCCAAACGAGGTAAAAAAATCAATCTTGTCGACCATCCCTCTAAGGGACTGTTTCATGGTGATATAGATTTCACCCGACAAGGAGGCAATTTCCGGTGCACCGCCGCCGCCGGGCAGCCGCGTTTTGGGACTGTCATATTCACCGATGACAGTTGTATTGATATTGCCGAAGCGATCCAGTTGTGCCGCTCCCAGAAATCCGATGGTCACCCGACCACCCTGGAGCCAGTAGCGAAACATTTCCGGTACCGATACGGTCGTTACCGCCGTATCGCATAGTTCACCGTCACCAATCGACAAAGGCAGCACGTCAGGAGCCGTGCCGATGGTACCGCTTTCGTATATCAGGGTGATATCCGGTGCATGCGTCAGCCGCGCCACATTGCAGGCAGCCGATGGGGCACCGATGCCGACAAAACAAACATCATCATTCTTCAACGCACGCGACGCTGCAATGGTCATCATTTCATCAGGTGTAAAATCCTGCTGGCTCATGCTGCTGTCCTCAATGCACTGACACGGGAGGCAAAATCATCCGGTGACGCTTCCAGTACGTTATCCTTCATCCACGCCAGAAACGTTGCGCGATCAGCAGCGACGCGATCCCAGGCAAGATAGTTGGAATTGTCCCGCGTATAGTAGCCACTGGCATAGGAAGGATGTGCCCCGCCTGGAACCTGGCATAGGGCACTCATGGTCCAGTGGGGAAGAATGCAGGCATTGGGATGGCTGTCCAGATCGTCGACAAGCTCTTCGAAGGTAATGACAGAGCGATGAGCGGCAAGAACGGCCTCCTTTTGAACCCCGAGTATGCCTTCTATCAGCACATTGCCCTTGCGATCGGCTTTTTGCGCATGAATGAATGTCACATCAGGACGCAATGCCGGCACCGCTGCCAGAGTTTCACCGGTAAACGGACACTCAATGGTCTTGATCCGCGGATTAACCCTGGCAAGTTCTGCCCCAAGATATCCCCTGAAAATGGCGCAGGGCAGCCCGGCAGCTCCCGCCTCATAGGCATTTGCCATGGCCGCATGGCTGTGCTCTTCGAGTTCAAGCGGCTGCGGCCATTGATTTTCCACCGCGTCACGCACGCGGCGTAACAGCCCAACGCCGGGGTTTCCTGCGTAGGAAAATATGAGTTTTTTGGCCAGCCCCATGCCAATTATCTGATCATAGACGACATCCGGAGTCATCCGTATCAAGGTCAGGTCCTTGCGACCCTGGCGAATGACCTCATGGGCGGCTGCATGGGGAATAAGGTGGGTGAAACCTTCAAAGGCGACACTGTCGCCATCCTTGAGATTGTCCGCAACAGCCTGTTGAAGCGTTTGGAATTTTGCCATGAAGCTGCGTCCTTAAATGTCAAAGAATATTGTCTCGAATTCACCCTGCAGATGGATGTCGAAACGATAGGCATCGCCGGTACGCTGCGCCAATAAAGTCGGCACCCGCACCTGATGTTCAATCCGATTGAGCACCGGGTCTGCCGTGTTGGCTTCTTCTTCGTCAGCAAAATACATCCGGGTATTGAGGCCAAGATTGATCCCGCGCGCAACGATCCAAAATGAAATATGCGGCGCCTGCAAGCGGCCATCCGTGAAGGGCACACGACCGGGTTTGATGGTTTCAAACCGGTAAATTCCACTATCCATATGGGTTGGCTGACGCCCCCAGCCGGAAAAATTCGGGTCTGCACTACCCCTGGTCTCGGACGGGCTGTTGTAGAGGCCTTTGTGATCTGCCTGCCAAATTTCCAATAGTGCGTCTTTCAACGGTGTTCCCGTGCCATCAAGCACGCGTCCCTCAATGGCAATGCACTCGCCGAGCGTTTTATCGTTGGTCATCGACCGACCAAGATCCTGCTCATAAACGCCCGGTATTCCAGAAAAATTTGGAACGCATCCGATGTGAACATACGGCCCCGCAGTCTGTGAAGGACTCTCTTTCAACAAGGCAAGTGGCTGTACCAACTAATTACCCTCCATGCGGTTTTCAAACATTGTTGAACGGCGTCCGCGCAGCACCATGTCAAATTTATAGGCCCGGGCATCCATCGGTATCGTATTGGCCATATCCAGCGGCGCCACAAGCTGATCAATCGCTGCCTGATCGCTGATTGTGCGAACGATGGGACATAGCGCAATGAGGGGGTCCCCTTCGAAATACATCTGGGTGATCAGTCGCTGCGCAAATCCGTGGCCGAATAGCGAAAAGTGGATATGCGCGGGCCGCCAGTCATTCACGCCGTTGGGCCATGGATAGGGCCCCGGTTTCACAGTTCTGAAAAAATAGTAGCCGTTCTCATCGGTAATCGCACGTCCGCATCCGCCAAAGTTCGGGTCAAGCGCTCCAATGTAGCCTTCTTTCTTGTGACGGTAACGGCCGCCGGCGTTGGCCTGCCAGAACTCCAGAAGAACACCAGCGACCCCTATGCCGCGCTCATCCAGAACCCGGCCGTGTACAATGATCCGCTGACCGATTGCACTTTCACCCGGTGCCGCAAAATTGTGAATAAGGTCATTGTCCTTTTCACCCAGTATCTCGTGGCCAAAAACCGGCCCGGTGATTTCACTTGTCGTGCCTGAAAGCGACAGAAGCGCCTTTTGCGGAGAGCGCAGCACGCTCGTCTTGTAATCGGGTGTAAAGGCTTTGGGATGCCAGTTTCGATCACGCGGATAAAAGGCGCCGGTTTCCGGTTTGGCATTATCCATGGTGAGGCCCTCCATCAGAATTTGCATCCATTTGTGCAAAGGTTTCCTTCACAATTTTTATAGCATGGTTGGCTGCCGGTACACCGGCATAGATGGCAACATGCATAAGTGCCTCGCATATGTCATCCCGGCTTGCTCCGGTATTGGCGGTTGCACGCACATGCATGGCAACCTCATCGTCGTGCCCCAATGCCGCGAGCAACGCAATCGTTACAATGGATCGTTCACGCAGGGTCCACTGAGGCCGAGACCATACGTGCCCCCATGCGGCCTCTACAATCATTTCCTGAAAAGGCGCATCAAAGCCGGTTTTTGCTGCTTCTGCGCGATCAACATGTGCATTCCCAAGCACCTGGCGGCGCACCTTCATGCCTGTTTCGCGGCGATCAGATTGTGGCGTAACATCCGGTTCTGAATTGTCATGCGCCTGGAGCGTCAGGTCAGTTTTACTATCATTCATCCGCCATTTCCCACGTGCGCGCTTATCATACTCGACAGGTTTACATATTTCTTCAGAGATGAATAATGAATATATCACCGTTAAGAATAGCGAAAATGATATGAATTTACTGCGTAGAATAAAATTGCGGCATCTGGAAACCTTTGTCGAGGTTGCGCGTCAAAAGAGTGTCAGCCGTGCTGCTGAAAGTCTTAATCTCACGCAACCGGCTGTCACACGCACAATCCGTGAACTGGAGGACATCTGCGGCAAGCCCCTGATTGAAAGAGAAGGACGTGGCATTCGCATCTCCAGTTACGGCGACATTTTCCTGCGCCATGCGGGCAGCAGTCTGGCGGCGGCAAGAAACGGTATCAATGCACTGACAGAGCTGAATATTGCAGATGGCCCAAAGGTGAAACTGGGCGCATTGCCCACCGTATCGACCACGATAATTCCACAGGCCGTGGCCAGCTATCTGAAATCAGGAATGCGCAATCGTCTCAAAATCATTACAGGCGAAAACAGAGCATTGCTGGATCAGTTGCGACTGGGAGAACTCGATCTGGTGATGGGTCGTTTACCGGCACCTGAAACGATGCAGGGGCTGATTTTCGAGCCTTTGTACCGCGATAAGGTTATATTTGCCGTACACAGAAGCCATCCTCTTGCCGGTAACAGGCAGTTTGCTGTTAATGCGCTGGATGATTTTCCCGTTCTTGTGCCAACACGGCAATCGATAATCCGTCCGTTTGTCGACCGTTTGTTCATAGAACAGGGCATTACAGAGCCGCAAAAAATTGTCGAGACCGTATCCGATTCATTTGGTCGTTCCTTTGTCCGGCATCACGAGGCAATCTGGATCATCTCACGCGGGGTTGTATCGACGGAAATTGACAGTGGTGAGTTCACAACCCTGCCGGTAGACACCGATTCAACGTTGGGTTCCGTCGGGCTGAATACGAGAGCACAGACGAAGCTCAGCCCGGCCAGTGCTTACTTTGCGGATATCCTGAGAAAAATTGTCGCCGACATGCAAAGGTGATGACAAAGGCCGCTGCCGGGTCTGCATTTGCTGTCGGGCGATCAATCCTCATAGACGTTTTGACCGCCCGACAGTCCGGCACTCTTTGGCGAATGCCTGGTTATGGTCCCCTCTGGACCTGCATCATGATCAGCAATATCCGTGCCAATTCGAATTTTTGACACAGGTCAAAGAACTGCAGTCTTTATGAAGTCCGGCGTACCGCGATCCATTGGGGGCAATGCATGCAATATGTGCGTGGCGACCAAATATTGTGCAGCGCAAACACAAAAAGGGCCGCTGTAACACGGCCCTTTCTACAACTTGAATTCAGACGGAAACCCCCGCTATACGGTTCCGCCGAGGGATCCTTCCAGCGTTGCCAGTTCCTGTCCGCCTGCCATGAGTTCCTGCAGTTCTTCAGGTTTGATCTCGCCGCGCTTTGCCGTGCCCAGTGTCTGGCCACGGTTGAGCACGGTAAACCGGTCCCCGACAGCCATCGCATGGCGCACATTGTGCGAGATGAACACAACGCCAATGCCCTTCTTGCGCACCTTGTCGATCGTCGCCAGCACATTCGAGGTCTGACGCACACCCAGCGCTGATGTCGGCTCATCCAGGATCAGCACCTTCGCACCAAAATACACCGAACGTGCAATCGCAACCGTCTGACGCTCACCACCCGACAAGGTGCCAACAGCCTGCCCCGGCTCACGCAGGCGAATGCCCATGCGGGCCATCTCATCCATTGTCACCTGGTTCGCATGCTCAAAGTCAATCAAACGCAGCGGACCAACCTTGCGGATCGGCTCACGTCCCATCCAGAAGTTGCGCGTCACAGACATCAGCGGGATCATCGCAAGGTCCTGATAGACCGTCGCAATGCCGGCATCAATCGCATGACGGGCGGTCGAGAACACAACCTGCTTGCCATCAAGCATGATCTTGCCGCGTGTCGGCTGATGCACACCGGCCATTGTCTTGATGAAGGTTGATTTGCCAGCACCATTATCGCCAAGAAGGCAATGGCACTCACCCGCATTGACCGACACACTCACCCCGTTCAAGGCAATGACGGAACCAAAGTGCTTCTCGATATCAACAAGTTCAATCAGTGGCGTACTCATATCACCGCTCCCCTGTTATCGTACGGCGGATATAGGTGTTCAGGATCACTGCAAGCAGCAGGATAACACCCAGGAACACTCGGAACAGCGAACTCTCAACCCCGGCAAAGAACAGACCCTGCTGCACAACACCAAAGATAAGCGCCCCAAGAGCAGCCCCGACAACCGAACCATAGCCCCCGGTCAGCAAGGCACCGCCAATCACCACCGAGATGATCGCCTCAAACTCCTTCAGCAATCCACGGTCTGCCGCAGCAGAACCAAACTCGATCACCTGACAGGTCGCAAAGACCGTCGCACAGAACGCGGTGAACATGAACATCAGGATCTTCACCCGGTTCACCGGCACACCGGTATAGCGGGCAGCCTGTGCATCACCGCCGGCAGCAAAGATCCAGTTGCCAAACCGTGTGCGGGTTAAAAGAATATGGCCGAAGATGACAAGACCGATCGCCCAGACAATCAGCATCGGAATACCATCGACCACCGGTTCACCGGCCCTGTTGCCAGCCACAAAGGTCGAGATGATCCCCTGATCACCGAGCCATACAAACAGGCCCTTGAAGATCTTGCCGCCAAACACGGCTGCCAGCCAGTCTCCCTCAGCCGCATCACGCACACCACCAATGATCGTCTTGTTGGTGGTCTTGATGGCGATGAAGATCGTCAGGCCGCGCAGGATATACAAAAAGGCCAGTGTCACGATGAAGGAAGGCAGGCCGGTACGAATGACCAGATAACCATTCAGCCAGCCAATCCCCATGGCGACCACAAAGGCGATGATGATGGCCAGCCACATCGGATAGCCAAGCGTCACCGAGAACAGCGCAATGATGATCCCGGAAAAGCCGATCATCGAGCCCACAGACAGGTCAAACTCGCCGGCAATCATCAGCAGGCAGGCACCCACTGCGATAATCGCAAACTGCGCCGAGACAACGCTCCAGTTCAAAATGCCTTCCGGCGAGAACATGCCTGAATCGCGTGCGATCAGAAAGAAAAACACAAAGACAAGAACAGCACCGCAGATCGAACCCAGTTCCGGTCGGACCAGCGCCTTGCGCAAGGATGAGACCTCACGAATGCGTTCATCAACATCCTCTTCAGGAGGGCCACCGTTCGGCGAACCCGTTTGCGTGTCGGCTTGCGACATATCAGCCTCCGCTGTGCACCCCTACAGATGCGCTATCAATGGAAAAACAAAGCCATCAAACGTTTCCCTCGGGACAACACGTCACGTGTCCTGCAACGCTTTTGGCAATTATCAATGCAAATCATAAATGCGATGGCTGCAAACCCCAATCAACAATCCTTGCAGCCCTCGCAACGCTGACTGTGACCAAAGGCTACAGCCAACTTATTCATGGCCCGGCCATAACAGCCGGGCAAAGAGCCTTCAATTGGCCCTCAATGGGCTTTTAAAAGCCTAGCGGTATTCACCGGCAAATTCTTCAACCTTGCCAAGCGCATCCTTGGTCACAAAACCCGGACCGGAGTTGATGTTGTTGCCTGGCAACACGCCATAACGCTTATAGTTGGCAAGAACCACAACCGGCAGATAGGCCTGCAGGAAAGGCTGCTGGTCGATACCCCACTGGATGGTGCCGTCCTTAATCCCTTTGACAATCTCGGTGCCAAGGTCAAACGTACCAAAATACAGGCTGCCGGCCATGCCGTTTTCCTTCAGTGCTTCAATCGTTGGATCGGCAGATGTCGGTCCAAGTGTCAAAACAGCTTCCGTGGTGGGATTGGCCGCAAGATAGGCTTTCACCTTGTTCTTGATTTCTGACGGGTCCTGACCGCTGTCAATCATGGAGCTGCCAAGTTCAACACCAAGACCGTCGGCAAAACCGCGACAACGCTCACCAACAACCGGGTTGGACACCACATGGTTCACACAAAGGAAAGAACCAATGCCATCACGCTTGGCCCGCTGACCGGCTGCAAGACCGGCATCATATTCAGGCTGGCCCACATACATAAGGGCGCCCACATCGGCGGCCTGCTCAGGCGTGCCTGAATTGATGATGATCACCGGAATGCCCTTGGCAACCGCATTTTCAATCGGGCCACGCAGCACATCAGCATCCGCAAGGGTCGTGATGATCCCGTCCGGGTTGGATGCAGCCGCCTGCTCAATGATACGGGCCATATCGGCAATGTCACCTGTGGGTGGATTGCGGTATTCAACCGTTGCACCAACATGCTCACCCGCAAGGGTCAGACCGTTCTTGATCGTGTTCCACCACGAATCTGAATCCGGCGCATGGCTCACAAGCACAAAACGCTCACCCTCAGCCTGTGCACTGACAGTCAGCCCAACAACAGAACCAACCGCAAATACACCGGCCAAAAGACAGCCAATAAGTCTTCTCATCTCAATTCTCCTCCAACGAATAAATCAATAAGCCGATGAGGCCACTTTGACCCGGCTCTCCTTAGCCAAACATATGTTGCGTTTTTTTGCAACCGGTTGCAAAATAAATCTTCAAATAGTAATTTTTTCATTGCAATTCGTGCCCATCACCTGTTCCCTTGGAAAGACAAATAATAGGGGATGGACGTATTATTGGCAGTCACGCTTAAAGATGTTGCAGAACGCGCAGGCGTATCACGCTCTGCGGTCTCACGCACATTTACCGAAGGTGCAAGCATCTCGGACAAAACCCGCCGCAAGGTGGAAAAAGCTGCCCGGGAAATGGGTTACCGGCCGAGCCTCATCGCTCGCAGCCTTGCCACCAACCGTACAAAACTCATCGGGCTTGTTGCCAACAATTTTCGCAACCCTGTATTTCTGGAGGTTTTTGACCTCTTCACCCAGACCCTGCAAAAAAGAGGTTACCGTCCACTACTCGTCAATTTGAGCACAGAGACAGACCCGGAAAAATCTCTGGATATGTTGCGCCAGTATCGTGTTGACGGGGTCATCGTTGCGACATCCACGCTGCCACCGTCATTCCCAAGCGCCTTTCGAAAAGCCGGCGTCCCCGTCATTCATGCCTTTGGAAAATTCGATTCGCACGCAGATATTCATGTGGTGGGCATCGATAATCAACGATGCGGACAAATGGCTGCCCAGACACTGTTTGATCGTGGTTACCGCGCTATCGGCGTTATCGGCGGGCCGCAATCGGCCACCTCGACACAGGACAGGCTTGCCGGTTTTGAGCAACGGCTCAAACAGCTGGGCATTGAACAGGCCGATGTCCGCTTTGCCCATAATTATTCCTATTCTGCCGGTAGGGACGCAATGATCGACCTGATGAGCGAAAAACAGGTCGAGGCAGTATTTTGCGGTGATGATGTGATCTGCATGGGTGCCATGGATGCGGCACGATCCCATGGACTTTCAATACCGGATGAAATTGGCTTTCTCGGCTTCAACGACATGAATATGGCCGGCTGGGCAGCCTACGATCTGACAACAATCCATCAGCCCACCAGTGATATTATCTCCAGTGCGGTAGAACTGGTTGTTGCCATGGTTGATACCCCGGAAAGAAGCACCGAGACGCGCCTGTTTCCCTGTTCCATAGTGGAACGTTCTTCTTTGAGACCGCCGCCAACAGACCAGGTCGGCGGCGTTTGAATTTCAATCTTATATGCGCGCAGGTTCTCAGTCACGCAGGGATGGTGGGCGGGCGTCAACCCATGCGCCACTATCTGCCGATGAAGCAACAGCCGCTTCGATCGCCGCCATGGATCGCAACCCGTCGACGGCGGTAGGATAGGCTGATGCGGCCTGATCAGGTGCGCGCCCTTCTTTCATGGCGTTGATAACCTCGGCGAGGTCGGCATAGATATTGGAAAAGGCCAAAGGCATGCCTTCGGAATGGCCAATGGTCACACGCGATGCCCGATCAGCCTCTGGAGACAGACCGGATGATCCACGCTCAATAATTTCAGTGCGTCCGTTTACCGGCGTCCAATACAGTTGGTTGGGATGTTCCTGCGCCCAACGCAGACCACCCTTTTCACCAAAAACCTGAATATTGAGCCCATGCATGCGGCCAACGGCCACTGAACTCGTCCACAGTCGTAAAACAGCGCCATCATCCATGCGGAAATTGACCATGGCATCATCTTCCAGCACCCGGCTTGAAATGCAGGAGGCAAAATCGGCGGACAATGTTCGAGCCTGCTGATTGGCGACAAAACTGGCCATGTGCAGTGCATGAATGCCGCAATCGGCAAATTGCGCAGATGGGCCGATTTGCGACGGATCATACCGCCAGCGAATGCGCGGATTATCCGCGTCATCCGCGTCGGCATGAAAGCCGTGAGCGAATTCAGCCTTGATCAATCGAACTTTACCAAGGTCGCCACGCGCCACCATCGCGCGCATATGGCGCACAAGTGAAAAGCCACTATAGCCGTAGTTGACCGCACAAATATGCCCGGATTGCGCTGCAATTGCCACGATTTCCTCGGCTTCATCCACATTCATGGTCATCGGCTTTTCGCAAAGAACATGAAATCCATTCTGCAGAAAGGCTTTGGTGATTTCATAATGGGTAGCGTTGGGGGTCGCCACTGAAACCAGGTCGACGCGATCATCACGCCCTTTCTCACCCTCCAGCATTTCCTGCCAGTTGCCATAGGCGCGATCAGACGCAATGCCCAGCTGCATGGCATAATCATGCCCGCGCTTTGGATCAGCATCCAGAGCACCGGCTGCGAGAGAAAAATAGCCGTCCAGACCGGCACTGATGCGATGTGCGGGACCGATCTGGCTGCCTTCACCGCCGCCGATCATTCCCCAGTTTAACTTAGTCATGCCCAAAATCCTCTAAGCATTTGTCTGATACAATCAACCAGCCACTGGCCTAGTTGAATCCGATGGATTGTAAATAGCTGCGATTGGCGCGTGCGTCGCTGATTGGTGATGTGTCTCCGGCAGGATCACAATCCTGCTCAACGGTACACCAGCCTTCGTATTGTGCATCAATAAGCAGTTGGCGAACCGCAGGAAAGTCAGTTTCTCCGTCACCAAGATTGCAAAAGATACCCTGCCCGCACGCGTCGTAAAAATTAGTCCTGTTCTCAATGACCCGGGCTTTGATTTCGGGCTGAATGTCCTTGAAGTGGATATAGGAAATGCGCTCCATATGGGTTTTCATGAAGGCCACGGGATCAAACCCCGCGTAATGCGAATGGCCGGTATCAAGGCATATCTTCAACAGGTTTGCATCAATCGCATCCAGCAGTCTTTCCACTTCGGGCTTGAAGTCACAAAACCCGCCCGCATGGGGATGGATTGATGTCACCAGCCCGTACTCCTCACTGCCAATTTTCGCAACCTGGCGAATGCGATCAACAAAACCTGCGCACGCATCCGCATCCATCTGCACAGCCTCGGCTGCCCGACCTGCGGTCGGCGCTCTGGCTGGCGCAATGGAATCAATCAGGACAAAATGCCGGGCACCATGCGCCTTCAGCGCCTTGCAGGTGCGCACTGCACCGTCCAGAACATCATCCCACTTGTCCGGATCATGAAATGGACGAAACAAAACCCCGCCTATCAGCGAAAGGTCACGCGCACTCAGCGCATCTGCCAACACAGCAGGATCTTCCGGTAAAAAGCCAACCGGTCCCAGTTCTATACCGTCAAAACCCGCGCCCTTGCATTCATCGAGCACTGTCGTCCAGGCCGGATTGCGCGGGTCATCAGCAAACTCGACACCCCAGCTGCAGGGGGCATTACCAATTTTAATCGCCATGTTTATTCACTTGTAAATATTGCGTTTCATTATTGTCTGATCAAACGTCAGACACATTCACCCAGCCCTGTTCATCGCGTGAACGCCAGGCTGCCTCAACGATCTGATTAACCAGCATGCCATCTTCGAAGGTTGGCCACAAAGAAGTGCCTTTGTCGATTGCCTTGAGAAAATCATGCGCTTCGATAATGATCTGATCCTGATATCCTGTCCCGTGGCCAGGTCCAAGGCAAAAAGCCTTGTAATCGGGGTGTTCCGGACCTGCCAGAATCTTGGTAAACCCCTCCCGGCCAACAGCTGCATCACCCTTGTAGAGCCACAATGCGTTTTGATCTTCCTGGTCAAACCGCAAGCTGCCCTTGGTGCCGAACACTTCATAGGCGTAGCCCATTTTTCGTCCCGTAGCGACACGGCTGAAATAAAGCATGCCCATCGCGCCACTTTCAAAGCGGCACAAAAACTGCCCATGGTCATCATTGGTAACCGTCACATCGCCATCTTTACCCGGACGTTTTTCATGGACTGTTTCAATGTCGGAAACCAGTGACGTTATGGGTCCCGCGAGCGCCAGTGCACCATTGATCATATGGGGCGAAAGATCCCCCATCGTGCCATTGGACCGTCCCTGACTGCGCCAGGTGGCGGGGGCCTGCGGGTCTGCAAAAAAATCCTCGGTATGTTCACCGCGAAAATAGGTAATATCGCCTATTTCTCCGGCATCAATGATCTGACGTGCAAGTTGGGACGCAGGCGTTCTGATGTAGTTGAAGCCCGTCATATTGACGACACCGCTCTTTTTTGCGGCGTCCACCATTCGGCGCGAATCTTCAAGTGATGAACCCAGCGGCTTTTCACAAAACACCGGCTTTCCAAGTGCAAATGCTGCGCTGGCGATTTCAAGGTGCGTTTCCTGCGGAGATGCAATGACAACCGCATCGACGCGCGCATCGTTGACAAGCACCCGCCAATCATCCGTGGAACGCGCAAATCCAAACAGCCGTGCTTTTTCTTCTGCTCCGGCTGCCGTGGTCGTGCAAATCATTTCACATCGCGGACGCAGCCTGGTCTCAAAAACCGGACCGACCGCATGCATGGCGACTGAATGAGCTTTGCCCATATATCCACCACCCACAATTCCTATACCAATTTCCGTCACCGAAATTCCTTTCGCAAATTGATTGCAACCGGTTGCAAAAAACATAAACTAGATTTACGCTCTGACGTCAAGCGCGGTTCGCGTTTGTGTAAATTCTATCCTGCGACAATGCCCGGAGAGACGTAATGACTGCTCATGAAAATACTGTTCGACTGACAATGGCGCAGGCCCTGATACGCCATCTTGCGGCTCAGTTTGTCGAGATCGATGGACAGCGCATGCGTCTGTGCGCCGGGGGATTTGGCATATTTGGACACGGCAATGTCACCTGCCTGGGTGAAGCGCTGGAAGCCCATCGCGAAGAACTGCCATTGTGGCGCGGACAAAATGAACAATCCATGGCGATGGCAGCAACAGCCTATGCAAAGCAACGGCTGCGCAGGCGCTTTATGTTTGCAACATCATCGGCTGGACCCGGCACAACCAATATGGTGACCGCTGCAGGCATAGCCCATTCAAACCGCTTGCCGCTGTTGTTGTTGTGCGGCGATACATTCGTCACCCGATTGCCCGATCCGGTCCTGCAACAGGTCGAACATTTCAACGACGCAACATTGTCCGTCAATGACGCGTTCAAATCGGTCTCGCGCTATTGGGATCGAATTACCCATCCGGCGCAGATCATCCAATCCCTGCCCCGTGCCATTGAGACAATGCTTGATCCGGCAGACTGCGGCCCGGCTTTCCTTGGCCTGCCACAGGATGTTCAGGGCTGGGCCTTTGACTATCCGCTGGCGTTTTTCGAAGAAAAAACCCATCGCATTCGCCGTCAAACACCTGATGCACTTGAGATTGCTGATGCGGTCGCTCTGTTGAAATCAGCCAAACGCCCGCTATTGATTGCTGGCGGAGGGGTGCAGTATTCGGGTGCTGTGGCCGAGCTGACAGAGCTGGTAAGCAAACATGCAATTCCCGTTGTTGAAACCATTGCCGGACGTGCGAATTTTCTGCATTCCGACCCGCTCAATTGCGGACCAATTGGGGTAACCGGGTCCAACTCCGCCAATAATCTCGCCAAACAGGCAGATGTTATTGTCGCAGTCGGCACGCGTCTGCAGGATTTCACCACCGGGTCCTGGTCGGCGTTTGCTGCCGATTCCAGAATAATCTCCATCAATGTCGGTCGTTATGATGCGGGCAAACATGGTTCATTGGCCGTCGTCGGCGATGCAAAACAGGCCCTTGGCATGCTGGCTGGCAGCCTCGGTGACTTCAGGACGCCCGATTCCTGGCAACAAGAGGCATCGCAGGAACGCGACGCCTGGAACCAATATGTCAGTTCAAACGTCAGTCCGGTTGACAATGCAGGTTCAAACAGACCGATGTCCTATGCACAGGTCATTGGTGCTGTGAACGATGCATGCCACGCAGATGATCGTATTGTCGCCGCAGCCGGTGGCCTGCCAGCTGAAGTCGCCGCCAACTGGCGCACCAAATCCGTTGGATCAGTGGACATCGAATTTGGTTTTTCCTGCATGGGCTATGAAATATCCGGCGGCTGGGGTGCCCGCATGGGCCAGCTTGAAACGGCACCTGACAATGACACGATCATCTTTATCGGCGATGGCTCCTACATGATGCTCAACTCCGATATCTACTCGTCTGTTCTGAGTGGGAAAAAACTGATTATTGTTGTGTGTGACAACGGTGGATTTGCTGTGATCAACAAGCTGCAGAACAACACCGGCAATGTCTCCTACAATAATCTGATCAAAGACTGCAATCTGGCGGTCGAACCGTTTTCAGTGGATTTTGAGAGCCACGCACGTGCCATGGGTGCAAATGCGGAAACGGTCGGATCGATCAGTGAAGTGAAAGGTGCCTTTGAGCGGGCAAAATCATCGGATCGAACCTATGTGATCTGCCTGAAGGTTGATGCCTATGAGGGCTGGACCACCGAAGGGCATACCTGGTGGGAGGTCGGCATTCCTCAGGTGTCAGAACGGGCACAGGTGCTTGAGGCCCGGGCAGAACTCGACGAGGAACGCAAACGCCAGCGTATTGGTGTTTAAGATGCCACATGCTTTGAAAGACAGTAATTTTCTGGTGGTTGGCCGAGCAGGCATGGACCTTTACGCCGATCCACCGGGAACGGAACTGGAGAATGCGACGTCATTTCAATCCTGCCTTGGCGGCTCATCGGCCAATATAGCCGTGGCCATCACCCGGCAGGGAGGCAAAGCCTCGCTGATTTCGGTTGTTTCGGATGACGCCGTCGGGCGATTTGTTCGCAACCAGCTTGCGGACTATGGCATCAATGCAGATTTCGTGCGCACCGTGGCCGGGCAAAACAGGACATCGCTGGCAATTGTCGAAACCCGTCTGAGCAATTGCCAGTCCGTCATATATCGAAACGGCGCGGCAGACTTTGCGCTGACGGACCAGGATGTATTGTCGCCCGATTATGCCAAATATGGCGGACTGATTGCGACTGGCACCTGCTTTGCAGCAGAACCTTCGCGCGCCGCGACATTCAAGGCATTTGAACAGGCGCGCGAGGCCGGTATCCCCATCATTCTTGATCTGGACTACCGCCCCTATTCCTGGCCAAGTCAAAGCGATGCCGCACAGACCTGCCTGAAGGCAGCGAAAATGTGCGACTTCATCGTTGGAAATGACGAGGAGTTTGCAACACTTGCCGGAAACCATACTGCCGGAAAGGCACTTGCCCAAAAGCTTGCCGATGAAAAGGATGCCCTTGTCGTCTACAAGATGGGTGAAAAAGGCTCGATTTGCTTTTCTGGCAGTCAATCGATCAATACCGGCATTTTTCGCGTCGAAGCACTGAAGCCTACCGGTTCAGGCGATGCTTTTCTGGGCAATTTCATTACCGCTCTTGCCGCTGGCAAAGGCCTTGAACAAAGCCTGCAAAAGGGTTCAGCCGCCGCTGCAATTGTTGTATCCAAAGTTGGTTGTGCTCCGGCCATGCCGGACATTGATCAGCTACAGAATTTCATAGACACCCATCCCGGAATTAAACAGGAAAAGGAGGCGGACCATGCACATACCGCCTTATAGTAACGGCAATAAAGCCATTATTGATATGGACGATGCGCGCGTACCGTTGAACTACTTCAACATAGTCAAACTCAAAAGGGATCAGGTTTTCGAATATAGTGTCCCCGAATACGAAACATGCATCGTTCCGGCGACAGGAACCGCCCATGTTGAAGTCAATGACCAGACTTTTGAATCAATTGGCAACCGCACGGTAGATGTGTGGGATGGCGAACCTGAAGGTGTCTATGTGCCCAGCGGCGCAAAAGCCATCATTGCAGCCACCAGCGATGATGCGGAAATATTCATCGCCGGGGCACGATATGATGAGGTGCTTGAACCATTTGCTGTACGAAGCGATGAAATCGATTTTGTACAATATGGATCCGATGACACGAAAACCCATCGCAAAATCAAACACATTCTGGGTACAAAATATCACGACAGGGTTGGCCGGCTGCTGGTTTCGGAATTGTTTACCGTTGGTCAAGGCGGCTGGTCGGGCTTTCCACCGCATAAGCATGATACGGATCGCCTTCCCGAAGAGACCCGTCATGATGAAACCTATAATTTTCGCTTTCGTCCGCCCAACGGCTTTGGCATGCAGCTGGTTCAGCGTGAAGATGGCAAGGTTGGCGATGCCTATCACATTGTTGACGGGTCAACCATTGTACTGGACAAGGGGTATCATCCCTGTGTCGTGGCACCAGGCTATGAAATGTATTATTTCACCATATTGGGCGGGCTGTCACAGCGTTCACTCGTGCAGTATTTCCAGCCAGATCACGCCTGGCAGATAGAAACAATCCCAGGCATCAAGGACATGATTGCGAAATTCAAATGACACTCGCAACCCTGCGCGATGTTCTTCAGCCTGCAATGACCGGCCATTACGCCATAGCCGGTCTTGTGGTGCTCGGATGGGAAGATGCGGTCGCCTATACACAGGCGGCAGAAGAGGCCAATTGCCCCATTATCCTTCAGGCGGGCCCCGGTTGTCGGGCTCACACGCCTATCCCGGTGCTTGGCAGCATGTTCCGCACGCTTGCGGAACAAGCGCATGTACCAGTCGTCTGCCACATTGATCACGCACGCACGCAGGAAGAATGCTTTGAGGGGATCGAAAGCGGCTTTACCTCCGTCATGTATGACGGGTCTGCCCTGCCCATAGAGGAAAACATCACCAACACCGCACGCATTTGCACCCAGGCCGAACGGTCGGGCGTCAGTGTTGAAGGTGAAGTCGGCTATGTGGGCTATGCTCAGGGCGAAGATTCCGCCTGCACCAGTGTCGAAGAAGCCGCACTCTTTGACCGGGAGAGCGGCGCTGACGCCATGGCCATTTCCATTGGCAATGTGCATCTTCAAACCAGCGCACAGGCCCGTATCGACATGGACCGTCTGCGCGCCATTGAGGCCGTCACCACCCTACCCCTGGTTTTGCACGGCGGCAGCGGCATCGCACCCTCAATACGGCGCGAACTGGCGCAAAACAGCCGCGTTTCAAAATTCAACATAGGCACGGAACTGCGTCAGGTGTTCGGCGCCGCGTTGCGCCGGTCACTACGTGACCAACCGGACACATTCGATCGCATTGAACTGCTGAAACCTGTCATTCCTGCGGTGCGCGACGAGGCAAAAAACATAATCAATGGCTTGATCGCCTGACAGATTGTTTTTGCCCCGACATTGCCAACACTACCCTGCGGATCAGGATCCACAGCTCTTTGGAACGGATTCCGCGATGGGCTTGTCAGATAGGCTGAGCTTCGCGCCATTGATGGACATCGCCTGAAACGGCGGATCGGTTTGCATTTGCGGATTGGTCAGGTGGATGGTGTAGCACCCGGCATAAACCTTGGTGGAGCCATCTGTCATCAAAACAGCGAGTGCCACCGGCAGCGCCCAATAAATCTGTCCGGCGCCCGGGTCCGGCTGGGTACCACCGAACTGAACAGAAACGGATTTGGTGTCCGCATAGCCCTTCACCCAGCTCTGATAGTCTTTCGGCGCGAAGCCCGGGGAAAAATAGCCATAGGCACGCGCATATTGCTGCTGATCGATGGCATTATAGTAACTTTGAACCAGTTTTTCAGGCGTGGAGCGATCATCCATATATTGAAGCGCAGCGACTGCAACACCGGCTGTGGCAATCAGGCCAATAGCCCCTCCGGCCATGACTTTTGCTATCAGTTTCATCTTCCCTCTCCCTGAAATTGCATCATCGGAATTCTTAAATCCAAGCCTACACCATATTTACAGCAGCATTAACACTGTATTTCAATCGCAAGCTGCAATGTTTTATTTCAATTGACCCGAACTTTGGCCGTCACATTGTTTACGACTCACATCAGTACCATTCATCGGCAATGAAGACCTATGCGTTGGTGCGTATTCGTCTGTGATTGCAGAAAAATTAGGTCGAAAACCGTAAACCTTAAAAATAGAAGGCACCCGTTCGGGTGCGCCCCGAAGCAACTGTCCCAATTCGGCCAGGCGAATAGGCTTCCCGCCGTCAAAAGGGGCTCAATGCAG
The DNA here is from genome assembly GCA_947501445.1 of uncultured Rhizobiaceae group bacterium. Lineage (GTDB taxonomy): Bacteria > Pseudomonadota > Alphaproteobacteria > Rhizobiales > Rhizobiaceae > Hoeflea_A. The sequence continues at coordinate 43,126 of CANMVS010000015.1, read as the reverse complement.
ACAACTGCGCAATTTACCAGTAGTGGATAATCCGCCTGTCGCTCATGTCCGAGGTTCGGCCAAAACGGACTGATTTGCACTCAAGGAAAGCGATACTCGAGGAAAACCAGATATGGCTCGAATTCTGGCGGGTTGGCGTTTTCCGGATAGCGTTAAATGTAGTGAAAGCCGAACTTTTCATACATCGCCAGCATAGGGCGATTACCTCTTGCCGTATCGGCGTACACGGCACGGCATCCCATCTTTTGAGCCTCTTCAATACGCATTTCAAACAGGCGTCTTCCCAATCCTTGTCCCTGGGCTTCGGGTCGTACGAACATCCGCTTCATCTCGACCGCGTCAGGGCGTATCCGGCGAAGCGTGCCGCATCCCAATAGCTGCCCATCCGTGCCCTGTGCCAGAGCTAACCGCCCTACAGGCGGGAGCATTTCGTCAAGATGTTCTATAGAACTGTCGGCCAACTCCTCTGGCACAAGTACCGGACCACCGGCTGCTTCGAATGACTTTAGAACGATCTTGTAAAAGTCAATCAACAAGTCTCGAAATTTGGGTTTGTTCCTGACCTCGCTGACAAATGAAATTTCCGCAGACATCTGTTTGGTTCCTCTCACTCAGAGTTTGCCAAGCCTAGCATATCTTCGAGCCATCAGTATCTGACTTGCGATTAATTTGAACTCATGGTGGTTCTCCGATAGTTTGAGAACTGCTGCAATGCAAAACCGCGTTGATACGGTCAATTGCCTGAGGATGGTACGCAGGGCACGCTCCACTATTTTAATCACAATCAGATAGCAGCTTTGAGTGTCATCTTTGCGTCTTTCACCATTTTGCGAAATTCACTAATGTTCTGCGCTTTCCAATCGACATAATATTGGTATGACTTAACGCTCATTTCGGCGCGTTCGGATGGGTCAAGTGCCTGAAATTCTTCCCAGGTGAAGTCCGGATTGAGTCCGATCTTGACCTGTTCGAAATTCGCAGAACATTCCAACGCTTTGCTTGCAGACAGAACCTGCGTTGCGGCCATCTCGTTGCACAACACATGTGTCATAATGAGTGCGATCAATTCCATCGTTTTGTCTCCTGTTTACGAGCTGTGTAACCGATCATCGGATAGGCAGCCGCAAGGCAAAACTGCACAATCTGCCCAGTTCAGTCCTGAAATTGTTGCCGAAATTTTCCGAAATTTCCTGAAACAACGGTACTATCCGCTTTTTTTTCACGGTCCCCATGCTAGCCTGTAGAAATCATGGCCGATCCGCTGAAAACTGACCTGTACCTGGGTTCCGTTCAATTTGATTTATCCCGGGAAACGCTTCTTGACCCGGCAGGGCTGGACATCGCTTTGCGGCCTCAATCGATGGCCGTGCTGAAAGCCCTGGCTGAAAATCCAGGGCAACTATTGGATCGTGACGATCTGATCGCTGCAGTTTGGGGTGATGTCAGCGTTACCGATGATAGCTTGATCCAGTGTATTGCTGATATCCGCAAGGCAATCGGCGATAGCCGCCACAAGATCATCCAGACGGTCCCTAAGAAGGGATACAAGCTGGTGCCGAATACTTCGCAAACACCCCGTCCGCGCGTATGGCGCAGCCGCTCGCCGGTTGCAGTGGCCGTGTTCACAGCAATTTTGATCGCCGTCGCCGTCTTTTGGCTAGCCGTGCGTCCCGCACTGATGGCCGATCCGCCATCCATCGCGGTGCTGCCTTTCAAAAATCTCAGCGGCGATCCGGATCAGACCCCGTTCGCAGATGCTATGACAAAGGCCATCACCGCCAATATATCGAAATTCGATGGTCTCTTCGTGGTCTCCAGCTATTCTGCATTTCGATATCGCGACACCGACAAGTCAGTCTCGCAGATAGTCAGCGAATTGAACGTGCGTTATCTGTTTGTTGGAGAGGTATTGCCGGGATTGGACCAGTTGAAAGTCAGTGCGCAGCTGATCGATGGCGATACCGGTCAAACCGTATGGACAGAACAGTTCGATGTGGCCAATCACGATGTATTCCTCATTCAGGAAGACCTCAGCGCGAGGCTCGCGACAACTCTTGTCGCTCAAGTCGAAGTCGCAACGGAAAGACTGTCCTGGCAACGCGCGCGCGCTAATTTGAACGCCTATGAGTTATTGCTCCAGGCGGATCCACCAAAAATCGAACGTCAGTCTTTGAACGAGGGGATCGCCCTGCTGCAAAACGTGGTCGAGCTTGATCCAAAATTTTCCCGAGCCTTTGCGCTGATCGGGCACTACTATTTGCATTTATGGCGGCATTCGCTTGCGCAGGACTTGGACCTGGCGCTCGGTCAGGCCCGTAAATGGGCTGCGGACGCGCTGTCTCTCAACGATCTGAGCTACGAGGCATATAAAACCTTGGCCACAATTCAACTTTATGCAGACGAAGATCACGCCGCAGCCTATGAGTCCCTGTCCCGGGCGTTGCAGATTAACCCAAACCATGCCGACATTATGGTGCAAATGGCCACGCTGCTCACGTTCATGGACCGGGATGACGAGGCCAACCAATGGATTGAAAAAGCTTATCACCATAACCCGTTTTATCCGGCCTGGTACGATTGGAATGCATCGTTCGTATATACGGTGACCGGCCAATATGACCGCGGCAATTCCACGGCAAAAAAAGCCTTGGCAGTATACGACTCCAGTGCCTCACTGCGGCGTATTCTGATTTATGGCTTTGGGATGCTGAACGATTGGGATACGGCCGGCCGCTATGCCCGTGAAATACTGGAGCGGACGCCCGATTTTCGCCTTAGTACGCATATGCGCAACTCTCCATTCCAAAACCTGGAAAGAAAGAGGCACGTATTTACGATCTTGAACAAGGCAGGATTGCCGCATTAGAGCATAAATCGAACTCTCACGATCTTCGGCCTTCAATGTATAGATCGTAACACTGAAAATGTTGATTGCAGTCTTCAATCGAGCCTAAAAGGGCAATAAGCGGACTGGCCAGCTGACCCATTCCACCAAGAGAACGAGTACTATCAAAGGTCACCAACGATCTATTCATCCAGGTGATCAGTAGCATCACGATTGCGCTCAAATCGTTTTACCTGCGGAAATGGCGGCAGCCAGGACTCACGGCGTATGCCCCAGCATTCATAGGTCGGTACCAGTTGGTCAGGCGTATCCAGGGATCCCAGATGAACTTCAATCTCGTCGTCGGTACGCGCAAAAACGGACGATCCGCAATTGGGGCAGAAAAATCGCCCGGCGTAGTCCTTTGTTTCTCCGTCAATCACAACCGCATCCGCCGGGAATATCGCGGACGCGTAAAATAGAGCCCCGTGATGCTTGCGACAGTCGAGACAGTGGCAAAGGCCGACCCGATTGGGGCGTCCCGACGCCACAATTCGAACATCACCGCAAAGGCATCCGCCCGTGAACCGGTCCATATTGCATCTCCACAAATTTCAGGCAGTGGCAGTATTTACAACGAACCGCGTCACACGTCCATATTTCGACAGCCAACAAACTGACCCCTGGCTATCACGGTCAGCCATCCGAATAGCCGAATGCCTTTTTATATTTGGGAATGAAGATTTTCTTGCCTTTCACTGCGCTTGTAATGAAGTTTCCAAGGACCATGAAAATCCAGCTATTGCCCTGTTTGGGACCAAGGGGAACCAATATGGGCGCCTTCTTCCATGGTGTGTAGGGCTTGAGTGTCTCAATGGATTTGCCAGCCAACAGGTTTTTCAGCGTTTTGATAAGCCAGGGGTTCTGGCGGGATGTCGCAACGATTGTCATTGCATCGCCGACATCTGCAATATCACCGGCGACAAACAGGTTTGCATAGGCCGATGGACGCATCCAGTCATCTGTCTTGACCCGCCCCTGCGTGCCCGGTTCTACACCCGGCAGATCGGTCAGGAGTTCTGTGCGCGCCCGCGAACCGATAACCGGGAATATCAAATCACCATCAATGTGAGTGCCATCAGTCAAAGTCACCGAACCGGAATAGGGTGTGTCGGATTGTTGCAGGTTCTCGACGCGCTGCCCGAGTACCACGTTCACGCCTTTTGCTTTCAGTTTTGCGATCAGGCTCGCGCCCATTTTTGTGCCGTATGACGGAAACAGACCATCATCTGTGGCAATGAGGGTAATGTGTTTATCCGGTTGAGCTGTCGCAATTTCTCCTGCCAGCTCGGTCCCTACTGCACCGGCGCCAACAATCACCACTGACTTTGCCGCCGCCAACATTTTGCTGGTCTCGTTGCTTGCCCTGATGAAACTCTCAACCGTTTCACCGGCTGGTTTGAACGGTGCAGCATAGGACGACCCGGTTGCAACAATGATGTAATCAGCCGCAACGATGGTTCCATCTGCCAGCGTCACACTTTCCGGCTGAATTGACGCAACACGCGCACGGACAACTTTCCCTTGAGACAACAATTTGTCATAGGGCAATATGATATCGTTCAGCAGGGTCTGATCAACGAGCGCACGAATTGCCGCTGGCGGTTGAACAAACGCCTCTCGCTGCTCGATCAACGTCACATCCGCATGGGCATCCAGACCCTGTGCAACTTCAAAGCCCACGTAGCCTCCGCCAACGATTACAATTTTTTTGCGCATAGATTTCTCCAATTGGTTCAGGTTGCTGCGTCCCTGCTGACACCACAACAGCGCAGGGGATGCAAAACGGATCATCCCGTGTGCATTGTTGATCAGCTAATTACATGCGATCATGTTGGCAAGTACGGTCATTGGAGATACTGCAAATGATGTCTGACACACCCGATGAAAATTGTGCAATTGAACACGTCGTCCAACTGCTGGCAGGCCGCTGGAAACTCGTCATAATATTTTGGCTTTTGCAGGGCCCATGCCGGTTCAATCTGTTACAACGCAAGCTTGGCTCAATAACGCATCGAACATTGGCACGTCAGTTAAAGGAACTTGCCGACGCCGGGTTTGTCGAACGAAAGGACTTTAGGACCGTGCCACCAAAGGTTGAATATAGCCTCACCCCTCTTGGCCACAGTTTTGTCCCTGTTTTGCAAGTGATGCACGAATGGGCCGTTGAACATTCCGCCGACGTAGGTGGATAGATTCCGAGACTATAGGCCAGCCTATTCCGCATCGCCTGAGACAATTGTCTCCAGCCACTGCCGCAAGCGAACCAGCGGCGGGTGGTTGCCTCTGGCCTTTGGCCATATCAGCGCATAGCTGCCCAGGCTCTTGTTGGCCTGATTGGAGGCCGCCACAAGTTTTCCACTTCGCAATTCCTCTTCGATCAGAAACTGCGGCAACAGCGCCAATCCCAATCCATGGGCAGCAGCCTGTGCCATGGTGGCAAACTGATCAAAGGTTGTTCCGGGCAGGACTTCGGCGTCAATACCATTCATTTCAAACCAGCGCGACCAGGCCTTTGGACGTGTCGCCAGATGCAAGAGCGGCCCACGGGCAACATCTGCCACATCCGTTATATTCAATGTCGGCAGCAGGTCCGGTGAACAGGCCAGTACAACCGTCTCATCAGCAAGGTGCAAATGTTCCGTGCCCTGCCAGTCTTCAGCGCCAAAGTGAATGGCTGCATCCAGTGGCTCAACCGCAAAATCAAAAGGTCGCAGTTTGGTCGTCAGATTAATGGTAATGCCCGGATTTTGCTGCAGGAATGCCGGTAATTTGGGTGCCAGCCATCGGGTGCCAAAGGTTGGCAATATGCCCAGATTGAGCACACCGCCATCGGGATTGACCTGCAGGGAGGTTGAAGCCATGCGGATGATCGACAGCGCTTTGGATATTTCCTCCAGATAGATAACCCCTGCCGGTGACAGCGAGATACGCTGTCTCTCCCGAATGAACAGTCTGGTGCCCAATTGCTCTTCCAGAGCAAGTATCTGACGGCTGACGGCCCCTTGTGTCATATTCAGGTCTGCAGCAGCCAGCGTAAAGCTGCCCCGCCGCGCCGCCTGTTCAAAGGTTTCAAGGAGGCTGGTCTGTGGAAGTCTGCGTGCCAAGTGAATGATCCGGTCTGGAGACGGTGGCGGTGTGCCATTGCCCTTACAATGATACACCATCGACAGGGATCAGCTATCGTAAAATGCACCGGTTCGCGTGTTGAGGAATGCACCAAGAGGGATATCCTCCTGCTTGAGAAAACCCTTCGCCGGCAACAGCCCATCGCGGACCATTTCAATGACCGCTACAACCGAAGCAGAAGTTGTCCACGCAATCGCCGTACGTTCAGACCCTGCAATCTTTATCGGACGGTAACTTTGAACAAATTCACGCCGCGACAGGCGTCCATCAATCGTGCCTTCCGAGGCCACGTGCACAAAGACAACATCGTCCTCAACCGGAGGTTTGGCGTTGACCAGAATATCACCGGCAAGTTCGCGGCGATCGCGCATCAGCAATTCATGAAAGAAGAAATTCATCAACTCCATATGGCCGGGGTAACGCATCGTCTTGTAGTCAATATTTTCAACAACGCCATGAAAGGTATCGCACATGGTTCCCAACCCGCCAGAGGTGGTAAATGCCTCCAGTTTGACGCCATTGATATAGAGCGTCTCGAGCCATTCCATGGGCGAAACCCACTTGCGCTCGCCCGCTTCGATCACCTCGCAATCGTTCAGATATTCATTGACAACACCGGCCGGAGACCAGTTGAAAGAATAGCCCATCAGTCCGGTCGGATTTTGCGGCAGCGCACCGACACGCATGCGCACTGAGCGGCAGGCATCAAATTCCCCGATCTGGGCGGCACCGACAATGCCAACAAAGCCCGGTGCCAGACCACACTGTGGCGCCATCAACCCCTTGGAGGTTGCCGCGAGCTGGATCATGTGATTGGTCGTCGGCACATCCTCCGTCAGATCGAAATAGTGGATACCGGCGGCATGAGCAGCATTGGCAACCTCAATGTTCAGGTGATAGGGCAGACAGGATAACACCGCATCCATGTCACCAAAGGCATCCTTTAGTCCGCTGACATCGGCAACATCGATATTCCTGACTGCATAGGGCACGGTTTCACGCGGCGTTTTGACGTCGAAACCGGTCAGTTCAAAGCCGCTTTCGTCAAGCAGCAGGGCTGCCAGATTTCCGACTTTGCCCAATCCAAGGACGGCTATTTTTTTCATGATATCTCCCATTCGCACCACCGCAGTGATCCGATCAGCAATTAGAGCAATTCAGGTTTTGACGGAATCGGCAAAACCTGAATGCATCAACAAAATCAAAGGCCGACACCGTTGTCCCGTTTCTGACAAAACGTGAAACGGTCAAGAGCAATTGATGGCAACAGCTGGCGCAGCCCTGTCCGGACTGCGCCGGTCTCTTAAATTTCGAATTTAATTCCCTGCGCCAATGGCAGCTCACGGGAATAATTGACGGTATTCGTTTGGCGCCGCATATAGGCTTTCCAGGCATCGGAGCCGGATTCGCGTCCGCCGCCGGTTTCCTTTTCACCACCGAAGGCGCCACCAATTTCAGCGCCCGATGGTCCAATATTCACATTGGCAATGCCGCAATCCGAACCGACATCGGACAAAAACTCTTCGGCCTCACGAATATCGGTGGTGAAAATGCACGAACTCAGTCCCTGCGGAACATCGTTTTGCAAATGAATCGCTTCATTAAGGCTTTTGTATTTCATCACATATAGAATTGGCGCGAAGGTTTCGTGTTTGACGATGTCACTTTGCCCCGGCATTTCGACAATGGCGGGATTTGCATAGACCGCGTCAGGATATTGCTCAGTGAGCCGCAGTTCACCGCCATGAACGGTTCCGCCAGCGGACTTAGCCTGATCAAGAGCTGCCCCCATGGCCGCACCCGACTGCGCATCGATCAGGGGACCGATCAGCACACCATCATCCAATGGATTGCCAACGGGCAGATTGGCATAGGCCTCCCGCAACCGTGGCATTAAAACATCATAGATCGCTTCATGCGCAATCAGCCGTCGCAGACTGGTACAGCGTTGACCAGCCGTACCGACAGCGGAAAACACAATGGCCCGGACCGCCATTTCCAGATCTGCGCTATCACTGACAATCATCGCATTATTGCCACCAAGCTCCAAAATCGACCTGCCAAATCTCTCTGCAACCTTGATGCCCACTGCATTTCCCATACGGGTGGATCCGGTGGCCGAAACAATGGCAACATCCCTGGATGCGACCAGTGTTTCGCCAACAGCGCGCTCACCAATCAGCACCTGCAGGAGATTATCCGGCGCATCACCAAACCGCGCGACAGCCCGTTCAAATATCCGCTTGCAGGCAAGCGCCGTCAAAGGTGTTTTTTCCGATGGTTTCCAGATGACAGGATTGCCACAGACCAACGCAAGAGCCGTATTCCAGCTCCACACGGCAACGGGGAAATTAAAGGCGGAAATCACACCGCAAACACCCATCGGATGCCAGGTTTCACGCATGGCATGACCAGGCCGTTCGGAGGCAATCGTCAAACCATAGAGCTGGCGCGACAGGCCCACAGCGAAATCGCAGATATCAATCATTTCCTGGACTTCACCCAGTCCCTCCTGCACGATCTTGCCACACTCCAGCGTCACCAGACGTCCAAGGTTTTCCTTTTCATTACGCAGTTCTTCACCCAACAGGCGAACAAGTTCACCGCGCCTGGGGGCGGGCACCTTTCGCCATGTGGCAAAAGCTGCTTTGGATGCCTCAATCGCATCATGAACATCATCTGCCGTATGGGTCTGCAAGGCAGCAATTTTACTGCCATCAATGGGGGTGTGCACATCCAGTGAACCACCGGTTAAATCCTGATCGGAAAAACCGCTGGCGGCTAAAATCTGTTCGAATTTCATTTTATGTTTCCCGTGCGTTGGGCCTGTTTTCTGAGGCTATTGTAGCAGAAGAAAGTGCCTGTCAAATAGTCAGTTTATTTTGCCATTTCGTTGAATATCTGCCATTTTGAAACTGAGTTAAATCAAAATGGAACAAATAATGGATGATACGGACCGTAAGTTGCTGCAGATCCTGACAGAGGATGGTCGTCGATCAATCTCCGATCTTGCCATTGAACTGGGTGTCTCGCGCGCGACTGTTCAAAACCGAATTGCCCGCATGCAGGACTGTGGAACCATCAATCGGTTTACGGTGGAAATCGGCGCTGATGAGGCTGAAAATACGATCAGTGCCTTTTGCCTTTTGAAGCTGATTGCCAATGACACAAGACCGACGATATCCGCCCTGCGCAAAATTCGCGGCACCGGCGATATTCATTCGCTCAGCGGCAGCTTTGACATGATTGTCGAGATTAACACCCATTCGCTCCGCTCGCTTGATGAGATATTGGACGATATCAGACGTGTTGACGATGTTGCTGAAACGGTGAGCAGCCTCAGGTTGGCGAAAGTCAGCCGCTGACCAGAACGCGCTGGTCTTCCATTCCCATGGAGACCAGGAGTGGATCAGCTTTCTGGCGTTGAATGAAATCAGCCTTTTGCTTCATGCCGTCCCATTCCAGCGCGATCAGCGATTGAGCGACGGCACCACCCAGCGTGCTGCCGGGTCCCAACACAATGAGATAGTCGGGCGCAAATTCCTTGGCGCTTACCTGCACTGCACGGGTAAAATCATACGAACAGGTGACCTGATGGCCCAGCGTGTAATCCCACAGCGCGTTCAGATCGCATGCCTGCGGATACCAAACCGTTCCCCGACCATCAATCAGCGGAATATCCGGCTGAACAAAAAGCGCCGGTGGAAGCAGGGATTTGCCCTTTTGTGAAATCGGTTCCTGCAAGGCGGTATGGAAGGCCGCATGATTGGGCAGACGCATGGGAAACCGATCCTGTACCGGCTCAAGCATTTTTTTCAATTCGACCAGCGCCGTATCATTGCCGGCAAACACCAACATGCCACCAAGCGCAATGGAAACGCCAAGAACACAGCCCGGCTGGCGATTGATCTCTTCGACCTTACTGAGCAACTGCGCCCTGAGCTTTGGAATTTCACGCCAGCTTTCATCCACGAAGGGATAGACAATCTGTCCGCCGATGAGGCTGTCCTGCATCAATGTACCCATTGTATTGACGACATTCATCGCCGATGAGGCCGATAATGCCCCCGCACAGGCCAGCGCTATATACCACCCCATGGAGTTACCGGTGACGGCGACAACGTCGATTTGCTCACGGTCAATCGACAGAAAATCACCATAGGCACAGCCGAAAATCAGGGGCGATGCATTGTCGCCGCGCGAATAGGTGCTCAAGGAATACCGTTCTGCACCATCAAGAGCGCTGATCGCAGTCTGCCCCTGTTGTGCCCGATGGCCATCCATCATGGCAACCAATGCGGGCTTGTCGCCATGATGACGCCCAAGATATCCAAGTTCCGGTTTGTTATAGGTTCCCCGTCCGGGGCAAATCACAACGGCTGTCTTTTTCAAATTCCTGCCCCCGTCAGTTCCAATGCCGCTGCGACGATTGAATCACGCCCCGGCAGTGTCACGGTTGCGGCCCGGCCCAACGGAATAAAACTGTCATCGGCTGCGATACGTGCGTTTTTCTGTTCGCTGGGCGTATGTTCTGCAAGAAGTGTCATCAGCGCTTCAGACTGCGAACCGGTTATCCGGCATTCATCCACCACCAGAACATTGGCACAGGGCTCAATTGCGCTCAGCAGTGCTTCCTCGCTCAATGGTGCAAGCCAATGCAGATCGATCACCCTGCACCGCAGACCATGATCCTCGGTCAATATCTTTTCGGCCTGACGGGACAGGAAATAACCATTGCCATAGCTCACAATGGCAATATCGGTTCCCTCACCATATTGCCCCACATCTCCGAGCTTTATGGCCTTGCCCTCACCGGGGTTTTGGTAGATCGACGTCCAAAGTCCATCTTTCTCGGTGTGCAGGTCACGGGTCATGTAAAGCGCAATCGGTTCTACAAATGCGATCAATCTTTGCTCTTCGCGGGCAAGCCGCACACATTCACGCATCATCTGCACTGCATCTGCGCCATTTGACGGACAGGCAATGATCAGTCCTGGAATATCTCTGAGCACGGCCAGACTGTTGTCATTGTGAAAATGCCCACCGAAACCCTTTTGGTAGCCAAGACCGGCAATACGGATGACCATCGGATTGGTGAATTGTCCGTTGGAGAAGAAGCTCAACGTCGCCGCTTCGCCGCGCACCTGATCTTCAGCATTGTGCAGGTAGGCCAGAAACTGGATTTCGGGAATGGGCACCATTCCATTGTGTGCCAGCCCGATCGCCAGTCCCAAAATGGACTGCTCATCCAGCAGCGTGTTTATCACCCGCCGTGCACCAAAGCGGGCATGAAGTTTGGATGACACATTATAGACGCCACCTTTTGGGCCAATATCTTCGCCAGCCATGACAATCTCGTCATGGTCAAGCATCAGGTCCGTCAGCGCCCAGTTCAAAAGGCGGGCCATATGCTGCGGGTTGCCCATAGTTTTGGCATCTGCACCGAATGTCGCAGTCCTTGTCTCGGCAGAAGGCCCGTTGCCAGCTTTGCAGTGTCTTGCCGGCGGGACCAGGCTTGCCATCACACCCTTGGATGTGGACAGTTTTGCCCGTTTTGTAGCAACCTCGGCTACACGGGAACACTGGGCGTCAACATCGTTGTAAATCGCCAGAATATCCTCACTGCTCATCCCGGCATTTTCCATGAGCCGCCGCGCAGAATGCAGCAATGGGTCGTTGGCCTCTTCTGCCTCGACATCCTGTTTGGACAGATAGGCTGTCTGCACATCAGACCCGGCATGACCATAAAGCCGCACGGTTCCCATATGCAGGAAGGCCGGTTTGCGCCGACGCCGAACATAGTCGGCTGCCTGACGGGCGACGTGATAAGTCTCAACAAGATCCAGTCCGCTGCAGTGGAAATATTTCAATGCCGGGCGTGCTGCCATGCTGGCCTGGATCCAGCCATCGGGGGTCTTGGTTGAAATGCCAATACCGTTGTCTTCACAGACAAACAGCAACGGCATGGCAATCCCCTGGTAGGCCGTCCAGCAGGCTGTATTGATAGCGCCCTGGGCTGTCGAATGGTTGGCCGAGGCATCACCAAAACTGCAATGGACAATGGCATCATCGGCCATTTGCTGATGTTGAGGCTTGATTTTTGCCGCCAGTGCGACGGAATAGGCGGCGCCGACTGCCTTCGGCAAATGACTGGCTATTGTCGATGTCTGCGGTGGTATGTTCAGCGCCTTTGACCCAAGCACCTTGTGGCGTCCACCGGAAATCGGATCATCGCTTGAAGCGACAAAACTCAACAGCATATCCCAGGCCGGGGTCTGCCCTTGCGCCTGTGTGGCCCTTTGAATTTGAAAGGCGGCGTCGCGATAGTGCAAAAAAGCCATATCACCCAGCCGCAGCGCCGCTGCAACCGCAGCATTGCCCTCATGACCGGAAGAACCGATCGTATAAAACCCCTCACCGCGCGCCTGAAGTTTACGCGATGTCCTGTCGAGTTGCCGCGACAGCACCTGGCTGCGAAACATCTCAACCATCATCGGGGCTGTCAGAGCGGCCTCCAGCGGTGTGGTCTGGCCAAGCGCCAGCGGCAGATCTCCTGAGCCGACCCGGTTCAGGAAGTTCTGGTGAACAATTTCAGCGCGGTCCATGTTGGTTCCGTTCAGAAAAACGCCTGTAACCCGGTTTGGGCACGACCAAGGATGAGTGCGTGAACATCGTGAGCACCTTCATAGGTATTAACCGTTTCAAGATTGCACATGTGCCGCATGACCTGAAACTCCTCGGAGATACCATTGCCGCCGTGCATATCACGGGCCATTCGGGCAATATCCAGTGCCTTGCCGCAATTGTTGCGTTTGACAATCGAAATCATCTCAGGCGCCGCATTGGCTTCATCCATCAGACGGCCAACACGAAGAGCGCCCTGCAGTCCGAGTGAAATTTCCGTCTGCATATCGGCAAGTTTTTTCTGGAAAAGTTGCGTCTGCGCCAGTGGGCGACCAAATTGCCTGCGATCCATTCCGTATTGACGGGCCGCATGCCAACAGAATTCCGCAGCCCCCATGGAGCCCCATGCAATGCCATAGCGGGCGCGATTCAGGCAGCCAAACGGACCTTTCAGCCCCTCGACATTCGGCAGTAGCGCGTCTTCACTCACCTCAACACCCTGCAGAACAATCTCGCCGGTGATCGAGGCGCGCAGCGAAAGCTTTCCACCAATTTTCGGGGCTGAGAGCCCTTTGGTCCCCTTGTCGAGGACAAAGCCGCGGATCGCACCGTTGTGGGCATCTGATTTTGCCCAAACGACAAAAACATCTGCAATCGGCGCATTGGAGATCCACATTTTTGAACCATTCAGGCGATAGCCGCCGTCAATTTTCTCAGCGCGCGTCTTCATGCCACCAGGATCGCTGCCGGCATCAGGTTCGGTCAGCCCGAAGCAACCAATCAGTGTGCCACTTGCAAGGCCGGGCAGGTATTTTTGCCGCTGTTCCTCTGATCCATAGGCATAGATCGGATACATGACCAGGGAAGACTGAACCGACATCATCGAGCGATATCCCGAATCAACCCGCTCAACCTCACGGGCAACCAATCCGTAGGTGACGTAACCGGCACCAACGCCGCCATAGGCTTCAGGAATGGTGGTGCCCAAAAGCCCCATCTCACCCATCTCGCGAAAAATATCCGGGTCGGTGATTTCGTCACGGTAGGCCGCAATTACCCTTGGCTGCAGTTTTTCCTGCGCATAGGCATGCGCAGCGTCCCGGATCATCCGCTCATCTTCCTGCAACTGGTCATCCAGACGAAACGCATCTTCCCAATCAAATGTTGAAAGGGACGGCATTTCCTTTGGTTTCAGGTTGGCGGTCATTTTGGCTCTCTCCCGAGGTCTGTTCCAGACCGTTTCACGTTTTGTCAGAAACGGGACAACGGTGCAGGTCTTTGATTTTGTCGATACATTCAGGTTTTGCCGATTCCGTCAAAACCTGAATTGCTCTAGTCTGTCAGTGCAGTCTCGCGGCCTGCAAAGATACGGTCAATGGCAGGTTTTGAAACATTCGAGCTATTTCGAATATTCATGACAGTTTAAAATTTCCCGGAAAATGCGCCAAATATTCCGGCAGGTAAATGGAGATTCCATAATATGTTCATTACAAAATGTAATGAAGTGGCAATTGCAGACATGCACCTGCCCGGATACCGGGGATCATGGCAGTGAAGAAGAACTCAGATCGCAGCTTTACGCATTTCGGCAATATAGACCTCCCGCAACTGACGGGCCGTTGACCCGGGTTTGCCTTCACCGATGGTATGACCGTCAATCTCAATGACCGGGCTGACAAATCCGGAGGCTGATGTTGAAAATGCTTCAACGGCGCCAAGTGCCTCTTCGACTGTAAATGGACGTTCTTCGATTTTCATCTGCAGTTTGCGCGCGCATTCCAAAACAGCCTTGCGTGTGATCCCGGACAGGATCGAATGTGACAGGTCACGCGTTACAATCGTCCCGTCAGCCAACACGATATAGGCATTGTTTGACGAACCCTCGGTGACGAAGCCATCCCGCACCAGCCAGGCATCATCGCCGCCCTGGGCCTTGGCTTCCATCTTGGCCAGTGAGGGGAATAAAAGCTGCACGGTCTTAATGTCGCAGCGCCCCCATCTTTGGTCTTCCACCGTACGGATGACCTGCCCGCGTGCGGCAAGCATACTATCAATCAGTGGTTTTTCCTGGGTGAACAACACGACGGTTTCCGGCGTATCGGCAGGTGGAAAAACGAAATCACGATCCGCAGCGCCACGGGTCACCTGCAGATAAATCAACCCTTCAACCAGCGCGTTTCTGGTGACCAGTTCACGATGGATCGAGAGCAGCTGATCATCGTCCAGACTGAGTGACATGTGCAATTCACCAAGCGAGCGGCGCAATCGCGTGCAATGGCCGGTGAAGTCGATCAACTTGCCATCCAGAACAGATGTCACTTCATAGACGCCATCGGCGAACAGAAAACCACGATCAAAGATTGAGATTTTTGCTTCAGTATCGGCAAGATAGTCGCCGTTGACATAAACAATACGCATTGTCAGCCCCATAGTTCGGGTTCAGATGGATGGACGCCAAGTGCGTCGTATTTAAGCGGATTTGTGTGATCCTCGGCAAGCAGAAGCGGACCATCAAGATCAACAATGTCTGCCCCTTGTGCTGCAAGAACCGCTGGTGCCATTGCCAGTGATGAGGAAACCATGCAGCCAACCATAATGCCAAGCCCGGCCCTTTGTGCATCAGCCTTGAGCGCCAGCGCTTCGGTCAGTCCCCCGGTCTTGTCCAGTTTGATGTTGATCATGTCATATTTGCCGATCAAATCACCCAACGTGGAGCGGTCGTGACAGCTCTCATCGGCACAGACCGGCAGGGGCCTCTGCATATCGGCCAGGGCATCATCATCACCAGCCGGCATTGGCTGCTCAACCATTTTCACACCCAAACGCAGCAGTTCCGGCGCAAGTTCTTTATAGACCTGCTGTGTCCAGCCCTCGTTGGCATCGACGATAATCGTTGAATCGGGCGCACCCTGGCGCACCGCTTCCAGCCGTACGAGATCATTTTCGCCGCCAAGCTTGACCTTTAGCAGCGGCATCGCAGAGTGCCGCCTGGCTTTTTCACGCATGGTCTGCGGATCCTCCAGCGAAAGCGTGAATGCTGTCAGCATGGCGTGCGGTTTAGCAAGCCCGGCCAACGCATAGGCGCGTTTTCCCGATCGCTTGGCCTCCAGATCCCACAGCGCACAGTCAACCGCATTGCGCGCGGCACCGGCGGGCATGCGGTCCTGAAGCTGAGCGCGGGTCATGCCTGCCTCCAAATCATCGCTCAATGCCAAAATTGCATCGATTACACCAGGCACCGTTTCATCATAACGTGCATAGGGAACACTCTCACCACGGCCGATATGCGTGCCCTGGCGAATGTGTACCGTCACCACACGTGCTTGTGTCCGTGACCCGCGGGATATCGTGAATTTTTCCGCCAGAGCTAACACCGTTTCCTCGGCCTGCAGGCGCATAGGACCATCGCTCATAAAAGACCATCCACGAGGCGGCCTGCACCGTGTCGAAACGGATCAACTGTTGGCAGGCCCATACGATCCTCTATCGCCGCAGCATAACGACTGGCTTCATCATCATTCATGGCTGACGTATTGAGCGAAATACCGGTCACTTTGCAGTCCGGATTAACGATATGGGCAAGCGACAGCGCCGTGTCGCGCAATTTCTCGAGACTTTGTGCCTTGTAATCCGGCAATCCACGCATATGCGGACGGTTCGGCTCGTCGCTCAGGATCAAAGCATCAGGCTGGCCACCGTGAATCAGGGCCATTGTCACACCGGAAAAAGAGGGATGGAATATACTGCCCTGCCCTTCGATCAGGTCCCAGTGATCGGCATCATTGTCTGGCGTCAAAAATTCAACCGAACCTGCCATGAAATCAGCAACAACGGCATCCAGTGGCACACCGCCGCCGGTAATAAGAATGCCTGTTTGTCCCGTTGCCCTGAAGGTGGCTTTCATGCCGCGCGCGCGCATTTCGCGCTCCATGCACAGGGCCGTGTACATTTTGCCAACTGAGCAATCGGTTCCAACAGCCAGGCAACGTTTTCCTGTGCGCCGAACGCCATTGGCGATTGGATAATTTGTCTGCGGAATACGTACATCATGCAGGCTGCGTCCGGTTTCGCGGGCCCGCTCCACAAGCATCGGCTCATCAGTCAAACGATTGTGCAGTCCGGATGCCAGATCCAGCCCGGCAACCAGGGCTGCATCAAGCACATTCAGCCAACTGGGTGAAATAAGACCACCACGGTTTGCAACGCCGATTACAAGCGTTTTGGCGCCATTTGCAACCGCCTGCTCAAGGGTCAAATCTGCGACACCCATATCAGCATTGCAACCGGGCAAACGCAGTTGCCCAATAGCCAGCTCAGGGCGCCAGTCCTTGATGCCCTGTGCAACCTTGGCAGCCAAGGCATCAGGCGCATCGCCTAGAAAAAGAAGATAAGGGGTGTTTATCAAGACAGGCTCCGCCAATTTGAGTGTGCCGAAGCGTTTTTTATGGCGGGTTCAGATCAGGATTGCCAGCGTCTGTATTAAAAAATGTTGGTACCAGATTAAAAAAAGGACAGGCGATCCATCAAAGTGTAACGCCTGCATTGATCAGGGTCGACCGCCCGACGATGGACTGAACAACCAACCGCAAAGGCGGGTACACCAGAATTTTGATGGATAACAAACAAAATCCTGATGTGTATGGCTTTACCGCCAAGGTCTGGATTGCCCGATCACGAGACCGTTTCACGTTCTGTCAGAAACGGGATAACGGTCTAAACACGTCTGTTGACGATGTTTTCCAGATATTCCTGACGCCCCGATCTGGGCTTCGGATTGACATTGGCAGCGGTCACATATTCAGCAATATCCTCAAGTGAATACCCACCAGACAGCATTTTTTGTGCTTCAGCATTCTGCCAGCCCGCATAGCGTTCATCGACAAATCCTGACAGCGTTCCGTCTTCAATGATCTTGGCAGCAGCTTTCAGGCCACGGGCGCAGCAATCCATACCGCCCACATGCGCCATGAGCAGGTCATCGGGTTCAATCGACTGACGCCGCAATTTTGCATCAAAATTGGTACCACCCGTTACGAAGCCCCCGCCCTGCAACACGTGGTAATAGGCCAGCGCCATCTCCGGCACATTGTTGGGGAACTGGTCGGTGTCCCAACCGGACTGATAGTCATTGCGATTCATATCGATGGAGCCGAAAATGCCCAGCGCATTTGCCATTGCCAATTCATGTTCGAACGAATGGCCGGCCAGGATGGCATGCCCCTGTTCGATATTGACCTTGACCTCATTTTCAAGGCCATAGCGTTTCAGGAAACCATAGACCGTGGCCACGTCATAATCATACTGATGTTTGGTCGGTTCCTGCGGCTTTGGCTCAAGCAGGATCGCACCCTTGAAACCAATTTTGTGCTTGTACTCAACAACCATGTTGAGAAACCGCCCCATCTGATCAAACTCGTGCGCCATATTGGTGTTCAACAGGGTCTCATAGCCTTCACGACCGCCCCACAAAACATAGTTTTCACCGCCAAGGCGTTGGGTCGCATCAAGACAGGTTTTTACCGTGGCTGCGGCAAATGCAAAAACGTCCGGATCCGGATTGGTAGCGCCACCGGCCATATAGCGGCTGTTGGAAAACAGATTAGCTGTACCCCACAACAGTTTGACACCGGTGTCAGCCTGCTTGCGTTCAAGATAATCCACGATGGTGTTGAGGTTCTTTGTGTTTTCAACAAAATCTGCGCCTTCCGGACGCACATCCGCATCGTGAAAACAATAGTATGGCACGCCGAGAATGGAGAACATCTCGAAGGCCACATCGGCCTTCAATTTCGCGTCTTCAATGGTATCGCCAAACCACGGCCGATCAAACGTCTGGCCGCCAAACGGGTCCAGACCCGGCCAGCAGAAACTGTGCCAGTAACAGGCGGCAAAACGCAGATGGTCTTCCATCCGCTTGCCCATGACAATCTCGTCGCGATTATAGTGCCGGAATGCCAGCGGATTAGTGCTCTGTTCGCCTTCAAATGCAATACTGTCGGTATTGGCAAAAAATCCTGTACTCATTGTGAAATGCTCCGAATTGCCGGGTATGTGCGGCGGTAGGTTTGATAGGCATCATCAAAGGATGCCAGCAGGTTATTGTCGGGTTCAATTGTCTGTTCGATGGCCGGTTGCGTACAATGCGAAAGACTGTCCACACCTTCGTGTGCAAGCATGCCAAGACGCGCCGCGCCGAACGCCGCACCAACGTCGCCGGCCTGCGACACGTCAATGGGCGCATTCAATGTGGTCGCTATCGTGCGCAGCCAGAAATCAGATCTGGATCCACCACCACTGGACAGCAGCCGGTCAATCCTGGTCCCGGCAGCAGCCAAAGCCTCAATGCTGTCGCGAAAAGCAAAAGCGACACCCTGCAAAATTGATGCTGTCACGGCCTTGCGGTCCGTTGTGTGAGATATCCCGGTCATCGCCCCGCGAATGCTGGCATCATTGTGCGGTGTCCGTTCGCCCGAAAGATAGGGCAAAAAAATCGCTCCGGGTTTTTGCAGCGTCTGACCAAGTTCCCCGGTCAACTCAGCCGCCGAACATCCCGTTATGCCAGCGAACCAGTTGAGCGTATCGGTTGCGGATAAGATGACCCCCATCTGATGCCAACTGTCGGGCAATGCATGACAAAAAGTGTGAACCGCACTGTCGGGGTTTGGTCGATAGGCATTATTTGCAGCAAAGATGACACCGGAGGTTCCAAGGGAAACAAAAGCCGCGCCCTCGTTGACCGTACCCATGCCGACAGCCGTGGCTGCATTGTCTCCAGCCCCGCCGGCAACAACAACCGGGCCACCCATGCCCCATTGCGACGCAAGTTCCGGTCGCAGATTTCCACTTGCATCTGATCCCTCAACAAGTGCCGGCATCTGAGCGATATCCATGTCACAGGCACCGAGCAATTGAGGCGACCATTGGCGCTTGCCAACGTCGAGCCAACTGGTTCCCGATGCATCGGACATTTCGGAGACATATTCGCCGGTCAACCAGAGTCGTAAATAGTCCTTTGGCAGCAACACTTTTGCGGTTTTGGCAAATATGTCCGGCTCATTGTTTTTCACCCATTTCAATTTGGGCGCTGTAAAGCCTGGAAAGACAATATTGCCGGAGAGCTGCCTGAATGCAGGGTTGTGATCCAGTGCATCTGCTTCAAGATAACTGCGCGTATCATTCCACAAAATACATGGCCGCAGGATGTTGTCGCTGGCATCCAGCAGGGTTGCGCCATGCATATGGCCCGACAGACCAATTGCCCTGGTCGCAGCCAGGGCAGCCGGATGATTGGCCTTCAATTGGCCAACGGCCATTTGCGTGGCCTCAATCCACTTTGCCGGATCCTGTTCTGACCAACCAGCCTGTGACCGCGAGACATCCAGATCAGCGGTTGCTGACGCCATAATGGCCTGATTTTCATCAATCACCAGCGCTTTGACACTGGAAGTGCCCAGATCAAGTCCCAGATACATCTTACCTCACCTGCAATTCATCGGTTTTGACCATGCTGCTTTTGCGGCGATGGCCTATCAATATTCGGGCGTCGACCGCACTGGCAGACGCCCGTCGTTGGCAACAGGCCGATCAGGATGGCACGGCACCGGGACCCGGGGTGGCTCCGGGGGGGCATTTACCCAGAATGATCATGCCCAGCACCTCATCCTTGGTAACTTCGGATGTGCGCGCATGGCCAACAACCTGACCGTTTTTCATCACGGCCACCCGGTCTGCCAGGTCGAACACATCGGCGATATCATGACTGACGAGGAAGATGCCGATGCCGTCGGCTTTCAGCTTCAGGATCAAGTCGGATACCTGTGCGGTTTCTTCCGGTCCAAGCGCTGCCGTGGGCTCATCCATAATCAGAATGCGCGCATTGAACAAAATGGCCCGGGCAATGGCCACCGACTGGCGTTGTCCACCTGACAGTGCCTTCACCGGCTCCTTGAAACGTTGAAAGCGTGGATTGAGCCTGCCCATGACCTCCCGTGCCTTTGCCTCCATGGCAACATCATCCAATGTGCCCCAGGACGTCAACAATTCACGCCCGAGATAAAGATTGGCCGCCGTGTCAACATTGTCTGCCAGTGCCAGCGTCTGGTAGATCGTTTCAATACCGTATGCCTTGGCATCGCGAGGGTTATTGATGACCGCTTCCGAACCATCAATTTGAATTTCACCCGCACTGCGCTGATAAGCGCCTGAAAGAATCTTGACCAGCGTTGATTTACCGGCACCATTGTGACCAAGCAGTGCCACCACTTCGCCGGGAAAAAGGTCAACGGATGTATCATCCACCGCATGGATACCGCCAAAGGAAATGGAAATATTCTTCATATCCACGAGGGGTTGAGTATCAGTAATCGTATTCATCTCATCTTCCCCTTATTGCTAGATTTGTGATTTGCGATAGAGCGAGTCAAGCCACACGGCTATCACCAGCACAATACCGACAACGATGTTTTGAAGCGGTGTATCCAGACCGAGCAACACCATGCCCGACTGCAACGACTGCATAACCACAGCGCCAATCATTGCCCCTGCAATCGTGCCGACACCGCCAGCAAGTGACGTACCGCCAATGACAGCCGCAGCAATCGTCAGCAATTCATCCAGGGTACCCTGAGCATTGGTTGCAGCATTCAAACGGGCCGTGGAGATTGCCGCAGCAATGGCACACAGCACACCCATGATGATGAAAATCTTCATCGTTACCCAACGGGTATTGATACCAGCAAGCGCTGCGGCTTCCGGGTTTCCACCAAGCGCAAATACATAACGACCAAAACGGGTGCGCGTCGCCATGAATGTCATGACAATGCAGACAAGAATGGCAATCAGAACCGGGATCGCAACACCATGCGCAATCAGCAGTTCAGTTTCGGAAACCTCCAGATTATTGGCGGCAATATATTTGCGCACAATGCCCACGGGCCAATAATAGATGTTGACGATATAGATTGCGCCGAGCACAAGAATACAGCCCACTGCCGCAAGAATGGTTTCCGCCCAGACAGGGCGCAACGGAAATTTGAACCTCTTTCGCTGACGGCGTGCACTCACGATCATGGCGACAATCGCCACGCAGGCAATCAGACCGACGATCCAGCTCGCCATGGCACCGACAGAACCTGACGGGCCGCCGCCCATCAACCGAAAGGTCGAATCCATCGGCGCGACCGTTCGACCGGATGTTACCCACCAGGCCGCCCCGCGCCACACGAGCAAGCCACCAAGTGTTACAATGAAAGCCGGAACACCGAGGTAGGCAATAATGTAACCGTGCAGTGCACCAATCGCGGCACCAACTGCAATCCCGACCAGCAGGGCAATGAGCCAGGTAAAGGGATTGTCAAACCCGATAATAGCGGGCAGAACTTCAGCCTGCGTTACGGCCATTATCATGCCGACAAACCCGAGAATTGACCCTACAGACAGATCAATATTGCGCGTCACAATGACCAGCACCATGCCGGTGGCCATCACGGCAACCGATGCCGTCTGCACTGAAAGGTTCCACAGGTTACGCGGTGTCAAAAACAGACCGCCGGAAAAAACGTCGAATAATATCCAGATCAGCAGCAGTGCGCCGATCATACCCAGCATACGTGTATCGAGTTCAGTCGCCTTAAAAAATCGGCCAACTACTGACATCTGCGAAACGCGCGCAGTATCTGCAGCGGACTTTGTCTGACTGTCCGTCATTGCAGCTTCTCCCAATTGACAAGGTGTATTAAAAACGCCGCGATCCTAACAGATCGCGGCGTATAAGACGTCGCCGCAGCGAAATCTTTTAGTTACAGGCCGCTGTCGAACCAGCCGATACGCCCTGACAAACAACGTCTTTGCCGACCCAGCCAGCGTCAATCACGTCACCAAGATTGTCTTTGGTAACCGGAACAGGCGCAAGGAAAACAGCGTTCATCTCAACGCCACCGGGTCCACCGGACCATTTAACCGCACCTGGCACGTCAGCCATGCTTGTGCCATTGGCCAGAACAGATGCAATCGTGGCAGCATTCTTGCCAAGCTCACGTGCATCCTTCCAGACGGACACTGTCTGGGTACCAAGCGCTACACGATTAAGCGCGGCATGGTCACCATCCTGTCCTGATACAGGCACTGTTCCATCCATTCCCTGGGCAGAAAGCGCGGCAACAACGCCGCCGGCAGTTCCGTCATTGGAAGCAACAACAGCGTCAACCTTGTTGTCATTGGCCGTCAGAATCTGCTCCATGTTCTTTTGAGCATTTTCAGGCTTCCAACCGTCGGTGTAGGCTTCGCCAACATTCTTGACTTTGCCGCTGTCCATGGCTTCCTTGAGAACTTCCATCTGACCTGAAAACAGGAAATCAGCATTTGGGTCTGCAGAAGAGCCTTTGATGAAAGCATAGTTGCCTTCCGGCATGGCAGCCAAAACGGCGCGTGCCTGCATGCGGCCCACTTCCTTATTATCAAAGGTGATGTAGAAAGCTTCCGGATTTTCGATCAGACGGTCATATCCAACGACCGGAATGCCTTCAGCAGAAGCTTTTTCAACTGCTGGTCCAATGGCACTTGAATCCTGAGCGAGGATAATAATGGCATCGGCACCCTGCGCAATCAGGGCCTCAACATCGGTCAATTGCTTGGACGCTGATGATTGGGCGTCTGCCGAGATGTACTTGTCACCAGCAGCTTCAATGGCTGCCTTCATGGCTGCTTCGTCAGTCTTCCAGCGTTCTTCCTGGAAATTCGACCAGGAAACACCAATGGTTTTGCCATCAGCAAGAGCAGAACCGGCAACCGATACAGCAAAAACCGCGCCCATGAGCGCAGTGGTAAGAATCTTCATTTTTCATAACCTCCCGGTGAGTGGATCATCGTATCGCTCATTCGATACGCTTGATCACGCTTACACATGAGCCATTTAATTCGAGGCTCGAAAAAAATAGTGACTTAATCATCAAGCTGTGTCAACTTGAAAATTAAGACCGGCTAAGTTGTTGTATTGCAGCATTAATATTGCACTGCAGCATATTTAGACTGGAACCGGGAGGAATAACAGGCAGTGGTTGTACTGGGAAAATCGGACGATGTACGCAAGCGCAATCGTCAGCGCATATTGGCGGTACTGCGCGACAGCGGTTCAATATCGCGAAAGGGAATCTGTGCGAAAACCGGCCTGAGTGCCTCGACAGTCTCGGCCATAACGTCTGAGCTGCTTGAGGAAAACATTATCGTCAGTCAGGAAGCCGGAAGCACCGCGAATATCGGCCGTGGCAGGCCGCAGGTCCGCCTTTTCCTCAACAGGCAGGCAGCGCTGGTCGCCGCCATCGCGCTGCAACTGGATCAGGTGTCCATCACAATCTCGGATTACACAGGCACAGCCCTTGCCACAACAGACAAGGCATTTCAGGCACGTCAGGCAACGCCCGACATGTTTTTTGCTGTTTTGACTGAAACCCTGAATGAAACATTGAAAAAAGTCCCCGATGGTGCTGGCGTATTACGGCGCATACGCCTTGGTGTTCAGGGTGCAACCGATGTCGATGGCACCTCAATGCTCTGGTCGCCCATTACCCGACACAGGGACCTTGCATTCAAATCCCATCTGCAAAATGTGTTCGGTGCCTACGTTAAGATATCCAACGACTGCAGCATGATTGCGCGGGCGCTGAACTGGCGCGAACCGGAAAGATTTAATCAAAACTATGCCGCTGTGCTGCTCTCCCACGGTATCGGCATGGGGCTGGTGCTGAACGGCGAACTGGTCAGTGGCATTCGCTCATCCGGCACCGAGTTTGGTCACCTGTCGCATATTCCCGAGGGCGCCCTTTGCCGTTGTGGCCGCATGGGCTGTATAGAAGCCTACGCGGGTGATTATGCGATATACAGACGCGCCCGGTCGGTGGATGTTTCAACAACGCCGCGAAATGATATCAGCCACCAGCAAATGCGGGCAGTGCATGCCGACGCAAGCAGTGGCGCACAAAGTGCTATTGTTGCCTATGGTGAGGCCGGACGTGCGCTGGGCACCGGTATTGCCGACATGTATGCACTCATGGACTCCTTCCCAGTTGCTTTCGTCGGAAAGGGAACTGAAGCCTTTGAATTCATTGAAAAACCATTGCGCGATGCCATACGCGCAACCAAACTTGACGTCATAAAGGACGATATTGAAATCCATTGCTACCCCGATGAAACACCGCTGATTCTCGAGGGCTGTACGATCACCGCGTTGAGAGGACTGGACGAAATGTTCGCGCAGGCAACACAACAACAAATCGGAGCGCTTGATGATGCTCTTCAGGGATAGTCTGACCGCCTTCCTCATCATCCTGTCCGCAAGCGCGGCCCTGGCTGAAGAACAGACGAGCCAGCCCGCATGGTCGGAAAAGGCCATCCGTGGACATATTGACCAGAGCAATCTGACTGGCACGCTTTCGCTGCAGCAGTTGAATGCATTGAATGAAGCCGGTGAAAAACGCTTCAGAGCCAAGTTCACCACCCTGGATGGTGCGGGTCGCCCAATGGCAACGCAGGCCATTATACCCACCAAACGAAAGCGCCCACCGCAGCAGAATTTTCAACGCCTGTCCGGCGCCGATTCAAACGCCTGTTCATCCTGTCATAATGATCCTGTTGTTGGCGGTGCCGGCGATTTTGTGACCAATGTGTTTGTCTCCGAAGGGTTTACCAATGCCCAGTTCGATACGTCCGATCCGCAATTTTCCAATGAGCGCAACACCAATCACCTTATGGGGGCCGGACTGGTGGAACTGCTGGCGCGAGAAATGTCAGCCGATTTGCACAGGCAACGGCAGCAACTCCTGAAAGCTGCACGATCAACCGGCAAAAGACAAAGTGTGACCCTTGAGAGCAAGGGCATTGAATTTGGAACACTCAGCGCAGACCCGGACGGCATTGTGGATTTGTCCGGAATTGACGGTATTGATACCGATCTTGTCATCAGGCCATTCAGCCAAAAGGGCGTGATTGGTTCTTTGCGCCAGTTCACGGTCAATGCGCTCAACCATCACCATGGCATTCAGGCCGATGAACGCTTTGGCACACGATGGACGGGCGAGCCGGACTTTGATGAGGATGGCATCTCCGACGAAATGTCTGCAGGTGACGTCTCAGCGCTCGTCGCCTGGCAGGCAACACGGCCACCGCCAGTGCAACAGGTTCCACAAAATGATGCCTGGCGCGCTGCGGCACAACAGGGAGAAGTCCTGTTTGCTGATACGGGCTGTGCAACGTGCCACCGGCCAACGTTACCGCTCAACAGTCTGTCTTTTGACGATCCCGGCCAATTTGATGCAGCCGGCACCCTGCGTTCCGGAGAAATTGCCGGCGGTGCAACCTATGATCTCGCCCTCATGGATTGGGCAAAGACTTTGCCCAAAGACGAAAATGGCGCTGTGCTGGTGCCTTTGTTTGGCGACCTGAAGCGCCACACGATAGCAGACCAGCAGATTGCTGATCTTGGGAATGAATTGTTGGGACAGCGCTTTGTGGCGCGCAATGTTTTCATGACCAGTGAGCTATGGGGTATTGCTTCAACCGCCCCCTATGGCCATCGCGGTGATCATTCAACCCTTGATGAAATCATCAGGGTCCATGGCGGTGACGCCCGCCAAAGCCGCGATGCCTATGTCGCACTGGATCAAAACCAGCGCTCCGCATTGATTGCCTTTTTGAAGACACTGGTCATTGAACAATGAAAAACACCGCCCCCCTTCTCATGACAGCACTCCTGATAGTCACCGGCCAGCCAACGTTGAAAGCGGCGCATGCGGACGAGCCCAACGGCATGGACATTCCCGTGATGAACGAACAGGCAGGCAATGCTGGCATCGACCATACCTACGGCGGTCCCTGGGAATATTTCGTTGGTGGTGGTGCTGCATCATTTGATTGCAATCAGGATCGTTACCCTGATCTCATGATTGCCGGGGGCATTGCCACAGTACAGTTGTTCGTCAATCAAAGTGCCGGGTCAAACAAACTGGCGTTCCAGCCAATACCGATTGATATCAATGCCAAAGACCTTGAAAAGGTGACCGGCATTTATCCGATCGATATCAATAATGACGGCCACAAGGATGTGGTCCTGCTGCGCGTCGGTAAAAACATTGTTTTGAAAGGCGGTCCGAATTGCAGCTTTTCCAGTGCCAACAGGGAGTTTTCGTTCGACGGCGGGCGCGACTGGACAACGGCCTTTGCTGCAACCTTTGAGAAGGACAAATCCTTTCCAACGCTTGCCTTCGGCAATTATGTCGACCGTTCAGCCCCCGGTTCTCCCTGGGGCACGTGCCACGACAACCAGTTGTTTCGTCCAACGGACAATGATTTGCCTGACTACGGCGATCCGCAAGTGCTGACGCCCGGTCACTGCGCCCTGTCAATGATATTTACCGACTGGAACCGGTCCGGCACCCCTGCCCTGCGCATAACCAATGATCGGCATTATTATCGTGATGGTGAAGAACAAATGTGGCGCGTCGATCCGGCCAAACCAGCCCGCCTTTATCGAAGGGCTGACGGTTGGAAACGGGTAAACATCTGGGGAATGGGCATCGCGGAGGGCGACATCAATGCAGACGGCTACCCTGAATATGCCTTGACTTCCATGGGCGATACCAAGCTGCAGACCCTGGATGAGGAAGCCGAAGAAGGCCGCCCGGTCTACCGCGACATAGCTTTTGAGCGGAACGCCACGGCACATCGCCCCTATACCGGAAGTGACCTCAAACCATCGACCGGCTGGCATTCCGAGTTCGCCGATTTCAACAATGATGGCAATCTTGATCTCTTCATCGCCAAGGGCAATGTTGAGAAAATGCCGGAATTTGCAGCCTACGACCCGGACAATCTGCTGCTGGGACAACACGATGGTACATTCCGCGAAGTCGGCACACAGGCTGGTATCGATCTCGATCGGCGCGGCCGCGGTGCAGTCGTTGCAGATTTTGACATGGACGGAAACCTTGATTTGGTCGTCGTCAATCGCGAAGCACCGGTCAGCGTCTTTCACAACCGCGGCGCTCGCACCCATTGGGGTACCCGTCCCATGGGCAACTGGCTGCAGATCGAACTGCAGCAAAATGGTGCCAATATTAATGCGGTCGGCGCGACCATCCAGATCAAATCCGGCAACACAACCAGGCTGCGCAAAATACAATCCGGCGGCGGCCATGCCTCGGGCCATGCGGGCTTCATCCATGTGGGTACAGGCGTTGCCGAACGGGCCCAGATCAGAGTGCAATGGCCGGACGGCGAATGGAGCCCGGCCTACCGTGTCTTTGCCAATAATTTTGTGATTATCAGGCGCGGTGATGACGAAGCGCGCTATTGGTATCCGTGAAAGGGAAGATAAATTTTCTCCGGACCCAAATGGGGTGGCCAGGCGCGATCGGCCACCCCAGCTGGGCTATCAGGCAGCGACTCGCACTACCAGATTTCCGAATACATTATGTACACTTATTACACGAAATAGCGATAGATATTCTTTTTTTTGCACGCCAAATTTTGTCCGTTCAGCGCCAAAATACATATTTCTTTGAATGAACGTTCATTTCTGGTTCACTATTTGAACCAGATGCATCAGGTCCTTAGGCAATTCGGGATTTGACGAAATCGGCAAAACCTGAATGCATCAACAAAAATCAAAGGCCAGCACCGTTGTCCCGTTTCTGACAAAACGTGAAACGGTCTTAGTAAGTTAAGCTTAAATTAGTCACACTGCGCTTGCTGATATAATCGACGAAGCGCTGGTGTACCTGTACCGCATGTTCATGGGCCAGTTTCTCAGCCAGATCCGGGTCCTGAATTTCGATGGCATGGATGATATTATTGTGCGCCTGCCCCAATTCACTGGGCAATTTATCGTCATAGGATCTGAAATAAAGCCGCAGTGTGCGGCGGCCCTCATCCAGTATCCGGCGATAGGTATCAGCAAATATCCGATTTCCGCCCGCATCACCAATCGCTGCGTGAAACTCACGGTTGCTGTGGATCATCGCCAGCGCATCATTGCCGGTGACACTGTTAACAAAATGCACCTGAAGTGATTTGATCTGTTCCAGATCACGTTCCGTTCGGTGCTCCGCAGCAAGGCGTGTCACAACCCGTTGAATGAGGTCCAATGCATCCACATAATTGGGAAATTCTTCAAGATTGAGCGGCGCAACGATCGTTCCCTTGTTTGGCAGGGTTTTAACCAGCCTCTCCGACCCCAGCCGAACCAGCGCTTCGCGAATGGGCGAGCGGGATACATTAAAGCGCTTCGCCAGACTGGCCTCATCAATCAGTTGACCCGGCTCCAGTTCAAGCGACAGAATTTCATCTCTGAGCTTTTCAAATACATTGAGCGCACCAAATCCCCTGCGCCGATCCAAATTCGTTTCCTCACCAACCACCACTGCGCCGTCCAATGTTCAAATGCAATTGTAAAGGCACGTTGTACGCACTCTGCATTTTGCATTCAAGGTCTGCGTCGTCGATCAGGTCTGATCAGATATTGGCCGTTCATGGATAACGATTTGCCGGGTGGCTGTATTAGGCGATTTCCATACCGCCGATCCACACGTTGCGCACATCCAGATCATCGGACAGGCAAATAATGTCTGCTCTGCTCCCGGCACCGATCCATCCATATTGAGCGTCCACGTTCATTGCTCTGGCCGGATAGATCGAGGCCATCCGCAGTGTTTCCTCCAACGGAAGCCCTACCATCGTGTGCATGTTGCGCACGGATGAGACCATGTCGATATCAGCGCCCGCAAGTGTGCCATTTTCCAGGGTCAATCGCCCATCAGCGCGGTAGACCGTGCGTCCGTTGAGCGTAAAGGATGTTTGGTCGCTGCCAATTGTAGACATGGCATCGGTCACCAGAAATATCTGGCCAGGTTCCTGTTTTGCACGCAGGGCGATTTGCATGGAAACAGGATCAACATGAATACCGTCTGCAATGATACCGGCATAAATGCCCGGTTCAGACAACGCAGCGCCAACCATTCCCGGTTCGCGGTGTCCGAGTGGGCTCATGGCATTGAATAAATGCGTTACCATTGCCGCGCCGGATCGCATCAGCACAGTAGCCTCCGCGCAACCGGCATCGCTGTGACCAAGACTGACCCGCACACCGGCCTGTGCCAGTTGGCCAATTTGCGCTCCATTGACACTTTCAGGTGCCATCGTCACCAGCAGATTGCCGACATTATCATGGGCGGCAATCAGATTGGCAATATCTGCATCATTAGCCGGTCGCACGAGATCGGAATCATGCGCGCCCCGCCTTGTCCGTGACAGGTGGGGACCCTCTAGATGCAGCCCAAGACAACCGGGCACATTCTGCGCAACGGCGCTGGCAGCCGCAGATATGGTCGTTGCCATAATCTCGGGCGTATCGGTGATCAGGGTTGGCAACAGCGCCGTTGTGCCAAATTGTGCATGCGCTTTGCAGATGCGTCTGATGGCAGCAACGCTTGGATCATTGTTGAGCAAGACCCCGCCGCCGCCGTTTACCTGCAGATCAATGAAGCCCGGTGCCAGAAAGCCGTAATCCAATTCCAGACAGTCAATGTCAGAGGACAGCGCAGACCTTGGCATCAGCTGTGTGACCCTTTGTCCATCAAGGACGATGACGCAATCAGCATGCCAACTGTGGCCATCAAAAACTCTGGGTGCACTTATTGCAGTTGACCGGCTCATACGGTTTCAGTCACTTTCTTCAAATTTACCGGTTTATCCGGGTCCAGACCTCTTTTGCGCGCCAGCATTTCAACCAATCCGTAAAAAGGCACAATGAGCGCGAGCGCGTCGGTCAATGGATGTCCGGTATCCACAAATACCAAATTGTTGGCGGCCATGGCCTTATCTGAGGTTATGTGAACCGAAGCACCGTCCGTGGCCAGACGGTCTGCGGTGGCGACAATGGATGCCTCAGCTGCATCCCGCGCAGCAAGGGCAAGCACGGGAAAGCCAGGTCCTACAAGCGAAACCGGACCGTGCAATAATTCCGCTGCACTATAGGCTTCCGCATGCAAATTGCAGGTCTCCTTGAATTTGAGAGCGGCTTCAAAAGCGATGGCCAGCGTCGGTCCGCGGCCAATGATATAGAGTGATCCCTCCTGCGTCCTGTCCGATCCCAATGCACCTGCAAGGCTCTGCCAGTCTTTCGAGACGGCCGCTTCAAGATGTTTCGGCAAGTGCTTCAAGGCATTCATCAATTCACCATCGTGCGTCCAGGCCGCCAGAACCAGCAGACCAGCCAAAACCGAATTGACGTAGGTTTTGGTTGCCGCCACACCGATTTCCGCGCCCGCATTGATATCAATGGCCAGGTCACTGTCATCTGCCAGAGGCGAACCGGCCATATTTGTCATTGATACGGTAAGGGCACCACCTGCCCCTGCAGCCTTTTGCATGGCAACAATATCGGGACTTCTGCCGGATTGAGAAATTGAAAAACACAAGGAGTGATCAAGCACCAGTTTGGTGTGATAGATCGACGCGATGGATGGACCCAGCGAGGCAACGGGCAAACCGGTGTGCAATTCAATCGCATATTTCAAAAATGCGGCAGCGTGATCAGAAGAACCGCGCGCAATTGTCGAGATAAATCGGGGGTCCTGCTCTCGAAGTCTTTCACCTATTGCATCCGCCTGCGGCGCAAAGGCCTCAACCAGCCTTTGGGCCGCCAACGGTATTTCATCAATTTCACTGCGCATTCTTGTCAATGTATTATCCTTTAATGCGGTCGCTGAAGGCACTTGCCCTCAACCGTCCCGCTCACTTTTTGCAATGGTCAGCTCCGCAACAAAATCATAGGCATCACCGCGGTAGAGCGACCGTGTAAATTCGACAACCCGGCCCGATTGCAAGTAGGAAATGCGTTCTATACGCAATCCAGCATGGCCCGCTTCAACCTGCAGCAATGCGGCATCTTCGCCGCGCAGGTTGGTCGCTGATATGCGCTGCAACGCCCGAACAGGCCGATACCCGGTAATTTCCAGCGCCGCATAGAGCGACGTTTCAACCAACATCGGATTGGGCAGCATTGCGGAAGATATGGAGGCGCGCTCAATGGCCAGCGGTAAATCATCGGCAACCCGCAGCCGGTCAATGCGCACGACCTCATCGCCCGGCGCCATGCCCAGTGCCACCATTTCTTCCGGCGACGGCGAGAACAACCCGCGCGTCAACCATTCGGATCGCGCTTTCCAGCCACGCCGCGACATATCTTCGGTAAATGAGGTCAACCGTGACAATGGCTGTTCGACACGCGCGACCGGTCTGGAGACAAATGTGCCAGAACCGTGACGCTGAACAAGAATCCCATCCTTGACAAGATCCTGTACTGCCTTGCGTACCGTTACCCGCGACACATCAGCAATATCTGCAATGTCACGCTCTGATGGCAGCGCATCCCCGTGTGACAGCACGCCATCGCTGATCGCCCGTTCAACACGGCTGCGCAGTTTCAGATAAAGCGGTCCGCGCCCCTCTGCCTGCACATTTGCGCCAGCAAATATCCCTTGAAACCTGTCATGCATGGACATCTCCAACATAACTGAACCGATCAATGGCCATTTGTGATGCGCCATTGAGCGCATCCCCAACCGGCTTTTTTATGCGGGCTTGAATATCAACAGACAGCCACGGGTGATAAGGCACGCCAAGACCACCCAGCAGACACAGATCATCACCATCGCGCATCAAAACGCCCAGCGCCTGCTCAATCGCACCGCTACCCGCGCGCAGCAATTCAAAAGCAACGCAATCACCATCCCGCGCCATCTCGAAGATACGCGGCGCAAATGCAGCATAGTCGCCAGGAACAAAGCTTTTTGCAGCCTCCACCAGCATTTCCGGGCTGTTGCCAAAATCTGCCAGCGTATCCCGTGTCAGTTGCGATCCCTTGCGAACACCATCATTTGCCAGCAAAACGTCTTCAAGCAGCCGTCGACCCAGCCAGGCGCCGCTCGCCTGATCACCCACGGCAAAACCCCATCCTCCAATTGAGTGAACGGCCTCGCCCCTTTTTGATGAAAAAACGGAACCGGTTCCCAATATGGCGACGACACCATCACCGGCACCCAGGGCACCATGAACTGCTATGCAGGCGTCTGTTTCAATCGAACATTGGTAAAACGGCAGCCGCCTGGATACCTCTGCAGCAACAGTTGCGATATTTGCACCCGCCAGACCCAGGACGGCACCACAGTGCGAGAGAACCTCAAAATCAACACCGGCAGAAAGACACGCCGATCGCGCCGCCTTGGTAATATTTGCGATGGCACCTTCCATATCCGTCAATATATTGGCCGAACCACCCACGGAACGCCCAATCACAATACCCCTGTCGTTGGACAAGGCCACCCGGCAGCTGGTTCCGCCACCATCAACGCCGATAAAAAATTGCGCCATAGAAATCTCCCTGGCAACATAATACCAATAAAGTACCATTAACCAAGTGGAAATACGAAAAAAAATAATTAACCTATCAAGACGTTGTTTTTACTAGATTTTACAAAATCATCCTTCGCAATTCATTAATTTTAGGACGGGCAGTATGGACAATTGGTATTTTTTTGGCATTATTGGGCTTGGAGGCAGGAATGCATAAATCGAGCACTGAAAGCATGAATCGTCAGTCTGCGGGGCTGGATCTGGCACATCCACGCGAAATCCTGTCTGCAATTGTGGATGGGCAAAGCGAAGCTGTTCAGTCGTTGCCTGATGC
This sequence comes from uncultured Rhizobiaceae group bacterium, assembly GCA_947501445.1. Classification (GTDB taxonomy): domain Bacteria; phylum Pseudomonadota; class Alphaproteobacteria; order Rhizobiales; family Rhizobiaceae; genus Hoeflea_A. Next base: position 9,755 of record CANMVS010000015.1, on the reverse strand, counting down.
ATCACCAGCCATCATTGCTGCGGCACGCGTTGCTGCCAGAACCATTCAGGCCGGCGGGGTTCTTACCTACGCAGCCGCTGGAAGCTCAGGCCTTATGGCGCTTTCGGACGCGCTTGAGCTGCCCGGCACTTTCGGCATTGCGCGCAGCCAGATCCGCGTCCTGTTTGCCGGAGGCCAACCGTGGCTGGACACATTCCGCGGCGGCCCTGAAGATGATGCAGCACTGGCGATAAAGGATGTTGCCGAAAGCGGATTGTCGGCAAAGGACTGCATAATCGTCGTATCGGCAAGCGGCTCCACACCCTATGCGGTAGCTGCACTGCAAAAAGCCAAGGAAATTGGCGCGGCAACAATTGCAATCGCAAACAATGAAAACACACCGCTGCTTAATCAGGCCGATACCGCAATATTACTGGCAACGCCACCGGAACTTGTTGCCGGATCCACGAGAATGGGTGCCGGAACAGCGCAGAAAATTGCTCTCAATATGATCTCAACCCTCATGGCGGTTGAGTTGGGGCATGTTGTTGACGGCTATATGGTCAACCTGACGGTCGACAATGCCAAGCTGCGCAGCCGCGCAGCGGGCATCATCATGAACCTTGGCGGTTGCGACGAGGCAACGGCACTATCCTGCCTCGACCGTTGTGATGGTGCGGTCAAGGCAGCAATTCTGCTGGTTTCGGGGGCAGACAGCCCGGCACATGCCGCACATCTTGTGAATAACCATAAAGGGAACGTACGGTCAGCACTGACCGAACTTGATCAGGGCAAAGGTCCTGAAAAGCAACGCGCTTTATAGCGCAATATCTGGGAGAAACTTATGACTAGCAAAACACTGAGTGGACTGCTTCTGGCGTCAACCATTTTGGGCAGTGCCAGCATGGCCTTTGCACAGGATGTCACACTGACAATTGAAAGCTGGCGCAACGATGATCTGGAAATCTGGCAGTCAAAGCTCATTCCGGCCTTTGAAGCAAAACATCCCGGCATCAAGGTGAAATTCACACCATCTGCCCCGACAGAATATAATGGCGCATTGAATTCCAAACTGGATTCCGGTTCTGCCGGTGATCTCATTACCTGTCGCCCCTTCGATGCATCTCTGGCTCTGTATGAAGCCGGACACCTGGCACCTGTGACCGACCTTGAAGGCATGAAGAACTTTTCTTCTGTCGCCAAGTCCGGTTGGTCCACAGATGATGGCGCCGTTCAGTTCTGCGTGCCCATGGCATCGGTTATTCACGGCTTCATCTACAACAAGGATGCCTTCAAGGAATTGGGACTTGAAGTGCCCGCCACCGAAGCTGAACTCTATGCAGCACTTGATAAAATCAAGGCTGATGGCAACTATATTCCGCTGGCGATGGGCACCAACGATCAATGGGAAGCTGCAACCATGGGTTACCAGAATATTGGTCCCAACTACTGGAAAGGTGAAGAGGGCAGACTGGCGCTGATCAAAGGCGAGCAGAAGCTCACCGACGAAAACTGGATCAAGCCTTATCAGACCCTGGCCAAGTGGAAAGACTACATGGGTGACGGTTTCGAAGCCCAAACCTATCCAGACAGCCAGAACATGTTCACGCTCGGTCGTGCAGCAGTCTATCCCGCAGGTTCATGGGAAATTTCCGGATTTAACAATCTGGCAGAATTTGAAATGGGCGCATTTCCACCGCCGGTTCCAAATGCCGGTGACCCTTGCTTCATCTCCGACCACACCGATATTGCGGTTGGCATGAACTCCAAAACAGCCAATCCGGAAGCTGCCAAAACCTTCCTCAACTGGGTTGGCTCAGACGAATTTGCCTCGATTTACGCAAACGCACTTCCAGGCTTCTTCTCCCTGTCCGACCACACGGTTGCAATGGAAGACCCGCTCGCACAGGAATTTGTTTCCTGGCGTGACAAATGCGATTCCACCATTCGCTCAACCTACCAGATCCTGTCTCGCGGCACACCAAATCTGGAAAACGAGACCTGGAATGCCTCAGCCAATGTCATCCGTGGAACAGAGACGCCCAGTGACGCTGCAAAACGTCTGCAGGACGGTCTTTCCAGCTGGAATGACGCACACAAATAGGCGCGACGAAAGCGGGCTGGTGCTTTAGGGCACCGGCCCCCTTTCCGGGGGACTTCAGAGGCAGTCATGACACAGATAAATCAAAACAAACGCCGGCGACGTTGGCATATTGCGGTGTTCTTGGCACCGGCAGTCCTCGTCTATACGGCCATCATGATCCTGCCGCTGTTTGGTACACTACAACTCTCTTTGTTCCGTGAAGTCGATCAGAAACAGATTTTTGTCGGACTGGATAATTTTCGCATTCTGCTGGGTGACCCGCGCTGGTCAGATAGCTTTTGGAATGCCCTCTGGAACAACACCTGGTTTTTCATCATTCACATGGTCGTTCAAAACCCACTTGGTATTTTGTTTGCAGCACTTTTATCCAGTCCGCGCCTGCGCTTTTCAGCCTTCTACAGAACCGCAATCTTCATACCGACCGTATTGTCTTTTGTAATTGTCGGCTTTGCCTGGAAACTGATCCTCAGTCCCCTTTGGGGCATAGCGCCGGACCTGATGAACATGGTTGGCCTTAAGAGCTTCTTTGAACCATGGCTTGGCAAACCCGAATATGCACTGACGACACTCGGCCTCATTTCGGTCTGGCAGTTCATAGGTATCCCCATGATGCTGATCTATGCAGCCCTGCTGACAATTCCTGATGAAGTATTGGAGGCGGCTGAGTGCGATGGCATAACCGGCATGCGGCAATTCTGGAAGATCAAACTGCCACTGATCCTTCCGGCCATTGGCATCATTTCCATCTTGACTTTCGTTGGTAATTTCAACGCGTTCGATCTGATCTACACCACACAGGGCGGACTGGCGGGCCCCAATTATGCCACCGATATTCTGGGAACATTTCTGCATCGCACATTCTTCGGGTTCCAGCTGCAGATAGGCGATCCGCATATGGGGTCGACCATTGCATCGCTGATGTTCTTTATCATCCTAATCGGCGTGTCGATCTATCTCTTCGGCATTCAGACGCGGCTTCGCCGCTACCAGTTCTGAGGCCCGACCATGAACAAAACGTCCTCTTCTTTGCCCCGCTCGATTGCGGCCCATGCAATCCTGGCGACCTATACGGTCATTGCACTGTTTCCAGTCGTCATCATCATCATCAATTCCTTCAAATCGCGCAAAGCCATCTTTCGCTCGCCACTCTCACTTCCTGATGAAAGTTCGTTCAGCCTGATCGGCTATGAGACCGTTTTAAAGCAGGGTGATTTCTTTTTGTATTTTCAAAACAGCCTGATTGTCACAGTCGCATCCCTGGCGTTTGTTTTGCTGTTTGGCGCCATGGCCGCATTTGCGCTGTCGGAATACCGGTTTCGCGGCAATATGTTGATGGGTCTTTATCTGGCGCTGGGCATCATGATCCCCATTCGGCTTGGAACAGTCGCCATTCTCAAACTCATGGTGGCTGGCGGTCTGGTCAATACGCTGACGGCGCTTGTTCTTGTCTACACGGCACAAGGGTTGCCGCTGGCAATCTTCATTCTTTCCGAATTCATGCGACAGCTTTCAGCCGACTTGAAAGATGCCGGGCGCATTGACGGCCTGTCTGAATATCGCATTTTCATTCGTCTTGTCCTGCCGCTGGTTCGGCCAGCCATGGCAACGGTTGCCGTGTTCACCATGATCCCGATTTGGAACGACCTGTGGTTTCCGCTGATTCTGGCACCGGCCGAAGAGACAAAAACAATAACGCTGGGTGCACAGGTCTTCATTGGACAATTTGTCACCAATTGGAATGCCGTTCTGGCCGCCCTTTCACTGGCGATCCTGCCCGTTCTGGTGCTCTACGTCATTTTCTCACGCCAGCTCATTCGTGGCATTACCGCAGGAGCTGTCAAATGACCGCCAATACAATTTCAATCATGGTTGCCGGTCTTGGCAATATGGGACGAAGCCATGCATTGGCCTACCATAACAACCCGGGTTTTGAGATCGTTGGTCTGGTCAATCGCTCACAGGTAAGCCTGCCAGCGCCGCAGAACAACTACACAATTTTGCCATCCTTCGCAGACGCATTGCGTGAATTGAAGCCGCAGGCCGTCTCCATCAATACCTACTCTGACAGTCATGCGGATTTCGCCGTTATGGCTCTGGAAGCCGGGGCGCATGTATTTGTCGAAAAACCACTGGCGACCACGGTTGCCGATGCGCAACGGGTTGTCGATTGTGCCCGGGCAAACAACCGTAAGCTCGTCATTGGCTATATATTGCGCCACCATCCTTCCTGGATCCGATTGATCAGTGAAGCGCGTGATCTGGGCGGCCCCTATGTCTTCCGCATGAACCTCAACCAGCAATCAAGCGGCGTGACATGGCAGACCCACAAACAGCTCATGCAGGCCACCTCGCCCATCGTTGATTGCGGGGTCCATTATCTCGACGTCATGTGCCAGATCGTTGATTCAAAGCCGGTCCAGGTGCGCGGTATGGGGGTGCGCCTGACCGAAGAGATCGACGAGAACATGTATAATTATGGCCATCTCCAGGTGCTTTTTGAAGACGGATCTGTTGGCTGGTACGAGGCCGGTTGGGGACCGATGATGTCCGAGACGGCATTTTTCGTCAAAGATGTCATTTCGCCAAAGGGCTGTGTCTCGATTGTTATGGATGAAAAGGCCAAATCAGACGACATTGACACACATACACAAACGCAAACCATTCGTGTTCACCGGGCCGAGACCGACAGCAATGGCAGCTTTGTGCATCCGGACCGCAATATCTCCATGGAAGGCGAGCCGGATCATCAGAAGCTTTGCGATTTCGAGCAGGCGTTTTTCCTTGATGCGATGCGCAATGATGTTGATCTGGCCCGGCATATGGATGACGCGGTCAAATCACTCAGCGTCTGTCTGGCTGCCGATGAAAGCGTAAAAACCGGATTGCCGGTAACTCTGACATAAAGTGTTCCACTTCGGGTCCGCAGGGCGGTTCCGGGCATAACACCTCAACAAACAGGATGTGAATCGTGGGTTCGCTAAAACTGGAAAATATTCGCAAATCCTTTGGCAATGTCGAAGTCCTCAAGGGGATAGATCTTGAGGTTGATGACGGAGAGTTCGTCATTTTCGTTGGCCCATCTGGCTGCGGCAAGTCCACCTTGCTGCGGGTTATTGCAGGCCTTGAAGAAGCAACCTCAGGAGCCGTTAATATCGACGGCACGGCTGTCAATCACCTGCCACCATCCAAACGCGCCATTTCGATGGTCTTTCAAACCTATGCGCTCTACCCGCATCTGACTGTGCGTAACAATATGGCGCTGGGTCTGAAACAGACAGGCATGGCCAAGAGTGATGTCGAACAAAGGGTGGCCAAGGCAACTGCCATGTTGTCACTGCAGGATTATCTGGAGCGCCACCCGGCCGAACTCTCCGGTGGTCAGCGTCAACGCGTTGCTATTGGCCGGGCCGTTGTGCGTGAACCGGAACTGTTCCTGTTTGATGAACCCCTGTCCAATCTTGATGCTGCACTGCGCGTTAATACCCGCCTTGAGATAGCCAGGCTGCATCGTGAGCTCAGGACAACCATGGTCTATGTGACCCATGACCAGGTTGAGGCGATGACGCTGGCCGACAAGATCGTTGTAATGAATGCCGGTGTGGTTGAGCAGGTCGGCTCTCCCATGGAACTCTACAACAGGCCGGCAAATCTCTTTGTCGCCGGCTTCATTGGCTCACCGCAAATGAACTTTATTGAGGGTCAAAAACTGAACGGTGAAGAGGCCAGCACCATCGGCATCAGGCCTGAACATATTTCTGTCGATACAGCCAATGGCGATTGGTCCGGCACCGTATTGCACGCCGAACACCTTGGCGCTGATACTGTTCTCTACCTGGAGTGCGAAAATGTCGGCCTGCTGACGGTGCGGCTCTTTGGCCAGCATGATTACAATGCTGACGACCGGCTATTTGCAACGGCCCAAAAAGAGCAGCTTTTTCGATTTAACGCGGATGGAAAATCCATATCCCCCCGCAGATAATATTCGCGTTGAACGCAGATTGTTTACCAGCGAATGGTCAGACCGGCACGGGCAAAATGCTCTGTGGAATCATTTGACAACAGGGTCTCATAGGCAACATTTCCTGAAACAGTGTCACTGAACCGGGCTATCGCACCAAATCCGATTTCAAGAGCATCGCGACCGCGTGCAGCCCCCTCAACGGTAAATGGGGTGGCACCGCCAATGAAACTGTAGGTCCCTGCCGGGGAAACATCCAGATACTCGTGCGACCAGGCCAGCGATGCATGGGGTGCTATGCGCAAATCACCGGCTGCGAACTCGCGGGACACAGAAACACCGATCTGGGAAGTCAGACTTCCTGATGTTTCGCCCGCACTCACGAGGCCAGCTGATCCGGCACCGGTTTCCCTATAGCTTTCCTGATCAATCCATGCGCCCTGCAGTGAGGCAAATGGTCGAACCAATATGCCATTGTGATAGCGCGTCATGCCGGTTTCAAAACCGCCGTACAGGATATTTTGTCCATAGTCGGCTGAGGCCGACAAACCAAGAGGGCTGACGAACCGGCTGCTTGATACATCGCCATATGCATAGCCGATCAGCCCATTGTAATCCACATCACCGCGTTTGCCTGCATAGCTGAGCGCGGCACTATAGAGCATCGTATCAGCACTGGCGTTGACCGTGGTATCGTCTGTCGATAGGCTTTGATAGGCGAAACTCATCCCCAGAAACGAACCATTGTCCAGCGCCGCTTCAAATCCTCCGGCAAGACCGCCCGTATTGAAATCGGCAGCCGCCCCAGTGCTGTTCTCGCCAGTGCTGCCGGTGCTTCCAAATCCGCGCACCCATCCGTTCCAGCTGTGCTCGGACGCCTTCAGCCGCCCTGTTTTATAACCGGCAATCGAATTGCTCGTACCCGCGTTAACATCATTGCCTTCACGTCCACGCAGATCATGAAGCGCTGCATAGGTAAACTCGGACGCATCTGTGGTATTGCCAGTTGCTCCAAGGGACTTTCCGCCACGCATCTGAACACGCATAAGGTTTTGAACGCCAATAACAACAGTGCTGATGTTGCTTGCATTGACTGTACCCGATAGTTCGCTCAAACCGATGCGCGCAGACGCCCACTCGCCGGTTAAAATGGCGCCGGATACCGCATTCAGTTTACCGTCGGAACCAACCGCGTCCCGTGTAAGAGCACGACCGACCGCCCGTTGATTGGCCGTATTGGCAACGACACTGTAAAATTTGGAATTTCTGGTCAGTTGCACCTGAGCCGTCTTGCCAGTCATCAACAATTCCGGAGTCAGATAATCAAGTTCCGGCACAGTCCAGGCTGCTTCAAATTCACCGGAGATTTTCCCCTGCACGTTGAGGATTTCGTAGGTCTGTTGATAGGCAAATTCCGCCGCCTCGCCCGCTGCGATAACGACGACACCGCCAAGAAGGTGGGCATCACCGCCAACAGCCAGCACGTCACTATCGCCATTTGCAGAAACTTCGGCCAGATATTGGGAACCGGTGTCGAATTGAACGTCTTTTGTAACGTTCTTTTGACCAATCCCTGTTCCAGGTGAAAGAGTGCCGTCCCGATTGATATGGAGCGTGTCAACCGAACCATTGCCGCTCAGTATTGCATTTGACTGAACAACCGTCGAACCAAGGCTGCCATTGTTGACCAACGCTGAATTTTTGACATAGACATTGCCGGTGTGTTGATCAGCACTGGCGCTGGTCGTGTGGGTGCCGGATGTAAATTCAAGATGGCCCGCTCCCTTGAATTTGCCGGTAAACGTGCTGTCTGATCCAGATAATGTCAATGTCTGATCAGCATCGATTGTGACGACACCAAAACCGGAAATCGAACCCACCTCCTCCGATTGTGCCACCAGGAAATTGGTGCCAATATTTATGGTGGCCTTATCCGAGAGGGCTTTGCCACCTGTAACGATCAGGGTGCCTTCATGGATGGTAATTGCACCATCAAGACCACCGGCGCCCGACAGGGTCAATGTGCCGGTGCCAAGCTTGGTCAAGTTTGACTTTTTCTTCGATCCTGACACTTTCAATTCTGACAGCACACCTGCGATCTCCATGTCATTGCTGTCTCCATCAATCTCAACGGTACTTCCCTGACGCACCAGAATACTGGACCCTGCATCACTGTTTAGCGATGCAAATGACTGATTGTGAAAAATCTGAAATGTGCCATTGGCACCAACTGAAACATCAACTCCCGCAGCAAATGTATTGGCACTGCCAAGGCGCAAGATACCTTCATCCACCTGCAATGCTCCAGAATAGCTGTTGCTGCCACTAAGCGTCCATGTGCTGGCGCCGATTTTTTTGATCATCCCGTCAGTATTGCCGTCGCTGGCGGAAATATTGCCGAAAAAGGTGGAGAACCTGTTGCTGGACGCGTCTCCCACTGTAATCTGCGCACCACCAAGTATGTCCAGCGAACCGCGACCATCAAGGCTCCTTAATTGATGCGACTGATGAATTGTCATCAGCGTGCCTGTGGCCAGCTGGAAGCCGGTGTCCTTGAAAGCCGTGGGTGTCAGGGAATTCAGAACGAAATTCCCGCCTTCGAGTGACATATAGGATAGCGAAGACTGCCCACCGGTATAATTGAATGTGCCGGACCCCTTCTTTATGAACGATGTCTGGTTGGAAGGTGTCTTGTTCTCAAATACGCCGGAGAAAGTGTTATCCACGTCGCTATCGACCGTGAAAGTAACGTCGGTTTGGGTCATTTGCCCGCCTAACACAACCGTACCCGTTCCGTTCAGCCCGCCAATTGTTTCTGACGCAGTAAATGTTATCTTATTGGCGGTTTCCAAAAGGCCCTTCGAACCGATAAACGACACGGCGGTCGTGTCAGCCAGAACACCTGCGGGACCCGCTCCCTCTCCATTGATAACAACAAGACCGTCATCTATCTGGAGCTGACCCAGAAAGCTGTGGGAACCGGCCAACTCCAAGGCTCGGGTCGTTTTGTCTCCGATACCGCGAACAACTACATTAACATTTCCGCCAATCGTATCATGCATAACCAGCGGCACTGCAGCCTCATCCACTGTTCCACCGACTGCAAAGATGAGATTGAAGGGACCGCCATTGCTTTGATAATATATGGCGCTGCCTTCGGCGTCGCCAGCTGCACCACTACTGGCGGCCGGTGCAAAAGTATCTACGTTGTTGAATGCAGAATATCCTCCGTCACCAGCCGAAACTTTACCGCCGGAAAAGGTAACGTTGCGCAGGGTGATCTCAGCACCCTCCCTGGCAAATATCGCGCCTCCAAATCCGGAACCACCTTCACCACTGGAGAAAAAGCCGCCACCCGATCCACCGCCAAATCCGCCCTGGGGTCTGTATGTCGTACCGTCATATGGACTGTAGCCGAAGCCACCACCACCGCCGCCGAACCCACCCGTTTGACCCGGGTATCCAATACTTTGTGCATTACCCAGATCAACCGCACTACCGCCTGCACCCCCGGCACCGAATGGTGCAGCAGAGGGAGATTCGTTGGTGTTTGCTTGTTCAGTTTTGCCGTTATAGGTGCCACCTGCACCGCCTGTTGGTGTTGTTGACCCTGATACACCACTACCTTCATACGGGCTCTTATGTCCGGCTCATTGTCAAGTGCAATAAGAATTCCTCCGCCTGGAATTCTTCGAGGCGTTCATTTGAACCCGC
>CANMVS010000014.1 GCA_947501445.1 uncultured Rhizobiaceae group bacterium | reverse complement strand
GTGCCATCCCGATCTTACATGACAAGGCAGACGCCAATTCATAACTGGCGCCAGCCGCGCGGGACATAGGGTCTAGCAGCCAAATATTTGTTGGGCTTCGGGCCATATTGCCGATATCAATTGCCCGATTTGGTCGTATTCGGATTTTACCAATTTGGGCGCCCGGCATGTGCAGCGTGTACAAGGGTGCAATTGTGTGTCGTGCAAGCGCCATGCCCTCTCGTAACGGTGGATTGATTAAACCCGACAGCGTTTCGATTCCAACCAATAGATCAGATGATTACCCGGTGTCTAAATACACCTGAAATACGAATGGTAATCATCGCAATTTTCATGGAATGATTACCGAATAGCTTGTCGTAGCTATGTAGGCGCTACTTGCAGAGATAAGTGTCATAATACAGAGGAATTACGAAATACGTATTGATTTTCATCAAAAATTGATGATATCGTAATTTCAGTGGTAAAAATAACTGTAATTCGTATGTTGTGGATGGGTAAAGCAATCAGATGTGGGAACCGGGTATGAAAGTTGCTGAGGCAGAAACAGACGGCGATCTGACAGGTCAGGCAAGCGGCATTCAATCGCCCCACAACGGGCTGAACCGTTCGATCATCGCATTGCTTGAAGACGATGGGCGTATGCCGTTCTCCGAAATCGCCCAGACGCTTGGCGTTTCAGAAGGGACAATCCGCAACAGGGTGAGTGCGATGAAGGATGCCGGCATGTTGCGCATTGTCGCCATCGCCGATCCGGTTGCGGCCGAGTATCAGGCAGATGCGATGATTGGTCTGCGTGTGGCACCCGGCTTCACACCTGAAACGGTCGCTGAGCGACTGGGGGCTGAGGCCTGTGTCGTCTACATTCTGTGGGTTGCTGGCCGCTATGATCTGATGATCGAAGTCGTGAGTGATGATCGTGACCATTTCCTGTCATTCCTGGACAGCAAGATACACGGTGCAACCGACATCATAGAGGCCGAAATCATGCTCGGCCTGAAAAATTTCAAAAACCAGTTTTTGCTTAAACGTGATTTTGCCTGAACCAAATCGGGAGGACTGGCATGGAAAACGATATTGCAGCGGCATTTGTGCCTTTTCGGGAAGGGGAAGGGCTGGCCCATGGGTTGCCCGCCAATGCCTATACGCAGGACCGGTTCTGGCAGGTTGAGTGTGACACGGTGCTTGCCCGCAATTGGGTTTGCGTTGGCTTTGCACATGAACTGGCACAGGTTGGTGATACCGTACCCGTGCATGTCGCCGGAAAGCCCGTGTTGCTGGTGAAAAACCGCAAGGGCAACATCGGCGCCTTCCACAATGTCTGTCGACATCGCTGCCTGACTTTGGTCGAGGAAGCAAAAAACGTCGGCAAGCTCATTCGCTGCCCCTATCATGCCTGGTCCTATGATCTGGAGGGTGCCCTGAAGGCATCGCCTTATTTCGGCGGTAAAACAGAGCACCAACCAGAGGGTTTCAAGGCAGAGGATAACAGCCTCATCCCGGTCAGGGTCGCGATCTGGCACGACTGGATTTTTGTCAATCTGGATGGCAATGCCGAACCTTTCGAAACCTGCGCCGCACCGCTGATCGAACGTCTTGCCGGTATTGATTTTGATCTGGTCAGGCCGGTTGCAACACTTGATTTTGGCGAGATAGCAACGAACTGGAAGTTCATCATGGAGAACTTCATTGAGCCCTATCATGTTCAATTCGTACACCGCACAACCACGGATCAGCCGCTAACAGACCACTATACAATCGTGGATGGCCTGTGCCTTGGCAGTGCGGTTGATCTGGAGCAGGAAGATACGGGTACCAAGGGCGGATTGGCAGTCAGTTCGCGCTATTTGACGCTGTTTCCGAATTTCATTGTCGGCCGGTATTTCCCCGATCAGCTGGGTGTCTATCTCAATATTCCGCTCGGGCCAAACCGCACGGCGCAAAAGCGCGTCATCTATACGACCGAAGGTCAGGTGCTCAGCGATGCGCAAATTGAGGATTTGAAGCGCCTGTGGTGGGACGTCCACAAGGAGGACCATGAAATGTGCGAGCGGTTGCAGCATGGGCGGTCGTCACCGGTGTCTACTGAAGGCGGTGTTCTGTCGCCCCACTGGGAAGACAGTGTCAGAGCCTTTCAGGAGTTGATTGTGCGCTGTGCATTCGGCGATGGAGAAGATGCAACCGGCAATGCCAAGGAGGAATTACGCTGATGGGATATCGACTGGCACATACGATGCTGAGGGTGCGTGATCTGGAAGCAAGCCTGAATTTCTATTGCGGCATTCTCGGCATGCAGGTGCTGCGGCGCACGGATTACCCGGAGGGCCGTTTCACCAATACATTCATTGGATATGGGCCTGAAGCCGAGTTCCCGACACTTGAGCTTACCCACAACTGGGATGACCAACGCGACTATGACAAGGGCGACGGGTGGGGGCACATCTGTATTGAGACGCCAGACGTCTACAAGGCCTGCGAAGATCTGGACGCTCAGGGTGTGCGGATAACACGTGCCGCCGGTCCCATGAAGCACGGAACCCGTGTCATCGCTTTTTGCGAAGACCCGGATGGGTACAAGGTCGAATTGAACGAATCCATTTTGAAAACATAAAATCTGAAGGATGCTGTTATGGGTAACAAACCACAACTTTACAAATTCACTGATATTGAGCACCGGTTACACACGCTTGAGCCAGGCAAGAGTTACATAAAGCCATTTGTGACAAGTGCTGTCAGTGACACCATGTGTGGTGGTTTGAATTTCCTCAATCAGGTTTCTGTTCCCTGGGACCTCACCTGTGATGAAATCATCTATTGCATGGAGGGCACCTTCCGGCTGACCTGCGATGGTGAATCCTATAGCTGCAGTCCAGGCGATGTTCTTTACGTTCCCAAAGACAACCACATTGCCTATGAATGCGATGAAAAATGCGTGATTTTCTATGCTGCCTATCCCCACGACTGGAAGCAGCAGGCGGGCATAACCTTTGTACCGGGCATCGATCCCGAAGACATGCCTAAAGTTGACTGAAGACAGTTCAGCCTTCGCAAATTGATTCAGCCCGAGATTCCATCCCTCTGATTTACAAGGGTATTCGGTGTCTTGGCCAATTGCGCAAAGCATTCAACCAACACAAGGATCAGGGTGGCCCAATGGCGAATTTGCATGATGAAACTCCCGCAAAAATTTACTATGAGGACATCAATGATGCGATTGAGCGCAATCGCCCGAAAATAAAGGCTGTGCGCGAGCGCCTGCAGGAAGCCGGTGTCAAATATGTGCTTTCGAGCTGGATTGACCTGCACGGCATACCCAAAACGAAGCCGGTGCCGATGAGTGACTTTGAACCGCTGTGCCTCGGCAAGGGCCCGCAGTTCGCAGTTCACTCGATCTCATATGTGCCGGAACTTTCACCGGCCGATTCAGATCAGGTGATGGTCCCGGATCTGGATGCCGTCTATATCTGCCCGTGGGATACGTCGATGGCCATCATCTTTGCCGACCTGTTTTGGGAGGGCAGGCCCTATAATGTCTGCCCGCGTCAGGCACTCAAACGGGCAATTCATGAGGCCGGAGTTGCGGGCTATGTTGGTTATGCAGGCATAGAGCCGGAATTCATCGCGATGCGTTATGGCGCAGATGGAAAGCCGGTCAAGGCGATCAGCAGTGAACCGGCAGATGCGCCAACCCTGCGTCGTCAGGCTTTCGGCTATGATGTGGAGTATTCCATCGATTCCATGCCGTTTCTCAAGGATATGATTGATATTCTGGAAGACCTCGGCTGGAACCTGCATGATGTGGTCGCAGAAGGGGCCTATTCGCAGTTTGAACTGGATTTTCACTATACTGATCTGCTGGAAATGGCAGACAGGCTTGTATTCCTGCGTATTCTGTTGAAAGAGGTGGCCAAGAAACACGGTATGTTCATTACCTTCATGCCGAAACCGACGATTGGTGACTGGCGCTCCGGGGCGCATATCAATTTCTCCCTGCAGCGGATTGATCAGCCCGGCGATAATCTGTTCAAATCGGGTGACGGCTGGTCGCAAGCTTCGCGCCATGCGGTTGGTGGTCTTATGGCGCACGCTGAAGCCATCACAGCCATCACCTGTCCGACAGTGAACTCCTACAATGGGCTTGTGCCGCGTGTAGGCGGTTTTGAAGGCGGAACGGTTACCTGGGCACCAACCAATATCACCTATGGTCATAACAACCGATCGGCGCAATTTCGTTTACCGCAAAGCCGTTACTGCATTGAAAACCGCGCCGCCGATATGACGATGAATGTTTATCTGGCGCTGGCCATGACATTGTCCTCGGCACTGGAGGGCATTGCGCAGCAGGTCGAGCCGGGTGAGCCGACGGATCGCGACCTCTACGCCATGAGCGCGCAGGAATTTGAGGACCTGGGCATTCGTCGGTTGCCACGCAATCTTTCTGAGGCCAATCAGGCGCTGAGTGCGGATGCATTGGCAAAGAAAGTCATGGGGCCTGTCATGCATCATTCATATATCACCTACAAAAATGATGAGTGGGAGCGCTATCACCAGGCGGTGACCGACTGGGAGGTGGAGGAATATCTGCGTCTTTATTAAAGTGTCGACAAATTAGATGGTTACGGGTGTTTTCCGATTTTCTGATTCAGGCCATATTATTGAATCAGTCGACTTAATTTGATCGAAAGAGAGTTTGAGGATGAAGGGTTTTGACATCTTTGAATTGGGCGATGTGGCGTTACAATCCGGTCAAATGATGCGTGGTGCTCGTCTTGCCTACAAGACCTATGGCACGCTCTCTGCTCAACGCGACAACGTGGTGGTTTTGCCAACATTTTATACCGGCACAAGTGAGCGCAACGAGGGGTTCTTCGGCCCCGGAAGAGCGCTCGATCCGGCTCACCATTACATCGTGTCCGTTGATATGTTTGGCAATGGACAATCTTCCTCCCCAAGCAATACGCCTTCGCCCCATGACGGCCCGCGATTTCCTCATGTCAGCCTTTGGGACAATATTGCCTGCCAGCACAGACTGCTGACAGAGCGCCTTGGAATAACCCGAATTGCACTGGTGGCAGGGTGGTCGATGGCCGGGTGCCAGGCCTATCAGTGGGCCGCGCAATATCCGAGCATGGTTGATGCCATATTGCCGTTTTGCGCCTCTGCCAGAACATCAGTACACAACCATGTCTTTCTGGAAGGGGTGAAGGCAGCACTATGTGCTGATCAGAACTGGAATGGCGGTCATTACCACACGCAGCCGGTTGCTGGCCTGAAGGCCTTTGGACGGGTTTATGCCGGTTGGGCATTCTCGCAGACCTTTTACCGGGAGGGTCTTTATCGCAGGCTCGGATTTGAACAGGCAGAAGACCTGCTGGTCGCCTGGGAAAACGACCACGCAGAAAACTGGGACGCCAACAATTTGCTGGCAAAATTGGCGACCTGGCAGGCTGGTGATATCAGTGCAAACACACTCTACAATGGAGATTTCAACAGGGCGCTGGGGTCCATAACTGCCCGTGCGGTATTGATGCCCTGTACGCAGGATCTTTATTTTCCGCCAGAAGACAATGCGATTGAGGCACAGCACATGCCCAATGCGCAATTGCAGCCCTATGATTCAGCCTGGGGACATTGCGCTGCCAATCCGGGTAATGATGCCGGTTTTACCCGCGCGTTGGATGCCCATTTGGCTGAATTGCTACGCTAATTTTATGGGCAGTAGTGTCGATCAGATAATGCGCGCCAGACCAATCGCTGACAGCAGTAACAACAGCAGCAGACAGAAGCGCTTGTAGTGGACTTCGAGTGACGGCCTGAACAGCAGGCTGCCAAGGACGACGCCAATAACGGCAATTGGCGCAAAGACAAGGGCCCGGTTCATGGCAAGACGGTCCAATATGCCGTAGGCCAGCAGAAAAAACAGTGTCGTGAACAATGTAATGAACAGATACATGACCAGTGATGCGCGCATTGTTCTGGCCTCGGATTTGCGGGCCAGCACAAACAGTGCCACAACCATACCGCCAACCGAGGCCATGCCATTGGCAATGCCAGCGGCAAACCCGGAGAGGTAAATGCCTCTGCGGGTTGCGATGAATGCCGGGCTGAACTGAAACAACTGGGCCAGTGTGAGTGCCAGGATCAGCAAAAGAATGATCAATCGGGAGGCGCCTTCCGGTATTTGGGTGAGGGCCAGCAGGCCAAATGGGATGCCGACAATTGAACCGATGACAAGTCCACGTACGACACTCATGTCAGCCTGTTTCCAGCCACCTCTCAACATGACCATACTGGCTATAGACTCCAGCAGAAAGCACAATGGTATGAGTTGAATGGGGGGCAAGATGAGTATTGCGCCAGACATAACCAGCGCGGACAGGGCAAATCCTGCAAACCCACGCACGACGCTTGCCAAAAAAATGATGCCTGCACAAACCAGCAATTCAGTTTGCGTCAGCAAGGTAAGGTCGGTCAGCGTTTCAATCATGGTTGTTTCCAGAAGAATATCGGTCCGCTGAGCGTTATCACCGATCGTTATCGGCGGCAAAAGCCAGATTGTTGATTTCCTTCAACCACGCACGCGTTCGTTGAACGCTAATTGTTCCCGGCATTCCAGCGCCGGGCGTATTCCCGTATCATCTGTGCAAGTTCGGGATGTACAGCCAATTGTGAACTGGCATCACGCGTTTGATCGGGCAGTGAGCCGCTGCCGACCAGTAGCGCTGCACCCATGGTCGTACCAGTTTGGGACATGGTGTTGGTGTGAATTGGTTTTTCAGTAAGGATGTGAAGGGCGCTCAGAAACAATCCGTTGCGCGCAAGTGGCCCTTCGACAATCTGTGTGCCGCGCGCACCGATCAACCTCAGACACTGCGTGGTTACCAGAGCCAGATAAAGCGAAGCGATCGCATCTATCTGGCCGGCAGACAGCCCGTTGGTGGCAGTTTGCCAATTTGATGTCGCATTGGCAAAAGGTCCGACGCCGGCGACGACCTGGGGTATGATCATTCGATTGCCCGATACGATGGTTTCAAGGTCCTCCAGTGTCCCCTTTGCTTCGTGACCATCGGTGATAAGTGCATATTCACGCCCACCCATGAAACGCGATGAGGGGACCGGTTGGGCATTTATGTCGACATTGAGGGATATGTCGCGATCAGGAACCAATTCCATCTGCCGCCCACCCACTGCCATACAGACAATCCAGGTACCTGTTGAGATGACACCAAAGGGCTGGTCGCGAGACAAAAGATGCGGCAATAGCGAGGCGTTGGAATCGTGAATGCCACAATGAACAGGTGTTGTCGCTGCAAGCCCGGTTTGTCGTACCAGCTCATTGCGGAGAGGACCCAATACCGCCTTCGCAGGCTTTATGGGTGCCATGATCGGAAGCAAATCTAACGCATCTACAGTTGAAGAGAATTGCGCTTTGAACGGATCCCACAAATCAGTATGGCAACCCAGTGATGTAACCTCATTGCAATAGACGCCGGTTAGCCATCCCGACCAGAACTGCGGGTAAGTCACAATGGTTGAAACAGCATTAAATGCGTCGCTGTGGTGTCGCTGCAGCCAGTAAATCTGTGCAGCGGCATTCAATCCGGCTGAAAGAGACGGAGAACCGGTATTTAAAAATGGCGCGCGTAAATTCTCATAGTCGGCACGCAGCACATCCGGTCCATCGAAATCATAATCCATCACGGGAAAGGCGAGCTCATGGTTTGCTTTCAGCAGTGCAATGGTTGCGCCATGCGCTGTCACGCTGATGACATCCACACCATGTTGTCTGTGGAAATCCGCAAGCGCATCAATGATGAATTTTTGAAGATGAAGTGTGTCATGGTGCGGGTAGGGCGCGCTCAAAATAACCCTGTTCGAGCAACTGCGCAGATCAAGCTCGCGCATATCCGGCATGCTGATGAGTGCCAGCTTTGCGTTGGTTTTGCCGATGTCTATGACGGCGACATGTTGATGTTTTTCCACCGGTCAATCCATATGAAATATCATTGGCAATGCTGTCACCTGCGGCTCACCATTCGGTTCAGTGCGCATGATGTCGGCCATATGGGTCCACCAGCGCTGCATAACAGCCTGTTTCGGCAGCGCCGCCATCGTATTGTCATCGGTTCTTTTGAGCACCGCAAACAGCGTGTGGGTGTCCTCGTCCAGAAAGATGGAATAATCGGTGATGCCGCTTTGACGCAGCAGTTCAGTCAATTCAGGCCAAATGTCGTCATGTCTTTGTCGGTATGTATCAGCCATGCCGGGCGTCAGGTGCATTTTGAAGGCAATTTTTTCCATGTCATTGTGCCTTGGCTTTGACCAATTGGCTCAGCACACGCGGCAAAGCGATAACGCCGATCAGCAACAGGCCGATGAATATGGACATGACGATACCGGGCACGTTCAAAAGGCCAAATCCGAATGTCACCATACCCAAAATCAGCGCTGCGATAACAACGCCCGGGATACGACCGGATCCGCCTAAAATGCTGATGCCGCCCAGAACGACCATTGTCACGATTTCCAGCTCCCAACCCATGGCAATGGACGGGCGGGTGGAGCCAAGGCGCGATGTAAGGCATATGGCAGCAATGCCGGACATCAACCCGGTCAACAGGAACAATACGAATTTCACCCGCTGCACCCTTACCCCCGAAAACAGCGCCGCAGTGGGGTTGTTGCCAATGGCATAGATGGTGCGTCCAAAACTCGTTCGATGCAGGATGATCGCGAAAATCAGCGCCACAATGACAAACAGCACCAGTTCGAACGAAAGCACCCACCACACATAACCCTGGCCAAAAAAGGCAAAGTCTGCCGGGTAACCCGTATAGGCCTTGTCGCCAAGAATGATGAATGCCAGCCCGCGAAAAAGGCTCATGGTGCCAATCGTCACGACGATTGAGGGCAGGCCGAGCCGCGTGACCAATAAGCCGTTGAACGCACCGCAGGCCAGGCCAACACCGACACCGACCAAAACCAGCGTTGGTGTTTCTGCGCCCAATTGCACGGCATATCCCATTGCTGTTGACGCAATTGCAATGATAGCGGCGACGGAAAGGTCAATTTCACCGGAGATGATCAGCAGTGCCATGGCAAAGGCAATCATGGCTTTTTCAGTAAAATTGAATGTGGCGTCTGAAAGGTTCCACGGATCAAGAAAATACGGGGATGTGAATGTATTGACGATGAAGACAGCGATGGCCACGGCCAGAAGAAGGGTTTCCCAGCTTTTAATCAGGCTTGAAAAACCGCTGTTGAGGCGATCAGGCAATATGCGGGCAGAACCATCCATCATACCACCTCCGCCTTTTTGAGGATTACGCGCCCCTTGGTGCGTTCTGCCCGGGCATTTAATGCAACAGCGATGATGATTGCCGCGCCGGATATCGCCAACTGCCAAAATGGTGAGATGTTGATGACGGGCAGGGCGTTTTTGATGACCCCCAGGAACAGTGCACCCATGACAGCACCGGCGACCGAACCGATTCCGCCAGCGATTGAAATGCCACCAATTACACAGGCAGCCACCACATCCAGTTCGAAGCCCCCGGCAATATCAACATAGGCAACGGCATAGCGTGCCACCCACAAATAACCGCAAAGGCCTGCCAGAGAACCGGAAATGATGAAGGCTGCAAACCGGGTGAAGCCAACGTTGATCCCGGTATAGACCGATGCATGTGGATTGCCGCCGACGGCGTAGGTCGCTCTGCCAAAAGCCGTCCGTGTCATCAGCACGGCCATAACGCCGATGATGGCGATGGCGATCCACGATAATACCGGCAGTCCAACAAAATCAGCGCGTGGCAGTGCCTTGAATGAGGCACTCATTTCATGGGCGTTGATCCAGGCACCATCCGTCAGTAGAAACACAATGCCCCGAAAGATGGTCAAAGTACCCAAGGTGACGACGATGGGCGGTATCTCCAGCTTCCACACAAAAAACCCGTTGATGGCGCCCATCAGCGCACCGGCTGAAATTGCTATCACAATGAGAAAAGCAACGGGAATACCGGGTGCTGATGCATTGATGATGGCAACAATCATGCCGGTCAATGCCAGATTGGACGCCACTGACAGGTCAATGCATTTCGTAATGATGACAACCATCTGCCCCAGCGCAAGAATAATCAGAATGGATGTATCGTTAAAGACATTGCCAAGACTGGAAGGAGAGGCAAAGGCGGGAAACCGGACAGCAATTCCGCCTACAAGAAGAACCAGTGCCAACGCCAGCAGCAATTCGCGCGATTTCATCAGCCGCTGCATGTTCATGCTGCTTCTCCGATGTCGGCGGCTGCGCGCACAAGTTTTTCCGGGGTCAATTCGTCGCGCTCAAACTGCTCTACCATAAGGCCCTCGCGCATGACGATGACCCGGTCCGACAAGCCGAGGATTTCGGGGATTTCAGAAGAAACCATGATCACAGCCAGGCCCTGTGATGCAAGTTCAGCCATGAACTCATGCACCGCTGCCTTGGATCCGATGTCGATACCCTTTGTTGGTTCATCCAGAATAATCACCCGTGGCCGGGTTGCCAGCCATTTGGCGATGACCACCTTTTGCTGGTTTCCGCCTGAAAGTTCACCCACATCCTGATCCAGTGATGCGGCACGCAGGTCAAGACGTGCCGTATAGTCCCGCGCCAGCGCAAATTCCTCGGCGAGGCGAATGAAGCCCGCCCGTGACGTTTTGGAAAGCGATGGCAGCGAGATGTTCTGAAAGATTGGCAGGCCAATGACAGCACCCTGTTTGCCGCGATCTTCCGGTACATAGACAATGCCGCGATTGATGGCTTCTGCCGGGCTTCGGACTACGGCAATCTGGCCATCAATTCGAACCGCGCCCTTTGAGGGTTTTGTTATGCCAAAAAGTGCCTGCATGAATTCACTGCGGCCAGAGCCGACAAGGCCGTAAAACCCAAGAATTTCACCTTCATGCAATGAAAACCCGATATCCTGAAACTCCGTCGGGTGGCAGTATCCGGCGACCCGCAACACTTCGGTGCCCTGATGGTGTTGGCGTGCGGGAAATATCTGATCAACGGAACGGCCGACCATCATTTGAACCAGATCATCCGGGGTGATGTCATCGATCAGGCCGTCGGCGATTTCCCTGCCATCGCGAAAAACGGCAAATCGATCGGCAATTTTGAATATTTCGTCAAACTTGTGGCTAATGAACAAGATGGCCTTGCCCGTCTGCCGAAGTGATTCAATCAGAGCGTATAGCTCGTTGATTTCCTTATGGGAAAGTGCAGCGGTTGGCTCGTCCATAATGACGATGCGTGCTTCGACCGACAGGGCCCGTGCAACGGCAACAAGATGTTTGTTGGCGATACCAAGGTCGCGCAGTTTTGCTGTTGGGTCTACATCCGCACCCACATTTGCCAGCATATCTGCAGCCCTGGTGTGCATGGCTGACCAATCAATCAATCCCAGCCGGTTGCGGGGAGCATGACCAAGAAAAATATTTTCTGCGATCGATAATTCATCAAACAGAACGGTTTCCTGATGAATGGCCGTAACGCCCGACAATGTCGCTGTGTGGGGGGTGGCGAAACGTTTTGCCGATCCGTCAATTCGGATTGTCCCGCCGTCCGGCTGATAGATTCCGGTCAGGATCTTGACGATCGTGGATTTACCGGCACCATTTTCACCCACCAGTGCGGTGACCGAGCCAGGATAGAGTTTCAAACCCACATCATCCAGCGCCAGCACACCGGGGAAACGTTTGGAAATGCCGGATAGTTCAAGGATCGGCGTTGCGCCCGGGCTTGCGTTGGTATCCTGAACATTCACAGGCACGGTGCCTTTGTGATCGAGCATTGTGGGGTCATCCGTAACTTACGATGAAAAATCTGTGTTGCCAATCGGGACACCGGTTTGTGGCAGCGTAATGCCGGGCACCCGGCAGGTTTTGCCGCATGGGTGCCCGGATATTCATGCTTTTGGACAATCGCCCGTAATGGGCATTCCAGCGGATGAACGACCTAGAAGATGTCCTTGAAGTCATTGACGTTTGAAGCGTCATAGACAAAGGGATCTGCCATCGCGCCCTCTTTGTTGTCATCCAGTTTCACATTGCCCATGCGACCCATGGGGATTTCGCCACCGGCTTCTGCCGCAGCTTTTTCGGTCGCAAGATTATAGGCGATCATGGTTGCCGCATAACCAAGGTCTATCGGGTTCCAGATGGCAAAGGATTTGGACGCAGCGGAATCCACATGACCGGCCATTTCCGAGGGCAGGCCAAGTCCGGTGACGTTGATTTCCCCTGCCTTGCCGGCATCGGATACGGCCTGCGCGGCAGCAACGATACCGACGGAGGTCGGTGCGATGATTGCCTTGAGGTTCGGGTGAGATGACATCAGGCCTTGCGCTTCGCGATAGGATTTGTCCGCAAGGTCGTCACCATAGACTGTGGCAACGACGTTGATGCCTTTGTAATTGTCCTTAACCTTGTTCATCTCCTCGATCCAGATGTTCTGGTTCGTGGCGGTTGCAGATGCTGACAATACAGCGACATCACCACCGTCTGGAAGATGATCGGCGGCCATTTTGACAATCATATTGCCAATGAGCGCATTGGATGAGGGGTTGAGGTGCATGGCACGGCCTTCAGGTGCGACCCCCGAATCCCAGGAGATGACGGTGATGCCGCGATCCATTGCCTTTTTAAGCGCTGGTACCAGCGCATCGCGGTCATTTGCCGAAATTGCGATGGCGTCGACTTTCTGGGCTATCAGCGCATTGATGACGTCTATCTGCCCCTCGGCTGTTGTATCGGTCGGGCCTGTATAGATGATTTCCACATCTCCCAGCTCCTTGGCCGCTTCCTGCGCTCCCTTGTTGGCGGCTTCGAAAAAGCCAATACCCAGGGCCTTGACGACCAGTGCGATGCGTTTGTCTTCGGCTTGAACAGGGCTGGTCGCCAGCCCCGCCACCACGGCGGCTGAAAGTAGCAGTTTGTTGAAAATACTCATAAGTTTCCTCCCTTGAGTATGGTTGATGCAATAATATCGCCGCCTGTTGTTTGCTTATTAGCGCACGGGCGAAGATCCGGCTCTTTTCGATTGTGTGGCGTCTGCGACAATCAGTGTGACGCCTGCTGCTTCCAGCATGGCGGCCGCCCTGTCGCTGACCCCTTCATCGGTTATGATTGTTGTAATGCGCTGCAGACCACACAAAATGAGACTGGAGCGTTTTTCGAATTTGGATGAATCGGCCAGAACAACAAGTTCATCAGCCTGATCGATCAGTTTTTGCTCAGCCTGAATCAGCAGCGGATCTGCTTCCATCAGACCAAGGGGACTGAGACCCTGGGCACCCATGAACATGCGTTGTGCATAAAAGTTCTTTGTCACATCGTTTTCAAATGGGCTGAGAATAATATTCTGCTCACGATAAATCGTGCCGCCGGACAACAAAATTGTATTCTTGGAATTGTGCAGCAGATGCTCAGCAATTGGAAATGAGTTTGTAAAGATCTGCAGCCGGCTGTTCGCCAGCGGGAAAACCATCTGAAACGTCGTCGTGCCGCCATTGATGATAATCGAATCGCCCTCGCCGCAAAGCGCGACAGCTTCCCGGGCAATTGCTTGTTTTTGAGCGATGTTGATTGTTTTATTGACGCTGAATGGACGGCCCGCCAACCCAAGAATTTGCGGTGGTGTGAGCGCCTCGGCGCCTCCACGGACGCGGCGCAATCTGTTCTGGACATGCAATGCAGCAATGTCACGGCGAATGGTCGCTTCCGAAGAACCCGTCAGTTCAACGAGTTCGGACACCGTGGCAACCGGTTTTTCCTGCGTTACATTGAGTATGAGACGATGTCTCTCTTTTTCGTGCATATGGGTCTCCGTTCCTGTGACGATTCCATTCTTACGCATAAATGTCAATCAACAATGATCATATTCAATCATAAACAGTCAAATATTGTAGATTATGATCGATTATGATTGACATCTGTTGGCCGTAGTAGGATTGTCCATCAAAAATCATCTGTGGTCGATGGTTTGAGGTGTTTTGCAATTTCCCACTTCAGGGAATGCGGCAAATGCCGGATTGTTATCTGTATTGCCGGTGCTTTGTGTGAAATCTGCCGGACAGTTTAAAAGCAAAGCGCTCAAAGGGAGAGTCAATATGCGTGATGCGCGTTCACAAGGTCGACTGGAAATGCTGTGGGACGATAAGCATGCGTCCAGCCTCAGTGAATCGGCCTTGCTGCTGTATCGTTCAAACCTGCTCGGTTCGGACAAACGCGTGACCAACTACGGCGGTGGCAATACATCGGCAAAGGTGATGGAACGTGATCCATTGTCTGGTGATGCCACACAGGTTTTGTGGGTCAAGGGGTCTGGTGGTGATGTCGGCACGATCAGGCTGGATGGATTTGCCACACTCTATATGGACAAGGTGAACGCGCTGAAGGGATTGTATCGGGGCGCGGCACATGAAGATGAGATGGTGGCCTATCTGCCCCATTGCACTTTCAATCTCAATCCGCGTGCGGCCTCCATCGATACGCCGTTGCATGCCTTTGTTCCCTTTGAGCACGTTGATCACATGCATCCCGATGCCATAATAGCCATTGCTGCCAGTGAAAATGGCGAATCCCTGACCCGCGAAATTTTTGGCGATGCCATAGGTTGGCTGCCGTGGAAAAGGCCTGGGTTTGAACTGGGTTTGTGGTTGGAAAAGTTTTGTCGGGACAATCCGCACGCTGATGGCGTGATCCTGCAGAGCCACGGCCTGTTCACCTGGGCAAAGACTGCAAAGCAATGTTATGAGAAATCGATTGATACGATCAATCAGGCCATTGCCTGGTTTGAGCAAAAGAGTCAGCAGGTTGCCGCTTTTGGAGGCGCCGCTACCAAGCAACTGCCTTCGGAAAAACGCGCTGTTGTTGCTGCGGCACTGATGCCGGCAATTCGCGGCTTTGTCAGTGGTGCCCATCATATGGTTGGGCATTTCGATGACAGTGAAGCGGTACTGGAATTTGTCTGCTCCAATCAGTTGCGCCCGCTTGCTGCTCTTGGCACAAGCTGTCCGGATCACTTTCTACGCACCAAAATTTGCCCGCTGGTCATTGATTTCGATCCGGCGAACCCGGATGTTGACGCCTGCCTGGAAAAACTGGAACCGGCTATCGCCGATTACAGGGTAGGCCACGCGGCCTATTACGAGCGCTGCAAACGTCCGGAAAGCCCGCCGATGCGTGATCCGAATGCCGTTGTTTATCTGGTGCCGGGGGTCGGTTTGATTACCTATGCAAAGGACAAGGCGACCGCACGGATTTCGGCTGAATTCTATGTCAATGCGATCAACGTCATGCGCGGTGCATCCGCTGCCTCAGCCTATAATGGCCTGCCGGAACAGGAAGCATTTGATATTGAATACTGGCAGCTCGAAGAAGCCAAATTGCAGCGGTTGCCGAAACCCAAAAGCCTTGCCGGTCGCATCGCCTTTGTAACAGGCGGTGCCGGTGGCATCGGCGCGGCGACTGCCGAGCGATTGTTGCGGGAAGGGGCCTGTGTGATGCTGGCCGACATCGATGAAGCAGCGCTTCAAACAGTTGCTGATGGACTGATTGGCCGTCACTCGGCAGACGTGGTGCGCACAACGACAATGGATGTGACGAACGAGGATGCAGTGGCAAAGGCCTATGCGGCCTGTGTTCTCGAATATGGCGGTGTTGATATTCTGGTGTCCAATGCGGGGATTGCCTCTTCAGCCTCCATTGAAGATACGTCGCTTGAGTTATGGAACCGTAATATGTCGATCCTTTCGACTGGCTATTTTCTGGTCTCTCGCGCAGCATTCGGGGTTTTTGGTACCCAGAAATTGGGTGGATCAGTTATATTCATTGGTTCAAAGAACGGTCTTGCTGCATCGCCGGGTGCTGCGGCCTATTGCACAGCCAAAGCGTCGGAAATTCATCTTGCCCGCTGCCTGGCGCTGGAAGGCGCTGGCAGTGGTATCCGTGTAAATACGGTAAATCCCGATGCGGTGCTGCAGGGGTCCAAAATCTGGTCAGGGGACTGGCTGGAAGAACGGGCAAAGGCCTACGGCAAGGATGTTGCAGAACTGGAACAGCATTATATACAGCGTTCCCTTCTCAAGCGGGCGGTTCTGCCTGAAGATATCGCCGAGGCAGTTTATTTCTTTGCCTGTGAAAGTGCGTCCAAGTCGACCGGCAACATCATCAATGTCGATGCGGGCAATGTTCAGGCATTTACGCGCTGAGGCGCCGGGGAGCGGGTATGAGTATTATTCAGCAGGACCTTATTGCACAGGACAACGCACAGCGTGCACAAGCATTAAAGGCCGACTATGACGCCCTGGGCGAACAGCTGGACCGGCGGGGCATTTCCATTGATGCGATCAAGGCCAGTGTCTCAGCATTTGGGGTCGCGGTGCCCAGTTGGGGTGTCGGTTCGGGCGGCACCCGGTTTGCACGATTTCCAGGTCCGGGAGAACCCCGTCATATATTTGACAAGCTGGATGATTGTGCCGTTATTCACCAGTTGACCGGGGCAACGCCACGGGTCTCACTGCACATACCATGGGACAAGGCAGAGCCTGCTGCTCTGCGGGACAGGGCGACAGCATTGGGACTTGGTTTCGATGCCATGAATTCCAACACTTTCCAGGATCAGCCGGATCAGGAAAAATCCTACAAATTCGGTTCCCTGTCCCACACCGATGCGCCGACCCGGCATCAGGCGATAGAACACAATCTGGAATGTATCGAGATCGGGCAGGCCATCGGGTCAGACGCATTGACTGTCTGGGTGGGCGACGGGTCCAATTTTCCCGGTCAGTCCCATCTGACCCGGGCTTTTGAGCGCTATTTGAGCGCCATGCAATCGATCTATGCGGCCCTGCCGGACAATTGGCGTTTGTTCAGCGAGCACAAGATGTATGAACCGGCATTCTATTCCACGATTGTACAGGACTGGGGCACCAATTATCTGATCGCCAAAGAGCTTGGACCCAAGGCATTCTGTCTTGTTGATCTTGGGCACCATGCGCCCAATACCAATATCGAAATGATCGTGGCCCGGCTGATACAATTCAAAAAACTTGGCGGGTTTCACTTCAATGATTCCAAATATGGTGACGATGATCTCGATACCGGGTCCATTGATCCCTATCGCCTGTTTCTGGTTTTCAACGAGTTGGTCGATGCAGAGCAAAGTGGTGCGGCTGACTTCAATCCGGCCCACATGCTGGACCAATCGCATAATGTTACCGACCCGATAGAAAGCCTTATGGTCAGCGCGATGGAGGTTCAGCGGGCCTACGTACAGGCGCTTCTGGTCGACCGGCAGGCATTGTCCGGGCATCAGGATGCAAATGACGCCCTAATGGCCACAGGTACTCTCAAATCCGCCTTTCGCACCGATGTGGAGCCGATCCTGGCGATGGCGCGGATTGAAAAGGCTGGTGCGATCGATCCCGTGGCAGCCTTTCGCCGCAGTGGATACCGAAGGAAAGCGGCAGAAACGCGCCCGGCTGTATCCGGTGCTGGCGGGGGGATCGTCTGAGCAGGCTGCCGGACATTACCAATTTGCAATGTTGGAAGGGTTTCAATTCTGACCGGTGATACGCACATGTATTATAGTCCAAGGAGTTGATAACATGACCAAGGAAAACAGTAATACGTCCAAAAAAAATGCCAGGTCAGGTGACGGTTCAGCAGACAGAAAGAAAATGGGCCTGCTTGACAATTTCGAACTTGGCGGCATGAACCGTTGGCGGCAGATACCCGCCACGAAACGCGATCTGGCGGAGAAATGACCACGCGTTATACCGATGGATACCTGGTTGTACTGGCGCAAAATGCAATTCTTCCAGACCGTTTCACGTTTTGTCAGAAACGGGACAACGGGTGCAGAATTTGATTTTGTTGATGCATTCAGGTTCTGCCGAAACCGTCAAAACCTGAATTGCTCCGGCAAGGGATAGTGCATGGCACTCACGATAGGTTGAATTGGAACCGCATGATAATTTTTGCATATGGGGGGCAATCGGGTGGTCCGGTTGCCTTTCCATTTTCAACGGGTGTGCAATGGCGCAGTTATTCTTTTGCCATTGCCTTTTGACACCATTGATAAATTGCCTCTGGCTCGGGTGATAAAACCTCGGCCAACCCGTCGGAAAAAGCGTCGAATGCCTGGCGATTGGCCTTGCCGACGCCAACCAGGACAGGCCGCTCCTTTTCCAGAGCGGTACCGATGGCGTCACAGAACCCGCGCCCTTCTGCTTCTTGTGGTCCAAACTTGTTAAGGACAAACAGATCGTACGGCTGCGTGGCCACCACCTCGACTGCCGCAACCGCGTTGGCAAGTGCGCCCGGATCAAGCCGACAACCCTTTGCCTGTCGACCCAGTGACTGGGTGATGCGGATTGCCTGACCGTTCGGCAAAACACGCACATCCATGTCACACGGATCATCACTTTCAGCGGGAACCTCGTCCAGTATTTTGACCACGCCTGCCAGACGGGAACCCTCGTCTTGTAATCGAGCCGCCAATTGCGAAAGCAACCGATCGGTCTCTCCTCGCTCAGAAGAGCTGACAATCGCGATTTTCATAGATCGTCTCCCGTTTGCAGGATCTGTTTTGCCACCACCGCAGTTTCAGCCACGTTGCATGGCTGAGGATGTATTACAACATTGCAGCGTCCCTGGCTTGATTCATATCAAGTTGCTGGCGGCCAAATTCGTCAGCCCGAACATCCGTCCAAACGTTGCCGTGGACAACGGCTGGAGAGAGCAAACCACGCAAACTTGAACCCGGGAAGCCTTGATATGTGGTACTTTGATTGTGTTTCTTAAAATGCAACAGGAGATGACATCATGATCCGGATTATCTGTCTGTCCATTGTCAGTTTTTTGTTCCTTGGAAACGCAGCGCTGGCGGCTGTTTGTTTTGGTTCCGAGCAGAATGCAGATGTTTTTGTCAATATTGAGCTGTGTGCGGCACAGTCAGACAGGCAATGCACGGTGATTTGCATGACTCCGGACGAATACGAACGCCTGTCAGGGGCATTGACACTTGCCCGATTCATCGTGGCGGTAGGTGACGGTGGGGTTGATATGGCAACGGCAGAAACCGCTGCCAGGAAGAAATTTGGCACTGGGCGTACATATGAAATTGGTAATGTTGTCGTTGAATCAAATCTGTGCCGAAACCCGGACAAGACGGAACGCGTCGTTTGTGATTTTTGAATGTGATGCAGAGGAAAAAGTGGGGATTTGTGCTGATGCCATCAAAACGGCATGAAGGGTCTCTACACCGTTCGTCGTGGCTTGTATTTCAATAGATGGAGGTGGCGACAATGAACATTGATATTCAACAACCCCAACCCTTTGATCTGGTCAGCAATGAAATTCTCATTGCTGGCAATGCGGTTGGATTTGAAGCCCACTTGACGATCACAGTGAGCGATGGCCATGATGAAATCATTGGCGCAGCGACAGTTGGCGGCACGTCCATACGGCAGTTTCAGGCGAGTATCTCGATACCTGATAGCGCCGCCTTCACGCTCAACAGGTTGTTTGTAACGCTGACAGATGACAGCGGCGGCGGTGAAGGAACAATTCCAACGGTCACGGTACCGGTCCTTTATGGGCCGATGATCCTGCCGGGTTATCTGGGGTATTTTGAGCACGAGGTAGTACCGGGTGACACATTGAGCGCTATTGCCCAACATTACTTTGACGGCAGTGGCGATTGGGCACCCATTCAGCAGGCCAACCAGCACATTGTCTCCAATCCGAACCTTATATTTCCGGGTCAGATATTGCGAATTCCGCGCAACGTTTGAGGATTGGTGGTGTTTCTGGAAGCTTTCGCCGAAAGGGATGGTCAATAACCGAATTTAGCAGCTCCGGGCTGCAGAACAATTCTCCTGGGGTCTGTATGACATTGATTCCGACCATGCCGACAGTTCGTTTGGGTGAATGCCTGTCAAAGAGTTTTGCACCATTCCATTCGAACATCAGGTAATTTTTCTTCGCAGTCCTGACCATTCGTGAATTCGCGTTCAACAAATCCACGTGTCTTGTAAAAATTCCGGGCAGTTTGGTTCTGTTGGAAAGTTCTTAGCTGTAACCTGTTGCTTGATGCCTTTACAGTTTCCAGAAGGCCAGTACCGACCCCCTGACACCAGTGTTGGGGATCGATATAAAGGTGGTTCAACCAATCACCCTTATAGGAAATGAAACCAACAGCTTTTTTGTTGATGTTTGCAATGAAGACGGTCTCATTGACAAAGACAATTGTCTCAAAAAACCAATAATCTTCATCCGCCGTATGTAGGTCAGGCAGCCATGGCATAGACTGTTGCCGCGCGTGTCGGTGAATTCTTGCGATTGGCGCCAGGTCAGATGTAGCCGCCTTCGTGACTATCATTTTCGGTTTCTCCTGATCAGACATTTTCTGACTGGCCGAGATACCGCGAATTAAGCCCCATCCGCTTCACCGCCATTTGATGGAGCAGCCCATGCTGGCGATCTGCTCGCGCGGACCCTGACCTGTTTCAGCGATTTGTCGCATGGCGTTGATGAGAGTGCGGTCTCTGGTGTCGCTGCCGACCAAGCCGGCGTCATCCAGGCGCCCGCGATATTGCAGTGCGCCATCCTTGTTGAGGCCGAAGAAATCGGGTATGCAAACAGCGCCATAGGTCTTGCCGACCTCCTGCGTCTCATCGACAAGATAGGGGAAAGCAAAACCATGCTCCTGCGCAAAGCGCTTCATCAGGGGCGGGCTGTCGGCTTCATAGTCAGTGTAATCATTGGACATCACCGCCAGAACGCCAAAACCTTCTGACAGAAGATCGGACGTATCCTGTGCCAACCGGTCGGCGATGTTTTTCACATAGGGGCAATGGTTACAGATGAAGGCAATCAGGAGACCCTTTTGTCCCAGATGATCAGACATGGTGAAACTGTTGCCATCCGGATCCTTGAGGGTGAATTCAGGCGCTTTCCAGCCGAAGTCGCAAATGGGTGTATCAAGACGCATGAGGGAAACCTTTGGCTATCGTTTGGGTGTTGATCGATCACGGCCTGTTTTGCCTTTGTCGACCTGTCGTGGATCAAGGTACAACGGCTGTGGGTACCTGTGCAAATATCCATTTGATCAATGCATCTCTGGGTGGGTTTGCCTTGGCTGATACCGGGTGGACAACAAAATAACCGCCCTGATCCGGCCGTTCATCCTGCCATAATGCAACCAGATTTCCTTTAGCCAGATCCGCCTCCAGCAATAGTCGGGGTGCCAGTGCTATTCCCTGTCCATTGGCGGCAGCGTCCATGGCCAGGGCGGTCTGATTGAACTGAAGCATGCGATGCTGCGCTTTGATGCCAATTTCCTGAAACAATCGGTCCCAGTGATTGTGGCCATCCTGGATGAGTTGGTGTGTGGTGAAATCTGCTATGTCGGACATGGGTCGAAGATTTTTTGCGTAATCCGCATTGCATGTGGCGACGAGGTTGAGCGTTGCCAAATGAACAACAACGATATTGCTGCCCTGCGGGCGGGAACCCAGGCGAATGGCGATATCAACACCGTCAGTCCTGAAATCGGCCAAAGCATCGCTGGCGATTATGCGTATATCGACATGGGGGTGAGATGCGGAAAAAGTGTTCAGCCGTGGCACCAGCCACTTGGATGCAAGTGACGGCGGAACACTTAAGGACAGGCGTGTGTCCTCACGCGCGAAATTTTGTGTGGCCTCATCAATTATGTTCAGGGCGCGATGGATGGACCGATGATAATTGCGCCCGTCATCGGTGAAAGCCAGACCACGTGCCTTTCGCTGAAACAGCTTAATGCCCAGATCGTCCTCAAGCCGCCTTATCTGCTGGGCAACAGCACCCTGTGTCAGATTTAATTCTTCAGAGGCAAGACGAAAATTCAGGTGCCTTGCGGCCGCGTCAAACATTCTCAGCGCATTCAGATTGGGTTTCCGCATTATTTCGATCTCGCGAGGCAATAGATTTACTACAGTCTTGCGGCATGAGACATGTTTGGTCAAGGGACGAGGAGTGGCGCATAATTGCCCTATCAGATAATGGAGAATTCATCATGACGGCCAATAAAGTAGCGATCATAACAGCAGGTGGCAGCGGCATGGGGGCGGATGCGGCGCGTCATCTGGCCTCCATCGGATATCAGGTGGCAATTTTATCCTCATCCGGGAAGGGGGCTGCACTTGCTGAAAGTTTGGGCGGTTTGGGGGTGACCGGGTCAAACCGCTCGGTCGACGATCTGCAAAAGCTGGTGGATGCTGCGATGGAACGATGGGGCCGTATCGATTTGCTGGTTAATTCGGCAGGCCACGGACCCAAGGGTCCGGTTATGGATATCAGCGACGAGGACTGGCACAACGGCATGGAGGTCTATCTGCTCAACGTCATTCGCCCGGCCCGTATGGTTGCACCTCTCATGGCAAAGCAGGGCGGCGGTGCCATTGTCAATATCTCCACCTTTGCCACATTCGAGCCGGATCCATTGTTTCCAACCTCTGGTGTATTTCGTGCTGCGCTCGCAAGCTTCACCAAATTGTTTGCTGACAAATTTGCCCCGGACAATGTGCGTATGAATAATGTGCTGCCGGGTTTCATTGACAGCCTGCCGGAAACTGAAGACCGACGCGCCCGCATACCAATGGGCCGATATGGCCATGCGGAGGAGGTTTCAGCCCTGATTGCCTATCTCGGGTCTGATGCAGCAGCCTATGTGACCGGGCAGAACATCCGCATTGATGGCGCTCTAACCCGGTCGGTCTAGGCCCGTTTCGCGGTTTGTGTGAAACGGGGCACCGTGTCGACCGTTGATTTTGTTGATGCATTCAGGTTTTGCCGAACCCGTCAAAACCTGAATTACGCAAGAGCCTCTTTGACCGGTTTACATCAGATCATCATTTCCAAGGCTGGTCAGTTGCTGGAAGACCCCACCCGGATCATCCAGCACACCGTCGTTCCAGTTGGCGGCGGTCAGATTGTCAGCATTGAGATCTTCAGCGCTTGTGTTTTCCACAATGTAGCGATGCCCGCCGTTGTTCAGCACCTCAATGATCAGGTCGCCATTGTTTTCCGACAGGGCGATGTCACCTGCGGCCAGCGCCCCAAAATCAAACACATCTTCCTGCGGGTTGAAGTTTTGAATGGTTTCGGCTGCGCCCCAATTCCAGGTCAACAGATGGATGTCTTCACCATCGGTGGATGTTGCGGTGTCGGGATTGCCGGTAACCGGTTCCTGTGCTTCGTCATTTTGGTCCTCATCATCAGTCGGTGGTGTTGGGTCCTCTCCGGATCCCGAAGATGTTGTCATCACGCCATCGCGTGTTTGATATCCATCCGTGGTTTCACCGGCAGGTGCTTGCGGCGTTAACAGCCCATCGCGTGAAACCAGCGTGACGTCTTCCTGATTGAACCCGAATGGCACTTCAAGATTGTCTTCCATGACCTGATCATGATGAAATTCCAGTGTTCCAGGTTGCAGGTCAGCCAGAGCGATACCGCTGAATAGAAAACTCTGGCCGGACGGTTGTGTGCTGATGAGCAAGCCCTCATCCGTATCGCTCACCGACAGGCGCTCACGTGTGCCATAGTACAGAAAACTTATCTTCATCGAGGCCGGATCAAAATTGCTGATGACCTCCTGGGCACCATAGGCGTGTGAACGGATATAGACCGTATCAGGATCCCTTGGCCCGGTTCCGGTTTCCCAGGATAGAACGCCACCTATATCCTGCCTCAGGTGCTCATTGCCGACAATGCCGAAATTGGTGATTGAGAGATCGGCAATCCTGACATTCTGGAGGATCTGCATGTCATCCCACCAGGGATTGTCAATGATCAGTTCGCCATCCGGCGTCATATTGGTGATGACGCCATGGACAGAATTACTACCAAAATCCATGGAGTCGGCGATAACATCGAAGCCGATTATATCGTCTGCGTTGAAATCAGCAATATAGCGGTTTCCACCGGCTTCGCTTGAGCCATTGATGGTGGGTGGGTTTGATCCGTCGCTATCATAGGAGATGGCGGTATTGCCATTGTCACCTGGCTCGCTGATTTGCTGGCCCAGCAATGCGGCGACTTCGTTGACAGCTGATTGTTCTGCAATGGAGAAATTGGCCATCGACAAGTCCGACAGCTGGATGTTTTGGGTTGTGGTGGTGCTGACGATGTTACCGTTGGCATCTGTGACTGTTATGGTCAGGCCCGTGCCCGGCACATCAGTAATTTGCAGCAGAGCGTCGGTGATGCCACCCTCGATATGAAACATGTCCATCGACGGATCAAAATCCGCGATTAATTTCGATGGGGAGGTGAGGGTTATCATATGCATGACGGCGGTATCAGGCACGGTGTGATCGTCGTGTGTGTGATCGTCAGTTCCGTCCTGGCCATCCGATTGGTCATCATTGCCGGTTCCAACAAGGGACAGTATTTTTGCCGCTGTGGCCTTGTCCATGATGGTGAAATTGCGCTCGGTGAGATCAGCCAGTGCAATGTCATTCAAAACGATTGTCTGGTTGTTCCCGGGTATCGAGATGTGGGTATTGCCATCAGATTCGCTGATTGTGATATCATCGGCGCCAAACCAGTCAATGAAGATCGTATCGTGCATCGGGTCAAAATCCGAGAATGCAGCATCATTGCCCCAGTTCCAGGTCACGACGAGTGTGGCGGAGGATTTAGTGACATTGGCGGTGCCATTGCCGGAAGCAACGGGTGTGTCGGTGGTCGGCTGTTCGGTTTGTGGATCATCATTACCGTCGTCGGTTGAGCCGCCGCCACCGCTATGACCATCCCCATTATCGTTTCCACCTGAACCGGTATCAGCGTCATCAGATGGGCCCACCAGCGCGAGAATTTTTGTGGTGGTGCTACCATCCAGAGCGGTAAAATTCTGCGCACTCAAATCAGACAGTGACACACCCTGCAAGATAGTCTGTTGATTGCCGTTTGATGGGATGGCGAAAATCGTATTGCCGTCAATCTGGTGAATTTCCAGATCCGATGCGGTGATCCACCCAATGAAAATTGTATCGGTGGCGGGATCAAAATTTGTGATGGTCTGCGTATTTGCCCATGCCCAGTCAATGACGACATCTGCAGTTTGGGCGGTTACATTTGCTGTTGTCTCGCCGCCATCCGTCGTGCCACCGGGCGCTCCCAGACCCTCGTCTCCGGTTAATCGGTCCTCAAAATAGGTTATAAGCGAGGCTGATGCGGGCGTATCGAAACCACCAAACTGTTCTATATATTGCAAAATGGACGTGCCAAATTCATCTGCGGCGACGGAATCGCTCAACAACAGGTTGACGACAGCGTATGCACCACTCAGATGGGCTCCGGCCAGGATGCCGCTGAGCGTCAATTGCACGCTCACCTCGGTGCCGTTTTGATTGTAGGTTCTGGTGGTGCCGACAAAGTCGTCAAGGCTCTGTCCTGCTGCAGACAGGCCGGCTTCGATGATTTTCATATTATGCCCAAGGGCTTCGCGAATTGCGACGTCCTGAGCGCTCTGCGTGGTGAATTCGTCGAGTGAACTGACACCGTTTTTGCCGGTCCATGATCCGTCCCAGGTATTTGTTGAGGCTCCGTTGCCGTAAAAGACATCATCGTCATAGTAACCAAGATCAATGAGCAATGCTTCGCCAAACTGGTAGCCGACAAATCCCAATGTGTTCATTGATTTATAGGCCATCGACTCCCACTGCTGATCTGTCAGTTGCGACCAGCTGCTGTATTGCGGGAAAATGGTTTCAACAGAACCGCCGGCCCATTGATCCAGTTGCCAGTCAACAATTACCCCACTGTTGTAGCGTTCCCGGTCCCAACCGGATTCAAATGCGAGCAGTGCATCGAGAAAATCTTCAAAAGTACCAGCCATGTGTTCACCTGTTTATTGTAATTCCCTTTGAGATTTAATTGCTCGAACAGGGCGTTTGGCCAGCAATTATAGATTGTATTTGTGGTTTTACCGCTCACTTCATATTCTTGCCGGATATATGACATTCCTGCGCCGTAAACCGAACAAATTTCTGCCTTCCAAGCAGGAAAGGCCTTATTTTATGGGAATTCGTTCGCTACTCTCTCATTGATGCATTGTTGCAAAGTGTCTGTTGGCTGACTACCATCATGCAACCTTCGCGGAATATGTGATTTGCCGGAGGGATTTCCATTGCTACGCGGTCAGAGACTGAAACGCGGTGGATAATCCACAAATTTTTAAAAAAGGGGCTTTACAAATCTGTCGGACAACTGACAAGTTAGGGAAAATCTGTCGGACAACTGACAACCTACAGGAATTTGGTTTCCACGGGTTGGGTTGCGGCGGTGAGAATGGGCGATGCGAATGATGAATTCAGGATCAGACAAAACAGTCTCCGGCGCGGATGACCAGGCAAGGGTGGAATCCAGCGCCGCCGATTTTCTTGAACCCATTATCTCCCAGACCCGCGATACGGCAGTGCTGGATGCGCTCGCAAGTATGATCGAAAAGGCAGAACTTTCCATCGGCGACCGCATTCCATCGGAGACGGTTCTGGCGACACGTTTGCGGGTCAGCCGTTCAACGATACGCGAGGCTTTGAAAGGCTGGGAGAGCCTCGGAATTATCAGGCGTCGCAAGGGGGCGGGGACCTACCTGTCAGCACAGATATCATCCAAGACAATCCATGTGCCGTTTACCGTTCAGCTCGAAGGGGTTGCATTGCTGCGCACCATTCAGGTGCGCCGTGCGCTCGAAGTTGCCGCTGTTCGGGCTGCCGCAATAGAGGCCAGCGATGCGCAACGTAAGCAGATTCGCGATCGTTATATTGTACTCAGGGAGGCCCTTGATACCGGCGCGCAGTGGCGTGACGCAGACGCAAATTTTCATGCCGCCATCTATGACGCATCAGGCAATACGTTGTTTGGGCAATTTATTCGTGAACTGGAAGTGGCATTTCACCGCACCTACACCGTCCCCTTTGGCAAGGAGGACATTGGCATGTCGTCGTTCCCCATGCATGGCGATCTGTGTGATGCAGTGGTTGCAGGTGATGCCGACCGGGCGGTCGAGGCTATTGAAATAATCATCGACATGGTCGAGCGGGATGTAAGGCAGGCAATAAAATGAACTCAGTGGCATCGTCTCTAGCAGGCAATGGGCGGGAAACCACCATTGCCACTGCAATGGCTGAATGTTTCAAGAATGAAATGGGATCGCCGGTTCCCCCGATCTATCAGGCGTCACTATTCACCTTTGACACCTATGAAGCGTTGGTTGCGCGGTTCCGCGAAGAAAGTGACCATCCGCTATACAGCCGTGTTGACAACCCCACCGTACGTGAGTTTGAGCGGCTGTTTGCCAAGGCGGAAAGGGCAGAACGCTCTGCCGGTTTCGCATCCGGTATCAGCGCCATCGCCGGTGCCATCCTGTCGGTGGTCAATGCCGGCGACCGCATCATCTGCGTGCGCAATATCTATCCTGATACCTACCGCCTGCTTGAACGGGTCCTGGTGCGATTTGGTGTTACGACCACCTACCACTCGGTAGCTGAGCTGGAGGATAATCCGCAGATTTATGCTGGCGCCAGGCTCGCAGTTCTGGAAAGCCCGGTCAGCGTGACATTTGAGATGCTCGATCTGGAAAAAGTTGTCAGCCATGCGCGTGCACATGGTGTGACGACAATGATCGACAATTCCTGGGCGACCCCGATCAATCAGTTGCCGCTTGCCAGCGGCATTGATCTGGTGGTGCATTCGGCATCCAAATATATTTCGGGCCACTCCGATACGGTTGCAGGCGTTGTATCCGGCTCCAATGCGATGATGGAGCCGGTAATCAATACAATCGTGCCTTTGCTCGGCGCAAAGCTGGCGCCACTGGATGCCTGGTTGTTGCTGCGCGGACTGCGGACCCTTGAATTGCGGGTTAATCGTCATGGCGCTTCGGCCACTGTCATTGCACAACGCCTTGCCCAGCATCGGCTGGTTGATCGTGTCAACTTTGCAAAACCGGGCGACACACCCACGCTCACCGGCAGTTCGGGCCTCCTGTCATTCGAATTGAATGAGCGGGCTGACATTCGCAGTTTTTGCAATGCGCTCGAAATTGCCCGACTTGGCGTCAGTTGGGGCGGATTTGAAACCATATTGTTTCCGGCCAGTGCCGGTCAGCAACAAAAATCGGAACGCAATTCACTCAATGAATTTGGTGTGCCGGAAAATCTCGTGAGGCTGAGTGTGGGCCTCGAGAATGTCGATGAAATCTGGGCCGATATTGATCAGGCCCTTGGCAAAAGCTGCCCCTGAGGAGTGGCGGTATAACAGGGAAGGAGACTATCAATGAATAAATTCATGACCTCTGTCGGTGCACTGGCTTTGAGCGCTGCACTGGGCGTGACCGGAGCAATGGCGGATACAACGCTTAAGCTGGTTGAAGTTATAACAAGTCCCGAACGGACCGAGACGCTGAAGGAGATGATCGCGACATTTGAAGCGGCAAATCCGGGTGTTACGGTTGAAGTCTCGTCCATTCCATGGGGCCAGGCTTTTGAAAAAGTGGCAACC
This sequence comes from uncultured Rhizobiaceae group bacterium, assembly GCA_947501445.1. GTDB lineage: Bacteria > Pseudomonadota > Alphaproteobacteria > Rhizobiales > Rhizobiaceae > Hoeflea_A. Next base: position 136,349 of record CANMVS010000014.1, on the reverse strand, counting down.
ATGGTTGCCGGTGGCGACATTCCTGACGTCATTGAAATGCCTGATACCTGGGTTGCTCAATATGGCGGGGCGGGTCATCTGGTTGATCTGGCCTCCTATATGTCCGGTTGGGACGGGTCCAAGACGCTGACCCAGAAAACCCTGGATATGGCGACACTTGTGGATGGCAAGACCTACATGGTGCCATACGGATTTTACCTGCGGGCCATGTTTTACAACAAGAAACTGCTGAAAGAAGCCGGTATCGACGGGCCACCTGCAACCATGCAGGAATTCATGGATGCCTCGATGAAAGTGTCAGCCATGCCAGGAAAGTCGGGCTATTGCCTGCGCGGTGGACCGGGCGGCACAAATGGCTGGATCATGATGGCTGCTGCCATGAATGGCACCAACCAGTTTTTCACTGATGAAGGCAAAAGCCGCATGAATGAACCGGGCTCGGTTGCCGGCATTCAGTTCATGCTTGATCTCTATCAAAAGGGCTATGCGCCCAAAGACGCAATCACCTGGGGATTCAATGAAATCGTTGCAGGTTTCTATTCCAGCACCTGTGCCTTCCTTGATCAGGATCCTGACGCTTTGATCGCGGTGGCAGAACGTATGCCTGCGGAAGATTTTGCAGTCGCACCCATGCCAAAAGGACCGGCTGGCAAGGCATTTCCAACAATCGGCTATTCCGGTTGGTCGATGTTTGAGGCATCAGAGCACAAGGATGAGGCATTCGCGCTGATTTCGTCGCTTTCAAGCCCGCAAAGCAATGCAGTCTTTGCCAAACGCGTTGGCGTGCTGCCCATACACAAGGGTGCGGACAGCGATCCGTTCTATGCAACAGAACAGTTCAAAGGTTGGTTTGAAGAGTTGAACAGCCCGGATTATGTGCCAACCATCATGCCGACCTATCTGGCTGGGTTTTCCGAATTTGCCGGTGTCACGGTCATCGAGACGGCACAGGAAGCGCTGTTGGGTCAATTGACCGCGCAGGAGCTAGCCGACCAGTGGGCTGAAATTCTGACTGCTGAATACGCAAAGTGGAAAGCGAACCAGTGATAACAAAGAACGACAACGCCCCGGATACTCTTCCGGGGCGGTTTCAGGCGCGATTTGGCCGCCTGCTGGAACCCTATATCTATCTGAGCCCGGCGCTGGTTCTCATCGCGCTGGTGATGTTTATTCCGCTGATAATAGGCATATCTTTTTCTTTCCAGAAATACTCGCTGATCAGTGCGAGCGGTCCTGAGTGGATTGGCTTTGCCAATTTTGAAAAACTCTATGGTGACCGACGGTTCTGGAATGCAGCGCGCAATACGCTCTTTTGGACTGTCTGTTCAGTCGTCCTGCAATTTTCTCTGGGACTTGGACTGGCGCTTTTGCTTAACCGGCCATTTTTTGGACGGCGCATTGTGCAGGCCTTGATCCTGCTGCCCTGGGCTGTACCCGGGTTTCTGACCGGCCTGACTTGGGCATGGCTTTTCAACCCAATCATTGGTCCAATATCCCACTGGATGTTTGCCCTTGGCCTGTTCAGCCAGCCCGACAGCCTGCTGGCAGACCCGCAATACGCCATGTGGGGGCCAATTGTTGCCAATGTCTGGTACGGCATACCCTGTTTTGGCGTTACCCTGCTTGCCGCGTTGCAGTCCATTCCCGATGAGCTTTATGAGGCCGGTGCCATGGATGGCGCATCCGCCTGGCAGAGCTTTACAAAAATCACATTGCCATTTCTTGCGCCGATGATTGCAATCACTGTGCTTTTGCGCACCATATGGGTGGCAAATTTTGCCGATCTGGTTTTCATCATGACGGGCGGTGGTCCGGCCAACTCGACGCAAATTCTGCCCAATTACATTTTTACGACAGCCTTTCGAAAGCTCGATTTTGGCTATGCGGCGGCTATTTCTGTCGCGCTGCTGGTGCTGCTGTTTATCTATGCGGGCATTTTATTGCATATGCGTCGTACACTGGTGAAGGTCTAGATGATGACAACACGTGTCCACTTAGCCAGTACCGCTGGAGCAACAGCGCGATATGTTGCCATTGGCTGTTACCTGGCCTTTGCCATGTTTCCGCTTTTCTGGCTGGTCAAGATCGCTGTAACACCGGGCGAACTGCTCTATACGGAAGGGGTGGTTTTGTGGCCGAGCCGCACCACCTTTGAGAACTTCGGTTCCGTTCTGTTGAAAACGGATTTTCTGCAATATTTCGGCAATTCAATGATCGTGTCCTTGAGTACCGCATTTATTGTCACGCTGATCGCAGCGGGGGCCGGATATGCCCTGTCCAGATTCCATTTTCGCGGCAAGGGGCTGGTGGTCTTCATCATGCTGCTGACGCAGATGTTTCCGTTGCTGATCCTCATTGCGCCGATCTACTCGGTTGTTGCCTCTCTCGGGCTGCTGAATTCGCTGACCAGTCTGATCATTGTCTATACCGCGTTCAACATTCCCTTCGCGACATTTCTCATGCAGTCCTTTTTTGACGGAATTCCCAAGGACCTTGAAGAGGCGGGGATGATGGATGGCTGCACCCGCTTTGAGGCGCTGCGCAAGATTATCTTTCCCCTGACGCTGCCCGGTCTGGCCGCAACACTGGGGTTTGTCTTCACGGCCGCATGGTCTGAACTGTTTTTCGCACTGATGCTGATCAGTAAAACAGACTCCATGACCTTTCCGGTTGGTCTGTTGAACTTTATATCAAAATTTTCCGTCGACTGGGGCCAGATGATGGCTGCCAGTGTGCTGGCGCTCATACCAAGTTGCCTGTTCTTTATCTTTATCCAGCGTTTCCTTGTGCAGGGCCTCACGGCCGGTGCCGTAAAGGGCTGATGACATATCTGAAGTGAGAAAATGGCTAAAATAGAATTACAAAATGTAGCCAAGAGCTACGCTGCCCTCGAAATCATGTCTGATCTCAGCCTGACAATTGAACATGGCGAATTTGTTGTGCTCGTCGGACCATCTGGGTGTGGCAAGTCAACTCTGCTGCGCATGATTGCCGGTCTGGAAAGCATCACAAAGGGCGATTTGTATATTGATTCTGACAGGATCAATGACAAGGCGCCGCGTGATCGCGATATTGCCATGGTCTTTCAGTCCTATGCGCTTTATCCGCATATGGATGTCGCGCGAAATATGGGGTTCAGCCTTGAAATTCGCAAAGAAGACAAGGCTTTAAAAACGGATCGGGTCCAACGCATTGCAGACAAGCTGGGCCTCGATACATTTTTGGACAGATTGCCGAAGGCACTTTCCGGTGGTCAGCGCCAGCGTGTTGCCATGGGGCGCGCTATCGTGCGTGACCCAAAGGCATTTCTTTTCGATGAACCACTGTCCAATCTGGACGCCTCCCTGCGTGTTGGCATGCGCCTGGAAATCGCCCGGTTGCACCGCGAGCTTGGCGCCACGATGGTCTATGTTACCCATGATCAGGTTGAAGCCATGACACTTGCTGACCGCATCGTTGTCATGAACCTTGGTAATATTGAACAGGTTGGCACCCCGATTGAACTTTATGAGACGCCCGCCAATCTGTTTGTCGCAAATTTCATCGGTTCACCCAATATGAACCTTTTCGAAGGTGCGTTTCGCGATGGATCCGTGGTGATCAGCAGCGATAATCCTGTGTCGTTGCCGGATTATGATCTGCCCGCGCAAGCTGTGCATTTTGGCATTCGTCCCGAGCATATTCGTCTGGCAGAGGGTGATCGTGCCGATTGTACAGGATTGGTCGAGGTTGTGGAACGGCTGGGGTCCGATACGATTGTCTATGCCAATGTCGACGGTTGGGGTATTGTCGTCGTTCGTCTCAATGGTACTGCGGACACGCAGATCGGGGATAGTATTGGATTGCACTTCGACAGGGCCCAGGTTCGATTGTTTGATGCTGACGGCAAGGCGATTGCGCACGCCGGACAGTCGCCGACCAGGCAATAGAAATCCTGTAGGTACGGGCGTCGGGCAATTCTTTTGCCGGGGTGGAAGGCAACTGGTCTGCAGCCTGTTGCTCGCAATTGCCCTGAATGCCCCGGTACATGCGCAGACACGGCAGGATATCACCGACCCATTGGACCAATTTGCCGTCACCCACCTTGAAAAACTGCAGCCATTATCCATCAGCCATCAGGTGGAGTATTGTGGTTTATTCGGAATGGATGGAGATGGTCGTTTTGTCGCCACCAGGGCAAAACGCGGCGGACCGGACAGTTGCGTGCCTGACCCGCCAAAACGGGACATCCAGATCATCGCATCCTATCATACACATGGATCTTACGACCGCGATGCTGATACCGAAGTGCCATCTTTCGATGATCTGCTGGCTGATATGGAAGAGGGTATTGACGGCTATATCGCAACGCCCGGTGGGCGCGTCTGGGTCAATTATGTCGACGCGGAAATTACCTTTATCCTTTGTGGTCCCGGGTGTATCTATGCCGATCCCAGCTTTGTTGAATGCAATGCGTTCCTGCCACAAGACACCTATATGCTGGAGGAAATTGATCAACGGTTTGAGGATGATACCGGGATTTGTTAGAGCAATTGAGGTTTTAACGGTATCGGCACATCTTGATCCTCAACAGACCCTGGCGCGTGAGTGTGTCAGAAAGTACCAGGCATCCATTCGTCTTTCGAATTTTTCCACCAGGCTTTCCAGGCGGCTTTGTCCTGAGCAAAGCCGGCACCTGTCACCGCAGCAAGTGTTCCGGTTACCTGTGATTGCAGCCACGCCGGTTCCTGTGGCTTGTCGAGGCGCCGGATCAGGGCATCGATCGTTGCACGATCATTTTGGCCGGACAAGTGGATCGCCTCAATTGCAATCAGCAGTGGATCAAACCATTTTTGTGGACGATTTGATGGCTGGTTCCAATCCGGTTCCAGTAGTTCAAGCGGAATGTTGCGTTCACCGTTCCGTCCCATGGCACCCAAAATGTGCCAGCGGGCAAAATCCTGTGCCGGAACCTGCAATCTGCCACCAAACAGGCCGAGCGTCAGCTTCGGGGCTTCGACGTCGAGCATCGGTGTGAAAAAATCCGGCGGTGGGTTCTGCTGTAAAATGTCTTCCAGTTCGGCCCGCAAAATATTACGCTCGCCGTAGGTTTGTTCATTGCCCAGAAGAACACGTAACCTTTGCGCCCTTGTCCGAAACTCATCCGTCCAGGGGGCGTGTTCAGCGCGTTTTGGCAGGTCGACCAGGATCGCCGTGGGTTTTGGCATGGGACTATCGGGTCCCCACAAAATGGCGCGCCCATCAGCTCCCTCGCCGCCCACGTAGATTTTGCCGGGTGCAAGGGCTGCAACACTATAGGGGACGCCACCGGTAAAAGTGCTGTGGGCTGTAAACCGATTGCCACCAGTGCTCGACCACAATTGACCGCGGCCAGCCTGATAGGTCACGGCCCAAAGGGCATCACCATCGGTTGTCAGCAATTGAGGATTGAAAGCGGCAGGATCATGCGCTGTTTGTTGCGCGCCGTCTGAGTCAAGCCGCCACAATTCTGTGGTGTTTTCGTTGCTGTCGACAAGCGCATAAAGCGCGTTTTGAAATACCGTCAATTGGCTGAAATGACGGTTCCGTGGCCATCCTTTGACCGGATGCAGTTCACCATCGCGAAATTCTTTTAGCGTTGTGCCGGTATCCTGCCAGTGACGAACGAACAACCGTTCATCAAGTGAAACGACGTTGTTGTAGCGGTGAAACGAGCCGGTGGAAGGCGGCGCATCGATGAGTTGCTGCCAGGATTTACCGCCATCTGAGGATGCTGCAAGCACACTGTTCCAGCCAGCCATGGCCGCCACCAACCGGTCATTCCAGGAGGTTACGGCGTGGGTGTGCATCATGTAACTGTTGGACGGCAGAAAAAGGTTTTGCCAGTCACGGCCGTTGGTGACGCTGACAGCGCCCATGCCAAGCCCGATACGCATATCCTCATGGGGCCAATAGAGCAGGCTATCATGAACGGCAGGGTGACCGGCATCCTGAGAGAACAGAAAGTGTTCAAAACGCAATTCATCACTTGCCGGATCAAAGCTCCAGATATCTGCAGAATTATGGTCGACCCCTTTGACAGCGGTCGCGAACCAGATGCGGTTTTGAAAGGGGATCAGACGATCCGCCACCGGCCAGTTTCCCGGTCGGGCAATGATAGCCAACTCTTCTGCCTGCGCAGATGCGACCGGCATACCAGCCCATACAAGCAGCAGCAGGGTCCTGATGATCAAACGCATCGGGCTTCCAGTTCTGTTCGAGTCCGGGTCGAACATGGCTGAAAACCGCATGTCAGTTAAATCACAAGCGCGTTAATCAACCTGCATGCCGGAATAATCCACCATCACATGCTCGCGGTATAGGCTACGCTCATTCATTCGCGCATAATATTGATCAAGCGACGGGGTATCGGCACGGTCTATTGGCAGCGTGTAGTATCGGTAGAGAACATGCGCGACCATAAGATCTGCAAAGCAGATATCCTTGCCACTAAGAAATGGACCATCAGCAATGCGCCTGTCCAGCATTTGCATCAGATTGCCAAGTGTTTGAATATCCGTTTCTAGTTTGGGCAGATTACGCTCAGCTGAAGGTGTGCGCACGAGCGTCCAGAAAACAGATGATATCAGTACCGGGTACAGGGTGGTTTTTGTCCATTCTGCCCACATATCCAACGCAGCCCGTTTTCCCGGGTCTTGGGGCCAGAATGTGTCATTTCCATATTGGGCGCCGAGATAACGCAGGATAGCGCCACTTTCCCAAAGCACATTGTCACCATCGATCAACACAGGGACAAGCCCATTGGGGTTCATGGCTTTGTATTCGGCAGTATCAACGCCGCCAAATGGTCCGCCCCGGTCTTCGCGTGTGTGGGGTAATCCGAGTTCATTCACAGCCCACATGACCACCTGAACATTGGATGATGTGCGTCGTCCCAGTATTTTCAAAGTGTGATCCATATTAATTCCTCTCAACCAGTTTCCTTGCTGGCATTCCACCTGCCATTCAGTTCGCTCAATTGCGTGGCCAGCGGCCTGCAAAGGGTTTTTGCAAGGCGCGCTCAATAAAATCCAGCCTGTCCTGGCCGTAAAACATGTCACCATCGACAAAATATGTAGGGGAACCAAAAACAGTGCGCTGAATTGCTTCACTGGTATTGGCCCTATAGATGCTCTGAATTTCGTCTGACAGGGCAGCTTCAAGAAGTGGTTGCGGATCAAGGTTTGCGCTTTGGATGAGCTTTGTCAGTGTATTGACGTCAGCCAGATCCGCGTCATCGCGCCAATGGGCCTCCAGCATGGTGTGGGCCAGCTCATCGATATTGTGACCCTGTTCGATACCACTGATCAGTGTCCCATTGGCAAGTGCCATATCATTGTCATGATGGGTCGGGCGGTAATCGATAATCGGGACATTGCGAAATTCAGCCCAACGCTCAATTTCCCGTCCGAAAAAATAGTCGCGATGTCCCTGGCTGCGTTGCCGGAAATTATTTGCTCTGGCGGCGTTGATGACCTGTCCAAGATCAACCGGCCTGTGAATGATTTCGTGGCCGGACGCTATTTCCATAAATCTTTTTGATCCCAGATAGGCAAAGCCGGAATGGGCCGCGTAGAAATATTCTATTTTGGGCAATGCCGTGTTCCTTAGGTATCAGGTGAGAAATGAGATTCGGGATGCAACGGTTTCATTTTGCCTTCGCGTCAGACCTGTGGCAATGGCCGAAGATACACACAATAGGTCCATGAACGCACATTCGAAAGCCGGTGGCCCCGGTCAGCGTCATCCAGATGTTGAAATCAACGCAATCCGTATTTGCAAAACATCAAAATGGTGATCTGTTGGACAATGACATCTCCATAAATTGAGCGTGAGCCGCACCGGCTGACAACAGCAGCCTGTCACGCCATATCACCTCGTTGCCCCGGGAAATAACACATGCAAAATCAACACCCAATTCAATGCCCGGGCGAGAATCTGAATGGTGGATGGGCGGTCTCCAATGCACAAAAACCGGTATCCATCACGGTTGATTTTCCCAATGATATCCACTCGGCACTGCTGGCATCAGGAGAGATAGAAGATCCCTATTACCGGGACAATGAACTGTCACTGGACTGGGTGCATGAAACACAATGGGTTGCCGAACGAAGTTTCCTTGTGGAGCACATTGGTGACGGGCGTTGGACACTGACGCTGAACATGGTCGATTGTTTTGTGCGCATAGAGGTCAATGACCAGCCAATCGGAGGATGTCAAAACCAGTTCCTTCGTTATGATTTCGACGTAACAGATGCCCTGCAGAACGGCGAGAACTCAATCCGAATGCTCTTTTTGTCCAACAGTGCCATGGCGCTGGACGCCCATGCTTCATTTCCGTTTGAGCTGCCGTATCTTTCATGGAATTGTCGAATTCCTTACGTGAACTACATTCGCAAAGCCCAGTGCCATGCCGGTTGGGACTGGAACATCGCGCTGATGCCTCTCGGGGTCTATGGCGATATTCAGCTTGCAGCGACCAGGACGGCCCGACTGGACGATGTTAAAATCGTGCAATACCACGATGAAGGCATTGTTCGACTGGACGTCACCGCCTTTGCACATGGATGGGATGTGGGCACTGTGGATAGTGTTCTGCGGGTTGACGGGCACGAACTGTCCCGGACCAGCCGCATTTTGCCTGGTGAAAACCGCATTTCTTTCGCCGTCACAATTGAAGAGCCTCGATTATGGTGGCCGGTTGGGCAGGGTGCCCAGGAGTTTTATGACCTGGAATTGATTGTTCATGGGCAACCCTTCACCTGCCAGATTGGCCTTCGCGAAATCAGGCTGGTAACCGCGCCCGATGAGATTGGCGCACGGTTTTCCTTTTGCATCAATGGGCGCGAGATATTCATGAAAGGGGCGAACTGGATACCGGCAGATGCCTTGCCTGCGCGGGCGACGCGTGAACAAACGCGGGCACTTTTGCAGTCAGCCGTCGATGCCAATATGAATATGATCCGCGTTTGGGGCGGCGGTCAGTACGAGACCGACTGGTTTTATGACCTTTGCTCGCAGATGGGCATTCTTGTGTGGCAGGATTTCATGTTTGCCTGCAATCATTACCCAGGGGCCGATCGTGACTGGCTCAACCTGGTGCGTCTCGAGGCACGCCAACAGATACGCCGCCTGTCGCGGCATGCCTGTATGGCGCTTTGGTGCGGTGACAATGAGCTTGTCGGTGCCTTGACCTGGTTCCCGGAAACAAAGGCCAATCGTGATCGTTATCTGGCCAATTATGATCGTCTGAATCATGCGCTGGAAGAGGCAATTGCAGACGAAGGGCCAGATGTTGCCTTTTGGCCTTCGTCTCCATCGGCAGGCCGCCTGGATTTCAGCGATGGCTGGCATGATGATACCGCAGGTGACATGCATTTTTGGGACGTGTGGCATGAGGCACGTGAATTTGAACACTATCGCAGTGTTCGTCCGCGCTTCTGCTCGGAATTCGGATTTCAATCCTTTCCGTCGATGGCGACCATTGAGCAGTTCACCCAACCGGGTGACCGCAACGTATCGTCTCCGGTCATGGATATTCATCAACGCAACAAGGGTGGGAACAGCCGCATCGTCGAGACGATCGGGCGTTACTTCCGTTTTCCTGAAAAATTCGAGGATATGGTCTTTCTGAGCCAGATTTCACAGGCCTTGGCGATCAAGACCTCTGTTGAGTTCTGGCGCTCCAACAAACCGCGTACCATGGGCACGCTCTATTGGCAGCTCAATGATACCTGGCCGGTGGCGAGCTGGTCCAGTCTTGAGTACGGCGGACGCTGGAAGGCAATGCATTATGTGGCCCGCCGTTTTTACGAACAGGTTCTGATAACAGCCCAACCCGATGAGATGACCGGTGACATTGTATTATGGGGCGTGTGTGATCTGCCGCACGCCGTGAATTTGTCGATCATGGTATCACGCGTTGCCTTCAATGGCGGGATCACTGAGGTCTGTACCGAAATTCATTGTCTTCCTACGGATCGTGCCATTGAGATCACCCGTTTTCCAGCTGTATCTCTTGACCCTCAATCTTTTTTGCACATGAGCTGGAGGGATGAGAGCGGGGATGTGTGCGGCAGCAATGAGTATTTTCCACACCGGTTCAAATTCTATGACCTGCCGGAACCGGACTTGAATATTGAGGCCGGTTATGATGTGGATGGGGAGAAAACCATTTCGTTGTCGACGGACAGGCCAGCCCTGTTTGTAACGCTCAATTCCGGTTCGCGCGAAATACTGTCGGACAATTGTTTTACCCTCTTGCCCGGGCGTGACAAGACCGTGCGTATCAAACGCACTATTGGTGGGCCCAACGGCAACTCCGAGCCATCTTTGTCACAGCCGGTTGTGCAATGGCTGAAGTGAATTCTTACAATGTGGTGGTTTATCAATCAGGTGCGTTGATCGCTTGAGCCTTTAGCGCCATGATGGGATTTGCGGATCATGGAGAGGTTCGCGAGACGTCAAATGGGAGAACTGATGCCGCTTTTTTCGCCGCCGCCGCCCGATACCCACCCAAAACACACCATTGTTGAAAGTGTGCGGCAGCGTGCCGCTGAACGCCCCGATAGTCTGGCCGTCATCTGCGGTCAGTCCCGTATCAGTTGGCTGGATTTTGATTGCCGGATTAACCGGGTCGCAAATGCGTTGCATTCGCTCGGGGTTGGCCGTGATGACAGAGTTGCTGTTTTGGCATCGACCAGTGTGGAATACCTTGAAGTATTCATGGGCACCCTGCGCGCCGGTGCCTGTCTGGTTCCACTGTCAACCATGGCGTCGACAGAGGCCCTGCAAAAAATGCTCGTCGACTGCAGCGCGAAGGTGCTGTTTCTGTCCGATTCCATGCGTTCGCTCATTGAGACTTCAAGTGGCACGCTTGAGGCGATTGTACCACACGGGCGGATCGCACTGGATTTTGAAGCAACGGGTTGGTCAGACTATGAGCAATTGTTGGCGTCGGTTGAACAATCGGACCCCAGGACCGAGATTGGTCTGGGTGACCTGTTCAATATCATCTACTCCTCAGGCACAACAGGCATTCCAAAGGGCATATCCCACGATCATATGATGCGGGCTGTACAGATGGAACGTATTCACCTTTTTGGCTATGACCAAACGTCACGTACATTGCTGTCGACGCCGCTTTATTCCAACACCACGATTGTCGCTCTTTTGCCAACACTGGTCGGCGGTGGCACCGTTGTATTGATGCCTAAATTCGAAGCAAATGCCTATCTTCAACTGGTCGAGGATGAAAAATGTACCCACACCATGCTGGTGCCGGTTCAATACAAGCGCATCATGGATGTCCCGGATTTTGATGCTTTCGACCTTTCGTCAATGGCCTACAAATTTTCAACCAGTGCACCCTTGCGCGCTGCGGTAAAAAAAGATGTGCTTGATCGGTTTCCCGGCTGGCTTGTCGAATATTACGGTTTGACTGAAGGCGGCGGCACAACCATTTTGCTGGCACATGAGTTTCCGGACAAGCTGCATACGGTCGGCGTTCCTGCACCGGGTGTCGAACTGAAATTCATCGATGAAAATGGTCAGGAAGTGGCCAATGGACAAATGGGTGAAATCTGCGGGCGTTCTCCGACGATGATGCTGGGTTATTTTGGCCGTGAAGACCTGACAGATCAAAGCCTGTGGAAAGACGAAGCCGGGCGGGTGTTCTTTCGATCCGGTGATATGGGCTTTGCCGATGAGGACGGGTTTATCCATCTTGCGGATCGCAAAAAGGATATGATCATTTCGGGTGGTCTGAACATATATGCTAACGACCTTGAGCTGGCTTTGTTGCAGGATGCGGATGTCGAGGATGCCGCAGTGATTGGCGTACCCAGTGAAGAGTGGGGGGAAACCCCGATTGGGCTTGTTGTGCTGCGGGACGGGGCGGAACGCTCGACGCAGGAAATATTGGTACAGGTGAATGCCAGCCTTGGAAAAAGTCAGCGTCTGGCCGCGTTGGAGCAACGTCAATCCCTGCCGCGCAGCACGATTGGAAAAATTTTGAAACGGGAGCTGCGTCAGCCCTATTGGCAGGATAGCGGTCGCCGCATTTGAACCGGCCAATGCGCCAATTCAAGGTGGTATTCATCCCTGAGCACCATCGAGTTCCCTATGTGAGGTTGAAGCCAAATGACTGACAAAAAGCTCAGAAGTGCCCGCTGGTTCGATACGGATGACCTTCGTGCATTTGGTCATCGCTCGCGTATCATGCAGATGGGATATAGCAAGGAGGACTGGAACGGAAAACCGATCATCGCGATTATCAACACCTGGTCGGACATCAATCCGTGTCATGCGCATTTCAAGCAGCGGGTTGACGATGTCAAAAGAGGAATATTCCAAACCGGCGGTTTTCCTCTCGAATTGCCCGCACTTTCGCTGGCAGAACAATATGTCAAACCCTCTACGATGCTATATCGCAATCTGCTGGCGATGGATGTTGAAGAGCTGCTGCGCTCCCACCCGGTAGATGGCGCGGTGCTGATGGGCGGTTGTGACAAGACAACGCCAGCGCTGCTGATGGGCGCCATCAGCATGAACCTGCCATGTCTTTATTTGCCGGCAGGGCCCATGTTGCGCGGCAACCTGCGCGGTGAAACATTGGGTTCGGGGGCTGATACCTGGAAATACTGGGATGAAAAACGCGCCGGAAATATTGATGAGGCAGAGTGGCAGGCCGTGGAGGCGGGCATTGCGCGTTCCTATGGCCATTGCATGACAATGGGAACGGCCAGCACGATGACAGCAACTGCTGAAGCCATGGGTATGACATTGACAGGCGCATCATCGATCCCGGCTGCCGATTCCAATCATATCCGCATGAGTGCTGCCTGTGGACGCCGCATCGTTGGCATGGTGCATGAGGATTTGACCCCGTCGCGCATCCTATCGCGAGCGTCCTTTACCAACGCGATTGCCGTTGCCATGGCCATGGGCTGTTCAACCAATGCAATTATTCATCTGATCGCCGAGGCACGCCGCGCAAACGTCGATATTTCGCTTGATGATTTTGAGAAAGCTAGTCGCAAGGTGCCGGTCCTTGCCAATATTCGCCCCTCTGGTGATACCTATCTCATGGAGGACTTCTTCTATGCCGGAGGACTTCCGGCTTTGATGAAATCCATCGGTGATCAACTGGAACTGAGCGCCAGGACCGTTTCCGGCAAGACGATGGGCGAGGATATCGCAGAGGCGCAGGTGTGGAATGATGATGTCATTCGCCCCATGCAGAACCCTGTCTATCGCGAAGGTGCCCTGGCCGTATTGAAGGGCAATCTGGCACCGGACGGGTGTGTCATAAAACCCAGCGCATGCGAGAAGAAGTATCTGAAACATCGCGGACCTGCACTGGTATTTGACAGCTATCGGGAAATGAAAGAGCAGATCGATGATCCATCTCTGGATGTCTGCGAGGATACTGTTTTGATTATGCGCGGTGCCGGCCCCATCGGTGGTCCAGGCATGCCGGAGTGGGGCATGTTGCCGATCCCGCAAAAACTGCTCAAGCAAGGTGTCCGCGACATGGTTCGCATTTCGGATGCGAGAATGAGTGGCACCAGCTATGGCGCGTGTATTTTACACGTTGCGCCGGAGGCTCATGTTGGTGGCCCCCTTGCACTGGTTCGTAGCGGAGACATTATTGAGATTGACGTGGATGCACGCGCGATCAATATGGATGTGTCGGATGCCGAGCTCGCAGCCCGCCGACTGGCCTGGGTTGCACCTGAAGCGAAATTCGAACGGGGCTATGGCTGGATGTATTCCCGTCACATTACGCAGGCCAATGAAGGCTGCGATTTTGACTATCTGGAAACCGGCTTCGGGAAAAACCCACCGGAACCGGAAATTCTTTAGCTTCCAACAATCCTTACAAACCACACAGACGTTTTCAATTTGGAGAGTTCACTGATGACCGACATGATGCAACGCATTGTTCTTGCCGCCCGCCCGCAAGGTGAGCCGCAACCGGGAGATTTTCGACTTGAAACGGCGGACATACCGACGCCCGGTGCCGGAGAAATGCTGGTGCGGGTTATCTGGCTCTCCCTGGATCCCTATATGCGCGGGCGCATGGACGACAGCAAATCCTATGCTGAAGCCGTGCAGATCGGCGATGTCATGGGCGGTGGTTGCGTCGGACAGGTGGTTCACTCAAATATTGATGGATTCTCGGCAGGAGACTTTGTTGCCGGTGGGTTCGGATGGCAGACACACGCACTGTCAGACGGTAAGGACGCGCGCGTTCTGGACCCCAGGGTTGCACCCCTTTCCACCGCACTTGGCGTGCTGGGCATGCCGGGCATCACTGCCTATGTGGGATTAAATGACCACGGGCGACCCAAATCGGGAGAAACTATTGTCGTGTCGGCGGCGACCGGTGCCGTTGGTTCGCTGGTTGGCCAACTGGCGAAAGCCTATGGGTTGCGTGTCGTTGGCGTGGCTGGAGGTGCACAAAAATGCAGCTATGCGGTGGAGGAACTGGGATTTGATGTCTGTCTGGATCACCGGGCGGCGCCAGATGCACGGACCTTACGCCAACAGATGGCCGATGCCTGTCCTGACGGGGTTGATATCTATTTTGAGAATGTCGCAGGCAAAACCCTGGAAGTCGTGATCCCGCTGATGAATGTACACGGGCGTATTCCCATTTGTGGGATGATTTCCTGGTATAATTCCGGCAGTCTCGGTGCCGGTATGACGCAGGGTCCCAACCATTTGCCACAGGTGTGGCGTACCATATTGGTCAATCGTTTGAGCCTGCGCGGTTTCATCATCACTGACCACTACGATCGTTTCCCGGCCTTCGCCGAAGAAGTGGCGGGTCATTTGCAGGCCGGGCGCGTGAAATACCGTGAAACGATATCTGATGGTTTGGAATCAGCGCCGCAGGCCTTCATCAACCTGCTTCGTGGCGGCAACTTCGGCAAGCAGCTTGTTGCTGTTTCAAATGACCCAACCCGGAACTGATGGACGTTTATTATCGTGACACAATTTGGATTGACTGATTATGGCTGCTGAGCAAACAATTTCGCGCCATCGCGAAGACTATCATTTCTGGGAGCCGGTGCCGCTGCGTTACTCAGATCAGGATGCAATGCAGCATATCAATAATGTAGCGGTATGTGCGCTGCTAGAAGCAGGGCGGGTATCATTTCTTGAGTCCCTGTTTGAAGGCACAGAACGTTCGGCCTTTGCCATGGTATTGGCGCGGGTCACCATTGATTATCTCAATGAATTGACATTTCCCGGGACCGTTGATGTTTGTGGTCGGATCGTCAAAATAGGCGGGCGCTCCCTGACAAGCCAATACGCGATATTCCAACGGGGAGAATGCTGTGTGGTGTCGCAGTCAGTCAATGTCTTTTTTGACAGCAAAACACGCCGTTCAGCTCAGCCGCCTCAGGCACTGCTTGACCATATCCGCCAATTTCAATCGATCAGGGCTGCATGAACCAGCGCTTTGAGTTCTGCCCGGTTGGGATAAATATTGGATGGAATTAACTGGGTGAAGAAGATCGTGGTGATTTGTTCAACCGGGTCACACCAAAAGAGCGTGCTTGCCATGCCACCCCAGCTGAAGTCACCAACGGAGCCGGGCGTGCGCTGTCGTGCAGGATCGAGAACGACAGAGCCGCCAAGGCCAAAGCCCATACCTTCCATGGGCATTTCCGCGAAGGACTTTGGGCCCATTGAGGCTATGTCGCCCTTCAGGTGATTGCGCCGCATGAAATCCAGCGTGCGCGGGGACAACAACCGCACACCATCCAATGCGCCGCCACACCGCAGCATTTCGGTAAAACGAAAGTAGTCCGCCAGGGTGGAGACCAATCCGCCGCCACCGGACCAGGTGGTGATCTGTCCTGCCAGAAACTCACTCGTTTCGGCATCGTCCGTCAGTTGAAGAGTGTTGGCCGGTGTGTAGGAATAACAACTGGCAAAGCGGTTTATCAACTGGGTGGGGACAGCAAATCCTGTATCCACCATGCCAAGAGGATCGAACACTTCCTCTTGAAATACCTGCGCCAGGGACTTGCCGGTAACCACTTCTATCACCCGTCCGATAACATCAATACCGACCGAATATTCCCAGCGTGAACCTGGCTGAAAGGCCAGCGGCATGGCTGCAAGCGCAACGGTTTTATCTGCCAGATTACCCTGAACCGCCCCTGTTCGTGAGCTGAAGTTCATCGCCTGTGCCGCATAGGCATTGGCGAGCACACCCTCATTGAAATCATAGGTCATGCCACTGGTATGCGTCAGCAGTTGATGAATAGTGGGAGAGGGGGCCGGTTCATACTGATCAATATCTGTCGCGCCATCAATCAGCGCACTGCAGTTGCGAAATTCCGGTAAAAAACGATCGACCGGCGCGTCGAGATTGAATTCGCCTTTCTCGACGAGCATCATTGCAACCACAGATGTGATTGGTTTTGTCATCGAATAAATGCGTACGATTGTATCGATGTCAAACGACTGACCGCGCTCAATTGAACGCTGGCCACAGGTCGCCAGATGGACAATTTCGCCGTGGCGGGCCACCAGAACGGAAGATCCGGCGAACTTGCCATCATCGATATAGCGCTGCATCCAGGTATCGATGCGGTTGAGACGCTCAGGGGCAAACCCAAATAGCGCCGGATCTCTAATTGTCTGCAACTTAAGTCCCCGAATTTTCCTTGCACATTGTGGTCAGACTTCCAGCCATTCCTTGCGCACTTCATTATTATCATCAAGCGCTTGCGGTGAGCCTTCGAAAACGATCTGCCCGTGACCCATAACATAGACCCGTTTGGAGACCTTCATTGCGATAGTGAGTTTTTGTTCGACGAGCAAAATTGATACACCGCGCGCTGCAATCTCCTGCAGTAGCTCACCGACCTGCTGCACAATTTTGGGCGCCAGGCCTTCAGTGGGCTCATCAATCATTACGATGGAGGGGTCACCCATGAGGGTGCGGCATATGGTAAGCATTTGTTTTTCACCACCTGAAAGAACCGATGCCTCGACGTCAGCACGGGTACGCAGGTTGGAAAACATGTCGAACATTTGCTCCAGGGACCAGCGCCCGTCACCATCCTTTTGTCCTGGTTTCAAGCCCAGCATAAGATTTTGCCGTGTTGTTAATCCGGGAAATATGTCACGGTTTTCCGGCACATAACCAATTCCGGCCTGAGCAATCTCAAATGGCTTTTTGCCAGCCAGCTCCTGTCCCTCAAATACCACCGATCCGGTTGGCGGAACTTCACCCATAATGGCTTTGCAGGTGGTTGATCTGCCAACCCCGTTGCGTCCAAGCAGGGAGACAATCTCGCCCTTGCCAACGCTCAGATTGACACCCTGCAGGATGTGGCTCTTGCCATAATAGGCATGTAGATTTGTAACATTCAGCAATCTAGTGCTCCGCTTCCATTGCCGCGCCAAGATAGGCTTCCTGAACCTTTTCGTTGCTGCGGACCTTGGCCGGTGTATCACTGGCTATGAATTGTCCATAGACAAGCACCGATATTCTGTCCGCCAGATCGAATATAACGCCCATATCATGTTCCACCATCACGAGGGTCTTGTCCTGGGTAACAGTGCGGATCAGATCAACAATATAGTCGGTTTCAGAATGACTCATGCCCGCTGTTGGCTCGTCAAGCATGACGATGTCGGCGCCGCCGGCAATGGTGATGCCTATTTCCAAAGCGCGTTGTTCTGCATAGGTCAATACGCCGGCAATATCATTGCGCCGGGATGTCATATTGATCTGTTCCAGAATTTCGTCCGTGCGCTCTGTCAGTTTTGTCTGTCGGTTGACCAGTGTCCAGAATGAATATTTGTAACCCATGGACCACAAAAGACCGCAGCGGATATTCTCAAAAACACTCATTTTCGGGAATATATTGGTGATTTGAAAACTGCGACTCAGACCACGTCGGTTGATCTGATAGGGTTTGAGGTTCTGAACATTTTCGCCGTGCAGACTGACGGAACCGGCAGTGGCTGTATATTTGCCGGTGATCAGATTGAACAGGGTGGATTTCCCAGCCCCATTGGGACCAATGATTGCATGCCGCTCGCCCTTGGCGACCTGCAGATTGACGTCCCGAATGATTTCAATCGTGCCGAAACTCTTGCACAGGCCGCTGAGTTCAATCGCTGGAGCGTTCATGAGCGTGGCTCCATATGGTTGGCTGATTGCCAGGCATCGTAAAGCGATGGTGCCTGGCGTTTGACAATCATGAAGCTGCCAACCAGCAGCACCACCAGAACAATCCATGGCGTCAGCGCATGCGAATCAAATGTGATGCCAAACAGTGTCATCTCGTTCTCGCCAACGGATGCGTGTCGGGCATGAAACAGGAGCTCAAGCAATGAGGCTGAAGACAGCACCAGGACCAGTGCCGGCAGTGCCATCTTGGCGTAGGGAACCAGCAGCAATGAAAATTTACCAAGCCGGTAGGGCAGGCTATGCATGGCGAGCAAACCGGTCAGACCGGCCGGAAAAAACATGACCGTCATAAGAAACAGCACGCCAAGATAGAGCTGCCAGATTTCGGTGTAGAGGCTGAGTACAGTCTGAAGCATGGTAAAGACGATTGCACCGATGATGGGGCCAATGAAGAACCCAACGCCACCAAGAAATGTGATCAGAAGAATGATACCTGACGATGTCAGATCGAGGTTTTCCTGTGTGAGAATTTCAAAGTTGATTGCAAAGAGACCGCCGGCGATGCCGCAAAAAAATCCCGATGCACAAAATGATATGAGCCGCACGTAGCGCTGCGAATAGCCAAGAAACTCTGCGCGTTCCTCATTGTCCCGCACGGCATTGGCAATGCGGCCCATGGGTGTACGTGAGAACAGGAACATCGCCAGTGCAGACAGCACAAGCCAGAAAGCCGTAAGATAATAAACTTCCTTCTGGCTGGCAAAATCGATCCCCAGGGCGGTTGGTCCCATAGTTCGGTCGCCGCTCACACCTTCTTCGCCACCAAAGAATGCCACGACAATGATGGAACTTGCCGCGATCAGTTCGCCCACGCCCAGCGATATCATCGCAAACACGGTTCCGGCTCTGCGGGTGGAAAACAGGCCAATGATCGTTGCAAACATCAGGCCGAACAAGCCGCCAAAAAGTGGCAGGAAGGGCAGTGGCAACCAAAGATTGTCGTATTCGACCATATTCATCAGATGAACACAGAAAAACCCGCCAAGGCCCATATAGACCGCGTGCCCAAATGAGAGCATGCCACCCTGGCCCAACAGCATATTATAGGCCAGCGCGAATATGATGGTGATTGCCATCTGATTCATGATGGTCAATGCGGAGCCTGATCCAAATACGAATGGCAGGGCAGCCAATAAAACGGAAGCCATGATCCAGGGAAGTATCTGTGACCAGACAATGAGCGGGCTTTGCGTCGCCTCAGAAGCGTTTTCGCTGACAACACTCACGTTTCACGCCTCCCAAACAGTCCTTGCGGCCGGATAACCAGAACAGCCACCATAAGCAGATAGGGAAGGATCGGGCCAATCTGTGGCACGGTCAGTGTCCACAAGTCACGCAGGGCGCTGTTGGCCATGTCCACCGGTGGTGTGAAGCCAAAAAATTCGAATATGTCGGCGAACCTGATGTTGTAGGAGGCGGCAAATGTCTGCAGCCAACCAATCAGCAGGGAGGCAAACAACGCACCCCACAAGGAACCCAGGCCACCAATGACGATGGTGACAAAGACAATGCTGCCCAATTGAAAGGCCATGCCGGGGAATGTGCCCAGGGCGGGACCCGCTATGACACCGGCAAGGCCGGCCAGCGCTGTGCCGACGCCGAATACACCCATGAAGATCAACGGAACATTGTGCCCAAGGTTCTGCACCGTGTGCGGATAGGACAGGGCTGCCTGAATGATCATGCCAATACGGGTACGTGTGAGGATATAAAGAAGCAGTAAAAAGATGCCCATGGCGATAAAAATCATGAACATTTTGTAGGCTGGAAACGCATTGCCGGCGATCGCGAAGGCGGTGAAATCCAGGGCAGGTGGTTGTTCATAGGCCATCTGGCTTTTACCCCAGATGAATTGAACAAGTTCTTCAATAAGAAGGGCAAGCCCGAACGTGAAAATCAGCTCTGGAACATGGCCGTATTTGTGAACCCGCCTGAGCCCGTATCGCTCAACCAGCGCCCCCGCGAGGCCGACAACGAAGGGCGCAACGAGAAGGCCGACCCAAAAACCCAGATACGTGCTGATCTGGTAGGCAAAATAGGCACCCAGCATATAAAAACTGGCATGGGCAAAGTTAAGAACACCCATCATGGAAAATATCAACGTAAGGCCGCTGCACAGCATAAAAAGCAACAGCCCTGTAACCAATCCGTCGAGCAGATTGACAATGATCAGGGACATTATCGGGACTCCGGGCCATTTTGAGCAAAAATGAAGCGTTGCACCGCCCGATATTGCAGGCGGTGCTTATTCAAATGCTGTTATGGTCTGTCCATTTTGCAGGTCGTTGGAATGTCTGCCGAGGCCATTTTCACGGTATTTTCGGCAACCAGCCCATAGCCGGAGTTATCAAAGTCGAAGGTTACCCCGTCATCCGTGTGCGCCAGGATGTGAACGTCCTGAATGGCCTGATGGTCTTCAGCCCGCATCTTGACCTTGGTTCCCCAGATGGAATCATGTTCCATGCCTTCGAGTGCATTGGCAACGGCCACCATGTCTGTTGCCGAGCCTGCATCATTGATCGCGCGCGCAAGCATCTCCATCACATTGGCGATACGCGGCTGACCAATATCAAGATCAGGATTTTTTTCCTTGTAAGCCTTTGTATAGGCAATGGCACGATCAGATACGGGCGGGTTTAGCTGGCCTTCGCCAACCAGCCGCAATGAGCCCTTGCCGTCTTCACCAAATGTCTTGGTGATGCCATCCGTTGCTGCATAATAGGTATAGATCGGGTTCTTGTACCCGGCTTCGATGACTGCTTTGCCAAGCCCCACCATATCCGAGCCCCAATTGCCGGTAATCATTGCATCAGCATCCGATGCAACAATCTTTCGCGCATAGGGTGTGAAATCCTTCACCTTGCCAATGGGATGCAGTTCATTGCCGACGATCTCAATGTCCGGGCGTTTTTCACCCAGCATTTTAACCGCAGCAGATGCGACAGCCTTGCCGAAGGAATAGTCCTGACCAATCAGGTAGACCTTCTTGATATCAGGATCCTGCGCCATGATGTCGGTCAGCGCATCCATTTTGATATCAGCATTGGCGTCGAAACGGAAATGCCAGAAATTACACTTTTCATTGGTGAGAGCCGGATCGACAGCCGAGTAATTGAGAAACAGAACCTGCTTGTCCGGATTGCGTTTATTATGTTTTTTCACGGCGTCGGTAATCGCATTGGCAACACCGGAGGAATTACCCTGCACGATGAAACGGATGCCCTGATCGATTGCCACCTGAAGCTGGATAAGGGATTCCTTGGCGCTGATTTTATTGTCAAATGGGACAATTTCAAACATCTGTCCGTCAAGCACGCCGCCCTGTTTGTTGACCAGTTCATCGGCTGCAAATTTATATTGCGCCAGACCCTGAGCGCCGGTCGCGGCAAAAGGACCCGACAGTGGATCAACAAAAGCAATCTTGATCGTATCAGCTGCAAGGGCTGCAGAGCTCATCAAGCCGGCAATGGCCGCACTGACAATCAGTTTGGAAAGTCTGTTCATATATTTTTCCTCCACTTGGCTGTTCGCGGTTACGGCCTTCAGTTGAGCCGGTTTCCGCCACCAGAATTGAAGACTAGGTCAAGCGCACAGCGAAGGGAAGTCGTAAAATTACCATGATTGGATTGATGCATTGCAGCAATTTTAACCGGATGGGAGGAACATATTTGTAGATTTACTGTAGGCGGTGGGTACAACTTCTTGTGGAAACAGGATGTTTTGTACTTGCAGAATAGGACCCGGACAATTGCAGAATTGATCCTGTATCAGCAAAAATCAGGAGGTCATGGCCTTTGGTGGTGCTTTCTCATCCGGACTTCCCGGTTTTGTCTGCCAGCCGAGGTCTGGAAGCGTAACAATGCGATTTCCCCTCAGGTCGTTCGCACAGACCAGAAAGCCATTCTCTTCCATATAGGTCAGCAGCCAGCGCGCCCGCCCGGTCGAACGCGTACCATAGGCGGTGGCGATTTCCAGATCCGTTGGGCAGGGTTCCTGCTGCAGTGCAGCGCGAGCAAGCAGCAAAAAGACGCCGCGCATATTGTCTGGCAATTGCGAAGCAATCAGTGTGGCTTGACTCCACTCGTCATTGTCAACTTCCTCCGATGCGACGCCAGCGCGTGCGACCGGCAAGAGTTCGCGAAAATCCTGCAAATCCGGGACCCGGGTTATTTTGTTGATGCGGCAGCGCACCTGAAAGTCCTGATAAAGTACCGAGACCGACTGATAGGCAGCTTCCGGATCTTCCATCATGTCGCTGAGGATTTTTTCAATGGTTGTATCACGCTCTTCGAGCGACATGCCATCTTCAATAAACAGATCTTCGCGCGGTAAGGGCTCAGGTTTGCGGGCCGCCAATTGCTGCAAAACTCTGGTCGGGTCCACCTGTTTGGGGGCCGCGCGATTGATCGGGGGCGGTTTGTCATTGGGGCTGGCCGAATAGAGTAATTCCTGCACGTCTTCTTCTGCCGGTTGTTGCGGCATCGGCATCAATTTGGGACTGAACCCCATGCCCGCGGTTTTGACCGGACCGACAGAAACCTGTAGTGGGCGCCTGCTGAGGGCGGGACCCAGAGCAACGAATTGCCCACGATCAAGATTGCGAAATGCTTCCGCCTGCCGTCTCTCCATACCAAGCAGATCGGACGCCCGTGCCATATCAATGTCCAAAAACGTGCGTCCCATCATGAAATTGGATGCTTCAGCTGCAACGTTCTTTGCCAGTTTGGCCAGACGCTGGGTGGCGATGATGCCCGCCAGGCCGCGTTTCCTCCCACGGCACATCAAATTGGTCATGGCGCTCAAAGACGCACGGCGGGCCTCTTCGGTAAATTCACCGGAGGCCGTTGGTGCAAACAGCTGTGCCTCATCGACAATGACCAGCATTGGATACCATATCTGTCTGTCCACTTCGAACAGGCCATTGAGAAATGCTCCGGCAGCTTTCATCTGTTTGTCCGCGTCCAGCCCTTCCAGGTTGAATACCACTGACACCCGATGCTGGCGCACACGGGCCGCGATCATCTGCAGGTCACCTTCGGTGCCGTTTGCATCAACAACCACATGTCCATATTCCTGCGACATGGTCACGAAATCGCCTTCCGGATCAATGATGACCTGTTGAACCCATTGGGCACTTTGCTCAAGAATCCGGCGCAGCAAATGAGATTTACCGGAACCGGAGTTGCCCTGAACAAGAAGCCTGGTTGCCAGCAGCTCTTCCAGATCCATATGAACCGGCGCGCCTGATTTCTGGTTACCGAGGTCGATTTGAACGGTCATTCGTGGTTTGTTTTATCTCTTGATCGGGCGTGAAGCCGCAGCGGTATGGGTGCGCGTGCGCAGGTGGATTCGGGTGGAAAACCGACACCGACCTCATAGCAGGCAGAAAGGGATCCATGCAACGCGAAACAAATTCAAAATTGTGTATCGCCTGAACTTATCGTCCCTGGTGTTTTTGCCCACCAATCTGCATCGCATCATCGTATGTTCTTCAGATCAAATGCAAAATGATTGGTCACCAGTTGTTTGAATTCACACGGATATGTGGCACATTCGAATAAATGAGATTACACCCTCGTATAATCGGGATGGGGAATGGTGCTTACCTTGTGTTGCCTGTTCGAAATCCTGACCATAAAGGTGTAAGGACGCATATTGATTCACATCTGTGGGCTGGGGAATATGAAAAAACGTGCATTGCTGACAGGCGGTATCTTTCTATTGGCAACCTGTGTTGGGGGTATGGCGCAAACCACGAAAACGACTGTACCCAGCGTTGTGGTTGCAAAGATTGGCAGCCAGATTATAAAAAACAAAAAAACCTATATAGGCCGGGTCGAAGCGGTTCATACGGTTGCGCTGCAGGCCCGTGTTGACGGGTTTCTCGAAAAGAAAAATTTTGAGGAAGGCGGATTTGTCAAAAAAGGCCAGGTTCTGTTCCAGATAGAAAAAGAACCCTATCAGGCGTCTGTGGACAAGGCGCAGGCCCAACTGGACGGTGCGCAGGCCACAGCAGAGAATTCTGCGCTGAATCTCAAACGGCAGCAGATTTTGGTGAAACAGGATGATGTTTCCCAGGCAACAGTCGACGAAGCTGTAGCAACACTGGCTGCGGACAAGGCGCTTGTGGGGGAAGCCAAGGCTGACCTGGAGACCGCGAAAATTGATCTTGGATACACCGATGTGGTCAGCCCGATAGATGGACGAATAAGCAAGACCAGCGTCAATACGGGCAATGTGGTTGGCACAACTTCAGGCGCGCTGGCAACAATAACCAGTATTGATCCGATTTATGTAAGCTTTTTCATTGATGAAAAAACGCTGCTTGAAGAGAAAAAACAGGGACTTATCAAGGAAGCTGCATCCACACTCAAGATCAACATTGCGTTGGCGGATGGCACCATCTACGACAAGGTCGGACAGATATCCTATGTGGGAACCGAGGTTGATGCGACGTCGGATACCATTGAACTGCGGGGCACGTTTACCAATGCAGACAGCATTCTCATTCCCGGACAATTTGTAACGGTGCGCCTGGTCGATCCAAATGCAAAACCGGTGGTTACGGTACCGCAAACAGCCATTCAGCTGGATAGCAAAGGCCATTTCGTTTTTGTTGTTGGCTCCGACGACAAGGTCGCACGCCGTGATGTCGTGCTGGGCGAACAATTGGCGCAGTCATGGGTTGTCAAATCCGGATTGAAGGAGGGCGAAAGCGTTGTCACTCAGGGACTTCAGAAGGTCCATGATGGTGCTACCGTGAAACCTGTATCAAGTCAGAGCTAGGGCAGACAGATGATTTCGAGCTTTTTCATTGATCGTCCGAAATTTGCGTTTGTCATAGCGATTGTTACGGCGCTGCTTGGTTTGATCGCCATCCGATTTATTGCCATCACCCAATATCCTGACATTGCACCACCGCAGATTTACGTATCAGCCAGCTATCCCGGCGCGAGTGCTTCACTCATTCAGGATATATTGGCCACCCCCATCGAGCAGCAGGTCAACGGTGTTGACGGCATGATTTACATGTCGTCATCAAGCTCGAACAGCGGAAGCTATTCTCTAACGATAACGTTCGAAATAGGCACAGATCCGGACATCGCGGCGGTCAACGTTCAAAACCGCGTGGCGCTCGCGACCCCTAATTTACCAGCTTCCGTGATTCAACAGGGAATCACGGTGACCAAACAATCGGGCAGCATGATTATTGTTGCCAACCTGATCTCCAAAGACGGATCTCGGGACGCACTCTATCTGAGCAATTATGCCGCAGATTTTCTGCAGGAACCGCTAAGCCGCATACCGGGTGTCGGTTCGGCCAGCCAGTTTGGCGAACTTGAATATAGTATGCGCGTTTGGACCCGGCCGGATAAGATGGCCGCGCTCAATATTACCGTTGCCGACATTGAGACAGCGATAATAAATCAGAATGTTGAGGCAACAGCCGGGCAGGTCGGTGCACCGCCCTTTGGCGATCAAACGACTGAATTCCAGTACACGCTGGTGGCGGACGGTCTGTTAAAAACCGTACGTGAATTCGAAGATATAATCGTAACCGCCAACAGTGACGGGTCTATTGTCAGGCTGTCAGATATTGCGCGCATAGAATTGGGTGCCGAGAACTATTCGGCATCATCGCGTTTTGATGGTGTGGCATCAACTTCGATTGCGGTCTATCAGGAAAGTGGTGCAAATGCGCTCGAAGTCGCCAACGGCGTCTATGGTGCATTTGAGTCATTGGCAAAGAATTTCCCGGAAGGGGTCGACTACCATCTGACATTTGATGTCACCAAAGCAGTGCGTGTTTCAATCGATGAAATACTGCTTACTCTGGGATTGACTGCATGTCTGGTCATTGCCGTGACATTCATGTTCCTGCTGAGCTGGCGGGCAACAATCGTGCCAGCCATTGCAATTCCGGTATCTTTGTTGGGCGCGTTTTCGCTGCTATATATTGTTGGCTTCAGCGCCAATATGATAACCCTGTTCGCCATTGTTCTGGCAATTACGCTGGTTGTCGATGATGCCATCGTCATTGTTGAAAATGCTGAACGCATCATGGATGAGGAAGATCTACCGCCGCGAGAGGCGACGCTCAAAGCCATGCAGCAGGTTACCCGACCAATCATTGCAACGACTTTTGTTCTTGCTGCGGTGTTTGTTCCCGTATGTTTTTTCCCAGGTATCACAGGCAAGATCTATCTGCAGTTTGCACTGACAATCATTTTTGCCTTCACGCTATCAGCGGTGAACGCGCTGACACTCGGTCCGGCATTATGCTCAATTCTATTGCGCAGGGGCAGCGGCAAGGCCTGGGGCATTTTCAAGGTCATACCGGCTGTTATTGAGTGGATGCGCAAGATTTATTTGCGCGGGGTCAGGTTTACGCTTCGATATCTCGTTGTCACACTAGTCGTCTTCCTGGGTGTAATGGCTGCAACCGCCTATCAATTCTCGGTAATTCCAACCGGGTTCATACCGCCTGAAGATAATGGCGTTCTGATTGCCAGTGTGGATTTGCCCAATGCGGCATCCCTGTCGCGCACGCAGGCAGCGATGGAGAAGATTGAAGCACTGACGAAAGATTCTCCAGGCGTTGATTCCGTCACAACCATATCCGGCTTCAGCATGCTGGGCGGTGCCAAGCCAAGTTCCGGTCTGGTTATTATCGTACTTGATCCCTGGGACGAACGGAAATCGAAAGAAACTCAATTCTTCACGATCCTTGAAACGCTGAACAAGCAATATGCCACACTGCCGGAAGCCACAGCCTATGTGTTTCCCATTCCATCTATTCAGGGTCTGGGTTTCAGCGGTGGTGTTTCTGCACAATTGCTGGACTTCAATAATGGTGCAATCACTGATCTGGATGCGGCCAAAAAGGCGCTTATCACAGCTATCAATGCCTCACCGGATTTCAGCCAGGCCTATAGTGATTTTTCAGCAGATACGCCGCAGTACAGCCTGTCGATTGATCGTGATCGCGCCGAAACCCTGGGTGTTGAGGTCAGCGATATATTCACCGCCTTACAGGCAAGTCTGAGCTCCTTGTATGTCAACAATTTTGTCAAGAACGGTCGGGTTTACTGGGTCGTGATTTCTGCCGATGCTGAATTCAGACAATCGGTTGAGGATATCGATAATATCTATGTGAACAGCGCCAATGGTGATGCAATACCATTGCGGGTACTGATTGACGAGGAACCGTCATTGGGAGCGGATACACTCAATCGCTACAATCTCTTCAGAACCGCTTCGATCAGCGGGCAGTCGGCCGAGGGGATCAGTTCAGGGCAGGCGATTGCGGCCCTTCAGGCTTTGGCTGATAAAACCCTGCCAACCGGTTATGGTCTGGAGTGGACAGACGTCTCATTGCAGGAAGTCAAAGCCGGTGGACTTGTATTTTACATCATGGGGCTGGCCATTGTTTTTGGCTACCTGTTCCTTGTCGCGCAGTACGAGAGCTGGCTTTTGCCTATGGCAGTGATGACGTCGACGGTCTTTGCTATTTTTGGTGCTGTGCTACCGCTCTATCTCATCACCGGCATGCAAAATAACATCTACTCTCAAATCGGCATTGTATTGCTGATCGGCCTCGCAGCCAAAAAGGCAATCATGATTGTTGAATTTGCCAAGGAGCGACGGGAAGAAGGTGCCAGTATTCATGAGGCCGCACTCAGTGCCGCAAAGCTTCGTTTTCGGCCGGTGACAATGACAGGGCTGTGTTTCATAATCGGTGTATTGCCGCTTGTATTGTCCAGTGGCGCCGGGGCCAATGCGAGGATATCAATCGGAATTCCGGTATTGGCCGGCATGATCGTCGACAGCACACTCGGTTTGCTCATGGTGCCGTCGCTCTATGTCGCATTTCAGACGTTGCGAGAGAAAGCCAAGCGCTGGATTCACGGTGAGCCAGCACAATCAGCTTCGGCGTGACAATATCTCGTCCTTTGTGTGATTGAACCGTTTCACATTTTGTCAGAATCGGGACAACGGTGTCAGCCTTTGATTTTGCTGATGCATTCAGGTCTGGTGATATTATTCGCAGGTGCGGTTCTTGCGAACCAGATCGCGAATAATATCAGCGGTTGTGCCGAGCGATTCGGGTGCCAGAAGTGTTAGATGACTTCCCGGTATGGTGCGAATTTCCAGATCGCCCTCAACCAGTTCGCTCCAACCCAGTCCCGGATCTTCCAGGCTGTCTGCCGGTTCGTGATCCTGAAATTCAACCGGAAACCCTTCTTCCGATCTGATCAGGCTCAGATCGCCGGGCAATGATTGTGCATTGTAGTTGCCAAGGGCGTTGAAGTTTGCCTTGAAAATGGCGGCCATGCGTTCTGATGGCAAACCCATCGGGCCAAATTGCCCCTGCTCGCTCAATGTCACAGTCAGGCGGTGATAGACCTCCTTTGGGGGCGTGTCCTGCAGGGCTGTATCATCGAAATCAATGTGTTCGCCATAGACCGCTAGCAATCCGCGAACCATGGCGGTATAGGCAATATCGTCGCCGGTGAAAGCTTCAAGGCCTGTTCTCGTGCGCACCGTGTCGACCAGCAGAAGCAGAGGCACGCTCTCACCGGATTGACGCAATTGCCGCGTCACCTCATAAGCGACAGTACCGCCATAGGAATAGCCGCCGAGCAGATATGGGCCTTTCGGTTGAAATTGTCTGATCTGGGCCAGGACGTAACGCACCTGTTCATCAATTGTATCAAGCGGACCTTCGCCTGCGAACAAACCTGGCAGTTGCACTGAGATCAGGTCAATGTCGTTTTCCAGATTTAATGCCAGATCGCGCAGATAATAGGGAAGAGCGAAGATACCTGGCATCATGATGAGTACAGGCCGGCTGTCGTTTGTTTTTCGTTGTGCAAATCGAACGATCGGATTTGTAACAACAGCGTCGCTGGAAATCATTCGTACGAGATTATTGACCGTTGCTTCTTCAAATATGGATTGTAGCGGGATTGCGCGTCCAAAGCGCTCGCCGATCTGTCGTTGCAGCGAAACGAGACTTAAGGATGTTGCACCGAGTTCAAACAAGGATTGAGCGGGGCCGACATTGGAGGTTCCAAGGCAGTTTGCTACGAGATCTGACACTTGTCCCAGCAGCGTATCCTTGTCAACCAGCGTGGCTGAATCAGAATTCTGCGGAGACAATTGCAAAGCCGCACGATCCACTTTTCCGTTTGCCGACAGGGGTAGCCGCGCTATCACATTCAGACTTCTGGGGACCATATAGGCGGGCAATCGTCGTAATAACCAATCTCTCAATTTGTCCGTGTCCAGCAAATTGTCTCTGGTGGGTAATGCTGTCTGTGCCAATAGTACATCGAAACCCAAATGATCGGTCAAACTGCCCTGTGAGACGGGTGTATCAACACGGGCAAAACCACCCTTTGTCAGGAGCAAACGCCAGTCATCGCGCGACAACAACGCATGTTCTGGACGACAATTGAAATCCGACCGCTGATCAAATCCTGCCTGCAGGCCCATATTGAGATCGTACCAGGGAAAAAACCGCGTCTGTTCCAGCACAATGAGAATACCGCCGGGTATCAGTCGCTTGGCAGTGTTTTCAATTGCTACCGCAACGTCAGAGGCAACATGAAGTGTGCTGGTTGCCAGAATGATATCATACCGTTCTGCCTCAGCCTCCGGTGCAACGTCAATATCAAGCAATTCAACGTTCAGCCAATCAGCGCCATCATAACCTGTGCGCACGCGATTGAGCATGGCCCGGCTGATATCGGTGAATGTGTAGCACACTTTGGAGCCAGCAAATTTGCCAGCGATAGCGGCCAGTGTCGTACCAAGGCCGCCACCAATTTCAAGAATTCTGATCGGGCGATCAACGGCCATTGCGTCAATGATATCTGATATGATCTGATAGGGCGTATCAAACAATGACTTGTAAACGTTCGGTGTTTGGGCAGACAGATAAATGTCCGCTGTTTGGATTTTCTCGGTCAGAATATCCGGCAATTTGGCGATTATTGTATCCAGCAGATCCAGCTCCGCCTTGCCGAAACCAAGCGGATTTTGCTCGGGCAGTTGGTGGATTGAGTGGGGTTGATGATCCGAGGTGTTTGCCCGGTGGATCAGCGGCAGTGTCCGGTTCAACCAGTGTCGAAACCGTTCAGATACGCCAAATTGATTGATGAGTGTATCCGCATCGGGTTGTTCATGTGAACCTGTCAAATGCTGGCAGGCGGCGGCGACAGCATCGGCAGTCTGCTGGGTCAGGAAGGTTGCATTACCGTCAAATGCCTCGGTATCGACGGGCACCGCCAGCCTGTCCGAGGTCGCCTGGGCAACCTGGATTGCCATGTCATAGGGTAATGGCGCTACGCTGGCAGTTTTTGGTACAATGAACCCACCGAGAATTTTTTCAGAACCCCGACCCGTGGAAAAGGCATTGACTACTGCCCTTGCAACGTATTCTGATTCCTCCAGAACGGATTCAATTTCTCCCAGTTCGATGCGGTGTCCCTGGACTTTGACCTGGAAATCTTCCCGACCGAGGAATTCAATCAACGTGCGTGCAGATGTTTCATCATCCACATAGGGGCGAAAACGACCAATGTCGCCGGTTCGATACCGTCGATCACCGGTGCCGGGATCGATACGGAAACGTTGCGCTGTTTGCTCTTCATCGCCCAGATACCCGCGCGCCAGTCCAGCGCCTGAAATTTCGATGTCGCCAATCGTCCAGTCAGGAAGGTCAAGAAAATCCCGGGAGACTATATGTAGATTTTGTCCCTCCAACGGAGTGCCGTAGGGTACAGAATGCCAACTGTCATCCAGACCTGATATCTCGTGAAAATTAGACCAGATTGATGCCTCAGTGGCGCCGCCAAGGGCGACCAGCGTGGCATTGGGTGCCTGATCACGCAATTGCGGAACGATTTCCAGTGGTACCCAGTCCCCACTCATCATCACCAGCCGCAGTTTGTTTGGTGTCGGCAATCCATGCTCAACCATCAGGGACATGAGTGCGGGGGCACTGTTCCAGACAGTTACTTCATTTTCCTGCAATACCGATGCCCACATTTGCGGATTTGGCTGGCTGGAAGTATAGGGGATGACAATGGCTCCACCAACTGAAAGCGGGCCAAATATGTCAAAAACCGACAAGTCGAATGAGAGCGATGAAAGAGCCAGAGTTCTGTCGTTGGCACCCATGTTCCATTTGCGGTTGACAGCCGTAATCGTTGCGGAGGCCGAGCGGTGTTCAATCATCACACCTTTTGGTGTGCCGGTGGAGCCGGATGTGTAGATTACATAGGCCAACCGGTCGCAATCCGCGGGTGGCACCAAATTGTGCTGTGTTTCAGGAGTGCCCATTGCTTCATCGATCAGGTCGCTATCCAGCGCATAGGCACCGCTTTGCTCAATGATCTGACGTTGACGTTCTTCCGGCCAGGCAGGGTCAAGTGGCAGATACGCGGCACCGGCCATGAGGGTCCCAAGAACGCCAACAACCTGCTGCCATCCCTTGTCCTGATTGATCGCGATCAACTGATCACGGGTTGTGTGCGAACCACCCAGAAGGGTTGAAATTTTCTCGGCAAGGCTGCATGCAGCATGGTTTAATTGCCGATACGTCAACGTTCGATGACGGTCGATTACCGCGACTGCATCCGGTGTGGACTGAACCATGCGCATAAAGGGAGCATGCAGCAGTTCGCTCGATAGTGCGGGCAATACCGGCGCGCGCTGCATTGGTGCAATAGCGGCTCTGAGCGGCCAGTTCCAGGCCGGTCCATTTGCAAGCGCTGTCAGCAGTTTTTCGTGGGCTGCAACCATTGCATCAATCAGGCCGTCGGGAAACAATGCCTCCAATACGTCCCAGTTGCAAAAGAGTGCTCCATTTTCCTCGGACACCTGATGATCAATCCAGACCTGCGGTGTGGAGGAGACATTGTAAACGGTGCGTCCAAGTCGATCCCAACCGGACATTTTATCTTGATCTGCTTCATTGCCGGTTGAGCGAAATCCCAATGCACTGGTGAACACCACTGGCACATTCGGTACAGCGTTGCCGCGAATTTTTGACAATTCGCGCAAGACATGAACGCCGCCGATATCACTGTTATCAAGATCATCAGCCAGACGGCTTGCGAGCATGCGCGCTCGATCTTCAAATTGCGGTTTGCGTGCATCGACTTCCAGCAGCAGTGTGGAGGTGAAGTCGCCAAGCAATGAACCAATATCGGGGTGCAGGTTCGGTCGATTGAATGACGTTACCGTCAGTGCAAAATGTGGATTGCGGGACCAACTGGCCAGTATGTCGGCATAGGCAGCGGCAAGGACGGCAGGCAGGGTTAATTTGCGTTGGCGGCACTGCATTTTGAGTTTGTGCGTAAGATCAGGGTCGAGGACAATGCGGTGACGCACGAAGCGTGGTGGTTCGCTCGACCCCTGATCCAACATCGGCAGGTCCGGTGCCTCGGGCAGGGTGTCGGCCCTGGCCAGCCAATAGGCTTCGCTGCGCTTGAACGCGTCACTGCTGCGATGCAGAATGGACTCCATGACAACATCACGAAAAGACAATCCTATGGCTGGAAGAGCGGTATTCAGGTCGTCATAAAGCGCTGCCCACTCCACCCGCAGGGCATGAATGGACGCAGCGTCGAGGGCGATCAGATCAAAACCGACATGGACGCGTGTCAGGTTTTCATGAAGGGTTATGCGCACATCAAATAGCGGCCAGTCATCCGGGATTGCGATACGTGAAGACGCCGCGCTGCGGATTTGCAACAGTCTGTCCTGAGATGTTTCGGGGGGTGTCTCGCGCAAATCAGTAATGTCGAATTTATAGCGCGGCACGTCATCAAGAATGCGCTGGGCACCGTCGCTGTCAATGACAACACGCAGCATGCCATGGCGGGATATGAGCCGGTTCCAGGCTTCTTCCAGCCTCACGATATCGATCCCATCGGAATCAAATTCCGTGTAAAGATAACAACTGACATTGCCAAATGACATATCGTTGCGCCGGCCCAGCCAATAGGCCTGCTGTATATCGGTCAAAGGGAAGCGCTCGCTGTCATTGGCCGGATCTGCAACAATTTGTTGTCGCACATTGGTCGGTGCGGGTGTCACAGTCTGCAAGGCCTGCGCCAGTGTTTCAGCCGTACCACCCTCGATCATGTCGCGAACCTGGAGGGCAATGCCCATTTCCTTTTCCACACGGTTCTTGATTTCGACGGCAACAAGTGAATCGAGTCCATATTCATACAAGGGCAGTTGCGGGTCGATTTCCAGTGTCAGGCCAAGCAATTCGCTGATGATGGAATATAACCGCTGGCGATCATCTGATTGAGGCGGCAGGGATGTTTTGCCGAGGATTTCGCGGATGGAACCACCTTCCATCATGTCGCGAACCTGCAGGATTAACCCCAATTCCCTTTCGGCACGGTTCTTGATTTCGACGGCGACCAATGAGTCCAGCCCGTATTCATAAAGCGGCAGCGTCGTGTCGATTGGGCTGGCTATGTTCAGCAATTCAGCGACGATGCGCCCCAGATCATCGATTAAATTGTTTTCAACGCTGTTGCGTTCCGATTGGATATTCCGACGCCCGGTCTGGTTGAGAGGCACATCCGGTTTGCGTGTAATTTGCGCAAAAAGAGACGGAGTGTTTGAACCAAAATGGCTGGCCACTTTTGAGAAATTGACACCCGGCAATACCAGCAATTGCGGTTGATCGACGTTGAGTGCCGACAAGAACGCCCTGACACCCAATTCCGGGGCGATACTGCCCAGTCCCAGTTCTTCGGCATGTTTGTCAAATCCCAAAGCTGCAGCAGACCCTATGTCCCTCCAGACACCCCAATCAATGGAAAGAGCAGGCAGGTTTCGGGCCCGCCGGTTTGCGGCCAGTGCATCCAGAAAACTACCGGCAAAAGCATGGTTTGACTGGCTGGCTGCGCCAAGAACCCCCGCAGCAGATGAAAACAATATGAAATGTGTGATTTTCCGGTCGCAGGTTGCGTTGTCCAGAGCAATGGCACCGCCGACTTTGGCGTGCATGACCTCAGCCGCTGTTTGTTTTGATTGCGCATCAATTGATGCATTTGACAAAAGACCTGCGGCATGAACAACACCATTAATGGGACCTGTGTCTTCAAACACTTTGTTCAGGAATGCCTCATCAGCACAATCGCCCTCGTGATAGAGCGTTGGTATGTCATATTGGGGTGCGTCAGAACAATTGCTTCGACCAATAAGCACCAGACGTTCTGCGCCACTTTCTGCCAGACGGGATGCTATGGCCCGCCCCAATCCACCATGACCACCGGTGATCAGCCAGGTGCCTTCCACATTGGCAGGAAGTTCGGATTCCACTGGAGCAAGACGGGCAACGAACCGTTGGTTCTGACTATAGCGAATAGCCTCTTCGCCATCACGCAGCATTATCTCGTCAAGCAGATCCGCTGGCTCTCCGTCCGTCTGAATCAGCCTTGAACGCAAACCCGGTTTTTCCAGTTGCAGACTGCGCATGAAACCCGCCAGTCCGCCGTGTCCAGTGTCCAAGCGTCCAACCAGGGTCAGTCTTGGTGGTGTTGGCGTGCTTTCCAATGTCCGTATGAATTCGCAAAGGGTATCAAACAGGTCAATTTGGCTTTCCAAATCCGTGGACGTGGGCGGAACGAGATAAACATGATGGTTTTCCTGCCCCGGCGAATGAACATCGATGCCGAGGTTTTCAAGCGCCTTAACAATCCTGGTTGAACCGCCACCGGAAATTGCAATCCTATCTGCGGCTTCGAGCGGTTGTGCGGATTTGCGGGCAACAATCACTTCCACGCCATCGGAAACACCGGGTTCAAACCCGCATTTTTTCAAAACATCTGCCCATTGGTCTGTCGACAATAGCGGGTGTGATGGTCTCAAATCGGTATCTTTAAATCGCCACCACCCCTCTGTGAGGCCGAAAACCGTGTCCACCCAGCGGCGTGCCTTTGTGCTTTCGACCAGGATCAGCATGCCCCCGGGAGCCAAAAGAGATCGCGTGTGGTGAAGACTTGCAACGATATCGGCTGTTGCGTGGAGAACATTTGCTGCAATGACAATGTCGGCAGAATCGGCAGTAAAGCCCTGTTCAAGCGGGTCTTCTTCAATGTTCAGACGCTGTGTGTTAAAGCCCTCTACTGCAAAGTTCTGCGTTGCAGCAGAGAAAAAGGCCGGAGAAATATCGGTAAACTCATAGGCAACAGGTCGCCCTTCAAGAACATCGAGGACACATTGCGTTGTTGCACCCGTACCCGCTCCGATTTCGACAATGCGAAGGGCGCGCGCCGGTCCAAGTTGGTTGGACAGTCGTTTTACCGCCGTGCCAACCATTTTGTTGATTGTGTTGGCATAGGTGGAACCGGTGTAAAAATCTCCGGCACCTGTGTCTTCCTTTGGAAACAGCAGTGTAAGGGCGTTTGTTTCATCTGTCAGAACACTATCAAGCGCGTCACCACAGCGTGCCGCAACGCTGATCTCGGCGGCGAGAGCCGGGTAGGCGCTGGTGAGCGCATCAACATCCGGTTGTTGTCTGCCGGGTGACTTCAGGATTTTCCATCGTCGCCCGTTTTGCTCGAGCACACCATCTTCAACCAGGAAACCGATCAAATGTTTGAACAATCGCTTGTGCTTGTCGACAATGCCAAGGCTCTCGGTCAGGGCACCCAGCGTACCTTCAGTGCCCGGTTCGAACGCCATTCCCAGCCGCTCCAGCGCCTCAATGGCGTATAGGGTTGCCATTTTGTTGAGGGCTTCTTCCGCATCATCATAATCGGAGATCGCGTAATGTTCTGATTGGCCGATATTGTGATCGATCAGCAATCTTGCCAGATCTGCAGCCTCGGCAAACCCTACGGGTGGCAGCAATCCGTCCGTGAGCGTCTGATGCTGCCAGTCGAGCTTATGAAAGCCGTAATCGGCAAGTGCACCGGCGCGTTTGAATGTTATACCGGATACTTCAATGGCCAGGCCTTCAGAATCGAAAATACGGACATCTGCTTCGACCTGATTTTTTACTCGGTTTGCCTGCGCGTAGACTTTTGCGTTAGGCCCCGGTGCATGATTGTGAACCAACTGGTCGAACCCGGCGGGAACCATGAGCGGCCCGGAGCTCGCATCGAGCGCCGCTGCGACCAACTGCAATGCGCTGTCGAGAACTGCCGGATGCACGATAAATGTCGGATCTGCAAGATGGACAAGCGCAGCAGAAGCTGCGCCGTCCAGCCGCCGGATGGTATTCAACCGTCGGAAGGTTGGTCCATAGTCCACGCCATGGCCAGCAAGGGAAGCGTAAAAATCATCGACTTCAACGATCGTTGTTCCGGTCTCATCGGGAACATCAACCTGTACCGGCGAATTTGAACGGGCCGTGTAGCGACCAGTGACATGCAATACGGCGTTCTGCGGGGTTTCAGGATCGACGCTGACAATACGAAATTCATCATTTGTATCAAGTATGAATTGCACCAGCAGTGGTGCACTTTCAGGTACGATAACTGGCGCGATAAAGAGCATATCCTTGATGGCGCTTTGCGGATTGGCAGCAAGCGCCATTTCGATCATGGCTGTACCGGGCAGAACCGGTTGTCCCGAGACCCGGTGCTCCAGAATAAACGCCAGACCGATTTGATTTGCTGCCAGTTGGTTTTCAAACCGGCTCTCGTTTGAAAACGGCAAAATGATTTTACGGCCAAGCAGTGGATGTTGCCCGGCAGCAGGCATTGCCGGAAGATTTGCCACAGGCAGGGCTTCGGGTGTCGCGGCAGGTTCCGCATCTCCGCCGGTTTCAATCCAGTACCGCTGACGCTCGAACGGCGTTTTGGGCAATCTGACCCGGTTGCCCATTTGTGGTTCGACTTTGGGCAAGGGGGCGTCGCTCGGCGTTGCATTGTTGAGTTCAACGGCGCTGTCCACTGCGACCCACCATTTATAGCGCGCCCGCTCAATGGATGCGCTGTAGCAGACATCCCGGAATGAAACACCTGGCTCCTCAAGCAGATTACGATATCGTCCTATGAGTGTTTCCAGTGCTGCCTGACTTTTCGCCGTGATCAGCAATTGCGGAGCCGCCGTCGTTTCGCTTAATGCCGCACCGGGCAGGTTTTCAGGGGCTGCAGAAACGATAATATGGGCGTTCGTTCCACTGAAGCCGAATGAACTGACGCCAATATGGTTCAGCGTGCAGGCCCTTTCAGACTGGGCAATTTCTACGTTGAGATCACCCGGATCAATGTGCGGATTGAAGTTTTTGAAACTTGGATGCGGCGGAATGGTTTGATTTTGCAACATTAAAACTGCCTTGATCAGCCCGGACACCCCGGCAGCAGCTTCTGTATGCCCAATATTGGTTTTTACGGAGCCAACGGAAAGTGGACCTTTGCGATTGTCAAAAACCGCCTTCATGGCATGTATCTCAATCGGGTCACCGAGTGAGGTTCCGGTACCGTGGGCTTCAATAAAATCAATGGCATCAGGTTGCAGTCCGGCGTTGGCCAGGGCCCGATTGATAACAGCTACCTGAGCAGCGCCATTGGGTGCGGTCAGGCCGGCGCTTTTCCCGTCCTGATTGATTGCCGAACCGGAAATGACCGAAAGAACCCGATCACCATCTGCAATGGCATCGTCCAATCGTTTGAGCACCAGAACGCCGCAACCTTCTCCGCGGACATAACCGTCGGCGTCAGCGTCGAATGTCTTGCAAAGACCGTCAGGTGACAACATACGTCCCTGGCAAAAATTGATACTGATGTCCGGGGTCAACATCAGATTGACGCCGGCGACCAGCGCCAGGTTGCTCTCGCCATCGCGCAACGACTGGACTGCAAGATGGGCCGTAACGAGCGAGGAGGAGCAAGCGGTATCGACAGCAAAACATGGTCCCTGGAAACCAAAGGTGTACGAGATTCGCCCCGAGGCAACACTGGCGGCATTGCCGGCTCCAGCGACGGCATTGCTGCCTGATCCATGAGCGGTTTTCGATAACAGGGCGGAATAGTCATTGGTACTTATGCCTAAAAATACTCCGGTCAGACTGCCGGACAGTGAAGGAGGCGGGATGCCTGCATCTTCAAGCGCCTCATGCACGACTTCCAACAGCAATCTTTGCTGGGGATCGATCCCGACTGCCTCGCGTGGAGATATACGAAAGAACAACGGATCGAATTCATCCACATTGTCGATGAAACAGGCTTTTTTGACATACATCTTGCCTGCAACACCGGGCTCGGGATCATAAAACTCATCGGCATCCCAACGCGCCGACGGCACCTCAATGCTGCCGATCCGGCCATTTTTCAATGCCTCCCACAGTGCCTCTGGCGTATTGCTGTGTGCGGGAAGGCGACATGCCATGCCAATAACTGCTATGGGTGCCGAGCGGGCACGCTCCAGTCCATCAACGCGGTCACGCAGCGATTTAACGGTAATGGCAGCCTTTTGAAGTGGCGTGAGTGGCGTGGAGTTCATGGTGTCCCGATTTTCAAGTTTCTGACCAGTTCAAGGCAAGGCGCAGCCGCATTGAGCACATCTGTTGGCATATCGTTTTGTGTTTTCTGCATTATTGCAAACCAGTGGCAGCGGTATATTCAGCGTTCAGCCATTCTTCAATCTCGGCGTCCGACATGGATTCGAGCTCTTCGTCGGACGCGCGGTCCTGTGGTGTAATCGGAGCAGGTCTTCCGGATTTATCACTGCCTGATGGTTTATCGGAGAGCTGATTATCAATATGCTCGGCGAGCGCCGCAATGGACGGATGATCGAAAAGCAGGGTGGCCAGTTGCTTTTGTCCACTGGCCTCACCAAGTCTGTTGCGCAGCTCCAGCGCCAGCAGAGAATCAAGTCCCAGCTCATTGAGCGCCTGATCATGATCAATTTTGGCCGGATCTTTCATATCAAGGACAGCCGCTGCTTCAATGGCGATCAGACCCGCAAGCAATGATTGCCTTTCTTCTTGCGCGATATTTTCCAGGGACGCAGAAAAATCTGCCTGCGACTTGCGGGGTGCTGAACGGCTTTGCGTTGGCTTTACTGTCAACTGGTCGCGGAAATGGGACAGAAATGGCGGGAACGCAGCTTCGGTACCTTTGAGAAACATCGGCCAATCAATATTCACAACGCCAATATTAGCTGTGTCGGCCTGCATGGCGCGGGCAAGTGCATCCAGACCCTGTTCAATGGTGATTGGTTTGACGCCGCGCTGTGACATGGATTCAAGTTGATCCTGACGCACAACGGCACCGGCCTGCGAAAAGGCACCCCAGTTTATCGACAGGCCCGGCAGTCCGCAGGCGCGCCGCTTTCCAGCAATCGCATCGAGTATTGCATTCGCTGCGGCGTGATTGGCCTGACCGGGATTGCCGATAAGTGAAGCGGAAGTTGAAAACAGTACGAAATGATCAAGTGGTAGCGTCTGTGTCAGTTCATCCAGTACCAATGCTGTGTCGGCCTTGGAACCAAGAACAGATGAAAACCGCGACCAATCCTGTGAGATGATGGCCCCATCTGCCGTTGTTCCTGCAAGGTGAAACACCCCTTTGAGCTGTTGACCGGCCTCAGCGACAATTCGACCAAGCGCATCAGCGTCGCATACGTCCAATTCATGCAGGTCAACTTGCTTTGCACAGGCAGACAAGGTTGCCGCCAGTTCAGGCGAGGGGGCGTTTCGTCCTATCAGGATCAGTTGGCCAGCACCATGTTCACCAAGCCAGGCTGCCAGATGCGAGCCAAGTCCACCGAAAGCCCCGGTAATGAGATAAGCACCACTTGCGTCCAACTCGGGCGCTGCGATGGCATCAAGCGGCTGAGGAACAAGGCGGGCTGTATGAGGTTTGCCGGCGTGAATTGAAATTTCGCGTTCGCCAGACGCATTGGCTGCGATGGCCGTCAGCAAGTCCCCTTGCAGTGTCGTACTGGCTGGATCCAGATTGATAATACCAGCGCCCGTTTCAGGGTGTTCCAGTGCAAATACACGTGCAAATCCGGCCACAGCGGCGGCACTGACGAGAGCATCATCTGTATGGTGCGTGATTATTTTGTTATCTTCGCTATTGGTATCCGGCTGAAGACCATGTACCGCGAAGGTGATTGCCGCATCTGCGCTCGAAACAACTGCTCTTGACAGGTCAAAGGCCTGTTTCAGCGCCCGTTGATAGGGTGCGGAAATGCCCCCGGTGTAGATGATTACCTGTCCATCTTTTTGGCCTATGAGGTTTATCGCGGCCTCGGGTTCGGTGACGATCGCATCTGTTCCGGCTTGCGTCAATGCCTCAGCAAGCGCAAGTGCTACCGTTTTGGCTTGACCATCAAACCCGTCATGGACGGCAATAACAGGTGCGCTCAGTGGCGCTTTCGCCAGAATGATGGATTGGCGCGCGGCAGCATCCACACTGACGGTGACCGGGTCAATATATCCGGCTGATTTGAGAACTTCTGGCCAGGCAGACTGACCCAGCAACGGATGATCCGGCCGTAAATCTGTATCTTCGAAGCGCCACCATCCATCGGTCAGTCCGAATACAATATCCCACCAGTCCTGTTTCAACGTACTTTCAACGAGCATGAGCAGGCCGCCGGGCAACAACAATTTTTGAATATGGTTCAGTGATTGGGCAATGTCTCTGGTTGCGTGAATGACGTTGGCAGCCACGATGATATCGAAGCGACGCATCGGCAGTTCCTGCGTGGCCGGATCCTGTTCGAGATCAAATAACGCAAATTGCACCTTTGGATTATCGGCAAATTGTTGTTCTGCCGTGTGAATGAAACCGTTGGAAATGTCGGTAAAGAGATATTCCACATCAACCGACTGCGGGATTTGCCTCAAAAGTGCCTGTGTCGTAGCGCCGGTTCCCGCACCCACCTCAAGGATGGACAGTTTGTGATCAGCGCGCCGACCAAGTGCGGCCGCCAATGCGGCTGCAGCAAATTCGTTTGTCCGCGCAGCAAGACCCTTATCAGAATAGACATTGCTGTTTAGCTCATCGCTGTTTGAAATGAGATTTTCCACGGCATTGGGCATCCCAACAAGCGCACTTTGTAGTGCTGCACCGCACCGATCGACCAATCCTATCTCGGCCTGATTATGTGGAAATGCCGCAAGCAATTCTTGCGACGACATCCCGTTGTCTTTCGCGGCGAGTGACCGAAGGCGTTGGTAAAGCCGTTGGCGATCATCAGCGACGACCGAGACATCCGGCAATGTTTCGACAGCCACGCGGGCATGGTGTGCTGCAAGCGCATCCAGTCCTTCAGACAGGCCATTTTCTTCTAATGGGGATATATTCGCCGCAGCCCGATTGACCAGCGATGCGATTTGCGTTGGGTTTGACCATCCTGGCTGCTGGATGTCACAGGGCACCCATTCAACCCCCAATATCATATCGCTGACAGGGTCACTGGCTTTGGGTGCCTCAACCTGTTTTATCTGCAAGCCGCTGGCACGCGCAAATATCTGTCCGCTCAGATCACACAAGGTGAATTGGCCGATGGCCACGGGGGAATTCGCCGCACTTTCAATCGTTGCATGGCAGCGAAAGCGTTTGGGTGCCTGACGGTAAATCTCCATGCGATCAAGCGACAGCGGCAAAAACCCCTTGCCATTGTCGTCGCCGGTAAAAGTTGCGCCCAATATCTGAAAACATGAATCCAGAGCGGTAGGGTGAAGCAGAACATCCAACGTACTGTTATCGCCTGTTTGCTCGATTTCCCCCATGGCTTCTGCATTGCCGCGCCACAGCCGTCGAAGGCCGCGAAAACTGTCTCCAAGTTCAATGCCGCGATTACCCAGCATCTGGAAAAACGTATTCGGACCATCGCTTTCTTCCAACAGGCGCCCCTCCAGATCACTCAGATCCAGAACCCCGACGTCAGCGGTGTCGGCACTATTGATGCGTCCACAAACATGGCGAACCCAATCGCGTGATCCGTCAATACGGCCATAAATCTCCAATCGTCCGTCCAGCCAGGTCAATGTTTGCATCACGAGGCCGTCAATCGGTACGGTCATCGGGGCTTCAAACACCAGATCTTCAACGTTACCCGGCGCTGCACCACTTACGGCAATGCCCATCACGGCGTACATCGCACCGGGCACAACCACGTCGCCAAAAACCACATGATCGGCCAGGAACGGAAGCGCTTCAGTTGAGACAACACGCTGGTGGATGACGGGCTCTCCGGGCGTGTCGATCACGGTGCCGACCAAAGATTGATCAACGGTCGGGGTGCTGAGCGGTATGACATTTGCCGGAGCAGCGTCCGGCCAGTAACGTTCGCCACGAAACGGGTGTCCTGGCGCGTCAACAACCTTATGGCGGCCGCAAAAGGCAGAGAAATTGACTGGTACACCGGCTGTGAACAGCTGTGCAGCAGCGTCGGCAATTGTCCGGGCGTCCTCGACCCCACGCCTGAGACTGGGAACGAAAGTGGCCTCCGGCAATATTGTTCGCCCAAAGTTGGAAAGAACCGGTTGTGGCCCAATTTCGACAAACAATGAACAGCCCCTGTCGGCCAGACACTGAAGCCCTTCCCTGAACCGTACGGGTGCGGCAGCTTGGGCCCGCCAATAGGCAGCATCAAAACGGTCACAGGCCTCGGCATGCAAATTGTTGATTACCGGGATATGTGCCCGACCTGTTGCCATAGCCACCGCCGCTGCCTCGATGTCATCGAGCACCGGATCAAGGACCGGTGAGTGAAATGCGGTGGATACCTGCAATGGCACGACCGGAATAGCGGCATTTTCCAACCGCGTCATGACCTGCGCAAGTCCTCGTGTGGTGCCGGAAATGACCGTGTTGTCCGGGGCATTCAGGGCGGCGATGACCACATCACTTCCCTCGATCAGCGTACTGACTTTTTCGGCTGATGCCAGCACAGCCGCCATACCACCCAGATCAGCACGGCTTTCCATCAAACGTCCGCGTTCGGCAACAAATCGCAAGGCGTCTTCCAGATTGAGCGCCCCGGCAAAGGCTGCAGCTGCGATTTCACCGACGCTGTGACCAATGACAGCAGCCGGTTGCACGCCCCATGATCGCC
Organism: uncultured Rhizobiaceae group bacterium; assembly: GCA_947501445.1. Lineage (GTDB taxonomy): Bacteria > Pseudomonadota > Alphaproteobacteria > Rhizobiales > Rhizobiaceae > Hoeflea_A. The sequence continues at coordinate 93,046 of CANMVS010000014.1, read as the reverse complement.
AAAGATCGGCCATGGCATATTCCAGTGTTACCAGGAGTGGTTGAACCAGATCAGTACGGCCTTCAGGCAGGGTGCCTCCCTTAAGAATAGGGCTGATGATGCCATTCAAAACACTGTCGCAGCGCTCAATTGTTTCGCGAAACCGAGGCTCGGACATCAGACCCGACGCCATATTTTGATATTGGCTTCCCTGACCCGTGAAGAGAAAGCCAACCAATGGATCTTCGGGTGGACACTCGGGCTGCTTGTCGCGCAGGGCTTTTGCCGCCTCTGCGGCGGTGCTTGCAGTGACGGCCATGCGATATGGAAAAGTGCTGCGGCCGGACGTCATTGTTGCGGCAAATGCTGGAAAATCCACGTCAGGATCTTCCAGATGTTCGCAGGTTTGCCTGACGAGTTCGCCGACCGCTTGGGCATCGCTGCCGGAAATGGTCAGAACTTCCACGTCCTTTCGGGTCGGTGCTTCTGCAGGTTTGGGTGGCGCTTCCAAGACGACATGCGCATTGGTGCCGGAAAAGCCAAACGAACTGACCCCGGCAATCTGACGTCCATCAACATCCGGCATAGGCTTGCTGGATATGGGAATGCGCAATGGAAATTGATCAGCGTTGATATGCGGGCTGAGTTCCTGAAAATGCAGGTGAGGCGGAACTTTGCCATTTTCCAGCGCCAGCGCCGTTTTGATCAGACCAGCCATACCAGCAGCGGCTTCCAGATGACCAATATTGGTTTTCACCGATGCAACATAGGGCGCAGCTGCCTCGCTCTCACGGCCAGCGAACACATCTGAAAGGGCTTGCGCCTCTATCGGGTCTCCGAGCGCCGTTCCGGTGCCATGCGCCTCAATGAGTGATACCTGCCCGGCCTGGACATGCGCGTCCGCCAAGGCGGCCTTGATAACGGCCGTTTGCGATGGGCCATTGGGCGCCGTCAGGCCGTTTGAGCGTCCGTCCTGATTTACAGCCGAGCCGATAAGCACAGCCCGGACCCGGTTGCCGTCGCGCAGTGCATCTTCCAGCCGCTTCAAAATAACAACACCACAGCCTTCGCCGCGCACATAGCCGTCCGCACGTGCATCAAATGTCTTGCAGCGCCCATCTGCAGCCATCATCCGTGCTTTTGAGAACCCGATTGTCAGCTCCGGTGTGAGCGTCAAATTGACTCCGGCGGAAATTGCCACATCTATCTCGCCGGTACGCAGCGCTTTCATTGCCAGGTGCACTGCCACCAGAGAAGATGAACAGGCCGTATCAACGGACATGGAAGGCCCCTGCAGACCCAGCGTATAGGAGATCCGACCAGCCGCAACCGCCACGGAGTTGCCAAGACTTGCATGGGCATCGATCCAGTTCTGGTCCGTGCGATCTGCAAGCAGGCTGGCGTAATCATTCGTGCTAATGCCAACATAAACGCCCGTGTGGCGGGCAGGGAGCCGTTCAATCGGAATTGCTGCATCTTCAAGCGCACGCCAGCTGGTTTCAAGCAGCAATCTTTGCTGGGGATCAACCGACTTTGCTTCTCTTGGAGAAATGCCAAAAAATTCCGCATCAAACAGATCAACATCATCAATCAACCCACCCCACAAACTGCTGGTTTTCCCGGGGGCGTCCGGATCGGGATCATAATAGGCGTCGGAATCCCATCGGCTTTCGGGAACCTGCCGAATTGCATCCACCCCATTGATCACACTACGCCAGAAAGTCCCTATGTCTGGTGCCGCCGGAAAACGGCATCCCATGCCAATTATTGCGATTGGCGCGTGGGCTCTTGCCTTTTCGGCTTCCAGTTTTTCGCGCATATCGCGCACTGCAAATGCTGCGCGCTGCAGCTGATCAAGCGTGCCCGCAGTTTTGTTCACCTCTGCCGTTGCCTTGTTCTCAATATCCGGCAAGTTCAAGTTCCTTCAGCAACAATGCTGCGCTATCCGTTTCACCATCAGTTGCCTGTTGGGCAGATGATTCGGTTGCAGCCTTGGTTATTGCCTTGCTGCTTGATATTTCTTCCTGATGCAATTCAGATGAATCCGGTCGGATTTGGCTGAGAAGAAACATGCCAAGAGCGGCAATGGTAGGGTGATCGTACAGTAGTCCGGCAGGCATCGGTTTTCCAACAAGGGCAGAAAGACCGTTGCGCAATTGCACGGCAAGCAGGCTGTCCAGCCCGTAATCCTTCAAAGGGCGACGCGCAGAGATATCTGATTGCGGAATGTTCATATCTTCGCTGACAATCTTCAGTATCGCCCGTCTGATGATCATCAGCCATTCGCCGGGGGCTGCCTCATCCAGTGCTTCGCCAAGTTGTGCGGCAGCGATGTGAGCTTTGGCATCGTCAACCGAGAACCCAAGGGTATCAGGGAGAACAACAACATTTGCCGTTGGGTTTTCGAGAACCTGATCAAAGGCGACAAGCGCCGTCGCCTCATCCATAGCCGGGCCTTCAAACGTCGCTGCCATGCCGGTTTGCCAGGCACCCCAGTCAATTGCCGCAAACGGCAGCCCCGCATTGCGCCGCGCACGTGCGAATGCGTCAAGGGCTGCATTGGCGGCACTGTAATTCGCCTGACCTGCAGAACCCAGCAGGCCAGCGGCAGAAGAAAACAGAATGAAAAAATCAAGCGTTGAACCTGTCAAAGCCTGATCCAGATGGATTGCGCTTTGAACCTTTGCGTTCATGACGTTTGTGATCTGAGCGCTGTTCATGCCTGTTATGACACCATCATCCAGAATACCCGCCGTGTGGATGATTCCGCGCACCGGCCCTTCGGTCTGCCTTGCCAAGGCGTTCACAGCGTCTGCGTCTGTCAGGTCCACATGCGGCATTTCAAGTTCAACACCCATGCGCTCCAATCGCTTTAGCGCTTCGGTATCCGGAGACCGAAGGCCCCGGGACACAAGAATGAGCCGGCGCGCGCCGCGTTCTGCCAGATGACGGGCAACGCAAAGGCCAAGAGCGCCGGTTCCACCGGTGACGATGTAGGCAGCGTTTGGGTCCAGCAGGTTTTGCGACAGGGCAATCCGGCCTATCTGCCGGGCTTCCTGCATATATCGGTAGGCCTCCTGCGGGGCATTAAAGGCAAATGACCGGACAGGCAATCGCGGAAGTTCGCCGGTGGCAAATTCAGTTGCCAATTGTTGCCAGCGAATGCCAACGGCATCCGGATCACCAATTATCTCATCATCCAGCACGATGCGCCTGTAGTGAACATCGGGTCGGTAGGCCGCCGCCTGCTCATTGTCCCAGACGCCGGCTTTGCCAAGTTCAAGGAAGTATCCGCCTGATTTCACTACATCGAATCCTGCCTGGATCAGTTCACCGGACAGGCTGTTGAGGACAATATCAACGCCAGCCCCGTCCGTCGAATTTTGAACATCGTGAGCAAAATCTGCTGATCTGGAATCAAAGACCCATTCGACACCCTGGGCCTTCAAATGGGCGCGTTTTTCCTCATTGCCGGCGGTTGCAAGGATGCGTGCACCAGCGGCCCTGGCAAGACCAATGGCAGCCTGACCGACACCGCCGGCCGCCGCGTGAATAAGGACAGTGCTGTTGGTGTCAATATGCGCTGTGTCGCGCAGGGCCAGGGCACTGAGATAGACCGTAGGCGCCGTTGCCGCTTCCTCGAAACTCCAACCGGAAGGCAGCGGCCATGTGAGCTCGGTTTTGGCAAGTGCTTGTGTGGCGTGGCAGCCGGGGGTTATCGCCATAACGGGTGTACCAGGCAGCAGTGCCTCCATACCATCACCAACAGCCTCGACAAAGCCTGCGCATTCGCCGCCCAAAGCGCCGGCGTCGCCCGGGTAGGTGCCCATCACATTCATGATGTCGCGAAAATTCAGCCCTGCGGCAACCACTTTGATTGCAATTTCACCGGGGCCGGGCGGTGTGGCATGCGTCTGGTCAAATTGCAGGTCCCGCAGACGGCCGGATTTCGGCGGGGTCAGTCGTTGAAGTGTTGTGACAGGGGTCTGTCTGGGTACCAGTTTTCGCCGCAGGAAGGCTTGCGAACGATAGGCATAATGGCCCGGCTTTTGCGGACAGGCATCAGGCGCGATGGCTTCATTGGGAATGCCGTCAATGACAACCAAACCCAGCTCGGGGTGTTCAAGCGCAAGCGTTGCGCAGAAACCGCCGACAGCAGCGCCCGCAATATCCGCTTCGAAACTGTCACCCGGCAATGTTTCAGCGCCCTGGGTTATGACAATGAGTTGTGTCGCCTGACCTGCCTCCAGAACGGGCTGGATCCGCTGCAGCAATGTGCTGACCGCTTCGCCCGGATCAAGGCCGCGTTCTACCCGATGAACCAGAGTCTCCTGCGCGTTCTGTTTTTTGGTTTGAGGCGTTTTTTCCCATTGAAGATCGTAAATCCTTGCCATGCCGCTTTTGCGCTGTTGCGTTGGCTTCATCAGCAAACCATCGATTGCTGCGACAGACGTGCCATCGGTATTGTGCAATTGTATGTCAGCGCTCAAATCGCCGCTGTCTTTTGTCTCAAGGTGGCATGTGGCGACAAGCGTATCACCAGCCGGTACGTGTAAAAACATTCGTCTGATGCCCGTCGGGCGATATCCACTGCCCGAAATGTCCATGCCATAGGCAGCTGCTCCAATGCTCTGGAAAGCTGCGTCCAGGAGAACCGGATGTATGCAATAGGGGCTGCCGTCCAGCGTTTCAGGCAGTTTCAGCTCGGCGCGCGCCACACCATTGCCATACCGAAGGCTGCGGATCGCCTGGAATGATGGGCCGTAATTCAAACCCTGTGATTTGAAGTCCGCATAATAGGTCTCAACCGGGACTGAATTCGGATAGGCCTTCTCCACCGGTGTATCCGCCTCATTGCGGGCCGGCATTGGAGCGGGTTCATCATCTGTCAGAATCTGTGCTCTGGCAATTTGTGACCAACTGTCGTCTGCTGCGGTCGCGTGCAGACGGATGTCTGCGCCGTCACTCGCCGTGTGCAGTACCGTGGGCTCGCTGACATCGAGCAACCTGTCAAATTCAATATCGCCAAGTGCCCTTACAGCATCACCCGCCGCGCAAATCATCATTTCAATCATCGCTGCTGCAGGAAGCACCGGCTTGTCGTCAACCTGATGATCACCTAGCCATGCGGGTTCACGTGCTGAAATATCTGCCTCAAACCAGCGCTTGTTCCCTGGTACCCGTTGTTTGTGTCCAAGCAGCGGGTGTTCCCCGGCAATCGGTAAAGGGTGATTTAGCTTTGCCCTGGGTGTGAACCAGTAAGGTGTCCGGTCAAATGGGTAGAGAGGAAGATCTATCGATGATCGCGTCGGATGCGCCGGTGCTGTCAGCCTTGTACCGCGCAGAAACATCCTTGCAAATTCTTCAAGGGTGTGGTTCTCGCTCAGATCCACCAAGCCGGCATTCGCCATATCCAATTCAACATTCACTGGCTCCGCTGACAGGAGTGCAGTTGCTGCATCGAGCGCATTTTCAGCGACCACTGCAATACGCCATTCCAACTGGCTGCGACCTGTCATTAGTGTATTTGCGATGGCACCGAGATCACCGTCATTGCAGGTGCCAAGAAAATCACTCAGCTGTGTTGCGAGACGTTTTGCAGCATCTGAAGTCGCGGCTGATATGATCAGTAATTGCGGTTGGTTCTCGTCGCCGGTATTTGCTGGCAGTGTCGATACAGGTGCTTCCTGCAATATCATGTGGACATTGGTGCCTGAAAAGCCAAACGAACTGACACCAGCGCGCCTCGGGCGATGATCGACCTGTGGCCAGTCACAGGTATCGGTTGGCAATAATATGGATTGGCCTGCCAGATCTATGTGAGGGTTGAGTGCATCAAAATGCATGTTCCCGGGAATTTCATGCTTGCCCAGTGCAAGCACTGTCTTGATGACCCCGGCCATGCCAGCGGCCGCTTCAAGGTGGGCGACATTGCTTTTTACGGCACCGACAACAAGCGGGTGATCTGCCGCACGATCCGTTCCGAAAACATCTTTCAGGACATTCATTTCTATGGGGTCGCCCAGGGCCGTCCCGGTTCCATGGGCTTCAATATAGTCAATATCGTTCGGCGTTAGATCACACCGGGTCAGAGCATTGCGTATCAGTGCAGCCTGAGACTTGCCGCTGGGTGCTGTAAGGCTTGATGATCGCCCATCCTGATTGACCGCAACGGCACGGATGGTTGCCAGAATTGAGTCTCCGTCAGCCTGTGCCTGGGCAAGGCGCTTGAGGACAAGCACGCCGACACCTTCACCGCGCCCAAATCCATCAGCATGAGCGTCGAACGCCTTGCAGCGACCATCTGGTGACAGCATGTTCAATTCATCCAGGGCGTCGGTCGTCGACGGTGTCAGTATAAGGTTTGCTCCACAGGCCAGAGCCGTATCGCAATCGCCATCCAGCAATGCCTGGCCAGCCAGATGAATTGCGACGAGAGACGATGAGCAGGCTGTATCAACCACCAGGGCAGGCCCCTCCAGCCCAAGAACATAGGCAAGCCTTCCTGCCGCAACGCTGGGCGCGCCGCCAGTGCCGGACCAGGCGTCGATGCCGCCAGCTTCTGCCGTTAACTGGGCGTAATCATTGTTGCAAAGACCAACAAAAACACCCGTTGGTGTCCCGGCAAGGCGATCTGCGGCTATGCCGGCATTTTCCAGCGCGTGCCAGCTTGTCTCCAGCAATATGCGCTGTTGCGGGTCCATGGAAACCGCCTCACGTGGCGATATCTTGAAGAAACCGGCATCAAAGGCTGCAACATCATCAATATAGGCTGCGGGGCCGGGTTTTTTGTTCGGGGTGCCATTTGCCGGTCGGTCTTCAGGCCAGCTACGCACACCGTCAAACCCCTGTTTGAGCAAAGACCAAAAGGCCTCAGTGTCATTGGCTCCACCAGGAAAACGACACGCCATACCAACAATGGCAATGTCGTGTGAGCGGGTTGGTTCTGTTAGGTCGGCGGCTTGTGATTGTCGCGGTTTGTCATCCAGGAATGCTGCCAGATCCACGGGTGCCGGATAGTCAAACAGGAGTGTTGACGGGAAGGATTTGCCATACAAAACTTGCAATTTGTTGCGCAATTCGACGGCCATGAGCGAGTCAAACCCCTGAACAAAAAGAGTGCGTCGCGCATCGATCGCTGACGGACCTTCTGCCGCCATGATCATCGCTGCTTCCTGCAGGATGGCCTGGAGGGCATTTTCAACCGGTTCTGATGGTGTCTGCGCCAAGACAGGCCGTTTCGCCATTGCCTGCGGCCACGGGCTCATGACAGATCGAAAAATGGCGGGGAGACGGTCTGCTGCATTTGATGCCAGCGCCGGTCGGTCAATTGGCAGGACAGCAGTCATGGCTGGTCGCTGATCTGTCAACGCCCACTGCAGAACGGATAATCCCTCATCGGGTGCAATTGTTCCGAGCCCCGATCGCCGCATCCGCTCGGCCAGGTCTGAAGATGAGGCTGATCCAACATCACGCCACGCACCAAATGCGAGGCTGGTCGCATGCAATCCGGCGCGCCGACGTTGTTCGACAAAGGCATCAAGCATGGCGCTAGCAGCGATGTGATTGGCCTGTCCTGCTGTGCCTACGAGGCTGATTGCCGAGGAATAGGCGATAAAGTAGTCTGCCTTGTCGCTATAGGCTTCAAGGTTGAAACAGCCGCCAATCTTTGGAGCCATGGTCGTGACAAAATTTTCGGTACTCAGTTGCACGAGAGCATGATCATCAAGCGTTCCTGCACAGTGGACAACACCAGCCACGCGCTGAGACAGGCGTTTGAAAATTCGCTCAAGCGCTTCTTTATCCGTCACATCTGCGACGTCACAAAAGACACTGACGCCCTGCGCAGTCAGCAGGTTGATTTTCTCTTGTGCGGCGGAAGATGGCGGCGAACGACCGATGAGTAACAGTTTGCGTGCGCCAAGCGAGACCAGTTTCTGCGCAGAAGCAATGCCCAGGCCGCCAAAACCGCCGGTCACGACGTGCAGACCCTCGGGATCAATTGTGAGACTGGCTGGTTGTGTCGGTGGGGCGTCGTTTGAAACTTGTGCCAGGCGGGCCACTTTGCGACCGTCTGCTGATAACAGAACCTGATCATCACCGGCACCGTGGAGAATTTCTGCTGTCAGTGCGCGGGCCGCCATTGAGGAAGATGCTTCGATGTCAATGTCCACGGTACGAAGATGCAGGTCTGGATATTCTGCGCTGATCGCGCGCCCAAGCCCCCACGCACCGGCAGCCGAGATCTGACCGGCAAAAGCATTTTGTGTAACCAGCACCAGTTCCTGAGAATGTTGCGTCAGACCAATCGCCAGGGTGCGCAGGTGATCAAGAAAGGCGGCAAGTTCTTGAACTGCTGTAGCATGATTATCAGTTTGGCATTGCGGCACCACAACAACAATGCCATTGCGATGCAGCGCCGGCAGTGGGTTGTGGTACGGGCTGCGAGCAGCGCCCAGCTCCATTTCCAAAGCCGATGAAAGATCGCTTTCATCAGCAACAACAAGCCAGTCTTTCGGTGCAGTTTTATGGCCCACGATAATGGATTGCCGATCCAGCAGACCGCTTTCATCCTCTGCAGATAGCGTTGCGCTGAAGCCTGTCTCTTCCAGCAATTGCGACCAGTTTTGCCTCTCGGGCATAGGGTGGTTGCCGCGCAAATTGGCATCATCGAACGCCCACCAGCCTTTCGTCATACCGAATACAAGGTCGATCCAACCCTGCTGACCAACGCCTTCCAGAGCAACAAGCGTCCCGCCCGGTCGCAATTTGTCATTCAGCCCTTTGAGGGTCTTCGACAGATCACGGGTGGCATGAAGAACATTTGCTGCAATGACAATATCAAATGAACCGGAGATTTCAGGAAAGTTGTTTTCAGATTCAATATCCAAAACCATGGCTTCCAGCCAAGGTTTCTGCGCATATTGCTTTTGTGCTCTGGCCACCAGGCTCGGAGCAATATCAGTAAAGCAATATAGCGCCATGCGATCATCAGGCAGGGTGTCGAGGATGGTATTGGTAGTGCCGCCGGTTCCTGCACCGACCTCCAGAATGCGCACCGGACCATCTGCCGGGAGAGCTGCGGCAACAGCCTGTGCAACGGCTTCATTGAGCAGACGTGAGACAGGGGGATCGGCATAGATTGCCGCATTACCCGCATCGGAAAAGACCAGTTCCAGTGGATTACCGGTTCCCTGAAGGATTTGTGGCAAGGCTGTGCCGCAACGAACCAGCAGATCTATCTCCGTCTCACTATCCGGAAAGCGTGATCGCAATGTCTCTATTTGATGGGTCGGGTCAGTGATTGTACTGCGTGACCAGCCTGTAAGCAGTTTGTAAAATTGCCTGTGCTCGAGTGCGACATGGTCAAATGATATGGACTCAATGGTTCTGTCGGCAAAATAGGCAGCAAGATCATCCAATGCGCGCCCCAGATCAACAAGTGATGCCAGATTGCGCTCGGCAATGCGCTGTGCTGTCGAGACGCTGACAATATTGACTATCTCGCTGGCGTTGCGAGGCAGGGAGCGGGCAAGCCACTGGCGTTCATAGAGATAGGTTTTCCAGGATTCAGCGGGTGTAAACTCAGACAGATGCAGTCCTGCCAGTCGGAAGATTGGCCGCCCCAGCCTGTCATGGGCTGCAATATCGGCATGTCGTTGATCTGCTGCATCAGTGATGAGCTGGACGTCAATATCGATGTCACCGTCAGTTGGCTGTCCCGAGAACCAGACATTGGTGCAGGAAGCCGGAATGCGCATGGGACCGCTTTGATCCATTGTGATCACCGCAATTGATTGCAGTGCGCAATCCAATGCTGCCGGATGAAGGATGTATGCGGCGTGGTCTATCCCGCCAATACGCGTTCGGGCACGATTGTCCCGCTGGTGTGCTTCAAGCAGGCGTCTGTATTCGGGGCCATAGAGGATGCCCCCATCTTCAAAGCGATCATAAATTGCGTCTGCCGATACTGGTGTGCCTTCGTTCATCTCTGGCAGTGAGGTCTCGAAGTCTGCATCGCCCAGGCGGGCCTGAAAGTGGCGAATATTCTTGCTGTCACCGTCAGTTCTGCTGGCAATGATCACATTGTGTTGGCTGATTTCGATAAGCAGGTCGCATGGTTCATCCAGCACCAGAGGGCGCTCAAAAACAACATCACGCAGTGCGGGTTGATATCCACAGGACCGCGCGGCCGAGGCGGCAGCTTCCAACAGAGCGGCGGCTGATGCCACAATTGATCCGTTGATGCGGTGCTGGCCCAAATGGGTTTTGTCTGCCCTGTCGATCGTTTTTCGAAAGACCCACCCGTCATTGCCCAGATCAGTTCGGCTACCCACGAGTGGATGCGATGACCCGACACGTGTGCCAGATCCATCACGCCAATAGGATTTGCGGTCAAATGGATGACCAGGGACAGTTACCAGACGGCACGATGCATCACGATAGTAGTGCTTCCAGTCTATCGAAGCCCCACGTTGATAGAGTTCTGCATGTAGTTGCGCTATGTGCAGAGCACTTTCCAGATGTGGCGGAAAGAGTGCCATTGTTTCAGTGTGCGGTGCGATGGCGCGCAGGCGCTGTTCGGTATCAGTTCCTATAACCAGAATCAGGTTGATTGCATAAGCAGCCACTGTTTCCTGCACACCCGGCGTCTGCGTCGAGACCGGCAATGCCGATTGATGTTTGCATAAAATCTCTGCCTCTGCCTGATCATGCGACATGGCAATTTGAATGGGCAGGCCAAGCCGACCCAATGCGCGAGCCTGATCAGTCAGCCATTGCGTACGATCAGTACCGGCGGGCGCATCACCGGCAAACAATGCAATATGCGGCTGCTGAACACGCCTGGCGCAGATATTGTCGAGTTTTTCCAGCGCTTCAGCACGATTATGCGCAACAATGGCAACACGAAAATCGAAGTGATCCCGCCCGGTGGCGAGCGTATAGGCTGTGTCAGACAGGTCCTGAGGCAATGCAGCGGCGAGCTGAGAGGCAATCGTGCTGACCGCCTCTTTTGTTCGGCCGGAGAGCACCAGTAACTGCATCGGATTTGCGGTGACAGCGGGGTGGGGCGATTGCGGTGGAGATTCAAGTATTATATGCGCATTTGTTCCGGAAAACCCGAAAGAGCTTACACCTGCAATGGTTGGTGATAGGGAGTCCAGTTGTTGGGATCCTGCGGCAATACGTAACGATGGCGCGCCGTTTGTTACATTGGGGCTCAACGTGTTGAAGTGAAGCGTCGGTGGTACAAGCCGGTCTTTGACAACGCCGATGGCCTTTATGAGACCTGCGACTCCTGCTGCTGCTTCCAGATGGCCGATATTGGATTTGACCGAGCCGGTAAGCAGCTGATTTACCCTGTCGTCGCCAAACACATTTTGAAGGGCGTCAAGCTCTATAGGGTCACCGAGCGCTGTGCCTGTACCATGGGCTTCTATATAATCGACATCGCCAGGTTGATGCTGAGCATTTGCCAGCGCCTCGCGCAGAACTTTCTCCTGCGCCACGCCACTGGGTGCCGTCAGTCCGGACGATCGCCCGTCCTGGTTGACAGCACTGCCGGACAGGACGCAAAGTATTCTGGAGCCCTGCTTCTTTGCATCCGAAAGACGTTGAAGAACCAGAATGCCACAGCCTTCTCCGCGAACAAAACCGTCAGCGGAACTGTCGAAGGACTTGCAGCGGCCATCCGGTGCCAACATGTGCAATTTTGACAGCGTTATTGTTCCGTCAGGCAGCAGGACCAGATTTACCCCACCAGCCAAAGCAAGACTGCTTTCGCCTGTGCGCAGGCTGTTAATCGCCAAATGTGTCGCAACCAATGAGGAGGAGCAGGCCGTATCCACAACAAGACTGGGACCATTCAGGCCCAGTGTATAGGACAGTCGACCTGCGGTCACACCCGTGGAACCGCCGGTTCCCGAATAGGTGTCGAGCGCGCCGTGTTGTCCGCTGGCGTCGCCAATTCGCGCATAGTCCCCGGTGCAAACACCCAAAAACACGCCTGTTTTAGTCCCGAGCAAACTGCTGGGCGGGATGCCTGAATCCTCCAATGCGCGCCAGGCAACCTCAAGTGCCAGACGTTGCTGTGGATCCATGGATACGGCTTCGCGTGGCGCAATGCCGAAAAATCCGGCGTCAAACATGTCGACGTTATCAATAAATCCGCCCCAGCGGCTGTTCATTTTACCTGCAGCGGTCGGGTCAGGATCAAAATATTCGCTGACATCCCAACGGGTTGACGGGACTTCTTCAATGCTGTCCACACCATTGTTGAGATTCTGCCATAGGTGCTCTGCACGTCGCACCTTACCGGGCAGTCGACAGCCAATGCCGACTACGGCGATGGGTTCACGATTTCGGTTTTCCGCAGCCTGAAGACGCGCCTGCATATGTTTCAGGAGGTTGATTGTACGCTGTTTTTCGGTCGCCGCCGAATTGTCGTTAGTCAATATTCCACCCTGGTGTCATTGGCCAATCTGGATGACCTGGCAGATATTTGCATTCGGCCAGTCCATTACACAATTTTGTCTGTTTTTAGCGCTTTGGACACAGGATTCCTGTCTGTAAAATGACCCAGTTCAGGATCCGTTGTCACTGGCGTGTTGTTGTCTGCTTTATACTCCAAGTTGCGGGTGTGCAGCCGGAATTCCCAGTTCAAGCTGCTATTGTAAAAATCAGTGAATTTTCGGAACTGACTTTCAGTGCATCGAAAGAATAGATTGATCCGGCAATAAACCACAAGCCGGAAATTTGATAATCTGCTACCAAAATTGTGTGTACAACCGCAAAGCACGCCAGAAAAGAATTCGTTGCGGACTGGCATGCCGTTTCAGATATCTGCAAGATGAAGCTGTTCTGTCTTGGCTGTTTGGCAGGATACACAAAAGATTTATTGTTGCGTCGGGCCAGTTTGATTCGAAGCCACCAAATCAAAATGCGGCTTTGGCTTGTTGTGCCAGGATTTTATCCTTACAAACTTGCAGATAGACTTCACAATACAGCACCTGGCGTCGATTGTCGGCTTTTTGGCACACATCTTCGACGGGTAATTGCCATAAACTGGATGAGCGGGCTTGTAGTTGAGGCCCTGTTGTGGGAACCTGTTAAATGCAATGGCTGGATGAGGAAAACGATGTCAAATATTGATCCGGATGTAGACCATATTGTTGTTGTAGAACGAGACGGAAGCGGTCGGCGACGTGTTGTTGTCGATATGGATACAGGTCTGTCTGAGCGCCGCTCCAAAGCCTATGAAGTGAACGTCATCCGTCGCGGTGATGATGGGGCGATGCGGTCGGTTGGAAAATCATCGCGCAAAAAACAGGCCCGCATGCTGCGTCCCATGGAAAAAGCCACCAGAAAAAGTGCACGGCGTGGTGTCCGTTTCATGCAGGACTATTTGTATCTTCATGACCGGTCCAATCAAAAAAAGAAGAACGGCTGGTTACGGGAATACCCGAAGAATATCCGCAAGGCATTTCGACGCAGTTTTGATTAGGCACTGATGGCCGACATTGAAGGTTGGCCTTTTTTGGAATTTTGATCCTATTCCACCAGCCGCGTGGGAAGAGAACGGAGTTGTTATGGTACAGCAAGCAGCAAAAGAAGAAAAAGTAGACGCCGCCGGTTCTACGAACGGAACAGGCGATGGGGGTGATTCAACCTTTTGCATCGTTGATCTTGGTACACAAAGCCGCAAACGCGTAAAGAATCTCAAACGCGGAAAAGGCAAGCTGATGGAGAAGGTCGAAGATATTGTTGCCGATCTTACCGAAGAAGATGTCATATCAGCTGGAGCACAGACAGTGGTCGTCATTGTCAAGCAAAAGGCTGGCTTTGGCGATATGTTTGACGACTGACGCTATCGATGACTGCGGGCGTCCAGTTATGGATAATGCACGATAGTCAGTGATGGTGAGTAGAGATGCCAGGCGGTATTCCGCGGTATGGGGTTGGGCGTTTCTTGCGGTGCTGCCGTGAAGCATTGTGTGGCTTGGTGTCAATATCCATAGGGCCAGATTTGGGTCGATAAGACCAGGTGTGGCGCCCGGATATCTGGCGGCCAATTCTCCAAAAACCCAATTCAAGGCTGGTTCTGTGCGCGGAGTGTTTTCGCATGGCGTTTCTGCTTGTATTTCAACGATGCCTTATCTGTAGCTTAAGCCAATGACGCCTCATATGGCGTAATATTCAGACATAATTTGCAGATTGATCAGTCGGTTAAGTTCAATTGAAATCTGGCACGAGAGAGTTTCGAAGTTCCATGAGTAATGTAGCGATTGACAGTGCCTGGTTCGTTACACCTTACAAAAAACCGCACGCGCGCTTCAGGCTGTTCTGCTTTCCTCATGCAGGTGGAGCAGCTTCTGCTTATTTCCGGTGGGGCAGTTTTTTTGATGCGCAGGTGACGGCGTTGCAGCTTCCGGGACGTGAAGGGCGCATGGCGGAAAGACCTGTCGATGATTTGAAGCAGGTTGTCGAAGCCGTGGCGCAGGCCATTGCTTGTGATGAGGATAGGCGACCATTCGCGTTTTTCGGCCACAGCATGGGCGCGCTGCTGGCCTATGAAACGGCAAGAGAAATGCGGCGAAGGCAGGCCGTATTGCCGTTTTGCCTGCTCGTATCAGGGCGCGCACCGCCCTCGCATATTTCTGATGAATCCATGCTGCATCAGTTGCCTGATCAACAGTTCATTGACGAGCTCGACCGGCGATTTAGTGGTGTTCCAGTGATATTGCGCGAAGAACCTGAGTTAATGTCGCTTTTTCTGCCGGTTATACGCGCCGATTTGAAAATGCTGGAGACCCACACCTACGTCGATGAAACTCCGTTGGACGTACCGCTTGGTGCATTTTGCGGCAGGGAAGATGCGCGTGCGCGGTTGGAGCTGCTGCAAAACTGGGCCGAGTTTACGACACAATGGCGTGGTGCTAAAGAATTTGCTGGCGGTCATTTTTACCTGCACCAGCCCAATAATCCGGTGCTTGGCGCGCTGGCCTCGGAATTGGAAGCCTGCCTTGACCTGACCAGGCAACGGGCATCAGGCTAATGGCAAGCTTGGGGTCGCGGGCTGAAATTGTGGAGTGCCTGTCCGGGTTGGTACAAAAAGCCTGCAATCTGACGCATCCGATTGATCCCGACGAACGCTTGAGTGTCTTTGGCATGACGTCTCATCTTGCCGCAGGTTTTATCGCAGATCTGTCAAAGGCGATGAACCGGGACCTGCCGCAAACCCTGATTTGGGACCGGCCAACGATTAATAAAATCGCCGGTTTTCTCCTTGGTGAGGTCACTCCCTCTGACAGTGATGCGATCCGTCCACTGGAGCCGGGAGAACCAATCGCCCTTGTCGGCATGGCCTGCCGTGTTCCAGGCGCCAATAGTCCGGAAGAATTCTGGCGATTGTTGGATGACGGGCTAGATCTGGTTGGGCCTGTGCCACGCGACCGTTGGCATATCGAGCAATATTTCGATGATGATCCCCAGGCACCGGGTCGCATGTCGACCAAAAAAGGCGGTTTTCTCGATCACATAGACAGATTTGACGCCGCGTTTTTTGGTATTTCTCCACGCGAAGCATTGGAAATGGACCCCCAGCAGCGGGTGACGCTGGAGCTGGCCTATGAGGCGCTGGAACGGTCGGGTATCAGGCCAATGTCGGTCAATGGAACGCGCACCGGCGTTTTCATGGGCGCCATGTGGAGCGATTATGGAGGGCTGTTTGCGGATGCATCGTCCATGAACCAGCACTCCGCAACCGGTCGTGACATTGGCATCATCGCCAATAGGATCAGCTATTTTCTGGGTGCCACCGGACCAAGCATGACGGTGGATACCGCCTGTTCGGCGTCGCTTATGTCCATACATCTGGCGATCCGGAGTTTGCGGGCCGGTGAGAGCCGACTTGCCTTGGCTGGCGGTGTAAATCTCATTGTCTCTCCAGACAGCACGATCGCCATGACCAAGTTCGGCGCGATGGCACCGGACGGCCTTTCCAAAGCATTTGATCAGGCTGCCAACGGCTATGTTCGCGGCGAGGGTGCCGGGGTTGTGGTTTTAATCCCGCTGGCTGAAGCACAAAGACGCGGACTGAAACCGCTGGCGCTTATACGTGGTTCGGCAATCAATAATGACGGTCCCTCCAACGGGTTAACCGCGCCCAACCCTGATGCACAGGTTCAGGTTATCAGGGATGCCCTCAACGATGCGGGCATTGATGCATGTGAGGTGGATTATGTCGAGGCTCACGGCACTGGCACACCTTTGGGCGATCCAATCGAAGCAGGTGCTATCGGGCGGGTTTACGGGCAGGCAAGACCAAGCGGAGACCGGCTGCCCATTGGTTCGGTGAAAACCAACATTGGTCATCTTGAAGCTGCCGCCGGTGTGGCTGGCTTTATAAAATCCGTCATGGCATTGGGGGCATCACGCATTCCACCAACCCTGCATTTTGTTGAGGCCAATCGGCACATCGATTTCGAGGGGCTTAATCTGCGGATACCGGTCGAGGCTGAACCCTTTACCCATGTGCGGGACCGACCCGCGAGGGTCGCGGTCAGTTCCTTTGGCTTTGGTGGTACCAATGCGCATCTGATTGCCGAAGCGCCGCCGCAGCCGATATCTGTTGGTCCTGTTTCCGGCACCGGCAAGCGACCGATCATTTTTGCCTATAGTGGCAATGGCGGGCAATGGCCTGGCATGGCCCGCGGCCTGTTGAGCGATCCGGCCTTTCGTGCCGGACTTGCGCCCCTGGAGGTGCCTTTTAAAGATATTGCAAAGATTGATCTATTTGCCTGTCTTGCGCAAATTGATAGTCCTGCATCTTTGCCGCAGACCGTATTGAACCAGATGCTGACCTTTGCAGTGCAGGCCGGATTGACCCGATTGTTGACCAGCAATGGCTATTCAGCGAGCGCTGTGGTTGGTCACAGTCTCGGTGAAGTGGCCGCGGCCTATGCTTCAGGTATTGTTTCAGCCGCCACCGCCAGCGCCATTGTCTATCATCGCAGCAGGTTGCAATCATCCATTGCCGGCAGTGGATCCATGGCATTGGTGAGGCTGACCTGGAGTGAGGCCGAAAAGGAGATTGCATCTTTCCGCGACGTTGTGATTGCCGGTTCCAATGATCGCGAGTCGGTAAATCTGTCAGGGCCGCGTGCGCAGATTGCGCAGGTCACGGAACATCTGAAAACGCGTGGCATTGATGTTGTGCCCATCAACGTTGATATCGCCTATCACAGCCCGGCGCTGGACCCCTGTGTTCCAGAGTTGATTGACGCTCTTGCGGGCATGAAAACCCATGCAGGTGATACGCCATTTTATTCCAGTGTCACCGCAGACCGCCTGTCCGGCCTGTCCATGGACGCGGCCTATTTTGGGCGCAACTTGCGAGAACCTGTTCGTTTTGCAGATGCAATTGAAGCCCTATCGCAAACCTACACGGACGCCGCCTTTGTGGAAATTGGACCGCATCCGCTGCTTGTCTCCGGCATGGCGCGTGATCTGTCCGAGCGTGAAGGTTCTGCTGTCGCGCTGGCGACACTGGTTCGCCATGGCAATGACGACGAGGCCATATCGCAGCTGTTTGATCACCTGAGAGTGCATGGTGTCGAATTGACACCGGCAAAGGATGATCGGTCCACCCATATTCTGCCGCTTTCGGCAAAGACCGACAGGGCACTGTCCGAGATGATCATGCGGGTGATTGCATTGGACAGTGCGACGTTGCCGGATATCTGCCACACAGCCGGTCGGCGTGATGCACTTTCCGTTCGGGTAGCCGTTGTAGCCAATGACATTGAAACCCTGCAGATGAAACTGCGCGCGATCGCTACTGATTTGCCGCGCGATGAAGTGGCTGGTTCAAACGCTTCACCGGAAGCACAAAACGCTACTTTGTGTTTTGACGGCGGCATGCCGAATTTGGATGGCCTTTCCCATTGGCGCTCCATAGACCCGGCGATCAATGAAATTGCTGATGGTGTGGAAACCGCTTTCGATCTGCAATTGCACGATTCCACAAACAGTGCTTTGACAGCCGACAAAAAATCCAGTCTTGCGGCAGGCGTATTGATTGGCAAAATTCTCAGGCACTGGGGTGTTGCACTTGCTGTCAAAGGGCAGGGGGCAGCCGGTGAAATCGCCCAATGTATTGACAACACAATTGCCTATGAACAATCCGGCGAAGCAGGAACGGGTGCGGTCAATGAAACCAATTGTGTTTCCTGCAGCTTTGGTGCTCACGCCATTCATCTTGGTCAGGAACCGGTTTGTGAAGCGCTATGCCAATTGGTCGCTGAACTTTGGCAGGCTGGTGTAAGTGTCGATTGGGAGGCGTTCGACGCCGCCTTCGTGCGCCAATCAACAGTGTTTCCCTCATATCCATTTCAACGCAAGCAATATTGGCCGAAGACAAATGACAATGGATCGCTCGGCTATCAGGTAGCCTATATTCCGCTCCCTGATCCACTGGTTGAACTTGGCGAACCCGACGGTTTGATGAGTGCCCTTGACGACGCACCGCCGGCCACGGGCACATCGAAGCTTGACGCTCTGGCAGCGGGATACGCATCCAATTCACTGGCAAACATGCCATCTGGGGTTGATCCCAATCTTGTTCAAACACGCCAACGCGCCGCGTTGCAACGGTTGGCTGAAGGTTCCGACGGCGATGCAGGTAGGCTCGCCGGATATGATATCGAGCGTCAATTGATTACCCGTGTTGGGCAAGCGCTGCCTGACATTTTGTCCGGCAAGACCAACCCGCTGTCCATTTTGTTTCCCGATGGAGAGTCTGATCTGCTGGCAGCGCTTTATTCAAAGGCGGCATTTTCCGCAACGCAGTCGCATTGGGTTGGACAGGTCTTTCAGCAAATCTGCAGCGCTGGCGGGCGGCGCTTTCTGGAGATCGGGGCAGGCACGGGCGCAACAGCAACACAGCTTTTAAAGCACCTGCCCAAAGATGCACAATACGTATTTTCTGACATATCACGGGCATTCCTTTCGAGCGCTGAAGAGCGGTTTGGTGCGACAGACGGGTTCGAAACGGCACTCCTGGATATTGAGCAGGAACCACCAGAACAATTACAGGCAAAGCCCTTCGATGCGGTTATGGCGATTAATGTTCTCCACGCCACACGCGATATTCAGGCGACTTTGGCCAATGTGCGCGCCACGCTTCGCCCGGGTGGGCTGCTGATCCTTGGTGAAATTACCGGCGAAGCGGGTTGGCTTGATCTGGTGTTTGGAACGCTGGACGGCTGGTGGCTGTTTGATGATGCAGTCAGAACAAATTCTGCGCTTTTAAGCACGGAACAATGGCGCGCGGCATTGCTGTCGAGTGGATTTGATGCAGTTGCCGTCAAATCTGACGGGGATCGACAAAGTATCATTGTCGCGCGTGCCGCGCCGTCGCACGATGCCTTTCTCATCGTCGGCGACGGTGTGAATGCCAGGTCCGTTGCGCAGGCACTGCAGGCAACAACGCACAATGTTTTCGTGAGCAACCAACTGCCTGATGCGGGAGAATTCCGTGAAACTTGGCTGCTGGAACCAACAGCGCCTGCCATGGATATCGCATCACTGCTGGACGCGGTCAGCGCACAAACACGGTTTGGACGTGTCCGTCTGATCACACATTGCGACGATGAAAAGCCACGCTATGAACTGGAGCGGGCCTACCTGCTTAGCCTTCTTGCTTCGCAATCAAACAGGAATGGCGGTTTTGTGCAGCTGGACAATTTTGAGGATGCCGCCAAGCTCCCCTATTTGCCAGACAATGAAGACCGTATTCGCATAAAGCAGAACGGGCCGCAGGCGGCCAGACTGGTGCCGATTGATGAAGCTGCGCACAACAATGGGCTGCCAATACGCTCTGATGCGATTTATCTGATAACCGGTGGCTTCGGAACGCTCGGGCTCTCCTTTGCCGAAGCGCTAGTTGATCTTGGTGCCTCACATATCGCTCTTATGGGGCGAACACGACCCAATGAAGCAACTGAAGTTGCCCTGGCAAAAATGAGATTGCGCGGTGTTCACCTTGATCTTCTTTTTGCAGATGTCACGAATGAAGCTGCCATTGGCGCGGCACTTGATCGTCTTCAAAGACCACTTGCCGCCATTATTCATGCGGCTGGAAATGATGCTGATGCTCTGGATATTGCCCTGCCACCCAAACTGACCGGTGCACGGGTCCTTGATGGACTGACGCGCAATGTTGATCTTGATTTGATGTTGCTGGTTTCCTCAGCGGCAGGGACCTGGGGTGGCAGGGGCAATGCTGCCTATGCTGCGGCCAATGCCGCGATGGATGCTTTCGCCCATGAGAGAACCGCCAGGGGTCGACGCACATTTTCAGCCGGATTTGGTCGTTTCGATGTTCGCGGGTTGCTTGATGCACATGAAGATCAACGGCTGGCGGAAATGGGTCTGCGGAGTATGGATGCAAAAACAGCCTTCATCACCGCCTGGCAACTGGCAGCCGGTGAAGAGCCCCAGGCAATAATAGCCGATGTGGATTGGTCACGATTCAGAGCCGTTGTTGATTTCAACCAACAGCGTGGCTTTTTTCGCGCCATGCCGGGCGAAACGCAGGTCCACCCGACAGGAACAGGCCAAGCCGCTGAGTTGGTAATTGCCGGAAATGACACAGAGGATATTGTCAGACGGCAGCTTGCCGAGGCACTCGGCTATGAAAATGCTTCGGATATTCCCAATGACAGAGGCTTTTTTGAGCTTGGTCTTGATTCACTGAGCGCGGTGCGCCTGCGTCAAAAACTCGGGAAAGCGTTGAACCGGGAAATCCCGGCTGCGGCTTTGTTCTCCCACCCGACGATTGGCAGGCTGACGGCATATCTCAATCCCACACAGGGCATTGATCGTGTGCCTGCAAACCCTCAGAACAATACAGATGAACCGATAGCGATTATCGGGGTCGGCTGCCGTTATCCCGGCGGCATTACCAGTCTTGACAGTTTCGAAGAAGCTGTATTTTCAGGGCTGGACGCTATTGGTGAGGTCCCTGCTGAGCGCTGGAACTGGCGTCACTTCAGCGAGGCGGACAAGAACGATGGCGACACACCCGGGCGCTGGGGTGGCTTTCTTGATAAGGTGGATGTTTTTGATGCGGGCTTTTTCAATATTGCACCGGTTGAAGCTGCCTATATGGACCCCCAACAACGCCTTTTGCTGGAAACGGCATGGCACGCGCTGGAACATGGCGGCATTGATCCCAGGTCTCTGTCGGGTACACGCACCGGGGTTTTTGCCGGACTAACCGGGTCTGACTATGCTGAAATGGTTAAACGGTCCGGTTTTGACCAACTGGCACCGCAAGCCATAATGGGACTTCCCAGCAATACCGCCGCCGGACGCATCGCGCACTCACTTGGTCTTGAGGGACCGGCTCTGGTGGTGGACACGGCCTGTTCTTCTTCTCTGACAGCTCTGCATCTGGCATGCCGGGCGCTGAGAGAGGGTGAATGCGAAATGGCGCTGGCTGGCGGGGTCAATCTGATGCTTACGCCTGAAACCTCAGTTATTCTGGCGCGTGCGGGCATGTTGTCTGCCAGTGGTCGGTGTCACACATTTGATCGCGCTGCCGATGGGTTCGTGCGGGCGGAAGGTTGTGGCCTGGTCGTTCTAAAACCGCTTTCTGCTGCCAGTGCCGATGGCGATCCCATCATTGCTGTGATCAAGGGGTCGGCAATGAACCACGATGGCCGGGCAAGTGGAATGACGGTGCCCAGCGGTGCAGCGCAGGAGCAGGTTATTCGAGCAGCCGTCTCGAATGCGGGCATCGAAGCGTCATCCATCGGCTATGTTGAGCTGCATGGAACCGGCACAGCACTTGGTGATCCGATAGAAGCATCGGCGCTTGTGGCTGCACTTGGAACTGATTGTGGTTCACCGACTCTGGTCGGGTCCTTCAAAACCAACATCGGCCACGCGGAAACAGCCTCCGGTGTTGGTGGGCTGATTCGTGCGATAACGGCCCTGCGTCGCAAAACAGCGCCCCCCGGTCTTCATTTCAATAGCATCAACCCGCTGATTGATGAGAGCGCCCAACACCTGAGTGTGCCCGTGGTGCCGACACCATTTGCCAAAGGCCAGCCCCATGCCGCGGTAAGCAGTTTTGGTGCAAGTGGTACCAATGTGCATGTTGTTTTGGCTGAGGCGCCTGATCAGAGCAATGCGCGACCACCGCTACCTCGGACCGTCTTCAACGGCAAGCGCCACTGGGTTGAAGGATTGGCCATTTCGCCACGGTTGAGCAAGGACGATGGGCTGGCCTATCAGGTTGACTGGGTGGATTTGCCAACGCCTGCGGCTCAGATTTCTGGTCAATGGGAGATTGCAGGTTGCAGGGCAATTGCACATGAAATCGCTGCAGTCTGGAGTGAACTGGATCTCGATGTTTCTCTCGTTGATGATGGTGACACGCCCACAAGCCCCTGCGTTCTGTTTGTTGCTGAGCCCGATATCCCATTGGCCGAACTGCCCGACACTGTTGAAACCATAAAGAGATTGGCTGCTGCTGCAGACCGGCAATTCTATCTGCTCACGCAATCCGGTGTCAGCGTTGGAAACGACGAAGTTGTATCCGCATCCTCGGCCGCCGTCACTGCGCTTGGGCGGTCACTGGCATTGTCTCTGCCGGATGTATGGGGCGGCAGCGTTGATTTGCCCGCACCGGCCAGCGGAGATGATTACCGTCTATTGGCACATGCATTGACGCCCAGCAGACAGGAAACGGAAATTGCCATCCGGGATGAGGCCCTGCAGGTTCCAAGATTACGGCGCCTGCTGCTTCAAAATGCTGCAGATAACGACATTCATGATCACCAGACGTCTGTCCTTGTCACAGGTGCCTTTGGTGGGCTCGGGCGACAGATTGTGCGGCGGCTGTTTGAACGCGGTGCGCGGCAATTTGCTCTTATTTCGCGCAAACCGGATACCAGCCTGTTTGCCGATCTCACCGAGCGCGGTGCCAAAATTATGTGTTTCGCTGCAGACGTAAGCAATGCTGATGCAATGAAACAGGCGGCCAGTGAAATAGAAGCCCATCTTTTGCCGGTTGGTGCCATTATTCATGCGGCCGGCATCCGGCACGGAACCGCTGCCGACATGTTGGAACCCAAATTGCTGGGCGCGCAGGTACTTGATGACTTATCAGCTGATTGGCCCGTTCGCGAATTCGTTCTGTTTGGTTCGGGCGCCGCCCTTTGGGGTGATGGTGCCTTGCCGGACTATGCAGCAGCCAATGGCGCTTTGCACGCCATAGCAAGCAAGCGGCGGCAAAGGCATGTGCCGGTAACGGTGGTTGAATTTGGACGGGTTGAAGGCGGCGGCATGCTGGATGCGCAAAATGAGGCGGTATTTGACCGTATCGGCCTTGATCCTATGAGCGGTAATGAGGCGATTGATCTTGCTTTTGCCCTGGCAGCCAGCGGCAGAGATGGTGCCGTCGCTTCCATCCGCTGGCCGGCGTTTCTGGCAGCACACGAGAGCCGCAGAGCCCGTCCCTTTCTGTCCGAATTTGCGCAAAAACGTCGGCGAGGCACAAAACGAAGCCCCCGCTCAGATGCTGAATTGCTGTCGCGCTTGCGGCAGGCCGTTGCGGATATTCTGGGCGTCGATGATCCCGAAACCATTGATCCGGATACGGGTTTTGTTGCTCTTGGTCTCGACAGCTTCGCTCTGATGGATTTGCGTCAAAAAGCGGAAGATATACTGGATCGGGATATCGCCGCGGTTGAAATGTTTGAGACCCCGACAATTCAGGGCCTGATCAACTATTCTCCGGATATGCAGACTGAGCCGGAAATGGCCACCGCTGTTCCGGCTGTACGGACGTCGTCGCACGAAGCAATTGCCATTATTGGTGCCGGTTTGCGGCTGCCGGGCGGTGTTGTTGACCTGCCATCGCTGCGTGACTTTTTGGAGGGCGGCGGCGATGCTGTCGGTACGCCACCTGAAAGTCGTGCCTCGGAAACGCTGCCACAAGGTAACGGCTCTCTCAAAGCCGGCTGGTTGAACGCAGTGGATCAGTTTGATGCTGATCTGTTTGGCATCAGCCCACGAGAAGCACTGCAGATTGACCCTCAGCACAGGCTGCTGCTTGAAGTCGCCTGGGAGGCGGTACAGCATTCCGGGCGTGCACCCGCTGACCTTAAAGGAACCGGGACCGGTGTATATGTCGGGCTGACCGGGTTGGAATATGCAAAAATACTGCGTGATCGGGGCGTAACAGACGCGCATTCTGTCGGCGGGGGCTATTTGAATGCGGCGGCGGGACGTATCTCCCACGCCTTTGGTCTGGCAGGGCCGTCGATTGCTGTCGATACGGCCTGTTCGTCTGCGGCAACCGCCATACATCTGGCCGCGCAGGCTTTGAACAATAGTGAATGCAATCTGGCATTGGCCGGTGGTGCCAATCTCATTTTAAGCGAAGATACCAACGCTCAACTCAATGCTGCACAGATGCTGTCGCCAAACCACCGCTGCGCCAGTTTTGATGCACAGGCCGATGGCTACGTGCGCGCCGAGGGTGTCGGGCTTGTGCTGCTCAAACGGTTGAGCGACGCGCAGGTTGATGGCGACAGGGTTCTTGCCGTTATTCGGGGCAGTGCGATGAACCATGATGGTGCGTCCGGGGGGTACACCGTACCCAATGGCGCGGCACAGCGTGCCGTGATCACCAGTGCGTTGGCGGCGGCCCAGGTTGATGCTGTGGACGTGAGCTATGTTGAAGCACACGGAACAGGAACAACGCTTGGAGATCCGATAGAGGCGCACGCGCTGTCAGATACCTATGGTTCTGCGGAGCGGCCGCTGCTTGTGGGCTCCATCAAAACCAACATTGGCCATGCGGAAGCCGCCGCTGGCATCGCGGGCCTGATGAAACTGATCGTTGCAGCGCAGACGGAACAACTGCCGCAGCATTTGCATTTTGACCAGCTCAATCCACAGATTGAGCTTGCTTCCGATACTATTCGTATTGTTGGCAAAGCCTGTGAATGGCCAATGCGCAATGAGCGTCGCATTGCCGGACTGAGCGCATTTGGTGCCAGTGGTACAAATGTACATCTGATCGTTGAAGCGCCGGAGAAACCGGTATTAACACCTGCGGTTGAGACGCCCATGTTACTTGCTCTGTCGGCTGCCCGGGAGACAGATTTTGCTGCGGTTTCAGCGCGCGTTCTGGCTGGCCGTGATTTCCAGCGCCTGTGTCTGGAATCATCCCTGTCGCAGGCGTCTTTGCCATTCCGGCAGGCTGTAATTGTCCAAACTGTGGATGAGGCGAAGGCGGCTCTGGAAAGCGGCACGATAAGACGCGCAGGCCAGCCGCGGGTCGCCTTTTTGTTCACCGGGCAGGGCTCGCAAGCTGCCGGCATGGGACGACAGCTTTATCAAACGGAACCTGTATTCAGGCAGATGATTGACCGGATTGCCGGACATATTGATGAACTATTGCCTGTGCCGCTCCTACAAATTCTCAATGAACCGTCTCAATCGCTGGATGATACGGCTTTGGCTCAACCGGCATTGTTTGCCTTTGAAATGGGACTGGCTGCTCTATGGCGCAGTTGGGGAATTGAGCCCCAGGCTGTTCTTGGACATTCCCTGGGCGAAATATCCGCAGCGACACATGCTGAAATGCTGGAACTGGAGGCCGCCGCGCGTTTCGTGGTTGAACGTGGCCGACTGATGGCCTCAACAGCTACCGGTGAAATGGCCGCCGTATTGGCGGATGAACCAACGGTTCGCGCAGGCTTGGGCGAAGGCGTGTCGATCGCTGCAATAAATGGACCGGAAAACATCGTCATTTCCGGACCATCAGAGGCGATGTCAGCATCTGTCGCAAAATTTGAAGACATGATGATACCGGTACGTCCGTTGCCGGTCATCAATGGTTTTCACTCAGCATTGATGGAACCCGTTCTGGATGAATTGGAAGCTGCCGCAGAACAACTGAATATCCAGGATGCAAAGGTGCCTGTCTTTTCCAATCTGGATGGCAGGGAACGCAGGCAGTTAAACGCACAGGACTGGCGCAGACAGGTTCGCGAACCGGTGGCTTTCGCTGCGGGATTGAACAATATCGTCGCCTATGGCTGTGATTTTCTACTGGAAATTGGACCGCGCCCAATATTGACCGCGCTCAGCCGGGGAACCGTGTCAGACGCGTCGTTCCTGCCGGGATACAATCTTGCCAACCCACAAGAAGCCATAATGCATGCGGCCGGCGCGCTTTGGCAGGCTGGTTCACCGGTTGATCTGCCTGCTGTTCTGGGTGCTGTGCCGCGCGATGCCGAGCCACTGGCGGCCTATCCGTTTCGACCTGTGAGTCACTGGCCGCCTGTTGGCGATGGCCCCAAAAAATCTGTGGCTGTTCCCACAGGGGTACGGACTTTCTTTTCCAACAGCTTTGCGTCTCCTTCATTTGAAGGACGGCTTTCAGTTGACGCTGTCGGCCCTGCGGACTGGCCCGAATTGGAAACGTCCGGATATATGGCCCATGTCGGTGTTTTGTTGAGCCTGCTGGTTCAGGAACAGGACGTTGATGGTGTGCGAATAGAAGATGCGTCCTTTGTGTCACCGCTATTTTTGGAAACGGATAAATGTTTGCAAAAGCATGCCCGACCTGATGGTCAAACGACGCTTCATCAGGAAAACGCCGACGGTACATGGACCACCATTTTCACAGCAACGCCAGTGGTTGGGAACTGGACTGCCAATCCCCTTTTCGATGAGGGGGGCGAAGCGTCAATGGATCATACTGCCTTTTATGACAGTATTGAACGTCATGGCCTTCAATTGAGCGATACGCTCAAGCCGATCAGGCGTTTGCGCGGCAGTGATGGGCGTGTCATTGCCAATCTGAACCCGTTTGGTGATTTGGAACGCCGGTGGTTTGGGCTCCCTAGCGGGGTATATGAGGCTGTGGCTCAAACAGCATCTGCACTATTTGATTTTGAGGAATGTGCACGCGTTGCCGCCGGTTGGGAGGATATGGTCCGTACAGGGAACCTGCCGGTTGAACCCTATGTCATTCAGGCTCAACGTACCGGTGAACAATCAGCCGATGTTGTGCTCCAGGGTGCAGATGGAAATGTTCTGGTGCGTGTAAAGGGGCTTACCATGATGCCCGTCAAGCAGGCCGCAAAAACTCCCTGGCACGGCGTGGCCAGATGGCAGAAAATTTCGCACCGGATGTCCACACCGGGCAAGGCTAATATTCATGCAGTCGGCGCATTAGCGCCGTCCATTGAGAACCTGTTGCACCAGGCTTTTGAAACCGCCGGGGCGGATGCACCAGAGGTTATTGTATTTGCGCCGGAAACTGATGAAGAACCTTCATGCCTCGCCAAGATGGCGCATCATGTATCGCATCTGCCGCAGGCGTCGCGTCTTATTGTCCTGACCCACGGTACTGTGTCCCCCCGCGGGTTGGCGGATCAGACAGCAGCAGCCGGTGCGGGATTATGGGGCCTTGCCAGAACGATTGCTTTTGAGCGTGCAGATATTGAACTTCGTGTTGTCGATCTGGACCCGGAAAGTGATCCTGTCGAAATTCTGGCCGCGGAGCTGGATGATACCAGCGATGAAACGGCGGTTTCCTGGCGCGCAGGGCACCGCTATGCCGAGCGGTTGGAGGCACGAACAACAGACGATGTGCGCGTGCCGCACGCCCTGATGGGAATTGTTGAAGGACAGGCAGATATAGCCGCTGTGCAACGTCGATCGCCCAAGGCTGGCGAAATCGAGATAGCGGTCACCGTGGCCGCACCCAATTTTCGTGACGTTCTGGTCGCGGCCGGCACGCACCCGCCGACTGAGGGTTTTGGTTCAGAATGCGCCGGACAGGTTGTGGCTATTGGCGAAGGTGTTGAAGCCTATCAGATGGGGCAATTGGTTGTTGCCTACATGCCTGATGGTACTGGAACAATACGATCGCATCTTACCGTCAATGCCCGACTGGTTCGTGCCTGTCCCGACAATTTATCACCGTCGATTGCGGGAGCCGGTCTTTTGTCTGCGATGGTGGCCCGCCATGCCATCCTTGATATTGGTCAGGTGCAAAAGCACAAAACCGTCCTGATCCATCAGGCCTGCAGTGGCGTTGGGCTGGCGGCAATGGCGATGGCAAAACGGCTGGAACTGTCAATTGTAGCGACGGCGCACCCTGACAAACATGCTTTTTTGCGCCAGCATGGTGTGAAATTCCTGGTAAACTCACGGGAGGCCTTCTCAAAATCCGTTCGGGCGATAACAGCGGGGCAAGGTGTTGATTTTGCCATTGGTGCATTTGGTTCATTGGCAAGTGAAGCGCGGCAGTTGCTGAAGCCTGACGGTCGCCTTGTGGACCTTACAAATGGTCCGTTGGGGCGTTCGCGGGTTAATATCGATCGGCTGGCCAAGGACAAACCGACAGCCTTTGCCACGCTCATGGATGAAGCATTGGTTGACCTGCAGCACAGCGCATTTGTATTGCCTGTGGATCAGGTGCCATTGAGCAGCGCGGCCGATACCTTTGAACTTTTGAGAAACGGAACTGTTATCGGGCGCAAAGCCTTTGCCATTGCTGATCCTGTTCATCATTGGCACTGCGCACTGATAACGGGCGCACAGGGCGGTGTTGGCCGTGCACTCGCGTTTCACCTTGTCCGCTCGGGCGTAAAAAAACTCGTTCTGATTGACCATGTAGGGATATCGGACACGATGGTTGAAGAATTGAGGCATGAGGGTGCAATTGTCGAGGTGCATCGTGCCGATGTCACCGACTACGAACAGATGCGCGCTATCGTGCAATCGGTCGAACCTTTGAACGCGGTTATTCATACCGCAGCCTCGCTGATTGACGGACAGTTGGCTGACCTTGGTGCTGACGCCTTTGAGACGGTTTTCGCAGCGAAGGTAAAAGGCGCACGGGTGCTTGATGCGCTTACCCGTAACAATTCGCTACAGAATTTCATTGCGTTTTCATCGGTAACAGCCTTGCTGCCATCAGCCGGGCAGGCTGCCTATGCGGCAGCCAATTCAGCCCTGGGACTGTTGGTTCAAAACAGGCGCTCAGCCGGATATCATGCAACGTCAATTTTATGGGGGCCGTGGTCCGTCGGGATTGGTGCCCGGTTGGGCGAAGGTGCGCAGGAGGCCTGGCGGCGTTTCGGCATAGAACCAATGGAACCCGACAGCGCCTGTGCTGTTTTTGACCTGTGTGCAGGTGGATCGATAGATCCGGTTATTGTGGATGTGAACTGGTCCACCTATGAAAAGATTGCGGCGGCGTCTCCGCTTCTGGAGCATATGGCCGATCCGGTCAGGCGCGGTGCCGGTGACCGGTCAAAGGTGGAACCTAAAGTGGATCCCAACGTTTCAGTTCGTGATCTTGTGAATGGGTGTCTCAGGAATGTCCTGAAACTGCCGCAAGATCAGGAAATTGATCCCCTTCGCCCATTCCGGGAAATGGGTCTGGATTCCCTTTTGGCGGCAGAGTTTTCCGACTCACTGAGTACGCGGCTTGGCCATCGCGTGCCCGGAACGCTTGTTTATAATCACCCGCATGTTGATGATGTTGTTGAATTTCTTTCTCAAACGTCCGATGGTAGGCTTTCAAAGGGTGTACAGTCGGCGACGCTGCCTTTGCCGGGGGTAAAAACCAGTGATCTGGATGACTCAGATACGCTTGATCTCCTTGAGCAGCAATTGGCAGAGGTCGAACGGCTGTTGGGGAACAAGATTTGAGCAGTCAATCTGACGAAAAACGGTCCGAACTGATCAACAGACGTACAGCGGCTGCCATGGTGCAATTGCGGGCGCAGCTGGAAGCGCGAATTCATGCGGAACGCGAACCGATTGCAGTCGTTGGTATCGGATGCCGGTTCCCGGGTGTTGACGGACCCATTGAATTTGCTGATTTTCTGCAGCGTGGCGACACTGCTGTCGGGCCGGTATCATCTGCGCGCATTTCGGATATGGCCGGTCCACGGGACGAGCGTTACAAAGTCGGCGGTTTTTTTGATAGTATCGCTGAATTCGACGCTGAGGCCTTTGGTATGGACGCTGAAGAGGCCATCGCCACAGACCCCCATTTGCGCCTGTTGCTGGAAGTTACCCGCGATGCGATGGAAGATGCAGCCCTGGCCGGTGGCCAGTTGATCGGATCAAGAACCAGCGTTCATCTGGCTCTGGGTGCACAAAATAATGATTTTTCCGCCGCTTTGATGGATGGCCCCACCTCGCTTGCACGCCATGCCATTGCAGGCAGTTTTCACAGCCTTATGCCGGGACGGGTTTCCTATCATTTTGATCTACGCGGCCCCAGCTATGTCATTGATGCAGCCTGTGCATCGTCGCTGGTTGCGGTTGATCTTGCCTGTCAGGCCTTGCGCAGAAATGAGTGTGACAATGCAGTGGTGGCTGCAGTCAATCTTGTATTGTCGGATGTGGTGTCCAAGGCAATTGACAATCATGGGCTTTGGTCCGCCACCGGCGGCAGTCGTTCTTTTGATGAAGATGCTGATGGGTTCGTGCGCGGCGAAGGGGCAGGCACTTTAGTATTGCGGCGGCTGAGTGATGCGCAACGGGATGGTGACCCGATCCATGCTGTCATTTTGGCAGCATCGAGCGGACAGGACGGGCATGGCAACGGCGTTGCAGCACCCAACGCACCGGCCCAGGGCACGATCATGCGCCGCGCCATTGAGCAGGCGGCAATCGAGCCCGGTCAAATTGGATATGTTGAAGCGCACGCAACGGGAACGCGTCTTGGTGACGCCATAGAAGTTGAAGCGATCAACCATGTCTATGGTGACGTGGCGGGTCGGGCTCAGCCTGTTGTAATAGGCGCTCTAAAACCACAGTTGGGGCATTTGGAGGCGGCGTCAGGAATGGCCGCCCTCATCAAGGTCATTCTGGCTCGGGCTGCCAATGGGATTCCGCGACATGAAAAGCCGGGTACGCTCAATGTCGAGATTGCAGAATTCAGTGAGCAGATAACACTTGAGACACCACCCGGAGAATGGTCCGAGGCAGCGCCCTATGCGGCTGTCACTGCGTTGGGCATGAGTGGCACCAACGCCCATATCATAGTGGGCCCGGCACCGGTGGGCGATGCCGAGGCTCTTCAGGACGGCCCCTTTCAGTTGCGTTTGGCAGCACCCAATGAAACATCGTTGCGAAACACAGCCAAACGCCTGTTGGCAAATCTGGATGAGCAGACAAACGTCGGTGCATTTTGCCATACTTTGAGGGCCGGTCGGATTTCAGGACCCGCGATTTGCACAGCGGTCGTTTCAACCCAAGAGGATGTGAGGGAATGCCTGCGGTCGGTTGCCGGTGGAGAACCCCTGCCAAGCGACATGCTGACCGAGGCAGAAAAACAATGTTCCGAAAATACGCGGCTGCATCTTGCGCCAACAGCTTTTAGTCGAAGACGGCATTGGCCGGATTTCAAATTGGAGCATATACCCCGGGCCAACACTATTGTCGCTGATATGGATGATCTGTTCTTCCAGCAGGAATGGGTGACTCTGCCGGTGGAAGGTTCAACCGGTGCGCTTCCAAACCGTATATTTTTGATTGGCGATGGTCCATTCAGCGAGAAAATTGCGCAGCAGTTGCAAAAATCCGGATGTGATGTGGTTGTGGTATTGCCGGATGAATTGCCGAGCGACAGCGACTGTCAGATTTTGTATCCGGCAGGGCGTTCCTTCAAGGAATTGACGCGTCTTCAGCAATTGTTACCAGCATTGATTGACCGGCAAGTCGTACCCCGTCTGGCAATTCTTGCCGAGGGTGCGCGCGAAGGCAATGCCCTGGCGATGGCGGCATTGGCACTTGGACGAACCATTGCGGTTGAACACCCTGAACTACACGTGCATATGATTGATCTTCAGCAGGGTTTTTCAGATGCGGGCGACCGCATCATTGATGCGCTGCGCATTGCCGACAATGACCCTTTTGTGCGGGTGACGGCTCAGGGCCTAGAGGTACCGCGCCTTCAAAAATCATCGCACAAATATGTGCCATACAATCCCGACCCACAGGCCAGTTACCTGGTGACAGGCGGGTTCGGCGGCATAGGTAGAGCTGTGGCCCAGCGATTGGTTGAGCGTGGTGTAAAACATCTGGTGCTGGTTGGTCGCAATACACGGCCTCTTGCTGAAGTCACGGATTATGAGACACGTGGGGTGAAGGTGATCACCGTTGCAGCGGATGTAGCGGATCGCGATGCCATGGCAGCCATATTTGAACAGAGTGAAAGCGATGGAAGGCCGATCAAAGGCGTCTTTCACACCGCAGGTGCAGTATCAAACGCATTGCTGGTCCGGCAGGCTGCAGTCGAGTTTTCAACCCCGTTTCGCTCCAAATTGCTGGGTGCTTCTGTGTTGGATAGTATTACGCGCAACCGACAAATCGATACATTCGTGCTGTTCTCGTCCATAACTGCCTATGTACCTTTGACCGGCGCCGGTGCCTATGGTGCGGCAAATGCAAGCCTTGGTGCCATCGCGCGTGCGCGCCATGCGGCGGGCCACCCGGCCACATGTATTTACTGGGGTACCTGGGATGGTTCAGGCATGCTTGAATCCGCTGACGAAACCTTAGCGCGGCGCTGGGCGGCGCATGGTATCGATACAATCACGCAGGATCGGGCCTTTTGTGCAATGGAAGCGCTGATGGCGGCAGGTGTGACAGAACAGGTCGCAGCGCATTGCGACTGGAACAAAATCAGCCGGCACGCGATCCAGGATGCAAGCGGGGCTGCCCTGTACTCGCAATTGTTGGGTACCAATATCGAGATTTCGATACCGGATCGACCACAGACCGCCAAGGTTGATGAGGTTGTGAGTGATGCTGTTTCCAGGCTTTTGGGAATTGATCGCATGGACCCCAGGTTGATGTCGTCCTTTGGTGACCTCGGTATGAGTTCCCTGGTAGCCGTTCAGTTGCGCAATGATCTGTCTGTGCGCCTGGGTATCAGACTGCCGGTCACACTTGCCTTCAATTACCCATCGGTGCTTGCTGTCACCAATGCCATTAATCGCCGAATGGAAGTGCAAAAAGAGAGCCGGAGTGAATAGGCCCATGAATGCGATATCTGACACCGAGTCCAGCGAGCGGGAGCCGATTGCAGTTATTGGAATAGGCTGTCGATTTGCTGGTGGTGTTGATGGACCGGATGCACTGTGGCAGTTGCTCGAAGAAAAGCGCGACGGGATTATTTCCGTTCCGGCTGACCGGTGGGACAGCGAAAAATGGTACAACAGTGAACGTGATCATCCCGGCACAATGAACATGACGCAGGCCGGTTTCCTGGAGGACGGGATTGATCGCTTCGATGCTGGTTTTTTTGGCATAGCGCCGCGCGAAGCTGCCACCATGGATCCGCACCAGCGTTTGTTTCTGGAAGTAAGTCATCAGGCGCTTGAGGATGCCGGAATTATTGCCGATAGCCTGGCAGGAACCCGTACAGCCATTTTTGCCGGTGCCTATAACGCCAATTATTCACTGATGGCACGCGGTGCGCCGGACCCGGCGCTCATCGATGGCTGGTCGGCAACAGGTGGCCACGCCAGTGTCATTGCAGGTCGGCTTGCCTATTATCTGGGAACAACCGGTCCAGCGCTGGTTGTTGATACCGCCTGTTCATCGTCTCTTGTTGCGATACATATGGCGGTGAGAAGCCTGCGGGCCGGTGAATGTGATTTGGCTATTGTTGGCGGCGTGCATTTAATGACGGCCCCCGAGCCGCTTGTAGCCAGCACAAAACTTGGTGCAACCGCACCTGATGGCCATTGCAAACCATTTGATGCAAGTGCTGATGGTTTCGGCCACGGTGAGGGCGCCGGTGTCATCATACTCAAGCGGTTGAGTGATGCGGATGTTGCCCATGACCGTGTCATCGCCGTCATACGCGGATCGGCCGTTAATCAGGATGGTCGGTCGAATTCACTGACAGCGCCCAACGGACCATCGCAGGAAAATGTTATCACAGAGGCCCTGCGAGATGCCGGTGTTCGGGCAAATCAGGTTGGTTTTGTCGAGGCGCATGGTACGGGGACACCCCTGGGTGACCCCATAGAAATTGAGGCGGTTGCCAGATCACTTGATCATGAACGGTCAGGGCCAGTATTGGTCGGTTCCGTCAAAGCCAATCTGGGGCACACCGAAGCTGCCGCAGGCATTGCAGGTCTCATTAAGGCATTGCTGGTCGTCAATCGTGGGATTGTGCCGCCACAGGCAGGATTCAGCGTTCTTAATCCTGAAATAGATCTGCTGGATGCACCCATAGTGGTGCCGCAGCAGTCGATGGTGCTGGAGACAATTGAAGGACGGCGAATTGCCGGCGTAAGTGCATTCGGGTTTGCTGGTACAAATGCGCATGTCATTGTGGAATCCCATCAGCCACTACCAGCCGCAATGATGCCGAGTGAAGATGCGGCACGAACACTGGCCATATCGGCACGAACAGCCGGCGCACTTGAGACCGCCGTCGCGCAGTGGAAGCAATATCTGCAGGGAACCGGTAACGCATTTCGTAATATCACCTATACGTCGACAGCACGGCGCCACGCATTCCCTCACCGGGTGGCCGTTACCGCTGATACGGCCTTACAGGCCAGTGAAGCTTTGGATAATGCGGTTTGTCATCATGTCACAGCCGCACCGCGTGTCGCATTTATCTTTACCGGACAGGGTAGCCAATATGCGGGTATGGCGCGCGGCTTGTATGATGGCCAGCGAATATTCAGACAGGCGCTGGATCGAAATTTCACGTTCCTGGATCCTCTTATGGGGATTAACTCAAAGGACACATTATTTGGTGAAACCCCCATTGAGCGAACGGATCTGGCGCAGCCGCTGATTGTGGCGGTGGAGTTGGCTCTGGCCGAATTCTGGCGTGCTGCGGGCATTCAACCCGTTGCTGTTCTGGGACATAGTGTGGGTGAGTTTGCTGCCGCTGCGATCAGTGGTGCAATCACCAATGAGGACGCGCTGCGATTGGCTGCAACGCGAGGAAAAGCCATGCAGGCCTTGCCTTCGGGTGGCGGAATGATGGCGGTTTTCTCAGAGGCTGCTGAAGTCCTGCCCTATCTCGACAGGGTGAAAGGTGTGTTGGCAATTGCCGCAATCAATGGGCCGCGTAACACCGTCGTCTCCGGTGAAGCCGACGCATTGGACCGGTTGGGTGCCATGCTTGACGATGCTGGTGTGGATACACACAGGCTTGCAGTGTCGCATGCGTTTCATTCGCCATTGATTGAACCTTGCCTGCCGAAACTGGCACGCGCTGCTGGTGAAATCGTCTGGCACAAGCCGCAGATGACACTGGTATCCAATCTGACCGGCCGACAGGTTGAAAATCTGGGTGTTGATTACTGGCTGGATCATGCAAAGAACCCTGTACGTTTCGCCGAAGGCATTCGCCATCTTGAAACCCACAAAGTGGATGTGTTGCTGGAAATCGGCCCGGACAGTGTTCTGAGTGCCATGGCTGCAAAACTGGTGCCCGACTGCAGGCAGATAGCGTCCCTGCGCCGTGGCCTTGACGACGGGCGGACAATCGCGGCGGCAGCGACCGAACTCTATCTGGCCGGCGTGCATCTGAACTGGGAACCTTTATTTGTAGGCAGCGGTGCACAGGTCGTTGGTGTGCCGCCGACGCCCTTTGAGCGCAGTCGATACTGGTTGGATGTCCCGGCCAGCGGGCACATGTCTCAGTCAGATACGCAGAGCAAACAGATTGAAACGGACGCCCGTGGCTCTGCTGTTATCTACGATTTTTATGATGAACTGACAGTGTTGTCGCAAAACTACAGCGATGCCGGCGATGATGGAACGTCGGAAGAAGGCCATTTGACCTTTGGTTTCCTGCCGCAACCGGACCCCAATTTTTCCTGGGTGCGTTCATTGTTTGAAAAGGACATTGATCCACAGGGGCACGAACGTCTTCGTCAAACCCAAAGAGCTTTGAAAGATGTCCTGTTTGCGGATCTGGATTTTGACCGGATTAGCACTGTTTTTGACTATGGATGCGGACACGCTGCCGATCTGGCCAGCATGATGCTGGAACATCCGCATTTGACCGGGCGGGGATTTACGGTTTCAGCCGGTCAGGTGGCCGTCGGTCGAAAACGCCTCAATGCCATGGGGCTTGGCGACCGGGTCAAGGTGGACCGTGCCGATTCCAGCAAAGTGCCATTTCCACAAAATTCCGATCTGATTTTCGGTGTTGAGGTCACCGGCCTGATTGCGGATAAAGAGGGATTATTTGCAAATATTGCCGGCAGCCTGCGCGCAGGCGGACTGCTGGTTATCGCTGATTTTGTTTCAACAGGTGATGCGATTGTTAATCCGCAAACCCATTCCTACACCCCTTCAGCCAGGGACTGGGCTGAGCTCTTGGGGGGGCATGGATTGCGTCTGGTGCGTGCTGTCGATGCCAGCCGTGAAGTTGCCAACTGGCTAGACGATGTCCATTTTGCGCAAAACGTCGATGCACTTGTTGCCAAGTACGATCTGAGTGAACTGACGAAACGTCATCTTCTTTCCAATGGCAATATCGGTGGCGCACTGCGTGCTGATCTCATGCAATATATGCTGCTGCGTGCCATTGCATCACCGCATGAAAATCGCGTGGCGTTAACGTCAGCAAATCTTGCAATGCTCGAACAGGCCGGATCGGTTGATGCGCTGTCTGATGAGCCGTCCGGCAAAGACTGGATGTATCGGATAGAGAATAGGCCGGCACAAAGCGCTGCAAATTTTGATCTGACTGTGATCAATGATGCCGTTGGTCACGTCGCGGTTGAGGAAACGCTGGCGCTGGCACAATACAGCAAAACCGGCCAGGTCCTGGATGACCTCAGCCGTCAGTATATAATCGCTGCATTTCTATCGATGGGTGCACGACATCTGAGCGATGTTGCATCCCTGACAGTGGCACCTGAGCACAAAAGGCTGGTGGACCATCTGGTGCGGTCATTGGCAGATCACGGTATCGGGCAGTTGGACGGGCAGGGGGACATTCAGTTGCGCCTGCGGGATGCGATGGAGCAACATCCGGAAGCTGCTGGCGAACTCCAACTGCTGGGTCGCTGTGGTCCAAAACTGGATGAATTGTTGCAGGGGCGCCTGGACCCGTTGGAATTGCTGTTTCCCGGCGGCGATACCGCATTGGCGGAAGCACTCTACGAGCACTCGCCATTTTCTGCAGCAGTCCAGCGAATGGTTGCTGCTGCCGGTGCAGCTCTGCCACGGGATGTGCCCGTCAATGCCATCGAAATAGGCGGCGGAACCGGCGCTACGACAGCCCATCTCCTGAAAACCCTTCCACCGGGTTCCTCCTATCTGTTCACGGATATCGGCGCTGCATTGGTTGCACGCGCCGAAGTGAAGTTCGCCGGGACGGCGATCGCAACCTCGCAGTTTGATATAGAGCGACCCGCTTCGTCACAAAATATCGCCGAGGGTGATTTCGACATGGCTGTCGCTGCAAATGTGCTGCATGCCACATCGGATATCTCTGCCACTTTACGCAATGTTCATGATCTGCTGTCACCGGGCGGTCTTTTGATGCTGGTGGAAAATGCTGGACAAATACTGTGGGGTGACCTGACGTTTGGATTAACTGCAGGGATGTGGGCATTTACTGATACCTCGACCCGCGATCATGCCCTCCTGTCACCGGCGGCATGGCGCCGGCATCTCGAAGACGCGGGGTTTGAAGCGATTGAGTTTCATGATCCGGGGCATGAAGGTATTGCCGGTGTTTCCCAGCAGATTTTTATCCTGGCTCGAAAGTGTCAGCAACGCCGCTTTGCCATATTGGGCGCACCACGTGCCGTTACTGCAAGTCTGGAACAATCTTTGGTTTCGATGGGACATGGCGTTGACCATCTATCATCTGAAACATCGATACCGGATTTCGTAACGGACCTGATCTATGTTGGCGGCCTGCAAGCAGACTGTTCGTCCGAGCAGGTATTGTTGGAGGCCCACAGTATTGTCAAAAACGTGGCATCGGCAAAAACGCAACCGCGCATTTGCCTGATCGCAACCGGTCAAATGGAAACCGCAGCGCTGACCGGATTTGGAAGGGGCGTGTCAGTTGAGCTACCGGATACCCACTGTCGATGCATCACACTTGACGCCAATCAGACATTGGACGCGCAAAGCACGCGGCTTGCTACAGCCATTGTGAAGACCCGCGGTGATGTTGCTTTAACCGGAACCGCCAACGTCACGTCGCAACTTATTTTGCAACCGGCTGACAATTTAACCGCACCCCGGTTGGATGGGGATGCGATCTATCTGGTAACCGGCGCCTATGGAGGATTGGGTCCTCTTTTTGTGCGATGGCTGTATGAGCGGGGTGCGCGCAACCTGGTATTGGCGGGCAGGCGACCTCCGTCACAAGCCACCAGAATGGCATTGGACGGGATTGAAGCCCGGCTTGAAACAGTGGATGTCAGCGATCCAGATGCGTTGGAACGCCTGATTGCGCTTGCCACATCAATCGCACCGCTGAAAGGTGTGTTCCATGCGACCGGAGCGCTGGCTGATGGCGCCCTTATCAATCAAAGCGCAGATGATGTCCTTGTGCCTTTGAAATCGAAACTGTCCGGCGCACTTGCTCTGGATCGGTTGACCCGCGATATCAGCCTCGATCATTTCGTCTTGTTTTCTTCTGCGGCAGGACTGTTGGCGCCATTTGGTCAGGCCAATCATGCCGCAGCCAATTCAGCGCTCGATCAACTGGCATTGCAAAGACGACTGAGTGGTCGTGTGGGACTGTCGGTTGACTGGGGTGCGTTTGCTCAGGCAGGTGCTGCAGTTCAACCCGGTATTGAGGAACATGTTTCCGAAACAGGGCTCGGCTTCATGCCGCCGGAAGCGGCATTCGCAATGCTTGGCCATGCCATGATGCAACCGGAAGCACAGGTCGCTATTCTGGATGCCGATTGGCAGCAATATCGCAAACGTTTTTCACTGGGCGGTATTCCTTTCCTTCTTCAATCCGTCTGCCGTTCAAAAGGCACGCAGGTTGCTGTGACATCGAGCGATCCGGTGGATGTGAAGTCCTGGCTCAGCGTGATCGAAACTGCGCCGCAAAGTCACCGCGCAGACCTCTTGTGCGACCTTATCAGAGCGGAGGTTGCGGCAATATTGCGTGTTGGCCAAGAGCAGATAGATGATGACAAGCCGCTGCGAGAAGCCGGGCTTGATTCATTGATGTCCATAGAATTGCGCAAAAATCTGTCCAACGCCGTGGCAATCCGTCTTGGTGCGACACTGGTCTTTGATTACCCCAGTGTACGCGCGCTGTCACACCATCTGGGCATGACGGCCTTTCCTGATCTTTTTGAACCGGCGCAGGAAGAGCAGGTGGAAACAGACACGGGTGGCGCTGATCTTGATGTTCTCGATGCTGACTCACTCTCTGCGCTATTGGCAGCGGAGTTGGGAGAAGATGTGGGGAGAGGATAGGGGTGTACGAAGATCAACTGCGCAGTGCCATCGTAACCATTCGCACTTTGAAAGCTGAGCTTAGAAAGGCGCAGGCCAAGCACAATGGTCCTATTGCCATCGTTGGCATGGGGTGCCGTTTTCCAGGTGGTGCAAATTCGCCCGAAGCTTACGCACACATGCTGATGGACAGTGTCGATGCTGTTGGTGAAGTGCCGTCGGACCGCTGGGACAATGATATCTGGTATGATCACGATCCTGATGTGCCTGGAAAGATGAATTCGCGCTGGGGCGCTTTTCTGGAAGGCATAGACCGCTTTGACGCCGAGTTTTTTGATCTGTCGGACCGTGAAGCTATTGAAATGGACCCGCAGCACAGGATGCTTCTTGAGGTTTCGTGGGAAGCACTTGAGCGCGCCGCCATAGCGCCCGATAGCCTGTCGGGCAGCCGAACTGGTGTCTTTGTCGGTATCAATGGAGACGAATATTACCAACAGGGCATTGCAGATCCTGGTGCCATTGACGCCCATACGATATCAGGTGGCGTTGCAAGCGTGGCTGCCGGAAGAATTGCCTATCAGCTTGGGTTGAACGGACCGGCCGTTGCACTTGATACAGCCTGTTCGTCTTCACTGGCGGCGGTGCATCAGGCCTGCCAGAGCCTGCGGTCGGGCGAAACCGACCTTGCATTGGCCGGTGGTGTTTATGTTGTTTTGGAACCAAACCTGTCGGTTGGCTTGTCAAAATTACATATGATGGCGCAGGACGGACGATGCAAATCCTTTGATTCCCGCGCTGACGGGTTTGTTCAGGGTGAGGGTGCCGGTATTGTGGTGCTAAAACGGCTGGATGACGCACTGGCCGCCGGTGATCCGGTGATAAGTGTCATACGCGGCACTGCAATGAATCAGGACGGACGTTCCGTCAGTTTGACCGCTCCGTCGCGTATAGCGCAAAAACGGGTCATTGAAGATGCCCTGCGTGATGCGGGCGTAAATCCCTCCGATATTGGTTATATCGAGACACATGGGACCGGTACTGCACTGGGTGATCCGATAGAATGCCACGCTCTGGCCGATGTATTTGCCGCCGACCGGCATAACCCGTTGATGTTGGGTGCCGTTAAATCGAATATTGGGCATTTGGGTCCTGCAGCCGGTATTGCCGGACTGATCAAGGCCGCACAAATTGTACAAAGTGGGCAGGTGCCGCCAAATATTCATTTTGAGCGCATAAATCCTGAAATTTCTACCGGCAAACTCGAACTTGATTTTCCGCTAAGCCAGCGGGCATTTCCAGAAAACCATGACCGCCGGATCGCTGGCGTGAGTTCTTTTGGCTTTTCCGGCACCAATGTTCATCTCGTGTTGGAAGATCAGCGCGTTGCGCAGGCTGCCGCACCAAGCGAAGTGCCACGGACGAACGATAATCCGAGCGCATTGGTTCTTTCTGCGCGCACGCCGTCGGGTCTGCGCGAAATAATGAACAAAATGGATCAGGTGCTGCAGGAGGAGCAGGATTTTGCACGCGTTTGCCGCTCGGCAGCACTGGGGCGTTGTGCTTTCGAATATCGTATCGCAGTTGTTACGCAATCTTGCAGTGAGGCGCGTCTTGCTCTGAAACAAACGAGCTTTGCACATGTAATACCGCGCCCCCGATTGGCTTTTGATATAAGCGGCGCCGGTGATATTGACCTGTCCAGGCTGAAAGCTGCCGGCATTCAGCCCTATGCATTGCTTGGTGAACCGGGAACACCAGTTCCGGCTGGATTGCCGGTTGGCTTGCCTCTCATTCACACGCACGAAGGCAACGACCTGAAAAAGAGCTTGGAAAAAATAGGGGTCGGCGTTGTCGTCGCAGTACAAAAACCGACCTATGGCACAGCGGATTTGAATGTTGTTTGCACACCGCTGCGGACTGAAAAAGACTGGCTGCATCTGTATGCGCGTCTGTATGAACTTGGATTTCATGTGAACTGGCAAGCGGTTTTGCCAGCTGGCCCGCGTATGGCGCTTCCGGTTACACCGTTTCACAAAAAACGTTTCT
The DNA here is from genome assembly GCA_947501445.1 of uncultured Rhizobiaceae group bacterium. GTDB lineage: Bacteria > Pseudomonadota > Alphaproteobacteria > Rhizobiales > Rhizobiaceae > Hoeflea_A. The sequence continues at coordinate 51,538 of CANMVS010000014.1, read as the reverse complement.
GGCGCCAGCAAAGAGCACGGGTTAACGCACCCAGCGGGTTGCCGGGCACTTTGATTGCCGGGCCCTTGCCCGGACATCAGTTTCACCTCATGAGCGGGCTGACAAGACACCCCTGGCTGGCTGATCACATGGTCCATGGAAGCGTGCTGGTTCCCGGTGCATTTCAAATCGCCTGCCTGTTGCTGGCTGCCGAAAAATCCGGCCACAGCGACACTGTGATTGACGGCATAGTGTTTCCCAACCCGCTTCGCCTGCCGGACAATGCGGATTTTTCGATCTGGACAAAGATCGAACCGGACAATCAGGCAAGTCTGGTCAGTGAAGGGCCAGATGGGCAATGGGTCATTCATGCACAGGCTGATCTTGTCAGTGGTCATGAAGACCCGGTTAAAATCGATGTACCAGCGATTGCCAAACGCTGTGAAGAGGCCATTGATGGTGCTGATTGGCGCAGTGAACTTGCCCGGCTTGGCATAGATGTTGGACCGGCATTTTCCGGTTTGGTTGAAATGCGCAGAGGTCGTGGAGAGGCGCTGGCAAAGGTGGAGCCGGTCAATGAACGAAAGCTGCTTGATGGTATGATCCATCCGGCATTTCTGGATGCATGCCTGCAGGCTGCAGGCGGTGCGTTGCCGGAGGAAATGCGGGGAAAAACGCTACTGCCAATCGGCATAGACCGGTTTGCCATTCGTTCAGTGCCAACCGGGACTGCCTGTGTTCATGCAAGGCTCAAACAGGCCGGCACAGTCGTTGTCGTGGACCTAGATGTTGCTGATGAGGCGGGCGATGTATTTATTCAGGTCAAGGGCCTGAATGCGCACACTGCAAGCGAACAGGATTTACGCAAAGATCCTCTTGACGGGCTCTACTATCAGCTTGAATGGCACGAGCAGGTGGCAAAGGCGACTGCACAGTCGCCAAATGTTCTGGTCGTTGCCAGCACAATGGAAGATGCTGCTGTTTTGGCCCAAACAGTCGGGCAATCGACCCAAATTGCAGTTGCTGGGGATCGATTGGAACGCGAAGTCACTGGTGTATGGCGTTACCTGGACAATGATATTGAAGGACTGATCGACCGCTGTGGGCCGGTCTCTCACATTGTGGATTGCTACAATAGTGCACGCGATCACGACATTGGGCCACGGGCGATGAAATTTGCTGCATTTGCTGCAGGATTGGAGATGCCGCCCGGCATATCCTTTGGTGTTTTTGGGCCGCAGTCCAATCCTGAAATGGCGCTTCTGGACGGTTTGGCAGCGACGCTTGCGCTGGAGCAACCACTGACGGGTGCCCGCTATATAGTCGCTGACACACCGGCAGCACTTATGGCAGAAATTGCACAGCCGTGTGACGAAGACCGCGTGTGTATTGAAAAGGGAACACGCAGGGTTACTCGCCTCACGCAGCACCCTATGCCAACCGGTTCAACATTGTCTGATCTGAATGGCAGCGCGCTGGTAACCGGCGGATTTGGTGCCGTGGGAAGAACGCTTGCCAGATGGCTGCTTGGTCGCGGTGCAAAAGCTGTTGTATTGGTTGGGCGTCATCCGGATATGGATTTTGTAGCCGAACTGGCGCGCGAAACCGGTAAAACGGTCAAGGCGGTTGCAGCAGATATGTCTGACGCGGCGTCCTGCGACAAAATACAATCCTCGTTTGATGATCTGCCGCCGTTGCGTGCGGTCTATCATGCGGCAGGGGCCCAGGCGGCCGGGCCTCTTGCTGCCTTGTCCGATGCACAGTTCAACACCGCCTATGGTGCCAAAGCACGGGGTGCACTGTCCCTTGATGCGTCCACCCGTGAGAATAATCTTGATGAATTTGTGGTCATTTCTTCAATCGCCTCAGTTCTTGGGGCTGCGGGGCAGGGCGGCTATGCCGCAGCCAATAGTGTCCTAGATGCGCTGATCCGCCGTCGCTGCAAAGATGGGTTGCCCGGGCTGTCCATCATTCTGGGTCAACTGGATGGTGCGGGCATGGCTGGCGCTTTGGACGCAAGTGCGCGTGCGCGGCTGGCTGCATTGGGAATGACGGCACTTTCGATGGATGTCGTGCTTGAAGCGATAGAGCGCGCTCTGAAATCCGATCTGGTTGATCCGATGATTGCGGCAATTGACTGGCAGGCCTTTGCTGCAAGGCACCCGGCCGGTCAATTGGGGCCGAGCCTTGCGCATCTGGCCGGCGAAAATCATCCAACTGACGAGGTGACCGGTAGCCTTGAGCAAATGGTCTTTGCGGAAATACGCCTGGTCGCCGGTTTTGGGGCCGGGCGCATACTGGCGCATGATCGAACGCTTGTGCAGCTGGGATTTGACTCATTGATGGGCATGGAATTGCGTAACCGACTCAGGCGAAAATTTGGCCAGTCGCCCTCCATTGCAACCATCCTTGGCGGTGGGACGCTTGCCGAATTGCTGCAGACCTTTGAGAATGATGCATCCCGGGACGATGAGTGGGAGGATTTGGTGCTATGAATTTTGCTCACCTGTCCATGAATGAGCTGTTAGAGGTCTACAAGAACCGCAACGTGATGATTTCCCTGGATGGAGATCGTCTTGGAATTCGTGCACCAAAAGGCGTATTGACGGATGAAGACAAACGCGTTCTTGCGGTTAACAAGGAACGGCTGATTGCCCATCTGACAGCTGAAACAACAGATGCGCCCTTTCCACTGACCGAGATACAGGCAGCATACTGGATTGGACGGCAATCAGATGTTCTGGGGGGTGTTGGATGCCATGCCTATCGTGAATTCGAACTGGGTGAGGTGGATCTGGAGCGTTTGGAATCAGCCTGGAACCGCCTGATTACACGCCATGACATGCTGCGGGCCGTATTCAGCGACGATGGACAACAAGGTATTCTCCCGGCGGGCTCGGAATACCGTTTTAAGCAGGATGTTCTGGATGTGGCCGATAATCCGCAGGAACGTCTGACCGCCATTCGAGATGCGATGTCTCACCATGTTTTTAATCCGGGTCAATGGCCGTTGTTCGACATTCGCGTTTCAATCATTGATGGCCGCCGAATATTGCACCTGGGTATGGATCTTCTGATTGCAGATGCCGCAAGCATGTTGCTTCTGTATCGCGAATGGCGGTCGTTTTACGAAGATCCAGCGCAGAATGTTTCGAAACCGAAGCGAAGCTTTGCACAATTTGTGCAACACGGTGGGCCATCGGTAGAAGATATGGCGCGGGCTGAGGCCTATTGGCGTCCGAAGCTTGCAGCATTGCCCGGTCCACCGCAATTGCCATTCGCCTGTGTACCATCGCAAATAGGTGTTCCGAAATTTATCCGGCGATCCGTATCGATCAATCAATTGGAATGGCAGGCACTGAGCCGCAGCGCACAAAACAATGCAATGACGCCCTCGACGCTGCTTTTGGCTGCCTATGCGGACGTGCTGGCCGCCTATTCCAAAACTCAGCATTTCATGCTCACCCTGACGTCGTTTCGCACACCGCCAGACTTTGGCGATGTTGTTGGGGATTTCACTTCGACGCTGCTTGTTGAGGTCGACGCGCGCCTGACGACCTTTCGTGACCGAGCGCTATATATTCAGAAAACTCTGGCAGATGCATTGGAATATGACGGCTGGAGCGGTGTTCGTGTTGCGCGTGAAATCGCCCGGGTGACCGGACAGGCTGATGCTGCCATTCCGGTAGTCTTTACCAGCGCACTGGGACATCAGACGCATGTCGGCGGCGATGAACCCATGGGGTGGTTGGGAAAAGGCACCTACGCCATTACGCAAACACCTCAGGTCTGGATAGACCACCATGTCATTGAAGACGCAAATGGGCTTTCTTTGTCATTTGATTTCGTCGACGGATTGTTTCCGACGCGCCTGATTGATGCAATGATGGGTGCTTATCAGCGGCTGCTGCAGACACTGGTAGCCGATCAGACTGCATGGTCAGGCCGACTGGGCAGTCATTTGTCGCGGATTGATCTGGATGAGCAATCTCGGGCAAATGAAACGACCGTTGCGCTGAAGCCGGCTCCTATCCACGAAAAAATATTCACACATAATCCTGCCAGCCCGGCAATAATATCGTCTTCAGAAAGCTGGAGTTATGAAAGGCTGAGAATTCAGGCGCTGAAAATTGCCGGTGAAATTCGCGACCATAATATAGGCCGGGGAGAGTTGGTCGGTATCGTGCTCAACAAGGGTCCGATGCAGATTGCAGCGGTTCTGGGGGTTTTAATGGCCGGGGCGGCCTATCTGCCAATTCCGGTGTCTGCACCTGGCGACAGAAAGAACCGTTTGGCCGATAGGGCAGGGTTGCGCCTTATCCTGACCGATGGCGACCCGTCGGATCACATCTGGCCCGATGGTGTTAAGGTACAAAATGCCGAGTGCACCGGCGTATTACCAGCACGTGCACCGCTGACGGAGGCGGCTGTCGGTGATCTGGCCTATGGAATTTTTACATCCGGCTCAACGGGTGAACCCAAGGGTGTGATGATTGAACATCGCGCCGCAGACAATACGATTCAGGACATAAATCGGCGTTTTGATGTTACCTCGAATGATGCGGTGCTGGGCCTGTCTGATCTTGGTTTTGACCTGTCTGTCTATGATATATTCGGATTGCTGAATGTTGGTGGCAGACTGGTCCTGCCGGATTGGCAAAGGGTTCGCGACCCGGCCCATTGGTCACGCTTGCTTCTTGAGCAGAATGTGACCGTCTGGAATACGGTTCCTGCACTCGCACAGATGCTTCTGGAGCATGGTGGTGGTCCGTACCCCAACCTGAGATTATTTTTACTGTCCGGTGACTGGGTGCCCGTTGATCTGCCGCAAAAACTAAGGGAGATCGCACCAAATGCGCGGGTGATTGCTCTTGGTGGTGCAACGGAAGCATCGATCTGGTCAAACTACTTCGATACGGACGGATTGGATGCAGATGCAACCAGCGTTCCCTATGGGTGGCCACTTGCCAATCAGCGTTTCCGCATACTCAACAATGCTCTTGAACCCTGCCCGATGCTGGTTCCAGGATGGCTACACATCGCTGGAGACGGACTGGCACGCGGCTACAAGGGAGACAGCGACCTCACGGCGCAAAAATTCTTCAATCATCCGGTAACTGAAGAGCGCCTATACGCAACGGGTGATCTGGGCCGCTATCTTCCAGGCGGTTCAATAGAATTTCTGGGACGTGAAGATTCACAGGTCAAGATCGGCGGTCACCGTATTGAACTGGGTGAGGTGGAAGCCGCCTTGAACAGCCATGGCGGAGTACAAAGGGCCTGTGCACTTGTTGCTGGTTCGAACCCACAGGATCATAGGCTCGTGGCTTGTGTTGTTGCCAATAACGGCACATCGAAAGATACGTCCGCAACGGATGATGCGCGCCTGCTGCGCGGTGCCGGTGAGCGGATAGAACACCGTCTCAAACGATTGGCGCTGCGCCCGGAACGGGACGGGGCAAGGCGCATTGCATTGGCAGGCGAGCCAACTTCCGGCGATCAGACAAGGCGCAGCATACGGCAGTATTCACAAGAGCCAGTATCTGCAGCGCAATTGGCGGCGCTATTGTCCTGCATGGGCACGGTTCAGGGTGAAGATGGCCCGCTATATCGTTATCCATCAGCAGGAAGTGCTTATCCGGTTCAGGTGTGGCTGCATGTCAAGGCTGGGCGATCTGATGAACTTTCAGGGTTATACGCCTATAACCCGGATCGACATGATCTGGAATTGGTTGACCCGCAGATTACCTTTCCGATTGAGGCGCAGGTTGATGCCAATCGCTCCATGGTTGCGAGTGCAGCTTTCGCCATTTATCTGGTGGTGGCAAATGAAGCAATCGTGCCTCTTTATGGGGATCTCGCACGGGATTTCAGCCTCATTGAAACCGGTGCAATGACACAGGAACTGATGCTGCAGGCTGCCAGAGTTGATCTCGGCCTGTGTCCTGTTGGCACAATGGATACCGGTCTACTGACCAGTGCTATGGAGTTGGGCGAGAGACATTTCCTTGCCATGACGATAGTCGGCGGTGTGCCTCAGGGCCGGTTGAATGGCACTAGGACAACAGGTGATCTCCCGTCGCAGCTCAAACAGCACGTTTCACAGATATTGCCTGCCTATATGGTGCCGGAACATATAGTGGAAATTGACGCCATTCCATTGAGTTCCAATGGCAAGGTAGACCGCAATCGGCTGGTGGCGGAGTTCTCCGGTGTTGAACGCGGGAATGTCGAGCGGGCCGACGGCGCGATTGAGGAATCCGTTGCGCAGATTTTTGCGGGAATTTTGGGTAGGTCGGACGTGGGACGTACGGATGCCGTTTTTGATCTTGGAGGCACGTCTTTGCACATCGTGAGGCTGCATCGTCAGCTCACTGACACTTTCGGGGCTGCAATCGATATTGTTGATATATTCCGGGATCCCACGGTTGCTGGCATTGCTGCACGTTTGTCTGCCAGCGGTTCACAGCGCAAGGCAGCAGATCGCAAAGCGGCAGATTTGGGCAGCACGCGTGGCGCCCAGCGCCGCATGTCGAAACAGCGTGGGAAGCGCTGATGAGTGACGATGGCATTGCGATTATCGGCATGTCGTGTCGATTGCCGGGCGCAATCAATATTGATCAGATGCGTAGCGCTTTGCGATCCGGCGAGGATCAATTCAGCGATCTATCAGCTGAAGATCTGAGCATTGCAGGCCTTGGCGCCGATGTGATCGGGCACGAAAATTATGTGAAACGTGCGCCTTTGCTCGACAATATTGATCAGTTCGATGCAGCTTATTTTGATCTTTCCGCCGCAGAAGCGGAATTGATGGACCCTCAGCACCGTCTGTTCTTGGAATGTGTGGCTGAGGCCCTGGAAAATGGCGGTATCGTTGCCGGGGATGGAAAGCACCATATCGGTGTTTTTGCCGGTGCGTCGATCAGTTCCTATCTGCTGTTTAACATCCTACCCGGCCTTGCAACCGGTGCATCGGCCCGCACATTGACGGCCATGGTTGGCAATGAAAAAGACTATCTGGCCAGCCACACAGCCTATTTGTTGGGGCTGAAGGGACCTGCGGTTGGTATACAATCGGCATGTTCATCGTCACTGGTTGGCGTGCACTATGGTGTTCAAAGCCTGCTTTCTCACGAGTGTGATATCGCGATCGCCGGCGGCGTCAACATACGTGTGCCCCATCGTGTCGGCTACCAGTTTGAGCCGGGATCCATTCTTTCATCATCGGGGCGTTGTCGCAGTTTTGATGCGGATGCGGATGGTACGGTGTTTGGATCAGGTGCGGGTGTTGTGGCCCTGTGTCGTTTGTCCGATGCGCTCCGCGACGGCCTTCCCGTCAGGGCGGTCATTTTGGGCTCTGCTGTCAACAACGATGGCAACACCAAGGCCGGTTACACAATTCCCAGCCTGGATGGTCAGGCAGCTGTCATTGCAGAAGCGCTGGCCGCGTCCGGATTGGAACCGGCTGATATCGGATATGTTGAAGCCCACGGCACAGGAACGCCAATCGGTGATCCAATCGAAGTTCGTGCGCTGGATCAGGTGTTTGGCGGGCATGGACTGTCGCAGGGCCGCATTGCCCTTGGCACAGCAAAAGCGACCTTCGGTCATCTGGAAGCGGCTTCCGGCATCGTCGGGCTGATGGCAGCAGTCGTGGCTGTGGAGGATGGAGAAATTTCGGCGTTGCCAAATTTCTCGCAGCCAAATCCTCATCTCGGACTGAAAAATACGCCATTTGACATTCAACACCGCGCACGCTCCTGGCCAGTTGGGGTGCCGCGCAGGGCTTGCATAAGTTCATTTGGTATCGGTGGAACAAATGCCAACGTCATCATATCCGGGGCACCAGAAGCGGCTGAACCGGATATGTCTGCAATGGCAACGCCTTACATATATCCGCTATCTGCCAAGAACACTCAGGCACTGTCTGATATGGTGCACAATCATCAAGCAGCATTGAAGAATGGACGCCTTTCGTTCACTGCTGCGGTCAGAACAGCTTCCCTTGGTCGGCCATTTTATGAACACCGCGCTGCAATCGTAGCCAGTAGCGCTGCTCAGGCAGCCGAACGCCTTGCGCTGACCGAACCCGGCAAGCCGGATATGCCACCTTGCGTCGCATTTGTTTTCTCAGGCCAGGGCGGTCGCTCATGGCCTGATATTGCTTCACTTCGGACACGGTTTGCCCCATTTCGGGATACTTTGGATCAGGCCATAGGCATATTTCCTGAACTCATGCCAATCCTCACCGGTGCACAAGCAGTCGACCCCGCGGATACAGCGCATTTTCAGGTTTGCCTGTTTGCCCTGCAGGCCGGATTGACCGGGACGATGCGCTCCATCGGTATCCATCCTGCTGTTGTATGCGGCCATAGTGTTGGTGAAATCGCTGCTGCCTGGGCCGCAGGAATGATTGGCTTGGATGAGGCACTGAGGTTTACTCATGAGCGCGGGCGTCTTATGGCGGGGGCTGGTAGCGGTGCAATGGCGTCGATCAATGCATCTGAGGCGAAGATACCGCCGGAGGCTCTGTCTGGAGTCTCGATTGCGGCACATAATTCAAACTCGAATGTGGTGATTAGCGGCCCACGGGTTGCAGTTGATCATGCTGTGCTGATTTGCCAGCGTGCGGGCATTGCCGCCCAGTTGCTTGCCGGTCAGACTGCCTTTCATTCACCAGCCATCGAATCCATCGTGGAGCCACTGCGAGCAGCAGCAGCGAAAATGCAGTCGCTCCCTGCAAACATACCATTTATCTCCACCGTATCGGGCGATGTTGCGAATTCTGTCAACGCAGACCATTGGGCGCGTCAGGCCGTTAAACCTGTTGTTTTCCATCGGGCGATTGAAACTGTTGTCGCTCAGGGTACTTCAATCCTGCTTGAGATCGGATCTGGCGCCGGTTTGACGGCCTTGTTGAGCGAAAATGGTGAGGAATTTCATGCCTTTGCGGCGTTGCGCGGTATTGGCAACGACGAGGCTTTGCTGGATGCAGTGGCCAATCTGTACGCTTTTGGATGTGATCCGGATTGGTCAAAACTCGTCCCGCCGGGGCCGCTGACCGAACTGCCAAGTTATCCATTCCAACGCGATCGCTACTGGATTGAGCCGCCCAGGATCAACAATGCAGACAGGCCGATGGTGACCAGTCTTTGGCCGGACCGGCCCGCCTGGCTGGGTGACCACAAGGTCAATGGTCGCGTGGCAATGCCAGCCGCGGGCCTCGTCTCATTTGCGTTGGCGGCAACGGGCAACCGCAATCTTGGCCCTATGACATTTGAATCTTTGCTCGAGATTGACCACGAGGGTACCGAGCTTCAGACCCAACAGGATGCAGATGGGACCCTGGCCATATTGGCGCGCGGCTCACAGTCCGATGTGAAGCGGATCGCACGTCTCAATTCCATGCCCGGCAGTATTGTGCCCATTGGTTCACCTCAGGTTGAAGACTGCTCAAATGATATCAGCCCACAGCGGTTTTATGGTGATATGGCTGGCAACGGGATCGATCTGGGGCCAGCGTTGCAACGACTTTCCCAGATTCGCAGCGGTGATGGCGCAGCAACGGCAATAATCAGGTTCGACGACACAGGTCGCCATGGCTTTGGTGCTGTTCTTCACCCCACTGTCGTGGATGCGATGTTTCAGGTGCTGGCTGCGGCTGTCGGTGAGGCAGAGGCGCATGTGCCGGTTTCAATTGACGGATTGCGCCTTTATCAGGCCGTTTATTCTGAAACTGCATATGTATGTAAGGCGAAGCTCCGATCCGCTGTGCCTGAATCCGGACTGATCGTCGGTGACATCTGGCTTGTGGACGATGAAGGAAATGCCCTGGCAACAGTGGAGGGGCTTGCCTCGCGACCAATGGCGGACAAAGGGATCGATTTTCTCTACAGACCAGTCTGGGTGGAAAAACCCGGAAATGTTTTGGCGGCTCCGGCAAGTGTAGCAGCCGATCTTGCGATACCACCCATCGACGTTGTCCTTCACGATGACTATCTGCGTGGCATGGACAGGCTCGCCGGCGCCTACATGGCGCAGGCTATCAGACAGCTTGGGCCTGGTTTGCCGGTTGGTGATGTTGTCCAAAATCCCTCGATACTGCCGCTCTATCGTCGGCTGGTTGGGCGTTATCAGACCTATTTAAATGACGATGGACTGATGGACCGCTTTGGGCAATTGCCTTCATCGTCAGAAGATGTGCAGTCTCAGGCAAACACATTACTTGATCGGTTTGCGGACCGACGGATGGAAACACAACTGTTGGCACGTTGTGGCGACGCACTTGCATCCGTCCTTTGCGGACAGACCGATCCGGTGTCTTTGTTGTTTGATCAAGGGACGGCGGCTGCCGGTGATCTTTATGCCGAGAGCGCCATTGCCTATGGTCTCAACAACCTTTTGTGCGAGGCTGTAGGACAGGCGCTTTCAGGCAGGCGCGATGGCAGGTTACTTGAAATTGGTGGGGGTACTGGTGGTTCAACCCGTCATCTGATGGCAAGGCTTGGTGGTCAGCTGTCTGAGTATCTGTTTACCGATGTGTCACCCGGGTTCCTTGCTGCAGCAGGTGATGAATTCGGCCAACATGCCTGGTTTCACACGGCCGTGTTGAACGCAGAAAGATCATTCGCTGACCAGAATGTTCGTCCGCGATCCTATGATGTTGCCGTCGCGGCAAATGTGCTACATGCAACACAGGATATCCGGTGTGCCATCCAGAATGCCAGTGAGGTTCTGGTACCCGGTGGTTGGCTGGTGCTGATTGAAGGTTTTGTCCCTTCTCGATGGCTTGATCTGACCTTTGCGCTAACGAAAGGGTGGTGGAACCGTACAGATGTCGATTTGCGACCCGATTACCCTTTGATCGACGCCAGCACCTGGCAAGAACTGCTTTTACAAAATGGTTTTGACGATGTGGAAACGCTGACACTTGGGGCCGGGCGGTTGGCTGAACAAGGGGTCATACTGGCGCGTAAGTCTCCAGACGTAACCCGTGGGTTCGATTTGATCACTGCAGCGTTTAATGCAGTCAATCCGGCGAACTCAGTGCTGGCATCACTGCAAAACGTCATCAAATCCGATGCAAGGCTGCTCGTGGCTACCCGTGGCGCGGGCCATGTGTTGCCCTATGACGTGCCAGACGCTGATCACAGCGCGGTAACAGGGCTTGTAAAAGCCGCTGCACTGGAGGAGCCGGGTGCAGAAATACGTGTTATCGACGTCGATCCACTCGAAGAAAATGCGATGGCTCTTATGGCGCGTGAAGGCGAGATCAATGATGGGGAACGCTCCGTCGCCTGGCGCAATGGTCGTCGCTTTGTTGAACGATTGTTGCCGGTTGCAGCACAGGCGACAACGCCAAATGAGCCTTTTTGCGGGATTTTTGGCGACGATGGTGACCAACTGTGTTTCGAGCCCGTTGTGCACGAAGAACCGTCATCCGGCATGGTGCAAATTGCCATACGGGCGGCAGGACTGAACTTCAAAGATGTGTTGATGGGTATTGGTGCTGTTGCACGAACAGCAGCACCCGGCGGTGAATGTGCCGGCATTGTCACCGCTGTCGGGCCCAACGTCAGCACGTTTTCCATCGGAGATTGTGTGGTGGGGCTCGCTGGCGGCTGTTTTTCCAGCCATGTCATGGTTCCGGTTGAGCGTGTTGCCCGCCTGCCTGCGTCGATGAGCTTTGCTGAAGGTGCAGTGGTGCCGGTTGCCGGCATGACGGCCTTTCACATTTTCAAAGATCTGATTGATCTTGGACCGGCGTCAAAAATTCTTATTCACACAGCTACCGGCGGGCTTGGCCAATTTGCTCTGGCGCTGGCACAGGCGGCTGGGGCGCAGATTTTTGCAACTGCGGGCAGTCAGTGGAAGCGCAGCAGACTGCGGGCGGCCGGAATCCAACACGTTTATTCCTCCCGTGATACAAAATATGAAAATTCCATTAGGGCCATTGCGCCAGATGGCATCGATGTTGTCATCAACACATTGTCCGGAGATCTGACAGACGCCGGGCTTCGTGTATTAAAGTCTGGCGGGGCATTCATTGAACTCGGTCGGTCGAATGTCCGGGGCAGCGCCGCAATTGCCGCTGATTTTCCGGATATCAATTATCAACTTGTGTCACTGGACGAGATTGATAATCGCACGGGCGGTGCCTTGCTTTCGGGGGCACTTGAGATGGTTGAGGCGGGCAGGATCGCTTTGCCACCGCTTACCGTCATGCCAATGGGAGAAATCAATGCCGCAATGGCATTGATGAAACGTGCTGATCATATCGGAAAAATTGTCCTCAAGCTTCAGAACAAATTCTCATTTGAGGCCGATAAATCCTATCTGATTACCGGCGGCACGGGTGGCCTGGGCTTGCTGATTGCTGAATGGGCAGCAAATTGCGGTGCAGCCCACCTGCATGTGACAACGCACCGGGACCTGCAACCGGTTCAACATGAACGCATTGAAACCCTGCGGTCCGCGGGCGTTCAGGTCGATGTTCACAAGGTGGATTTGGAAGATTTGTCGGCAATCGACGACCTCTTGAGCAAAATTGGCGAGAACAGTCCGAACATTGCAGGTGTGTTTCATGCTGCGGGCCGTTTGGATGATACATTGCTTGGCGGGTTAACACCGCAGCGCATGGCCTTCGTCGCCGCTCCAAAATCGGTTGCTGCTGCCCACCTTGATAGACGGCTGGGCGATGTGGATGCATTTGTGCTCTTTTCATCGGCAGCAGGTGTGCTGGGGTCACCGGGACAGGCAAACCACGCTGCTGCGTCCGCTGCACTGGATGCCATTGCAGAAGCGCGCAGTGCCACCGGTCGCTCTGCGATTTCAATTGACTGGGGCGCCTGGAGTGATGTGGGGGCTGCCCACGAACAGGGCACAGGCGCAAGACTGGAGGGGTCAGGTGTCGGGCTGATCAAGCCAGAGGATGGATTGAAGGCTTTGCAACGTTCGCTTGATAGCGGTGTGAGCCGGCTTGTCGCGCTACCACTGAACCTTGCTGAATTGGCACAGGGGCCTGCTGGCGAGGGCGCAACAATATTTTCCGGTCTGCTGAACAATTCTGATGCGGCAACCACCAGCGAAATGAACACCGATGGGCCTGCACAGGCCATGCCATCGCAATTGTCTGTTTCGCAAATTTCCAGTCTGTCTCCTGCCCGGCGCATTGACACTTTGGCGTTGCAGATTGAGCAGGACGTGCGGCGGTTGATGAGCGTTCAGACAGAGGAAATCTCCCATGGTCGGCCATTGCAGGAAATTGGTCTTGATTCTCTGATGGCGATTGAATTGCGAAACAGGCTTGGAAAAATGGCGGGTGTCACACATCCTGCTACCCTTCTATTCAATTACCCGACGATTACAGGCCTTGCCACTTATCTCAACGGGTTGTTATTCTCGGAAAAACCGGATCAATCTGTCCTGCCTGGCAATGATCCGAATCCTACGGAAATGCCGGGCGATGATTTTCTGGTGTATGACGATAGAGAACTGGATGAAATTCTCTCTGAAATGGAACATCAGTATTTTGATAAATCGGAATGATGCTCATGCTCAATAAGCTGCCAACAGTACCCAAGCGGATGCTTGTCACGACAGCGACAGGCACTCAGGGAGCCCATCCGTATAAAATTGTCAGTCTTGAAGAAAAACAGTTTGACGAAGAACAGCGCTACAGACGCAGACAGACAGTCACCGAGGAGTTGATCCCGACTCAGATTCACAAAGAGATGGCGAAACCTCCGATAGAGCTGGAGGAGGGGCGTCGCAACAGCCGGTTTCCGCTATTGCGTGTTGTGAAACTTTTTGTTGGATATCGGATAACGAATATCCGTTACAAAATTTCAGGACGTTATACAGCGAAGGATTCTGCGGTCCGGTTGCGGGAAGTATTTGAAAATCTTGGCGGTTTGTGGATCAAGGCCGGACAGCTGGTTGCGATGAGAAATGATCTCCTGCCGGATATTGTATGCAAGGAACTGGCACGTCTGCAAAACCGGGCAGTGGGATTTCCCTATGAAAAAGTGCAAGCCAGTTTTCGCTCTGATATGGGCAAGGAGATAGAGGATGTCTTTGAATGGTTCGATCCTCAACCGTTTGCTGCCGCCTCGGTCAGTCAGGTGCATTTTGCAAAACTGCCAAAGGTTGCCAATAAGGTTTGCGTAAAAATTCTTCGGCCAGATGGCAATGAAGCATTTCAACGTGATCTGGCTATCATCAGTAAAACGATTGGTTTTTTCAGCTTTTTTGGATTGGGTAAATACCTGCATCTGCACGAGGCCCTCTACGAACTTGAACAGATGGTGCGAGAGGAACTCGATTTTCGCTATGAAGCCGCCAATATGTTACGCATGCGTAAATCATTGAAATCACACTCAATATTTGTACCACGCGTATACGAAAAACATTGCGGCTGTCACACGCTGACCACGGAGCACATACGTGGCGTCTTGATGACTGATTTTATCGAATTGGGAAAAAGCGATCCTAAAGCGCTCAAGAACTGGTGTGCAGTCAATAACGTCAAGCCTAAGAAGGTCGCCACAAAGCTGTTTCAGTCGGCGATGCGCCAACTGTTTGAAGACAATTTGTTCCACGCGGATTTGCATCCCGGCAACATTTTTTTGTTGAAAGACAGCAAGCTGGTGCTGATTGACTTCGGAACAATTGGCACGTCAGGAGCGACATTTCTTTCCAACTATCGTGCCAGCCTGCGTGCGTTGTCACAACAGGATTTTGTCAAAGCGACTGACTTGTCATTGATGATGACCATTACTCCACCAAGTATTGAGAGAATCGCGCCGCTACGTAAGGATTTGATCAGGCTCTATCGAGAATGGGACGCACGCACGCATCTTTCAGGCATTCCCTATCACGAACGCTCCATGGCTTCAGCGGGTGGTGATTCGGGCAAGGTCATGGCCAAGCACAAAGTCCAGCTCAGTTGGGAATTCATGCGCATCAGTCGAACCTGGGCAACATTGGATGCTTCTATCAGCCACCTTTGTCCCGATGCCAATTATATGAAGTTTTTCAGAGACTATTTTGAAAACGCCACCCGCCGGAAACGCAGACTCGCCTATATTGTGCCCAAAACAATGGAAATAGCGCGTGATACGATTACCACGATGGGCGAATATGAAGCCCTGCTGTCACCGGCCTTGCGCAGCAGAATGATATACACCGCCTCAGCCGGGCATATCTCTGAACGACTTGCTCTATCTTTTGTCAGTCTGCTGCGTGTGCTGCGTTGGGGCGTCGTTGTCACTCTTTGTGTACTGGGCTTGATTTTGTTTGATGCGCATGGCCAGGGCGTCGCATGGGTTGAGGAGAATGTATTCGATGATTTCCGGACAATTGCCTCTGAAGTTGGGAAGTTAGGTATGGTATTCGGTATCGTCGGGCTTATTGGCGTTAGTTTTGCGTTGCGTCGGATCATTAACAGGCTGACCTCCACCTTCTAGAGCCTGTAGACAGGGTCTGGGATGCACAATTCGTGTGACGGTTTTGCCTGTACAATTGCGTCACGTTTTAAGTTGAGCTGGAAATGACCATGTTGCGTATGCTGAGCCCCAACGAGACAAAGTTTTGGCTGCTGGATGTTGTTGCGCCCATGAACGTGGTTATCGTGGTGGATCTTCACAAAGCGGAACATGGGATACCAACAGAGCATCCGGACTCGTTCAAAGTGCCGTCGATTGTAACGGGGAGCAACGGGCGACCGCGCTGGGAACAGTCTGGCCTTGATGGCCTTTTGGAGACTGTGTCGGAGGCAAATCCTGGCGACATGTGGATCAGTCACGCTGATCAATTGCTCAAAATGCGCGTCGGTACAGAACACAATCCGCCCTTCATTGCGCGGTTTCTTCAAGGCCCCGCACATACCATGCTTTTGCTGGTGCTAAATCATGCACTGGTGGACTATCGCTCCGGACTGTGGATGGCAGATGCATTTCTGCGCAATGTGGCACCTGGACAACTTGCTCCGGCCTGTGAGGAATTGATTCCGACACAGCTGTTCGGGTTGAGCGATGCGGATGCATTGATTGACAGCTGGTGGAGCCAACGCGCTGCCCATCGGTGGCAGTCGGCTGGTATCCAACGTTTGACGGACGTTATGCCGAAATCCAGCGGCACGCGCCTGCGTACCGCCATGTTGACTGCTGAGCAAACCGACGCCCTGGATGATCGCTGCAAGAACGAGGGCGTCAATCTGAATAGTGTTGTGGCGACGGCAATAGGCGACATTTCCGGTGTGGACAATGTTGCGCACGCAATCGACATGACCCGCTTCATCGACCCGAAACCGGTACCGGGGCCGGGTTTGGCGATTTCCCACTTGTTTACGGCGGTTTCACCGGGCCCATTCTGGGAAACAGCACAGGGTGTCCGTGCCCAGCTATTTGACAATCTTAATGCCGGACGGGCCGCCGATCTGTTGTTGACGCTGCCCATTGCTCTGGAAGAAGGCGGCGTCGAGAAACACATGGCAGAAGCAACGGTAACCGGCGCACCCTCGCGCATTGGCAATGACGCGCAACCCTCAGCGTTGGGTGCACGCAATTGGGTTGTAAGTTCAGCGCGCGGCGGCGGATTTGTTATCAGTCTGGCGCGCAACGCGGATCGCCTGATGATTGTTGGCAGTCTGCGTGATGAAGATCCGGATTCACTCTTGGAGGCCTTAGCCGGGCGACTGGTGTCGGCTCTGGATGAATAGGGCGATTGCAATGGTGGATATTTTATCTACGCAAACCCCAATTTGTGGCTAGAATGAAACCGACACGGGCTGAAACAGGTGCCATACCTGGATAGGGCCAATTGGTTATTTCAATCTTTTGATGGTTTCAGATTTAGAATTGCCTATGAAAAAAAACGATAAACGGGACTATACAGCACCGGCTTTGGACAAGGGGCTGGACATCATCGAACTGTTATCCAATCAGGATACAGGCCTCAGTCAATCCGAGATCGCTCGGCTGTTGGGCCGAACGGTTGGTGAAATTTTTCGCATGTTGATGGTGTTGCAAAACCGCGGTTATGTGGCGCAGGAGCCGTTATCCGACCGCTATGTATTGACGACGTTTCTGTTCGAGATTGCCCATCGCATTCCCAAGATCAGACGTTTGACGGCCTTTGCCGGACCGCTGATGCGCGGGTTGGTCAAAATCATCAATCAATCGGTTCACCTGGCCATTGCCAGTGACGATTCCATTCTGGTTGTCGGCCAGGTGGATTCGCCCGGCAATAATATGATGGCCGTGCGTCTGGGTGCCAAAATCGATCTTTGGCAGGCATCATCAGGACGGGTTATTCTTGCGCATCTTCCCGAGGAGGAGGTTGCGGTGTTTTTTGCCAATGTGCCTTTGCCCGATGGCATGGACGAGACGACTGTCCGATCTGATTTGATCGCCATCCGCAAAGCCGGCCATGAGGTGCGTGACAGCTTTGTGGTCCGCGGTATTGTGAATATCTCTGCCCCTGTTTTCGACCATTCAGGACGTGCCATCGCTGCGCTGACCGTGCCGCATATTGAGCGGTACTTTGATTCGGTGACCTTTGAAGCCTGCCGGGATGCATTGATTGAGACCGCAGGTACGTTGACCCGAAGCCTTGGAGGCGGTTCATCGGACCCGGTGAACCTGCTGCACGGTGACAAAAACGAAAAAGGGGAAAACTCCTCTCAATGACCCCATCAAAACGGAAACTCTAGTCAAGCTGCAGTGGCGTGGAGGGCGTGCCTGTCGCTACAAAACATGCTTCAACCAGGGCCATCGTCTGGTATGCATCTTCAACAGATGCGTAGAGGCTTTCGTCTTCGCCCGCATCAAAGCGCTGAACATTGCGCATGGTTCCCATGAAAGCATCTATGAACCAGCTTCCTTCAAGCGGAATCTGTTGCCATTTACCGCCATTGGGGCAGTGCCACAGCTCGTCGGCCTCGCCATTGGGATAGTCGAAACAAACCCCCAGTTTGACCATCATTGCGCCTTCGCTTCCTTCGATCCGAAACCAGGCTGATTGAAAATCCCGCCCGCCCTGATGATTGTGATTGATCGACATCAAAGCGCGCAGCGGTTCGTCATAATCCAAAATCACCGATGTGCGGGTCTGGGCAAATTCTTCTGCACGCGGATCAGCCATGCTGCGGGCAAATACACCAATCGGATTTCCTGCCAAAGCACGTATCGTATCCAGATAATGGATGGAGTGAACGGCAATTTCCACCCGTTCCATCGGAATCAGGAAGGGGAATATGTGCCAGGGTGTGAATATATTGAGGTGCACTTCAATATCCAGAAGCCGGCCAATCATACCTTTATCGATGGCATTTTTTGTTGCCATCATCATTGGCGAGAACCGTAACTGAAAATTCACTGCCGCCTTCAGCTGCTTGTCCCTGCATATGTCGCGGATCTGGCGCGCCTGGTCCTGATCAGCACCCATCGGCTTTTGAATGAGAACCGCGGCACGATCTGGAAGATCGGGCAGGATTGCCGTTATCACATGCGGCGGTGTTGCAATATCATAGACAACATCGGTGCCAAATGTTGCTGCAGCATCTGCCACTGTCGGGTGGATGTTTGGAATGTCCCAGTCCCGTGCCAGGCTTTGGGCACGATCCTGATCAGGATCAGTTACGCCAATTACCGTAAAGCCCGCCTTTTCATAGGCGGGGAGATGGGCATCGCGAACAATGCCGCCAGCGCCTATGACCACAATTGGTTTGGGGGTCGCTGGCGCGGGCCACATTTGTGCCAGATCATGAACCATCAGATGACCTCTTTTCAACCAGCAGAATATGTTCGCAGTACATGACTGTCGACCCATCCTGCTTCTTTGTTTCGCTGATCTCGACAACACGTCCAAATTTTGGGCGTTTCGGATCATCCGACATATCCCCAATGGTCACTGTCGTTCTGATGGTGTCGCCCGGGTACACCGGATTTGGAAACCGCAACCGCTCATAGCCGTAGGTGAAAGCCCGGGGGTTGATTTGCGTGGCTGTAAGTCCAATGCCAATGGCAAATGTCATGGTCCCGTGAGCGATGCGCCGGCCAAAAATTTCTTTCTTGCAGAACTCCTCATCCATGTGATGGGGAAAGAAGTCACCGGTATGTCCAGCATGAATAACGATGTCTGTCTCCGTTATCGTCCGCCCGAGCGTCTCTCTCCTGTCACCTTCGATATAGTCCTCAAAGTATTGTTCTTTTTCCATAATTTGCTCCGGGTTGACGCAGATTTGCGCGCGAGGAAAATTCGTTGATTTTAAATATACAAAAACATTTGACATATGAAAAGATTAAATTGATATTGCACACATCAAATGAGCCAATGGGAGAAACAGGATGGCGCAGATTGGTGTTCATGCCCGCGGTTTGCCCGGGCTGCCAGAAGATCATGCCAGGATTCCAGTGTGGAATGCTGAGAACTGGTTTTACGAGGACTTCGAAATTGGCGACAGCATTCGCTCAATTCGCCGGACGATTTCCGAAGGGGAGGCAATGCTGTTCAATTCGCTGGTCATGGATCACCACCCTTACGTGTCGGATCAGCAATTCGCTGAACACGAAGGTGTATTCGGCAAGCGGCTGGTTGCCGGTGCGATGGTGTTTTCCTACGGTCTGGGCCTGGCGGCAACCAATTGCCTGAATTCATTTTCCTACGGCTACGATCGACTGCGTTTCATAGCCCCGGTCTTTATTGGTGATACGATTTACACCATTCGCGAAAACCTCTCCAGGGAACTCAAGTCAGACACGATGGGCAAAGTACGTGTCAGTTACTCCGTCTACAAAGGCGATGGTGAGCTGGCGCTTTATTGTGAGCACCTGATGACAGCCTTGTACAAGGATCCCGGTCGGTTTTCGCAGCAGGTGAAAGATGCAGAGGCGGCAAAGAATGCCTGATACCATTCATTTACGGGGCATGACCTGGGACCACAGCCGTGGTTTTGATCCGATGATTGCCACATCACAGGCCTATGCGCAAAAGCATCCGGGTGTATCAATATCCTGGGACAAGCGTTCACTGCAGGCGTTTGCTGATCGACCAATTGGCGAAATGGCCTGCCAATATGATCTCATGGTGATTGATCATCCGCACGTTGGTGAAGTGGTCGCAGGAGGGCATTTGCTGGCTTTCGATACGCTTGGCCGCGATCAGGAGTTAAACGTACTGGCAAAGCAATCGGTTGGTGTTTCACACCGCTCCTATGCGTTTGGTGGTCATCAGTGGGCACTTGCGATTGATGCGGCGACACCCGTTGCGTCCTATCGTGCAGACCTGCTGTCAC
The DNA here is from genome assembly GCA_947501445.1 of uncultured Rhizobiaceae group bacterium. Classification (GTDB taxonomy): domain Bacteria; phylum Pseudomonadota; class Alphaproteobacteria; order Rhizobiales; family Rhizobiaceae; genus Hoeflea_A. Next base: position 31,263 of record CANMVS010000014.1, on the reverse strand, counting down.
AGCCACCACACGCCTGGGATGATGTGATTGCATTGGCGCGGGAAGCAAGGGTGGCATTTGCTCTGATACCCATCAATGCGATGATGACATTTTTCGGGTTTGCCAATAATATTGGCTACGTTGTTGCTGAAAATTCCGAACAGTTTATTGACAGGAACAATGGGCGGCATGTTCTTGAAATAATGCGCGAAATTACCTCCTTGATGGACCCGGTCTGCTTGACTTTGGATCCCATTGGGGTTCTGGACTGGATGGGGCGCAGTGCAGAAAGTCCGGCCTATGCACCTTTTGGCTACGGTTACACCAATTACAGCCGTGAGGGATATTGCCGCTTTCCCATTACATTTACCGATGCTCCTGGCATTGGAACCAACGGGCCGCGAGGAACGGTAATCGGCGGGACGGGGATTGCTGTTTCATCCCAGTCGCAAAACCGGTCAGTGGCTGCGGACTATGCCTTCTGGATTGCAGGCGATAGTTGCCAGTCGGGCCTGTTCTTTACTTCCGGCGGCCAGCCAGGCAATGCGGTCGCCTGGGAAGATGATGCCTGCAATGCAGCCAGCCGCAATTTTTTCCGCAATACCCGCAAGACCCTGGAGACCGCGTGGTTACGCCCCCGCTATGAGGGCTACATGGGGTTTCAGGAAAAGGGTGGTGAGATTGTTCACACCTTTCTGCGGGGTGAAACCACAATAGATCGGACGCTTGATGACTTGCAGGCAGCCTATCAGGAGAGTTGGAAATGAAAGTTCTGCCGCAGGACGAGCGGCCGCTCAACGGCCTGACGATCATCGATTTCAGCCAGTTTCTTTCCGGACCACTGTGCAGTCTGAAGCTGGCCGATCTTGGTGCGCGTGTTATCAAGGTTGAACGCCCCGGTGTGGGTGATCTGTGCCGATACCTCTATCTGACTGATACTGAAATTGACGGAGACAATTCGCTTTTTCACGCCATCAATCGCAACAAGGAAAGCATTACAGCGGACCTTCGCAATGATGATGATCGGGCCATGCTGCGCGAGCTTCTCAAGACGGCTGATGTGATGATCCAGAATTTCAGGCCGGGCGTTATCGAGCGGCAGGGGTTTGGGTATGATGATGTTAAGAAAATCAATCCCGGTATCATCTATGGCTCCATATCCGGATTTGGTGATGAGGGGCCGTGGAAGGATTTGCCCGGTCAGGATTTGCTGGCACAGGCGCGATCCGGGCTTCTTTGGCTGACCGGCAGTCATGACGATCCGCCGACGCCAATGGGCTTGGCTGTGGCCGACATGATGGCAGGAAATGCTCTGGCGCAGGGCATACTCGCCGCTCTTGTCGGACGTGGCATCAACGGTCGCGGTGCCAAAGTCGAAACAAGCCTGCTGGAAGCAATGATCGATTTTCAATTTGAAGTGCTGACAACACATCTGAATGATGGGCAGCGCCAGCCAAAACGCGGTGGCTTCAATGGTGCTCACGCCTATCTCGGTGCACCCTATGGTGTTTATGAGACCTTGGATGGGCATCTCGCCCTTGCCATGACCCCGTCACTCAAAGTCCTTGCGCAATTACTCGGTGTGTCGGGACTGGAAGCCTATTATGACGACAAAACCGTGCTGTTGACCCATCAGGATGAAATCAAGCGCGCACTGGCTGACACAATCAAAACCAATACAACGGCCCACTGGCTGGCCCTGTTGCAACCGGCTGATATCTGGTGCTCGGAGGTTTTGGAATGGGCATCGATGCGCGAAGAGGAAGCGTACAGGATGCTGGATCTTGAGCAGGTTATCAGCCGTAACGGATCTGTGACGCTGAATACGGTGCGCTCACCGCTTCGGGTCAATGATGCCACCTTGAAGTCACCGCAAGCTGCCCCGGACCTGGGACAGGACAATGATCGAATTTACGCAGCTATGACCTCTGCAGGAGAGTCGACAGAGGAAGGCGGGTCTGCCTAGCGCAGCCCACTGGCAAGAATGCCAATCGACTTGGACGTAACTTTATCGGGAGGATATTATGATACGTAAAGTATTGAAAAATCTCACTATTGCCACGGCGTTGCCGTTGTTGTTTGTTGGTGGTGTGGTCGCAGAAGATATCGACTACGGCAAATTTGATGACTACACGCTACGGGTTAAACTTATCGGTGGCGCTCAGTATGAACCACTTTATGCAGAGATCGAAAAATGGGAAGCAATGACCGGTGCCAAGGTTGATGTGCTTTCACGCAAGAACCATTTTGAACTCGACCGTGAGATCAAACAGGATATCGCCGCAGGTACACTCGATTGGTGTGTGGGTTCAAATCATACAAGTTTTGCACCACAATATGGTTCGATTTATATCGATCTCAATGGCGTTATTCCTGAGGCAACACTTGCCGAATTTCAGGAGCTTGCACTTAAAAACTCGACCGTGGACGGCCGCCTTGTGCAATTGCCGCGCCATTCGGATATCTCGAACCTTTACTATAAAAAGTCGCTCTATGCGGATCAGGCAAACAAGGACAACTTCAAGGCCAAACATGGCTATGATCTGACCCCGCCGGAAACCTGGGCGCAGTTCAAGGATCAGGCGATATTCTTTGCTGATGCACCAACATTTTACGGTACGCAATATGTTGGAAAAGATGAGGCGATAACCGGCCGTTTTTATGAGTTGCTGGTGGCCGAGGGTGGTCAGTTGTTTGATGAGAACTGGAACCCGACTTTCAATTCCGAGGCTGGTGTGCGGGCGGTACAGTGGTTCAAGGACCTCTATGACGCAAAGGCCGTACCTGCGGGTGTTCTCAACTACCTTTGGGATGATACGGGGCTTGGCTTTGCATCTGGAACTGTTGCCCTTAACCTGGATTGGGCCGGCTGGGCCTCTTTCTTCAACGATCCGGAAAACTCAAAGGTTGCCGGGGATATTGGTCTGGTTCGTGCTCCTGTCGGTTCCGGTGGAAAACGTTCCGGCTGGTCTGGCAGTCATACGTTTTCGATTACCGAAACCTGCGACAACAAGGAAGCAGCGGCGTCGTTCATTTCGTTTTTGACATCGCATGAACGTCAGATGGTTGAAGCGACCAAGGGTCTGTTGCCGACACGGGCCAAGGTCTGGGATGATGCCAAGGCTGAATTTGCCGGTGCAGGCAATGACTTTATGGTCAATGTGTTTGAGACCTATGCGGTTTCGATGACGGAAGATGCCTTTACGCCGCCATTGATTACACCATGGATCGAGGTTTCAAATGAACTGTGGCCGCGATTGCAGGCAGCGATACTGGGCGAAATGACGCCGCAGGAAGCCCTGGATGAGGCAGCAGCCGAGACAAAGATCATCATGGAAGACGCAGGCTACAACTAACCTTCGTTATACTCCCAGGGATGGCGGCCAAGGCCGCCGTCCCGAACGTTCATTCAGTCAGGGTCGATCAATGTCCAATATTGCGAAAGGCGTTCCGTTCTGGAGAAAAGAACAGTTCACGCCATTTATTCTGTTATCGCCTGCCATCCTGACCCTGATGTTTGTGGTGCTTCTGCCACTGTTGTTTTCGCTCTACACAAGTTTTACCGGATACCGGCTGATCAGGCCCGAAAGCCTCTACGATTGGGTCGGTTTTCGCAATTATGAGCGCATCTTTTCGAATAAGAATTTCTGGATCGCATTCGGGCGCACAATCCTGTTTTTGACTATTGCACTCAATGTGGAATTCATTCTCGGATTGGGGATTGCCCTTTTGATCAACCGTATCACCTGGGGGCAGCGCACATTGCGCACGTTCATGATGTTTCCGATGATGTTTTCGCCAATTCTTGTTGGATATCAGTTCAAATTCATCTTTAACGACAATATAGGCATCCTCAATAATGCGCTGCAGGCGCTGGGATTGAGTGACGGCGCCATCCCCTGGCTGGTTGATAAATATCTTGCCATGTTTTCAATTCTCTTTGCCGAAATATGGATGAGCACGTCGGTATTTGCCATTCTTCTGCTGGCCGGATTGTTTGCCATGCCGCGGGATCCGCTTGAGGCTGCAAAGGTGGACGGCTGCAATGCCTGGCAGGTCTTTCGTCACATAACATTGCCATTTATCATGCCCTTTGCCTTTATCGCCATGACCATTCGCTCGCTTGATGTTGCGCGTGCCTATGACATTGTTGATGTGATGACGGGGGGCGGCCCCGCCGGCCGCACCGAGCTTTTGTGGACCCTGATCGCACGTGTCGGTTATGACAACTCCCGTATGGGGCAGGCCAATGCAATGGCCTATGTTTCAATCCTCCTGTCGATCCTGTTTACCTACTATTTCTTCACCAAACTGCTCGCAGCGCGCAAATATATGGGAGGAGCAGAGTGATGAATAGTGCCTTGAAAAAACGCATCGGCAATGTTCTGTCCTGGGTCATGACGTTTCTGTTGATGCTGGTTATTTGTGTGCCGGGTCTGTGGGTGGTGCTCACTGCTTTTCGACCGAACTCGGAAGTCCTGGCAAAGCCTGCAGTGTGGATTCCGCAGAACTTCAATCTCAATAATTTTGCCAAGATATTTGGTTTTGGCGCAGAACAGGTTGCTATTCCTGTTCCGGCCTATTTCACCAACTCGCTGATTATCGCCTTGACCAGCACTGCGATAGCGCTGCTGATCGGAATGTCGGGTGGCTATGCATTTGCGCGCTATCGCTTTCGCTTCAAGAACGGGTTGTTTCTTGGTCTGATGCTGTCGCGTACAGTCCCGGGTATTGCCCTTTCATTGCCCGTATTCATGATCTGGAGCCGCATTGGTCTGATCGACGCAAAACTTGGCCTCATTATTGTCTATGTGGCGTTGAATGTGCCCTTCACGGTCTGGCTCATTGACGGGTTTTTCCGCCAGATACCAAAAGAAATGTCGGAAGCTGCACAGGTTGACGGTTGTACGCGATGGGAAGCTTTTTGGAAAATAGAGTTTCCGTTGGCCAAATCAGGCATCGCATCAGCTGGTATCTTTGCATTCCTTACATCCTGGAATGAATATGCGCTTGCCAGCCAGCTTACCCGTTCAACGGACAGCAAGACGCTGCCGGTTGGGCTTATGGACTTTACCGCACAGTTCACCATTGACTGGGCCGGTATGTCTGCAATGGCTGTCATCATCATCATTCCAGCTTTGGTCCTCACTTTTCTCGTACAAAAACACCTCATCGCCGGTCTGACATTCGGCGGCGTCAAAGGATAAAGCATGGCCGAAATTGCACTGCATAATGTTGTCAAGAACTATGGAAAGCTGGAGGTCGTTCACGGCATCAATCTGAATATCGAACACAATGAATTCGTTGTGCTCGTGGGACCCTCAGGCTGTGGAAAATCCACAACCCTGCGGATGATTGCCGGTCTGGAGGAGATTTCAGACGGTACAATTTCGATTGGCAGCGAAATCGTCAATGAGTTGCCGCCACGCAAACGAAATATCTCGATGGTATTTCAAAATTACGCGCTTTATCCGCATATGAGTGTACGCGACAATCTTGGTTTTGGCCTGAAGATTGCGAAACAAGCGCCTGATGTTATTGAAGAACGCGTGCGCGAGGCTGCCGACGTGTTGGGGCTTGGCGATCTCATGGACCGCACACCCGCAGAGCTTTCAGGCGGGCAGCGACAGCGTGTTGCCATGGGGAGGGCCATCGTACGCAATCCGCAGGCGTTTCTGTTTGATGAACCACTTTCAAATCTGGATGCAAAGCTGCGCGTGCAGATGCGTACCGAGATCAAGAAGTTGCATCAAAAGGTCAAAACGACGGTAGTCTATGTGACCCATGATCAGGTTGAGGCGATGACGCTGGCTGATCGGATCGTTGTCATGAAGGATGGTTATATCGAGCAGGTTGGATCGCCCATGGAGGTCTTCAATCACCCGGTCAACACATTTGTAGCCAGTTTCATTGGATCGCCGCCAATGAACCTTATTCCCGGGGCCATTGATGGCGATAATATTCGTTTTTCAGATGGTGCGCATATATCCGTACCGACACGCCTCAAGGACAAAGTGCGCAATGGGCAGGAAATTATCTTTGGTTTTCGGCCGGATGACCTGACTCCGGTGGGGCACGGTATCAATGAGAGCGGTCAGCAGGCTCCGATGAAACTGGTCATCACTTTGGCAGAGCTTTTGGGAACTGAGACGATCCTCTACACACAGATTGCCGGTCAGGAAATCCTCGGCAAAATGTTTGATCCGCGCGATATACATCCTGGAGAGGAATTGAACATGAATCTCTCCCTGGACAAGGCGCATTTGTTTGATGGTGCAACCGGTAAATCTGTGAGGCTCGACTGATGGCTCTCATTAAACAGGTTGAATTGCTAATGGTCGACCTTGCACCGAAGGTTCGGCGCACTGATGCGATCCAGACATTTATTTCACAGGAAACACCCATCGTGCGAATTACCGATGCGGACGGACAGGTCGGAACCGGTTACTCCTATACGATAGGTACCGGTGGTCCTGCCATCATGAGCCTGTTGCATGAAACGCTGGTACCCCGTCTGATCGGGCGGGAAGCCGAGGAAATCGGCGGTATCTGGCACGACATGCTGCACTCAACGCACGCTACGGCTGTTGGCGCCATTACCTCGCTTGCACTGGCTGCAATTGACACGGCGCTATGGGATCTGCGTTGTCGAAGGGCCGGGCAGCCCTTGTGGCGCATGGCGGGGGGCGCCAAGGATCGGGTGCCGCTCTATACAACCGAAGGCGGCTGGCTTCATTTGCCAACCGATGCACTGGTGCGCGATGCATTGGAAATGAAGGCGCGGGGATTTGGCGGGGCAAAAATAAAGATCGGCAAACCCACCGTTGCCGAAGACCGTAGCCGATTGCAGGCGGTGCGCGACGCTGTCGGCGATACGTTTCATTTGATGGTTGATGCCAATCAGTCATTTTCTTTGTCGGAAGCGATACGGCGAGCAGACATGTTGGCACAATTCAATATTGGCTGGTTCGAAGAACCAATGGTCGCCGACAATATTGGCGCGCATATTACGCTTAGCCAGCATTCCGCAGTGCCTGTCGCAGTTGGTGAAAGCATGTATTCCATCAGCCAGTTCAAAGATTATCTGCAGATGGGAGCTTGTTCCATTGTACAGGTCGATGTTGCCCGTATCGGCGGCATTACACCCTGGTTGAAGGTCGCGCATATGGCCGAGGCGTTTGGCGTTTCCGTGTGCCCGCATTTCCTGATGGAACTGCATGTGAGCCTCACCTGCGCCGTACCAAACGCACCGATGCTGGAATATATTCCACAACTTGACGACATCACCACAGCGGGCCTGACGATCGTTGACGGCACCGCCCTTGCGCCTGAGGATCCGGGTCTTGGAATCGCCTGGAACTGGGATGCAATAAATGCACGTGCCGTTGCGAAACTGAGCGCCACCATAGGAGGGGTCTGAACTATGAAACGAATGGCAATGGTTATTGGAATCAAACCGGAGCATATCCCCCAATACAAAAAACTGCATGCCGACGTCTGGCCGCAGGTGCTTGCCAAAATCAGCGCCTGCAATATCACCAACTATTCAATTTTCCTGCGGGAGCCGGAAAACCTTCTGTTCGGCTACTGGGAATATCACGGAAAGGATTTTGCGGCAGATGCGGCACTGATGGCTGCGGACCCCAAAACGCAGGAATGGTGGGATATCTGTATGCCGATGCAAGACCCACTGGACAGTCGTTCAAAGGATGAATGGTGGGCAATGATGGAAGAGGTGTTTTATCATGCATGACAGCAGGATTGAGGTTTTGAAAGACTGCTATACCAGCGTCATTCATGATGTCATGCGCGATATGGGCATGCGTAACTTCACGTTGCCATCACGCATGACATCCCTGCAACCCGATATCACGCTTTGTGGGCCGGCATTTACCATCGAGGGGCGGCTGGATGAATCAGCAAGTGCGCATGACACATTGCTGGCCTGGACCGGGCTTTTGTCCAAATGTCCAGCCGGGCATATCTGGACAGCGCAACCGCACACACACGGCCTGGCGCAAATGGGTGAATTGTCTGCGGAAACCCTCAAGCGAAAAGGGGTGCTCGGATGCGTTCTGGACGGGGCGCTGCGTGATACAAATTTCATTCTGGAGATTGGTTTTCCCTCCTGGCGAACCCATCATACGCCGCTGGATATTGTTGGTCGCTGGATGCCGACCGGTTCCCAGATCGACATCATGATTGAAGATGTATTCATACAGCCGGGCGACTGGTTACATGGTGATCGCGACGGGATGGTGCGTATTCCGGTTGGTCAACTGGATGAGATCATCGAAAAATCAATTGTTGCCATGAAAGCTGAAAGCAAGGTTCGCACAGCCATCCTTGCCGGGATGGACCCTCAGGAAGCCTATCTGAAATATGGAAAGTTCTGAATTGTGAAGATCAGTAGTCTTGAAATTCGCTGTTGTCGTCATGAAGCGGTCGTGGTCGAAGGCGCCGCCATGCGTGACGGGATTGCGCAGGATGGCCTGGAATTTCTGGTCTACACAGTAAACACCGATGATGGATCATCGGCATCAATGTTCGGCTTTGCCGGCCGGTCAGCACTGGGTGCCGGCCATTTGGCAGCATCTTCATTTCGGCCATTTCTGCAGGGGCGCAATGCACTTGATCGCGAACAGATCTGGCATGACTGGCGGGTCTCGGACCGCTGGTGGCACCATCTGCCAATCTATTGTTTTGGCCCGGTCGACTGCTGTCTTTGGCTGCTGGGAGCACAGGCCGCCAGCCAGCCGCTGTGGCGTTATATCGGTGGCGCGCGGGCGAAGGTTCCGGTCTATGCCTCATCGCTTGTGCATGCGGATGCCGATGCCTATGCAAATGAAGCACTTGATGTTCAGCGGGCCGGGCTACAAGCCTATAAAATTCACCCGCCCGGCAAATCTGTCGGTGAGGATATCGAGATACACCAGGCGGTGCGCAAAGCTGTGGGTTCCGATTTCAACCTGATGTCGGACCCGGTGGCACCCTATACGCTGGAAGAAGCTGTGCGATTGGGGCGTGAACTGGAATCGCTTGATTATTTGTGGCTCGAGGAACCGCTGCCGGACGAGAATTTTTCAGCCCTGCGCGAACTTACCCGTATTCTTGATATCCCGGTGGTTGGAACTGAAGTTCTGGCACGCCACCCCTATAGTGTTGCTGAATGTATTGCCAGCCGTGTTGTTGATGCGGTTCGTGCCGATGTGTCCTGGACAGGTGGTGTAACGGGCGCTGTAAAAACAGCTCGCCTTGCAGAGGCTTTCCATATGAATTGTGAGCTTCACACTACCATATTCCATCCGCTTGAGCTGGTTAATCTTCACGTTTGCGGTGCGGTTAAAAACTGTTCCTATTTTGAGGTGCTGTGGCCCATGGAAAAATTTGCATTTGGATTGAAGGGGCGTCTGCCGATAGAAGGTGGCATGGCATCGCTACCCACGGCCAATGGCCTCGGTGCTGATCTGGATTGGGACATGATTGACAATGCAACGATTGCGGTGGTTTGAATGAACCCGAATGAATCCGATAACCGCCTGATTGTGTTGAACCCCAGCGACAATGTTGCGGTTTTGCGGGCGCCCGTTGTCGAAGGTGAAACCATTGTTGTGTCGGGTGTACGTATCATTGTGCAGGTCTACATTGGCATGGGGCATAAAATAGCGGTGCAAAAAATAAAACCCGATGACAAAATCAGAAAATATGGCGTGCCCATCGGATCCGCGACAGATGACATTGCGATTGGGGATCATGTCCATCTGCATAATATGAAAAGTGACTATACGCCCACACATTCACTGGAAGACGCAAGGGCCGCGCATGGCGCGCCTTCCGGTCAGGTGCCATCATGAGTATCAGTGGCTATCAGCGGCAGGATGGACGCATAGGAATTCGCAACGTTGTTGCGGTGGCCTATCTGGTTGAATGTGCGCACCATGTTGCCCGCGAGATTGCGCACCCTATGCGCTCAAACGCTCATATCATCGGCTTTCCAGGCTGCTTTCCCAATGAATATGCACAAAATATGATGGAACGTTTGTGCACCCATTCCAATGTTGGAGCCGTATTGCTTGTCTCGCTTGGATGCGAAAGTTTTAACCGGTATCAGTTGGAAAAAGTCATTGCCGATAGCGGCAGGCCGGTTAAAACACTGGTCATTCAGCGTGAAGGGGGGACACGTTCAGCTATAGAACTTGGCCAGAACTGGGTAGCGGAAGCGGTTCAATCACTGCGCCAGAGCCCACGCGTTCCCATGGCGGTATCTGATCTTATTATCGGTACCGTTTGTGGTGGCTCTGATGGTACCAGTGGCATTTCGGGTAACCCTGCGGCAGGTCGGTGTTTTGATCGGTTGGTTGCTGAGGGGGCAGCGTGTATTTTCGAAGAAACGGGTGAATTGATTGGTTGTGAGGAGATTATGGCTGACCGGGCGGCGACACCGGCGCTGGGTGACGCGCTGCGCGCCTCGGTTCACAAAGCGGCCCGCTATTACGAAACACTTGGATTTGGCAGCTTTGCTGCCGGCAATGCCGATGGTGGTTTGTCCACCATTGAAGAAAAATCCATGGGAGCCTATGCAAAATCAGGCAGTTCGCCCATCAACGGTCTTATCAAGCCTGGCGACATTCCACCCGGTGGCGGGCTCTATCTGATGGATGTTGTGCCTGATGGGGACGTGCTGTTTGGTTTCCCCAATATCTCTGACAATGCGGAAATCGTCGAGATGATGGCCTCCGGCGCTCATTTGACACTGTTTGTTACCGGGCGCGGTTCCGTCGTTGGATCGGCTTTGTCTCCTGTCATCAAGATTGCCGCCAATCCGGATATGTATGCACGTCTCAGCGAAGATATGGATGTCAATGCCGGGCGGATCATGACGGGTGAGGCCACAATTGATGCAATTGGCAACGAGATTTATGATCTGGTTGTTGCTGTTGCAGCCGGCGAGCAAACGAAATCTGAAGAACTTGGTCATACGGAATTCATTCTGACCTATAAGAGTTTTGAGCCGATTGGCCCGGCTTGCCTGCCGGGGTAACGTGCCTTGTTTCATTCTGGATCATGAATGGGAAGCAGCGCACAAAGAATATTGAACGCAATGTGGCGTGGTCAATATTTCCTGTAGGAGGAAAATTGCAACGCTAATGGAAGGAATTTGAATGGGACGCCTTGAGGGTAAAAAATGCCTTGTAACCGCTGCAGGCCAGGGAATTGGACGGGCAACGGCCCTGGCCATGAAAGCGGAGGGCGCGCATGTATTTGCAACGGATGTCAATGATGGCGCACTTGAAGACCTGGCGGCACAGGGCCTTAAAACCAGCCATCTTGATGTGTTGGACCCGGCCTCCATCGCGGATGCGGTCAAGCGCATTGGTGCGCCCGACGTCCTGTTCAATTGTGCGGGCTTTGTCGCTAACGGCAACATTCTTGACTGCGACGAGGAGCAGTGGGCATTTTCATTCGATCTGAATGTCACGGCAATGTATCGGATGAACCGCGCTTTCCTGCCATCCATGCTCGAAAATGGTGGCGGCTCAATCATCAATATGTCTTCTGCTGCCTCATCGATCATTGCCGCGCCAAACCGGTTTGTCTATGGCGCCACCAAGGCTGCGGTCATCGGCATGACAAAGGCAATTGCCGCGGATTTCATCGGGCAGGGCATTCGCTGTAACGCCGTCTGTCCCGGAACTGTGGAATCTCCGTCGCTCGAGGGGCGCATGCGTGCCGGTGGAGACTACGAACGATCACGTGCCGATTTTGTTGCACGCCAGCCAATGGGCCGGATCGGCAAGCCGGAAGAAATTGCTTCTCTTGTAGTCTATCTGGCTTCGGATGAGGCCGCATATACCACCGGTGTGGCACACGTTATTGATGGCGGCTGGGCCAACGTATAGAGGATAAAAGCAATGAAACTATTGAGACATGGTGGCCAGGGCGCTGAAAAACCGGGAATTTTGGACACAAGCGGAAACGTGCGCGACCTGTCGGGACTGGTGCCAGACATTGGCGCAGATGTGCTTGGTGATGCCGGGCTGGCAATTATCGCAGCTGCAGACATCCAGAGCCTGCCGACGGTTGCACCGGGAACCCGACTGGGCCCCTGTGTCACGGGCACCGGAAAATTCATCTGTATTGGCCTCAATTACGCCGATCATGCAGCTGAATCCGGATTGGATGTGCCGCCGGAACCGGTGATTTTCATGAAAGCCACCAGCGCAATTTGCGGGTCTGGTGATCCGATTATTATTCCGCGCGGTTCTGTTAAAACCGACTGGGAAGTCGAATTGGGCGTCGTCATCGGCAAGCGGGCCAAATATGTGTCTGAAGAAAATGCACTGGATCATGTCGCGGGCTATTGTGTCAGCAATGACGTTTCAGAGCGCTCCTTCCAGGCGGAACGGGCTGGGCAATGGACCAAAGGCAAATCCTGCGATAATTTTGGTCAGATTGGCCCCTGGCTGGTAACCCGTGATGAAATCGCTGACCCTCAAAACCTGTCCATGTGGCTGAAGGTCAATGGACAAACCATGCAAGATGGTTCCACCCGCACCATGGTCTACACAGTCGCTCATGTCATTTCCTACCTCAGCCAATTCATGAGTCTTCACCCGGGGGATATCATTTCAACCGGCACACCACCTGGTGTTGGCATGGGCATGAAGCCACCGCGTTATCTCAAGCCAGGTGACACTGTGGAACTTGGTATTGAAGGACTGGGTGAGCAACGTCAGGACGTTATTGCTGACCCGGAGTAATACGCTGAAAAGGACTTTCATCATGACGGATCTGATCGATACCCATCAACATCTGATATACCCTGACATCTCGGGATATGCCTGGACAGACGGGATACCACCGCTCGCCAATACGCCATTCACAGTGGACGATTATAATGCCCTGACCGCCAACCACAGGGTTGCCGGTTCGCTGTTTATGGAAGCAGGTGTGAATGATGCGGACTATCAGACCGAAACACGGTTCGTGGCTGAACTTGCCGGGAAACCCGAAAACAAGATCCTCGGTCTGATAGCCTCCTGCCGACCTGAGACAAATGATGGCTTTGAAGCCTGGCTTGAAGAATGCGGTCGTCTGAGCGTTGTCGGTTATCGGCGGATATTGCATGAAATCGATGATGATCTGTCACAAACCGACCATTTCCGTCAGAACATTCGCCGTATCGGTGCCAGCGGTCAGGTTTTTGATATGTGCTTTTTGGCACGCCAATTGCCAATTGCCTATGATCTTGCCCGCGCCTGCGACAACACCCAGCTGGTTCTGGATCATTGTGGTGTGCCTGATATCGCCGGCGGTGACATAGACACGTGGCGCACATCCATGCGTGCGCTGGCGACGCTTCCCAATGTTGTGTGCAAACTTTCCGGCATCATGGCCTATTGTACGCCGGGTCAGGCATCCTATGCGGCAATATCGCCCTATGTCGAACACGTTCTAGAGACATTTGGCGCCAACCGTCTGGTCTGGGGCAGCGACTGGCCGGTGGTCAATCTTGCCAATGGTTTACCGGACTGGCTGGATGTCACGAATAGAATCCTGTCAGGGCTCTCCGAGGACGAAGCCAGGGCAATTGGCTCGCAAAATGCCAGGCGCGTATATGGCTTTTGACAGTTAACCTGTCACTGAATTTCAGCAGATCCTAGTCCAGCATGGGGATATTCAAACCGTGCTGCCGGGCGCAGTCAATCGCATCCTGATAGCCTGCATCGGCGTGCCGCATGACACCGGATGCCGGGTCATTCCACAATGTGCGTGCTATCATTTCATCAGCGTCTTGTGAGCCATCTGCAACGAGCGCAATACCGGCATGTTGAGAGTAACCCATCCCCATGCCACCGCCATGGTGGAACGATACCCAGGTTGCGCCATTTGCAGCGTTCAACAGCGCGTTGAGTATTGGCCAGTCTGAAATGGCATCAGAACCGTCTTTCATGCCTTCAGTTTCGCGGTTGGGACTGGCAACAGAACCACTATCCATGTGGTCACGGCCAATAACGATGGGAGCACTCAGTTCGCCGGAGCGAACCATTTCATTAAATGCAAGGCCGAGCCTTTCCCTGTCACCCAGACCGACCCAGCAAATGCGTGAAGGCAGTCCCTGAAACTTGATGTGATCGCGGGCCTTGTCGAGCCAGTTGTGCAGGAATGTGTCGTCGGGCAGAAGTTCGCGGACCTTTGCGTCGGTTTTGTAGATGTCTTCCGGATCCCCCGAAAGGGCCACCCAACGAAAGGGACCGACACCACGGCAAAACAGGGGACGCACATAGGCCTCTACAAAACCCGGGAACGCGAAGGCCTCTTCGAGACCTGCTTCCTGTGCCATGGCACGTAGATTGTTACCATATTCAAATACCACGGCACCCTTTTGCCTGAATTCCTGCATCAGTTTCACATGTTTGGCCATCGTTTGCTTTGACTGCGCTGCAACCCTTTTCGGATCGTTCTGACTGGCATCCATCCATTGCGCGACGGACCAGCCCTGAGGCAGATATCCATTGGCCGGATCATGTGCAGATGTCTGATCCGTCACCACATCGGGCACGATATCGCGGGATTTCATCTCCTCCAGCACATCAACCACATTGCCCAGAAGCCCAACAGACAGAGCGTTTCCCATTCCATTCGCAGCCCGGATTTTTTCCAACGCCTCATCAAGTGTTTCTGCCTGTGTATCCAGATAGCCCGAACGCAACCGAAATTCTATTTTCTGCGGCTGACATTCCACGACGATAGCGTTGTATCCAGCCATCCGGGCGGCCAGTGGTTGTGCACCGCCCATGCCACCCAATCCGCCCGTCACCAGCAGGCGACCGGACGTATTGGCATCAAAATGTCGCCGACCGATTTCACAAAAGGTTTCATAGGTACCTTGGACAATGCCCTGACTGCCAATGTAAATCCATGAGCCGGCCGTCATTTGCCCATACATGGTCAACCCCAGCTGATCGAGGGCGTTGAACTGCTCCCACGTTGCCCAACGCGGTACAAGGTTGCCATTGGCGATCAGCACTCTGGGGGCATTTTTGTGGGTTCTGAGAACACCAACAGGTTTGCCTGATTGCACCAACAGTGTTTCATCATTCTCAAGGATCGTTAATTGACGCACAATCTCATCAAAGGCTTCCCAATTGCGTGCTGCCCGGCCGATGCCACCATAGACCACCAGCTCTTCGGGGCGTTCGGCAACGTCCGGATCCAGATTATTCATCAGCAGCCGTAAAGGCGCCTCTGTTTGCCAGCTTTTGGCATTCAGGGTCGTGCCGCGTGGTGCGCGGATGGTGCGCGTATTGTGACGGGTTGTCATTGTGAACGCCTCTATATGATTTTCCTGGTGCGGTAGTCCGCAATTGCCTGCTCATCCATGCCCAGAAGTTCGGCCAATACCTTATCGGTATGTTCGCCAAGCATGGGGATATGGGGGTCTGGAGCTGGTGGCATATGAGAAAATTTTACCGGTTGTGGGACGAGTGGGATTGAACCCAGTTTCGAATGGGTTCCCTGTACAACCAATTGCCGCTCGGACACGTGATCGGATTGCGCCACATCGTGCAGGTCCCACACCGGTCCAGCGGGGATGCGGGCATTTTGCAATAGTTCGACCAGAGCCGCCTGATGTTGCGTAACGGTCCATGCACTGATCAGGTCCCGCAGTTGTTTCTCATTGGTGTTGCGGGCGTCATTGGTCAAAAACCGCGGATCATCAGCCAGCTCTGGCCGTTCCATCAGCGTGCATAGTGCGCGAAAGCTCTGCTGGGAAAAACACACCATGACAATGTCGCCATCCAATGTCGGAAAGCTGTCCACCGGATAGGTGATCGGATGTCTGTTGCCGACAGGCTTTGGCGTATCGCCCGCATAAAGTTGTCGAGACAGACCGGTGAGCTGCATGGCCATCATGGAATCGAACATTGCAACATCGACGTGATGGCCCTTGCCGTTGCGTTCCCGATCAAACAGCGCTGCCATAATGCCAAAGGCACCAAACATACCGGTGCTGACATCGGCCATGGATTCACCAACCGCGGTTGGTGCGCCATCTTTCGGACCTGTGAGGCTCATCAGACCGCTCATGGCCTGTATGACAAGATCAAATGCCGGCCAGTTTTTAAGCGGACTGTTCTGCCCAAAGCCAGAAATGCTGGCATATATGATCGTCGGATTGAGTTTTCGCACCGACGCTTCGTCCAGTCCCAGTCGGTCCATGACACCCGGGCGGAAGTTTTCAACGATCACATCGCATTTGGGAATAAGGGCGCTGAGAATATCCCGGCCTGCCGGTTCTTTCATATTGACTGTGACGCTCTTCTTGTTTCGGTTGAGCAGCATGAAATAGGTGCTTTCACCGTCCCTGTAGGGGCCAAAATGGCGTGCTTCATCACCGATTTCGGGCAATTCAATTTTAATGATCTCCGCACCAAGATCAGCCAGCATGGAGGTGCAGAAGGGGCCGGACATGACCCTTGTCAAGTCGAGTACCCTTATGCCGTTCAAAATTGACGATTGATGCATGGCCGGTCCTGCCTTGGTGTGTGATTTCATGTTTTCAGGATCAGCTTTCCCATGGAACTGCGATTTGCCAATGCCTCCAGCGCTTCCGGCAGCTGAGACAGATCAAACCGGTCATCGACGACCGGGGCGATTTTTCCGGCCGCCAGAAGCGATTGCAGTTGCCCGGTCAGCCTGGCAATCAGCTCAGCATCGCGGTCATGGTCCCACAATACACCACGTGCTGCAGCGCTTTTCAGCAGCAGATAGTTGGACGGTAACTTGGCAATTTCTCCTGAAGCAAAACCAACGATCAGCAACGTTCCGTATCGGGCAATGCAGCGCAGGCTCTGCACCGCTATATCACCTCCCACCGGATCGAGAATGACTGAGGCGCCCTTGCCAGCCGTTGCAGCTTTAACCTGATCTTTCCATTCGGGGTTTTTGTAATTGATGCCCAGATCAGCACCATGCTGGCGTGCCAGATCCAGTTTTTCGGTTGATCCTGCCGTTGCTATGACCCTTGCACCGGCAGCATGGGCGATTTCAACCGCCGCCAGACCCACACCGCCGGCTGCCGCGTGGATCAGCACCGTGTCGGCTTTGCCAATCGTAACACTGTGATGAAGTGCAACCATGGCTGTCATATAGACGACCGGAAGGGCGGCTCCGCGGGAAAAATCCAACGTGTCTGGCAGGGCAATTGCCATGTCCTCGCGGACCGCAACATATTCGGAAAAGCCGCCGGAAAAAACCTTGCTGGCGACCCTGTCCCCGGGCTTCCAGCGGCTGCCGGGCAGAACCTCATGCACAATGCCTGAAATTTCCTGCCCCGGGATGAAGGGACGCGGTGGGCGTACCTGATAGGTGCCGTCGATCATCAACAGATCCGAGAAATTCAGCGCCGCCGCCTTGATCTGGACAATCATGGCCCCGGCAGTGGCGGCTGGAACCGGCGCTGTCTCAGGGGTGAGGTGATCGACACCCGGTGTTTTCCCGGAAATCCAGCAGTTCATTGTATTTTCTT
This sequence comes from uncultured Rhizobiaceae group bacterium, assembly GCA_947501445.1. Lineage (GTDB taxonomy): Bacteria > Pseudomonadota > Alphaproteobacteria > Rhizobiales > Rhizobiaceae > Hoeflea_A. The sequence continues at coordinate 13,751 of CANMVS010000014.1, read as the reverse complement.
CGGGTGCATTCATGCGCGGTCTCCCGCCAGATCCCTGTTGATCTCATTGGTGCATTGCAGCAGAAACTTGCTGATGGTCTCAAGCACGCCGGGCTTGGCCCGCTGCAACGGCAAGGTGACACCAACACTGCCGACCACACTGCCGCCGGGGCCGAGTATCGGAGCGCCCAGACCGGTAGTGCCCTCAAACGTCTCTTCCCACGAAATTGCGTAGCCGCGTTCTCTTGATTCGGCGATTTCCAGCCGCAATTTGTGCGGATCAACCACCGTATGATCTGTCAGCCGCTCGAGTTTGCGTGACAGACAGGCGTCCTGAACATCTTTTGGTACGAAGGCGAGCATTGCTTTGGGCGCTGCACCAGCATGCAGTGGAAACCGGGTTCCCACCCGTTCAAAGACCCTCAAGCCCTGATGGCGACCCTCGATCTGGTCAATGCAAATGGCCATCATGCTCGTCGGATCAAAAGCGCTTAAAATGATAGTCTCATTGATGTTGACGGCCAGAGCTGCCAGTCTTGGCTGGCAGGTAATGCGCAGATCGAAACTGAAATGGGCACGATTGCCCAGTTCAATGGCCGCCAGCCCAAGTGAATAGCGGCCAGTGTCGGCTACCTGTACAAGATAGCCGCGATCTGCCAGGAACCGTACAAGCCGATTGATCGTTGATCGGTTGAGGCCGGTTGCCCTTACAAGCTCCGCCTGAGTCCAGGTTGGACAATCCAGCTGGAACATATCTATGATGTGAAATGCCTTAGCCACTAATGCGACACCGGTTTGAAATTCAGCCTTGACTTCCATCATAGTTGGCCCGTTATATGTGTTGTGTGCTCATATTATGAGACACTAATTCAATGGGACCCGTCAAGCAGTTAGTAAAAACTTGCACAAATGGCCCGGGGAGAGCACCAATGGTTCGCGAATGAGCGAACCGAACAGGAGAGAACTATGAATTTTTTTTACAAGGCATCTTTGGCCGCAATTGCCATTGGTCTTATGGCGTCGGCCAGTTACGCAGCGGACAAGAAGAATGTTGCGATTTCGACGATTGTCGAGGTGCCAGCCCTGACCGACACAAAAAAGGGTATTCTGGAAGCGCTCGCCGCACGTGGATATGTTGATGGCGAAACCATCACAGTGGACTATCAGAATGCCAATGGAAACATGCCGACTCAGCAGCAGATTGCCAAGAAATTCGTTGGTAACGCACCTGATGTCATCATTCCGATTACAACACCAACGTCGCAGGCAATGATCGCTGCAACATCAGAAATCCCTATTGTCTTTGCAACGGTTACTGATCCTGTCAAAGCCAAGCTGATTGACACCTATGTCAAGCCGGGTGGCAATGTTACCGGCGTGTCCGATGCAGCGCCCATCGAGCCTCAGCTGGACATGTTTCTTGAAATTGTTCCAAACCTGAAGAAAATTGGCTTTATCTATAACCCTGGTCTGGACAATGCGCTTGCAACACTTGGCTGGGTCAAGGAGCATGGTGCAACACGTGGTATCGAAGTGGTGGAATCACCCGCGCCGACAACCAATGAAGTCATTTTGGCAACCAAGAAACTCATCGGTAATGTTGATGCGATCTATGTACCAAATGATACAACCATCGTTGCCGCCCTTGAGGCGATCATCAAAATTGGTGAAGATGTGGATCTGCCGGTATTTACCGGTGAGACCGGTGGTGTTGAACGCGGTGCCCTGGCTTCAGTCGGGCTTGATTATGTTGCCGTGGGACGCGTTGCAGGGGACATGGCTGCGGACGTTCTGGAAGGCAAAAAAGCCGGCGATATTGATGCCGTCATCGCCTATAAGGTGGTGGATGATTTTGTCGTGGCAGTGAACCCCGGTGCTGCAGAGCGCATGGGTGTCACAATACCCGAAGCAGTCATGAAAAGGGCAACGCTTACGGTTGAGTAAGGCAATGATTGCGCGCCTTCGGGCGCGCGATTTTCTGCGCAGCAACATATTCGTTGTCTGACCTTTCATCTGAAAAACATCTCCTGAAAGTTCCCAAATGTCCCTCTATGAAATTCTAGGTACACTAGAGACCGGGTTCATTTTCGGCATCGTGGCGCTTGGCGCCTATATGACGTTCAAAATACTCGATTTTCCTGATCTGACCGTGGAGGGTAGTTTCCCGCTCGGCGCAGCGGTGGCGGCCACACTGATGGTGGGTGCCGGGTGGAACCCCTGGATTGCAACACTGGCAGCAGCTGTTGCCGGGTTTGGCGCCGGGTTCTTGACGGCCTTGCTCAATGTTCGCTTCAATATCCTGCATATTCTTGCTGGTATTTTGCTGTCAATTTCGCTCTATTCCATAAACCTGCGCATTATGAGCGGGCCGAACAAACCACTTTTGCGGGTTGATTCCGTCTTTACCGCGTTCGAGGGTTTTGGATTGCCGGGCTATATTATCAACCCCATTTTCCTCGGTATTATTGTTCTGGTGATCAAGTTGGGTCTTGATGCGTTTTTGGCAACGGGTCTTGGCATATCCATGCGTGCCGCCGGTGCAAACCCGGCAATGGCTGAAGCCAACGGCGTTAATGTTGGCAATATGAAATTGTTTGGTGTTGGAACCGCAAACGCGCTGACGGCCTTTGCCGGTGCGCTGTTTGCCCAGATATTTGGTGCCGCTGATGCCTATATGGGCCTTGGTGTGATTATCATTGGTCTGGCGTCGGTTATCGTCGGCATGTCGATCCTGCCGTCGCGAACGATATTTCTGGCGACCTTTGCCTGTATCATTGGCGCGATCCTTTACCGATATGCGGTGGCATTGGCCCTCAATGCCGATTTCCTTGGATTTCAGGCGTCAGATGTACAATTGGTCACGGCACTATTGGTTACAATTGCACTGATCATGCAACAATCAGGATCCCTGCGATCGATGTTCGGCAGGGGGAAAAAGTGATGATTGATCTGTCAAAGATAGACGTCACCTTCAACAAGGACACACCGCTGGAGACGCGTGCGCTTCGCGGTGTTGACCTTAAAGTTCCCGAGGGACAGTTTCTCACGATCATCGGCTCCAATGGAGCAGGTAAATCAACGTGTCTGAATGTCATTGCCGGTCTGACAAAGGCGGAAAACGGCAGCGTCAAGGTCGATGGTGAGGATGTAACACGATGGCCTGTTTATAAACGATCCAAAATGCTGTCTCGTGTTTTCCAGGACCCCAAAATGGGAACCTGTGAGGACCTGTCCATTCTCGAAAATTTTGCCCTGGCCCATGGCCGCACCCGCCCCAGAGGCCTGCGTTTTGCAGTTGCGCCCAACATGCGTGACACAACGGCAGAGCGGCTGAAGGTCCTGGGGCTGGGTCTTGAAGACCGTTTGGACGACAAGGTCGGGCTGCTGTCTGGTGGGCAACGCCAGGCCGTTTCCCTGCTGATGGCCGCAACTGGTGATACCAAAGTGCTGCTGCTTGATGAACATACCGCTGCACTTGATCCCAAGACGGCGGAATTCGTGCTGGAATTGACCAAAACCATCGTCAGCGATCTGAAGCTGACCGCAGTAATGGTTACCCACTCCATGGCTCAGGCACTCCACACTGGTGAACGCACAGCAATGTTTCACCGCGGCAAAATTGTCTTTGATGCTGCCGGTGCAGAGCGCGACAAGATGGAAGTTGCTGACCTGCTTGAACTGTTCAAGCGGGAGCAGGGTGAGGAACTGGCGGACGACTCGCTGCTTCTTGGATAGCACTGTCGTACGGCCTGAATTGAATGTGAGAAATTTTGAAAAGGTAAGATGATGGCTTGGATCGATACGGTCGCCTATGAGGATGCCAACGGTAAACTGAAAATGCTCTATGATCGGGTCAAAGGCCCCGACAATAATGTCGACAATATCATGATGATGCACTCGCTGCGCCCCCATTCTATGGAGGGGCATATGGCCATTTACAAATATGTGCTGCATCATTCAGGCAACACGATCCCAAAGTGGTTTTTGGAGACCCTTGGCGTCTGGGTAAGTTCGCTCAATGACTGCAACTATTGTGTTGAACACCATTTTTCCGGCCTGGCACGGCTGCTTGGTGATGATGCACGGGCAGGGGCGATCCGCTCTGCCATTGAGACCCGCAACATCGAAGCTGCGCCTTTGGATGAACGGCAAAAAATCGCCATGGAATACGCACGGCAATTGACCCGCGATCCCGGCGGCATGCAGGAAGACATTGTCATTCGTTTGCGCAATGCCGGATACACCGATGGAGAGGTTCTGGAAATTAACCAGGTGTCCGCCTATTTCAGCTATGCAAATCGTACCGTGCTGGGGCTTGGGTGTTCGACCAAAGGTGATATTCTGGGACTATCTCCCAATAAATCCGACGACCCTGATGACTGGAACCACACATAGGAGCGGTCATGGTTTCGTCCATTCCCAATGCCAGAATTCAGGCCATCACATTTCCACCACCACCCAGTTCTCCCGAAACACTGAGTGGCCCGGCACCTGAAATTGCCCGCATGAACCTGAATGAGGCACCGGGTGCACCGTCGCCTCTTGTATTGGGTGCCATTGCCGACGCATTGACTGATATCAACAGATATCCTGACCACGATTGTACAGCATTGGCCGGTATCATCAGCGGGCGAACGGGTGTGCCCGTCGACCGGCTGAGTTTTGGCAATGGCAGCGGTGAAATTCTGGTGGCTCTGGCTATGATGGCCATCAATGAGGGCGATGATGCGATCATGCCCAGCCCGACTTTTCCAACCTGCGCCAAAGGTGTGCAAATTGCTGGTGGTAACATCATCAATGTGCCCTTGCGCAGCGATGGCAGCAATGATGTCGATGCAATGCTGGCGGCGATGACCAGCAGAACGCGGTTGTTTTATCTGTGTACGCCAAACAATCCGACGGGTGGAATTTTGTCTCAACAGGCGCTCATCAAAGCGGCCACACAGGTTCCGCAGAACTGCCTTCTTGTTGTTGATGAAGCCTATTTCGAGTTTGCTCAGGTTGAGGGCGGACCCGACGTACTGTCCGTTCTTGCCAAACGACCGGGACCTTGGGTGGTAACCCGTTCATTTTCCAAAGCCTATTGCCTCGCCGGGCTTCGCGTCGGTTATTCCATGTCCAGCGATGCGGAAATCAATGCGGGCCTTTGGCGGCTCCGGCCCAATTTTAATATTGGTCGTGTGTCATTGGCCGCTGCTGCGGCAGCGATGCAGGATGATGCATATCTTAATGAAACGCTGCGAAATACCATCGCTGAGCGACAGCAATTGGCGGCACAATTGTCCCGGCTTGATTTTGAGGAATTTCCAAGTTTCGCAAATTTTTTGACGGTACGCTGCCCGGCGAAGGCGCGAACGTTGCACAAGGCACTGGCGCAGCGCAATATTCAGGTTGTGCCATTGGCGTGGCCGGATGAACAGGGCAGTTTACGCATCACCGTGGACACGCCTGAAAATAATGCCCGTCTGGTTGAGGCACTTGAAGAAATATTGGATGCATTGTGATGGATGAAGCGCTGCAGGAGTTACAGTCTGCAATTGGTAAAAGGGGCGTTATACGCAGCGTTGAGGATATGGCGCGTTATCTGGCGGATCTGCAGGGCGGATTGCCTGTTGTGCCTATCGCCGTCTTTCGTCCGTCTACAACACAGGAAGCAGCAATCGTCGTCAAATGGTGCCGGAAGCATGATGTTATGGTTATTCCCCAGGGCGGATTGACCGGTCTGACGACAGCGGCGGTACCGACAAAGGCGGGCAAAACAGCGATCATCGCGCTGGATAGAATGAATGCGATCCGTGATATTGATGCGCTCAATAATACAGTTACCGTTGATGCGGGTGTCGTTCTTGCTGATTTGCAGGCTGCGGCGGTTGCTGAGGAACGCTATTTTCCACTCAGCCATGGCGCACAGGGTTCCAGCCAGATTGGCGGAAATCTGTCAACAAACTCGGGTGGTAATAATACTATTCGCTATGGCACTGCGCGCGATCAGGTGCTTGGGCCGGAGGTGGTTTTACCGGATGGCACTGTGTGGAACGGGCTGCGGCAATTGCGTAAAAATACGGCTGGCTATGACCTGAAACAGCTCTTCATTGGTGCTGAGGGGACGATGGGTCTGATAACCGGTGCCGTTCTCAAACTGAGACCCTATCCGCATAATCGGGTGAGTGCTTTCGTTTCAGTAGAATCGTCTGGGGCGGCACTGCGTTTATTGCGCAGTCTTGAGACCTATGTCGGTGAAACAATTGCTGCTTTTGAGCTCATGTCGGCCAGTGCAGTCGAATTTGCACTGACCATGGAGGGCGCGCGTTACCCATTGCAGCATCTGGCGCAGTGGAATGTGTTGATTGAAGTTGAAACACCCTCGCACCATCTGGATCTGGCAACCGCGTTTGAAGCCGCGCTTGCCGCTGCTATTGAATGTGGAGACGTTGAGGATGCCGTCATTTCCCAATCGGTTGCCCAGCGCAATTCATTCTGGCATTTGCGTGAATCGATCGCCATGGCTTTTGTGGAAGACAAGGATTGTGTCAAGGGCGACACGGCAGTGCCGGTTGGCCGGGTCGCCGCGTATATTGAGCGAACCCTTGAAGCTGTGGCGCAATGTGTACCGGGCGCACGCGCCGCGCATTTTGGCCATCTGGGAGACGGCAATATCCACTTCAATGTCGCCCGGCCTGCTGAAATGGACGGGGCTGAATTCAGAACCCACTGGGACGCCATTAAAAGCCTGACTGAACAGGAGGCGTTGAAACTTGGCGGCACGATCAGCGCCGAACATGGTATCGGGACATTGAAGCTGGCCGCGTTTGAAGCTGCCATCGACCCGATTGAAAAGGACATCATGCAAAAGCTGCGGCGTTCAATTGATCCTCAACGCCGCATGAACCCGAATGTCCTTGTTTAGTAATTATAGTAAAATTAATTGCCTGCAGCAGGTTCATTGCAGATATTGTGCACCTGCAGAAGACCATGGCCGAATATGGGATCAAACCCGGGTTCTCCAAGGTCTTCAGATTGGGCCGCAAGCCGTTTTTTGACACTTTCATACTCAATTTTTTTGTTAGCAGAACTGTCCATCATGGCGGCCAGAGCCGCGGTCAGAAAAGGGGCTGCAAAGGATGTCCCGGTTTTGGTGCGTGCGCCCTTGATTGATGCTGCAGTCCATACGTTGACGCCAGGCGCTGCAAAATCGATATAGTCACCCTGATTGGCGCGCCGGTAAATTCTTTTGCGCGCATCAATTGCAGTGACCGCAAAGACTTTTGGATAGGCGGCGGGGTAGGCGGGTTGGGCGCGTGGACCATTATTGCCTGCTGCTGCGACGATAAGAATGTCATTGTTTGTCAGCACGGCGACCATACGTTCAAGCAGAAGGTTGGCAGGTCCTGAAAGGCTCATATTGATTATGTCGGTGTTCCGGTCGGCCAAGGCATTCAGTGAACGCACAAGCGTGTAAACGTCGGCCCGTTCATCTTTTCCAGGACCACGGTAGAATGCGTCAACGGCAATTATTTTCGCCCCACGCAATAGGCCGTGAGCGCGTGTATCGTTGGAACCGGCAAGGATTGCTGCCACGGCTGTTCCGTGCTGTTTGCCTGATGCGACCTGTTCATCTGAAGTGAGGTTGATCACTTCAAGATTGCTGTCTTCGAGTGCTTCATGGCTGGTGTTAATGCCGGTATCGATGACGCCGATGACTGCATCCGTCGTACATTGCCCGACAAGATTGCCGCTTGTTGGCCAGGCCACAAGCCTGGGGGCGGCACACCACAGGTCATTGCACCCCTTGTCCTGATTGGCCCGGTAAAAATGGTTGAAGTCTGCCAAACCGTCCGGGTTTGCGGCAATAACATCCGCACGCGCTTCCTCCAGTGTCACTGTGGCTGGCACGCGCAAGCGGGTTACAAAGGAAGCGAGTAGCGATATCTCTGACCGGTCCAACACAATATAACCCTGGCTCTCGAGCGCAGCCAATTCGCTGTCGTCCAGGTCTATGGCGACGATTTCAGCGGGAGCAGCTTTGGGCAGAACGCGCCTTGAGGTTTGAACTGATTTGGGCTTCTTTCTTCTCAGCTTTTTGAAGATCGTATTGTTCAACCAGCCGTTTGCCCCCCGTGACGGCCTGGTGGCGCGGTTGTCACCATCCCTGCCATTATTTGCCCCGCTGCTCCCATTGCCTCCGCCATTATCTCCCCCGTTGTCACCATCATCGCCGTCATCTCCATCATCATCAGCAAAAGCAATTCCTGAATCGAAAGGCGGAAATGTCGGGGGCAGGAAAAATGAAATTGTCAAAAACAGACAGATGGTCGCTCGCAATGAGCCTGTCGTTTTCGAATGCACAGATGGTTTTTGCATGTCGTGTCCATTGTCCTTTTGTTATATGTGGTAAGGGAACAACGTTGGACAAGACAGTTTATTCCGCAATTTGCGGTATGGGGCACGATGCAAGACGCTTTTGATACCAATCTGATTGCCCTTTTGCCCCGGTTGCGTCGATTTGCAGTGTCCTTGACGCGCAATCATGCGGCGGCAGATGATCTGGTGCAGATCACCTGCGAAAAAGCACTTGCAAATGCATCCGGATTTGAACCGGGGACAAATCTCAATGCATGGCTGTTTCGAATCATGCGCAACAGCTGGATAGATCACACCCGCAAGGTTTCGAATACCGGAACCACTGTCGAACTCGAACATGCATTCGACATAGCAGGCTCCGATGGCCGCACAGACACGGAAAACCATCTCCTGTTGAAGGAAACCCGTACAGCGATAGCTGGCCTTCCCGATGATCAGCGCAATGTATTGGTTCTCGTGTGTGTGGAAGACATGTCCTATCAGGAAACCTCGGATATTCTTGACGTACCCATTGGCACTGTTATGAGCAGACTGGCCCGTGCGCGCAAAAAACTTGCCGACCAACTGGGAATAAATTCGCCTGGTATACGTTCTCCCGGTAGTAAGGAATGATTTCGATGGATCATGAATTTGATGACACGTTGCTGATGGCCTTTGCCGATGGTGAACTTGATGATGAAAAGTCTGCCGAAATTGAGGCAGCGATAAACGACGACAAGCAGCTGGCAGAACGGGTTGCCGGGTTCATGCAGACCCGTGCGCTGGCGCAGGAAGCAATGGCACCACTGGCAGATCAGCCGGTGCCTGATGCCCTGCGCGCCAGTGTACTTGCCATGGTGGCAAGAAATAACGCACAGACCACCGCCAATGAGCCGGTTGCGAGCGATAATGTCATATCAATTGCCGATGCACCCGCGCGTCACTTCCCGCGTGCTCCGATGTCCCAACTTGCGATTGCCGCCTCCATTGCGCTGGTTGTTGGTGGGGTATTAGGCCATTATTTCTCAGGCGAAAACATTGGCCCTGCTTCCGATGGCCTGACAACAGCCACACTGGGTAATCCTGAGCTTGTACGCGCCATACAAACGGTTCCTTCCGGCTCTGAAATGAACATGGACAATGGAGCGCGGCTGCGGTTCATCGCATCCTTTTTGAGCAGTGACAGCAGGCTTTGCCGGGAGTTTGAAATCGATCCTGTCGGCGGTGACACGTCCGTGGTGGTCGCCTGCAGTGAAGACAGCCAGTGGCAGGTACGATTTCAGGTTGCCGCCGCTCCGAGTGATGGTGGTTATGCCCCGGCTTCATCCCTTGCAACGCTTGATGCCTATCTGGAAGCCATAGGCGCGGGACAACCGTTAAGCACACAAGAAGAGTTGAAATTGCTGACTCAATAAGGTCGCGGTACGATCTTTTGAGTCAATCAGCGATTGTTACGTGCAATGGGCTGAGATTCAGCCCTTTGATTTCTTCTTTTTCCAGAATGATCGCACTTGTGCCCAATTGCCTCAGTTCCTGCAAAAATGCATTCATTGCAGTCGGCATGGCATGCAGGCCGGGCTCGTGAATGATTACCAAGCGCGGTTTGCGCAACAGCGCCCGGATCAATCGTTTTCGCAAATCCATTTCCTGAGCATTTATATCTTCGTTGTTCGTATCAATTTCCGATCGCAGAGCGGTATCTGGTGGGCGTTTCGCTCTAGCGCCGAGCGCATGTGGTGGAACGGACTTTTGGAAGGTTGTCAGACCGTTGAGCGGTGATACCAGAGCAATGTGTTTCCAGACCTGCTTGGGGTTCATTTGCAACAGTGGGCTACCGACCAGTTCAATCGAGGCTGCTTGCTGGGGGCCGTTCAATCTCAGCAATGTTTGTACCAGGCCATCATAGTCTGGCTGCTGTAAATCCGGCAGCCGGGCGATTGTCCCCGGGTCAATCCTAAAGGAAATACGCCTGCCTGACGGCAGGCACAATTGTGTCACCGACAGGACGCAGGCGTCTTTTGGTGGTGCCATTGTTCGCAGTGAGATATCGCCAATAGCCGGGCGCGACAATATGCTGGCAATCTTGCCGGTGGCCACGCGCGAGGCTTCAAGATACTCAATCCCTGAGGCCAGCATGGTCAGCTGAGCCGCGACCATCGCCGATATCATCAGGAACAACGCCGTGGCACCGGCACCGGGCAGGTTTTCCTGCGTGAATTGCACGAGTACGGCAAAGGGAAAGCTTGCGCGCCCGCTGGCACGCAACAAGCCGGACCATAGGGCGCGATAGCGCATGGCGGCACTCAGGTGATTACTTCGTCTGTCCATGCGTGCAAGGACGCTGGAAATTTTTCCATGCAGGAGCAGGGGTGTACGCGCGTGCAGAACTTTTCCGGCGAAGCCTGCAATGGCACCGCGTCGTTTGCGGGTGAGGCGAATACTGCGGCTAAGCGGTAATAATGCCAGTCCAACGAGGCAAAACCACAGGCTGACCATGGCGACGAGGGGCAGGGTGATCGCCTGCGCGTAATAAAAACTCCAGACCAGCAGGGTCACCAGCATTGGCAACGAGGTGACAAATGTAACCAGCCCTCTTGAGAGCCAAAGCTTGATGGCGGACATGTCGTTGACGATCCGTGCCATGATCAGGCCGATGCCCTGATCACCCTTTTTGAGTGGTTGGAGCATGACATGCTCCATATATTTCATTCGCAGGACATGCACATAGGACAGTGCAAATGCCTCTGCCGAACGATATTGCCACACAGCAAGGGCAAAGGTTGCAAGTGTCGTGCTGGCGATCAGGGGCGTGAGCGAGATAGTCCACAATTGTGTTTCACCAGCCAGCAAACGACTGCAGGCCAGCGACAGAACAATGGTAAGAACGGCCTGAAGCATGCCGCCCGCCGCCAGAACCAGACAATGGATCTGACGGCGCAACGTCCAAAGAGGCGGAAGTGCATTCTTTGTGAAGGGATCAGGCATGGTTTATTCGGCAACGGCCAGTGGCGTGGGTTCGACCTGACGCATCAGGTTGGCGGCTATTGCCGGGTCCTGAAGATCGCAAAGATCAAATCTTGGAAGATGGCAGGCATAGCTGATTTCGCGCGCTGCCAGGGGAGAGCGCATGACGGCACCGGATATGCCCAGGACATTATGTCCCTGTGCCAGCAGACGCTCAGCGCCCGAAACAGCGCCAAGGGCATCACCCGCTGCAAAAAGCACACCATCAAAAAGTGTCTTGATCAATGGATGGCGTGAAAGTTCGGCGGTTTCTTCCTGATTGATGCCGTCGGCGATTTCCACGACGGCAGCTTCACAGCCCAATGCTCCAAGGTTATGGAGAAGTTTTTGCGTGCCCGAAAGCAGCGCACTAACCGGCTCAAGAAAAGTTGTCGCAAAGCCCACATCGGTAAAATCGAGAGCTGCGACTGCACCCAGGTCACGCATGAGCCATGGGTCACCACCGGAAGCAGTGCCGGTGATTTTTGCAGCGCCAGTGCTGTATCCTGCATTTGATAGTCCGCGCACAAGTGAGGCAACGGTTGCCGTTTTTCCAGCATTCATCGAGGTTCCAAAGACGCCGAAAATGATTTGCGGCATTGGCGCAGTGGTGTCCGCCATGACGTATTGTTTCAGGTTTATGGGAACACCATCAGCGTTGCATAATACGCCTGCCGGTTCAATGCTGGTTGGGCCTGACAATCTGCTGTGCCAGCTTCTTGCGGATGCCGCAATGCCGCCACCTGCCACCATATGGCATGGCCCCAGATCCTGGGGCACATAGGCCTCATACTGGTCGGGTGCATAGCGGTTACCATAGGCCAGCAAAATCTCATCACCAATATGAAGCTTTGATTTGCGCCCTGTTGGCAGCTCGATCCTGGAGTGAGAGCCGATGTCGACAACCCTTGCAAGCATCAGATCACCGGGTTTGGGTTTATAATTTGCTGTAATCAGCGCCCGGCAGTCTTTCAGGTCGACACGTCTTGTCGCATAGGACTGTTTTGCGCTGAGTATTCTGTTGATATCCAGGATTTCCATTCCAACACCTCATTTGGTCACAAGGCCCGCTTCAGTGCGGACAGTGGGAAAACGGCTGGACTTCAGGAATATTCCATGGGGAATGATTTTTTTTGAGCAGGTGCTTTTTGCCTGCTTGAAAGGAGATTTTGTAAAGTCCTGTCGCATGTGTTCCAGCATTGTCGTGTGAGCCAACCGGTCGTTGGATTTGTCCGGCAATCGTCTTGCTGCTGCAACCGGGACCCATTGATGCCGGGGCCGGGTTATATCAGTCCGGTTATTTGTGCCGCTTGGGTCAACTTACGATTTGAGGAAATCGGCAAAACCTGTGACGGCACGTTGCATAGGATGTTCAAGTTCAGCCAATGCGCCCAGAAAAGCTGGAGAAAACCATGCGGCTTAGCGCACCCTGCCGAGCCCCTTGAAGGAATAACATTCGAAGACGGCATCAGGACATCATCACCAGATCAGGCCGCCGTTTGAAATCTCCAAACACGAGAATTGACTTTAGCTCGGAAGGGCGGCGCCGGAAAACCAATTGCGACTAGACTCTCGGCATAAATATAAAGCGCATGTAGAGGCAATCCGTGTCAGCATAATATTGAGTGTAATTGGGAGCGAGCGACTGGCCAAAATCCTTCTGATAGGTTCCGGGCACAGAAACGTCTCTCTGAACCGCACTCATGCCCGGTGCCAAGGATTGTTCATAGGCCAATCCGGGAAAAACCGCCTGTTGTGTTGCGCCATAAAGACCGCTCTGAGGTAGCGGATGCTCCGTTGGTGATTGAACAATATTTTCTGGCTCCTTCGAATTTGCGGCTGAAAAATAGGACTGATAACGACCAATACCGTATAGCTGGACAACCATTTCGTAGGAATCAATCGGGCTATAATTGTATGTAGTGCCGCTATAGGTAAAACTGGACCAACTATTGTTGAAGGTGAGATATTTACCCGTAGACGAGCCCGCCGGCTGGTAACAAAGGCAACTTAGTAAATCATAACTATAGGTTGTCCCTATCTTGCTGAAGTTACCTTGCATATAAGCTGGACTTGTTTGAAACGGCGATATGAACAAAGTTGGACGCATCATGAAAATCGGTGCACCGACTTTTGCAGTCTCATTTGATGACCAGCTTCCACCGGGTGTACTCCTGAACCAAGAATCCATCAAATCTCCGTTGCCGGCACTCGAATCGAAAATTGCAGAGGTGATATTTCTACCTCCAGCTATTTGAAAATAAGCATATATCAAATCTGTGCTATTGGCATCTTCGGAGGAAACTGAAAAATTTTTGTGAAGTCTCACTTTTATGGAACCATATGAGGGCACCGACCCTCTCCCCGGGAATTGATCCACGGCTGAGTTAGTGATTTTCTTAACTAAGAAGGAGAGCACTGATGAAGAG
>CANMVS010000013.1 GCA_947501445.1 uncultured Rhizobiaceae group bacterium | reverse complement strand
GCTTCAGCCGCAGGTGCTTCAGCCGCAGGTGCTTCAGCCGCAGGTGCTTCAGCCGCAGGTGCTTCAGCCGCAGGTGCCTCAGTCGCAGATGCCTCAGCCACAGGTGCTTCAGACGGCAATGCTACAGGATTGGCCGAAAGACTGCGCAGGTAGGCGATAATGTCTGCCCGCTCGCTCTCTTTTTTAAGACCGGCAAAACCCATTGCCGTGCCTTTTATGTATTTCTTCGGCGCTGCCAGAAATCCGTTGAGATGTTCGTAGGTCCAGGTGTTCTGGCCACCGTCTGCATAGGCAGTCATGGCTGTCGAATAGCCGAAACCTTCATGAGCGGCAATGGGCCGGTCAACAATGTCCCAAAGGTTTGGACCAACCTTGTTGGCACCGCCATCTTCGGTCGTGTGACAGGCCGCGCATTTGCGGAAAGCACGTTCACCACCTTCTATACTTGCGCTGGCAAGCAAAGGCGCGATGGGTTCAATGCCACCGGCACTCGAGGCGCTGGCAGCCGGTGCGCTGCCTTCACTGGCAACAAGCGCAAAACCTTCCTGTTCCGGTGCTTCGGAATGGAAAATGGAATCTGATGCAATTGATACTGTCATCACAACGAATACGACTGCGAGCAGTGCGCCGGCCGCTGCGTTGAAATATGAGGAGTTCATTCTCACGGGCTCCTTGTAAAGCCGGCTCATCCCCGAAACCGGCACATGTCTTGATTTCGCGCGGAACCTATGTCTTTTGCTTGTCCGTTGCAACACCGTTTATAACGAGTCCAATAAGTCTTTGCAGCAATGGGCTCACATTTGGAATCATTCATGGCGTCTCAATCAAATCTTGTCCTTATTCCGGCCCGTATGGCATCAAGCAGATTGCCCGGAAAAGTCCTTGCAGATATTGCTGGTCTGCCAATGATTGTGCAGGTGGCAAAACGGGCCCGGGAAGCTGATATTGGCCGGGTTGTGGTGGCCACTGACAGCCAGGACGTTCATGCGGCTGTTGTCGCTGCCGGTTTCGAATCGGTCATGACCAGAAGTGACCACACAACCGGCTCGGACAGAATTCATGAAGCGCTTGAAAAGCTTGATCCGCAAGGGCTGACTGAAATTGTCATCAACGTGCAGGGGGATCTGCCAACCGTTGAGCCGCATGTGATTCGCGCAGCCCTTGATGCCCTGGACTGCAGTGAAGCGGATATTGGAACGCTTGCCGTTGAAATTACCGATCAGGAAGAAAAGACGAACCCGAATGTCACCAAGGTCGTTGGTACACATTTGTCCGATGATCGTCTCAGGGCACTCTATTTTACCAGAGCGACAGCGCCTTATGGGGACGGACCACTGTATCATCATATTGGATTATACGCCTACCGCCGCGACGCTTTGTCTCGCTTTGTCAGCCTGAAACCTTCAGTACTGGAAAAACGGGAATCACTGGAACAGCTGCGGGCGCTGGAGGCGGGAATGCGCATTGATGTTGTGATCGTTGACTCCATACCTCTTGGTGTCGATACTCCCGCCGATCTGGAGCGTGCCCGCATTTTATTGGGCCAGTAACAGAGCCCACCACCATCAAACGAAAAAATCTGACGAAGCAATACTGGATTCCGACATGGCACAATCACAAGACAAAATCGCCTTTCAGGGCGAAATAGGCGCGAATTCGGATATGGCCTGCCGCGATATGTTTCCCGATATGGAACCACTTCCCTGCGCAACGTTTGAGGATGCATTTACGGCTGTTGATAGCGGTGAAGCACGATTGGCGATGATCCCGATTGAAAATACCATCGCCGGGCGGGTGGCTGACATTCACTATCTGTTGCCGGAGTCTGATCTGCATATTGTTGGCGAATATTTCATGCCCATCCATTTTCAGCTGATGGTGGTTCCGGGCACCGATGCAAGGAAGATCAAATCGGTCCACAGCCATATTCACGCCCTCGGACAGTGCCGCAACATTGTCAGGCAAAGAGGCTGGCGACCGGTAGTCGCGGGCGATACCGCGGGCGCTGCACGACTGGTCTCGGAGGCTGGTGATCCAAGTATGGCAGCTTTTGCCCCACGCCTGGCTGCCGAACTATATGGATTGGATATCATTGAGGAAAATGTTGAAGATTCCGATTCCAATGTAACCCGATTTGTTGTGTTGACGAAAAACCCCAAACCCGTTCAACGCGATCATGCTGATGATCTGATTGTCACGACATTCGTCTTCAATGTGCGCAATCTGCCCGCTGCCCTTTACAAGGCCATGGGTGGCTTTGCGACAAATGGTGTCAATATGACCAAGCTTGAAAGCTATCAGTTGGGCGGAAAATTCACCGCAACCCAGTTTTATGCGGACATTGAAGGACATCCGGATGATCCGGGTGTCGCACGGGCACTTGAAGAATTGCGGTTCTTTTCAACCAAGGTCAATATTCTAGGTGCCTATAAGGCCCATCCGTCCCGTTTCCGGCTGGAGCACTAGAACAATTCAGGTTTTGACTGGGGCGGCAAGACCTGAACGCACCAGTAAAATCACAGTCTGGTGCGGGCACGCAATGCTGCGGTAAGTGTGCCCTCGTCCAGATAATCAAGTTCGCCACCCACCGGAACGCCATGGGCCAACCGGGTAATGGTCAGCTTCAGATCGTCAAGCTGGTCGGTAATATAATGGGCAGTCGTTTGTCCTTCGACCGTAGCGTTGACGGCGATGATGATCTCTTTCACTCCGCCACCGGAGCAACGGTCAACAAGTGATTTGATGTTCAGATCGTCCGGACCGACGCCGTCCAGTGGGGACAATGTTCCACCCAACACATGATACAGGCAGTTCATCGCCGCTGCGCGTTCCAATGCCCACAAATCAGAAACATCTTCTACAACAATGATAACGCCATTATCGCGCCTCACATCGGTGCAGATGGTACAGGGATCGCAGGTGTCCACATTGCCACATTGTGTGCAGATCCGAACCTTGTCGCGGGCCTGCGCCATCGCCTCGGTCAGTGGCACAAGAACCTGATCCTTTTTTTTGATAAGGTGCAGCGCCGCACGGCGCGCAGAACGCGGACCAAGCCCTGGAACACGCGCCAGAAGCTGGATCAGTTTTTCGATTTCGGGACCGGCAACACTTTTTGACATGGCCTCTGTCTAAATCAGTTTGCAGGAAATTGGAATCTTTTGGCCGACAATTGTTGAAAAATACCGGGTCGGAAATCAACCGACCCAGGGTGTCCGGATTGCAGCCATGGGGTGCTGTGGACGGCTCACGCAGATATTTCACCATGCGCGGCCGATATCTGCCGATAGGTATCCACCGGATGACCGGCGATGCCCCAGTCTTCAGTCTCCACCACGTCAATGACAACAAAGGTGGTTGCCGGGTTCTTGTCCAGGACATCGACCAGCACACTGGTGACCCCTTTGATAATTGCCGCCTTCTTTTCAGCCGTGGCATTTTCCGGTGTGATCTTCACATTTACATAGGGCATGTCGGGTTCCTGATAGGTTTAATGAATGTCAAAATGGAATACTTTTGAGATGATTTGCCATCGGCCATCGGTGCGAATGAGGGTGAGAAAGTCAGTGAAATGACGCTCGCCCACTGCACAATTCAAATTGGCGAATGCCGTATTGGGACCCGCAAATGCAATTGAATTGATCTGGTCCGCGCGTGCATCATTGCGGCTCGCCGGTGACGGGCGCGCGTCTACGATGGGGAAATAGCGATCCATATCGTAATTGATGAGTTCAGGCTCTGTTGCACAAATATAGCGGGCCTGTGAATGAAATACCTGCCGCAGACGGTCTGCATCGCTGTGGTAGAGACCGTCCAGATAGAGGTGCAGCACTTTGTTGACGGCGTCAAATTCGCCCATAATCTGATCCTTTGCCAATAATGTGCCCCTGACAGGCAGGGGCACTGTTTTGTGGTGACTACTGGATAAGCCCTTCAGCCCGCATGGCTTCTTGAACTTTGGGCCGTTCAGCCACCCGTTTTGAAAAAGCTGCCAGATGCGGCCAGCGCTGCAGGTCGATATTTGTTGGGCTGGTCCAGGTGGACATGACGAACAGATAGGCATCAGCGACCGAGAATTGGCTGCCCATCAGATAATCGCGACCATCGGAGAGCTGTTCCTCGATGCGATCAAAGCGGACTGCGACCTTGGTACGGGCCTCTTCCTTTTGTACATCCGTGGATGGATTGAACAGCGGAGAGAAACTCTTGTGAATTTCCGCCGATATGAAGTTCAAATGCGCCTGCAGCAGCGCGCGATCAATTGTACCTGCGGCAGGTGCAAGGCCGGATTTCGGGTTGGTGTCCGCTATATATTGCACGATGGCTGTACCTTCTGTCAGCACTTCGCCGCCATCCAGCACGAGCGCCGGAACATAGCCCATCGTGTTAATGTTGCGATAATCTTCGTTCTGTGTGGTGCGTTTCGTTGCAAGATCGACCTTGGCCAGATCGAATTCGACTCCAGCTTCGCGCAGGACAATATGGGGTGAAAGGGAACAAACACCTGGTGTGTAATAGAGTTGCATTATAAGCCTCATCGTTGTTGGTCTGTTACAGAAATTTCTGCTCGCTTTGAGTAGCAGGATGAGTTACAAAATGTAACCAGATTTACTGTTGTAACTTCGCATTTGAGTTTCCATTCGGTAACCACCCAGCCAGGAAAGCAGAGCTGATGCCCCTGAAACGTCGAAAAAATCAGTCAAAAAAACACGATCCCCTGTGCCCGTTGAGTGAATGCATGCAGCTGATTGGCGGCATGTGGACACCCAATATAGTGTGGTATCTGAGTGGCGGCCCGCGGCGGTTTTCGGAACTTCGCTCCGATATTCCAGGCATATCCGCGAAGGTTCTCAGCGCCCGGCTCAAGGAAATGGAAGACAATGGAATTGTGGCGCGCAAAGTCATGCCGACAAAACCGCCCACCGTTGAGTACCGGCTGACTGAGCTGGGTGCAGAGCTCTTGCCGGCGATTGATGCGATCGTCACCGTGGGCAAAAAGCTAAAGGGAAAATACGTTGAGGACGATGCGCTCGTTTCGCAATAATGGGTATATTTCCATACCTGCAGATCGCATTGCCGGGTGTCGGTGGTTGCAATTGTGCGTTTCGACTTTATGTGTGAAATGCAAATTGGAACTTGTCTTTCGATCATCGAGGGTGGTTTCGTAATGCCGACTCGCACAGACAGGAACCTGAAATGGCAAAACAACTGAATGTCGCCGTCCAGATGGACCACGTTTCAACGATTCAGATCGGGGGAGATTCAACTTTTGCCATGTGCCTGGAGGCACAGCAGCGCGGCCACAGACTGTTTCATTATACCCCTGAGCAATTGTCGTTGCGCGACGGGATCGTCAGTGCCCGTGTTGAAGAAATGACCCTCAAGGACAAGGTCGGCGATCACTATGTGCTCGGCGCGCAGCAAAAGATCAATCTGGCTGAAATGGATGTTGTGCTGCTGCGTCAGGATCCGCCATTTGACATGTCCTATATCACCTCGACACACCTGCTTGAGCGAATCCACCCCCAAACTCTTGTGGTCAATGATCCGGCCTGGGTTCGCAATTCGCCAGAGAAGATTTTTGTGACCGAGTTTCCGGACCTGATGCCTGAAACACTCATCACCAGCGATCCTGAAGAAATTGCAGCATTTCGCCGTGATATGGGCGATATCATCATAAAACCGCTGTACGGCAACGGCGGTGCTGGTGTGTTTCACCTGCGCAGTGATGATATGAACCTGTCATCCCTGTTGGAAATGTTCGGACAAATGTTTCGCGAACCGCTGATCGCGCAGCGCTATCTGCCTGCGGTTCGAAGCGGTGACAAGCGCATTATTCTGGTTGATGGCGTGCCGGTCGGAGCGATCAATCGCATACCGGCAGAAAATGATGCACGGTCGAATATGCACGTTGGTGGCCGGGCTGAGCCGATTGGTTTGACAGACCGCGAAGTTGAAATATGCAGCCGTATCGGGCCTTCGCTAAAGGAGCGCGGCTTTTTGCTTGTAGGCATCGATGTCATTGGCGATGTCATGACAGAAATCAACGTCACATCACCCACAGGTATCCGTGAGGTGAAGAAATTCGGTGGAACAGATATTTCTGCCGCCTTGTGGGACGCGATCGAATCAAGAAGATCCGATCGCTGATTTGGACCGTTTCACGTTTTGTCAGAAACGGGACAACGGTGTCGACCTTTGAGTGCCGGTTTCTACTGGACGATTGTCGGGATGGCCTGGCGGGTGGCAGGCCGTTGGGGAATGTCAAATTCCTCATCCGGTGCACCGGGGGTAGCGAAACCGAAGGCACGTGACAGTTGAACGCCCACCACATGGGCGTTGTCACTATCCTCATTCACATAGGCGTAGCCAAGGGTCAGATCGACATCATTGGCGAAGACATAGCCGCCTGACAGCTGCAACAGGCTGGTGGTCTCATTGCCACCTGAAGACAGATCAATCTGGCGCACAGAGCCTGCCAATTCCGCATGCCATGCGTCCTTTTCGAATGAAAGACCGGCGGTGAAATAGACCGCATTGCCCTGTGTACCACCGGCGTTATTGAAATAGGCAATTTCGCCATTCAAACCGCTCTCCCAACCATTGTCCTGTTGCGATGTGTGTTTGAGACCAAATACGAAGCCGTTTTCATCTGCCTCATCGCCATTTCCCGCAGATAAATGCGCGTAGCCCAGATTGTAGCTCAGTCCGGCCAATGCCGGAATATCTTCACCGTCGAGGGTAATGGAAAAACTATCCAGTTGCTCCGTATTGGCCGGGCCACCATCGCTCAGCCGAACGCGCCCGCGATTGGTAAATGCGGATTCAGACAATGCCGTTGTGTCAACGAAAAACGCATTTGCACTGAGTGTGTGGGTTCCCGCAGTCGCCGTCCTGAAAGGATAGGAAACACCAAATCCAATCATCTCTGTGACTTCATAGTCTTCGGCAATGTCGGTACCAAATAGTCCGGGTGTATCATCCCACGCCTTGCCGAATGTCGGTGCAAACTTACCGGCTGTGATCGTCGCATCGAGAAAATCGGCCTGAATATTTACTGTATCGACATAGAGCCCAAGATCGTCAAAGTAATTGTCGCTATCGGGCTCCAGTACCTGTTCCAGGATCACACCCAGATTCAACGCAAAGACAGGCGTCAGGCCAACAATGGCAACCAGTTCAACGGTTGGATACAGGGCGTTTATTTCATTGTCCGGATCTGTCGCACTGATAACGTTGTCATTTTCGAGTTCCAGAAGCAATTCGCCGGCTATGTAGGGCGTAAATTCTTGCGCCATGGCCGGATGTGCGAAACCGGCAATAGTGATAAGCGCGCATGCTCCCTTGATCAATTTTGTGCCGGTTTGCCAGTTGCGTTCCGGTTGTCTGATTGGCATTTTCATCTCCATATGCGTCGGGGCGTCTGATGGGCTTGCCGCCATGGTCCAGCCGGTCAGAATTGGGGTTTGTGAAGTGGCTGATTACAGCCATGGACAGGGCTGCGCATATAGGGAAGCTGCGAGCATCCGTCAAAGAATAATCACAAAATAGTAAAATAAAAACAATAGTTTAGAATGATTGTAAGTTAACCATTACCCAATTACCCAGGCGAGTCGGATCGAGCATTTCAAAAAACCTTCATGAAAACATCATGTTATAGTGAATGTGTTTGTTGAGGCGGGTAATTCCCGATGGTTTGGCAGCAAATTGGCTGGGCCGAGCAATTGGCAATAAATTTGCCAAAGTCGAGGTAAATGGTCTTTAGCCGGGAAAATGCATGACTTGAACAGATGCGATGCGCTGCTCTCACGAAAAAGGCCGATAACGCTGAACGCCAGCACAATTGATCGCATATTGTGCGAGCGAGCGCGCGGTGCACTATCTTTTTGACTTTGCAAAGGCCAGGGGCAGGCAGGACAATGCGGTATTTCGGGCGGCCGGCTATCCGCAGCGTCTGGCCTATCCGGCGCTTTGTTTTTCAATATTGCGTGGCGGAGATTCGATGCCTGCCCCCCTGTTTCCACCATCCGCCGACGGATGGGGCATTGGCGCTGTCCCGGGTTCCGGTGGCATTAATCTGACGATTACCAGATGGGATAACGATCCACGTGATGCATTATCCGAATTGGCGTCCTGTCTTCACCGGATGAATAGTGTGTTGGCGACCGATTGATCCACTACGCGCGTTGGCCGTTTGCCTGCACGGTCAACAACAAGCAGGCCTCTATAGTTCGTGATTCAACCAGTCCCGGATAAGGTGGTGGGCGATAGCACCTGGTGGTGGAGAAGTCAGTGAATCCACGCCCAATCGTTTGCTCACCATTTCCGCGGCTTCATTTCTGGTAAACCAGTGGCAGTCTTCCAACTCCCGTTTGTCGATGGTGATATTGGTGTTTACCGCTTCACAAAAGCACCCGATCATCAACGTGTGGGGCATCGGCCATGGTTGGCTGGCGTGGTAGCGCACCCGGCCAATGCGAATACCCGCTTCTTCCAGCGTTTCACGACGAACGGCTTCCTCAATTGTCTCACCCGGCTCAAGAAAACCGGCAAGACAGGAATACATGCCTTCTGGAAAATGTGGACTGCGCCCAAGCAGGCATCGATCATTTTCCGAATCAATTGCCAGCATGATGACAACCGGATCTGTACGCGGAAAGAGCTGTACATTGCAGGCCGGGCATTCCTTGCGATAGCCGCCGGCCCGGGGAACCGTTTTCTCACCGCAGCGTCCGCAATATCGGTTTGAACGGGACCAGGCAAGTAGGCTGGCACCCTGTGCCAATTCGCCAAGCAGGCTGCCGCTGGCCAATCCCTGTATGTAGATTGACCGATGGTCCACGGCCTTGACTGATTCGGGCAATGTGTCCGGATCCCGTCGCACGGGGACTGCAATGCGCGGTTCACTGTCGCCGGCAAATCCCAGCAGGATCGCATTATCGAGGTCCGGTTCGAGGGCCTGCAATTCCTCAACAGAATGTAGCGCGTCGAAAGTGTCGGCGTCTTTTTTTAAAAAAGCGCGACCACCCTGCATGGCAAAAGCCCGCATGCCGGGCATTGCCAGTGCGTCACTGAGGCAATCGTCATCGCGATGTTCGGATCGGCGATCAAGACGGTTTCCTGCAAAAGCAACCTGGCTGCTCGGCTCTTCATTGTGGCCGGAGACATCAAAAATTGACAATGGTGTTCGTTCCTAAAATTCCTGGATCATCGCTGATATGAGCGCGCGGGCGCTATTGGTATCATATGGCTCGGCTTTTCCAACCCCCCAGACGGGCCCCGGCCACGCCACATCATCTTTATTGCGAGCAATAATATGGACATGCAATTGGCGCACCATGTTGCCGAGCGCACCGATGTTGATTTTGGCGCATCCCGTCAATTGCTTGAGTGCCCGTGCGGTTTCGCCCATTTCGAACGTCAGCAAGGTCTGGTCGAGTGGCGTCAGCTGGTATATTTCTTCAATGTCGGCGCGTTGCGGAACAAGCACAAACCATGGCCATCTGGTGTCGTTCAACAGACGCAATTCACAAAGACCCAACTTGGATGCAGGCAAACTGTCCCTTGCCAGTCTTTCATTCAGGATAAAGTCGCTCATGGGTTCGCCCGTTTCGCCTGTGACAATAATTCTATCAGTTTTTTTCAATGCTGGCTTGAATTTCGTGTGACGATTGTTGATCAGTCAGTTGAGGGATGTGATGCTGGTGTATTGTCGAACGTGCACGTTCAGATGGTCCCCTTGTGCGAACCCGATTGATCAGTCGTTGCCAACCAGACAGTTAAGGACAATGCCATGAATATCTCCGGCAAATTTGATGTGAAACTTGAACCCCTGTCGAGCCATATCGAGGGCAGGGACGGGATCAGTTTTGGCCGTATGGCGATAACCAAATCCTATCAGGGGCCGCTCTCGGCAGATTCTACCGGCGAGATGCTGACAAGCCGGACGTCCGTGGATGGTTCAGCGGGCTATGTTGCCGTGGAACAGGTGTCAGGCACCCTGGATGGTGTTGCGGGTAGTTTCGTCCTTCAGCACTATGGCACGATGAAAGGTGGTCAGGATTTTCTGATTCTGGAAGTTGTACCGGATTCGGCCACCGCCGGGCTGATCGGACTGGCGGGCAAAATGGCAATACGAATTGAAGATGGCATTCACCACTATGATTTCGACTATACGCTGCCGGTGTAAACGCTGGCGATTGCGTGAAAAATACGCCTTCGTTCAGTTTTTTGATCGTGTGGCTTGCATTTCACGCGCCAATTGACGATATGGAGCGCGGGAGGTTGGTGGTGGACGAGCCACTCGCCAACCGGGTCAGGTCCGGAAGGAAGCAGCCCTAACGAGCACCGGCACGGGTCACCGTGCCAGCCTCCCACCCTTTTCCCGGTCAACGCAATGAAACAACATTGCAGTTTCGCACTTAGGTGTTGACGGACCGGGGCGCTAGGGCGACACTCCACACGGCTGATATGCGCCCTGTTTCATGGAGCTTTGATGAGCGACGGTACGACACCAAATGAAGGCGGCTATCGCGTTCTTGCCCGCAAATACCGCCCAAAAGATTTTACGGACCTTATCGGACAGGAACCGATGGTGCGTACGCTCACCAATGCGTTTGAATCCAACAGAATAGCCCAGGCCTATATGTTGACCGGCGTGCGCGGTGTTGGCAAAACCACAACAGCCCGCATTTTGGCCCGTGCGCTCAATTACAAGAGCGATACAATCGACAAGCCGGTGATTGACCTGTCGATACCGGGTGAACATTGTGATGCCATTATGAAGGGCAGCCACGTTGATGTCATTGAAATGGATGCGGCATCTCATACCGGAATTGACGATATACGCGAAATTATCGAGCAGGTACGCTACCGCCCGGTTTCCGCGCGCTATAAGGTTTACATCATCGATGAGGTTCACATGTTGTCGACCCAGGCTTTCAACGGCCTGCTGAAGACACTTGAAGAACCGCCAGCCCACGTAAAGTTCATTTTTGCAACGACGGAAATTCGCAAGGTGCCGGTGACGGTTCTGTCACGGTGTCAGCGCTTTGACCTGCGGCGCATTGAGGCGGGCGTACTTGTCAGCCACTTCAGCTCAATTGCTCAGCAGGAAGGCGTTACCATCGATGATGAATCACTTGCCATGCTGGCCCGTGCATCAGAAGGGTCCGTTCGCGATGGTCTGTCTCTCATGGATCAGGCAATTGCGCATGGCAGCGGTATTGTCGATGCCGGTTCGGTACGTTCCATGCTTGGTCTGGCCGACCGCAGCCGGGTTGTATCGTTGTTTGAACATGTCGCAAAGGGTGATGTGGCTGAGGCACTTGCTGCCTTTCGCGAACAATATGACGCCGGGGCCAATCCGTCCGTCGTGCTGACTGATCTGGCCGATTTCACCCATCTGGTGACCCGGCTGAAATTTGTACCAACCGCCGCCAATGATCCGGCCATCAGTGAAGCCGAGCGCACACGTGGTGCAGAATTTGCGGGCGAACTATCGGTGCCCGTTCTGTCGCGGCTTTGGCAAATGCTGCTCAAGGGCATTCCCGAGACAGAACAATCAAGTCGTCCGGTCAGCGCCTGCGAGATGGTTCTTATACGTTTGACACATGCGGCAAACCTGCCCTCACCCGGCGATTTGGCAAAAAAAATGACGGCGTTGGCGGATGCAGGCACCGCGCAGGGCGCGCAAATACCAGCGTCCAGTCGCGATCCAAACACGCACAATGCACCCGTGCAGCGGGTGGCGGGGCCTGAAACGGGCGCCCATGGTGCCGGTGATAATGCCAACGGCAATGGGCCGCGCATGGCTACAGCTGCATCCGGCGGGCAGGGGCCAACGGCCCTGTTGCGTTCTGTTGGCGGTGGCGCCGAACAGCCGGCACAACACGTGCGATCTGCAGAGCAGTCTGCACCGGTCGTATCCATATCCAGCATATCGGAACTGGCGGAACTGGCTGGAAGCAACCGCGACGTCAAACTCAAGGCGATGATACGCAAATATCTGCGTCCGGTGAAAATTGAGCCAGGCAGATTGGAAATCGGCCTGCATGAGGATGCGCCGAAATCGCTGATTGGCGAACTGGATGGCAAACTCAAACAATGGACGGGCACGCGCTGGGTCATTGCAATCAGCCGGGAAAAGGGCGGGCAGACACTTGAAGAAATGCAAATTGCACTGCGTGAAGAACTGGTCAGCGACGCAACTCAGGACCCCGACGTTGCGGCAATCCTGAAACAGTTTCCAGGTGCTCGTGTCCGCGATGTGCGGATCCGGGTCGATGAACCGGAGATACAAACGACGGCACTGAGTGAAGAAGGCGACATTCTGCCGGATGATCTGGAATTTTAACACATGAAACGCGTTGGCTTCGACCAACGCCTAACGGGAATGGAGATGCAACATGCGCGATCTTATGGGCATGATGGGCAAGGTCAAGGAAATGCAGGAAAAAATGGCCAGCCTGCAGGAAGAAGTCGAAAACATCCAGCTTGAGGGCACGTCCGGTGGAGGCATGGTAACCGTTCGCCTGAACGGCAAGGGGATCATGCTTTCACTCGACATAGACCCGACAATGATAAATCCGGATGAGGCGGAAATTCTCGAAGATCTTATCGTGGCGGCCCACAATGACGCCAAGGGAAAAGTCGAGGCCGCGGTTCAGGAAAAAACCCAGGAACTGACGGCGGGATTGCCTATTCCTCCGGGAATGAAATTACCATTTTGAGGTTTTAGCCGCATCACACGGGTGCAGCCAAAAACACAGAGTTTTGATGCTTGCCATCGTTGGTGAATTCAACAAAGATCAGGTCTGTTCAATCAGCGGGCAGTTGGAGATATCCGGCTGCCCGCCTTATCCACACAGGTTGCCATGCCCTTTGCTCCCATCAGATCGATCCGCAGCATTGCAGATATTCGCGAACTGGAAAAAACGCCGCTGAACGAAGCGGTGACAGTAGCCAGTACCTATGAAATCTTCGAGGAATCGGCGCGGGCTTTCGGTGACAAAACAGCCCTTACCTTTCTACGCAGCGGCGATCCGGATGACGCCCCAATCCGGTTGAGCTATCAGCAGCTGTTTCAGGCGATCAACCAAACGGCCAATCTGTTTCATACGATGGGTATTGGCGCTGAAGATTGTGTTGCAGCATTGCTGCCTGGCTGCCTTGAATATCATCTGGTATTATGGGGTGGCGAAGCAGCCGGCATTGTTCAGCCACTCAATCCATTGCTTGCCATTGATAAACTTGCAGAATTGATCGAGGCGGCGGGCGCCAAAATCCTCATCGCCTATGGCGGCGCGGCGGATGCAAATTACTGGGAAAACGCCATGGCGCTCCGCGCGCGCATTGATGGCCTGAAGGTTCTTCGTGTTGCGCCCCATGATGAGACAGTCACGCCAATGCACGATGGCGATGGTGATTTCCAGGCATTGATTGCAGATCAGCCCCACGAGCGACTGCTGAGCGGACGCGTCATAAAGCCAACCGATACGGCTGCCTATTTTCACACCGGTGGTACCACCGGTTCTCCAAAGCTTGCAATTCACACCCATGCCAATCAGGTCTTTACGGCCTGGGCCAGTGTCCAGCTGCAGGGACTGACGTCTTCGGACGTTACGATCAACGGTTATCCGCTGTTTCATGTTGCAGGGGTTTTGCCAGGATCTTTGACATCGCTTTCCGCCGGGATTGAAATCATCATTCCGACGACAGGTTTGCTGCGCAACGAAGAAGTGCGATCCAACTACTGGCGTCTGGTGGAAAAATACAGGGCAACTTCACTTTCCGGGGTGCCGACGGTTCTTGCCGCCCTGGCGAATGTTCCGCTCGATGGTGCGGATATTTCAAGTATCCGCTATTGCCGGACAGGTGCTGCCCCATTGCCCCCGGAGCTGGCGCAACGTTTTGAGACCCTGTTCGGGCTCCATGTTCATGAGGCCCTTGGCATGACCGAGATGGCTGGTATCAGCTCAATAAGACCGCCCGGCGTACGCGGCCCCGCCGGCTGTGTCGGTTTTCCCATTCCCTATTCTCAAACCCGCATCGTGGCGCTGGATGAAAATGGTGGGCCGACACAACGCGATCTTGGACCCGGCGAGCACGGCATGATCCTTTTCAAGGCCCCCAATGTATTTCCGGGCTTTCTGAGCGCCAAGGCAACAGCCAGCGCCTTTACCAGTGATGGCTGGCTTGCCACGGGTGATGTTGGCTGGCTGGATGATGAGGGGCGTTTGCATCTCTCCGGGCGCTCAAAGGATCTGATTATCCGCAGCGGCCATAACATTGATCCAAAGGTGATTGAGGATGCACTCGGTGCCCATCCGCAGGTGCAGCTTTGCGCTGCAGTGGGTGCGCCCGATGCCTATGCCGGTGAGTTGCCGGTGGCTTTTGCTGTTCTCATGCCGTCCGCAACAGGCGTTGAAGAGCAGGAGTTGCTGGACTGGACCAAGGCACGGGTTGACGAACCGCCAGCCCGACCAAAAAGCGTGACCATTCTACAATCCATGCCGATGACCAATGTTGGCAAAATATTCAAGCCGGAATTGCGGCGACTGGCGATTGAAAAAACCGTCAATGACCTGCTTGTCAGGCTGATTGAAAATATGCCCTGGCTCAGTGGCACACACGCTGCAACAGTGCTTAACAAAGACGGGCGTCTGTTCACAACGATCAATGCCCCCGGCGATCTGGACAGCGATCAGATGAACCAGCTGACGATCGAGCTGAACGCTCTTTCGGTGCAGTTTGAGCTGGAGCAAGTCAGGTTTTGACGGAATAGGCAAAACCTGAACGCATAAACAACATCAAAGGCCAACACCGTTGTCCCGTTTCCGGCAAAGCGCGAAACGGTCTGGTGCAAGGGTGATTGGAAGAATTTCCACTAACAGTTCCCAGCCTACATGTCATCAGTCAAACCTATGTCTCGCTTAACGTGTGAGGATAGGTGGCGGAGATCTGCATAGGCAAGTTTTTGGCGTTTCTGACGTTGAAGATTACGCCACAATCGCATTAATCCCCAGGTCTTTTGGTGGTTGTTTGCATGGTTCAGACAATCGTCAGATAGTATTTCGGACATGGAAGGACACTCCAGTGCTTGTTTGAACTGAAGATGCCTGTCTGTGGCTTTGTTTTCCAATCGAATATGCGATACAAGGTATAAGGAGATTTAATGAGTCATGCTACCACCGCTTAGTGCCCTTCGTGTCTTTGAGTCCGCCGCCAGGCTTGGAAGTTTTACCAGGGCGGCGCAGGAATTGGGCATGACTCAGGCTGCAGTGAGTTACCAGATTAAGGTGCTGGAAGAGCGGGTAGGATCAGCGCTGTTCATACGCCACGCCCGTGGCGTGGATCTGAGTGATGTTGGTCTGCGCCTTTCTCCACAAACAAGCGAGGCCTTTGATCTTCTGCGTGATGCATTTTCGGTTGCGGTCGGGCGGGCCCAGGAAACGCTGGTTTTGAGTGTTGTGCCCAGCTTTGCAACCAATGTACTGGCACAAAGGGTTGGGCAGTTTCAATTTGCGAACCCGACAATCTCTGTTCGGGTTGACGTCAGCCAGACCATTGTGGATTTCAACCGCGGTGATTTCGATCTGGCCGTTCGGTCAGGCTTTGGTGAGTGGCCGGGTATGAAAAGCCACTTGCTGGTGCCAGCAGTATTTACTCCCATGCTCAGCCCTGATCTGATTGGTGAGGCAGGCGGGGTGCATAGGCCCGCCGACCTGTTGAAGTACCCGATTATCGGTCCGTCCGATCCTTGGTGGCCTCACTGGTTTGAGGCAGCGGGTGTCCCGCATGTGGATCTTGAAGGTCGCCCCGACCTGCAGCTTGGATCACAGGTGCTGGATGCCAATGCAGCTATTGCCGGGCAGGGAATTGCAATCCTGACGCCGGCCCTTTATCGCGATGCCATCGAGCAGGGGCGGCTCTACCAGCCTTTTGATCTGACCTGCGACGAGGGGAAAGCCTATTGGCTGGTCTATCCGGAAAGCCGGCGCAATTCGGCAAAGATAAAACTGTTTCGAAACTGGATTACCAATGCATTGGGACTTGCCGATTGATAAGGCAACGGTAAATTTCCTTTATGCAATTCAGATTTTGACGGAATCGGCAAAACCTGAATGCATCAACAAAAACCAAAGGTCGACACCGTTGTCCGATTTCTGACAAAACGTGAAGCGGTTTAGCTCAACCCAGGACAGTTTTCGGAAAATAGAAGCTGACCACCCAGTTTGGTATGTCAACGATCTCGGATATCCGCAGATCGCCGGCAACACTGGACAGCATGTATGCGTCGACGGCAGACATATTGGTCTCGGCACAAATCCAGTCGATCATCTGGCGTACGGCGTCCCGCGACGCCTGCATCAGATCAGGTCCGATGCCCGTTGTGACACGATAGCCCATGCCATCGATGTGGTTTGTCACCGGTCCCGGGGTTTCCAGACGGGGAAAGGCGTAATTGGTATTCTTGATCAGCTCGATTTTGATCTCGACATCCATCGGGCTTTCAATCGCGGTGCCGCAGATTTCACCATCGCCCTGTGCCGCATGGGTATCGCCCAGTGACAACAGGCCTCCGGCAACTTCGACAGGCAGATATAGCGTCGTTCCCCTGGCGTTGTCGCGGATATCGAGGTTACCGCCGACCCGTCTGGGTGGCACCACACTGTGGAGGCCCTTTTCTGCCAATTGAAGGCCAATTGTTCCGACGAATGGCTTCAATGGGACCTGTCCCATCGGCGCATAGGCGGCGGGCTTAGTCAGGTCTGGTGCATAGTTCCACACATGCAGTGCGGCTTCGGGGAAATCCTCAGCCAGCAATCCAAAGCCCGGAATATTCGCTGTCCAGCCCCATCCGGACGGGTGAAAATCAAGGAATGTCACCGCCACGGCATCGCCGGGCTGCGCACCATCAATATGGATCGGGCCGGTCACCGGGTTCACCTTGTCAAAATCAAGCGCGATCAGATCATTCAAATCGGACCCTGCGTGGATCTGACCACCCGATGCATCAATGGTTTCTATTGCGATGGTCTCACCGGGCCTGACGGACAGAGCTGGTGCCAATGTATTGTCCCAGCCAAAGTGGTGGCTGTTCCTGTGTATTGTATGATTGCAGGCCATGGCCGAAAGCTCCTTATCCAGGGTCTTTTTTGAATATCTCTTCGATCTCACGATTGCCCATGATGCCATTGGGCAAAAACGTCATCACCGCCACTATAACCACACCCAGCAGCAGGCCGGAAAGGCCCAGCATCTGTGGCATTTTGATGATGCCAAGGTCCGGTCCCGTTTCGAGCCAACGCACCACCTCCAGACCAATGGTAATCAGCAAAGTGCCGATGACTGCACCCGATACACTTCTCAGGCCACCAAGGATGAGCATCGCAACGGTCAAAAATACAAAGTTAAAATAAAACGGGCGCGCCGATATAGTGCCGAGAAAAAACGCGTAGGCAATACCGGCCGTGGCAAAAAACAACGTTCCGATAACCCAGGCGATCAGACGGGTGCGATAGACATCAACGCCCATTGCCCGTGCACCGATTTCGTCATCGGCGCAGGCCCGTAACTGCAGACCAAATGCGCTCTCGCGGAACAGACGGGCGATGAAAATGGCGGCAATGGCAAGTATCGTGATGTGTGGCAGATCAAAAATCTTGGGAATGCCGAAGAAGGCCTGATTGCCTTTGAAGATATCTGTTCGATGCAGAAAGATCGAATGTACGATAACCAGGATGGCAATACTGACAATGGTCACGCCCACGCCTGTGAGCCGTGCCATGAAGAGCCCAGTCAGCAGGCCCAGAATGCCGGTAATACTCAAGGCGAGCAGCACGGAGACCAGTGGCGAAAGTTCAAAAGCGTTCAATCCCCAGGGTGCATCGGGCAATGATATTGCCTTCATCGCGGCAGGTGTAACGCAAATGGCTGCAACATAGGCGGCGATTCCCATAAAGGCGCTATGGGAAAAGCTGGTGATTTTCGCATTGCCCATAAAGACCTGCAGGCCGACGACAACCAGAAGATTGACAAAGGTAGCGTAGAGAATGCGCGCCTGATAGCTCTCTCCCCAAAGGTAATAGGCACCAACAATCGCCAGAATGAGAAGGCTCAGCAGGGTGCTTCCAACCAGGCCCTTGCGCTGATTGATGTTGAGACGCAGGGTCATCAGATTTTATCCCCTTTTTCCTGAGCGGGAGATAAAATACCATCAGGCCTCCAGATCAATATGAGCGCAACGAGCGCAAATACGACAGCCTGCGCCAGTCCGCCATAGCTTTGCGGTAACAGGACCTGCACCGCGACTTCGCAAATTCCAAGCAGGAACCCACCCAGAACAGCACCGGGCAAACTGCCAAAGCCACCGATGACACAGGCAACAAATGCCGTCAGGACCGGATCAAATCCCATGTGGGGTGAGACGCTGCCGCGCCGGGCCATGATGAAGATACATGCCAGCCCGGCCAGCAGACCGGACATGGCAAAGGCGCCGGCAATGACCCGGTTTGCCCGGATGCCGCACAGGCGGACCATCTCGAAATCGAGTGCCGCTGCGCGCATTGCGATACCCAGCGTTGTTCGCCGCAGGAATGTCAATAAAATGATAATGGCGACAACCGTTGCCACTGTTTCATAGATTTGCAGCGATGAAACGCGGATCGCGCCAATGGTCAGTGTTTTATCCAGAAAAATGAACTGTGTGGCTGCCATTGGCCGCGGTGAGCCCAATAGCAAAAACAGATTTTGCAGAATGATACTCACCCCGAATGCCGTCAGCAATCCGGTGGTCAGATCCGCCCCCCGCACGGTTCGAAATGCAACCCGTTCAAGCACGGTGGCAATCAGCACGCAGGCAGCCAGCACCATAATCATCAGAACCCAGGGGTTGCCGGTCAGCAGCGTTGCAACCACAATCATTGAGTAACCGCCAAAGGCGATGACCTCGCCATGGGCAAAATTCACCAGACCCATAATCGAAAACACGATGGCCAGTCCAAGGGCGATCAATGCATATTCGGCACCAAAACTGAGTGCATTGAGAACCTGTTGGATGACATAATCCATCAGCGATGTACCCCCATCAGCTCGTCCATCAGGTCGCTGCCATCACCAAATTTTCCGACATCGCCATGACTTGAGATGGCCCCATTATTCAACACGTAGACGTAGTCTGAAACCTCCATTGCCGCCGCGACATTCTGCTCGACAAGCAATATGGTCATCTCCTGCTTCTTCAAATCCCTGATGATCTCAAATACCCGTGCCGTAATTTGCGGTGCCAGACCCAGCGATGGTTCGTCCAGCAACAATATGCGCGGCTTTGACAGCAGCGCCCGGACGATCGCCAGCATCTGCTGCTCACCGCCGGACAGCGTTCCTGCCGGCTGGTTGCGCCTTTCACCCAGAACCGGGAAATGGCTGATCCACTCCTCGATCTCCTGCGCCAGCCGGGTCTTGTCGCGCCGGATTGCGCCGCCCATGATCATATTGTCCTGGATGGAAAGGTTTGAAAAAATCCTGCGTCCTTCGGGAGAAATGGCTATCCCGCGTTTGCATCGCTCTTCAATGGAGAGCGCCATAATATCATTACCATCCAGACGCACGCTGCCTGTCGCGCGTGCTGTTCCGGTGATGGAGGACAGTGTCGACGTCTTGCCGGCCCCGTTGGGACCCAGCAGGCATACGCATTGACCTTTGGAAATTTTGATATCAATGCCATGCACAGCTTCGATCAGGCCGTGAAACACTTTTAATGATTCAATCTGAAGCATTTGAAACCTTTTGTGCGCACTCCGCCAATAGCCAGATGCAAGGGATGCCTATTGACTGGATCGCAATCTCAATGAACGGGTGGATTGCGATCCAATTTTTGTGAGCCGGTTATTTCCCGGCAGATGGATTACCGCATTTACGCGAAACCCATTACGGCCATGAAGGAACGTTCTGTGGAATTTCCTGGCTCAGAACGACCCGCTTGCCATCTTTAAATCCGATAACCGGAATGGAACGAAGCGCGTAGCTTTTGGTGTCCTTGAAAGAGATATCCTCCACCGACATAACGGGAATGCTGTCAGCGCTGCGAATGGCGTCGCGAATTGCAGCCGGATCTGAAGAACCGGAAGCCTCAACGCCATAGGCAACGATTTTTACCATGTCAGCACCAAGGGATGGAAACAGACCATTTACCTCAATGCCGATTTCAGCGCATTGTTGCTGGAACTTCTCGATCCGGCTGCCAGGAACGGCAGGTGCCAGTGTTCCAAAGAACACTTTGTCCAGCACGGTTGGATCATCGCCAGCCAGCGCATCCAGTGACGGATCATCGAAACCATCGGAGCCTACAACCCAGGCATCCAACCCGGCAGATCGCATCTGGCGGATCAAAATACCGATATCCGGCATGGCCCATGAGATGTAAACGGCATCGGGCGCCGGATCGAGCGCCTTCAACTCGGCGATCTGTGGGCTCCAGTCGGTGGTTCCGGAGGCGTAATTCAATGTCGTCTGCAACTTGCCGCCATTGGCTTCAATCACTTCAGCAAACCATTGTGGTGTGCGTGCAGACCAGGAACCGCCCTCATCGGAAGTGAAGATGGCAACGTTTTTCACCCCTTGCGACAGTGCGTAATTGGCAGCGGCTGCCGCTGTATAGGGATCGGGTGCCACATTGGTGATGAAATTATCCACCACGCCCGAGTGCATCTCGACCTGGGTGCTCTGTGACTGGATAATCGAGACCCCATTGGCTGCTGCGATCTGGGCGACAGGTATCATCGTGTCCGAAAACGGGATCGTGCCGAGCGAAACGACACCTTCCCCCAGAAATTTCTCAGTCAGCGAAATCGCCGTCTGCGTATCAGAGCCGGTATCCTGGATGAGCAGTTCGATTTTTTTGCCATCTACACCACCATCGCGGTTGATCATTTCGGCCATGCAGCGGGCGCCGTCGACTTCATTATAGGCTGCAAAGTCGCCGGTCAGCGGGACCGGCAACCCGATTTTAATCACGTCTTCAGCGATTGCTGTCGATGTTATGGCGCATAGACATGCCGCCGACAGGCCAAGCTTTAGGAATTTACGGTGTCTGTTCATCAATTTTCCTCCTGAGGAGTTTGCTGACTTTGCCCGAGATAGGCGTCGATGACCTCTTTGTTTTTTGTTACTTCCCGGGGTAGCCCAGAGGCTAAAACGCTACCCATGTTCATGACCGTCAACATGTCGCAGGCCGACATGATGAATTTCAAATCGTGTTCTATGAGAATAATCGAGCAGGGATGCCGCTGGCGAAGCCAGGTCAGGTTTTCGAACAATGCATCGGTTTCTTCGGGGTTCATCCCGGCTGCCGGTTCATCCAGCATCAGCACCTTTGGGCGAAGTGCCAGCGCCCGAACGATTTCAAGGCGTCGCATTTGCCCGTAGGGCAGGCTGCCTGGTGATTGATCAAGCGCACCGCGAAGACCAAATCGATCGATCGCATCTTCGACCAGGCCCGCGTCAATGTTTACCTGTTTTTTGACCTGTATCTCCGCAACCTCGATGTTGCGACGAACCGACAGGTTGTGGAACAGGCGCAGGTTCTGAAATGTTCGCCCGACACCCATCTTCGCACGGGTTTCGGCGGCAAGTGTATGAATAGGCTGGCCATCCACTTCGATTTCGCCATTGCTGACCGAGAGCAAGCCCGAGATCAGGTTGATCATCGTGGTCTTGCCCGCGCCGTTTGGACCGATCAGACCGTGTATTTGCCGGTCTTCGACACTGAAGCTGGCATTATTGACTGCCTTGACGCCACCGAAGTTTTTTGAAACGCCCCTTACCTCCAGCATATCAATAAACATCCCCGTAACGCTTGCATTTTTCAGCCCAATCGAGCCCGTCCAGCTGTTCCATTTCACCGCGTTTATGGGCCACATACAGATCGACAAATTCTGCACCAAACCAGCCGCGGGCTGCCTGGGATTTGTCAAAAAGGTCCAAGGCTTCACCCAGGCTTTGGGGTAGCCGTTTGAAGCCCTTCTGCTCAAGTGCCTGCGGATTGAGTAGCGACAGGTCCTCCTGGGTTGGCGGCGGCGGTTCAGTCTCGTCTTTGATGCCCTGTGTGCCTGCAAACATCAAAGCTGCAAGCGCCAGATGGGGGCTTGCAGCCCCATCAATCGCCCGAACCTCGAAATTGAACTGGCGCGCAATTTTCTGTTCATTGTCACCGGAGGTCGGACATATCCTGACGCAGGCCTCCCGATCACGATAGCCAAGATTGTTGAAGGCTGCACTCCAGCGATGCGGAACCAGCCGCAAGTAACTGATTTCTGAAGGCGCAAGGATCGCAACGAGTTGATCAAGATGTTTCAGGATGCCACCGATGAAATGGCGCGTCAGCCTGCTCATTCCATGCGGGTCGCGTGGATCATAGGTGAGCGGATCCGTATTTTCATCAATGAAACTGAGGTGGATATGGACACCGTTGCCAACACTAGCCGGGTCAAGAATCGGCGAAAAGCTGGCAGTCACGCCAAATTGGCTCAAAACGTCATGGGTCAGAACACGCAATATGACCGCATTGTCTGCTGCCGTAATGCCCGTGGCCGGTTTGTTTGTCAGCTCATATTGTGCGGGTCCATATTCCTTCATGAAAGTATCGGGTACGCAGGTCGTTTGTCTCAAAGCCTGGATCAGTGGCTCTGCCCAGATCTGCGAGTCGCGAAAACCTTTCAAGCCAAAGGCATCACCGGATCGCACAGTCTGTTGCCTGATCTGAAATTCATGCTCAAAGGCGATCAGTGGCATCGCTCCTGTTGTCTGGTGAAAGTCACTGATTGCCTTGCGGGCCAGGGAGCGGGTGCAGTTGTTCCACGGTTCGCCGTCCAGATGGCATATGTCTCCAATAGCGAAGTCCATCGGTCTGTCGATGGTGTCTATTGTAAAGCGTGCCTGCGGATCAGGAATGAGCGCGAGATCGCCAAGTGAACCGAACGGACTGTCGGATATTGTATCAAAACAGGTGATTTGAGCATTTGTCGGCACCCAGCCCACGCCCTTGGTCAGTCGAGCTTCCCACTCCGATTGTGGAAATGATTTACCCCGCACGATGCCACCAAGGTCACTGGTGCCCACAAAAACCAGTCTGTTTTCGGGTGTCATCCTGCTCATTCCGCCTCTGCAGGATCCGGCTCGGCGCGCAGACGATCCCATTCCTCAATTCTGATGCGTGTGTGATCCCAGTTGCGTTCGGCCAGTGGCACAAGCAAAGCCTCAATCAATCCGAAAGCCGGTACGTAACTGTCCCATAGGGTGCCCGATTCAATGGGGGCTGAAATGAGTTCGCTTGCGCCCTTTGCTGCCGGGCTGATCCATTGGTCCGTTATGACGATGGTCTGTGCCTTTTGGGCACGCACACGCTGTGCCAAAGTCGCCAGACTGGCCTGATAACGCCTGAAATCAATGATCAGCACCACGTCCAGCGGCCGCATCTGCAGCAGATATTGTGGCCACAACTCCTGATCGGAAGGGATGTGAAGCACGCCCTTGCGGATCTGTTGCAGATGGCGCACAAAAAACACGGCAATACTATCGGTCATCCGTCCGCCGATCATGTAAATACGGCGCTTTGGATCTCCCAGCATATCGCAAATCCGATCAAGCTGCACGCCGGTCACCCGTTCTGTCAGCTCATCATTGAGTTTGTGAATTTTTTCAAAATAGGATGTGAGCAACGTATCGCGGTCAATGGTATGGTCTTCTCTCAGGTGGATGGGTGACCGACTGCCCTCTTTTAACTCGCCAACCAGTCGCTGCTGAAACTCCTGAAATCCGGTGCAGCCCAATTTGTTCACAAATCGGGATATTGACGGTGCCGATACATGCGATCTTTGGGACAATTCACCAATCGGCTCCAGCCCGGCAAACGGGTAATCCGCCAGCAGCACCGATGCCAGTTTGCGCTCGGCCGGCGTAAACTGATCTGCCAGATTTTCTATTCGTTGCCGAATTTGCATAGAGCCGAACCCACGGGTGACGATGTGTGCCTACACAGTAAGGCGAGTGAAAATATTTTGTCAAATGATTTATTTTCTTGAATTTGATGAAAAATTTTTAGATGGTGCGCAAGAACACGCAATCACAACCAGGGCAGGAATAAGCACAAGTGACGATGCCTGAAGCAGCAGTTACGAGCGATTTTTTAACACCAGGGGTTGATCCGAATCCTGTCGATCTGGTGAACAGTTATGTAAATTCCGAATTGTTGCTGGTGTGTGAACATGCCGGACTGCTGATCCCGAAATCTCTGAAAAACCTGGGGTTGTCAGAATATGAGCGCGGCCTGCATATTGCCTGTGATATCGGCACGGATGCATTGTCCAGAGCGCTGGCGCAGCGTCTGCAGTGCCGCCTGATTGTACAGCGCTACAGCCGATTGGTGATTGACTGCAACAGGCCAACAGGAACGTCCGGCTCGATACCACAAGTGAGCGATGGGATTGCTATTCCAGGCAACGCGGACCTGTCACAGCACCAGCGCCTGCTTCGTGAAAACGCCATTTTCGAGCCTTATGCACAGGTTTGTCACACACAGATGCGCAATAAAAACATCACCATTGCCGTTTCAATTCACAGTTTTACACCCCGGATGAACGGCAAATCGAGACCATGGGACATCGGGTTCCTGTTTCGCCATCCCTGCAGTCAGGGGCAGCGCCTGGTTGCCCTGTGCCGGAGCCTTTGGCCTGAACTCGTGGTTGGCGAAAACGTACCCTATTGTATTGAAGACAGTGGCGACTGGTTCATTCCGATCTGTGCTGAAAGCCGTGGTATTCGTCATTGTCTGATTGAGATTCGCAACGATCACCTGCGCTCTGCCGATGGTCTGAACCTTTGGGCCAATCGCCTGAGCCACTTAATCCTGAAATTTATGGAGCAAACAGATGTCCCTCAGTCGTAATCTGCCACTGGAGCCTGCGCAGTCCGCACTGCTGTTTATCGATGTTCAAAATTTTTGTGCGCATCGCAATGGCGGTGAGTTCAAGGATATCGATGAGAAGGCGTTCAGAAAAAAATACGGATGGTTCTTTGACAAATTTAAAGCCGAGACCCTGCCGAATATGCAAAAAATCCAGTCGGCCTGCAGGAATGCAAAGATCGAGGTTCTATACACAACAATTGAAAGTCTGACCCGTGATGGCCGCGACCGAAGTCTCGATTATAAAATCACCGGCTTTAATGTTCCAAAGGGTGCGTGGGACGGAAAAGTCCTGAGCGAAATCGAACCGCTGGAAGATGAGATTGTTCTGCCAAAATCATCTTCATCCGTGTTTATTTCAACCCATATTGATTACCTTTTGCGCAATCTGGGTGTCAGGCAATTGGTTATCTCAGGACTCATTACGGATCAATGCGTCGAAAGCGCAATCCGTGATGCCTGTGATCTGGGCTACCTTGTAACCCAGGTCACAGACGCCTGTGCGACCTATAGTCAGGAAAGACACGATCAGTCTTTGGCAACCATCAAAGGGTATTGCCGTCAGATAACAACCGATCAGTTGATAGCCGAAATTTAGAGCGCGCTAAACAAGACAGGTTCCAAACAATAACCGGCCCCGAAGCATGAATGGCAGGACCGGTTGGATGATGATCAGACCCTAAACCGTTTCACGTTTTGTTAGAAACGGGACAACGGTGTCGGCCTTTGATTTTATTGATGCATTCAGGTTTTGCCGATCCCGGCAAAACCTGAATTGCTATAGCGAGGCTTTCAGTTCCTGACGGCGGCGATGCAGAATTGGTTCGGTATAGCCGCTGGGCTGTTCGCGCCCGGCCAGAACCAGCTCAAGTGCTGCCTGATATTCGATGGAATTGTCAAAATTTCCAGCCATGGGCCGATAGGCCGGATCGCCAGCGTTTTGTGCATCAACAACACCTGCCATGCGCTGCATCGTTTCGACAATCTGTTCTTTGCTGACGATGTCATTGTGCAACCAGTTTGCCATATGCTGCGCTGAAATACGCAGGGTTGCCCGGTCTTCCATCAGGCCGACATCGTTGATATCGGGCACTTTGGAGCAGCCAATTCCCTGGCCGACCCAGCGTACGACATAGCCCAATATGCCCTGTGCATTATTATCCAGTTCCAGCTGAATATCCTGCGGTGTCCAATTGGGACGGTCTGTTACCGGGACGGACAATATGTCATCCAGTTTGGCGCGCGTGCGGTTTTTCAAATTAGCCTGCACTTCGCCAACATTAATCGTGTGATAATGGGTTGCATGCAGCGTTGCCGCAGTGGGCGAGGGAACCCAGGCGGTATTGGCACCGGCCTTGGGATGGGCAATTTTCTGCTCAAGCATGGCCGCCATCAGATCCGGCATGGCCCACATGCCCTTACCGATTTGTGCGTGGCCGGAAAGCCCGCACTCAAGCCCGATGTCAACATTCCAGTCTTCATAGGCTGCAATCCAGGGCGCCTGTTTCATGTCAGCCTTGCGGATCATGGGTCCGGCTTCCATGGATGTGTGTATTTCATCCCCGGTCCGATCCAGAAAACCGGTATTGATGAACACACAGCGTTCTTTTGCGGTGCGAATGCACTCCTTGAGATTGATGGTCGTGCGGCGCTCCTCATCCATGATCCCCATTTTCATGGTTGAGCGCTGCATGCCCAGCACATCTTCAACGCGGGCAAAGGTTCTGCAGGCAAAATCAACTTCCTCAGGCCCGTGCATCTTGGGTTTGACAATATACATTGACCCTTCGCGCGAGTTTTTGCGTCTGCCGTTTTCGCCGATGTCATGCAGCGCAATCAATGCTGTGATCATCGCATCCATGAGGCCTTCAGGTGCTTCATTGCCATCGCGGTCAATGATTGCCGGATTGGTCATCAGATGTCCGACATTGCGCACCAGCATCAGGGCGCGTCCGGGCAGGTGAATATCGTCGCCGCTGCGATTGAAGTAGTGGCGGTCCTCGTTCAATCGACGGGTAAAGGCATCGCGTCCCTTGGCGACTTCTTCACTCAGGTCCCCTTTCATCAGGCCCAGCCAGTTGCGGTAAACGACAATCTTGTCTTCGGCGTCGACCGCGGCAACACTGTCTTCACAGTCGACAATGGTCGTCAAAGCTGATTCCAGTATGATGTCTGCAATACCCGCCAGATCGTCACGCCCGACGGCGCTCTCTGCATCCAGGACGATTTCCAGGTGCATGCCGTTCTTTTTCAAAAGTACAGACGTGGGTTTGTCACTGGTGCCCTTGAAACCCGCAAATTGTGCCGGGTTTTTCAGGCCCGCGCGACTGCCATCAGCCAGTGTGACAGATAGTTCGCCATTGTCGGCGGACAGGGATTTCACGTCTTCCCAATTGGCGCTGATCGGCGCCGAGTTGTTCAGGAATGCGCGTCCCCAGGCAATAACCCGGGCACCGCGTACCGGATTGTACCCGCTTCCCTTTTCCGCGCCGTTTTCTTCGGAAATTGCGTCGGTGCCGTAAAGGGCGTCATACAATGAACCCCAGCGTGCATTGGCCGCGTTGAGCGCATAGCGCGCATTCATCACCGGAACGACAAGTTGTGGTCCGGCCATGGTGGCGATTTCCGGGTCGACGCGATCGGTGGAGATGCTGAATGTCTCACCTTCGGGCAAAAGATAACCGATATCACTAAGAAATTTCTTGTAGACAACAAGATCATTTGGCGCGCCATGTTCGCGGTGCCACGCGTCTATCCGGCTTTGCAGGGACTCGCGTTTGGCAAGCAATTGCCTGTTTTCAGGGCCGAATTCATGAATGAGATCCGCAAGACCCTGAAGGACTGTATCCGCTTGTACACCGGACCCTGGAATTGCTTCTTCGACGATGAAATCGTGCAGATCCTGATCGATCCTGAGGCCAAATTTTTCGACCATTGCCATCTGAGTGCTCCTTGGGGTCCGAAAAGTGTTTCGCATTCCATCCCATAACAGGCGATTGCATGTCAATTTGTCCAAGGTGACAAAGATTTATTCCAAATTGGAAATAATAGTCGCTTGCTCAACGCCCGGTAAAGTGCGGTGAACGTTTTTCCAAAAATGCCCCCATGCCTTCCTTTTTGTCCTGCGTGTCGAAAGTGGAATGATAGACTTGGCGCTCGAACTTCAATCCGGCACCAAGACCCGTTTCCTCCGCCATGGCAATACATTCGCGGGCCAGTGTCACGGCGGGTTTTGAATAGGACGCAATTTTGCCCGCTGCCGCCTCCGCCTCGCACAACACCAGATCGTCGGCGACGACACGCGAAACCAGACCTGCCGTCAGGGCCTCCTGTGCATCAATCATTCGCCCGGTGAGGATCATGTCCATCGCACGGGCACGGCCGATCAGCCGCGTCAGACGCTGCGAGCCTCCGATGCCGGGGATGGTGCCTATTTTGAGTTCCGGCTGTCCGAATTTGGCACTGACCCCTGCGAAAATCAGATCGCACATCATTGCCAACTCGCAACCACCGCCCAATGCATAGCCTGTAACAGCGGCAATTTTGGGCGTACGCAGTGCTGCAAAATGATCCCAGCCCGAGAACAGGTCAGCCTGATGCATGTCGATATGGCTCTGGCTGTGCAATTCGACAATGTCGGCACCTGCCGCAAAAGCCCGTTCATTGCCGGTAATGATGAAGCAGCCGACCTGCGGGTCTTTGTCAAAGGCAAGCGTGGCCTGCAGGACCTCCTCCAGCATTTTTGCATTCAGGGCGTTAAGGGCTTCCGGGCGGT
Organism: uncultured Rhizobiaceae group bacterium; assembly: GCA_947501445.1. GTDB lineage: Bacteria > Pseudomonadota > Alphaproteobacteria > Rhizobiales > Rhizobiaceae > Hoeflea_A. Next base: position 147,764 of record CANMVS010000013.1, on the reverse strand, counting down.
CCAGCTGAATGGTTACAATTCTGCCGGACCTTCCCACTGTGATGGTTTCATACAATACTGACATGATCTAACTGTCCCAAATTGCGCCATAGGCCGGAATGCCCAGACTTTCCATGTCATGGACCACTTTGCGGGTCAGTTTCTGGTTTGAAATACAGATGACGGCCTCCGCATCAAACGCGCGTACAGCCTGTAGCGCCAGTTGAGAAAGATCCGGCTTGCCACGACTGTCTGTATCCCACAACAGAGCATCCGGACTGGCTTCGAGTATTTCATCAATCAGATCGTCACCATAGGTTTTGCGTGGTGATCGGGTAGACCAGATGAGCTTGATTGGAACGTCCTTTGCCAGCAGGTGCGGCATGACCGGACCGATACCGGAACCGGTGGCGATATAGACAACTTTTTTGAACAGCACCTCAATGCGGGCGACGCCCGAAGTTGTAATCCCCTTGACCCATACATGCGATGGCGGATTGTCAATGAACCGTCCCGTCCAGTCACCGGCCCGGGAAATGATCAGTCTGTAGCCGTCTTCTCCGGGGGTCGGAATATTGGCAAAGGAATGCCACTCGATCAACGGGCTGACACTGATGGCATTGGATGATCCGGGAAAGGGCGTATCACCATAGTTGAACCGCACGGCAACCGCATGGTTTGAGGGTTTGACCACTTCGATGGGAACTTTCTTCAGTGTAAGCCAGGGAGAAATGATCGATGCTGTGATGATGCACAACATCCAGAACGAGGCGGATTGCGTCATTGCTGCCCCGGTATCGCGGATCATGACAATGGAATGACACCAGAACAGCGCCAGAATCAGCCAGCCGGCAAATCGGTGGGTGCGTTCGAACATATTGTGAAATTTGGCCCTGATGGGGCCAAGTGCCGTGAGTATCATCAATGCAAGCAGACCAAGCATGGCGGCACTCAGCCCGATGGCCAGTGTTGAGACATTGCCGACACCGTGGAAATAGTTCCACGCAAGTCCGGCCAAAAGGACCGAAAACCACAAGGAGCCTGCGATATTGCCACCAATATGAATGCCGCCGAAGTGGAAGACCTTGCCAGCGCCCCAGCGTATCCATAGGGGCCAGCTTGTCGGTATGCGGGTCGCCAGCCAGAACAGGCCATTAACGACCCGCTGTTGACGCACAAGAATGGCCAGTGAGAAATTGATCAGGGCCAGATTTGAAATCAGACCAAGGTTGAACCCGTTGGAGGATACGAAAAGGTCACCCGATAATCCCCAAATACCAAAGGCACCATTGGCCACAAGAACCAGCACAAAAAGTCGCTGAAACTCCATGAGCCGGGGATGGCGTGTAACCCTTCTCCAGTACGGTGATCGGCTTGCGTGGTCAATCCGGCTGAGTGATTGCGTTGACATCATGCAACCCTCTCATTGCTTTCGCGCTGGTATTCTTCCGCAGTTTTGAGCAAAAGGCGCTTGTCGAGTTTTCCGCGTGCGGTGCGCGGCAATCTATCCATGGCAATGATGAATGCCGGCTCGCAGTAATAGGGCAGGGCGTCTGTAACCGCTTTTCGTGCCAGATCGAGGGCTACGCTGGAAGGGCTGACAAATGAAACGAGGTGCCGGTTGTCGAATTTCAGGGTCACCGCCTGTTCACAGCCATCAACGGATTCAAGGACTGCCGAAACGCTATCCAGTTCCACCCGGAAGCCTCGAATTTTCACCTGATCATCAACCCGCCCAAAGTGTTCCAGTTCTCCGGTGGCCGTCCAGCGACCCAGATCGCGGGTTCTGAACATCATACGGTCACCACCCAAAAATGGATCGGCGCAATAGCGCTCCTTCGTCAGCGTTTCATTGGCAAGATATCCGGCGGAAACACAGTCACCGCCAGCCCACATTTCGCCGATTTCTCCAATGCGGCAGGGTTTGAGGTCCTCATCCAATATATAGACCGTGTTATTGGGTGTCGGACGACCGATGCTAAGAACCGGTTTCATCGGGTAATGCGGATGGGCCGTGTTGATGATGGTCGTTTCAGTAGGACCGCAGGCATTGTAAAAAGTGCAGAAGGACGACCAGGTATCCGCTAGCGTCCGCGGGCAGGGTTCACCTGCGACCGCTGCAATCCGTACATTGCGGCATCGTTTAGCATCTATGGAGCACAAAACAGACGGTGTTGCGATGATGACATCAACCTGTTCAGCGACACTTTGAAATTCCTTTCCCCTTATGACGAGTGTTCCGCCATTTGAAAGGCAGCCCAATATCTCCCAGGCGGCCATGTCAAAGGATATCGAGAGCAATTGTGCCACCCGGATCCCCGGTCTTATGCCAAGATCACCCGGAGAGGTTTGCAAAATATTGCATACGTTACGGTGGGTGATCTGCACGCCATTGGGAATGCCGGTTGTGCCCGATGTGAACAGAACAAAACAACGATCATCCGGCGAAACATACAGTTTCTGTCTGGCAACCGGTTTGTCCTGGCTCAGGGGTACCGACATGATGGTGTCGATTGCCAGGCATATATCGCCACCCACACAATGCAGATCTTGCGTGAACCTTGAAAGTGTGAGGACAATTTTGGCCCGGGTGATACGGGTTATATGTTGCAGGGTCGCGGTCGGTGCAACGCCAACATGCTGGGGCACATAGGCCGCGCCGATTTTCAGGATTGCCAATATGCCGACAACCATTTCAATGGAACGCTGCAGGTAGAGGCCAACAGTATCGCCGCGGCCTACACCATGTTTGATCAAAACCCCGGCCAGCCGGTTCGACTGCGCCTCAAGTGTGCCATAGGATATTGAGGCACCCAGATGCTCGATGGCTATTGCGTCCGGTTGCTCCGCTGCAAAATGCTCAAAGCCTGTGTGAACGGTATTCCACCGCGGCCTGACCAGTGGACCGCGGCCAAAACGTTCGAACAATATCTGTTCGTCCTCGGGAAGATGATCAATGGCCGGGTTGGCGAAACTGTCTGTCTGCCAAAGTGCCCTTGTGTCTTCACAAGGCGGGCGTTTCGGCGATGACCCATCGCCCATAAGGGGCTCGGTTCGGTTGTGAATAGACGTAAAAGAATCAACCGCGCGTGCGAATGAACTCATTGTGTTTACCTCCCAATAGGTCTACCAGCAAAGATAACGCTATTGTTAATGGGAAAATTTCCCACAATGTGGTCACACCGCTTCAATTTATGTTACGAAAGCGTGATATGTTGAACTTAAGGGCGCAGTTTGGCGGTTCGGGACCATATGGTCTGACAGTATTTGTGAATGAGGAGACGAACGTGCGTAAAAATCGCACCGAGCAATTTCAGGCAGCCCTGGCGCGTATCCTGCGTCCTGTTGCGCGGGCAATGATCGCGCACGGTGTCACGCTTGCTGCTGCCACAGAGGTTCTCAAACAGGCTTTTTATGACGCCGCCGGCGATGTTTCTCCCGGGGAAAGCAAATTGACAGATAGCCGCATCAGTCTTCTGACAGGCCTGCATCGCAAGGATGTTCGCAGACTGAAGCAACAAACCAGCCCCTCGACAAAACGATCATTGCTCAATGCCTGCACACTTGTGATCAGCTATTGGTGCACGGCGCAGCTTTACATCGATAGCAAAGGCAAGCCGCTGGTCTTGCAGCGTGCAGCCGATGTACAGCAGCCGGGATTTGATGATCTGGTTCGTGATTCCCGCGTTGATCTTCCGCCGGCGACGGTGTTGGACGCGCTGTTGAGAGAGGGTGCCATTTCCATTGATAGTCAAACGGGCGCGGTTCAACTCGTTCAGGAAGTGTTTATCGCCAACCCGGATTCCGAAGCGATGATCAGTGCCTATGAAAAAAATCTCCACACCCATCTTCTGGCCGCGACGGAAAATCTCTTGTCCGGTGACAAAGACAGGAGAAATTTTGAAAGGGCGGCACATTTCAGCCACCTCTCTGAGGCATCTATCGCTGAATTGGTGGAAGAATCGGAACGGCGCAGCGCCCAGTTGCTGTCGGAATTGAATCGCAAGGCGATGGAATTGCAAAATCGAGATCGCAATACGGCTGCCGCAAAAGGCAAATTCTCCATTGGCGCATATGTTCTGGGGAGGCACAGCAAAACTGGCGATGACGGAGACCAAACGAATGATTAAACGTTTTTGCCTGTGTATTCTCTCGCTCCTGCTGCTGACGATTGCACCTTCGGCATCGCAAAATAAACCCGATGAAGAGCGCGAAGGCGGCATCGTGGGAACCGGTATTGTTGGTACGATTACCAATCTCGGCAGTATTTTTGTCAATGGTCAGCAGGTTCATTTTGCCGATGATCTCATTGTCAAATCAGACATGGGCGACCGTCCGGCCACCGCGCTTGAAATTGGTGAAACAGTTGCTGTTGATGCCTTGTTTGATGAAGGCGAATGGCGGGCGGCGCATATAAATCACTATTTGCCAATCATTGGTCCGGTTACCACCGTTTCGGACAGCGGCGTTGTAATACTGGGTTCACGCGTTGTTGTTACACCTGATACGCAAGTGTTTGGAACCGGCTCTGCTGCAATGCTGGAAGTGGGAGACTGGATTGCAGTAAACGGCCTGTGGCGTGACAATGGTGTCGTGGCCAGCCGGATAGACAGAATAGCACCGCAGGCGCAGGCAATTGTTGTTGGGTCCTATCGGCAGAATGCGGAAGGCCAGAATATGGTTGGCGGTACACAGTTTTCGCCCGTCGAATTGAATCACGCAATTTCAGGCGACCTGTTGACAGTGCGCGGACAGCCCGAGGACGGGCATTTGCGGGCAGAAACAGTGGCAACCGGATTGTTCACAGCAACCGTTGGTACTGTTCTGATGGAAGGTTACCTGTCGCAACCAGGGCCGCACGGCCTCTATACGATCTATGGTTCCGGTGTCATTGCCTATGCCGGGGAGGAACCAATGACCGTTCCAACGCAGCGGGGATTGTATTGCGCCCTGACCACACCGCGCGAACCCATCACACGTATTGCCGAATTACCCGAATCGCGCATTGACAGAAATCAGGTGCTGACAAATCTGGGGACGGTTGACAAAGACCCATGCGGCTAGAATGCCACTGGCACCTATTGGGAAACTTGCCTGTGGTGTCGGTTTGATCACAATTGCTCGATTTCGTGTCATAATCAGGCTGCGCTGGCGCCACATTCCCGGTCTCCTCACCACATAAATTCGGCCAATTGGCATCTTCGCGTCCCATGCCGATGCATACCATCGCTCTGAATAGAACTATGGTCGTATGGGCAGATATAGCGGCGGCAAATACTTCCATCCGAATAAGCGATTTCCTGGAAAATTCACCATTTTACTTGGGCCACAGAATAGCCGTTATTGAATGATCTTCACCCGTGAATAATTATGTATCGCTACTTTAAGTAGGGTTGTATATTCATTGACAACTCGCGTATAGAGTAATGTATCTCATCGAGATCTGTTGTGTAAACATGCGTGTATCACGATTTTGACTGCATTGGTATTTGACGATTATTCGGCGTTTCTCCTCCAGGTTTGGGTCCAGCATGACAGATTTAATTCACTTATTTGATTTCCAGTTTTTCTTGAAATTTACAGCAGCATTTGTTGCCCTGACAAATCCGCTCTACGGTATTCCGATATTTCTGGGAATGACCCATGATTACACGCCGCAGCAAAGGAGAAAAACCGCCAATGTTGTTGCGCTGACAGTCTTTGTTTCGGCGTCTGTCGCTGCATTGCTGGGTGAAGAAATCCTGGCGTTCTTTGGTGTTGATGTGGCCGCCTTTCAGATAGCTGGTGGCATTATCGTATTGGGCATCGGTCTGACAATGTTGAGTGAAACGCCTGTTGCAGCGGATGCAAAGGCCACAGCAGACGGTCATAATAAGCGAAGCGGTATTGCTGTGGTTCCCTTGTCCATTCCGCTCACTGTTGGTCCAGGCTCCTTTGCGACGATAATCCTGTTCGCGCATGTGCAAAGTGATGGCAGCGAGATTATGACGATGATTCCGGCGATCATCGGTGTTTCACTGTTGGTTTGGATCGGCCTTTTGTTTGCAGATCCGATCTCCCGCCTGCTTGGGGTAACGGTAATCTCGGTCATCACCCGGATAATGGCCATCGTCTTGTCCGCTGTCGCGGTTGAAATGGTGATAAAAGGTTCGCTTCAGGCGTATAAAGATCATTTTTTGGATCTGATAAAACCTGCAACCGGTTGAATGGAAATTTGATTGCCGGTCAATAATCGGGAAGTTCTGACAGTTTCGCTCTTTTAAGACGTGGTTTCACAATTTTCGTGAACCCATTTGCAGGGAGCAGATAAAATGATTCTTGAAGGAAAAGTTGCGATCATAACGGGTGCCAGTTCCGGTATTGGCCTGGCAGCGGCACACCTGTTTGCCAGTGAAGGTGCGCGGGTCATTGTAACCGCGAGACGGGCAAAGCTGCTTGATGAAGTGGTAGCACAGATTTACGCATCGGGTGGCACAGCCGTGGCGCTGCCCGGAGATATTCGCGATGAGACTCACGCCAGTGCACTTGTCGAACTGGCTGTTGGCGAATATGGCGGCCTTGACATAGCTTTCAACAATGCTGGAAGTCTGGGCGCAATGGGATCGGTCGATGACATCTCACTTGATGGCTGGGATGAGACAATCGAGACAAACCTCAATAGCGCCTTTCTGGGAGCCAAATATCAGGTTCCTGCGATGATTGAGCGCGGTGGCGGTTCTATCGTTTTTACCTCCTCATTTGTCGGCTACACGCTTGGAATGCCAGGCATGGCGGCCTATGGTGCAGCCAAGGCGGGCGTGGTTGGTCTGATGAAGGTTCTGGCGGCACAATATGGTCCCCAGGGCGTGCGAACCAATGCAATTCTTGCAGGTGGCACGGACACCCCGATGGGTGCCATCGTTGCCAATACGCCAGAAGCGCTGAGTTTTGTGGAGGGGCTTCATGCGTTAAAACGCATTGCTGAACCTGAGGAAATTGCCCGATCAGCATTGTTTCTGGCGTCTGATGCTGCCAGTTTCATGAATGGAGCGGCCGTTTCGGTTGACGGTGGTCTGTCCATCACAAGGGTCTAGCTAAATTTTTCAGCAGCAACGTATGCCGGGCATGGTTCGGCATGCGTTTCAGCTCTGATGCGCTCACGTTTGCGTGACCGCAGTGATATGGAATTATTCACTAATTTAACCTATGAAGGGTCCATGAGGGTATGGTCTGTCTTTCTATTGCTGGTATTGCTCGCCGCAACGCAAAGCGTTTCGGTTGTCAAACCCTATTTGCCGCAAATATCAGCCAGCTACCAAATGATGGTGGCGGGGCAGGGCAGCGCAACACAGGACCAGATTGCTGCAAAAGGCATCGAACTGTGTTGCATGAAGGAGGCAATCGCAGAGCTCTACAAGGTGGCAACCTGCAAGGCAGACTGTTCCTATGTGACAGCTTTTGTCTACATTGAATTTGCCCGCCAGCGGCTGCATTACGATCAGATGGACCATCGGCGGGCAGATCGCGCCTTTGTCGCTGGGCTCTTTCGTCCTCCCATTGATTTGAGTGTTTGATTAAAAGGCGGATCCCGCGTGATCCCGTGTCAAATTCATTCAGATTATTGGGGTAGAATCCATGTTTAACAGACGTCAATTGCTGCTTGGCAGCATTGCAATTGTTGCCGCACAGGCATCAAGCAGCGCGCTTGCCGCAAAAAAAGCCAAACCATTCAAAGTGGCACGGCAATATGAGCCACAAACGGTCAGGTTCAGGGGGTACCCAACCGGCACAATCGTTGTCGATCCAGCCAATCATTTTCTCTATTTGGTTGAATCGCGCGGCAGAGCCAGACGTTACGGTGTTGGTGTTGGAAAAGCCGGGCTTTCCTTCAAGGGAGAGGCGATCATCAAGCGCAAGGCAAAATGGCCAAGCTGGCGCCCAACGGATAATATGATACGACGCTCGCCGAAGAAATACGCGCGTTATGCAAAGGGCGTTCCAGGAGGCCCGAACAACCCGCTTGGCGCGCGCGCTCTTTATCTGTATCGCGGTGGCAGAGACACCTATTATCGCATCCACGGAACAACCCAGCCAAGTTCAATCGGCCGTTCGGTCTCAAACGGTTGTATCCGCATGATCAATGATCACGTGATTGACTTGTACACCCGTGTGCCTCTGGAAACACGTGTCGTGGTTCTATAGCTGGTCGCTTTCGGGCGCTTTGCTGCTGATCTGCCGTACAGATTATGTGCAGAGCGCTCCGGTGCCGAAACCGGGTCTGTTTCTGGGTGATCCGGTTTCGTGCCTGTGTCACGTTTTGTCTAAAACGGGACAATTGTGCTGGCCGTTGATTTTTCTGATGCATTCAGGTTTTGCCGATCCCGTCAAAACCTGAATTGTTCTAGTCTCGTGCGATGCGCGGGCGGCCTGTCGCCGTAGCAATCAAATGCGCTTCGATAAACGTTTCCCGACCTTCAACCTCGGGTGCCGTGATGTCTTCCTTCATCGTTATCACGGGCTCGTCCGCGCCGGCAGAAAGTGCTTGTGAGATGGCTGTTTTACGTGCCGTGTCGCGGGCTTCATTCATGGCAGTCTCCTGTGTTCTGAACTGTTCACTGGCGCCGCCGCCATTGACGACAAACAGGCCTTCCTCAGGTTGCGAGACAAAAACCTCGGCACTGACACGCACATGACCAACAACCGCGCCAATAGCATTGGCAACATCCGCATGATCGGGGATGGCACTTTCGGCCCCCAGCATTGATGCGATTGCCGGGTAATAGCACATGGCCGAAGCACCAAGACCAATGAGCGGGCGATCAAGTGTCAGGCTGAATTGAACCACGCTATTGTCGCGGGTAAGCGCCCGCTCAACAGCACGGGATTTTGCCGGATCAATTTTGTTTTCGTTCTCGTCAGCAAAACAGGCGCTAAGAATAACTTCGCTGGATTGGCGGGAAAGGCGGGCAACGATCCTGTCTGCCAATTCATCGGCAGATGCGGCAATCAGGTTTCCTGATCCATTCTTGCGGCGTGCCATCAGGCGTGCACCCAATAGTGCAGCTTCGGTGTTCCAGTTGTTTTGCCTGCCAAGCACATGCAGGGCATCGGACGGGGTGAACCCGGCAATATGCACAAGCCCGCGTGCGACGAGGCGGTCCAGTGTCGCCCTTTGCGGTGTCGCACTCAGAATTTTATCCAGTGGCGCAAGCGTTCGACTGAGACGTTCGTAAAGGGCTTTTTCCTGTGGCTGGAGCCCGGCGGCAAAACGTTCGGGAACACCGGTCAAGCAGGCAAATCTGCCATCTAGCCTGCCCGGCTGACTGACCGCAATCTGGCGTGTCATGGCTTCCAGCACGATCTGCGGGTCAATATGGGCCGCCAGGCTGAGGGGCATCAGGCGGCGCGGCCCAAGGGTCAGGATGGTTTCAAGGCCGGTCTCATTGAAATGAACCTCGGAATCTCCGCCAAGCCCGTAGGTCCGCATGGCAACTGCCTCGACCATTGTACGAAACCCGCCGACAACAGCACCATCAGGATCAAGGCGCGGCATGCCATTATCCAGAAGAGCCACATCTGTCGTAGTGCCACCGATGTCGGACACAACCCCATTGTCCAGGCCGGTGAGATAGCGCGCACCCACGAGACTGGCCGCAGGTCCCGACAGAATTGTTTCAATCGGCCGGGCGCGGGCAATGTCAGCCGCAATCAGTGCACCGTCGCCACGCACAACCATCAACGGTGCATTGATACCGCGTTCATGCAGGTGGGTCTGGGTTGCGCCGATCAATCGGTCGATCATGGCGACAAGACGTGCGTTCAGCAATGTTGTAAGCGCCCGGCGCGGGCCGCCCAGCTTGGATGACAATTCGTGGCTGCAGGTTACCGGCAGTCCGGTATGCTGGCGCAGAAAATCGCGGACCTGAATTTCATGCGCCGGATTGCGTACCGCAAAATAGCCGGCAATGGCAAAGGCTGCGACCTGTGATTTGAGCCCGTCCACGGCTTCCACAAGCGGCTGCAGATCCAGCGGCATTTCTTTGCCATGCACATTATGTCCGCCCGGCACATAGATGACCGGGTCCTGACCAAGTGCTTCGGCAAGTCCATCGCGTTTGAGGTCCTGCGGTCCGAAGCCAATCATGACAAGCGCCGTTCGACCACCCTGACCTTCAACCAGTGCATTGGTTGCCAGCGTGGTTGAAAGTGAAACAAGCTCAATGGCGGAAGGCTCAATCTTTGCCTGACCGAGCACTTCTGAAAGGGCACCGCTGATGCCAATGGCGAGATCGTGGCGCGTCGTCAGCGCTTTTGACTTTGCGATGACGCCATCGGTCTGACTAAAAATCACAGCATCCGTGTAGGTGCCACCAGTATCTATACCCAGAAACATGAGTTGTCCTCAAGACCAGAACAGCAGGCCGACAAGACCCACCGTACCAACAATAATGCGCCACCAGGCAAACAGCGTAAAACCGTGCTGAGAGACAAAATCCAGCAGACGGCGTACGACGAAAACCCCCGAAATAAATGCTGCGATAAAGCCGATGGCAATCATCGAAACGTCATCTGCAGATAATTTGTCGTAATTCTTGTAAAGGTCATAGGCGAAAGCGCCGGCCATGGTGGGCATGGCCAGAAAAAAGGAAAATTCTGCTGCAGAACGTTTGTCGGTTCCCATCAGCAGCGCCCCGGCAATGGTCGCACCCGAGCGCGATGTGCCTGGTATCATGGCAATGCACTGAATGAGACCTATTTTGAAAGCCAGCAAAGGTGGAAAATCCATCACATCGCTATAGCGAGGCGGTCGCTTGATATGATCAACAGCCATCAGCACGAATCCGCCGATAATCAACATGATGCAAATCAGCATTGGCGATTCGAACAGGATGGTCTTGATAAAACTATGGGCGAACACACCGATGACGGCAGCAGGCAGGAAAGCCAGCAAAATCGCAAAGACAAAGCGACGGGCTTTGGCACTGGTTGGCAGTTGCCGCGCCAGCTCAATCAGCCTGGTAAAATATACCGACAGGATGGCCAGGATCGCGCCCAGCTGGATCAACACTTCAAACGTATTGCCCGGCGATTTGAAACCGAGAAAATGACCGGCAAGAATTAGGTGCCCGGTGGACGACACCGGAAGAAATTCGGTGATACCTTCAAGCAGGCCAAGCAGCAGAGCGCCGACGATTGTTTGTTCAGCCATCAAAAAGTCCTGTTCTGCACCGAAATTCCGATAATTGTCGCGCTTGTCTCACCCGGTGCGAAACCCTATAGCTTTTTTATCAAAGTTTTCCAGTGAATTTCCAACCTGCAGCCATCCAGGGAAAGACCTGACCCGAATGCCAACGCTTTATCACCACCCGATGTCTTCCGCGTCCCGTTTTATCCGGCTGGTGCTCAATGAATATGATCTCGAAACCGATCTGGTTGAAGAACGGCCGTGGGAGCAGCGTCGGGATTTTCTGAATCTCAATCCGGCGTCGACTTTGCCCGTCTATGTCGATGATTCACTGCATGCCGTATGCGGTGCGGGTGTGATCGCCGAATTTATCGATGAGGTCTACGGTGTATTCAAACGCGACCGCCGTCTGTTGCCCGATGAATCCATGCAGCGCGCCGAGGTAAGGCGGTTGATGGATTGGTTTCTCATCAAGCTTGAGCAGGATGTGACCCGCCATTTGGTGCGCGAGCGCATCCTCAAACTCATCATGCCAAAATCACAAGGTGGTGGTGAACCCGATTCAAAAGCCCTGCGCACGGCCAGAGCAAATATTCGTCAGCATCTGAAATATCTTGACTGGTTGACAGCCAATCGCAACTGGCTGGCGGGGCCGGAGTTGAGCTATGCGGATTTCGCTGCTGCCGGTGCATTGTCGGCACTCGATTATCTGGGTGAAATACGCTGGAATGAAGCGCCCAACGCCAAGGATTGGTATCAGCGAATCAAATCACGACCGTGTATGCGTCCTTTGCTGAGTGATCGGGTCCGTATCATTTCTCCCGTATCCCACTACGCGGATCTGGATTTTTGAGCGATGGCCGACGCTGCAGCGATCCCTCCTGATCAGCAAAAGTTGAAATCCTTTTTCATCCGGGAAGCCAAGGCAGCCGGTTTTAATGTTGCGCGCATCGTTGCCCCGGACGCGATTGTCCAACAGGCCTCACCGGCCCTTGATGCCTATCTGAAGGACGGTCATCACGCGTCCATGGACTGGATGGCTGAAACTCAGGAGCGGCGCAGCGATCCGCGCAAACTATGGTCGGACGTGCGTTCCATCCTGATGCTGGGTATGAACTATGGCCCGCGTCACGACCCGCTGGCCATCCTGGCCCAAAAGAACCGCGCCGCGATTTCGGTCTATGCCCAGAACCGGGACTATCACGATCTGATCAAGGGGCGTTTAAAGGGCATTGCGGGCAGGTTTGCCGCGCGCAGCGGATGCGATGTCAAAGTGTTTGTGGATACGGCGCCGGTAATGGAAAAACCCTTGGCTGCACGCGCCGGTATCGGCTGGCAGGGCAAGCACAGCAATCTTGTCAGCAGGGAGTTTGGCTCGTGGCTGTTTCTTGGCGCAATATTCACGACACAGGTTCTGCCAGCAGATACGCCGGTTGATGACCATTGTGGCCGCTGCCGTGCCTGCCTTGATATCTGTCCGACCAATGCCTTTCCCGCGCCCTATCAGTTGGATGCCAGACGCTGCATCTCCTATCTGACCATCGAGCACAAGGGGCCGATCCCGCACGAATTTCGAAAGGCGATCGGCAATCGCATCTACGGCTGTGATGATTGTCTTGCAGTTTGTCCATGGAACAAATTTGCGCAGGATGCGCATGAGGTCAAACTTCAGGCGCGTGATGATTTGCGTGCGCCACCTCTTGAAGGCCTTCTGGCATTGGACGATGCGGCATTTCGCACATTTTTCTCCGGATCTCCGGTCAAACGCATCGGGCGTAACCGGTTTTTACGCAATGTCCTGATAGCTGCAGGCAACGCCAGCGATGCAAAGCTGATTGAACCATGCAAAGCCTGTCTTGAAGATGAAAGTGCCGATGTCCGTGGTGCGGCCGTCTGGGCCCTTTCGCAATTGCTTGACAGAGCCAGCCTGGACAAAATTCGCAGTCAACAGGCCGAAGAAACAAACGTCGTCGTTCTGGATGAGTGGCGGCGTGCCTGCGCACCGAACGAATAGACAAGAACGACTGGAGAATACGACGATGCGCCTATTTATCTTTGGGGCGGGTTATTCCGGCACTAACATTGCGGCCCAAATGCAAGGTGATGCTGAGTGGCGTGGTGGTACAAGCCGTACGCAGGCGCGATTTGCCGATCTGGCCAGGGTCGATCTTCAGCCATTTGTCTTTGACGGTGAAACACCAACCGATGAAGTGGCAAAGGCGCTTGGAACGGTCACCCATCTGATCCAGTCTATCAGTCCGGATGAACGTGGTGACCCGGTTCTGCGGGTCTTTGGCCAACAGTTGAACCGGTTGATGCCCCGCCTCGAATGGGTGGGGTACCTGTCCACCGTCGGTGTCTATGGCAATCATGATGGTGCATGGGTCGATGAGGAAACCAGCTGCAAACCGGTGTCCCGGCGCTCCATATGGCGGCTGGCCGCTGAAAACCAGTGGCTCGATTTTTCGCAGCAAACCGGTTTGCCGGTGGCCATATTGCGGCTGTCAGGCATTTATGGTGCGGGGCGAAACCCGCTGATCAAGGTGGGCAATGGAACGGCCCGGCGTCTGGTCAAGCCGGATCAGGTTTTCAATCGCATTCATGTTGCAGATATTGCCGCCGCAACGCAGCATCTTGCCATGGCGATGGCCGGTGGCATCTACAATGTGACGGATGATCTGCCTGCCCCACCACAGGATGTCGTAACCTATGCCTGTCGGTTGATGAACGCGTCGCCGCCACCAGAAATTGACTTTGAAACAGCCGATTTGACGCCCATGGCGCGCTCGTTTTATGGCGAGAATAAACGGGTCTCCAATGCAAAGCTGAAAAAGCGCGGTTTCAGGTTCAGATATCCAGACTATAAAACCGCGCTGTCTGCGATGGTGGCAGACGACCAAATTCGCTGAGTCTCCCTATAGTTGGCCAGCCGATAGGTTGATCTTCAGCGGCCCATCCAGCCGCCATCCACGGTGACAATCGTGCCGTTCATGTAATTGGAGGCATCCGAGGCAAGCATCACCGTTGGTCCGGCAATGTCTTCGGGAAGTCCCCAGCGTCCGGCAGGGATGCGATCGAGAATAGCCTTTGACCGGTCGGCATCATTGCGCAATGCTTCAGTATTGTCGGTGTTGATGTAGCCCGGTGCAATGGCATTCACATTGACGCCCTTGCCGGCCCACTCATTGGCAAATGCCATGGTCAGCTGCCCGATACCGCCTTTTGCAGCGGCATAGCCGGGCACATTTATCCCGCCCTGGAAGGTCAATACGGAGGCGGTGAAAATCACCTTTCCAGAGCCTCGTTCGACCATCGAACGACCGATTTCGCGGGTGAGAATAAATTGTGCGGTCAAATTCACCTCGATAACCTCATCCCACAGGGCGTCCGGGTGCTGTGCGGCGGGTGCGCGTTTGATGGTGCCGGCATTATTGACGAGAATGTCGATATTCGGGTGATCTGCAAGAACCTGCGCCGCAAATTGTGTAACAGCCGCCCGATCTGAAAAGTCACAGGCATAGCCATGAAAATCGCGCCCGGCTTCATTGACGGCTTTGCCAATGGCACTGCCGGTAGGTTCGAGCGTTGCGCTGACACCGATAATATCGGCACCGGCCTGTGCCAGACCCACGGCCATGCCGTAGCCAATTCCACGTTTTGCACCGGTTACCAGTGCGGTTTTACCTGCCAGGCTGAACCTGTCGAGAATTGTCATACATGTGTCTCCGAGCGGATTTTGATGAGTGTTTTCATGGCCTGCGGGTTTTGCGTCAGTGCGGCAAATGCCTCCTGGATCGCGTTCAGTTCATATATATCGGTAATCATCGCGTCGGCATCGATAACACCGCGCGAAAGCAGCCCCAAGGCTGTTTCATAATCTTCCGGTTGATAAACCCGCGCACCCAGCATTTCTATTTCGCGCCAGAAAAACTGGAAAAGATCTATCGCCGGTTTTGTTGCATGAATAGCGACCATGACAATACGTCCGCGTGCCGCTGCCACCTGTGTCATCAGATCGACACCCGTTTGGCTGCCGGAAACTTCGAAGACAATGTCCGCCCCCTTGCCTTTGGTTACCTCATTGATCACCGACGCCACATCCCAATCCTTGGGATTGAGCGCGGTAAATCCATGTTTCCTGGCAAAGGCGATCCGGTTTTCATTGATTTCGCAAAGCGTGACATTGCCGCCTGCATGGCGGGCGACCAGCGCCACCAGCATGCCGATGGGGCCACCGCCAATCACCAAAACATCTTCGCCCGGTGCCACCCGGCCGCGTCTCACATCATGGCAGGCAACAGCCAAAGGTTCGACGAGGGCCGCATGGTCCAACCGCAAGCCTTTGGGAAGGGCATGAACCGTGTGGGCTGGCACATTCCATTTCTCCTGAAATGCGCCGTCCGTATCCAGTCCCAGAAATTTGAGGTTGTGACAAATATGGGCGTTTCCGCCCACGCAGGCCGGGCAGGTGCCACAGTGATCCAGAGGGCGCACAACGACTGGCTGTCCGGTTTTAATGGTCTCAACATCGTTACCGATGGCGGTGACAATACCCGACATTTCATGCCCGATGACCCTGTGATGGCCAATGCGCGCATCCATGTGCCCGAGGTAAACATGCAGGTCGGTTCCGCAGATACCGCAATAGGCAACACCAATTTGTACCTCGTTACGTTCTGGAGGCGGTGTCTCAATCTGTTCAATGCGGAAGGTTTTATTCCCGGAATAATAGGCGGCAGTCGTATTCATAATATCTCTTTCATGGGTGCAATATAGTGTGGTTCCGATTCCGGCAAACACGGGGCATTGCCTTGATGTCCGCCCTGCGGGCTGTTGATCCGCATGCAATGCGCAGGCAAGAAAGGCGCGCTCTATTCGCTCGCCGAGCGCAATTTTTCCCAATCGAAATTGACCCCTGTTCCGGGCGTATCCGGGGCTATGGCCATCTGGTCTGCCACAACCAGTGGACGGGTCGTGTATTCTTCAATGGGGAAGGAATGAACTTCAATCCAACCGGCATTGGATTGCGCCGAAACAAGGCTGACATGCAGTTCCTGAATGCCGTGGCTGCATATGGGCAAATCATAGGCACGCGACATGTCCGCCACCTGCAAAAAGCCGGTAATACCACCGCAATTGGACGCATCGGGCTGGATGAAAGACAGCCGGGCCTGTTTGAACGCATATTCAAATTCGTGGATCGTGTGCAGGTTTTCACCCATGGCCAGGGGCATGCCGGTTGCCTGTGCAATCTGCCCATAGCCTTCATAATCATCGGGTATCGTCGGCTCTTCAAACCACATCAGATCATAGGGTTTGAAGGCCTGCGCCGCACGTATTGCCTGTTCAACGCCCATGGAGTAATTGGCATCCACCATGAAGGCAACGTCCGGCCCAATGAGTTCTCTGATGGCTTTGATACGCGCGACATCCTCTTCAAGAGTGGGCTGCCCGATCTTGATTTTCACGCCATTGAAACCACGATCCAGATAGCCCTGAATATTTGTCAGAAGTTTTGACAATGGAAAATTCAGATCAATACCACCGCAATAGGCCTTGCACCGATTGCTGGCTCCACCTGCCATTTTCCACAATGGCTGCTGCCTCTGTTTGCCGCGAATATCCCACAGGGCTATGTCCACTGCGGATATGGCAAAGGAGGCAATACCGCCACGAGCCACATAATGGACGTGCCATTGCATGGCCTCATACAATGCTTCGACCGGCGTCGGGTCCTTGCCGATTAGAAAGGGTACAAGGTCATGTTCAAGCATGGCTTTGATCGCCTGGCCGCCCTTGCCTCCGGTATAGGTATAGCCTGTGCCCTGTGTACCGTCTTCCAGGTGAACCGTCGCTGTGACAAGTTCGAAATGGGTGTGGTCGCCATGTTTGGCGTCGACCAGAACCTCCGCCAGGGGAACGTTGAACAGCTGTATGTCGACGGATGCAATGCGCACCATGTAATTTATCCCACCTTGGGGCGCGATGACGTCACGCGGGTTTGAAACAAGATAACGGCAAACAGAAAACCGCCGCGAATGACCATCTGCCAATAGGCACTCAGGCTTATGGTGCCGCGACCATTTTCAAAGTTCAAGATATTGAATACGAGGCCGAGCAGTAATGCGCCGGCAACCGTCGCCGGGATCGATCCAAGACCGCCGGTTAACAACGTACCGCCGACAACCACTGCTGCAATGGCCGATAGCTCCCAGCCGATACCTTCCAGAGGCTGTCCGGCACCAAAGCCCGACGCCAGAATGACACCAGCAAGGCCTGCGCACCCGCCACTCAACATATAGGAAAATGCCTTGGCGCGGTTGACTTTCAGTCCCATCAGCGTGCTGGCATCTTCACCACCTCCAACAGCCAGCACAGTGCGACCGAGAGACGTTTTTTCCAGCACCAGCCAAAGCACCAGTGCAAGCGCTGCAACAATTGTGATCGACCAGGGCAGCAGACCAAATGCCTTTTCCATGCCCAGTTTTGTGAAGTTGGAGCCCCAGTCGACACCGATGGTCTCAGCGCCGGATATGATCAGCGCCCCGCCCTTTGCTGCAAGCATGGTCACCAGTGTGGCGATGAAGGGTGGAATGCGCATTGCGATGATGCAAAACCCGTTGATCGCACCAAACCCGACCCCTGCCAGCACGGCACCTGGCAGTGCAACTTCGATGCCATAGGGACTGAGGTAGGCGGCAATAACAGACGTAAATGCAGCCACCGACCCGACAGACAGATCGATGCCACCGGTCATAATGACAAAACACATGCCAAGAGAAATGGCGATGAACATGGCGTTGTAGTTGAGAAAGGACGTGATGTTATAGGCACTTCCAAAATTGTCGTAACGCAGCAATCCAAAGATTATGAGACCCACCAGCGCGAACCACACGGCGGTTGTCTGCGTATTGTTGGCGACGTATTTGCGCAGATCGAAGGCATCGGTATCCAACATGACTATTCCTTCCGTACCTGCTGGACATAGACGGCAAGCAGGATGATGCCAGCCTTGGCAACCAGTGCCACTTCGTCCTCAACGCCGTTTGCCAACAGCGTATATTTAACCAATTGGATGATAACGGCCCCCAGGATGGCGCCGAAAATGGGCGCTCGCCCACCCTGCAGCAACGCGCCACCAACGACGGCTGCGGCAATGGCGTCGAGTTCCATGAGATTGCCATTGCGTGCAGCATCCGATGCCGAATTAATCGCAACGACAATCATTCCGGCAATGCCCGACAGGAATGCGCAAATGACATAGGCGCCAATTTTAACGGAGCGCACCGGACCACCAGACAAACGTGCCGCCTTTTCATTGCCGCCGGTTGCCAGCAGGTAGCGTCCGAATATCGTGCGTGTGACGATCCAGTAAATGACAATGGCGAGCACAAGAGCCAACCAGCCCTGAAATGGCAGGCCCAGAATTTTACCGGTTCCCAGATAACTGAACCCCGGGTTCTTGAAAGTCTGCAGATTTCCGTTGGTCAGGACCTGTGCAATGCCGCGGCCGGATATGAACAGGATCAACGTCGCAATAATCGGCTGCACATTTAGTATGCTGACCATCATCCCGTTAAACAGGCCGCATAGGGCAGCTGCCACAAGAGGCAGTGAGAATGCCAGTACCAGTCCCAGAGCCGGATATTCGATACCCCATGGTGACAAGAACAGCAGCGGTGCCAATGCACCGGCCAGCGCCATGACGGCACCCACGGACAAATCGATGCCGCCTGTTGCAATAACCAGCGTCATGCCCATGGCTACAATGGCAATGGTGGCGACCTGGGAGATATTGACAAACAATGTCTGCATTTGCAGAAAGTTGGGCGTGACTGCGGCGTTGAATGCAACAAGAACGATCAGGGCAATTATGCCACCATGTGCACGGATCGCTTTCCAGTTCAGTGCGCTCGAGCGTACCGGCTTGCTGGCTGTCGTCGAGGTGGCGGTGGGGGCACTCATGCTGCACCTTCATTTTGCTGGTGGTGCTGGGCAATCGCCTTGACCAGTGTATTTTCGGTAATGCCCGGATTATGCAGTTCACTGACGCAGTAACCGTCCTGCAGAACGACAATACGGTCAGCACCCTCAACCAGTTCCTCAAACTCGGAACTGATGAGAATGACGCCAAAACCCTTGTCGACAAAATAGCGGATGATTGATTGTATCTCGAGTTTGGCACCAACATCGACGCCACGTGTCGGTTCATCCAGAATCAGCAATTCAGGTTCGGTTGCAAGCCAGCGGGCGAGCAGAACCTTTTGCTGATTGCCGCCGGACAGCTCGCGGATCGGCTGATCCATGTCCGCGGCCTTGATGTCGAGCGCATCGATATAGTGGGCAACGATTTGCCGTTCGCGCTTTCGGTCAATCTGTCCGTTGATTGTCAAGGTGGGCAGCAGTGCCAGTGTCAGATTTTCCCGCACTGACATGTCGGGAATGATACCTTCGGCTTTTCGGTCCTCGGTCAGGTATCCGATCCCCTGTGTGATGGCCGCAGCCGGATTTGCCGGTGCTGAAGGGCTGCCTTTAAAGGTGATGTCACCGCCAGTCAGCGTATCGACGCCAAACAGGGCACGCGCCGCTTCCGTCCGTCCTGAGCCCAACAGGCCGCCCAGACCAACAATTTCACCGCTGTGAACGGTGAGCGTCAGGTTCCGCAGCCGGTTACCGGTCGAAACGCCATCAGCCTGCAGCAATACATCACCTGTCTTGGCGGTGCCGCCGCCAAAATCGGTCATGCCTGCCGCCTTGATGTCATCGACATTGCGACCAAGCATATCAGCGATCAGTTCCAGTTTGGACGTTTGCGCGATTGAGCGTACGCTGACGGTCTGACCATCGCGCATGGTGGTGACCCGGTCGCAGATTTCAAATAATTCATCAAGGAAATGCGACACATATAGCACGGCTACGCCGGCTTCTTTCAGTGAGCGCACGACACCAAACAGCACGGCGACTTCTTGCGCATCCAGTGACGATGTGGGTTCATCCATGATCACCAGCCTGGCTTTGAGCGAGACCGCTCGGGCGATGGCGACCAGTTGCTGAATCGCGGTTGAATAGCTGCCAAGCGGTGCTTTCACATCGATATCTATGCCAAAACGCGACAGAATTTCACGCGCGCGTATGTGAGCCTCGCGCCAGTCGATGAAAACACTCAGTCGTTTGGGTTCATATCCCATCACAATGTTTTCTGTCACACTGCGCAGCGGCACCAGATTCAGTTCCTGATAGATGGTTGCTATGCCGCTGTCCTGTGCCTCGCGGGGGCTGGTCAGGTGGGAGGCCGCACCGGCGAACCGAATATCGCCTGCGTCACGGCTGTAGACGCCTGTCAGTATCTTGATCAGGGTTGATTTACCGGCACCATTTTGTCCAATGAGAGCGTGAACCTCTCCGGCTGCTACGTCCAAGGCTGCAGACTGCAGCGCCGGGACGCCGGAAAATGCCTTTTCTATGCCATGCATTGCAACGAGCGGCTGGGCGGCATGTGGCTGAGAGGCGACTGATTGCATTGTGCATCCTGTTGGTTCGTATTGGGAGGGGCCCACAAGGGATGGCCCCTCCAACGGCGCGAAAAGGCGCGTTCTGCTCGCACTTCCCTGTTCAGGAAAGTTGCGACAAACCTTAGACCGTCTCACGTTTCGTCAGAAACAGGACAACGATGTCGGTCTTTGATTTTGTCGATAGATTCAGGTTTTGCCTATTTCGGCAAAACCTGAATTGCTTTGCTCTAGTAGGCGCCAGCCAGATTTTCAGCCGCATTGGCCGACGTGAAAATCCGATCCTTGACCTGCACCCATGGTTCAATGGTCTCACCATTGGCATAACGCTGCATGACTTCGCAGGCCAGTGGGCCAAAGAACGGCGAGCTTTCAACCGTTACGCCCATTTTGCCGTCGATGATGGCCTGCAGTGCATCGCGTGTCCCGTCGATGGATACGATAAGAACGTCTTCGCCGGGTTTGCGCCCTGCCAGTTCCAGAGCCTGAATGGCGCCAATCGCCATCTCGTCATTATGGGCATAGACAATATTGACGTCCGGGTGTGCCTGAAGCAGCGTTTCCATAACCTGACGCCCCAGGTCTCGCGCAAAATCACCGGACTGCGAAGCAACAATGGTCATATTGTCGTGTTGTGCCATGACATCATCAAAGCCCTTGCGCCGGTCGTTGGCTGGGGACGAACCGGTTGTGCCTTCCAGTTCAACAATGATGCCTTTTTCACCTTTGAAGTTTTCCAGTGTCCATTCGGCGACACGGCGTCCCTGGTCGATGAAATCGGATCCAAGAAAGGCGACAAAATGCTCACCGGGTCTGGCCACATTGGGATCAACCGAACGATCGACGAGAAACGTCGGAATGCCAGCGGCCTTGGCCTTCATGACAGCAGGAATGAGGGGTTTTTCTTCACGCGGCGGCAAAAACAGCACATCAATGCCCTGGGCAATCATGCTATCCACATCTGCGACCTGTTTGGCAGCCGATCCGGCTGCATCCGTTGCGATTAGATCCCAACCGCATTTTTCGGCAGTATCATGAAACGACTTGGTTTCGGCAATACGCCAGGGATTGTTGGATTCCATCTGCGAAAAACCGACTTTGTAGCGGTCTTTCTTTTCGAGCGGTGGCAGGCCATCAGCACTTGCTGCGGTTGCCAGTGTAACGAAACCGATGCCAATTGCGGCTGCGGTTGCAAGCATTGTTCTGCGATTCATGTTTCTTCCTCCAAAGAATGCGGTCGAGCCTCTCCCGGTCCGCAGGTAATCAGTGCATGTGCAATTCAGACGTTTCGAACATCAGTGCAGCAAGGCCAAACGGTGATCACACGGATATTGTCTGGCGAATGCTGACATCATCCGGGCATGGGAAAATCGAGCCGGCTGGTATGCGATTGCGTTTTTGGCATGTTGAAGATCTGTCTTCGATGCTCAAACACGCTGCATTTGATGATCTGGCGATGAATCGGAATAATTGTCCTCATTTTGGTATGACTAAACTTTTGTAATTAACAGGCTAAAATGAAGATTTGTCAAATAATTTGTGATTATTTTTACAAAACCGTTTGTTTTCAAGGTTTTTATCCCCTAAGATTTAACGAGCTTGAATATTTTGTTCATACTAAACGACCAAATGCGAGCGATTGAACGGCAATGAGAGAATGGTGTCCATGCAGGTTTCGGATTCTGACAGCAACAAGGTGGAGATAGCGCCGGTCACGGGACGGGCTGCGGATGCAATCATCGCCGAACTTGAGGCGCAGATCATGTCAGGCAGGCTGGAGAATAATGCCCCCCTGCCGTCGGAACGTGAGTTGATTGAGCAATTTGGCGCAAGCCGTACCGTTGTACGGGAAGCCATTACCGCATTATCCAGCAAGGGATTGATTGAAAGCAAGCCGCGTTTTCGACCAATAGTCCGCAAGCCGGATTATGAAACAGCCTTGCATGCGGTGGGCGGCATTGTGCGACACCTTCTGGGTGACAGGGGCGGGGTTAAAAATCTTTATGACAGCCGCGTATTCATCGAGCGCGGGCTTGTGCGGGATGCGGCACTTTCTGCTGACAAGAATGATATTCGCCAGTTACGGCAGGCCCTTGCCGTCAATAAATTGGCGATAGAGGATTCCAGCGCCTTTTATGAAACGGACGTGGCCTTTCACGGCGTACTTTACCGCATTTCGGGTAACCCGGTTTTCCCTGCGATCCATGAGGGCTATACCTCCTGGCTGGCGCCGCATTGGGACAGGATGTTGCGCTCACCGGAACGTAATCTTACCAATTATCACGCACATGAAGCTATCGTTGACGGCATTTTGGATCGCGATCCCGCAGCGGCTGAGGAAGCACTTCTGGCCCACCTCAAGGCGGCCTGGGAATATGTGCGAAATACATTTGAGATTGAAGAATGACTGACGAAAATTTTGACTATGTGGTTGTTGGTGGCGGGTCGTCCGGTTGCGTCGTTGCAGCGCGCCTTGCCAGTGATGGTGGCGCGCGGGTTCTGTTGCTGGAAGCCGGCCATTCAAACCGTCATCCCCTGTTGGATATGCCGCCTGGCATATTCAAAATGATCAGCGGTTCAAAATTCATGACGTATCATCACACGGTGCCTCAGGCACATCTGGATGGCCGCGTTCATGATATTCCGCAGGGCAATGTGCTGGGTGGTGGTTCGTCCGTCAATGCGCAGGTTTACATGCGTGGTCGGCCTGCGGATTATGATGGCTGGAATGAAGTTTTGCGGGGCAACAACGACAATGTGGGTTGGGGTTGGGAGGATGTATTGCCGCATTTTCGCGGCATGGAAGCAAACAATCGCCTCAATAATTCTCTTCATGGTACCTCTGGGCCCATGCTGGTTTCTGACCCGGGACACGTCAATGAATTTTCACGCTGGTTTGTGCAGGCGGTGCAGGGTTTGGGCGAGCCATATAATCCCGATTTCAACGGGTCGTCGCAGCGCGGCGTCGGGTTTTATCAATTCATGAATCGTCACGGCAAACGCAGTTCTGCCGCCTATGCCTATGTGACCCCCCAGGAAAATAATCCCAATCTGACAGTAAGGCTGCACTGTCAGGTACAGCGGGTGGAAATCAACCGTGGTCGTGCAACAGGGGTTGTCTATAAGGATAAGTCGGGTGCGACCCACAGGGTACATGCAGACAGTGAAGTGATTGTATCGGCCGGCGCTCTGGTAACGCCGCAATTGCTGATGTTGTCGGGGGTTGGACCTGCCGATCATCTCGCCCAACACGCCATAGACTGTCACGCCGATGTTCCCGGCGTTGGTCAAAACCTTATTGACCACCCGGAAGTGCCGATTTCCGGCGTTGCAAATGGGCCCTATGGCTACTTCAGGCAGGCAGATGGTTGGCGCATGATCCGCAATGGTCTGCAATTCAAGCTGTTTGGCTCCGGTCCCATAACATCGGCAGGGGTGGAAGCCGGTGCCTTTGTCAATCCGAATGAACCCGAGGCACTGCCAACGATTCAGGCATTTTGTGTTCCCGTGATCTATCTTGACCGGGATGCGAAGGGTGCGGTTGAAGATGACTATGGCATGACAGTCACCACTGTTGTGGTCAAGCCGCGCTCGCGTGGCGAGGTACGGTTAAACTCGGCAGATGCCTCGGTTATGCCCGCCGTATCGCCAAACCTGCTCAAGGACCCGCATGATATGGATGAAATGATTGCCGGTCAGCGGTTCTTCCTGCGTGCCTTTGCGCAAAGCCCATTGACTGAGCATATTGACAGGATCGCTATTCCGCCCGCCGATGCCCGTTCGGACGATGACCTTCGTGCCCATTGCAAACGTTTTGTGAAAACCAATTATCACCCGGCAGGCACCTGCAAAATGGGTGCTGATGGTGACCGAATGGCCGTGTTGGATGCACGCATGCGGGTGCGCGGCATCGATGGCCTGCGGGTGTGTGACATGTCCGCAGTGCCTGATATTAATGCAGGCAATACCAATGCACCGGCGATGATGCTGGGTGACCGCTGTGCCGACATGCTGATGGGCCGGATCTAGAGCCTCTGGCGCAGGCCGTAGCCATCAAACCACCTGCCTTCGCGGGATTTGCGCGGTGTCAGCCTTTGATTTTGTTGAAGCATTCAGGCTTTGCCGGTTCCGTCAAAACCTGAATTGCTCTAAACGGCAGTCATCTCGTTGACGACCGAGCGATCAAGCGCGCCTTGGGTTGCCGATCGATAGGCGGCCAATGGTGCAGCCCTGGTATGCATTTGCCACAATTCACGGCTCTCCCAGACCTCATAAAACATGAAGTGGGCCGGGTCGGCGTTATCCTGATGCAATTCATAGGTGATGCAGCCCTCTTCCGTGCGGGTCACATCGATGAGCTTGATCAATTCGGACTTCACGAAATCGGTCCGGTCAGCATGGGCATAAATATTGGCGATGATGGTCAGGGGCATGTTGCCTCGCTTCGAGATGTCTTTCAGAACCCATCATTGTGGATTGGAGTGCAACAGGCAATGCACGAAAATGGAATTTGCAATGGCGTTTTCGCAATCGATCAGTCAAAGATCGATTTTGATTGATCTGGGAAAACCGAACACCCAAAATGGAGTATGGGTTGAAACCGAACTGAATTCGCGCCGAATTTTATGTTTTCACCGGATGCCTGGAAGGGTGTTGCAGATGCAAAGATCAGGACTGAGCCTGAAATGGCTGGAAGTATTTCAGCTCGCCGCGCAGACAGGCTCTATCCAGACGGTGGCTGGTGATCTGGGCCTGTCCGTCAGCACCGTTTCTCATCATCTGTCAAAACTTGAGGCGCAATTGGGTGTCAGCCTGATTGATCATAACCGCAGACCAATGGTTTTGACCCCGTCAGGCAGCATTTTCCTTCGCCATGTGGACGAAGCGCTCAATCTTATTCGCAGGGCCGAAATTGAAGCCGTTTCGGGAAACATGATTGAGGCACGCAGCCTGCGTCTTGGACTGGTCGAGGATTTTGACAGCGAGATAGCTCCGGAACTTGCGCGGCTGCTGGCTGCCGGTATGCGCAATTGCGCTTTCACCCATTATACCCGCCCCAGTCACGAGATACTGGATTTGCTGCGCACAGGTAAAATCGATGTTGGCGTGGCAACCAAGCCACTCGATGACAGTTCAGACCTTGTCGAATATCCACTGGTCCGCGACCCATTTGTGCTGGTGACACCGGCCTCGGTTGATTTGTCACCGCAGGACTATCTGGACGGTGAGAGCACGCTGCCGTTTTTGAGATACAGCCAGCACCAGATCATTGGACGGCAGATCGAGGCGCAGCTTCGGCGCCTGCGGATTTCACTGCCGGGCCGCTTTGAGATCGAGAGCAATCAGTCACTGATGGGCATGGTGGCTGCCGGGGCGGGTTGGGCAATCACCACGCCGACAAGTTATATAAGGGCCGGGCGCTTTCACAATCAGGTCGCGCTACATCCCTTTCCAGGCAAAAGTTTTGCCCGTCATTTAAGTGTGTTTACAACCCCACAATATCCCCAGGGCGTCGTGCAGATGATTGCCGGTACGATGCGCAGGCTGGTGCAGATACGGGCAATTGATCCGACAATTGAGCGGGTTTCCTGGTTGAATGGGGCCTTTGTGCTGCAGCCGGAACACAGCCACTATGATGATTGACCCGAGCGGTCTCAAATGGGCGTAAATCCGGTTAATCCTAATTTGTCGAAATTTAATTGCGAAAAATTCGCAATAGCTTCTGAATACTTGACCGGACTGCGAGAAAACGGCTGCTTTGCATGGTGAATGCAATTGGAGCCTGCCCATGAAATCGCGTACCAACGTTGTTGTGATCGGTGGCGGCATTGCCGGGTGTTCGACCCTTTATCATCTGACCCGGGAAGGTTGGAGCGACGTGGTCCTGCTGGAACGCAATGAGCTGACAAGCGGTACGACCTGGCATTCGGCTGCACAGGTCACAAATTTTGGCATGAACCAGACAATGGTCGGATTGAAGACCCACTCGATCAACCTGTACCAGGAATTGGCTGGTGATCCGGATTATCCAATCAATTATCATCACGGGGATGGCGGCATACGACTGGCAAATACCAAGGCGCAGATGGATGGATACCGGCATTTTGCTTCCATGGCACGGGGCATGGATGTGCATCTGGAAGTGATCGATGCGCAGGAATGCGCGCGTCGTCACCCGCTTATTTCAACTGAAAATCTGCTTGGCGGACTATGGGACCCGCTGGATGGCGATATTGATCCGGCGCAATTGTGTCAGGCACTGGCAAGACGGGCGCGCAAAGCCGGGGCTCAGGTTTATCGCAATACTCCCGTTGTCGGATTAACCCAGCACAGGGATGACAGTTGGACTGTTCATACGCACAAGGGTGATATCGATTGTGAGATCGTCGTCAATGCCTGCGGCTATCGTGTCCATGAAGTCGGCGCGATGATGGGTGTGCACCATCCTGTCATGTCGATGGAGCACCAGTATTTCCTGACGGAGCCGATCCGTGCCATCGAGGATGCACACCAGCGCATGCCGTTGCTGCGTTGCCCCATTTCAGATTTTTACTGCCGACAGGAAAAGAACGGACTGCTCATCGGGTTTTACGAACAGGATTGTCGAACCTGGGGCATGGATGGAATTGATCCCGATTTCGTCAATGCCCTGTGCCCGGATGATCTGGACCGCGTCAGTGATGTTCTGGAAGGGGCATTCTCACGCATGCCTGCATTGATGGACGTTGGTATTCATACCATCATAAATGGCCCGATTACCTATACGATCGACGGCGCGCCACTGGTTGGGCCGATACCGGGAAAACGCAATGCCTATTGCATCATCGGCTTGCGCGCAGGCCTTGGCGAGGGGGGCGGCCATGGCTGGCTGCTGGCCCAGCAGATCGTCAATGGCGAAGCGTGCTACGACACCTGGTGCATAGACCCGCGTCGTTTCACCGGCCACGGCAATGTCGAGTTGACGGCGCTTAAAGCCATTGAAGATTACCGGAATGAATTCCGTTTCCATTTTCCCCATGAGCATCGCCCGGCCGGCCGTCCGATCAAGACAACGCCATTAACACCGGTGCTGAGTGCTGAAGGGGCAGCCTTCGCGGTCGTCAATGGCTGGGAGCGGATGGACTACATCAAACCATCGGCGGATTTTGATCCGGCCCATACATTCCTATTCGACGAAACCTTTGAGGTGGTTGCCGGTGAGGTAACAAACCTCAGCAATAATGTGGGCATGAGTGAAATCTGCGGGTTCAACCGGCTTGAGTTGAGTGGCGAGGACGCACAGGATTTTATCGATACGATGCTATGCGGCAATGTTTCGCGAAAACCGGGCAGGCTGGGCCTTGGCTATCTGCTCAATCATCATGGCATGCTCAAGGGCGAGGCAACCATAGCCAATCTGCCGGATGGTCGAATCTGGTACGGTTCGGCTGCAGCTTCCGAGGCGCATGATATGGACTGGTTGCGCAGCCATATCAGGCAGGGCCAGGATGTGCACATTCGCTCACTGACAAATGAACATACAATACTCGTGATTGCCGGACCAAAGGCACGCGCAGTGATGCAGGCGGTCAGCCGCGCCGACTGGTCGGCACAGGCCTTTCCATGGCTGTCTGTGCGCGGGTGTTTTGTTGGCATTGCGCCAGCGATTGTGATGGCCGTCAGTTTTTCCGGCGAACTTGCCTATGAGGTCCATGTGCCCAACAACCAGCTCTATGCAGCCTATCTTGCACTCAAAAGCGCTGGAGCGGCACATGATATGAAGCTCTTTGGCGCACGTGCCATCGATTCAATGCGGCTTGAAAAGGGCTATTTGCACTGGAAGGCTGACATTCTGACTGAATTTGATCCTTTTGAGACGGGTCTCGAACGATTTGTGAAAATGGACAAGGGTGAATTTGTCGGCAAGGCAGCTCTCGCCGTCCGTCTGGCCAATGGCCTAACCAGAAAGCGCGTCACCTTGCAGGTGCATTGTAGCCATGCACCTGCCCATGCCGGCGCATCACTTATGAAGAACGGCAGGGTCATTGGCACGATTACCTCTGGCGACTGGGGGCACAGGGTGGGCAAAAACCTGGCCTATGCCTTTGTGTTACCCGAATATGCGGATGAGGGGGGGCGCCTTGAGATTGATATTCTGGGTGATCTTGTCACAGCATCTGTCATACCTGCGAGCCCCTATGATCCGACACATGCGCGTGTGCGGGCATGATACGCGCCAACCACGGACGAGGC
This sequence comes from uncultured Rhizobiaceae group bacterium, assembly GCA_947501445.1. GTDB lineage: Bacteria > Pseudomonadota > Alphaproteobacteria > Rhizobiales > Rhizobiaceae > Hoeflea_A. Next base: position 118,880 of record CANMVS010000013.1, on the reverse strand, counting down.
TCTAAACGCCCTCGTCAAATCGCAATACCATTGCAGTTCTTTGGTCCAGATCCGACAACATGGTATCACCATCCAGACCGGCTCTGGCCCTGAATACGTGTCCCTGGCGCAGGTCGAACATTAACCTTGCCCGCTCGAGCGAGGGAAAATTTGCCGCAAGTGTGCCCTTTTCCTTTTCCAGATCGAACCTGGCAGCCAGTCGCTTGTCCGTATCTTCAATCGCCTGCCTGAGGACGGGTTGCACACCTTCAACCTCACCTGCACTTGTTGCAACACAGGCACTCAAAAAACAGCCCCTTGCACCGCTCTTATGGTGGGTTGCATAGTCTATTGCCGCTACCATGAAGGCACGTACAGCGGCTGTAATATCCTGCTCGCTTTCAAAAGCGACCAGCGGCGCACAGGCATCATTGGTTGAATATCGGTCAATGGCCTGAAGATAAAGCGCATGTTTGTCGCCAAAAGTCGCATAAAGGCTTGGTCCGTTAATGCCCATGCCTTCTGTAAGATCTTTGAGTGACGCGCCGTCATAACCCTTGGCCCAAAACACATTGACGGCAGCCAGCAGCGCCTCGTCACGATTGAATTTTCTGGGCCGTCCGGCCTTTTTTGTATTGTTCACTACAAAATCCTTGACAATGAGTCCTGTGTGTATTTTATAGCGTTTAATACAAAATGAAAAGGACGTGCGATGAATAGTCGAAAATTGCAGGCTGGTGCAGTGTTTCCATCCACTTTGGTTGCCCGTTTGGGCGGTGGCACCATGGACCTTGCCAGGCCTGGCAACGGTTGTGACTGGCGTATGGTTATTGTCTATCGGGGTAGTCATTGCCCCGTTTGTACAAAATACCTCACAGCCCTGAACAACCAGGTGGACGCGCTGAATGCACTGGGTATCGATGTGGTCGCGGTGTCGGCAGACACGCAGGAAAAGGCCGCCGCACAGACTGACCCGATAAAACCGCAGTTTGAGATCGGTTACGATCTGAGTACAGACCAGATGAAGGCACTTGGCCTTTATGTTTCCAACCCTCGCTCAGCGGCTGAAACAGATCGCCCCTTTGCAGAACCGGGCCTGTTTGTCATCAACAGTGACGGCAATACCCAGATTGCAAACCTTTCAAATGCCCCATTTGGCAGACCCGATCTTGCCTCCATGCTCATGGGGCTGACGTTCATCCGTAACCCGGACAACAACTATCCAATTCGTGGGACGTGGATTTGAGCGCGGATCAGTTCATCAATGCTCCAAAACACGTGTGCATCTGAGAAGGCGCTTTGATCATGGAAAATATCCTGAAGAAAACAGCCTATTGGGCATCTACCGGTTTTCTGCTGTTTGTACTGGCCTGGGCGGTGGTTTCCTACCACGTCATTTATCAGACCCAGGCCGGGTTCTTTATTGCATTCGGGTATCCGACATACCTTGTCTACCCACTTGCCTATCTGAAACTAATCGCAATTCTTGTCATTGTCAGTCATCGCTACAACGATCTGCGGGACATGGTATATGCCGCCCTTTTTCTGAATATGGTCGCAGCTCTGGCAGGCCATATTATCCTTGGGGATTTCTATGGCCATGCACTGCTTGGCCTGATTTGCCTCCCCGTGTCCTATCTTCTCGGCAATCAGGTTCGCGGTCGCCCAGCGCGCAGTCTGTTTGGCAAATGGACTCAGTCAGTTAAATAACTCAGTTAGGAATCTGCCGTGAAACACGCGAATGAACCTTGTGCGGATGTTACCGCTGCGATCAATGATCTGATTAAAGCCGGGACCCAATACGACATTGCTGCACTGCAACGGATTTACCACGACACTTTGTCTGTCATCATGATTGATTCCCAGGGAAAGGTTTCAACCGCAACCAAAGGCGATTTCCTGTCGCTTTTTGAAACCAAACTGAAAAACGCTGAGCCACCGCTTAACACCTGGGCGCAATTCAAACATGTCACTGCGGATGCGCACAAAGCCCATGTTCTGATAAATCGCAAGGTAAAGCTGGCACGCGAAGAGCAAAAATTGACGCTGAGCATTGACCTGATGCACCAGGATGGCCGCTGGCAGGTGGTGCGGGAAGTTATCTTTGTGCAGCCCGAAGCCTGAGTTGCCCCTACCAAATAGGCTGTTATGTGATGTATGTGTCCAGCCTGTAGGCCCAACAGCCTGAAAAATCACCAGCGCCTCGAACCACCTCATCAAACCGGCGCACTACCCAGATGGGCAACAAGTTCCGTGACGTTACTGACATTGAATTTCTTCAGCAAACGGGCGCGGTAAAATTCAACGGTGCGGGGCGAAATCTCGATCTGGCGGGCGATTTCCTTGCTGGTTTTGCCGCTGATAAGATGAGTGACGATCTGCCGTTCCCGTGCAGACAGCGCGGCAAAGGGGCGCTGTTCGGACATGTCTGCATAGCTTAAAATCGTTCGGCGCAACGGGTCATCGGGTATTGGGCTATGGGCGCGAAAACGGCACCAGAACAGGCTGCCGTCCTTGCGCGGCATGATGCGTTCATCGCTGTAACGCTTGCCGTCCTGCAGGGTTTTGAGCCCGACATCGCGAATTTGTTCAAATTCCTCATTCGATGCGTATAGCACGCGAAATGACTGTCCCAGCAATTCTGATTTCGCATAGCCGAACATGTCTGCAAATGTCGTATTGCAGGTCCGAATGACACGGTTTTCGGTCAACACAATTCCCACTGGCGCAAGATCAAATGCCAATGCGTCAAGAGCCTGCAGATGTGTTTCATTGTCGGATTGATCTGGTTCCAATGCGTAGTCCTACGGTATTGCGACAGAGGCTGATTTCCTGAAAGATTTGCAAGTTGTACTGATAAATGACCAATTTGCGTAGGGGTTTTGTCTTAATGGAAGCGGTAGATTTGGGCATTGCGGCCTTTCCTGAGCTGATAGAAGCGCGCCGTGATGAGTTAATAGCGCTCACTCAGGACCTGATTCGCATACCAACGCTTAATCCGCCGGGTGAAGCCTATCTGGAAATTTGTGAATATCTGGCGAACCGCCTGCGGTCACGCAAATTCCAGATCGAAATGGTCAGGGCGCACGGTACGCCGGGGGATAGCGATCGATATCCGCGCTGGAATGTTGTTGCGCGGCGGGAAGGCAGAACATCCGGACCCTGTGTCCATTTCAATTCCCACATCGATGTTGTGGAAACAGGTCATGGCTGGACGATGGATCCGTTTGGAGGCGAGCTGAAGGACGGAAAAATTTATGGCCGTGGTTCCTGTGACATGAAGGGGGGGTTGGCCGCCTCCATAATCGCCGTAGAGGCATTTATCGACGCGTTTCCTGATTTTTCCGGCGCGATTGAAATATCAGGGACTGCCGATGAAGAAACCGGTGGTTATGGGGGCGTTGCCTATCTGGCTGAAAAGGGCTTTTTTGATCCCAGCCGCGTTCAGCACGTCATCATTCCCGAACCGCTCAACAAGGACCGGGTTTGTCTCGGGCATCGCGGTGTCTGGTGGGCGGAAATTGAGACCAAGGGTCATATTGCCCATGGTTCGATGCCGTTTCTGGGTGACTGCGCGGTGCGTCACATGGGGGCGGTTCTGCAGGAATTTGAAACAAGCCTGTACCCGGCCCTGGCGCGAAAACTCACAGCCATGCCAGTGGTGCCGGAAGGTGCCCGCCAGTCAACCATGAACATCAATTCCATGCATGGTGGTCAGGCTGAGCCGGATCCTGATTTTACCGGTTTTCCCTCTGCCTGCGTGCCCGATTCATGCCGGATGGTTGTTGATCGCAGATACATTATCGAAGAAAATTCAGACGAGGTTCGTCAGGAAATACACGATGTTCTGGCCAAGGTCAGTGCCGAGCGCAATGATTTCGACTATGAAATTCGTGACATGTGGCACGTAAGCCCGACAATGACGGACAGACAAGCGCCCGTGGTCCAGTCCATTTCAAGATCAATTGAGAAGGTGCTCAACAAGAGCCCCGAATATGTGGTGTCACCGGGAACCTATGATCAAAAACATATTGATCGTATCGGGCGACTTAAAGACTGTATTGCCTATGGCCCCGGCATACTCGATCTGGCGCATCAGCCGGATGAATATGTCGGTGTTGACGATATGGTTGATTCAGCGAAAGTCATGGCACTTTCACTACAGGATCTGTTGAATGCTTGATATGCCGCACTGCAACAAGCTATGGTTTGGCAGACTTGGTTGAGGAATAACAGGAGGAATGAAAATGACGTCATTTGTAAAGGCGATGACACTGGCCGGGGCCCTTGCGGTTTCAACAGCGCTCGCCCCGGCAGCTTTTGCCGCCAAAACGGACATAACGGTCGGGTTGCAGTTGGAACCACCGAACCTGGATCCAACATCCGGCGCGGCGGGGGCCATTGATTCGGTTACCTACTCCAATATTTTTGAAGGTCTGACACGGTTTGGTCCCGATGGCAGCATCAATCCCGGTCTTGCCGAATCCTGGACGATCTCTGATGATGGCAAGGTCTATACATTCAAATTGCGCAAGGGTGTCAAATTCCACGATGGGTCTGACATGGATGCCAATGACGTCAAGTTTTCGCTGGATCGCACCAACGAAGAAGGCTCTTCCAATGCGCAAAAGGCGCTGTTTGCGGACATAGAATCTGTCGAGGTTGTTGATCCGCACACGGTCAAGGTCACCTTGAAAAAGCCAAATGGCAATATGTTGTTCAATCTGGCCTGGGGTGATGCCGTCATCGTTTCACCGGAGACTGCCGCGAACAATGCAACCAACCCTGTTGGCACCGGTGCCTTTGTCTTCAAAAACTGGGCCAAGGGCGACGAAGTCGAACTGGAGCGGAACAAAGATTATTGGGGCACACCTGCCAAGCTTGACAAGGTCATATTCAAGTTCATCTCTGATCCCAATGCCGCCTTTGCTGCGGTCATGGCTGGCGATGTCGATTCCTTCATGCCGTTTCCGGCACCGGAAAACCTGCCGCAATTCGATGCTGATCCGCGTTTTCGTGTGATTGCCGGATCGACTGAAGGCGAAACCATCCTTTCAACCAACAACAAGATGCCACCCTTTGATAACCCGAAGGTACGTGAAGCCGTGGCGCATGCCATTGACCGTCAGGCGATCATTGATGGTGCCATGTTCGGTTACGGAACACCCATTGGAACGCATTTTGCACCGCATCATCCGTCCTATCTAGACCTGACGGCGCAGTCCAATTTTGATCCGGAAAAAGCAAAAGCACTGCTTGCCGAAGCCGGTCACCCGGATGGTTTCAAGACAACGTTGAAACTGCCACCGCCATCCTATGCGCGCCGTGGTGGTGAAATCATCGCCTCTCAGCTGCGTGACATTGGAATTGAAACCGAGATCAGCAATCTGGAATGGGCTCAATGGCTGGAGCAGGTTTTCAAGGGCAAGGATTTTGGTCTGACGATCGTGTCGCACACCGAACCACTCGATATCGGGATCTATGCGCGGCCGGATTATTATTTCCAGTATGACAATGCGGACTTCCAGAAAATGATGGCCGATCTCAACAATGCCACTGACCCGGCTGAGCGGGATCGTCTGCTGAAAGCGGCTCAACAGAAGATTGCTGATGATTATGTCAACGGCTACCTCTTCCAGCTGGCCAATACAGGCGTTGTCAACAAGGATCTCCAGGGCGTTTGGGAAAATGCGCCTACACAGGCGGCCGATATGACCGGTGTATCCTGGGCTGAGTAAACCCTGACAATTAAGGCGGGGGCTGCTCATGGCTCCCGCCTTTCATAATCAGACTATGCGCTGTCTATTCGAACAAACGAATGCGGTTTCATGCTCCCTTATATGATCAAACGACTGGTCTCTCTGGCTCTCAGCCTGGTTGCTGCAAGCGTGGTGATCTTTGTGGTGATTGAAGTTGTGCCAGGTGATCCGGCCTCCTTCATGCTCGGTTTGAATGCCGAACCCGATACCGTCGCCGCGCTTCGCGACAGTCTGGGTTTGAATGCCTCTGCACCGGTTCGCTACTGGCAATGGATTACCGGTCTTCTGCAGGGCGAGTTTGGTACAAGTTATACCTACAAGGTGCCGGTTCGTGAACTCATAGCAGAGCGGATTTGGATATCCCTGCCGCTGACGATTTACGCGCTGGTTCTTTCCACGCTGATTGCATTTCCCGTTGGTGTGATCGCCGCATCACGCCGCAATTCGCCTTCCGATGTTTCCATCATGGGTGTCACCCAGCTTGGTATTGCAATTCCCAATTTCTGGTTTGCCATGTTGCTGGTGCTTCTGTTCGCCATTAATCTGCGCTGGTTTTCAGCCGGTGGTTTCCCCGGTTGGGATGAAGGCTTTTTTGCCTGTATCAAGGCGCTGACCCTGCCGGCGATAGCGCTGGCCCTGCCGCAGGCTTCCATTCTTGCCCGTGTCATGCGCTCCTCGCTTCTCGATACGCTCGGAGAGGATTTTGTACGCACCGCCAGAGCAAAGGGGTTGAACAGGCGACAGGCACTTTGGCGTCATGCGCTGCGCAACGCCCTCATTCCGGTACTGACAATCATCGGACTTCAATTTTCATTTTTGCTCGCCGGGGCCATTATAATCGAGAATGTGTTCTTCCTGCCGGGCATTGGCAGGCTGGTATTTCAGGGTATCACCCAACGCGATCTCATCGTCGTCAAAAGCGTCATCTTTCTTTTGGTATTTGCCGTCATACTTGTCACATTCATCGTCGACATGACCTACGCCATTGCTGATCCAAGACTGCGCAGGTCGCGCTCATGAGTAATTTGGATCTAGGCGAAGCCAACCGGTTCGGGCTGGTCAGTGTGGCACTGCGCACGCCGAGTTTCATCATCGGTCTGGTGTTGACCCTGTGTTTTGTCGTTGCCGCTCTGCTGTCCTTTTTCTGGACCCCGTTTGATGTCACCAATCTGGTAATTGCAGACCGGTTGAAACCACCGTCTCTCCTGCATTGGTTTGGCACGGATAATTTTGGCCGGGACATATTTTCCATGGTTATGGTGGGCGCCAGAACCTCGATTGCCGTGGCACTGATCGCCGTGGGCATCGGCATTATTGTCGGGGTTCCGCTTGGCCTGTTGGCCGCTGCGCGTCATGGCAGTTTGCTGGATGAAGTCATCATGCGCACCAATGATCTGGTCTTTGCCTTTCCAGCGCTGCTGATGGCCATCATGATAACAGCCGTATTTGGGCCAAGTGCCATCAATGCAATCACGGCGATCGGCATATTCAATATTCCCGTATTCGCGCGTCTGGCGCGCGGTGCGGCACTGTCTTTGTGGACCCGCGATTATGTGCTTGCCGCACGGGTATCGGGCAAGGGCCGAGCGCGCATATCGGCTGAGCATATTTTGCCCAATATCACCAATCTTCTGATTGTTCAGGGAACGATCCAGTTCTCACTTGGCATTCTTGCCGAGGCAGGGCTTGCCTATGTCGGGCTTGGCACACAGCCACCGCTGCCAAGCTGGGGGCGCATGCTGTCCGACGCCCAGACAATGATCTATATCGCGCCCTATATGGCCATTTTCCCCGGACTTGCCATTGTGCTGACGGTGCTGGGTCTCAATTTGATGGGTGATGGTTTGCGTGATGTGTTTGACCCGAAATTACGGCGGGCCCGCTGATGGCTTTGCTCGAGATAGAAAACCTGGCCCTGTCCATCAAGGATACACAGATCCTGCGTGATGTTGATCTGAAGCTGGATGGTGGTGAAGTATTGGGCATTGTTGGTGAATCCGGCTCCGGAAAGTCGATGACCGCCATGACGATCATGCAGCTGTTGCCCGTTGGCGCAGGCTGGAATGGATCAATCAATCTGGATGGGCAGGCGCTGCACGGTCTGAATGAAAAGCAAATGTGCGGGTTGCGCGGTAATGACATCGGCATGGTTTTTCAGGAACCGATGACGGCATTGAACCCGGTGCAGACGATTGGCGATCAGGTTGCAGAGACCATATTGGTGCATACGCGAAAATCACGCCGTCAGGCCATGGAAATTGCCCGCGAGGCACTCAACCGTGTTGGCCTTCCACAGGACCGGTTTCCGCTTGACCGCTATCCTCATGACCTGTCCGGTGGTCAGCGCCAACGGGTCGTTATTGCCATGGCCATTGCGCTGCAACCAAAATTGCTGATTGCTGATGAGCCGACGACAGCACTGGATGTGACGACACAGGCGCAGATACTCAAACTGTTGAAAAAACTGGTCGACGAAGATGGGATGGGCCTTATCCTGATCACCCATGATCTGGCTGTCGTGGCAGAAATGGCTGATCATATAGCCATCATGAAAGATGGTGTCGTTGTGGAAGCAGGCGAGACGTTACAATTGTTCCGCCAGATGAAGCATTCCTACACCAGATCCCTGTTCGAAGCCTCGGGACACAGCCCGGCACGCAACCCGGCCGTGGTTGCCGAGCGCGGTAATCCGGTCATTGATGTTCAAAAAGTTGTCCGGGACTATCCGTTGCCACGGCGTTCGCTGTTCAAGGCTCCTGGTCACTTCCGGGCGGTTGATCATGTTTCCCTGTCCATCGCGCGTGGCGAGAATGTTGGACTTGTCGGCGAAAGCGGATGTGGCAAGTCGACATTGACGCGGGCCATTCTGGCGCTGGATCCGCTACAGGGTGGTCAGATCAGCCTGGGTGGGGCGGTCTTTTCCACCAAGGGGGCAGGGCCCGACCGGCAACTGCGGCGCGGGGTGCAGGTGGTTTTCCAGGACCCCTATAGTTCATTCAATCCGCGCCACCGGGTATCGCGTCTGATTGCCGAACCATTCTATCTTCTTGACGCACCGCCTGACGCGGCGGATCAGCAACGACGGGTCGAGACAGCCCTGATCAACGTCGGTCTGACACCTGCCGATGCCGACAAATACATCCATGAATTTTCCGGCGGCCAGCGTCAGCGTATAGCCATTGCGCGGGCGCTGATCATCGAGCCGTCGCTGATTGTTCTGGATGAGGCCGTATCCGCACTGGATGTCTCTATCAGAGCTCAGATTCTGGACCTTCTGGCTGATCTTTCCGACCGGCTGGCCATTTCCTATCTGTTCATTTCACATGACCTGTCTGTAGTGCGCACCATAACCGATCGTGTGCTTGTCATGAAGGGCGGCCAGATTGTTGAGGAGGGCAGAACGCAGGATGTATTTTCCAACCCACAGCACAGTTACACCCGTACGCTGTTGGCTGCGACACCCATTCTCGACGAGGCACTCAAGGCACGCGAAGCCCGTGCCGCAGCGCCACAACCAGGGACATAGAAATGATTGCGGATAAACTGGGGTTTGACCCCTCCAGATGTTTTATCAACGGGGCATGGGTGCCGCCACATGATGGACGCACAGTGCGCCTGGAAAACCCGTCGACCGGTGAAACAATCGGTACGATTGCCCGTGGTGGTACGAAAGATATTGATAGCGCTGTGCAGGCGGCACAGTCAGCTTTGAATGGTCAATGGGGTGCAACCACCGCATTGGAGCGCGGGCGGCTGCTTACCCGCATCGGGCAGCGGGTGCTCGAAAATGTTGATCTGCTTGCCGAGCTTGAGGCTGCTGACGTCGGCAAGCCGCTGACACAGGCGCGCAATGATGCCATCGCACTGGCGCGCTATATGGAGTTTTATGGCGGCGCGACCGACAAGGTGCACGGTGAGACGATCCCCTATCTTGATGGCTACACGGTTTATACACTGCGTGAACCACACGGTGTGACCGGCCATATCGTGCCGTGGAACTATCCAATGCAGATCATTGGTCGTTCTGTTGGCGCAGCGCTGGCGATGGGCAACGCCGCCGTGTTGAAGCCAGCGGAAGAAGCCTGTCTGACGGCCCTGGCATTTGCTGCAATTGCGCATGAAGCGGGCTTGCCGCAAGGTGCCCTGAATGTTGTGCCGGGCCTCGGTGAAGAGGCCGGGGCCGCACTGACGGCCCACGCTGGTGTCAATCATATATCCTTCACCGGGTCAGTTGGTGTTGGTGCACTGGTGCAATCGGCAGCAGCACGCAATGTTGCCCCTGTTACGCTGGAGCTCGGCGGAAAATCACCACAGATTGTCTTCGACGATGCAGACATCGACAAAGCCCTGCCGTTTCTGGTCAATGCCGGCATACAAAATGCCGGGCAGACCTGCTCCGCATCATCGCGCATATTGGTTCAACGCGGCATCTATGACGATGTGGTTGCCCGAATGAGCGAACGCTACAAAGCGCTGCGTGTGGGCCCGGCTGCGGATGATCTGGATGTCGGTCCATTGATCTCCGCAAGGCAAAAGGAAATTGTCAGCGGTTTTTTGGACGTTGCACGCGCCGATAATCTCACCATTGCCGCCCAGGGTCAGATTGTCGGCAATGCACCCGATACCGGCCATTATGTTGCGCCAAGCCTGCTGGTGGGTGTATCACCCGATCACCCGCTGGCACAGGATGAAATCTTTGGTCCTGTGCAGGTTGTCCTTCCGTTTGACACGGAAGAGGAAGCCATTGCCATTGCCAATGGTACCGAATTTGGTCTTGTTGCAGGCATATGGACCCGCGATGGTGGTCGTCAGATGCGGCTGGCCAAGGCTGTGCGCAGCGGCCAGATTTTCATCAACAATTACGGCGCTGGTGGTGGCGTGGAACTGCCGTTTGGTGGTGTCGGCAAATCAGGCCACGGGCGGGAGAAGGGCTTTGAAGCCCTTTATGGCTTTTCTGTCCTGAAAACCGTGGCAGCCCATCACGGCTGATGCATTTGCAAAATCGTTGTCGAAATGATGCGCGATCCATTCAGGCAGACAACAGTACAAGGAAACACTCTATGCGACTTCAGGGTAAAACAGCGATTGTAACCGGCGGCGCTTCAGGATTTGGTGCCGGTATTGTGCGCAAATTCATGCATGAAGGCGCACGCGTCATGATAGCTGATATCAACGCACCGGCGGCGCAGGCCTTCGCAGCGGAACTTGGCGATGCAGCACTGGCTCAAACGGTGGATGTATCATCCGCTGACAGTGTGTCAGCCATGGCCGATGCGGCGTTTTCTGCCTTTGGAAAGGTTGATATTCTGATCAATAATGCCGGCGTTACACACGCACGCTCGCCACTGGAAGATGTCAGTGAGGACGATTTTGATCGGGTGCTGGCCGTCAACGTCAAATCGGTATTTCTGACGGCACGTGTCCTGGTGCCGCATATGAAGAACAACGCGCAAGGGGCAATTTTAAATGTCGCCTCAACAGCCGGTGTCAGCCCGCGCCCTCAGCTCAACTGGTACAATGCCTCCAAGGGCTGGATGATCACCGCCACAAAAACCATGGCGGTTGAACTGGCAGCTGAAGGTATCCGGGTCAATGCGCTCAACCCTGTGGCCGGAGAAACACCATTGCTGAAAAGCTTTATGGGTGAGGATACGCCGGAAATGCGTGCCAAATTCCTTTCAACCATCCCGATCGGCCGGTTTTCCACCCCGGAGGATATGGGTAATGCCGCCTGTTTCCTGTGTTCTGACGAGGCCAGCATGATCACCGGCGTCGCCATGGAAGTGGATGGCGGTCGCTGTATCTGATACGCCGGGGCAAAGCTCAGGAGGAGGCTTTGCCCGCGACGATGCGGTCCAGAATCAGCGCGCAGAACAAGATGGCGAGCCCTGCCAGGATGCCCTGGCCGGCGGCAGCATATTGCAGGGCTTCAAGCACATCTTCTCCCAGCCCTTTTGCGCCGATCAGCGATGCGACGACAACCATGGCCAGGGACAGAAGTATGGTTTGATTAACGCCCGCCATGATGGTTCTGGCTGCCAGTGGCAGATCGACCTTCCACAGCAGATATCGCGGCGTTGCACCAAACGCCAGCGCTGCCTCACGAACCGCTTCAGGCACCTGCTGCAGGCCAAGCACGGTAAAGCGAATGACCGGTGGGCTGCCAAAGATCATCGTTGCGACGACACCGGCCGGTTTGCCTGAACCGATGAAGGCCACAACCGGGATGAGATAAACGAATGACGGCATGGATTGCATGAAATCAAGGATGGGTCTGATAATGGCAAAAACACGCGGTCGACGTGCGCAATAAATGCCAAGCGGAATACCAAGGGCGATGGAAATCAACGCTGCCGCTCCCAGCAGGGCGACCGTGGTCATTGCCTTTTCCCAAAAATCAAGCAGACCCAGATAGGCGAGCGCTGCACCTGTGAATATGGCCACGCGTGGACCGGACGCCAGATAGGCCAATATGATGACCACCAATGCGACCACCGGCCATGGGGTGCCGACCAGCAGAACCTCAATCCAGTCCAAAAGCGTGCGCATGCCAAAGGTAACGCTGTCGAAGAAGCCGCGACCGGTTGTTTTGGTCCAATCAAAGGCAGCCTGCACCTGATCGCCGACATCCAACCGCCAATTTCGGTTGGTCGGAAATGTTTGCAGTATTTTCACCGCGTCCGGAATGGCAAATTTTACGGTCGAAAGAACCACCACAAAGACAGACAGGAACGCGGCCAGGCAAAGTCTTGGGAGAGAAAAGAGAGATGCCATTGTGCGGTCAGAACGCCATTTCACAAATTGACCTTCCAGTGTCCAGTTGCTGATACCAGCGCTGATGAGTTTGAAGATCGCCAGCAAAATGAAACCACCCATCAGATATTCCACCCCGGTGGACTGGGCTGCTGATGCGGCTTCCTGCGCTTCAAGCAGAGCGCCCTCGAGCGACTCCGCAGCGCGTTTGAGCGCTTCAAGCGAACCGGAGCCGCTTTCTTCAGCGGCTTTGATCTGCTGGTACCTCAAGTCCAGTGTGGTTGCGATACTGTCAGCGCGCTCTCTGCTTTCCCGGCCCAGATCTCCAAACAGACCCTTACCGATCTGAATATAGGCGAAGGTTTCCAAAAGCAGCATTGTCAGGAACCAGGACCAGAGACCACGGGCACCAAACCACACGGGTCCGAGTAACCCAGCGGCCCAATTGAGTGTTAGCTTGAAGCCCGGCGCCGCCATCATCACAGCAAAAACCCGTCTGTAGTAGGCTGCACCAGTCCCTACGAATTCGCTGATCAGCGCGTCCAGTTTCTTTGCATTCTCATCATTGATCTGATCCATGATATGGCTCATCCTCGACTGTCACGAATAGCCCGGATCAGGCTTTCGCGATCAATTACGCCTATTGTTTTTCCCGCGTCCTGAACGGCGAGAACGCCATTTCCTTCCACACATCGGTCTATAAGTGCATTGAGGTCCATATCAGGGCTGGCCGTGCCTGCATCCTGTGGAATCTCTCCATGCAATTGCTGATAGGCGTCAATTGGCATCATGACCGTGTCGGCAAATACAAGATTGAGTTTGGAAATACCCGCAACGAAATCAGCGACATAATCGTCAACAGGATTCAGTATGATCTCCTGAGGAGTTCCAGTTTGGACGATACGACCATCTTTCATGATGGCGATCCGGTTGCCGATGCGGATTGCCTCATCCAGATCATGGGTAATGAACATTGTTGTTTTCTTGAGTTTGGCAGACAGTTCCATGAATTGATCCTGGAGCTGCTTTCGGATCAAAGGATCGAGTGCTGAAAACGGCTCGTCCATAAGCAGGATTTCCGGGTCACAGGCGATGGCGCGCGCCAGCCCGACACGCTGCTGCATGCCACCGGACAATTCATGGGCATATTTATCTTCCCAACCGGTCAGTTCAACCAGTTCAAGCACCCGGTCCGCTTCTTCCCAGCGTCTGGCCTTGCCGGTTCCCCTGATTTCCAGCGGCATCGCCACGTTGTCGCGCACCGTGCGGTGTGGCATCAGACCAAAATTCTGGAAGACCATGGCGACCCGATGGTTGCGCAGGTTACGCAACTCCTGGGCGTTCAGATCCATCACGTTCTTGTCGCCGATCAATATGTGACCGGCGGTTGGTTCCAGCAACCGGTTGATATGACGAACCAGAGTGGATTTGCCGGAGCCGGACAGGCCCATGACACAAAAGATTTCGCCTTTTCGAACCTCGAAACTGGCGTCTGCAACGCCGACCACGCAACCGAAATTTTCCAACACGTCCTTTTTGGAAAGCCCCTCAGCGTTGATGGCCGCGAGCGCTTCGCTGGCCCGGTCACCAAAGACCTTCCAGACGTTTTTGGCATCAATGGCAATTTCTGCATCCATGGTGGGAGCCTGTCTTTGAGGGTTTGGGGTAAAGCTGTTCCGGTCCAGATTGCCAATCCGCGATGCCGATTGAAGACAAAGCGTATCGGTTGGACCTAAACCGGAACAGCCAGGGATGACGTTTAATTCAGGCCAAGCCAGCCATCAACGGTATCACCATTTGCTGAAATCCATTCGGCGACCACCGGCTCAATTTCATTGCCCTTGACCACGACTTCATAGGTCAGTTTTGACAATTCGGTTGAATCCATATTGATGTTTTTCAAAAAAGCCGCCGCTGCTTCGTTACGCTCCTCAAGTGATTTCGAATGGGCAACATGTACGGTTTTCACCCGATCACCGGTGGTGATTTTTGACTTGTTGAACCAGTCCGCATCCTGATCAGGCTGAACAATTTTATAGCTGGCCTCCTCAAACTCCGGTTCTTCCAGAATTGTTACCGGATAGAGCGCATGAACATAATGGGGTTTGTAGCAGTAAAAAACGACGCCCTTTTCCTGCGCGATAGCGTCTTTCAACCGGGCATAAAATACCGTTTCGTCTTCCGTCGTTGGTTCAAGAAAAGTGTTGATCCCATAGTCGCGCACTTTCACAGAATGCACATTGGTCGACGCCCAGCCGGATGCACCGACCCAGATTTCGCCTTTACCATCGCCATCGCCATCAAACAGTTTTTGTGCATCGGGTGTACCAAGATCAAAAACCGATTTGATGTTATGTTTTTCCACCATGTAGTTCGGCACACAAAAACCCGAACGACCCTCGTAAGCCCCATCCGAAAGGGCGACGGTCTTTGCGCCGTCAACATATTTGTCGGTAAAAGTCGCCTGGTTCGGCAGCCAGACATCCGGGTGCACATCAATGTCACCGCGACCACCATCCATGGCTTCAAATATGACGGCGTTGGCTCCGGGGGCATAGCCGACCTCGCCACCCAATCGGTCCGTGATGATCTGGCCGATAAGATTGGCCATGATTTTTGCACCGGGCCAGCTGGGTTCACCAATGGTGACTTTTGCCTGGGCAAATGCACCACTTGTTGACAGCGCCAGTACGGATGCTGTGATTGCCATTTTCCAGAAATTCATTTGTGCTCTCCTCATTGATTTTGTGTTTGTTGCCTGGTCCCGGTTCAGACCCGGGCTTTTTCTCGTTTGGGATCGATGAATGGAATGGTGGTTATTTCGGCCACAAGCCGTTTCATCATGCCGTCCAGCCGGCCGATTTCCACCTGTGCACCCGTTGCCGCGGTCTCCACATTCACGCGTGCCATTGCGATGGGTCTGCCAAGCGCTGGCGACATGGTTGCGCTGGTTACTGTTCCCACCTGCAGGTGGCCCAGAAAGATCGGATCGCCATGCGTTGGTACTTCAGCGCCGTGCAGCAGCAGGCCAACCAGTTTTTTGCGAGGCGCGTTGCGGTTTCGTATCAGGGCGTCGCGCCCGATAAAGTGATCTTTGCGGAAATCGACTGCAAATTCGAGGCCGGCTTCCAGCGCATCGGTTTGCTGGCTGAATTCGTGAGCGGCCGACATAAGCCCTGCCTCGATACGGGTGGTTTCGAGCGCTTCACCTCCCATGGGCGTGATGTTCAAATCTGAACCGGCCTCCATCACGCCATCCCAGATTTCCAGTGCGTCGGTCTGGTTGCAGAAGATTTCATAGCCCAGTTCACCGGTAAATCCGCTTCTCGTGAGCATGAATGGCGCACCCTCACGGTCCTTTATCCGGGCAAATGTGAAACCGAACCATTTGACATTTTGCAGCGCGGGATGCGTCGGTTGTGTAAAGACAAGCCGGCTCAAAAGATCTCTGCTCCTTGGACCCTGAATGGCGAGATTGGGCATGCCCGACCAAAGCGCCTTTATCCACACCCTGTAGCCCAGTTCCTCTGCGACGGTTTTGAGCTGTCTGGCACTTTCCTCCGATCCGCAGCACCAGCGAAACAGTTGAGGTGCCAGGCGGAAAAGCGTTCCATCATCAATGACTGTGCCGCTTTCGCTCAAAATCAGAGCGTAGACGCCCCGATTGACACTGAGGCGGTGGATGTCTTTACTCATGCAATGCTGCAGCAGTTTTTCAGCGTCCGGACCGGTCACATCATATTTACGCAAAGATGACATATCCTGAATTGTGACATGTTCTTTGCACGCCCAATATTCATCAATCGCACGGGTGGCTTCATAGCTGGCGGGCAGCCACACATCGCGGGAAACCTCAAAGCTGCTTGTCAGTTTTGAGGTTCGTTCATGAAAGGCACTATGTTCGGTCATGCTGGGTTCACTATTGGCCAGCGGGCGATGGGCGATGGCGCGCTGAATTGAATTTTCAGATTTGTAAATGCGCACATGCACATCCGTGGGGTTCCAGCCGTTGATCGGATCAATATCATCGGGGCAGGCCGTTGAAACACAGACAAGGTCGGTCAGCGCCTGCATGACCACATAGTCGCCGGGTCGTGACCAGGCTTCATCAGAGGCAAGGCGATTGTCGTCGCGCGATATCCATGAGTTGAAGAAAAAGTTGATGGCAGGCCAGGCGGGTTTTCGTTCAATGCCGTAAGGCATGAGCTGATCGGAGATATTGTCCGAACAATTGACATGTCCTGGAAACCCCCGCTCTTCATAGCCGCGTGCCGTACAGGCAAGCGCAAATGTGTCATGTCGCCCGACCGTATCCTGAGTAACGGCAAGTAGCGGGCGGATGTCCTGATCGTAGAATTTGTCGTAAAGTCCGGGGGAGGGATAGGCCCCGCGCGCCATTGTCCGTGATACTGTTGAATCGATATAGCGCGCTGCATTTGCGTCAAGCGTATCAGCGCGCAGTGCCATGAAATCAGAACATTGCTGCCCCTGAACATCGATAACCTGGATAAATTCGCCCTTGGCAACGCGGTAGGCCCTGGCGCTGGCCGCATCAATCCGAAATTCATCACGAATGGTCCCAATCGGGTCCGGCATAATTTCATGAATGGGCTCAACCGGTTTGTGCTCGATTGTTATGGTGCCGCCACTGGACGCTGCTTCCAAGTCTGAGGATCTGGCAACGGATGCCCAAAAATCACAATCCGAGCCAATGCGAATGACGAAGCGTTCTCCGGCGGGTGATAGATGGTCAAATATATTTGCAATCATGATTGAGTCGAAATCGCCGCCACGTGCCTTGATCCAGTTGACAAATGCCGGATGTGCAAGGGCCATATTGTTGGTGGCATTGGCCAAAATCTGCAGATCTTGCAGGCCAATGTGTTTCAGCGCATTGGCCCCGTCCGGTGAAAAGGCCGAGAGTGAGACCGTGGCGGCACCATCAATATTGATCAGGGTCAAAAGATCGCCTGCGCGCAGCTTGAGTTTGACCGGTTTTCCGAAGTGAACCTCATGTCTGTATAATTGAGACGAGCGTTCGAAACCTGGATAAAGAATGCCAGGGGCCGTCATTCCATTGTTTCGAGGTCTGTGTATAAACATGATCAATCCACTATGTAACCGGTTACATTGTGGATTCCTTTTAGACCGCGAGTCAAGAGATTCCTGGTTGCGCTGGAAACGAAAATGCGCATTGTTCAGAAAATGGACACCACTCCGATCAAAAAGAAGCCCGGTGTACGGGCATTGGCCAAAGCGACCGGATTGTCTGTCGCAACGATATCGCGCGTTCTGAACAACTCGGATACCGTATCAAAAGATACCCGCGAGAAGGTGCAGCGCGCCATGGCTCTGGCCGGGTATAGACCAAACTCGGCGGCACGCGCTTTGGCGACAAATCGCACCAGGGTCATCGGCGCTGTTGTGCCGACAATATCCGGATCAATATTTTCGCGCTTTCTCAACGCGGTCGAAGGGGAGTTGGCGATGCATGGCTATGCTCTTGTCATCGCCACATCCGGATTTGATTTATCTGTCGAGACCAAACGTGCTCACGAATTGCTCAGCATGGGGGCCGAAGCACTGATTCTTTCTGGCGCGCAGCACGAGGAAGGGCTTTTGGACTTTCTCAATGCCAGCAATACACCGGCTATTTGTTCAAGTGTCAGTGCCACGACAACGGGTCTGCCGGCGATTGGTTACGACAATATCAAAACCGCCTGTATCGCGATGGACTATCTGCATGGTCTGGGACACAGCAAGATAGCGATTGTGCACGGTCCATTGGCCAATAATGACCGGACCCGCCTGCGTATTCAGGGTGTAAAATCCTTTGCCCATGGCCATAAAGTCCAACTTCTGTTCCAGGAGACTGACCTGACTGTCGAAGGCGGCACGCGTGGTGCAGCGCGTATTTTTGCGCAGAATGGCGGCGAAACAGCAATTTTGTGTTTATCGGACATTCTGGCCCTTGGCGTATTCTTTGAGGCAGGCAGATGTGGCATCTCCATCCCGAAGGATGTTTCGGTCATGGGGTTTGACGACCTGGACTGGGCCGCACACGCCTCACCATCCCTGACAACCATTCGATTGCCAACGGGAACCATGGGACAGCGTATCGCCAAAGCACTGGTGGACCTGCTGGATAACAAAACACCGGTGGAGACCCGTGCATTGGATGCCAGCCTGGTGGTGCGCGATTCTACGGCATGCTGTGGCTCGTCAATTGTTTGAGTGAAAATTTTCTGCATGCCGGACCTTGAAATTGGAACAGGCCGACCCAGAACACATTGCTTTGATACTACAAAGTGGTGCCGGCGGGGTAACGCTTTAGTCTTTGGTCGTAGTTCTGACCAACCGGTCGAATTTTTCGCCCTGGCGTTACTGTTCAGGGTTGACACATTGCCTTCATGCTGGCTCCATTGAATTAGACGAATTCAAAACTGCGAGGCGGTCACTACAGTACACGCTCTAAAGTTGTTTCTGCGTCTGTTTGATCTCCGGTTCCCGGAGAGCTCAGCGGAACGTCCGCACTTACGCCAATGCTCAGTTGGCGGCGAATTTGCGAATAACATCAAGAATATTCGGGAGGAAGTTGATGGCTAGTATATCCTTAACAGTCAATGGTCGACAGATCAGCGGGGAGGCCGAGGATCGGACACTTCTTGTAGAATTTCTGCGCGGTGATCTTGGGCTGACGGGCACGCATGTCGGGTGTGACACATCACAGTGCGGTGCTTGTGTTGTCCATGTTGATGGCAATGCCGTCAAATCCTGCACTATGCTTGCCGCACAGGCAAATGGTGCTGATATCAAAACCATCGAAGGCCTTGCCGGTGGTGGTGAACTGCACCCGGTACAGAAAGCCTTTCATGAAAATCATGGCCTGCAGTGCGGATTTTGCACGCCCGGCATGATCATGGCTGCAACCGACATGATTAACCGGCACGGTGCTTCACTGGATGAGGCAACAGTCCGTGCGGAGCTGGAAGGCAATATCTGCCGCTGTACCGGCTATCACAACATCGTCAAGTCGATCCTGGCTGCCGCTGCCGAAATGAGCGGAACACAGCAGGCTGCCGAATAAGTGTCGTTTCAAGACGGCGCGATGGACCGGTTACAGGCAAACATTTGGATTGTTTGTGGCTTAGCGGCGCAGGGAGGTTTGCCGATCAGGCGAAGCTGCGCGCAGGCCGGACCATTGCAGGCCGTTGACCCAAGGGAGGAGAATTCTGATGGGAGTTGAAGGTATTGGTGCCAGTGTGGCCCGCAAGGAAGACAAACGTTTCATTACCGGCAAGGGTCGTTATACCGACGACATGATCGTGCCCGGTATGAAACACGCGGCCTTTGTGCGAAGCCCGCATGCACATGCGAAAATCAGAGGCATCGACAAAAGTGAAGCTTTGGCCATGCCGGGTGTCATTGACATTCTGGATGGCAAGCAGCTCACCGCAGATGCCATTGGCAATATTATTTGTGGCTGGATGATCCATTCCAAAGATGGTTCACCGATGAATATGGGCGTCTGGCGTCCTTTGGCTGAGGACACTGTTCGCTACGTTGGCGATGCTGTGGCCATTGTGGTTGCTGATACAAAGGCGCAGGCACGTGAGGCTGCCGAGGCGGTTGCGGTTGATTATGAAGAGCTTGCTGCTGTCACAGAGGCTGTCGCAGCCTTGAAAGACGGCGCACCGCAAATTCACCCGGAAGCTGCCAACAACCAGATTTTTGACTGGGAAATAGGCAGTAGTGCAGACGTGGACGCTGCGATTGCCAATGCAGCCCATGTGACGGAGCTGGATGTTGTTAACAACAGGCTTGTGCCCAATGCCATTGAGCCGCGTGCTGCGCTGGGTCTTTATAATGCGGCAGAGGATCATTACACCTGCTGGACCACATCGCAGAACCCGCATGTGGCCCGATTGGTCATGAGTGCTTTTTACAATGTCGCGCCGGAAAACAAGCTGCGGGTTATTGCCCCGGATGTGGGCGGTGGCTTTGGATCAAAGATCTACATCTATCCGGAAGAAATTGTTTGCCTTTGGGCTTCAAAATGCACCGGCGTTCCGGTCAAATGGAACTGCGACAGAACCGAAGCGTTCCTGACGGATGCCCACGGTCGCGACCACGTATCCAACATCAAGATCGCCTTTGATGCTGACCATCGCATCACAGGGTTGAAAGTCGACACGATTGCCAATCTTGGGGCCTATATGTCCCTGTTCTCGTCATCCGTGCCGACCTATCTGTATGCGACACTATTGTCCGGGCAATACAATATCGCCAACATTCATGCCAATGTGCGTACGGTCTACACCAATACGACACCGGTCGATGCCTATCGTGGTGCAGGTCGTCCGGAAGCCAGCTTCCTGATCGAGCGGGCGATGGAAACGGCAGCCAGGGAACTGGGTGTTTCACCTGCCGATCTGCGCCGTAAAAACTTCATCCGGGAGTTCCCGCATGAAACGCCGGTTATCATGACCTATGATGGCGGAAATTTTGATGCACCACTGGATGCAGCCATGAAAGCGTCGGATTACGATGGTTTCCCGGCCCGCAAGGCCGAAGCGGCTGGACGCGGTAAACTGCGTGGCATCGGTATGAGCTGTTATATTGAGGCATGCGGAATTGCACCCTCACAGGCTGTCGGCGCACTGGGTGCCGGGGTTGGCCTTTGGGAATCAGCCGAAGTTCGGGTGAATGCTGTTGGCACGATTGAAGTGTTGACCGGTTCGCACAGCCATGGACAGGGGCATGAAACCACCTTTGCACAGCTGGTTGCCGAACGCCTGGGTGTTGGCATCGATACGGTCAATATCGTTCATGGTGATACTGACAAGGTACAAATGGGCATGGGCACCTATGGTTCACGTTCCGGTGCGGTTGGCATGTCAGCCATTTCGGTTGCACTGGACAAGGTTGAGGCAAAGGCCAAAAAGGTTGCCGCCCATCTGCTTGAAGCTGACGAGAGTGATATTGTTATCGAAGGCGGCGAGTTGAAAGTGGCAGGGACAGACAAGTCTGTGCCGTGGTTCCAGTTGGCGCTGGCCTGCTATACAGCGCATAATCTGCCGGAAGGCATGGAGCCTGGATTGAAGGAAAGTGCTTTCTTTGATCCGTCGAATTTCTCCTTTCCATCCGGTTGTTACATTTGTGAAGTGGAGGTTGATCCCGATACGGGCAAGACCGACATTGTGCAATTTGTTGCTGCCGACGACTTTGGCACAATCATCAACCCGATGATTGTTGATGGTCAGGTTCATGGTGGCGTTGCGCAGGGTATTGGTCAGGCGTTGCTGGAAGGCTGCGTTTACGATCCGGATACCGGGCAGCTGCTAACGGCAAGCTATATGGATTACACCATGCCGCGCGCTGATGATCTGCCGTCATTTTCGGTTTTGACGACAAAAACTGAAAGCCCATCCAACCCGCTTGGCCTGAAAGGGTGCGGTGAGGCGGGTGCCATCGGTTCACCGCCGGCGGTGATCAATGCCATCACCGATGCGATTGGCAATAATAATGTGCCAATGCCGGCATCACCACAAACCGTTTGGGCAGCCTTGAAGGCTTGATCAATCGAGAGGAAAGGACACAATCATGTACGAAACCAATTATCATCGTGCCTCCTCAGTTGCAGAGGCAGCCTCACTTGTCAGCGGATCAGATGACGGCAAGTTGCTGTCAGGCGGTCAGACCCTGATACCAACCATGAAACAGCGTTTGGCCTCTCCAAGCGATGTCGTTGATCTGCGCCACATTGCAGAGCTCAAGGGCATCACGGTGTCGGGAAGCAATGTCAAAATCGGTGCGGGGACAACCCATGCTGAAGTGGCACAATCGGCCGAGATCAACGGGGTCTGCCCGGCACTTTGTGGCCTGGCTGCCCATATTGGCGATCCGCATGTGCGCAATATGGGCACAATTGGCGGATCAATCGCCAATAATGATCCGGCTGCTGATTATCCGGCTGCAATGGTTGCGCTTGAAGCAACCATCCACACCAACAGCCGTGATATCAGTGCTGCCGATTTTTTTGTCGGCCTGTTTGAAACGGCACTTGGTGACAATGAAATCGTCACCGCTGTTTCGTTTGACGCGCCATCGCGTGCTGCATACCAAAAATTTCCCAACCCGGCATCCCGTTATGCGATGGCGGGTGTTTTTGTTGCGCGGGGCAGCAGCGGCACCCGTGTTGGTGTGACCGGTGCTGGCAGTGACGGCGTATTCCGTGCTTCCGATATGGAAGCCGCGCTGGATGCAAATTTCAGCGCCGGTTCGCTGGAAAGCATCAATGTGGACCCGTCAGCTATGCTGGCGGATATGCATGGTTCAGCCGAGTACCGGGCAAACCTGGTCAAGGTAATGGCCCGCCGTGCTGTTGAAGCCGCCGCATAAGACTTTTTTCTCTGACAAAAAAAGCCGTCCGAACCAGTCGTTCGGGCGGCTTTTTCAATGCAACGTTGGATCAGGAACTACTGAATCACTACGACTTTCGATTTTTTGCCTGGCCTTACACGGCTGTAGAGATCGATAATGTCCTGGTTCATCAGGCGAATACAGCCCGATGAAGCCGCTGTTCCAATGGACTGCCATTGCGGCGTTCCATGCAATCGGTAAAGCGTATCCTCTCCGTTTTTGTCAAACAGATAGAGGGCGCGGGCACCGAGCGGATTCTTCAGACCAGGGCGCTGTCCGTCTTCGGCATATTTCTTGAGGCTGGGGTCACGGGCAACCATTTCCGCAGGTGGGGTCCATTTAGGCCAGGCGCGTTTCCATGAGATATAGGCTTCACCTTCCCAGGCAAAACCTGCACGTCCAACGCCGATACCGTAGCGCACGGCCTTGTTGTTTGGCAGGATGTAATAGAGGAACCGCTTGCGCGTGTTGACAATAACAGTGCCTGGTTTTTCGTTGGTGAAATAGGTGACGATCTGACGGTGGTATTTTTTGTCGACCCGGTTGATCGGGACAGCGGGAATTTTGTATCCGCCATCACTGACGCTGCCGTATTTGGCTGTAAATATTTCCTGAGTGATCTCAGGTCCGCTTGTGGCACAGCCCGAAATGGCGAGTACTGCTGCCAGGCCGAGGCACGATATGGCAAGGCGTAAATTCATAATTTTCCCCAGATCCCCTTAAATGGTCTCATACTGCTTCGTTAAGTAGCCGGACTATTAACAATTATGGTTTATTTTTTATTACTCCCTGCATTGCAAGGTTTGTTTTCGCAAAACTTAACCCGAAAGCTGAAAAGATCGGGCGTTATGTCTTTCCTGCAACGCCGTGCAGGTTGAATTTACCCCTGGTAAAAAACCTTGCCAAGTCGATTTGGCCATGCCAGCCTGCACGTATGATATTCAGGCAAAGGTCGATTCTGCTGCCGGACATTGCGCCCGGGAACCGGCGGACGACACGAAAGCCAAATCCGGACAGACATCCATGCCCATAGTTTCACCCCACCCGGAACCCACGCTTGTTGATGGCCGCCAATCGGAACGCGCCATGCTGGTGCGCCGCGGGGTTCAGCGTCTTTTACGCCATCACAGGCATGCGATACTGCCCGAACTCAGCCTGGCAAGCGGCAGGCGGGCTGATCTCATCACCCTGTCAGAAAAGGGTGAGATATGGATAATCGAAATCAAATCCTCGATCGAAGACCTCAAGGCCGACAATAAATGGCCTGACTACCGTCAACATTGTGACAGGCTGTTTTTTGCCACCCATCCGGGGGTTCCGGTGGACATCTTCCCGCAGGACTGCGGCATGATGCTTTCAGATGGCTATGACGGAGAGATTATACGCGAAGCACCGGAACACAAATTGGCGGCTGCAACACGCAAGGCGCTGACGTTGCGTTTTGCCAGAGCCAGTGCGGACCGTCTGCTGGCTGCCGAGCAGATTGCCTATGCCAATGAGACGCAGTCCTGATCAAACTAGCGTGGCGCACGTTTTGCAAGAATGCGTTGCAGCGTGCGGCGGTGCATGTTGAGACGGCGCGCGGTTTCGGAAACATTGCGGTCACACATTTCATAGACCCGTTGAATATGTTCCCAGCGCACCCGGTCAGCCGACATTGGATTTTCCGGTGGCTCAACCTTTTCACCCGGTTCACGGGTCAGGGCGGCAAAAACCTCATCGGCATCGGCCGGTTTTGCCAGATAGTCAATCGCACCCAGCTTGACCGCATTAACGGCCGTTGCAATGTTGCCATAGCCGGTCAGCATGATGATACGGGTATCATCACGTTTCTTGCGAATGGCCTCGATCAGTTCCAGGCCGTTTCCATCACCCAGACGTAGATCAATAACGGCATATTTCGGCGCGCCAGCCTTGATAACCGCCCTGCCTGCAGCAACGGATTCAGCCATTTCAACATCAAAGCCACGGCTTTCCATTGCACGGCCCAGCCGCCGCAGGAATGGACCATCATCGTCCACGACCAGCAGGGATGCATCTTCGCCGATTAATTCGTTGTCATTTATAGTGCCCGTTTGCGTATTCATGGTTTGACCAATTTCTGCTCAGGTTTTGACATGAAGTAGACATAATGCCTGCGACAATAAAAACCAATATGCGCACATTGCCGCAGGCAAACCTTCCGGGGCGTGGCGCGTCCTTCTGTTCGTGCCTGAAATTGTGCATTATGGTCGGCAAGACCTGTCCGCCGTCACGGTTGAGAAATGATGTTGGATAATGGGCCGCAATGATCGCAATCACCCGATAGCGGGGCAGTGCTGACAAGAGGATGGTGATGAATACAGATACGACACGCATCGATTGGGTGCGCCAAAGCAGCCGTCTGTTGGGCGCGATTGCTGTTGAGTTTGAGAGCACCAAACCTTTTCGGGGCCTGACAATAGGTACCGGTATCCACCTTGAACCCAAAACTGCTGCCCTGTTGCTGACACTTGCAATCGGCGGCGCACGGGTGGTGGCAACCGGCAACCTGAGCAGCACGCAACCTGAGACAGTCGACTATCTGACGGCGCGCGGCATTGAAGTATTTGCGCAAAAAACCACCGATGCCGCTGTTCATGGGCAGTCCTTGAGCCAGATATTGGAGCAAAAGCCCCATTTGCTGCTCGACAACGGCGGTGATCTGTTTGTGCGCTACCTGGACGCACCCTATGAAGGGCTATTGGGCGGAACGGAGGAAACAACATCCGGCCGAATGCGGCTTGAACCGCTACGCCAACAATTGGAATTGCCTATTCTTGTCATAAATGACAGCCCGATCAAGCAATTTGCCGAAAACCGGCATGCTGTAGGCCAGAGTATTTTTGAAAGCTTCATGCGCCTTACAAACCGTTCTACCAATGGCAAACGGGTAACGGTGTTTGGCTATGGGGCTTGCGGCAAAGGCGTTGCTGCCTGTTTTCGCAATGCTTTCAGTCTGGTCAGCGTTGTTGACACAGATCCGGTGACAACGCTGGAAGCGCATCTTGACGGATTTGCCACACCCTTGCGTCAGGACGCGGTAAAGACCGCGGATATTATTATCACGCAAACCGGCGCTGCCGATGTGGTGACGGCTGATGATTTCGACCATCTGAAGGACGGTGTGATCCTGTTGAATGGCGGACATTTTCCAACTGAAATTGCCGTTGATACCCTTGTTTCAAATGATCTGGTTGTAAAACGGCAGGTCATTGACGGTGAGGGAATTGAGAGCCTTCATCTGCGCGATGGCCGTATCATTCATCTGCTTTGCCATGGACATATGGCCAATCTTGCAGGGCCGCGGCCACTTGGCAATTCAATCGAATCAATGGATCTGGGTTTTGCTTTACAGGCGCGCTGCCTGGAGCGTGTCGCGACAGGTGGTGCAGACAAAACAGACTGCATCGTGCCTGTTCCAACGGATATTGATGCCATGATTGCCACCGACTATCTGGTGCTGAACCGCTAATTTGTTGGCAACCAGGGTCAGGATTGCGGCGTCGGTCTTTGATTTTGTTGATCTGGACAGCGCGCGCACGAGCGCGTGAAGCGGCTTGTCTGCATGTATTCGCAGCCGGGTCACGGCTGACCAAGGCGGGTGAACTGCCGCCGTGCGACAAGGTCACTTTTGCATGCGGCTTTTTTCGGTTAAGCAGGGTTATGGCACAATCCGGAACGCGCGAAACTGATCTTTACGCACCCGTCAAAGCTTTGCTTGAAGGACAGGGCTACACTGTAAAAGGTGAAATAGGGGCGGCGGACATTGTCGCCGTCCGTGAAGACGAAGCGCCGGTTATCGTGGAGCTTAAAACCGGTTTTTCACTCTCACTGTTTCATCAGGCGATAGAGCGGCAGGCAATTACCGATGCGGTCTATATTGCCGTGCCCCGTGGCACGGGCAAAGCGTTCCTGCGCGCACTTCATAACAACAAGTCCCTGTGTCGACGGCTGGGTGTGGGTTTGATGACGGTTCGGTTGAAGGACGCGCTGGTGGAGGTACATATTGACCCGGCGCCCTATCGGCCGCGTCCCTCGGCCAGAAAAAAGACCAGGCTCCTGCGGGAATTTGCGCGGCGGGTGGGTGATCCCAATGCCGGTGGCGCAACCCGCCAGGGGTTGATGACCGCCTACCGGCAGGATGCATTGCGTTGCCTCAAACTGCTACATGACAATGGTCCGACCAAGGCTGCCGAAGTTGCCCGCCTTGCATCTGTCGAAAATGCGCGGCGCCTGATGGCGGATGATCACTATGGCTGGTTCGAGCGGGTTCAAACAGGCATATATGCGCTTACGCCAAAGGGGCAGGGTGCGATAGATGAGTACGCAGCTGAAATCAGCAGGATGTCAGCGCTGTTGGAAAGTGAATCCTGAATTCCTTCGGTATTACTGTTTGTTTATATTTCGACTTCCGCTGTCATTTCCATGGCGTTTCGTGGCCACTCAACCGCGATCGATGCGCCGCCGCCTGCACCTTCCTGATTGGTAAATTTCAGGGTTGCGCCCGAGCGTTCCAGAAGTGTCTTGGCTATGAACAAACCAAGGCCCAGCCCACCGGCGCTGGGATCATTGCTGCGGCTGCGCTGCGTTACATAGGGATCACCAATACGAGACAGCACATCTGCCGGAAAGCCCGGTCCATCGTCGATAATACGTATGGTCACCCTGTTTGCATCAGATAATGTTTCGACATGGACTTTTGTACTGGCAAAATCCACGGCGTTCTCAATCAAGTTGCCAAGACCGTAGACGATACCGGCGTTTCGGTGGCCAATGGGTTCACCCAGCTGATCGTTTTTATGGGTCACCGCGATTTCGACGCCAAATTCGCGATGCGGTGCAATAACCTCTTCAATCAATGAAGAGAGCGGCAACCGGCTCATATGTGCCTCATCTGTCGCGGATAAAGTGGCCAATCTGCGCATGATATCGCGGCATCGCTCACTTTGCGTGCGCAGCAATTGCACATCTTCACCATAGCGTTCGTCATTGGCCAGACTGCGCTCCATTTCCCGCGCAACCACCGTAATGGTTGCAAGCGGCGTGCCCAGTTCATGCGCCGCGGCGGCCGCCAGGCCGTCCAGTGCTGATAGATGCTGTTCGCGCTGAAGTGCAAACTCGGTGGCCATCAGTGCATCAGCGAGTTCTTCTGCCTCAGCAGAAACCCGATAGGCATAAAATGCTGCAAAGGCTGCGGTCGAAACAATGGCAATCCAGTTTCCGGCAATCAGCACCAGCGGTGCATCAAAATGTTCCTGCGGATACCAGGGCAATGAACGATGGAAGAAAGCCAATATGGTCACTGCGATCGCGGCAGTGACACCCAGCACAATGATATTGCGCGCAGGCAGGGAGGCCGCCGCGACAATAACCGGAACGCAGACCAGAACCGAAAACGGATTGGCAAGACCGCCGGTTAGAAACAACAGGCCGGACAGCTGCAGGATATCCAGACCCAGAACCAGCGTCGATGTCGATGGGCTGAGGCGGTGGGTGGCCGGATATTGCAGCCGCAGGGCAATATTGAGCAGTGCCAGGCAGGCAATAAGCAAAAAACATGAGGCCACGGGCAGTGGGAAACCCAGGCCGTAGGCGACACCGAGCACCGTTATGCTCTGACCGATGATTGCCAGCGTGCGTAACCGAATGAGCGTACGCATCCGCAAATGGTTGGCATCGCGTGTTTCGGTCAGATATCTTGAATAGTCCATGGCACCCTGCTGTTATGAATATGAGGCAACACTATCTTTTTCTCGGATGTTTGACACGGCGCGTCGCTTCCGCGTCGGACGGATCTTCCGGCCAGGGATGACGCGGGTAGCGCCCCCGCATCTCTGCTCGCACGTCAGCCCAGGAGCCCTGCCAGAAGCCGGGCAGATCGCGTGTTGTCTGGATAGGCCGTTGCGCCGGTGACAGCAACTCGAGCAACAATGGCACCTGCCCATTGGCAAGGCTTGGATGCTGCTTCAGGCCGAAAAGTTCCTGTACCCGAATGGCCAGGACCGGTTCATCGCCCTCATAGCGAATTGGTATGCTGGATCCCGTGGGCGCCTTGAAATGCGTCGGTGCAAGCCGGTCGATCTCACTGTGCAATGTATAGGGTAAAAGCGCCATCAGCCCGTGTGTCAGGCTGCCTGCCGATATATCAGCAAATCCTGTGATGCCGTTTTGAAAGGGCGTGAACCATGTCGCTGTATTTGACAAAAGGGCCTTGTCGTCCATAGCGGGCCATGGTGGTCCAATGTTGAGATGCAGCCATTTGATGCGTTGGCGCAACTGTTTTGCGGCTGGTGACCACGGCAGGACATCAATGCCAAGTGATTGCAGGCCCTGTTCCAGAGCAATGCCAATGGCCTGCGCAGAGGGGTTTGCAAGGGGCGTTTCCTCCAGAACAAGTCTGCCGAGGCGCAGCTGTTTGCGCGCCTTGACACTTTTCGTCTTTGTGACGAATGAGACCGCCTCTTCCCGGGTGATTTTCTCTGCCAGTGCCTCATTGATGGTGATGCGGTCAATAGGCGCGGCTGACAGAATGCGTTGCGAAGCGATTTTCCCGGTGAGATCGGCTACCACCAGAAATTCATTCTGCGCCAGGGGCGCATGATCTTCCACAAAGGCACCGCGTCCATTGGCCAGCCCATAGCGGATTTGCGCGGTGTCAGCCTGGCCTCTTCGACGGGCCACCCGGTCGGAAAAGCCGTGGAGCAGCAAAGAAGCAGCGCCAGGAACAGGGCCGGAGTTTGCTGATGTCTTGCGTGCATTTGGCAATGTGCTGGCGATACGCCGTGCCAATGCCCTTGCTTTTTGTTCACGCGGTCCCTTTGACGCACGAAACTGCTGCCAACGCACATCAAGATCGATGGCATTGCCACCCAGACCGCGTTCGCCCATCAGCACCGCAAGCTCCGCGGCCGGATAGGCCAGACCGGATCGGTCAGCTGCAATGACCACTGCTGCAAGCCGCGTGGGCAGGCCCAACTGGCGCATCAGCCGCCCATCGGCGGTCAGCTGGCCTGCCTCATCCAGCGCACCCAGAGAATGCAGCAGCACACGGGCCTCATTAATTGCCGCTTCGGGTGGCGGGTCAATAAAAGCCATTGCTGCAGGGTCCGAAACGCCCCATGCGCAACAATCAAGCAACAGGTTACTGAGGTCTGTTGACAGAATTTGTGGTGGTGTGAAATCCGCAAGGGCAGCGGTCTGTTCACGACGCCACAGACGGATGGCAATGCCAGGTTCCGTGCGGCCTGCGCGCCCGGCACGCTGATCTGCGGATGCCTTTGAAACCCGAACTGTTTCCAGTCGGGTAATGCCTGTTGACGGCTCGAAAACCGGCAGGCGCTGCAGGCCACTGTCGATAACGATGCGCACGCCGTCTATGGTGATTGATGTCTCTGCTATTGCTGTCGCCAGAACAATTTTGCGCTCGCCAGCGGCCGGTGCGCGAATTGCCTGATCCTGCGCAGCAGCGCTCAGATCGCCATAAAGAGGCGTGATGGTGGCATCCTCGATACTGGCCTTTTCCAGCAACTCTGCGGTGCGCCTGATTTCTGCCTGCCCGGGTAAAAAGGCCAGAATGGATCCGGTTTCCTGCCTCAGAGCATTCAATATACCATCGCAGACTGCCGTTTCGATGCGCATGCCATGGCGGCGCTCCTGATAGCGCACATCAATTGGGAAGGCCCGTCCGGTGCTTTCAACGGCTGCCGCGCCGCCCATCAGCCTTGATACCCGTTCCACATCCAGTGTCGCCGACATTACAAGAATGCGCAGATCTTCACGCAGGGCCTGTTGAATATCCAATGCCAGAGCCAAGCCGAAATCGGCATCCAGCGTGCGCTCATGAAACTCATCAAACAGTACCGCTGCAACACCCGGCAATTCCGGATCATCAAGCAGCATACGGACAAATATGCCCTCTGTTACGACTTCAATGCGTGTGCGCGCACTGACGCGGGTATCGAGACGGGTGCGGAACCCGATAGTGCCGCCAACATCTTCGCCAATCAGGCGTGCCATCTGCCGGGCACTGGCGCGTGCGGCCAGTCGCCTTGGTTCAAGCACAATGATCTTACCATCGCCGCGCCATGGGGCGGAAAGCAGGTGAAGCGGCACCAATGTGGTTTTGCCTGCACCAGGGGGGGCTGCCAGAACGGCACATGTATCCGCATCCAAAGCCGCAAGCAAAGCGGGCATAACGTCACTGACTGGCAGGATCGGCAGGGCGTTGTACATTGGCATGTGTGTCTTCGTTGAATTTTACAATTTGCCGTCAGTCAGCCGGGCGAACTGACAACCAGACGCATTCATTGGCACTGCTCTAACAGGTATGAAGGCAGCGCGGCAATTGGTGCTGTCTATTTTGTCCGCCAACCCTCGCTATCACACCCATGGTGCGTTACATACAAGACAGATGGCAATCATTTCTGCGGAGACCTATGATGAGTGAGAGCACCGGTCGCAAGACTCTGGTTCTGACGGGCGCAAGCCGCGGTATAGGACACGCAACGGTTAAACGCTTCTCAATGGAAGGCTGGCGGGTCATTACCTGTTCGCGGCAGGACTTTGCCGAAAATTGCCCCTGGCCGGCAGGTCCCGACGATCATATCAAGATTGACCTGTCGGATCCGGAAGACGTGGGCAGCGCCGTAGCAGATATTCGCCACCGCATCGAAAAGGAAGGCGGTGAGCTGCACGCACTGGTTAATAATGCCGGGATTTCACCGAAAAAGGGTGAAAATGAGCGTCTCAACTCACTTGAAACGCCCATGCATACATGGCGTGATGTCTTTCAGGTTAATTTTTTCGCCCCGATCATGCTGGCAAGGGGCCTGTTCAAGGAACTGGCTGCCGGGCAGGGTTCCATTGTCAATGTGACATCCATTGCCGGTTCGCGTGTTCATCCCTTTGCTGGCACCGCCTATGCAACCTCAAAAGCCGCCCTGTCGTCACTGACGCGCGAGATGGCTGCAGATTTCGGACCGCATGGTATTCGGGTCAATGCCATTGCGCCCGGTGAGATAGATACTGCGATCCTGTCGCCGGGAACGGAAAAAATGCTCGACAATATTCCGCTGCGCCGCCTTGGCACGACAGCAGAAGTTGCGGAGACAATATTTTTCCTGTGTTCCAACAGCGCGTCCTATGTCACCGGCAGCGAAATCCATATCAACGGCGGACAGCACGTTTGATTGGTAGAAACTGCCTGTAAATGCCTGTTATGCGGACGAAGAAGTTCGGTTTCCGGGTGTTTTAATTCTGTGCGAAAAGTCACTTTGGCCTCGGCTCCCCATAACGCAGCACCATGGATGCAGGCGCGCCAGCGCCGGTGCACCGTGAATGGAAAAAACTCAATCCCGCCAGCCAAACCCACGTGTTCACAGGACGTCTCTGCTGCGTTGTGGCCCGGTTATTGATGGCTTTGTATAGCAGTCTTCACGCCGAACCGCGCCTAACAGCGCTGGCTCCAGACGGGGCGGGGCATAAGCCCCGACGCGCGTTCGCGCTTGCCGCTTCGCGGTAATTCTTTTGCCCTTGATAGGGCTCGATGTGCCGCTCGCGAAAATTCTCGAGAGTCAGAGTTCGCAGCACCGGGTACCATCCTGCATGGCACTCAATCAGGCCGCGACGGCGGCCCGGTCAATAATTTGACCGCCCCCTATGGAGGCAGGCGCGAAAGCGCCGGTGCGCCGTGAATAGAAAACAAATCATCCCCGCCTGCCAAACCCACGTGTTCACAGGAAGTCTCTTCTGCGCCGCACCCTGATCACTGATGGCTTTGTAGCACTGTCTTCGCGCCGTATCGCGCCTTACGGCGCTGGCTCCAGACGGGGCGGGGCATAAGCCCCGACGCGCAATTCGCGCTTGCCCGCTGCGCGGGTAACCGTGTCCTCTCGATAGGGCACGGTGTGCCGCCCGAGAAATCTCGAGAGTCACAGTTCGCAGCACCTGCTGCCATCCTGCATGGCACTCAAACAGGCCACGACTGTGGCCCGGCCAATAATTTGGCCGCCCCCTATGGAGGCAGGCGCGCCAGCGCCGGTGCGCCGTGAATAGAAAACAAAAAACAACCCCGCCAGCCAAACCCACGTGTTCACAGGAAGTCTCTTCTGCGCTGCGACCCGATCATCGATAGCTTTGTATAAATGTCTTCACGCCGTATCGCGCCTATCGGCGCTGGCTCCAGACGGGGCGGGGCATATGCCCCGACGCGCAATTCGCGCTTGCCGCTTCGCGGGAATTCTTTTGTCCTTGATGGGGCACGGTATGCTGTTCGGGAAATACTGAGAGTCAGAGTCTGCCGCACCGGGTGCCTGTCTGCATAGCACTCAAACAGGCCGCGACCGCGGCCCGGCCAATAATTTGGCCGCCCCCTATGGAGGCAGGCGCGCCAGCGCCGGTGCGCCGTGAATAGAAAACAAATCAACCCCTTCTGACAAACCCACGTGTTCACAGGACGTCTCGTCTGCGCTGCAACCCGAACACTGATGGCTTTGTATGAATGTCTTCACGCCGCATCGCGCCTGTCGGCGCTGGCTCCAGACGGGACGGGCCATCAGGCCCGACGCGCAATTCGCGCTTGCCGCTTCGCGGGTAATTCTTTTGTCCTCGATAGTGAACGGCGTGCCGCCCGGGAAAACTCTCGAGGGGCAAACTGATCTGCAACGCGCGAATTGACAATATCTGCGATTGCACGCGCGAGATCGTTTTGTGTGTAGTCACAAGTGAAATCAAGTAAATTTTTGTAAAATTCTCAAAAAGCATATGCAATTTATGTGTATTACCAATATATACTGGTTTTAAGTAAAAAAATAATTTATAAGTACATTTGAGTTATTGTTTAGGATATACAAGTATCCGGTTTATATTTGAGAGAAATTGAATTGAGTATTGAGATCAGAGCCGCCGAAATCACACGACCTTCACGAGAGGAACAGGGCGCAGGCACGCTGGTTGAACTGCTGGTGGACAGGGCGCAAAATAGGCCTGAATTTGAGAGTTTTATCTTTATTGATTATCCAGGCAGCGGATCGCCACGTGAGGACAAACTGACATGCGGTGCAGTTTTCGCACAGGCACGAGCAGTTGCAGCAACATTACTGCAGTCCCTGACCCGTGGCGATCGCGTATTGATAGTGTGCCCCCCGGGACCTGACTATATTGTTTCTTTCTATGGATGCCTGATGGCCGGTGTGATTGCGGTACCAGTCTATCCGCCCTCCAACGCAAAGCAAATGGCCGGGCTTGAAGCGATCATGGCCGACGCAAGTGGCGCCTGCATTCTGGTGCCGGATGCTATGCGCGACCAGATGATGGCGTGGTCCGGTGATAGTGAGACGTTGCCAATGCTGATTGCAGTTGACCGGATTGATCACGCTGCTGGCGTACACTGGATTAATCCCAAAGTAAAAAAGGTTGATATTGCCTATCTGCAATATACATCGGGTTCCACGGGGTTGCCCAAGGGCGTTATGATCAGCCATGACAACTTGATGGACAATGCAAAGCGCATAGCTGCCGTTTCTGGCGTAACCGGTAATTCAATTGCAATAAACTGGGTGCCACCTCACCATGATATGGGGCTCATGTGTGGTGTGGTTGGGCCCATATTTGCCGGCATGAGAGGCATATTGATGTCTCCGACATCGTTTCTCCAGAGGCCGGTGCGGTGGTTGGAGGCAATTGGGCGCTATGGTGCAACCCACACCAGTGCGCCGAACTTCGGCTATCAGCTGGTTGCCGATACCGCAAGTGAGGAAGATATCAGCGGGCTGGATCTTTCAAGTCTTCAGACTGCGGCCAGTGGCGGTGAGCCAGTGCGTGTTTCTACCCTGCGGAAATTTGCGGACCGGTTTGAACCGGCCGGTTTTTGTTTTGATCGGTTCAAACAAGTACTCGGCATGGCTGAGACCGTGCTTGTTGTTACCGGTTCAAAAACACAAAGTGGTCCGAGAATAACGTTGGTGGATGGACAATCCATCCCGGATGGCAAATTGGTTTCAGTTGATGTGGACAGTCCGGAGCATGCCAATGGCCATGTGAATGACGGGACAAAGATCGCTGAATTGATTTCGTGTGGACCGGTGATTGATGAGCATGAACTGCTGATCGTTGATCCGCAAACGCGTACGGTTTGTGCAGATGGCACAATTGGTGAGATATGGTTTGCTGGTCCAAGTGTTGCTGGCGGCTACTGGAACAGGCCGGAGGCAACGAAGGCAACATTTGGCGCAACCCTTGCCGGTGAAACCGACGGCAGATGTTTTCTACGCAGTGGTGATCTGGGTGCCCTGTTGGATGGCGAACTTTACGTGTGTGGCCGCCATAAAGATATGGTCATCGTGCATGGTCAGAACCATCATGCACATGATCTTGAGAGGACGGCGACGGAGGCATTGGATTGGCTTGATCCGGATCGAACTATTGCGTTGGGTATTGAGACGCAAGGCCGCGAGCAATTGTTGATGCTGCATGAACTGGACTGGTCAACGGCAAGCGACATTGATGTTCATGAAGCTGTTGGTGCCATCCGTCATAACATTGTTGTTGCCCATGAGATTGATGCGGTAGGCATTGTCTTTGTGCGACCAGGCTCGCTGCCACGTACAACATCAGGCAAATTACGTCGGACGGTGGCCAAACAACGCTATTTTGAAGGAGAGCTGCCGGTATTGGCTGATTGGAACCAGGTTTCAGGACTTGTAAGCCTGCATGATCACATTATGCTGACCCGCTTTCAGACGCAAGCGGGTCCCTGCCCGCAGGCGACAGTCATTAATGCGCATCTGGAATTGGTCGATGGAGCTGCAAAAGTCTACAGTCTCTACCGACTGTTACGTGATGGCAGCTTGCGTCTGGATATTCATATTGTTGCTAACGAACACAATACCGCTGATCAATTGCTGGACGATAACATAGCAGGTATCACTAAGCATATAAAAGGGTTGCCCGAGAGCATAAATGTCCACATGCTGCCGGAACGGGAGGAGCCCTATATCAGTTCCTGCCTGTTTGGTGGCCTTGATACGGCAAACAACAGACATGTGCAGCGGCCTGAAGACGACATCGATAGGGGATATGCTGTTCGGTCGGTTGATCATTTACTGACGGACTTAAAAGCACTGCACTCAATGCCGCCATCAGAGCGTGAGGCGCTACTTGTTGACTATCTGCAAAAGGAACTGCAATCCATCCTCGAACTATCAGATCTGCCAAATCCTGACATGAGTTTTTTTGCTCAGGGTATAGATTCTCTGATGTTTGTGGAGTTGGACCAGAGAATTGAAACCGTGTTTCAGATTAATCTTCCAACCCAGGCAATATTTGATAATCCAACGATAGGAGCTCTTGCAAGCTACATTTCCCTCAGGTTCGTTGGCGACGCTGAGGATCTGCCGAGCGTGAATGCACCAAATAGGTCGATCATTAACGAAATAGGCTCATACAGTTCTGCAGCAGATTGCGAAGATATGGCCCCTGGAGTTAGTTTGCACCCTCCACACGATCAAAAGTGGCTTAAACAAATAATTCGAAACAGCCTAAATGCAAATCACAAGCACAAAGAGTATAATGAAAGACTGATTGATGAGTTTCTGACAAAAAATCACTTTTTCACAGAATCGTTTTTGGCGAGGATTTCGGAATGCGACAACGCACGGGATTACAAGCGCCTTGAAGAAAGTAGGTTCTTGAAAGCACGAAGATCGACACCGCTCGACCCGGCAACACCGGTTACGGGTGGTCTTATTGCAGTTGCACAGAGACTTGGCGAAGAAGAACTATGTGACTTATGCGCCAAATCAATTTTTGCGCTTGTGTCAATGTGGATTGATGAGCGGCAAAATAGTACAGACCCCATGCGGGACTTACTTGGTGTGACGCGTGTATTTGGCAACAAAAGTGACAGCCTTCTATCATACAAGTTTTCTGAATTTGCAGTGCTGCTTTATCGTTCCCGTGTATTCCTGTTACGAGTTGTGGAAGAAGGCACGGCCCTGCCGATTGATGTACTCTACAACTCAATCAGGCAGATAGTAACGGCCGCAGACAATATACAGCCAACCTCCCTCGCTGCGCTAACAACTCTGGAGAAAGATGAGTGGGTTGCGTTGACAACCGACGTGCCTCCTTGCGTTTCTCAGGCTCTGGCAGAAGTTGAAAGCACACTTTTTACCATTTCAGTCAATCCTTCACAAACCGATAGCAATGGAACCATTGACAAGATCGCAGGTTTGACAGGCACAGGCACCAACCGATGGTTTGGTAAAACCAATCTGGTTGTCGAGCAGGACGGAAACATTGGCATGTATATTGATCACGCCATTCTTGACGGCCGCGCCCAGGCTATCGTTTTTGATTCTTTGATGAAACGTTTTGCGCAGCTTGACAATGTGCCAAAACGGGATCGCCAGATTGCTGGCCGATGGAAATCGATAGGTAAATTTCCACCGCAGTTTGAGCAGGAATGGTTAGAAACAAATAAGAAATTTTGTAAATTGGCGTCTCGATTGTCCGCATCCGAAGCGGCGGTCACATTTGTCGAAGTGCCAGATCATTCTGTTATCCCGATAATTATTCTGGCGAGCCAATACGTATTTTATATGGAGACAGGTCGTCTGGAAGCACCTTATGTACCTGTTTCCCGAAGACACATAGCGCATTTGAGTTTGGAGTTTGTGCATGAAACTGCTCCCGGAACGCCTGAGCTGATGCAACAATTAACCGATGTTAACTGCGTTGATATGGACCTTTTAGATAATGTGTTGGGGTGGTGGCAAAGTACATACACTGCTGCAATGGAAGGCCAGCTTGGACGACGGGCCATGCACTACCTTTACGATCATGCTTGCAACAATGGAGTTGAGCAACACCCTTTGTTTGCTGCTGCGGGGTATCCACAGCGCCTTGAGTATCCACCGCTCTGCCTATCTATCGTGGGCGGTGACAAGACAATGCCTGCATTGGTGTTTCCTCCATGTGATGGTGGTTGGGGAATTGGTGCAACACCGCATGGTGATGGAATCAATCTCGCGGTCACAGCCTGGGAAACTGACACAGTTGTTATCGCGGGAAAAATCCGGGATACAATAAAGCGAATTTTGGCTTTGTGCGCTAATTGAGGTGTGAAGTCATGCTGGGTAATTGTTGTAGGAGCCCCCTTGCTCGTTCGCGCTTGCCGCTTCGCGGGAACTCTTTTGCCCTCGATGGGATACGGTGTGCCGCTCGGGAAACCTCGTGGGAGGATAGCGCTTATAGGCCAACCATCAGTGCGCGCCGCCGAAGCGTCCGATCCGCACGCCGTAGTGAACGGCAATGCCATAGTCGGGGTCATCGTCGGAATCGACCATCAATTGGCCGGCGCGCGATAGCAGTGTATGGCAATCACGCGACAGGTGCCGCAGTTCCAGTTTTGTGCCCTGGCCCTGATAGCGTGCTGCGAGCGATTCAATGGCCTGCAGGGCAGACTGATCAGCCACGCGCGAATTGACAAAATCAACGATCACATGCGCCGGGTCGCTTTTGGGGGTGAAGAGCTCCAGAAATCCGGATACGGATCCAAAGAACAATGGCCCCTCGATGCGATATACCTTGATGTTGCCGTCAATTTCTTCTGTGTTGGCCCGAATTCGGGTGGCATTGCTCCAGGCATAGGCCAGCGCCGATATGATCACACCGGCAACAACAGCAATCGCCAGGTCGGTCATCACGGTGATGATGGTAACCATGATGATGACGGCTGCATCCATGCGCGGCACGCGGGCAATGATGGTGAAGCTCTTCCAGGCAAATGTGCCGATGACCACCATGAACATGACACCGATCAGTGCAGCCAGCGGTATCTGCTCGATAAGTGCCGATGCAAAAAGAATGAAGCTGAGCAACAGCAATGCGGCTGTGAATCCGGAAAGCCGTGTACGAGCGCCCGATTCCACATTGATCATTGACTGGCCGATCATGGCACAGCCGCCCATGCCACCGAAAAAACCTGTCACAACATTGGCCGCACCCTGGGCCATGCACTCCTGCGATGCGCCGCCGCGTGTGCCGGTCTTTTCGCCGACAAGATTGAGTGTCAGCAGGCTTTCTATCAGACCGATGGCTGCAAAGATGAATGCATAGGGTAAAATGATCTTCAGGGTTTCCAGTGTCAGTGGGACGGTCGGCAAAGCAAACTCCGGCAGACTGCCACTGATGGATGCAAGGTCGCCAACGCGCGGCACAGGAATATCAAAACCTATGACCAGCCCGGCAACCACCAAAATTGCGGCCAATGGTGCAGGGAAAGACTTGGTGATTTTCGGAACCAGATAGATCACTACCATTGTCAGGGCTACAAGACCGACCATATAGAGCATCGGCAATCCGCTGATCCATGACTTTGTGCCGTCGGCACCGGAAACCTTGAATTGCTCAAACTGAGCCAGAAAGATGACGATTGCCAGGCCGTTGACAAAGCCCAGCATCACCGGATGCGGCACCAGACGTATGAAGCGGCCCAGTTGGAACGCACCGGCGATCAACTGAATGATGCCCATCAGGACAACGGCGGCAAACAGGTATTCAACGCCATGTGTGGCAACAAGCGATACCATCACCACTGCCAGGGCGCCGGTTGCGCCGGAAATCATGCCAGGCCGTCCGCCAAACAAAGAGGTGATCAGGCAAATGATAAAAGCCGCATACAGACCGACAAGCGGATTGACACCGGCCACAAAGGCAAAGGCGACAGCTTCGGGAACAAGCGCCAGCGCAACCGTCAAACCAGAAAGGGTTTCAATGCGGATACGCCCGGGGGTCATTTCCACGCGTGGCTCTTTATTTGACTGGGAAAAGGGCAGCGCGCGACTGAAAGCTGCGTAGGCAGGTTTGATCAAGACAATATTTCCATAAATGTTTGGCAGGTTGGAACTGTTCCAGAGCGGCTTATTGCACTGCAAACGCCATTTTACCAGCCAATTTTGGGTTTAAATGGCATTGAAGCACAAAACGACGGTCACAATTGTGTTGATCAACAGCCTAAAAGCAGGCTTGACTCCAAGTGTGATCACACATAACACCGCACCATGTCAGATACAATTGCCAAGGCCGAAACCGGAACACAGGCCCCCGGACATCACACCAATACGCTCGCCCGCAATGCGGGTTGTGCTTTGGAACTTGATTGGGTCAATGAGATTCAGGCAAACCGTTCAGCCGTCGAACGACGCTGCGCATCACTGGGCGGGCGCCGTTCCGTCAAAAAGGATGCACAGGCGGGATGGTTGCTCAAGGCCATTACCTGCATCGACCTGACCACGCTCAATGGGGATGACACGGCCGCCCGTGTGCGGCGATTATGCGCCAAGGCCCGCCAGCCCGTCCGACAGGATTTGCTGGATGCTTTGGGCGTTGCTGATCGCCGTATCACCACCGGTGCGGTTTGCGTCTATCATCGCTTTGTGCGTGATGCGGTTGAGGCTTTGGATGGCACATTCATACCGGTTGCCGCAGTGTCCACCGGTTTTCCGGCCGGGCTTTCGCCGCATGATACCAAATTGCGTGAAATTGAAGCCTCGGTCGCCGATGGTGCCAGCGAAATCGATATCGTCGTCACCCGTGAACACGTGCTGACGGGAAATTGGCAGGCGCTGTATGAAGAAATGCGCGATTTTCGCGCCGCCTGCGGCGATGCCCACGTCAAAGCCATTCTGGCCACCGGTGATTTGCGCACTTTGCGAAATGTTGCCCGTGCATCAATGGTTTGCATGATGGCTGGCGCTGATTTCATCAAAACCTCAACCGGCAAGGAAACGGCCAACGCCACATTGCCGGTGAGTCTCGTCATGTTGCGGATGATCCGCCTTTATCATGAGCGCACCGGTCACATCGTCGGGTTCAAACCTGCGGGCGGCATTTCAGTCGCCAAGGATGTGCTGGCCTATCAGGTCCTGATGAAAGAAGAGCTCGGGCGTCGCTGGCTTGAGCCGGATTTGCTGCGCTTTGGCGCGTCGTCGCTGCTGTCTGATATAGAACGTCAGCTTGAACATCACATTACCGGTCGTTACTCGGCCTATAACCGCCACGCGATGGCTTGAGAACGGGGCAGGGTATCATGTCTGTAGCAACTTTTTTCGATTCCCTTGAATATGGTCCGGCTCCGGAGGCCGACGGTAACGTGCGGGAGTGGCTTGCAAGCCACAACAATCAATTCGGTCATTTCATCAATGGTCAGTTTCACAGCGTCAAAGACGGTCAGACGCTTGAATCCCGCGAACCCGCCAATGGGCAATTGCTGGCAACAATAGCTCAGGGCAGCAGCGAAGACCTTGATAGTGCTGTCAAAGCGGCAGCCAGGGCCCAGTCCGCCTGGGCAGCAATGGGTGGCAAGGCGCGCGCACGAAACCTTTATGCATTGTCGCGCATGGTGCAGCGCCACGGCAGGCTGTTTGCAGTGCTTGAGGCGTTGGACAACGGCAAGCCAATCCGCGAAACCCGTGATCTTGATATTCCGCTGGTTGCGCGACATTTTTACCACCATGCCGGATGGGCCGAGCTGCAGGACAGCGAATTGGCTGATTATCAGCCGGTAGGTGTTGTTGGGCAGATTATCCCATGGAATTTTCCGTTGCTGATGTTGTCCTGGAAAGTGGCACCGGCACTTGCTTTAGGCAACACAGTGGTGCTCAAACCGGCTGAGGCAACGTCGCTGACGGCGCTGCTGTTTGCCGAATTGGCCAGCCGTGCAGGCCTGCCTGCCGGGGTGCTTAATGTGGTAACCGGTGATGGATCAACCGGCGCTGCACTGGTCAAACATGAAGGTGTTGGCAAGATTGCCTTTACCGGCTCCACCGATGTGGGTCGCATCATCCGTGCCGAGACGGCGGGCAGTGGCAAGTCGCTGACACTGGAGCTTGGTGGCAAGTCGCCCTTTATCGTCTTTGACGATGCCGACATCGAAAGTGCTGTTGAAGGTGTTGTCGATGCCATCTGGTTCAATCAGGGGCAGGTCTGTTGTGCGGGCTCACGTCTGCTGGTTCAGGAAAGTATCCACGATCGCTTCATTGCGCGGCTCAAGCAGCGCATGGATACATTGCGTGTCGGCCATCCGTTGGACAAGGCCATTGATATGGGTGCGATTATTGATCAGGGGCAGCTGGATCGTATTACGCAACTGGTCAACAAAGGCATTGAGGAAGGCGCACAGGCCTATGCGCCGGCGATTGAATGTCCGGACAACGGTTGTTTTTATCCGCCGACCCTTTTGACCGGGGTTGAGCCTGCGATGAGCGTGGCCACTGAAGAGATTTTCGGACCCGTCATGGCAGCCATGTCGTTTAGAACACCTGATGATGCCATCGCCCTGGCAAACAACACCCGTTACGGGCTTGCCGCCAGCATCTGGAGCGAGAATATCAGTCTTGCTCTGGATATCGCACCACAGGTCAAAGCCGGTGTTGTATGGATCAATGCAACCAATCTGTTTGATGCAGCGGTTGGATTTGGCGGGTATCGCGAGTCCGGCTTCGGCCGGGAAGGTGGTCTCGAGGGAGCCTATGAATATCTGAAGCTGAAAAGCTGGGCAGCCCGCAAGCCGGGCAAGCCGCTGCCACCGGTGCCTGTGGTCAATGCGACTGACAGTTTTGAACCCATGATGGTTGACCGGACCGCCAAACTCTATGTCGGTGGCAAGCAGGTGCGGCCTGATGGCAACTATTCACTGCCTGTCATATCGCCAAAGGGCAAGGTGATTGGCGAGGTGGGCGAAGGCAATCGCAAGGACATCCGCAACGCTGTTCAGGCGGCGCGAAAGGCTACCGGATGGGGTGCAGCTTCGACCCACAATCGGGCGCAGATACTTTACTACCTTGGCGAAAACCTGTCTGCCCGCGCTGCTGAATTTACAGCCCGCCTTGTTGCAATGACCGGCGCAAAGAAAACTGAGGCGGAAAAGGAAGTTGAAGCCTCAATTGATCGGCTGTTTACCTATGCGGCCTGGGCAGACAAGTTTGACGGCGCCGTCCATAGTCCGCCACTGCGTGGCGTGGCGCTGGCGATGAATGAGCCCATCGGCGTTGCCGGGGTCATCTGTCCCGATGACGCACCCCTGCTGGGTTTTGTCAGTCTCGTGGCGCCGTTGATGGCCATGGGCAATTGTGTCGTTGCTGTGCCCAGTGAGCGTTTTGGGCTCATTGCCACTGATTTTTATCAGATACTGGAAACCTCTGATGTGCCCGGTGGTGTGCTCAATATTGTAACGGGTCGATCAAAGGAACTGGCCAAAACCATCGCTGACCATGATGACGTTGATGTGGTCTGGTCTTTCGGCGGGTCGGATATATCTGCCATGGTTGAAGAGCTGTC
Organism: uncultured Rhizobiaceae group bacterium; assembly: GCA_947501445.1. Classification (GTDB taxonomy): domain Bacteria; phylum Pseudomonadota; class Alphaproteobacteria; order Rhizobiales; family Rhizobiaceae; genus Hoeflea_A. The sequence goes on along the minus strand of CANMVS010000013.1, from coordinate 75,609 downwards.
CGTTGGCAATATGAAACGAACATTTGTCGACAACGGAAAGGCAACCAACTGGTATGACGGTAGTGTGGCTGAAGGTCGTCATTTTCTGCGCAATGCTGTTCAGGTAAAAAACATCTGGATACCCTATGGAGAATAGGGGCTTGAGCGACTGGACGGGCGATACAGGCGGGCTGGAAACAGTTGCCCGCAGTACGTTGCAGGAGCAGATTTACCAGCAGTTGCGTAACCGCATCATGTCCGGGTTCTTTCAACCCGGCCAGGCACTCAGCACCCGATCTGTGGCCGAAGCGGTTGGCGTGTCGGTCATGCCGGTGCGTGATGCCCTGCGCCGCCTGGAGGTTGAAAATGCTCTGGTGGTTGGACATAACAGAACGCTGGAAGTGCCACGCCTTGATGCCGCAACACTGCAGGAAATCAGCACCATGCGGGTGGCACTGGAGGGCATCGCTGTCACCCGTGCTCTGCCGTTTATCGATGAGGATGATGTCGCTGCGTTGAAAGAATTGTGTTCTGCGATGCATGAGGCAATACAAGCGGGTGACATTGATCGCTACCTTGAAGCCAACTGGGCATTTCACAATCAGATTTACCAACGCGCTGCGGCGACAATTCTGCTATCGACGATAGAAAGTCTGTGGTTGCGAATGGGACCTTATTTTCGTTTGACGGCAACTGATCACACGCATCTCGACAATGCCATGATTATCCATCAGGAAATTCTGGACGCATTAAAAAAGGGGGACGCTGTCGCAGCGCGTGACGGGATTGTTGCAGATATCGAGGCGGCGGGACGCGATTTGTCCGCCTGGCTTGCGCAACAGAACGTGCAACCTGCAGCAGCTCAATAATGATGATTGCAACTATTTGCCAGAAATTTTCCGGCGGCGTTGGTCTGCTTGCCGTTTTGGCCCTGCTTGTGATCAGCGGCTGCACTGCAATTGGTGGGTCAAAAGTTGATATCACCGATGTTGCGATCAACAAAAGTTCAGCCATTGCCAAGGTCAATGCCTATCGCGCCAGTCACGGATTGCCTGCACTTAGGCATGATCCGCAATTGGATGCGGCTGCCCGCGACATGACACACCTGATTACCCGAAATGACAGTATGAATACCCGTGCGCATAGTGCCAGAGGGCTTTCCGGTCGCCTCGACCGGGCGGGGTATCCGACCTATGCAGGCGCAGAAAACCTCGGCGCGGGATATGTTTCATTTGATCATGCGCTTTCCGGCTGGAAGGGATCTGCGGATCACAACAAGAACCTTTTGAATAAATATGTTACCCGGATTGGCCTCGCCCGCGCCAAGCGACCAGACGGAAAATGGCGCAATTTCTGGGTCATGATCCTTGCCCGGCCCCATGCGGATGGCCGTCCTGTGCTGCGTTGACCGGCAGGGCTGCCATCGCTTTGCGGTGCGACACAGAAAACAAGTGACTCGCCCGCTATCAATGGCTAGAAGATCGCCCTAGACCGTTTCACGTTTTGTCAGAAACGGGTCAACGGTGTCGGCCATTGATTTTGTTGATGCATTCAGGCTTTGCCGATTCCGTCAAATCCTGAATTGCTCTAGAACAGATGCGACGTCCAGCCGCAATTTTGAGGACATGTAGTCAAATGAGCAAAGAAATCCGCCGTTATCTGAGAATTGTGCTGCCTTTGGCAATATTGCTCTATCTCATCCCGACCATCACGATTGTCTTTGTCGTTTGCGGATTGCTGGATCTCGCCCGCCATCACAAGGTCACCACCGATTTGGCGAAGAAATATTTCATGGGCAACGGGTTGCCCACCTGGCTGCTTTCGCCCTTTAACCTGTTGCTTGATCTGATTTCATTCCGCAACAAATACGTCTACCGGCTGGAAGATTTTCCGGATGCGGAAAGAGCTGAAATCGAGTGGGTCCTGAAAACCTTTGACGACAATAAGGACGAAATTGTCGGCGACATCCGTAAGCAAATGGATGGAAAAAAGCGCGGCATGCTGTTCTACAAATGGTATGACAAAAACACCAATGACACGGTTCCGGCCTTCAACGAAGACTATACCTATATCAAGACAATCGGTGTATCGGTCTTCAACCAGAAGGAATCCACTTCATTGCATTTCGGCCCGCTGCGGCTAACCCTGCGGGTGCTTTACAATCTGACGCCGATCCAAAGTGACAATATCTTTATTGAAGTCGATGGCAAAAAACATTTCTGGCATGATGATCCGCTTTTCATTTTCGATGACACAATCCAGCACAGATCAATCAACGAAGAGGACCATGAGCGCTATTGTGTCTTCGTTGACGTGCTGCGTCCCTCCAGTTTTCCGGGGCTGCAAAACGTTCTGATGAAAGCCATTCAGGTTGTATTCCTGAAATTCAACGGAATATTCTACAAAAACTGGTCATTTCTGAAATAGAGCCCTTTGCTCTAACCCGCTGCGGTCAGGCCCGCATCAAGGCCGGAAATAATGCCTGCAACGTCCTGTTCACTGATGATTAGTGGTGGTGACATCAGGATATTATGTCCCGATACCCGCACCATGACACCATTGTCATAGGCAACCTTTGCAACCTGACCGGCAATTGACTTGTCGACCGGTGTTTTGGCCTGTCTGTCGGAAACCAGTTCCAGTGCAGTCATCAGGCCGTATCCACCGCGTACGTCCCCGACCATGGCGTGTTTTTGCATCAGCTTCACGACGCCATTCATCAACTGCGTTCCGCGTTCTGCGGCATTTTCCACCACGTTGAGACGTTTCGTTTCGGCAAGACAGGCAAGCGCTGCTGCAGCGCCGACCGGATGGGCCGAATAGGTATATCCATGACCTATGGAAGCCGAACCCGATGTGTCGTTTTCGAAAACCTGCGCAATCGCCTCTGAAATCATCAGGGCACCGAATGGAAAATAGCCATTGGTTATGGCTTTGGCCGTGCACATCATGTCGGGCTGCACGCCCCAAAGGCGCGAGCCGGACCATTGCCCGGTGCGGCCAAACCCGGTGATAACCTCATCGGCGATGAGCAATATGCCGTTGCGGGTACATATTTCCCACACCTTTGGCATGAAGCTTTCATGGGGGGGAATTATACCACCAGCACCCAGCACCGGCTCCATGACGAAAGCAGCGATTGTCTCTGCGCCCTGAAAATTGATTTCGTCCTCAAGTGCCTGGAGGCAAAGATCAGCAAGCTTTGCCGGATCACTCTCATTGAACGGATTACGATAGGTATAGGGTGCCGGTATATGAAAACAGCCCGGCAAGAGTGGCTCATAGGCAATACGAAAACGGTTGTTTCCATTAATGGAAGCACCCCCCATGTGGGTGCCATGATAGCCTTTTTTTAAAGACAGGAATTTTGTCCGACCCGCTTCACCACGAATTTTATGATACTGGCGTGCAAGACGCAGCGACGTTTCGACGGAATCCGATCCCCCGGATGTGAAAAAGGCTCGCCCCATGCCCTCGTCTGCGAACCAGTCGTGCAGCTCATAGGACAATTCAATCGCCGCATTGTTTGTCGTTCCGGCAAAGGCGGAATAGTAGGGCAGGTCATCAAGCTGAGCGGAGATGGCGTCTTTTACCGGCTGGCACGAATAGCCAAGATTGACATTCCACAGACCACCCACAGCATCAATGGTTTCGTGTCCATCGATGTCGCTGATGCGTACACCGGAAGCACCGGTAATAATGGCCGGTGTATTATTGCGCAGCTGTCCGGGGTGTCCCATGGGATGCCAGATGAACTTGGCATTGTTTTCCTTCAGAAAATTTGAATCTTTCATGGGTTCTCTCCGTTAGAGCCGAGGAGTGCCAACGCGGCAGCATAACTCTGCTCGGGTTCAGCCACATCAAAATGAACGGTTTTCATGCCAATTTCCTGCGCACCACGAATGTTGCGCAATTGATCATCGACAAACACACAATCACAAGGTTTGCATTGCAGTGCATCCACACAGGCCAGATAAGCCCGGTGATCCGGTTTCAAAATGCCGGTATAGGTCGCATCGTGAATGACGCTGAATGTTTCCAAAAAAGGCAGTTTACCGCGAAAGTCGCGGCCATAAAAAAGATCGAGTTCATTTGAAAGGATCGCCAGGGTAAAGCCCGCCGCGTGAGCTTTCTCAATTGCCTGCAGTGCTTCGGGCCGGATGACCGGCATGGGATCTGCACCGCGCGCGGCGACAACAAATTGTGACATCAGTGTCCAGTCCTGGCCGGTCAACCGTGCAACCTCGCGGGTACGCTGATGCCAATAATCGCGCTCGCTGATGACGTCATCCTGCATGGATTGCCACAGGGTATCGCCCGCTGGATCAAAGGGACCTTTCCAATCAAGCGTTCCGGCTGCAAGACCCAATGCCTGCTCGGTCAGGTCGTGTGTCTCGAAGAGTGTACGGCTGATGACGCCGCCGAAATCCAGGACCAGCGCCTTTGTCATTGCAGCGCTCCGGCCTGTGTCGGGATCGAGCCGCCCCACGCCCGGGTTATATCCATGGCCGCCTGTTGGGTCAGCGCCCGCGCCTTCTGCCGAAATGAATCGGTCATACGGGTATGTGGTGTGGCAATGCCGATGGATCCAACCGGAAGGCGATCCGGAGAGAATATGGGCGCTGCGATCCCGAATACCTCTTCTTCGAAGCCGCGATCACTCTCGGCGATGCCCTCGCTGCGTACCTTTTTCAGGCACTTTTGCAGGGTGGATACATCGGTGATGGTGTGGTTGGTAAAGCGCTCAAGCCTGCCCTGCAGAATGCGTTCACTTTCCTCCACCCGCATAAAGGCCAGACAGGCAAGACCTGAAGCCGATGCGTGCAGTGAAATACGTTCTCCCGCATCCATATGTACGCGGGTCGCATGGGCGGAGGTCTCGATGAAGTCTATCGGCTCCAGATAGTCTTTAGCCAACAAAAAGAGATGCACTGTCTCACCGCTTTCAACCGACAGATGTTCCAGAACCGGTCTGGCAGAGGCCTTTGATGGAATGGTCATTTCGCGCACATTGGCCAACCGCAGCAGCGATGGCCCCAGGCGATACACTTTTGTTTTGCGATCCTGCTCGACAAAGCCGCGATTTGCCAGTGATGTCATCAAGCGAAGGACGGTGGCCTTGTCGTAACCGGCCAGACGGGTCAGATCGCTCAACCCGATTTCCGGACGGCGTTCGGAGAAAAAATCCAACAACGACAATGCTTTATCGACTGTTCCCATAGTGGTGTGCAGTGTCCTTTCAGGCGTTCAATTGTTTTTTCTTGACAGATAAGCGGATTCAATTCAAGCTAAATTTAAACCAATGGTTCAAATAATGAACCAACAACGCGTGGCTTTGCTGCAAAACCGCACAGCAGATTGAAGGCAAAGCGACTTAGAGGGAGGATACTATGCATAGATTGATTTCCACTTTTGCAGTGGCTGCACTGGCGACAACAGGTCTTGGAATATCAGTGGCTTTGGCAGAATATCCGGAAAAGCCGGTGGAGTTTGTCGTACCTTTTCCACCAGGTGATCTGGAAGATGTGCTCACACGTATGATCGCCGAGGATTTTCAGAAGGAATATGGCGTCGCTGCGGCGGTCATAAACAAGCCTTCCGACGGTGGACCATTTCCGGGTGCTGCCGAGGTCGCCGTCGCGCCTGCAGATGGATACACAATTGGCTCATTTGTTGTCGGCATTCCCGTCGTCGGTCCGCAGGTTGGTATTCCCGAATTGAATCCTGATCCTTTTGAGCCGCTTGGCATTTTTGTGACCTATCCATTTGTTATGGCCTCTGCCAAAAACAGCGGCATCAACACAATGGAAGATCTCAAAGGTACTGACGACAAGGCGCTGGGTCATTTCGGGTCATTTTTGATCCCGACACAGGTCTCATTCGCGCTTGCCAAACAAATGGGCTTCGAATGGGGGTCTGAAGCGGCCTTTGACGCACTCGATTGCAATACGCTCGCATCCGGTGACGTGGATGTCATCAACACCACACTGCAGCTCATTCTGCCCTGTCTTGATGATGTCAATGTGCTTGCGTCGATTACCGGCGATCGCATATCCAAGACCCCGGATGCACCCACTGTCGGTGAGTTGGACCCAAGTCTGGCAATTGCTTTGTGGAACGGTTTGTTCGTCCATAAGGATACGCCGCAGGATGTGCGTGACAAGATTGTAGCTGTCGCTCAAAAGACGGTCATGTCGGAACGGGCACAGGCTGTTGCTGCAAATACCGGTGCGCAGATTTACTGGGTTGATTCAGCCGATGCTGCTGCGCAGATTGAAAAAGATATCGCAACCACAGCGGCAATTGAAAAAATGCTGGCAAATTAGCGCTGATCGATCATCAGGTGACCGGCGCCGCGTCAGACCGCGGCGTCATTTTGGATGAACCGGGACGCAGACATGCCAGATGCCAAACCGACAATTGACGAGTTAAAGGCCATTGAGCGGCTCGGCGGAGACCGTCTGTTCGCATTCTTCATTGTTGCCGTCTCCGTTTGTCTGCTGGCGCTGATCTTTGATCAAACCCAGTGGAAAAACGGTAAGGCACTGCTCTCGCAGCCGGTCTTTTGGCCCGGTTTAAGCCTTGTTGGAATGGTGATTTGCGCTGCTGTCTACCTGGTTCAATCGCTTCGAGCCAGACATTACAGCGGCTGGGAGCGGCGTGAGTCGTGCGTCTGGCTGCGTTGTCTTGAGTTTCCGTTTTGGTTTATGGCTTACGTGTTTGCTGTGCCTGTTGTCGGATATCTACCCGCAACCATGGTTTTCTGCCCGCTTCTGGCGCGTCGCATGGGATATGCTGATCGTGCAACACTGTTGTGGGCCACAGCAATGGGGGCAATTATCGTTATTCTTTTCAAGAGCTTTTTGCAGGTCAGGGTACCCGGTGGCGCCCTTTATGAATATCTGCCCGGCGCGTTCAGAAACTTCATGATCTTGTATTTGTGAGGCTGCGATGATGGATGTTCTCATCGATGGATTGGCAATTCTTGCCCGCTGGGATGTCGTTGCCGCACTGGTAATCGGCTCCATTGGTGGTGTGATAATAGGTGCGATCCCGGGCGTTGGGGCTGCCGTGGCCATTGCCATATTGCTACCGGCAACATTTTCCTTTGATCCAATCGTCGGACTGACAGCACTTCTTGGCATCTACGGTTCTTCGATGTATGGCGGCGCGATACCGGCAATTCTGATCAATACACCGGGCACTGCGGTCAACGCGCTGACGACTTATGATGGTTATCCGATGACCAAACGCGGGGAGGCAAAACGTGCCCTCAGTCTTGCCTATTCCGCATCTTTTTTCGGCGGTATATTTTCGGTTATCTGCCTGATAATCCTTTCGCCTCTGCTGGCTTCCATCGCACCGCATTTTGGTTCTCGCGAAATTTTTCTTGCAGCGCTGCTTGGTCTTGTGCTGGCGGTGACGGCCCATCGCGGACAGACGGTCATAGCGGCCTTTCTGGTTTTCTTTGGGATTTTCATCAATACGATTGGCCTTCATACGGCAACATTGACCCGCCGTTTCACCTTTGATCTGAATTTTCTGGCTTCCGGCATCAACCTGATTGTTGTGGTTCTGGGGCTCTTTGCGCTCAGTCAGGCATTTGTACTTTTGGTTGGCAAGGACAGCAGCCCCAAGGCTGCGCCGGTCAAGGGCGGTCTGTTTCAGGGGCTTGGGGAGTTGCTCAAATATCCAGGCACCGCCACCGCCTCGTCTGGCTTCGGTGTGGTGATGGGCATCATTCCAGGTGTCGGAGAATTCATGGCGCAGTTTTTCTCCTACACATTTGCCCAGCGCCGTTCAAAGACACCGGAAAAGTTCGGTGACGGTGCGCCCGAAGGACTGATTGCATCCGAAGCGTCCAATAATGCGGTTCCAGGAGCGGCGATGATCCCGCTGCTTGCGCTTGGCATACCGGGTGAAGCATTGACCGCAATGATGTTGACGGTATTTTACGTCCACAATGTTGTTCCAGGACCGCAGCTGTTTCAAAATCAGATGGATTTTGTCATGGCGCTTTATCTGGCGTTGCTGATCCTGAATATTATGGTTCTGGTCTTTTTATTGTTCTCGACCAATCTGCTGTTGCAAATCATTCGAATTCCGACCCGCTTCCTCGGCGTGATGATCATGACATTGGCCTTTGTCGGCGTCTATTCCCTGCGCAACAGCGTGTGGGATTGTGTCATTGCCTCGGTCTTCGGCTTTATCGGCTTTGTTCTCAAGCGGCTTCACCTGCCTATTGTACCCATCATCCTTGGCATGGTTCTGGGCCGTATCATGGAGGTCAAGCTTCGCGCCTCCATGGCGCGGGTAAAAACACCGCTTGATTTCATAGACCGCCCGATTGCCCTGATTCTGTTCTGTCTCATTGTGTTGATCATTGCATTGCATATCAGGAGCCAGTGGAAAAACCGAAAGGCTGCGAAAGTCGAAAATGCTTGATCAGAACCAAATCAATGAATTGCGTGCTCAGCCGGTTGCGGCGCAAAAACTGTTTGTAGATGGAGCGTGGACGGCAGGCTCAGGCGAAACGTTGCCGGTTGTCAGTCCCATTGATGGTTCTGTGTTGACAACCGTTGTCAGCGCCAGCGCAGAAGATATGGACCTTGCCATCAAAGCTGCGCGCAATGCTTTTGATGATGGTCGCTGGTCGCGCATGGCACCGGCGGGTCGCAAGAAAATACTGCACCGGCTGGCCGATATCATTGAACGCGAAGCGCTGGCGCTATCGGTTCTTGGGGTGCGTGACAATGGCACTGAGCTAAACATGGCATTCAAGGCCGAGGCCGGATCTGCAGCAGCTACTTTTCGCTATTATGCAGAGGCAATCGACAAGGTCTACGGTGAGGTTGCACCAACAGCCAGCACAGTGCTTGGCCTCATTCACCGCGAGCCGGTGGGCGTGGTCGGTGCCATTGTGCCGTGGAATTTCCCGTTGATGATAGGTGCCTGGAAAATCGCGCCTGCACTGGCTGAGGGAAACAGCGTTGTGCTCAAACCTGCGGAAACAGCCTCACTGTCGCTTTTGCGCCTTGCCGAACTGGCCGTAGAGGCGGGATTGCCTGATGGGGTGTTTAATGTTGTGACCGGAAAAGGCAGCGTCGCTGGAGAAGCCCTGGCGCTGTCAATGGATGTTGATGTATTGACATTTACCGGCTCGGGACCGGTTGGCCGAAGGTTGCTGGAATATTCCGCCCGCTCCAATTTGAAGAAAATCTATCTGGAGCTTGGTGGTAAATCGCCCAATGTTGTCTTTGCTGACGCGCCTGATCTGGCTCAGGCGGCCAAAATCTCCGCAATGGGTATTTTTCGCAATTCGGGTCAGGTTTGCGTGGCGGGTTCACGTCTGCTGGTGCAGGAGAATATCCATGATGATTTTATCGCGGCACTTGCCCGGCACGCCGGTGCGCTGAATGTGGGCGATCCACTGGATCTTGCCAGCGATATTGGCGCCGTCAACAGCCTCACCCAATTGCAGGGCAATCTTGACTTTGTTGCAAAGGCACAGGAAGAGGGCGCGCATCGCTATCTTGGCGGCGAGCGCATTCTGACAGATACCGGCGGCTACTATATGGAGCCGACCATTATGACCGGTGTAAGGCCCGGCGATACGCTTGCCCGGCGTGAAGTATTTGGTCCGGTGCTTGCTGTCACTGCCTTTACAGATGAAGCCGAAGCAGTCAGGCTTGCCAACGACAGCGATTTCGGGCTGGCTGGTGCCGTCTGGACAGCGGACCTGTCACGCGCTCACCGCATGATCAGGGCCATGAAAACCGGTGTGGTCCACGTTAATACCTATGGTGGGGCCGATGGGACCGTGCCACTTGGCGGGGTCAGACAATCGGGCAACGGTCACGACAAATCGCTGCATGCAATGAACAAATACGTCGACCTCAAAACGGCGTGGATACAACTTTAAAGTTCCCGAAAGCAGGCACTGAAATGTCAGACGATAAAACCATTTTGGTGATTGGCACATTTGATACAAAGTCGGATGAGCTCGGTTATGTCGCTTCGCGCATAACGGCACAGGGCGGCCGGGTGTTGACCATGGATGTCAGTGTGCTTGGTGAAGCGCCGGCACCGGCAGATTATTCCAAACATGACGTCGCACAGGCCGGTGGCTCTACCATACAGTCTGCAATAGATTCAGGTGATGAAAACACCGCCATGCAAATCATGAGCGATGGCTGTACTGTGCTATGCCTGAAACTGTGGCGGGACCGGGTCTTTGATGGTGTCATTGTTCTGGGCGGATCAATGGGGACTGATCTGGCGCTGGATGTCACCGCCGCATTGCCGCTTGGCGTGCCGAAATATATCGTCTCTACCGTATCGTTCTCACCGATGCTTCCACCGGGCCGGCTTGCCGCGGACGTACAGATGATATTGTGGGCCGGGGGGCTTTATGGTCTCAATGCCATCTGCAAATCGTCGCTTTCACAGGCTGCCGGTGCCGTGCTTGGCGCGGCCAGGGCGGTTGAAAAACAAACGGGTGAGCGACCGATGGTCGGTATGACCAGCCTCGGTTCCAGTGCGCTGCGTTATATGCTGACCTTGAAACCCGCGCTGGAGGAGCGCGGTTTTGATCTGGCTGTGTTTCATGCAACAGGCATGGGGGGGCGTGCTTTCGAAAGCCTTGCTGCACAGGGTGCCTTTGTCTGCGTTATGGATTTTTGTACGCAGGAAGTTGGCAATTGTGTTCACGGCTCGACTATTTCCGCCGGGGCGGGCCGTCTCACCGCCGCCGGTCAGCATGGCGTGCCGCAAATCGTATCTGCGGGTTGTTATGATCTGGTGGACATAGTTGGGTGGCAGAGCGTTCCCGACAAGTGGTGCGACCATCCCAATCATGTGCACAATCGATTGATATCTTCAATTGTGCTTGATGCCGGGGAGCGCCAGGCCGTTGCGCGGGCGCATACGCAACGTTTGGCAAAGGCCAGGGGGCCGACAGCATTTTTGATGCCAAATCAGGGGTTTGGTGAGTGGGATCGGGAAGGCGCTGATCTGCATGATGCACCGGCACTTGCATCGTTTCTGGCTGAAATCCGCAATACAATGCCGCATAATGTGGACTTCCATGAGCTTGATTGCCACATCAATGATCTTCCATTTGCAGATGCAGCGCTCGAAATCTTTGATCGTTGGACAGATGAAGGGCATATTGTCAAAAATCACCTGACCTGAGCCATATCCGGCTGCGTTGCGTGTTATGTAATTGGTCTGGGCTATTGCCAATTTCTGAATTGCGGAAATGGTAAAACGCCGCCGAAAAGCACCTGTCGCAGTCGTTGTGAACAACGGAGAATATTATGTCCACACTGAAACCCTGGAGTGACGTGGCACCGAGGCTGATTGATGTTGCCATGGGACGGACCCCGGCCGATTTGGTTGTCAGGGGTGGCAATTGGGTCAATGTCTACTCCGGTGAAATCATACCGGATACGGATATTGCAATTGCCGAAGGGCGGTTTGCCTTTGTTGGTGCCAATGCCGACCACACCATTGGCCCTGATACGCAGGTCGTTGATGCCGGGGGACGTTACATGGTGCCCGGCCTGTGTGATGCCCATATGCATGTCGAAAGCGGCATGGTGACTGTGACAGAATTTGCCCGCGCGGTGATGCCCCACGGTACGACATCAATGTTCATTGATCCGCACGAAATCGCCAACGTGCTTGGCATGCCCGGTGTAAAGCTCATGCATGACGAGGCCACGACATTGCCAATCAATGTTCAGGTGCAGATGCCAAGCTGCGTACCATCAGCGCCGGGTCTGGAAAATGCTGGTGCCGAACTTGATGTGGATGACATAAAGCAGGCGCTGCATTGGCCCAATATATGCGGCCTTGGCGAGATGATGAATTTCCCCGGTGTTACCGCCAATGACGAAAAGATGCTGGGTGAGATTGCCGCCACGCAAAGGGCTGGCAAAACCGTCGGTGGTCATTATGCCTCACCGGACCTGGGAAGACCTTTTCATGGTTATGTCGCGGGCGGACCGGCCGATGATCATGAGGGTACCCGCAAGGAAGATGCCATTGCGCGGGTCCGCCAGGGCATGCGCGCAATGCTGCGTCTCGGTTCTGCCTGGTATGATGTTGCCCCACAGGTCAAGGCCATCACAGAGGATGGGTTGGATTCACGCAATTTCATCCTGTGCACCGACGACAGCCACTCCGGCACACTGGTCAACGATGGTCACATGAACCGGGTTGTGCGCCACGCGATTGCCCATGGCCTCAAACCAATCACTGCCATTCAGATGGCCACTGTCAATACGGCGCAGCATTTTGGCATGGAACGTGACATTGGTTCCATCAGTCCGGGGCGCAGCGCCGACATGATCCTGACATCCGATATCGTATCTCTGCCAATTGAAACGGTTATCGCCCGTGGTGCAATTGTTGCCAATGATGGCCTGCTTGAGATCGAATTGCCGCATTTCAACTACCCCGAATTTGCCAAGGGAACGGTTAATCTGGGTCGTACACTGGCCGCCGGGGATTTTGATATTGCGGCGCCGGACCGGGCAGCCGATGTTCAGGTTCGTGTGATTGGAGTGCTCGAAAATCAGGCGCCGACAAAGGCACTCGAAGCCGTGCTTGGTGTTTCGGATGGTGTCGTCAATATGGATGTCGGTGCAGATGTCTGCCAGATCGCACTTGTCGAACGCCATCGTGGAACAGGTAAAGTTGTCAATGGTTTCGTTTCCGGGTTTGGCTACAACATCAATTGTGCCGTGGCCTCTACTGTAGCCCATGACAGTCATCACATGATCGTTGTGGGAACCAGCAAAAAGGATATGGCATTGGCGGCCAATCGCCTCGGCGACGTTGGCGGTGGCATTGTCGTCATTGCGGATGGCAAGGAGATTGCCATGGTGGAACTGCCGATCGCCGGTCTGATGTCTGTGGAGGCATCCGATATTGTTGCGGCCAAGGCGCAGGCCATGATGGACGCCATGAAGCAGTGCGGATGCAATCTCAATAACGCCTATATGCAACACTCACTGCTGGCACTTGTGGTTATTCCCGAACTGCGCATATCCGATGTCGGTATTATAGATGTTACCCGGTTTGAAAAGGTTGATCTCTTCGTGTGACATGCCCACTGACTTTACCGTGCCGGCATGTGTTATTATTCGTCTTCACAGGGCCAGGCTGCTGATGGCGACAGACCCGCAGGCAGTTTTGTTTCGTCATCTCCACAGCTTAGGTCCAGTTGTGCCTGATCAATGCCCGTTACCGAACTCAGGTCCTGTCCTTCAAAACGTGTGAGGAACAGATAGGCGAATGCCATATTGATGTTGCCGGACAGATTGGCACTGCGGAAATCAGCCCGTGCCAGGTTTGCGAATTCAAAATTGACATCAACGATTTCAGCACCGGAAAATTGAGCCCGACCGAGTTCCGCTTTGGAAAAATTGACCTGGCGCACCGCGGCTCCCGTGAAATTTGCACGTTGCATTTCGGCCTTTTCAAAATCCGTATCCGTCAGATCCGTATCATGAAACCGGGTCCGGTAACCGATGGCCCTGCTGAGATTTGCGCCCACCATCGTTGAACCATCCATGGAGGATTTCAACAGGGTCGCCTTGGTAAAATTTGCGCCGTCGAGCTTTGAATCGCGCAGATCCGTTGACGTGAAATCTGTTTCACTCAAATCCGCATTTGTTAATGTGCTGCCGCGAAGGATCAGGTTTCTTTTACGGCAATCCGACCAGTTCACATCTTTGTCCGGGCCGTCTGAACAGCCCGCAACGGCAATGGAAACCGGGCTGGCAAATGTTGCCAGAGCAACCAGCGCGGTGAATTTGGTTAGTACTGTGAGTCGGGAAAAAGACATCAGAATCGCTCCGGCTTATCGTTGTGCAATACATACTAACCACAATGGCATCAGTGTGACAAAAAAACAGTGGTCGTGTTTTGTGTGCAGATGACAAAAGCCATGTCCGTCCATCCCGGCCAACTGCAATCGCAACGTCCATGGAAAATCAGGGCCGTAGATGTCAACAAATGTCGGCCAGAAATAGATGTGTGAACCGCATCACATAAGAAAACTGAAAATCATCATACCCTGAACAAATTCCAATCGTGGCGGTATATCACGTGCAACTCCCGGGGATGGGTTTGCCTGCCGTCATTTTTCTCAAGGGGACCCAATCATGACTGAGTTTAATTTTGGCAGCAGGAACGATGACGTAATCAATACGGATGATGACAATCAGTTTGTCCTGACCGGCCGTGGGAATGACACTGTTAATACAGGTGCCGGGAACGACATTATTCTTGCCGGACGCGGTGATGATGAGGTGAACGCCGGAGACGGCAATGACCTGGTCTTTGGTGGCAAAGGTGACGACAGTGTAAATGGCGGGTTCGGTAGCGATCTGGTCTTTGGTGGTCGCGGCGATGATGTTCTCATACACGAGCTCGTGGATGATGCCGATACCTGTGATGTCTATATGGGTGGTCGTGGTCGCGATACACTGCGCCTTCTCATGTCGACCGCGCAGGTTGCGCTCTATACTGATCAGATCGCGGCATTTGAGCAGTGGAACCTGACCGCCAAAAGCTGGCAGTTTTTCACCTTTGATTTTGGCGGTTCCAAACTCAAGGTTTCATCGGTTGAAAATCTGGAAATCCAGATTGATGATGTGATCGGCGACGTTGAGGTTGTGACGGGGTCCAAGGAAGATGGACCTGTCAGTGCCGGTGATTCCCAAAGCGAAGAAGCGCAGGTCATCATTTTTCAGGGTGACGCCGACGCGACTCTGGAGGGTGGCTCTGCCAATGACATTCTGACCGCGGATGAGGGCAATGACACAATCGATGGTGGTGCCGGTGACGATAATATTGACGGTGGCGCCGGGGACGACAATCTGGAGGGCGGTGCTGGCGGCGATACGCTGACCGGCGGCGATGGCAATGACAAGGTTGATGGCGGTGAGGGCGATGACACAATCGTCGCAGCCAGCGGTCAGGGCAATGACTTTTATGACGGTGGATCAGGCACCGATACCGTCAAGTTTTCATCTTCAACAGCCATCAATGATTTGACCATCGATATGCGTGAAGTTGATCGCGGCGGTCAGACGGTCAATGGCGTGAGTGTTGCGGCGCTGCTTGCCGGTTTTGGTCAACCGACCGACCGGCAGGTTGGACTGGCCTTTGATAGTGCCAATCCAACGCAAATTGGTGTTGACGTTCTGGTGAACCTCGAAAATGTCATAGGCGGCGATGGCAATGACACCATCTACGGCAATTTCAAAAATAATGAACTGCGTGGTGGCGATGGTAACGATGCGCTCTATGGCGTCGGCGGTGATAATTTTCTTGATGGCGGCGCTGGTGATGATCTGTTGCAGCTCAGCTATGGTGCCTATGTCCTGCGGGGCGGTACCGGCGTAGATCGCTTTTTCATGCAGTCAAATATCTTTGAGGACAGAATTCTCGATTTTGAACTGGGTATTGACATATTGGACCTGTCACGCTCGCAGGTAACTGATATGAGCCAGGTCACCACAGATTTCTCCCAGGATGTCGACGGTGATGGAAACAATGATGCGATCCTGAATTATTCTCCATCCATAGGCGCACAGCGGCTGGTGATCGACAATATGACCGAGGCAGACTGGATCAGCCTGAATGACAACTACACCGGCAGCAAAATAATCTATGCATCACCAAGTCAACACTATGAAGGCACAGCCGGTAATGATGAGGTAGCCATAGATGGGCTGGGTACGGGCAGAGACAGTATATTGGCAGGTGCTGGTGACGACGTCATACGGGTGAGTGGTGGCGATTATGTGCTGCAGGGATCAGGTGATGACACGATCGACTATTCCGATACATTCGCAAACTATTCAACGCTTGACTATAGTTTGCGCTGGGATGGCAATTACTTCGCCTTTGATCAGGGCATTGTTGCCAATATCAATGTTACCGAAATCGGGATCATCAATAACTCGGTTGACGCAACAGTTACCAAGACAGGCTACGGCACTGACACATTGCTGGACCTCGATCTGGCTGTTTCGGGCACCAGCGATGGTTTTGAGTTCAGAGGCACCAATCTGCTCAATCAGGGAGACCAGATAACGGTCAATATTCCTGCAAACGGATGGATAAATGTCGTGCCGATGATGGGCAGTGATACGATCAATTTTCTTGGCAATTCCACCGGACGTATATCCTATGAAAACGATCAACTCGGGATACCATATGAAATAACCTATGGGGGCGCGGGCACAGGAGGGCGCGCGATATTTGATGCCAATGGTTTGCAGGCCACAATTATCGGTGTGAATACCAATGATTTGCTGCAGACATGGACGGATACAATCACAGCACAGGTCAGCCTGGAGTTTGCTGGTGGCCAGGGTGATGATACCTTCCTCGGTGCCGACAATTTCACCGAGCGTTTCATTGGCAGTGCAGGCAATAATTACATAGATGGTGGCGCCGGGGGCCAGGACCGGGTCCGTTATGACCGGGGCAATGCAACCGACGGCATCACAGCGGATCTGGAGCTGGTTGGCGCAAATGTCACGACCAACTGGGACGGTAACGTCTATCAGGACACATTGGTGGGTATCGAATCCATTCGTGGGTCCAACTTTGCAGACACCATATTGATGTCCGCAGCCGATGAGCGTGTTGAGGGACGCAGTGGCGATGACACGATTGACGGGCGTGCTGGAAATGACCAGCTGCTCGGACAAAATGGTGATGATAACATTACCGGTGGCATCGGCGATGACAAGCTGGATGGTGGCTCAGGCAATGATGTATTGGATGGCGGTGACGGTTGGGACGAACTTGATGGTGGTTCCAATGATGACACGCTTACTGGCGGCCTGAACGGTGATACGTTCATATTTTCCAGCGCCTTTGGCAATGATACAGTCACCGATTTCACCAGTGGTGATGATCTCATCGACGTGTCTGCGTCAGGCACGCAATTTGCTGATTGGGATACGTCGGGGGATGGTTTTGTAACCGAGGCCGACGCCAATGTAAGTCTCGCGTCGGGCAGTCTGGTGCTTGATATCTCTGGCAATACCGCCACGCTAACCGGAGTGACCCAGTTGGTGGAAGCTGATTTCATATTCTGACATTGTATATACGGCAGCGCTCTATTCGACAGCGCTGTCGTTACCCACTACTAATTTGGCACAATATCGAACTTAAACATCGGCAACAGCACCTTTGAAACTTATGCCGGTGCTCAATTCAGACCGGCAATGATTCTAATCAGATTAATCAGATCATTGGGGCCAACAATTGAAACACGCACGGTTGCAGGGTCACTGCCCTGTGGGGCGAGCGCTACTGAATGATAGGAAAACCCGGCCTCAACCAACGCATCGGGTAACCGGGTCATATCAGCATTGTTATTGAAGCGGTCAATCGCCTGTTGATACAAATCCCGCAGCACCTGTTCGCCGCCGATGGCAGCAATCAACTCGCCGATCCCCTCGACCTGCAAGGAACCCGGTTCCAGAAACAGCCGACCATCACGAACGCCCGGTATGGCACTTGCCGAGACACGGGTTGTATCGCTCCCGAGCCGGGTTTTGAGAAATGACGTGCAAACCCAGAATTCCGACTGGATGATGGCAGTAAGCACAATCAGGCCCTCACGGATGTCCAAATTCGCCTCTGGTACTGCCACGCGCAATTCGCAGGCATTGGCTTTTTCACGCGCGACAATCTGTAATTGCTCATGCAGGATCGGGCGCATGTCGCGGGTGCTGGAATAGGCGTGAAGCAACAATTCACCATCAGCCGTTGCGGATGGTTCCGCCAGAACAGCCACGGGCAATATTGCCGTTCCGCTCCTGAGTTTTATCGGCACAGGCCCTTCATAGATGAGCGTGCCTTGACCATTGGCAGTAGCGCACACCATGAGCCAGCCGATGAAAAGAAATAGAAACCGCAGTGCCAGGAACAATGCTTCCCCCCAGTAGATGAATCAGCAGATGTAACATCCATATCATATTACAGCTGTGTCAGGGTGCTCCAGGGCAGCGATCCATGCACGGGCCTGTGTACAGCCAGCCCCGTCAAAGCACAAAATATTGTAGCAAGGCGACCTGTTGTTTAGGGCGACAAATGTGGTGAGCATGTTAACGTGGCTGAAATTGACGGCGTTCGGCCCTGCTGTTTGCACCAACAGATATCGGGCAGCGGCACACCAAAGAAGGATAATCGATGACGCGACTTTTGATGAGTGTATTATTCGTATTGATGGCGATCCAGGTTTCTTCGGCGCAGACCATCGAACGCAAGTATGAGGCGGTGATGCATGTGCGCACGTCGCACAATCTGCCGGTTCTGGAAAACAAGGACCACATCGTTGGTATCGCAGCCTTTCGCGGACTGGCCATTTTTCCCAATGATGATGTTGCCGTTCACCAGTATGAAGGTTGGTTTGATCTGACAAAGGGATCGGGTCCGTTTCACGGTTATGCACTATGGACATTCCAGGATGGATCACAAATTACCGCCCGCTACGCCGGAAGTGCACGAAAGGTTGGTGAAGAGGGTGTTGCGGTTGCGGCGAAATTCGACGAAATATCAGGTACCGGGCGCTACCGTGGCGTCAAGGGATCTGGCGCTTTTGCCGGACGCAGGCTTGACGCGATAGACAAGGGTGGCAGCACCTACCTTCAGGGGAAACTTACGCTCGATATGCCCTGAACAGTTTTCAGTCCTGTTATTGCAAGATTATTCAATTCACCTAGTATTGGCGGCGGGAGCTGCCAATGGAGCAACCCGATTGCCTGCCAATTGTAATCTGTGGAATTTGGATCTTCATTGTGCGGGCATGGGATGAGACAAAGTGCTTGTAGGGTGGAAGATCTGGATGCGACGTGATCATAGATACGGATGGGGTGTGTTTTTCTGCACGCTGGCACTTGCCGGCTGCACGAAATCTCCACAATCCATTGCGCCTGCGCCGGTATCCAATGCCGTTTATGCAGACAAATCCTGCGAATGGCTGGATAACGAGGCAAAGCAGATAGAAGACAAGCTGGCGACAGCTTCACTCCAACAGCAGCGCGCCTATGACAATGAAAAAGAGGGCTTCGTCCTGTCCGGTTGGCCCTTGTCGACCTTGAGCGGCGACAATATAGCGCCGCAGGTTGCAAGGCTCAAAGGTGAGCA
Source organism: uncultured Rhizobiaceae group bacterium (assembly GCA_947501445.1). Lineage (GTDB taxonomy): Bacteria > Pseudomonadota > Alphaproteobacteria > Rhizobiales > Rhizobiaceae > Hoeflea_A. The sequence continues at coordinate 56,445 of CANMVS010000013.1, read as the reverse complement.
ACAGGCTGTGCAGAGAACCCGTGCCGAAAAGGGGTGCTGAAAAAGTGGCGGGTATTGCACAATGCTAGTCAGAATTTTTACCGCAATCAGCCTCATTGTCACCCTTGCAGTATTCAACACGCACGGCGTTGCTATCGCACAGAGCGCACATTTTCGCGTCCTTACCAATGGTGCAATCTATACGGTCGATGCGGATCGCACCTGGGCCGATACGATTGCCATTGATCCGAACGGCATTATTGTTGCCGTTGGCAACCGCGCCGAGGTACTCGCCAATATTGAGGGTGAGGCCGAGATAATCGACCTTGGGGGCCGAATGGTCCTACCCGGGTTTCAGGATGTCCACCTGCACGCGCTTGAGGCGGGTGTGAATGAACAAATGTGCCTCTTTGAGCCTGAGGCACCGTTGGACGTGTTGCTTTCGACCCTGCGCCAATGTGCGGATCAAACGCCTGCGGGGCGTTGGATTATCGGAACGGGCGTGAATATGACAGCCCTTTTGGAACAGGTTGAAAATCCACTTGCCGCTGTCGATGCTGTCGTCAGCAACCGTCCTGTTCTCATTCTTGATGATCTGGGCCATGGTGCGCTTGCCAATACCGCTGCGCTGGCATCAGTTGGCTATGATACGATGGAAGGTGATCCGCCTGGCGGATTGATATTGCGTGATGAGGCCAGTGGCAGGCCCAACGGGGTTGTGCTTGAAAATGCACAGCAAAAATTACGCAATGCTGCCTTTGCACCAACACCGGAAAATCTCGACCTTGCCTATGAAAGCCTTGTCAATGCGCAGGGCACCCTGTCTTCAAACGGTATCACCAGTGTCAGTGATGCTGGCGGATACTGGCCGCAACAACATCCGGAAATCTGGTTGCAGGCGGAAAAGAATGCGGATTTGACTGTACGGGCCAGCAACGCACTTTATCTATATCCTGATCGCCCTTTCAATGCCCAGCTTGAAGATCTGAAACGTCGCTTTTCCAGTAACAGGGATGCGCTGGTTCGCTTCGATCAGATTAAAATTTACATTGATGGCATACTTAGCCAGGCAACCTCAGCCATGTATCAGCCCTATGAAGCAGACCTGGGTCTCGCATCATCTGACAGATTGGGCTTCGAATATTTCGATACCGAGACGCTTCATCGTTATACCCGCGCCCTGACGGATGCGGGTTTTCAGCTGCATTTCCATGCCACCGGGGATCGCGGCGCAGGTCTGGCGCTGGATGCCATTGAGACGACAGACCCCTCCACCGGCCCGCATCGTATAACCCATCTGTATCAGGTCGCAGCCAGCGACATGCCACGTTTCGAGAGCCTGGGCGTTGTCGCGGATTTTCAGATGGCTCCCAGTTCCATTGACGCAGAAAACAAGGCGTTCATGGCAAATTTCATTGGTGAACGCAGCGCGGACCTGCTTCCCATTGATGCGCTGCTGGCCGCCGGCGCATCTGTCACACTCAGCAGCGACTGGGATGCGGACAGCCTGTCGCCGGTCGAAAAAATCCAGACTGTTCTGACCAGAGATGCCGTGGATAGCGAAATTGATCTGGCCAGGGCAATCGAGATGCTGACCATCGAGCCTGCCCGGCTGCTGCGTCACGATGAAACAACCGGTTCTTTGGAGCCGGGAAAATTTGCGGATCTGGTGATACTTGAACACAATTTGTTTGAATTGCCTTCCGAGCGTATTGGCGACGCTGGCGTTGTTGCAACCCTGCTTCAGGGCGAGCCGGTATATGACCCTGGCAGAATGTTTCAGTAAGGCAAGGCGGTCTTACGGAACCTCGAAAGCGACTTTTGAAAAGTACCGGTAGAAACGTCCCTTTCCAAAAACCGCAAAACCGGAATGGCATTGTTGACGGCGGTTCCGGCCACGAATGCGAGGCCAAAACGTGACAATCGCCACATTCACCCCGCGTAGCAAATTGTAACATTGGTTGAGAGCCAAACAGACGTTGTGCCCGCAAACACTGTGCCGACAATGTCAGCCGGTTCTGTTTGGCCAATGGGGGGACGATTGATCATGTCAGCAGCAACATTCAACAGCATCAGCACATATATGCGTCTCCGGATAATGAAGGTGGCGCCAGAATTGCAGTTTTGGGGATATGAATCGGGCAATATGCTTGCCGCCATAGCAGGCGCGGGCGGTTTTTTTATGTTTTACAGCGACATTGCATCAGTGATTACATCTTCGCAGCTTGCAACTGGTGAAAAAATAGCGGTGCTTTTTTCGAATAATCCGGATGCGGCGGCCCCAATTGGTCTTGCTGTCATAATTCTTGTTTCCATGGGGTTAGGTAGTATCGCGGGTCGGTTGAAGCTTTTACGAGCGCGTACATCCATTGATGCGGCAGCGACGCTCCTTGGTATGACACTGATTGCGACAACACTCTATTTTGGTGCCAGCTGGATTACCGTTTCGGCCGTATGTTTTGTTTCCGGTTCAACCCTGCTGCGCCTTTGCTGCAAGAGCCCGGTGTTTTTGAAACTGGGCGGCCTTATGCTCGCCCTGGGCGGTGTGTGTCTTGCCATCTTCGGCGCAACGTCATTCAGCCTGTCTCAATCAATCCTGCTTGCAGGCCTTACCAGCCTGACGGGTATCTATGTTGTCGCAGCCAGCCTGATGACCTACCAGGGAGGCATTTTCGAATGCCAGGCAATTCAATCGCAATGGTCATCAAGGGTTGGGCGCAGCGGACTGTTTGATCCGGGTGGCCGTATCAATGGGTTGCTGGAAACTTATATGGATGGGCCTATCGGATTTCTGGTCAAATCGGCCGCCTCTCCAGCTGTTTTCTGGGTGCCAAACACTGTCAAAGACACAGCACCGCTGCTGACATCCATGTGGGCACGTTTGCCCTGGCGGGTGCTGACGGCAATGGCTGCCATTGCCACAGGCACTGCGGAAGGCTTCGTATTTGCTCTTGCAAATCTGTGCTGGTCGGTAGGCGACGTTTCTATTGGCTCGCTTGATTGGGGCCGGGCGCAACCGGCAATAGCTTCTGTCGATGCCGAAACCAATGTTGCGCTGAATTGGCTTCCTTCGCTGGTGGAAAAACGCAGAACCTGATGGCAATGTAAGGTTTGTCCGTCAGGGGAAATCATTTAGGCTCCTATTCAGAACTATATTGTTGCCATGCGAGCGATGGCAGACAGGAATTCCATAGGCCATCTGTTGTAGCCCGGGCGGTTCAGAATTGACTGAAATTCAAGTCTGGAACGGGGAATGGATGAGCAAGGCCAATGACTATTGTCGGCGCATCAACGCGGTTACAAACCATGTCGCCGGAAGCCTCGACAGAACCCATTCAATCGAAGAACTTGCCGCGGTTGCCCATTTCTCAAAATTCCATTTTCACCGCATTTTTCACGCGTTGACAGGTGAAACGGTTGCCAGGATGGTCACGCGCCTGCGCCTTGAAGGCGCTGCTGCCACATTGATCTATAAAAAAGACCACACGGTCACCAGGGTCGCCATGGATCACGGCTATACCAGCAGTGCGAACTTTACCAAGGCGTTCACAAAACATTTTGGTTGCCCGCCCTCGGCGTACCGATCGCTCCATCCCCGCACGTTGGAATTCAGCAAGAATGGAAAAGACATGGCGGCCAACACGAGCAATGATGGTGTTCTCGAATATCGCGTAGAGATTGTCAGCCAACCCGTATTTGAGCTGGCCTATCTTCGAAGGATTGGAGGATACGAACATCGGGAAATCGACAGAATGCACAGGCAAATAAACAACTGGGTCAAAGCGCGTGACTGTGAAGCGAAAGTATCCATGAGTCTTGGGATCACCTGGTCAGACTCGCATATCGCACACGAGGAGCGATGGCGATACGACGCTTGTCGCGCGGTAAAATCTGGAACCAAAGGAGATGGTCTGGTCGGCATTCAGGTCTTGAAGGAAGGCCGCATTGCCCAGCTCGAGATTTCTCTGGCGGCAAATGACAGTTACGACCTCAGTCCCCACTGGAACTGGTTTCTTGGGAGCTGGCTTCCCACCAGCGGCCACGAATTGGCCGATAGCCCCAGCTATGAAATTTATGACGAAGAAGAGGCAAAGGATCGATTTACTGTTCGACTATGTTTGCCTTTGATGTCACCCGACGCGGAGTATGACCATGCACGATGACAGGACAGTTGAATTTATCGGCCTTATCAGGCCTTCAGGCCATGGTTTTGATTTGGTTTTGAACACAAAATACGCTGAAGCCCTTGAAGGGTTGGAGGCGTTTAGCCACGCGATTGTATTGTGGTGGGCAAGTGAAGCGGACTTGAAGAATGACCGCGCAAGAACCGTGTGCCGCAAACCATATGTCAATAACCCCAACAACGTAGGCGTGTTTGCATCGCGCTCACCAGCGCGACCGAATCCGATTTGCATGTCCGTGGTGCATCTTCAAAACATTGATCAGAATACCGCTACGATCAAAGTGCCCTATATAGATACATTGCCCGATACCCCCATCATCGACATCAAGCCGTATTTTCCTGCTTCAGATCGTGTGATGGAGGTGCGCTCACCGGACTGGTGCCAACACTGGCCCGGCAGTTTTGAGGCTTCGGCTGAATTCGACTGGGAAGGTGAATTTCATTGAGTTTTGGTGTATTAAGGCAATTCAGGTTTTGACGGAACCGGCAAAGCCTGAATGCGTCAACGGAATTAAAGGATGACACATTTGTCCCGTTTCTGACAAACCGTGCAACGGTCTCAACGGCACGCCTGGCAGGATTTTGACACGTTCAAGCGAACGTATGTGCATGACAATTGATGCAACAAACGAACGGATATTTCACGACAGGGATTATGGAATCTGATGGCAAATGTGACTGGAATTGGTGGTGTATTCATCAAGGCGCGTGGGAACGCAGATGAATTGAGATCCTGGTATCGGGATAATCTGGGTTTGGTGCCTGAAGAAAACGGTGCGGTTATATTGAATTGGGGCGAAGACACTGCTGAGGACAAGGGCGCAACACACTGGTGTCTCGCCGCAAATGACAGTGCATGGTTTAGTCCCAGCCAGGCGACTTTCATGATCAACTATCGGGTGGACGACATGGAAGGTATCATTGGTCGCCTGAATCAGGCGGGGACAGAGTTGTTTCAGGGCCCGGAAACGCACGAGAATGGAATTTTCGCATGGGTGCTTGATCCTGACGGGAACAAGATTGAACTGTGGGAACCCAAAATCTGGAACGATAACAACAAGTTTGAGTGATGGCCGAGAATAAAACGAAACCTACTGCAGCATCCGTTGATGATTTTATCTCATCCATAGACAATCCCCGTCGTCGAAAAGATGCTTTGGTCGCGCTTGAAATGTACCAGGAGATAACGGGATTTAGCCCGGTCATGTGGGGGCCGTCGATCATCGGATTTGGATCGCGCCAATATGTGTATGAGACGGGCAGAACAGGCAATGCGCCGGTGGCCTGTTTTTCACCGCGAAAGGCCCATATGACCTTCTACGTTGGCGACAGCTTCAAGGGAGCTGAAGCGCTTTTCAACAGGTTGGGCAAACACAGGAAATCTGTTGCCTGTCTCTACATCAATAAGCTGGATGATGTTGATTTGACGGTTCTGCGAAAAATAATCACCGGCCAGATGCTAAGCAGAGGCTAGTTCCTCAAAAGAGCAGATTCGGCAGATAAAGCGCCAATATGGGAAAGAGCGTCAAAAGCGCGATCATCAACAGGTGGATGACCCAGTAAGGCACGGTTGCAATGGCAACACGTCCAAGGCTTACTTCATTGTTTGTCAACGCGGTCAGAACCGAAAGGTTCAAGCCAACTGGCGGCGTGACCTGACCGATTTCGATGACAATTGTAATGATGACGCCAATCCAGATCGGGTCAAACCCAAGCCCTGTCAGCAAGGGGAAAACAACCGGCAGCGTCATGATCATCAGCGACAGACCATCAAAAAAACAACCCAATATGAGATAGATGATGATGACGATGAACAGCACGCTGTAAGTGCCATACCCACTGGTTGCAACGGTTTCGAGAATCTGCTGGGGTATCCCCAATACGCTGACCGATTGCGCAAGAATTGTTGCACCGAGAACCAGAAATCCAATCGACGAAAACAACAGTACCGATTGATAGACGGCACCCACCAGTTTGTGAAAGGTCAGGTCTCCCCAGATCGTGCAGATAACCACAGCCAGGACGACGCCCACACCCGCTGCTTCGGTCGGAGTGGCAAGGCCACCGACAATGCTGCCGATAACCAGCAGTATCAATGCAAGCAACGGCCATATGTGGCGGAAACCGGCAATTGTCTGACGAAATGATACTGGCGTATCGCTGCGCGGTGCAATATGCGGCGCGCTGATACTTCTGATCAGAATATACAGCATAAAGAAACCACCAGCCAACAGACCCGGGACAATTCCTGCCGCGAACAGCCGGCCGATGGATGTTTCCGTGAGGGCACCAAAGATCAAAAAGGAAAGACTGGGCGGTATCAACAAACCCAGTGTACCGCCTCCAGCCAGACTGCCAACGATGGCGTCCTTGTTATAGCCGCGTTTGGTCATTTCGGGGTATGCAACGGAACCGACGGCTGCAGCCGTTGACAGGCTGGATCCGCTGACAGCGCCAAAGAGTGTGCATACCGCAATATTGGTGTGGAGAAGGCCGCCCGGAATTTTGCGAAACAGTGGTGTGAAAGCTGAATAGGCTTTTTCGCTGATGCCACTTCTGAGCAGTATTTCTCCCAGTAAAATGAACATGGGCACAGCGCTCAGTGTAAAGGAATTGAAAACGCTCCAGATGGCGTCAATGGCAAGTGAAGTCGCGCCATTTGAAAAGAAATACAGGATGACCATGCCGGTCAGCCCCAGTGCGGCACCCAATGCAACACCCGTGCCGGCGCTCGCCACAAGCACGCCAATGAGCGTTGGCCAGAACATTAAGCGTCCCCATCCGTTGAGCGTGTCAATGCGCTGCTGATTTCTGTTTCGTCGTTTTCACCCCGATCAATGATACCCAACAGTCGCGCAATCAGAATTGTACAGGTCAGGATCAGTGAAACGGGTAGCACGGCCATCCACGGATAGAGCAAAATTCTGCTGGTTTCGGTTTTCAGGTTCAGCCGGTGCGCAAACTCAAACCAGGGTATCGATTCAACAATAAGCCAGGCAAAAAAACCAATCCCCACCACCAGTGCGAGAAACTGAAGGCCGTCATTAAGCTTGCCCTTTATCATGCTGGTGAGCAGTGCCACCCGCACGTGTTTGGCCTTGAGGGTTACGGCAGGCAATCCCAAAAAAAGCGAAACACTGAGCAACAGGCCAACGACTTCTTCGGTAATATGCAGCGGGGAATTGGCAAATTTTCTTAAAATGACGCTGGTTACGATAATGGCGACGATACCAATCATGCCGGCGGCGGCAGCCACTGCAAATGCAAGGGCTAGACTGTCCAGCCCCTGCTTTATCAGTTTCCTGACTGTACTCAACGAAAGTATCACGCGGATCAGCGGCCCAGGGCACTCAGCACCCGCTGGCGATAAGCCGGTGCGTCCCCACCGGCTTCTTCAGCAAGAATGCCCCAGGTCTCGGCAACGGCCTCCAGGAAGAGTGCACGGTCTTCCTCAGGAAAATCATCACCCCAAGCCACGCCGGCTTCCACCATATTGTCGCGCGCAGCAAGTTCGCGATCATAGTCATCATCATATTGATTGGTGCGGTCCCAAAGGTCATTTGCCGCCTTTGTTATCGCCTGTTTCACACCATCATCGGTTTCTGCCCAGCGATCATTGGCCACGCCCAATACATAGGGCCCGGAAGCCATGGGGTAGAGGAAGGATGCATGTTTTGCCACCTCCTGTAGTGATACCGTATGGGCATAGAGTGCGGGATAAAGTGCACAATCGACGACGCCGGTCTTCATCGCCACATACATTTCCTCCTGCGGGATGATCTGCGCTGCGACACCCAGACGGGTGAAAGTTTCCACCTGGTCGCGGGCCCAGACACGCAGTTTTTTGGTTTTCAGATCTTCCAGTGTATTTACCGGTTCATCCCGGCAAAAGACCGACACCGACAACATGGGAATGGCAACATAGCCGACCGACGAAACGCCCCATTTTGAAAATTCCTCCTCATAGATTTCGCGCACCACAGGAAGGGCCTTTTCAAGCTCCTCAACTGTGCCGATTGATCCCTGAATGAAGACGGAACTCAAGGCTGGCGCGTCGCGGCCGAGATAATTTGCCCACATCAGGCTCATTTCAACTGCCCCCTTGGGCAAAAAGCGCAACGTATCGGTATTCTTCAATCCCAACGAACCACCGCCAAACACCTTGAGCGTAAAATCCTCCCCGGTGGCATCATTCACATCCTGAGCAAACTGATTGATCTCCGCGGATTCAGGACGTGTTTCAGGCAAAAAATTGTTGAACCGCCAATCCTCAGCCTGTGCCGTCGAAAAGGCCGTGGCCGCACATAGGACACCAAGGGATAAATTACGAATAAATGAATTCATTTTGAACCTCCTGCAAAAGAATTATCATGCAGCAGAATCTTAGAGAACACCAAACATTATTCTCTGGCCGCTGCTTCGTGTACATTGCCTGTAATAACCCAGTATGAAGAACTCGGTGCGAAAACTGTCATGGAGACATGATCACTCTGCAGCTGTGCCACTGTGTTCTGATTGTACATAATTGCGTGACAGGGGCGGCATTCGGGGTTTACAAAATATCTGAAAAATTGTCTTTCGGGCGAATTCCCAAAGGAGGGTATTTAAAACACCAATCAGTGCATGGCTGTGTATCTTCCGCTGAGCAATGCGCCTGATCCGGGAACCTGTTGTTTCAAACCGAGTGCATTGAGCATGAAATAGCTTGTGCAGGTAGCTGCCGAGATGGCTGGCAGATCCAGCTTTGCCTCGATCCCCTCCAGCGATGTCAGGGATGGCATTTGCACACAGGCCGAGGCGACAATCACATCGACATTGGTTGTCTTCAACCTGCTGGCGATCTCAACAGGCGCCAGCGGATCGCTGCGGCCCACTTCGACGTTGTCGGGGATCTCGAGCGCTATGGCGTCCACCACTTCAATACCTTCATGCTCGATGTAATCCACCACCAGTTTGGTTAGCGGTTTCATGTAAGGGGTTATGATGGCGACTTTTTTGGCATCCATGACATGAAGACCATCGACCAATGCGCCGGCGCTGGTAACCACAGGAGCCGGAGCGCCATTTTCTTTCGTGCGACCATGCAGGCGTTCTTCCGAAACACGGTGATAACCCTTGCCCATTGCCATGATGGCAACCAGACAGGCGTAGCCCAAAACGTCAACGCGGGCATCTGACAGTTCCAGTGCACATCTGTCGGAATCAGCGTCCATTGCCACAAGTTCTTCTTTGGTCACCCTATTCATCCGCATGCGACTGGAGTGAAAGGTAAACCGTTCGGGTTCCACCGTTTCTCTGGCGCGAAACATTGCCGGGATTTCGGTTTCCATTGTGGTATTTGAACTGGGCACGATCTGCCCAACACGATAGTTACGCATTAGTTTCTCCACAAATTACCGCCCTCCAATACCCCGGCTGATGTCGCTGAGAGTCCTGTGGCCAATGGCAAACCATACCTCGTGCTGAAGAAAACGCATGGCCTGGTATCAAGATACCCTGCGGTTCCGTCGCCCCGGGGGCACAATCCACATGTGTATGAACGCGGCACCGGCAGCCGCGAGCACTGCTATGCACAATAGTATTTTTGAGAATGTGTCCATTGTTCCTTCGATCTGCAAAGCATGAACAACACTCGAAATCACCACGACGATCATCAAGGAATTGTGCAGGATTTGCCAACGTGGATAAGGCAGCTTCAATCGTGATTTCAAAGCAACCAGAACGATGGTTATTATGATCCCCCACATGCCGATGACACCATAGACGGAGAACCATGTCGGCGAGACAAGAAGTAGGGCATCAAGTGCGTCTGCAGGGCTGGTGATATATAGGCCACCGATATGGATGGCGACCAAACTCACAATTGCAGCACCAATCCAGCGATGCCAGTGTTTTAATCTCAAACGCGAAACACCAGGCACAAACCCTGCCGCAAAAACCGGTTGGACCACAAACAATGTAAGGGCTGCAATGCCTGCCATGGCGGCAGTGATGTAGGTGGCATCGCGATAGGCCAAAAGTGGACTGAGCGCTGCAAGGCAAAGCGGTATGATCAGCAGAAGTCCAAAGGCCCCCCACATCAAGAGCAGCAACCTGCTCCGGCGATCCTGATTAACTGGCGGCACAATAAATTCAAACAGGTGCCAGAACAAAATCTGCGTGCAGTTTTGTATCATGGGCGCTTGGCATCACCGGCCGCAGAAATACTGTTTCAAAGGCGGTATCATCATAGGCCAGATGCGCATGCGGTTGGCCAAAATTAGGCACAATTTGCTCCATCTCAAGCCGGAAGCTGCCATCGGCCAGGGTCATCACGCTGCCATGATTGCTTGGCTCGCGTTCACCGCCGCGCGTTGTTGCTGCCCATATCTGAATTCTGATATTTGGCAGCAGCTCGCCGGTTCCGGCCCTGCGCACCGTTCCAGACATTATAAAACCTGAGCCGAGGCTTTCCACAAGGGGTGCATTCGGTCTGTAATTATTGCTGCCGCCGCGCATGGTTCTGGTTGGCGCATAGGCGCCTTGTGCCTGGGCTGGCGTCAAAAGCGCAGACGGGCCATTCAAAAGGGCTGCACCAGCCACACCTGCACCGATCAAAAATGAACGTCGGTCATAAGATGTCATGCCAATCTCCCTTGCGGTACAGTTATGGTCGTCCAAAGGCCCATTGCGCTGGGCAATCAACCAGGTTTCCTTATCATACAGGCGCAATTATGCTGGCGATATCCTTCTCACAGCTTTGTGATCAATGTCCCTCAGGCGGGATTATGCCGCAGGGAATGCAGAACGCATACGAAATCGCACCTCTGCGAAAGCAATTTGGACCATATTAGATCGTTTCACGTTTGGTCAGAAACGTGAAACGGTCTGAATAAAACCCCAAGAAACCGATGACCATATAAGCCAATGCGCAGATCTACAAATCTGCGCATTGGGTGTTTTGAAACAGAACGGGTGCCAAATTACCTCAGATCAAAGCGATCCAGGTTCATCACCTTCGTCCAGGCATCTGCAAAATTTGCCACAAAGATGCTCTCGGCATCATCCTGCGCATAGGCCTCTGCCAGCGCCCGCAGCTGTGAATTGGATCCGAACACCAGGTCAACACGCGTTCCTGTCCACTTGATGTCACCGCTTGCTGCGTCGCGGCCCAGATAGAGGGTGTCATCGTCGCCATCCGCTTCCCAGGCGATGTTCATATCGACGATATTTGTAAAGAAGTCATTGGTGAGTTTTTGTGGCCGATCGGTGAAAACACCATGCTGCGTTTGACCGAAATTGGCACCCAGCACCCGCAGCCCACCCAAAAGGACCGTCATTTCGGGAGCGGTAAGCGTCAACAGCTGCGCCCGATCGATCAGCAGTTCCTCTGCCGAGACAGTGTAACTTGATGGCTGATAGTTTCTGAAGCCATCAGCATTTGGTTCCAGAACGGCAATCCCCTCATTATCCGTTTGCTCCTGGGAGGCATCCACGCGACCGGCTGTAAATGCCACACTGACATCGTGGCCAGCGTCCCGGGCAGCCTGCTCAACGGCCGCAGACCCGGCCAAAACAATCAAATCAGCCATGGAGATGGCTTTTGACTGTTGGCCATTGTTGAAACTGGTTCTGATACCCTCAAGAACGGCAAGGGTTTTCGCCAGTTGGTCTGGCTGGTTAACCGCCCAGTCTTTTTGTGGTGCCAGACGAATGCGCGCGCCATTGGCACCGCCGCGATGATCTGATCCCCTGTAGGTCGAAGCAGATGCCCAGGCCGTTGTGACCAGTTCGGATATTGACAATTCAGAGGCCAGAACCTGTGCCTTGAGCAAGGCAATATCATCTGCATCAACCAGGTCGTGGCTTTCTGCGGGGAGCGGGTCCTGCCAGATAAGATCTTCAGCCGGAACATCCGGGCCGAGATAGCGGGATTTCGGACCCATGTCGCGGTGGATCAGCTTGAACCAGGCACGCGCATATGCATCTGCAAACTCTTCCGGATTATCGAGAAAATGACGCGATATTTTTTCATATGTGGGATCCATACGCATGGCCATGTCGGCGGTGGTCATCATCGGAGCGTGACTGCGTGAAGGATCATGAGCATCCGGAACGGTGCCCTCGGCGCCCACAGCCTTCCACTGATTTGCGCCAGCGGGGCTTTTTGTGAGTTCCCACTCCCAGCCGAACAGCGTTTCAAAGTAGGAGTGATCCCACGTCGTGGGTGTTGGTGTCCAGGCACCTTCGATCCCACTCACAGTGGCATCAACACCCTTGCCGGTACCAAGGGCATTTTTCCAGCCCAGTCCCATCTGCTCAATCGGTGCCCCTTCAGGTTCAGGGCCCACCAATGCGGGGTCTCCTGCGCCGTGAGCCTTGCCAAATGTATGACCACCGGCCGTCAGGGCGACGGTCTCATAATCATTCATGCCCATACGCGCAAAGGTTTCACGAATGTCTCTGCCGGACGCAACAGGATCCGGGTTTCCGTCAGGACCTTCCGGATTGACGTAAATCAGACCCATCTGCACGGCTGCCAAAGGTTCTTCCAGATCGCGATCACCGGAATAACGTTTGTTGTCGAGCCACACGTCCTCTGAGCCCCAATAGACGTCCTCTTCAGGTTCCCAGACATCTTCCCGGCCGCCGCCAAAGCCGAATGTTTTGAAACCCATGGATTCCATCGCAACATTGCCTGCCAGAACGATCAGATCAGCCCAGGAAATCTGGTTGCCGTATTTCTTCTTGATTGGCCAAAGTAATCTGCGGGCTTTATCCAGACCGCCATTATCAGGCCAGCTGTTGAGTGGTGCAAAACGTTGTGAACCGGATGTTGCACCGCCACGCCCGTCAGCTGTCCGGTAGGTTCCGGCGCTATGCCATGCCATGCGCACAAACAAAGGCCCATAGTGTCCATAATCGGCCGGCCACCAGTCCTGACTGTCTGTCATGAGCGCAGTAAGGTCTTTTTTGACGGCAGCAAGATCAAGTGTCTTGAACGCTTCCGCATAATTGATCGAAGCACCAAACGGATCGGTTTGCGGGGCATTCTGATTCAGGATTTTGAGGTTGAGCTGATTGGGCCACCAGTCACGATTTGATTGTACCTCATTTGTTGCGTGAATGCTTCCACTATGCATGACCGGGCATTTTCCGCTGTCATTTCCGTCCATCTGGCTCTCCGCTGATTGATTGCTTTTGTAGAACATTACCAGAATGTCCCCATAGAATAAATTTGTATTTTCCTATAATATGAATAACCTGAAGTTATGAACAATATCACGATTCGCCAACTCAGATATTTCGAGGCCGTGGCTGCGGCAGGTCATTTTGGACGCGCCGCCGTTGCCTGCTCCATCTCGCAGCCGGCCATATCTGTTCAGATAAAGGAACTTGAAGAGCATCTGGGCAGTACCCTTTTTGAACGCAGTGCACGTGTTATTCGGTTGACCAGTTTTGGCAGGGATTTTGCGGTACGAACACGTCAGATACTGCAAGCAGTCGACGATTTGAGTGATCTGGCCCGTGCGTCCCGGGAAGGGCTTGTTGGGAGTTTGCGCCTTGGCATAATTCCGACCATCGCTCCGTATCTGTTGCCCAGGATTGTCAAGACACTATCAGTTTCCCACGCGGAGATTGATCTACGGATACGTGAGAGTTTGACCGACAGGTTGATTGCCGAGCTGCGGGACGGGCGGTTGGACGCCGCCATTGTCGCACTGCCGATTTCGGAACCGGGCCTTGTTGAGGTCGAACTCTTTGAAGAAGAATTTGTTCTGGTGCGAAGCAACGCTGACAGCGACCAGCCGGTGCCGACCGGCGAGGAACTGAGTGAAATGAAACTTCTGTTACTTGAGGAGGGGCACTGTTTCCGCGACCAGGCACTTGCCTTTTGCGGCATGCGGCCTCCCCTTGGACGTGACGTGATGGACGGGAGTTCATTGTCAACGCTGGTTCAAATGGTTGACTCCGGGATCGGTGTTACCCTCATTCCTGATATGGCGGTATCGGTCGAGACACGCTCAGCCGGAGTATCCGTGTCAAGGTTTTTAAAACCCGGTCCGTCGCGCAAAATTGGTGTGGTTTGGCGAAAGTCGAACCCGCTGGGTGACAAACTGCAGCAGGTTACCGACATTGTTCGCCAATCTGCAGAGGCGCAGCGGCGTGAGCAGGGTTTTTGAAAAAAACCTGCCCATGGGGCAACTCAGGTTTTGAAGGCACCGGCAAAACCTGAATGTATCAACAAAATCAAAGGCCGGTACCGTTGTCCCGTTTCTGACTAAACGTGAAACGGTCTAATCATGTTCACCCCAGACCTTCCACAGATATTGGACCGCGTCACGTCCGATCAGCGTATCCGGCTTGTCGGGCACGGGTTGATCTGGCTGGCGTCCATTGGGCGTCACGGCATTGACACCGAACCACTCTTCGTCCCACCAATTGCCAGGAAACTGTGGTGTTGGATCTTCTCCCGTGCCTTTATGCACAGTGACTGGCTGTCCCTGTTTCCACCATTCATCGCACCACTCGAAGATATAGCCACCTGCACAAACACACCCAGGCTCAAGACTGCGACGGTTGGCATGTGCGTCAATATCTTCCCAGTGAGCGGCAATGTATTTTGACTGATCCGAGGCCCGGTTGGCCATCTCTACGGGTTTTCCCGCCGGGTATGGCTGGTCCGGAACATGCTGCGAGGCGGGACAGCCAAACTCGGTGATGAGCAAAGGTTTGTTGCAGACATCCTCATAGGATTGGAAAAGACTGTCGAACCCGGTGTCGACTGTCCCCCGATAGGAGTTGATCCCGAAAACATCAATCGCCGGTGCACCCTTGCCAATGGTGCCCATCGCTGCTTTTGCTGTATTCATTCCGTCATCAATAAAACATTGCATCGTCAATTTATCGGGTGCTGCGGTTTTCGCGATAGAACCCAGTTTGTTCATCCACGCCCACCAATCCGAATTGTTGATGTTGGCTTGTGAATTGAGCTCATTGCCGATGATAAAACCGATGACTGCCGGATGATCTGCCATCTGTTGGCACATCAACTTTGTGCCATCCTCGGTGATGCGCATCAGCTCGGCGTTGCCAAATGCTGCATTGTTGATCGGATAGGCTGCCCATACCGAAATGGCGTGTTGTTGACAGGTATCGAGGAAATCGGTGTGATCGACTATCCCTGATGCCGGGTCATCCGGCTTGTTATATGGTTTTGATGTGTACAGGCGCAGCGAATTCACGCCCAATGATTGAATGATGGGCAAATCGCGGTGGTAAATGGATTGCCAGTAATCGGTCAAAAAATCGCCATAGGGTTCCCATTCGAAAGTACCGCCGATGGGTACAGGCGAATAGCAAAAGCCTTTGATCCAGACATTGTTGCCGTCGCATAATATCCTGTAACCATCTGTTGAGTATTTCGTCATGTGTATGAGCCACCCTATGTTCGCAATCGACAAAGAGGCGTCCTTATCCGACATCCCCCCAGATGAAGTATTCGTACAGATATGATTGCTTGTTTTTATACAAATAACAACGTCTTACTGATGGCGGACAGTGTATTCGTGCCTATGGCAATGACCAGGTCCCCATGGCGCCGTGGTGCAGCGGGATCATTGGCAGATCAATCAGTGACCCGGTATGATTGAGGGAGCTGAAAAGCCCCGTGCCCATTGTACCGTCAAACTCAAATGAAATCCTTTTTGCGGGACTGAAGAACGTAGGTAAGAACAATAAGGGCAATGATTATGGCAACTTCTGATGTCAGGACAATCAATGCCGTGTTGTTCCAGGCTGCCTGTGCACCATTGATCGTTGAACGGATACCTTCAAGGCCGTTGACAGCCCACAAAAACATCTGTGTGCCGACATTCGCACCGATGATTGCAGCGATACAGCCGCCAATTGTCTCGGTTATGAGGCTCGTGGCAAGAATGGCGGTATTCGCAAGGAATATGCCCACAAAGACAATGGCCAGAAATGGCATATAGCCCAATGGCAATGTTTCGTTGGTGATGACAATGACATAGGTGGCAATGGTCAGGGTGATCCAGACCACTCCGAAAATGACCAAATTGCTGATCAGCTTTGCCGAATTATACTGTGCAATTGTTATGGGCAGGCTCATGATGAAGGGCAGTGTCTGCTCCCGACGCTCTTCCACCACTGTGCGCATGATCGCGTGAATGCCGGCACCAGCCATGCTGGAAACGAATAATATCGAGGCAAAATTGAGCATCGTCGACCCGCCGAATGCAACAATGGCGACGGCTATCAGGCCACAGGACCACCAAAGAAGGGTCGGAACTTTCATTATCGAAAGGTCTTTCAACACGAGTTTCGAAACAATGGTGTTCATTGTGCCAACTCCTTTTTTGCCATGACGCTGGTTAGAAATATCTCCTCGACGGTCATCCGTTCAACGGCCAGGAGCGTCGCGCTCTCGTGTTTGAGTCCCGATTCAACATCCTGACTATATTGGTTGGTGACCAGGGTTGTTACGCGCCCGTTGCGCTGTAGATCCACCAGTCCCGGCACATTGGGCATATCGAAATTTTCTGCCGTCTGAAGCCGGATACGTCGCCATGCGTCAAGCAGATCCTCTTTGTCCCTGGTAAACAACAAAGACCCGTCGTGGATAAATGCGATTTGATCCGACAACTGCTCAATGTCTTGCGTATTATGGGAGGAAAACAGAATTGTGCGATCTTCCTCCACAATGACCGCCGACATTTCTTCCAGTATTTCCTGCCTTGCCAGGGGGTCGAGGCCGGTTGTCGGCTCATCCAGAATCAGCAATCTTGGATGGCGTGCCAATGCCATCAGCAAACAGGCTTTTACCCTTTGCCCATGGGACAGACCCTTGATTTTCTGCTCTGCAACAAGACCAAATCGCTTCAGCAAAATCGCAGCATAAGTGTCATCCCAGGTTGGATAAACCGATCGCAAAAAACTCATGTGAAAGGCAATGTCCTGTCCAGGATACAAACGCATATCCTCTGAAACATAACCGATGCCCCATTTCGCTGCGATTTGCTGGTCTGGCATAACATTGCCAAGGACAGTCACTTCGCCGGAATCCTGATGAACCAGACCCATGATAATACGCAAAGTAGTGGATTTACCTGCACCATTTGGCCCGACAAACCCCATGATTGAACCGGTTGGGACATTGAGATCGAGGTGATCAAGATGAAAGTTGGAATATTGTTTGCTGACCTGTGCGCATTCAATTGCGTTTTCGATTGCCATGAGCGTCTCCTAGTCCTTGAGATGTTTCTCAATCATTGCCGTCAGCTCCACTGCCGATATTTTCATTTCGGTGGCCAATTCAGCAACAAATTTAACCTGTGTTTCCAGCTCCTCTTGCCGCAGCCGGCCAAGATCAAGATCGCCTGCAACCCAGGATCCCTTTCCGTGCTGGGTCACGATGGTTCCGGCGCGCTCCAGTTCCAGATATGCGCGCTTGATGGTGATCAGACTCACCTTCAGCATTGATGCGAGTTCGCGCATGGATGGAAGCTTTGATCCTTCGGCCAAATCACCCAGAATCACGTGCTGATGTATGTGATCCACGATCTGCTGATACATCGCGCGTTCATCCGTTTGGGAAAGAACAAATTTCCAATTAAAATCACCATTCATATACACAGTATATACAGTAAGAACAGATGGAGTCAATTCACCACGTGTGATTATTTGCCCGACCATATACAAACCGGTCTTGTCGCGAGCTTTGCAGGAAAGGCATTTCAGTGCATCATGACATTCGGTCTGACCAATATCTGGAGGAGGCAGGCGCTCCAGGGCATCCGGGTTACATATGTCATTCATGCCCGGTCCGATGTCCTGCGCCCGGATGTGGACTGTATAATTGATAGATGCTAAGTTATTGGTTCGGCTGTAGGTATTGGTCTGTGAGTATTGATTTCAGGAGAATTACTATGCGGACTTGCCATGTTTGACACCGATCTTTTTCTGGATATGATCGTTGCTCTGTTTGCGCTTTTGAACCCACTTGTGGCAGTCCCGGTATTCCTCGGACTTACCAGTGGCTACACCGCTCCCCAACGACAAAGAACGGCAGCTGTCGCGTCATTGACAACACTCATTGCTCTGGTAATCGCGGCACTGATAGGCGATCAGATCCTGCTCCTGTTCGGGATCCATGTGCCATCCTTTCAGATAGCCGGTGGTCTGATCGTGCTGACAATCGCGCTCGGTATGCTCAAGGGCGAACCGGAGGAAGACGAGGACGCAAAAGAAGCCGTTAAACACAAAGACGGAAAGCCCGGAAAGAGCATTGCTGTTTATCCACTGGCTATACCGCTGCTGGCTGGACCAGGTGCTTTCGTTACGACAATTGTGTTTAGCAGCCGTGTCGAGACGGTCGGTGATTTCGTGACACTTACCGCTGCAATAGCGGTGGTTGTCCTGGTGCTCTGGTTGGCAATGGCCTTTTCGACCACCGCGGCCCGGTTCCTCAATAAGACTGCGATCAATATTGGAACCAAGGTGCTCGGTATACTCCTGGCTGCTGTCTCGGTTGAGATGATCCTTGCTGGCATTGATGATCATTTCATTCCGCTGTTGACGGCCAAGTTGGGCAATTAGGCTGTTAGCGGTTCGCACCGAGCCTGCTGCATGGATCTTCGATGGATGATGATTGCTAGGCAGCAATCTCGGGTTTTCAGGCCGAACCTTCGCCACTTGATGCTAGTTCAGGCTCAATCAGTGTATAAAATACCCTTTGTGGCCTATCGCGCTTTACAGGGCTTGCGCCTAACGTTGGCATTAATTCAACCCAATGACCAAGGCGGAGGCATATATGGAACTGCTGGAAAGTTTTTTCGCATTAATAGGGGACCTCACCTGGGGATGGTCTCTCATTCCCATTCTCGTCATTTTTGGTGTATTTTTGACAATCGCCACGGGCTTTGTACAATTCCGCTTTTTTGGTCGGATGTTCAGGGTGCTGACCAACAAACAGGCTGATCCGAACAAAATTTCAGCGCGTGAAGCACTTCTGGTTTCCGTTGGCGGGCGTGTTGGCGGCGGAAACATAGCCGGTGTTGCAGTTGCGATTACTCTGGGTGGCCCCGGTGCTGTATTCTGGATGTGGGCAATTGCGCTCGTTGGGATGGCGACGAGTTTGATAGAGTGTTCACTTGCACAGCTTTACAAACGCGCTGACGGGACCGGATCCTATCGCGGTGGTCCGGCAAGGGCCATCATTCATGGCCTTGGTCAGGAATACCGTTGGCTGGCGATCGTTTATGCCATTTGCCTCATTGCGGCTTTCGGCATTGGCTTCAATGCCTTTCAGGGAAATACCGTGGCAGGTGCTGCTTACGACAGTCTTGGCATTGATCGTATGTGGACGGGTCTCTTCCTTGCGGTCATTACAGGATTTATCGTGTTTGGCGGGATTCGTCGTATTGCCAAAACAGCCGACATTGTTGTGCCCATTATGGCCTTAGGCTATATCGCGATGGCACTGTTGGTCATCGTCATGAACATCGGCGAAGTGCCACGCGTGTTGGGTACAATCTTTGCCAATGCTTTTGGTTTTGAAGAAGCTGTCGGTGGCGGCATGGGTGCAGCAATTGCGCAGGGCCTGCGGCGTGGCCTTTTTTCAAACGAGGCAGGTCTTGGCTCCGCGCCAAACGTGGCAGCGACGGCAGAAGTACGCCATCCCATCAGCCAGGGTATCACGCAGTCATTCTCGGTCTTTATCGATACGATTTTGATCTGCTCGTGCACCGCCTTCATCATTCTGCTGGGTGACGTATATGTGCCAGGTGCCGAAGGGATCGACGGTGTGGCGCTGACCCAACAATCGCTGGTGTCGCATCTGGGCAGCTGGACACAATATTTCCTGACAGGTGCCATCCTGTTATTCGCCTTCAGCTCGATCGTTTATAATTACTATCTGGGTGAAAACGCACTGACTGTGCTGTCCAAGAACCCAATGGCCATACAGGTGCTTCGCGTTATCGTCATGGGCATCGTCCTGCTGGGCGCCGTCGCACCCGATGCAACAGCGGTATTCTTCTTCTCGGATCCGATGATGGGTGTTCTGGCACTGGTCAATCTTCTGGCGATCATGATGCTCTTTCCGATTGCCATGCGTGTCTTGCGGGATTTCCGCAAACAACTTGCAGCCGGTGTAGAGCGACCTGTGCTCAACATCGATGACTTTGCGGATCTGGACCTTGATCCTGAAGCCTGGCCGAAACGCGAAAACACCACGGCCTGAGCAGGATCTGCTGATGCATTCAGGTTTTGCCAATTCCGGCGAAACCTGAATTGCTCAATTGGTCGACAATACGGTCGGGAGCTACTTGATTGGAGTTCCCGGCTTTGCCATGAGGGTGTCACCCGCGTTTGCGGATAGAGCATAGGAAAAATTGGTGGAGCCAAGCGGGATCGAACCGCTGACCTCTTCGCTGCCAGCGAAGCGCTCTCCCAGCTGAGCTATGGCCCCAATTGGCATTGGCGGTTTGGGAAAATCGCCTGCCGTGCGGCTATCTAAAGCCGCTTTTCGTCAAGATCAAGACTAAAATGGCAGGACAGGCGGAATAATTTTCATCTCCGTCTGGAAGACTGGCCCTGATTGTACCCAGGGCCACTGCCGACACCTGATTTGATCAGGTTTCTTCTTTGTCGTCCGTCACATTGACCAGTGTTGTCAACTCGTCTTCATCATCATCGTCAGTCTCAAGGAATGTGTCGTCGTCATCGCTGATGTCAACATCATCATCCTCATCGCCTTCGATATCCGGAATTGTTTCACCGGTATCAGCAGCTTCATCATCAGCGTCTTCCAGGGATACAATTTCGACTTCCGCGCCTTCGGTCTCCTTCTCTTCGTCTGCCTCTTTCTCAACCGGTGCAGGTTTTTCTACCTTGACGGGTTCGGGCACGGCTTCGAAAAATGAAAGTGGATAGGAGTTTCCGGTATAGGGGGAAACAATCGGGTCGCGGTTCAAGTCGTAAAATTTACGCTCGGTTTCTGGACAAACACGCTTGGTTCCGAGTTCAGGTTTTGGCACTGCGAAGGTCCCTTGGGTTGGTTGATCTCAAATCTGCAAATCCGCTGCTGGCAGCCGGTTGACCGAGGACAATCTGTCCGGCAAATGGCCGCAACCAGTACATTCATTTACAAACCGCTGACCATTGGTCACTTTGCTGAGGGTTGCGCCTCTCAGCCGGGTTTTTTTGATGTGCCGGACCCCATACCCATGTTGTCGGCATCTGTCAAAGCCTATCTGCCAAAAAGCAGGATCATAATGGTGTGACAGGCGACATTTAACAATTATGGCCGACGGCAGATGACGCTGAATTCTCCTTATGCTAGAGGGATGCGCAAAGGTGCTGGTTGCTCGGGCAACCGGTGGCGATGGCACACATATTTCCAGGGACTTCACAAAATGACACACGGGGCTCAGCTGAAACCGGCAGTCGCACACAGGGCAGACCGACTGGCGGGCACCATCCGTATTCCGGGCGACAAATCGATTTCGCATCGATCCTTCATGTTTGGCGGGCTGGCAAGCGGCCAGACCCGAATCAAGGGCCTATTGGAGGGTGAGGATGTGCTGGCAACCGGCGCTGCCATGCGGGCCATGGGCGCCCATATACACAAAGAAGCCGATGAATGGATCATCGATGGTGTTGGCAACGGCTGTTTGCTTGCGCCTGAGGGCCCGCTTGATTTTGGCAATGCGGGAACCGGTGTACGGCTGACGATGGGTCTTGTTGGCTCCTACGCATTTAAATCCACTTTTACCGGTGATGCATCGCTTTCAGGCAGGCCGATGGGGCGGGTGCTTGATCCTTTACGTCAAATGGGCGTGCAGGTCAGTGCTGCCAGCGGCGATCGTCTGCCGGTGACGCTGGAGGGGCCGCGCATCGCCAACCCGATCCGTTACACGGTGCCGATGGCATCCGCGCAGGTCAAATCCGCCGTCCTGCTTGCCGGACTCAATGCGCCGGGAACCACAACGGTAATCGAAAAGGTCATGACCCGCGACCATACGGAAAAAATGCTGGTCGGTTTTGGTGCCCAATTGTCGGTGGATACGGCGCCTGACGGTGTGCGTACGATCGAACTTCAGGGGCAGGGGCTGTTGCATGGGCAGACCATCGATGTGCCGGGCGATCCTTCCTCAACAGCCTTTCCGCTGGTCGCCGCATTGCTGGTTCCAGGTTCCGATGTGGTGATCAACAATGTGCTGATGAACCCGACCCGCACCGGCCTGATTACAACGTTGCTAGAAATGGGGGCCAGCATTGAAATCGTCAATCCACGTCAGTCCGGCGGCGAGGCTGTGGCGGATCTGCATGTGCGCGCCTCCATGTTGACGGGCGTTGATGTTCCTGCGGAACGGGCACCTTCGATGATTGATGAATATCCGGCATTGGCCGTTGCTGCTGCTTTCGCGCAAGGCGAGACCGTGATGAATGGTCTTGAAGAACTGCGGGTAAAGGAATCGGACCGTCTGTCAGCCGTCGCGACCGGGCTCAAGCTTAATGGGGTTGATTGTGATGAGGGTGAGAGCACTTTAACCGTGCGCGGTGTGCCAGGAGGCAATGGATTGGGTTCGCCGAATGCAATGGCCGTTGTTGCCACCCATCTTGATCATCGCATCGCCATGTCATTTCTGGTCATGGGGCTTGCTGCCCAGCACCCGGTCTGTGTCGATGATGCAGCTATTATTACCACCAGCTTTCCGGAATTCATGGATATGATGTCGGGTCTTGGTGCACATATCGAATTTCGTCAGGAAGCGGCCTGACATGTCTTTCGCCATCGCCATCGACGGACCGGCAGCATCGGGCAAGGGCACTTTGGCTCGGCGTATCGCCGAACATTATGGCTTCCATCATCTGGATACGGGCCTGACCTATCGCGCCGTTGCCAAGGCACTGCTGGATCGTGGAGCACCGCTCGATGATGAGGCGCTGGCGGCAGATATTGCTGCGGCACTGGATTTGTCTGTGCTGGACCGGGACGTACTGTCATCGCATGTTTTTGGTGAGGCGGCATCGAAAGTCGCTGTCATGGCGTCTGTCAGGCGGGCACTGGTTGAATCGCAACGGCGCTTTTCACAGCGTCTTCCCGGCGCTGTGCTTGATGGCCGCGATATCGGCACAATTGTTTGTGCGCAGGCGCCGGTAAAATTATTTGTCACCGCAACGCCGGATGTGCGCGCCGGCCGCCGCGCCATGGAGATGCGCAGGAATGGTGATGAGACCTCCTATGACGCTGTATTGCAGGATCTGAAGAAACGTGATGCCCGCGATATGGGCAGAAAAGACAGTCCTTTGCGTCCTGCGCACGATGCCCACTTGCTAGATACGAGTGAAATGGATATAGAAGCGGCGTTCCGGGCTGCAAAACGGCTGATCGATACGGCCTTGTCTGACCGGGACGGGCATTAAATCACCGCTTGAAATTGGGCCCATGCACCGAAAAAGGCAACCACACTGGCTTGCCGGGTCTTGTTGATAGCTTTTGAAACACTAACGATCGGTGCTGTGTTCGTCCGTTGAGACATTCCGGTTCGAACCATTCAGGAGTCTTTATGTCTGCAGAAACGTCTATGGAGGACTTTGCGTCCCTCCTTGAGGAATCCTTTGTTACCCAGGATCTTGCCGAAGGCTATGTTGCCAAGGGCATTATCACAGCCATTGAAAAAGATGTCGCCATTGTCGATGTTGGCCTCAAGGTTGAAGGCCGCGTACCGCTGAAAGAATTTGGCGCGAAGTCAAAAGATGGCACGCTTAAGCCAGGTGACGAAGTTGAAGTCTATGTCGAGCGCATTGAAAATGCCCTCGGTGAAGCTGTTCTTTCGCGCGAAAAAGCACGCCGCGAAGAAAGCTGGGTTCGCCTTGAAGCCAAGTTCGAAGCAAATGAGCGTGTTGAAGGTGTTATCTTCAATCAGGTCAAGGGTGGCTTCACAGTCGATCTTGATGGCGCCGTTGCCTTCCTGCCGCGCTCACAGGTTGATATTCGCCCCATTCGCGATGTTACACCGCTGATGCACAACCCGCAGCCATTCGAAATTCTCAAAATGGACAAGCGCCGCGGCAACATCGTTGTTTCCCGTCGTACTGTCCTGGAAGAAAGCCGCGCCGAACAGCGTTCTGAAATCGTTCAGAACCTTGAAGAAGGTCAGGTTGTCGAAGGTGTTGTCAAGAATATCACCGACTACGGTGCATTTGTTGATCTCGGCGGTATTGACGGTCTTCTGCATGTGACCGACATGGCATGGCGCCGTGTTAACCACCCAACGGAAATCCTGTCGATCGGTCAGACTGTCAAAGTTCAGATCATCCGCATCAATCAGGATACACATCGTATTTCGCTTGGCATGAAGCAGCTTGAAGCTGATCCATGGGATGGCATTGGTGTTAAATATCCTGAAGGCAAGAAAATCACCGGTGTTGTCACCAACATCACTGATTACGGTGCTTTCGTTGAGCTGGAACCTGGCATTGAAGGCCTGATCCACATTTCTGAAATGTCCTGGACCAAGAAAAACGTCCACCCGGGCAAAATCCTGTCGACAACGCAGGAAGTTGAAGTTGTGGTTCTGGAAGTTGACCCGAGCAAGCGTCGTATTTCGCTTGGCCTGAAGCAGACCCTGGACAATCCATGGGAAGTCTTCGCACAGGGCAACACTGTCGGCACCGAAGTTGAAGGTGAAGTCAAGAACAAGACTGAATTCGGTCTGTTCATTGGTCTTGATGGCGACGTGGACGGCATGGTTCATCTGTCAGATCTTGACTGGAACCGTCCCGGTGAGCAGGTCATCGAAGAATACAACAAGGGTGACATGGTCAAAGCTGTCGTTCTTGATGTGGACGTCGAAAAGGAACGTATCTCGCTCGGCATCAAGCAGCTTGGCAAAGATAGCGTTGGCGAAGCTGCCGCATCCGGCGAACTGCGCAAAAATGCAGTGGTTTCCGCTCAGGTAACGGCGATCAATGATGGTGGCCTCGAAGTCACGCTTGTTGATCATGAGGATGTTACATCCTTCATCCGTCGCTCCGATCTGTCCCGTGACCGTGATGAGCAGCGTCCAGAGCGCTTCACTGTCGGTCAGACACTTGATGCCCGCGTGACAAACTTTTCCAAGAAGGATCGCAAAATCACGCTTTCCATCAAGGCACTGGAAATTGCCGAAGAGAAGGAAGCGGTCGCTCAGTTCGGTTCGAGCGACAGTGGCGCATCTCTTGGTGATATTCTCGGCGCTGCCCTTAAAAAGCAGAATCCGGAAGACTGATCAGTCATCCATTGACGATAATGAACCCGCGGTGGCGACACCGCGGGTTTTTTGTATCCCAACCCTTGAACCGCGCGGCCTGACTGTCAATATTGCCATTGAGCAATTCAGCACTACAAAGGTCATCATGAGCGTCAGAGCACCAACTTTCAGCGGCAGGCAATCCGGTCTGGAAACGGGTGCAAGTGTTCTTGATGGTGAAATTCTGGCGGAGATGGCGGCATCTCTGGGCCGCGTCGGGCTGGCGCTTGAAAAGGCGCTACAGGACCTTGAGGACCATCAGCCGTGTTGCGCGGACAATGATCTCAAGCGCGCCGGATTGGTCCGTGCCGCCGCCGACTGCGCCTGGGCGCTGTTTATCCAATATGAACTGGCTGGCCTGTCTTCCCAGCAACAGCTGATCAGGCGGTATCGTATTCCTGCTGAGGTGGTATTTCGTATCGGTGTTGTAGAACCAGCACCAATTTGAATTTCCGGCGCAGGGACGTCACACGACTGGTATCTTGCTGCAATACCAATCTGCGCTACAGGTTCGGGCTATGGTGAGGGGTTTTGGGTAATGATGAAAATGATCAGTGGCCCCCAAATCGTGAGAAGTACATTGGCCACCACATAGGTCAGAGTAAATGAAACAACAGGTGTCGCATTGCCGGATTTTTCCAGAAGAACGGTAAATGCTGGATTGGCACTGCGTCCGCCGGCAATACATCCCAACAGTTCAATCGGATTGCGAATGCGCAGGATATGGAAAGAGAAGTAGAATGTAATAATTTGCGGAATGATGGTTACACCAACGCCGAGGAACAAAAGTGTAAAGCCATGTTGTTGGATTGTTTCATAGGCTTCCGGTCCAACGGATATACCCACAACCGCAACAAAGAATGCAAGACCAAAGTCACGCAGAAAATTGGATGCACCGGATGGCAAGGCTGCAAATTGTGAGCGGGTACTTCGCAGCCAGCCAAACAGCAAACCGGTCACCAGGCAGCCACCGCCTGCACCGGCAGACACGGGAACCCCGGCTATATCGAATTCGATCAATCCGATCATCATGCCAAATGCCATGCCAAAACCAAAAAAGAAAAAGTCGGTCAGGGCTGCCGCAGGCAAGGCGTAACCTATGAGGGATTGCACCCGACCAAGGTCAGCGGAGGCACCAAGAAACACAAGCTCGTCACCACGGTTCAACTCGAGTTTCGACAAAGGTGGAAGGTCACGCCCCATGCGACGTATGCCAATGAGAAATGCACCGTGGCGGTTCTGGACTTCCAGGTGGTGATAAATGTCCTCCAGCGTTTTGCCTGCGAATTGTGATTTGGTAAGGATGATGCTGCGCACTTCTTCAACCACTTGGATTTCGTGCGGGGCGGCTTCTTCCGGACCGAAATAGCAATGCAATGTGCCCATGCCTGATAACAGTCCGGTGATGGCCACCTGATCACCGGATTGAATCTTGATGTGATCATCCTGATGAAGTGCATTATTGTCGCGGATAACGGCTTCAATGGCCGCGTTTGAAAGGTGACGGTCTATCTCTTTCAAGGTCAGATCGACTGCGCTGCTTTGCGGTGTCACCCGATAAACACGGGTAGCCACAGGCCCCAGGGCATTGAATTGACCCGGTTCCAGCTCTGATCTTCCACCGGACATGGATTTTGCCAGTTTGATGGCTTCCTGGCGAATGTCCCAATTCATGACCATAGGCAAAAACCACGACACAACGATAATGGGACCCAGATTGCCGAAGATGAAGCAGACCGCATAACCAATGGCAATATTGGTCTGCAATGTCTTGATAAGCTCCGGCGATAGGTCCAATCGCGTGACCGCGTCACCGGCGGTGCCCAATATGGAGGTCTGGGTCAATCCGCCGGCGGCCAGACCGGCGGCTGTACCGCGGTCAAGATCGAAAATCCATGCGCTTATAAGGACACATGCCAATCCGGCGAAACAGGTGACACATGCGGACAAAAGAAAATTGAGAGAACGGCGGTTAAGCGCACGAAAAAACTGCGGGCCGCCCTGAAACCCGATGGCGTAAATAAACAGGGCGAAAAACACGGTCTTGACTGAGCCGTCCAGGTGGATGCCCAGCTGTCCCAGCAGCATACCAACGATCAGCGAGCCAGTGATACCTCCAAGAACAAATCGACCATACCTGATTTTGCCGACAAGGTGACCGAGGGCAACCGCCACAAACACCGCCATAAGAGGGGCTGTGTCAAATGCTCTGTCAAAAACGTCCAGCAATTGGGGATTCTTCCTTCCCTGGGCCAGGAACCGCGCCGTGCTCGCGTCAATCGGTACAGTCTGAAGTATTAAAGCGAAATATCCTGTAATATTAATATGACAGAGATTTATATTGCAACAAAGAGATGGAACGCAAATAAAAAACAGATACCACCGATGAAATTCGCGACTATTCGCGGGTAAAATACTTTTCTCTCAATCAGATTTATGACCGCAAGTGCAATGATCCAAACCAGATTCATGATGCCGCCAACATAAAGAAGCAGCATGAGTGGCCAGGAATTGGCCACACAGTGCCAACCGCTTTGCCAACCACTGTGCCATGCGCCTTGAATGCCATTGGCCAGCGCTTCACGCCCGTGCCCGGTGGTTGGGTGGTCCTGGTGACATCGCAGGAGAAGAAGCTGTTTTAATGGCGACAGCTGATAAAGACCGACTGCCACAAGCATGAAAATGGAGAAGCGGACATCCAAACTCCACATCAAGAACCCGTGCGTAAGGCCGTTCCACTCAAGCATGAATTGTACAAGCGTCGCGGCCAGGGAAAAGGGCAGCCAGACAAGGACATATCCCAGAAAATAACACAGCAGGGATATTTGAGTTGGAGTGGTGGCCAAACCACTTCTATGGCCTGTCGCAATGTGTGACATCAGGCCTGGCACCATCATGGCCACCATCATGACCCACCACATGATCACCATCGAAAAGACATAGCCAATGTCCCATGGGCCTGAGCGCGCTTCAAAATTCATCGGTGGCGGGAATTTTACCGTTGTCATGTCCCAAATGTTCATGCCCGTACCGGCGCCATTGATGAGGTAAATCCAGCATCCCAGCACTGTCGCAAAAACGACCAGTGCTGCTGAATGTTGAGCCGGATGAATTGGTCCGCTATTCATCCGAGTTCTGGTAACGGTCGTGGTGGCGAACCCATTCCATCGGGTTGCCCTGTGGCAGTTCATTGCGCCCCTTTGGTGTGAGGTCGATGTAACTATAGGCGGGATTGTTGATATCCAGCCCACGGCCATAGGTGGAATAGGTATGGTAGACCTGTCCATCGCCATCCCTGGCAAAAACGCTGGTGCCATGGGCTTCATCCATGGGATAAAACGTATCCTTTTGAAAGTTGTAGTAGATCGGGTCTTCCGGTTGATGATCAGAGCCGAAGCTCACATGAAAATCCGCGTTGAAGGTATTTTCATGTGAAGAGACCCAGTTGAAATCCCAGCCCATGCGCTTTTTGAAGGGCAATATCATCTTCATGGGTGCCCGCGAGATGGCAACAAAGGCGATGTCGCGATTGTTGAAATGCGGTTCCAGGCCATTGAAACCGTCAGCCCAATAGGAGCAGCTTTTGCAGCCTTCCTCCCATTGCGGGCCAAACATGAAGTGATAGATAATGAGCTGGCTATGGTTTCCAAAAAGTGCTGCAAGTGTGGCCGTGCCCGTTTCGGTCTCAAATTCATAAGCCGTGTCAATACGGACCCAGGGCAAAGCCCGCCGTTCGGCGGACAGCACATCACGTTGCCGGGTCATGGCTTTTTCCTGCTCAAGCAATTTTAGGCGGGCTTCCAGCCAGACGGCCCGTGTTGCGATTTGTGGATGTGTCATCAGATGCTCCTTTCCTGTGCGGCGGGTGCTTTTTCCTGCCAATGGGGCGGCATAGTTTTCTCCATGCCCGGCAATGCCGCCACCCGTGTCATCCAGGCAATTATGTTGGGGTAAAGCGATTGCGGGTCTTCAAATCCCAGCGGTGCCATGAATTCAAATCTGGTTTCCACGGCACGCTGAACCAGCCGTATTTCGGGAAAGGCAACGGCCTCGGCAGCGCTGGGTACATTGCCGGCAAGAAAGGGCTTGCCTTCCAGCAGATCTTCCAGCCAGCGGCATTCCGCATGCATTGATTGCGCAGCAGTGTTCAATGTTTCGCGCTCTGCGGTGCCGGCGGCCGGCAAGGGTTTTGCCTGTACCAGTACGGGCGTCAGCAGGTTTTTTCCTGCTTCACGCAGATAGTCGCAGGCTTCCAGGGTTACTTGCCAGATTTGAGCCGCCTCATCTGCTGTTTTGCCAAACAGCGGATTGTCCGGGTATTGCCGGTCAAGCCAGGCAAGAATGCCGATGGAGTCGCGCAGCACAAGCCCGTCTGCTTCAAGCACCGGAACTGTTCCGCGCGGGTTTAATGACAGGAACGGGGCAGAGCGGTGCTCATTTTTTGAAAGCTGAAGAATGTGCGTGTCCCATTCAAGGCCTTTCAACGCGAGCCCGATGAGAACACGCCAGCCCCGTGGCGCGCCGCTGACCGTATGTAGTGTGATTGTCATTGTAACAGTCTTTCCAATGAAGTGTTGATCGTCATTGAAAAGATATGAAATCAGTCTTATTTCACAAGAAGGCAGAATTTTCGTACATAGTATCAAAAAACATACTATTGTTGGTTTCAAAGGGTTTGAAGGAGAACGTGATGGACGCAAAAGTGAATGATCCGCTCGCGGTGGATGCAAAAGACGATCCTGACTCGCCCCTGCTTTGCCCGATGCCGGACATTGCCGGCCTGATCGGTGGCAAGTGGAAACTGATCATCCTGCAGATACTCATCTTTCAGGGCATGAAACGTTTTAACGAGCTACGCCGTCTGATTGATGGCGTCACCCAGACAATGCTGACCAATCAGTTGCGGGCGCTGGAGCGCGATGGCCTTGTCGAGCGCACGGTCTATGCGGAAGTGCCGCCGCGGGTTGAATACCGGGCAACCCAGCGTGCGGTTGACCTGACAAAGATGTTTCAGGAGATGCATGACTGGTGGGTTCGCGGGCAGGCTTAGACCGTTTCACGTTTTGTCAGCATCAGGACAACGGTGCCGGTCTCCAATATTGTTGAGGCTCAGGTTTTGTCGATTCCGCCAAAACCCGAGCCTCAACAGACCCTGATGCAACTTCTATTTTTTATGGCGTCTTAATCTCATGAATGGCCCCAAAACCAGATGGATTAAGTATCGGTACCACTGCATAGGTTCTGAGCGTTCAAGATCAGATGGTTGACCGTCAACCGGTTCGCCCCAACGGTCTCGGATTATTGGCCGCCCAATTCGAGGGTCCATGGTTTCTTCAACTCCACAATAGGCATTAATTTCATGAATTTGCCTCATGTAATACATTGGAGTTTAATGTGAAATCTGCATATTTTCAAAAGAGTTGTTCTCATAACTAGTATGAGTTATCATTCATGTTAATATGCCGCATCACCTTCCGCCACTTGCAGCGTTACGAGCGCTTGAAGCCGCTGCCCGCCACGGTAGTTTCACACGTGCCGCTGCCGAGTTAAATGTAACGCAAAGCGCGATCAGTCATCAAATTCGTCATCTGGAGGAACTCTGGGGGTTTGAACTTTTCGCACGCAACACGCGGCCACTTGCGTTGACCAGGAGCGGTGCAGCGGTGGCGCCCATCGCCAGCGATTTCTTCGCGCGATTGTCAGCAACCCTGGAGGAATTGCGGGTTGAGGAAACAAGGGGTGCGCTCAAGATCAGCGCGCTGGAATCCTTTACCCTGACCTGGCTGGTGCCACGACTCAATGATTTCCGCGCGTGTCACCCCGAGATCGACGTATGGATTTCCACGACGGATCATCTGGTCAATTTCGCAACCGAGGATGTGGACCTGGCGATTCGGTTGGGCAGTGGCGATTTCCCCGGACTTTATAGCAGCCTGTTGCTACGCGAGTATGTTTTCCCGGTGTGCAGCGAGCAACTGGTCAACCGCCTCGGAATGCCGACGCATCCAGCGGATCTGATACGCTTTCCCCTGCTGCTGCGCCATGATGAAATCAAGGACCCGGGCTGGGGCGCCTGGTTCGCAGCCGCTGGTGTACCGGACCTGCCACACGATCAGGGCTCGCGTTTTCCCAACTCAAATATGGCCCTGCAGGCAGCCATAGCTGGACAGGGCGTAGCCCTTGTGCGCAGCGCACATGTGGATGGTGGCTTGAGTACGGTTGGTCTGGTGCGTCTGTTTGATGTGCATTTTCCGGCTGATTCAGCCTATTATCTCGTTTGCCCGCAAGGCGCGCAAACACGACCGCGGGTTGCCGGTTTCCACGATTGGATCAAGGCTGAAGCCTCCCGGTCGCAGCAACAATATGACCTGGAGATGCGCCCCTGAATGGCCTGTTGCGGTATTGCCGGATTGATTTTTGCAGACTGCAACTGGTGTCATTTTTGGTTCAAGACCGCCTGCCACTGAAAATTTGCATGGGTTTCATGTGCAGCACTCAAAACGGGCAGTTGTGTGTTGAACACAAGTGTTGTTTGTTTGGTGGCAGATTAAACCGTAGCCGGCAGGTTGCGGTAAACTGAAACAAGGGTAGCACGATGACGCTTCAGCAGTTGCAGGTCCGCAAGGACGATCTTTCAACCACCCGGCTTGTTGATGAAGCGTTGCCAGTTCCGGGTGAGGGTGAAATTCTCGTCCGGGTGGAGCGTTTTGCCCTGACGGCAAATAACGTCACCTATGGGGTTGTGGGTGAGCGCATTGGCTATTGGAACTTCTTTCCGCCGTTTGACAATGCGGACGGTGGATGGGGGCTTATTCCTGTGTGGGGTTTTGCCGAGATCATCCAGTCCAATGTGCCCGAGCTTCGGCGCACCGAGCGTCTCTACGGCTATTTTCCAATGGCCTCCCATCTGGTCATGAAGCCGGAGAAAATTACCAACGGCCGGCTGATCGACGGTGCGGCGCACCGCTCGCAATTGCCGCCCGTTTACAATGGCTACCAGCGTGTCGATTTCCAACCCGGTTATGACCAATCCATGGACAATGAGCGCATGGTCCTGCATCCGCTCTACGCCACATCCTTTTGCCTGCATGATTTCCTTGTCGACAACGATTGGTTCGGTGCAAGGCAGGTCATTATTGCCAGTGCATCAAGTAAAACGGCCCTGGGTCTGGCCTATGCGCTGGCAGATGATGCCAACGCGCCTATAAGCATTGGTTTGACATCAGCAGGCAATCTGCAGCGCGTTAAGGCTCTTGGCCTTTATGATGATGTTTATTCTTATGATGATCTGAAGTCGATTGATGCCGGGCAAGCCAGTGTCATCATCGATATGTCGGGCTCAGGCAGCATGCTGTCAGACCTTCATGCACATCTGGGTGACAATATGCGCTATTGCTCCAATGTCGGCGTCACCCATTGGTCGGACAACAAGATGGGTGCCGGTTTCATCCGTGAGCGCAGCGCAATGTTTTTTGCTCCCGGTCATATTCAAAAGCGCACAAAGGAATGGGGCCCGGGCGTATTTGAGAAAAAGGCCAATGCATTCTGGCATTCAGCCGCTGAGCGCAGCCGCGCGTGGCTGAATATGGACAAAGTCTCAGGCCTTGCAGCAACGCAGCCGGTTTTTCAGGATCTGCGCAGCGGCCTGATTTCGCCGCACAGCGGGCTGGTCATCACGCTTGATTAAGCCTCGCTGCAAAAGCTGAAAGTTTCAACTTTGGGCTATTGTGCCGCGGTGACTATGCTATTGTGACCGGTAACAGGCTGAGTGTTCGATGGCGCGCTCATCTGGAAGCAATGCAAATGCTACAACACGATCAGGGACGTATCGATTGGCCGGGTCCAGGGAACGCAAAAACGAAGTGACAATGCGCGATGTCGCCAAGGCTGCCGGCGTATCGCGCATGACGGTTTCACGCGCCATGAAATCAGACAGCCCGATTGCCGACGAAACCCGCCAGCGCATTCTCCAGATCGTCAGGGACATGAATTTTGTGCCCGATCAGATGGCTGGAAGCCTGTCGACCCGAAAAACCGGTTTCGTCGCAGCCCTGCTGCCGTCGCTCAACAACCTTCACCACGCGCAGACGGTTCAAAGCCTGACCGAAGAACTGGAAACGGTTGGTCTGCAGATATTGCTGGGGCACACCGATTATTCGGTCGACCGTGAGGAAAAAATGGTCGAAATGATGCTGCGCCGCAGGCCGGAGGCCATTGTGCTTTCCTATGACGGGCACACCGAGCGAACCCGCTCACTCCTGCGCAGCGCCGATATTCCCGTGGTTGAAATCTGGGAGATACCGCAGGAACCCATCAGGCACAGTGTTGGATTTTCAAACCGGGACGCGGTTTACGAAATGACTGTCCAGCTGATTGCGCAGGGCTATGAAAAGATCACCTTTCTGGGTGAAAAAAACGATGAATGGACCCGTGGCGCGGAACGCCGTAGAGGGTTTGTCGATGCAATGGGCGACAATGGGCTGGATGCCGACCGTCTGGTGCGCTTTGGCGCGCCACCCCTGTCCATCGAGGTGGGCGCACAGGCAGCTCCGCATGTGCTGGTACAATTTCCCGATACCACCTGCATCCTGTGCGTCTCCGACCTCCCGGCCTTTGGCGTTCAAAGCCATCTGCTCTCCAATGGATACAGAATCCCGCAGGATATTGCCGTTGTCGGCTTTGGTAATTTCGAGGTATCGCGCTTCGCAGCACCGTCAATTTCAACCGTCGTTGTCGATCCCGAAGCCATTGGACGCGAGGCTGCCCAGCTGATCATCCGCCTGCTGGACACGCCATCTGCTGAGGGTGAGACACCCATAAGCATTCACGTGCCAACGCTGCCCGTCTCGCGCCAGAGCAGTTAGGGCAGGGCTCAAGACTGGTCAGGAAAGTATTGTCTGCCGGGCTGCTAATGGCTGGCATGAAGGCGTCAGGGCAGCGATGATATCCGGTCATTTGGCTACTTTCCATCTTGTATGTGTCAGGCGTTTGTCACTCCGAGCAATTCCGAATATTCTGATCGCACATCGTCATCAATGCAAACGCCCCGGTTTCCACCATAGAGTCGGTCATTTTGATCTTTTCGCGGCCCGGAAATCCAATAAAAATCGCCACTATTAATTTCAAAGTAATTGGCTTTGAAGCCCGCCCCCCTGAGACTTTGAAATTTCAGACCTTTGTAATAGAGCGTCTTTCCAGATTTTGAAAAGAAAACTCTGCCAATCACAGCGTCGCCTTCCAGTCCTTCGGATTTTTCTTCAATATACATTATCCGGGAGCGTGAAAGCCGAAATTCTCTTGGCAGTGGCATCTCTTGGTTAAGCTTTTCTCGCCAATGACTTGCATGCCGCATGGTAGTAACCCGGTCTATTTATGCTGGTTTTTCACTAAATATCATCAAACATGAGCTGCGGCAAAGATCGCTCGGTCGCTTATTGAAATCTCCCCCAATGTTGCTAGGTTCCGGACAATCCGTCAGAGACGGGTCTCAAGAGATATGATCCAGGAAAAAGGCAATCAATATGCCAACATCACAGCATAAAGTGATGCCATCGGAGGGTACCAGTCTCAGATGAGCAGGCATTTTCCGAGATTTCAGTTAAGGCTTCAGGCGGCCATTCTAGATTCTTTCATCACATTGGTTTTGTTCTTTGCATCAGGCCTGTTCATCGCCAGGTTTGACATACCTGCTTACGCAAAAGTATCGTTTGTCACACTGGTCATTTTGGCGTTTGAACCCGGGTTGGTCAGTCTCACAGGGTCAACCATCGGTCACTATCTGAGAAATCTGAAGGTGGAGGATGCAAAGACTGGTCGGAGGCTTAATATCGTCAAAGCAATTGCCCGGTTCCTGGTGAAGTTCACTTTGGGGATTTATTCACTGGTATCGATCCTGATCACACGGAATCACCAGGCCGTTCACGACATGGCGGTTAAATCGGTGGTGGTTCTGCGACACCCTGAACGTTACTCAAAAGCAGACAGGCTGCCTGAAAGAAAACAGGTGGACAACGCATTCATATATCCATCAAGACTTCGCCGAGTGTTGTTCATTGTCCTGTATCTGGTTGCCATTGTTTTCGCCTTCGCTTTCGCCCGTTATTTTTTTCTATCAAACAAATGTTTTCTGTACGATGAATGCGTCAACCTGGATAAATTTGTCGAACTCATACTTTCCATTGTCTGGATTGTCAGTTTTTTTGCCGTATTCTATTTCGGCGCAAACGGTTATCTTTGGGGCGCGCGAAGAAAGCCGCGTGCGGAATAATTTTGCGTTTGTGGCCTTGGAAACCGCTCACGGCCAATCTGCAGGTGCGGCTATGGTTGTTCGGCCTTGCAAAGCATTCATTCTTTAAACACAATCAACGCCACCCCACAGCAACAAAACTCAGTGCAATCCGCGACGTGGTGTTGTTCAAAACCGCATCGCAGATTTCCAATATTACATAGGCTCAAGTGGTGCCTGGAGTCCTCAAGGCCCGATTGTGCTAGACTTGATGTGCTCCAGATAAATGTCAATCCTAGTTGAAAAAATGTCCAGGCGACCGGTATGGTGACCCTCAACATCCAGTAACCTTGCCAAATCAATTTCCTCTTTGATTTGGTCCAATTCTGCAGAGGCATATCGGTGATCAACTAGGATTCCTGAGGGCCATTCGTGATCGAGAAAGTCAAAATTTTTGATAAGCAAATCGAGCAATGACATCTTGTATCTGCTGCAATCCGGTTCGCCATCGATAGCGCGTTTGTACAGTTCAATTTGCGACCAGCTTTTGACTATGTCAGCTGCCTCCCCAGTTGAACACACATTTTGCCAGGTAGTTGCCAAGAGATAGAAAGCTTTGGGCTCGCCTTGTTCAATACCTGCTTGCAAGGCGGGAAACACGATCCGACTGTAGATATTGTGTTGAATTTGTCCCTTGCCATTCCTGGGAAGTTGCTCCAGGTGTTCTCTTGTCCAGTTCTTCTTGTCACCCAGAGATGGTAAGGCTGCAATGAGTGCAGTTATTGCTACTTTCGCTTTCCCACGAAGCCCAAGGCGAGTGAACTCAAGATAAGCCTGAAAATGTTTGTCACTTGAATTGAAATAATCGGGCTTTTTACGCATGCATTGTTGTTAACATTTGAAGCATTGTTCTCGCAATGGCAGGATTGGCCACTCTGAAAACATGGGCGCGAGTCTGGGGCGGCACCTATGGTAATAGTGTTAAAAGCCCGCTCCAACCGTTTATCTGTCGTCAAGTTCATCTATGTCGGTTGCATTTGAGCGGTTGCGAAATCAATGTCACGCCGAACCTGCCCACTCTCAAAGGAAACGAAGCTTGGCTACATCAAATAAGCGGAATAAAATGTTAGGGTTTTCAAATTGCATGGGACCGGAACTGCGCGAATTTGTAGAATTCCAATTGGTGGTCGATCTCAATGTTTATGCGTTTGGTGGACATGAATTCGGTTGTAAGGATGTAGTATTTGACTGGTCTGAAAGCTGCGTGGAAGGTCATAGGGCTTCATATCATGATGGGGAAATCGAGAATTTTTCCGGCATAGCTGTTTATGATTTGTCTAATGACCTGATAGCTGAAGGTTGGATGGAGTTTATTGAAACCAAGAGTGGGTTGGTGGTGTTTTGGTGGTACTTGCACGCTGGTACGAAACATAAAATTCAGGATAAGAGGAGTGGCAAACTACCTTCACATATCTGGGATGATCTGGAGTCCGATGTGAAGGAAACCTGGAAGAAATACGCTCCACCAAAATGGAGGTTGCCTTGAAATCGGCGATTGTAATTCGATCCGATTAGCAGACTTTGGGCGTGCCAGGTCGCGTCAAAACAACCCGGTAGAGGACATGTCAGTTTCCGGCAGCGCGTTGGGGGCGGAGGAAATACAGGGCACCCAGACCGCCAACGGTTCCAAAGACGTGGTTCAGTTCTGCGGCCAACGAAGGTGCGTGATATCCCCAGATCGGCCATGCAATCCACCAGCCGAGGTAGTAGAACACCGCCAGAAACGTCACGATCCCCCATGTCTCCGATTTGACCGCGGCACCCTTGATGCCGACCCAAATCAACAGAAGATTTACCGGAAAAGCCAACATGGCACCCCGGAAGGCGTGATAGTTGGAATGGGTTGGTCCGTCAGGCAGATTGACGGCCTCAAAAAGTGGGTTCCACGTAAATGCAAGTGTGAACCAGACGCTGGTAAAGCCACCTGCGATGCCAAGGACCAGCAGGGCACGGCCCGCCAGAATTCTACGGTCTGTCATTTCTCACCCATGTAACCTTTTCTGCAGTCAGAATAAAAACGTGGCGTTCAATTCGAACGCCACACGGGATCTGAAGCAAGGTTACAAATGTGAAGAAGTTACCGCCTTAACCTTTGTTAAGAAAGTTGGGTTTTCCTTCGAATTCTGCTGAGAGACACCGGCGTGATCCCGAGATAGGACGCGATGTAGTGCAGTGGGACGATGTTCAGGATTTCGGGGTCGTCTTTTAACAACGCCCGATAGCGATCTGCCGGTGGTTTCCCGATCCGACCTACGAAAAGATCCTGATAATCTGCCATGCAATGAACCATGACGGAGGAGATATAGTCATCAAACCCAGGCATTTCTGCCATTTTTTGTAGAATCTCGGGCTTGGTGGCAACACGCAAGACACAGGGTGTGATTGTCTCCAGTTCGTATTTGCTGGGCGCTTCATGATAGAAACTATCCATTGATGCACAAAGCTCTCCGGGTAGAAAAAACTTCACCGAAATATCCGCACCGTCATTGTTGTACCAAAGGCGGATACTTCCAGATTCCACGAAGTATGCGTGTCTGCTCACTTCCCCTTCGCGCAGAAGTGTGAATTTCCTGGTGAATTTCCTGATTTCACCCAGTTGCAGAAACGTATCCAGCAGTTCGGGCGAGATCTTCATATTTTCTTCCGGATGTTTTGGGTGGTCTGGTTATTGAGCATGATCATATGATTGGCACATGCATGCATTCTGTAATTTATCGAGAATAACACAATAGCTCCGACGCACAACAAATCGCAATGCGCCCGGCAATTCCGGTTTAAAATCAAAGCTGACGACAAAGGCCCAAAGCGTTTGTTGATGCATTCAGGTTTTACCATTTCCGTCTAAACCTGAATTGCTCCAAAATTCCTCTATCGATAGGCATTCACAGCAAGTTCGGCCATCTGCAGGATCGCCTCGCGTGAACTGGCAACGGCAATAAAGCGGGCGTTGTGGCAGAATTTGGCGCCTTTGACGCCGCTGACCTCTTCCAGCGCTTCATCGGACAGGCCTGCCCAGGCAGCGGGCAGATCAGCGCGTTGATCAAAGGTCTCATCTGATAATTTGATACCATTAAGTGTCCAGTCGTCGCCACGCGGATGGACCACGAACAGCAGGTGATTGGCCTGTGATTGGTCAAGGGCAGAGCGGTAGGGCATGCCCATGGGCAACTCGAGGATGGGCGATGCGCCTGCTTTGGCAATCGCCTCCAGCACGATGCTTTGCGCACGGGCAGTTGCCGCAAGATCGCGAATAAAGGCCTCAACAAATACGCGCGCGATGGGTAATGCTGCAAAAAAGGCGTCATCGTCGGCGGTTGGTGACGGATCGTCGAACACAGGTTTCAGACTTGCAAAAAGCGCTGGCAAGGACAGGTTGGAAAACGGGCCCGCTGCAGAGGGCTCAACTGCGCCATTGTCCAAAAGGTCGACCGGCAGCACGAATTTTTTGTCAAAAGCCGCATGGATTGCCTCAATGTCCCGCGCAGGCACATCCATCGCTGCCAGATATGTTCGTCCGTACTGGGCCCAGATCAAACCAAATGAGCTGAACGGTTGACCATCATCGCGCAGCGGACCGGGGCGCTGATGGTGGTCAAAAATCTGCGAACCGGCATTAAAATCACCGCCCACATCGAAGATGATCCTGTCAGGTGAGGGCACAAGCCATTGCCGTTCGCGGCTGCGTCTGAGTTCAGCCTGGGGGAAAATGCGTGTAAGCACCACAGAAGACAGCAATTCATCCGCATGGAAGCCGCCGGAATGGGTAACAAGATGGGTGATGGACAAGGGAGTACTCCGGGGGGAAATCAAAAAACAATCAACACAGCCCGCTCAGGGGCGGTTTGAAAGCCGTATTCACAGGCAATGGCTGCCAAATCAACCATTTTGTTTGAACTCAACAAAAATACGCCCGTGCAGCGACTATATTTCGCTTGACATTGAAATGTAAAATCGAGATATCTCGATATATGGACCTGGAGAAATCTATAGCAGCGCTGAATAATCCGATCCGACGAAGGATATTGGAGTGGCTGAAAGATCGTTCCAACTTCCCGCCCGCCCTGCCTGAACATGCAGATCTGGAAGGCGTGTGTGTGGCCTATATCCAGGAGAAGGCCCAGCTCTCGCAATCCACCATCTCAAACTACATGGGGCTTTTGAAACATGCGGGCTTCGTGGTCGCGGAACGTCACGGTCAGTGGACGTTTTATCGGCGCGATGAAGAGAAGATTCAGGCCTTTCTGGCCGCCTTTCGAGACGAAATAGCCAAGTCATAGATTTGTGAATGACAAGTCCGGAAATCAGTTGTCAGCGGGAAAAACGACATATCGAAATATAACGATGGAGTAATGATATGAATCAGGAAGATCAGAACGCCACAACGATATTGGGACAATCTGTCAACCTGCCCTGTGGTGCTCGGCTGAAGAACAGGTTGATCAAGGCAGCCATGTCAGACAGCCTTGGAGATGGGGAAGGAAACCCGACGCAAACCCAGATGCGACTTTACGAACGATGGGCCGAAGGTGGTGCAGCCCTGTCGCTGATCGGCGAAGTCCAGACAAGTCCTCTGTTTCCTGAAAAACCCGGAAATCTTGTCCTTGTTCCAGATGCAAATTTGGACGCGGTGAGGTCGCTGGCCGCACGAGGGTCAGAAAATGGCGCACATATCTGGCCACAGCTTGGCCATGCGGGTGCCCTATCGCATGGGCCAATCAGTCAACCGAAAGGACCATCCGCACTGCGTGTGGAAGGTCTTCAGTGCGCAGGAATGACGTTGGATGACATCAGGGAATTGCCAGGTGCCTATGCACGCGCCGCAGTTCTGGCCAGGGATGCCGGATTTGGCGGTGTGCAAATTCATGCAGGTCATGGTTTTTTGTTTAGTCAGTTCCTGTCCCCCCTGTTCAATCACCGAACCGACAACTACGGAGGGTCGGTTGCCGAACGCTTCCGTGTGATCGACGAGACTATAGATGCAGTGAGGCAGGGGGTTGGAGCGTCTTTCCCTGTTGGCATCAAAATCAACTCTACGGATAAGCTGATTGGCGGGTTGAGCGAGGAAGATGCGCTTGAGGTTGTCCGACTACTTGACAGGACATCCATCGACCTTATCGATGTCAGTGGCGGTACGTATTTCCCGGGGGCACCTTCCAGTTCTGACGGTGCATCACAAACAGGTCCCTACTTCTTTGATTTTGCCAAACGCGCCAAGGCGATCACGTCCATTCCGATTATGCTGACTGGCGGATTTGAGACGAGAGAGCAGGCTATAGCGGCAATACAGGATGGGGCAGCAGATGCCATTGGCCTTGCGCGTTCAATGGTACTGAACCCATCACTGGCAAATAGCTGGTTGGGTGAGAATGCCGACGATCCGGTGTTCCCCCTGTTCGATGCACCGCCACGTGGTGGTGTCACCGCATGGTACTCCATGCGACTGACCGCACTTGGTGAAGAAACAGAACAAAGGTTCAATGAAAGCCCTGCCGCAGCATTGGAGGCCTATGAGCTTCGAGACGCAGAGCGTTGTATGAGATGGAAAAAGCGCTTCGCATAAAACGATAGCTGGTTCGTCCGGAGGCTGTGTGAAAACTCCCCCTGTATTTTGGATAGTGGTATGATTTCCGCATTCGATGCGGAGGCTATCCATGGGCCAGTTTATCGAAGGAATTGACCGGCAACAGGCAGTGTTGTTACCCGAATGACTGGATGATTATGTCGACGAGAGTAGCTCCGTCCGGGCGATTGATGCTTTAGTTGATATGCTTGGTTTGGCGGAGTTGGGTTTTCAGGCTTCTCCAGCTGCGACGCGTCGGCCCGGGTATCATCCCGGGCTGCTGCTGCGTATTTATCTGTACCGCTATTTGGACCAGATCCAGTCATCGCGGCGGTTGGAACGGGAGTGCGGTCGGAATTTGGAACTCATTTGGCTGGCGGGCCGATTGAAGCCCGGCTTCAAAACCATTGCTGACTTCCGCAAAGACAACGGACCTGCGATCCGCAAGGTCTGCCAGCAGTTTGTTGCCCCATGTCGCGACATCAACTTACTGGATGGGAATTTAGTGGCAACTGATAGCAGCCGGTTCAAAGCGGTGAATGCGAAGGCCAAGAATTACACGCGTGGTAAGTTGCGCCAGAAACTGGGTGTGATTGATAAGGCCATTGAACGCTATCTTGGCGAGTTGGATCACGCCGACGAGGTATTTGAGCAAACCGGTACGGTGATGCCGGAAGCGCGCATGGAGCGGGCTCTCAGAAAGCTGGAACATCTGCAAAAGGAAGCCATCCACAACAGATCAATCGAGAAACGCATGGATGAAACGAGCGAAACGCAGGTCTCGCTGAGCGATCCTGATGCGCGATCCATGGCGACGACGCCCCGTATGCTGCGTGTTGTTGTGCGGCGTCCTTGGCCGCGCCAACCAAAAGTGATCTCCAGCAACGGGACATCATGCTTTTGCAGGAGGCCGATGCAAAGGCAGGTCTGATCGAATTGCTCGATTCTGAGCCGTGGGTCCGAGATGCTCCCAACATCGCGGTCTTTTGTGGCAATCACCGGCGCCAAGGCAGACTTCATGATCTGAGTGCCCACCGGTTTGCCAACGATCATCTTGACGCCTTTTTCGATGCCACGGTCGACGCGACCATCGCCCCTGCGGCCTTGGTGACAGCTGCCGAGGCAATCGGCCTTGGCTGCTGCCCCATCAGCGCGGTGAGAAACAAAACCACTGCCGTCAGCGATCTGCTGGGACTCCACAACCATGTTTTCCCGGTCGCGGGGCTTGCCTTCGGTTACCCAGTTGCGGCAAACCCCACTGTCAGCCTGCGTTTACCGCTGTCCGCCACCGTGCACGAGGACAAATATCAAGAGCAAGAAATCGACCCAGTCTTGATCGCCTATGATGTACGTCGACAAGCGCTTCAGCCCTACGAAAGGCAACGCGCTTGCGAACGGTTCGGTTTGGCGGTACGGGTGGGCCGAAGACAAAAGCTGGCGATACGCCATCCCGGAACACACGGATTTTGGTGCGTTCATAGGCAACAAGGGGTTCCGCCTGGAGTCATGCAAAGTGCAGGGAAATGAGAAAATGGTATCTTCAGACCAAATAGGCGCATTCGAGGATCTTTTTCGGCAGTTGGCAGAAGCCTTTGCCAAGGAAGGCCGCGTCGGGGGTGATCTGGCATCGGCTGCTTTGAGTAACGCGGATCTTCGCGCCCACCGCCGCAGGATCTCGCAATCAGACCCATCGGCAGTTCTTGATGTCGCTTGTCGACTGACCGACTCGTTGCCGATGTCGAGGCTGGTTCAGCGCTGCATGCCACTCCTGGATTGG
The DNA here is from genome assembly GCA_947501445.1 of uncultured Rhizobiaceae group bacterium. Lineage (GTDB taxonomy): Bacteria > Pseudomonadota > Alphaproteobacteria > Rhizobiales > Rhizobiaceae > Hoeflea_A. The sequence goes on along the minus strand of CANMVS010000013.1, from coordinate 13,362 downwards.
ACGAGTTGGGAGGGCGAAGGTTTATCAAAGCAGGTTTCCAGAAAGCTCTATACTACCGAGCTTTTGGGCCCCGATGGGCATTTACCTTGCGAGAACGTTCGGGTTGGTTTGCTTGTGTCCGATGTTCATACGGACTATCCGATCTCCAGCCATTCTGGAGAGGAAACCTACATGGTGATCTCTGGTACGGCTGAATGGACCGTTGGAAAAGCCGGCTACGTGCCGAAACGGCCGGGAGAATTGATCCACCATCCGGCATGGACCCCGCATGGCAGGCGTACCGGAGAGGAACCATTTCTTGGTGCTTGGCGTTGGAGCGGCGATCTGGACTTGTCGACATTCTCGGTTGTCTGAACCCATTGGAAAGTGGAGGTCGATAGAGCGGGCGAACCGCGAAGCTCTGGTGCTCCGGTTTGACCGAAACTCCGAAGCTTGGTGTGATGTCTGAATGTCTCTGCGTGCAAAGGCATCCCCATTGCCGCCACATCGGTCGACGGGAGCGGTTGGGTCATTCAGGTCGTGACGCAATCGAGTTGAGCTGCCTTACTGCCAAGACTTTGGATTGTGAATTCCGGAGCGGGTACATTGCAGCGGTGAATTTGAAGCATTGAACGCGCTCTTGAAACGGCGAGCCGATGAGCAGTTACTGCAGAATAATCGCGAATGCCGGGGCGTGGCCTCAGAGTTGGACCCATGGAGGTGTGGACAGACCGTCCGTCGGATTTAAGGTCGTAGCCACTGTAGGTGTGCAACTTGTGTGCAGTCCAAGGTGAAGGTCCGCAAAGCACACGAAGCGGCCTCCTGTGCAAACGCAGCGAACTCGTCCTTGTCTAAGGTTTGTGGCTGCTATCAGCGTGAGCTGTGGCGGCGACAAACCTGACAGGGAGGAAAGCGCGGGCTGTTTTGGGTCTATGGGGATTGTGGGTTACGGCTGCGGCTTCGGACGTTGGGAGCGAACTGTTGCGTGACGACGGGCGGTGTATGCCAGCCTCTTTTGCCTACACGGCTTGATTGGATGGCCTCTCGTCAAGAGGCTACAGGCCTGATGGCGCGCATGATTTGGTGAGATTGCCGCACTGACTGGTGCGGTGCCTTACGTTCCTCCGTCCTGCTCACATTCGCGGCGACACCCCGGCGAGCTTGACCTACGCGGTCGCCATCACCGGATCCCTGTAATCTTACCTTTGCGCATCAGCGCCCAGGCCGTGCGCGCCATGCGGTTGGCCAGCGCCACCGCGACCAGCATCTTTGGCTTGCGCTCAAGCATTCGCGCGAGCCACGAACCTTCTGGGGCGCCCTTGCGTGCGGCCCACCGCAAATCCGCTACGGCACCGACGATCAACAACCTTCGGATGTCTCGCTGGCCCATCTTCGACGTTCGCCCAAGCCGCTCCTTGCCGCCGCTCGAATGCTGTCTCGGCGTAAGGTCGACACAGGCCGCAAAATCCCGACCTTTCGAAAAGGTCTCCCTTGGCGGCGCAAAGGTGGTGATCGCCGCAGAGGTGATCGGAACGATGCCCGTAATGGTGGTCAGCCGTCGCGCAGTATCGTCGGTGCTTGCACGTCTGCGTAGTCCAGCATCCAAATCCGCGACCTTCTCGCTCAAGCCTGCGATCTGGTCCAAGAGCAGTCGCGCCAGATCCCGCACCGCCGCAGGCAACGTTCCGTCGTTGCCATCGACAACCCTAGCGAGGCGGCCGACATGTGCAGGACAGACGGGTGCGAAAATGCCCTGCTCTGCCAAGCGCGCCCGAAAAACGTTGATCGTCTGAGTGCACTGTCGAACCAAAAGATCGCGCGTGCGATACGCCATGGCCGCAACCTGCTGAGCCTCACTTTTAACCGCGACAAATCGCATAGTTGGACGAGCGCGCTGCCTCTGCATCGGCCATGTCATTTTTTTTGACGCTTCACGAAAGGTTTGACGTAGGCAGGCGGGATCAGCCGGACCTCGTGACCGAGATCGCTGATCGCCCGCCCCCAGTGATGGGCGCTCGCACAGGCCTCCATTGCCACTACGCAAGGCGGTTGCACGCTCAGAAATTTCAACAGCTGAGCACGGGATAACTTGCGCCGGAAAACAACCGATCCGTCGGCGCCGGCACCATGCACTTGAAATATGTTCTTGGCCAAATCCAGGCCGATAATGTTAACTTCGTTCATGGACGCTCTCCTCGTAGCAGTGTTTCAACACCCGCTACCTTGGCACATTCGATGCCGCCGGGGGGCGTCCACCCCATCGCTTACGAATTGCAGAGCGAGACGGTTCAAGCCGCAATCGTCAACAGACCCACTCTTTGATAATGTGCGCCGATCAGTCTGACGACTCTGTCACGAAACGTAAACGGCCCAAGATGACCGGCTGCCACGACGTCGACCAGAGCGGTTTGAGGTGCCTTCTCGGCCAGCAACTCCGCGATCCTCCGTGTCTGCAGGTGGCTTTGGGTGCCGACCATCAGAGTTATGGGCAAATGCGCGGGCAGGGCCTTGTCAGTTGGTTCGTACAATAACGCGCCGAAATCCAATGCGCATTTGGGGACCCAATTGATGAGCGCCGCACGGCGGTCGCGGCGCAGCGCCTGCCAAGCGCCCACGCCGCCCCAGAAATCTGTGAAGACTTGCGCAGCAAAACCCGGACAACCTTCCGCCACCGCGTCTTCGATCGCAACGGACAGTGTCTCGATTTCGTCGAACAGGTTCCGGTCGCCCGGTCCGGTATTGCCAAGCAGGCTGAACGACGTGGGTTCATAGAGGCACAGCGATGCGACACATTCCGGGTGATGACGCGCGATATGGAGTGCGACCGCACCGCCGTAGGAATGCCCGATCAGATGCACCGGCACGGCCTGACGGCGCAACGCGGCAACAAGCGGCTTTGCCTCGTCGGCAAGTGTATAGGTCTTGCGCGACCAGCCCTTTTTGAGGGCTTCCGCTCCCGCCAGAGTGGGCAATATGAGCTCCGCATCCTGCGCCAAGTAGGTGTCGAGATGCTGCCACTGCGTGCTGTCCGAGCCAGAACAATGCAGCGCCATAACGGCTGCGCCAGCATGGCGCAGGTCTTGCCTGACCGTCGCTTCGGGTTCTCTGTCGATCATCTGCATCTTGCGCGCCTCCTTGGGTTGTCATTCGCTGTCCGATATATCGTTTTGCGGGCTCGCACGTGGCACGGCATCTGATCGTATGCGCCGGGGAGAACACCCTGAAAAGTCTGAGCCGCAGTCCGACAGCTACGCCAAACCGCCCACTGCCGTCGCATGTATTCTAAGGCTGGAACCGGGTGCTGATGAGTTTCAGATCTGCTAGAAGCGATCCATTTAGGCCATCGAAGTAGTCGAATGCCGGCAACAACCGGAATTTACGGAGGCACGGGTGCCTCGCCTGTTCCCGTCTCAATTCTCGTGTTGTAGTTACGTTATGTCTGCGCCTGTTGGCGCATGAGAGCGGCGCGACTCGAAGGGTCGATAGAGGCGCCGGTATTGAGTCGGCCCCAAGCCGGAGGTGCGCTTGAACAGGCGGCGGAAAAAAGCGACGTTCTCGTAGCCGACGTCCGCGGCGATGTCCTCCACGGAGGCCTGGCCGGACTCCAGGGCCCGTTTGGCGGCCTCGACCCGCAGATCTTGTGCATAGCCGATGAGCGTTTGACCGGTGGCCTGATTGAACCGTCGTTTAAGACTGCGCTCCGGTATTCCGATCGCCTCAACAACGCCGGCAACCGGGTCCGGGTCCCGGAAGTTCTTGGCAAGCCAGGTTTCCGCACGCCGCACAACACTGTCCGCATGCGGGCGACGAACCATCCGGTTCGCATAGGGCAGTTGCCCATCTGGATGGAGGTTCAGAAGAAAGAATTTCGCCGTCAGCATGGCTTCTTCCGGCGAGACATGATGTGCGATAATATAAAGCGCCAGATCATGCCACGAGCTTGCCCCCGCCGCGGTGACAAGACGCCCGGACGGATCAGAGAAGCAAATGCTGGGGCGCGGGTCAAACTTGACCTGCGGAAAGCTCTGTCGGAACAGATCCTCGAACGCCCAATGCGATGTCGCCGGACGTCCGTCGAGAAGACCGGCAGCCGCAACCAGAACCGAACCAACGCAGACCGAATAGATCGTGGTACCAGCATCCCGGCACAATCTGAGCCACGACTTCACGTCATCGTAGCGATCGGTCATGTCGTCGCCAGGCGCCAGCCAGAATTCGGTAATGATCAACACCCCAGGGATATTGTCTGCATCCATTACACAGTGGGGGGCAACCGGGATGCTGTGTGCACAGTGAAAAATCTCACGCATAGGTGAAACGATGCGCGGCACAAGAACTGCTGGGGCCGGATCCATGTCCCGGCTTTCTCGGATCGAACGCCCGCCTGTGCTCAACACCTCCAACATGCCATAAAGCGCCGCCGCCGAGCTTTCCCTGAGCGCAAGCAACTGGACATCAATCTTTGTCGTTCCTGACATCTTGGTTCACTCCTTTTGGCATAAATGGATCGTTTTTCTTGTAAATGGCACTAACGAGTTAGTCGAGCAATGTCTAGAAAAACTCTCACAGGGCAGCGGAAAAAAACCATCCGATTGCCGAGCTGTTTATCTTGAAAGGAAGTAAAATGACGATGGGACTACTGAAACAGAATCAGAATGGCGTAAACGTCCAGGCATTGCTCGATGCGCGCAACGCGCTCGAAGCTGCCCCCGAGGCGGCACAATTCACCTGGCGCGCACAGTGCGAGTGGCTTGATGGCGTGCATAGCCGGACATCAATATCCGGTTTCTTTGGCTTAGGCGAAGAGAAGGCGCGGCCATCGACACATTTGGTCGAGACAGATCATCCCGCCGAATTCGCTGCACCTGATGCCGCCCCAACCCCGGTCGAGGTCGTCCTGTCTGGGCTTGCAGGGTGCCTGACCGCCGGGATTGCATCAGTCGCAGAGAACCGCGGCGTCAAGCTGCGCTCGGTTCATGCCCGTATTGAGGCCGACATGGATCTTGCGGGCATTCTTGGCATCGATGCGGAAGTTCGTAACGGGTTCAGCGCCATTCGCGTTGAGTTTGATATCGACGCCGATGCATCTGATGATGACATCGCTGCCCTTGTGACCCAATCCCAGCGACGCTCTGCGGTGTTCGACATCCTGACCAATCCCACGGCGGTGCATGTGTCCGTCGCCGGTCAAAGCTGAGGGGTAGGCATCATGATACGGAGCACCAGACGTCGACCCAGGCAGACCGGGTGGAGTTTGATTGCAGGGTTTGCAAGCGATGCGGCAGCACGCAGATCCGCGCGACGCATGCGCGCAGGCATCGTCGAATTCGCCCCGATGTCAGACCACCTCCTGCGCGATATCGGTCTGACGCGCAGCGATGTCGAGGGCTTGTTCTCCAACCCCTGCAGGGCACTCGAACGCTGAACCGGCGGGCCGCAGACTCAGGCCGGCGGCCCGCTCCCCAACAATCGAACAAAATGCTCAAGCAGAGAATTGAAAGGCGTATGACCGTGACTGGAAAGTACATCGACACAGTGATCGTCGGCGGCGGTCAAGCCGGGCTGGCAATGAGCCGTGAACTCAGTATCCGCGGCGTCGAACACCTCATTCTGGAACGGGGCGTCGCCGGCAACGCGTGGCGCACGTCGCGTTGGGACAGTCTGCGGCTTCTGACTCCCAACTGGGCCAACGGCCTGCCGGGTCGGCCCTACGGAGGTCCGGCCCATCATGGCTTCATGACCGCTGCCGAATTCGCCAACAGCCTGGAAACCTACGCCTGTCTCATTTCCGCACCGCTTGTGGAAAACGCATGCGTGCACAGCGCACGCGGTCTGCCGAACGGCTTCGAACTGGCAACGTCGGGGGGCATGATCACTTGTCGGACTTTAGTGGCCGCCACCGGAGGGGCCGCGCGACCTGTTGTGCCGCCGATGGCTGTGGCGGTTCCACCGCATATCTTTCAAACCGATCCGGGCTCTTACAAACGGCCATCGGATCTGCCCCTCGGTGGCGTTCTGGTGGTTGGTGCTTCGGCCTCAGGTGTCCAGATCTCCCGCGAATTGCGACTCTCGGGGCGGCACGTCACACTGGCCGTTGGGAACCATGTCAGACTGCCCCGGAACTATCGTGGGCGTGATATTGAATGGTGGCTTGATGCGATCGGCGCGCTGGATGAAAGCCTGGACGATGTTGACGATCTGACACGGGTGCGCCGCACACCGTCTCCGCAGCTAATCGGCGGCACCGATCCGGTGGACTTGGCAGCGCTCAAGCGGCTTGGGGTTGAGATCACCGGCAGGCTGGCTGATATCCAAGACGGACGGGCGCTGTTCTCGGGCGGGCTTGCGCACTTGTGCCAGGCCGCTGATCTAAAGCTTGGCCGACTGTTCGACCGGATAGACCTCTGGGCGAAAGAGAGGATCCTGGGTGCGGCCCTCATGCCGTCCACGCGGCCCTCTGCCACGCCGTTACCGATTTTGCCCCGTCTCAGTCTGGATTTTGGATCGGGAGAGATCGCATCCATCGTCTGGGCCACGGGTTTCCGGCCCGCGCATACATGGCTTCGCGATCTTCCGGTCTTTGATTGTCGCGGCAGGCTTGTGCATGACGGTGGGGTCGTCCCAGGGGCACCGGGCCTCTACGTCTTGGGGCTTCCCTTCCTGCGGCGACGGCGCTCCCTTCAGATATCCGGCGCCGGGCCCGATACACGAGACATTGCCCGTCACCTTGACACTTACCTGCGGCACAATGCTGCCGCCTGACATCGACAATCCACACTTCAACTATAACACGGCCGGTTCATATCGGTCTTTGGAGACATCGACCATGGCACTTCAGAACATCCAAACCAGCGCAGCTGAGCGCCACTCCGATCCGCGAGCTTTAACGTACCTACCCGGGCCGTTCCCTTCAATCCTCGACACAATCGGGCGCACACCTGTGGTGCGAATAAATAATCTAGGGCCGCAGCACGTTGAGCTTTATGCAAAACTCGAAGCGTTCAATCCAATGGCGTCGGTCAAGGACCGGCTGGCCCTGGCCGTGATTGAAGCGGCGGAGCGCTCGGGCGATCTCAAACCCGGGCAGACCGTGATTGAGGCGACCTCCGGCAACACTGGTATCGCACTGGCGATGGTCTGTGCTCAAAAGAGGTACCCGTTGGTGATCGTCATGGCGGAAAATTTCAGCATCGAGCGCCGCGTGCTGATGCGTTTTCTTGGAGCGAAGGTCATCCTGACACCAGCCGCCGAGCGTGCAACGGGTATGATGGCAACTGCCGAGCGGCTGGCCACAGCGAATGGCTGGTTCATGTGCCGCCAGTTCGAAAATGACGCAAATGTTGAGGCGCACCTTACAACAACCGCCCGCGAGATCATGTCCGATTTCGAAAAGGTGGGCCTCAACTACTGGGTGTCCGGCTTCGGAACGGCCGGTACCCTCAAGGGCGTCGCGGAGGGCCTCAGACAGCATAGTCCAGCAACGCAGATAATCGCAGTTGAGCCGGAAAATGCCCAGATTCTTAACAGCGACATACCGCAGGCGCGCCTGTCCGACGGGCGCCCCGCCCGCAGCCATCCGAATTCGCGCGCGCATCCTATTCAGGGGTGGTCGCCGGATTTCGTTTCGATTTTTGCGGAACAGGCGTTGCATTCGGGTCTGATCGACCGGTTCCAACCGGTCTCCGGTGCAGATGCCTTGCAGGTCGCGCAACAGCTCGCGGCACGGGAAGGGATACTCTGTGGTCCCAGTGGTGGTGCGACGATGGCAGCGGCGCTGGAGGTAGCGAAAACTGCGCCCAACGGCGCACATATCCTCGCAATGATTCCTGACACCGGCGAGCGCTACCTGTCGACTCTGCTATTTGACGATGTTGAGGTCGGCATGACAGCGGACGAGGAGGAAATCCTCGCCTCCGTGCCAAAAACTCTCCGCCATCAGGTCCCTGGCCAGTCAAGCCAAGCACCCGAGATCGCACCACAGGCAGAGGCTTTTGTCGAGGCGGCGCTTGCGGATGAAGATGCATCGGTCGTAATGTTCGGGTTTGAGTGGTGCGAATTCTGCTGGTCTGTCCGCAAGCTCTTTGACCGCGCGGCGATCCCGTTTAGAGCAATTGACGTCGACAGTACTGAGTTGCGAAAAGGCGACGCAGGTAGCCAGATTCTGCAGGCGTTGTTTGCACAGACTGGCTTGCGCACGGTCCCGCAAGTCTTCGTCGGGGGTGAGCTTGTTGGCGGCGCGACCGAGGTTCTGACCGCCTTTGAGGACCTCTCGCTTCAGGCCCGTCTTGCATCCTTGCCAAAGCCAATCAATGCCGGGCCCATCGAAGACCCGCTCTCGCTACTGCCAAACTGGCTGAACGCTGCGAAAGGCCGTGAATAATGGGGTACATTGCTGACCGCGAAACCGCCAACGTAGCTGATATCCTCGACCGCCCGGTCTGGTCCTCCCTCACAAGTTGTCAGGCGGGATTTGCCCTGGGGTGCGGTCGCGCACGCCGCTTCATGCCCGAAGCCGGACCCTTTGCGGCCTCACGCGACGACAGCCCAGACAGCATCGCAGACCTTGAACGTCTAATTTCCGCACAGGGGGGTGAGGCAACGCTGATGCAGGCCGGAGACACCCCTGATCTGCCAGGCCTACCAATTGTTGAAACTGCGCCAGCCGTGCAGATGGTCGCCGGACCGCAATTGCAACCGGGTTTGTCGGATTGCGCGTTCCGGCTCACCGGTACGGATGCGCCCGAAATGCAGCTGCTTGCAGCCCTAGTCGAGCCTGGCCCGTTTGAGCCGCTCACGCATTTGCTGGGTAGGTTTTGGGGCATTCGTCGCAGCGGCCAGTTGATTGCGATGGCGGGTGAGCGGTTCAGACAGCCGGGTTTTACCGAGATCAGCGCTGTCTCGGTCCACCCCGAATACCGGGGCCAGTGCCTCGGATCCACGCTTGTCCGTCACACTGCGGCGCATATCGTGGCACGGGGTGACATCCCCTATCTGCATGTTCTTGCGGACAATACCATTGCGATGCGGATCTATGAGTGCCTGGGGTTTCGCATCCGTACTGACATGACCGTGACGTGGCTCTCCGCAATGGCCGATGCCGACAGAACTGAGGTTAGCAGCAGCGCTTCTGGCAAAATCTACACGGTTGAGGGCACCTGATATCAAAGCCGGAATGCTCTTGAAGGCGATCCTTCTGTTGGTGGGGTTTACGAAGGCGCACGTTGTCTGTGATGCAAGCGCCGCGTTTCGAGTGTGAGCGATACCTGAACCGCGACTCCTATTGCTTTTGTGGGTAGGGTGAATGACTCATTTCGGCCAACATGTTTTCTCTGAAGACCTCTGCGGGGGTTTTCCAGCCTAGGCATTTGTGCGGGGTATTGTTGCGGCGATCGCTGATTGCCCTGATGTCCTGATCTGTAAGCGGTCGAATATCACGCTTGCGCGGCAGCCATCTGCGGGCCCTTTGGTTGGTGTTCTCCACTGTGCTTTTTTGCCATGGTGAGGAAGGATCGCAGAACCACGTTTGCGTTCCAATCTTGGCTTGCAGTTGGGGCCAACTGACGAACTCGCTGCCCCGGTCAAAAGTGATCGATCTGCGCGCGACATGCGGCAGATCCCTGATCGCATTGATGATCTTTCCCATCACGAGCTTGGTACGCTTGTTTGGGTTCTTAAGGATTCCGAAGTAACCTGCGTATTTCTTCGGGAACGCATCATCAGCTCAGAAATTGCGTTTGATGTCGCGGAAGATTGTGGACTTGTAGTGCTTCAAGGCACGCGCCATCTCGGCGACAGGCACTTTCGCGCGCCACCAGTCTTCTATTCTGCGACGCTCTTGCATACTCAGTTGCGTATAAATCGCTCCCATGCGACATTTCTCTCATTGGATAACTCATTGGTTTCTAATAGGAGTCGCACTTCAAAGTAGCGTGCACCATTGACGTTTAACGGGCGAACGGCAGCAAAGTCCGGAGGCTGTGTGAAAACTCCCGCTGTTATCTGAAGGATGGTATGCTTTCCGCGAGAAATGCGGAGACATTCCATGGGGCAATTTATCGAGGGCTTTGATCGGCATCAGGCGCTGCTGCTCCGTGAGTGTTTGGGCGATTTCGTTGGCGAAGACAGTGCAGTTCGGGTGATCGATGTCTTCGTGGAGATGCTCGATCTTGCCGGGCTCGGCTTCAACGCAGCACCGGCGGCGACGGATCGGCCCGGCTACCATCCTGGGCTGATGCTGCGGATTTATCTGTACGGTTATTTGAACCAGATCCAGTCCTCGCGACGGTTGGAGCGCGAGTGTGGTCGCAACCTGGAACTCATTAGGCTGACGGGTCGGTTGAAGCCAGACTTCAAGACCATCGCTGACTTTCGTAAGGATAATGGCCGCGCAATCCGCAAAGTCTGCCAGCAGTTCGTCGCGCTATGTCGTGACATCAATCTGCTGGACGGGGCCCTGGTGGCAATCGATGGCAGTCGGTTCAAGGCGGTGAATGCGAAGGCCAAGAACTACACGCGTGGCAAGCTGCGCCAGAAGCTCGGAGAGATCGACAAAGCCATTGAGCGTTATCTGGGTGAATTGGATCGTGCCGACGAAGTGTTTGAACAGACCGGAACGGTCTTGCCCGAGGCACGCATGGAACACACCCTGCGAAAGCTGGAGCATCTCCGAAAAGAAGCGGCGCGCTACAGATCGATCGAAAACCGCATGGATGAGACCGGCGAAACGCAGGTGTCACTCAGCGATCCTGACGCGCGATCCATGGCCACGACACCCCGCATGCCGTGCGTTGTTGGGTACAACGTGCAGACGGCGGTTGAGGCCGAGAAGCACCTGATCGTCGCCCATGAAGTCACCATGCAGGGCTACGACAGGGACGCCTTGTCGATGATGGCGGTGGCTGCGCGCGATGCGATGGCCCCGGATCAGATCGAGGCCATCGCCGACAAGGGATACTATAAGAGCGAAGAAATCCTCACCTGTGAAGATGCCGGGATCGCGGTCATTGTTCCCAAGCCTCAGACATCAAATGCCGGCGCACGGGGACAGTTCGACAAAGCTGATTTTGCCTATGACACTGCGGCTGACGCTTACATCTGTCCGGCAGGCCAACAGCTGATCTATCGGTTCACGGGCCAGCAAGACGGCAAAGCGATCCGGACCTGCTGGTCCAGCCATTGCGAGGGTTGCGTGCTCAAGGACAAATGCACGAACAGCAAAGAACGCCGCATCCGCAGGTGGGAACATGAAGATGTTCTGGAACGTGTTCAGCAGCGCCTGGACAAGGCCCCCACCCAACTGGCTTTGCGCAGCATGACGGTCGAACACCCCTACGGCACGATCAAGTCATGGATGGGTGCGACGCACTTCAAGATGAGGCGGTTGAAAAACGTCGCCACCGAGATGGCATTGCACGTCCTCGCCTACAACATGACCCGCGTGATCAAGATCATGGGCATCCCAGCACTGGTTGCCACGATGAAGGCCTAATAGGCGGTGGTTTGGCCCGAAAACAGATTCAAAACGCGCCAGAGCGCGGTCAAAACGACCTTTACACCAAATCTGATGCGCCACTGTCGATAATCTGGCCAAATAAAATCTAAACGCCCCAACATCGCAGAAGTCTCAAAAGCTCAAACAGTTTCCACACAGCCTCTCCGCATCTCGGACACTGGCAGCAGATCAATTTTCCGCGATACCGGTTTGTGGAAAGTCGTTGCATTGAGCCCCTGGTTCTCCCGACTTGCCTGCAAGCCAATATCAGCCTTGCGGGCGTCTGATCGTAGCGTCCTCCCAGCCCTTCAGTAACGCCGCCCTTCGGCCCGGATATTTTTCTGCGAGCACCCTGAGTTCTTTGATGCGTTCGGTTTTGAAGTGCCGGTAGTCTTCTTTCGTTTCGCACCACCCAACGAGGTATCGGGTGCGGTCCAGAAATGCGATCAGCAGCGGCCAGACGATCCGGTCGGTCGTACTGCCATCGCGATCCGTATAGATGAGCTGCAGGCGGTAGCGTTCTCGAATGGCGTGGCGCAGCAAAGCACTGTCAAAACGCTCTGAAACGTGAACCCGCGTCTGGATCGCCTTCGAACTCGCATCCAGAACAATTGGCCGAAGCTCCTTGGGAATGGCTTCGGAGAGCTTTGAGACCAGGTCGCGCGCGGCGCGTGCCAATGATGGATCGGCTTCTGCCACCACCCAGGCTGCCCCCAACGCTGCCGCCTCCAATTCATCGGCCGTCAGCATCAATGGGGGCATGTCATATCCACCATCAAGCACATATCCGATACCGGCTTCTCCGGTGATAGGGATGCGTTGCGCGGAGAGCTCCGCCATGTCACGATAAAGGGTACTAAGTGATATTTCCAATTCATCTGCCAGTTCTCTCCCAGTGATTGGTGATCGGGTGGAACGCAGTATCTGGATTATCTGGAAAAGCCGTTCGGTGCGACGCAATTTTGCCTCCTCCTGTCACACTACTGTCACAACGGTGAGAGCAGGGCAATATTATTCAGTGTTTGAAGTGAGTGAAAACACCCACACCTGAAGTACTGAAAAGGAGAATTCGATGATTCATTTTGAACGCAGCCGTAAGATCGACGCAACGCCTGATGCTGTGTGGGCCGTCCTGGGCCGTTTCATGCATGTTGATGAGTTTGCGCCACAAATTGCATCAGTTGATGCGCTGACGAGCGGCGATGACGGGCTGGGATCAAAACGCCGGAACCATTTTGTAAACGGCACATCCCTGGTCGAAGAGGTCACACAGTGGAAATCGGGTGAGGGGTTCACGGTCGCACTGTCCGACATGGCCGCGATGCCGCTGCATGAAGCAAGCTCGCAAGTGCGCATCATACCGACAGGCGGGCGATCCAAAGTAACGTGGACCTTCGACTACCGTGTCAAATATGGCCCTTTGGGATGGCTCATGGGCCAAACCATGATGAAGATGATGATGGGCAAGATCATTGATGCAAATCTGAAGGGGCTCGAAGACAAAGTGAAGTCAGGTGAGAATACCTGAGTGGGTGTAGACGTCAGTAAGCAGACCCCAGGCTACTGATGTCTCAAAAGTTCAGGATTCGTGGCTGTTGTCATCGCGCAATGCAGCGGAGACAAAACTGACAGCTCCGGCAAGCTGCGCCTTTGCGTCAAGGCGCCGGGGCAAGGTCCGGATTGTCCAAAGATGGGTCCTGGCACAGGAGTACAACTGAGCTACACAACACCCACAATACTCACGACCACCGAGTTCTTTACGACTACCATCCATGGACGGGGCGCTATGTTTTTGTCGAAAAGATCGTTGAGAGGGCGGGGGTTTCTTTTGCACGTTGTCGCCTGATTGGTGATGTGCCAAACCTTCCACTTGAGTTGCCCTTGTGGATGTT
>CANMVS010000012.1 GCA_947501445.1 uncultured Rhizobiaceae group bacterium | reverse complement strand
GTGCCATCCCGATCTTACATGACAAGGCAGACGCCAATTCATAACTGGCGCCAGCCGCGCGGGACATAGGGTCTAGAGCAATTCATGTTTTGACGGAATCGTCAAAACATGAATGCATCAACAAAATCAAAGGCCGTCACCGTTGTCCCGTTTCTGACAAAACGTGAAACGGTCTAAGCCGCAGAATTCAGCAGTTGTTTACGGTCAGCGCGTTCCTGTTGCGGTGAGCGACCATAAAGTTCCCGGTAGCATTTTGAGAAATGCGAGGCCGATACAAAGCCGCAGGCAACGGCAACCTCCACAACCGGCATGGAAGACTGGATAAGCAGATGGCGCGCCCGATCAAGGCGGATCTCCAGATAATAGCGGGCCGGGGAACGCCCCATTTCCTGACGAAACAGCCGTTCGATCTGACGCCGGGAGAGGCCCGCATATTCAGCGATTTCCAGAAGGGAAAGCGGTTCGGACAAATTGCTTTCCATCAATTCAATGATGGACAGGACTTTGGAATTCTGCACGCCAAGTCGGGCGCGAAGCGGCAGACGTTGCCTGTCATGGGGGTTGCGCACCCGATCCGTCAGGGCCTGCTCGCAGACACGGTTGACGAGGTTGTCATCGTGGTCTTCACCGATCAGATTGAGCATCATATCCAGTGAGGCGGTGCCACCGGCACAGGTGTAGATGTTTTCGTCAGTCTCATATAAATCCGCATAGACCTCGGCCAGCGGGAACTTTTCGGAAAAACCCGGCAGATCCTCCCAATGGATTGCACAGCGCCGCCCGGACAAAAGTCCAGCAGCTGCAAGCACATAGGCGCCAGTGCAAAGACCGCCAACGGATATGTTGCGATTGTGCACCTCACGCAGCCAGGCATGGACTGATTTTTGCGCATGGGCTTCGACGTTCATTCCCGAACAGACAAAGACCATGGATGGTCTTTTTTCACCGGACAAATTGCGCCGCTCTTCGTCGAGCGAGGTGTTGGTTGAGACCTCAACTCCATTGGAGGCAATAACCGGCTGTGCGTCAAAGGAGCTCAACCGCCATTTGTAGGCCTCATATCCCAACATTCTGTTCGCCAGCCGCAACGGTTCGATCGCTGTTGCGAAAGCAATCAGCGAAAAATCCGGCACAAGATAAAAAACAAACGAGCGTAAAATGTTCGGCGTGTTTGTGTCCATCGCCACCAATCCCTGAACAATGCGCGACGACCATTCCGCTAAAGTGCTCGTGCACAAGGCTTTCAGATCGGCACCGCCGTTTCGATGCGTTATTCTGTCGGAATGGCCTTGTATTCCCAATAATTGCCCAGGAAATCTGCTCCACCCTTAGTGCAAACAATCTTTTGCATCGGAACCTTTACACAGTCCGTCGTCGCTGTGAAGTGAAATTAGTTGCCGCCCGGAGAATTTTATTGCAAGCGATTGCAGAGACACAAATCCGGTGCGCAATCGCACGCACCGGATATATTGGTTTCAATTTTCCTGAACACATTTGCGGTTTTCGTAGCGGGCAGGCCAGCCGATGTCATGCTGTATCTGCACGCTTAGTTTCGCAATTTCAATCTTCGTCTCCCGGTGCAATTGCGCACAATGGCGTTTCCTGCGTGCCCTGGCGAAATGGGCAGCAACTGCGCGGAATGTATCACGCAATAGGTTGCTGACCGGTGCACCTTTGCCTGCTTCCATGATCATCCCGGCGAGGGGAGGTGTAATATTACTCATACGCAACATTGTCGGGGTTCCTTCCTGATGAACGCATTTCATGTAACGAAATGACGATTCAGTTCAGTGGAGGTCGCGACCCTTCTTCTTGACTATGGTGGATTTTTTTGGTTCAATCAATCAAATAGAAATCATCATTTGATACAAAAAAATTGAACATAGATCATGAACGCACCTCTCAATCACCCTGTTCCACTGCTTGAATTGGACGTATTGCGGACTTTCGTGGCCATTGCAGACACAGGAAGTTTTACGGCCGCCGCCAGTACGGTGTTTCGAACGCCCTCTGCTGTTTCAATGCAGATCAAGAAACTTGAAGAACTTTTGGGCAGGCCAGTCTTTGCCCGCGATGCGCGCTCCGTGTCGCTCACCAGCGACGGCACCATTCTTTTGGGATATGCCAGGCGGTTGCTGTCGCTTAACCGGGAGGCGGTATCGAAATTTGTGTCGCCGGATATTTCAGGCGTCGTACGGGTAGGCTCACCTGATGATGTCGGTGAACGGCTATTACCAAGTGTGCTTTGCCGTTTTTCAAAAACCCATCCGGCCATCGCTGTGGATGTCGTCATTGATCAAAGTACGAACCTGGTAAAACGCATGGAGGAGCGGCGTCTGGATATAACACTGCTGACATGCCTAGCGGACAAGATTCCGCAAGGCGGCGAAGTGCTGTTGACGGAGCAACTTGTATGGGCTGGTGCGAAGGGCGGTACGGCCCATATGCGAAGACCGCTGCCGGTTTCCATGTGGGAAGAGGGATGTGCATGGCGCGCCGGATCTGTGGAAGGCCTCAATGCCCGTGGCATCGACTATCGAATTGCCTATATGAGCGCCCATACGGCAGGCCAACGTGCGGCTATCCTGTCCGATCTTGCTGTCGCCCCCTTACCCCGGTCCTTTGTCGGTGATGAGCTTGTCACCCTTGGTGAAGATGATGGCCTGCCTCCGGTTGGAACCTATTCAATTGGTATGATTGTCGCGCCGAATGCGGAATCGCCGGTGCAGGCCGCGGCCGACCACATTCGTGCAACCTTTGAAACACTTACCCAAACAGGCACATTTGACACGTAGATCCGAGGTAGTCATCAAGCCGAATGGATAGAGCAATTCATGTTTTGATTGAATCGGCAAAACCTGCATGCATCTACAAAATCAAAGGCCGACACCGTTGTCCCGTTTCTGACAAAACGTGAAACGGTCCAGGCGCGGCAGAATATTTCAGCCTGCGATGTTCGATCAGAAAAGGTGTCTCAGCCCCGCGAGCGCCGACGGCGGCGGCCACCTGATGCCCCGCCTGCCGAATCCTGTGGTGCCGTTTTTTCCGGAAGATTGACAACCTCGGCAAGTTTTGGAAACGGATCGACCTTGTTCGGCAAAGCCATTGCATAAACGAAATGCTCCTGGAATTTTGGTTCCAGCGCCGTTTCGATTTTTTCTATTGCTGTCACGGTATGTTCAATTTCACGGCGATGATCGCGGTTCAGTAGAGCCATGCGTGCGCCTGTTCCCGCTGCGTTGCCGACAGCCTCGACCCGGTCGAGTGAACAATCGGGCACAAGCCCGAGGACCATGGCATATTTGGGGTCTATGAATGAACCGAATGCACCGGCAAGGCCGATGCGATCCAGATGATCGATTTCCAGTTTGTCCATCAATAATTTGATACCGGCGTAAAGCGCAGCCTTTGCCAACTGGATGGCGCGAACGTCATTTTGGGTGATGGTCAGCCGGTTCTCACCTTCCCACAGAACGTAGGAAAACGTTCGGCCATCTTCAATGATGCGTGACGATTGTGAAGCCATTGCGCCATTTATCACCCCATCTTCCGAAATGATGCCGGCCAGATACATCTCAGCGATGACTTCAATGATCCCGGAACCACAAACACCGTTTACGCCGGTCTTTTCAATCTGCTCGGAAAAGCCGGGTTCATCAGACCATGGCTCGACGCCAAGAACACGCACACGCGGCTCGAGGGTAATCGGGTCGATACGAACCCGTTCGATTGCACCGGGGGCCGCGCGTTGACCACAGGAGATTTCCGCCCCTTCAAAAGCCGGTCCCGTGGGTGATGAAGCGGCCACAACCCGCTGGCTGTTGCCAAGAACGATTTCAGCATTGGTGCCAACGTCCACAAGCAGCATCATCTGGTCCTGACGGTGCGGTCCCTCACTCAGGGTAACCGCTGCCGCATCAGCGCCGACATGACCGGCGATACAGGGCAACATATAAACACGTGTACCCGGGTTCAGAGCCAGATTGAGGTCTGAGGCCCAGCTGTGAACCGCGCCAGACACGGCCAGCGCAAAAGGCGCGCCGCCAAGCTCAGTCGGATCAATGCCCAAAAACAGGTGGTGCATGATCGGATTACCGACGAACACGGTATCAAGAATATCCTGCGGGTCGACACCCGATTGCGCGCAGACTTCCTCTATCAGACCATTGAGTGCATTGCGCACAGCTTTGGTCATTGCTTCGCAACCGTCGGGATTCATCATCACGTAGGATACGCGGCTCATCAGGTCTTCACCAAAGCGGATTTGTGGGTTGGAACGGCCAGCAGACGCAATGGTCTGGCCTGACAGCAACGACGACAAATGCATGGCAATGGTAGTCGAACCAATGTCGCAGGCAATTCCATAGGCTTCGTTTTTCAAGCCCGGATAAAGCGCAATCAGTGAAGGCCGCGCTGTGTCCATATCCTTATGGATCGCAGCGGTGACAGTCCAATTTCCTGCCCGCAATATTGACTGGACACGCGGCAACAAATGCTGGTCCACGATAATATCGCTAAAGCCCCAGTCCTTTTCCAAAGCCGCTTTTACCCGGTCCAGATCACCCAGGGGCTTGTGCATGTCCGGTTCTTCCACCTCGACGTAGCACATTTGAATGGCTGGATTTCTCTCGATCAGCCGCGTATCGGCTGCTTTTCGAACGATTTGCGCGTTTACCTGGACATCCTGCGGCACATCAATCAGCAAATCGCCTTCGATCATTGATGAGCAGGAAAGCCGGCGACCGGATATCAGGTCGCGTTTTTCTGCGTAGCGCTTTTCCTTTGCGCCAAAGGGCGAGAGGTGATCATTGGCTGAGGTAATACCATGTTTGGCAAAATTGCCTTCCTGGACTTCAATCTGGCAACGGCCACAGATACCGCGTCCACCACATACGCTTTCGACATAAACGCCCAGTTGGCGGGCTGCATCAAGAACGTTCGTCCCTTTCTTGAAACGACCGCGTCTGCCGGAAGGCATGAACAGAACCAGGGGGTCTTTTTCTTCCAAAACCTTTTGGTCCATCAATCATATCCTTCAACGCGCTGACCCGTGAATCTATGACGGGGAGGCGACACATAGTTCTGCGTATTCACAGGATATCGGCATCCTGAGGGGTACTGCCCCCTATCGCAGGGCAGCACCGTCAAATATCTGGTTCAGGCGCGCGCGCGTCGTCCGCCACGACGACGTCCGCCACCGGCTGCATCACCAACCACTGCAGGCGCTGCACCAGCGGATGGTGTATGGTCACGGTAGGTTGCGATCCACTTTTGACAATTGGGATCAGTGGAGTTCAATACATTTGCGCCATGAACCATTTCCATCTCCTGCGGCCTGCAGGGGTTCATGATGGCTGATGTCATGCCTGAGGCAATGACCATCGGAATGAATGCCGCGTTGACCGCATGGCGATGCGGCAGACCAAACGAAATATTCGACAGGCCGCATGTGGTGTTGACGCCCAGTTCATCGCGAAGGCGGCGAACCAGCTTGAATACCTGAAGACCAGCGGTTCCCATGGCACCGATCGGCATAACCAGCGGATCAACAACAATATCTTCCGGTTTGATGCCGTAGTCAGCCGCGTGTTCGACAATTTTCTTGGCAACTGCGAAGCGAACGTCAGGATCTTCTGAAATACCGGTTTCATCGTTGGAGATGGCAACGACCGGCACATCATACTTCTTGATCAATGGCAAAATTGCCTCAAGTTTTTCAAGTTCTCCTGTCACTGAATTGACCAGCGGACGCCCCTTGGCAATGCGCAGACCTGCCTCAATGGCAGCTGATACGGAAGAGTCGATCGATAGCGGCACATCAACAAGATCCTGGACGATCTCCAATGTCTTGACCATAAGCGCCGGTTCTGTTGCATTGGGATCAACTGCCGTTACTCCGGCATTGACATCCAGCATTGTTGCACCAGCAGCGACCTGTGCCAGCGCATCTGCTCGTACAGTATCAAAATTACCGGCCTGCATTTCTGCAGCTAGCTTCTTTCGCCCCGTGGGGTTGATTCGCTCGCCAATTACGCAAAATGGCTGGTCGAAACCAATGATGATTTCTTTGGTCGCAGAAGCGACGATAGTGCGGGCCATAGGGCAATCCTTAGTTTTGTGCGTTTGCCGCAGAAGGATATAAAGATGTCTTTATATCCCATGTGCCGCGATGTTCAAGCCACTCGGAGGTTTTTTTCAAGCCACCAAATGCAAAGACGTGTATCTGGCGAATTGGCGTATCAACATTGTTGCGCACATGGTCCTCAATTGGCCCCACCATTGTCTCGGGAGAATGCGAGGTTGCAAGTGTGGTTAAAGAAAGTGCATTTTTCTTCAAAAACGATATTGAATTACCAACACCACACATGGCCGCATATTTGATCAAAGTGGTGATCTTTGCAGGCCCCGCGACACCCAGATGCACAGGCATATCGATGCCATGCGCCTTCAGTCCGTCGGCCCAGGAAATGAATTTTTGCGCATCAAATCCAAACTGCGTCACAATGCGCAATTGTGTATCGCTGCGCTCAGCAAAGGATTTTTTAAGTCTGAGTGCCTGCAGGGCCACCTCTTCCGAAAAGTCCGGACTGCCTTCCGGGTGTCCGGCAACAGCAATTTTCTTAATGCCGTATTTGTCAAAAAAGCCGGTTTCAAGAACTTCCATTGTGGAGGAAAAGTCGCCGGCCTGGCGCTCCAGGCCGCCACCAATAATGAGGACATTGCGCACACCGGCCCGTTCGCTCATCATTTTTACCCGGTCTTCCAGCGCATCGCGGGTTGTCAGGCGGCGTGATGCAAAATGCGGCACGGGCTCATAGCCAAGATCGCGTACACGGGCCGCTGCTTTGACCAGCGTTTCGTTGCTGTCGGTGCCTATGTCGGTAATATAGACACTCGTACCTGCCGGAAACATTCCGGGCAGGTCGCTTGATTCAATCGCCTGTCGCGGTGCAACTTCAATGGAAGCAGCGATTTTGTCAGGCCGATGTGATTTCATTCCCACCACTGTCGTCATTTTGTCCTGCCCTTCCACCCGCCTGGATCATGTCCTTCAGGCGTTGCTTTGTAAAACTTTCTTCCAATACGGCTGCAGCCTTATCTGCCTCCGCCTCCAAATCATCAGAAACCGGTTCGGGCGTTCCTCGCCGCCAATCGGCAAGATAATCATCCGTTTCGTGGGCGCCCGAACGCATTGCACACATGTCGATGGCTTCAGTAAAGCGCAGCGACAATTCGCGTTTGGCACTCTTGCGGCCTTTCTTGACGATAACCTGTGCTGGGATGTCACGCCAGTATACAGTAATTAGATCAGCCATCGGTGGTCTCCTTGCGGGTAAAATGGTTCTTATCTGATCGCACCGCGTGCTGCGCGACGACGTCAAACACGCTTAAAAACGACGCGCAGAACTTTCAACCCATATAAGACCGCCATCACCAACATAAAATGCACGCAATCGTGAACGGATCAGCGGTATCCTTGGGGCCTGGCGCATGCCGTGCGCGGTGTCTTACCAGACGCGGCGGGTCAGACCGTTCCACAGATATGACCAGATTGGCGGGTGAAACCATTGGCCGGTCGGTAAATCGGTCGGCAGGGTTTTGGCCTGTCCGTTCAAAATATCGTCGATGGCCCGGACGCACATCTCCCGCGAATGGGCCGCCATGGCCATTGCATCGGTGACGATCGTGTCGCTTGGCGATGGTTTGATGCGTGTTTGATAGATTATGGAACCGGTATCCACGCCCTCATCGACGAAATGAACCGTTGTTCCATAGTTTTCTTCATCATTATTAATCCGCGACCAGTACCCACCCATCATACCACGGTATTTCGGGTTTATGCCCGCATGATAATTGATAACGGGCGCGCTGATTGCGGCAAGCGTCCGTCTGTTCAACATGCGGCAACCCGCCAGCAATATGACGTCTGGTTTCTCATTCTCAACAACGGCCACACAGGCGTCGCTGTTCGCTGATGGCACCGTGATGATCCGGTGCTCGGGTGACGGCGTTACCCGCAAGTCAAACTGGTTGATAATTTCGCTTTCACGCCTGCGGGCAAATTTTTTACCAAATCGCGAAACGATCATAGTGGCAAACTGCCCCAATACGCTTATGTAGCCTACCTTGCGGGCGCGTCTCCTTAAAAAATGGACCATGGATTCGGGCTGTTCCTGAACAACCGTAACAGGACCATATTTATCACCGACTGCATTGATAATTGCCCAAGGGTAGGGGCCTCCGGCTGTTATGGCGACGATATTTTTCTTACCCATTTGCTGATCCTGCAACCGGTTTTTCAATGAGGTTGTTCAGGCATCATTTCGCAAACTTTCGAAATTTCCATTAACAGGAAGGAAACATTGGCCAAAATCGTTCCACAACGGCAAATTTCCGTTGAGGTTTCCCGACGGCTAAGATGCGAAGTTTCAAAAAACAGACGAGAAAAGTGCCGATGTCAAAAACAGGATAAGTGCAACGATAAAGGCGGAGATGACACCGACAACCGAACCGATCGCCAGACAATTGCCATCGTGTTCCGTGTGGGCAAGGCCGATGATGGCGATGGCAAAGGCTGGTAGCCAATTGCCAAGTGGAATTGGCACGACAACGATTACGGCGAGAAAGAAAGTGTAAATGCCGAAAAAACGCTCTGAAAGGGGTGTTTTCAGCAGCCAGTTTCTGGGACGTACCCAGGCTTCCATTTTTTTAAGCCATGGTTCCGACCGACGAATTATCTTTTCGAGGGTCTTTTTGCGGATCGCATAATTGCCCAGCCTTTTCGGCAACCACACTTTTGTGTGCCCAGCTACGATTTGCCAGGCAATGACCAGTAGCGGCAATCCCAAAACAAGTGTCGCACCAGGTGGCAGGGGAATAAGATTGGGAATGGAAAAAACCAACAAAAAGGCACCAAAGGAACGTTCGTCCAGCGCTTCGGCAATTTCGCGTAGCGTCACTTGCGGCCCGGCTCTTTCCAGCAGGCCGTTCAAAAGGTCTGACAGACTTTCCGGATGTTTTTCCTGCCTGGCAGAAATATCCGGTATCACACCGTTTGCTGCAGTGTCGCTCAAACTATGCCCTCTTGTAATCAATCCCGGTCATCGTGCCGGTGGTAAAACGGTAGCAGCCAATTGTTAAGAGAATAAGTCGGGCACCATCCACATCAGGCCCTCTATGTGGGTTGGTGACGCAGTTTGACAAGTGCCGACACTTTATCATCGCGATATAATTGCTGCAAAATCACGAATTCAGGCTGATAGCAAAGAACCGTTCAGATCACCATAGCCGGTGTAGCGGTAAATATATTCAAGCCCAAGAAATTCGGCCGCTTTTTCTGCTTTTTCCTGAAGCGCCTTATCTTCCTTCTGCGACAGATAAATCAGTTTGCGGTAATTGCCAAAATACATATCCCGCAACTCAGGATGTTTCTTCAAACCCAACGGTTCGACAATGAACGCCTCGAATTGACGGGCGAGAAAGTCAGTCAGAAAAAACGCGTCCAGGTCATCATCCCAGGTGGAAAATATCTCATTGCCAGCGAAGAAGGAGTAGCAATGCGGCCCTTCTATGCGCTCGACACCTTCCTGGGTGCAAACCTTGTCCAGCAAGCCTTGCGTGCCGCATTCGGCATAGGCGATGTAAATACGCTCAAAGCCATCCAGGCGCGCCTGATCGATAGCATCTTTGACACCCGGCGCAATGAGCGCCGGGGTGTTGTGCCATTGTGCAGGCAGACAAACAAGATCGACGTGTGACATCGCATTCGCTTCGCATACAGCAAGGATTTCACGCGCAATTGCGCCGCATCCAATAACCCGGATTGGTTGCGGATTTTCCCTGTCATTTGAATGTGTCAGCATTGTTCTCATCCATTGTTCACAGAAGCGTTTTCCCCGCTTCTGGTATCGGGGAATATGCAACGCACCCTAAACCGTTTCACGTTTTGTCAGAAACGGGACAACGGTGTCAGGTTTTAATTTGCTCAGGCATTCAGGTTTGGCCGATCCCGTCAAAACCTGAATTTCTCTAAACAAAAAAGGCGACCCATAAGCCGCCTTTCAGAAACAAATGTCCTCAGCGGGCGTGTTTTATCCGGTGTTGGCCATCGAGTTATGCTTGCGCTGGATAAATTCCTTTGCGGTTTCCACAGCCACGGCTGCGTCTCTGCAATAGGCATCCGCACCAACGGCCATACCGAATTCCTCATTCAGCGGTGCTCCGCCAACAAGGACAATATGGTCATCTCGAATGCCTTTTTCCTTCATTGTATCAATCACGACCTTCATATAGGGCATTGTTGTCGTCAACAAAGCTGACATGCCGATAATGTCGGGCTCATGTTCTTCAATTGCTTCAAGATAGTTTTCGACCGGATTATTGATGCCAATGTCGATAACATCAAAACCGGCACCTTCCATCATCATGCCAACGAGATTTTTACCGATGTCGTGAATATCACCCTTAACGGTGCCAATGACCATTTTACCAAGTTTTGGTGCGCCGGTTTCAGCCAGCAGAGGGCGTAGAATAAACATGCCGCCCTTCATTGCATTGGCAGACAGCAGTACCTCCGGCACGAACAAAATACCATCGCGAAAATCTTCGCCAACGATTCGCATGCCTTCCACCAGTGCCTTTGTCAGCACGTCATAGGGTGTCCAGTCACGGCCAAGCAGAATATTGACGCCTTCCTCAATTTCCTCCTTGAGGCCGTCATAAAGATCATCATGCATCTGCTGAACGAGTTCATCGTCAGACAGTTCGGCTAAATTGATTTCATCATCAGACATCGGCGTTCCCTCGATGCTCGCAGTTGCTTTGCGTATCAACCACGTTCATGCGTGGTTTGACAATAGTTATGCTGCAAAGTTCTTGTTTGCGACTTCTCAAAAACGACGCACTTCGATTTGAAAAACGACGACGAACTTTCACCACTTGTCGTCTGACGCACAGCTATGTCGTCAAAACGCCACGGCTTGGCGCTTTGAGAAAGATGGTTGTCGGGTAGTCGTCTAGCATGGATTCAGTATTTTAATGATGAAGTGTACACGTTGCACGGAAGGTAATCAGGATGGATTCTGAAAAATCAGGAGCAGAACGCCCTGCTGGGCGGCGCGGTCGAGGTGGCTCTGGCGGCGCTGCAGCGCGACGGGCATCACGCTCTGGCGGTGGCCCGGGGCAGCAACAGTTCTATATCAATCGCAAGATTCGCGAATATGAAGTGCTTGATGAAGAAGGTCTCGCGCTCATTGAGGCCAATGCCGATATTCTGCTTGAAGAGATTGGTATCGAATTTCGCGATGACGCTGAAGCCCTTGATATGTGGCGCGAAGCAGGCGCTGAAGTCAAAGGTGAGCGTGTTCACTTTCCAAAAGGACTGTGTCGTTCCCTGTTGAAGACCGCACCGTCCGTCTTCACACAGCATGCACGCAATCCTGAACGCTCCGTTCAGATCGGTGGCAAAGCCACGGTGTTTGCGCCGGTCTATGGTCCTCCGTTCGTGCGCGACCTGAATGGTGAGCGACGCTATGCGACCATGGCTGATTTCGAAAATTTCGTGAAAATGGCCTATATGGCACCGGCGATGCACCACTCTGGCGGGACGGTGTGTGAACCCGTCGATATTCCTGTCAACAAACGTCATCTGGACATGGTTTATGCCCATATGCGCCTGTCGGACAAACCGTTCATGGGCTCTGTGACCGCGCCGGAACGGGCGCAGGACACGATTGACATGTGCAAGATCCTTTATGGAGATGCGTTTGTCGACAGCAATTGTGTTGTGATCAATCTGATCAATGCCAATTCTCCGATGGTTTTTGATGAAACGATGCTGGGTGCGGCAAAGATTTACGCACGCAACAATCAGGCCTGCATTGTGTCGCCGTTCATTCTGGCCGGGGCGATGAGCCCTGTTACTGTTGCCGGTACGCTTACTCAGATTCTGGCTGAGGTTCTGGCCGGTGCATCATTCACGCAGCTTGTGCGACCCGGTGCGCCCGTGCTCTTCGGCACATTTGCAGCATCCATATCGATGCAATCCGGGGCACCAACCTTTGGAACGCCAGAACCTTCCCTTGTATCCTATGGTGCTGCCCAACTGGCCAGAAGACTGGGCTTGCCTTTCCGAACGGGTGGCTCGCTTTGCGGCTCCAAGGTTCCGGACGCCCAGGCTGCGCATGAAAGCGCCAATACGATCAATATGACTTTGCTTGCCGGGGCCAATTTTGTCCTGCACTCAGCCGGTTGGCTGGAGGGGGGGCTGGTATCATCCTATGAAAAATTCATGATTGATGTCGACCAATTGGGCATGATGCAGAAAATGGCCGAGGGCATTGATTTATCGCCTGATTCTCAGGCCATGGATGCGATCAGGGAAGTTGGCCCGGGCAGTCACTATCTGGGCTGTGCGCACACACAGGCCAATTTCCAGACCGCATTTTACCGTTCGCCGCTGGCTGACAATAATTCGTTTGAGCAATGGCAGATAGAAGGCGAAAAGCGGATTGAAAACAGGGCAAATGAACTGTGCCGCAGCTGGCTTGATTCCTATGAGGCGCCTCATCTGGATGAAGCAATCAATGACCAATTGCGAGAATTTGTGGTGCGCAAGAAGGAATCGATGCCCGACGCGTTTACATGAAAGAAGCCCGCAGACGGCCGGGCTAAAGTGGCCGAGATGATTCATGAGGATGTTTGGCGCTCGGCCTTTCGGGATGATGGATCATGAATGTGCCTGAAGCACATACACTCTACGAGCAGATCGATCATGCACTCAGGCGTCACGGGCTTATGGCCCGTGGCGGCATTCACCTTGATGCAGGGCAAACGCAGGACAATGGCTTGCCTGATGGATGTACCTTCAGGACTGTTGTGCTTGCGGGCCATGCGGGATCGTCATTCTGGCCGCAGTTCAGACAATTCAGGATCAATCACACAGGTGATGATCCGCTTGATGCCTGGTCGCGGTCCATCGCTGCACCCATCGCCAGAGAATTTGCCTGCACTGCAATCTACCCATTTAAAAAACCCTGGTGGCCCTTTCAGCGATGGATCATGGCTTCAGAAGGGCTAAAGGCATCGCCGCTCGGTATTCTCATCCATCCCGAGTTTGGATTGTGGCATGGCTATAGGGCCGCCTTCGGGTTTGACCACCATGTTGATATTCCGGCGGGCAGGCCAACGGACCATGCGTGTGACGCCTGTGTCGTAAAACCATGCCTTCAGGCCTGTCCGGTTAACGCGCTGAAAAATGAAAACTTTGATCTGACAACCTGCAGAACATATCTGTCTGCACCGGCGCATGATGCTAATTGCATGCGCACCGGTTGCATTGCACGCAATGCATGCCCGGTTGGCAGGGCCTATCAATACGACGTGGAACATTTGCAGTTTCACATGGATGCGCTTGCCTTGCCTGAACCTGGCTAAATCGTTGGTTTATCGACGAAACCTGGTCCCTCTCACGTTTTGTCAGAAACGGGACACCGGTGTCGGCCTTTGATTTTTGTTAATGCATTCAGCTTTTGCCGCACCCGTCAAAATCTGAATTGCGCTATCCGCGTCTTCGGCTGCGGCGTTCGCGCTTTGGTGCATCATCGCCAGATGAGGCCGTCTGGTTGCGCAGAGGGCCGATTTTATCGATGATCTCGTCAACGCTCGGGCGTGCGGTCTTTGTATGACTGTCGATGGCATCGCGCATGGCCCGCAGATGATCACAGGACGTTCCGCAACAGCCACCAATTATGGTCGCACCGGCATCTATCGCCAGCCGGGCATATTCTGCCATGAGCGGAGGGGTGCCCGAATAGTGAATTTCGGTGCCACGAAATTCCGGAATACCACAATTGCCTTTGACTATGATGGTTTTTTCAGGCGTTGCACTGCTCATATCAAGCAGGGAAGAAAGAATGTCCGAAGCACCGACACCGCAATTGGCACCAAAAGCGACTGCCTGCTCATCCACCTCGTCTGACACACCATGAATATCCTTGGGATGAAGACCCATCATCGTTTTTCCGGCAGTATCGAATGAACACGTATAGGTGTAGGGCATGTCGCATTTGACGGCCGCTTCGGCTGCCGCGCGGATTTCATCGCGTGCGGACATGGTTTCGATCCAGGCGATATCTGCGCCGCCGGCTTTCAGGCCTTCAATCTGCTCAACAAATGCATCCACGGCTTCTTCATAGGAGAGTGCCCCCAGGGGAATAAGCAATTCTCCAGTCGGGCCAACAGAGCCCGCAACGATGATGGTGTGATCTGCCCGGTCTGCGACCGCACGGGCAATCTCAGCTGCTTTTTTATTGAGCTCAAATACCCGTTCCTGCGCGTGGTGCAGTTTCAGGCGGTGCCGGGTTCCACCAAAGCTGTTGGTCAAAATTATATCTGCGCCAGCATCGACAAAATCCTGATGCAATTTGACGATTTTTTCCGGCTGGTCTTCGTTCCACAATTCCGGTGCTTCACCGGCTTCCAGACCCATGGCGAATAAATTGGTTCCCGTTGCGCCATCGGCCAACAGGACACCTTTTTCAGCAATCAATTCCGTGAGTGGGTTTGACCCGATGTTGGTCGAAGACATGTGGCAATCCTGCAAATGTTGAATTTGTGTGGGATATAAAGATATCTTTATATCATTGCAATGTAAAAACAGCCACTTCTTTGTTCAGTTTGGATATTTAGGACCTTCTTTAAACAGGTCAATCGGATTTGCCTTCATGATATCCATATAACTGCTGCTTTGCCCGCAAGGCGCTGATGCGTCTTTTCGCATACCAACAGATATGACCGCACAAAAAAACAGGCAGCCGAAGCTGCCTGTCTTGAATGTGCACTGCAGATTTACTCTGCTGCTATTGCATCATCATGGCCGATGGGGGTGACCATCGATGAGATGACTTCATGGATGTCCAGAGACCCCATTATTTTGCCGTCGGCTTCAACAATATGAGCCTTGCCGACATTGGCATCTGTCATGGTTTTGGCAGCTTCTTCCAGGGTTGTGCCTATCGCAATTGCAGGGCCTTCGCCGGGGTTACCCTCGGCAAGCGGCTTCATGATTGTTTCAACCAGAACCACACGGCCACGGTTAACTTCCTTGACGAAGCTGGAAATATATTCATCCGCAGGATTGAGGACAATTTCCTGCCCGGTCCCCTGTTGAATGACTTCACCGTCCCGCAGGATGGCAATCTTGTCGCCCAGACGCAAAGCTTCATCCAGATCGTGTGTGATGAACACGACTGTCTTGCGGATTTCTTTCTGCAGATCCAGCAGGACGGACTGCATATCCATGCGGATGAGCGGATCGAGTGCCGAGAAGGCTTCATCCATCAGCAAAATGGGTGCGTCATTTGTCAGCGCTCTGGCAAGGCCGACACGTTGTTGCATGCCACCCGACAGTTGGTTTGGATAGTTGTTTTCAAACCCGGCCAGACCGACCCGGCTGACCCAGTGCTGTGCCCGTTCAAGTTGCTGCGTGCGCGAAATACCCTGAACCTCTAACCCATAGACGGCATTGTCCATCACCGTTCTGTGGGGCAGCAGGGCAAATTTTTGAAAAACCATCGCAGTTTGGTGACGACGGAATTCCCGCAATTGCCCCGGGCTCATCTTGCAGACATCTTCTTCGCCGACAATCACTTCACCGGCGGTAGGATCGATCAGCCGATTGATGTGTCTGATGAGCGTGGATTTGCCGGAGCCGGACAGGCCCATGACAACCATGATGCCACCAGCAGGCATGTCGATATTGATGTCTTTGAGACCCAGAACATGACCGTGCTGTTCGTTCAGCTCGGTTTTTGTCATGCCCTGTTTGACAAGATCCACATATTGTTCGGGGTTTTTGCCGAAAATCTTGTAGAGGTTGCGAATGGATATTCGCGGACTTTCCTTCGCATCACCCATGGACAACCTCCTGGTGCTTTTGCAGACGTTTGCCAAAGGCCTGGCTGGTTCTGTCAAAGATAATTGCTATGCCCACAATGGCCAGCCCGTTAAACACGCCAAGTGTGAAATATTGGCTGTTAATGGCTTTCAGAACAGGTTGCCCAAGACCCTGAACACCAATCATTGAAGCAACAACGACCATGGCAAGGGCCATCATGATTGTCTGGTTTATCCCAGCCATCATTGTCGGCAGTGCCAGCGGCATCTGCACATTCTTCAACCGTTGCCAGTTTGATGAGCCAAAAGCGTCGGCGGCCTCCAGAACATCCTTGTCGACAAGACGGATGCCCAGGTTTGTCAGGCGGATAATCGGTGGAATTGCATAGATGACCACCGCGATGAGACCGGGCACTTTGCCAATCCCAAGCAGCATCACCACCGGTATAAGATAGACAAAGCTTGGCATGGTTTGCATGACATCAAGGATCGGGTTGATGACTGACTGAAGTCTGTCGGACCGTGACATTGCAATGCCAATCGGTATTCCAATGACAATCGCCATTATCGTACACACGAAGATCATTGAAATGGTCTTCATGGTGTCTTCCCACATGTCAAAATAGCCGATCAGCAGCAGTGTCACCACCGTGCCAATTACGATGCGTAAATTTCGACTTGCCAGCCACGCAATCAATGCAATAGCCAAGATCACCAGCGGCCAGGGCGAATTGAGCATGATCCGTTCAGACCAGATCAGGAACTGTTTCAATGGTTCAAAAAACAGCTCGATATATTCACCATATTCGCGTGTGAACCCCCGAAAACTTTCATCAATCGACTTTTTCACTGCGCGCAAAGTCGCCGTATTCATACTAGGGAATTCATTCCACCAACTCATCGTGTGATCCCTTCCAGCCCCTCAATCGGTCGTCTATTTTATATTTGCAAAAAAAAGCCCGGCGCTTTTGCACGCCGGGCCTCAAAATCAGGAGCTGGTCAGCCAGCTTTTAATTTTATCGGCTGCTTCTGGTGTAACCCAGGTGGTCCACAGCGCTTCGTTCGTCTCGAGGAAGTAACGCGCACCGTCTTCACCGGTTCCCTGATTGTCATTCATCCAGGCAAGCAGGCTGTTGACGGTCTTGTTGTCCCAGGAGCGGTTGGCAAGATAGTTATAGGCTGTGCCGCCACGCTTTTTGAACTCGTCCGTTACAACAGTATAGACTTCTGATTTTGGCCATGCATTAGGCTTGGGGTCTGCACATTCAAGAATGGATGTGCAGCTGTCCCACTCTTCCTTGCTGTGTGGAACGCCAAAGCCGAGGCGGACCATTTCATATTTGCCCAAAATCGCTGTAGGTGCCCAGTAATAGCCGAGCCATCCCTGGTTGCGGGAAAATGCCTTGGCAATAGAACCGTCCAGTCCTGCTGCAGAGCCGGTATCGACAAGGGCAAAACCTTTTTCCCCAGCCTTATATGCCCTGAACAGATTGTCTGTTGAAATTTGACAATTCCACCCGGCCGGGCAGTTGTAAACGCCACCTTTGTCGGCATTTTCAGGATCGGGAAACAGCTCGGGATGCTTGAGTGCATCATCAATTGTCTTGATGTCCGGATAGGCTTCGGCGATGTAATTCGGTATCCACCAGCCTTCTACGCCACCATCAGACAGCGATTCTGCGGCGATATGAAGACGCCCTTCTGCAACAGCGCCGTCAAGCGCTTCGCGGAAAGCGTTGATCCACAATTCAGGTGCAACGTCCGGCTGGCCCTTTTCATTCATGGCCGTGAATGTTGGCATTGTGTCACCCGGCAGAAGCTGTGCATCACAACCGTAACCTTCAGACAGTATGATCTTGTCCACATTTGCCAGAACTTCGGCAGACTGCCAGTTCATTTCTGCGATCTGCACCGTGCCACAGTCTTCAGCTGCGGCGGCATTGGCAAAAACCATCATGCCGGTGGCAAGCAGTGACGAAGCGAGAAGCTTCTTCATGGTAAAAATACTCCCAGTTTAGCAGTGCCCTGTTTCAAACGCCTGACCGCCATCACTGCAGGACCATCAGCCGTATTATAAACATCGGTTGATCCGTGCCGATCAATCTGATGTCATTCCCCTGGGTTCTTTGACGAACCGCTTGGGGGCATAAAAGTGCAACAAAATGTCATACAATTGTCATTTTGCGACGTCGCCAGAGCTTATGATGTTTGTGCGGTCTGCGAAAGGGTAAATTCAGTAACGGCGTGTAAAAAACCAAACCGCTGAAAAATCCCGCTTTTCAGCGGTTTAAGTCATAGGAAAATTTGATGCTGACAAAAATATACAGCTATCTTGATTACGACACGCCTGTTTGAGAATTAGTCCATTTAAAGACACTTGCGACGCCTACTTGCCGCAATGGGGCTGACATAGGCCTCAAAAAAGGGTTTATACCGCCCTTACAATTGACGCGTATCCTGGTGGCCAGGGAAGGATCAAGCAATGAATCAGCATGTCAGGACGGGGCGACGCGATCGCGGTCCCAAGGGACGTCCCCTCGATGACGCGGCACTTTTCGAAGTACGTGGACTGCTGGAAGGACAAGAACTTCGTCGCGATATGCTGATTGAGTTTTTGCATCTGATTCAGGACACATATGGCTGTATCTCAGCGGCGCATATCCGCGCCCTTGGTGAATTAATGCGTTTGCCGCAGGCAGAAATATATGAAGTTGCCTCCTTTTATGACCACTTTGATGTTGTGCGCGAGGGCGATGCACCTCCTGCGCCACTGACCATAAGAGTGTGCGATTCCCTGTCGTGCATGATGGCGGGTTCTGAAAAACTGATCAGTGAGCTGGAAGCGGGAACGGATCCGTCCCTGATGCGGGTTATGCGCGCACCCTGTATGGGGCGATGTGCCACTGCACCGGCAGCGCGCGTCGGCGACCGTGAAGTAGATAGCGCGTCGTGCGACGGTATTTTATCGCTGGCACGCGAGGGTGGCTTCGATACGGTCGTACCGGAGTATGTCAGCCTTTACGCCTATCAGGAATTTGGCGGTTATCAATTGTACGATCGGGTTCGAAACGGCGACGTCAGCACCGATGACCTGCTGCTTGCACTGTCGGATTCAGGATTGCGTGGTCTTGGTGGGGCCGGTTTCCCCGCCGGCAAGAAATGGGGTTTTGTGCGGTCCTATGCCGGTCCACGGTTGATGACAGTCAACGGCGATGAGGGTGAGCCGGGCACGTTCAAGGATCGCTATCTGCTGGAAAGTGATCCGCATCGCGCACTCGAAGGTGCCTTGATCGCGGCACATGCGGTCGAAGCCGAACGCATCTATTTTTATATGCGTGACGAATATCCGGCAGTGCTGGAAATTTTGCGCATGGAGATCGCGGCTCTTGAAGCTGCTGAACTGATCACACCTGGATTTATCGAATTACGCAGGGGTGCAGGCGCTTACATTTGTGGCGAAGAAAGTGCCATGATCGAGAGCATTGAAGGCAAGCGCGGCCTGCCGCGTCACCGCCCACCCTATATTGCCGAGGTTGGCCTGTTTGGCCGTCCGACCCTCAACCACAATGTTGAAACACTGTGGTGGATCCGCGATATTGTCGAAAATGGTCCTCAGTGGTTTGCCGATCAGGGTAAACCCGGTCATCCGGGACCACGGTCCTGGTCCGTATCAGGTCGCGTCAAAGAGCCCGGCGTCATTTTGGCACCCGCTGGTGTGACCATCAGGGAACTGATCGACGACTATTGTGGCGGCATGGCGGATGGGCATCAGTTCAAAGCCTATTTGCCCGGTGGTGCCTCCGGCGGCATCCTGCCTGCAAAATATGACGATGTACCACTCGATTTCGGTGGCCCGCTTGCAGATCTTGGCAGTTTTGTCGGATCGCACGCAGTTGTTGTCCTTTCTGACAAGGACAGTGTGAAGGATGCGACGCTAAATTTGCTGAAGTTTTTCAAGCATGAAAGTTGCGGTCAATGCACACCTTGTCGCTCGGGAACGGAGAAAATGGTTGAGTTGCTCGAGCGGGAAGGCCCTCTCGACGAAAGTGCCATGCGTGATCTCGAAACGGTCATGCGTGATGCCTCCATCTGTGGTCTTGGCCAGGCCGCACCAAATCCGGTCAATCATCTCCTGGTACATTTCAAAGATGATTTGTAGGTCCTTTCAGGCAAGACGTGGCCTGACACGCAGCATATTTTTACCGGCAGGGGGTTCTGTCGCCGCATTTCGACAGAAAGCCAACGCATCTGGTTCCTGTGGAGCCGGGCTCTATATCAATGATGGCAGTGCTTATATCGAGGTTGTACAGATATGACTGAAATTCGTTTTAGCCTGGATGGGAAAACCGTCTCAGCATCTTCGGATGAGAGCATTTGGGATGTTGCCAAACGTGAAGGCACGCGCATTCCGCATTTGTGCCATCTCGATCAACCCGGGTATCGTGCCGATGGCAATTGCCGCGCCTGTATGGTTGAAATTGACGGGGAACGCACGTTGGCGGCGTCCTGTGTTCGCAAACCCACCGATGGAATGGTTGTGCATTCGGATTCGCAGCGTGCAGAAAAATCCAGGCAGATGGTTTTTGAGCTGCTGGCCAGCGATATGCGTCCACAGGAAGAAAGTCCTGACAATCAGTCCGCCTTCTGGGACTGGGCCGGCTCCATGGGAATTGCCGGCTCGGACCGATACGGCTCAAAGTTTGACAATGACGCGATGGATCGTGGCTTTGATGTTACCAATCCGGCAATTGCTGTTAATCTTGATGCCTGCATAACCTGTGGTGCCTGCGTGCGTGCGTGCCGCGAAGTTCAGGTTAATGATGTTATCGGCATGGGCGGTCGGGGAACGCATTCCGTTCCGATCTTTGATGTTCATGACCCCATGGGCATGTCGACCTGCGTGAGTTGCGGAGAGTGTGTGCAAGCCTGTCCGACAGGGGCATTGTTTGAAAAAACGCTTATGGATGAGGCCAATGGACAGCGGGCTGTACAGTCTTTTGACAAGGTCGTTGATAGCGTGTGCCCCTTTTGTGGTGTTGGTTGTCAGACCAGCGTTGCAGTAAAGGATAACCGCATTGTCCAGGTCGATGGCCGTGATGGCCCGGCCAATGAAAATCGGCTTTGCGTCAAGGGCCGGTTTGGGTTTGATTACGTTCATTCAGCCGACCGTCTGACAAAACCGCTGATCCGCCGGGACGATGCGCCCAAGGCGGGGGATGCGGATATGCGCAATGTCGATCCCTTGACGGTTTTTCGCGAAGCCAGCTGGGAAGAAGCACTGGAGCGTGCTGGCAGGGGGCTGAAATCCATTCATGATCGTGATGGTGGAAGCGCACTCGCCGGCTTTGGTTCTGCCAAAGGGTCGAACGAGGAAGCCTATCTGTTCCAAAAATTCATCCGCCAGGGTTTTGGTACAAATAATGTCGATCATTGTACCCGTTTATGCCACGCTTCATCGGTTGCAGCCCTAATGGAGGGCGTTGGTTCCGGTGCCGTTTCTGCACCCTTTACCGATGCCATGAAGGCGGATTGTATTATCGTTATTGGCGCGCGTCCGGGCACAAACCACCCCGTGGCAGCAACCTATCTCAAACAGGCTGTCAAACTCGGCAAAACACTTATTGTCATGGATCCGCGCAAGCAGGGGCTGATGCGTCATGCCACCCATTCGCTGCAGTTCAAGCCTGGCAGTGATGTGGCAATGCTCAATGCACTGCTCAATGTCATTGTGACCGAGCAGCTTTATGACGAGCAATATATACAGGCCAATGTGTCTGGTTTTGAAGCGCTGAAGGAAAAGGTCCGCGAATTTACACCCGAAGCAATGGCTGAGGTCTGTGGCGTTGATGCGCAAACACTGCGCACGGTCGCACGCACCTATGCCAAATCAGAGCGTTCGATTATTTTTTGGGGAATGGGCATATCTCAGCATACCCATGGCACGGATAACGCACGTTGTCTGATTGCCATGGCCCTGACAACCGGACAGGTGGGGCGCCCCGGCACCGGACTTCATCCCCTGCGCGGACAAAACAATGTGCAGGGCGCTTCCGATGCAGGCCTGATCCCGATGGTATATCCGGATTACCGGTCCGTTGAAAATGTCGATATCCGCAATGAGTTTGAAGATATGTGGGGCCGTCCGCTTGACCCTGTGAAGGGGCTGACGGTTGTTGAAATTATCGATGCGATCCATGCGGACACGATCAAGGGCATGTATGTGATGGGTGAAAACCCAGCCATGTCTGACCCTGATCAGATCCATGCGCGCGCGGCACTCGCCAAGCTTGAGCATCTGGTTGTGCAGGATATCTTTTTGACCGAAACTGCCTGGCATGCAGATGTTGTGCTTCCGGCCTCGGCCCATGCGGAAAAACTCGGGACCTTCACCAATACCAATCGGCAGGTGCAGATTGGACGTCCGGCACTAGATCCGCCCGGCGAGGCCCGTCAGGATTGGGAACTGATCTGCCAGCTGGCACAGTCCATCGGTCTGGACTGGCCTTATGAACATGTTTCTGAAGTCTATACGGAAATGGCTTCTGTGATGCCATCACTGGCCAATATCTCCTGGGAGCGTATTGAACGCGAGGATGTCGTAACGTACCCGGCGGATGCACCGGACAAGCCGGGCAATGAGGTTATTTTTGTCAATGGCTTCCCGACGGCTGATGGTCGCGGAAAAATTGTACCTGCAGACCTGTTGCCACCGGATGAAGTGCCCGATGATGAATATCCACTGGTGCTCACAACCGGCCGCCTGCTGGAGCATTGGCACACCGGTGCAATGACCCGTCGGGCCGAAGTGCTCAATGAGCTTGAGCCGCAGGGCATAGCTGCGATGAACCCTTATGAGATTGAGCGTCAGCAGTTGGTCGCGGGTCAATATGTAACGGTTGAAACGCGAAGGGGAACAGTCGAAGCCATTTTACGTTCTGACCGCGAGGTGGCAGATGGTATGGTGTTTATGCCGTTCTGTTTCAACGAAAGTCCGGCAAACAGACTGACAAATCCGCAGCTTGACCCATTTGGCAAGATCCCCGAGTTCAAATATTGCGCTGCCCGTGTCGGTGCGATGGAAGATGTCGAAGCCGCCGAATAGCGGCTTCATCACGGCTTCATTGAATTTCGCAAATTATCCGGCTTGTGCCTTGTTAGAGCACTTCAGGTTTTGACGGAATCGGCAAAACCTGAATGCATCAACAAAATCAAAGGCCGACACCGTTATCCCGTTTGTGACAAAACGTGAAACGGTCTAATCACGAATATCCAAGTGACGTCAGGCGGCTTTCAATTTCCTTGCGCTCTGCCGCATCAAAGGCACGCTGTTCCTGATTGTGCGCATCAAAAAGGTTCTTGAACAGCACTCTGGATTTATTCATCAGAAGGCGGCAGTTTTCCACTGGCGGCAATTGCAGCAGAGAATTTTCGATGAGCTTGGCATATCTTCGGGATATATCGACATGTTGTTGTTCATGCCATTCAACATGGGAGGCCAGACCGCGATATTTGGATTGCGTGTTGCCATCAGCTTTTTCAAGTTCCGACCAGCGTGGCAGCGTTACACGAATATCCAGCAGAACATCAACGGATTCGATGTAGCATTGGCCGTCTTGTCGGCGCGTTTTGATTTTTGGTGTCATACGGGTTTCTGTTGTGCCGATCGCATGACCATTTTGCGGCCCACGACGGGCAATCTGGGCATTGATCTGTTCGGCGGTCACACCAGGAACACTGTAATAGACTGTCGTCACCCCGGAATTTGTGCTGGTGCACCCGGCAAGTGCCACGATCCCCAGGACCATCAATGCTGATCGAAGGAAAGGTGACGAGATACGATTGGCCAATTTACTCAATACTGAATTCATCTAAGGGCTCCCTGCGCGCTTTTGGATCGCGGGTTTTCTCCTGGATGTGATTTTGCGTAAAATTGATGTCTGGTACAATGTTTAATTGTAGAAGAGGCAATTTGGTTGCTGATGATGGTTTTTCGGCAACGGTAGGTTTGCCATAACTGCATGGAAATGAACGAGCGTTTACTTTTCTGATTTTTTCGTTAGTTTTACGCCAAACAGGCAGGGCTGAAAGAATGCCGGGTTCAGGGAGAGCAGCAATGGACGCGATCGTGGATACACCGCAGGAACAATTTGGTTTGAGCGATGAACAACTGGCAATCCAGGATATGGTGCGTTCGTTCGCTGCCGATCGTGTTGCGCCCAAGGCTCTGGAGTGGGACCTGAACAAACATCTGCCGCTTGACGTAATCCGTGAAACGGCGCCCCTGGGGCTGGGTGGAATTTATCTGCGCGATGATGTTGGAGGCTCCGGTCTTGGACGTTTGGATGCCGTGTTGATTTTCGAGGCTTTGGCCTATGCATGCCCGGGATTTTCCAGTTTCATTTCCATTCACAATATGGCCGGTTGGATGATTGATGCTTTCGGCTCGCAGGAACAAAGACAGCGCTTCCTTCCCGGATTGACGTCGATGGAGCAGATCGCCAGCTACTGTCTGACAGAACCTGGTTCAGGATCTGATGCTGCCGCATTGAAAACACGCGCCACGCGTGACGGGGATTGTTATGTCGTCAATGGTGCAAAACAGTTTATCTCAGGAGCAGGGGTCAATGATCTTTATGTAACCATGGTCAGGACAGGCGATGATGGTCCTGCGGGTGTATCGACGCTTGTCATACCAAAAGACACACCGGGCCTTTCGTTTGGTGCGCCGGAGCTGAAAATGGGGTGGCATATGCAGCCCACTGCACAGGTCATATTCGACAATTGCCGCGTTCCGGTTGCCAACCGCATCAGCGATGAGGGAATGGGATTTAAAATTGCCATGGCCGGGCTCGACGGCGGACGGTTAAATATTGCCGCCTGTTCTCTTGGCGGCGGGCAGTCGGCTTTCGACAAGGCGGTCCAATATACTTCTGAGCGTGAAGCCTTTGGTAAACCCATCAATCAGTTTCAGGGTTTGCAGTTCAAAATGGCGGATATGGCCACAGAACTGGAAGCCTCGCGCCTGATGCTGTATGCGGCAGCCATTAAACTCGACCAAAAGGCATTTGATGCCAGCAAATGGTCTGCGATGGCAAAACGTTTCGTCACGGATACCGGCTTTAATGTCGCAAATGATGCCCTGCAGCTGTTGGGTGGTTATGGTTATCTTGCAGACTATGGCATTGAAAAGCTGGTACGTGATCTGCGTGTTCACCAGATTCTTGAGGGCACCAACGAAATTATGCGGGTCATTATTGCGCGCCACCTGCGATCCTAGCGTCTGCCCGCGACCAGTAGGGCAATTCAGGTTTTGCCAATTCATCCAAGCATTCAGTCGTCAAATCTACACGAATTTTGGGTTCATCCGGCAAGGCAGTTTTGGTTCTACTATTGTCATACTGGAATAATCCATAGTATTCGCGCTCATCACTTTTCTTTTCATTTAAGTAACAAAACAGAAAAAAGCTGCAAAATTTAGATTTGATTAAGGTCTCAATAACATTCCGGTAACTATATTGCCCTAAAACGGATTGCGCGGCGGGGGACACCGCCGCCCGCTCCGGACAAGGTATTGCGTACCGGAGTGCTCGCGATCTTCGTGTGTATTTGCGAAGCGGTCATAAGTATGTTGACCACACCGCGCTCAGGGTTTTCCGAAGCGCGGTTGTCGCATATGCAGATGTTGCCTAATAATTAACCCACGCGTCTTTCATACAAAGAAAAAGCCGCAAACCCGGTTGGGCTGCGACTTATATCCAGTGACATGGCCACCGATGGGGTGGCATGTACATGCACCTGTTATTTTAACCGGCAGACCGGGTACGGATCAGGGCAGCCGCAGTTGCGATAAGGCCGCTGGTCAGCGATTTTTCGCGAACATTGGTTTCGGCAACACCATTCCAGGCGATGTGTACGCCATCGTTTTTGTTGAAAATATACAACATCGCATAGGTCCTTTTTCAAGTGTTAGGGCACGTGTGTGCATTGATCGCTCATCTAGTGCGGGTTCTGATTGATTGAAAGCCACAAAACCGCCCTGGACTGTCAAATTTGCGCCGCCGGTCACAAATGCGACAATG
Source organism: uncultured Rhizobiaceae group bacterium (assembly GCA_947501445.1). Classification (GTDB taxonomy): domain Bacteria; phylum Pseudomonadota; class Alphaproteobacteria; order Rhizobiales; family Rhizobiaceae; genus Hoeflea_A. Next base: position 158,919 of record CANMVS010000012.1, on the reverse strand, counting down.
TGTAAACCTGAGGATGGCATGAACCGATCTCAATTGGTGGCTTTTCAGGGGCATTTGACGGTGTTAGTCAGGCTGTCATGACACAATCAATAATGCTTCAGGGAACCGGATCGGATGTGGGCAAAACTGTCCTGGTGGCGGGTCTGTGCCGGTTGGCAGCCAATCGCGGCATGAAGGTCAGGCCCTTTAAGCCGCAGAATATGTCAAACAATGCCGCTGTTGCCGACGATGGTGGCGAAATCGGCCGTGCTCAATGGCTACAGGCCCTTGCCTGTCGCGTGCCATCTTCAGTTCATATGAACCCGGTATTGTTAAAGCCTCAGTCCAGCACCGGGTCGCAGATTGTCGTGCAGGGGAAAGTCTGGGGACAGGCTGCCGGTCGCGATTACCAGCGTTTGAAGCCGCAACTGATGGGCGCCGTAATGGAGAGCTGGGAAACGCTACGTGATGGTGCTGACCTGGTCATTGTTGAGGGGGCAGGTTCACCGGCGGAAGTTAATCTACGCGCCAGCGATATAGCCAATATGGGATTTGCAACCAAAGCCAATGTCCCGGTCGTTCTTGTGGGGGATATTGATCGTGGCGGCGTCATCGCCTCGCTTGTTGGCACCCATACGATCCTCTCGAAAGCGGATCGACAAATGATCACTGGATATCTGATCAACAAGTTTCGCGGCGATATCTCGCTGTTCGATAGCGGGTTGGTTGAAATTGAAAAACACACCGGCTGGCCCTGTTTTGGCGTGATCCCCTGGCTAAGGGAAGCAGGGCAACTGCCTGCGGAGGATTCGGTTGTGTTGGAACGGGTTGCGCGCGGGGCGACAAAATCACTGGTGATTGCCGTTCCGTTGATTGAGCGAATTGCAAATTTTGATGATTTCGACCCTTTGATGGCTGAAAGCGATGTGGAACTTGTTATGGTTCGCCCCGGCGAACGCTTGCCACCGGAAGCTGGTCTGGTGGTCATTCCGGGTTCAAAAGCGACCATTTCCGACTTGATGATGCTTCGGGATCAGGGCTGGGATCATGATATCGATCAGCATGTGGCGCGCGGTGGCCGGGTTTTGGGTATCTGTGGTGGCTTTCAGATGCTGGGCAACAAAATTTATGACCCGCACGGTATTGAAGGGCCTGTTCACGAAATTAACGGCCTCGGTTTGCTGAACATTGAGACCGTCATGGCGCCGGCAAAAACTGTACAGAATACAAAGGCGCATAATCTGTCTTATGACGTAAAACTGGACGGATATGAGATTCATCTGGGTAAAACGCAAGGTATTGATTGCAAAAAGCCGTTTAATACAATAGATGGTAGGTCAGACGGGGCGATGTCTAAAGACGGCAAAATTGTCGGTACATATATGCATGGGCTATTTGCCAATGATGTGTTCCGGGGCCGTTATCTGGAGGATTTGGGAGTAAACGGCGCAAATCTCAACTACCGTATGGAAGTGGATCGGGCTCTCGACCAGATTGCTGGTCGACTGGATGAACTTGTGAGTTCCAACCTGCCTGGATTTGCCTGAAGTCGTTAGCACAACTTTAACCAACTTTAATAAGCAGACATTTGCGTTTTCACGCTAATGTGTTGTGAGTTTAGCGCTGCTGATAAGCATTCATTGGCATTGATAATTATGTTGGTATTGGAGTGGTTATTCTAACGCGTGACATTGCGCCGTACGAAACTGAATTGATGGTATTATAGAAAGAGACGTGTCTCTGGCACGTTGGAGGTCGGTAATGGCATACCCTGATTTGGCATTTAAGAATGTCATAAAAAAACGTTCAGGTGCAATCGTTGTGCGCGGGCTCCTGCTTTTGGTTGCCGTCATACTGTTTACCCAGGGTGTCAATGCCTATTTCTTCAGTCATCTGTCTGGTGCGGAACGCATTGCCGATATTTTACTAACCTTCAAAATAACGATTATTGTGGCTTTGCCTTTCATTTTCTACGCGGTGCTGTTGCAGGCACGCGCCGATCTGGCGGTTGAATATTTCCGGATCCAATCACGCACCGACCACCTGACGGGTCTGTTAAACAGACGTGCATTCATCGATGCGCTGCGGACGGTTTCTGGTAGCAGTCACCGCAATGCCAATGACAACAAGGCTCTGTTGACGATTGATCTGGACCATTTCAAACAGGTCAATGATCGTTACGGTCACGACGCCGGTGATGCGATCCTCATGCAGGTGGCGGTATTATTTGGAGAAAACCTGCGTGCTGATGATGTCATCGCGCGATTGGGTGGTGAAGAATTTGCAATAGCGCTGTGTCGTGGTACCGCAGGTGAGACCTGGGCGGTAGCACAGCGTTTGCGCCATGCTGTTGAAAACAACGTGTTCAATTACGAGGGGCAGGAAATTCGCCTGACCATCAGTCTGGGACTTGTACGATACGGTCAGGGTGAAAATCTGGACGCCGCACTGCGTAAGGCTGATCTGCTTACCTACAAATCCAAAAAAGACGGTCGCAACCGCATCAGCTATGCGGAAGACCAGTTTGAATTGCCCGCAGCGGCATAAAGCCCATCAATTTGTCGCATTAACCCGTTCGTGCGCAATGAAAACGGTGTGTGCCGTTTTCAAGATTGACAGCGGGTATGCTGTGGGCCTATCAATTTCGGTACGAATGGTCCACCAGGGCAAAGCCCAACGGATCAAAAGGGAATGTGACGGGTGGACCCAATTCGGGCGCTTTGATCACAGCCGACCCCGCGACTGTATAGCGGATTGGCAACCTCGACCACGGAACGATGGATGTTTCAAATGTTTTGGAATTTCTCCGTACCATTGGTAAGCCACTGAAGTGGCGGTGCAATAAACCGGGCTGGACGCCTCTAGTATTCTGCGAATCGTCCACCTTTGTACCGCCTGAACTTTGGGAAGGTGAGAGGAAGCCGAACCGGTCGTTCGACCGGTAAATTCGCGAGCCAGGAAACCTGCCATTCGTAAGGGCACTAATGCCCGCACTGCTACGGGATTTTCCCAAGCCAGACACGGAGGTTGCTATGGCTGTTCAAACTCTTACCACTGCTGTGCCGTTCAGCGGAACGCAGCGTATGACACTCACCCTTTCCGCATTGCTGCTCGGGGTCTTTCTGGTCTATGGGGCCGGACTTGCCAATTCTGCTGTTTTGCATGATACGGCACATGATACCCGCCATTCCTACGGGTTCCCCTGTCACTAGGCACGATAGGTGATATCAATAATTGATGTCGCTGTATTGAATTGCTTATGAACCAAAGGCAGGCTGCGGTTTCGTCTCGAGCAGAGCGAAAGCGGTCTGGAGCGTATGTGATATGATTATTCGACTGTTGCTTGCCGCAATCGTGGCGGGATTGGTTTCTGGTGTGTTGATGACCGGCGCTCAGGAACTTAAAGTTACCCCGCTTATTTTACATGCGGAACAATATGAAACGGGTCGTGCCGTTGGGCATAGTGCCGATGTGAGTTCACCTGCGTTGATATTGCTCGGGGAATTGTTCAATCCGATTGATCACGCGTTTGCGCATGCCGATGGAGAAGAAGACAGCGCCATTCTGCTCGGTCTTGACCGCCTTGGCGGCACGCTTATGGCCAATCTTGTTACCGGAGCGGGATTCAGTCTCATTTTACTTGCAGCAAGTCTCATGGCAGGCAACCGGATCACATTGAGGACTGGGGTTCTGTGGGGGGCTGCCGGTTGGCTGGTCTTTCAGTTCCTGCCGGCGATTGGGCTGCCGCCGGAACTGCCGGGATTCCCGGCCGCTGATCTTGGTGAAAGACAGATATGGTGGATGGCCACCGTGGTCCTTTCTGCCATTGCGCTTTACTTCCTGGTCCTGCGGAATGAGCCGTGGGCCAAGGCACTTGGTGTTGTGGTTATGGCGGCGCCACATCTTTACGGCGCACCCCGACCCATTGATATCAGCAGCGACGTGCCAGCGCTTCTTGGGGCTGAATTTGCTGTGGCCGCGCTTGCAACAACCGCATTTTTCTGGGTTGTTCTGGGTTTGCTGCTTGGTGGCGCAGTTGATCGTTTCGGGCGCGCCTGATTGTGCCCCTGATCCGCTCAGCATCGACGTTGGTTCTGGGCGGCGCACGCTCAGGCAAGTCAGCCTTTGCTGAACAGCTTGTGGAACAGTCCGGACTGGAACAGGTTTACATTGCGACAGGGCGCTCCTTCGACAATGAGATGGAACAGCGCATAGATCATCATCAGCAGCGGCGCGGTCCGATGTGGAAAACCATTGAGGAACCGCTGGATCTTGTCGGGGTCCTGCAGGCCAATGCAGCGCCCGACAGGGCGCTGCTGGTGGATTGCCTGACCCTATGGGTAACAAATCTGATGATGGAGGCGCGTGATGTCGAAGCGGAGATGCGTGGCCTGTCCAACTACCTGAGTACCCATGAGGGTGCTCTTGTTCTTGTCTCCAATGAGGTGGGACTTGGCATCGTGCCAGAGAATAAAATGGCCCGTGATTTTCGCGATCACGCGGGTCGATTGCACCAGATGATTGGTGCGATAGCAGGTGAAGTTTATTTCGTGGCGGCAGGATTGCCGTTGAAAATGAAGGGTTGAGGATAGGCATATGCAAGGACAAAAAATTCCGGCCACAGTCATAACCGGTTTTCTTGGTGCAGGAAAAACAACAATGATCCGCAACCTTCTAACGGGTGCGGATGGACGCAAGATAGCACTGATTGTCAATGAATTTGGTGATCTTGGTGTTGATGGTGATGTTCTCAAGGGATGCGGAGCGGAAAACTGCACCGAGGATGATATCGTCGAACTGACGAATGGTTGCATCTGTTGCACTGTCGCCGATGATTTCATTCCGACGATGGAAAAACTGCTTGAGCGGGACACACTGCCTGATCACATTGTCATAGAGACATCAGGTCTGGCGTTGCCGCAACCGTTGGTCGCAGCATTCAACTGGCCAAATATCAAAACTCGCGTAACGGTTGATGGTGTGATAACCGTTGTCGATAGTGCTGCGGTCTCAGCTGGCCGGTTTGCCGACAGTCACGACCGTGTCGATCAGCAAAGACAGGCGGATGAATCGCTCGATCATGAAAGCCCGCTGGAGGAGCTGTTCGAAGACCAGCTGACTGCAGCCGACCTTATCATTCTCAACAAGGCAGATCTGTTGGATGATGCCGGGTTGGAGGCTGTGCGTGCAGAAGTATCTGGCCGTGTGTCTACAAATCCAAGCATCATCACCGCGCGCGAAGGACAGGTCTCCCCCAAGGTGTTGTTGGGGTTGGGCATGGAAACCGAAAACCATATAGGTGATCGTAAATCCCATCACGAACTGGAGCACGATGCGGCGCATGATGCCGGTGAGGAGCATCACCATGATCACGATGAATTCGAAAGTTTTGTTGTTCAGACGGATTCAATCAACAATCAGGATATTTTTACGGCGGCCCTGCGGCGCATCATTGGTGAGCATGACATCCTGCGATTGAAAGGCTTTGCCCATTTGCCGGGCAAACCGATGCGACTGGTGATCCAGGCTGTCGGTGAGCGGATTGATTGTTATTTCGACCGATTGTGGAAAGATGATGAGCGCCGTGAAACACGTCTCGTTGTTATCGGACTGCACGATATTGATCAGGCGGATATCGGACAGGCCGTTCGTCTCGCCGCAACGCAGGTTTAAACACCGCCATGCATTTGCTGCTCGCCCAGAAAGGATCGATCTCGGACGGCGATGAGGCTGTTGATCTGGGGCAAAGTCCCGCAGATATGCTGTTTCTGACGGCTGCGGATACGGAGCTTGCTGCGGTGGCCATTGCCCGTCAATCTGGCGGGCAGGCGATGCCGCAGTTGCGGCTCGCCAATTTGATGCAACTCAAACATCCAATGTCGGTGGACAGTTATGTGGAGCGAACCGGGCGTCATGCCCGGCTTGTCATCGTGCGGGCGTTAGGTGGTGCAAGCTATTTTTCCTATGCACTTGAAGCGCTTTATGGCGCGGCAGTGAGCCATGGCATCGATATTGCTGTCCTGCCAGGCGATGACAAGCCAGATCCCGGGCTCGACCGGTTTTGTACACTGCCCACGCAGGATGTTTTGGCGCTGTGGCAGTATCTGGTTGAAGGCGGCGCCGACAATACGCACGCATTTTTAGCCTATTGTCAGGCGTTGCTTGACAAGACGGAACGCCCGGCGAGCGCATTACCCCTGTTGAAGTCCGGCCTCTGGTGGCCGAATTTAACCAATCCACGTCTGCAGGACGTTGTATCGGCAGACAATGAGCGGCCTGTTGTGCCCATCTGTTTTTATCGCGCGCTGGTGCAAAGCGGACAGGTCCAACCGGTCATGGCATTGGTGGAGGCATTGCAGAAAGAGGGGCTGCAACCGCTGCCCATCTTTGTATCCAGCCTCAAGGATCCTGTTTCAGTTGCAACAGTTGAAGGGCTCTTTGCCGACTGTCCACCGGATGTGGTGATCAATGCAACCGGCTTTGCGGTTTCATCACCGGGCGGATCACGCAATCCTACGGTTTTGGAATCCACCGGGGCCGTTGTGCTGCAAGCCATATTTTCAGGGTCCAGCCGTGCCGTATGGCAGGAATCAACCCAGGGGCTGACTGCCAGCGACCTGGCGATGAATGTGGCTCTGCCTGAGGTGGATGGCCGTGTATTCAGCAGAGCCGTGTCATTTAAATCGGCGACGGTGTTTGACGAGGCCGTTGAAGCCAACCTTGTCACCCATGAACCAATGGCTGACCGGATTGAATTTGTGGCGCAACTGGCGGCAAACTGGATCCGGTTGCGGCGCAAGCCTGCCGGTGAACGCAATGTTGCGCTCATCATGGCCAATTACCCCAATCGCGATGGGCGTCTTGGCAATGGTGTTGGTCTGGATACACCAGCGGGAAGTATTGAAGTTCTGCGGGCGATGCAGACGGCCGGTTACCGGGTCGAAAACATACCCGATGACGGCGATGGACTGATTGACTATCTGATGGCCGGACCGACCAATGCGGCGGTCGACGCACGCGAAATTCGCGAGTCAATGAGCCTTGATGACTATATTCGCTTCTTTGACCGGCTTCCGAAAATCATTCGCGATGATGTTTGTGCACGCTGGGGTGATCCCAAAGACGATCCCTATTTTCTTGCGGAGATCGCTGATGGTGGTGGGTTTGCACTGCCTTTGGCACGCTTTGGTCATGTCCTGGTCGGCATTCAACCGGCGCGCGGTTACAATATAGACCCCAAACAGACCTATCACGCACCGGATCTGGTGCCACCGCATGGTTACTTTGCATTTTACGCCTATCTTCGTGAACACTGTCAGGCAGATGCTGTCATCCATATGGGTAAACATGGCAATCTGGAGTGGTTGCCCGGCAAGGCGATGGCATTGAGCCAATCGTGTTATCCCGAGGCTGTTCTGGGGGCCATGCCACATTTGTATCCATTTATTGTCAATGATCCGGGCGAGGGGACACAGGCCAAGCGCAGAACCAGTGCCGTCATCATCGATCATCTGACACCGCCACTGACGCGCGCTGAAAGTTATGGACCGCTGAGAGACCTGGAAGCGCTGGTTGACGAGTACTACGAGGCGGCAGGCAGCGATCCGCGCCGCCTGCGTCTTCTGCGCGGGCAAATTCTCGATCTGATCCGCGATATCGGCCTTGATGTGGATGCCGGGATCGCCCAATCGGACAATGATGATGCGGCGCTTGAAAAACTGGATGCCTATCTTTGTGATCTGAAGGAAATGCAGATCCGTGACGGGCTGCACATATTCGGTAAATCTCCCGAGGGCAGTCTGCTGCATGATCTTGTCTGTGCGCTTGCACGCGTGCCACGCGGTGCCGGAAACGGTGCCGACGGCAGCCTGCAGCGGGCAATTGCAGATGATCTGGAGTTGGCGTTTGATCCGCTTGATTGCGCCATGGCACAGCCGTGGCAGGGCCCGCGACCGGTTGAATTGACAGCGATCTGCGAAGACCCCTGGCGCACCATGGGTGATGGTGTGGAACGGCTGGAACTGGCTGCCATTGCGCTGGTGTCGGGTCAAATGGAATGCCCGGAAAGCTGGCATCAGACCCAGGTTGTACTAACCGGCATTCGCGAGGTGATAGAGCCCGCTGTGGTGGCCTGCGGCAAGGCGGAAATTGAAGCCCTGATGCAGGGCCTGTCCGGTCGTTTCGTCGCGCCTGGCCCATCGGGCGCGCCAACGCGCGGGCGCACGGACGTCCTGCCAACCGGGCGTAATTTTTATTCTGTAGACAGTCGGAGTGTACCGACACCGGCAGCATGGGAACTGGGCAAAAAATCAGCGGAGATGCTGATTGCCCGATACACGCAGGACAATGGTGAGTGGCCAACCTCATTTGGTCTGACCGCCTGGGGAACCTCAAACATGAGGACGGGTGGCGATGATATAGCGCAGGCGCTGGCGCTCATCGGTGCCAAGCCGATCTGGGATAATGCCTCCAGGCGGGTAACCGGTTATGAAATCACACCTTTGGCGTTGCTTGACAGACCGCGCGTTGATGTGACTTTGCGCATATCCGGGTTTTTCCGTGATGCTTTCCCGGCTCAAATTGCTTTGTTTGACAAGGCCATCCGTGCTGTTGGTGCGCTCGATGAGGAGCCGTCGGACAATCCGATTGCCGCACGCATGCGCGACGAAGAGGCATCGCTTCTTGCAGCAGGCCATGATGCTATACATGCCGCTCAAAAGGCTGGACATCGGATATTTGGTTCAAAGCCGGGTGCCTATGGAGCCGGTCTGCAGGCGCTGATTGACGAGCGCGGCTGGCAGACAAAAGACGATCTGGCACAGGCCTATCTGGTTTGGGGTGGTTATGCCTATGGTGCGGCGACACAGGGCAGTGCTGAACGCGATGTGTTTGAGCAGCGCCTGAAAACTGTCGAGGCTGTCGTGCAAAATCAGGACAATCGTGAGCATGATCTGCTGGACAGTGATGACTATTACCAATTTGAAGGTGGCATGACCGCAGCCGTGGAAACGCTTTCCGGTGCGCGACCATCGATCTATCACAATGACCATTCCCGACCGCAAAAACCGGTTATCAGATCACTGGATGAAGAAATTGCCCGCGTTGTGCGCGGCCGTGTGGTCAACCCCAAATGGATCAAGGGCGTGATGCGTCACGGCTATAAGGGCGCGTTTGAGATTGCCGCTACGGTTGATTATCTCTTCGCCTTTTCGGCCACAACCGGTGCAGTGCGCGATCATCATTTTGAGGCGGTCTATCAGGCATTTATTGTTGATGATACGGTTCGCTCATTCATTGAGAAACACAATAAACCGGCACTTATGGAAATCGCCGAGCGGCTGGAAGAGGCAATTTCCCGTGAACTTTGGACACCACGGTCCAATTCAGCACGCTTTGATCTTGCTGCACTGACCCACGCCAGCACCATTTGACCATCAATCAGGAAACCCATCATGGCTGAAAAATCCGACAAGTTGAAAAACCTTTCTGAAGATGAGTTGAATGCCCGTCACGCCGACAAGATGAAGAAGAAAAAGGCGGCGAGGGACAAGATCATCGCTACAAAAACCATCGAAAAAGGTTTGACGATTATCCATACCGGCAAGGGAAAAGGAAAATCAACTGCGGCATTCGGCATGGTGTTTCGTGCCATTGGCAACGACATGAAGGTTGGCGTCGTTCAATTTGTCAAAGGCAAATGGGGAACCGGAGAACGCAAGGTTCTGGACGCTTTTCCCGACCAGGTAACGCTGGCAACCATGGGGGAAGGTTTTACCTGGGAGACCCAGGATCGCCAGCGCGATATTGAGGCGGCACAGCAGGCATGGGAGAAGGCGAAGGAGATGATCCTCGATGATGAGCATCACATGGTGCTGTGTGATGAACTCAATATTGTCTTGCGTTACGACTATCTGCCGGTCGCGGACATCATCGAAACGCTGGCCAACAAGCCGCCAATGAAACATGTCATCATAACCGGGCGTAATGCCAAGGATGAATTGATTGAGTTTGCCGATCTGGTGACAGAAATGGAAATGATCAAACATCCCTTCCGTTCCGGTGTCAAAGCGCAGGTTGGCGTGGAGTTTTAACTCCACGCCATTGGTGCCTCAATAAACACCGAGTGCTTTTGAAGGGTCAACGCGTTTACGCCCCCGATCGCGGAATGTTTCAACGTGCAGGTGAGGACCTGTTGATTTTCCGGTATTTCCAACGGTGGCGAAGACTTCGCCCCGTTTGAGTTTGTCACCGCGTTTGACGGTATATTGATCAAGATGGGCAAACCAGACGATCAGATCATCATCCATCTGCAGGGCGACGGTCTTGCCATAACGCCATTCGCCGCGGAACAGGTCTGTTGCCTCCAATACCGTGGCATCCTGTGGCGCGACAATCTTGGAACCTTTCGGTGCAACAATATCAATGCCTTTGTGGACTGTCTTGTCGGAACGGATGATCCCATAGGATACGTACAGCCGTCCATTTTCAACATAGAGCAGGGGCTCCTGACCGGCTGTTGCACCGCTCAGCGCTGTAAAGCTGCCGACCATGGCCGCAGCACCGATGCCCAGCACAGTCAGCCAGCGGGCTAGAGGTGTTCTCATTGTTATTTCACTCCCTTTGATAATTTTGGACAGGCGCAACTTTTGGATCCTCAAATTGGATTGTGTGAAGGCCATGGTGACGGGCGTTGCCGTCGGTGTAACGGTGCAGCTGAGTGCATCAAGCAAAGCGCGGGCATAGGTTCTGCGTTGCGGCGGCGAAGCGCCGCGAAGAACAATCGCATCCACATGCAGTTCACAGGATTGATACCAGCGTGATACCAGGTTGCGCACAAACGGATTGAACCAGAAAAAGGCAACGACCAATGCCAGTATGAATGCCCGCACCGGGTCTCCCCGACGAAGATGTGCTTCCTCATGGGCGATGACCATTGCAATCTGGTCAATCGTCAATTTCACCAAAAGTGCCTGCGGAATGATGATTACAGGATTGGGTATGCCAACAGCAAATGGCGCGCGCAGTTGTTGAGTGACGCGTACCGACCCATCAGAAGTATGGCCGGGCAATGGTTTGGCTGATGCCGCACATTGATGAATATCGCGGCTGGCGCGCACGACCCGATAAAGGTGGACAGCCAGTCCGGCTGAGTAGGTCATACCAATGAGAAAGAGCGACCAGTACTGCCAGTCAAAGCGCCAGGCCGGTTTCAGCCCGTTGATGGCCAGCGTTATTTCACGCACATCGGGTGAAAACCGGGTCGCCAGATCCGCGGCTGCGTATTGTGGCACCATTGTAACCATATCCAGTTGCAGACCCGCCAGCAGGCTGGGCAAAACGATGACAAGGATGAGAGCGAAGAGCATTGGCGGGCTGACTTTTGTTGACCATTGCCTGGCGATAGCCAAGGGCAACCATAAAATGCCACCCCAGATCAAGCTGAACAGGATCGTGTCTGCCAAATTCATTTCTTGCCCTCGTCTTCAAGGTATTCTTCAAGTTCCCGTAATTCTTCCGCATTGAGCAGTTTGCTGCCGCTGAATGAGGAGGCAGGCAGTGGACCATCTATCTCGAGGACGGCGCGCGCGAACTGGCGGGTCAGTTCCGCAAGCGTTGCTATTTTTCCCTCGGCGGCCTGAAAAATACGCACGCCATGGCGTTCATCGGTCAGGACCAAACCCTTCTCGACCATGCGCTCAAGTGTCTTCCTGGTGGAGGAAAGTGACCACCCAAGCTCGACAGCAACCTGCTCATGCAATTCGCGCGCACTCAATTCGCGCTTGTTCCACAGCGCTTTCAAAAGAGGTAATTCGCTTGGGGATGGTTTCATTGCCGAAGACCTTTTGTGAATGATGTCGCATACATATGACAACTGTCACATAGAGTCAATTATCCGGTAAATTTTGAGCGTTGGATCCACAAAAATCAAAAGGGGTGCCGCTCTGGCGTGATGCGAAAATCCGGATGATATCAGGTGCGAATATGCTTTGGAGCAATTCAGGTTTTAACAGAATCGTCAAAACCTGAATGCATCAACAAAATCAAAGGCCAACACTGTTGTCCCGTTTCTGACAAAACGTGAAATCGTCTAGCGACGCCCCCCGGAAGCGCTGATGCCAACGGCAATCAGTATGATTAATCCTGTGGTCAGATCGCGGAAAAACGGATCTGCATTGAGAATGTTGAATCCATTGTTGATCAGCGCCAACAGTAAGACACCGGCAACGCTGCGCCACACAGCGCCCGAACCGCCATAGATGCTGGTGCCGCCTAGAATAACAGCAGCAATGGCTTGCAATTCCATTCCAATGCCGGCGCCCGGCTGTCCCATGGAGATACGTGATACGGATATTGCTGCTGCCAGACCTGCAGCCATGCCGGCGATAGCAAAAGTTGCGACTTTTATTCGACTGGTGCGAACACCGGACAGAATGGCGGCTTCTTCATTGCCGCCGACTGAAAACACTTTTCGCCCGAACGCTGTCCGATTGAGCACGAATGTGAGAACCAGGGCAAAACCGATAAAAACGATGACAGCGATGAATATCCCGCCAATCTTGTCGCGACCCAGCCAGGTGAATTCTGCGATACGTACGGGAATGAGACGTCCGTCAGATATCAGTATGGCAACGCCCTTGAAAACCATGCTTGTCGCAATTGTTGCAAGGAAAGAATGAATGTTGAGGCTGGTGATGACAACACCATTGACCAGGCCCAGCGCAAGCCCGATGAACGGTGCTATGGCCAGCCCCAGAAACGGGTCAACGTGAAGCGCCACCCAGGCGGCCGACACTCCGGAAACCGCAAAGATCGAGCCGACGGAAAGATCAAATCCGCCACCGATGATAACCAGTGTCATTGCGCAGGCCATGATCGCCAGAGGTGCATTCTGATTAAGAATATTCTGCAGGTTTCTGAAAGTCAGAAAACTGTCACTCAACAGGCTGAGCGCTATGATCAGCAGTGCGATCATAATCAAAACCGCATAGGCCTGAAAAAAACGGGCCAGCCTTGCAGAAGTAAGCGTGGAGATCACGTGATCGGGCTCCTTGCCGTATCAGTCGAAGGATTATCCTGATGAAACAAAGACCACAGGACATCCTTGGTCGTTGTTGCGTCCGGGTTGATTTCGTCCACAAGGGCACCCTTGTGCACCAGATAGGCACGGTGTGCGAGACCCAGAACCTCTTCAATTTCCGAGGATATCAGCAGTACTGCCGTGCCCTTTGCGGCCAGATCCGCAATGGCCTCGTGAATGCGCTGTCGCGCACCCACATCAACACCGCGGCTTGGTTCATCCAGAATAACAACATCAGGGTTCTGCAGGAGCCATTTGCCCAGCAGCACTTTTTGCTGGTTGCCACCGGAGTAGTTGGGAATGTTGCCGTCAATTTGGTTGGGTACCACACGAAAATAATCGACAAGAGCGCGCACACGGGTTTTTTCCAGTGTGGATTTGATCGTGCCTGATGCATAGGAGAAGAACTGCAAATGCGGCAATGTCATATTGGCCCGTACCGGCATCGTCATGACCAGACCCTGTTTGCGCCGATCTTCCGGTACCATCACCATTCCGTGCCTTGTTGATTGGGCAGGGGTTCTGGATTGATAGGCAACGCCTTTTATCTCGATACGCCCGCCGTCGGCCCGATCAGCACCAAATATCGCACGGGCAATTTCAGTTCGTCCGCTGCCAACCAGTCCGATCAAGCCAACGATCTCACCGCTGTGAATTTCAAGAGAAACGTCATTGACACCGCTTGACGCTGTAAGGTTTTCAACACGAAGAACGGGATTTGATGTTGAACGGCGCTTTTTGTTCTTTGCCGGATAAGGCGTTTCTGAACGGTCACCACCGAGCATGGCGGAAACAAGCGTACCTTTTGTTTCATCAGAAGTTTTGCCGGTGCGAACCAGTTTCCCGTCGCGCAGGACGGTCACCGTGTCACAAACCCCCAGGATATCGTCAAGAAAATGGGAGACATAGATTATGGTATTGCCCGCCGCTTTAAGCCGGCGCATCGTCTCATGCAGGCGCTCGGCCTCATCGGCGGTGAGTGATGAAGTCGGCTCATCCATTACGATGACACGGGAATTGCGCGCCAGTGCCCGCATGATCTCAATCTTTTGCTGATCTGCAATCGATAGCCCGGCTGTGACCGCGTCGGGATCAAGTTCAAACCCGGATGCATGCATGATGTCTGCGAGTCGGGCGTTTTCCGTGCGGGCAAGCACGCCAAATCGTTTTTCTTCAATACCCAAAAACACATTTTGCGCGACGCTGAGGGCAGGGACCAACTGCAATTCCTGATGCATCATTGCAACGCCACGTTCCAATGCGCGCGATGGGTCCCAACTGCCAACAGTTTCGCCGAAGACCTCGATCTGCCCCTCGCTAGACGCGTAATAGCCACCAACTATTTTCCCGAGTGTTGATTTTCCTGCGCCATTTTCGCCAACAAGCCCATGAATTTCACCTTCGTGAAAGTCAACGTCAATTCCCCCAAGAACGCGAACACCACCAAAAGACTTTCCTATGCCACGTAAGCGGACACAGGGTGTGTGATCTTTTAACGGGTGTGTCTTATCCATCATTTCAACAGGGGTCAGCGTGCAATACGCGGTTTGGATTTTGATTCATCCACACCGAGGTCCGGCGTTATGTGTACACCATAATCGTTGCGGGCGCTGTCAATGGATATGTAGCCCTGGCGCACGTCTGAAAGGACCTCACTGTAGGGGCGCGCAAGGGCAGCGCCATAACCGCCGCCACCGCCAGTACGGGTTTCGACAACAGTTCCCGCTTCGAACCCGCGTGCGCGCATTTTGAGCGGATGTTCAACGGTGCCATCGGGCAGTGTAATGGTGTTTTTCGGCCCGGCACCATCCTGACCATTGTTTAAACCCCAGGCGGGTGTCTTTGCCCTTTCAAACCACAGTGCTCCAAAACAGTCTTCCAGCAATTTATAGGTCCGTGTGACACCACAGCCGCCGCGCCAGCGACCGGGGCCGCCTGAATCGCGACGGATGGAGAACTCTTCAATCCGCACCGGGAACTTGGTTTCATAGACTTCGGCGGGGATGTTTCTGAACCCCCCGTTCACCAGATTGACAAGTGCACTCTGGCCATCCCCGCCGACACCCCCGCCCCAACCGCCGGCTGTTGGTTCAACCGATATCCACTGTCCGCGCTTTTCATCCATCGAGAAAAATGCCGCAACCATGGAGTCGCCATAATGGGCCGCTTTCGCCTTTTGCGGCATCGCCTCACTCATGCAGGAAATCATCAGATCCGCCAGCAGGCCGAGGCCGGTAAAATACCATTCACAAGCTGCCGGTTCACGGGCATTGAACAGGCAATCATCCGGTATGATGACAGACATGGTTTCAAATGAACCGCCTGTTATGGCGCGATCCGGATTGATCATCGTCTTATAGGCCAGGCGCAGCAATGATTTGGTTTGCACAGCACCGCAGTTGATCGACCCGAGGACAGGCCCGGACGTGCCGGACAAATCAATTATCATCCGTTCGCCGTCAATCGTCAGCGACATGGCAATCTTAACGGGTTCATCGCTGACCCCATCGTCATCCAGATAACCTTCTCGCGCATAGGATCCGTCCTCAAGTGCGGCTATCGCTTCCCGGTCGAGCAGACGGGCCTGTTCAAATATGTTCTCGCAGGCACTGCGATAGGTATCGACGCCTATGCGGTTCAGCAATTGTCCAAGACGTCTTTCACCGGTGCGGATGGAGGCAATTTGAGCGTTGAGATCACCAATGGACATATCGGGCATGCGTGTATTGCGCCTGAGCAGATCGTACCATTCCTCAATCGGTTCAAAGTTTTTCACAATGCGTGTCGGTCCAAGCCTGATACCCTCATGATAGATGGATGTTGAGCCCATGGTGGACCCGGGATCAATGGCACCGATGTCATTCCAATGTGCACGTGCCGCACCAAATCCCACCAGTTCGCCGCGATGAAAAACCGGACCGATTGCGGTGACATCGTGCAGATGCGTTCCCTGCAGGTAACTGTCATTGATGATGAATATATCGCCCTCGGACATGTCATCACCGTAGCGTTCCATCACCAGATGGACACAGGCGTCAATCGCCCCGATGAAGAGTGGAACACCGGTGGACTGACCCAGCATGTTGCCTTTTTCATCAAGCAGCGCGACAGCGCTGTCACGGCCTTCATATATGATTGCTGAAAATGCCGAGCGCCAAAGCGAAGCGTTCATGTCTTCAGCGCAGGAGATGACAAAATTTCTGACCACCTCAGTGGTGATGGGGTCGGCGTGACTGCTCATTTTACATCCTCCGCTCTTGTCACCGACAGATGGCCACCTGTCATGACACGCGCCTGCCAGCCGGGGGGAACAAGTGTTGTGGCCGTTGCTTCTTCGATAATGGCTGGTCCCGGCGTAATGGAGCCCGTTGCAAGTCCAACCCGATCAATAATATCCGTCTTGTGTTCGTTGCCACTGAAATAGACCATCCGTGCACGCGTTGCGCCTGCATTGCCCTGCACGGGGTCTGCCGTGGCCGGCCGCTCAAGGATGCCAATGGCAGCAACGCGCAGGTTGGCAATTTCCACCCGCCCTTCGGGACTGGAATGGCCATATTGCCGTTCATAGGCCAGATCAAAGTCCCGGCGGGGAACCGCCATGTCAATGGCACCGTCTCCAATGGGGATTGTCAGCACATATTCCTGACCGTGATAGCGAAAGTCGGCGCTGCGCTGGAAGCTGATTGCCTGATCCTGCACGCCTTCCTCTTTCAGATATGAACGACCATGTTCTTCCAGGGCACAAAACCGTGCCTCAAGCTCTGCAACATCAAACTGATCCCAAAATCCGTACAGCGTTTCCTTGAAATCGTGGCGGACATCCGTCTGCAGCATGCCCCAGGCGGAAAACGCACCGGGATGCACTGGCACAATAACCTCGCCGATCTCCAGTTCCTCTGCCAGTGCTGCAGCCTGAGCCGGTCCGGCACCACCAAAGGCCACCAGAGCAAAATCACGCGGGTCGATGCCGCGGCGAATGGTAATCGTGCGGATGGCATCAGCCATTTTTGCGTTGATTATATCAATGATACCCTGCGCCATGGTCTGCACATTCATGCCAAATTGCGTGCCCATGTCACCGACAGCTTTTTCCGCGCGGGCACGGTCAAGTGTAATGGCACCGCCGGAGAAATTGGCGCTGTCCAAGCGTCCAAGAACCAGATTGGCATCGCTGACTGTTGGAGCCGTGCCGCCCAGCCCGTAACAGGCAGGGCCGGGGTTCGAACCTGCCGATTGTGGCCCGACGCGCGCAGCGCCTGCCTCAGTCCATGCAATGGAACCGCCGCCGGCGCCGATGACGTGGATATCCACCACCGACATCTGAACCGGCAGGCCTTCAAGCTTGGTTTCGGTGGAGGCCGAGGGAAGGCCGTCAATAATCAGACTGGCATCAAAGGACGTGCCGCCCATATCAACACAGATCAGGTTGTTCTTGCCGGTCTTTTGTGCAAGCGCCTGGCCGCCTATGGCCCCGCCGACCGGACCGGAAAGAAGTGTCTGCAGCGGCGTTCGGCTGGCGGACGCGGCGGACATGACCCCGCCGTTTGACTCCATGACATGAATGCCCTGATTTTGTGGCAGCCGACTTTCCAGTTTCCCGACAAGCGTTTCCAGGTAACGGCGCACAACCGGTGCGAGATAGCCGTCCATAACGGTGGTGGATGTGCGCTCGAATTCGCGCCACTCAGGTGAAACACGATGCGAAACGGCGATTGATACATCCGGGAGCCGTTCGCGCAGATAAGCTTCTGCTTCAAGCTCGTGCTGCGGATTGCGAAAGGAGAACAGGAGGCAGATGGCAATAGCCTCGTAACCATTTTCACGGGTTGCTGTGACCAGATGATTAAGTTCGCTGGTATCAAGCGGTGTGACAATGGTTCCGTCGGCAGCAATGCGCTCGCGTATTGTGAAGGTGTCGTCAAGACCAACCAGTGGTTCGGGTTTGTTCCAGCGGATCGAGAAGATTTCGCCGCGGTCGTTGCCCTGAATGGTATAGATGTCGCGAAATTTGTGCGTTGTCAAAAGAGCAACTTTTGCGCCGCGCCGGGTCAAAAGCGCATTCAGGCCAACGGTTGTTCCGTGGACAAAAAAGTCGATTTTCGCCTCGGGAGGAATGACTGCGTTGATACCGTCTATGACCGCCAGGGCAGGGTTTTGTGGTGTCGACAGGACCTTTGTCGCACCGCATACGCCGCTTTGGCTATCCTGATAGACAATATCTGTGAATGTCCCGCCGATGTCGGCGGAAATGCGATAGTGTTGACTGCTCACAGGTTCATCCCGTTGTTTTAGGAAAGATCAGGCGGGAAATCTGTTTCCCCGCCAAAGGCATCAATGGGTATTATTGTTCCCATTCGCCGACAAAATCGGGGCTGGCATCCAGCACGGCACGATCAATGATCGGCGGCATTGGTCCGACTTCATCCATATTGATGAATTCAGGAACTTCTTCACCCTTCAGATCACGCACAACGATATCCAGTGCCATCTCGCCCATTGTTTTGGGGAAATAGGCCAATGTGGCATCCCAGCGTCCTTCGCGGATGGCTGTGATGGCAATATTGGCTGCGCCACCACCCGACAGGAAGACGTCGGGGACATTATAGCCGGCAGCCTCAAGTGCGATCTCCACGCCGACCAGATGTTGATCCGCATTGGATAGCACTACGTGAACATCAGAATTGGCCTGCAGGATATCAGTCATGGCTGTCAGTGAGACATCCGGGCTGTAGCTGCCCTCGCCAGTGGCAACGACTTTGATATTGTCATGGGCGTCGAGCACTTCGCGAAATGATTCATATCGAAGGTTGTCGAACGGAAAGATCAATTGACCAATCATAATGACAACATTGCAGGGGTCGCGGTCCTTGCAGACCTCAACAATTGTTTTGGCCTGTTCCTTTGCACCATCAGCAGGTGGTGATGCCACGGTAGACGTCAGGCCTTTGACCTGGCGTTTCAATGTGGTGAGGTCAGGCCCAATGGGGAAAAGGGTCGTAACAATCGGCTTTCCTGCCGCGGCAACCTGCTCAACGGCACCAGCGATGCCGACTGTGTCATTTGCAGCCAGAATGAAACCGTCGAAATTGCCACTGGCCAGCACATCCTCGATCTGGCTGTATTGGTGAGCGGCGTTGAACTGACCGTCATAAATCTCGGTTGTGACACCACCCAGTTCTTTGGCCTTCTCTTCGATTCCGGCATAAATTGCCTGGTTGAAGCCATTTTGTGATGAGGCCGCGAAAAACGCGATCTTCAAATCTTCTGTCTGAGCGACACTTGAAATCAGACTTCCCATGACCAGTCCTGTGGCGATGGCAAACTTTCTAATCCTGGTATTCATCCTATCCTCCCTCGGCAATTATTTTACATTGCGCAGTCCATTCTATATATTATACAAACTTTATGCAAGAGATTAAGGCGATCGTTGTAAAACACCAATTGCAATTGTGGTGGCAAATCAGATAACTCGCCCCAAAGGGCGACGTGTCAATCAGGCTGCTGCCAGGCCGCATATCGGGGACAACAGCGGCAGTCTGCCGATCGTCAGAAGAGGAGAATATTCATGGTGGCTGTCGTACTGACGAGCCCTGCGGGAGCGAAGAAAAAGCTTGAAACCGGGCAACGCAAGACATTTTCGCCGATCAAACTTGATCTCGACGACGCGGACAAAGCCAAACGCAAGCGCGGCTCAGCCCGGGTCTATGAAGAACTGCGCGAAGACATATTATGGGTAAGGATTGATCCGGGGACCGCGTTGGATGAAGTGGCATTGGCGCGGCGGTTTGAATTGTCCCGTACGCCGGTGCGTGAAGCGCTTGTCATGCTCGCTGCGGAAGATCTGGTAACTTTTCTGCCCAATAGAACCAGCATCGTCGCACCGCATATGCTGGACAATATGAGTGAGTATCTCGATAACCACCTGCTGCTGGCAAGATCCGTGGCCCGCCAGGCTGCGTGTTTCAGAACGAAGGAAAATCTAGCAGATATCAAGGAGGCTGCCCAACGCTATGAAGACGCGCTGGAAAGCAATGATGTCTATCAGATTTTTGGTGCGGATCTGGCGTTCCACCGTGCCGTTTCAGCAAGCTGCCGCAATCACTTTTCGCGCAAATTTCATGATCTCAGCATCGATTACGGGCGTCGGGCATTCGTTCTTCACTATTTTCCGGCGTTCAACCAGCAGGAGCGACAGACGGCACTGGTAGAACACAGGGCACTTGTCGATGCGCTGGAAGCTGGAGATCAGGATCGTAGCGATGCAGCAATCTCCAACCATCTGAGATCAGAGATGAATGTAATCAAACGCACTCTGGATCCTAAAATGGGTTTCGATATGAACGTATCGGACCTGCCAAATCACGAGGTTCAAAATGATTGAAAAACACCTGCTGGAACAGCGCATCGCCCGTTTGGTCGATACGCTCGGTGAGGCTGATATCGCGTGCGCAGCACTCGTGCCCGGACCCAGTTTTTATTACCTGACCGGCATACAGCTTCATTTGATGGAGCGGCCGACAGTCCTGTTTGTTGGTGCTGATGGCCGATTGCACGGCGTAATCCCTGAACTGGAAAAGGGCCGTTGGCAAGCCGACATGCCACTGGCCGATACCGAATATTGGCAGGACAGTGATGGACCCGAAGAGGCCTTCGCACGCATAGCTGCCCGTATCAATACCAAACGCATGGGTGTCGAAGGGCAAAGGATGCGTATCTTCGAGGGCGATATCTTGCGACGCCATTTTGGCGAGCATGCTGTCATTGATGCGCAAACACAGATATCCGGTATTCGGCTGCACAAGGATGCGGCGGAAATTGCCTGCCAGAAAAAGGCGGTTGCCATCAGTGAAGCAGCGCTCAAATCTGTGAGCGAAAAAGTGCAGACAGGCATGAGCGAACGCAGAATCCAGCAGATGCTGCAAATGGCCATGCTTGAAAATGGTGCGGAAGGTTTTGGCTTCGAGGCGATTGTACTGGCGGGCGGCATGAGCGCAGATCCGCATGGTGTTGCCAGCGACGAGCGGGTCTTGCAACCCGGCGATCCGCTGCTTTTTGACTTTGGTGGTCTCTATGGTGGTTACAGTGCCGATATTACCCGGACGTTCTTTTGTGAAAAGGTCAGTCAGGAACATAAGGATATCTATGAAACTGTGCGTCTTGCCAATGCCTGGGGAAGAGACAATGCACGCGCCGGCATGACGGCCCACGATCTTGATGCTGGCGTGACACAAATATTGCGTGATTCACCATTTTCACATCTGATTGTTCACAAAACCGGACACGGGCTGGGTCTTGATATCCATGAAATGCCGCAGATCATGGCAGGCTGTGAGACAGAACTGCAACCTGACATGGTGATTACCATTGAGCCGGGGCTTTATCGTCCTGCAGATATCGGCGTGCGCATCGAGGATGATGTCGTGATAGGCGATCAGGGATGCCGGTCTCTGACCAGTTTTGATCGCGCGCTCACCCTGATCGGCGGATAGGGTGAATATCAAAGGGTTCCCGGCCGCTCTGGTTCATGCGAATGCGCTGGACACTGCCAGTTTGCTGGAACTGGTGGCTTTGCGGCTGGGCAAAGCGCCGGGGTATACGCTATTTACCCTGTCGATACCTCAACCGGCAGGGACCTTTCTGGAGCGTATATATACCAGCGATCCGGCGGCATACCCGCTGGGCCAGGCAGATCGGGTGAAGCGGTCACCCTGGTTTGATCAACTGCTTTGTCGTAAATTACCGATTGTTGCCAACAGCAAAGAGGAAATTGCCTTCTGGTTGCCTGAATTTCAGGGATTTGAAGGCACGGAATATGGCGCGCTCATCAACTATCCGGTCGTTGTTGCCGATGCGGCGATCGGGATACTCAACCTGGCTGGCAGGCAGGGACATTTTCCGGCAGAGGCCGGGGCGATGATTAAACCTGAACTGGCTCTTGCCGCCATGGCAATCGGTTCTTTTTGTGCCACGCAACGGCCCCATTCTGGCAATTGACCGGCATCGATCAGAACTATTGTACAGGTATGTTGTGCAATGCCGTGTTCAATCTGTGGCCGGTTACAACGTGGTTCGACTGGTCATTGGCAGAGCATCGAAACCGCGAAAGCGGGCACGGTTGGCGCGGATTGGCTCACCTGTACAGATCAGGCCGGGAAATGCGGTGAAGATTTTTCGCAATGCAACGCGCCCCTCGATGCGCGCTACCGTCATCCCTGCACACAGATGCGGACCGCCCGCAAAGGCAAAATGTGCAATCCTTCCCCGGTCGAGACGAAATTGATCCGGGTTGTCAAAGCGGGCCGGATCGCGATTGGCGGCACCAATACACAGCGTAATCTGCGTACCGGCAGGAAATGACACACCATCGATTTCAAATGGTAGCAGCGCCCGGCGGTTGCCCAACTGGTTGGGGCTTTCAAGACGCAGAATTTCTTCTACGGCAACAGCCCATAGTTTTGGGTTGTCCATGAGTTGCGCCACGGTTGAAGGCATTGCTGACAGCAGCAGCATGCCGCTGGCAATCAGATTGGTTGTGGTTTCATGACCGGCATTCAAGATAAATATACAATTGTGAAGCAATTCATGCGGCAGCAGGCCGTCCGGTAAATCCACATCGCGTATCAGGCGGCTCAAGATATCATCGTCACTGTCTGTCATTTCCACGCGGCGGCGTTCCACCAGATGTTTGAGATATTGCAGGAACTCCAAAACAGCCCCGTTGCCGTGGTCAAATTTTTCAGTCGATATTTCAGGTTCCAGTGCACCCAGAATGGCGAGTGACCAGTCTCTGAGATGATCGCGTTCGTCGCGCGGCACGCATAGTAGATCACCGATGATCTCGATGGGCAGCAGGGAAGCGAATTGATTTACCGCATCAAAAGGGGCATCCGGTTTAATCGCGCTGATCAGACCGTCAACAATGTTTTCAACCTGCGGCTCCAGCGGTGCAAGTGCGCGTGGAGCAAGTGCACCGACAATGGCCTTGCGAACACGTCCATGCAACGGATCGTCACTAAAGACGAGGCTTGTTGTGTGATGTTGAAAAAGGGGACTGTCACCGAATTTGGGTTTGAACTCTACATGCTTGTCAGAGGAAAATGTTTTGGTATCGCGATAGACCCTGTCCAGATCCGCATGCCGCGTCAGTAGAATGGATCCGTCTGGCATTTTTCGCACCGGCGTCTCGTTGCGCAAGCGGTGATAATAGGGGGATGGATCCGTGTAGAAATCCTCTGGAAGCTGGCGAAGATCGAAATTGTCGACTTGCGTTTCCGCAATATTTGCTACGGATTCATGCATTTCGCTGGCACTTTTCATGTTGTTTGAGAACCATTGACTGACGCTGTGTGGGTGACGATGTCACGGCGCCCGTAGAATTTCAACCGGTTCGACGTATCCTAACTTGACATTTCAATCGGAGATCAATATTTCAAATATGAAATAAATTGCAATTATGAAACAAAACTCACGCTCGTTTGCTCCGTTGATATTGGAAATTGGACTGCCATGGATTTGACTTCGGCAAACAGCCCCGCCTCAAACGAATTGCGTATCGGCCAGATGATACGCACGGTTCGCCGGTCTAGGTCGGTTACGCTGGGAGGACTGGCACAGGGGACCGGAATATCTGAAGCGACCCTTTCACGCATAGAGAATGATCAAAGTGAGATATCGGCGCATAAGCTTTATCGCCTTGCCGCTTTTCTGGAGGTTGATGTTTCTGCGTTTTTCGAAACGGAAATCACCCCGCTGGCTGTTGGTGTGCGCAGTATTACCCGCGCCGGCGAGGGCGCAGAATTCAAAACACCGGGCTTTGTTGCACAGATGCTGTGCGCGGATATCAACCGCAAATCCATGCAGCCATTTATCAATGATGTCACAGCCTCTACGCTCGAGGACGCAGGCGGATGCAAGGGGCATGATGGTGAGGAGTTTCTTCATGTTCTGGACGGCAGCCTGACCTTGCATAGCGAACATTACGCGCCGCTTCTGTTGGGCATGGGGGATAGTATCTACTTCGATGGGAAAATGCCGCATGCCTATGTCAGTGCCAGCGCGCAGCCTGCACGAATATTGGTTATCACATCTGCCGAGCAGATGTTGGCAACCGCTGAAATCAACCAGAGCAATTCAGGTTTTGACGGGATCGGCAAAACCTGAATGCATCAACAAAATCAAAATCCGACACCGTTGTCCCGTTTCTGACAAAACGTGAATCGGTTTGAATAAACAATTTTGAACAAACCGGCAGGAGGCATTATGCCCACAAATGAAGTCACACGTGCCGAGGTTCGGGTGTCTACAGAGGACCTGAAACTCGATTTGCCTTTTTTTACCAATGTCCTGGGATTTCGACTGGAGCAAATCTTTCCAGCGGATGATCCGGCCATTGCCGTTGTATCGGGCTATGGTGTGCGGCTGCGTCTGGAACGAGGGGTTGCAGATAACGCTGGCACCTTGCGCCTGCTGTGCGATGATCCGCTGCAATTTGCATCAGGCAAAACCGAACTGACCGCCCCAAATGGCATGCGGGTGGAAATCGTTGATGCCAATCCACCACTCCAGCAACCGACAACCCAGCATTCATTTGTTGTGCGCAGGCTCAAGGACCGTGCACCATGGATTATCGGCCGGGCCGGGATGCACTACCGCGATCTGATTCCCGACCGCCTCGGTGGATCGATCATCGCCAGCCATATCCGCATTCCGGATGGTGGACCGGTCCCTGATATGGTGCATTACCACACGGTTGGTTTTCAGCTGATCTATTGTTATCGCGGCTGGGTCGATGTGATTTACGAAGATCAGGGAGGTCCTATCCGTCTTGGCGCTGGAGATTGCGTCATTCAACCGCCGGAAATTCGTCATCGGGTTCTGGAAGCATCGGATAATGTAGAGGTAATTGAGATCGGCGTACCGGCCGAACATATCACCACAATAGACCATGATATGGTGTTGCCGACAGCGACCAGGAATCCTGATCGCATCTTTGGCGGGCAGCGTTTTGTGCATCACAAGGTGGCCGAAGCCCAATGGTCGCCCTGGCGCATCAATGGGTTTGAGCACCGCGATACGGGTATTTGCAAGGGAACCGCTGGTGTTGCCAATGTGCAGGTTGCACGACGAGCGTCGGGTGGCGATGCCCCGGGCATCAGCTCACATGACAGCGATATCCTTTTCTCCTTTGTGATGGAGGGAACGATGACGCTCAATGGCGATGGCGACAACGCCCACAGCCTGAGCCCGGGCGATGGCTTTGTGGTTCCACCCGGCGTGCGAACACAGTATTCACAGTGTTCGGACGATCTTGAGCTGCTGGAAGTTTCGCTTCCGGGCGAATTCGCTACGCACAGGCATGATACACTTTAGGTCAGTGTCCCCGGCTCTGCCCGATAGTGTAACTCAGAAAAAATCAGGGCGTGCTTGACGCCCCGTATCGTCCCGGTCAAATTTGATTTTGATTGAGGCGCGCTCTGGCTATTTGGTTTTGGGGACCTATTTAGGGGTGGCGGTGTTTTTATGCACTGTACCGGGGCTGGGCGAGGGACGAGGGAAATGAACGTGAAACGGGACCCGTTTGTGCACCATCCGGAGCTGCGCGATAAAGTAATTGACCCGAATAAATCCTATTTTCGCACATTCCAACCTGCCGATCTGGACAAAAGAATGCGCGCATCTGGCGGGCCTAAAAAATGGCGCATGAGTGATGCCGAACGCGAAGCCTCCCGTAAGCTGGCACTGGCCGGACACTTGAATGGGGATTTGTGGGTATTTGCCTATGGTTCCTTGATGTGGGACCCGGGTTTTCAGTTCGAAGAGGTTCGTCTGGCGAGCGTTGCAGGTTACGCCCGGCAGTTCTGTCTCAAAGATGATCTGGGTGGACGGGGCACACCAAATAGGCCCGGCCTGATGGCTGCCCTGGATGAAGGGAATGGCTGTACCGGGCTTGCTTTTCGGATCGCCGCGGAGCAATGCAATGCCGAAACCGAAATCCTGTGGCGACGCGAGATGCTCACAGGGGCCTATATACCGAAAATTGTGCATGCCGATTGCGGCAATACCAAAATTGTTGCTTTGACATTTGTTGCCAATCACCGTGTCAGAAGGATCAAAACAAATCTGACACGGGCAATGCAGGTTCAATATATTGCCACAGGCAAGGGTTTTCGTGGCTCCAGTCTGGGCTATATTCAAAATCTTGCTGAAAATCTTACAATCTTGGGGATTGATGATCAGGAAGTTTTCTCGCTGCTCCAGGACGCAGAAGCCTATGCTGCGGACGAACACAATTCCTCATGAAATCAGGCACCGGTACGCTGCGGCAATCAAGCGTCTTGTCGTATTGAAAATGCGATCCACCAATTTTTGTAACCCTTAGAATACAGGACCAGCCGTGGCACCGATTGTTTCCATTAAAAACCTCTCAAAAACCTATGACGGGGGGCATCAGGCACTTCGTGATGTTTCGCTGGATATAGAGGAAGGCGAAATTCTTGCCTTGCTTGGTCCCAATGGAGCCGGGAAAACAACCCTCATATCGAGTATTTGCGGCCTCGTCTCACCCAGCCGCGGGAAAATCACCGTGGGTGGATTTGATGTCATTGATGATTATCGGAAATGCCGGGCACTTATTGGTCTCGTTCCGCAGGAAATTGTTCTTGAGCCTTTTGAAACCGTCTTTCGTACGGTCAGTTTTTCAAGGGGGCTGTTCGGCAAACCACGCAACCCGGCGCTGATTGAGAATATTCTTGGCCAGCTTTCGCTGCTCGACAAAAGGAACTCGGCACTCAACCAGCTCTCCGGTGGCATGAAACGCCGCGTATTGATTGCCAAGGCACTATCCCATGAACCACGTGTGCTGTTTCTGGATGAACCGACTGCCGGTGTGGATGTGGAGCTGCGAAAAAGCATGTGGGCCATTGTTCGTGAACTGAAAAGGAGTGGCGTGACCATTATTCTCACGACCCACTATATTGAGGAAGCTGAGGCCATTGCTGATCGTATTGGCATCATCAGTGATGGTCAGCTTGTGCTTGCAGAGGATAAAGCGGCCCTGATGGGGCGGCTGGGCAGCAAACAGATGCGCATTGATCTTCAAACGCCGCTGGAACAGGTGCCCGATGCGCTGGAAAAATACGAGCTACAACGCACTGAAGACGGCAGCGCGCTGACTTTTACCTATGACACACAGGGTGATCGAACCGGCATCACAGCCTTGCTCAATGACCTGGGCAGTGAAGGAATTCGAATTCGCGATGTTCAGACCAGTCAGAGTTCGCTTGAAGATATTTTTGTTGATCTTGTGAAGGAAAAATCATGAACCTTCAGGCAGTTAAAGCAATTTATGTATTTGAAATGTCGCGTACATTTCGCACGCTGCTGCAGAGCATCGTTTCCCCGGTTATATCGACGTCGCTCTATTTCGTTGTCTTTGGTGCGGCGATAGGCTCGCGCATTCAGGAGGTTGACGGTGTCAGCTATGGTGCCTTTATAGTGCCGGGGCTGATCATGTTGACTGTGCTGACGCAAAGTGTAACCAATGCCGCATTCGGCATCTATTTTCCAAAATTCATTGGCACGATCTTTGAACTTATGTCTGCGCCAATATCCTTCCTGGAGATCGTGCTGGGCTATGTTGGTGCTGCCGCTACAAAGGCGCTGGCGATTGGGCTTATCATTTTGGTGACGGCCACATTCTTTGTTGATCTTCACATAGAACATCCCGTCTGGATGTTGGTATTCCTTGTCCTGACCTGCATTTCCTTCAGCCTGTTCGGCTTTATCGTTGGCATATGGGCGCAAAATTTTGAGCAATTGCAACTGATACCGCTGCTGGTAATCACACCGCTGGTCTTCCTGGGCGGCAGTTTTTATTCCATCAACATGTTGCCGCCGGTTTGGCAGACTGTCACCCTGTTTAATCCGGTCGTCTATCTGATATCCGGTTTCCGATGGAGTTTCTTTGGTAATGCAGACATCAATGTTGGGATCAGTGTTGCAATGATATTCCTGTTTCTGTCGCTGTGCCTTGGCATCATCTGGTGGATATTCAA
The DNA here is from genome assembly GCA_947501445.1 of uncultured Rhizobiaceae group bacterium. Lineage (GTDB taxonomy): Bacteria > Pseudomonadota > Alphaproteobacteria > Rhizobiales > Rhizobiaceae > Hoeflea_A. The sequence continues at coordinate 130,809 of CANMVS010000012.1, read as the reverse complement.
AACGGGTTACAGAATAAAGACTTAGCAGGGACCTGTTAAAGCAATTCATGTTTTGGCGGTATCGGCAAAACCTGAATGTATCAACAAAATCAAAGGCCAACACCGTCGTCCCGTTTCTGACAAAACGTGAAACGGTCTGGTCAACACCACCAAGCGCCTTTTAGAGCAATTCATGTTTTGACGGAATCGGCAAAACCTGAATGCATCAACGAAATCAAAGGCCAACACCGTTGTCCCGTTTCTAACAAAACGTGAAACGGTCTAGACTCCCACCCGGAGAGGATGCGCTGGTTAGTTTCTGCATCCAATCTGAAAGCCCTGGTCGCAGTGTTCGATCAGGCGCTGGGTATCTGTTTCGCTCCAGTTATCTGGCGCTGTCACTGCAACCCATGGCCTGATGTAATCGGGCCCATAATAGGCATGGCCGTATCCTGGCGGCGCAGAGTTGGCCAGCGCCATATCGACCGCAAGCTGGAACTTGGTGACAACGGGCATGAAGCGCATATCCGGTGAAACATCCTTGGCGGGCGGTTCATTCATCCATACCGGTGCACGAAAGAGCGATGCCGGTTCATAGAACACGATAGGGTCACTGGCATATTGCAGATAGACAATGCGTATATCGCCCCAGCCATCAGGCCCACCGGGGCTCTGCTCGTGATTTGCAAAACGCACCAGCCGCCCATCACCAATTTCCGGTAAAACATAGGGGCTGCCCGGGTTGCGCTCGGCAACAATATTGTTCCACATGGATGAAGGAAACGGTGGCCCGACCCAAAGGGCGCCATTAATCGGATTGTCCAGCAGCGTGAACAGATCAGTGCCATACATGGACGACCATGAGCCCAGGCTAAGGCCATGGATATAAAGGCGCGGCCGTGTTTCCTTTGGCAGGGAACGCCAATGGGAATGTACCTTGTTAATCAGCGAACGGGCCTGGTCGAGCCCGGAGCGTGTTTCCAGAACCAGCGCAAGCGGCGATTGCAGATAGGAATATTGAACAGCGATCGTCGCCGTATCACCACCGTGCATATATTCAACTGTGTCCATAGCGCCTGGATCAAGCCAACCGGTGCCGGTGGGTAGGGCAACGATCAGGACTTCCCGTTCAAATCCGCCCTGGCGCTTGAGTTCTTCCAGAGCGATTTCAGCACGTTCGTCGGCGGTATCGGCTTGCGCCAGTCCGGCATAGACGCGGACCGGCTGCAGCGCATCACGTCCGGTAAATCTTGCAATTGCGCCAGCGTCAGGTCCGGTTGTCACATAGTCTCTGCCAGGCTGACCCATTGCGCCCCAGTCAATCAACGATGCCGCGCTGCCTGTGACGCGCGCATCGGTTGGGGTCGGTGGGGCCGTATCAAACAGCGCCTGACCGAGCGTGTAGGATTTATCCATCGCAGAAATGACGTTATCCAGAACGCCATCACGGGTGACGATGAATACAACCAATACGGTGAGTATAAAACCCGCCACATTGGCGGTGCGTTTTGGCATATAGCGATAAAGCCAATGGCGTACCCGATCAAAAGCAATACGCAGCAAAAGGCCGACCAGGACCAGAATCACAAAAACAACAAATGCCACGAGCATCATCTGCACCGTGTGACTGCTTTGCATCAGTTCCACACCCATGCGTTCACGGATACCGTTTTGCCAGGCAAGCGCATTGGAAATGCAAATAATGAGCACCGCAAGGACAGGAACCCCGATGACCGCGTAGAATATTGCTGCTGCACGGCCTTTCAGTTCCGGTAGTTCCATCAACCGCCAGACGCTGACCACAAAGCGACCGATCATATAGCCGAGCGCCATCACCAATCCGCCGAGCACACCCTGAACCAGCCAGCCGCGCGGTATCAGCGATGGGGTGAGGGAGGCTGCAAGAAATACAAGCCCCAGAAGCAGCGGTAACAGTTTCAATCCGGTTTTATCAAACAGCTTCACAGGTGGTTTCCGATTCAGGGTCGCAGGAATTGTAGCCAAAATGGGTGGCGGTATTGGTGCAGCCCCTATTGTTGCCGGTAAGTCGCGAAATATGCCGCAGTGCCTGCCTCCTCATAAAACAAAATTGAACAAACCCGATCAGATCGACGTCGCAAATCTCAATTTCAACAGACCCTTGTCTGGTTCTCTATCAGTGCATGAGATCAACCAATCGTGCAACGCCGATTGCTGCGCAGCATCTTTTAAGTGCCTCAATCCAAACAGCCTGTTACATCAACCAGGCCACCTCCATTGCAGCAACGATAGCGATGGGCAGTTAAACAGGACCGCCCTGACGTTGCAGAGCCAAGCCGCTTTTGCAGGTGTTACAATCCCGGACGTCCCGTTTTGAGCCCCGCGTTGGCGCTCTTGTCAATTTTTGGGCAACTCGTATACTAGTGCACTACGCAGTGGGAGGGCCATGCGTCTGTGAGACAGATTTTGCCGTGGTTTGCTACCAGGGTCTGCGCCGGATATCACGGCATGACCCGGCTGAATGGCATCGCCGGGCTCACAGGTGTTGGTTCGGGATTGGACGGGAGGAACAAACATTGAGCCATGTTATCGAACTTCCATCTGCTGCAATTGATCATGCCTTGCCCATCACACCACAGGTTTACAGCTATCTTAGGGTGCGCATCGTGGACAATCGTCTTCCACCGGGTGCCAAAATCAGCGAAACAACGCTTTCGGCCAAACTGAATATCAGCAGGACACCCCTTCGGGCAGCCTTGCAGCAACTGGCGAGTGAAGGACTGGTTCATACCCGTCCACAGGTTGGCTCCATTGTTGCACAACTCGACAATGCGCAGTTGATTGAGGCTGTTTCAATTCGGGCCGCGCTCGAAACAGAAGTCGTACGCAAGCTTGCAGCAACGAAGGCTGACCTGAGGTCGCTGGAGCCGATCATGGCAATTCAAAAACGCGCAGCCGAGTTGGATGACTACGTCACTTTTTTTGGACAGGACGAAGCTTTTCATGCGGCACTGGCGCGCATTGCCGGCATGCCCATGGCCTGGAAACTGGCTGTTTCGATCAAGGGGCACGTCGATCGGCAGCGGTATACAATGATGGCTGGCATTCCCATGAGATCGCAGCGTGCCTTCGAAGAACATCTTGCAATTATTGACGAAATTCGATCTGGCAGCCCCTTGAATGCAGCTGGCGCGATGCGCGATCATGTGAACTCGGTTTTGGAACTGGAGCCGCAAGATCACGAGAACGGCCTGCTCAATATTGTTGAGCAGAAAAATGGTAATTAATGAAGCCTTTAGGAGGAAAACAATGAAGTATAAAATTGCGAAATTGCTTGTAGCGTCCTCGCTCGCGGCAACACTTATGACCAGTACCGCGCTTGCAGAAACAGAATTGCGGATGATGTGGTACAATGACGGCAATGAAGGTGAAGTGATTCAGAAGATCATCGATCGCTTTGAGGCAGAGAACCCTGATATTTCCGTGGTTCTTGATGTTGTTCCCTACAAATCCATCATTGAGTCGCTGCCGATCCAACTGGCAGCAGGCGAAGGGCCCGATATCGCCCGTGTTACCGATTTGGGTGGCCTGGGTAAATACTATCTCGACCTGAAGCCGCTGGTTGAGGACAGTGCCTATTGGGAAGAAAGCTTTGGTCCCTTCCTGAACTGGCTGGCACCGGATTCCGATCAGATTTCGGGCTTCATGACGCAGCTGACTGTAACCGGGCCCTATGTGAACAAGACCCTGTTCGAACAGGCCGGTGTTGAAATGCCGGGCGAGGGGGCGACATGGGATGATTGGGCAACAGCAACCAACGCCGTTGCCAAGAAGCTTGATATACCGATCCCCATGGCCTGGGACCGATCCGGTCACCGGGTTGCCGGTCCGGCAATTGCCATGGGTGCCAAGATGTTCAATGCGCAAGGCGAGCCTGCCCTGGTCGATGATGGCCTGAAAAAAATGTCGCAGCGGCTTTACGATTGGCATCAGGATGGCACCATGTCCAAGGAGCTGTGGGGCTCTGTTTCCGGATCGACCTATCTGGGTGCAAATGAAGATTTCGCCAATGCCCAGGTGGTCATGTACATGTCCGGCTCATGGCAGATTCCGCAGTTCGCTGACAAAATCGGAGACGCATTTGACTGGTGGGCTGTGCCTGCACCGTGTGGCGACGCAGCCTGCACGGGCATGCCCGGTGGTGCGGCATTGGTGGCTTTGAAAGACACCGAACATCCGAAGGAAGTTGCCAAGCTGATGGACTTTCTGGCCCAGGAGGAGAATCTGGCTGAATTTTACGGCGAAACACTGTTCATTCCAGGTCATCTGAAGCTGGCAACAGGCGGTGTCGACTTTGCAACGGACGACCCGCGTGCAAAACATGCGCTGGAGACATTCTCTGGGGCGGTGCCGGGCATCTCGCCTGTCGCATTTGATCTGCAGGGCTACAAGAACAACCGCATTATGTTCAACGCGCTGATTTCGCGCCTGAACGAGGCGATTGTGGGTGAGTTGACCATGGATCAGGCCTATGAGCGCATGGAAGATGATGTTGCCAAACAGCTTGCAGAAAAAGAGCGTAACTAGGCAGTTTATGCACAGGTCGGCCCTGATGGGGCCGACCATTTTTGGGTTGGGCACGAGGGTTCATACATGGCGGGTGGCAAGGGCGGTTCAAGCGGGGTTTCAGACCGGGTGGCAGCCGTGGCGGCATGGCCGGTACAACGCATCTTTGGTTTGCTCGAATATCCGCTGGCGGCCATTCAGCGCAGCGTGGGCATCTCGCGTATGCCGTGGATTTTTCTCCTGCCCAATCTGGCTTTTTTTGGCATATTCGTCGTTGTCCCGCTGTTTATCAATTTCGCTTTCTCCTTCACCGGCGGAACTGAACTGTTTTTGGGCAACCGGGTCTATACCGGGACAGAGCAATATGAGTTCCTGCTGGATTGCGAAACCTTTGGCGATCCGACCACCTGTCGCGAAGACCGTTTCTGGAAGGGGCTCTACAACACCGCCATTTTCATATTCTTTCAGGTAACCTTTTTGGTTTTGTTTTCGCTGATCACCGCACTGATCCTCAATCGTGAGATTCGTGGGCGGGGGTTTTTTCGCGCCGTCTTCTTCTTTCCGGTGTTATTGTCACCGGTTGTCGTTGCACTGATCTGGAAATGGGTGCTGCTGCGCGATGGCATATTGAATGCGTTTCTTGTATCGATCGGACTGGACAAGATCCTGTTTTTTGTCAGCCCTGAATGGTCGATGTTCTGGGCGGTCTTCGTGTCAATCTGGGCCCATATGGGCTTTTACACATTGATCCTGCTTGCAGGTCTACAGGCAATTCAGCCGGACCTTTATGAGGCAGCGGAAATGGATGGTGCCTCGAAAGAGCGGGTGTTCTGGCGAATCACACTGCCGCTTTTGTGGCCCAATATGCTTGTCGTGATCGTGCTGGCGCTGATCAAGGGGGTTCAGATATTCGATGAAGTCTTTGTGCTGACAGGCGGCGGTCCGGGCACGGCAACGCAGTTCATTGTGCAATATATTTACAATACGGGCTTTACCGAACAGGTTCAGAACTTCGGCCTTGCATCAGCCGCCTCGGTGGTTTTGGGCATAATTCTGTTCGTCCTGACAATGACCCAACTTGCAGCAACAAGGGCGCGTGACAATGGCTGACACAAGCACTACACGCCGAAGCCTTGCATCTTTGATCAGCGCACAGCGCGGACGCGGCAAGCTGCATTGGACCGACGTGTTTACTTACGCCTACCTGTTATTCGGCGTGCTTTTGATGTTCGGGCCGGTAATCTGGCTGGTGATGTCATCCTTCAAAACACCATCAGGACTGCTTGAATTTCCACCGACATTTCTACCCCTGGGTCAGATTGAAGTTCAGGTGGACGGCCATGACAAACCGCTGCCGCTTTATGAGGTGACATCGCAGGATGGGACAACCAGACAATTGGCTCAGGTGCGCCGCATTGGCATCGTCAGCCAGATGGTCGATCCGCAAAATCCTGATACGACCGTCAAGGTTCCAATCGACCAGCGGACCAAGGTACGCGAATTTCGCATGGCGTGGGAGAATTACACCGACCCGCTTGAGCGTTTCAATTTCGTTTCATTCCTTAACAACTCCATCATCGTCACGGTTGTGGCAACACTGGTGACATTGCTCATAAACTCCATGGCAGCCTATGGATTGAGCATTTACGAGTTTCGAGGCCGCAATGCGATTATGCTGTTTATCATCGGCACGCTGATGATCCCGATAACAGTGATCCTGGTACCGGTCTATCTGGTGGTGACAAAGATGGGGATGATCAACTCGCTGTGGGCGGTAATCCTGCCCGGGGCGGCAACCCCGACAGGTGTCTTTTTATTGCGGCAATATATGCTGACCATACCAAAGGACCTGATAGAAGCTGCCCGAATGGACAATGCATCGGAATGGGCGATTTACTCCAAGGTGGTGCTTCCTCTGGCCATGCCGGCGATTGCGGTTCTGGCCATTTTCTCAATCATGTGGCGCTGGAATGAGTTCCTGTGGCCCTTGATTGTTCTCAACCGCTCGGAAGTCTACACATTGCAGGTAGGATTGAACGCGTTTCAGGGCGAGCTTGATGTTCAGTGGCACTACATTCTGGCAATGACTGTGGTCACCCTCATTCCGGTTGTGGTGGTGTTCACCTTTTTGCAGAAATTCATCACCACCGGTATCGCCAGCTCAGGAATGAAATGACAAAACCACTCATATTCATGGACCCATATCCGCGTAACGAGGCCATGGTATACACGTCCGGGTGTGCAGCCTCCCTTGATGCCATGGGCACGGTTGTGGCCCACTGGGGATCGCGTGCCCCGGATGCGCTGGTCGAGGCACATCTGGCTGACATGACCATACTTATCGGCCAGACCGACATGCCAAAGGAACGCCTCGACAGAGCGCCGAATTTGCGGGCTATTTTGAACGTCAAAGCTAATTGGGAGCCCAATATTGATTACGTCGAATGCCATGCGCGTGGCATTCAGGTCCTGTCTGCAGCCCCGGCTATGGCACCGGCTGTCGCAGAATTTTGTCTGGGACAGGCGATCACGCTGCTGCGTGGATTGCATTTGGCAGATCCACTCTTTCGCGCCGGGCGTGAAGCCTATGGAATAAGCGGTAACCAGCGGGCAAAAAGCCTTTATGGTGCGCAGGTTGCTATGGTCGGCTATGGCAATCTGGGGCGGGCGCTGGCGCCGCTTCTCAGGCCTTTTGGGGTGCGTCTTATGGTTCACGATCCGTGGCTGTCGGATGGTTATCTTCGCAGTGAGGGCCTGGAGCCTGTAGCGCTGGAAACGGCGCTCAGCCAAAGTGATGTGCTGTTTCTGCTTGCCGGCGTATCCTCAGAAAACGAGGGCTTTCTTGATCGTGCGTTGCTGGAAACCATCCGCAGGGATGCAAGTGTGATCCTGGCTTCCCGAGCAGAGATTGTTGCATTTGATGCATTTCTTCAGCTGGCGGGTGATGGCGCATTTCGTGTGGCAGTGGATGTATTTCCTGAAGAACCGGTTCCTGCGGACAGTGCCTGTCGCAGCGTTGCAAATGTGCTGTTCTCCTCACATCTTGCCGGCGGTCTGAATGCGTCATATGCCAGAATTCGTGAGGCCATGCTCGATGACATTGCCCAAATCCTGAAAGGATTGCCGCCCTTGCGTATGCAAAGAGCCGACCCCAAACTCGCTGCGAAAATGCGTTCCCGATGACGCGAGGAGTCTTTTGATGACCGAAATAAAACTACAGCAAATATTCAAATCCTATGGTAGTGATGAGGTTATTCACGGCATTGATCTTACCGTGAACTCGGGTGAATTCTGCGTGTTTGTAGGTCCCTCGGGCTGTGGCAAGTCCACGCTTTTGAGGATTATAGCCGGGTTGGAAGACGTAACATCGGGCACCATCGAGATTGATGGCGCCGTCGTCAATTCCGTCAGCGCATCTGCGCGGGGCCTTGCAATGGTGTTTCAATCCTACGCGCTTTATCCGCATATGAGCGTCTATAAGAACATGGCCTTTGGGCTTGAGAATACGAAGATACCCAAGCCTGAGATCGAGACACGGGTGCGTGCTGCAGCGCAAATGCTGCAGATTGAAGACTATCTGCACAGAAAACCCAAGGCCCTGTCCGGCGGACAGCGCCAGCGGGTCGCCATCGGCCGTGCGATTGTGCGAAACCCGAAGGCCTTTTTGTTTGATGAACCGCTATCCAATCTGGACGCGGATTTGCGTGTCACAATGCGCAAGGAGTTGTCAGCGCTGCACGACAAAATCGGCGATACTATGATCTATGTGACCCACGATCAGATAGAGGCCATGACCCTGGCCGACAAGATCGTGGTGCTCAAGGGCGGGTGCATTGAGCAGGTTGGTGAACCGCTTGATCTCTACAACAGCCCGCAAAATGTGTTTGTCGCCGGATTCATAGGCTCGCCGCGCATGAACCTTCTGGATGCAACAGCAAAGAACGGCCCGCAGGGCTGGGTGCTGGAGGCCCAGAATCTGACGATGGCAGTTCCCCAGGTTGAAGGTCTGAGCGACGGGGCAAAATGCACCATCGGCATTCGGCCGGAACATGTGCGCATTGCCGATGACGGGGTGAGGGACACAACTGTCGCTGTTGCTTTTGCAGAACAGCTGGGCGGCGAAACTTATCTCTATTGTGATGTTGAAGGATTGCCGCAGATAACCGTTCATCAGCCCGGTCAGTTACCGGTCAAAAAAGGTCAGCAGATTGGTTTGAGTTTTGACCGTGCAAATCTGCATGTGTTTGATGCACAAGGGCGGGCACTTGCCAATCGGTTGACCGCATGAGCGATCGTGTGGGATTGGCCATTATTGGCACCGGCATGGCCGCCAAACCCCATGCACTTGCGCTACAGGAACTGGGCGATCTGATTGATATACGCGGGGTCTATGCGCGCTCTGCACCGGCGCGGCAGCACTTTTGCGAAACCTATGGATTTAAGCAGGCGGATAATGTGCAGTCCCTGGCATGCGACCCGTCAGTTGATGCGCTTTTGTTGATCACGCCGCCGAACGCACGCAGCGACTTGATCACGCTCTTTGCCAATAATGGCAAACATATCCTGACTGAAAAACCACTGGAGCGTACCGCCAATGCTGCTCAGGCTATCGTGGATACCTGCGACAGCGCCGGTGTTTTACTCGGGGTTGTCTTTCAACACCGCTTTCGTGAAGCATCACAGGCATTGGCAGCGCTCTTGGCCAAGGGCAGTTTGGGGGCGATCCGGATTGTGCGGGCAGATGTGCCATGGTGGCGGGACCAAAGCTATTATGACGAACCGGGGCGTGGTACCTATGCGCGTGACGGCGGCGGTGTTTTGATCAGCCAGGCCATTCACACATTGAATTTGATGCTGTCCCTGACGGGACCTGTGGCCTCGGTTCAGGCGATGTGTTCAACAACCCCGTTTCACAGGATGGAGGCCGAAGACGTCGCCGCTGGGGCACTCGCATTCGAAAGCGGTGCCGTTGGATCCATCTTCGCAAGCACTGCCAGCTTTCCCGGTAGCGCCGAGAGCCTGACACTTGATTGCGACAATGGTTCGGTGCTTCTCAAATCCGGCGTGCTGACAATCCATTGGCGCGACGGTCGCGTGGAAACCATTGGTGAAGAGGCGGCTACAGGCGGTGGCGCAGATCCGATGGCATTTCCCCATGACTGGCACAAGGCGCAAATTGCGGATTTCGCGACTGCCATCAGAACCGGGCGTGCGCCACGGGTCACCGGACGCCAGGCAATGTCCGTTCACCGGTTGATCGAGGCAATTGAAACATCCTCGCGGACAGGCCGGATGGTGCGCATCACAAAAGGGTAATTTTGATGAGATCACTAAAACTTGGTGTTATTGGCATCGATCATCGTCACATATTTGGCCAACTTGAAAAGATGCTGGCGATGGGCTGCACCTGCAAAGGCTGGTGGACCGAAGGAGAACCCCAACCGGCTCAGGGCTTCGTTGAACGCTTCGCGGATATACCCCGGGTGGCCAATCGTCAGACACTTCTGGACGATCCGGAGATCGATATGATCCTGATTGCCGATGTTCCGGTCCGTCGCGCTACCCGCGCGATTGAGGCCATGCGCGCCGGCAAGGACGTGATGACTGACAAGCCGGGCTGCACGACGCTTCAACAGCTCGATATGATCCGGCAATGTGTCGCTGATACCGGGCGTATCTGGTCAATCGATTTTTCGGAACGTTTTGAAGTTCCCGCTGTGACAAAGGCCGCAGAACTGATTGCCAATGGGTGTATCGGGACAGTGGTGCAGACCACGGGTCTGGGCCCCCACCGTTTGAACCGGGCAACGCGGCCCGATTGGTTTTTTAACGAGGCATCCTATGGTGGCATACTCGCCGACATTGCCTCACATCAGGTGGATCAGTTCATGTTTTTTACCGGCGCGAAGGATGCGGAAATCGTCGCGTCAAGCGTTGGAAATTTTGCCAACCCCGGCGATGTCGGGTTGCAGGATTTTGGTGAAATCATGTTGAGGTCTGACCGGGCACAGGGCTACATCCGGGTAGACTGGTATACACCCGATGGACTGCCGACCTGGGGCGACGGGCGACTGACAATCCTTGGAACTGAAGGCACCATCGAATTGCGTAAATATGTCGATGTGGCCGGACGTGACGGGACCGACCATGTCTTCCTGGTCAATGCAGACACCTGCGAATATATCGATGCATCCGATGCACCGCTGCCGTATTTTAAGCAATTGATTGACGATGTGAACAATCGCACTGAAACGGCAATGTCACAGGCGCATTGCTTCAAGGTCATGGAACTTTCCCTGAGGGCACAGGCGCAGGCCGTGCGCCTCGGAGCGCTGGCGTGAGCACCAAGCCTGCAGGCCAGGATGTGCCGGGGTTTCAACTGCGCGACCAGCTGCGGGCACTTTTTGAGATCGGGCACCATCCCCTGTACCCGCCGCCGCAGGACCCTGGTGATCTTGAAGGCACAATTTTTCAGCAATTGCATTTTTCCAATGCCAGCCATGAAAAGGTTCGGGCATTTTATGTGCCACCAAAAAATACGGCTCCGGGACCGGCCGTGCTCTACATTCATGCCCATGGTGCGCGATATGACATCGGTGCACGTGAACTCATTGACGGAAGACCGGCACTGGCCGGTCCCATGGGACAATCGCTGGCTGATCTTGGTTGTGCGGTCTTGTGCATTGATCTGCCCGGTTTTGGCGAGCGCTGCGATAAATCCGAAAGTGCGTTGGCCAAGAAGGCGCTTTGGTACGGTGGATCACTGGCGGGACAAATGCTCGGCGAGTTGCATTCGGCCTTTCACTGGCTTGGCAGCCAGGACGGGGTTGATTCCAGCCGCATTGGCCTGTTTGGCCTGTCGATGGGGGCGACATTTGCCTATTGGCTGGCTGCCGCCGAACCCAGGGTGGCGGCTGTGACTCATCTGTGCTGTTTTGCCGATTTTGCTGCGTTGATCGAAACCGATGCCCATGATCTGCATGGTCCTTATCTGACCATCCCGAACCTGCTCAATGTTGCTTCCAACGGGCAGATTGCCGGGGCCATAGCACCCAGACCGCAATTCGTCGGTATTGGCGATCAGGATCCACTCACACCCCCGCATGCGGCAGATCCGGCACTTGGCGAGCTGCGTGCAGCCTATTCAGGCTCAGCCGAGCACCTTCATATCGTCAGGGACGCTGAAGCCGGTCACACGGAAACACCCGATATGCGTCGCGCGGTTCTGAAGTTCTTTGCATCCTCCCTTTAATTCCGGTTCAGGACCCTGGCTGATAAAGACTTTAATCCAGGGCATTGATATCGTGGCGGATCAGACGGTGAATTTCCGGGTGTTCGGCAAATTTTTGTTTTTCACGCAGGCTCATGCGAAATTTCGAAGGCGATTGCCCGAACTGAGCCATGAAACAACGTGAAAATGTTGCCGGCGATGAAAATCCCGTTGCTGTGGCGATTTCCTTGATCGAATGTTCTTCATAGAACAGAAAATTGCGTGCGGCCTGAAGTCGAATGCGCAGATAAAGCCGCATTGGCGATGTGCCAAACGCCCTATTGCAAACCCGCGACAATGACCGTGGCGGCAGGTTCAGACCCTGCGCCAGTTCTTCTAGCGACAGGGGTATATCCAGGTTTTCTTTCATTGTGCTGACAATACGTGCCGAGGGGCTGATGGCATTGCCCTCAAAACTCTGATCGTCGCGCTGACGGGTAAAGCTGTCGCGGCGGGTGTGAATCAGCGCATTGGCGACCTCGTTGGCCATCGCCTCGTCTGCAAACCGGGTGATCAGATCCAGCATCAGATCAAGTGTGGCGATGCCACCTGCGCATTGCGCACGCGTTGGGGTCAATTGATAAATCCGGTTTTGCGGACGTGCATCGGGAAACCATTCGCGAAAAGACGGCACGGCCTCCCAATGTAAAACGACTTCGGGTGCGACCTCAGTGCCGACCAATCCTGCCTGAGCCAGCGCGTAGGTTGCGCTGTCCAATCCGCCTATCAACGTGCCGAACCGTCCGGCCTTGCGAAGATATCCCAGCAGTTTTTTTGACAGGTGTTGCGTCGGCAGATTGCCTTCAAACAACAGGCTGACATCAGCGAGTTCCAGATCCGCAAGGCCGCAATCAGCGGCAAACCACATGCCGTTGCTGGCGCGCACGTCCTCTCCGTTCTCTGAAACAAGTTGCCAGCTGAACAAAGGCTGCCCGGAATTCTGATTGGCAATCCGCAGTGACTCGGTGGCAATGGTCAGTGTTGTGAGTGAAAATTCGGGCTGCATGAGAAAGACAAACCGGGTGTGCTGCTCTGCCGACATAGTGTGATCCCGCTCATTAGTTCGAATATCTGGCCAGAAATGTAAAAATATTGGCCAGCATGATCAATTTATTTCTGAAAAATCCACTGAATATGTGTGTGTACCGTCATGGCAAAAATTGGCGACAGAGAGCGGTACGGGATTTTGCTTAGGGCGCAGACACTGTCTGATCGCGGCACATGGCGTGCCGGGGAGGGCGGATCTATGTCCATAATACGAAGTGGTAGTGCGACGTGAACAAACTGAAAAAGATGCTGGAAGGTTGTTATGTAACCATCCCAACGCCTTTTCACGACAGCCCGGAGATGGCGGTGAATGAAACCGCACTTCGTGCCTATGTGCGCTTTTTGGTCGATTCCGGTTTGAACGGGGACTATGCCACGCTGCTGGCCGGTGGGGCTGCTGGCGATTTTTCAACGATGAGCTTTGATGAGCGGTTGCGGGTGGCCGAAATCGTCGTGGACGAGGCCGCCGGTGCCGTGCCGATAGCCATGGGCGCGCAAACGACCAGTACGCTGGAACTGGTTCGACTGGCCCATGCGGCCAGGCGCATTGGCGTGAATTTCATTCAGGTGTCATGCCCGTTTTATTTTGCCCATACCGAGGGTGATTTCGAAGAATACGTGCGTGCTGCCGCGGCAGCTGAACCCGAACTGGGGATCATTATCTACAATACGTTCTGGACCAGCCAGAACCTGTCATTTGCAATGATTGAGCGGCTGGCAGCGATCCCCAATATTGTCGGCCTGAAATGGGCTGCCCCACGCACGGACGCAATGGAATTTGAAGACGTCTGTTCGCAGTTCTCGGACCGTTTTACCGTTATCGACAATAATCTTTTCTTTGGAATGAGCGCGATGCCTGCGTTGGGTGCAAAGGCGTTCGAAGTGCACCACTGCAATTTTTGGCCCGAGTGGGGAATCAGGCTGATTGATGAAGTACGCGCAGGCAATTACGCGGAGCTGACCCGAATGCTGGTTGAAGAGGGCATGCCCTTTTACAAACTGTGGGTCACCATCGAGCGTGATTATACATCCGGCGATGGCTATCTTGATAAATTGTGCATGGAACTGATCGGTCTGCCGTCCAGCCGATGCCGACCGCCTACACGCGATATTCGCGACAATTACCGTGCTGCGACGCACGCAATGATGCAGAAGATAGGCGTTCCCCGATTACGAGATATCAACTGAAGGGCTGCGCAGAACAGCCTCCAACAAACCAAACCAATGGAGAACAGATATGATAAAAACTGCGATCAAAACTGCCACACTGGCTGTGGCAGCCAGTTTGACACTGATGACAGCGTCGCTGGCCGAGGATGATGTACGGCTGCGCCTGAATTGGATGTATTACGGTTCACACGCGGGTTTTGCACTTGGCAAGGACAGCGGCATTTATGATGATGCCGGGATTGATATTGATATTCGCTCCGGCAACGGGTCCAGCTCTGCGCACCGATTGGTCGCCAATGGTGACAGCGATTTTGCCTATGGTTCCTGCGGAGCGCTGATCAATCTGGCCAGCCAGGGAGCGGAGATTATTTCAGTTGGCGTTATTGACGCCATGGGCGCAGAGGCAATTATTCTACGTCCTGATAGTGGCGTGGGTAAAATTGCCGATCTGAAAGGCAAAACCATTTTGACAACCGCCAATGCCGGGGTGAATACTTTCTTCCCGATCGTGCTGGCAAATGCAGGTCTGACAACAGATGACGTGACGATTACCAATGTGCCTGACGGCGCGCTTGTTTCCAGCTATCTGCAGGGCGCGGGCGGTGCCGTAGGTATTCTGGGAGGTCTGGATGACAAGCCAGCCGAAATTCGAGCCAATGGTGGTGAAGATCCGGTGCTGATCCCCTATTCGGATTTCGGCGTTGATCAGGTTGGTTATTGTATTTCAACCAGCAAGGCGCTGGTTGCTGATAACCCGGATCTTGTAAACCGGTTTGTTGATGCGACCATTGCAGCCTACAAAAAGACCGAGGCTGACCCGGATGCCGCAGTGGCCGCCATTGCAGATATCGTCGGTGGCACCATGGCCGAAGAGGAGGGCAAGGCCCAATCGCGAGCTGTTCTCGATGTTACGCTGGGATTGCTTTACTCAAGTGCAAATACCGACAAGCAACTTGGCTTGAACGTGCCAGGCGATTGGGAAAGCATGGTCAACCTGATGAAGGAATATAATGATCTGGATCCCAACGCGGATCCTGCATCATTTTATACCAATGAGTTCGTCAACTAAAAACTCTCCCGTCTGTCGGAGGTCTCTCGGGACCTCCGACAAAAACAAGGCAAGATAAATGAGCCACCAGATCGAATTTTCAGGCGTCAAAAAAGTGTTTGGCACCGGCGCAAGCGCTGTTCATGCCTTCGGCCCGGTTGATCTGAGTATCGCGGAAGGCGAGTTCATCTCGCTGCTTGGCCCATCAGGTTGCGGTAAATCCACATTGATGCTGATGACCTCCGGTCTGCTGGAAGCGACTGAAGGCAGTGTATTGATCGGTGGAACCAAAGTTAAGGGTCCGCAAACTGATGTGGGCGTTATGTTTCAGGACAACACGCTGGTGCCCTGGCGAACGGTGCGTGGCAATGTTGAGCTGCAGCTTGAGATGCGCGGCATGTCACTTTCCGCCAACAAGGACAAGGTGGATCAACTGCTCACCTCTGTCCACATGGAGGATTTTGCCGACCGCCACCCCTATGAGCTGTCGGGGGGAATGCAGCAGCGCGCGGCTTTTTGTCAGGCGATGGTGCATGAACCCAAAACCATGCTGCTGGATGAGCCGCTGGGCAAGCTTGATGCGATGACCCGCGAACGCATTCGCAGCGATCTGCAAAATCTGTGGATGCAGGAACGGCCGACGGTAATCTTTGTCACCCACTCCATTGAGGAGGCAATCCAATTGTCCACCAAGGTTGCGGTGATCACACCGCGCCCCGGGACGATAGAACGTATCATCGATATTGACCTGCCTTTCCCACGGGACTTTGAGGTCAAGAATTCCCCCGAATTTGCCGCCTATGTGCGCGAAACACAGGAGATATTTCGAGGCTATGGCGTCATTTGATAAAAAACCGATGTTCACGGCGATGAAACTGCGGCTGCAGGATACGTGGATGTTCATCGCCTTTTTCATCGGCTTCTTCGTGTTCTGGGAATATTCTGTGATCTGGTTCGACATCCCGCGCTATATCCTGACGCCACCTTCACTGATCGTTGAAAAGGGCGCGGCAGACCTCGATCGGTTGCTCTATTACACCTATATTACCGGACTTGAGGTCGTATTGGGCTACTCAACCGCTGTGGTGCTGGCCTTGCCATTGGGATTGGCAATAGCATTCTCCTCCATCCTCAAACGCACGGTTTACCCATTCATTGTTTGCATCGAAATGGTGCCAAAGATCGCATTCGCGCCGCTTTTTATCTCGTGGCTTGGTTTTGGCCTGTTGCCCAAGGTGATCATCGTCTTTCTGGTTTGTTTCTTTCCCATTGTTTTGAATGCCATTTTGGCTTTCAATTCGCTTAGCGAGGAGCTGACCTTATTCAGCCGATCCACCGGCGGTGGGGTCTGGCGGACATTCATAAAGGTTCGGCTGCCTGCGGCGCTGCCGCAATGTTTTGTTGGTTTCAAATATGCAGCAATCAATGCAACCGTTGGTGCCGCAATCGCCGAATTTATCGGTTCGGATGAAGGGCTTGGGTTTTATATTCAGATTGTCACCGGCAACATGCGCCCTGATCTGGCCTTTGCAGGCATCTTCTTCCTGACGCTATTGGGGTTGAGCCTTTTTGGCCTTGTCACTCTGGCCGAGCGCCTGTTGATCCCCTGGCATATTTCTGTCCGGCGGGGTTGAACCTTTTATCTGTGCGATGGAGACGATCATGAAACTAACAGCAAAGCAGGATTGCGGCATCGCATCCGGGCCGACGCAACCGGCAAGGACCGTTGTTAAAAGCAGTTGTGGCAGTTGTTCGCAGTCGCAATACTCGTCACCTGACGATAACAGTCAGGCCATGAGACCGTATCTCCGGCCAGCGAAATTCCAGGCTCTTTCGGAGGCTGGTGCATGAACCGGATCGGGCTTTGTCTTGATCTGTCAACGGTGCAGATCGCGCGGTTGCAGGCCAATCTTGAAGACGCCGAGCTGGTGACCAACGGAACGCTGCAGGGCTGTGATATCGCTTTTGGCAACCCCGATCCGGATGACCTGCTGAGTGCAGAGACCCTGCGCTGGGTTCAATTGGAATCTGTTGGCTTTGGCGAATACATTGACCTGGACTGGTCAGGTCTGGGCAGTCGGGTGACATTGACGAACCTTGCCGGGTTCTTTTGCGATCCGGTAGCCGAAACAGCCCTTGCCGGCATTTTGGCTCTGGGGCGTGGCGTGAACCATCTGGTGAGGCTTCAAGCCGCGGGCGAATGGGTTGGCGATCCTATCCGCGCTGATCTGCGCCTGCTGAAGGGCGCGCATGTGGTCATGCTGGGCTATGGTGCAATCAACCGGCGGCTTGCAGAGCTGCTGCAACCATTTGGATGCACGATCAGCCCGGTTGGCAGCGATGCAGCACCTGATAAACTGGATGCTGTGCTGCCAACGACGGATATTCTGGTCAGCGCGGTACCTGATACACCTGCAACCCGTAATCTGATGAATGCAGATCGGCTGGCCCTGTTACCGGCAAATGCGGTGTTTGTAAATTTGGGGCGCGGCTCCGTGGTGGATGAGGCGGCATTGGCTGGTGCCTTGCGCCGGGGTCATTTGGCGGGCGCGGTGCTGGACGTGACCTGTGAGGAGCCGCTGCCAGCGGACCATCCGTTCTGGCGATGCCCGAACACCCTTTTGACACAGCACACCGGTGGCGGGACCAATGACGAAATGGACCGCAAAATTGATATGTTTATGGAAAATCTGCAGCGCTACCGTAACGGTGCGCCCCTGATGGGGGTTGTGGATATGAACCGAGGTTACTGATGCCCAAGATCACCAATGTACGCTGCGTATTGCTCAGCTCCTCCTATGCAGATGCAGACGACCCTGAAATCAAGGAATGTTTTCCGAACGGCCCGAAACGCACGATCGGGATGGTGGAAATAACCCTGGACAATGGCGTTACCGGACTGGGTGAGGGCTATCTGGCGGTCTTTGCACCGCTGGTGTTCAAATCCATTGTCGATCTGTGCACGCCGCAGGTGATGAACAAAGATGGCTTTGACATTGCCGGTCGGGTCAGGGATTTGCGTTCGCTGTGTGACTACTGGTCACTTCAGGGGGCAGCGCGTCATGTGATTGCCGCGTTTGAAATCGCGCTGCAGGACGCCAGGGGCAAAAGTCTGGATGTACCCGTTTATGAATTGCTGGGTGGTGCGAAATCCGCATCAATCCCGATTTATGGCTCGGGTGGCTGCTGTGATGCCATGGAACAGTTTCACCGTGAACTCGACCTGCTCGATAGTCTTGGTATCAAACGCTATAAGATGCGGTCTATCAAAACGGATGTTCTGCGCACGGCCTGGGTCCTTGAGGAGGCTGGTGCACGCGGTATCGAAGTGGGCGTCGATATGTGCCAGAATCTGGCTGACCCGCCGCAGGACGTCGAAGATGTGGTCAATTTTGTTGATGCCGTTCATGGTCTGACAGACTATCGCATGATCTTTGTTGAAGAGGCGATAGGGCCTGACGCCCCTGAGGGTTTCAGACAATTGCGCGATCGCATTGATGTTGATGTTTGCGGCGGCGAAATTATCACCACACCCAGAGAAATGATCGAGCGGATCAACGGTGATGTCTATGATTTTGTTCAACCTGACGCTTCAGTCATGGGCGGGATTTCGGCGGTAATGGATGTGTTTGAGGCTGCCGGAGCCAAAGATACGCCGGTTGTGGTGCACGCCTGGGGCGGGGCTGCTGCAATCATGGCCAGCTATCATGCCGCCTTTGCTGCAGATGGAAAGCTGGTCGAATACCCGATGCTCGATTTCCCTTTGGGTGCAGAAATGATGGGTGATCAGGGGCGCATCGTTGACGGGCGCCTCATCCGCCCAACGGCACCGGGTCTCGGTCTGACACTGACCCCGCAGATGGAAGCGCGCTATCCCTTTGATGAGACCGCGGTATATTCATGCGCCCTGATCGATTTTGGCCCGCCGCCCGACAGCTACTGGGCAAGATCCTAGGGCGTGGGCTGCCATCAAATGGTGCTCTTTAATCAGGGCAGGGTCGAAGCCCTTGGAGCAATTCTGGTTTCGACGGAATCGGCAATTCCTGAATGCATCAACAAAATCAAAGGCCGACACCGTTGTCCCGTTTCTGACGAAACGTGAAACGGTCTGGCTGGCGCATCAAATGTGCTATGCTGGGTACACATTGGCACAACCGGTGCATTGATGCGCAGGATGGATTGGTTCTTTTTGCGTCAAACGGGTGCACAAAGGTAACAGGAGCTGGGTGCGTATCATCATGCCAAAGCAAAACCCCTATCGTCCCTTTAAACCCAATCCCGACATGATGGCGCGCAGACCGGATGTAACCGGCAATGCCATCAACGGATTGGGTGAAAGCAAAACCCGCCAGCCGGATATGGTCTATTGGGCACCTGATCCTGACGATATTGCATTTGGTGAGGTCCAGAAGTGGTTTTATGGCAATGAGCCCGCTGATCCGGTTTTGATGGAACACAGAAAGCGGCGCAAGGAAATTCTGGATGCGCCCCTGCCGGATCTGGCTGCTGACCAGACACAGCGCACACCCGACGAATGGACGGCAGCACTCGATCAGTTCATTGGTCGGGGCGATTGTGAAATGGTTGGTGCAACGGCGCTGCAACCCGAATGGGTGTTTTCCCATCACCAGACCGATTTTGGCACCGTTGTCATGCTGGGTGTTCAACATACCTATGATGAGCTCAAATATGTGCCTGAAACACGCGGTGGCATAGAGGTCACCTATCAATATTGCCGGGCGGCAGCGGCGGCAAAGAAAGTGGCCGGGTGGTTGCGGCAACAGGGTTGGGACGCAGATCCTGTGACCGGGCCAATGGTCGGCAAAATCCTGATGATCCCACCGGCGCTTGAATGCGGCTTTGGTGAATTGGGCAAGCACGGGTCCCTGATCAACAAGGAATTCGGATCAGCGTTTCGTCTTGGAGCCGTGCTGACAGATGCGCCCTTCGCGCATACATCCAAGCGGGAATTTGGCGTGGATGATTTTTGCTCCCGGTGCCGGGTCTGCGAAGATGCCTGCCCACCTTTTGCCATATCTTCCGAAAAGCAGACTGTGCGCGGCACTGAAAAATGGTACGTGGATTTTGACAAATGCATACCGTTTTTTGCCGAAACATCCGGTTGCGCCATCTGTATTGCCGTATGTCCCTGGTCACGGCCCGGTGTTGGCGAGAATCTGGCACAAAAACTGGCAAAACGAGCAGAACGCAATGCGCCCTGATCTGTTTTTATGGTTCCTGTCTCACAAACCCGAGGGTGCATTATGAACAATGGCTTACCGCTGTTGTCGGCTCAGTAGGTATTTGACTTGCCCGGTCAACCACATGTGAAACGGTCCCGGTTGAATCGGGTTCTAAAAACGGCCGTTTTTCAACAGTTCAAGGCGCGGTTTGTGGCGGGCGCCATAGAGATATTTTGCCCAACGTGCAAAGACAGGCGTGAGCAACCCGGCGTCGATCTCAATACAATCCGTCAATCGACAACCGGTGGTGGTTTGGGTGACCGTCAGCGTGTGGCGCCAGCTTTTTACGCCGCTCCCTTTCTCCGATGAACGCAAAATCATCCGGTCGTCATCACACTCGACAATGTCAATGGTGTAGGGCTGTTTTGGCAGTTTGCCGAATAATGAGACCATAATGTTCATGGTTTGACCTGTCGCTGATCGACCCGGTGGCAATCCTTCAAAAGTGGCAATGCCCTTCATCACCTCAGCAAGTGCGCCATAATCGGTTACCAGTGCCCACAGTCTGTTCGTGGAGACAGGGTATTCACTTTCGACCAGAACTGTTTTCACAAAGGACATCCTCTTTAGAAATTCGGGTGCTGCATTTATCCGGTTCCGTTGTCCCTCAAGTCTTTGCGGGCAACAAATCCAAACCCGGTCTAGCAAACGCTTCTACCCAATGACATGCGGCGAATTGGACCGGTGCCCGGTTCAAAGGGCAGACCTGCATCCGTACGGTTATCCAATAGCAGCGATCACACGAATTTCGATAATGGCACCCTCTCTCACAAACCCCGCCACTTCTATTGCGGTCCATGCTGGATAGGGTTCTTTTACATATTCGGCTCGAACCGATTTGAACACATCGAGATGATCGCGAAGCCCCACGTGGTAGGTCGTCATCTCGACAATCGACCCAAAGCTCAAATTTGCGTCGCGCAAAACATAGCCGATCTTTTCAAAGGCATTGCGCATCTGTATTTCAGGGTCGTCTGACAGACGTCCATCTGAACCTGCACCCGTGAACCCGGTGAAAAAGACGTGTTCGCCTGAAATCAATCCCGGCGACATTTTCCAATCGGTGTAATAGGATTCCAGTTCCTGTGGTACGATTGACTGGCGTTTCATATCAAGATCCGATGCTGCTTCTCATGGGCATGGCGGCCATGGTTTTGTGAAGAACGATGCGAGGGTTGCCTGTACACCCCGCGTTGAGGATGGGCAAATTGGTGATGCGGTCACCTATGAAGGCGCAATACGTACCTGTGGATGAATATCATGTGATCAATGCCGTGGGCCGCGCTGGTTCCGGTCCACGCGCATAGACGGGGTGTTCGATTGTAAAAGGCCAGGCAATTGCACTACACTTGCCATCATTACTGGAGGAAGCCGTGTCCGATCCCGAAAACACCAACACCAACACCAAGGCCAAGACAAAAACCTACGGCTGGGTAGCGTCCCTGTTGAAGGCCGTTGGCAGCATTGTCGCAATAATGGGTCTGGTGTGGACAGTTTACTCCTATCTGGACACCCGTGCTCTTGAGGCCAAAAAGCCATTTCTGGAATTTCAGTTCAAGCTTTACGAAGAAGCGGTTGCGGTTACCGGGCGGCTTGCGACAGCACAATGTCTGACGGGCGATGAAAAATGCATCGGCGAATATGCCGATGATTGTGATCGTTTCGAGGAACTCTATTGGGGCGGCCTTGCCGTTGTAGAAGATGAGCTGGTTGAAAAGGCGATGGTTGCCTTCAGAAATGAATTCAAACTGGTCAGTCCGGATATCTGCAAACCGGATAGTCTGAGTGCCGTTGCAACGTCTGGCGAGCGAAAAAATCTCAAGTCTGTCTCGCTCAGCCTTGCCCATTGTGTAAACGCATCCCTGCATCGATCCTGGCAGGTTGATCTGCTTCCGGACCGTTGCGCCTATTCAAAGCCGGTTGCGGGCTGGAGGCGCTTGTTTGGGCTGGGACCAGCCGGAAAGCAGTGACGGTTTTGGCTGGGCATTCCTGCAGCGTATATCCTTGGTTGAACAATAGGGCCAGGGCTTCTCCGCAGATGCGGTGATTGTCCCCGCTTTTTGAGCACACTGATTGGCAGAAATCAGGTCTGTTCTACATTGTTGCGCCAGAGACGACTGGCAGGCTGATTGACGGCGCAAGTTGATTGAAGACACCGTAATTTGTCTTGCGATTCCGCCAAAGGCCGCCGTGTCAGTGGGACATTTGTACCAGACCGTTTCACGTTTTGTCAGAAACGGGACAACGGTGTCGGCCTTTGATTTCGTTGATGCATCAGGCTTTGCCGATTCAGTCAAAGCCTAAATCTCCCTAACGCCCGTTGATCAGCTGGAGGATCAGCTGTTGGACATTGCCGCCGGCACTCATCTCATCCTGTTCAAAGGTGCGGTTGCGGGTCTTGTAGCGCACAAAGGCGGCCTTGAGGGGGGCCTGTATGGCGTTGCGGATCGTCTTGCAGTTGGGGTCATTCTGCTGCCTGAAGCCAAGTGTCGTGTCGTAGATTTCCTGCGCCATTTCGGTGATATATTGGCCATGGACGGCTTCATGGGCGCGAATGCCCTTGATGAAGATACGCCAGCGGGCGGCGACGTCCGGCGCCAGTTTTTTCGCCGGTTTCGGCAGGGTATAGGTGATGGTCAGGAAGGGCCGCACGACGGCCAGCACGCAATCATTGCCGTCACGCTTGTAGTCGCGGCCCCATTTCAGATCGAAATCGGTCTGGGCTATGGCGCTTGATGCGCCTTTACGAAGGCGTGGGCCACGTGCGCCAATCGACTTGTAAAGCGCCAGGCCGCTCGTCCCGGAAATCGCGTAGGTCTTTTCGATTTCCTTGGCCCGAATGTCAGCATGGGCAGGCAGCGCAACAAGAAGCAGCGCGGCAGCTGTGGAATGGACAAGAAAGTGTTTCACCAGGTAGTGGTGATGCTCCCACCCGCTTTGCAGGGTGCTATTAAGAACGTGTTTTGAAAATTTCATGAAGGCCATGGGTCACGTTACAACAAGCGCGCTGGATCTGGCAAAGCTTGTTTTTCAAATTGCGGTGATGGTTTACATAATTGCTAATAAATACAAACTGTTGACCCATGGCCCACCTTGTTGTTCCTGGACCTCCCCGTCGCGTTGCCCAACACGGCAACAGCGGTGGAAAGGCTTTTTTCGAAGGGGACGATTATACGATTTATCTGGATCTATTGGAGGACAGCAGTTCGCATGCCAAGTGTGCCGTCTGAGCTTATTGCCTGATGCCAAACCATGTCCACGTCATCCTTGTGCCATCCGATGAAGATGGGCTGTACCGCACCTTTGCCGATCTGCACAAGCGCTATACAGGTTATGTCTATGCGCGTGCGCGGGTGACCGGGCATTTGTGGCAGGAGTGCTTTGGATCTGTGGTGATGGATGAGAACCATCTGCTCAATGCAGTACGCAATGTAACGCTCAATCCTGTGCGGGCCAAATTGGTCAAACGTCCACGCGACTGGAATTGGTCGAGCGCACGGGTGCATCTGACCGGGATTGATGATGCCTTGGTGAAGGTCGCATCGATACTGGAGTGCAACGGAAACTTCGCCCGTTTTTTTGCGCAAACCGATTGACAAAGACCAGGCCTATGCAGCTCTAAGGCGCGCCGATATAATCGGTAACCCGGAATGGTTGAAGGCCCTGGAAAATCGGACCAGGCAAGTGCTTGAATCGGGTAAACGGGGCAGGAAACCGGGGCACAAAGGGATAGAGTGAGCTGTCACCCCAATTCGAGATACCAAGATAGAACGTTGACTTCAACAAAGTGTATGGGTCGCTAGCATATGATTACTGAAAGCCGAATTGTTAATTGGTTTGTGGATAATCCCGGAGCAATACTGGTCATATTATTGTGCCTATTTGTGACGGACAAAATTATGTATTTTGTTTCTGACAAAAGAATACTCGCAAACGATGCCAATTTTTATGCAAGTTATGAAACTCGAGAAATAGATTGGGAGGGCAATAAGCGGCACGATTGCTGGTTTCAGACGTATTTTTATATTTACAAATATCAAACATGTTATT
Source organism: uncultured Rhizobiaceae group bacterium (assembly GCA_947501445.1). Lineage (GTDB taxonomy): Bacteria > Pseudomonadota > Alphaproteobacteria > Rhizobiales > Rhizobiaceae > Hoeflea_A. The sequence goes on along the minus strand of CANMVS010000012.1, from coordinate 106,457 downwards.
CTTATCACAATGATGGGACAGACCCGAGCAAATGGCACGTGGTCTATCTATATCGGCGTCCTCTTGAAGTCTTTTCACTAATAAGGATTATCCCAACGGCCGACTATTATTTCAACGGGACGGGCTTAGGGCAGGCACTTTTCGTCGTACGCTTTAATGGCAATATCGAAAAGCTATAAGGTGTGAACTGGCTACTCTCAGTAATTTACTCATGTCGTCAATATATTCACTGGATGGAAATACGTGTTGATGGTTTACCAGGTCCTGACTAATTCCAACTGTTGTACTATGGCCTATCGCGCTTGTCTGTAATCCCTGGTCTTCCCCAATACAGCACCCAACACCGGTAACAGGCGCTATTCGGACTATACCAAAAGCCCGTACGCGGGTGACTGGCATTTATGGCCGGGCGCTATGGGACAGTGGACAAGAACCACCTGCTTAATACGGTGGGGGTTCAATTGATCATGCGCCCACGCCATTGGAAATACTGGAGCCACTGGCGGCATCGTCGGCTTTTTGCGCACATCGATTGATGAAGACCCGACCTATGCAGTGCCGAGATAGTCCGAAAGCCGACCGGTGATCCGGATTGATTGTGGGATATGGAAAGCCGGAACGGAGACATAAGTACGAGCGGCCTACGGGTTGGACATCACCGTTCTGTTGGAGAGTGAAATTGCAATATTCGAGATCAAGCAATTTTGAGAACACGGACGTTACTTAAATCTGTCTCACGTTCAGCATGCCAGGCATCATATGAAGCCTGCATTCGGAGCCAGATGCTAGCGCCGTCACCAAACAGCTTGCCAAGTCGGGCAGCTATCGCCGGGGAAACCGGTATGCGTTCGTTCATGATGTCGTAAAGCTGCTGACGTGAAATGCCAAGCATTTCAGCCAGTACACCTTTGTGAATACCGATATCGGGAAGGATATCAGAAATTACTGCACCAGGATGAGAAGGACAGCGATCAGGATGGCGTACAGCGGGAATGTCGGTCATCGCAAAATTCTCCTTTCTAGTGATACTGCTCAAAATCAACACTAGAGGCATCGCCGTCAACCTGGTAATTTCTCCCAAAAAACTAGGGTTGAAAATTAGACAAACGCTCGGAGAGACACGACATGGATGCCTGCGAAGGATATTCATTAGGAGTTCTATGGATTATTGGAATAGGGTAATATCTGGCAGCATTTTGATGGGGGTCTAAATGCCGGAACGCGTATTTCTCAGTTTTGCTGATTCTGGATTAAGGAAAAGCCTGAATAGAATTCATAAACAGGCGATGCAGATAAATGCGTTCGATCGGATCATTACGCTTGATGAACGTGCACTAAATCCTGCTTTCCGCGAGGAGTTTCAAAAACATCTTAAACGCGGTTCACGCGGTTATGGTTATTGGTGTTGGAAACCTCAGATAATCCTCCAGACATTGGAGGATATGCGGGATGGTGACACACTGCTTTATGTCGATGCCGGTTGCCATATAAATTTGGCAGGTAGAAATCGCTTGCTTGAGTATTTCAACGAGATTGATGTGGCGGAATCCGGTGTTGTTGGGTTCCAAGCCAAACCGCCAAATGGACCGTTAATCCATGATGGTAGAGAACTGGAAATCTGGCAGGATAAAACCTGGACCAAAGGTGATCTGATCGATTTTTTGGGGGTGCGAGATGATACCGAAATTTTGTGCTCTCCCACTACGGTTGCGACTATTATCCTTTTCAGGAAGTGTCCGAAAGCGGTGGAATTGGCGCAGAAATGGCGTGCCGTATTTTCCAGTGATTTCAGCCTAATTGATGATACACCATCGAATTCCCCAAACTATCCGGATTTTATAGAGCACAGGCATGATCAGGCGTGTTTTTCCATTTTGTCGAAATTGGCCGGGGTGCAAACTCTGTCCGCTTTTGAGATGTGGTATCCCTTACCCGGCAAGCCCGGGTATCCTGATTGGGAAGCTTTGAGCGATTTTCCTTTTCACGCAAAAAGAGACAAATTGCGCAGTAGATATTCCAAGCGGCTGACATCAATTCAGAAACTCTTGGACAAAATTCCCAACGCACTTAATCGCACTGACTGATGCTTCCGTACTGCAACTATGAGGCGGCTCCCCAACAGAGGCGCATGTATTTAGGGCTGCCGCACAATCAGCTGTCGGCGGGCTTGTTGCCCATAGGGCGAACATCATTTTGAACCCATCAAAAGCGGACACAATAACTGATTCATCGAAATGGTTGAACCATGCCAAAAAATGCCAGCCGAAGGTTTTGAAATGACGCGCCCATTCGTCCCGTTTTCCATCCGGTTTTTCGCCGCTTCGCGGGCAGAGGCCCATGTCGGTGATATTACCGGGATAAATCCATAGGGTAGTTGAGGCATTATTAAACGATATTGAGGCATATTTTGATGAGCACAATCAACAAAAAACATTCCACTATCAGGAAGCAATAGCAAATGAGTTTGTTCCTCAGAGCGGTCGTATTGGCAGCAGCTTATATGTCGATTTACCCTGTCGTTGCAGCCCAAACTGAAGAAACTTCAGGTGGTGTATGCGACAGCATCAATATAAATGCGCAGAGAAAAACCGTCATATCAAACTTTGAGCGGAATGGTATTGAGTATCAAAGCGAGGATTTGACTGAATTCTACACAACCGGCTTTCCAAGAAAAAGTGAGATTTTTGACTTCCTTTTTGTGTCACTATCCAATGAGCTGATTGCTGGCACTTATACGGACGAAAATGGAATTGAAGTGATGTTCCAGGTTGGTATTGGCACCGACGAACTGGTTGCCATGGTCTTTTGTTCAAAAATTCTGATCAACTGAATTCGCACTGCGATGACGGTCTACATAATTGCTAATTAATGCGAACTGTTGCGCCATGGCCCGTCTTGCTCGTCTTGTCGTACCCGGTCTTCCCCATCTCGTTACCCAATGCGGCAACAGGCACGGGTAGGCATTTATGAAAAGGGCGACTATGCCCCTTATCTTGATCTGCAGAAAGACAGTAGCGCACGTGCCAAATGCGCGGTCTGGGCCTATTGCCGGATACCCAACCATGTCCACAATATTCTTGTTCCATACGATAAGGATGGTTTGTGCCGTACCTTTGCCGATTGGTGCATGAGCTATTAGTTCCCAACTGGCCGGGCGTGATGACGCCCCCGTGAAGGTCGAACCGATTCTGGAACGCACGAGCGACTTCGCCCACTCTTTGCGCAAGTCTGTCGAAGAAGGTTTGGCTTATGCGCGTTATGGTGGCGAAACGATTGGCAGGCCAATCCGTGACGCAGCTTTGTTGAACGACCGGGAAACCCCGACGGCGCACATTCTAGCATTGGGCAAACGGGTCTGGAGGCTGCCGCAAAAAGGATTGAGCGAGCTGTCACCGTGATTTCAGTTTTCCACTAAATGCGGATCGATTCAATTTCATCAAATCAACCAATTCAAAAATTAACAAAGTAGATGAACCGGTAACATTCTTGTTTTCCTCAGCGACAATGTCCACCAAAGTTTCCAATGCTAATCCATATTCGCCAACATCGACAAATCTGGCGATTTCTTGCTTTTCATCCTGTGTGAATTCGGAGCTTAAGGTCACCACCAACTCTGATATTTTTCCTTCAACAATTTCAAAGTAAGTGCTCATTATTTTTCAGAATTCCCCGGAACTTTGTTGGCACACTAGTAACAATATCACCATTTTTTCCTTGGGCAATTCTGATGCCTACACCGCTTCCAACTCCCCCAATGATAATTCTTCCTCCCCGACCTACTCTGCTAGGCGTTATTCATTTGCGGTGATGGTTTGTTAAATCCCTGATTAATGTAAACTATTGATGTTTGGTCCAACTTGATCCACCATCCCCACACCCCATGTCGCATCCCACACGTCATCTGCCGCGTTTGTGTTTGACCTTGCTTCCCGCTTTGCCTAGAACATTGTCAGCGTGAGACGGCGCCCGTTCGAACGGGCTGAGAGAAATTTCGGTACGACCGACCCAATCAGGGGGTGCGATGCCGGAGCTGTCCAGACCGACAAACAGCGGATTGTATCCGCTGCGGCGTTTCGTGCACGAAAAATGCCAGCCGGAGGTTTTGAAATGACGCGCCTGTTCATCCCGTTTTCCATCCTGTTTTTTGCCGCTTCGGGGGCCAAGGCCCATGTGGGCCATGTCGGTGATCTGGCGGGGCACGCCCATTGGGTGGGTATCGCCGCAACTGTTGGTGCAGCCGCGCTGGCGGCGCTGGTGGCCAAGGCGGGCAAGCAGAAGAAGGATGAGGGCGAGGAAGCTGAAGGCGAGGGCGAAGATCAGCCGGAAGGGGCTTCCGTATGAGCCAGCCAGAAAAACTCGGCATCATGGTGTGTGGCCATGGCAGCCGCAACCAGAATGCGGCCAGCGAATTTGCCAAGGTTGCAAAGGGGCTGAAAGCGCGCCATCCGGATACGCCGGTTGAATATGGCTATCTGGAGTTCTGCAACCCGGTCATCCATTCAGGCTTAGATGCACTGCGCGAGCAGGGGGTGACACGGGTGCTGGCTGTACCGGGCATGCTATTTGCTGCCGGTCACGCCAAGAATGATATTCCATCCGTGCTCAATACCTATCAGGCGCAGCATCCCGATATGAAGATCGATTATGGCCGCGAGCTCGGCTTTGACCTGAAAATGATCCGCGCCGCGGGTGCCCGCATTCAGGAAGCGCTGGATACGGCCAATGCTGAAAATGGCGATGTGCCGATGCATGAGACGCTGTTGATGGTGGTCGGGCGCGGCTCTTCCGATCCCGATGCCAATTCCAATGCATCGAAGGTCACGCGGATGCTGTGGGAAGGCATGGGCTTTGGCTGGGCTGAAACCTGCTATTCCGGTGTCACATTTCCGCTGGTGGAGCCGGGGCTTCGCCATGCGGCAAAGCTTGGTTACAGGCGTATTGTCGTGTTTCCCTATTTTCTGTTTACCGGCGTTCTGGTCAAACGCATCTACAGCTATACCGATCAGGTTGCTGCCGATATTGACGACATTGAATTCATCAAGGCCGGTTATCTCAACGATCACGACCTCGTGCTTGATACATTTGATGACCGGGTGGAGGAAACCCGCGTCGGCCTGGCGCTGATGAATTGCCAGATGTGCAAATATCGCGATCAGGTTCTGGGCTTTGAAGCCGAAATCGGCCTGCCGCAGGAAAGCCATCACCACCATGTTGAAGGCATTGGCGGCGGGCTGGAGAATTGCCCCTGCAAGGGTGATTGTGATGCGTCCTGCCGGGAAGAGGCATTTTGCATGGAGCACGGACTTCCATGGACACCGCTGCATGATCATAACGATGATCACGGGCACGATTCCGGCCACGGCCATGAGCACAGTCACGATCACAAACACGACCACGATCATGCGCACGCCCATGATCACCATCATCATCCCTATCCCCATGCCGACCATCCCCACGGGCCGGTGTCGATGAAGAAAAAGCGTTAGTCGTCATGTCTGCGGCATTGGACTATATTCGCGATCCGGCGAAAATCTACCAGCAGAGCTTCGAGATGATCCGCCGGGAGGCGGATTTGTCGCGTTTTCCCAATGAGATGGAAGCGATTGCTGTCAGATTGATTCATGCCTGCGGCATGGTTGATATTGTCGATGATCTGGTGATGTCGGCGGGCGCCGTTGCAGCCGGGCGTGCAGCCATCGCCCAATCGCGGGCGATCATCTGCGATGTGGAAATGGTGCGCCGTGGTATTATTGCGCGCCTGTTGCCCGAAGACATAAAGCTGCTTTGCAACGTGGCTCACAAAGACACTGCAGCTCTGGCAAAGGAGATGGGCACCACCCGCTCTGCCGCAGCCTTTGAAGCGCTGCGCAGCGATGTGCCCGGTTCCATTGTGGTTGTCGGCAATGCGCCGACGGCGCTGTTTCATCTGTTGGATATGATTGATCGTGGTGTTGAAAAACCGGCGCTGATCATCGGCATTCCGGTGGGCTTTGTTGGCGCCGTCGAGGCAAAGGACGCGCTGATTGAAGATTCACGCGGCGTGCCATTCATTGCGGTGCGCGGGCGGCGCGGTGGCAGCGCCATGGCAGCCGCCGCCGTCAACGCCATTGCCGGAGGGTTGAACGCATGAGTGCCAGTCAATCCCAACAGGCCGGCACACAATGCTGGCTGACAATTCTCGGCATTGGTGACAATGGCACCGACAGTCTTTCGCCAGTGGCGCTGGCCCTGATGAAACGGTCAAAAACGCTGGTCGCACCGCAAAGGGTGCTGGATAGTCTTGATCTTGAAGCGCTTGGTTTGAGCAATTGCGAAATTGTACCCTGGACCATGGGTGTCGGGCCAACATTGGCGTTTTTGCAAAAGCGGCGCGGTACGCCTGTCACCATTCTGGCCACCGGTGATCCGATGCACTTTGGCATCGGGGCCACCATGCGGCGCAATGTGGATGCGCAGGAAATGCTGGTTATCCCGTCGCCCTCCGGTTTTTCGCTGGCGGCGGCCCGCATGGGCTGGGCCTTAAGTGATGTTGCCTGTATCTCTTTGCACGGGCGCGCTGTGGCCGGTGTGCAGCCGCACATTCAGCCGGGCAACCGTATATTGTCGCTGACATCCGTTGCCCGCACCGTTCATGAGGTGGCGGAGATACTCACCGCGCGTGGTTATGGCAAGTCGATGCTGACGGTACTTGAACATATGGGCGGTGCGAAAGAACGCACCAGCCGTGTTCTGGCCAGGGAAGTCGGCCCCTATGATGGCAGCCCGTTCGAGGATTTCAATGTGCTGGCAATTGAATGTATTGCCGAACAGGGCGCTGCCATTCAATCGACTGTGCCCGGATTGTCAGATGATGCCTTTGTGCATGATGGTCAGCTGACCAAGCGGGAAGTGCGCGCGATGACACTGGCTGCTCTGCAGCCCTGCCCACAGGCACTGTTGTGGGATGTGGGTGCCGGATGCGGGTCGATATCCATCGAGTGGATGCGCGCAGCGCGCGGTACCGAGGCCATCGCCATTGAGCGTGAACCGGAGCGTCTGGCCATGATCGGCGAAAACGCCACGGCGCTCGGCACACCGCGATTAAAGATTATCGAGGGCAGGGCACCGCAGGCCTGTGAGGCGCTTGATGCGCCGGACGCCGTGTTTATTGGCGGGGGCTTGAGCAATGACGGCGTTTTTGATGCCTGCTGGCGGGCGTTGAAACCCGGCGGTCGGCTGGTGGCCAATGCGGTCACGCTGGAAAATGAGGCGCGCGTTGCCGAGTTGCAAATCCGCTATGGCGGGTCACTAACCCGCCTGTCGGTGGCACGGGCGCAACCGGTTGGCACCTATCGCGGCTGGAAATCGCTGATGCCCGTCACCCAGTGGGCGGTTCAAAAACCCTGGGGGGCCGCATGACCGGCACACTTTATGGTCTGGGTGTTGGTCCGGGCGATCCCGAGTTGATCACCCTCAAGGCCCACAGGCTGCTGCAGGCCTGTCCGATTGTGGCCTATCCTGCACCCGATACCGGCCCGAGCTTTGCCCGGCAGATTGTCAGCGGGTATCTGCGCCGCGATCAGATCGAGTATCCGATTGTCGTGCCCATGCGGGTGGAACGGTTTCCGGCGCAAAAGGTTTATGACACCGCATCGGTGGAACTGGAAAAGCACCTTGTGGCCGGGCACGATGTTGCCGTTCTGTGTGAAGGTGATCCGTTTTTCTATGGGTCATTCATGTACCTGTATGAGCGGCTGGCCGGGCGTTTCCCTTGCGAAATCGTACCCGGTGTCTCTTCGATGATGGCCGGTGCTGCCGCGCTCAAACGGCCGCTGGCCGCGCGCAATGATGTGTTGAGCGTGATACCCGGTCCGTTGCCGGATGAGGCCATAGCACCAAGACTTGTGCAGGCCGATGCCATGGCGATCATCAAGATCGGCCGGCATTTCGGACGGATCAAAAGGCTGCTTGCCGACCATGATCTGATTTCCTGTGCCGGGTATCTTGAACGTATATCGCTGGATCAGGAACGTATTTTGCCGCTCGGGGAAGCCGAAGGCAAAGCGCCGTATTTTTCCATGATCCTCGTCTATCGCGGATCTGAGAACTGGGTTGCCGATCTACCGGTTGAAATTCGCAATACGGTAAGCACGTCTGCTGCTTCCCCTCAAAGCTCAAGACAGGATGGTTGAGATGAACCCCGTCGTACTCGTTCTCAGCAATGCTGCCCTGCCACTGGCACGCAGGATTGCTGAAAGCATTAATGGTGAACTGCACGGCGCTGCCGCACGTGTAGAGGACGCCGATAGGCTGTTTGACAATCTGTCTGACCACCTGATGCATTTGTTTGATCAGGGACGGCCAATCATCGGCCTGATGGCCAGCGGCGCGCTGATCCGCCTTTTGGCACCGCACCTGAAAGACAAATTGACAGAACCGTCGGTGGTTGCCGTGTCGGATGATGGGTCAAGTGTTGTGCCCCTGCTGGGCGGCCACCACGGGGCCAATGATCTGGCGCGCCAGATTGCATCGGCTATTGACGGGCATGCGGCCATCACCACCGCCGGTGATCTTCGTTTCGGTGTGGCACTGGATATGCCGCCGGCCGGCTATGTGCTGGTCAATGGTGATGCGGCAAAACCGGTCATGGCTGAACTGGTCGCCGGGCGCACAGCGAGGCTGAATGGCAAGGCACCGTGGCTTGAAACAGCCCGTCTGCCACTTGCACGCGATGGTGCTGTATGTCTGACGGTGACAGAAAAACGCAGGACGCCCGAAAATCTGGAGCTGGTCTATGCGCCAACGGTCTTGAGCCTTGGCATGGGCTGTGAGCGGGGCACGGAACCTGCCGAGGCCATTGCCCTGGCACAGCGGGTGCTGGACGAGGCTGACCTGTCTCCAAGGGCGCTGAGTGGTGTCTATTCCATAGACCTGAAAGCCGATGAGCGGGCCATACAGGCTGTTGCGGATCATTTTGGTGTACCGGCCCGCTTTTTTGATGCGGCGCGTCTGGAGGCCGAAGCCGACCGACTGGAAACGCCATCTGCGATTGTTTTTGCGGAAGTGGGCTGCCATGGCGTTGCCGAAGGGGCAGCGCTTGCTGCCAGTGGCGGCGATGGTGCATTGATTGTTGCCAAACAGAAGTCGAAACGGGTGACCTGCGCCATTGCTCGTGCTGTTCAACCGGTCGATGCATTGAGCCTCGGCAGGGCGCGCGGCAAATTGTTCATCGTCGGCATTGGACCCGGCAGTCAGGCCTGGCGTTCGCCGGAGGTCTCTTCCATGGTGCAGCAGTCAAGCGATCTTGTCGGCTACTCGCTTTATCTTGATCTTCTGGGGCCGCTTGCCGATGGCAAGCAACGGCATGATTTTGATCTTGGCAAGGAAGAGGCGCGGGTGCACCACGCGATGGAACTGGCTGGCACTGGCCGCACCGTCGCGCTGGTCTGTTCAGGCGATGCCGGCATTTATGCCATGGCAACGCTGGCTTTCGAACTGCTGGATAAGGGACGCGCAAAGCTCGAAGATGATGCGGGCCTGAGCGATGCGGCACGGCGCGTTGAGCTGGTTGTCTCCCCCGGCATTTCCGCCCTGCAGGCTGCAGCCGCCCGCATTGGCGCGCCGCTGGGGCATGATTTTTGCACCATTTCGCTGTCTGACCTGCTCACCCCATGGCCCGACATCCAAAGGCGTATCAAAGCGGCAGGCGAGGGGGACTTTGTGATTGCCTTTTATAACCCGGTCTCGCGGCGACGGCGCACACAGCTTGCCTATGCACGCGATGAACTCGTCAAATATCGCCCGGCTGATACGCCGGTCATTCTGGCGACAAACCTTGGGCGCACGGGTGAGCAGGTGCGCGTTGTGCCGCTGGGCGGGCTGAATGTGGATGATGTGGATATGCTGACGGTGGTTATCGTCGGTTCCTCACAAAGCCGTACGGTAACATCCGGTGACGGCAAACAATGGGTCTATACGCCACGCGGCTATGCGGCCAAATCTGACAGTGTGATTGACGGGAAGGTTGCAGCACAATGACCGTATATTTTATTGGAGCAGGCCCCGGCGCTGCTGATCTTATCACCGTGCGCGGATTGCGGCTGGTGGAAAAATGTCCGGTGTGTCTTTACGCGGGCTCGCTGGTGCCGGAAGAAATCGTCGCAGCAGCGCCGGATGATGCGCTGGTAATGGATACGGCTCCGATGCATCTGGATATGATCATTGCGGAAATTGAAAAAGCCCATGCGGCCGGAAAAGATGTCGCGCGGGTTCATTCCGGCGATCCGTCCATCTATGGTGCAACCGCAGAGCAGATGCGGCGACTGGATGCATTGGCCATCGACTATGATGTTGTGCCGGGTGTTCCGGCATTTGCCGGGGTTGCCGCCAAGCTGAAGACCGAATTGACCCTGCCGGAAATTGCCCAGACGATCATCATCACCCGCACCGGTATGAAGGCCTCTTCGATGCCGGATGGTGAACAGCTTGAAATTCTGGGTCGATCAGGCGCAACACTGGCTATTCATCTGAGCATTCGCAATCTGGATTATGTGCGTGAGGCGCTGGTTCCCTTCTATGGTGAAGACTGCCCGGTGGTGGTCGCTTATCGTGCCACCTGGCCCGATGAGCTATATATCCGCACCACGCTGACACAGATGAAACAGGACGTGCGCAAGGCAAAAATCACCCGCACGGCGCTTATCATGGTCGGTCCGGTTCTGGGCGATGTGCAGTTTCGTGACTCGGCACTTTATGATGCCAATTATACCCATGTGTTGCGAAACGCGGGCAAAAAGAAAAACCGTGTCGAGGCTTAGATGACTGCGGCCAACAGGGCGCTGACAGATGCAAAGGACGGGCCGCCAGCCTCTGCCGGTCGATCGATCATGATAACCGGCAGGCCGCATTGGCGTGCGGCCAGAATTTTGGCGAAAGCGCCTGTGCCTCCCGAATTGCGACAGACGATATGGCTTGCGCCACAGCCGGTCAGCAGATCGGTCTCGGCATCCACATCGGGTGAAGGCTTGCCGACAATCACCTCATATGACCTGAACGGCAGATCATCGGCGGGCGCGTCGACCATGCGCAGGATGAAGTGGACGTCATCGCGGCACGCAAACAGATCAATATGCTGGCGCCCGAGTGCCAGAAAGGTGCGGCTCGATGATGGGATCGCATCACGGGCAGCCTCCAGTGATGCAACGCGCAACCAGCGATCCTGTGTGTCCGGCTCCCAGGCTGGTCTGCACAATCGCATCAGGCGAACTCCGGTCTGTTCCGCCGCCCAGGCTGCGTTGCCGGATATGGTTTGTGCGAAAGGATGCGTGGCATCGATGACAAGATCGACATTGTGCGCACGCAGATATGTCGCCAGTCCTGCTGCGCCACCAAAACCGCCCGTCCGCGTTTCGCCTGCAACAGGCAGCGGGTTTTGCGTGCGTCCGGCCAGTGATGTGATGACGCGTGCCGGAGTATCATTGCAAAGCCGCTCGGCAATGGCTGCGGCCTGCAACGTGCCACCCAGGATCAGGATTGTATCAGTCGCGCCGGGCAAGGATGTTTCCCTTTCGATCCGTCACGATAATGTCCACGGCAATCGGCGCACCCCGCAAGGTGGTCAGGGCGGTATCGCGGGCCTTTTCAGCGATTATGCCGGGAAGATCAACATCGGAATTGCTGGTGATTTCAAGCACTTCCATGGCGGTGTTGGCAGATTGAATCTGTTTTTTGACATTTTGATTCAACGCTGTGTCGGGAATGAAATCAGCAAGAAAATCCATATTGACCTGACTGCGGCTGGAATGAAGGTCCATGGCACCCTGCGCAAGCTTGACCAGTTTGGCAAATCCGCCTGCGATGGTCAGGCGTTCGACCGGGTGCTTGCGCAGATATTTCAGCAGGCCACCGGCAAAATCACCCATGTCAAGCAGCGCGATCTCGGGCAGATTGTAAATTTTCTGTGCTGCGGATTCCGAGGTCGAACCGGTGGCGCCCAGCACATGGGTCAACCCGGCAGCGCGGGAAACATCAATGCCGCGATGAATGGAATGGATCCACGCGGCACAGGAATACGGCTGCACAATGCCGGTGGTGCCCAGCACGGAAAGACCGCCAACAATGCCAAGCCTGGGGTTCCAGGTTTTTTGCGCCAGCGCTTCGCCATCTGGGATCGATATGGTAATTTCAACATCTGCAGGCAGTTCATACTCATCGCAGATGGCCTCAACGACACCGCTCATCATCGAGCGGGGAACCGGATTGATGGCAGGCTCGCCAACGCTAACCGGCAGCCCCCGCAGCGTGACCGTGCCAACGCCCTTGCCCGCTGCAAAGACAATGCCGGAGCCCGGACGCAATGGTCGTATCGTCGCAACAACAGTCGCACCATGGGTCACATCGGGATCATCCCCGGCATCCTTGACAATGCCCGCAGAGGCATAGCCGTCACCCAGCGTCTCGAAGGCCAGTGGAAACGACGGCTCCTGACCCTTTGGCAGGACGATTGTCACCGGATCGGGGAATTCGCCCGTTACAAGCGCCGTCAGTGCCGCCTTGGTGGCAGCCGTGGCGCAGGCACCGGTTGTCCATCCCCGGCGCAGTGGTGCAGGCTCCAGATCAGGCTCCGGCTTGGTTTCGATGGGCGTATCGGTCATGATTGCCTTATAGGCGAGCATTGGGCGGAACGAAAGACGGAGAATTCCCATGGTGGATGAACTGTTTGAAGGCTTGCCCGTTCTCGACAAGGGCGCAGTGTGGCTTGTGGGTGCCGGGCCGGGTGATCCGGGCCTGTTGACGCTGCATGCCATCAATGCGATCCGCCAGGCGGACGTCATTGTTCACGATGCGCTGGTCAATGCCAATTGCCTCAAACTGGCGCGTGACGATGTGGTGCTGGAATATGCCGGAAAACGCGGCGGCAAACCGTCGGCGAAACAGCGCGATATTTCGCTGCGGCTCGTCGAACTGGCAAAGCAGAACAAGCGGGTACTGCGTTTGAAGGGCGGCGATCCCTTCGTATTTGGCCGCGGCGGCGAAGAAGCGCTGACGCTGGTTCAGCACGACGTGCCCTTTCGCATTGTTCCGGGCATCACTGCCGGTATTGGCGGGCTGGCCTATGCCGGCATTCCGGTGACCCATCGTGATGTCAACCATACCGTGACCTTCCTGACCGGCCATGATTCCACCGGCATTGTGCCCGACCGGATTGACTGGGCTGGTGTTGCCAGTGGTTCACCGGTGATTGTCATGTATATGGCGATGAAACATATTGCGGTCATTACCCGGCGCCTCATTGATGCAGGACGCGCGCCTGATGAGGCCGTTGCTGTTGTCTGCAATGCCACGACCCCCCAACAGCAGGTGATTGTGACCAATTTGCGTGATGCCGAAGCGGATTTGATGATCGCCGGACTGTCGCCGCCGGCGATTGTGGTGGTCGGTGGTGTTGTTGGCATGCGTGAAACGCTTGACTGGCTGGGACAAAGCCAGGCGGCTTCACCGAACATGGAACCGGGCGAATGAAGGAGTATTGCTGATGGGCGGATTGCTCATTGCCTCGCCCATGTCGGGCTCGGGTAAAACCACGGTGACACTCGGGTTGCTGCGAGCGCTCAAGCGACGCGGCATCGCGCTGGCGCCCGGCAAGGCTGGTCCCGATTACATCGACCCGGCATTTCATGCGGCGGCCAGTGATCAGGCCTGTTTGAATTTTGATCCCTGGGGCATGCGCCCCGAGCACATTCTTGCCAATGCCGGTCTTGCCATCAGCGGTGATCGGCTTTTGGTGATCGAAGCCATGATGGGCCTGTTTGATGGTGCCGCTGATGGCAAGGGAGCGGCGGCTGATCTGGCCGAGACACTCAGGCTGCCGGTTCTGTTTGTCGTCAATTGCGCCAAATTATCCCACTCGATTGCCGCCATTGTGCAGGGGTTCAGTCAATTCAACCCCAATGTGATGATTGCCGGTGTGATCCTGAATAATGTTGCCAGTGATCGCCATGAAGCCATGTTGCGTGATGCACTGGCTGGTATCGGCATGACCATCCTGGGCGTCATCCGCCGCGATGAGGGGCTAGTTTTACCGCAGAGGCATCTTGGCCTTGTTCAGGCCGGTGAAAAGGCGGATCTGGAAGATTTTATCTCCCGCGCCGCCGATCTGGTGGAGACGGGCTGTGATCTCAATCAGATTTTGAGTGTCGCAACGTCTCTTGGAAAATTTGAAACGGAATCCAATATTGACCGGTTGCCACCACCTGGCCAGCGGCTCGCCGTGGCAAAAGACCTAGCTTTTTCATTCGCATATGAGCATTTGCTGATGGGATGGCGACGCCGCGGTGCGGAAATTTCCTTTTTCTCACCATTGGCCAATGAACAGCCTGTCGATGATTGCGATGCCATCTATCTGCCCGGTGGATACCCGGAGCTTCATGCTCAAACGCTGGCACAGGCTGATCTTTTTCATGCATCGATGCGAAAGGCGGCTGACAGGGGAACCATCATCTATGGTGAGTGCGGCGGCTATATGGTGCTTGGGGAAGGGCTGATTGACAAGGCGGGTTCCCGTCATGCGATGCTTGATCTTTTGCCTTTGACAACCAGCTTTGCACAAAAGAAGCTGCATCTTGGCTATCGGCGCCTGCGCGCTTTAAAGCCGCACTTCTGGAACGATCATTTGACGGCCCATGAATTTCACTATGCGTCCATCATCAATGAAGGCGATGCAGACCGGTTGTTTCAGGTCGAGGATGCTCTGGGTAATGATCTGGGTGAAGCGGGGTTGCGGCGCGGTTCTGTCACCGGGTCCTATATGCACATTATTGATCTGGCAGGCAGGTCATGAACTTGAATTTGGCCCCCGATAGAGAAGATGGCACTCAACACACCATTGAGCATGGGGGCGGGCTGACGCAGGCCTGTCTGCGCTATGGTGGGCAACCATCGGACTGGCTGGACCTGTCAACAGGGATCAATCCCAATCCGGTGCGCGTACCGCAAATTGCACAACGCATCTGGTCGCGGCTCCCGGACGAGAGCCTGCATGCGGCGGCCGGTGATGCTGCTGCGCTCGCCTATGGGATATCAGCGGGTGCAAGAGCACTGCCCGTTGCCGGCACTCAAAGTGTTATCCTGCTACTGCCAAAACTGTTTGATGGCCCGATTGCCATTGTTGGGCCAACCTATGAAGAATACCGCGCCCGCTTTGCGCAGGCAGGCACCTTCGTCGACATTATTGAAAATCTTGATCAGGTAACCGAAAGACATCGGCTGGTCATTCTGGTCAATCCCAACAACCCCGACGGCAGGACTGTCACCCGCCAGGCCATTCTCGCCGCGGCTGAACGGATGGCTGTATCCGGTGGACATGTTGTGGTGGATGAAGCCTTTGGTGATCTTTTACCCCGGCACAGTGTCGCAGCAGATGCGGGCAACATTGAAAATCTGATCGTGTTAAAGTCCTTCGGCAAA
Source organism: uncultured Rhizobiaceae group bacterium (assembly GCA_947501445.1). Lineage (GTDB taxonomy): Bacteria > Pseudomonadota > Alphaproteobacteria > Rhizobiales > Rhizobiaceae > Hoeflea_A. The sequence goes on along the minus strand of CANMVS010000012.1, from coordinate 91,013 downwards.
TTTTATGGATTTGCGGGGTTGCGGCTTGGCTTTGTGCTGGCTGCACCCAGTGTGCTTCGACGCATTGAACACATGCAGGGACCATGGGCTGTTTCGGGGCCGGCACTGGAGATTGCCCGCGTAACCCTGTCGGACCGACCATTGGCAACACACATTCGCGATGAAATATCCGAACGTCACGCAGCGCTTGAAAAGCAATTGACCGGTGCCGGGCTGACCATTGTCGGTGGTGCCGGCCTGTTCATTCTGACCGACTGTGACAGCGGCCAACAACTCCATCAGGCGCTGTGCCGTCATCGCATATTAACACGGGCATTTTCCTATGCGCCCCGTTGGTTGCGCTTCGGTCTTTGCCCCGATGCCGGGGCAGATGAACGGCTGCGATTGGCGCTGGCTGATACACACAAAAAACGATTGTGATAAGGCCGTGCTGGAACATCACCTGCTGGTCCTCCTATTGGCGCTGATCGTGGATCGTCTGGTCGGCGATCCGCATTGGTTGTGGCGTGCAGTACCGCACCCGGTTGTTTTGTTCGGCAAGGCGATCTCGTTGTTTGATGCCATGGCCAATCGTGATCGGCATTCAGCCGCCATAAGGCGTCGAAACGGTGTGCTGGTAATCGTCGTTCTTTTGCTGATCAGCGTGATTGTCGGTGCGGTTCTGGATCGGCTGCTTGCTGGTTTCTCTGTCATTGGTCTGGCACTGGAAGTGATAATCGTTGCGGTGCTGCTGGCGCAAAAAAGTCTGGCGGATCATGTCGGCAATGTCGCGATCGGACTTCGCCAGAACGGCCTGTCAGGCGGACGCGAGGCAGTTTCGCTGATTGTTGGTCGCGATCCGCAAAGTCTTGACAAAGGCGGTGTTTGCCGCGCGGCGATTGAGAGCATTGCGGAAAATTTCTCTGATGGTGTTGTGGCACCGGTGTTCTGGTATGCGCTGTTTGGCCTGCCAGGACTGTTCGCCTATAAAATGCTCAATACGGCAGATTCAATGATCGGCCACAAGAATGCCAGATATAGTGATTTTGGCTGGGCTTCGGCCCGTCTTGATGACTATGCCAATTGGCCGGCTGCACGGCTTTCCGCAGTGCTGATTGCCGCTGGCGCCTGGGTGCGCATGAGTTGGCGCGCAGCAATCCGGGCAATCACCGCGTCCATGCGCGACGCCGGACTTCACCGCTCTCCCAATGCCGGTTGGCCCGAGAGTGCCATGGCTGGTGCGCTTGGCGTTTCTCTGGCGGGCGAACGTATCTATGGCGGTGTCGTTGTGCGTGAGCCTCTGTTGAATGCCGCTGGCAGGCGCATGATTGATGCCGGTGATATTGATCGGGCGATTGGCGTTTTCTTTGCGGCCTGTTCTGCACTGCTGGTGCTTGTGGTGCTATTGCTGATTGCTGCGAATGCTATTCTATAGATCTGGTCAGTAATAACCGAACTCTAGAATTGCATCGTCAGCCCGACATTGCCTGAGAACGTATAGCCGTCCGAAGCAATGGTGCTGTCGGTGCGAAAATGCAGGCTGGTATTGCGGGCAACATCGGCTTCCAGGTTGGTTCCGAACCGAAACCGGCTGCGGTCCTGTTCGGCGCTCAAAACCGTGAACTGGCCGCCACCACCGGCATTTGCAGCCGTCTGGCTGGCGACTGTATCCCCGGCATTATACTCATAGGCAAAGCGCAATTGCGCTGTTGCACTGGTGCCATTGGGCAGCGCCAACTGCTTCGACAGCATGGCGCCCGCACCAAGATTGACGGTCTGATAGGATTCACTGCCAAGAACCAGGCTGATGCCACCGGCACCGGTTTCGCTCGTGCTGCCATGCCCGGTCCAGAAGGCCTCGAGTGAAGCAAGCGGCGCCAGTGTCAGGCCGCCCAGTTCGAAACCATAGGACGCTTCGCCAGACAGGCCGACGCCGTATCCGCCATAGTCAGCCTCTGCGATCCAGGTTGAGCCCGCCGTAATCGTGCGGGCGGTGTTGATGTCGAAGTAGCTGTAGCTCACAGCCCCGGAGAGATTGAAAGGACCATTTGCATAATTTGCATAAAGCCCTGCACTATAGGCATGCGTGTTGGCACTGGACGATCTGCCGGAAACATCGGTATCCTGGTACTGGTAACCGAAGCCGAGACCGTAGACGAGCTGGCCGTCGCCCAATTGACGTTGTGTTTCAATGCCAGTAGCGATGCCTCCTGAAGCATAGTGCAGTCCAGCAGCATTCCCATCGCTGTCAAGACGCCCGGTCGAACCGAGGCCTGACGCCCAGTAACCGTAGTCACTGGTAGCATCTGAGCCATCGCCATAATTGAAGGTCGTTGCACTGTTATTGCCGCTAAAGGATGCGCCGCGCCCACGCAGTACATTGTCGAAACCTGCCGTCAGAGCTTCGGAAGCGACCTGCTGTGAGGCGTGTATCTCGCCGGTAAGACTATTAAGTATGGCGATGACCTGCTCTTCACTTTGTGCGCCAAGCACTGCGCCAAGAGCAATGCTAAGTTCATCGGTATGCGTGCCAGTCTGTTCCAAATCGTCGAGAATGACAGCTTTTGCAAATGTGTTTTTTGTGATGCTTTGAGTATCCTGGGCGAAATTTGCATTGCGTGAAAGTGTCACCTGAGCGTCGTTGGTGTCGTTCGCATTGATCGACGCTGTTGCATCAAAATACAGAAAATTTTCCGTGACACTGGAAAAGCCGGTGCCGGTTATGGGATCCGTCCCATCATTATCCACGATTGTATATATATATTGGTTGTCCAAAAAGTTGACGATATATCCGGGATTGACCAGCAGATTGGCGCCATTGATCTCAACGGCACCAGTCGATACGATCTTGTCCGAGGTGCCGTCGGACTGTGTTTCGATTATCAGGTTTGATCCTGGGCTCATCGTTAGCGCGTTAAAGACGGGGCCATCGACGGTTGTCATTGTCCCAACCGACGAACCCGAATGGAAATTGGATGATCGTCCCGGTGCGATAGTGCCGCCTGAATAGACGGTAATGCCCTTTTTGAATGTCCCCGTTCCGCCGAGCGTTCCTGTATCATCCACAAAGACGGTGGAGTTTGGAAGGTCGGTGAGTATGATCAGCGTACCGGCATTGACATTTGTGTCGCCAGAATAGATCAAGCTGCCGGTGAAGACCTGTGTCCCTGTACCCTCCATGTTGAGACGTAGTGAGCCTGGGTCATTGGGTATATCACCCGGGCCATCCTGAATTAAACCGCCAAACTGGAATTCTCTATCAGCTGCTGCGTAGATGGAAAGGGCGGCTCTGCCCGACAGGCTGCGCTCTTGATTTTGAATTACACCGGCTTTGCCACCCTTTGTTGTTCCCGCAATGGAACTGACACCGCCGATATTAACATCATTTCCATTCATATAGAGAATGCCGCTATAGATACCATCTGTTGCCACGAAAACGAGCTCCGTTTCATCCATAAGGCCGGGTTGTGTGGCACCAGAGCCTGCCGATATCCTCATACGTGCCTGCTCCGTAAGCGTGATTGATGCCGCTTTGATTTTGTAGCCGGTTTTGACGTTCAGGATGCTGGAATCATTCATGAAAATTTGTGTGTCTGCGTGAAGGCTGCCGTCGTTGGACTCCCATCGGTTTATTGCGTAAGTGGCGTCGGTGGCATCATTGATATCTCCGATGGTGAGCGTGCTGAATTCATTCAGGTTTAACGTCGCACCGGTTACCCCGTTACTCGAATCCACCGTCAGAGTTGAGTATCCGTTGAAGTCATATGTGAGTATCCGAGCAGAACCATTGTGCTCCGAGGCGGTAATTGGACCGTTGACGCTTGTTGTATAAATATCAGAGTTATCGAACGTTCTGTCTGCAGCATTTGTATCAACAATGTGACCCAGTGATGCAGTCGCCACGATTGCAAGGGCGATAGCTCCGTATTTATAATAAGCAGTACTGTTTTTCACGCTTGTCACCGTTTCGAAAATTTACTTAAATTCTACCCAATACTTATTGCACATAATTTTCTATATATAAATATATATTTTTAATGAAGCGGCTTTTGTGTTTTATGTTTCGATGTCAGTACGACCGGCACGAACGCGATATTGATGACGTGAAACTGCGGCAGTGTGTGTTTCAAACTCAAGTACACCCCGCACAAATTGCGCGCCTGTGGCGGCAGCATACGGAATAAGCTCCAAGATGGGCCAGTGTCGCCAAGGGTTTCGGTATCGCAAAGGTTTTTAAGGTGGTTGCAGGTGTCTGTGCTGCTGATCGCAGCAAATATGGTCCAGTGGAGCCGCAAACTGGACTGCCGATTTTTGTCGCCCGGTGAAAAATATCCTGTGTTTTCAGTGGCAATCACTACTGTGCGAGTAACCATAAGCCGGTAAATCACTTTTCGTAACGGTTTTTACGTTTATATTACCTGTGGGGGTTTTGCGGATTGCAATGCATTTCGTTGATGACACCCAAAAGTACCGGGGTAGTATATTTTGCGAAACGGGGGGCATCGCGCCGCAGCGTTTCGATGGAGAGGGACAATGAAACGGATTTTCATAGCACTATTGCTGAGCTTGAGCTTCCTGCCGCTGCAGACTGTCATTGCCAAGGCGACGACATTGACGGCACGGATTGATATTTCCAAGCAGACCATGGTCGTGACACATCGCGGCAGGGTTAAATATCGCTGGAAAGTTTCAACAGGGCGGCGCGGGTATTACACGCCGACAGGGACGTACAGCCCGAAATGGTTGTCCAAGCACCATCGCTCACGCAAATACAACAATGCACCCATGCCCTTTGCCATCTTTTTCCGTGGCGGCTATGCCGTGCATGGCACAACGGATCTGAAACGCCTTGGTCGCCCCGCGTCGCATGGCTGTGTTCGGCTTGATCCGAACCATGCCGCCAAACTGTTTTCGCTGGTCGAGCGTGAAGGCTTCAAGAACACACGCATCATCATCAACCAGTAACTTCGCACAGAAGACCACGGCCCTGTCGGGTTGTGGTCTGACTTTCGGGGGCTGAGGCCTATTTTCCTGGATTGAATGACTGTCGTTCTGCGCGGACTTTTGTGTTTCTCTTCGTGCTTGAAAAGCGCTGATTTCGGGGATGATTGCCCAGAGCAATTCATGTTTGACGGAATCGGTAAGACCTGAATGCATCGACAAAATCAAAGACCGATACGGTTGTTTCGTTTCTGACAAAAACGTGAAACGGTCTAAACCCGAAAACCCTGGCCGCCTGCAGATGACTGAGCGGCAACGGAACAAGAAATTACGGTAATGGGTTAGGAATACCCATCACCGTAGTTTTGACAGGGCACCACTCAATCAAATCACGTGAATTGCAGTTGCCATCCCCGATTTATGGGATGGGCCGTTGCCTGGCCTGTAAACCACACACTGGATCGCTTTTCGGTGGGATTTCGCACAGACATCGCATCCACATTCAAACACCTTCATCGCAATCAATTTCGTGCCGGGGGCGATTTTGATGATGGCTGTTTTAACATGGTCGAGCGGCTTCCCGGACAAGGAAAGCGGGATCCATGGGCAGTGAGTTCTTTGATACAATGACACACCTGACAATCCTTGGTGTCTTTTCGGGTATGTTAAGTATCTTCGCCTATATCCCCTATATCATCGACATCATTGCCGGTCGAACACGGCCACAGCGAGCATCCTGGCTGATCTGGTCCGTGCTTGGATCGATTGCATTTTTTTCGCAGGTCCATGAAGGGGCAGCTGCATCGATTTGGTTTGCCGGGGTGCAGGTGTCTGGCACTGTGATTGTATTACTTCTGTCGATATGGAGAGGGGTCGGACATTATCTCAAAACTACCGATTTCCTTGTTCTCGCCTGCGCCGCATTTGGACTTGTGCTTTGGCAGCAGACGGAATCTGCGGCCTACGCACTGGTCATTACAATCTCGATCAGCCTGCTGGGTGGCAGTGTTACGGTCATAAAGTCCTATCGTGATCCCGACAGCGAGACGATGGTCACCTGGGTGGTTTCTCTTTTTGCCTCGATTTGTGCAATCTGCTCTGTCGGACAGCTCGATTTTGTATTGCTGGCTTACCCGCTTTATCTGTTCACACTGTATGGCACAATTGTTCTGGCGATGGCTTTGGGCCGCTCGACCAGACGCGGCTTTGCGAAACCGCTGGAGGGCGAACCACTTGAAGTGTGAGTGCCGTGTGTTGAGCATTACGCCCGGTTAAACCCAAGGAAAACACAAACCTGTGCACATCCCAAGCCCAAGCGGAATAGAGCAATTCATGTTTTGACGGAATCGGCAAAACCTGAATGCATCAACAAAATCAAAGGCCGACACCGTTGTCCCGTTTCTGACAAAACGTCGAACGGTCTAAACGGCTTCGGGGTACCCGGAGCGTATGCCTACAGCGTATGTTTTATCCGCCAGCGATCATGAAACCACATCCATTGGCCCGGATACTCGCGTACCCAGCTCTCAACCTTGTCGTTAAGGAGCTGCGCGGTCGCTGTCACATCAAGATTGCCTTTGTCATCCAGCGGCATTGTCACTGCTGGTTCAATTTCAAGCCGGAACCGGCCGCCAGGCAGGCGAATGGAGCGCGCCGGATAGACATCACAGTCAAAATTGCGGGCAAGTTTTGCCAATAGAGGGTTCGTCTGAACATCCATGCCAAAAAACTGTGTGGTAGCGCCCTTGTGAAATTTCTGGTCGACGAGAAGCCCCACACCTTTGCCAGCCTCAAGCACACTGGCAAGATTCCATGCGGCACCGGCTTTGGACGGGACTAGCGCGCCCATATGGGTGCGTCTGGCAGACAGTAGTTTTTTGGCGATGTAGGGGTTGTTGGGTGGCCTGAACATGGCCGTGACATTCAGACCATATTTGGCGGCAACAATAGGCAGTAGTTCAAAATTGCCGGTGTGGGCCGTGAAAACGATAAATGGGCGAGGGTTGTCGCGCAGTTCGAGAAACCGTTCAATACCTACCACTTCAATGAGGCCGGAACCGTCTTCGCTGACATCATCATCAATCAGAACATCGACAAAAATATACTCGGCCATCAGCCGTGCCATATGGCCCCACATATCAAGCGCGATGGCCTCGCGTTCCTCTTGCGATTTATCAGGAAGTGCACGTTCCAGATTATGCAGCACAAGTTTGTGGCGTGCTGTTCTTGGGCCGATTTTATAGGCCATCTTCTCAGTGAAGCGTATCGCGCGCCGTGCCGGCAGCAACCTCAAGATAGACAGAATTGAAAAAATCAATTGCGCAACCAGCCAGTTTTTGGCCTTATATATGCGCAGAGCCCAACGCGTCATGTAAAGATTCACGCTGATCAATCCATCTTCAGAAGGATTTTCCCAAACACTTTGCGCCCTTCCATGCGCTCAAGTGCCGTATCGATATCATCCAGTTGCACCTGGGTATCGATCACAGGATGAACAAGTCCTTTTGCCATCTTCTGCATGGAATCAGCCATATTCTCCATTCGGCAGCCGAAGGAGCCGATGAGTCGCAACTGCTGCTGAAACAGCATCATCAGATTGACCTGTGCAGAAACACCGGATGTTGATCCGCAGGTGACGAGCCGTCCACCACGCTTCATACACAGCATGGAGCCGGGAATTGTATCGGTACCAACGTGTTCAAAGACGACGTCAACACCCTTCTTTTTTGTCAGTTTTCTGACAACCCCCTCAAAACGGTCTTCGCGATAATTGATGACGTGATCGGCACCCAGTGCACGCGCTTTTTCAATTTTGTCGTCGGAGCCAACAGTGGTGTAGACGGTGCAGCCATGTTTCTTGGCCAGTTGAATGGCGGCAGATCCGATGCCTGAGCCGCCAGCGTGTATCAGGATATTTTCACCCGGCTGCAGTTTCGCATTGTCGAACAGCATGTGCTCAACCGTACCGAAAGTCACCGGTGCCAGAGCCGCACCAATGGCGTCAACGCCGGGAGGGGCAGGGACCAGCAATCGGGCGGGAAGATTGATCAGCTCCTGGGCAAATCCATCCAGATGAAAGCCGTGGACGCCAGAGACATGTTCACAAAGATTATCGCGTTTTTCCCGGCACGGCTGACACAAACCACAGGTGCGAGCGCCATAGATGGAGACAAGCTGTCCAGGTAGCAAACTGGAAACACCGGGTCCCACGGCCTCAACTTCACCTGAGGCCTCTGCACCAATAACCAGTGGCAGCTTGCGTTTGGCAAAGGCCATACCGCGCCAGCCCCAGACGTCAATATGGTTCAGTGCGACGGCCCTGATGCGGAGTGTGACCTCACCAGCCGCCGGTTCGGGGGGCGGCGCAATATCGGTTACTTCGAGCTTTCGGTCTTCAATGAGCTGCAATGCGCGCATGACGGGGGCGGTCCTTGGTGTTAGCGGTCTTGGTCGTTATGTCTGAGGTGCCGTTTAGGCTGGTTCTGCCGTCATGACAAGGCAGGCGTTCTGACCGCCAAAGCCAAATGAATTGGAAAGCACTGACGTGACCGGGTGATTGCGCTTGACGTTTGGCACCACATCCATCTCGATTGCCGGGTCTGGATTTTCAAAATTAATGGTTGGTGGCAGCGTGCCCGTGGCGATGGTCAGCATGGAAAATACCGCTTCAACTGCGCCTGCGGCAGTCAGTGTGTGGCCAATCATCGATTTGTTTGATGACGCCGGGATATTGGCAAGCTGATCGCCGAAAACTGTGGAGAGCGACTGATACTCCATCTTGTCGTTTTCAGGTGTCGATGTGCCGTGTGCATTGATATAGCCAATGCCATTTTCATCAAGGCCGGCATCGCGCAGCGCCGCCTGAATGGTTGCAATGGCCGGACCACCATCGGGCGATGAACGCGTGCGGTGGAAATGATCCGCCTTTTCGCCATAGCCCTTAAGAATACCCAGCACTTTGGCACCACGCGCAATGGCACTCTCGAGAGATTCCAGCACCAGTGCGGCGCTTCCCTCCGCAATGACAAAACCATCGCGGTCCCTGGTGAAGGGTTTTGATGCTTTTTCGGGCACATCGTTTTGTGTGGATAGTGCGGATAGAAGCGAAAACCGGATAAGTGCTTCGGCATTGACAGAGCCGTCGGTTGCAACGGTCAGGGCGCGGTTTGTTCTGCCCTGGCGAATAGCGTCAACACCCAGCTGAATTGCTGTTGCCCCTGAGGCACAGGCCGTTGACAATGTTACCGGCAGGCCGCGTGTTCCATAGGTATCTGCAATGCGTTCAGCCACTGTGCCGAAGAGGGAGGAGCGGGTAAAACCTTCGTGGTATCTATTGCGCATGACCTGAAGGATCCCGGTATAGGCATTCTCCTGATGTGCGCCCAATGCGGCCTCATCGCCAAGGGCAAAACGGTCCGACCATTCACACTCGACCGGCGGTGCTGCAACAAACAGTGGCCCGTTGAAATCTCCGTTGATTCCGGACTGTGCAATCGCTTCGCTGGTTGCTGCATTGGCAAAGGTGAAGGACAACTCACTGGACACTTTTGGTGCATCCATAAAGTCGACCGTTCCGCAGATACGCGTCGCGAGTTCATCTGTGGGGAACCTTGTTATGGCATGTATTCCCGAGGTGCCGCTGGTCAGTGCATTCCAGTTGTCGTCTTTGCCCTGACCCAGGGACGTTACAATTCCCATGCCGGTAACGGCGATCAATGGTCTGCCAAGATGGTCGGTATAAGCACTCTTATTCATATCGGTTTCCCATATGGGCTTTTGAGAATTTTCAACGTTGCTGAATCCGCTAAACGCTGTGCCTCAAAGTTTTATCATTGGTTCTGGTATTTTGCATCAGGTCCGCAGGGTGTCCCAATGCAAGGTGTGCTATTCAGCTTTCAGCTTAGCCAGGCCTTCACCACGAAAGAACCCGATTGTCGTGACCAGCGCCTGTTTGGCACTATCCTGCATGCCGGTTTCCATTTCGGGGTCAAATCTGGGCAGTTTGGCACCGGTTTTCAATGCCAGTGCAGCAAGAGCCACGCCGATCGGAAATTGGGCTTCCATGGTGTGCCCCAGCAGGCCGCTGTAACCGCGCAAAGCCGCCTGTGGCCATTTGCGGTCGATCAGTTGTTTTTCCCGTCTGGACAATTCGTGCAGTCCCGAAGCGCCGGACATAATTAACAGGTCGGCGGTGTCAGAAACGCCGCTCCTGTCTGCCATGGTTTCAAAACGAACTTCCATTGCATCGTTGTCCCGACCGCCGCGGTCACCATCCACACCTTCAATCGTCGCATAGATATGGGCACCGCGTGCATTGGCATACTGGCGCGATTCCAGAACAAGAAAGGCAGAGGCTGAACCTGTGATAATCCCACCGCCAGCATCATTGCGTGACCACATCGGCTGCCAGCTGTCGCGCCCAAGACTTTGAACGCCCTCATAAAGAAGATGCATGTCCGAGCGTTCAGCATTATAGGCCCCGCCGACCAGCGCGTGGGTCGATTGGCCATGGCGGATGCGCTCAAAAGCGGTTGCAACTGCAGATATGCCTGCACCCTCTTCACCCATGAAGGTTTTTGATGAACCGGCAACCTTGTGCACTATGGATATATTGCCTGCCAGCAGATTGGATAATTGCGCCAGAAACAGTGTTGGACGCAGCTCCGTTGTCAGCTTTTCATTGAGAAGTATCTCACGGTCATTGCGGTCTGCCGCTTCGTTGATAATAAGCGTATCAACGGATATGTCACGTTCACCACCGCCGGCACCAACAATCATATCCATGGTGTCACATGCTTCGGCATCTTCCTTCAGCCCGGCATCATCCAGAGCCAATCCGGCGGTGAAAACGCCCAGCCTTTGCCAGTTTTCCATTTGCCGCTGATCACCGCGGCGCGGAATTTGCGTCGACCAGTCAATCTGTGGCATCGGGTGCACGGGGTAGGGCGCAAATCGCTCGCAATCCACCTTGGTTTCCGGCATCTGTTCGGCATTCAGCAACGCTTCATGGGCCTCGCGGCCAACGCCGTGGCAACTGACAATGCCAACACCCGTAATGACAACGTCATTGGGATTTTTGCTCATGGTCTTTTACTCTCAGGTGGCTTGTTTGGCTGAAAGGGCGTCAAGAAGACCTACCTCGACAGCGCGTGATCTGATGATGTCAACAAGACCGCTTGTATCAATACCGGCGTCGGCATTGAAAGCAGCGGTGCGAAATTTGAGTTGAGCGTCGCAGATTTTTTTGCCCTGGCTCTTTATGCGCGCCCTTGTCACAGCAAATCCTGAACCCTCATGTTCCAGATCAACTTCAACATTCAGTTCGGTTTGCGGTTCCACAAATGTGCGTAATTTGGCGCTGTCCACGGACATCAGGAAAGGCATGGCTGCAAAATCATTGTTGGCCAGCAGCAGGAAACCGCTGGCCTGCGCCATGGTTTCTATCAGCAAAACGCCCGGTACCAGTGGCAGACCAGGAAAGTGCCCCTCGAAAACCGTACTTTTGTCCGGAACAATTGAGGTCACAGAGATTTGGCCCGCATCGAGGTCAATCCGCTCCACACGATCAATCATCTGAAAATATTCAAGAAGCATCGCTATCCTGCCTGCCGTCCGGGCTTTGCCGAATCAGAGCTTGATTTTCAGCCTTTGGCCGCTCTCAGTTCGTCGATTTTAGCGCAGAGATTTTTCAGAACGAAATATTCTTCGGTTGCGGCTTTGCCGTCATTGACCTCTTGCGTCCATTGTTCCAGTGGTATTTTGATACCGAATTCCTTATCGATCGCAAAGACGATATCGAGAAAATCAAGGCTATCAATGCCCAGATCATCGATTGTGTGACTCTCGGGCGTGATGGTTTCCCGATCGATTTCGCTCGTCTCAGCGATAATGTCGGCAACTTTATCGAATGTGGCAGACACGCTTATATCCTTGTGGTTTATCTAGATTGCGGTGAGCTATAGAAAAATCCGTTGCAAAAGCCAATGGTCTGTATGCAGTTTCCTGTTCGAATACCAGTTCCCATTGCCATTTGGTTACGATAGGTGGCGTGGTTGTGACGATTATTCCATTGTGTGAACCGGTATTGTGCACTATTTGCCGTGTCAATGCCCGGTTCCACTGTTCTTGCGATCATTGCATCATATGTATCGCAGTGCGTGTGAATAAGTGGATCTGTTCAGCTCCAAACCCAGAATTTTCAGGGAATTGCCAATTATGTCGTCAGTTACCAAAGAAGCCGTTCTTGAGCAACTTGCCGGTGTCAGCCATCCAGCGATTGGTGGAGACATTGTCAGCAAGAATATGATCTCGGATATTTTCATAGCCGATGACAAGGTTTATTTCTCGATCACGGTTCCTGCCGCTTTGGCGCAGAAACTGGAGCCCTTGCGGATGGCTGCAGAACAGGCGGTGACGTCGATCACCGGTGTGAAGGGCGCGATGGTGGCTTTGACGGCCGAAAAGAAACCTGGTGCTACAGATTCACCACAGGGCAATGGCACGCCCCCAAGGGCGCCCGCCGGTGAGCCGGGCAAACAACCGGCACCAGCCAAACCTGGTGTGCCCGGGGTTGCCTCGATCATAGCCGTCGCGTCGGGCAAAGGAGGGGTTGGTAAATCAACGACCGCCGTCAATCTTGCGCTTGGACTTCAATCGATTGGTTTGAAGGTTGGCATTTTGGATGCGGATATCTACGGGCCGTCCATGCCCCGCCTGCTCAATGTAACCGGCCGGCCCGAAGAGGTTGGCGGTCGCATGCTCAAGCCAAAGGAAGCCTATGGCCTGAAAGTCATGTCAATGGGATTTCTGGTGGCGGAAGATACACCGATGATCTGGCGCGGCCCGATGGTCGTATCCGCTTTGACACAAATGCTGCGCGAGGTGGATTGGGGAACGCTGGATGTCATTGTGGTCGATATGCCACCGGGAACCGGTGATGCGCAGCTCACGCTGGCACAAAAGGTGCCGCTCGCCGGAGCCGTCATTGTATCCACACCGCAGGACCTTGCGCTTATTGATGCACGCAAGGGGCTCAATATGTTCAAAAAGGTTGATGTTCCGCTTTTGGGACTCATTGAGAACATGAGCTATTTTCAATGCCCGTCCTGTGGGGAACGTTCGGATATATTTGGCCATGGCGGTGCGCGCGATGAAGCCGAAAAAATCAACGTGCCATTTCTTGGTGCCGTGCCATTGCATATGGATATCCGTGAAAACTCGGATGCGGGCACACCCGTCGTCGTGTCGCAACCCGATGGCCCCCATGCCCGCATTTACCGTGAAATGGCGACCAAGGTTCGTGACCAGATTTTTGAAAGTCAGGCGGCGCTGGACACTGCGGCCCCACGGATTGTGTTTGAATAACACCTGCCATCAGAGCAGTTCAGCTTTTGACGGAATCGGCAAAACCTGAATGCACAAACAAAATCAAAGGCCGAAACCGTTGTCCCGTTTCTGACAAAACGTGAAACGGTCTAGACCATCGGGTTATACAAGGAGCGGTAACGGGCAGACATTCCCGTATACCGCTCTTTTCGTTTGATCGGAGGTTTCTGCTGGTAAAAATAAAATTGACCATATGATAAAAAATTTGACCTTCTAAGAAAATCAGGCCATTCTACCCTCCATAAACGGGAGCCCGGCTGCAAAAAGGGGCGATGAATTATGCCCTGCAGCCAAAAAGAAGAAGGAGGCGTGAATGTCGACCAGGACAATGCGTGACGTCAAAGGCGGACGGCTGGAGCCGTCTGAATACACGGAAAATTTTTCTGATCATCATCCACTTTTGAGCCGCCATGAGGCGATGGTCGAGGCGGATCGGTGTTATTTTTGCTACGACGCACCCTGTATGACGGCTTGCCCGACCAGCATCGATGTGCCGATGTTCATTCGCCAGATCTCGGCTGATAATGCCAAGGGATCGGCAAAGACAATATTTGAACAGAATATTCTCGGCGGGATGTGCGCCCGGGTATGTCCGACCGAAACCCTTTGTGAGCAGGCCTGTGTCCGCGAAGTTGCAGAGGGAAAACCGGTCAAGATAGGCCAGTTGCAGCGCTATGCGACCGATTACCTGATGCGCGAAAGCGACGAACATCCATTTTCCCGTGCAGCACCGACCGGCAAGCGAATAGCAGTTGTTGGCGGCGGACCTGCCGGACTTTCCTGTGCACACCGATTGGCGATGCACGGTCATGATGTAACGGTTTTTGATGCACGCGAAAAAGCTGGTGGATTGAGTGAATACGGTATCGCAGCCTATAAATCGGTCGATGATTTCGCCCAAAAGGAACTGCAGTTCATTCTGGATATTGGTGGGATCAGCGTTCAAACGGGCAAGAAGCTTGGCACGGATATCCATCTTTCAGATATGGCTTCGGATTATGATGCGGTGTTTCTTGGAATAGGCCTGGCCAATGTCAATGCGCTGGGTCTTGATGGCGAGGACGCGGATGGCTGCGAGGATGCTGTCGAATATATCGCAAACCTGCGTCAGGCGTCTGATCTTTCAACAATTCCGGTCGGTCGCCGTGTCGTGGTCATTGGTGGTGGCATGACCGCCATTGATGTGGCGGCACAGGCAAAATTGCTTGGCGCAGAGGAAGTGACGATCGCATACCGCCGTGGCAAAGACGGCATGAATGCCAGTGAATACGAACAGGAACTGGCGCAGACCCATGGTGTAACCATCCGCCACTGGTTGCAGCCAAAGGCACTTGTGCTTGATGATGCCGGTGCGATTGCCGGGATCGAGCTGGAATATACCAGCCAGAGCAATGGCTCACTTTCGGGAACAGGTGAAACTGTAACGCTTGCTGCCGATCAGGTATTTAAAGCCATCGGTCAGCAATTTGATGACGGTCCTCTGGCAAACAGTGGTCTCAATCTGGATCGCGGTCGCATCCAGACCGATGATAATCGCAAGACCAATCTTGGCAATGTGTGGGCTGGCGGCGATTGTGTGCGAAGCGGTGAAGACCTAACTGTTGTATCGGTGGAAGATGGCAAGATTGCCGCTGAATCCATTCATGCAATGCTAACAGCGTAGGCTCGGGAGGGCATCATGGCAGATATTTCATCAAATTTTCTTGGCATCAAGTCACCAAATCCATTCTGGCTGGCTTCAGCACCACCGACAGATAAAGCCTATAACGTCGAGCGCGCTTTTGAAGCCGGTTGGGGCGGCGTCGTCTGGAAAACACTGGGCGAAGCAGGGCCACCCCTGGTCAATGTCAATGGACCGCGTTACGGGGCAATTCATGGACCCGACCGCCGGTTGCTCGGATTGAACAATATCGAACTGATCACGGACCGCGATCTGGAAATCAACCTGAAAGAAATCACCGAAGTCAAAAAACGCTGGCCTGACCGGGCGATCATCGTATCACTGATGGTACCGTGCGAAGAGCAGGCATGGAAAGATATCCTTGCCCGGGTAAACGAAACCGGTGCTGACGGCATAGAATTGAACTTTGGTTGTCCGCACGGCATGAGCGAACGTGGCATGGGTGCTGCGGTCGGGCAGGTGCCGGAATATATCGAGATGGTGACCCGGTGGTGTAAAGAAAATACCGACATGCCGGTCATCGTAAAACTGACGCCCAATATCACGGATGTCAGATATCCGGCGCAAGCTGCTCAAAGGGGCGGCGCTGATGCCGTATCACTCATCAACACGATCAATTCAATTGTCGCTGTTGATCTGGACAATATGGCCCCGGTGCCAACGATTGATGGCAAAGGCTCACATGGTGGTTATTGCGGGCCTGCGGTTAAGCCAATTGCGTTAAATATGGTTGCCGAGATTGCACGCAGCCCGGAAACCCGGGGCCTGCCAATTTCGGGTATTGGCGGGATTAACACATGGCGCGATGCGGCTGAGTTTATTGCGCTTGGCTGCGGCAACGTTCAGGTCTGTACGGCAGCCATGACCTATGGCTTCAAGATCGTTGAAGAAATGAAGTCCGGCCTGTCTGACTGGATGGACGCGCAGGGTTATAAAACCATTGCCGAATTTGAAGGTTCAGCCGTTCCCAATTTGTCCGACTGGCAGCATCTCAATCTGAATTATGTCACCAAGGCGCGCATTGATCAGGATTCATGTATCAAATGCGGTCGTTGTCACATTGCCTGCGAAGACACGTCCCATCAGGCGATCACCGATATGGTTGATGGTGCGCGCATGTTTGAGGTTATCGACGAGGAATGCGTCGGCTGTAATCTGTGTGTGAATGTCTGCCCGGTGGAAAATTGCATAACAATGGAGACCATCAGTGGTGTTGACCCACGTACCGGGGAAGCCATTGATCCTGATTATGCCAATTGGACGACCCATCCGAATAATCCGATGGCCGCCGAATAGGTCGATCAACGACGCAACAATCTGTCCCGGTGTCGAAATGAAATGACACCGGGCCAAATATATACTGGTGCCGGATCGTCGCCGGGTGTAATCAAGCGCCCTGAGCAAAAGCTGAAGGGCATTGAATGAGCAATCGGCAAACTGCGGTATCGGTGAGCGGGCTGGCTGTCGGCAATGACAAGCTGCTTGGGCATCTTGCAATGATCCTCTTCGCAGCGCTCATTTCCGCATCATTTTCCCTCGGCTCCATGGCGATGCCTTTTATGGGCGCCTCTGCACTCAACGCCGCCAGATTTTTTCTTGCGACCATGGTCATGGCTGCTGTCGTCTTTGTCCTGTTTAAGAAACTGCCCATGCCTGCAACAGCGCCATGGCGCTTTGCTTTGCTCGGGCTGCTGATGGGCATTTATTTTGTGACCATGTTTACGGCGCTTGGCATGACCCATCCGGTGAGCACGGGCGCCGTATTTACACTGATACCTTTGATGAGCACCGGTTTTGGCTTTATCCTGCTTGGGCAAACGGTACGGCCGATTGTATTGGTCAGCCTGTTTATCGCCGGCTGTGGAACGATCTGGGTTATCTTCGGTGGCGACATAAACGCCATATTGGCTTTTGATATCGGTCTTGGTGAAACGATTTTCTTTTTCGGTTGCATTTGTCATGCTGCCTTTGCACCGCTGATCAAAAAACTCAATCGCGGTGAGCATGTTGTTTTGACAACCTATTGGACCACGGCAGCTACATTTCTGGTCATTGCGATCTATGGCAGTGGTGAAATCATCAACACCGATTGGACGTCGCTACCGGCAATCGTTTGGATTGCTGTTGGATATCTGGCCATTTTTACCTCGGCGGGCACATTTTTTCTGGTTCAGTTTGCATCACTGCGTCTGCCGGCGTCCAAGGTCTTGACCTACGGCTATCTGATCCCGGTATTCATAATCATTTATGAGGGGCTGCTTGGTCACGGTTGGGCAAGTCCCACGGTCTTTGTCGGGGCTCTTGTCACTGTTCTGGGACTGGTGGTTGTTGCATTCGCTCCGGACCTTTGATCCGCTCTCAGAGATTGTCGTGCAGGCCTTTTTGTGATGACATTCGCATTTCAACTCTCAATACCAGTCATCGGAATACCGACAATGCCCGCAGATTTTATGCCATGTGAAGCACCAATCATCGAGACGCTCCAGACACGGATGCGTGGCCATCAAATCAGTGATTTTGCCGACTGTGCCGCCATGTGGGCCGACGACAATGTGGTGCGTTATATTGGCGGTGTTCCTGCAACAAAGCAGGATAGCTGGGCGCGGTTGATTCGCTACATTGGTCATTGGCATGCGCTGGGCTATGGCTATTGGGCAATAGAAGACAGGCAAAGCGGTGCATTTCTGGGGGAGGCGGGTTTTGCCGACTTCAAGCGGGACATAGACGGTTGGGTCGACGGTACACCCGAGATGGGATGGGTATTGGCCACCCACAGTCATGGGCGCGGCATTGCAAGCGAAGTCGTGGCCGCGGCGCTGAATTGGGCGGACGGCAATCTGAATGCAGCTAAAACCACCTGTATTATTGCGCCGGATCATGGGGCATCCATACGGGTGGCGGTCAAGGGCGGCTTTGTACAGACGCGAGAATCGACCTACCACGGTGATCCAACACTGGTTTTTGAACGCGACCGCAAAATGGGTGAAACGTAGCGGCCAGCCAATATGCAGTGCTCGTTCCGGCAATATCTACCTGAAAGTGTCTGAACCAGCGGCGTTTCATATGTTCATGATTACAACCACCGTCGCACTGAAACCGGGGACGGTTGGCGACTGCGCGCGCCTGTTTGAGCAGACAAATCCCGACCTTGTTCGAAGTCAACCGGATTGGCAGGGGCTCAAATGATCCTCGACCGGGATACCAATACGGTCACCGCACTGGCATCATGGAAGGCGATTTCAGTGTATATAATGATGGCGGCCAGCCCTATTGCGCCGGTTGCACTGTATCTCGCGGTCGGATGCCATTGAGCAAAATTGTCAAAATACTATCTGCTGCATGATCAAAGAAATCGGCCTGCTCGGTCTGATCCGGCAATATGGCGCGAACCTGCACATCGAAGTCCGCATAATGCTGGGTCGTTGCCCAGATCATGAAAATCAAATGGTGTGGATCAACCGGGGCGATTTTTCCCTGTTCGATCCAATGGGAAATAACGTTGGCCTTTTCATCAACCAGTCGCTTCAGATTATTGCGCAGAAAATCCTGAATGGCCGGGGCACCATGGAGAATCTCATTGGCAAATAACTGTGAGCTTTCCGGTTTGTTGGCGGACATGCGCAGCTTGAGGATCGTGTATTTTTTCAACTCCTCAACCGGGTCACCGTCCGGATCTATATCACGGAAAGGTGCCAGCCAGTCTTCGAGCGTGTTTTCCAGCACGGTGACATAGATGTCTTCCTTGCGGGGAAAATAGTAAAGCAGGTTGGGTTTCGACATGCCCGCTTTTTCGGCAATCTGGTCAATTGTTGAACCACGAAAGCCATAGGCAGAAAAAACATCCAGAGCTGCCTCCAGAATGATACCGCGATTAATACCCTGTATTCGTGTTCTCTTATTGCCGGAACCTGTCATAAACCGCTAATTTCATTCCTGTTGCTCATAGGCTTCACACTGTAAAGTGGGTGATAAGGCATGCAACAGGTTTACGTTCTGTGCAAGCCCCTTATAAACCAGCGCATGCCTAAAAATTGGACTTGACCACCTTCGATTGCTCTTCTAGCCTACATTTTGACCATTCAGTCAAGTTTTTGAAATTTGCCTGTAAAACCGGTCTGAAATTCATTGTTTGGCGACTGCCTGTCCAAATGAGAGGTTTTGATTATGAATGCTCCGGTGCCGACGAATAATCTTGATGCATTTTGGATGCCGTTTACATCCAATCGACAGTTCAAGAAAAATCCACGGATGTTCGTTGGTGCGGATCGGATGCACTACACAACCTCCGACGGTCGTCAGGTTCTCGATGGGACCGCTGGCCTTTGGTGCGTCAATGCGGGGCACAATCGGCCAAAAATTGTCGAGGCCATTCAAAAACAGGCGGCCGAGCTTGACTATGCGCCAGCTTTTCAGATGGGCCATCCCAAAGCATTTGAATTTGCATCCAGACTGGTACAACTTACGCCAACCGGGCTCGACCATGTCATGTTCACCAATTCCGGATCGGAATCGGTTGAAACAGCGCTCAAGACGGCGCTGGCCTATCACCGGGTTAAGGGGGACGGTTCGCGGTTTCGCCTGATTGGGCGTGAGCGCGGTTATCACGGGGTCAATTTTGGTGGAATTTCCGTTGGTGGCATTGTGCCAAACCGCAAAATGTTCGGAACACTGCTGACTGGTGTGGATCATATTCGCCACACCCACGACATTGAACGCAATGCTTTTACGCGTGAAGTCCCTGAACATGGGATTGAATTTGCAGATGATCTGGAACGGATTATCGCATTGCATGATGCCTCAACCATTGCGGCGGTGATCATTGAGCCGGTTGCCGGATCAACCGGTGTCCTGCTGCCACCAAAGGGCTATCTGCAAAAAATCCGTAAACTGTGTGATCAACACGGAATTCTGCTGATTTTTGACGAGGTCATAACCGGTTTTGGTCGTCTTGGAACGCCATTTGCGCCGGATTATTTTGGTGTGGTTCCAGATATTATGGTCACGGCAAAGGGCTTGACGAATGGTGTCATTCCCATGGGCGCGGTTTTTGTGAAAAACGAGATTCACGATGCCTTCATGACCGGTCCGGAACATATGATCGAATTTTTCCATGGCTATACCTATTCCGGTAACCCGATGGCTTCGGCTGCCGGTCTTGCTACCCTGGAAACCTATCAGGAAGACGGATTGCTGACACGTGGTGCCGAGCTTGCCTCCTATTGGGGCGATGCGCTGCATTTACTCAAAGGTTTGCCGCATGTGATCGATATTCGTAATATTGGCCTGATCGGCGCCATTGAACTCGAACCCATTGCCGGAGAGCCGACACGGCGTGCATTTCAGGCATTTCTGGATGCCTACGACAAGGGGCTGCTCATTCGCACAACCGGCGATATCATTGCCCTGTCGCCGCCGCTGATTATCGAAAAAGAGCAAATTGACATCATTGTCGATACGCTCAGTGATGTATTGAAGAACCTTAGCTAAGCTGCAAAATGACCCGAGGAGAACACCGATGACACTAACTGGAAACATGAGGATCAACGGTGATCGTCTTTGGGACGCACTCATGGAAATGGCCAAAATCGGACCGGGCGTGCGCGGTGGCAATAATCGTCAGACCTTGACCGATGAGGACGCAGAAGGACGCGCACTGTTTCAAAAATGGTGTGAAGATGCGGGCATGACCATGGGTGTCGACCAGATGGGCAACATGTTCTTCCGCCGTGAGGGTACCGACCCCGAAGCTCTGCCTGTCTATGTAGGCAGTCATCTTGATACACAGCCGACCGGTGGTAAATATGATGGTGTGCTGGGTGTCCTCGGCGGACTGGAAATTATTCGTTCGCTCAATGATATGAACGTCAAAACCAAACATCCGATTGTCGTGGTCAACTGGACCAATGAAGAGGGCACCCGATTTGCACCTGCAATGCTGGCTTCCGGTGTATTCGCGGGCATGCATACACAGGATTGGGCCTATGAGCGCGAGGATGCCGAGGGCAAGAAATTTGGTGACGAACTCAATCGCATCGGCTGGCGCGGTGACGAAGAAGTTGGTGCCCGCAAGATACACGCCATGTATGAATTGCATATTGAGCAGGGCCCAATTCTGGAAATTGAAAACAAGGAAGTGGGCGTTGTAACCCATGGACAGGGGCTGTGGTGGTTGCAGGTCACTTTAACCGGCAAAGACAGCCATACCGGCTCAACACCCATGCCCCTGCGCAAAAATACCGGTTTGGGCATGGCGCGCATTACCGAACTGGTCCATGAGATTGCCATGAGCAACCAGCCCGAAGCAGTGGGTGCCATTGGTCATTGTGATGTCTATCCCAACTCGCGCAACGTGATTCCGGGCAAAACCGTCTTCACCATCGATTTCCGCTCGCCGCATCTGGATGTCCTCAATGGCATGAAAGCACGGCTGGAAGCAGAAGCACCGAAGATTGCGCATGATCTGGGTCTGGAAATTGAGATTGAGGCCGTCGGGCACTTTGATCCGGTGACTTTTGATGAAAACTGTGTCGCCGCTGTTCGTGGTGCCGCAGAACGGCTTGGTTATTCGCACCGCAATCTGATTTCCGGTGCCGGCCACGATGCCTGTTGGGTTAATCGCGTTGCACCGACCGCTATGGTTATGTGCCCGTGTGTTGATGGCCTGAGCCATAATGAAGATGAAGATATTTCACAGGAATGGGCAACAGCGGGTGCTGATGTTCTTTTCCATGCGGTCGTTGAAAC
Organism: uncultured Rhizobiaceae group bacterium; assembly: GCA_947501445.1. Lineage (GTDB taxonomy): Bacteria > Pseudomonadota > Alphaproteobacteria > Rhizobiales > Rhizobiaceae > Hoeflea_A. The sequence goes on along the minus strand of CANMVS010000012.1, from coordinate 69,283 downwards.
CGCACAAATCGTAGAATAGGCCGGGGAGGGCTCTATGGGTAGCACAGTCATAAAGGGTGGAACGATTGTTACCGCCGATCTGACCTATGCAGCAGATGTCAGGGTTGAAAATGGTGTTATCACCGAAATCGGCCCGAATTTAAGCGGCGAGGAAACACTGGACGCGTCAGGCTGTTATGTCATGCCGGGTGGTATTGACCCGCACACGCATCTGGAAATGCCCTTCATGGGCACCTACTCCACCGATGATTTTGACAGTGGCACACGCGCAGCGCTTGCCGGCGGTACAACGATGGTTGTTGATTTCGCGCTGCCATCGCCCGGCCAGTCTTTGCTGGAAGCCATTCAGATGTGGGACAATAAGTCCACGCGTGCCAATTGTGATTATTCGTTTCACATGGCGATCACCTGGTGGGGTGAACAGGTTTTCAATGAAATGGAGCAGGTTGTTCGCGAAAAGGGCATCAATACCTTCAAACATTTCATGGCCTATAAAGGCGCGCTGATGGTTGATGATGATGAGATGTTCTCGTCGTTCCAGCGTTGCGCAGAGCTTGGTGCCCTGCCGCTCGTTCACGCTGAAAATGGCGATGTCGTCGCTCAGCTACAGGCAAAGCTGCTGGCAGAAGGCAACAATGGCCCGGAAGCCCATGCCTATTCGCGCCCGGCGGAGGTCGAAGGCGAAGCAACAAACCGCGCCATCATGATTGCCGATATGGCAGGTGTGCCGCTTTATGTAGTGCACACTTCATCCGAACAGGCCCATGAGGCCATACGCCGGGCGCGCCATAATGGCATCAGGGTTTATGGTGAGCCACTGATCCAGCATCTGACACTGGATGACAGCGAATACCACCACCATGATTGGGACCATTCGGCACGCCGGGTGATGTCACCGCCATTTCGCAACAAAAAACATCAGGATTCGCTCTGGCATGGCCTGGCATCGGGGTCGCTGCAGGTTGTGGCAACAGACCATTGTGCTTTTTCAACCGAGCAGAAGCGGTTCGGGATTGGCGATTTCACCAAAATACCCAATGGAACCGGCGGGCTGGAAGATCGCATGCCGATGCTTTGGACCTATGGTGTCACAACGGGCCGCCTGACGATGAATGAATTCGTGGCCGTCACATCAACCAATATTGCTAAAATCCTCAATGTGTATCCCAGAAAGGGCGCAATCCTTGTCGGGGCGGATGCGGATATTGTTGTGTGGGATCCGGCATTGGAAAAAACCATCAGCGCAACCAGTCAGCAGTCGGCCATCGACTATAATGTCTTTGAGGGCAAGCAGGTCAAGGGGCTGCCACGCTTCACGTTGAGCCGTGGCCATGTCTCTGTCGAAGAAGGAACAATGAAAACCCGCGAAGGCCATGGTCAATTCGTCAAACGCGAACCATTTCAGGCTGTCAACAAGGCCTTGTCGAAATGGAAAGAAGTGACCGCACCTCGCAAGGTGCAGCGCACTGGCATTCCAGCAAGTGGAGTGTGATGCATGCTCTTGATTTGTGCGGCTGACACAAAAGCGGAATTTCGTTCAGGAACAACCGCATGAGCGTGGTTATTGAAACGGCTGGTCTGGATTTGACTTTCCAGACGAATGATGGCCCGGTGCATGCTCTGAAGGACATTAATCTGCAAATTGAACGGGGCGAATTCGTCTCCTTCATCGGACCGTCAGGGTGTGGAAAAACCACATTGTTGCGGGTTATTGCCGATCTGGAACAGCCCACCGGCGGCACCATATCCGTCAATGGCGTGTCACCATCGCAGGCCCGGCTTGCGCGCGCCTATGGCTATGTGTTCCAGGCCGCAGCCCTTTATCCGTGGCGAACGATTGGCGGCAATATTTCATTGCCTCTGGAGGTGATGGGCATATCCAAAGAAGAACGCACGGAGCGGATCGCCAAAAACCTTGATTTGGTCAATCTTACCGGCTTTGACAAAAAATTCCCCTGGCAATTGTCCGGTGGCATGCAGCAACGGGCATCCATTGCACGGGCGCTTTGCTTTGATCCGGACATGCTGTTGATGGATGAGCCTTTTGGCGCGCTTGACGAAATTGTTCGTGACCACCTCAATGAACAATTGCTGAAACTCTGGGCGAAGACCAAAAAAACAGTGGTCTTTGTCACGCACTCCATTCCGGAAGCCGTATTCCTTTCAACGCGTATTGTTGTGATGAGCCCGCGTCCGGGCCGCATACATGAGATTATCGACTGCGATCTCGGCGATGACCGTCCGCTGGATATTCGTGAAACACCAAAATTTCTTGAAATTGCACATCAGGTGCGTGAAGGATTGCGATTGGGGCATTCCTATGAGGATTGATCGATTGACAAAACGGCATTGGGGTGGCGGTGCCCCGGTCGCAGAGGGCCTATAATGCAGGAGCGGGAGGGGTTGTCTGCATTCATCTTTGACCGGTTGCTGCCTGTTGGCATAGTTGTGATTGTCATACTGGTGCTTTGGTACGGGTTTGCCGTTCTGATGAATGCGCAGTTTGAACAGGATCAGGCGGCGCGTGCCAATGTGGAAATATCTACCTCGCAGCTTGTTGCCAACACCATGTCACAGGAGCGTCCGGTTCTGCCGGCACCCCATCAGGTCGCCAGTGAAATATGGAAGACAACGGCACTCAAGAAGATAACGTCCAAGCGCAGCCTCGTTTATCATGCCGGTATTACCCTTTCTTCGACCTTTCTGGGCTTTGTCATGGGCACCGCACTTGGCATTGGGCTTGCGGTGTTGATTGTTCACTCCAACGTGCTTGATCGCAGTTTGATGCCATGGATCATTACCAGCCAGACTGTACCGATCCTGGCCGTTGCGCCAATGATCATTGTGGTTCTCAACGCCATAGGCATATCCGGACTATTACCAAAAGCCCTGATCTCCGCCTATCTGTCGTTTTTCCCGGTTGCTGTGGGCATGGTCAAGGGTCTTCGTTCACCGGACGTCATGCACCTCGACCTGATGCGCACCTATAATTCGAGCAAGGCGCAGGTGTTCTGGAAATTGCGTTGGCCGTCAGCTGTGCCATTTCTGTTTACGTCGATGAAAGTCGCCGTTGCCATCAGTCTTGTTGGCGCCATCGTCGGAGAGTTGCCGACCGGAGCCGTGGCCGGGCTTGGAGCGCGCCTTTTGACCGGTTCCTACTATGGGCAAACCATTCAGATATGGTCCGCATTGATATCGGCCGCTGTATTGGCCGCAGTACTGGTGATGCTGGTTGATCTGGCATCGCGCATTGTCATGCGACGCATGGGGATGGCGCGATGAATACAGGTATTATCGTTGGCGCGATCGCCTTTTGGATAGGATGCTGGGCACTCAATAGCTGGCTGGTTCGCCTGCGGCCGGCGGATCGCATTGTGGCCGGGGCCATCAATCTGCTCATACCGGTTTTGTTCGGTATGACGCTGATTGTGCTTTGGGAGGGCATAACCAAGGGTTTTAATATTCCAAGTGTGCTGCTGCCCTCACCATCCATGATCTGGGTGCGCATCATATCGTCGGTCGATATTTTGTGGGCCGATTTTTATCAGACTTTCATGAAAGCAGTACTGGCAGGATTTGCCATCGGTTGCGGCTCGGGATTTGTCGCGGCCATCATTGTTGACCGGGTTCCGTTTTTACGAAAAGGCCTGTTGCCCATTGGCAATCTGGTCGCTGCCCTGCCGGTGGTGGGTATCGCGCCCATCATGGTAATGTGGTTCGGTTTTGACTGGCAGTCGAAGGCTGCCGTGGTTATCGTCATGACGTTTTTCCCCATGCTGGTAAACACGGTTGCGGGCCTTTCGGCCAGTGGCGCCATGGAACGTGATCTGATGCGGACCTATGCCTCAAGTTATTGGCAGACATTGTTCAAACTGCGCATACCGGCTGCGATGCCATTTATTTTTAATGCCTTGAAAATCAACTCAACTTTGGCTCTTATCGGTGCAATCGTGGCTGAATTTTTCGGAACACCGATTGTTGGTATGGGCTTTAGAATTTCAACCGAGGTTGGTCGTATGAATATCGACATGGTCTGGGCTGAAATCTTTGTCGCGGCACTTGCCGGGTCACTGTCTTATGGACTGATTGCCCTGCTTGAGCGTGCTGTAACTTTCTGGCATCCGTCCTACAGACGATGAGACAATAATAATGGTCGGAGCCATAACCAGAGGAGTGACTAAAATGAAAAAACTGATGGCTTTATCTCTTGGGCTCGCCGTGGGCCTTTCTTCAGGCGCGGCACTTGCCAAGGACAAGCTGACACTGCAGCTCAAATGGGTAACACAGGCGCAGTTTGCCGGGTATTATGTGGCCAAGGACAAGGGCTTTTATGACGCCGTTGATCTTGATGTCGAAATCAAGCCGGGTGGTCCGGACATCGCACCTGCACAGGTCATTGCCGGAGGCGGCGCTGATGTGATCATCGACTGGATGCCATCTGCATTGGCATCGCGTGAAAAAGGTGTGCCCATTGTCAATATTGCGCAGCCTTTCAAAACATCCGGAATGATGCTGACCTGCCTTAAGGAAAGTGGTATCAAATCGCCAGAAGATTTCCGCGGTCGTACGCTGGGTGTGTGGTTCTTCGGCAATGAATATCCATTCCTTTCATGGATGAGCAAACTGGGCATTCCGACAGATGGTTCTGACGGCGGCGTGAAGGTTCTCAAGCAGGGTTTCAACGTCGATCCGCTGCTGCAAAAACAGGCCGATTGCATTTCGACAATGACCTACAATGAATATTGGCAGATTATCGATGCCGGTATTTCCGCTGATGACCTGATCACCTTCAAATACGAAGACCAGGGCGTGGCAACGTTGGAAGACGGCATCTATGTTATGGAAGCTGATCTTGATGACGCTGCAAAAGTCGACATGTTCAAGCGCTTTGTAAAAGCCTCCATGCAGGGCTGGAAATTTGCTGAGGAGCATCCGGATGAAGCTGCAGAAATCGTGCTTGAAAATGATGCAACCGGTGCACAGACCGAAAAACATCAAAAACGCATGATGCGCGAAATTTCCAAACTGACAGCCGGTTCCAATGGTTCTCTGGACAAGGCTGACTATGATCGTACCGTCGCATCATTGCTGTCCGGTGGATCAGACCCGGTGATCTCCAAGGCTCCTGAAGGTGCTACTTCAGACAAGATCACCAGCGGCATGTAACCGCACCTATCGATCGTGTCTGACACGTCAGCTATCACAGGGGCCGCAGAAATGTGGCCCCTTTTTTATGCGGTGTCTCAAGTGTTCAGGGCGTTCACACGGAGACAGAGTGGCGGGTTTCGCCCTGCTTCAGATAGCGATCAAACTGTGATGCAATGAGGCGCAAATAGGGACGTCCTGATTCTGTCACAAGAAATTGCTCACCGGACTGCACGAAATGATGTTCGGTATCATTGGCGGCAAGCACTGCTGCCTCGCTCAAGGCAGCATCTGCCACCTGTCCGAAGCGTCTGGATAAATCGGCAGCGGAAAATCCGAAATCACACATCAGCCGTTCTATCAGCCAGGCGCGCATCCGGTCATCATCCGACAGGTGAATGCCACGAACCGTGGCAAATTTCTCATCGCCCTCTATGCGGCGCTGATACTCATGGGTCGATGGGGTGTTTTGCACATAGCCCTGTGGCAGGCGGCCGATTGACGAAGCGCCAATCCCGATCAGAACATCAGCATGATCACTGGTGTAGCCCTGAAAATTGCGCCGCAGTGTACCGTCTTGCTCGGCGATACTCATTGTGTCGTGTTGGCGTGCGAAATGATCCATTCCGATGCGCCTGAAACCGCTTTTGATGAAACGAGCAGCTGCGTGTTCTGCCTGCTCGTAACGCGCCTGTATGCCAGGCAAATTGGCTACATCAATCATGTTTTGATGTTTCTTGACCCAGGGAACATGTGCATAGCCGAAGAGGGCAATCCGGTCCGGATCCAGCGACACAATTTTATCAACGGTATCATCGATGGTATCCAGGTTTTGGTGCGGAAGACCGTAAAGCATGTCCAGATTGACGGAGCCAACACCGCGCGCGCGCATCGCTTCGACGACCTGTCTGGTCTGTTCAAAAGTCTGAGGACGATTGATTGCCTGTTGTACCTTCGGATCAAAATCCTGAACGCCAAGGCTGGCCCGCGTCACACCAAAATCTGCAAGTGCATCATATTTTGCATCATTCAGGTCGTTGGGGTCCATTTCAACGCTGATTTCTGCGCCATCGGCAAATGAGAAGTGTCTCCGGAATGTTGCCATGAGCGCTGTCAGGTCGTCGGGCTCGAGCATTGTTGGTGACCCGCCACCCAGATGAAGTGCGGTAACGCTTACGGTCTTCGGCAATTGTGCGGCCACCGCGGCAATTTCCAGATGCACCGAGCGAAGATAGCGCTTTATCGGGTCGTAGCGGTTGGTCTGCTTGGTTGTGCAGCCACAAAACCAGCAAAGCCTGTCGCAAAAAGGAATATGAAGATACAGCGACACGGTGCTTTTGGGAGGCAGGCCAGCAAGCCAGTTTTTGTATGATTGCGCATCAATGCTCTTTTGAAAATGTGGCGCGGTTGGATAGCTTGTGTAGCGCGGGGTTGGCTGTTTCAGCCGGCTTATTGAAATTGACTGCATGAGGACAGCTCCAGCTCAAGGAACGACAACCAGATTTGCAGATGATATGAGCATTGATCTTTAGGTAATCGTGCAAATATGGTGACTGCGATCTAGAACCATCGATGGGCAGTGGCATTGATCTGGGTCAAGTGAGCCAGGCTCACAGGATATACAGCGGCCGGGGGCCATGCCTGTGGACGACTGATGAGGTGCCTGCGGCGAATTGCCTAGGCAAGTGGAATAGACAAGACAATTGGTCGCATTGTCTCCTATAAGTGTTACGGTGGTGGAGTACCGAATATTGAATGACAACCGGAAGGTCATGATGTCAGAGCCACGAGCGGACGTACATAATTCAGACATGCCTGTGCTGTGTCAGGCCTGCGAAGCGCGTCACCGGGGAGTCTGTGGAGCCTTGTCAGGTACTGAGCTGCTGCAGCTGAGTTCCAAAGCCAGTCGGCGCGAGGTTGTGCCGGGAACCGAGCTTGCCGCGGATGCTGAGCTGACATCATCCTATGCCAATATTCTGTCGGGCGTGGTTAAACTGACAAAAATACTGGCCGATGGCCGCCAGCAGATTGTTGGACTGCAGTTTGCGCCGGATTTTCTCGGGCGTCCCTTCAAGGCAACAAGTGAAACCAATGCCGAATCGGCAACGACAGTGCGCCTATGCACGTTCCCGCGCGCCGTTATTGACCGGATGATCAGCGAGACGCCGGAGCTCGAGCGTCGGCTGTTGCAGCAAACGCTCAATGAACTTGATGAGGCGAGGGGCTGGATGGTGACTCTCGGTCGCAAAACCGCTGCGGAGAAAGTGGCCAGTTTTCTCTATCTGATCGCCACACATATCAATCCGGAATCTGAAAGTGCCACCAATGTATCGTTTGAACTGCCTTTGACACGCGCTGACATTGCGGATTTCCTGGGTTTGACAATTGAAACAGTCAGTCGGCAGATGACCAAATTGCGCAAAGCCGATGTCATATCAATTGAAAACAATCGCCATGTTACGGTGCCTGATCTTGAGCGGCTTGCGCACAGGGCGAGCATATAAACGCGTGAAAAGCTCAACACATTTTATCTGAGCAGTTGCCCCAAATGTTCGCGTTCAAAAGCGATATGGCGACGCATGGCTTCAAAAAAACCACGCAGCATATAACCTGTCGCCTCCGGGTTTCGCAGTGTTTTTTTGGTTCCCAATTCACGCAGAGCTTCAGTCAATTCCTCGGCAAAGCATGCATCTTCACAATGTTCATATTTCAACCGCATGATTGTCTGATCAATGCTTCGCGTCGCGCCAAAGCGATCCACTACGAGGGGGAAAAGTACATCCTCTTCGAATGTATGAATGTCTGAAATGAGGGTGGCGAGATTGTCGGCGAGCGTGCGGCAGGCGTGGCGATCAATCTGCTCGGGAATGGAATCTGCAATATGCTCAAGCATCTCGCACAGCGTCAGTTGTGCGTGATGGGCTTCCTCCAAAACGACGAGTGGCTCTCCGTGTGGTGAACGAAAATACCGGGCGGAATCCTCAATAACAGCGAGTGCTGTATCAATATTCATTTCGTTCCCATGAGCATTTGATTTCTCTTTTCTGCAACCTGGTAATTTGACTTTTATTTGGGTCATCTTGGCGCAGCGTTATTTCATCGCATTGATCGAGATCAAGGAATGCGATTACGTTTGCTGGCATTTTGCCGCCTGGTCTGCGAGACTTGTTGTTTCTCGGACCGTGTGCGGCTGCCTGATTGGGGAATATCTATGAGATTTGGTGTCGAAACTATTGCCGTCGGCATAGGGGCCTTTTTGGCTCTGCTTGGCGCGGCGTTTGCGCGTGACAGTATGTTTGAAGCGCATATGTGGGTGCTCTTTTTTGTGCTTTTGTGTTCTGTGGCGGTGTTGCTGCGCAATGCATCCTTCAGCACTGCAGGTGCACAATCAGGAAATTTGAGCGAATCGGGCTATTTTGACGAAGTCGTCAAATATGGAACCATTGCCACGTTGTTTTGGGGTGTGATTGGTTTCACGGTCGGTGTTGCCGCTGCTGCGCAACTTGCATTTCCTGACCTGAACATTGAGCCCTGGTTCAATTTTGGCCGGCTGAGACCTGTGCATACGTCAGCCGTTGTCTTCGCCTTTGGTGGCAATGCACTCATCGCCACATCCTTTTACGTGGTGCAACGCACCTGCCGGGCCAGCCTCTTTGGTGGAAATCTCGCATGGTTTGTCTTTTGGGGTTACCAGCTGTTCATTGTCATGGCAGCGACCGGTTATTTGCTCGGCATCACGCAAAGCCGGGAATATGCGGAACCTGAATGGTACGTCGACCTTTGGTTGACGCTTGTCTGGGTGGCTTATCTGGTTGTTTTCATGGGAACGCTCGTCAAGCGCAAGGAACCACATATTTATGTGGCCAACTGGTTCTATCTTGCATTCATCATCACAATTGCAATGCTGCATATCGTCAACAATCTGGCTGTTCCCGTATCCTTTCTGGGGACAAAAAGCTATTCGGCCTTTGCCGGTGTTCAGGATGCCCTGACCCAATGGTGGTATGGCCATAACGCGGTTGGCTTTTTTCTGACAGCGGGCTTTTTGGGCATGATGTATTATTTTATTCCCAAACAGGCAGGACGGCCAGTCTATTCCTATCGGCTGTCAATTATTCATTTCTGGTCGCTTATCTTTCTCTATATCTGGGCAGGACCACACCATTTGCATTACACGGCGCTGCCCGATTGGGCGCAGACTTTGGGCATGGTCTTTTCAATCATGCTTTGGATGCCAAGCTGGGGTGGGATGATCAATGGTCTCATGACCCTGTCGGGCGCCTGGGATAAAATCAGAACAGATCCGATTATCCGCATGATGGTCATATCGGTTGCATTCTACGGCATGTCGACATTTGAGGGACCAGTCATGTCAATCAAAGCGGTCAATAGCCTGAGCCATTACACCGACTGGACAATCGGCCATGTGCACTCCGGTGCTCTGGGCTGGGTCGGGATGATATCCTTTGGTGCAATCTACTATCTGGTGCCGAAACTATGGTTCCGTCCGCAGCTCTATTCACTGCGTCTGGTCAACTGGCATTTCTGGCTCGCAACGCTGGGTATTGTTGTCTATGCGGCAGTGATGTGGGTGGCGGGTATCCAGCAGGGCCTGATGTGGCGCGAATACGATGATCAGGGCTTTCTGGTCTATTCCTTCGCGGAAACGGTCGCGGCCATGAAACCCTACTACATCCTTCGTACCGTTGGAGGCATCATGTATCTCAGTGGCGGTCTGGTCATGGCCTATAATATTTTCATGACCATCCGTGGTCACGTGCGTAAAGAAACGCCCATACCTGGCAGCGTGCCAGCTATGCAAGCAGCACAATAGGAGGCGAAACCATGTCTATTCTGGATAAACATCAACTCCTGGAAAAAAACGCATCGTTGCTGCTGGTTGGCTCTCTTGTGGTGGTCAGCATTGGTGGGATCGTTGAGATTGCACCCTTGTTCTATCTGGAGAACACCATTGAGAAAGTCGAGGGCATGCGGCCCTATACGCCGCTCGAACTGGCGGGGCGGGATATCTACATTCGGGAGGGATGTTATGCCTGCCATAGCCAGATGATCCGGCCATTTCGCGATGAGGTGGAACGCTATGGGCCCTATTCTCTGGCGGCTGAATCCATGTACGACCATCCGTTTCAGTGGGGGTCGAAAAGAACCGGTCCGGACCTTGCCCGCGTCGGCGCGCGCTACTCGAATGAATGGCATGTTCAGCATCTGATAGAGCCGCGCTCTGTGGTGCCGGAATCGATCATGCCAAGCTATGCTTTTTTGAGTAAATCACTGTTGCCGGTCGAAAATATCGCTGATCATCTCAAGGCCAACGCTGCTGTTGGCGTGCCCTATGATGCTGCAATGATCGACAATGCGCTGGCTGACCTTCTGGCACAGGCAGACCCGGATGCCGACACATCGGAACTCGAAGAGCGATATCCAAAAGTTGTTCTGGGGGATTTCGACGGCAATCCGGTCGCCCTGACCGAGATGGATGCGCTGGTTGCCTATCTGCAGATGTTGGGAACACTGGTGGATTTTTCCAGTTATGACCCGACGTCCGGTTATCGTTAGGAGGTGTGTGATGGACTATCAGACAATGCGTACCTTTGCCGACAGCTGGGGATTGCTGTTCATGGTGATCGTTTTTGTGGGCGTCGTTGCCTACACCTTTCGCCCTGGAAGCAAGAAAGAGGCTGACAAGATTGCCCGTATCCCGCTGGATGAGGATTGACAGATGAGTGAAAAACATATCGACGAAATCAGCGGTGTGGAAACAACCGGGCACGAGTGGGATGGCATTCGGGAACTCAATAACCCGATGCCGCGCTGGTGGGTCATCACCTTCTACCTGACGATCATCTGGGCCGTTGGCTATATGATTGCCTATCCGGCATGGCCACTGATCAATACGGCAACAACAGGTGTGCTTGGTTATTCAAGCCGCGCAGAGGTTGCCAAGGAATTGAGTGCTGCGCAGGAGTCCCAGGCCCAATATGTCACCCGGATTGCACAGATGCCGGTTGGTGAGATTGCCAATCACCCTGATCTTCTGCAATTCGCAGTGGCTGGTGGCTCTGCGGCCTTCAAGGTCAATTGTGTCCAGTGTCATGGTTCCGGTGCGCAGGGTGCTCCCGGCTATCCGAACCTTAATGATGACAGCTGGCTTTGGGGTGGCGACATTGATGCCATTTATCAATCCATTGCTCATGGTGTTCGCTTTGAAGGCGATGATGATGCCCGATATTCTGAAATGCCGGCTTTTGCTGATATTCTGGAGCCGGGCCAGATTCGCGAAGTGTCGGCCTATGTCTATAGTCTGACCAACCCGCCTCGTGATGCGGGGCTGATTGCGGCGGGCTCTGAAATTTACGCTGAAAACTGCGCATCGTGTCATGGCGATGATGCAATGGGTGATGTGGAATTTGGGGCGCCAAATCTTGCCGATGCCATCTGGTTTTACGGCAATAGCGAAGCCGAAATTGCCAGTCAGATTGCAAACCCGAAACATGGTGTAATGCCCGGATGGGTCGACCGACTTGGTGAGCCCGCAATCAAGCAGCTTGCAGTCTTCGTTCACGCTCTTGGAGGTGGGCAATAGGGCCCTTGGGCCTGACTGCGGCAATTTGCCAAAACCGGACAAACCCCACTATGCTGGGGTTTGTCATCACAAGATGACTGCAATGCTTCGTTCGGTCGCATATCGCGCGGGTCAATTTTTGATCAGAAAGCCGTAACCTGCACAGCGGATTGGAGGCATTGAGCCGACAAGACTGATTGTATCTCGACCTTTGCTGAATCAGGGAAATCATCAAAGATCTTATTGGCAGGGCGGTAGCGCACTGTATTGCATCAAAAGAAACAGGCAATGACAGACACAAGTTCACAGATTTCAGATGTTGAACAATTTGACGCGCAGGCGGTCAATGCCGCATGGGCACGCAAGCCGCTTTATGAAGCGCGCAAGAAAATTTTTCCAAAACGGGCAAGCGGCCAATTCAGAAAATTTAAATGGATCATCATGGCCTTGACGCTTGGTATCTATTATCTGACGCCATGGATTCGCTGGGATCGCGGCCCCTATGCACCTGATCAGGCTGTATTGGTTGATCTGGCCAACCGGCGTTTCTATTTCTTCTTCATTGAAATATGGCCGCAGGAGTTTATCTATGTGGCTGGATTACTTGTGATGGCCGGTTTCGGCCTGTTTCTGGTCACATCCGTCGTCGGCCGGGCATGGTGCGGTTACACCTGTCCGCAAACTGTCTGGGTTGACCTGTTTTTGGTGGTTGAGCGGGCAATTGAGGGCGAACGAAACCAGCGTATGAAGCTGGACGCGGCTCCCTGGTCATCCGGCAAATTGATCAAACGTGTGTCCAAACACACCATTTGGCTGTTCATTGCCATTGCCACTGGCGGTGCCTGGATATTCTATTTTGCCGATGCGCCGACCTTGCTGGTCGACGCAATGACGGGAAAGGCGGCCACCGTCGCCTATTTGACCGTCGCCGTTTTGACCGCCACGACCTATGTTTTCGGCGGTCTGCTGCGCGAACAGGTCTGCACCTATATGTGCCCGTGGCCCCGCATTCAGGCTGCAATGCTTGATGAGAGCTCCCTCGCGGTCACCTATAATGACTGGCGGGGGGAACCACGTTCCCGTCACGCAAAAAAGGTGAAGGCTCAAGGTAAGGTTGTCGGTGATTGTGTCGATTGCAATGCCTGTGTCGTCGTGTGTCCCATGGGCATCGATATCCGTGACGGCCAGCAGCTTGAATGTATCACCTGTGCGCTCTGCATTGATGCCTGCGATAGCGTGATGGACAAGATCGGCAAACCACGCGGTCTCATATCCTATGCAACACTCAGTGAATATTCCGAGAATATGGCATTGGCGACAGCCGGTGGGACAACTGATATCAATCCGGACCTTGTGCGTGGTTCTGACGGGAAACTCAGCGAGAAAATCCGTCAGTTTGATTGGCGTGTTATCCTGCGTTTTCGCACGCTGGTCTATTTCAGTATATGGGCATTGGTTGGCATTGGGCTGCTTGTTGCGCTGGGCGCCCGTGACCGGCTTGGCGTCAATGTTCTGCATGACCGTAACCCGCAATTTGTTCGACTGTCCGACGGGTCCATTCGCAACGGCTATACGGTCAAGCTCCTGAATATGATCCCGGAGCCACGGGTGATTTTTCTTTCCCTGGAAGGTCTGCCTGGGGCGACGATGTCGATAACCGGTATTGACCAGCCCGAAGGGCGCTCATTTGCCATTCCCGTGGACCCGGACAGACTGAGAACGGTCAAAGTCTACATTCGCCAACCCCTGTCGGAAGTCCTGCCGGGCAAGACTGCATTCAGGCTGGTGGCCGCGGACAAGGGCAGCAACGAAACGGATACCTACACGGCGTCATTTGATGCGCCGACGGAGAAGTGATGATGGCCATACGAAGCCTGTTTCAGGGTGGCACATTTACCGGTTGGCATATGTTGGTGGTGATGGTGCTGTTTTTTGGAACCATCATCAGTGTCAATGTGACCATGGCCTATTTAGCCACTTCCAGCTGGAGCGGTCTTATTGTCAAGAATACCTATGTTGCAAGTCAACAGTTTGACGAGGATGTTGCCGAAACCCGTGAAATGAAAAGTCAGGGCTGGAGCTCCAGAATTTCTGTCAACAGTGGGCTCGTTCGATACGAGCTAACAGATAACGCCGGTATGGCAGTGCCTGCAGATACAGTGACTGCCACATTGAGCCGTCCGGCTGATGAAGCCCACGATCAGACATTCGTACTGAAGAGAACGGGCGAGGGCAATTATTCAGCCCCCGCGGAACTCAACAGCGGACAGTGGCTCATACAGATTGTAACTTCGCGTGGTGGTGACGTCGTCTATCGCGAGGTGCAACGCATATTCATTGAAACGCCGGGTGCAGACTGATGAGCTGTTGCGCGCCAGGAACCGAAGGGGCCCTTGAACTGGATCCAGACGGCACCGCCAATCCTCCAAATGAAGAATTGATGCTGTCGAGCAAGGACCTTGGTAACGGGCTGTGGCAAACGGACTTCAACGTGCCGGGCATACATTGCGGTGGCTGCATCCGCACGATTGAAAACGGATTGAACAATCTGGAAATCGTTGAAAATGCCCGGGTTAATCTTTCAACGAAACGAGTTCGGGTCGTCTGGTCGCAGAAACGAGGCGATCCATCGTTGATAGGCCATGCGCTGCACTCTATGGGCTATGAAGCACATGTATTTGATTTCAGTGAGGTGAATGAGGATCAGACACTTTCGATCCTGCTGCGATCACTGGCAGTAGCCGGATTCGCTGCGGCCAATATCATGTTGTTGTCGGTCTCCGTTTGGTCGGGTGCAGAGGCCGCGACCCGGGATCTGTTTCACTGGATCTCAGCGATGATTGCCGCGCCCACACTGGCCTATTCCGGGCGCGTATTTTACCGCTCGGCTTTTTCGGCGCTTCGCCACCGGCGATTGAATATGGATGTTCCCATTACGCTGGCGGTTACCCTGGCATTTGCCATGAGCCTGTATGAAACCATAAATTCGGGGGTTCATGCCTATTTTGATGCTTCGACCATGTTGCTGTTTTTTCTGCTGATAAGCAGAACACTGGATCACATGATGCGGGAAAAAGCCCGCTCGGCGGTCAAAGGTCTTGCGCGTCTGTCACCGCGTGGTGCGATGACCGTTACAGATGATGGCGCACGGGTGTTTTTGTCCGTTGATGACATACAAAAGGATATGAAAATTCTCCTTGCTGCGGGAGACCGGGTACCGGTGGATGCGCGCGTATTGCACGGGATCAGCGATCTGGATTGTTCCCTTGTCAGTGGCGAGAGTGCGCCTGTGACTGTATCTGAAGGTAGTGTAATCAGGGCGGGAACATTAAACCTGACGGGGCCAATGACCGTCATTGCGCTCGCACCGGCAAATCAATCTTTCCTGTCGGAAATGATGCAGCTTATGGAGCGGGCTGAAGATGGAAAAGCCGGCTACCGGCGCATTGCTGATCGCGCCGCTGAACTTTATGCGCCGATTGTTCATCTGGTCGCGCTTCTGTCATTTCTGGGCTGGCTTTATGTCTCGGGTGATTGGTACCACGCCACCTATATTGCCATTGCTGTTCTCATCATAACGTGCCCCTGTGCGCTTGGTCTGGCGGTGCCGGTTGTCCAGGTCGTTGCGGCGGGCCGGATGTTTGAGCGCGGCATAATGGTCAAGGACGGCGGCGCCATGGAGCGGCTGGCGGAGGTCGATATGGTGCTGTTTGACAAGACCGGTACGCTCACACTTGGCCAGCCAGAACTTGTCAATGGTGCCGATATTGAGCCTGAATATCTGGCCATCGCCGCAGCCATGGGTAAGAACTCACGCCATCCCCTGTCGCAGGCTCTTTCACGGTACTCACAACACGATCAGCCGCAAACCAGCGGTTTCGACACGTTCCAGGAAATTGCCGGTGCCGGCTTGCAGGCGGAAAGGGATGGAAAGTGCTATCGGCTCGGTCGGGCTGAATGGGCGCTGGCAAATGTACCGGACGATGACGTTACAAATTCTGACCGCTCTCAAGCCGTGCTTGGTGTTGATGGTGCATTCCTGGCGGCATTTGCATTTGAAGACAAATTGCGGGCTGATACAGCCGCGACCGTTACCAGGCTGCAGGCATCAGGCATGCCCGTAGCGATTGTCTCAGGGGACCGGGAACGGGTTGTAAGCAAACTTGCACAAGTGCTTGGGATTTCACTGTTCAAAAGCGGCGTTTTGCCAAAACAAAAGGCGGAATTCATCGAGCGCGAACGAGAGGCTGGCCGTAAGGTGCTTATGGTTGGCGATGGATTGAATGATGGCCCGGCATTGGTAAGTGCGCATGCCTCCATAGCGCCAGCCACGGCCGCAGACGTTGGTCGCAATGCCGCAGATTTTGTTTTTCTGCACGAAAGCCTGTCAGCTGTGCCGGCCGCGATCCGCATTTCAAAACTTGCCGGGCAATTGATCCGGCAGAATTTTGCGCTGGCGATTATCTATAACCTGATTGCCATACCTTCAGCCATACTGGGCTATGCAACACCTCTGGTCGCGGCGCTAGCCATGTCATCCTCATCCATCGTTGTGGTTTTGAATGCACTGCGTTTGCGGCTGGTGGATAAATCTACAGTTCCGTCAGTGCCAGCTGTCAAGAACGGTGATCTCAAACGCAAGTCCGGATTGCCGCTGTCGGAGCCGTCGCGTTGAATAATCTGATCTATCTGATACCCGTGGCCCTGTTGCTGGGTCTACTTGGTCTTGTCGGTTTCATGTGGTCCATTCGCAGCGGCCAATATGATGATCTGGATGGTGCGGCACACCGGATTTTGGAGGATGAGCCCTTGTCATCCGATGGAACCGGGGACGTGGCTAAGCGCAAAGAGAACACGTCAGCGGATGCCAAGCCTCCACCAGGCCCTCAACGACATTGAAATGGTGTCTATCGGGCTCCTCAACACTGACCGTTGCTGCGCCCAGACCACGCCACATGCTTGCCAAAAGTTGATTTTGTCGCAGGAACTCGGCTCTCTCCCCGGCGCCGACCCAGCACACAAGCCGCGTGTCGCCAACCGGTTCCAGCAACGCCGGACTCTCCGTCAGTGCTTCAGCACGGTCAATATTCAGGGTCTGGTTCATATCGGTTTTCATCAAAGGTCTGAGGTCATGAACGCCACTGATTGAAACGGTCCGCTCTATGCGTTCCAAAACGGCACTGTCCAGCTCGGTATTGCGACACATCATCCGTGTCACCAGATGCCCGCCAGCCGAATGTCCCGTCAGCCGTATTGAACCATCAACCTTGGCCGCAGCCAGGTTTATGGCCTGTGCCACTTCCTGCGTTATCCCGGCTATCCGGGCATCCGGACAAAGGGTGTAGGATGGCATAGCGACAGCAAAACCGTGTGCAAGTGGACCGGCAGCCAGGTGAGACCAGCTCGACTTGTCAAAGGCCTTCCAGAACCCACCATGCACAAACACAACCAGCCCCTTGGCTGTTGCCTCCGGATAGAAGATATCCAGGCGGTTCCTGTCTCCCGACCCATAGGCAATATCCAGTTCAGCCCGGTTCGCAGATTGTGCATCATCGCGGAATTTCCTGGCCAGCGTCGTCCATTTTGCCGGGTAGTCGTTGCCACCGGGAATATGAATGCCATTGGCATAGGCATCGTCCCAATCGCTTATCTGATGCATCAGCATGTTTTCACCTGTCCGCTTACCGATTACGCAACATTTAGTTCATACCTAGACCGGATTTGTTGACAGTAAAAGTCTAATCAGTGGTACCCGGCACCAATGATTTGACATTCGCCACGCTCGCAGGCCCCGGAAATTTGACAAAAAAGGGAGCCGATATCATGTGTCTGTGCGCAAGTTTGTTTGCGTGCAAAGGCGAAGGGTGTATTACAAATATCTGACAGTCACGCCGTGTTCCGGCTGACCAACCCGGTTAGCACATCGGCTCACTGGTTGACCGAATATTGATGATCTTGAGGTGTTACGATGACGTGCGTATTTGTTCAGCTTCAATGCCACCCCGGGCAGGCCTATAGCGTGGCTGATACGCTCTATGAGCGAGAGATTTTTTCCGAACTCTATTCAACATCCGGTGAGTTTGACCTGATGATGAAGATATATGTGCCGAAGGGCGAGGATATCGGCAAATACATCCATGACAATGTCCTCAATATTAAAGGGATCGCCAGGTCCCTGACCACAATGACCTTTACCGCATTTTAAACCGGACAGGTCGAGACATCGGAACGCTGCCGGGGCAGGCGGTTGTTGAATGTAATTTATACGACCCTTGCTCAAGCCTCCCTCTCAACAGCCCCTTTCGGGTTACCCGTCAGGGTGATGACTGTGCTCAAATATTTCTGGGTGCCCGGTTTGCGTGAAGGATTTTCCCGGCGCAAAGCCGTTGGTGAAAAAAACGGTTGATTTTTCATATCGCTTGATGGAAGCTGAATACAAGGTGCCGGCTTGGATGCTGTGCGCACTCGTTTCGGTTGGGAATCTACAATGGCGAATGATGGCTCCGGTCAGGCAGAAAAAACCAAAGACGGCGATGTGTCGACGGATATTGGTCGTGACATTCGTGCCATCCGCCAATCAAAAGGCATGACGCTTACCGAGATGTCAGAAAAACTGGGACGTTCAATCGGCTTTCTCAGCCAGGTCGAGCGCGGCATCTCTGTCCTTTCAACTGAGGAATTGCGACAGGTTGCCCAATTATTTGAAGTTCCCCTCAGCTGGTTCCTGGTGTTGTCTGATGTCTCGGAGGCTGAACGCGGTCTGATCACCAGATCAGGCCTGCGCCGCATGAGTGGTGACAGTGGAGACGGGTTGGCAGAAGAGCTGTTATCACCGGATCTTGGTGGTTCCTATGAGGTTATTCGCAGTGTGTTTGCGCCCGGCGCGCGGCTCAACGAGCCGACTTTGCGCATGACCGAGGAAACGGCCTACATGGTTTCAGGTACGTTGGACATTCGCATCGGCGAACGATTTTTTACGGTCCGGGCTGGCGATTGTTTTCGCTTCAAGGAAGAGCAGTTTCATTGGGAGAATAATACCAGTGAACCGGCAGTCGCCATTTGGGTCGTTTCTCCACCCATATATTGAATTATTAGCCAGGAGGTCATTATGGCTGAGCTCGCATCCCACGCGCATGTGGTCATTATCGGCGGCGGTGCTGTCGGTACAAGTTGTCTTTATCATCTTGCCCAGACGGGCATAACCGACACGGTGCTGATTGAGAAAAACGAACTGACGTCCGGTTCCACCTGGCACGCAGCGGGCAATACGCCCAACTTCACGGGCAATTTGAACCTGATGAAGCTGCAAAACTATGGTTCCAGGCTGTACAACCGGCTGGGCGATGAGGTGGATTATCCGATCAACCGGCATATGACCGGCGCAGTCCGGCTGGCCCAATCCAAAGAGCGCATGCAGGAGTTTGAACATGTCGCTGCCATGGCAAATGCGGCTGGCATGGACATGGAAATGCTGACGCCAACGCAAATGCGCGACACCTATTACCCCTGGCTGGAGATTCATAATCTTGAAGGCGGCCTTTGGGACAGTGAAGACGGCGACATTGACCCATCCCAGCTTACCCAGGCCTTTGCAAAAGGTGCGCGGGACAAGGGTGCGAAGATTGTTCGCTTTACCAAGGTAACGGCGATCGAACAGCGGGTTGACGGAAGCTGGGACGTAACCACAGACAAGGGCTCCATTCACGCGGATATCGTTGTCAATGCAGCAGGTTACTACGCTGATGAAATAGGCCGCATGGTTGGCCGTGATGTTCCGATGGTCAGCATGTCCCATCAGTATCTGGTAACAGAAGCGATTTCTGAGCTGGAAGGTCTGGAAAAGAGCATTCCATTGCTGCGTGACCCGGACGACAGCTACTATTTGCGTCAGGAAGGCAATGGCCTCATTCTTGGACCCTATGAGTGGCAGGCAACGCCCCATTGGCTGAAGGAAGGTACGCCTGAGGATTTTGCCTTCCAGCTATATCCCGATGATCTGGACCGGTTGGAGTGGTACATCAATGCCGCCTGCGAACGGGTGCCAATGTTGGCATCGGGCGGTGTGCAGAAAGTGATCAATGGCCCGATACCCTATGCACCTGACGGCATGCCGCTTGTCGGACCGGCACCGGGTTTGACCAATTTTTATGAAGCCTGTGTGTTTACATTTGGCATTTGTCAGGCAGGTGGTGCCGGAAAGGTAATCGCTGAATATATTGCCGAGGGCGAAACAGAGCTGGATCTGTGGATGCTCGATCCGCGCCGCTTTACCGACTTTGCGACAAAAACCTATGCAACGGTCAAGGCCATTGAGGTCTACCAGAACGAATATGCCATGCATTTGCCACACAGACCGTGGCCAGCCGGGCGACCTGCAAAAACATCGCCGCTGTATGATGTGATGGCTGCCAATGGTGCTCAGTTTGGGTCCTTTGGTGGTTGGGAAAGGCCGCTGTGGTTTGCCCGCGAAGGCGATAAGGCCGAACCGGACATGACATTCGGGCGACCGCATTTTGATGATGCTGTGGCGCAGGAAGTCAAAACCGTCGTGGAAAGTGCCGGAATTCTGGATCTGACCGGATTCACCCGATTTGTATTGTCGGGCGAGGGTGCAGATGCATGGCTGGACAGTATGATTACCGGCGCATTGCCACGGCAGGGCCGTGTATCACTGGCCTATTTCTGCGCTGAAAGCGGGCGGGTGGTGACCGAACTTACTGTAACCCGATTGGCGGAAAACCGCTTCTGGCTGATTGGTCCGGCGGCAGGTTATTGGCATGATCGCGACTGGTTGCAGCAGCATATGCCAACGGGTGGCACGGTGGTGCTTGAGGACATCACGGCCCGTTACGGCACACTGGTCCTCGCCGGGCCCAGGTCACGCGATATACTGGCAAAGATTGCTGACAATGATGTTTCAAACGCCGCACTTCCATGGTTGTGTGCACGGCCGATCACCGTCGGCATGGCACAGGGACTGGTACTGCGGGTCAACTTCGTCGGCGAACTTGGATATGAGCTGCATATGCCCATGGAGACCATGGGCGCGGTTCATGCGCTGCTTGTTGCGGCGGGCGAAGAATATGGCATCGGGCATTTCGGCATGTATGCCATGGACTCCATGCGCATTGAAAAGGGTTATCGTAGCTGGAAACAGGATCTGTCTTCGGAATATACGCCACTAACGTCTGGTGTTGACCGCTTTGTGAAGTTGAACAAGGCACAATTCATTGGTCGCGAAGCGCTTGTCGAACAAAGCCAAAATGGCGTAGCCCAGCGCTTTGTCGCCATGGAACTGGAACCGGCAGACGGGACGCAGGCGCCCTATGGCAGTCCTATCTTTGTCGGTGAAACCAATGTCGGTCTTGTGACATCCGGTGGCTTTGGCCACCGTACCGGCAAGTCCATTGCGCTTGGCTATGTCGATGCCGAGCACAGTGCGATGGATAGTTCCCTATTTGTGGATATTTTTGGTGAAAAGCGGCGGGCAACAGTTGTTCCCGAGGTTATTTATGACCCGCAAAATGAGCGGTTGAGGGGCTGAGGCTTTGAGACACAGGGCAAATCACTTGCGTCGGTTTGCCCTGATACGCCATCTGATTTAGACCGTTTCACGCTTTGCCAGAACCCGGACAACGGTGTCGGCCCTTGATTGTGTTGATGCATTCAGGTTTTTCCTATCCCGTCAAACCTGAATTGCATTAGTGATTGGCAATTTCAGCTGCGATTCGGTTCAACGTCTCCAATTTTACCGTGGCATCTGTCTGCTGTTCGCCTGCCTGAAGCTGATCAACGTAGCCTTTGAAGCGCAGAAATTCATCTTCTGCGCGTTGACTCAGCAAAGGCTGATCATCATAGGCATCGACGAATTTGTCAGCGGCAATAGTGAGCAACAAATAGGCTGCGGACAGGCCAGAGCGAGATTGCAACCGATCCCGGCACATGCGGGCACACTCGGCATAGGCGCGTACGCCTTTCCCCTGGTCTTCAATGATTTCTACAAGCTCAGTCAAACTCATTGGACTGATCCTTCTTGTTGATAGTTGATGTTTCGGTGGCTCCATCATGGACACCCGACCAGGTGAGAGGGTTATCGAGAAAGCTCCTGATCTTTTGTCGTGGTTTCCTGTTGAAGCAGTTCTGCTTGTTGGAGACCGTGAGAACATCGCGTCTGGTGGCAAGACAGGGAAGGCACAGGCCACTCTTCTCGGGTGCCGCGTGGGTCGCGGGGAAATGCTGTATTGGAACTGCATGCTTATCGGTGAACTGCGCACCTGCTTTGCGAATTGCTTCACAAAACCAGATTTTGCAGCCGTCATCAGCAATCAAATCCTCAACAGGCAGGATACGTTTACTGTCGATCGCATTGCCTTCAATTTGTGGGTGGTGACCAAAGCTATTTGGTTTTTTGTCCCTGCAATGCATGGGCAGATTCGGGTTATCAGTCAGCCCGGTTGCAAAAGGAGAACCGGCTGTCTCACCGCCGGGGACCACCAAAATACTCATTGTCCCGTCCCCGTGAGGTAATTGTATATGATGTTCGTGCCGACAATCAGGTCAGGAATTTCCATGGCCTCATCGGGATTGTGCGAGCCATTTTTATTGCGCACAAAGATCATCGCAGCAGGTATTCCCGCATTTGCGAAAACAGCTGCATCGTGTCCACCGCCAGAAGGCATTGTAAACGGATTGAGATTGACGCTGGCCATGGACGCCGAAAGACCATCAACAATTCCGCCGTCGCAAAGGGCAGGGGCCGTATGTAGTTCGGTATCGACTTCGAACCTGACACCGCGCTCGCGTTCCACCGTCCGCATTTCCTGTTTCAACAGGTCTCGCATCGAATCCAGCGCTTCGGCGCTTTGACTGCGAAAATCCAGACTGAAATCCACCAGGTCGGGAATACGGCTCAATGCATGTTTTTCCGGATCAGTCCCGACCATGCCGCTCGTCAGAACGAGGTCCTGGCCCTTTTGCAATATGGTGAGCCAGCTGTCATCGAGCCGTGAAAGCAGGTCAGCCATGGCAAGGACGGGATCTTTGCGATAAGCCCGTGGAACAGCGCCTGAGTGGCCGGGCTCACCAATACATCTGATTTTTTTGTGGCGAATATTGCCTCTGATACCCGAGACAACAGCAGCAGGCATATCTTTTTCAATCAACAAGGGACCCTGTTCGATATGCAGTTCGATATAGGCGTCGATACGATCGCTATCAATCAAAGGTTTATGCTGGCGCACCCGGTTCATATCGATGCCAATATCGGCCATATGGGCACCCAGTTCGCGGCCGTCTCCCTTGTGAAGAGTGCTCAGCTCATCATCTTCCAGTTTGCCAAGCAACGCTTTGGAAGCGATATAGCATGGGCCAAACCAGGCGCTTTCCTCTGCACGCATGGCGATTACCTTGACGGGCCTGGAAAATTGCACACCGTGGTGTTTTGCGCGCGCGAGACAAAGCAGACCAGCGATAACCCCGGCCAGGCCATCGAAATTGCCACCATTTGGCACGCTGTCAACGTGTGAGCCGACAAGCACATATTTGCTGGCCTGTTCGTCCTGTGGGAGCGCAAACACGGCGTTCTGACCAGCATCGTAGTCAACCGAGAGCCCCTGTTTGCGCGCGTAATCCTCCAGATACTTGAGCGTCTTTGTCTCTATGGAAGAAAAAGCCGGGCGGCTTATACCCGTTTTATCGGCTGAAAAAGCCGCAACATCATCAAAAATCCGGGCCGCAGTTTTCTCCGCATCAAATATCCCATTGCAACCGTCTTCCCAGGTCAGGATTTGGCTATCTGCCTGGCTCATGGGGCTGCCTCCATGAATACAAGGCCATCGGACGCTCCCTTGTCATCAACGCAGCCAACCAATTGTCTGACGCTGCTCAACCCCTGGGTTTCCAGATAGACCGCCAGATCTACAACCATTCTCGCCATGATCTTTGGTTCGATGAAGGTTGCCGTTCCGATCTGAACTGCAGCGGCACCGGCGATGAGGTATTCAATGACGTCTTCAATCGTTGAAATGCCACCACAACCGATAACGGGAATATCGACTGATTTGGCGCATTGATACGCCATGCGCAGTGCTATTGGTTTGAAGGCGGGGCCTGACAGACCGCCCATGAGGTTTCCAAGTTTTGGACGTCTTGTCTTGATGTCGATGGCCATGGCCAGCAGCGTGTTTGAAACCACCAGCGCGTCCGCTCCGGCCTCTTCCGCCGCCTTGGCGACTTCAGTTGTTTCACCCGTGTTTGGTGTTAATTTTGCCCACAGGGGCAGGTCG
Source organism: uncultured Rhizobiaceae group bacterium (assembly GCA_947501445.1). Classification (GTDB taxonomy): domain Bacteria; phylum Pseudomonadota; class Alphaproteobacteria; order Rhizobiales; family Rhizobiaceae; genus Hoeflea_A. Next base: position 45,271 of record CANMVS010000012.1, on the reverse strand, counting down.
GTCGAGTCTCGCAGTTTTCGCATCACTGCATGCGTCGTTGAAGGACGCATGGCAAATGCCTTGCCGTCATCTTTTATATTCGGACAGGATATGTTTACTTCAACTGCCGCCACACCGGGCACGCTGATCTCTTCACACAGGGATGCAAATTCATCCGCGCTGCCGGCTGAAATGCTGACGATCAATGGCGCATTGTAGCGGCTGTAAAAGGGAATGACGTCCTTCTTGAACGCCTCGACGCCCTTGCTTGGTATGCCGATTGAATTGAGCATGGACCCGCGTACTTCACACACCCGTGGTGTCGGATTTCCGCTGCGCTTTTCCCGTGTGACTGTCTTGGTGACATGCGCGCCGATAACGTCCAGATCAAATACATCAGCAAGGTCTTCAGAGAAGGTTCCCGAAGCGGGCATGATCGGGTTCTTGAGTTTGAGCGTGCCGATTTGAGTGCTGATATCTAGCATCCCACTGCCTCCTGCAGGTGGAAGACGGGACCTTCTTTACAAACACGCTCATTGACAATGCCACCATCTCTATGGAAGGCGCGCACGCAACATTGGCACATGCCGATGCCGCAGGCCATTTGCTGCTCCAGCGCAATTTGGCCTGGAATGCGGTGTGTAGCTGCGACGGACTGAAGCAGTTTCAATATGCGGTTTGATCCGCATGTGTACATTGCATCGATAGGGTCTTCGGCAATCAGACCTTCGATAATCGAGCGCATTGATTCAACACTCGATGTGCCATCTTCGTCTGTGACCGCGATAACACGCACACCAAGGTCGTTAAAATAGTCGAGCGACAACAGGAGTTTTCTGGAGCGGGCGCTGCAGATAGCCGTCAATTTACGATTGAGCCGCCGCGATTTCAAAGCCAATGGTGCCAGTGTCGCCAATCCGACACCGCGCGCAACCAGAAGCAGGTTTTGCCAATTCGGCAAAATATCAAACCCACGACCCAGCGGCCCCAGAACATTGAGCGTGTCACCGGTCGTCAATGTGGCAATGGCCGACGTACCTTCACCCGTGACTTTATAGAGAAAATGCAATTCGCCCCTGTCGGGATAGTATCCATAGATGCTCATAGGGCGCCGCAAATACGGTTTGAACGTACCCGACACCGGGCAGAGCAGATGGAAAAACTGACCGGGTTCACAATCGAGTAATTCTAGCGGCGCATTCAGCACAAGCAGGCGATATTCACCGTTGACGGTGTCGTTGCTCCTGATGATGCATTCGACCTCATGAATTGGATTGGCATATCCGGTTCCTGGTGCAGTATCCAAAGCTATGCTTTTCACAATCAAGCCTCCTATTGGCCGAAAATCAGGTTCGGGACGAACAGGGAGATCGACGGTATATAGGTGATGATCATCAGCACGATGATGTTGGCAATGACGAACGGCCACACGCCTTTGATGATGCTCATAACGGGTTTATCAAGGGTCGATGATGCGACAAATATGTCGAGCCCAAAGGGCGGGGTTATCATGCCCATGCCTATGTTGAGCGTGACGATCATGCCGAAGTGAATAGGGTCGATGCCCATCGCGGTGGCAACCGGATAAAGCGGTGGCACCAGGATGAGCAGGGCAGAGTTTGGATCGATGAACATGCCTGCAATCAGAAAGCAGATATTGACCGCAAGCAGGAACGTAATGGGTCCGGCGTCAATCGCGGCAAGGAATTCAGTGATTTGTGCCGGTACCTGTGCCAGTGTAACGAAGAACGCCAGCACGCCACCCATAGCCAGCAGGATAAAGATCGTGGCCGTTGAGATCGCGGCGCGTTCGGTCAACTCGACGAGTTTGGCAAAACCCAGATTTTTGTAAACAAAGGCCTCGATCACGATCGCATAGACGACACTGACTGCAGCAGCTTCTGTCGGGGTGAAAATACCGGCGTAAATACCGCCGAGTATGATGGCGGGCATGCCCAGTGACCAACCGGCATCCCTGACTGCCTGAAGCTTTTCCCGCCCGGATGTTTTTTCGAATGATTGAACACCGGAACGTTTGGCCTCCAGCTTTACCAAAATGGCAAAGGCGAGACCGAGAACCAACCCGACGGCAAGGCCACCGGCAAACAACCGTGATATCGACGAACCTGTCATCCAACCGTATATGATGAAAGTAATGGATGGCGGGATCAACAGCGCGGTTTCGGCACTGGCGACCAATAAACCCAGGCTGAACTTGTCAGAAAATCCGGCGTTGCGCATTTGCGGATATACCATACGGCCCATTGCCGCGACCGTGGCCGGTGCTGAGCCGGAGACTGAACCAAACGCCATGGAACCGCCGATGACCGTGTAACCCATGCCACCACGCTTGTGCCCGACAAGCGCCTTGACCAAACCGGTCAAACGACTGGCGATCTGACCCGAGCCCATCAGTTGTGCTGCAAAAATGAAGAACGGGATTGCAAGCAGGGTTGTGTGGTTGATACCGCCCAGGGTCTTTTGAATGAAGGCGAGGTCTGGCATCGAGCTATAGAAAATCATTTTTGTTGCAAGCGCCGGGATGCCAAGCACCAGCAACATTTCAAATCCGGCAATGAGCAAAACGGCGGCAAGCAGTATGACCAATAAAATCATGACCGGGTTCCTTCCACAGAAGGATTTTCGTCGTCATTTTCATCAGGGCCGAAACGATCAATAATGGACAAAAAACTCAGGAAGTACCGAAAGCCAAGCAGACCGAAGCCAATGACGGGCGCCATATAAACCCAGCCCATTGGAAGATCGAGTGTCGGGCTTGTCTGGCCGGTGTTCAGAACGAAAACAACCAACTGGTAGGCCAGGTAGGTCATATAGACGCAAAACAGACATCCAACCGCATCAACGATTTTTCGGATTGTGTTTCTTGCAGCCCTGGGCAGTGCTTCCCTCAACGTATCGATGCCAACATGGCGACCTCGTTCCAAAGCGAGGCCAAGCGCTCCGAAAACGAGAAAGATGTTCATCAGGCGGACAGCTTCATCGACCCAGGCCAACTGACTGGCAAAAGTTCCACCGACTTCACGTGCAAGCACATTGAGCGAAAACAATACCACCATGGAAAGAAAGACTGAAACCAGGAATACCCGTTCCAAACGCCGAAGATAATGCATGACACTCAGCTATTTTGGGGTCGACACTGTCGACGGTTTAGAAAAGAAAACGGGGCCTGGCCGATATGTGCCACACCCCGTCTGGTGTATCTGGCGCTATTGAGCGTCAGAATAGGCTTTTTCATAAACCGCGATGAGTTCCCTGCCAGCATCACCCGCACGTTCGATGTAGGCGGCCTTTGCCTTGTCATACATCTTGTCGCGAAGAGCAGCTTTTTCTTCTTGCGAAGCGACACGCACGTTGATGTCACCTTCCTTGATCACGGCAAGGGCTGTTTCAACGGCCTTGGCCTTGTGGGCACGAAGCTCGGGAATGACTTCCTTGAATGCATCGGTGATAATCGATTGGTATTCTTCGGGAAGGCTGTTCCACCAAATTGGATTGAACATTGCCACATCTTCCATGGCACCATGCTCGGAGATCACAAGATGCTTCTGCACTTCATGGAACTTCATACGCTGAATGGTGTCGAGCGGATTTTCCTGACCATCCACGACACCGGTTTGAAGCGAGGTATAAAGTTCGCCAAATGGCAGAGCGATTGCGGATGCTCCCAGTGCGTCGAACTGCTCAATCAGGATTTTGGAATCCATAACGCGGAATTTCTGACCGCTAAAGGAATCCAGATTGTCGAGCGGCTTGTTTGATGTGAAATTCTTCAGACCGTTTGGCCAAAGGGCAACGCCCACAACGCCCTTTGATGAAAAAGAATCCAGCAGAGCCGCGCCGAATGCGCCCTCACGCAGCTTTTGAGCCGTGTCGGCATCGGTCGGCAGGAGGAATGGGATATCAAGAATTGAAACGGCAGGGTTGAAACCGCCGATAAAGGCCGCTGGTGATACGGTCGCTTCCAGGGTGCCCAATTGAACACCTTCTGTCATCTCACGCTGATTGCCGAGTTGAGCGGACGGGAAAATCTGGAACTCGACGGCTCCATTCGTGCGTTCTTTAACCAGTTCGCCGACCTTTTCCAGGTGAATGTGGCGAGACTGCTGGTCGGATTCAAGGTGGCCAATCTTTGCTGTGAAGTCAGCTGCCCATGCTGCCGGTGCCGCCAGGGTGACAGCCGTACCAATAAGTAGAGCTCTTCGTGACATTTTTGTAAATTTGATCAACGCTTTCATTATGATCTCCCAGATGCGCGGTATCAGAAGTCGATAAAGCTATGGATGGAAAGTCGCCCTGTCAAGAATATTCTCATAATTGAGATTTTTGGCGAATGTTTTTGCTTTTTTGCGACAAATGTGTAACGTGTCGCATTTAATGCCAACAATACGGGGGCAGTATCGAGAAATAAGGGTTGTGGCACGTGAATCACGGCATATCAGTTGAGGAAATCGGCGAGCGCATGAAAGCATTTCGCTTGGGTGCAGGATTGACACCGGAAGAACTGGCAAAGCGTTCCGGTGTTTCGAGGGCCGCGATCTATCGATATGAATCCGGTCAGCCAGCCAAAATTGATACGCTTGTGAAAATCGCCGACCTGCTTGACGTGTCTCTGCCCACATTGCTTGGAGCAGGGGTTGAATATATCTCATCTGCAATCAGTTTCTTTGAACGTATGCGACAGCTGGAAGAAAATGTTGACCAGATAACAGTTCTGTTTGGTCCGGTTTCCTACCTTTTGACAACAGATGTTTATGATGAATATCTGCCGCTGATATTGAAGGAAAGCATTCCAGACAACGTCGAAAACTATCAACAGGCCCTGAACGAAGTCGACACGCTCATTGGAATTTTACATGCGCGAAAAATCACCTATCGCAAGCGCACACCCAACGTCATCAGCTTGACATCAGCCGCAGAACTTAACCAGTTTTTGCGTCTTGGGTTTGTTGGTGCACACAAACCCAGGGGTGTAGATATTGAAAAACGGCGCTCGGTGGCACGTGTGGAGATAGAAAACATCGTTCAGCTTCTGCGCAATCAGCCAATCGGCGTTCAGCTGGGTGTCGTGGTGGATTCAATGCCTGGCGCAAGCCTCCAGATTTTCAAACAGGCAAGCAAAAAATCGGTGGCTGTCAGCCCGTATCGTCTGGGCGCATTTGCCAATGTGCGCCTGGGTGTCGCGACCATCAGCTCGGCACCTGATGCAACAGAGCTCTATCAGTCAGTGACAAATCAGCTTTGGTCCCGATCTCTCAAGGGTGATCAGGCGGCTGACTTCATTGAACACAATGTTCTCACTTGATTTTCTGCCTTCACATAGGCCAGAACCAGACCGAATTGAAAAAGCCGCGGTCTGCTGACCGCGGCTTGCGTAAATGTAGTGTGCTGCAGATGAGGTGTTATCCTTTTCCCTTCCAGGGGATCAGGCGCCTTTCCAGAAACCGCATCAGCATCTCAATGGCATAGCCAATGACGCCGATAATGATGATGCCAATAACCACTGTGTCGGTCTGGAGAAAGTTCTTGGCGATCATGATCATGGAACCAACGCCCTTGTCTGCCGCAACCAGTTCAGCGGCAACAACAGTGCCCCAGCACACACCCATGGATGTGCGCAGGCCAGTGAAAATTTCCGGTAGCGCATTCGGCAGTATGACGTGTCTTAATATCTGAAGTTTTGATGCACCCAGCGAGTAGGCAGCATGAACTTTTGAGATGCGGACACTTGATACACCTGAACGCGCGGCGATGGTCATGATGAAAAGCGAAGCCAGAAAGAGCAGGAATATTTTTGCCACTTCGTCAATGCCGAACCACAAAATGATCAATGGTATCAGTGCCAAAGGCGGGATCGGGCGCATGAATTCCACAATTGGATCAAACAGACCGCGCGCGGTCGATGACAAGCCCATGGCAAAACCAAGTGGAATGCCAACCAGTGACCCATAAAGTACGCCGGAAATAACCCGGTACACGCTGATGCCGATATGCTCCCAAAGGGATGTATTGCGAAAACCCTCTGTGACGAGCAGGTAAAGCCTGTCCCAGGTTCCGCCAATGGTCGGCCAGAAGAATGGTTCAACAAGACCCATGACAGAACTCAGCACCCAAAGAGCACCAAGCGCAAAGACGATGAGGATGCTGTAGAAACGGCCGGAGTTGACCGCGCTCGCATCGCCAAATTTAACTGTCTTTTGCCGTGTGAAGGTGTTGTCGGCGATACCCAGCCAGATGGCAACATCAGAAGGCTGTTTTTTGTCTTTCATATTATGTCTCCCACTCAGGCCGTTGCCTGCCCCATGATTTCCTCTTCCATCTCCCAGATCATGGAGAGTATTTCTTCACGTTTTTCGACGAAATCGACGCTGGCTTTTACGTCACGCGGGCTCATCGTCATCCCCTGTTCGGCAAATGGAAGCTCGTAGATTTTCTCGATCCGACCGGGGCGCGGTGCCATGACAATCAGCTTTTCACCGAGAAACAGAGCCTCTTCTACCGAGTGGGTAATCAGGATGATGGTTTTGCCGGTTTCTTTCCATAGCTTGAGGACCAGGCCCTGCATTTTTTCGCGGGTGAGCGCGTCCAGTGCTCCGAGCGGCTCGTCCATCAGGATCACGTCCGGATCATTGGCGAGACAACGGGCCAGTGCAACACGCTGTTGCATGCCACCAGACAATTGATAAACCGGTTTTTCACCAAAATCGGAAAGACCGACGGTATCCAGCAGATGTTCAACTTTACGGGCTGTTTCCGCTTTGGGCTTGCCTGCCATATTCGGGCCAAACGCAACATTCTGCTCAACGGTCAGCCATTCAAACAGCGCACCCTGTTGAAAGACCATGCCGCGCTCCGAGCCGGGGCCCTTGACCACATGGTTGTTCAGTCGCACTTCACCTGAAGTTGGTGCCAGAAATCCTGCAACGATGTTCAAAAGAGTTGTCTTGCCGCAGCCGGATGGGCCAAGGACCGAAACAAGCTCGCCTTCTTTTATGTCGAGGCTTACATTATTCAGAGCATGGACTTCGCCGCCGCCGGGTAGCGTGAAGACCATTGAAACAGTATCGATTATTATGCCGGTCAATTGCTCACTCCGCAGTTGGAATTGAATGAGAACAAACAGGCAGCACTTAGTGCTGCCTGTCTGATTGCGGCATTAATTCAGATAGTTATCGTCGACGAATGCGGAGTAGTCGTCAAGGGCGGCATCCATGCCACCTGCTTCAACCATCACATCTGCAACACCTTTGGTCATGGCCTGAACACCACCACCGAGCCAGTTAGGCCCTTTTTGGTCGGCTGCACTTGGAAATCCGAAGTTGGCCATGGTGGATTTGGTTGAATCCATATCCATGCCTGAAGCCTTTGCCACGATTGGATAGGCTGCGTCCGGGTTGGACTTGTAGGCAGCATTGGCGGCTTCCGTCACAGCCATGAATTTCTCGACCAGATCAGGATGTTCCTCGGCAAATTTATTGGTTACCGACACGATGTCAAACGTGTTGATGCCAATTGCTTCCTGTTCAGCGCCGGTCATCAATGGCTCACCATATTCGCGCATGCGGGTCAGTGCGCCACCAAAACCGCAGGCCATGGCAACATCGCCGCGTGCAAGGGCAACGGCGCCATCCGGTGGGTTCATTTGAACAAGATTGACCTTGTTTGAATCAACACCAAGGTGATCAAGCGTGCGAAGCAATTTGTAGTGGGTCACATTACCGATCGGGGTAGCAATTTTTTTGCCTTCCAGATCCTTGGCATTTTCCTTGGTGATGCCTGCATCGTTGCGCACAATACAATTGTCATTTTCGGCATAGGTGACGGCAATGCCCACCAACCGAATTGGTGCGCCGGTGCTGACACCAACCACGAAAGGCACAAAGCCCTGGCTATAGGCGATCTGTACGTCGCCGGAGACCATGGCCTGGGTCATTTCATTGCCATTGCCAAAGGCACGCCATTTGAGTTTGACACCCATTTCCTTGTCGTAGGTTTCTTCCATTTGAGCGACCTGATTGGCGGTTGGCCATTCAAGAAAATAGGCGACGGTTACTTCATCAAGAGCAAGTGCGCCCTGAATGCCACCAAGTGTGGATAGAACCACCCCGGCAGCGAGTGCTTTCAATTTGGTTTTCACGGACATGGATTATTCCCCTTATTGACGCGTGATCGTGCATTGAGTCGGATGTGCCCGACGTTGATTTACTAGCGGGTGAACCGCCAATATGCCTTGCTAGCGACATTTGGAAAATGACCGATCGGCTGGAAACCAGCAAAACCTCCCTGGTCATTTTACAGTTCCTCCAGGTTCCAATAGGAAATTATTGGTGTTGGCAAAGGTAGTGCCAGCGGTTACCTGCTCTTGGTGCCAACGGGTAAAAAATTCAATAAAATACTTATTTCTCAATGATTTGATGAAATCCACGCGATCATTTTCACGAAACTGGCCCCATGGTAGACAGGTATAACTTTTATAATCTGGTTCTATCGGCGATTTTGAAACGCGCGTAGCGTCCGATTTGGGCAACATCGGGTGGAGGAAAACGCCATGTCAAAACTGTTGGACGAGATTGACGTACCAGGTGTTGAAAAACCGGGGCGACGCTCGGGCGGAAGAGAGGCCAGACGCGCGATGCGCGCGGCGCCCATTGAGCGTTCGGTTCGCCCGGTAAAACCCGGCATGTCTTCCGACAATTACCGCGCACTCAGCGAAAATGATATGGACCGCATCAATGAGGCGGCGCTGACCATATTGGAAGACATTGGTCTTGCTCAGGCAATTGATAGCTGCATAGAAGTCTGCACTGCTGCCGGCGCCATTTATGGTGAGGACAAGCGGTTGAGGTTTCCCCGGGCGCTGGTTCAGGAAACCATTCGCAATGCATGCCGCGATTTGACCCTATGCGCTCAGGATCCCGTCCATGATTTGGTCCTGTCCGGCAATAAGGTCCATTTCGGGACTGCTGGTGCCGCCGTGCATATTGTCGATGTTGAAAAACGCGAGTATCGCGAGTCGGTGCTTCAGGACCTTTATGATGCTGCCCGTATTGTTGAAACGCTCGACAATGTACATTTTTTCCAGCGACCACTGGTTGCCCGCGATATTCCGGACCCTTGTGATCTGGATATCAATACGCTTTACGCCAGTGTCCTGGGCACCACAAAACATGTGGGAACCAGCATTACGGTTCGCGAAAATGTACAACCCTGTCTTGAGCTATTGCACATGGTTGCCGGTGGTGAAGCTGCATTTCGTGCACGGCCATTTGTTTCCAACTCGAACTGCTTTGTCGTACCACCGCTGCGATTTGCAGAGGACGCATGTTATGTGCTGGAAGATTGTGTAAGAGGCGGCATGCCGGTTTTGCTTTTATCTGCCGGACAGGCTGGCGCAACGGCTCCCGCAGCAATTGCAGGCGCGGTCGTGCAGGCGGTTGCTGAGGTGCTGGCCGGACTGGTCTATGTCAATGCATTGTCGAAAGGCCACCCGGCCATATTTGGCACCTGGCCATTTGTTTCCGACCTTCGAACCGGTGCCATGTCGGGTGGGTCCGGAGAGCAGGCGCTCTTGTCAGCAGCCTGCGCACAAATGTCCCACTATTATAATCTTCCCGGTGGCGCCGCTGCAGGAATTGCCGATTCAAAACTCCCCGACGTTCAGGCGGGATATGAAAAGGGCATTACCAACGTCATGGCCGGATTGTCCGGTCTCAATATGGTGTATGAATCCGCCGGCATGCATGCATCCCTGCTTGGGTTTTCGCTCGAAAGCCTCATCATCGACAATGATATGCTTGGTCAGTGTCTGCGCTGTGTGCGCGGTATTGAAGTCAATGACGAAACATTGTCTCTTGCGTCCATTGAAGAGGTTTGTACGCAGGGGCCGGGTCACTATCTGGGGCATCATCAAACGTTGTCATTGATGGAGACCGAGTATATCTATCCGGTGGTTGGTGATCGAACGAGCCCCAAGGAATGGGTTGAAAAAGGCCGGCCCGACATAATTCAGACGGCCATCACCGAGAAGAACAGAATATTGTCGACGGTGTTTCCAAAGCATGTCTCAGCTGAACGGGACGCGGCCATCCGGGCCCGCTTCAATATTCTTTTGCCCTGACGCTATCAGGTCAAATCTGGATCGCATAAAAAACCCCGCCGGAGCGGGGTTTTTGATTCAGATTGCAGCGATTATGCGCCAGGTTGAGGACGCATGTCAGCTGGATCGATGCCGGCGACTTCAACCGGTTTTTTCATTGCGTCACGGCGGAATGGTTCACCCAATTCCTGATTCAGCACGATCTCGATGAATGTCGTCACGCCGTGTTTTTGTGCTTCGCATGATTCCTGCAGCGCGGCGGTCAGGTCTTCCTGTGTCGTCACAGACACGCCTTTAAGGCCGCAGCCTTCCGCCACTTTGGCGTAGCTGAGCTGTGGGTCAAGTTCAGTTCCAACGAAGTTGTTGTCGAACCAAAGCGTCGTATTGCGCTTTTCCGCACCCCACTGGTAGTTGCGGAAGACAACCATCGTCACGGCTGGCCATTCTTTGCGGCCGCAGGAGGTCATTTCATTCATTGAAATACCAAACGCACCATCACCGGCAAAACCAATGACCGGCACATCCGGGCAACCGATCTTGGCGCCAAGAATGGCCGGAAAGCCATAGCCGCAGGGGCCAAACAGACCTGGAGCCAGATATTTGCGGCCCTTTTCAAAGGTCGGATAGGCATTGCCGATGGCACAGTTGTTGCCGATATCACTGGAAATGATCGCATCTTTTGGCATTCCAGCCTGAATAGCACGCCATGCCATGCGCGGTGACATGCGTTCAGGTTGATTTGCCCGCGCATCAACATTCCATGTTGTGCCTGGATCATCGTCTTCGTGGTCCATGCTGCTAAGGGTCTGCAACCAGGCTGATTTCGTTTGGTGGATCAGTGCCTTGCGCGCATCACGCCCGGCGTCGCCGGCTGATGAGGTCAGTTTTTCCAATAGCTGGATAGCGACCTGTTTGGCGTCACCGCAAATGCCGACAGACACTTTCTTGGTCAGACCAATGCGGTCCGAGTTAATGTCAACCTGAATGATTTTGGCGTCCTTGGGCCAATAATCAATGCCGTAACCCGGCAGTGTCGAGAATGGATTGAGCCGCGTACCAAGCGCAAGTACCACGTCTGCCTTGGCAATGAGTTCCATGGCGGCTTTGGAGCCATTATAGCCAAGCGGTCCGCAGGCCAGTGGATGGCTGCCGGGGAAACTGTCATTGTGCTGGTATCCGCTGGCTACCGGCGCGTCGAGGCGCTCTGCCAGTGCCTTACACTCTTCAATGGCACCACCGATCACAACACCAGCGCCAGACAGGATTACAGGGAATGATGCCGACGATAGAAGTTCGGCAGCCTGTTCGATGGCTTCGGCACCACCACTTGGCCGTTCCAGCCGCACAATCTGTGGCAACTCGATATCAACGACCTGTGTCCAGTAGTCACGCGGGATGTTGATTTGTGCCGGGGCAGAACCGCGAATTGCTTTTTCAATGACCCGGTTGAGCACTTCGGCAACACGTGTCGGATCGCGTACTTCTTCCTGATAGCAAACCATGTCCCGGAAAAGGGCCATCTGTTCAACTTCCTGAAAGCCACCTTGACCAATGGTCTTGTTCGCAGCCTGCGGTGTGACCAGCAACATAGGTGTGTGGTTCCAGTAGGCGGTTTTGATCGGGGTCACAAAATTGGTGATGCCGGGACCGTTCTGTGCAATGGCCATCGCCATTTTGCCGGTTGAGCGGGTATAGCCGTCACAGATTATTCCGGCATTGACCTCATGGGCGCAATCCCAAAATGTAACGCCGGCCTTTGGAAAAAGGTCAGAAATCGGCATCATGGCCGAACCAATAATTCCGAATGCGTGTTCGATGCCATGCATCTGCAAAACCTTCACAAAGGCTTCTTCGGTCGTCATCTTCATTGGGACAATTCCTCTTGTAGCGGATGGAACAAAGCCGGACGGCGTCGGCCTTCGGCACGTTGCATGTGTGATAGGGGTAAACTGGCACCATTTCGTAGGGCCAGTTCATATCAATAGTTTGAACCAGTGGCCATTTTTGATAATAGAAGTATCAATAACTACCATTTTTCATTGAATTGACAATGCCGGCAAGCCGTTCGATCCCCGGTTCAATGCGTTCCTCGGCAATGGATGAAAATCCAAGGCGGAAAAAATTTCGATGATTCTGAGGGTCGGAGAAATAGATATCGCCCGGCTCGATGACGATCCCTTCTTCCAGCGCCTTGCTGGCCAACAGGGCGCCGTCAAGCCATTCGGGGCCTTTGACCCAAAATGATGTGCCGCCAAAACCCGGCGCTTCGGCCCAGCCGGGAAAGTGTTTTTCCAGCGCCTTACCCATGGCAATCCAGCGGCTGCGGTAGCTGCGGTGAAGGCGGCCAATGAGTGTGTCGTGATGGCCCAGTGCCAGAAATAATGCCACCACACCCTGATTGTTGCCGGGTGGATGGCGCAACATCAGTCGCCGCAATGCGCGCGCTTCGCGGATGAGCGGTGCAGGTGCAACCATGAACCCCATGCGCAGACCCGGCATCAATGATTTTGACAGGCTTCCGACATAAAGCACCCGCTGCCCCTGATCCAGTGACTTGAGTGCCGGTGTCGGTTCGCCCTCATAATTGGTTTCAAACTCGTAGTCATCTTCAATGATCAGACTGTTGTTGTCACCTGCCCAGCTCAGCAACGCCTTGCGCCGGGCAAGGCTCATGGTGGCGTTGGTCGGATATTGGTGGCTGGGTGTAACGAAGACCAGCTCGGAATCGAGCAGTTCCTCGCTCAGCGTGATACCTTCATCATCCACCGGAATGTGGCGAATATCATCCGTACGTAATTGAAATATATTACGAATATCGGGGTATCCGGGATCCTCAATAGCAACGGTTGTTCCGCGTTTCACCAGCAGGCTGGACAGGATATAAAGAGCGTTCTGTGCCCCCAGAGTCACCAGGATTTCGTCGGCATTTGCCAATATTCCACGCCGGGTGAGAATGCGCTGGCGGATTTGCTCGATGAGCATGCGGTCATCTTCGGCAAAATGATCATTGGTCCAGGCATCAAGCCATTTGCGCCCCATCGATTGGCGCATGCAGTCCCGCCAGGCGGCGATTGGAAACAATGCCGCATCGGCCTGGCCATAGATGAAGGGGTAGGGGTAATCATGCCAGTTTACCGGCTTTTCAATATTTGTCTGTCCGCTGGGCTGCACCCTGAACCGACCATCCCAATTGGTTTTTGGCTCGTCGTCAATGACGGGCTTGGATGCAGCAACATCCGCCATCGTCCCGTCATGAATGTCCGGTGATACATAAAAGCCGGAGCGTTCACGGGCAACAAGATAGCCATCAGACGCCAAAGCCTGATACGCCAGCATAACTGTATTGCGCGATACTTTAAGGCGTTTCGCCATCGCACGGGTCGATGGAATAGGTGCGCCAACCGGCAATTGTCCGGAGAGCATTGCCGAGACAAGCATCTCACGAATCTGCGTTTGGAGCGTGGTCATCTCCATTCGTTCCACATGGAAGAGTGAACTACGCATGCCTCACCATATTACTCCTCTTCAGCCCGTGTTTGCGGGGTGGTTTTTGGTCTGGGGCCAACTGGCTCCATAATGAGGCCAATTTTCATTGAAATATCAAGGGCTGATCCAAAATAAAGTTTTAACTGGCTGTGTACCGATAGAAGATCCACGTTATCTATTGAGCAGGCAAGAAAGCCTCAGCACAGATGTATGCGCCTAAGGATTTGAAAAATATAGAACAATTTACTGAATCACATATCCGGATCCATTGCTGCTCGCGATGTCTTTGACATGCAGCAGTGGTATACGACCTAAGTGACCATTGATAACTCGGAGAGACAATCAGCATGATCAGCAACAAATCCGTTGAACTGCCACGCGCATTGATACAGCAGGCGACCGATGGCAGGCCTGTTAAAGGCGTCGTCATTGGTGCTGATCAACAATCAGTTCTCGAAGGCGTTAAATCGGCAATGGAGCTGGCATTGCTGGATCCTGTACTGGTGGGGCAACCGGATGTTATCCGCGACCTCTCGCAGGAAATCGGCCTTTCGTTGGACAGTGTGGAAATTCTTGAAGCGCGTGGCGATTTGCAACTGTCTTCTGTTGGTGCCAAAAGAGCCGGTGCCGGTGATCTTGCCATGGTGGTCAAAGGGCATGTTCATACCGACGCCTTCATGGGTGCGCTGTTAAAGGCGGAAGCCGGCATTCGTGTGTCTGGCAGACGCATGACCCATTGCTTTCATATGACTGTGCCGGAAAGTGAGCAGGCGCTGATCATTACCGATGCAGCCGTCAATATTGCGCCGGATATCAAGACGAAACAGGCATCGATTATCAACGCGGTTGAGCTTGCCCATGCCGTCGGCAATACAAGGCCAAAACTTGCCATCCTGTCAGCAACGGAATCGCCATTGCCGCAAATGCCATCCAGCATGGAGGCTGCCGAACTGACAAAGTGGGCTGAGCAGAATGTAGCAAATGCCGATGTTTTTGGGCCATTGGCATTTGACAATGCCGTCTCAGTGGATGCTGCGCGCCTGAAGGGCATTACCAGCCCGGTTGCGGGTGCTGCAGATATATTGCTGGTCCCAAACATCGAGACAGGCAATGCATTGTTCAAGATGATGGTCTATTTCATGTCAGCCTGCGCGGCTGGGGTCGTACTGGGTGGAAAAATTCCGATCGTTCTGACAAGCAGGGCCGATCCGGCTGAAGCCCGATTGGCATCAATTGCCCTGGCAAAACTGTGCGCCAACCTGGATTAAGACCAGATCCGGATTGCACATCAGTGGCATAATGTCCTGAGCCTGCTGGCGGAGACATCCGTCTGGGGCTAATTTTGGTCACTTTACGTATGCTTCGATAAAAAAAGACAGACGAAAATTCACCTGTGGGCTGGACGTTACGAAAGTTTCGTGAAAATATCTCCAATAATTTCACGAAACTTATGTTCGCCCATTCCTGCAGGGAGAAAACAATGGCTGAATTTCCGAAGCAAACCAGAGTGCTGATCATTGGTGGTGGTGTTGTTGGCTGTTCCGTCGCCTACCATCTGGCGCATCAGGGCTGGTCAGACGTTGTTCTGGTTGAACGTAAACAGTTGACGAGCGGAACCACCTGGCATGCCGCTGGCCTGATTGCGCAATTGCGCGCCACCATGAATATGACGCGACTGGCAAAATACAGTCAGGAGCTTTATGGCGGTCTGGAGGCTGAAACGGGCATAGCAACCGGGTTCAGACGCAATGGCTCACTTGCCGTGGCACTCAGTGATCACCGTATGGAAGAATTTTTGCGCAATGCTTCCATGGCAAAGACCCATGGTGTCGACGTGAATGTGGTCAGCGCGAAGGAGTGTTTGGACATGTATCCCTACCTCAACACCGATGGTGTTGTTGGTGGTTTGCATATTCCGCTGGACGGACAGGGTGATCCTGCAAATATAGCCATGGCACTGGCCAGGGGTGCCAAACAAAATGGTGTTCAGATATTTGAAAACACCAAAGTTGAAGAAATTCATGTGAAAGATGGCAGGGCGGTGGGTGCACGCACTGACAAGGGCGAAATTACTGCGGATTTCGTTGTCAATTGTGCCGGCATGTGGGGGCATGAAGTGGGCAAAATGGCTGGTGTGAATGTACCGCTTCATGCCTGCGAACATTTTTACATATTGACTGAGGCAGTTTCCGGTCTCCCTGGCAATCTGCCGGTCCTGCGTGTTCCCGATGAATGCGCCTACTACAAGGAGGACGCAGGCAAAATTCTTCTGGGTGCCTTTGAACCTGTCTCCAAACCGTGGGGAATGGACGGCATTTCGACAGATTTCTGCTTTGACGAATTGCCTGAGGATTTCGATCATTTTCAGCCGATACTTGAAAAAGCCGTGGAGCGGCTGCCGTTGCTGGAAAGTGCCGGCATCCATACATTCTTCAATGGTCCTGAAAGTTTCACACCTGATGATCGATATCTGCTCGGGCCGGCGCCCGAGGTTGAAAATTATTTCGTGGCTGCCGGTTTCAATTCTGTTGGCATTCAATCTGCTGGTGGCGCCGGAAAAGTGCTGGCGGAGTGGATTGTCGAAGGTGAGTCGCCGTTTGATCTTTGGGATGTGGACATACGCCGCATGGAGCCCTTTCAGGGCAACCGCACCTATCTGAAAAACCGGGTCACAGAGACGCTTGGTTTGCTTTATGCCGATCATTTTCCCTATCGCCAATATGCCTCTGCCCGTGATGTGCGCACAACACCGTTTCACGATAAGATGGCCGCGCGTGGCGCCTGCTTTGGAGAAACTGCGGGATGGGAAAGGCCGCACTGGTTCGTTCCGGCGGATGATCTGGCCAAGGGTGTCAAACCTGAATATATCTACAGTTGGAAGCGACAGAACTGGTTTGACTATGCCGCCGCGGAGCACAGGGCCGTCCGCGAGCAGGCAGGTGCATTTGACCTTTCGGCCTTTGCCAAATTTCTGGTTGAGGGCGATGACGCCTGTGATGTGTTGCAACGTATCTGCGGCAATGATGTTGACGTGAAAAATGGCAAAATCGTCTATACGCAATGGCTCAACAATCGGGGTGGCATTGAGGCCGACCTGACTGTCACGCGTCTGGCAAGAGATCAATTCATGGTTATCTCTGGCGCTGCCACCGCGACCCGCGATTTCAGCTGGCTGAAAAAGCACATTCCTGCAAACGCCAATTGTGTGGCTGTCAATGTTACCAGTAGCGAAGCTGTGCTCGGCATCATGGGTCCCAATGCCCGCAAGATACTTGAGAAGATTACCCCGGCTGATCTATCCAATGAGGCATTTCCATTTGGAACGGCAAAGACGATTGACCTGGGTATGGCCATCGTTCGTGCCCATCGCATTACCTATGTCGGTGAATTGGGCTGGGAGCTTTATGTTTCGGCCGATATGGCGCGTCACGTATTCGACACCGTTATGGAAGCAGGCGCCGACGAGGGGCTGCGTCTGGCAGGCATACATACACTCGACAGCTGTCGAATGGAAAAAGGTTTTCGTCATTTCGGCCACGATGTAACGGATGAGGATCATGTGCTGGAAGCAGGTCTTGGATTTGCTGTGAAAACAGCCAAACCCGACGGTAAGTTCGGCCCATTCCTGGGCCGGGAAGCTGTGATCGAACGCAAACAGTCAGGTTTGCAAAAACGCATGCTGCAATTCAAGCTTGTCGATCCGCAGCCATTGCTTTTTCATGCCGAGCCGATTGTCCGCGATGGTGAAATTGCCGGTTATCTGACCTCGGGCAACTATGGACATTATCTGGGCGGAGCGCTTGGTCTTGGCTATGTTGAGGTACTGGAAGGGGAAAGTGCTGCGGATATGCTGGCTTCCAAATTCGAGATTGAGGTCGCCGGAACACGCTTTGAGGCGATCGCCAGTTTGAAACCGCTCTATGATCCAAAAAGCGAAAAAATCAGAGTCTAGAAATTTCTAGCATCAGTGGATGTCGGGCAATGGTTTGCGCATGTGAACGGTCTCACTGCCCGGCACCATCTCTTCGCGGCGGTATTCCTCGTAACCATGCCTTTTGTACCAGGTAATATTGGATAGAAATCTGGCATTGGTGTACAGGCGTATCTCCAAGAGCGCGTGCTTGCGGGCGATATCTTCGGCGTGGCACAAGGCACGTTTTCCAAGGCCCATCCCCTGGTATCCAGGCTGCACGGCAATGTTTTCGATCAACAAGTAGTCCGCCTTCACGAAGAGCTCGACCGCAGCCACAAGAGTGTTGTCCAACTCCCACACAACAACAATATTGTCCCGTATTGCAATGGTTTGGTCGGCGACCATCGGCAGCGGCTCGCGCCCGATAATCACCACCCATTTGGCGTAAGCTGCGCGCGTGAGTGCGCGAACTGCATGCGCATCACCGATCTCAGCTCTGCGTGGTTGTGCGGGGTTCATTGGTGCATTCCTGATTTTGAGCCTTTGGTGTTGGGCGCGAATGGGCATGTTGCAGCGATCTGCAAGGCTATGCAATGATCATCTGCACTCTCTTGCTGCGATACAACTGAAGGGCTTTATGATGGATCTACAGGGAGTTTTTGACAGGCTGAAACCGATCTATGCTGCCTATGCACGAGACTGCCACATCGTTCGTGATGAACCGGGGCACTACTATCTTGGAAGTCATGAGGTGCGTGCAAAGGATGGGTACCGTACCGGGTTTGGTGGTGTTGAAATCAGGAAGAATTACGTTTCGGCGCATCTGATGCCGGTCTATACCAATCCTGAACTGCTTGAATCGATCTCCGACGGGCTGAGAAAACGCATGCAGGGCAAGTCCTGTTTCAATTTCAAAAAGCACGATGCCATTTTGTTTGATGAGCTTGAAAAACTTGTAGCTACCGGAATTAGACAGTTCAGGGCTGATGGACGTCTGTAGGTTTCCATGCTTTCTGATGCGGTGGGTTAAATACGACGCATACCCTTTTTGAAACTGCAAAAATACATCATAACGAAACACGGATATCGCATGGAATCTATCGGTAATTCAGGAGGCGGGAATGTCGGATCAGCATTGTGATGTGGTTGTTGTTGGTGCAGGTATTGCGGGTGCGTCCGTCGCCTATGAACTGGCGGCGGACATCAAGGTTGTTGTGATCGAGATGGAGGATCAGCCCGGCTATCATACGACAGGCAGATCAGCAGCGCTGTTTTCTGAAACCTATGGTCCGGCACCCATTCGCGCGCTTTCACGCTATGCACGATCCTTTTTTGAAAATGCCCCGGCCATTTTTGGGGCGCACCCGCTTTTGACACCACGCGGCGTCCTGCTCGTTGCACGCGATGATCAAATGGGCAAATTAAATGATACCTATGGTGAAATTGGCCAGTATCCGGGAATATCGCGGGTCGCCCAATCGGACCTGGCGACCTATGCACCACTCTTGCATGCGGACTATGCCGCTGGCGGTATTTTGGAACAAGGTGCGCAGGATATTGACGTGCACGCGTTACATCAGGGTTATCTGCGTGGGCTACGCGAGCGCGGTGGAAAAGTGGTTTGCGGCGCCGAGTTGTCAAACCTGCGCCGGCAGGGCGAACAATGGGAGATCCGCACACGCGGCGGTGCTTTCACGGCGCCAGTGGTCGTTAATGCTGCCGGTGCCTGGGCAGATGTGGTGGCGAGAATGGCGGGTGCTGAACCGGTAGGATTGGTCCCCAAACGGCGCACTGCGCTTATTGTTGCTGCGCCGGACGGTCATGCCGTGGACAATTGGCCACTGGCTGTTGATGTGGATGAAGAATTTTATATGAAACCTGACGCAGGTCGTTTGTTGATATCCCCTGCTGATGAAACGCCAAGTGAACCATGCGATGCACAGCCCGAAGAACTTGATATCGCCATCTGTGTTGATCGCATTGAGCGGGCATTTGACCTGCGCGTCGGGCGCATACAAAACAGCTGGGCAGGATTGCGCAGCTTTGTCGCGGATCACCACCCCGTATGCGGGTACGATGCGTCTGTGGATGGATTTTTCTGGCTTGCAGGGCAGGGTGGCTATGGGATTCAAACCGCGCCGGGTCTTTCGCAACTGGCCGCTGCTTTGGTTCTTGGTCGTGCGGTGCCCGATGCGCTGATTGCCACCGGTTTTGAACTATCTGATGTTACGCCGTCGCGTGCCATGTTGGTTTCTTGATTGTCAGGCTGCTTTTGAATGTATTTTATATTTAAAATTTTAAGCTTGAAATAATTTATTATTGATGGCAACCTGTGTTCAACATGCAAAATGCGATGTCGGTTATCTGACAGGTCGCAAAGCCAGGACAGGGAAGTGACGATGCGAGTAGCGTGCCTTGGAGGAGGGCCTGCGGGCCTCTATTTTGCAATCAGCATGAAACTGCGTGATCCGGCGCATGAGGTTGTGGTCTTTGAGCGCAACAAACCCGATGACACATTTGGCTGGGGTGTGGTTCTTTCCGACGAAACGCTGGATAACCTGCAGGAAAACGATCCTGTCAGTGCTGAGGAAATTCGACAGCATTTTGCCTATTGGGATGATATTGCAGTACATTACCGGGGCCATAAGGAGCTCTCCACCGGCCATGGTTTTTGCGGTGTCGGGCGCAAACAACTGCTGCTTTTGCTACAGGAACGGGCGCGTGCACTTGGTGTTGATTTGCGTTTTGAGGCGAATATCGAGAGCGCCGCAGACTATGCCAGTGACTATGATCTGGTGATTGCCGCTGATGGGCTGAATTCAAAAACCCGCAACGATTATGCCGAACAGTTTCGACCCGATGTTGACGTGCGCGCCTGTAAGTTCGTCTGGCTTGGAACGCACCAGAAATTCGATGACGCCTTCACCTTCATATTTGAAGAGACTGAACACGGTTGGATCTGGGCGCATGCGTATCAGTTTGACGATGACACGGCGACATTCATTGTCGAGTGCCATGAGGATACCTGGAATGCCTTCGGATTTGGTGCGCTGTCCCAGCAGGAATCCATTGCGATTTGCGAGCGGATATTCGCCAAATACCTTGGTGGCCATGCATTGATGACCAACGCCAACCATATTCGTGGATCGGCGTGGATTAATTTCCCCCGGGTCCTGTGCGAAAAATGGTCCCATGATAATATTGTGCTGCTGGGGGATGCGGCAGCAACCGCGCATTTTTCAATTGGATCAGGTACCAAGCTTGCCATGGAAAGTGCTATCGCACTGGCCACCTATCTGCATAGTGAGCCCACCATGCAGGCCGCCTTTGATCGTTATGAGGATGACAGGCGTGTGGAGGTGTTGCGGCTTCAATCGGCGGCGCGAAATTCGACTGAGTGGTTTGAAAATGTCGAGCGCTACCTGCATCTTGATCCGGTGCAGTTCAACTATTCGCTGTTAACGCGCTCACAGCGCATCAGTCATGAAAACCTGCGCTTGCGCGATGGCGCGTGGATGGAGCAGGCAGAGGCATGGTTTCAGTCTCAGGCCGGCGCCAACGGGCACCGGGCACCGATGTTTGCGCCCTACCAATTGCGCAATATGAAGTTGCATAACCGCGTGGTGGTCTCACCCATGGCACAATACAAGGCTGTTGATGGATGCCCGACGGACTGGCATCTTGTGCATTATGGTGAGCGGGCGAAGGGCGGGGCAGCATTGATCTATACCGAGATGACCTGCGTCAGTCCGCAGGGGCGCATTACTCCAGGGTGTCCGGGGCTCTATAGTGCCGAACAGCAGGCAGCCTGGACCCGAATTGTGGATTTTATTCATCAACAAACACCTGCCAAAGTCTGTATGCAACTGGGCCATTCAGGTGCCAAAGGATCGACGCAGGTTGGTTGGGAAGAAATGGATGCGCCTTTGCATCAGGACAATTGGCCCTTACTGGCGGCATCCGAGCGTGCATGGTCGCCGCAAAATCAAAAACCGAAACGAATGGACAGGGCCGATATGGACCTGGTGCGCGATCAATTCGTAGCGGCTGCACGCATGGCGGACGCTTGTGGATTTGACATGATCGAAATTCACGCCGCCCACGGCTATCTGCTGTCGTCATTCATTACGCCGCTGACCAATGATCGCGATGATGAATACGGCGGCTCGCTTGAAAACCGCATGCGTTATCCGCTTGAAGTCTATCATGCAGTGCGGGAAGTCTGGCCCGGTGAAAAGCCAATCTCTGTACGCATTTCGGCAAATGACTGGGCGGGCGATGAGGGCATTACCCCGGATGATGCGGTCCTGATCGCCGGGCTCTTAAAGGAAGCCGGTGTTGACATTTGTGACGTATCGGCCGGCCAAACGTCGATCAAGGCCGAACCGGTATATGGCCGCATGTTCCAGACGCCGTTCTCTGACCGTATCCGCAATGAAGCCGATATGGCAACGATGGCCGTTGGCAATATTTTTGAGGCAGATCATGTAAATTCGATACTGATGGCTGGCCGTGCAGATCTTGTCTGTCTGGCCAGGCCCCATCTGGCCAATCCCTATTGGACGTTACATACGGCTGCAGGTCTTGGCGACGAACAAACCGATTGGCCACTTCCCTATCTTGCCGGACGGGATCAGTATGTGCGACTGCTGGAACGTGCTGAGATGCAAATGGGGAAGGTTTAAATATGTTTGACCTTGGTGGAAAACATGCCGTTGTAACCGGCGGGGGAACCGGCGTTGGTGCCAGCATTGCCAAGGCTCTGGCGCAGGCCGGTGCCACCGTGACCATAACCGGGCGAACCGAAAGTTCACTCAACGAGGTTGCCGCAACGTCAGAGCGCATTACGTCCATTATCTGTGATGTTACCGACCCGGAAAGTGTTGCGGCGCTGTTTTCTCAAATTGCCGAGCGTCATGGCTGTGCGGATATTGTTATTGCCAACGCTGGCGCTGCGGAAAGCAGGCCATTTGCCAAATTGGACTACGAGCGCTGGCGCCGGATGATTGACGTCAATCTGGATGGCGCGTTTTTAACGATACATGCCGGACTCAAAGGCATGGCAGATCGTGAATGGGGGCGTATCATATCGATTGCTTCGATCGCCGGGCTCAAGGGCTATGCATATGTATCGGCCTATTGCGCCGCCAAACATGGTGTTTTGGGGCTGACAAAAGCGGTTGCCGTTGAGGTGGCTCAATCGGGCATTACCGTCAATGCCATTTGCCCGGGATTCACCGAGACGCCAATGCTTGAGCGCTCATTGGAATTCATAACCGAAAAAACAGGCCGTTCCCGTGAAGAAGCGGAACAGGAATTATTGAAGGACAATCCGAGCGGGCGCTTTATTCAACCCGAAGAGGTTGCCCAATCCGTATTGTGGCTGTGCGGCCCCCATACATCCAGCATTACCGGGCAGGCCATTACGTTGTCAGGGGGCGAGATTTGAGTAACGCCATCCAGGATTTGGACATAGATCGCGACAAGCAGAAATTGCGTATCTGGTTGCGCCTGTTGAAAATTTCGCGGCAGATGGAAGCAGAGATCCGCGAGCGGTTGCGGGTGGAATTTCACACGACTTTACCCCGCTTTGATGTGCTGGCTGCTTTGTACCGCGAGACGGACGGCATGAAAATGAGTGCCCTTTCTTCGGCGTTGATGGTCTCCAATGGCAATGTTACGGGCATCATCGAAAGACTTGTGTCAGATGGCTATGTTGTTCGGGTGCCAGTCAGCGAAGACCGCAGGGCAATGGTTGTGAAACTGACGCCAACCGGTGAAAAAGAATTCCTCCACATGGCTAAAATACATGAAGGCTGGATTGCATCGATGCTTGATAGTCTGGATGCAAAGGATGCCGATATTCTGGTTGAACTGCTGGACAATGTTCAGATCAAGGGAGCAAAAACACTATGACCACCATGGTCAATTTCAAGCCGCAGCACTTTAACTGGCGTATGGATGGCCGTGTTGCCATCATAACGCTGAACCGGCCCGACCGCAAAAATCCGCTGACTTTTGAAAGCTATGCCGAGTTGCGTGATTGCTTTCGTGAACTGGTCTATGTCGATGATGTTGATGCGGTTGTTTTTGCCTCCAATGGCGGGAATTTCTGTTCCGGTGGTGATGTCCACGATATTATCGGACCCTTGCTCGATATGGATATGAAGGGCCTGCTGTCCTTCACCCGAATGACCGGCGATCTCGTCAAGGCAATGGTCGGTTGCGGCAAACCGATCATAGCCGCCATTGATGGCGTGTGTGTCGGCGCCGGCGCCATTGTCGCAATGGCATCCGATATCAGGTTTGCCACACCACAAGCCAAAACAGCCTTTTTGTTTACCCGCGTCGGGCTTGCCGCATGTGATATGGGGGCCTGTGCAATCCTGCCACGCATCATCGGGCAGGGACGCGCTGCGGAACTCCTTTACAGTGGCCGGACCATGTCTGCTGAAGAGGGCGAGCGCTGGGGCTTTTACAATCGGCTGGTGGATGCACAGGAGTTGGAAACCGATGCCCTGGCATTTGCCAGGCGATTGGCAGACGGGCCCAATTTTGGTCATATGATGACCAAGACAATGTTGAAACAGGAATGGTCAATGTCCATTGATGAGGCCATTGAGGCTGAAGCCCAGGCGCAGGCGATTTGCATGCAGACCCGTGACTTCAAACGTGCCTATGATGCTTTTGTTGCCAAACAGAAGCCGGTTTTCGAGGGAGATTGATCATGGCCGATCGCAGTTTTCTGAACTGGCCATTTTTCGAACCGCGCCACGTTGAATTCCACGACCGGTTTGATGATTGGGTCAGCCGAAATCTCGCTGGTCTCGGCCATGATGATATTGATGATACCTGCCGCCGGATTGCCGGCATGCTGGGCGATGCCGGTTGGTTGCACCATAGCGCTGTTGATCCCGATGACGAAGGTTCGCAAATTGATGTGCGCCTATTGTGTCTGACGCGTGAAGTTCTGGCGCGTCACAATGGTCTGGCAGATTTTGTTTTTGCCATGCAGGGGCTCGGTACAGGTGCCCTGTCGCTGTTTGGCACCATTGATCAAAGGCGGCAGTGGCTGACGAAAACCCGAAACGGCCAGGCGCTTTCGGCATTTGCGCTATCCGAACCGCGCTCCGGTTCCGATGTGGCGAACATGGACATGTCTGCCACTCTCGATGGTGACAGTTACATATTGAACGGCGAAAAAACCTGGATTTCAAACGGCGGCATTGCTGATGTCTATACGGTCTTTGCCCGCACCGGCGAAGGGGCAGCTGCAAAGGGCATAAGCGCCTTTATCGTACCGGCGGACACGCCTGGTCTTGATGTGGCCGAGCGCATTGACGTGATCGCACCCCATCCGCTTGCAAGGCTGGCATTCAAGGACTGCCGTATCCCGCAAAGTGCATTGATCGGCAAAGCGGGCAATGGGTTTCGAATTGCCATGTCCGTTCTTGACGTCTTTCGTTCAACGGTTGGCTCGGCCGCTCTGGGCTTTGCCCGCCGGGCGCTGGATGAAACCATCAGCCGTGCCGCGTCGCGCGAGTTATTCGGCGCGCCATTGGCAGAGCTGCAGATGGTGCAGGGCCATATTGCTGATATGGCACTGGATGTGGATGCTGCTGCCCTGCTTGTCTACCGGGCTGCCTGGACCAAGGACAGTGGTGCCGCACGGGTCACCCGCGAAGCGGCCATGGCAAAGCTTTATGCAACCGACAAGGCGCAGGAGGTCATCGACAAGGCCGTGCAAATCCACGGCGGTGACGGTGTGCGTACCGGCCATATTGTTGAAAGCCTGTACCGCGAAATTCGTGCGCTGCGCATTTATGAAGGTGCATCTGATGTACAGAAAATCATCATCGCCCGGCAGGCGATGGCCACTATGGGGGCACCCGCATGAGCGCGATTGTTCTTGGACCAACAGCCCATACCGACACATTCAGCCGGGATAATCTGCCGCCCTTTGCAAGTTGGCCGGACATTGATTTTTCAGGCTTTGATTACCCTGACCGGATGAATGCAGCCGTCGAACTGACGGACAAAATGGTCGAGAAAGGGTTCTCCGACCATACGGCGCTCATCGGCAATGGGCGTCGGCGGACCTATAAGGAACTGGCGGACTGGACAAACCGGATAGCCCACGCACTGGTGGAAGACTACCGGGTTGAACCCGGAAATCGGATATTGATACGTTCAGCCAATAATCCGGCGATGGTCGCCTGCTGGCTGGCGGCGACGAAAGCGGGTGCTGTTGTCGTCAATACAATGCCCATGTTGCGGGCAGTGGAATTATCAAAGATCGTCGACAAGGCACAGGTGACACTGGCGCTTTGTGACACACGATTGATGGATGAGCTGGTTTCCTGTGCCAAGGACAGTGAAACGCTGGAAAAAGTGGTTGGATTTGACGGCACTGCAAATCATGATGCCGAGCTGGACCGTGTGGCGCTCAACAAATCAGTGCGGTTTGACAGTGTGGATACCGGCCGCGATGACGTGGCACTGTTGGGGTTCACGTCCGGAACCACCGGTGAGCCGAAAGCAACGATGCATTTCCATCGCGATCTTCTGATCGTTGCCGATGGTTATGCCCGTGAGGTTTTGGGCGTTACGCCACAGGATGTTTTTGTCGGATCACCGCCCTTGGCATTTACATTCGGTCTTGGCGGACTGGCCATTTTTCCGCTGCGCTTCGGTGCCGCAGCGACACTTCTGGAAAATGCATCGCCGCCCAATATGGTCGATATCATTCAGACCTACGGGGCGACGATCTGTTTTACCGCGCCAACGGCCTATCGGGCCATGCTGGCTGCGATGGAAGAGGGGGCTGACCTGTCATCCCTGCGGGTTGCTGTTTCAGCCGGCGAAACCCTGCCGCCGCCGGTCTATGACGCCTGGATGCAAAAGACCGGCAAACCACTGCTGGATGGTATTGGCGCAACGGAATTACTGCATATTTTTATTTCAAATCGCCTTGGGCATTCGGCACCGGGTGCTACCGGCGTGCCGGTGAGCGGCTATGAAGCAAAAATTGTTGATGATGCGATGAATGAAATTCCCCACGGAGAACCCGGAAAACTGGCCGTGCGCGGGCCAACAGGGTGTCGCTACCTCAATGATGGGCGTCAGCAGGATTATGTGCGTGATGGCTGGAACCTGACCGGCGATGCTTTCATGCAAGATGATGGCGGTGTGTTCCATTTTGTTGCCCGTGCCGATGACATGATCATTTCATCCGGCTACAATATTGCCGGACCTGAGGTTGAAGCGGCACTGCTGTCACACGCGGATGTGGTGGAGTGTGGTGTCATAGGGGCTGCGGATGCGGAGCGGGGACAGATTGTTGAAGCACATGTGGTTCTGGTCGATGGTGTAGCCGCCAATGCGGACACAGTAAAGCGTCTGCAGGACCATGTTAAAGCGACGATAGCGCCTTTCAAATATCCCAGATCCGTCAAATTTATCAAAACCTTGCCGAAAACCCAAACGGGCAAGATTCAAAGGTTCAGACTAAAAAACCAATAAATCAAAATTAAAAAAATGGAGAGGAATACCTGATGAAAAAGATGATTTTTGCAAGTCTGCTGGGCTTGTCTTTGACTGCAAGTGCTGTCGCCATGGCCGAGCCGGTCAAGGTTGGCATGATCACAACGCTCTCGGGCGGCGGGTCCGGCCTTGGCGTCGATGTGCGTGATGGCTTTATGCTGGCCGCAAAAATGGCTGGCAACAAGGACCTGGAAGTTGTCATCGAGGATGATGCGCGCAAACCTGATTTAGCTGTGCAGATCGCTGACAAGATGATCCAGAAGGAAAAAGTGGACATCCTGACGGGAATTATCTGGTCCAATCTTGCAATGGCCGTTGTACCTGGCGCTGTCGGGCAGGGTGTGTTTTATCTCTCACCGAATGCCGGTCCTTCGGCATTGGCGGGCAAGGGGTGCCACGAAAATTATTTCAATGTTGCCTGGCAAAATGACAATCTGCATGAGGCAATGGGTGGACATGCCAGCAGCGCCGGCTTCAAGAATGCGTTCATACTGGCACCAAATTATCCGGCCGGTAAGGATGCTTTGACCGGGTTCAAGCGTTTCTTCAAGGGCGATGTGGCCGGAGAACTCTATACAAAACTCGGCCAGAATGACTATGCGGCTGAAATTGCCCAGATCAGAGCCTCCGGCGCAGATAGTGTTTTCTTCTTTCTGCCCGGCGGTATGGGCATTGCATTCATGAAGCAATATGCACAATCGGGTGTTGATACGCCGGTTATGGGACCTGCGTTCTCCTTTGATCAGGGTATTTTGAAGGCCGTTGGTGATGCCGCCATTGGTGTGAAAAATTCGTCCCAGTGGTCAAAGGACATCGATAATCCGGCCAACAAAGCCTTTGTCGAAGGGTTTCAGGCGGAATACGGCCGTCTGCCGTCACTTTATGCAAGTCAGGGCTTTGATACAGCCAATCTGATCCTCTCAGCCATGAACAAGGCCGATGTCAAGGACGCCGATGCCTTCCGGGCAGCATTGAAAGAGGCTGATTTTGACAGTGTGCGCGGTGACTTCAAGTTCGACAGCAACCAGCATCCGATTCAGGACATCTACGTGCGTGAGGTGATCAAGGAAGGTGATGTGCTGACCAACAAGATTGTCGGCGTCGGGCTTGAGGATCGCTCAAGCGCCTATGTGGATGCTTGTAAGCTTTAACCACATTTCGGCACGGGCTTTCGGGGTCGTGCCGATCCATTGATTTCCGATTTCAACAACAGCACGGTCTGATTTATGACACTTGCCCTTTTTACAGAGCAACTGCTCAATGGTGTCCAGTTCGGGATTATGCTTTTCCTCATGGCAGCCGGCCTGACACTGGTATTTGGCGTCATGGGGCTGATCAATCTCGCCCATGGCTCGCTCTACATGATTGGCGCGTTCATCTGCGCGACTGTAGCTGTTGCAACAGGTTCGTTCTGGCTTGGACTTATTGCCAGTCTGGCGGGCGCTGCGGCGGCCGGTGCCGTGATGGAAATTGTCGTCATTCGACGCCTTTACGCACGTGACCATCTCGATCAGGTTCTGGCGACATTTGCACTCATTCTTATCTTCTCTGAAGGTACACGTTGGGTCTTTGGCTCGTTCCCGCTTTACCTGGATATTCCGCCAATACTGCAAGGGGCTGTTTTCCTGCCGGGCGGTGTTCAATATCCGCTCTATCGTCTGGCCATTATTATTGCCGGTCTTGCGATTGCCCTCGGGCTTTATTTACTGATTTCGCGCACCCGTCTGGGCATGCGTATTCGCGCAGGTGAATCAGACCGTGAAATGATCAGTGCCCTGGGTGTTGATATACGCACACTTTATACCATTGTATTTGCGCTTGGTGCGGCACTTGCCGGGTTGGCGGGTGCTTTGGTCGGGGCCATCCAGTCTGTGCAGGTGGGCATGGGTGAACCGGTTCTTATCCTTGCATTCGTGGTCATTGTGATCGGCGGCATTGGTTCGGTCAAAGGGGCGTTGATCGGGGCAATTCTGGTGGGGGTCGTTGATACGATGGGGCGTATCTTGCTGCCTCAGTTTTTCGCACTTTTCATGGAAAACGCTCAGGCAACCTCGGTTGGTTCAGCGCTTGCATCGATGGCAATCTACATACTCATGGCAATCATCCTGGCGCTCAAGCCTCAGGGCCTGTTTGCGGCAGGCGCGTGAGGGCAACATGAAGCGTGAAACCATCATAAATTGGGTTCTTGGACTGGGGCTGCTGGCATTTCCCTTTGCAGCACTTTATCTGGATGAACCATTCTACGTAACGCTGGCTACCCGTGTTGCCATATTGGCGCTTGCCGGTGTTGGTCTCAATATTGCGCTGGGCCTTGGTGGCATGGTGTCCTTCGGTCATGCGGCTTTCTTTGGTATCGGCGGTTACGTCGCCGGGATATTGTCTCAACACGCCTTTAACGATGAGCCGCTGTTCACCTGGCCGTTGCTGATTTCCGGCACCAGCGACATGCCTGTTATCTGGCTGGTCGCGATTGTGATTTGTGCGCTGGTGGCTGTCTTCATCGGCCTGATCACGCTGCGCACATCCGGGGTCTATTTCATCATGATCACCCTGGCATTCGCCCAGATGATCTATTATTTCGCCATATCCTGGCCCTCCTACGGTGGCGAAGACGGCTTGTCGATCTATGTGCGCAACGGATTTCCAGGGCTGAATACACTTGATCCGCTGCAGTTCTTTTTAATCTGCTGCGCCGCCCTGATGGTGTGTCTGCTGCTCTCTGCACGCCTTCGTGACTCGAGATTTGGCGCAGCGCTGCAGGTGGCCCGCCAAAATGATGTGCGTCTTGCCGCAACCGGTATCGCACCGCTTAATATCCGACTGGTGGCATTCATCATATCCGCAGCAATGACAGGATTGGCCGGTGCGCTCTTTGCCGATCTCAACCGCTTTGTCAGCCCCTCCATGTTGTCCTGGCAGGTGTCGGGTGAAATCATGATTTTTGTCATATTGGGCGGTGTTGGACGGTTGTTCGGACCACTGGCCGGAGCAGCATTGTTTATTGTTCTTGAGTTTTATCTGGGCGGCGTCACCGAACATTGGCAGTTTTTTCTGGGTCTGATCTTGCTCGGTGTCGTCCTGTTCGTGCGTGGCGGCCTGCTGGGCGTTCTTGCAGGGAGGCGCGATCATGGCTGATGCTGCACACAATGATACGGCCATACTTGAGCTCAACCAGTTGCAGAAATCATTCGGTGCACTGAAGGCAACGGATGATGTGACGCTGGATGTGCGGCCGGGTGAAATCCACGCGCTCATCGGTCCGAATGGTGCCGGAAAATCGACACTCATTCATCAAATAGCCGGTTCGCTGATGCCGGATGCGGGAAGCATTCAATTTCTCGGTGAAGAGATGAGGTCCATGAGCGTGGCCCAAAGAGCGCGCAAAGGCCTTGGCAGGACATTTCAGGTCTCCTCCGTTGCACCGGAGTTTTCAGCCCTGCGCAATGTCATGCTGAGCGTACAGGGAATGCAGGGGTCTAGCTTCCGGTTTTTTAAACCGGTCATGCGGGACCGCTCACTGATTGATCAGGCGCATGGCAGGCTGAGGGAGGTCGGCCTTGAAGACCGGGCCAATGTCATTGCTGCCGAACTATCACACGGAGAGCGTCGTCAACTGGAAATGGCGATGGCCCTGGCATTGCAGCCGAAGCTGCTGCTATTGGATGAGCCAATGGCTGGCATGGGACCGGAAGGGTCAAAGCAACTGACCGGTTATCTGGATACATTGCGCCATCAGGTGCCTATTCTTCTTGTCGAGCACGATATGGAGGCCGTTTTCTCCCTCGCTGACCGGATCACGGTATTGGTTTACGGCCGCGTCATTGCGACCGGCAGCGTTGCAGATATTCGTGCAAACAGGGATGTGCGCGAAGCCTATCTGGGGGAGGAGGACTGATGTTGCTGGAGATTGACGGATTACAGTCCTTCTACGGCCGTTCACAGGCGTTGTTCGGCATTCATCTGGACATGGCTGAAGGTGAGGTCGTCGCGCTGATGGGGCGCAACGGAATGGGCAAGACCACAACAATCAAATCGCTCTGTCGGATTTTGCCCTACAGGAACGGATCCATTCGGTTTTGCGGTCAGGATATCGCCGGGCTGCGCCCGCATCGGGTGGCCCGGCTGGGGATTGGGCTTGTTCCGGAGGGGCGACGTTGCTTTTCCAATTTGACGGTTCATGAAAATCTGGTCGTCGCGGCGCGGCCCGGCCTTTGGACGCTGGAGCGGATCAATGCCCTGTTCCCACGATTGAAGGAACGTCATGGTCAATATGCCAACACGCTTTCGGGTGGTGAACAGCAGATGCTTGCGGTTGGCCGTGCGCTGATGACCAATCCCAAACTATTGATTCTGGATGAGGCAACCGAGGGGCTGGCTCCTGTGATCAGGCAGGAAATCTGGTCTGCTGTTCGTGCGCTCAAAGATGAAGGTCAGTCGATCCTCATTGTTGACAAGACGTTGAAGGAACTTTTGAAAGTCGCTGACCGCTGTGTCATCCTTGAACGCGGACAAAATGTCTGGCTTGGCACACCTGCAGAGTTATCAGCTGAAATTCAAGACCGGTATCTGGGCGTATGATCACGAATAAACAACATTGGAAGAAAGCACCATCATGAAAATTCTGCACCCTGAGGGTTGGAAACCGGCCAAAGGTTATGCCAATGGCGTACAGTCCAGTGGTGATTTTGTCGTCACCGGTGGTCTGGTTGGCTGGAATGGCGATCAGATTTTCGAAACAGATGATTTTGTCGGTCAGTGCGATCAGACCTTTGCCAATATCATAGCCGTGCTCAAGGAGGCGGACGCCGGGCCAGAGCATATTGTCCGTCTGACATGGTATGTCACGGACAAGAAGGAATATCTTGCAAACCCGCGTGAACTTGGTGCTGCCTATCGCCGTCATTTCGGGCGAAATTTTCCCGCCATGGCCGTTGTTCAGGTTACAGCCCTGGTTGAAGACCGTGCCAAAGTCGAAATTGAAGCGACAGCCATTATTCCAAAGGCCTGAAATGCATCCGTTGTCCAGGGTGTCGCTTGCGGTCTGCTATTTTTGTTCAAACAGCCACTCGTGTTCTTTGGCGTTGTGAAATTTCCATGTGCGCCGTGGGCCGGCCATCACATTCAGGTAATATAGATCATATCCATGGCAGGTAGCGCAGGGGTGATAGCCGCGCGGCACAAGCGTCACATCGCCGTCCTCGACAGCCATGGCTTCATCCAGCGAACGGTCATCGGTATAAACGCGTTGAAACCCGAACCCCTGAGGCGGGTTCAAACGATGATAATAGGTTTCTTCAAGCAGGGATTCATGGGGCAGATTGTCCTGATCATGCTTGTGTGGCGGGTAGGAGGATGTATTGCCGCCCGGTGTGATGACCTCGACGACCAACAGTGATTGGGCAGGTTGATCCTCGGGAAGAATATTGGTGACGTAACGTGTATTGCTGCCCTTGCCACGGGTTTCCTGACTCAAATCACCTGCAGAAATGACCCGTGCAGGCAGGTCGCCACTGTTGTCAGGTGCTGAGCAGACGGCCAGTTCCAATTGCGATTCCGCGACGACCTGCCAATGGGCACCTGCCGGGACATAGACTGCCGCCGGGCTACCGTCGAAAGGGGTTTTACGGCCGCCGACAGTGCCGAAATCCTGCTCGCCGACCGTCACTTTGGCGCTGCCTGTAACCATCACCAGACAAACCTCGCGTTCACCGGTAGGGGCACTGACATTGTCGCCCGGCACAAGGCGATGCAGGTCAAAACCGACATAGGTCCAATTGGCGTTTTGCGGCGTCACATGTGTTACACGACCATTACCCGATTGTGGTTTGACCAGTAGAGAAGACATGTTTTACCCCTTGTTGGTATCGAGCCCCGTGGAGCGTGCCAAAGACTGCAACGCTTCCAGGCCCATTTTCTGATAGGTGAACGGGTTCCTGACAGCTGAATCCTGCTCTGCCTCAATGACCAGCCAACCCTGATACCCACCGTCTGCAATTGCTTTTAGAACCGGTTCGAAGTCAATATCACCTTCGTTGTCGCCGGGTACAGTAAAAACACCGTCCTTGACCGCTTTGAGGAAGCTGCAATCGTCTTTTCGCGCATGATGCATGATCGCACCACGGACATTTTTGGCGTGAAAATGTTTGATGCGGGAAAGGTGTTTTTTGGCTATCGTGACAGGATCAGTACCGGCAAAATAGGCGTGGCCGGTATCCAGCAGCAGCTTGGTTGCCGGTCCCGTGTCGCGCATCAGCTGATCAATTTCCTCACCGGTCTGCACAATGGTTCCCATATGGTGGTGATAAACCAGGTCGATGCCCTGTTGCGCACTGTACCGGGCCAGTGCCTCGAGGTTCTCCGTGAACGACGACCATTGGTCCTGTTCCAGCACCGGTCGTTGTGACAAAGGCGCATCAACATTGCCATGAATGGCGTTTGATGTTTCGCAAACAATGCAGACCTTGCATTCATGTGCCTTTAACAGATCCAACTGGACCTGGAGAGACGCCTTTTCGGTTGCAAGATCATTGACAAGCAGGTTCAACGAGTGCCAGCCAGAGACAAAAGTCAGGCCGTGGGCCTGCAGGACATCACGCAGCTGTTGTGCATCAGAGGGCATTTTGTGGCCTTTTTCGATGCCGTCAAATCCAATTCGCGCGGCGTCGGACAGACATTCTTCAAGGCTGATATGGGCGCCGATGGACCGGTCATCATCGTTGGTCCAGGCGATTGGATTTGTACCGTACCTGATCATGGTTCTGGCTCTTTACTCTTTGCAATTCAGTTCTGATTTTTCCGGTCAGCCTCATAGGCAAGTCTGGCCGTGCGCACTTCCTCGCGCGCACTTACCTCGGGCACTGCAACATCCCACCAATGACCGCCAGCCTCAGTTGTTGCAAGGGGGTCAGTATCGATCACGATGACGGTTGTGCGGCTATTGTGCTCAGCATCCTGTACGGCGCGTTCAAGGTCAGACAGGGACGTGACCTTGGTGGCGATAGCGCCAAGGCTTTCCGCGTGGGCACGAAAGTCGATGTCAGGCAGAACTTCATGCGCAGCATCTTTCAGCAGATTGTTAAAATTCGCCCCGCCGGTGCCCATCTGCAAGCGGTTAATGCAGCCAAAGCCACGATTGTCCAGAACGATGATAACCAGCTTTAGACCAAGCATGACCGATGTGGCTATTTCCGAATTCAGCATCAGATAGGAACCATCTCCAACCATCACCACGACGTTGCGCTCCGGCTGTGCCATTTTGGTTCCAAGGCCACCGGCAATCTCGTACCCCATGCAGGAAAAACCGTATTCCATATGGTAGGCCCCCGGATCCCGGCTTTGCCAGAGTTTATGCAGTTCACCCGGCAATCCACCTGCGGCACAAACCACTGTCGTCTTGTCACTGGTGCCACGTTGAACTGCACCGATTACCTGCGCATCGGATGGCAGGTCCGTGCTAGTGGGTGCAGTGGCCGCATGAAGATCATCCATCCAGCGGGATTTTTGCGCGTGGGCAGTGTCAACATGGGCAGGGTCTGCCTGCCAGTCTGCGAGTTGATCCGACAGGTCGTTTAGCCCGATTTGCGCGTCACAGACGATGGGCAGGGCGTCGTGTTTGCCTGCATCAAAGGCCTGAATATTGAGTCCTATTAATCGCTTGTGTTCGTTTTTGAACAATGCCCATGAACCGGTGGTGAAATCCTGTAGCCGGGTGCCGACGGCAAGGATTATATCGGCTTGCTCTGCCAGTGCATTGGCGGCCGGCGTCCCTGTAACCCCGATGGATCCCATGCAAAGAGCATGATCATCCGGCAAAGACGATTTGCCAGCCTGCGTCACGCATACCGGTATTTTGTGTTTTTGTGCAAACATGCGAAGCGCTTCGCCCGCCTTTGCATACAAAACGCCACCGCCCGCTATGATGATTGGTTTTTTCGATTGTTTGATGCATGCGGTGGCTTGTTTCAGTTCGCGCTGATCGGGTGCGGGTTTGCGCGTATGCCAGATTTTTTCCTCAAAGAAGGTTTTCGGGAAATCGTAAGCCTCCGCCTGAACGTCCTGACACAGACTTAAGGTAACCGGGCCGCATTCAGCCGGGTCAGTCAGCACCTGCATGGCACGGCGCAGCGCAGGCATGATTTGTTCAGGTCGGGTGATGCGATCAAAGTAGCGCGATACCGGACGCAGGCAATCATTGGCCGAGATGGTGCCATCGCCAAACGCTTCCACCTGCTGAAGAACCGGATCAGGTGTGCGATTTGCAAAAACATCGCCTGGAAGCAGCAGCACAGGCAGCCTGTTGACATGGGCGACGCCCGCCGCAGTCACAAGGTTGAGAGCCCCGGGTCCAATGGAGGTGGTGCAGGCCATCATTCGCTGCCGAAAACCGGCTTTGGCAAAGGCAACGGCCGCATGCGCCATGGCCTGCTCATTGTGGGCACGATAGGTTGGCAGCTGCTCACGCTGCTGATAGAGCGCCTCACCAAGTCCGGCAACATTGCCATGGCCGAATATGGCCCAGACACCAGCAAAAATCGGTACGCTTTTGCCGTCAATTTCGGTTTTCTGGTTTGCCAGAAACCGGGTGAGTGCCTGCGCCATTGTCAGTCGTATGGTCGTTGTCAAAATATCGCTCCTTCGGCTCAGGCGGGCTGATCGTTTCTGTATTTCAACCAAAGTTGGCACAGGGTGTCAAAGCGTTCGGCCATATCTGTTATGGCCTCTTCGTCGCTCATTTTTCCTGCCATCCAAGCCCTGGCAGCCGCAGCAAAGATTGTGCGTCCGACTGCAAAACCGCGAACGGTTGGAATGGAAGCGGCGGCACGAAAGGACTGTTCCAGCGCATCCTGTGGGGCGTCCAGACCCAAAACAACAATGCCTCTGCATAGTGGATCAATGCGGTTGATCACGGCTTCTGTGTTTCTCCATGCCGTGATGGACGCCTGGGGTTCCAGTTTCCACCAGTCGGGTTTGATGCCCAGTGCGTAGACTTCCTCCAGCGCTGTGGCGATTGTCGTATCATCCAAAGGTCCGTTTTTGCCGGCGATTATCTCAATGAGCAATTCACGGCCTACCTTGCGGGCAGCCTGATAGAGCGCCAGCAGCTTTTGTTGCTGCCCATTCTTGATCTCCGGTGCATCGTCCGGGTGATAAAAACACAGGGCCTTGATGCAATGGTCAACGGGCCATTCGGTCAGTTGAGAACCCATATCCTGGCTGAATTCGAATTGCAGCGGCCGCGAGCCCGGCAGTTCAACCGGACGACCGATCCACGAGAAATTATGTTTGGCCGCATCGAAAAAGGCATCCCGGCCAAACCGTTCGTCGATAAGCATGCCAAAGCCGTCACGTCCATTGGCAACTTTCGCAGCCGCCGCCACAGCAAGCCTTTTGAATGCACTAATGCGTTCGTGTTCAACTCCAATCTCATCAGCAATCTCGGTAAGCTGAAGACGGTGGTCAATTGCCAGCGCCATCAAAAGAGGAATATCCGCACTGCGGGTTGTTGCCCAGTGGATGTGATTGATGACCTCATCCTTGCGCAATGCATGATGGGGTGAACCCTCGGACAGGAAATATTGCAGTTCAGTCCATGTCGGGATCTCCGGCGAACATAAAAGTCGTGATACTGCAAAGGCACCGCAGGCATTTGCCCAGGTGGCGCTCGTTTTATGGTCTTCACCGCGCAGCCAGCCGCGCAGAAATCCCGACATGAAACTGTCACCAGCGCCCAGCACATTGTAGACCTCAATTGGAAATCCATCACCGACGATGCCATCTTCGAGGTTTTGCGGAATGACACCGTCATAGACAATACATCCCATGGGACCCCGTTTAAGGACGATCGTTGCGCTTGAGCAGGCTCTGATGGTGCGCAGGGCTTGATGAAGGTCGGCCTCGCCAGAGGCAATGAGAACTTCTTCCTCGGTGCCAACGATGAGGTCGCAATCCGGCAATATCGTCTTGAGCTTGTCTGACACGTGGCTTGAAGCAATGTAGCGTTCGTCACCTGCAGCATGTCCTGCCAATCCCCAAAGATTTGGGCGGTAGTCGATGTCTATGATCACCCGGCCACCGTTTTCCCGGGCCAGCCGCATGGCTTTTCTCTGCGCAGCTTCGGGGTCCGGTTTTGAAAAATGCGTTCCCGAGACCAGAACCGAAGCGCTGCTGGCAATAAATTGCGGGTCAATATCTGCCTCACATAAAGCCATGTCAGCACAGTTTTCACGATAGAAAATCAACGGAAAGGCTGCGTCATTTTCCACCGACAGAAGCACCAGTGCTGTCAGCCGGTCTGGGTCTGTGGCAATGCCCGCATCATCAACGCCCTCGCGTTGCATCTGTTCGCGGATATAGTGCCCCATCTGTTCGTCACCGACACGGGTGATGACGGCTGATTTCAGCCCAAGCCGTGCGGTTCCAATGGCAATATTGGACGGGCAACCACCAACAGATTTGGCAAAGGATGCAACGTCCTCCAGTCGCGATCCTATCTGTTGACCGTATAGATCGACCGAAGAGCGCCCGATGGTGATGACATCAAGCTGCGGTTTGGGTGCGCCGGTTTTCGCCGTGTCGACCATCTGTTGTTCTCCAAGTGAAATTTGCCTCTAATGAAACATCAGTTCCATTTTTTGTCAATTCAGAATAAAAATTCTATTATTATTCTTTTACGACAGTTGGCGTGTTCAACGGCGGGCTTCGGCAACTGCAACCGGCAAAGCCATGCAAAGGGTCATGCTGGCTGAAAGTGATCGGAACCCGGAATAGTCGGCCTCGGCAATTTCAATCCACTCGCGTGCACATACGGCAAGGGGAGAAAATGCCGAATCAGTGATCGCCACCAGGGGGACCTGGGTTCGCACCATCATTTGAGCATGGGCAACACTGTCTGCCGAATAGGGTGAGAAACTGATTGCCAGTGCGGCGTCACGCGGGGTTGCCAATTCGGCGATTTCCGCGTCGATCCCATTGGGCGAGCCGATGATACAGTTCTTTATTCTGAGTTTGCCAAAGGCATAGGCCATATGGGCGATGAGCGGATAGGAGCGCCGTTTGGCGACGAGGTAGATCGTATCCGCATTGGCCAGGATACCTACAGAGCGGGCGAATGTTTCTATATCAATGGACGAAGAAAAATCCTGTAGTGATTTCTGCGCCGCTGCCATGAACCCATTGAGAAGCTGGGTTTCTTCCGGTTTGTCCTGTTTCGTGTTTTTGAGTGCCTTGAGACGGTCGTCGTAATTGGAGGTGCGTTCGCGCAGCCGACCCTGAAAGACTTTTTGCAAATCTGAAAAGCCGTCATAGTTAAGCTGGTGTGCAAAACGTACCAATGTGGATGGCTGCACGGCCGCCGCGCTGGCAATGCTGGCGGCTGTCCCAAATGCAATTTCGTCGGGATGGTCCAGAAAATAACGCGCAACCTGTACGAGGCGCTTTGGCAGGGCAGCGCGTCTCTCAATGATCAGGCTGCGCAGGGATTCAAAATCCCGGGGCGGCAATACATCGCCTTGTTCATTCTTCACGTCGGACCCTCGTCGGTTGATGGCGGGCAATCTGGCACAAATGAAACAAACATTCCACCTGGGAAATAATTGTTTCGGATGCGTGGTTTCCTAAAGGTGTGTGTCACTTGACAATTGACCTCAATTGCAAATAATGGAATATATATTCTGACAATATCAGTTTTCAGAGATTATGTTCTGTTTTTGGGTTTATTAACAGGCGAAAATTGAAAACACATTGCACCTTTTTATGTGAAGGGCGCATCCGGATTGGGTAGGTGGTGCCGGACACCGTTGGAGGAGAATTGAGATGAGAAGACTTATTGGCTGTCTTTTGGCCGGTGTATTTGCGGTTGGTTCTGTTGTTGGGCTGACTGTCAGTGCACAGGCTGAGGGTGAGCGTTTTGTGCTTGTGAGCCATGCGCCGGATTCAGATTCGTGGTGGAACACGATCAAGAACGGTCTGACCCTTGCGGGTGAGCATGTTGGTGCGACGGTTGAATACCGCAATCCACCCACAGGTGACATTGCCGATATGGCCCGTATCATTGAGCAGGCGGCTGCATCCAACCCGGACGGGATCATCACGACCCTTGCGGATGCTGATGTGCTGCGTGGCCCGATTGAAAACGCGGTTGCCAAGGGCATTCCGGTGATCATCATCAATTCCGGTACGCCTGAGCAGGCCGCCGATGTGGGCGCGCTGATGTATGTGGGTCAGCCTGAATATGATGCCGGTCTTGCAGCCGGTCAGCGGGCCAAGCGTGATGGCATTGGTTCTTTCCTTTGTGTGAACCATGTGGTGTCCAACCCTGTTGTTGGTGAGCGTTGTCGCGGTTTTGCCGACGGTCTTGGTGTTGAACTTGGCAGCTCCATGATTGACAGCGGTCAGGACCCGTCAGAAATCAAGAACAAAGTGAAAGCCTATCTTGCGGCCAATCCCACCACGGAAGCTGTTTTGACACTTGGACCGACATCTGCCGATCCAACGATTGAAGCACTGAAGGAAAACGGCATGGCCGGCAGCCTGTATTTTGGTACGTTTGACCTTGGCACCGAGATTGTCAAAGGCATTAAGGACGGCACCATCCAATGGGGTATCGACCAGCAGCCTTTCCTGCAGGCCTATCTGCCGGTTGTGGTTCTTGCCAACTATAAGCGTTATGGCGTGTTGCCAGGCAACAACATCAACTCCGGTCCGGGTTTTGTGACCAAGGATGCGCTGGGCAAGGTTGAAGAGTTTGCCGGTGAATACCGCTAGGCTTTTAAAAGCCCATTGAGGGCCAATTGAAGGCTCTTTGCCCGGCTGTTATGGCCGGGCCATGAATAAGTTGGCTGTAGCCTTTGGTCACAGTCAGCGTTGCGAGGGCTGCAAGGATTGTTGATTGGGGTTTGCAGCCATCGCATTTATGATTTGCATTGATAATTGCCAAAAGCGTTGCAGGACACGTGACGTGTTGTCCCGAGGGAAACGTTTGATGGCCTTGTTTTTCCATTGATAGCGCATCTGTAGGGGTGCACAGCGGAGGCTGATATGTCGCAAGCCGACACGCAAACGGGTTCGCCGAACGGTGGCCCTCCTGAAGAGGATGTTGATGAACGCATTCGTGAGGTCTCATCCTTGCGCAAGGCGCTGGTCCGACCGGAACTGGGTTCGATCTGCGGTGCTGTTCTTGTCTTTGTGTTTTTCTTTCTGATCGCACGCGATTCAGGCATGTTCTCGCCGGAAGGCATTTTGAACTGGAGCGTTGTCTCGGCGCAGTTCGCGATTATCGCAGTGGGTGCCTGCCTGCTGATGATTGCCGGCGAGTTTGACCTGTCGGTGGGATCGATGATCGGTTTTTCCGGGATCATCATTGCGCTGTTCTCGGTGACGCTTGGCTATCCGATGTGGCTGGCCATCATCATCGCCTTTGTGGTCGCCTTGGGGATTGGCTGGCTGAATGGTTATCTGGTCATTCGTACCGGCCTGCCTTCCTTCATCGTGACACTGGCCTTTTTGTATATCCTGCGCGGCCTGACGATCTTCATCGCCATCAAGACCACCAACAAGACGATCATTGGTGGTGTGCGTGATGCGGCTGAGGGGGACTGGCTGGCAGCCGTGTTTGGCGGCAAGATCTTCAAGGGCCTGTTTGTATGGCTCGGTGATCAGGGGATCATCTCGACCTTTGTGGCTGGCAACAGGGCCGGTGAACCGGTGGTCGATGGTATTCCGATGCTGATTGTGTGGGCGATCGGTCTTGTCATCTTCGGCCATATTCTTTTAACCCGCACACGGTTTGGCAACTGGATCTTTGCTGCCGGCGGTGATGCACAGGCTGCCCGCTATACCGGTGTGCCGGTGAACCGGGTGAAGATCCTGATGTTCATGTTCACCGCGTTCTGTGCGACGGTCTTTGCGACCTGTCAGGTGATCGAGTTTGGTTCTGCTGCGGCAGACCGTGGATTGCTGAAAGAGTTTGAGGCGATCATCTCGGTTGTGATTGGCGGTGCCTTGCTGACCGGGGGCTATGGTTCGGTTGTCGGGGCTGCCCTTGGGGCGCTTATCTTTGGTGTTGTGCAGCAGGGTCTGTTCTTTGCCGGGGTTGAGAGTTCGCTGTTCCGGGTGTTCCTGGGTGTTATCCTGCTGCTTGCAGTGATCCTGAACACCTATATCCGCCGTACGATAACAGGGGAGCGGTGATATGAGTACGCCACTGATTGAACTTGTTGATATCGAGAAGCACTTTGGTTCCGTCATTGCCTTGAACGGGGTGAGTGTGTCGGTCAATGCGGGTGAGTGCCATTGCCTTCTTGGCGATAATGGTGCTGGCAAATCAACCTTCATCAAGACAATGGCCGGCGTGCATCAGCCGACACGCGGCAAGATCATGCTTGATGGCAAGCAGGTTGTGTTCTCGACCGCCCGTCATGCGATTGATGCCGGCATTGCGACGGTCTATCAGGACCTTGCGATGATCCCGCTGATGTCTGTGACGCGCAACTTCTGGATGGGGCGTGAGCCGATCCGCAAGGTTGGTCCGCTGCGTTTGATTGACTTTGAGCATGCGAACCAGGTGACGATGGATGAAATGGCCCGCATGGGCATTCGCCTGCGTGAGCCGGGGCAGGCGGTTGGAACCTTGTCGGGTGGTGAGCGTCAGACGGTTGCGATTGCGCGTTCGGTCTATTTTGGTGCGAAGGTGCTGATCCTGGATGAGCCGACATCAGCGCTTGGTGTGCGTCAGACTTCGAATGTGCTGGCGACAATCGACAAGGTGCGCAAGAAGGGCATTGGCGTTGTGTTCATCTCGCACAATGTGCGCCATGCGATGGCTGTCGGGGACCGGTTTACCGTGCTCAACCGTGGCCAGACACTGGGTACGGCAAAGCGCGGCGAGATCAAACCTGAAGAACTGCAGGAACTCATGGCAGGCGGACAGGAACTGGCAACGCTGGAAGGATCCCTCGGCGGAACCGTATAGCGGCTGCGGTGGAATTGGCACGGCAGCAATTTACGTGCAAGATCATCTGCCAACAACAAATGAGATGGACCGCCGCGCCAGGACCTGATAGCGCGTCGGTTCAGACATAATTTTGAATTTCCCAAGACAGGACACACACATGATTGTTCGTTTCGCATTACTGGGTGCCGGTCGCATCGGCAAGGTTCACGCAAAGGCAGTGTCCGGCAACCCGGATGC
Source organism: uncultured Rhizobiaceae group bacterium (assembly GCA_947501445.1). Taxonomy (GTDB): domain Bacteria; phylum Pseudomonadota; class Alphaproteobacteria; order Rhizobiales; family Rhizobiaceae; genus Hoeflea_A. Next base: position 3,049 of record CANMVS010000012.1, on the reverse strand, counting down.
GGAACTCATCGCCGTGACAGATGCCTTTGCGCAAGCGGCGCTGGATGTTGCCGAGCGCTATGAATGCGCCGTTCGTTCAATGGATGAAATAGAGGCATCGCAGGATGTTGATGCGGTCATTATCTGCACGCCAACAGATACACATTCTGATCTGATCGGGCGATTTGCAAAGGCAGGTAAAGCTGTCTTTTGTGAAAAACCCATCGATTTGAGTGTTGATCGCGTCCGCACCTGCCTCGATGTCGTGCGCGCCACAGATGCAAAATTGATGGTCGGCTTCAATCGACGCTTTGATCCTTCTTTTCTTGCCGTACGTTCGGCTATCGATGATGGCCAGATCGGCGCAGTTGAGCTTGTTCAGATCACATCACGTGATCCGGGGCCGCCGCCTGCGGATTATATCAGTAGTTCCGGTGGTATTTTCCGCGATATGACGATCCATGATTTTGATATGGCGCGGTTCCTGTTGGGTGAGGATGTGACTGCCGTGACGGCAACCGGGTCCGTCATGGTTGATCCGCAAATTGAAACGCTGGGTGATTATGATACTGCCAGTGCTCTGCTGGAAACAGCAAGCGGCAAACAATGCGTCATCACCAATTCACGCCGTGCCCATTATGGCTATGACCAGCGTATTGAGGCACACGGCTCAAAGGGTATGGTTCGGGCTGAAAATCAACGTCCGGTCATGATTGAGATGGCCAATGCCGACGGGTTTCACCGGCCACCGCTGCATGATTTTTTCATGACACGTTATGAGGAGGCCTATGCGGCAGAAATTTCGGCTTTCATTGCCGCACTGCGTGATGGAGCAGCTATCTCACCAACCGGTGAGGACGGTTTGAAGGCGCTGCTCATTGCTGACGCCGCCACAAAGTCGGCGCAGCAAAAACAGCGTGTTCTGGTAGAAAAATGAACCCGGACGGCTGAACTTCACGCGTCCTCGCGGGTGAATTCGAGAATGTCAGCGGGCTGACAATCCAGCACATCACAAATTTTACAAAGGGTTTCAAAGCGAATCCCTTTGACCTTACCGGTTTTGATCAGAGAAACATTCTGCTCGCTGATTCCAATGGCTGCCGCCAGTTCCTTCAGCCGCATTTTGCGTCTGGCCAGCATGACGTCGAGATTGACTATGATCCGCATGAACTGACGCCTAAATGAAGGATGCGTTTTCTTCGTCGGCAGCTCTTCCGGCGAGGAAGATATGCGCGACAAAGACAAACAAAAGGGCAGTAAAGAGCTTGGTGATTTCACCTGAGCCAAAACCAATGGTCAATTGGTTCTCCACACCGGGTGTTCCCATGGACAGGATAACACTCCAGGCGCTCGCCTGAACAATGCTGACCAGCACCATTGCAAGGCTTACCCAGGCAAACCGGCGAAAGCCCTGAATTGATCGCAACGAAAACCATCTTCCCTGAGCACTCTCCTGAAAGGTGCGGCGCAGACCAAGTAATCCGTAAACCTGAATGGCAACCCCCACCAATGCGACCGCCAGTCCCGCGCTGCGGGCGGCCAGACTTGTGTTGGTCAACTCAAATTCCGAAAACTCCAGTCCGATTGTCTGTCCTGTCACCAGGTTTGGAAACATCCAAATGGCAATGATGATCAAAGGCAAAACGACGACCCCAACCGTTGTGGCAAAAGCCAGGAATTTTGAAATACGCGTGATCGATGTGCCGGATGATCCGACCTGATGAATGTTGATTGCCTGTGCACTCATGGTTCACTCCAATAGATATAAAATTATCGTAAAACATGAATAAATTATTGTCAATAATTAATAATTGGCCAATTATATGCACCGACACGTCATTGCTATGCCTGATGTTCTGACCTGAACGCATCAACAGGATTAAAGACCGACACCGTTGTCCTGTTTCTGACAAAAAGTGGAGCGGTCTATTCAAAGCTTGCCAGGACTGCTCAGCACTATCATCGAAGTCGATCAGTTTTCGGTTCAATATGCTGCGGTAAATCATGATCACCTGCGCAATCCACCCGCGCTGAGAGATACCACAAGTCTCAATGGCAAAATCCGTTCAAGGATTTGAAGTCGTTCCGTTGTTGTTAATCATTGTAACGATATTGCGTATTACATTTATATATAATTGTGAGTTGTAAAAAACGAACAATACATCTATGAGATATATATAAATGATTTATATTTAACGAGAATTACCAGTGATGTTAAAAATAGACGGTCGCTTGCAAAAAATATTATCGGTTAAACGGTCAATATTTTATTGTGCCCGATATGCTGGTAATATCGTCAGATATGCCGTTGGTTGCGCACTGGTTTTACTGATACTGCCAAGTCCGGCATATAGTAATGATTGCACACACAAGGTGGAAGTTATCGATCGGGATGGTAACGACACCAATGATCCTCTGACATTACGTGCTGCCATCCGGTACGCGGATCAGAATGATTGCAATGTTTCAGAAATCAAATTCGACGAGAGCATCTACGACGAAAATGGCTATGCACTCATTGTGATAGATGAGCCGTTGAAATTCGGTACGCCCCAGAAGACGCAGAACAGATTTACCATTATCGGTCCGGATCCTGATAGCGGCAAAACACTGGAAATACAGACAAGCGGCAGCTTTCGACATTTTTATGTAGTGGATGAGCATCCCCACCACGCGGCATTGAAAATCTCAAACCTTACATTGAAATCCGGTGCCGCAAATGGCGGTAACGGTGGTGATGCTTCGTATAGCGGCGGTGCAGGCGGAGGCGGGGCTGGCCTCGGAGGCTCTATGTTTGTGGATGGTGATATAAACCTTGAGTTGGAAAATGTTGCATTTGTAGATAATGCCGCCAATGGCGGCGATGGCGGGCGTGCAACTGGAGACTTGGCCACTCCAAGTGATGACAATCTCTTGTTTTATTCAGGTGGCGGTGGTGGCGGTGCCATGGGTGGACTTGTCGGCAGCGCAGACGGTACAGACGGCCAACACGGGCCTAGACCCTATGTCCCGCGCGGCTGGCGCCAGTTATGAATTGGCGTCTGCCTTGTCATGTAAGATCGGGATGGCA
>CANMVS010000011.1 GCA_947501445.1 uncultured Rhizobiaceae group bacterium | reverse complement strand
GGTGCCATCCCGATCTTACATGACAAGGCAGACGCCAATTCATAACTGGCGCCAGCCGCGCGGGACATAGGGTCTAGGCGGATGCGGTAAAGCCTGAAACATTTGATGGCGGAAAGCCGGTCCGCTCGACCTGGCGCGGCGCGCAGCAAGAAGGGCGCATCGGGCAAGCGGTACAACGACGCTGATGGGCCGAATTTCGCTCACCCCAGGCACAGGCCGTTGTCAGGCACGCGCCTCAGTAACGCCCGAACCAACGGGCGTTGCTGATAATTGCAGGTTAGCTGTCTGCTTCCTCATAGGCTTCCATGGGCGGGCATGTGCAAATGAGATTGCGGTCGCCATAGGCATTATCGACACGATTGACCGGTGACAGATATTTATCGACACCAAGTGACCCCGCCGGATAACAGGCCTGCTCGCGTGAATAGGGCCGGTCCCATGCACCGACCAGATCGGCCAGCGTATGCGGTGCATTTTTCAGCGGATTGTTGTCCGGATCGCTCCTGCCTTCCTCAATGTCACGGGCTTCCTGCCTGATGGACAACATCGCATCGATGAACCGGTCAAGCTCGGCCTTCGGTTCGGATTCTGTTGGCTCGACCATCAATGTTCCGGCAACCGGCCAACTCATGGTTGGTGCATGAAAACCGCTATCGATCAGGCGTTTTGCAACATCGTCGACGGTGACCCCGGCGCTTTCGGCAAGCGGCCTTGTATCGAGGATGCATTCATGCGCAACACGGCCATTTTCCGAGGTGTAAAGAATCCCATAGGCATCTTTCAGACGGGCCGCAATATAGTTGGCATTGAGGATTGCTACCCGTGTTGCCTGGGTCAGACCGGCACCACCCATCAACAGCACATAGGCCCAACTGACAGGCAAAATACTGGGTGAGCCGAATGGTGCTGCCGAAACCGGACCAACAGCAGAATGGTACTCGGGATGTCCTGGCAGATATTCTGTCAGGTGGGCCTTGACCCCGATGGGGCCCATGCCCGGACCACCACCGCCGTGCGGAATGCAAAAGGTTTTATGCAGATTGAGGTGGCTGACATCACCGCCAATATCGCCGGGACGGGACAGCCCGACCATGGCGTTCATATTGGCACCGTCAATATAGACCTGCCCGCCATGATCATGGGTGATCTTGCACACTTCCTGCACAGTTTCCTCAAACACACCATGGGTGGAAGGATAGGTAATCATACAGGCCGCAAGCGCGTCGCTGTGAAGCTCGGCCTTCTCACGAAAGTCAGCAATATCGATATTGCCCTTTTCATCCGATTTGATCACAACAACCTTCCAGCCGGCCATATGAGCGGAGGCCGGGTTGGTGCCGTGAGCCGATGTGGGAATCAGACAGACATTGCGACCGCCCTCGCCGCGTGCAGCGTGATAATTGCGGATAGTCAGAAGCCCGGCATATTCACCCTGCGCGCCCGAATTCGGCTGTTGACTAATCGCATCATAACCGGTGATCTGACATAATTTGTCATTCAGATCATCAATCATTTCATGATAACCGACGGCCTGATCGTCAGGCACGAACGGGTGCATATTGCCAAATTCCGGCCACGTAACCGGGATCATCTCAACGGCAGCGTTCAATTTCATTGTGCAACTGCCGAGCGGTATCATCGACCGGTCCAGCGCCAGATCGCGATCTGCCAGGCGTCGCATATAACGGGTGATTTCGGCTTCAGCCCGGTTCAATCCGAAAATCGGATGTGTCAGATAGGCGCTCTCCCGCAAGGCATGCTGCGGCAGACGGTATTCCCGGTTGGCTTCACTGTCATCCTTCATGTCACCACCAAATGCAGCCCAGACCGCCTCAATGGTTTCTGCCCGCGTCTGTTCGTCAAGACTGATGCCGACGCGCGTCGTGCCCACTTTGCGCAGGTTAATGCCCTGTTCGACCGCAGCATTCATGATCACACCCTGCAGCGGACCGACTTCAACGGTAATCGTGTCAAAGAACACATCCGGCTGCACATCAAATCCGAGGCTCTCCAGCCCCTTTGCAAGACGCGAGGTTTTACGGTGCACCGATTGGGCGATGGCTTTCAGACCATCCGGGCCGTGGTAGACCGCATACATGGAGGCAATCACCGCAAGCAGGGCCTGCGCAGTACAAACGTTCGAATTGGCCTTTTCGCGGCGAATATGCTGTTCACGGGTCTGCAGCGCCAGCCGGAATGCCTTATTGCCGCGACTGTCAATTGATACGCCAATAATACGACCTGGCATGGCCCGTTTATAGGCATCTCTTGTCGACATATAGGCGGCGTGCGGTCCACCAAATCCCATGGGAACGCCAAACCGCTGGGTCGAACCAATGGCAATGTCAGCCCCCATTTCGCCGGGCGATTTTAGTAATGCCAGCGCCAAAGGGTCTGCCGCTACAATCGCCAATGCCTTGTTTTCATGCAGCGCTTCAATAATCTTTGAAAAGTCGCGTACATGGCCATAGGTGCCCGGGTACTGAAAAATCGCACCGAATACCTGTGTTGCATCAAGATCTTCGGGATTACCGACAATGACTTCAATATCCAGAGGCTCGGCGCGGGTCTGCATCACGGCGATATTCTGCGGGTGACAGTTTTCATCGACGAAAAACACGTTGGCCTTGGATTTGGCTGAGCGTTTGGCCATGGTCATTGCTTCGGCCGCCGCAGTGGATTCATCCAGCAGCGACGCATTGGCAATATCAAGGCCCGTCAGATCACTGACCATCGTCTGGAAGTTCAGCAAGGCTTCGAGGCGACCCTGCGAAATTTCCGGCTGATAGGGCGTATAGGCCGTGTACCAGGCCGGGTTCTCCAGGATATTGCGCAAAATTGGCGCAGGCGTCGTGGTACCGTGATAGCCCTGACCGATCAGTGACGTCAGGATTTTGTTTTTGCTGGCCACCTCCTTCATATGAAAGAGCGCATCGCGTTCCGTCATGGCCGGGCCCCATTCAAGCGGCTCTTTTTGTCGGATGGAGGCAGGGACGGTTGCATCAATCAGCGCATCCAGCGTATCGAAGCCAAGCACGCGCAGCATTTCCTCCATCTCTGCGGGAGATGGGCCGATATGACGGCGATTTGCAAAGTCATAGGCTTCGTAGTCGGTCAGTTCGAAGGCCATTGCGGTATCCTTTTAGCCAATCAATGCGTTGTAGGCGTCAATATCCATCAGTTCAGCAAGCTGGCTCGCATCCGACAGTTTCACTTTGTAGATCCATGCATCGCTTTCCGGGTTTTCGTTAAGCGCGCTGGGCGTGTCCACCAGCAGGGCGTTGGCTTCCACCACGGCGCCATCCACCGGTGCGAATATCTCGGAAGCGGCCTTGACGGATTCGATCACACCGATTTCGTCGCCCTTGGCGAATTCATCATCGGTCTCTTTCTGCTCGATGAATACGATCTCACCCAGCTGTTCAGCCGCATGGGCTGTGATGCCGATGGTAGCGATGTCGCCATCCACTTTGATCCACTCGTGGTCTTCTGAATAATAGGTTGTCATTGTCTGATCTCCGGACCTAACGTTTGTAATTCTGCTTTACGAATGGCAATGCGACAATCGTTGCCGGGTGTGCCTTGCCTCGAATGAGGAGATTAACTTTTTCGTCCGGTTTGTCATGCCCTGTCTTGACATATCCCATGGCAACCGGTGCACCAACGGTTGGTCCAAAGCCACCGGACGTGACAATGCCGATTGCTGTTCCGTCGAGGCTCTGCACCTCAACGCCATGACGTGCAGGGCTGCGCCCTTCCGGCTTGATACCAACCAGTTTGCGGGCTGTTCCTTCAGCAATATCCCTTTGGATGCGCGCAGCACCCGGAAACCCGCCTTCTTCACGCCGTCGCTTCTGGATTGCCCACAGGAGAGAAGCCTCAATCGGCGATGTATCATTGTCGATATCGTTGCCATAAAGGCAAAGACCAGCTTCAAGCCGCAGACTGTCGCGCGCGCCCAGACCGGCAGGTTCGCAATCTTCATGTGCCAGAAAGGCTCTGCAGATTTCAACCGCATTGTCCTGTGGGATGGAGATTTCAAAGCCGTCTTCGCCGGTATAGCCAAGACGCGAGATGCGGCACTCAACACCAAGAATATCGCCCAGTATTGTTTCCATGAATTTCAGGTCACGTACAGCCGGACACAGGGCACCGACGACATCTTCAGCTTTGGGGCCCTGGACGGCAACGAGTGCACGATCAAAGATCTCCGTCACCTCGACACCATCAAGGTTGGCAGCCATATGCGGAATGTCCTGATGACGCATTGACGCATTGACCACAACGAAGAGGTGATCACCAGCATTGGACACAATCAGATCGTCCATAATACCGCCGCTCTCATTGGTAAAAAATGTGTAACGCGCCTTGCCTTCCGGCAGGGCGGTCAGCGCCGATGGCACCAGCGCTTCCAGCTTACCGGCGGCATTTTCACCGCGCAGAATAACCTGGCCCATATGACTGACATCAAACAGCGCGGCTTTGGACCGACACTGATTGTGTTCGCCCATGATACCCATGGGGTATTGGACCGGCATTTCCCATCCTGCAAAATCAACCATTTTGCCACCCAGTTCCACATGCAGGTCGTAAAGCGGGGTGCGTTTTGGCGTTTCAGACATCAGACTTGACCTTCTATTTTAACCCGGAGCGATTAGCCACGAACGACCATAACGCTACAATGGGCATTACGCACTACGCGTGCGAGATTTGGACCAATTTCAAAATTCGGATTACGGCTATCAGCCGACGCCATGACGATCATGTCAAAACCGCCCTTATGCGCCAGTTTGAGAATTTCCCGATAAACACTGCCCTGCTCTATATGCACGACAATATCCTTTGCACCACCATCCTTGAGGATCTGATGCACCACCGTGCCTACATGCTGCGCTGCACCGGAACCATAATTGGCAGGCAGGTTCGGCAATCGATTGATCTCAGGAATGACTGAGACAACCTCGAGAGCAGCGCCATAAAACCGTGCCTGTTCCAGCGCCGTTGGCAAAGCTTTTATCCACGAACTTTCGTCCGTATGGTCGATGGGCAGTAATATTTTCGTCGCCATCTGCTTTCTCCGTTGATTGGAGTGAACGATGGCCCGACCGCAGGCCGGGCCAATTGAGTTTGACTATTCGCCAGCGTCGGTCTTGGCCTCAGTCGCACCGTTGGATGCGAAGAAGTCTCGAGTCAGCTTGAAAACGATGGGACTGAGCAGAGCCAGTGCAATCAGATTGGGAATTGCCATCATGGCGTTGAGTGTATCCGCCAGCAGCCAGATAAAGCCGAGATCAGCCGTGGCACCAAAGTAGATCGCGATCACCCATAATATGCGGTAGGGCATCAACGACTTGGTGCCGAAGAAAAACTCGATACATTTTTCGCCATAAAAACTCCACCCGAGGATTGTGGTGAAGGCAAAAATCGAAAGTGCAATGGCGATGAGGTAACCACCAACACCCGGCAGCGAGGTTTCAAACGCCAGCGACGTCAGCGCAGCCCCCGATTGACCTGAAGTCCAGGCACCGGATGCAATGATAGCCAGACCCGTTATCGAACACACAATGATTGTATCGATAAAAGTACCGAGCATGGCAATGAGGCCCTGATTAACAGGCCCAGCCGTTTCAGCCGCTGCATGGGCGATTGGTGCGGAACCAAGGCCCGCCTCGTTGGAGAAAACACCGCGCGCCACGCCAAAGCGTATCGCCGCCCAAACGGCTGCACCTGCGAAACCGCCTTCTGCGGCAGTTGGTGTAAACGCCTGCGTAAAGACCAATTCAAGCGCTGAGCCAATCGCTCCGACATTAACCAGCAGGACGAGCAGTCCTGCAAGAATATAGGCAACGGCCATAAATGGTACCAGCTTACCGGCAACGGCGCCGATCCGCGTAATCCCACCCAGGATGACCCCGGCTGTCAAAATCATAAGAACAACTGCTGTGGCTTCGGCAGGAACCCCGAAATTCTCATTAATAACATGGGCAACACCATTGGCCTGAACACCATTGCCGATGCCAAATGCCGCAATAGCGCCAAAGAGCGCAAAGGCTGGCGCAAGCCAGTACCATTTCTTGCTGAGACCATTTTTGATGTAATACATCGGTCCGCCAACAAAATTGCCAAGCTCATCCTGTTCGCGGTACTTCACCGCACACACGGCTTCGGCGTATTTGGTTGCCATGCCGACAAGCGCCGTCATCCACATCCAGAACAAAGCACCCGGGCCACCCAGGAATATGGCTGTTGCAACGCCGGCTATATTGCCCGTGCCAATTGTTGCCGACAAGGATGTCATCAGCGCATTAAACGGACTGATCTGCCCGGCGCCGCTGCCTTCACGACCTTTCCACAACAGGCTGAAACCCGTGCCCAATTTCAAAATGGGCATGAATTTAAGCCCGGCCTGCAGAAAGAAGCCGACCCCAAGTATAAGAACCAACATCAATGGCCCCCAGACAATCGAGTTAATCTCCCCTACAATATTGGTTAGTGCTTCCATGATTTGCCTCCCTTTGAGTTTCGTAGAATGGCCCTTGCAGCCTGTATCTGTTAGGCGGCTAATTCAAGGGCTGTGATAATGTCTTCGAACTAATCTGCTGCCATTGTCATGCATGAATGGCGCGCCCCAATGCATCAAGACAGGCTTCTTTCACCGCCTCACCCATCGCCGGGTGCGCGTGACAGGTGCGGGCCACATCTTCAATCGTTGCCCCCTTTGTCATCGCCAGGACGAGTTCTGCAATCAGATCTCCGCCGTGGGCACCGACGATATGCGCACCCAAAATGGTGCCAGTCGGCGTCGCCAGCACTTTCACTGCGCCATCCGTGTCTCCGGTGGAGCGGGCGCGTGAATTGGCCATGAAGGTGAATTTTCCAGAAATGTAAGCCGTGCCAGCTTCTTTCAGGGCTTCTTCCGTCATACCAAGACTGGCGACTTCAGGATCGGTGTAAACAACGCCCGGAACACTGGCATAGTCCACATGGGATTTAACGCCTGCAAGGGATTCGACACAGGCAACACCGTCCTCTTCAGCCTTGTGCGCCAGCATTGGACCGGGAATGCAATCACCTATGGCATAAATCCCGGGAATACAGGTGCTGAAATCGTCATCCACCTTGATGAAGCCGCGCTCATCCAAATTTACCCCAAGCGCCTCCAGTCCCAAACCGCGCGTAACGGCGCGCCGGCCGACAGCCACCAGAACCTTGTCGGCTTCCAGAATCTCACGTTCTTCCTTGCCGCGCCGTTCCAGCGTCAGTGCCAAACCATCAGCACCGGATTGCACGCCCAGCACCTTGCGGCCCAATTGAAATTTCAATCCGCGCTTGGTCAGTGCCCGCTGTGCCAGTTTTGCTATTTCACCATCAGTTCCGGGCAGAATACGGTCCAGGTATTCAACCACTGTGACCTTTGATCCCAGCCGTGACCAGACCTGCCCCAATTCGAGACCAATGACACCGGCACCAACCACCACAAGACGTTCCGGCACCGCATCCATGGCCAGTGCGCCTGTGGAATCAATGATATCCGTGCCATTTGCTTCAAGCCCCGGCAAAGGCGTTGGCTCGGATCCTGTGGCGATGAGGATGTTTTTTGCCGCAAGTGTGCTGTTGCCCTCAGCGCCTTGCACATCCACCTGCCCGGCGGTGGGAACCGTGGCCCATCCCTCAATCAGGGTGATGCCGTTTTTCTTGAAGAGAAAGGCAATACCTTTTGTCAGATCACCGACAATCTTGTCCTTTCGCGCCATCATTACCGGCAGATCAAGCTGAATGCCCCCGATGGCAATTCCGTGCGCGGCGAGATGGGAAAGTTCCGCAAACTTGGCAGACGATGTCAGCAGTGTCTTTGAAGGAATGCAACCGACATTCAGGCAGGTTCCGCCCAGAGCACCGCGCCCCTCAACACACGCAACACGCATGCCAAGTTGTGCAGCACGAATAGCCGCAACATATCCGCCCGGGCCACCACCGATGACGACAAGATCAAACGTTTGCATGTGAGCCAACTCTCAATAAATGGGGAAGCGGGCACACAGGTCACCCACCTTCGATCGTACTTCAGCTTCAATGGTCTCATTGCCTTGTGGATCAAGTGCGAGCGCATCAAGCACATCATTGATCAAATGACCGATTTGACGGAACTCATCGGGACCGAACCCGCGGCTGCATCCGGCCGCAGTGCCAAGACGCACACCGCTGGTAATGGTTGGCTTTTCCGGGTCACCGGGGACACCGTTTTTGTTGCTGGTTATGCCAGCGCGCTCAAGGGCTGCTTCTGCAGCATTTCCCTTAACACCCTTTGGCCGCAAATCGACAAGCATCAGGTGATTGTCTGTACCGCCTGAGACAATGGCGCATCCGCGCTCGATCATCACGTCTGACAGGGCTCTCGCGCTGTCGACAACCCGCTGGGCATAGGTTTTGAATTCCGGTTGTTGAGCTTCGCCGAAGGACACGGCCTTGGCGGCAATCACATGCATCAGCGGTCCGCCCTGAAGGCCGGGGAAAACGGCTGAGTTGATTTTTTTGGCAAGTACTTCGTCATTGGTGAGAATGACACCACCGCGCGGACCGCGCAGTGTCTTGTGGGTGGTCGAGGTCACCACATGGGCATGGGGCACTGGTGAGGGATGCAGCCCCGCAGCCACCAGACCGGCAATATGGGCCATATCAACAAGCAGCCATGCACCGACCTCATCGGCAATTTCACGGAACCGTTTGAAATCGATGATCCGGGAATAGGCGGATGCGCCAGCGATAATCATTTGGGGTTTCTCAGCCCGGGCAATTGCTGCCACCTGATCGAAATCGATACGCCCCTCCTGATCAAGGCCGTATTGAAGCGGCGTGAACCATTTTCCCGACATGGCAGGCTTGGCCCCATGTGTCAGGTGACCACCGGCATCCAGTGACATGCCGAGGATTTTGTCGCCCGGTTTCAACAGGGCGAGTTTGACCGCACCATTGGCCTGCGCACCCGAATGGGGCTGAACATTGGCAAAACCAGCACCAAACAGCGCCTTCAGACGGCTAATCGCCTCTGCCTCCACAACATCCACATGTTCACAACCACCATAGTAGCGGCGTCCCGGATAACCTTCCGCATATTTATTGGTCAGAACTGAACCCTGCGCCTGCAGCACCGCTTTGGAGACGATGTTCTCAGAAGCAATCAGCTCAATTTGATCGGCCTGGCGCTCACCTTCAAGGGCAATCGCTTTGGCAATAATCGGGTCAACAACATCCAGATCTGTGTGAAACATTTGTTCCTCCAACCAGTTTTTCCCTGCGCAGGCGCAGACACGAAGTGCAATTTCAGCGTCTATAATAGAAATTTCCCCAAATTGCAACATATTCCCTTATAAGAAACTTTTTGTGACTTTAGGTGAATTTTGACCACAATTGTCTCAGAGACTAAGTTACACAGAAATAAGGAGAATCAGATCATGGAACCCGTTTTCCCGACAGACGCATCAGAGGCCCTTGAGGTCCCGGACACATCTGATCTGGGAAAAATGTTTTTTGAGGCCCGCAAGAAAAAAGGCTGGACGCTCGAGGAAACCAGCAAGACAGCCGGTATCGGGCGCTCAACGCTCTCCAAGATAGAGAACAATCAGACCAAGCCAAGCTTCGAGGTCGTACGCCGATTGACGAAAGTTCTGGAACTGCAAACGCCGCAACTCTTTGTCCAGTCAGGTCAAAGCGGCATTTCAGGGCGTCGCGATTACACATTGGATGGCAAGGGAGAATTGCAGGATACACCCACCTATGGCCATGAACTTTTATGCACCGAGCTGACCAGCAAGCGCATGCTGCCCTATATCAGCACGATCAAGGCACGCGATGTCTCTCAGTTTGAGACCTGGATCCGCCATGGTGGCGAAGAATTCATGTATGTCATCAGCGGTGAACTGACGCTGTTTACCGAACATTACCGACCGCTGGATATGAAGACTGGCGATTCAGTCTACTATGACGCGGGCATGGGCCATGGATGCGTTTCAACCGGCAAGGAAGATGCAAAGGTGCTTTGGGTGTCTTTAGAGAATTAAGCGCGTTCGCGATACTCCTTTATAAAAGAGAACGCCCCGCAAGATTGCGCATCAGTGCAGACGCACCGAACACCCATTCAGGACATTCCGTCGACAGGCGCACAATATTGGTGATCTGGCCAAGTGACGGGCAGGAGATCGTCACCACATCACCCAATTTATGGGTAAAGCCCTGCCCCGGTTCGCCGCGATCCTGCGTCGGCGCAAACAATGTACCCAGAAAGAGCATCAGGCCATCCGGATATTGGTGATGGCGGCCAATGGTCTGGTTAACCAGATCCTGCGGATCCCGGCTTATCTGTTTCATCGAACTGCTGCCCTGCAGCACAAACCCGTCTTCACCTTCGACCCGCAAATCAAGTTCGGCCGCACGCACGTCATCAAGGCTGAATTCATCATCAAACAAGCGGATCATCGGCCCGATTGCGCAGGAAGCGTTATTGTCCTTTGCCTTTGACAGCAGCAAGGCAGAACGTCCCTCAACATCGCGCAGGTTCACATCGTTGCCCAGCGTTGCACCGCAAATCGTGCCGCGGGAACTGACAGCAAGTACCACTTCTGGTTCCGGATTGTTCCAATGGGATATCGGGTGCAATCCTATTTCAGCACCAAACCCGACGGAGGACAGCACCTGCGCCTTGGAAAAAACCTCCGCATCGGGCCCAATGCCCACCTCCAGATACTGCGACCACACGCCCTCTTCGATAAGCGCCTTTTTCAATGCTGCAGCCTCCGGTGACCCGGGCGTAATATTACTCAGACTATCACCGATACGACCGGCGACGCGGCTGCGAATTTCATCCGCCTTTTGCGGATCACCCGCTGCCTGTTCCTCAATTACCCGCTCGACCATGGAACCGGCAAAGGTCACACCACAGGCTTTGACGGCCTGAAGGTCACAGGGTGCGAGCCACGAGATTGTATCCGGAAGATTATCGATTGCACCAATGGCCTGCCCCTGAACGCCGCGCACATAATTGACCGGATCATTGCCTTCAAGAATGTCCCGGACGGTTGGCGCTGATCTGTTTGTAATGTCATGCATAACCCCATCGCGCATGGTCACGACACAAGGGCCAATTCCGGCACGCTCAACACGTCCGATCCATGTACCTGCGGGATCCAAAGATGGATTTTTCATGGTCTGGTGTCTCCAATGGTCAAGTCAATTTTTCTTTGATACGCAACATACACGTCACTGCCGCAGCTTCATTATCCCGGTGTCGGCGCATCCGCCCGCAGCAGCCCGGCTGATTTGAGGTCAGACCACAGGGACGCCGGCACAGACGTATCAAGCAAGGCTACATTCGCCTCGACCTGCGCTGCGGATACGGCGCCCGGGATAACCGTTTTAACCGCCGGATGGCCGAGGACAAATTGAATGGCCGCTGTGATCAGACGCGTGTGATGGTCGGCGCAAATTGCCTCAATGGACCGCACACGTTCCATAATGTCATCGGGAGCAGCAGCATAATTGTATTTGGCTTCCTCGATAGCACCGGTCGCCAATATGCCGGAATTATATGGCCCACCAAGGATAATGCCGACATCGCGTTTTTCACAAAGCGGCAAAAAACTGTCGAGCGCCTCCTGTTCAAGCAATGTGTAACGTCCCGCGAGCAGAAAACCGTCAAAATCACCCAGCCCCAAAAGACGCTCACACACCTGCCACTCATTGACACCGGCACCGATGGCGGCAATCTCACCGGCATCTTTCAATTCGCTGAGCGCGCGATATCCGCCGCCATCAAACAGCTCTCGCACCTTTGCATCACTTGCCTCCTGTGAGCCTTGCGAAAAGACATCAACATCATGAATGAGCAAAATATCTGCATGGGTCACACCCAGCCGGGCGCGGCTGGCTTCATAGCTGCGCATGACACCATCGTAGGTATAGTCAAAGACAATGCGTTTTTGCGGCACATCAACAAAGGCCTCCGGCGTGACCTCATGCGGTTCGCTGTCCAGCAGCAATCGCCCAATTTTGGTGGACAGCTGGATATTGTCACGCCCGAATCTGTCGATCGCGACACCAAAGCGGTGTTCGGAGCGCCCAAGCCCGTACTGCGGCGCTGTGTCGAAATAGCGAACACCAGCATCAAACGCTGCCTGCAGGGCGGCCTGGGCATCCACCTCTTCAACCTTGCGATAGAGATTGCCCAATGGCGCGCCACCAAAACCCATACGCGTGAGCTCCACCGGACGTTGGGTCCGTTGATTCAGAAGGGTTGTATCCGAGGCTCTCATGTCACAGTCCTTTCGCAGCATCCATCGCTGCAATGCAGTTGATTTTCAATTCTGACGACCAGCCGATCAAGTGACCTGGTCGAACAATGTCCATTCGGATCATTTTCACGTTGGAGATCGCTCGGGTGTAAACAATTCGGGGTGCTGCGCTTCCAGCGTTTCGACAAAAGCAACAAGTTTGCGAACATGTCGCCGCATTGCAAGCCGTGCCTCTTCGGCATCCTGTACCGCAATGGCTGATACAATGTCCTGGTGTTCACGGTGGGATTCCTGTGCACGGCCAGGTGTGGGCAATACCAGTTGACGGGCCCGGTTGACTTGAACCCAACTTGTCTCTGTCAGCAGACGAAGCCGCCTGAAACCGGTAAATGACTGGATCAGGGCATGCATGTCTTCATCAGCCCTATGGAAGCCCTGAAAATCTCCATCCTCCAAAAGCAGTGCCTGAAATCGGATATTGCGTTGCAATTGTTTCAGTTGCTCATCCGTCCTGGTTTGCGCCACCCGCTCAACAGCGGCCAATTCCAACGCCTCCCGCAAAAACGCACCCTCGCGGATTTCGCTGAGTGAAAACCGTGAGACATAGGTGCCCGATTGCGGAACAATATCAACCAGACCATCGCTGGCCAGGCGTGACAATGCATCGGCAACGGGCGAGCGCGACACACCAAACTGATCAATAATATCCTGTTTTTTCAGTGCTTCCCCCGGCTGATACTTCAACTGGACGATAGCTGCCTTGAGTGACTGGTAGACCCGCTCGGCCAGCGATCCGGTGTAGCGCTCCAGATGTGTCAGTTCCACAATGCTCGACAAGGCAGGTTCATTCCATCTTTACAGAGATAACTGTTGTGCTAACATGTTAGTTTGCTTCAGAGCAATGTCAAGCACACTTTGGTGTTCGACACGCCTGTGATGGTGTCCTACCTTGCGGTGCGACAGCGACAATGATGTTTGAGATGGTGCCCAATATGACCGACCAGCAAGCCGACACGATCCGTCTGCACAAAACTGACAATGTGGTGATAGCGCTGCATGATCTGGCAGCCGGGTATCACGTCGACGCAATAAACGCCAAATTGATCAACACTGTTGGTCAGGGTCACAAGATCGCGGCAACGCCGATCAGTACCGGCGTCGAAGTAATCCGTTATGGCCAGATCATCGGCAAGGCAAAATCAGATATCGCCGTTGGCGAGCATGTTCACAGCCATAATCTGATCATGAGTGACTTTGATCAAAACCATGACATCGGTTCAGAATGCCGACCATTGGAACCGATTGTCGACGCCCGCACTTTTGATGGGTTTCACCGCGAAGATGGCCGCGTTGGCACACGCAATTACCTCGGCATCTTAACAACCGTCAACTGCTCGGGATCGGTGGCACGATTTATTGCCGAAGCCGCCGAAAAATCCGGACTGCTGGAACGCTATAAAAACATTGATGGCGTGGTTCCCATCGTCCATGGCAGTGGTTGCGGCATGTCCGGCAGCAATGAAGGCTATGACACCCTGTTTCGCACGCTGTCCGGCTATGCTCAGCACCCCAATTTTGCCGGTGTTCTGCTGGTTGGCCTCGGATGCGAAGTGATGCAGATTCCCGATCTCGTTGGCCACCGGAAAATCCGCAGTGACGGCAATTTACGCTATATGACAATCCAGCAAACCGGCGGCACAAGGCGCACCATCGACAAAGGGCTGGAAATTCTGAATGAGATGGCTGCAGATGCTGATCGCATCACCCGCAAGCCGGCCCCGCTTTCGCAACTTATGCTTGGTATGCAATGCGGCGGGTCTGACGGTTATTCGGGCATAACGGCCAATCCGGCGCTTGGGCATGCCTCTGACCTGCTGGTGCGCCACGGCGCCACAACCATCCTTTCAGAAACGCCTGAAATCTATGGCGCGGAACATCTGCTGACCAGTCGCGCCGTGAGCAACGAGGTTGGACAAAAACTCATTGACCGCATCCACTGGTGGAAAGATTATTGCAGCCGCAATGGCGGCGAGATGGACAATAACCCCTCCCCCGGCAACAAACGCGGTGGTCTCACAACCATACTTGAAAAATCACTTGGCGCGGCGGCCAAAAGCGGCACTGCACCCATGAGCGGGGTTTACAAATTCGCCGAGCCAATCCGCGAAAAGGGTTTTGTTTTCATGGACAGTCCCGGTTATGACCCCTGCTCTGTGACCGGGCAGATCGCCTCGGGTTCCAATCTGATCGTATTTACCACCGGCCGCGGATCAGTGTCTGGCTACAAACCGACACCCTGCGTCAAGCTCGCCACGAATACACTGATGTATGAGCGCATGAGCGAAGACATGGATATCAATTGCGGCGACATCGTTTCAGATGGTGTGAGCATTGAAACCAAGGGAGAAGAAATTTTTCAAATGCTGATTGATGTGGCCTGCGGCAAACAGACCAAAAGTGAAGAATTGGGATTTGGCGGCGCGGAATTTGTGCCCTGGCACATCGGCGCTGTGATGTGACAACAGCGCAGCCACCAGAGAAAATCCGACTTTTATAGACCCGGCGCAAATCTCCTCTTGTCTATGGATCGATGAACCAGGATTTGGCGTTGTTGTAGCAAACATCACTCACCAATGTCCTGGCCAGGTCCATATCCGGCGGCATTTCACCGCGTTCCATCCAGTTGCCCACCATATTGCACAATATTCTGCGGAAATACTCGTGGCGCGGAAATGATAGAAATGACCGGCTGTCTGTCAACATTCCAACAAACCGCGACAGAAGACCCATCTGGGACAATTGTGTCATTTGTCGCAGCATGCCGTCATATTGATCATTATACCACCAGCCCGATCCGGCTTGTATCTTGCCGGCAATCGTTCCATCCTGGAAATTGCCTGCGGTGGTAACCACCACTTCATTGCGCGATGGATCAAGGGCATAAAGAATTGTGCGTGGCAGATGGCCGGTCTTGTCCATTCGATCAAGCAGGCCGTTCAGTGATGTTGCGATTGCCCGGTCACCAATTGAATCGCCGCCCACATCAGTCCCGACGCCGGAAAAAAGACGCGAACGCGCATTGCGTACGGCACCAATGTGAAACTGCATGACAAGATTGCGCTCACAATAGGCCCGCGCGAGCTGAACCAGTACCGCAGACTGAAAGTCGGCAACCTCATCCTCATCAAGGACGGATCCTGCCCGGCGCTTGCTCAATATTCCATCAAGCGCTGCGCTTGTGCGAACTGTGCCGGTGGCGACGACTTCCAACCCATGGTCGGTGGCCCGGCACCCTGCCGCAACAAATTTATCGAGCCTGCTGATAAGTGCGGCCAAAAGGTCATCAAAAGTATCAATGGATTGTCCGCTGACAAAGGCCAGCCGTTCAAGATAGGCCGTGAAACCGTCGAGGTCGATTTTGAATGCACGGTCGGGTCGAAAGCTTGGTGCCACCTTGAACCCAAGTTGCGATTCCCGCCCCAGCGCAAGGTGGTTTTCCAGATCATCACAGGGGTCGTCGGTTGTCCCGACAAAGGCCACATTCATTTTATTGAGCAGTCCACGCGCTGAGTATTCAGGCCGGGCAAGGCAGGCATTGGCTTCGTCCCATACGCGATTGGCGCTTTGCGATGACAGGATGGTGCCGTCCATTTTGAAGTAGCGATATAATTCAAGATGCGACCAGTGATAGAGTGGATTGCCAATACACGCAGGCATGATGGCCGCATAGGCATCAAATTTCTGCCGGTCACTGGCTTTGCCGGTGATGCAGACTTCATCAATACCGGCCCATCGCATGGCGCGCCATTTATAGTGATCAGCCTCAAGCCAGATTTGCCCCAGTGTATCCCATTTTCTGTCGGCGGCAATTTCACCTGCCGGCAGATGGTTGTGATAGTCAACGATAGGCAATGGAGCCGCAACATCATGATAAAGCTCTGCCGCCACGTCGCTGTCCAGCAGAAAATCGTCACCCAGAAATGGTTTCACCTGATGGTGCTCCTTGAGCCTGTATTTAATTTTCCAGATCAGCCAACGCGGCGTGGACACCCGGTTGACGCAATCGCTGATAGGCGGTGATGAGTGGTTGCTGAAAACCGGGATCATTCGCCAGTTGAACAGGAAAAACCGTATCCAGTTGCAGCATTGCACGCACATAATCCGGGCCGTCCGCCTGATCGGCAACGATAGATCGTATGCGCTGCGCCAGCGGGTCCGCCAGCGGCAGCGCCGCACCGTTTTCGTCCTGACCGCGGGCGTAGGCCATCCAGGCGGCGACACCCAGACACAGGGCATGCCACGGTGTCCCGTGACGCAAATGATGATTGATGGAATTCAGCATACGCTGAGGCAACTTCTGGCTTCCGTCAGAGGCAATCTGCGTTGTTTTGTGCTTGAGACGGGTGTTTTCAAAACGCTTGAGCAGATCGTCGGCATAGGCCTCCAGATCGGTCCCTTCGGGCATAGAGAGCGTTGGTATCTGTTCGCGCACCATCAACGCACGGGCAGCGCCGCGCAGTTGTTTGTCCTTCATACAGTCCGACACGGTTTCATAACCGGCAAGGGCACCCAGATAGGCCAGAAACGAGTGGCTGCCGTTCAGCATCCGCAATTTCATGTCTTCAAACGGCGCGACATTTTCAACAAACTGCGCACCGGCCAGATCAAAATCAGGTCGGCCGGCAATGAAATTGTCTTCAATCACCCATTGCCGAAACGGCTCACACACGATGTCGTTGGCGCCACTTCCCCCAGCCAATCCGGCGATATATTCTTCTGCCTGTTTGGTAAGTGCGGGGACAATCCGATCAACCATTGTGGACGGAAAAGTCACGTTATGCGCAATCCACTGCGCCAGATCCGCGTCCTTCAGACCGGCAAATGCGCAGATAACATTTTGAGTGGTCTGGCCGTTTTCGGGCAGGTTATCGCAGGACATGACCGACAATCCGCCAACGCCTGTGGCCCGGCGCCGCCGCAATCCCTCGACAATGACGCCAACAGCTGTTTGCGCCACTGCCGCATCGCGCAAATCTCTTTGTATTGCCGGATTTTCGATATCCAGATTGCCCCTGCCGTCCGTGCAGTAGCCCTTTTCGGTCACCGTAAGGGAGATGATTGACAGGTCCGCACTGACAAAGGGCGCGTAAAACGCCTCAACATCCGTCGTCTTGGGGTGAAGAGTGGCACAGACTGCGCCGATTGTGCGAATTGTCGCACTATCATCATCAGCCTCGGCCAGTTGATAAAGACACCCGGCTTTTTCCAACGCGGCCAGCTCATCTGCACCCGAATGAAGGCGCACGGCACATATTCCCCAGTCACCCGCAGTTTTTGCAAGCGTTGCGTCCAGATAAACAGCAAGATGCGCCCGTGCGAATGCACCGAAACCAATATGAAGCAATCTGGTTTTTAACCGATCGCGATCATAGGCCGGACGACAAAATGAGACTGCTGTTGATGGTTGATCTGTCATCCGATTTCCCGATCTGTCCAAAAGGGCACTGCTTCATGATTTGCCACCGCAACGCCATTGACGATGAGTTGGCGTTTCTCGCCATCAGGCAAAACAATGTGCACGCGATTATAAGCCGGACGGTAGTCACCCTTGTGCTTCCAATCAATATGAATTGTGTCTTTGTCACACGACAGGTCAATGCGGGTGATACAATGTGCACCACCGAGTGCATTTATATTGTCACCGTCATCTTCATATTGGATGCCATGGCAACGCGATGGTTCGCGTGTGGGGAAAACAGCAAATGTACGTTTGGTATCCAATTGCGGATTGGTTCGCCTCAAACCCTCGGCAAGTGGCACTATGGAACCGGCGCGCACGAACAGCGGCATGGTTGCCAGTTCAACGGGCACCAGCAGTTCCTGGCCGCCCCGATGCCAGGTCCCCTCCCAATAGTTCCACCAGCCGTTTGCATTTTGTGGCAGATAGACACGCCGATCTTTTGCACCGGGCTCGACAACACTGGCAACAAGCAGATCGCGCCCGATCATGAAATCATCGGTTTCTGCAAAGCAGGCATCATCCGCCTCATGGTCCAGAAATGTCGGACGCAACATGGGCTCATTGTCACGCACCGACTGATAGAGCAATGTATAAAGATAGGGCAGCAGGCGGTAGCGAAATGCAATGGCATCCCGTATCAGCCCGGTTACCTCTTCATACATCCACGGCTCGTTGACCGTACCGTCGTCACTCCAGGAATGAATCGTAAAGCGCGGGTGAAAAATTCCGTTTTGGACCCAGCGAACCAGCAGTTCGGGCCCCGGTTGCGGACCAGCAAAGCCCCCGACATCGTGCCCGACGTTGAACAGCCCTGAAAGCGACATGCCAAGACCCATTCGGATATTGTAACGCAGGGTTTCCCAGGACGTCCGGTTGTCACCGGTCCAGGTCTGGGCATAGCGCTGCATGCCGTAACTGCCTGAGCGGCTGATCAGATAGGGACGTTTGCCCGGCGCGTGTTCGCGCTGTGCCTCATGGGATGCCCGGTTCATCAGGACCGACATCAGCGGGCGGATGAGACCAATATCGACAGGGCTGCCAAATCCACGGCACCGGGCGCTAAAGTCCCATACTTCATACTCGTTGTTATCATTCCATGTGGCTTCAATACCATAGTCCAACAGCTGCCGCGTCACCTGTTCTTTCCACCAGGCAACCGTATCGACATTGGTAAAATCAAGGTGCGAACCCTCATCGTCCCAAAAGGGCGAACGCTCCGGTTTGCCTGTCTCGCTGTCATGGATGAAAAGCCCCCGCCGCGCGACATCGTCATAAAGCGGGTGATCCTGCAACAGGCATGGCTTTATATTGGCGGCAAGATGCACACCGTTGCTGCGAAAACGTTCCGCCATTGCCGGGGCATCAACGAATTTGTCCGTGTTCCAGTTAAACACATAGCGTTTGCCGTCAATGGACGTATAGCCTGATGACATCTGGAAACTGTCGCAGCCAATATCATGGGTCTCCAGCAGCGCAAGAAAGCCCTCGACCTGCTCCTGCGCATTGGCCGCATCGGTATAGTGCATGGTGGAACCGGAATACCCCAGACTCCAGCGCGGAGGAAATGCAGTGCCGCCGGTAACATGCGCCTGCTGCTTGACCAGTTTCAGCACATCGGGTGCCCAGCGCATGTAGTAATCCAGATCGCCGTCAACGGCCCGGTAGGCGCGGTAATACTGGTGATAAAAGTCTATCTCATTGCCCAGATCAAACCAGCAACTGGCCAGATTGTCATAAAAAAGACTATAGGCGCCAGCCGAGCTGGTCCGGGTGATTGTAAACGGAATATGTTTGTAAAGTGGGTCGGTGGTGCGTGCATTATAACCCATGGCATCGAGATTGCGCATCTCATAGCGACGCCCGCTGCGCTCCAGGTCTCCGGATTTTTCGCCCAGACCATAGATGCGTTCATCATCACGATGTTTGATAAAATGCCAATGGGCATGGTCTTTTATCCCGACCATATAGGGGCTGGCAGAACGATCTTCAGCAAAGCACACATAGGTGCCATCATCCTGTCTGGCTTCCCAGGTCAGACCCAGCGGGCTGGAAACCGTCAGACGCAGTTTTTCCGTCGTCAGGACAAGTCGTTCAGCGTGTTCCGTCAGGGTAAAACCGGGACAGGTAAATCCGCTGGTATCAAGGCGATAACGCCCTTCCCAGGGCACGTCCGCATCCGGTGCCACAGCCCATGTGCGCTCCTGGCGAAATTCACCGTTTTTGCGCAAGACAACACGCAACAGGTTGTGTTCAAGCACCAGCACCGTCAGCAGGTGTTTACCATCGACCAGCAGGTCTGCGCCGTTCTCCATCTGACGGACCAGCGTCCAGTTTTTTAGTGCTTTCATCGACTATACCTTAATATCCAAGCAGCAACCTGGGCAGCGTCAGGCTGATTGCCGGTAAATACGTAACTGCCAGCAGCAGTGCAAACAGGACAGCATAGAACGGCAACAGGGGCTTGATTACGCTGCCGATGGATACTTTGCCAACAGAGCAACCGACAAAAAGTGCCGATCCCACCGGTGGTGTACAAATGCCGATACACAGATTGAACGTCATCATCACACCAAAATGCACAGGGTCCATGCCAAGGTCACTGACAACCGGCATGAATATGGGTGTGAAAATCAACAGAGCCGGCGTCATGTCCATGAAGGTGCCGATTATCAGCAACGCTATATTGATGATGAGCAAAAGCACCAGCGGATTTTCGGACAGGGCCAGCAGCGCATCTGAAATCGTATAGGGAATATCGGCAAAGGCCATTGCCTTTGACATGGCGATTGAACAGCCGATCATCAACAGCACAATGGACGTGGTTATTGCCGATTCAAGAATGATCGACGGCAGGTCCTTCAGGCTGATTTCACGATACCAGACCAGTGCCAGAAACAATGTATAGACCACGGCAGCCGCAGAGGCTTCGGTCGCGGTGAAGACACCACCAATAATGCCGCCCATGACAATGAATATCAGCCCGAGCGGCAACATTGCATCAAGCGTCTTGTCGCGTACTTCGCCCCAGCCGGGACGCGGCGCGACGGGGTAACCGCGGCGTTTGGCGATGATACCGGCAACCAGCATCAGGCTGAGCCCCATCAAAATTCCAGGCACATATCCGGCAACGAACAGCGCGGCAATGGATGTGCCATTGGTAATAAGCGAAAATACAATCAGCGTTGTGCTTGGCGGGATCAGCAGGCCGGTTGGACAGGAGGCGATATTGACCGCTGCCGAGAAGGACGGATCATACCCCTCCTTGCGCTGCAGCGGCGCCATGACCCCGCCAACCGCAGCCGCAGATGCAACGGCCGATCCGGAGATGGATCCGAACATCATATTGGCCAGGACATTGCAATGGGCCAGTGCGCCAGGCAGGCGGCCACCAAGGACCTTGGCAAATTCGATCAGTCGGATGGCAATGCCACCACGGTTCATGATGTTTCCGGCAAGAATGAAAAACGGAATGGCCAACAGGGTGAAACTGTCCAGCCCCGATGCCATTTGCTGCGCAGTGATGAAAACCGACTGGTCAAATGTCATGAACAGCGTGAAGGTGACAACCGCCGCCAGACCAATTGCAAATGCAATGGGCACGCCGATCACCATCAGTACGGCAAATACCCCGAACAGCACCAGAGCGCTTTGTAGTTCATCCATATCAGCGCCC
Organism: uncultured Rhizobiaceae group bacterium; assembly: GCA_947501445.1. Taxonomy (GTDB): domain Bacteria; phylum Pseudomonadota; class Alphaproteobacteria; order Rhizobiales; family Rhizobiaceae; genus Hoeflea_A. The sequence continues at coordinate 198,860 of CANMVS010000011.1, read as the reverse complement.
CATCAGTCGAGCGGACCGCCGGCAGGCATGCCGTCGCCATCCAGATTATTATTGACACCGCTGCCGCCACGAAGGACGTCACCGACAAAATTTATGCAGTAATAGACAATCACCGCGCCAGACAGCGGCACGGCACAATAGACATAGCCCATGGGTATGCGCAGTGCGGGCGAAACCTGCCCTGTCGTCAGCGTCTTGATGACAAGCTGTCCACCACCATAAATCATGACGATCGCAGCAAAACCGCCGACGGCAGCAATCACAATAATATTGAGAATCGTGCGCCGCGTTCCGGAAAGATGCATCGACATCAGATCAATGGCCAGATGCCTGCGCTGCCCCAATGTATAGGCTGCCCCCATCAATGCCGTCCACATGAACAGAAACCGGGCCAATTCATCGGTAACCGTACTTGGCGCACCCAAAACATAACGCGAGAAGACCTGCCACACGACGCACAGCACCAGGACAAAGAATACCGAAATGATCAGCATACGCAGCAGGCTATCAATCAGAACTGTCAATCTGTGCATGTCGCCCTCCACGGCCTATCCGAGACACACTCGATAAATTGGTCAACCAAATACCCCTCCCGGTGCATCCACTGGCCTGAAACACCACTGCCTTCAACCGTTACCGTGCGAAAACAGCAAATTTCATCAACGTCCATCAGGATGTTCAGGCCCCAGATATCACTTATTCTGTAAAATTGGTCAACCAATTTTATGAAACTGGTTGACTTATTTTTAAAATTGGCCAACCATTGACGTACCACACGGCCCTATTGGTCAACCGTGCGGTGTCACCGGGCTGCTCTATTCGCAAACAGCATCCCGGATGGCATTCATGAATTTTAACGGGAGGATTCCTATATGCGCACGTTAATTCGTGTCGGCGCACTGACTGGCGCTGCCCTCATGGTTGCAGGCCTTGCTGCCCAAGCCAAAACACTCAAACTCAACCACAACAACCCGCCGGACCATCCATTGCATAAATCAATGGAGTTCATGGGCGAACGCCTTGATGCCTTGACCAATGGCGACCTTAAAATTCGCGTCTATGGCAATGCACAATTGGGAACCCAGCGCGAGTCAATGGAATTGCTGCAGAACGGCTCCCTTGATATGGCCCGTTCCAATGCCAGCGAACTGGAGGCTTTTGAGGAATCCTACAGCGCCCTGAACCTGCCCTATATATTCACCAGTGATGATCACTACTATGATGTGCTCAAAGGTGAAATCGGTGATGATATTCTTGCTTCATCACGTGACAAGGGCTTTGTCGGTGTCGCCTATTATGTTGAAGGGGCCAGGTCTTTTTATGCCAACAAGGAAATCAATTCTCCTGCAGACCTGAAGGGCATGAAAATTCGCGTGCAGCCAAGCCCTTCCGCCATCAGAATGGTCGAACTGCTGGGCGGCAGCCCAACACCAATTGCCTGGGGTGAACTTTACAGCGCCCTGCAGCAGGGTGTTGTCGATGGTGCAGAGAACAATCCACTTGCATTGACATCAGCACGCCATGGTGAAGTGTCCAAAGTCTATTCCAACGACGGACATACAATGATCCCGTCGGTTGTTCTGATATCCACTCAGACCTTTGATGGCTTGTCCGATGAGCACAAGGCAGCGCTTAATCAGGCCGCAAAGGAATCCATGGATTTCCACCGCGAGCAGTGGAACAAGCAGGTTGATGAGGCCAAGGCCACTGCAATGGCCGATCTGGGCGTCACCTTTGTCGAAGTAGACAAGGGCCCCTTTATCGAAGCAGTCCTGCCGATGCATGAGGAAGCTGCGGCCAATTCTGAGCGTGTTGGTGATCTGATTTCCCGTATCAAAGCGGCATCGAAGTAACCTGCCAGCAGATTTTGCGGGCCAGTGCCATCGCTGGCCCGCAATGCTATGCATGCATTATTGACCATCACAGCGGAGATCACTTTGCTTGAACGTTCCGACCTGGCTGAAAATGCGCTGCAGGCGCTGCACGACGAAGCCTATGATACGCCCTTTAACACGCAGACCCTAAACCATGAGGGCATGATCTTTATCGGCGGTCGCAAGGCACGGTCATTGGCTGGTGAGTGGAACTTCTGTGTCGATCTTCTCGACACGGGATTGCGCCAAAAATGGTTTGCCCTGGAAGAAATGGCCGCCACTGAGCGCACCGAGCCCTGGGACTACGACCCGCATGAGGGTGAAACGGTTCCCGTTCCGGCCTGTTGGCAAATGCTGAAGGACAGGTGGTATTTTTTTGAAGGCAGCGTCTGGTATTCCCGCTGCCTTGATATGGATGCCATCACCCGCGACAAACGGCAATTTTTGCGCATTGGGGCAGCCCAATATGATTGCAAAATCTTTCTGAACGGCGCATTTCTTGGCAATCATTATGGTGGCTCCACACCATTTTTCTGCGAGTTGAGCGAACACCTCAAGGCCGGACGCAACTGGCTGATGCTGATGGTCAACAATACCCGTACCCTGGACCGGGTGCCCATGCGCAATACCGATTGGTTCAACTATGGCGGCATCTACCGAGAGGTTGCCCTTTATCAAACGCCAAGGGTCGTCATCAAGGATCTGTTTGCCTATCTGGTTCCCGACAACGGCTACAATAAAATTGCCGTCGAAGTTTCCGTCGATGGAGATGTGCGCGAGGCCAGAGTTGATATTTCACAGCTAGGCATCAGTGACACAATCACCCTTGATGAGGATGGCCGCGGCAGGATCATATTTGATGCCAGACCGGACCTGTGGTCACCTGAAACCCCGAACCTTTATGATATCAAACTCAGCGCCGGTTCGGACCATGTCAGCGACCGTGTGGGTTTTCGGCAGATAAGCCGCATTGATGATGAAATCCACCTCAATGGCAACGCCGTTTTTCTGCGGGGAATATCCGTCCATGAGGATGATGTCACCCACGGAAAAATGACAGATGAAGCTGATTTGCGCCGTCGCTTTGCTGATGCAAAGGAACTCAATTGCAATTTTTTGCGTCTGGCACACTATCCTCACCACGAACAGGCCGCACAACTGGCTGATGAAATGGGGTTTTTACTGTGGGAGGAAATCCCGGTCTATTGGGCCATAGACTTTGATAATCAGGCGACCTACCGCGATGCCAGAAACCAGTTGCTTGAACTGATCAAGCGGGATCGAAACCGGGCCAGTGTGATCATCTGGTCCGTTGGCAACGAGAACCCGGATACAGACGTGCGTCTGCGCTTCATGCAGCGGCTGGTTGCCACGGCAAAATCCACGGATCCAACCCGATTGACGTCGGCTGCCTGCCTTGTCAATCACGCCAAAAACAGGATTGAAGACCGCCTCGCAGAGCACATCGATGTCATCGGCATCAATGAATATTATGGCTGGTATGAAGAAAATTTCGATGACCTTGTGGCCATTGGTGAAAACTCCAGTCCGGGAAAACCGGTTGTTATCTCAGAGACCGGCGCTGATGGCGACATCAGTGAAACGGGGCCGCGCACAGGACTGTTCAGTGAAGCCTATATGAGCGAAGTCTACGAAAAACAGATAGCAACCTTGCGCCATCTTTCCTACGTAAAAGGTATATCGCCGTGGATTCTATATGACTTCCGTGTAGAAAGACGGCAAAATATCTTCCAGCGCGGTTTTAACAAAAAAGGACTGATTGCCGCCGACAAAATAACCAGGAAGAAAGCCTTTTATGTGCTTGCCGATTTTTATGCGCAAAAGCGTCAGGCACAAAGGGAGGGGGAAAAGAACCATGATCACTGAACCCGGCAAACGACGTTATCAGGATGTTGCAGAAGCACTGAAGATCGAGATTGTTAAAAATAACCATCAGGTGGGCGACCGGTTGCGGACCGAGCGCCAGATGTCCGAGGATCATGGTGTCAGCCGTTCGCTCGTTCGAGAAGCCGTCATCATGCTGGAGATCGAAGGTTATGTGAATGTGCGCAAGGGCTCTGGCATCTATGTGGCCAAGCTCCCGGTTGGCGATGAAGCCACTCCCCACGGCGACATTGGACCATTTGAACTGCTGCAGGCGCGACAATTGCTGGAGAGCAGTATCGCATCATTCGCTGCGACCATGGTCACCAAGGCCGATATTATACGCATGCGCGAGGCTCTGAAAATGGAACGCGCAGCGATTGAGCAGGGATCAAACGATTATTCCAGCGACGAACTTTTTCACCGGCTGATTGCCGAGGCGACACAAAACAGCGTGTTGGTCGACATGCTGGATGAACTGTGGCGCAAGCGTGAACAAAGCACCATGTGGGCAAAATTGCACAGCCGTATTTTTGATAAGGGTTACCGGGGCCAGTGGCTCGGTGACCATCAGACCATATTGTCCGCTTTGCAAAACAAGGACCCTTTGGCAGCCAAACAGGCCATGTGGCAACATCTTGAAAATGTGCGTCAAACCCTGTTGGAATTGTCCGATGTCGACGATCCGGCCTTTGATGGCTATCTGTTCAACACCGGCCCGGTTTCCGCGGTCAGTGGTTGACGAGTAATACGACAAGCGCGCGTCTTTTTTAGATCGTGTGCCAAAATATGATCTGGCTGTTGTTTCAAAACCGATGAAACAGCGACCGGATAGAGGAAAGAGCCTGTAAAAGGCACAAATGAAAGCAGACTCCCATGGAACAGACGTGGCGTTGGTTCGGTCCCGATGACCCGGTATCTCTAAGCGATGTTCGTCAGGCAGGCGCAACGGGCGTTGTCACTGCATTGCACGCCATTCCCAATGGTACGGTTTGGCCTGTAGAGGAAATCCTCGAGCGCAAACACGAAATTGAGGCTGCCGGTCTGACCTGGAGTGTTGTTGAGAGCATCCCGATACACGAAGACATAAAGACCGGCGCGCCAAATTGGCAGCGCCACGCGCAGGCATGGTCGCAGAGCCTGCGCAATCTTGCCGAATGTGGCATCAGTCGGATTTGCTATAATTTCATGCCGGTACTGGACTGGACCCGCACAGAGCTTGACCACTGCCTGCCCGATGGCTCGCGTTGCCTGCGCTTCGATCACACACGTTATGTTGCCTTTGATGTATTTATCCTGCAACGACCCGGGGCTGAGCATGATTATTCACCGGCCGAGATCAATGCGGCACAGGCGGTTTTTGCCGCCATGTCCGATGATGAACGTGAAACCCTCACCCAAACCATAATTGCGGGCCTTCCCGGCTCGGAAGAATCTTATTCTCTGGACAGTTTTCGCAATCAACTGGCCGCCTATGATGGGCTCGGTGCCGAGGGATTGCGTGCCCAGCTGGCCGCTTTTTTGGCGATTGTCGTGCCCGTTGCACAATCGGTCGGATCCGGTCTTGCCATACATCCGGACGATCCGCCACGCACACTCTTTGGCCTGCCGAGGGTCGTCTCGACCTTTGACGACATGGTCGCCATTGCAACCATGATCGACAGCCCTGCAAATGGTTTCACACTATGCACCGGCTCCTATGGTGTGCGGGCAGACAATGACATATTGCACATGATCCGCGAATTTGGCCCCAAAATTCAGTTCGCACATTTACGCGCGACAAAACGCGAAGAAAATCCACTGGACTTTCACGAAGCACCGCATCTGGAAGGTGACGTTGATATGGTTTCCGTCATCCGCGCGCTGCTTCTGGAAGAACGCAGACGCGGCGCGCCCATTCCGTTTCGCCCTGACCACGGTCATCAGATACTCGATGATTTACGCAAGATTTCAACGCCGGGCTACCCGGGCATCGGACGTTTGCGCGGGCTTGCTGAATTACGTGGTGTGGCCCTGGCGGTCGACGCACTGATATAGGGTCCGCAGTTGAAAATTATGCCATATATAAGAATGACCGCATCATTTGGAGCACCTCAGGTTTTGGCGGAATCAGCAAAACCTGAATGCATCAACAAAATCAAACGTCGACACCGTTGTCCCGTTTCTGACAAAACGTGAAACGGTCTATCTGAGGAACATCCATGGCACACCGGCTTGACAGCAGAATCTCCGATAGTCTTTGGCAGGCATTGCAAACAGAGGTCGAGCGAACAGGCCACAGCCTCTCCCATGTGGTTCAGCACGCCCTGTCAGAATCGCTGGGCATCGAGCACCATTCCCTGTTTCAGGTTTCGACAACCGGTGCGGTGGTGAAGGGCATTTTCCAGGGGTGCACGACAGTTGGTGACCTGAAAGAACACGGCGACTTCGGCCTTGGCACCTATGAAGATCTGGATGGCGAACTGGTGATGCTGGATGGCCACTGTTATCAGGCCATATCCGATGGCGTGATTGTTGAAGCGCGCGATTCCTGGCGCGTTCCATTTGCTACCGTCACACGGTTTTCCGCCGATCAGTCAGTATCAGTCAGCGCCATCGATGAGATTGATACGCTTTATAGGCAGCTCGATGACCTGCGCCCATCTGAAAACATTTTCGTTGGGCTGCGTATAGATGGCCTGTTTGACCAGATTGATATGCGTGCGGCGTGTAAAGCAGCCCCGGGCGAAGATCTCGTCGCTGCAACGAGCCACCAAAGCGAATATAGTTTGAAAAACATCCGCGGCACAATTGTCGGCTTTTGGACGCCATCATTTGCCAAGGCGTTGAACGTTGCCGGTTACCACATCCACTTTATTTCCGCAGACCGCAAGTTCGGCGGCCATGTGCTGGGTGTCAAAGCCGCGCAACTGGATGTTGCCATGCATCTGGAAACGGATTTCCACATAGGCATTCCGGAAACACAGGCGTTTCTTGAGGCCGACCTGCAGGAGGACCCGTCGGCAGCGCTTGATGTTGCGGAAAAAGGTTTTGTTCGCGACCGGTAGAGCAGTCTGAACCCACAATTTTCAGGCAGCTGCGACAACAGGATTGGCAATAATGGCTTCAATCCGTGTGCGAATTTTTTCAGGCCAGGGTACGGCCTTTTTCTTGGTAAAATCGATACACACGAGTGTAATGACAGCCTTCAATCGCTCTTCATCGCCACATCGGCATGAAATGTTGAAGGCCAGACTTGAACGTCCAATCTGATCAAGCCGCAACTGAAACTGCAACCGATCCTCAAGCCAGCTGGCTTCAAAAAAATCGGTCTCAATGCGAACAGTAGGCACGGTAACATGAAGATCCATGTGAAGCTGGTTGAAAGACCAGCCGATGTGGCTTTCAAAAAACCGTTCAACCGTCAGATTGAGCATCTCATAATAGCGTGGATAAAAGACGATCCCTGCCGGATCACAGTGCTGGAATCGCACCGTCTGGATTTCCTCAAAAAAGTTCTCTGGTGTCGTTGTCGTCATCAGTTATCCTCTGCAGCCTGCTCGTGTGGGACAGGCCTGACTTTCATTGATCCACGCTGCCAGTTGTTTTTTGCCAGAACCGGGCTGGATTGTGAAGTGCATGCCTTGAGTACGGCAGGCAAGGCGACGTAGACACCAGTAAAAACCAATTGGCCTGAGAGGTTCGCGACCTATGACTGTATGCGGCGTCAGACTTGCGTAAACGGATGAAACGCCCGAATGCGGGACCGGCAATTTTGGCGCACCCCGTGCGAACCCCAAGGGTATGTTTCACAGATGCAAGCACCTTTCATCCAACAGGATAGTATTGCGTCGAGATAATTTGTTATGCCCCCCTAAAATCCGCCCCTTTACACACAAATTGTTTCAGCATAACAACCGTGCACCCATGCACCGTTATCCCCGTGCATGGCTAGGGCCGGAACCCTACCCCCCAAAAATAAGGTTCTGGCCCGTTTTTGCCTTAGCCTTCAGGTGCGCGCCAACAATGCGAGCTCAGTCGATAGAACGACCGGCGACTGCAAAACGGTCAATGATTCCCTGCCGATCGCATGCTGGTCTATGGTTGTAATGGAAAAACACGCCATGAGATTGAGCCCAAATACCCCAATTATGCGGCACCATGCGTATAATTCTGTCCCCTTGTGATGCGACAGCCGAGTGACCCGATTGCAGAAGGTGAATTGCGAAAATCCAAACGGAGCGCTATGAATGCGCAGGCTGTCCGACACGGTCGACAACCTATCATTACAGCTTTCAGCTACGGCGATACGATCCATCAGTGTCGATCTGAATACTGTCCCATCATTCCAAAGCACCCCGCAATGCGAGAGTTGTCATGAAAACATTTGGTCCGGAACAATTTCACCATGCCCGCCCGCCCGAAGACCTGTCCAATCCGCTCAAAGCCTTGTGGTGGCTGAAAAAGGGTGCACTCAAACCAGGTCCGGAATGGGAAGAGGCCCATGGCCTGTGCCAGATGGCCGAGGGTGAGCCTTCCCATGATCTGGTCCACGCGCTTGCCCATTGGATAGAGGGAGACCTGCCGAATGCCGACTATTGGTATCAGCGTGCAGGTTCCACAAAGGCTGGCGATATCGAATCCGAATGGAAACGTATTGAGGCCTGTCTGTTCTCAAAACAAACATAATTTCATTGAGGGAATTTCCTGTTGAACAAATTTGCCAACTACCCCAGCCTTGAGAATAAGGTTGTATATGTGACCGGCGGAGCATCCGGCATCGGCGCAAAGATTGTCCGTGCCTTTGCAGCACAGGGCGCAAAGGTCGGCTTTGTCGATCTGAATGAAGATGCCAGCAGGCAATTGGCAGATGAACTGGACTGCCTGACCTATGCGTGCTGTGATCTGAGGGACATCTCAACATTAAAATCAGCGTTTGATACATTGCGCGAAAAAATTGGCCCGGCAGCGGTCCTGGTCAACAATGCAGCCCACGATGATCGCCATGACTGGCGCGATGTCACGCCTGAATATTGGGATGACCGCATGGATACGAACCTGAGACACCAGTTCTTTGCCATTCAGAGCGTAGCACCCGGCATGATTGATATGGGCGAGGGCTCGATCATCAACATAGGCTCCAACAGCTGGTGGGAAGCCGGTGGCGGGTTTCCGGCCTATGCCACGGCCAAGGCTGCGGTGCATGGGCTGACACGAACCATGGCCAGAGATCTGGGTAAACACAGAATTCGGGTCAATGCCGTTGTTCCCGGCTGGATCATGACAGAGCGTCAAAAGGAGCTTTGGGCAACACCGCAATCATTGGAGGCGCACCGTCAACGCCAGTGTCTGCCCGACCTCATCGACCCCGTCTATGTGGCACGGATGGTGCTTTTCCTTGCGTCCGATGATGCGCGCATGTGCACCGCCAATAACTACATGGTCGAAGCCGGGTCCATATAGACCGTTTCACCTTTTGTCAGAAACGAGACAACGGTGACGGTCGTTGATTTTGTTGAAGCATTCAGGTTTTACCGATTCCGTCAAAACCTGAATTGCTCTTGGGCACAAATGTGGTGAGGTGCATATCTTCCCGATGAAGATTTACGAGATATACGTTATATTTCAACAAGTTATAATACGCGCTGTTACCCACAGTTTTGTCTTGAAATGATCTTCACACGAACATTTTCTCTCCCTTTTACCACCATCAATGCGGGCCAGTGTAGCGGCTGTCCAATATGTGATTGGGCAACACAGTGTGCACCACAACGCGGGCACATTGAATATTGTAACAAAGGAGTTGACCGATGAAAAAGCTACTATTGGCAATTGGTTTGTCCATATTTGCCCTACCCGCCTACGCACAGGTTGTGGAGTTTTCCGTTGCAGACGCAAATGGTGATGGTGCAGTGAGTGTGGAAGAAGCAGCCGTCGCGCTGCCAAATACATCCCCTGAAACGCTTGCTGCGGCAGATGCCGATCAGGACGGCTCCTTGTCTCAGGAAGAATACCAGGCACTGGCCAGCCAGTAACGGATCGCGGGACAATCTGATCCTGGCCGATGCAGCATTTCGCCGGGGCACTTTCCTCCCCTCAGTTGCCCTGGTGACTGGATTGGCGGCCACCCCCTTCCAGCTGCCAATCGCATAATGGTGCGCCCGCTGAAACTCCTCTTTCAGTGGGCGTTCCGCAGCCGGAAAATGCAGTGCAGGGCATTTATTTCGAGCCTTGCAAAAAAACATAGCTCACCTGCAAATATTGCACTGCACAATTTTTGCTGCATCGCATATATATCGATCAACAACAACTGTGGATTTCCAAATCGCAGCCGAACAGAGAAGGATAGAACAATGACATCTCTACAATCATCTTTCCGGAATTGGCGCAAGTATCGTAGCACCTGCAACGAACTTTATCGCATGTCCGATCGCGAACTGAACGATATTGGAATCTCCCGTGGAGATATTCCATTCGTTGCACGACGCGCCGGCTAAAGTCCGGGCACTTAAATTCACCAGGCCAAACCTCCTCCCTTGGTCTGGGAACAGGTTGACGCATTTACCTCCTCCCAAATCGTCAGCCGCCTATACGACACCCACCGGATCTCCTCCCCCGGTGGGTGTTGTCATTTGTGCAATCAACAATCATGCGATCCGGTTTATCGCGCCGCCCATAGCAGCCCGCGCTCAAACAGCGTGCGCATCTGCGGCATGTGAAATTCCCCGGCAACGTGGCCAAGTGAACTGTAAAAGACCCGGCCGGCCCCAAATCGGCGTTTCCACACAACCGGCATGACCACGCCTTCGATTTCCTCGAACCGGCTGCCGTCAAATTGCGTCGTCACGAGCACCTCATTGCCAGGGTCGCAATGCATGTAATATTGCTCTGAACGATAGTCGAAATCATCAATTCCGGCGGTGATCGGATCATCCCTGTCAGAAATCTCGACCCGAAAGTCGATGATGTCACCGGGATGCGCGACCCATTGCCCGCCCGTCATGAAATGGTAACCCGGCTCGCTGCGAAATGCGTCACACATGGTACCATGAAACCCGGCAAAGCCGCTGCCCGCCCGCACAGCCGAAAGCAGGTTTTTTAATGCATCTGGCTCAATGGTTGAATCGGTAATGACAGGAATGATCAGATCAAATCCGACCAACCCGGGATCTGCAAAGGCACGCGTGTGGTTTTCGACTGTCACATCGAATTTATGCGGCTCGAGCATATCGCGAACAATATTTGCGCTGCGCTCGGGCGTGTGCCCCTCCCAGCCTCCCCAGACAATCAGGGCTTTTTTCCTGTCCATATCCCAACAGCACTTTCTGAAATCAACTTGCAGCTGTACGCAGTTTCAGTGATGATGAGACAACTGATCCGCACGTATTTGCGCCACCATGGCGCGAATATCATCAATATGCTTGGAAATCTCGTCTTCGGCAACAAACCCGGCCTCAAGCAATGTCATTTCCGCAGCAATCAGCCAGCAATCGAAATACTCAAACTCGACCTGCGTATCACTTTGATCCTGATCGGCGGACTGGTGGCGAGCAAGAACAACAACAAGGTTTTCTTGAAACGGTTTCCAGCCGAGGTGCTCATTCTTCACCAGCGCAATTATGAGAGCAAAAATACGCGCATGCCATGGTGCGCGAAACAAAGGTGCATCCTCGTCTCTCCTCGGCAGATTTGCCCGCGCAAGTTCAAGGGCAGCACGATGCTGTTCAGATGGCTTCAAGGTAGGGCTCCCATAAATCAAGACATATCGTGTCGCCTTGTGACCCATCGTCTCCCCACAAAGTTGTGCTTGTGAATTCGACCGTGTAGCAGTGTTGCGGATCAGGCCCGTTACCCGCTGCCAGCGAATCTGCAAACTGAAATATCCCCCCATTGCGAATAATCAATCCGCACTTTCCGCGCACATAACCCGGAACACGGGTGTGCCCCTGACGATGAGTGTTGAGAACCCGAACCCGCTGGCCAACATGAAACGCGGCAGTTGATGTATCGGCGGGGAAAATCATCTCTGCACCTGCTCTGGTAGCCGCGACAAGTGTTTGAGGCCCAACCGGCGCGTGGTTTTCACAGTTGATGTCAAAGCGTTTGACGCCCGCCTCCAGCTCGCTGCGATCAACAAGACCGGCTTCTATCAACAAAGTTTCTGTCGCCTCGATCCAGTTTTCAAAATAGTCGTGTTTCAGATAATTCACCGGCTCAAGACACTCGATTGCATAACGGTGTTGATCGGTACTATAGGGCACGGCCCAGGCCAGGGTCTCCACCAGTGCAAAAGCACGGCGCTGCCAGTCGGCACCAAACACCGTATCATCATCGACCTGCACTTTGCCAAAACCATGCATACCGCCCATATCATGAATGCCATTCATGCAATTTCCTCTCGTGCCCCACTGGTTGGCCACCACGTTGATTGGGGTTAAACCGACGCTGTGCCAATCATTCCATTGCGGGTGATGATATTTGCCAGCTCTGGCGCATCCATGCCTTCGCTACCGGGCGGACGCCTGGGCAAAACAAGATAGCGCACCTCCGCAGTGCTGTCCCACACACGAACCTTAACGCTGCTGGCAAGGTTCAGTCCGAATTCCTGCAAAACAACCCTTGGTTCGCGCACAACGCGCGAGCGATAGGCCGGGCTTTTATACCAGGCAGGCGCCAGCCCCAGCACAGGCCACGGGTAACACGAGCAAAGCGTGCACACGACGACATTGTGAACAGTGTCAGTATTTTCGATCACACGAATATGCTCACCCTGATAACCGCTAAAACCAAGACTGTTGATTGCCGCTGTACCGTCCTTCAAAAGCCAGTCTTTGAAGTCGGGATCTGTCCAGGCACGCGCAATGACCTGTGCACCATTGCGCGGGCCCGTTTCGCGCTCATAATATTCAACGATGGCATCCAGCGCGTCAGGATCCACCAGGCCTTTGGCCACAACGATCTCTTCAAGCGCACGAACACGCAGGGCAGCGCCCTCCTCCAGCGGATCATGCGCATGGTCGTGCCCGTCATCGTTCCCATGATCATGTCCGTGTTTATTGGGCCCGTGTGATTTTTTGGCCATGAATCACCCCTTTTTATAAGGAAATATCACCAGCCTCAAAGCTGGTCCGCATCTGCAAAGTCGATGCACAACCGCCCGGTAACCCTGCCAGCCTTCAGCCGGTCGAGCGCTGTGTTCACATCACGAAATGCGATGGTTTCAACATCTGTATCAAGTGGGTTTCGCGCCGAGAACGCCAGAAACTCGCGCAATTCCTGCCGTGAGCCAACCGAGGAACCAAATACCCGGTGACCACCGTCAATCAGCCACATCATCGACAGATCAACCGGCTGATGAACCAGCGCAACGGCGACAACATCACTCATCGGATTAACGGCGGTTTCGATGGTCTGCCAGACCGCAGCGCTGGGTGCAAAATTGACGGTTACATCCGCACCGCCAGCCTGTTGAATGGCTTTTCCGACCTGCGGTCCCGCCAGATAGACCTCATCGGCCTTCAGGCGTACAGCCTCATCCAGTTTTGAAGCTTCAGAATCAACAACAATAACGTGGGCGCCGTAGGCCTTGGCAATCAGGATTGCGTATTGTCCAAGTCCACCGGCGCCAATGATCAGAACCCGCAGGCCCGGTGCAATTCTGGTTTTTTTTAACGCAGACCAGGCAGTCAATCCTGCGCACAGCAGCGGGGCACCGGCAATGGGATCGATTTCGTCCGGGATCACGCAGGCAAAATGGCTGTCCAGGATCGCATATTGTGCAAATGCACCATGGCGCTGGATACCACGGGCGTTTTGCGACGCACAAAAGGTTTCTGCCCCCGTCAGGCAGGGTTTGCAATCAAGACAGGTGTCATAAAGCCAGGGCAGCCCAACTCTTTGGCCGATGTCTGGCGCATCGGCACAACCCGCACCATGCCGGACGACGCGTCCAATACCCTCATGGCCAAGCACCAGCGGATAAAGCGCATCCGGCAGGTTCTCGTCCCCATCGCGCAGATGCAGGTCGGAAAAACAGACACCGCAGCTTTCCATCTTCACCATTATTTCGCCGCGCCCCGGTTTTGGAACATCAATACGCGATATTTCCAAAGGCGCACCGGGTGCTGCGCAAAGCGCTGCCAGCATGGTATCGGGAACGGTATCAACCATGGGTCTTTCCATCAAAATACCGATCTATCATGGGCATATCATCCAGATAACTGTTCTCTGCCCTGACCATGTCAGTTCGGGAAAAATCAAGGTCTGCAAAAATTAATGCGGGTTCATTCCCAGCCCTTGCCAGCATAGCCCCATCTGGACCGACAATACTGGATTGACCGATATAGACGAGGTTCTCTTCGACCCCCACACGATTTGCATAGGCCACAAAAACCTGATTTTCGATCGCACGCGCCGGTACCAGCACCTGCGCAATCTGATCACCCGGCGCCATCAGCGCAGTCGGGGTGGCGATCAGCTGCGCACCGCCGCGTGCCAACTCACGTGAAAACTCAGGAAACTCAATGTCATAACAGATCAGGAGACCGGTGCGTATGCCTGCCAGTTCAACAATGTCAAAATCCGTGCCTGCAATAAAATTGTTCTGCTCCCAGGCGCTGTAGAGTGCCCGCTTGTTGTAGCGTGCCACGACAATCCCGTTTTCATTGATGGCTATTGCGCTGTTGCGCATGCCGTTGTCGACAGCCCGCAGCGTACCGATGATCAACGCCAGGTGGCTGTTTTTTGCCCGCTCCTGCAACTCGACAAGCCAGTCGTCAACAGGCGGGATATGCTCGGCTTTCAGGTCCGAGCGATAATAGCCGGTCATGATGGCTTCCGGGAATATCAACAGGTCTGCGTCCCGCGCGGCGGCGGTTTCAATATCAGCGATAACCTGCGCCATTGTTGCCGCATTATCTCCCACAATGCCTGCCATCTGAGAAACCGCAACACGTTTCATCGACTGTATCCTATTCGACATCTTTGGGCGCCGCTCCAAGCAGGCGCGGCAGGTCACCAAATCGGGCAACCAGTCCAAATACAATGATGGAAACTGCCGCAAAGAGCACAGCCACGGCCGCCATGATAGGCGTATAGCCATAGCGCAACGAGTTGAATATTTTGATCGGCAGCGTTTCCACCGTAAAGCCTGCGACCATATAGGCAATGATGTACTCGTTGAGACTGAGCACAAAGGCAAAGGCGAAACCGGACACAATATAGGGCGTAATGAGTGGCCTTATGACGGTCAGGAAAACCGTCTTGTCATCAGCACCCATCGTGCGCGCAGCCTCAATCAATTGACGGTTCATGGATTCAAGCCCAAGTGAAATGGTGACCAGCGGCAATGTCACCAGAAATACGCCATGCGAGATGATTGTCGCTGCCATATGACCTGATCCACCGACCGATACCCAGAAAATCAGCAGGCCAAGGGCTGTGATAACAGGTGGCAACATAAAAGGGGCAAGACCAAGCCCAAAAAGCATACGTGCAAAGACGCTGTTGCGCTGCCATAAATAAAGGGCCACGGGCAATGCCACCGAAACCGCCAACAGGCTGGCGAGCAAGGCGATAATCACCGAGTTCATCAGTGCGTTGAACCAGGCCTGCTGTGTAAAAAGCTCCAGATACCAGTTGAGGGAAAATCCCTGCGGCGGAAACAGCAGTCGTTTTTTCTCATTCACGGAAACACCCAGCACCACCAATATGGGTGCGGACATGAAGCACAGGACAAGTAGCATGAAGATGGCGCGGATCAGCTTCATCAGCCCTTTGCTCCTTTGCTGTCATTGCCCATCAACAGCGTTATCGCAACCATAACCAGCGATACGAGCAACAGCAGGATTGCCATAGCTGCGGCAAAGGGAAGGTTGGCCTCAAATATGGCCTGATCCGTGATGTGCACAGACAGGGTCCAATGGGGCGGTTTTCCAAGTGTCTGAGGCAGAATGTAGGCACCAAGTGTAAAGACGAAAGCCAGGATTATGGTGCTCATGATCGTTCGCCGCATCACTGGCACCACCACGGTAAAAAAGGTCTTGGCGGGTGATGCACCCATCATGCGGGCGGCCTCCGACAATTCCGGGTCAAGCCGTGATAGCGATGGATATAAAACCAGTACCGTATAGGGAAAGCTCAGATAGACAAGTCCGATGACAAGTGCAGGCAGGCTGGGATAATAGGCGGCAGTCCGCTCCATCAGCCCCAGGGCAACAAACAGATTTGAAATCCCGGCTGTGCGCGACAACAGCGTTGACCAGGAAAAACCGATGATGACCTCGGACAGCGACAGCACGGCCAGAAGAAAAACCAGAGCGACAATTTGTAAGCTGCGGCCGGAGCGGGTCAGCAGATAGGTAAAGGGGAAGGCGATCATCACGGCTATCAGCGCGGCCGAAAGGGACAGACCAATTGAAAAGCCCATGATCTTGATAAAGAACGGATCAACAAACCGCGCATAATTGGAAAACTCGAAGGCGGGCTCATAAAAGGCGCCCTCGACCCGATGGAAAAAGCTGACCGACAACATGATCAACAGCGGGATCAGAAAAAACAGGCCCAGCATCACTGTAGGATAGGCCGGCAGGAGAACCCGGCCTGCAAACCCCTGATCGTGACGGCTCATCTTCGCGTCTGTCATACCGGCACCACCGTGCAGGCATCACCGGAAAATTCCACGGCGACCGTATCACCAATGGAAACGCCGGGCCGGTCTTTTGGCGTCATTGTTGCAACAAGCTGGTGATTGCCATGGGTGAGCATGATCTCCACCTGTGAACCGAGGTCCCTGATGAATGTGACCGTCGCGGCGATATTCATCGCCGAATGACTTCCATCAGTATGTATATGAAGGTTTTCGGGCCTTACCGAGAGAACCGCATCATCACCTGTTTTCAGATCATCTGACATATTGGCAATGGTAACCGTTTGGCCAAAAACGCTGACAACCGAATTGCCCGTCACCAGACAGGGCAATAAATTGCTTGAGCCAATAAAATCGGCGACGAAAGCTGTCGCGGGTTTACGGTATATATCCAGCGGCGAACCATTCTGCTGCACCTTGCCATCCTTCATGATGACGACATGATCGGCCATGGTCATGGCTTCGCGCTGATCATGGGTTACAACAATTGTGGTGATACCCAGGTCCCTTTGCAGCTGACGCAGCTCGACCTGCATGGCCTCACGCAATTTCGCATCCAGTGCAGAAAGCGGCTCATCCAGCAAAAACAGACGTGGACTAATCGCCAGGGCACGTGCAATCGCAACACGCTGGCGTTGGCCGCCCGACAACTGGGTGATGCGGCGGTCTCCGACGCCAGACATGTGCACCATGTCCAAAAGCACATCAACACGCGCCTTTGTCTGTGCCGCAGACTGGCCGCGAATGCGCAACGAATAGGCTATATTTTCAGCAATTGTCAGGTGCGGAAACAGTGCCAGAGACTGAAACACCATACCAAAATCGCGCTTGTGCGATGGGACATCCACAATCGAGCGGCCATTAAAGACAATATCGCCGCTGGTGGGTGTCTGCAGGCCGGCAATAAGCCGCAGCAACGTGGTTTTGCCGCATCCTGACGGGCCGAGCAAACAGACGAATTGCCCTTCAGGCAGTGCCAGATCAACATCATCAACGGCGCGCACAGTGCCAAAATTCATTGTAAGTTTTTGCAGTTCAAGACCACTGGATTGATCTGACAAGCACGGCTCCAATCTACGCAACAATAAAGGTCACCGGGCATTTCACCTGCCCGGTGTATAACTTAAATCAGGCCGATTTAGCTTGCGATGAGCTCTGACCATTTCTGATTGAGCCAGTCACCCTTGGTGCTGTAAAGGTCATAGCGTGGAATAATCGGCGGTATCGGGCTGGAAACCGAGGCAAATTCCGCGTCCGTCAGATCAGTCAGATCGCGCGGTACCGTTGGTGCTGTTCCAACCTTGCGTGACAGTTTCGCCTGAATGGCAGGCTGGCACATATAGTTGATGAACACCTGTGCCTCGTCCTGGCGTTTCGACGTTTTAAGAACACACCATGAGCCCGAATCAAGAATACCGCCTTCTATCGGGAACGTGGAACGTACAGGTTCTCCGTCTGCCGCAGCCAGGCCGGTCACGTCATGGTAATATTGACCCATCGGAATTTCGCCCGACTGAAGCGCCTGCTGAAACTGACCCTCATCGCGGTACCACAGGCGCACATTTGGCTTTACTTCAGCCAGTTTGTCCATCACCTTGAGGATGCCCTCATCGGTATCGAGAATTTCGGTGCCACCAAACCAGGTCTTGGCGGTCACTTCCAACAGGAACGAATTGTCGACCTTGGCCAAGAGGCCGAGCGTATCCTTATATTGCGGCTCCCAAAGCACTTTCCAGGACGTTGGGGGCTCGGGATAAACATCCGTATTGCTAACCAGGGTAATATACCAGGAAACAGCACCAACCGCGTTGATGGATCCATCTCCATATTTGCGGACAAAATGCTCAGGCAATACTGAGGTATTTTCCAGCTTGGCGTTGTCCAAAGGCATCCAGAGCCCTTCCTTGGCTCCCTTGGTATTGGCTGTTTGCGTCATCATGGAAACGTCAGCCGGGGCCTGCCCTGCGCGTGCGGCGGCCTGCAACTGCACAAGCCACGCCGACCCTGTCGGTTCACTGATCGACTCGATCTGAATACCTGTGTCCTTGGTAAAATCAGGATAAATATGCTTGTCAAAAGATTCCTGAAAATAGCCCCCGTAAGTACCGACTTTCAGTGGTTCTCCGGCGGCGCGAACGATGGCTGGCGCTGCCAAGGCGGCCAATCCCGTGGCCGCTGTCGTGGTGAGAAATCGCCGTCTGGTGATAGTGCTAAGCATGTTCATTTCCCTTTGGAGTTGTTTGTTTATCGCCGTTTTATTGGCTGGATGCCCCTGGCAGAACACACAGCATTTCATAAAGCAGGTTTGCGCCAATAAGCGCCGTGTTCCCGCTTGGATCATACGGCGGGGAAACCTCAACGAGATCCCCACCGACCAGATTAAGACCAGCGCATCCTCGAACGATCTCAAGGCCCTGGATTGTTGTCAATCCGCCAATTTCGACCGTACCGGTACCCGGCGCAAACGCCGGATCCAGACTGTCAATGTCATAGGTCAGATAGACCGGTGCATCGCCAATCCGCGCCCTTATATCCGCCATCAAAGGTGACAGCGATTTGTGCCAGCATTCTTCCGCCGGAACGACACTGAAGCCCTGGTTGCGCCCCCAGTCGAAATCATCTGGCGCATAACCGGTGCCACGCAGCCCGATTTGAAAAACCTTGTTATTGATGAGCAGCCCATCCTCCACCGCCCGGCGAAAGGGTGTGCCATGGGCGATTTTTTCGCCGAACATGACATCATTGGTATCCGCATGAGCATCCACGTGGATCAGCGCCACAGGTCCGTGTTTTGCGGCAATGGCACGAAGCACCGGATAGGTCAGCGTATGGTCACCGCCCAGTGTCAGCGGCACAGCGCCACAGTCCAGAATACCACCATAGGCCCGGGTGATGATGTCGACGGTTTTTTTGAGGTCAAAGGTATTGATCGCAACATCGCCAATATCAGCCACCTGCATATGGCTGAAAGGCGCAGCGCCGGTCGCCATATTGAAGGGGCGCAGCATGCTGCTTTCCGCCCGTATCGCCCGTGGTCCAAAGCGTGTTCCGGCGCGATTTGATGTTCCAATATCCATTGGAATACCGACAAAACACGCATCCAGCCCTTCTGCACTCTCCTGTCCCGGCAATCGCATCATGGTGGCGTCGCCTGCGAACCTTGGCATCTGGTTGCCACCGAGCGGCTGGTTCAGTGATCGTTCAGCAATAGTATTCATGCGGTTTTCCTGGGGACTGCTGCAAAGGGTCATTTGCAGCCACAATTATCGGTCCGGATCACAACCATCAATAACGCTGTATCAACGCTTATATTTGAAAATTCAAATGTAAGACCGCTGCAATTACCGGGATCAGGGCTGGTGTGCCGCCGCCAGCGTATCGCAAAAGGTTTTGATGACCAGTGGCTTATTGCCCGATTTGGTCACCATCTGGATCTCGCACACATAGGGTTCCTGGTTACGTTCAAACCTGCGAAGGCGGCCGGCCGCCACGTAGGAACGTGCCAGATGGTCAGGCAACAGACCGATGTACTGCCCGGAGAGGACGATCATCAATTGCGATTCGATCTCGTGAACGGAAAGGTCACTCTCACGTATCTGTAATTCGCGTTGACGCAGCTGGCTCCAGTAACTGCGGTCAATACGCGCACTTTGCTGGAATTGATCGTCCGAAATTCGGGCATCGGGAATTGCAAACAACGGGTGTTTGTTTCCACAATAAAATGAATGCTGCTCCCTGTAGAGACTTACAAATTCAAGCCCGTGAATGGTGGCGTCGAAACCACCTATGCCCACATGCAATCCACCATCCATGACCTTTCGCAGGATTTCCTGTGGTCGTTGTTGCGATAACTCAAGCCTGATCAATGGCGCGTGCTTTACGTATGCGCCAATTGCATCAGGCAATTTATTCGTATCATCGCTGGATATGCAATCCACTGTTGCCACCCGAAGGGACCCCACCATACTGCCACGTAATTCTGCAAGTTTGCCTGAGCTGTCGCCAATCGATGCGAACAGGTCTTTGCTCACGGTATGGACAACCTGCCCTTTTTCCGTAAGCATGAACCCACGTCGGCCCCTTTGGCACAATTTGATACCCAGACGTTCTTCAAGGGCAGTAATATGGTTGGATATTGTTGGCTGGCTCAGCCCCAGCTCGACCTGCGCGGCGGAGAAACCGCCATTACGCACGACGCAGTCAAAGACAGTCAACAGGTGTAAATCGGATCCGGAAATTCTCATGCAATCATTGAAATATCCAAATGTAACAAATTGCAACAGGTAATTTCATCACACGCCTTCAGCTTGTTGCACCTGTCCTTTCACGCTAGAGAAATTCAGGATTTGACGGAATCGTCAATACCGGAATGCATCAACAAAAATCAAAGGCCGGCACCGTTGTCCGGTTATTGACAAGATGTGAAACGGTCTAGTGACACGATACGACACACCTGATGGAGGTTTCATCATTACTGCCGCTCCGATCAATGACACCGTTGACGCGCTCAGCGCGCCACCCATCCCGCGCGTGCAGCAATCCGCCGCCCTTTATGACGGTCGGTTTGGTCCGCTGATAGATCTGTCACAGGCAGTGCCTGGTTATTCGGCTCATCCATTGTTGATGGAACAGCTGGCGCAGGCTTCAAGTCGCACTGACCTTCTGGGTTATGGTGACATCGAGGGTGAAGACCTGTTGCGCAAAGCCTATGCAAATGACCTTCAAAAAACCTATGGCAGCCAATTTGGCAGCAGTGAAGTTCATATTACTGCCGGGTGTAACCAGGCGTTCGTTGCCGCAGCACTGACGGTCGCCGGTGCCGGAGATGCTGTGTTGTTGATCACACCGTTTTATTTCAACCATGATACGACACTGGCCATGCTGGGCATTAACACCCGGAGCGTCGCGGCCAGTGCTGAAAACGGTTTCCTGCCGGATCCGGCCAGACTGGCAGCAGCCATTACCCCGGATGTAAAGGCAATTGTCTGTGTAACGCCCAATAATCCAACGGGTGCCATCTACCCGGCGGGTCTGATGGATACCCTGTTTGGTCTGTGTATGGCCCATAATATCTGGCTGATTGTCGATGAGACCTATCGCGATTTTCTGCCGACTGACAGGGCAAAACCACATGATCTTTTCAATCGTCCGGATTGGCGGGATCACCTGATTGGCCTTTACAGCTTTTCCAAGTCCTTTTGCATTCCCGGACACCGGCTTGGTGCCATTACCGCCGGAACGCAGATAATCAACAATGTGGCCAAGGTCATGGACAATCTTCAGATTTGCGCCCCACGCGCACCGCAACACGCCATTGCCCATGCTCTGCCCCGGCTCGACGACTGGCGAGAGGGCAATCGCCAGGAAATTGCCCGGCGCCGCAGAACGCTCGAACGCGTCATCGGAGAACTGCCCGATTGGCACCTGTCGTCTGTCGGGGCCTATTTCAGCTACATCCGTCACCCGTTTAAACATCTGGACTCTGTCACTGTGGCAGAAAATCTGGCGCGCGAACACGGCATCATCTGCCTGCCGGGTGCATTCTTTGGTTCTGATCAGGACAGATTTCTGCGTCTGGCCTTTGCAAATGTCGATTCTGCGGGAATTGAAAATTTTGCAGACCGCCTGGCGCATGCCGAATGGCCGGATGGCTAAACCTGTCCAATTGTTCATGAAAAACGCCTTGTACCGCCCGCAACTCATAGCCAAGTTTATAAGTGTAAGAAACAAATACCGGTTGGTGCTCAGACCGCTCAAACCTTTCTGAAACAGGAAGGCGGGAAAAGCCCAACTCCAAATCAGAGGAGTAGAGACAATGGGTGGATTTTGAATTTTCCCAACCAATCCCAATCCTGTTTGAATGATTGGTACGTGACTAATAACAACCAAAATAACCGCCAATGAGTCTTGTGCTCACTGGCGGTATTTTTTGATCAAAATGCCGCTGCGCCGCCAACACCACCTCACAGTTGGATCAACGGTCAATGCCGGATCAAATTCAAGCCTTGCCCCGCACCTCAATGGGCGAAAATCAACTAACGATTATCCGATAACATCATCGTGACATACATATCATCCGCATGGGACGCTACTGCAGCTGATACACGTATTTCCGGGGTTTTCGTGAATTTTCGACGGATTTCAGCGAAATTTCGACCGTTCATTACCAATTGTTAATTTTTTTTCCAAGCCTCGTTCCCCAAATGAGTAAAGGCGGGGACAGTAGAAATATATACCTAGTTTATTTCTGCATACGCCTACGCTCAGTGCCACCTCAATAAAGGAGTGGCATGTAAGAAACGATGGAAACTGGAGAAATTTAATGACAAGTACAGCTGCAAAACTCTATGCTGCAACCGTTCACCAGGCCCAGGCTGGAAGAGTACTGGACGGTACGGACGGGAATGACTACAAAAATCTGTATGATGTATTGGCTGATGTTGATCAGGTCGGAAACCTGGGTGCCGGAGACGATACTTTTGTTTTCAACCACGGCCGGGCACGTGATGCCAATATTGATGCCACAATCGACCTGGGTGAAGGCAATAACACGATCAAATTCAGCTATGCCGAATCTGACTACGAGCGGGTGGAAAACGGCGACGGAAGTGTCACATACACCTATATCACGTCAAAGGATGGCGATACGCCGACCTATGGCGCCAGCGTAACATTCAAAAGTGCGGACGGTGCTAACATCCTGTTCAATCAGGGAGAGGTGCCGGCAGCATTTGACGGCAGTAACTTTGTTGGAACAGAGCGCAACGACCTGGTCGTCAGTGGTCACATGACCAAAGATGCGGACGGGGTAATGGACATGGGTGGCGGAAGAGATCGCCTCAAAATAGCTGCGACCGAAAACGACACGGACACCTACCATGTGGATATGGGAGAAGGCAAAGACGTTGTCGCTCTCAAACACACAATAGAGGACTATAAAATCCAGGTGCTCGACGATGGCACGGTCGCTTTCAGGTCCATTCTCAAGGATGGTTCGGACGGACAGACATTTGTAATTGAAAATGCAGAATCATTTCAGTTCTATAATGTCGACATTCAGACCGGCCAGAACTACAGCAATGACAATTTTTCGATCGAAGAGTTGATGGAAATATCAAATACTGATGTTTTTGCTGCAGAATTTATTGGTGACGTCTTCCAGGGTGTAGCCGATTTTACCGGCGTTGATGCCAGCGTATTTGACGCCGACGGTGATTTGACCGCCAAATTCCATATCAACGAAATGGAAATTGCATAATCATAGCGCATTGATCGGCCATCAGTGGCTGAAAAGGCAATATATCAAGGGGATCCGGCTGTTGCACACTGGCAGTGGCCGGATTTCACATCCGTCCAGAAATTGCCCCACTCAATACTTTTGGCATTATATGGAGCGGGAGCGTTAGGCATTGCAATCAACAACCTTACCCGGTTACACGACAAATCTGACCCAACACACGTCAGTAGAGATAATCCGTCGTTGTTGAAAGTCTCATCAGTAATCTTGCCAGCACATTCATCACGCCCGCATCGCTGGAAAAGACAACAACGCGTGCTGTCGCGCCAACTCTGAGCGGCTGTTGGGCAATGGGGCCGGACGGCGCTATGCGGACCTGAAACCTCTGCGAGAGGGATACCCACCGGGAGGGGTTTTCGATCTGCGGCAGATCGCCGGTGGCAAACCCCTGTCCCCTTTCCACGCCCCATCCAATGCTTTCCACACGACCGGCAAAAACATGCCCGGGGAACATATAGAGGCCAAATTCCACCGTCTGCCCCTCCCGAATGACCGACAGCGCATTTTCTTCATAATTCGCGACGATCCACCATCGACTGGCGTCAACAAGTGTCATCACCGCCTTGCCGACTGTCGCATAGGCACCTGCCTGCAATTGCATATCGTCGACAACACCGTCTGTAGAAGCCCGGACTGTGGTTTGCGTCAGGCGCAACCTGGCTATGGCCAGCTCCGCCTCGATCTGTCTCGTTTCGGCGTTGTCATTGGCCGGTGGATCATCTGGCTGTCCCGATTTCAACTGCGTCTGATCCAGTTTGGCCTGCAGACGGTCGACGTCATACTGAAAAGCACGCGGATCTATGCGGAACAATGGATCGCCCTTTTTGACAAGGCTATCATTTTTGACAAGAACTTCGGTAACTTCGCCCGACACAAGCGGAGCCACAGGGATGACCGTGGCTTGTACATAGGCGTCCCGCGTCATTGGTGTAATGCGATCCGAGGCAATGTAATAGACGGCAAGCAGCATTATCACGCAGGAAGCCAGCGTTACCCAGAACCGAATGTTTGTAATTCCGCGTCGCTGTGCCGCCATTACCGTATTCCCTCATACGTGTGTGCCAATTGTGAAGTATCCGGCAATCCATGCGTATCTGAATTGTCGACCGACGTAACCACCAATGCCAGTTGGTCACGCATTTCCCGAATGAAATTCATGCCAAAATACCGAGCCTGTTGTATCTCTCCTGCGCCAACCGGAAGCAACCCTGCGTCCGCTATTGCACAATCAAGCGCCTCCAGCCGCGCCCGCAAGGTCCCATCTTCCAGTATCCCCTCCGCAACAATCTCGTCCGCCAGATCTTCGGCTAACATGCGCATTTGCTCAAGGGCACAGGTCGTAGGTACGATCATTGCACGCCTGATTTCGGTGGTTTCAACCCGCGACAGAGCCTGGTGCAGCGTCCACATCTGGTGAAACATATTACCGGTTGCATGGGTCATCCAGTGATAATTATATTTCGAAGGAATTTTCCCGGGCAGCATGTAGCTGAAGTCGTAGAGCAGCGCAAAATCCCTCTGTACGTCAGTTTGCAGACGCAACAGATGAGAATTGAGCAGTATCGGATTCGGGTCTTCGGCTGCACATATGCGCGACAGGGCCTGCGGCATGGCCCGCAAATTCTCCGCAAAGCTCTTGCGCAGCAGATCGGCCGGATGTTCCGGCCAGATGTATTGTCCTATCGCAAGCGCAATTGAAAAACCCAGAACAGCACCAAGAACCCGCTGTTCGGCGGTAATCACCGTCGCATAGGGGAAAGCCGCCATGCCCAGAATAACGGTAATACCGATGCAAATCTGAAAGCCGGAATAGGAAATGCGGTCTTGCCCTGCGCCGATATAGGCACCGATCAGGAATCCTGCTGCAAGCCATGCCAGCAGGAGAGGCAAGTGCGGCGCAAACGAAATCAATGCAAGCCCGACGAGACCATAGGCTGATCCAACCAATACGCCCGGAAACCACAGGCGGACGCGAAGATGAGACCTTCCAAGGTTTGGTTGCAACATCACCATCACCAGCCCGAGCACCAGATAGGCACCAGCGGGTATTGGTGCAACCAGATGAATTATCAGCGCTATGGCAACACCCAGCGACAATTTGAGGGCGACCTTTGCACTGTCCTGTTCAATCCAGCCCTTCCGTCCCGAGGGCGACACCTCGCGTGGTATTGGAGTTTCAGACATCTCTGGATTGGAAAGTGCCACAAGGTTGCGGCGCAATTCGCGCGCTGCTGTCGTGAATGCAGACAGCTTGGCCGGCAGCCTTTCCAACGCGGTTTCCCGTTTTTGAAGATTTTGTGCAACAGCATTGCGGAAACGGTCGATGCGCACCAGTCTTGGGTCCAGGCGACCGGTATCACCCGGTTTTTCCATACCGCCAGCCAGAACGCGTAGAACGGCGACCATGTCAGCTCGAATATTGGCCACCTCATCATCCTGCGGCATGCCCTCCAGCGTGCGTTCCATATGACGCACATTGATATAGGCCAGTAAAAGATTGCGCATGCGCTGACGGATTGCCTCGTAATGCTCCCTTTGCCCCTTGAACTGCCATTTGAGGCCGTCGACCTGACGCCTCCATTTACCGAAATTCATCAGGCTGATGGGGCTGGGGTGATAGGAAATCGGTTGCCCGGCTTCCAGGCGATCTGCGGTTTTGGTCAATAAAATCGAACATTCTTTTCCGATACCCGAACAAAGATTATCGAGGTCGCGCGCCCGCGGTGAAGGCCAAAGACCCAGCATGACGAACCAGGTGACAACCACACCGAGAGTGATTTCGAGCGTCCAGTGAAAAGCAACCTGCACGCCCAATTGCGCGCCGCTGATGGCTGCAAAAGCCGCCCCAACCAGAATCAGGATTGCAAAGAATGCACCAAATGGCCAGGGCCAGCGGTTGCGAAACCCCTGTGCAGCCCAATAGCTCAACAGGCAGGTCACGACGAGCGTAACCAGCATAAACAGCGGCCGCGCAGTCAAAAACGCATCGATGGTGAGAAAGGAAATTGCGGCGCCCAGCGCTGATCCGGCAACAAGGGAAAATCCCGCAGCAGGTGATTCATCGTGAAACATGAATGAAATCACCAGAACCGGAAATATGACGAACACACCGGTACGCATGTCCAGCAACACACCAAGAAAGATACACATCACCATAACCAGCGTTATGCGCAGCGCATTGATTACACGCAGGCGTTCGATCTGGTCGCTCAGATTCATCATTTCAAATTTGAGATTGCCACTTCAGTTGCCACTGCAGATTTGTAACATGAATTTTCAGGACACGGAACCGAAAGGTGTGCCGCGCGCGCTTGTCTTTACCCGCAGGCTTTCACCAACCAATCGGGACATTCTGCATGGGCAGATCAGACTGTAGAACTTGGCAAGTATGGCGCTTTCGACCGACATGCCGATTTCAACCCGATCAAATCCGATTTGATGTTCGTTGCGCGGACAAAGCAGCAATTCGCTGCTTTGTCACACTGTTGCGTTATGTCATTTTGATACGTAGAGCGCAGATTGGCTGGCATGGATTCAACGCTTTGCGCTGAAATGTAATGCGAGTGGCGCAACAGCGGCATCAATGACCAAAGGGTCCTCGTAGAATTGAAGCTGGTTGGCGCCGTTGATCCAATGGAGTGTTTTATCCGTCGCCGGAATGGTTTCGAAAAGATCACGTGGGATTTTTTCCCCGGACGCGGCTTTGTCGCCATGTATCATCAAGACAGATGTGTGCAGCCCGGTCACTGTTTCGTTGATCTTCCAACCCCAGATGGTCGCTTCACTCATGGCGGTTATGCGATTTTCCCACCCACCTCGATGGGCGAACCACGGTGCCCGATTACCCCACGGCGCGTACCATTGATCAATCAGATCCGCTGTCAGCAAAGCCTCGTCCGTGCCTGTGATCGGGATATAGCGTACCTCGCCTGTATCATCGAACACCGCCTTCGCTTGGCCAGCGCGTTCCATACGCGCCGCAACCGCCTGGTTGTCACCAAGATAGAGCGTTGCTGTGGCAGGTGTGAGATAGTGACCGGCAACCAGACCAAGGGTCGATACCCGTTGATCCCGCACGGCCGCTTCAATGGCCCAGTTGACACCTTGGCAAATGCCCAGAACACCCAACCTGTCACGCGCCACACCCTCCTGATTGGAGAGGACGTTGAGGGCCGCACTGATATCTTCGATTTTGGCTTCGGCAGATTCGAATCTACGCGGCTCACCCGAACTTGCTCCATGATAACGGGGATCAAATATCAGCACCGCAATGCCCTGATTGGCCAGACGCGTGGCGTATTGTACCGGTGATTGCTCTTTCACATAGGCGACGGGGCCAATCACTGCAACCGCTGCAAAAGGGCCATTGCCTGAAGGTATGAACAGTTTTCCGGCAAGTGTCTCACCACCGCTGGGAAACGTGACATCACGCACCTCATACATCTGTGAGGCCGCTGTCCGGGCCGAAGCTGGCAGGCTTGCAACAACAGGCAAGCCTGCCACCAGACCGGCAAACAATCTGCGGGTAATATTCATTTCCAAACTCCGTTGATTTCATGATGTAACGTCTTTGATCGCGGTTTCGCTGTGAATACGTTTTCCATCGTTGGTGATGTAGGTGACAAAGAGCCGTTTGCGCTGCAGGTCAAAGATATCCACGACGTTGCCCTCGGCGTCGGTAAAGGCAATGGAGAAGACGCCGGGGCGTGGATCGGTATGAATGATCTCTTCTTCGCCTGTTGTACCGGCTGAATCATCCGCTGCATCGATGCGCGTCCGGCGGATGCGATCGGCTGCAATGAAATCCATACGAATGCGATAGCCGGACACAACGTATTCAAAGCCTTTTCCGGTTACGTTATTGATGGTACCAACCTCAGTGGCCCAGCTCGGTTCCGGTTCCGCCGCCGTTACGGGCGTGGCAACTACAAGCGAAACTGCCAACAATGAAGCCGTAGGGCGTATTGTTTTGAGCATGGCATTTCCTTGCAATTATGATTGGGTCAAGTGTTTTTCAGCCCATCGCAGGTGACGCAGGCACGATGGATCAGGATTTGTTGGCACCCTTGGCTTTGGGCTTGCCTGTGGCACCACCTTGACTTTCGCTCTGATCGACAACCTCGTCACCGTTGGTGTCCGCTGCATCGAAGATGCCCTTGTGGCGATCGACAAAAGCCTGCGTGCGCGCAATGCCGGTGTCGTGGCTATCCATGAATTCCTCAAACGTGACGACACCGTCATTGTTCAGGTCCTGCGTTTCGGTTGAAACATCTGCACGGGCTGCACTGACACCCAAAGCGACGGTTCCGGCAGCAATGATCAGGAGATTGAGTTTCATCGGAGTTCCTCATCTGAATTGATTTCGATGAAGCCTGTTTGCACCAAACTTGACATAACTGAAATGTCGGGATTAGCATGATCGTCATGCAAAAAATGAATATACAACTGGCCTCAATGGATTTTCGCGTATTGCGGTTTTTGCGGCTGTTACTGCAAACCGGCAGTGTGACACGAACGGCTGAGCTGCTTGAGATCAGTCAACCCGCCGCCAGTCGCATCCTGGCGCGTATACGTGACCTGACCGGAGATCCGCTGCTAATCCGAACCCAGGCCGGCTATCAGTTGACTGATCATGCCCTGTCCCTTCAGGAACCGGTTATTGATGCCATCCATTCGATTGAAGCGGTCTTTCAACCACCAAATTTCAACCCTGAGCACTCCCATCGCAGCTTTCGGATTGCCGGCACTGACTATGCTACCGCATGCATAATCGGGCCGCTCATGGACCGGGTTGCCGAGATCGCGCCGCACATACAGGTCGATGTAACACCTTTGGTACCGGATAGTTTTTCGATGATATTGGAGGGCGAGATTGATTTTGTATTTTATGCGGGGCTGGATGTGAAAGGCGACCTGATCGCCAAAAAACTGTTTGTTGACAGCTACGTTCTTCTTATGCGTGAGGGGCATCCACTTTTGGAATTAGCAGCGCAGAAAGGGTTTCTTGACCCGGGGGATATCGCACCTTACCGCAAAATCGAATTCAGCTACCCGACTGTCGACCGGCTGCAGGCCGATCCTGTCATGCGTATTCAGCGCGAAGACGCCGCAGCAATGTTTTCTGTACCGTTCTTTACGGCCATGCCTTTTCATGTCGCCAACAGCAATGCTGTTGCCGCTGCACCTTCGCGACTGGGAACACAGCTTTTAACCTTCTCCAACGTGGTCTCGGTACCATTCAGATCAGGTGCAGAATTTCCCTACTACCTGCTCTGGCACGAGCGCGGGCAATTCAATCCCGCAATAACCTGGTTCGTGAATGAAGTAACGCAGATGCTCGCAGAACAATGAGATAAAAACTCCGACGTTCCAGACCGTTTCACCTTTCGCGCCCTGCCGGCTGTTAACGCGATGCCCGCCACGCCTCGAACATCCTGTCCGTACGATCTTCCAGAATGCCGCTGATGATTTCGCCGCT
This sequence comes from uncultured Rhizobiaceae group bacterium, assembly GCA_947501445.1. GTDB lineage: Bacteria > Pseudomonadota > Alphaproteobacteria > Rhizobiales > Rhizobiaceae > Hoeflea_A. Next base: position 168,702 of record CANMVS010000011.1, on the reverse strand, counting down.
ATAGAACGATGCAGCGCCAGCAACCGTCGGTGAGTCAAGACTGATCTGGTGGAGGCCGATATTGGTCAGTTTTCTGATTGATGTGGCATAAACAACTCTGGGAATTCGGTTCCAGATAATCCCACTCATGCACATTGGGCATGGTTCCCCGGTCGTATAGAGCGTCAGTCCGGTCCAATCCAACTGCGGGTGTTTGTCGCCGCAATTTATCATGGCATCCATTTCACCGTGATAAATCCGGTTTGTGCTGCCGCGATTCCTTCCGTGACACATCACCTCGCCACTGTCGTTGTCGACAATGACGGCACCAAAGGGAGGGCCGTCGCCGAGACCATCGATCGCCATCTGCATATATCGCTCGTGGCGCTGGCGCTCCTCATCACCAAGCGTATCGGCCGACTTAACGACAACCTGCCGGCTGGATGCGGTCGCTGGTGCAACCCGGGCGACAAGCGCAGCCATCGTTGCCAATACCACTGGTCTGCGTCCAAGCTTCATCATTTCACCCTCAATTGCACAAATTAACCACAACGATCAACGCAGGTCGCACCGGTCCACAATCCTACCAGACGCGCACCCGAATATGCGAATTTTCTTTGTTCATTCGCCTGCGTTACGCCTATCAGATCGTTGCTGTACGGCGGTGTTCACAAGTGTCAACGAACCATCCTCATGGGCGGTCAGGCACAATAAACGTCCCTTTTCTACCACTGCGGTTGCGGACGTTGGAAAGTAACTTGGTCAACATCTCCATTTTCGTAAATGGCAGTCGTGTTTTGCGGCAATGGCAAGGTCAGTTCTGGAAGCTGGACAACACAGCAGGGATCAGCTCTTCAGCAAGGGTCGCGGTTGCATCAATGCGGGCGATGCGTCTTGTGCCGGGCCGATAGGTCAAAAAGACGGAAAAAGGTCGAGAGACGTGTCCCGGCAGGCACCGAACCAACCTACCCTGATCAAGTGCATCACCAAGCATGAATTCGGGCAGGAAAGCGTACCCGTGACCGGCCTCTGCAAGGTCTAACAGGACAGCGAAACTTCGTGCTGCAAATGGACCGGTAACCTTGATCGTGGTCACTTCCTTTGGTGAGAACAAAGTCCAGGTGGTGTCTGGCTTGTCATCACGAAACGTCAGACACGACTGGCCCTCAAGGTCTCGTGCCGACCTGATTCCAGTTTCGCCAGCCAGCTTAGGCGATGCGACCAACCAGAACCGAAAACTTCCCAATTCCTTGGCAACGAGGAGGTCGTCCTGAAAGGTTCCAATCCGAAATGCCAGATCCGTGTTTGGATCCTGCATGTCTTCAAATGCATAGGCAGGCCGCATGACCAGTGTCAGGTCCGGATGCCGCTCCTTTACAATTGGAAGCAGGATAGAGGCAACCAGAGAACCGAATTCCGGCGTTGTCGCCAGGTTGACCTGGCCTGAGATGCCACTGCTTTCCTCGCGCGCGATGTCATCGAGCAGGTCTATCTCTGCCAGAATGGATCGAATACGCTGATCCAGCCGGACCCCAATCGGGGTGAGTTTGACTGACCTCGCGCCGCGCTCAAGCAGCTTGACAGCGAAATGCGCCTCCAGCTGCGATACATGACGGCTAACACCGGATTTCGCCATACCCAGATAATCGGCCGCAGCGCTGATACCGCCGAGACGGGCAACTGTGCTAAAGCTGAGCAAGGCAGGCAGGCCTATCGTTCTAAATTCGTGAACCATAGGTTCAATTATCTACATCTGTTGCGCAAGCCCGGCAACTCCTATCTTCCGCTGATCGCATGACCCGATAGCGGGTGGTAAACAGGAGAAGCCAAAATGAATATACTTGTCACAGGAGCCAGCAGCGGATTCGGAAATCTGATTGCCGCAGACCTGGTAAGGGCCGGCCACCGCGTTGCTGGCTCTGTTCGCGATCCCGAGGGACGCAATGCCAAAGTAGCGGCATCTCTGCGCGCATTGGGCGTCGAGGTTGTCGAAATTGACGTGACTGATGATGCCTCGGTCGAATCGGGCGTTGCCGCAGCCAACAGGGCCCTGGGTGGCATTGACGTGCTTATCAACAATGCCGGCGCTGGCGCATATGGCATACAGGAGAACTTTTCCGCTGAAGACTTCCGCCGGATCTTCGATATCAATGTCTTTGGCGTCCAGCGAATGATCCGGGCTGTGTTGCCGCAGATGCGTGCACGCCACTTCGGCCTCATTCTTAATGTCACGAGCTTGCTTGGCCGTGTCACCATACCGTTTTTGGGGCCCTATAATGCAGCGAAATGGGCCGTTGAGGCACTTAGCGAAAATTACCGATGGGAACTCAGTCAGTTCGGTGTTGAAGTTGCTGTTATTGAACCCGGTGGATTCCCGACGAGTTTTTTCGGCAATTTGATCACTCCGACGTCCCATGATCGGGATCTGGGCTACGGCGAGTTGGCGGGTGCACCTGAGGCGATGCTTGAAGAAATGGGTGAGTCTTTAGCGGCCAATCCGCTACAGACGCCACAGATTGTCTCCGACGCGGTTGTTGAATTGATCAATATGGCGCCTGGTGAACGCCCGTTCCGCAATGAAGTGGATCGTAGCGGGATGTCTGACCCAATCGTTCCGTACAACGTGCAGGCAGAAAAAGTCTCTCAAACCCTTTTCACCAGTTATGGTATGGAAGGGATGCTCAAACTAAACACAGTTGCACCCAAATCGGCCTGATGCTGAACGCCGGTCGGCAGGTGGGCCGACCAGCGTTCTGCCTTTCCCGTTCAAAAGGAAATACCATGACCCATCCCGCTTTCAAATCCGACTCGGTTGCCGTCATTACGGGCGGTGCCTCGGGCATTGGACTTGCCGCCGCAACAAACTTCGCTCGCATGGGAATGCGTGTGATCATCGCCGACAAGGCTGCCGACAAGCTCGCTGCTGCCGCCGAAACAGTCCGTGCGGCCGGAGCTGCGGACGTCATGGCAACTGACTTGGATGTCGCTGACCGGACACAACTTGAATTGCTTGAGAAACAGGTCACAGACCGGTTCGGGGGAACAGACATTTTGATGAATAATGCCGGAATCGGCGGAAAATCGTCGACCCTGGATGCAATTGAACCCTGGGAAAAGATGTTCGGTGTAAATCTCTGGGGTCCGATCCACGGCACACAGGTCTTTGCACCAAACATGATGAGACGGGACAGACCCGGTGCGATCATCAACACCGGCTCCAAGCAGGGACTTACCACACCTCCCGGAAACCCGGCCTACAATGTCTCAAAGACGGCCATCAAAACCTACACAGAAATGCTCGCACACGAATTGCGTTCGGCGGTCGGGGACCGCATTACCGCGCATCTGCTGATCCCCGGATTTGTCTACACCGGCATGATCAGTGCGCCCGAAAAGCCTGCGTCTGCCTGGACGGCAGAACAAACGGCGGATTTCTTTATTGAACGAATGAACCGTGGCGACTTTTACATTCTGTGTCCGGACAATGACGTCACTCGGGAACTGGATGAAAAACGAATTGCCTGGGCCGTGGGAGATCTGATCGAAAATCGCCCGGCTCTCAGCCGCTGGCATCCCGATTACAAGGACGCATTTGCGGCCCATATCGAAGGCAATGGTTGAGCGCTCGGCCAGGCCCCCATGCGCGCCGGTTCTGAATCTGCCAGACATTAAGTTCCGGTTGATTCAGAGCGTTGATATAGAGATACGCCGCGCCTCCCAACGCGGCGCTCCTTCGCCGCCGGGTGCGCAGGATCAATTCCGACCGAATGATTCGGAAGGGTCCGCTTGCCCCGATTGATTGCCCCCAATGCCCGGTAGGACAAGTGCCGCATGAAAATGCAATCACAAACAAGCTAACTCAGAAATGGCTCAAACTTTGGGAGAGGGTCGATGCCGGCGTTCGTGTAGTGTCTGTTACTCAACAATTTGATTTATCCGGACCGATCGGGAAAACGGTCGCGGGGTTTCTTTCTGGAATTGCAGAAATTGACGTGGCACATATCCGTGAACGCCAAGCGGCTGGCATTGCTGAAGCAAAGTCCAGGGGCGTTTATCGCGGCCGTAAATCTGGTGCCATAAAAGCTGATCCGGCGCGGGCCAGGGAATTGAAAGCTAAAGGAATGAAACCAGCTGAAATCATGAAAGCGCTCGGCATCGGGTCACAAATAACGCGCCACAAATATTTGAGGGGTACATGAGCAGTAACCATAGAAAATTCGATCGCCCAAAAAAGTCACCCGTCGCATTGTTGGTTGGCCGGCAAGTCGGGCAGCTCACACTCACGCAGACTTTGTTCTTCGTCCATGTGCCGTCCTCTGGCTCAATCAGATTACCATCAATATCGTCGACTTTGAGGGTGTCATAAGAGACCGGGACCAATATGCCGCCATCATTTGTGTAGTCACCACTGACTTCACCTGTGCACGTTACAACCGTGCCAGCCGATGTGCATTCAATCCATCAAACGCAGGATTAACCATCTGGTGCCGGGGCAACAAATGATCGATCCTCTCGTCCTGCTCCTGCTTCTAGAACTTCAATGCGACACCGCCGACGGCTGACCAGGTGTTGACGCCATCGTTGTTGAAGGCTGCGCGGTAGTCTCCCTCGGCCCACAGGGCCATGGTCGCCGCTGTGTTTGACCATTGCGCTCCGCCGCCAACCACGTAGCCACTGTCATCAAGGCCCAATGTCAGCGGTGTTCCGGCAACCGTTGCAACAGGGCTATCCATGAACTCGTGCACGATGTTTGCCCGTGTATAAATCCGCGTGTTTGGATTGACCATATAGGCAAGGGTCGAACCCAGCCGGCCCTCAAGACTGTCGGCATTGCTGAATGATGTGTTCACACCGGAACTGTCTATAAAGGCGTCAATGTTGATACTCTGCCAGATCAACTGCACCTGCGGCGTCATCGAAAACCGGTCGGAAAGCGCAATCTCCTTGCCGACCTCACCCGACACGACCCAGCCATTGGCATGGGTGCTGCCGAAGGAACCGTCACTGGCCACCTCGTCAAGATCATAACGGGTATAGGTGGCAACACCATCGAGATAAAACCCGCTATTGGCCTCAAAGGTCAGCGATACCCCGCCACCATAGCCGTTCGTATCAACCGAGCCGGCCGACAGGCCCGTCGTCACATTGGTGCTGTCGGTATCGATCTGGCCGTAATGCCCAAAGACAGAGCCAATCCACGTACCTGATGATTGCTGTCCAATGACCAGGTCAAGGCCGCTCTGCAGTGCCCAAAGGGTCTCATCATAAGACACATCATTAAAGCCACCCAAAAGTGAACCATCCGCATCCGACAAATTGCCTATCATGCGGCCCCAAACACCGCCGCGCGAAGAGGGTATCTCCTCGATGACGATAGGCGTCGGCACATCGGTGACAAGATCGGCATTGGACGTTGAGGAAAGACCGTCCGTCACCGTCCCCCGCTGCCATCCTGCCCGGTTGCTGGTGCGCTCGTCATAACTGCCATTGATCTGCCGGCCAAAGGTGCGGAGCGAATAGCCAACGAAAGGCGCCATCACCCCCTGATCGCGCAGGTTTGTTGTCTGCAGATACCAGTCCTGACCATCGGCCTGGAACAGACCATATTCGAACACACCGCCATATGCCCGGGCACCCAGTTCAAACTGACCGTCCGACGAACCACCAATGTCGGTGATCATAATACCATCTGTAGCGCCGCGACCGGTAATCCCGCCAGGACCACCATCATTGTTCACGAAAACCTGTGTCGATCCGGACGTATTGCCCGCAACCGCCAGCCTATCGCTCATCCCGCTGGAACCGTCATCCAGATAACTATCGAGATAGAACGCACCGCCCTGCGAATCATAATTGCCGGCAACCGTAATCATGTCACCAGCGGCACCATCTTGCGTGGTCACGATGCCGTTGTTTTGAAGGGTGCCGGAGATAGAATAAACGCCTGCGCCCAAACCAGTGCCATCAAAAATACCGCCCGCTGTGGTAACCAGATTGCCGGTCAGGGCTAGGGCCCCGCCCGCATCCACAATACCGCCGTTGGTGACCAGCAGGCCATGGCCTGTGTCGATGCCAACGCTCAGAGCACCATTGGTAATCGTCAAAGAGCCACCGGCAACAATAACGTCCTCCCAATTGGTCAGAAATGTTCCTGGAACACTTAAGGCTTGGTCAACAAGAGTAATCTCATCAATAAAACCGTCAGCAATTAGCGTGTCATCGCCGCCATCCAGCAAGGTAATGCCTGTGATATCCGCACCTGCTGCAATTGTGACGTTGTCAGAGCCATCACCCATGGCCACACCACCCGTTGAGACGCTTCCAGCATTCAGGTTGGCAACATCATCGCCGGCGCCTGCGGCAATACCGTTCTTCAAAGTGCCATTAATGGTCATTGTGGTATTCCCGGCATCGTCAACAATACCTGCCAGGCCGGTTGAACCATCGACAGTGGCCCCAGCCGCAATACCAATCGTACCCGTACTCCCCGCTACACTTTGCGTATGGATACCGGCTCCGCTTCCCGAACCACCCTTCACGACCGCCGTGTCACTCACGACAACTTCGTAGGTAGCTTCGGCTCTGCTGATCATTGTACTGATACCATCAGCATTTACACCCTCGGCTGTCACTGTGCTGTCACCCGTAGCCATGGCTGATGCAAGACCAAGACCGCCGGTCAGCGCATAGAGGCCATATGCAAATATCCCTGTGGTTTCGACATCTCCGTCGGTAAGCAGCACCGATGACGTCGCTGTGCTGGTCGATATTTTGATTTGGGAAATGAGCCCGAAAGCTAATTCTCCTTCTGTGGTGACCTTGCCGCCATCCATCTGTGCCTGCGTAGCGCCAAGACCGATGGTCTGCGCATAGAGGCCATATGCAGACTCCTCAGCGGTTTCGATATCACCGCCAGTAAGCAGCGCCGTTGCCGTCGCTGTACTGGCCGTATTGATAATTCGGGAATGGAGCCCGTGAGCTATATCTCCTTCTGTGGTAACCGAGCCGCCATCCATCTGTGCCTGCGTAGCGCCAAGTCCCTCGGTCTGCGCATAGAGGCCATATGCAGACTCCTCAGCGGTTTCGATATCACCGTCGGTAAGCAGCGCCATTGCTGTCGCTGTACTGGCCGAGTTGGTGATTCGGGCATGGAGCCCAAAAGCAGAAACACTGGTTGTTGTAATGGTATCAAAGCTAGTACCGATCACGTTAATCGCCGATAGACTAGTAACGGCCCCTGTTACCGATACCCCGGGGTTGGTCACAGTGATTGCAGGATCGTTGAGAATAAGGGTGAGCCCGTCAGAGCCAGTATATGTGATCCCATTTGGGTAGTTCGGGAAAACGCCGCCGCCAGCATAATTGCCGGCACTACAGGTAATCGTATCGGCACCCACACCATCGGCTCCACATTCATCGGCGGCTTGCGCCTGCCCACCGAAGGCAGCAAATAGGTATAGACCCAAAGCCAAAGCCCCAGTATTTGGCGCATAGCTTGCCACAACACCATTATATTTCGTTATGCGCCCGCCACCAAAAAAAGAATTGCGGCATGTGGTCTCTGAGTGCACGGATGTTTTTACTTCTTCAAAAATGGACATTTGCGCTAATTCCCACTGCATATAGAATATTGTTTCACAAAAACTGCAATTTTTACCATTCAATGTCAATAATGGCGCAGAAATGTAAGAACAACGGGAGGTTTTTAGAGAAAATTGAAAATCTAATTGCACTAATACTTTCTCTAGGAAATATTTTTTCCCCGCTCATTCTTTATGCGGTCTGTTACACTTAAAATATTGGATTAGTTAGACTTTTAAAAATTGCTCAGAAATGCAGGTGCATTTGAAGCTGCGAAAAATCTTTTGAGAACAATAATTAGACCAGCAATTCTGTGGTCCTTTCGGTACCTTTGTTGGGATGAACCCCATATTCATGAGCGGCAAGCGGCTGGCATTGCTGAAGCAAAATGGAACGGGGCCTATCGCGACCGAAAAGCCAGTACGCATAAAGCCAACTCTGCTCGGGCGCGTGAACTTAAAGCGAAGGGCATGAAGCCGGCCGAGATAATGGCAGCGCTCGGCATCAGATCCAGGACACCGCTTAACAAGTATCTGTGTTGATGAAATCGCCGTTTCGGTGATTAGGGCTTTTCACTTTTTCCCGATGACGGCACGCTGACACTGTGACGGCGCCTTGCCGCACTCGGTTTAATATCCGATAAGCAGGACAACGGCTCTTCCTAGGGTCGGATTGCTCCGAGATAAGGCTTGGGTTGGGCTAGTGCCACATCGCATGTGTCGGCAATGGCGGTGTTGAAAACCGCCCTGCGTCGGCATCAGCTTTCACTTCATTTACAGACTGATCACTTTTGAGGACAACTTTGCCCGTCCCCGGCAGTACTGGTGGAACACCCCCGCACACATATGCGCCAACCCGTTTGCCTGATTTTCCAAAACCGCACCGTTCTATATAATGGAACCTGACGTTCACATTGTGCCTCTTGTTGCGTTTCTGGTAACCATTATTTTCTCCAGGACAGCAACAAACCGGAGACAACCCGATGACTTCCCTCTTTAGAAATCTGAGCGCTGGCATAATAATGTTATCCACCGCAGGAGCCGCGTTCGCAGACAGCACAGCCCTGACATCCGCAGGGGCACTTGCCTTTGATAAGGCCAACACCCTGTTTGTCGGAGACGGCAAGGCCGGCCTTGTTCATGCATTTGAGCTGAGCGATACCCAGTTGGAAGACCAATCCTCCTACGAACTCGGCCGGGCAAAGACCTTCGAAGGCCGCACTGTTTTCGACAACATCAATACTGAAATCGGCGCTGTATTGGGCGTGACAGCCGACGAGGTTCAGATCAATGATCTGGTGGTGCACAAGCCCACCAAGCAGATTTTCCTGTCTGTACACCGCGGTCTTGGACCAGACGCCGAAGCGCTCATCGTCAAGGTCGATCAGGGCAAGATCGAACTGGTCGATCTCAGCAAGGCGACGCATTCGACGCAAAGCATCGGTGCGTTACCAGGGGACGAAACAATTGAATTCGAGCGGCCGCTCCATACGCTCGCTATCACCGATATCGATTTTTACAACGGCGAGATTTTTGTTGCCGGTGTGTCGAACGAAGCGTTCGATTCCACACTCCGTCGTATCAGCTACCCCTTCGATGACGACGTAGCGGTCTCCAGGATCGAAATCTGGCATGCAGTCCACGCCCAATGGGAAACCCGCGCGCCGATTATTACGCAGACCATCGCCGAATTGGACGGTGTTGCAACACTGATCGCGCTGTATGGCTGCACGCCGGTCGTTGGCATCCCGCTTGGCGATCTGGAAGACGGCAAACAGGTGCGTGGCACAATGATTGCCGAGCTTGGCTACGGCAACTCACCCGTTGACACGGTCGTCTACACAAATGCCTGGACCGGCGCCCGGAACGTTCTGGTTACCAATACCCATCGCAGCGCAGCCTCCTATACGCTCCATACGTTGGAGACAGCAGGGGCAATGCCGTTCGGAGAAGGCGTTCAGCCACTCTTCGGCATAGGCGGCGCTGAGTACACGCCGGTCCCGATGAGCGGTGTGGTCCATCTTGATACCATCGATGATACCTGGGCCGTGACTGTGCGGGAAAACCCGGAAAACCCAAGAGAGCTTCAGATGCATACGCTGGCAATGCCAATGTTCTTCGAACGTTCGGACCATGTCGTCGAAATGAACTGGAAGGGCGCGCCGGATCCCTTCGGCTTCCACGTCGACCCGCCTTTGAAGTACAACTGATGATCTGTAACAATTCGCTGGTGCGGCAGGCAATGCTTGTCGCACTGCTCCTCCTGCCCTCAAAAGCGATGGCAGAGGTTCGCGCGATCTTCGATACCGTGGGTGGGACCGTTCACGTTTCTGGACTTGATGCCACCAGGCGCGGGAAATTGCTCGGCGATCCCTCGAACGTCTTCTTTCAACACAGCACCGTGCAAAGCAGGCACAGTATGGCGTTCTCGGTTGCGGAAAACAAAGACACGCTTGTGATCAAACCAAGGTTTAAGCTGCGACCCGGCGCGAACTATCTGCTTCGCCTTGAACTGGGCGAAGTTGAAAAATTTGAGACGACGGTGTCCGTACAAACAACCAGATCAGCGCCACCGGAACTTGTCTGGCACGCGCCACACAACACACTGATACCGCAGAATACACTACGTCTCTACTTCATGTTTTCCGAGCCGATGGCCAAGGGTCAGATCCGTGATGCGATCCGGCTTGAGCGGACTGATGGCACCATAGTCCACAGCCCCTTTCTCAATCTGGCGGCAGAACTATGGGACCGCGAGCAGCGCAGATTGACCCTGCTTTTTGATCCGGGCCGTCTCAAACAGGGTGTCGGTCCGAACCGGACAGACGGTGCGCCGCTCCAGGCAGGGCAAAACTACGTGCTGGTGATATCCGGCACCATGAAAAGTGCAGATGGCGAACACATCGACAAGGAAGTGCGACTGCCGCTTGCAGTCGGATCCGCGGAACGACGTGCCCTTGACCCAGACAACTGGCAGATCAATGCCGCCAAACCCGGCAGCAAAGACCCGCTGGTGGTGCATTTCGACAGGCTTATGGACCGCGGCGCTTCGACCAGATTAATCACTGTCGTTGATCCATCCGGCAATGCCATTGCGGGTAAGGTCGAGAATGATGGATATAGCTGGCAATTCACGCCAAACAATCCTTGGAGGGCATTGGCCCGCCTGCGAATAGATCCCGGGCTGGAGGATGTTTGCGGAAACACAATGCGTGCCCCGTTCGATGCCAACCCCGGAACGATCGGCAAACGGGTTGAAGCGGTTGAGTTCGAGATTTATTAAGCGGCTCATCTGTGGTCGGATTGGGCGAAGTCGCCAGTTTGAGAAACAAGCCCAACAGATGTGGGCTTTTGTTTTTCGTGCAGTTCGGGTTTTGTCGGGCCACTTCAGGAGATGGAAATTCAACCGATTTGAGCAACAAACTCATGCGGATAAGCTGTTTCGACCAGGCGTTTTCGAATAACGGGGTCAATAGCGGTGCTGGTTTCAGGGAAAATTCCTGTTTGCTCGAGGCACCGACGGGCTGAAACCGATGCGGGAATGCGTTTCCAGATTATTGGCGAAGCATAGGGCGTAAGCCGGGGGCGTGAGGCAACACCCATTGTGAGCCCCTGTATCAAATTGATCTGCTGGCGATGTGCTGGAAACATGATCGTGCTGGACATAAAGCTATCTTCGCTATTTGCAGACTCGATAAGATAAATTCGGTTCCCCTGATAAGCGACCAGACCCAAATGCCGCGTTTTTTGCCGAACACTGCCATCGTCACTATACGCGCGTTCGAAAGTATGACTTACCACTTTGCCTTTCTCTTCACGCAGCCAGACGAGGGTGCGTATGATGCTTCCCGTCCACGTGGGTGTTTGAAAATGACCATGATAGAAACCAAGATATCGCCTTAAATATTGGGCTTGTCCTTCGAACATGGAATCCAGCGAATGGCGTGATCGATGGTGATCACCAGGCAATAGGTCTTCCAATTCGACGGAAAACTCATCCTTGCTTAAAACCAGTGTTTCAACACTAACCCCGAAATATTGCGAAATGCGGCGCAGATTATGGGCTGACGGCATACCACCACCGTTGAGATAGCGATTGAATTGTTGACGGTTGAACCCGATCTCGCGGCAAACCTGTGCAATGCTCACCCGTTCAGCGCACAAGCTACGCAGGTTTTCTGAAAAACTTTTGGACATCGACCTCTACCCTTCGCAGGTTTACACTAAACAGCTTACATTCGATTACAAGTGCGCATGTTAGAGAAATATGTTATCGCGGCTATTTATGATGTCTCTTCATGGAACAAATTACGGTCGATGGGGACAAAGATGATAAAGCCACCGTTTACTGATGTTGTGATTGCGAAATCACCATCCGGATTCTACGAGAACTACAGCCTCCCTATTGCGATAGGTAGTAAATGCATCATGGTTGCATTGGTGCTATGGGCTCTGCTTTGGCCCAAAGCGGCGAACAGCACCCTGAGTAGTTTCAAATGGCAACTCCTTGAAAGTTTCAATGCTTTCTACATAATTCTCTTTGGTTTTTTCGCCATCTTCCTCATCGTCATTGCCGCTATTCCCTCAACGGGTAAGCGTGTGATGGGACTTCCGGGAGAAAAACCGGAATTTTCGAATTTTTCTTGGTTCGCAATGATGTTTGGTGCGGGTCTGGGCGTGGGGCTTATGGTCTTTGCCACTGCCGAACCATTGGGTTTGTGGGCGTCCAACCCGGAGGTCCTGGCTCAGAACGTTGAAGCGAACTCGAGAGAAGCAATACGATCAACCTACATATTTACGTTTGCACATTACGGCTTTCATACATGGGGAGTATTTGTGATAGCCGGTCTGGCGATGGCGTATTGCTCATACACACGCGGTTTGCCCCTGACGATCAGAAGTGCTCTGACGCCGCTTATCGGACGCCACGCAAATGGTCTCTTTGGGCATGTGGTTGATACGCTTGGTGTCGTCGCTACGATACTTGCTGTATCCGTTACAATCGGTTTTGGAGTCAGCCAGTTTCTGAACGGACTATACGCAATCACTGGCATGGCATGGATTATGAACCTTGGCGGTGAGGCACCAGAACCCAGCAGAGCGGGTCTTATAGCGGGGCTGGTATTGATTATGAGTTTGTCAATTATCTCTGCTGTGTCAGGCGTGGGAAAAGGCGTGAAATACCTGTCAAACCTCAACCTTGTTCTGTCATTGGTATTGCTGCTGACCTTTGTGATATTTGGTTCGTTTCTCTTCGCCATGACAACCTATGGGATCGCACTTTATGACTATGTTACGCACTTTATATCGCTGTCCTTCAATGCATATTTTCCCATGACTGAGTCAGAATTCGCCGTTGCGTTGCCAGAGGCAGCACGGCCGCTTTCCGGTGACCTTTTTGCCGGTGCAACCAACGCCTGGGGCAGCTACGATGGCTTTGTTTCGGGGCTTACCGGTGACGCGGCAGCGCTCGATGCAGCAACACTCGCGGCGGTGTATGAGGCAGGCAACAATGCTCGCCAATTCACCTGGCAAGCGGGATGGACAACTTTCTACTGGGCATGGATGGTTGCCTATGCACCATTTGTAGGCCTGTTTCTTGCCCGCATCTCAAAAGGGCGCACAATTCGCGAGTTCGTCATAGGCTGTGTTGTTGCGCCATCGCTGGTTTGTTTTGCCTGGATGACAATTCTGGGAGCCACAGCAATTGATCTGGAACTCAGCGGTATAGCTGATGGCGCCATCATGGGCGCATCCAATACCAACAAGTTGTTCGTCACCCTGTCCTACATTCTGGATGGTGGATTACTGTCCGCGCTGAATGTGATGTGTGTTGTTTTGGTCATGACATTCCTCGTCACGTCTGCAGATTCGGGTATACTCGTAATGAACACAATCATGTCCGGAGGAGATCAGGAAACCGGTATCAAACACCGTATCGTCTGGGGTGTGATTCTGACCGCCGTGCTCGGCACATTATTGCTGGCGGCCGGAGAGAACAATCCGATGGAAGCGATACGAAACGCGATGATCATTGGTGCCCTGCCCTTTGCAGTGATCCTGGGAATGATGATGGTCGCATTGGGTAAAGCGCTGTATCGAGACCACTTGCGTGAAAAACATCAACATTCCGGGCTTGAATCTGTACCCGCAGAATAAAGAGGCGGCAATCAACGAACAGAGTGATGAAAAAGGTATCATTGCCGTGCTTGGCTGCCGTCATGTCGACCAGGCACACGTAACTGAGACTGAAGTTGCCGGATACCTCTTCACTGCCTCGTCCCTGCCGAAAGGCCTTGTTGCGTTGATCGCTATTCGGCTGATAACAGGTCGCCTGGTGCCGGCAGACAAAACCAACCGGAGCCCGGGTGGCGTTTCCTTAGACTGTTTCACGTTTGGTCAGAAACGGAACAATGGTGTTGGCCTTTGATTTTGTTGATGCATTCAGCTGAATCAGACATCAACCTCCGTATCGCAAGGCGTTTCGTGAAAAATCTGCACATGCGATGGAGCAGAACCGGCGCGCGCTTGAAAGCTCAAATATGATTTGTTCGATCAATACGAAATCCAGGGGCGATCAGACATCCTTTCACCCCAACTCGCGCTTCACAGACCAGCAAAACCCCAAAGTTTGCACGCTCTTCTGGTAAACATGCATCTTTCCACCAAAAATCGCGTGATTTTCGGACATCATTGTGAATCCGGCCCGCTGTTGTGAAATTTTGTATACGTGATGTGTAAGCGCATTTCAGGCACACGAAAAATCAATTTTTCGGCCAAATAGCTGATTATATTGAAAAATTGGTAGCGGGAGAGGGACTTGAACCCCCGACACGCGGATTATGATTCCGCTGCTCTAACCACCTGAGCTACCCCGCCGTACCTTTGGGAACGGCGCGATATAATGGTGGGCAAAGGCTGGTGTCAAGCAAAAGCTTGAAGAAAATTGGGTTGCCCACTTGCGTGGCTGTGGTCAGGCCGATATTGCAACGGCAATGCAACAATCACATGTGGAATTCACGTTATGAAAACCAATCCGGCTATCGCTGTTATCGGCTGCGGATATTGGGGCCAGAATCATGTGCGCACCCTGAGCACGCTGGGTTCGCTCTATGCTGTAAGTGACCAGGATACCAAACGTGCACAGGCACTTGGCGCACAATTTGATGTGCCTGCCCTGGATCCTGAGGCCGTGCTGGCTGACCCTTCGGTTGACGGCGTTGTTCTGGCACTGCCTCCACAGTTTCATGCACAGGTAGCGCTGCAGGCCATTGCCGCAGGCAAACATGTGCTGATCGAAAAACCCATCGCGCTGAATGTCGATGATGCACAGCAGGTCGTTGCGGCTGGCAAGGCTGCGAACCTTTGTGTGATGACCGGTCATGTGTTGCGCTTCCATCCGGCGTTCGAGCTTTTGGCCGAAATGGTGTCCAATGATACGTTGGGCGCTGTTCGCTATATTCACTCACACCGCCTTGGCCTTGGCAAATTCCATGCCGAAAATGATGCCCTGTGGGATATAGCCCCCCATGACCTGTCGCTGATTATGGCGCTGACCGGGGAAGAGCCCGATACGATCCATGGCGAAGGCACGGCGGTTCATGATCATCTGAGCGATTTTGCCCATCTTCATCTGACTTTCCCCGGCGGCATTCGCGCTCACGTCTTTACCTCGCGGCTCAATCCTTATCGCGAACGACGCCTGACTGTTATTGGCGAAAAAGCCATGGCGGTCTTTGATGATGTGGCACCCTGGAACGAAAAACTGGCGGTCTATGATCACAGAGTCTGGTCCGAGGGTGCCGGGCTGCAATTCGAAACGGCAGAACCCCGCTTCATAGCCGTGCCGGACGGCATGCCGCTGACCCGCGAATGTGCGCATTTCATCGATTGCATTCAAACCGGCAAACCATCGCGCACACCGGCACAGGACGGGCTTGCTGTCATTCGCATCCTCAGCCAGGGCACCATTGCCCACGACTGAAGATTGGACACAGCGACCGCTTCCAGGTGACGGTGGGTAAAGCTGCACGCGGTCGCCCGCGTAGCGATCACCCATCGTTACAATCTGCAGGTTTGTGTGACTGAACCGGGGGTAGAAATATGTGTAATGTCGGCGTATTAGCTGGAATGTAAGGATTTCATCGTTATTGTTGGTCAATCGTGATGACGACCCGGCAGATTGGGAGCCGGGTTTCGGAATTTTCACGGCTGACAATTGATGACCTGATCCACGTGAATGGGCGGCAGTCGGCGTATACCGCAGGGGACAGAAGTAAAATGCAATTTATTGATCTTGCCGCGCAACGGGAGCGCATTGGTGACCGGCTGGAAAAGGCCGTTTCGAAGGTGCTCGGTGAAGGACGCTATATCCTGGGCCCCGAAGTTGGTGCGTTCGAAGAAAAACTTGCTGCCTATACCGGTGTGAAACACGCAATTGCCTGTGCCAATGGCACCGATGCACTGCTGCTGCCACTGATGGCCTGGGACATTGGCCCTGGCGACGCGGTTTTTGTGCCCTCGTTTACTTTCGCGGCAACCGCTGAAGTTGTGGCGCTGACCGGCGCAACACCCGTCTTCGTTGAGATTTCACACGAGACCTATAATCTGTGCCCTACGCATCTTGAAGAAACCATTCAGGCCATACGGGCTGACGGCAATTTCAATGCAAAGGCCATTATACCAGTCGACCTGTTTGGCCTTCCCGCAGATTATGATGCCATTGAGGCCATTGGTCGCAAATATGACCTGCTGATCCTCGAAGATGCTGCACAGGCTATTGGCGGGTCAACGCCAAAACGTCGCTGCGGTGCCTTTGGTCACGTGGCCGGTGCGAGCTTTTATCCGGCCAAGCCGCTGGGCTGTTATGGTGACGGCGGCGCCATGTTGACGAATGATGATGCCCTGATGGAAAAACTGCGTTCCTATGCCTTTCATGGCAAAGGTGAAAGCCAGTACGACAATGTGCACATCGGCCTGAATTCACGTCTTGATACGATCCAGGCAGCAATCCTGCTGGAAAAGCTTGCAATCTTTGATGAAGAACTGGAATCGCGTCAAAACATTGCACAATATTACTGCGACAACCTGCGCGACTTCGTGCGTGTGCCAAAGGTTGGTGAAGGCATGACATCCGCTTGGGCACAATTTGCCATTGAAACGCCGCACCGTGATGGCCTCAAGGCGCATCTGGGTGAAAACGATATTCCGTCGGTTATCTACTATGTCAAACCACTGCACCAGCAGCCGGCCTACAAGCACTATCCGACAGGCCCGGGTGCCATGACAATAACCAATCAATTGCCCAATACGATATTGTGCCTGCCAATGCATCCCTATCTCAAACGCACAGATCAGGACCGTATCATTGAAACGATTGGATCATTTATTCAGGCGCAACAATCGGTAGCAGCCGAATAAAAGATAAAATTCAAACACTTAACATTTAAAAAGCCGGCTAAAGAGCCGGCTTTTTATTGCGTCAAATTTCAATTCGTCGACTTTGCATAAACCTGCCGTGATCTGGCTTTGCGCAATGCCCAGGCGCCACCTTTGGTTTAAGGCAATTCAGATTTTGACGGAATTGGCAAAGCCTCAATGCATCAACAAAATCAAAGGCCGACACCGTTGTTCCGTTTCTGACAAAACGTGAAACGGTCTAGGCAACAGGTTGGACGTCGCGTTCCGCCAGCAGACCTGTCAAAAGACTTTGGGCTTCGGCTGTGCGTTCTGTGCGATCAATAAACCCACCGCCAAACACCCGTGCGTTGTCTCCGGCACTGGAATAAAGGACACAGGCCTGCCCCGGTGCAACGCCGTCTTCACCCTCGTCCAGCGTTACGCGCAGACTGCCTTCATGCAAATGAATGGTCGCCGGCTTTGGAGGACGTGTTGAGCGTACCTTGGCAAAACAGGAAAATCCACCCGGCGGGATGGCGGAAATAACATCATCGCCGAGCCAGTTGACATCGCGCAGGAACAGGCGGCTCGTTTCGAGTGCCTCACGCGGCCCAACAAAAACCCTGGCCGATCGTGCATCCAGATGCACCACATACAATGGCTCACCCGTTGCAACACCGATGCCCCGGCGCTGACCGATCGTATAATGCATGATACCGGCATGCTGTCCGAGCACCCGGCCGTCGATATGAACGATGTCGCCACTTAACGCCGCATCAGGCCGCAGCTTGGTGATAATGTCGCTATATTTGCCCTGTGGCACGAAACAGATGTCCTGGCTTTCAGCCTTTTCGGCTACATTCAAACCCATATCTGTTGCCAGTGCCCGGGTCTCCGCCTTGGACAGGTTGCCCAACGGAAAGCGCAGATAATCTATTTGCTCCTGCGTTGTCGCAAACAGAAAATAGCTTTGATCCTTGTCCGAATCGATCGGCCGAAAAAGAGCCCGATGCGCACCATTGGCACGCGAGCGGATATAGTGCCCCGTCGCCAGTGCATCGGCCCCAAGCTCCTTTGCCGTCTTTAACAGATCGGCAAATTTGACCGTCTGATTGCAGGCAACACAGGGTATTGGTGTCTCACCCGCAACATAGCTTTCCGCAAACGGATTGATCACCGCCTCACGGAAGCGCTGTTCATAATCCAGCACATAATGGGGAATGCCGAGTGTTTCGGAAACACGGCGCGCATCATCGATATCCTGCCCCGCGCAGCAGGAGCCGGCACGGTGCACTGCTGCACCATGGTCGTAGAGCTGAAGTGTCACGCCGACAACATCATACCCCTCGCGTTGCAGCAAACCCGCAACGACGGAGGAATCAACGCCGCCAGACATGGCAACCACGACCCGAGTGTCCTCAGGTCTTTTGTCAAAATCTAATGTGTTCAAGGTCATATTCCGCGTTCAAAGGCGTTAAAGGCGCCGATCAAGCTGTTGCACTGATATATGCAATCCGGGCCGCAACAGCAAGAGCGATTAATAAACTGAAGATTCAGCTCAATTCGTGGCAGGCTGCAACAAAATGGGCATGCTGACATTGAGGAAAAATCTTTCCTGAAATGCTAGAATTTCACCAAGACTTTGTTTTTATGCAGTTATTTCTATCCGCTAAAACTTGAACAAACTTGTACTGGTTTGTTTAGACAATCTTTAAACCTCAAAGTGTATGTTTGGGTCAGTAAGGTCTTTGAGTGTGTAAAGTGAGTCCAATGACCGAAATGGTACGACCAAGAATAAAATACGTGATTGGCCCCGACGGCAGCCCGCTGACGATCGCCGATCTTCCGCCCAGCTCGACAAGACGCTGGGTCATCCGTCGTAAGGCCGAGGTTGTGGCCGCTGTGCGTGGTGGCCTGCTTAGTCTCGAAGAGGCCTGTGCCCGCTATACGCTGACTGTGGAGGAATTCCTGTCCTGGCAGGCATCCATTGACGCGCATGGCCTTGCCGGATTGCGGACAACCCGCATTCAGCAATACCGACACTGAAGCATTTCAGGCTTTTCGGTAAGAACAAAGCTCTGGGCATACAGGCGGTTACGCTGTGCCCATGGCAAAACCTGTGCTGACATCAGTCTGCGGACTACAGACAGCGCCTGCTAATTTTGTCCAAATCACAAATAACATGAAATGGCTTGATCGCCAGTTTCAATCGCCGGATGCAATCGTATGGCGAACTGCTGCACTGCGCCGCTGCACCAGATAGTGTGTCAGCGTCACAACAAGAGCCGACAGCGCATAAAACCACAGGCCTGGCTGGGTAAACGCGTCGGCAACACCGCTTGTTTTTGCAGCAACAATGACCAGCGCCACCAGCATGACATCCATCATGGACCATTTGGACAGCAATGGAATTAATCTTGCAATCCGGCTGTTTTGTCGTTTGGTTTCGAGGCTTCCGACAGTCGCCTCATAAGCCACCGTCAGCATTTTGGCGATTGGGAAAACAGCAGAAAAGAGCGCAACCAGTGTGGCCAGCGTAAAATTTGCATCCTGCCACAAGGTCACAATGATCTGCAGCAGTGAGGGCGTTTCTTCAAAAAAATAGAGTTTTTCAAACCGCACCAGCGGCATTGTCAGCCCCAGCGCCAGAAAGAACGGCCCGGCGAACAGCAACAATGACAGCATGAGCGGATAAAACAAATGGGAATCCCCGATTGAGACGTCAATCGGCCATTACAATTACGGCCATTGCGTTCTTTTGGACCGTTTCACGTTTTGACTGATGCGGGACAACGGTGTCGGTCTTTGATATGTTGATGCATTCGGATTTTGCCGATTCCGTCAAAACCTGAATTGCTCTGATGCAATTGCCCGCACAAAAGCACATCACCGCCTCCCCGGCCAGCCGGATATGGACTCATTCCCCCGAATACGTCCCATAACCTGTGCACCCTGTGGCTATTGGCGCCCGGCATCGCAGCCGGCGTGTTGAGTTCAGCCCGCTTTGGCGTTTCTCGTATTGGTATCCCTGCTTTCAAGCGCGGCCGCTTTATCGCGTTCGGCCTCAGCAACTTCAACCGCCAGTTCCGCAGCATCCTGCTGCACCCGCAGTTCCCGGATTGATCCCTGCAGATTGTCGGCACGCTGCCGCGCCGCCTTGGCGAATGTTGGATAGGCAAAGTGGGTTGGATCCGTAATTCCGGACTTTTTCTCCTCCGCAGCAATCTGATATTCCAGTTCAGCCGCCATGCGGTCGAATTCGGACATCATCAACTGAATCTGGTTCAGCTGTCGACGTTTGTCATTAACCTGAAATTCCTTCAGGCGAACAAGGCTCTCACTTGATTTCATACGCAATACTCCCGTGATGCGAGACCCCATATAAACAGCCTCATCACCTGCAACTCAGTTAACGCCAACACACACTCCATAAAACCTGAACAAAAAAGGTCAGGTCAAAAGCCCCCAAAAGTGCTCATAGAGCCATTTTGGTAACCTTTCGTTTACGGACATCGTTAATCATAGGGCCAATCGCTTAAGGCCGGGTAAATGAAAGATGCCAGAATCAAGTTTTATTTCCTGAGTCTATCGAGTCGGTTATAAACATTTCTTAATGTGATGAATTAACTTTTGGTTTTTTTAATCACGTGAGAAATCAATATGTTAAGTGAAATTACTGACAAGCTAATTAAGGGTTGCCATACCGAATTAGAATTTGTTAACCATTTTATGGCAGGTTTTTAACAGGCAACGACTCGATCCGTGGGTGTAGGCGGCTGTTGCGGCCGACTGCGGCGGAAAAGGGGAAATTCATGCGGGTACTATTGATTGAGGACGACAGCGCTACGGCACAGAGCATCGAATTGATGTTAAAGTCGGAGAGTTTCAACATCTATACCACTGATCTTGGTGAAGAAGGCGTGGACCTGGGAAAGCTGTATGATTACGACATCATCCTGCTTGATCTGAACCTGCCCGACATGTCGGGATACGAGGTTTTGCGCACCTTGCGGCTATCAAAGGTCAAAACACCAATTCTCATTCTGTCCGGTATGGCCGGAATAGAGGATAAGGTGCGCGGTCTTGGATTTGGTGCAGACGACTATATGACCAAGCCCTTCCACAAGGATGAGCTGATCGCCCGAATTCATGCGATTGTGCGCCGGTCCAAGGGGCACGCCCAATCCGTCATCACCACCGGTGATCTGCTTGTTAACCTGGATGCCAAGACTGTTGAAGTCAGTGGTCAGCGGGTGCATTTGACAGGCAAGGAATATCAAATGCTTGAATTGCTGTCGCTTCGCAAGGGAACGACACTGACCAAGGAAATGTTCCTTAATCATCTTTATGGCGGCATGGATGAACCGGAATTGAAGATTATCGACGTCTTCATCTGCAAATTGCGCAAAAAACTGGCAACAGCGGCCGATGGACAAAACTACATCGAAACGGTTTGGGGACGCGGCTATGTTCTGCGGGAACCTGAAGAAAGTCAGATACTCGAAAGCGCCTGATTTTAGGCGAAGGCCAATCAAAGCGGCCTTCTTTGCCTGCCAGACAGATTTACCCGTTTGAGACAAACCTTCTCAAGCGGGTTTTTATTTGGTTACAAAATGTCGCTCGCCATGCACGCGGTAAAACACGTCCACTATGGATTTGTTTTTCAGGCTGCCGTTCTTGCATCAGCAGCAAAAACCCTGGTCAAAATTTGGCGATCAAAGGGTTTGAGCAAAAAATCATCAGCGCCAGCACGTTTGCCCTGCATCATCGGCTTGAGCTTGCCTTCTATCAGGCAATAGTAGATTTTTGTGCGTGCACCACCGGGCAATTCCCGCACGGTTCTGATCAAATCAGTAGCGCCATCTATACCGGCATCAACAACGAGGACGGCTGGTGTCAGTTCCTGGCAGAAGGAAAGAGCCTGCTGCCGGTCACATGCTTCGGAAACGAGATAGCCAAGGTCGGTCAATATGCGTTTGGCCACCTTGCGTATGACGACTGATTTCTCAACGAGAACAAGTCGCTGCATAATCGTAACTCCTCAATCAATCCCGAATGGCTGCAAAGATCCTCGACCGTTGCACCCTGACTGCACGTCGGTGAGCAATGTCCCGTGTGCCCCACCCGTACACGTATCCTAGATTGTGGAGTGAAACATTTGGTTATCAGACAGGCTTAATTTTCTATGAAATGACTACAGATGGTATCCGCAATTGACCCGGCCATGACCGGCCGCTCGTCCAAAACATGAATGTCTGGGCAGGCATGTGGATTATGCGATGCTGCCCATTGCAGGAATGGCAATACGTCAACACGCCTGCAACGGGCTTTGCGAACCATATGCAGGCGCATCACCGACAGGCGATCACGCAGCTGTCAGAATGACTTCTTCGGGTCCAACAGTTGATGTAATTTTCATCCCGGTCAATTCAGCCAGCATCACGGTATAATAAGGCTGAACCGAATGTGCATCGATCGGCTCGCTGCTTTCACCGTTTTGAATTTCAAGAAATTTTGGTGAAACACGGACCATCTTGCCCCGGGCAATCAGGCTGAATTTGGGCTCTGTTTCCAAATCTTCCAGCGTAATTGTGATGGTGCCACCGCGCGGAATTGTACCATAGGCAACAAGAAACAGATTGAGCAGCAGCTTGACCTTGTTTTTACCGATGATGGCCCTTGCACCCTGCCAGGAAATCTCCGTCTTGTTGTCAGCACCGGCAAATTCCTGAACCGCCTTTTCAGCTTCCCCCGTATCAATGGAGGCACCGGCAGAACCGGATGCGCCAAATGCAAGGCGGGCAAATTTCAGCCGCACCGAGGCATTATGTGCACTGGTCCTGATCAAATCCATGGCATCCGCATCAGCGCCGCCCTCGTCCAGCAGTTCCAGCCCATTGTTTATTGCCCCGACAGGCGAAATAATGTCATGACAAACACGGCTGCACAAAAGCGCGGCCAGATCGGGTCCGGACAGATTCAAATTGAGGTTTGCTGACATTTTCGGCTCCTTTTTCAAACCGTATGTAGGCCTTTTGCCCTATTACCGGCCTGTTGCAACATCAATAATCATTTATAGCCATAAAGACACCACATTTGGTAAACCGACTGTTAATGTCCTGTTGCCATGATAGGGGACAATACACGTCCCAACATGGAGTTACCCGATGACAAGCCTGCAAAGCGCATTTGTGGCGGCAGCCAAACAAGCCTTCGTTATGCTGTTCCTGATCGCTATAGCCATTTCCCCGGCAGCTGCACAGCAGGCACAACCGGTCGGCTCGGACGGATACACAGCCCAGGAGATGGTCGACAAGGGGCACACTTTTTTCGGCAGCACGACTGATGGCCTGGCGCGGGTCATCGAACAGGCGTTTGAACGTTATGGCCTGCCCAATGGCTACGTCCTTGGTCAGGAAGGATCAGGTGCATTCATCGGCGGCCTCACCTATGGCGAGGGGCGCCTGTACACCAAGAACGCTGGCGAACACCCGCTATTCTGGCAGGGACCATCACTCGGGTTTGACTGGGGCGGCCAGGGCAGCCGGGTTATGATGCTGGTCTATCACCTGAATAATATCGAAGACCTTTATGGTCGTTTTGCAGGTGTCAGCGGTCAGGCCTATGCGGTTGCAGGTGCCGGCATGACTGTCCTTCAGGGCGGGCATGTCATCGTGGTCCCTGTTCGCACCGGGGTTGGCGCACGCATTGGCGTTAATATCGGGTATCTTAAAATGACACCCAAGCCCACCTGGAACCCATTTTGAGAAAAACCAGCGTAATATAGCGCTAGTGGATACGTTTCGGGCTGGACGATTGCCAGCCCGTGACCTTTACCCGCAGACCCAGCCATGTTTTATACCAACCCGGTATCGAGGGTTTCGATGGGAATTTACGGACGTAGCGTGTGATAGAGTTTCTTCTGATATTTGCCTTGGGGTTTCTGGCCGCTGCCATGCTGGCAGTCCTGGTCACCCCTGCCATCTATGGCCGGATCGTCAAACTGACGGAAAAGCGCATCGAATCCACAGTTCCGCTCAGCCAGGCTGAAATCAAGGGTAAAACGGATCTCCTGCGCGCCGGGTTTGCCAGCCAGACAGCAAAACTGACCGCACAATTGAAATCTGCAGAAGAACGTCAGGCACATGGTGAGATATTGGCCGGTCAGTTGCGGTCTGACCTGGCGCAAATATCCGGTGCAAGGCAACAGGCTCAACAACAAATAGAAGAGCTTGTGACCGAAGGCGCAGAATTACGCTCAGAGAGCCGCAAAAACCAGCAGCTCATTGAGAAACTGACTGACAGTCTGCGTGAATTCGAGCGTATCAAAAAGGCAGACAATGCTCAGATAGCACGCCTGCATAGTGAATTGGTTCATGTTTCGACCGAAGTTGAGAGCATGAAGATTGATCTTGCGACAAGCGGCACGGAAACCGTCAGCATGAAAGCTGAAGTGGATTCGCTGCGGGATGAACGTGATCAGCTTCAACGCGATATTCAGACCATTGCAGATGCCGCAAAGGACGCTGAAAAACGCCTGCAGCGCGAACAGGAAAACAGCAATGAAAACCGTATTGAGCTGGCGGCAGCGATGTCCAACCTTGAAGAACGGGAATTAAGGCTCCGCGACGCCGATGAGCGCATCGCGCTCTATGACAAGAAAGTCAGGATCACGGAGACCACCAACAAGGAACTGACGCAAGCGCTCAAAAAGGCGCAAAAACAGATTGAAACACTCGATGGCAGGATAAGGACCAGCAAACTGGCGACGGAAAAAAGCAAGGCCGCCGAGCAGGATCACAAATCCCGTGTTGGAGAATTGAAGGCCGAAACCAGATTGCTGCGAAAGGAAAACAAACTTGTCGCCGAACTCGCCAACGACCTGGAGCAGCACCTTGAGCGTGAGCAGCAGAACAATGCAAAACTATCCCAGGCACTCGATAGCGCCCAGCACAATCTCGTTCTCAGTGATACGAAACTGGCAGAGGCTGTGGGGGCCACAAAGCAGCAGCAAAATGATTTGCGCAAACTGAACAGCAATGCCGACCGGCATATACAGGCCCGACAGGTGGCTGAGGAACGCACAAGCCAATTGGAAGATCAGATCGGGCAACTCAAAAATGAACTCCGACTGAGCCAGGAAATGTCAGCACAATTCAGACAACAGGTGGAAAAAATGCAATCCGGTGTAAACGCGTTGTCCACCAGGGCGATGACAGGTCAATCAGAAACAGTTGAGGCACAAATTCCATTGGCAGAAGAAGCAGATCGGCCAACCACCAGCAGAGATGTGGGCGGGGCCGTCAAAAAACGCATTGATGATTTGCGTCAGCGCCATTCAATTCTTGTCGAAAAACTGAAAAATGCACCCGATTCCAGCAGCGATACGCGCATGCGTGAGGAAATTGCGTCCATTGCAGCGGCAGTCGTTGGCCTGTCGGGCCAACGTGAGGGTGTGCGATCACCAATACACAAGATCATTTCCGACGCGGGCGTTCAAAGGCGTCCTGCCCAGGCGCGGCTCAGTCTGGCAGCGCGCACCAAATCTGAACTTGAAAATTAGACCCTGAATGCATAAACAAAATCAAAGGCCGACACCGTTGTCCCGTTTCTGACAAAACGTGAAACGGTCTAGATTCGCCCCTGCGCCGTCGCAATTGCATGAAGTGCAATACCCGCGGCCATGGCCACATTGAGACTGTCCACTCCGCAGACCTGCGAAATGCGAGCCGTGTTTAACCGTCCCAAAAGCGCCGCAGGAAGTCCCTCACCTTCTGTGCCAACCAGAAGCGCCGTTCTGGGCGCTGGAGAGTGTATATGTATGGGCGCTTCCCCCCGAGGTGAAAGCGCCAGCAGATCAAATCCTGCCTTCCCCAGCTGGTCTACAATATCGCTGATGTTTCCGTGTCTTGTATAGGGCAGCGTCAATGCGGTGCCGACAGAAACACGGATGGATTTGCGATAGAGCGGGTCACAGGATTGTTCGTCCAGGCAGACCAGATCAGCGCCAAATGCAGCCGCATTTCGAAACAGACTGCCAAGATTATCGTGGTTTGAAATGGCACTGCCAACCAGAACCAGTGCGCGTTTCTGGAGCGGCACCAGTGCCTGAGGTAACTCCAGGGGTGCCTGTGCCCGCCCCATGGCCAGAACGCCACGGTGCATTGGAAAACCTGCAATTGCATCCATCACCGAGCGATTGCAGGTTAATATCGGAACGGCGTCATCAAACTGAGCAAGCAAATCAGCGATGCCGTGAACTCTGTTTTCCAGCACCAGAATCTTTTCAGCATCAAATCTGCTCGAACGCGCGAGCATGCGAAGAACGACGGTGCCTTCCGCCACAAATCGGCCCTGACGCCCAACAAGATCACGTTCCCGGATGTCGCAAAAATCCGCAACCCGCTCGTCGCTGGCATCATCTATGCGAACGATACGTTGCGAAAAATCTGCCATTCAGGATGCCTGAAAATCGATTTGGCTGACGATGTGCCCGGTGGTAATATCCAAAATCAACGCCTTGTTTGCACCATCGGAACCCCGGCCATAAAAAAGCACACGCGATCCATCGAGGCTGACTGATTCAACCACAAATCCCACCGGAAGCCCTGCCTGAACGCGCGCAGGCAATGGGGATGCATCCACACTGGCCACCGGCAGGTCCTGCGCAGTCTCTTCACCCGGTTGCACGATTTTGTAGACAACCCCGGCCAGGACAGCCATAACACCCACAAACATGATGGCAATGGAAACGCCCAGAAGCCGGACCATTTTGCGTCGTACCTTTTCCATTTCCGGATCAAGCGGTTTATCCTCTTCCCGGTCCAGCTCAACTTTTGACATATCGGTCCCTATGCAATGCTCAAAACAGTTTCATGACTGAACCATTTACCCAAGCTGCAGGCGATAGGATAGTGCTCATCGCAGATGAATTGGCATCAGGGCGTCTTGATGCATGGTTGGCAGGGGCTGTGAGTGGCGAAATCTCCCGCAGCAGGATCAAATTGCTCATCCAGGAGGGCGCCGTCAGTGTCAATGGCGTTGTCGCGCAGGAACCAAAACAGAAAATAAAACCGTCTGATCAGGTTGAAATCATCATGCCTGAGGCCGCAGACGCACAACCGCGCGCTGAAAATATCCCGCTTGATGTGCTCTATGAGGATGACGACCTGATCGTCATCACAAAGCAGGCCGGCCTTGTTGTCCATCCTGGGGCCGGCAATGGATCCGGCACATTGGTCAATGCTCTGCTGCATCACTGCGGCAATTCGCTCTCGGGCATAGGCGGTGTCAAGCGCCCGGGCATTGTCCACCGGCTCGACAAAAACACCAGCGGTGTAATGGTCGTTGCAAAAAACGACTACGCCCATCGTCACCTCGCCGATCAATTTGCAGATCACGGACGCACGGGTCCGCTGCAACGGGCCTATATGGCTCTGGTGTGGGGATGTCCTGAACCGCTCAAAGGCACCATAAACGCGCCTTTGGGACGGGCCGGTTCCGACCGAACCAAGCGGGCGGTCAAAAAGATCGATAGTGCAGATACCCGGCATGCGATTACCCACTATCTTGTGCGTCAGCGCTTTGGTCTCACAGCCGGTCGCGATGTAATTGCATCGCTTGTCGAATGTCGCCTTGAAACAGGTAGAACACATCAAATACGCGTTCACATGGAACATGCCGGGCACCCATTAGTGGGTGATCCGGAATATGGTCTGGCATTCAGATCCAAAATCAATATTTTGCCTTCACCGGCAAAAGCGCTGGTATCGCAGTTTCAGCGCCAGGCCCTGCACGCTTTCCTGCTGCAATTTGAACACCCGCGCAGCGCACAAACCCTGCGGTTTGAAGCGCCTCTACCCACCGACATGCAAAACGTGATCGACGCATTTGGCGCTCTATCGTCCTGACCGATCACATCAGCAGCCTTCTGTTCAGTTTTTCAATATTATATCAATGCCTTACAGAACACATCAGCCCAAAGCACCCATTGCTGAACTGGATTGATAAATCGATTTATGTGTGTCTGGCTTGATATCGCCATTTTTCGTAACTATTTGTGAGTGGAATGTGTCTTGAATACAAAGGGCACGGTGGGCTTGCCTCCAAGAGGGAGCCACAATCAAAAAACGGGGGGTGCTGTTATGGCCCGAAGCTCTTTACCTACCATTTCTGCCGGAAAAGGCGGACTTAACCGTTATCTTGAAGAAATCCGCCGCTTTCCAATGTTGGAACCGCAGCAGGAATATATGCTCGCAAAACGCTATAGCGAGCATGAAGATACCGGTGCTGCACATCAGCTTGTAACCAGCCATTTGAGGCTTGTTGCCAAAATCGCCATGGGTTACCGCGGCTATGGTCTGCCCATTGGCGAAGTCATCTCGGAAGGCAACGTCGGTCTCATGCAGGCCGTCAAGAAATTTGATCCCGAACGGGGCTTTCGTTTGGCCACCTATGCCATGTGGTGGATCAAGGCGTCGATTCAGGAATATGTCCTGCGGTCGTGGTCGCTCGTTAAAATGGGAACCACAGCCAATCAGAAGCGGCTGTTTTTCAACCTGCGCAAGCTCAAGGGTAAAATTCAGGCCTTGGAAGATGGTGATCTGCGCCCTGAACAGGTGACCGAGATTGCCACAAAACTGAATGTCAGCGAAGAGGAAGTCGTGTCCATGAACCGGCGGCTTTCCGGTGACGCGTCTCTCAACGCACCCATCAAGGCTGCAGAAGGAGAATCAGGGCAGTGGCAGGACTGGCTGGTTGACGATAGCGAAAACCAGGAAACCATGCTGATCCAACAGGATGAGCTGGAGGACCGCCGGGGCATGTTGGCATCCGCCATGGATGTGTTGAATGACCGCGAAAAACGCATATTCAAGGCACGCCGCCTGTCAGAGGATCCCCTGACGCTGGAAGAGCTATCCGGTGAATTTGACATCAGCCGAGAGCGTGTGCGGCAGATTGAGGTGCGTGCTTTTGAGAAGGTGCAAAACGCCGTCCGCAAAACAGCCCACGACCGGGCACACAGTGTCCAGGTCGTAGAATCCTAGGATTTCCTGCGGCTGATATTTAAATCTGGCGGCGGCGTATCCGCTGCCAGATGTGAATTAAAACAAAACCTGGCACATCATCGCACAGGATACAATTATCCGCATTGATCTTTCTTATTGTGCTCGGCCCGGCTTATTGCGCGCTGCTGGTGTCAGCAGTGCGGGCCTGCCAGGCCCGAATGACCTGATCGAACACTTCCGCACCGGTTGTGCCCTTTTCCATCGTCAGCAGGGCGCGTCGTCCGTTGCCGTAGCTGACGGGCAGGTCAATCCAGTTACGCTCCTGCAGCAGCCGCAAGTTGAGTTCCACGGCCTCACTGTAATCATTGAGCGCGATCATGAAGAAACTATCGGTGATCTTGGCAGGAACGGCGATAAGTGAATCGCCCGTCTCCTGCTCCGTCGGCTTCATGGCAAAATTCTGCACGGCATCGATTCCACTGCCATCAAACGCGTCTGCCAGAACAAAAACAATCTCAATCAGATGACTGGCCGGTAATGACTGGTCCCCATTGCGTTTGATTGTCATGATTGCGCTTATGCCTTTGGCTGGCACATCAATCTGCGCCTGAATGGCAGGTTCCGGCGGCTGGTTGTCACCTGGCGATTCGCGCACGATGCTCCAGACCACGGTTCCCTGTTCTGCCGTCGGTGCCTGTTGGCCAAGACGCTCCTCATAGAGGAACATTTTTTGCCCAACGACGGGCGCTGCCGTTGTGTCCTGCAATGATTGGGGTTGGTTTGCAACCGGTGTGTCTGCTGTCGCAGGTGCGGCCGGTTGTGAGGTATCGAGCGCTGCTACAGATTTACCTTCAGCAGTGGTTGCCCCTTGGGTGCCTTCTGCCGGTCCGACATCAATTTCCGAACCGTCAGACAACAGTCTTTGGGTGAATTTTGTGGAATTTGGCTGGCCCTGTGAAAGCGCATCGCCTGATGGCTGATCAACCTTTGCCGGCTCAGTATTTGCCACAGGTTCTTCAGCCGCAGAATTCGTATTGGTTGTTAAGCTGGTATTATCTGATGACGGCGTAAACACCATTGATGAAATTTTGTCCCGGTAGGCCCAGACCCCTGCAAATCCGCCAATCACAATTATCAGGACGATAATAATAATCAGAATGACACCACCGCGACGCGAACGCGCCGGTTCTGCATATCGTGCGGCGTTCTGTCCGCCCAGACCACGCGGCTGACCATTTATTGAACCGTCAACGCTGACATCACCAAAACCACCGCGATTAATTTCCGGTTCAACATCCATTTCCGGGCCATCGACCGGCAGATGGTCGTCGACATCCATCTGCGGCTCGGCATAGTCGTCGATCTCAGGTTCGCGCATCGGTTCTGCTTCGCGATCCTCATAGTGATCTGCGAAAGCTTCCTCGCCCTGTTCGCCTGCCTGCTCGTCTGCCAGGATATCGGCAAAGACATCATCATCTATTTCGGGCAGTGCTTCGGCATTTCTGTCTTCAATTTCGTCAATGGCCTCTTCAAGCCGTTCCATCTGCTTTTGGCGGACTGAACTGCTGACAGGAGGATTGATATTATCCAATTGGCGACCAATGGCTGCGCGGGCCTTTTCATAGACCTTCTCACGCATTTCCGGGGTATTGTCGCTCAACCCGTCTACAGCTTTTTGAATAACTGCTACAAAATCCACCATGTAATCGCTCTGTACACTCTGCTTGCTTGGGCTGGCGGCAACAATGGCGCAGTAAGATTAAGGAATTCTTCACCATAGAAAAGAATGTGAAAAATTTTCAATCCTAATTCTGCGCCAACACTTGCTGCTGACAGCACCTGCCTTCAATTCGCTGTCCATCACGCCCCAAAATGAACAGCCAGGAACCTCGGTTTGCAGATACTAGTCTTCAAACGGGTCTGTCACAAGGATTGTGTCGTCCCGTTCGGGACTGGTGGACAATAGAGCCACCGGTGCACCAATAAGCTCTTCAATGTGACGCACATATTTAACAGCCTGAGCAGGCAGGTCGTTCCAGCTTCTGGCCCCAACCGTTGAGCCTTTCCAGCCTTCAAGTGTCTCATAAACAGGCACAACGCGCGCCTGCTGCCCCTGGCTGGCTGGAAGAAAGTCCATTTCTTCGTCATCCAGCCGGTAGCCGACACAAATCTTCAACTCGTCAAGGCCGTCAAGAACATCCAGTTTGGTCAGTGCAATGCCGGTGATGCCATTGGTCGCAACCGCCTGACGCACCAAAACGGCATCAAACCATCCGCAACGCCGTTTACGCCCGGTGACTGTGCCAAACTCGTGGCCCTTTTCTCCCAGAAACTGGCCAACTTCATTGTCCTGTTCGGTTGGAAACGGACCTTCTCCGACGCGCGTTGTATAGGCCTTGGTGATACCAAGCACATACCCTACAGACCCGGGTCCCATGCCGGACCCTGCGGCGGCCTGGCCAGCGACCGTATTGGACGATGTCACAAATGGGTAGGTGCCATGGTCGATATCCAGCAGCGTTCCCTGTGCACCTTCAAAGAGGATCCGTTTGCCTTTGCGGCGTTTTTCATCGAGCAGCCGCCATACTGTCTCACGGAACGGCAGGATGCGACCGGCGACGTCCTTCAATTCGTTCATGATGGTCGCATGCGCAACTTCTTCCTGACCAAGACCACGGCGCAATGCATTATGGTGCGTCAGCAACCGGTCAATTTTGGCTGGCAGGGTTTCCATATTGGCAAGATCCATGACACGAACGGCGCGGCGACCAACCTTGTCTTCATAAGCAGGACCGATGCCACGGCGCGTGGTGCCAATTTTTGTGCCGGAATTGGAAGCAGCATCCTCGCGAATACCGTCCAGCTCGCGATGCAGGGACAATATGAGTGTTGCGTTGTCCGCAATGCGCAGGTTCTCGGGAGAGACCGCGACACCCTGTTTTGCCAATCGATCAATCTCTGCAAGCAGCGCATGGGGATCGATTACAACACCGTTGCCAATGACCGCCAGCTTTCCCTCGCGTACAACACCCGAAGGCAGCAACGACAATTTGTAACTGATACCATCAATGACCAGTGTGTGGCCGGCATTATGCCCGCCTTGAAAACGCACAACCACATCTGCGCGCTCTGATAACCAGTCAACAATCTTACCCTTGCCTTCGTCGCCCCATTGAGAGCCGACCACCACGACATTCGTCATGTGTTCCCCTTGCCGATACGGTGATTTTCACCACCTGTGTTTCAAACCCGCGCATCTATAGCGCAAGTTAATTCCAAGGGAAATCGCTGCCATGCAAAATACGCACCTGAATGGCGCGACAAGGGCAAAATACTGGCTCTGCGGTACAAATATTTTCATAAAGACCCGCAAACACAACAGCAAATTGCCGCTTGACGCTACATGACGTCAAACACCAGAGGTTTTGCGGACTGGATTTCCTCATTTTGACGAACAATATCAAGCACCGACTCATCGACAGGCGCATCCACATAAAGCAGCGCGATTGCGTCACCG
Source organism: uncultured Rhizobiaceae group bacterium (assembly GCA_947501445.1). GTDB lineage: Bacteria > Pseudomonadota > Alphaproteobacteria > Rhizobiales > Rhizobiaceae > Hoeflea_A. Next base: position 136,219 of record CANMVS010000011.1, on the reverse strand, counting down.
CCCGGTTGGTTGCGGCCGAGAGAGAAGTTGGCAATATTGACACCTGCTTCACCAAAGACCGTGCCCAGCAGGCCGATGATCCCTGGCGCATCCTCATTGGTTGTATAGACCATATTGGCACCAACTTCGGCATCCAGATTGATCCCCTTGATTTGGATGAACCGTGGTTTTCCATCGGAAAAACATGTGCCGGCAATCGTGCGGGTCTGGTTGTCCGTATTGACCGTCAATTTGATGTAACCGTCAAACACGCCGGATTTGTCCCGTCGGGCTTCCGACAGGATAATACCGCGCTCCTTCACCATGATCGGCGCCGAAACCATATTCACATCCGCAACCTGTGGGCGAATGAGGCCAGCCAGAATGGCACTGGTCAGGGCCCTGGTGTTCATTTGAGCGGTTGAACCATCATACAGAATTTCCACTTCCTTTATGGCACTTTCCGTCACCTGCCCCACAAAGGAGCCAAGCACCTCGGCAAGCTTTACGAACGGTTTGAGCCGTGGTGCTTCTTCTGCACTGATGGAGGGCATGTTGATCGCATTGGTAACAGCGCCCTTGATCAGATAATCTGACATCTGTTCGGCAACCTGCAAAGCAACGTTTTCCTGTGCTTCATTTGTCGAGGCTCCAAGATGCGGCGTACAAACCACATTTGGCAGGCCAAACAGCGGGCTGTTTTGTGCCGGTTCCACTTCGAATACATCAAATCCTGCACCGGCAACCTTGCCGGACTTGATGGCCTCTGCAACATCGGCTTCAACGACAAGCCCACCGCGTGCGCAATTGATGATCCGCACACCCGTTTTCATTTTTGCAATGGCGTCAGCGTTGATGATGTTGCGGGTTTTGTCGGTCAGTGGAACGTGCAGCGTTATAAAGTCCGAGCGGGCAAGCAGCTCGTCCAGATCGACCTTTTCAACACCGATTTCTTCCGCCCGGTCCGCTGACAGAAACGGATCAAATGCGATAACGCGCATTTTAAGTCCGATGCCGCGCGCTGCCGCGATTGAACCGATATTGCCGCAGCCGATCACACCCAGGGTCTTGCCGGTTATTTCGACACCCATGAATTTGGATTTTTCCCACTTACCGTTCTGGGTTGATGTGTCTGCAGCCGGTATCTGGCGGGCAACGGCCATCATCAGCGAAATTGCGTGCTCGGCCGTGGTGATGGAATTTCCAAACGGCGTATTCATGACAATGATACCGCGACGCGACGCGGCAGGTATGTCGACATTGTCAACACCGATACCGGCCCGGCCAATAACCTTCAACCGGCTGGCCTTTTCAATCAGCTTCGCCGTTGCCTTGGTGGCTGAGCGAATGGCCAATCCATCATATTGATCAATGATATCAAGGAGTTTTTCCTTGTCCTTGCCAACATCTGGGAGAAAATCGACATCAACACCGCGATCGCGGAATATCTGGACGGCGGTTTCAGAAAGTTTGTCGGATACAAGTACACGCGGTGCCATTGAAGGCCTCCTTTGGGAAATTTTTGGGCGACAGGGTCTCAGCTCATATTGCTGCAATATGTTTGACGGCGCCTGTTATCGGAAATTGAGCCGCATCAATGCGGCCCCTGTGGTCACGGTGTCAGTAATCTTACAGTCAGGCGGCGGCCTTGAGTGCCTGCCAATGGTGCTGAAAGGCCCATTCAAGCCATGGCATCAATGCCACGACATCGGATGTTTCTACCGTAGCACCGGTCCATATGCGCAGACCTGCCGGCGCATCGCGATAACCGCCCACATCAAGCGCAACGCCTTCTTTCTCAAGCAATGCGGCAATGTTTTTTGCAAATGCTGCCTGGGCATCATCATCAAGCCCGGTAACGTGCGGATCAACTATTTTCAGGCAAACGGACGTGTTCGAGCGGGTCGCCGGGTCAACGGCCAGAAAATCAATCCATGGCGTTCGGTCAACAAAATCAGCAATGATTTGTGCGTTCGTATCCGCCCGCCTGATCAGGGATGGCAGACCACCAATATCCTGTGCCCAGCCAAGTGCGTCCAGATAGTCTTCTACGCAAAGCATGGAAGGTGTGTTGATCGTGGCACCTTCAAAAATGCCCTCAATCAACTTGCCGCCCTTCGTCATGCGAAAAATTTTCGGCAACGGCCAAGCGGGAACATAGGTCTCCAGGCGCTCTACAGCACGCGGGCTGAGAACGATGACCCCATGGCCACCCTCACCGCCAAGCACCTTCTGCCAGGAAAAAGTCACAACATCGAGTTTATCGAAAGGCAGATCCTGCGCAAATGCAGCAGATGTTGCATCACAAATTGTCAGGCCTTCACGGTCAGCCGGGATGAAGGAACCATCACGAACGCGCACACCGGATGTGGTGCCGTTCCAGGTGAAGACGACATCGCGGTCAAATTCAATGCTGTCAAGATCGGGCAGCAATCCGTATTCGGCTTCCAGCGTTTTGACATCGTCAAGCCTGAGTTGCTTCACAACGTCTGAAACCCATCCGGCGCCAAAGGATTCCCAGGCAACCATTTGGACACCGCGCTGGCCAAGCATTGACCAAAGGGCCATTTCAACGGCACCGGTATCCGACGCCGGCACAATGCCGATACGGTAATCATCAGGCACACCAAGTATGGCACGCGTCTGATCAATTGCCTGTTTGAGTTTGCCCTTGCCAATCCTGGCTCTGTGCGAGCGGCCAAGGGCGGCATCACACAGAACGTCAGGCGTCCAACCGGGACGCTTGGTGCAAGGACCAGAAGAAAAACGGGGATTCGCCGGACGAATGTCCGGTTTGGTCGTATCTGTCATGTGGCTATCCTTCCAGATAGTTGCCCCTCGTTGGGGAGGGGTGTCCCACGGCGGCAGATAGCGCAAAGATTTGCAAAGGGCAAGTATGCAATGGTCCTGCGGTCAACTTTCTTGCAGGCACTTGCAGCGTTGTGCAGAACGAGGCGTGAACATGCAGGTAAAATTGACACACCATTGGCGCAGTGATCGATTGGCGTTCTCATTCTGTTCATATTGTGGGAGAGCAAAGCAATGGCCACACCGACACACCTGATTGTTGTTATGGCCTTTGATCCAGATCCCGAAGCTGGTGATTTGATCGCGGCAATCGAACCAATGCAATTCGATAGCGCAGAGCGCGCGGTTCGCATGGCAAAGGAACTATCCAACAAGCATATTGGTGTCATCGCCTGGGCGCGAACAGCGGACCCAAATCTCGGTGAATATGGCGAGCCAGAAGTTTTATTTCAGGCGGGAGAAGTCGCTGAAATGGAATAATGCAATGCGTCGGCAGTTCATACGGTATTTCAATGTCTGCTTTAGCAATTTTAAAACGAATTCGATTTACGGTACAACCAACCTGAAATCAAATTGTGAACTATAGAATGCTCAACGCTTTTAAAAATTATGTCACACGCAATCTTCCCGAAGCCAAAATCAAGAGACTTCACAAGCCGCAAACCGACACTGCAACCAGCTATGAAATATTGCTGTCAGTGGAACTGCCAAATCACAGAGGTATGGGTTTGTCACCTGCTTTAATGAGGCGCATCAACAACCCCAATGAACCGCTGTTCATTCCAGATGTCAGTATGCTGGTGATAATTCCAGACGATGGCACTGAATTGCCTGGCAGCCACCCAGATGGAGCCTATGGGATTGGCTGGGGTAGCTGGCGGCCATTATCCAGGAGAGCGTTGCCCAATTTGGTTAGAGAATTACAGGAACAGAGGATTGAGGTCGAGAAACTCAATTTTGCTCGTATATCTGAAATGAGCTCCAATTTCGAGTTTCATGCTGCATGATACTTCAGTTTGCACATTGTCTTTTCACAGCTATCGCAATGGCCATCTGCATTGCCAACCCATCATAGGCCGCAGATATTCGCGTCATCGACGGCGACACCGTTCATGTTGATGGTGAGAAAATCCGGATAGCCAACATAGACACAGCCGAAATCAGAGGCCACAAATGTGACGCTGAGTTAAAGCTGGCGCTCGATGCAAAGGAACGTGCTGTTGAATTGTTGGGTGATGGGAATTTTGAGATTGTTCGAGGCGATCCGGATACCGGCAGGATGACGGATCGGTACGGCCGCACGCTGGCCGTTATCGTGGTAGATGGCCGAGACTTTGGCGCAATCCTCATTGAGGAAGGACTTGCGCGCCCGTGGGAAGGTAAACGCAAGCCCTGGTGTTAAACCTACCTGCGCACCTCTCCCCAAAACAACTCACGATCACCGGTCAAATCCTCGGCAAGGTCGTCAATAGCCTCAACGAGCGCATGGGCCTTGTTATATCGTTCTTTGAATGGTGGTGAGCCTGCCAGAACGGCAACAGCCCCTGCCCTGCCTGTTTTGAGCTTTTCAAGTACGTCGGTGTTGCGGAACGCGGAACGCCTGCCCTTGCTCATTTGTCATCATTCTTTCTCCGCACTGTGTTGGTTGCCCCGACATGTTCCTGTTTTGTACTCCTGACAATGGAACTATTGCAAGCCTGTATTTCAATTTACGTACACAACGCAACATAACTATAAATATTTTTATACTTTATTATTAAATATATTCATGCTTATACTCTATACAAATCAACAATACAGAGGTCTGAATTTATGTTCTCGAATAAACTCAAATTGGTATTATGTGCCGCACTGATTGCAGGTAGTGCAGGTATTGTGAATGCCAAAGCACAATCAGATATATTGGCCCAAGAACAAGTGCCAACTTTTGGCATTAATCCTCATGGCGGCTTCTCAGTGCCAGCACAGCCCTTGGCAACTCCTCCCGGTATGGTGCCAATGATTGTCTATGTGCCAGCACAGCAAATGCAGCCCGCAGTACCACCGCATACACATGCACCAACACCGCCACAAGCAGCGCAAAAATTGTCTGCAACACATTGCTCTATAAATGACGTGGCTGTCCTTACGCAGGATGCACCGAGCTGTCAGAAGGCGGGCGGCAAGGTTGTTGCGGAGAGGGCAAGCTTTAGAATAAATAAAGTATGTAAATCAGGAAAAACGCAATATTTATGCTGGTAGTGTCGGATTCAATTCCGTTCACCTCTCCACAGCCTTCAATATCCGCTCCAGTGTCTTTGACTGCTCCTTTTGAAGCACTTCAATCCCGGTCAGGCGTTCACGCACATCGCCTGCCCGGAATTGCACGTTAACCGACTAGGCGGCGGATTGTAGTTTACCGGGTGCCGCACCGATCAGTTTGGGTAGGTAAGGCAGAGCGGCGGGGTCTCTGGTGTTGAAATATCGCTCTGAGTGCTTTGGTATCCAGACAGTGTCCAAAAATTCTATGTAGAGTGGAAGGTAATCATTTGAGAACTGGTTGACTGGTCCTTCCCACTCCGGAGTTTTGTGAATATATTTGGAGGCAGTTTCAGCGACACCAGGGTGGTTTCGCTTCAACCACTTGATGAACAATCCACCCACACTCACGTCAGGTCTTATCTCTTTACCATCCGGAGCCTTGTCAGCCATTATGTGACCGACCATTTCAAGCCTGCCATGTAACCTGATTGCCAATTCAGAAATTACTGAGAAGTGCAGCGGGCTTACGCGGTCCCAATTTTCGTTGAACCGCCTAATAAAGGCCGGGATCTTGCCCCCATAAGATCCTGTTTTTCGGATCGATGGAAGAACTTCAGAGGTAATCCATTTTTTGAAACGCTTTGCTTCCGGCTTCGTTGAGCGCAAGATCAGAGAGTACAAACCCGATTCATTGATAACTGTGGTTGTCTGGGTTCGCCCGTGGGGGTCGGAAATTCCGAGGGCCGATTTTTCATCCGCGTCAAGCCTGCCGGCTGCATCGCTTGGGTTGGAAATGCCAATTTTTTTACAAACTTCATTTAGAACAAACCACGGTTCGCCGTCCCTATCAATTACCCTGAACTCATTGTCGTCGTCGTCGTATTCAAAGACCTGCATTGCATATTGCATGACATAAATCCTTTGTTATGTCTTGTATGCAGCGGGACGAAATCGCTTGACAACTATCGGAGAATACCCATATTTGGCTCATGTGATCACATAATTCCGCTGCAAGGTGGTAGTTAAATGGCCTGGTTGGTGTTGACGCACCACCAGGCCGCTCTGTATCAATCAAACGATTCAATTGACTGTTGGACTCTGGGTACTCCTTCCTACAATTACAAGAGGTAGGTTGTGAAAAAGCATGTAACCACCTCGAATCGACCAAGTTCTTGGGGATAATGGGGAAAATATCCGCGACAGGCTCCAAATTCGCAACCTGTAGATGAATGTCAGATTGTTAAGCAATCGTGTGTGATGGGACTTTCGCAACCTCTACCGAAACACCCAAGTCCCAAACAGCTTGACCTTTTCCCAGATAAGAAACAGCGCGACAATCACACCGGCCGCACTGATCACAACGGTTTTCCAGTATGACCACATGATACTGCGTGACTTCTGATACTCAGCATCACGCCTTATCTCGTCTGCCAGCGGCACAAGCTTTTTGAGGGCTTCTATGTCATCTTCCGAAAGCCCACCCATTAGCTGCCAATCTCCGGTGGAAAAATCTCATCAAACGGTTTACCGAATACAGCCAACGCAACCTCTTCCGCAGGGCGTCCGTTGTTGATAAATTTAAGCAGACATCCCGCTCCTGACATCAGCCATGCAACAGAGTCGCCGGTTTCATCAATCAGAAAGAGGACCGACCGATCGTTCGTCTCGAATGGCACTAGCCGAGTGACATAGCGTACTTTTTTTGACTGTCCGACCTCGACAATGTGAGCCTTGACATCTGCCAATGAATAGCCCGGCAGGCACTTGTTGTCATCAGGCCAGGCACTGCCAAGCATTGCTCCAATCATCAGGGCGGTGAAGAACCCGACAATAATCAGGTTCCCGCGTTTTTGTTCCTGTCTCGTCATCATCATCTCAGCCTTTCCGTTTACACACAGCCAGCCATGCAGCGTTGTGCTGTTTGATCTGTCTGATGGTTTCGGGAGTGTCCGTATCGGACCAGGTGACCGGCTCGAATGAGCGACAGGCCACTGTGGTTATGTCAGGGCCGCTTGAACCCGTCGTCATCGTGCAGGCCGTCACCATTGGCGCGATGGCCAGCATCGCGACGCGCGTCCTGTGCTTCACCAATAAGGTCATTGGCTTCCACCCATTGTTTGTTGGATTGTTGGAGGTTTTTGACGCGCTCGGCCTTCTTACCCGCAGCAAACACGCGCCAGATGAAACCGAGCACGGCAACAACACCGGCCACAACCAGCGCCAGCGTGCCGGAGCCACCCGACAGCAAACCCATAAGTGTGCTCATGTGTTTGGCACCGCCCAGATGGCGATTGATCCAAGCCCGCCGACAATCAGGCTGGCCGTGGTCTCATCGACACCCAGATCAATGCCCCAATAGTCACGAATGAAGTTGCCGGCCATCATGGCGACGGCCACCCAGAGCTTGTTGTATTTGGTCACGGGCTTGGCCTCCATCCATCCAGAATGAGTTTCTTGGCCTGCTCAAGATCAAACAGGCAATCACCGGGGTTAAGATTGGAAGCCATGAAGCAGTGTTCGCCAGCCATATTGACGCCGACCACAACAACACGTTGGAATTGACCCACGGCTTTGTGAAGCACGTTGTCAGGCTCAAAATCCTGAAATGGTTCTGTGTTGGTCATTTGCTTTTCCTTGCATTGGCATTCTTCAATATCTCTGTGGCACCCCTCACACGGCTTCATCGCTTCAGCCCATGATTCGCTCTGAGCTTTGATCTGCCCGGGTGTCATCGCGCCGTTGACTGCCTGTTGCCATTTCAGAGCAATCTCAGGATGTTGGGATAGTTTTATGAAGGTCATTTGCTTTTCCTTCTGCTGAACCATTCGCCGAGCGCATTGAGCGCACCAATCAGATGTGCGAATAGACCGCCATTCCGAGTCACTGGCGCGCTTGGTGGGGTTTTGGGTGGTGCTGTGCCGGATCGGGCTTATCGGGCTGTGGTGGCTTCGGACGCGGTATTACAGGTGCAAACGGTTCGTTGCCTGGGGCTTCAATCATTGGAACCCCGCCTGCTTCTTTGATCGCCTTCAAAAAGGCCCGATAATACCGCCCGATCTGATCCCACTTGTCTGTGACGTTGACTGTTCGACGTGCGTTCCTCAGATCATCCTTGCCGTTGGTTGGAAGGTAATGCTCAATCCCCTTCCCTCGCCCGTTCCAACGACCATCAATCAAGCCAGCGTGCAGCAGCCGGGCACCGATAACCGGATCCAGTGCTTTGTCCGGATGTTTCTCCAGATCAACACCGGCGTCCTTTGAGGATTTGACGTAATTCTCATGCCATGTGAGTTGAACAATGCCCCGCCCATAATAGACGTTGCCGTAGGGACCAGCAGGCCAGCAATACCAATCTTTGCCTTTGTGGCCATAATTGCGTTGGACATACACCCGGACCGTTCCATTCGGGGTTTTGAAACCCTCACGAACGGGAACCATGCGTCGTCCGGTCTCGTGATAGGCTGTAGCCGGCACATAGGCCAGTGTCTTTTCGCGCCGGTCACCTGTGACAATGAACGCATCAAGAATAACGTCCATGCCGGTGACCTGTCCTTGACGTAGTGGCGTACCAAATACGCCACTGTCACGACGCCGCGGCGCGGCGCCGCAAAGAATACCTTGCGGTCCATGTTTTCACCTGTGATTTTTGATATGTGGACTCACTTCGTGAGTTTGTTTACGCTTCGGTACAACTTGGGGATGAAAATGGAAGCGTTCATATATACCTTGGCGTTTGCTGTTGTTTCAGCAACAACATTCGTCGCCTACAAACATCATGGCCAATACGAAGTAATCGGGCCCGGCATAATCATCGGGTCGATTATCATCGGTTTGATGTGTTTTTGCTTTTGGATTGGGGTAAGTCAAACATTCGCTGCTTTGTTGAGCATTGTCGCCCCCGGCAAACTGGATTCTGCTCAAGACATTACTTCGCAGTTAAAGGGCCCCGCGATGATGCTGCTAATCGTTTTTTTTGTTTATGGAGGTTATGCAGCGTTTCTTCTAAATTTGCGCAGCATACTAGGCTTGGACAAGAGCAAGAATGATTGAGTAGGCACACACACACACACCAATGATGGCACCCACTAATGCCGTTTTTATCAACTCAATATATTCTCCCATGATCATGTTTTCACCTGTGATAAGTTTTTGGATAAAAAGCACAATGGCTTTGCATGCCGTTGAAGTCCGACGGTTGCTGTGGACCTTCAAACGCAGGTCCTATTCTACAATCGTAACAATCTGGCGATTGCGGTTTTGTTTTATAAACACACGTCAAGGAAAACACATGTATATCGGCAAATTTGACTTTAGTAGAATTTTATTGGACTTTAGTATAACCCAGCCCCCGTGTGAGTTGGACAGAGTCGGCTGATTTGAGGCGCGAATAGGTCAGCCGACTCGCTTTCATACCACTGACTTGTGCGGCTTGGATAAAAAAAAGGCCCCGAATAGGAGCCATTGTGTTCATTGCTGTATTGGAAGGCCCTTGTTCAATTTCCTTGGACGCAAACCAAGCAACAGGCCAGTCTTAAAAAGTCATGCAGTCAGGTCGAACGAGGCGCGAAAATCGCCGACCTGATCGCACAATGCTCTTTTACGAATTTGCAATCTATTGTACAAATCAATTAAAGTGATAGCATTAATCCACAGCATTAATTTATTATTCTGCGATTTCAATCACCCCCTCACGGCTCACTTTCATGACCATGTTTTCACCTGTGATATTTGGATACAAAAAAGGCCCCCGTTAGGGAGCCAATTATTTCTGAAACACGCGTGCCTGTTTACACTCGCGTATGTTGCATGCTTACCTTTGGATCCAGCGCAAACAAAACGAAGCGCGTGGTCGTTCGAGTTTGAGGTTCAGGGCAGTCCGGACCCTTCTTCAGCGAAACCAAAGAAAAGTCTGGACATCATATTTCATTCAACTATCAAGCCTGGTTCAGGCATTAAGTTGGCCAATCAACCGGAGGCTCGGGATTAGCACCGCCTGCAACCTTTTCCGTATCGCTGCTTTTCATTTACTTTGAGCCCACATTTTCACGTGGTGTGTTGTTTTTTTCATTCTGTGTCTGATTTGTCAACTCGATCACTCCATTTGGTCGTCATTGGCAAAATTCCGGCTTCAACCATACATTCACACAATGACCTGCAATGAGAATTTGGGGTGGCATTACCTGGAATTAAAATGAAATTTCAATACAAATAATTCATGTCGGACAGGTACTTTATTGCGAACCATTCCGACTAAACCACTACTATCTTTGCGTTTACCAGATTAAGTCACTGGTCTGGTATTTCCATGCAGGATAGTGCGTCTGAACGATGCGGGCCGATGCGGCCCAGTGAATATTTTCCGCATGGTGTATGTTAAAAAAGTGTAATTTGAAATAAATTTGCGTGCGATTATATGGCAATAATGGAGCCACATAATCAAGTAGCTCATATGCCATACGCGTCCCTGCTGTGTGGCATTAGCCGGGGCTTGCCTCCCCCCCCCAAAACGATGCGACCCCGGCGCTTCATTCAATGCATGTCTTTTGCTTCCATCCATGCAGCATCAATTTACGCCGGTGTCTAGCCAACAGCAGCAACCAGAGAAACAAGCAGCGGGTGATCACGTCGATATGACGTTGCATGTCGGAACCTACGCTTGTTCTTTATCCGCTCGTTTCGATCAGCTTCAACAGAGTCAATTGCTGCATCCACCTTGGCTTCTTTCAAACCGATTTGCTCCAGGAACGTGAAAAACTGGAACGGATTGAGTTCATAGTCGGTTGGCACCGGGTCAGGAACATTGATCTCAGTCGAAAATTCAATGTCCGGCGCGGAATTTTCAGACCGGACCACCCCCGGATTACGGCATGCGCCAATCGCATCAATGAACTGTCATATGGGCGTAGTATCGCCGAACAAAGCGAACTTTTTTCACGAAGTCGGGTGCCTCCCGAGGCTACCAGCTTGAAGTCCGCAGTTACCGCAACCGCCACGACCACTCCAGAGGCTTCCTTGAATCTCATAAAAGTGGATCGTCTGCCCTTGCACATGTGTCATCACTTTCTTTCCGCATAGTATTGAATGCCCCGACATGTTCCTATTTTGTACTCCTGACAATGGAGTTAGACCGTTTCACATTTTGTCAGAAACAGGACAATAGTGTCGGCCTTTGAAGTTGTTGATGCCGTCAGGTTTTGCCGTTACCGTCAAGGCCTGAATTACTCCACTGCAAGTTTTTTTGTGGGCATTCAACAGTGTGCATAAACATTAATCGCTACAATGTTCATATACACCATTCTCATTGATATATATATGCCTTTACTAATGAAATAAGTAATCTCGGAGGTACAAAGGCATGACTTCAAGATTGGCAAAAACTGCACTGGCGACTTGCTTGATGGTGGCGGGTATGGCAGTTGAGACGTTTTCACATGACGATATTGTAGGACGACCTAGGCACCAGGGAGTTGTCGGTAAATTCGCCATCCCCACCGCCCCTCCCGGCATGGTCTCCATGACCGTCTATGTCCCAGCACAACAGATGCAAGCACCGATCCCACCGCATACACATGCACCACAGGCCACCCAGACAATAGATGCAACGCATTGCTCGATTAATGACGTGGCTGTGCTTACACAAGATGCGCTGAGTTGTGAAAAAGCTGGTGGGACTGTTGTGGCGGTGCGGGCGAGTTTTAGTTGTCACAACCTTTTCTGCTAATAGAGCCTACCTCTCGACAGCATTGAATATCCGTTCCAGCGTTATTGACTGTTCCTTTTGCAGCACTTCAGTACCGGTCAGGCGTTCGCAAGTGTCGCACATCGGCCCATTGGAATCACATTGACCACGCACAGGCTTTCATTCCGATATTTAAACAACAAATTCATCCGGCACAGCCGAAAACAAACAAGGTGGCACAGATGACGCCTGATGTCTTTGACGGTGGGACCCCAGATGATATCGCCGGAAACACGGATATCTGTACGTGGAACAAATACTGAAACGGACACAGAGGGTAAATCGGCACATCGACATGTCACTGTTGGATGTCGGACTTTTGAGCCGAAGCAAATAATCAATCCGAATGCTTCTTCTCTGATTTCATCGAAGGTACGCATGGTGGCCTTTGAATTCAACTCACACGAAATATCTGAAGATTGCGCTACTCGTTGCCAGATTGCAGAGGGACCGGCGCTCAAAAACTGTGGTGCACACACTCTTGATAACGGGTTTGACATTTGCAGGGTACTGGGTTGGCTGCCTCAATTTCCTTGTCAACAATAGTAACCAGCTGGAAGTCCGCTGTTGTCGCGACCTCTTCAATGAAGTCAACGACTTCATCGAATCTCACAAGTTTGGCAGGCTCGTAACCCACTGTCAGGCCATCGAAACAGAGCAGATGCCTCCCGGCGCCTTTCCTGCCCATGCGAAAGCAAATCCGACTATTGAATCAACTCTCATTTTGTCACAGGCCCTTTACTTAGACTATTTCACGTTTTGTCCGGATCAGGACAACGGCATCGGTCTTTTAATTTGTTGATGCATTCAGGTTTTGCCGAATCCGTCAAAACCTGATTTGCACCAATTGTCTAACAAGCGCGATTGCTGCGATGTAAGATTTACCACCCGGCGGGCATTGCAGGACATGGACATAAGTTCCCAGGTGTATGAATCTTAAATAACCGCCTCAATGCAGCAGCCCTATTCATACAAAAATTTCAAATTACTTGACCCGGCTCAACTCTGCTTATCTAATAAAACGGGTCAATCAACTTGAACTGGACAGAACTTATGCGGAAATTTCTGACAGGGCTGGCGGTGGCATTATGTGTGCCCCTGTTTGCCGCAACAGCAATGGCACAAACCGTTGGTTATACGACGTCAAATGTGCACCTGAGAGCAGGGCCTGGCACTAATTACCCGGCAGTTGTCACAGTACCACAAGATTCAACGATAACGGTTTATGGCTGCCAAACGGGCTATACATGGTGTGACATCGCCTATGGTTCGACACGCGGGTGGATGGCATCCTCCTATATTCTGATGGAAAGCAACGGACAGCGCACGGGTCTGACGCCAGCGCTTGGCGCATCACTCAATATCACCATTGTGGTGTTCAATCAGAACTACTGGAATATTCACTACCGCAACTACCCCTGGTACAACAGCTGGAACCGCTACTATCATCCCTATCACCCGGTTCCCGGCCCCTATTGCTATCACGCCCCACAGGCGCCCGAGTGCCATCCCTATCATCCGTATCAACCGGTGCATCCCTATCACCCATATCAGCCGGTGCATCCCTATCACCCATACCAGCCGGTGCATCCCTATCATCCATACCAGCCGGTGCACCCCTATCATCCGTATCAGCCGGTGCACCCTTACCATCCGGTGCACCCCTACCATCCGGTACAACCCTACCATCCCCATTATGGTGGTGGAGGACATCTCCGGCGTTGAACTGAGATGAAATTCAGACAGCACGGTTGTGCGGCTGAATAAGAATTTCCAAAACATGATGGCGGCCTACAGCAATTCAGGTTTTGACGGAATCGGCAAAACCTGAATGCATCAACAAAATCAAAGGCCAACACCGTTGTCCCGTTTCTGACAAAACGTGAAACAGCCTAGGGCCGCCATTTTCGTCTGAACAGCTTTGCAGGTTGGATTGGCAACCTATCCAATAATCCTCAGTCCACCCGCACACTGCTTGGTGCGGAAATGGACAGCCGACCACCTTTGTGGCCACATTGCGAACAGACGAGCCGGGCAGAAATTCGCGTTTCATTGATGAAGCAATGCTCTGCACCAAATCGCTTCATCAGTGATGTGATGTCCATTTGGCTTGCACCACCACAATTGCGACCAGTGCAATGTGCCCAGCAATGCCAGCCTTCATCGTGTAGATTCTTCAATGTCTGAATTGTTTTAATTGTCATGATGCGACCCTCGTTTACATTCCCATCGGAACTGGAGTTGATTCGCCGCACGCTTCAATAAATACTGATGCAAAATCCTATTGAACAGGGATCAGAAGATGTGTGGTCGTTTTATTACTACTGGAACCTGGGCACAGTACCGCAGGTACCTCAATATACTTCCTCCTGAGGTAGATAAACGCAACGGACCACAACCCAATTATAATGTTGCACCAACCAGCGAATTGGAAATCATCACCAACCGCGAAGGTGAACGCATCATCAGGCCGGTTCGCTGGGGGCTCATCCCCCATTGGGCCAAGGACAGCAAAACCCGAGCGATGATCAACGCACGCGGAGAGAGTGTTGCAGAAAAACCATTCTTTCGAACAGCCTTTACCCATGGGCGATGTCTGATACCCGCAACCGGTTACTATGAGTGGCATAGCCAGGACAAGATAAAACAGCCCTATCTTATCCATCTGCCGGGCGACCCGCCGACATTTGAACCCTTTGCATTTGCCGGCATAATGGGGCGTAACAAAAACCTGGATACGGTAACATTTGCGATCATTACATTGGCCGCTGATGAAAACGTTGCAGAATTGCACAACCGCATGCCGGTCATATTCAAGGGCAAGGCACTAACCGCATGGATGAATACGCAAACCAGCAATGAAGATGCGCTTGATCTCCTGCGGGAAAATCGCGGTGGGAATCTGCTTTACCATCCTGTCTCGGCCGATGTTGGTAAAGTTGCCAACAAGGGCGCTGATTTGATCAGGCCCATATAGTGCAGTTCATGTTTTGACGGAATCGGCAAAACACGAGTGCATCAACAAAATCAAAGGCCGACACCGTTGTCCCGTTTCGGAAAAAACGTGAAACGGTCCGGTGGGTTGCGGATATGGGGGTCGGACCGTTTGCCCACTGCCCCACATATAAAACAAAAAGGCGAGCCATTGCTCGCCCCTGTGATTGTCGAAGGCTCACATCCTACCAAAGCGCGTAGCGCAGGGATGCCTTTATTTCATGGCGGCTGAAACCATTGTCTGAGCTTTGTACGCCTGATGCTCCTGCGGCCTGGGATGCACTATCGAAGGCGTAGGTGTCTCCACCATCAACATTGACATAGCGATACCCCAGATCGGCTTTCAGATTGCGCATGAACTCATAGGAAAGCCCGGCCATCAAAGCATAGGTGAAGCGCCACGACTGTTCGCCCGTATGAGAAACATTGACCGGCGTTACCGCACAGGCAGCACCGCCATCAACACAGGTCTCGGTGGCATTGTAATTATCATAGTCAATCAGCGTATAGCCTGCACCGGCGCCCACATAAGGCGTAAACCCTGAAAAAGTACCCAGATCGAAATAGCCGTTGGCCATCATCCCGTAGGCATTGAAATCTGCTGCACCGCTTGTGCTGCACAGCGTATCTGTGACAACGCCTGAACAGGGAACGCTGCCTGTACCACTGGCGGCGTTGAATGTGCCTGCCTGATATTCAAGCATGCCCTCTGCCCGGAACCAATCGGTAAATTGATACCCGGCACCAAACCCGACACTGACATCCGTATCAAAGCTCGATGATGAATAGTTTTGGGTGCCGTAGGAGCTGTCTATGGCATTGAATGTGCGGAATGATGTTGCATCCCCATCGGTTGAAAAATCATACCCGACATCGCCACGCAGATACCACCCATTGCCAATTTCCACCGGCACTGTTCGTGGTAGCTCGGGCGCGTAGATAATATTATCCAGATCCGCTGACATTGCACCACTACCGCTGCCTATCAGCAGTGCCACGACCATGGAATGCGACATGACCTTCTTGAACATACTATCCGTCCTCTTGCCCGCCCTGTGTGAATTGAAGAACACACAAAGCAAATGTGTTGATGCCATTTATCCAACAAACTGGTTAAGTTGCGGTTAAGCATGTTCATTCACCACGATTGTTTACCGGTTGTTATCCATAGGCATTCAGGTTTTGACGCAATCGGCAAAACCTGAATGCCGGACCATGGGCAAGAACAGGTCTGGTCCCGGGTGCCAATAAAAAAGCCGCCCGGTTTCCCGGACGGCCACAAACCGAATTGACTGCCTGTCTTATTTGTAGACCGGCGGAATGTAAGGCGGAATATAGGGTTCCGGCTCAGGGTCGCAGTCACGCGCCGGGTAAAAGCGAAGACCAGCCTGCACCGAATGAATATCGATACCCCGATCATAACCCGGGCCAGCTCCACCGGCAACGCCGAACATATTGCCACCTTCGATACGCTGGTAAGTATAGGCCGCTTCACCAACAAGATCGCAGCGGAATGCATAACCAAATCCACCGGAAACTTCCCAGCTGAAGCGCCACTCATCCTCACCAGGATGGACAAATGGGTCCTGACATTGTGTTGGATCGCCGTCCAGACAGGCCTGATTTGTCAGATTCCCATTGGTGACATAAGTGCCGCCGACACCGCCGCCGACAAAGGGGATAAAGGAGGAACCGCCGCCGCCGCCGCCAAAAAAGTCAAGATCAACATAAACACTGGCAATCAGTGAATAGGCACCCCAACTTGCCAGATCCTGTGATACATAAAGCGCATCCGATGTTGATCCAACAAATTTTGAACTGGAAATATAATTCAGCATCAGGTCCGTTCTGAAAAAACGGTTGAACTGATAACCCACACCTGCACCGGCAGACCATGTGTCGCTCAGATCATACGTGTCGAAAACCTTGGTGCCGCCGATGACATCATAGTCAATCCCGTCCATCACCGGATGGGTGTAGCCAATCGTACCCTTAATGTAGACATTTTCCCATGCGCTGGTCGCCACATCGTTGGACCCACGAATTTCCACGTCGTAAACTGGGTCCTGTACCGGATCAATAATCGGGACAGGATCTCCATAGACATCTGCAGACATGGCCGGCGTCGCCCCGACCATCGCTGCAGCTGCAATCGCAATATATCTCATCTTAAATGCTCCACGCCTCACCACGGCTTGCAAGACAGTTGCCCGCAATGGCGATCAATATTATGAACATGATGAATAATGACGGAAAAAGGTTAAGAGCCTGTTATCTATGTCCGTTTACCGAAGAATCAGAAAAAACCCAATGATTTCAAGCCGCGTTGACGCGACGTGGTTGCCTGCCCGTCATTTGGATTGCAATGATATCGGGGCAATTCAGGTTTTGACGGAATCGGCAAAACCTGAATGCATCAACACGATCAAGGGCCCACACCATTGTCCCGTTTCTGATAAAATGTGAAACAATTCAGCCATCAGCTACAGATGAGTTGCATAGGGATGACAAGGAACAATTCCGGCACACACGGCGACACGTGCCATCGTGATGATTGCTGATTTATTTGTTTTACTGCCTGCAGCTCAGGCGGCCGTTCGCACGCCTGAGATAACATCGACCAGATCATCAACAATCCGTTCGACGAGTGCATGGTCATCACCTTCCGCCATGACGCGGATGAGTGGCTCTGTGCCGGAGGGTCGAATAACCAGACGGCCGGTCGAACCAAGGGCGCTTGTCGCATCCTTGATGGATTCCTTGACCACTTTGTTCTCGAGCGGCCTGCCGCCGGAAAAACGAACATTTTTTAGCAATTGCGGTACCGGCTCAAACCGCCGGCAGACATCGCTGACCGGACGGTCCATACGTTTAACACAGGCTAAAATCTGCAGCGCAGCCACCAGGCCGTCACCCGTCGTGGCAAAATCGGTCAGAACGATATGGCCCGACTGCTCACCACCAACATTAAAGCCATTGGCGCGCATGTGTTCCACGACATAGCGGTCTCCCACCTTGGTGCGTGCCAGAGCCAGATCATGCTCCTGCAGGAAGCGCTCCAGCCCGAGGTTGGACATGATCGTCGCAACGATACCATTGCCAGACAGGCGGCCATCACTGGACCAGGATTCAGCGATGACTGCCATAAGCTGATCGCCATCAACAACGGAACCCTTTTCATCGACAATCAGTACGCGGTCCGCATCGCCATCAAGAGCGATGCCGATATCGGCGCGCACCTCATGAACTTTCTTCGCCAGCGCGACCGGATGGGTCGAGCCACAGTTGAGGTTGATATTGTGGCCATTGGGTTCATTCCCGAGCGTTATCACCTCCGCACCCAGTTCCCACAGTGCCGCCGGTGCAACCTTGTAGGCAGCACCATTGGCACAATCGATTGCTACGCGAAGTCCCTTCAGCGATACATTGCGCGGCATGGTCCGTTTGGCAAATTCAATATAGCGGTCATGAACGCCGTCAATACGCTGTGCCCGGCCAATATTGGCAGCGGACGCGAGTTGATCGGCAATATCGGCATCTATCAAACGTTCAATCTGCAATTCAAGCGCATCAGATAATTTATAACCATCGGGACCAAACAGCTTGATGCCATTGTCCTCATATGGGTTATGTGACGCAGAAATCATCACGCCGATATCAGCCCGTAGCGATCGCGTCAGCATGGCAACGGCAGGGGTTGGAATGGGTCCCAGCAGAAAGACATCCATTCCGGCAGCGGTAAAACCGGCAACCAGTGCGTTTTCAATCATGTAACCGGATAGACGTGTGTCCTTGCCAATCACCACCCGGTGGCGGTGGTCACCACGGCGAAACACCTTGCCGGCAGCAAGACCAACCCGCATGGCAACATCAGGTGTCATCGGAAACGTGTTTGATTTCCCGCGGATACCATCAGTTCCGAAATATTGACGTGACATGAAGTCCCCCGATTTACCACCCGGTTCAACCGGGCCATTTGCATTTCGATCACTTCCGTAGCAACGGATTATGATCACATTCAGACGCATTTCCCGGCATGCCAATCACCCCAACGAAATTCGGGTTAAAAAACATACCTCAATTCGCTTTGCCATTTTCCAACCAGGAAAATTTCAAAAAACCTTTATCACAGCAAATGCTGTGCGAAGCCAGCCAAGTAGCAGCCAGTCCCGAGAATAAAAAAATGGCCGCACTATGCGGCCATTTTGTCATCTTAATATTGACGGTCCGTTACTGTGGCTGAGGTTCCAGTCCGGCGTCAGGTTTCTTCTCGTCAGAGCTTTCCTTGTCTTCCTGACTCTTTCCACCAGTCTTGGGGACAGCAGAACCACGTGACGGTGGTGTATCATCACCCATATCACGCGCCGGTTTTTCACCCCGCAACAGAGCCTTTATCTCATCACCGGAAAGGGTCTCATATTCCAGCAATCCTTCCGCAAGTGTTTTGAAATCATCATTGTCTTCCGACAATATTTTTCGTGCGGACTTATAGGCTTCGTCAATCAGCCGGTGCACTTCACTGTCGATTGTCTGAGCCGTTGATTCTGAAACATTCTTTTGCTGAGCGACCGAATGTCCAAGGAAGACCTCCTGCTGGTTCTCACCATAGGAAACCAGACCCAGCTTATCCGAAAAGCCCCATTGCGTAACCATCGCACGCGCAAGCTTTGTCGCCTGTTCAATATCTGAAGACGCGCCGGATGTGATATTTTCCTTACCAAAGGTCAGCTCTTCGGCAACACGGCCGCCCATCATGATCGCCAAACGGGAAACCATATAGGTGTAGCTCATGGAATAGCGATCACCTTCCGGCAATTGCATCACCATGCCCAGTGCCCGTCCGCGTGGAATGATCGTTGCCTTGTGAACCGGGTCTGCCGATTTCACTTTCATGGCAACAATAGCATGGCCGGCTTCATGATAGGCCGTCAGCTTTTTCTCTTCCTGCGTCATGGCACTTGAACGCCGCTCTGCGCCCATCATCACCTTATCCTTGGCGTCTTCGAACTCAAGCATCGTAACAAGACGTTTATTGCGCCTTGCAGCCATCAGGGCCGATTCATTGACAAGGTTCATCAAATCCGCACCGGAAAAACCCGGCGTACCACGTGCGATTACTTTCAAATCAACATTTGGCGCCAGTGGCACGTTACGCACATGAACCTTGAGGATGCGTTCACGGCCGATGATATCAGGATTGGGTACCACAACCTGCCGGTCAAAACGACCAGGCCGCAACAGCGCCGGATCAAGAACATCGGGACGGTTCGTTGCGGCAATCAAAATGACGCCTTCATTGGCTTCAAAGCCATCCATCTCGACCAGAAGCTGGTTGAGCGTCTGTTCACGTTCATCATTACCGCCGCCAAGACCAGCGCCACGGTGTCTACCCACAGCGTCGATCTCGTCAATGAAAATGATACAGGGTGCATTTTTCTTTGCCTGTTCAAACATGTCACGCACGCGGCTTGCGCCGACACCGACAAACATTTCAACAAAGTCAGACCCCGAGATCGTAAAGAACGGCACCGCCGCCTCTCCGGCAACTGAACGGGCAAGAAGTGTCTTACCGGTACCGGGAGGTCCAACCAGCAATACGCCGCGCGGAATGCGTCCGCCCAAACGCTGGAATTTTTGCGGGTCACGCAGAAACTCAACAATCTCTTCGAGATCTTCCTTGGCTTCATCAACACCGGCAACATCATCAAATGTCACACGCCCGTGGGACTCAGTCAGCAATTTGGCTTTTGATTTACCAAAGCCCATTGCACCGCGTGAGCCGCCCTGCATCTGACGCATGAAGAATATCCACACACCCAGAATAAGCAGGATGGGCAACCAGGAAATCAGATAACCAAAGATCGTATTTGATCCGTCCACTTCCGGTGCAGCAGTAATCGCCACTCCCTTGTCTTCCAGACGGGCAACGAGACCTGAATCGCCGGGTGAATAGGTTTGAAAGGTCTTGCCGCCTTCCGCATAGTCGCCGGAAATCGTGTCACCGACAATTTTTACCTTGCGGATTGTGCCATTATCAACATCCGCCAGAAACTGGGAATAGGAGATTTCCCGCGAGGAGCTGCGCTCACTCGGTCCCTGAAACATGTTGAACAAAGCTATAAGAAGCAGGGCAATGATTGCCCAGAGGGCAAAATTTCTGAAATTTGGGTTCATACGGTTCCCCGGAACATCACACAGCCTGCAAAACGGCAGGCAAACTCACAAGCCCTAACATAGGTGTCTCTTTGCCCCTTGCCAAGGCCAGCAGAGACTTCCAAGACGCAACTTGGCTAAATAATAGCAGAAACTTACTGTCGACTTTCTACAAAGGCGACGGCGGATAGGCCGGCAACCCGAAAACTGTTGCACAGCTGTTTGCAACCATACACTCAAAATCAGGCAAAAACAGGTCAAAATGTGTCAGGTAGCGTGAAATTGAAGCCTGACCTGCGGCACTGACTGCATTCGTTGACACAGGCACATCTCCACTTGAAATTATTACCGGTTGAGCACCCCGTGCCCTTGAGATTACGCCCGGTGGAACATTGCCGGGCAATTCAGCCAAAGATGGATCCTGCCATTTGCCTGCCGGACCGATAAGAATGGCCCCGCTGCTGGCCAGATTGGTAATCTGGTGGCGACCGTCCCAAACAATTGTGCTGTCTGGCTCTATCGACATACGCGGCAGTCCGCGCGTTTCACGATAGATGAATATCGACTGTGCCCGTCGATCAAGCACGGAACGGCTTAACGTGATTCGCGGTGCACCACCGCCGGCACAAAACCGGGCAATCTGATCTTGCGAACGCGCACCGGGCAAATAGGCACGCCCTCCCATCAGCGCCGCCATCAGGGCGACAGCCTGCTGCAGATGATCCGAGAGAATTTCAGGCACTTGCGGCAATTCTACAATCATGTCAGCGTGAACAATAACGTTGTCTTTGAGAAAACGCCCAAGACTTTCCGCTTCCTTGTGGCGTGCCTGCGTCATCGCCGAGACCATGGAGAGCAATTCATCGTCCTCTGCCGGATTGCTCTCATCCAGCCGAATACGCACACGCTCATACCGGCGATCCAGGTTGCTCGGATCATCCAGCCAGCCGATACCGGCCTGCTTCAAATGGTCGCGCAGCGCCTGCTTTCGCACCTCAAGCAATGGCCGCAATATCCAGCAATCGCGGTTGTAGAGCACACTTTGCGCCATTCCGGATAATCCGCGCCCCGTCCCGCGTCGTCGGCGCATGCGAATGGTTTCAACCTGATCATCCCGCGTATGCGCTGTAACAATGGCGCCTGCACCACAGGCAAGTGCGGTCTGCCGCAGCAGTGCGTATCGCGCATTGCGCGCTGCATCCTGCACGCCCGTTTTTGATTTTTGGCCATCCCAGATGACGATGTGATGTTGGATATTCAGCGTCGCGCATAAGGCAGCGACCTGCTGCGCTTCATCGCGCGCTGCTGTCCGCAGGCCATGATCAACCGTTACAGCAACCAGCCGCGGGCCCTCATGATCGGCCAGATACTGATGTAAAAGATGCAAAAGCGCTGTGGAATCGCTGCCACCTGATACGGCAACGCATAAAGTATCACAGGGAGAAAGTTGTTTGAAAAATGCGTCTATCGCCAGTTCTGGTGAACGGTCTGCCACGACAGTTCAGCTAACAACTCATACGGCTCTGTTCAACCGCAACTTTGTTTTTGACGGCTTCGCTTGACCCGGGATACCGGGTCAGTACTTCGCGGTAGGTGGCACAGGCTGTATCTCTGTTGTCCAGAGCGGCAAGCGACATTCCCAGCTTCAACAGCATCTCCGGTGCCTTGGGCGATTCGGGATATTTCTTGTGCGCGCTCAACAGGGTTTTGGCCGCCTGATGATAGGACGTCTGACCATATTGTGCCTCACCGAGCCAGAAATAGGCATCGGATACCTGTTCACCCTGGGGGTATTCCGCCACATATTGGGCAAATGCCGCCTCTGCCTGCGCATAGTCTCCTGTCAGAATATGATTATAACCGGTTGCATAGAGCCTTGCAGGACCGCTTTCAGGTAAAGACGCTGTTTTGGTCGGGTCCTGAGCGATATCCTGCTGTCCGTCGACCTGGCCATCGACCTGCCCATCAACCAGATTGCCATCCTGATCAAAAGTCACGGTGCCAAGTGTGCCTGAGGATACGGATGGGTCATTTGTCTCATCCGGTTGGGCAATAACTGCAACATCGGTATTTTTTTGGGCAGGAGCAGCATCACCCGCGTCACTTCTGTCTGTGCCCTTGCTTTCAATTTCCTGAAAGCGAAACTCATTGTCTTCCTGCATCTGGCGCATGCGTTCCTGCATTTCCAGCAGCAGAAAATTCTGTTCTTCAAGTCTGCCGGTCAAATCGCGTACACGCTCTTCAAGCTGTCCAAGCCGAAAGGTATTGTCTCCCGCCTGCGCCAATAGAACCGGCGCGCCGACCGGCTCAGCAGGAGAGATGATTTTAGCGGACGAAACATGGAGCGGCGGCGATGCATTGATCTGCATTTGCTGCGCCGATGAAGACAGTGCGGCCTGTGCCAGACCTGGCAACAGCAAACTCGCAACACATGCAGCAATTAGTCGGGGATACACAGTCATTTCGTTGTTACCTGTTTCATTCAACACGACAGCAAGCACTTTACCGGCCAGCACTATAGAGCAATTCAGGTTTTGACGGAATCGGCAAAACCTGAATGCACCAACAATATAAAAGGCCGACACCATTGTCCCGTTTCTGACAATACGTGCAACGGACCAGTGGTCAAAACCAGGGCGACCAATATTATTCAGACCAGATGAGACGAGCCACACAGATCATATATTGTTCACACGATCATGACGGTTCAGCTTCCAGCGCCCTTTACAACTGTAACCGCACGTCTGTTTTGCGACCAGCAGGAAATGTCATCACAAACCGCAACGGGTCTTTCCTTGCCGTAGGAAATCGTCTTGATCCGGTTGGCCGCAACTCCCTTGGAGATCAAAAACGATCGGGCGGCAGCCGCGCGGCGTGCGCCAAGAGCCAGATTGTATTCACGTGTGCCGCGTTCATCCGCATGGCCGTCAATGGTTACGTTCTCATTGGAGTATTTTGCCAACCATTGCGCCTGACGTGTCAGCGTTGCCGCCGAATCGGCCCTTATGGCAGCCGAATCCGTGTCAAAAAAGATCCTGTCTCCGACGTTCAGTGTCAGATCCTGTTGGGATCCCGGTTTTGCGCCATTTGCCGCAAGACCAAGTTCACCGGGGCTGTTGGGCAGCGAATTTTTCGACGCACATCCAGTCAGGGCAAGCGCAACAGCAAGCCCAAGCGCAACCGGATTACGCGATACGCTCATCAGCAGGTTCATAGTCAGTCTCCTCGAATTGACGACTTATTCAAAATATATTCCACCATGGACATCCGCATGGTCCATTGTGGGTTGCCGACCTCTTATACAGCAGATTACGGCATGGTTGCGACAGATTATCCCGCATAAAAACACTAAACACGCATGTTTTGGCGTGTTTATGCAGTCAAGTCCGTCATTTCAGCAGCGGTGACCAGGCCGGGTCCGATCCAAAATTGGGTGTATCAACCCTTTGTTCGTTATAGCCGGTCAGATCAATCGAATAAAGTTGCGGCCCCGACGCTCCAGCCGGTTGCCTGAAAAACATGATGACACGGCCGTTTGGTGACCATGTTGGCCCTTCATTATGAAATCCGGTTGTCAAAATACGTTCACCCGAACCATCAGGGCGCATCACGCCAATCGAAAATTTTCCACCGGACTGTTTTGTAAAGGCAATCAGATCACCGCGCGGTGACCAGACCGGCGTGGAATAGGAACCATCACCAAAGGAAATGCGCTTTTGATCGCTGCCATCGGCATTCATCACATAGAGCTGCTGCCTGCCGCCCCTGTCCGATTCAAACACGATCTGGTTGCTGTCGGGTGAATAGGAGGGTGAGGTATCGATGGCGGAGGTATTGGACAGTCGCGTGGTCTTTCTGGAGCGCAGGTCCATGGTGTAAATATTGGCATTGCCATCCTGCTCAAGGCTCATGATCACTTTTTGACCATCAGGTGAAAACCTCGGTGAAAATGTCATGCCGGGGAAATTTCCGACAATCTCCCGTTGACCTGTCTCGAGCTGCAACAGGTAGACCCTTGGCTGGCCCTGCGCAAAAGACATGTAGGTAACTTCCTGGCGGCTGGGTGAAAACCGTGGTGTCAGCACCAGATCATCACCATTGGTCAAAAAGCGCAGGTTTTCTCCATCCTGGTCCATAATGGCAAGTTGTTTCTTGCGATCATTGCGGGGCCCGCTTTCGGATACAAAAACAACCCGTGTATCGAAATAACCATGTTCGCCGGTCAGCTTTTCATAAATGGCGTCAGCAATGATATGGGCGACCCGGCGCCAGTTTTCCGGTCGGGTGAAAAACTGCTGTCCAAGCAATTGTTCTGCAGCAAATGTGTCCCACAAACGAAACTCGGTACGCAAACGGCCATCGGTTTCCCGACTGACGCGCCCCACAACCAGAGCCTGAGCGTTGATTATGCGCCAATCTTCAAAACGTGGCGACACATCCGGATTGGAAATATTCTGAATGAAGGCTGCCTTGTTAATAGGCGCAAACAGGCCGGATCTCCTGAGATCCTCGGCAATGACCCCGGAAATTTTGGTGCCAATGTCATCATCGGAGACAAAGTCCGTTACCGCCATTGGCAGCGGCTCGACATTGCCCTGAGTGATGTCAATTTCAACAACGGCATAGGCAGTATTGTGAGCCAGAGAGAGCCCGGACATCACTACAATCCAAAAGAGGACGATTTTGTGAAGCCCGGCCGTTACCGGCTTTGCGTTGGTTTTCTTAAAAAGGTTCAAGGTCGTTTCCTCAAAACATCTGGCTTGGGTCAAAATTCACGATGACATCCGCCCAGGCATCATATTTTTCTACTGGAAGATCGTAGGGAGCACACCGTAGAACTGCACGCCGTGCACCGCCAGAAAGGACTCGCCTCACCTGGTCGGAACCGCCTGATGCAGTGACACTTGGCTGCCCTTCGATTTTCCCCGATGGATCAAGCCGCATCGTAACCTGAATACGCACGTCTGCAGCATCAGACAAGCCCGGAACGATCTGCCAGCAACGTTGAATCTGGCCGCGAAGTGCGTCCATTTCACTTTGCGACAATTCTGAACCAGTCGTCGTCGTACGCCCGCCAAGTGCTGCTTCACGTTGATTTCGTTTGGCGCCACCACCCGCAGGGTCCTGCCTGTTCAGCAGTGCTGCCACTTCGTCGGCACTGAAATCACTATCCTGGGCAGATGCGGTTTTAGTGGTCTTCTTGCGGTCCTGATTATTCTTGCGTTCCGGCGTTTTGGCAGTTTGGGCTTTGGGTTTTTCCGGACGTGCCGTTGGTGTGGGAACATTGTCTGTCAGGGTTTCAAATTTTGGCTTCACGTCCGCAGACTGCGCGATTGCTTCTGCCACCGGATCAGGCAGGACCTTCTGCTGCGGCTCGGGAAGTGCCGCAACCTCAGTGGCGGTTACCGGTTCGGGTTTTTCGGCAGGCTGGGGCTCGGCTTTGGGTTCTGTCGATGGGATCGGCTCGGCAATATCGGCCTTTTCAGGTTCCGCTGCTGCTTCCACTGTTGTATCAGACTGTTTTTCAGCACGTGTGGATTTCAGGTCAACCGTATTGTCACCGGTGTTTTGTGCATCCTCAACAGGCTCTGGCCTGTCTGTTGGAAGCGGCGCGGCTTTTTCTTCAGCCGGAGCCGTGCGCTCACCCTGCTGGATCTGTGTGATGGAGGAAACAGGAATAATATCCACCGGCAGCGCTTCTATCTCAAGCGTCTCGTGGGTCGGCGGCGCTGACAGCCAGAACAGGCCCCAGCTAAGAAGCAACACATGGCTCAGTCCAGATATGAAAATTCCGATTTTCATCGTCGGCGATCAACCATCCTGCTCCTGGAGCGTCACAAGACCAAGGTTTTTATAACCGGCTGAGGAGATACGCGCCATGACTTTCATGACTGTCCCGTAATCAGCATTTCGGTCGCCGCGCACATAGATACGTTCCTGGTAACCTGTTGTCGCAATTGCCTGAAGCTTGGCAACAACTTCATCGAGCGGGATTTCAGTTTCCTGCAAATAGATATTGCCATCCTGATTGACCGAGACGGTAATCGGTTGCGTTTCGGAATTGAGCGAATTGGCTTCTGTTTCCGGCAACTCAATGGGAACACCAACAGTCAGCAGAGGCGCTGCCACCATAAATATGATCAGCAGGACCAGCATCACATCCACAAAGGGTGTGACGTTGATTTCACTCATTGGCTGGCGTTTTCGCCCCTGACGGTGTCCATTACCGCGACGCCTTCCACCAGCAGCATTTTGAGTCCCCATGGCCATGGATCGTGCCTCTATTCTGCCGCCTGGCGTTGTTGCGATTTCTCGTCAATCTGGCGCGACAGGATGCCGGAAAATTCATCCGCAAACCCCTCCATGCGCCCGGTCAGCTTGCCCGCATCCGAGGTAAATTTATTATAGGCAATAACCGCTGGGATCGCCGCCAGCAAGCCAATCGCCGTTGCCAGCAATGCTTCGGCAATACCCGGTGCGACCACCGCAAGATTGGTTGATTTCGATCCGGCGATCGCCTGAAAGGACGTCATGATACCCACGACCGTTCCGAACAGGCCTATAAAGGGTGCAGCAGAACCGATGGATGCAAGAGAACCCAAACGCGCTTCGAGTTTTTCAGCCTCCCGCGCCAGCGTCACATCCATTGCCTTGTCGATACGCATCTGCAGACCCATGGGAGAGCGGGCACCGCGTTCAAAGGATTTTTTCCATTCACGCATGGCGGAAACAAAGATTGCGCTCATGCCGCTGGTGCTGCGATCCGACAGCATCTGGTAAAGTTCTTCCAGCGACTGCCCGGACCAGAACACCTGCTCAAAGCGATCAAATTGCCGACGTGCACGCAGGTAATTGATGCTTTTGTCGACGATAATCGCCCAGGTCCAGATCGATGCGCCCACCAATCCCACCATGACAAGTTTCACCACAAAACCGGCTTGTATGAAAAGAGACCAGAGCGTCACTTCACTTGTGGCCGCCAATCCTACCTGTTCCATTCGCTTCAACCCTTGATCCCGATAAACCGGAAACCGCGCAGCCCAATTGGCAGCGTCAGCAATTGTCCGACGCGCGGTCCGGTTTCGCACGCTCTAATTTATGTCTCATACACCCAACCCGCCTTTTCGCGGCAAAATTTGGTCAAAGGAAGGCGCGTATATCGCACACCTTCCCTCAAATTTCATTAAGACATGGTTATGGTTAATGACTGGTTAGTATTTATGGCAAGAGGAAACGGATAACAAAAGCTTGAACAGTTTAATTCACAACAACATGCCCGTCTTGCGGTTCTGACGGGGCAAATATTGCTGCGCTCATTCGCCTTTGGCATCGCACCTCGAGCCTGGATAGGTCAGCCTTTGTTTCTCATGACATGATTTTCCATTGCACGAATGCCCTCATCCAGGCCATCACGTCCATATCCAATGCGAAAATGATCCGGCGTCATGTCACCCAGCCGTGTTGAATAAATTGACCCCGGCAGCACCAAGACACCGCTATCCTCCACCAGCGATTGAGCAAAGGCCTCTGCCCCTTCCGGTCCAAGATAGCGCGGAAACCCCATGCAGGACCCATCGGGAATGCGCCATTCGAACAGATCTGGATGACGATTGAAAAACGCCGTCCATTTGGGCAGATTCTCATCAATTATGGCACGGTTTCGCGCAAGCAACTGCGCGCGGTTGTTAAGCGCGATCATTGCAAGACGTTCACTCGGCGCTGAATTGCATATCGACAGATAGTGCTTCATGCGCTCCATTTTCGAGATGACCTGACCATCCTGACAGGCAATCCACCCGATGCGCAGCCCGGGCAGTCCCAGTGACTTGGACGTCACATTCAGTGAAAGACCACGTTCATAAACATCAGCAATAAATGGCAAATGCTCAGCACCGGTGCGTCCCAGACCATTAAAAATTTCATCATGCAGAATGTAAATGCCGTGCTTCCGGCACAATTCGATAAGGGCCTGATAGCGATCACGCGGCAATATTGCACCGGTTGGATTATGCGGGAAGTTGATTGTCATCAACTTTGTATTCGGTCTGATTGCTGCAGCGACCCGGTCGATATCCAATGACCATCCATCGTCGGGATCCAATGGAATACCGCTGGCTTCGCAAATGGCAAGCGGCAGTGTTTCATGGGACTGATAGTTTGGTGTGACGACAATTGCATGGCTGTCTTTGTCCAGCAGAACCGAATTGGCTGCAAAAATACCTTCGCTGGCCCCTGCAAAACACAAGATCTCGTCCATTGACCGGTGCTCAAATGTGTCCGCAATTGTGCGGCGCAAATCCGGTGCCCCGAAGGTTTCGGTGTATCCAAGCCACAAATTGTTGAATGCATCACGCTCCTCTGGCGAAGCCATGGCCAACAGATCAGCCATCGAAATGCATTGTGCATCAGACGCAGTCAAATGGTGACGCGCCTTGAATTCCCATTTGGAAAAATGAGTTTCGAGTTTGAAATCCGGCAGCATTGTCATGGATCGACCTTCGTTTCGAACAAACTGATGAATTCGTCGGGTAAACGCCGCGCGCGCCCAAGTTCATTGATAACAGCTACGGTGACTTTGGCGCTGATAAGCAGCCTCGTGTTGCAATATATCTGCTGCTCCATAAAAATCCGTGCACCCTGTGTGCGTTTTGTGGAGGTTCGTATTTCGAGCACGTCGTCCATCCTGGCTGGCGTGCAAAAATCGAGTTCCATATGACGCACGACAAAGGCAAGCCCATCGTCATCACGCTGCGCCAGGGCCCCCTGACTGACCCCCAGACAGCGAAGATAATCGGTTCGCCCGCGTTCAAGAAAATGCAGATAGCGGGCGTGGTAAACAGCGCCGGAGAAATCCGTATCTTCATAATAGACCCGCTGAAAAAGCCGGTGATGATCTCCCTCGATCGTTCCAGCCAAACAATTCGCCACTGATCCGGCAGGTAAATTGGACAACAGCCCCTCCATCAACAACTATACGCATGGTTGCTGTTGACGGAACACAATTTGGTTGCCAGATCAATGCCAGATCAGTGAATGATTGGCACTTGGGCAGAACAACAGGCTTTGCAGCGTTGTATTCCTGTCATAATTGCGGGCTAACGCTCGTCGCAAATGACGCATTTGGAGGTGGTTTCCATGAAAATAGCAGTTCTTGGTGGTGATGGATTTGTGGGCTGGCCAACAGCCCTGCATTTGTCGGAACAGGGTCATGACGTTCACATTGTCGATAATCTGTCCCGGCGCTGGATCGACACCGAGCTGGGTGTGCAATCACTGACACCAATGGATTCCATTCAGGAACGCACCCGTATCTGGCATCACGAAACAGGACGGCGTATCCATTTTCATCTCCTCGACATCGCGCGCGATTACGATCTGCTGAAAGCCTGGTTGTCGGAGCATCAGCCTGATGCAATTGTGCACTTTGCAGAGCAGCGTGCAGCGCCCTACTCCATGAAATCGGATCGGCACAAAAATTACACAGTTAATAATAACGTCAACGGCACTCATAATCTGCTGAATGCCATTGTGGAAACCGGTGTCGATGCGCATCTGGTGCATCTGGGAACAATGGGTGTTTACGGCTATTCCACTGTTGGCGCAGCAATCCCTGAAGGTTATCTGCCGGTCGGCATTGAAACCATGGAGGGCGATGTTGTCCAGCAGGATATCCTGTATCCGGCCAATCCGGGTTCAATCTACCACATGACAAAATGCCTCGATCAGCTTTTGTTTCAATTCTACGCCAAAAATGATGGTGTGCGTATTACCGATCTTCATCAGGGCATTGTCTGGGGTACCCATACAAAACAGACGCGCCGGCACGAACAGCTGATAAACCGGTTTGACTATGATGGCGATTATGGCACCGTGCTGAACCGCTTCCTGATCCAGGCCGCCATTGGCTACCCGCTGACAGTGCACGGAACGGGCGGTCAGACCCGGGCATTCATTCACATTCAGGACTCCGTTCGATGTGTGGAACTTGCATTGAAAAACGCACCTGAGCGCGGAGAAAAAGTTAAAATATTCAACCAGATGACCGAAACGCACCGGGTAAGAGACCTGGCCAAGCTGGTTGCGAAACTGACGGACGCTGAAATTGCTTATCTGCCCAACCCGCGCAAGGAAGCTGCCGAGAACGAACTGGTTGTTCAAAACAACAAGTTCCTGGAACTTGGCCTCGACCCGATCACACTGGAAAACGGCCTGCTGGATGAAGTTGTGGAGGTGGCAAGAAAATATGCCTACCGCGTTGATCGCAGCCGCATTCCTGCTGTTTCGGCCTGGACGCGTGAGATTGAGCCAACACTCAACCGCGATCCGGAAGGCAAGAAGCTTAAGTCGGCTTCCTGATCTGGATGCGGAAAGCGCCTTGTTTTTATACTACCCCGCAAGATGTGGGTGTGTGGCAAAAGGCCTAGGCCAGGGATACGGATATTGACAACGAATAAAATTGCGCACAGCAAATTTGCCTTTGTCACGCTGGTGACCAACGACGATTATATTGGCGGCGCGCTGGCACTTGTCCGGTCCATTCGATTGACAGGCACCAAAGCGGACATTGTTGTCCTTCATACAGGCGCGGTGTCTGCCAAACAGCTTGCACCCGTGGTGCAATTGGGTGCCAGGCTTGTTCAGGCTGATTTGCTGGCGACCTGCGAAGCATTCAATCATCGCCACGGGCGCGCCAGGCTGCACAAAGATGCCCCTTTTACCAAAGGACGCAAACCGGAATTCCACACACCTCTGGACAATTTCGTCAAGCTGCGCCTGTGGCAGCTGGTTGAATATCAGCGCTGCATTTTTATTGACGCAGACGCACTGGTCCTGCGCAACATAGACCGGCTGTTTGACTATCCGCAGTTTTCAGCAGCCGCCAATGTCTATGAATCACTGGGCGATTTTCATCGGTTGAATTCGGGCGTTTTTGTTGCAGAACCGTCGCTCGACACTTTTGCCGACATGATCACGGCACTTGATCAGCCCGACACATTCTGGCCGCGCACCGATCAGACATTTCTGCAGCACTATTTTCCCGATTGGCACGGACTGCCGGTCTTTTGCAACATGCTGCAATATGCCTGGTTCAACATGCCTGATCTTTGGGATTGGTCGTCAATTGGTGTGCTGCACTATCAGTACGAAAAACCATGGGAAAAAGACCACCCGAAGGCCAGGCAACTGCAGCCGTTGATTGATCTGTGGTGGGCGTATTACACCGGCAATGATATTCCCGATATCAGCGATCTTGCCAATCCGGTAGCCAGATAGTGAAACGCGCCCTTGTCACCGGTGGAACGGGCATCGTCGGTCGCTTCATTGTTGAGCACCTCATTGCCAATGACTATGAAGTAACAATAACCGGGCGTTCAAAAACACCTGCTGCATCCTTCAGCGCGCCGGTTGACTTTATTCCGCTTGTCCTTGACCCGGGTGCGCCATTTGACGATGTCACGGCCGGATTCGACTGCTTTGTCCATGGCGCATTTGCCCATGTTCCGGGCCGCTACCGTGGCGGCGAAGGTGAGGATGTTGCCGGGTTCTGGCGGCAGAATTTTCTCGCCACCCTGCTGCTGTTCAACGCCGCTGAACGCACAGGTGTAAAACGGTCAGTATTTCTTTCAAGTCGCGCGGTGTACGGGGTTCAAGAACCCGGGGCCACACTTGATGAAGCGATGGCCTGTCATCCCGATACGCATTATGGCGCAGTCAAACTCGCCTGCGAAAAACATCTGGCATCGCTTTCCCAAACATCGCAAATGTCGGTTTCCAGTCTGCGTGTGACAGGCGTTTACGCCAATGCTCATGGTTCCGGCAAAGGAAAATGGGCGCCACTTTTCGATGATTATCTGCAGGGCAATACAATTGAACCACGCTGCGGCGGCGAAGTGCACGGACTGGATGTGGCCAGGGCCGTCAGGTTGATCCTGGAACATCCCGATCGCACGGTTCGTGATCAGACTTTCAACGTTTCAGACCTGCTGGTTGATCGCCGGGACCTGCTTGCCATCGTCAAATCGCATACAGGCTGCAGGCACCCATTGCCGCCTGCGGCAGACCCTTCCGCCTACAACCTGATGGCGACAGAAAAAATCTCGAACTACGGCTGGAAACCGGGAGGATTGCCTTTGTTACAATCCTCGGTCGTTGCCATGCTGACCAATACATAGCGATATTACTCTTCCTCAAACAGGTGGATCTGCTGCTGAACCAGGTCCTTTGGCACATCTAGCCCCATATGCCGCCAGGCCGATGACGTTAACAGACGTCCACGCGGGGTTCGCTGAATAAAACCCTGCTGGATCAGATAGGGTTCAATAATGTCTTCAATCGCATCGCGCGGCTCGGACAGACCGGCTGCAATTGTCTCAACACCCACTGGACCACCACCAAAATTATGGGCAATCATCGTCAGATAACGCAGATCCAGCTGGTCCAGCCCCATTTTGTCCACCGAAAGCCGGGTCAATGCATCATCTGCAATGGTGCGGGTAACCGCTTCTGCCCGCGCAACTTCGGCAAAATCACGCACCCGGCGCAGCAACCGGCCTGCAATTCGCGGTGTTCCACGGGCGCGGCGGGCGATTTCCAGCGCCCCTTCATCCGTCATGCCAAGTCCCATAATCCGGGCACCCCGGAGAACAATCAGCTCCAGCTCTTCAACCGTATAGAAGTTCAACCGAACCGGAATTCCAAACCGGTCACGCAACGGGTTTGTCAATAGTCCCAACCGGGTTGTGGCAGCCACCAGCGTGAATTTGGCAAGATCAATCTTGACGGACCGTGCCGCGGGTCCCTCGCCGATGATCAGATCAAGCTGGTAGTCTTCCATCGCAGGGTAAAGAATTTCCTCCACTGCCGGATTGAGCCGGTGAATCTCGTCTATGAACAATACATCACGTTCTTCAAGGTTGGTCAGCAATGCCGCCAGATCGCCGGCTTTGGCAATCACAGGACCGGAGGTTGAACGAAAATTGACACCAAGCTCCTTTGCCATGATCTGTGCGAGCGTTGTCTTGCCCAGCCCCGGTGGTCCGACAAACAACACGTGATCCAGTGCTTCACCGCGCGCCTTGGCAGCTTCGATAAAAATCTTCAGGTTTGCACGCGCGTCAGCCTGACCGGTAAATTCATCAAGGCTTTGAGGACGCAGCGAGACTTCGTAATCCTCACCCTGTGTCTCTGCCGAAACTATGCGATCATGCTCACTCATATGTTGTTCCACATATCCCAGTCACATTCATTGCGCCAGCTCCTTCAGACCCAGGCGGATCAGGACAGCGGAATCTGCATTTTCACCGGCCGTTTTCAGCGCGGCAGCAACCGCATTGGCCGCCTGATCACGCGAATAACCAAGATTGGACAATGCAGAAACCGCATCGGTCACCGGACCGCCAGCCACACCGTCTCCAAGTTCCTGTTTGAGGCCCATGGCCGCGCCGGCATCACCGGCAAATGCCGGTACCTTGTTCTTTAACTCTGTCACAATGCGCTGGGCCACCTTTGGTCCAATGCCAGGCGCTCTGGCCACCATGGCCTTGTCCTGCAGCGCTATGGCGTTGGCCAGATCTGCGGCGGAAAAGGTTGAAAGTACGGCCAGTGCCACCTTGGCTCCCACACCCTGCACACTTTGCAGCAGACGAAACCACTCGCGCTCAAGCGCTGAGGCAAATCCAAACAGCTTCAGCTGATCCTCACGTACAAATGTTTCGATGTGCAATATGGCAGCTTCACCAGCGCGCCCAAGCCCCGCCAGCGTACGCGCCGAGCAAAATGCGACATAGCAGACGCCATGCACATCAATCAGCACATGATCATCACCAATCTCATCTATCGTACCCTTGAGTTTTCCAATCATGCCTGTCCCAATCTATCAGCCGGCTGCTGCAATCTTCAGTCTTCCGACAATACTCTGCCTGTGGTGCGCATGGCATATTGCGATGGCCAGCGCATCAGCTGCATCATCGGTGTCGAACTGTGCTTTTGGCAGCAGGACTTTGACCATCATGTGAATTTGTTTCTTGTCCCCATGGCCAACACCAATCACAGATTTCTTCACCGCGTTTGGGGCATATTCGGCAACCGATAACCCGGCCAAAGCGGGTACCAATAGCGCAATGCCGCGGGCTTGCCCAAGTTTCAGCGTTGCCGTTGCATCCTTGTTGACAAAGGTATTCTCGACGGCTGCTTCGTGGGGGGTCTGGCTGTGGACGATCTGTGCAAGTCCATCATGCAATTGGCACAACCGCGAAGCCAGATCAAGACTGGCATCGGAGCGTATTGTGCCCGAATCCACAAAACGCAGCGTATTTCCAAGACTCTCGACGATGCCCCATCCGGTACGGCGCAAGCCCGGGTCTATTCCGACAATGCGCGTTAATTCAGCCTGTGCCATGTTTTAATCCACTATCCGCCGCCACAATCCTATGCCACAGATATGCGAACAAAACAAAAACATTTCGTAAAATTTGCACAAAAAACCCGGATACTACGACCCGGGTTCAGATTACATTACCGACAGCGATAATCAGGCATCGGCAAGTTTGGCCATCACTTCTTCAGATATATCAAAATTGGCATAAACATTTTGAACATCATCATCATCTTCGAGCGCATCCATCAGCTTCAGCAGCGTGGAGGCCTTTTGCTCATCGACCTCGATGTTGTTTTGTGGCTTCCAGACAGGCTTTACCGATTCAGCTTCACCCAACGCCGCTTCCAGCGCACTGGAGACTTCGCCAATGGATTCGAAAGCACATGCAATTGTGTGGCCATCTTCGCCGGACACCACATCATCTGCACCTGCATCAATGGCGGCCTCCATCATGGTGTCCTCGTCACCGGCCTCGGCCTTGTAGACAATTTCGCCCACCCTATCGAACATGAAAGCAACCGAGCCGGTTTCGCCCAGGGCGCCGCCATTTTTGGAAAAACAGGCCCGTACATTGGAGGCGGAACGGTTTCGGTTGTCCGTCAGCACCTCAACAATTATCGCAACACCACCAGATCCATAACCCTCGTAGCGGATTTCCTCATAGTCTTCCGTATCACCACCGGCGCCCTTGTTGATGGCACGCTGAATGTTGTCCTTGGGCATGGATTGCCCTTTGGCATTCTGCACAGCCAATCGCAGACGCGGATTGCCGTCAATATCACCACCGCCCATTTTGGCGGCAACCGTGATTTCCTTGGATAGTTTGGAAAAAAGCTTAGAGCGCACCGAGTCCTGCCGCCCTTTGCGATGCATGATATTCTTGAATTTTGAATGGCCTGCCATGGCGCTCCGCTCACCTGTCTGAATACGATCTGTTGCGCCGCCTTATAGGCAAGTCCGGCGCAATCGTCCATACAGTCTCAACAATGCGCATTCTGTTTTGTACCGTTGCCTGATGTGGTATCGCTGCAGTTCTGTTTTCGCCGCTTTGATGTTTGCCCGGTTCAATTGGTTGGATTCCGTCCCCCATGGGGTTAGAATGAACGTGTATCCCCCATTGGCGGCAACGGCACAGGACGGACGAGATGAAGATCAAGGTACCCGATCGACTGGTTGCAGGGGCGCTGATTGGCAGCCTGATTCTTGTGAGCGGGTTTGCAGTCCTGCCCGAAACCATTGCCGTGACCGATGTCAGTGAAACATTGTCGCCCAAACCGGTGTCCACCTGTCAGGCAATTGCCGGCCTATCCCCCGGCCGTCATGTGCAACTGGCAGCAGGCACCCCCCTTGAACGCAATGAAGTGCGCCTGTCCTACATCGGCCATTCAACCTATCAGATCGAAACACCGCAGGGTGTTCGTATTGTCACCGACTACAATGGCTATGTCGGCCAAAACCCGCCACCGACTGTGGCAACGATGAACAAGGCCCATGGAAGCCACTTCACGCTGCAGCCCGATCCTAACATCGAACATGTTCTGCCCGGATGGAACCCCAACGGCGGTTCCATCGACTATAACCTTGTCGTTGGTGATACCTATATTCGCAACGTGACAACCGACATCCGTTCGGGGTTTGGCGGTGCGGAACCTGATGCCAATTCCATCTTCATATTCGAAGTGGCAGGCCTGTGCATTGGCCATCTTGGGCATCTGCACCATGAACTCGATGACAGTGATTTTGCCCAGATCGGCAGGCTTGATGTTTTGATGGTTCCCATTGATGGCGGCCTTACAATTGGTCAAAAACCGATGAGTGACATTGTTAAACGGCTGCGGTCGTCGATTATCTTGCCAATGCACCGGCGCGGTGCATCCATTGCATCCTTCATTGATCTGTTTGGCAGTAATTTTGCCAGTGAGTTCCGCCGGCAGGACAATGTGACAGTCTCACTGCGAAACCTTCCCAAACAACCAACAATTATTGTTCTGGACGGTGTGTAGCGCAATTCAGTTTTTGACGGATCTGGCAAAACCTGAATGCATCAGCAAAAGCAATGACCGGCACCGGTGTCCCGTTTCTGACAAAACGTGAAACGGTCCAGGTTTCGGATCCTCAGCACCTGCGGGCAGTGCTGAGGTGTAGACCCGACTTTGTTCGGGCTTAAAGCGCGCTCGTCATGACAGCGCTTAACCGGCGTCCGAATTCAGCCGGATCACTCGGTGCTTCACCATCAGCAATGCGTGCCTGATCCAGAAGCAAATGCGAGGCATCCTTCAACAGTTCATCGCTGGCGGCACCTTCCAATTCAGCCCGCTCGGCAAGCTTTTTGATAATCGCGTGGCCAGGGTTGATTTCCAGCACGCGCGGCATGCCACCATGCATCTGCCCATGCCGCTGCAACAGGCGTTGCAGATTAACATCCATATCGCCATCATCAGCGATCAGACAAACCGGACTTTCGGTCAACCGTTTGGATGGACGAACATCCTTGACCGCCTCGCCCAGTTCCAGCTTGATTGCAGCAATCAGACCGTCGAGAGCCGATTCATCCGTTTCATCTTTTTTGTCATCGCTGGCATCATCACTTTTGACACCATCAAGATCGGCAGCGCCGCGTGTAACCGAATTGAGCGTCTTGCCCTCAAATTCAGTAACATGCTGCATCCAGAACTCATCCACAGAGTCAGAAAGCAGCAGCACCTCGACACCCTTTGCGCGAAAACCTTCAAGATGTGGCGACTGGGCAATCTTTGTCGCATCCTCACCGGCAATATAATAAATTGCCTCCTGGCCCTCTTTCATGCGCCCGACATAATCAGCAAGGCTGGTCAATTGATCGTCACGCGTCGAGGCAAAGCGGCAGATGGCAAGAATGCGGTCACGCAGATCACTGTCCTCAACAAGACCTTCCTTCATCACAGCGCCGAAATTACGCCAGAACACAGCATATTCTTCCGGGCTTTTGGTGGCTTTCTTCTTCAGCTCACCAATGATTTTTTTGGTCAGTCCGGTGCGGATTTTGGCCAGCTTCGGATCGGTCTGCAGCATTTCGCGGGAGATGTTGAGCGACAGATCTTCTGAATCCACAACACCGCGCAGAAACCGCAGATAGGTCGGCAACAGACCCTTGGTATCTTCAGTAATAAAGACACGGTTCACATAAAGCTTCACATGTCCTTTGCGCTCCGGCTCATACAGATCGAACGGTGGCGTGGACGGCACAAAAAGCAGATTGGTATAACTGACCAACCCTTCAACGCGGTTATGCATTGTCAGCCACGGCTGATCATAGGCATGGGCAATATGGTGATAGAACTCGGTATATTGTTCTTCTGTGATCTCTTTGGCAGCGCGGGTCCAAATGGCAGAGGCCGCATTAAGTATCTCGTCGCCATACATCACCGGAAAGGCGATGTGATCTGAATAGGTCTTGATGATGTGACGGATGCGGGCATCTTCCAGAAATTCCTTTGCATCCTTTTTGGTGTGCAAAACAACGGTGGTGCCGCGTTCTTCACGTTCAGCAGGTTCAATGCTGAATTGCCCCTTGCCATCGGAAGACCAAAGCCACGCCTCTTTTTCACCTGCCTTGCGGGTGATGACATCAACCTTGTCTGCCACCATGAATGCTGAATAGAAGCCAACACCAAATTGACCGATAAGGCTGACATCACTTTTGTCGTCTTTGCCCAGTTGCTCCAGAAATGCGCCGGTGCCTGACTTGGCTATTGTGCCGAGCGTTTCAAGCAGATCATCGTGGTTCAGACCAATGCCGTTGTCGGAAATTGTGATGGTCTTGGCCTTGGCATCAACATCAAGCGATATCTTGAATTCCTGATCACCTTCAACGAGGGTGGGTTCGGTCAGCGCCCGGTGACGCAGCTTGTCGCAGGCATCAGAGGCATTGGAAACCAACTCGCGCAAGAATATTTCACGGTTTGAATACAAAGAGCCGGCGACGATGTCGAGCAGTCGGCCGACTTCCGTTTGAAACGAAAAGGTTTCTTTGCTGGCGGTATCACTCATTGCGATTTATTTCCTTGCATGTTCATTCAGATCGGGAAGGTTTTCAATTTGAGCGCTGATATAGGCTGCCACGCCTGTTGCCACAAGTCCCGCACCGGCACTATTGTTTGCCGCTGCACAAATCACACTGATCCCGTGTTGGGAAATACTGCAGGCAACAGTATTGCGGATCCGACATATCTTTGCAGCGGCGCAACCTCCATCGGGGCCTTATGTGCTTTTCAAGTCAGCCGTATTTTTTAATTGACCAGGATGAGATACAAAGCGCCTGTTCCGAGCCGCACAATGACCTTTCACAAACAATAGTTCCAGGTAACACCCAAGCCATGAGAGAGATACTACGCAACAA
This sequence comes from uncultured Rhizobiaceae group bacterium, assembly GCA_947501445.1. Classification (GTDB taxonomy): domain Bacteria; phylum Pseudomonadota; class Alphaproteobacteria; order Rhizobiales; family Rhizobiaceae; genus Hoeflea_A. The sequence goes on along the minus strand of CANMVS010000011.1, from coordinate 96,550 downwards.
GATCATCCAGGTGTGCAATAGCAAAATTGAGCAAAAGGGACCGAATGTCGGCCTTTCATTTTATGCATTTTTTGCCAACAGAAACGACAACCCGGCACTATTGATGGAAGCTGCAGAATGGTGGATCAAAACCCATGAGCTCGATCATTTCGAAAAGGCCGTAAAGATCAAGCAAATGGTCGAGGCGATGGATCGCACCTAGACCATTTCACGTTTTGTCAGAAACGAAACAACGGTGTGGGTCTTTGATTTTGTTGACGCATTCTGGTCTTGCTGATTCCGGCAAGACCTGAATTCCTCCCTAGAGGTTCAGACGAATTCAACGCGTGAAATTAATTTCCACCATCAGTGGCGCGCTGTTATCACGAAGACCTGTTGCAACTGACAGCTTTGATTTTTGTACATTCCACTGGGTAAAATACCCGGTTACCTTGCCCGTCTTTTGATTACGCGACTGCCAGTTGAAGCGTATTTTATTACCGTTCTGTCGGCCTGTCATCTGATCAGCTCCGAGGCGTGAACCAGTCGACCATTTCCCTGAAAAATCGCCTGCCCCCTCGTCAACAAAACGACCGGATAACCGAACAGACCGTCCGCCGCCCGTGCATTTTCCAGATACGGATAGCCTATTTTGTTTTTTTACGAATTTTGCAGAAAGCCGACATTTCACCAACTCACGGGGGGCATTTGCGTCACGCCGGGCCCAACCCGTTCCCGACCATTTTCCGGCCGCCCTCTCCAAAATAGACCCGGCCAACGCTGTGTCTGGCAATTGAATAGCTGCTGCCAGAATAGAAATTGCGAACACCGTTCTAATCATCGTTGAAAAACTCTCATGCGCAATAAGGACGGCAACAATAGCAAGTCTGCAAAGAGCGCTACGATGAATGCCAATATTAGCATCCCGCCAAACATTCGAATGGTCTCAAATGAACTCATCATTGTCACGCCCATGCCCGCGCAGATAAGGGCTGTGGTGGCGATCATGGCTTTGCCTGTTTCCTGGATAGAAACACCAAGAGCAGCATCTGACCCAAGCCCCCTTTGTCTTTCAACAATGTAGCGGTTCACAAAGTGAATGGAATCATCGATTGCAATGCCAAAGGCAACAGTTAGTGCCAACATGGCAACGGGTGTAAGCTGACCACCATTGAAAATTACCAGCGATGATGCTGTTACAATCAAAGGCAAAAGGTTTGGCAAAAGCAGGACAATAGCAAGAATGGGCCATTGGTAAAAGACAGCGAGCACTATCACCGAAATCACACAGGCGATGCCAAGACCAATTGAAAGCTGCCGAATGATTGAAACAGCCTCGTGACGTATGATAATTGGAATTCCGACTGTGCGCGTTGCATTGGCGGAAATGGCTGCGGTTTCTATAGCCATTTGGGTTTTGAGTGTCGCGGGTGTGAGCATGGCTTCCGGTACGCGCGTAATGACCCGAGCGCTTGCCGGGTTTTGTGACACAAGTTGTGCAATCAGGTCGCGTGGCAGTTCATCCAATTCCTGTTCGGTTGGTGGCTGATCGGCATGTCCCCACCAGCGCGATAGCGTTGCAAGAGAGAGCACCGTGTAATCGGGTGCCGCATTTTCTATCGCCGTTGTGAGGTCCACCAGCCTTGCCCAACCCTTCTGTGTATCGATTTCATCGGCATTGGAATATTCCAGTTCAGACCATATGCGGTAAAAACCGCCGAACTCATGTGCAACAACCTGGTTTGCCGCCCGCACACTGCTGGTTGTGGGCAAATTTTCATCAAGAATGAACCAGGGATGTAGAAAAAAGAGCCCGACTATCGCCAGCATTGTCACCGCAAACCCCGATGCAAGCAAAAATCTGGTCTTGCGCAAAATCCAATGCACCATTCCAGCAGAAACCAATGCCCATTTGCGCCTGTGTACGATCTGCTGCGAAACGCCCACAAACCGAGCGAGCAATGGAAATGACACTAAAACAACAAGATAGGCCAACAGCACAGATAATGCGCCAATTATGGCCATGTCTCTCAACTGCTGGTTTTCACTAAATGCAATCGATGCAAAGGCAATACTCGTGGTCAGCGCGGTCAGGGCACAGGCCGGGCCAATTTCGTCAATTGATTTTGCGACACGGATACGCAGTGCGTTGCCTGGATCATTGTCCCTGAGGTGCAACGTCAGGTGCACACTGTCAGCCAGCGCCAAAACAAGAACCAGCGTTGGCATAATCGTATTCAGCACTGTGATCGGGAAATCCAGCACTGAAAATACCGACAGCGATACAAAAGCAGCCAAAAAAGCCGGAATGACAGCAATCGCCACCAGTTTGAGGTTTCCAAGAATCAGTAACGCCAGAACAAATGCCAATGCACCGCCAACGATATTATAGGCAATCAAATCACGTTGCAGCGCTCTGATCATGTCGGGGCCTATGAGAGATTCCCCGGCCAGACTATAGCTGATCTGTTGTCCTCCGAAAGCAGAGATAATGTTTCTGATTGTATCGACCACCGGGCTGATATCGACCTTGTCCGAGCGACTACTGGCATCCTCCTGGGCGTCAAGTGAAATGGAAAAAAGCGTGGAGCGACGATCATTGGACACAGGTGAGTGGATACCCGCCAATTGAATTGCATCAAGTCGTTCACCGACCTCTCCAGCATTGATTTGAACCGGCAGGAGTAAAGCACCAGGATATGCGATATGGGTATTCGGAAACCTGACAGAGGCGATGGAATATACCGAGCCAACTCCCTCGGCTAACTCCAGCTCGAAAGCAACATCCCGCAAAGTTGCAAAATCGCGAGCGTCGAAAGGTGTTGAACTTTGAGCGACAACAATAATTTCTGTCGGCTCGGATGGCAAAGCATCAATCAGCGCTTCATACTCCTGGCTGAAGACACTGCCCGATGCGAAGCTTTTGGTTATGTCGTCCTCAAAGGCGAGCCGGGTCAGTGACACCGCACAAATTGCCAATGCAAGCAAAAGGACTACGGCTGCGATACGCGGTGAGGACAGGGCAAAGCGCGCTGGTAATACGAGCAGCGAAAACCTAGTCATAGGAACAGCCGGCAGCAGATTGAGGAGGGGATCGGCAAATAACCTTGCCCAGGGTAATGCTGTTAATGGCCTCTCGCCAAGCAGCTCTGCGTGCAGATTGAAACAACGGCATCCACATCCACGATGTTAAGGCCGCCAATTTGATCACAGAGGTATTTCGGGCGTTGGGCGGCGAGCTGGATGCTATGAAATCCAGACTGGCATCGCGAAAGAGCCGGTTGACCTCCTTTCCAAAGAGCAATGAACGAAACAGGGTCATGTCAGGTTCCTTGCCGTGCCGCCTGATATAACTCGCCCGCGACCGGCAAATAGCCTCGGCCAGATCAAATCGCGTATGCGCTCGAATTCCAAAGAAAAGTGCAATCCCACGTAAAGCCATTGCTGGTTTGTGGTCTTGGTGCGAGAGCAACTTTACGTGTATGTGCCAATGATGTGCATAAGGACTGTTCGAGCGATCAGACGTGTTCAGAACATAGTCCTCATAGAGTTCAAAAAAATGTTCCACCATCAGGAGAACCAATTCCGGGTCAACGCAATTTTGCGCATAATTGAGCCACTGCCGAGTTGTAAAATAGTAGAGACGCGAGAATAGTGCGTGTTTTTTGGATGCCATTTCAAAGGCTGCTTCAGATGAAGCACAGGCATCGAGACGCGCCAGCACCTGTTGCGCACCAAATCCATCCGCAAACATGGGACTGTTTGCAACATCGTGTTTCTGTTCAGCCATCGTCGGATCCCCCAATCCTGCCGGAATGTCTGCCAATGCCTCATATGAAAGCCAAATGCCACCCGTTGGACATATGAGCTGTCTTTCGTCCTGTCGTCCCCATCACTGAGTTAATTCTACACAGATGCCTGGTGATCCCTAATGACGTTTTTGGGATAACACCTCAAAACCCACAGTTTTGATCCTGGAATATCATAGCTAAATAGTGCTCCTTGAGCATCTGCTTGCAAACCAGGGAATGTTAGAACCGTTGAGAAAATTGTTGATCAACGTGCTACGGAAATTTTGGTGCCAAACATCGAATATGAAATTTGCCAATCACGGGAGTGCTGACTTTGACACCGTCAGTGGAGCTGCTTGAACATGAGTGTTGTGCTGTCAAGGTGATCTGCAAAGGGATCTTTTGAAAATCCCGGGATTATGCCAACCGTTTGATATCCAAGTGAAACATAGAGTTTTTCTGCCTTGTCACCGGTGCGGGTATCGAGCGTTATAAGGCTGCGATTGCGGCTGGCGGACTGCAATTCCAGCTCAAGCATCAGCGCGCGCGCGATGCCGCGCCGTTGATACTGTGGTGCTACAAGCAATTTGCCGACATCGGCCCTGTGGGGTTGGTTTGGCGGCGTGTTGCACTGGAGCTGAACCGTGCCGGCCAATGTCTCACCCAGGCTGGCCACCATGAGAATGATGTCACCATCTGCCACGCCCGGACGCACTTTGCTTATCCAGAATTCCCGCGCGGCATCCGGCGTGAATGGCATAATGAAATTGACGCTGGCACCCGCAAGCACGCAGCTGTGCAACAGGTCGGTTAATCCTGGCAGATTGTGGTCCATGGCAGGCAGGTCCAGGCATGAGATTGTTACAGGGCTTGTCATGAAACCTCACACGATGACGAGCATATATTTTGCACCCAGCAAACGATGGGCTTTGAACCGGCTTGCGCCATGGAGTTTATAGCGCAGACAATCTCCTTCCTTGAGCAGGTAATTGTGCCCCTCGATCACCATCTCAAGTTCGCCCTCCCGCAAAATCAGGTGGTGCTCAAGTCCGGGTCTTGCGGGTGCATCATATTCGATCTGTGTATCCGCAGGCAGTCGGCATTCAACCACCTCGCACGTCAGACTTTCGGCCGGTGGTGAAACAGATCTTCTTTCAAATCCATTGTTGGCGTCCACCCATAAAGCCTGCTTGGCGCGCGCCACCATGGGTGTGTGATGCTCTTCAACCATCGACATCAGCCGTGACATGGTGAGTTCATAGGAGGCACAAAGGCGGCCCAGAACGCTGGCGGTTGGGCTGACAGAGCAATTTTCCAGCCGCGACAGCGTTGCCCGGCTGATGTTGCTTTCTCTCGCCAGTTCATCCAATGACCAACCGCGCGCCAGCCGCAACTGCCTGAGGCGGTCGGCAAGCCTTACATCATGATCTGTCAATTGCTCTGATTCCATATTGGAGAATATTTCTCAAATACGAAAATATGTCAATCAGCTAAATGCTGGCGGGGCACAGCGTGCCAGTCATTTTGACATCGTGCGATTTCCCAAAAGGGATTTTTCACTCCGTGACAATGAATCAAAAAGGCGACAATGGTTGCGGCCTGGATGACCGAGCCCAAGACTGCGCAGGGTCATCCAGACTGCCGCCTGATTGCTGGTAATGACCGGTTTGCCGATCGCCGTTTCAATCTGTCCGGCGACCTCCAGAGAACGAAGTGCGGTGCAGGATATAAACAGGGCATCGGCATCGGGTACATCAGCCATCACCGCGGCGCGTATCAGTGTATCCGACGACAGGCGAGCCATTTCACGATCATCCGCCATTCCAAGACATACATGATTGACGACCTCAAAACCGGCCTGCTCAAAATAAGGCTGCAGGGGTGCGCTGGTCTCGGGAAGATAGGGTGTGAGAACGGCCAGTTTGTGAACTGCCAAATGCTGACAGGCCTCAAAAGCTGCTATTGTTGGTGTTATAACGGTAGCGCCCGGTTTTGCAGCCAGAAGCTCGTTTTTGACCACGTCATCGCCAATAACAATGGAAGCGGATGTGCAGCCATAATAGATCACATCCAGATCAGCACCGGGCAGGATCATTTCTGCACCCTTTCGCAGCAGCGGCATTGTCGCGCGAAGGTTCTCCGGTGTTGACGGGTTCACATAGGTAACGCGGTTTGCATGGGTACCAACAAAATCGTGAGGCATATGCCGGGCAAACTCCAGCTCCGTTGTATGGTCTGTTTCCAGCAATACCAATCCGACAAGCAACGGCATGGATCTGGGTGCCAGATCCAGCGGTTCGTATAGTTGAGTTATTGTCACCTACAAGCTCCTGACCTTTATACTTATGCAATCAAATATTAAAACACGCGCGGGTTACTTCGAAAGTCAAACCACTTTTTACACCGTCATTATTCCCACTACAATCAAATATATATTTGTCTATGTACCATACTTCTGACTGCACTGGCTAGAGACACATATATTTACAACGATGGTCACGCCGCAAATCTCTTGGCAATCTGAAACGGGGTAAGATCTGGGCCTGCGTTTCCTTCAGCCATTTGGAAAATCCATCACTTTGTTTTGCCTGCGTGCTGTCAGTTTTGTGCTGTCTTTTGCAAAAGCGCTTTATCGAGATTTCCCGACAGGCAAGCGAAACGCCTTCGAAAGAAGATTGCAGATTGGAAGCAAATACATTCGATATCTGATTTTTGGCACCATACGAAACAGCCGGGCCAATAGCTTGGAGCCGTTGTCATCAACACGGGTGCGGCACGTATCGACGCACAATGAAGCGGTTGCGTTCTCCGGTAATAAGGTGTGCTGACAAGGGCGCGCCAGCCACAATTGCCAAACATTTGCGGATCAGTTTTTAAAAACTCCAGCTGATCGGAACCCGTACCCGACGGTAAAAACACCCGGACAACGTCCACACTCCAAAGTCGATTTTCGCCTGTTGGCCAGCGCAATACAGGTTTTGACGGGATCGACAAAAGCTGAATGCATCAACAAAATCAAAGGTCGACACCCTTGTCCCGTTTCTGGCAAAACGTGAATCGGCCTAAAGACAGATCACTATCGGCATCACGAGCCGTTTTTCCTGGAAACGCAATGTGACGCCATTCAACCACTTCACTCTAAATTTTGACTGGTATTGAGTGTCACATAGCACTCCATACGTGGCGGTACAGGTCACTTCCAGCAACCGGCCGCCACACTGTTGATATGTGTGGAGTATGCGTTATGGCACCTTTGTTCAAATCCCACCCCGATTACAGACCCGGTCGAAAGCGCGCAAAGACAGCAGGGTACCAGCGGCACCACATCGCCATTGTGGCGATTGTTGCACTGGCAAGCCTTGCCATCGGCACGGCGTTCGGCGCGAATTTTTACCGTGTCATCAAACAGGATCCCCCACAGGCTGGTGACCAGGACCAGCATGCCATGGTGCCTGCCACCGATTTTAAGGCACGCAGGGCCCTGACAAAAAACAAACCTTCGTTCGAAGAAACATCGGAAGCTGCTAAAATTAATGGTGCTGCGCCCTCCATCATTGCGGGCAATTCTTCAGACATTGCCGACCCGGTGCCAGGCCGAACAGCACAAAAAAGCGCACATCAAGCGATTGCGCCATCGCAAATAATCGCTGCAACGGACAAACCAGATCAAACAGATGACCACATTGTGGCAAGTGTTTTTTCAAGACCGCCGATCATTGATATCGCCGAAACGGAAGCGGACACCATTGATATCGAGATTAAAATGGCTGCACTGAATGTCGAGCATTTTAGATTGCCCACAAAATCAATTGCGGTCGCAAGCCGTCCACCCGCCGATTTGAGGAAAGGTCAGACAACCAAATTTGCCAATCTGCGCGCAGGGCCGGACAATGATGCACAGGTACTTGAAATCATTCCGGCCAAATCAACAATCCTTGCGGAAGAGGACTGCGTTCACTGGTGTCGGGCAGTCTATCTGGGACAAGAAGGGTTTGTGTATAAGACGCTCATCATACATTCGGCTGGCACCACAACCGATCAGCCACCAACACAATAGCCTTTGCCGGTTAAGCACTTCGATGAACAAACTGTTGGGTCTGCCGATGACAGACCCAATGAGTAATCCTGTTTGCTTCAGAGCCTGTCTTTCTTAAATGGAAACATGTGAACAGTTTTCCGATGGGACAGTGCGCCAAAAAGGGATCGGGACCTATCTTCGCGGAAGCGAAGATAGGTATTGTCAGCGACCAAAATCGCCCGGTCAAATGTTTCCATTTAAAAGAGACAGGCTCTATTGCATATAACCGGACCATTTTCCCCGACCGTCCAGCTTGTTGATTTGCTGTGTCTGCAGCTGGTCGGTCGCCGCGTCCGGACCGTTGACAATATCGGCAATGGCAAAAGCAATCACCACTGTCAAAAGGCCGGTTACCACAAACATGCTCCAACCGGGCCTGGTCTGTTGATCACGCTTTGCAAAACTTGAAACTGGCAGGATCTGTGCGTCAGTCATGGTCATCTCTTTCGAACTTGTGTCTTGAAACTCAGCGCTTCGACGCGCCCTGCGTGCATTGGCTTGCTGCGTCACGCCCGCCAGAATGGCTTACGGCTCTCCAGATCCGCATTTGCGCGCGTCAATCCAAGATCATTGAGCTGCCAGTCATCCAACGCGCGCAATTGGCGGCGCTGAGCGGCCCGCTCCCGCCATAAACCCGGTAGGCGTTTTACAGAATTGAACGTCATTGTGTCGGAGCTGATACGCGTTGTTACAACCATAGTTTCAGTGGTGGTCATGGGTGATGACGACATGGTACGTCTCCTGATTTTATTGGCATCCAACGCATCTGCTTTTAAAGATGTGCAGCGCGTCCAGTGATCAGAACTTAGCGCGCCGCTTGAATGCTGACAAACGACGTTTGTTGCAGTTCGCATTAGTTTTTTTGATGCTATAAATCGAAACCATCCCCATAATCCGCTCTTTTCATGGTAATTTACGTCGACCAACCCTCAAAACAATTGACCAGCGGGTTATTATTTCTTATCAAAAATCATGAGCCGACGATTGCCACCACTGAATGCATTGCGTGCCTTTGAAGCGGCAGCACGACATTTGAGCTTTACCCGGGCTGCAGAGGAGCTGCATGTCACACAGGCTGCGGTAAGCCATCAGATAAAGTCACTGGAGGCACATCTGGGCATGCCCATGTTTCGTCGTCTCAACCGGGCACTGATGTTGACCGACGCCGGAACAGCTCTCTATCCGGCCATAAGCGAGGCGATTGACATTATGGCCACGGCCGTTGATCGCCTGCATCGCCACGACCGAACCGGAGAACTGGCGATCACCACCATGGATTCCTTTGCAGCCACCTGGCTGGTGCCGCGCCTTGGTCGATTTCGAAAGGCCCATCCGGACATTGATATTCGCATCACAACCTCCGACGACAGTGTGGACTTTGCCCGGGTCAATGTGGATATGGCCGTGCGCTATGGATCCGGTGACTGGCCCGGCCTTCATGTTGAACATCTGATGACGGAGGAAGCTTTCCCCGTCTGCTCACCGGCATTGCTTGCGTCCGGACCACCGTTAAACAGCCCGGCTGATCTTCGCCATCACACGCTCCTGCATGATGACATGCGGGTTGATTGGCGCATGTGGCTGATGGCGGCCGGTGAACCCGGTGTGGACTCGCAAAAGGGACCGAGTTATCAACATTCCAATCTGGTCGTGCAGGCAGCAGAACAGGGTGATGGCGTTGCGCTGGCCCGCAGTGTCCTTGTATCAGGCGCACTGGCCGCAGGCAGGCTTGTAAAACCGTTCGACATGGCCCTGCCGGTTCAATTCGCCTATTATGTCGTATGTCCGAAAACCAATGCCAACCGCCCCAAGGTCAAGGCGTTCCGGGATTGGCTGTTTGAGGAAATCAGGGCAGATGTTTAAACGACAAGCACCGGTGGCTGTCACCAGTATCACCATGCAGGCACATTGTTCCCGGCCGCTTTTTTATGTAGATTTGCGCACAGATAGACCCGGTAATTTCATTATGGAGGCACCCTGTTGACCGTGCCGGAGCTGGATGAAGCCCGTGAGTTTTATGCAAAAATGTTGGCCGCAGCCAGTGAATCCACTGATCCGCGTCTGGAGCGCGCCTTTGAGCTTGTGCCACGCGAGGCATTTGTTGGAAAGGGCCCCTGGAAAATACGTGCCGGACGTTCTTACGTACTCACCCCCAGCGCAAATCCAGTCTATTTGTACCAAAACACCCTGGTGGCGTTGAATGCCGCCAAGGGCATCAACAATGGTGAACCATTTCTCCACGCCAAATGGCTGGGCCTGTCTGCCCCAAAGGGTGGCGACACCATAACCCATATTGGCGCGGGGACCGGCTACTATACTGCAATCCTGTCTGTCCTGGCGCTACCCGACGGGCATGTAACGGCTTTTGAAATCGACGAAAATCTGGCTGCAATGGCCAAAATCAACCTTAGGCCGTTTGAAAATGCTGCAATAATCCAGGGCAATGCTGTAACGCAGCCTTTGCCACCATCCGATGTGATCTACGTCAACGCAGGCGTATCACGACCACCAGTCCGATGGCTGGATGCGCTCAAAATGGGTGGCCGGATGATTTGCCCCTGGTGTCCGCGCTCCGGTCACGGTTTGGCTATTCTCGTTACCAGAACAAACAGGGGATTGGCTGTTGAACCCTTTATGCCGGTTCGGTTCATCCCTTGCACAGATGCATCTTCGAGCGAAGATTGCACCATGACCCCTCAAATCTCAAACGCCTGGCGGACCCGGTCACTGCACAAAGTAACTGATCGACAGCCTGACAGCACAGCGATTGCCATCTATGGAGAAATCTGGATGTCCTGCGAAACTCTGTAGGGATTGGCTAGCGCTGACCAGACGGTGTCGGCCTTTGATCTGTTGACGCGTTGAGATTTTGCCGATTCCGTCAAAACTTGAATTGCCTTTGTCCATATCAGCCCCTGTTGTCAGAACCGACAATTCGCCCAAGCATCGGCACCAACGCCAGCAACAGCAATGCGGCTATCAGGCTCATCCAGCCAAAATCCGTGAATGCGGATTCGTAAGTTTGTCGCTCGGTGGCACCTGCTGTCCCAACTGGTACATTGGCAATACCGGCGACCAGTCCGGCGACATAATTGGCACCTGAAATGGCCAGCAACCACATGCCCATTGCGAAACCCGCCAGTCTCTTGGGCGGCAATTGCGTCGCCATCGACAAACCCACCGGTGACACACATAATTCGCCCATTGTGTAGAGCGCGAAGAACAATACCATCCACACAAGATCCACTCTTTCGCCCGGGCCGCTGGCAAGACCACCAAGTCGAAGAGACAGAAAGGCAAACCCCATGAAAAGGAGCCCAAGCACAAATTTCATCGGTACCGACACATCCGAACCGCTCTCGCCAAAGCGGCGCCATATGTAGGCAAATATTGGTGCAAACATCAGAATAAACAACGGGTTGAAAGACTGTACATCTGACGGTGGCATTGCCCAGCCAAGGACATTCAAATCCACATCGCGCTCCGTATACAGCACAACAGAAAGGCCCGATTGCATATAGAAAACCCAAAACACAATCGAAAAAATCAGCAATATAAGAAAGGCTATGAGTTTGGGTCGATAGGCCGGCTTTTCCCTGAAGACCTCCAGCAGGAAATAACCGGTGACAACAATTGCTGCCACACCCAATATCCTGCCATCCAGAACATTATTCCTGATGAGATATGCGATGACCCCGATCGCCCCCAGACACCCGGCGGCCAAAACAACTGCAATAGACAACGGTGCCCACCTGCCGGATATCAGGGCCGATGTCTGCGGTATCATGCCATGATTGCCCAATTGGCGATGGGCCAGAACAAATGTGGTCAGCGATAGCATTTTGCCAAGGCCGGCCATTACAAAAGCAGCGCCATAGCCAAATCGGGTGGCAACGATGCCGGCTATCAAAGCGGCCGCGAAAGCACCGATATTGATACCCATGTAGAAAATTGTAAAACCGCTGCTGCGCCTTGGATCATTTTCGCGATAGAACTGGCCAAGAAGTGCGGCAGTGCTGGCCTTGAAAAAACCGTTGCCAACAGCCAGCACTCCAAGCCCCAGAAACATCACAGTCGGCGATCCGATGGGCAGGAGAACATAGCCGACACTCATCATCAGCGCACCGATCCTGATACACCAACGAAAGCCAAGCAGCCGATCGGCAATCATGCCGCCAAGAACGGGCATCAGATAGGCAAAGGACGTATAGGCACCGAAAACCAAAAACGCCTTGTCATCCGCCATTTTCATTTGCGTTGTCAGATACAGCACGAACAGTGTGGCCATGGTGTAATAGCCAAAACGCTCCCACATTTCCGTCAGGAAAAGATAATAAAGCGCTCTTGGCTGTTTTTCTTTCATTGGGACAGCGTTCACAGCGCAAACAATTCCACAGAATGTGAGGACTGTCCCATTTTACACCCCGGTGACCATCAGATTTGCAGCAGCGACGAAATTGGAATGTTGCTGTCCTCACGATGAGCGCCAATAGCCGTTATGGCGGCACGTAATCCCGTCGCTGCGGTTTCCACTGACATGCTTGGCGCACCCAGATTTCCATCCAGCGCGGCAACCTCCGGCAGATGCGGCAGATGAACCCAACCGGCGCGTATGGACAGGCTGTTTTCTGCAATATGGTGCAAAATACCATACATGAGGTGGTTGCAACAAAATGTCCCCGCGACATCGGAAATATCAGCTGGAATTCCTTCGCCGCGCATGGCACGAACCATCGCGCGCACGGGAAGTGTTGTATAATAGGCAGCCGGCCCATCCGGCGCGGTCAGCTCACCCTGCATCGAACGCCCTTCATTGTCACGCAGGCCATAACGCGTGCCGTCATTGAGATTTTGCGCGATGCGCTCCACCGTCATCATGGAGCGACCACCATATTCCCCCATCATGACGACATTGTCAGGCTGAAGTTCATCGATGGCAGCACGCACGACGTCAATACACTCAAAAAATGTATTGGGGATAATCCGCGACACCACCTGCATATTGCCAATTTTTTCGCCATCCAGGGCTTCAGTCAGTTTTTGCGCTGGATTAACAGGTGTATTGCCAAAGGCTTCAAACCCGGTCAGCAGGATTGGTTTCATCAGGTTTGCGCTCCTTTGCTCAACATCACGTGGACAAACATCGGCCAATTACGATCCCACCGCAAGAGCCAGCCTCACAGCCTGATGTAAAACCACCGCGCACCCCAATTGCCACCATAATTGGCTGGCTATATTTCCACACCCACCAATACTGGCGAATATGCGGGAATTTGTTCCATTGTCCACACGCACCGGCACCTCGGATTACCTGACTGCACTGCTTAATGAATTAGTCGTCTTCACCCTCAAACAGGCCAACGCGGCGTTGTTTGGCGGTCTGCTTCTCACATTCATGCTCTTGACCCATTTCGTCGATCTGCCACCATTTCATCGCTATGACACGATATTCCTGTTTGCCATCATTACCCAGCTGTTCCTCATACTGTCCGGTCTGGAAACGCGTCGGGAAGTAATGGTCATTTTCGGATTTCATGTCGTCGCCACGGTCATGGAACTTTACAAGACATCTGCGCTGATTGGTTCATGGAACTACCCCGGGCCAGCCTGGTTTGCCCTATGGAATGTGCCACTGTTTGCCGGGTTTATGTATTCTGCTGTGGGCAGCTACATAGCGCGTGCATGGAAGCTACTGCGGCTCAGATTTACCAACTATCCGAAATTGCGTTGGACCTATCTGCTTTGTATCGCCATCTATGTGAATTTTTTCACCCATCATTTTGTCTATGACGTGCGCTATATTCTTGTCGCGGCAACGGTAATGATCTTCCATCGCACACAGGTTCATTTCACCGTCATTTTCGAACGCAGAATGCCTTTGCTGTTGGGCTTCCTGCTGATTTCGTTTTTTGTCTGGATCGCCGAAAACATCGCCACCTATGCCAATGTCTGGCTTTATCCTTCACAACAACAACTGTGGACGCTGGTTTCACCCCACAAAATGGGTGCATGGTTTCTTTTGATGATTGTGAGTTTTGTACTTGTCTCGCTGCTGTACCGCAGATCCATCAGGTCAGGCCGGTTCGTCGAATAGATTTCGGCCAGGGCAATTCAGGTTTTAGCGCAATCGGCAAAACTGAATGCATCAACAAACTCAAAGGCCGAAGCCATTGTCCCGTTTCTGACAAAACGTAAAACGGTCTAAATAAACGTCAGCATTGATATTGCAGCACGCACATCACTGATGCGGCCCATTGCCACCGAGTTTTTCAAGCTTTGCCTGCAAAAAAGCACACTCCAGATCATTTTCCGTCAGGTCTATTGCGGTTCTCAGGCAGCCTGCTGCCTCACTCAAATTTCCTGATCTGGCCAACAGGTCAGCCTTTGCCGCATGGAATGGCTGATAGCGTTCAAGCCTGCCATCGTGACCTGCGGCATTCAGCATTTTAAGGCCCACCTCAACACAGCGGGCATGGGACACGGCAATGGCCTGATTTACCCGCACGACTGCAGACGGCTGGATGGAATACAAAAGATCATACAGCGCTTCGATCTGCGGCCAATCGGTTTGCGACCAGTGCGGGCTTTCCGCGTGCACGGCACTGATGGCTGCCTGCAGCTGGTATGGCCCAAGACGGCGTTTGGGCAAGCTGGCTCTGAGCAATGCAGAACCCTCACGCATTTTCCCGCTATCCCAAAGACTGCGATCCTGTTCCTCCAGAGCGACCATTTGTCCGTGTTCACCCACACGGGCAAAGCGTCGTGAATCGTGCAGGAGCATGAGAGCAAGAAGGCCGGAAACTTCGGTTTCCTCCGGCAGCAGCTGATAAACAATACGGGCCAGCCGTATTGCTTCTTCGCTCAGGTCGCTACGCATCAATGTATCACCTGCAGTGGCCGAATAACCTTCATTGAAGATCAGGTAAATAACGCGCAATACGGATGAGATACGCTCAGGCAGGACATCGCCATCCGGAATGGCATAGGGAATTCCGGCCAGGGAAATTTTCTTTTTGGCGCGCACAAGTCGCTGAGCCATGGCTTCAGGCCTGTCCAAAAACGCGCCGGCGATTTCCTCCGTTGTCAGGCCACCAAGTGTTCGCAATGTCAGAGCAACGCGGGTCTTTTCCTCCAGTGCGGGGTGACAACAGGTAAAGATCATTTCCAGACGCTTGTCCGGAAAAACATCTGTTTCTGTTTCTCCCATTGTCTGGTTTTCCAGATCAAGAAGGTAGGAAATCTCATCCTGCTTGCTTGCGGCATTCTTATCCCGGCGCAACCGGTCTATCGCCTTTCTGCGCGCGGTTGTAATCAGCCATGCGGCCGGTGAATTGGGTAAACCGTTCCTGCCCCAATGGTGCATGGCGGAGACCACAGCGTCCTGCAGACAGTCCTCTGCCAGTTGAAAATCACCCAGCATTTTCACCAGCGAGGCCAAGATACGGCCCCATTCCTCACGCACGGTTTTTTCAATTATTTGTCCGGGCGTCAGCGACAGTTGCATGAGAATACTCTTTTGATAACGCAAGGTTTGCGGCGCTGTTTCGAAGGTCGTTTGAGCAATCAGCACCAATTTACGTTCAGCATTTTGCACACAGTTCACAGGTTACAGCAAATCAGCCGCTTATTTTGGCGGGACATAATCCCCTTCAAATTTCTGTAAATCGTCATTGATCTCATACCAATCAGGTTTTGACGCCGTATGGATATGCACTGTCGGCCGTATTTTCGGATCATCATCGAGGGCAGACGCAGCGACCACATATATGTCGCCTGTTGCCATGTCGCCCAGGGAAGTGCCGCATTCCCTGCAAAAACAGCGCTCAAACTTCATGTCCGGACCGGGCTTGAACTTGGCGATGTCATCCTGACCCTGTGTAACCAGAAGGTCATCAGCTTTGCCAACCAGAACCGCAGAGAATATGCCCGCAGCTTTACGGCATCTTGAACAATGACAATAGCTTAGCGCATATGGCTCGCCAGTGATTTGAAACTTCACATTGCCGCAAAGACAGCTTCCCTTGATCATCTTTTATCCTGTGTGCTGCTGATACCAAGAACAGAACATACAGTGAACATAAAATATTTTCAAGGCGTCATCTTCGCCAGCTACATCGTCTTTGAGAACATATCCCGACCTGATCTTTCTCAAGCCGGACGGCACCGACGCAAATTGGATTTGCTTCGGTGCTGAACACGTTGTTTGAACATGCAATATTATCGCACGGCCATTCAACCCATCATTGCGTATGCCGTCATTACAGCCAATATGAAATTCATCAGCAAACCGAGCACATAAACAATGGTTCTCAGGCCCCCGCCGACCTTGCCGGCACCACGGTAATAAATCAGCGAGTAAAGCACCCGGAAAAATACGTGCAGGCCAACCAGCCCGTTTACCCAGACAGGACTGACACCAGCCACAATGGCAATGAAAGCCACCGTTACGAAAAAAGCCAGATTTTCTGTTGAGTTCGCATAGACGCGCAGAACCCGGAAACTTCTGTCCACATGGCCGCCTTTCAGCGGTCGTCCGGGCACTTCATCACCAATGCCCAGCCCCAGAACCCCGGCAATGACACTTTGAATAATGATATAGATGCATAGCAACACCATGGCGACCAGTGCGGGCTGATAGGCAAGCAGTTGCGGCAATGATTGCAGAATGGATTCCATTGTATGTCCTCACCTCAATTAAATGCTTTGAGCGATGCTGAGCATGCAACGCTAAGTGCTGCTCAATTCGCGAGCGAAAGGGCGCCCCCGATCAACGGGGACGGATTCGAGATTTCAGTTACGTTGAAAGGTGGTTAGACCGATTCACGTTTTGTCAGAAACGGGACAACGGTGTCGGCCTTTGATTTTGTTGATGCATTCAGGTTTTGCCGATACCGTCAAAACCTGAAGTGCCCTAATTGTCCCAGACAACCACAGGCCGCACCTCGATACGACCATGGGTGGCCGTTGGGATCATCGCAGCATATTTAATGGCTTCATCCAGATCCGCACAATCAAGCAGGTAATATCCGCCTAATTGTTCCTTGGTTTCGGCAAACGGACCATCCATGGTTTCTGTTTTGCCATCGCGCACGGATACGGTGGTTGCTGTTGCAATCGGCTGCAAGGCATCGCCGCCTACAAATTTACCATCAGCTCTGACCTTTTCGGTAAAGGCTCCATAGGCCTGCATATAGGCTCCAATTTCCGGCGTATCTGGCTGAGGTCCGGTTCCTTCGCCTGAATAGATTAGGCACATATACTGCATGTCATTTCTCCCTGTCTCAAAACAGAAGCTTCGTGCGTCTGTACTAACCAGACGAACGGGCAATGACGAAATCGACATTTGATTGATATTTTTTTATATGGCAGCGGCTTCACCGAGCAAATTGGCTATCTGACAGGTGGTGAAGTGATGTCGTATGCGAGGCAGAACGGGCATCAATCCGTCAAAAAACAGGCAATGCCTCAGCCAGTCGCGCACCCATCCGCAATGGCTGAATGCTTGTCGCCAGGCCTGTGCGGTCTGATATCTCCACTGCCACGCCGCAGATTGTCGCCGGTCCCGTAGCCGCCTCAAAACGACCCTTGGGGACTTTGGAGATAAACCGGTTGATCGGTTCCTCCTTTTCCATGCCAAGGGACGAATCATAATCACCGCACATGCCTGCGTCCGACATATAGGCCGTACCACCGTTCAGAATCTGGTGATCAGCAGTGGGTACATGGGTATGGGTGCCAACAACCAGACTGGCGCGACCATCAACAAAATGGGCAAAGCACTGTTTTTCGCTGGTGGCTTCAGCGTGGAAGTCAAAAATCACCGCATCGGCCTGATCACCAAGTGGACAGGCGGAAAGCTCGCGCTCGGCAGCCATGAATGGATCATCCAGATCGGGGTGCATGAATACGCGCCCCATAATATTGCTCACCAGAACCCGGGCACCGTTGCGCGCGATAAACAGGCCCGAACCATGCCCCGGTGTGCCCGCCGGATAATTGGCCGGGCGGATAAAGCGCTCATGTCGCTCACAAAAACCCAGCGCCTCGCGCTGGTCCCAGACATGATTGCCGGTTGTCACAACGTCAGCACCGGCATCAATGGTTTTGACAAAAATCTCCTCGGTAATACCGAATCCACCCGCCGCATTCTCACCATTGACGACAACAAAATCAAAATTGTAGTCACTGATCAGCCCCGGCAACCTGTCCCATACGGCGGTGCGACCGGACCGACCGACCATGTCACCCAAAAACAGAAATCTCATATATCTACGACCCGTCCGCAGGCACCTGTCGCAACCCGCTTTGTGTTAATATTGCGCTCAATGCCACATCGTGTGGCTCGTGGGGCACTGCTTCGACTTCCTGTCCATCGAAAGCAACACCGATGAGTTTCGGTGCATGTCCCTTGTCGTGCAGTGCGGTTATTGCCCTGTCATAATAGCCCGCGCCATAGCCGATGCGGTGGCCTTTTGCATCAAATGCGGCCAATGGTACCAGCATGATGGTCGGATCCAGCACTACGGCTTCCGGTCCCGGTCCGGCAATACCAAAACCTGTGTCAATCATCGGTGCGCCACGCAACAATTCACGAAAGACAATGGTTTGTTTATCAATGACAACAGGCAGGCAAAGCCGTGCATTCGCCTGCTGGAAGGCAAAGAGCAACGGCCTGATGTCCACCTCGGAACGGATAGGCCAGAACCCGGATATGATGGCACCACTCACCGAACCAATGGCTGCGCGTCCGTGCTGCTCAATCGCCAGGCTGGCCTCGATACGCGCCTCAACACTCATCGCGTCGCGACTGGCAAGCGCTGCGCGGCGCAATTGGGCTTTAAGCTCACGATTATCCATGTGGGGGCTTTCCTGACAATCAGGGCGAACGGGTGGAATGCCTGTTTGTTGCACCAACCGATTTGGAATCTGTTCCTGAGGGGTTTTGTACTCACACCAAAGGAACCTGGAAATGGGTGCGATCCGCATCAAACGGTGGAATATGACGATCCCGGGAACCTACAAAGTAGGTGGGCGCCGTATGTAAAAACCCACGGGTCTAAACAGGGACAGCTCCCTTAGGATCAATTAAGGCCCCGGGGATTGAGATTCCTGTCGAGAGGCACAGAACGCGAGGCGAATATAAGGATGCGCCCTGCAAAGCGCCAGTGCAAAAATGCACGGTTGTTTAAATCATTACTGTTGCTCAGCGGGCTGGATTGCCACCGGGTTGTGCAATGGGGTTAATTCAGGCGCAGACAGGTATCAGGCTACCGGTCAGGCTGTTTGTCAGGTTTCCGGCAACTCTCTCGCCAGACAATTTCCGACCCAAGAATGACCCGCTTTGTCGTTACGCGCCCTTCGGCGCGCTCGCGAAGCAATTCAACAGCGGTTTTGCCAATGAGTTCAGCAGGAAGTTTTACGATGGTCAGCGGGGGCATCAAATGGCGTGCTGCCGGGATATCGTTGAAAGCAACGACGGCGACATCTTCGCCGATTCGTTTTCCTGCATCCTTGAGTGCCACATAGGCACCAATGGCAAGGCTGTCAGTTGCAGCCACGATGATGTCAGGTTGTTTGTCGTGCCCGAGGAGATCACAGGTCAGTTGGTAGCCGTTCTGTGGTGTTTTCCCTTCCCGGCGTACCAGGGATTTGCCGGTGTTCAGGTCTTTTCCAGTTTGGTGGCAATACGCTCGACCTGTTCGGTTACCTGCAGCACGCTTTTGGCCAATGCGGCTTCGGTTTCCTCGACTTGAGCCAGTGCCGTATCCCGGGTTTTTTTCAAGCTGCCGACTTCACTTTCAAGACCGCGCAGTTTGCGTTGCACTTCGCTCAATTCATCCATGACAAGAATGCCGGCCATAACCGTCAGCCGCAGATCACCTATTTCGCCAAATTCACCCTTGAGATGATTGACGTAGCGATCAAATTTGGCCGCCAGTTCGGTCAGGTGCTCTTCCTGGCCTTCTTCACAGGCCATGCGGTAGGCCTTGCCGTCAATATTTACTGTGACCTGTGCCATATGCCTGCCCTATCGATCCAAAACTGCCCGAATTGTCTCCATAGCCGTCACCAACCTGCGGGAGACTTCGCGATTGGCCTCTTCCAGTCGCATCGCCCGTTCTTCCGACTGGTCCAGATCCTGAGCAAGGCGGGAACGATCAGTATTGAGACGTTGCACCTCTTCTTCGGCATCGGCAAAGTCACGCTCTTTTTCCATACGGCCATCCACGGCATTTTCAAGTCGCGAAAGTACCTTGCTGAGACCGTCGAGTGCTGATTTTGCTGTTTTCGCCCCTGGCATTGTTCCGTCCCGTGCCCTGCGAGTACACAATTCTTTTGATTCCCGGACACTTATGCAGCAAAGATTAAGCGCTACAGGAAGCAATCGTCAATCGTGTTGCCGATTGTATCAAATTCGATTGGGGATAACCCCTCCCATTACGCCAATGCAGCTGAACACAGCCAAATATGCTGCATTGCGGACTGAAATGAATCACTATGCAACTGCCTTGGCTTTACCGTCTTCCACCGTGATTTAGGCAACAACGGGGCAGAAGCGCCATGTTTTCCCCTCTATCCCCAGCCAATTGCATGTCTCAAAGGCGGCAAACACGGCTTGTGAGGGGATCATTTATTGACTCCACGAGCGCACCTGCTATGTGTCACCTGCTTTCAAACAGAGCCCGACCCCGGTTCCCACAAGACACCTGATAAAGCTGAAAAAAGTCATGATCTCACGCGAAAAACATGATCGGATGGCCAACGCAATCCGTTTTCTCTCAATGGATGCTGTCGAAAAGGCCAATTCCGGCCATCCAGGCCTTCCCATGGGCGCTGCCGACGTAGCAACCGTATTATTCAACAGGTTCATGACATTTGATCCAAAGCGCCCCGACTGGCCAAACCGCGACCGGTTTGTACTGTCTGCCGGTCACGGCTCCATGTTGATGTACTCGCTGTTATATCTGCTTGGTTACGAAGACATCACGATTGAGGAAATCCGCAATTTCCGCCAATTGGGTTTCAAAACCGCTGGTCATCCCGAATACGGCCACGCAGCCGGCATTGAAACAACCACCGGTCCTTTGGGCCAGGGCCTTGGAAATGCTGTCGGCATGGCGATTGCCGAACGTAAACTGGCCGATGAATTCGGCAGCGACATCGTTGACCACCATACCTACGCGCTGGCTGGCGATGGCTGCCTGATGGAAGGCATCAGCCAGGAAGCCATTACGCTTGCCGGGCACCTCAAGCTCAACAAGCTGATCGTCCTGTGGGACGATAATGCCATCTCCATTGATGGTGCGGTCAGCCTGTCGGATTCGACCGATCAGATTGCCCGTTTCAAGGCCTGTGGCTGGAATACCGACGCTGTTGATGGCCACGATCCGGAAGCCATCGCCGCCGCACTTGAAGCGGCGCAAAATTCCGACAAGCCAACCATGATTGCCTGCAAGACGCAGATTGGATTTGGTGCGCCACACAAGGCAGGAACTGCCAAAGCCCATGGTTCACCGCTGGGCGCAGACGAAATTGCCGGCGCACGTGAAGCGCTGGGCTGGACCGCTGAACCCTTCGAGGTTCCATCCGATGTTCTTGACTGCTGGCGTTTGACCGGCCTGCGCTCAACCAAGCAACGTAAGGCCTGGGAAGAAAAACTCGCCGCCTGCGAAACAGAGCAGCGTACAGCTTTCACGCGCCGCATGAAGGGCGATCTGCCCGGTGGTTTTGATGGCGCAATCGATGCCTACAAGAAAAAACTCGCTGATGAAAAGCCCACCATGGCAACCCGTAAATCATCAGAAGCTGCCTTGAACGTTATCAACGGTGTGGTGCCTGAGACAATTGGCGGGTCTGCCGATCTGACCGGTTCAAACAACACCAAGACTGTGCAAACGCAATCGATTACGCCGGATGATTTCTCCGGTCGCTATATCCATTATGGTATTCGCGAACACGGCATGGCCGCGGCCATGAATGGCATCGCACTGCATGGGGGACTTATCCCCTATTCCGGTGGCTTTCTGATCTTTTCCGATTACTGCCGCCCGTCCATCCGCCTTGCCGCATTGATGGGCATACGTGTTATTCACGTTTTAACCCATGATTCCATCGGCCTTGGCGAAGATGGGCCAACCCACCAGCCGGTTGAACATCTTGCATCCCTGCGCGCCATCCCAAATCTGCTGACTTTCCGGCCCGCTGATGCCACAGAAACTGCAGAGTGCTGGCAGCTGGCGCTGGAATCAGACAGCCGCCCGTCAGGCATTGCGCTCACCCGCCAGAACCTGCCAACGGTGCGAACCAGCTACATCGAAGAAAACATGTGTGCCTATGGCGCCTATGACCTGGTGCCGGCAAGTGATGCAACGGTGACGCTGTTTGCATCCGGCTCGGAGATTGAGATCGCACTGGAGGCCGCCAGAAAAATCGAAGCATCCGGCCATACGGCGCGGGTGGTATCAGTACCGTGCTTTGAGCTGTTTGAAGAACAGTCGCAAGAGTACAAGGAAGCCATTTTGGGCACCTCACCCGTCAAGGTCGCCATTGAAGCGGGCGTGCGTCAGGGCTGGGACAGGTTCATCAATAACGACGGTATTTTCATTGGCATGCATGGCTTTGGTGCATCGGGTCCCTATAAGGAGCTCTACAGCCATTTTGGCATAACCGCCGACGCAGCATTTGAAGCCGTTGAGGCAAGGCTGGAAAGTCTTGCCGGACAAAACGGCTGACATCAATAAATTTGCAGCACGCTGCATATCCTATAACTACAGATCGGAGAATTGTTCATGACTGTCAAAGTTGCCATCAACGGATTTGGTCGCATCGGCCGTAATGTTTTGCGCGCCATCATTGAATCCGGCCGCACCGATATTGAAGTCGTTGCCATCAATGATCTAGGCCCGGTGGAAACAAATGCGCATTTGATCCGCTATGACAGCGTCCATGGTCGTTTTCCCGGCACTGTAACAGTTGACGGCGATACCATTGACGTTGGTCAGGGACCAATCAGGGTAACCGCGATCCGCGACCCGAAAGACCTGCCATGGGGCAATGTCGATGTCGCTCTGGAATGCACCGGCATTTTCGCCAGCCGTGAAAAGGCTGCGCTCCATCTGGAAAACGGATCCAAACGGGTACTGGTTTCAGCACCAGCCGGCGGGGCGGACAAAACAATCGTTTTTGGTGTCAATGACAAGGCCCTGACCAGCGATGATCTGGTTGTTTCCAATGCATCATGCACCACCAATTGTCTTTCGCCGGTCGCCTATGTGCTCAACAATGCCATTGGTATTGAACGCGGTTTCATGACAACGATCCATTCCTACACAGGTGACCAGCCAACACTGGACACAATGCACAAGGATCTTTACCGCGGCCGTGCTGCTGCCATGTCCATGATCCCCACCTCTACCGGTGCGGCCAAAGCTGTTGGCCTTGTATTGCCTGAACTTAATGGCAAGCTTGATGGTGTCGCCATCCGTGTGCCAACGCCAAATGTCTCGGTTGTGGACCTGAATTTCATTGCCAGCCGCGAAACCAGCATTGATGAGGTCAACGCTGCAATCCGTGAAGCGGCCAATGGCGAGCTGAAGGGTATTCTCGGCTTTACCGATGAGCCACTGGTTTCCGTGGACATGAACCACGACCCGCATTCTTCCATATTCCACATGGATCAGACCAAGGTTCTTGACGGCACATTTGTGCGTATCCTGACGTGGTATGATAACGAATGGGGCTTTTCAAACCGCATGTCCGATACGGCGGTTGCAATGGGTAAACTTATCTAACGGATTTTACCCTCAGTCTGCCTCATGGATTGAGGGTAAACACAGTCAACAGGTGCGGGCGCATGCTTGAGATCAGGCCAAATTGCGAATATTGCGACAAGGACCTGCCTGCCAATGCGCCCGACGCGATGATATGCTCCTATGAATGCACCTTTTGTGTATCCTGCGTTGATAATCAGCTGCACAACGTGTGTCCGAACTGCGGTGGTGGTTTTGAAAAACGGCCAATTCGGCCGCAATCTGCCCACCGGACCGGCACCGGTCTCGTCAATTCGCCCGCATCAACGCAGCGCCGCGCATTGAAATACGCACGTGATCAACTGCCAGCATTTATCCGAACCCTTTCCGATATCCCGCCAGACGAGCGATAAATATGACAAACTTCAAAACCCTTGATCAACTGAGCGAGCTTGCAGGAAAACATGTGCTGGTGCGTGTCGATTTGAATGTGCCCGTAAAAGATGGTGTCGTCAGCGATACAACGCGCATAGAACGGGTTGCACCCACCCTGATGGAATTGTCCGGTAAAGGCGCCAAAGTCATCCTCATGGCCCATTTTGGCAGACCAGCGGGACAGCCGGTTCCCGGCCTGTCGCTTGAGCCCATTTCCGGGGTTGTTGAAGAAACCATTGATCATCGGTTGCATTTTGCAGCCGATTGCATCGGTGACACGGCAACGAAGGCCATCAGCGAAATGGCTGATGGTGATATTCTGCTGCTGGAGAATGTTCGGTTCCATGCCGGTGAAGAGCAAAATGAGGCCGGCTTCGCCGCTCAATTGGCCGCCAATGGCGATATTTATGTCAATGATGCCTTTTCAGCTGCCCACCGGGCACATGCGTCAACCGAGGGTATTGCCCATTTGCTCCCGGCCTATGCAGGTCGCACCATGCAGGCTGAACTGGAAGCCCTGGAAAAAGGTCTCGGCAAGCCCCAGCATCCCGTTGTAGCCATCGTGGGCGGCGCGAAAGTGTCCACAAAACTGGACCTGCTGATGAACCTTGTAAAACAGGTTGACGCGCTGGTGATCGGTGGCGGCATGGCCAATACTTTTCTGGCTGCCAAGGGAACCGATGTCGGCAAATCCCTGTGCGAGCACGATCTTGCAGCAACCGCAAAACAGATCATGATTGAGGCGGCAACCAACAATTGCGCGCTTGTGCTGCCGGTTGATGGCGTCGTTGCACGCGAATTCAAGGCGGGTGCTGACAATGAAACAGTCTCGGTCGATGCCATTGATCCGCAGGGCATGATCCTTGATGTTGGCCCACAATCTGTTGCGGTCATCAATGACTGGATTGGCCGGGCCAAAACGCTCGTATGGAACGGCCCGCTTGGTGCTTTTGAAATTGAGCCATTTGATACTGCCACCGTGGATGCAGCCAGATTTGCGGCACATCAAACCAGCGAGGGCCTGTTGGTATCAGTTGCCGGCGGTGGTGACACGGTCGCGGCGCTCAATCATGCCGGTGTTGGCGATGAATTCAGCTATGTCTCCACGGCCGGTGGTGCGTTCCTTGAATGGATGGAAGGCAAGCCACTTCCGGGCGTCAACGCGCTGGCTTGAGGCTGTTCACCGATATCCCGAATGCCTGTTGGGGAAAGCATATTTCACCCGCTTTTTCCCGCTTCGCTCCGGTGACGAAAATGATCTGAGGATTTCAAACGATTGAATATATTTCAATCGATTCAATTGGGCGTCCCCCCATTTTCCTGACAAAAGACTTCTGTTATCCGCAGTGCAAACGCGCCTGTCCGCGAGCAGGTCAAACGGTGGCTGATTGCGCCTTTGGCCTGTTTCGAACAAGAAAACGAGCGGCCAACACCGCAGCAAGGAGTCTAACCCCATGAGCGAACGTCTTGAAGATATTGCCGCAGCAATGGTAACCCCGGGCAAAGGCATATTGGCCGCCGACGAATCCAGTGGCACCATCAAGAAGCGCTTCGACGGCATCAATGTTGCCAGCACCGAGGAAAATCGCCGCGATTATCGTGAAATGTTGTTCCGCACCCGCGAAGCCATGAGCGATCACATATCAGGGGTGATCCTGTTTGATGAAACCCTGCGCCAAAAGGCAGCCGATGGCACGCCGCTGGTCGATGTCATCAGATCAACCGGCGCTGTTGCCGGCATCAAGGTTGATGGTGGCGCCAAGCCACTTCCCGGATTTGCAGGTGAAACAGTAACCGAGGGGCTCGACGGCTTGCGCGAAAGACTTGTTGAGTATCATGGCCTGGGTGCACGCTTTGCCAAATGGCGCGGCGTCATAGCCATATCAGGCAGCCTGCCAACATGCAGCGCCATCCAGGCCAATGCCCATGCGCTGGCACGCTATGCGGCCCTTTGTCAGGAGAACGGCATCGTGCCGATCGTGGAGCCTGAAATCACCATGGACGGGGTGCCGGGTGATCACTCGATTGATCGGTGTCTTGAGGTAAGTGAACAGGTTCTGCGCACGGTCTTTGCTGAACTATATGATGCGCGCGTCAGTCTTGAAGGCATGATCCTCAAGCCCAATATGGTCATTGATGGCAAGAATGCCCGCACCGCCAGTGTTGATGAAGTCGCGGACAAAACCGTGCGCTGCCTGAAGGCAACGGTTCCGGCATCCGTTCCTGGCATTGCATTTTTGTCCGGCGGACAATCGGACGAGGAAGCCACTGCGCATCTGTCGGCGATGAACGCGTCCCATGATCTGCCTTGGCAATTGACCTTCTCTTACGGCCGGGCACTGCAGGCTGCCTGTTTGAAAGCCTGGAGCGGAAAAACCGAAAATGTCGCTGCGGGCCAGAGAGCCTTTGCACACCGGGCACGCATGAATGGGCTTGCTGCGATGGGCAACTGGAACCAGACGCAGGAACAGGCTGCCTGAACCAAATACAATCAGGCGCGGTGATCCGTTGTGACAACGCGCCTGACAGCCATTCTTCAATCGGTCCGGAACATCACAATTTTGAAACTGCATCAGCTAGTTTTTCGCCAATTGATGCTGTGCGCAGGAAAAATCCGCTGTTGCTGAGGACCACAAGAACCGTATCGCGTTCAAGATCGCGTCGATAGTAGTTGGACGCACCCTGCCACGCACCATATGTGGTGACGACGGGCATGTCCTGAACATTCCAACCCAGCCCCGATTGCAACGGAGTACCCCACCAGTTTTCGGTGGAAATATCACCATTGTTAAGCCGGTGCGCGACATAGGCCTGTTCATAATAATCGGCTGGCAGAAGTGCACCATCGCGCAGGGACGCATCCCATTTCACCAAATCACGCGCTGATGCATAAATGTTGCTGTCGCCTGCAACACCGTCCAGGTAATTGAGATCGTGGACAATAGGACGGCCGGCATGGATGTATTTTCTGCGGAACCCATAGGCTCTGTCTTCCAGCCGCATTGTATTTTCGACTAAATTGACAACCGCCGTATCATCCATACCAAGTGGGCCAAACACCCGCTCACCCATGAACCTTGCAAAGGACATGCCCGATACCCGGGCAATGATCTCGGCAAGCAGGACATAATTGCTGTTGCTGTAGCGTTCCTTTTCACCTGGCACAAAATGCAGATCAACATCGCTCAATGCTGATATCAAACCGTTCGGTGTCAGATATTGCGGTGCATGATACCTGCCGTTCAACAGCCTGACATAATCCGCAATACCGGAGGTGTGATAGAGCAGATGGTCAATTGTCACAGCGCGATAATGCGCCAGTTCGGGCAGCGTGCGGACAATCAGATCCGTACGGGACAATTTCTTCTCATAAGCCAGCATCAATAGGGCAAAGGCTGTCATATGTTTTGAAACAGAAGCCAGATTGAAGGATGTTCGATCTCCAATTGTCTTATCACGGCGCCAATCCGTAAAACCGGCATTGGCATGCAGGATAATCTCACTGCCATCGGCGATCACAACCGTTCCGTTGAACTTGCCATCCCGCTCCAGCCTCTTCACCCACTGGTGGATTGCAAATAAATTGCCGTCACGGGACGCATGAGCCTGCCATTTGATGTCAGGTGTTTTATAGGCTGCAAATTCTGCAATGATAAAAACCACAACGGCAACCATCACAACTGCCAGCATGAGCAGGATCATGATTTTCAATTGTCTTCACTCTCTTTGATAAAATGTGTCGTTCCATACACCGCAGATTAGCCAACCGCCCGGGGCATTATTCGATGGTTTTATTTTCAGGTGTTGAACCGGCCTCTTCGGGGATGAAGTTTAAAAACCACAGGAACCAAAGGGCATTTGACAGGCCCCACCACGCAATTGCCCCATCAAATGATGCCAGAATGATTGGCAGCTTCCAAAGACCAATCAACCCCAGGAAACCAAGATACCAGTGCGTTTGCATTTTCATTTGGATGACCTCATCAATATATTGAGCGAACGTTCGTTCACTGATATATTGATGCGACGGTAAAATACAAGCACTCCATTGAAAATAAACGCCTTCGGGGTCGTCGCCTTCACCCGGCACAGATTTAACAACCCCCGACGGTTTCGATATGGCAAGAAGAATCCCGAAATCTATTGAGCGTACGTTCATTCACCGCTACAGGATATCTTGTTAATTCAGGACTCCACATGACAAAAAAACCGCCTCCAGCCACGCAGCGAGACGAAGCGACCCTGAAGCGCCGACGGCATATTGTTGAATCGGCCGCAGCCTGTTTCATCGAACAGGGTTTTCACCAGACCAGTGTGCGTGACATCTCCGCGAAGGCGGGCATCAGCCTTGGCAATCTCTATAATCATTTTGACAGCAAGGCGGCACTGATCGCTGAAATAGCAACACTGGAGACGGAAGACCTTGCCCGTATTGAAACGATCCTGGAAGAGACCCGCCCGGCCTATGATCGGACAAAAAAATTTGCCGGATCCTATTTTGATACGCTCTGCCAGCCTGAGACTGCAATTCTCTCAGCCGAGATAACGGCAGAAGCCATGCGCAATCCGCGAATTGCCAAAGGCTTCGTGGACAATCGCGACCGATTGGCCACCCTGCTTGCCGACACCTTGCAACAGGGCAAACAAATGGGTGATTTCCAGTTTGATTGCACATCCATGCAGATGGCACATCTCCTATTGGACATAATTGAAGCGGCTGCAACACGTGTGGCATTTGACACGGGCAATGCGGCTTCAAACACACGCAAAGCAGTTGAAACAATGATCATGAAGTCTATTGGCACTTAGAACATTTTAGGTTTTGACGGGATCGGCAAAACCTCAATGCTTCAACAAAATCAACGACCGACACCGTTGCCCCGTTGCTGACAAAACCTGAAACGATCCAGATACGGAGATTCTGGCGAGCCCGGGATTGTTCAAGCTTGACACAACGCAATTGTCAGGGCGACATTCCCCTGTGCGAAATCCCAGGACCATTCTTCTTCTCACTCAGAAGATTGGATAAAACCACACAACAATCGGTTCACGCCCATGAATACACTTGTCTATAGTCTTGCCAGTTGGCTGCTTGCCCCCATTGCGCTTGTGCAGGGTCTGCAGGTGCGTGCCCGAACCCAGCGACTGGCACCACCCACGGGCCGTCCCTATGGGCATTACGGGTCTGAAGACACGTCAGGCTATCGTATCCTGGTGGTTGGCGATTCATCAGCTGCAGGGGTTGGTGCTGATGATGTTAGTGAAACCGTTGGCGCGCAGTTGGCGAAGATTTTACACCAGCAAACAGGACATCCGGCAAGCTGGCGCAACGCCGGTTCAAATTCGGCCATCAGTGCGCAGGTGCGCGACCATGTTGTGCCCAACCTTCAGGCTCTGGATTATACCCATATCATTATCGCCGTCGGCACAAATGATATGAAGAATTTTGTCACAGTCAGCAGCTTCAAAAAGGGCTTCGGTGGGCTGCTTTATGCATTGAAGGCAAAATGGCCGGACGCCACACTCATTTGGTCACCGGCAGTGGATACACGCACGGTACCAAGCCTGCCCACTGCACTGGCCAATATTCTGCGTCTGAGGCTTTTGCTTATCAATGGCATGGGTGAGCGTCTATGTCGGGAACGCTATGCCATCGCGGCCACGCAGTTGCAGCCACCGGATGCATCAGGCTTTGCCAGTGACGGGTTTCACGCCGGGCCAAAGGGCTATCGCTTCTGGGCCGAACTTTTGGCTGAAACAATCCTCACCCAGGCGCCGCTGGAACCTGAACCGGAATAGGTGTGACCGCTACATCTGAATGACGACAACACTCATCATCGCAATAAAGGCGAATACGGCGATTTTCCAGAAATCGCCGCGTTTTTTAAGGCCGGGCAGGCCGATAGGCTTGATGAGGTGCGCAATCATCGCCAGCAAAAGCACGATGGCAATAGCTTTGGTCAATAGGTCATCCCCTGCGCAATCATTCCTGCACGTCGAGGACAATCTTCCCGATATGATGCCCTTCTTCCATGCGGGCATGGGCGGCTGATGCACGGTCAATCGGAAAGAGTGTATCCATAACGGGTGCGATCGTGCGCTTTTCCAGCAGTGGCCACACGAGTTTTTTGAGCTCACGGGCGATGCCCGCCTTGAAGTCAATCGAGCGGGCACGCAATGTCGAACCCGTGTGGGTCAACCTCTTCATCATCAGTTTTGAAAAATCAGCCTGTGCCACGCGCCCGTTCAAAAAGGCAATTTGTACAATACGCCCGTCCACAGCCGCAGCATCATAATTGCGCGAGATATAGTCGCCCCCCACCATATCCAGAATAACATCGGCACCCTTGCCCTGCGTCGCCTCCTTGACAGCGGCAACAAAATCATCGCTGCGATAGTTGACCACATGGTCGGCACCAAGATCCCGACAGGCATTGCATTTGTCTTCAGAGCCGGCCGTCGCAATCACTGTTGCACCGAAGGCCTTGGCCAGTTGGATGGCCGTTGTGCCAATCCCCGACGAACCGCCGTGCACAAGCAGGCATTGACCCCGTCGTAGTGCACCACGCTGAAAAACATTGTGCCAGACGGTGAAATAGGTCTCCGGAACACCGGCGGCTTCACTAAAGCCCAATCCGGCGGGCATAGGCAGGGCATTGCTTTCATGGACCGTGCAATGGGTTGCATAACCGCCGCCAGGCACAAGCGCACAGACTTTGTCACCAATAGCAAAAGCGCTGGCCCCCTCACCTGTTGCAAGAACCTCACCGGCCACCTCAAGGCCCGGAATATCAGAGGCACCGGGCGGCGGCGGATAAGCACCCTGACGTTGCAGGCAATCGGGCCTGTTTACACCAGCTGCCTTGACGCCAATCAGCAATTCCCCTGTTGCCGCATCAGGTGTTGGCCGTTCAACCAGCTCCAGCACATCGGGACCACCGGGTTCGCGAATTTGAACTGCCTTCATCTTGATTCCCTGCTTCACGTTCGGATCGAACTTGTTCATATCAGTTGAAAACGCCACAGCACATCCCTTATCATTCATGACAGACAAAGCACATGGAGGAAAATCATGTCACTTTTCGACGAAGAGCCGGATAAAAAACCTGTTGACCATGTAATAGGTGGTGATCTGTCGATGATATCGGTCGATGAACTGACCGAGCGCATTGGCATTCTTCAACAGGAAATCATCCGGATTGAGGCTGAAATAGCCACCAAACACAAGAGCAAAAACGCAGCGGAATCGCTATTCCGCTGAGCTGACCCGTCAATATTTCGTGTCTCGCCCTGACGAGGCCCATTTCGAGATCACTCCGGCAGGTTCGTAATTGGAAAACGGACATAGCTATTACTGTCGGTGGCAATTCGGGCGTGACCTGATTTAATTTGACCAATTCCTGCTCTGATCTGAATACACACGGCAAACACTTATATAGATATCGAGTATTAATACACACCGATTTTACGTGTAGCTCTATCCAAGATTATGTGTTTTTTTGTTATTTTTTACGACTTATTTATACATATCTGCAAACAATATTGTTACATATTTACAACAATTGATAAAACACCGAATAGTCACGCTGCCAATATGATTAATAAGCTATATTATAATGCATATCTACTTGCTTGAATAATAACATAAACAATAAATTGAACTCATCAAGATTATCGACACTGAACAAAGTTATTTGTGCGACTTTAAGTAAGTATTAGCAAATCGCACGCTCGGATATTTCCGCCCAAGCAAGTGTTCACTGGAAAATTTCGAATAATGAGTTCAATCAACACAAAACTGCGACTGCTACCGCTTCCTCTTTTTCTTTCGACTTCCGCATTGGCTCTTGCCGCAGAATGGGATGGGGATACTTCGACGGACTGGTTCGACGGTGAAAACTGGGTCAACGGCTCTGCGCCGATCGAGGCTGAAAACATTATCATCGACACCATCACGTCCAATCCGACAATAGTAAGCGGTGGTCCGACACCTATTCTCGGCATTCTTTATGTCGGCAATGAAGCCACCGGCATGTTGACGATCAGGGACGGTGGGACGGTCAGCAGCGGATTGAGCCGAATTGGTTTTGCATCCGGGTCGGAAGGCATTCTCACAGTCACCGGCCCGGGGTCCACGTGGACCAGTTCCCATTTTCTCGAAATTGGTTATGGAGGCACTGGTGCATTGACAATCAGGGACGGAGGGACGGTCAGCAGTCTCGACGGTAGAGTTGGTCGCTTATCCGGTTCCAATGGCCTCGTTACAGTCTCCGGCGTGGGCTCCAACTGGACTGCCAATTCCAACTCAATTTCGGTCGGCAGAACCGGCACAGGCACGATGATAATAGAGGATGGCGGGGCAGTCAGCAGTTCGTGGGGCTTAATCGGTGTCCAATCCGGGTCTGATGGCGCGGTCACAGTCAGCGGCCCCCAGTCCAAATGGACCATGTCCGGCAGATTTTTAGTAAGCGACCTGGGTAAGAGCATATTGATGATTGAAAATGGCGGGACAGTCAGTAACGCAGATGCCACAATTGGTCGCGATTCCGGTTCTAACGGCGCTGTAATGGTCACCGGTCCGGGCTCCAGATGGATCAATTCTCTAAGTCTTACTGTCGGCAGTGTAGGCACCGGCATCGGCACCATGACGATCGGGGATGGCGGCTTCGTCGATGTCGCTGGCACCACGTATGTTGCGAGATCTGGAAGTTCCACTGGTACTGTGAACATCGGCGCTGCTGCGCGTGAAGCCGCCATCGCTCCCGGCACACTGAACACAGCATTGGTCCAATTCGGTTCAGGAACCGGCTCATTGGTCTTTAATCACACCGACGTGACGGGCACCTATGCATTCACCCCCGGTATCAGCAGTGGCAGCGGCACAACAGCGATTGACCATTATGCCGGCTTCACCCGGCTGACAGGTGATAGCAGTGCGAGTGGCATGCCGACAAATATCCATGGTGGCACGCTTGCAATCGACAATATTTTGGGTGGCTACATCACAGTTACGGACGGCGGTACTGTGTCAGGCACTGGCACTGCAAGTGGCAAACTCGCATTTAACACGGGCTCGTACTACCTTGTAGAAATGGACGGCACGCACGCGGATCAGGGTCTGACCGTCGGTGTTGGAGCATCACTTGCTGGTACTGTAATGCTGACTGGCGATTATGATGCACAATTGGGTCAGGAAATCGTGATCCTCACAAGTCCAGGGTTCGGATCAACATTCGCTGATGTCGTAGTGCCGTCTGTCTTTATGACACCAACTTTGAACTATGACACGTCAACAGCTGGAGCCCATTATGTCAAAGTTACTGTTGATCAAACCGTTGCGTTTGGTGACCTGGCACAAACGCACAACCAGAGATCCCTCGCAAGTGGTCTCGACACCTTGGCATCCGGCAATTCGCTGTTTGATACGTTGATCCTGCTGGAATCCGAGGGGGCTGCCCGCGATGCCTATGACCAAATGTCAGGTGAAGCCCATGCATCGCTGATGGGAGCGTTGATGGAAAATAGCCAGCAGGCAGTCAGCGCAGTGAATGACCGCATTCATGCAACCTTTGAGGCAGAAGCGGGTGAGCGCTCCACCGCCGCCTATGGTGACACAATTGATGGCGAAAACGGCTTCTGGCTCACCGGCTATGGCAATTGGACCGATACGGATGCGACGTCCAATACCGCCCAGATGGATAACACGCTTGGTGGATTTGTTGCCGGCATCGACCGCGAGGTCGGTAACAATGCCCGCCTCGGTCTGTTGGGTGGCTATAGCCAGACATCCACCCGTGTCGACGCGCTCGCCTCGTCGGGTGATGCCGACAGCTATACAATAGGTGTCTATGGCGGTGCAGAAAAGAGCACCGGAAACGGCACGGCCGGTATCAGCTTTGGCGCGCTCTATACGTGGCATTCCATTGAAACCACACGGCAGGTGACCATTCCGGTTACAGAAACACTGGCTGGCGACTATGATGCACGCTCCTACCAGTTCTTTGCTGAAGCCGGCTATGAGGTCAAAACAGACAGGTTCGCACTGGAGCCATTTGCCGGTGTCAGCTACATCAACCTGAAGACAGATGCTTACAGCGAAACCGGTGGTATTTCCGCGCTGTCGGCAGGCACGCAAACCAATGACACGACCTACACAACGCTTGGTCTGCGTAGCAGCCTGCAATTGGCTGACAGGGTCAACACAAGAGGCATGGTTGGCTGGCGTCATGCTTTTGGCGATGTTGATCCGGCATCGACATTTACCATTGCAGGCAGCACGCCTTTCACGGTGCTTGGCGCACCAATCGCCGAGGATGCAGCCGTCACGGAACTGGGACTAGATGTCAACGTCACGGACAATGTGATGATCGGTGCTTCCTATGAGGGCCAATATGGTGATGGTGCAACGGCCCATGGCTTCAATGCGCGCATGCTGGCAATTTTTTGAACTGGAGCAATTCAGGTTTTGACGGAATCGGCAAAACCTGAATGCATCAACAAAACCAGAGGCCAACACCGTTGTCCCGTTTCCAACAAAATGTGAACCGGTCTGGCTGCCGCGAATCTTTTGACTCACCGATGATCTCAAAGCCTGGAAAAACTGCTTAACGACACCTTAGCAGAACCAATAATTGTTAATTTTATGGTCACTGTTAACGCTACATTAAGCTTTATAAGTCTTTATTGTTGATATCCAGAGTTTCTGGATTCGGACCGGATGGCCCATGTCATCGGGTTTGATGCCTCCCTGTTAAACTTCTGAGAGTCGCCATGCGGCTCTTTTTTTTTGCAAATAAATGTTTTCTGGGGACAATCCATACCGTCGACCGAATATGGTTATCGCAGCCCCCTGGGCGTTAACCCTTCCTTAAGAATTGGCTTGCGTAAAACAATCTGAGGCATCAGTGTAAAACCAGATCAGGCGATCGGTTGTGACGACCGTCGACTTGAAGGCTGTAACAGCTGGTGTATAAAAGATGAGTATCGGGGCAACGGCGCATGGCTGACACACACAAGAAT
Source organism: uncultured Rhizobiaceae group bacterium (assembly GCA_947501445.1). Lineage (GTDB taxonomy): Bacteria > Pseudomonadota > Alphaproteobacteria > Rhizobiales > Rhizobiaceae > Hoeflea_A. The sequence goes on along the minus strand of CANMVS010000011.1, from coordinate 61,499 downwards.
ACAATCCAATTTGCAGAACGCATCACCTCTTCTGCGTCCTTCACAGCGCTCTACGCTGAAGGCATGGGACTGGTTGAGGAAACCGCCGCCTATCTGGATGGAACAGGTCGTACGGCGGCAAAAATATTGCCACGCATGGCGTCAGTTCTCTATGCGGCCGAATCAATGCGCCTGACCACCCGTTTGATGCAAATGGCCTCCTGGCTGCTGCTGCAGCGCGCTGTCAACAATGGTGAAATGACCCGCGAGCAGGTTGTTGCCGAAAAATCCAAGGTTCGGCTGGATGGCTTTGCCTGCGACAGGACAGCACCGGGATGGGATGATCTGCCCGAAACCTTCCGCGACCTTGTGGAACGGTCCCTGCGGCTGCAGTCGCGTGTGGCCATGCTTGACCGGGAAGTCTACCAGCGCAAGGAAAACACAACGCCGCCGCGGGTCTCGGACAACGAGAATTCAGTCAAGGCACAGCTGTCTTTGCTGCACACAGCCTTCGGCGGCAACTGACCGAGACCGTTTTACGTTTTGTCAGAAACGGGACAACGGTCCGGAGCCAAAGCCTCTGTCTCCCGGCATAAATCCAAACGAAATTGAAACGCTGAAATCGCCTTTTGGCGCTTTTAAGTGTCACGCATACTGTAGCAACGAAAAAACCCGCCAAAAGCGGGTTTTTTACACATTCCAGTCCGATCAACAGCGCTGATCGGTCAGCAGAAGCAGCAGTTGTTAAAGGCCAAGGCCTTCGAAACGCTTCTTGAACTTGGAAACACGACCACCGCGGTCCATCAGATGCTGCTGACCACCGGTCCAGGCCGGATGGGCCTTTGGATCGATTTCAAGCGTCATCGTCTCACCTTCGGAACCCCAGGTGGAGCGCGTCATGTATTCTGTGCCATCTGTCATGACCACTTTGATCATGTGATAGTCGGGATGAATATCAGCCTTCATTGCTTTATCCTGCATCGTTAGGGCGCCTGCACGCTGCTTTGGCTGCGGCAAACCATCCCAAATCACAAACAAAGCCGCATACCCGATAGGTCACGGCTTTTCAATTCGATGGCGAGCCTATACATGATGGGCAGTAGGGTGACAAGGGGCGCGGCTCTTTTTTGCCACAGGAACAGGTATGGAAATCAAAATTGTCTGACATGAGCCAAAACAGCACCTCCCGCATGAACACACTGCGCCCCCTTTCGCGGTTGTTTCCATATATGTTGCACTACCGGCCACTGGTTGCCGGTGCTCTGGTCGCGCTGGCACTTGCAGCCGCTGCAACACTGGTTCTGCCCCTGGCGGTACGACGCATGGTAGACCACGGATTTTCCAAAGCCGATCCGGCCTTCATCAACAATTATTTCTCCGTGCTGCTTTTGATCGCCGGCGTTTTGGCACTGGCCAGCGCCATGCGTTACTATTTTGTCATCACCATCGGGGAGCGGGTTGTATCAGACCTTCGGCGCGACGTGTTCAGCCACGTAACCGCCCTTTCACCGTCCTTCTTCGACACCAATCAGTCCGGTGAGATTGTTTCGCGCCTGAGTGCCGATACCACGCAGATCAAGTCTGTGGTCGGCGCAACGGCCTCCATGGCCCTGCGCAATGCCATATTATGTCTTGGTGCAGTTGTCATGATGATCGTCACAAGCCCGAAGCTCTCGGGCCTTGTACTGCTTGCCATTCCACTGGTGGTATTCCCCATGGTCGGCTTTGGCAGAAAAGTACGTGCACGCTCGCGCGAGGCTCAGGACACACTTGCGCATGCCACGGCCTTCGCCGGCGAATCCATCAGCGCATCGCGAACACTTCAGGCATTCAACGGCGAATCTGCCGCCATTAACCGCTATTCCGATGCCGTTGAAGGCGCATTCAAGGCAGCACGCAGTGCTGTGCGTGCCCGCGCACTGCTGACCGGTTTCGCGATCATGATGATTTTTGGCAGTGTCGTGGCTATCTTGTGGTATGGCGCGCAAAACGTCCTGGCCGGTTCCATGACAGCCGGTACCCTTGGTCAGTTTCTTCTCTATTCGATATTGGCAGCCTCAAGCCTTGGGGCGCTTTCCGAAATCTGGGGCGAGTTTCAGCAGGCCGCTGGTGCCGCAGAGCGGCTTGCCGAACTGCTGGATGAAGTGCCGGCCATCGCGGCACCTGTATCGCCCAGGGCATTGCCTAAACCGCCAGTTGGATCGATTGAATTCAAAAACGTCCATTTTGCTTACCCGGCCCGTCCTGAACAGGCCATACTTGACGGTCTCTCCTTCAAGGTAAACCCGGGTGAACTTGTTGCAATTGTTGGCCCCTCGGGCGCAGGCAAGAGCACGCTATTCGCGCTGATCAGCCGGTTTTATGATCCTTCGCGCGGTTCCATCGAACTGGATGGTGTTAATGTGAAGGAAGCAGACCCGGAAATCGTCCGCAGGCGGCTTGCCAGTGTGCCGCAGGATGTAGCCATTTTTGCCACCTCCATTCGTGACAACATTGCCTTTGGCCGCCCCGGATCGACCGACGCGGAAATTATCGCCGCCTCGAAGGCAGCGCTGGCCGACCCGTTCATCGTCAATATGGAAAAAGGCTATGATACAATGGTTGGCGAGCGCGGCATCACTTTGTCGGGCGGACAACGCCAGCGCATTGCCATTGCACGCGCCATATTACGCAAGGCGCCAATAGTGCTTCTTGACGAAGCGACCTCGGCACTGGATGCGGAAAGCGAAACGCTTGTGCAAAAGGCACTTTCAGACATGATGCAGGGCCACACGACTTTGGTCATCGCACACAGACTGGCTACAGTGCAAAAGGCAGACCGCATCCTGGTCATGAACCACGGACATATTGTCGAGGAAGGCACACACGCCAGTCTGGTAAAGGATGGCGGCATTTATGCGCGGCTGGCACGTCTGCAGTTCAATCGCGATGAAGATGAAATATTTGCCGTAGCAAAATAGAGCTGTCGCACTACAAGGCCAGGCAACCTGTTGATTATATCAGGTCTGCCCGCTGACGGAGCGCCCGGCTGTGCGACCTGAAAAGATACAACCGCCAAGGAATGTGCCTTCAAGCGCATTATACCCATGCATGCCGCCGCCGCCAAAGCCGCAGACTTCTCCGGCCGCATACAGGCCTTCGACCACATTGCCATCCGCACCCAGGACCCGTGATGACAGATCCGTATGAATACCGCCCAGTGTTTTGCGGGTCAGGATATTCAATCGAACCGCAATGAGTGGTCCGTGTTTTTCGTCAAGAATACGATGCGGTTTGGCCGTTCTGACAAGCCTGTCTCCGAGAAACCGCCGTGCCCCATGCATGGCGGTAATCTGCACATCCTTGGAGAATGGATTTGCAACCTCCCTGTCGCGGGCTTCCAATTGGGCACGCAGGTGATCAAGCCCGATGAGATCGCTGCCAGCCACGGCATTCATCCCCTCGACCAGTGTTTCAAGCGTATTACGAACGACGAAATCCTCACCCTTTTGCTTAAATGCTTCAACCGGTGGCGGCGCACCCTTGCGCACGCGCTGCAACACTTTGAGGATACTTTTGCCGGTCATGTCAGGATTTTGTTCAGAGCCGGAAAGGGCAAATTCCTTTTCGATGATCGATTGGCTGAGCACAAACCAGCTATGGGAATATCCGGTTGACATAATGTGTTTGAGTGTCGAAAGCGTATCAAAGCCGGGCAGACAGGGCACCGGCAGGCGATTGCCTTGTGCATCGCACCAGAAAGAGGATGGTCCCGGTATCACCCGAATGCCGTGCTTCGGCCAGATCGGATCCCAGTTTTTTACCCCTTCCACATAGTGCCACATCCGGTCTGCGTTGATGATCGAAGCGCCTGCCTTTGCAGTGATGCCTATCATTCGCCCGTCGACATGGTGCGGCACGCCGCTGATCATTTCCGCCGGAGGCTGGCCAAGACGATCCTGCGGCCAGTTCCTGCGCACCAGATCATGGTTGCCTCCAATGCCGCCTGAGGTGACAATGACCGCGCCTGCAGTGTAGTTGAAATCACCAACGACCACTCGGGACGACTTTTCCCCCCGACCAGTGTTACTATCCTCGAGCCTGCTGCCACAAACACCTGTCGCACGCCCATCAGTTACGACAACGTTATCAACCTGATGGCGAAAACACAGGCGAATTTTTCCGTCGCTGACCCCTTGCCTTACGCGCCGTACAAAGGGTGCCAGGACACCCGGCCCTGTGCCCCAGGTAATATGGAACCGTGGCACTGAATTGCCATGCCCGCTGGCAAGGCCGCCGCCCCGTTCAGCCCAGCCAACCACCGGAAACCAGCGCATGCCCTGCTGATGCAGCCAGGAGCGTTTTTCACCTGCGGCGAAATCCACATAGGCCTGTGCCCACTTGCGTGGCCAGTGGTCTTCGTCACGATCAAATCCTGCAGAACCCAACCAATCCTGCCAGGCCAGGTCATGGCTGTCTTTTACCCGCAATCGCCGTTGTTCAGGGGAATCGACCAGCATCAGCCCCCCGAGCGACCAAAAAGCCTGACCGCCCAGATTGGCTTCATTTTCCTGATCCAGGATCATGACGGACTTGCCTGCTTCAGCAATTTCACTGGCGGCAACCAGCCCGGCCAGCCCGGCACCCACAATGATGACGTCGCAATCCATACTATGTTCTCCAACCAAACAGGGGCTTGTGCCAAGAGTGTATCAATATGCCGGCCCATTGCGAGCGGGTGATCGCGCAAAACGTAACACGCGCGCTTTGTGAAGCCTGGAGACCAATAACATGTTCTAGCGTTCGGTCAGTTTCAACTCGATCCGACGATTGATCGCGCGAACCCGTTGCGAATCGCCCTCTTCAATGGGTTGGAACTCGCCAAAGCCGGCAGCGACAAGCCTGTTGGCCGGTACACCATCTTCAATCAGAAACTTGACGACCGAGGTTGCGCGCGCCGAAGAAAGCTCCCAGTTATCCGCATAGCGGCCCGTACCGGACAAAGGCACATTGTCCGTGTGGCCATCAACCCGCAGCACCCAGTTGATATCCGTAGGAATTTCGCGCGCAAGTTCGAGTATGGCGCCAGCAAGCTTGGCCATTTCTTCCTTGCCTTCCGCATTCAGATCAGCGCTTCCTGATGAAAACAGCACTTCGGACTGCAGGACAAAACGGTCACCCACAATACGGATGTTTTCGCGATCAGACAGGATTTCGCGCAGCCGACCAAAGAAATCCGAACGGTAGCGATTGAGTTCCTGCACCCGCTGCGCCAGGGCGACATTCAACCGGCGCCCAAGGTCTGCAATTTTGGTCTGCGATGAGCGGTCCTTGTCCTCAGAGACCTCCAGAGCATCTTCCAGCGCACCGATCTGGCGACGCAGGGCCGCAATCTGCTGATTGAGCAACTCAACCTGCGACAATGCGCGCTGGCTGATCTGTTTTTCTTCATCAAGTGATTGCGACAGGACGACAATCTGCTCATCTGCTGCACTGGTCGCACCGGCACCGCGTGCCAGCAACGCCTGAAGTCTCGAGCGTTCGCCTTCCGTATCAGCAAGAGTGGCCTGCATGTTGGCCAGTGCATCTTCGATATCCTGCTTGCCGGACTGTTCCAGCGCCAGAAGCTGTGTCAGTTCGTTGATCTGACTGTTCAAACGGTTGAGCACTTCATCCTGGCCGCTGATTTCCCGACTGAGCAGGAATTGCGCCATGACAAATACCGAAAGCAAAAACATGATGGCGAGCAGAAGGGTCGACAGGGCATCGACAAAGCCCGGCCAGTAATCAACACCCCGATCACCACGGCGGTTCCGCGCCAGTGCCATGGCCTATCGGCCTCCGGTTTTTTTGTCAGAGCCCATTTTGCTAATCTTGGTACCCAGCGCATCAAGTGTCTGCCGCATGGCCCGTGCTTCGGCCTGTTGGGCTTCTATCCAGTCGCGCAGCATCTGTTGTTCATTGCGCATATTCTTGACCAGCCCCTGAATGCCTTCGGCGAGATTGGCCATGGCTGCCGTGGAGCGCTGATTGATACCACCACCCGATTGCGCCATGGTCTGCACCGTTTCTGACAAACGGCGAATATCCTCAGACCCTTCAGTACCTGCTGCGCCTTCCTGGGAGACCACATCAAAATCCGGATCGGTTACTGTGGACAGCCAGTTCTCAAGCTCCGTATAGAACCGGTTCTGCGCCCGACCGGCCTGAAGATCAAGAAATCCGAGAACCAGCGACCCGGTCAAACCGAACAGCGAGGTGGAAAAGGCTGTGCCCATGCCGTCAAGCGGCGAAGCCAGACCATCCTTCAACGCCTGCAGCACATCATTGGTATTGCCTGATCCCGGATCCAGAGACTGGATGACCGTATTGATCGACCCGATGGTCAGCAACAACCCCCAGAATGTGCCCAAAAGCCCCAGAAAAACCAAAAGGCCAATCATGTAGCGCGAGGTGTCGCGCGATTCATCCAGACGCGTGGCAATGGAATCCAGAATTGATCGCAGCGAGGTGGTTGACAGGGACGTGGACTGTCGGCGGCTAAGCTGCACACGCATAGGAGCCAGCAGGGTCGGATTGCGCGTATTGCGAACCTGATCGCCTCCCTGGCGAAAGGAATTGACCCAGTTAACTTCGGGTCGCAATCGTAGAACCTGATTGATCGCCAGAAAAATGCCAATCGCCAAAACGAACAGGATCAGACCATTGAGCCCCGGATTGGCGAAAAAAGCATTCGATATTTCACGATAAAGAATGGCGGCAAGGAAACTGATGAGAATCAGGAATACGACCATGCTCATGAAAAAGACCATCGGACTCGACAGCTTGTGCGGCTCCAGTCCAATGTCCTGTTCTGACAGGCCCCACCCGGAAAGTCTTAGTTTAGCCATAGGCGGCGGTCCCTACCCTTTGTCATTTACGTCGCACTCAACATCACCAGATGTCACCGAGCGGACGAATTCCCCAAAAATGTTTTAACGCTGACTATAATCTGTCAATCGCCAGATACACAATCAACCTCGTCTCAAAGTTCCCCAACCCGAACAAGGCCAAACCAAACTAGGCACGTGTAAATAAGCAAAATCAAGGAGAAATGGAAATAGCAGACCATAAAGAAGTGCAACAATGTGCCGGGTATATGTCAATTAGCGCATAATTCGTCAAAATCGTGCCGTCGACTGGCTCCTTTAGCAGTGTTGCCGCTGAAAATGTTCCATTCGACCTCACAGCGGGCAATCTTATCTGTGGCGTGCGCCATGCGCGCGCAAGTCCGACAAGGGGTTCATAAAAGCAAATCAGGCTTTAACGGGAACGGCACAATCTGAATGCATCAACAAAATCAGAGGCCGACACCCTTGTCCTGTTTTTGACAAAACGTGAACCGGTCCAGGTTCGCAGATATCTCAGGTCGTTGGTGCAGGCCTGTCCAGCACACCTATCAATTCCTTGTGAATGCGCTCATTGCCAGCGACGATATTGTTGTGTTTGAACATTTGGGGGCCACCACTGCGATCCGAAACGTAACCACCAGCCTCGCGGATCATGATGACACCGGCTGCCAGATCCCATGGTGACAGACCCTCTTCCCAAAACCCGTCCAGCCTGCCGGCTGCAACATAGGCAAGATCAAGCGCCGCCGCACCCATGCGTCTTATGCCTGAAACCTCACCCATGACATGGCTGAGTTCGACGAGATAGCGACCATGATGACCGCGACCCAGATGCGGCACACCCGTACCAATCACGCAATCAGACAATGAACGCCGACCAGCGACCCGCATGCGTCTGTCGTTGACAAAGGCACCATTACCTCTTTCGGCCGTATAGAGTTCATCCATTGCCGGATTATAGATAACACCGGCAACGACCTCACCCTGACGCTCCAAACCGATGGAGACCGCAAACATTGGGATGCCATGAAGAAAATTGGTGGTCCCATCCAGCGGGTCGACAATCCAGCGATGCTGGCCATCGGTCCCCTTGCGCTCGCCACTTTCCTCCGCAAGCACGCCATAGGTCGGACGGGCACGTGACAACTCGTGCAGGATGATTTCTTCAGCCTTGTGGTCAGCCTGACTGACGTAATCGCTGGGGCCCTTGAGCGAGACCTGAAGATTTTGAACTTCACCAAAATCCCGGGCAAGCGATCGTCCCGCCTTGAGGGCGGCCTGAACCATGACGTTGAGAAGCGCTGAGCGTGCCATTTTTTTTCTGCCTTGATGCTCACCAATTGAGCGAATTAATGCGGTGCATTTCAAATCGGTGGCGCCTTGGCCACCGCAGCGTCAACGCACGTCAAAAGATCAAGATTTTGATCTAGTCTGCCCGACGGATATAGGTGATTTCATTGGTGTCTACCAGTATGCGTTCACCCGCCTCGATAAAGGGCGGCACCATTACTTTCACACCATTTTCCATAATGGCAGGCTTGTAGGATGAAGCTGCGGTCTGTCCCTTGACGACCGGGTCAGCCTCAGTGATCGACAGGACAACCTGATCAGGAAGCGACACACCAATGGGTTTGTCCTCATAGAGCTCAACGGCCACTGTCATGCCATCCTGGAGGAATTTGGCACGATCACCCACAAACTCCTGTTGAAGCTCAAGCTGTTCATAGGATTCATTATCCATGAAAACCAGCATATCGCCCTGCTCATACAGATACTGAAAATCCTTTTGCTCCAGGCGAACCTTTTCCACTGTCGCCGACGCACGGAACCGTTCGTTGAGCTTCGTGCCATCCAGCAGGTTCTTCAGCTCGACCTGATTAAAGGCACCGCCTTTTCCCGGCTTGACCGCATTCGTCTTCACAGCAGCCCAAAGACTGCCATTGTGCTCAATCACATTGCCCGGGCGAATTTCATTTCCGTTTATTTTCATGGGAGCAAGTTCCGCTAAACTGTAAAATCGGCGTTTCAAGAACACAAAAAGCCCGCATATGCAAGCCCGTTGGGTGTTTGTTGGCAGGTTCGTCAGGGCGCCAACCCAATTCATTCTATTGAATTGGCGGATCAGAATTGATCAAGTGGTGTCTGGCTGCCATTCTAGCCGGCCATACACGACATCATCGCGACAGGCAGCCGCCACACCAAACTGTTTAAAGCAAATTGCAGGAAAGCAACCCAATCAAAGCCGCTCTCCCGCATTTATCAATGCGTCAAAACCCAAATTGCGCTAGACAAACAGAAAATCGTCAGCGGTGAGTTGGCTGGCAATGCCCTCGCCCAACTTGATGTGAATATAATCACCGACGGATATGGTATTGCCATCGATCTGGACATCAGAAAATTCAATATTATTTCCGGTTTTGGTGAATTTCAGAACATCCTCGCCTCTTACGAAATCTGCGATTGTATCTGTCGCCTCAACACCAAGCGCTGCCTGTTGACCCATCTTGAACAAAAATATGTCCTTGCCATCCCCCCCGAGCATAAGGTCGGAACCGCCGTCTCCACGAAGCACGTCATCACCGGCACCGGCATTTAGAACATCATCATCCAACCCACCAAAGAGTAAATCGTTTCCGGAGGCACCAATCAGTACATCATCTCCGGCACCACCTTGAAGAACATGCGTATCCTGTTCATCGCCATTCCAGAACAGGCCGGGTAGGGTCAGCAGGTTCTTTTGACCAATTTCCACAGTGATAACGACATCATTAAAATCATTATCGCCGCCGCCGGGACTGTCTTCAAAGGCAATTTCTATCTCACCTCCTGCCAGGTCTGCGGTGCTTTTGGTGTGCTGCACATTATCACCGTTGCTGGAATAGCCAGACTCCGCAGTGGCGACCGAGTGATAGGTTTGAGAATCGAGCGACGACAGAATCAACACATCGTCTGCAGGTGTTTCTCCGACACGCCATAATTGTGTCGGTTCATTGTTATCGACATTGCCAACCTCGCCCTGCAGATTGCGCAATTCATACTGGGCACCCTCCATGGTCAGATTGGTTTGGTTTTCTTCCCCCAGCTTCCATGCATTGCCAACAATGAAAAAGCCAAGCCGTTCTCCGGACAGAACATCAAGCGTGTAGGAGCTGCCCCCGGGGATGTCCGGATCCGCCACACCGGAGCCGGATGCACTGGCAAAGACGATATCAACATCGTAGATCGTTCCGTCTTGAGCAATTTTATAAACGCCAAGTGACGATTGGTCGACACCGCGTGAATATTTGAAATCGACAGTAGCCGAATAATCCTCTGCCAGTGTTAAGTCGGTCAAATTGGTGCTGACAGTTCCATCGATTGCATAGAGGACATCATCTCCATTACCACCGTAGAGTTTGTCGGCCCCGCTATTGCCATAAAGGAGATCATTACCGTCGTTACCGTAAAGTTTGTCGGACCCGTTACCGCCGAAGAGTAAATCATTACCGTTGTCACCACGCAGGCGATCATCACCGGCATCACCCTGCAATCTGTCATCGCCATCGCCGCCTCTGACCAAATCATTGCCCTCTTCGCCATAGACAAAGTCATTGCCGGCACCGCCATAAGCCCGGTCATCGCCATTTTCGGCAAATATAAAGTCCGTGTCATTGCCGCCGTACAGCCGATCCTCACCCTCCCCGCCAATAATCCAGTCGAATCCGTCACCACCATACAACTTGTCGGCACCGGCGCCTCCGTATAAATCGTCTGCTCCATCACCGCCATGCACGATATCATCGCCGTCGCCGCCGTACAGAATGTCGCGGCCATCGCCGCCGTACAATTTGTCTTTACCGGCTTCTCCATGCAGGGTGTCATTGCCATCGCCGCCGCGCACGGTATCATCGCCTTCATCGCCGCGCAGACTATCGTTGCCATCACCGCCATAGACCTTGTCGTTTCCGATCCCGCCATAGACAGTGTCGTTACCAGCATCGGCGAACAGTCGATCATTGCCCTCATCGCCATATATCAGGTCGTCGCCGGCACGACCACGGACAATATCATCACCGCCACCGGCATGTATCTCATCATTAAAATCTGTTCCGTTGATCGTTTCGTCGAGTTCCGTGCCGCTAAAATCGTCTCCAAGGCCAACAAGGCTTGCCCGGTCAAACGTGTCAAAATCAACCAGCGGAAGCGTCAGAATTATCGCCGCAAAGGTGATGGAGTTGGTTGTCGGGTCAATCTGCACCTGCGATCTTCGTAATCCGAACCACGTAAGATCAATGGAATGAATGAGCGGACTGAAGCCCTCAATGGTTGTATTGACGCTGGTGCCATCGAAAATGAAAATATGTTCATTGCCCGGTGCAACTATTACGACATCTTCGCTCATCTCAATCCCCCAAAATAATTATCTGTATATATCTAGAGATGTATAGAACTTGTGTCAATATTTATATATATTTGCTAAATAAGTAATGCTATCCGGATGAGTTTGCTAACATACAAATCACAGAATGGTTTTTTACCGCCCTTTAACCGAATATTACGAATTCAAATTTCAGCTTTATATCATTTTACCAAAATAGTACGGTGATATTGATAATATCATCCGATTTTATCAGTAATTATACATTCATGAATCGTTGCCTCATGGCGCAGATAATCTTGTGTACGCTATCGGAAGGTGCCATTGGCAACGTCATATGCCCTGACGGTACCCTGGATAGACACAAAAACAGACACAATCACAAAATACATGGGACACAACGAGCGCTGAAATACAAATATTTACATATTCACAAATAAAATTGCTTACAAAAGATCGTATTACTATATATAAAGTAATACATTTCAGCGTATGCTGCAGATAAATCAAACTTAACAACAAAATGGCCGAATGGGGTCATCGTCAACGCCACGTCATAATCAGGACAAGACCAGCATGACATTTTTGCTTAATGTATTCGCTGGCAAAGCCAGTCAAAAAACGGCGACGATACTGCTACTGGTTGCAGCGCTTTTTTACGGTACAATGCCGTTCTTCACCAAAAGCCTGACCGATGTTGGCATCCCGCCCTATGCAGTGGAATTCTATCGTTATGCCATTACAGCAGCAGTCCTGTTTCCTGCGCTGATCACACACCGCCAGCTATGGGTTCCAATCTGCTGGGGACTTTCCGCTGGCTTTTGTGTCGGTCTTGGTTGGATTGGTTATGCCCGCGCCCTTGAGGTTGCACCTGTTTCAAGTGTCGCCGTTCTTTACATGACGTTTCCGGTTTTTGCGCTTTTGATTGGCTGGCTTTTTTATGGCGATAGACCAGGAAAACGCGCCTGTGCAGCCGCTGCCATTATTCTGGCAGCCGCCGTTCTGGCACAACCACCCTCTGTTGTGTCAGGTGATCAGCTCCCGGCTTTGCTTATGTCGCTGAGCGCGCCATTGAGTTTCGGCTATTCCGTCAATATCGTGACCCGCAAACTGGTGGTACTGCCACCGGTGACACGGATCGCAACCCTCGCATTCGGCGCAACGATCGGGTTGTCACCACTGGTTGTGGCTTCCCATTTTCATTCGCTTGTCCCAAGTGCCCCAGGTGGCTGGTGGTTCGTTGCAGGTATCGCCTTGATTACCGCGCTGATACCCCAGCTGCTCTACCTCACCAATGCGCCGGTGGTCGGTCCGGCCCGCACGTCGATGATCAGTAGCGCAGAACTGCCGACAAATTTCATTATCGGCTGGCTGGCGTTTGCAGAGGCGATCGGACCCGTACAATGGATTGCCTGTATTCTTATCCTGGGTGCGATCCTGTTGACACCGGCCAAACGCACCCCGGCGGCCAATATTCCAATCGCAGCGACGGGCTCAGCATCACAAACTTAGAGCAGAGACCCAAGACCTATTAGGATCAGGCATGGGGTGTCAATTGGGTCAGATTTGTTCGACCGGACCGTTTCACGTTTTGACAGAAACAGGACAACGGTGTCGGCCTTTGATTGTGTTGATACATTCAGGCTTCATAAGAAGACAGGACATGCACCCTATTCAACAACGCGTGAAACGATGGTTGCCAAATCCCGTCAGATCGCTTCGGGACACAATCCCGAATTTTAACGGGCCTTAACGTATGCGGAAGTTATTCGCAGCTTCGATGCCGGATTTTTGCTCTTCTGCTGTCAAGCCTTGGAAAAAATCATCAAGGCCCCGGTCTTCCAGGCCCGCACGGCGCGAAAGAATGTACCATTTGGCCGCTTCAATCGGGTCTGGTCGTGTTCCAATCGCGTGGCGATAGAGGTGCGACAGACGATTTTGCGCCATGACGTTGCCTGAGTTGGCCGCGCGGCGCATCCAGCCGAAACCGGATTCATAGTCAATATCGCCGCCAATACCATCGATAAGCCAGACCGCAAGATCAAGCTGTGCGGTATCATAGCCTGATCGCGCTGCCCGAATGAGCCAGACGCGCGCGGTAGAGGGATCGGCTTCTTCAAGACCAACACCAAAGCCATAAATCTGAGCCAGCGCGAATTGCGCATCGGCAATACCATTGTCTGCGGCCCGGGTCAGATAAGGCAAGGCTTTTTGTACACCCTCCTTGCCGGGTTGTTGGGTAATCAGCAACTGGCCATAGTTGAACTGGGCAGAAGAATTTCCAGCGTCAGCTGCCAACCGCATCATCTCTTTTGCCCGTTCCGGATCGGCCTCAACATATCGTCCTTCGAGCAGCATCAAAGCAAATTTGAGTTGCGAAGCAACATCACCACCTTCGGCGGCAGCGGCATACCAGACAGCGGCTTCCTTGAGGTCCTTCGCAAGCCCTAGTCCCCGCGCGTAGATTTCCGCCACCAGCGTTTGGGCTGCCGGGTCGCCCAGCTTTGCCCTCGGCAGGGCCAGATTGAACGCAGTCAGATATCGGCCGCGTTGAAATGCGCCAAAAGCTGCATCGCCGACATCTATCGTATCGGGTGTTGGCTCGGGCTCAACATCCTGAAGTCCCGGCAGAACTCTTGTGGCAGCAGGATCATTTTCTTCCTCACCGATTTGCTGCGGCTGTCCAAGATCTTGCGGCTGTATTATGAATGGCGACGTCGAAAAATCTGTTTGCGCGCTCCCCTCCACAGGCAGTTCCTGTGCCGCAACGGCAAAAGAAGTGTGTATTGCCATCGTCAACAGGATGGTTGTGGGCAGGAGAAATTTTTTCATGCGGGTCATTTAGCGCCCAAACCGTGGCGCTTTTTCGTCAAGCAACGCATTGGCTTCGGCAACCAGAAGGGCGGCTTTTTCCGGTTCCCCAAACACCGCATTGCGCAAGGCGACAAATTCCGCTCCCGTTTCAGCAACATCGACAATTGATGCAACAGAATGGCCAGCCATGACAACACAGGGTATTTCCACCATTGAAGCCCACCATTCAGCCAGATTAATATTCTTTTTGTGCGCCTCGGGCTTGATGTCACCATCAATCTTGCCGAAGAAAACATAGTCAGGACGCAACTCACCAATTTCCAGCGCCACATGCCGTTCCTTGGCCCGGCCTCCGCCAACAATCATATCAGGCGTGAAACGCTCGATGGCATCCTGCAGCAATTCCACAGTGCCGTCGATGTGCAAACCATCCGCGCCGGCGCGTGCCGCGGCTCTGCTATCACCGGCGACCAGTGCTGCGGCATTGGCCTTTTGAATGATAGGCACAAGCTTTTCCACCAATGTCTGATAGGCCTGCTCACCCAACTCATATTGCGGTATGATGACCGAAGCAACATCACCGCCGCGCAAGGCATCACCAAGCTGTGTAGCGGCGGCATCCGGGTCGGAAAACTCCGGCGTAACCAGAACCAGCCGGCACCTGTTTTCCACATCTGACATCGTTGCCTCTCCTTTGTGGCTGCGCCAGCGGTTCTGACAAAGATTTCCGCTCTCGCTTTTTGTTGCTTTTCCCGATAAACCACGCGCGTCACGGGATCAACCACTACACTATGCCCACCGAATTTATCTTTTTCGCCGCTGCAGTGCCTGCAGTTATTCTGGTTGGCCTGTCAAAAGGCGGCCTGGGCGGTGCATTGGCGCTGATGGGCGTTCCAATCATGGCACTGGTCATGTCTCCGGTTCAGGCCGCAGCAATCATGTTGCCTATCATGATTGTCATGGACATGGCAGGCTTGTGGGTCTGGCGCAAGCATAATGACACCACAACGCTGAAAGTGATGTTGCCTGGCGCAATTATCGGCATTGGTATAGGCTGGCTGACGGCATCGCTCGTCACCACCGGCATGACCCGCCTGATCGTCGGTCTTGTAGCAATCTTTTTTGTGCTTCGTTATGTGGTGGACCGCTACCGTGCGACGCGCGGCAAAACACTGCTGCCCAGGCCGCAAAACCGCATCAAAGGCACATTCTGGGCAACAATTTCAGGTTTTACCAGCTTCGTAACCCACGCGGGCGGACCGCCCTTTCAGATTTACGCCCTACCGCTGCGTCTTGATCCCAAGATCTATACAGGCACTAGCACCCGTTATTTTGCCGTAGTGAATGCAATCAAGCTTCTGCCCTATTTTGCACTCGGGCAATTTGACGCGAGCAATCTGAAAACATCGGCAATATTATTGCCACTGGCACCACTCGCAACTTTTTCAGGTGCGTGGCTGGTCAAACGCATGAACCCGGAAGTATTTTACCCGCTGATGTATGTGATGATCCTGCTGACGGCCTGCAAACTGGTGGCAGATGGCGCAGGTGCACTGGGGCTATTCAGGTTTTGACGCAATCGGCAAGACCTGAATGCATCGACAGAATCAAAGGCCGACACCGTTGTCCCGTTTCTGACAAAACGTGAAACGGTCTAATAGGCTGAGGTTTATCGCAGCAGAGCTTTGCTGTGCAATCACGGTGTGGAATAACACCAGATGCTAAGGGCCCCGATGCGGGCGAGGGAGAAAAAATGACTGGCAACCCATTTGAGACCGGTTTGGACCGCAATGCTGCCAACTATCAGCCTTTGTCGCCGCTCTCGCATCTGGCCCGTGCCGCGGCTGTCTATCCGGATCACACGGCGATCATTCATGGTGCCCTTGCCATGGATTACAAGACATTTTACGCGCGCTCACGCCAATTGGCATCGAGCCTTTGTGCCCATGGCATTACCAAGGGTGACACTGTCTCTGTGATGCTGTCCAATACGCCAGCCATGCTTGAAGCGCACCATGGTGTGCCAATGACGGGTGCAATATTGCACTCGCTCAACACCCGTTTGGATGCGGCGGTGCTGGCCTTCCAGCTGGACCACGCAAATACAAAAATTCTGATCGTTGACAGGGAGTTTTCAGCCGTATGCGAAGAAGCGCTGGAACTGGCTGATGTATCACCACTTGTGATTGACTATGATGATCCGAATTTCGGCACCGATACACCCTTTGCAAAAGGTGCGTGCATCGGCACGCAGGATTATGAGGCCTTTGTATCGGCAGGTGATCCGCAATTTGACTGGGCATTGCCCGATGATGAATGGGATTCTGTTTCACTCAATTATACGTCCGGCACCACCGGAAATCCCAAGGGTGTGGTCTATCACCATCGTGGTGCAGCCCTGATGGGCTATTCCAATATTGTTGCATCGGGCATGCAAAAGCATCCTGTGTATCTGTGGACACTGCCCATGTTTCATTGCAATGGCTGGTGCTTTCCCTGGACCTTGGCTGTCGTTGCCGGAACCCATGTGTGCCTGCGCTGGGTACGGGCCGGCGCCATGTATGACGCCCTGGCAGATCATGGGGTAACACACCTTTGCGGCGCGCCAATCGTCATGTCCACACTATTGAATGCGAAGGCGGACGAAATGCGTGATTTTGACCAGACGGTATCATTCAATACGGCTGCAGCGCCACCGCCTGAACAGGTGCTTGCACAAATGGCAGAAGCCGGTTTTGAAGTGGTGCACCTGTATGGCCTGACAGAAACCTATGGTCCTGCCGTGGTCAATGAGTGGCACCGCGAGTGGGATGCAATGGATAACCGGGCGCGTATTGCGCTCAAGGCCAGGCAAGGCGTTCGCTACAATGCGCTTGAAGACCTTTCAGTCCGCGATCCTGAAACCATGGAACCGGTTCCTGCTGACGGTGAAACCATTGGTGAGGTCATGTTTCGCGGCAATATTGTCATGAAGGGGTATCTGAAGAACCTTGCTGCTACGGCAGAGGCATTTGCCGGTGGCTGGTTTCACTCCGGCGACCTTGGTGTCATGCACCCTGATGGCTACATTCAATTGAAGGACCGGTCAAAGGACATCATAATCTCCGGTGGAGAAAACATTTCCTCGATCGAAGTCGAAGATGCGCTTTATAAACATCCCGCCATTCAGGCCGCTGCCGTTGTGGCAAGGCCCGATGACAAATGGGGTGAAACACCCTGTGCATTTGTAGAGTTAAAGGCCGGACACACCGCGACACAGGATCAGATAATCGAGCATTGCCGTGCGCTATTGGCTCGCTTCAAATGCCCACGCCACGTTATTTTTCAGGACGTGCCCAAAACCTCCACCGGCAAAATTCAAAAGTTTGTTTTACGGGAGCAGGCACGCAATCTCTGAAGACGCTGCCGTGTATCGCCTGTCGCCGTCATTGGCGGACCTGCACCTGCAAGCCCGTTGGCGGCAAAAACTGCTTTTTCTATTGGGAAAAATCTCAAAAAAATCCACGTGGAAATCGTCTGTTTTCCACCGATCAATGTGAGCTCCCACCCCCGGGTGCTCTTATACTATCGGAGCATGCCAACCAGATTTCGGGTGGTCGGCATGCCCATTCTTTCCTACCCATCGTGCATCAACAGAACCCACATTTGCGGGATCCGCAGATTAGAAAATCAGTTCAATTCCATTTTGGTTGAATCGGGAACCGTTCCTCGCAATCGTTCGATCTCATCCCTAAGCCGCAGCTTTCGTCGTTTGAGGTCGTTGATCGTTGTGTCGTCTGCCGATGGTTGGTTAAGAGCCGAATGGAGTTCATCTTCCAGTGCGCCGTGCTTTCTTTCCAGCGTTTCAAGACGAGCATAAATTGCCATTGAACAACTCCTTTTCCTTGCTTTGTCTGCCACGTCGTGTCGTAGCAGTTTATCAGTTTGCCATTAAAATATGGCGATTGTCGAAGATAAAATTCAAGAGCGTGGATAACTTTTAATCTTTGCTGTTTTGTGCAAAACCACAAAGTGGTAGACGAAGCTGAAAGGCTGCGTATTTTTTTGGTTCGCAGACCACGTCAAATTTACAATGGGAATAGGGCATGTCGGATCAGGATCAGACAGAATTGCGGTTATCAGCCGCCCGCATGCGTCAGGAACATGAAGACTTTGATGCCGCAATCAAAGCGATGATTTCCGTCGGTTGTGATGCATTGCGCGTCCAGCGCATGAAGAAGAAAAAGTTGGCACTCAAAGACAAAATGTCAAAAATCGAGGATCAGATCATTCCCGACATAATTGCCTGATAGGCACACGAATCGACAAAGCAACGGATTCAATCGAGACGGGGAAAAACATGCGTACGAAGCCACCGGTGGCCATTATCATGGGTAGCCAGTCAGATTGGCCAACAATGGAATTTGCAGCTCAGACGCTCGACTCTCTGGAGATCGGTTACGAGACGCTCATCATTTCGGCCCATCGCACACCCGATCGAATGGTGGAATTTGCCAAGTCGGCCCGCAGCAATGGTTTCAAGACAATCATAGCCGGTGCGGGTGGTGCCGCTCATCTGCCGGGCATGACCGCTGCCATGACACCATTGCCGGTCTTTGGCGTGCCCATCCAGTCAAAAGCCCTGTCCGGACAGGACAGCCTTTTGTCCATTGTGCAGATGCCCGCAGGTATTCCGGTTGGTACGCTTGCCATTGGCCAGGCCGGCGCAATCAATGCGGCTCTTCTTTCGGCCGCTGTATTGGCCCTGTCAGACGAACCGACCGCACGGCGCCTGGATGCCTGGCGACAGGAACGGACAGACGGCGTTGCAGACAAACCTTCAAAAGAGAACTGAAAATGGCAATTGCTCAAAGCTCGATTTTGCAACAGGGCAGCACCATAGGAATCATCGGTGGCGGGCAACTGGGACGCATGCTGGCCATGGCCGCTGCCCGTCTTGGTTACCAGACCATCGTCCTTGAACCGCAGGATAAATGCCCGGCAGCACAGGTGGCCACCAGCCAGATTGCCGCCAAATATGATGACCCGGATGCCCTTGAGACACTTGCTGTGTTAAGTGATGTCATAACCTATGAATTTGAAAATGTTCCGGTAGAAGCCGCCCGCTCCCTGGCACAAAAAAAACCTGTCTATCCGCCGCCGGCAGCACTGGAAATATCCCAGGATCGGCTGGGCGAAAAACAATTTCTGCGCGAATGCGGTATTGCGACCGCCGATTTTATAGCCATCGATGGCCAGAAGGAACTGGATGATGCGCTTGCGCAAATGTCCGGTCGGGGCGTGCTGAAAACCCGCCGACTGGGCTATGATGGTAAAGGACAGCACCTGTTCAACCGGCCAGGCCAGGCGACCAGGCATGTCTTTTCCGATTTGGGCGGCGTACCTTTGATTTTGGAGGCTCTGGTACCCTTTGTTGCAGAGATCTCCGTTATTGCCGCCCGGGGAACCGACGGCACCATCACCAGTTATGAGCCTGCGCGCAATGAGCATATTAACGGTATTTTGCATCGTTCAACTGTCCCGGCGAATGTTTCACCACAAACGGTTGAGGCTGCGGTTGCGGCTGTGCAGTCTTTGCTGACAAAGCTGGATTATGTCGGCGTCATCGGCCTTGAACTCTTTGTCATGGAAGATGGCAGCCTATTGGCCAATGAGTTCGCCCCGCGCGTTCACAACTCCGGTCACTGGACGGAAGCCGCCTGTGTTGTTTCCCAGTTCGAGCAACATATTCGCGCCATCTGCGGGTTACCCCTTTCAGACTGCCATCGCCATAGTGACTGCGAAATGGAAAATCTGATTGGCGAAGACGTCATGCAATTGCCCGCCTTGCTTCAGCAAAAGAATACCATGGTCCATCTTTACGGTAAAAACGATGTCAGACCGGGGCGCAAGATGGGCCACATAACACGTTTGAAATAACGCCTGTATGGCAATTATTACCGCGATGATTGACAGCTAATTGGGCGCCTGCGGTTGACAGAATTTTCTCATGCGTTTAAACGCAACACCAACAAAGAAAGCGCGTCTGATGGCGCGCTTTTGGTTATTATCTGCCCGGTGGTCAAATTGGCTTTACGGGCACTGACCATGGGTCCGGAACAATGAAGATCAAAAATTCGCTTAAAGCGCTCAAAGCACGTCATCGCGAAAACCGTCTGGTACGTCGTAAAGGCCGTGTGTATATCATCAACAAGCAGAATCCGCGCTTCAAGGCACGTCAGGGTTAATCACAAACGGTTCGTTCCGTTTTTTGAAGATACCCTGTTCACCAAAATTTGCCTTTGACGTCCGGCGTGTGCGCCATATGTTTATGGCATGCGCTGTTTAATTGTGATTCGCTCTGCCGCACAAACCATCGCTCTGGCCATTTCTTTGGCCATTGGCAGCGCTGGTGCTTATGCGCAGGAAACTGCGCCCGATGCTTCCACAGATCTGGAACCGGCCATCGTGCTTTCAAAGGCAGAGCGCCTTGATTCCTATTTCGAAGAGCTCAAACGCGAGTCAGAACCCAAATCCGCCCGCCGCATTGCCGATCGAATCTGGTCGGAATGGCGTGTATCGGACAGCGCGACCAGCAACCAGTTGATGGATTGGGCCAATGAGGCCATGCGCGACAAGCGTTATTTCACCGCACTCGACCTGCTGGATCAGGTCACCGTATTGACGCCGGACTACGCTGAAGGCTGGAACCGTCGGGCAACACTGCATTTCATAATGAACAATCACGCAAAATCGATGCTGGACATTAATCGCGTTCTCGTTCTTGAACCACGCCACTTCGGTGCCCTGATGGGAATGGCTTCAATTCTGTCCGCCAGCGGCCGCGATGAAGCCGCACTTGGGACCTACATCAAGGTTCTGGAAATCTATCCGGCGATGCGGGCCGCGCAAAAACGTGTGGGTGAACTTGCCGATGAACTGACAGGCGATGAAATTTGATATTTCTGCCATGCTAATGTCCATACTTGAAATCTCCCTGATTTTATTGGCGATTGCCGTCGTCATTCTGGCCCTGTTCACCTGTACATGGGCCAGGCGCATTGCTGCGCGCTATCCACCCATCGGTCGCATCGTCGATATCGGTGGATACAAAATGCACGCCGTGCATGTACCCGGCCCTGCCCAGACGGATCGCCCTGCTGTTGTTTTCATTCACGGCGCCAGTGGAAACCTGGCGGATCCAATGACGGCGTTCCGCCAGCGCTTGGCGGGCAAGGCTGAAATGCTCTTTTTGGATCGCCCTGGCCATGGCTGGTCACAAAGGGGTCCTGCTGACAACGACACGCCGGACGGACAGGCACGTGCGATTGCCGCCCTCATGGATCATTACAAAATCAACCAGGCAATCATCGTGGGTCATTCTCTGGGCGGGGCGGTGGCCCTCAATCTGGCGATGGAAAAACCCAACAGGGTGGCCGGCCTGCTATTACTGTCAGCCGCTTCGCATCCCTGGCCAGGTGGCGGGGTTGATCTGCATTACACCATTGCATCAATCCCGGTGCTCGGACATGTGTTCACCTGGCTGGTGACCCTGCCCATCGGCCTGGCGCGCATTACAACGGTAGCGCGTTGCATTTTTTGCCCCGGTGCCTATCCGCAAAACTATGTGGAAGAGGCCAAAATTGCGCTGGTCCTGCGACCACGGACATTTCGCCACAATGCACGGGACGTTACAGGCCTCTATCGCCACTTCGAACGAACCTGTGCGCAATATGCAAACATTCAAAAGCCAACGATTATCATCAGCGGTCAACAGGACGGCCTTGTCCCTTCACACCTGCACTCCGCCGGGCTGGCAACAGATATATCGGGGGCGCAATGGATTGATATCGATGGTGTCGGGCACAAGCCGGACTACAATGCCACCGATCTGTGTTTGGCTGCATTGGACAAATTGTCGGGAAACCCCGTTGATTTGGACCGTTTCACGTTTTATCGGAAACAGGACAACGGTGTCGGCCTTTGATTTTATTGATGCATTCAGGTTTTGCCGATTCCGTCAAAACCTGAATTGCTCTATGCCCCTTGCAAAAGCCTTAGATACCGGTCATCCCATCGGAGCCGATATAGGCTATGCGCAACATGTTCGTTGCTCCGGGTGTGCCAAGGGGGACACCGGCAGAGATGATCACGCGATCACCCGGCTTGCCAAATTCTTCCCGAAATACGATCCGGCAGGCCCGATCAACCATGTCATCCAGATCATGTGCGTCTTCAGTGACCACACAATGCAGACCCCACACGACCGACAGTCGGCGTGCCGTTTGAATAACATTCGACAGGGCAATAATGGGCACCAGTGGCCGTTCGCGGGAGGTGCGCATGCCGGTTGTTCCGGATGATGTGTAACACACGATGGCTGACAGCTTCAGCGTTTCGGCAATCTGACGGGCAGCCTTGGATATGGCATCAGCGCCGGTTGCTTCCGGCTCGGAACGTTGCGCATGCACGATGCCGGTATAATTCGGGTCCTTCTCAACCTTGCGTGCGATTGCCGCCATGGTTGATACGGCTTCCACCGGATAATCACCCGCAGCAGACTCAGCCGATAACATCACTGCATCCGCCCCCTCGAATACCGCCGTCGCAACGTCTGATACCTCAGCACGGGTTGGTACAGGTGCTGATATCATTGATTCAAGCATCTGTGTCGCCACCACAACAGGTTTGCCGGCCCTGCGACAGGCGCGAGTAAGCTGTTTTTGCAAACCGGGGACCGATTCAATAGGCATTTCCACGCCAAGATCGCCGCGGGCGACCATCAAGGCGTCGGACAGCTCGATTATCTCATCAATGCGCTCGATGGCCTGCGGTTTTTCAATCTTGGCCATAAGACCCACACGCGATCGCGATATCTTGCGCACCTCTGCCATGTCTTCGGGTCGCTGAATGAAAGACAGTGCCAGCCAGTCAACCTCATTGGTGGCAAGAACGGCTTCGAGATCCTTGTGATCCTTCGGTGTCAAAGCGCCGACACCCAACGTCGTATCGGGCAGGCTTACGCCTTTGCGGTCAGAAATCCTGGTTCCCGAAACAACCGTACAGACAATCGTGTTTCCATCACTGGATTCAGCCTTTAAATGCAACCGGCCATCATCAATCAGCAGCCTGTGGCCAGCTTCGACCGCATCAAAAATTTCCGGGTGCGGCAGATGTACACGCACGGCATCGCCCGGTGCTTCATCCTTGTCGAGCGTAAACGTTTGACCAGGCAGCAATTCGACAACCCCATCGGCAAATTTTCCAACACGCAGTTTTGGTCCCTGCAGGTCGGCCAGAATACCAATCGGATGACCGCAGCGCTTTTCAACATTGCGGATACGTTTGATCAGTGTCTGCAATACCTCATGGCTGGAGTGACTCATATTGATGCGGAAAAGATCTGCACCAGCCTCATGCAACTTCTGAATTGTTTCCTCGTCAGAAGACGCAGGGCCCAATGTTGCAAGAATTTTGACTTTGCGCAGACGCCTCATTAATTTTGACCTTCCTCTATTTCAGCCGAATCAGAGAGCTGGACCATCCAGCTCGATTGCTGCCCGGTATCATATTCCTTGAAGCCCATGCGCATGAAACCTCTGGTAAAACAGTTTTGCACACCGGTAATTTTAAATTCATCTTCCGCGACACACATATTGACATCACCGCCCCAGCGACCGCCACGTGCAGCGTCTTCGGCATAGACATAGTAATAGCGCGCCGCCAGCGTACCTTCTATGACAGTTGCACATGACGTTGCAGGAACCTGCCACCAGCCTTCAGTGACCCAGCCTTCTTCACCACGATAGCCGATGGCAACACCGACCAGGTTCTGTGTTCCATTGCAAACACGAAAATCGGCGCGTGCATCATCTGCCATTGTCAAAGCACCGCAGACAGCCAGCAGGCCCAGTGCGCCACGCCATTGAATAAATCGATTTACATCCACTGTGCGCTTAACATCCCAATTGAAAACTCGACATGGTGTTATGTGCCGCATTGGACAATACAATGTCAACGAATCCGACCCAATTCGAGTGCATCTGATGACGTAATTTTGATTTTCAATGCCGCGTGTTGTGCAGTTCGGATAGTTGGAACAACCCCTGTTGTCCGTTTGTGGCCACAACGGCGCTGTATATCCGGTTGAAAACAGAGCACGTTGAATTCAGGGATACTATTTGCGCCCTTGCAGGATTATATAACCGGTAACAAGCCAATACTTTTTGACCGACACCCGTTGGAGAAACACGATGACCCAATTGACCAAAGAGCAGCAGACCGAATTTGAGGCAGCGGCATTCAGAACGCTTGTCGCCCATTTGCGCAAGAGAACCGATGTTCAGAACATTGATCTGATGAACCTTGGAGGCTTTTGCCGCAACTGCCTGTCCAACTGGTATCAGGATGCCGCCAATGAAGCAGGCGTAGCGCTGGACAAAGCACAGGCCCGGGAATTGATCTATGGCATGGCCTATGACGATTGGAAGAGGATGCACCAGAGCGTGGCGACTCCGCAGCAACAGGCGGCCTTTGCCCAATCCCACAAGGATCACGGATAGGATCAACGCGGAATACATGATTGTCGCTGCGCAATAACAGCGGTGACCGCAAAACAATTGCCGTGCAAAGCACAACGCGCTGCTCGAACGACGAGCGCGGACAAAATTTGCCACCAATCGTAACGCATATGTCCTTGACGCGGACACATTGACAGGGCACGTGTCGGGGCCGTTCTTCATGGTTCATGTCAGCAACCCGCTTGCCATGAACCTCTCATTTACATTTTCGCGATAACAGGACCGGGAAAACTGTTCCCTTTCCAAACTATCCACAAACCGATTGCACAGGAGTGATGAATGTCGGAAGCCCACGGAATAGCCAGAGATCAACTACGCGCATTTATCGAGCGTATTGAAAGGCTTGAAGAAGAAAAGAAGACCATCGCCGACGACATCAAGGAAGTTTACGGTGAAGCAAAATCAATGGGTTTTGATGCCAAGATCCTTCGGAAAGTCGTTTCTATCCGCAAGCTGGATCAAAACGAACGCATGGAACAGGAAGCCATTCTGGATACCTATCTTCATGCATTGGGCATGATCGAATCACCACCTGAAGAATAGCTATTTGAATTTTTGGCAATCACCCGCAGTTACTGGCTGCGGGTTTCAAATCGCGCGACGGTCATGAAATTGACCGCACGTCCGCTGAACTGGTCTGCACTGGCGACACGGTTGTCAGGCGAAAAGCCTTCGACATGGATCGTGCTCGGTACTGAGCGCATATAATGTGAAACAAACTCAGGCGCGCTGACCGGTCGGTTCAAGGCTGCAACCCGGGTGGAATCAAACGTTCTGCCATTCATCATGTTTTGCGACCAGACAGCTTCCTGACGAAGCGAGGATGGCCGATTTTGAGCTGCATCGCTTGGGCGCGGGCGGCCACCTTTGCTTTTTTGCATCTGTGGTGCGGGCAAAAAGGCATTGGCACGAATATCGGAGTCTGACTGACTGGTCTCGCCACTTGTTGGTGCCAGGGCAATCTGAACCGGTGGCTGCGCGACCATTTCAGGTGCATTGCGCGCGACCCACAATGGCGAAGGTGTCGGTATCGGCATACCCGGCGCAGGTGTGCCGGTTTGTGTAATCGCAGCGCCTGCATCAAGCGACGCCGTCAAAATCCCGGTATCCTGCCCCGCAAAATCGGGCCGCAGTGTTGGCAATGGAACATAGGCCAATTGCGACGTGTTGGGTGCCGGCTGTGCTTCAGAAGGTGCCAAAGCGCCCGAAGGCACCAGCACATTTTCAGGTGTCCTTGATGGGACGAGCACATTTTCGCGAATGTCAGCGCGTGTCAAAGGCTTGGATGCAAACCCTGTTGTGGCATAAGAAGGCACCGGCAAGTCACCTGATACCGCACTCGGCCTGGACTGAGGTCGTACAGACGCCAGGATGAATGGAACATCGGCGTCACCGGTTCCACTGGTGCGGCGAAGCGGTGCGGATAGCAGCGCTGTTTCGACAGCCCGACGCTCATCAACCACGCGTCTGTCGTCAAGCGCGGCAACAGCTACAGGATCCTGTACGGCTTCAGGACCAGGCACAATGATTGGTACACCGCCCTGTTCCGGAATGGCACCTGCCTGCTGCGCAGCACTATCGCTCTGCCGGGGCGCAACATCGCTTTGAGGGGCCAGCTGAGGTGCATTGGCAACTTCAGTGGTAATTTGGGCCAGCGCGACCTGAACACCTGCATCCGGTGGGTTCGGTCGCGCCTCGGGACGCGGAACGACGGCTGGATTGGGCACAAAGGCCGAAGCCAGGGTCGGATTTGAATCCACGGGCGTTGCCACCGCAGCGACCTGTGTCTGGGCCCTTGAAGGCTTCGGATCAGGTTTTTTATCCTTGCGGTTAAACAAACCGGCAATCACATTTCCACCACCCGACGATTTTCTTTTCGCTCCGCCGCCAGCGACCTGTATTGCCTTGGAACTCACGCGGGACTTGTAATCAGCCAATGCCTGTTTATAGCCGGGCAATGGTTTGCCATCTGATGGCAGATGCAGCGTTTTGCCTTTGGGAAACAATTGTGACAGTTCCCTGCGGTTCATGCGTGGCCATGAGCGCACACTGCCAATGTCCAGATGCACAAAGGGTGAACCGGACTTGGGGTAGTAACCGACACCGCCAACCTGAAATTTCATGCCGATACGGCGCAACTTCTTGATTGGAACATCCGGCAGATAAAAATCCATCGCCCTGCCGCGGATATGCTGGCTCTTTTTCGCCACACCGCGTGAGCGTTTGCGCAACAAGGCATTGGTTTTTGGTGAACGATAGGCCGACACCACATGAATGTGTTTCTTCGATCCGCTGGCCTGATAAACCTCCCACAGGAGATCGAACAGACGTGGATCCATTTTGGTGGATTCCTTTTGACGCCAGTCGCGCAGAAAGCGGTTGAGCTTTTTGAGGCCCGCCTGATTGTAGCGTCCGTTTTTCTTGAACGTGATGGTTGCACGCTCTTTTGTATGGACGAAATACAGGCTAAGCGAACGGGTTTCCGCACGCACCGGAGCCGTTGCAAGGAGACTGGCAAAAACAGCCACAGTCACGGCCATAAGAAGGCAGCGCGGACCGGCCAAACTGGCAAATCTGTTGGTACACCCTAACAAACTGAATAAAACCCCTGCAATCCCGCCATCCACCTGGATCATTGTGCCTAAATTGTTTCCGGTCAACCGGACCATCTGGGGAAATCCGGAAAATACCCGCTCCGGTTTACCCACACAGCGACTGCTGTACGAAAATTGCGGTGAGAGCATGGCAATGTACTCACACTGCGTGTCATTTGACATTTATAGTGAACGAACAACTAACAAGGAGTGAATTAATCCCGTTTTTTAATTCCCGAATCATGTCAAACTATGTCAATTCGTGAAAATCCCTTCACCGAACAATTAACTCCACAGCTCATTATGATATTAACTGTCTGGAGACTTGCCCCCCAGACCCTGAAATTGCAGGGTCGAGTAACGTCCTGAGAGGCCCCGCACATGCCCCTAATATCATACAGAACAATCGGCAATCAACCGGTGAGCCATTCTGCCGCAGATGCAGCCACGAATTCTGTACAATCAGATGAGCTGGGAGCCCTGCCGGAATGGAATTTGGGTGACCTGTATCCCTCACTGGACTCAGTGGAACTCTCACGTGATCTGGACGACGCCGCGCGCCGTTGCGACGCGTTTGAAAAAGACTGGAAGGGTCAACTCAAAACCGCCGCTGAGACCGGCGGTGAAAAGGGGCTTGGCGCAGCTCTGGTGGAATATGAGGCGCTTGAGGAGCTGATGGGCCGCATGATCTCCTTTGCGGGACTGACCTATTTCACAGATACCAGCGATCCGGCCAGAGCAAAATTTTATGGCGACATGCAATCGCGCATTACCGATATAAGCAGCCAGCTGTTGTTTTTCACGCTGGAAATCAACCGTATCGAAGATGCCATAATTGAGGCCGCTATTGAAGGGGATGCTGCCACACGTGCCTATAGTCCCTGGCTTATTGATTTGCGTAAAGACCGCCCCTATCAGCTTGAAGATCGTATCGAACAGCTGTTTCACGAAAAATCAGTGACCGGCCACGGCGCGTGGAACCGGTTGTTCGACGAAACCATGTCAGCACTCAGGTTTGATATCGATGGTAAACCATTGAGCCTGGAGCCGACACTTAACAAACTGCAATCAGCCGATGGTGAGGAGCGGGCGGCCGCTGCGAAGGCACTTTCCCAAACCTTTGGCGAAAACATTCGCACCTTCACTCTGATCACCAATACTTTGGCAAAAGACAAGGAAATCTCCGATCGCTGGCGCGGATTTGAAGATATTGCTGACAGCCGACACCTAGCAAACCGCGTTGAGCGCAATGTTGTTGATGCGTTGGCTGATGCAGTATCACAGGCCTATCCGCGGCTGTCGCATCGCTACTACGCCATGAAGGCAAAATGGCTCGGCATGGATGTGATGGATTATTGGGACCGCAATGCACCGCTCCCCGAAACACCGCAGTCGCTGATCAAGTGGGATCAGGCCCGCGATACCGTCCTGTCGGCCTATGGTGAATTTGACCCACGCATGTCTGAAATTGCCGGGCGTTTCTTTGATCGCAATTGGATTGATGCACCCGTGCGCACGGGCAAAGCGCCCGGTGCCTTTGCCCATCCAACCGTGCCGTCTGTTCATCCCTATGTTCTGCTCAATTATATGGGCAAGCCGCGTGACGTGATGACTCTGGCCCATGAACTTGGCCATGGTGTCCACCAGGTATTGGCTGCTGATCAGGGCACGTTGATGGCACAAACGCCGCTGACCCTTGCAGAGACTGCCTCGGTGTTTGGTGAAATGCTGACCTTTCGCGCCTTGTTGAACAACACCTCGGACGCCCGCGAACGCAAGGCCATGCTGTCTCAAAAAGTTGAGGACATGATCAACACAGTTGTTCGGCAGATTGCGTTCTATCAATTCGAGCGCAAAGTTCATCTTGCCCGCCGCAACGGAGAATTGACCTCCGAGCAAATTGGAGAACTGTGGCTGTCCATACAGCATGAGAGCCTTGGTCCTGCCATTCGCATATCACCCGGATATGAGACGTTCTGGACCTATATCCCGCATTTTATACACTCACCGTTTTACGTCTATGCCTATGCATTCGGTGATTGTCTGGTGAACTCGCTCTATGCGGTCTATCAAAACTCTGCCGACGGATTTCAGGACAAATATTTTGAAATGCTCCAGGCAGGTGGCACCAAACATCATTCCGAGCTGCTGGCCCCTTTCAATCTTGATGCCAGCGATCCGGCATTCTGGTCGCGTGGCCTGTCGATGATCGAAGGGCTGATTGATGAGCTGGAAGAACTCGACGCGCAATTGGCCAGTGCAAAATAGCCAACGAAGAGCATGTGTCCGCGTTGGCCATCAGCCACGATGGCGCAAATAGCGTCATCGCAGCGCCGATTGGGACATTGCCAAGGCCGGATATGCGGTATAGACCACCCGTGCCTGGTCACAAAAGGCCGGATCAATATCGGCTGAACGGCGTCTGCAGCACCGGGTCCTTGCGAACAGGCTGTTACAGCGCATTTTCCAACCCGACACAATCGACGTGCCCATGCATGACAAATTTGTACTTTTCCGGAATGATTTTACCGGCGAGAATCTGTTTTTCACCGACGCAGAACAGATCCTGACTGCATGGACAATCGATGATGTGGCTCCGGTTTTCACCGCATTGGAAAAAGCCCGCGAACAGGGCAAATGGTCGGCGGGGTTTTTAAGCTATGAGGCCGGTCACGTGCTGGAACCAGCCCTGGCCAGGCGGATAAAACCAAGGGACACCGATCAACGCGCCTGCCCGCTCATGTGTTTTGGCATTTACAGCGCACCACAGGCCCCGGATGCGTCTTTGGAAATTCTGCAGCAGACCAATCTGGATGCGGGACTGGCGCAATGGTCACCCCGCTGGAATTTTGATGAATACCGACAACGCTTCGATCAGCTTCACCGCCATTTGCATGCGGGCGATTGTTTTCAGGCCAATCTGACATTTGATATCACAGCCCATTGTGCCAGCACTGCGGCGGAATTGTTCAACAGCCTGCGCGCGCGCCAGGCTGTCGCCCATAGCGCGCTTGTGGCCCTGGATGGCCCGCAGATCGTATCCAGATCTCCGGAATTATTCTTTCGTGTCGCCCATGATGGCTGGATCGAAAGCAAGCCCATGAAAGGCACTGCGCCGCGCGGCAAAACAAAAGAGCAGGATCAGCACCTCAAGCAGCAGCTTGAAGAAGACCCAAAATGTCGCAGCGAAAACTTGATGATTGTGGATCTGTTGCGCAACGATCTCTCCCGCGTGTGCACAGCAGGCAGCGTTCATGTGCCGCGACTTTACGGTGTGGAAAGTTTCGCCACAGTACATCAAATGGTCAGCACTGTGCGTGGCAGGCTTGATCGCACCAACGGCATCGCCGATGTCATGCGTGCCATATTTCCCTGTGGTTCCATAACCGGGGCGCCGAAGATAAGGGCGATGGAAATTATCCGTGAACTGGAAGATACAGACCGCAACGCCTATTGCGGATCCATTGGCTGGATAGCCCCTGGCGGTACAATGGAGTTCAATGTTGCCATACGCACGATCAGCCTCTACGGCGATGGACATGCTGTTTTCAACGTCGGCGGCGGCATAATTTTCGATTCCGATGTACAGGCCGAATATGAAGAGTGCCTGATCAAGGCGCGGTTTGCATTGGCCGCAACGGCCCAGAACACCGATTAAGCCGGAACACCGATTGAGCCAGAACACCTATTGAAACGGCATCCATAAAATGAATGTACCCACCGAAATCAATTTGATCGAAACAATGTACCGCAGTGTTGATGGCCACATCAGCCGCATTGAACTGCATTTGGAAAGATTGTCGCAATCTGCAAATGCACTCGATATCACCTGCGACCTGCAGACCATCCGACGACAGCTGGATACACTGCCCGCCTATGATGATGCACAGCGTGTTCGGTTGGAAATGTCTGCGAATGCAAAGGTCACGATCAATACCTACCCCTTCGTTGCAACCGATCCGAATAAGATCTGGACCCTCGCAATAGCCAGCACCCGTTTGGACAGCACCGATACACTCCTGCAGCACAAGACCACAAACCGTGGCCAATATGTACTGGCCCGCCAGGAATTCAACGCACGGTCTGCCGATGAGGTTCTCCTTCTCAATGAGCGCGAAGAACTGTGCGAGGGCACCATCAGCAACATCTTCCTCGAAACAACCGGTGAAAGACCATTGCTCACACCGGCTTTGCAATGCGGTCTGCTACGCGGTGTTTTGCGGCAGGAATTGCTTGATCAGGGTCGCGCCCGCGAAGCAATATTGACACCGGCCGACCTGGTCAGCGCAAAAGCCATATTCATTGGTAATTCACTGCGTGGGCTGATGCAGGCGCGGTATGTTGAATAATTGCCCGTGGAACCTGGTATTCAACATGGATGCCCTTCCATCCCGCGCAGGTTTATGCTTAAGAGCACCGCTAGAGCTATTCAGATTTTGATGGAATCGGCAAAATCTGAATGCATCAACAAAATCAAAGGCCGACACCGGTGTCCCGTTTCTGAAAAAACGTGAAACGGTCTAATGCCACAGGCTGATAATATTCCATGTTTGGATGAAAATTGCAGCATCGGCGCTGCCCGGCCCGCCAATTGAGCAACCCAACACACAGTGAGGATCGACGATGACAAGTGCCAAATACCCTGTTTACGGTAACATTGATGGCCCGATCGTCATGATTGGTTTTGGTTCCATCGGACGCGGGACATTGCCGCTGATCGAGCGTCATTTCAAGTATGACAAAAACCGCATGATCGTGATTGATCCGCGTGATGACGACGCGCAATTGCTTAAGGACAAAGGTATCCGCTACGTCCAGGCAGCACTCACAGATGACAATTACAAGGACGTGCTTGGGCCTCTTTTGACCGAAGGGGTAGGACAGGGTTTTTGCGTGAACCTGTCGGTTGACACATCATCGCTGGCACTGATGAAATATTGCCGCGAAATTGGTGCCCTGTATATCGACACCGTTGTCGAGCCATGGCTCGGTTTCTACTTCAATGACACGGTCGACAATGCTGCTCGCACAAATTACGCGCTGCGTGAAACGGTCCAGCGGGAAAAGCGTGCCAATCCCGGCGGCACAACTGCCGTATCGTGCTGCGGTGCTAACCCGGGCATGGTGTCCTGGTTCGTCAAACAGGCATTGGTCAATCTGGCTGGTGATCTGGGCCTGGACTTTGAAATTCCGCAGCAAAGCGACCGAGACGGATGGGCCAGGATGATGCAAAAAGCCGGCGTTCAGGGTGTCCACATTGCCGAACGCGATACCCAGCGCGCCATCAAGCCAAAACCCCTGGAGGTATTCTGGAATACCTGGTCAGCAGAAGGGTTCATTTCTGAAGGGCTCCAGCCATCAGAACTGGGCTGGGGCACACACGAAAAGTGGAAGCCGGACAATGCAAAATCCCATGATACCGGCTGTCAGGCGGCCATATATCTGGAACAGCCCGGCGCCAATACAAGAGTGCGCACCTGGTGTCCGACGCCCGGCCCGCAATACGGTTTTCTGGTAACCCATAATGAATCCATTTCCATTGCGGATTTCTTCACGGTGAGAAACCTCGATGGACAGGCGACCTATCGCCCAACATGCCACTATGCTTATCATCCGGCCAATGATGCCGTCCTGTCACTACACGAGATGTTCGGCAATGGTGGTACACAGCAGCCCGTGCTGCACGTGCTTGACGAGCATGAACTGGTGGACGGTATCGATGAACTGGGTGTTCTTCTTTATGGCCATGACAAAAATGCCTACTGGTTTGGATCACGCCTGTCCGTAGAAGAAACACGCGAATTAGCTCCCGATCAAAATGCCACCGGTTTGCAGGTCACATCTGCTGTTCTGGCCGGCATGGTCTGGGCACTGGAAAATCCCGAATCGGGCATTGTCGAATCAGACGAAATGGACTTCCAGCGCTGTCTCGAAGTGCAATTGCCTTATCTCGGGCCGGTTGAAGGTCACTATACAGACTGGACACCGCTGACAGGCAGACCGGGTCTTTTTCCGGAAAATCTGGATGAAGAGGACCCCTGGCAGTTCAAAAACGTGCTTGTGCAGTAATGTAACAGTTGCCATGAATCGGGCGGGAGAATGTGCCCGCCCCAAATCCTTCATGTTGCAGTGTTGGGTGGTCGAATGTTAACAGTGACCCAGGCAATCAGCGCGGAGGCGATTATGCGGCATTGGATCAGGCTCACTTTACTTATGGTCATGGCGGTTGGCCTTGCGGCCTGTCAGACAGAATACCGCAACGGCCCGGGATATGATCCCAACTCTATCGAAGGCCAATGGCTCGATCCCAATGGCATCCAGTCAAGTTTTTCAGCCGGTGTTTTTGAAACCAGGACGACGGATACAAATACACTGCTGGCAACCGGCCGCTATACGCAGATCAACCCAAGACTGGTTGAGATCAACATCAGATCGCTGGTTCGCAACACGAACTCGCGCGTAAACTGCTCGCTGGTGTCTCCAAGCCGGTTGAACTGTACATCAAGCGGTGGCGCTCAATTCTCGCTGACACGTCGGCGCGCTTAATTCCGGTATTACCGCCAACTGATCATTGATGCTGATGCGAACCTTTCCGGTTCGCATGCAATTGGCGTGGACACATTGATACAGTGCCAAAGGATTTTCTATTGCTGTCTTTGGGGCATGCAATAAATTGAACGCATCCCTGGCGAAAGAGGAGCAATTCGTCATGACTGAATATTTCGATCACCTGGAGACCCGCGACCCACTGCAACGTGAAAGCGATCTGTTTTCCGCACTGCCGGATTTTTTGACAACTGCCTGTCGCAAGGCAGAAGGTCTGCGCGGTTGGCTCGGTGATATCAACACGGCCGCCGTAAAAGACCGCAAAGCGCTGGCAGAACTGCCGGTGCTGCGCAAACCGGAATTGATGAAAATGCAGGCCGACAAGCCACCCTTTGGTGGGTTGGCTGATCCGGATGCCCTGCGTGGAAACCATGTCTTCATGTCGCCCGGCCCCGTGTGGGAACCACAGGGGTTTGGTGCTGACCCGTGGCAATCGGCACGTGGGCTTTATGCTGCCGGGATCCGCGCCGGTGACATAATACACAATGCATTTTCCTACCATATGACACCAGGCGCCTTTATTCTTGATGAAGGAGCCAGAGCCCTTGGATGTCTGGTGTTTCCAGCCGGTGTTGGCAATACCGAGGCCCAGGTTGAGGCCGCCGCTGCCCTCAAGCCAACAGCATTTACCGGTACGCCCGATTACCTCAAAATCGTCCTCGACAAAGCCGATGAAATGGGGCTTGATCTGTCATCCATCAACCGTGCTCTCGTATCAGGGGGAGCTCTGTTTCCGTCCATGCGCGATGAATATGCAGCACGCGGTGTCAAGGTTCTGCAGGCCTATGCAACAGCCGATATCGGCATAATCTCCTATGAAAGTGCAGACGCGGATGGCAATCCGCTACCCGGCATGATTCTGAATGAAAATCTGATCGTTGAAATTGTCCGACCAGGCACTGGTGATCCGGTGGCAGATGGCGAGGTCGGAGAAATCGTCGTTACATCACTTAATCCGGCCTACCCGCTTGTGCGTTTTGGCACCGGCGATATGACAGCCCTGCTTGAGGGGCAGTCTGACTGCGGGCGCACAGGCATGCGCATAAAGGGCTGGATGGGCCGTGCGGACCAGCGCACAAAGGTCAAGGGCATGTTTGTCGACCCCAAACAGATTGCGGCGATTGTCGATCGGCATAATGAGGTGGCGAAAGCACGGCTGGTGGTGTTCCGTGACGGGGATCAGGATGCCATGACCCTGCATATTGTCGCCAGCAGCGGCGCCCAACCCGACACAGCCGCAATAGCCAGCACTCTGGCTGAAATCACCAAGCTGAAGGGCAAGGTTATAATGGCCAGTGCAGACAGCCTGCCCAATGATGGCAAGGTTATTTGCGATGAGCGTGATTATGATTCCTAGTGAATAACCAACACAGTGGAAAACAACCCATGAAAACCGCTCTCGTAACCGGTGCTGCCCGTGGCATCGGCCTTGCCACAACCCGCAAATATGTGTCTCAGGGCTTGCGTGTTGCCATGGTTGACCGGGACGGGACAGAACTGCTCAAGGCCGCAGCCGAATTCGGCGATGCGGTGGTGGCCATGCATTATGATGTTTCAGATCCGGTACAGGTCGCTCAAATGGCTGCCGAGATGTCGCAGACGTTTGAGAGCTGCAATGCGCTGGTCAATAATGCCGGTGTTGCCGATTTTGGTCCGATTGCCGAGACGACATTCGAACGCTGGCGCACCGTCATGGCCACAAATCTTGATGGGGTGTTCCTGGTTTCCCAGGCAATGACACCGATGTTGATGGAAACGGCGAAAAACGCCAGCGCCGCCATCGTCAATATAGCATCCATTTCCGGATTGCGTGCCAGCACCCTGCGTGTCGCCTATGGCACATCCAAGGCGGCTGTCATTCAGCTGACGCTTCAGCAGGCCGCCGAATTGGGAGAAGTTGGCATCCGCGCCAATTGCGTTGCGCCCGGTCCTGTCAACACGAAGCTGGCACTGGCGGTTCACACGCCTGAGATTCGCGCCGCATACCACGATGCCGTCCCGCTTAATCGCTATGGCCATGAAGACGAAATTGCCAATGCCATTTGTTTCCTCACCTCGCCCGAGGCCAGCTATATAACCGGACAATTGTTGGCAGCAGATGGTGGTTTTCAAGCGACCGGCATCGGGCTTCCGGCTCTAAGGAGCTAAAGTTGACATCCCAGGCCCTCGTCAGACCCGCACATGTGGATGATTTTGTCCAATGGTGCCCTTTGTGGGAAAATTACAATGCGTTTTACGGGCGTAAGGGAACGCATGCGCTTGCTGACGCCATCACCCGCAAAACCTGGGAGCGGTTTCACGATACCGCCGAACCGGTGCATTGTATCGTGGCAGAGCACAAGGGCCGCCTGATCGGGCTGGCGCACTTCATTTTTCACCGCAATACAATCCTGCTCGAACCAACCTGCTATATGCAGGATCTTTATACCGACACGGCAGCACGCGGTACCGGGGTCGGCAAGGCCCTCATCAATGCTGTCTATGAGCATGCAGCGACACAGGGCACAAACAGCGTCTACTGGCACACACACCATACAAATGCCGCCGCCAGGAAACTCTATGACAAGGTGGCTGACGACAGCCAATTTGTCGTTTACAGAAAACGCCAGACGTAGCCGCTGAGCACACCAGACGATTAACCCCAACGGGCATACACGCTTGCAGTTCGCTGCAATTGATGAAACCATAATATCCAGTTTCGCAATATTGCCATGATCCGGGTAATTACTTGCGATACACATGTGTTCACTTGCCAGAAAACCGGTCTGGCATCATTTTTTGAAGATCGTATCCAGCCGGAACATTCTTTGTATTCGGCGCATCACGATACAATCTGTCATGGAGCGGCCTATGTCCAAATTCTTTACCAGCCTTGGCGTTTCCGCTGCCGTCCTCAGTTTATCGACGACGGTCGCATTCGCAGACTTTGAGCTCAATGTCCTGCATTTCAACGACTTTCACAGCCGAATTGAATCGATCAACAAATATGATTCGACCTGCTCAGCCGACGATGAAGCGGCCTCCAAATGTTTCGGCGGCGTTGCACGGCTCAAAACTGCAATCGACCAGACAAAAACAGGTCTGGACAATGTCCTTGTGCTCTCAGCGGGTGACAATTTTCAGGGTTCACTTTTTTATACGACCTACAAGGGCGCTGCCGAAGCCGAATTTCTCGATCTGCTCGGGCTTGACGCGATGGTCCTGGGCAACCATGAATTTGATGATGGCGACCAGGTCCTTGCTGATTTTCTTGATAAAACCACATTTCCGACAATCTCGGGAAATGCGCTCATTGGCGCTGACAGCCCACTCGCTGGAAAACTTGTCGAATATGTAATCAAGGATATGGGCGATGAGAAGGTCGCCATAATAGGCGCTGTCACAGCCGACACC
Source organism: uncultured Rhizobiaceae group bacterium (assembly GCA_947501445.1). Classification (GTDB taxonomy): domain Bacteria; phylum Pseudomonadota; class Alphaproteobacteria; order Rhizobiales; family Rhizobiaceae; genus Hoeflea_A. The sequence continues at coordinate 24,328 of CANMVS010000011.1, read as the reverse complement.
GGCGAACTTTCTGCACCCGGTGACTCGGTGCTGTTCATGGATCCTGTATTATACCTCAATGATGCCGTGAAGACGGTCAAAGCAGCCGGTGCAACCAAGGTCATCGCCCTGACCCATACGGGTCTGGCAAAAGACAAGGATATTGCCACACAGGTTGACGGTATCGATGTCGTTGTTGGCGGTCATTCCAACACATTGCTGTCGAATACAAACGAAAAGGCCGAAGGCAGCTATCCGCTGATGCTGACAGGACCTTCCGGAAAACAGGTGGCAGTGGTGCAGGCCTACGCCTATTCCAAATATCTCGGCGAAGTCAAAATAGTCTTTGGTGACGACGGTGCGATCAAAAGTGCTGTTGGCGAACCGATCCTGCTTGATTCCAGCTTCAAACCCGATGCTGCCATGACTGCCCGCATTGCTGAACTTGCCAAACCGATTGCGGAAAAAATGAAAGTCGTCATCGGTGTTGCCAGTGCGCCCATCGACGGTAACCGCAAAAGCTGCCGGGCCCAGGAATGCGAAATGGGCAATCTGGTGACCGATGCCATGTTGGCACGCGTCGCCTCGCAGGGCATTGACGTTGCCATACAAAATGGCGGCGGGTTGCGCGCGTCCATCGACGATGGCGATATCACCATGGGTGAAGTTGTAACGGTGCTGCCGTTTCAAAACACACTGTCGACCTTCAAGCTGAAAGGCTCGGATATTATTGTCGCGCTGGAAAATGGCGTCGGTCAGGTTGAGGAAGGTGCAGGTCGTTTTCCACAGGTCGCAGGCATGAAATACAGCTTCAACCTGAATAATCCGGCAGGCAGTCGCATCTCGGATGTAATGATCGGCAAGGACAATAAATTCAGCGCCATTGTTGCGGACACAGAATATGGCGTAGTCTCAAACAACTTCATGCGTGCCGGCGGCGATGGGTACAAGGTCTTCGCCACAAACGGGACCGATGCCTACGACTATGGCCCTGGATTGGAACAGGTTGTGGCAGACTACCTGACCGGAAATACGCCCTATACCCCTTTTGTTGGCAATCGTATAACACAGATAACGGCGGCTGCTGCGAGCGAGGCTGACATGTCCAAAGACGCAGCCAAGGCCGGTGATGCGGTTAAGAGCGAAATCACCAAGGTTGAAGACGCTGCCATGGCTGTCAAAACCCATGTCATATCGGCAGGCGACAGCCTCTGGAGCCTGGCTGAAAAATATCTTGGGGATGGCAACAAATGGGGTCAGATCGCCAAGGCCAATCCGGACAAGGATCCCAAAAAACTGGATGTCGGTACTTCGGTGACCATACCGACCAAATAGGACGACCCTGATCCCGGAAACAAATATAGACACTGCTCGCACTTGCGGGCAGTGTTTTGGTATGACGGCCTGTATGGCTGGCCTTCGACATGAGGCAAATTGTCCAAACAACTTGATTTCGTGACCCCGCAGCTTATGTTCGCGCTCGAACAGGAAACCCAGTATCCATGAATATCAGCGGTCATGAAGAATCACATTCAAACGCTTCAGTTTATCCGGCAAATCACCCTGCTGTTTCAACCGGCAAAGTTGGCGTCCTGCTGGTCAATCTGGGCACCCCCGATGCGACTGACTATAAGTCGATGCGCCGCTATTTGCGTGAGTTTTTAACCGACAAACGTGTCATCGAATGGCCACGGGCACTGTGGTATCCGATCCTGTTCGGGATTGTGCTCAATACGCGCCCCGGCAAAGTCGGCAAAGCCTATGATACAATCTGGAACAGGGAGCTCGACGAAAGCTACCTGCGAACCTATACCCGCAATCAGTCCGACCAATTGGCACTGGCGTTGAAAAGCCACCCGGATGTGATGGTGGATTGGGCCATGCGCTATGGTCAACCATCCATTGCAGATCGTCTGACAGCGCTCAAGGACGCAGGATGTGAACGCATTGTGCTGTTTCCGCTTTACCCTCAATATGCTGCCAGTACCACGGCAACGGTCAACGACAAGGCCTTTGAAACATTGATGGCAATGCGCTGGCAACCGGCATTGCGCACGGTACCGCCCTATCATGACGATCCGGCCTATATTGCTGCAATCGGCCAATCGATCAAAACCCATCTGAAAAGTCTGGATTGGGAGCCGCAAAAGGTTATCGCCTCATTTCACGGCATTCCGCAATCCTACTTTAAAAAGGGCGATCCCTATCATTGCCACTGCATGAAAACCACGCGGCTGGTTCGTGCATACCTGGGTTGGAACGAGTCCCAGCTGATGACAACATTTCAATCACGATTTGGCCCGGAGGAATGGTTGCAGCCCTATACCGACAAGACAGTCGAAAAGCTGGCGAATGAAGGTGTCAAACGCATTGCGGTTATCAACCCTGGATTTGTATCGGATTGTCTGGAGACCCTTGAAGAGATCGCAGTTGAGGCAGGGGAAATATTCCATGAACACGGCGGCGAGCATTTCACCCACATTCCCTGTCTGAATGACACTGCAGCGGGAATGAGCGTCATAGAGGCGGTGGTTCGCCGCGAGTTGCAGGGCTGGGTCTGACGCGACTTCTTTACCCCTGCCAATTGCAACTTTGGCAAGACATCCCCATCTTGCTAGATAACAAATACAATCAGCGTCGATTGATTCGACAGCTTCGTAGCATTTGCAAACTGGAATGGTCCCGTTTGAGCAGGAGAAAATTTAATGCCTTTAGCCGGCTTTGATATTGCGGTCATCATTTTTGTCGTTCTGGTTGTTCTGATTCTATTTGCCGGAATCAAGACCATTCCCCAAGGGTACAATTATACAGTCGAGCGGTTTGGAAAATACACAAGAACGCTGGCGCCTGGATTGAACCTGATCATACCTTTTATCGACCGTATCGGTGCGCGTATGAACATGATGGAACAGGTGCTTGATGTGCCCACCCAGGAAGTCATTACGCGTGACAACGCCAGCGTTGCTGCCGACGCGGTGGCGTTTTTCCAGATCCTCAACGCACCCCAGGCTGCCTATCAGGTAAACAGTCTGCAAAATGCGCTGCTCAATCTGACCATGACCAATATCCGTTCGGTCATGGGTTCAATGGACCTGGACGAACTCCTGTCCAACCGTGACGCCATCAATGACCGGCTTTTGAAAGTCGTTGATGATGCGGCCAGCCCATGGGGTATCAAAATCACCCGTGTGGAGATCAAGGATATCAATCCGCCCAAAGACCTGGTGGATTCAATGGCGCGGCAAATGAAAGCCGAGCGGGAAAAACGCGCTGAAGTACTTGAGGCCGAAGGCTCACGAAACGCACAGATTTTGCGCGCTGAAGGTGCCAAACAGGCAGCAATTCTTGAAGCTGAAGGTGTCAAGGAAGCAGCATTTCGCGAAGCCGAAGCGCGCGAAAGGTTGGCTCAGGCCGAAGCAAAAGCAACGGCCTCCGTGTCTGAAGCCATTGCCGGCGGGGACGTCCAGGCCATCAACTACTTCGTTGCGCAGAAATACACCGAGGCCCTGGCCGCCATCGGCACAGCCAAAAACTCAAAGATTGTCATGCTCCCCATGGAAGCATCATCTCTCATCGGGTCTTTGGGCGGCATTGGCGCTATTGCCAAGGAAGTCTTTGGCAATGATGCGGATGGTACCGGCGGCGGACAACGCCATGGAAGAACCGTGCCGTCAACCGGCAACAGGAACAACGATACATGATCGAGCGAATCATCACGGAACTTGGCCCCTGGAGCTGGTGGGTTGGCGGTTTACTGCTGCTCATGGCCGAGATTGTCATGCCCGGTGTATTCCTCATCTGGATCGGTATCGCAGCCATTATTGTAGGCTGCCTTTCGCTGCTGTTTTGGGGTGACCCATTCTGGATGTGGCAGATACAAATCCTGATCTTTGCCGTTCTGTCGGTTGCCTGCGCCCTGATCGGGCGCAGAATCATGTCAAAAAGCGGCGAAACGGATGAACCGCTGCTAAATCAGCGCGGCGCTAGTCTCGTTGGCAGAACCGCGACACTGAGCGAGCCTATTTTGGAAGGCCGTGGACGCATACGTCTTGATGACACGTTCTGGGTTGTCAGTGGACCCGATCTGCCGGTCGGCGCTCAAGTGCGTATAACCCACAGCACGGGCCGCGAGCTGCAGGTGGAGGCCGCCTGAACCCCTTATAAAGGTTGCAAATCGGCGCTCTTGTAAAGGAAGCATTAACCACGAAGCTTTACGGTTTGACAAGAATTTTCCAACGCTTGGTCAGACCGGAATGACACCGCCAAAATGCGATCAGAATGAGAAGCGGCACAACAGTGTCCCGCCAGTGGCGGGGCACCTGCTCTACCTTGCGCTGGTTTCATTTGCAGTCACAGGCGCGCAGGCCCAGACAATAGACAACGAAGATCTTGCGCTGCGAGGCGTAACTCAATCAGATGGCATGAGCGATACCGAGCAACGCAGATTTCTGCGCTCAGCCGAACGCCTGACTGATCAGGAAACTGATGCGCAAACCGAACCGGTAGACCGTGATCCGGTTCTGACCGGGGCGGTACAGGCAGTGCAAAACCCTGACAGCATCAATCCCGCACAGGCGAGTGTCGATACAATCAACCGCCGCGATGACGATGATCCATTTGATCCAGCCGGCATTCGCATCGGTTCATTCATTCTGCGTCCGTCCATCACCCAGCAAATTGCGCACCAAAGTGAGCGGGATGGTTCTGCCAGCGTTTCGCGCACCTACAGTCGAACCGTGTTGAATTCGCAGTTGCAGTCGGACTGGTCCCGCCATCAGCTGACCGTCACTGGGGAGCATGTCTTCGACAAGACCATCAGCGGCAACGGTGAGGAAGACCCAAGTACTGATATCGCAGCAGATCTGCGGCTCGACTTGTCATCAACCACAACGGCCAGTTTTGCAGCCGGCTATTCATTTGGTCAGGAAAGCCAGACCGATGCAAATGCCGTCAACAATGCCGTTGCCCAGGCAGACGTGCAATCCATAAATGCCAACGCTTCTCTGGATCATCTCTTCGGCGCCTGGCGCGGCACTGTTTCACTAAGTGGTGGTCGCTCCACATTTGGTGATGCGCAGCTGGCAAGCGGCACCCTTTTGACACTGTCCGAACGGGACGAAAGCAACTACGCGATCACGCTGCGCGCAGGAATTGAATCCGGTGCAGCCTATACGCCGTTTATCGAGGGTGAATTCGGGCAGATCATCTATGATCAACAATTGGATTCTTCCGGTTTTGCCCGTTCGTCCACCAGCTATGCCCTGCGGGCCGGAATCGAAACCGATTTTGGCGAAAAACTCACGGGCGAAATTTCCGCAGGTTTTGCGCAGCGAAACATTGATGACACCCGACTGGCACCCATACAGGCATTTACGGTTGACGGGTTCGCCACCTGGTCGCCACGCCGCGGTACAGACGTTGTGATGGCCCTGTCCACATCACTGGAAGATTCAACCAGGGCCAGTGAACCGGGCTCCATTTTCTATTCTGCAAATGCAGAAATTACCCACGAGTTAAGTTCCAATCTCATCGTCAGCGCCAGCGGGTTGCTGGGGTGGAGAGACTATGTCGGTGCCACAGCCAATCAAACTGTCTACGGTGTCGGCAGCGGCTTTACCTGGTGGCTCAATCGCAATGTTGGTATCGATGGCGGCATCACTTACGAAAAGACCGTCACCGATGGCGGTGGCACAAATGATGATTTGTTTCTTGGCCTTGGCATGAAGCTGCAGCGCTAGAACAATTCATCTGTCCTCAAAGAGCACCCAGCATGCGTCGAAGGTCATCCTCGACCTTTACTCGAATATCAGCCCGTTCCAAAGCGAACGAAACATTGGCTCGTATGAACCCTTCCTTTGAACCACAGTCGAAAGTGTTTCCGCGGAACCGATAGGCTGAAAAATCCTGTTTTTCAGCAAGTTTGAGCATGGCATCGGTAATCTGTATTTCATTACCAGCACCGCTTTCCTGTGTTTCCAGAATGGAAAAAACTTCCGGCTGCAGAATGTACCTGCCATTGATAAAATAATTCGACGGGGCAGTTCCAGGCATTGGTTTTTCAACCATCGCGTTGATTTTGAACCCGTCATCACTGATATCCTCGCCAACGCCGACGATGCCGTAGCGATGGGTATCCTCATCCGGCACTTCCTCAACTGAAACCACGTTGCCGCCGACCTTTTGGTACAAATCAACCATGCCGGACAAACAGCTCTTTTCATGCTGCATCACCATGTCAGGCAGCAAAAGTGCAAAGGGCTCATCACCAACAAGCTCACGGGCACACCATACGGCATGCCCAAGCCCCAGAGGTTCCTGCTGGCGGGTAAAACTCGTTTGTCCCGGCTTCGGCTGCAGAGCCTGAAGATTGCCCAATTCGTCCAGTTTGCCGCGATTGCGCAATGTGTCATACAGTTCGACCTGAATGTCGAAATGGTCTTCGATAACGGCTTTGTTGCGCCCAGTCACGAATATAAAATGCTCAATGCCTGCAGCCCGCGCCTCATCAACCACATATTGGATGACCGGTTTGTCAACGACAGTCAGCATTTCCTTGGGGATGGCTTTGGTAGCAGGCAGAAAACGGGTGCCCAAGCCTGCAACCGGAAAGACTGCTTTTCTGACTTTTCGTGGCTGTGTCATTAATTGTGGACCTCCAGGTGGCCGTCATGAAATCTGCTCTACAGAATTGGTAATATAATGCAAACCTGAATTGTACGAAAATTCTTCTCGCTCAGTGCGGGTTATGGTTAAGATTTTATTGATGCGTCAAGCTTATTGTGTTTCGGGAACAGGCGGGAGCCGGTCAGCGCTTGGCCTTTTTTCCGCCTTTTGCCACAGGTATCATACTGCACAGATCAGACATCGCGGAGTATTCAATGTATAAACCCGGCGGCAGACGCACGATCGTCGCACTCGTTTTCCTGTTGTTTGCCACTGCGCTGCTGATTGACGCTCCACCGGCGGCAGCGGATGCGGGATTTCGCAAATGGATTAATGATTTTTATCCGGTTGCAGCAAAAGCCGGCATCAAGAAATCGACCTACAAAAAGGCTTTTTCCGGCGTGCGTTCACCCGATCCAAAGGTTTTGGAGAAGGCACGCTTTCAGCCGGAGTTTCGCGAAAGCACCTGGAGTTACGTGGATACCAGGGTGCATGGCTCGATTGTGGAAGTCGCCCAGAAAATGGGCAAGCGCTATGCCCGTGTTCTTTCGCAAATCGAACGTCGCTTTGGCGTTGAACGGTCCGTCATTCTGGCGATCTGGTCCGTGGAATCCAGTTTTGGAGACGTGTTTAACTACCCGGACAGGCTGCACTATGTGCCCAGGGCACTGGCAACCCTTGCCTATGCCGACAAAAGACGGTCGAAATTTGCGCGCAAACAGCTGATCGCTGCGCTGAAAATCCTCCAGGCAGGCAATGTCACAAAGAAGGAGTTGAGAGGCTCCTGGGCCGGCGCCATGGGACATACACAGTTCATCCCGACAAGTTATCGTGCCTTTGCCATTGATATGGATGGCGATGGGCGTCGCGATATCTGGAAATCAATACCGGACGCACTGGCAACTGCCGCAAATCTTTTGCATAAAAATGGCTGGAAGACCGGACGGACCTGGGGCTATGAGGTCAAGGCACCACGCAATGCGTCGCGCTACGTGGGCAAATCCAAAACCATCGCCCAGTGGTCAAAGCTGGGCTTCAAGCGCCCTGGTGGCCGGGCATTTACCCGAAATGGCGACAAGGCGGTGCTGAAAATGCCAGCGGGGAACAAGGGGCCGGCATTTTTGATGCTGCGTAATTTCTTTATTCTTAAAACCTATAATAATTCTGACAGCTATGCTCTGGCGGTCGGCCTGCTGGCCGACAGAATTGCAGGATACAGCGGTTTGAAACAATCCTGGCCCAAGCCAAAAGGTGTTCTATCCATGGATGAACGGCGCGAAATCCAGATACATTTGAAGTCGCGTGGTTTGTATTCGGGCAAGATAGATGGCAATATTGGATCCGGTTCGCAATTGGCGATCAGGACCTATCAATCCCGTTCAGGCTTGACGCCGGATGGTGTTCCGACGCACAAATTACTCAAAACCCTGAGGCGATGAGTGGAGACCATTTTGGTCACTTTTAATGGAAGGCTGATTTCGTTTTTGCTGACATTGCCATTGTTGGCAATGGTTGTGGTCGCAATATCACTCACGCTTCCGGTATCACCGGCCGAGGCACAAATTAAATTCGAGCGTCGTTCTGTGATCGAACTGCTGTTCGGGCCGCGCCGCGCTGCCCCTGAAAAGACCAATCGCCAACCAACCAAGAAGGTCCGGAAGAAAAGAACCAGCACCAAGTCGAAGAAACAAACGGTTCAGGCGGAAAAACTTGAAAATGCGCGTACCATTCTGGTGATCGGCGATTTCATGGCCAAGTCATTATCAGACGGTCTGCGCACCGCATTCAACAAGGCACCCGGTGTCGTCGTTCTGCGCAGAAGCAATGGTTCATCGGGGCTTGTGCGCGATGATTATTACGATTGGCCAGAAAAACTGCCAGTGGTGCTGGACGAGGTAAAACCCTCGATTGTTATCATCATGGTTGGCTCCAATGACCGTCAGGAGATTCGGCAGGGACGCAATCGAATTTCCGTGCGCTCTGAAAAATGGGTGAGTGATTATTCATCCCGCGTGGAGTCAATGGCAAAGGCGGTGCGTTCACGCAATATCCCGCTATTGTGGGTTGGAATACCACCTTATAAATCCGCCTCCATGTCCGCCGACATGCTGGCGATCAACGGCATCGTGCGTAAGGTTGTTGAAGACCAGCAGGGTGAATTTATCGATATATGGGACGGCTTTGTCGATGAGGGTGGCAAATTTGTCTATACGGGTTCTGACATCATTGGCCAGCAGGTCCGCCTGCGCACGTCCGACGGCATCCGCATGACGCGAGCCGGTCGCCGCAAGCTGGCGTTTTATGTCGAAAAACCGCTCCGACGGTTACTGGGCGATGATGCCAACGAGGGCATTGCCTCTCTCAGCAGTGAAATTCTGCTAACGCTCCCGGCCGCAGGAGAGCCTAAAAGCACCATTGTGGTCCGGACAAACCCGATCGGCTTGAGCGACCCTGCACTTGATGGCTCAACGGAGCTTCTGGGCGCCAGCGCACCCGCACCCAATGGTGAAAACACGCCACGCGACGACCTGGTGCTTGAGGGCAAGGCATCCACTGCCCCTCCCGGTCGGGCAGACTATTTTGTCTGGCCGCAGGCAAAGCGAAAATCCGCTGTTCAGTAATCGCTCAACAAAATCAAAGGCCGACACCGGTGTTCCGCTTCTGACAACAGGTGAGACGGTCTAACGCGGAAGTGTCGTCTTGCCCATCAGCGTTCTGTCAATATCATGCGCTGCCTGTCGGCCTTCACGAATGGCCCAGACCACCAGCGACTGACCGCGTCTTACATCGCCGGCAGCCCAAACCCTGTCCATCGATGTCTTATAATCCTGATCATTGGCTTCGATATATGTCGAACCACGGTTGTCCACACCAACACGCAGTCCATCTCCAGCGTCCGCCAGAACCCCTTGTTCAAGCGGACCGCGAAATCCAATGGCAATAAAGGCAAGTTCAGCCGTGATGATGAATTCACTTCCCGCAATCGGCCGACGCTTTTCATCCACCTGACAGCATTTCACACCCGTTAATACACCGTTTTCCCCGACAAATTCCAGCGTCCCGACCTGAAATTCGCGTATGGCGCCCTCAGCCTGCGATGATGATGTGCGCATTTTTGTGGCCCAGTAAGGCCATATGGCGAGCTTGTCTTCATGCACCGGCGGTTGCGGGCGGATATCCAGCTGGGTCACTTTGACAGCGCCCTGGCGAAAGGCAGTCCCCACACAATCGGAGGCCGTATCACCCCCACCGACCACAACAACATGTTTTGCTGCCGCCAGTATTGGCTCCGACGGCCATCCGACAGAGGCTATATCCTCGCGTGCCACCCGTTTGTTCTGCTGCACCAGATAGGGCATGGCATCATGAACACCGATCAGTTGAGCACCGGGAATACCCGCGTCACGTGGTTTCTCCGAACCACCGCAATAAAGGACTGCATCTAAATCATTGCGCAGCGTATCAACAGACACATCGACGCCGACCTGGACATTATAGTGAAATGTTACCCCTTCACCCTCCATCTGTGCAACGCGCCGGTCTATGTGGTGTTTTTGCATCTTGAAGTCCGGAATTCCGAACCGCAACAGCCCGCCTGCCGCGCTCTCGCGTTCATATATATGTACGTCATGTCCGACGCGCCCCAACTGTTGGGCAGCAGCCATTCCAGCCGGACCGGAACCGATGATTGCGACTTTCCTGTCGGTTTTTCTTGTGGCAGGCTGAGGCGCAATATGGCCCATGTCGAAGGCCTTGTCGGCGAGCGCCTGCTCGACGGTTTTGATGGCAATTGGCACATCTTCCAGATTGAGCGTGCAGGCTTCCTCGCAGGGCGCCGGACAGATGCGCCCGGTAAACTCCGGAAAATTGTTGGTTGAGTGCAAATTGCGGATTGCCTCTTCCCAGTTGCCATTAAAGACAAGATCATTCCAGTCAGGAATTTGATTGTGGATGGGGCAACCGGTTGGCCCGTGGCAAAAGGGAACGCCACAATCCATGCATCTTGCCGCCTGTTTGACAACTTCGGAGTCAGACATGGCAAGTGAAAATTCGCGGTAGTGACGGACGCGATCAGAAGCCGGTTGATATTTGGCAACCTGCCGGTCAATTTCGAGAAAACCAGTTACCTTACCCATTTACATTTACCCTCTTCACTCTCACACCAACGGTTGATGCACCCACGCCACCACCGGCATACAGATGGCAACGAAGTGCAATTTCCGGCCTCACTCGGCAGCTATTCCCAAACGCATTCGCTCCATCTCCTCAAGTGCACGGCGGTATTCCACCGGCATCACCTTGCGGAACCGTGGCCGATAGTCAGTCCAGTTATCCAAAATGGTCTTGGCTCTTTCGGATCCGGTATAGTGCATGTGTTTTGAAATCAGCTGATGCAGGCGCTCTTCGTCATGTCTGGTCATATCACCGGACACATCCACGCGACCCTTGTGATCCAGATCGCCACCATGATGATGAAATTCCTCAAGAATATCATCTTCTTCCGGCACCGGCTCAAGTTCAACCATTGCCATATTGCACCGCTGGGCAAAGTCGCCATCTTCGTCCAGCACATAGGCGACACCGCCGGACATGCCCGCTGCAAAATTGCGCCCCGTCTTGCCAATGACAACAACGATACCACCTGTCATATATTCGCAGCCGTGATCACCAACACCCTCGACGACGGCAATAGCACCCGAATTGCGCACGGCAAATCTTTCACCGGCGACACCACGAAAATAGCAGGCGCCCTCAACTGCCCCATACAAAACAGTATTGCCAACGATGATCGATTCTTCAGCTATTATGTTGCTGTTGTCGGGTGGTCTGATGACAATGCGGCCACCACAAAGTCCCTTGCCAACATAATCATTGCCATCACCAATCAGGTCGAAGGAAATGCCACGCGCCAGAAAGGCACCAAAGGACTGACCGGCCGTTCCGTTAAGGACAACGCTGATGGTATCATCCGGCAGCCCCTTGTGGCCATATTTGGTTGCCACCGCGCCCGAAAGCATGGCACCGGTCGATCGGTCGACATTTTTGATGTTGGTTTCAATCCGCACAGGGGTGCCATCTTCAATCGCCTGTTTGGCCTGGGTGAGCAGTTTCCTGTCCAAAACGTCATCAACGGGATGGTGTTGTCTGCGGGTCCAGTAGGTTGCATCTTTTGGTGCATCGGGTTTGTAGAAAACCCTGCTGAAATCCAGCCCTTCCGCCTTCCAGTGACTGACCATTGCGTCCTTGTGCAACAGGTTCGACTGACCGATGATTTCATCAAGATTGTGATAGCCCATTTCACCGAGCAACTCGCGTACTTCTTCGGCGATGAAAAAGAAATAGTTGATTACGTGCTCAGGTGTTCCCTTGAAACGCTGACGCAAAACCGGGTCCTGTGTCGCGATGCCGACCGGGCAGGTATTGAGATGGCACTTGCGCATCATCAGACATCCCGCCGCGATCAGCGGTGCGGTGGCAAAGCCGAATTCATCCGCTCCAAGCAATGCACCGATGATAACATCACGTCCGGTACGCAAGCCTCCATCGACCTGCAATGCAATACGCGAACGCAGACCATTGAGAACCAGCGTTTGATGGGTTTCGGCAAGTCCCATTTCCCAGGGAGACCCGGCATGTTTGAGTGATGTCAGCGGTGAAGCGCCGGTGCCGCCATCATAACCGGATATGGTAATATGGTCTGCCCGTGCCTTGGCAACGCCCGCAGCAACGGTACCGACACCCACTTCGGAAACAAGCTTGACTGAAATATCCGCCTGTTCATTGACATTCTTGAGATCGAATATCAGCTGGGCAAGGTCCTCAATTGAATAAATATCATGATGCGGTGGTGGTGATATCAATCCGACACCGGGGGTCGAGTGCCGTGTCTTGGCAATCGTCGGGTCCACCTTGTGTCCAGGCAACTGGCCGCCCTCACCGGGTTTTGCGCCCTGTGCGACCTTGATTTGAATCATATCCGCGTTGACAAGATACTCCGTGGTAACCCCAAAGCGGCCGGACGCTACCTGTTTGATGGCCGAGCGTTCAGGGTTCATCGATCCGTCTGGCATCCGGCGATAGCGATCCGGTTCCTCACCGCCCTCGCCGGTATTGGATTTGCCGCCAATGCGGTTCATCGCCACTGCCAGTGTCGTATGCGCTTCACGGCTGATGGATCCAAAGGACATGGCACCGGTGGAAAACCGCCTGACGATATCAACGGCAGGCTCCACCTGATCAACAGGCACTGCCACCCGGCCCGCGTCTCTCGCGCTGGCAATCTTGAACAGACCCCGGATCGTGTTCAGCCCCTCGGACTGTTCGTTGATCAGCGTTGCAAATTCACGGTATTTCTCCCTGGCATTGCCACGCACCGCGTGCTGCAAAAGCGCCACGGCATCAGGTGACCACATGTGATTTTCACCGCGTATGCGGTAAAGATATTCACCGCCTACGTCCAATGCCGTTTTCAGCAGTGGATCGTCACTGAAGGCATGCGCGTGACGCGCATGGTTTTCAATGGCAACCTGTTCAAGACCAATCCCCTCGATGGTCGTTGCGGTTCCGGCAAAATAGCTGTCAACAAATTCATTGGTCAGCCCCACTGCATCGAATATCTGCGCACCGCAATAGGACTGATAGGTCGAAATACCCATTTTGGACATGACTTTCAGCAATCCCTTGCTGACAGCCTTGATGTAGCGGGCAACCACTTCACCCGGGTCAACTGCTGCCGGAAAGGCACCTTTCAGGTGCATGTCGGCCAGCGTATCAAATGCCAGATAGGGATTGATCGCTTCGGCCCCATAACCGGCAAGTACCGCAAAATGGTGTACCTCACGCGGTTCGCCTGATTCAACCACAAGGCCAACAGACGTTCTAAGACCCTTGCGTATAAGATGATGATGCACTGCAGCCGTTGCCAGTAACGGTGGAATGGCTATGCGCTGCGCGGACACCAGCCGATCCGACAGGACGATAATATTGTAACCATTGCCAACAGCCCGCTCAGCTCTGGCGCATAATGCCTCCAGTGCCTCGGCAAGAAATGTTGCGCCACGGTCCTGAAGGAATGTGATATCCAGTGTCTTGGTCTGAAACTGATTATCCGACACATCACCAATGGCTCTGATTTTTTCCAGATCCTCATTGGTCAAAATCGGTTGCCGCACTTCCAGACGGCGACGGTCTGCCAGACCTTCCAGGTCGAACAGGTTTGGCCGTGGCCCAATGAAGGACACAAGGCTCATCACTGATTCTTCCCGAATGGGATCAATGGGCGGGTTGGTCACCTGAGCAAAATTCTGCTTGAAATAGGTATAAAGCAATTTGGTTTTACCAGACAAAGCAGAAATTGGCGTATCGGTTCCCATCGACCCAAGCGCTTCCTGGCCGGTTGTTGCCATCGGCGACATGAGAATTTTCAGGTCTTCCTGCGTATAGCCGAAGGCGTGTTGCTGATCGAGAAGCGATGCATGAGAGCGCCCGAAAGGTCGGGTGGAAACAGGCATGTCTTCCAACACGATCTGAGTACGGTCGAGCCACACACCATAGGGATTGGCACTTGCCAGCTCTTTCTTGATATCGGCATCTGAAACAATGACGCCTTTATCCATATCAATCAGCAGCATTTTGCCCGGCTGCAGCCGCCATTTGCGCACGATTGATGCCTCATCGACTGGCAGCACACCTGCTTCAGAAGCCATGATCACACGGTCATCATCGGTGATAATATAGCGGGCGGGCCGCAATCCGTTGCGATCGAGTGTCGCGCCAACCTGACGTCCATCGGTAAATGCAACGGCGGCCGGTCCGTCCCAGGGCTCCATCAGTGCTGCGTGATATTCATAAAAGGCCTTGCGGTCTTCATGCATCAACGTATTGCCCGCCCAGGCTTCAGGGATAAGCATCATCACCGCATGGGTGAGCGAATATCCACCCTGAACCAGAAACTCCAGCGCATTGTCGAAACAGGCAGTATCAGACTGCCCCTCGTAGGAAATCGGCCACAATTTGCTGATGTCGTCCCCAAACAATGGCGAGGATACCGAAGCCTGACGTGCGGCCATCCAGTTTACATTGCCGCGCAATGTGTTGATTTCGCCGTTGTGGGCGACCATGCGATAGGGGTGCGCAAGTTTCCAGGACGGAAACGTGTTGGTTGAAAAGCGTTGATGAACAAGGGCCACGGCCGATACAAAGCGCGGGTCTGTCAGATCCTTGTAGTAGGCGCCAACCTGATAGGCCAAAAACATGCCCTTATAGACAATCGTGCTTGTCGAAAGGGATACGATGTAAAATCCGTTGTCGCGGCCAGCCGTCTCACAAAATATTCTGTTTGATATGACTTTGCGCAGTATGAAGAGGCGACGCTCAAAATCCGATTCAGAATAGATGCCGGCGCCGCGGCCAATGAAGACCTGTCGGTGGCAGGGCTCGGTTGCAACGATTTCAGGCGCCTGTGACAAAGAGGAATTGTCAACGGGAACATCACGGTACCCCAGCAGAACCTGACCTTCAGCCGCTATGACGTCGGCAATGATGTTTTCTATATGCGCCCGCAACGACGCATCCTGCGGCAAAAACAAATGGCCAACCGCATAATGACCGGGTGCTGGCAAATCGATTGCCTGAAGCGCCATCTCCTCGCGAAACAGTAAATCCGGTATCTGTACCAACAGGCCCGCACCATCCCCCATCAGGGGATCAGCGCCCACGGCACCGCGGTGGGTCAGATTATTGAGCATGAACAGACCATCCTGAATGATCTGGTGGGATTTAACACCCCGCATGTGGGCAACAAATCCAACACCGCATGCATCATGCTCATTGCGCGGATCATAAAGACCCTGTTTTTTCGGTATAGCGGACAGGCCGGCGGTCTCAGTTGGCAACATGGATGCTTGCCTGAACAGGTTCGCATTTCCTGATGGCGTTTTATGCGTCATCTTCATCCCTTCCGTCATGGCGCTGAAACCATCCGGCTTCCAGCGGCGACCTGATTGCCTGTCCCGGCAGTTTCAGCCGACACAGTTTTGTCACGTTGCAAATTCGGGTTGTTGGCCGAATTCCGCATGGCTGGAGCCGAATGCAAATCGGGACCAGACCAGACCTTGTGCGAACTTTCTGCCGCAGCGCGGATTTTCGAAAATCCCACCTGTCAGCAATCGCTTTGGCGCAGGTCACCACACGATGTGTGACCATTTACCTGGTGGCAAACCAAAGCCACCTGGACAGCGCACTGATTGAAAACCTTCAATCTGTAATTAGGTCAGCATAGCTGTCCTATATTGCTCATATGCCAGAAACAGACGCAGGTCGCAAGATGGTTGAGGCAATTTTGTCGCGCTGCGCCTCAGTAAATTGTCAAAATTCAGTTCCTGACGACATAATATTTCGCCGATGTGACAGTTTTCGCGGGAAAATAACCCGGGGCTGCAAAGACAAAGAGGCTTCCGTCCAACGTCATTTTCGTGCGATGTATGCCGGAAATCATCAAAAATTCTCCAAGGAACATCATGTATTTTTCCTCCGACAATTGGGCTGGCGCTCATCCAAAAATTGCTGAATCGCTCTCACGTCATGCTTCGGGTTTTTCCGTCGCATACGGGGAAAGCGCACTCGACAAAAAGATTGAAGCGCAATTCAACAGAATTTTTGAGCGCGAAGTTTCCGTTTTTTTTGTTGGAACAGGAACGGCGGCAAATTCACTGGCGCTGTCCTCACTAAACAGGCCCGGCGGTGTGTCCTTTTGCCATCGGGGCGCCCATATAATCGAAGATGAGTGCGGGGCACCGGAATTCTTCTCCCATGGTGCAAGGCTGGCGCCGGTTGACGGGCAAAACGGTAAATTGGATCCCGCATTGCTGGAGCGCGAAATCGCACGTTTTCCGGCTGAATTCATCCACGCAGGTCAGCCAATGGCGGTCAGCATCACCCAGGCCAGTGAAATCGGCACAGTCTATTCAACCGATGAAATCGACAGAATATCAAACATTTGCAAGGCCCATGGATTGCCCCTGCACATGGATGGCGCACGATTTGCCAATGCTCTGGCCAGCCAACAGATCAGCCCTGCTGAAATGACGTGGCGACGCGGCGTTGACATCATGTCATTTGGTGCAACAAAAAACGGCTGCTGGTGTGCTGAAGCACTGGTGGTCTTTGATCCTCAAAAGGCCAGGGAGATGCCTTTTTTAAGGAAACGCGCTGCCCATCTGTTTTCCAAGACACGCTTCATTTCAGCTCAGCTGGAAGCCTATTTTGAAGATGATCTTTGGCTTGAGATGGCCAGCCACGCCAACGCCATGTCTAAAATGTTGCAAGAGGGTATCACCTCATCACAAGACGCCAGACTGGCCTGGAAGGCTGATGCCAATGAGGTTTTTGCAATCATTCCGCATCAAAGGTCTGAGGCCATGCTTGCTGCGGGTGCCCAGTTTCATGAATGGAAACCGCCGCAAAATGTTGCAGATGGTATGGCAAAGGATGAGGTTCTTATCCGTCTGGTGACCAGTTTTGCAACCACAAGGCAACACGTTGAGCAATTTGTCGGGCAATTGAATTGATCTAGCTCAACGCCATGGCGCTGTTTTTCCTTACACTTGCATAGAGCAATTCAGGTTTTGACGGAATCGGCAAAACCTGAATGCATCAACAAAACTAAAGGCCGACACCGTTGTCCCGTTTCTGTCAAAACGTGAAACGGTCCAAAGCAGGCTCCTGCTTGCGCAAACCAAGTGTGAGGTAAATAAAATGGCAGTTACCACGCTTTTCGCTGCCCACTGTGCGGCAGACCCCATAGACAACATCAAGCCTACATTGGCGCTTGCCAAAAATCTGGGCGCTCATCTCAATCTGGTCACCTATGGTGTGATGGAAACCATACCGCCGGCCGCTTATGGTGGTCTGCCTGCGTCCTATTTGTCTGACGCCCACGGCCGTGTCGTGGAGGATACCAATCACCGCATGGCGTTGATTGAGGAACACATTCAGGAAGCGTATCTGTCAGCGTCTCTGCTGGCTGAATATATCAACCGGGGAATGGTTTCCAGAACCATGTCCAGATACGCCCTATATGCTGATATCACTGTGTTTGCGCACCAGAGCCTGCTGCGCCACGAACCGGTCACCGATGCATTCAACGGCATATTACTGGAGACAGGAAGACCTGTGCTGATTCTCGGCAAAGGGGATGATCCGACCCTATCTGCCAAGCGTGTCATGATGGCATGGAACGCAGAGCCTGAGGCAGCGCGCGCGATCCATCAAAGCCTGCCTTTGCTCGCCAATGGCGCGGATGTGCACCTTGTGCTTGTCGACCCGCAACCGGATCAATCCGATTCAAACCCTGGAGATGACATGGCCGCTCTTCTTACACGGCATAATCTTAAGGTGACGGTTGATCAAATTCCCAGTGCTGGCAAGGATGTCTCCGATGTCCTTCTTCAACATGCAGTCGATAAAGATGCAGACCTGATCGTGATGGGTGGATACGGACATTCCCGGCTTCGCGAATGGTTGCTCGGTGGAACAACACGAGACCTGATTAAAAAGGCTGAAATTCCGATTTTGATGGCGCACTGAGGCGGGTTACCCAATACCCGAACGCCACCCTCGCGATATCCATCCTGATCGCTTGTTCCCCAGTCGCTCTTGAGAGGGAAAGACAGGCAGCAGAGAGCCCAAAGGGCTCCCTGCACTTTTCAATCTGCGTTGCGGAAGTAATCTGCAGTCAACATATGGCTTTGCCACAGGGACGGATCAAAAAATCCCGGTCAGGTTCAGTTCGAGTGGCATCAAACAACCGGCCATCGAGACATTGAACGCGGGCTTCATAGTATCGGCTCGCACCAAGCTGACCTTCCTGAATATTGACAAAGTAATTCGCTTCACATTCCAGCTGCGAAGCCAGTTGCTCCGACAGGTCATCCAGCCAGGCCGGATCCGTTGATTGAGCCAACACCGCAGACGCACCCGTTACGCACAAAAGCAGCACCACGGCAACCAGAGTAGAGAATTTATCGTGAAGCATGCATCGACCTCCTTCGTTGAGTTGCCATGAACGCTAATACACCAGTTGCAGATTGCATTGCGGCAGATCAATCCGTTTGCCGGAAAATTCATCCATTGTGCATTGATGCTTCAACACATGATGCCAGGGGAACATATGTCAAAACTCAATCCGACAGGCATTGATGCTTACCGACCCGCAGAGATTGCGCACCTTGTCCGTGTAGCTGGCGTCGCGAAAGTGCGTCTGCCATTGCTTCAGATGTTTACGCTGGCTGTCCTGGCCGGCGCCTTCATTGGTCTGGGTGCCGCGGCATATACAATGGCAATGACTGGTGTGGATCCTTCTTTCGGACCCGCCCGAATGCTTGGCGGAGTTGTTTTTTCGCTGGGATTGATACTTGTGATAGTCGGTGGTGCCGAGCTGTTTACAGGCAATGCGCTTATTGCCATGGCTGCTGTCGACGGGCTTGTCGAACCGGCTGAAATTCTTCGCAACTGGCTTGTGGTTTTCGTGGGTAATTTTGTCGGTGCGATTGGCATTGCCTGTGCAATTTCGCTCACTGGAAAATTGGATGGTGCATTCGGAACTACCGCGATTGGCATTGCTGAGGCAAAAGCGAATTTGGGTTGGTTGCAGGCTTTCGCAAGCGGCATTTTATGCAACCTGATGGTCTGCCTTGCCGTGTGGCTATCGCTGGCAGCGCGCACTGCAGTTGGAAAAATCCTGGCAATTATCTGGCCAATCACCGGGTTTGTCCTGCTCGGATTGGAGCATTCCATAGCTAATTTGTATTTTTTTCCTCAGGGCTTGTTTGCAGGTGCTGCAGTTGACGCCAGTGGCGTTGCACTGAATTTGTCGTGCGTGACGCTCGGTAACATCATAGGTGGGGTTGGCGGGGTGGCCCTTGCATACCGGTTGGCCTACGGACCAAACCCGACCGAAGAATAGAAATTCATCTGGTCAATCCTCTCTCCTCCACCTGACTACCGTCTTCCAACAGGTCATTGGGATAGAGAACGACGATTGAATTTTCATTCATACCGCTAAGGACTTCTGCAAATTCGGTGTTCATCTGCCCTATTTCAATTTTTTTCAGTTTGGCTCTTCCGCCATCCACTTCGAAAACAGACCAGGTACCATTCGACCGGAAAAGAGCACTGACCGGCACCTGAACGGCATTGTCTCTTTCCCAGATTTTCAGATGTGCAAGTACCCGGTATCCGTGACCAAGGCGCGGCGGCACCGTTTTTGGTTCAACGATGACATTGACCCGTTGCTCTTCAATACCAAGGGAGGAAACCTTGGTGAAGGCCGCTGGCTCAACACTGTCAACAGCACCTTCTATAGTGGTCTCACCGCCCCAATCGGTTATTTCGACACGGGCACCCGGTTTGATCCTTGCCGCATCAATCGACAGCACATCGACAACAATCTCCAGATTTGTTGGATCACCAATTTCGGCAATGCGGGTTCCCGGAGACACGGCCTGTTCGCTGCGGGTCAGGATTTTGAGAATGATGCCATCAATAGGCGCAACGATATGAACACAACAATCACCTTCCGTTTGAGTAGCATTGACGTTACCGGGTTGCTGGAGACGTGCTTCAGCGATCGCAAGCTCAGCCTCGCGCAGCCCTATTGTAGCCTGCATGCTCGCAACCTGCGCCTGCGCCAATTCTGTCTTGCTGAGTGAATTTTCGAGCTGGCTTGTTGAAATCGTTCTGGTTTCAGCAAGTTTCGCCGCCCTGTTATATTGTGACAACGCCAGAGAATGTGCCGTTCTGGCGCGGTGAAGTTCAACCTTTGCCAGAGCCACTGAAGATCGAGCGGCATCCACGGCTGCAGTAAGTTCGGCGTGCGTGCGCTGATCCAGAAACGGCGGATCAAGCGGATGGATGGAGGCTATGACCGTTTCGTTGGCGATGACTGCATGCCCCTCATCAAGTGTTGTGCGATCGAGGTGCCCCATGATGGGCGAGGATACCGCGTAGACGTCCTTGACCCGTGTAACGCCCTCTTCATCGATGGTGACCCTCATGGGGCCGGTCGACACCATCGCAATGTCGACAGCAATCGGCCGCTCACGCAGTGCGACATAGAATCCGGTGCCAATAACCAAAGCCAATATCAGCAAACCCGATCGTTTCATCCAGATACGCATGTTCTTTACTCTCTCGTCTTCAAAACACGGATCAGATCAAGCCGATCCACACGTCGTCTGACAATCAATGCGGAAATCAGCGCCGCACCTGAAACAATCAGACTTGCCACGGCAAATGTTGACGGATTGATGATCAGCGGAATACGAAATAAATCACTTTGGAAACCCTGTACGACGCCCAACGACATCAGGTAACCCAATACCCAGCCCAGCGGCTGAGCCAGCAATACGATTGTTGATAGTTCAATCATCAGGACACTGGAAACTTCGGTTCTGGTGAAACCAAAGACCCGCAGGCTTGCCAATTCACGCGCCCGTTCCGAAAGTTGTATCCGCGCAGAATTATAGATGACACCAAAGGTGATAATTATCGCCAATATCACGTATATTGTCGTCATGGTGACAATGTTTTTTTCGATTGTCTCACGGAAACGCAGGCGTGAAACACCCTGGAGTGCGATTGATGCCACTTCCGGCGTTTGCTTGATGGTTTTATAGAGCTGGTCAATATCATTGCTGTCGACGGTGACCTTTGATCCCGAAATGCGTTGGCCATCGCGCATAAGCCGGTCCAGGGCGTCAACGCTCATATAGGCTGTCATGCCGACGTAGCTTTGTGCCAGACCTGTGACTGTGACAGTCGTTATCCTGTTGTTTCTTTCAACCAACTCAATTTCAACACCCTGCCCCGGCAGCAGGTGGAGTTTCTCCGCGACCCGCTCCGACAGGATAATCCCCTGCGGCAGCGGCTGCATGGGGTTAAGATCGAGATCCAATATCCGCGAAAGATCTGCGTCCTTAGGGATACCAACGATCATCATACGAACTTCATGGTGATCGTTGCGCAGTTTGACCGCAGTCTGGCGAAAGGGTTCGACGCGCAACACACCTGGCATTGATGCGACGGAAAACAGCGCACCGGGGGCCTGATCGGACACAAAGGTGAGTGTCGCGTCCTGACGGTCCGCCTGGAAGAAGATAATGTCGATCATGAAATCAATGGAATCGAAGGAAAACAACGAGGTAATCAACAATGCGACCGACAATGCTGTTCCCAGTGTTGTCAATAATGTGCGGACGGGCCAGCGGATGAGATGACGGAACGCCATAATCGTCAGCTGGGAAAAAAGACCAAGTCTTTGCAGCCTGCCGATAAATACGCTGCGATAGGTTGTGGGCGTTGGTGGCCGCATCGCAACAGCGGGTGGCAATACAACAACGGTCCAGATCGCCTTGCCAGCGCCAGCCAGCGCGGCGGCAACCGTCACAGTTCCCGCCAGCATGTAGAGATCAATGCTCTGGCGAAAGACGAGAAATGGAAATGAATAGAAAGTTGCAAAAAGGCGCGTGAGCCCCCTGCCAAGCCAGAAACCGGTTCCTGAACCGATAATCAAACCAACGAGCGCTATTGCAACGACAAGTTTGGCATAATGCGCACCAATGGCGACGTTTCCATAACCGAGCGCCTTGAGCAGACCAATTTGCTCGCGCTCCAGTGCTATCAGCCGTGTCAGGATCATGTTGACAAGAAAGGCGGCCACCAACAGAAATATCGGTGGTATAATCGACGACATGGCGCGCAATTGTTGCAGTTCTGAATCCAGAAATGCGTGGGATATCTGGTCATCCCGGCTGTAGGCACCGGCCCCGCCATAAGGTTCCAATATGCTGTCCAAAGCATCAATTATCCGGCGGGTGTCGGCGTCTCTGACTGTCGTCAGGCTGACACTGTTGAATGCGCCTTCCAGGTCAAACAGACCGGACAGCCCTTTGGAGCGTTGAAAAAATACACCGAACCGTTTGGGGTCCGGCACCATATCTCCGGGACCGATTGTATAAATATATTCCGGCGACAGAACGATCCCGACAATTTGCAAATCGTGTTTGCGCCCGTTCATGATGGCTTCAAAAGTATCTCCAGGCTGAAAGCCATGGGCCGTCGCGAAAGTCTCAATGATCGCCACTTCCTGCACGCGATCGGGTTCCGGCAAACGCCCATATCTCAGATAGAGCCGATTGACAGAAGATTCCCCAATATCAGGAATTGATACAGCCAGTCCTGATGCCGGTTCGCTCAACCCGGCAACATCTACGAGCACCGGCTCAACAACGCGCAGCTCAGCCGATATGACGCCGGGGATGCTCTCGATTCTTGATTTCAGGTATCGTGGAGCACGCACCGCAGATGCAAAGACTGACGCGAACCGGTAGCGGTCGTAGAATGCAGACCGTGTCTCTTCGAGCGAACGATAGGTCCCAACCGATATGATGATGGTGGCAACGCCACAAGCCAGCACAAGAGAAATGGCCAGTGCCTGTGCCCACAGGCGCCCCAAATCTCTCAGGAGTTTGATATCGAGGATGGCCATAACTACCAGACAACCTCGGCTGGTTGAATGCGGACTTTATTGACGTGGGTTGCTGAAATTCGCCCATCCATAAAAGTGAAAACCCGGTGGGCTATCGCCTGAATTCCGGCATTGTGCGTGATAATGGCGGTAGTTGTGCCAAGTTCCCGATTGATTTTTGCCAGTGCCTCCAGAACGACAATTCCGGTCTTGGAATCGAGCGCCCCGGTCGGCTCGTCACACAAAAGGACTTCCGGCCTTTTTGCAATGGCACGGGCAATGGCGACACGCTGTTGTTCACCGCCGGAAAGCTGGGCAGGAAAATGTGAAACACGGTCCTCCAGTCCCACCATGTTCAGCGCCTCATCGGGCGTCATGGGTGAGCGGGAAACTTCTGTTACAAGCGCAACATTTTCCCAGGCCGTAAGGCTCGGAATGAGGTTGTAAAACTGGAATACGAAACCGACATGATTGCGCCGGTATAGTGTCAGCTGCCGATCACTTAACGCGGTTATTTCCACGTCTTTGAAAAAGACCGTTCCACTTGTCGCCTGATCAAGCCCGCCAATTATGTTGAGAAAGGTGGATTTTCCGCTGCCGGAGGGGCCGAGAAGGACAGCCATCTCGCCCCCGTCGAGTGCAATATCAACACCATCCAGCGCCCGGACTTCAACATCACCCGAGCGATAGATTTTCATCAGATTTCGGATCTGAAAGACCGGCTTGTTCACCCGTGATTGCCTCCAATTCTTCACCAGAATGGGCGAATGGAGGTACCCGTGCATTGATGCGTATCAATTGGAGCCTGTCTTTTTTAAATGGAAACATTTGACCGGGTGATTTTGGTCGCTGACGAGGCGGATTGCACGCAGTGGTGCATCCCACCACAAGTGCGAGCCAACACTGTCAGGGGGCAAAATCGCCCGGCCCATTTATCGCAGAATTTCAACTGTTTCAGCCTGTCAGGGGTGGCGGAGAGTCGGCCCATCAACGTCGTTGCACCGCTTGCCCGATGCACCACATCGCGCTGCGCGACGCGCCTAGCCGAGTGGACCGACTTTCCGCCATCAAATGCTTCCATTTAAAAAAGACAGGCTTGTCATATGATTTTTGCGGCTCTTGTGTGATGAAAGAGCTACCGATCGGCACCTGACACGTGCC
>CANMVS010000010.1 GCA_947501445.1 uncultured Rhizobiaceae group bacterium | reverse complement strand
TATCCAAACAAAGCATCGAATTGGACACAGCCGCATGAAAATGCAATCACAAACAAGCTAACTCAGAAATGGCTCTAACTTTGGGAGAGGGTCGCCATCATCGACCAGCAGAATACTCGGTATATAGCTGGCGCTCTGGATGATTTCGATCAATTCAAGGCACACTGCTTTGATGTTTTCTTCCTCGTTGTGTAGAGGGAGAACTACCGTAACCTTGGAGATCTGGCCTGAATGAGACTTTATCTGTTTGCACAACTCTTTCGCTACTGTATCACCGGAGGAGTTTCCGTGGGAGTTTACATCGGAAGCCTTTGGATAATGGTTCATTGGTCCTCACTGCCCGGGGGGGGCGCAAATATCGTGGCCTATAGCCTTGCAACCCTTCTGAATTACTTTTTAAATTTCTATTGGTCGTTTGGTTCAAAGCAGACACACGGTCTAGCGTCAACTAAGTTTCTCACTTTGGTGTTGGTTGGGCTCATCTCTAACAGTGTTTTTGTTTCCACCTTAACGCAACTTGGTGGTGTATCTTTACTCTTGGCGGCTACCCTGTTCTCGGTTATCTGGCCGTTAGTGTCTTTCTCTGCGCAGAAAATCTGGGTGTTTCGGGTTTAGCCACAAGACTCACCAAATCTATTGCGATCCTATTGCCGCAAATATTATTGCTGTCATGAAGATTTTGGCAAATATGCCAAAGCGGGTTGTGATACATTGTCAATTTTTTAACTGTTCCTTCATGCAGGCCGCAAATCTCAACAGCCCTAATTCTAAAGCATATCTGCATTACGTCCTACCAGGCAATGCTGGTCATCGCATCAACCATATCAATATGCTTCCACCTGGCGATACCAACAAATCTGATAAGAAATTGTCGTGACACAACCCTTCGTGTGGCAACAGCTCGCCAATCAGAAGTGCACAGAGTTGGCGGTTACGCGATCATAGTCTGCCCTGTACATCAGTTCAGCCAGGCTTTGAAGAGATGTCTTGCATGCCCAGCCAAGCTCACGTCTGGCTTTCTCCGGATCTCCCACCAACTGAAAAGTTTCTGCCTTGCGGTAGAATTCCGGGTTGACTTTGACCAAAGTCTTGCCGGTTTTGCGGTTCAGTCCAGTTTCCGCTTTTCCGTGCCCATTCCATTCCAGGTCGAACCCAGCCAACTTTGAAACGATCTCGACAAAGGAGCGAATTGTATTTGTCCTCCCAGTCGCCAAAACATAGTCATCGGCGATGCCGTTTCTGAGAATAGCAGCCATCCCATCGACATACTCCTCTGCGTATCCCCAGTCCCGTCGTGCATCCAAATTGCCGATTTCCAATAAATCCTGTTGCCCCTGGGCTATCCTGGCAAATGCAAGTGTTATTTTGCGGGTAACAAACTCTGATCCGCGAAGAGGGCTTTCATGGTTGAACAGTATTCCTGTGGCGGCGAACAATCCAAAGGAGTCGCGGTAGTTTTTTGTCATCCAATGTGCGTATAATTTGGCAACCCCGTATGGGCTTCTGGGGTTGAATTGGGTTGATTCAGTTTGCGGCGATTCCTGAGTGTTGCCAAAAAGTTCTGAAGTGCTTGCCTGGTAGAATCGTGTCTCAGGAGAGTGGGCACGTATAGCTTCAAGGATATACAGTGCACCCAACCCGTCAATCTGAGATACATATGCTGGATAATTCCAGGAGGAATTTACAAAGCTAAGTGCAGCCAGGTTATAAAATTCATCAGCTTGAGTGTCTTTAACAGCCCTTATGATGCTTTCCTGATCAGCCAGATCGATCTCGACGTAGTTGATTTTGTCTGCGATTTTCAGATCGTTCAAGCGATGATAAATACCTGATGACGTGCGGCGAACACCACCATAGACAGTGTATCCTTCGGTTAACATTTTTTTTGCCAGATACGCACCATCTTGTCCGGTAACCCCAGCAATAAATATTTTTCTGTTTGGCATTGGATTGAATGTCCCGCTGGTTACTTTTTAAGCAGTGTTATTGTTCGCAATTTTCCCGTGTTCAAAGGCAAGAAACTGGGCTCCCATATCTTGCAGAAATGCGTGGTCATGACTGGCAAAAACTGCAATTTGTGCACTTGAGACAAATTCCTGCGTTCGCTGCACGACCTTTTCGCGAAAGCCCGCATCACCGGCACCTATGCCCTCGTCAATCAGCAAAATGTCAGGTCTGATTGCTGTTGAGATAGCGAATCCAAGTCTGGAATACATGCCTGCGGAATAGGTTTTGACAGGCAGCTCCAGGAATTTTCCGAGTTCTGTGAATTCTGCAATTCCACCAATTTTTGTGTCAATTTCTTTTTTGGACATGCCCAGCACATAGCCTCGAAGATAGATATTCTCGATACCTGTCGCTTCAGGGTCCATACCTGATGCGGGATCAAGCAGTGCACCAATTGTTCCTTCGATTTCAATAGAACCACCAGTGGGCTTGTATATCCCTGCAAGCGTGCGCAATAGGGTTGTCTTGCCGGATCCGTTGTGGCCAGTCAAACCAATGCGTTCCCCATGACAAATCTCCAATGAAATATCGTCGAGAGCTTTGACAGTTATGGAATCGTCCGCATTGCTGGCGATACGTCCTCCCGTGGCGTGGGATAATAGTTGCTTTTTCAATGATCTGGCGTTTGAGCCATAGACCTTGAATTCAACGGAAAGGTTTTTGATTGAGATATGAGCCATGGTTGTGACCTCAAACCCAATAGGGAATTCGTGCATAGGCACGGCGATAGAGCCAAATCGAAAAAGGAATGCCAACGATTGCCATGGTGCAACCTACTATCCAGGACAATGGCGGTGGTGCGCTTCCAAGCAAAGGGCTTCGAACGAGCTCAAGTAGATGATAAAAAATATTGAGTTCGATAAAGGCAGTTCGATCCGGTAGAACCTTTGCGCTCCAGAAGATGGGTGTAACGAAGAATACCACCTGCAACAGATTGGTGATCACCTGGGGGATGTCCCTGAAACGTGTTGACAAAATTCCTGCGACCAACCCCATCCACGCCAGATTCAGCAAAAATACCAGAAAACCAGGCAATATCAGTATCGTGAACAATGAAAATTTAGGCGTAAAGACGAGTATCACCAAGAAATAGATCACCATATTGTGAGCCCATATGATGATGTTTCTGGCAAACACCCGGTAGTAATGAACGCTAATGGGCATTGGGACATTTTGAATGTACCCTTCTCCTGCCACAAAGGCAGTGCACCCCTCATTGATGACTGAAGTCAACAACCCCCAAAATATTATACCGACTGCAAGGTAAGGCAGAAACTCGGTCAAATCTTGTTTGAATAGTTGGCTGAACACAAACCCAAGCGCGCCTACCATAATTCCCATGGTTAATGTCAACCACAAAGGACCTAGTGTAGATCGTCGGAAGCGTTGCTTAATATCATGCGCTGCAAAAACCCACCAAAGTTCCCGGCGCATTAGTCCGTTCCACAGATCGTCAGTAGCCATTGTCCCGATATTATCTGCAGAGATGATAGATTTTTTATGCGACGAATCGTCTAGTGTCATTGAAGCAGGCACCCGTATGTAATGCATTTGGTTGTCGATTGTCGCCGAAATGAGCGCAGTCACTCATTATTCAAATTGCACCATATGCAATAATCCCATCTTTGGCCCCTTTTCTATCGTGAATTGCAGTGAATACAAGTGCGAAAATGGATTGTTGGAGTGCCGTTCTTCAATATTTGTTAATTATTGTCAGATCACCAGGTTCAGCTCTTTTTGCCGCAAAACATGCGAAAATTATTAGTGTGTGCACTACTGAGTGCCAAAATTTGTGCGATACGATGTAGCCATCTTGTTGGTGAATGTTGTTACGTTGGCGGTTAAGGTTAAATGCAACTAAAAGAGGAAAAATTACACCGAGTTTTGCAATATACAGTCTTGTCTCATGTCCTATGTCTTCAAAATTCTCAAAATATTTTTAGTTGTTAAATATTCAACATCCTATATGAAATGAAACCTTCACGTGGCTGTGTTTGTTGTCCGCTAGGCTGAGAACAATCGGATGCACGTTGGTGGTTATAGGCTTTTAATTTTGACTGCGGGTTGCTAGGAGGGCGATGGGAAATCTATCGGGCGAATTGAAGCCAAACCAACAGGAAATTGAACGTGAGCAAAGTTGCATTGATTACCGGGATCACCGGACAGGACGGGGCGTATCTGGCGGAATTCCTTTTGAACAAGGGTTACGAAGTCCACGGTATCAAGCGTCGTGCCTCGCTGTTCAACACAGACCGGATTGACCACCTCTATCAGGACCCACACGTGGACAACCGACGTTTGGTTTTGCACTATGGTGATATGACCGATTCTTCCAGTCTGGTACGGATTGTGCAGCAGGTGCAGCCGGATGAGATTTATAATCTGGCGGCGCAGTCGCATGTTGCTGTTTCTTTTGAAGAGCCGGAATATACCGCCAATTCAGATGCCCTTGGTCCGCTGCGCATACTGGAAGCGATCCGGATCTTGGGGTTGGAGAAAAAAACGCGTTTCTATCAGGCGTCGACGTCGGAGCTCTATGGTCTCGTGCAGGAAACGCCGCAGTCGGAAACCACACCGTTTTATCCGCGCTCGCCCTACGCTGTTGCCAAGCTTTATGCCTATTGGATCACCGTTAATTATCGCGAATCCTACGGCCTGTATGCCTGCAATGGCATCCTGTTTAATCATGAAAGTCCGCTGCGCGGTGAGACATTTGTGACGCGCAAGATCACCCGCGCCCTGGCTCGAATCAAATTGGGCCTGCAGGACTGTCTTTATCTTGGCAATATGGATGCCAAGCGCGATTGGGGCCACGCCCGCGACTATATTGAAATGCAGTGGCTGATGCTGCAGCAGGAAAAGCCGGAGGATTTTGTCATAGCCACGGGTGTTCAGTACAGCGTGCGTGATTTCGTCAATGCTGCTGCCAAAGAAGCTGATCTCACGATAGAGTGGAAAGGCGAGGGGATTGACGAAAAGGGTTATGATGGCACAGGCAAATGCATTGTCAGTGTTGATCCACGCTATTTCCGCCCGGCAGAGGTGGAGACATTGCTTGGCGATCCAAGCAATGCAAAAGAAAAACTAGGGTGGGTGCCGCAAACCAGTTTTGAGGAGCTTGTTGCTGAAATGATGCGCGAAGATCTTAAATCAGCAAATCGTGACGAACTGGTCAAAAAGCACGGCTATCCGACCTATGATCATCATGAGTAGGATCAATGGATAAAAGTGCGAAGATTTATGTGGCTGGTCACCGGGGGATGGTAGGTTCGGCAATAGTTCGCCGTTTGCGGCAGTCCGGATATAATAATCTCCTATGCCGTAGCCGAGCGGAACTTGAATTGACTGTTCAGTCAGATGTTCGCGATTTTATCAATACCGAAAAACCAGATTACATATTTTTGGCTGCTGCCAGAGTCGGTGGAATCTTTGCTAACAATACCAAGCGGGCTGATTTCATTTACGAAAACCTGATTGTTGAAGCAAATGTAATTCACGCCGCCTGGGAGGCTGGTGTTAACAAACTTCTGTTTCTCGGCTCAAGCTGTATTTATCCGCGTGATTGCCCACAACCGATCAAAGAAGAATATCTGCTGACGGGGCCGCTGGAACCGACAAATGAACCCTATGCCCTGGCGAAGATTGCCGGCATCAAATTGTGTGACAGCTTCAATCACCAATATGGCACCCACTATGCCTCCGTCATGCCAACAAATCTTTATGGGCCAAATGACAATTATGATCTGCAAAACTCCCATGTGCTACCAGCCTTGATCAGAAAGACCCATGAAGCAAAACAGCGTGGTGATGAAACATTGGCGGTCTGGGGCTCAGGCAAGCCGATGCGTGAGTTTCTCTATGTCGATGATATGGCCGATGCCTGTGTGTTCATGATGGAACGGGGCATTACCGAGGGGCTTTTCAATGTCGGCACCGGCGTCGATATCACCATAAGAGAACTGGCTGAAACGGTGATGGACGTGGTCGGGTTTGAGGGACGCATTGTCTTTGACGCGTCAAAGCCGGATGGAACGCCGCGCAAGCTGCTGGATGTCAGCCGGATGGCTGACCTTGGCTGGAGAGCAAAAACCAGCCTGCGTGATGGCATCGCAAAGTCCTACGCAGACTTTCTGAGGGCGGTGACATAGACCGTTCGACGTTTTGTCACCAGCGAGATAGCGGTGTCGGCCTTTGATTTTGTTGATGCATTCATGTTTTGCCGATTTCGGCAAAACATGAATTGCACAATCAGAGAATGAAATCATGTTCTGCCGTAAACATCTTCATAGCGGATGATGTCATCCTCACCCAGATAGCTGCCTGTCTGCACTTCAATCAGTGTCATCGGCTCGGTGCCACGGTTTTC
This sequence comes from uncultured Rhizobiaceae group bacterium, assembly GCA_947501445.1. GTDB lineage: Bacteria > Pseudomonadota > Alphaproteobacteria > Rhizobiales > Rhizobiaceae > Hoeflea_A. Next base: position 255,524 of record CANMVS010000010.1, on the reverse strand, counting down.
CATCCGATGAATATTGCCGCACTCGATATAGGTTGATTCATTCTGGTTGAGCACCAGATCATCATCGCCATTGACCACATGGGCGACGCCCTGCACAACGGTCCAATGTTCTGAGCGATGTTTGTGGGATTGCAGGCTGAGACAGCCACCAGGTTTGACTTCTATGCGCTTGACCTTGTAACCGGTACCCTCATCAAGAATTGTATAGGAGCCCCAGGGGCGATGGCCGGTGGGAAAGCTGGCATGGGCTTCGTGGCTGGCGGCTTTGAGCTGTTCAAACAGCAGTTTGACATCCTGCGATTTTGATTTTTCAACAATCAGTGTCGCATCACGTGTGTCGATGACGGCGATATTATCGACACCAACAAGTCCCACCAGTCGGTCTTCCGCACTGACAAAACAATTGGTTGAATTCACCAGAGCCGCATCACCAATCGCCGTATTGCCATCGGCATCAGCGGCAAAACTTTCCGAAAAGGATGACCAGGTACCAACATCACTCCAGCCAATGCTGGCACGGATGACGGACAGATTGGAGACTTTTTCCATAATGGCATAGTCGATCGAGATTTTCGGTGCCTTGCCAAAAGAACCCGCATCAAGGTTCACTTCAATGTGGTCGGTATCAAGGTCCTGGATTGAGCCATTTTTTATTGCTTCTGCGCTGGCAGTCAGAACATCGGGGCAGTGGACCTTCATGGCCGCAATCATCGTCCCTGCGCTGAAGCAGAACATGCCCGAATTCCAAAGATACCTGCCTGAACTGACGTAGGTCTTTGCGGTTTCGAGGTCCGGTTTTTCAACAAACCGGACAACATCCTCACCGTCAACCTCGAGGTAACCATAGCCGGTCTCGGGGCCTTCAGGCTCAATGCCAAAAGTGGTGATCCGGCCCTCTTCAGCCCGTTGTACAGCCTTGCCCACGGCGTTTGTGAAGCCTTGTGTATCTGAAATCAGATGATCTGCGGACAGGAACAGGATGATGGCCCCAGAGCCGAATTTTTCTTCAACATAGGCCGTTGCTACCGCTGCCGCTGCGGCGGTATCTCGCCCCATCGGTTCCAATATAAGGTGGTTTTTGATGGGCCTTCCATCATGACGCTCATACTCGGCCACGGTTTTGAATGAAGATTGCTGCGCAGTTACCGTAACGATATCCGTGACGCCATCCAGAGCGGCAGCTCTGGCATGGGTGTTGAAAAGCAGGCTGTTGCCGTTTTCAACGTTGAGGAATGGTTTTGGGTGGGACTGGCGCGATGCCGGCCACAGGCGGGAGCCAACACCACCGCTCACGATCACGGGAATAATCATCTAAATCCTTGCTCAATTGGTGCCAGGTAATATGAACACTGTTGCATGAGATAATGCGTGCTCAGCGTCCTATGGGGGTCATCGCCCCTTTTGCCTCAAAGATCGAATTTCTTCAAGGCTCAATACCTGCCCGGTTTTTTGAGCGGTCAAAGGATCGCCGAAATTATCGGGAATATAACCTTCAACGGCACTTTGAAGTGTCAATTTCAGGTTGAACGGGTCATCGTTATCAAGATCACGTTCAAGACGGCGCAACACCTCGGCCAAAACAGGCGCATCGGGGCTGGTTTTTTCTTCTGCGCGCATGATTTTCGGATGGAGGGTTCCAATAACCGTGTCGTTGATCAGCAGTTCTTCGTAGAGTTTTTCGCCGGCGCGCAGCCCAACTATATCAATGGCGATGTCGCCTTCCGGATTTATCGCGTCACGAACGGTTTTGCCACTCAACTGGATCATCAGTTCAGCCAGATCCATGATTTTGACCGGTTCTCCCATATCCAGCACAAAAACTTCGCCGCCTTCGGCCATCGATCCGGCCTGGACCACAAGCTGTGCGGCTTCCTGAATGGTCATGAAGTAGCGGGTCACATCTTCCCGCGTAACCGTAACCGGGCCGCCGTGGGCAATCTGGTCTTTAAACAGATGAATAACTGAACCGGAGGATCCCAACACATTGCCAAAGCGCACGATCGTAAAGATTGTCCTGTCTGCACGTTTCTGAATATCCTGAATGACCTGTTCAGCCAGCCGTTTGGAGGCGCCCATGACATTTGACGGTCGAACCGCCTTGTCGGTGGATATTAGAATGAAGCGCTCAACCCCATAAGCCGCAGCTTCCTGAGCAACCGCCAATGTGCCAAAAATATTGTTACGCACACCCTGCGAGGGATTGGCTTCAACAATAGGCACATGTTTATAGGCTGCCGCATGGTAGACAATGTCAATGTGGTGGCGGGTCAAAAGAGTGCGCACCCGCCGGGGATCACGCACATCGCCAAGTGCACATACAATCTCTACCGGGCCACCGATAGGCATTTTCTTGCGCAGACGGGTTTCGATATTGTACAGCGCCAGTTCGCTGCTTTCCAGCAATACCAGCCTTCGCGGTTGCGCCTTGAGAATCTGTCGGCACAGTTCCGAACCGATTGAACCGCCGGCTCCTGTTACCAGGATGCTTTTGCCGCGTATGGCATCATCAAAGAGCTGCGTCATGGGGTGAACCGTGGTACGTCCCAACAGATCTTCCAGCCGAATATCCTTCAGCTGCTGCACATCCGCCCGCCCGCGCATGAGTTCGACCAGTGGAGGGATCGTCTGCAGTTCCAGCTTTAACGGTGCCAGGCGCGCTACAACGGCCCGGCGCTGCGCAGGCGTGGCATTGGCCAGCGCAATAAGCACACGTCTAACGTTGTGCCGCTGCTTCAGTTTTTCGACACTTTCGGAGTTATACACCCGGCAGCCGCGGATCATGCCACCCTTCAACCTTGGATCGTCGTCAATAAAGCCGACGATACGATAATGGTTGCCGCTTTGAATGGCGGCTGCAAGCTGCGTTCCCGCTGAGCCGGCACCATAGATGAGGATGTTTTCGCGAATTGCCAGATCTGCTGTCACATAGTGGTAGTAGGCGCGCGCCAAAACGCGCGATAAACCAATGGACATAAAGACAAGAATGCCAAAAATGGGCGGTACAGAGCGTGGAATATGGAAACCATTGTCCATATAGGATGCCGCCGCAACAAAAAGCATCAGCATGACAGCGCCACCGGATATAATGCCGATTGTTCGGCTCTCCATGGCGCGGATCAACACGTTGTAGAGCCCCAGTATCCAGTAGGTCGCAATGCCGACAACCGGCAGGGCTATCAGCAACCAGGTCAGATTGTTGCGATCGGGGAAATCGACTTGTCCGTAGCGAAATGACATGGCAATCAGGAGACAGGCAATGATGCCAACACCGTCGATACATGCGAAGACCGCCTGCTTTTGCGGTCGGCTCATTTCAAGAAAAAACTGATGTATGGTCCGCACCAACCGGTTGTTGCCACGAACAACAGGCTGATGCGTTGGCTTTGAGCCTGTTGAAATTTTTTTATCCAATATTCCGCTTCCCGCCCGTTTGAAGCAGTTCATGTGTCGAAATGTTAACGTCCCGGTGCATTCGCTTTTGTCATCAAGAGTGGCAATTTCCAATCTGCATAGGGCCAGTAAATCAAAACTTGGTTGCAAATATGTTGTCATACTATAAAAAGTTGAACACTTTTTTTGTCAACCCTGAAATAATCGACGGAATCTACGATATTTGAAAGTGGATGCGGGAGATTATCGTGATTTGCCCCCATGCAAATCGCTGTCGGGCATATGCAAGCAATTGTTTGCAACATGAATTATCCGGATTTGGCTTTTGTTTTCGGACATTGGACGACTTATCATCAGCAGATTTCACATATGGAAATCTTAAAATTTTATTTTCCGCAGGATAGGTCCGGTGGCACAGGTGCCCATAAAGCCGAAGACAAGCCAGCCCCAGCCATGCAGGCTGCCGGAGATAACACCACCCAGATAGGCACCGATGTTGCAGCCATAGGCAAGTCTGGCACCATATCCCATCATCAGGCCGCCGATGATCGAGATGATCAGTACACGCAGAGGCAGGCGAAATGTCGGCGCAAATTTGCCGGCCAGCGACGCCGCGGTAAACGCGCCCAATATGATGCCGAAGTTCATAACCGAGGTGCTGTCAGCCCACACCGGCTGGTCCAGCCAGGCCTGACGGTTGGCCCAGTAGGGCCATTGGTCGAACGATACGCCTGCCAGTTGCGCCAATTTGGCACCCCAAAGGGTAAAAGCCGAGGTGATGCCCCAGGGGCGCGACAGAACGAGAAGCGTGGCAATGCTGACAAAGACCAGCGCGACAGCACCCCACCATTTTGGCCAGGGCCCGCGAACCAGGCTGAATTGCCTGTTGTCCTGCTCAAGTTCGCTGTGATGTCGCAGTTCTGTGCGGCGAGAATAGACAAACAGGCCACCAAGCAAGATTGCGGTCAGAGCGTAAGCGTTCATTGGTCCGAGATGTTCAACCAGGGAATAGCGTGGCAAATCGGGCAGGGACCACCAGAAGGGCAAATGTGCTGTGGCAATAACGGAACCGGCGATGAAACCGGCCAATGTGGCAAGCATGCGGGTATTGCCACCACCCGTCGTGAACAGGGTTCCGGATGCACAACTGCCGCCAAATTGCATGCCGACCCCAAAGATAAAAGCGCCGAATGCCGCTGAAAACCCGAATGGTGCCACGGAGCCATGCACATCACGGCCAAAGATTCCGCCGGAAGCCAGCAGGGGAAAACTTATGGCGCAGGTTAACAAAATGAGGAGAATTTGTGCACGCAATCCGGCGCCGCGCCGTTCGAATACAAATCGGCGCCATGCAGAGGCGAAACCAAAAGAAGCGTGATAAAGCGCAATGCCAGCGGTGATGCCGATGAGGGCCGCTGCGGCCAATCGTGTGGCACCGGTGTTGTAGGACAGGATGACAAGCACCGAGGCGGCAATCGCAGCAGTCGCAAGAACACGGTGTTGTGCCGGATGTTGGATCGTGACTGCTGATTGGCTCATTTGGCAAAATACCTGCAATGAAAATAGACAGTCGGGCTGCCGGCCCATCAGGTAGCACCGTTGGAGCGATGCCAGCAAATCAAGCGGATACACAATTGTGACATTATACGCAAAGCAATGCCTGTTGAATCAGTCTGCCCGTCCGCAAAAAAAACGATGAATCGAAAAACGCAACATGCCAAAGCTTGTGGGTAGGGTTGAGGCGCGGTTATCTTCGTTTGACTTTCATATTGTTTCGTATTAATTCGAAAATAGCAGAAAATAACGATTACAAGTTTGGCATGGATATGAGCGAACCCGAGACTTATGACCTCTTTGTCATTGGTGGTGGCATCAATGGGTGTGGCATTGCGCGTGATGCCGCAGGGCGCGGCTACTCTGTTTATCTGGCCGAGATGAATGATCTTGCCAGCGGTACATCGTCATCTTCCACCAAACTCATTCATGGTGGGCTGCGCTATCTTGAACACTATGAGTTTCGCCTGGTGCGTGAAGCGCTGATGGAGCGCGAGACACTCTGGCATATGGCACCCCACATTATTTGGCCAATGCGGTTTGTTCTGCCACATCACCGGGGTCTGCGACCGGCCTGGTTGTTGCGCCTGGGGCTCTTTCTTTATGACCACCTTGGCGGCCGTAAACTGTTGCCGGCGACCAGGGTTCTCAACATGCGTCGCGATGCAGCGGCAGAGCCATTGAAGTCGGATTTTTCCAGGGCATTTGAATATTCAGACTGCTGGGTCAATGATGCGCGTTTTGTGGTGCTCAACGCCCGTGATGCTGCCGATAGGGGAGCAGATATCCACACCCGTACCCGGGTCACCAGCGCTAAGCGCGCCGATGATGGCTGGCTGATCACAGTTTTTGATGCTGCAACAGATTCAAGCAAAACAGTGCGGGCGCGACTGCTGGTCAATGCGGCAGGTCCCTGGGTCGATGCAATATTGAGCGGGGTGACCCATTCAAGCAATGCCAAAAATGTGCGTCTGGTAAAGGGCAGCCATATTGTCGTGCCGCGCAAGTTCACAGACCCGCGTGCCTATTTCTTCCAGAATACCGACGGACGGATCTTTTTTGCCATTCCCTATGAGAATGATTTTACCCTGATTGGCACTACGGATGAAGATTTTGATGGTGATGCCAATGATGTGCAGATCTCTCAGGCGGAAACAGACTATTTATGTGAGAGCGCAAGCGCCTATTTCAGCAAACCGGTAAAACCATCAGACGTCGTATGGTCCTATAGTGGGGTTCGCCCGCTTTATGATGATGGCGCTTCAGCCGCACAGGAGGCGACCCGTGATTATGTTCTGGTGGGTGAGGGCGAAGATACCGAAGGATTGCTCATCAATATTTTTGGCGGCAAAATTACCACCTATCGCAAACTGGCCGAAGCCGTTTTGCACAAGATCGAGCACCGGCTCGGCAAACGCAGCAAGCCCTGGACTGCAGGTTCGACCTTGCCTGGCGGTGATTTCCCGCCGATGGAATTTGATGCCCGGGTCGATGCATTAATGAAGCGCCATCCCTTTCTGGATGCTGATCACGCCCGGCGTCTGATGCGGCTTTACGGCACCCGGGCTGAGACTATCCTTGGCAAGGCCAAGAGTATTGAAAAGATGGGTCTTTGTTTTGGTGGTGATCTTTATGCTGCAGAAGTTGATTACCTCATCGCGCACGAATGGGCAAAAACGGCGGATGATATCATTTGGCGGCGAACAAAATGCGGGCTGAAACTGGATGCCGGGCAAGTGCATGTGCTGGCTGATTATATGAATTCCCGCGCGAAGGAAGCAGCGGCCTAGATCGTTTCACGTTTTGTCAGAAACGGGACAACGGTGTCGGTCTTTGATTTTTTTGATGCATTGGGGTTTTGCCGAATCCGCCAAAACCTGAATTGCTCTGGTCGGTTCCGTCTGGCTCTATAGAGCAGTTTGTGACAATGATCCGACTTTGGCAGCGCGTAGTACAATTCGATTTTGGAGGAAACGATGGCAAACAACATACTGGCGATTGATCAGGGCACCACATCCAGCCGGGCCATTGTCTTTGGTGCAGATCAATCCATTAGCGGTGTGGGGCAACAGGAGTTTGCGCAGATTTATCCGCATTCAGGATGGGTTGAGCACGATCCGGAGGAGATATGGAACACAGTTGAATGGTCCATCGAGCATGCGCTGAACAATGCGCAGTGCAGCGCGGGTGATATCGCGGCAATTGGTATTACCAACCAGCGTGAAACTGTTGTTGTTTGGGATCGCATGAGCGGAAAAGCCATATTCAACGCCATCGTCTGGCAGGATCGACGCACGGCAGCAATGTGCGCGAAAATGAAAGACGAAGGTCTCGAGCCATTGTTCAATCAAAAAACCGGTCTGCTGCTCGATCCCTATTTTTCCGGCACGAAGCTGGGTTGGATATTGGACAATGTTGACGGTGCGCGGGACAAGGCCATGCGCGGTGAATTGTGTTTTGGCACAATTGATACGTTTTTGATCTGGCGGCTGACCGGCGGCGCGCAACACGTGACCGACGCGACAAATGCATCCCGAACACTGATGTACAATATTGTGGAAAACAAATGGGATGAAGAACTGCTGGAGCTCCTTGGCATTCCTGTGTCATTGCTGCCACGGGTCTGCGACAGTGCGGATGATTTTGGTATTGTGGCCGAGGGGCATGCGCTTGCCGGAACGCCCATTTTGGGTGTTGCCGGAGATCAGCAGGCAGCAACGATTGGCAATGCCTGTTTCAATTCGGGCATGATGAAGGCGACTTACGGGACCGGCTGCTTTACGTTGCTCAACACAGGGCCAGACCTGGTGCGCTCGAACAACCGGTTGCTGACGACAATTGCCTATCGCCTTGACGGCAAGACAACCTATGCCCTTGAAGGGTCAATATTTGTTGCAGGTGCTGGTGTTCAGTGGTTGCGTGACAGCCTGCAGATGATTGAAACGGCTGCGCAAAGCGGCGCGCTTGCCGAAAAATCAGATCCGGAGCAGGCTGTTTATCTGGTCCCGGCATTTGTCGGGCTGGGAGCGCCCTATTGGGATGCTGAAGCACGCGGTGCGATGTTCGGATTGACACGCAACACCGGTCCGGCAGAATTTGCCAAGGCTGCTCTTGATGCCGTGTGTTATCAGACCCATGATTTGCTTGTCGCCAAGCGTAAGGATTGGCAGGGCAGTGCCGCTGACACCGTTTTGCGTGTTGATGGTGGTATGGTTGCATCGGATTGGACCATGCAACGTCTTGCAGATATTCTGGATGCACCGGTGGATCGCCCGCAAATCCTTGAAACAACGGCGCTGGGTGCTGCATGGCTCGCTGGAAATAGAGCTGGCGTTTGGCCGGATCAACAGGAATTTGCCCAAAATTGGGCGCGCAACCGACGTTTTGAACCACAAATTGAAGCGGGTGCCCGGGCCACCGCGCTCGCAGGCTGGAAGGATGCGGTTGCCCGCACCCTGTCGCGCACGGGCTAATCAAACAGATACGAAACCCGTGATCATGGAATTCTTCAGGTGCTGCAAAGCTGTGCTTTGCGGCATTTTTTGGTCTATGGGGTTTACCGCAAAAGGCGTTACAAATTTTAGCATTACTAAAAATTCTTGACTCACCTGGCAATCAGAGTCATCTTTTTAGAAATACTAAAATTTGGAGCGAACGTTGAGCGGGCAGACAGCAGGCACATCAAAACGATCCGAAGATCACGGCCCCCTGGCAAATCGTTTGCGTGAACGCAGGCGCGAACTGGGGTTGACGCTGAAGGCAGTGGCCGATGCTGCCGGCCTGTCTGTGGGTTTCATTTCTCAAATTGAAAGAGGCATCACCGTTCCATCCCTGTCGTCACTGGTTTCAGTTTCGCGGGTTCTTGACGTTCATGTTGGTGATTTTCTCACCCATCAGCCCTTGAGTGCCGACGAAAGCACACAGACTCATCAATCGGATCGTCGCGTATTTGCTGTCAGCGAGAGTTCGGTCACTTATGAGCGCATATCATCGTCCTTTCCCGGACATATATTGCGCAGCGTTATCATTCATGAGCCGCCAGGCCATCGCAGCGAACCCATCGCCCATGAGGGTGAGGAAATGATGTTTGTTCTCGAAGGCAGCATCACCATCGAGGTCGACGGCGAAAGAACAATCCTCTCAAAGGGGGATTCAGCCCATTACCCCTCAACCAAAGTGCATTCAACCTGGAATCATGGTGACGATCCGGCGACCATTTTATGGACTGGAACGATGGATGTTTTTTGTGAGGAACCAACAACCCCTTTTCACAAGGGCAAGAATCAGAAGGCGAAATGAACGCACGATAAAGGACAACCCAAACTCTGCAGGGAGAACCGATAATGAATATTTTTGCAAAAACCATAGCTGCTGCATGTGTCAGCGCCAGCATTTTGGCGCTTGCGGCCGCAGCACCGGCTCAGGCCGAAACCGTATTACGCCTCGATGAGGTCGCGGTCGGCGAACTGGACCCGGCAAAAGCATCTGACTATGCCGATTCCATTTTGATGTTCAATGTCTATGACACGCTGGTTCTTCCGGCTCAGGGCGCACCTGGTCTCGTGCCGCATCTGGCGAAAAGCTGGTCGGCTGATGGAAATAATCATATTTTCAATCTGCGTGACGACGTGAAATTTCAAAGCGGTAATCCGATGAGTGCTGATGATGTTGTGTTCTCCTTGCAGCGTATGCAGGAGCTGGGCTCCGGATTATCCTACCTGTTTGCCAATGTTGAAAGCGTCGAGGCGGTCGATGAACATACGGTTATGTTCGTTTTGAAAGAGCCCTATGCGCCCTTTGTATCATCCATGCTGCGTTTGCCGATCGTCGACAAGAAGCTGGTGATGGAAAATCTTGGCGCCGGTGATGGAGAAATGGGTGACTGGGGGCAGGCCTATCTGTCCGGCAATGCGGCAGGCACCGGCGCATACAAAGTCTCATCTCACAATCCACAACAGGAAACAGTCATGGCAAAGAATGCCGACTATTTTCTGGATATTCAGGACGCCGCGCCGGACACGGTAAGGTTGCGTTACGGATTGGAACCCGCAACCGTTCGTACGCTCATTGCCCAGGGTGAACATGACATTTCATCACAGTGGCTGCCACCCGAGGTGCTCAAGGCGCTGAGCAAGGATGGCGCACAGTTGCTGACGGAATCCGGTGGCGGCGGGTTCTATGTGAAAATGAATACGACGAAGGCACCTCTGGATGACATGGAGTGCCGCTTGGCCTTGTCCAATGCCTTTGACTACGGCTCTGCCATCAAAATGATCGCTGTCACCGATGACGTGTCGCAGGGAAGTCCGGCAACAGGTGCTATTCCCGTTGGCATGCTTGGTGCAAATCCATCAACGGATGATCTTGCCCGTGACATGGACGCAGCCAAAAGGCATCTGGAAGCGTGCCGTTACAACCCGGATGATTTCAATATAGAAATCTCCTGGATTGCGGAGGTGCCGCTTGAAGAACGGTTTGCGCTGCTCATGCAGGCAAATTTCAATGAACTGGGTATCAAATCCGAAATCAAGAAAATGCCCTGGGCGCTCTTTGCAGAACAGGTATCCAAGCCGGAAAACACACCGCATATTTCACAGTTGTTCGTCAATGCGGTCACAGGTGACCCTGATACATTGCTTTATGGCATGTATGATTCGAAAAATGCCGGAACCTGGCAATCGCCTGAATACCTCAATGATGCTGATGTTGACGATCTGCTTGAAGAAGGGCGCGTGAACACGGATGTCGCGGCCCGTGAAAAGGCCTACAAGGCACTCAATGCCCGGTTGATGGCGATTGCACCAACGATTTACGGCTATGACCGCCAATCGGTTTTCGCCGCCAGTGACCGGGTGAAAGTACCTGCCTTGTCTGACCCGTCAAAGGCTTTCGGGTTGGACGGAATGGGCTTTTCCTTCCGTCTGATGGAAATGCAGGACAAGTCGTAAGACAATAATCGGATCGGCCGATCGGGTCGATCCGAGCTCTTTGTGCATCTGCCTCATTTTCTCAGGGTAACCAGAATTATCATGTCGCCTGTTGTCCAGCTTCTTGTGAAACGGCTGTCGATCTCAATCATTGTTCTGATTGGTGTGTCGATGCTGATATTCACCATTGCCCGGATCATACCGGGAGACCCGGCGCGCATTGCACTCGGACCCAATGCAACGGCTGAGCAGGTCGCCAACCTGCGTGACAAACTGCATCTTGATGAACCAATCTATATTCAATACGCCAAATTTGTCAGTGACTTCGCCCACGGTGATCTGGGAATTTCCCTTTACACCAACCGGCCAGTAACGACAGATATTGCTCAATTTCTCCCCGCAACGCTGGAACTGGTTTTTGTTGCCGGCATATTCATGATCGGCTTTGGCATTCCGCTTGGTATACTTTCGGCGCGCTACCGTGGCCGGGTTGCTGACAACATCATAAGGGTTGTTTCACTGCTGGGGGTATCCGCGCCCAGTTTTGTCTGGGCTGTGATTTTGATGCTGCTCTTTGCATTTTTTCTGCCGTTATTTCCAATTGCCGGACAAATAAGTGACACGTTGCCCGTTCCACCCCGCATCACCGGGTTTTTGCTGATTGACTCCTTGCTGGCTGGCGATTTCAAAGTCTTTGCAAGTGCCGCACACCACATTGTATTGCCGGCCTTTGCGCTTGCTCTGTCGGGCATCGGCCAGGCTGCCCGATTGACACGTGCCAATATGGTCGAGACCTATGACAAACCCTATATTGAGATGGCTCAATCTTACGGTTTTCCGGAAAAGAGAATTGCAAACCGATACGCCTTTCGGCCTTCTCTGATCCCATCCTTGACAATTATTGGTCTGGATTTCGCCGCGATGCTGGGTAATGCCTTTCTGGTCGAGGCTGTCTATGCCTGGCCAGGATTGTCGCGTTACGGCGTGCAGGTGATTTTACGCAAGGACCTGAACGCCATTGTGGGTACAGTTCTGGTGATTTCTGCCACTTTTCTTGTCGTCAATATCATTGTTGACCTGCTGATTGCCTTCATCAATCCGCGCATTCGTTATGCGGGGAGAAGCTGATCATGCGACGCGTCATGTGGATATTGTTGTCAAATCCTTTGTCTGTCATTGGACTTTTGCTGGTGGGCACGGTGATTTTCTCTGCTGTTTTTGCGGATTTCATCGCACCATTTCCCTCACACCGCGGGGCTGTGGTCGATTTTTCCAACTTCAATCAGCCGCCGCACTGGCCAAATATCTTTGGAACGGACCTTGTGGGACGTGATCTGTTTTCGCGCATTCTGTTTGCCTACCGCATATCCCTGATGCTGGGCGTTGTTGTCCTTGCCATAGCGGTACCGATCGGTGTCACGGTGGGACTTGCTGCCGGGTATCTGGGAGGCTGGGTTGAATTCGCGCTGATGCGGTTAACTGATGTGTTTCTGTCAATTCCGCCGCTGGTCCTGGCCATGTCCGTCATGGGATTGCTGGAGCCGACACTTACAAATGGCATGTTGGCCGTTACCACCATGTGGTGGCCCTGGTATGCGCGGCTTGTCTATAATATTACGCGCTCGGAATCACAGGAAGGCTATGTTCTTGCTGCTGAAATAATTGGCGCGTCGAGGCTGCACATCATGTTTCGCGAAATCCTGCCGAACTGTGTACCGTCCATTGTGACCAAAATGACGCTGGATCTCGGCTTCGTTATCCTCATTGCCTCATCGCTTTCATTCCTTGGTCTGGGCGTTCAGGCACCTACACCGGATCTTGGTTCCATGGTGGCCGAGGGCGGCAATTATCTGCCCGATTCCTGGTGGCTGACCGTATTCCCGTCACTGGCTATCCTGATCGCCGTATTTGGTTTCAACCTTCTGGGCGATGCATTGCGGCAGATATTGGGAGGCGACACATGAGCAAGCCAATTCTGTCCATTGATGATCTCAAACTGACTTTCAAAATCTATGGCAACCAGGTGGACGTACTGCATGGCATATCACTCCATATTGCCCATGGCGAGAAAGTCGCACTGGTGGGAGAATCCGGTTCGGGAAAATCTGTCACCGCGCGCATCATTCTTGGTCTTCTTCAGGAACTGACTGCAGCGCGCATTTCCGGCTCATTGCAGTTCGAGGGCGTTGATCTGGAAAAACTGTCGAGGCGCGACCGTCGGGCCTTGCGGGGCACCAGGATGTCGATGATATTTCAGGACCCGACTTCCTCGCTCAATCCGGTCTATCCCATCAATACCCAATTCTACGATGTGCTACGCCGTGGCAATGCCAAAATTTCGGTCAAGGACGCACGGATGAGGGCGCTCTCGCTGCTTGAGGATGTATCGATACCGGAGCCGGAGCGTGTTCTGGATTCCTATTCGTTCCAGATGTCCGGCGGTATGAACCAGCGGGTGATGATTGCCATGGCGCTGGCAAATGAACCCTCGCTGCTGATTGCAGATGAACCGGGCACTGCCCTTGATGTGACAGTTCAGGCGCAAACACTGCATCTCATGCGTGATCTGGTTGAACGGAGAGGCACTTCCGTCTTGTTCATTTCGCATAATCTTGGTGTCGTGCGCGAGTTTGCCGACCGGGTCTATGTTATTTATCGTGGCCGTATCGTTGAACAGGCACCAACGCGTGAACTGTTCCACAATCCCGGCCATGCCTATACCAAGGCTCTGATGGCCGCCGTGCCACGCATAACCGGGGGCGGCATTCCGGATCTGCCCGCAGACAATAAACATTTCGAGGACCCGATGGTCGATCGGTTTCGCGAGGATGTGCAATGAGCAGGTCCGAAATAATGAACGCACCGGTTCTGGAGGCACGCAATGTGTCCAAAACCTTTGTGACAGGCAGTCATGAAGTCAAAGCACTCGATACGCTCAACCTGAGCGCCAGCAAGGGTGAATGTCTTGCCATCGTTGGTGAAAGCGGTTCCGGCAAAACAACCTTTGCCAATATGCTGCTTGGTATCTATCCGCCAACAACAGGCGAGTTCTTTCTTGATGGGATGCTTCTGCCAGCGCGCCGTAACCTGGTGCTGCGCCGTACCATTCAACTGGTGCAACAAAACCCCCTTTCATCGCTTAATCCGCGTAGAACCGTTGGCGCCTCGCTGCGCCTTGCGCTGGATGTTCACAGCATTGGTGATCGACCGGGGCGTTCATTGCGCGTCGGCGCCTTGCTTGAGGAAGTTGGTTTGCCAGCTGAATATGCCCAACGTTATCCCTCAGCCCTTTCCGGCGGACAGCGCCAGCGTATCGCGATAGCACGCGCATTGGCCTGTGAACCTGAAATTCTGGTGTTGGACGAGCCAACATCGGCTTTGGACGTTCTTGTTCAGGCCAGGGTGTTGCGTTTGCTGGATGAACTACGCCATCGAAGAAACCTGACTTATGTTTTCATCTCACATGATCTGGCAGTGGTACGTAATATTGCAGATTGTGTTGCCGTGTTCGAACGCGGAAAACTGGTAGAGCAGGCCCGCACGCAGAACCTGTTTTCCAACCCGGCACACGCCTATACCCGCAGTTTGATTAGCGCCATACCTATCGTAACCGATGAGGAAGATGAATTGCGCCGTACAATGATGGAGCCCCGGCATGCCCACTGAGGCAATTCTGAAGCAATTTTACAGTTCGTCTGCAAGGGCCAGTGATGCTGAAGGCATTTTCCGGGCACTGGAAAAATCAGCAGACACACTTGTTGGCGTTAAACTGTTTACGTTGACAACCTTTGATGACCAGAGCGGACTTGCACGCAGGTGTTACAGCAATAGGCCGGATGCCTATCCCTGTTCCGGTTTGAAAAAAGTCGACAGCGATGGCTGGACCCGGCAGGTGCTAATCGACCAGCAGAATTTTGTGGCCAACGATCTAGATGCCATTGCACAGGTCTTCTCGGATCATGAGTTAATTGCGTCGCTTGGTTGTCATTCGGTGATGAACCTGCCCGTCGTCTCTGCGGGTGTGGTTCTTGGCACCATCAATTGCCTGCATCAAAACGGACATTACACACCGGATCTGGTGAGCCGTGCCGAGGCGCTGAAACTGCCGGGGCTCGTGTGTTTTCTCATGGAAAAACTTGATACTGAAAAGGGAGACCGATAATGGCGAATTCGACCATACGCGTTGCCACGGATGTCGGCGGTACATTCACAGATCTGGTCTGTTTTGAAACGGATGATCAGGGTGTGTCTATCATTCGCACGGCAAAATCAGACACCACGCCTCCCGATTTTGAAAAGGGCGTTTTAAACGTCCTGGCAAAGGGTGAGGTTGACCCATCGACAATTGATTTTCTGGCGCACGGGACAACCGTTGTCATCAATGCGTTGACTGAACGCAAGGGTGTCAAAGTAGGGTTGATAACGACCAGGGGATTTCGCGACATTCTTGAAATAGCGCGCGGCAACCGACCGGATTTCTTCAACCTTCACTACAAGAAGCCCGAACCCTTTGTGCCGCGATATCTGCGCAAGGAACTGCCTGGCCGAATGAACTACCGCGGCGAAGAACTTGAACCGCTTGATCTTGCGGGGCTGCAGGAAATTCTGGATACATTCCGAAGCGAGGGTGTTGAAGCCATAGCCGTATGTTTCCTGCACTCTTATGCCAATCCCTCACACGAGCAGGCCGTGACCGCGCAGATAGCATCGTCGTGGCCACAGATATCTGTCGTTTCCTCCCATCAGATCACCCGGGAATGGCGCGAATATGAGCGCACCAACACGGCTGTCCTTTCGGCCTATGTGCAGCCGATTGCCGAGCGCTATCTTTCCCGTTTGAAGGATGGTTTGGCCAGCCGCCAGTTTCATGGCAGCCCGTATATCATGCAATCCAATTGTGGTGTCGATTCGCTCGAATCCGTATCGCGTATTCCCATTACCATGGTTGAATCCGGGCCGGCTTCCGGATTTTGGGGTGCGGCGGAACTGGGTAAACTGATCAACGAACCTAACATTATTGCGTTGGATATCGGTGGGACAACGGCAAAATGCTCGCTGATTGAGAATGGTCAGGTCAAAATCATGACGGACTATTGGATCGAAAAAGACCGCACATCAGCGGGTTATCCCATCATGGTGCCGGTGGTAGACCTTGTTGAAATTGGCAATGGCGGCGGCTCTATCGCCTGGGTCGATGACTTCGGCAAACTGCATGTCGGGCCGCAGTCGGCTGGCGCGATACCGGGGCCAGCGGCCTACGGCAAGGGTGGCACACAAGCAACCACAACGGATGCCAATCTTTATCTTGGCCGCATCAATGCCGACTACTTTTGCGGCGGTGAAGTTGAGGCCGACATGGATGCTGCCGAGAAGGCAATTGGTGCGGTGGCCCATAAGTTGGGGGTCACGGCCCATGAGGCGGCAAGTGGCATAATACGGATTGCCAATAATAATATGGTCAATGCGCTGAAGCTTGTTTCACTCAATCGCGGTTTCGACCCGCGAGATTTCACCCTTGTTGCCTTTGGCGGCGGCGGTGCGATGCATGCGGTGGCGCTGGCAGCAGAGTTGGGTGTCAAAAAAGTGGTTGTGCCGGCAGGAGCTTCAGTTTTTTCCGCCTGGGGCATGATGATGTCCGACCTGCGGCGTGATTATTTTGTGACACGGTTGGCAGATCTTGGTGCAGGTGCCGCCAGTGGCATCGAACAATTATTCAGCGAAACAGAAGCCCAGGCGCGTTCACAATTTGAGGGCGAGGGCATTGATGTCGAGCGTGTGACCTTCCTCCGGTTTGGAAAATTTCGCTATCAAAATCAAGAGCATACCACCGAGGTACTGCTGCCGGTTGGTGCGGTGACAGATGACAGGCTGGGAGAAATATCGGATCTGTTTCACGAAACCTATGAGCGTGAATATACCTATCGTCTCGACGCGCCGGTTGAAATGGTCGGTATCCACCTGGTGGCATCTGCACAGGTTGGAAAATTGACGATGGCTGCAGAACCGCTCGGGCCGGATGATCCGGCAAAGGCTCGCAAAGCCAGCCGTGTAGTTGATTACTCATTGGAAGGCAGCCATGAAACCGAGATATTTGATGGTCCCATCCTGAAACCAGGGATGGCGCTGGAGGGACCGGCAATCATTGAGGATCCGGGGACGACGATTGTCATTCATCCGAACTGCCAGGCAAAAATTGATGCCTATGGCAATGTTCATATTCACTTGAACAGTTGAGGGGATAGTCATGACCGACGCCAGCAATGACCCAATCACAATGGAAATCATACAGAACTCCCTGCAGGCAACCGCTGATGAAATGTTTGCGGCCATGCGCAAGACGGCGATGAGTTCAATCATCTATGAAGTCCTGGACATGGGAACCGGCATTCTTGATGCCAAGGGCCGCATAGCCAGTTCGGGAGCCGGCATTCCTGCGTTTATCGGTGTGTTGGATAAAGCGGTTCAGGTGATAGTCGAGAAATTTTCAAACGAAGGTGACATCGAGCCGGGGGACGTTTTTACAACCAATGATCCCTACTACGGCGGCGTCACCCATCTCAATGACATAATAGTCGCCATGCCGGTTTTTGCAGATGGGCATATCATCGCATGGACTGCCAATATCGCTCATAACTCCGATGTTGGCGGCAAGTCACCCGGTTCGCTTTCGGCGGATGCGAACGAGATTTTTCAGGAAGGGTTGCGGTTACCGGCGATCAAGATCATTTCGTGCGGTAATCCGATAAAACCGGTGTTTGATATCCTGATGGTTAATTCACGCATGCCGGATTTCATCGAAGGTGATGTCTGGGCAGCGATTGCGTCCGTGCGGATCGGCGCAAAACGTCTGGAAGACATTGCCGAGAAGTATTCTGCACGAACTTTTGAGCTTGCAATGTCATCCTTCATGGATTTTGGCGAGCAGGTTTCTCTGGCCGAACTTGCAAAACTGCCGCATGGAACATTTGAACTGACTGAAGAGCAGGATGACGGGCGTTTCTACAAGGTCAAGGTAACCATTTCAGATGATGAATTCATTGTTGATCTGCGTGACAATCCGGATCAGGATCCAGGGCCAACGAATACCAGCCGTGATGGCGTAATGGTCTGCGCACAGATGATTTTCAAGTCACTGACAGATCCCTATTCACCCTGCAATGAAGGCTCATTTCGTCCGATCCGTCTGTTAACGCGCGAAGGGTCTGTTTTTCATGCCAGGGAACCCGCGCCAATAGGCTTCTATTTTGAAACAGAGGTCCGGGTTTACGATCTGATTTGGCGTTGTCTGGCCAAACAGGTGCCGGAGCGCCTGGCTGCCGGGCATTTTTCATCCATCTGTGGGACGTTCATCGGCGGCCCGCATCCCGATACCGGACGGCATTATACGATCATCGAGCCGGAAGTGGGTGGCTGGGGGGCTGCTGACGGGTCTGATGGCAATTCCGCGATATTCTCAGGCTTTCACGGCGAGACGTATAATTGTCCGGCGGAAATTTCAGAGGCCCGCAACGGTCTGTTTGTTGACCGCATGGAGTTGAATGAGGAGCCAGGTGGGGAGGGCAGATGGACTGGTGGAAAAGGAATTCGCCTTGAATATCGTATCCGTTCGGATGGTTGTTTCCTGACGGCTGGTTATACGCGCTCGAAAATCCTGCCCTGGTCTCTCGAGGGCGGCAATGAGGGAACACCAAATTATGTGCGCGTCCTCAAGACTGACGGCAGCTCGGAGCGCTATTCATTCGTGTCGGGGCTGACTGTTAACAAAGACGATGTCATTCGCATTGTTACGGGCGCAGGCGGTGGGCTTGGCAGTCCGGCAGATCGCGACCGGGATGCGGTGAAAAATGATATTCGCAATGGATACATCACCAAAGAAAGGGCTGAAAAAATCTACGGCCCCATCGACTGAGGCAAGTCTGATCAGGCACTCCGAATTGATCTTTATTTGCCTCAGGCAAACCATGAAGGGAACACGATGATGACAGATTCTGCAAAAATCATGTACCTCAATCCGGTTGGCTATGACACTTATGATCATGTCTTTGCAGACATGGTGCAAAGGCATAAACTTCCCGGTTCGCAAGTTCACATTACATCACTTACGCCGCGCAACGGTGCCTTCACCCACATTGAATATCGTTCCTATGAAGCGATGGTCACGCGCGATATCATCCGGGCGACACGCATTGCCGCACGGGAAGGGTTTGATGCTCTGGCGATAGGTTGCTTCTATGATACCGCGCTCTATGAGGCGCGGGAATTGTCCGGCGACATGGTCGTCACGGCTCCCTGTATGGCATCAGTTGAAATCGCCGCCAGCCTGGCAAACCGTTTCGGCATTATCGTCGGCAGGCGCAAATGGGTAGACCAGATGCAGGCAACCGTGCGCAACAATGGGCACGGTGACAGGCTTTCAGGATTTTATCATGTTGAGCTTGGTGTCAATGAGTTCCAGGTTGACCACGCCAGGACCAAAGAACGCCTGGTTGCCGCCGGAAGAAAAGCGGTTGAAGAAGACTATGCGGAAGCGCTCATTCTTGGATGCACGATGGAAGTGGGCTTCTACAAGGAATTGGAAGGTGAACTCGGCGTGCCGGTTATTGATCCGTCCATCGCGGCGTTCAAACGTGCCGAATATGCTGCAATGCTTAAATTGCAATGTGGCTGGAAACCAAGTCGCAAATGGTCTTGCGAAGCGCCGCCCGAGGACGAAATTGCCCGGATTGGCATTTTTGACGATGACCCTATTGGCAACCGCCTGATTGTCCCGGCAAAGGCCGAGCCCGGTTTTGCCGCCTGAATAAACCACCAGATCATTGGAAAGAACCAGATGAATCAAAAAACCACACAGCGACTGACAGCACTCAGAAACATCATGACCGAAAATGAAATTGATCTGATTGCAGTCGGACCTGGTGCCCATATGACCTGGCTATTGGGGTTCCATCCCCATCCAGACGAAAGGCCATGTCTGTTGCTGATCAGTCGGCAGGGACAGACCATTTTGATGCCAGCACTCAATGCACAGGGATCACGTCAGCAAACGGACATTGCCTTTAACGAGTGGGATGATGCGGACGGACCAACCCACGCGTTGACCGCGGCACTGAAGGACATCGGAGCCAACAATTCCAAAGTGGTTGTCCTTGATGAATCCATGCGCGCCGATTTCGCACTCCTCTTGCTGGATGCGCTGCCTGGTGCCGCGCATGCGTTCACCGAGAATAGTGTTGGTGTCCTGCGGATGCGCAAAGCAGATGATGAATTTCAGCAATTGAAAATGAACGCCGGACTGGCTGATGAGGCAATGCAGGCGGCCTTTACTGCCTTGCGACCGGGCATGCGCGAGGCCGAGTTGGCGGAAATCATCGCCGACAGCTTCGCAGCGCAGGGTGCAGACCCGTTGTTTCGCATTGTCGGTGCGGGACCAAACGGTGCTTATCCGCATCACCAGACGGGCGATACAGTGATTAAATCAGGCGATGCGATTGTTATCGATATTGGGGCGAGAAAAGGTGTTTTTTCATCCGATATAACGCGAATGGCTGTGATTGGTGAGCCTCCTCGCGATTACGAGAAGGTTCATGAAATTGTCGAGGCCGCCGTGCAGGCCGCCATGAAGGCTGCGAGACCGGGTGTTTTGGCGCGTGTTGTTGATGCGGCTGCCCGCAATGTCATTGCCGAGGCAGGCTTTGCGGAGTACTTCGTACATAGAACCGGGCATGGCATGGGTGTTGAAGGGCATGAACCGCCCTACATAACGTCAACTTCAGACACCGTGCTTGATGTGGGCATGGTGTTTTCAATCGAACCGGGCATTTATCTGCCCGGCAGGTTTGGCATTCGCCTTGAGGATATCGTGATATTACGTGAGGACGGTCCGGAAATTTTCTCGCAATTGCCGCGAACCGCTCACATGATCGCGGGATAGGCTAATGAACACTGCGCCCTCTATCGATCCCGTTACGGCATCGGTCATACAGTCGAGCCTGGTTGCCGCAGCCGATGAGATGTTTGCGGTGCTCCGCAAAACCGCGATGAGTCCGATCATTTATGAGGTCCTGGATGTGGGAACCGGCATTACGGATAGACGCGGCAATCTGGTCAGTTCGGGTGCAGGAATTCCGACATTCGTCGGTGTATTGGACAAGGCCGTGGCCCGTATCATCGAGTTGCATGGATTGCGAACTATAGAACCAGGTGACATGTTCATCACCAATGATCCTTATTTTGGTGGCGTGACCCACCTCAATGACGTGGTCATTGCGCTGCCGGTATTCGTCGATGAGCAATTGGTTGCATGGACGGCCTCCATCGCACACTGGAATGACATTGGCGGGCTTGTCGCCGGATCGATGTCGACCCATGCGACCGAGATATTTCAGGAGGGTCTGCGTCTTCCGGCTATCCGTCTTTTTGAGGCCGGCGTTGCTGTGCAGTCAGTTCTTGACATCATCACAGCCAATTCCCGTCTTCCGGAATTTGCGCGGGGGGACTTATGGGCACAGATCGCTGCCAGCCGCATCGCTGAAAAACGTATTGTGCAACTGGTCCAGTCTCACGGCGTTGTCGCCTTCAATGATGCGATTGCCATGGCAAGTGCCGAGGGTGAACGGCGTTGCCTTGCCGGATTGGCCAATCTGCCAGCCGGGCAATATGACATTACGGAAAAGCAGGACGATGGAGCTGTGTGGACAGCGATAATAACGATTGCTGATGACCGGTTCACTGTTGATCTTCGCAACAACCCGAAGATGCGAGACGCGCCCTATAATACCAGTCGTGATGGCGCGGTTATTTCATGTCAGATGATATTCAGGGCGCTCACCGATCCCTCGTTGTTTGCCAACGCCGGTTCATTCAGCAATCTGGAAGTCTTTACCGAACCCGGTACTGTTTTCCACGCTACAGGGAGTGCGCCGCACGGATATTACTTTGAAACCCGCATCCGGCTCTATGACATGCTCTGGCAATGTATGGCCCGAGCCATGCCGGATCGCCTGCCGGCAGGGCATTTTGCATCCATATGTGGCACAGTGCTGGCCGGTGAACATCCCGATACCGGGCGGCGCTATACAATGGTTGAACCGCAAATGGGTGGCTGGGGTGCCACCTCGACGCGCGACGGATTGGACGCGATGTACTCGTGCAGCCATGGCGATACGTTCAATTGCCCCGTTGAAATTGCGGAAGCGCGCTACGGACTTGACGTCGACCATAAATCCTTGCGCGACAGTGACGAGGGCAGGGGCCGGTTTTGTGGAGGCAAGGGAGTGTCAATCAAATATCGCATGCGCGCCAGCGCCTTGTTGTCTGCCGGGTTTAGTCGCAACAAAGTACCAGTGTGGGGGCTTGCGGGAGGCCAGGTCGGTGGAACAAACGGATTTTATATCAATCGCACCGATGGCAGTTGTGAGGCTGCTGCATTTGCAAGTGGCCTGGTACTGGCGGCCGGAGATGAGATTGTAATCGATACCGCCAATGGCGGCGGCTGGGGTGAAGAATGAGTGTCGATCTGACAAACCGGATACCGGGACTGGCAGTTATCGTGCGAATGGGTTTATAAAGCGCCAGTTGGAGCAATTCAGGTTTCGACGGAATCGGCAAAACCTGAATGCATTGACAAAATCAAAGACCGACACGGTTGTCCCGTTTCTGACAGCTGTGAAGCGGTCTGGATTGAATTTCGAGAGGGCGGTCGCATCTTTCCTGGTTCGGGAGACGTGCAACAACCACAAAAAAATGTGAGGCAGGTAAGTTGGACATCCGCAAAATCAATGATGAATATTCAGTTGCTGGTCAGATAACTGTTGGAGACCTGGATGACATTGTGGCCATGGGATTCAAATCCGTCGTCTGTCACCGGCCCGATGGTGAGGTGGACGGGCAACCAACATTTGAGACCATACAGCAGGCGGCATTGAAACGCGGCCTGGAACTTCGCCATATTCCGGTTGGTCATACCGGAATTGGTCCGGATCAGGTTCATGAATTTGTGGATGCATTGGATGAATTGGCGCGCCCGATGCTGGGGTATTGCCGCTCGGGTGCCCGCTCAACGGCGATTTATCAAAAGACGCTGCATATTCGCAACTAGGGAAATTCTGGTTTTGACGGAATCGACAAAACCTGAATGTATCAGCAAAACCAACGGCCGACACCATTGTCCCGTTCCTGACAAAACGTGAAACGGCCCAGACAGGTCTAACACGAATTGCCGAGGGTCATTACTGCTTGTCCAAACGATCAAGCTCCGCTTTGACGGCATCCGTATGCTCGCCAAGCCGGGGCGAGGGTTTTTCATAGTGCAATGGTGTTTCTGACATTTGTACAGGGCTCACCACGCCCGGAATTGATGTCCCATGGCCATCATCCAAATCAATGCGCAGGCCCCTTGCTTTGACTTGCGGGTCTTGAAACATTTCGCCAATCGAGTTGATTGGACCCGCCGGTACACCATATTCCTCGCAAAGATCGAGCAATTCATCCCGTTCAAACAATTCAGTCCGGGCGCTGATGATGTCGTGCACGTCGTCCCTGTTTTCAACACGCTTTTCATTGGTTGCAAAATCAGGATCATTGGTCAGGTCGTCCAACCCCAATATGGCGCATAACCGACTGAACTGACCATCATTGCCAACAGCCAATATTAGGTGTCCATCCAATGTTGGTACAACTTCGTAGGGGGAAATGCTTGGATGGTGGTTGCCCATGCGCTGCGGACTTCGCCCGGTGGTCAGATAGGTCATGTTCTGGTTGGCCAGAATGCCGGCCTGTGTATCAAGCAGCGACATGTCCAAATGTTGTCCGGTGCCGGTCTTCATGACGTGTATGAGTGCCGCCTGAATGGCTGTCACCGCATAGACACCGGTAAATACGTCAGCAATAGCAGTGCCGGCCTTGACCGGTTGGCCATCTGATTCTCCGGTAATTGACATGAAACCTGACATGCCCTGAATGATGAAATCATAGCCAGGCAGATTGGCATAGGGACCGGTTTGTCCAAACCCGGTTATTGAGCAATAGACCAGCTTGGGGTTGATTTTTCTCAGGCTGTCAAAGTCCAGTCCATATTTTTTCAGGCCACCAACCTTGAAATTTTCAATCAGTACATCGCTGTGCGCTACCAGGCGTTTTATAAAAGCAAGGTCTTCCGGTTCGCTAAAATCGGCTGTAACAGAGCGCTTGCCGCGGTTGGTGCCGTGATAATAGGCAGCGCCAAGATCTTCTCCGTTCTCACTCTCGATGAAGGGAGGCCCCCAATGACGTGTGTCATCACCGCCTTTTGGATTTTCAACCTTGATGACATCCGCACCATAGTCAGCCAGCAATTGACCTGCCCAGGGGCCAGCCAAAACACGTGCAAGTTCGAGCACGCGGACATGTTTTAACGGTGCATCAACCATGTTTGGCCCCTGTTGCCTGAGATTTTTTCCGTCTGTTTTGAGCCGCTTCCTTCAATATGCGCTTTTGATAGCGGCCCTGAACAACCTCAACGGCAACCAGAGTGAAGAGAACGAAGTAGAAGGTCGATTTCGCCATGGGTTCAATTGGATAGCCGAAAAACTTCAGGTGTCCAATATGGCCACCGTCTGACATCAGCATGACGCCGACCAGCAGAAGTACAAAGAGACCTAGAACCTCATACATACGATTTTTCTGTAAGAAAGCTGCAACGGAATCAGCCATTGCCACCATCAATACGCCGGACACGACGATTGCTGCGGTCATTACGATAAAATTATCGGTCAGTGCAACGGCGGAAAGTACCGTATCGAATGAGAAAACCACATTCATCGTGAGTATCCAGAGGAGAGCTGCACGCACCGTGCGGCGTGGTGGGCCGGAATGTTCCTGCTCGAGATCATCCACGCCAATCATGTGATAAATTTCCTTCATGGCCGTGTAGATCAGGAATACGCCACCCAGCAACACGATTATTGCGTGTCCGCTGACCGAACCTGCAAACCATGCATTGTCCACTTCGAAGAGCGGCGCCTGAAGCAGGCTGATCAATTGAAGCACAACGAACAAAAGCACGATACGCAGGCCGATCGCCAGCGTTATGCCCATGCGGCGCACCCATGCCTGACGGGCAGGGTCGACCTGTTTTGCTTCAATTGAAATGTAAAGGAGATTGTCAAATCCGAGAACAGTTTCCAAAGCTGTCAAAACCAGGAATGTCGTCAGGTTATCGATAGTAAATAGGCTGGCCAGCATGGGCTGCTCCAATTTTCGGATTGCGAACGATAAATCAACGTGCCGCTTTATATTGTGACTAGCAAAACACTGGCGATTGCGCAAAGCCGAATTGAAGCTGCATTATGAACTTCATCCAGTTGCGCTTATCTGTTGTCCAATATTTGCAACTGTTGCGCCGCTGCGTTTGATTGCTGACGTTGCCCAGGCAGCAAAATCCTCCATTGCGCCACGCGATCCGGGTGACGCCGTTTCATGGAGCGTTTCATGGCGAAACCCCTCATATATCCGGCCCGTTACATCTCTCAATCCGATTGACCTTAATTGTTTGGCGTAGCGGATGACGGCTTTGCCCCCTTCGGTTGACGGATCCTGCCCGCCGCCGACCAGATGCACTGGTAGATTGCTTGGTAGACGGCCAAGTTCTGCCCTGCCACGGCCACGAGAAGCCATCGCAAAAATATCCTGCCAGAGTGCTACGGATGCATCCCAGCCGCACAAGGGGTCATTGATATAGGCGCGCACGCTGGCATCATTGTGCGAAAGCCAGTCAAAGGGCGTTTGTGCATTCTTTAGTGATTTGCCCCAGGTTTGAAATGTCATGGCTGGCAGAATGCGGCTCGGCACATCGGAGCCCAGCATCATCCGTTCGCTGGCAAGTACCGACCGGGCAAGGCGGCTTACAAATCGGCTGGTAAAATTGGTATTCCAAATCGCCAGAGCGGAGAGGCGGACGGGGTGCGTGAGGGCGAAATTCATGGCAATCAGCCCACCCATTGAATGGCCGAAGACGATCAGTGGCAGTCCTGGATATTGTTTGCAGGCGTAATCATTGACACATTTGACATCTTCCACCGGCTTGGCCCATCCCATGCCGGGCGCGCTTTTTGCAAATCTGCCAATAGGTGCATCAGGGGCGGTTGTTGCCCCATGGCCCCGGTGGTCGTGCACGAAAGTGGCAAAGCCGAGTTGTCCCAGATAATGCGCAAACGTCTGGTAGCGGGCGGCATGTTCTGCAACGCCATGATTGATCTGAACAATTGCACGCGGATTGCCCCTGGGACGCATGTGCAGCAGGTTGAGACTGGCACCGGATGTGGAACCCAGCTCTATTTGTTGATCAAATAATGTCATACGAAAACATTGCCGTCAGACAGGTCCTACAGCAAGCGGTTTTTAATGCAGACCTTTGATTTCAGCCCTCAAGTGCATTTTCGATAGCGTCAATCTGGCCGCCAAGATCAAAGGGAAATGAAGACAGGACTTCGATATTTTCGTCTTCGGAAAACCCTTCCGGGTCTTTTTCCCGCATCTTTTCAATGACCTTGTCACGTTCGCGAAGGCTCCACTCGATTTGCGGTCTGAAAAGCTTGACCGCTGCAATCAACCATTTGGATGTCAGGCTGAACTCTTCGTTGTCAAGGTCAAAATAGTCCAGCAGTCTTATAACTTCTTCGGCCGGGTACTGCCATTCCATGGCGACCCATCTGTTCACCGTGAAGATGCGCATGGGTGTGCCGGATTGGTCAAATGAAATGGCAACGAGATGACAAAGGCCACCGTTTTCCATGTCCGGCTCAGGCGGTAGAGCTATCGGCTCGACCCCTTCCTTCACATGCTCGCTGTAGACAAACAGATGGAAATGGCCGTGCTCACTCCACGGGCGGGCCGCTTCATCTTCCGCGTGCGCATGGTAGAACCAAAGAGCACCCTTGTCCCGGTCGTGGACATCGCCCGGAGGGTAATGTTGCCACTGCGTAAATTCATCAGGTACCGTTGCACTGATGACATCCATCAGAATGTGTTTTTCTTGCTCGGCCGCAGCCTCAAGCACCGCTATCATGTCATCTGCGGCTTTTTGCATGAACAATAAGTTGTCGCGCGGTATGGCCTGAAAATCAATCGTCGGATTGTCACGCACCGTAATGGTCATTTTAGCAAGCCTGTCTGAACGTAAGATTTGTCAGATCACACTAGTTGATTTGACAGGATAAGTTGACAATTTTTCTACGAAGTAAGTGTGATGTGCGAATTTTGGCCAGATTGGGCGTATGCAGGCGGGGGCGCCGCCGCAAACACCAGGCTCGCGGCAGACGCCCCAAAGTCAATTATTTCTTTTTGGCACCACATGCGCCACAGGCACCACATGCGCCGCAAGCACCACATGCTGTTTTCTTTTTGGCAGCACAGCCACCGCAAGCACTACATGCTGTTGACGCGCCACAGGCGCTGCATGATGCAAATGTTGGGGTAGTTCCAGCAACAGCTGCTGCGAGACCGCCACCGATGACCATCATTGCGAGTGCTTTTTTTGACTTCGAGTTCATGGAATTCTCCTCTGGGGTTTGACCGAAACTGTTTCGGTTGGTCGCAACCTAGCTGATGCTGAAATAAAGTGTGGTCACGAAGGGATTGCATGAAATCACGCTTTTGCGAGATTTTTGTGATTTTATCGATAAGCATTGACAATCGATATAGGCAGACAGGGGATTGCTCTCACGCGAGGGTTTGCATAAAAGCGGTCAATCCCCAATTCGTCTCTGATTGCAAGGAAGATCACTGCAATGGCACGCCAGTTCATTTACCACATGGCAGGACTGAACAAGTCCTACGGCTCCAAGAAAGTCCTGGAAAATATCCACCTGTCGTTTTATCCGGATGCGAAAATCGGCATTCTTGGCCCCAATGGGGCCGGTAAATCGACAGTGCTGCGTATTATGGCCGGTCTGGACAAGGAATTTACCGGTGAGGCATGGCTGGCTGATGGTGCGACGATCGGATATTTGCCGCAGGAACCGCAGCTGGATGAATCAAAAAGCGTTGTAGAAAACGTCATGGAAGGTGTTGCCGCCAAGAAGGCCATCATCGACCGCTACAACGAGCTGATGATGAATTATTCCGATGAGACAGCCGACGAAGGTGCCGCGCTGCAGGATGTCATCGATGCGCAAAACCTGTGGGATCTGGATAGTCAGGTCGAAATGGCAATGGATGCATTGCGTTGCCCACCTGGAGATAGTGCTGTCGACAATCTGTCCGGTGGTGAGAAACGCCGTGTGGCCCTGTGCAAGCTGCTCCTGTCGCAACCGGATCTCATTTTGCTTGACGAACCAACCAACCATCTGGATGCAGAGACGATTGCCTGGCTGGAGAAACACCTGCGGGAGTACCCCGGGGCGGTTTTGATGATTACCCATGATCGCTATTTTCTGGACAATGTCACCGGTTGGATCCTCGAACTCGATCGTGGTCGTGGCATTCCTTATGAAGGCAACTATACCGCCTATCTTGAAGCCAAGGCCAAACGTATGGTTCAGGAGGGACGTGAAGAGGCCAACAGACAGAAATCCATCTCCAGTGAGCAGGCGTGGATTTCGTCCAGCCCGAAAGCGCGCCAGGCCAAGTCAAAAGCCCGTATCAGAGCCTATGATGAGCTCGTGCAATCGGCAGCTGATCGCCGCCCGGGAGATGCGCAGATTGTCATTCCTGTTGGCGAGCGTCTGGGACAGCAGATCATTGACGCCGAGAACCTTTCAAAGGGATATGGTGACAAACTGCTGATCGATCAGCTTGATTTTAAACTGCCACCGGGCGGTATTGTTGGTGTCATTGGCGCCAACGGCGCTGGTAAGACAACCATGTTCCGCATGATTACCGGGCAGGAACAGCCTGATGATGGTTCGATTAAAATTGGCGATTCCGTTGAACTTGGCTATGTTGATCAAAGTCGCGACGCGCTTGATGGCGGTAAAACCGTTTGGGAAGAAATCTCGGGCGGCAATGATATTATCAAGCTCGGCAAATATGAAATGAACTCGCGTGCCTATTGCTCGAATTTCAATTTCAAGGGCGGCGATCAACAGCAAAAGGTTGGTAATCTTTCCGGCGGCCAGCGCAATCGCGTGCATCTGGCAAAGATGCTCAAGGCCGGCGGCAATGTATTGCTGCTGGATGAGCCGACCAATGACCTTGATACAGAGACACTTGCGGCGCTTGAAGATGCGTTGGAAAATTTTGCCGGTTGTGCCGTGATAATCAGCCATGATCGCATGTTCCTTGATCGGCTTGCGACTCATATTCTTGCTTTTGAAGGCGACAGTCATGTTGAATGGTTCGAAGGAAACTTTGAAGACTATGAAAAAGACAAGATCCGCCGTCTGGGGCCTGATAGCGTGAACCCAAAGCGGGTGACCTATAAACGTTTGACGCGGTAGAGCCATTCAGGTTTTGACGGGATCGGCAAAACCTGAATGCATCGACAAAATCAGAGGCCGACACGGTTGTCCTGTTTCTGACAAAACGTGAAACGATCCGGAAAATGAATTGTACGGGGCATTGCAAGCGATCATGTTTCTGTCTTGCCGATCCGTGCTGCGGGGTGAACTATGACAACCATACTTATCACCGGTGTCGCTCGCGGCATTGGTCATGCACTCGCACTTCATGCGCTTGAAAAGGGCTGGCGGGTGCTCGGGTCTGTGCGTCAGGCAAGCGATGGCGTGGCACTGGCGGATTTGGCAGGAGAGCGTTTCAAGGAACTGGTCTTCGATGTTCGTGATAGCGCTGCAATAGAGGCAGCGGCTGCGGGCGTTGACGAGCCTGTTGATGTGCTGGTCAATTGTTCCGGTGTCATCGGTCCGGATCGACAATCGACGCTGGACATGGATTATGACGGTTTCGTTGATACGCTTGCCATCAACACTGTTGGACCGCTGCGGGTAACACACGCATTCCTGCCACAACTCAAGCGCAGTGATGCGCCGCGCATCGTGACCATTTCAAGTAAAATGGGAACGATGTCCATGGCAACGTCTGATCGCATTGCCTATCGGGCATCAAAATCTGCAGTGAACAAAGTCATGCAGGGATTGGCGACGGACCTTGCTCCGCTTGGTATTGCTGTCGCTTCCGCACATCCGGGCTGGGTTCGCACTGAAATGGGCGGGCAACATGCAGATGTCAGTCCAGCTGACAGTGCGGCGGGTTTGTTCGAGCTATGTGAAAACCTGAATATAGCAACGACCGGACATTTTTGGGACTGGGATGGTGCGCATCTGGCCTGGTAATCCCGACCCTCAACCATCGCTATTGAATTTTTGCATTTCGCCGGAGCCCGGTTACACAATATAGTCGCCTTACTTTCAACACAACCATTGGGCCAGTCCGCATGCAGATCATCGCCGCAAGCAGAATAGTGGGAAAAGTTGGTGCGCTGTTTTGTGCCAGAGGTCACACATTTGTAACTGAGCCGGTCGAGCAGTTGGAGCTGTCATTTGATGGTGTCAAAGGTGATCACCATTGCGGGATAACCCGTCGTACCAGCGCGCGTGAACCGTGGTATCCTCGCGGTACAGAGTTGCGCAATGAGCGACAGCTGACACTGTTGTGTGCGAAGGAATTGGCTGCTGTTGCTGAAGAAATGTCCATTGAGGCGATAAGGCCGGAATGGATCGGTGGCAATATGCTGATTGAGGGAATTCCAAATCTATCGATGTTGCCAGCCAGCACATTGCTGTTTTTTGAGGGAGGCGCGACCCTCAAGGTCGATTTTCAAAATGAGCCCTGTAAAACAGCCGGCGCGGCGATAGCTGATCACTACCCTGCACAAGATCACACCGGTTTGTCGCTGCAATTTGTATCTGCTGCCAAACGCCGACGCGGGCTTTTGGCCTGGGTGGAAAAGCCGGGTAAAATTGTGCCGGGAGAAATGGTGCGTGTTAAGATCCCAGAGCAGTGGATTTATTCAGCTTCCTGAAAATCTGTGCTGTTTGGTGTGTTTTTGCGACACTTCCGACATCTCTTAATTCGCCTGCGACATACACCAGTGCTATTGCGTCATCGGATAAAATCATATAAAGATATCTTTATGTGATTTTTCAACGTCAGGCCGGTAGATCGGACCTGGCTGCTTTGGTGCTAGAAAATGCTCGATACAAGAAAAATGAGTCTCGACAGGACTGTTGACGTGCTCAAGGCAGCGGGTGAGCCAACCCGCATGCGCGTTCTTGCTCTCCTGTTCAATGGCGATCTGACGGTAACCGATCTCACCGAGATATTGGGCCAGTCGCAACCGCGCATATCCCGCCATTTGAAGTTGTTGTCCGAGGCTGGCCTTGTTGAAAGGTTTCAGGAGGGTGCCTGGGCGTATTTTCGGCTGAGTGGCGATGGCCAGTCGCACCATCTGGCGCGTGAACTGGTGGGGGCCGTATCTTCTGCTGATCCTCTGTTGGCGCGCGATGGAGAGCGTCTGCAGGCAGTTAAACAGGCCAGGGCCGCCAGGGCGCAGGCCTATTTCAGCAGCAATGCTGCCAGCTGGGACAAGCTGCGTTCTCTGCATATCGCCGACGAACAGGTTGAACAGTCTTTGCTGGAAATGATCGGTGACACACCGTTTGATTCCATGCTGGATCTGGGAACCGGTACCGGCCGCATCCTGCAGCTTCTTGCGCCGCTATATCGTCGTGGTATCGGGGTGGACGCAAGCCGGGATATGCTGGCCGTCGCGCGGTCCAATATGGATAGCGCAGGCATTACGCATGCTTCTGTTCGCCACGCCGACATTTTGAATTTGCCTCTTGAACGCGGTACTTTTGACCTGGTCGCGGTGCATCAGGTGCTGCATTTTCTGCATCAGCCTGACGAGGCCATTGCCGAAGCCGCCCGTATGCTGAGTCCGGGCGGGCGCATGGTCATTGTTGATTTTGCGCCGCATGAGTTTGAGAATCTGCGCGAAGAACATGCGCATTTGCGTCTGGGCTTTTCAACAGAGACGGTCACTGACTGGCTCTGTGAAGCAGGATTGTCAGTGGAAAGTGTTGTGAAGCTGAAGCCGGGTGGAGAGGGTGAGAAAAAGCTGACTGTCACCATCTGGCTGGCCCGCGATCCACGTCTTGTTGTTGCTGAAAATCTTCAGCCTCAAGTATCTACAAACGGAGTAGTTTGAATATGTCTGTTTTCCGCCGTTCCAGCCCCGCAGCCCTTGGCAATGCACTCAATGTGTCATTTGAGTTCTTCCCGCCGAGAAGCGGCGATATGGAAAGCCAGTTGTGGGAAAGCGTCATGCGTCTGGCTCCATTCAACCCGGATTTTGTTTCGGTTACCTATGGTGCAGGTGGCACGACACGCAAGCCTACATTGGCGACCATAGAGCGTATTCTTGGCGAGACGAAACTGGCTCCCGCCGCGCATCTGACCTGTGTGAACGCCAGTCGCGATACGGTTGATGCGGTGGCCAGAGAGTTCTGGGCAGCAGGAGTCCGTCATTTCGTTGCCCTGCGGGGCGATTCACCGGACGGGATCGGCTCATCCTACCGGCCGCATCCAGATGGCTACGCCAATGCCGCGGAACTGGTCGCGGGGTTGAAAGCCTTTGCCGATTTTGAAGTAACTGTGTCGGCCTATCCGGAAAAACACCCTGACAGTCCTGATTTCATGACTGATATCGATATGCTCAAGCGCAAGGTGGACAATGGTGCGACCCGGGCGATAACCCAGTTCTTCTTTGATAACGACAGCTATGAGCGCTACGTCGAACGTGTGCGCAGAGCCGGCATTTATATTCCGATTGTGCCGGGAATTTTACCCGTGCATAATTTCGCTCAATTGACAAAATTTGCCGGACTGTGCGGTGCATCCATTCCTGATTGGCTGGCAACGCGGTTCGAGGGTTTGGACAAGGACCCGCAAACCCGCTCACTGGTGGCTGCTGCTGTTGCGGCAGATCAGGTGATGGACCTTGTTGACCGTGGTGTGCAGGATTTTCATTTCTACACGATGAACAGAGCCCAGCTTGTCTACGCCATTTGCCATTTGCTGGGTCTGCGGGCAACCAAAGGGGCCGGCAATCTGTCATCGATTGCTGCTGCCTGACGATTGGTCTTACCCAGGCTTGTTGCCAGTGCCGCCGCACGAGCAACGAACATAAAGCCTTCCGATGTGCTCGCTTCCCGTTGAGGGGAGCGAAGGTTCATGCAATCAGCGATCCATCGGCTCTGGGAATTACGGTTCAAAGATCCTGCTGAAGATACAATTCGACTTAATTGATGAACAGTATTCTAACTGTCGTATATTTATATTGAACAATCTGTCGTCAGATCCTCATCTTACAACCGGCTACAGGCGTTTCTATTTTCCAATCAGACGGTCCGCCATGTCCCATATCTGGAAAGGCATTGCGAGTGACCGGTTTGAAATTGGAGATAATCGCCATGGCGAAGATATTGACGATCCATTCCTCAGCAAGGCGCGATGGATCATTCAGCAGAAAATTGACCGATGAACTTGTGGGCGTTCTCAAGGGGCGCCACAATGTAACGGATGTCATTGAGCGTGACGTGGCACCCGGGCTGAGTTTCCCGTCAGAAAGCTGGTTGACAGACCGTGTGTTGGCAACGACAGACAGAAATGACAAACAGGCAGCCCTGCTTGCACAAACCGACACGCTGATTGAAGAACTTCAAGCTGCCGACATCATTGTTATTGGCGCACCGATATATAATTTCAGTATTCCCGCCTCACTAAAGGCGTGGATTGACCATGTCTCCCAACCGGGCAGGACATTCAGCTATACAGAAAACGGGCCCGAGGGATTGTTAAAAAACAAGAAAGCCTATGTGGTTGTCACATCCGGTGGCGTGCCAGCCGGCAGCCCTACGGATTTTGTGACCCCATATCTCAAACATGTCCTTGGGTTTTTAGGCATTGTTGATGTTGAGTTCATATCTGCAGACCGACTGGTCGTGGCAGAGGACGAAAGCATGATACGCGCCAGGCAGACGATTGAACGGATAGCTGCCTGAACTGCATGAATACTCGTGTTAAAGGCAAGCTGTCCGTACAGATACCCGGACATGGAAACGGGGATGGTCGTGTCCATCCCCGTTTTATGCCCTTAACTCATTCCGGCACCCACGCCGGTAGTCCTATTCATCATGCCTATAGAAAAAGCATGATTGCGATGAACAAGAACGCTGCACCGACGATAAGGACATTGAAAGAACGTACCAGTCCCATATCTGACCTCCTGCGGTTTACCCAGTGATGTTAGTCTTTGAATTGTCGAATTGGAAAGCAAAATAGTTGCTGCGCTGCGGTATAAAAGAACGAATTTTTTAAAATACTCTTATTTGAAGCATGAATTTCATTGACTTAGCATGGTACCAGAAAATTGTGAATCATGGATCAGATGGGGTGGATTGTTGCGGTTGCGAAGGTCCAGTTCGTGGCGAGAATGTGGCAAGTTGTTCAAAATGTGCGACATGGTTAACGAAATCCCTACAGAAATTCACGATTCACGATTCGTATAACCCATTAAATTTAATTGATTTTTTGTAATGTGCCAGTCAGGGATCATTTGTTTTCAGTAGACAGGCGGCATTGGTATTGTGTGCCGGGTCAGGGTTTTTGCCTGTACCGGAAAATATGATTGATGGGCTGGTTGGGAGACATTGGGTCATGACGGGCACGCGTTTCGCATCTGCGATGCCTCGTGGTGCGCAGACGCGGATTCCGGGATAGCCCACTGTTACAGGTTGTCAGAATAATGCTCATATTGTTGTACAGAACAACGTCCAGATACGGATTCCAAAACCGGAACCCAGTGATCCGAGACATAGTGCTGCAGTGACGGCCATTTGTCTCAATGGTATGATCAACATGAACAGACACGATGCTATTGAGGCATCTTGCAACCCGGTAACCTTGCCCGTCGGCCCATATGAGTGATTGCTCAGGAAATTTGAAGCTGTGAAAATTAGCAGATTACCCAAATTGGTTCGGTTTATCATCAAAAACAGCCTGATCGGCCTGGTGATTGGCTGGGTTGTTGCAACGGGTCTGCTGGCCTCCAACATCAATGGATTTGGTGGTCTTGTTTTGCACTCTGATCATATGTTGGTGGCAATGTTCATCGTGTATTTTTCGTTTGGGCTCACGTTCGCTTTTGCCTATCTGACGACGGCTGTTTTGCTAATGCCAACAAAACGTGAGGACTTCGATCGTATTTGAAGTCTCACCCTGCCTGATCGCCCTGCAATTATTGGGCAATACAACTTGCTGGCTGATCGCAGTCATGTAAGAATCACGAGGAAATCGCGTCAGGAGCAAATCGCTGGAAAATACAGTTCATACCGCCGTTGCAGAAGCTGGCTCACATGGGGCAGCCCTGAGTAATATAGCATTTGTCATTGCTGTTGCGGGTTTAATGGGACTGGGTCTTATCTGGCTTCGCCTGCCACCCCTTGTCGGCTTTATTCTTGCCGGTGTTGCGCTTGGACCAACCGGGTTTGGTGTCATATCAAACACAGACAATGTCAAACTCCTGGCTGAAATGGGCGTGCTGATACTGCTGTTTTTTATCGGCATGGAACTGTCTCTCAAGGCATTTGTCCTGACCCTACGGCAAGCGGTACTGGTTGCCTCGGGACAGATATTCTCAGCGCTCATTGTGGCACTTTTGATCGGCCTTGGGTTGGGCCTCGGCGTTGCAGAATCCATCATATTGGGATTCATCATTGCCCTGTCCAGCACCGTTGTTGCGATGAAAATGCTTGATGACATGGGCGTGCTTCGAGGTGAAGAAGGACGTATTGCTGTCGGGGTGCTGATCGCCCAGGATCTGGCCGTTGTGCCGATGCTCATTTTTGTATCCAGCTTTGGCAGCGGCGATCTTGATGTTGTGACGATTATTTTGAAGGTGGTCATTTCAGTGGCGCTGCTTGGCGGTCTGCTTTGGTGGCTGGGTCGGCGGGTGAAACTGCGGGTGCCATTTGCCGAGCGCATTGAAGACAATGTTGAAATCCTGGCACTGGGATCGCTTGCCTTATGTTTCTCAGCCGCGGCCATATCAGGCATTGCGGGTCTTTCGCCGGTCTATGGTGCATTTGTTGCGGGCATATTAATCGGTAATTCAACGCTGCGCAGTCGCGTGATTCCGGTTATCGAACCCATTCAAAGTGTTCTGCTGGTGGTTTTTTTCCTGTCGATCGGCCTGCTGATGGATTTGCGCTTCATCTGGGAAAACATCTGGCTGGTCATTATGGCCTCTCTGGTGGTGATTGCAGCAAAATCAGTGCTCAATGTCGTGCTGTTGCGTATTACCGGCTCTGATCAGCAAACAGCATTGATTGCCGGTCTGTCCATGGCACAGATCGGGGAATTCTCATTTGTATTGGCTGCAGCGGGCCTGGGGGCCAGAGCTCTGAGCCCGGATACCTATCGGCTGGCCATCGCCGTCACCGCGATTTCGCTGCTCATATCGCCGATCTGGACAAATATGATGCGCCGGGTCGAGCGTGTCGCAGCAGAAGGGCTGACAACCTATCGTGCCGCTTTGCTTGAAGCCTATGCAAATGAAATTGGCGAAGTGCAACGCGGGCGCCAGGCCTTTGGCCGGGGTGTATTCCACGTACGCTTGCGCTACCGGGCATTGAGGCTCGCCGTCTATCATAGGCGTGCGCAAAAGAATTTGCGGATTGGCAGCGACGGCAAACCTGCCGCTGCCAACGATCAGGATGACCAACGGCCGACTTAGACAATTTCAGGTATTGTCGATTCCGTCAAAACCTGAATTGCTCGAGTGACCGGCTTGATAGTGCTACTGCAGACGAGACAATAGACCTGGCGTCGGCCATGCGTCTGCTGGCAGGCCCAACCGAATTTGTTCCTTTTGCACAGCATTGCGTGTTCCAGAGCCCAGAATGCCGTCAATTTTCCCGACATCGTAACCCTTGCCGGCCAATATAGTCTGCAGCGCCTTCATCTGGCCGTCGGACAGGCCGGTCTCCGGGTTGCCTGCATCATAGCGTCCGGCGCCCGCCAGTCGCGTGGCGAAATAGGCAGCGGTTGTCGTATAGACAAATGATTTGTTCCACTCCAGATAGATTGAAAAATTCGGGAACGCCAAAAATGCCGGCCCTTTTCGCCCCTGCGGCAGCAGTAATGCAGCAGAAAGCGTGCCCGAGGGCAGTGAACCCTGTCGCGCTGTTATGCCCTGGGCGGACCATTCATTAACGGGAAGTGCCTTGCCAAGCCCGGATTGCTGCCAGGTGAAATCCGCCGGAACAACGACTTCCTGCAGCCATGGCTGGCCCGACTGCCAGCCAAGATGGGTGATAAAATTGGCGGCAGTAAGGATGGCATCCGGTGCGCTTGTCTTCAGTCTGACCCGCCCATCGCCATCGGCATCAACGCCATATTTGATGATGTCCACGGGAAGCAGTTGAACCTGGCCTATTTCACCAGCCCAGGCACCGGTCGTGCGTGCCGGGTCGAGGTCACCGCGACTGACCATCTCGATGGCGGCAAGCAATTGGGGTCTGAAAAGCTCCGGGCGACGGCAATCATGCGACAGCGTGACCAGTGCATTCATCGTATTGATATCGCCCTGAACCGCGCCATAGTCCGTTTCCAGGCCCCAAAAGGCTGTTATGACAGCGGCCGGGACACCATATTCACGCTCGGCGCGTTCAAATACCGAGGCATATTTATTCATATTGGCCTGGCCATGCTGCATCCGATTGCCGCTGATGACCAGTTTTGAAAAATCGATGAAAGTTTTTTTGAAAATACCCTGCGCCCGGTCTCGGCGCAGCACCGTTTGACTGATCGCGGCATTTGCCAGGGCCCGGTTGGCATCGCTTTCCGATATGCCAAGCGTAATGGCTTCCCTTTTTACGCCATTCAAAAACTGTCCAAGATTGCCGCCGCATTCAGCGGCGTAGGCAGGTGTGGTCAAGACAATACAGGCTGCGCCCATCATGGTTGCGGTGAGGCGTGAAATCAGTTTTGTCATATTTGCCCTCTGAATAAATGCTCATTCATGCTGATGTTGAAAGCGTTGGTGTTGCACGTCAGTTCCAAATCTACCGTGGTGGATACCCCAGTATCAACTTGCGGATTTTGTAATGCCTAATTGGTTTCATTATCCAGCCACTCA
The DNA here is from genome assembly GCA_947501445.1 of uncultured Rhizobiaceae group bacterium. Taxonomy (GTDB): domain Bacteria; phylum Pseudomonadota; class Alphaproteobacteria; order Rhizobiales; family Rhizobiaceae; genus Hoeflea_A. The sequence goes on along the minus strand of CANMVS010000010.1, from coordinate 217,520 downwards.
CGCCAGGCATCCTTGCCGCCAACAAAAACATTGATGTCCGTATCACCCGATATGCCTGGAACCCGACCGGTGCCGGTATATTGCCAAAAATGCCAGTCGCGTTGCGGATAGGTCTGGTCGGGGTGATCTGCGACGGAGCGAACCCAGAACCTGTAGTTGTTAAGGTGTCCCTGAAGGTTTTGCCGGTGAAAATCAACCGTCGTATAGATCATCGGCCGCTTGCCGTAGTGTGCCTCGATCAGCCGCAAAAAAGTTTTCATATCGCGGCGAACTTTTGCAGGTTCCGGCCTCAATTTGCAGGTCTTTGACTGATGGTTCCACTCAATGTCCAGAACCGGGGGGAGCGCGCTTGGATCTTTGGGCGTGTTTTTTATAAACCATTGAGCCTGCTCCCTTGCGGAGCGGCAGAAATAGTAGAAGTGATAGGCACCGCGCGGAATGCCGGCTCGTTTTGCGCCGCGCCAGTATTCCCGGAAGCGGTCATCCACATGATCGCCTCCCTCCGTTGACTTGATATAGGCGAATGCAATGTCGGCCTTGCGCAATTGGCGCCAGTTGATGTCACCTTGCCACTTGGAAACATCAATGCCATGGATGTCATGTTTTGCGGGATGTTTATGGCCGAAATTTTGCGGGTCTGCGTCATCATATCTGGAAGGTGAAACAATAGTTTCCAGCCCCAGATCAGACGTCGTGCACGACGCCAGAAGCAAGAACAGCGGAAGCAGAACAATCCCGTAGGGCAGCATGTTGTACCTGTCCGAATCACTTTATGAGCGTTGCAGAGCGTTTTAGAGCTTTTCTGTGATAATTCAAATCGCCCCGTGTGAATGGACCGGTTCCAGACCGTTTCACCTATTGTCAGAAGCGGGTCCAGGGTGCCGGCCTTTGGTTGTGCTGATGCACTCCGGTTTTGACGATTCCGTCAAAACCTGAATTGCTCCAAATGGAAAGGGCATGCTGAATGGCCTGTTCCCACAAGGGGATCATCGGCAATGCACAGGAGACCATTATGCGATTGTGCACCGGTGCAAGGTTCAGGGGCGTCCATAGCCACCGGCGGTTGGTGTGGTAACGATGACGGCCTCGCCAGCATCCAGAACGGTCTGGTCACAGCCTTTGAGCGTTTCAACCGTACCATTGAGCCGTCTGACCTCAGTCTTGCCCATTTGCCCGTTCTCACCGCCATCAAGGCCTTCGGGAGGACGATAGCGATGGGACGATAAAATTGCGCATTGCATGTTTTGAAGAAAACGGATTGTGCGGATTGTACCGTCTCCGGCGGAAAATTTGCCGCCGCCACCGGAGCCTTTGCGAATGTGAAAGTCCTCGAGCAGAACCGGAAACCGCATTTCGAGAATTTCCGGATCGGTCAACCGTGAATTGGTCATGTGAACATGGACCCCTGAAGTGCCGGAAAACCCATATCCATTGTTCATGTGGCCAGCCGGTGAGCCGGAGCAGATCGTCTCGTAATACTGGTACTGATCATTACCAAATGTAAGATTGTTCATTGTTCCCTGGCTGTTGGCCATGGCGCCCAGCGCGCCGAAAAGTGCATTTGTCACGTGCTGGGACGTTTCAACATTGCCGGCAACGACGGCAGCCGGGTAGGCCGGTTTGAGCATGCAGTCATCGGGTAGAATAATATTAATGGGGCGAAGACATCCGGCATTCATTGGAATGGACCCTTCGACCATCACCCGGAAACAATAAAGAACGGCTGCCCGCGTTACCGGCTCCGGTGCATTGAAATTGTTTTTCATCACTGGTGATGTGCCGGTAAAATCCACCGTCGCTGTGCGTTTATTGCGATCGACGGTTATTTTCACCCGAATGATCTGGCCGCTGTCGGTCTCATATTCATAGGCACTGTCGGATAAGGCGTCGATGACCTGACGAACGCTTTCGGCGGCATTGTCCTGGACATGGCCCATATAGGCTTCAACAACATCGAGGCCAAAGTCATCGACCATTTTGCGCAACTCTGCGACACCTTTTTCATTTGCCGCGATCTGCGCCTTCAGATCTGCCACATTCTGATGAACATTGCGTACCGGGTATGGGTGATCGGTCAGAATGCGTATGAGTGCCTCCTCACGAAACTGTCCCTGCTCGACGATCAGAAAGTTGTCGATCAGGACACCTTCCTCGTCGACACTGGTTGCCAATGGCGTCATCGAACCTGGTGCCGTGCCACCCACATCCGCATGGTGACCGCGTGAAGCCGAGTAAAACAGGATTGTTGATCCTGTGTCATCGAAGACGGGTGTGACCACGGTTATATCGGGAAGGTGCGTGCCGCCATTGTAGGGCGCATTGAGAGCAAATACGTCGCCTGGACGGATGTTTCCCTGATTAAGTTTGATGATTGTTTCAACCGATCGATCCATGGACCCGAGATGGACCGGCATGTGGGGTGCATTGGCGACCAATGCACCGTTACGATCAAATACAGCGCAGGAAAAATCCAGACGCTCCTTGATATTCACCGAATAGGCGGTGTTTTGCAGCGTAATGCCCATCTGTTCGGCAATGGACATAAACAGGTTGTTGAATACCTCAAGCATGATCGGGTCAGCATTCAGCGTGCCGATTGCGTCCTGGCGTTGAAGTTTTTCAACCCGTTGCAACACAACGTGGTCTTTTGAATTGATGCTGGCACCCCATCCGGCTTCCACAACAATGGTCTGATTGGCCTCGATAACAAGCGCCGGGCCGACGATGGATTGCCCTGGTGTCAGATGATCGCGTGGGAATACCGGGGCGCGATACCATGCACCAGCGGAATACAGATCGGCATGGGTGCCGGGTGTCGCGGAGGCATCTGTTAAAGGTATGTCGTGTTCGTGATGGCCGCTGTTGCGGTTGTCCTGGCTTTCAACCGACACGGCCTCAACGATGACGGTTTTATTGTCATAGATGAAACCGAACTGAGCCTTGTGTGCGGTTTCAAAAGCGGCGCGGGCACCTGCAAGCGAACCATCATCAAAATTGACGGGCAATGTGGTATCGGTGCCGTCGTATCTCAGTTGCAGCAAGGCGCGCGATTCCATGGCCTCATCCGGCACGTGCTGCATGCGCAATTCCTCATTTGCAGCCGCTGACAATCGCTCAATCAGTGCAGTGATCTGTGGTTTGGTATCTTCTGACAATGGTTTGACCAATGCCTGCTGCCGGGAAGCAAACAGGCCTGCCATGCCAATGCCATAGGCTGACAGAAGACCCGAAAAAGGATGAATCAAAATGGATTCCATGCCCAGGGCATCGGCTACCATGCAGGCATGTTGACCGCCCGCACCGCCAAAACAATTGAGCAGATATCGCGTTACGTCATAGCCGCGCTGTACAGAAATTTTCTTGACGGCACTGGCCATATTTTCCACAGCGACGGTGACAAAACCTTCGGCTACTTCTTCGGGGGATTTCCCATCACCGATTTCTTCTGCGAGTGCGGTAAATTTTGCTTTGACAACTTCGGTGTCGAGTGGCTCATTTTGTGCCGAGCCAAAAATGGCCGGAAAGAATTCGGGTTGCAGTTTGCCAAGCATGACATTGGCATCAGTAACGGCAAGCGGACCGCCCCGTCGATAACAGGCGGGACCAGGGTCGGCACCGGCAGAATCGGGACCAGCACTGAACCGCCCGGCCTCATAGTGCAATATGGACCCGCCACCGGCTGCCACCGTGTGGATCTGCATCATCGGCGCACGAATGCGAACACCTGCAACTTCGGTATCAAATGCCCGCTCATACTGACCGTCAAAATGCGCCACATCCGTGGAGGTGCCACCCATGTCGAAGCCAATGACTTTATCGAACCCGGCGAGTTGTGCGGTTTCGACCATGCCAACAACGCCGCCTGCCGGACCCGACAAAATGGCATCCTTGCCCTGGAACAGATTGGCCGCGGTCAGCCCTCCTGATGACATCATGAATTTCAGTGATGGGCCTGAACCACCATCGGTCTGATTTGTGGCACCCAATGCTCTGGCGACTTCATCCACATAGCGCCGCAAAATGGGTGAAAGATAGGCATCAACCACAGTTGTGTCACCGCGCCCGACCAATTTGGCCAGCGGGGAGATATCGTGACTGACTGATATCTGGGAAAACCCGGTCTTTCTTGCAAGGCTGGCCACATACAACTCGTGTGAGGGATAGTTCCAGGCGTGCATGAAGACGATTGCCACCGCATCAATGCCATCGTCCCTTGCGGCCTGCAGCTGGGGTGCAATGTCTTGTTCATGCGGAACCACCTCAAGGGTGCCGTCCGCCCGCACGCGCTCGTCGACTTCAATAACACGCTCATAGAGTTGTTCGGGAAGGATGATTTCCTTGGCAAAAATATCCGGCCGCGCCTGATAGGCTATTCTCAGGGCGTCACGAAAGCCCCTGGTGATCACCAGCAGCGTTCGATCACCCTTTCGTTCAAGCAATGCATTCGTGGCAACGGTTGTACCCATTTTGACCTCGTTGATGAGGTTACCGGGCACCGGTTCATCGCCAGGGATTTCCAACAGCGCGCGAATGCCCTGAATAGCTGCATCGTCATAGGCTTCCGGATTTTCTGAAAGCAGTTTTTTCTGGGTCAATGACCCGTCGGGCGACCGACCAACGATATCGGTAAATGTGCCGCCACGATCGATCCAGAAATCCCACTTCGCGCCCATCCCGGTTTCTCCTACTGTTTGTCGCAAAAATGCACGCCGGGTGTGCTGCTGTCCATAGCAATGTGGCGCTCGCACACAGCCCATATGCAGTGCATGTCAATCTTGTAATTTCATTGCCGGATAAATCACAACTCAGGAAATGCGTGTTTTTCGTCCAATCCACACAACAGCGCCAATAGCGACTGCAAAAGCAAGGGTTGTCGTAGAAATATGTTCGCCGAGCAGGAGCGCGGAAAAAGCAAGTGTCACGAAGGTCTGCAGAAGTTGAACCTGCCCGACCCGGGCGATGCCACCCATGGCAAGGCCTGCATTCCAGAACAGGAACCCGCCAAACATTGAAAACAAGCCGAGATAGGCCAAGGCCCAAAGCGATGCGGCATCGGGCTGCATGATTCCGGCTTGCCAGTTCCAGACTGTGCCGACCATGGAAATTGGCAGGGTCAGCACAAGCGCCCAGGAAATGGCTGTACCACCGGACATGGTCCGCGACAGCCGTCCCATGAGAACATAGCCAAGGGAGACGGTGATGCCCGCTGCCAGGAGCCAGAAATCGCCGGTTTTTGGCGAAAACGCCGATTGCAGCATGGCGTAAGTCACCACCAAAACGGCACCCAAAATGCCAAATGTCCAGAAAAGAGGTCCGGGTTTTTCGCCACCAAACAGGGCCGCAAATACTGCCGTCATCAACGGCAATAGACCCAGAATAACGCCGCCATGACTGGCGGGGACGGTTTGCATGGCCAGGGTCGCAAAGCCGGGGAACCCGAAAACAACCAACAGACCTGCAAGAAATATCTCCGGAATTTTTGATTTGGGTAGCGCGTGACGACCGATGACAAGAAACAACATTGCCGCTGTAGCTGCTATGACAGCACGCGAGAATGTCAAAAACCACGGGCTGAAACCAGCAAGGCCGATATGCGTGATTGGCAAAGTTGCGCCAAAAATGACTATTCCGATAAACCCGAGTGCCATTGCAAGGACAGGACCGCGCTGCATCTTGGTATTCATGGCAATTTCGCTCTGGCTCACGCGATACTCCGATTTTTCAGATTGTACCCAAGCACCTAGCGCCGACCGCATGCAGCGTCCAATCAATAGGATTGATCTGTACATTCACAATACTGTTCCATTTCAATCATTGCCTTTCCTTTCTTTTCAGCCCGAACCATTGGTTAGCGCTTGAACGCCGTCAGGTTTGATGTATTCAAGCGTCGATACCATTGGAGCAAACGCATTGAGGAGAATTGCCTCAAATAAGCCCGGTGGAGTAATTACCCGGGAGCTTTTGAATGCAGCAGAAAACACCTCATCAGATCGCGATTGTCGGTGTGGGAAAGATAGCCCGGGATCAGCACATTCCATCCATAGCCAGCAATGCCGGTTTTTCACTGGCGGCGACCGTCAGTAACAGCGGCGGCGTAGAAGGTGTTGAAAATTTTGATACGATTGATGAACTGATTGTTCAGCGGCCGGAAATTTCCGCCGTATCCTTGTGTATGCCGCCACAGGCGCGGTTTGCATTCGCGCAAAAAGCATTGGCAAGCGGAAAGCATGTCCTTTTGGAAAAACCGCCCGGTGCGACTTTGAGCGAGGTAGCATCCTTGTCTGCACTGGCCAGACAAAAGGATTGTGTTCTTTTTGCTGCCTGGCATTCACGCTTTGCCCCGGCAGTTGAAACGGCGAAGAAGTGGTTGGTTGGCAAGCAGATCAGCAAAGTCGAGATCATTTGGAAAGAGGATGTGCGGCGCTGGCATCCGGGGCAAAAATGGATATGGGAGGCGGGCGGGCTGGGTGTTTTCGATCCGGGCATTAATGCGCTGTCGATATTGACTGACATCCTGCCGATGGAAATATTCCTGACAAATTCGCGACTTGAATTCCCGGCAAATTGTCACACGCCCATTGCAGCATCTCTGGCGTTTTACAGCGCAGCAACTCCACACATAAACGCCGTGTTTGATTGGCGTCATGAGGGAATTCAGCGTTGGGATATCGGCGTCGAGACAACAGAGGGAAATTTGTTCATGAGCGATGGCGGTTGTGTGCTTCGCATTGATGACAGGCTGATCATGGAGCAGCCGGCAGCAGAATATGAAGGCATTTATGCGCGGTTTTCTCAACTATTGCGTGAGGCAGAAAGTGACATTGATGTTGCACCACTGATGCATGTTGCCGACGCGTTCATGCTGGGTGAGCGGCATGTCGTCGAGGCATTTTCCGACCCGCAGTAAGTAAATGCCAGTGCAGGATCGATCGTGTTTCCTGCAGTGTAGCCGCTATCTAGCGTTTGGCCGGAGGTGTCATTTCAAACAAACCTGCGTTCAACCGCGGTTCAATCAAGACCCTGTTAACGCAGAGCCCATACAATTAGATGGGTGAATACTGAATTGGGAAATTTTGTTTAAGTCACACATTGCCTTGTAACTGAAAATCGACAGAATGTGTATGTCGAATACTCGTTTTTGATTGCCAATTGATGATCACGTAACTCTATTTCAGGATTGCCCATGGCTGATTTATCCGCGACCCCTTTGACGGGTTATGAACTCCTCAACGACCCTTTGCGCAACAAGGGAACCGCGTTTTCGGAAAAAGAACGCAAGGAATTGGGTTTGCTTGGGCTCTTGCCACCTCAGGTTGAACCTCTTGATGAGCAGGTTGAGAGGGCCTATGAGGCTTTCACGTCGAAAACCAGTCCGCTTGAACGGCATATATTCATGCGCGCGCTACAGGACACAAATGAAACACTTTTTTATCGACTTGTAACCGATCATATTTTTGAAATGATGCCGGTTATCTATACGCCGGTCGTTGGGGCGGCCTGCCAGAAATTCAGTGAGATTTACCGACGACCTCGGGGGTTGTTTCTTTCGTATCCCGAGCGACATCAGATCTATGATATGCTGGGCAATGCGCCGTGTCAGGATGTTAAAGCCATAGTCGTAACCGACGGTGAGCGAATTCTGGGACTGGGAGATCAGGGTGCTGGTGGTATGGGCATCCCGATTGGCAAATTGTCGCTCTATACGGCAGCCGGTGGAATTAATCCGGGCCATACGCTGCCTATCATGCTTGATGCCGGCACCAACAACAAGGAACGTCTGGCAGACCCGCTTTATATCGGCTGGCGCCATGAACGCATTACCGGCGATGACTACTTCGAATTTGTTGATTCATTCGTGCAGGCGGTCAAAAAGCGCTGGCCCAATGTGCTGTTGCAGTTCGAAGACTTTGCGCTGCCACACGCAGCTCCCCTGCTGGATACCTACCGCGACCAGCTGTGTATGTTCAATGACGATATTCAGGGTACTGCGGCAGTTGCAGTCGGAACGCTCATTGCCGCAGCAAAAGCGGCCAATGTACGTATGCGTGATCACCGGGTGGTATTTCTTGGCGCTGGATCGGCCGGTGCCGGAATTGCTGAACAAACCATTCGATCGATGGTCAGGGACGGTGCAGATGAGGCAGACGCTCGTGCGCGCATATTCATGGTTGATCGGCACGGTCTGCTCCACGATGGCATGAAAGGCCTGATGCCATTCCAGCAAAAATTGACTCAGCCACTGGATAAGGTCCGTGGCTGGATGGGTGCGAATGGCGAGATCGGTCTGAGGTCTGTCATCGAAAATTGCGGGGCAACTGTTCTGATTGGCGTTTCGGGCCAACCGGGGCTGTTCACTGAAGAGGTCATACGTGCCATGGCCGCACAAAGTGAGCGGCCGGTTATTTTTCCGATGTCCAATCCGACATCGCGTGCCGAAGCCGTGCCGGCTGATATTTTGAAGTGGACTGACGGACGGGCACTTGTTGCCACCGGAAGTCCATTTGCACCGGTACAGCAGGGCGGGCAGACATATACGATTGCCCAAAGCAACAATACATATATTTTCCCGGGAATGGGGCTCGGCATTATCGCTGGTGGTGCATCCAGGGTAACAGATAATATGTTTATGGCTGCCGCTGAAACGCTGGCTCACATGACACCAGTGTCAGACAAGGCAGGTGCGTCACTATTGCCAAATATCGCCGATATCCGCAGCGTCAGCAAGGCTGTAGCTTTGGCCGTTGCCAAACAGGCCTGCACTGATGGGGTCGCGGCCAATCAAACCGATGTAGTGCTTAAAACAAAGATAGATGCTACCGTATGGGAACCGTCCTATTGATTGCCACAAATTGAGTTGCCGAGACGAGAAGGGCTGGAATATATGCATTTCGACTATGTGAATTACACACCAAATGGTGACAAGAAAAACTCTGATTTTTTTGAAGAATATCGCGGCAAGATTTATGAGCGCAGAAGCGCCAGTGGCGTAAATGATCTGGTTGGCACAATGAATGCTATCATCATTCAGGTCGAAGCTGGTGATGGTATATCCACATTGGCCGAACTGCACCGGATGACGCCTTACAGATATCATTCCAGTTTCCAGAACGATACGCACCGATGCCATGTCCTGCTCAACAAGTCCGGATTTCCGACGCTCATCATGCTTGAGCCGAGTTCTGCTTCCTATGAGGATTACATCAAGCGGCTGAACTGTCTTTATCCGCTCTCACGCAAAAAACCCAATACGCGTTATATCGGAGAAATTTTCGGCTGCTCTGACACCAATTCACTGCGTAAAACGCTTGAATCTCAGTATATAAGGCTGGAGGAAAAGGGCGATACGAAGAACCAGATTTTCACAGCGGACAATATGCTGTTTTCCACTGTTTCAGATTTCACCGGCAATCGGGTCGGCTATTCATCCGCTGAATTCGATGATCCGTCATCCCTGGCACTGGGGGCACCGATCAAGCTTGCAGCCGCTGATCATGAACTGTTGGATAAATCATCTGAATTCTCCGAACAGCATGGATTGCTGGATTTGATGCTTGGTTATGATCACATGGCAACGCGCGTGCTTGCCGGTGAACGTGAAGATGCCATTTTGGAATTCCTGACAATGGTTCCTTACTATTTCTGGGGTGCCTATAATATCTCCGAAATGAATTCTTCCACCAATGTGACGCGCTGCCCGACAGTCACCGATGACAAGATGTCGCCAGCCAAGGTCTTCACCGCCAACAATACGCCGTCCTTTGTGAATTCTTTTGAGGGGCTTCCCATGCCGACTGAGGATTTTGTCAGGAACTATGGTCGCCGATTGCACCATATGGCCGTAGAAGTGCTGGATGGTGATCATGATTCCGGTCAGAAGAATGTCGACTATGTTGTCGGTGTGCTTGGGCAACAGGGGGTCGCATTTCTCGCTCATGTCGTGGGGGAATGTAAGGATTCGCCCGATCTCAAACAGATATTCTCAAAGCACTCGCAGCACACTTTGCTGATTACCGAGTATATTGAGCGCTGCAAGAAATTTGATGGGTTCTTTACCAAGGCCAATGTCGCCTCATTGACAGAGGCTGCGGGAAAAGACGAGCGCTACGAACACGGGCATGTATTTGACTAGGGTTTGTTGATACATTCAGGTTTTGCCGATCCCGTCAAAAGCTGAATTGCTCCAGCGAATTGGTGGTTATTTTGAACTGTCCGGGCGCATCGTCGGCGGTGCGTCCTTGGCGGTCAGCAGCTCCACAATTTGCGTAATCTTGTCATGATTGTCGGTGGCATATTGCTTGCCGGCATGGCTGATGGCCGCTGCGGCCGCGTCCGTCTTGTTGAAACTGTCCCATTGTTTGGGGATCTCGACATGCAGATGAAATGTATTCAGATGAATGTAGAGTTGCACGTTTTCCAGATGCGTGAGCAGCTCTGAGTTGACATCGGATTGTCCGTTAAATGCCATAGCCATCAGCGGACGGGCCCACTGAATAATACCGCCGTATTTTGCAGCTTCTTCGGACATTTCAACCTGAACGCGGGATCCCACCGAAACCAGTATAAACTGGTCCGCCTGCGGATTGTGCACGCGTGCGTGGACAAAGGCATAGTGCGACGGCGAATTGAGAAAGGGACCTGCATCGCCGTAATGGGCATCGTCCCTTACGCTTCCCAACAGGCGAACCGAGGGGAAGAGGGCAGGCACGCTCGTTGCGGCAGACACCAGTGGAGCCAGGTAGGTATTGGCATCCAGAAGCTCCCAGTTACGAAAGACCCGGGTTTCCAGTGCCATTTTTGTGTGAAGTGGGATCAGCAGAGGTCTGACGAGATCCCCCATTCTCAATTTGCCATAAGTCAGCCTCGCGGCTTGAAATTTCGTGCGGTTCAAAAACAGCGGGCCGACCAAACCGTTCAGGGTCAGCAGGCGGTGATAAAGAGGTGCACTCAATATCTTGTCAGAGAGCTGGTGGTAGTTTTGGATGATCTGCTCGGCCGATGTGGTATTTCCGTGCTCGTCCTGCATCAATAGTTGCGTTGCGATAATTGCCCCGGTGGATGTACCGGCCACGAAATCAAACATCTCGGCAATGGAGCGTCCCGATTCCTGTTCCAGACGATGCAGAATCTCCAATGATGCCAAACCATGGATGGCACCACCATCTATCGACAATATACGTACGCGCTTTGGATTGTCCGGCAGTAAGACAATTGGTTCGATGAAATCTGCTTCGTCTGGCCAGGCAACCCACTCTGTCTCATATCGCACAATAAAGCGATTATAGGCGATTACTGCTATCGCGATCAGTGTCACCAGCAGAACAACTGCCAGTATTAACAGGTTCAAAGACCATAATAATTCCTGCATATTTAAGATTACCCTTTGGAAAAGGAGTATTTGCGTACTATTTGTAATCTATTGCAGGCTGCGCGCCAGTTGTCATCAATTTCCATGCAGTCAGGCGGTGGATTTGTTACCACATGAGTAGAATTTTTCAGGTTGAAGCATGCTCGCCGTCGATGATGGCGGCCAGGCGCTTCACACCTTCATGAATTGTGCTGATCGACGGTAGCGAAAAACTCAGGCGCATAGTGTTGGAACCGCTGCCATCGGCAAAGAAAGCGTGACCGGGAACAAAGGCGACGCGGGCATCCTTGACTGATCGTTCCAGCAGCTTTGCCGTATTGATGTGATCGGGCAATGATACCCATACAAAAAGTCCGCCATCGGGCCGTGTCCAGCGTGCCGCGTGCGGCATATGGTTGGCCAGCGCTTCCAGCATGGCATCGCGTTTTTCCCGATAACTTGCACGCGCCATACGGACCTGGTTGTCGTAGGTCTCATGAGCAAGTCGCACAAGAACGGCCTGATTGATGGCAGCGCTGTTCAGATCGCTGGCCTGTTTGATCAGAACCAGCCGTCCGATCAGTTCCCGCGACGCACAGATCCAGCCGACCCGCAGGCCAGGTGTCATGGTTTTGGAAAAAGTGCCGCAATAAAGTACCCGTGAATGATCAATGCTGCCGGTGGCTTCAATGTCCAGCGCCTGCAGAGGCGTGACGTCTTCTCCATCATAGCGCAGCGCCGCATAGGCGGTGTCCTCGATGATCGGAATGTTGAGTTCACCAGCTAAAGTCAGCAGCCTATTTCGTTCCTCCAGCGTCAGTGTTTCGCCGGTGGGATTGGCAAAATCGGGCACGACATAGGCAAATTTGACTTCGCCACCTGCATCCAATGCTGCGTCACGATAATCATCGGCGGTACGCTGACCGTCAGACAGTTGCAGCGTATCGTAACGTGGTTCACTGGCGGAAAATGCCTGAAGTGCACCCAGATAGGTTGGTGCCATGACCAATGCCGTGTCCTTGGGTGACAATAACAGCTTACCGGCAAATTCAAGTGCCTGCTGGGAACCATTGGTAATCAGAATATTGTTGGCATTACAGGTGATGCCGCGTTCATTCATGTGATCGACAATCCATTGGCGCAGATCCGGATCACCCTCACTGACAGAATACTGCAGAACCCGGTTGGCATTGGAGTCTCGCTCCAGAACGCCGGCATAAGCGTTCTTGATTGCGTCGACCGGAAAAAGTTGCGGATCGGGAATGCCGCCAGCAAACGAAACAATGTCCGGCTCATCGAGCAATTTCAGGAGCTCGCGAATTTCTGATGCCTGCATGCCTTCAGCACGGGTTGCATAGCGCGGCTGCCAAAGGTTCGCATCGCGGTTTGTGGGGGCTGAATCTGTCATGGAAAAATTATGTCAGTAATGCTGACCTATTGTCAAGCGCAGACGTGCTTTTGGTTGCACGCAGCGTGCTGATTGATGACCCAAAACAAAAAATTCGGGAACTGACGCAATTTCCGCAGAATTATCCCGATATCGATCCAGCCCTTGGGCCATAGATAATTATCAGGGCACCTATGAGCGAAACCGCTCCGCCAATCAGGTCCCAGCGGTCGGGCATGGTGCGTTCTGCGATAGTCAGCCATAAAAGCGAGGCAACAATATAAATGCCTCCATAGGCAGCAAAAACCCGTCCTGCCAGTGCGCTGTCCACACGGGTGAGCAATACGGCAAATAGCAGCAGGCAAGCCGTGCCGGGGATAATCCACAGTGCACTATGGCCAAGCCGCAGCCAGGCCCAAAAGGCAAAGCAGCCGGTTATTTCAGCCACAGCTGCAAGTCCATAAAAACCGATCATCAAATCCTCTTATCAGCTGGTGTTTTTCCTGCCGCTGATCCGAAGGTAGACTGCCAATTCGGTGAGCGCCAGAAAAACCGGCAGCACGATGACATCCAGCCACCGGGGGAAAAACGCCGCAGCTGTCGTCCCAATCAACATTAAACCGAAATGTTTTTCCGCGCTATTCTCGGCTCTTCACCAATGCATGACGCTGTCTGACTAGAGCAATTCAGGTTTTGGCGGAATCGGTAAAACCTGAATGTATCAACAAAATCAAAGGCCGACACCGTTATCTCGGTTCTGACAAAACGTGAAACGGTCTACGACTGGTTTAGTTTTGCCGGATCGGCAATTTTTCCCAATACCAGTCTGGTCAGAACGAAGGCCGCCAGTGAACACAGGACAATGGTGGCGATCATGGGAATGGCGGTTCCATCAAAGAATGGACTGGCCACCGCGATCATTATGCCTCCTGCCAGCATCTGCATTGTTCCCCCAAGGGATGAGGCGAGGCCGGCGATCTCACCGTGGTTGTCAAGCGCCATGACCATGGTGGATGGAATGACCAGACCGAGACAGGCGTTGGCCAGGAAAAGCATACCAATGATCACATAGAGGCTGCCATAGCCAGCCAATGCCAGGCCAAGCAGGATAATGGTAAATGTGGCAAACCCGGCGACCGCCTTTGATACAACCTGTTCCATTCCAAAACGCTCGCCCAGACTGGCGGCCAATTGTGATGCCGCGAAAAATCCGATGGCATTGACTGCAAAGGCGAGACTGAATTCTACCGGTGAGAGGCCAAACTGGCCCGTATAGACGAAAGACGCACTGGCCACGAAGACAAAAAAACTGGCTATGCCAAATCCACCAATGAACGTCAGGCCCATAAAAAGCGGATCGGTAAACAAAACACGGCTTCCGCGGATCAGTGAACGAAAATTCACCGGTATCTTGTGTTCGTCTTTCAGCGTTTCAGGCAGCATGAAGCCGGTAATGAGCAAGCTGATAGCAGCCGCCGCACACAGGACCCAGAAAATTGCCCGCCAACCGGAAAAAAGAACCAGACCGCTACCGGCCAAGGGTGCGAGCATCGGCGAGACGCTTATCACAAGCATTATCATGGCCATCAGACGGGTTGCCTGGGTACCGGTATGCAGGTCGCGAATGATTGCGCGCGGCACCACCATGACAACTGCGCCCCCAATGCCCTGCACAAATCGTGATAACAGCAGCCACTCCATGGATGGTGCAATGGCGCAGCCCAGTGAACCAAGCCCGAATATGCATAAACCAAGATACAGCGGACGCTTGCGTCCGACCTGATCGGAATAGGGACCGTAAAAAAGCTGAGCCAGACCAAAGGCTATGAAATAGACGGTCAGGGTCAATTGGGCCGAGGAAACATTGGCATTGAGGCTGCGCTCAATTGCGGGCAGGGCTGGCAAATACATGTCCACGGCAAAGGGGCCCACCGCTGACAGCAAGCCCAAAATGGCAGCCGAGCGAAACATGCTGATGGTCATTTTGAAGGACACCTTTTGGATTAAGAAGAGGATTCGACCGTTATTCATAACCCATCTTTTTGAGCGCACGAAACACAAGTCGCATAATTTGTGCACTTAAAAACATAATGTTCCGGTTCAAGGTCTGCGCCAGACAGGTCTACCGGGGCTATTCAAACAGTGTGTATTCACAGCCTTGTCTTGCCTGCCGGCTTTTAAATTTGTCAAAATACACTGGTTCAGCCCGTCCGCACGAATTGTGCGTATGTGGTTGCGTCGCTCGCAGGCCTTTGTCTGGACACCAGAGTGATTGAGGTTTTGATGGAATCGGCAATTCCTGAATGCATCGGCAAAAATCAAAGGCCGATACCGTCGTCCCGTTTCTGACAAAACGTGAAACGATCTGGAAGCTTAAGTAAGTTGTTATCTCCATATTTTTTTGACTATGCGAATGTTATTTAATGTGGTTACTTTCCAATATCATTGGACCCATGGGAGAGATGCTGGATTATGGCAGGCAAATTCGAACTTTATCTTGATAAAGCTGGCGAGCACAGGTTCCGCCTCAAGGCCGGAAACGGTCAGACTATTCTGGCGAGTGAGGGCTACAAGCAACGGGCGAGTGCTGAAAACGGCATTGAATCCGTCAGGAAAAATTCGTCCGACGACGCGCGTTATGATCGCGCTGAAACAAAAAATGGCAAACACAGGTTTAATCTCAAATCAACGAACGGCCAGGTAATCGGAACCAGTGAAAGCTATGAAAGCGTAGCGGCACGGGATAATGGCATCGAATCTGTCAAAAAGAATGCCCCCGAAGCAAGGGTGGAAGACCTCACCTGATCAGAGGTCTGGCGTTCCATTGCTTTGAAGCGTGTATCTTTGGTCCAGGCAATCGCAATGATGCGGATGGTGGCCGAAGCGCTTTCGGTCGGAAGGGTTTGCGCCCGGCGGCAGCGCGCGATGTCGGGTGGCCGTGCCAATGCGAAAGCATTGCTCCCCTGGTCTGTTCTGGCGGATTGAACCGCTGAATTACACGTACAGTAATTCAATCAAAGACATATGTGCGCTAGACACTCGCAATGAGCAGGCAAATCACCTAAATAGCACCCATGTCCATATTTGACCGTCTTGGTGATTTCGTAACAATAGCCGCAACAGAAGCTTTCTCAAGCGTTCTGGAGGCGGTGCGTACCCTGTTTGAGGGTGATCCTGAAACCCGCAGGCGGGTCGGGTTTTCGGTGGCCATGATTGCGCTTTCTGCAAAAATGGCCAAGGCCGACGGTGTTGTTACACCAGACGAAGTCGTGGCGTTTCAGGAGTTGTTTGAAATTCCGGAATCCGAGGCACGCAACGTTTCACGTCTGTATAATCTCGCCAAGCAGGATGTGGCCGGATATGAGACCTATGCGGCAAAAATGGCGACGCTATGCGGTAATGGTGAAGCCAATTGCCTGGTTCTGGAAGATATACTCGATGGTCTGTTTCACATAGCCAAGGCTGATGGCGTGCTGCATGAAAAGGAACAGGCATTTCTTGCACGTATTGCTGAAATATTTCTCATAGGCGATGAGCATTTTGATCGGATTATTGCGCGCCATACCTATGAAACGCGACGTGATCCCTATGCTATCTTGGGTATTGCTTCTGATGCGCCCATAGAGGACATCAAGAAACGTTACAGAAAACTTGTTTCAGAGGCGCATCCCGATCGATTGATCGCCCGTGGGGTTCCGGAGGAGTTTCTTGCAATTGCCAATGACCGTATGGCCGCCCTGAACACAGCCTATGCGGCGATTGAAAAAGAACATAAATCGGCATGATTGATTTCAAGCCTGATTTTGCAGAAGCATCCGTTCGCCCTTCACCCAACTTTGGCGAGCGGATCGAACAGGCTGGCAGTACTGCAGCTGTCGATATGATCGTCCTTCACTACACGGGAATGGACATAGAGGACGAAGCGCTGGATTGGCTTTGTGCACCGCGTTCAGAAGTTTCGGCACATTATTTTATCCGCGAAAATGGTTGTGTGATCCAGATGGTTCCTGAGGACAAGCGTGCCTGGCATGCTGGGCGCAGCCTTTGGAATGGCGTCACAGACAATAATTCACGTTCTATCGGCATTGAGATTGCCAACCCGGGCCATCAGGGTGTGTATTCCGATTTTCCACACGTTCAGATGGAAGCCGTAACTCGTTTGTGTCAAAATTGTGCCAAGAGGTGGGCAGTTGCGCCGCAACTTATCCTTGGTCACAGCGATATTGCACCGCAACGAAAGGAAGATCCGGGCGAAAAATTCCCCTGGCGATCACTTTTTGAGTCAGGCGTGGGACATTGGGTTGAACCAGCCCAATCGCGCAGTGGACGTTTTTTTCAGCAGGGCGATAGCGGTCAACCGGTTGAAGCGCTGCAGGCCATGCTGTCCCTATACGGTTATGGTGTTGAAATAACCGGAAATTTTGATGAAAATCTTATGTATAATGTGAGAGCCTTTCAACGTCACTTCAGACCTGAGCGCGTTGATGGTGTTGCTGATATATCCACCATTGAGACCTTGCACAGGTTGCTCTCAGCCTTGCCGGACAAGGCTTGATCCGCAAAATTGTGCGCTGCACAACCGGACTCGTTACATATTGTAACGCAACGTTATCGCGTTGCCACCATTGAAAATATTTCACCACTAGGAATGAGATCGAATTTTTTTTACCACCAAAGGTATTGCGTTGGTGGTGTCTCGTTTGGAGTTATGGAATGAATAGAAGCGGAACCTTTATCAGTGCGGCGATCTGTGCCGGCTTGGTTTCATTCAGCGGTCAGGCGATCGCCGAAAAAGCAGATACGAAAGAAATCAAGGGTGTCGATTTCAGCGCTGTGACAGCGTCGATATTCAGGCCTTCTGCAAAGAAGGACCAGGCAGGATCGAAATACTCACGGCTGATCAATACCTATGCACGCAAACACGGTGTGCCATCCACCCTTGCACATGCCATTGTACGGGTCGAAAGTAATTTCAATCCGAAGGCGCGTGGCAGGGCAGGTGAAGTCGGCCTGATGCAGATCAAGCTGGCCACTGCACGATTGATGGGCTATCGGGGTTCAAAAAAGGGTCTTTATGATCCTGAAACCAATATCAAATATGGAATGAAATATCTTGGCGGTGCGCACAAACTCAGCGGCGGCGATACCTGTGGTACTGTTCTTCGCTATAATGCCGGTCATGCCGCAAAGCGCATGAACCCGATCTCTTCGCGTTATTGTCGCAAAGTGCAGAAAATAGTCGGCTGAACGAAGACAAAGGTGTGCATTGCACAGCACTTCCATCAATACAATCGTGTGATTGTTTCGTTCTGATCGCGTTTGATTTATGAGCGAAACGGGCCTGAGTTTTCCAGGATCATTTTGACGCGGGTATGATCATTGCTTTGGCAGGCAGACGCCACGGCGATAAATGCTGGCTATTGTGACCTGTCTCGGTTATCAGAGCCTGCCAGTTGGCCGGACAGCCGCGCTCCGCATTGTCGAAAGACAGCGGGGGGAGGAAAGTCCGGGCTCCACGGAAACACGGTGCCGGATAACATCCGGCGGGGGCAACCCCAGGGAAAGTGCCACAGAAAGTAAACCGCCCCGCCTGCCTTACGGTCCACAAACAGTCCGGACCTTAAGGCTGGCGGGGTAAGGGTGAAAGGGTGAGGTAAGAGCTCACCGCATTTCTGGCAACAGAAATGGCAGGGTAAACCCCACCGGGAGCAAAACCGAATAGGGATGATGCGGAACGCAGGTTCCAGCCCGTTTCCGGGCCAGTCATCCGGGTTGGTTGCTTGAGGCAGGATGCAAATTCTGTCCCAGAAGAATGGCTGTCGCGTCTGCCAGCAATGGCAGGCCTTACAGAACCCGGCTTACAGGCCAACTGGTATTTATGTTTTGACACTATGTCGATTGACCCGTGCGGCTGGGATGAGCTGCACGGGTTTTTTATGCTGTTTTCCCGATAAATTAACGCAATGTTAACCATAAATGAGCTTCAATTGTGGGCCTGCAACACCTGTTTGATTGGTCGTATCCCATTGACGCCCAAATGTTCCCATGATATCCCAATAGTGCTGTTTGAGGGGTATTCAGGCACATCCCTTTTGTGGGTTCACTGGCACGTCAAATTGACGGCAGTGACCATCCACGACAGCGTGCGGTCGGAACAATCCGGAGGCGGCATGTATTTGAATTCACGCCTGGAAACGGCAGTTTTGCGTAATGAACCGGTTCCTGTCGAATGCGACGAACAAGATCGATGCGAAAGGCCGGGTTTCCGTTCCCGCCCAATTTCGCAACGTTCTTGCTCGTCTGGATATTCAGGAACTCTACGCCATACAGGATTTTGTTTTCCCGGCAATTACGATGGGCGGGCCAGAACTGCTGGATCGTTA
The DNA here is from genome assembly GCA_947501445.1 of uncultured Rhizobiaceae group bacterium. Taxonomy (GTDB): domain Bacteria; phylum Pseudomonadota; class Alphaproteobacteria; order Rhizobiales; family Rhizobiaceae; genus Hoeflea_A. Next base: position 198,406 of record CANMVS010000010.1, on the reverse strand, counting down.
CGAGCGGCAGATCGTTGGCGACGATCCGTTTGCCATGGATATCAACGAAATGTCCTTGCTCATTCACGGCGGGGGCGTTTTCATGAAACTGGACGGCGAGGGGCGCCTGATGATGAGCGACTTCATACGCGACTATACAAAGATATCCGACCAGGTGACCTTTGTCGGTCGCTCCGACCATTTTCAGCTTTGGGATCCTGTCCGATACGAGGAAAAAAGACAGGAAGCCCTGGACCGGCGTATGGCTGGCGGACAGACCCGCGCCGGACGAGGAGAGACGGGATGATGGTGGATTCTGGCGACATGGAACATGGCGCCGGCGGCGGATCAATGCGCCACATCCCGGTTCTTCTTCATGAAGTGCTCACGGCTTTGCAGCCGCAGAGCGGGCAGTGGGTGCTTGATGGAACTTTCGGTGCCGGTGGATATACCAAGGCCATTCTTGATCGGGGTGCGCAGGTTATAGCACTTGATCGTGACCCGACGGCGATCGCCAACGGGCAGGCCCTTGTCGATGCGCATAAGGATGCGCTTGTCCTGATTGCGTCTCGGTTCAGTGATCTTGACCACCACGCGCCGGAAGGCGGTCTGGATGGGGTTGTATTGGATATTGGGGTGTCATCCATGCAGATCGATCAGGCGGAGCGCGGGTTCTCATTTCAAAAGGACGGACCGCTCGACATGCGCATGTCTGATGCCGGGCCCACCGCTGCTGATGTGGTCAATACGCTGAAAATATCTGATCTTGCCCGCATATTCGGGTTCCTTGGCGAAGAAAAACAGGCCGGGCGTATTGCCAGGGCGATAGACAAGCGGCGCCAGAGCGAACGTTTTGCCACGACACGTGAGCTTGCCCGGCTGGTGGAAACGGTCAAGCCGCGAAGGGCCCGCGACAAGATTCACCCGGCTACCCGGGTATTTCAGGCACTGCGGATCTTTGTGAATGAGGAATTGAAGGAACTTGCCTCGGCGCTCTTTGCTGCAGAGCTGGCACTCAAGCCCGGTGGACGACTTGTGGTCGTTACATTTCATTCGCTGGAAGACAGGATTGTGAAGCGGTTTTTTCAAGATCGATTTGCCCGTACCGGTGGTGGCTCACGTCACCTGCCAATGGTTGAGGCGGTAACCGCCACATTTGAACCCGTGGGCAAGCCGGTTATCGGGGCAAGCGAGGCTGAAGCCGATGAAAATCCGCGTGCGCGTTCGGCCAAACTGCGTGCAGGACAACGCACTGATTTCGCGCCACGCAAGGCAGACTATTCCATCTTCGGGCTGCCGGAGTTGCCAGCCATAGCCACTTTGGGAGGTTGACGGTCATGTTGAGAACAGTTGATTTCGTGATCATTGGGTTCATGGCAGCAGCAGCCGTTTTGACCTTTCAGATAAAATCCCAGGCGGAAAAACAATTGTCGCAGATCAAACGTCTGGAGGCTGAAATTCAGCTTGAGAAGGATACGATCGATTTGCTGAAGGCGGACTGGAGCCTGCTTGTGCAGCCTGGACGGTTGCAACAGCTTGTTGCGCTGCACAGTGAAGAGCTTGGTCTTGAAATAACTGAGGCGCACCAGATCGTGAGACCGCAAGAATTGCCGGCGCGCGTGGTTGATTTGCCTGAGCCGACACCCGAAATGATGGCTGATCTGCCCGACAGGTCTGCTGTAACCGGTTCAGTGGGGCAGCAATGACATTGCGACAAAGCCTTTCGCGCCTGGTCAAGCGCCGCCCGCAAAATGCAAAACGTGAAAAGCCGATTGTGGTTGATGGCGCACGAATCAAATCGGGAAACCAGTCCAGACACCGCATCACACTGGTCATGATCGGTGTATGTTTTGTCTATGCGGTCATTGCGGGGCGGTTGGTTCAATATGGTTTTCGTGATCTGACGACAGTCGCCAGCATCTCACGCGGCGACGCGCTGCTTGCTTCGCGTCCCGATTTGCTTGACCGCAATGGCCAGGTCCTGGCGACTGATATTCGCACTGTTTCGCTCTATGCCAAGCCCCATAAAATTACCGACCCGGACGAGGTGATTGAACGGCTTGCAACTGTGCTGCCGGAGCTTGATGTTCGCACCGTCTATAGAAAACTGACGTCGAAATCCCAGTTTCAGTGGCTCAGGCGTCAACTGACCCCCAGACAGCAAAACGACATTTTGGCGTTGGGCATTCCAGGTGTTGGCTTTCGCCCTGAGAAACGACGTTTTTATCCCGGCGGTCCCACGGCATCGCATATTGTCGGTCATGTCAATATCGACAACAAGGGCATTGCCGGCATGGAGAAATATGTCGACGGCCAGGGGCTGGCTGATCTTGCTTCCGTCGGATTGACGATTGAGCAGCAGCTCGAACCGATAAACCTCTCGGTCGATCTGCGTGTCCAGCATATTGTGCGCGATGAACTTGCCGCAGCGATGCAGCGCTACAGGGCAATTGCAGCCGGTGCTGTGGTGCTCAATGCCAAAACCGGCGAAGTCGTGGCGATGTCATCGCTGCCGGACTATGACCCGAATATAGCCGGGCAGGCGCTTGAAAAGGACCGGCTGAACAGAATGTCGGCGGGCACCTATGAGATGGGCTCGACCTTCAAGGCGTTTACCACGGCAATGGCACTGGATTCCGGCCTCGTCACACTTAACAGCAGTTTTGATGCGACCAAGCCTCTGCGTATCGCTGGCCATACAATCAATGATTTTCACGGAAAACGTCGGGTTTTGACTGTACCGGAAATCTTCATCTACTCATCCAACATCGGTACGGCCAAAATGGCTAATGTTGTTGGTATTGAGGGGCAGAAAGAGTTTTTGACACGGGTTGGCCTGTTGACCCGCATGCAGACCGAGTTGCCCGAGGTCACCCGACCCAGTCAGCCCAAGGTCTGGAAAAAAATCAACTCCATCACGATTTCATTTGGTCATGGTGTGGCGACGACACCGCTTCAGACCGCCGTTGCCGCCGCTGCGATGCTCAATGGAGGCTATCTCATTCCGCCGACCTTTATACCGCGTAGTGAAGAAGAGGCGTTGCAGGCAGGCAAGCGGGTGATCAAGACACAGACCAGCGATGCCATGCGCTACCTGATGCGGTTGAATGTTGAAAAGGGGTCCGGCCGCCGCGCCGAGGTTCCGGGATTTCGTATCGGCGGCAAGACGGGCACCGCAGAGAAGGTGGTCAATGGCCGGTATTCATCAAGTGTGCGGTTTAATGCATTCCTCTCGGCATTTCCAATCGAAGACCCTCAATACGTGGTTCTTGTGATCATTGATGAACCCAAACCGGCTGAGGGGCAGCACTCGGCGACTGCTGGTTTGAATGCCGCGCCAACCGTCAAGGCGATTATCCGCCGATCCGCTGCGTTACTGGGTGTACGCCCGTCTTTTGGCGAAGACGGTTCTGCCTTGCTTGTGTCATATTGAGTCCGGCATAAGCACGTTTAGTTTAAATGCCAATTGCCCGGGGCCATTAGGTCCCGTGCATAAAAGGAATGGTAACACGCACTGATGAAACTGAATGTACTGGCCAAGGACCTTGCAGACGTCCCCGCTGAAATTGCTGAATTGGAGATAACCGGTCTTTCGGCCAATAGTCAGGACGTGCAGTCCGGATATGCATTCGCTGCCCTGGCTGGGCAGAAAAGAGACGGTACAGCCTATATTGCCGATGCGAAGGAACGCGGTGCATCGGTTGTGTTTGCCGCAAAAGATGCCAATTTTCCGGACCAGGATTTACCGGTTATTCGTGTCGATGACCCGCGGGATTTTCTGGCAAGGACTGCTGCCCGGTTCTTTGCGAAACAGCCGGAAGCCATGATTGCGGTGACCGGCACTGCCGGCAAGACTTCGGTTGCATCATTTACCCGGCAAATATGGGAACGCACGGGGCGGGCGGCAGCCATGATCGGCACCGCCGGCGTTGAATCACCAACGCGCCAGGAATACGGCCAACTGACAACGCCCGATCCCGTTGTTTTACATCAATTGCTGGCTGATCTTGCAGGCGATGGCGTTACCCATTGCGCAATGGAAGCCTCCAGTCACGGGCTCCATCAGCATCGACTGGACGGTGTTAAACTGGCAGCGGCAGCTTTCACCAATCTTGGCCGTGACCATCTGGACTACCATGCGGATGTGGAAGACTATTTTGCCGCCAAGATGCGGCTGTTTGATGCACTTTTGCCAAAGGGTGCACCGGCAATTGTGTTTGCCGATGATGCCTGGTCCGAACGTGTTTGTGCCTGTGCCAAAGAAGCTGAACTGAACGTTTTGACAGTCGGGCGCAAGGGTGAATTTCTGACGCTGAAGCGGGTTGAACATCAACGCCACCAGCAAAGCGCTGAAATTCACCACAAGGGCGCCATCTATCAGGTCAATATTCCGCTGGCCGGTGACTTTCAACTGTCAAATGCGCTTGTCGCAGCCGGGCTTGCCATTGCGACCGGCGTGCCCGCTGGCGAGGCGATCGCAGCATTGGAGCATTTGCGCGGTGCGTCCGGACGTCTCGAACTGGTGGGCTCAACATCTGATGGCGCGCCAGCTTACGTGGATTATGCCCATAAGCCGGATGCGCTTGAACAGGTATTGCAGTCCGTTCGACCCTTTACGACGGGCCGGATTGTTGTTGTCTTTGGCTGCGGGGGCGATCGCGATCGCGGCAAGAGACCCATGATGGGTGAAATTGCCACACGCCTGGCAGATATGGTCGTGGTGACTGATGATAATCCACGCAGTGAGGATCCCTCACAGGTTCGCGCTGAAATTTTGGCTGCTGCCCCAGGTGCAGTTGAAATCGGTGACCGGCGCGAAGCAATTTTTCATGCAGTGTCCGAGCTTTGCGAAGGTGATACGCTGATTGTTGCAGGCAAGGGGCACGAAGAGGGGCAAACCGTCGGTGATGCGGTTTTGCCATTCTCGGATCACGCCGAGATCAGAAACGCCCTTGTGGCGCGGGCCAGCCGGGCATGGCTATGGACCAGCGGCGATATGGTTGATGCCATGAATGGTCGCCCGGTTGGGCAATTACCCGAAGGCATAAGTGGTATTTCCATCGACAGTCGGGCGATCGCACCGAACGAGGCTTTTTTTGCCATCAAGGGTGATCGGTTTGACGGGCATGATTTTGCTGGAGCCGCTACCGCCAATGGTGCGTCGCTACTGGTTGTCTCGGAAGCGCGCTTGCCGGCACTTGGACGCATTAATGCGCCACTGATTGTTGTAAATGATGTGCTTGAGGCAATGACCCGGCTGGGCATGGCAGCGCGGGCAAGAACAAAGGCCCGTATCATTGCGGTCACCGGTTCGGTCGGCAAGACAACAACAAAAGAGATGTTGCGTCATGTTCTCACGACCAGCGGAAAGGTGCATGCCTCGGTTGCATCCTTTAACAATCACTGGGGCGTGCCGCTGACGCTCGCCAGAATGCCGCAGGATATTGGCTTTGGCATCTTCGAGATTGGCATGAACCATGCGGATGAGATCAGACCTTTGGTCAAGATGGTACGCCCGCATATTGCTATCGTTACCGCTATTGCCGCGGCGCATTTGGGTCACTTCAAAAATCTGGCTGAAATTGCATCTGCAAAAGCCGAGATATTTGAAGGTGTTGTATCAGGTGGCCATGTCATTTTGAACAGGGACAGCGAACGTTTTGCGCAACTGAAAAAAGCCGCCATGGCCTGCGATATCAGCCATGTCCATGGGTTTGGTGAACATAAACAGGCGGACATAAGGCTGTTGGAATGGGAACCATCGGGGCAGGGCTCGCGGGTTAAGGCAAAAATTCTTGGCGATACCCATGAATGGACCATCGGTGCACCCGGTCGTCACATCGTCCAAAATGGGCTTGCCGTCGCGGCTGCGGCGAAACTGGTTGGCGCTGACCTGTCTGTGGTTACCGCAGCTTTTGCAGACCTTGAACCGACCCGCGGCAGGGGACAGCAACATCGCCTGCAGGTCGCCGACGGTTCCATCATGCTGATCGATGAAAGTTACAATGCCAATCCGGCCTCAATGCGCGCGGGCATTGAATTGCTGCGGGATACGCCCGTTACCGCACCGGGACGACGTATTGCGGTGCTGGGTGATATGCTGGAGCTCGGCGTTCATTCCGGCGCACTGCATGGCGAACTTGCAACGCCTTTGCATGACGCCGGAATTGATATGGTTTTGCTGGCAGGACCGGAAATGCAGGCGCTGCACGCGGCACTGCCGGATACCATCAAAAAGCAATATTTCAACGATGTGGAAACCCTGATGCCAGCCTTGATCGACACGGTGCGGGCTGGAGACGCAATCATGATCAAATCATCCAATGGCATTGGATTTTCCAGGCTTGTCAGCGCACTTCTTGACAAGTTCCCCGCAGTATCGGACAGCGGGACCGAACAACAAATGCGTGCTGGGGGATCCATTTAATGCTTATCTGGCTTGTCGATTTTTCGGACCAATTTCAGATATTCAATCTATTCAGGTACATAACCTTTCGAACCGGGGCAGCAACGCTGACCTCTGCATTCATTGTTTTTCTGTTTGGACCGCGAATCATCGCTTCTTTGAGTATCCGTCAGGGACATGGCCAACCTATTCGTGCAGATGGACCGCAAACGCATTTCAAAAAGGCGGGAACACCGACGATGGGTGGCCTGATGATGCTGACAGGTATTGTTGTCAGTGCCTTGTTGTGGGCCAACCTGTCAAATGTCTATGTGGTCGTAACGCTGCTGGTGACCCTGGGGTTTGGCGTTATCGGTTTTTATGATGACTACCAGAAAGTGACCCAGCAGTCGCACAAGGGCGCATCAGGCAAGCTGCGCTTGTTGCTGGAGTTCGCGATTGCCGGTGTAGCCGTTTATTTCATGATGGTGGCTTCCATGGCGGCCGGCGGCGACAAGGGCCCAAGTTTCGGGTCTTCTTTGACGTTTCCCTTTTTTAAGGATTTTATCCTCGATCTGGGCTGGTTCTATGTGGCTTTTGGTGCACTGGTTGTTGTCGGTGCCGGCAATGCGGTTAACCTGACAGACGGATTGGACGGGCTTGCCATCGTTCCAGTCATGATTGCCGCCGCGTCATTTGGTGTTATTGCCTACCTTGCCGGCAATGCATTGTTTGCCAACTACCTGCAAATCAACTTTGTGCCCGGAACCGGTGAATTATCCGTTGTTCTGGGGGCCGTTATTGGTGCGGGGCTTGGTTTCCTCTGGTTCAATGCACCGCCTGCGGCCATATTTATGGGAGATACAGGTTCCCTCGCTTTGGGTGGCCTTGTCGGTTCGGTTGCTGTGGCAACCAAACATGAATTGGTGCTGGCCATAATAGGCGGATTGTTTGTGCTGGAAGCGATGTCGGTCATTATTCAGGTGGCTTCCTTCAAGTTGACAGGCAAACGGGTGTTTCTGATGGCACCGATACATCATCACTTTGAAAAGCTTGGGTGGACGGAAAGCCAGGTTGTCATACGATTCTGGATAATTGCTGTGGGTCTTGCCATGCTTGGGCTTGCTACCCTGAAGTTGCGGTGAGCCGATGATTGTTGCGACTGTTTTTTCAGGAAAAAAAGTTGCTCTGTTTGGTCTGGGTGGATCCGGATTGGCCACAGCCAGTGCCCTGCTTGCTGGCGGTGCCGAGTTAAGTGCGTGGGATGATAATCCGGACCGGGTTGCCGACGCGGCGAAAATGGGGATTCCCGTTGCCGATTTACGCAATGTTGATTGGTCAGGTCTGGCGGCGCTTGTGCTTGCACCGGGTGTACCATTGACCCACCCGAAACCGCATTGGACGGTTGATCTTGCCCGGGCAAAGGGCATTGAGATCATCGGTGATGTGGAGTTGTTTGTGCGCCAGCGGCGTTTGCAATCGCCCGATTGTGCCTTTATTGCAATCACCGGCACAAATGGTAAATCCACTACGACAGCGCTTATCGCGCATATTTTGCGCAATGCCGGACGTGACACCCAATTGGGTGGCAACATAGGTACAGCAATCATGACGCTGGAGCCGCCCCGTTCGGGACGGTTTTATGTCGTGGAGTGCTCTTCCTACCAGATTGATCTGGCCCCATCGATTGATCCTACCGCTGGCATATTGTTGAACATCAGCGCAGACCACCTGGATCGCCACGGTACATTGAAACATTATGCTGAAGTCAAAGAGCGCCTTGTAGCTGGAAGCAAAACCGCAATCGTCGGCACAGATGATTATTGGTGCACAATGATTGCCGACCGTCTGGGTCACACTGACAAACCGGTCGTGCGTATTTCCAAGCGCGACGTCAAGGCTGACGGATATTACGCGCAAGGCAGCCGAATATTGCACGCAGCTGGCGGTACCACGGCGCTATTTGTTGATCTGGATGGCATATCAACACTGCGCGGCGCGCATAACGCTCAAAATGCTGCTGCCGCGATTGCGGCTTGCGTTAGCGTCGGCCTTTCAAAAGACGAGATCATTGCCGGGCTCGTGAGCTTTGCGGGGTTGGCCCATCGCATGCAGCCCATCGCCCGGCGCGGACGGGTGCTGTTTGTCAATGACTCCAAAGCGACGAACGCCGATGCGTCGGCACCGGCACTGTCGAGTTTTGAACCGATATACTGGATTGCCGGAGGCCTGCCCAAAGAAGGTGGCATACAACCTTTGTCCTGTTGGTTTCCCCGCATCGCCAAAGCCTATCTCATAGGTGAGGCGGCGCCTGCATTTGCTGCAACCCTTGGACATGATGTTGCATATGAGATCGCAGAAACGCTCGATCGGGCCGTTAGCCACGCAGCCAGGGATGCGGGCGATGACGCTGGCCAGGAGCCGGTTGTGCTGCTTTCACCGGCCTGTGCAAGCTTTGACCAGTACAAGAATTTTGAAATTCGCGGCAACGCATTTGTCGATCAGGTGTCGCAGATACCCGGTGTGACCATGCTGGTGGATCAAATGGAGGTCTGAAATGGTAAGCAGAACCGAACGCGGTCCGATTTCTGATTGGTTCTGGACCATTGACCGGACCCTCATGGCCATATTTGTCGTGCTGATCGGTCTGGGTTTCATGTTGTCCTTTGCGGCAAGTCCTGGTGTTGCCGAGCGGCTCAATATTGATAATCTGCATTTCGTCAAACGCCACGCCATGTTCATCTTCCCGTCGCTGGGGCTGCTTGTCGGCCTGTCGTTTCTTTCGCCAAGACAGGTCAGGCGCGGTGCCCTGCTTCTTTTGGCCTTTTCCATTGCGATGATGGTGTTTACCCAGTTTTACGGATTTGAGGCGAAGGGCTCTCGTCGCTGGTTTTCGATTGCCGGGTTCTCCCTGCAGCCATCCGAGTTTTTGAAGCCTGCCTTCATAATCATCTGTGCCTGGCTGTTTTCCGAACATTCCCGGCAACCCGATATTCCGGGCAATCTGTTTGCCATTATTCTGTTTGGCATTGTTGTCGCCCTGCTTGCGGCTCAACCGGATTTTGGACAGACGATCCTGGTGACAATTGCCTGGGGTACATTGTTCTTTATGGCTGGCATGCCCTGGTTCTGGATTGTCCTGTTGGCGGGCATGGGCGTTGGCATGTTTGTTTCCGCCTATTCGGTTTTTCCACATGTTGCCGGGCGCATAGATCGCTTTTTGACAGGCGAGGGTGATACCCATCAGGTCGATACTGCCAGAGAGGCCATTGTGCGCGGTGACTGGCTTGGTCAGGGGCCGGGCGAGGGTACAATCAAGCGCATACTGCCCGATAGCCACACGGATTTCATTTTCTCGGTTGCGGCCGAAGAATTCGGAATTTTGTTTTGTCTGGTCCTGGTCGTCATATTCACATTCATTGTGCTGCGCGGCTTGCGCCACGCAAATCGTGAAGGTGATGAATTCACCCGGCTGGCCATTGCCGGGTTAACGCTGTTGATCGGCCTGCAGTCAATGATCCATATTGGTGTAAATCTTGAACTGCTGCCCGCCAAGGGCATGACGTTGCCGCTGATTTCCTATGGCGGTTCATCGATGCTGGCCATTGCAATAACAGCGGGATTCCTTTTGGCCTTAACACGGCGCAATCCCGAAAAACGCGCAACCGGGCGGCAAAAGATTTTTCGTGATGCGCCCATGCATGCGGAACAGGCCTGAGCCATGGGTAAAACGGTATTGCTCGCTGCCGGAGGCACCGGCGGTCATCTGTTTCCTGCCCAGGCGCTTGCCCATGAGCTTCGTGAGCGCGGTCTTGTCGTCCATCTGGTGACCGACAAGCGGGCGACGCATTATTCAGCACAGTTTCCGGCCGAGGATATTCATGTCGTACCCTCAGCGACTGTCACCTCCAAAAACCCGGTTGCATTGGCAAAAACCGCCATTTCCCTGCTGCAGGGGTTGCGCCAGTCTGGCCAACTTTTGCGCAAGTTGCGTCCCGACGTGGTCGTTGGTTTTGGTGGCTATCCGACTTTGCCACCGCTTATGGCTGCGACCCGCGCCGGTATCGCCGCAATTATTCACGAACAAAATGCCGTCATGGGGCGGGCAAACGGATTTCTGGCAAGCCGGGTCAATGTGATTGCCGGAGGTTTTCTGCCTGCTGGCGAGGGCCGATATGGTGACAAGGTCATCACGACGGGAAATCCCGTCAGACCTGATGTTCTGACAGCCGCGCAAACGCCGTATCAGGCGCCCACAGATGACGGCCCTTTCGAATTGCTGGTCTTTGGTGGCAGTCAGGGTGCCCGGTTCTTTTCTGAAATCATGCCCGAAACAATTGCCCGTTTGCCGGCACCGTTGATTGGCAGGCTCCATATCACCCAGCAGGCACGCCCTGAAGATCAACAGGCTGTCGAACGGTTTTATGCCGAAAACAAAGTGGATGCGGATGTTGCACCCTTTTTCGATAATATGGCGGATCGCATCGCCACGGCGCATCTGGTCATCAGCCGCTCGGGTGCATCGACGGTGTCAGAGCTGGCAGTTATTGGGCGGCCGTCAATCCTGGTACCATTTCCCTATGCGCTGGATCATGATCAGGCAGCCAATGCTGCAGCACTGGAGGCCAAAGGTGGTTGTCAGGTTTTGCGACAGTCTGAATTGGATGCCGGCAAGCTTGTCGCATTGTTGACGGGCTTCATGGATAAGCCACAACAGCTCGCGGCAATTGCCGCGAAGGCAAAATCAGCAGGTCAACCCAATGCGACCGGCTTGCTTGGTGATCTGGTTGAGGATATTGCCAGTGGCAGACAACCCAGAAGTAACCGGAGTGAACAGCAATGAAAATGCCACAAAATATTGGTCTGGTGCATTTTGTCGGCATCGGTGGCATTGGAATGAGCGGTATTGCCGAGATGCTGCACAATCTGGGCCACCACGTGCAGGGATCTGATATATCGGACAATGCCAATGTGCAGCGATTGCGTGACAATGGGATACCGGTTCATATTGGTCATTCCGGTGACAATCTGGGTGACTCAGAAGTCATAGTTGTGTCAACGGCCATTCGTCACAACAATCCTGAGCTGATTGCCGCACGTGAGCGCAATTTGCCGATTGTAAGGCGCGCTGAGATGCTCGCTGAACTGATGCGGTTCCGCAATGCCGTAGCCATTGGCGGTACCCACGGCAAAACGACCACAACGTCGATGGTTGCAGCGTTACTTGACGCAGGCGGCCTTGATCCAACAGTTATCAATGGCGGCATAATCAATGCCTATGGCACCAATGCACGCATGGGCGCCGGTGAATGGATGGTGGTGGAGGCCGATGAATCCGATGGCACTTTTTTGAAGTTGCCTGCTGATGTGGCGGTTGTGACCAATATCGACCCGGAGCATCTGGATTATTATGGAACCTTCGACAATGTGCGTCGGGCCTTTGCGCAATTTGTTGAGAATGTTCCCTTCTACGGTTTTGGTGTCATGTGTCTCGATCATCCGGATGTTCAGGCGCTGGTCAGTCAGATCGATGATCGTCGTATTGTGACCTATGGTCAAAACCCGCAGTCGGATGTTCGTTGTTCCAATCACCGAATGGATGGTGCCACTTCTGTTTTTGATATTACCATTCATCACCGCAAAACCGGTGAGACTACCCAAATAGCTGATCTTCGCTTACCGATGCCGGGTCAACACAATGTATCAAATGCCACCGCCGCCATAGCCGTTGCATTCGAACTTGGCCTGGATGCTACAGCAATAGCCAAGGGCCTGGCCGCATTTGGTGGTGTCAAACGGCGTTTCACCCATGTGGGCAATTGGCGCGGCGTTGATATTTTCGATGACTATGCCCACCACCCGGTGGAGATCAAGGCGGTTCTGTCGGCTGCGCGGGATGCCTGTTCCGGCCGGGTTATCGCCATATCGCAACCCCATCGTTATACGAGGCTGGAAAGTCTGTTCGATGATTTTTCCGGCTGTTTCAATGACGCTGACACAGTTGCCATAGCGCCGGTTTTTGCCGCTGGTGAGGAGCCGATTGAGGGCGTGTCTTCGCAAGAACTGGTCCTGCGCATGAAGGCCGGTGGCCACCGTGACGCACATTTTCTTGAACGTGAAGCGGACCTGCCAGCCTTTGTTGCATCGGTGGCTAAAGAAGGTGATTTTGTTGTGTGTCTTGGTGCCGGTAGTATCACAGCCTGGGCCGGTGCACTTGAAAAAGATCTTCTGGCGCTGGACGGGGGCACCGAATGAGCACGTTTGAGGACGGCAATCTGCTGGAGACACAGCCCGCTTTGTTTGAAGGCCTGGCGGGACGCGTCGGTGCCAATGTGCCTCTGGCAGATGTCACCTGGCTTCGCGTCGGCGGGCCAGCCGAGGTTTTGTTTCAACCGTCTGATCGTGATGATCTGGCGACGTTTTTGGCGCGATTGCCAAATGACATTCCACTGCTCGTGATCGGGGTTGGTTCCAATCTGCTCATTCGCGATGGTGGAGTACCAGGTGTCGTTGTACGGCTCTCGGCAAAGGGATTTGGCGGGGTTGAACAGAAATCCGATACGCGTATGGAGGCCGGGGCTGCCTGCCCGGACAAACGATTGTCCGCAGCAGCCCATGCGGCTGGAATAGGCGGCTTTCATTTTTATCATGGAATTCCCGGTGCCGTTGGTGGCGCATTGAGAATGAATGCGGGTGCCAATGGAACCGAGACCTGTGACCGCGTTGTTGAAGTTCACGCCCTGGATCGACAGGGCAAAAAACACGTGCTGACAAATGACCAGATGGGATATGCCTATCGCCACTCATCTGTCTCACCTGATCTGATCTTCACGCATGCCATTTTTGAGGGGTATCGCGAAGATCCAGGTGTCATCCAATCCGAGATGGATGCCGTACAGCAGCATCGCGAAACGGTTCAGCCCATACGGGAAAAGACCGGTGGATCGACTTTCAAGAACCCGCCCGGTTCGTCCGCCTGGAAAGAAATCGATGCTGCCGGATGTCGCGGTTTGATGAATGGTGCTGCACAGATGTCTCCGATGCACTGCAATTTCATGATCAATACCGGCAGTGCTACCGCCTATGATCTTGAGGTTCTGGGAGAAACAGTGCGTGCAAGGGTACTGGAAAAGTCAGGCGTTCGGCTGGAATGGGAAATCAGGCGTCTTGGCTGTTTTCGTGATGACCAGATTGTCCAGGAATACCTGGGAAGAATGCTTTAACAAATTTGCATTAAAATCTCCTCACAATGGCTTCGCGGCGCATACACACAGTGTGCGTTGCCGGTTCTATTATGCTCTTGTTGTGTATTTCTGACTTTTTTGATCAATTTACGTACACGGAAAAATGAGTAGAGTTAGTATTGATTTAGTAGAAGTTAGTATTATATCTACAATTACACAAATGATGGCTTGAAGAAATGTATTTTCATGTTATTATCTATACACGGAAACATTCAACAACGCTGGTGATGTTATGATTTTGTCATTGTTAAAAGGAATAATCTGCATTTTGTCTGTCGTGTTTTTTGTTTTTGCACTCAAGACTGCGCAAAAGATACGCGGATGGAACCATTTGTTTGAACGTAATGCTTCCGGTCCAAAGCGTCTGCAATACTGATATTCGTATTGTGCCACTCCGGGCGTTGAGTATTCAGACAATTGACCCGCTGTGCTTTCTGATCATGTTTTCATGAGACAAACCCAAGAACACGCTTTGCGAGCGGCAGATCACTTGTGTCTGCCGCTGGCTGGAGCACTTCAGGTTTTGACGGGATCGGCAAAACCTGAATGCATCAACAAAATTAAAGGTCAACACCGTTGTCCCGTTTTTGACAAAACGTGAAACGGTGCAGTGTTGTTGTCCGCATGTCATTCACAGGTGTTATGGTCCATAGGGTGGAAAAGAGCTGTTAGGGCGATATTCACCGCTAAGGTTCGCCCAACTATGTCAACCGGGACCAGTTAACCAGAGCGCGGCGGGCGATTGACCACCTGACGCTCTGAGCGTTGCTTGGCCCACCGGACGAATAAACGTCATGTTCATTCCGGCACCCGAATTATGGCGCGTGCCGGAAGAGGGGCTCCATTGAACTGACCATAATCAGTAGCATGGGCATCTTTCAACAAGCCTGAATCTCAGGATGGATTTGGACGGTGGTAGCCTGGCGTTGACATGGAAATCTCCAATTCATCATCATCCATTTCCGTTGCGATCTCAGCAAACAGTGGTGTGCTCAAATAACGCTCTGCGGTATCAGGCAGCATGCACAATATGGTTGCGCCCTGCGGCGCGCTTTTGCAGACTTCCAGTGCCCCGGCAAATGTTGCCCCGCCTGAAATGCCAACAAAGATACCTTCTTTTTGCGCCAGATCATGGCTGCATTTCATCGCGTCCGGACCCTTGATCTTGATGATCTGGCTGACATAGTCCTGTCCGATGGCATCCTCGGTAATTTTGGGAATGAAATCCGGTGACCACCCCTGCATGGGATGGGGCACAAAGGCCGGGTGGCTGCTGGCGGCAGAACCATCGTCGTTGCGCTCCTGGCCGATACCGCTTGACAGCATGGCGGCACCTTCCGGTTCACACACGACAATCTTTGTTTCGGGCCGCTCTTTTGACAAAACCCCACCGACACCGTTCAACGTGCCACCAGTCCCAAAACCGGTCACCCAATAATCCAGCCTTTCGCCATCAAAATCATGCATTATTTCACGTGCGGTGGTGCGGGCGTGAATGCGTGGATTGGATTCATTTTCGAACTGGCGGGTCAGGAACCAGCCGTGTTTCTCGGCCAGTTCCTTGGCTTTGCGCACCATGCCGGTTCCCTTTTCCGCAGCCGGGGTCAAAACGACTTTAGCGCCCAGAAAACGCATCAGCTTGCGTCGCTCCACGCTGAAACTCTCAGCCATGGTAATCACCAAAGGGTAACCCTTTTGGGCGCAGACCATGGCCAGACCAATGCCGGTATTGCCGCTGGTTGCCTCAACAACAGTTTGGCCGGGTTTGAGTTCACCGGATTTTTCGGCATCCTCGATAACACCGAGTGCCAGCCGATCCTTGACCGATCCCAATGGATTGAAGGCCTCAATTTTTACGAAAAGATTGATGCCTTCCGGCGCCAGTCGATTGATGCGCACCACTGGTGTATTGCCAATCGTCTCAAGAATATTGTTGTAGGTTTTGGCCACGTTTGCGGTCCCCCGTTTGTTGCAAACATTTACGGCTTCAGGCCCCTTTGTTCGATGCATATGATAGGCCAAGCACGTTCGTATATCCATTGTGGCATATCATGACGCTGGCGCAAGTTCACAGATTGAGTTGATTGAGCGTTTTTTTGGCAATATCCATGGTCACGTCATCACGAAAACTGAAACCATTGAAAAAATCCGACTGCTGATAATTGCGGCTGGAATTTCTGACCCTTTGCACACATTCGACAGCCCGTTGGTGGTTGCCTGCCTTTTCATGTGCCAGAGCGGCGATGACATGGATGTGGACATGGGCATTGGGTGCCCGGATCGCGCGGTCTGCCCATTCCACGGCGGTCTGATAGTCTGCGCGCACAAAATGCGACAAAGAGCGGGTTGTCAGCATGGCATAATTCAGCGGATCAATTGGACTGAGCGAAATTGCCTTGGCGGTATTGTCTTCACTTTGCTGCCCATGACCCAGCAACATGTTGAGAACGCCCCGGTTGTAAATGGCAAAGGCATAGTTGGGGCTCAGATCAACACTGCGATCAAGCCAGGGCATGCCCGCTTCGATATCACCATGAATCCACTGACAACGCCCCATGGTCAAATTGGTGAATGGATCATAGGGGTCCAGTTCAATGCTCTTTTCAGCATGATGTCGGGCCATGGTTTTTTGCTGTTGTTTGTCACCGGTATAATTCAAAAAGGCATTCTGGAAGTGGGTGAATGATAATCCTGCATGGGCACGGGCAAAGTTCCCATCGGCCGTCAATGCTCTGTCAAACAGGCGTGCGGCTATGGAATTATCGTGCTGGTTAAAGCGGTACATGTGCCACAGGCCGCGATGGTAGGCTGACCAGGCATCAAGGTTCTCTGTGGGTATTTGTGCGGCCTTTGATGCTTCAGCCAGTTGAATGCGCGATTCAATAACGGTGACAATATGCGAGGAGAGCGTAAAGCGCAGTTGGAGAAGATCGTCGACCGGGCACTCAATCCGGTCAGTCCAAAGGACCTGTCCATCCGACGTATTGGACAGCTCCACAGTAACTGCACTGGTACGACCGGCAAAACTGATTGTTCCGCTAACCAGATAGCGAGCACCGAGAATTTTACCGATGGAAGTCATATCGGCGTCCGGCTCACGGAAACGGAATGAGGAACCGCGGGCAATGACAATCAGCCAATGCAGGCGCGACAGCTCTATTATAACCTCCTGGGAAACGGCATCACCCAGTGCACCGTAGCGCTCATCCGGCGTGAGCACCTGCAGCGGTAGAACTGCAATCGAAGGGCGTCCGTCGGTGGCAATTTTTGCAGACCCGGCTGCTTCATCCGTCTTTTCAGGCACGCTGCTCTGAGATTTAGGGATGGCTGATTGTGTTGTGACTTTGGCGATAAACCGGAAGCCCCGGCCATGGTGTGTTCTAATGCGCTCCTGGGCTTTTCCGTTGTCTCCTATGGCTTTGCGCGCTGCCTTTATCCGGCTGTTTACGACGGCTTCCGAGACGACGCGGCCACCCCAAACGTGCATATTGATTTCGTCTTTGGAAACCAGCCTTGTGTGATTGGAGACAAGAAGTTCCAACAGTGAAAAAACCTGGGGTTCAATTTTGCATGGTTCACCGGCAAACCGAAGTTCAAAAAGGTCGGTGTCCAATTCATATTCTGCGAAGCTGTATTTCATCGGTTATCCGATTGCATAAAAAAGCTGCGCCATGATTATAGGACATGGGTTCTGTGGGGTCCAGCAACCCTCGATCGGCGTTGGGCTTGCGCACTGACATCACGGCCTTGGCCTGCAAATGGCTGCCACCGGCTTCAAAAAAAAGCGCAATTATCTGCCCAAAAAGCCAAATCTGCAGAATTATTCAGATAATCTGCAGGCAATCTACAGATATCCTGCAAGCTTTCAGATCACAAAACCAGCACAACTGAATTCATCAGCGCGGCAATGACGTCGACTGAGTTGTTAAGAGGAATTTGTGATGACCGTAAATACTGTTCCCGATTATTCTGCGATCAAGGCGAAGCAAAATGCAGCCTGGTCTTCGGGTGATTATGCCATCGTTGGAACGACACTGCAGATCGTTGGTGAGAACCTTGCTGAAGAACTGGATCTCAGGTCGGATCAGGCTGTACTGGACGTGGCAGCCGGCAATGGCAACTTTACGCTGGCTGCGGCCCGTCGCTGGGCTGACGTTACCTCGACGGACTATGTCGCTTCGCTGCTGCTACGCGGCAAGGAACGCGCTGACACTGAACGTCTCAGCGTCGAATTCCAGGTGGCAGATGCGGAAGACCTGCCCTTTGCGGATGCCAGTTTCGATGTCGTTGCATCGACCTTTGGTGTCATGTTTGCACCCAATCAGGTGAAGGCCGCCAGCGAGATGGTTCGCGTGTGTCGCAGCGGCGGAAAGATCGGTCTGGCCAACTGGACTCCGGACAGTTTCATCGGCGCCCTTTTCAAGGTCATCGGCCGATACCTGCCGCCCCCGGTTGGCCTTGCTTCGCCCGCATTGTGGGGAACGCGCTCGCGATTGGACGAACTGTTTGGCCATGCGAGCACCGATATTCATATACGGCCGCGCAGCTTCGCCTTTCGTTATCGTTCCGTTGAACATTGGCTCGAAGTATTTCGTGATTTCTATGGTCCAACACACAAGGCCTTCGCGGCACTGGACCCGGAAAAAAGCGCTTCGTTGACCGAGGATTTGAAGGATCTGATCGGTCGCAACAATGTGGCTGATGATGGCACCATGGTTGTGCCGTCTGAATATCTTGAAGTTGTCATTACACGCCGTTGATCTGAGGTTGGGTGCAGCATCGACCCCCCAACCTCAAGTCGGCGTTCTTAATCAGTTGTTTTCGGCAAAGCCTTGCCGAAAACATCCAATCTGGAGAATGGATATGGCTAGTATTTTTCAACGTTGCGGCGGATTTGCCGCGGTCAGCAAGGTGGTTCTGGCATTCTATGACAAGGTTTTGGATTCAGATGTTTCCGGACCCTATTTCGAAAACGTCAACATGAAATCAATGATTGACCATCAAACGAAATTCATTGCCCAGGTGATGGGTGGACCGGTTGCCTACAGCAATGAGCAGTTGCGGCGCGTCCATGCCCATCACAATATTCAGCGCGAAGCTTTTGAGGACGTGGCCCGATTGATGAAAGAAAGCCTGGAGGATTTCGATTTTGCCGCCAGCGATATCGACCTGATCATGAATGAAATGGACAGCCGTTCTCATTGCATCGTTTCGAGCTGACCGCGTCACATCTTTTGCGGACGAACAGTCTGATTGAACACATCACCTCTGACGAGAGCAAACAGTTTATAACCGGGAGAAATCACATGAATATGGATAAATTCAACGAGTTACTGCTTGAGTCTGCTGGCGTTGGATTGGCCATTCTGGACCCGCAAAACCAGGAAATCCTGACAGCGAATAAACGATTTTGCGACTGGTTTCCCGAAGAAGTGGTCAAGGGCCGTGCGCTGGGAGACGTGTTTTGCAACCTGGACTTCTCCCGCCTGAAGGAGAGAATTGCCGCCGGGCGCGCGTTTTGTGCGGAGGCAGAGATCAAGGTCAAACGGCGTTCCATTACCGTTGCGCTTCAGGTGTCTCATTGTGACAGTCAGGATGCAGGGTTTCTTGTTCTTGAGTGTCAGAATGTTTCGAAGATGAAAGAGCTCGAATATATGATCGAGTCCTATTCATCAATGATCGAAAAGCAAAACAGAACGCTGGAGCGTGAGAAGGAGCGGGCGGAAAAACTGCTGCTGAATGTTATGCCGAAGGCGATTTATGATGAGCTGAAAACCTTTGGCGTCAGTGCACCGCAGACCTATGAGCATGCGTCTGTTTTGATGCTGGATTTTGTGGGATTTACGGAAATGCCGATCTCACAGGACCCTGCCGGAACAATTACCGAACTCAATGATATTTTTACAGCCTTTGATCAGATTGTGCAGCAATTTGGTTGTGAGCGTATCAAGACAATGGGTGACGCCTATATGGCCGTTTCCGGGCTTCCGGAAGCAACGCCCGATCACGCCGTCAATATTGCCCGGGTTGCTCAATTGATGATCCGCTATTTGAATAAGCGCAACGCGACACACCGGCAAAAATGGAAGTGCAGAATTGGTATCAACACCGGCACTGTCGTTGGATCAATCGTTGGCGTGCAAAAATATGTTTATGATATTTTCGGTCCGGGCGTGAATCTCGCAGCCCGTATGGAGGCCCATGCGGATGAGATGGAAATCTGCCTTTGTGAAGATATGTACGAATTGATCAAAAATGATTTTGCAGCAGAACCGCTGGGAGAAATTGAGGTCAAGGGGTTTGGGTCAAAGGAAGTATTTGCCTTGAAAGATGCGCACAGGGAATTGCGTGCCGCCTGATTTATTGTTTGCCTGTTCCAGAGCAATTCAGGTTTTGACGGAATTGGCAAAACCTGAATGCATCAACAAAATCAAGGGCAGACACCATTGTCCCGTTTCTGACAAAACGTGAAACGGTTCAGGTGTCTTCAGGCCGCCCGCAACTTTCCAACGGTTGAACCCATTTCACTGCCCAATAGCAGATCGATTTGAGTCTGGGAAAGGTCGGGGTTGATGCGATAACACTCAACCAATGCCTTTGCGGCCTGTTCAGTTTCAATTCTGACAAGATGGGTGGCAGCCAGAGCCAGTCGTGGCAAATAGGTTTTTACATCATTCATGCAGGCATTTTGGGCGGCTTGGAGAGCCTGATCCAGTTTTCCATCGTTCAAGTAGGCCAGGGCCAATAGGGTGCCCCAAACGGCCAGACGGCCATCCATGGGGCTGATGGCAATGCCGTGCTCCAGGTGCCCAATAGCTGCTGTCGTCTGTCCATCCATCAACTCTGCTGAGCCAAGGGCAGACCATGCCTGCGCATTGTTGGGATTTATCTCAACGGCATTTCTAAGCAACGGAATAGCCCGGGCAACATGGCCAATATCAGCAAGTGCGCAGGCCGCCAATCCGACAACGTTTGAATCCATACCATCCAGTTCGAGCGCTTTTTCTGCTTCCTGCATCGCTTCTGCGGCAATCTGGTGTGACTTTTCAAGCAGGCCAATGCGATGACCAAGCGCCAGTGTCAGGGCCAGATAGGCATGTGAAAGGGCAAATCCTGGTTCTTCTGCGATGGACATGCGCAGCAATTCAGTTGATTGCGCAAATGTGTCGGTGTGCCACCCTTTGAGTGAAAGAAGGCCTACTGCCTGTAGCAATGCCTGTCGGCTGCTGCCCTGATCACCAATTTCGGTTAGATGTGCCATGATGGCTCGCCACAATTGCGGCTCCAGTCGCGGCAAAATACGTTCCAGCATCTGTTCCAGCAGATTTTCGCTGGCAGGGAAATCAAACTGCTGCGCCCAAAGATGAAATCCGCTTGCAGTGTCTATGAGCTGGAGATTGACCCTGGTGCCGCTCGGCAGGGGCTGCAAGCTCCCTTCCAACATGAACTTGACGCCAAAGCGTTCTCTGAGATCTTCGTAATGAACATCCTTGCCCTTCAGCGCAAAGCTTGATGTGCGAGACAGGATAGACAGTAGGGGAATTCGGGTCAGGATTGTGGTCAGATTCTCCACCAGACCGTCGGCAAATGGTTCCAGATCACTGCTGCCAAACACCTGCATGGGCAATATGATGAGTGCCGGCATGGTGAACGCTGACGTTTGTGCCTCTGGAGTTTGAACAGGCGCTGACGCTGCGGTTTTTTCCAGCTTGCCTACAAAACGGAACCCACGGCCGTGAACGGTGCGGATAAGTTGCTGTGCCTTGCCATCATCACCAATGGCCTGCCGTGCAGATTTCACACAGGTTGAAATGGTTGCCTCGGAAACAATGCGCCCGCCCCACACACTTTCTATAATTTCATTCTTGGTTATAACGCGGTCATCATTGGCGGCCAGCAACAGCAGCAGATCAAAAACCCTCGGTTCAACCTGTACACGGGTGCCGTCCAGCAGAAGTTCGAAATGTTCAGCGTTCAGTTCCCATTTGCCAAATCGATAGTTCAAATTACACCCCCACATCTATTGCCGTATCACGCTTCAGGCCCGCTGATGTGATTTGCCTGGAGCAAATTTACCCGGAAACCATTGAATCTCCAAGGTGGTTTGGCAATTGTGCTTCATCGTACAATGTGGATACCGATTGGAACCATTGCTCCTGACTATCCGCGGGGTAACTGTTTTGGCACTATGAAAATTTGGTGTCTGACATGAATTGGCGTGAAATCAGATCACTGTGTGGTGATATCGTGGGCAAAACCATTTTTGGAATAACGACATGAACAATGAAACGAAACTGCCACCGGTGACCCTGAATGGACCTGCAGCCTGGACGGGGGAAGATCTGGCACGGGTTCCTCAAAGCTGGACGAGGACCCTGTCACAAAATGAGATTGCGGAACTGGAACGTGCAGCTGACGTATTCGCTGCCGGGGGTAAAGCCATAGCCGTGATGACGAAAGAGGATTTTCCCCTGCCAGGCTTGAGCAGGCACCTGACAGACCTTCGTAGTACGCTGGTCAGTGGCATTGGTTTTGAAATCCTGCGTGGTCTGCCTGTTGGAGACTATTCACAAAAAAAGGCGGCGACGATATTTTGCGGCATTGGTGTGCATCTGGGCAGGGCGCGTTCCCAAAATGCCGAGGGACATATCCTGGGTCATGTGCGTGATATTGGTGCTGACGCCAATGACACAAATACGCGCATCTATCAGACGGCACAAAGGCAGACTTTTCATACCGATTCTGCTGATGTCGTTGGGTTGCTGTGTTTGAAAAAGGCCAGGGAGGGTGGGCAGTCACTGCTGGTCAGTACACAAACGATTTACAATGAAATGCGCCGCAGGAGACCCGATCTGGTCGGGCTGCTTTTTGACCCCATTGCCACAGATCGCCGCGGTGAGGTTCCCGAAGGCGAGAAACCCTTTTTCGAAATTCCGGTCTTCAACTGGCATGCCGGATATCTGACAGGCATGTATCAGCGTCAATACATCGATAGTGCTCAGCGGTTTCCCCAGGCGATGCGTCTGACGAAGGCACACATCGAAGCGCTTGATTTTTTTGATGAACTTGCAAATGACGCTGATCTGCATCTATCCATGCAGTTGGAGCCGGGAGACATGCAATTTGTCTACAATCACGCACTGTTGCACGATCGAACCGGTTTTACTGATTGGGAAGAACCGCAGGACAAGCGCCATTTATTGCGATTGTGGCTTTCCCTGCCTGAAGACCGTCCGTTGCCTGATGCTTTCAAACAGCGGTATGGGTCAATTGAAATTGGTGCTCGCGGCGGCATCATAACGCCAGGAACACATTTGAATGTTCCATTGGACTAGAGATAACTTTTTCGGAACAACCCTTTTCAAATTCGTCAGGAGGCGATCTCACCCAACTGGCCACCCAGCTCATTTTCAATATGGGTCTCGATAATCTCGTCAATCGAATGATCGGCGTGAAACCCCAGGTCCAGCGATCTGGTTGTTTTGAAATTGCGCGGCCATCCACCAACCATGCGCATGATCATCTCATCAGGTTCCTCCCGGATCAAAGCAGCGCGATCAGGGCCCGCGACCCGCGCCAGTGCTTCGATCATTTCGCCGACAGTTACCGCAAGACCCGGCATATTGAGGGCACGTCTGTGGCCAAGCAATCCGGTATCCAGGTTAGCAGCATGAACCAGAAAGCCGGCGGCTTTTGCCGGGCTTGCCATCCAATGCTGGACATCCCGCGAGACGGGTAAAACGGCCTCCTGTCCGCTGAGGGGTTCGCGCAGGATATTGGAGAAAAAACCGGAGGCCGCTTTGTTGGGACGCCCGGGACGAATGACAACGGTCGGCAGGCGAATGGAGATCGCATCCAGAAATCCCTTGCGGCAATAATCATTCAGGAGCAGTTCGGAGCAAGCCTTTTGTGCACCATAGGACGTAAGTGGTGCCGAGAGAAAATCATCATCGATGGCTTCGGGAAACGGGGCGCCAAATACAGCTATCGATGATGTGAAGATGACTTTGGGATGGTAGTTTTGTGCTCGAATCGACTGAAGCAAGTGGCGCGTGCCATCAAGGTTTATGCTGTACCCCTTGTCGAAATCGAGTTCAGCCTCACCGGAAACGATGGCTGCCAGGTGAAAAATGACGTCCGGTTTGTGGGCAATCAACTGGTCAATTTGCCCACGCTCGGCAATATCACCGCTTGCCACCGAAACGCGCCAACCGGCCTTGACGGCCGGTGGTTCAACCACGTCAAAGAGTGTCATGGCTGTGATATTGCGACCATTTATCTGGCCTGCGGCACACAGTTGACGGGTGAGTTTTCTGCCAACCATGCCGGCGGCACCCAAAATCAGAACATGCATTCATGGCTCCTTGAACAGGGTGGTATGTGGGGTCGTGACCTGATTATTGCCGCTACGATACACCTATTATTGCCAGTTTGACTTGTGCCTTGTCATTGTTCCACCGGAAAATGGAATTTGGTGAAAACGAATGGCGAATGGCACAATACAATTTGTATCAACCTATTATGTAATATGCAGGTAATAGTTGGCGGCTTACACATTGGCTATGAGAACACAAAGGCCAGGGCATTGCGAAGGTATCACAAGTCAACGCACTTACTATTGCACTGATCCTGGAAATGGTGTCACTTATGTTGAGGGACCAAGAGGGCGTACGCGGGAAGTACAGCGCAGGCTGCACAGGATTGATGCAACCGGGTTTTCGGCGCTGATGTGTCGGGGGTTTTTGGGCTGAGAGTGGGATTTAAAACGTGAACGATCAAATTGACGGGGTATTGTGTGAAACCTGCGGTGAGGAAACGCCGGCAAAGGCGAAATTTTGTCCATCGTGCGGCGCACGGCTTTCTGAACATCAGGCGCTGACAAAGGAACAGGGAGGCGAACACCGACAGATCACTGTCATGTTTTGTGATCTGGTCGATTCGACCCAGCTTTCCAATCAGGTCGATTCTGAGGATCTGCGCGAGCTTTTACGGGAATACCAGGTGATATGTGCCAAAGCCATCGAGAGCAGGGGCGGGATGATTGCCGTCTACCTCGGCGATGGTATTCACGCCTATTTCGGCTATCCGCGGGCGATGGAAGATGCCGCTATTCACGCAGCGGAGGCAGCGCTTGAAATCTGCCGGGATGTTGCCGAGATGGGCCGCAGGCTCAAAGAAGAACGGCAAATACACTTTGCCTTGCGATTGGCGCTGCACACGGGCCGCGTTCTTATCAGCGAAATGGGGGCTGGAGAAACCCGCGACCATCATGCGATGACGGGTGTTGTTCCCAATATGGCCGCCAGAATGGAGCAGTTTGCACCGGAAAACAGTGTTGTTGTCAGCGAACAAACCCTCTCCCTGATCTCCAAAGCTTTTCGAAGTGAATCCATTGGATTCAAGGAGTTGAAGGGGTTTCCGAAGCCTGTTGAAATTTTCCACCTGCTTGGCAGTATCTCGCCAGCGTCCATTTTGCCTGAACCCACCAGAACACTCGAAGGGCGTGATGACGAGCTGAATGTCCTTCACGAAGCCTGGGAAAGAACGCAGGCAGGCGAAAGTGTACGCACCACAATTGTTGCGGAACCAGGTGCCGGTAAATCGGTATTGGCGTCGGCTTTTATCGCCCGGGAGGGAATAGAACGCCGCCGGATCATTGAGTTTTCCGGATCCATTGCCACACGCCATTCACCATTTGCCAGTCTGAAACAGACCATCGACAATTGGGTTGGCCTCAGTGGCAGGCAGGGGGACCAGCAGGCCCTTGCCAGCATAAAGAGCTGGTTTGGTGAGGAAAGTCCTGAAAACAGCGTGCATGCCGAGGCTCTGTTTGCACTTTGGCGCGGCGATTTCGAGAACGGCACTGAGGGCCGCGCAGCGGTATTTGCAGCGGCGACAAGACTGATACGGGGCATGCCAAGACCCATGATGGTGCTTGTTGATGATGGCCATTGGGTTGATCCGTCAACCATTGAACTGCTGGACCGCATTTTCCCCGCACCATCCACCTATCGCATGATGCTGGTGCTGACACGACCGGGCACACATTTTGGCTCTGACGGTACCGCGGCAACACGATTGAGCCTGAAGGCACTGGCCCCTGAAGCGACGGCCCGCATCATCGAATCTGTGTGTGGCGGCAAGGTTGAAGCCGCCCTTGCGCGCCGTATTGCGGCGGTAACAGACGGCCTGCCGCTTTATGTGGAAGAATATACCAAATCGCTGATCGAATCAGATCTTGCCCGCTGGGAACGTGGCGTCTTACGTGCCACCAATGTGAACGCACAGGCAACAACGCCTGCATCGCTTCTGGATCTTATCACCAGTCGTCTGGATGCCCTGGGTGAAGCCAAACTGTTGGCGCAGATCAGCTCGGTATTGGGGCGCTCATTTGATCGGGCTGCTCTGGTTGAGGTCAGCGGCGAAAGTACTGAGGCGATCAATACGGCCATTCTCGCTTTGCTTGAAGCAGGTATTTTCTCAGTCAGCAAAGACGGCAGGCCGTCCTTTCGGCACGCGCTGTTTCAACGGGCGGCCTATGAAAGCCTGGTGCGGCCGGCACGGATCACATGGCACACACGCTATCTGGATTGGCTGCAGGCTGATTCCAAACGGCTTGAGGCGACTTTGCCCGAGACCCTGGGCTATCATCTGGAAGCCTGCGGCCGACACAAAATGGCAGCGGACAAATATCTGGAAGCAGGCCTTGCAGCCAGCCGCGCGTCAGCCAGTTTTGAGGCAGCCGCTCTATATGAAAACTGCGGTGCCCTGCTGCGTCAGGTCGAAGAAGAAAGTGGTCTGGAGGAACTTCGATTACGGGTTCAGGTCCTGTTGGCAGGCGCATTGCTTTCTGCGCGTGGCGCCGGTGCGCTGGAGACCAGAGCTGCCTATGAAGAGGCATTGCGGCTTGCCGAATCAACGCCTGAATCCCCCTGGCATTTCCCGGCCTATTGGGGGTGGTGGCGTATTTCGGACACCTTTGCCACCATGGCCAAGCGGGCCCGAAAGCTGCTGGACGTCTCGGAAGGCATGAACGGACAGGAATTCAAGCTGCAGGCTCAGCATTGTGTATGGGCAAATGCCTTTCAGATGGGGGCACTTGATGATTCAATTGCCAGTGCCAGGGAAGGGCTGGAAATCTACGAAGCAGGCGGGTTTGAAGAGCTTGGAACGCTCTATGGCGGTCACGATTGCAAAGTCTGTGCGCTGGGTGAAATCAGCCTTGCAACCTGGTTACAGGGCGGCGGCACTGCAGCGGTAAAATATGTGGAAGAAGCCATCGCCCATGCCGAGCATCTCGGCCACCTTGGCAGTTTGCTGCATGCACTCGATATTGCAGTCATGCTGCATCACTATTTGCGTGATGGCGAGAAGACCGGCGAGGTGGCCCGGCGGCTGATCAAGCTCGGAACGGAAAATGATCTTGAGGATTACCGTGCCAAGGGTGAGATATTTTTGGGTTGTACCCGGATTGAAGCCGGTGAAGTTGAAGCGGGCCTCAATCAGGTCAACGAAGGTTTTGAAATCATGCAGGAGATTGGAACGCCAGAAGACTTTCCTGTCTATCAATGCATGCGGGCGAGCGCGATGTTACAGCTCGGACATTATGAAAACGCACTGCGTGTCCTCAACGAGGGTCGGGCCATCATTGCTGCAGAGGGTGTGAACTACTGGGGGGCGGAGCTGTCCAGATTGCAGGCTGAAGTCGAAATGGCCCGCGCCAATCCGGACGTTGAGTTCATATCGTCCTCGATTGCCGATGCCATTGCTGTTGCCAGAAGTCAGGGTGCTGATGCGCTTGAATTGCGGACCTGTATGACGGCCCTGCGCTGGGGGCAGATTTGTGGCCGCGATCAACTGGCAAGAGCTGAACTGGAAGCAACGCTGGCACGTTTTCCAAAGGATGTGACCGGACGCGATCTGGATGAGGCAAGGGCCGCGCTATCCGGCGGTGCCGGCGAATGAGTACGCAAGCCAAGGTCTGGAGTGACGGGGGGCGACGTGCATGTACGCCAACTGAAACATGGAAAAAACTGCGCCCTTTATTGCCGGTTTTCGGCATATCGCGGGTTGCGAACATCACCGGGCTCGATCGGATAGGCATACCGGTTTACACGGCCTGCCGGCCCAACTCACGCTCATTATCCGTGTTTCAGGGCAAAGGCGTAACAAAGGATGCTGCCAGAGTATCGGCTGCCATGGAAGCCTACGAGACCTGGTGTGCGGAAAGCATTGATCTGCCGCTGAAACTGGCAAGCGTTGATGAACTGCAGTTCTCGCACAAACTCATCAGTCTTGACGGTCTGCCGCTGTCCAATGTTCAAGGGCTTGATAATCAGCATCCGTTTTTATGGGTGGAAGGCTGGAACCTGATCGGCGAGCAGGGATGCTGGCTGCCCTTTGAGATGGTTCATGCCAATTATGCCCTGCCGGAACCACCCCATTCAGGGGCGTTTTGTGCAACAACCAACGGGTTGGCCTCTGGCAACACTCAGGAAGAGGCAACGCTGCATGCACTGATGGAAGTGATCGAAAGGGATGCGATCACCTTATGGAAGCTTTCGCCTGATGCATGGAAAAGTGCAAGCGCGCTGCGCCTGGAAACGGTAACTGATCCCCATTGCCGGTCCATACTGGATATGTTTGAAGCGGCACAGATAGACGTTGCCGTGTGGGACGTCACTTCGGATGCCGGCATACCGGTCTTCTTTTGTCTGATATCAGATCGCACGGGTGAAACCGGTGCGCCTGAATTTGGTGGTGGCGCGCATCTTGCGCCGCAGGTTGCCCTGTCCAGGGCGCTGACCGAGGCAGCCCAGGCACGCGCGACATTTATAGCCGGTGCCCGAGAGGATATTCTGGATGCCGACTATGGCGCACAGGAGCTGGTGGATCGCAAGGCGATGGCGGATTCAATTCTGTCTGAATTGCAACCGGCAAGATGCTTTGATGATATTGCCAATGTCGAGCAGGACACTTTTGATGCCGATATAGCCATGACGCTAAAGGCGCTGGAAGACGTCGGTATCCGTCAGGTCGTAGCAGTGGATATTGGCAAACCAAACTTTGGTTTTGCAGTCGTGCGGGTTGTCGTACCCGGACTTGAGGCCGCCTTGGAAGGGCCGGATACGGCCTATGTGCCCGGCGAACGGGCGTCAGCCCTGTTAATGGAGGCGGCGGAATGACCATCTGTGTTTTTCTCGGTCCTACGGTGCCGCAGGATGAAGCGAAAACTATACTGGATGGGATCTATCTGCCACCGGTCAGGCGCGGTGATATTTTGAAGGCGGTGCAGGATCATCAGCCCGAAACAGTGGCTATCATCGACGGCTATTTTGAGCAGGTTCCATCAGTCTGGCACAAGGAAATTCTCTGGGCACTCAGCCAGGGCATACGGGTATGCGGGGCTGCCAGCATGGGGGCGATGCGTGCAGCTGAACTGTCCCAATTTGGAATGGAAGGCACCGGCCAGATTTACCATGCCTACCTGACCGGCCGATACGAACCCTTTGAAGATTTATTTGAAGATGACGATGAGGTCGCTGTTGTTCATGGTCCGGCGGAGATTGGCTATGCGGCAAGTGAGGCAATGGTGGACATTCGTGCCACGCTCGTAAAGGCGCTGTCAGATGGTATCGTCAATGATACGGATATCCATGTGCTGGCAAATGCTGCCAAGGCGTTGTTTTATAAAATGCGCACGTGGAATGCTGTTCTCGACATTGCAACAGGCCGGGGTGTGAGCACCGCAACGGCCACACGGCTGTCGCAATGGCTGCCGCAAAACCGTCTATCGCAAAAGCGCATTGATGCCATGGAGCTGCTTGTGGGGCTGCGCGATGGTATGCCTCAATGCGAACCCGTTCCATTTCGGTTTGAACAAACACTGCTGTGGGAATCTGCCGCGGCAACTGGCGGTCAGGAACCAATTGAATGAGTTTTTCGCTTAACAGTTTTTATGCCCCGACCGGCACCAGGTTTCGCCTCTATGCGCAATCTCCCGTGTTGTCGGATTTCAAAGAGCCTGAAGTCATCTATGTCTCTTCTCCTGTTGGCTCGCTCGGGCCGGGGCCCAGTGACCAGCGGATGTATGCGCTACAGCCGGAAGATAAAAAACCTTATGGTGATAAGGATATGCCGCCTTATGCCGGTCGATGCCGTAGCGCACTGATGCCGGGTATGGACGGACATTTTGACCATATTGCTGTGGATGATCCTGCCTTTACCTGCGCCCATATGTTTGGCGGTGTTCGCCGGGTGCTGGATATTTGGGAAACCTATCTTGGGGGCCCCATTCCGTGGCATTTTGCTATGACACATCCGCAGTTGGAGATGATCCCGCATGTACCCTGGAACAATGCGCATTTTGGCTGGGGTTTCATGGAATTTGGTGAGGGCAAGGATGATCAGGGCGAGCTTCGACCCTACGCCTTGAACTTTGATGTGCTTGCCCATGAAGTCGGCCACGGTCTGGTGTTTTCTCTGGTTGGGATGCCTGACCCCGAGACACTGACGACGGCCTACCGGGGATTTCACGAATCAACCTCTGACTGTATTGCGCTTATCTCAGGGCTGCATTTCGATACATTTGTCAGCCATCTTTTGCGTAAGACCAAGGGTGATCTCTACACCCAGAATGAACTTAATCGTGTTGGTGAATTGTCCAAAACCCGTCAGATCCGCAATGCATCCAATGCCCTCAAGATGAGTGATGTTGTTTCCATGGATACGCCTGCAAAAGATGTGACAGGCAAACAGGTCCATAAATTGGGGCAGCCACTTACCGGAGCGGTTTTTGATATTCTGGTTGAGTTTTTTATGGCGCAGCTCGTTGATGCCAGATTGGTCCGCGCGGAAGATGTGGATGAGATGCGGCGCATTGAAAACACTGGAGAAACCGTGGATGGCAGTCATGGCGGGTGTGCCGAAGCCTATGCGCGCAATCCCGACGGTTTTCACAGCGCGCTATGTGCAGCACGTGACATGTTGGGTTTGCGTCTGGCTCAAAGCTGGCATCAGCTTACGCCGGCAAAATTCAGCTATGAGACTTTTGCAGTCATGTTTTTGAGCGTTGATCGGCAGATGACCGGCAAGCGCCATCAAAAGGCAATTCGGAACTGTTTTGAATGGCGCGAAATTGCAACCAAAATCGATTGAAGAATCCAGCTAGCACACCGCGTGCTTCTGGTATAACCTATACCAACTATGGCGCGAACGCGCAGGTTTTGAATTCAGGGGGATTTGATGACGACCGTAGGCCTTTCACCAAGTAAAAAAGTGATACTTTTTTGCAAAACCATTGACGTATTGTTTTCCAGAAGCGCTGTTCCGCAGGATATTGCCACAGACGAGAATTGTTCGGATAAAGTCGTTCTCGATTTTTCCGAGTTTTCATCCAAGGATGCAAAAACCGGCACTGCCAGTGTGGATTTGAGCAAGGGCAGGCAATATCTCAACGGCAGTCTGGTTCAGGTATATGGCTATGCATTCAAGGATGATGGCAAAGCAAGAAAACTGCCTGATCCTGTCAAAATCCTGTTGCCCGGCAAAGCCGACGTGGCCCCTGCGGATGAAGACGCCGACTATCTGGGCAAGAAAAAATTTCCGGCAGATGAATACATTCGCTGGACCGTTGAACTTGACGATGTGACCATGCTTTTCGAAACGGCTGAAGCCGATGTGGGCGAAGCCCTGGGTCTTGTTGATGACGATGATGATTTCATGTTTGAAGATGACGCCGGTGGTGGTGGTTTTACACTGCGCGGTGCAGATGGCCGGTTGTATTTCGTGCCTGAGGCACTGGATCACTATGAGGTTCTGGACGATTCTGATCGCAGTGCCCTGATGCTGGCTCCCGGCGCGGACCGCGACGATCTTCGTGTGCGTGAATTGCTTGATGATGGCAGCGGCGGCGGGTTCCAATCCAGAGCCATGATGCAGAGCCGTGCAATGATGCAAAGCAGTGCCATGATGCAGAGCCGTGCGATGATGCAAAGCCGCGCCATGATGCAGAGCCGCGCCATGATGCAGAGCCGTGCGATGATGCAGAGCCGTGCGATGATGCAGAGCCGAGCCATGATGCAGAGCCGCGCCATGATGCAAAGCCGCGCCATGATGCAAAGCCGTGCGATGATGCAAAGTCGCGCCATGATGCAGGCAAGAGCCATGATGCAGACCCATTTAAGCGGCGACGCACATCACAACTCGGACGATGAATAGGCCGCTCCGGCATTCTGTTTTTCCGGTATGGTGTGTTGACCTCACCAATTTTAAGATGACGCAGCGATAATGCGTCATCACTATGTTCATTTGCATTATTCCGCACGACCGCTCACGGGTGATTGATTGGCAGGGCTTTGACACGTCGTCAAATCCGGTTCACGTTTGGCTGACAGTTGAAATTTGTCTGCGACATTATCTGTTGAGGTGAGCGATGACTGACAGTGCAGATGTTGTGAAGAATGCCGGCCCTGCTGATGACACCGGCTCCACCGTGCAGGATCTTCTCGACTGGATGATCGATGGTGCGCGGCCCAGTGCCAATGCGGTTGAGATTGTAAAGGGCATTTGTGAACGGTTGGTTGCGCTGGATGTGGCTGTCGATCGGTTCACATTGTTCATCTACACACTTCATCCCAATGTGATGGGCCGCCGATTTCGTTGGATCAAGGGCAGTGGCGTCGATGTGGCTGAGGCACCGATGGGAACCTTTGCGACACAGACCTATACATCAAATCCATTGCCGCATGTGCTGGAAAGTCAGACAGCAATACGACGACATCTGGAAGACCCGGCGTGTCCCGACGACTATATCATCGTCGGTGAGCTGAGGGAGCAGGGATTTACCGATTATCTGGTGCAGCCGCTGATATTTACGACGGGTGAAACCCATGCATGCTCCTGGTCAAGTGCGCAGGTTGGTGGATTCAGCACCCGTGATCTGAGCGTGCTTGAGCAGATCAATCGCCCGCTTGCCCGATTGACAGAGACCTACATGCTGCGTCTTAATGCAGCCAGTCTCCTGTCCACCTATGTCGGGCGAAACAGCGGCCATCTGATATTGGACGGTCAGGTACATCGTGGAGACGGGGAACAGATAACAGCGGTAATCCTCTTCGTTGACGTGAAAGATTTCACCTCCCTTTGCAACAGGAAAACCGGGGCTGAACTTGTCGGTCTGCTCAACGATACATTTGATCGTCTGGTGCCACCTGTGGCCGCCAACGGAGGTGAAATTCTGAAATATATGGGCGATGGATTTTTCGCCATTTTTCCCTATGCGAATGCCGGTGAAATACGCGATATTACCAATACTGCAATTGATGCTGTAACGGAGGGAGGGGTAGCGCTGGGAAAAGACGCGCTTGGCGAGACCATTTCTTTTCGAGCAGCCCTGCATAATGGCACTTTTCACTACGGTAATATTGGCGGTTCGGATCGACTGGATTTCACAGCCATAGGCCCACCGATCAACTACACCGCCCGTCTGCTTTCTGCAGCAAGTGAACTGGGTTGTGATCGTGTTCTGTCCGCGAGCCTTGCAGCGCTTGTGTCGGAGCGCTGTGCCCTTGCAGGGACACTTGATCTCAAAGGGTTTGATGGCGCTCAGGAAATCTGGAAATTCTGATAGGCTCCATTTAGCGGTGCGGTAAAGCTGTTCTGACAGGTTTTTGATTTGCCGAGCGGCGCGTGCAACCTTAGCATCCTACCATGCGATATCTGGTGTTTTTAGCACATGCTTGTGTCCTGTATCTGGGCTGCCTGAGGTTGGCAGTTGCCGAACCGGTTGCCTGGCAGGCCTTGCGTCCGTTGGTTGCAGCAGCTCCTGTTATACAGACGCCTTATGCCTCAAATGATGTACCGCAAGCGGGGCAGCCCGTGGTCGTGACGTTTTTCGCGTCCTGGTGCCCGCCCTGTACGGATGAGTTCAAACATCTCAACGCGCTTGTCGATAGTGGTCAATATCCAAGGGTGCAGATCATCGGGATCAACCTCCATGAGGATTTTGGCGGCGTGAAAAACCCGGGGCGGATGCAACGATTTCTCTCGCATACGACACCCGGCTTTCCACTTGTCAAAGGATCAGAGGAGATGAAGCTTGCATTCGGCAATATCGACAGGATTCCAACGGTGGTTGTCTATGGCGCAAGCGGTGATGAGGTATGGCGTTTCGTTCACAAACGCGGCGCAACCAAAACGCATGTAACGGCGGATGAGCTGAAAAAGGCGCTGACGCAAGCGGCATCGAATTAGCTTCAAATATCCTGCATGTCGATGGGTACATTCATCCCGGCAACTGCAGGTGATTGATGGTGGTTTACTGCAACACCAGTATTTGGGTTGTGCGGCTTCGCCCGCGCAACGTGAGTGGATCGTGGTTTTGCAGGTTGGCGATGACCGGTGTGGATTCATCCGGATTTTCAAATTTTGCAGCGTCCACAAGGTCGGCACTGACAATGCAGCGGCTGCCGATTTCACGATTGGCCTTTTCGAGCCGGGCAGCGACATTGACCGTATCACCCAGCACAGCAAATTCCATACGGCTGGAATTGCCGATATCCCCCAGCACGATCGGTCCATAGTGAACACCGATGGCAAGTTTCAATTCGCGTATATCGTCATCATCGCTGGAGCGCCGCCAGCTTTCAAAGGCATGGACCATATCCACGGCGGCTGAAAGAGCATTTATTGCATCACGCTTTGATGGTTCCGGCGTGCCAAATGTGGCCATCATGCCGTCTCCAATAAATTTGTCCAGCGTTCCTTCGTGTTTGAAAATGACCTCTGCCATCAGGTTGTGAACCTCGCGAAGAATTGCGATTGTACGGCGGGGCGATCGTGTCTCTGCCCAGCTTGTGAATGATACCAGATCAGCAAACAGGACAGCGGCATCATGCTCGCGAGGTCTTGAAAAAGTGGCCTTTTTGGCGGCAAGCATGTCAACTGTCTTGCGTGGAAAGTAGCGGGCCAGATTGGTTCTTTCGCCAGCAAGGTTTGCCTGGCGAAGTGCAATGGCACGCGCCCGCTGGACAGCCAGTGCAAGCAATCCGGCGGTGATGAGCAGCACCATTACCTCCTGCAGGCGTATGCCAAGATCGATGAATTCAGCGTTACCGAAGAGTGCAAGAAATTCCTCAGGATTCCTGTCTTCGGGTTCGCGCCATACACTGCCCGGCAGGCTTTGCAACCACATGATGCCCACGAACCAGCTGACAGCTGCGGAAAATCCGCCCCACAAAACAAGCCCCGGTTTGTAAAGATAGGTGAGACCGGACAGCAGTACGAAAAAATAGATAAAATTACCAAACCGCAGGCCCATCTGTGGCGGCAGGTCAAATGGGATCAGTGGATTGGGATAGATCAATGTGAACGACAGCAGTGCAAAATCTGCTGTTACGAATGCATAACTATGCCAGGCGCGGCGCCATGGAGCCCGTGCCGCCAGATAGGAAAGATAACCAAGGAAAATGAAAAGGACCAAAAGACCGTACAGGTAGATGGGACCAGGCCAGGGTGTCAGCACTGTCGCCAGCAAACCAATCAGTGTCAATGAGACCAAACGGCCCCACATTGCTGTTCTCAATGCAGCAACTTCCTCCGCTTCGAATGACAGGTCGGCCGTTGTATTTGAACCGCTGGTCTGAGGTCGCGCCATATGGTGTGCTTTCAATTAGCTCCGAACGGCCAAAGAAGAAATCAATCATTCGAACCGGCAGTGTCCTGACTATCTTTACCCTGCATGTCCTGCCAGAATTTTCAGAACCTTACTGTATATTGGCCACCTTGAAGAAAGGAATGCCCGAGCGGTTTTTCAAGGGCCTTGTCGGTATTGGATCTTGTATTTCGCAAAATGTTCGGCCAGCACATCCGGATCGCCCGCAAATCTATCTCGCATGGCGCTTATTCGCTGCATCTACGGGACGCATTGCCTCAAAATCGCTGTTGTCTGCAATTGCCTTGCACGCAGATGCAAGCCTGTCTCCAAATTGCCAGTTCCAGCATATCTGCGGCTACCGCATTACGTTTCAAAAAGGAACGCAGCTTTTTCACTTCGGTGGCAAAACAGTGGGCGTTTTGATCAAGAGCCACACGACCATTGGCCGGTTCTGCGGTTTTGAAAGCAATTTCGTCTATAAACTGCCCGCGTCAATGCGGGTACAGGACGTGCGAAACGGCCTGCTGATCAGGTCAGCTTCTGGCAAGTCAGGCAGCGCTCAAACGTTTTATCCGGCATCAGATCAAGCTGCTCAAACATTAACATGAAGTCTATATGGTTGTAGGCTTCGTGGATGACGTTACCTTCAACACGGGCAAAAACATGTCCGCTGATTTCAATCGGCTTTTTCCCGTCTCTGCTCGTTGCCCGCAGCGTTATGAGCATTGACGCCCAATCGTCCTGTATCAGGCTTTTATCGATGGTAACCCTGACATTGCCGACCAGTTGCAGCAGTGCGCGGTGGAACACCTTGAATTCCTCCGGACCCACATGTGGCTGCGCACCCAGGCCTCTGGCATGGGTGTCTTCGACAAGCATTTCATCAATCGCAGAATCATCTTCGTTGGCCCAGACACGCTCGAACCAGGTCTTCATAACATCGGTAATATCTGACATTTTTTAATCCCCCAAAAAAACACAACCCATAATAGTGTCAATTTGGCATTTCTCAAAATATCCGGCTTTTTGATTGCATAAGCATCATTTAGGTGTATATACACTTAATATGGATATGACGAACCCGACAAACTGTTTGACCTTCAATCTGCAACGGGCGGCACGGGCAATGGCGCGCCGCATGGAGCTTGCACTTGCACCTTTGGAACTGAGTGCACAGCAATTTACAACACTGGCCTTGCTTGCGGGGCACGAAACACTTGCCACGACACAATTGGCAGATCTGTTGGGCACCGAGCGAACCACGGTTACGCGCAATTTGAACCTCTTGGTAAAGCGGGGGCTGATTGAGCGTGCTCAGGAGGATGACCGCCGGGTCAATGCGATGAGACTGACCCGGAAGGGGCACGCTGTTTATCAGCAGGCGTTACCCCTGTGGGAAGATGCGCAGGTCAGCGCAATGCGCCGCGTTAAAGATGTGGATGCCAGCCAATTGCTGACATCACTTAAGAAACTGTAGGCATTTTTTTTATCAAATTGAGTGTATATACACGTAAAATGGAGATTATTATGAAAACGACTGATGGAACAATAGATAGTGGACTTCAATCTGAGCCCATTCGTTCTGTTTATCCCTATGTTGCAGGTGCTGTCCTGTTGCTTTGGGGCGCGACAATTTACTGGCTTGCCAAGGCCGGTTTTTTTGTTGCTCCGCAAGGCAGCCCGCCAATCAATGTTGCTATAGCAGCCGTTGCACCGGGGCTTGTTTTCTGGATCGCTTATAGACGCATAAAGGGCGTTCGCGACTGGGTAACGCGTCTTGATCTGGCGCATGTGGTGGCCATGCAGGCCTGGCGTGTCGTTGGCGGGGTGTTTCTGTTTCTTCTCGGCATGGAGTTATTGCCGGCTGCATTTGCACTCCCGGCGGGTGTTGGTGATGTTCTTGTTGGTCTGGCTGCTGCATTTGTTGCGGTCAATGTTGCGCGTGGCAGCGCCAACCACAGACAGCAGTCCTATTTTATTATCGTTGTCGGCATGGTGGATTTTGTCATTGCAATTGGTACCGGCATCCTTTCGGGAACCGGCCGTGTCTTTGCGTCTGCCACAGGTCCGACATCGGATCTGATGCAATATCTGCCGATGGTTCTGATTCCCGCCTTTCTGGTGCCGGTCTTTATTATCCTGCATCTGGTCGCCTGGTTGAAGTTGCGGCAAAGGGCGTAATGTCCGGACCCGGGGTACCGCTGCCCAAACAAGGGCTGCGGCAAACTGCCGCAGTTTTCTCTTGCCGGGTATTTTCAAATTGCGCAGAAACCGAACCCTAAGCTTTGTGTTGTTCATGACAATTCTATAATCGGGCAACAGTTTGACTGGTAACGGCGCCGTCAGATCGGCGCCTTTAACAATAACAAACGTGGCATTGACCAAAGCGTGACTTGAATATGCTGCATATCGTGGATATGTGAACGCAGGGCGTTTGATCCGGTTTTACGTCAAAATGTCATATATTGTGATATTGATGTATGGATCAGCTTTTTCCTCCGACAAATTGTCGACGGAAGTTTGTAGGCTCAAAAAGAAAAATACTTCAGGTACCTACACTTTTCTCCAGATGTAGCGTTCCAGTCGCAACACTGAGAAAAGAAGGCGTGTTCGTTTGTTTAATGTAACAGAACCACCGGCTGAAATTTCCGAACCACTGGATGCAAGAGCCTGGTCAAGGATTCTTGCTCAATATAGAGACCCGAGCAACGCGCGCGGCATCTACGAGCTTTTTGTCACATTTGTTCCATTTGTTGCCTTATGGGCGGTAACAGCTCTGTTGCTGTATCATGATTATTGGCTGGGCCTCATCCTCGTAATACCGACAGCCGGTTTTCTCGTTCGCCTGTTCATGATCCAGCACGATTGTGGTCATGACTCATTTCTGGGTAATACGATCGCCAACAATTGGACTGGTCGTACGATCGGTGTCCTGACCATGACCCCCTACAGCTTTTGGCAACGCAGCCATGCGCTGCATCATGCAGGTTCAGGTTGTCTGGACCATCGCGGTTTTGGTGATATTGAAACACTGACTGTTGAAGAATATCAGGACCTGTCCATGTGGGGCAGGGCGAAATACCGAATGTACCGACATCCGCTTGTCATGTTTGGCATCGGACCCAGTTACATTTTTCTGCTCAACAATCGTTTGCCGCTTGGTATGATGCGACGCGGCTGGCAACCATGGACGAGCACCATGGGAACAAACCTTGCCATTGCAGTATTCGCCACAGCAATGATTTGGCTGGTCGGGTGGAAAGTATTCCTCGCAATCCAGTTGCCTGTTGTCATTATTGCCGGAACCATTGGGGTCTGGCTGTTCTTTGTGCAACACCAGTTTGAAGAAACGACCTGGGAAAAACTGCCCGAATGGAAGCGCCAGGAAGCCGCACTCCATGGCAGTTCTCACTATGATCTTCCGCAGCCTTTGCGTTGGTTCTCTGGCAATATAGGCGTGCACCATGTCCATCATCTGTGCAGTCGTATTCCTTTTTACCGGCTTTCGAGGGTCCTGAGAAATCATCCGGAGTTGCGCTATATCAATCGCCTGACGTTGAGTGAAAGCCTGCGCAGTATTCCGTTGTCCTTATGGGATCCAGAGCAACTTCGCATGGTTTCCTTTCGCGAATTTCACCTTGCCATGGCAACGCGATAGTTTCTTGCAATCAATGCAACCCGTGATATGCATTTGGCATGAAACGGGAAAATGACTGATGGGTGAAATTGAACCGCATCTATTGCGTGATTGTGGGGTCGATGCGGCGGCTATGAATCCGGCGCTGCGAGCAGACGCAGCAATAAATCCATTCACCAGAACGGCGATGGCCAAGACGCGGTTGAAATCTCTGCTCGCAGAACATTTGAGCATTGATCACGACATCTACATTCTCAGCAATACAACCCATGGGCTGACCGCGACGATTGCCGGTCTTGCTATCGATGGAATTCGTCTTGATGTGCGCAATGCAGGGTATCCGGGCTATCATGGCATTCCGGATTGGTCGGATACGGATCATACAGCCGACAGGACATCATTGATTACCCATATCAATCCGATTACCGGGCAAATAGAACCGATCAAGGCAATCGGAAACGGGCTTACCGTCGTCGATGCGGCACAATCCTTTGCGACAATTGCCCATCACCGCGATGTGCTGCAGGCAGACGTGTTCTTCTGCCCGCTGCACAAACACGCAGGGCTTGCCGTTGGTCTCGGGCTGCTGGCAGTGAAAAAGTCGCTGCAATTAGCCGGACTGCGAGCGATGGCGGGGGTCGCGGAAGATGGCACAAGTGCACCCGAACCGCTTGAGAATGCGCTCGAGCAGTTTGAAAAGGCCGATGGAAAAATTGTCAATCGGCTGGTGATCAATGTTCGCGAGCCCTTACGTGAGGCCCTGCGTGCAAAGGGTGTCTCCATGATGACTGCGCCAGGGAGTGCGATGCCCTTTGCCTGTATGCGGGGCCTGGACGGCAATCACAGGTTTTTACCTGCGGGTGATGGTGTCCTGGAAGCCAAATATTTCACAGAGCAAAAAGCAACGCGGGTATCGGGCGCTATACGCGGGCGACTTGACGATGAACCGTTGGACTATTCCACGCAGTTTGAGGCATTCATCGTCCAAATGCTCAAGACAATCACATAGACCGTTGTGCCGTTTTTGACAGAACGTGAAACGGACTGATCAGCATGATTGTGTTGCACGAATTTGATCCACTGGAACATCCGGACATGGAATGGCCGTTTCGCCACAGGCACCCGAACCGGCGGTATTTTGTTTTTCGCAGGCGACAACCTTTCGCACACAATATTGAGCCAGGACAGCAAAGGCTGCAAAAATCGCGAACAACCAGAAGGCGGCTCTTTCAAGGCCTGCGGTGCCGGCCGCGTTATTGAAGCCAGCGATATTGGCAATCATCCCGGCCAGTGCCGCACCAAATGCAATTGAAAACATCTGGACTGTGGACAGGGTTGATGCGGCATATTCCCGTTCATCCTCTGGTGCCCGCTGAAGGGCAAAAGTGGACAAATGCGGCCAACCGATGCCTATGCCACATCCTATCAATAGCAGGCCAACGCCCATCGTTGCCATCAGAACCATACCCGAGTGGGTCACCATGGGTGTGGCTATCGCGAGTATGACAAGGCCAATGAACATCAGTGCCGGGCCTGCGTTGACGGCCCGATGCATCTGTTTTCCGGTGAGTTTGGCACTCAACACTTCAGACAGGGTCCAGCCAACAGCTACCAATGTTGTTACATAACCAGCCATCATTGGTGTCAAACCGTGCAGATTCTGCAGAAAATACGGCATGAACAGATCACTTTCCATGCCGAAGATCAGCAATGCCATCGACGCAAAGACCATAAACATTGCTGAACCCGGAACCAGAGAGCCACGGGGAAACAGCCGGTTTTTGCCGCGTTTTTCCTGCCCCATCAAGACCAGAACCAGTATGACGGACACGGCAATTCCGAGGAAATTCAATTGTAAAACATGTGACATGCTGCCCGCGGAAATGGCCAGAACAGATCCGGCCAACAAGAGCAGTTGAAACATTGGGATGGGCTGATGTTCGCCTTCACGGCTGTGTTGTTTTGGCAGCAGGTTAACGGCCAGCACGACGAATATGAGTGTAATCGGTATCAGCAGGCCAAATCCAACCCGCCACAAGTCCAACTGCGCAAATATGCCGCCAATTGCCGGTCCTATGAGTGTGGCGATACCCCAGGTGCTGGAAAGCAAAGCCATGGCGCGCGGCCAAAGGTTTTGTGCGTAGACGAGCACGATCATCGAATAACACAGGGTAAAAAACATACCGCCACCAGCACCCTGTATGGTTCGGCCTGCCAGCAGTACAGGCATGCTGGGCGCAAGGGCTGCCAATCCACTGCCTGTCATGAAAATCAGGCTGGCGATGGCGAAAGATGTTCTGGAACCAAGTCGCTGCAATATGCGCCCGGTCATGACAGCACTTAAAATGGCGGCAAGTTCAAACAGGGTGGTGTTCCACGCGTATAGGCTCCGGCCTCCGATGTCGGCGACGATGGATGGCAACATTGTTGATACAATGAAGGTATTGGTGGCAAACAGGATCATACCACCAATGAGAACGGCTGATATCGGGGCATTACGGCCCGTGAACAGTTCTGCCCAGCTTGCTTCCCGTGAATCGGCTGTAGCGGTGGTTTCTTGCGCGAGTGCGGTCATTTGTATTGCCTTTTCCTGGCTGCTCAAAACCAAAATTTCTTTGGTATCAATGTGATTTGCCTTTTCGGTGATTTAGACTTACTTCCTCAAGTTAAGTTGAGGTCAAGCGGAAAATACTGGAGCAATATCAATGATAAATGATGCAGGTTTGACCGTAGGTCAGGTGGCAGAACGCAGCGGGCTTGCCGTATCGGCAATCCATTTCTATGAAACACGCGGATTGATACAATCATGGCGTAACGGTGCCAACCATCGCCGCTATGCCCAGGCTGTATTGCGCCGGCTGGCGGTCATCAAAGTGGCGCAGCGAACCGGTATTCCGCTGAAGGATATTGCCGAGGCGATGGATCGGTTACCGGGTGAGCGCCCTGTCTCGGCTGCCGACTGGCGCAAACTTTCCACCTGGTGGAAAGATGATCTGGATGATCGCATCGAGCGTTTGCAGCGTCTGCGTGATGGTCTGGACGATTGTATCGGCTGTGGTTGCCTGTCTTTGAAAAAGTGCCGCCTGATGAACCCTGATGATCAGCTCGCTGACACAGGTGCCGGAGCCCGCATTCTTGATCCCGGTGGCGATTGAACAAGGATCATTGATTTTGCGCCAGGCTGCCAGAACCTGCCGATAACCCTTGGGATTTACAGATTTCGCATTGCCTGCCGGTTTTGTATGGAGAAAATTGCAATGGGCACGAACGCGCGATTGCCCCAACAATTTGTGGGCGGGTTTTAACCGGCATTGACTCATCGCGTGACTTGGATTGCCACAACTCGTGATCTCAAAAATGGAAAATCCTGATTTGAGTGGTTGCAGTTCGCGCAACTCTCTGATTCTATTGCCTTAGTATTTCCGTATTTGAGTCGAATCAGCTTGTGACTGTACTGCAGGCGGACTCGGACTCAATCTTGTGTCAGGTCAGCTTGCGCAAAGCAGGATGATGTGCGGCAAAGGAAAAAGGGGCCGGGATGAAGAATAAACATGTGGCGGTTCTGATGGGGGGATTTTCTTCCGAGCGGCCAGTGAGCCTTTCGTCAGGCAATGCATGTGCTGATGCTTTGGAAGATGTCGGGTATCAGGTGACGCGGGTTGATGTTGATCGCAATGTTGCTGCGCGATTGGCCCAGCTGCATCCCGATGTTGCTTTTAATGCGCTGCACGGGCCTTACGGGGAAGATGGCACAATACAGGGAATACTGGAGTTTTTGCAGGTTCCCTACACGCATTCGGGCGTTGGTGCTTCTGCTCTTGCCATGGATAAACAGCAAGCCAAACGAATTGCGCAAAGTGTTGGAATTCCCGTTGCCAATGAATTGGTCTGTGATCGTCGCGACATTGGTCCAGAGCATCCGATGAAGCCACCCTATGTGGTCAAACCGGTCAGCGAGGGCTCCAGTTTTGGGGTCGTTATCGTTCAGGAAGATCAGGCCCATGTGCCGCAGATTCTGGGATCTGAGGAGTGGCCCTATGGCGACCGGGTAATGGTTGAGCGATTCGTCCATGGACGTGAATTGACCTGTGCGGTGATGGGAGATGAAGTGCTTGGTGTCACTGAAATCTTTCCGATTGGTCACAGTTTCTATGATTATGAGGCGAAATACATCAAAGGCGGCTCTAATCATGAAGTTCCGGCTAAAATTTTACCAAATATTTACCAAAAAATTCAAAAACTGTCTCTGATGGCGCACCAGGCTCTCGGATGTCGCGGTGTCAGTCGTTCCGACTTTCGGTTTGATGATCGGTTTTCCGCTGATGGCGAGGTGATCTGGTTGGAAGTAAATACGCAACCCGGCATGACACCAACGTCTCTGGTGCCGGAACTTGCAGAACTTGCCGGTTATAGCTTTGGTGAGCTGTTGACCTGGATGGTGGAGGACGCTTCTTGTATGCGTTGAAGAACAGGTTGATGGGCAAGAGACGGGAAGCCGAAGATCGCGTGATCAGCGGGCCGGCGGAGTTTGTCGTTGTTCTGCCGCGCGTTCTGCGTCGTCCAGCCCTGTTCATATCTGCCCTGGTGGAAGGGCGTGTCGCCATTCCAGGACACACAGGTACATTGGCTGCCGTATCGCTCTTTGCACTGACCGGTCTTTACGGTGTTGTGCAGGGGGGGCATTTGCGGGCGCTGGCCGAAGAGACAACGTCTATTGCCGGTTTTGCCATTGAGCGTGTCGATGTCGCCGGAAACATTGAAACGTCTCCCATCGATGTGGTTCAGCAGCTTGGACTTGACGGTCATACATCGCTGATCACTCTCGATCTGGTCGAGGCGCGCAAGATGATCATGGCGCTGCCGTGGGTGGCTTCTGCAGATATTCGCAAAATCTATCCCGATGTCATTGACGTCAGTCTGTCCGAGCGCCGCGCCTATGGTATTTGGCAGCATGGGCAGGAGCTCTCGCTGATTGATGTCAGCGGTAATGTCATTGCGCCAATGATCGATGGAAAATTTGCACAATTGCCGCTCTTTGTTGGTCTTGGTGCAGACGTCAATGCTGACGCATTTAATGTTGCTCTGGATGCATGGCCTGAACTGAAGTCACGGATAACGGCTTATATCCGCGTCGCTGACCGGCGCTGGGATATTCGGCTCGGCAACGGAATTACCATTCGCCTGCCTGAAAACAATGCCGAGGCCGCCATTGCAAAACTGCGACGCCTGGAGGCGGAGCAGGGATTGCTTGAGCGCGATATCGAAACTGTGGATTTGCGGCTGGATGATCGCATTACCATCGGTCTTACCGATAACGCAGTTGTGCGACGCGACGCAGCGATCAAGGAACGTGAGCAAATGTTGAAAAAACGGGGGCGTAATTCATGAGCGTTTTTCGCCCGTCATCATTCACTGTTCCCAATATGCGCGCCCTGCCTGCCAAGCGCGCAAGTGTCGTAACGGTTTTGGATATCGGATCGACAAAAATTGTCTGCCTGATTGGTAAGCTGGTGCCGCGTGAGGAAACCCGGTCATTGCCAGGACGTACACACGATGTGGAAATCATCGGTGTTGGTCATCACAAATCCCGTGGCGTGAAGGCTGGTGTCATTGCCGACCTTGAGGCTGTTGAAAACTCTGTTCGTATGGCCGTCCATACCGCTGAAAAGCGTGCAAATCTGACGGTTGAGTCTTTGATCGTCAATGTATCAGCCGGTCGTTTGAATAGTGATGTTTATTCGGCAGCCATTAATCTGGGTGGCCATGAGGTTGAGCGCTCTGATCTGCGTAAGGTGCTTGCTGCTGCTGCCGGGCAGATCAATAGTCCGGACCGGGCGGTGCTGCATTCCCTGCCAACGGGCTTTAGTCTGGACGGCGAGCGCTCCATTCGTGATCCGCTGGGCATGTATGGTGACCATCTTGGTGTTGACATGCATGTGTTGACGGCTGAGCAGGCGCCCTTGAGAAATCTGGAGCTGTGCATCAATCGGGCGCACCTGACCGTTGAGGCCATGGTTGCTACGCCCTATGCAAGCGGGCTTTCCGCGCTTGTTGATGATGAGGCCGAAATAG
Organism: uncultured Rhizobiaceae group bacterium; assembly: GCA_947501445.1. Lineage (GTDB taxonomy): Bacteria > Pseudomonadota > Alphaproteobacteria > Rhizobiales > Rhizobiaceae > Hoeflea_A. Next base: position 153,434 of record CANMVS010000010.1, on the reverse strand, counting down.
GGTGCGCCTGCATCGATATGGGCGGCGGCACCACAACAATATCGGTCTTTGCCGAAGGGCGGATGGTGCATGCGGACGCGATCGCGCTCGGTGGACACCACGTCACGATGGATTTGGCGCGCGGCCTTTCGACCCGCCTTGATGATGCTGAGCGACTGAAGGTCGTACATGGATCTGCATTGCCCATGACAGGCGATGATCATGACACTGTATCTGTTCCGCCCATAGGCGACAGCGAAGTTGATCTGCCCGTGCAGATGCCAAAGGCTTTGTTGGGACGTATCGTAAGAGCCCGGATTGAGGAAACGCTGGAGATGATCCGCGACCGCATTCAACGTTCGGGATACGCGCCCCTGGTGGGGCGCCGCATAGTTTTGACCGGAGGCGCAAGCCAATTGACCGGTATTACAGATTCAGCCAGACGCATTCTTGCTCGCAATGTGCGCATTGGAAGGCCCCTTGGGGTTGCCGGTTTACCGGCAGCTGCGAAAGGACCTGCCTTTTCGACCGCGGTTGGGCTGATGATCTACCCGCAAATTGCCTCTTTCGAGAGCCAGGGCAGTGAACGGGCAGGGCGCTACAGGGGCATAGGCGGAAGTGGCCGAATTGCTCGTGTCGGACAATGGTTGAAAGAGAGCTTTTAGAATCGAATTTGGCCGACGTGGCAGGACGGCTAAGAGTAAAAAGGGAACGAGGTGCCATGACAATCAATCTGCAGAAGCCGGATATCACCGAGCTTAAGCCACGGATCACCGTTTTTGGTGTGGGTGGCGGTGGCGGTAACGCCGTCAACAACATGATTAATGCAGGACTCCAGGGCGTCGATTTCGTCGTTGCCAATACGGATGCCCAAGCACTGACAATGACAAGAGCGGATCGCGTCGTCCAGATGGGCGTTGCGGTTACTGAAGGTCTTGGTGCCGGCTCGCAACCGGAAGTGGGCTGTGCGGCGGCCCGCGAATGCTTTGATGAAATCAATGATCACCTCAATGGGACGCATATGTGTTTCGTTACTGCCGGCATGGGTGGCGGAACCGGAACCGGTGCTGCACCTGTTGTGGCCCAGGCTGCCCGTGATCGCGGCATACTGACCGTCGGTGTGGTGACCAAGCCATTCCATTTTGAAGGTCAGCGTCGCATGCGCATTGCTGAAGAGGGTATCATTGAATTGCAAAATTCAGTCGATACACTGATTGTCATTCCCAATCAGAACCTGTTTCGCATCGCCAATGACAAGACAACCTTTGCTGATGCATTCGGCATGGCTGATCAGGTGCTCTATTCCGGTGTTGCCTGCATCACCGACCTGATGGTCAAGGAAGGGCTTATCAACCTGGACTTTGCCGATGTGCGTTCCGTTATGCGGGAAATGGGCAAGGCCATGATGGGAACCGGTGAAGCCTCTGCTGAGGGCCGTGCCATGGCTGCGGCGGAAGCTGCGATATCCAACCCATTGCTGGATGAGACATCCATGAAAGGTGCTCAGGGTCTGCTGATTTCGATCACCGGTGGCCGTGATATGACGCTGTTTGAGGTGGATGAAGCCGCAACGCGTATTCGCGAAGAAGTGGATTCTGATGCGAATATCATTCTTGGTGCAACGTTTGACGAAGAACTGGAAGGCATTATTCGCGTGTCTGTTGTTGCGACAGGTATTGACCGTGAAGGTTTGAGTGAACATACGCCTGTCAGTCAGGCGACCATAACACCCAGGCCAGTGAGCAGGCAGATTGAAAAGCCGGCTCCAGTTGCACCCGTTGCTGATCCGCTTGAAAGCACCATCAGACTGGCTGAAGCTGAATTGGAAAAGGAACTGGACATCGCCGTGCCGGAAACACCGGCTCGCAATGATGACTTTGTTCCGCAAAGCAAATTGTTTGCGCAAACCGAACAGCCGCGCCCGGCAGTTCCAAGTCGTGCAACACCCCAGCCGGCAGCACCGGTGCAACAGCCGCATCCAGTTGCTGCTGCGCCTGTACAGCCGCAGCCCGTGGCCCAGCCTCAGGCACCGGCTGCCAAGATGCCGCGCATTGAGGATTTCCCTCCAGCAGTCCAGGCAGAAGCAGAGCGTCGGCAGCATCCGAGCGACCCTTCCGCCCATGACGAGCGTGGTCCAATGGGATTATTGAAGCGCATATCCAACAGCCTTGGTCGTCGCGAAGACGAAGAGGGTCTGGGGAGCGAGGGTGCTCCAGCCGCTGCGCCAGCGCCTGCGGCAGACCGTCGCCAGCTGTCACCTGAGGCAAGCATGTATGCGCCACGCAAGGGTAATCTGGACAATCAGGGGCGGGCACAGCCGGCAACTCCAGCGACCAGTGAAGAGGACCAGTTGGAGATCCCAGCCTTCCTTCGCCGGCAGGCAATGTAGCGTGTAACAATAGAGAATCAAATGTGGATATTTCGGGGCAATTGCCTAAAAATTGCCCCGATTGGCGTTCAAGGTACATTACGAAAATGTAATGTTAACAGCCTGTTAACGAATGTTAACTCACTTAACGTATTGAAAATACGTCACTATCTGAGCGTAACAATTCGTAAAAAACCGTGATTTGGATTGTCCTATCCAGACACGTATCTTGACCGCTGTGGGGAAATGGTCGGGACAAAAGGTTAGCCGAAAAATACTGAAATTATACGTGATTTTGCGATCACGGTTGTTTTGATGGATTTTCGGATTTCCTTGACTGAAGGTATCAGGCTTAATTGTATGAGTATTGACTATTTAGGTTATCAGACAACCATTTTGAATGACACGACGCTTTCGGGTGTCGGCGTTCACAGCGGTTCGAAAGTGTCTATCACTTTCAAACCTGCGGAAGCTGATAGCGGCATTATCTTTCAAAGAACGCTCGAAGATGGGGCAGTCCATCGGCTGCGTGCTGTGGCCTCTCAGGTTGCCGCAACTGATCTTTGTACTGTTCTTGGCGATGCCAAGGGGGCCAGTGTTGCCACCGTTGAGCATTTGATGGCCGCATTCTATGCCATGGAAATCGACAATATCATTGTTGAAATCAACGGTGGTGAAGTGCCTATCATGGATGGCAGTTCAATTGTTTTCATTGAAGCACTTGAGCGCGCCGGTGTGGATCTTTTGGGCACAAAGCGGCGTTATCTTCGGGTTGTCAAACCCGTGCGTATACAGGCAGGTGCTTCCTGGGCCGAATTTGTTCCCTATGAAGGAACACGCTTTGAAATTGACATCGATTTTGATTGCAAATTGATCGGTCGTCAGTCCTGGAAAGGCGACATTACCGCCGACACCTTCCGTGATGAGCTGGCGCGTGCCCGCACATTCGGATTTATGCGTGACGTCGAATTTTTGTGGGCCTCTGGTCATGCACTGGGATCATCTCTGGAAAACTCGGTTGTTATCAGTGATGACGATACGGTCATTAATCCTGAGGGCTTGCGTTTCGAAAATGAATTTGTGCGCCATAAAACACTCGATGCCGTTGGTGATCTGGCGCTTGCAGGGGCCAAATTCATTGGTTGCTACCGCTCCTATCGCGGTGGGCATAAATTGAACTCACTGGCGCTTAAAGCCTTGCTCAATGACGCCAGTGCTTATGAAGTCGTTGAAACATCACAACCTTTGCAGCTGCCTATCAAAATGGCGCGTGGCGGTGAACTGGTTGCGGTAAGCAGCCCGATGTATGCGCCGTGGACCTAATCCTGCGTTCTGGTTGAACGCCTGTTTGAATAAATGACCGCGCCCGTGAAGCGCGGTTATTTTTTATTGGACTGTTTCACGATTTATCCGAAACGGGACAGCGGTGTCGGCCTTTGATTTTGTTGATGCATTCAGGTTTTGTGGTTCCGTCAAAACCTGAAATGCTGTAGGTGCCATTGTTTAGGACTGATTTTGCCACAAAAATGTACCAAAGCATGCGCATGACGTTGCGATCTTTGTGCTTTTGAGGTTAAGACAGCCAGGCACAAATTGGGATGCGGCAAAGGGGGATTGATAATTTTAAAATTTTTAACCGTTTTGTCGCTGTTTTGTGGTATTTCCGTCGCGTGGTAACAATCCACTGCCATTTTAGTGGCGGGCAGTATTCGAGGTATGAGCCAAAATGTTGAATTGGGGGCTGGTTCCAATGAACAAGTTCGCGCGCGGTCTGTTAGTGGCAGCGAGTCTTGCAAGCATGACCGTTCTGGGCGCATGCAGAGGTGATGCAGATATTGATATCACCGCGCTGAACGTAGAGACCGAGCCGGCAGATGTGCTTTACAATCAGGCTCTGGCCAATATGAAGTCGGGCAAGTTGTCAGAAGCTTCAAAGAAATTTGATGCCATCGACAAACAGCATCCCTATTCCGAATATGCCCGCAAATCGATGGTGCTGAATTCTTTTACGAATTACCGGATGGGTCGTTATCCCGAATCAATCAATTCCGCGCGTCGCTTCATCAGTCTGTATCCAAATTCAGAGGATACAGCCTATGCCTATTATCTGATCGGTCTTTCCTACTACAAGCAGATACCACAGGTAACACGCGACCAGAAAAGCGCCCGTCGGGCTATCGCAGCGTTTTCCGAAGTCCTGCAGCGCTATCCTGATTCTGAATATGTTGAAGATTCAGAAGTGAAAATAAGATTTGCACGTGACCAGCTTGCCGGTCAGGAAATGCAGATTGGGCGCTATTATCAGGAACGCAAGGAATATGCCGGCGCTGTCAACCGGTTTCGGGTTGTCGTTGAATCATACCCCAATACCCGTCAGGTCGAAGAAGCCCTTTCGCGTCTGGTTGAAGTCTATTTTGCCATGGGTCTGACCCGGGATGCGCAGGCCGCAGCAGCGGTCCTTGGCCATAACTATCCTGACAGCCAGTGGTATGCCGATGCATATAAATTGTTGCAGACAGAAGGTCTGGAACCGCGCGAAAACAGAGGCTCGTGGTTGGCGCGTGCCGGTGCCCGCATAATTGGTGCTGACAGCTGATAACGATGGAACGTTAAGAGAACCCCATGCTTTCACACCTGTCGATCCGGGACATCGTTCTAATAGAGCGGCTCGATCTGGGGTTTGAGCGGGGGTTATCTGTGCTCACCGGGGAAACCGGTGCCGGAAAATCCATCCTGCTGGACAGTCTGTCCCTGGCCCTGGGGGCTCGAGGTGATGGCGGCCTGGTTCGTCAGGGCGCCGAGCGTGGGCAGGTAACGGCTGTCTTTGATGTGCCCCTCGATCACCCCGCCAGATTGTTGCTGCGTGACAATGGGTTCGATGATGATGGTGATCTGATCTTCCGCAGGCGGCAGAACGCTGATGGCCGCACCAAAGTCTTTATCAATGATCAGCCCGCAAGCGTTTCGCTGATGCGTCAGGCCGGACAGCTGCTGGTGGAAATCCACGGACAGCATGATGATCGTGCATTGGTTGAGCCGGATGCACATCGCCAGTTGCTTGATGCATTTGGTGGTTTGCAGTCAGCCTCAAGCGATGTCTCGGAACTTTATGCATGGTGGCGCAAATCAGCAAAAAATGCGGCAAACCACCGTGCCAGGGTTGAAGAGGCTGCCAGAGAAGCAGATTACCTGCGCGATTCGGTTGCCGAATTGGACGTTCTGTCCCCCATCGATGGTGAAGAGGAAGAACTTGCCGAACAACGCGCACGCATGATGAGGGCCGAGAAAATTGCGGCGGACATCAATGAGGCAAATGACATGCTGTCCGGTCATGCTTCTCCGGTTCCTGTCTTGAGTTCATTGTTGAGAAAACTCGAACGCAAATCCGCCGAGGTTCCCGGCCTGCTGGATGAAATCATCACGACTCTTGACGGTGCCCTTCATCAGCTTTCCGATGCTCAAATGGCCACAGAAACAGCCATACGTGAAGCCGAGTATGATCCAAGGGAACTTGAGGATTGCGAAGAACGCCTGTTTGCACTTCGTGCCGCGTCCAGAAAATATTCAGTGCCTGTATCGGAGCTTCCGGCCTTGGCGGCAAGAATGGTGGCAAATCTGGCAGCTCTTGATGCCGGTGAAGAACAGATGGCCGTTCTGGACGGTATTGTTGCCGAGGCAGAGGCTGCCTATGGCGCGGCGGCGCGTGCCCTGTCGATACGACGCCACGAGACTGCCACTATGCTTGCCGATGCAGTCATGGCTGAATTACCGGCCCTAAAGCTGGAGCAGGCTGAATTCATCGTACAGATTGAGACAGACGAAAGCCACAGTGGACCAGACGGTATAGACCAGATTGCATTTCATGTGCGGACCAATCCGGGGACACGGGCAGGGCCCATTTTGAAAGTGGCATCGGGTGGTGAGTTGTCGCGCTTTTTGTTGGCGCTCAAGGTTGCGCTTGCCGACAGGGGTTCTGCGCCAACGCTTGTATTTGATGAAATTGACACCGGCGTTGGTGGCGCAGTTGCAGATGCGATTGGACAAAGGCTTAAGCGTCTTTCCGGTAAAGTCCAGGTTCTGTCGGTCACTCACGCGCCGCAGGTTGCTGCGCGTGCGTCCACCCATATGCTCATTGCCAAGGCATCCGATGGCGGCGCGACGCTGACGACCCGTGTGAGTATGATGGACATCAATTCCCGTCAGGAAGAGATTGCCAGGATGCTGGCCGGTGCTTCTGTCACAGAAGAAGCCAGAGCTGCGGCAGGGCGCCTGCTGTCCGAGAACCTGTAGAAGATTTATCTGATCCCTGACAGATCTGACCCGAGGCACATATGGTATTGATTGAACCACGCGGTTCGTGATCCAGTGGTTCAATCAAAGCCAGAAACGCTCTAGAAGAATGCAACATAAGAATCACGGATAGCGCTATGCCCATTTCATCAATCCCGGTTGACCAGCTGAACGAACAACAGGCTGCACAGGAACTTGCCCGCCTGTCCGCCGAGATAATTGCGCATAATACCTATTATCACACCGACGATGCACCTGTTGTAACGGACGCGGAATATGACGCTCTGAAAAAGCGCAATCTGGCAATCGAGCAGCGCTTTCCTTCGCTGAAACGCGCTGATTCTCCAACAGATCGGGTTGGCGGCGCTGTTCAGGACAAATTTGAAAAGATAACCCATAAAGTGTCGATGCTGTCACTGGACAACGCATTTTCAGATGAGGATGTGGTCGATTTTACGGATCGGGTAAGACGTTTTCTGAAGCTGCCGGCTGACACAACATTGGCCTTTACCGCGGAACCGAAGATTGACGGATTGTCGCTGGCGCTACGATACGAAAAAGGCAAACTTGTTTCCGCCGCAACACGTGGCGACGGCAGTGTTGGTGAAAATGTTACCGCCAATGCACGAACCATAACCGACATTCCGCATGTGCTGCATGGCGATGCACCGGATGTGATGGAAGTGCGCGGCGAAGTCTATCTCAGCAAGGAAGATTTTGCCGAACTGAACCGGCGCCAGGAGGCGGAAGGCAAACAAACCTACGTCAATCCGCGCAATACGGCCGCGGGCTCGCTGCGTCAACTCGATTCGTCCATTACCGCCAGCCGCCCCTTGCGGTTCTTCGCCTACGCCTGGGGAGATACGACAGCGCTTCCTGCAACGACCCAGATGGGTGTCGTGGAACGGTTTCGTGATTGGGGATTTGTCATCAATCCATTGATGGGCCGTTTTGAAACGGTCGACGGTCTGATCAGGCAGTATCGGTTGATCGAGGCAGAACGGGCCGGGCTTGCCTATGATATTGATGGTGTTGTCTACAAGGTGGATGATCTGGCCCTGCAGGCACGCCTTGGATTTGTCTCGCGCAGTCCACGTTGGGCCATTGCGCATAAATTTCCGGCTGAAACCGCAACGACTGTACTTGAGGATATCGAGATTCAGGTTGGCAGAACGGGCGCGCTGAGCCCGGTTGCGCGGCTTGCACCAGTCACTGTCGGCGGTGTCGTGGTATCCAATGCCACGTTGCACAATGAAGATTATATTCAAGGCATAGGCAATGATGGCCAGCCCATCAGAGAGGGGCGGGACCTTCGGATCGGAGACACGGTTACGATCTATAGGGCCGGGGACGTTATTCCCAAGGTCATGGATGTGGATCTGACAAAACGCGCCGCAGACAGCAAAGCTTTTGTCTTTCCCACTGAATGCCCCAAGTGCGCCAGTCCGGCAACCCGTGAAATCAATGAGAAAACCGGGCGAATGGATTCAGTGCGTCGGTGCACAGGCGGGCTGATCTGTCCGGCGCAGGCGGTTGAAAAACTTAAACATTTTGTGTCGCGTAATGCCTTTGACATCGATGGGTTTGGTGACAAACAGGCAGAAGCATTTTACCATTCAGGCCTGGTAAAAAACCCGGCGGAGATTTTTACGCTCCAGGCGCGTGACAATGCTTCAGAGTTGCAGAAGCTGAAAAACCGTGAGGGGTGGGGGGATCAGAGTGCAGCCAAACTTTTTGATGCAATTGAGGCGCGCCGCGTTGTGGATTTGCATCGATTTATTTTTGCTCTGGGCATTCGCCATGTTGGTGAGGGCAATGCGAAAATTCTTGCACGGGTCTATCAATCTGCAAACGGTTTTGTGGATGCGATGAAAGCTATCCGGGTGGAAGACAGTGACGCCTGGAGTGACCTGGTCAACATTGACGGCATAGGCCCGACCGTTGCGCACGCGCTTGCGGAGTTCTTTGCAGAACCCCACAATGCCGGCATTGTGGATGAACTTTTGACCTATGTGAAGCCAAGGGATGTCGAACAGGTTGCACAAGATTCCGCATTTTCTGGCAAAACGATTGTCTTTACCGGCTCGCTGGAGCGCATGTCGCGTGATGAGGCCAAGGCCATGGCGGAAAGGCTGGGTGCCAAAACAGCCGGATCCGTTTCCAAAAAAACGGACCTTGTTGTATGCGGTCCAGGGGCAGGGTCAAAGCGGCAAAAAGCCTCTGATCTGGGTATTGAAATTATCGATGAGGATGAGTGGTTCGTTCGCATTGCCGAATGATCATTATTGTTGATCCATGAACCATTATTATTTGTGTGACAGGTCGGAAAAGCTGACTTATGTTGCCTATGAAACAGCCACACTGCGGCTGTGAGCACTTCAAAATCATCACCTGGATCGTTTCATGTTTTGTCAAAAACGGGACAACGGTGTCGACCTTTGACTTTGTTGATGCATTCAGGTTTTGCCGATCCCATTAAAACCCGAATTGCTCTAGAATCCGGATTGAATGGGGCGACCCGCTTCAGTGAGGCCATTATGATTTCCAGCATACCTGCAGATGTCCGACAGGGCATGCGTGACTCACTAACCGTACTGGTTGGTGCGGCACCGTTTGGTTTTTTGTTTGGAGCACTTGCCGTTGAAAACGGCATGACAGTATTTGAAGCTGTCCTGATGAGCGCAACGTTGTTTGCCGGTGCCAGTCAGATGGTTGGCATTGATCTTTTTGGCACCAAAATTGCGCCCTGGCTGATTGTATTCTCCATATTTGCTGTCAATTTTCGTCATATTCTCTACTCGGCAACCATTGGATCACGATTTGCCGGCTATTCAACGTTGCAAAAGGCCATCGCATTTTTTCTCTTGACTGATCCTCAGTTTGCCAATGCAGAAAGCCGTTATGAATCAGGCAAATCAGTTAGCTTTCGCTGGTACATGGCAATGGCAGTTCCGGTCTATGTTCTCTGGGTTATCGAAGGGGCTTTGGGTGCGCTCTTTGGTAATCTGATCGAAGACCCGCATGCACTGGGCATAGATTTTCTGCTGCCCATTTACTTTCTGGGTCTGGTTATGGGTTTCAGAAAACGCCGCAACTGGTTGCCGGTTGTCCTTGCCAGCGGTGTGGCTTCAACCATTGCATTTTATCTGGTTGGGTCACCGTGGCATGTGAGCATCGGGGCGATAGTCGGTGTGGTGTTTGCGGCACTTATTGCCGGGAGTGATGAAGAACCAAGTCCGCAGAAAAATGAAATTGATCTGGTTTCCAATGTTTGAGAATATTCCAACAACCGTATGGATCATATTGGCCGGCGCTGTCGCGACCTACGCAACGCGCATTGGCGGGCACCTTGTTCTATCACGCTTCCAGCATATTCCCCGGCGGGTCAGTGCTGCGCTTGATGCTGTGCCTGCTGCTGTGTTGACGACACTATTTGCCCCTGCAATTGTCTCGCAAGGGTGGGCCGAGGCCATTACGCTTGGTATCGCGGCAGTCGTTGCACTGCGTTTCAACCTGGCGATTACGCTGGTTGTAGGCGCCGTTGCGATCGTCGGATTGAGGTCAGTCTTCGGGTGACCGACTAATGGGCTGAGTTGCCTGTACAAGCCATGATTTTTCGGTCTCGGATTCAATCAGAGGCAACAGTTGTTCGCATACCCGAGTGTGGTAGTCATTGAGCCAGCACAGCTCATTGTCATGCAACAGCGATGGTACAACAAGCCGCCTGTCGATCGGGCAAAGGGTAAGTGTTTCAAACCCCAGCATTGGCTTGTCACCGCCATCGACCGGTGCGGCTTCGTTGATGGCGATCAGATTTTCTATTCGGATGCCGAAGGCGTCTTCACGGTAGTAACCAGGCTCATTCGACAAAATCATGCCCGCTTTCAACTCCTGAACACCGCGCCGCGATATGCTCTGCGGCCCCTCGTGTACAGACAGGTAGGAACCCACACCATGGCCGGTACCATGGCCATAATCAGCACCGACCTGCCACAGCGCAGAACGTGCCAGAACGTCAATATCCATGCCGCGCGTACCTGTGGGGAAACGTTGCAGCGTCAGAGCAATCATTCCCTTGAGAACCAGCGTGAAAAACCGCTTTTCTTCTGACCCGATATCGCCAATGGCGATTGTGCGTGTGATGTCCGTCGTGCCGTCCTGAAACTGTGCACCGGAATCCACCAGATATAGTTCCCCGTCTTTCAACGACCTATTGGTGCGGGTATTGACCCGGTAGTGAATGATTGCACCGTTTGCACCAGCACCGGAAATGGTTTCAAAGGAAATATCCATCAGCGGCATTTGCAGACGCTCGCCGGTGTTGCGACGGCAGGTCTCCAGGTGGCGAACCGCGGCTATTTCGTCGATTGTGCCGGGCTGTTGCGCATCCAGCCAGCAAAGAAAGGAAACCATAGCCGCGCCGTCACGCAAGTGTGCCGCACGGCTGCCAGCCAGTTCTGCTGCATTCTTCTGCGCTCTTGGAAGCCGCGCCGGGTCAGTTTTGCGGACCAGCTTTCCACCATTGTTGCAGATCACATCGGCGATCCGACAAGCGGCCAGATCAGGATCAATCAGCACCCTGTCACCGCGGGTTCCAAGCGCAACGAGGGCGTCATCAAGGTCCGTGGGCAGGTAAAGTCGCGTCAATTGTGTCAGGTAAGCTTTTGTTTCAATATCAAGTTTGCGGTTATCGATGAACAGCGCGTCGTCCCCGTCCGCTGAAATGATCGCCATGGCAAGTGGATGCGGGGTATGGGGAACATCACTGCCACGTATGTTGTAAATCCAGGCGATTGACGAGGGGTCGGAAACAACACAGGCCGATGCATTTTCACGGCGAATAATGGCTTTTACATCGGCCAGCTTTTCGGTTGCCAGTCGTCCGCAGTATTGTTCAGGCTGAATTGAAACAGCACCGACCGGTTCTGCCGGTCTGTCGGTCCAGATGGTATCCACCGGGTTTTGGTCAAGACGTACGATCGTCGCACCAATTCCGGCGGCCGATTTTTCAAACCGCTCTGTCTCCGAAATCGTATGCAGCCATGGATCCAGACCGATGCGCATGTTTTTTTTGCCATGTTCGAGCAGCCATTTGGCAGGCGGATTGCCCACCAGATCTTCGGGCGTATAGACGCTCAGATCAACTTCCTTGCGAACCTGTGTTGTGTAGCGTCCGTCAACGAAAACATGGGCTGTTTCTCTCAGTATCAGTGCTGTTCCTGCTGATCCGGTAAATCCGGTCAACCAGGCAAGTCTTGCCTCGCTATCGGGCACATATTCGCCCTGATAACGGTCGGATCGCGGCACGAGCAGCGCGTCGATCTGCAGGGAATCGAAGTGTGTTCGCAGGTTGGTCAACCGTTCTTTGCCGGTATCTGGCGATGTTGTCGCGTCGAATTTCTGAAACATGATCCAACCTGTGTTCGGATTAACAATATTGCGGTGCAGCAGGGCTATTTCGCATATGCAGCAATTGCAGGGCACCCATGCATAAATACCTCTAACTCAGGCACCAGGGACCAGCTATATATGTTGCAAGACCTCGCTGAAAACAAATACTTCAAGGAATGCTCCAATGTCCAAGTCATTTTTTCGTAACGCGTTCGACCGCATTGCAGCCGCCCGTGAATTGCAGGCCCGTCGTTATGTTGGCAGCGTATTGCTGTCGCTTGATGATGACACACTCAAATCACTGGGTCATAGCCGTGAGGAACTCAAGCGGTCCGGTCAGTCGACCTATCCGTTCTGATAAATCTGTACGATCAGCACATTCGCAGCGGCATCCAGTGGGTGCCGCTTTTTTTTCTCTGCCGGTTAAAAAAGACAGACTCTACGATAGCAAAAGTGTCACCCAGCCATCTCGCCACAGCGTTTCACGATGATACAAACCCTGGGTGTTGAATGCAGCGAGAACCTTCATGCGTTGCTGTGCCAGAATACCGGATAGAATCAGCTGCCCATCGGCTGTGAGATTTCTGGAAATTGCTGGTGCCATGCCCATCAGGGGGCGGGCGAGAATATTTGCCACGATGAGGTCAAACGGGCCGGATTTAATGAATACGTCCGAGTGAAAGCCTGCCGCTGTCTGCAGTTTGATCCGGTTTCCGCAACGATTGATACGCACATTATCGCGCGCCACATCGATGGCCACGGGATCAATGTCTGTCGCCAGCACACGTGCCTGCGTCAGCATGGCAATACCAAGGGCCAGGACACCGCTTCCGGTTCCCAGATCAAGCGCGTTTTGACAGGAATTGCGCCGTGTCACCCGCTCAATCATCTCCAGACAACCAGCTGTGGTGCCGTGATGACCGGTGCCAAAGGCTCTGCCGGCGTCAATCTCTATGGAAAGGTCATTGGCTCGTATCTGCTCACGGTCGTGAGAACCGTGAACCAGAAAGCGTCCGGCACGAACCGGTTGCAACCCTTCCAGCGAGTGTGAAACCCAGTCGATATCAGGCAGTATTTCAGTTTTGATCACCGGATTGTTGAAGGACTGCGTCAGGCATTGGGTGACTGCTTCCAACATTTCGGCGTGTTCGTCCTGACTGATATAGACAGAGGCCTCCCAGATATCATTCGCCTCATCAATCTCCATGGTGGCGATCGGATAACCATCATCCTCGAAGCGCGCGCTCAGCAGGTCAAGCGCAAGGGTACATTCGGCCTGGCTTGCTGACATGTATAGACGGGTCTGTTTCACGTGTTTGCCTTTTGATCGCGCTTCATTTGGGTGGTCCCAAATCGGCGATCTGCCTTATGTTGAACAAATGCAAAGGAAGAAGGCCAATTTGCGCACACTTGGGTTGAGTACAATTTTGCGAATCACTTTCCATTTGTGGATCGTTGTTCCGGGGCGTAGCACATAACGCGGTCCTGCGCCGACGGCGTACCGCTGGCGGTTGAGGCAAATACGACTTTACCCGATGGTTTGACCCATAACAGGATGATTGTTTTGTCATCCCGGTGTGCCATATAGGCGTCGAAGTCAAAATCATCCGACAGCGTCGTGACCTGAAACGTCCAGCCCTTGATTTCGAGTGCCTGCAATTGCCAATAGGATGTTCCCGGTTTTGTCAGGGGCCGGCCACCAAGCGTAAAATTGAGTGCATGCCTGTGTGATTTTACATCTTCCTGAATGATCTGGAATACATGTGAACGGCCAAATTCAGGCCCAAAATCGGTGCATACAAGTGCATTATAAGCATCATTGTCGCGCGCTGCGATCATGGTGGAAAACTGGTTGAAATCGATTGAATGGTGCGCTTCCTCGGACAGTACCTCGCCGAAATGAACAGGGATATTAGCCAGTCGCGCCTCGGAAACCCGGTTCCAATTTGTATCGGCAATCATGGTCGGTATGCCCAATGTCTGCAGTTTTTGTGCAAAGGACGTTGCCCAGCGTGAACCACCAACGATCAGTATACCGGGTTTTTGCGCTGATTTGAGACCCAGAAGCTGAGCCAGAGGTGCAAGTGAAAATCCGTGCAGAATTATTGTTGCAATGACAACTGCAAAGGTGACTGACACCATCCTCATGCCGTCGGCCACGCCGATGTCCAGCAGTGTTGCGCCAAAGAGACCAGACACGGCTACCGCCACAATACCGCGCGGGGCGATCCATCCGGTCAGCAGGCGTTCCTGCCACGTGGCACCGGAGCCAATCGTTGCAGTAAAAATTGCCACCGGACGGATGATGAACAGCAGGCTTGCGACGAACAGGATGGTTCGCCAGTCCAGGGATTGAATATCGCCGAGGGTGAGGGAAGCCGTCAGTAGAATGAACACACCTGATACAAGCAGGATTGTGATGGTTTCCTTGAAGCGCCTGATTTCACCCAGACTTGCAATGCGGGTATTGGCAAGCGCAATTCCCATGACGGTAACGGTCAGTAATCCGGCTTCCTCCAGTGCAAGATTCGTGACCGCATAGGCAAGCAGAACCACGGAAAGAAGGACGGGAACCTTCAGATATTCGGCAACCTGTCCACGAATGAAAAGCCAATGGATCAATCTGGCCGCACCCCAACCACCACCAATTGCCATTAGCAGCGCAATTGGAACCCGCAGGAGCAATTCTTCGGCATGATGACCGCCATGCAATATCAGGATTGTTTCAAACGCCAGAACCGCAAACAGGGCACCAATGGGATCATTGACAATGGCCTCCCAGCGTAAAATGGACGCCGGTCTTGCGGATAGATGTGCCTGACGCAACATTGGCATGATCACCGTTGGACCGGTTACGACCAATATGGCTCCAAGCACGCTTGCCGTTGTCCAGGACAATTGGGCGATGTAGTGGGCAGATGCTGCTGTCATAACCCACACCAGGGGACCGCCGATCAATACGATCCGCCGTACGGTTGTCGAGGTTTCGCGAATTTCCTTGAAATTGAGGGTCAGGCCACCTTCGAAAAGGATGATGGCGACAGCCAGAGAGATCAACGGCCGGTAGATTTCACCAAAATCCGCAGCCGGGTTGAGATAACCGCTGCCAGGCCCTGCCAACAGGCCCGCGATCAACAGCAAGACAATTGCCGGTAACCTCAATCGCCAAGCCAGCCACTGGGCCCCTATACCCGCGGCGCAGACCAGCGCAATCTTGAGCGCAATATCATGCATTTGGTGCAGTTTCCGATTTCTCTCCGCGTTCCGATACAGGTGTAGAACACGTTAAGAGGAATTGGAACCGGACGCGCAGGGATGAACCGTCCGGATGCACCTGAACCGTTTCACGTTTTGTCAGAAACGGGACAGGGGTGTCGGCCTTTGATCCTGTTGGAGCAATTCACGGCGCTGACCGGTTCAAAGCAGATTTTTCAGCTTCTTGACAGCAACGTCTTCATTTTCGCCATAGGAAATAGTGCCTTTGAAGCGTCCGCCATTATGGAGAAGAAATACAGATGCCGTATGATCCATGACGTAGTCGCTGTCGGGATCATTGGCGTCACTGGGCACTTTTTTGGAATAGACGTTAAAGCCCTTGACCATTTTACGGATATCTTCCGGATCGCCGGTAATACCGGTAATTCTGTCGGATACATTGGCGACATATTGGCCAAGTATCTCGGCGTTATCGCGTTCGGGGTCGACGGTGACGAAATAGGCATTCATCTTTGTGCCATCCGGATCCACAGTGCGCAGCCACCCATCAAGCTCAAAAAGCGTTGTGGGACACACATCCGGACAATGGGTAAATCCAAAAAACAGCGCTGTCGGTTTGTCCTGCAGCGCTGCCTCGGTTATCGGATTACCCGTCTGATCAACGAGATTGAATGCGACACCATAGGGCTTTTCCGCCAGGGTTGATTCAGAACGGGACCACTCAAATGACAGCCATGCAAAAGCGCCGCCAAGAATGACAATCAGGATTATCAATATGGTTCTGAAGGCAGCCATCTGGATCTCCACAATAAGACCGTTTCACGTTTTGTCAGAAACGGGATAACGGTGTCGGCCTTTGATTTTGTTGATGCATTCAGGTTTTGCCGATTCCGTCAAAGCCTGAATTGCTCCAGTACGCCTTCAGTGGCCACATACACCGCGACAGGCGACAATTTTTAGCGAATGGATTGCAATAAGTCACCGGGCCAATTTGACACATGGCCAGATATTGTTTTGGGCAACTCGGGTGTTTGCCAACTAAAGACACCATGCAATCCCGGCTTGCGCATAGGTCAGGAATATCTGCGTTCCATGGTTGAGCCAACCGGCAAAGGCCAAACCTGTGATCAGTGCTGCCATCAGCAGGGCAACACCGATGAGAATTGGTCGGCCGGCAATTTGCCAGGATTGGCTCATGGAATTTGCTTTCATTCAGGGGGTCATTCACCCAGTGCAACACCGTCCCTGCGCGGATCAGCGCCACCGTGCAGCGCGCCGTCAGCAAATACGATAGCGTGGATGCCGGACGTCAGATCTCTGATGTTGACCTTATAGCCTAATTCCTCAAGAGGTTCAGCCAGTTTCTCCGCACCGGTCCCTTTTTCCAGATCATAGGTTCCAAAGCGATTGACCAGATGCGGCATATTGATAGCGGACTGAATATCCATTCCCCAGTCAATATGGGCAATGATTGCCTGGGCTACATAGCCAATAATTCTGCTGCCGCCTGGTGATCCGATGGCCATATAGGGTTTGCCGTCTTTCATGATGATTGTCGGCGACATGGAAGAGCGGGGGCGTTTTCCCGGCTCGACGCGATTGGCAATCGGAACGCCATTTTTATGCGTTGCGAAGGAAAAATCGGTCAGTTCATTGTTGAGCAGGAATCCGCCAGCCATGATATGAGAGCCGAAGCCTGTCTCAATGGTTGTTGTCATGGATACAACATTGCCATCTGCATCCACGATTGAGAAATGGCTTGTTGAGGGAAGCTCGATACTTTGATCATCGGCCAGCAACATGGCGTGATCCCACGGTGGTGACCCTGCAACAACCTGCTCTTTCGTCAATGCCATATCGGTTTCAAGAAGGCGCGAGCGTTCAGCCAGATAGGCAGGATCCACCAAGCCCTTTGTCGGCATGGGAACAAAATCGCTGTCAGCCATGTAGCGACCACGATCTGCAAATGCCAGTCGTGAGGCATCTCCAATCAACCGCCAGGATTTGGCGCTTTCAGGGCCTTCCGCCGCCATGTCAAAAGGTACCAGCATGCCCAATATCTGACCAACCGTCAGCGCACCGGAGGAGGGCGGCCCCATACCACAAACATCGTAGGTCCTGTAGGTCACACATACGGGTGAACGTTCCTTGATCGTGTAATTTGCCAGATCTTCGAGCGCCAGTACGCCGGGGTTTTTCTCATCTGTTCGGACAGTGTCAATGATCGCCTGTGCCAGGGGCCCCTTGTAAAAGGCTTCTGCACCGCCAGTTGCAATAAGACGCAGCGTTTTGGCATAGGCCGGGTTCTTCTGAACGTGTCCGGCGGGAGGTGCGGTGCCGTCAGCGTTCAAAAAATAAGCCCGTGTCGATTCGTGCAGAGCAAGCCGTTCGGCGCTCGCCTCGATCTGGCCCGATAATCGTTCCGTAACTTCAAATCCGACTGTCGCCAGGTCAATTGCCGGCTGCACGAGTTCGGCCCAACTCATTTTTCCGTGCGCCTTGTGCACGTCAAACAGTAATTTTACCGTACCCGGTGTGCCAACAGATCGCCCGCCAATAACCGCATCAAAAAACTTCAGCGGCTGTCCTTCCTCATCCAGAAACAGTGTCGGCGTCGCTGCCACCGGCGCTGTCTCACGCCCATCAAACGTAGTCAAACTGGATGTTTTGCTGTCGTAGTGCACCAAAAAAGCTCCGCCACCCAATCCGGATGACTGGGGCTCAACCAGACCCAAAACCAGTTGCACGGCCACCATGGCATCAACCGCATTGCCACCGGCAGCCAGCACGGCCTGACCTGCCTTGGAAGCGTAGGGATTAGCCGCTGAAACCATGTATTTTTGTGCTGTAACCACTTCCTTTTCGGATACCCCGGTCGCGATTTCGGGGGATACGGCATCTGCACTTTGCTGTGCCAATGCAATTTGCGTCGATCCAAATGCCAAAAAGAGTGAAGCCGCAAGGGTGCGCTTAAATCGATCATGAAGTCGAATTGTCATGGGATCCTCCAAAGCCAGTGCCGGGTCGCTAACTGGCGGGTGCAAAATGATGGGTTGTGCTGGCCAATAATGGATCGGGCATGGGGTGCCGTCCAGTCCTGAATTCAAAATTGAAGTAAAGATGATGCAACAATTTGTTTCTGCCTCTCGCAATTGCCGTTACCGCACACCTATATGCAGTTCGAAGATCACCAACGGGAGCAACGAATGCGGCATATTAAGGCATTGATATTTTCAGTTATTTTGTCAGGTATTTCGGGGCACGCCACGGCTGAACAGGTCGGCGAGGTTGGTGTGGACTGGCTGGGCAATGATATTGTCATCGATGCGGTGGCAGACCCTGGTGTTTCCGGCGTAACCTGTCACGTTGCCTATTTTGAACGCGGGCTTGTAGATCGACTGCAAAAAGGCAATTGGTTTGAGGATCCGTCAAATGCGTCCATAGCCTGCCGTCAGACCGGCGCCATTGTGATCGGTGACATTGAGCTGGATGAGGGTGGCGAGGAAATCTTCAAGCGCAGCCGGTCCATTGTGTGGAAGAAACTGGTGATCAAAAGGATTTATGATCAGGTCAATGATACATTGATCTATCTGGCGCACTCGCGTCAGGTGCAGGATGGTTCAGCCAAAATGTCACTTTCAACCGTGCCGCTCTATGACCAGAATGTTACCTGGACACAGGGCAGGCCGGCAAAGTGACAGACGTTTTGGAGCGTTTGACGTTTTGCCGGAAACGGGACAACAGTGTCGACCTTTGATTTTGTTGGTGCATTCAGTCAACCGGGTAGGGTCCATCGACAAAACTTTGTGAATGATAGCCTTTGGATCCAATGGAGTGCGCCAGTTCGCTTAACACAGGCTTTGATTCAGCCAGTCTTTGCAGAATATGGGCAAAATCATAGCGCGGTCGCCAGTCAAGTTCCGCACGGGCTTTGTCGTTGACATAGACCCGGTCTATGGAAGGGAACATGGTCCAGCCGCGATGTTCATATTCCTTTTGATAGGCGGGTATTCTGCGGGCCAGTACATCAGGTGCGTTTTTGCGCAATTCGACCAGATCATCGGATGTAAACGGCGTGGTCGCGCTTATGATATAGCGATCAAAACGGGGTTCATCGCTTCGCTTCAGACAAGCCAGATGGGCGCTTGCCGCATCGTGAATATCAACCCGTCGAAACAGAAACTCATTGGCTTTGGTGTTGTCGTCAACATAGGAATTGCGCATTGCCGCACTATCGTCCTGTTCGGGAAAGAAACGTGATGTTCTGAGCACGACCGTCGGCAGGGCAAATTTTCGGGTGAACAATTCACAAAGGTTTTCGCCTGCCAGTTTGGTGATCCCATAGATATTTTTGGGTGAAGGTGCGACATCTTCGGTAATCCATGCCGCCGGCTCATCGGGCGGTGGAACCAGAGCGTTGCCAAACACGCTCGTTGTGCTGGTGAAGACAAATGATTTGATGTTGGCGGCAACAGCCTCTTCCAGCAGATTGAGCGTGCCGGTTATGTTGGTATCGACAAAATCCTGCCTCTCGTGGGTCGCCACATGGGGTTTATGGAGCGTCGCTGTATGGATGACGGCGGTGATGCCCTGCATGGCTGCCCTGACCTGCTGACGCTGCGTAATAGAGCCAATGATATGTGTATTGGGTGATGGCGTAATATCCATGCCGAATACGGACCTGCCCGCATCCTTGAGGCTGCGGATGATAGCGTCACCAAGATGTCCAGCGCTGCCGGTTACCAGAATTGCCATGCCTGAAACGCCCACGTTTATGACTGATGCGTCTGTGTTTAACCGATTCAATGCGGACCGTCACGCCATGGTTGGTCCTCGATACCGGGTGGGACGCGGGCGACTTTCGACCGGCACCATGTTGTTCCGGCCATTGGCGCGTTATGCGATCAAATCATCAAAAGGATCACCGAGTTGCAGGCCGATGATCAGCGGGTCGTGGTCTGAGGCCGCGAAGACGTCATTGTTGTAAAAGTCCGGATTGGTGAACCGGCTGTTATAGGACAGCAGACCGGGTTCATCCGCATTGATATGCCACTCGGTTGCACCGGTAATCTGCCCCTCCATTGTGGAGGAGACCAAACCGTGATCCAGTGATCCGCGCTGGCCGTCAAAGACAAAACTATAGGCCGCATCCTGGCCAATATAGGTTTCGATTATATCGGCAAATCCGGCATCATCGCGAATGGCCTGTACAGGGTCTTCCTGTGCATAGGCGTTCAGGTCACCCAGGATCAGGAAGTCCGTATCACCACCGGCACCGCTATAGGTCGTTTGCAGCCAGTCGGCCAATTCGGCAGCAGCCTCAGCGCGTACGAGGTTCCAAAATCCCTGACCGTCGTTCTGATCGAAATTTCCGTCTGCCGTCAGGGCGTCAATGTCCGCCTGATTGATGGCATTGTTGCCACCGTCCAGTGCTGCCTGTGCAGCCTGCGCCAGATCCTGCAGGTTACTGTCACCCTTGGATTTGAAATGATTGACGGCAATGGTGAAGGCCTCGCCGTTTTCGTCTTCAAATGTGGCGGCAATGGCCGGTCTGTTGCGCTGGAAATCCTGCAGCTGATCGCCAGCATTAACAAATGGGTTCAGCACGTCTGCTAGCGCAAATGTGGAGGCTGCGGTGTTTTCTGAAAACGCAAGAACATCGCTGTTTTGCAGGGTTAATGCAGACGTTCGATAGATTATGCCGTTGGTTATGGCGTCTGTACCCAACGAGCCTCCGTTGCCCGTTGGATCAACGAATGCGTAGCTGGCGTCAAGGTTTTGCGCTGCTGCGGCAATGTTGAGTGCGTCAACAAGGGCGGCGATAGCCGAATCCTCGCCAAATCCATTGTTCTCCAATTCCTGCAATGCAAAGACGTCTGCATCTATCTCGAGCATTGCTGTAACAATTTTATCCGTTTGACGAATCAAATCGGCTTCACTGTTGGCACCCCGGCTTCCCAATGTGGTGAAATAATTGAGAACATTGAAACTTGCCGCCTTGAGATCGCCGCCAACATCAGCAGGTGTTAACTGCCGCGCACCACCATTGGTGGCTTCGTCGATGGGCAGGGTTCCCTCGACCAGCAGGCGATAGTCACCAAAAGAAAAATTCAATACACCTTCCGCCGGGCCTTCCAACTCCGCACCCAGACGAATTGTCGGCCCGGTCTCGCTGTGGGTGTCCTCACTGTCCCAAAACCCATTGCCATTGTCGCCCGTCGCGGCCGGGACAAAGGCAAAGCCGTCAGGATTTTGCGTTGATACGCCATCCTCAATCAACAGGCGGTTATTCTGATTGGCCTCAATATGATCGGCGATTAAATCTGCCTGTGTTTGCGCGTCATATAATTGTGTGGCCTGGGTTTTGTTGCCGGCGCTGACCGCTATTTCGCCGAAGCGAGCGAGATTGAAATTCTCCGTTACAGTCAATGGGTCTGACGTGCCACTGGTCACGGATACCCGCATGCCCTCATAGGCCTCCAGGTCCGGAATGAAATCCGGGGACACCATAAAGGTTGCGGCGGTTGGCAGTGTATTGCCGGTCGATAAGGTGATGATCTCAGAAATGTCGGTCAATTGCGTCATGCCAAAGAATTCATCAACGCTGCCTCCAAATTTGACCACGTCGCCTGCCTGTACCGCAGGTGCACCACCGGTAAATACAAATATGCCCTCCGAACTTAGTGGGTCAGCATCGTAATCTGCATCTTCCTCCTGAAGAAAGAAGCCGTTGGACATTGTGTAGGTGACGATTGCAGAAACAAAAACATAATCACCCACAATCGGACTTGCCGTTGCGGTGCCCTGTATTTCCGAAATGCGTGTTATGGTGTCGTCGTCCCGGATTGTCGTTGTGGCGATATCCGTTCCCAATGTCCCCTCGACAGGATTGCTGAGTGTTATCGTTACAATCTCATCAGGCTCAACTGTCATGTCTGCCAGAAAATTCGATGGTACAGAAGAGGTCGTATCACCTGCGAAAAACTGCAGGGTTCCGGCACCCAGGTTGCCGCGTTCCGAACTGACCAGCTGGTAGTCAACACTACCGGCCTGTGAGAGGTCACCGCTGCGGGTGATGGTGAAACCGAATTCACCAGAACCGATGTCACCCTCAAGGAGTTCATCCTCATTGGCGCTGACGGAGAAACTGGAGCCACCGCCTGCTCCCGAGCCATCCCCTTCGACAATCAGGTTCTGCAGCGCAAATGCCTCTGAACCACCGTTGGTTTCAGCTGTCAGGGTTATTGTCAGTTCAGCGCCAATCCCCACCAGATTGGTTGAGAAATTCTGCAAAACATTGCTGAGCATCCCGCCACTTGCTACGTGGGTCATAGGGTCACTCAGCATAAATGAATCACCATCGGCCAATGTGTAGGTTTGCGTGGCCGTTTCATCTACCCGAAAGCTGAACAGGGTGTTGGTGTCACCGCCATCGATGCTGTAACTCAAATCGAACACGTCCGAGGCCTCAAAATCGCCCATGGCAGCCGCATCCAGCGATACCCAAAGATTATCGTAGCCCGAAATATCAAACACCCAGGTTGCTTCGACCGGGCCTGAGTTGTAGTTGTTTTCTGTATCAGAGATGCCGAAAAACACATCCAGATTGGTCGCTGTATCGATAATCCCCAAACTGTCAGCCGGAGTGCCGGAAGTGCTGTTATCTGCGAGCTGGCCGGGAATTGTGTCTACACCCACCCGAAGTTTTGCGAAAACGTCAGATGTGCTGTTGAACACCGGTGCGGCATTGGTGAAACTGATCAGCCGTTGATCGGCCGATCCAACCATGTCAAATGCAATCCTTTCTCGCGTCACATCTGTAACCGTCACCGAAACAGCCTGCGTGGAAACGCCGCCGTCGCCGTCATCTGCGGAAATATTGATGGTGTAAACGTTGTCACTGTTGCTATCGAGTGGCGTTTCAAAATCGGGTGCTGATTTGAACCTGAGCTCGCCGGTCGTCTGGTTGATGTCGAAAAGCGCATCATCTGCGCCACCAGCCAGAGAAAATGTGATTGGCCCGCTGTCAACATCTGTCGCATCAGCGTCCAAAACGATTGCTGTGTCATTTTCTGCAACCAAGACTTCAAGGGGGGCTGAAATGACCGATTTGTCATTCACCCCGGCAATATTGACAAGCACTGTACCGATGTCAAAGCCGCCCTTACCGTCATCAACCTGGTATGAAAATGTGTCTGTTGCGGTTTCACCTTCCTGAAGATAGTCAAACAGCGTGCCGGGATCATATTGGACCTGACCATTTTGCAAAGTAACCGCCGCTCCGGTACTGCTGGTTGGCCCAACGCTGATAATGCTTAATGGATCACCGTCGTATTCCTGGTCATTGCTCAGCAGGTCCGCCTCATCAATATTGAGCGGCGTATCTTCATCAGTCGAAACTTCATCATCCCCGGCCAAAGCTGCATTGTTGCGACCATCCAGAAACAACGTGTAGTCATCCGCTTCAAAATAGACGGCCTCAATGTTGCGCAACAGGTCATGTTCTGTCCGTTCACCATTGCTGCCGAACCGGCTGAGTGTCGTCGTGGTGCCAAACCAGGACCAGTTTGTCTGGATTGTATAATCGCGAATGGAACCAACATACTCGGCGATGTCAAAGCCACGGCCTCCATCGACGATGTCATCACCTTCGCCAGCGCGAATGCGATCATCACCCCGTCCGGCAAGGACAAGGTCATCACCTTCACCGGCATCAATCGTATCGTCACCCCGTCCGGAAAATATCCAGTCGTTGTCTTGTGTCCCATTCAACAGATCATCACCACGGGTTCCAAAGAGGAAATTCGGCCAGTTAAAATTCAGGTTCATTTGATGGTACCTCGGATTTTGATGAAGATATGCGGAGTGTACTTGGTCGATTGAGGCTTGGTATTTTCCAGTATTTTGTGAAATGTTAAATATTTGACCAATTGTGAAAATATACACGTTATAGGGCAATTGAAATAATATTTCTACTTTGAAATGAAAAGTTACTTGTGTGCATTATTTCCAGAATGGGGAGTTGTGTGTTGTTGAACACAAAATTAATTCTGTGGCACATTGATTAGACTGTTTCACGTTTTGTCAGAAACGGGGCAGCGGCAGCGGCCTGTGATTTTGTTGATACATTCAGGCGCGTATAATTTTTGCACAAAAAAAGGCGCTGCCGATTGGGCAACGCCTTGGTTCTTGAGCAGCCGCTATGAGGCTGCAATGGGATCGTACTACATGGTGATGCGATACTTGGCGAAGCCTTCTTCGCCATCACCGGCCGCCTCGATCTTCACGCCCTTCACATCCTTCATGAAGGCCTTTGCTTTTGGTCCGGTGTCAAACACGGCTGTGGCACCATCAACCGGTTTGAATGTCCAGTTGGCATCGGCAGACGGGTTTATCGTGCCCTTGTCGACGATATAGCGAACAATCACATCACGGTTCGTATCGGGTGCAACAAAGATCACGACATCATCATTGATGTCGGGGAACTTGCCGCCGCCACCGGCTCGGTAGTTGTTCGTTGCAACAACAAATTTCTGTGCCGGGTCAATGGGTTTGCCGTTGAACATCAAATCGACAATACGGCTGGCATTGGCGTCGAGCAGATTACCCTTCGGATCGTATTTGGATGGTTGTGTGAGGTCGATCTTGTAGGAAACGCCATCGATCACATCGAAATTATAGGATGGGAACTCATTGTTGATGAGAGCCTGATCCTGTTTGCCCGGTTCAACGCTGTTGAATATGCCGGCCGAACGCTCAAGCCATTCCTTGACCTGAGCACCGGTAATGGCCACTGCCCGAACTGTGTTCGGGTAGAGATAAAGATCGGATACGTTTTTGATGGCGACATCGCCGGGTGCCACATCCGTATAATAGTCGGGACCACCACGACCGCCAGCCTTGAATGGTGCTGCTGCCGAAAGGATCGGCAGGCCTTCCCATTCGGTGCCTTTCATCATCTGTTCAATGTACCAGGTCTGCGCCTGGCTGACGATCTGGACTGACGGGTCATCGGCGACCAGCGCAAAATAGGAATGCAGCGGTGCGGATGTTTTGCCAACGGCACGGCGCACATAGGCAAGCGTTTCATCATGTTCCTTCTGGATTGAGGCCAGAACATCTGCTTCGCTCTCCACCAGTGGCAGAACCTTGCGGCCATCGCGTTCATAAATTGATGGCGCGCTTGACGTGAAGCTGGCGATTTTCCACGCGTTGCCATCGCGCTCAAGCATCAGGTCGATGATGCCCAGATGTGAACCCCAGAAACCGCCCATTGCGGCAGGTTTGCCAAGCAATGTGCCCTTTTCCGCATCAACGCCGGCAAGATCGGCATATTTGGGGCCTGGAAACACCAGATGGTGGTGACCGGTAAACAGAGCGTCGATGCCATCTACGCCGGATAGATGCAGAGAGGCATTTTCCATGCCCTCAGAATGGCTGTTGGCATCAATTCCCGAGTGAGACAGCGCAATGATTATGTCAGCACCGGCTTCTTTCATTTCAGGAACCCAGGCTTTGGCCGTCTCAACGATATCGCGGGTATTGGCTTTACCTTCAAGGTGACGGCGGTCCCAGTTCATGATTTGCGGCGGCACAAACCCGATTAGACCAATTCGTATCGGGTGCTCGTTGCCCGCACCATCCTTGATCTTCTTGTCGACAATTACATAGGGCTTGAGGAACAGCTCATCGTCACGGGGGTTGGCGGCCAATGCACCTTTGGTCACATTCGCAGATACGACCGGGAAATCAGCACCATTGAGGGTCTTCATCAGAAAGTCGAGACCGTAGTTGAACTCATGGTTGCCAAGCGTCGAAGCGTCATATCCCAGTGTATTCATCGCCTGAATGACCGGATGCATGTCGCCTTCCTTCATGCCGCGCTCGTAGGCAATATAGTCACCCATTGGATTGCCCTGCAGGAAATCGCCATTGTCGACCAGGACGGCGTTTGTGGCTTCATCGCGAAATCCGCGAATAAGCTTTGCCGTGCGCGCCAGACCAACGGCATCGGAAGGGCGGTCAGCATAATAGTCATATGGGAAAACATGCACATGCAGGTCGGTCGTTTCCATCAGTCGCAAATGTGCCTGATTGTCTGCTGCAAATGCTGAGTAGGGGTGCAGCAGAGCCATCGATCCGAGGACCGCTGTTCCTGCGAGAAAATCACGCCGATTGAGCCTGTTGCCTGGTGAATTTGTCATTTTTTGCTCCCTTGTGGCTATCTGCTCAGGTAATGCCAATCCCCTGGCATGGCAGAAAAGCCAACGTTGTTTCCTTGCCCGATTGGGCACCCTAATGGTTCACGGCATATGCGTCCAGAAGACACCATTTTTGTGACGTTTTCTTCAGTAAATCAAAAAAAATGATCTTGCGCATGTGGATAAATACGGTTTTCGCTTTCAGGATTTGCCCATACCGTCAAAATCTGAATTGCCCTGACCGGATCAGGTCCTGTCAACATAATTGTCGAGCACTCGTTTTTGCCCTGCCTTGTCGAAATCAATTGTCAATTTGTTGCCGTCTATGCCGGCGACATTGCCATTGCCAAACTTGATGTGAAAAACCCTGTCACCAATTGAAAAGTCGGAAGGCTGATCTGCTACCGATTTGGCAACCAGTTCGCCATCAATGGTAGGGCTTTTGACTGACGTTCGTCCGGCGCCAAACCCTGAGTCTGTTTCACCATAGCCAATCCGCTCAACCGCATGGCCGGACCGCGAACCCCAGTTCTGACGCGTTGCGTCATTGCGATTGGCCTGCGCACGTTTCCAGCCTGGTGTGTCGTAACTGCCTGAAAAGGGCTCAGCCTTGTCAAACCGCGATGCACCATAGCCACCGCCCGCGCTACCCGCTCCATAGCCGCCGTAAGATGATTCCGGTTCGGCTACATCGGCATGTTCCGAGGGCAGCTCATCGAGAAAACGCGACGGGATGGTGGATTGCCACAGACCATGTATGCGCCGGTTCGAGACGAACCAAAGATGGCAATGAACCTTTGCACGGGTCAGGCCGACATAGGCGAGGCGACGTTCCTCCTCCAGCCCGGATCGGCCGCCTTCGTCCAGAGCGCGTTGATGTGGAAACAGACCTTCTTCCCAGCCGGGCAGGAAAACCGTTTCAAATTCCAACCCCTTGGCTGAATGAAGTGTCATGATCGAGACCGCGTCGAGATCCTCGTTTTTCTCGGCATCCATGACCAGACTCACGTGCTCGAGAAAGCCCCGCATGGATTCGAAATCCTCCATGGATCGGATCAGCTCTTTCAAATTGTCGAGGCGACCTGGAGCATCTGCCGAGCGGTCGTTCTGCCACATTGTCGTGTAGCCACTTTCCTCAAGAATCTGTTCAGCAATTTCGGTATGTGGGGTGTTTTCAAGCAGCGAAGACCAGCGATTGAAATTTTCCACCACATCAGTCAGCGATTTGCGCGGACGGGGTTTCATTTCTTCCGTCATGACCAGATCAGATGCCGCCTTGAGCATCGGTATATTGCGTGCACGGGCATAGTCATGAACCTGACGCACTGCTGCCTCGCCAAGACCGCGTTTGGGTGTATTGACGATGCGCTCGAAAGCAAGATCATCTGCCGGTTGGCATACGACGCGGAAGTAGGCCATGGCATCGCGAATTTCCAACCGCTCGTAAAAACGCGGACCGCCAATTACCCGGTAATTCAGACCCAATGTGACGAAACGGTCTTCGAACTCACGCATTTGAAAAGAGGCGCGAACGAGAATGGCCATATCATTGAGCTTGTGACCGCGCCTTTGAGACTGTTCTATTTCTTCGCCAACGGCACGGGCCTCTTCCTCTGAATCCCAGGCGGCATGTACGATGACCTTTTCATCATCATCATCGTCTTTTTCCGTATAGAGCGTTTTGCCCAGACGCCCTTCATTGTGAGAGATCAGATGAGCCGCAGCACCCAATATATGGGCTGTGGAGCGATAGTTGCGTTCCAGACGGATGACAACGGCGCCCGGAAAATCTTTCTCAAAACGCAGGATGTTATCAACCTCGGCGCCGCGCCAGCCGTAGATCGATTGGTCATCATCGCCCACACAGCATACGTTGTGTGAGCCCTGGGCGATCAGCCGCAGCCACATATATTGAGCCGTGTTGGTATCCTGATACTCATCGACAAGAATGTAGCGAAACTTTTTGTGGTACTCTTTGAGGACATCGGGATGGTTGCGAAAAATCCGTATCGGATGGCAAAGCAGATCGCCAAAATCGCAGGCGTTGAGGGTCTTTAACCGGTTCTGATAGGCTTCATAAAGCTCCCGTCCCTTGCCATTGGCAAAGGCTCTGGCATCGCCTTCGGGAATATCGACAGGCCCAAAGCCCTTGTTTTTCCAGCCATCAATCATCATGGCGAACTGGCGGGCAGGCCAGCGCTTGTCATCAAGACCCTCTGCCTGAATGAGTTGCTTGAGCAAGCGGATCTGGTCGTCGGTATCCAGAATGGTGAAATCGGAACGCAGCCCAACCAATTCGGCGTGGCGTCGGAGTAATTTGACACCAATTGAATGGAAAGTTCCAAGCCATGGCATGCCCTCAACAGCACCGCCGACCAGAATGCCGATACGCTGCTTCATCTCGCGCGCAGCTTTATTGGTAAAGGTTACCGATAGGATCTGACTGGGGAAAGCTTTCCCCATGGCAAGAATATGCGCAATACGGGTTGTCAAAACCCGTGTTTTTCCCGTTCCTGCGCCAGCCAGCACGAGCACAGGGCCGTCAATTGTCTCAACAGCACGTGTTTGTTCCGGATTTAACCCGTCCAGATAGGCCGGCGCGCTGTTTTGGCGATTGCGAGCCGCCATGGCGCGTGCTGCCATGCCACTGGGTGCAGCGGCTGGTCTGATTTGTTCTTCATTGTCTCCGAAGAACGGAATGTCATCATCCTGGTCGATCATGGCTTCCAATGTAGTGATTCGGCTGGGAAAGGCCAGCAACCAATGGACTTCAATTGCGACTTTTGTTCATGAATCGTTCAACCCGTAGCCCGACACCGCATTCGTGCGCATATACATCCGGCATTTACTGCACTGGCAGGCGTCCAGCGGGTGCTATTTCTCCAGCCGTGAAATACGACGATCCGTCCAGTTCAATCGCCCATCCACGATGGGTCGAACAATTGCCGCCAGATCCGGTTCGCGTTGCAGCACATCGTCCAGTTCGGTTATCTGGTTCATGGCAATGAGCCTGAGAATATCATCGCGTACAGTGCCGTCCGGTCTTTTCGGCAAGGCGCTGACGGGTTGTGCAAGGTCGATATGTGCTTCTTTGTCGATCGCATGAACAGCGTTGTTCATGGCGGCAATATCAAGCGATGTCGCGGTGGTTTCGACGAAGGCATAGATTCCAACACCCTTGCGTGGCAGGGGATAAAGGGCGAGCGCAGCGCCAAGAACGCTGTCGTTCTCGCCAAGGGCCTGATTGATGGCGGGGCCCTCGCGATCAATGCGATCGCCGGTTCCTTCTCCGTCGGACCAGGAGAAGATGCCCCGTGTCACCAGATTATACAGTTTCTTGCCGCTGGCCATCCAAATGCGCGAGGGCAGGGATTTGCGTGCCAGAATGCGCCTTTCAGTGGCCGTCATCAGATCCGGTGCAAAGGCACGCTTTTGTTTAAGGCAGTGGCGAAGGTCCTCATAGGCCATCAGCATGTAGAGGCGGCCGCGGCGGCGATGGCAGGAAGCAAGCTGAAAATCGATGACCGCAGCCTTGCCATCGGGCAGCATCAACCAGTTTTGAGGCTTGGCCAGATCATTATGGGTAATACCGCGCCGACGCATGTCGCGCAGCAGCCGTTTTGCATCAGTGTACCATTCGGCGTGGGCAGGGCGTGCAAGATGAAGCGGCGTTCCATCAGTCCAGTTGCGAAACAGGCCATCCGCATCGACTTTGATAATGTCCGGCGTTCCTTCAATACCTGCAACGGACCGCAGGGCTCGAATTTCCCGTTTTGCAAGATACCAGGCAATCGGGCGGGACCACAGCGGTGAGGCGGTGACAATGCGGCGCGCAACCCGCTGATCAGGCTGGTCGTCAAAATGTCCGGCGCGCGTTTCGGAAAAAACGTCACGCTTGAACACCGTATCTGAAATGAATTGCGCCATTGCACCCTCTTTTTGCCTCTGTTAGGCGATCATGGCTGTCGGCGCAACAGGCTCAGGTGATTATGAAACACCTGAGCCTGTAGAGTTGCACCACCTACGCCAAAAAAGAGGCGGTGCCCAACCTGTGCAAAACAGACGTTTGTATGGGCGGCTTGAGGTTGGGATATCTATTTGTAATTATGCATGCCGCTTGCAAAGTTGGCATTTTTATCTGCCAGTTTGCCGCCAACACGCTGGCAGTCAGAGGCGTCTTGCGTCAGCGCTGATACGCTTCCTATCAGACACTTGGTTGGATTTTTCCCTTGGGCAATGGCTTTGACTTTGTGGGCTGGAGGTTTGGACGCTGCCTGGTCTGGTTCAGCGCTGTGCATTGACTGTGCTGGCACATAAACAATCATGGGCACCAGGTTTGCCGGTATGCCCGTTGCGGGTATCGCAAAGGTGCGTTGAGTGACGGTGCCTGTATTCAGAAGCTGGCTTTGCGCCAGGGCAAAGCTGCTTACTGCAATCGCCATGCCGGTGATGCCAGCCGCAAGTGCAAAATTTCGGGGTTTCATGTAGTCCTCCATTAAGTAAATTTGCAATATAGTGTAAATATTATCTTACTTACATACATTAATGGTAAATACATGTAAAGAATATTGAGTATTCAGTGGATTATTATTTGTATGTGTGAAAATATTGATGCCGGATACTTGAATTTCAGTATGTGATTCAATAGTGCAATCCGTTGAGGCTTTGGCCGTTCAATCGATCAGGTTTAGCCGCACCGACTAAACCTGAATTACTCTAACGGTGCTCTTCTTCAGAAGCGTCAATCAGTTTCCTGTTGAAATAGGCAAGAGCTTTTACCTGCTCCGCCCAGCCAATGATGGTTGTGCCATCTGATTCATGAATGACCGGCAATTTGGGGTGACCGCCTGAGTCGAAAACCCTGAGTGCCGTCTCCAATGTGTCTGTAGGACGCAGGAACGGTTCATCGTCTTTCGGTTCATGAAATCCGGAATCCTCATCTGGTTTCAGCATTGTCATGAAATCCATCACTTTGGCGTTGCTTACAACTGCCCGGTGCGGACCGGCCTGTACAAACAGGCCGCGCATCTCAAGCTGCCACTGAAAGTAGGATCGACCGTGAATGGCCTGATTGATGCCGTGAGCGATGGCCACCGTCAACAGCAGGGCAATGGACAATTCATAGCCGCCGGTCAGTTCGAAAACAATCAGCGTCGTTGATATGGGTGCGCCGAGCACGGCCCCTGCCACAGCGCCCATTCCAAGAATGGAATAGAGTGCGGGGCTTGATGCAAGATTGGGCAATACATTGGCGGCCACAATGCCGAATGCACCGCCTGACATTGCGCCAAGATAAAGGGCTGGTGAGAACACACCGCCACCAAAGCGTGAGGCCAATGTAATCGTTGTGGCGAGTGTCTTGGCAACAATCAATACGAGCATCAGCACGAGGGGCAGATGCCCCTGAAGTGCCATATCAGTCGCCTCGTAACCGACACCAAGTACGTGCGGAAGAAAGACACCCATGCCGCCAATGGCTATACCGCCGAGTACCGGGCGCAGCCACAGTGGCATCGTTATTTTTCGTGCCAGAAAATCCCCGGAAAACAGGGAAAACTGAAAGGCGATTGCAACAATGGCCGATACCAGGCCCAGCAGTGCAAACGCCGGAAACTCCCAATAGGAGGCAATGTGATAATCCGGTATTACAAAGGCCGCGGTTTCTCCAAACCAGGCCCGTGATATGATGGCCGCTCCGCTGGATGCAATGACGATTGGCACAAATGCGCGAAGCGCAAAATGTCCCAGAATAACTTCATGGGCAAAAAGGACACCGGCAACAGGCGCATTGAAGCTGGCGGATATGGCGGCAGCAACTCCGGCACCCAGCAATGTGCGCTTGGACCATTCCGGCAATCCGGATCGCCTGGCAGCGCTATTGGCAAGGGTTGCACCCAGGTGGATCATAGGTCCCTCTCGTCCAGCGCTTGCACCTGATCCAAGTGAGACGGCGGTAATGAGTGCGGAAAGCAAACCATCGCGCAGGCCGAGCTTTCTGCCGGTGACCGCTCTTGCCTCGATCACGTCGGCAACAGAAAGGGTTCTTCGCTGCGGCATCAGTGTCTGCAGCAGGATGCCGACGATTAATCCGCCAATGATGGGTGCCAGAAAAATGTAATACCATTCAACGTCCCGTGCAGCTGAAACGATACGTTCGGTTCCATTTTTCAACCAAAGCAGCTGAACAGCGCCAATCAGTTCGCGAAACAGAATGGCGGCGACGGTCACCACAAGACTGATGACGAGCGACAATAACCAAAGTCTTGGCTGTCGTTCGCCCAGATAGGCGCGAATATTGGGCGCTACCCATTGGGCGACTTGTGTGGGCAGTGATTTGATGAAATCGGGCACCATCGCTTAACCGTGTTTTATTTTTATGGACCGGCCAATGCGCTGGGGCCGGTCAAGTGATGCATGGGCCAGTTGCATTGATCTGATTGCTTTCGCCATTTCATCGGGAATGGGAGCGACCTTTGGCCCGGAAGCGTCAATATGCAGATAAAGTGTTTCGGATGTCGCGGCCACCCACCCGTCAATGTGTCGCAATTCCTGGTAAACATGCAGGCGCTTTTGGTCATGGTCGATCAGTTGAAAACTGGCCTTTACCTGATCGCCCAAATGCAGTTCGCGCAGGTAGCACACATGAACCTCAGCGACGAAAAAACTGAAACCCGCCTGTTTGACATAGGCTTCGCTCAATCCAATGGTTTCGAACGCACTGTCTGCTCCACGATCAAATAGCACGTTGTAATATGCCATGTTCATGTGTCCGTTGTAATCGATCCAGGCCGGTTCGATCGATGCTGCTGGCGCCACAAACGGCGCTGTGTGGGTCATGTCTGATCTCCGTGACGCAGTTCATATAGGATGGCATTGATCGCACATTACGCTTTCAATTCAAGGCCACAAGAGGCATCCTGCACGCAATTGTTAAAGGAGACCTGAATAGATGGGATTGTCTGATGTTGTTGCCGGTTGGCGAAATGAGGATGGTATTGCCACGGCAATAGGAATTTTGAAACAAAGATTTGGTGAGCGTCTGGCAACCACCGAGGCCCTTCGTCAGCAACATGCCCATACGACGACATATATTCCGTCCCAACTGCCCGACGCAGTGGTGTTTCCTGAAAATGGCGATGAAGTTGCTGAAATTGTCCGGATTTGCGCTGCCCATAAGGTGCCTGTCATTCCCTTTGGTGCGGGAACGTCACTGGAAGGCCAGGTCAATGCACCAAATGGTGGCGTCAGCATTGATACAATTGGCATGAACCGGATTTTGCAGGTCAATGCGGAAGATCTGGACTGCGTCGTTGAGCCCGGCGTGACGCGCGAGGACCTCAATACCTATCTTCGCGATACGGGTTTGTTTTTTCCCATAGATCCGGGTGCCAATGCCTCTATCGGCGGCATGGCGTCAACACGGGCTTCCGGTACAAATGCGGTGCGTTATGGCACCATGAAGGACAACGTATTGTCGGTGACGGCCGTGACCGCGAACGGACAGGAAATCAAAACTGGAACCAGGGCACGCAAGTCGTCGGCTGGCTATGACCTGACACGCTTGCTTGTAGGTTCTGAAGGAACGCTGGGCATTTTGACATCTATTACACTGCGGCTTTTTGGAATTCCGGCCGGTATCACTGCCGGTGTTTGTCCGTTCGCGACAGTGGATGATGCCGTCAACGCCGTAATCATGACTATTCAAATGGGTATACCTGTTGCACGTATCGAGCTGCTTGACGCCTTGTCGATGCGCGCAACGAACGCCTATTCGGGTTTGGATTACCCGGAAACACCAGCCCTTTTTGTGGAGTTTCACGGAACGGAAGCTTATGCAGCAGAGCAGGCAGAACTTTTTGGTGAAATTGCAGCCGAATTTGGTGGTGCCGATTTTATCTGGGCAACCGAACAGGAGGTGCGCAACAAATTGTGGAAGGCCAGGCACGACGCCTATTGGGCCGGACTGCAATTGCGCCCTGGTGCCCAGGGCATTTCCACTGATGTGTGTGTGCCGATCAGCCGTCTTGCGCAATGCATTCGCGAAACACAGGAAGACATAGACCGCAACGGGCTCATCGCACCTATTGTCGGCCACGTCGGTGACGGGAATTTTCACGTTCTGATTTTGATCGACCAGACAAATGCGCAGGAAATAGAAAACGCCGAGAGTTTCATGAACCGGTTGAATGCCAGGGCTGTCGAAATGGACGGGACCTGCACGGGCGAGCACGGTATTGGCCAGGGAAAAAAGACAGCGCTTGTCAATGAGTATGGCGGCGGGATTGAGCAGATGCGATTAATCAAGACAGCGTTGGATCCCGATAATATCATGAACCCGGGAAAAATATTCTCACTTGATTAGGTTACACTGAGAATGGGGTAAGTGGTGCCGCATTATGCAAAATTGACCATAGTGTTCGGATTTTGTCATGACGGAAGCGAATTCACTGTATAGAATACAATAGGCTGCGGCAGACCGGACTGTGAATTGCATTGATCGGGCCTGATTGTACTGCACCCAGATAGATTGTTTATGCGTAGTAGAGGTTCTGTACCCTGATCCGATTGTTCGTGTTTTTTGGTGGGCTATTGGTATTGGTGCTGTTTGCAGCACTGATAGGGCCGTATTTTGTCGACTGGTCCAGTTATCGGCAGGATTTTGAACGCGAAGCTGGCCGAATTCTGGGTCAAAAGGTGAAAGTTCTGGGCGAGGCCGATGCCCGACTGTTGCCGTTTCCCTCTGTTACCTTTGACAATGTCGTTGTGGGTGAGGGGCAGGATGGCGCCCCCATGATGACCATTGAAACCTTTTCGATGGATGCGGAACTTGCGCCTTTTTTAAGTGGTGAAATCCGTATTTTCGACATGCGGATTGAAAAGCCCGTGGCAACCGTGCGCCTGTCTGATGATGGAGAACTGGATTGGGCGCTACGAAGTGACAAGGCTCTTCCGGGTAAATCTCTGGTTCTGGAGAACATCCGGGTATCAGATGCCCGCATACTCATTGTTGACGATCAAAACGGACGCGAGCACCTGCTTGACCGTTTGAACATGAAAATGTCTGCCAAGTCGATTGCCGGCCCGTGGCAGATGGATGGTGATGCCGAACTCAATGGCTACAAAGGTGGTTTTTCGCTGATTGCCGGTACACCGCTTGAGAATGGCAGCATCCGTCTGCGCGCACGACTGATGCCGGAAAATGAACCGTTTTCAATCGAGCTTGAAGGTGAT
This sequence comes from uncultured Rhizobiaceae group bacterium, assembly GCA_947501445.1. Lineage (GTDB taxonomy): Bacteria > Pseudomonadota > Alphaproteobacteria > Rhizobiales > Rhizobiaceae > Hoeflea_A. The sequence goes on along the minus strand of CANMVS010000010.1, from coordinate 117,758 downwards.
GCGCAGATTGAGGATCTGAAGCCGCAATATAAGGGCAGTTTTCTTGTCCAGGCGGTCAACCCCCAAATGCAGCAAAATGATCCGACAGCCAAAGGAAAGCGCGGTCGACGGCCATTATATGCGAAAGCGCAGGGTGTATTCGAACTGGATAATGAGCGGCTGCGCATTGAGGACTACAGGCTTGAAACAGGCTCGGCGAAGGACCCCTATGTCATCTCCGGTGAGGCAACGCTTGATACCGGACCAAATCCTGAATTTTTGCTAATTGCAGATGGTCAGCAACTCAACATTTCCAGCGTGGGGAGTGATCAGGACACGGATGCAAATGCTGGCGAGTCCAAATCGCTTGAGCAGCGGCTGGCCACACTGCGCAGCCTTGTTTCCTGGGCACCGGTTCCACAAATGCCAGGACGTGTATCCATGGCGTTGCCGGCTATTGTCACCGGAGACACGACCATCCGCGATGTTCTGATCGAAGCGCGGCCTGATGGAAGATACTGGAAAGTCGAGCGCCTTGAGGCAAAGTTTCCGGGCAGAACGCAATTTCTGGCAACCGGTCAACTCGGCGTTGGCTCGAGTTTCGGTTTTTCCGGCGAAGTGATCGTCGCTTCAAATCAACCGTCCGGCTTCGCCTCCTGGTTGACGGACAGTGTCGATCCGGCCATTCGCAAACTCGAAGCGGCAGGTTTGTCCGCCAAGGTTGATCTGTCGACCCAGTTGCAGCGGTTCGACCAGTTGGAGATTGCCGTCGGCTCTGCCCAATTGAAGGGCAGGCTTGAACGGGTTGTGCCTATCCAGGGCAGACCTTCGCTGTCATTGCAACTGGATGGCGACGAAGTCGATGCGGATGCATTGCGTGCCTTTGCCGGGCTGATTGTAGGCGATGGACACGAAAACCGTTTGGCAGATCATGATATCAGCGCGCGTCTGAGCGCTGACACTTTTTTGATGTCCGGCGTCCTGGCAAAAGACGCGGATTTATCATTGCGCCTCAAGGGAGGCACGTTGGATATTGATCGCCTCACTGTCAATGATCTCAGTGGTGCCTCGATTTCCGGTGTTGGACGCCTTGAAAACATATTCGATGCGCCAATTGGTGAGGTGGATATGAGCGTGATGGTTGAACAAAGCGGCCCGTTGCTGACGCTGGTTTCCAAGCTTGGTGGAGAGCACCCTGTTCTGGATCACCTGCGTGACAACGCCCGATTGTTCGGCGAAACCAATATTGATGTTGAAACAAGGTTGTCGCCCGCTTCTGATGGCAAAACGACCTTGAAAACACGGTTGCGCGGCAGAAGTGGCGGTAGCAGATTTGATGTCGAAGTGGAACGTCAGGATGCAATGGCTCCCATCAGTGATTCACAAATTTCCCTGACCGCCGATGTGAGCAATAACACGCCGCGCAATCTGCTTGGTCAAATGGCCATTGGCAGTCTGCCGATTGATTTGGACGGTCCCGCGACCGTGGATATCCGCCTTGAAGGCGTGCCGTCCACAGAAATGGGATTTTCATTTGCCTATGATGCACCCGACACCAAGGCGTCGGCGCGCGGATCCGGTTGGCAGGACGTGGATCGCCAGCTTCAGGGAAATTTTCGACTGAATTTGACATCGGATGATCTAACGACCTACCTGCCCATGAACGGCATTAATCTGGTCGATCTTGGTTTCAGCCTGCCAGTGGCTTTTGAAAGCGACATCGAAACGGATACGGATACCTATAAATTGACTACCCTGAGCGGAAAAGTCGGCGATACGACTTTCTCGGGCAATGTTACGATCCAACGCGGAGCGGGCAAAAAGGCAGCGAGCGGATCGTTGTCATTGTCGGAAATCGATATGGCATGGATTGCCGAAACCATGCTGGGTTCGGGAACCGTTTTATCCGGCGGGCCCGGGTGGAGTGGTGCCGAGTTCCTTCAACCCCTGCAGGGTGATCTTGATCTGGATCTGGACATACGGGCGCAAACGGCCGGACTGTATTTTGGTCCTGATGCCACGGATTGGTCCGGTAAACTCGTTCTCAATGACAATGAGTTCCAGTGGCGCAACCTTTCTGCTGAATGGCTGGGTGGCCGGCTGGAGGGGAATGCGACCCTGGCCAATCGTGGTGCATCGGGGCTTTTGTCCGGCCAGATACAGATACTGGACGCTGATCTGGGGTCTGTTATGTGGAAGCGTGATGGCTTTCCGGTTGCATCAGGAAATTTCAATCTGTCGGCCTCGGTGGAGGGAACCGGCAAAAGCATGCGAGCGATGATCGCATCGCTGACCGGTTCCGGCATCCTTGAGACGCGCGGATTGGATCTCGAGGGGGTTGAGAACGAATCACTGGCGCTGATATTGGACGGTGCGGATGAAGACGGATTTGAGGTTGGTGGTGACAATGTCGCAAAACTTACCGACCGTGTGATTTCAAACGGTAGTTTTTTTGCGGACGAGGCGACTGTGCCTTTTACCATTGCCGCCGGAACATTGCGTATGCCCAATGTTGTGCTGACAGACAACGCGGCGACGCTGCGCGGTGGTGTGCGCATCAATCTGGTGGATGAAGCCATAAACGCAAGGTTCGATGTTGAATTTGATCCTGAAGATGAGGCTTTGACCGGCGCTGCTCCGGCGCTCAGCATTGCATTCCTCGGCCCGCTTGCTGATCCCGACCGCTCATTGGATGTGGCTGAGTTGAGTAATTTCCTTTCATTGCGTGCCTATGAACGCGAACGTCGCCGGGTGGAGATACTACAGGCGGTGGTATTGGAGAACCAGCGGATGCGGCGGGAGTCTTTGCTGGCCAAGGTGCAGGAGCGCAATCGTCGCGAGGCGGCAGAAGAAAGAAAACGTCTGGAGGCGGAACGGGCCGCATTGCAAAAAGCCCGCGAGGAGCAGGCCGAGCGTGAACGCATAGCTGCCATTGAAGCTGAGCGGCTGGCCGCGGCCGAAGCCCGCAGATTGATTATTGAGGCACAGCAAAAGGCTGCAGAAGCGGCCCGACTTGAGCAATTGATTCAGGACCAGCAGCGTGCCGCTCAGGCCTATGCCGACAAACTATTGCGCGAGCGCCTGTTGGCACGGCCGGAGCAGGATGACCTGCATCTCAAAATCGAAGATGCGCTGCGCCGTGTGATTCAGCAAAGCGGCGGGGGCGGTTCTGCCAATCCGCTGGCTGAACAACGGGTCAATGATCTGGGGGCAGCACAGCGCGTTGTTGTGCCACCGATCCCGGCAGAGCGGGGCGTGCAAACGGGCGAGCGATTGCCGGAACTGAAATTCGACACGCTCAACAATTAGAATCTCATCGGTCCGTGTTATTGTCAGCGTCTTGTGATTTCAGCCAGTGCAACACATACACGCGGGCGGCTGATGACAGGTTGTTGCCCTCTTCGCGCAAGGCATCGATCTCCGTCATCAAAGCGGCAATGGCGATTTGGCGGTGTTTGGCAATGGAACGCAGTTCGTTCCAGAATTCATCTTCCAGTGAGAAACTGGTTCTATGGCCGCGAATGGTGATGGAATGTTTGCTGATCATTGCGACGTATTGCCATCGGGCGTGTCTTTCTCGCTTTGATCCATGCTGGAAAGGCGCTTTTGGTCAAGTTTGCGCTCGTCCAGTTCATTGATACGGGCTGTATGCGCCTTTTCCGACTTGGTTCGGCCAAATGCCACGCGATTTTCTTCAGCCGTTTTTTCCTTATCCAGCCGAGCCTTGCGCTTTTTGAACTGCCGCAAATTGACCAGATCAGCGCACATCTAGTTTTTCTTTCTAAACGCATCCAGCGACACGACATCGGCGCCGGGTTTTGCCTCAGAACTTTCTTCGCTCTGTACGTTTTCGGACTCTGCAACGTCTGCCTTCTTTTCAGATGGTTCTGTGGACACACCCTTTGTCTTTTCAGCGGCATCAACCTCTTCAAGCTGAGGCGCTACATAGGTGGCAATCTCTCCGGAGGGGACAGCGTCATTGTCTGCAATTTCCGTATCAAACTCGAGTTCAAAATTCACCGACGGATCATAAAACCCGCGAATTGCCGCGAACGGTATGTGAAGTTTTTCAGGTTTGTCAGAGAAGGACAGGCTGATTTCAAAATAACTTTCTGTGACTTTCAGGTCCCAGAATTGATGCTGCACCACGATCGTCATCTGCTCCACATATTTTTCTTTCAGAAATGCAGAGATTCGCACGCCGGGGGCATTGGTCAAAAATGTTATGAAAAAATGATGTTCGCCGGGCAGACTTCCTGTCGCGGCAATTTCCGACAGCACCTTGCGGATAACGCCTCTGAGGGCATCCTGCGCGAGTATATCGTATCTAATGTGGTCCTGCACTGCCAGATTCCGCCTGTTGTTGTCGTACCGTGATACACATCCTTTGATGGGCCTTCAATATTACATGCGAATATTTTCTAAATTGTGGAGAAAAGTGGAGGCTTCTGTTGCCAGGTGCCTCCGAACCCCGCCTAACCGTGCGACCGGTCAGGAGTTGAATTGAAGCTGTCACACTGCATTAAGCAGCGAGACGTGCCTCCGCATAGTTGTCGTTTGCAACTATTGTAACGGCCCGATAACGGCGGAACCATGCCGAGCAAAAAGTTGATCTTTACGCCCTCGTCGATCCTATTTCGCCCCCATCAAAACCGGTTCTCTTGCAAACATCCTGTCTGCAGGTCCAGCCGGTTGTGGTGGAGGCGCCGGGTACCGCCCCCGGGTCCGATAGGTTTATTGCATCTTCCGTTTATCGCCATAGCTGCCGAAGCAGCACCCTCAATATAAGGCTTCGGTGGGCCGTTGGAAAGACCCAACGCAAGCCATTTGCCTCATCAGTGTTGCCAAACAGCAAAATTCACAGGTTCGTTCCAATCTGTAACCCGGTTTCCAGGGGGAAATTGTGGTTCAAGGTTTTTTCGGGTCAAAGTTACGTTATGCGCATATTGTCTAAACACGCGAAGCCGTAATAATAATTCTGCTTATCCTGACTATGGATCAACGAAATGGGAGCGCATTTCAACAAAAGAAACATTGGGTGCTGTCCAAAGCCTGTTTGGAATTTTTGAAGTAGCCTATTTCATCGCAAAACATCTTCAATTTGCGCCTGTGTGCGGGATTGACTCTCAATTGTTGTTGTACACAGTACTTTTCATAAAAGAACAAATGACAGGGGAACCAGATGAGCGACTATTTTGCAGATGTCAAACGATATGATTCGGATGCTGACGAAGTTATCGTCAAGAAAATTGTGAGGCATCTGGGCATTGCGCTGCGCAATCGTGATTCATCATTGGTCTCGTGCTCGGATCCAACGGAATTGAAGCGCGTCAAGGACAGCTGGTGCGGCAAGAAACTTGGTGTGAGCGCCGACGCTGCCGACGATGCTGTTGCCAGGACCTGTGAAACGATGAGCGGCGACCGGGCTAAAAGCCGCGTCACTTTCTACTATCTGTGCGCCAGGGAGCTGGAAAAACTTTCCGACCTTTGAGCCCGCCTGCAATTTTCACTGCATGAACCACACGATCATCCAAAATGGTCCGGTTACAAAATCAGGCAAATCTTCGACAGGAAATAAGTCACCGCTTACTTCCTTGGTATATCATGCACCAGTGCGAATCGCTCCGGAGCAAACCATGCATCAATATCACCAACTTCTTAAGCGCGTTCTGGAAAGCGGCGTTGATCGGGACGACCGGACCGGTACTGGCACACGCTCGGTATTTGGTCATCAAATGCGGTTTGATCTGCAGGATGGTTTTCCCGTTCTGACGACAAAGAAATTACACCTGCGCTCTATCATCATCGAGCTTTTGTGGTTTTTACGCGGCGATACCAATATTGCCTGGTTGAATAAAAATCGTGTTTCCATCTGGGATGAATGGGCCGATGCGAATGGCAATCTGGGGCCGGTCTATGGCTATCAGTGGCGTTCATGGCCTGCGGCAGACGGCGGCACCATTGACCAGATCAGCAATCTGGTCGAGGCGATTAAATCAAATCCAAACTCACGCCGATTGATTGTTTCTGCGTGGAATCCTGCGCAAGTGGATGAGATGGCACTTCCCCCTTGTCATTGTCTTTTCCAGTTTTACGTGGCCGATGGCAAATTGTCCTGCCAGCTTTATCAGCGCTCGGCAGATGTTTTCCTTGGTGTGCCGTTCAATATCGCTTCTTATGCACTGCTGACGATTATGATGGCACAGGTGACCGGTTTGAAGCCCGGGGAATTCATTCACACATTTGGCGATGCACATTTATACGCCGACCATTTTGATCAGGCGAAACTGCAATTGGGGCGTTCGGTGAAAGCGCTGCCAAAGATGATGGTCGAAAACCGTGGGCAGGATATATTTTCTTTTGATATCAGCGATTTCACATTGGAAAATTATGATCCTCACCCCCATATCGCCGCGAAAGTATCCGTATGAGTGCCATTGGGTGTGAGGCAGATGTGACAGTAAGCATCGTTGTGGCCGCAGCACGCAATGGCGTCATCGGACGTGATGGTGCGATGCCCTGGCGACTTTCAACGGACCTCAAGCGCTTCAAGTCGATTACAATGGGAAAGCCCATAATAATGGGGCGCAAGACTTTTCAATCCATCGGCAAGGCCCTGCCGGGGCGCATGAACATTGTTGTTACGCGTGACAGCACATTCAATGCGGCTGGCGTTGCCTGTCATGCTTCGGTTGAAAGTGCGCTGTCCTTTGCCAAAACGCATGCAATGGCGCATAATATCGGTGAAATCTGCGTCGTAGGCGGGGGCGAAATATATCGTCAAACCCTGCCCTATGCTGATCAGGTTTATTACACGCTGGTTGAAAGTGCTCCACAAGGCGATACCCGGTTTCCGGAATTAGCTGCCGCTGACTGGGAGATGACACATGATGAGGCCATTCCTGCGGGAGAAAAAGACACGGTTGCAACGCGATACAGAGTTTATCGTCAAAAAGCGACATGAAATTGAACCCGATTGCGTGTCGCGCGTTGAAAGCTGGTCTTACTATACCTATAACCGCTTCTAAGCCCATTTGCGTGCGCAGCAATATGCCTTGACCATTCGTGGTTACAATGCGTATCGAAGTGCCTGAATGAAGCATTGAAAAAGATCGGCAGTGTCGAGGTGTGTTTATCGACTAAACATGTGTGACACGTGTTGACGAACGGATGAGGATTGTATGCCCTGGAGCAACCAAAATGGCAGTGACGGAAACAACCAGGGCCCTTGGGGTCAGGGGCCGCGCGGACCACGTCGTACAGGTGGCGGCGGTACACCGCCGGACCTTGAGGAAATTATTCGCAAAAGCCAGGACCAGCTGAAAAATGCTTTGCCCGGTGGTGGCGGTGGCAGTCCGATATTTATTGTCGTGATCGTCCTTGGGCTATTGGCACTTTGGGCATATCAGGCAGTCTATACGGTTCAGCCTGACCAACGCGGTGTCGTCCTGCTGTTTGGTAAACCCAAAGCTGATATTTCCCAGCCTGGTCTGCATTTTTTGTGGTGGCCGGTCGAAAAGGTGGAGATGGTCAGTATTGTCGAACGTCAGATCAATGTTGGTGGCAATTCACGCAGCGGAGCGACCCAGGGATTGATGCTGTCGGGCGATCAGAACATTGTTGATGTTCAATTCTCGCTTTTGTACTCGATCATCAATCCGCAGAATTTTCTCTTCAACCTTGAAGATCCGCAGGATACTTTGAGGCAGGTTGCAGAAAGCGCCATGCGTGAAGTCGTCGGTCGTCGTCCCGCTCAGGATATTTTCCGCGACAATCGTCAGGCAATTGCTGATGATGTGAAGACAACAATCCAGACCACCATGGATACCTATGGGGCCGGTATTGCGATCAACACCGTTTCCATTGAGGATGCAGCGCCGCCACGTGAAGTGGCTGATGCATTTGATGAGGTGCAGCGTGCCGAGCAGGATGAGGACCGCTTTGTCGAAGAAGCCAACCAATATTCCAACCAGAAGCTTGGTCAGGCGCGTGGTGAAGCCGCACAGATACTTGAAGAGGCTTCAGCTTACAAAGATCGTGTCGTCAATGAAGCAGAAGGTGAAGCGCAGCGTTTTACATCCATTTATGATGAATACGCCAAGGCACCTGATGTAACCCGTAAGCGGATTTTTCTGGAAACGATGGAAGAAGTTTACAAGACATCCAACAAATTCATTCTTGAGCAAAGTGACGGGCAGGGTGTTGTACCCTATTTGCCTTTGACTGAACTCAACAAGATTGCACCTCAAGGAGGATCCAAATAATGGGTAATCGTCTTCCTGCAATAGTTATTGGTCTGGTCGTGCTGGCCGGTCTTGCCTATTCGTCCTTCTTTGTGGTTCAGGCCGGAGAGCAAGCCATTGTGCTGCGGTTCGGTGAGATTCGCTCGGTCAAAACCGAGCCGGGTTTGTATTTCAAGCTGCCTTTCAGTTTCATGGAAGCAGATAATATTCAGGTGGTGCAGAAACGCGCCATTCGTTTTGACCTGGATGACATTCGTGTTCAGGTTTCCGGCGGTAAGTTTTACGAAGTCGATGCATTTGTGGTTTACAAAATTACCAATGCAGAACGCTTCCGGGAAACCGTATCAGGTGATGTGACCGCGGCAGAATCGCGGCTGAGAACACGTCTCGATTCTGCCTTGCGTCGGGTGTATGGTCTGCGCGGGTTTGAATCCGCATTGTCCGATGCACGTGCCGCCATGATGACGGATGTGCGCGACCAGCTTCGGCCGGACGCCGAATCCCTCGGGCTGACCATCGAAGATGTGCGCATTCGTCGTACTGATCTGACCAAGGAAGTCTCACAGCAAACCTTTGAACGCATGAAAGCTGAACGTCTGGCTGAAGCCGAACTCATCCGTGCACGTGGCCGTGAAGGCGGACAGCGTATCCGGGCGATCGCGGACAGGCAGGTTGTTGAACTTGTATCAAAGGCCAAGCGTGATTCTGAAATCACACGTGGTCAGGGCGATGCTGAGCGAAACAAGGTTTTTGCTGAAGCTTTCTCCAAGGATATCGGTTTCTTCGACTTCTATCGTTCGATGGAAGCTTATCGTGTCGCATTGACGGATTCCGATACGACAATGGTCATATCGCCAAATACCGAGTTCTTCCGGTTCTTTGGCGATGCTGCCGGTTCGAATGCTGGCGACGCTGCTGCGGCGTCCGGCAATTAAACGGGCCATACCATGAGCGAACTACTGATCGCTTTTGGGCTGTTTTTTGTAATCGAGGGGCTGGTCTATGCACTGGCCCCTTCTTTTATTCGAAAAATGGCTGAAGAACTTCCGCTGATTTCAGATCAGCAGATGCGGGCATTTGGTCTGGCGGCAATCGGACTGGGTGTTTTTATCGTCTGGATGATTCGCGGTTAGCGGGTAACCGGCACTGTTTCGCATGAGGCCCATCGCCAAGCGTGATACAGGAGGCCTCAGATGAGTGGGGCAGAGCGAATAAATGCGTTTTGTAGGGGAAACGTCCCAGGCGTTTCAATTCAAAATCAGTCATCACTTTAAATTTGCCGAGAATTGAGTGGACGCGCCGGAATTTGACCATATCTATGCCAATCATGGCGCCACTTAAGTTTGAAACTGGGAGAGACTTCGCAATGGCATTGAATAATATGCTTAAGCCCATTCGTACCATCGCCGTTGTGACGGCATTGGGTGTTGCTTCATCTTTAATCAGCGTTGGGTCTGTACAACCAACAATGGCGGCGCAGGGGCCTGAATCTGTTGCTGATCTTGCTGAAACCCTGCTTGACGCTGTGGTTAATATTTCTACGTCACAGCGCGTTAGCGGCAATAATAACAACAGCAATCGCACACCGCGCCCACGTATCCCCGAAGGATCTCCTTTCCAGGATTTTTTTGATGAATTTTTTGGCGAAAGAGATGGCGGTCAACAGCAGCAACCGCGTTCACGCCGCGTCAATTCGCTAGGCTCGGGATTTGTAATCGACAAGGACGGTCTGATTGTCACCAATAATCACGTCATCGCAGAGGCTGATGATATCGAAGTCAATTTTGCCGATGGTTCGAAGCTGACAGCCGAAGTCGTTGGTGCCGATCCCAAGACCGATATCGCCGTGCTGCGCGTCAAGCCTGAAACCCCATTAACGGCGGTATCGCTGGGCGCATCAGATAAAATGCGCATTGGTGACTGGGTCATGGCGATCGGCAATCCATTTGGATTGGGCGGAACCGTAACAACCGGCATTATCTCGGCGCGTGGTCGTGATATCAATTCCGGACCCTATGACAATTTCATTCAGACCGATGCATCGATCAACCGTGGTAATTCCGGCGGACCGCTGTTCAACCAGGACGGCGACGTCATTGGGGTCAATACAGCAATCATTTCGCCATCAGGCGGTTCGATTGGTATCGGATTTTCAGTACCCTCCAACCTCGTTAAAACCGTTGTTGCACAGCTTGTCGAATTTGGTGAAACCCGTCGGGGATGGTTGGGTGTGCGCATTCAGCCGGTGACCGAAGATATTGCCGAGAGCCTAGATATGAAGGAAGCCGTTGGCGCGCTTGTTGCTGGCGTCATAAAGGGCGGCCCGGTTGACAATGGCTCAATCCTGCCAGGTGATGTCATCATCAGCTTTGATGGCCAGGACGTTGAAGAAATGCGCGACCTTCCACGGATTGTTGCGGAAAGTCCGGTCGGCAAGGAAGTTGAAGTCAAATTGATCCGTAAGGGCAAGGAACAAACTGTTGCGGTTACCCTTGGTCGATTGGAAGATGGAGAGCAGTTGATTGCTCAGGATCAGACAAAACAGGATGAACCCGAAACGGTATCGGTTCTGGGTATGGAGCTGGCCACACTTGATGACGTGCTTCGCGAGAAATTCGAAATATCCGAAGACGTTAATGGCGTCGTGATTGTGAAAGTTGATGAGGAGTCAGCTGCTGCAGAAAAACGCATCGGCGTTGGACAGGTCATCGTGGAAATTGCACAGGAAACTGTCAGTACACCGCAGGAAGTTGAGGACCGTATCAAGGAACTCAAGGATGACGGGCGACGCAATGCACTGCTGATGATCGCCAATAAAACCGGTGAGCTGCGCTTCATTACGGTGCCAATGCGCTAAAATATACTCAGCGGGAGTACGGCGTGTTCGTGCGCCGTACTCCCAACAGATCCAACTTCAGCCAATTATTGCCTGTTGACTATTGTGCCGCCTGCCATTGTGTTTTGGTGATCGAATAAAACACGTGCGGCTGAAAGGCACTGTGCGTATCGGGCACATTGGGATGATTGAAGTCCCTTGATGGATCGGCTTTGAGCCCTATGCGTTTCATGACCGCTGTTGAGCGGATGTTGTTGAAAACGGCAAATGAGACAATTTCCTCAAGTCCACGTTCTTCAAAACCCATACGAAGCAACGCCCGTGCCGCCTCGGTGGCATAGCCTTCGCCCCAGAATTCGCTGGCCAGCCGCCAGCCGATCTCCACGCTGCCCTTTGGCAAAACAGGTTCCAGGTCCGTCTTAGCCAGACCTGCAAATCCGATTGTCCTGCCGTCTGATATGCGCTCCAATGCATAAAAACCAAACCCGGTCCGGTCGATCATTTGCCGCAGCAAATCCATCAGAATGCGTGATTCTTCCCGGTTGCGACGAAATGGAAAAAACGCCATGACCTTTTCATCGCTGTTGATGACATGCATCAGCTCCAGATCGTCATCGCGCCAGTTTCGGATGATCAGTCTTGGTGTTTTGGTGATAATCATGGCGCAGACTCAATCTCGGTCCCGGTGTAGCCCTGCACATAAAGCAGGGCCGACAGGTCTGAGTGGTCAATGCGGATCTTTGCCTGCTGCGCCACGATAGGTTTTGCATGCAGGGCAACGCCACTGCCTGCAAGGGTCAACATGCCCAGATCATTGGCACCATCTCCCACCGCCATGGCATCTTCGACACTTACATTCAATTTGCCTGCAAGCTCATTGAGTGCATCAACCTTGGCCTGGCGCCCCAAGATGGGTTCGGCAACTGTTCCTGCAAGTTTACCATCGCAATGATGCAACTGATTGGCCCGATTTTCATCAAAACCCAGTCTGTGCGCAATTCGGCTGGTAAAATCTGTAAATCCGCCTGATACCAGCGCGCAATACCCGCCGTTGGCACGCATTGTCGCGATCAGTTCGCCGCCGCCAGGCATAAGGGTTATGCGCCGGTCGATAACAGTTTTGATGATGGATGTATCAAGCCCCTTTAACAGGGCGACGCGCTCACGCATGGCAGGCTCAAATTCAACTTCACCATTCATTGCCCGCGCGGTGATCGAAGCAACCTGTTCGTATACGCCGGCTTCTGCTGCCAGCTCATCAATGCATTCCTGCTGTATCATGGTCGAATCCATATCAGCGATCAGCAGTCGTTTTTTTCGGCCAGCCGCATTTTGAACAACGATGTCAACGGGCAGGTCTGCGACAATGCGTTTGAGCCTTGCATGGATATCCTGACCTGTGTAACTGGCGTCGGGCACAATGTCACAGGCAATTTTCTCGGCCAGCCAGCGGATTGAGCCACCCTGATCATTGGCACCCAATGCATGGGCGCATTGTGCCGCTATGGATTGGTTCAGAACAGGGTTTGACGGATTGGCAATAAGCGTGGCAACGAGAGACATGAAAAAATCCGTAAGGCTGAAAAAGATATGAACGCTGTCCTGATAGCCGGACCCACCGCCAGCGGCAAGTCCGCACTGGCACTGGATCTGGCACAAAAGCTTGACGGCGTCATCATCAACACCGATTCCATGCAGGTCTATGATGCCCTGCAGGTTTTGACGGCGCGGCCTGGTGTTGAAGACACCGATGTTGTGCCCCACCGGTTATATGGTCATGTGCCTGCTCAAAGGGCCTATTCTGTTGGCGCCTGGTCACGTGATGTTGCGGATCTGCTGGGTTCAGACGAATTGATACAGCAAACACCTATCTTTGTCGGTGGAACCGGGCTCTATTTCAAGGCCCTATTGGGCGGCTTGGCACAAATGCCGGCAATTCCTGCGGCCATCAGGGAACATTGGCGAGGGGCTCTTTTGTCTGATGGGCCTGAAAAACTTCATGCGGTGCTTGCCACTCGGGATCCTGGCGTTGCGGCGCGCCTGAACAGGACGGACGGTCAGCGCATTGCGCGAGCCCTCGAGGTATTGGAGACCACCGGACAATCCATAGCCTCATTGCAGGACACCGCCAGCGAAGCATTGATTGACGTGGAAGGCGCGCAAAAGATTGTATTGATGCCGGAACGGGCGCTGTTGTGGGAGCGCATACACACACGTTTCGAAGCAATGCTCGACCTTGGCGCCATTGATGAAGTCAGGACCCTTCTGGCGGCGGAGCTCTCGCCTGAACTTCCCGCCATGAAGGCCATTGGCGTGCGCGAAATTACCGCCATGATCAATGGTAACCTGTCCCGGGCACAGGCGATCGAGCGTGGCGCTATTGCCACCAGACAATACGCCAAAAGGCAATCCACCTGGTTCAGAAATCAATTTGGCGATGAATGGGAGCGCCGGGCGTAGCGGTGCCTGGACCGTTTCACGTTTTGTCAGAAACAGTACAACGGTGTCGGCCTCTTATTTTGTTGATGCATTCAGGTTTTGCCGGTCCCGTCAAAACCTGAATTGCGCTAGCCAACCTTCGATTGGATCCATATCGTCTTTGTCTGCAGGTATTGTTCGAGCGCTTCGGTGCCGTTGTCGCGCGCCAGTGAACCGGATTGCTTGTAGCCACCAAAGGGCGTTTTGATATCGCCTTCTGAAAAGCCGTTCACCGACACCGTGCCACAGGGCAAGGAGCGGGCCATGCTGATGGCGCGGTCGATGTCCTGTGTAAACACAGTGGCATGCAGACCGTATAGCGTGTCGCTGGCAATTGAGAGTGCCTCTTCGGCAGATTGCACCGGCATGATACCAAGCACAGGGCCAAAGATTTCCTCCCGGGCGATTTTCATGTCCGGCGTTACATTTCGAAAAACAGTGGGTTTGATAAAATGACCCGGCAGTTCACTCGCACCACCGGTTACCATCCTTGCGCCCTCATCCACGCCGCTTTGGATATAGTCCAGGACCATCGATTTGTGTTCCCTGGTGATCATTGAACCGATGTCGGTTTTGGGGTTTAAAGGGTCACCGAGCTGAAATGCCTTCACCCGGTCAAGGATACGTCCGGTAAATTCCTCAACCAGTGGTGCGGCGATCAACTGGCGCATATTGGCCGAACAGTTCTGGCCGCCATTCCAGAATGCCGACATGGCGGCGTGCTCTATCAGGTCATCGTTGAGTGCTGCGTCCTTGAGTACAATGAAAGGGCTTTTGCCGCCCATTTCCAACCCGACACCCTTGAGGTTACTGTCGCCCGAATAGCGCATGAACATGCGTCCGACCTCGGTTGAACCGGTAAAAGATACGGTGTCGATATCATTGTGCAGACCGATGGCCCGCCCGGCGGTTTCGCCAAAGCCAGGAACGATGTTAATCACCCCGTCCGGTACGCCAGCCTGCTGCATCAGCTCAGCAAGACGGATTGCTGAAAGCGGTGTCTGTTCAGCCGGTTTTATGACGGCCGAACAACCCACTGCGAGCGCCGGTGCGATCTTCCAGGCCGCCATGACGAGCGGAAAGTTCCATGGCAGCACTGCACCGGCAACGCCAGCGGGTTCCTTGGTGATAAGGGCCAGCGCTCCAGGACCGGTGGGCGCTATCTTGCCGAAGGTTTTGTCGGCCAATTCGCCATACCACTGGAAAAATGCCGGCACCTCAGTGCCGATTTCGTGCAGACAATCCGTGATGGTCTTGCCGGTATCCAGACTTTCAAGTACTGCCAGTTCATCCGTGTGTTCGCGCACAAGAGCGGCGATCTTCAAAAGAACGTCCTTGCGTTCCTCCGGTTCTGCACGTGACCAGGTGCCGGCATTGAATACGCGGCGCGCGGCGGCCACGGCACGATCAATATCCTGCTCCTTGCAATGGGCGACACTGGCCAGCACCTGACCCGTTGCAGGGTTTATCGTCTCGAATTTTTCACCATCTGCCGCATTGCAGAATTTACCATCAATAAAAGCCTGCCCGTTAGGGGAAAGCTTGTCGGCTATGGTCTGGTAATCGGTGTGTGAAAGGGGCATGGGGTCTCTCCGTCGACTTTGTCAGTCGTTTAGCGGCGCAGGCTACGTGCGAATTTTCGTATGTCAGCCAGCAACATTGCGGGCTCTTCCATCGCGGCAAAATGGCCGCCGCGTGGCATCTCGGTCCAGTGTTGAATATTGTAGATTCGTTCTGCGTAGGATCGCGGTGGCCAGTTCAACATTTCCGCCGGAAAGACAGCGCAGCCGGTTGGCACTTCAACACGGCGGCCCTCAGGGGACAAAATGCGTCCGCCTTCCTCGCGTCGCCCGTAGTAGATCCACGACGCCGAGTTGAATGTTCGGGTTGTGATGTAAATCATGATATTGGTCAGCAGCTGGTCCTTGGAATGGGCTGCTTCGATGTCGTTGTTTTCGACATCCGACCATGAGTTGAATTTTTCGACCAGCCAGGCGGCAATGCCCACGGGGCTGTCCATCATTGCATAGCTCAATGTTTGTGGCCGGGTTGCCTGTTGTGTTCGATAACCGTTCTGCATGATCTGATCCTGGTCAAACTGGGCACTCCATGCCTGTTCTTCAGGTGTCTGCGGCCCGTCCGGGTGGCGCATGGTCAAAACATTGATGTGGATGGCGCTACAGGCAGGGGCATGCTCATAACCCAGCCAGGAGCAGATGGCACCGCCCCAGTCCCCGCCCTGTGCCATATAGCTTTCAATACCCAATACGTCTGTCATCAACCCATTGACGATGCCCGCCAGTTTGCGGGGTCCGTAGGGGCGGGGTGGTCGCCCCGAAAATCCAAAGCCGGGCAAAGATGGTGCGATTACGGTAAAGGCGTCTTCGATGTTGCCGCCAAACCGCTCGGGATGGGCAAGCGGCTCGATCAGGTCATAAAACTCGGCAACAGACCCCGGCCAGCCATGGCTGATCATCAAAGGCATGGGGTGTGGACCGCTACCCGCCTCATGAATAAAATGAACATCAATGCCATCGACCGGCGCTTTGAACTGAGAGAAAGAGTTTATCCTGGCTTCCTGCGCACGCCAGTCAAAACCATCGGTCCAATAGGCACACAGCTCCTTCAGGTAGTCCAGGTTGGTGCCATAGTCCCAGCCACCGTCATCCGGCATCTCGTGCCAGGGATAGTTTGCGACGCGCGTGTAGATTTGATCAAGTGTTTCATCACAGACCCGAAACTGGAAAGGGGTGATGCGTGGATTGGTTTCAATTCGATCTTTCAAAAGTCCAGTTCCCTGATTTTGACAGCAAGGTGACGGGATTGCATAGCGCCGTCACTGTCTGATCAGTTAACTTAAGAATTTCAAATGACACGAGAGACAGGTAGCGTGTTTCGAAGGGACAGATCATTTGTGCCTGGTTGGCACGTTCACAGCATTGCACGTACCTGCTGCGCAATTACCCTCACGCCAGCCTCAAGATTGGACACTGGTACATAGGCAAAACCCAGGCGAAAACTTCTGTTGTCATTGTAATTCAGGTAATAGTCACGGCCCCGGTCGATCAGCACACCTCTGGTGCGCAGGCGCTCGGCCAATCCGGCAGCGTCAAACCCTTCGGGTCCGGTCAACCAGAATGATGTTCCGCCCTCGGATTTGGTATGCTGCAACATGCCAAGATGTTTAATCAGGGCGTCATTCATCACGTGCCAGCGTTTTTTGTAACGTCGTTCAATATTGCGAAGATGCGCATCGTAGTGACCAAGGCGAAAGAACAGCGCAACGATTTCCTGAACGATTGTTGGCGGATGGCGCATCATGACACCACGCGCTACACGTGCCTCGCGGATGATATCGCGATGGGCCACAATGAAGCCCAGTCTGATGCCCGGTGAAACGGTCTTCGAAAGGCTTCCCACATAAATGACGCGGCCGGTGTTATCCATGGATCGTAATGAGGGTGAGGATTTGGCGATATAGTTCATCTCGGCCTCATAATCATCCTCGATAATCAGAAAGTCCTTTTTGATAGCGGTATCGATCAGTTCTTGGCGGCGCGACTGGCTCATCGTGACCATGGTTGGGAACTGATGGCTGGGTGTTGCAAATACCATTTGGCAGCCGATGGGAATGGCTGAAGGGATCAGCCCCTCACCATCAATCGGCACGCCGATGAGTTCATTTCCCGATAGTCGGAAGGCGTTGCGGGCACCGAAAAAACCCGGATCTTCCAGCGCAACCGGTTTGCCGGAGCGGGAAAAAATCGTGCCCAGTATGAACAGTGCATTTTGTGCACCAAGTGTAATCAGGATCTCGTCTTCCTCAGCATAGATACCGCGCGTGTTCAGCAGTCTTTGTCGAAGCTGCTGGATGAGTTGCGGACTGTCACTTTCAACTGAATCATTGGCCCAGGCAGGCATCTGCTTGCGCCCCAGTGCCTGTCTTGTGCACTCGCGCCAGCCGTCAACGGGAAACAGGTTCGGATCGATCTGATTGTAGATAAATGGGTAGGGATAGGTATTCCAGTCCAATGGATTGACGACAGGCATCAGGTCGTTGGATTGGAAACTCACCGGACAGGGGATTGTGTCTCCGGTTGTCTTGTCGTCGCCCTCACCAGCCTGTTGCAGCGATACCATTTGCGGATTGACGAAGTAACCCGACCTGTCGCGTGAAACCAGAAGCTCCAGGTCCACCAATCGATTATAGGCCGCAAACACGGTGTTGCGGGACACCCCGAATTGGTCAGCAAGCTCACGGCATGACGGAAGCGGGCGGTCATAGGCTAAAGACTGAGATGTGATCGCTGCACTCACCACCTCGCAAATCTGATCACGCAGGCTGAGGTTTGAGTTTTCCGACAGTTTCAGAAATTGCGGTGTGGTCGAACTCATCTGAATGCTCCATGGTCTGGCTGCATGACCTTATGCCAAATCCTATTCAATTTCACGGCTTCGTGTCAGGCGCATTGCTGTCTGTCCCCCTCATTCAAACCATCTGTCACTTTCAATGCCGCAATACGCGGTGAAAGATAAGGACAAGAAAAAAACAACAGGAGGTAAATGCGATGAGGGTGAAAACCGTAGGGAAATTGCTTTGCGCTGTCTCAGTCGTGGCAATGTTTACACAAACAGTGGCCGCTGAGACGGTTCTTAAATTGGGCACGGTAGGGCGCCTTGGAATGCCAATTGGCGATGCCATCGATCAGGCCCTGATCCCGACATTGGAGAAAGTGTCCGGCGGGAAGATGACCGTTGAGCCGCATTATCGCGGATCATTGTGTGGCGAACAGACCTGTGGCGAGCAGGCAAACCAGGGGCTATTGCAGCTATGGACCAGCTCCACGGCCAACTTTGGTAATTTCGGCACCTCACTGTCGATCTTTGATCTTCCATATATCTTCAAGAGCATTGAAGATGCGGATCGTATTTCCTCTGAGTGGCTGGCCAAGAAGCAATGCGATATTGCCGCCGAAGAGGCAGGCCATGTCTGTTTGACAGTCTATTCCAGTGGCGGCTTTCGCCAGCTTGGAAATGCGTTGCGGCCGGTGCATGTCCCTTCGGATATGGAAGGCATTAAATGGCGCGTTACCAAAAGCCCGATTGAATACACACTGATCAAAAACTGGGGCGCTGTACCCGTGCCCTATGATTGGACGGCACTCTATCAGGGCCTGCAGACAGGTGTGGTATCCGGACAATATGTGGCGACGCCCTGGCAGCATATTGCCAAGCTTCATGAGGTCTCAAAGTATTATACGGAAATTGGCGGGTCATGGTCCGGTAACCAGCTGTCGATGGACAAACGTCAGTATGATGCGCTGAGCGATGAGGAAAGGGAATGGTTGCATGCGGCGGCACAGGCCTTCGGCGAGCGTGTGCAGGAGCTTGATCGTCAATGGGTTGAAGACGGCAATGCAGCCATCAAGGCCTCCGTCACCGAATGGTATTCCCCCAATGATGAAGAGTTGGCGTTGTGGCGTGAGGGCGCTATCGATGCCTGGATTAATGCCAAGGGGACTTTTGATCCCGAAACGGCAACCCGGGTGTTGGAAGAGCAGGGAATGACCGACTTTATCGCCCAGCTAAAACAGGCCGGTGCGCTGTAATTCGAGCGCGGTTTAAAACGGTGATGGCGCGGGCAACAGGTCCGCGCCATTGCTTCTTTTCCCAATAAGTACCAATTTTACGAACCGCAACAGGATCACGCCCCTATGGAAAGCATTATGCTGCTGATCATCCTGGTGTTGCTGATTATGCTCGGCGCACCTGTTGGGTTCACGATGATCCTGATCCCGGTGGTCTATATATTGATCACCGATGCGGCACCGATGATCCTGATCCCCAGCCAGATGTTCAGCGCCATAGATTCGGTGCCACTGACCGCAATTCCGTTCTTCATGTTGACCGGCGAACTGATGACGAGCGCCACCATTACCGACCGGCTGGTGGAGTTGAGCCAGCGCCTGATTGGCCGGATGCGAGGCAGTATGGCGCAGGCGAACGTGCTGGTCAGCATGTTCTTTGCCGGGATGAATGGATCAGTCGTTGCGGATACGGCTACCGTCGGATCGCTGATGGTACCAGCGATGAAACGGGCAGGTTACCCCCCGGCCTTTGCTGCCGCTATTACCGCGGTCAGTTCTACCATCGGCGGGATCATCCCACCTTCCATAATGATGATTGTACTGGCAAATGCCGGCGGAATCTCGGTGGGCGCATTGTTCGCAGGGGGCATTGTTCCGGGCGTCATGATTGGCGTGTTGCTGATGATCATCAATTATTTCATTGCCAGAAAGAACAATTTCGAGCGCAGCGAAGAACCATTCAGTTTCAAAGCGGTTGCAATCGTCGGCTACAAGTCCTCTTTCGCGCTGCTTATCCCGATCGTGCTGGTGGGGTCGGTTGTGTTCGGCATTGCGGGTGTTGTCGAGGCGGGTGCCCTGACGGCAACGATTGCGCTTTTCGTCGGACTTTTCATCTATCGGACCATCACCTGGACCAATTGCAAAAGTGCATTTGTGCGTGCATTTCGCAATTCAGCCATGGTGTTCATCATTATCGCTGCCTCCGGGCCGTTCAGCTGGCTGTTGACGTCGCTGGGCGCGATCAATGAATTGGAACAATGGCTGCTGAGCTACACCTACAACCCGCTTTTGTTCGCACTTGTACTGGTGATGTTTATCTGTCTGCTGGGAATGGTCATGGACTCGGCGGCCAATATCATTGTGGTTGGCCCTGTCCTGGTCGACGTGATGGTAACGGCGGGTTATCCGGATGTTCAGGCTGCACTGGTGGTGGTGGTCGGGTTCCTCATCGGGTCGGTTACCCCACCGGTCGGTGTGGCATTTTTTACCGCAGGTGCGATCGCCAATGTGCGTCTGGAAAAGGTGGCGGTGGCAATGCTCCCCTATCTCGTTGCGCTTTTTGCTCTGCTGTTTGTGCTGATCGTTGTGCCGGATATTACTATGTATCTTCCAAGGGCCCTGGGGTTTTCGAATTGATGCAGGCAGCTCCACTCCATAGAGCGCTCCAAAGCGCCCCGGTCCCTGACGCAATTCCTGGGAGACGATCACAATGCTAGCTGCTGCCATGTTCATCGACCGTGCGGTCAAAAAAACACTGACCGCCTTCTGCGCCATTCTTCTGGCGATGATGGTGGCTTTTACCGTCTATTCCGTGGTGATGCGCTATGTCTTTGAGAACCCGCCGGTTTGGGGGGATCTTCTCACCGTCCTGAGCAATATCTGGCTGGTCTTTTTTGCTCTTGCCCTGACGGTTCGGGACAAGGACCACATAGCATTGGATCTGATCTATACCTGGTTGCCGCTCAAAGCCTCGTTTTTCATTCAGCAATTCTGGACACTGGTTATTTTCGGATTGAGCCTGGTGATGATCATCTATGGGATTGAAGCGGTTACCACCATGGGCGGCAAATATTGGGAGATGTGGTATTTCGCCTGGGAAGACGGCGGATTTGTCTTCAAGGCAAACTATATGCCCAAAAAATACGCTGTCAGCATTGTTCCGATCTCTGGTTTTCTCGTCAGCATCGCAGCCCTCGCTTCGATCCTGGAAGACAGTTTGCGTTTGAAGGCGGGGACTTTCCGGCAATCCAAGGGCATGGATGTCCCGGCAGAGACCGAATAGTCGTAGTCAGCAACTCAACGCGCAAATTTTGTCATTACAGTAATCGCAGCCGACGGTTTGTCTGCGAATTATTCTTCAGCGGGAAGAAATGATGCTGCACGAATGGTGACATCCTCGCTCATCGCACGTCTGTCCTTACCCTCCGCAGCAACATTTTCACCATCATCGACAAAAATGAGTGTTGTGTAGAGAATCTTGTTCCCCCAAAGAACCTTCGAGACAATGGTCTCCTGGGTAAGTTTGTCATCTGTGCAAATGACCCGGATTTCCCTCATGGGTAAATCAGCAGTCTCAACGCCCCGCGCACCTGATAATACGTCGCCTTTGCACCCACTGGTTATTTCGTGAATGTCCTGAGCATCACGGTCTCTCAAATCCTGCCCCGGCACGGCGTCTGTCAAGAGAACGCCACCAACAAGGCTTGCAGATGGGGATGTCCAGAATACCGCATCACCAAAACCCATTGTTTCAAGTTCTGCGGTGGTGAAATACCGGAAATCCTTTACGCCGGCCTCTGTAATCATTCCTGTCGCTATTTGGTACAGCAAAGACTTATCGCCCGAATTGGCAACTGTTCTGGTGCTGCCGGTTGCCTTTGGTGCATCTGCATAACGAATATAGGCAACAGCACATTGTTTGACGGTTTCCAAAGCGCGGAATGTGCCTTTCAGATTGTAAACGCCGAGCCTGGTTCCCGTGTCGACCGTAAGGCGATACCCCTTTTTGAAGGCCGTCATTGCACGATCAAAATCCGGCAACTTCAAAAAAGCAAAGTCCGGGCCCAGTGCTTGTGCCTGTCCATAAAAAGGGGCTCTTTTATCAACTTTCAGAACAACCGGAAATGTTTCACCCGGAGTGAAGCGAAATAATCTGTTCGAGATACCGATTGATACCGTCGCGTCGGCATTGACGGAAAAATGAAGCGTATCGCCGCCATCGTAGGATGCATTCATTGCGCAATGGCTGAATTTTCCTGTCGGGTCATGCGTATAAGCACTAATTTTCCAATTGCCAGAGCTGCTCTTAGAACCTGGTATGGTGCCTGCAGACACGGGTAGTGAAAACAACAAAGCCAACAGGCAGTAATATACACGCATTTGGATTCTCAATTCGTTGAAACCAGCAATGCGGGAAGTTTACGTCAATTCTCATGAATGTCGAATCGGGTTGCAGACGCCATTGGGTAACAACCTTTTGCGGCGGGTTCAAATTACGGAAGTAGGCATGAACATCTCCTCTGCTGATTTGCTTTGACGCAACCCGGCATGGCTCAATTCGAAGTTGTTGGAGTGTCCACACCAACTAACGCAATGCCTGGCATGTACAGTGCCGATTGCTCGGGCCGCCGTTGGCGCATGATCTGTGCATTTCGCGAATTTGCAATCGCCGAGCTACTGCAATAGCCATTATGCCTGTCTTGCATGGGCAGCGCATTCGTCGCTTACAATGATGGGGGAAATTGATTTTGGTATCAGCGGTGTCAATGCGGGGGCTGACAAAGAACTATGGCGATCTTTGTGCTGTGTCCGATTTAAATCTCGATATAGAACAGGGAGAGGCCATCTGTCTGTTGGGGCCAAACGGTGCCGGAAAATCCGCCACACTCAATCTGATGCTTGGCCTGACGAAACCGGATCGTGGAACGGTTGACATTCTCGGCAATGCGAATTCCTCGCGCAGTGCCCGCCAATTGGTCGGTTATGTGGCACAGGATTGTGATTTTCCACCCAATCTGACGGTCAGGGAAATTCTGCAACTTGTTCGCACCCATTACCCAAACCCGATGGAACCTGAAGCACTGATTGCAGATTTTGGTCTTGGTGATCTGGCCGATCGCTCTTGCGGCGGCTTTTCCGGTGGGCAGCGGCGCCGACTTGCCCTGGCTCTGGCATTTGCCGGGCGGGGGAAGATTGTCGTGCTGGATGAACCGACCACGGGGCTGGATACCGCGGCGCGCAAGGCCTTTTGGGCCTATGCGCAAAACTATGTTGCAGATGGTGGAACGCTGATCGTGACGACACATCATCTGGAGGAAATTGAATCTGTTGCCAGCCGGATTTGCCTGATCGACCACGGTCGAATTTGTCTTGAGGGTCCGGTGGATCACATCAGGGACAGCATTGGCCAAAAATACATCCGCTTCAGGTGCGATAGCCTGCCGAAGCTTGAACCCGTCTCTCACGCAGCCATGGAGGAGGGGATGTGTCAGATCATCAGCAGTGATGCGGATTCAATCGTGCGACAACTGGTTGCCAGTGGTGTGTCGTTTGCGGATCTGGAAATCAGGAACGCGTCGCTGGAAGAAGCAATCGATCTGCTGACATTTAATGCGGGAGAAACCGCATGAACGTGGCGCTTTATCGAACGTCCGCCAAATTGCAATTGCTTTCGCTTTTCCGTTCACCCGGATATTGGGTGCCAACCCTGTTGTTTCCGGTCATGCTGTTTGCAATGTTCGGGTCCGGTAGTGAGGGGCTTTGAGCCAATTATCGTATGGCATCATTTGTTGTATACGGGGTCATCGGTGTTGCCTTTTTCCAGTTTGGCGTTTCGATTGCACAGGAACGGGAAAGTCACTGGGAAAGATATCGCCGCACCCTGCCGGATGCTGTGACGCCCCGGCTTGTCGCACAATTGGCATCAGCGATGGTCTTTGCTCTTTTAACGGCCATTCTGGTTATCGTGGTGGCCCATCTTGTTTCCGTGCCAACACTGACAGTTCTTCAGGTGTTGAGCCTGCTGGTTGCCACACTGTTTGTCTCGGTTCCATTTGTGTTTCTTGGTATTGCACTTGGCTATTGGACAAATGCCAAATCGGCAGTTGCAGTTGCAAATCTGTTGTATCTGCCGCTGGCATATCTTGGCGGACTTTGGATGCCTCCCCACCTGTTGCCAGCGGGAATTTCCGCAATTTCAGTTTATACGCCAACGCGCCAGGCCGGTGAAATTGTCTGGGCAATAGCTGGCGGACAGGCGATCCCATGGGCCAGCGCCGCCATGCTGACAGCATTTGCCCTGGCCTTTGCAGCTTTGGCCTATCTTGGATATCAACGCGACGAGAAGCAGCGTTATGGCTGACGGTTGTGTAACCTCAGTCTTCCACCGGAGATTCCGTTTGGGCAGTGTCGCGTGCCAGTAAAGAATGTACTGATCCCAATGATTTTTTAACCGGTGATACCGTGGTCACCGGTTTGTTGATCGGCAATGGTGCATCCTTGCCGTTCACATCAGCGCCGGTGCGCTTTGTTGTTGACAGTTTGGCATGAAGCGCCTCAATGGATGGCTGGCGGGTTGTGGTTTGTTGTGGCGCCATGTTGGCCGGTTTGAAATCTGCTTCGGTGTGGCGCATGTTTTTAACGATATGGCGAATGTCCGGCGAGCCATCTTCCATCCGATGATGATTGACGTCGATGCCGCGCCCACTGGCTGTTTTTGGCAAGGCGTGATCGGGAATACGTTCGAAACACATGCGCATCGGAACAGCGACAGCCTCGCCGAATGCAATTGCTTCACCGTTGCCGATCGAAGACAGAAAGCTGATTGTCGAACTGGAAGAGTTTGAAATGGCAGAACGGATAATTTCCTGGTCCTTGTCGTTGGCCAGGCGCATGGCAAAAACAGTCGAGCATTGTGACAGGATGGTGGGGTCCAGCTCACCGGGTCTTTGGGTGATGACACCAAGACTCACACCATATTTTCGGCCTTCCTTGGCAATGCGGGCAACCGCCTGCCGTGTCGGCAGGAATCCCAGTTCAGGATCTGAGGGCACATAACGGTGCGCCTCCTCGCACAGGACAAGAATGCGGATTGCACCATTACTCCACAGCGCGATCTCGAAGGCCATGCGGCATAGAACCGAGGCAACGGAATTTACCACTTCCGACGGAATTCCCGATAGCTGAAATGAAGTGATTGGCTGACCGTTTGCCGGAATTCTGAATATATCGCTGATGACATCGACAATGGTGTCATTGATGGTATTGCTGGAAAACATGAACTGAAATCTCGGGTCATTGATGACCGAGGCAATTCTCACTTTCAGTGTACGCAAATGCGGTTTTTCCTGCCGGCCATCGAGTTGGCCGATGCGTTCATCAATGAGGGCCAGGAGATCAGCGATACGATAGGGCACCGGTGTGTCCGATGTGATGGAGGTTTTGTCAACGCGGCGGTTCAACAGCCCGGTATCCGGACCGCCCTTGAAATCTCTTTTTGCGTCGGCGATCAAGTCACGCAGCAGGTCGACTTCCTCTGCAACTGCCGGGCGACCGCGAAAAATGACTTCCGTGAATTCCTCCAGCCGGAACAGCCAGAATGGCAGATCAAGCCGATCCGTATCGATCAGATGAGCCCGGGATTTGAAGGCGGATGAGAACTCATTGTGCGGGTCCAGTATGAGCACACGCAAATCCGGACAAACATCGACGATGCGGTTGATCAGCAAAGAGACGGCAGTGGACTTTCCAACACCGGTTGTCCCGACAATGGCAAAGTGCCTGTTGAGCAAGGCATCGGCAGATATGCTTGAGGCAATTTGCGCGTTTTGTGTCAGGTGACCGATTGTTACCGGATTTGAACCTTCCACTGCGTAGATCGCGTCGAGATCGCTCGCTCTGATCTGATGGGCTATGGCGCCTAGTGTCGGATAGTCGGATATGCCGGCACTAAAGGAGGATTGATCGCCTTCACTGCGTATTTCGCCGACCAGTTCAACTTCAAAATGCATGACATTTGCGGCGTTTTCCGACCAGGTTTCGGAGGGGCTGTGAATTTCATAAACCAGCGAAACAATCCGGTTGTTTCCGGCTTTGATCGAGATCAGCTGCCCAACGGACAATTCGCTCGCCAACGCGTGTTCACCGGAAAGCACATTGGCGGCGATTGTTGCGCGCGCGCCGTTGCATTTCACCACATGTCCCAATAACCGGGAGGTAAAGGAAAGGTCACGCCTGTCCTCAACGCCTGTCTGACTATTCATATTGGTTCGTCTTTCGCCGTAATGCCCCTTGCGCGCCCATTGTCCACCACATTGCGTTAACAACAGGTTCGTGCAGGAAAAATGGATGATTTGCAGGTCTGACTGACGTGGTTGTAATGCGCGTATAAGCATTGACGTCCTGAAAGTTTGCCGCTAACGTCCCGCGCATGATCAAGAATATACTAATTGTGGTGGGTAAGCGTATGGGCAGGGTGGTATAACCATCCGGCGGCAGCCACCCATGCGCACACGAGGCTCCGATAGGGGCCTTTTTTTATGGCCTTATGCGGGCATGGTCAGAAAATGGCTCCATCGGTCCGGAAACCGGACAATGGGGCAAAACGGGACAGGGTTATGACTGGCAGCAATACAGAAATGACAGGCGCGGAAATGGTCATTCAGGCGCTGAGGGACAATGGCGTCATTGATATATTCGGATACCCCGGTGGTGCGGTTCTACCGATTTATGATGAGCTATACCAACAGGAAGACATTGTTCACATACTTTGCCGTCATGAGCAGGGTGCTGGGCACGCGGCTGAAGGCTATGCGCGTTCGACAAACAAGGTGGGTGTTGCGCTGGTGACATCCGGCCCCGGGGCAACCAATGTCGTAACCGCTTTGCAGGATGCGCTGATGGATTCCATTCCCCTGGTCTGCATCACTGGTCAGGTGCCAACAAGCCTGATTGGGTCGGATGCGTTTCAGGAATGTGATACCGTTGGTATTACCCGTCCGTGTACCAAGCACAATTGGCTGGTGCGCGATGTCAATGATCTGGCGCGTGTCATGCACGAAGCCTTTCGCATTGCGCAGACCGGCAGACCAGGACCGGTTGTTGTTGATATTCCCAAGGATGTTCAATTTGCCACAGGCATCTACCAGCCACCGTCACCGGTGACCGAGCAGAAAAGTTATCAGCCCAAGCTTCAGGGAGACCTGGAGGCGGTACGATCAGCAGTTGCTCTGATGGCGGGCGCCAAAAAGCCGATCATCTATTCAGGCGGCGGTGTGGTCAATGCAGGCCCCGAGGCAAGTCATTTGCTGCGCGAACTGGTTCAATTGACCAATTTTCCCATCACCTCAACGCTGATGGGTTTGGGGGCCTATCCGGCATCGGGTGATAATTGGCTTGGCATGCTCGGAATGCATGGTACCTATGAAGCCAATATGACGATGCATGATTGTGATGTCATGGTATGCATCGGGGCGCGGTTTGATGACCGTATAACCGGTCGCCTTGATGCCTTCTCGCCCAATTCCAAGAAAATTCACATTGATATCGACCCATCCTCGATCAACAAGAATGTTCACGTTGATATTCCCATTATAGGCGATGCGGGACATATATTGGAGGATATGGTGCGTTTGTGGCGCGCCTCGTCGGCCAAGGTTGAAGCCGATGCAATCGGCCAGTGGTGGAAAACGATCAACAGCTGGCGGGCACGCAATTCACTGGCCTATACGCCGCACAAAGATATCATCATGCCGCAATATGCCATGGAGCGCCTTTATGCGCTGACCAAGGATCGCGATACCTATATCACGACCGAGGTCGGCCAGCATCAGATGTGGGCGGCACAGTTTTACGGATTTGAACAGCCAAACCGCTGGATGACATCCGGTGGGTTAGGCACAATGGGCTATGGCCTGCCGGCAGCCTTGGGTGTGCAGATCGCTCATCCCGACAGCCTGGTCATAGACGTTGCCGGTGATGCATCGGTGCAGATGACCATGCAGGAGATGTCGACAGCAGTTCAGTATGCGGCGCCCATTAAGATTTTCATCCTGAACAATCAGCATATGGGTATGGTGCGCCAGTGGCAGCAGCTTTTGCACGGCAACCGGCTGTCCCATTCCTACACAGAGGCCATGCCGGACTTTGTCAAACTGGCTGAGGCCTATGGGGGCGTTGGCATACGGGCCAGTAAGCCGGCCGAACTTGATGATGCCATAATGGAAATGATCACCGTCGATAAACCGGTGCTGTTTGACTGCCGGGTTGCGGATCTGGCCAATTGTTTCCCGATGATACCATCAGGCAAGGCACACAATGAAATGCTCCTGCCCGACGAGGCAACCGATGAAGTTGTTGCCAATGCGATCGACCAGAAGGGTAAGGCGCTCGTTTAACGGCGCATGGTGCGTTCGGGTGATCGGTTCTTTGGTGAACCGATCACGGATGGTTTTGTGGTTACGGTGTGCAAGTGCGGAGGCGAAATAGATTGGACGATACCAAGACCTCTGTGCGGCAGCAGCCGGGACTGCAGGACTACTGGCTGCTCATTGTGCTCGCCTTTATCTGGGGTGGCAGTTTCATGTTGACCAGAGTTGCGGTGGCAGAGGTACCACCCATCACATTAACGGCGGCCCGTCAGGCAATTGCTGTCGTTATTCTGGGTGTTGTGGCGCTTGCCGCCGGGCAACGTTTGCGGGCAAACCGGTCCGATCATCTGATCATATTCGTCTCTGCATTTTTTGGCACGGCACTGCCGTTTGGACTGATAACCTGGGGCATCGAAGAGACGACTGCCGGGTTTGCCGCGATACTGATGGGGCTGATGCCATTGATGACCATCCTATTGGCACATTTTGTCACGCATGATGAGAAGATGACCGTGCCGAAGCTACTTGGCGTGTTTTGCGGATTGCTCGGGCTGGTGGTTCTGTTCTGGAGCGAGATTATAACCCGCACTGATTCTGAAATCTGGCGGCAACTGGCCATCATGGCCGCAGCCATTTCCTATGCCGTCAATGCGCTCATCACCAAAAAACTGCTGCATTTGAAAGCGCGACCAATGTTTGCCGTTAACATCGGCTGGTCTTTTGTCATGCTTGCCTTTGCAGCACTGGTGCTCGAGCCGGAGTTGCCAGCCAATCCTTCGTGGGTTGCCTGGGGCGCTATCGTGGCGCTGGGTGTGTTTCCATCGGCAATAGCCGCGCTGCTCATGTTCAAACTTATCGCGCGCCAGGGGGCATCGTTTTTTGGACAGATCAACCTGCTTGTTCCTGTCGCAGGTGTTCTTTGGGGCGCCGTTTTTCTGGGTGAGCGCCTGTCGTATAATGCGTTTGTCGCCCTTGCCGTCATTTTGTCGGGTGTTGCAATTGCCCGCATGCGTTTTAAATCAAAATATCAGCCAATCGAGGAAAGCACCTCATGAATGCACAACATCAGCCAACGGGCTCAGCCTATTTTATCGCCAAGGAAACCCAGCTACCGGAATCACGGACGCTGTCTGTTCTGGTTGACAATGAACCCGGGGTTCTGGCCCGGGTGATTGGTCTGTTTTCCGGCCGTGGCTACAATATTGAAAGCCTGACGGTTTCGGAAACCGAGCATGAGTCTCATTTGTCCAGAATCACCATTGTGACCAGTGGAACCGCCAATGTGCTTGAGCAGATCAAGCATCAGCTTGAGCGAATTATTCCGGTGCACCGGGTGGTTGATCTGTCCGTGCGGGCGCAGGAAAAAGGTCACGAGAAGCCGCTGGAGCGGGAGTTGGCGCTTCTCAAGGTCATGGGAACAGGTGATGACCGGGTTGAGGCACTACGTCTGGCAGATGCCTTTCGCGCGCAGGTGATTGATGCCAATACGGAACATTTCATTTTTGAAATTACCGGACGGGTATCGAAAATTGAACAGTTCATTGCAATCATGCGACCGCTCGGTCTGGTCGAAGTCTGCAGAACGGGTGTCGCAGCGCTAAACCGTGGTCCCGATGGCATGTCTGTCTGAACCATTGCCGATTGCCAAGCCAGGTTCATGCACTGAGTTTTGTTCGTGACCCAGTGTGCTGGTACATTGACGCCATCACCGTGGATGTCATTGTGCTCAACCATAACATCACCAAAATGTATGCCGATGCGCAATCGTGGTCGCGGAATGTTCGCTGATTGGCCTCCAGTTTCATTTTGAATTTCCATTGCAGCGATAGTCGTTGACTTTCGTTTCATGCAGGCACGTCCAAATTTCCAGCCGCCCATACAGATTACCTATCAGAAATTACTGAGCAATAGAGAATATTGTTTATATCAGAATTTACGGGATTGGTGCCAATAGGGCCGGCTGTCAACGGTTGTTGTTGTGGCGGAGGATTGGAGACTTTCCCACTATGGCGTGCCGGCAAAGACTTTGCGCTTTGACACAAGAAGTTTGGCGATCAGGTCAATCGTGCGGCGAACTTCCGGTTTATTGCGATCTTCGCCGTGCACGACAAGCCATTGGTCATGGCTGAGTTCCGCGATGACAGGGCCAGTTCTTGCAAGGCTGCTCTCACTATCACCAACGAAACAGGGCAGGACAACATGGCCTGCCCCCTGTAGTGCCAGGTCCAACAGGGACCGGGGGCTGGATGCCTCAAATCGTATCTGTTTACGTTTATGGGCTCTCACCCAATTGGCCGATGGTGTTTGTCCGGTTGGTGCAATCCAGTCATTTGGCGTTGGTTGCGACCTTGAGCCGTAGGATGCAAAGCAGACACGTGTGGTTTTCCGTGCAGCCAGCGCATTTTCTTCGGGCCGGGTATTTCGGATGCCAATTGTTGCTTCCCGGCGGCTGATATTTTGTTGTTCCTCCTGTGATAAAAAAATCATACGCGTGCCGCCGGTGCTGATCTGGTGGATATTGCCGGCAAAAAAACGGGTCATCCATGAGCCCGCTGAGATTACAACCGGATGATGGGCGATACGGTTGTCTCTGCGGCGCTCAATGTTCAGGATCTGCGCCTCAACCCGCTCCGCATCCTCCAACAGGTCGTTGCCTGCCCTGGTCAATACATATCCACGTGCGTGCCTGTCGAAAAGTACATCGCCGGTGGCCTGTTCAAGGTCCGTCATATGTCGGCCAAGAGACGCAGGGCTCAATCCTGAGATCTTTGCACCAGCAGCAAGCCCGCCCCCGCGCGCGACCGCGAGGAATAAACTCAAGTCGGACCAATTCAGTTTCGTTTCATTCATGAAATGAACCTTTCATATTCTTCGTCTTAGTACGGCAAGCTACCTGACTTAAAAGGTTAATACATTCAATTTATGAAAGGAACTTCAATTGATAAATCGACATAAGACGGCACCAAGGATCGGAATGGGTTGCTGGGCGATAGGCGGACCGTTCTGGAATGGCGATGTACCTGTTGGTTATTCAGATACAAATGATTCAGATTCGATAAACGCAATCGAAGCTGCATGGTCGGCAGGCGTGCGGGTGTTTGATACTTCGGCAGTCTACGGTGCCGGGCATTCAGAAACGTTGCTTGGTAAGACACTGGGCAACCGTGACGATGCCATGATCATCTCCAAGTTTGGGCACTCATTTGATGCAAAGACGAAGCAAATGACCGGTCCAAAAATTGATGCTGCCTATATCATGCAGTCTGTGGATGAAAGCCGCCGGCGCCTGCAGCGTGAGCAAATTGACGTCATGCTGCTGCATCTCAATGATTTGGCAATTGGTGAGGCAATGCCCGTCTTTGATACGCTTGAGGAATTGCTGCACCGGGGCACCATTGCCTCTTTTGGCTGGAGTACCGACTACTGGGAAAGTCTCGATGCAGTGGCATCCCGGCCGGGATTTCAGATTGTACAGCATGCCATGAATGTTTTTTTTGATGCCCCGTCGCTGAGCGCAACGGCCAGTAAGCATGATTTGCTTCAGTTGAACCGTTCACCGCTTGCCATGGGCGTGTTGACCGGCACGTTTAGCGGTGGCAGACGCGTGCCCAATGACGATGTGCGCAGCAACGACGATGATTTTCTGGGCTATTTCAAGGGCGGTGCAGCAGCAACCGAATATAGCGCGAAACTTGATGCCATTCGTGAGCTCATTACCAGTGATGGACGAACGCCGGGGCAGGGCGCATTGTGCTGGTTGTTGGCGAAATCACCCAGAACCATGCCTATCCCCGGTGCCAAAACCGCCAAACAGGCAGAAGAAAACGCCGCTGCACTGGAATATGGCCCTCTTCCTTTGAATGTTATGGTAGAAATCGAAAGCATTCTGAATCGTGAGCAGGAAGGTCCGGCGAAGACCAGATAGGGGGCAGGGATAAGTCAGACGCAGTTTCAAGTTCCCTTGGCATAGTGCGATCAGCATATTTACTTGAACGTAAGAGGCGATAATGTTCGATCAATGAACCGGCAGGTTTGACAATACCTCCGGGTTGCCTAATTAGTTCTGTGCTGTTGGCGCGATTGTGAGCTGAATGAATCACACCCTCTGAAAAGGGATCAGGCTGTTCGCGATTTGCGCATGTTTCCAGCGACCCGCCACACAGGTCGGCGGGCGTTTCTGCAATAGATTAGAACTGGCCAATTCGATGACACATTCACACGACCATGACAATGAACTGGATCCGATGGACGCCAGGGTGCGGGCATTGGAGACAATTCTCAGCCAAAAGGGATTGATTGATCCTGGTGCAATCGACGTGATTGTGGATACCTACCAAAACAAGATTGGTCCTCAAAACGGTGCGCGTGTCGTGGCCAAAGCGTGGAGTGACGATGCCTATGCGACCTGGTTGAAGGAAGATGCAACAGCGGCCATTTCCTCACTTGGATTTACCGGCAGACAGGGTGAACACATGCGGGCTGTATTCAATACGCCGCAAACACACAATATGGTCGTGTGCACGCTTTGCTCGTGTTACCCATGGAGCGTTTTGGGGCTTCCACCGGTCTGGTATAAATCGCCTCCCTATCGTTCCCGTGCCGTTATCGATCCGCGGGATGTACTGGAAGAATTTGGTGTAACTTTGAGCAAGGATATCAATATTCGGGTCTGGGACTCGACCGCAGAGCTGCGGTATCTGGTGGTGCCCATGCGCCCCGACAATGCGCAAGGATTGAGTGAGGACGCGTTGGCTGCGCTGGTTACGCGCGATTCAATGATCGGGACCGGGATTGTTGGGATGGCATCATGAATGGGCCGCACGATCTGGGAGGCCGGATGGGCTTTGGTCCAATCGCCGCAGAGCAGGATGAACCCTATTTCCACGCTTCGTGGGAGGAACGCGCGCTGGGGGTGACATTGTGTTGTGGTGCATTGGGTCTGTGGAACATCGATGAGAGCCGACATTCGCGTGAAAATCTGCATCCGGCTGACTATTACGCATCAAGCTACTATGAAATCTGGATAAAGGCTCTTGAAACCCTGCTGATACGCCATGATTGTGTGACACTGGATGACCTGAAGAGCGGAATCAGCCAATCGGCCAGCCGCATTGAAAAACCACCACTCAAACCGGAAAATGTTGCGGCTGTGATTGCAGCTGGTGGCCCCTGTGAACGGGCTGCGCAAACACCAGCGCGATATGAGGCTGGCACGAAAGTACGCGTGCGCAATATACACCCCAGCGGGCATACCAGAATACCCGGATATGCAAAGGGGCACATTGGCGTTGTCGAGGAGGTTGCGGGTGTCTTCGTATTCCCCGATGACAATGCCCACGGCAAAGGCGAAAATGCGCAATGGCTCTATCGGGTCGTCCTGAATGGACAGGATTTATGGGGCGCTGGCAGTGATCCGACGCTTTCGGTCTCGATTGATGCCTGGGAGAGTTACCTTGAGCCAGCCTGAACCGGAAGACAAACAGCCAAAACTACCGCTGGAAATTGGCGCGCCAACGCCATTTTCTCAGCCCTGGCAGGCGCACGCATTTGCTCTGGTCGTTGCGCTGCATGAAAAAGGACTGTTTACATGGAGTGAATGGGCTGATGCTCTGTCCGGCAGTCTGAAGCGGCCGGATGTGGCTGCCGATGGCAGTGACTATTATAATTGCTGGTTGAGCGCACTTGAAGGGCTGATCAACAGTAAGGACATTGCCGGCACCGGGGAGATAGATGATGTTGCGGCATCATGGGCGCGTGCTGCGCATGCAACCCCGCATGGTATGCCCATTCTTCTGAACAACGATCCACTTGCATCATGAAAGCCTGAAACGAAATACTGCTGGCCGCACAGGCTCCGGAAACCGGGCTCTTAGACCGTTTCAGGTTTTGTCAGAAACGGGACAACGGTGCCGACCTTTGATTTTGTTGATGCATTCAGGTTTTGCCGATACCGTCAAAACCTAAATTGCTCTAAGGAACGTCATGACATTTTATCTGGATGAATCACTGCGTCTCACCAAACAGGGTGACGATGTTTTTACGGCAAAAACAGACAGTAAGTACTGGAACCTGATCGGGCCCTACGGTGGTTGGATTGCTGCGCTCCTGATGAAGACAATTCTTGAAGACAATGATGTGAATGGTTTTGAACCGGTGGCTTTGACTGTTGATTTCATGAAGGCCCCGGCTGAAGGGCCAATTGTAGTCAAGCGATCATGCGATCGGGCAGGGCGCACAATGTCCTTTTGGCGGGCGGATATGGAAACGGCGGACGGAAAGCCCTGCGCGCGCGCAATGCTGACGCTGGCCGCACAACGCGAAACGCTCGATTTTTCGCAAAGCCGCATGTCGGAAGTCCCGCCAGCAGAATCCATTGCCATAATGGATACGCAAATTCTGCCCATCAAATGGGCGCGTCTGTATGAAACACGCGTTGCCCTGGGGCAAATGGGTGCCACAAACCCGGACAGCCGCTCGCTTGTCTGGATTCGTGAGGCCGATGGGCGGCCTTTGGATCATATTTCGCTGACAGCTATTTGCGACAGCCCGTTCCCGCGGCTTTTTCTCGCCACCGGGCGCCCCTCAAATATCTCGACCGTCTCCATGACAACATTCTTCCATGCCTCGCGTGCCGAACTGGGTGAAATTGGCAATGCCCCGATACTGGCCGACAGTCATTGCGAACGATCGACCGGTGGTTTTTACGATCAGCATGCACGATTTTTTGCAGCAGACGGGCGGCTTCTTGCGGCCTCTCAACAGATGGTCTGGTATGATCGCCCCATCTAGCCGTTTCTGCTCCGGTGCATGGCAAAGAAATTGACAATACGCACGAATTCCCGCTTGCACGAAGGGAGCGAATCCTGCCAGTTGGACCCATGAAATTTTCAACCCAACAGGACGATGCGCTCAAAGCGGTCTCAACCTGGCTGAAAGGTGGGCAGAGCCCGCTGTTTCGTCTGTTCGGATATGCGGGAACCGGCAAGACGACGCTTGCGCGCCATTTTGCCGAAGAAGTTGATGGTGATGTACAGTTTGCCGCCTTTACCGGCAAGGCGGCTCAGGTGCTGCGTTCCAAAGGTGCAAGCAATGCAAAGACCATTCATTCACTGATCTATCGCCCGCGCGGCGAAGAGGCCGTTGAGGATGAGGAAACCGGCAAGACGTCCATTTCACCCATGTTTTCAATCAACCGGCAGAGCCCGATTGCAAAGGCTGCACTGGTGATTGTCGATGAATGTTCGATGGTTGATGAAGAGCTCGGGCGTGATCTGATGAGTTTCGGTACGCCCATATTGGTGCTGGGAGATCCGGGTCAATTGCCACCGATCAGTGGAGGTGGGTTTTTTACCGATCATGAGCCGGATTTTCTACTGACTGATATACACCGTCAGGCCCGCGACAATCCGATTGTTGAATTGGCGATGAAGGTGCGAGAGGGCATTGATTTCGGCTATGGCGATTGGGGCCGAGCACGGGTCATCGGCAAATCAGATGTCGATAGCGATCTGGTGCTGGAGGCAGATCAGGTGCTTTTGGGGGTGAACCGAACCCGGCGGCGCTATAACCAGCGCCTGCGCCAACTCAAGGGATTTGAAGCGCAATTTCCGCAGGCTGGCGACAAATTGGTTTGCCTGCGAAATGATCCGGCCAAAGGGCTGCTCAATGGATCCTTGTGGCAGGTCATGACCTCATCGCGCGAAACGGTAAAGCCGGGCATCAATTTGCTGGTAAAGCCGGAAGATGACGACATGGATCGTGGTGCGGCCAAGATTAAACTGCTAAAGGCCGCATTTGAGGATCCAAATACCGAAGTGCCCTGGCAAACCAAAAAGCGCTATGACGATTTTGACTATGGCTATGCACTGACCGTACACAAAGCACAGGGGTCCCAGTGGGACAATATTGTGCTTTTTGATGAGAGCTATGCGTTTCGCGATACCCGCGATCGCTGGCTATATACAGCCATTACCCGTGCGGCCGAGCGCATAACAATCGTGCGTTAGAGCAGGCAAAACCTGAATGCATCAAATAAGTCAAAGGCCGACACCGGTGTGCCGTTTCTGGCAAAACGTCAAACGGTCTATGCGGCTGCGGTTTCGCTGTCTTCGTGCTCGTAGATCCAGTCCCAGGCCTCTGCTTCCTGTTCAAGCTCAAAATGGCGCACTTCAAGCCGGAACAAAGGGTTGAAAAACTGCATTGCGACGGCTGCCCATTTTGGGCCACCAACGAGCGCATAACGTCGCATGTGCTTGATCGCATGAAATTTTCCGATATAGACGGCTTCTGAAAATACCGCGCTCCAATCGACACCATCGAAGCGGCTCATGCGAACCAAAAGGTTGATTTTGTCGTGATTTTCATAGGCTTTTTCAAGAGTCTGATAGATATCGTCTATCTCTTGCCTTGAAACATGTCCGTAAATTTCAAATGCGTAAACATCCTCACGCTGCGTTTTGACCTGCTTTACTGCAGGGTGTTTGGCTGTACCGGTCATGACGGTTCTCCAAAGTTTCTTGATCTCTTCAATTTATGTAGGTACGCCTTGCTGATGTTGCAATTCGCGGGATGCGGCCGTTTGGTCACAGCATTGCTGTCGTTTCGGGAAACCGACTTTGGCATCCGGCGTATGGCTCGAACCATTTGTGTCAATTGATCGGAAAGCTATCTCCATGTCGGATGTTGCACGCACCAAATTGTCGGTCAACCTGAATGCTGTTGCGATGCTGCGCAATCGCCGTGATCTGCCCTGGCCGAGTGTTACCGCAGTTGGCCAATGGGCGCTGGAGGCTGGCGCACTTGGGCTGACGGTTCATCCGCGCCCCGACGAACGGCATATCCGATTTTCCGATGTGCCAGAAATTCGGGCGCTCATGGATGATGGTTTTCAAGCGGCCGAATTTAATATCGAGGGATATCCGAGCGAGTCTTTTCTGCAACTGGTTGAGGCAAATCAGCCCGAACAGGCGACATTGGTGCCGGACGATCCTGCACAGGCAACATCGGACCACGGATGGGATTTTTCGCGCGATGGTGGCCTGCTCAAGCCGATCATTGCACGACTTAAAAGTCAGGGTATTCGAGTGGCGCTCTTTGTCGATGGCGATGGAAGTGCAGATGCGATGCAACAGGCCGCTGATACCGGGGCGGATCGTGTGGAAATCTACACCGGCCCCTATGGCGGGTGTTTTGACGATCCCAAACGGGCTGCGGTGGAACTTGAGCGGGTTGGTAAAACCGGTGATGCTGCTCGTGCCTGTGGATTGGGTGTGAATGCGGGGCACGATCTCACGGTTGCCAATCTGCCTGCTTTGATAAAGCGGGTTCCCGATATTCTTGAAGTTTCCATTGGGCATGGATTGACCGCCGACGCTTTGCAATTTGGTATGGCTGAAACTGTACGGCGTTTCATGCGTGCCTGTGGCCACACTGTTTGATTGCAGCTTTGCCGGGTTGCCAGCACATTTGTGTTCGGATGTGCTTGACCAGCACATTTGTGTTCGGATGTGCTTGACCAGCACAGGGAGTTGCCGTAATTAGTGCCGAACCGTACCGTACGGTACCACATGATCACGGGACCCTGATGTGACGCTGACCCTGGCAATTGATTCTGACCCACAGGCCTATAGCGCGTTTACCGAGCGTCAAAATGATGTACTGGAATCAGCCCTGCGCCTGCTTGTCAAAGGGGGAGACAAGGCATTAACCACGGCCGGTATTGCAAGGGCTGCCAATTGCTCCAAAGAGAGCCTGTACAGGTGGTTTGGTGATCGCGATGGTTTGTTGGCGGCTGTTGTCTCCTATCAGGCCAGCAAGGTACGGGCGCTTGGGCCGGGGGTGATGCCGGAAACGGCTGCCGCATTTCGTGCGCACCTGGTTCGATTTGCCAATGATCTGCTGAATGTTCTGTCAGGCGATATGTCCCTTGCGCTGAACCGATTGGCCATCGGTCAGGCAAGTCGCAGTGACGCTCACCTTGGCGGGCTCGTTCTTGATCGTGGCCGCAACATGATCGGATCGCGTGCCGGAGCACTGCTTGAGGCGGGACGGGCATGCGGGTTCATCGAGTATGATGATGCCAATGATGCTTTTCGCACCCTTTATGGTCTGATTATACGCGATTTTCATGTGCGTTTGTTGCTGGGCGATACGCTTGACGCGGATGAGGCTGCTTTTGACAAACAGGCCCAGGTGGCGATTGACCAGTTCTTCAAACTTTACGGCCTTCCCGCCAAAGGCGGGGTCTGACGCTGAAACAAATCCGATAAATTACCAATCTGAACACCAACGAAGGAAACCACAATGCGTGTTTATTATGATCGTGATGCAGATCTCAATCTGATCAAATCCAAAAAAGTTGTTATCATTGGCTATGGCAGTCAGGGACGTGCACATGCACTCAACCTGAAAGATTCCGGTGCGACCAATGTTGCAATCGCCTTGCGTGAAGGTTCCGCAACCGCACAGAAAGCGCAGGCTGATGGTTTTGAAGTCAAATCCGTCGCGGAAGCCGCAGCATGGGCAGATCTTATGATGATGGCTGCCCCTGATGAACTTCAGGCTGATATCTACAAAGACCACATTGCAGCGAACATTCGTGATGGCGCTGCCATTGCCTTTGCCCATGGATTGAACGTGCACTTTGGTTTGATTGAAGCAAAATCAACCGTCGACGTGTTGATGATTGCGCCAAAAGGCCCCGGTCATACGGTTCGCGGTGAATATGTAAAAGGTGGCGGTGTGCCATGTCTCATCGCTGTTGACCAGGATGCATCCGGCAACGCCCATGATCTTGGGCTTTCCTATGCCTGCGGTGTTGGCGGTGGTCGCTCGGGGATTATCGAAACCACTTTCAAGGAAGAATGCGAAACCGATCTGTTCGGCGAACAGGCAGTATTGTGCGGCGGTCTGGTCGAATTGATCCGCGCCGGGTTTGAAACGCTGGTTGAAGGCGGATACGCGCCTGAAATGGCTTATTTCGAGTGCCTTCATGAAGTTAAGCTGATCGTCGACCTTATTTATGAAGGCGGTATTGCAAATATGAACTATTCAATCTCCAACACTGCCGAGTGGGGAGAGTATGTTTCAGGTCCACGGGTCATCACAGCTGATACGAAAGCCGAAATGAAACGGATCCTGACTGACATTCAGACAGGAAAATTCACCTCCGAGTGGATGCAGGAATATCGCGCAGGTGGTGCCCGTTTCAAAGGCATTCGTCGCAACAATGATGCCCATCAGATTGAAGAAGTTGGCGAAAAACTGCGCGGCATGATGCCCTGGATCAAATCAGGTGCGCTGGTTGACAAAGAACGCAACTAAGCGGTTCTGGGACACCCAACCGGCAAACAGGCAGACTGGACCGTTGGATATAAAGAAAAACCCCCGTGAACGCGGGGGTTTTTTATTTGGACCGTTTCACGTTTTGTCAGAAACGGGACAACGGTGTCGGCCTTTGATTTTGTTGATGCATTCAGGTTTTGCCGATTCTGTCAAAACCTGAATTGTTCTAGTGCAGGTCAGCTAAACAGGCTGACACCGCCAATACCTGCATCAGGGTCAGCTGCGATCAAGACCCCTCATCATGAGTGGGTTCATGGGTTTTTCGTCTGTACCTATCAAACGTCCGATAGTGCGGGAAAAATAATTTGCACGCATTGTGCGGGCTGTGACTACCGCGTTTACATTGTCAGATGAGCTCATTTTCATTTCATGTCTCCATCTATGTTTCGTTTGCTGCTGTACACAATATGCGTCTGCGACATGATCAATACATGTCCATCAAATTACAAAGGCGTAATGTTGCACATGGAAGTAAAATGGCACTAAAATATCCGAGGAAAACCACCATTTAAATTGTGCGTTCTGAGTGATCCCGCGCTTATACCAATGGAATCTGGTATTATTTATGGCAATTGAAATAATCCTGTGCATCCATGGTTTTGCCCGGTATCGCGCGGACATTTACAAGTCTGTTGCCAGCAGGCGCAACATTGAGGCAGTTTACAATAGGGACCATGAAAGGTGGAGATGAAGTTGGATTGGGTTGATAAAATTGCGCAGCAATGGCGCCGTGAAAAGCCCGGGTTGGATCTTCTGCCAATGGAGATCGTCGGCCGACTGACAGGAGCCGTTACGCTCATACGCCGTGACCGGTTGGAACCTTTTTTTGCGCGGCACGGCCTGCAGGTCGGTGAGTTTGATGTGCTGGCCAGCTTGCGTCGTGCAGGTGTTCCTTACCGGCTGACACCCACGGATCTGTATGAAAGTCTGATGATGTCATCTGGTGGTATGACCAACAGGATTGATCGGCTTGAAAAACAGGGTTTTGTCGAGCGCAAACCCAATCCGAATGATCGTCGCGGAACATTGGTCGGTCTCACTCAAAGCGGTCTGGAACTGGTGGACAGTCTGATCGGGCGGCATATTGACAATGAAAAAAACATCCTCTCACGCCTTGATGAAGCGGAGCAGGTTGAATTCAACCGACTGCTGACAAAATTGTTGCAGGGCCTCAAGCGCTAGCTTTTCAGGCCCCCTGCCACCAAATTGGGAGCAGGGGAGCCGCATTCATCAGCGCGCAATCAATAGTAGGGCGAGACGCACTGTTTGCGCGGGCCGTGATAGGGCTGAAACGTATTATCATAGGCGCGGTAAGAGCGGTATTTTGCATCACACCAGCCATAGTGTGAACGTGTCAGGTTTACCCTGTAGCGTGGCGGCGGTGCATAATACCTGGGTCGCGGCGCGTAATAGCGGCGCGGCGGCGGTTTTCTGTAGTAGCGTGCTCTGGGATAGGGGTTGTATCCCGGCCTGGCGTAGTATCCGCGCTTACGGTAGTAGCGTCCATAGTATCCGCCTGGCCTGCGGCTTTGCGATATTATGCCACCGACAACCAAACCGGTAATCACACCGGCGGCAAAATCTCCACCATTGTTGTTATACCGGTAGCGGTTGCCCGCATCTGCACTTGCCATGGAAACAGCAAAAATGCCGAAACCAAAAGCCGCAATAGCAAGACATCGTATGAGTCCTGACATATCTGTCTCCCGACGTTGGCTAATATTTCATTAACTATTTGTCATTTAGCGCCAAGTGGCAAGCTTTCGAGCTGTCTGATTTTCACGTTGAGTTGACCCGGTTCACCTGTTTTGTGGCATAGGTTAATAGAATCAATGCGTTGGTTGTTCCAATGCCGGCCTGTTCAAGCATGCGTGACAAGCTGTCTGGCAGCCTCTAGAAGGAATGTACGGCCAGAATTTCAAAAAAAGAGGGTCCCATGTCACTGCGCATTGCCACATTCAATGTCGAAAATCTGATGAACAGATTTGATTTCTCAGGATTTCGCAATGAATTGCGGCAGGACCGCACCCTGAAGCTCTATGATATCAAAACAGAAGCCGAGTATCGCCAGATCGAACAGGCGCGGGCCATTGCGCATGCCGATGATACACGTCAGCTCACCGCATTGGCCATTGCTGATACCGCGGCGGATATATTGTACCTGCAGGAGGTGGATAATCTCGAAGCTCTACATGCATTTGAATATGGCTACCTGTTCAAGATGGTCGGCCATGGCTACCGTCACAAGTATATGATCGAA
This sequence comes from uncultured Rhizobiaceae group bacterium, assembly GCA_947501445.1. Lineage (GTDB taxonomy): Bacteria > Pseudomonadota > Alphaproteobacteria > Rhizobiales > Rhizobiaceae > Hoeflea_A. The sequence goes on along the minus strand of CANMVS010000010.1, from coordinate 75,885 downwards.
GCCAACGACAGCCGCGGAATTGATGTGGCTGTCATGATGCGGGAGGAGACCCGGGAGGGGCAAAAGATCGAGTTCCAGCGCATGGAAAGTCATGCACATCTGACCTATGGGGATCTGGATCTTTTTGACGATGATATCGCACAAACCAACAAGGCGACAGACAGGATATTCAGACGCGACTGTCTGGAAGTTGATGTGAAAGTAGCAGGATTACCGCTGACGCTGTTTGTTACACACTTCAAGTCTATGGGCTCGCCACGCAATGGGCTGGATGGTCGAACGGCCACAATGCCGGTGCGCGCCGCTGAAGCCAAAGCTGTCCGTCACATTATTGAAGCCCGTTTTGGCAAGGGGAAAACCGCATCCAAACGATGGGTAATCTGCGGCGACATGAATGATTATCAGGAACGACTGCTGATCAGTGGTGATGCGTCCTCTGGTTTGACATTCACGCAAAGTGTGGAAAACAACAGCGCGGTTGATGTGTTTACTGCAGATGGCTTTGCCGAAAACGTGGTGCGGCGACGCGATGTGCGCGACCGGTGGACGCTGTATCACACGCGCGGCCCACAGGAGAGGCACCTTTGCCAGCTCGACTACCTGTTGCTGTCGCCCTCATTGGCCGGTCAGAATGCGACCAGTATTCCGGACATAATTCGCGCGGGCCAGCCCTATCGTACTGTATTTCCTGATGGTCAGGAAGTGGCCCGCTATCCTCGTACGGGCTGGGATCGTCCAAAGGCCTCGGATCACTGCCCCGTGGCAATGACTTTGGCGATGCTTTGACGCTCGACAGATAACAAGCGCAACGCAACATTAATCGTGCCTGTCAAATGCGGCGATAAACATTTGCCTGCGCTGGTTGTGCCATGCCAATGTGGATTCGCAATCGCATTGATTCCAGTGCTTGCCGGTAACAAGCCAACAGCCACTCACCGGTGGAGATGTATCGTAACGAATTTCAGATCGCTGTTCAGGTCTCGCGGCGATCACAAAAACGGAGTGCCTTGTCCATGCCACGCCAATACGCCATTTACGACGTTTTTTCAGCTGATCGACTGGCAGGCAATCCGCTGGCAGTGGTATTTGATAGTGGCGGACTTTCTGATGAAATGATGCAGAAAATCGCAGGCGAATTCAATCTCTCTGAAACGGTCTTTATCTTTGAGGCCATCAACCCGGCCCACGGCGCGCGATTGCGCATTTTTACGCCGGGTAGGGAATTGCCTTTTGCTGGTCATCCCACCGTTGGCGCAGCCATTGCCCTGGCAGAAAAGAAAGCCGGCAACGGTGTCGACATTGATTTGATGAATGTCCTTGAAGAAAAGATCGGGGCAGTGCGCACTGTTGTGAAATTGCGGCGCGGAGAGCCAAGTTTTGCGGAATTTGATTTGCCGCGTCTGTCTGAAAGACTGGAAGCCGATATCAGCAAGGAAGCTGTGGCTGCGGCGCTGCAGATTGATACCCATGAAATTGGCTTTGAGAATCACCAGATATCCTTCTGGAATGCCGGGGTCCCTTTTTTGATGGTTCCGGTCCACGACCTGTCGGTTGCCGCCAAGGCGCGTTGCGATGGTGCTCAGTGGGAGCAGCTTGCCCCCATGGCGGATGGGCAGATTGCAGATGCCTTTGTCTATTGCCGTGGTGGTGTCGATCATGCCGCGCATTTTCACACGCGCATGTTTGCGCCCCATGCAGGCATCCCCGAAGATCCGGCAACCGGCTCTGCCGTGGCCGCTTTCTCCGGTGCCATTCATTTGTTCGACGCACTGCTCGACGGTCATCATGCTTTCCGTATTGAACAGGGTGTTGAAATGGGACGTCCGTCGAAGATCGATCTTCATCTGGAACTGGAGGGTGGAAACATCAATCACGCCAGGATCGGTGGTAATGCCGTCAAACTTGCCGAAGGTACGCTGCTGATTGATTGAGGCAGATGCAGCGCTGTCTCTTTGATGGTCCGGATGGTGAATTTGCGCTGGACAGGCCGATGGAAGGTCGCTATATCCGGCCTCTCTTGACGTGTTGGGTGTGTAGCTCAGTTGGTAGAGCAGCTGACTCTTAATCAGCGGGTCCACGGTTCGAGCCCGTGCACACCCACCAATCACTCGAAGAAATAAAGTAGTTACTTGTAAAATGGTTTTTGCACATCCGAAATGCGCTTATACAACCTTGTGCGCCAATTGGCGGGCTTCCAAGGTGACCGAAAACCAATCGAATTTTGGCGGAAAACTGAACGGAACAATCTAAATCCAGCTGACTGGTTGTTTTCGAATGATCAAAAAATCAATTCATGGTATCCTTTATGAGCAGCATGATAAACTTGATTGGGACGGTAACGACAGAACACTCTATGGCCTCCAGCACGACAGCTCCACTCATTCATCTTCGCGTCATGCCGACCATCGCTGGCTGTTCGCACATTCCAGCCAGCGCGGCAGAGACAACATCCTTAGGACGGTTTGCCGAGTACTATCTGCTAACTGCGAAGCGAATTCAGCCTCAATCCCCATACTAGCAATTCAAGAATAGTTTATCCCCTTCCGGAACTACGGCCGTCTTCGGCGCGCCTTTACATTCATATTGAATTTCAATGAAATTTCTTTCAATTTTTTTACAGAGGCTATCGCTGATTGCGATTACACATTCGTCTTTACCAGTACACGATGATGCAACAATACCCGTTGCGTTACAGTCACCCTGACTGAACGAATACTTCGCCGAGAGAATTTCTATTTTCTTTTGTGGCATTTGCGGTGGTGTGGTTATGGCATCCAACTCTTTTTGGGCTTCTAGTTGGATTTTTTGGGCTATCAAGTGGTTTGTCCTCAATTCCAAGATCTTGATTTCCCGTGTGAGCTGTTCAGCTTCATCAGCCCGCGCGTCATTGAGACACACCGGTGACAAAGAACAAATCATAAAAACAACTTGAGTAAATCGCTTCATTCTAGAGTCCCCCTTTAAATTGTAATCTCAGTTTGTTTCAACTCATACATTACTACAACGCTGGATTGAATGGAAATACGCATATATTCACAGCTTTAGTTTTGTGAATACAGAAATATGGATATTTGTTTGTCGGCAACCAATTGGCTATCAATCCCATATTGCCTTAAGGATTTGCCGCAATGTCGTATTCTGTTGCTGTTTTGCAACTTCAATCGCGAAACCGTTCGCGAATGCCGTTTGAACTCTTTTTCACTTCATCAATTTTAAACTCAAGCGCTTTGACATTAATTTCAAACGGGTGAATGATGGCTCGGGGCGGACTTGTGGTTGGTCACCGAGTAGCGACCGGACAGTATACGGTTCTTAATGTTTTTACGAGCCTGGTGATCAACCCAGCACACCTCCCATGACGCGAGCGAGCTCATGCGACGAGCGCTTGACGGTAATTCTCGGGGTTGTGACGTTGAAGATTTCGCCGCTTTTTTCATTCACCATTTCCAATGGGATATTAATACCGGTCTTGATCTTCTTCTTTGGTAACGGTCCGCTGCTGATGCGCTTTCAGACATGCCCGCCCCTATTGAGTGGCACGGGGCCTGTAAAGCCACCTCCTATCCAGAATGTGGCAGGAAGGCCTTTTTGTTTGCTGAAAGGTGCAACGCTGACCACGCGTCTGGTTTCGCGAGCGCCGAAGTAATTTGAAGAAGTATCGCCGCCGCTCATGGTCATTCGATATGTAAGAGTGAGCGCTTCGGCCAGGTTGAACATGACGGCTTTGACGATTGCCTTGATCTTCAATCAATTCTGCTTCGTCAGCGCCTGCACAATCTGCGTCCTGCACAGGTCGCCAGTCCCATCGATTACGCGGTTCGCACCAATGCTCATCCATCGGTCGCTGAACGATTTCTGGGTATTGTGGTATCTATTCAAATCACGGGCATTGGTCCATCTCATTTGCATCGGGTAAAACACAGCAATAAAAAAACGCAGCGATGAGCACTGGGATCCGTTTAATCTCTTTTAACCTCTTCAGGTTATGTCAAGCGACCGCCGCGGTCAAAACACGCTGTTTTAACTTGACCAACAACGTTTTCTTTCATTAAATCAACAGTTTGAGTTTTCCGAATTGGAAGTATGTTCCTCGGTTATGCAATGGATTCAGTGTACTCAATTCTGACAAACGCAGTATCCAATTGAAACCGGGAGTATATGTTTTTGCTTTTTTTTTCCACAGAGCGGTAAAATGCCTGACCAAAGTAGAGTCCCGGCAAGTGCGGGGGCAGACATTTCTGATTTGTTTGGTAACTCCATGGTTTTCATGGGGAATTGTGTACCGCTTGATGCAGTAGATTACCGAACCTTTTTCTACGATTTGGTCACAGCATAGCATTTCCAATCAAAGTTCTGATATATGAACTTATTTTGATTGATAATTTGATGTAAATGTGTTTTCTATAATAGGTAGATTTATATAAATATTGCAAGGCTAACGAGGGTGAAATGACAAAAAACTGTAGATCCTGTGCGCAATTATTGTCATTTGTTGGTAAGTCGGCTTCACTCGGCCTCATTGCTATAGGCTATTTATTTGCTACAAATGTTAGTCAGGCTGAAGAATTGGGTCAGTACGGCGTCAACCAGGGTTTTAGATACACGCCAAATGGCAATGCCATATATGTTGGACGAGACATTGAGAGCCTTCGAAAGTATGTCAATCCCGGGTGGGATAGTGATTGTGGACCAGCTGGGCAATGTGGTCCTGTACTGCCAACTTCACCCATAGGGCCGCTACCAGGTGGCACGGGCCTGTACTAAACCACCAAATAACATTACTCATTGATGGAAAAGGCTTAAGGTTCGCAAGGGCAAGTCTGCGGCGAGTAAGATCTTTGGATCAATCAGCAACATTGCGGTTCTGCTACCACCACTGAAGATAATTGGAAACCGATGGCCCGAGCTACCATTCCGAACGCACACATCGAAACGAGTTTGATTCAGATTTGAAGCCTGAGTTTATATGAAAGGCTTTGATTTCGCGCTCAATTTTTTGATTATATTGTTGCTACTAACTCTACCAGTACTGCCTCAGCTAATTTGAAGACTACGCTCGGTCGTCAGGTGGGATTATCGATGGTACTTTGATGGATGCGGGCAATGCATCTTGGTCCGTAACACTTCAACACAAAAAAGCCATAGATTCCGCTGAACCTATATTTCGCCTATTTGGAACCGGGCCGAAGCCGCGATCATCGACCGAAACTATAATGACAGTATGCTGGAGTGGTTGATCATTGCGGCGCATTGTCTGGTTGTGAAAACCGGGAAACTTTTTAAACCGCGAAGACTTGCGAGTATTTTCCGGCGCTCGCAAAATTAACTCCGATGCCCCAGAATACCAACTCGTATAAAACACGGAGCTTTACGAGCTTTGCTGATTTTAACTTGGTCGGAACCAAGGCTCGAAACGATGATGACAAACAGGTAGTGCAGGAATTTCGCTGCCCTTATCATAATGGTTGGGGGCTGAACCAATATCCAAGTCATTATGCCAGGGTTCGGACTCAATCAAAACCAGAAAGCGCCGAGAGTTGTTAATGCGGCGACTGAGAGAAATTTTCAAGTAAGCTTGTCGTAGCGGGTTGCCACCCGGCAGACATTTTCCCACAGACAAAACGCGTTTTCGATGAGATGGCGGTCCTTGTAGTACCTCTTGTCTCGAAGCAGGTAGTGTTCGCCCTTCAAGCCCGCAGATCGACAAGACCAACCCAAAACCACTGCCGGGACCAACGATTGAAACGGTTGTGGACCCTTATCGAGGGATCATACTTTTTTGGGCAATCACACAAACGGCACCCAACCTTTGGACAAGAATGATGGATTACATCACTTGGCGATCATTTACCCGATGTGCGTCACCATCATGCTTGTGTAGAAGGGGCAATCCCCGCTCATTGTCCATCTGACAGCCAAAACCAATGTGACATCCAAGCCTACAATTCGTTGATCGGATTGGTTGAATCTTGTTTTCCAAACTAAATCAATAATATCAAAGGGTTCTAACCATAATGCGGTCACCCAACTTTATCAATTTAGTGGATAATTTACTGGTCCCCTATTATAGGTAGAAATTTTATAGTAAACTTGATGCTCGTGAGGGGCAAGTTGTGAGCTATATGGTGTGTTTTGGACGAATACTATCCTATTATCTCTTTTTGGAATTTTCGCGTATTTCTGCTGCTCAATCCCAAGAAACATTAATAATTACTCCTGACCAAGATATGGAACAGCACGGCGTCAGCAAGGGTTTCTAATATGCATAAGGTGGGAATTCCAAATTCGTTGGGTAAGACTGCGACAAGGAGGCTTGCAGACTTGATCAGTGTGGGCTTACTCTTCCCATTAAAAATGGCGTTGTACCGGAATATTGCGGTGGGTAAAACTCGGCGCACATGGAGGATCAGGGCGAGTCGCTATCCAATGAAGAAGGTTTACAACAGATAGACTACGGGGAAGGATGTGGGCCTATACTACCCGTTAAATTGTAGACCCCTGTAGCCCGGGTTATAAATCCAAAAGCTCGTTTTGGAATGATCAAGCATAGAATTGGGAGGGTGGGCTTATATGAAAAGCTCTGATTTCGTGCTCAGTTTTTCGATGATATTGTTGTTACTCACTCTACCAGCGCTGTCCCAGCAAATAGGAGACTATGCTCGGTCGTCTGATAGAATCATCGATGGTGTTCTGGTGGATGCGGGCGATGCCCCTTGGTCTGTATCACTTCAACACAAAAACAACCATAGATGTGGTGGAACCCTCATTTCGCCTATTTGGAACCGGGCGGAAACTGCGATCATCGGCTGGAACTCTGATGACAGCATGCCGGAGTGGATGATCACTGCGGCGCATTGTCTGGTTGATAAATCCGGAAATTTTTTGAAACGCGAAGATCTGCGCGTATTTTCCGGCGCTCGCAAAATTAATTCCGATGCCGGAGAGTACCAGCTCGTACAGGATTTCGAACTCCACCCAGACTACGACGATTTCCTTATCGAGAATGATATCGCGATAGTCCGTCTCTCAAAGCCGACCAAGCCGTTCTTGCCGCGGCAACGCGCGAGCATCCGGCTCCCCCTTTTACAGGAAAGCGTTTGGCTCAGCCGTCCAGGTGTGCCCTATGTCGTAGCCGGTTGGGGGCGGACTGACGAGGGCGGCGCTTTATCCAACGATCTCCTCGAAGTAACAATACCCAGGGCAGACAAGCTCCAATGCGAAGTAATTTTCGAGCGTTTCGGATACACAGTCCCAAAGGGCGCATTCTGTGCGGGGTTTTTGGCCGGTAGTCAGGATTCCTGCCAAGGAGATAGTGGCGGAGCGATTTTCTACCGGCCACCCAAAAACCCGGTTCGTTTTTCATGGACAAGCAACCCGATTTACATAGGCTCTGTTTCTTGGGGGGTAGGATGCGGATCGACAGAGGCTTTTGGTATCTACACTTCAGTGTTTCCCTACATTTCCTGGACAACTGACTTCATTGAGAGGCATTCGTGATGCCTCCCTTCAGACCCATAATTCCGGTGGCATTCTTATCCATTTTTCTGGCTTCCATTTCGGCGCCAACGCACGCAGATGACATTGATCAATACCTCCTGAAGCTCCTCAAACAGTTACCAGAAACGGCAGAGCAGGATCCAATCTACACAACCAGCATGTTTCTTTACGAAATCAAAAGGGCAATTTCACGGCTTGGGTTGGGTGCAGCTGCATTGGAAATCCCACAAAGATCTACGACCTTTATCGCGCTGACAAACGACAACGACTTTATTGCGGTGGCCTCGAATTTGTTTGACACTCCAAGTGATACCTGGACATGCGACAGATTTGAACACGCCGACAGCCGTCCACCCTCCTGCGACATGTTCCCAGAGCAATCTATACCGACCTTTCCCCAGACGCTTTCTTTCCCTGGCCAAGTGGGGCGGGTGAATCGGTTTGGGTTTTTCCAACACTACGGTCAGGCCGTGTTCGTCCAACACCACTATGGCGAGACTATTGCGTTGCTGGACGAAAACAGCAGACTGTTGTGTTCTGCATTCCTAATCGATGACCACACTTTGCTGACGGCTGCCCATTGTGCTTGTGAGCCAGCACTTGAGATGGCGTTTCTGGGCAAAAACATAAATGCGGATACCCGCGATTCTGAAACGCAGAAGCGAGTGCTCAAAAGGGGAGCAAATTACTACCATGGCAATTTCTGTAAGACCTATCGCTCTGGTGGAGATATCCTGTCTAGCCGCCTTGTTGATCTTGCAATTCTTGAAGTGCGTCGACCGTTCCTCTTACCGTCAGGATTTCGAAGAATAAATCTGGAGACCGGTCTCAGCCACGACGAAATCGAGGATTTGTTCACGGATCCCAGGACGTTCTTTCTGTCTGCCGGGTTCGGGGATACCGACATTAGTGACCGGGGTGGAGTAAACAATGTGGTAATCCAAAATACCGTCGAGCCGTGTACAGACAAGAACAGCCGTAGTCTTGTGTGCCATCCGGATATCGAGTTCGTATCCACAGTTCGCGATGTGCCAGTTTCGCTTCAGACTGACACCTGCCATGGCGACAGTGGCGGGTTACTCGCCCTCCACAACCCGCAAAGCACATATGATTTTGTACTTGCCGGAGTAATCGCGCGGGGCATCGGGGGCGGTAGCGACCGCTGTGGCAGAGGCGGTGTCTACGTCAGCCTCTTTAATGAAGAAATTCTGCGATGGCTGTCCGATAACATCGACTAAATGACTAGATGGGGGACTTATGCTGAACTTAAAATTCTTACTTTTAATGAGCGCCAGCCTTGGGCTTGCAGGGTGCTCCTACGTTCATTCGGCAAGAGTGTCGCCGGCCGAGATAGGGAAAGGGTCGATTACATACGCGCTTCAGGATTCTATTGTAGATATCAAATTGTCTGACCCGGCAGGTGGAGTGAAATACCGGAATATTAGTTTGGTCGAGCGCACGGTTGCGGATCGGAATTCACAGGTGGCGGTTCGGATTCAATCAAATCCCGTCTCTACCGAAAAGCTGATCATTTCGGTAGACGAACGATCTAATCTGCTGAAGTCAATAAACAGCACAGTTGATGGAAAACTGGACGAAATTATCGTGGAGGCAGCTCGAAGTATTGGACGGCTTCGCGGTGCCGGATTTCTCAGCGACAATGCAGGTGACGGTGCTGTAGAAGTTAGAACGATTGCAAGTTTTCGGGTAGGAGATCCCTTGGAATTTGCAATTGCATCTTCGGAATTTCGCCGCAGAACCGGGTTTGGCGTCGCCTGCTTAGAGGGCTGTGTCAATGTCGACACACTGCCACCGGCCAAAGCGGACGCGGTGATTTATTACAGGACCCCTGCTGTGATGAAGCTTGCATTCTGCAGCGGCGATTGCAAAAAAGAAACAGAGTACAGCATTCCGACGAACATGCTGACGTTTCGATCAGTCGAGACATTTAATTCTCCAAACCTGGTCTCATTCCCGATCCGAGGATCAGCCTTCGGCCAGGTGGTAGACCATATTACCTTCACAGATGGCATGCCCCATACGGTTAAATTCGATGGTGAGAGCGCGTTGCTGGATATCGTCAAAATTCCCGGCGCGGTTGTTGGGGCCCTCTTTGCCGGGATCTCAGCAGGTACAGGAGATCGATCCAGTGTGATAAAAGCTGAGAAAGACTTTGCGGAAGCAAAAACGGCAGCTGCAAATGCCCGGAAAGCAGAGGCAGAGGCAACAAAGGCCGAATTAGAAGCGTTCGACAAACTGAACTGCTCCAGAAATCCCGAACTGTGTGCGCAAGACAAATTGCCAGGTGGCGGGGGCGACGTTGATTTGCCATGAAGTACTTGTTCCGCTTACTTCTCGCAACTGCCTTTCTTGGCCTTGGACCCGGACTAACTCAGGAAAATGGGTCTTCTGGCGACGGAATCTCTGCGGTGGACACAATGCGACTAAGACAGGAAAAAATGCGCCTCGGCTCAGAGAGTTCCGGGCAGAGATTCTCTTCGGATAGCGAAATTTTGAGTTCGGTTACCCCGCTTTACATCGACGATGATCCTGTCTTTCAGGACTGGGTGGCGAACGTCGCTCCGGTTCAAAATATTGTATTGGACTACTCTGATCGGGACCAAGATGTTTTACCTGGTGAACTGATCCGTAGCATAGGTGGAAATAGCCCCCGCGCCGGTAAATTGACCCAAGTAACTGCGCTGCTCCTCAATAATAACCGACCGATCTGTTCTGCAACGGCGATAACCCGAAAACACTTCCTGACAGCAGCCCATTGTTTTTGCGGGCTCTCAAAACCGGTGACTATAGCCTTCGGGCGCAACACACAAAAGGCGTCGCTTTTGAGAAAATTTGGAACCAAATTTCGCCTGATAGACGATGCGGCTGACATGGATTGCACCGACTACCGATCCATGCGAAGGACTATTGCGGGTTCAGATCTAGCTGTTGTGGAGCTAAACCAGGAGATCGGTGAATTGTACCTCAAATTTCCGATAGAAATGGCCACGTCAGATGAGATAGCAAGTTTGAAGAAAGGTACGGTAACACTAATTGCTGGGTTCGGACGGCGGAGCCACAATCCAAATTCTCGCCTATACAGAATAGGTGTAAAAAACTACCTCAAATCGCCCATTGTGGATGTGACCTGTATTGGATCCCGATATAACTGCGTCCAAGGCCGAGAAGTTATCAGCCGGGACACACGACAAGGTGGGCTTGGTCCTTGCAGCGGAGACAGTGGCGGCCCGATGTTTTTCAAGACTGATCGTGGGTCCGGACCGAAATGGGTGTTAGTGGGCGTCGTCTCCAGAATGGCGCGAGCGGATCTGCGATGTGGTGACGCTGTCGCTTTCTCTTTGCTGTCGTCCGAAAACCTATCTCAGGTTAAGCAACTCCTGAATGACTAAACCGTTTCCGGCCAACGTCTATAAGATAGACTTTTATATGCTCCAAATACGGCAAAGCGGTGTTTTAATAGACGACGGTCTGGCCCGAATATTTCATGAAGGAGGTACCATCGACCCTCTATTTGCGTTATAATTCAGTTGCTTACATTTATTTATCGCAAGAGATCGACGGTAACACATTGTGACACTTCTACGATTGAGTTTCCGGCCTGCCGCAGGCGTCTTGTTGAGGCGCGTTTTGACCATCGTCGACACCTTCTCACGCTATTTTCCGGCGACTTGACCTGCCCCCTTTTTGAGGTCCATTGATAAGTAAGCTCTGTTCCTGTTTTGAGCTGCTCCCCAAATTTGGACCACCCGGCTGGAGTATTTTCCGGGGTTGTGAGCTGCGATCTGGCGAGAACTGATACCAGCTGGCCGGTGGGACGTCGCTGCCCCAAGGACGTTCATCCCGGCCATAGGCCCAAAGCCGCGCGGTTGCTGTTTTGCCGGTGCCGGGGGCGAGCATCTTGACGGGCGTATCGTCCATTGCCCGGCAGTTGATTGCAAAGCAATCAATGAGAGGGGCAAAGATGGCCTGTCCAGCTAGCACATGCCGTCCAATGGCATCCGCCAGTGGTTCCAACAACGCCGTGGATTTGCCAACCCGGTCGGCCAGCGTTGAACGGTCAATGTCGATCCCATCGCGCTCGAAGATGCCGCTTTGGCGATAGAGCGGCAGATGGTCTGCGTATTTTTTCTCAAGAACATGCGCCAGCAAACCGGGGCCGGGCCTTCCGCGTTCTATGGGACGTGATGGTAATGCTGCCTGTGTGAAGCTCTCGCAGCCCGAACATGCAAAGCGCGGTCGCACGATGCGGTTCACAATGAAGCGCCCTGGAACATATTCCAGTACTTCGGTCGCATCCTCGCCGAGGCGGCGCAGTCCACCACCGCATTGGGGGCAATCGTCATCCCCCGTGGTCAGTTCCACTTCCATGCGCGGGATGTGATCTGGGATTGGTCGCCGCTTTGGCTTGTCCTTTGGTTCTTCATCGGGAAGACGCAACTTTACCGTCATCTTGGCGACGGCGATCTCGCTGTTCTCCAAGGCCAGCTGAAGCTGCTCTATGCTCTCGGATGAGGTGCCAAACCGGTGATTGCGGTGACCTGCCAATTGGTGTCGCAGCTTCTCGATCAAAACTGCCTGCGACTTCACCTCGGCCAACAAAAGCGCCGTGAACTGCCTGAGCTCGTCAGGGTCTTTCGGCAAGGTTTTGTCGACGTTCAACATGGTCAAAGCATAGCAAAACAGCGGCCCGACGGGAATCCAGCACGTGCGTGTATTGCTGATTTATCCCGCCTTGAGCGGTGTCCAGCTACGCTGTGGCAAACGCCAATCGATCCCTTCCAACAGCATCGCCAACTGCGCGGCGGTCAGGGCGATCTTGCCTTCTTTGGCCGATGGCCACACGAGCCGCCCTTTCTCAAGTCGCTTGCTGAACAGGCACGCGCCTTGACCATCCCACCCCTTGCCCGGCAGGGTATTGCGCAGCAATGCCCGAGAGGAGGATGATCTTGATCAGATCGCCACGACGGCCACGGAACACAAACAGGTGCCCAACGAAAGGGTCCTGCTTCAGTGTCTGCTCTGCTTGCGCTGCCAGCGTCGTGAACCCGCGTCGCATGTCGGTCACGCCAGCGGCCAACCAGACCCGTGTGTTTGCCGGGACCGGGCTCATGCTGAAAGGCCCCGGATCAAACGGGCCAACGCTTCGGGGTCATAGCCACCGATGATCCTCAGGCGGTGACCGCCTGCGATATCGATCTCAATCGCACTTTGGGCAGGCGCGGCGTCAGTCGTCGGGACCGTGCCTTTGGTCTGATGCCGGTCCACAATCTCAACAGGGAGAAAGCATGGCGTCTCAGCAACCTGCTCTTCAACGATCTCCAGATCTGGCGCAAACTTGGGATCCCGCAGCCATTTATGGATCAGGTTGATGTTCATTGCGTATCGCCGCGCAACTTGCGCCACCGACACACCCGCCGCACATGTTTGCGCGCAGATCGACACCTTCTCGTCATCCGACCAGAACCGCTTCTTCTGACCCTTCTTACCCGCCATAACTGCCCTCAAGATGTCCACTATCAATGGTGGACACTATCAACACACTCTATGGCGCGTCAGAGCACCGTGGCCGGACACTTACTGGTGAGCACGCTCATGGCGGCATCAATGGTTATCGTTGGAAGCCGGAACACATACAGAAAAACATGGGAATTCAAGATGGTGAAAGATGTTGTGGGATGCCTGCAACATGGGCTTTTTCGAGGGATGCAATAAAGGCGATCAGCACTGTTGATAGTAATTCGCGATGGTTTGAAGACCGATTATGGAAACATCATGTGGAAAACAATACGGACTTGAAGATGCATTGCAGAGGCAATCAAAACTGTAATTATCACTACAACGTCCATGGAACAAATACGTCAACGGCCAGTTGGCTCGAAAAATAAGCGCGATCAGCCAATTTGCCCAAGCCTGCATCAACTGACTGTGCATTTCAGGTGCGTTATCTGCCCAACAGGCTTGTCCAACCATATTGTTGACTTCGTGCGCCAGTGCTGCCTTTGCCGTGTTATGCGTGCACATCATCAAAATCAATAACCGACACCATTGACCCGTTTCTGACAAAATGTGAATCGGCCTGGTGGAAGTCGAATGCTCCTGTCTGGCGACCGGAGTAACGCGGTCCGATTTGCTGCTGCCGATATTGCCTCACTTGAAGGTTAGCCCTCATTTCGTTAAGCATCAAATGTTTCGTATCAAGATGTATTGAGACAGATTGCTGTTTTGTTGATATAAATATCACCGGTCGCAATATTTATGGGGGTGAATATTATGGATTTCAAAGATGCTTGTGAAATGTGCGGCCTATCGCTTGATGATTTTCCTGGTCAGTCAAAGAATGACTGGAAATCTCTCGGCAGGCGCTTTCTTGAAATTCAGATGGAGGCAGACAGGGTTTCTCAATCCAAAAACTTCGATCCCTATTTGCCCGGTGATTATGACACCAAACAGCTGGAGCGCCGTTTCCCCAAGTCATCAGTGCAGATTATCATCGCCATGGCAACATTATTGGCGTTGTCGCTGAATGACGATGCCGACATCGATGACGACGATGAATTGATGCAGAATAGCCAGCGGTGAACCGGTGTTTGACACGGTCTGCACATCATTGCGCAGAAAAATCACGGTGATGTTCAACCAGCATGTCGATGAAATGGCGTACGCGCGGTTCCAGGAGGCGCTTGTGGGGGTAAAGCACCATAATAGGAAGTCTATTGCAATTGACCTGCGGTAGCACCTGCTCCAACCGTCCATCGGCTATATCCGTCGCAGCCAGTAACCGTGGCAGCATTGCAATGCCCAGACCGGCAATCGCTGCTTCACGCAGCGCCTCCGCGCTGTCAAGCCTGAGGCGCACACGCCCCTGGGCACGCACCCAGATACCATCCTCGTCCTGCAGGCGCCAGCTCTGCCTGTCACCACGGCTGGAAAACTGCAACAGATCATGCAATCCGAGCTGCTCAACCGACCCTGGTTGGCTGCGGTTTGCAAAGTAAGATGGTGCCGCACAGATAATGGGTTGGTCTGTCATGAGTGTGCGTGTGATGAGCCCGTTGTCTGGCGCGTTTACACCGACACGGATCGCCAGATCGAAACCTTCCTCTACAAGGTTAATGATACGGTCCGAGAAACTCATTTCGATCTGCGTATCGGACCATTGCTCCAGATATTTCTGGACGGTCGGCAGCAGCAACCGGCGTCCGACTGCGCCAGGTGCGGCTATTCGAAGTGTGCCTCGCGCAACGCCAGGATCGCCTTCAATGCTGCAATCGGCTTCGTCGATGGCCTTTCGAATGGTCTGACCATGCTTGTAGAGACTGCGCCCCTCTTGTGTCAGGCTAAGGGTGCGCGTGGTGCGGTTGAGCAGACGCACGCCATAATTCTCCTCCAATCGTGCCACAGCCTTGCCGGCTGTGGAGCGCGATAATCCAAATGCCTGGCCACCTGATACGAAGCTGCCGGTGTCAACGACGGACAGGAATATGAGAATGTCGTTTACCTTCGAGCCAATCATGAGAAATTCCTTTGTAGCGTAAAAATCGCCTCAGATACGATCTCTATTCGCTATGCCTTGGATTTATATACGACCCGTCAACGCTCAATGAAAGGACATGACCATGACTGAAACAATTACCCGCATGAATCCGACGACCTTACCGGATGCCGGTAAAGTCGGGTATTCTCAAATATCCATAACCCAGCCCGGTCGGCTGGCGTATATCTCCGGTCAGGTATCCTGGCGTGCAGACAATGGTGCAGTTCCCGGAACGTTGACTGAGCAGAGCGCCATTGTTGTTGAAAACCTGCAAGGCGCCCTGGCTGCAATTGATGCGGGCCCTCACGATATCGTTCAAATGCGGGTATATATGACAGATCTGAGACCGCAAACGCTGGAAATCGCCATGGCGAAACTTGTTGAGTTCCTCAAGGGTGCTCAGCCAAGCCTGACCGGAATTGGTGTGGCGGCGCTGGCAGCGCCGGAGCTTCAGATCGAGGTCGAGATGGTGGTTCAAATGCCGGTGTGACCGGGCTATTTGGAGAACGTTGCGCCTTTCCAAGCTGCGTCGACGTCGAAGTTACCGGATATTGATGTAATTTGCTTCTAGGACACAAAGAGGTGGACTGCGTATCCGTTTGACATTTACATGAGCCATACGCTGCCGGATGTAACATCGTCGCATCATCCGGTCGTTCGGGTAACATCACTCTCAGCGCGCACCCGTCATGCAGGTAGCGCGTTTCATTTATTCTTGCGCGGTACAGCACCGTACGTATCTACATGAGCGTTGATTTGCTGTGTTGATGTCTATGAGTAGGCGATAACCCGGATGTGAGGTCGCTGTCATGGACCCCATTGCAGAGTTTAGTGCGTCTGAGGAGAGTATGCGAAGTAAGTACGCAGAATAATACATTAAATACTTTATATGTATATGTTTACATACAGTCAATTATGTGATTTATTGTTGGCAGGATTATCGTAAGAGTGAGTGTTTTTATAATTTAAACTTCAGGTGGTAAAGTAATTGTCTGTCGATCTGATCAAAGCAGCCTGTGAATTATGTGGTGTGGAAGCAAGCGACTACACCGAAAATCACAATGCTTTGGCAGAGCTCGCTGAATTGTATCTTCAGATGCAAATGGCAGCGGATTTGATCGCGGGAACCGATGAGTTTGATCCGCATCGGCCGGAAACCTTCAATAGAGCGGCGCTTGAAAGTCGATTTCCCACAACTATTGTGAAGAAAATTCTGGCTCTGGCAATTTTGCAGGTTCTTTCACTGGAAGATATTTCGTTCCGTGAGTTGGAAAATCTTGGAAAAACGCAACTGCAGTAACTACCTTAACGGGCACGTGGCTGCATTTCTGTGGTTCCTTGGACCGTTTGACGTTTTGTCAGGCACGGGACGACGGTGTCGGCCATTGATTTTGTTCGTGCGTTCAGGTTTTGCCGGGTCGGTTGAAACCTGAATTGCTCTGGAAAGCTGATTTGTTTGAACTTGTGCAGGAACGATTGCAAAAGGAGGCTCTGTGACGAGCGCCAAGGCCATCAATCAAACACCCCCGTTGTATGATCAATGGCCCAGAGTAATGGTTTACCCCATTATCATGCCTGTCTTGCGCGCAACCCGATTGTTTGAGGCGCATCGTGCAAACTGATTGCGCAACGGCTGACTTAACACTAACAATTTATAGGTTATCGTGAAAATCGATATTTTGTATTGAGACAATTAATATAATGAATTTATTGTCGCTTGATCTCAACCTGCTTCGCGTTTTGGATGCACTGCTTCGCGAGCAATCTACCGTCAAAGCAGGTGAGCGCATTGGCTTGTCGCAGCCAGCTGTGTCGTCGGCACTGGGCAGATTGCGTCTTTCACTCGGCGACCCGCTCTTCGTGCGGCAGGGGCAGCGCATAGTGCCAACCGATTTTGCCCGTGGCCTTGAAGCCCCTTTGCGTCGCACTCTTGAAGATATCGAGGCCCTGCTTTCATTGGGCAAAACGTTTGATCCTGCGGGCATAGACGACACATTCAGAATCGCTGGTGTTGATTTTTTTGCCGAGATGCTGCTGCCCTCGTTGGAAAAACGTCTGAATGTTGCCGCACCGCTGATCAGAATCCAGCTTGTAGACCCGAAAACCGCAGACGTTATTGAGTTTTTGGACAACAACGATGTGGATATCGTGCTGGAACCTGATTTTCCGACACCCGATTGGCTGGATCGCAAACCGGTTTTTGACGTTAATTTTGTGGTGATTGCCCGCCGTGGAAATCCTGAGCTGCTTGATAGCGGCCTTGAGCCGGGGGATGTAATTCCGATTGAACTGTACTGCAGGCTCAGACATGTTTTGATGTCACGCAGCCTGGTAATGAAAGGCATAGGGGATGCGGCACTGTCGCGCTTGGGGTTGCAGCGCAACATTGTCATGACCCTGCCGTTTTTCAGCGGCGTTTATAATATGGTCGCACAAAGTGATGTTGTGGCACTCGTGCCTTTCCAGCTTGCCAAGAGGGTGGAATCACGCCTGGACCTTGTTACCTATCGCCTGCCGTTTGAAATTGATCGAACGACGATATCGATGTTTTGGCACAGGCGCCGAACCGCCAATCCCGCCCACCGTTGGATGCGGAACATTATTAGTGAAATTTTGGCGCCCTTGAGCTGATAGCCACACAATGCCCAGAAAACAAAAAGTAAGACCTGGCGTGCCCGGCTTGCATTTGTGCCGGGTTTTTTGAACCGGACAGTGTTGTGGGCGCGTGCGGGGTCGATCGTATGGGTGCCTGCTGGACCGTTTGACGTTTTGTCAGAGACGGGACACCGGTGTCGACCCTTGATTTTGCTGGAGCATTCAAGTTGTACCGGTTCCGTCAAAACCTGAATTACTCCAATTCAAAAAGACTGTTCAAATACGGCCAAACAATGCACATTGGCCCGACCAAAACACGAGGAATTTCCATGACTGCATATGCGATAGTTGATACGAAAATCAGTGACCCGGTTGCCTATGAGGAATATAAGGCTCTGGCGCGACCGATAGCCGAAAAATATGGCGGCATCTATCGGGCGCGCGGTGGCAAAATGGATGTTGTTGAAGATGATCTTTGGTCGCCGTCACGGCTGGTCCTGGTTGAGTTCCCGGATATGCAAAGTGCACGTGCGTTCATGGATTGTGAAGAATATGGGCCGGTAAAAGCCATTCGCCACGCCCATGCCAAATGTTCAATTGTGATCTTTGAGGGTATTTGATTGCAATGTATGACCGGTGGCAGCTTGTGCTGGCACCGGATCAACCTGAATATCAGTTCTTGTCGCATTCCCCTGTGAAAAGCGAATGTACTCTCGGCAAGCGCCAATCCTGATTGCAGCCATCTTGGATTTTGCATGATCAAGTTGATATTAGATAATTTGTATTGACAAATATCTGATTCCTCTGTTTCCTCGCCTCAGGCAGGAGACTTCAATGGTAATCGTCGCCGGAACCGGTATGACCGCATTTAACCGTCGCAAGGACGGTAGCGGCTTTCGTGACTGGGCGATTTCAGCTTTTGAAACTGCACTGGATCGATCCGGATTCGAACGGCTGGATATCGATGCACTCGTGGTCGCCAGTGAGAGCGACTTTTTTTCACTGCAACTCAACCCCGCATCTGTGCTGGTTGAAGATCTGGGTTTGACAGGTATTGCACACCAGCGTGTTGAGGGCGGTGGCGCATCCGGTCAGCTTGCTGTTCATGCCGGTGTTTCGCTCATACGCGCCGGACTTGCCCGCCGGGTCGCAGTCGTCGGCTTTGAGGCATCCGCATCAATGCTCGACACGGCAGCTGTTACCCGCTTGTACGGTTATTCCTTCGATGCCTGGACCGATGGAATGACAGGCGTGAGCGCAACAGCGCTTTATGCGCTGTCAGCCAGGTCCTTCATGGCACGAACAGGCGTTACGTCAGATGATTTTGCGCATGTGGTGGTACAAAACAGATGCAACGCATGCGGCAATCCGGATGCACATCTGCCCATTGAGCACAGGCTTGAAGATATTTTGGCATCACCAGTGGTATCAGATCCCTACAGGCGTTTGGACTGTTCACCACTGAGCGATGGTGCCTCCGCCGTTATTCTGGCGCACCCGGATGCAGTGCCGGGCGCGCGCAGAAAAGCCGCACGCGTTGTTGGTATCGGCGCGGCCAGCGATCGCGTGCGGCTTGGAGATCGCCTGGATCC
Organism: uncultured Rhizobiaceae group bacterium; assembly: GCA_947501445.1. Classification (GTDB taxonomy): domain Bacteria; phylum Pseudomonadota; class Alphaproteobacteria; order Rhizobiales; family Rhizobiaceae; genus Hoeflea_A. The sequence goes on along the minus strand of CANMVS010000010.1, from coordinate 56,646 downwards.
GGGTTTTTTTACCGCCAAGCGGCGCGCTGCGGAACGCGCGTACACCATGGCGGAAATTGACCGACCGGCCGAACAGGTGAACCTGGCCGAACTCTACGATGCCTATAGTGGTGCGCAATTACAGGCAATTGAAGCACTTGGCCTATCCGACAATTTTCTGTACGACCACCGAAATGGCGTATTCAAACCCTCAGGCCGCTTGCCGGTCAATCTGTCCGGAGGGCTATTGGGGCAGGGTGCACCTGTGGGGGCCACCGGCATTGCACAGGTCATCGCCTGCGCCCGACAAATTGAAGGGCAATACCACCCAAAGCTCCAACTCGATCAACCGCCACGCATTGCAATTGCCGACACACATGGCGGTGTTGCAACGAGTTGCGCAGTCACTGTTTTGAAGGCATCAGCGCCATGAAGCTTCAATTGTCGCTTGAATACACCCTTGGTGGCGGCCATCTCAGGCCATTCCTTGAGGGGCTTGCAAAAGGCAATGCCTGCGCGGCCCAGTGCACCGGTTGTGGTCGGGTCACCTTCCCGCCGGAGCGGGTATGTATCACTCGAAAAAAGCAATGCCAGGCTCAAAAATCGAAATGGCTGCCCCTTTCCGGGCAAGGGGAAATTGTGTTCAGCACCCGCAGCATGGCAGGCGCATTTGCGCTTGTCCAATTTGATGGTGCTGACAATCGCGCAGTTTGTCGCATTGGCAATCCAGAATTGACGGGTGTGCGTGCAACACTGGTTGCCAGTGGTGAAGAACGGCCTGCCATGACGATTACCCCATTGGAGGAACCGGATTGAATTCGCTGGATAATTGGACTGTAGAGGCACTTGCCAGGATTGGGTTGGAACGCAAGGATGGCCTGTTGTCGATTGCCATACCGGAAGACAGCAATCTGTATGCAATGACCGTCGGTCGATATCTGGGGGCAGACCATCGTGATCGACGTGCGATCACTCTGGAGCACCCTGATGGTTCGACTGAACATTTGACATTTGCTGAGGTTGAGCAGCTTTCCAGTGCACTGGCGGTTCGATTGCGCCAGCTTGGCATTGGCCGTGGTGATTATGTCGGCATTCATTGCGGTTTGCGGCCTGAAACGGCGATTGCCCATATGGCCATCTGCAAGGTTGGCGGCGTTGCTGTCACACTTTCACAGCTTTATGGCCCGGATACGCTGGCGCATGCGCTCAACGATTGTCAGGCAGCTGTTTTGTTGACAACTGAAGCTGCCTGGGCACCGCTGCGAGCAGATGCCGCAGACCTGTTTCCACATCTGAGCGATGTGCTCGTCGCCCAGTGCACAGGCAATGAACCGGACCTGAACCATGCCATGCAAACGCCGGTGCCCGATGATTTTGTCATGGATCTGACAGGCGCCGACGATCCTGCGCTGTTGATGTATACCTCCGGCTCCACCGGAATGCCGAAGGGTATTTTGCACGGTCACCGCGTCCTGGCCTCTTATCGCCCTTCCATCAATCTGTTTTTCAATCTGTCGCTGGATGATGAGGACGCGGTTTTCTGGTCTCCGTCAGACTGGGCCTGGGTCGGTGGACTTTTGGATATGGTTTTTCCTGCCTGGCTTGCGGGACGTCCGATCGTGACATCAGAGGCGCGTTTCAGCGCTGAGTGGGCATTTGATTTTATGGCACGGCACAAGGTTACGCACACATTCCTGGCACCCAGTGCCATCAGACGGCTGGCGCAAACACCTGACCCCAGAACGCAGCACGCCCTGTCGTTGCGCGTCATTTGTACTGGCGGAGAAGCATTGGCGGCGGAAATTCTGGAATGGGCTGAAGGCGCGCTGGGTGTTGTCTGCAATGAGTTCTATGGCATGACGGAGGTCAATCACCTGATCGGCAATTGCGCGCAGCTTTATCCCCGTCGGGCCGGTTCCATGGGGATCGCCTATCCGGGGCACCGCGTTATGCTGGTGGATACGGATGGGAAGGACGTGGCGCCGGGTGAGGTTGGAGAAATTGTTACCACGGCCGATGCGCCAACACGCTATCTCGGGTATCTCAACAATCCCGACAAGGAAGCAGAATTGTGCCTTGGGCCTTTCATGCGTACGCATGATCTGGCCGTTCGCGATACGGATGGCTATTACTGGTACAAGGGACGATCCGACGATCTTATCAAGTCCTCCGGGTTTCGTATTGGACCAGCCGAGATTGAGGAATGTCTGATTGCACATCCGGCGGTCGCCGATGCGGCAGTCGTTGGCAAACCGGACAAGGAGCGCGGTTCCATCGTCAAGGCTTTTGTCAAACCGTCCCGTGACTATGCCGATAGGGCTGATGCCGATCTGGTCGAAACACTCAGGCAGCACGTGCGCCAAAGGCTGGCGCCCTATAAGGCCCCGCGTGAAATCACCTTTGTCGACAGTTTTGAAATGACATCATCGGGAAAGATCAACCGCAAGGTTTTGCGGCTGGCAGAGGCTGCTGATGACGAGGGTTGATTTTCACCAATATGTATTTTTGCAATTACGATGTGCAAGCATTGAATTTGGCACGGGTGATCTTCCAGTATCTGTTGCCGGTCAATCACCTGTCTCAGCAGGCCCATAGGGTATAGGCAGGGCAAGGCAATGTTTCAGCCCTGCAACCAGCACAGGAGCGATGGTTTGACAGGTTGGATACATTCATACAAATTGGTATGTGTTGTGGCATTTGGAATTGTTTCGAAATGGTGGAAGCAAAAGCATTCAGGCATATACACAACGGATCAGAGATAGAGGCGATTTGAATGATGTCTGCAGTGCAGATATCGCATCAAGGTGCTTTTGAACAAAGGAGATAAAAAACGTGGAACCGCGTGCCGCCCCAAAATATAAGGTTGCCTATGGGGCACTACTGAGCCGTTTGGTATCCGGACGTTACCCGATAGGTGGCAGGTTACCGACGGAAGATGAGCTGGCGCGAACTTTTGATATCAGCCGCGTCACGATCCGGCGTTCGCTCGATATGCTTGTCAACGAGGGGTTTTTGGAACGTCGTCAGGGCAGCGGCTATACGGTTGTCTCGCTTTCGCCGCCATCGTCCATGTGTTTGACATCCTTTACCGATGCGATGCTGCGGGCCGGGCGTGAGCCGACATCAAAACTCATTCGCATATCCACTTTTGAAGCCCATGCGCCCCAGGATCAGGATCTGATCGAGGAATTGCAACGCGAACGCCTGACCTGCGTTGAACGGCTGCGTCTGGTCGATAATATTCCGCAGATGCTGGTACGCACCTGGGTTCCTGCCAGACTTTTGGCGGATGCACGTGCGGAGGATTTTCCCGATTCCGGTCATGAGCAGTCCATATTGCGTATTCTCAGTCATCGGTTCGGATTGGAATGGAATGCCGCCTGTGAGGACATATCACCTGCCGGCGCACCCGAGGATGTTGCCCGTTTTTTGCTGATCGAACCGGGGACCCCCCTATTGGTACAGGCCTGCACGGCATTTGGTGAAGAGGGCAATGTTGTCTTTTATGAACAGGTCTATCGCATCGGCAAAGTCAGTTTCAATCTGACCGGGGCTTCACGAGAATCCCGCTAGCGCCTGTGCGGGCAACAAGGATTGGCAATGAAAAAATTCCCATTGAAAATTGGTGTCATTCAAGCGTCCCTTCCAAGTTATTTTCCGGATCGCTACAAGGTATTTGAACAATGCCAACAGGCATTGGAAGATATCTGCGCAACGCGCGGTGCCGAACTGGTGGTGGCGCCTGGTCGACCGATGAACGGCAGGGATGCGCGGGCAGCGGCTGATTATTGCCTGGCTGATGGGGCTGATTTTCTCCTGTTGATCCATGGCGGCTTTACCATGGGTGATGTTGCCCATGCCCTTGCCATGGTGGCGGTACCCATGGGCGTTTGGGCAACCCCGGAGCCCACTTTGGATGGAGACGTTCAGCTTAATAATTTCGTCTCATTGAATATGACCATGTCCATTGCAAAGCGCGTTCGGGACATGAAAAAACATCCGATTCAATGGTATTTCGGCGCGCCGGGCAGCCCGGTATTGCAGGCGCGTCTGGCCACAACCATCAATGCGCTTGCCATGCGCAGACATCTGACCCATGCCCGTATTGGACTTGTTGGTGGTCTTGCGCCGACATTTTACAATATGGAGATTTCTTCAAACACACTCAAACAACGCTTCGGCGTTGATGTGGAAGCCTTTGAAATGGCTGAACTCACTGGTCGCATGGCGGCGGCTGATCCAGGCCGTGTTGCGATGGAAGTCGAGAAAATGGCGGCTGCTGCATCGTTGAATGGTGTCTCGGCCGATCAGATAGCCTTGAATGCCAGTGCCGCACTTGCCCTGCGGGACATCTGCACGGACCATGAATTCCTGGCCCTTGCGGTGTCTGACTGGCCAGCGCTGCAGGTTGATCCGGGCATGCATCCGGGCGCAGCATTTTCCTGGCTGGAAGAGGAGGATGGCATTCCGGTTGCTTCCGAAGGAGACTTGCTCGGGGCGGTAACACAACTTGCTGCGCAGGCAATGACAGGCAGGGTCGGCTATCTGTTGGACATGACAGAACCGGATCTGCAGCATGAAGACCTGCTGATGTGGCACGGCGGTGGCGGACCATTGTATCTTGCTGATGACAATGGTGCCGAATGGATTAATCACCCGATGATCGGACGTGGAACAGAGGAAGGCGCCTGCTACGGCACCATCAGCGATCTGGTGTTTCGCGACGGACCGGTAACGGCTTTTCGAATATCTGATGAGGCAACAACCCTGTTTGAAATGGAGGCGCGTGTCGTTGGCAGGTCTCCGAGCGGCTACAGTGGATGCCGTGGCTGGCTGCGTGACTTTTCAATCGGTGGTGAGACGGCTTCGCTCCCGGATGTGATCACCACAGTTATGGAGCATGGCGTTGAACACCATTTCGTTCTGGTGCCGGGCAATTATCACAATGTGCTGGCAGAATTTGCGGCCTGGAATGGATTGACACCGTTGCCACGGCTAAAGGCCAGGGATCATCTCATCGTGCCCGTTTAGCGCGACTGAATACGCCAATATTGCGCTGAGCGACTGAATTCAGTGTGCGTAAATTTAAAACCGGTTTTCGGTTTGAACGACCTGCGGCAGGCACATGGGGCTTGGCGCGATGGATTACCACATGCGTATTTTACCAAATTTTTTGCACGGTTTCCGGTTGGTGTAGCGTGACGGCGCCAGTTTGACATCAATGCAAATTGATATTATTCATTTTGTTACATCAAATTTGGAATTGGGAGATTTCCTGCCGGCTGAATTGGATCGGGAATCGAGCCCTGTCTGCATTGCGGCTACGTCGACCCGGGCATCATGGTGGATGTGTTTTGTGCGGTCCCGTTGCAAACGAAGTTTTAAAGCGCCTGTTCCAGGAGCTTGTGTGAAACACTAAAACGCTGACTGGCAGACGAATGTAGATTGCGTTGCAGGCAGCTATTTTGTCGCGGATTAAGTCCGTTCCCACGACAGGATGGATTTTTTGAAAGGGGATACTGTTATCGGTGCAATGGCAAAATAGGCCCCATTTACAAAAAGAACTTTTCATTGAAATCATATCAAAACAGGTTGCTGTGCACAGGAGTGTCCGGGATCCGACTGAAAGGCTGAACATGCTGACCCCATCACACGTATTGGAGCGTTTTCCCTCATTGACGGATGCTGAGATGATCGCCCGTTTGGCACATCCCGACAAGCCGGCCCGTGTGATAATCGATACGGATGCAGCCAACGAAATTGACGATCAATATGCGCTAGCCTGGGCACTATTGTCACCCGAGCGCCTGCATCTTGAGGGTGTCACAGCCGTTCCATACTCCTTTCAACACCACCGCGAAGGCATTATCAAAAGTGTGCAGATCATGCAGGCCGGGGGGCCACGCAATGCGTCAGACGAGGAATTCATGGGCGGTTTGCGCGGTTGGGCTGAGCGGCTGATTGCCAGTGGCAGACGGGCGGAAGACATCAATTTTGTAACGCCGCAGGAGGGTGCGGAACTTTCCTATCTGGAGATTGTGCGGGTATTTGAAAAATGTGGTGTGCCACATGTGGGCATGGTTTATCGCGGATCGCCCGGATATCTGACCTCACTCGACGAGCCGATCGACAGCCCCTCGGTTCAATTCATCATCGAGCGTGCCCGTGCAGAACCGGATGAACCACTTTACATTTGTGCCATGGGAGCCGTGACCAATATTGCATCTGCCATGCTTTTGGCGCCCGATATCATCCGCAATATTGTTGTTGTATGGACATCGGGCTTTCCCAGTGCAACACCGCATAGCAATCAGCCGTCATTAAACCTGGTGCAGGATGTGCGTGCCTCCCGTTTATTGTATGATTGCGGTGTTCCGCTTGTCTACTTGCCGGGTTACCATATTGGTGCCCAGCTGAAACTCTCGCTACCGGAAATGGAGCGATTTGTACGTGGCAAGGGTGCTATTGGTGATTATCTGCATCATCTTTATACCCACAATCCGCTGCACGAAATGTTCGCTGTTACTGACCAGCGTGAAACGACCTGGGTTATCTGGGACCTGATTGATATTGCCTGGCTGTTTGATCCGCAAATGGTGCCGAGTTATCTTTGCCGCTCTCCGCAGCTGGATGAGGATCTGAAATGGCAGCATCCCGCTGGGCGCCATTGGATGCGCGAAGCCTATGATATCAATCGGGATGCAATTTTTACTGATTTATACAGCCGATTGGCCAATGCGCCCGCGTGACAACCTGATGCGTGCGTCAGCTTTTCAGAATACTGGTGCGCATGGCGCGCAGGCCGTCGGCAAGACCCTGAGTGCTGATAGTATGGGTGATGGGCTGACCATCAATTGGCTGTACCGTGGCGGTTGCCCTGTTGGTGGTCAGAAGCGTTTCAATGAAATCATCTGCAAGATTGGCACCGGTTTGACAATAGCCTGAAACACAGGACGCATAGGGCAGTGTGATGGGCTGCTTGGTTCCGGCATCCAGAATAAGCCCCCGGTTGACCATGATGCCGGTTTTCGTCTGCCACAAAGCGGAAAACTGTCCCTTTGGATCAACCCGGATAATCCATGAAAAGACGATGTCGCCATCAGGACTTACAATCTGTTGGGTTAGCGTACAGCTCTTTTCAACGGCAGCATCGGACGTGCAACTGTAGGTCCAGTCCCCAATGGGGCTGCCGTTTGCTGCGCTGATGCCATGCACCGGCGCACTGCTTTTGGCAACAACGGGCTCGGGCGGAACGGCTTCATCGCTGGTAAATCGTTCCACCAGTTGTGATGGTGTCCATTCATCCGGAATCTGAGCGCTAATTTTTGCTGCTGCTGCGCGCAAATCTTCCGTCGGCACAATAAAAGCCGCCACCAGTGCGAAAAACAGGCCGGCAATAAGAATAGTCAGAAGCAGAAATCGCATAACAGCACTTTTTTAGGGCTTTAGTGTCGGTGTATTGCCAACGTCACTGTTGACCTGTCATCATTCGTTCACATTCTCTATTTGCGCATCTGAACCGTAATTGCAATCCTAAACCTTCAATGCTGCTGGTGATGATTTGCAATTGAAAAGATGTGTGGTGGTTTGATCGCCCAAAATATCGGTATCTCGCTCTGGCAGGCAATTGGGCAAAACACACGATTGGTCCACTGTAGCAATTCAGGTTTTGAGCGGATCGGCAAATCCTGAATGTATCTACAAAGTCAAAGGCTGACACCGTTGTCCTGTTTCTGACATGACGTGAAACGGTCTATTGGGCTTTTATGTGCCTGGCGTCAAAACGGGGTTCGAAAGCCTGCACGGACGTTCGGGAATCGGGTGGTTCAGCGGTGCCGGGTTAGGCGCAGACTTCACTACATTTGCCGCACAAGTTGATAGACTGCCTCATGTGGAAGCTGGGTATAGACTGCCAGCTGTACTGCGCGCGTCACCTGTTCAGTAACGTCATCCAATTGAATTGATTGTTTCCGAAAAATTCCGCGCAGATACACAATAGAGCCGATGTGATATTTGGATATTCGGGACCTGTATTGGTATTCGTTGGCTGGCACAAAATTGATGCCACAAAGCAATATTTCGTATCTGAATATTGCAGGAAAACTCTCCAATAATCGAATCGGCGGAAACCTCGAATAAGTAATCACCGCACATTGTGGGTTGAAAAAAATTGATTGACGCTCCCGCAAGTTCACCATTATTCCGTCTATTTTTTGCCACATTTGTGAATTTTTCTTCAAAGTATATTCTGAATTTTAGTAAAATTTATTGGAAGTAGTGAATTAATGATACTGTATATAAATATATAGCGGATACCAATTTCTTTTGGATGTATAGAGTTTAACGGATTTAGAAATGTATACTTCAAAGATAAGATAAAGCAATTCTATCAATACCTTAAGTTAATAATTAAATGTATACGTTGTTGAATTGCAACAGTTGCCGCTTATCACAAATCAAGTCCAGTGCGCCCATTGGGCCTCGCCGATCAATCTGTTACAAATCGTTACCAGAATTAATATGTGAAAAATAGTTGAGATCAGACGAAAATTTATAGTGAGATGTCTGATCGAAGATTTGAGCATTCCGGTTGGGGTACGTTGGGAAGGCATTTGTGCGGGGAAATTGTCTGAATGGATAATCAGACAATTTTTTGGGGATTTGCAGATTCAATTGCAGTGAAGCATCTTGAGCACACAACATGACTTGCCGACGTCCTTTCGTTTAGTCGAATTGGGGGTCGCAGTGGCGAACACATCTTTAGTAAAATCTTCCAGGTCAGATACTTGTGAAACTGGTTCATACGAGAACGCAGCGCGTTCTCATCTCAATCCTGTCGTAAAGAGGCTTATGGCAGGAACTGCAATCTTTGGCCTGTCAGGCGGCATGTTTGCAGTGAGTATGACAGGTGCATTGTTGGTCGCACCGAACGCCGCCTATGCCGGATGCAGCAGCGGTTACAGTGAGGTGTATTGCTCAACTTGGTTGAATGACAGCAATGATCCCTATCGACATATATCCCGCACCAGTATTCCAGGTGGTGTGAACTCAGTTAATCTCACGCTTTTCGGATCACAGGTCAGGGCGAGAGGTGCCTATGGCGTTAATATCCGCAAAAACGGATATGCGAATGTAACTGTTACCACTGAGGTTAGTGAGGTGTCCGGATTGGCACCTGAGGTACGGGACGTCTATGGCGGTGGAGCCGGTCTGGATGTTGACGTGCGTTATGGCAATATTACAGTTAATCACAATGCCGGGGCTTATAGAGGCTTCAGTGGTTACGGTATGAACCTCCGCACGCGTGACGGTCATATTGTCGTCAACACGCTGAGCGACACCTATACAGCGGGTGGCCGCACTGGAATACTGCTTCGGGCTGGTAATAGTAACGAAAATGAGCGTGGCGGTAACATCACCGTTTTCAATGAAGGGACGGTACGTGGTTACAACGGGCACGGTCTTGACGCTTCGGCCTGGGGACATGTGAATGTCACCAACAGCAGCTTTAATTCAATGGTTGGCTATGAAAATGGCGCACGCCTGCACGATTCCAATCAGGTGACCCACAATAATAATGGTGGATTGACAGCGGGCCTTACACAAGGCGGTCTTGTCGTGTTCAACATCGAGGGATACGGCTTGCATGGCGGTGCTGAATATGACGAATATTCTAGTGTCGAAATCAGCAATCGGGAAGGCGGCTCCATTACCGGTGGCTATAGCGGAATTTATCTGGCTGGCATATCGAGAGAACGCCCGTTTGAAAAAGATGACGATGAATCGCCCTTCAATGGCAATGCGGTTGTCATTGATAACTCCGGAAGTGGCGAAGAAGGGGATATGGGCGGACTGATATTCGGTGCAGGCAGCAATGGTATTCATGGCAACTACATAGGTGGCAATGTTGTCATTATGAACCAGAATACGCTTCAATCCACGCTTGATACACTGGCAGACGAAGAGCGGGACGACCTTTTTGATGGTGACCGTCCGGAAGATAGCGATAACACCGTGCAGGATATTGTTGATCTTGGTGACTGGTCTCGAGCACAAGCCGGGATCACGGGCATCTTTGGTGTCAATGATGGTATCAGCCTGTATGGTGTCGGGCAGATGGACGGCGGAACAGATTTTGATTCCGTAGATCGTGACGATGACTTTTATCGTTTTGCCAGTGGTGGCGTTGATATTGCCAATGACGGTGGTTTGATTATTGGCTCTCGTGGTAACGGCATCAATCTGCAGAACATTGGTCCTGGATATGATGCCGCGATGCCGGGTTATTCAGTGGACATCAGCAACGCCGGTGGTTACATCATTGCCGCAGGTGAAGACGAAGATGATGACGATGACGATGATAATGTCGCATCAATAAATGGCGGAGAAGGTCACAAAAATTCACGCCATGGTATCAATATTGAAGATGCCGAAGGCCATATCTACATCAACAATGGTGCAACCTCTGAAGAGGGCGACGGCGGGCTTATTGCTGCACTTGAGCGTGACTGGGATGGTGACAGTCCACACAAGGGAGGCGGACGTAATCAGGGTGATGGCGTCCATATCGATAACACTTACGGCAATGTATTCATCAACAACTATCGTGGCCTGATTTACAGCGGTGACGATGATGCGGTCAGCATTAATGGTGCTGCGATGTCTTATCATTACGGCGATCAGCAGACCGTGCTTATGGACGATGATTATGACTATAATGCTGTCTACATCGGCTATCACAATATAATCCCTCAGGATAAAGAGCCATCGGTATCGGATGTTGAATCTGATGAAGTCATGGGTCAGGAAATGCCCGATAGTGCTGTCGGATACGACTATTACATCGCTGAAAACGGCAGTGCCATACAGGTTAAAAATACTGACAACGTCTATGTCAACACGGGTGGCCTGGGCATTGGGTCTGGCCAGATGAAAGAGCGGCGCAAACCCCGCAAAAAGGGCCGGCATGGTGGCAGGCCCGCATGGGATGCTGTGACCAAATTCGAGAACTTCGACTATGTCAGTCACCAGAACTCTGGCATTCTTGGAAGCTACAATTTGCCCGGCTTCTATTCGGATAGTGAAGTTGAAGATGAAGAGGATACGGATTCAAACGAGTTCGACGATTTGCAGGCTGCCCGCGGTCGTCTCGACCAGATTGTTGCAGATATCAAATATCAAGCTGATAGCATCCAATTTTTTGTCTTCAATATGGATGATGGCGGCGTCGAGTTTCTCTATGGCTACGGCGATGCAGCCGATGATATGCTGGTGTACACATCCAACCGGGGGCGTGGCCCGGGAATGCAGCAAAGCCAGCAGGTCACCAACGTCGGGAGTGACGAACAGCAGCCCCATCACTACTACGGCTCGACATACATGATGAACAACACGGGCCTCATGGTTGGTCGCGTGGCGCTCGACAGAGATGATGAAAACACCATCTATAACAGTGGCAAATGGTTCACCCGTGGTAAGAATGAACTTGGCCGCATGGGTTTTATTCACAATGAGCAGGGCGGATTGATCCAGACAGCCTTCACTCATGATGGCATTCCCATGAAAAAACCAATCGAGCAGGAAGAAGAGCAAGAGGACGACCAGCAGACCATTGCACTCGATATTGAGCCTATGGAGTATTTCACCCGCACACGAACACGCTTCAATGTCTGGGGATTTCAAAATGATGGCGTGTTGAGCATGATGGACGGGGAGGCTAACGACAGAGTTGGTATCCGTTTCTATTCTGATCGCTGGGAAGAACCTGGTCTGGTCGATGTCTCCAGCGTTGGACCCGATGTTCCTTCTATGGAGTATGACTATGCTTCGGGCTGGTCGGGCAATGGATATCTGGCCGTCGACGTGGACTTTTATGAGGGCCAGTCTGATGTTCTCAAGCTTGGCATAAAGCGTCGGCGCAGAGGCAAAGAACAGCAGCAGGACATCATCACGGATAACGAAGGTTCCGACGAGGAGTATGTTCCGTTCTACATTGCGGGCTCAACCGGCATCATCTCCAACACGGTCAACACCATGCCTGGCAACTTTGATGGCGAGATTACCGTGGTTAAATACGGTAAGGGCGGGATGATTGAAAACGGCTGTTCCGGTAACTGTAAAGCTGGTGATGCATTTTACATCTCCGAATACTCGGAGGGTTATGCTGAAGTTGATGGTATCGGCTTTGTAACGGGTGAAGACAGCAACTGGCTCTCCTGGTACCTGGTCCATGACGAAGAGGATCGTCGTTTCGAATACCAGGCAGGCGCATCGCCCGGTGGTGCACAATTGCCAGGTCTGCAGACGCAGATGCAAAATGTCTGGTATGAAACACAAGGGGTCGTGTCCGACCATATCCGTGCAGACCGGTTTGGCGGTAGCGGACTTTCCAGCACTTCCAATGCTGATCTGGTCGACATAATTCCTGAAGCACCGCAGGCAGATGCCGAGCGCTACAACAGCAAGGGCATCTGGGCGAAAATTCAGGGGTCGTGGACAAACCGTGATACGGCAGTCAATACCGTTATCGGTGGTGGAGCAGCCAGTTTCGATACCAGTTATGATCAGGATATCTTCAGTATCCTTGGTGGTTTCGATATGCTGCTTGGCCAAGACAGTCCGGTGCGGGTTGGTGTGTTTGGTGGTTACATCAATTCATCGGCAGATTTTAATTCCTGGGCCACATCCAGTGATGCGGACGGCGGGACAGTTGGTGCCTATGTCGACTATACCAAAGACAACTTCTATGTTGATGCAACCTTCAAGGCTGACTTCCTCAACATTGACTATTCAACCAATATCACCGGTGTGAATGCGCAGACAGGAAGCGCTGATGTCACCAACTATGGTGTTGAAGCCAATGCCGGATATCGCTTTAACGCAACGCATGGGTTCATTGAGCCCATCATCTCGGCAACCTATGTGCACACACAAATTGACAACTTCGCGCTTGGTGGGGTCTCCGCCGGGTTCTCGAATGCCGAAAGCATTCGTGGTGGTGTTGGTGCCAGGGTTGGTACGAACAAGCGGTTCGCCAATGGCATGCAGGGTGAGTTCACACTGCTTGGTAAAGTCTGGAATGAGTTCGAAAATGCCAACCAGGTGACACTGGTTGATACGCTAGGCAACACGGCATCCTTTACCGACGGTATCAATGGTGTGTTTGGTGAAGTGGAAGGCGGCATTAACATATTCAATGCAGCCAAGAACGCTTCTGCCTTTGTATCGGGTGGTGCCGAGTTCAACAGCGATTTCACAACCTATAATGCCAAGGCCGGTTTCCGCTGGACCTGGTAATGTAAACACCTGACATTGACGCAAATATTAACCGGCTCCGCGAGGGCCGGTTTTTTTGTGCCTATGCAGTTTGTAGTTTCAGTGTGATGACCAATGGGAAGCAATTTTGACCGGCAATTGTCGATAGTTGGGTAACATTAACAGGGGCGAACACACCTGTTCTGTCGGGGTAAACGACAGTCACACTGCGTAAGTAACCTGAATAACAATGAGGTGCGATTTAACAAATTGAATTCGGTTGTCATAGCGGGCCGTAGCAATCAAAGTCTGGCGCGGATGTCAGGGCAAGAGCATCAATTCGCTGTGTTTTCAGGCCATATTTGCATCCAAGTGAAGATCAAAGAGTTGCTCCGGTTGACACCCATATTCCTCATTCAGGAGGACGAATTGTGCGTCGGCGTGCAGCCAGATCAAAACAAAAAGAGCAGCCAATGGGCGAATCAGAATTTTTCTGGAAACGCGGAAATTATCTCAACTGAGTAAATTTATATTTGAATTAACACCCTCAAATTCGCCACAGTTTCTTCACTTTTCAACCGCGTGTAAGTGGCAACTCTGAAAAAAATATACTGTATAATACTTATCAAAAAACTGAATTACTGATGGAGCTGGACGTTTCATCTCGAGAATTGATGCTGTGATCGTCCCTTTCAAGTATGTACGCGTACTAAAAAAATGTCATTACATAAAAAGCATTGAAAACAATAGGTTGCTAACCAAAACGCAACGTGACGTTGTCAATTTGCAACAGTGTTTGGGTATCTGTTGCCATAATTGCGCGTGCTATTGGGCTTCAGTTATCATTCTGTTATAAATCGTGACGAGAATTGGTATGTGAGAAATTGTTGGGAATTCTGGATTTTCCATATGTTAGGAAATTTCAGCCATAATATTGATCACGTTGTTTTGGGGTTGTGTGGGCAGGGTTTCCAAATTGTATTGCATAGTTGGTTCGATTGCATCGGCCGGCAGCAAACGTTCGGATTACCTGCAGGCCGCCCGTCATTTGGTCGAACTTGGGGGTCGCAATGGCGAACTGGACTAAATCCGCATCTGGCAAATCTGCTGGTCACAATGAAAATTTATCCAAGGCACTTCGCAGTCGCGTGTCGATTCGTAAGAGCTTGATGGCCGGAACAGCCATTTTCGGTCTGGCAGGAGGCGTGTTTGGCGTCTCGCTTGCTGGTGCGATCTTGGTTGCGCCGAACACGGCTTATGCCAATTGCACAACGCCGGTTGGGCCAAATGCGACCGTTAGCTGCTCGCCGCTTGATGGTGCAATTCCATATTCCATTATTTCCGACAACGTATCGGCGTTTGATAGCTATTCACTGCTACTTGATGGGTCCCAGGTTACTACGTTTAATCAAGGGGGTGTTAGGCTGAGTGGCAACGGCGATACGAATGTTACTGTAACGACAGCCCAATTTGGTGGCGGGCCTAACGGGGGCAATCCGCAAATAATATCTAGGTTTTTAGGCGCAGGGGCTTTGGATATTGATCTCAATGGCGATGGTGGCAATATTACGGTTAATCACCGATTTGGGTCGTACCGTGGGACTCGTGGCTACGGCATGGAATTGGAGACGAATGATGGTGACATTGATGTGACCATTGTTGATAGTCCTGATGGCACATTCGCGACGGGGAGGCTTTCAGGTCTCCGTTTGCGGGCTGGTTCAGGCGGCACTATTACTGTGAACAACGCGGGAACTGTGCGCGGCGACAGATTCTATGGTATTGATGCACGCACCAGCGGTTTGGTGGATATCACCAATAGCAGCATGACTTCAATGCTGGGCGGTCTAAATGGCGCGTATGTGCACGATTCTAACGAGGTCATTTACAACAATGACGGCGGTCTTACCGGCGGTGTATTCGGCTCCGGCGTGCGAATTGAGGATATAGCTGGTTTTGGTCCGTTAACTGGAGCGTTAGCAACAGTTGAAGTCAGCAACCGGGACGGCGGGTTCATTGTTGGCGGTAACAACGGTATTTATGTTGATAATATCCGCGATGAATTGCCTGCCACTGGGCATGCGCTTCATATTGACAACTCCGGGGATGGCAACACCACATTCGGTGGTCTTATTGCCGGTGTCCGTGGTGATGGTATCAATGTGGACAACATTGATGGAAACTTTGTTGTCTTAAACCGAAATACACAGCAGGGTACCCAGGCATTCGTTGATTTGCTGAACGGATTTCCGATAGCAAGCTTTGATCAATTCAGCGAATTTAACTCATTCACTGATTTAAATAATTTTGTTCTTGCTGCGGACGGTCTGACGGGCATTTTTGGCCGCGACGATGGTATCCGTGGAGACGATGTCGGTGACGATAATGATGGCGGCACCTATATTGGAAACGAAAATGGACTGATTGTCGGTCTGACCGGTGACGGAATAGATCTCACTGATTTGGGGGATGCCGATGCCGTTGCTGGCAATTTTTCGGCCTATATTGACAATGCTGGCGGTGCAATCCTTGGTCTTGCTGATGAAGGTATAGACATCGACGGTGCAGGCGGGAACATTTTCATCGGCAATGGCTCCAGCTCGATCGGTCCTGGCTCTCAGACTGTAGGCGGTGGTATTATCGCCGGTTTTGAAGGTTCAAATGATGGCGATGGTGTGAGTGTTGAAGATGTTGATGGCAACGTCATCATCAATAACTATAGCAGCCTGATCTACAGCGATGAAAATGATGCTGTATCCATTGATGGTGCAATCATGGCTATGGTTGGTTTTCAGGCGGATGGATCAACCTCGGCGAGCCGCGCTGACTACTATATCGCTCCTGGAGAAAGTGCCATTCAAATCTACGATGTTGATACGGCCTATATAAATACAGGTGGTTTGGCGATTGGTGATGGCCAGGCCGGTTCGAGATCTGTTATCAAGATTGAGAATTCCAATGCAGCTGAACACGAAAACTGGGGCATTTTGAGCAGTCACAATCTGCCAGGATTTGGTTTTGATCCGAGTTTTGATCTTCTTCTTGGTAATCCAATTGATTTCTTCACCGGGAGCCCTGATTATAGCTCCGTATTGGATATCTGGGATGACGTTATAGATATTCGCGAATTTGCCATGTATGCGGGGCAAATGGGCAGCATTGCAAATCTGAATAATTACCGGGATGCAGCCAATGATCATCTGCTGAGAACCCGTAGTGTTGGAAGCTATTCCATGGACAACCGTGGTCTGATGGTGGGGCGTGCTGATCTGGATAATGGAACCAACCGCATCAACAACTATAACACCTGGTTCACGCGGGGAGAAAATGAGCTCAATGAGAGCGGAGTTCTGGTGAATATGGAGGAAGGTTTCGTTCAAACTGCCTTCGGGGGTGACGTATCCGACTCAACCGTATTCAACGCGTTGCGGGTGAGAAACGATGGTGTTTTCAGCCTTGTTGATGGTGAAGCCAATGACACTGCAAGTGCCAATTTCTATGCTCATCCAGGACAGGATGGCTGGGGTGGACAGGGTTATGTTGCTCACGACCTGGATTTTTACAACAATGGTATTACAGGCGCTTCTGACCAGTTGAATTTGGCTGCTATCTCAGGCGGCAATGAATTCTTCATTCGCGGTTCCAATGGGCTGATAGCCAATGTTGTCAGCACCATGTCAGGCCAGCTGAATGATGAGATTGGTGTTGTCAACTACACTTCGGATGCCAATGTCTGGAATAATTGCAGTGGTGCCTGTGTGGATGGAGATGCATATTATATCTCTGAATACTCTGATGGCTATTTTGAAAGTGGCGGCGTTGGCATGATCCAGGATGGCCTTCTGGCTTGGTATCTGGCAAACGACGAAGGCGATGAGCGTTTCGAATACCGCAGCATGGGCGGTCCACTTGCCACACAATTGCCTGGCCTGATTACCCAGGCCCAGAACGTCTGGTATGAAACCAATGATGTTGTTGCCGATCACATCCGCGCTGACCGGTTCTCTGGATCGGGTCTTTCCAGCACAGCAAATGCTGATCTGGTAGACATCATTCCAGAAGCACCTGTTGCTGATACGACGAACTACAACAGCAAGGGTGTATGGGCCAAGGTGCAGGGGTCGTGGACTGACCGCGATACCGGCGTGGTAAGCAATGTTGGTAATTTCTCGTCAAGCTATGATCAGGATATCTACAGTGTGCTTGGTGGCTTTGATATGGAATTGGGCCAGAACAACCCGCTTCGTATCGGCGTATTTGGTGGTTACATCAATTCATCCTCCGACTATGACTTCTTCTCGACGACAAGCGACGCCGAGGGTGGAACGGTTGGTGCCTATGTTGACTACACCAAAAACAACTTCTACGTGGATGCTACCTTCAAGGCTGATTTCCTGAGCAGTGATTTCTCGACCAATGTTACGGGAATGAGTGCTGACACAGGCAGTGCTGACGTGACCAACTACGGTGTTCGTGCCAATGCCGGATATCGCTTCAATGGATCGCATGGGTTCTTCGAACCGATTGTCTCCGCAGCCTATGTACGCTCTGACATCGACGATTTCGCTCTGGGCGGTATCACGGCGAGCTTCTCCAATGGTGATAGCTTCCGGGCTGGTGCCGGTGCTCGGGTGGGAACATCAACAGCAATGCCAAGTGGCATGCGCGGCGAATTCTCTCTGCTTGGTAAAGTCTGGAACGAGTTTGAAAATGCCAATCAGGTTACGCTGGTCGATGGTGTTGGCAACACGCAGACGTTTACCGACGGGATCAATGGTGTCTTTGGTGAAGTTGAGGGTGTCGTCAGTCTTTACAATGCGAGCATGAACGGCTCGGCCTTTGTTTCCGGTGGTGCTGAATTCAACAGTGACTTTACCACCTACAATGCCCGCGCCGGTTTCCGCTGGTCATGGTAATGTTAGCGTTGTGATTTCAGGATAAGTTTTACCGGCCCCGCAAGGGGCCGGTTTCGTTTGAGAAGCAATTTTCTGAACTGAGCACTGTGCAATACACGATGGAAATCTGTTTGATAACTGGCAATTTGCCGCTCATATAGTGCGAGAATATGCTTGCGGCATTTGTGGATTTCATTCAATAACTGTGCTCTAGAATTCGTGAAAGGTCGACCCATGTCGTTGAAGAGCGCATTGTGTTTTTTTGGTATATTGAGTGCAGCCAGCCTCTGCGGAATACAAAGTTCGAATGCGCAAACCAGAATTCAAAAGGAATTTCAGGGGTGGCTCGTCAGCTGCGTCACGCCTGCTGAAGGTGATACCGTATGTACGCTCCTTCAGACACTTCAGGGAAAGAACAAAAATACCAATCAGCCGGTATTCATATTCTCCTGGGGGATTACAGTTGACAAAGAGCGCGTGGAACAATCCATCCTTCGAACGCCTCTTGGCACAGACCTGGACAAGCAAATCAAGATCAAGTTTCCCGATCTGGATCCTGTCGCGGTGAATTACAATGTTTGCAATCCCAGCGGTTGTTTTGGTCAATTCGCCTTTTCCAAGTCCTGGGTCAACGCGTTGACGCGTAATGAATCCGCGAAAATTACATATCTGTTCAAAAATGGCCGCGACATGACGCTGGATGTATCGCTTGCAGGTTTCTCCGATGCCTATGCATTTTTTCAAGAGCAACTAAACTGAAAACCCTTCCACAACAGGATGCAGGATAGAAGCGTCCGATCGCTGTTCAGTACTCTACATAATCACAATCGAATGCGGCTGTACCGACATGCGACTCGCTCACCCGCAGGTTGAATAATGATTCGCGCAACGGTGCGCGCGAGAACGCTATTATTTATCAGAGCGTGTGTGAATAGTTGCATTTCAATCTTGAATTGGTTGATGTCCGATTGAATAGTTTTCCAGTCACCAAGATATCTGCTGGTCGTTGTGCATCAGTAGTCAGGAACAGCCCGAGATTTCAATAGATTAGCGCAGCTCCAGCAGTATTCTGTTCTTGTGGGCGTCGCATTAAACCTGCCACATTGTCCGACTTTTTCTGGATTTTGTCGCGTCGGGCCATGCTTCTAAAGTTGTAATTTCGCAACATTGCCTCCCCTTGCCGTGGATCCTTGCTCACAATTTACGAATTATTATTCATATCTTTACAATTTATTGTATATGGAAAATAAGGTCTTAATACGTTTGTTCGTATGTCGCCGGCGATGAGGCGCGCGGCTGCATTCGCAGCATAATTTCCTGAGGATGTACTCAGGCTAAAGGACCATGGGGAGTTCTGATGAATTCGACTGATAGAATTACTGGTAATGTAAAATCTGGTGCATGCGAGCCAAAGAGCTATTTGGCCGCTCTCAAGCGTAAATTGTTGCTCAGCACTGTTTCGCTGGGTGTTGCTGCTGTAGGCGTGCCAACCATTGGTGTCGTGATGCCTGAGATGGCGGCGGCGGCTTGCAGTAGTAACATTAACTCCGTTACGTGTACTGGTAACGAACCAAGCGGCATTTCAACAACCATATTTCTTAACACCACAGTCAACATAGTCGGGACCGCCACAGTTGATGATACTATTCAGCTGACTTTACCCGTTGGCAACAACTTACAGTGGAATATGTTGAATCCATCTAGTCGGATTTCAGGTAATGGTGGGCACGGAATAAGTGTCATAACCGTGGTTCCCGGAAGTTCTCAGGTCTATCAGTTAAATGGCATGGTTACGTCGACTGACGGCAATGCAGTCAACGTGTTGATGCCTTTGGGTGGCACAGTGAATATGACGCTTGGAGCCACGAGCATACTTAATGCAACGGGTATTGGTGACACTGCTGGTGTTCCGACATCCGGCGGGGGCGTTGTTATTGTAAGCGTCGCTGGTGCCGCAGATCTGACGCTGAACAGCAACGGAATCATTCGCGCTGAAAACGACGGTGTCTATATGACAACCGGGATTGGGTCGGGTACGGCGACAGTCAATAATACCGGTGAGATTGGGCAGAGCGTTTTAGCGGTCGGCGGAAACGGTGTTAATATAACCGGTGCAGGAAATGCCGTTGTAAACAACGAGGTGGATGGCGAAATTCATGCGGACGAAAACGGTATCCAGATCGGTGGCCCGGGATTAGCCCCATTGGGTGGTTCGGCAACAGTCAAAAACCTCGGCCTTGTTAATTCTGTGTTGGGCACAGGTGTGAATATTTTAGCTGCGGGATCTGTGGAGGTAATGAACTCCGGAGAAGTTGATGCGCTGGGTAGGGGTATCTCTGCGGTTTCGCTTGGCGGAGCGGTTACCATTGATGGATATGATGATGGCGGCGGCATGGTGTATGGAAGCGTACGCGGTTTTGACGGTCCGGGCATCTATGGCGCCGGGCTGGACGATGTTACAATAGATTCAGGTTCAGTGCTGGCCACTGGAAACCTAGGTGCGCCTGTGCCTGTTCCTCTCCTGGGGCTGGTGCCGGTGTCCGGCGGTGTAATCGGCGCAAGTCTTGCAGGCAATACAATGATTACCACATACGGTAACATTTCCACGGATGGTCAATTTGGTGCTCTTGGTATTTCCACAGTCGGCAATTCCACAGTAACGGTTAAAGGCGGTATAGGACCTCTTATTCTCAATGGTGATGCTCCTGCCGTTGGCGCTGCAAGCATCGTTTATTTTGGTAGCGGCGAGGCAGAGTTGAATGTTGACCCGGGCAGCACGGTCAATGCCGAATATGTCGGATTGCTTGCTGTCAATGGCGGCGAAGGTGAAGTCGATATCAATGCTGATCCGACAAGTGTAGTTAATGCAGGTGCAATCGGTGTTTTGGGAGTTGGTCTTCAGGACGGCAATGTTAATATTGACTCAGGTATCGTCAATGTATCAGGTGCAAATGCTCCGATCCTGCCGTTACCTCCATTGCCAGGACCTCTCGCTATATTGAACGGGCCAATTGGCGGCGGCGTTCTTGGCGCTAGTTTTGGCGGCGGCGACGTGGTCGTCAATACCGAAGGAAAAATTAGTGTTACAGCTGGTTTGTTTGGCGCCGGAGCCATTTCAAATGATGGTAACGCCACCCTTAATATCAATGCAGCGATTGACCCGCCGGCTATCGGTGGTTTTGCTCTGACATTTGGTGCTGGAACCGCGACAGTCAACGCAAATGCGCTCGTTGAAGCGAATGTCTTTGGCCTCATCGGTGCCAATATTGGTTCCGGCGATGTCAATATTACTGTTGATGGAGATGCTCAGTCCGGCGAGGTTCGCTCCGATGGCATTGGCATAGTAGCCCTCAATGGTGGTGGTGGTGATGTTACGGTTAATTCCAGTGGTGCAATTGGAGGCTTGATTGCCGGCAGTGCAACTGGAAGTGACGGTATATACGTGCGTACCAATTTTGGTGGTGGAGATGTTTCGGTGGCGACCACACGCGACGGAAACCCTTTGACATTTGAAGGGTCAATCAACGCGGGTGAGGATGGCATCGACATCTGGCGGCGACGCGTTACGGGCCTCAACAGAGAGACCAATGTATCTGTTGGAGCAGATATTGACGCCGTTGACACTGGTGTACGCATTTGGCAACGAGGGCCCGGTGAAATTACCACGAAGGTGGATGTTGGCCCGGATGCCTTGCTTCCGGTTGCAATTACAGCCACCAATGGCAACGGAATTGATATCAACAGCCGGATAACGGGTACAGTGGATGTCAATGTTGGCGAAGACAGTTCGGTTATCGCAAATAATGGAAGCGCGGTGAGGATTGTAAACAGACCGGCCAGTTCAGGGGACGTGACAATAAGTAATGGTGGAATAATGCGCGGTGAAGGGAATTTTCCAACCGCCACCGTGCGTTCGCGGTCGTCTGGTAGTTTCACGCTGACCAATGAATCAACAGGTATGTTGGTCACGGAATTTGATGCGCGAAATGGTGATATTGTGAGGGCCCGCTCAGACGGGACCAGTCTGATGACCAACAATGGGACCATGTACGGCAATGTTTTTCTAAGAAGCGACAACTCCAGTTCAACCGTTAACAATGGCAACGGTGGAAGTGAAACTGGCACTTGGGAAACGTCAGGTACCAACCGTATCCGAGCTTTTGGTGCAGCTGCTACAGACAGCGCCATACTCAATAATCTTGAAGACGGCAGTGGCAACGATTCACAACTTACCACTTTTGGCGTTACACGATTTGTTTTCGCGAGTGCAAACGGCGAAAGAAACGTAAACAACTCAGGTGAAATCAATGTGAACGGCCGAGCACGATTTGGCGCTGGTACATCAGGTCTTGACACTTTTAACAACAATGATGGCCTGATTGATATGGTCAACGGAGTTGTTGGCGGTTTTGGTCCTCTCCCATTCTATAATTCCGGTGTAGGTGATCTGACGATTGTTGCGGGTGATTTTACCGGAGGCGGCACAAGTGAATTGGCTATTGATGCCCTGTTGGGTGGACCAGCGCCAATTTCATCATCTGCCGATGTGTTGCTGATAGCTGGTGATGTAAGCAATCCAACCTCTCTTACCGTCAATGATTTTGCTCCGGGTCCGAATGGACAATTTAATCCGACTGGCTTAGCGGTGGTTGGTGTGGTTTCCGGCAATACGGCTCTTGGTGACTTTACACTCAACGGTGGACCGATCGACAAGGGACTTTTCACTTATGATCTGTTCCTCGACGACACGCCAGCTCCGGCTGATTGGATAGCCGGTTATGCACCCGATAAAACATGGGTGCTGGCCTCCTATCCTGATGGCAGCGCCTTTGTACTGCCGCAGTCCATCAGCATTGCTCAGGGCATGTGGCACACGACGGCGGATAGCTGGATTGACCGGGCAAGTGACTTGCGTGACATATTTGGCTCCGACGACGGTGCAACGGATGTTTCGGGCTACGGGCCTCTCGGAAAGAACCCTGCGCCTGTGTTCCAGGATGACGAATATGGTGCCTGGATGCGGACAATCGGCCTTTATGCCGAAAGTGATGTAACACAGACATTCACACCATTTCCGAACCAGCCGGTCAGTGTTGACACAAGCTATACAGAGAAAATGTTCGGTATCCAGGGTGGTATCGACCGTGCCTTCGAACAGAAGCAAGGCACGCTGATTGT
Source organism: uncultured Rhizobiaceae group bacterium (assembly GCA_947501445.1). Classification (GTDB taxonomy): domain Bacteria; phylum Pseudomonadota; class Alphaproteobacteria; order Rhizobiales; family Rhizobiaceae; genus Hoeflea_A. The sequence continues at coordinate 33,340 of CANMVS010000010.1, read as the reverse complement.
CGGCGTGTTGGGCGGCTGGGCCTATAATGATGTTGACTTTACCGGTGCAGGCGACAGCGGAACGTTCAAGGGACCACAGGTCGGTATCTACTCCAGCTGGGTCAATAATGGCTTCTATCTGGATGGCCTGTTCAAGGCGGACTTCCTTGATGCTGATCTGACAATCTCGGGCGTGGGTGTCTCAACTGATGCCGTGTCACTGGGTGGCCGTGTGGAAACCGGTTATCGCAAGACCACCGGCAACGGTTACTTCATCGAGCCTGTGGCCAGCCTTGCCTATGTGAACACGCAGATAGACGATGTCACCGTACTGGGTGCACCAGTCACATTTGATGATGGTGAAAGCCTGCGCGGTAAACTGGGTGGCCGGGTTGGTGGATCCTTCAACAATGATAAAGCCCTGTTTGAACCCTATATCAGCGCCTTTGTCGGCAATGAATTCCTGGGTGACAACAGCACCTTCCTCGCCTCAGGCCCCGGTCTGACGATCACGGACGATGTGTCCGGTGTCTTCGGTGAGGTCGGAACAGGCTTCAACGCCCGGATCAAGAACAGCAGTCTGACTGTGTTCGGTCAGGCCAACTTCATCTTTGCCGAAGATTACAAGGCTGGTAATGGCAAGTTGGGAATGCGTGTCAACTGGTAGGACACAGCGACAACACATTTGACGGCACATTTGCTGTGCCGTCGGTGAACTTAAAGAACCTCCGGCCCCGGCTGGAGGTTTTTTGATTGTGCCGTGTGGGATTGCGGGTAATCTGGTGCTTTGCATAGTACACAAACCATGCATGCCAATTTGCCTCAATCCAACCCGGATGCATCATGATCAGGCTTTATTCAATTCCACCAAGTCTCTATAGCGCCAAAGTGCGCCTTGTCCTGCGCGCCAAGGGGGTGGCCTTTGAGGATGTGCCACCGCCCGGTGGCTATGGCAGTGATGCATACCGGGAAATCGTGCCGTCCGGCACTTTGCCGGCGATAGACCATGGCGGTTTTATGCTGGCTGATTCAGAAGCCATCAATGAATATCTCAATGAGCTGCAGCCAATGCCGCCCATGTGGCCTGCGGACATGCGTACCCGTGCCCATGCGCGTGCCCTGTCGCGGTTTCACGATACCCGGCTGGAGCCAGGCGTCAGGGCGCTCTTTGGCCATGTCAATCCAGCCGGCCGCGATACGGTTCACGTGGGCGCGCAGGCTGTGCTGATTGGCGAAAGGCTGCAGCAGTTAAGCCGCCTGATGGATGCGGCTCCCCTGTTGACCGGGGAAACCCTGAGCCTTGCAGATTGCGGCTATGCCATAACACTGACAGTGCTGGAACTCTTGAATGATGCGATGGCGCTCTCGGTTTTCATGCCACAGGATGTTGTTGCCTATTATGCAGCGTTGAAGCGCGAACCAAATGTGCAATTGGAACTGCAAACCTATCGGCCTGCGATGGAAAGCTGGATTGCATCAGCACTGGCAGGGTGCGGATGAGACTGGAATTGATGACGTGGCCGGAAGTCGAGGCTCACCTAAGCACCAGTGATGGCATTTTCCTGCCAACGGGATCCTATGAGCAACATGGGCCCATTGGTCTTATCGGAACGGACGCATTGTGTGCGCAGGATATTGCGCTTGGGGCTGCTGAGCGCGCCAACGCGCTGGTTGCACCGGTACTTGGGTATACGCCTGCACCCTTCAATATGGATTTTCCCGGAACACTTTCTGTTTCTGCGGAAACCTTTGGCCAGCTGGTCGGCGAAGTGGTTGAGGGGCTGATCCATCACGGGTTTCGCCATATTTATATTCTGAATGGCCACGGTGCCAATCTTGCGCCGATCCACACGGTTCTTGCCGACAGAATGGATATAGTACGGGTCAAAAGCTGGTGGGATTTTGATGCGGTCAATGTCCTGCGGTCCGAATGGTACGCAGACTGGGAGGGCATGCATGCAACACCCTCCGAAATTGCCATCACACAGGCGCGTTATCGTATTGTAGAACATCAGGGGCTGGGGCCGCCTGAAAAACTGACCGCTGACTTCATGCGCGCCCACGCCGGCGATAAACACGGTCCACCAAAAGAGCACCGTGCCCGCTTTCCCGATGGCCGCGTCGGCTCTCACTCGGCGCTTGCAACACCGCAGCAGGGGCAGGCCCTGTTTGAAGCAGCCTGTGCTGCTGTCGCGAAGGACTACACTGTCTTTCTTGAAGAGTAGAGCCATTCAGGTTTTGACGGAATCGGTAAAACCTGATTGCATCAACAAAATCAAAAGCCGACACCGTTGTCCCGTTTCAGACAAACGTGAAACGATCCAGTGAGTCCCAGTTTTTTATTGATGGATTCGCGGCGGCATGCCAATTATTTTTTTGGCAGTGGTGTTTCCGATGGGTGGAATGTGAAAAATACTCATGTGTAAAATATGAAAAAGTCACAATCATAGGTTGTTGTTGTGATGTGCGGCCGTGTGTCAGAAAAACGCCCCACAGGCAGAACCAATTGAATTGATTACAGATTGCGTGCAAAGAGTGCGCAATCTCCTGTGGTGTTCCTTTTTAAAAATTTATCAACATGATGCCGTTTTTCAGACCGTTGAAAATGACCGGAAACGGGACCTGAATTGTTCGAAAAAATTCATTTATTCAGACTGTTTCATTTTGAACACAAAGGTGTTTATATGGCGCGGCCTCGGTTCACAGACCGGGGCCAATACAATTTCTGGAGGAGCATAAGAGGAACAATGATAATGCGATCCACCAAGCTGATTTTGTCAGCCTTCGCGGTTTCGGCAATGATGACCGCAACCGCCAGCGCCACCACATTCGTATATTGCTCGGAAGGTTCGCCGGAAGGATTTGATCCGGCGCTCTACACGGCAGGTACGACTTTCGACGCATCGTCGAAAAACGTTTACAACCGCCTTGTCGAATTTGAGCCAGGCACAACCAACATCATCCCGGGTCTGGCTGAAAGCTGGTCCGTTTCTGATGATGGCCTGGAATATACGTTCAATCTTCGCGATGGCGTCAAATTCCACACAACCGGCTATTTCACGCCGACACGTGACATGAATGCCGACGACGTTGTTTACACATTCAAGCGTCAGCTGGACAAAACCCATCCGTGGCATGAGTACACAGCCGGTTCCGCATGGGAATATTTTGACGGCATGTCGATGCCTGATCTTTTGAAGGATGTTGTCAAGGTCAATGACAATACCGTCAAATTCGTGCTTAACCGTCCGGAAGCACCGATGATTGCCAACCTCGGCATGGATTTTGCGTCCATCATGTCCAAGGAATATGCCGATCAGCTCGCTGCATCCGGTTCCATGGAAGACATGAACCAGAAGCCCATTGGCACTGGCCCATTCAAGTTCCAGGATTACCAGAAAGATGCGGTTATTCGCTACGAAGCGCATGAGCCATTCTGGCGTGGCAAGGCTGCGATCGACAATCTGATCTTCGCAATCACACCGGATGCATCCGTGCGTCACCAGCGCCTGCTGGCCGGTGAGTGTCATTTCAATTCCTACCCAAATCCGGCCGATCTTGATGCGATTCGTGCGGACGCCAATCTGAAGCTTCCTGAACAGGAAGGCCTTAATGTCGGTTACCTGGCCTACAATACGAAAGTAGCGCCATTCGACAATCCGAAGGTCAGAAAAGCGCTCAACATGGCCATCGACAAGCAGGGCATTCTTGATGCCGTGTTCCAGGGCGCCGGCAAGGCAGCCAAGAACCCGATTCCACCAACAATCTGGTCCTACAACGAAAATATTGAAGATGATGCGTTTGATCCGGCTGCTGCAAAGCAGATGCTGGCAGATGAAGGTGTCTCAGATCTCAATATGAAAATCTGGGCCATGCCTGTTCAGCGTCCTTACAACCCGAACGCCCGCCGTATGGCCGAGCTGCTTCAGGCTGATTTCAAGGAAGTTGGCGTTGACGTGGAAATCGTCTCCTATGAGTGGGGCGAATACCTGAAGCGTTCAAAAGAAGAAGACCGTGATGGTGCTGTTCTTCTCGGCTGGACCGGAGACAATGGTGATCCGGACAACTTCCTCGCTGTGCTTTTGGGCTGTGATGGTGTTGGTGGTTCCAACCGTGCTCAGTGGTGTAACGAAGAGTTCGAAGCACTGATCCAGAAAGCCAAGGTCGTTTCTGATCCTGCAGAGCGCACAGCGCTTTACGAGCAGGCACAGGAAGTCTTCAAGCGCGAAGCACCCTGGGCAACCATTGCACACTCAGTGGTTCACAAGGCAATGCGCAATAATGTTGAAGGTTTTGTCATCGATCCATTCGGTGGACATTCGTTCTACGGTGTAGACCTGAAACAGTAAGAACATATGTGATTGAGAAAATGTGGCCATCGGTGCATCCTGCACCGGTGGCCCTTTTACATCACCGGATAGATCATGTTTTATTATCTTCTCAGGCGTTTTGGCCTGCTCATCCCGACCTTCTTCGGCGTGACCATTGCTTCCTTTGCTTTCATTCGACTGTTGCCTGGCGACCCTGTGTTGCTGATGGCCGGCGAACGCGGGCTGACACCGGAACGTCACGCGGAACTGCTAAAGAAATTTGGCTATGACCGGCCAATCTGGGAGCAGTATCTAGATTATTTTTTCGGCCTGTTTCAGGGCGATCTTGGCAATTCACTCATTACCAAAAAACCGGTTCTTGAGGAGTTTTTCACGCTGTTTCCCGCGACCATCGAACTTTCATTATGTGCGATTATATTTGCGATGATTTTGGGTATTACGGCAGGTATCGTTGCTGCGGTAAAACGCGGGTCCTGGTTTGACCAGGGGGTGATGGGTACTGCTCTGGTGGGCTATTCAATGCCGATTTTCTGGTGGGGCCTTCTGCTGATCATCCTGTTTTCGGGCATATTGAAATGGACACCCGTTTCGGGCCGTATCTCACTGATCTATTTCTTTCCGCCTGTTACCGGTTTCATGCTAATCGACAGTCTGTTATCCGGGCAAAAAGGTGCCTTTTCCTCTGCTGTGTCGCATCTGATTTTGCCGACTATTGTGCTTGGCACGATCCCGCTGGCGGTGATCGCGCGGCAGACCCGTTCTGCCATGCTTGAGGTGCTTGGCGAAGATTATGTCAGAACCGCCCGTGCCAAGGGACTTTCGCCAAGACGGGTTGTCGGCATCCATGCGTTGCGAAATGCTCTGATACCGGTTGTTACCACCATTGGTCTGCAGGTCGGCGTTTTGTTGACCGGGGCCATTTTGACAGAGACGATTTTTTCATGGCCGGGTATCGGTAAATGGATGCTCGATTCCATCTTCCGACGAGACTATCCCTCGGTTCAGGGAGGGCTGCTGTTGATCGGTCTTTTTGTGATGATCGTCAATCTCATTGTTGACCTGCTCTATGGGCTCGTCAATCCAAAAATTCGTCATACGTGAGGGTGATATGACTGATACAGTTTCAAATGCACCCGATCTCGATATCCGCAAGACAGGACGTCTTGAGCTGCTAATCGAATTCTGGCGCTATTTTAGTGAAAACCGCGGTGCCGTCATAGGTCTTTGGTTTTTCGTTTTCATTTGTCTGATTGCCATCTTTGCCGGTGTCATTGCACCGCATACTGCGACAGATCAGTTTCGTGATGCACTGCTCGTGCCTCCCGTTTGGCAGGAAGGAGGAACCTGGAAATTCATTCTGGGTACTGATCCCGTCGGGCGTGATATGTTGTCACGGTTGATTTATGGCAGCAGGCTATCTTTGCTGGTCGGGGTCATCGTTGTTTCCATAGCACTGGTCATCGGCATTACGGTTGGGCTTATCGCAGGTTTTGTCGGCGGCGCAGTTGATGCAATCATCATGCGGATCATGGATATCATCCTGTCATTTCCCAGCCTGTTGCTGGCACTGACGCTGGTTGCCATTTTGGGGCCAAGTCTGACCAATGCGATGATCGCCATCGCTATTGTGCAACAGCCCCATTATGTACGTTTGACCCGCGCAGCAGTCATGACCGAGCGTGGCAAGGATTATGTAATCGCGGCCAAGGTGGCGGGTGTTCGCCCGTTACGGCTGATGTTTCACACGATATTGCCCAATTGTCTGGCACCATTGATTGTGCAGGCTGCCCTGTCGTTTTCAACCGCTATCCTGGATGCCGCGGCACTCGGGTTCCTGGGCATGGGGGCGCAGCCACCAACACCTGAGTGGGGCACAATGCTGGCCGAGGCCCGTGAGTTTATCCTGCGCGCATGGTGGGTCGTCACATTCCCCGGTATCGCCATTTTGCTGACCGTTCTGGCAATCAACCTCATGGGTGATGGTATCCGTGACGCGCTTGATCCCAAGTTGAGGAGGTCCTGATATGGCGCTGCTTGAACTAGAAAACCTGACGGTTGAATTTGCCACTGCCCACGGTCGTTTTCGTGCCGTGGACGGTGTATCGATGTCGGTTGATCCTGGTGAGGTTCTGGCCGTGGTTGGCGAATCCGGGTCCGGTAAATCTGTTGCCATGCTGGCCGTTATGGGCCTGTTGCCCTGGACGGCAAATGTGACAGCCGACCGTATGGATGTGGAAGGACGCAGCCTTATTGGCATGACTGCCCGTGATCGCCGCAAAATCATCGGTAAGGATATTGCGATGATTTTTCAGGAACCCATGTCGAGCCTGAACCCATGCTTTACCGTTGGGTTTCAGTTGACAGAGGCCCTCAAGGCGCATCTTGATCTCAACCGTGCCCAGCGTCGTGAACGGGTTATCGAACTGATGAACCTGGTTGGCATACCGGCACCGGAAAAACGCCTGTCGTCTTTCCCGCATCAATTGTCGGGAGGCATGAACCAGCGCGTCATGATTGCCATGGCAATTGCCTGCAGTCCCAAACTGCTGATTGCCGATGAGCCGACAACGGCGCTTGATGTCACTATTCAGGCACAGATACTGGACCTGCTTATCAGTCTGCAGCGTGATACCGGTATGGCTCTTGTGCTTATCACCCATGACATGGGCGTGGTGGCTGAGACCGCACAGCGTGTGTCGGTTCAATATGCGGGTCAAAAAGTCGAAGAGCAGGAGGTCAAAGGTCTGTTTGCAGATCCGCACCACCCCTATACGCAGGCATTGCTGTCAGCCTTGCCTGAGCGGGCGACGCAACGCGAATTGCCTTCGATACCGGGTGTTGTTCCTGGTCAATTTGACCGGCCAAATGGATGTTTGTTTTCGCCGCGCTGTTCCTATGCAACAGATCATTGCCGCAACAATGCACCCACCCAGGAAGGCAAAGAACTTGGACAGGCTCTTTGTCACTATCCGGTTGTTAATGGCGTGCCGCAGGGCATGCCGACGAATGAAGAGGTGTCCGCATGAACGCCCATACAGTTCTGACGGCAGACAATCTTACACGCCATTATCCGGTGGCGCGCGGTGCGTTCAAACCGGTCGCAACGCTCAAGGCCCTGGCCGGGGCGAGCTTTACGCTGGAGCGCGGTAAAACGCTGGCGGTCGTTGGCGAGAGTGGTTGTGGAAAATCAACATTGGCCAGACTTGTTTCAATGATCGAACCGCCAACCTCCGGCGCATTGAAAATTGGTGATGACGACATCGCAACTGCCAGCGGCGATGCCCTGAGGGCGCTTCGCCCCAAGGTGCAGATCGTCTTCCAAAATCCCTATGGATCACTCAATCCACGCCAGCGCATTGGCGCGGCCCTGGAAGAACCATTGCTGGTCAATACGTCGATGCCCAAGGCGGAACGTCGTGAAAGGGCAACGGATATGATTGCAAGTGTCGGGCTGCGGCCCGAGCACTATGATCGCTATCCACATATGTTCTCCGGCGGACAGCGCCAGCGTATTGCCATTGCACGGGCCCTGATGCTGGATCCTGACATACTGGTTCTGGATGAACCGGTTTCCGCACTGGACCTTTCAATTCAGGCACAGGTGCTCAATCTGCTGTCAGAATTGCAGCAAAGGCTTGACCTGGCCTATCTGTTTATCAGTCATGATCTGTCTGTGGTGCGTCATATCGCTGATGATATCATGGTGATGTATCTGGGCAGGCCGGTGGAGCAGGGGCCTGCAAGTGCTGTGTTCAAGCAACCACGGCACCCCTACACGAAAGCCCTTTTGTCAGCGACACCCGTGGCAGACCCAACCCGTACCAGTGAGCGGGTTGTTCTGACCGGCGAATTGCCATCACCCATTGACCCACCGTCAGGTTGCGCATTCAATCCGCGTTGCCCTGCTGTTGTGGACAAGTGCCGGTCCGTTCGTCCGGAACTTGAGCAGATTTCAAAGGTCAAGGTTGCCTGCCATGTGGTGTCCGCTGACAGCTAGAATAATTCAGGTTTTGACGGAATCGGCAAAACCTGAATGCATCGACAAAATCAAAAATCGACACCGTTGTCCCGTTTCTGACAAAACGTAAAACGGTCTGGCGTTGCTTTTGGCGCGGTCATAACTGGCCGCGCTCAAATACCGTATTTTTGCAGTTTGTCACGATCAATATCAATGCCCAGGCCCGGTGTTTCGGGAATGTGAACAGCACCATTTCGAACCGGGAAAGGCTCGCACAAAAGATCGTCCGTGGCATAAAAAGACGGCATATAGAATTCACACCCAAGGTCGATTTCGGGAATTGCGGACACCAGATGCGCACCGGCCAGATGCGCAAGCCCGGTCTCGAACATGCATCCGCCGTAGACGCCAACACCTGCAGCACCGGCAATTGCAGCGATCTCCTGCGCTCGGGCAATGCCGCCGCTTTTCATCACTTTCAATGAATAGATATCAGCCAGGTTCATCTTTGCTGCAATCAGCGCCTCACGCGGGTCAAATACAGATTCGTCAGCCATGATGGGCGTATCGATGGCATGGCTTATTGCTGCCATTGCCTCCAGATTGTGGCGCGGCGTTGGTTGCTCGATGAAGCACAGATCAAAAGCCTCCATGTCTCTGAGCGTGCGTATCGCATCCGTGGCCTTCAGGCCCTGGTTGTAGTCAATGCGCAACTTGATGGAATCGCCGTGGGTTTCGCGTATTTTTTCCAACCGCATCAAATCAAATTTGTGATCATGAAACCCGGTCTTGAGTTTGAACAGGCGCACGCCGCTTCCGTAAAGATGCGCAATGAGTTCCATGTCTTCCTCAAAGACCGGATTGGCAACAGAAAAGCTGACCGGAACACTGTCGCGCTGGCGCCCGCCAATGAGCTGACCAACGGAAAGCCCGAGTGTCTTGCCCACCAGATCAAGCAGCGCCATTTCAAGTGCCGCTTTGGCTTCATTGCAATGGACCAGTTCCTTTTCGGCCCGGACAAGCAGTTCTTCGCGTCGCAATGCATTTGCACCGATGATCAACGGGCGCAGGTGTTTGTCCAATGCAGCAGCATTGGCTTCGGTTGTTCCGGTAAAGACCGGCCAGGGTGAGGCTTCCCCCCAACCGGTGTGGCCACTGTCACCGGTCAGCTCCAAAATGACGCTGTTAATCGTGCTGACATCACCGCTGCCATGCGAGTGTGTGGCCTGAACCGGTATCCGCGTTGTGTAGACATGCATGTCGGTAATGTTGATGTGCTGCATGAAACCGTCCTTTTTTGCCTGGTGCCGGGGCGTGAAATTTTCTTGCGCATATTTGCCCGGCTTTGATGCAATGTCGAGCGTATTGTGCTGATAATATTACCATTTGTTGCGCAGACCGCTGCTCGCGAGCCGGCACATTCCTGGCAAAGAAGCGCATGGGTTGTGGGTAAACTTGTCGCTGTTGAACTAAAGTAGCTTGCGCGGGTTCCATTTTTTTGATTAAAAGAACAGGCGTTCATTTATTTTAAAGAGCGCCAAAATGAAAAAGCGCATGCGCTTTGTCGACGGAAAGAGGATCTGTCGACCTTGGGAGGAGAGTTCTGGAAAATGCCAACGTCGGGCAGCAATGCCGGCCGTGAGCCGGTGACTTTTCCGCAGTATCTGTTGTTGAATGCCGTGCGCTTCGCTGATCGCGTTGCCATGCGCCACAAGGATATGGGAATCTGGCAAAGCTGGACCTGGAAGGAGCAGCTTGAGGAGGTTCGTGCCTTTTCCATCGGCCTGCAGGAAATGGGTATAGGACCAGGCGACAAGGTGGCTATTGTTGGCACCAACCGGCCGCGTCTTTACTGGACCTTTTGTGCCGTTCAGGCTTTGAAAGCCATACCAATTCCGGTTTATTCCGATGCCGTTGCAGAAGAGATGGCCTATGTTCTCAACCATTCCGGTGCGCAACTGGCGGTGGTTCAGGATCAGGAGCAGGTCGACAAGATTCTTTCGTTTTCCGAAGAGATTCCAGCACTGAAACAGGTCATCTATGATGAAGTTCGCGGGTTGCGCGAATATGATCATCATCAGCTATATGACTTCGCCGATGTGCAGGAAAAGGGACGGGAAAGCCTTTCTGCCAATGCTGATTTGGCAAAGCAGTGGGAAGACAATATTGCTGCCTGCGACGGCGAGGAGATTTCTGCGTTTCTTTATACCTCCGGAACGACCGGTCGCTCAAAGGGCGTGGTGTTGAAAGCCAAAACATCGGTAAAGGCTGCGCAGGATACGGTTAAGTTCGATCATCTGAGTGCAGATGACAGTGTGCTTGCCTATCTGCCATTGGCCTGGGTCGGCGATCATTACCTCAATTATGCCCAGGGCTATGTGTCCGGTCTTTGTATGGCCTGCCCGGAAAGTGCTGAAACGGTTCAGCACAATCTGCGCGAGATTGGACCGACATTTTATTTTGCACCGCCTCGGGTGTTCGAAGGGCTGCTGACAAGCGTCATGATCCGCATGGAAGATGCAAGCGCGCTCAAGAAAAAGCTGTTTCACTATTATCTGGGTGTCGCCAAAAAATATGGCGAAGCGATATTGGAAGGCCGGCCTGTTCCACTTGCAGGCCGGATTGCCTATTCACTTGGTAATCTGCTGGTTTACGGGCCGCTGAAAAATACGCTGGGTTTCAGCAAAATTCGCACTGCCTATACCGCTGGCGAGGCCATCGGGCCGGACCTGTTTTCATTCTTTCGTTCCCTCGGCATCAATTTGAAGCAGCTCTACGGACAGACCGAAGCGTTCCTTTATGTCACGGCCCAAAAGGACGGTGAAATCTACGCTGATACGGTGGGCAAGGCTGCACCGGATGTCGAGATACGCATTGCCGATGACGGTGAGGTGCAGTTCAAATCACCCGGCATGTTTGTCGGCTACTATGCTGATGATGAAAAGACCAGGGAGACTGTAACCGAGGATGGTTTTGTCAAAACAGGTGATGCCGGCATATTCGACAGCCGTGGTGATCTGAAAATCATCGACCGGGCCAAGGATGTGGGCAAATTGAACGACGGATCATTGTTTGCCCCCAAATACATCGAGAACAAGCTGAAATTCTTCCCGAATATCCGCGAAGTTGTGGCATTTGGTGACGGGCGGGATTTTTGTTCGGTCTTCCTCAATATCGATCTGACGGCGGTTGGCAACTGGGCCGAACGCAACAATATTTCCTATGCTTCCTATCAGGAGCTGGCCAATCTTCCACAGGTCTATCAGATGATGACCGAACACGTGGCGCAGGTGAACCATGATCTTGCCAATGAGCCAATGATGGCAGGATCGCAGGTCAAACGGTTTCTTGTTCTGCACAAGGAACTTGATGCCGATGATGGCGAGTTGACGCGCACGCAAAAGGTGCGTCGCGGCTTTATTGCCGAGCGCTACGGCCCGCTGATTGAAGCGCTGTATGACGGCTCAAAGGAAAAATACGTGAGCACGGAAGTGACCTATGAAGACGGTCGCAAGGGCAGCATTTCAGCCACGGTACAGATCAGTGACATGAAAATCCATGCCCCGGCTGCGGCGTTGAAGGAGGCTGCTGAATGAACCAGCATATCAATCCGGGCAGCATGCGCGCAGACGATGGAATTGAAAAGGGAGGCATGCTTCTGCATGTCGACAATATCTCGCTTTCCTTCGGCGGTGTGAAAGCCATATCGGATATTTCTTTCGACATTAAAAAAGGTGAAGTTCGGGCCATCATCGGTCCCAATGGCGCCGGTAAAACGTCGATGCTCAATGTCATCAACGGGTTTTATCATCCACAGGAAGGAACCATTACCTTTCGCGGTGAAAAGCGCCGCCGCATGCGTCCTCACCGTGCTGCCAAACAGGGTATTGCCAGAACATTTCAAAATATTGCCCTGTTCAAGGGCATGTCCACTCTCGACAATATAATGACCGGCCGCATGACCCTGATGCACAGCAATATTCTGGCGCAGGCACTTTGGGTCGGCCCGGCGCGCAATGAGGAACTTGCGCATCGTGAAGCGGTCGAAAGGATCATTGATTTTCTGGAGATAGAGCACATCCGCAAAACCCCGGTGGGGCGTTTGCCCTACGGCCTGCAAAAGCGGGTGGAACTGGGGCGGGCGCTTGCTGCTGATCCGGCGCTTTTGCTGCTGGATGAGCCGATGGCGGGGATGAATTTGGAAGAAAAAGAGGACATGAGCCGATTTGTGATGGATGTGAACCAGCAGTTCGGGACAACCATAGCATTGATTGAACATGACATGGGCGTGGTCATGGATCTGTCAGACCGTGTCGTTGTGCTCGATTATGGCCAGAAAATTGGCGACGGCACACCCGATGAGGTTCGTAATAATCAAAAGGTCATCGATGCCTATCTGGGTGTCGCCCATGACTGACGCAGCATTGGCGAGTGCCTTGGCCTGCGGCAAGACAATAATCCAGCTATTGGGGGACACGGCGTGAGTCCTGATTTTCTGAATTTTATCGAAACGGTTTTGAACGGCCTGATGACCGGTGTGATGTATGCACTGGTTGCACTTGGGTTCGTGCTGATTTTCAAGGCCTCCGGCATTTTCAATTTTGCCCAGGGGGTGATGGCATTATTCGCTGCCCTGACGCTGGTGGGGTTGCAGACAGGACAGATGCCGTTCTCGCATTTGATCAATGCCACCTTCGGCACTGATATTCATCATTGGGGGCCGGGTCTGCCGACAATACTGGCAATTCTGATGACCATGGCGGTTATGATCGTGCTGGCATTTACGATTGAAAAGGTTGTTCTCAAACACCTCGTCAATCAGGAGCCGATCATATTGTTCATGGCGACCATCGGACTTGCCTATTTCCTCGAAGGATTTGGCGATCTGATGTGGGGCGCTGATGTGAAGCCTCTGGATGTTGGCCTGCCAACAGGCGGATCCTTCTGGCTGGAAGATGTAACAACCAGTTGGGCCACAGCCGGCTCTGAGTATTATGGCATGTATATCGACACGCTGGATGTGTCGGCGGCAATCATTGCCATCATCCTGGTGATCGCCCTGACGATCTTCTCGCAGTATACCGCGACAGGCAGGGCATTGCGCGCTGTTGCTGATGACCATCAGGCAGCTCTGTCGGTTGGTATTTCACTGCGCAGCATCTGGGTTATCGTCTGGTCGATATCCGGCTTTGTAGCGCTTGTGGCTGGTATCATGTGGGGTGCCAAATCCGGCGTTCAATTCTCACTGTCACTGATAGCGCTGAAAGCGTTGCCGGTGCTGATACTGGGTGGGTTCACCTCTATTCCGGGGGCCATTGTTGGCGGCCTGATTATCGGGGTGGGTGAAAAACTTGCCGAAGCCTATATCGGTCCATTGGTGGGCGGAGCCGTTGAAAACTGGTTCGCCTATATGGTTGCACTCGCGTTCCTGCTGTTTCGTCCGCAAGGTCTTTACGGTGAAAAAATCATCGAGAGGATTTAAATCTTATGTTGTATCGCGAAACTGGCGATTTTAGTTCGACCTATGCTGCTGACCAGCAGACCTTTCCGATCAGATCCGAACGGTATCTGTTCTGGACAGCCATGGCATTTGCCTTTCTTGTTGTGCCTTTTCTGGTCAATGACTATTGGGAAAAATCGGTGCTGGTCCCATTGCTGGTCTGGTCAATGGCGGCGCTTGGTCTGAATATTCTGACAGGTTATTGCGGTCAGGTCAGCCTCGGTACGGGTGGTTTCATGGCCGTTGGGGCCTATGCCTGTTACAAGCTGATGACGGCATTTCCGGAAATGAATATGTTCATCGTGGTCGTGCTTTCCGGCGGCGTTACTGCCTTTGTCGGCATGCTGTTTGGACTGCCCTCGCTGCGTATCAAGGGGTTTTATCTGGCTGTTGCCACATTGGCTGCGCAGTTTTTCCTTGTGTGGATATTCAACAAGGTACCGTGGTTTTACAATAATTCCGCTTCCGGGCAGATCACGGCACCTGAACGCACTATTTTCGGTGTTGCTGTCACAGGTGCAAGTGCACCGCCCTGGGCAACCTATCTTTTCTGCCTGACTTTGGTGTTTGTCTTTGCCTGGGTGGCACGCAATCTCACGCGCGGTCAGCTGGGGCGGTCCTGGATGGCCATACGCGATATGGATATTGCCGCAGAGATCATTGGTGTTCAGCCCCTGAAAGCCAAGATCTCCGCCTTTGCGGTCAGCTCCTTTTATATCGGCGTTGCCGGTGCCCTTTATTTCTCAGTCTGGCTTGGTGCTGCCGAACCAACAGAGGCATTTGGCATCGACAAGTCATTTCTGGTGTTGTTCATGGTCATTATCGGCGGTCTCGGTTCGATCCTTGGATCGTTCCTCGGCGCCGCATTTTTGACGCTGATGCCGGTCCTGTTGAAGAATGTCATGGTTGGCGGCATGAGCTGGCCGACAGATCTAGCCGCTCACATCGAGATCATGCTTGTTGGCGGTCTCATCGTCTTTTTCCTGATTGTGGAACCCCATGGGCTGGCTCAGCTTTGGCGGTTGCTCAAGGAAAAATTGCGCCTTTGGCCTTTCCCGTACTAGGAATAGGTCAGGGCATTGTAGCCCCTGTACAGGGGAAAATGCGTTTGTGTTAAATTCAGGGAGGAATGACATGAAACTGAGTAAACTGGCAATTGTTACCGCAATGGCGGCCATGGTGGGAGGCACGCCGGCACTGGCCGACCTCGTGTTCCCGTCGCTGAGTTATCGTACGGGCCCCTATGGTGCGAATGGTATCCCATTTGCTGATGGATATGCCGACTATTTTACACTGCTCAATGAACGCGACGGCGGCATCAATGGTGTCAATGCCAAGGTTATCGAGTGCGAAACCGGCTATAACACGCAAAAGGGTGTTGAGTGCTACGAGTCCACCAAGGGTGAAGGCGCGTTGGTTTATCAGCCACTTTCAACCGGTATTACCTATCAGCTTATTCCTAAAGCAACGGCGGATGGCATTCCTGTCCACTCCATGGGTTATGGCCGGACATCTGCCGCAAATGGCAAGGTCTTCAGCCATGTGTTCAACTATCCGGGCACCTATTGGGATGCTGCTTCAATCATCGTCAACCATATTCTTGAAGAGAATGGCGGCGACGTAAAAGGCAAGAAAATTGCGCTTGTTTACCACAATTCCGCCTATGGTAAGGAGCCAATCCGCACGCTTGAAGAACTGTCCAAGAAATACGGCTTTGAGCTGATGCTCGTTCCCGTCGATCATCCAGGTCAGGAGCAGAAATCGCAGTGGCTTCAAATCCGCCGCGAGCGTCCCGACTATGTCCTGATGTGGGGCTGGGGCGTGATGAACCAGGTTGCGATCAAGGAAGCAGCCAATATTCGCTTCCCGATGGACAAGTTCATCGGCGTATGGTGGTCCGGTTCTGAACTCGACGTCGCGCCTGCAGGTGACGGTGCAAATGGCTACAAGTCTGTGACTTTCCATGGTGTTGGCGATGATTTCCCGATCTTTGAAGACATCAAGAAACATGTTGTCGATACGGGCAAAGCCGCCGGTGCAGGCGATCAGGTTGGTACCGTTCTTTATAACCGTGGCATGTATGCCGCCATGCTTGCAGCAGAAGCTGCCCGCACGGCCCAGAAAATGCACGATACCAAGGAACTGACACCTGCCCAGATGCGCGATGGAATGGAAGCATTGAAGGTTGATGCTGCCAGAATGACGGAACTTGGCCTTGCCGGCTTTGGTCCTGAAATCAACGTATCGTGCGAAAATCATGGTGGTCCCGGGCTTGGTGCTATTGCACAGTGGGATGCTGCAAAGGGCACCTGGAGCCTGATCAACGAGTTTGGTCCAGCAGACAGGGGCGTGATTGACGCCTTGATCATGGAAGATTCGAAAGCCTATGCGGCTGAGAATAATATCCCTGAACGCTGTAGCTGATGCAGTTGTGGCCGCGCCAAAAGGCGCGGCCATTTTTTCGATAATTTGACAGGATATACGTGCCATGAGCGTGACCGAGACATCCCCACAGGTGGCCCCGGCAGAGGACACCATTCTTTCGGTGAACAACATCGAAGTTATTTACAACCATGTTATTCTGGTTCTCAAAGGCGTTTCTCTGGTTGTACCGCGTGGTGGTATTGTGGCGCTGCTGGGGGCAAATGGCGCAGGAAAGACGACGACGCTCAAGGCGGTTTCCAATCTGCTTCATGCCGAACGCGGCGAAGTGACCAAGGGCAGTATTATCTTTGAAGGCAAGCAGATCGAGGCGCAAACACCCAATGAACTTGTTCGCCAGGGCTGCATCCAGGTCATGGAAGGACGTCATTGTTTTGGCCATTTGACCATTCAGGATAACCTGATGACTGGTGCCTTCACCCGTCGTGACGGCAAAGCAGCCATTAAACGTGATCTGGAGATGGTTTATGACTATTTCCCCAGGCTGCGTGAACGACGCACCAGCCAGGCAGGCTATACGTCCGGTGGTGAACAGCAGATGACGGCAATCGGACGTGCGCTCATGTCCAAACCAAAAATGATCCTGCTGGATGAGCCTTCAATGGGACTTGCACCGCAGTTACAGATCGAAATTTTTGAAATTGTTCGCAAGTTGAATGAACAGGAAGGTGTTTCCTTTTTGTTGGCTGAGCAAAATACCAATATCGCGCTGCGCTATGCAACTTATGGCTATATTCTTGAATCTGGTCGCATAGTGCTCGATGGCGCTGCTGCGGAACTGCGCGAGAACGAAGACGTCAAGGAATTCTACCTTGGTGTTGGTGGTGAGGGACGCAGGTCATTTCGTGACGTGAAGCACTACAAACGCCGCAAACGCTGGTTGGCGTAATTGACGTTGCCACCGGTTAATGTGCGTGAGGGACTTGCAGGCGAAACGGCATGGCTTGACGGCTCTGTAAACTCCGGCTAATTAAACGGTCGTTCATTTAATTGTTTGTCAGTGCGGTTCGACCAAACGTGTAATGCCGCAGCCGGAGCAATTGGAGAAATCGTCATTGACGATTAAATGACGGGATAAACGATGGCACGCAAAGTAGGTTCAGTAGGCGCGGAGACGGCAGACAAGGTACGCAATGCGGCTGTGGGCCTATTTGCCCGATATGGCTATGCAGCGGTTTCCATGCGTCAGATCGGCCGGGAGATCGGTTTGCAGGCCGGTGCGATCTACAACCATTTTCCGACAAAACAGCATTTGCTGCGTGGGTTGATGATTGACCATATGGAGCGCTTGCTTGGCTCCTGGGACCGTGAGCGTGATGACGCACTCGCGCCCCGCGCTGCACTGATTGCATTCGTGCGATTTCATATCCGCTACCATTTGCAGTGCGGTGAAGAGGTTTTTATCTCCTATATGGAGCTTAGAAATCTTGAAGAAGATAATTTCGTCGAAATAGGCGAATTGCGCCGCCGTTATGAAATGTCGCTGCGACAGATATTGGAGCAGGGTCGCGCGGATGGTGTATTCACAATTGCTGACCCGCAAGTCGGGACAATGGCCATAATCGCGATGCTGACCGGCATCAACAACTGGTACAAAGCCGATGGTCGTTTGTCTCTGGAACAAATTGAAGAATTATACATCGGCATGATTGCCGGAGCTGTGGGTTTGAAGGAGATCTGAGCGATGTTTTCTACCGGCATGAATTTCGGGCTTGGTGACGAGATTGATCAGTTGCGCGATACGGTTCAGCGGTTTTGTCAGGACAAGATTGCACCGTTAGCAGCGCAGATTGACGAGACAAACCAGTTCCCCATGCACCTGTGGCAGGAAATGGGTGCGCTTGGTCTGCTTGGGATGACAGCCAACCCGGATTTTGGTGGCACTGGTATGGGGTATCTTGCCCATACGGTGGCTGTTGAGGAAATATCGCGTGCTTCCGCCTCGGTCGGGCTTTCCTATGGTGCCCACTCAAACCTTTGTGTCAATCAGATAAACCGCTGGGGTACGGATGAACAAAAACAGCAGTATCTGCCAAAATTGTGCTCAGGCGAGAATGTTGGTGCGCTTGCAATGTCTGAGCCCGGCTCCGGGTCCGATGTTGTTTCCATGCGGCTGCGTGCTGAAAAACGCAATGACCGCTATGTGCTCAATGGCAATAAAATGTGGATCACCAATGGCCCGGATGCTGATACGCTGGTCGTATATGCCAAGACAGACATGGATGCCGGATCGCGCGGCATAACCGCATTTTTGATTGAAAAGTCTATGCACGGCTTTTCGACGGCTCAGAAGCTGGACAAACTCGGCATGCGCGGATCCAACACCTGTGAACTTGTGTTCGAGGATTGTGAGGTGCCTTATGAAAATGTGCTTGGGGAAGAAGGGCAGGGCGCGCGTATTTTAATGTCGGGCCTGGACTATGAGCGGGTTGTTCTGGCCGGTGGGCCCGTTGGCATTATGGCAGCGGCGCTGGATATTGTTGTTCCCTATGTGCACGAGCGCAAACAGTTTGGAACAGCTATCGGCGAATTCCAGCTTATGCAGGGTAAACTGGCCGATATGTATACGACAATGAATGCCTGTCGGGCCTATGTCTATTCGGTTGCCTCTGCATGTGACCGGGGTGAAACCACCCGCAAGGATGCGGCGGGTTGCATCCTGTATGCGGCTGAAAAGGCGACACAGGTCGCGCTGGAATCGATTCAGGCTCTGGGCGGCAATGGGTACATCAATGATTACGCTACCGGGCGTCTCCTGCGTGATGCGAAACTATACGAAATTGGTGCCGGCACCTCGGAAATACGTCGCATGTTGATTGGACGGGAAATGTTTGCAGAAACCGCCTGATCACTCTTAACGGACAATTGGACTGAATTTATATGGCTGTTCTAACGTCACATATATCGCCGTCATCGCAAATGTTCCGCAACAACAGTGAACATATGCATGGTCTGCGGGAGGCAATGCGCTCATTGGCAGCGACCATTGAAAAGGGCGGATCAGAGCACGCACGGGAGCGACATTTGTCGCGTGGTAAGCTTTTGCCAAGAGAGCGGGTTCGGCGACTGCTGGATGATACGTCACCCTTCATGGAAATAGGCCAGTTTGCGGCCCATGACATGTATGGCGGGGAAATTGCCAGCGCCGGTCTTATTGCCGGTATCGGCCGTGTTTCGGGTCGCGATGTGATGATCCTGTGCAATGATGCAACGGTCAAGGGTGGCACCTATTATCCCATGACGGTGAAGAAACATCTGCGTGCACAGGAAATTGCACTGCAAAACCATCTGCCCTGTGTCTATCTCGTCGATAGTGGCGGTGCCAATCTGCCCAATCAGGACGAGGTGTTTCCGGATCGCGATCATTTTGGGCGTATTTTCTACAATCAGGCGAATATGTCTGCCATGGGCTTGTCACAAATTGCTGTGGTGATGGGCTCGTGCACTGCCGGTGGTGCCTATGTGCCCGCCATGTCCGACGAGACGATTATTGTACGCGATCAGGGGACCATATTTTTAGCCGGTCCACCGCTGGTCAAGGCGGCAACGGGTGAAGTGGTGAGTGCCGAAGATCTTGGCGGCGGTGATGTGCACACCCGGCTGTCAGGTGTTGCCGATCATCTGGCCAATGATGACGCCCATGCACTGGTTCTGGCCCGACAGGCCGTTGCCAATTTGAACACCCGGTCCGCGCAGCATGCGGATATGCGCAGCCCGGAAGCACCGCTTTATGATCCATCCGAAATCAGCGGCGTCGTGCCCACCGATTTGAAAACACCCTACGATATCCGTGAAGTCATCGCGCGAACGGTCGATGGCTCCCGATTTGATGAGTTCAAGGCGCGTTACGGGACAACGCTGGTTTGCGGTTTTGCCCATATTTTTGGAATGCCGGTGGGCATCATTGCCAACAATGGCGTGCTGTTTTCCGAAAGTGCAGTCAAAGGTGCGCATTTTGTTGAACTTTGCTCACAACGTAAAATACCGCTGGTTTTTCTTCAAAATATTACCGGCTTCATGGTCGGTCAGAAATATGAAGCCGGGGGCATTGCAAAAGATGGTGCGAAACTGGTGACGGCCGTTGCTACAACATCCGTGCCTAAAATTACCATGCTTGTCGGAGGTTCCTTCGGGGCCGGAAACTACGGCATGTGTGGACGTGCCTACAGCCCGAGATTTTTGTGGTCCTGGCCAAACAGTCGCATTTCTGTCATGGGCGGTGAACAGGCCGCAGGTGTCATGGCCAGCGTCACGCGCGATGGTATCGAGCGCAAGGGTGGTGCGTGGGCCGCGGAGGAAGAAGCCGCGTTCAAGCAGCCAATCATCGATCAGTTTGAGCAACAGGGTCATCCGCTTTACGCATCGGCGCGACTTTGGGACGATGGTATTGTTGATCCCTGCAGAACACGTGATGTGCTGGCCATGTCCCTGTCGATTGCGTTGAACGCACCGGTTGAGACAACCCGGTTCGGCCTCTTTCGGATGTGACAGGAGTTTTCCATGTTCAACAAAATACTCATTGCCAATCGGGGGGAAATTGCCTGCCGGGTCATCCGAACAGCCGCGCGTCTGGGTGTCAGAACGGTTGCTGTATTTTCTGATGCTGATCAATCCGCACTGCATGTGGAAATGGCGGATCAGGCCGTGCATATCGGTGGATCGTCTGTCGCAGAAAGCTACCTGAAGGGCGACAGGATCATTCAGGCTGCTTTGGATACCGGCGCTGAAGCGATACATCCGGGCTATGGATTTCTTTCCGAGAACCCGGAATTTGTGGATGCAGTTGAAACAGCCGGACTCGTCTTTATTGGACCCACAGCAACGGCCATTCGTGCGATGGGTTTGAAGGACGCAGCCAAATCTTTGATGGAAAAATCCGGTGTTCCCGTCGTTCCCGGCTATCATGGAGAGGCGCAGGAACTTGTGGTTTTGGCCGGAAAAGCCAACGAAATTGGCTTTCCGGTTCTTATCAAAGCCCGTGCCGGTGGCGGTGGCAAGGGCATGCGGCTTGTTGAGGATCCCAAGGATTTTGCCGAGGCACTTTCGGCTGCCAAACGTGAGGGAAAAGCCTCATTTGGCGATGGCCGCGTTCTGGTGGAAAAATTCATTGCATCACCGCGCCACATCGAGATCCAGGTTTTTGGCGATAATTTTGACAATGTTGTTCACCTTTATGAACGCGATTGCTCACTGCAGCGTCGCCACCAAAAAGTCATAGAAGAAGCCCCGGCGCCCGGTATGACAGATGAAATGCGCGAAGCCATGGGACAGGCGGCTGTGAAAGCTGCCCAGGCCATCAATTACAGCGGTGCCGGCACAATAGAATTCATTGTTGACGGCACCGACGGTCTGCAACCGGATCGCTTCTTTTTCATGGAAATGAATACGCGACTTCAGGTCGAGCACCCGGTAACCGAAATGATTACCGGGCTTGATCTGGTTGAATGGCAGTTGCGCGTTGCATCAGGTGAAAAATTGCCGCTTGCTCAGGAGGAGATTAAAGCTGATGGCTGGGCTTTTGAGGCGCGCCTGTATGCAGAGGACACGCAAAAGGGTTTTCTTCCGGCGACTGGCACGCTCGCCCATCTAAAATTTGCCGAGCATGAGGCACGCAATGAATCGGGTGTACGTCAGGGCGATACAATCACACCGTTCTATGACCCGATGATAGCCAAGATCGTTGTGAAAGGTGCTGATCGGGAGACAGCCCGGTTGAAGATGGTCTCGGCATTGGAGCGAACCGAGGTCGTTGGCACGACAACCAATCTGGCCTTTCTTGTGGCCCTGATGGCCCATGAGGGATTTGCAAGTGGTGATGTCGATACGGGACTGATTGACCGGGAACTGGATAGACTGAACCGGCTCGGTGATGCGCCGGATCATTTTATCGCTGCCGCCGCTCTTGCCGCTATAGATGCCCAGCGGGACGTTGTCAGCACAGAGCCATTTGAGTTGTTGGGACTTTGGGCCCATTGGACTGCGCCCAAAAGGGTTGTGCATTTGATGTACGGTGAAGAAAGTCACGAATTGGCCGTCGCACGTATAGATGATGGCAAGTGGCTTGTGTCACCCTATCGCGATGGCAGCAGCCCGCTGCCGCCAATAACCATTGATATTGTTTCCAACGCCGGCGGCACACTGCGGGTTCAAATTGATGGCATTGTCACAACGATGCGCACCATTCGCCATGAAGACAACCTCACGATCATTGCTGAGGGGATGGTGCATACATTTGGCCTTCCGGATCTGTCTGCAGCCGATCCGGAACCCGGCGAAATCAGCGACCGACTTATTGCGCCAATGCCCGGTGTCATAAAACAGATCAACGTCAAAGCGGGCGTTGCTGTCCTGTGTGAGGCGCCGCTCATTGTGATGGAAGCCATGAAGATGGAAATGACACTGACTGCGGCCCGTGATGGGGTTGTCGAAGAGGTGCTCGTCCTGGAGGGGCAGCAGGTATCTGACGGAGACATTCTGCTTAATCTGGAACCTGTACCAGAATAATCCGGCCGCGCCCCGGCAGGCCCATGGATACGTTTGTCGTTATTCTATTACTCGGAGCAACCGTGATACGCCTGTGGGATTTGCCGGTGTCTGCCTGAATGCACCAACAAAATCAACGGCCGACACCGTGGTCCCATTTCTGACAAAACGTGAAACGGTCTAATGGATGTCTGAATAAAACAGCGCGATGCCTGTGGCTGGAGATGCAAACAGAGCGAAATTGGCACGGTTTTAATTGAATCGTGCAATTATTTGCCTGTATTGGTTGTTGTCGGTTGCAAATTAAAAAGTTTTGCGTACACTTATGTATATATCGTAGTTTTACAAACTAGATTTCCTCCCTAGACTAAGGCTGCTTCGTTAGCAGCCTTCTTTTTTGTTTAAAATCAACAGCTTACCCGCCAGGACTGTTCTTTGGCGTTGAAATATAGATTCCGCATTTATTAGAATTGATTCGCGAGCCCGCTTCGCCAGAAGGCCGATGATGACAAAATATGTCCATCTGAGCACTTTATTTGCATATTTGTTGCGTTGAGCGAAATCTTGTTCCAATTCTGAAAAGGATGCCAATTACACCCCATGTGTGAGTCTGATCACCTTTTTGGGCCGTTTCACGTTTTGTCAGAAACGGGACAACAGTAACGGCCTTTGGTTTTTGTTGATGCATTCAAATTTTGCCGGTTTCGTCAAAACCTGAATTGTTCTGGGGTCGGTTGTTGAAAAAAAACCGGTAGGTGCCAGACCTCCCGTAGCCTGCGCCGGATTGCCATTGCGCCCGCAATTAATTATTGCTCATTGCCAAAATGGCCGCTTCAATATCACAATGGACAAAGATATGCGGCGAACACAACAGGCGGGGTTCCAGATGACAAATGCCGATCAGCTTTTACCGGATGCAGTGATTGACTTCTGGTTCAATGAGCTTGAACCCAAAGACTGGTTTGTCAAAAGCGATACGCTGGATCAACAGATCGCCAAGCGTTTTGGACCGCTGCATCTTGCGCTTTCCGCACATGTTCCACCGCAATGGCAGGCAACTGCTGAGAACATGTTGGCGCTCATCATCGTTTATGACCAGTTTCCGCGTAATATCTATCGTGGTACGCCCTTGTCATTTGCCACGGACGGGCTTGCCTTGAACGCCGCAAGGAGGGCGGTTGATGCACAGCTTGATCAACAGGTCCAGGAACAATGGCGCGTCTTTTTCTATATGCCATTTGAACATTCTGAAACGTTGGCCGACCAGGATCGCAGTGTTGAACTGTTTACAACGCTGGGTGATGAACAAACGCTGCAGTATGCACATGAGCATCGCAAGGTCATTGCCCAGTTCGGCCGGTTTCCGCATCGCAATTTAATCTTGGGTCGTGAAAATACCCCGGATGAAACCGACTATTTGTCAAAGCCGGGGGCAGGGTTCTGATTTACTGACAAAGACAGGCTCTGGCACCCTCCTGCCGGTGCTGTGCAAACAGGCATGCGGCGAAATCACCTGGATGCGGTTTGCCTTTGCCAAGCCGGTCACGAACCTATCGCCGCTTGTATTGCCGCTATTTCGGGCTGAACCCCATTCAGTTGTTAACAGAACCCGTTACATCGTATACCAATCAAATGTCCTGATGGGGAGAATGTTCAGTGAAGTATCTGTCGTTGCGTGCTGTCCTTGTTCTGGTCCTGTTGCTTGGTCTGTCATTGACGACACATGCCGTTGCGCAGACTGCCAATGGTACCGGGCTCAATCTAAAAACGACAGATCAGGTTTCGGCTGCCCGCGACGCCATTGAAAATGCCAATCAGGAACTCAGCGATATCAGACAGCTTGAGGAATCGATCAAATTTGACGATTCCCGTCTTGTCGAACTTCAGGAAGAACTGGAGAGCCTTGGTGAGCGTATGGCTGAGATCAACAGCGACCTTGAGCCAAGGCTTGAGGTCATCAAAGCCAGGGAAGCTGAATTGGGCGAGGCACCTCGCGAAGGAGAAATCGCAGAGCCGCGTACATTGAGAGAAGAACGCCAGTCGCTGGCGACGGAGCGAGCACGCATCAATGCGGATATCGGTGAGGCCAATGCGGTTTCAGCAGCCTCGTTAAAACTGGCCGCAACCGTGTCGACCTACAGAAGGACGCTCTTTCGTCAGACATTGCTGGGACGCGCCAATCTTTCCAGTGACAGCCTAAAAAAGGCGACGCAGGCTTTTGTTGTCGAAATCAGGGAACTGGGCAACAGGATTTCGGGTTGGATGGGGTTTACCTGGGCACACAAGCGTGGTTCGCTCCTTTCTGCCTTGTCGCTGTCATTCCTGCTGGCCGTGTTTTTTATCTTTACCGAATATCAATTGTTTTCGCGCTTCACCAAACACGATCGCGAAGAACAAAACCCGTCCGAATTCAATAAACACACGCTGGCGTTCTGGTCGACATTACTGCCAACTTTCGGCCTTGCTATATTTTGCACGCTGGTGACGTTTTTTCTGAACAGTTTCAACGTTTTGCGCGTCGATATCGGAGAGATGCTGGCCCCTCTTCTTGAGTATCTGGTGGTTTTGTTTTTTGTCGCCAGGCTGGCAAGTGCAATTCTGGCGCCGTCGCACCCCAACTGGCGGCTGCTCAATGTTTCGGATTCTGGTGCACACAAGCTCTGGTGGCTCATTTTCGCCATGGCCTTCGTCAATGCCGGTGATTACCTGGCTGGAAGCATCAGCGATGTGCTCGATTCGCCGATAATTCTGTCTGTGGCCAAGAGCTTTCTGGCCACCATTATCATTGGCATCATTTTGGTGATCACATCATTTGTCAGGCCACGGCGGGCAGATGCCGGTGGCTCGGACGCGTGGCCGCGCGCCATTTCCCTTCCGCTGCTGATCCTGGGGCTTTCGCTCATTATCCTGTCGCTGTTTGGTTATGTCGGCCTTGCGCGATTTGCTGCCACGCAGATCATTGTTCTGGGTGCCTTGCTGGTCACCATGTATCTGGGTTTTCTGTCGGCAAAGGCCGTCTCTGAACCAGCGGCATTCACAGCCTCACCTTTGGGGCAATATCTATCCAAGCGCATGCATCGCGGAACCGTGGCTGTTGAACAGATCGGTTTGCTTGCCGGTCTGCTGATTTATCTGTTTGTGTTTGTTGTTGGCGTCCCGATCATATTTCTGGTGTGGGGTTACCACATCCGCGACATTCAGAACTGGGCGGCGGACAGTCTGACTCAAATTACAATTGGCAGCGTGACAATCTCCCTGTCGGGTATTCTGATTGGCCTGCTTTTGTTCGTTGTGGGTTATTTCGTAACCCGTTGGTTCCAGCGATGGCTTGATGAGAACGTTATGCGGCGCGGGCGCATGGAAGATGGGTTGCGCAACTCCATTCGCAGCGTCGTGGGGTATCTGGGCATTGCCATTGCCGGTGTCATTGGCGCGTCCGTTGCCGGTCTGAACCTGTCAAACCTGGCTCTGGTCGCCGGTGCGCTCTCGCTGGGTATCGGTTTCGGTCTGCAGAACATCGTCAATAATTTTGTGTCAGGTCTCATCCTTTTGGCAGAAAGGCCCTTCAAGGTTGGTGACTGGGTTGTGACGGGATCGACCCAGGGTTTTGTGAAACACATTTCGGTACGCGCCACCGAAATAGAAACCTTTCAGCGTCAGACAATCATCGTTCCGAATTCTGAGTTCATCAATACGCCGGTTGGCAACTGGACACACCGCAACCGGCTGGGACGCACCGAAATACCCATCGGTGTCTCCTATGATGCCGATCCACGACGGGTAATGGAGCTGCTTGAGGAAATCGGGGCCAGCAATGATCTGGTGATGCGTGAGCCCGCACCCTTTGTGGTGTTCGGCGGCTTTGGTGATTCCTCCCTGGATTTTGAACTACGGGTCTATATCAGCGACGTGTTATCCGGTCTGACGGTGGCGACTGATTTGCGATTGAAGATATTTGAACGTTTCAAACAGGAAGGAATTGAAATTCCGTTCCCGCAGCGCGATGTCAATTTGAAACTACCATCCAGCGACGATGAAACACCCGCAAAAGGGTTTACCGAACAGCTGGAGAAAAAGCGCGACAAAGCCAAACCTGTTCGCAATACGAACGGCGACCCGGATGAATAGACCTGCTGCGCATCAACTATTCCCGCACTGTTAACGCGTCATTGACCACAATGCAGGGTGGCAACCGGTTGCGGCCGCACCTGTGACAGTGTCCATCCCATGGGCGATTTGTTGCGCTAGGGCGTTTCACGTTTTGTCAGAAACGGGACAACGGTGTCGGTCTTTGATTTTGTTGATTCATTCAGGTTTTGCCGATTCCGTCAAAACCTGATTTGCCCTATCGGCGGTGAATGGAGACTGCAGCTGTTGGCCAGATTGGTTGGGCCACCTTCAATCTGGTTCTCTGTTTTGTTGTACATACGCTGTGGCGCGCCACTGTGCGTCATCAGGGATGAATCCATCCGAAACCTGCGTTGGGCAAAGCTTAATCTGCATGTTGGCATGTAGAGAAGCTTGCATAGTTAAATATTTCCGAAATTATAGTGATGGAAATTACGAAACTATATGTTACAAATATGTATCTTGTAGGGAATTAATATGGAATCTGGTATTACGTTGTTACGAAACATAATCCTGTCATTTGTATTGTCGTTGACAGCCATCTCGAGCACATCGGTGGCAGTTTTTGCGGGATTTGATGCGACAAGCTATGATCCTCCGGTCTATGTCACCAATCTGTCTGGTGCGGCGGTTGACCTTCAGTGGCAAACCGTCTTGCCGGACAAGGTGCTGTCACCGGCTCGCGGCGGAAAAATTCAACCGGGTGCCACTGCCTTGCGTGCTGATGAGGGATTGTTCTGGTTTGCCGATGTCGCTGGTGGAAAACCCCTGAAGAACGTTGTGTTCGTTTCAATTGTAGACAGTAACGGCTCTATCGTTTCCCAATCTGTTCTTGATGCCGAAATCGCCGGGATGTTGGACACTATTGAGGCAACCGCACTCCACATCGTGGTAGAGGCAGACAGCACTTTGACGCTTGCAGCCCACAGTGTGAATTAACCCTTGTACACTATGTGGGATGCATCCATCCGTCACTCGTGCCGGGCAAAGCCCAACCTGCCTGTTTGCATATGGGATAATTTCAAAAGATAAGTTATTTCAATGTGTTGTTGGTGAAGTTGCAAAAATCTATGACGGAAACCGGTTTTATGGAAGGAGAAAATCATGAAATCAAATATTACACTGTTGCGAGCCGTAATTCTGTCATTTGCATTGGCGGTGACAGCTATTCCGAGCACATCTGTGGCAGTTTTTGCGGCATTTGAAGTGAAGGCTTATGACCCTCCGGTCTATGTCACCAATCTTTCTGGAACTGTGGTTGATCTTCAGTGGCAAACCGTCTTGCCGGACAGGGTGCTGTCACCGGTTCGCGGCGGAAGGATACAACCGGGTGCCACTGCCCTGCGTGCTGATGAGGGGTTGTTCTGGTTTGCCGATGTCGCTGGTGGAAAATCTCTGAAGAACGTTGTGTTCGTTTCGATTGTGGATGCAAACGGGGCTATTGTTTCACAATCTGTTCTTGATGCCGAGATCGCAGGGGTGTTGGGCACTGTTGAGGCAACGGCACTCCACATTGTGGTTGAGGCAGACGGTACATTGACGCTTGCAGCCCACAGTGAGAAATAGCCCTTGTACACCCTGTGGGATACATCCATCCGTGGCTCGCGCCGGGCAAAGTCCAACCTGCCTGTTCGCATGTAGAGAAGTTTGAAAGTCAAGTAATTTCAACCTGCTGGTGGTGAAGTTACATAAGTAAATTATAGAAATTGGTGTCCTGTAAGGAGAAAATCATGAAATTGAATATTACACCGTTGAGAGCCGGAATTCTGTCATTTGTATTTGCGTTGGCAACGATCCCGAGCACGCCTGTGGTCGCGGATGAGGAATTCACAGCGTTTGATCCTCCGGTCTATGTTACCAATCTATCTGGTGCGGCGGTTGAGTTGCAGTGGCAAACCGTCTTACCGGACAAGGCCTTGTCGCCATCGCGCGGCGGAAAAATTCAGTCGGATGCAGCTTCCGTGCTTGCCGATGAGGGGTTGTTCTGGTTTGCCGATGTCACAGGTGGAAAGACCCTGGAGAACGTTGTATTCGTTTCGATTGTGGACGCAAAGGGCTCTATTGTTTCGCAATCTGTTCTTGATGCTGAGATCGCCGGTGTATTGGGCACTGTTGAGGCAACGGCACTCCACATTGTGGTTGAGGCAGACAGCACATTGACGCTTGCAACCCACAGTGAGAAATAGCCCTTCGTAATGCGAGATTATGGGCCGCGATTGCGCAGGACACGATGACTGGGCCCCGATGACCGGGCGGTCTCTTCGGAACCGACCGCTGAAAACAGACACAGGCAGATCGGGCGGACGGATTGCAATCATTGATGATCTGCGGGGGTTGTGTATCCTCGCGGTGATTGCAAGCCATGCGGCCGCGCTGTTTGCGCCGCGCGTGACCTTTCTTCGCTGTGATGTTCTGGGCCCTCAATTCATTGACTGCGCGGTTGCCAATTTTGCCGCCCTGTTTATCGCCAATGTCCAGGCGGTGGTGGTGTTTGCCTTTCTGAGTGGGCTGATGGTTTCCAGCCGTCCCGGCGTTAGGATCGTCCTGCGCAGTTTTCGGCTCATCCTGGCCGCACTGACAGGGGCGACGCTAACGGTTGTTTTATTGTCTGTGGGCGTTATCGAGGGTGAGCGGTTTGCCGGACTTGTAGCTGCACTCCCATATACCAACCCCGGTGATCGCTATTGGCTTGCCAGCGCAGACTGGGTCGATTTGGGCCGGCTGGCGATTGGTATCGAGTATTTCAACCTTGTTTCCGGAAAAATCGATAGTGTCTCAGGGGTTTGGCCGCCACTTTGGTGTGTTCCATGGTTTGTTCTCGGTTGGGCTGCCCTGGCGCTTGCGTGCAGCCTGCCACGGCCCTGGTCGGCGATTGTTATGGCCTGCACGGTGGCGGCTTCTCTGGTGGTCGGTGACCAGGGCATTTTGACAGCAATGGTTGCGGGGTATCTGACAAAGTCATTTGTCGGGAGGCAACAGGCAGGGGTTGCAGCTATTGCCCTGGCAGTTGGCCTGGTGCTGGCGTTGTTGCCTGCAGCGCGCGCCGTGCCCAGCAATTGGCTGACATGGTCGCTACCACAGTGGTTGATATCCTATTGGCAGGTCCTGTCGGCTGGACTGATTGTAACCGGCTATCTTTCTCTGGCGCGAAAATCCGGGTTGCCTGGATTGCAGTGGCTGGGACGCAACTCGCTCTGGGTGTTCACGCTGCACTGGCCGTTGCTTCTCCTGTTTGGGTCAATCTGGATTTCTGTCGGTGCACCCTGGACAGCGCTGGCGGCCATGGCTTTGGCAATGATCGCGCTTCCCTACTGTATAGCCCTTGCCGCACTTCGCCCTGTGCCATTCAGGTTGCATTAGATCGTTGCACGTTTTGTCAGAAACGGGACAACGGTGTCGACCCTGGAATTTGCTGTTGCCTTCAGGTTTTGCTGGTTCCATCAATCCACTGGTGATCAGGGCTTTTCGCCTGTGTTGAAGCGGTGCCGGGTTTTCGACCAGCGATTTGATTGAGGCATAAAGACAAGCCGCGTGTATTGCGCGCTTGTCGTCACCCGTTTTTTGCATGTCGCAAACAGGCGATACGCGGCTGGTGGTGAGGTTCATATTGTCCGCATCGTTTGCGGCAATGCGCCCACTTGCTCATTGTCCCGAAGCAATTTGAATTGAGTTCCGCTGCAACAATGCCATTTCGCAATGCCGATCCGGTGTTGGAGCAACGTTTGGCCATGCGGTACAATCCGATCCTCAAGAGGGATCACGGGAAGGGCAAAGAGATGAAGAGCAGCGCACGTGCGGTTGTAATTGGAGGCGGTGTTGTCGGGGTTTCAACCCTCTACCATCTGGCCAAAAAGGGCTGGGATGACGTTGTCCTGCTGGAGCGCAAGGAACTGACTTCCGGTTCGACCTGGCATGCGGCCGGTTTGTTGCCGCTGTTTAATATGAGCTATTCGGTTGGCCAGATACATAAATATTCGGTTCGCTTCTATCAGGAACTGGCAGAAGAGACCGGCATGGATACCGGCTTTCGCAAAGTCAGCAATGTTCGTCTGGCCCGCACCCAGGAACGCCTTGATGAATATGAATATTACATGGGTGTGGCTGAAACCATCGGCATTCATGTTGAACGCATGACCCCTGAGCAAATCAAGGAAAAATGGCCCTACGTCAACACTGACGGTCTCATCGGTGCGATCGTGCATCCTGATGACGGATATATTCAGCCCGCAGACCTTACCCAGGCACTTGCCAAGGCCGCGCGTGATCGTGGCGCCAATATTTACCGTTACACCTCGGTGGAAGCCATTGAGCAGCAGGCTGATGGCATGTGGGTGGTGAAGACGGACAAGGGGGATATAACCTGCGAGCACGTTATCTCCTGCAGTGGCAATTTTGCCCGCAAAACAGGTGCAATGGTCGGATTGGACGTGCCGGTCATTCCGGTTGAACATCAATATATTGTCACGGAAGCTCATCCTGAGATTCAGAAATTCCGTGCCGAGGGCGGGCCGGAAATGTGTGTTCTTCGCGAGTCGGACTCGTCCTGGTACATGCGCGAGGAAGCAGGCGGCATGATCCTTGGACCTTACGAAAAAGGTGCGCCATGCTGCTATGTGGACGGGCCGTCAGATGATTCTGAGTATGAATTGTTCCAGGAAGATATTGAACGCCTGATGCCGCATATTGAATCGGCAATTGAGCGGGTTCCCTATTTCGCCGAGGCGGGCATCAAGAAAGTCTATAATGGTGCTATTGCCTATACACCGGATGGTTCACCGATCATTGGCCCTGCACCGGGACGCAAAAACTTCTGGCTCAACGAGGGACACTCCTTTGGCGTGACTGCAGCCGGCGGTGCCGGCTGGCAGCTCGCTGAATGGATTGTTGATGGCGAGCCGACCATCGATATGATGGGTGTCGACCCGCGTCGGTTCGGTCCCTATGCCACGGCTGGCTATCTTCGGGAGAAGAACGAAGAAGCCTATGCCAATGTGTTCAGTGTGCACTATCCCGATGAGGAGCGCGGGGCAGCACGGCCATTGAAACGCACCCCAAGCCATGACCGTCAAAAGGATCTGGGTGCCGTATTTGGTTCCGTCTATGGCTGGGAGCGGGCAAACTGGTATGCTCCGGAGGGCTATTCCATCGATGTTGACAGTCTGGAAAAACCTGACGTGATCATGAACCACAATCATGGCGAGCCGGATGCACATAATCAGGTCAAGGAGATCTGGTCGTTCAGGCGCTCCAATTACTTTGAGCACGTTGGCAATGAAGTCAAAAATGTGCACCAGAACGTCGGCTTGCTGGATATGTCAGCCTTCGCCAAAATGGAGGTTACCGGACCCGGTGCACGTGAATGGCTGGATTCCATTCTGGCCAACTCCATCCCCAAAAAACGCGGACGCATCGCGCTGACGCATCTGCTGACGAAACATGGTGGTGTCCGTTCCGAATTTACTGTCTATGAATGGGCACCTGGTCGGTTTTATCTGGTGTCTGCCGGTGCCTATGAGGCGCATGACCACGATTACCTGCGCAAACTGGCTCCGACTGACGGGTCGGTGCGGTTGAGCGCCATTACTGAACGATTGGGCGTATTGGTACTTGCCGGACCACGCTCGCGTGATGTCCTGCAAAAGCTGACGGGAACAAGCCTGGAGAACGCCGACTTTGGTTGGCTGTCAGGCAAACAGATCAATGTTGGTGTGGCCACGGCCCATGCGTTGCGGGTGAATTTTGTTGGCGAGCTGGGTTGGGAGCTGCATCATCCGATTGAACAGCAAAACACGATATATGATCTGTTGATGGAAGCCGGTGCCGAATTTGGTATCAAGCCATTTGGCATCAGAGCGATGACTGCCATGGCTATCGAGAAGTCCTACCGTCTTATCCCGCGTGAACTGTCGATTGAATATAATGCCTATGAATCCGGACTTGATCGGTTCATCAAACTCAACAAGGGTGAGTTCATTGGCCGCGAAGCCGTGGTGCGCGCCCGCGAAGAGGGGCTGAAGTGGAATTTCGTCACGCTTGAAGTCCACGGGGTTACCGATGCGGATGCACGTGGCAGCGAAGCCATCTACAAGGACGGAACGCTTGTCGGGCGTGCCACCCATGGCGGATACGGCTGGCGTTTGAACAAATCAATCGCGCTTGCCATGGTAAAACCGGAACTCAGTGCATTGGGCAGTACGCTCCAAATCAAGATACTGGGTCAGCTTTACGAGGCGACTGTCATAGAAGAAAGCCCGTTTGATGCCGAAAATACGGCGCTGAGAGCTTAGTGCAATTCAGGCATTGATGGAACCGGCAAAACCTGAGTGCATCAACAAATCAAAAGCAGACACCGTTGTTCGGTTTCTGACAGACCGTAAAACGGACCAGGGATAAGAAAAAAGGCGGCTTTGAGAGCCGCCTTTTTGCATCGCGATCAGCTGATCTAGACCCTATGTCCCGCGCGGCTGGCGCCAGTTATGAATTGGCGTCTGCCTTGTCATGTAAGATCGGGATGGCACC
>CANMVS010000009.1 GCA_947501445.1 uncultured Rhizobiaceae group bacterium | reverse complement strand
CACCACTGCGTGCAATCCGCCTCCTCAGCGACCAAAATCGTCCGGTCAAATGTTTCCATTTAAAAAAGACAGGCTCTGGTCGGCGACTGCCTGTTCCCTGGTTGCTTTGGCTGCAGCCGTTCTACCCACGAAGCGGACCTTCAGTGTGCCCGATGCAACGGCAGGTTTTGTCCCGCATTGCCACCATACGCGGCGAATGGACCAACTTCACAGGTTATGCTGAAAGCGGACATCGGCTATCCTTCGTTTATGAGTATCTAGCCATAAATGATATCAACGCTTGGGTTGAACCAGTCAGCCACATCCTGCACCAGGATCGTCTGCATACCGAATTTGTCTACCTGAATCTGGATATCATTGTCATTGATTGCGATAACAGTCACATCGTCTTCATCAATATTGAGCAGCCGAATACCGTCCCAGTCCATCTCAAAATCCGTGATGGTGTCGTTGCCAAACCGGCCTTCAAAGATAAATGTATCAATCGAATTGTCCGCAATCACCTCTGATGTTGTATTGCCGGCCAGAATGTCGTCACCACGGCCCCCAAAAATGAAGTCGTTGCTGTTGCCACCCTCAACAGTATCATCACCACGGCCACCGAATACTTCATCGCCACCGTCGCCGCCATATACGAAATCATCGCCTCTGTTTCCCCTGACCGTATCGCCGCCGCCCTGGCCGAAAAGTCTGTCGTTGCCGCCGCCGCCAAAGATCTCATCGCCCTGGTTTCCACCTCTGGCAACATCATCGCCGCGTCCCGCACGGATTGTGTCAGCGCCATTGCCGCCACGGATATTATCATCACCTCTTCCACCGAACAGATTGTCCGATCCTGCTCCGCCTCTTACCGTATCGTTGCCTCGACCACCAAACAGCGTATCATTGTCCGCCTGACCGTTGATAACGTCATTTCCTGCACCAGCCCAGATAAAATCATCGCCGCCAAGTCCCTCAAATGTGTCATCGCCACCGAAGCCAAACAACCTGTCCCCAAAGCCGCCACCAATGAAAACCTCATCAAAATTATTGCCGACGTAAGTCCAATCAATGGGCACCAGAAGATTTTGCACAAAATCCTGTTGTGTTGCCACGGTATTCAGGGTGTTCAGCGGGGCATTATACCCGGTGACATGCCATTTGCTGCCGTCACTGCCTTCAACCATGAAGCCTGTCACAATGCCCGTGTATCGTCCGGCTGAAACACCAAAATCAGTGCCGAAAACGGTCATTGTGTAGGAGATAGTATTATCGAATCCGCCGACAAATGGTAACAGCGTTGCCTTGCTGGAGTTTACAACCTGATAAGAATTGTTCTGATCTGCCAATCCATTGACAAAATTGGGTCCCAGGAAGTTACCTATACGGAATAGAGTAGCCAATATATTCTCTCCATTTTGTTGAAGAATGAAACCTGTTTAGTTCATTCGAAAGATGTTCATTGCGGAAAACCTTGATCAAAGCTCTGCCGCGCCCCCAGTTACGCAGTAACCATATGTTGTATGATTTAAAGTGTCGACTATAGAATGCAATATATTCAAACTTGTTTTGAATCATGTTGTATTGACCGCGGCAGGTGTATTTTTGATTTCGTGCATCCGGTGCCCTTTGCCCATCAGATCACAGGGCACAAATTGATCGCCTGATTTCAGAACCCGCGCTTCCACGTTGCTAGTTTGAATGCGCGCCTTGCCGGTCAAAACGATGCCGGGAACACATATCTTGATCGATGCGGATGAAGTTTATAAAAGTGCTCCGGTGGATGCCTCGAATTGTACAACTGTCAATTCAGGGCAAACGAATGGTTCACCCTGAATGTATCAACAAAATCAAAGGCTGGCACCGTTGTCCCGTTTCTGACAAACCGTGAAATGGTCTGTGTTAAAGTCCGCTTCGCGTTGGCAGCGTCACATACATCTGTACATGGGTTGCTGTTGAAAATTCGCCGGTCAGCGGACCGTATGTTTTTCCATCAGAGTGCCAGGCGATGGCCAAATCAGCGGCAAGGTGTTCACCGGTCAGTTGCAGGCATGGTGATATTGTGCGCTTGAAATGTGCCGAACCGTCATGTCTCGCAGAGAAAACGTTTTCTGATCCATCACGTGCACCAAAGGGTAAATCGTAGGTTCCTATGAATGGCTCGGTTGGTGGCCAGACCATGAAATCATGCCACATTGTATAGACACCATTGGGGACCAGATTTTCAAAGGTAAAATCAACCGTTCCGACACCATTTTCACACACATATGTGCCGCTTCCGCTGGCGGCGAACCACTCGCCTAATGTCAGCCCCAACGGACGACCTTTCGGATAGGGCCCTGTATCGGCAACATCCAGAAAATTATGTTTGACTTCCACACTCGGTGCATAAAGCGGTACATCCATGTCACGGGTGGCTGCAGTGGGACGAAAAATTTCTCCGGACCCGGGAATTTTTTCATAAAACACGTCCTGTTCGGCCATTCCGTCATCAATGTGGAAGATAAAATTGAGTGTCATGTATTCTGCCGCATCGTAACTGGCTTTTATAACCGGTGTTTCTGCAACAGTGCCGGTGCCGTCGTTTGCAACCGCCTGTGTAACCATGGTCAATGCGATCAATGCTGCGCTCAGGGAAATTGGAGTTTTCATGTCCTTGGTCCTATGTGTCGCTCAGACGGCCTTGGCCTGAACGGTTGGTTTACGACCCATTTGCTGAAAATCAGCGTGCGGATCATGGATCGGAAATGCAAAAGCCTTCCGGGATCACCGGCTCTTTGAAATGTGGCCGATAATTTGAAATGGGCGTTATGTTTTTGTGTCGTGGTCCGGAGACGCGGCGATCAGTCTTCGTGCTGTTGTTCTTGCGTGTAGAATGGTTGCGGTGTCAGGCCAGAGGGCACCTTTGCCGGAATGAGCTCAGTACGATTCACAGCCGATGCATCCGTCAGAGAATTCAGGAACGCAATGAGAGCGTCGACCTCTTTGTCATCCAATTGCATGGGCGCGAGAGTATTGGCCTTTGCTATGCGCGTTCGAAGTTTCGGTGCGCTTTGAACCCAGCTATCGCGTAAATCAAAAGCAGCGCGGCGTTGTGGATTAAGTGATCGAAACACCAGTCTGGAACCGTCCCCTGTCTGCTCAATGATCTTTTCAAGGGGGAGAAGAGCAGAGGCTTGAGGTGAGAATGCCTCCAGTGAGGTGACGCTATCGAGATGGTGGCGCACCGTTGCGGTCAGATCATCAAATGCGCCATCATGTCCCCAGGGGCCACTTAGTGCAACATTGCGCAGACTGGGCGTGCGAAATGCAAACAGATCCCCAGCCTCGAAAGTCACCCTGTAACGGCCTTCATCTTCCACACGCGCCATGAAACCAGAAGCACGCCAATGACTGGTGTCGGCCCCATGCCCCTTTCCGGGGCCGATCTGAGGCATGGCGATGGCGTGAAACGCGTGGTCACTGAGCAAGGGACCGGAATGGCAGTCGGCACAGGCGGCTTTGCCATAAAACAGTTCCATTCCCGCACGTGCTGGCGCAGCAAGGGCAGAGGTATTTCCTGCAATGTACTGGTCAAATGGACTGTCATCTGAACGAAATGCCTTCGACTGGAATGCGGCCAGTGCATTGGCGGCCTGCTCCATGGTAATTTGGTCCGCCTGGGGAAATGCCGCTTCAAACATAATCTGGTATCCTGGGAGTTTCGCCAGCCGCGCTGCCAACATATCCCATGCATCGCTTACACGGTCCTCGGCAACGGCCGTCGCTATCGGGTTCTCACCCTTTTGTCCGGCCATTTCAGAGGCCGAGAGTACGGGAAACATGGCCTGGGCTGCCAACAGGCTGTCAAGGCCCTTGCGCAAATGCTCACGCGCCGGACTCCAAAATCCACTTTGAAATGTGCGGTGCGGGTCAGGTTCCACACGCCCGTCATGGAACATCGAACGGTACTCTTT
Organism: uncultured Rhizobiaceae group bacterium; assembly: GCA_947501445.1. Classification (GTDB taxonomy): domain Bacteria; phylum Pseudomonadota; class Alphaproteobacteria; order Rhizobiales; family Rhizobiaceae; genus Hoeflea_A. Next base: position 274,115 of record CANMVS010000009.1, on the reverse strand, counting down.
TGCTCCGATATTCCACAATGCCTGAGCGTTGCGTGGTATGCGTTCGGTGACGCCATCGGCCGTGCGCCTGTACGGTCCGAACCCGGCGCCACCTTCGCCAATTGACAGGGCCACACCATCGCTGGTGCCACGGGCTGGATCATGGCACGTGCCACAGGAGATATTGCGGTTGCCGGACAGGATCGGGTCAAAGAACAGGTTGCGCCCAAGTTCAAAAAGTGCCGGTGGTGGTGACCCATCGTGTAAAAAATCCACATCCCGCAATGGAGAGGGCAGTTGTGTCGTCTTCGACGTTTGTGCGCCAACAGGAATTGGTGTGGCCAACAGAGCAAGTGAGACAACAGTTCCCGTAAAGCTGCATGCGATATTCCGGACCTTTGGAGAAGACATGGCGTCATCCTTCACAATTGAACGTGTGTGCGTCGGGTGAATTACAGATAGCGGTGAAGGGAATTCATGTTCTGGTCACCGGTGATCAGATGTTCCAGGCCAGCGTCACGTAGTAGATGATCTGAAAGCTCGGCAATGGCCTGTCTTTCAAACCTGCGACGCTGATATTGACCGAACCTGCCCCTGGCGATGGCGAAAACGCGTTGCAAAGCCGTTTGCGCAATTCTGGTTCTGTTGTGGCTTAACGCGATCATTGCTCTGCTCCATCCATTGAAAGCGCCCGCAGCCTGGCTGTCCTGGAATTGACGGGTGCCGATTGAACCTCTGCGCGGCGAGATAGCTGTGCTGCAATGGCGGTTGCAATACGCATTGCACTGACCCCGGCGGCATGGAAAAAGCCAAGAAATGTCACTTCGTACCCGGTGAACCACAGGCCTGGATTACTGGTATCTGCCTGGCCTGAAGGGTGCAGTGGGTAGCCCCTGGTATCCAAGGCTCCCAGATGGTCAAACAGGTCACTCAGACCAGCCCGATAGCCAGTGGCACAGATGACAACGTCCGGGTGAATTTTGCGTCCGCTCGCCAATTCAACAGCGTCCTGTGTAAATCCAACGGTTTCGCTGACTGCTTCGATATGCCCCGCTTTCAGCGCAGCGACAAACCCGTCGTCCAGAGCAAATGTCACACCATCTTTGAGCAATCGCGTACCACCGCCCACTTTGTGAGAATGCAATCCGTACCGGCGAAGGTCGCCAAAGATTATCCGCTGGAGGAACGCGAAAATCGGGTCCAGCGACCATTTGGGCAGATGCACAAACAGGTTTGCTGATTTGTGCAAAGGAAATCCGAAGATACGGGTCGGCAGGATTGCCGGACCATGTCTTACTGATACCCAGACATGGGCAGGCTTGCAGCGCGACAGATGGTTCAGGACGTCTGTTCCGGAGTTTCCTGCGCCAATTACCAGAACATTTTTCCCATCGTAATTGCGTGGATCCGCAAAGTCGGCGGTGTGGATAATCGGTTCACCGAACAGGTTCACTCCTGGCCAATCGGGGAGGTGCTTCACCCGTTCCCGGCCCGTTGCGACGATAAGGTTTGCGCAACGAAAGGTGCCTTTGTTCGTATCCACCTGCCAGACGGCACCATCGCGGTGCACGGCAAGAACAGTTGTTTCGAAATGGATCGGTACATCCAACCCGCCTGCATATTCGCTCAGATATTCAATGACGGTATCTCTGCGCAAAAATGTGTCGTTGTCTCTGATCGTCAGGCGCCCTGGCAGGCGGGCGAAGCGTCGGTGAATGTTCAAACGCAGTTTCGGGTGGCGTGCACGCCAGGGTGCTGCGACGCGGTCTGATGCTTCCAGTATGGTGACCTGGATACCGCGGGCTCGCAATTGTTTTGCGGTGGCAAGCCCGGAAAGACCGGCACCGATGACGATGGCGTCCACAGATTGGTCGGTTTGCATGGCGTTAATCCCCCTTGTAGGCGCTTTATCGACGGGCAAGAAAATAGGCATTGATCGGATCGTGTGGCAGACGATGGGTCTCGACCAGGCTGAAGCCGGCGACGGAGAGAAATTCCTGCTCTGTCTCAACGCCCCACATTGTGCCAAGTCCAGGGCCACCCTGACCGATGGAAATCGGTGTGCAATGCATGAAAGAAAGCGTGTAGAGCAGCGGTGAAAACGGATTATCAATATTGGTCTCGAGATCACGCGAACCGCCGATGTCCTGCATCAGAAAAACGCCATTGTCGGCCAGCGAGTTGAACACCAGGTTCAACAGACCTTGCGGGTCCTTTTGATCATGAACGGCGTCAAACGCAGTGATCAGGTCAAATTTGCCAAGCGATTGGATTTTCGACAGGTCCTGGGTGCGCAATGTCAGGTTGGACAGCTGCAACAGTGTTGCGGTCCTTTGGGTTTCAGCAAAGGCTTCTTCGCATAAATCCACACCGGTAAATCGGCTTGCCGGGAATGTTCTTGCCAGTTCCAACATTGCAAGTCCGGCACCGCAGCCCACATCCGCAACATCGATGCCGCGTTCCAATTGCGCGTATAATTCGGGCACAAGTGGCAATATATGATCGTTCAAGGCCGCAACGACGGTCTGCTCGCTGTCTTCCGCCATGACTTCGTGAAATCGGCAGTAGTGGTGATACTGGGTTCCTGCACCATCGCGCAAACGTGCCAACATTTCGTCTTCAACGGATGCCGCCACGCCGATGAATTGGCTGGTTACCGCGATGTTATTTGGGCTTGCAGCCCGTGTCAGGAAGGCCGCGTGTTCGGCTGGCAACGTATAGGTTTTGGTTTTTGCATTGTAGTCAACGACACCAGCGGTCACCATGACGCCCAACCATTCGCGCACATAGCGTTCGACTAACCCGGCTTTGACCGCCAGTTCTTCCAATGTCACATTCGGCTGCCTGGCAAATACATCAAACAGGTTGCTTCGGTGACCAATGGACGTCATCAGCGCCAGTGAAGCGTTGCTCAATGCACCAACGAGGCGGTTTGCAAAGGCTTCGGCCTTGGCATCATCAAATGCGATTGCGACTTGCTCATTCATGATCTTTATCCAGTGCTATGGAACAGGGTTTGTGTGTATCTGCTTTGGTTTTGCCTCAATCCTGCGATAGCTGATATGCTCACATGAGAACGAAACGGTGAAAATCGGACATGACCATGAAGACGATGCAAAAGACTTGCCGTACCGCTGTGCTGACGATGCCATGTGCGGGCACATCGACCGTCTATTCCATTCTTGATGTTTTGGCCGGGGTGGGGCGTGACTGGGAAATGCTGCATGGTGCGCAACCCAAACCGCCGATTTTTGAGGCTACTTTGCTATCGGTGGATGGAGAGGCCTACGATGATGTCAACGGACGGCGGATTACGCCAGATGGTGCGCTGCAGGGGTATACTCAACCGGATCTGGTCATTGTAGCCGATCTGCATATTGATCCCAATGCGCCGTTGCCGGAGGAATTCGAAAAGCTGGTCCCCTGGCTTGTTGATGCCCATTCAAATGGTGCAATGATTACATCGGTTTGTTCCGGTGCGTTGCTTCTTGCGGCAGCAGGGCTGCTGGACGGTTTGGATGCAACAAGCCATTGGGGATATTGCGATGCGATTGCGCAGCGGTTCCCGCACATCAAGATGCGGCGAGAGAGAATTCTCATACCGGCAGGAGAGGGCCACCGGATTGTAACAGCGGGCGGTGCTTCAGCCTGGGGTGATCTGATGCTCTATCTGATAGGGCGGTTTGCCAGCCCGGAAGAAGCGCGACAAATGGCCAAGATCTATTTGCTGCAACCTCACACGGAAGGGCAGTTGCACTATGCTTCGCTTGTGGCGGGTGCCCAGCATGATGATGCGCTGGTAGCGGATGCTCAGGTTTGGGCAGCTGACAATTACGCTTTGCCCAGTCCGGTTACCGCAATGGCCGAACGATCCGGATTAACGGAACGAAGCCTGCTGCGCCGGTTTCGAAAGGCCACTGGGCAATCTCCCGTCGATTATATCCAGACACTGCGGATAGAAGAAGCCAAACAAATGCTCGAGACAACCGACATGCCAATCGAAGATATTGCTGCCGAAGTCGGCTATATCGAAACGTCAAGTTTCCGTAATTCATTTCGCCGGTATGTTGGAATGCCAGCCTCAATGTATCGCAAAAAGCGGTTGCCCCTGATCGCGGCCTGAACCTGAATATTTTGTGGTGGCAGGTGTTCGCAGCGGGCTGACTTCAGCTCGGGCCCGTTCAATTGAATGATCGCTCAAACTCAGATAGTCCATCACGCATCGTTGCAGTGACTTTCGTCAGTTGTTTCTGCAATACAATCTTCACCAAGGTCCTGATTCCATTTCTTCAACTGCCGCCGGAGCAAGCATTTCATGTTTTACGATGCCATCGCCAATAACCACGGACTTGCCCATGATCCGTTCAAGGCCCTTGTTTCGCCACGACCCATTGGCTGGATTGGCAGTGTTGATGCAAATGGCGTTGCAAATCTTGCACCCTATTCATTTTTCAATGCCATCGGGGATGCACCCAAAATGGTGATGTTTGCCTCTGACGGGCGTAAGGACAGCGTCACGAATGTGGAACAAAGTGGCGAATTCTCTGCCAGCATGGCGAGCCGCCATCTGGCTGACAATATGAACAAAAGCTCCGTTGATGCACCGGCAGATATCAGCGAGTTCGGCTATGCCGGGTTGACGGCCAAGCCTGGTCATATGATCAAGGCGCCACATGTTGCAGAGGCGTTCTCGGCGCTTGAATGCAAAGTGGTCAATATATTTCAGCCCAAAACACTGGATGGAACATTGTCAGGCTATGTGGTGGTGATCGGGCAGGTTGTGGGCATCCACATAGATCCCGCTGTGGTAACCGATGGCAAGATCGATATGGCCAAGGCGGCACCACTGGCCCGTCTTGGGTATCGTGACTACAGCGATGGTGCCCAGACATTTGAAATGTTTCGGCCAGTCTGGGATGGCGATCGTTAAGTTTTGCCAGCTATCCGCCGTCAGACTTGCCTGCCCGTGACAGGATGCGGTGGGCCTGTTTGAGGTGGGGTTGGTCGATCATCTGTCCATCAAGGCTGAGCACGCCTGCATTGTCGCCCGCTGCAGCAAACAGTTCCACGATCCTGTTGGCCCGGTCTATGGCCTCAACGGACGGGGTGAATGCCGTGTTGATGATGGCAACCTGGGCCGGATGAATGGCCATTTTGCCGCTAAAGCCATCGCGCACGGCTTCGCGGCATTCCCGCTGCAGGCCTTGGGTGTTCCTGAAATCGACATAGACCGTGTCAACAGCCTCAACGCCGGCTGCGGCAGCTCCAAGCAAAGTGACTGTGCGGGCATAACGAAAGACGTCGGTATATTGGCCGGCTTCATCCCTGTTGGTTTCAACGCCTATATCCGCAGAGAGGTCTTCGCCGCCCCATGACATTGTTTTGAGACGATCGGAAACACCTGCATATGTGGCTGCATTAAGGGTGCCTCTTGCCGTCTCTGTGATGATGGCATGGATTTGCGTACTGCCCTCGGCAATGTCAGCTTCTGCTTCATGAACCGCCATCAGCGCGGACAGTTGCTGCACATCGCTGCCATGTTCGGACTTGGGCAGCAGAATACCATCGGGGCGGGCGCTGATAACGGCAGAAAGGTCATCATCGGTCAGTCCGGTTGTAAGTGCATTGACGCGAACAACGAATTTGGGACCGCCAGGTTGGTGGTTCATGCGTTGTTGTGTGATGAAGTCTGACGTCAGGGCTCTGGCCGCATCCTTTTGCGCCAGTGAGACGGAATCTTCCAGATCAATCAGAAGGCAATCGGCGCCACAGGACAGCGACTTGCTCAATTTACGCTCAGAATCGCCCGGCACAAACAAATAGGACCTCATGATGATACCGGCCGTTTGCGCATCATGGCCTGCCGACGACAACTGGCAACGAGGACATTATCCTGATTATAGCCACGATGTTCAAATTCGACGATGCCGCGGTCATCCTTGGATTTCGACGGGCGGGTTGAAATGACCTGCGTTTCCACCCTCAATGTATCGCCGTGGAACATGGGGTGAGGGAAGATGACGTCAGTCATTCCCAGATTGGCGATGGTTGTGCCAATAGTGGTGTCATTGACAGATATGCCAATCAGCAACCCCAGGGTAAACAGTGAATTGACCAGAGGCTTGCCCCATTCGGTTTTGGATGCGAAGTCGAAATCAATATGTAAGGGCTGCGGATTAAGGGTCATATTTGAAAACAACATATTGTCGCTTTCGGTAATGGTTCTGCGCAACTGATGTTGGAAAACATGGTCGGGTTGAAAATCTTCCAGATATAATCCTGGCACGGGCGTCTCCCTTTGCGGCAAGTCGAGGTGCATCTTGTCCATACCTGAATTGCTCTAGATGAAGATCATACGGCCCGCAAGCAGTTAACAGATATGGTGAACTGATCGTAAACCTTTTGTGGCTATCGTTGTCTGCAACACAAGATTGACCATGGAATCAGTTAATGATCGTCAGGAAATTTTTACAGTGGTCTGAAACGGCGGGTGCAAGGGAACGGGCACGGGCAGCAAATGCGCTGGCACGGGCATTTGTATTGTATGAGCTGCCCGGTGAAGACAGGGATGCCGCAGAAGCCGCCATGGCATTGTTGCTTGATGATCCGTCTCCCATGGTGAGACTTGCACTGGCAGAAGCGCTGGCAACAAGCCCTGTCTCGCCGCGCTCTGTCATTCACGGATTGTCAAAGGACCAACTGGATATTGCCGGGCTCATCGTATGCTGTTCACCTGTTTTGAACGATCAGGACCTGGTTGACCTGGCAGCCGATGGCAGACCCGGCATACAACGCGCAATCGCCATGCGAGAAGCGCTTAGGCCAGCCGTATGCGCGGCAGTGGCCGAGGTTGGTGGTCAATTGTCTGTTGAAGAATTGCTTGACAATGCAACCGCCCATATTGCCGGCGTAACCTTGCGCCGTATCACAGAGCGCTTTGGTGACGAAGCTGAGTTGCGGGCACGGTTGCTGGCGCGGGTCGATTTGCCCTGTGACGTGCGCCATGCGCTGATTATGAAGGTTGGTGATGCACTGGCGCAGTCCAGCTTTGTATCGGGTATCGTCGGACGCAAACGCATCATCCGCGTCACCGATGACGCCTGCCAGCATGCCACGCTGCAGCTTGCCGGCAATATTGTCGGTGAGGAAATTCCGGCGCTTGTGGAACATTTACGCATTGCCGGCAAATTGACTCCGGCATTTTTGATGCACACGCTTTGTGTCGGCAATATTGATTTCTTTGCCGCCGCGATTGCATCCATCAGTGCGGTGAGTGATCAGCGGGTCAGGGGTATGCTTGTTGATGGAAAGCGAAATGCGATCCAGGCATTGTATCAGTCAGGCGGCATTGATGGTGCCATCAGCGAGGTTTTTGTCAGCGCGACGCTTTTGTGGCGACAGGCAACGAAAACCGAAACCGAACCCAATGCATTGAAAATTACAGACCAGCTAATTGCGCAATATGCCAGCGTGGATGACAATAAACCTGTCGCTGATCTTCTGAGGCTCGTTGAGAAAATGAATCTTGAGTTTCGCCGGCGTGCCAGCAAGAATTACGCTGTCTCGATGGTCTGGGAAGCGGCATAGAGCAATTCAATTTTTGACGGCATCGGCAAAACCTGAATGCACCAACAAATCATAAGCCGATACCGCTGTTCTGATTCTGACAAAACGTGAAACGGTTCAGGTTCAAGATTTCACCGGTTGGTCGACAGCGCCGGACGTCTACTAAATGTCCAGATCTTCAACAAATTCAGCGCGTTCCTGGATAAACTGAAACCGGGCCTCGGCCTTGGTGCCCATCAGGTTATCCACGGCCTTGCGGGTGCCCTCAATCTGTTCTTCATCGATCTCGATACGTAGTAATGTGCGTTTACCCGGATGCATTGTTGTCTCTTTCAGCTGGGCTGGCAGCATTTCACCGAGCCCTTTGAAGCGTCCGATATCAATTTTGCCTTTGCCCTTGAACTCGGTCTCGGTCAGTTCTGCCCGGTGTTCATCATCGCGTGCATAGAGGGTCTTGCTGCCCTGTGTCATACGATAGAGCGGTGGTACGGCCAGATACAAATGGCCGCCTTTTATCAGCGTGGGCATTTCCTGATAGAAAAATGTGATCAGCAGCGATGCAATATGCGCACCGTCCACATCGGCATCCGTCATGATGATAATGCGCTCATAACGCAAATCTTCTTCGCGGTATTTCCCGCCCGTGCCACAGCCAAGTGCCTGTACCAGATCGCCAATCTGCTGGTTTGCACCCAGTTTTTCGCGGCCCGCGCTCGCGACGTTCAGGATTTTTCCACGCAGGGGCAAAATTGCCTGATTGGAGCGGTTGCGTGCCTGTTTTGCAGATCCGCCAGCAGAATCACCCTCCACGATGAAGAGTTCAGCACCTGCAGCGGTATTTTGTGAGCAGTCCGATAATTTGCCCGGCAGACGCAGCTTGCGCACCGCGCTCTTGCGATTGACTTCGCGTTCCTTGCGGCGTCTGACACGATCATCAGCGCGTTCAAGAACCCATTCCAGCAGTTTGTCGGTTTCCTGCGGAGAATCGGCAAGGAAGTGATCGAACGGATCGCGAATAGCATTTTCAACGATGCGTTGGGCCTCAACAGTTGCCAGTTTGTCTTTCGTCTGGCCGACAAATTCCGGCTCACGCACAAAGACGGACAGCATGCCGGCGGACGAAATCATCACGTCATCCGTTGTGATGATCGATGCCCGCTTGTTGCCAGTGAGTTCCGCATAGGCCTTTAGCCCGCGAGTCAGTGCCAACCTGAAGCCGGCCTCATGGGTGCCACCTTCGGGCGTTGGTACCGTGTTACAGTAGGAATTGACAAAGGGATCACCTGTATACCAGGTCACGGCCCATTCAACGGTTCCGTGACCGCCGGTCTTTTCCGAACGTCCGGAGAAAATTTCACGGGTTACCTTGTGGTCGCCACCGATGGATTCCTCCAGATAATCCTTCAGGCCGCCTGGGAAATGGAAGACGGCGCTGGGCGGTGTCTGGTCTTTTTCACCGATGAGTGCGGGGTCGCAGGTCCAGCGAATTTCCACGCCGCCAAACAGATAGGCCTTTGAACGGGCCATCTTGAGTAATCGCGCCGGTTCGAAAGCCGCGCTTTTGCCAAATATATCCGCGTCGGGGTGAAATTTGATTTTGGTGCCGCGCCGATTATGCACGTCTCCCAGATCTTCAAGCTGACCCTGGGGGACGCCGCGTGAAAATGTCTGCCGATAAAGACGCCTGTTGCGCGCGACTTCAACAATCAGATCATCCGAGAGCGCATTGACGACGGACACGCCGACACCATGCAGGCCGCCAGATGTTTCATAGACCTTAGAATCGAATTTTCCGCCAGCATGAAGCGTTGTCATGATGACTTCCAGTGCCGACTTGTTCTTGAATTTCGGGTGCGGGTCGATCGGAATTCCGCGGCCGTTGTCTGTGACAGTCAGATAACCTTCGGCATCCAGCTCCACGTCAATATAATTCGCATGGCCCGCAACGGCTTCATCCATCGAATTGTCGATGACTTCTGCAAACAGATGATGAAGTGCTCCAACATCGGTGCCACCGATATACATGCCCGGACGACGTCGCACAGGTTCCAGGCCTTCAAGGACCTCAATATCAGCTGCCGAGTAATCGCTTTCGGACGCGTTTTTCAGTGCGGACGCGGCTTTTCGGGCCGGCGGCGTTGGTTTTTGCACGGCGGTTTTCTTATCCTGCAGGTTGATGAGTTCTTCAGAGCCAGTGTCCTGCGTATTTTTGACGGCGGCTGGTGCCGTTCCCATGCTGGAAAAGAGATCAGTCGTGTCATCCATTGAAGGGTCAGCGCCTCGGTAATTGTGGGTATGCAGCAGGCTCGGTTAACTGCCACAGCGCCCAGGTGATTCGATTTATTGCGACTGTGCCAGATTCCGCGTTATTTTGCGAGTTTACACACCCCGTCAGTTCACCACAAACGCCTGCACAAGCTGCCATAGAGGCGAAAATCCCCGAACCGAAAAGTGCGGTCCGGGGATTTTCAAGATCAGATACTGAACGGTTTTCCCGCGCGACGTGCACGGTGCCAGCAATTGAACCTATGAACGTGACGAAATCGGCACGTAATCACGGCTTTCCTCACCGGTGTACAATTGGCGCGGACGGCCGATTTTCTGATGTGGATCCTCGATCATTTCCTTCCACTGGGCAATCCAGCCCACGGTGCGCGCCAGGGCGAACAGAACGGTGAACATCGTCGTTGGGAACCCAAGCGCTTTCAGCGTGATACCGGAGTAGAAATCAATGTTTGGATAGAGTTTCTTTTCGATGAAATATTCATCCGTCAGTGCAATGCGTTCCAGTTCCATTGCAACATCAAGCATCGGATCGTCCTTGATCCCCAGTTCGCCCAGTACTTCATGGGTTGTTTTCTGCATGATCTTGGCGCGTGGATCGTAGTTTTTATAAACCCGGTGACCAAAGCCCATCAGGCGGAAAGGATCGTTCTTGTCCTTGGCCCGGGCGATGAATTCGGGAATACGGTCAACGGAACCGATTTCCGCCAGCATGTTCAATGCCGCTTCATTGGCGCCACCATGGGCAGGTCCCCACAGACAGGCAATGCCAGCTGCAATACAGGCAAAAGGATTTGCACCTGATGATCCGGCAAGACGCACAGTTGATGTTGACGCATTTTGCTCATGATCAGCATGCAGGATGAATATGCGATCCATTGCACGGGCCAATACCGGGTTGACCTTGTAGTCTTCGCACGGCACAGCAAAACACATGTGCAGGAAGTTGGACGCGTAATCGAGTTCATTGCTTGGATAGATGAAGGGCTGACCGATATGGTATTTATAGGCCATGGCAGCGATGGTCGGCATTTTTGCGATCATGCGAAGGCTGGCAACCATCCGCTGATGCGGGTCAGTGATATCTGTCGAGTCATGGTAAAATGCCGATAGCGCACCAACAACACCACACATGATTGCCATTGGATGCGCATCACGGCGGAAACCGGTGAAAAAGCGTGACATCTGTTCATGGATCATGGTGTGGCGCGTTACGCGGTAGTCAAAATCAGCCTTTTGTGTTTTTGTCGGCAATTCGCCATAGAGAAGCAAATAGCAGATTTCCAGAAAATTGCCGTGTTCAGCCAGCTGATCAATCGGGTAGCCGCGATGCAGCAGGATACCGGCATCGCCATCAATATAGGTTATTTTGGATTCGCAAGATGCCGTTGAAGTAAAACCAGGGTCGTAGGTAAACGTGCCGGTTTGCTTGTAAAGATTGGCGATATCGACAACATCGGGGCCAACTGATCCGCCGCGTACCTGCAATTCGACGTCTACACCATCGACTGAGAGCTTTGCCTTCGATTCCGTCATATTGGTCCCTTTCATTTATTGTCAAATGCGGGGCCTGATGAGAGAGGTTCAGGTCCCGTTGAATTACTGTGCGCTGTAGCTAGCCGATTTCGCGGACGCTGCCAAGCTATGCAAAAGTGTTATTGTGCACTGCACAGAATCCCGGCATGTCCGTTTAACGCGACTTTGCAGTCAAACGTCCGGGCTGTGATGTGCGGCAGAATCTATAATGCATGATGGTCAGTTCAATCGGCCTTTAGTGCCGTGAGCATCTGACGCCATGCTGTCAGTCGAAATACACCCAGCTGGTTGCACGGCGATAGATACCGCACCAGCTGGCAAATTTCCAGTGGCAAGCCTCATCAATTGAGCTGATCATGCAATCGACCCAGCGTTTCCTCTTTGCCAAGAACCGCCAGAACATCAAATACCCCGGGTGATGTCGTGCGCCCGGTCAGAGCGGCACGCAGCGGCTGTGCCACCTTGCCGAGTTTCAATTCCTCACGATCGGCAAATGCACGAACCAGGGTTTCGACCGGCTCCAATCCCCAATTTTCAAGGTTTTCCAGTTCCGGCAATAACGTGCGAATGACATCGCGACCGCCTTCGGCCAGAATTTTTTCGGCTTTTGGTTCGTTTTCAAGCGGACGTTGTGCAAAAAGAAAACGCGCGCCATCTGCCAGCTCAACAAGCGTTTTGGCCCGCTCCTTGAGCCCTGGCATTGCTGCAACGAGTTTGCCGCGGATTGATGGATGCATGCGCTCGGTAAAATAGGCTCCACCTTCCATTTCATCCAGTATTGAGAGCATGGAATCGGTCAGATACTCATCATCCGCATTGCGGATGTGATGGCCATTGATCGCTTCGAGTTTCTTTATGTCGAAGCGGGATGCACCCTTGTTGACGTCGCGTGTATCAAACCATTCAATCATCTGGTCAATGGACATGACCTCATCATCGCCGTGGCTCCAGCCAAGGCGTGCGAGGTAGTTGCACAGCGCTTCGGGCAGATAGCCCATGGCCCGATAGGCTTCTGCACCCAGCGCACCATGGCGTTTGGAGAGTTTGGCACCATCAGCACCGTGAATGAGCGGAATATGTGCCATCTTGGGAACCGGCCAGCCCATTGCCTGATAGATGATTGTCTGACGCGCTGCATTGGTCAGATGATCATCGCCCCGAATAATGTCTGTTACACCCATGTCATGATCGTCAACGACAACGGCCAGCATATAGGTCGGGTTGCCATCCGAACGTAAAATGATGAAATCGTCGAGGTCAGCGTTGGGGAAAGAGACATCCCCTTGAACAAGATCGTGTACGATCGTTGCACCCTCGCGCGGTGCCTTGATACGAATGGCCGGTGATCGGCCTTCGGGGGCTTCGTCGGCGCTGCGATCTCTCCAGCGTCCATCATAGCGCGGCGGTTTACCGGCAGCCTTGGCTTCTTCACGCATGGTGGTCAGTTCTTCGGGGCTGGCATAGCAATAATAGGCTTCGCCTCTATTCACCAGCTCCTGGGCAATTTCCTGATGACGGGTCAGGCGTCCATATTGCGAAATGGCATCACCATCCCATTCAAGACCAAGCCACTTAAGTCCGTCGAGAATAGCTTCAACGGCAGCCTCCGAGTTGCGGCTTCGGTCTGTGTCTTCAATGCGCAACAACATTTTCCCACCCCGGTTCTTGGCGTAGAGCCAGTTGAACAGGGCTGTTCGGGCACCACCGATGTGCAGGAAGCCGGTGGGTGAGGGGGCGAAACGGGTAACTGTGTCTCCGGACATGGAGCTTCCTCAATCTGTCTGATATGCGCTTGATGATGGCGGTGTGCCGGGGGTCATTTACCACAGAATTGACCCAGTGCAAGCTCGGCGCCTTATGCCGGGTTCGAGCGCGGGCACATTGCGGCATTCATCAGGGCGTGTAGGATCATACTGCGTGGCGCTGAACGGTTCTTGGGGTAGATGGGCAGAATGCAGGCAGATGAGAGGCAGTCAGACACGACAGACATCGCTGCTGACGCATCAACGCGGCACGCCCGGCCTACCGCCAATTCCTCGTCTACCAATGGCAAAGCAGGTGATCATTGGGTGATCTACCGTTGGTGGCATGAATTTTGCGATGCGATGAAACGGGAATCGCAATTTGGTGCCAACATAATCTGGTTGCCGCTCTCGATGGCGCTTGGTGCTGCTACCTGGTTCAGCCTTGAAAAGGATGTGTCAGCCATTCCGCTGGCGCTTGCATTGGCTGCAGCTTGTACAGGCTGGTTCCTGTCGCGCAGGATCAGGGTGTTGCAGTTTGTCTTTTTGTTGGCAGCCGGGTTTGTGATGGCGATGCTCGCGGCACAGGTCGAGACATGGCGCAAAGATACCACGCTGCTCGACAGTGAAATTACAACGCGAATTCAAGGTATTGTCGTTGCACGGGACCTCGATTTCAAGGGGCACAGGCGCTACCTGATTGATCTGCAGGACACCACTGATCCCCAAATCAATCGACCGCCGGAACGTATTCGGTTAATCGCCCGAAACAAACACACACCCATTGCCATTGGCGATTTGATTGGCGGGCTTGCCCGATTGCAACCGCCATCGGGCGCAGCTTTACCCGGCAGCTATGATTTTGCCTTTAATGCCTATTTTAATGGTATTGGGGCCTATGGGTTCTTTATGGGGGCCCCAAAAACCGTAGTCGACGCGCAGGCCAGCACTTCTGTCCAGCCTACGATAATGCGGGGTTTTACATTGACGCTTGCACGCGTGCGTGAAGGTATCGCACAGCGTATCAATGCCGTCCTTGACGGTGATACTGCAGGGTTTGCCCGGGCCTTGACGGTTGCGGACCGTCGTGGTCTTCATCCCGAAACGGTCGATGCATTAAGAGCCAGTGGACTTGCACATGTCCTGGCCATATCCGGCCTGCACATGGCCCTGGTTGCCGGGACATTGTTTTTTCTTGTTCGGTTTGGATGCAGTCTGTTTCCGTCCGTTATTCAATCCATGCCGGTCAAAAAATATGCTGCCTTCGCCGCACTGCTGGTCGCCACACTTTATCTGATGATCTCCGGGGCCAGCATATCAACGCAGCGGGCATGGATCATGTTGGCAATTGTGCTGGTTGCTGTTCTGCTGGATCGCCCCGCGTTGACAATGCGCAATGTCGCCCTGGCTGCAATCGCCATTATTCTGCTTTCGCCATCGGCGGTTCTGGGGCCGGGGTTTCAGATGTCCTTTGCCGCGACAGCCGCGCTTATCGCCAGCTATGCATTGTGGAATAATGACAAAATCACAGCGGGCAGGGATCATCCTTCTGTTTTTGGCGGCCTGACGAGGATAATTCTGCTATTCTTCATCGGGTTGGCTGTAACCTCGCTTGTGGCAGGACTGGCTACCGCACCCTTTTCATCCTATCATTTTCACAAAGTCGCGTCCTACGGCCTGATTGCCAATTTGCTGGCGATGCCGATCATCACGTTCATTGTCATGCCCAGTGGGCTGATTGCCTTACTTGTCATGCCACTGGGCCTCGAACACTGGCCGTTGATGCTTATGGGGTCAGGGCTGAACCTTGTCATTGATATTGCCTATTATGTGCAAGGTCTCGGCGGTGTGGTGACGGTCGGCCGCATATCCGCTGTCTCTTTTGCTCTGCTGGTCAGCGGGTTTCTGATCCTGGTTTTGATGCGAACCCGTTTGCGATTGCTGGGTATCATCGTCATCGCAGCAGGTATGGCATACAACCAGTGGGGCAAAACGACCCGCACACCTGACGTTCTGGTGGCTGAAAATGGTCGGTTGGTGGCAGCAATGAATGAGAATTCGATAGCGACCCATCGAGCCCGGCCTTCCAAATTTGTCTTTCAGCAATGGCAAAGCGCATTTCAGCGCGAAGCTCTGTTAAAACCGCAGAAGATCAAAGCTGATGCTGATCCACAAGGTCCCTACCAGGAACTGAGAGACCTGTTGACCGGTCCTATGCCAAAGGGGCAGTTCATTTGCCGTTCAAAGGCCTATTGTGCATTGCAGACATCATCCCATTTGCGTGTCGTTGTTGTGGAAGACCTGATTTATCTGGGACCGGCCTGTGACGAGGCTGATCTGGTGATCACCAGCCGCAGGATTGTTATGGACCGGTGTTTTTCCGGCGCGACATTGATCACCGGTACAATGCTCAGGCAATCCGGTTCTCTGGAAATCCACGATGATAAAGACAGCGCTACGTTGCTGATCAAATCGTCTATCGGACAGACTGACCGACCATGGACCAGGCATCGTACCTACGATTGGCGGCAACAAAAACATGTCATAAAGATACCTGTCTGGGCCTCCAGACAAGTTGAATGAGCTGATTTACCAAGGACAACTCAGGTTTCGACTGAATCGGCAAAACCTGAATGCTTCAACAAAATCAAAGGCTGACGCCACTGTCCCGTTTCTGACAAAAAGTGAAACGCTCTAGTGATAACGTCTGATCAATCCGACAAGCTTGCCCTGAATTTTTACCTGATCGGGCCCGAATATGCGGGTTTCATAGGCAGGATTGGCCGCTTCCAGGGCAATGGATGCCCCCTTGCGACGAAACCGCTTGAGCGTTGCTTCCTCATCATCGACAAATGCAACAATGATTTCGCCCGGGTTGGCTGTTGCGGTGTTTTTGATCACCACGGTATCACCATCAAAAATGCCCGCTTCGATCATTGAGTCGCCCTTGACCTCAAGTGCGTAATGATCGCCACCGGACAGCATTTCAGGTGGAACGCTTATGTTATGGGTATTGTTCTGTATGGCGGCAATTGGCACGCCGGCTGCAATGCGTCCCATCACCGGAATACTGACGGCGCTTTCGCCCGACTCCCATTCCGCGGAGCGTTCAGCGACCGGTTCCGGCTCGGATTTGCCGAGGCTGCCCTGGATAACGCTTGGAGAGAACCCGCGCCGTGGGGGCGAATTAGGCACCATCGTCTCTGGCAGCCGAATGACTTCAAGTGCTCTGGCACGATTGGGCAGGCGGCGAATAAATCCGCGCTCTTCCAAAGCTGTAATCAAACGGTGTATGCCTGATTTTGACGCCAGATCAAGCGCATCCTTCATCTCGTCGAAGGAAGGCGGGATTCCGCTTTCTTTCATACGTTCATGGATGAAGAGCAGAAGTTCATGTTGTTTTCGCGTTAGCATCGAACGCTCCCGAATCGGAGAAACAAATACAGAACAAACACTATATGTTCCAGTTGTGTTCTGCAACTGTATTCTCAGGACGGATGGTGAACATCCGGTTAACGGGCAGATGCGGTTGCCCGTCGGTGCATCGGTTGAGATTATTGGCAGATGGCAGGTTGCTAGAGTGAAACCTGAGATTTACCGGATTGTCTGCTGATCTGCCTTACCTTGCGCGGTGCCGCCATCCAGATGCAGAACATCGAGAGCGGGCAGGCGAGAATGATCAGCCAGAACGCGAGATGGTAGTCGCCGTTGCGGTCATACAGATACCCGGTGAACCAGGGGCCAAATCCGGCGCCAAGGGTTGCCATGCCGCTTATGCAGCCGAAAATTGTCGCGAACCGTTTTCCGGCGAAGAGTTCATTTGGAATGGGACCAAACAGCGATGCCAGTCCATAGCCAAGAAACCCCTGCGCCCCGATCATGATGTAAACCAGAATGCGAGATGGATTGTCCTGTAGTGCGATGAGGGCGAGATAGCAGACCATGAAACCTGAGAGCGCAACTGTCCACCCCCATTCACGACCGAAACTGTCAGAAAAATGACCGATACTGATTTGGCCGACAACACCCGCCACCGCGACCAGGGCGAGCGCCAGTGCGGCCTCCGAAGGGCTTATGCCGATGTCCAGTAAAAAGCGTGTCTGATGTACCTGCACCGTGTACCAGGCATAAAGTGCAAGAAAAAAACCGGCCGTCAGCCACCAGAAACGGGTCGTTCTGGCAGCAAGGCCCAGTGTCCATGCTGTTGAAGCCCATTGCTGATCGATGATTATTGGTCCCGAACGCTGCGCAGCCTTGTCTGATGGTCCATCGCCATAGGGCTTTAGCCCAATGTCGGCGGGATGACCGCGTTGCAAAATCATGTTGAGCGGTACCAGCAGAACGACACTGCCAATAGCCATGACAATACAGGCAGTACGCCAGCCATCGTTGACAATGAGGTTCTGGAGCAATGGAAATATAAAAATGGCCAGAACGCCAACGCCCGAAAAGGCAATTCCCAGTGCCAGACCACGACGCTGAACGAACCAATTGGGCAAAAACATCGAATGACCGATATAGGTCATCGGCATTGAGCCGCCCACGGCAAGCAACCCAAGGCTCAGATAGAAGGTCAGGGGAGTTGTCGCCAGCGTTGCGGTTGAAAAGCCGACAGCCACGGCAATGCCACTCATCGGCAATACAAATCGTGGTCCGAAACGATCCATCAGCATGCCAACAATCGGCACAGAGGCTGTGGAGGAGACGAAGCCGACCGAAAATATGGCAGCTGTGACCCCGCGATCCCAGCCAAATTCGTCAAGGATTGGTGGGTAAAGCAGTGAGAAAGCTGTGCGAATGTTGACAGCGATGCCCAGAGTAATGAATGCAATTGCCACCACAATCCAACCGTAAAAAACGCCGGTGCGTATCGGCGGATGATTTGCCATTTATTCTCCGATTATTGCTTTGCCAAATTACGGCTGCAGAAGTTAAATCCGGTGTGAACCAACTATGAATCGTGCTCATTTGCAATCTGCAACAGGTGGCTGATGGAGTTTGCGTAATACTCAATCAGCGGTTCCTCACCAGGTGCAATCGAGAGCATGCCATCGTCGCTTTCCCTTATGATGTGACGCAGTGTCAGCATCCGCAGTCCAACTGTCACTTCATAATCGCGATCTGAGCGTGGGATGTGAATATGAGCGCCTGAGCAGACCAGTTGGTCAATACGTTCATTCACCCGGGCTTTCAGTGTCAGCAGATCAAGTTCCCCGGTACCTGCATCGGCAAATATGGACGCAACCAGGGAAACGGGCAATGCCGGTACAAGCCGACCGACGGTATCCATCAACCGGTTTCCAAGTTTCTGTGTCAAAGCGGTACGTTGTTCATCGTTCAATGACTCCCAGTCGGAAACTTCGTTGTTGATCAAAAAGGCCTGCAGTGAAACAGGTTTGCCGAAGGATACGCTTGCATAGCCAAATCGATGCCAGCGTCCGGCCAAACGTAACCTCAGATTTTTCCATAGGAATGCCAGTGTTTTTGTTGTCTTCTGGCTGGTAGATTGTGGCTGAGTTACACGCCGGGCTTCGCCAACCAGAGACCGGTCTTCCAGAACGCGATCGTAGTTTACCCCCACCGGAATAAATACCGTGTCCTGATCCACATGGGCATGGGCAGACAGAATATAGGAAATCAAACCCAATCGAACGGGGCGTAGTTTACCGTCACGGGACAAGCCGCCTTCGGGGAATATGGCCTGTGTTACACCTGCTTCTGTGGCCATGCGGACGTAGCTGGCCAGAACACGCCGGTAGAGCGTATTGCGTGCATCGCGCCGGATGAAATAGGCGCCCATTGAACGAATGAGTGTTTGCAAAACAGGCAATCTGGCCCATTCCCCAACGGCATAGGATAGCGCGGTGGATGCCGAAGCAAGATAGGTGACGAGCACATAATCCATGTTTGAACGGTGGTTCATGACAAAGATCACCGCTGAATTCGCTTTGACGTCGGCCAGAGCGTCAGCGTCGGAATATCCAAGCCGCACGCGGTAAAGCGAGACAGCCAACCAGCGGGCCAGACGCGTACCAATGCGAAAATAGGCATAGGCATTAAATGCCGGGACAATTTCTCTTGCATAGCGGGCGGCGTGATCCATAGCCACGCCAACCGGCATGTTATGCTCCAGTGCATAGGCTTCGGCAGCACGCATCACATCACCGTCATGGCTTAACCGGTCAATCAGTATTCCCCTTTTGGTCAGATCAAAGGGTCTGATTTTCAGTTTGAGCCGGGTATTGAGTTCCAGAATGGCTCGATTGACCCGGCGATGGAAATACCAGCGTATCGCGGGTGTCAAAAATCGATCAATCAGTGCGATCAAAGCAAGAAGGCCTGCCAGAGTTACCAGCCAGATCGGCAGTTCTATTGTCCCTGACATTACGCCCCCCGTGTTGGGTGAAACTAACGTGATCACATGATTTTGTCGAATGATATACTCAATATCACCCCTCGCGGAATGGATGATCTGCCTGGGTATTGTGTCTTTGCCATCATTGGAATTTCAACACTGTTTCAATTTTTTCACTCGGGATTTGAGGTTCAACGTGCCTTTAACGGGCGGAATTTTCAGTGTGTATAAAGTGATTTTGTATTGAAAATAGAAAAGAAATACAAAAAATATCCAGTAAATAATAAGATCCACTGTCCATAAGCGGATGAAAAACATATGAAAATACAAGTCCACAAATAAAAGTAAGTACAAAATAGATATTAAAGTAGATTTTCTGTTAATAAATGAATATAGTAATGTAATTGTTTTGCTCTTATTGAGGTGGTGACAGCGATGATTGACTTGCAAGATTTGGATCTATCGAATCTGGAAAACAGGGTAACAAGAACCGAGCGGCCAACATTGGATGATGTCAGCGCACCCTATGATTTGCAGGCATTGATAAACTCTGCAGATCTTACTTTGGTTGGTGACCTCAATAAGTTCTGCGGCAAATTGTTTCCTGCAACTGTTGCAGATGGCGTTACCGCGCAACTGGCTGGATTTGATTCTGTTGGCGGTATCACCGGTTCCGGTGGCATGGAACACATAACCGGCAATGTTAAAGTCAATACCGCCAGCAATGCGGTGTTAAGCGTGGATGCTGTGATCGATGCGGTCGGTGCCCGTTTTGGCGTGGCATCCGACCATGACGTTGATCAATTTGGCCTTCCAGCCGGTCTGGATACCTACGTGATCAGAACTGATCGTCTGGGAAATGTCGTATACGAAGATCCGCAACCAACACAAAGCACATATTCTTTCGGTGACGGAGCCGACTATTTACGCGGATATGCCACGGTCAATGCGGGTGAGGGGAGCACTGTCAATGCAACGGGTCTTCAGGCAGGAACATTGGCTTATGTGGTTGATACAGAAAGACTTAGATTCGGTGAATACCAGGTCGTAAACTCGGAGACTTTCATAAAACCCTCTGTACTGGATACTGGCACTGGCAATGACAGGCTCATTGGTAAAGCCACTGCCGTTGCGGCTGACAGTGAAGAGGACGTCAGTGCAACAGGCATTGAGGCTCTTTTTGATACCGGAGATGGCAAAGACAAAGTTGTGGGTGAAGGCAACGCAACCGGTGCGGGCCGTGTTGAAGCCACCGGCATTCAATTGGGGCCTCAGTACTTCGGAGCAACGGCTGCTGTTGCGGCGACCGGCTCCCAGAGAGATGTCGTGAAGGCAAAGGCCCATGCAACGTCCACTGGCAATCAACTCAACAGCACAGCAACCGCCGCCGCAATGTTAGCTTATGCAATGCATACACTTAATTTGGGTGATGGAAACGACCTCCTGCGCGCGACCAGCACGGCTGAGGTTGGCGCAAATGAGGGGGCAGTTCCGACACAAAATACCGGCCAATACCGGGCAACAGCCTATGGTGTCGTTGACGTGGTAGGTGGCAATGGCAATGATCGTGTCTATATCGACAGCACTGCGATTTCAGGTGGTAGCGTTAATGGCAAAGACCGTGGCGCAAGCGCAGACGCCGGTGGCAACGCTTCCTCCGGAAGCGGCGGTAACCTCTCCCTCGGCGATGGCAATGATCGCATTGAAGCGACAATAACGGCCTCTGCTGGCGCCAATGAATCAGCAAAAGCACAGGGCGTTACGGCGCAATTGGGCGATGGTGCAAATCGCCTGGAATCAACGGTGACAGCCACTGCCGGTACGCGCGCCGATGCGCAAGCGGCAGGCGTTGTCAGCACCGGTTCCGGCAACGACATTGTTACGCTGACAGCCAGTGCCGTCGGCGGCCAGTCAGACAATACGTCTCTGCCTCCGGGGTTTAGTAGTAATACTTCCAATGCGATGGGCGCCGAGGCTATTTTTGTCGGTGACGGTACAAATGTTGTGACAGTGGATGTTTTGGCTCAGGATAGTGGTGCTGGCATCTTCGCACTGGCCATTGGCATTGAGGACGCATTTGGCTCCGGTTCCGGCAACGACACAGTTGTCATCGATGTCAGTGCCATTGGTCTTGATTCTGCCGAGGCAACTGCACAAGGAATCAGCAACAGAGACGGTCTTGATTTTGGCGGTGGAGAGAATGCATTTTCATTGAGTGTGAGTGCAGACGCCGCTGGCGATGATGCGGCGGCAAGCGGTATACGGCACCGCGATGACATGACTTCAGGCGACGATCACGACATATTTGCCATCGATACCAGCGCCAACGCAAGTGGTGACGGAGATGCCTCGGCGGTTGGGGTGACCGGGTTTTACAGTTTCCCAACTCAGAGTGAAACATTTACCTGGGCTCTGGGGCAGGGCAATGACACCGTAAGTGTCAGTGCCAGTGCCACAACGACCGGAAGTGGTGATGCCGATGCGGTTGCCATGGGCGATTTTGAAAGGTTCAGCGATCGTGATGTGATTGATGTCTATAGGCTGGACGCCGGTGATGGCGATGACACAATTACCTTTTCAGCCAATGCAAGCGCGACCGGCACCGGCAGTGCAACTGGCGTTGGTGTGAAACAGGCAACCATTGACCTTGGAGCAGGCGATGACACACTCATTGTCAATGCATCCACACAGGGCATTGAGGATGTTTTCATTTTTGGCGGTGGCGGTGATGATGTGATTGATGTGCAAAATGGCACCGGTCGCATCGATGGTGGTATCGAAGACACGGACCTTCTGGCACTTGAAGGTGTTATCGGTGACTACGCGGTAGATCATGATGGCACGACAGGAATTACACAGATAACTGGCGCAAACGGAACCGATCTGCTGGTCAGCAATTTTGAAAACATTCAAATCGGAAATGATGTCCACAGGTTTGCCGACTTTGTCGATGATACACAGACGATATAGCCGGATGTCTTTTGGCCAATGATTCGCAGATATCTGATTGACATTCATCGTAAGCCAACTACCGTCGCCCCAACCATGCTTGGATTGGGGCCAGATGAGCCGACTATTTGAAGAACTGGATTATCGCCCCACACCGATCGGGGCGATAAGTTTGCGTCGCCGCCGTGAAATGCTGCTTGATGTTGATGTTTTCGAGATCAAGCTGGGTGACGAATTTCTCATGTCGAGCCTTTTTACGGCATCTGAAATAGCTTTGTCCAAACTCGGACTAACGGACCTTTCGGGCGATGACCTGGATGTAGTCGTCGGCGGACTGGGGCTCGGTTATACGGCGCAGGCCGTACTCCAATTTCCAACCGTTGGTTCGCTGATCGTTGTTGATGCGCTGGAAGCGATCATTGAGTGGCATGAAAGCGGATTATTGCCACTTGGAGATGAATTGACGAAGGATGAGCGTTGCCGGTTTGTGCATGGCGATTTTTTCGCCATGTCGGCGTCATCAGATGGATTTGACCCGGACAGCCCTGCCAGAACCTATGATGCAATTCTGGTCGATATTGATCATTCGCCCGATTTTCTGCTGAACTCGAAGAGTGCTCCATTTTATCAGCCAGCCGGATTAAAGCAGGTATCAAATCATCTGTGTGATGGTGGTGTGTTCGGCCTGTGGTCAAATGATGCACCTGATCAGGCGTTTACCGACCGTCTGTTCGATGTGTTCGGTGACGCCCGTGCCGAACCTGTTACGTTTCACAATCCATTGCAAAACAATACGATGACGCAAACGGTATACCTGGCTCACAAGGCCCGCTGATTGATGTGATTTCAGGATACTGTCAAAGTGTCCTGCACTATTGAGAGTCTCCGAAAACGGCACAAATTGTCTTTAGCCAGCGACGCATTTTGCGTACGCGGTCAAGACTGTGCGATCGCTCCGAAGCAACAAAGTAATAGGACCAGCCGGTTGAAACCTGATCTGGCACCGGCGTCACAAGCTGGCCATTGGTTTTTTGCAATTCTCCGAACGGGCGGCGGTCCATGGCTATACCCAGCCCCTCCTGCGCATAGACGAAAACACGATTCTTGCGGGATATGTCAATGAGGGCTCGACGATCCATCTGAAATACTCCTTTGGCTAACAGACACTATAAAATGTGTCAGCCAAAGTCGCTAATTTCATAGGTCATGATACTCGCAATGCCTCTACAATTTGCCAACTAGCTATGAGAAAAACATATATAAATGCATGATCTAAGTGAATGTTTGTGGTGACAAAAAGACGTTGTTCGTCAACACTCTTCCTACAAAAAATCTGTTCATCCTGGTTGACCGAAAACGGCTGAAGAAAAAGTTGATACCTTGCCAATGTGAATCCCAGACTACTCTTCAAACCGGCCTTGTTTTGAATACGGACAGGTCAGGACTACGAACAAACAAACTCCTCAATCGTAAAACCACCATGATGACACGGTTTCAGGAGTTAGCTCCCGTCTGCTGCTCGATGGATGTTTTATTCTAATGGAAAGCGGTAGAATTCTAACCCACGATGCTTCAGTTTTTCAGAATTTATCCCGGTCTTCATCAGCATCCACTGCGATGGCCGCATTTCCATTAAATCCAGGATATTTGCCATCCCGTTGAGCTGATCGGTTGTTCTGACACGTCTCCTCCACCACGGGTGACACCGGTATATTTGCGGAAGTTGATAGCTGAAAATCATCTATCAACCTGGAAAGAGTGGCAACCTCATCAGCGAGCTGGTGAGTAACCGCTGTCGTCTCTTCAACCATTGCAGCGTTTTGTTGTGTCACCTGATCCATTTGAGTCACGGCCGTATTGACTTCCTGAATTCCAGTGAGTTGCTCTTTCGCAGCCGTCGCTATGGCGCCGATCGCTGTATTCACGTTGGTGACGTGCTCGGAAATCTGCGTAAGTGCGTTTCCAGTGACTTTGACCATCTTGACACCATTGCTGACTTGTTCACCTGATTTATTGATAAGCTCCTGGATTTCTCGGGCAGCGGTTGCTGTACGTTGTGCCAATTCGCGTACTTCCCGCGCAACTACGGCGAATCCTTTGCCCGCCTCGCCAGCTCGAGCAGCCTCGACGCCAGCGTTGAGCGCAAGAAGATTGGTCTGAAAAGCAATGTCGTCGATCACGCCTATGATATTGGCAATCTCATCGGAAGAAGCCTCAATGCCCTCCATAGCGGTGACTGCTTCTGTAACAACAGTACTGGATCTATTCGCATCAGCCTGGGCGGCGTCTGTCATCTGGGAGGCTTCGCCGGCACGCTCAGATGTGCCTCTGACAACCGATGTGATCTCTTCGATTGCGGCAGATGATTCCTCCAGCGAGGCGGCTTGATGTTCGGTACGTCGGGACAGGTTGCCCGCCGCCGTCCGCATTTCCCGAGAGTTATTATCGATCAAACTGACGTTCGCTCGAATCTCACTCAGGGTGACATTGAGCTTATCGACAGAGGTATTGAAATCACTGCGAAGTCGCTCCAAGCCATCTGTGAAAGGCCGCTTAAGTCGGACCGTCAGGTCCCCTTCGGACAAGCGTTTCAGGCCACCAGCAAGTTCATCGACTGCCTCCTGCACACTCCGCGTCTCTTCTTCCTTCGCAGCCTCGCGCTCAGCCCTTTCACGTTCGCTCAGCGTACGGTTTTCTTCTGCTTCCTGTTCAAGTTGCTCTTTTTTGATCGCTGCATCCCGAAAGATCACTATGCTCCGAGACATTTGTCCGATTTCATCGCCATGCTCGCTACCAAGTATATCCATGTCCAATTCACCATCTGCAATACGCCTAGTGTCTTCCGAGAGTATCCGAAGCGGCCTGAACATTCGAGCGGTGATCCACCAAACCAAGCCGAGTATGGGCAATAGCGAAACAAAACCCACTACAATCGCGCCCGTAGTGATATCAGAAGCCGCAGATGCAAGCTCCCACTGTTTTATCAACTGCAATATGGCGTAGGGCTGATCTACCAAAATACCTGTGATTTGTGCATATCGGTATACTTCATCGTTAAGTGTCACAACGCCTGAATGTTGAATGACCCCTGCAAGATCTGCTGTTGCGGTTTCTCCATCAATCACTGATATTACGTTGCCGCCACTATCTTTCAGCAAAGTCAGTTCAGTATCGCCAAGGCCGGTCTTTTTGTTGATAAGCGGCACTATCTTGTCCATGTTCAGCGTAAACAAAACAGAGCCAATCGGCGCTCCCGCGTAAAAAATGGGTACACCGAGAATGGAGTTTAGCCGGCCCTCAGAATCTATTCCAAAACCAGAGCTCGCAACAAAGCCAGGCTGTAACCTTCCCTTTTCACCTGCTACACCGATCTTTTGCAGCACATCGCGCATAGGGTGATCATTTAATTCCCGGGAACCGGTAGATCGCGCAAAATCCGGACCTTTTCTGAAGCTATATATTATAGTGCCACTATCATCAGCGAGCGCCAAATCAAAAAAAAGTCCCTGTTCAATCACCTTCCTAAACGCTTTCTGAACAAATCGATGTTCGCGGAAGTAGAGGTTTTCTTCTCCCGTGTCGACAAAGAGGTGTCGATCTTCCGGCAAATACGGATTCTCATCAACATAGGTTGTGCGGAGAAGGTCCGTTGGATTTGACCCGATATTTTTCCATCCGGCTTTCATTTTCAGCATATTTTCTTTTGCGTCTCTCAGAGTGGCAAACAGCTTTGCAGCATCCAACATCTGCTCTAGAGTCAGGCTGATTGTCGCCACTTTCCCATCGGTTGTGCTGATAAGAGCGCGATCGGCTTGTTGGTTCGACACACGACCTGCCAATTGCGAAGTCGCGAAGACGATGGCTGCTGACAAAAAGATTGCCCCACAAAAAAATATAACGACAAGTTTTGATGACAGCCTATTGAGCATGGTCCCCTCCCCAGGATCGGAAATCGAACAAATGTAGCCATAAGTAAATCACTGGTTAGTTAATTATATATTGACAAGCATGGTGTTGCCAAACGAGGAAACCTCAGAGTCTGTTCAAGAATACGGATATCGGGCGATCCGCCTTGTCATTAGCTTTATCATGGCGGTTTGAATGAAGGCGAGGCTAGTTTGTGAGAAACGCTTGAGGTCCTTGGCCAAGCGTCGATTGATGCCAAGCCATGCAAAGGTTCGCTCGACGATCCAGCGCTTTGGTAATATGTGGAACCCGGGCTGATTTCGTTTGACGATTTCAACGGGTCGGGGGCTGGCATCGCGCACGCGTTGGCCTTGATAACCACCATCCCCACAAATTGCCTGAATGAAAGGAAAACGCGTTGTGATCTTGTTAAAGACAAGGGCCGCACCATCACGGTCCTGAATACCAGCCGAATGAACCTCAGCTTTGAGGATCAGCCCCAGCGTATCGACCAGAATATGGCGCTTGCGACCTTTTACTTTTTTCCCGGCGTCAAACCCCACCATTTCACGGGCATCCGGGCCGGTTTTTGATGATTGACTATCTATGATCGCATAGGACGGACTTTCTTCTCGCCCTTCCAGATGCCGGGTTTGCTGATAGAACGCATCGTGAATGCGCACCCATGTACCATCCGTGCACAACCGCTTGAAGTAATAGTGAACTGTGCTTTTGGGCGGAAAATCCTTTGGCAGCAATCCCCATTGACAGCCAGACTGCAATAGATAGAACAGCGCGTCGACAACAGCACGCATATCAGTTGTACGTCTGCGACCAAGTGCTGGTTGCGGCGGCATGAACGGCGCAACTAAATCCCACTCGCGGTCCGTTGTATCACTTGCATATCGCAGGCCATTTCGCGCATGGTCAGCGCGAGTGAAAGGGGTCCAAGCCATCTGACTTCTCCATATTTGTAGCAAAATACGAAGAATCTGATTTGCTCCTTTCACTCAATAGAGCATTCTTGAGCAGACCTTAGCGAAGTTATTTTAAACCGAAGGTCAGTCAATATCTGGTATGCATTTCGCGGTGAGGCCCGTTCTCATAACGCGTTCATGGAGCACTGTGATACGCGCGATGATGCGCTGCGGCAGATGATTTTTGATGCCTATGTGGCTTTGGCAGAACAGTCAGAGGAACCGGAGGCTCTGGCCCGTGATGCAATGCATGGCACGATTGCGCTGCTGGAAGGAATGTGGACAGACTATTTTCTGCATAGTGACCAATTCAACCGGAATACCGCAAAACGTATCATATTGCGATTTGTGTCGGCCCTGTTTCCACATGCATTTGAGCCGGACCAGCCAAAGTCCTGAAGATACAATGTTTAGTCTGGAGCACGGCTGCGGGTCATCAAGCCGAGTTGGCCTGTGTTGTCAGGATGAAACGCGCAATTTCGCGAGCCTCATGCAGGTGCTTCTTGCAGGCAGCTGCTGCAGTTTCCGGTTTGCGGTCGGCAATCGCCTGATAAATCTGACGCATTCGAACGGGGCCGGTTTTGGTTCGGTCACCTGAATTGAGTGTCAGAACACGCAATCGGCTTATGCGACTGTTCAGTCTGCTGACAATTTCCCAGGCAATATCGTGGTGGGCCACATCAAATATCGTTCGATAAAATTCTGTCGTCCCATTCAGCATGGCAAGTGGATCGCTGCCGCGGGACTCTTGTTCCAGTCCTTCAAGTGCCCGGCTTAATCGCTCCAGTCCGTTTTTATCGATCGCGACAGCGCAGGCGGCTGCAGCCTCCGATTCCAACAGCGCCCTGATGTCGTAAATCTGCCTGGCTGCATTCCAGTCCAATCTGGCGACCGCTGGCCCCTGATTGGATATGACTTCGATCAGGCCTTCGGAATCGAGATGACGAATAACCTCGCGAATGACTGTTCGACTGACGCCCATCTGCTCACACAGGGTTCGTTCAATCAGCCTTTGGCCGGGTTCGAAAACGCCTGCTATGATGGCGTTACGCATCTTTTCCAGTGCCATTTCACGCAAAGTCACCGGGGGATTATCAATTTTCAAGCTGCTGATATCAGTCATATTTTCTCCTGCGTTCCTCATATCCCGGCTGAAAAGAAAAAACAAGAATTGACATGTCGTAATATGGTATACCATACTATGAGGCCTTAATAACAGGGATCAGATCGATGGTTGCGGAAATCAGGAAGACACTCCTGCATGTGGAAAATACACTCATCGAAGGTGGGCGGGTTGCCGCTACGCCGCTCAAGATGGTGGCCGCTGCAGCGGTTATCAAAAACCCTTGGGCCGGGCAGGGCTTTGTCGAGGACCTAAGGCCTGCAATGCACGCAGTCGCACCGGGCCTTGGGAAGCTATTGACCCAGATGATCATTGATACGGTTGGATCGGGGGTCGCGGTTGAAGGGTATGGCAAATCCGCTGTTGTCGGTCTCAACGGTGAGGTTGAACATGCCTCGGCACTCATCCACACTTTGCGCTTTGGCAATTATTACCGGGATGCTGTCGGCGCCAAATCCTATCTGTCTTTCACAAATACCCGCGGTCCTGCCAACGCGCCCATCGCGATACCACTGATGGACAAGAATGATGCCGGGCGACGTTCGCATTATCTGACCATACAATTCGCTGTGAATGATGCGCCCGGACCGGATGAAATTGTCATCGCGTTGGGTGCATCTGTCGGCGGACGTCCCCACCACCGTATCGGGGACCGCTATCAGGATTTGAAGGAACTTGGCCATGATGTCGACAATCCTGCAGCGGTCTGAAGTGGCAAACGGTGCTGCCTGTTACGTCAGTGGCAGTGGAGAACCACTGTTGTTGATACATGGCGTCGGCCTGCGGGCAGAAGCGTGGCAGCCTCAAATAGATCGATTCAAAGAGCGATACAGTGTTATTGCAGTTGACTTGCCCGGGCACGGGCAGAGCGCGCCGATAGATGAGAATGTAACCCTGCCGGACTATGTGGACTGGGCAGAGCAGTTGATAAGACACCTGGGTGTTGGCCCGCTCAATGTTGCTGGCCATTCAATGGGCGCGCTCATTGCTCTTGGGTTGGCTGTCAAAGCACCCGCTCTGGTCCGCCGGTTGGCGCTGTTAAATGGCGTGTACAAAAGAGATGACCGCGCATCGTGCGCGGTACGCACGCGTGCTGAGCAGATTAGCCGTGGGAATGTCGATTTTGAAGGTCCATTGCAACGCTGGTTCGGCGATCAGCCAACGGATAAATCTGCCCGCGCATTGACTGCCAAAATGCTCTCCAGTGTAGATCCGAAAGCCTATGCTGTGGCCTATACTGCATTTGCAAAGGGTGATCGGCTCTATGAAGGGAAAATCGGACAGATCCAATGTCCATCCCTGTTTCTGACCGGTGCGGATGATCCAAATTCATCACCGCTGATGTCCAAACAGATGGCGTCTGAAGCCACTGATGGTAAGTGCTGCATCATCGAAGGCCACCGCCATATGGTTGGATTGACGGCCCCTGATGCGGTCAATACTGCGCTGACGCAATGGTTAGGCAGAAAGGAGCAGATATCATGACTGAGGCAAGTCCCCGTAAACTGCGCGATGCCTTTGGTACATTCATGACCGGTGTAACGGTGGTTACTGGATTTGCCAGTGATGGTCAGCCAATCGGATTCACGGCCAATTCATTCACCAGCGTGTCGCTGGATCCGCCCTTACTGCTGATTTCAATGGCAAAATCGTCCCGCAATTACACAGCGATAACGCAAGGCGTTGGTTTTGCCGTCAATATCCTGTCAGAGGCACAGGAAGCCATATCAAATTGTTTTGCCCGTCCGGTTGAAGACAGGTTTGCCGAAGTGGACTGGAAAGCGGGGCCAAATGGTTCACCCATTCTGGCTGATGTCGCAGCCTGGTTCGATTGTTCCGTCCACAATGTGGTGGATGCGGGTGACCATACATTGATGATTGGACGTGTTGAGGCTTTTGACAATGCCGGGCTCAATGGACTTGGCTATGTGCGCGGCAATTATATCAAGCCGTCGCTGGAAAGTGAGGCCATCGACACGATGGCCATGGATGGAGGGGTACGCATCGGTGCTGTGCTTGAACATGACGGTCAGGTGTTGCTGGAAGAAAACAGTGACGGTTCGATTGCGTTGCCGTCCATTTTATTGAACAGGGCACAGCGCGATGGTTCTCACGCGCAATTGCTTGCCTCGGCCTACAGCGCAACATTGACCGTCGGATTTGTTTATTCTGTTTATGAAGACGGACGGCACGGCATGCATAATATTATCTATCTGTGCAATTCGGTAGATGGCCAACACAACAAAGGGAAATTTGTTCCCGTCAGTGAAATTCCATTTGATCGGGTAAGTGACACAGCCTCGCGGGACGTTCTGATACGTTTTGCTCAGGAACATTCAATCGGAAATTATGGCATCTATTTTGGCAATGAGTTGAGCGGCGATGTTCGACGACTGGATTTGGGGCAGTAGACAATGGATTTCTCACTATTTGTGCATATGGAACGCCTGGATGCATCTCAGGATCAGAAAAAGCTCTATGAGGAGTTTCTGCAATTATGCGAAATTGCAGACAAGGGTGGCATGCGCACCATCTGGACCGGTGAACATCACGGCATGAACTTTACCATAGCGCCAAACCCGCTATTGAATCTGGTTGATCTGGCGCGGCGTACCAAAAACGTACGGCTCGGCACCGGGACAATCGTTGCGCCCTTCTGGCACCCGATAAAACTGGCCGGCGAGACCGCTATGACGGACCATCTGACCGATGGGCGGCTGGAATTGGGCTTCGCACGTGGCGCTTATAGTTTCGAATATGAGCGGATGATGCCGGGCATGGATGCCTGGGAAGCGGGATTGCGCCTGCGTGAAATTCTTCCAGCGGTTGTCGAGTTATGGAAGGGTAATCACGCCCATGACGGCGAATTCTGGCAGTATCCTTCCACAACTTCGGCACCGCAGCCGGTACAGCAACCACACCCGCCGGTATGGGTGGCTGCACGCGATCCCAATAGTCATGACTTTGCGGTCTCCAACGGTTTTAATGTGCAGGTGACACCGCTATGGCAGGGGGATGAGGAGGTCGTCACGCTGATGCAGCGCTTCAAGGATGCCTGTGCCAACAATCCGCAGGTGGATCGGCCGAAAATCATGCTGCTGCGCCATACCTATGTCGGAGGCAGCGAAGGCGATGTGCAGCAGGGTGCTGAGGAGATCAATCGCTTCTACAACTACTTTGGGGCATGGTTCAAAAATGAGCGCCCGGTTGAAAACGGATTGATAAAAACGCTCAGCGATGAAGAGATTGCTGCACACCCATTCTTTACGCCCCAGTCCATGCGGGAGGCCAACGTGATCGGTGATGCAAATACCGTCATCAACCGGCTCAGGGTCTATGAAGACATGGGCTATGACCAATATTCGTTCTGGATTGACAGCGGCATGAGTTTTGAGCGCAAGAAAGCCTCGTTGCAGCGGTTCATTGATCATGTGATGCCGGCCTTTGATGCATCATCGGGCAAGCCGGCAGGTGGCGGGGAACAGTGATGAAGCAATTTCAGCAATTTGTGGATGGTGTATTTGAAGATGGTACTTCAACCTTTGAAAGCATAGACCCTGCAACCGGTAAAGCATGGGCTGTGATGCCACGCGCATTGCGCGATGACGTTGATCGTGCTGTAGCCGCCGCCGATCGCAATCTTTCTGATGGGGACTGGGCAAGCATGACCGCGACCCAGCGCGGAAAACTTCTTTATCGACTGGCTGATCTAATCGCCGCCAACGCACAGCACCTGGCTGAACTTGAAACGCGCGATACGGGTAAAATTATTCGCGAAACATCGGCACAGATTGCCTATGTTGCAGACTATTATCGTTACTACGCCGGCCTGGCAGACAAAATTCAAGGAGCGCATCTCCCGATCGACAAACCCGATATGGAAGTGTGGCTGCGGCGCGAGCCAGTGGGTGTCATCGCGGCGATTGTGCCCTGGAACAGCCAGCTGTTTCTGTCGGCGGTCAAAATCGGACCGGCACTTGCTGCCGGGTGCACAATGGTCATAAAGGCCTCGGAAGAGGGGCCCGCACCCATGTTGGCGCTGGCACGGCTGATAGACGAAGCAGGATTTCCCGCAGGTGTTGTCAACATTCTGACCGGGTTTGGTGATGAATGTGGTGCGCATCTGACCAGTCATCCCAAAATTGATCATATTGCATTTACGGGTGGTCCTCAGACCGCCAAACACATCATTCGAAATTCCGCAGAAAATCTCGCGTCAACCTCGCTGGAACTGGGCGGAAAATCGCCTTTCGTGGTGTTTGAGGATGCTGATCTTGAGAGCGCCGCCAATGCGCAGGTCGCCGGTATATTTGCGGCAAGTGGGCAGAGTTGTGTCGCAGGCTCGAGACTGCTGGTTCAGGCTTCGATCAAGGAGCGTTTTTTAGCACTTTTAGTGGCAAAAGCACGCGAAATTACCATCGGCGATCCTCAGGACCACAAAACTGAAATAGGGCCACTTTGCACACAAAAGCAACGCGATCACATAACGCAGCAGGTGGAACTGGCTGTGGTAGAGGGTGCTGAGCTGATTTGTGGCGGCATTGTCCCGCAAGGTGCCGGATTTTATTACCCGCCGACAATCATCGACTGCGGCGATGTCGATGCCTCCACCTGGACAACTGAATTGTTTGGACCAGTGCTTTCCGTGCGCAGTTTTAATACGGAAGAAGAGGCTGTTGAGCTGGCCAATGACACACCCTATGGCCTTGCTTCGGGTGTCTTTACATCGAACCTGTCGCGGGCACACCGAATGGTCAGACGCATTCGAGCCGGCATTGTCTGGGTTAATACCTATCGGGCTGTGTCACCCATTGCGCCCTTTGGCGGGTTTGGCCAATCAGGGCAGGGGCGTGAGGGAGGGCTTGAAGCTGTGCTGGATTATACCCGTATCAAGACAGTGTGGCTGCGCACATCGGACGAGCCTATTCCCGATCCATTTGTTATGCGGTAAGTCATTGTCTTGTCTTTAATACAGGGGATTGGTTTGGCGGTAAAAATAGGCAGCTTCATCGAGGTCGATGACTCGATGCAAAAGGATTATAGTTACATACTGCAAGCCCCTATTGGTGATGACTTCGCACCCGGCTTTCAACCGTTTCTATCGCCTCAACAAATGCTTGAAATGGGCGTGTTCGAGGGCAAATATTGCAATGATTGTCACAACGAATTCCCCCGGGAATGGTTCCAGAATGCGAAGGTGGGTGATGCGCCCGATCCAGGTCTAAATTACTTTGGCATCAAAAGCCGCCAACCGCTGGCCGTGTGGCGCCAAAAGGGCTGGATATATGGTCCGGACCCCAGAGGTTGGTTTCAATGGTATTGCCGTTATTACCTGGGCAGGCGCCTGCCTGAGATCGACCAGCTGCAAATCAAGCGGTGGCGGGCGTTTTCAAGGCATGCCGGGCAAATTCGGGCCAATTGCGAACCGGGAGACATATTTTGTCGCCGTCGCCAACGCCAGGCACTACTGCAATGGTCCTATGATCCGCTGATATAGCCTACATTTAACCCGCGGTTATGTGCAGATCGTTCCGTTGTTCGAGGTCACACACCTTCGGCTACTGTTTTCAGTCTTGCGAGACGATTGCCAGCAAATCCTTCGTCCTGCGATCCGTCAGCTGTGACTTGCATTCAAAAATGATAAGCGGCTGGATTGTGCCGCCCTGCGACAGGTAACCCTCGGAAGCGCATGCCTTATCGCGGTAATCTATCCAGGCCCGTTGTGCCTGCAAAAGCAAATTGACACCATCACGACTGCCCTCTGGGACATTTGTATCAAAATTTTTCATGTATTTTCGTGCGGCAACATAAGCCGTATTCAGTTTCTTGTCGGAAGCTTCGAAGTCGAGTTTGGCGCAAAAATTCATGGCAATCTGCGTTTGGGGTGCCTTACAGTCCTTCAATGAGGTCGGGATCTTTGTCTCGGCCATCGCATCGCCAGGCGCGAGCGGGATCAGGAGCGTGATTGCAAGTGCCAATGGTTGAATTTTACTCAATCGTGCCGGTTTCTTTGGCTGAAATACCACTGTGAATTCCTTGCTTTACCAGAATTTCTTTGTTCAGAAACGCATTAGGCTGCTTTTTTGGTCGTGACCAGCTCGCGTTGCATAATGCCAATATAATCATGATAGTCCACTTCAACTGCGTGACGTGTTGTGGGTCGATATCGTTTGGCGTCCTCGGCGTGCTCCTGCTCAATTTTTGCAGCGATGTTTTCAGGCCGGTTCCATGTACCATTTATTGCACGGGCGACTATTTCGGCCTGATAATCTGCAAGTGCCCATATGCAGCCCAGGGGCTGAATGAGGCC
Source organism: uncultured Rhizobiaceae group bacterium (assembly GCA_947501445.1). Classification (GTDB taxonomy): domain Bacteria; phylum Pseudomonadota; class Alphaproteobacteria; order Rhizobiales; family Rhizobiaceae; genus Hoeflea_A. The sequence continues at coordinate 239,389 of CANMVS010000009.1, read as the reverse complement.
AATGAAGAAAATGTCTGTAACATCGACAGGCATGATTTTCATGTAAAGAGGTATTTTGGTGCTTTGCGACCAGTCAAATTGTGTGTTTGAGAGATAGGGAAACCGGGTCTGATATCCGGTGGCCCAGATTATCGTATCGAAGGGTGCTGCCGTTGAATCAGCAAATGTGACCATATTGCCGTCCGCTGACGTGGTCGCCCGTCTGACGGCCACTTTGCCATGGGTGAGCCGCTCCAGAATGTCGGTATTGAGAGTCGGGTGTGTCGACAGAATGTCAAATGATGGTTGTGGCAGGCCGTAACGTTCATAGGGGCCAACCAGGGCACGCAGTCCAAAATTCAGCAGGGTATTGCGCACAAACCGCGGAAACTTCTGCAATTTTCTGTATTGAACATCAATCGGGCGCCCCAGAACAGTTTTGGGAATGATGAATTGCGGTGTGCGCAGAGACAGGCTGATGTGATCGGACACCCGCGAAAGAGCCGCCGCAATATCGCAGGCTGAATTGCCTGCGCCAACGATGAGAACGCGCTTGTCCTCAAATCCCCCTGTATCCCGATATTGCGATGAATGTATCTGTGTGCCGCTGAACGAACCCTCCAGGGGTGGCGTGAACGGTATTCGATGATGACCGGATGCGACGATTAGATAGTCTGCCGTCTCTTCTCGCATGCCATCGGGGTCACGCACGGTCAGTTGCCAGCCACCATTTACACCCTGCACCGCTTCGATCACCTCGGTACGGAACCTGATATGTTGTTTCAGATTGAATTTTTCGGCATATGAGGAGAAGTAGCTGAAGAGCTGTCTTTGAGACGGGTAGTCGGGATAATCATCGGGCATCGGAAAATCGCGAAACGCCGACAGACGTTTGGACGAAATTATATGGGCGCTTTGGTATACACTCGGGCGATTTTGATCGCTGCTGTAGGCCCATAGACCGCCAATGGTATCTTGTGCTTCGTAACAGACTATATCATTGATATCATTATTAATAAGGTTTCGTATCGTTGTCAGACCGCAGGGGCCGGCACCAATGACACACACCCGGTGATGTCTGATAGAATCTACCATGAAAATCTCCACTCATCACCAAAACTATGAGCGGTGCTGGATTGTGTCAACGCACACCCAAGCGCGAAATGGTCACATGTGTGCAGATAGCAACACCCCGGAGAATCAGTGCGGCAGATGCTTGTGGTTTTAATTGTAAAAAGTAATCTCTAAAGGCGTGCACATGGTCTTTGAAGGGTCTGCGAATGTGCGCTATGCATGCAACCAAAGCAGATGACTGTGACTGATAAACAACTTTGGGCGAAATAAACCAAATCGGTAAGACATGTCTTGGTTTGTGATCTTGACCTGCGGATAAAGGAAGGCAAGCGTCTGACTGTATTTGGACGATGTTTTGAGGTGGTGCGATATTATTCGGTGCCACTGGGGGAAGAAATGAAGTTACGCGCACATTTTGGGGTTCTTTTAACTGTGGCCTTTGTCTTGGCCAGTCTTACGGCCTGCACAAGTACGACCACGAATTCGAATGTGGCTCAAAACTATGCTTCCAGTACCGACAGCGGATCCTCCAGTGCACATGATGATGCGCAAATTTACATGTTTACCGGTGGCTTTAATGGCATTTTTTCAACCGGTGTCCATGATATGGCATCGGAATTGAGGAAAAAGGGTGTCCCGGCAAAAGCGCTCAGCTGGACAAAAAAGGGCTCCAGTCAATATGCCATCAAGCAGGCTTACAAAAAGAACCGAGCCCGGCCGATCATTCTGGCAGGGCACTCCTTTGGCGCTGATACGGCGCTTAGTATCGCCGATGGCCTGACCAGTGCAGGCATACCTGTGGATCTGGTGATTGTTTTTGACCCATTGGGTTCAGCGACAGTGCCAAAAGGTGTCAAGAAATTCATCAATTACAAAGCCTCCGGCAGCAAGAAAAACCCCGGCAGTTTCAAACCTGGACCGGGGTTTAATGGTAAGATCGTCAATGTGGACATACGCACCCTGCCGGGTCTTGATAGGGCCAGCCACTGGAACATTGTCAATCAGCAAAACCTGCAAAAACGAGTTGTGGACGAGATTGCAGCGACCTACCGCAGGGGATAGGTCGCACCTTCACCGTTCAGCAGAGCAGGCCGACAATCAACTGACAGCAACGTGTCGGCGGCTTGCGGCTATGCGAAAGCGATTTGCAACGAACGCAGCATCCGTCAATGAAGCATTGCCCGCCGGATTGGCACCGGTCACGTGATAGTCGCTGAAAGCCGCACTTTGGTTTACAAAAATACCGCCTGTCAGGTTGCACGAAAGACTGACCCCCGCATTGGCAAAAGCGTCTTCCGCATTGTTCAAAACGGTGTCACTGGTCGCATAGATACCCGCCGTTATTGCACCCATTTCGGAGGCGAGGGACGCGGCTGCTGATAGGGCAGCATCCGTATTGCTTGCGGATACAATGAAACTGATTGGACCGAACCGCTCCTGCTTGTGGGCGTCAGTCTCGTTATCCTTCACTTTCAGCACCATTGGCGTTGCGGTTCTCGCCTTCGTCAGACTTTCTATTTTGTCTGAACCACGTAGAACATCACCCAACGATCCGGCAGAGGTGACACGTTCCAGGGTTGCCGCACTGGCAATTGCACCGCATACACCTGCCGCTCGCTCATTGTCAGACAATAATTTGTCGATTGACAATTTTATCGCATCCGCAACGTCGTCGTAACTCTTGTGTCCCTCATCTGTTTCAATACCATTTTCAGGCACATAGATGTTCTGCGGGGCGGAACACATCTGGCCGCTGTAGAGCGACAGGGAAAATGCAATATTGGAACACATGCCACGGAAATTATCGGTGGAATCGATGACAATGGAATTTACGCCGGCCTCTTCGGTATAGATGTGTTTGTCGCTGCCTGCCTGTTCGCGTACCCAGCGGCCAAAATTATTTGATCCGGTAAAATCAATAATGCGCACTTCAGGATGCAGGACAAGTTCCCTGGTCACTTCATGTCCTGTCTCGTCGGCTGCAAGCAGCAGTACATTGGGATCGAAACCAGCTTCCCTCAAAACCGCACGACCAATTTTTATTGTCAGTGCCAATGGCAATATGGCACCCGGGTGCGGTTTGACGATAACCGGATTGCCGGTTGCAAGACTTGCAAAGAGGCCTGGATAGCTGTTCCAGGTTGGAAATGTTGCGCAGCCAATGACCAAAGCCAGCCCGCGTGGCACAACACGATAGGTTTTCTCAAGCACCAGCGGATCACGTTTTCCCTGTGGCTTGGTCCAGATTGCGCTGGCAGGTGTTCGGGTCATTTCCGCATATGCATAAGTCACAGCTTCCAAACCGCGATCCTGAGCGTGTGGTCCACCGGCCTGAAAGGCCATCATAAAGGCTTGCCCCGTGGTATGTGAAACCGCATGGGCCATCTCGAAGCTGGCTTTGTTGAGGCGATGAAGTATCTCGAGACACACGCCGACCCGTTCTTCAATCGTTGCTTTGGCCCATTGCGGTGCGGAGCGGTTGGAGGCTTCGATCAGTTGCTCCACATCCGCCTGCGGATAGGTAATGCCGAGGTCCAATCCGTAAGGCGATGTCTCGCTGCCAATGCTGTCACCCGTTGTCGGGTGATCTTCCAGTTCAAATGTGTGACCAAGCATGTTTTTAAACGCTTTTTCGCCGTCCTCACGTGCGTTTTCGCCGTATATTTTACCGCTGGCTACTTCGGGATAGGCGGACCAGTAATCACGTGAACGGGCCACATCCAGTGCTGCATCCAATGTTGCCTTGTGTGTTTGAAAAAAACCACTCATTCTCTTTTTCCTGACAATTGGGCTGAGGTTGATTTGATTTCTAATCATTGACCAACCGGTCGGTTTATGCAACTTGTTTGTTCGAAGCGATGCAGCGCCAACAAAACTGGGAGGAGAAAAACTATGGGTGAAGACCCGGTATTGGTGGAGATGGAAGACGGGGTGGCACATATCACGCTCAATCGTCCCGAGAGGCTGAATGCCTTTAATGCGCCTATGCATGTGGCGCTCATGGATGCGCTGAACGCCGCTGATGACGACCAGTCTATTCGTGCCGTTGTGTTGACAGGGTCTGGACGTGGATTTTGTGCCGGACAGGATCTTGGTGATCGAGATCCGGCTGATGGTGCGCCTGACCTGGGTGCGACCCTTGATGCAACTTTTAACCCGCTGGTTCGAAAAATTCGGCGAATGAATATTCCGGTTCTATGTGCAGTCAATGGTGTCGCAGCCGGCGCGGGGGCCAATGTAGCGCTGGCCTGCGACATTGTTATTGCCGCGCGGTCAGCAAAATTTATCCAGGCATTCAGCCGGATCGGTCTTGTGCCCGATTGCGGCGGCACATGGACCATAACCCATCTGATCGGCGAGGCACGTGCCAAAGCGATCATGCTGACCGGCGAGCCGGTTGCTGCCGAACAGGCGCAATCCTGGGGGATGATCTGGAAGGTGGTCGACGATGACCAACTTGCCGCAAAAGCCCGCACAATGGCACGCTCGCTCGCCAGAGGAGCGACGGTCGGACTGGGGCTGACCAAACGGCTGGTGCAGGCGGCTGCATCAAATACGCTGGATGATCAGTTGGACATGGAACGCGACCTGCAGCGCGAGGCGGGTAAAACTTCCGACTATGCCGAAGGTGTCACAGCCTTTATGGAAAAACGTCCGGCACAATTTACAGGCAAGAGGTAACCCATGCGCAAATCATCAGACCGCGAAGACGACGCCCTGGCTGAGGCCTGTGCCAAGGTGATGTGGGAAAATGACAAGGCTTCACGACACCTGGGGATGGAGCTTGGTGATGTCAGCGCAGGCCGGGCGCGGCTGACCATGGTGGTGCAGGACTTCATGACAAATGGCCATGGCATTTGTCATGGGGGATATATCTTTACCCTGGCCGACAGCACCTTTGCGTTTGCCTGCAATAGCCGCAACCAGAATATGGTGGCTCAAAACTGCGCAGTGACCTTTTTGCTGCCTGTCATGCTGGGAGAAAAACTGGAGGCTGATGCCAGAGAGATCAGCCGGACCGGGCGCAGTGGTCTTTATGACATCAGCGTCAGACGCGATGATGGTGCGCTGGTTGCCGAATTCCGGGGCCACGCACGATCGATCAAAGGCACCTGGTTGCCGGATACGAGACATTAGCGTGCGTTGAAGAACAAACCGATAGATTAGCCGTGGGTGCAGGGAAGTAAAACCATGCCATTGAATGTTAAAGACGAACTGAAGGCTCCGGCAAATATTGCCCGGGACATGCAAGGTGGATTGGAGGCGATCGAGACCGCTTCGCGCGATGAAATCGCAAATCTGCAGCTAACCAGAATGAAACAAACCCTGCAACGGGCCTATGATCATTCACCGTTCTACAGAAAACAATTTGACCAGCATGGGGTGCACCCTGACGATCTTGTTGGTCTTGAAGATCTGGCCCGCTTTCCTTTTACCGTTAAACAGGACCTGCGGGACAATTATCCGTTCGGCATGTTTTGTGTACCCCGAAACCAGTTGGCGCGCGTTCATGCATCATCCGGAACAACAGGCAAACCGACTGTCGTTGGATATACAAAAAATGACGTCGATATGTGGGCACAGGTTGTTGCCCGATCAATTTACGCGAGTGGCGGCCGTCCGGGCGATATGGTTCATGTTGCCTATGGCTACGGGCTATTTACAGGAGGGCTTGGTGCCCACTACGGGGCGGAAAAACTGGGATGCACAGTGGTTCCGGTATCCGGTGGCATGACAGAACGGCAGGTAACGCTTATCAACGATTTCAAACCTGAAATCATCATGATTACCCCGTCATATCTTCTTTCGATCCTGGATGAATATCGTCGCATTGGCCTGGACCCGAGACAAACCTCACTGAAAACCGGAATATTTGGCGCCGAGCCCTGGACAAATGCCATGCGGCAGGAAATCGAAGATGCCTTTGCCATGGATGCTGTTGATATTTACGGCCTGTCGGAAATCATTGGCCCGGGTGTTGCCAATGAGTGTGTTGAATCAAAAGATGGCCTGCATATTTGGGAAGACCATTTTTATCCCGAAATAATTGATCCGGTAACCGGTGCAGTCCTGCCTGACGGTCAGGAAGGTGAATTGGTGTTCACATCGCTGACCAAGGAAGCATTTCCAATTATCCGCTACCGCACCAGAGATCTGACCCGGTTGCTGCCGGGAACCGCCCGAACAATGCGCCGCATGGAAAAGGTCACTGGTCGCTCAGACGACATGATGATTGTGCGCGGGGTTAATGTCTTTCCGACGCAGATCGAAGAACAGATACTCAAATGCACTGCCCTGGCACCACACTATCAGATTGAGCTTACCCGTGAAGGGCGTATGGACCGGATGACCATCATGGTCGAGGCGACAATTGAAGCGACGGGGGAGCACGAAATGTCGACAAGCAGTAAGGAATTGGCGCACCACATCAAAAGTGTGGTTGGCATATCCGCAAGGATTGATGTGCGCGCGCCCGGCGGTGTCGAACGCTCTGCGGGCAAGGCACGGCGGGTTGTGGACAAACGGCAATCAGGCTAAAGCGCAGCCGGCTTGATCAGCGGCACTCGTAGTGAGCGATATGCCCGCAGCATCCATGTGCCGCATGTGGTGTGAATTCCAGACAAGATGCAGGACACAAGACCGTGGCAAGAACAAAAGCTCTAGACTATGAGGCCAAGCGCGGCGCCATCCTGCAATCTGCAGCCAGGCTCTTTGCTGATGTGGGGTATGACCGCTCATCCATGTCACAGCTTGCCGAGGTGTGCGGCGTATCCAAAGCTTTGTTGTACCACTACTATTCCGGCAAGGATGCGCTTTTGTATGATGTTATTGGCGCGCATCTGCTTGCCCTGTGCGAAATGGTCGAAAGCGCTGATGATGCAAACAAGCAGGCAGATGATCGGCTCTACGCGCTCATCCATGCGCTGCTGCTTGCCTATCAGGCGGCAGACCATGAGCACAAGGTTCAAATTAACGAGATGAAACATCTGCCGGAAGAGCAGCAGGAAGCGCTCAGAGACCTTGAGCGAAAACTTGTTGCGCGTTTCGCAGATGCCGTTCGCGGTGTCGTGCCCGGGCTCGCAGAGCATATGGTCAAACCGGTAACAATGTCATTGTTTGGCATGTTGAACTGGCACTTTATGTGGTTTCGTCCAGACGGTGAAATTAGCCGCGAAGACTATGCGCATATTGCCAGTCGTCTGATCACCGATGGGGCCCGTGGTTTGGCTGACGCTTGATCCTGCTGGCTTTGACGGGTCACAATGATCCATGGCCGATTCGAAATGCATAGAACTCGACAGACTTATTGAAGCCTACCATGCGCAGGAACGTATTCGCGTATGGTCGATGGTTATCACATTGTTTGGTGACGCGATCATTCCACGTGGTGGCGAATTATGGTTGGGATCCCTGCTGGATCTGATGGCCCGCCTAGGGGTTGAGGCAAGTGCTGTCCGAGCTGCGATGTCGCGGTTGACGGCGGATGGCTGGCTGATACGTGAGCGGGTAGGGCGCAAAAGCTTCTACCGGCTCGCACCCACCGGTGAAATGGAATTTGAAGCCGCGGCCGCGAAAATTTACGGACCAAAGCGTGCGCAATGGTCCGGCGAATGGACAATCATCGTGCTGGCCACTGAGGCCGGCGACGCGCGTGATGCCCGCCGCGCGCAGCTTCGTGCTGATGGATATGGTTCACTGGGACCAACGGTATTCATTCGGCCAGACAATCCCGCCAATCGGGCAGATCTGCCGGTCCTGCCGGGCGATCTGGTTTTTCATTCCAGTCTTGATGCATTGTCTGATCCTCAAAACCTGCTTGCGCAGGCCTGGCAACTGGACAAGGTGGAGAAGCACTATGATCGGTTTGTGGAGGCGTTTCAACCGCTGGAACAACGTTTGAACGGTGGGTTTGAGCTCGATCCGGTGTCGGCCATGGCCGCCAGAAGCCTGTTGATCCATCAATTTCGGCGCCTGGCACTGCGCGATCCGCTTTTCCCGCTTGAGCTCACACCAGCCGGTTGGAACGCAGATGCCGCCCGTCGTCTGGCATCCTCGCTCTATGCAATACTGGCAGTATCCAGCGAACAGTGGCTTGACGGCTGCCGCGGATCATCCGGTGCGGTCATCCCAAAACCGCATATTGACATGGCAAAGCGTTTTGTAATCTGAGTAAGTGTTACAAACAGAGAATTGACACGTCAAATTCGGTAACATATAATCATTCCAATCTTTGGAAGGAACCGTAGATGTATTCTCAAGGCCTAATTGGTGCAGACGGCAAAACCCATGAGGATGAGGCGTTCCTGAACGCCTTTCAGGCCCGCATAGATGCCGAACAGAAAATCGAACCGAATGACCCGATGCCACAGGGCTATCGCAAGACGTTGATTCGGCAGATTTCACAGCATGCTCATTCGGAAATCATCGGCATGCAGCCGGAAGGCAACTGGATCAGCAGGGCGCCGACATTGCGGCGAAAGGCTGCGCTGCTGGCAAAGGTTCAGGATGAGGGCGGTCATGGGCTATATCTGTATTCCGCCGCTGAGACGCTGGGTGTCAGTCGTGAGGAAGTGACCGATCAACTGCTCTCGGGTGCTGCCAAATATTCTTCCATATTCAATTATCCTGCTTTGACATGGGCGGACATAGGCGCAATTGGCTGGCTTGTGGATGGTGCAGCCATCATGAATCAGATTGTTCTGTGTCGCTGCTCCTATGGGCCCTATGCCAGGGCAATGATCCGTATTTGCAAAGAAGAAAGTTTTCATCAGCGCCAGGGTTATGAAATCATGATTGCGCTGTGCAATGGCTCTGACGAGCAAAAGGAACTGGCGCAGGATGCTCTCAACCGTTTCTGGTGGCCGTCATTGATGATGTTCGGACCTCCGGAGGGCGATTCCGTTCATTCCAGTCAGTCGATGATCTGGAAGATCAAACGGTTTTCCAATGATGATCTGCGTGACAAGTTCATCAATGCGACTGTCCCTCAGGCGGAACATCTGGGGCTGACGATCCCCGATCCGGATTTGAAGTGGAACGAGCAAAAACAGGGATACGACCACGGCGACATTGACTGGAACGAGTTCTGGCGTGTGGTAAAGGGCGATGGCATCTGCAACCGTGACCGATTGAAAAAACGTCGGAAAGTTCATCGCAACGGTGCGTGGGTGAGAGAGGCCGCTTTGGCATTTGCAAGCAAACACGCTGCCCAACAGACAGCAGACGCGCAGATTGCCGCTGAGTAGTTGGCATTGGTTTTTGCCGTTGGCAGAAGGAATTTAAAATGAGTGAAACCGCAACACCGCTCTGGGAAGTGTTTATCCGGGCGCGCAATGGCCTGAGCCACAAACATGCCGGATCCATACATGCAGCGGATGCTGAAATGGCGCTCCAGGCGGCGCGTGATGTCTACACGCGACGCGGTGAGGGACAAAGCATCTGGGTTGCCCGATCCAGCGACATCATTGCTTCGGACCCGGTGGACAAGGACATGCTGTTTGAGCCAACCGCATCCAAAATTTACCGCCATCCAACATTTTACGACATTCCTGATGATGTCGGAAATATGTAGGAGCTGGGCAGATGACAGATAAAACATACCTGTTTCAGTATTTGCTTCGATTGGCGGACGATCACCTCATCTTGAGCCAGCGTCTTGGAGAGTGGTGTGGTGAAGCACCAACACTTGAAGAAGACCTGGCGCTTGCCAATATTGCGCTTGATCTGATCGGACAATCCCGATCAATCTACAGCTATGCTGCCGATGTGGAAAACAAGGGCAGAGATGAGGACCATCTGGCTTTTGTGCGTGTGGAGCGTGACTATCGCAACGCGCTGATTGCAGAACAACCAAATGGTGATTTTGCCCATACCATTGCGCGACAGTTTTTTGTTTCAGCATTCATGGTGCCTTTCTGGCGGGAAATGGAATCATCAAATGATCTCATGCTTGCAGCAATCGCTGCAAAGGCCAGCAAAGAGGTTGCCTATCATCTGCGCCATGCATCCGAGTGGGTGATCCGTCTTGGTGATGGAACCGAAGAGAGCCGCGAAAGAATGATTGAGGCACTTGATGATCTCTTCATCTTTACCGGAGAAATGTTTGAGGTTGATGAAACTGTTGAAGCGATGATCAGGTCAGGTGTTTGCACTGATCCTTCTTCGCTGATGGGGGAATGGTTGCAAACCGTTCAGTCCGTCATTGCACAGGCTACGCTTGAAATGCCTGACACCGGTTTCATGCAAACCGGTGGCCGTATGGGCCGCCATACCGAGCACCTGGGACATATTCTCAGTGAACTGCAATATATGCAGCGCACCTACCCCGGTCAGGTCTGGTAGTCTTCCCATGGACCACATGTCTGCAGATAACCAGCAATCACCCGACACAAGGGCCGCAACGGCATGGCTTGCGGCTGCGGCTGTTCCTGACCCTGAAATCCCGGTGGTTACGGTTGCGGATCTTGGCATATTGCGGTCTGTGGATGTTGATGCTGACGGGGTTGTTGTCGCCCGGGTTTCACCGACCTATTCAGGCTGTCCGGCAACAAGTCTTATTCAGCAAATGGTCCTGGAAGCCCTGGTGCAGGCGGGATTTGACAAAGCGCGCGTTGATACGGTTCTGAGCCCGGCCTGGACCACAGACTGGATAACGGCTGACGGAAGACGGAAATTGCAGGCTTTCGGCATAGCGCCGCCGGTCGCATCGTCCAACTCCAAGCGGGCGCTGTTTGGCGAAACACTGGTCAACTGCCCACATTGTGGCGCCGGTGAAACCGAACGTATCAGTGAATTCGGTTCAACACCGTGCAAGGCACTTTATCGCTGCACGATTTGCAAAGAACCCTTTGACTATTTCAAATGCCTTTAAGGACACCATCAAAATGGCTCGCTTTCATTCCCTGACTGTTGCAGATGTTCGACGCGAAACAGATGATGCGGTATCCATCGCGTTTGATGTTCCCGAGCAGTCCCGCGATGCTTTTTCCTTTGTTCCGGGGCAATATCTGACATTGCGTACGGATGTGGCCGGGGAACCGGTGCAAAGAACCTATTCGATTTGCAGTGGTACGGATGATGGTGAGCTGCGCGTGGCGGTAAAACGTGTCGATGGCGGGCTCTTTTCAAATTTTGCCAATGACAACCTGTCAGCGGGCATGGCGCTTGACGTAATGGCACCGCAGGGTCGCTTTACGGCACTACCTTCGCCAGAGGCGACGAATGATTATGTGGCTTTTGCAGCCGGTTCCGGTGTTACGCCCATTCTTTCGATTGTCAAAACGACACTCAACAAGGAACCGGGCAGTACCTTTACGCTTTTCTACGGCAATAGGGATCGCGGTTCGGTGCTCTTTCGTGAACAATTGGAAGACCTGAAAAATCAGTTCCTGCAACGTTTTACACTGGTTCATGTGTTGAGCAGAGAAGGGCAGGATGTTGAGTTGCTCCACGGACGTCTGGATGCTGATCGCATCGAGCGTTTTGTGAAGACAGGCCTTGTCGATCCGCAGACGGTGGCACGGGTTTATCTTTGTGGACCCGGAACAATGATCAGTGCCGGTCGCACGGTTCTTGAAAAACTGGGCGTTCCGGCCGAGCGTATCGGTTTTGAGCTTTTCACGCCCGCTGACGGGGGCGAGGGTCGTGTGGCACCACCATCACAGGAGGCAAAACAGGCGGCAGAAAAGGGTGTTGCAATCGAAACAATGCTGGATGGTGCTTTGCGGACCTTCACGATGGGTGCGCAGGATGCCACGGTTATTGACGCCGCGCACCGGCATGGCATTGAACTGCCATTTTCCTGCAAGGGTGGCATGTGTTGCACCTGCCGGGCCAAACTGGTTGAAGGTGAGGTGGAAATGGCAGCCAATTATTCATTGGAGCCGTGGGAACTGGAAGCAGGATTTGTATTGACCTGCCAGTCAAGGCCGGTGAGCGACAAAGTGAAATTTGATTTTGATGAAGTCTAGCGAATATTATTCCGGCTCGCGCAGCATGTGAATGGTGCAGGGGCTACCGGCTGCGCTTTCTTTGGCGTGGGGCGGACGAATGATCAAACAGTCGGAATCGGCGAACGTTCTGGTCATGGATGAATCCTGATGGGTATATGCGCTTGCTATCAGTTCCCCTTGCGCATTGCGCTGCAATCGGGCGCGCAGGTAATCCTGTCTGCGATCATTTGCCGGTACACTCGTACCCAATATGGCCGGATTGGTAAAACTTTTTTCCTGTAACCCCGACAGACGGGCAATCAGCGGGCGTAAAAACAGATGGGTGCACACAAGACTGGAAACCGGATTACCGGGCAGTCCAAGGACCTGTAGCTCGTTCAACTGTCCATACATCAGCGGTTTGCCCGGGCGCATGGCAATGCGCCAAAAATCGAGTTCCATTCCGCGGGCGACCAGCGCTGACTGAACGAGATCGTGGTCCCCGACAGAGGCGCCGCCCAGCGTCACGAGTATGTCCACTTTGTCAGCAACCGCCTGTTCAATGGCGGCCTCAATTACATCCTGGCGATCAATGGCGATCCCCAGATCGATAACCTGTGCATTGTCTGCCTCGACAATTGCGCGGATGCCATAGCTGTTGGACGCGATGATCTGATCATAGCCGGGGTCTCCACCGGGCGCTACCAGTTCATCACCGGTTGCAAGAATGCCGATACGGGGTCGCCGGACCACCGGCAAGGTCGGGCAGTTCATTGCAGCAGCGACTGTGATGCGACCTGCATCAAGGCGTTGTCCCTGTTGCAGGACTATGTCACCCACAGCAAAATCAAGCCCTTCCGGCCGAACGTAATTGCCTCTTGTCGCGGTGGCTACGATATTGACCTCCGTGGCACTCAGCCGTTCGGTATCCTCCTGAATGACAATCGTGTCAGCCCCTTGCGGAAGCGGCGCTCCGGTAAATATCCTGACCGCCTCTCCGGCGCGTACTGTTCCATTGAAACCATGTCCTGCCGGGGCTTCCCCAATGATCCTGAGGTGCTTCGGGATAACAATCAGGTCGTCGGCCTGAACAGCATAACCATCCATTGCAGATGCTGAAAATGGTGGTTGTGCGCGCTTGGCGACAATGTCGTGCGACAGTCGCCTGCCATACGCGTGTTGCAACGGAACCCATTCGCTGTCGACAATCGCTGTCGCGTTTTCAAGTATGCGCTGACGGGCATCGGCTACAGGCAGCAAAGACATCATTCACCCGGTCGATTAGCACTTGTGCGCTGCCAGTCGCCTGATTTTCCACCGGATTTCGATACCAGTCGAATGGAACCGATCTCCATGGATTTGTCGGCAGCTTTGGCCATGTCATAAATCGTCAGGCAGGCAATGGATACCGCGGTGAGCGCTTCCATTTCAACGCCGGTTTTGCCGGTCAGTTTGGCCATTGCTTCCACACGCAATCCCGGCAATTCGGGTGCAAATGAAATCTCCACCGACACTTTGGTCAGCATCAGTGGGTGGCACAGGGGGATCAGGTTTGATGTCTGTTTGGCCGCCATAATGCCAGCCAGCCGGGCAACACCGATTACATCGCCCTTTTTTGCATCGCCCGAACGGATCAATTCGAGTGTCGATGCGGACATGCGCACCTGTCCCTCAGCAACGGCTATACGTTGACTATCGGATTTATCGCCAACATCCACCATGTCGGCTTTGCCATCTTCACGGATGTGAGTCAGTTCACTTGGGTTGGTCATGACCGTCAATCTCAGTTGGCACCAGTCAGCAACTGGCGGGTGGCCTGTGCCACGTCATTTTGTCTCATGAGGCTTTCACCAACAAGAAACGTGGTAATGGCTGATTTGGCCAGACGTTGGCAATCATCGTGCGTAAAGATGCCGCTTTCACCGATCAACAGCCTGTCTGACGGAACCATGCCCGCCAGTCTTTCGCTTGTTTCAAGGCTTACGTCGAAGGTACGAAGATTGCGGTTATTGATGCCGATCAGTTTGGATTGCAGTTTCAATGCCCGGTCCATTTCGGCTTCATCGTGCACCTCGATCAATGCATCCATGCCCAGTTCAAGCGCGGTGTCTTCAAGCTGAAGTGCCTCATCATCGCTCAAGGATGCCATGATTATCAATATTGCATCGGCGCCCCACAGACGTGCTTCATAGACCTGATAGGGTTCGAACATGAAATCTTTGCGCAGGGCAGGTAGATTTGTCGCTGCACGCGCCTTCGTTAAAAACTCGGGGGCACCCTGAAAAGATGGTGTATCGGTTAAAACTGACAGGCAGGCCGCGCCACCCTGCTGGTAAGCCATGGCCAGTGATGGAGGATCAAAGTCCTCACGTATCAGGCCCTTGGACGGGCTGGCCTTTTTAATCTCTGCGATGAGGCCGAATCTTTTTTCGTCTTGAGCGCGCTGCAATGCTTTGAAAAAACCGCGTGGTTTATCAACGCCTTGAAGCTGTTTCTTAAGGTACTCAATGGGGAGAATGCCTTTGGCCGCGGCAATCTCCTCGCGCTTGTATCGCTCGATTTTCTTCAGGATATCGGCCATTACCAGTCCACTTACTTGTTATCGGCAATCTTTGCATGCGCTGTTGATGTCCTGACCAATGCGTCGAGAGCAGCCATGGCTGCACCACTGTCTATTGTCTGTGCAGCTTTGCCAAGACCATCGTGCAGGTCCTCGGCAGCGCCGGCTATGACAAGAGACGCGGCGCTGTTCATCAATACAATATCACGATAGGCGTTTTTAGCCCCACGCAGGACATCCAGAAGTGCCGCCGCATTGTGCTCGGCATCGCCACCCTTCAACTTGTCGATCGTCACACGCTGTAAACCAAGGCTTTCCGGGGTAACCTCGAACGTACGGATCGTGCCATTTTCCAGCGCGGCGATGTGGGTCGTGCCGGTTGTTGTCATCTCATCCAGGCCGTCTCCATGGACCACCCAGACTTTTTCAGAACCCAGATCCTTCATGACTTCAGCCAGCGGTTCAATCCAACGCACATCAAATACACCAAGCAGCTGGCGTTTTACACTGGCCGGATTGGACAATGGGCCAAGCAGATTGAAGACAGTTCGCGTTCCAAGTTCAACGCGGGCAGGGCCCACATGCCGCATGGCTGAATGATGACCTGGTGCAAACATGAAGCCGATACCGGCTTCTCGGATACAGGCTTCAATACCGGCTGGCTTCAGATCAAGATTGACGCCAAGGGCCATCAGGGTATCGGCAGTGCCGGATTTTGACGAGAGCGCTCTATTGCCGTGTTTGGCAACCTTGACGCCGGCACCTGCGACAACGAGCGCCGTACAGGTGGATATATTGTAGGACCCGGAGGCATCGCCCCCGGTACCAACGATGTCTATGGCATCTGCTGGCGCATTAACCCGAACCATTTTCGCCCGCATCGTGGCCACGGCACCGGCAATTTCTCCCACAGTTTCACCGCGCACCCGCAAGGCCATCAGAAAGCCACCAATTTGAGCAGCCGTCGCTTCGCCGGACATGATGATATCAAAAGCATCACGGGCCTGATCCTGGGTAAGGTGTTGCCCATTTGCGGCAATGGCAATGTAGTCTTTCAAATCAGGCATAACAGGCGCAGTCCCCGGCTCTGTCGTTGGTCAAAGCATTCATCCAAGGCGGTTTACCCTCCTCAATCCTGTGGTGGATCGGAAGCAGGTCCCGATGACAATGTCCTAATAGGGTAACGACAATGCCAGATCGGCGACAGTGGGATTATAGGTGACACCAAATTCACTTTGCATAATGGTAATCATCTGGCTCAACATATCATCACCCATGCGGCGTGAAACTGCTGCACCGACTGTCTGTTCAGAGCTTGATGACGCGCTGGACGGTGTCGATACACTCTTGATTTTCATCAGTATTTTGGCTGTCCGGCCATCGTCGTCTGCAAGAGCGACAAGCCCCTCCGGTCCTGCAAATGCTGCATTTACAGCGCCGGAACCCAAGACGGCATCCTGGTCACGGCGTTTCATGTCATATTTGGTGTCGACCACCAGGCCCATTTCCTCTGCGATGGTGCTCAGTTCAGCACCCTTTTCCAGGCGTTCCTTGAGCTCACTGGCTTTCTTGCCAAGGGCGGTAGAGGCCTGTTCACGCTTCCAGTCCGAAGAAACCCTGGATTTCACCTCATCAAGGGTCTGATCACGCGACGGGATAATATCCAGCACCTCAAACCACAAGAAGCCATCCCCACCAATGTTTATCGGTGCAGCTTCAAGATTGATGTCCGTGTCAAATGCCTCAGCCAAGAGCGACTGTGATTCTGGCAGATCGCGCAGAATTTCTCCTGATGGTGTACGCGCCGAGCGGTCGACAGCGTTGATCGTAACGGGTGTCAGTTTTTGCTTTCTTGCCGCTTCCAGCAGTGAATCACCGCCAGCACGGGAATCCTCATAGGCATCGTGCACGTCCAGCAAAATAGTTTCCGCTTCCACCAGCGCCAGTTCATTGCGGATTTCATCACGAACGGCTTCCAGACTCTGGACACTCGCTGGTGTGATTGCAGTCACGCGTACAATGACCGGACCAAAGGCACCGTTCACCACATCGCTTGTATCTCCGCTGGAAGCAAGCGCAAAGGCCGCATCACCAACCGCGCCGTCGGGCACGTTTGCACGCCGAAGTGTTCCAAGGCTCACATCGCTCAGGCTCTTGCCTTCAGAAAGCACCAGATCTTCAAATGAGGTGCCCGCTGCAAGCTTTTCAACACCGGCTCTGGCTGCGTCCGCATCAGCAAAATTCAATTGCTCAATTGTTCTTGTTTCCGGTGTGCTGTAGCGATCCTTGCGGGCTTCATAATCGTTGCGAACGGCTTCATCGGATACAGCCGCAGGATCAGCAATATCACTTGCCCTCAGCGTCACATAGGTGATCTTTCTGTATTCTGGTGCCCGGTAATTGGCTTTGTTGTCATCGAAATAGTTCTTCAGATCTTCATCATTTGGCTCATTCATCGGGCCCAGAATATCCGGGTTCAAAACCACATAATCCAGCGTCCTGGCTTCGTTGTCGAACATATTGATCGCACTCAACAGGGTTGCGGGTGCCTGATATCCATCAGAAATGGCTTCAACGATCTGAGAGCGGATGGCCGTATTTTCCTGACTGACGATGAAATCCTCTTCGGTCATGCCGACATTGCGCAACAGATTGGCAAAGGTTGCGCGATCAAACCGGCCATTGATACCCTGAAAAACCGGATCGTCCGCTATCAGTCCGGCAAGTCGATCTTTTGACAGGCCCAGATCCATACGGCGCGATTGTTCGTCCAGGGCGGCGTTCATGGCAACCTGCGTCAGCACCTGATTTTCAATGCCCAGCGATCTGGCCTGATCCCGGTTGAGGCGCGATCCGAACTGACGCGAGAGCGCTGCCATCTGACGGTCAAAGGCCAGCCTGAATTCGACTGCGCTGACCTGTGTGTCACCAACCGTGACAACCGCATTGCCCGCGCCCTGAAATACAGTGCCGCTGATACCCCATACGCCGAAGGAAAGAACGAGAAGAAGAAGCAAAAATTTTGCTACCCAGGACTGGGCACTGTTGCGAAGAGCGTCGAGCATAAAGACTCCGTTACATTCAAAATCGGCGCGTTAGGCGCAAAGGAATTGGCACAAAACCACTTGGACCGTGTTTTACGCATCGAATGCGCCTGTCGCAAGGCTGAATGGTCACTGTTACGTTATTCACTGCCATAAACACCAAATCTGTAATTTATCCAATAATCATATGCAGCTGCGTTGATTTATTGCGCTGTTTTGAATAGGTCCGTGCATAAGCAATCAAATTATGTGGAGGGACCAGATGACACCCGGAATTAAACCAATGGTGGCCGGCAACTGGAAAATGAATGGCACACGTGATTCTCTTCGGGAAATTACCGCCATCGCCACAGGCCTTGATGCGACCGTCACCGAAACGCTTGATACGCTCATTTGCCCACCCGCAACGTTGGTCTATCTGGCTGCTGCGGCTGTTCAGGATACAGGGTTGGCCATTGGTGGTCAGGATTGCCATGTGGCGACAGCCGGTGCTCATACCGGCGATATCTCAGCCGCGATGCTGCGTGATGCTGCTGCAACACACGTGATTGTGGGGCATTCTGAACGTCGGGCCGATCATGGTGAAAGCAGCGGGCAGATCAGGTCAAAAGCCGAAACGGTGCATAATGAGGCGCTCGTTGCCATTGTCTGTATCGGTGAAACGCGGACTGAACGGGAGGCGGGTACAACCCTGGCAGTGCTCAAAGAGCAGTTGGACGGGTCATTGCCGGATACATCAACGGCGCAAAACACGGTGATTGCCTATGAGCCGGTATGGGCAATTGGCACCGGTTTGACGCCCACAGCCGCTGATATTGAGGCTGCACATGCATTTATCCGCCAGGAGGTTGAAGCCCGGTTAGGCGGCAACGGTGCCACTATGCGTTTGCTTTACGGTGGTTCCGTAAAACCGACAAATGCGTCGGAATTGATGGCAATTCGCAATGTTGACGGTGCCCTTGTGGGGGGCGCAAGCTTGAAAGCCAGTGATTTCCTTGCCATTTGTGACACATACAGGTAGTTCACTTCAAAAGCCGCATTGTGCGGTTGTCGGTCGAATTGGCAATATATGGGGTTGGAAAGATGTTCAGCCTCGTGTAAACAGCCGCGAAATTTCCAATTTGCCTTGATGGCAGGAACACAAATCCATGCAAACGGTTTTAATCGTTATTCATCTAATGATCGTAATTGCGCTTGTCGGCGTAGTCTTGCTGCAGCGCTCCGAGGGCGGTGCCCTTGGAATGGGCGGTGGCGGTAGCGGCGGCGGGCTGATGTCAGCCCGTGGGGCTGCAGACGCCCTGACGCGTACCACAGGAATTCTGGCGGCAGCATTTTTTGCAACCTCCATCGCACTGGGCATATTCGCCCGGTACGAATCACGTCCCACTGATATCCTTGACCGGATTGAGCAGACCGCACCCAGCGGTGGCCAGACCGTGTTGGATCAGCTGGGTGGGCCCACACCTTCGAGTGATGTGCCATCTGCGGATACTGCGCCTGCCAGTGACGGACAAATTCCGACTGGTCAGTAAGTAATCGATCTGAATAATATATCCGGCTGCACGGGCTCGAGCGGCCGGTTTTACTGTGCGATCACGGTGTTTGCGCAATTTATAGTTGTGTTTCCTGTGTTGAATTTTGAAAAATGTGATGTCAAACCAAATTTGGGCTGGCGGAATCAGTTATAAAACGGTATCGGAATAAGCCCATGGCGCGATATGTATTCATCACCGGCGGCGTGGTCTCATCCTTGGGTAAGGGAATAGCTGCAGCCGCACTCGGAGCGTTGTTGCAGGCCCGTGGTTACCGGGTGCGCATACGCAAACTTGACCCCTATCTTAACGTGGACCCTGGAACAATGAGCCCTTACCAGCACGGTGAGGTATTTGTCACGGATGATGGTGCAGAAACCGATCTGGATCTGGGGCATTATGAGCGCTTTACGGGACGCTCTGCTGTGCAGGCCGACAATATAACCACGGGTCGTATCTACAAGAATATTATCGACAAGGAACGCCGTGGTGACTACCTGGGCGCAACAGTTCAGGTCATTCCGCATGTTACCAATGAAATCAAGGACTTCGTTCTTGATGGTAATGAAGAATATGATTTTGTTCTGTGCGAAATTGGTGGCACGGTCGGTGATATTGAAGCAATGCCCTTTCTTGAGGCCATTCGCCAGCTTGGAAATGACCTGCCACGCGGCAATGCCATTTACATTCATCTGACGCTGATGCCCTTCATTGCGGCAGCGGGTGAATTGAAGACCAAGCCCACGCAGCATTCTGTCAAGGAACTGCAATCGCTGGGTATCGCACCGGATATTCTGCTTGTTCGGGCAGACCGGCCGATCCCGCAGGACGAGCGCCGCAAGTTGTCCCTGTTTTGCAATGTGCGCTCAACTGCTGTCATCCAGGCTCTGGATGTGGACAGCATCTATGATGTGCCAATTTCCTACCATAACGAAGGTCTGGATAACGAAGTTCTGGCAGCTTTCGGCATTGAACCTGCACCCAAGCCACGCATGGAGCCCTGGGAGCGTGTAGCTGAACGCATTCGCACACCCGAAGGTGAAGTTACCATTGCGGTGGTTGGCAAATATACCGGTCTGAAAGATGCCTATAAATCGCTGATTGAGGCGCTTTATCATGGTGGCATTGCGAACCATGTGAAAGTGAAGCTGGAATGGATTGAATCCGAAATATTCGAGAAGGAAGATCCGGCCCCCTGGCTTGAAAAAGTTAACGGGATCCTCGTGCCGGGTGGCTTTGGTGAGCGCGGCGCCGAGGGCAAAATTCATGCGGCGCGTTTTGCCCGTGAGCGAAAAGTTCCCTATTTCGGAATTTGTTTCGGGATGCAGATGGCCGTCGTCGAGGCAGCGCGTTCTCTGGCCGGACTGGAAAAAGCCTCTTCAACCGAATTCGGAGAAACCAGTGAACCGGTCGTCGGACTGATGACCGAATGGCTCAAGGGAAACATGCTGGAAAAACGTTCCAAGGTGGGTGATCTTGGCGGCACGATGCGTCTTGGTGCCTATGCAGCTCACTTGAAGAGCGGTACGCGGATTGCAGATATTTATGGTTCAAACGAGATTTCCGAGCGTCACAGACATCGCTTCGAGGTTAATCATGAGTATGTTGCGGCACTCGAGGATAAAGGCCTGGTATTTTCTGGTATGTCACCTGATGGCGTGCTGCCGGAAACAGTGGAATATGCCGACCATCCCTGGTTCATTGGTGTACAATATCACCCGGAATTAAAATCACGCCCACTGGAGCCGCACCCGCTGTTCGCTTCCTTTATCGAGGCTGCGCTGGAACAATCCCGTCTAGTCTGACCGGATACGATCGCGGCTGGTATTATTCCATTTGATCTATCCACGCTTCAAGCATGGTGATGGCTTCACTGTGCACGGTTGAGCGGCCGAGTTCAGGCATCATGATGCCAGGATCGAGGCTTTTCATCCGAAACAGCAAGATGGAGCGTTCGGGACTGCCGGGTTCTATATCATATTCCAATCCACCTGATCCGCGTCCCGCAGCCACCGGACGCTTCAAATAGCCCCAACTTTGTGCATTGGATTCATCGTCGGTTAGAAACAGGCCTGAATTGCTGGCGGCACCGCCGTCGCGGTGGCAATGGGCGCAATTTACATCAAGGTAACTTCGGGCCCGGCCATCCAGGGATGCTGATGCATCTGTCCAATCAACCGCACGGGGAACATCACCGATTGGCGGCACGTCAAACAACAGACCTTTGGCCACCCACGCTTCAATCTGATTTTGAGAGCCATATTCCCGATTGAGGTTACGCGCGTTGGGGCCGATGGGGGTTATGGACTTGTTGAGTGCATGACACCCTTTACACTGATTGGCATTGGGCACGGCATAGTCGATGGAGAGAGGATTGCCATCCCATCCGGTGACATCGACAGCAAGGCGCTTGCCTGCCAGTTTCAATTTTGCGTCATTGCCCTGTTCATTCCAGACATAGGCCCAGGCGCGCCAGCCGGTGTCCTGACGGATCAGCAAGCGGGTTTCGATCAACCTTACGTTTTGTTCCGGTTTTCGAAGATCAGCAGGATAGGCGAAAGTCTTGACCAGAACAGTACCGACCGGGAAGTCGAAAACCTCCCGGTCGGTGTAGTTCACCCGTCGCCCCGGGGGAACATAGACAAATCTGTATTTTGATGCGTAGTCGGTAAACAGAGGCGTGATGAGGTCGTAAGGATGCACGTTTTGCGACGGGATCTGCTTACCAGGGTCTGCGAACAGACCATAATCGGAAAGCATCCTGGCGGGCTTGTTCGCCCTTATGGCCTCATCGTTCACTTGCGCAAAAAGCTGACCGAACATAGCCACAAGCATCAGTGCGGCTGTGCATATAACCCTGCCGCCATGGGCAATGTTCGACATTAGCGAAGCAGTCATCGCAATTTACTGTGTTTGCAGCTGCGGCATGACAACGGCCTTAGGTTCCTCCAGACCACCAGCATAACCGGCAATATTTCGGTCAGGTGATGTCGACCAGGGATACAGCGTATTTTGAATCATTTTCAGGTTGGCAAATGTGGTGCCGTCGGCTTCATCGACGTAAATACGATTGTCTGCGGCGGTCCAGGTTATCCATTCGGTCAGGGGCACAACGCCATCCCAGACAATGTTGGGAACCGGCGTTCCGGCGACGCCGGCAATTATATCACCAACTTCACCCGTTGGATCATCACCGCCACCTTCATAGACATTGTCACGAATGACAACAGCCCTGGGGTGAGGCGTATAATTGTCGTCGTCGAATTCATTCGGATATGTTGCGATAAGAACATGCACGGTGCCGTTGTTGCGCAATTCATTGCCAAATACATGCACATTCCGGTTTGCCATTACCATGATGCCGGTGCCTTTAGCGACCATGCCGACAATATTGCCCTCCGGTGCGAAATTGGGTGTGTCATTGTCGACGATCTTATTATCGAAAACGCGTACGGAGTGGCCACCCATAATCGGCAGGTTCGGCAGATCAAAGACCAGAATTCCCCCGGTATTGTGGGTTACGGTATTTCCATAGACATCAGCATATTTGCTGTTCTCGATTTCGATACCGGCCACATTGTGTGTCGCCGTTGAATTGCGCACGATGATGTTTTCAGATTGACCGACATAAATACCGGCATCCGAGGCACCGGTCACCAGACTGTCTTCCACCAGCACATTTTTTGATTCGACCGGATATATGCCGTAGGCGCCATTGGTTTCTTTTGGTCCACCCGACCAGGTCACCCGGATCCGGCGATAGGTTATCTGATCAGCCGCCTTGGATTTGATGCCATCACCCTTACTGTCCTCAATGGCAAAATCCTCCAAAAGGACATTGTCAGACGTAATCAGAAGCCCTTCACCGCCGCCCTTTTGATTGGCAAAGGACAGAATTGTCTTGTCCATTCCGGCGCCGCGAATGGTGATATCTGCGACATCCAGGGACAGACCGTCCGAAATTTCATATTTGCCAGCCGCCATGTTGATGGTGCTGCCCGGTTCTGCGGTAATAAGTGCTTCCTGCAGTTGTTCTGCCGCATCCGGTCCCGGGGTCAGGTTGATAATGTCTGCTGCCTGTAGGGGAGTGCCGATACCTATCAACAGCAAGGTTGCTGCAATGGCTGTATATGTTCCGGTCACGCTGAGTTCCTCCTTTTGGCCCGTCCTGTATAAGGATACCATTGAAATTACAGGCAGGCAACAAACGTGAAAATTATTCATGTTATTGCTCGGCGAAGTGATAGAGTGTCGTGACTGGAGCGCGAATGACATGGTAAATACCGGTAACAGGCGGCAGGCCAAACAAAAGCGGTCACTGGAAAAGGTCGAACGCATTCTGGATGCTGTTGAAGTGCTTGTAACACAGCAGACACTTGAGGCGCTGACAACAACGCAAATTGCCGAACAGACCGGCTTTGCAGTAGGCACAATCTACCAGTATTTTCGTAACCGGACAGAGCTGTTGATTGCTGCTCATGATCGTATGTTCGAGCGATTGACCAACGATCTGGCCAGCCAGTTGGGGGAAATGATTGAGGGCGATCAGAAAGATCATGTAACACGGGTGATCACCGCCTACATTGACAGTGCGCGCGCGCAACCGGGATATCTCGCCCTGTTGAGATTTTCATCCATGCACAAGCCGCCAAACGCCAATGAGGCCAGTACCGAGAAATTTGCCGGTGACATGATCAGTGCCTTTGTGGTGGCGCAGGTGCCGCAGATTGATGAACACCAGCTCACCGTCACCCGTACGGTTGTGGTCAATATAATGTCGGTGCTTGTAGATGTGGTGCTGTTGGAAAAAGATCCTGAATTGACGCGACGCTATCAGCAGGAACTGGTTGCACATTGTCTGTTCGCGCTGCAACGGGCCGGTAAAACTCAATCGGATATTCTTATCCCTTGAGTATGAGCCGGGCAGGCTTTACCTGTCTGCTGGCGATAGAATTTGACCGGTCGAATTAGGGGATGGCGAATATGGCAAATGCAGTTGATCACGTTGTTTTACCAACTGGAGATCTGAGCGTATCGCGTTCAAGGATGGTCGATCTTGGTTTTACGGTCGCACCGGATGCGCTTCACCCTTTTGGCACTAAGAATGCCTGTGTGTTCTTTTCCGATGGCACCTACCTGGAACCACTTGCCGTTGTGCAACGTGAAGCCTGCGAACTGGCAGCACTTGCAGGAAATGTTTTTATCAAACGGGATCAGGCGTATCGTTTCAGGCAGGGCGAGGAGGGATTTTCGGCGCTGGTGATGAAGACGGACGATGCAGCAGCGGATCGGGTTCGATTTGAGAGTGAGGGCATAAGCGCCGGACCGAACCTTGAATTTTCCCGGCCATTCGAAACACCCTCAGGCGAGCAGGCGACTGCCAGCTTTGCATTGGCTTTTGCTGCAGACCTTCGATCACCGGATGTGTTCTTTTTTAACTGCCAGAGAATAAATCCACCTGCCGTTGATAGAACGGCGCTGGAACGGCATTCAAATGGTGTCACAGCCATCGGCCAGATCATTCTGTCGGAACATAACCCGAGCGATTTTCAGTATCTGCTACAGCAGATCGTCGATCAGCGTGAGGTCAATGCACATTCCTTTGGTATCGAACTGGCGAGCGGAAACGCGGATATCATCGCCCTTAATCATGCGGGCCTCAAGGGCTATTTTGGTACCCAGACAGATGATAATGGCCGTGGGCTGAGGCTGCGCGCCGTGGTCTTCAAGGTTGCGGAACTTGCCCGGCTCGAGGCAGATTATAAAAAGGCAGGAATAGACTATTCGATGATTGGTGCCCGGCTCGTGGTTCAGCCCGAATTGGGACAGGGCGCCATATTTGCCTTTGAACAAATTTGAACCTGATTGATGTTAATCTGGAATTCATTCGGCCATGGACGTTGCGTTTTTCGTGTGGTTGCCTAAAACAGCACCGAAATCCCCAACCTCTGGTTCATAAGGATCCTGTGATATGACTGCAATTGTCGATATTGTCGGCCGTGAAATTTTGGATAGCCGTGGTAACCCGACTGTCGAAGTCGATGTTCTGCTTGAAGATGGTTCCTTTGGTCGTGCCGGTGTTCCTTCCGGCGCATCCACCGGTGCACATGAAGCAGTGGAATTGCGCGATGGCGGACCGCGCTATCTTGGCAAGGGCGTACAAAATGCCGTTGATGCGGTGAATGGCCCCATTTTGGAAGCCATTGGTGGGCTGGACGCGGAAAACCAGATTCACATCGATCGCACCATGATTGATCTGGATGGTACGCCCAACAAGGCGAAACTGGGTGCAAATGCCATTTTAGGTGTATCGCTCGCCGTTGCCAAGGCATCCGCTGAAGCTGCTGGCCTGCCGCTTTACCGTTATGTCGGTGGTCCCAATGCTCACGTTCTGCCGGTTCCGATGATGAACATTATCAACGGCGGCGAACATGCGGACAATCCGATTGATTTTCAGGAATTCATGATCATGCCGGTTGGTGCCTCTACCATCCGCGAAGCTGTACGTATGGGGTCGGAAGTTTTTCATACCCTGAAAAAAGAGCTGGCTGCTCAGGGCCACAACACCAATGTTGGTGATGAAGGTGGGTTTGCGCCGGGTCTTGAAAGTGCTCCGGCAGCGCTTGATTTCATCATGCAGTCCATCGAAAAGGCCGGATATCGCCCGGGCGAAGATATGTTCCTGGCGCTTGACTGCGCATCGACCGAGTTTTTCAAGGATGGAAAATATGTTCTTGAAGGTGAGGGGCGTACTCTTGAGCCGGGTGCAATGGCTGAATATCTGGCTGAGCTTGCCGATAAATACCCGATTATCTCAATCGAAGACGGCATGGCTGAAGACGACTGGGATGGCTGGAAGGCCCTTACGGATATTGCCGGCTCCAAGTGCCAATTGGTGGGTGACGATCTGTTTGTGACGAACTCGGCCCGGCTGCGCGATGGCATCAAAATGGGCGTTGCCAATTCCATTCTAGTCAAGGTCAACCAGATTGGCACACTGAGTGAAACGCTGGATGCTGTGGAAACAGCACATAAGGCAAGCTATAGCGCAGTGATGTCGCATCGTTCAGGCGAAACCGAAGATGCCACGATTGCTGATTTGGCGGTTGCCACAAATTGCGGACAGATCAAAACCGGATCGCTGGCCCGCTCTGATCGGTTGGCAAAATACAATCAGTTGATCCGTATCGAAGAGGAACTCGATGTGCAGGCCCATTATGCCGGTCGTGATATCCTGAGAGGGTAGACTTTTTTCACTGCTCATTGATGTTTTATGTGAAGCCTTCGTACCCAGGCGTACGGAGGCTTTTTGTTTGTCATTGGATGAACATTGTTTGTGCAATTGTCACAATAGGCTTTTTTAAACAAAACGTGGCGGTGATAACATCCTATTAAACATGTTGGTGCATAAGGAATACTCCGGAAGATCCAATTCAAATCCGAAATTGGTGTTGTTGCCGGAGTTTGAGTTTTGAGTAATCTGCGCAATGTCAACACGACAGAAGAAAATCAGAAATACGAGTCGGCTGCTCATTCCTGCTGTTGCAATTGCTTTTATTAGTTATTTCGGTTTTCACGCCATTCACGGTGATCGGGGAATGAACGCCAAGCAGCGCTTTGTGGTGCGCACGGCGCAATTGGAAAGGCAACTCGACGCATTGGTGGTTGAACGTAAGTATTTGCAGAGGCAGGTTAATCTGTTGCCGCCTGGTGGGCCTGTTGTGCGTGACATGCTGGATGAACGCGCCCGTGAAGCCTTGAATCTGTCGCGTCCGAACGAGATCGTGATATACGACTACAGGTAAATTAACCGTATCTACGTTAACTGATAATTATTCCATTGAAAACAATGAAATAGCTTTCAAATAAGCTATGCATAATTGGCCTTGCTGCCAGACCTCCTATTCCGTAAGCTTAGGGCAGACGAACAATCGGGAGGGTTATATGGCTCCGCGCAAAAGTGCTGCGTCATCCAGTCGTCGAACTGGGGCAACGAATTCTACAAAATCGAGATCCGCTAAAACAGCCAAGCCAGCCATTGGGGCGCAGGTTGCGGAATTTGACCGCGAGCAGGAGCTCGAAGTCTACCGTGAAATGCTGCTGATCCGTCGTTTCGAGGAAAAGGCCGGACAGCTGTATGGCATGGGGTTCATAGGTGGTTTTTGTCACCTGTATATTGGACAGGAAGCTGTGGTTACCGGCATTCAACTGGCCATGAAAGACGGTGATCAACTCATCACCGGATACCGCGACCACGGCCATATGCTGGCTGCGGGCATGTCACCGCGCGGCGTGATGGCGGAATTGACCGGGCGGCAGGCCGGTTACTCGCGTGGTAAAGGCGGATCCATGCATATGTTTTCGCGCGAGAAAAATTTCTATGGTGGCCATGGCATCGTCGGTGCGCAGGTTCCATTGGGTACCGGTGTCGCATTTGCCAATCGCTATCGCGACAACGGCAATGTCAGTCTGGCATTCTTTGGCGATGGTGCTGCCAATCAGGGGCAGGTCTATGAAAGTTTCAATATGGCCGAGCTGTGGCAGCTCCCTGTCATATTCGTTGTAGAGAATAATCGCTATGCAATGGGAACTTCCGTTTCCCGTGCATCGGCGCAGACAGATTTTTCGCAACGCGGTGTTTCTTTCAATATTCCCGGTCACAAGGTTGATGGCATGGATGTGCGGGCTGTAAAAGCGGCCGCTCTTTCTGCGCTGGATTATGCGCGCAGCGGCAAGGGACCGGTTATTCTGGAAATGATGACCTATCGCTATCGCGGTCATTCCATGTCTGACCCGGCAAAATATCGCACCAAGGATGAAGTCCAGAAAATGCGCTCAGAGCACGACCCGATTGAACAGGTGAAGGTGCGCCTGCTCGAAAAAGGCTGGGCGAGTGAAGAAGAGCTCAAGGCAATCGACAAGGAAGTCCGCGATATTGTTGCTGACAGTGCCGAATTTGCCCAGACGACTCCGGAACCGGATCCGTCAGAGCTCTACACAGACATCGTCCTGTAAGGTTGGGGGAGAAACCATGCCAATAGATATTCTTATGCCAGCGCTCTCTCCGACCATGGAAGAGGGAACGCTATCCAAGTGGCTCAAAAAAGAAGGTGATAGCGTTGCTTCCGGTGATGTTATTGCTGAAATTGAAACAGACAAGGCAACGATGGAAGTCGAAGCTGTGGACGAGGGGACTGTGGGCAAACTCATGGTGCCTGAGGGCAGCGAAGGCGTTCCGGTTAATGCCGTTATAGCTGTACTGTTGAATGATGGTGAAACCGTTGCCGACATCGGTACGGAAACACCGGCAGCAACACCTGCCGCAACAGCCGCTGAGCCGGTTGCAGCGGCTGTCGAGCCGGCTGCACCCGTCGCAGCGGCACCAGCCGCACCAAGCGTTCCGTCTGATCCGGACATTCCGGCCGGCACCGAAATGGTGCCAACAACCGTGCGTGAAGCGCTGCGCGATGGCATGGCTGAGGAAATGCGCGCTGACGGCGATGTATTCATCATGGGTGAGGAAGTCGCTGAATATCAGGGCGCCTATAAAATCACACAGGGGCTGCTGCAGGAATTTGGCGCCCGGCGGGTTGTTGATACGCCGATTACCGAACACGGCTTTGCAGGTGTTGGTGTTGGCGCGGCGATGGCCGGGTTGAAGCCCATTGTTGAATTCATGACGTTCAATTTTGCCATGCAGGCAATGGACCAGATCATCAATTCTGCCGCCAAGACACACTATATGTCCGGCGGTCAGATGACGGCACCGATTGTATTTCGTGGCCCCAACGGCGCTGCAGCACGTGTCGCAGCACAACACTCGCAGTGTTATGCCTCATGGTTCAGTCATGTTCCCGGCCTGAAAGTTGTGATGCCCTATACGGCAGCCGATGCAAAGGGTTTGCTGAAAGCTGCCATCCGTGATCCCAATCCGGTCATTTTTCTGGAAAACGAGATTATTTACGGGCATACGTTTGATGTTCCCAAGATGGATGATTTTGTCCTGCCCATCGGCAAGGCACGCATTCATCGTACAGGCAATGACGTGACCATAGTTTCATTCGGTATAGGCATGACCTACGCTGAAAAAGCAGCCGATGAGCTTGCAGGTATGGGCATTGAAGCGGAAGTGATTGACCTTCGCACGATACGGCCAATGGATCTGCCTACCGTTATTGAATCGGTGAAAAAGACCGGACGTCTGGTAACGGTCGAGGAAGGTTTCCCGCAAAGTTCGGTTGGAACAGAGATTGCGACCCGTGTGATGCAACAGGCCTTTGATTATCTTGACGCGCCTGTCTTGACGGTTGCCGGCAAGGATGTGCCAATGCCCTATGCGGCAAATCTTGAAAAACTGGCGTTGCCAAATGTTGCGGAAGTCGTTGATGCGGTAAAAGCCGTTACCTATACGGCTTAAGGGGAGGGTACGAAAATGCCAATCAATATTACCATGCCTGCGCTTTCCCCGACGATGGAGGAAGGCAATCTGGCCAAATGGCTCGTCAAGGAAGGCGATAGTGTTTCCTCCGGTGATGTGCTTGCCGAAATCGAGACCGATAAGGCGACCATGGAGGTTGAGGCCGTTGATGAGGGTGTTGTCGCCAAGATTGTGGTTCCAGAGGGAACTGAAGGCGTCAAGGTCAATGCATTGATTGCTGTCCTGGCTGAAGAAGGTGAAGACGCATCAGCGGCTGCCAGCGCGGCGTCAAATGCTACAGCGGCAGCACCTGTTGTTGATGCTGCTCCAGCTGTAGCGGCTCCAGTTCCTGCGGTAGCTCCGGTTGCAGCCGCGGTTGCGCCGGTTGCCCAACCAGCCACGACCCGGGTGTTTTCGTCACCACTTGCCCGTCGCATCGCCGCTGATGCCGGCATTGCAATAAGTGCTGTTACCGGAAGCGGACCGCACGGCAGGGTCATACGCCGCGACGTGGATGCAGCGATCGCGTCGGGATTGACGTCCACAAGCGCCGCTGCGCCGGCACCTGCACCTTTGGCACCTGTTGCTACCGGTGCATCGGATGCTCAGGTCATGAAGCTGTTTGAAGAGGGATCTTACGAGCTGGCTCCTCACGATGGAATGCGAAAGACAATCGCCAAACGTCTGGTCGAATCAAAACAGACAGTTCCGCATTTTTACCTCACACTGGATTGTGAACTTGATGCGCTCCTGGCCCTGCGCAAGCAACTCAATGAATCTGCACCCATCCGCGATGACAAGCCAGGCTTCAAGCTTTCCGTCAATGATTTCGTAATCAAGGCAATGGCCCTTGCATTGCGCGACGTACCACAGGCCAATGCGTCGTGGACCGAGAGCAATATGGTCATGCATAAACATGCCGATGTCGGCGTGGCCGTTTCCATACCCGGCGGCTTGATAACGCCAATCGTTCGTCAGGCCGAGATGAAACCACTGTCTATCATTTCGAATGAAATGAAGGACCTGGCGGCGCGCGCGCGTGAGCGCAAACTGCTGCCGCAGGAGTATCAGGGCGGCACCACCGCCGTCTCCAATCTGGGCATGTTTGGCATCAAGGATTTTGCTGCGGTCATTAATCCGCCCCACGCCACCATTCTGGCTGTGGGTGCTGGTGAGCCACGGGCAATCGTCAAAAACGGTGAATTGGCCGTGGCGACTGTCATGTCCGTTACATTATCGACAGATCACCGCGCTGTGGATGGCGCGCTTGGCGCCGAACTTCTTTCCGCGTTCAAGGGGTATGTGCAAAATCCTCTCGGTATGCTGGTATAGAGCAAGTACTATCAGCCGATTATTGGAGAGGACGCGGCAATGACTAATGAATTTGATAATAAAGACATGCAGGAAGTATTTGCGAAGCTGAAGGCTTCCTGGGGCTGGCTGATGTTGTTCGGGTTGATTTCACTGATTGGCGGCTTTTTGTCATTCTCAAATCCGCTTGAAGCAACCGTAACAGTCGACTACCTGGTGGCCTTCTTTTTCATGCTGCTTGGTGCAGTGCAGATCGTTCAGGCGTTTTCAAACCGTGGCTGGGGTGGTTTCCTGTGGACGCTGGCCACCGGCGTGCTGATGATTGTTGTGGGCGGTGTTCTGGCGAGCAACCCGACAGCCGGCGCAGCATCACTGACCGTTTTGGTGGCAATATTGTTGTTTCTGCTTGGCGGTTCCAAAATTGCCTACTCGTTTTCCATGCGCCCCGTTGCGGGTTGGATCTGGGTTCTTGTTTCGGGTGTGATGTCGCTTGTTCTGGGTGGTCTCATTGTTGCAGATTTCCCCTGGGCCGCAACGTCGGTGCTTGGACTGTTCCTTGGTGTTGAATTGACCTTCAACGGTGTAACGCTGCTGCTGACCGGCTGGGCGTTGCGCAATAGCTGACGGCATATCGCCCGCCTGTGTTCAGGCATTGCGGGCGATTGCCAACCAAATTCCACTGTGGCGCCACGACATGACGCTGGCACCTTAATACAGGCGACCCTGGCTGGGGTATGCCGCACATCAGGAGACTAAGCGTGTCCAATACTTATGATGTCATCATCATCGGGTCTGGCCCCGGCGGATATGTAACGGCGGTGCGTTCTGCCCAACTCGGGCTGAAGACAGCCATCGTCGAGCGTGAGCATTTGGGTGGTATTTGCCTTAACTGGGGTTGTATTCCGACCAAGGCGCTGTTGCGTTCAGCGGAAATACTACATTTTGCCGAGCATGCTGACGATTATGGTCTGAAACTCGAAGGCAAAATTGCTGCGGATATCAACGCTGTTGTCAAACGCTCCCGCGGTGTGTCCGGCCGGCTCAATGCCGGCATCGGTTTCCTGATGAAAAAGAACAAGGTTGATGTGATTTGGGGAGAAGCTCAGATCACCAAAGCAGGCAAAGCGGGAGCGCCCGTGGAAATTGCCGTGAAGAAATCGTCGAAAGTGCCAATGGAGCCGCAAAACCCGGTTCCAAAAAATACCAAGGGTGAGGGCACTTATCAGGCAAAGCATGTCATCGTCGCAACGGGCGCACGACCACGGGTCCTGCCTGGCATCGAACCTGATGGAAAACTGATCTGGACCTATTTTGAAGCGATGGTGCCCAAGGAGCAGCCAAAATCTCTGGTGGTTATGGGGTCAGGCGCTATCGGTATCGAATTTGCCAGTTTCTACAATGCATTGGGTGTTGATGTAACCGTCGTCGAAATGATGCCCAATGTCATGCCGGTTGAGGATGCTGAAATTTCCGGTCTTGCACGCAAGGCGCTTGAAAAACTGGGTCTGAAGATAATTACCGAAGCCAAGGTTTCGAAAATAGACAAGGGTGCAAACAGCGTAACTGCGCATGTGGAAACCAAAGACGGAAAAGTCCAGAAAATAACCGCAGACCGGATGATTTCAGCTGTTGGCGTTCAGGGTAATATTGAAAATCTCGGGTTGGAAACTCTCGGTGTGAAGACCGATCGTGGCTGTATTGTTATTGATGGATTTGGCAAGACTAATGTTGAAGGCATCTATGCAATCGGTGATGTTGCCGGGCCTCCCATGCTGGCCCATAAGGCAGAGCACGAAGGTGTCGTTTGTGTTGAAAAAATCGCCGGCGTTCCAGGTGTTCATCCGACGGACAAAAACAAGATACCAGGCTGTACCTATTGCAACCCCCAGGTTGCCAGTGTTGGCCTGACCGAAGCCAGAGCCAGGGAAGCCGGCTATGATATACGGGTCGGGCGCTTTCAGTTTGGTGCCAATGGCAAGGCCATTGCACTGGGTGAAGACAAGGGATTGATCAAGACCATCTTCGATAAGAAAACCGGTGAGCTTCTCGGTGCCCATATGGTGGGCACGGAAGTGACTGAACTTATCCAGGGCTTTGTCGTCGCCATGAATTTGGAAACGACCGAAGAAGAGCTCATGCACACGATCTTCCCGCATCCGACCCTCTCGGAGATGATGAAGGAAAGTGTACTTGACGCCTATGGCCGGGCATTGAATGCTTAGCAGCGCACAACTATGTCAATTTGAGCAATAAAAGGAACGCATATCATGGGCATGGGTATTTTGGGATTTCTGCTTGTTGGCCTGCTGGCCGGGTTTATCGCCGAGAAAGTAATGAACAGAAACCATGGTTTGATTAAAAACCTGGTTGTTGGTGTGATTGGATCCTTCGTCGGTGGTTTTTTGGCAACCAGCCTGGGAATTGCCTTTTTTGGCTTCGTCGGCAATCTGATCGTCGCAACAGTTGGAGCGATCGTCATTTTGTGGGTGTTTTCATTGTTGGCGGGACGCTGACATACGTATGAAATTTGAAGGTTAATCCCATGGTCACTGTTCTTGACACGACTGCCGGCGGAGCAAAACGCGTGCGCCATCCGGAAAAGGCACATCGTCCGGATAATGAAATTGCACGTAAACCCAGTTGGATCAGGGTCAAGGCACCGACGTCACAAGGCTATAAGGATACACGCGAAATCGTGAAGTCCAACAAGCTTGTGACGGTCTGTGAAGAGGCAGGTTGCCCGAATATTGGTGGTTGCTGGGAGCAAAAACACGCCAGTTTCATGATCATGGGGGAAATCTGCACCCGCGCCTGTGCATTTTGCAATGTATCTACCGGAAGGCCAACAGCGCTGGACCCGGATGAGCCGCGAAATGTCGGTCGGGCGGTGTTTCAGATGGGTTTGAAGCATGTTGTCATAACTTCGGTTGATCGCGATGATCTTGCCGACGGCGGTGCGCAGCATTTTGTCGAGACGATTGACGCCATTCGTTCGGAATCACCCGGCACAACGATTGAAATTCTGACCCCCGACTTTCTGCGAAAAGACGGTGCATTGGAGCGTGTCGTTGCTGCAAGGCCTGATGTTTTCAATCACAACCTGGAAACGGTGCCGTCCAACTATCTGACGGTACGCCCCGGTGCGCGGTACTTCCACTCCATCAGATTGCTGCAACGCGTCAAGGAGCTGGACCCCAGCATATTCACCAAGTCAGGTGTCATGGTTGGATTGGGTGAAGAACGCAATGAAATATTGCAGCTGATGGATGACCTGCGGGTAGCAGATGTTGACTTCCTGACGATGGGCCAATACCTGCAGCCAACAAAGAAGCATCACAAGGTGGAGAGTTTTGTCACGCCGGATGAGTTCAAATCCTATGAAACCATTGCCTATTCAAAAGGTTTTTTGATGGTGTCCGCCAGCCCGCTTACGCGCTCCTCCCATCATGCCGGTGATGATTTTGCCAAATTGCAGGTGGCGCGTGCTGCCCGAAACGGACTGAAGAATTGACGCTTACTGAAATAACATTGCATGCCCAAACATGAAACCACGCGCGACGTCGCGCATACGCCTCAGCAAATGTTTGCACTCGTGGCAGATATCGAAAAATATCCGCAATTTCTCCCCCTATGTGAAGCATTGCGCGTGCGTTCGAGAAAAGAGCGTAACGAAAAGACGCTGTTGGTGGCAGACATGACCGTTGGCTACAAAGCCATTCGCGAGACATTTACAAGCCAGGTTCTGCTCAGCCCGGACGACAATATGATTGATGTCAAATATCTGGATGGACCGTTTCGCTATCTCAACAACAGATGGTCATTCTCGGCGCGACCAGATGGTGGTTGCACGATAAAATTCTATATAGATTATGAATTCAAGAGCCGCATGCTCGGCGTTGTTATGGGCAGCATGTTTGACCGTGCATTTCGTATGTTTGCGGAAGCCTTTGAAAAGCGTGCGGATGAAATATACGGCAAAGCAGAATGCTAGAGAGCATCACTTTCAAATGCACACAATTTGATGCCCTGAGCTTTTGAATTCATGCCTCTATCTGTCGATTGCAGTTCAGTTGCATTGCCGCGTGTATTCTAAGGTTCGCCAGTGCCGATCTCATCCTTTCGCTTGGCAACATAGGAAACCAACGCTTCCCTTACGGCCGGTTCCAGCCTGGGTTCGACATATTCTTCCAGGGCCTTTTGCCAAATTTCCGTGGCACGCTCGACCGCATCCTTGCCACCTGCCAGTTCCCAGTTTTCATGGTTTTGCCAATCAGACAACATCGGTTGGTAGAATGCGGTTTTATATCTGGCCATTGTGTGTTCGGAACCGAAAAAATGACCACCAGTATTTACCGCTGCAATGGCTTCAAAGCCCAGATCATCTTCGGTAAACGGCACCGGTTTTAAAAATTCCATCATGTTTTGAAGAATTTCCACATCCAGAACAAGTTTTTCGAGCGAAGACGTCAAACCACCTTCCAGCCACCCCGCAGCATGATAAATCATGTTGCCGCCGCCCATGACAGCTCCCCATGTCGCCATGCCCGTTTCGTATGCGGCCTGGAGGTCAACCGTATTTGATGCGTTGGCATTCGAGGTTCGATAAGGAATATTGTAGCGCCTGGCCAACTGACCCGCGATAATATTTGCTTTTGTGTTTTCAGGCGTGCCAAAGGCTGGTGCACCGGTTCGCATATCGACATTTGAGGTGAATGCACCATACATGACAGGCGTGCCAGGATTGACAAGCTGGGTCAAAACGATCCCGAATAATGCTTCCGCGTTCTGTTGTGCCAATGCCGCAGCAAGTGTTACCGGCGTCATTGCCCCCATCAGCGTAAATGGCGTTATGGTGACCGGCTGACCATGCTTGGCCATTGCGATCAGACCTTCACCCATCTGGTCATCGAACAGGCGGGGTGAATTGACGGAAATAATTGTAATGACGCCGGGATCAGTTTTCATTTGCTCAAGTGTTTCACCGCGCGAAATCGCCATCATATTGATGCCATCGATAGCCCGCCCGGCACCAATGGCAGTACAGTGGAAACACAGGTCACTCAGCGTCAGATTTGCAAAATATGTGTCGAGATGGCGCGAGCCGGCCGGCAACTCCATCGGCGAAACCACCTGATTGCCGATTAGATGAATGGCGTTGAAATGATGGGCAAGTTTGATGAAATTCTCATAGTCGGACATGTTGCCCGAACGCCGCCCATTGATGCGATCGTGTACATTTGGTGGACCGGCAACAAGTCCAAAAGTCAAATGGTTGCCGCCAATCTGAAGGCGCTTTGACCGGTTTCTTGAGGTTAGTGTAAACGAAGACGGTACCGTAGCAAGGGCAGCATTGACGATGCTTTCGTCGAGGCGAATGACGTTTTCTTCCCGGTTGACGATAGCGCCGGCCGCCTGAAAAAAATCCATGACATCATCGCCCATTACCCGGATGCCAAGTTCCGACAGAATGCGCATTGAGGTTTTGTGAATCGCGTTCATCTGCTCTTCGTCGAGAATCTGCATCGGCGGATAGGGGTTGATTACATCTTGCCATGGCAACTGGGGGATAGTTCCGTTTCCGCGCGAAGCTTTTGAATTACGCCCACCGCTTCTGCGCTCTCTTGCCATTACAATTCCTCAGATGATTTCCTGAAAACTCAATCCACAATGGGTACGTTATATTTATTCATGACCGAGTACATCTGAATTATATGGCGCCATGCCTACATAAAAATGTTGTCATGGAACATTGAGCGGTGTTATGGACACTCAAACACTGGAGTATCTCATGAACCGGCCGCCGCCGCCTTTAAACTTTGTACGGTCATTTGAAAGTGCAGCCAGGCACCTGAGTTTTACATTGGCAGCACACGAATTGCGATTTACGCAGGCAGCCATCAGTGGCCATGTTCGCGCTCTTGAGCAGTATATAGGACAGCCGCTGTTTCATCGGAACGCCCGCAGCCTGGCGCTTACCGAAACGGGAAAGGCATTTCTACCCAATCTGCGTGAAGCGCTTCGGCAAATTGACACCGCAACGCATGCAATTTCAACACCGACACGCGGCGAGCAGATAAGCATCAGCTGTCCGGTTAGTCTGGCGGAAAGCGTTGTTGTTGAACGGGTGTCGGAATTTCTGAAAGAAAATTCTGACATCAGGGTCTCGGTTTATGGTGCAGTTTGGGATAATGCGAGCGACGCAATCGCAGATTTGAAGATGTGTTTTTACCGCGAACATGAAGCACCTCCTGAAGCAAAAAAACTCTGGAACGACACACTGGTATTGGTATGCAGCGACGATTGGCAAAAAAAAATGGAGAGCGGAGTTCCGTTCAAGGAACTGCCGATCATTTCAATCCTGGGAAGGCATGACTATTGGGAAACCTATGTGGCAGGCCTCAACTCGATAGAAACTGCGCAGGAGATCAGGCATCACGCCAATTCGCTCAATATTGCTATGGAGATGGCTGCTCATGGCCTCGGGGCCGTTGTTACCTTGAGCAGCCTTGCCAGCTCCTATCTGGATAAAAACCGGGTTGTGGAGCCCTTGTCCCACCGGGCTGAAAGTCCGTGGGGCTGTTACATTTCGCTGGGGAAGGGTGGCAGCACCCCCGCAGCATCGAGACTGATGCAGTGGATGATTGAACAGGCCAATAATTAAGCTCATAACATAGCATCGCCGCCACAACCTGGATCGAGACATGAGCACGACAATAAATGTTGGTATAGCCCAAATCCAAAGTGAAATTGGTCATGTAGACGCGAATGTGGAAAAGCATCTGCATTGGATCGCAAAGGCAAAGAAACATGATGTTGAGCTTTTGGTGTTTCCAGAAGTATCGCTGACGTCGCATCATGGTGGCACCCATCTGCTGGAAAGTGCGATGAAACGGGACGATCCGCGCCTATTGCAAATTGCCGAGGCGAGTGGATCAATGATGTCGGTTATCGGCTTTATTGAAGAAGGGCCGGCCGCACAATTCTACAACGCCTGTGTCGCCGTAAAGGACGGAAGAATTGTTCATCTACACCGGAAAATAAACATTCCAACCTATGGTCTGCTTGAAGAGGGCAAGCACTATGCAGCCGGCAGGTTCGTCGAGACATACAAGTGGGACGCCGATTGGCGAATAGGACTTCTTATCTGCGCAGACCTTTGGAACCCGGCGCTCACCAATCTTGCATTTCTTCATGGTGCGACACTTTTAATATCACCTATTTCATCAGCTATAGAGGCTGTCGGTGCCGAGTTTGATAATCCTGCAGGATGGAAAATTGCCGCGCAGTTCTATGCGATGGTCTATGGCGCACCACTTGTTTTGGCAAATCGTTGCGGTATCGAGAATGATCTGACTTTTTGGGGAGGCTCGCGCATAATGGATGCGAGCGGTAAAGAATTGTCGGTGGCTGGCGAGGAGGAGGAGTTGATCATCGCCCGGTTGGATTATGCCGCCGTGCGGCAAGCCAGACAAATGCTGCCAACTGTGCGCGACAGTAATTTTTCCCTTGTCCAACGTGAGACCAACAGGCTTGGGAAAGTCCTGGGTATCCCTGAAGACTTTTCACGCAGCTAGGGTTTATTGGGTATCAACCTTACGGTTTCGGCGCTGTCTTTTTATTACTGGCAAGACGCGAAACGTGTGAAGTGCAAGTCTGATCCCCGACACAAACATGATCGCGTCAGCTATTTTGTTATGCCGTGACGTGTTTTTTCTTTTGTTGTCGTACTCCCCTTTTAGATGCACTCTTTTTGCATCATGCGGCTATTCACAAGCTGCATATTCCAGGGAGAATTCAATGTTTAATTTCGTTCGTTTCACAAAATGGATCGGTGCTGTGGCAGTCGTTGCATTTTCGGTGAATGTGGCATCGGCCCAGCAAATTGTGGTCGGCGGCAAAAATTTTACCGAGCAGCTGCTTTTGGCGGAGATGACCAAACAAATGCTTGAAGCCAAAGGCTTCGATGTCACCAAGAGGGACGGCTTGGGATCAACGGTGCTGCGCCAGGCGCAGGAAAACGGCCAGATCGACCTCTATTGGGAATACACGGGCACGTCGCTGGTCACATACAACAAAGTAAGCGAGAAGCTTGATGCAGCTCAAACTTTGGAGAAAGTCAGAGAGCTTGACGGCAAAAAGGGTTTGACGTGGCTTGAACCATCCAATGCAAACAATACCTATGCATTTGCCGTTAAAAATGGTGATTCAGATACTGCTGATGTAAACAGCCTGAGTGACCTTGCAATGCGCTTCAAAGACGGCGGTGGTGTGGATATTGCCGTTAACGCCGAATTTCCAAGACGGCCCGATGGACTTCCCGGTGTGGAAAAAACCTATGGCTTTAAAGTTGGTCGCCCCAACCTGAAATCGATGGAGTCCGGATTGACATACCAGGCACTGAATGAGGGTCAGGTAGATGTGGCGCTGGTGTTTGCCACAGATGGAAGAATCAAGGCTTTTGATTTCCGTGTACTTGAAGACGATAAGGGTTTTTTCCCAGCTTATGCGATTGCTCCGGTAGTACGGACCGAAACGCTGGAAGCAAACCCAACCCTGGCTGAACCACTAGAGGCAATGGCAGCAGTCATTGACGACGCGACAATGCAAGCGCTGAACTCGCAAGTCGATGTTGATAAAATGAGCATCGAGGACGTTGCCACCAATTTCCTGAACGAAAAAGGGTTGAAGTAAGTCAGAAATCCGTCACCTTTCCTAGGACCGCTGGCTTCATGGTCAGCGGTTTTCATGGCCAGGTTTTTTGGCCGGGTGCGACGTCATTTCGAGCATATCATCGGCTGTGTTATTGCGCAGTTGGCTGACCGATTTATGCAGATCCGCAGCTGCATTCTCTCCCAAATATGTGTCCGAGAAGCGGTGGAATATCGCCTGCAGTTCGATGTCGGACAGTGGGCTTTCCGGATCACCGCTGGCTTCCGTTGGTTCGCTTTCAAAAATCTGTCCATCGCGTAGAATTATCCGTACAACAGCAAAGCGGTGAATCGGAAATGCTGCGTCAAACTCGGCCGCAGCATGCATGTTCACTTTTTGCGCAAGCTTGTTTACCTGTGTATCAGCCAGTCCCGCGTCCATTAGGCGCTCCGGTGTTACAGTACCGTGCACAATTGCCGCCGCGAGTGGGAATGGTAGCGAGTATTGTGCCTGCTCGGTGGTTTCGGGATGTTTTACAGCCAGTTGTGCGGCCTCGCTGAATGTGGTCACATCAACTCTTTCAATATCAGCCGGTTCAAAGTCATTTTGCATTTTAAGCGTCATGGCCGCATGAATTGCAGGTTGTGCCCAACGGCAAACCGGTTCCGGTTTTACATATTGGTCCAGCAATATCCAGCGGGAGCCCAAATCGGACCATAACTCCGGAGCCAGTTGTGTTTGCGCGATTTCAGCTGGCGCGCCTGTGAAGCCACTATTGGCAAGATAGGCGGCGGATACTCCGGCCAGCGCTCCCCATCCGGAGCCGTCTTTGACCATGGTTGGGTAGTCAATGCATCGCATCATCGGACTGCGCGGGCCATGAAATTCCGCTACACCCATCGCCTCATTCATTTTATCGACGCTCAGGCCAATTGCTCTACCGGCAATTGCAGCAGTTGCGATCGCCATCCAAGCACCGGATGTGTGGTAATCTTTTGCTGTATTGTGCAATATGATGCCGGCGCGACAGCCAATCTCATATCCCAGAACCAGATGCGCCAGGAATTCATCACCGGGCAATCCGGGTTGGCTCGTTGCAACAACAGCGGCAAGGGACGCGCATCCAGCGTGGCCTTTTGCAGGTTTGTAACCATCATGGGCGTCCATTGAATCGATGATAAAGGCGTTTGCCATGGCCGCACCGGATGGAGACGCGGTCATTGAGTTAAACAATATTTGCCGATCTCCACCCATTTGCGAACTGGCAAATTGTGCAGCGATTTTTGCCATTGGTGTATGTGATCCGGCCACAGCAACACACAGGAGGTCAGCAAGGAGCACCTGAGCAAAATCCATAACCGTTTGTGGGATGTCGGTTGGTTTCAGGTCGAGAGAAAAACGTGCAACATTTCGATCAAGGCCCCGAATTTTCATTGCAATGACCCTTTTTCCTTTTAGTTGACGGCGGACCATCAATTGTAAATTCTGGTGCGGTGCTGAACTTGGCGGGCGGGACCATAATGGAAACAATCAGTTTTATCATCGGGAATTTTGGCTACATTGTCGAGTTGACCGTTCAGCACATTGCGATTGTTTCGGTTGCTGTCGGACTTGCGATCATAACTGGTGTCCCGATCGGAATTGCAATTACCCAAAATCAGCGCGCAGCAGATATTGTTCTGTATACAGCTGCCATAATTATAACCATTCCGTCCATTGCTCTTTTTGGAATAATGATTCCGATCCTGTCAACCATTGGACAGGGGATAGGGTATCTGCCTGCTGTCATTGCAATCCTTTTGTACTCCCAACTGCCGATTATCAGAAATACCTACACAGCGATTGCCAATGTTGATCCGGCGCTACGTGAAGCCGCGCGCGGCATGGGCATGACATCTTTCCAACGTTTGCGAAAAGTGGAAATTCCACTGGCTGTACCCGTCATTATGGCCGGTGTGCGAACCGCTGTCGTCATGAACATAGGTGTTGCAGCCATCGCCGCATACATCGGTGCTGGCGGGTTGGGGACGCTCATATCTCGAGGTATTTCACAAACCGACCCCCGGCAACTGATCGCCGGCGCACTGGCGGTATCTATTCTGGCAATAACTGCTGATTTCTCACTTCTTTGGCTGCAGAAGCGTTTTACGCCCCGCGGTCTGCAGTCCTCAAAGGCCTAACCATGATCCGATTAGAAGATCTTACGAAGATATTTCAAACGCCGTCAGGTGATATCACCGCGGCTGACCGCATAAACATGGACGTACCTGAGGGCAACATCTGCGTTCTGCTGGGGCCCTCCGGATGCGGGAAAACAACCACAATGAAAATGGTAAACCGGCTGATTGAGCCAACCAGCGGCAAAATTTTCATTGGTGGTGAAGACGTCACGTCCAAAGACCCGATCTCGTTACGACGCAGTATCGGGTATGTCATTCAGCAAATTGGGCTCTTTCCAAATCAGACGATCGAAGACAATATTTGCGCTGTGCCCGATCTGCTTGGTTGGGACAGAAAGAAATCGCGTACAAGAGCTGGTGAACTGCTGGAGATGGTCGCTCTGGATCCTGCCACTTTTCTAGGGCGGTTCCCAAAGGAACTGTCCGGCGGACAACAGCAACGCGTGGGTGTCATCCGTGCGCTTGCCGCTGATCCACCCGTCATGCTGATGGACGAACCTTTCGGTGCTATCGATCCTATAAATCGAGAGGTGATCCAGGATGAGTTTTTACGGATGCAAAAGGAGATCAAGAAGACGATCATGTTCGTCAGCCACGACATCGATGAGGCTGTAAAGATGGCGGACAAGATAGCGATTTTTGATGCCGGTCAGCTGATTCAGTATGATTCGCCCGATGACCTGCTGGCACATCCAAAAAATTCTTTCATTGCGGATTTTGTCGGCGGCGACCGGACATTAAAACGACTACGCCTGATTAGGGTTGAGGACGCCATGACGAAGGACCCGCCAAGGGTCACAGCTGATGACACTTTGGACAAAGCCGTAAACCTCATGGAAGAGCACGGTCATATTTCCATCGTGATGGTGGGACCGAAGGGGCGTGCGCGCGGCGTTGTATACCTGTCAGATGCGCGCGGAAAAAAGGGCAAGGTGGGTGATAGCCACGACAAACTGCCAGTTTCCGTGCATGTCGGTGAAGATTTGCGAACTGCCGTATCTTCCATGTTTATGCACGATGAAGCTTCACTCGCCTGTGTCGATAGTGATGGCATATACAAGGGGTACGTCACGCAGCGCGGCATTACCCACCTTCTGGGTGCTACGTATCGTGATCAGTGATTTTGATGAGCATAGGAGCTTGAGTAATCAGGCGGCGGCAGGAGGCTCAAATGGATAATGATATTATCAACGCCGACTATACAGCGGGTGGTAAGCGTCTCAATCCATTGCGTTCGGGGATCGACCGCCTTGCCGGTGCAATCCGGCTAACAGACGCGTTACAATCCAACGCGTTGGCCAGCACAGCGCGTATGATCGTGCTTGGACTGGCATTCCTGGCCGGTGTATTGGCGTGGAGTTCCGGCATACTGCCTGAAATACTGTCACTCAAGGACGATGTTCTTTATCTCCTGAATCAGCATTTGTTTATGGTTGCAGTTTCGGGAGGGTTGGCGCTTTTGGTCGGGTTACCGCTGGGTATTTTGTTGTCCCGCCCGTACATGCTGAAATATGCAGAAGCATTAATGCAGATCCTGAATGTAGGTACCACAGTGCCAACACTTGCGATTTTGGCGCTGTCCATGTCAGTGCTTGGTATTGGCACAGTACCTGCAATATTTGGTCTGTTTGTCGCTACACTCCTGCCAATCGTTCGTAATGCCTATGCCGGCTGTCAGGCAGTAGCACCTCATCTGATCGAGTCGGCAACAGGGATGGGGATGACACCGGGACAGATATTGCGCAGAGTGGAAATCCCCAATGCGCTATTTGTCATGTTTGCAGGCATCAGAACAGCTTTCGCCATCAATGTTGGTACAGTGCCGCTCGCATTTTTAATTGGCGCCGGTGGTCTTGGGGAGCTGATTTTCCAGGGTATTGCATTGAACAATTTTGGCATGATGCTTGCTGGTGCTCTGCCTGTCGCACTGCTTGCAGTTCTGGTGGATTTTGTTCTTTCGCAAGCTCAGTTCTGGCTGGTGCCTAAGGGCGTAAACCCACTGCGATAACTCTGTCTGTATAGGTAATCTGTTGGGTGGACTCAGTGCATTGCAAAACCGGTTCTCACACAAGACTGTTTGACGTTTTGTCAGAACCGGGAAATGGTGTCGGCCTTTGATATTGTTGATGCATTAAGGTTTTGCCGATTCCGTCAAAACATGAAGAGTTCTAAACAAAATGGCACGCTGCCAGATTAATCGCGACACAACTCGCAAGCGCGTCCAACGTCTGACAGAATGTCCAGCGCGGGTACACCTTCCTTGTCTGCGCAGCTTACAAAGCTTACGATACCAGTATAGCATCAGTTGAACCGCCATTTCGTTGATTCTAAGGAGGCTGGATTGGCTCGCTTTGACGTCGTCAGTTATTTGCGTGAACAGGTGGCGCAAAGCCAGGATGAACGCCCGCTTTATCGTAAATTGCAGGATGGGTTGGAACAGGCCATCAATGATGAGTTGCTTGAACGTGGCGCTTTCATGCCAAGTGAGCGGGTCTTGTCAGCTGAACTTGGCCTGTCTCGCGTCACAGTTCGCAAGGCAATCGATGAACTTGCTGAGAAGGGATACCTGATCCGTCGCCACGGTTCCAAAACCGAGGTCGCGTCACGTGTTGAGAAAACCCTTTCCGGGTTATCCAGTTTTTCAGAGGATATCCGCTCGCGTGGGATGGAGCCGGGAACCAGGTGGCTTTCAAAAGAGATTACAATGCCTTCACCGTCAGAGGTGATGGCGCTTGGCATATCGCCGTCCGAGCAACTGGTTCGCCTTGAGCGGTTACGGTTGGCTGATTCAACGCCGATTGCCATTGAGCGTGCAGCCGTCCTTCGGACGTTTCTGCCATCGGCCGATCTGGTCAGCGATTCACTATACGACGTTCTTGAACAGCGCAATGCTCTGCCAAAAAGGGCACTTCAAAGAATGCGTGCCGGTGTTGTCAGCCCTCGTGAAGCGGAACTACTGCAATGTCCCGACGGCACACCTATTTTTATCGTCGAGCGGCGTTGTTTCCTGGAAGATGGAAGGATCGTCGAATTTACCGAGACACGGTATAATGGAGACCGCTACGACTTTGTTGTCGAACAATCCGCTTGAGCGATTCAGGTTTTGACGGAATTGCCAAAACTTGAATGCCTCGACAAAACCAGAGGCCGAGACCGTTGTCCCGTTTCTGACAATACGTGAAGCGGTCTGGTCCAGCGGTGCGCTGATTGACACAACTGGTATTATTCTGGTAT
Organism: uncultured Rhizobiaceae group bacterium; assembly: GCA_947501445.1. GTDB lineage: Bacteria > Pseudomonadota > Alphaproteobacteria > Rhizobiales > Rhizobiaceae > Hoeflea_A. The sequence continues at coordinate 194,478 of CANMVS010000009.1, read as the reverse complement.
CAATCCACTTAAGCTAGATGCTCCAGGGGAATTGATGTGGTGCTTGCAAAAATCCGTGGTGGATTAATCGTTTCCTGCCAACCCGTCATAAATGGGCCGATGGATCGCTGTGATATTGTCGCGGCGTTTGGATTGGCAGCTCTCGCGGGAGGTGCAGTTGCACTGCGTATTGAGGGCGTGGAAAACGTAAAGTCGGTTCGGATGGTGACCGATGCGCCGATCATCGGAATTGTCAAGCGGGACTTGAAAGACAGTGCTGTTCGGATCACACCGTTCATACAGGATGTGGAAGACCTCGTTGCAGCGGGAGCAAACATAATTGCCTTTGATGCAACGGATCGGGTGCGACCCGTTCCGGTAAGCGACCTGGTGACTTCGGTTCATGATGCCGGCGCGCTGGCAATGGCTGATTGCGCAGATTTTGATGATGGCGTTTGTGCATCGAAATTGGGCGCAGATCTCCTTGGTACCACGTTGTCGGGGTATCTGGGCGACGTTGAACCGGAAAAACCGAATCTGGATCTGGTGGCATCACTTTCTGCGAATTTCCGATATGTCATTGCAGAGGGTTGTTATCGCACGCCTGAACAAACCGCACTGGCCGTTGCCCGCGGCGCCTATGCTGTCGTGGTCGGTTCTGCGATTACACGAACCGAACATGTAACGGGTTGGTTTGCCGATGCAATGTCCTGTGCAGTGGCTACGGAGGCGGATGCATGAGCACACCGGCACAATCAAATTTGCCAATACTCTCTATTGACCTGGGTGGTTCGAAGATTATCGCTGCCCTGATTTCAAATGGCCAGATCATTGACAGAATTTTCTGTCCGACTGAACGGACCGCCGGGGCGCAGGCCTGGATTGATCAATTGTTGGAAATCTCGGCTGGATGGGCGGGGCGGTACAATGGTGTCGGCATAGCGGTCACCGGGCGCGTGCATGATGGATTCTGGTCTGCTGTCAATCCTGCAACGCTCGACATACCCGATCAATATCCCCTTGTGCCAAAACTGGAAGCGGCGCTGGATCACCGTGTTTTTGCCATCAATGATGCCCAGGCTGCAGCATGGGGCGAATATAGGCATGGGACCAGCATGGGGCAGGACATGGTCTTCCTGACCGTTTCAACTGGTATTGGTGGTGGCGTTGTTTCCAATGGTCGTCTTGTAAGCGGGCGTAACGGAATTGCCGGCCACTTTGGGCATATTAGACATATCCCCGATGATGGTCACGGTCCCTTCGAAGATGGTGTCTCCGGTCGCTGGATTTCAAATGAGGCCAAGCGATTTGGCCATACTGCAGATGCCCGTGCTGTCTTTGAAGCGGCTGACGCAGGCAGTTCCTGGGCAAAACCGATCGTCGCCAATTCAGCGCGGCAAATTGGAGAGCTTTGTCAAAATATCCAACTGATGTTCGACCCTCATTGCATTGTCATTGGTGGTGGAATTGGGCTGGCCGCAGGTTATCTCGATCTCATTGAGGAACATTGTTCCGACGTGTCGAATATCCGTCAACCAACATTCAGACGTGCCTTGCTTGGCAGCGATGCCGGCGTTTTTGGTGTGGCCGATCTGGCAGCCACAACACTTGAGCTTCAAACCGGGAGGAAAAAATGAAACGTTACACGTCTTTGAATTTTACCGCGCTTGCATGTGCAGCACTGCTTGCAACCACGAGCCTGTCTCAGGCAGCCGTTACAGTGCTGGGATGGCCGGGTGGTCCCGAGGAAACCGCACTGCGGGCAGCCAGCGAAGCGTATAATGCGAAATCCGATACGGCGGAAGATGACAAGGTTGAGCTGATCTTTTTTAATCGGGACGGTTTCTTCGACAAGCTTCAGGCTGATCTTGCTGCTGGCACCGATGCCTTTGATCTTAATTTGTTGGCAACCTATTCCATCGGCCGATACGCGCCTTTCATGAAGCCGATTGAACTTTCCGACAACGCGCAGGATGTCTATGGTGACGCGGTGCTTTCAACCATGCAGTTTGATGGCAAGCAATATGGTGTTCCGACTGATCTTTCGATGCACTTCATGTACTACCGCAAAGACCTGATCGACGCTCTATTGGCGGATGAAGCTGCAAAATCCCGCTATGGTGAAATTTCCGAGAAATATCTTGGCGAAGCGCTTATGCCAAAAAATCCGGATGACTGGTCGTGGAAGGATTACGCCGCAACAGCGTTATATTTCACAAAGGCAATAAACCCAGATAGTCCAACACGTTACGGCACCGTGCTACAAATGAAAAACCTGCTGTTCAATATTATGGTGTTTCATTCATTGCCGCGTTCAAATGGTGGCGACTGGCTTGATGCGGAGGGTAACGTCGTTGTCGATTCTGATGCCTACCGCGATGCACTCAAGATGTACAAACTGCTTGCCGATAACGGCGCGACACCTAAGGATTCCCTGTCCTATGAATATGCAGAGGCCAACGCAGCGTTCGGTGCAGGGCAGGTTGCTGCCATGATGCAGTGGAATGCTGCTGCCGGTGATCTGACGAACGCAGAAACGACACCCGTCATTGCTGGTAAAGTTGGAACCGTTGCACCGCCTACCGGCCCTGAAGGACGTTTCACCCATATACACGGGTTGGGTCTGGGGCTGAACAAAAATGCCCGTAATGAGGACGGTGCGCGCCGGTTCGCAAAATGGTTGTCAACGCCTGAGGCCGTTACTGTCTACGCTCGCAACGGCGGTGCCCCGGGTCTCACGGAGAAAATTGTCGCAACTGTTGCCGAAGAAAGGCCGGATCTGGTCCCCCTTGGCGATTACGCTTCCAACTATGGCTTCGTCATGAATGGCGGCACGTCTGCCAAGGCGCTCTCGGTCTATGAATTGCAAGCCAAGGAGTTTACCGGATACTGGGCGGGCCAGCAGTCACTGGACGAAGCGCTGACCAAGACCAAATCTGGTATGGAAGAGTTGCTCAAATAGCAATGTCGCAGGTCTTTCGGTTGGGGGCTTGCTCCCCAACCGGCGGTGCGGTTAGGAATGAAAATGCTGGCAGCCAACAAATACGAAAATCCGATTCTTTTGGCACCAATGGTCCTTTTCCTATTGGCTTTTTTGGGTTTCCCGGCTGTCGTCGACATAATCTACAGTTTTTCAGAAATCACTTTTGAGACACTCAGAGCACCAAAACTGAGTGGCATTGGTAACTATCAAAAGGTGCTCGCGGACCCGGAGTTCTGGCAAGCTGCCGGCTTTTCCCTGAAGTTCGGTCTGGTCACAGCAGCCCTTGAATGCCTGCTGGGTCTGTTTCTGGCCGTTTTCCTTTCGCCATTGTTTGAAAAACGAACCTGGCTGCTGGCTGTTATCATGATGCCAATGATGGTGGCACCAGCGATGGTAGGATTGATGTATCGCCTGGTTCTGCATGAGTTTGTTGGCCCGTTGCCCTACTACTTCTATATCTGGTTTGGTGACAGCCCATCCTTCCTCGGCTCAGACAATATTTTCACCACTTTGGTCATCATCGAAACACTGCAATGGACGCCGTTCGCATTTCTGCTTTGCTACGTGGCCTACCGGGGTATTCCCGCGGAATTGCGTGAAGCAGCCTCGGTCGATGGGGCAAAGGCATTGCGCATGCTGTGGTATATAGAGTTGCCGCTCATGTTGCCGACAATCGCAATTGCCTTTTTTATCCGATTTATCGACGGCTTTCGGGTGTTCGACAACATATTTGTCCTGGCGGGCAGTGGTCCCGGTGGTTCAACCACGTCGATGTCCATTTTTATCTATCTGGCGTTCTTCAAGCTTGGCAAAATTGGCACTGCAGTCGCGGCCTCCATGCTGCTGTTTGTCGCCGTGTTGTGTCTGCTGGTTGTTGTAAGTCGGCTTAGTCAGCGACGGGCGTCGGCATGAAGGGGTTCGTGACGGCACTGCGTTGGATTGTTTTTCTGGTCGCTGCAGTGGCGATGAATTTCCCTGTGATTTCCACACTGGTCACCTCGCTCAAGACGAATGCGGAAATCAGCAGCAATCCCGGGTTATGGGTTCAAAAGCCGACACTGGAGAATTATGCCCGAGTGTTGGAAGTAACTGAGCGGCTGGACATTTTTTCTTATCTTTTCAACAGCGCCGTGGCCTCATTGATTGGCGCAATCCTGCCGATAATTCTGGCCTTTCCTGCGGCCTATGCGGTGGCACGGCGCGGCTACGGGCGCAATATACTGCTTCCGGTTGTTGTTAATCTGCGGGCGATGCCATTGGTGATTTTCGCGATCCCGATTTACATGATGTATCAATGGGTTGGCTTGCTGGATACGCGCCTGGGCCTTGGTTTGATTCTGGCCGTTGTCAATTTGCCGCTGGCACTGGTAATTCTGGTCAATGCGATCAATGACATTCCAATTGAACTTGACGAAGCGGCACGCATTGACGGCGCTAAAATTGGTTCCATTATCATGCGCATTGTTGCACCGGTTTGCCGGCCAGCGCTGGCCACAACATTTATCTTTGGTTTTATCACCGCCTGGAACGAATTCCTTTTTGGGCTAATGCTGACGACCCGTGAGGCAACGCCGGTCACTGTTGGTGCCTCCTTCTTTTTTTCAGCCAGTGGCGGCGGTGTGCAATGGGGCGTCGCGGCCGCCGTGATGATTGTCGCCGCGCTTCCTCCGGTGCTGCTCGGCCTTATCATGTACCGACAAATCAGCGGCTCCATGACGGCAGGTGCCGTTAAGGGATAATGAAAGCCAGCCTGTGCATGAGTGACAGCGAATATGGCCAATCTGGTCCCGCAGTATGCGGTTTTACAAAACTTCCGTCAAAATCAGACGCAAGGCAAGCAGCCCGAGAAATGTCAGGATGACCATTTCAAAGGCCTTGGGGCTGATGCGTTTGCCAATCCAGTCTCCGGCAGGCAAAGCAACCAGAAGCGGCAAAAACGCAAACAGGCCCAAAAGCGCGATATTGGGTGTCATTAGACCGTAATGGATTTGCACCGGAATTTGTAAAATTGCCATACTTGCAAAGAAGATCGACACGGTGAAAATGAACATGGATCGGGTAAGCTTCATTGCGCTGAGAAACGTAACAGCTATCGGTGCAGAGACACCAACTGCTCCCTGCAGGATACCGGCGAGCAGAAAGGCAGGTGCAACAATTTTCTTTGCAGATACCATCGACAAATGGATATTTGGTTTGAGCAGCCGCAACACAATATAGGCGATGATGATTGCCGCCATGCAAAGGGTCAATAAACGCAAGGGCAATCCGGCCAGTGCAATTGTACCCAACCCCGCGCCAAGTGCACCAAACAGGGCCAATTGCCAGCAAAAAACCTTATCAACTGCAGCCGTCCGGAATTTGTAGATCTGCCAGGCATTTGAAATCAGATTAGGCACAATCATAACCGCTACCGCGAGTTTCAAGTCATAAACAGCCGCAATGACCGGGACTGCTATTATTGGAACACCGGCTCCCGTTGCACCCTTCAAAATTCCCCCCAGAACCATCGCGATGACAATCGCGGCAAGGCTCCACATATCCGTAAAAGAAATTGATGCCGCCACGGTTATTTTACAGCATCGTTGAGAACAAACATGATGACACATGGCTCTGTGCCACGGTTTGACCAGGCGTGGTTGGTACCCTGCTGAATAACAACGTCGCCGGTTTTCAACAGATGATCCTCCTCGTCCATCATCATGTAAATTTCGCCGCTGAGAACGATGGAATAGTCAAGGCTGTCGGTACGATGCATATAGGGATGGCGAGCACCTTCGACGACATTTGCTCCGGCACCCATTTCTGCAAATGCCGCTTTTCCATCCACGGACGCGATGACGTCCGGGTCCTCCGGGTCGAATTGCACAACCCGAAAAACCGCACCGTTTTTTGGTGGATGCAGAATCAGCGGTCCATCGACCGGATCGTCGTGGCGCTCCATTGGAGCGGGCGACGTGTCATGCTGCCAAAAATTGGTCAGTGTAACACCAGGGCGTGTCGGGCGCTGCAATATGCACGAAGCTGTGTCGTCACGGATAACAGTTGCAACGCCATTTTCATCATGGCCCGTTACAACGCGTCTGAATTTCCTGGCTTCAAATGCCATAGTCAATTCCTTCAATTGGTTTGTGGTGTCAGTTTCGAGGCAGGCTTTGCCAAAAACCAGACACCGATAAAGACTGCCAGCCCGATGATGTCGGTGCTCAATCCCTGATGCAGGAGTGCAATACCGGCCAGACCGATTGCCGTGCGCAAGGACCAAACCAGGCTACAGCGCAAAAATCCGACCACGAATGAGGCGATGCAGAAAACACCCAGTGCGCCGCTTGCGACAGCCAGGATGATTGACACGATGCTGCCCTGCATCAGCAGACCCGGACCATAGAAAAACATGAATGGCAGAATATAACAGGTGATGCCATACATGAATGCGGTCCAGCCGACCTTGTTGATGTCAGCCTTGGCAATGCCTGCCGCAACGTATGAGGCCAGCGCTACCGGCGGCGTAATCGTTGAAACACAGCCATAAAAAAATACAAACATATGCGCCGTCAACAAAGGTACGCCCATTTTGGAAAGTGCTGGTGCAACAACCGTCGCCAGGATGAGGTAGGCCGCGGTTGTCGGCAGGCCCATGCCCAAAATAATGGCAGTCAACATCGTGAACAACAGGGCAAAAAAGGTAATGCCGCCTGATGCCATGATGATAAGACCGGAAATTTTTGAACCCAAACCGGTAATGCCAAGCGTACCGGCAATTATGCCAGCAGCCGCACAGGCAATCGCAATCGGCACAACAGCCTTGGTGCCCTCGGTAATTGCATGGGCGGCCTTGTAGAGCATCTCAATGCGAATGCTTCGGGTCCAGATGATGTGTGCGACAAGTAATACGATGATGGAATAAAAGGATGCCTTGAAGGGGGAGTTGCCGTTGACCATCAACAACACCAGGGTCAAAAACGGAATGATAAATTGCCCACCTCTGGCGAGGATCATCCAAATTGATTCTTCCTCTTCTTCCAGGGTCTTAACAAATGGCTGGATTTTGCTTTTGCCGGCCTGCAAATGAACAACAAAGAACAGCGATGTGAAAAACAGCAACGCTGGTATAAGCGCCACCTGCATGACGTTGGCGTAGGGTATGCCAACGATCTCGGCCATTATGAAAGCTGCAGCGCCCATAACCGGTGGCATAATTTGCCCGCCGGTGGAAACCACGGCCTCAATCGCGCCAGCCTGGTGCGGTTGATACCCTTCCTTTTTCATCATCGGAATGGTGAGTGTTCCAGTGACTGCGACATTGCCTGCAGCTGAGCCGGAAATCATGCCAAGCAGGGTGGAAAAGATGACCGCCGTTTTCGCACCCGCCGCCCGCATGCCCCGCGTCAAACGACTTGCCAGTTTAAAGAAGAAATCGCCCGCGCCAAACGCGCTCAGGAAAGCACCGTAGATGGAAAACAGAATTATGTAAGTCGAAGAGACACCAAGCGGGATGCCGAATACACCCTGCGATGTGGTTGTCAGCAGTTCCGAAACACGCGCGACAGAATAACCGCGCGATCCAAGCACACCGGGCAGATATTCGGAGAAAAATGGATAGGAAAAGAAGAACAGACATATAAGCGCGAGGATAACGCCGACACCACGCCGCGCACCCTCAAGAACCAGGACAATAAGGACCAGTCCCATCCATGCATCCATCGGACCGGTATCGCCACCGCTCATGGCGATATCTTTCCATTGGCTCATGATATAGAGCAAACTCACGACAGATGCTGCCACCAGCAGAACGCCAATGGCCTTGTCCAGGGCGCTGCCGGCAATTCGTTTGAATGTCGATCGTGTCAAAAACAAAAGACATAACATTGCCAGTAAATGGGTGATGCGAATGTCGCGTGTCGACAGCACCAGAACGCCCGATACATTCAGCAGGTGGAACAAGCCCAAAGCAAATGCGATCAGATTGACCGTGTGTCCAGAAATCTTGTCGAATGTGCTTTGCATAGTCGCCTCATGACATCAAAGAAGGTGTTCTTGGAACAACTCAGGTTTTGACGGCGTCGGCAAAACCTGAATGCATCAACAAAATCAAAGGTCGACACCGTTGTCCCGTTTCTGACGAAACGTGAAACGGTCTGGATGCCCTGTGAATTTACCCGATGGATTAAACCGGTTATTGACCAAAATATCTTGCCGCACCCGGATGCAGCGGGATCTTCAGACGCGTTGCTGTTGTTGGATCAATCTGATTTGCCAGTGCATTTTCTGCACGAAATTCATCCATATTCCCATAAATGGCCTGCGCAATCTGGAATGCGGTCTCATCATCCATATCGGCTTTAACGATCAGCATATTGTTCACACCGAGTACAATGCCGTCACTATCGGTGCCGTAGGTATCAGCCGGGACTGTCACCTTGTTGTAGTTTTTGTGTTTATCCAATGCAGTTGTCACCTGGTCATCCGAGAGCGGAATGAACTTCAATTTCTTGTTGGCTCTGGCCTGCATCACTGCACCAGCCGGATAACCACTCAAGGCAAAGGCCGCATCGACGTTGCCATCCGCCAATTGGCTGAAACCATCGCCGTAGGACAGAAAACTGGGTGTAATGTCATCGATTGTCAGACCCTCAAGAGCAAGTACCTGACCAAGGAATGGGATTGTACCGCCACCGGCAGGACCAACGGCAACACGCTTGCCTTTGAGGTCGGCGATTGAATTGATCGACGAACCATCGAGCGTCATCATGTGCAGGATCGAATAATGAAGCGGCCCGATAGCGCGCAGATCCATTGCACCTGCCTTTTTATAGGGACCAACGCCCTTGTTGGCCAATACCGACAAATTATTGTTGGTGATGCCGATGTCCACTTCACCCGAATTTACAAGGCGCGGATTTTCAACCGATCCACCCGTTACAATCGGCACCATTGTCGTGCCATCGGCATGTTTGTTGACCAGTGACGAAATCGCCTGTCCCACCGGGTAAAACGCTCCGCCCTGGCTGGCTGTGCCGATGCGAAGTTCGGCTGCATTCGTCGCGACAACCCCTACCGCAAGTCCAGCGAACAGCGCGGTGGTCGCAATAACAGTTTTCAGGCTCATTGTGTTTCTCCTCCAAGATTGTTTCACCCAAGTGTGGGATGCAGGCTGTTCTGCACGTCATCACATTCATGAGTCTCGATTATAAATTATCGATAATTTATACATATTTTCAAAAATAGCTATATTAAATCGCGATCTGAATTTGCAAATTTTGGAAAACGACCGGGTAAATGAGGGCCGTACAGATCTGTTGTGGTTAGCAAAGAGGTGCCGCTTTAACCGGCATCAAAGGCCTGTAGTGTGGATTTAGGCAGGCGGCTTGAATACAGGTACCATGCCAATCGCATTGGGAAACGGACAGGTCAATTGATTCCCGATATTCCTGCTTCTATTCAATTCACCCACGCAATGATAAAACAAAATGTGTCTGATTTACGCAACGTGCGACCGCCAGCACGCTGTCCAGAGCCACAATTGGTCTAATTGAGTAATGGCTATTGTCGCGGTGTATCAGGCAGAGCACATTATATGTCAGCAATGTTGTCTTAAATATCGGTAGCAGCGTATTGCGAGCAATATGTGAAGGGCAGGAGAGATATGACTGACTTTGGACCGCTATCATTCACCGTTCCTGAACCTCCGGTTCGCCCCGGTGACGAGCCTGATTTTTCCGAATTTGAAATACCAAGGGCCGGGACGGTTCGTAAACCTGAGGTCGACACGGATTCGCGTGAAATCAAGGACCTTGCGACAACAATGATCCGGGTTCTGAACCGGGATGGCGAGGCAGTCGGCCCGTGGGCAGAGGACGTTGACAAGGACATCTTGCTGCATGCATTGCGATCCATGCTGCGCACCCGCGCATTTGATGAACGCATGATGATGCTTCAGCGTCAGGGTAAGACGTCGTTCTACATGAAATGCACCGGTGAGGAAGCCATAGCAATTGGCCAGCAATTGGCACTGTCACCAGGTGACATGAATTTCCCGACCTACCGCCAGCAGGGGCTGCTTCTGTGTCAGGATTACCCGGTTGTCGATATGATCTGCCAAATCCTGTCCAACGCGCGCGACCCGCTGCGCGGGCGCCAGCTGCCAATTATGTATTCGTCTAAAAAACATGGATTTTTCACGATTTCCGGCAATCTGGGAACACAGTACATTCATGCGGTGGGCTGGGCGATGGCATCGGCCATCAAGGGCGACACCAAGATCGCCGCAGCCTGGATTGGTGATGGTTCGACGGCCGAAAATGATTTTCATGCGGCGCTGGTCAACGCCTCTGTCTATAAGCCGCCGGTGGTTTTGAATATTGTCAATAACCAGTGGGCCATTTCATCCTTCCAGGGGATAGCCGGCGGTGATGCTGCCACGTTTGCAGAGCGTGCACTGGGGTATGGCATTCCTTCGCTGCGTGTTGACGGCAATGATTTTATGGCTGTGCATGCGGTATCCAAATGGGCTGTGGAACGGGCCAGGCGCAATCTTGGGCCGACCATGATCGAATGGGTTACCTACCGGGTGGCGCCGCATTCCACGTCCGACGATCCCAGCAAATACAGACCCCGTGAGGAATCTGCCGCATGGCCGCTTGGTGATCCGGTGCTCCGGCTCAAAAACCACCTGATCAAAACAGGTCTTTGGAGTGAAGAACGTCATCTTCAAAGCGAGGCGGAATTTGATGAGGAAATGCGCACCGCGACCAAAGAAGCCGAATCCTATGGTGTGATGGGCGGCGGCTCCAGCGCACGCGACATATTTGAAGACGTCTTCAAGGAGATGCCCCCGCATCTGCAGGCGCAACGCCAGAAGCTGGGAGTGTGATTATGGTTCAGATGACGATGATCGACGCCATTCGCAGCGCCATGGATATCATGCTCGATCGTGACGATGATGTCGTGGTTTTTGGTGAGGATGTCGGATATTTCGGCGGTGTGTTCCGTTGTACGGCCGGACTTCAGAAAAAATATGGCTCATCCCGGGTCTTTGACAGCCCGATAAATGAAAGCGGCATTGTTGGTGCCGGCATTGGTATGGCGGTCTACGGGTTACGGCCCTGTGTTGAGGTTCAATTCGCTGATTACATCTACCCGGCCTATGATCAGATCGTCTCTGAAGCGGCACGCATGCGCTATCGTTCGGCCGGTGATTTTACGGCGCCCATAACAATCCGAAGTCCCTGCGGCGGCGGTATTTTTGGCGGCCAGACCCATAGTCAAAGCCCGGAAGCACTGTTTACCCATGTTGCGGGACTGAAGACCATCGTTCCTTCAACACCCTATGATGCCAAGGGACTGCTGATTTCAGCCATCGAAGATGATGATCCTGTGGTCTTTCTGGAACCCAAACGGCTCTATAATGGACCGTTTGATGGTTATCATGACCGCCCGGCACAAAATTGGACGAACCATCCCCTGGGAGAGGTACCGGAAGGCTATTACAATCTGCCGATAGGCAAGGCTGCCGTCAGGCGCAGCGGCAATGATGTAAGCATTATCACCTACGGTACAATGTGCTTTGTGGCTGAGGCTGCCGTACGTGAAACGGGAATTGATGCGGAAATTATCGACCTGCGTACCCTGCTGCCGCTTGATATTGAGACAATTGAAGCGTCAGTCAAGAAGACCGGACGGTGTATGGTGATCCATGAGGCGACCCTGACATCCGGATTTGGCGCCGAACTGGCTGCCCAAATACAGGAGCGTTGTTTTTATCACCTTGAGGCGCCGATTGAACGGGTAGCCGGATGGGATACACCGTATCCCCATGCGCAGGAGTGGGATTATTTCCCCGGGCCCGCCCGTGTGGCACGCGCGTTGCGCACTTTGATGGAGGCGGTGTGATGGCGGTTCACTCGATCAAGATGCCCGATGTGGGTGAAGGTATTACCGAAGCTGAAATCGTTGAGTGGACGGTCGCCGTAGGTGACCTGGTGCGTGAAGACGATGTGCTTGCAGCTGTGATGACAGACAAGGCAACAGTTGAAATACCATCGCCGGTTGACGGCAAAATACGGGCACTTCAGGGCGACATTGGTGAAATGATCGCCGTCGGTGCAACGATTATATCGATAGAGACAGCAGACAACGGTGCTGCTGTGGAGGCGACAGGTGATGTTCCCGACAGACCGGAAAATATAGCTTCTGCCCCCGTGGAGGAGCAGAAAGCTTCCACCGCACCGCCGTCATCGCCGGGCACAACGGAACCGGCAATTAAAATTGACAAGGCACAGGCACAAAGTTTCGCCAAGGGGCCACCACGCGCTGAGGGGGAAAAACCCATTGCATCTCCAAGCGTTCGTCGCCGCGCAGCAGATGCCGGCATCCGGTTGAGTTTTGTCAGGGGATCAGGGCCGGCTGGCCGGATTATTCATGACGATCTTGATGCTTATCTGCGCGGAGCAATGGAACCGGTCTCTTCGGGACCACAGCCGGATACGCGTGTGACCGAAACGAAAGTGATTGGTTTGCGGCGCAAGATTGCCGAACGCATGCAGGATGCAAAAAGCCGCATACCACACATCACATATGTTGATGAAGTTGACATGAGCGAGCTTGAGATCCTGCGCAAACAGCTCAATGCACAACGCAAGGCCGAACAACCGAAATTGACGCTGTTGCCCTTTATCATGATGGCGGTGGTACGGGCACTGAAAGTGCATCCGAAACTGAGTGCCCATTACGACGATGCAGCCGGTGTTGTGCGTCAATACGGTGCCGCGCACATTGGAATTGCGGTACAGACCGCAAATGGATTGATGGTTGCCGTCATCAGGCATGCAGAAGTACGCGACATATGGGGCCTGGCCGATGAAGCCCAAAGACTGGCAGATGCGGCGCGCGATGGAACCATCACCCGCGATGAGTTGACCGGGTCGACTATTACCCTGTCCAGTCTGGGCTCAATTGGTGGTATCGTATCGACGCCTGTTATCAACAGTCCTGAAGTTGCCATCGTTGGCGTAAACAAAATGGCGACCCGGCCTGTGTTTGTCGAAGGTGATTTTGTTCCCAGAAAAATAATGAACCTGTCTTCGTCCTTCGACCACAGGATTATCGATGGCTGGGATGCTGCTGAATTCATTCAACATATTCGCGCTTCGCTGGAAACACCGGCAACACTGTTCATGGAGCCGTAAATGAATAATCTATCGTGTGAAGTCCTTGTCTTGGGTGGCGGGCCGGGCGGCTATGTGGCAGCCATTCGAGCGGGCCAGCTCGGTTTGGATACCATTTTGGTGGAAAAACAGACCGTCGGTGGCACATGTCTGAATGTGGGCTGTATTCCATCCAAGGCAATGATCCATGTCGCTGACACTTTTAACGATGCGGTGCTGGCCTCAAGGGGCAAAGTGCCGGGGGTCACATCACAGGCACCGGTATTGGATTTGCTCAACGCAGTTGAGTGGAAAGACGGTCTTGTCAAACGATTGACCGGGGGTGTTTCCACATTGCTCAAAAAAGCCGGCGTAACAGTGATTGAAGGGCAGGCACGCATGCGGGATGGCAAAACCTGCAGCGTTGCCGGTGAAAGGGAATCCTATCAGATACGCGCAAAATATGTCGTCCTGGCACCCGGTTCCGTGCCGGTGGAATTGCCTGGATTGCCATTTGGTGGTGCTGTGATTTCTTCGACAGAAGCTTTGGCGCTGGAGCAATTACCTGAAAATCTTGCTGTTGTGGGTGGTGGTTACATCGGTCTGGAACTTGGCATCTCATTTGCCAAAATGGGTTCAAAAGTCACGGTTGTTGAGGCCAGTGACCGAATATTACCGCAATACGATCAGGAGCTGTCGTCAACAGTCAGCAGGTCGCTTAAGAAACTCGGCATTGACGTAATGCTGGAACATTCAGCCGTGGATTATGACCAGAATGCCGGTGGTCTGAATATCACTTCACCGGACGGTGCCACATCACTGCTCACGGCTGACAGCGTTCTGGTTACAGTCGGCCGCAAACCGCAACTGTCCGGTTGGGGGCTAAGTGAACTCAGCCTTGCGATGGACAATGGCTTCATCAGGATTGATGCGCAATGCCGCACCTCCATGACAGATGTCTTTGCCATTGGTGATGTGACCGGCGAGCCAATGCTTGCACACCGGGCCATGGCACAGGGCAGCATTGTTGCCGAATTAGCTGCAGGCAAAAACCGCACATTTGATCCTGCCGCGATTCCTGCCGTGTGTTTTACCGACCCCGAGATTGTCTCTGTTGGCCTGTCACCGGATGAGGCCAGCGCGGCCGGCTATGAGATTACTGTCGGTAAATTCCCGCTTGCCGTTAATGGTCGGGCAATGACCCTTGGTGCTGATGGTGGCTTTGTGCGCATTGTTGCAAGAAAGGACAATGAGCTTGTTCTGGGCATTCAGGCCGCCGGAAAAGATGTTTCCGAATTTGCCGCGGCATTTACGCTGGCATTGGAGATGGGCGCACGTTTACAGGATATCGCCGCCACCATTCATGCACATCCGACCCAGAGCGAGGGCATCCAGGAAGCAGCCATGTTGGCCCTGGGGCAGGGGTTGCATATCTGAGTTAATGCCGCTCCCCATAATCAGGGACGTGGTTGCGGCACCGGTAGACCCGGTGGAGGGGCAATGCAACTGATGGAGCCGGTACTGGCTGAGCCGTATTGTACGAAACCGTTGCCCTGCTGCGGTGTGTGCGGTGCACTGACCGGTAGATAAACATAGCAGATCGCACCGGTTTGCGGATCGTGCCAGCGCTGGATGATAGTATCGCGCAGTGGGCCACCATATTGCTGCTGCAGTTGCATTACCGGCATTTGGCTCCAGGCGCCCGGTTGCCCCTGTTGCTGCGCATGAACCGGGGGGGGCAAAGACACCGAATGTCAGTACAGTAGCCACGAAGATTGTAATTTGTTTCTCGAACATGACAATCACCAACTTAGCGTCATTCCGGCCCGGCCACCGACGCTTTCATCGTTGAACCCGTATCCAACGCCACCGGAAAAGCCCATGGCATTCGCCCCTTTGAACGTTCCCCAGCCGGCATTGATAGCAAAGGTGTCTTCACGGGACACATAGGGCGCCTCCATTGCCAGGGCGATGACAATGCCGCTGCGTGCCTCTGTTCGGTTGTTGTCGACCTGGGTCTGCAAGTTGCTGCTGACCTGGTTCAGGTCAGAGACAAGGCTGTTAAACTGACCCAACGTCGTGGTGTCTGTATCATTCACGCCATCAGCAACATTTGTCAGACGCCGTTCAGCGCCGACATCGCCGATCGAAACCGTATTTTCCTCACGCGCCACCGAGTTCGCACCGATTGCCGTTGCATTGTTTGCGGATACGGATGCGTTGTAGCCGATTGCCACACTGCTTTCGTATGCGGCGGCAACCTTGGCCATCGGGCCAATTGCCGTCGAATTGGTTCCTTGAGCAACACTATTGTCACCAAACGCGGCGCCGCCATTGCCAGCCGCAGCCATTGATCCCACTGCAATTGAGCCGGTGGCGACAGCGCCCATGCCGATGGCAATGGAGTTTTCACCGGTGGCCTGTGCATTCATACCCACAGCAATGGCGCCATTTGCACTGGCATTGCTGTCATAACCAATGGCGGTGCTACCCTCACCACCAGCATCGGCATTGCTGCCATAGGCGGTCGCTCCGGTTCCGCTGCCCTTTGCCTTGTGTCCGGCAACAGTGGCATCATTTGCGGTTGCCTGCGTTTCGTCACCAAAGGCCGTCACACGATCCCCGGTGGCTATCACGTTGTCACCGCAGATATGACCACCGACACCGGCCCCGTCGCCACAGTTCGATGATAGCTCGGCGGATAGATCGATTTCGTAAAGTCCACCGTCCTGACGGACGCCGACAACAACTGTGCCGTTGCTGCTGTGATTGAGACCTGCCAGAAGATAGCTGTCATCCGATGAACCGATTGCGACCTGGTTGTCAGCAGTTGTCTTTGCGCCTGTACCGATGGCGGTTGATCCGTTGTGTTCTGCGGTGGCCCGATACCCAAAGGCCGATGACTGATCACCGGTGGCTTTGGCATTGCTTCCAACGGCTGCCGCCTGTTCTCCGGATGCCGTTGCATCCTTGCCGAAAGCGCTTGCCTCAGAACCCGTCGCTGCAGTGCCGTCGCCGCAGGCAATGCTGCCGCTATCGGAAGTACACCCCAGATTGGCAGTAAGATCCATATTGGAGAGCGTGCCATCCTCCCCGACGACGACAAAGTAGTTACCGTTGCCATTGCCCGTCGCCAGACCAGCGAGAAGATAGGAGTCACCGCCTGCGCCGATGGCAATCTGGTTCTTTTTGGTCGACTGTGCGCCGGTTCCAATTGCTGTTGATCCATTGTGGAGAGCCATGGCGTTGTGACCAAACGCAGATGAATGCGTTGCAGTGGCTTGAGCATTGCTTCCAATCGCAACGGACTGGTTGCCGGATGCTGTTGCATTATGACCGAAGGCCAGTGAATGATCACCGCCGGCATTGGCGCTGTTGCCGAAAGCGCTGGCCTCTACCCCGGTTGCCGTGGTTCCTTCGCCGCAGGCAATGCTTCCGTCAACAGAAGAACAGCCAAGATTGGCTGAAAGATCCACTTTGGAGAGTTCACCGTCTTCGTCGATAACAACATATTGCTGGCCCTTGCCAGCGTCTGTCGCCAGACCGACAAGGAGATAGCTGTCTCCGGTTGTACCTATTGCAATCTGATTATCTTTGGTCGTCTGCGCACCGGTTCCAATTGCGGTTGATCCATTATGGAGAGCCATGGCGTTGTGACCAAACGCAGATGAGTGCGTGCCGGTGGCTTGTGCATTGTTTCCCACTGCAGCGGACTGGTTGCCTGATGCAGTCGCATTATAACCAAAAGCCGATGATTGATCGGCCGAGGCCGTTGCTTTCTTGCCGAAAGCACTAGCCTCGGTCCCTGCCGCCGTAGCCCCTTCGCCGCAGGCAATGCTTCCGTCAACAGAAGAACAGCCAAGATTGGCGGAAAGGTCCACTTTGGAGAGCTCACCGTCTTCTCCGATAACAACATATTGCTGGCCCTTGCCGGCGTCTGTTGCCAGACCGACAAGGAGATAGCTGTCGTCGGATGTGCCGATGGCAATCTGGTTATCTTTGGTCGTCTGTGCATCTGTCCCGACGGCGGTTGATCCCATGTGTGTTGCCGTCGCGCCAGAACCAAGGGCCAATGAGCGATGGCTGGATGCGGTTGCAGCCATCCCGAATGCAGCCGATATGCGGCCGGTTGCGTGTGCCTGAGCGCCAATGGCAACGTTGGCAGCATTGTCACCGCTCGCATCCGCCCCGTGTCCGATTGCAACATTATTGGAATCATTGCCTGACGCGTTCGCACCTTTGCCAGTTGCGATGCGATAAAACTGGTTACCGCTGGAATTGGTTCCATTCACATCGGCATCAACCCCGCAAGCCACGCCGCCTTCAATTGCGGAGCAGGGTGAGATTTCTGACAGTCCAACTTGTCCCAAAACACCATGCTCATCTACAGTCACATAGCCAAAGCCGCCTAAAGATCCGACTGCCAAACCCCGCAGCAGATATTCGTCTCCGCTTCTTCCCAATGCAACCTGGTTATCCCGTGTGGTTTCCGCCCCCGGCCAATTGCGGTTGATCTCTGGTGAAGCGCAGTGGCTCCCGCACCAAAGGCTGAGGCAGCTTCCGAGTTGGCCTTTGCGTTTCGGCCAATGGCCGAAGCACTGGCACCAATCGCTTCGGCAGAGTCACCAATTGCTATGTTGGAATCTGCACCGCTTGCATTCGAACCGGCACCGATGGCGATGTTCGCGACACCGATCATAGGGCCCGAATCATCAGCGATACTGCTGGCATCTGCCATGTAGCCGACGGAGATATTTTTTGTAAGATCACCGCTGCTGCCTGCTTTGGCCAATTCCCCGATTGCTATACTCCTGCCATCGGAATTCGTATTTGTGCCGAGGGCAATACTGTTGATTCCCTCGGCAGATGCATTTTGTCCAATGGCGGTATTGTACGACCCGGCCACGGATACGGCGTTGCTGCCGGCTCCGCAGTTCAGACTACCAAATACACCTTCTGTGCAGGGTGTATGCAATGTCGTTGAAGATAAATCACCATTACTGTCAACGACCACAAATTCGCTACCGGTAGCAGTTGCCAGTCCCGACAGCCGATAGGTGGCCGTTCCGTTGCCAATCGCTATCTGATTTGCCGTCGATGCAGTTGTATTATAGCCGATTGCCACTGAATTATACCAAATCGCTGTGGCATTTTCTCCTAGAGCCAACGCATAAAGCTGAGTAGTATCAATGCCTGTTTCACCACCACCGGCTGTCGCCTAATATCCGATCGCTGTTGAGTTAAACAGGGAATACGATTTGTAGCCCAACGAGATTGAATTTTTGGAGGCAATTGTGGAGTGCCAGATCTTGTATAGTGACCGATCGCAATTGCATCATCGGCTCTGATGTAAACGTTAGATCCAATGCCAATTGAGTAACGTCCATTTAGGTCTACAACCACACCCAGAGCCAGCGATTGGTGTCCGGTGGCATGGGCTCTATTGCCGAACCCTACAGCACCGTCCCCATCGAGTGAATTGCCAGAACTGTTTATTCCACAACCAACATCAGTGTTGTTTGCTGCCGAAGAACCACCATCGCTACCATCGTTCTTCCCCTTAATATCACAGGTAACCCCCCCGGAGGATGCCTGGCTTACCGGCAACAGAACTGAAGCAATTATTCCGCCGCCCAGACTTATCAGTGGGAGGCAGAGTGTAGTGGGAACAAAAAAAGCCGAAGAAAGTACGAAACGTCTCAATGTTTTCCAATGAACACGTCGGTTTTCCTCAAATACACTGCTCTTATTGGAAAATACAATATCATTCATAATGATACCTTCTGCATTTTAGCATTTAACGTCAAATTAGGAATATATATCTAATAATCACAATACGTAAATATATATCTTATGTAAACATAAATTGTGAATACCAATGAAAAGCAGTGTTTTGCTTATCAAAACAAGGTGTAAAGCAATGATATTGTGGGGTAATGGAAGAATCTACGTCGATTGATGCTCAAGCGCGTTTGGCGGTGATTTATATGTATGCCCCCGAAAACGCGAATAATTTTGCGTGCCTTGTCGTGATGTTTCACTCTGAGAGAGGCAGACCGCCGGGAAAGATGTTTTCGAATTTGCCACCGTAATTGAGCCGGCATTGGAGGCGCGCGCGAATACAGGATATTGCAGCCACCATCCATGCACATCCGACCCAGGGCGAAGGCATCCAGGAAACAGCCATGTTGGGCACTGGGGCAGGGGTTAAACCCAAACACACAAGCGATCTCTACTAAGCAGTAATCCAGCCATTCAACCAACTGTGAAAACAGTTATTGCTTATGTCTCGATGCCGGCAGAGGTGTGGTTATTTGTATCCAATAGGCGGGTGCGTAACAGTGGAAATAGTTCCAATATAATCAATCCAGTACACCAGACGAGCGCAAGCAGAGTTATGATGTCTGTGTATTTACTGATTTCCGGTGCAGGAACGAATGTTCTTTGGAAATACGTCACATTTGCGATATATAAGATGTCCATCAAAGCCATTGAAACGAATAGGGACTGCGCCCGAACAGCTCCCCATATTTCCTTTTTTACAAAAATGAAAAATCCGATACTAATAAGCATGATTGGCATTTGTTGCACTGCATATGCAGGGAACGAATTGAACATGAACGCGCTATGCCAAACAGCAACAGAAAATACGATGGGTGTGCTGATTTGCACATATACCAAATCTGTTGACCGGGATGCCGGATTGGTTAGCAGGTAACTGCCTACAATGTGCGTCAGCAAAACCAATGTGCAAACAGCAATAAGTGTGTTGGGATCGATAATATTGACCAACAAAGCTTCTATTACATTCAAAAGCAAAAATAGATAACAGATTGCCGTAATAGTCCTGTTGTGTAAGTATCGGCACAACCAATTCCCTGCACAAGCGAATAATGCAGTCATAAATATAGTGTAGTATTTTACCCAATAGAACCAACTAAAATCAGATGAATCGACATATAAAATACAAGCTAAAGTGGAAAAAGAAGCCAAACCGATTAGAATCGCAAATTTGATAATTCTATGGTTTATTTTTGTAATAATAAAACACAAAAATGCGATAGTAAGTGAGCATGTGATGTAGCTAATAGTCATCCATGGCCTCAAGTATAATACATTTATATGCGGAATTGCATGTAAATATTAACAATAAAACACTGGATTGTAAATAATGCGGTCTGACCGTCGCCCAAATGGATTTCTCTGACTTAAAATTGTTTCAATTCTTCGATCGCAAGGGAACTTCGCAAGGAATCCCCTTCGACCAATTTTGAGATTCAGACTGCATATTGGGCAAGCTGGCCCAAGGTGAGGCCACACAGCTTATGGCCAAAAACAACGAATGACCCAATAGAGCAATCGGTGGTGTAATCCCTGCCATGAAACTGAAACAGGCCCTGTGGTGAACCGCCCCAGGATTGTCAGAGGCTCAAACTCCTGAGAGGATTGAGCAATGACAAACAAAACAACGAACAAGTTTTCCGCTGAAGTTCGTGCCCGTGCGGTGCGGATGGTAATGGATCATGAAGGCGAATACACGTCCCGCTGGGCTGCGATTGTGTCGATTGCCGGCAAAATTGGCTGTGTGCCCCAAACGCTCAATGAATGGGTTAAGAAGGTTGAAGTGGACAGTGGCCAACGCGCCGGTGTTCCCTCCGAGATGAGTGAGAAGATGAGGGTCCTGGAACGGGAGAATCGTGAGCTTCGCCAGGCCAACGAGATATTGCGCAAAGCGTCTGCCTATTTTGCTCCTCCTCTCGGTGATTGCGTGGCAATCACCTGCCGGGCAAGGAGACGGAGCTCGACCGCCCGTTCAAGAGATGATCGCGTTCATCGACGAGTATCGGGAGGAACACGGGGTCGAGCCAATTTGCAGAGTTCTGCCGATTGCCCCATCCACCTATCATCTCCATGCTGCTAAGCGAGTTGATCCGGCCAGATTGTCCTTGCGGGCAAAGCGGGATCTTGTGCTGAGGCCTGAGATCAAGCGTGTGTTTACAGACAATTTTGGTGTTTATGGTGTACGCAAAGTTTGGCGGCAAATGCAGCGGGAGGGCTTTGAGATCGCCCGCTGTACCGTCGCACGGCTGATGAGAAGCATGGGAATGCAAGGCGTCATCCGAGGCAAACCCGTGCGAACCACAATCAGCAACAAGGCTGCACCGTGTCCGCTTGATCACGTCAATCGGCAATTCCATGCACCTGCGCCCAACAGGCTGTGGGTGTCTGATTTTACCTATGTGGCCACTTGGAAAGGCTTCGTCTACGTCGCCTTCGTGATCGACGTTTACGCTCGCTATATCGTCGGCTGGCGTGCCTCACGCACAGCCCATACCGGATTCGTCCTCGATGCTCTGGAACAGGCCTTGCACGATCGTCGTCCAATTAATCGCGGCGGGCTCATCCACCACAGCGACAGAGGAAGTCAATATGTATCGATAAAGTACACCGAACGCCTGGCACAGGCAGGTATCGAACCATCGGTCGGCAGTGTTGGAGATTCCTACGACAATGCTCTGGCAGAAACCATCAACGGACTTTACAAGGCTGAAGTGATCCATCGACGTGATCCATGGCGCAGCTTCGAAGCTGTCGAATTCGCCACGCTTGAATGGGTCGACTGGTTTAACAATCGCCGACTGCTGGAGCCCATCGGCAATATCCCGCCAGCCGAAGCAGAAAAACAACACTACGCCAAGCTGGACGAACCAGCCATGGCAGCATAACTTAAACGAACCAGTCTCCGGCATTCCCGGGGCGGTTCAGTGGAGATAAAAATCAATCCTCTGACATATGGGCTGACTATCGAGCCCATCAAAAGTTCATTGACTTTGAAGTGGTAGGTTCTGATGAAGACTGGTCAGTCTTTTGAATGCCAGTGTTTTGAAGTTTGGGAAGTATCTGCTTTGTCAGTTTGTCGGTAGTTTCGACGTGGCTTGAGCAAATTTAATATCGACAACAATTCATCCGTTGCTCGGTTCCAAAAAAGAAGACTCTCAGTCGTTCGTCCGTCCAGACAATGATGTAGATCAGGGCATATTATCGCAGGTTCGTTGCTGTGCTGAATAGGGTGGGGCGCGGCATTGAATGACCATGTGTACATTTATTGAGTTGGAATTAATTGTAACAGCGAATCCAATGCTGCGCTCACGGTTTCAATGCGAACAGTGGCCCGCCCCACGTCACCAAACCTCAGTTCCTTGTGACGTGTGGGTCCATTTCGCAGCGCAATGGCCATGTGAACAAGCCCGACCGGCTTCTCAGCAGATCCACCACCGGGGCCCGCAACGCCTGTGACGGAAACAGCGAAATCTGCTCTGGAATACGTTAGTGCGCCCTCAGCCATCTCGATTGCAGTTTGCCTGGAAACGGCACCATGGGAAGCGAGCGTTTCCTTCTTCACCCCAAGCATATCGTGTTTGGCCTGATTGGAGTAGGTCACGAAACCGCGGTCAAACACGGCTGATGAGCCTGCAACATCGGTGATGGCCGCAGCAATCATACCGCCGGTGCATGACTCGGCAGTTGCTATCATTTTGCCGGCCTTGGTCATCGACTTGACCAACTCGCGGGCGCGTTTTTCGTTCCCATTCATGGTTGTGAATATCCGTAAAACACAGATGCAGTTGCGATGCAGGCAATGCCTTCCTGACGGCCAATGAACCCGATCTTTTCATTGGTTGTGGCTTTGACGGAGCAGCGTTGCAGGTCAATGTTCAACATATCAGCCAGTTTTTTTCGCATGGCCAGTCGGTGTGGTCCGATTTTCGGTGCTTCGCAAATCAGTGTCACATCGACATTGAGCAATGTGCCGCCTCGCGTTCGGACAAGGGCAGCAGCGTGTTCCAGAAATATGTGGGAGGCGGCGCCTTTCCATTGTGGATCAGTGGGTGGAAAGTGGTCGCCTATGTCACCTTCACCGCAGGTTGCCAGCAGCGCATCCGTCAGTGCGTGAAGCGCAACATCGGCATCTGAATGTCCATCAAGGCTTTGATCGTGTTCGATATCGATCCCGCAAAGCGTAACATGGTCACCGTCCACAAGGGCATGCACATCATAACCGTTGCCAGTGCGCACATCCGGCAGGGCGCTGTGGATTGTCAACTTCTCGTTTGCCAATTTTATATCCCTTGCGGTCGTCAGCTTGATGTTGTCGATATCACCGGGCACAAGGCGAACATTCATGCCTGCCCATTCGGCTATGCTGCAATCATCTGTAAAGCTGGTCTGTGCATTGCGGGACGCCCGTTTGTGCGCATCAAAAATAGCTTCATAGGCAAACCCCTGGGGTGTTTGGGCGCCATACAAATGTGTCCGAGGAACGGTTTTGCCAACCGACAGGCCATCAGAGGATTGTTTGAGCGTGTCCGTAACCGGCAATGCCGGAAATACTGCCTGTGTATCCGGATTGAGACTGGTCATTACGCGGTCCAGCAGATCGCTGTCACAAAATGGTCTGACGCCATCGTGGATTAAAACAAAATCGGGCTTATCAGCGCCAAGCGCTGCCAGGCCATTCATGACAGAGGCCTGCCTGTCATTGCCGCCGTAAACCAAAGACAGAATTGGCGCGGTGCAGATATTTTCTTCCAACGCTTCAAACAAGCCGCGGTCATCCGGGTGTATGACGACAACGACCCTGCCAATGCCTGGATGGTGTAAAAATAATTCCAGGGTCCATGCCAGTATCGGCCGGCCGCCAATCAGACGATATTGTTTCGGTCCGTCCTGTGGGGAGCCAGCGCGCTCACCGCGTCCGGCGGCTACAATAATCGCAGCAAATGTCGTGTTTTTTGACATGTTTCATATATATCCGTTTTCGGCATGGATGCTGTAGCGGCCTGATCGGCATTTGGCCAGCCGTCAATTCAATATTACGACTTGCAATTCTCATCCAATTGCATAAAAACTAAGCAGATGAAAATCTTGCCTGAAAATAGTGCAAAGACACATGATTGATAAACCATTCAATATAGGCCCGGTCGAAATTCGCAACCGGGTCATCCTTGCGCCCATGTCGGGTATCAGCGATTTGCCCTTTCGTCGGTTGGCATGGCGCTATGGCGCCGGCCTTGTGGTTACCGAAATGGTCGCAAGTCGGGAGTTGGTGTGCGACAGCGCTGAATCCTGGGTCCGGCTGCGCGGAGACGGAATAGCTCCGCATATGGTTCAACTGGCAGGACGCGAAGCCCGCTGGATGGCTGAAGCGGCCATCATTGCTGAGTCGCAGGGCGCCGATGTCATCGACATCAACATGGGATGTCCTGCAAAAAAGGTAACGGGTGGCTATTCGGGGTCGGCTCTCATGCGTGATCTGGATCATGCGTTGCGGTTGATTGAGGCGACCGTCAATGCCGTGAAGGTTCCGGTTACTGTGAAAATGCGGCTGGGTTGGGACGAAAGTTCCATCAACGCACCGGAACTGGCCCGGCGGGCAGAATCTGCAGGCGCTCAAATGATAACCGTTCATGGGCGCACGCGCAGTCAGTTTTACAAGGGCCGGGCAGACTGGTCAGCAATTGCTGCTGTACGCGCGACAATTGATGTGCCGCTCGTGGCCAATGGTGATGTGAATACGGCAACCGATATCGATGAAATACGCCAGGCAAGTGGCGCTGACGCGGTGATGATTGGTCGCGGCGCGCAGGGCAGGCCATGGTTGTGCGGTCAACTGGCGGGCAATCCGGATATTCCGAACACCGCAGTTGACCTGAGCGACATTATTATTGAACACTATGAGATGAACCTGTCCCACTATGGCAAAGATGTGGGTACGCGCCATTCGCGCAAACATCTGGGTTGGTACCTCCAGCGTCATGCGACGCATTGTTCTGCTGCCATGAAAACCGAAATCATGACCGGATTGGATCCGCAAATGGTTATAACCGCCATGCGGCGGGTATTTTCCTCACAAAGCGTTGATGAAACAGCGGTGAAGGTGGCTGCATGAACCAGGTTTCTCAGCAACCTGAGGACATTTTAACCGGCATACCCATTGCAGTACTCAATGCAATACGCCACCCGGTGATCATGGTCGATGAGGACAATCACGTCTCATTTGCCAATTGGGAGGCTGAGGTGTTTTTTGGCGCCAGCAGGCAGCATTTGTCCCGCCGGAAACTGGATACCTATATTCCCTTTGGAAGTCCGCTACTGGCGCTTATAGAGCAGGTTCGTACGCGCCGCGCGCCAGTCAATGAGTATCGGGTTGATGTCAGTTCGCCCAAGCTTGGCAATGACCGTCTGGTCGATCTTTATGTTGCCCCGGTCATTGAGAAGACAGGCTGTGTTGTTGTGCTCTTTCAGGAGCGCTCCATGGCCGACAAGATCGACAGGCAATTGACCCATCGTGCTGCCGCTCGTTCTGTCACGGGGCTTGCCTCGATGCTGGCACACGAAATCAAAAACCCCCTGTCTGGCATTCGCGGGGCTGCCCAATTGCTGGAAACATCTGTTGGTGATGATGATCGCGCACTCACCCGCCTCATTCGCGATGAAACGGACCGGATCGTATCGCTGGTTGACCGGATGGAAATTTTTTCAGATGAACGCCCCATAGATCGGGAACCTGTCAATATTCATGCCGTGCTCGATCATGTGAAAGCCGTTGCCAGGGCCGGGTTTGGGCGGAACATAAAGTTCGTTGAAAACTACGATCCATCGCTGCCACCGGTATTTGCCAATCGTGATCAACTCGTCCAGGTGTTTTTGAACCTTATCAAGAATTCAAGTGAGGCACTTGGCTCACAGTCTGCGCCTCAAATCACATTGACCACAGCCTACCGACCGGGCATCCGGCTTTCCGTTCCTGGTTCGGGCGAAAAAGTATCGTTGCCGCTGGAATTTTGTGTGCAGGACAATGGTCCCGGTGTGCCTTCGGATATGCTTCAGCATTTGTTTGATCCCTTTATTACAACCAAAATCAATGGGTCCGGGCTGGGGCTGGCGCTCGTTGCCAAGATTGTGGGCGACCACGGCGGCATCGTTGAATGCGATAGCCAGGCGTCAAAAACAGTCTTTCGGGTGTTGATGCCGGCTTCCCGCGAAAATGTTGCCCCAAGAGACAATAATACCAACACCACAAGGTGAGTTGATGAGCAATGCAACAGTACTGGTAGCTGATGATGATGCGGCCATTCGCACTGTATTAAATCAGGCACTCTCGCGCGCCGGTTATGATGTGAGGGTGACGTCAAACGCGTCAACCCTGTGGCGGTGGATTGCTGCGGGAGATGGAGACATCGTCATTACCGATGTCATTATGCCCGATGAAAATGCCTTTGATCTGCTGCCGCGCATCAAAAAGGCCCGGCCTGATCTTCCGGTTCTGGTTATGAGCGCCCAAAACACATTTATGACTGCGATAAAAGCTTCTGAACGAGGGGCTTATGAGTATCTGCCAAAGCCTTTTGATCTGACCGAACTGGTTGCCATCATAGGGCGCGCACTGTCAGAGCCCAAAAAGGTAGCAGCAGACAATTCAGAGGATATCAGTGAAGGCATGCCGCTGGTCGGACGTTCGGCTGCGATGCAGGAGATATATCGTGTGCTCGCCCGGCTGATGCAGACTGATCTGACTTTGATGATCACTGGTGAGTCTGGAACCGGCAAGGAACTTGTAGCCCGCGCCCTGCATGACTACGGCAAGCGCCGCAATGGGCCATTTGTTGCAATTAATATGGCGGCCATTCCACGCGATCTCATTGAATCAGAATTGTTTGGACACGAGAAGGGCGCTTTCACCGGTGCGCAGACGCGCTCTAGTGGTCGATTTGAGCAGGCAGAAGGTGGCACGCTCTTTCTCGATGAAATTGGTGACATGCCAATGGATGCGCAAACCCGGTTGTTGCGGGTGTTGCAGCAGGGCGAATATACAACCGTGGGCGGGCGCACCGCCATTCGAACCAATGTTCGCATTGTTGCGGCAACGAACAAGGACCTCAAAACATCGATTAACCAGGGCCTGTTCCGTGAAGATCTGTACTACCGTCTCAATGTTGTGCCGCTTCGATTACCGCCGCTGCGCGATCGTGCCGAGGATATTCCGGACCTGGTGCGCCACTTCAGCAATGCGGCAGAAAAGGAGGGGTTGCAGGTCAAGCGATTCGAAGCCTCTGCGCTTGATCGGCTCAAACAGTTTGGCTGGCCTGGCAATGTGCGTGAGCTGGAAAATTTTATCCGCCGCCTGACGGCCCTTTACCCGCAGGACGTCATTACCTCGGAAATTGTCGCGGCAGAGCTGAACGCTGAGAGCATTCAGGAATCGGATAATTCGCCATCAACCTCCACGGGAACGGTTACGATTGCTCAGTCAGTCGAAGACAATATGCAGCGCTATTTTTCCCAGTTTGACGGTGATCTGCCGCCGCCGGGGCTTTATCACCGGGTGCTGGAAGAGGTTGAATACCCGCTTGTGCTAGCGGCTCTGACTGCAACGCATGGCAACCAGATCAAGGCGGCAGAGCTGCTGGGATTGAACAGAAACACCCTGCGGAAAAAAATCCGCGAACTGGGCGTATCCATATACCGATCGCCACGATCTGCTTGACCAGGGTGCACAAGCGTTGCATTTTCGCCACATTGCGTTGCATTATGGCAACGCAATAATTGGTGCAGCAGTGATTTGCGACAAACCTGTATAATCAATTGAGGGTTAGATGACAGTCGGCGGAACATTACCAGCTGCGGACGAGGGGACAGTGCCGTTTAATTCACAAAGCACGGATCGGCGGCGGGTTTTGGCCTTGCCGGGTATTATTGTTGTTGCCAGCGCACTGATTTGTGCGGCGATTTCGTTTACGGTTTTGATGGGGCTCACACCAATTGCTCCACGCAATGAAGTTGTGTTGACAGCGGTTATTGTCAATCTTGTCTTTGTTCTGGCGCTGTTTGGTCTGATCATCCGCGAGTTTGTCAATATTCTGGCGGCGCGGCGACGCGGCCGTGCTGCATCAAGGCTCCATGTCAGAATTATCGGTTTGTTCAGTGTGGTCGCGATTTTACCTGCCATACTGGTGGCCATTGTCGCCAGCATAACGCTGGATGTCGGGCTGGACCGCTGGTTTTCACTAAGAACCAAAGAGATTGTCAATTCATCTTTGAGTGTCGCGCAGGCTTACGTCAGCGAAAATGCCCGCTACCTGCAGGGGCAAACAGTATCCATGGCCAATGACCTGGATGCCGCACGCAGTCTGTATAGTCTGGACAGAACCGGTTTTACGGTCCTGATTACCCGTCAGGCGATCGGCCGGGGACTTTTGGCTGCAAGTCTGGTGCGCGAAGATGGCACCGTTGTTGTCCGCGCGGATATTACAACCGATAATCCGTTGCCTGAAGTGCCGGCATCTGCGCTTGAAGCCGCCGCCAAGGGGGAGCCTGCGCTGATACCACCTGGTGCTACCAATCTGGTTGGAGCGGTCATCAGGCTGCAGAACATTCCAGACGTGTTGCTTTACACAATCAGAGCCGTTGATCCAAAAGTGATCCAAT
The DNA here is from genome assembly GCA_947501445.1 of uncultured Rhizobiaceae group bacterium. GTDB lineage: Bacteria > Pseudomonadota > Alphaproteobacteria > Rhizobiales > Rhizobiaceae > Hoeflea_A. The sequence continues at coordinate 165,885 of CANMVS010000009.1, read as the reverse complement.
CCATGCGGCTTATGGAAGAAAATACGCTGGAATACAGGGCACTTGAAGAGGACCGCGGACCTATTCAGTTGGCATTTGCCATCCTCTATCTTGGCTTTGCCCTGATTGTATTGCTGTCAGCGATCTGGACGGCAATTGCCGTCGCGGATCGGATCGTTCGTCCAATTCGACTGCTGATCGGTGCTGCCGATGACGTCGCCAGCGGAAACCTGAATGCCCAGGTTCCAGTGCGGGCATCAGATGGTGATGTTGGAAATTTGTCCAAAACATTCAATAACATGATTGAAGAACTTCGCGTTCAACGTGATGAAATAATATTGGCGCGCGACGAGATGGATGAACGGCGCAAATTCACCGAGGCTGTATTGTCAGGTGTTTCGGCCGGGGTCATCGGTGTGCATGAAGATGGTCAAATTTCAATCGCCAACCGGTCGGCCGAACTCATGCTGGATGTGGATTCAGATAAATTGATGAGCAGTTCCTTAAGCGAGTTGGCCCCTGAAATTGCCCCGGTTCTGGCTGACGCTGCACAATGGCATCGCAGCGAGCATCGTAGTCAGATCACGCTGATACGCAAAGGCAAGGAAAGCACCTTGAATGTCCAGGCCACGCGGGAAGTCCCGCATCAGGGCCAGGAATCCTATGTGATTACGCTTGATGATATCACTGATCTGGTGATGGCGCAGCGTTCTACCGCCTGGGCGGAAGTGGCACGGCGCATTGCGCATGAAATCAAGAACCCGCTGACTCCAATCCAACTCTCTGCAGAACGCATAAAACGGCGGTACGGCAAACAGATCGCGGATGACGATCGGATGGTTTTTGATCAATGTACCGATACGATTGTCAGACAGGTCGAAGATATTGGACGTATGGTTGACGAGTTTTCAGCATTCGCAAGAATGCCAAAGCCAGCCAAAGTCAAAAATGACCTGCGTGATATCCTCAAAGACGCCGTGTTTTTGCGCCAGATGAGTCGCAATGACATTGAATTTATTCGATCTTTCGGTGATGTACCGCTCATTGGTCTTTTTGACGAACGTATGTTGGGGCAGGCATTTGGCAACCTGATCAAAAATGCCACTGAAGCAATTGACGCACTGACCAGTGAGAACAAACGTGTTGGGCGCCGTATTGAAGTTCGGGCAAACCGTTCCGGTGCGGGTTTTCTGGTCGTGGATATCATCGACAATGGCAAGGGATTGCCTGTAGAAAACCGGAACAGAATATTCGAGCCCTATATGACCATGCGTGAAAAGGGCACCGGGCTTGGATTGGCTATCGTCAAGAAAATCATCGATGAACACGGTGGCATATTGGAACTGCATGATGCACCGAAGGATTTTGATCCGAATGGCGGCGCCATGATTCGTGTCCGGTTTCCGGAAAGTGATGTGATGGGCGAGTCACAGGATATGGGAGATAAGCAGACAGATGGCCTCTGACATACTTGTGGTCGACGACGAAGAGGATATTCGCGAACTCGTTTCGGGTATTCTTTCCGATGAGGGACATGAAACACGCACCGCCGGCGACAGCGACAGCGCCCTGCAAAGCATCGCAGAGCGCGTGCCGCGTTTGATATTTCTGGATATTTGGCTTCAGGGAAGCCGCCTCGACGGGTTGGCACTGCTGGACGAAATCAAAACCCGCCATCCGCATGTGCCTGTGGTGATGATTTCTGGACACGGAAATATTGAAACAGCGGTTTCAGCCATCCGGCGCGGCGCCTATGATTTCATCGAAAAACCCTTCAAAGCCGATCGGCTGGTGCTGGTGGCTGAACGTGCAGTCGAGACTTCCGAGCTCAAGCGCGAGGTCGATGAGCTGAAGAAACGATCCGGTGAACCTGTTGATTTGACAGGGACATCCATTGCGATTTCCCAATTGCGTCAGACGATTGGAAAGATCGCACCGACAAACAGTCGCATCATGATTCTCGGGCCATCGGGCGCCGGAAAGGAGCTTGTTGCCAGGCTCATTCACAAAAATTCCAGCCGTTCCGAGGGACCATTTGTGGCAATTAATGCCGCTGCAATTACACCTGATCGTATGGAACTGGCGCTCTTTGGTTCTGAAGCCGCCCACGGCCAGGAAAGAAAGGTCGGCGCGCTTGAGCAGGCGCACGGCGGTATATTGTATCTTGATGAAGTGGCTGACATGCCACTTGGCACGCAAAGCAAAATTCTGAGGGTTTTGGTCGAGCAGAAATTCGAACGGGTAGGGGGCGCAAAACGTGTAACGGTGGATGTGCGGGTTTTATCGTCCACTGCCACCAATCTGGAACAACGCATAGAAGATGGACAATTCAGGCAGGATTTGTTTCATCGGCTGGCAGTCGTTCCAATCAGCGTTCCCTCGCTGGCCGAGCGGCGGGAGGACATTCCGTTTCTTGTTGACCAGTTCATGCGACAGATCAGCGAACAGGCAGGCATAAAACCCAGATCAATTGGGGACGATGCCATGGCGGTTCTGCAAGCGCATGACTGGCCAGGAAACATCAGACAATTGCGCAATAATATCGAGCGATTGATGATTATGACGCGGGACGATGCGTCCACCACATCAATTACAGCAGATATGTTGCCCAAGGAAATCGGGGATATGTTACCCAATGCCTCGGATCAGGATCAGACTCACGTTATGACACTGCCGCTTCGCGAGGCGCGGGAACTGTTTGAGCGTGAATATCTGGTTGCCCAGATTAACCGGTTTGGCGGGAATATTTCCAAAACGGCTGAATTTGTTGGTATGGAAAGGTCCGCTTTGCATAGAAAGCTGAAAACGCTTGGGCTATAGAACGATATCGGAAAGCGGACCGCTGCCGTTCTTGCGCCAGTCGCAGGTTAATTCCCGGCGAGGAAGTAAGGACTATAGGGCATGAAGGTCATCATCTGCGGAGCTGGACGTGTTGGCTATGGAATTGCCGAGCGACTTTCTACCGAAGACAACGATGTTTCGGTAATAGACACGTCTCCATCGCTGATACATGCAATTCGCGAGTCGCTGGACGTACGCGGCTATGTGGGCCATGGCGCGCATCCTGACATTCTGGCGCAGGCTGGCGCCGATCAGGCAGATATGATTATTGCTGTTACTTTGTATGATGAAGTCAACATGGTTGCCTGTCAGGTAGCCCACTCATTGTTCAATGTGCCGACGAAAATTGCCCGAATTCGAGCGCAGAGTTATCTCCATACCCACTATTCGGATCTGTTCTCGCGCGAACACATGCCGATTGATGTGATAATTTCACCGGAAATCGAAGTTGGCCAGATGGTGCTGCGACGCATTGCGCTGCCCGGTGCCAATGATGCTGTGCGCTTTTCAGAAGATTCGGTTGCAATGGTTGCCATCGAATGTCTCGAGGATTGTCCGGTTGTCAATACGCCGCTGGAACAGTTAAGCGACCTGTTTCCCGACCTTACCGCCACGGTTTGCGGGATCTGGCGCAATGGAAATCTGATTGTTCCTCATTCATCCGACCAGTTGATGACAGGGGATCTGGCCTACGTCATATGTGACCGTAACCACGTGCGTCGCACATTGGGTCTTTTTGGACATGAAGAACCGGAAGCCACCCGCATTGTCATATCTGGCGGGGGCAATATCGGCTTTTTTGTTGCGCGCATGATTGAAGAGCGGCAGCCGAAGACAAAGATCAAGATTATCGAGTATAATCGCGATCGGGCTGTCAGCATTGCCGACAGCCTGAAGCGAACCGTCGTCCTCAACGGTTCTTCACTGGACAAGCAGATATTGGTTGAGGCAGATATCCAGGATGCTGACCTGATGGTGGCGCTGACCAATGACGATCAGGTCAATATCCTGTCGAGTGTCATGGCCAAACGTTTGGGTTGTAAATCCAATCTGGCTTTGATCAATAGCCCGACATTCTTGGATTTCACGAAATCGCTTGGCATTGATGCCCATGTCAATCCGCGGACGGTAACGATTTCGCGGATTCTCCAGCATGTGCGCCGCGGACGTATTCTGGCGGTACACAGTGTCCAGCAAGGGTCTGCGGAGGTTATTGAAGCTCAGGCACTCGAAACATCACCAATCGTTGGTAAAATGCTGCGTGATCTTGACTTGCCACATGGTATTCGCATTGGTGCGCTCTACCGGGACGGAAAAGTTCTAAGGCCTGACGGGGACAGTAAGATCAAGACGAATGACCGTGTCGTTCTATTGGCATCGGCCGACTCGGTTCGTCATGTCGAACAATTGTTCCGTGTCAGTCTGGAATTCTTTTAACCGCCATGATGGGGGTCATCTATCTTATCACCATTTCGATGGCGGGGCTCCTGGTCCTGCTGGTACCCGCCATATTTGTCGCCCTGGCACATGCAGAAGCAGAATTGGCGAAGAATATGGTATTGCTTGCGGCAACAGGCCTCTTTGTCATTGTTGCCGTATTGACTGCGATATCGGGCAAAACACGCCGTGCAGAGCGCGCCTTCAGCTACCTGGCACTGGTTGGCGTATGGGCAGTTACACCCCTCCTGGGCGCCATATTTCTGGTCGTTTTGGCCGGTCTGCCATTTGTTCCTGCCTGGTTTGAATCCGTCAGCGCACTGACGACCTCAGGTGCCAGTGTTCTTGTGCGTGACCACGTACCAAACGGCCTGTTATTCTGGCGCGCCTTACTTGAATGGTACGGCGGTTTTCTGGCACTGGCTTCGATTATATATGTGCTCGCCCCGGCTGGATTTGGTGGGCTGTACAGTGGCAGCAGCAGCCGGGTCGCCTTTGGCATGCCCTATGAAGGAATTTTCAAACTTGAAAACTACCGGACCCTGGCGCTGCAGTATTCATTGATGACCGGCGTCATATTTCTTGGGTTGGTCATTTTTGGTGTGGAGCCACTGACAGCATCCATGCTGGGCATGGTATCTGCTGCGACAGGTGGTTTTTTGCCGTTTGTCGGACCTCTCGAAGAACACATCAGCAGGGGTGCATCCACTGTCATGGCGCTTGGTTTGTGCCTTGGAACAATGAGTGTTTTCTGGCGTCGTCAGATATTACGAAGGCCCAACCAGATATTTCAAAATAACCTTGAAGCAAAGATTGTCGCGGCGGTCATTATCGCACTGACAATCGCCTATGCCACCCGGATACTGGACGTATCGGGGGGCAAGATTGCGGGCAGTATTCTGGCCGCCCTTCAGGAAGGATTTTTTACCGCCGCATCGCTCGTTGCAACCAGCGGCATAGAAACAAGGCCGGGCGTGATAGCCCTCTTGCCGAGTGTGCTCATTCTGGCCATCATCTTTGTTGGTGCTGGCGTCTATTCCACTTCTGGCGGTGTGAAAGTATTGCGTATCGGCGCCATGTGGGTTTATGCGATTGCCGAGTTAAACCGCCTGATCTACCCAAATAGTGTCGATCGCCTGAAATTTGGGGATATGACAATCAACCGCGGCTCCATGCAGGCTATCTGGACCTATTTTATCATTGCCGTCATTGTCATTGGTCTGGGATCAATGTTTATTGCCCTGACAGCCACTGGCTTTGAGGCCGCAATTGCCATGTCGGTTGCCCTGTTTTCAAATGCCGGACCTGTCTATGAGGCTCTGGCACCGGTCAGCGGGGTTACCGAAGGAGGCTGGCCTGTCTATCAAAACATGCCTTCACCCCTGACCTATTTGTTGGGAATCATCATCATGACAGTGGGACGGCTGGAGGTACTGGTGGTATTCGCAGTGCTCAATGTCCGCTTCTGGTACAATCGATAATGGTTGTTTTTCCATAATAAGTGGTCATACATTGATGCAATTGTTTTAAAGATTGCGGAAGAGGTTGCGATTTGATAACCCAAAAGTGGTGAGCATACGGTGGATGATTTGCTACTTTGGTATTAGTCCGGCCATTCAGGGTCGGCAAAAAGAAGAAACCGTTAAGGACAAGGAAGACTGACGCAATGGCGGAGCGTTCTCAGAATTTGCAGGATCAATTTCTCAATACAGTCAGAAAGCAGAAAGTTCCCCTGACAATCTTTTTGATCAATGGGGTCAAGTTGACTGGTGTGGTCACCTCGTTTGACAATTTTTGCGTATTGCTACGCCGTGATGGACATTCGCAACTGGTCTACAAACATGCGATTTCGACCATAATGCCTGGACAACCCATCCAGATGTTTGAAGGCGAAGAACCAGTTCGTGAAGGTTGACCATAACAAAAAGGACGTTGCCCTTCGTCGCGATGACGAAGATGGCGAGGGCAACGTTGCACGTGCCATAGTTTTGGTACCTGTCATTAAAACACGCAGCTCAGACAATTCACGCGATGGATTGGCGAGTGTGCATCGTTCAATTGAAGCCAGAATCGACGAGGCTGTCGGACTTGCAGAAGCCATTGATATTGATGTGGTGCATGCAGCAAGCATAACGCTGAATGCTGCCCGTCCGGCAACATTGCTGGGTACCGGTAAAATTGATGAAATTACCGGACTTCTTGCATCCCTGGATGCGGGTCTGGTTGTCGTGGATCATCCGTTGACACCTGTTCAACAGAGCAACCTGGAAAAGGCCTGGAACGTCAAGGTGATTGACCGGACCGGATTGATCCTGGAAATTTTTGGCCGCCGTGCGTCCACAAGAGAGGGTGTCCTCCAGGTGGAGCTTGCCCACCTCAACTATCAAAAAGGCCGACTGGTGCGCAGTTGGACCCACCTTGAGCGCCAACGTGGCGGTGCTGGGTTTATGGGCGGGCCGGGCGAAACACAGATAGAAGCCGACAGGCGCGGCCTGCAGGACAAGATCGTCAAGCTTGAAAGAGAACTTGAGCAGGTACGACGCACCCGGAACCTGCATCGGGCAAAACGCAAGAAGGTGCCTCATCCCGTTGTTGCGCTGGTGGGCTATACCAACGCCGGAAAATCAACATTGTTCAACAGGATCACCGGTGCCGAGGTGCTTGCTGAGGACATGTTGTTTGCAACGCTTGATCCGACTTTGCGCCGTATGGAATTACCACACGGCCGGACTGTGATCCTGTCGGACACGGTTGGTTTCATATCCGAATTGCCCACACATCTGATCGCTGCCTTCAGAGCAACGCTTGAGGAGGTGCTGGAGGCTGATCTGATATTGCACGTGCGTGACATGTCCGACCCGGACAACAAGGCCCATGCGGCGGATGTGTTGCGGATATTGGAAGATCTTGGCATCAACCAGGAAAACGGCCCCAAAACAAATCTGATCGAGGTTCGCAACAAGATTGATCTGATGCATGAGGCCGCCATTCACGCGGTCGTTGATAGTGCGGATCAGGGCGAAAACACCGTTGCTGTATCTGCAGTGACAGGGCTTGGAATTGACACGCTGTTACAGCGTATAGAAGAAATCCTGTCCGGTACGCTGTTGGTTCGCGAGATCATTTTGAAGACAACTGAATTGTCTCAGCTTGGATGGCTTTACAACAACGCCACTGTGCTTGAGCGTGATGATCGTGACGATGGCAGTGTCGCCCTTACCGTTGAAATCACTGAAAATGAATTTTCGGATTTTGAGCATCGCGTTAAGGTATAGTTCCCGGCCAGCCCGTTTCACGTTTTGCCAGAAACGGGACAAGGGTGTCGGCTTTTGATCTAATCAAAGGCAGGTATTTGCGTCGGCCATCACCTGTTTTTTGCGTCGGACCACAGGTTTTCCATTCTATCCAGGGTCGCCTCCTGCAGGCTTTCTCCACTTTTTTCAAGCTCGTTTTCAATATGAGAAAACCGATCACGAAACTTGCGGTTCGTGCCGCGCAGGGCCATTTCAGGATCAGTCCCGAGGTGTCGTCCAAGATTGACCAATGCGAAAATGAGGTCACCAAATTCGTCTTTGACTTTTGCCTCGTCGCCAAGCTGCAACGCTTCACGCAGTTCACCCAGTTCTTCTTCAATCTTTGCCAGAACAGGTTCGGCCTCGCTCCAGTCGAACCCCACCTGTGCAGCTTTCTGCTGCAACTTGATGGCTTCGGTCAACGCCGGCAGAGCCTGTGGTACACTGTTGAGCAATCCGACGGTCTTATCGGTTTCAAGACCACGTTCGCGTCTGCGCGCGGCACGTTCTGCCTTCTCCTGCGCTTTAATTTCTTCCCATTGGATTTTTACACCGGGCGCGGTATTCGCTGATGAAGTTGCAAATACATGTGGATGTCGCCGGATCATTTTTTGTGTGATCGCCTGCACGACGTCGCCAAAGGCAAAATCACCATTTTCCTCCGCCATGCGGGCATGGAACACGACCTGTAGCAACAGGTCTCCCAGTTCATCGTTCAAATCATCCATGTCATGGCGTTCAATCGCATCTGCGACTTCATAGGCCTCTTCGATGGTATAGGGCTTGATGGATTGAAAATCCTGTTGAATGTCCCATGGACATCCGGAGACCGGATCACGCAATGCAGCCATAATCTCGATCAGTCTGGCGATGTCTTTTGATGCTTTCATAGGCGCAATGTAGACCAGCAAAGATGGGGCTGTGCAACGGTGAAGGCGTGATGGCGGGATATCCACAAAAATCGCCCACCGAACCGGCAACACGGATCACTATTTTGCAATTTCCGAGATAAAATCGACAAAAAGCCTTCTGAGCGAGTTGGCGCCGGTATTATCCGGCCAAACCGCGTAAATACCAAAGGATGGTGTATCCCATTGCGGAAGAACTTCCTGCAGTTTTCTGGCCTCGATCCTGTCACGAACCAGGAAGTCCGGAAGCATGGCAATTCCGCAACCCTGTTCGACCATACGCATGGCAGCAAAACCTGAGTCAATTTCAACCCGGTGGGGCGGCCGTATCGTTCTTCGTTTTTTGGTGCCCCGTTGTGTCAGCTGAATACCGGGAGCAAACCCCTTGAGCCTGACCAGCTCGTGGCGCTCCATATCTGCAGGATGATTGATCGGTGGGCTATCTTTCAAATAGTCGGGTGATGCGCACAGCAACTGACCGCCATCAGCCAATTTACGTGCTTTCAGTGATGAGTCTTTCAGCCACCCGATGCGGAACGCCAGATCAAAGCCTTCCTCGATTATGTTGTGACGCTGATCAGAGAAGTTGACTTTCAGCTCCACTTTTGGGTGTTTAATCATAAATGCGGATACGCGGGCGACAAATTGTGCGTATTGAAAGACAGCAGGCGCTGTAATTTTCAGGCAACCCATTGGCTGCGCGCCGGTTTTGCCAATCTGATCCAAACCCTGTTGCGCAGCCTCTACCATTGTCTGGGCGGAATGAGCCAATTGTTCGCCGGCTCTTGTCAGGCTGAGCTTGCGTGTGGAGCGATAGATCAAAGGTGTATCCAGATAACGCTCAAGACCGGTCACATGGTGGCTGACAACCGAGGCGGATATACCAAGTTGGCTCGCCGCCGCACGAAAGGATCCGGCCTCTGCAACCCTTGCAAATACGGCCATGGCGCGTAGATGATCCATCGTTTTATTCCATCATATTATCGAACAATCAAACTCAATAATACCATATTATGTTCCCGGGCCTGGTGTGTCATCCTCTAAATACAAACAGATATAGTATGGAGAACGGATAGATGAAATCGACCACTTCGGCCCTTTGCGCAGCAATTCTGTGCCTGACGGTGACACAGGCTTTTGCAGCCGACACAAATCAAATTGTCACCAATGCGATGACGGAGCTGATGATCAACAAAAAAGTGGATCAGATCGACAAACATTTTGCAGAACCCTACATCCAGCATAATCAGACCGTACCCAGCGGTCTGGAGGGACTTAAGGGGCTAGCAGATGCCGCCATCGCCAAAAACCCGGGTTTTAACTATGAACTGGTGCGGGTTCTTGCGGAGGGAGATCTTGGTGTTGCGCATGGAATATATCAGGGGTTTGGCCCGGTTCCGCTTGTTGCCTTTGATGTTTTTAGAGTTGAAAACGGAAAAATTGTCGAACATTGGGACAATCTGCAACCGGTTGCATCTCCAAACCCATCGGGCAGAAGCCAGACTGATGGCGCCACACAGCCAGTAGACCTGGATATGACTGCCGCCAATAAGGCGTTCGTTGAGGATTTCATGAACACCGTTCTGATCGGCGGAAATTTTGCTGAATTGCCGGATTATTTTGATGGGGACAACTACATCCAACATAATCCAAACATCGGTGATGGTCTGAGTGGTCTTGGTGCTGGCTTGAAAGCACTGGCAGATGCGGGGTTGAATATGCGCATCAACAAATTGCACAGAAGTATCGCCGAAGGTAACTTCGTCCTGACAATGTCAGAGGGGACCATAGGCGACAAGCCAACCGCATTTTATGATCTCTTCCGCGTTGAGAACGGAAAGATTGCAGAACATTGGGATGTTATTGCTGATATTTTACCTGATCAGGATGCGGCAAACAGCAACGGAAAATTTTGAGTGAATGTCCTTGCGGACTGATGAAGGTGATAGTTGATTGAATGCGCACCCGGACAAATCTGTCGCGGGTGCGCAGGTGTATTTGATCAATCGCCATCGGCGCCGAAAAAAAGCGTCGCAGCATCAATCTGTTCTGGCCAGAAATTTTGATAATCCTTGAGCCATTCGGTTACGGCTTTCATCGGCTCTGCATTGAGACGGCAATAACGCACACGTCCGCGCTGTTCGACAATCACAAGATCCGCATCACTCAATACGCGCACGTGTTTGGACACAGCAGTCTGTGAGATATCAAAGGGAATTGTCAGATCAGACAGACGCGCTTCACCCTGTTTAAGTCGTGCCAGAATGGCGCGACGTGTTTCATGGCTCAGGGCAGCAAATGTTTCGTTGAGTTTTTCCATTTGTCTTTCGTCTATCACTTAACCAGTTGGTTGACAATGCGTTGTTTCGCTTCCCATTCACGCAACATTACAAAGTTTCCTCAGGTGTCCTTCAGGCAAAACTCAAGCAGATGAACAAATGTCGTCCTATTCAATGCGCCGACAGAAAACGCGTATGTGTCTGAAATGATCAGACCAGCCCGTTTCTGCCGGAACCGCATAAATCCAATCAGGCGTGCCGGGTGCACATGGCCAATTATCGACGGAGAATAGTGATGAACATGCAAGTCAAATCAACCGAAGCATTTGCGGGGCAGGTAATATCAGATGTTGGTGCCACTTTGTCGGGGGTGATGACAAATATCGGTCATAAGCTTGGCCTTTACAAGGCGCTTGCCGGGGCTGGCAAGCTGACCTCAGCCGACCTTGCAGGAAAATGTAGCCTGGCTGAACGTTATGTGCGCGAATGGTTGAATAATCAGGTTGCAGGTGGGTACCTCACTTACAGCGCAGAGGACCAGACCTACGAACTGCCGGATGCCTATGTTCCCGTATTGGCGGATCCGGACAGCCCGGTGTTTCTGGTGCCTGCTCTCGAGGTTGCAGCATCTCTGTGGCTTGATGAGGAACGCATAGCCAATGTCTTTCGCACCGGTGAGGGGATTGCCTGGGGTGATCACCATCACCGGCTTTTTTGCGGTAGTGAGTCCCTGTTTCGCCCCGGCTACAAGGCTTTTCTGACGACCGATTGGATATCTGCGATGAAAGGCGTCACCGAAAAATTGACAGCCGGAGCCAGGGTGGCGGATATCGGTTGTGGTCACGGCGCTTCAACAATCGTACTTGCAGCAGCATTTCCCAAGTCAAGGTTTATCGGATTTGACAGCCATGCAGATTCAGTCTCAACCGCCAGGGAACGCGCCAGCGATGCAGGCTGCGCTGACAATATTCAGTTCGCAGCCGTTGATGCACAATCCTATCCGCGCGACAATTATGATCTCATTTGTTTTATGGATTGCCTTCACGATATGGGGGACCCGGTGGGCGCGGCCCGTCATGCAGCAAATGCGCTTAAGGTCGATGGCAGTGTACTGCTGGTGGAACCGGCAGCCGGCAATGCCGTTGAGGACAACATAAATCCGGTCAGCCGTCTGTACTATGCAGCCTCGACGGCTGTGTGTACGCCGTGTTCCCTGTCACAGGATGTCGGTCTTGCGCTGGGTGCACAGGCGGGCGAACGCAGACTATCGGAAGTGATGCTTGAGGCTGGTTTTGTTTCAGTCGAACGGGTTGCGGAAACGCCGTTCAATATCATCCTGGAAGCCAAATTGTCATAAATGGTCTGCAATCAGTCATTGGAAGGGGCTGCGTTCCTGCGCCCCTAACATCTGGTCAAGTCGGCGCCGACAGATCTTTGTTGGGGCCGGCTTTCGAATATCCATGAAGTTTAGGCCATAAGTTTTTTGATTTATTCAGGTTTTGCCGATTCCGTCAAAATCTGATTGGCTCTGGGAGCGCGCATGGATTTCCGAAGGTGTTTGCAGGGCATTGTTGGCAGAATTGACGATCGATTGCCAGTCCAGCCCGAAATGGCGATACAGATCGCCAATCGTACCTGTTTGACCAAAATGCTCAACGCCCAGGGGTATCGTGCGGTGCCCCTTGACCGCGCCCAGCCAGGACAATGTGGCTGGATGTCCATCGATCACTGTCAGAACAATGCAGTGTTGCGGGAGTTTGGAAAGCAAGTGCTCAACATGGCTTGTGGCCTTGCGGTTTCCGCGCGATCGATCGCGTTGTGCAGCCGTCCAACCGGCGTTTAAACGATCAGCGGAAGTAACCGCCAGAACACCAATGTCACGGTGATGCTGTGCAAGTCGGCCGGCAGCGTTAATCGCTTCATTTGCCACGACACCCTGGTAGGCAATGACCAATGCACAATTGGGCCCTGGTTCGCGCATCCAATAGGCACCATCAATCACACCCTGTTCAAAGTGGCTGTTTGCACGTTTACCGGGTTGCTCCAACGGGTTGGTGGACAGCCTCAGGTAGACCGAGCCACCTGTTTCATCGCGCAGCCAGGTACGTTCATCCGGATCACCATCGCCATCCTTTTGCATATAGGCAAATGCCCATCCCATGATCAGCGCAAGCTCGTCAACGAATGCGGGTTCAAATGCGGCGACACCATCCTGTGACATCCCGATGAGTGGCGAACCGATTGATTGATGTGCACCGCCTTCAGGAGCGAGCGAAATGCCCGATGGTGTGCCGACAATCATAAACCGGGCATCCTGATAACAGGCGTAATTCAGCGCATCCAGGCCGCGCGCAACGAAGGGGTCGTAAACGGTTCCAATCGGAATAAGCCGTTTTCCAAAAAGTGAGTGAGACAATCCGGCTGCACCAAGCAGCAAAAACAGGTTCATTTCCGCGATGCCCAGTTCGATGTGTTGGCCTTGCGGTGTAAACTCCCACTTTGCCGTTGAGGGTATCTTTTCACTGATAAATGTGTCGGCCTGTGCATTGCGGGCAAACAACTTGCGACGATTGACCCAGGGACCCAGACTGGTTGTACCGGTTACATCCGGCGATGTCGTTACAATGCGGGCTGCCAGTTCTGTGTCGCTCTTGGAGAGCCCATCCAGAATTTTGCCAAAACCCGTTTGGGTGGAGATCTCTCTTTCATGATCAACCCCAATTGGTGAGGCTTTCAATGTTTTGTCATTGAACCGCCGTGCACCTGCAGAAAAGAAAACAACCTGATCAAGGAAATGTTGCAGTTGCGCCGGATCGCTGATTGTCGCAAATCGATCCCACTCCTGACCGGCGGGCACGCCCATATGTTCCTGCCAGTGGCGCATCTGTGTTTTGTTCATCAGGCCGCCGTGATTGTCCTTGTGGCCGGCAATGGGCGTTCCCCAACCCTTGATCGTATAGGCGAGAAAACAAACTGGTCTGTCATGGTCGACGGCCTCAAATGTTTCGGCCATGGTTTGCACGCAATTGCCGCCAAGATTTTCCATCAATGCGGCAAGTTCCTCATCATTACGCCTGCTGATGAGGGCACTGACATCGCCCTGATCACCCAAAGCTTCCATCAGACGCTCGCGCCACACTGCGCCGCCAAGGAAAGTAAGTGCGGAATAGAGTTGGTTGGGACATTGATCGATCCAGTCCTTCAGTTGTCCACCGCCGGGCTCATCAAAAGCGGCACGCTGGAGGTGGCCGTATTTGACACGCACGACATCCCAACCAAAGGCTTCGAAGATTTTTTCAACGCGCTGAAACAACCCTTCTCTGACGATCCCATCAAGCGACTGGCGGTTATAGTCTATGATCCACCAGGTGTTACGCAGGTCGTTTTTCCATCCTTCCTGAAGACACTCATAGATATTGCCTTCATCCAGCTCAGCATCGCCAACCAGTGCTACCATGCGGCCGAGCGGTAGATCACTGCCCCAGCTCTTGGCTTGTATGTAATCCTGCACCAAGGAAGCAAAGGATGTTATGCCAACACCCAGGCCGACGGATCCGGTGGAAAAATCGACGTCATCCGTGTCTTTGGTGCGTGATGGATAGGACTGCACACCGCCATATCCGCGAAAATTCTGCATTTTTTCCAGCGTCTGATTGCCCATCAAATACTGGATTGCGTGAAAGATCGGTGATGCATGCGGCTTGACGGCTACCCGGTCCTGTGCCCTGAGTTCGGAAAAATACAGGGCTGTCATGATGGACACCATAGAAGCTGATGAGGCCTGATGCCCACCGATTTTAATGCCATCTTCTTTCGGGCGGATATGGTTGGCGTGGTGTATCATCCAATGGGACAACCACAACAAACGCTGTTCAATCATCTTCAAATGAGCTGCATCAGCCGGCATGAATATCCCCTAAGACACGTTGCAGGCCCAGGCGACATCTGCTGCCTGAGCTATCATCCATATACTCTATCAAAGGTGGATGAGTAGCATCTTGCTATTTCACCCGCTTACGACATAGTTATTGGTTGTATCTCACTAAAATGAAGGACGAATTGGTGGAAATGACTAATCTGGACGAAGTCGATATCCGAATCCTGCAAATATTGCGTGTGGATGGCCGTATCTCGGCTGCGGAGCTCGCACAGCGGGTAGGATTGAGTGTTACACCGGTAATCCGACGACTGAGGCAATTGGAAAACAACCGTGTCATCACCGGCTATGTTGCGCTGATAGATGAAGTTGCACTTGGCTATGCAATGTCAGTTTTTGTTTCAGTCAAGCTGGACAAGCAGATAGAAGCAGCACTTCAAAGTTTTGAACAGGCGATCCTGCAGTTTCCGGAAGTCGTGGATTGTTGGCTGATGACAGGTAACAGAGATTACCTGTTGCGTATTGCCATAACCGGTCTGAAGGAGTTTGAGGAGCTGATGATCGAACGACTGGTCAAGATTGATGGTGTGGCATCAATTGAATCCTCTATCCCCATACGCAGGGTCAAATCAGGCGTTTCGCGAACACCATGAACCTTGAAAATGGCCGTCGGAATCCGCCATCGCTTCGTGTTACTTAAAAATACTTATATATTGATAATAAAATATAATATACTTGTTTAATTACATACATAATGCAATGTTTAATCCGCATCACTGATGTGAATTGCTGTAATTATACAGGCGGAATTTGAAATTGAACATATATAGTATGCGTCTCCGACCACGTGCTGAACACAGTGGAAAAGGCATCTCCGGAGCAGCGCATACTGGAAAAGCCCTCATATTGCGCTCAATTCCAATTGCTCATGTCTCACTATTTCTAATGCTGACGGGGCAGTTTGCGATATCGCCTGCGCATGCCTCATGCCAAATTGTCGGAAGCAGCGTTATTTGTACGGGCAATTTCTCGGGTGGATTGTCTTATAATTGGATTAATCCCGCACTCACAACCCTTGAAGTTGACAGGTTGACAAGTGCCGTCGGTGGCAGTGGAGTCAAGATTTCCGCGGGTGCCTCAAACGGGGAGAATGGATCGTCCGCTCCCTTCGTCGGTGGAAATGGCGACCCGGGAGGAAATGCACTTGGTGTGGAAGTGCGGTATGAAGATGTAACATATGGTGTAGTGACCAATTCACCCAATACCAACGCCATTAACGTATATTCCCTGGGCGGCTCAGGAGGGAGTGGTGGAGATGCCGTATCCCCTATTATATATGCCGAAGGTGGTGATGGAGCACGTGGCGGCAACGGCAACAATGTTTCAGTCTATAATAATAATGTATTGACAACCTATCAGACAGGCTCCTCCGGTATTGCTGCATTTAGTGGTGGTGGTGCAGGAGGAGATGGAGGCAATGCCTATCAGGGATTGGGTTCTGCTGTTGGTGGCAATGGAGGCGCCGGTGCACCTGGTCGTAGAGTATATGTCGAAAACCATGGGGTCATTTCGGTGTTCGCGGATCAGTCCTATGGTATCCTTGCGAGCAGTCTTGGTGGTGCCGGAGGACGTGGCGGTACAGCTGGCGGAATCATATCGGGAAAAGGTGGCGGTGGCGCGGAGTCGGGTACAGGAGGCAATGTTGTTGTACACAACAGAGGTTCAATTCTGGCTTATGGGAGCGGTGGCGGCGCTATCCTGGCGCAAAGTATCGGTGGATTTGCTGGAGAAGGAGGTTCTGCGGGAGCACTGGTAACCTATGCATCAAACAGCCAAAGCGGCGGTTCTGGTGGAAACGTATCGGTAACAAACAGTGCCGGTACAGAAACTTTTGACGCCTATTCTCATGCGATTATGGCACAGAGTATCGGCGGCGGCGGTGGCAGTGCAGGTACCACAGTGGGTGTTGTCGCGCTCGGAGCCAATGGGTCGAATGCCGCCGGTAGCGGTGGCGACGTTGCCATATTGAACTACAACGCGCTGACCACGCGGGGTGAAAGTTCATTTGGCATTTTGGCACAAAGCGTGGGCGGCGGCGGTGGCGATGCCGGTCTGTCATTGGGGCTTGTTTCCATTGGTGGTCGCGGAGGTACTGCCGGTGCCGGTAGTGCGGTAAATATTCGGAACTTTGGCCGGATTGTAACGGCCGGGAGTGGTTCGAGCGCAATTTTTGCCCAAAGTACCGGCGGCGGCGGTGGCAACGGCGGCGGGACAGGTGCACTGATAACGTCTATCGGCGGCGGCGGCGGCGTCGGCGGTAATGGCGGTGCTGTAACAGTCCAAAGCTACACATCACTTATGACCGCTGGTGATCATTCCAACGGAATTTTCGCTCAAAGCATCGGCGGCGGCGGCGGCAATGGGGGCAACAGTGTTGCTGTCGACGCTTTTGTCAGTATTGCGGTTGGTGGTGCCGGCAATATTGCCGGAACCGGTAGTACGGTTATGGTCAATGAGGATCTGGTGTCGACCGGTCCGAGTTGGGACATAACAACGTCAGGTGATTATTCTACCGGGGTCATTGGGCAAAGCCTTGGTGGCGGCGGTGGCAAGGGAGGATGGGCGGTTTCCGTCAGTGGCGGTATTTATGGGGATGTATCAATTGGGGTTGGAGGAAACGGGGGTAATGGCAGCGAAGCGGCTGACGTTATTGTAAAAAACAAGGGCACAATCACGACGCATGGAGGCTTTAGCGATGGGATAATCGCGCAGAGCGCTGGTGGCGGCGGTGGCATTGGCGGATTTGATGTGGCAGTGGCCGGGTCAACTGGTGGTGGATTGTCCATTGGTGTAGGCGGTAGCGGCGGTGGTGGTGGCAATGCCTCAGACGTTACCCTGCAAAGTTGGACCGACGTTGCGACAAATGGAAACAATTCCGGCGGACTGATAGCCGAGAGCATTGGCGGCGGCGGCGGCAATGGCGGATTTAATGTCGACATAGCAGGTACTGCGAGCGGCAGCATTGCAATTGGTATTGGTGGTAGTGGTGATGCGGCTGGCAATGCAGGTGTCGTAAGTCTGTTTTCGGCAGGTGATATTTCAACCGGAGCCGATGGGGATTTTTCAACCGCGATTTTAGCGCAGAGTGTTGGCGGCGGTGGCGGCAATGGCGGGTTCAGCGTGTCGCTGTCAGCATCAGAGTATCTGGATGTGGGCATTAGCGTTGGTGGTAACGGTAGTTCCGGGGGCAGCGGAGGCGTTGTATCAGCACAATCCATTGGTACACTCTCAACAAAGGGAAACCATGCCCAGGGCATACATGCTCAAAGTGTTGGCGGTGGCGGAGGGAACGGCGGGTTCAGCATTGCAGGAACCGTCGCGACCGGTGGAGGCGTATCGGTGCCAATTTCAATTGGTGGTCATGGTGGTTTTACCGGCGGATCAAGTTCAACTGTCGATGTTTCGAACGACGGCGGAATTACCACACTTGGTGCATTTTCAAGTGGCATCAGCGCGCAGAGCATTTCACGGGGCGGCGGCAACGGCGGATTCAGCATATCGGGGAGTCTGTCACTCAGTGATTCAGCGGCAATCCCCATTTCTGTGGGAGGCTTCGGTGGCGACGGAAATACATCGGCGGCGGTTACAGTTGTCAGCACGGGTAATATTCAGACAGGGCAATTGCTGAATCAGCAATTTCTGGGAGACCATTCCGCAGGCATACAGGCTCAAAGTATTGCCGGCGGCGGCGGTAATGGCGGCTTCAGCATTGCGGCAGATGTGTCGATTGGTGATGTCGCTACCGGCATTGGGGTTAGTGTTGGCGGTACTGGCGGTGTCGGCAGCAGCAGTGGAATTGCGAGTATCAACAGCACCGGCGATATAATGACTTACGGTCAGTCTGCTGCTGGCATCGTCGCGCAAAGCAACGGTGGTGGAGGCGGAAACGGTGGATTCAGCGTTGCAGGCTCTCTTCTGCTGAGCTCAACTTTTGGCAGTGTCGATGTGAGTGTTGGTGGCAGTGGTGGCATTGGCAATACCGGCAATTCGGCCAATATTGTCAGTTCCGGTGACATTACGACCTATGGTGATCTTTCCAGTGGCATGCTGGCACAGAGTACTGGCGGCGGCGGCGGCAATGGCGGCTTCAGTGGAACAGTGGAAGTTTCGCAGGGCAAACTGTTGGAGCTTAATGTGAGTGTTGGTGGAAGCGCCGGTTCCGGAAATGATGGTGGGACTGCACTGATCGACAGCAATGGCACGATCATAACCCATGGGTCAAAAGCTTATGGTATCCAGGCGCAGAGTATTGGCGGCGGCGGTGGAAATGGTGGATTCAGTCTTGCTGGAGGGTTCACCCAGGCAAAGAACATTGATGTCTCGGTCGGTGGATCTGGTGGTGCCAGTGGTAGTGGTCGTGCGGTCACCGTCACGCATGTCGGTTCAGTGGCTGCCTATGGTGACGATTCACATGCTATTTATGCACAAAGTATCTCTGGTGGTGGGGGAAATGGTGGTTTTAGTGGAGCCGTCGGTGCCTCCCTGGTGGAAGGCGGCAACATTGGTGTTTCTGTGGGTGGCGGTGGTGGTGGCACAGGAACATCCGGAAATGTCAGCGTTACGGTCAGTGATGGTTTGATTGTAGCTGCCGGGGCGGGTGCCTCTGGAATTCGCGCCGCCAGTATTGGCGGGGGCGGCGGTGATGGCGGCTTTTCATTCACCGGGAACATTGGTGCAACAGCGCAAAGATTAAACATTGGCGTTTCAGTTGGTGGTGGTGCCGGCAATGGCGGCAGCAGCGGCTCCGTCACCGTATCAAACGCCAATCGGGTTATTACAGCAGGCGACGAAGCTAATGCAATCGATGCCCAAAGCACTGGCGGCGGCGGCGGAAACGGCGGTTTGGCCGTTGTTGCAAATATTACCGCCACTTTGGATCCAGATTCCGAGAATATCGGCGTTTCAGTGGGCGGTGGTGGTGGCACTGGCAACACGGCTGGCGTGGTGACGGTTGAGAATTTAACCGGTGAGCTGACAACAGCCGGATTAAAGTCGCGCGGTATCTATGCCAGAAGCATTGGTGGTGGCGGTGGGAATGGCGGAATGGCATTTACAGGTGCCATATCGGGTGCCTCGAATTCATCCGGCAATATTGCCGTCGGTGGTTCCGGTGGCAGCGGTAATCACGGTGATACAGTATCAGTGAGTAATTCAGGTGCAATCGCGACACAGGGACATTTCAGCGAAGGGATATTCGCTCACAGTGTCGGCGGTGGCGGCGGCACAGGCGGAATGGTTGGGGTCGGTGCCCTTTCACTCGAAGGTGAAGGGACTAATTTCTCAATGAACATCGGTATTGGCGGCAGCGGTGGCAGTGCTGGAGATGGCGCGGCGGTAACAGTAAGCAATTCAGCCACTATCGACACACAGGGTGTCAGTTCTGTTGGTATCGAAGTTCAAAGCATAGGTGGCGGCGGTGGAAAAGGCGGCGCCAGTTTTGCAGGTATCGCCGGACTGTCAACAAATGCAGCTGCCCTGGAGCGTAATATTACTATAGATGTCAGTGTCGGCGGGGCTGGCGGAGCAGCAGGCGATGCCAGTACGGCAACCGTGATTAATCAGGGGGCGATCCACACCGTATCCGGTGGGGCAAAGGGGATTTCGGCACAAAGCATTGGCGGTGGCGGCGGAGCCGGTGGTGCCAGCGATGCTTTCACCATGATGTTTGGCCGACTTGCGACAAGTGCAGCCTCGGACAATGCAAAGGCAAACCTCAATCTCCAGGTTTCTGTCGGCGGTTCCGGTGGCAATGGCGGAGATGGTGATGCCGTCAGTGTGACCAATAGCGCTTCTATTGTGACAGAAGGTAGCGGTGCAGACGGTATATTCGCACACAGCATCGGCGGCGGCGGCGGCGAAGGTGGAACCGGAAACATTGGGTCCGGGGCTCTGCTTGGAACCGCTGGTCTGATAATCGATGATATCAATATTGTTCTCAATCCTGCCGCAACGCTTAAAGTGTGGACAAATGTACAAGTAGCAATTGGCGGCAGTGCCGGAACAACAGGCAATGGAGGTACGGTAAATGTGGAAAACAGCGGTTCTATTGCAACACTGGGAAATCAATCATCAGGCATTTATGCACAAAGTGTCGGCGGTGGCGGCGGACGCGGCGGTGCGACAGCGGGCACGGTATTTTCCATTCTTTCGCTGAGTGCGGCGGGCGGTGCGGGGGGCTATGCCGAAGCTGTTTCAGTATCCAATTCGGGTGATATTACAACGACGGGTTCTGCCGCTATGGGTATATTTGCTCAAAGTGTTGGCGGCGGCGGCGGTCATGGCGGTGATATCAGCCAGAACTTTTTCTGGTTTGATGTGGATGTTGGCATAGGTCTGGATATCGTTCAGCAGGGCGGCCTGGGCGGCAATGGAGCCGATGTTGATGTAACAAATAGCGGTACCATCATAACTGAAGGTGCTGGTGCCGTCGGTATTTTTGCACAAAGTATTGGCGGTGGCGGTGGCTTGATTGGTGCCGCTGGATATTCTGCAGGCGGCTTTGAGCAATTCTTCATAGGTACCGCTGGAGATTCTGGTGATGCGGGTGCTGTCAACGTTGTTAGTAGCGGAGACATTTATACCGGCGGCGAAGGCGCGGTTGGAATTTTTGCGCAAAGCGGCAGTGGCAAGGCGTATTCTGACGGTGATGCGTTTTCTCAAGGCGCCACGGGCACCGGTAAGGCTGTATCAGTCAATGCCAGCGGAAGCGTGGAGGCAACCGGGACAAGTTCTGTTGCTATCATGGCGCAGAGCCTTGGTTATAACTACAATAGTGACATCGACATAACACTCACTGCTGATGCAGTTGTCATTGGCGGGATTACCGGATCATCCTCAGAAGGCGCACTTAGAACGCCAACGGGTATCTTGCTATTGGACGGTGCCGATAACACCATAGATAACCATGGTTTCGTATCGACCCAGGAAGGATACCTGGGTAAAGCCATCATGACAAAAACGACAAACGGTAACTTCACAACCATAAATAATACGATCAATAATCATGGGACAATCACCGGTTCGGTATTCCTGGATGGAAAAACCAATACAATTAACAACTTTTTTGGCAGCCGGCTAAATGCTGGTACTGATATCGATATTGGTTCTGGCAATACATTGACCAATCTCGGGCTTGTTTCACCGGGAAACAAGGATGAAATTCTGGTCACTACACTGACCGGTGACTTCGCTCAAAAGGGGCCGGGAACCCTTGAGACTGACATCAATTTCGATGTTATCAGCAATAATGGTGGATCTGGTGCGACAGGTGAGGCCGATGTTCTTCGGGTCACCGGTAAGGCTGAACTGGACGGCCTTGTGGTGGTTAATGTCGTCAACGGCGCCGACTATGAACCGGGTACGTCCGGTAAGGTATTGATCCTGACTGCAGAGGGCGAATATGGAACGCCCACGCTCATCGCAGCCGATACGGCAGTTGTCGACTATTCATTGTCCTACGACACATCCTTGACAAGTTATGCCACTGCAGAAACCAATAATGTTTACCTGGATTGGGATGTTGATTTTGCACCTGAGGGGCTTGATCCAAACGATACGCAGGTAGCCAATTATATTGAGACGGCGCTCAAGCAGGGAGACCCGGACGGATTGAGTCCAGTTATCAATGCGTTGTTGGAGGCACCTGACGTTGCAATTTTGCGCAATAATCTCAATCAGCTGACACCCGAAGCTTATGTAAACAACGAAATGGTTACGGTGTTGAACAATCTGGATTTTGGCCGCTCACTGATGGATTGCAATGAACCGCATATTTTGTCGGGAAAAGCGCGCTGCAGTTGGTTCCGCGTCAGCGGCGATCGTCTGAAACAGGACACCACGGCCAGCAATCTCGGTTTTGATGAAAAATCCATTGGCATTGAGGCGGGGCTGGGCGGCATGTTCAGCGACCATCTCGGGGTCACTCTGGGTGCATCCTATGATCGCAGTGAAGTAACAACACAGGACCTTGCCTCCAGTGTTGGTCATCGTTTTCAAGGTGGCATATCACTGGGCGCCTATTCCGGTGGATCATCCGTACAGATTGCCGGCATTGGTGGCGCTGCCATTTACGATGTTGATCGCTACCTGACGCTGACTGACACGCCCATGACGGCCGACGGCAAGCAGCATATCTACTATGGTGGTGGTCAGGTTCGGCTTGCCCATCAGGCAAACTTCGGCGCCGTTAGCATCTCGCCCCTGGTCGATGCGTGGGGCGGTTACTTCCACAGCGATTCCATATCCGAAACCGGGGCAGGTGGTGCCAGCCTCAACATTGATGGCAGTAACAACTATTTTGCCGCCATACGCCCGGCTTTGAAAATTGGCGTTGAGCAGCAACAGGACAACGGCATTAAGGTACGCGCGTTCGCCAGCGGTGGTGTAACCTATTTCGCTACAGGTGGCGATATTGGCCTGTCTGCAACGATGCAGGGTGAAACAACAGGCATACCCGGGTTTACAGTCACCAATTCGCTGGCCGATTTCTACTATGACGGTGCTGTAGGGATCGATTGGATTGCACTTGGCGGCACAACTCTTCGGCTTAGTGGTGGCGCACAGCTTGCTCAGGATTATTTGACCTACGGCGGCGAAGCCAGCCTGGTGGTGCCGTTCTGAGTTTGAATGGCATACGAATAGCACAATGGAAATTATGTGATCTGTCCTGATTTTTTCTTGCGGCTGAGAACGGCAGCCAAAACGACAAGCGCAACCACATAGGGCAGTGCATCGGTAAATTGCTGTGGCAGACCAAGGCCCTGTATGCGAAAACCAAGGGCCTCAATCAGGCCAAATAATATGGCTGTTGGCAAAATCCACAAGGGGCGGCCGCTGCACATTAATACTATTACGACTGCAATCCATCCACGCCCGGCGCTCATATTTTCTGTAAATAGCGTCACGTTGGAAATGGACAATTGAGCGCCTGCCAGGCCGCACAGAACACCGGAAATCACAACTGCTATTGAACGAATTCGGTCGGGGGACAGGCCTGCCGTTTTTAAGGCTTCAGGGTTTTCTCCAGCTGCGCGCAGTTGCAGGCCAAACCGATGTCTTCGCAACAAAAACGTGATTGCAAATGTCAGTGCCAGACCAAGCCAGAAAAGCACGGATTGGTTTGACAGGAGACTGGAGAGACCTGTTTGAAAATCCAGGAAGGGCAAGGGGATTTTGGGAACTGCGATTATGCCCGGATCGTCAAATTGTCCTCTGGTGTCGAACAGCAGCCGCAACATGAAAATGGTTGAACCGATTGCCAGGAAGTTCATTCCAATGGAAACAACAATATCATCTCCACCGCGACGAATTGAAAACCACGCAAAGGCAAGTCCGGCAAGACCACCAAACAACATTGCCATTGCGACACCACCGATCCACGTACCGCTCGCATAGGCGCCAGCAACAGCGCTGAATGCCCCAATCAGCATCATGCCTTCAAGGGCTATATTAAAAACAGCCGCCCGATGGCAGATAGCGCCAGCCAATGCTGCGAGCAGGAGAGGGGTGACGAACCGTGGCAGAGAATCCAGAAAGGCAGCGTCAAACAACATTATACGTCACCCTTTCTGCCTCTTGAGATCAACCGGTGACCAAAGCCGGCGGCAAAGAGGATTATCAAAGCCTGAATGATCTGAGCGGCTTCACGCGGGATATCAGCCGCTCTTTCGATGCCTACGGCGCCGGTGCCGAGCGCGGCAAAAAAGAACCCTGTAAGCGGTACAAGCCACGACACCATACCTGCCAGCAGCACGGCGATGAGCCCGGTCCAGGAGTAAAGTGGCAGAACCAGCATACCGTCAACATATCGGTGATTCATCCCGAACACGGCAATGAAACCGACAATGCCTGCGATGGCCCCACTGATGGCGAGGGTCTGATAGTATATACGCCCAACGGGAAACCCGGAGGATCGGGCAAACGGCAGGCTAAACCCCTGCATCCTTAGTCGGTATCCGAAAACACTTCTCCGCTCGAACACAATGACCACAGCGATAACAACCAATATGAGAAAAATGCCATAATCCAGAAGCGTGCCGTCGAACTTTGGCAACCGTGCTTCACGCGCAATCCGATGAGATTGCGATAGCCCGCTGTCAATATCGCGAAAAGGATGGGATACCAGATAGGATGCGAACAGAACGGCCGGATAATTCAGCAATAGCGAGCCAACAACAAGTGGAACGCCCGCCACGCGTTCAAACCAGCCAGCAACAAGTGCCCAGACCGCGCCGACGAACATGGCCGCTACCAATGCCGCTGGTAGCAGAACAGCCGGGGGTGCATCGAGTGTGACGCCAACAAGGGCGGCCGTTAATCCACCAAGAACCAATTGACCTTCACCGCCAATATTGATCAGTCCCGCCCTGAAGGAGACAAGGACTGACATTGCCATACCAATGATCAGTGTTGCACGGCTAAGGGTTGTGAAGAAATTGAAGTTACGCCTGCCACCAAAGGCGCCGTCCAGAAAATTCATCGCATTTTCGTTCACACCGGGAACCAGAACAACTGCTGCAATGGCGACTGCAACAAGTGCAATTATTGATCCGTATTTTCCAAATCGAGCAAATGTCATTGGCCGGTACCGCCGGCTTTTATAAACTGATGATCACCGGACATCGCCGCACCCACCGCGAATATATCCAGATCCTTACGATCAAACTGCGCATTGATCCGCCCCTCGTAAAACACCACCAGACGATCACAAAGGGCAAATAATTCGTCCAGATCGCTGCTGATCAGCAGTATTGCCGTGCCACGGGACGCATAATCGAGCAGTTGTCTGTGAATGAATGAAATCGCCCCGACATCCACGCCCCAACAGGGGTTTTCCGCAATGACCAAACTCGGGCTATCTGATAACTCGCGTCCAACAATGATTTTTTGTTTGTTGCCCCCCGATAGATCAGAGACCTTCTGGTTTACACCGCTGGTGCGGACATCAAAGTTTTCGACGAGTTTGCGGGCATGTGTTCTGATAGCCTGAAAATCGAGAAACCCATATTTTGAGAATGTTTGATTGTTCTCGACACCGGCAATGATGTTTTCAGCGACTGTGGCATCAAGTGCCAATCCAACCGACATTCGGTCTTCAGCAAGATAAGCCAACCCGGCCTCGCGCCTTTCTTTGACACTTGCCCGGGTCATATCCCGGTCGTTGAGTGTCATGTTTCCCGAATTTGTTTCAACAAGGCCAACCAATGCCTGAACAAACTCATTTTGCCCATTGTTGGCGATGCCGGCGATACCAACAATCTCTCCCGCATGGACGTTCAGCGATATCTCATCAACTGCGGGTCTGTTGTGCGCACCTGCAACGCTCAGTGCCCTGACATTGAGCACAATCGCGTCCTTTGTGGATGGCGTCTTTGATATAGGTTCGATTGTTCCGTCAACCATCAATTCCGACAATTCCTTTCGGTCGGTTTCAGCGGTCTGACGTTCGGCAACCTTCTTTCCCTGGCGCATAACAGCGACACGGTCTGACAGGTCCATGACCTCTCCAAGCTTGTGCGTTATGATGATGATCGATTTTCCATCATCACGAAGGCGGCGGAGCATGGAAAACAGTGATTCAATTTCCTGCGGCGTAAGAACAGCCGTCGGTTCATCCAGAATTATGATGTCAGCATTGCGATAGAGTAGTTTGACAATCTCAAGCTGCTGGCGTGAGTCGACGCTCAGTGTTTCAACAGGCTGCTTCAGATCCAGCGAAAATCCAAACTGATTTATGAGCTTTTGAGCTTCTGAAATTTTAGCCTGAAAATCGATCAAACCCGTCGCACCGGTTCCCTCCGCTCCAACAATTATATTTTCCAGCACAGTTAATCCTGGAAACAGCATAAAGTGCTGATGGACCATCCCAAGTCCCTGTGAGATTGCATCGCTGGCTGAACGAAAGGTCTTGATAACACCTTCAAATTCAATGCTTCCGGCATCAGGTTGCAATAACCCGTATAAAACGCTCATCAATGTGGACTTTCCAGCGCCGTTCTCACCGACAATTGCCAGAATTTCATTGGGGTTGATCTCTATCGTGACGTCATCCAGTGCCTGCACCGGACCGAATGCATGGGATATGCCGGAAAGGCGGCACAGGGGCGCCTTTCCGGAAACTGGCTGGTTGCTCATTGGTTCGAGTTCTATTTCTTTGCAAACATCGGGTCTTCAATTTTCAGTTCACCTGAGGCAATTTCTGCCGCAACTTCACGTACTTTGGCGACAACTTCGGGCGATTCCACGATCAGACATTCACTGGCATTCAATACCTCATCTGAACTTGATGCGATCGAACCGACACCATTTTCGGCAATACCAAAGGCTGCAAAGGTGGCCTTTTCGCCATTGGCTATTTTTTCCATTGATTGGATAATTACCTGATCCACCCTTTTTAGGGCGCTATCGAGCAGCAGGCCGGGTGCTTTGGGGCAATGATTGACATCAACCGCAATCGCCTTGAAACCCGCCTCACTTGCAGCCTCATAGATACCAAAATTTCCGCCTGCCGCAGCGGCAAAAATCACATCGACGCCTGCCGCTTTCAATGCCAGGGATTGTTCTTTGGAACGAACCGGGTCTGAGAACGGGCTTTGGCCGCCAACCCAGCGGGTTTCGACTTCAATATCCGGATTTACATATTTTGCGCCCATGGCATATCCATCTGAAAAACGATGCATGAACGGAATGTCGAGGGCGCCGACGGTGCCAATCTTTCCTGTCTTAGTGCTCATGGCTGCAATCACTCCCATCAGAAAGGAGGATTCATACTCACGAAACACGGCACAATGAACGTTGTCCGGACGGTCTCCAGGCGGGCAGGAATCTACCACAAGAAATTGCGTATCCGGTTGGGTAGGCGCAACATCTGCAATGATGTCGTTGAATTCAAACCCAAGAACGATGACCACATCAGCGCCGTCATTGGCGGCCGCACTGACATTTTCCAGTTTGGATTGCTGTGTATCACTTTCCACGGTTGTGGCCGTGGCACCCAGTTTTTTGGCGATTGCCTCGGTGCCATCCTTACCCATGATCAAAAACGGATTCACCCCGATTGATGTAGGCGACACATAGACGATGCTCTTGATCTCTGACTGCGCCAGTGCTGCGGAAGACAGAGCCAAAATTCCGGCTGCGAGTGTAGATGCAAAAATTGACGTAAGTTTCATTTTTAATGCTCCCAATTCAGGTTCAATCGATGGCTTCAATAATGTGATCAGATACTGCATTGCTGGCGGCCTGGCTAAGCTCATTGGCAACAGATTTTGTGATCACCATATGACTGACCAGCCCGCCTCGAATGCTGCCAAGAAGCCCTGCCGTCTTCTCGCAGCTGTCCACAACAACATATCGTTTTGGTATTTGCCTCAGGGTCTGCAGATCTGCAGATATTATCCGGCGATTGTACTCGCACTTTAGTTCATTGCCGTTCTGGTCAATCAACCGACCTGCTATGACACCGACAGCGCCCATCGCCCGGCATTGTGCCAATTCGTCGGCTGCGGCGGCGCCGCACAGGACAATATGGCTGTCCGGTTCACAGGACCCAACCGAAAATACGGCAAGGTCGCAATTCACCAGCTCTGCCAGCTGGCGGTCAATAATTGTCTCATTTCGTAAGGACGTGGCCAATGCCTCGCTGCTCAAGACGATGGGTGCGTAGAGGTTTTTTCCCCGC
The DNA here is from genome assembly GCA_947501445.1 of uncultured Rhizobiaceae group bacterium. Taxonomy (GTDB): domain Bacteria; phylum Pseudomonadota; class Alphaproteobacteria; order Rhizobiales; family Rhizobiaceae; genus Hoeflea_A. Next base: position 137,533 of record CANMVS010000009.1, on the reverse strand, counting down.
GCATTCAGCTTTCTCGCCATCTCGATGGTGCATTGGTCCGGCAAATATTCAAATGGACCGCCCAGATTTCCGCACATCTGGGATACCGTGACGTTCTCCAGATCGGAGCTGGGCAAGGCATCGACCACTGAATACAGGGTTTCACCCCAGGCCAGTGCTATTTTGGTGCCGGATGTGACCAGTTCCAGAAGCACCGATGCACAGGCGGAAGAAAATATCATTGATTTTTCTTCGTCCGGCACAATCCACACGCTTTGCAAATCGAAGCAATCTTCCAGTTCACGTGCATGGATGTCCTGCTGGAACAATGTGTTGGACAGGCTGACCTTTACAGCGCCAATTTCCCGTGCTCGTTTGAGGTAATTTACCACTGTGGCACGTGAGATATTCATCAACCTGGATATCTCGTCCTGTCGAAGGCCATGACCATAATAAAGCCAGGCAGCGCGATGCACTGCTTGGTCTATTGAATTGTGTGACATGGCTTTGCCCATAGTTTGACAATAGACAAGGCTATTGTATTTTGTCAAATTCGACCTGTATGGTAGAGCCGGTGGTGACAAATTGTCGACTGGATGCCCCGCCTACAACAGGCTGCATGCTGACCGGATGCACAATATCAAAAGGAAGCACTCATGACTTTGCAAAGCCGTATCATGCTCGATGTTGATACCGGGATCGATGATGCAATGGCCATTGTCTATGCACTTAATCACAAAGACATAAGCCTGGAAGCAATTTCGACAGTGTACGGTAACAGCGATGTTGGAACCACCACGCGCAATACACTGCAAATTTTGGAGGCGGCGGGGCGGGTTGATATCCCAGTTGCCGCTGGCGCCTCCCGCGCATTGACGCAAGCATTTCATGGCGGTGTACCGCATATTCATGGCGCGAATGGGATTGGCGATGTTGTTATGCCTGCGCCAAAAACCCAGCCGGTCGACCTGTGGGGACCGGATCTGATCATAAAGGTCATTCGCGATAATCCGGGCGAAATTTCGCTGGTGCCGGTTGGACCAATGACAAATGTTGCCCAGGCTCTGATGAAAGCGCCCGATATCGCTGAAAAGGTCAAACAGATCGTATTGATGGGAAGTACCATTTCTCATCCGGGTGTGCCGGGAATTCCAAGTCCCATGGCCGATGCCAATTTCTACAATGATCCCGAAGCTGCCCGTATTATATTCCAATCGGGTGCAAAGGTTACGGCCGTCGGCATGGATGTCACGATGAAAACAAAGCTTACATCCAAGATGATGGGTGACATCGCACTGGCGGGTGGACCCGCGGCAAAAATTGCCATGGAAGCAGCGCGGTTTTACCTCCGCGCCTATCAAAAACAGTACCCTGGCATTGATTTTTGTGCCTTGCATGATCCATTGGCGGTAGCTGTTGCGCAGGATCCATCAATCGTCACTGTGGCGACCATGTTTGTGGATATTGAATGCCGCGGGGAAATGACCCGCGGTCAAATGATCCCGGATCGCCGGGCAACCGGCAAGGTCATTCCAAATGCATCTGTGGCGGTGGATGTTGATGCGCGGGAATTTGAACAGCTTTTCCTGCAAACCATGAAACTTTGAAAAGCAGTGGTCACAGCCCAATTGCACCGCGCGGCTGGAGCGCGTGAATAGCTAACGCCTTATTGCTGCGCGGAGAACCGCTCGGCAATTTCGCTGATGATCTGCAGTGCGTCGGCTTCACGCCCCAGCGGAACAAACAGATGGTCATGAAAATAGCCGGATACCGGATTTACACCCATATCATGTTTCGCCAATTCGCTGGCGATATGAGCAATAAATCCAACCGCCTCAAGTGAGGAATGCACATTCAGGGTAATCATCCGACAGGGAAATTCATATTTCATGCCCATCGCTTCTGCTTCGTCCTGCAAAAGGACAAGGGTTATGCCCTCTGCTTCCCGGAACAACATTCGCGGACTTAGTCCAGGGGGCATGGCTTCTTCGTGGATCGTTGCAAACACATAAGAACCGTCTACAAGCACTGCTGAAAGTGTTTGTAGCAACATTGCCAGATCCTTCTCACCGCCCATACTATTCTCTCCGTTGCCGCCGGGATCATCATTCATACCGACGATTTAATTATCGCTATCAGGCAAATTTCAACCCGGCAACGCCAGCAATAATCAACAGTACCGAAACCATGCGCATCGCATTTAATGCATCACCATAGAGCATTATACCAACTGCAAAGGTTCCGGCAGCACCGATACCCGTCCATACCGCATAGGCTGTGCCAATTGGAATTGTTCTTTGTGCATTGAGCAGGAGTGCGCCACTGATTGCCATGCAGATACAGGCAAAAGCAATCCAACCCCAATGTAAGCCCTGATCGGTATAACTGTTTTTCAGACCAATGGGCCAACCGATCTCGAAGAGGCCGGCGATGAGAAGCGTAATCCAGGCCATATTCATGCTCACGTTCCTTTTGCAAAGATGAAAATTGGTATTCAAAGACATCAAACATGTGATTCTATCCTGGGCACAGCACGCGCTGGAACGAGAGAATTGTCAATTTGCGCTGCATGTGCCTACAGGCATGGGGTCAATTGCCGGATGCGGCGGGTCTCAGACCAAGGTGCATCAGAAATTGCTCTTTGACCGTTGTGTGGATAGTGTCCTGCCGGGGTCTTTGATACCCTTTGTTTTTAGTCATCCGGAGCCATTTATGTCGAATAGAGATGTTTCAATTGAGGCTGTCATCTTTGATATGGATGGACTGTTGCTGGACACCGAGCGAGTGTACCTGGACGGGTTCCGGCTTGCTTGTGACGCACTCAAGGTGCCGTTTCATCATGATTTCTATGTGAATATGATTGGCCTTAACGGGCCAAGCACCAAATTGGCTTTACGCAAAGGTCTGGTGGGCCTGGTTGATCCTCACATTTTTGAGGAGAGATGGCGCGTTGAGAATGCGGTTCTTTTTCAACAACCAATCGAGGTTAAACCCGGGGTCCATGAGACGATCACCGGCTTGAGGCACAGGGAAATCCCTTACGCCATTGCAACAAGCACGAAAACCAGTCGTGCCACGGACCATCTGGATCGGGCAGGTCTTCATGGCCTTTTTCCTGTCATCATCGGGGGAGACCAGGTTAAAAGAGGCAAACCGTCTCCCGATATTTATCTTAAAGCCGCCGCGTCGCTTAATTTTGCGCCGCAAAATTGTGTTGCCTTTGAAGACTCGGAAAACGGTGTCAGGGCGGCATTGTCAGCCGGGATGATGACAGTTCAGGTGCCTGACATGAAGCAGCCGTCCGATGAATTTCGCAAACTGGGCCATATGGTTGCAGATGATCTGAGGTCGGGTGTTCGCATGGCTGGTGTAGAACGCCGCAGAACTGTTCCACCGAAGAGCAACTTCTAACCGTTATCCGAATGATTGGGAGCATCATGGCACATGAAGATATTCTTTGATGTTGATGGCGTCATCATTGAAGGTTGGCATGCAGACCCACTGCGTCGTGTGCCATGGGACGCGACCATTGAGGATGACCTGGGGGTTGATCGCCAAGTCTTTCAGCAGCTGTTCTTTCACAAATCAGCATCCGGCGACCAAAGTCCTATGGTCGAATGTGTGTGCGGACGGTGCGATCTGAAAACCGCTCTGGCACAGGTGCTGCCCAAGGCGGGCTACACAGGCGATGTCGAACGATTTGTCTCCTACTGGTTTCACAAGGACTCCAATCTTAACCAGCCGGTCATCGATTTGGTTTTGGAACTGCGAAAAATTGAAGATGTTCGATTGTACCTTGCGACCGGGCAGGAACATTACCGGGCCGGCTACCTGTGGCGTGACCTTGGCCTGTTCAGTATGTTCCACGATCTCTTTTATTCTGCGGAAATCGGGTATCTGAAAAACGATATTCGCTTTTTTGAATCCATAAATGCGACACTGCAAATTCAGGCGGGCGAACGCCCTTTGTTTTTTGATGACCAACCGGAGATCATTGAGCGCGCCAATCAGGCCGGGTGGGACGGCAGGGTATTCACATCAATTGAGGATATTTTGATGCATCCGCGCCTGCCGCGTCGATGATAAGATCAGACCCTGGCTAGTTGCAGTGGGATCACGCTCGGCTGACGGGACTTCAATCAAAAATTTCAGGACAACGATACGCCCCATACCGGTTGCCGTTCTGGTATCAATGGCAAAACCGTCTTGACTTTCCCGCCGCCGGAACCTGTATTTGTATTCCGGTCTTACCGAAAGCTCCGGAGAAAGCTGCTATGTGGTACAAATTGGTTTGCTCGGCCTTGTTGGTCATTGTGTTGACTGTGGCCGCAATTGCCCACAACGGGGCCAGCGGAATTGTCAAAGAGCGTATGGATCTCATGTCTTCCATTGGCAAAGCCATGAAGACAATTGGCACCATGATCAAAGGCACCACAGCCTATGATGCCGGGCTCGCTGAAAAAGCGGCAGTTGCGATATCCAATCATGCAGAAAAGATAACGTCCCTGTTTCCAGCAGATGACCCCGGTGAACTCAGTGAAGCCCTGCCTGCGGTCTGGGAGTCCTGGGATGAATTTGAGACGATGTCAGATACACTGAAAACTGAAGCCAACAAACTGGCTATCTTTGCATCTACATCAGTCTCTGGTTCAGAAATAACGGTGCAATTTTTAGCGGTCGGCAATACCTGTAAGTCCTGCCACGAGAAATTCAGGCAAAAAAGGTGACATAACATTGTTGATGGAGAAGTGCTGCATACAGATATATCCGTGACGCAGCGTGCTGAGGCAATACCGCTTGTTTGCGGTTATCTGATCAATTGATATTGCCATTCCTTGCGGTTTGTACAAAACCGCGATTATTCTATCACACGGGATTACGAGGGATTTTGATTGGATGATGCAACGAATGAATGGGCGCGTGCTGGCGTTTTTAACGGTAATAATGACCTGCATGGTTCCCGCTTCTGCACTGGAATTGGCCCATTTCAACAGTGCTGTTGTGCCAGTGAACAACGAAGCTTCGGATCACAACAATTCTCAATCCGGATCGGCAAAGGGTATTCCAATTTGGGGACATCTTGGCAAACCTGAAGGTGAGGGACCTTTTCCGGCACTTATTCTGATGCACGGTTGCAGTGGGGTACAGGTATCGCATTTTCGTTGGGCATCGTTGTTGAATAAAGCTGGCTACGTCACACTCATTCTTGACAGTTTTCGTCCGCGACACATGATCAGCATCTGCAAAGGTGGTGGTTCCAGCGCAGGGTCGCATACAGACCGGGCACTTGATGCCTTTGGCGCATTGAACTATCTGCAAAAACGTGCCTTTGTCGACAACAACAACGTAAGTGTTATTGGTTGGTCACACGGAGCCATTACCGCGTTAACCACTGTGACCACTGCTGGGGTCAGCGAGAAATTCAATTCAGAATTTAAAACCGCAATAGCATTTTACCCCTGGTGTATCAGGCAGCGGCGCTTCAATGTTCCGACACTTGTCCTGATTGGCAGTGCAGACGATTGGACACCTGCAGAGCTGTGTTCGGGACTGGCGGAATACAACAGGCATTCTGACAATCCGTTTGAGCTTGTCGTCTATGATGGTGCATTTCATGCCTTTGACAACACAGATATCATGACCGGCTTTTTCGTCCCGGGCGCAGCGGGTAAAAAGCACTGGATCGAATATAATGAGGCTGCCCACGAAGATTCAATTCAAAGGGTCACGCAGTTTCTATTGGAACACACGTCACAATAGGCACATCAGCAGGCTTTCGACGGCCAAATGGTTTTGGCACATCAATTTGCCAGCAATTCGTATCCTGTGTACCTGTGCGTATAAAAAATATCCTTTGACTTGATATCCGGATTGCGTTGTGGATTATAGCCAGTCTTGTCGCCATGGAGCCTGCGGAGAAAATCTGCGATGGCTCAATCGGACCATCCTGTTAATCCGGTAAAATCCTTATGTTCCTTCCAGCTTTCAAACCTTCTGTATCGCCTGATGTAGAAGCAACTATTCAGGCAAAGCTCAAAGCTCTGGAGGCGGATCATGATGTCCGTATTCTTTTTGCCATCGAGAGCGGCAGCAGAGCATGGGGGTTCCCTTCACCTGACAGCGACTACGACGTGCGTTTTGTCTATGCGCACAAATCTCAATGGTATCTCAGCATAAAACCGGGTCGTGATGTGATCGAGTTACCAATTGAGGGAGATTGGGACATCAACGGCTGGGATATTCGCAAAGCGCTTGGCCTGTTGGTCAAACCAAATCCCGTGATGCTTGAATGGCTGTCCAGCCCAATCCGCTATCGCTGGAATGAGGATATATGCGACGCATTGACAGTTTTCGCTGGGAAAACAACCCATGGACCATCCTGCCTGCATCACTATCGTAACCTCGCACAACAGCAGTTGGCCAAACATATCCGTGAAAACAATGAGGTGAATTACAAGAAGTATTTCTACATCCTCAGACCGGCTTTGGCGATATCCTGGATCAGACAGAATACATCTAACTCACCGCCACCAATGAATCTGCAAGACCTGGTTGCGGGGCAAACCCTGCCTGCAGAATTTGTCGAACATATCAACCAACTATTGGTTCTGAAGAGCACAGCCAAGGAAACCGGTGGCGGAAAGCGTATTGCTATGATTGACGAGTTCGTCGAGGATCAGATCAATTGGGCGAGCGTCGTATCCAAGTCGAATGAACAACCAGACCTCATGAATGAAGGTGATGAACTCCTGCGGTCGATTGTGGCCGGGTAGATATGATGTTGCATTACTGCAACTATAAAGATCAATCGCGAATATTGATCTAGCCAGACTGGCGTAATTCTCCTATTGAGGCGTTCCAGTGAGCTCAGGGCTCAGTTAACCGCAATCAAAAGGAGCATGCTAATGTCTATCTATTGTCTTGCCCCTCGCGGGTTCGTCAACGTTTAAGTCATCGTTGCTTTTCACGTCGACTGTGTGCTGCCGGGCAGGTAGCTTTACACCCTTTTAAATTCTGGAATTTTCTCATGGGCAATTTTCTCATGAGTCGCGATGCGTTGTCGAACATCGACGGCGCGCCGATTCACACTTTTTATTCTTCGGATGCCTGGATAGAAGGGCATGCTGAGGACCAATTGAAACATGTCGCAGCTTTGCCTGGTGCATTGCAGGTTGCTGGCTTTCCTGATTTGCATCCGGGAAAATATGGCCCGGTCGGTTGCGCCATATTGGCGAAACATTTGTATCCAACACTGGCCGGCAGCGACATCGGTTGTGGCATGTCACTGTTTGAACTGGATATTGTTCCCCGCCGCATCAAACTCGATAAAATCGAGAAACGATTGCGTCAGTTGGGCAAACCGGATCGTGTAGACCGAGCTGGATTGCTGGAAGCCGATGGATTGCCGGTTGATCTGTGGCCGACAGCGCTCGGCACCATAGGCGGTGGAAATCACTTTTGTGAGCTACAACTATGCCGCGACCCGATTGATGGCATCCTGGACACCTCGCGTGCTTATCTTATGGTGCACTCAGGGTCCCGCGGTCTGGGCAACGCAATTGTCATGCCGTATCTTGAGCGCAATGCCGATTGCCTGATGGGTGCAGACGTAAATGTCTATTTGGCTGCCCATGATCAGGCGGTTCATTGGGCATGGCTTAATCGCCTCGTTATTGCTCAACGCGCAGCAGAAGCATTAAAGGCTGACATTCGTCTTGTCACAGACAATGTGCACAATTTGATTGTGAAAACAGCTGATGGATTTCTCCATCGCAAGGGTGCAGCTGTGGCCGGTGGGTTGGTTCCCCTGGCGGGGACCCGTGCGACGGAAAGTTATCTGATTGACACATCCGCAAAACCCGTTGGTGCGCTGAGTTCGTGTGCCCACGGTGCTGGACGCAAATTTGACCGCCGTTCGATGCGCGGACGCATCAGCGCCAAAAAATCCAGCATTGAAGCGCTCCGCCGAAACGGTTTCGGTGGGCGTGTCGTCTGTGAAGATAAAGCACTTTTAATTGAGGAAGCGCCGACAGCCTATAAATCAAGCCGTGCTGTCCTGACTGATCTTGAAAAGAGTGGCATTGCCCGTCGCCTGGCGACCCTGGAACCCCTTGTAACATTTAAGAACATCAGCAAGAGGGTGGGTCGATGAGCGATACAGTAACGATGCTGATCAGCAGTGGCGGCGGCCCGATGGAATGTCGTCAAGCAGTTGCACATGCACTGCGTCTTTTTTTGAAAGAAGCGCAGGCAATGAAGTTGACCACCGATATTGCGAAGGAGAATACATCTCATGGACCAAAATCGGTCGTCGTACAGGTTCATGGCAAAAACGCTAAGGTGCTTGCAGACAATTGGACGGGAACCATCCAGTGGATTTGCAAAAGTAACCTGCGTCCGAGCCACAAACGACAAAACTGGTTTCTCGGAGTTTTTCAGTTACCAGTGGCAAATGAGGCCACCCCGATCAATGCAATGGACATCCGGTTTGAGAGTTTTCGTGCCGGGGGACCGGGTGGGCAGCACCAGAACACAACGGACAGTGCTGTTCGGGCGACATGTATGCGGACAGGCCTGTGTGTGGTTGTGCGCGATGGCCGATCTCAGCATCGAAACAAGACACTTGCGATGGAACGATTACAGGAATTGAAAAATGCACGGGACCTGCATATTCAAAATGAGCGGGGACATCAAAAAAATATGCTTCACCACAAACTTGAACGCGGCAATCCTCGACGCATTTTCAAGGGCATATCCTTTGAGGAGGTGCACAAATGAATATGGAAGAATTTTGGATATTTTTGTCGACAGCCACAAAAAGTGACTTTTTTGCCGGCGGTATTGCACTTGGCGTAATCGGCGGTGTTGCTGCTGTGTTGCATACATTGTGGCAGTTGATTGAACGTATCATTGCCAAGCGTATTTGCGTAAGTGTGACGGTGGACAACCGTTCTCCCAGCTACCGACATTTACTGTTGTGGTTGAGTAGCAGCGGTGCATTGAAAAATGTTCGTCAACTATCCCGTGTTGACCCACGGCATGCCGAGGGCACGAACGGTTATTCGGCCGCGCCAGGACGCCATTGGTTTTGGCACTGTGGCCGTCCATGCAGCCTCCTGTGGGAGATAGACGACAAACGCCGTGTTAATGATGGTCGACGCCAGGATATGATGGAGAAACTGACCGTTACCATGTATTCAGGATCCGCCGATACAATATTGGAATGGATTGCTGAGGGTTGCGAACTCGCACGCGCGCGCGATCGCATCGGACCTGGTTTACACGTATTCAGAGGCGACTATTGGGATAATATTGGCAATATCCGTGGCCGGGACATCAATACCGTCGTGACGGATGATGACCGTGTCGAAAAAGCCGTAGCCGACATGCGGTGGTTCTATGATGCCAGGGATTGGTATGCGCAACGTGGCATTCCGTGGCGAAGAGGTTACCTGCTGCATGGTCCACCGGGCACCGGAAAGTCTTCACTTGTGCGGGCATTGGCGTCGGAACTTCAGTTGGACATTGCCACGATGGATCTTGGCCGGGCAGATATGAACGATGACGATTTGCGTGAGGCGATGATGGATGCGCCTGAAATGGCACTCATTGTGGTTGAAGATGTGGATGCTATTTTTGTCCAACGCGATGGAAACCGCAAATCGGGTTTGAGCTTTTCCGGTCTGCTCAACGCTATTGATGGTGTTGGTGCCCAGGAAGGTCGTGCCCTTGTTATGACAACCAATCATATTGACCGGTTGGATCCAGCGCTCATTCGTCCGGGGCGCGCCGATGTTCATATCGAGTTGGGGTTGGTTGGTGCGTCAAGCGCGGCAAAGCTTTTCACTCGGTTTTTTCCTGACGAGGAAAAATTGTGTGAAGAATTCTGTCATACGATTGGAACTGAAAAAATTGCCCTCGCAACGCTTCAGGGCTGGCTTCTTTCCAATTCAGACGACCCGAGAAGAGCTGCATCGGCTGAATTCATGCTGCCATAGAAAGATCAAATATTGAGCTAATTCAATGTTTTCCAGGGGCAGGGGACGCAGACTGCCCGTATAATTGTAGAAGACTCGACTTGATCTGACACTGCTGTTTTTCCAGCGAACTGGATCGGCAGCGGCGGGTCTCTTGAAGCCGTTGTATTCTAAGACAACGTTGTGCGCCCGAACAGGGAATGGGCTTTGTAGACGTTCAGGATTGGTTTGAGCAAATTCAGCAAGCGTTTTCTACGCAACACCTTCATTGAATTCATTGGAAGATGGCTGCGTGCGAGGGAGCGTTCAGTTTTATTTATGCAATCAATCGCAACATTTCATTTTTCTAATGAAAACAAATCGTCCAAAGTGCACTGTCTGATCGCAACACCTCCTGTAGCGATTCCAATCGGCAAAATCGAACCATAAAGTACCCTATGCCTCGCATGATCAATGACAAGGAAATCAGCGGAACGCCCGACAATCAGCCTGTCTGGCTGAGCTTTGCGCCCGGCATTTTTTTGTTCATGTGGTCAACCGGATATGTTGCCGCCAAATTTGGCCTTGGGTACATCGAGCCGATGACCTTCCTCGCATTGCGTTTTGCTTGCGTTGTGGGGATCATGGCGGTGCTGTTTGTCATTCTGCGTCCACCCTTACCCCAATCACGGGAAGAGTGGATGCATCTTGCAATAGTCGGCTTCCTGCTGCAATCGCTGTATTTTGGCATGTGTTACATGTCTTACACGGCTGGACTGTCGGTTGGTACGCTTGCGCTCATCCTTGCGATGCAACCCATCATCGTAGGGCTTGTTGCTCCACGATGGTATGGTGAGCCGGTCGGGTGGCACCGTTGGATTGGCCTTGTTCTGGGGCTGGCCGGCGCCGTCATTGTGATTGTCGCACGATCAGAGATTGTAGCGCCTCCTGCCGTTGGATTCCTGTTTGCTGTATTGGCGCTTTTGGGAATTACCGGGGGATCGCTGTGGGAAAAACGCTTTGGCGTCTCGCATCATCCGGTAACAGCAAATCTGGTTGGGTTTACCGCAGGCCTTATAGGCGTTGCCCCATTTATGATTGCCTTTGAAACGATGCAAATCGTATGGACATGGCAGCTTGCCGGTTCTTTGGCCTATCTGATCGTTGCAAGTTCACTGATCGCCATCGGACTACTGCTGGCAATGATCCGCGCGGGAGAAGTCTCCAGGGTTTCGGCTTTGTTTTTTCTCGTGCCACCCATGGCTGCAACTTTTGCCTGGATCATCCTGGATGAAGTCATGCCGCCATTGGCATGGGCCGGGATGGCCGTTGCGGGTCTGGGTGTTTTCATGGCGACCAGCCAGAGGTGGGCAGTCAAGCTGCCACAATGAATGTCTCAATACGCCACCACGCGTTCTTTAGGAATAAAATTGTATGCCCCATACGGATGATACCCGTGCCAAGCGGAATATCGTGGTGCTTGTTGCAGCTCAAGCATTCCTGGGCGCGCAGATGCCGATGATATTTGTTGTTGGTGGTCTGGCAGGCGGCATGCTTGCTGACAATGTCTGTTTTGCAACACTGCCAATATCGTTGATCGTCTTTGGTTCCATGACAACGGCGCCGTGGCTTTCACCGCTTATGCAGCGCCGTGGGCGCAAGTTCGGTTTTTTCATCGGCGCAATCTGTGGAGCAATCGGTGCTGCTATCGCTGCCTATGGTCTGCACATCGGATCTTTTACGGTCCTCTTGCTGGGATCGTATTTTACCGGCATCTATATGTCGGCACAGGGTTTCTACAGGTTTGCCGCCGCCGACGCAGCCTCGGAAGCATTCAGGCCCAAAGCAATCTCATATGTCATGGCAGGCGGTCTTTTGTCGGCAATCTTTGGTCCACAGCTGAACAAGCTGGTTTTTGATCTTTCAATCGTTCCGTTTCTCGGGACATATCTGACCATCATTGCAATGAACCTGATTGGCATGTTTCTTTTTCTTCTTCTCGATTTACCCAGGGAGGAAGACACCGAAACAACCCGGGAAACTGTGCGTTTGGGCAGAACGCGGATGGAATTGCTGCGCAACCCAACAATCCTTGTCGCGATCATCTGCGCAATGGTCAGCTATGCGTTGATGAACCTGGTAATGACATCAACACCGCTGGCCGTGTTGGGCTGCGGATTTTCAAATGAAAATGCAAATGACATTGTCTCGGCACATGTGCTTGCCATGTATATTCCGGCCTTTTTTACCGGACACCTCATCGTGCGGTTCGGTGCAGTGAAAATCGTCACGGTTGGGCTGATCATTCTTGCATTAGCAGGCATGGTCGCACTTTCCGGTGTAACGCTGACCAATTTTTATGTGGCTCTGATTTTCCTGGGGATCGGTTGGAATTTCGGGTTTGTGGGTGCAACCAACCTCCTGGCAACAGCCTATGCACCGAATGAACGCGGACGTGCACAGGGATTGAATGATATGATGGTTTTCGGCTGCGTGACTCTGGCAAGTCTTGCTTCAGGAGGATTGATGAATTGTTCTGGCGGAACGCCTGTTGCCGGCTGGAACGCTGTCAATCTTGCGATGATCCCGTTCCTGTTGCTGGCTGGTGCGGCGCTCGTTTGGCTGCTTAGAGCAATTCATGTTTTGACGGAATCGGCAAAACCTGAATGCATCAACAAAATCAAAGGCCGACACCGTTGTCCCGTTTCTGACAAAACGTGAAACGGTCTAGTCAAAACCGACGCGCGAGAAGCCACGCCTGATGACACCTCACGGGCTTTCCATGCGACGTGCCATCAACAGAAGGTCGACTTCTTTGCCTTCCTCCAGAAAACCGGCTGGAATGCGGCCTATCTGTGCATAACCTTCGCGGCGATAAAACCGTATGGCAGGCACATTCTCGACACTGACATCGAGTTCCAGTTGTATGATGCCGCTATCCACCGCCAGTTTTTCAACGGCTTTTAAGAGTCTGGTTGCAATGCCGGTACCGCGATTTTCCTCATCCACATAGACCATTATCAGGAACGCCCGATGTGAGGTCTTGCCGGGTTTTTGCTTCATCAAGCCCATCATGCCGACAGGTTTGCCGTGTCTGAAGGCTACAATTACGGGGCTTTCGGTCAGAATCTGTGCCCAGAGCTCTTCTGAAAATGCCTGCCAGTCTTCACTGCTGCTGGCAAAAGACGATGGTTCTGCCTCCAAGGCGGCCAGTCGTATCGTCCGAAATATATCAACTTCATTCGGATCGAGACGCCTTATCTCAATATCTGCCTCAATCATTGTAGACCTCGCCTTTATCCGAAAATGTGCAGTAACAAGGCACATCCTGCGGTAAAAAAATTGCCAGCACTCACTTTAAAAACTGTCACTGAATGTCGGCTAAGAACTGACGAGGTGCGAACATGATTGTCAAATGGTATCAAGCCGGTATTTGAGAAACGTAGCGCCATCGTATTCAATTTCTCCGATAAAACTCGCGCCAAGCCTGCCAAGCGCACTCAGGTTCCTGCGTGATGGCGGCAGAAGGAATGTTACATAGTCAATGCGTTTGTCAGCAATGGCATAGGCGATAGCCTTCCTTGATATGCGTATGCCGAGGCCAAATGAATTTGGTCTCAGAACCAGACCATAATCCCATTCATCGCCCTCTTTTTGAAAACCTCCCCATCCAATGTAGTGTCCATCGCACAATATGGCCCAGTGCCCCAACCCATCGCGATCCCAGCATGCTTCCTTGGTTGCGACAAATTTGGCGGCGGTGGCTTTGTCCCAATCGAACGTCAGCAGGGGCATATGTTCTGCCACCCGCGGATCGGACATATGCGCAATGATGTCATCGGGCTCAACCTGCGTTAAACGGGTGAATGTGATCTCTTGTTTCAACAGGCTGTCCATGTTGGTAGGTGTTTTTCCAATGCGATTGATATTCGCGTGACTGGAGACTCAATCACGATGCGTTGCTATCCACCAGATGTTACCGCACGGGTCTTTGATGCCGGCCATACGGTCACCATGGGGACGATCATTTGGTTCCATCAGCGAAACAGCACCAGAATGAAGCGCTGCCATGTAGGTAGCATCAGCATCCGGAACGTAAAGATGCATCTGGGATACATTGACCGGATAAGTATCAGAACTCTGATTTAGCATGATAATTGAGTCTCCAATGAGCACCCGTGCGTGTTGAATGCGCTGATCCTCATATCGGTTTTCCCTGATGACGGACGCCTTGAATGCGCTGGTCATGAACTCAATGAGCCGATCAGCATCATCGACCGTGAAATAGGGTGTGATGGCGTGATAACCCTCAGGTGCAATGTTGTTGCCGGTCACAGTGATCCCCTTTTATTGTCGGAAAAACCTGAATGCATCAATAAAATTAAATACCGATACCGTTGACCCGTTTCTGACAAAACGTCAAACGGTCTGGACGACCCAGCAGCAAAAAAACCGTAAACGAGGTAAGCCTGCGGTCATCGGAGTGCGTTGCGAATATGGTGTCTTTCATTGTGGTTGCCCCGTCATTGTCGACCATATCCCAATGCGCCAGCTACTTTTCATGATGCTTGGATGCATTTGTAACAATAAAATCGTATGCGCAACGCAGCCGACTGATCGTTTGAGCCCAAAGGTCACTTATTTTGCAATGCAGTGAAGTTCAGCGAGGTAGATCGCGAACCCGAGAGACGCCATCCTCGAATAGTACACGGCGTCGCCGAAAGGTTGTGCCTTCAATGTGTTGCGGTTTGCTGATCCGGTCCATTCGAAAGTGACGGAAATCTTCGCGTGCAGGATCCCAGGCCACCAGATACCACAATGGTGGCAAGATCAGCATGGCTTGCGGCTCAACAATTCGGCTGGTTACAGCCCCTTTTGCGTCACGGTACTGGAAACGCAGGTGCAGCCTTTGAAGAAAAGCTGTCTCGAATGCGGGCAGCAGTTCAGGCTCCATCACCTCCATGTCTGATATGTCCATACGCGGTGAGAGTTGTCCGACATACAAACAATCCAGAAACCGGCGCAAGTCGCGTATCTTGTCTGACGGCAGGGCTTTCTCGATTTTGGCAAGCCCAGCATCTGCGAGACCGGAAAAAGGCAGATTTCCGGCTGCACGCATGGATGCAACGCTAATGAGGAGCGCAAAAATCTCGGCGACCGAGAGTCGCGCTGTGGTCTGAACCGATTGTGGATCAACTTGCAGGCCGCCGCCGCGACCAGGTTCTGAATGAATGATAAAGCCTTCATCGCGCAGCGCACTGATGTCACGTAAAACGGTGCGCCTGGATGCACCAACTTCCCCCGCCAGGTCAGCGATAGTCGAAGTACCGTTGCGGCGAAGGCTGCGCACGATGGCTTCATGTCGGCGGCGAACATTCATTTTGTAAAACTACCATTTAATAGTGCCAGTATTTGTCACCATTAGGTTTTAGTCAAAGGCAGTACACGTCAGCAAGGAGATTTTGAATTTGCAACGCACATCCGCAAGGCCCCGGGACGGGAAAGAGCGCCATCCGAAACGGAAGGCTTCGTCTGATTACCCCAAAAAACTAAAGGGAAAATGCAATGTTTAATCCAGCTGATTTTCCCAAGCCAACTCTTGTTTCAGTCAACGGCGTGGAACTGGAAGTCTTTGAGGCAGGCCGACAAAATGAAGGAAACCCCATTGTACTGTGTCACGGCTGGCCGGAGCATGCGTTTTCCTGGCGCTATCAGGTGCCCGCTCTTGTTGAGGCGGGCTACCATGTCATCGTTCCAAACCAGCGGGGATATGGCAACTCTGCCCGTCCGAGCGGAGTAACAGACTATGACATTGAACACTTGTCGGGTGATCTCACCGGACTTCTCGATCACTATGGATACGACGATGCCACCTTTATCGGTCATGATTGGGGCGCAATGGTCGTTTGGGGACTGACCCTATTGCACCCAAACCGCGTCAACAAAGTGATAAACCTGAGCCTGCCTTACCAGGAGCGCGGAGAAAAACCCTGGATCGCATTCATGGAAGAGATGTTTGGCGGCGACTTCTACTTTGTCCACTTCAATCGGCAGCCCGGCGTCGCAGACGCCGTATTGGAAGAAAATAGATTCCAGTTCCTTCGCAACATCTACCGCAAGAACCAGCCACCCCTTGAGCCTCAGCCGGGCATGGCGATGATCAATCTGGCCAGAGCAGAAACGCCACTCGGTGAGCCCGTCATGAGTGACAGCGAACTGGCCATTTTCGTTTCCGCCTTTGAAGCATCCGGGTTCACCGGCAGTATAAACTGGTACAGAAACCTCGACCGAAACTGGCATCTATTGGCGGATGTGAACCCGATCATCCAACAGCGCGCACTCATGATCTATGGTCATCGGGATGCGGTCGCGAAGTCTGAAAAACTGGCAGATTTCGTGCCGAACGTGGAAGTCGTCAATGTGGATTGCGGTCATTGGATCCAGCAGGAAAAGCCGGATGAAACAAACCATGCCATCTTAAAATGGCTGGAACAGCAGTGTGCCTCCTAGTCCCATAAGCGTTCCAGGGTCATGCATGCCCTCCGGCCTGGCCGGAGGGTGTAATTTGACGCCGAATGCAACGAACAGTTCACCGTCCGCAGGAGACTACAGGATGGCAGATGCAATTTTTTTTACCAATCAGGAAGAGTTTGGCGATTGGTTGGAACAGCACCCGGAAGCGAGCGAGCTATGGGTTGGCTACTTCAGGAAAAGCACAGGGCGTGCAAGCCTTACGTGGTCTTCATCAGTAGATGTTGCTCTTTGTTTTGGGTGGATCGACGGTATAAGAAAAACCATTGATGACCAAAGTTACAAAATCCGCTTCACGCCGCGCAAACTAACGAGTGTATGGAGTGCTGTGAACGTAAAGAAGGTGGAAGCCCTCATACCGCTTGGAAAGATGAAACCAGCAGGAATGCACGTTTTTGACAACAGAACTGATGCACAAGGCTACTCCTCTGAGCAAAGAAATGTGCGGCTTGCCAGAGCGTATGAAGAGCAAATCAAGGCAAATCCAGCGGCCTGGACATTCCTCTCAAATTTGGCACCATCCTATAAACGAGATTCGATCTGGTGGGTCATGAGCGCCAGGAAAGAGGAAACACGTTTAAAACGGCTTGGCATATTGATTGCTTCATCTGAAGCAGGGCTTAAGATACCAACTTTGCGAGAGTAATAGTATTTTCTGCGGAACAAGGACGGCGTATTGCACCGGTTCTTGACCATTTTACGTTTTGTCAGAAACGCGACAACGCTTAGCAGGTAACTAGCCGCAATACCGATGCTGCACCGGGCACAGCACCCATGTTCTTTACAACAATAATGTCTGGAATAGCCGCCGTGGAACCCCTTGCCACTTGTTACGGATCAGCACTGAGCTGTGTGTCATACTCGAAGATATCTTCTATTGTTTGCCCGAAGAGGTGAGCAATCTTGAATGCCAGTGGCAAGGAAGGGTCATACCGACCCGCCTCGATAGCATTGATTGTCTGGCGTGATACCTCGAGCTTCTCACCCAGCGTCGCCTGTGACCACTGACGTTGCGCACGCAGGACTTTGAGCCTGTTCCTCATCAGAACACGCCACCCTCGCGTTTTGTGACGACCACTGCTGCTGCTGAATAGGAAACCCAAAAGATCGGCAGCAACCAAAAAACCCCGAGTTTGGGTGCATTGGTCAACATTTCCAGCGTACCCCATCCTGTCGCGATCACCATGACGCAGGCGATCCCGAAGATGACTGCTTTGATCTGTATGCTGCGCAAAAACTCATCGATTTCGCAAGCAAAGCGCCAGTGTGCCCAAAAGGCGGCCAATATCGCGGCAATGGGGATTACTGCCAGTCCATACAGGGCAAGCGGCGGCAGGTTCATGTGATCTGCCGCCCAGGTCAAGCCTATCGAACCAATCATGTACCCAATCATCGATGGGATAAACACCTTGAAATAACGGTATGTCGCCTGTTCGGTTGTCATTGGTTTTTACCGGCAATTGTGGAAAGTATCCTTTACATAGTTGTCACGGTGAATATGTCAAGGAAGCTTTCCATTTCTTCTTGGAATTCTGACAGTTCTGTTGCCGCGCCAGCTTATGCTCGTGTCTGCACAATGACGCGCCGGTTGCGCAACATTGCGATTAGAACAACGGTCACGATCACCGCACCTGCAGCCGACAATAGTTCCAGTTTTGACCACGGAAGAACCGTTCCGCCTGGTAATGGAAGGAGCAGACTTGCAATCAGCAAAAACATCCTCTCCAGCCAATTCAACCGACCGATGCCCGCCAGATAGCCTTGCATAGCACTGGCAAAGATCAAGATACCAAGGCTGGCGAGACAAAGGGATCGCAGGATTTCCAATGGTTCACCGACCAGAATCAACGCCGGATCGAGGACGAAGAAAAACGGAATGAAGTAAATGACACTGCCAAGACGCATTGCTTCGAACCCGGTTGCCATCGGCGATGCCTTGGCGACAGATGCTGCTGCAAAGGCGCCCAGTGCAACGGGCGGCGTAATGAAGGACAACATCCCCCAATAGAAAATGAACATATGAACGGCCATCGGGTTCATACCGGTTGATATCAATGCGGGTGCCAGAAGGATCGCAAGGAATATATAGGCGGCAGTCACCGTCATCCCGATGCCAAGCACAAAGCTGGTTAACGCGCCGATCACCAGCAGAACCATTGCTGATCCCCCGGCAATCGAAAGGAGATCATTGACGAGTGTTCCTGCCAGACCGGTCATGGAAAGGGCGCCGACAATCAGACCGATGCCGGCAAGAACGCCGACCAGTTCTGCAAACAGCTTTGTCAGCGTATCGATGAAGGCAAACAATTCCTTCCGGCCCCATCGGGTATCTTTGGAAAACAGTTGGTTGATCAACAACAGGACCGGCGTCGCATAGTAGGGCGCAAGCATTTCGCGGCGCAAAAACAACAGCAGATACACCAGCAGCGCGAAGGCAAAGATGTAGAACCAGCCTTCTTTCAATGTCTGACGAACAGAGGGCAGATCAGCCTTGTTCAGCCCCTGAATTTCTTCACGGGCCGCACGAGAATCGATCTGCACGAAGAGTCCGAAAAAATACAAAAATGATGGAATTACAGCCGCGAGCGCCACGCTGGCATAGGGAACCTGAAGAAAATTTGCCATGATAAAGGCGGTTGCACCCATTACAGGCGGCATCAAAACGCCACCGGTTGAAGCGCAGGCTTCGACCCCGGCAGCAAATGGTGCAGTCAGTTTGATCCGTCGCATTGCCGGGATCGTCATAACGCCAGTCGTCATGACATTGGTAACCACCGAGCCACTCATGGAGCCCATCAGACCGCTGGCGACAATGGCCACTTTTGCCGGTCCACCGCGAATGTGACCAAGCAGTGCAAATGCCAGATTGATGAAGAATTTTCCCGCTCCGGTGTGCTGAAGTGCGGCGCCAAATATCAAAAAGCCGATGACCAGATTGGCGAATGCCCGCATCGGGATACCGATGATGCTCTCGTTGCTCATGGCGTGATAGCCGGCTGCGACCTCAATCGGAAATGAGAAACCGGCGATTGGGCCCGGCATCAGATCGGCAAAGAGTGGATAAAGCGAAACGACACCAACGATAACAGCCAGAGCCAGTCCACCGGCACGTCGGGACGCCTCGAAAATCAGCACCCAAAGAACCATGGAAACATAAGAAGCGTGCAGAGGCGCGCTCAATTCCCAGCCGTTTTGCATAATCTGAAGTGAATTGAATATGAAGAAACTCAGTACAATCGCTGTTGCAAGCGCCAGTATCACATCATACCAGGGGACCCGTGTTTTGGATGCCTTGGCTGTGACCGGCAGCAGGATAAAGATTGTGGGAATGATCAGGAACAAAAGCGTGTACATGTATTTGTTGGATAACAAGGTGTATCCAAGAAAAAAATGCAGATTGAAGGCCTGGTTTACGGCCAGAAAAATAACCGCAATTGTTCCCAGCCTCAAAGGCCACAACCAGATATTGGAGAGTGTGCGGAAGCGGCCGAGTGCCGCTTCCTTATTTTCGTTTTGCATTCTATTTTGTCCAGACAGGAGCCAGTCCTGCGTCCGTCAAGGCCTTACCACGAATTGCCATCCAGCGATCTTTGAAGTCATCGCCGCCTTTGTCGGCCATGCCAGACCAGGCTGCAGCAATGATATCCTGCCTCTTTAACAGTTCCTGATTGTGCGCTTCGGCCTCATCTGTCCACAGACCTTTGGATTTCCAGAATGCGACGGCACCTTCATGATACGGCAGCACCCATTGAAAATTCTGACGACCATCCGCCCAGCCTGAGGCTGATGGTTCTGCGGCAGCAAAATTTGCAACCTGATCACTGACACCCATGGCCATGTTTTGCACAACGGTCGCGTCGCGGTCTGGCGCAGTGACCAAAATAGGGTAGGGGAACCCACCGCACTCAAGTGGATTGTCAGCGGACAGGTCCAGACCGATTGTTGCGACCCGTTTTGCCATATGGGGTGCTACCGCTTGCATCCTTGCCCAATTTTCGGTCTCGTTGTGTGGCGTTGACAACCAGGAAAGCCCACGCGGCGATGCGCCCAGTTCGGCGATGCTTCCGCTGCTGGTCGTAAAGGAAGTCATGGCGTCAGCCTGATTGTTCAGAACCGCCTTCCATGCGGCATCAAATCCCGATACATCGACACGTTCCACATCGTCCCATGTCAATCCACCAAAGGCCAGAAAAGCCGTCACATTGGTCTGCAATGCAGGTGACCCAATTACCCAGGGCAAACGCTTGCCCTTCAGATCAGCAGCAGTTTTGATATCTGCATCCGTGGCTGTTCCGAGCGCCAGACAGTTTTTTCCGGAAGCGCTCATGACCATTTGCAATTGTTGTGGACCCAATTCCGGCTTGGCCCAGCCAAGAACACCTTCGGCAGCATAGAATACACCCGAGCCAGCCGCAGAAAAATCGATCTGTCCCTTCATCACTGGCAGGACGCGCGAAACGTCATTCTTGGCCGGTACAACACGCAGTGTGACCCCGTAGGCATCCTGAAGTGCTTTACCGATCGCCACTGAATGGCTGTATCCGGTGCTACCGACGTTGTAAGCTGTCCAGGAAACAGTCTTGGGCAGCTCAACCTCATTTGCCGCAAATGCGGCGCCAGCTAACAGCCATCCGATAGCTGTCACCGTCGTCACTCTCATCGACTTACTCAACATGACTTTTTTCTCCCTGTTGCGTTTTGGCGTAGCGTCAAAACAAATCGTTTATTCTGTTCGGCAAACACTATCTGAGGCCTGGTACAAACCTGATCGGATTGGATGTTCGGCCCAACCCATCAACTGCAGAATGAATGACACCGCCTACCTTACCCAGATTGATGGTTGCCATTGTCCATGGATCAACGGGGCCTACGGTGCCTGTGGAAATGATGTCTCCGGGAACCAGAGCGTGCGCCCGCGACAGATATGAAATCAGGTGCGCTGCCTTATAGACGTGTTCAGCCGTCGTGCCGTGTTGAACGTGATCCTCATTCAACCAGGCATCCAGTACCGCTTCATCAGGTTTTGGTGCCTCGTCAGGTGTAACGAGCCATGGCCCCATGGGTGAGAACGTATCAAAGTTCTTGTAGCGACCTGGATAGGTAAGGTGTTCCTTTGAACCGTCGGCGCGGTTCATTCGGATCCATTCTGTCGTTCTGCGCATTTCGTGGGCTGTGATGTCATTGTGTGTCATCAGCCCAAATATGTGATCAAGTGCATTTTCCTCGGAAATATTCTTGCCCGGTTTGCCGATGACAATGGCCAGTTCAATTTCCGGCCCTACCTGGCCGGCATCTGGTATTTCAACCGTATCGCGCGGACCAACAATAGTGGACGCGAGTTTCACAAAGTAGGTGGCGTTGGGGTTTTCCGGCTTATCGGCCGTATCCCATCCTCCATGGCGATTAATGGCAATGGCAAAAAATTTCTGCGGATCATTGATTGGAGCGAATATGTAAGTGTCATCAAAATTGACAATGTCACCGGCATAGTGTGCCAGACCGGTTCCGCTGTCGATAGCGGCTGCAACATGACGTGCAGCGGTCAATGCCTTGTCGCCATCAGCGATCATGGTTTTCATGCTGGATGGAAACGTGTATTCCGCATGGGAAAGCTGCGCATAAATCGCGCCAAGATCAGCAATTTGATCGTCATTATTGCAGGCCAGACCGATCCGTCGATCACCACTCTTGTGCCTGAATTGGCAAAATTTCATTGCAAACTTCCTTTTAAACTATTTTGACGTCGTCCGGTTGCCGGACCTTCGTTCAGTCCAGACCGATCAGGCGTGCGGGATTAATAGTGGTCATCTTGCGCACGTCATCATCGCTGTATCCAAGATTGAGAATAAGCTCGATCAGCGTACGCATGCCTTCAACCGGACTTGGGTTGCCAGCCTGGCCGAGGTCGGAACCCAACACGGTTCCGTCAATGCCGCCGGCATCAATGTGGGCACGCAGTTCATCATTTGAATAGCAGTAAAACTTGCTGTCTATGTAGAAGGCCGCCGAATGTTCGACGATGGCACCGTTTTCTGTGAGTTCTGCAATATCTGCCATGCTGCACCCGACAACATAGGTTGGGTGATTGACCAAACGCCGTTTCACGCCACGTGCTTTGGCTTCCTCAAATAGTGGCCAGATTTCACTTATGTGCAGGTGGCCTGAGGACAAGACGGCATCAAATTCCGCAATGAGATCCAGTATTTCCTTTACCTCATCAACCAGTTCGCCCCTGTTGTTGACGACCGAAATTCCCTCGGCTTTTTTCATCGGTTTTGCGGTCGCAAGCCGGGTTTTACGGTGAGTTGACCGCAGATGATTGGCAGCAGAAGATGTCGGCATCCACACCAGACGCGCGCCGGATTTCAAGAAGGTGTCGACCGTGTATGGATTGAGGCCACCCGAAGTATTGTTGAGTGGAATGCCGGACAACAGTTCAACATCATAGTCCTTGATCAAAGGTTTGAGCAGGTTCACCAAAGGAGCACCAGCGTAGTAGTGGTCTTTAATCAATACAGCCCGTTGCCCTGCAGCAGCGGCCTCTTTGACCTCTTCGAAATGATCAAGCTTGCGCGCCATGACCGATGGGCCAGAATGAACATGAAGGTCAATTGATCCTTTCATCAACGCGTCTACACGTGCTTTCATTTCGGGAGATGTTGGGCTGACATTGTCCATCATATTTTACTCCAGTCTTTTTTGTTGAGCGCAATCGCTACCGTTCTCAAAAGATTGAAGAAGGATAAAATCGTTTGCAATTTCCTATTTCGACCATTCCATTGTATGAAACGCCGTATGGTATTGCGGGATCGTTTCTAAGCGCAGCCAAAAGCCGAAAATCCACCCAATGATGAGACACTCTGGGAGTAATTGATGGGGTCATTTTTGCCGGTGCGATCCGTGGAGCGGGTGTTGGCCATTTTGGAACAGTTGAATCTGAACAAGGTTACAGCTGTGCGTGATTTGCACCACGCGACCGGATTGCCAAAACCGACAATCGTCAGGCTGCTGCAAACGCTCGAGAAGCTGGGCTACGTGTCCAATGACATGCGCCATGGTGGCTATCAGGTTACCTCGAAGGTCACCTCACTCAGCTCAGGGTTCCACGGAGACCCACTTGTTGTCGAGGCGGGGCGGGCCCATGCCAGGATGCTTACAAAACAGCTCATATGGCCTGCAACGATCGCCATATTGGATGCAACCCATATGATCGTGCGTTACTCGACTATACCTGACAGTCCCAATTCACCGTTTCATGCCACCGTCAATATGCACCTGACGCTTGATCGCCATGCGCTCGGTCTTGCCTATCTGGCATTTTGCTCTGGGGAAGAACAGGACTTACTGATCCATTCCATCATGCAGGGCAGGGATGAAACGGACAGCCAGGTCGGTGAAACGGAAAGGGTCTTTCGTCGTGATTTGCAGAGGATACGTCAGCAGGGTTTTGCTGAAAGAAATCCCTATATGGACCCCAGATCGTCGAACACAATAGCGGTACCGATACTGGATAATGACCGGGTTATGGGAACATTGGGGATCACGTTCTTCCGTTCCGCCTACACGCGGCAGGAAGCGATTACAAAATTTGTCGGCCTATTGCAAAATGCCGCATCGGAAATCGCCAAGAGTACACAAAAACTTATATAATCTGATGGTGCCCGGGGCGTCGGCCCACGAGAACTCCAGCCGAAGTTTCCAGACCGGTTCACGTGTTGTCAGAAACGGGACAACGGTGTTGGCCTTTGATCTGTCGATGCATTCAGGTTTTGCCGATTTCGTCAAAATCTGAATTACTTTAAGGGCTGGCTGGCCGGGTCTGATTGAGTTCTTCCATCAGATCGTCCAGTTTGTCGCGCGCCTGTTCCTGTAAATTGGTGTAAAGGCAATTACCCCTGACATCGACACCCACATTAAGCGGTCCAAGCTTTTCCACCCGCAGGCGTGTAAGCCTGAACTGGGGAATAAAATCCTCCCAGACGACATCAACTACTTCGCGAACCGCCTCGGACGTCAGAGCACTGGCTCCACCAACAAATGACAGATAGACACAGCCATTCTCCCGCATGGATTTTATCGTGTCAGGCCCAACGCCGCCCTTGCCTCCGACGGCCATAATGCCGGTTGCACCAATTATCGTCGGCAAATAGGGCTCAAAGCGTGTGCTGGTTGACGGATTAATGTATCGGCAAACCCTGGTGCCATCATCGCGCTCTTCGACATAACAGCCCACTTGGCACAGCATGCCTTTGTCGAAATCCAAAGGCAGGTTTTTGCCTTCATCAATGAACGCCTTGATGCGTTTGTGCGTTGGCAGTCCGACAGTCACGATTATCTCACCTGTCAGGAACACCAAATCGCCAATCTCCAACCGTTCAATCTCTTCGGCTTTAAAGGGCAGTGTTAATTCATGGGTCTGGCTCATAAGGCTGCCTACTCAATCCGATCTATGGTGCCATCATTGTAGATACGGGCACGGGTTCGCCGGTTGATCCAGCAATTGAAACATACCGCAACCGGTGTGAAACCGTGACCGGCTGAATAATCGATGTGGATTCCCAAAGCTGTTGTGTCGCCACCTTGCCCCATCGGGCCAAATCCGGTTTTGTTAATCGCCTTGAACAGGCGTTTTTCCATATCCGCCAATATGGGCTCCGGATTATCGGTACCCATTGGGCGCAGTGTTGCCATCTTTGCCAATTTTGCCGCCTGATCGAACGATCCGCCAATGCCAACACCGATCATCACCGGTGGACAATGTTGTGAACCTGCTTTGATCACCGTATCCATGATGTATTTTTCAATATCTTCCAGGCTTGGATAAACAAAAATTTCCAATGCAGCCCAACGACCCGATCCGAGAGCCTTTGGGGAGCAGGTTATATCCATATAATCTGCTCCATCGATGATATCCCATGACACAATGGGCATATCCTTGCCTTTGAAAGAACGCTCATTTGTCAGGGGGTTTTGTACGAACCTCAAAAGCGGCGGATCAATACGCTCCACCAGTTCGTCAAAACCATCAGAAAAGGCCCGTTTAACATCGCCCTCGAACCGTGCTTGAGATCCAACTTTCACTGCATAGACGGGAACGCCCGCGTCGGAACACAAAAATCGACCTTCTTCTTCGGCCACCCGGGCGCTGTGTATCATGAACTGCAGGACTTTTTTGGCGTTCGCACCAGTCTCCATCGATTCTGCTTCTGCGAGCCTGACTTTGGTATCTTCCGGTATTTTTTTTAACGACCAATCATACAGATCACCCGACAATCTCTTGATGGCATCATAGCTGATCATCTATTTCTGCTCCCGCTTGATATAGGTGCTGGGCATTGAAAACCGTTCTCCAATCGTCGCAAAATCCAGATATCCGAGGCGCGAAATATGGTGCACCCTATCGTAGTCAACCTGACCTTCGTTCAAACACCGGTCATCGATGTGAACACCGACAACCTCGCCAAATACCACGGTGCTGGGGTTCTGTTCGGAATTGGATGGAAGATGTAGGATCTTTACGGTTTTGCACTCAAACTGGATTGGCGACTCAGCCACCCGCACAGGTTTTACAATGATGGAGCTTTGTGCAGTTAAGCCAACTTCAGCCAACTCATCCGTCTGCGCACTCCATGATGTGGATGTCAGATTGACTTTTTCGCGCAAATCCAATGTGGCGACATTATAAACGAACTCACCTGTTTCCTTGGCATTTACCCATGAGTCTTTTGCTGTGCCATCGGCCTTCAGTCCGTTACAGGCGAACATGACAGTGGGTGGAAAATTATGCACCAGATTGAAATAACTGAACGGCGCCAGATTACCGATGCCTGATCGACTGATCGTTGAAATCCAGCCGATCGGGCGTGGCGAGACACAGGCAGAAATGGGATTGTGGGAAAGACCATGGCCCTTTGCAGGTTCAAAAAACATCGACGGCGGTCACTTTGTGTTGGTGATGGCAGAATGGACCATCGTGACAAAATCGGCAGCCCCAAATCCGGCTTTACTGTGGGTTTGATAACTGGCCAAAGCTGCATTGAGCGCCGGAACGTCAATTCCCGCTTCCATGGCGACGTGATTGAACAGACTGGTGTCTTTGACCATTGCTGACACTGTAAAGCTGACGGTTTCACTTTCCCCCAATATGACCGGTGCTTTGGCTGCAAGGCTGCCATTGGCCGCGGGGCTGCCAGTGAGAATTTCCACCATTTTTTCAGGTGCCAATCCAGCGCTTTGACCGACCTGCAATGCTTCTTTCAAACATTGCCAATAGCTCGCCAGCATCATGTTATTGACAATTTTTGCTGCGGCTCCCTGACCCAGGTCTCCAACATGATGTACGCGATTTGATATTGCTTCTGCAACCGGTTTGAACCGGGCAACGTCCTGGGAGGAACCGCCAATATAAAGGCCAGCAATACCCTTGGAAACCATGGCAGGCCAGCCTGATATCGGTGCATCAATCGCCGTGCCTCCTGCAGCTTTGACCCTGTCAAGCTGCCCAGGTAGCGTATTTGGCGATACGGTGCTGGTATCAACAATGAGCACATTGGTCAGATCATGACGGCAAAGCAGGTTGAGTACTGAAATCACTGCGTCGTCATCAAATAGAGAAAGCAGCAGAATGTCGCACGTATCAGCAAGTTCGCCAAGATCAGCGACCGCAGAAATACCGAGCGCTTTGGCATCAACTGAAGACACACCGCTTCGTGTCCAACCGCGAACGGTAAACCCGCTGTTTGATAGTCGACCGGCAAGCGCTTGACCCATCTTGCCCAGGCCCGCAATCCCGATATTCATACCCTGGCTCATCAGGCCTCCTGCAAAACGCTTCTTCAAAATAGCAGCCATGTGCGTAGCAAGACGGTATCATTGAGGTTTTTTTGATACAAAGCCAATTGATTGCCGTTTCAACAAGTGAAATGGTCTCAGCTGCGAACTTATATCCGTTCGCCAGGTGTCAATGCGTCCAAAATTTGCCATATCATTTAAAGAGATAGACCGGGCTGGTCCATGCCTGATAGCCATCTTCGGTTGTAACGCAAATCCAGATCTGATTGTCACCCGTGGCGTCGAGCGCGACGGTCTTGTTAATCGTCAACTCGCGCTTTAGCGGTTCAGACGGCAATCTGTAGGCCCGAATTTGCCGTTTGAGTCCTCCAGCATCGAATATGCGGTCTTCCAGGCCAATTGTTTCAACATCCAGGTGCATCGCGCCATGATTTGTTTCAACTGCCAATGTACCGCAATTACCGGATATCCAGGCATCAAACCCCATGAAATTGCCGGTTGTCACAGCTTTCCAGATCACAGTGTCGGACCCGCGCTGTTCGAACAGTTGATCCGGATTCCACTGGTTGATTGTGACGAAATCTGAAATTGTTACGCCGTCAAATTGCGCGCGGCCAACCCATTGTGTGTTGCGTCCGCGGCCCCGATATTCCGCACCACTCCATAAAACGCGAATACGGTTACCCAGATCCTCATCAGCGTAGGGCCTGATGGTTTCCAGTACCCGCGTACCATTGCGGATTTCTACGCGCTCAATTCCGGCATGGGCACATATATTGACGCACAGCTCTGCAGATGTTGCTGCAGTCTGTACGATATCGCCCATCATTACAGTATTTGTTTGAGCCTTTGGTGCGTTGGGCACGGCGTCCGGATTGCGCGCAAATACGGTGCTGACCTCCGGCAAAATAACCGCGAGGTCAATGTGCATCCTGCAGCCGGTGGTTCCATAGTGGTGGCGACGGCGTTGGGCTTCAAAAATGTGATCGCGATCATTGCGGTCCGTTAGAAAACAGGTCAATCCGCCGTAGGCACCAAACACGGAATCGCCGGGATAACTGGCACCAGGGCGGCCCTTGTGACCATCGCTGTTGCATACGACACCAACACGGCGCCCCAGTTCAAAACCGTCGGTCAAAATCCACTCAAACGTGCCCCATGCCGAATGCATTTCGACCGCGGTTTCGATATTGGCATCGTGATCATAATGAATATTGGCATATCGACCGCCGACATGGGCGTACATCACGACGTCTTCGTCCGTGTCGCGGAACACTGTGTAAAGATCACTCAAGGTATGTGCATCGGTGTCAATCTCGGACCGATCTTCCATCAGGGCATGTGAACAGCGACGGATCGTTCTGCCTTCATTCTTGAAGAATATGTTGTGATCGCCGCCCACTGCAGTGTTGCCCGACCATTCATACCCCGGAAATACGGTGAAGCGACCGGGTTCATCATATTGCGCAGTCAGGGTGTTCAGATGTTGCCAAAATTGCGATGTAACCTGAAAGTCGTTTGCCTGGTGGCTGGTGACATCAAGAAATGATTTGTTCCGGGCAAAATCCAGATAGCTTTCGATGGTATTCGTGCCCACAGTTTCGCCGGTTTGCCCATGCAAATCGCCCCAAAACCCCGCCACTGTGCCTCCTTTAACAACCAAAGGGCCAGCCTCTGCTACCTGGACGTCGTCCTTATAGATCGCAATGCGTAACAGGCCCGCATCTGTGACACGAAGGTTCTCGAATATCATCGCCCGATCCTGGGGCGCGTATTCCAGCTCTTCAGGCAGGCCTTCCACTGGAAGCGTGGGCCGAAGAACAAGCCTTCCATGGGCCTGCGGGGTAGGGTTTCCCCATTTATCTTCAGCTTTCAGCCCAAGATGGAACGTTTCTCCAGGGCGCCGTAAACTGGGCATAACGGCGTGCCAGCTTACCGCCGGCCCGGCAACAATCGGAATGGAAAGTTGCGTGTCCGGCAGTTCAACAAAGTTGCCTGTCGCCTGTACATCCGCCGTGATTTTGAAATCACGCCCCCCTTCCGCAAAGGTCTGCGCCAGCATTCCCGGGCACCCTTTCGACGTATCCCCAAACACCACCGTGATTGTGTCTCCCTCTTTGAGGTAGCCGCCGCGTTGATAGATCGTCAGGGTTTCATTCCACGGACGTTGTCCGCCCAATTTGTCGAACCGCAGGACCAGATTACCGGCTCCACTACTATTGGCCGTCACATAATTGGCATCGGCCGGATTGGTCATCTGTGGACGACCTGAATCACTTACCATGCGCCATGCAATTCGAATGGCACCCGTGTCATCCAGCCCCAGTTTGCCGACCGTATAGGTGAGGGTGGTCGAATGGTAACTCCGCGCCTCCACAGGTGTCACTGGTGACAGCGTGGCATAGCCAAAAATGGATCGATCGTGGCCGGGAAGAACAGAGGGGCCATTGTCGCCGACCAGATGGCGTGGCACGGCTCCGAAGGGGCTTTGCTGTTTCATGTTTCATGTCCTTCTGTTCGCACGGAGACTCGACATGTCTAGCAAAAACTATATAGTTTTGTAAACGACGAGCGTGAAATACAGGTCGATTTCCCGTTCAACAGACTGAAAACAGGGAGGAATGTAATGAAAAAATTTATTGGAATCCGTATCGCATCTGCATTAACCGGGATCGGGTTAGGGCTTGCTTCAGTTCTGGGTGTGTCACCGGCGCTGGCTGAATATCCCGATAAACCTGTTACTCTGGTGATCCCGTATAAGGCGGGAGGCAGCACCGAGACAATGGCCCGGGTATTCTCTGTGGCTCTTGGCAATGCATTGGGTCAAAAGGTTATCGTCAAGACAAAACCCGGTGGCGGTGGCGCCATAGGGGCGACCGAAGTTTCCAACGCAGCTCCGGATGGCTACACCTTGCTGTTTGCCGCCTCGTCTTCGCTGTTGTGGCCGCCGCTTACGCAGGACGTGGAATATGATATCGATAGTTTTGCCTATGTGGGCAAGATAACGGATTATCAACAGGCAATTGTTGCCAAAGCGGATGCGCCCTTTGATACGCTGGAAGAACTGATTGAACACGCCAGAACCCACCCGCTGAACTATGCGGACCAAAGCGCACTGTCGCGCATGTTCATCGATTTCATCGGCACCGAAGAAGGCGTTGACTGGACTGGCATTCCGACAAAGGGTGGCGGCGAAATGGTTCCATTCCTGCTTGGCGGAAAGATCGATTTTGCCTGGAGCGGCGGCATTCACAACCGCTACGGCGACAAAATGAAAGTTCTGGCTTCCATGAACAGCGGTCGTCTCCTTGCATCCAAAGATGTGCCGTCAATCTCGGAAACCTACAATGTATCGATGCCCAGTCAGGCCGTTATAGCGGTGCCAGCGGGCACACCAGCGGATGTAATCGCCAAGCTCGAAGCGGCCATGGAAACAGCATCCAAGGACAGTGATTTTGTCGATCTTGTAACCAATAAATTGCAGTTTCCGGTCGCATTTCTTGGTTCCGATGCACTTACAAAAGACATCGCGACAACTGTCGATGGATTGAACCTGGTCCTCGAAAAAACCAAATAGGCACACGTCATGTCTGATGCAGAGACAACGGACACGGGATCGGGTTCTTCAGTATTGAATATTGTCGCCGGCCTTTTGCTGGCGGCAGTTTCGGTATGTCTGCTGATTGTGATTATTCCAGATAACATAGGCCAGGCTACGGGTAAAAATGACATTTCTCCGTCATTGTTTCCGACAATGGCGGCCTGGTTGTTGCTCGCTCTGTCATTGGCACTTGTTGCGGTACATAGCACAAAGCTGCGTAACCGGGGCCTCGATACCGCCGGCCGCCATGGTGGCTGGATCCTCGCGGAGGCAGGCGTCTGGATGCTGATAGCGACCTTGACCTATACAGGTTTGCAGACAGTCGGTTTCCTGGTGGTGACAGCAGCACTTATCGTAATTGCTGCACTTGCCTGCGGCTATCGCAATTTCTGGATGATTGGCGGTCTGGCACTGGCAATGCCGCTGATCACATCCCAACTCGCCTGGTTGGTTTTTCAGGTTCAACTCCCATAGAGCAGATACATAGCGAGCGCTGACAATGCTGGAGCAACTTCTTACAGGATTTGGCGATGCCTTTACCCTGATTAACCTGATGTATATCGTCGCCGGCATTACACTTGGCATTGTCATTGGAGCCATTCCCGGACTTGGCAGCGTTACCGCATTAGCTGTGCTGATACCTATCAGTTATTACATGCCACCTTTGTCGGCGATTGCATTCCTGGTCGGGGTCAACAAGGGTGGCACATCCGGCGGGGCCATTCCCGCAATATTGCTCAATAGTCCGGGTACGCCCGAAGCCGCAGCCACGGCGCTTGACGGCCACCCGATGGCCAGGAAGGGCGAAGCACAACGGGCGATGAAATTTGCACTTTATTCTTCCGTCACGGGCGACATGATTTCTGATGTGATGCTGATCTTTCTGGTGGTTCCGGTGGCGGCGATCGCCCTGCAGTTCGGACCACTTGAATTTACCAGCGTGCTGATCTTTGCATTCGCACTCCTGGCAGGCATCTCGGGCGGTTCATTGATCAAGGGACTGATTGCCATTATTCTCGGCGTTTTCCTTTCGACCATCGGCCTGGACCCGATGGACAGTTCGGCGCGCATGACTTTTGGGACAATTTACCTGTTCGATGGTTTGCCGCTGATAGCCGTTGCCATCGGTTCGCTGGCCCTTGCATCGGTGATTGAGCAGGTTTTTGATCTTTGGCGTGCCGGGGGCGAGACCAGTTCCAGTGTTGACGCGGACATTGCCCCATCAGGTTCATCGCTGCCATTTGGCGAATTCATCAGCCACTGGCGTACAATCATCCGAGGTGCCCTGATCGGATCAGGTATTGGCATGTTGCCGGGATTGGGCGTGACACTTGCCGCATTTTTGAGCTATGGGGCTGCGCGCAACGCATCCAAAACGCCTGAGAACTTTGGCAAGGGCGACCCCGAAGGGATCATCGCAACCGAGGCGGCCAATAGTGCTGTTGTTGGCGCCAATCTTGTGCCCACAATTGCATTGGGCATACCGGGGAACATCGCAGCGGCCCTGTTGATCAGCGCCTTTATCATCCACGGCATTGTTCCGGGTCCATTTATGCTGACGATGCATGGTGAGATTATCTATGCTCTTTTTGCCAGTATGATCATGGCCAATTTCGTCCATCTGGCGGTTGGCAAAACCGGAATTCCAATCTGGGCGCGGATCGCCAAAGCACCACGTGGCCTCATTTTGCCTGCGGTCATCGTTATGTGTATCGTTGGCGTCTATCTGCCGGGCCAATCCATGTTTGACGTCGGGGTCATGCTTGCGTTTGGCGGCATTGGTTTGATAATGCGCCGTACCGGATTTTCCGTCGTATGCCTTGTCATCGGGTTTATTCTGGGTGGAATGTTTGAGACATCGCTGCGACAATCTCTTTTGTTGTACAAATCCGACTTTAGCGCCATTGTTCAAAGCCCGATTGCAATAATATTTCTGGCGCTCACCGCCATCCTTCTACTTCGGTCCGCCTGGCGGGAGATCAAGAATGCTACTAACTGAAGAAACCAGTGAAAACCGTGACAATGATGCAGCGCTCTACGCTGCATTGGCGCGGGAACTTCAAACTGTATTATCCGCGCAAAACTGCACCAAGCGGACGGCGGTTCGCCTGGCCATTTCCAACAGCATCCAAAATGACGTGTTGCGACCGGGTGAATATCTGCCGTCTGAGATAGCTCTGGCGGAAATCCTCAATGTCAGTCTCGGCACCGTTCAGGTCGCACTGGGGCAATTGCAGGATCTGGGGGTAATCCAGCGTCGACGCGGAGATGGTACGCGGGTATCTGATGCCGAGCCATTTACGGACAATGTCTGGCATTTTCGGTTCTTGTCGCGCGAAAACAATATTCCCCTGAGAATGGCCAAGTCCAAACTCAAAATGAGCAAAATCACTAAAACCGGTTACTGGTCCGAATTCCTCGGCAAGGACAAGGAATATTTTTGCATCTCGCGCAGGGTCCGTATGCAGGACGGAACCAGGGCAGGGGCCGAAATGTACCTTCCCGGCGGGCTTGCGTCAGGCCTGGGCGAGGTTGATGTCGATGAACTCGAATTGATCAACATACGGCCTTTTTTGGAAACGCATCTGAATTTGAAGATCACTGGATGCACGAACAGGGTCTCGGTCATAACACCGGGCGAGGCTGAGGTCAGGCGATTGGGCTTGACCAGTCAACAGCCACACTACGAGATCAACGCGACAGCATTTACTGACAACAAAAGACCCGTGTACCATCAGCGCATTCTGGTTTCTGTTTCTGATTGCAATCTTGAGTTCTAAGGCGATCAATGCTTTGCGGAATATACACCCGGATTGGGAGCATTGCAGGCTGTATCAGGTTACCAATGCTGGTGGCATATCGGGAAATGGAGACAGATTGGACATGCCCGTTGGCATTTTTGTTGAGGAACGTCAGTGCATTTGAGGTGTGTCTGATTTCATTCACAAGCTTGCGCGGGCAAGAGTGTGTGTGCCCCCACAAAAACCGGCAAGGACAGCACAACCGGAATAATGGTGTCCAAGAAGGTCGGCTACATCCGGTGCTTCTTCGGTTTCCCAAATCACGCCATCATCAATACCGATAGCATGCGGCTTCCATGTGTTCATATTTTAGACCTCGTGAAACCGTTGTGCATAAACCGCCCTGTAGGCGCAAGTCACCCTCAATGGGCGTGAAGCAATGGATATTCAGACCGTTGCAGCTGAAAGGTCATGACCTGTGTTTCAGTTCGTGCTGTACGTCCTATTCTTTGTGGTGAGGAACAAATGGAAGCCATAGACATCCATCAACAGGCTAATGGAAATGGTGGCCGTAACGTACCAAAGCCAGACTGAAAACAACGTTAGTGTTTGTTGGTTCAAAGCCTGCTGGAAAAGCCAGGGAATGATCAATACCCACCATACCTGGCAGACACCAATCAACCGGCTTAACGGCGCGTGCCGATGAATGTAACCGGCCGAGCCAAGCATCAATATCAAGGCGACCAACACAACAACACCCTCAAGGGTTTCCAGAAAATACAGGCCACCAATTGCCTGCGGAAACAGCAGTGCCGGGCCCCATATATTAAGGCCCAGATCTGACTCTTTTCGAATACCTTTGATCATGTCCACAGGATCAGTGAAAAGTTCCAATAAACGCCGATTCATGTCTGATTTCCTTAGTGTCGTCCAACACGTGATCGCAATTCGACTGGCTATCTATTTCATCTTAATCGGGACGAAGGTGCCGTGATTTGAGAATGTGTATTACATACTATCTCGCATATATTAATGGTCAAGAAATATATGCGGATGGGTACGTTAATAAATGGATCAATCGCCTAACAACAACAATGGAAGATAAAATCGATCTGTTTTGCCAGGTCGATTGACCTCACCTTAACTTGAGGAGCTAAGCTGCAGGAATCAATTCCAGAATCAACTGAATGGATGGATGCCCATGGACATGAATCAGGTGACGGTAGAAGTGCGTGACTTCAACGAAAGCGTGGATTTTTATACAAAGATTGGCTTGCGATTGATCGTATCTGCAAGACAGGAATATGCGCGGTTTGAGCTTCCGTCAGGGTCTGCCACATTCTCATTTCACGTTTCCGAACAACCGGTTGCGAGCAACACCATATTGTATTTCGAGGTGGATGAGGTTGATCGACGGTATGAGGAACTCCTTGGGCTGGGTATCACCTTTGACAGTCCTCCAATGGACCAAAGCTGGCGATGGCGGGAGGCACGATTTTCGGATCCGACCGGGAACAGGTTTTGCCTGTATCACGCCGGACAGGACCGGCGATTCCCACCCTGGAGACTGGAGAAGCCGTAATCCTGCCTGTGCGGGTTTTAAGCAGACCTTCAATCAAAGCCCTACATCGGCGACCAGACCAGCATGGTCAGATCCAAGGAGAGGCCGTTTTGCTATCGAACCTCCTTCAGGTGCGAGCACCAAATCGAGGGGTAGGGGTATGTGTAATATGTGCATGGTTGGCGTTACCGGACCTGCAACCTTTGTGTCGGTAATCCTCGCGATCCGGGATATTCTTCCTGTCCAGGGAAATGTGTTGAAATCTCCGGCAACGACGATTTTTCCTTCAAGCGAATTGAGCAGTATCACGGCGGCCTGTTCATTTCTGCTGCTGCCCAAAGGCCAAGGCCACGGTACATGCGCCGAGACGATCCAAACACGCTCATTGTTGATGCGGATCGGTGCCGCAGCCATCGCGCGCCAAATTGAGCATTTTGGCCGACCATCAATCGGATACCGCGAAAGCACAGCCGCCCCCAACCACTCGGAAAACCTGCAGACGTGTTGATAGGGAAAGCTGTTTTGAAGTTGGTCAAGGATGGCAACATTGTGTTTTGACACTTCCTGCAACATCACAACATCAACTTGTGCTGCCTCAATATCGGCGACCACAGCCGGAATTTCATCATTCCAGAACCACAGGTTCTTTGAATAGACGCGCAGGTCTTTGCCATCATCCTGGGGAATGAGGAAGACCACTATTGTACCAATGGCTAATATTGCCGTTGAGCAAAACAGAAGTCGAAGCAGAATTGAGCCTGTTGCAAAGATACCAATAAGGCAGGCAAGACCGAAGAGCGGCCGCCCGAGTGCCAGTGTGTCCATACTTCTGTGCAATCCACCACCAAAGCCCGCTGCGACCAAGACTACCGACGATATGGCAATTATCAGGAGAAAATTACGCGACATGCTGAATCATGTGCCTGATTGTCAAAAATTCAATCGTAATTCTCCAGGTTTTTCAGCGCGATCCGGTCAAATTGAGTTTGGTGTCCCTGCGATCGTCCTTCGAATATAATCAGAATGTTTCATATATCAGTCGCAAAACTGAATACAATGGCGTTCATCCTGCGCAAGTGGACCTATCATTTTCTTGCATGCAGGTTGCCTGTCGAAAGTGATCGATTGATCGTCTGCCCCCAAGGGATAACGGGCCACTTGAGATGCGGAATGTATGTTCGCTTAGCCATGCCGCAGGAATATGGGAATGATGACCTCTTCTTCATCCCAGATATGGCGATTGAGGATATTCTCCAAAGCCTGGCTGCCCGAATATAATGCTGCCAGTTGGTCGCGTCTGATCGCTGTATCGTTTAACCCATTGAGCGCCATCTGAGTATCATCCAGGGCAGCATCGAGTATTTTGTGATCGCCATCCAAAAGGGACAATCCGCGATTTAACTCAGGATACATCAGCGCAAATTGAGGGAAATACCCATGGTCTTCGATCTCATGATGATGATGTGCAAAACCGATCATGTTCCTGCTAAAGGGTAAAAGATTCATGCGTTCGACGGCATCGCCGATATCACCCGGAGATGTATCCAGAAGTCTTTCGATCCCGCGCGACAATTGATTTGCACCATTCAGCAAATCGCGGTGGATCGTCATGAAGAAATTTGCTTTACCACCAAAACGGGGATGGTTTTGCCATTCGGATCGTGTGCTTTCCAAAAGTGTCTCCTGGACGGATGATGGAAGCCCTGTTCGCTTGCTGACATGGTACTGCGGCAAGTCATAATCGAGGAGCATTTTTTCAGCCTTCAATGGTTATCTGGTCGTCAGCCAGGGACGCAGGATTTTGCTCAGCCAAGGCATGATTGGCCATGTCAAAAGTGCTGACAGAACAATCACGATGGTCAGCACCTGAAGGAACTGCGGAAGCCCTCCGACAATTGGAGCACTTAACGCCATTAACAACATCAACATCGGATAAACGGCAACCACGCTCATTGCGACGCGTTTCCAGGCGGGTGGAAGGTTCGGTGCCATACCCTCGGCATGATCAATCCACATCCCCAGACCCACGGCCTGGACATGTTGCGCAGGGCCGCCGGTAATACTTTCGATCTCTGACAATTTCTTGCGAATGATATCGTTCTTTCGCCAGTGCGTTGCCGCAAGTTCATCTGACCAACGGGACAAAATGGTATATTCGACCTGATGCGGACGCTTATGCCGCACTGTATCAACCGACAAAAACCCGTCCTGTGTTTCGAAGAGTTGATGCAGTTCTTCCACCAGTTTTTCGTAACGGTTCCTGGAAGCCATGGGGACATGATCGGTCACTGCCAGTGTGACTGTTTTGCTCATAGGACGAGCTCCGGTCCTGCCGGGACTATGCCACTGGGATTAACACCGCGCAGACTTGCCCAGTAGTGGGTCTTGATCTGATCGAACTTCACCGTGTCAGCCACATTTTCATATTCATAGAGCCTTTTGCGCAAGGCTGACAGGTTTGGATAATCTGTGATCCGGCGGATATTGCATTTGAACAAGGCGACATAGATCTGATCGAAACGGATGAGTGTTGTGAACAAACGCCAGTCTGCTTCTGTCAGTTGCCCGCCAACCAGATAGCCATCATTCTTCAACCGCGCTTCTACTGTGTCCAGGGCCGAAAACAGATCAGTCACCGCCTCTTCATAGGCGGCCTGGGTTCCAGCAAACCCACAGCGATACACCCCGTTGTTGATCTTGCTGTAGACGAGATCATTCACTTCGTCGATTTCCGACAGCAGCGCCTGGGGTGCAAAATCCACCTCATTGCCGGCAACCCCGACAAATGCAGCGTTTAACATCCTCGCAATTTCAGCGGATTCATTGCTGACAATGGTATTCAGTTTTTTGTCCCAAAGGACGGGCACGCTAACACGGCCTGTGTAGGTGGGGTCGGCCAGGGTATAGATTTCGTGTAAAAATCTTTTGTTTGAGAGGTGATCGGGAAATGCACCATCTGCAGCTGTGAACGCCCATCCGTCTTCGTTGACGATGGGTGCAACAGAGCTTACGGAAATTGCATCTTCCAGGCCCTTGAGACTACGCATGATCAGGGTCCGGTGCGCCCAGGGACAGGCATAGCAGACATAGAGATGATATCTTCCAATTTCCGGTGCAAACTTTGCATTGGGTTCCGGCGATATCCAATTGCGAAAATCTGTTTCCTGACGGTGATAATGCCCGTCCTTCGATGCCAGAATGTCGCCTTCGCGAGTCCATATGCCGTCTATCAATCTGCCTGCCATAATTTACTCCTGATTTGATACCCCGAAGGCTTAGACCGCTTCACGTTTTGTCAAAAACGGGACAACGGTGTCGGCCTTTGATTTTGTTGATGCATTCAGGTTTTGCCGATGCCGTCAAAACCTGAATTGCTCCAACCACTAGGGCGACTGCTGATCGTTATTCAGCCGTCTCGGGTTGGGACTGCAGGGCAAGGTAGCTCTCATAGACTAAGCCATAGGCCGTGTGCCCGCCGAGAACACCACCAAGCGGATATCCCTGTTCTGAACGCCAGTCGTTCATGACTTCAGCCAGTACAGAGGCCCATGTTGTGACTTTCACACCGGCCTGGCTCATACGCAGCATGGCGGCATCACGCGTGACCTCATCCCATGTTCCTGATGCATCGACGACCGCATAGACGTCGTAGCCTTCAGCGACTGCTGACAGCGCTGGAAACAGCAAACACACATCGGTGACGATGCCGGCCATGATGATTTTCTTTCGACCTGTCGCCTCAATCGCGGCCTTGAAATCGGGTGAATCCCAGGCGTTGATTTCGCCTGCACGGTTGATGACCGAGTCGCCAAGCACATTCGTGATATCTGACAAAACCGGTCCGTTGGGACCTTCGGCCAATGATGCTGTAACAACCGACGGGATGCCTGCGGTTTTGGCCATTTTGGTCAAGCCGTTAATGTTCTTGCGCAGCGTTTCCGGCTGAATGTCACGAACACTTGCCAACAGGCCCGTTTGGTGATCGATCATTACCAGAACAGCGTTGTCTGGCGTCAGGAATTCTGAAAATTTGTTGGTCATTGTATTTCCTTTCGGGGGGAGAGTCGGCTACGCAAGCGTGCCAATAAGAATGAATTGAACGTCTGTCGTGGCTGTGAATGAATCTCCGTGCTCCAGGGAGCCCTGATGCGCAACACGTCCTTCAACCATCACAGAAATCACGTTGATCTCTTTTTGGGATGCATGGTCGTTTCACCTTTGGGGTTGAACTGCGCAACTGCCAGATAGACAAAATCGCCGATACCATCCCAGGCATCCGGATTGGCGCGTTCACCCCAAAGTTTTCTACCTGTCACCAGACGATGTTCTTTAAATCCGGCGAACCTACCTTCGGTGAGCGCATCCCGGTGCAGGATTTCCAGATTTTGGGACATCATATCGTTTCCAATCAAGCGTGTTGCATTGCTTGACGGGAATATGCGATTATCCCGTATCTGGTTCAATGGCGCTAATTGTCAAAAGAGAGTTCTATATATGGAACATAGAGATTTAAACGATCTTGCAGTTTTTGCTGCTATTGCTAAGGAGCAGAGCATCACTGGCGCTGCGGAAAAACTGAAACTTCCAAAATCGAATGTCAGCCGGAGATTGGCGCGACTGGAAGATCGTCTCGGTGTTCAATTGATGGAACGCAATACCCGCAGCAGACGACTGACATCGATTGGCGTCTGCTACGCAGACTATTGTCGCCTGATGGTTGAGGAAGCAGATGCAGCCGACGCCGTTATCGAAACAAGCCTTGCTGAACCAGCGGGTGAGTTGCGCGTTTCAGCCTCAGTGCTGGTTGGACAACAAATCATCGCTCCGGCCATAGCGGCCTATGCGCAGCAATTTCCAAAGGTGCAGGTTATCCTGGAGCTGACAAATGCGCGGGCCAACCTCATTGAGGATGGCTTTGACCTGGCTTTCCGCATTGGTAAAAATCAGGATTCAACCATGATGGCTCAGGCCATTGGAACATTCCCGCTTGGCCTTTTTGCCAGCCCGAATTACCTGCGGAAATCTGGAGCGCCCAAATCCCCGAATGACCTGAAGGATCATTGTTGTTTGATCATGGGTAGGGGGATCAAGACCACGCAATGGAAATTAAAACGAGACGCAGATGAGATCAGAATCACCGCTCAGGGCGATGTCGTCGTCAATGACTTCATGACACTTCGAAACCTTGCTGTCGCAGGCGGCGGTATCGCCATGCTGCCGGCATATGCAGTTCACGCAGAATGCGCTTCCAACCAACTTTCCGCAGTCTTGCCGGATTGGAGGGCCGCCAGTGCTACTCTATCGGTGATCTATCCCAGTCGCCGTGGCGCGACAGTCAAACAACGGGCATTCATCAATCACGTTAGGGCGGTTTCGAGTGGCCTGGTGTGAAACAGGCGATCTGCAACATTGATATTGCCGACGTGTCGTAAGTTCGGCAAGACGGACAAAACGACTACCAATGATCATTTGGGTATTTACCTGTGACATGATTGGCGATTCTGCCTGGTGCTCCGGGAAAACATTGATGAGAAAGAGTTATTGTTGTGTTGTTCGTCGCGGGTCAATAGGTTCGTCAGCAATGACAGATCAGAATCCGGCAATACAATCGCAAGACCTGTTTAACGCGGCCGAGCAGGCGGGCCTGAAACTTGCCATCAAGGGCAGGCTTGTAACAGTGATTCTTCTGACGACGTTGATGGCCATCACGCGTGGACCGGACCGGGCTGCCGACTATATTCTGGCAGGGTTGTTGTTTGCCGGGCTGGGGATTGCCCATTATCTGCTGATCGGGTCGCGATTTGATCGCAGTTGGGTGAAATACGTGTTTATCACAATCGATGTCGGATTACTGTCCGCCGCAGTGGCGTTGATGCCAGCGGCCCCGATTACCGACATCCCGCAAATCATGATCTTTCGCTTCAGCGTCTTTCCGATTTATTTTCTCTTGTTAGGTGTCGCCGCATTCAGTTTTTCTCCAGGGCTTCTCCTGTGGACGGGGGTGTTGGGTGCCGCTGGTTGGATGGGCGCATTCTTGTGGATTCGCTCGGACATGGATCGGGTGCTGGAATGGACGAGTATGTCGACGTCTCCAACACCAGATCAATTTCTGGGTATCTTTTTGAACCCGGAATTCGCCGGTACGGGGAGTCGCATGCAGGAGGCGGCCATTTTTGTGGTGGTTGCGATCCTGCTTGCGATCGTGATGCACAGGGCGCGGCAAACTGTGCGTCGGCAACTCGTCGCGGAGCGTGAAAATTCGTTGATTTCACAAATGTTCGGTCGGTTCGTGCCGGCTGCAGTGGCACAGTCCATGATCAAGGGCGAGGGGGCTTTGGACCCGGTTGAGCGGGCTGCGACTGTCCTGTTCACGGATGTCGCCGGATTTACCAGTCTGACGGAGACCAAGGGCCCACGGGCTGTCGTGGATACATTCAATGCCTTCTTCGACGCGTCATCTCAAATCATTGGCAAGCACAATGGCGTGGTGACCCAGTTCCTGGGTG
This sequence comes from uncultured Rhizobiaceae group bacterium, assembly GCA_947501445.1. GTDB lineage: Bacteria > Pseudomonadota > Alphaproteobacteria > Rhizobiales > Rhizobiaceae > Hoeflea_A. Next base: position 95,867 of record CANMVS010000009.1, on the reverse strand, counting down.
ACGCGATTCTCGCGACGTTCAATGTGCCCATTGAAGATGAGCAGCACGCGCAACGCGCTCTGGATGCTGCCCGGGATCTGATAGAACTGACGAAAACCGAGACCTTCGCAGGTGAACATCTCAATATCCGTATCGGGCTGAGTTCCGGTCCGGTGGTTGCCGGCAACGTTGGTGGCGGAGGCCGACAGAGTTATACGGTCTACGGTGACGCTGTTAACCTGGCAGCGCGGCTTGAAAGCCTGAACAAGGAATATGGGACATCATTGTTGGTGTCCCAATCAACGGCAGAACAAGTTCCAGAAGGGGCGCTGCAAAGGATCGGTGAAACCGAAGTCCGGGGATTGAGCGAGCCGGTCGGTCTTTATTCGTTGAAGTCCTGCTCGCAACAGGTTTCAGGTACTGCATCTTGAGTAATTCGCCGTTTGTTATTCACCAGGGCTTCCATAGGGCAGTGTGATACCGTTTCCCCGTTTTTGATAAAATGTGGAACTGTCTATGCCGCATTCTCACGCACCTTCTCGAGCTGTGAGGAAAGCTGTTCAATCACGTATTTTGCGGCTGCAATTTCTTTTGGCGTAAGGCCTTTGGATATATCGTTCACCCATGGCGTCTGCAGTTCCAGGGCTTGCTCAAACAGTTTTTCTCCATTGGATGTAAGAACAATAAGGTGAGCGCGTTTGTGGTGCGGATTTGGTTGGAACTCAACAATCCCCTCCTTTTTCAACTCATTTACAATGCGTTGAATGCCTTGTCTATGAACGCCCATCGTGCGTGCGTGCCATGCAACCGACTCCGGCTTTTCTGCATAAGCAATTGCGCCAAGAATTTGCCATCGCGCACTGGTCAAGCCAAGTTCCGCAACAAGACGATCACCGGCAACCAGTAACTGACCGTTCAATCTGAATACGTCCAGTATCAACGCGGTCACCGCTTCTCCTGCTTCTGTCCATTGAATGTCTGGCATGATGATCCCTGAAAAAATAGAATGACAACATGTTGTCATATCGGTCTATGGTTACTATATTTGACAACACGACACCAAAACAAATCAACTTTCAAGGATGATATTAAATGGTCAACTTCAAACCTCTCGACCCTGAATTTCCCATTCAGGAACAACTTGGCATCGATGCCGGACCAGTGGTGCTGATAAACCTGTTCACGGTGGACCCTGGCGATCAGACGGCCTTGATCAAGGCATGGAAAGAGGATGCCCTCTTCATGAAAAAACAACAAGGCTATATCAGCACACAACTGCACAAGGCAGTCGGTGAAAGTAGCATGTACCTGAATTACGCTGTCTGGGACTCTATAGCCGATTTCCGTATGGCATTCTCGAATCCGGAGTTTCAAAATGCTCTCAGCCATTACCCGTCCAGCGCAGTCACCGCACCACATCTGTTTGAAAAAATTGCAGTTCCGAATTGTTGCGTAGCCTGATGTACTGCTGATTGTGAGAAGATACGATGTCTTTGAAGAGCACCGATACAAACCATGGAGCAGTGGCTGCGATCATTCACTGGCTGTCCGCTTTGTTCATTATTGCAATACTTGGTTTGGGATTTTGAGCCCGACAAACGATCGATCCGGCAATGAAGGCTCGCATTCTGCAGTTCCATGTGCCGATGGGAATGGCGGTTGCCATTTTGACGCTTGCCCGTATCGTTTGGTGGTGGCGTTTTGATACAAAACCCACCGCCCATGAGCATGGCCCCCGATGGCGGACACTGTCCGCAAGAGCAGTACATGTATTGTTCTATATTATCATACTCGGAATGGCTGCAAGTGGAATCGGCATGCTTGTATTATCCGGAGCCGGACTGATCCTATTTGGTGGAGCACAGGGAGTCTTGCCGGATTTCCACGCCTATCTGCCTCGTGTCCCGCACGGAATAGGGGCGCGCGTGCTGCTGTTCTTGTTCATCATCCATGCGGGGGCAGCGTTCTATCATCATTTCATCAAACGTGATGCAACGCTCAAGAGGATGTGGTTTGCAGGCAAAGGTTCACAATGAGGAACAAACTAAATGGATGTCGGTGTAACCGGTTTACTGACAACGTAGCGCGCCGACTTGCCGTTGACTTGTCTGCGATTGAAGCGCAGCATGCTTTCATCCCCAACAATTTCATATGAGGAAATCACCACGTGATAACGCTGGAATATTGCCGATTGATGGCGCGTTACAACGCCTGGCAGAACAACTCTCTTGTGACAGCGGCAAACGCTCTGACCAGCGATCAACGCTGGGAGGATCGTGGCGCCTTCTTCCAATCCATCGCAGCCACACTAAACCACCTTTATTGGGCTGATACCCTGCAGCTACAGCGCCTTAGGGGCAACGAACGTCCACACGAAAATCTTAAAATTTCCCTTGCGGAACCGTCAGATTGGAAGGAGTTCAAGACGCTGCGTTTACAATGCGATGAGGAAATCGGGAATTGGGTCGCCAACCTTCGCACCTCCGACTTCGACGTGATGGTGGTTTGGTATTCGCCGAGCGATTCATCACTATTTGAAAATTCAACGGCACTCTGCGCTGTCCAGCTGTTTAACCACCAAACCCACCACCGGGGCCAAGTTCACGCGATGCTCACAGCAGCAGGTGCAAAACCTGAACCAACTGATCTGACATTGTTGCCGAGGCCTGTCTAATTTGGACTTTAGCCGGCATTTTTCCTCTAAAACATGTGCGCGGTCAGCACGGTTCAAAGAATGTAGCCTGTCGAGCATTCTATTAGGCAGGGTTTCACGCTGAAACAACGGAGTTGGTGATATTGCTGCATTGGGTGCCCTGCGTCATACAAATGCCGATTTTCCAATAACTCAAGTCATTTCAAGATGATGTTTTTCCTGAGGCGGGATACCTGTCGAAGAAATTGAGAATGGAAACATACAGTATGCCACCTATTGAACTCTTATTGGCTTTTACCACTGCAACAGCAATATTCGCCTATATGCCAGGACCGGCAATGCTCTACACTGCCGCACAGACAATGGCACGAGGCCGCAAAGCAGGCTGGTTGGCGGCCGTCGGCATTCATATTGGTGGATATACGCATGTCGCAGCGGCTTCTCTGGGACTGGCGGTTTTATTCGAAGCGATCCCCATTCTGTACACCATACTCAAATTCGCGGGTGCGCTTTACTTGGTCTGGCTGGGCGCAAAACTGTTCTTTTCCCGCGAAAATATCACTACCTCTGTCCTGGAGATTGACGCCAAATCACCAAAGCGGGCTTTCTGGGAAAGCGTAACCGTCGAAGTTCTCAATCCGAAAACCGCCATCTTCTATGTAGCCTTTCTGCCTCAGTTCACGGATCCTACTTCGAGCTTTCCGATCTGGCTTCAACTATTCATTCTAGGGACGGTTGTGAACTTCATGTTTTCAAGCGCCGATGTGATAGCTGTTGTTTTGGCGGACAAAGTGACCTGTGTCCTCAAGCGCTCAACCGCCGCTGCGAAAGTGGTTCGTAGGATTGGCGGAAGCATTCTTGTTGCCCTTGGGGTAAACGTAGCTCTATCCCGACAATAATATCGCTTTGGTTTGAGCTCAAACCTGCCAAGTCGGGCTCCCCGTTCTATTAAGTTATCCAGCCAAAGTGAGACATCACTAATTGGCTGTGTGACTTCTAATGTATATGCAACAATGGCTTGGAAGCCGTCACAGGGTAGGGAGATCAGCACCGGTCAGGTGTCCTGGTCAGGGTTGCTAAGCCTGTCCGGGGCGGGTAATGATGTTCGATTAGTTCTATTTCCTCATAGCAATCCAAGGCTGAGCGCCATGGTCAAAGTTGTTCTTTTGAATGGCGTCGGAAGTGTTGGGAAGAGTTCTATTGCAAGAGCTCTTCAGAACATAGTTGCGCAACCATTCCTCCACTTTGAAATGGATGCTTTTCTCGACATGATGCCTGAACGGTATCTCCAACATCCTGACGGCTTAAGTTTTGAAAAGATCATTGAAAATGGGAGCGTTTCTACCTTTGCTAAAACTGGTTCAGTTGCCGAACGCGTACTCTCAGGTATGCGCCACTCGGCAGCAGCCATGGCACTTTCAGGAAACAATTTGATTATTGATGATGTTCTCTACGGAAACACCGATCAGGGATCTCGGAATGCCGTACTGGAGTACCGCAACCTGTTGCAACCTTTTAACTTCCTTATGATTGGCGTCTTTGCCTCGTTGAAAACGCTCGAAAAAAGGGAACTTCAGCGCCAGGACCGTGAAGTAGGGTTAGCCCGATGGCAATTCAACCGCGTCCATGAAGGAATGGTCTATGACTTAACTGTAGACACCGACGCGACGTCACCGCATGAATGCGCTGAAATCATCAAAACAAGGTTCGATTTGTAGATTGAGTTGGTGCGTTGAAGCTGTCAACTTGTTGGAGTTGGGCAAAGGCCCTTATTTAGTCATTTCAAAGCCGTGAACTTTCTGGAACATCCTCAAATCAGTTTCCCAATGACCGATTAGTACCTTTGTTGCTGTTCGGAATGGAATGTGTCCTGTGACATGTTATGTTAGGGCAAAATACAGATGCAACGGTCCGGGCAAATTAGAAATGCTACACAGGACAAGTTGACGTCTGTTCCATCACGATAGTCGCGGGATTCACTCGATGCAAGCACAGGCGGATCAGGCCATTGGCTGACCGCCAAGAGTCAGAGCCAATGGACCCGCTCGAGTGAGACGCTGGCTCTCTTCGGCTTTAGCCTTCTCAGTCTGGTCGAATGGCCGCAGTGCGGACAAAGCGACCAAATCTGGAATTTGTTTGAACGGCGAGAGAGGGCGGGGAGTTGACCTTCGCTGCACCTAAAACTAACGTCCGGAATATCCCCAAAGCGGACTTGGTGATTTAAAGTAATGATCGGGTTCAAATCAGGATTCCATGGAGGTCTGAATATCGTTGATTTTTCTGATTTTCAGCAATTCGCCGCGCTGATATTTGCCAAGGCAGATGTTGCTGAAAAATTCTTGACGGCATCTATAAGTTGCATATATCATTTACACAATTATTTGTTTGACGCCGTAAACACGGCATCGGAATTTTCTTCGCACTCGGAGCACCTCGTTCCACAATTATATCATCGCGAAATGCTTTATGATCCTCAGAAAAATATCTTCCATTCTTGCGCATTATTTCCAACCAAATAGAGGAACCGTTTTGCCGATGGAAGCAGCAGATCCAAATGCTCACATTAAGGAATACATTAGATATTATCGCACGAAAGAGCAGGAGGAGGGACCTGGTTTTGCCGTCATGATCACTGGGGAATGGGGCGTAGGCAAAACTCACACCGTCAAAGCAATTATTGAGGCAGAAAAACACGTCTGGGTAAGCCTTTATGGCCTGTCTGACACGTCCCAGATTGACTATGAAATATTTAGAGCGCTCCATCCATTGTTAAGTAGCAAAAAGGCTCGACTGTTTGGCAAAGTTGCGAAAGGATTTCTCAGGGCTACTGTCAAGATTGATCTGGACGGCAATGATCGGGCTGATGGAAGTGTTAGCGGCAAACTACCCGATGTAGACCTGAAAGAATTTTCCGACGTGGAGAGCAGTGGCCTTTTGATTTTTGATGACCTCGAGCGCTCAAACTTCCAGCTGCCAGAGGAAATCCTGGGTTACATAAACAGTCTGGTTGAGCATCACGGCCTAAAAGCTATTGTTATCGGCAATGAAGATGAGCTTTATCAGCTTGAGAGTGAGAAGGAAAAGCTGAAACGATACAAGAGGATTCGCGAGAAACTTATTGGAACCACGCTAAAAGTGGAACCTGATTTACATAGCGCTTTGGATACGATCCTTGGAACAGCAGGTGGCGATATTAAACCATTTTTTGATCGCAATCGTGAGGCAATTGATCAATTTTGCTACAACGAAAAGCCGGTCAACTTTCGTATTGTTAAGCAGGTAATTTGGGATTTTCAGCGCTTGTACGCTGAACTGCAGGAAAGTCATAAAAATTGCACGTCTGGTCTCAGTTCCTTCTTCTATCTCTTTCTGATGGTTTCCTATGCATGGAAACAGGGTAAACTTCCTCAGAAGAAAATAAAGACATTGGAAACAGCTGGTATAAGTGAGCGAATTGGTGACAATAAAGGCGGACCTGTTACCGATCTGTTTGAGAGGCATAACACAAACTTTTCTACCAGTGAATATTTCCTTTCGGGTCAACTTTGGCTCGATATCGTATGTCATGGGAAACTACGTTCTGAAGAGCTCAAAAAACAACTCGATGAATCACCTTCATTCCAAAGCGTCACTGAAGAGCCGGCGTTGTTGACTGTCGCGTACGGTTTAAGTAGAGAGGACGCCGTTTTTGCAGAGGCTCTCGCAAAACTGAAACTGCAGATCGCCGATAGAAAACTCATATCTCGCGGCGAAATTCTCCATGCTGTAGGGATTTCTCTTTGGCTCAAGGAAAATGTTTTTCCTGAACCTGTTGACGCAAGTGACGAGCCTTCCGAAGAGCACGGAGCTTGGAAAAGGATTGTTGAAGATTGGGAAACCTACTTCTCTGATTTGGCGACAAACGGGAAGATATCACCGTCCTTAGAGGATTATCGTGGCGAGAATGATCGTGAGGACGTCCATTTCGGCCTAGCTATCTGGAAAAACGAAACCGCGGAATTCAAAAACATTCGCGCCCAATATATTAACACCTTAAGCAAAGAATTTAGGAGCGAATGGGAAAAGGTTGCTCGTGATCTTATGGAGCAAATACCCAACGATTATCGTATATTCTACCAAGGTGTTTGCTCCACAAATCACCCCGGTGTCAGCTACTACGATGTCCCTATTTTGAAAACGCTGCCAGCTAAAGAATTCGTTGACACTCTGCTCAAAACACCGGCAGAAAACCAGCGTGCGGCAATGATGTTTTTCAAATCCCGGTATTCCGGTCCTTGGCTGGAGAAACTTTCTGAAGAACGTGAGTGGTTCTTCGAGGTTTTTGAACAATTAAAAGCAACCGCCGAAATTAGTTCCGGCATAACTAGGGCGCGAATTAAAAACGCCCTTAGTCTTTATGCCGAACCCGCCGAACAGGCCTGGGAAGAATATACTGCAGCACTCAAGCCGACTGCTGCATAGCTTTCACTGCCCGTTTTGGCGGGAGGATCATGTCAGCATTGTTGAAGGTTTCTCGCCGCTGCATCATTCGATGCCAGCAGCCAGAAACCTTCAACTTAGCGCCAATCCGTAAAGTGGCGCGGAGGGGATTGAAGCCTCAAATGCTTAGGTCTCCTTTTGCGCCCATTGCGGCCTTCGGCACGAAAGCCACTGAACGGCAGCTCTGGGCCGAAAATGCGAATTCGAGAATTTGCATCAGATGACTGCTCAGGGCTCTGAGCTGCCATCCGGCATCAGAACATATGCCCTGTTTGACCTGTTCTCCGCGGCGCTTTCTGACTTCGCCTGATATCACGCTCGGCTTGGATTTTTGCAATCATGTCGAGAGCAGCGCCCAATCGCCTATTCTCAACCACTTCAGCACGATTGACGGATCTTAGCTAATCGAAAGTTGTGTAGGGCAGGGTAACTCCTTGGTCAGATTGAATCTCTAGCCGGACATCGGGATAGTCGCACACTGTAACGCGCTTGCGCGCCAAACTGATAGCCAGATCAGATGTTTCCAGAATGAACAACACCTTGTCATAGCGAAGTGTGAGGGTATTGGAGAGCGTCCTTTGCTCTTTATGGCACATCGCACCATCAAGGCTGTCATGCTCTGTGAACGGGCGGTGCATGTCTTTGGCATTGCGCGGCTCTTTGGCGAACCGATTATTGAAGTCAGCTATAAACTTGGGCACGAAAGCGTTGGCAGCCTGGATATCATCAATACCTTCCAATCGTAGTTCCTTCACCAATCTGTCTTGGAGCGTCTTGTTGGCCCGTTCATAGTCAAAAGCGTTCTCAGATTCAGCAAAACGTAAATGAACCAATATGCTCGTCGCATTATCGATATAGACTAACAATGCGCACTTTGGTCCGCGTTCTTCAAACCACCAATGATGTGAGCCGCCGATCTGGATCAGTTCACCGAAACAGTCCCGGCGGTTGCGCGGTTGATAAACGCGGCGCTTTCTTTTGATCCGGGGTTCCCAGAGACCTGCTTCAGCCATCCATTTGCGCATTGTCTCTTTGGAAATCGACAACTGGTGGACTTCCTGAAGCTTCTCGGCCGCTAGCGTTGGCCCAAAGTCGTGGTAACGAGACTGGACGATATGACGTGCATGTTCTCGCACAGCATCCGAATATCGTCGATTGCTGAGCTTACCACGTTTGCCGGAAACCAATCCAGTTGCACCATCCATCCTATATTGGTTCAGCAGCCTGTGAACCTGGCTTCTGGACAATCCCAAATGTTCGCCAGCTTCAACAGCTGAGCGAGGAGCGGTGCGAACCACCGTACACATTTTTGGTCAAAAACTCCAACTGAACCCCGTCGCCCTTTCAGACACATCCCAAAGCTTTGACATGACAGTTTTGTCATGGGCGTGAGGATGCAGTGTGCCATTTCCGACCGGGCCGACGAATTCCATACGGCCTGTCGGGCCGTAGAGCGCCCGCTGTTCCAGTCCACTTTCGGTAGCACACATAACTTCCGGGTACGCACCTTTTTCGGCAGTTTGAACCATTGGTGACTTGGTCATAAGCCACCACGCCAGCCGGGTCATAAGGCCTCCGCTTGTGCTGATCAGCGATGTCGCAGAAGAACCAGGGTGGCAAACATAGACATCTACGTTCTTGCCCGCGGCCTTGACGCGATCTTGCAGCTCATACGCAAACATTATCTGTGCCAGCTTGGATTGACTGTAGACCGGGTTGGCGCTGTAGTTTTTGTCCCAATTCATATCGTTGAACTGAATCGTCTTGATCCCCATGTTGTAACCAAGACTAGCCACCACCACGATCCGACCTGGCACCTCCTGAATGCGGTCAAAAAGCATCCCGCACAACACGAAGTGACCATAGTGGTTGGTACCAAGTTGGCTTTCAAAGCCGTCGATGGTCAGCTTCTGTTTCGGCACCTGCGCGATAGCCGCATTACAGATCAGAGCGTCGATGCGGGGGATTGTTGCCAGTACTTCATCTGCCGCTGCGCGAACGCTTGCAAGCTCAGACAGGTCCATGCGAACAAAGCAAACATCTGTGTTTGGCCCGAACTCTTCTTTCAGTTCATTGACAGCGGCGGTGGATTTCTCAGTGCTGCGGTTCAACATCACCACCTTTGCGCCCTTTGATAGAAGAATGCGGGACGCTTGGAATCCGGCACCGGCGTTGCCCCCGGTGATGACATACGTTTTGCCCCTGAGTGAGCCGAGCCGTTCGGGCGTCCAGCCCTTTGGCCCAAAAGTCTTGTGCGACATTGTCATTCTCCTTGTGCCGCAGGCGTTCTAGCCGAGCGCGATGCTTTTGTCTTGAATAGGTAAATAGCCTTCATATTGACTAAAAAACATGCGAAATTGTCGCATTTCCTTGCCTGATTGTATCAAAACTATTGCGAGGGTGATCTGGGATGCTTTAGATGTTTCGCATGAGCAAAGAACAGATCATGCAACTTATAGCTTCTCACACCGATGATGACGGCCAGACAGAAACCGGCATTAAGGGAGTGCGCTTGTTTCGGGCAACCCAGGCAATCCCCTGTGTGCCGGCAGTCTACGAACCGTGCGTCGTTGCCATTGTGAGTGGGGCCAAAGAGGCTGTCTTTGGTGGCCAACGATATATCTACGACGACAGCAAGTACCTGTGCTGCCCAATGTCGATGCCGGTTAAAGCGGGAACGCCCTCCGCGTCGCCGGACAATCCTCTCTATGGCGTTTATATCTCGCTCGATCAGCACGTAATGACTGCACTCGCGATGCAGATGGAGAACGCCGGTGGCGTACTACCCATGGGCAAAGGCGGCCTTCGTGCGCAAGGGATCAAACTGGCCCGATGGGATGATGCCTTTACCGATGCTCTCCACCGGTTGCTAGACCTTGGAGCCAGCCTGACGGACGCGGCGATCCTTGGGGACTCGCGATTGCGAGAATTGTATTATACAATCTTAAAGGGCGAGGCGGGCATGTTTGCACGTCAGTCCTTTGGCGCTGGCAACGCCATTGCGCGGTCCATCGCACATATTTCAGACCAGCTGGATGCGCCGGTTTCGATTGATGAGATGGCGACCCGCTCGGGCATGAGTCGGGCCGTGTTTCACCGAAAGTTCAAGCAGGCTACCACGATGGCACCGATTCAATTCGTAAAGTCGATGCGATTAAATGATGCCGCGATGAAGATCGCAGGGGGCATGACGGTAAACGAGGCGGCGCTGGATGTCGGCTATGTCAGCCTGTCGCAGTTCAGCAGAGAGTTTAAACGTATGTATGGACAATCGCCGCGACAATGGGGTGAGGCCCAACACATTCCGATGTAGCAACCAAGGGTCCAGAGAGCTGACCATGGCATTATCTAAGGCGGGCGTCGGTCTATGCAATTCAAACGTCAAATTCGTGCGCACAGCGGTAATTCGACTGCTGCGCGTTTTGATCGTGCGAATTTCTTCAGGGCAAATCGTGCCAGCAAGATTGTTAGTTTCAGGCTTTGGCCCTGAAAACTCAAAAGAAGGGGTTTTGGAACTGTCGCACTTCCAACTCGCTCAATTGTCGCGTTCATATATCGCCGCTACATACGTTTGTCGCATAAGATATATTATGGAACTTATTGGTACGTAGGTGAGAGCATCGGATTCAATTGAATTGGTGCTCCAGATGTACGAATGGCGGCTCTATGGTTGCTCACGCAGCCATTCGGCGATGTGTTCGTGTGTAGAACGGTCAAGGATCAAACTGAAATGATCATGTCCATCCACGATCTTAACATCACGTTGTAATCCATTGAATAGTTTTGGAAATGCCGATGCGTCGACAGCTTCGTCATCGCGTCCGACAAGCGTCAATGATGTTTCCGGCAAACTTGCAATGTCTTGCCTGAATTTCTTATGGACTGCAAAATTCATCATCAGCCGCCAGGAATAGTCCAGCGTCTCGGATCCATCACGATACGGCTCCGGCAGGTTGAATTTGATTGTTGGCAGATAGTCCAACCAGTGTATGCCGACATTGTTCAGCATGGACAAACCAATGATGCGTGGCAAAGAAATATGTGCCCAACCGGAATCATCTTTGGGTAGCGTTGGTGCATCCGGTCCAAGGAACGGTGCCAGTGTGAAAAAATTGGCGATGGCTGCTGCATGTTCACTTGCGGCAAAACGCATGGCCAGCGCGCCACCAGAGGAATGTCCGCCAATCACAATACGGGCGTCAGCGTCATCGTTCTTGATGAGTTCAATCAGATCAACCAGATCGTCTTCAAGCTGGCCTATGTAGGCAATGTCGCCACGCTGATCACCTGAATTCCAGTGACCACGCACGTTTGGCACATAGACATCTGCCGCACCGGAGGATGAGAGATATTCTGCCAGCGTGTTGAGATAGCCGCCATGATAGCCAGACCCATGCAGCAGGATAACCTTGAGGTCTGTCGCCGCCGGATAATGCGCGTAGGATATGGCTGAACCGTCACGGGCAGTGAAACTGTGCAGTTGCGATTGTTCAACCCGCGCACCCTCACCGTTGGCAAGTTGGGCGAAATTCAGACTTTTCGAACCGCTGACGGATGGCGCGATCAAGGTCAGCACAAAGGCGATCAACAAATAGATGACCGGAACCATGAGAACGGATATCAGCAGCTTTGGAAGCATTAGCTTTGTCCTGTCTTGATGGAAAAACCCGCGATCAATCAGGTGCTCCCACATCGATTACCTGGCCATCAATAGCGTCGCACAAGGCCTTTGGATCAACACTAAAAACACTATCCGGCCGACCGGCCGCGGCCCAGACAAGGTCATGGGTCAGCAGGCTTTGGTCCATATAGGTCGTAATGGGTTTAAGATGGCCAATAGGTGCGACACCACCGATTGCAAAGCCGGTTTCAGCGCGCACTCTTCGGGTATCGCAGCGCTTTAATTTCAATCCATAGACCATTGATATATATGCGGTATCCAGAACATTGTTTCCAGCAACAAGGACCAATGTGAGCGCTCCATCGTTGCTGTTTTCAAATATCAGGGATTTCACGATCTGAGCCACATCACAGCCACAGGCATCGGCCGCTTCCTGGGCCGTGCGGGTTGATTGCTCCATCGTTTTGATTTCAATTTCAAGCGCCAACTCAGCAGCTGCATTTTTGACGCGCTGCAGGCTGGATAGTTTTGCAGTGCCTGTCCGGGTGCTTTGCTCAGGCATGGATTTCAAACCTCAATTTCCTGTTCCAGTACCATCATGTCATGGGCCGGCAATACATTGTCGGGTGTCTCTGCGCGCACGGTCTCATAATCCAGCGGTATGTGCATATGGGTCAATATTGCTTTGCGTGGTCGTATCCGCTCGATCCACTCAAGTGCCTCAGCAAGAGACAGATGGCTTGGATGGGGTCGGTATTGCAAGGCATCGATAATCAGCACATCGAGATTTTTCAGTTTTGGCAAGGTCGCATCCGGATAGTTGCTGACATCACTGCTGTAGGCAATTTCGCCAATACGAAACCCAAGAGAGATTATGTCACCGTGCTGTTGTTCATAGGGCAGAAGGCTTACCGGCCCCCCTTTCCCATCAATGACAATCGGTTGATCCGTGTTTTCAATCAGATATGGGTCCAAGATTGGTGGATAGGCACTGCCAACCGGTGTTTCAAAACAATACCCAAATCCCTCTCGCATTCGCTGCATGGTCGCCGGATCCGCATGGATGGGGATGCGCTGGCGTTGCGCCAGAACAAACCCGCGCAAATCATCGATGCCGTGCAGATGATCTGCATGGGGATGGGTAAAAACCACCGCATCAAGCCGCTTTACCCGGGCACTGAGCATCTGCTCGCGAAAATCCGGACCAGTATCGATAACAACACTCGTGCAGCCATGGCCCGGCATTGTTTGTTCAATCAGCAATGAAGCCCGTCGACGGCGGTTTTTTGGATTGTTGGGATCACAGGCACCCCAATCTCCGTTAATGCGTGGCACGCCAGGTGATGAACCACAGCCCAATATTGTCATCCGCTGCCGGACAATCATGAAGCAGCTTCCGTCACGTCTGGAGCATCCGGCGCCGGTATTTTTTTGAAGAGCCTGAAGAAATTATTGGTCGTATGCGTTGCAAGTTCCTGATGCGATATGTCCATCGTATCCGCCAGAACGCCTGCAGTATGAACCACGTAGGAAGGTTCGTTGCGTTTGCCGCGATATGGCATTGGCGCGAGATAGGGAGCATCAGTCTCCACCAACAATCGGTCGAGTGGCAATGTGCGGGCGATCGCCCGCAATTCTTCAGATTTTTTGAAGGTCAAAATGCCTGAAAATGAAATGTAGCCACCCAGTTCAATGCCGGTCTTTGCCAGAGCCGCACCAGATGAAAAACAGTGCAGAATGAACGGGAATGCACCCTTTTGCGTTTCTTCCCGCAGGATCCTTGCCATATCTTCATCAGCATCGCGCGCATGAATAACAAGCGGAAGCCCTGTTTGCCGCGCGGCGGCAATATGGTTGCGCAAACCCAGTGCCTGCGCCTCACGCGGGGCTTTGTCATAGAAGTAATCCAGCCCCGCCTCACCGATTGCAACCACTTTTGGGTGCTGCGCCAGCTCTACCAGCTGATCAGAGGTAATATGAAGTTCCTCATCGGCATTGTGAGGATGCGTGCCAACCGAGCAATAGACCGTGTCATATTGCTCTGCGATGGCGCGGACCTGATCAAATTTTGCAACCCGCGTCGAGATCGTCACCATGCGCCCAACACCGGCGTCGTGGGCACGCTGTATGATTGCATCCCGCTCTGCATCAAAATCCGGAAAGTCCAGATGACAATGGCTGTCTACAAGCATCGGCATAGCCCTATTGTGTTTCTTCCGTTTCAACATAACGGGGAAAAATCGGTTGCGGTTTTGGAATGGCACTGCCACCGGACAATCGGTTTTCCGCACCAAGTTTGTCGAACTGGCGTTCATTCTCATCGATCGCCAGGACGTCAAGCAGCCTTGAGGCCGATTGCGGCATGAAAGGCTGGCACAAGATGGCCGTTTGCCGGATAATTTCCGCGGTTACATAGAGTACGGTGCCCATGCGATCCGGATCGGTTTTTTTCAGTGCCCATGGTTCCTGCCCGGCAAAATACCGATTGGCTTCCGACACAACAGCAAAGATGGAAGCCAATGCTGTGTGTGTTGCCTGATACTGCATCGCCTGGCGTGTTTCATTCAGCAAGCCGTCTGCGGCCTGTAGCAGGGTCAGATCGGCCTGTGTAAACTCACCGGGTGTCGGGATTTGCCCATCGCAGTTCTTGCCAATCATCGAAAGCGAACGTTGTGCCAGATTGCCAAGGTCATTGGCCAGATCTGCATTGACCCGGGCGACGATTGCATCGTGACTGTAGCTGCCATCCTGACCAAAAGGCACTTCTCTCAACAGGAAGTAGCGGACCTGATCAAGACCGTATTTTTCAACCATGTCAGCCGGATCGACAACATTGCCCACCGACTTTGACATTTTTTCACCCCGGTTGAACAAAAAACCGTGGGCAAAAACACGTTTGGGCAGTGCGACGCCGGCAGACAACAAAAAGGCAGGCCAGTACACAGAATGGAAACGAATGATGTCCTTGCCGATAATATGCACGGCGGCAGGCCAATAGTCCCATAGAGGGTTGTCCTCATCCGGGTAGCCCAGCGCGGTGATATAATTGGTCAGCGCATCGACCCATACATACATGACGTGCTTATCATTGTCCGGTACTTTGATACCCCAATCAAAGGTCGTGCGTGACATCGAAAGATCTTTCAATCCCGATTTCACGAAGGAGATCACCTCATTGCGCCGTGAATCAGGGCCAATAAAATCCGGGTTTTGTTCAAAATGATCAAGCAATGGCTGCTGAAAGGCTGACAGTCGGAAAAAATAGCTTTCCTCTTCGACCCATTCCACGGGTGTGTCCTGTCCGCCATAGCGAATACCGTCTTCGCGCAGCTCTGTTTCGCTATCCTGATAGTAGGCCTCATCACGCACCGAGTACCAGCCGGCGTAAACATCCTTGTAGATATGGCCGGCGGCGACCATCTTTTCCCAGATCGCCTGGCTGGCCTTGTGGTGACGCGTTTCGCTGGTGCGGATAAAATCATCGTTGGAGGCACCCAGAACCCTGGTCATGCGTTCGAATTCATCCGAATTGCGCGCAGCAAGATCTGCAACCGGAATTCCTTCGGTCCGCGCGGTCTGCAGCATTTTTTGACCATGTTCGTCCGTTCCGGTCAGAAAATAGACGTCCTTGCCATCGCAGCGCTGATAGCGCGCCAGGGCGTCTGTCGCAATCAACTCATAAGCGTGGCCGATATGGGGCTTCCCATTGGGATAGGAAATGGCCGTTGTGATGTAAAAGCGTTCTTTATCGCTCATTTTTGAATGTCACTCATCTGGAAGGTGTTTGTGCCGTCATACGGCAAAAGACGTTCACTGGCTATGCCACAGGCATTCGAAAAAACGAAGAAATCAACGAGATAATCGTCTGTTTGCGATCCAGATTATAGCCATCCGCAATCGCAAGGTTTTCCTGAAGCTGGCTTGACAGACTTGCCCAGTGTTCTGCGGCTGACAAATCGCCATTTTGCGCGGCCTGGCGTGCCATACCCATCACCCGGTTCGTTGCATAGTCTATAAAAAACCCGAACGCCATATCGCGATCCTTGGCCGTCAGCGTTTCTGCGAGCTTGTGTATGGCAGCACGCGATTTTGCCGGCCCATCCAGCAGAATCTGTTCAAATGCTTCAGCAATCTCCAGTCCACCATAACGAAGCAGCAGCAAGGCGTTGGACAGGCTGCCTTTTGCATGATGCAGGACCGTTGCAAGCATTTCCGGGTCCTGGTGAACCGTCAGGTCCAATAGCTCCAGCCCCCGCAGCATATCTGCATCATCCAGCGGCGCCAGACGTATTGGCATGCAGCGTGATCTAATCGTTGGCAATAGTTTGCCTGGCGCGTGCGAAAGCACCAGAAACACTGTCTTCCTGGGCGGTTCTTCCAGAATTTTCAGAATAGCATTGGCCGCAGAGCGGTTCATGTCGTCAGCCGGATCGATAACAACAATACGCCAGTTACCGGTGCCGGATGTTTGTGCCAGGAAATGCCCGGCTCGGCGCACTTCTTCCACGGTTATCGCAGATTTCACCCGGCCGGTTTTAACATCAACCGGTCGCGCGAGATGCAACAAATGATGCGAGGCGCCACCGGACAATTGTCGGCTTATGGCCGCGTCAGGATCCGGGTCTGCAATGACATCCGGTGCTGATGCGGGGTCTTTGTGTTTGAGGATATGATTTGCGAACCTATAGGCCAGCGTCGCTTTGCCTATGCCTTCGGGCCCTTCAAGTAAAAGTGCATGATGCAGATTGCCGCCACGATAAGATTTCGCCAAAAAGGAAACCACATCACGATGGCCAAACAGATGCGTGTTTTCTGCCGGTGGTATGGCACCATCCAACACACCCTGCCCCACACTCATGATGGCACAACACGGGCGTTGTGATTGTCTGAACGCTGCTTTTCATCCAGTTCCCGCACCAACCGCTGAATGGCCATGGCAATGGCGTCGGCGGGTTGATTGCCATCAACAACCTTGCAGCGTTGTGGTTCACGGGCGGCTATTTCAAGAAAGGCCTCGCGGCGTTTTTCGTGAATAGCCAGCGCTTCTTTTTCATATCGATCCGGTGCGTCGCTGGCAGCCCTCGCCCGGGCACGGGCAAGCCCGACCTCGGCCGGCAAATCGAGTATGATTGTCAGGTCCGGAACCATGCCGTTGATCGCGACCCGCTCAAGCGTATTCACAAAGTCCGGTTCGAGGTTGCCCGTAACGCCCTGGTACACACGCGAGGAATCCATAAACCGGTCACATAATACCGTTTTGCCTGCAGCCACTGCGGGTCTGATCAACTCTTCCACGTGGTCACTGCGTGCAGCGGCAAACAGAATTGCCTCCATGCGCACGCCAAATTCTTCTGCA
Source organism: uncultured Rhizobiaceae group bacterium (assembly GCA_947501445.1). Taxonomy (GTDB): domain Bacteria; phylum Pseudomonadota; class Alphaproteobacteria; order Rhizobiales; family Rhizobiaceae; genus Hoeflea_A. The sequence goes on along the minus strand of CANMVS010000009.1, from coordinate 78,779 downwards.
GCACCTGAAAGCAAGACATGACGTACAGCCTCGGCACCAGGCGAACCACCCGGCTCGCGTGTCAACACAACGTCATGACCCGAGGCGCGCAAAGTCTCCGCCAGATACTGAATCTGGGTGGATTTGCCAGCGCCCTCGCCGCCTTCAAATGTGATGAATAGCCCTTGCACCAAAACACAACCTCTTGATATCCCGGTCAGTTTGTATGTGGGTTTTGACTTATCGTCCACCCAATCCGGCACAGCAGGTCAAATTGGTGGTTGATATCTATTGCCGACAAGTCAATGTTACAACTCAAAGCCAGAACAACATCAACTCCTGTGCCGCATCCAGTGCTCTTTTGTGCAGCGGGCCTCTGGCGACCGATTCGGCGGCATATAAAGGTGTCTGCTGACTGAGTGTGTCACCAACCCAGATTTTCAAAACGCCGATCTGTGTCCCCTCTTCAACCGGCGCATTTATCGGCCAGTTGTAGATGATGCGGGCTTTTAGCCGATCCGCATTGGTGGTTGGCACAAATATGTCCACAGGACCGGATGCCACAAGGGCGACATCAGATTGCTCACCGCCATATATGCTGGCATTTCCAACGATTTCATCTGCTGAAAACAACTGACGTTTTTCAAATGAACGCAGGCCCCATTCAAGCATTCTTCGCGCCTCTTCTGCCCGTTCCTTGATGCTGCTCATTCCGCTCATGGCGAGAAACAGCCGTCTGCCTTTGCGCTCAATTGAACTGACAATGGCGTAGCCGGATTCTTCTGTGAAGCCGGTCTTCAGACCGTCGACACCGATATTGGCCCGCAGCAATGGATTGCGGTTGCGCTGATTGATGCCATTCCACTTGAATTCGGCTTGAGAATATATTGGGTAAAATTCCGGATAGGTCTGCTGAATGTGACGGGCGAGCAATACCAGTTCGCGCATTGTTACCCTGGCTTCAGGATCCGGCAATCCGGTGGAATTGGCAAAAACTGATTTGGTCATCCCCAGTGCCCGCGCCCGTTCCGTCATCAATTGCGCAAAGGTATCTTCCGAACCCGCCATGCCTTCGGCGATGACAATACAGGCGTCATTGCCGGATTGGACGATCACACCTCTAATCAGATCTTCCAGCGGCACGGATGATTTTATTTCAGCAAACATGGTGGAGGTACCAGATGGTGCACCGCCGGTGCGCCAGGCATTTTCGGACACCTGAAATGTGTCATCAAGCGCCAACCGACCATTGCGCAATGCATCGAAGACAAGTTCCATCGTCATCAATTTAGCCAGTGACGCCGGTGGAATCAGATCATCTTCATTCTTGGCGAAAAGAACTGTTCCTGTTTCAGCTTCCATCAGATAGGCCTGCTTGGCCTTTGTTTCAAAATCCTGCGCGACACCTGTTGATGGCACAAGGACAAACAAAACAGCGACGAAGACTGCAACAAACGACCATTTGGGTACAGGCATGGCTTTTCAATTCTCCCGGTATTTTGCCAGATGGTAACAACGCACAGGTGTACGATCAATCTGTAAAGCCAGCGATAGGCACCAACTGCCCCATAAGATCGCCCGAATGAATGCTCAATGAGGTGATCAGAACGGTTAATCGGATGTCCGGATCCATTCGATTTTGTTTGTTGAGGAGGCAGGCCGCGCAAGGCATATTCAATGACGAATGGAACGAAATCACGCAAATATACGCGATTTGCCGTACATGCATGCCAGTCTGAAATTCAACAGACCTAGCGTTTGGCCAATTGAAGGCCGCCACTGAGAATATGCGTAAATGGATTGATAGCCTGACGCTCAATCCGGCTTTGGGCATAGGCAGACAATGCCGCAGATTGATTGTCGCCTGTCAGTGCCAAAACGATGGACGGTCGCTCTGTCGGCACCGGACCTATTTCAGGCAATAAAACGCCCTCAGTCCCTGCTGGTGCACTTGTTTTGACAATCGGAAGGTCATTGGTGGATGGCGCAAGCGCAATTCTTGAACCTTTGGATACGGCAACGGGTGCTGCGACAACAGGCTCAGACTTGCCAATAACCGATGTGACCGCTCTTTGCGGCGCTTTCAGCGCCAGCATGACACCGGAAGCGAAGCCCTTGTTTTCAGGTTTCAACGGATTTTTGCGGCCATTCTTTTCATAGGACGCCATGAGAAAAGGCATGTCACGTCCATCCATGCGGGCTTTACCGACGTATTGTACACGTACTTTTGCCAGACCATGATGCTTCATTTCGAGCAAATCAGCAGCCTGGCTGGACAGGTCAATAATCCGCCCTTTTGCAAACGGCCCACGATCATTGACGCGAACCACAACTGAATGTCCATTGGTCAGGTTGGTCACGCGTGCATAACTTGGCAATGGAAAAGTCGGATGGGCCGCAGACAGGTGGTACTGGTCATAGATTTCACCATTGGCCGTGCGACGACCGTGGAAATTGGGTCCGTACCAGGACGCAAGGCCTTTTTTATCGTAATTCTTGTCTTCCTTTGGGTGATACCAGTTGCCACGTACCTTGTAAGGCTTTCCAATTTTATAACTGCCGCCACCCTTTTTGACATTCTTTGAGGTGGTGACCCGCTTGCTGGCACTGACACCATAGGTTTTTTTGGAAAACTTGGTTTTGTTATTGATATCAGCACCACCGGTTCCGCCCCCGGTACTGCCACAGGCACTTAAAGCCACCCCAACCGCAATCAACATTGCAGCGCGTGACAATCCACCCATTGTCATGTGTCGACAACTAGATGCGACAGATTGAATACTGTGTTTGGAAACTATCCTGGCAAAATCGCGTTGCATAGGTCGTGTCATTCCGATTTCAAAAAACTTCTGATCGATTTCGCTGAACGCGCGTTAAGATTTTGTTCATACACCATATTGGCCATTTCCCAAAACCCCACGACGCCATGGCAATCTCTATGGGACATAAGTGCTTTGGAATTTGTCAACAAATGGAGCACAGTGCATCAAATCGTAACGGTTCGGCGAAATGATACTGCAGTGGTTAATCAAGAGTGAATGGCCGCAATGGTCGGGGCTCCGTCAGAATTCGATGACACCTCGGACATCTCAAAATTTTTACGCGCAAATTTACAAAAGTAACTTGCAATACGCGTTGACTTGTCGCAATAAGGCCGCGCTGGAGGAGTGGCCGAGCGGTTGAAGGCACCGGTCTTGAAAACCGGCGTGCGTGAGAGCGTACCGTGGGTTCGAATCCCACCTCCTCCGCCATTTCCCCGATGTCTGACCCGGAAAGATAGGTAACAGATTGTACCTAGGACATGGGTGACACCCTCGTGCTGAGCGGGTTGTCGATAGTTTGCAGTGTTTTTTGCTCCAGGTCGATGTATCCCAGATCATATTGCATGAAGCTTAAAAGCCATATTCCGTCGTCCACCTCCTTCATTCCCAGTTTTTGCCCAGCCAATACGGTTGATATGTTGATCTTCTTTCTATGCATGCAGATACGTCCGCATGCGGTGACCAGAATGTCCTTGTCGTGGACTGGATACGTGACTTCCGGCAGACCTTTGTAGGTTTGCCGGGATGCACAATAGACCTCACCTGGACATCGCATGTCCAGCGCCTCGTGCGGTCGTTCGTCATTGAATTCATTAACGAATGCATCGAAACGGACCTGTTGTTGCAGGCTGTTTTTGCCCGTTGGTCTGGTTGTTTCCTTCTTCAATGTCAAATGCATGCGTTCATGTCTGCCGTTTTGTTGGGGACATCCTGGTTGAATTCGCTCGATCCTGATGCCCAGTCGCAGCCACCACACAGAGAGCCTGGACAAGTTGTAAAGCCCGTTGGGACTGGCAAACGGCAGACCGTTATCTGTCCTCATTGCCTCAGGCAAACCCGTTCGGTGAACAGCTGTTGGAAGGCCGACAAGGCATTGATCTCCTTGGTCGAATCATGGGCTTCACACATCAACACCATGCGTGAGGCGTGATCTGTCACCGTCAAGGGGTAACAATATTGGTCATTGCCAAGTTTGAATTCGCCCTTGTAGTCAGCACACCACAGGGCATTGGCAGTCGATCCCGACGATAGTGGCGTACCTTGTGCCTTATTCCGCCTGCGCTGCCTGCCGCGCTTGACCAGGCCGTGGCGATCCAGAACCGCATGTACGGTACTCTTGGCTGGGATACGCACATCACCGGCCAGACGCCGCACAAGCAACTCGCGGATCTTGCGGGCTCCCCAATGGGGTTTGTCGCGTCTGCATTCAACAATCATCCGCTCAATCGCTTCAGGCAATTGATTGGCATAACGCACCGGTCGACGCGATCGATCGCAAAGGGCCTCAAGCCCACGATCCCTGTAACCATTGAAGATCTTGTAGCCCGTCTTGCGGGAAATCCCGAACTCTCGACATAGCTCGCTCATGCCTTCTCCCTCAAGACGGCGAGCCACAAATCTCAAACGTTCCTCCATAACTGAACTCTCTTTCCACCATTGCCCGACAGGCGATGCAAAGCATCGCCGAAAGGGGCATCAACACCTCCCGCAAAATGCGAAAAGTGTTACCTATGTGTCCGGTACGAAATGTCACCTATGTCTCAGGTCGCTCACTTTCCCATGTTGATATCTCCTAAGATGTTGAATGGTAAGGTGGTTTTTGGGGTTCGAAGTCCCTCATTCCGGCAGTAGGCTAGGCGCTCATCAAAGGCCAGTTTCAGGACGGTTCTTTTGTTCTCTAAATGCTCAGAAACCCATATTTTCCAAGAGTTCGAGAGAAACTCGAGGGCGAGTTAGAACATTTCCTCAAAGGGGCGTTGGGGAGCAGTACCATTTTCCAGTTGTTCCCCCTTTAAGAGCTTTTCCTTTGCCAGTCTCACAATGCGGCGTTCATAGGCCGTGATTGCGGTTGTGGATTCGGCATCAACAATGCGGTCCATCAGCGTTTCAATTTGCTTGTCCAGCCCCGCAATATCGCGCCTGAGAGACTTCTTGATTTCCCGCATTTGATCAAGTCTAAGTTCCCATTCACGCTTGAAGATCACTTTCAGGCAATGGAGCAGCTTGGCAGAGGGGCGCATTTGTTTCAGTAGAGTTTCAAACTCCCCTTCAATATCAGCACGGCGAATGGATTTGCGGTAACTCTCACACCCTTTGGTAAAGCACATATAGTAGGGATGCCGCTTTCCGGTTTTTGATTTTGAAAAGTTGGCTGTCAGCGGGTTTTCACAAGTCCCGCAGGTTACAAAGCCCCGCAGCGGAAATTCAGCATTGATATCCTTTCTCGCAGGAACCCGTGCACCTTCCTTGATACGCTCCTGAATGCGCTGACACTCCTCAAGAGTGATTAATCCATCATGCTGCCCTTTGCGCAGTGAGATATTCCAGTTTGGAATTTCAATGTGCCCGGCGTAATGTGGACGAGTTAAAAGACGAATGATTTCTTCGTATCGAACTTCACCGCTGCGGCGGTCCTTCGGAAACTCCGGTTTACTTTCTAGGAAGCGTTTGATTTCTGCCTGAGTTTCAAAGCGACCCGAGGCAAAGCCCTGTAAAGCTTCCTGTATGATAGAAGCAACAGGTTCATCACGAACAAGCAATTTGCCATGCCCGGCGACCTTTTCATACTTGTAGCCTTGCGGCGCGTGAAAGACCCAATAGCCATTCATTGCTCGCCCTTGAATGCGGTGCTTGGTTGTTTCAGCAATCTTCTCGCGCCTGTGCTCTGCGACAGAGGCCAGCAGATTTTTAATGAGCTTATCATCGGGGCTGTCACCAAATTTCATGGTAGGGCTTTCAAGCAGGCCGCCCGCCATTGCCAAGCGCGCCTTTAAATCCCAGTGAACCTGAATATCCCCAGAAAAGCGGTTGATATCGTCAATAATGACCATGATTTTTTCATCATCACAGCATTGCAGAAAGCTGAGCATTTTCTGCATACCGGGGCGATCAAAAATGCCGCTGGATACGCCTTTGTCCTGAAAGACCCCAATCACCTCATATTTCATACGGCTTGCATATTCTCGGCATCGTGCTTCCTGTGAATCCAATCCGTGCCCTTCCTCCACCTGTCGGGGTGAAGACACACGGCAATAAATCACCGCCCTGGTCCGTGAGGTTTTAAATGTGATGGCTGGTGCGACAGGCACCGTATCTGTATTGCTGGTTTACGTGTGTTTCATACATCGCTCCTTTCCAGGGGTATTTCCTTTGCGTCTGGTGTTTTATGGTTGAGGCATTCCTTCTCCGCTTTTGTTGCAAGCTGGACCGGGTTTCTCCCATCACGCTCAAACGGGCATTCCAGCGTATCGGATTGGAGGCCGCCTGATCAATGCCGCGTTACGTTGTAAGAGATATGGATGTACAGATTGACAGGCCCATCTTTGCTTGCTGAATTAGCCAAGCTCTTTTCTGTTCCAGCCACATATTTTCTGTCTTCGGATGCGGAGGATTGTTCCCTACCGGGTACGGTTGCAATGCCTCTTGATCGTTGGAGCATGCGGAGCGTTTCGTTTCAATATGCCAGCCTTTGGTAAAATCGAAAGGCTGGCATTGACGCTCTTTTGGCCTTGTCGGAGCGGTATGCTTCACCAAATCTGTCATTGGTTTACCCCCTAAGTTCATGCCTAATTGTTACGCGCAAGGTGTGCGTGGGTAAACCACGCCCTTGCCGAACGCCGTTGGCGTTCGTAGGGGGCGTGCCGCCCCCGTTTCACCCCCTGCTGTTAGGTTTATAGACCTTAGCTTGACAAGTTAGTCGGTTATTCGACCCTGAATGAATTTCGAACCTAGTCAATCAATGCCCTCCGAACCAAAATGATTTCAGCATCTTAACGAGATGTTATGCATATTCTGATAGAGAACATAATAGGAACTTCTTCTTGAATTAGCGGATGCTTGAGCTTAGGATAAGATATGGCTGAAACGCGCATTGAATGGACAGACACAACTTGGAACCCTGTAGCGGGGTGTTCGATCATGTCTGCTGGCTGCACTAACTGCTATGCAATGCAGATGGCCCATCGTTTGGAGGCCATGGGTGTTCAAAAATATGCAGGCCTCACGCGAAAGAGCGGAAAGCGCACAATCTGGAACAATAATGTGCGTCTTGACGAAGCTGCGTTGAACATCCCAAAAAAATGGAGAAAACCGCGCAACATATTCGTCAATTCCATGTCAGACCTTTTTCACGAGAAGGTGGATGATGCCTTTATTCAGAAAGTATGGGACGTCATGGCTGATACGCCTCAACATAATTATCAAATACTCACAAAAAGACCTGACCGAATGGCAACGTTGATCAAAGAAGAAATAAAGGCCGTTCTGCCTAATGTCTGGCTTGGAACAAGTGTTGAGGATGCAGCGGTGGCACCTCGAATAGATGAACTTCGGCGTGTTCCAGCGCAAGTACGCTTCATTTCATTTGAGCCGCTGATCGGTCCGGTTGGCTTAATTAGCCTAAAAGACATTCACTGGGCAATTGTCGGTGGCGAAAGTGGTCCATCCGCACGACCGATCCGTGAAGAGTGGATAGACGAGATCCACAACCATTGCCGTGATCACGATACCGCATTTTTCTTCAAACAATGGGGTACGTGGGGAGCCGATAACAAAAAGCGATCGAAGAAAGCAAACGGTCGACACTATCGTGGCCAAACCTGGGATGAAATGCCCGCTGTTGCTGCTTGAGGTGGTGAATGGTTCAAGTTCCGTATCAATGGGTTGATGGTGCCGTTCTCAAAGAGCACTCAAAAAAGAAACATCAAGTCCTAAGGCAGTACATTTCCGAATATCTACGCATTCGTTGCCGAACACCCCAACAATCCCGCTTCAGACTAGCGATTGTCGATGGCTTTGCGGGTGGTGGCGCGTATGAAGGTGGTGAACCTGGCTCTCCCTTGATATTTTTGAGTTTGCTTGAAGAACAAACCAACGAGATCAATGTTGAACGTGCCGCTAATGGGATGGCGCAAATCCAGTTTGAGTGTCTGCTTATTCTCAACGACCTCGATAAGGATGCAATCAACATCCTTAAATCTAATGTTGCGCCTCTGCTCCAGGCTTGCAACGCGAAGAACCATCTCACAGTTCAAATCGAGTTTCTCAACGATGAGTTTGAAGTCGCCTATCCCAAGGTCAAAGTACTCCTTGCATCCAACAAAATTCCAAGAAATGTTTTTTTCAATCTGGATCAGTGTGGAAGCTCACGGGTCACGCGCAATACGATTGTCGATATTCTCACAACATACCAATCGGCAGAAGTGCTACTGACATTCGCGGCACAATCCATGTTCACATATCTATCTAGAAACAATCCCGACGCGCTTGCAAAGACGCTTTCCCAACATGGCATTGAGCAAACTCGAATTGAGGACATTTCAGAAGTTGCCAACAAGCGCGAATGGCGAGCAGCGATAGAACGGCTTGTGTTTGAATCCTATCGGAGCTGTAGCCCCTATGTCAGCCCCTTTGCCATCAACAATCCCGATGGTTGGTTTTATTGGCTTCTGCATTTTGCAAATGAACCAAAAGCAAGGCAGGTCTACAACGACCTTCTTCACGAAAATGCCGGTGCACAAGGTCATTTTGGAAGGTCAGGGCTAAGTATGTTGGCGTATGATCCGCAGTTCGAGGGAAGTGATTACCTTTTCGCTGATTCTGACAGGCAGCGAGCACGCGAGGAGCTTTACGGAGATATTCCAAAGGCTGTTTCTGAATTCGGTGACGCCATCGCGATTGAGGATTTCATTCGCAATGTCAGCAATGAAACGCCAGCTCATTCAATGGATATCAAGCAAATGATGATCGAGAATACCGACCTCACGGTTCGCACTGAAAATGGTGGTGAACGTCGAAGTCCTAACGGCATTCGCTCAACTGATACTCTCATTCTTAATCCGCAAAGAAGCTTCTTTCTCATGCCGGCCATGAAAAAGTAAGCGGCGTTCATTGAAATCTAATCCCGATCAAAAAACATCACCGTTCTTGGTCCAACGGACACGCTCAACTTCGAAATCATCGGCCTTGATCGTTACTGCGTGAACAACATGAACGCGAACCGAACATAAATCGATCTCCAAAGTCTTGTCCCTGCCATCGGTATCAAACGCGTCGTCCAAATACGGAAGAGAAGGCGGAAACGGAAACTTTTGTTTCGGCTCTTCATCCTTTTTTTTCTCAGGTGGGACTTCTTCGATCACCTGATATTCGGGCTCCGGTCCTTCTGCATACATCTGATACGTATCAGCAGAAAGCTCGGTACCAACTGGAAATGACAGTGTTTTGCATCTTGAGGCCTTGTGAAATAAAACGACATTCAGCCCTTTGGTACTTGTTTGAACCGACGGAAAAACAATGCCATCGATATTTAAGGTCTCGCTGGTTGCCAAATAGTCAGCAATCGCTTGTGTTGGAAGATATTCACTGTCCTGATCGTCTGGCATAACGGCCCGGGTCATGCGGTCTACCAGCTTACGCAGGAATGTTTTGTGACCAAGGCGGTCTGCATAGCTTGTGTCAAAAATACTCCCGGTGACATGAACATCGCTTAGCAGGGTCAAATCTAACAATCGCAGTGGACGGACAATATTGAACTTTGCCACAGCAACATCCGATCCAACTGGCGGTCTAACTTCGGCCAACGCGGTATCCACTCCCGTCGCCCCCTAAAAGACGGAGATGCCTTTTGCGTTCATGCGACCTGCGGTGGCAAATTGTGACGGTGGTGCGCTCAATTCAAGATCGGGTCGCATCATCGCAGATTTAAGTGACGCTTCAGATTGAAATACTCTGGCTCTGAACAATGATGCCATGCCTGTCTCAGGACCAGCATCCACAATTAGCGGTTTTCCCATTGAGGTTTTGATGGTGTTTATGTTGACAAACAAACGGTCAAGTTGCCCAAGAGCAACATTGCTAAAAAAGCGAGCTTCAGATTTGATGGAAGTTTGAAAGTCGCGCCAACCTTGCTCCCATTCATGGTCCCCCGGCATAACTTCTTCGTAGTGAGTTTCGTCTGAAAACTCACTTTCAGGCTCATCATAATCGAAATGTTCTGACGAGAGGATAGATTGAATATCCTTTGCGGCTTGAGGCGGTAAGTCAGCCGCATTCATAATCGCATATTCACTGGGTTCACCTTCGCGTTCCCAATCATAGTTGCTCTCGGGATCTTTCATCATCGCCCATTGCAAACCGTCAGGGTCCCTTTGTGTGCGCGAGTAGTGATCTTCAAACGCTTTTACAATCTCTCTCGAGAGGTCTTCCAACGTGATGGATTTTTCCTTCTCACCACAGTAATTGCAATTGGCTTTCTTGCCTTCATTGCTGACACGACTGCTCAAATATTCTTCGCCAATACAATTAGCGCAGATATGGCTTTCTTTGAGGGCTTCAATTTCTTGGTACTGCATGATGCTTTTATCTCTTTGTGTATTCCAAAGCCTATCAAGATAGGTTGGGTTTTATCCAGAAAAATGATGGCACACCCGCTCTCGCGGGCCGGGCTCTCGTGAACCGAGCCAGCAAGCTGTCTCGACCATATGGCTTCGATCCCTCGCGCAAGGTCTAGACCGACCGAGAGATCGGGCGGACATTGTTTAGTCTGTTTTGAAGGGTTTCCAAAAATCAGAAGGCCATGCCCGATTTATCGACCCCACCCCCATTTGAAAGTGAGGGGTGGCTCCGAAAATCAGGCATTAGGCGCACAGATTAAAACAACAGGTGCTGTTTTTAGGGATGAAGATTTGGTCCATTGCGGTATCTTGGGCGGCGCGGTCGTTTCGCGCGCTGCTTCTCTCTGGCAATATATTCGGCCTTCTTTTGTTTTGATGGAGCAGGCGGTTCGGAAATTTGTTTTATGTCTGCATTAAGTTCCCTGACTGCGTTCACGTGCGGTACTCGTGCGGAATGGGCATGATTTTGATGACTGTCTCGCACCTTTTGTTGTCGTTTCTCAAGTTTCTCGGCCTCTTGCACGTCACGATACAGTGCGTTCTTTGTATCTGTCGCGTTTTGCGCCAAGACCTGTTTGCGTTTGCCCGTCAAGTGGTCAAACAACCCCATCAGACCTTTTTTGATCCTATTCGCCCTGGTCATCTCTTCAGAAACACGACGGGATTCCTGCATATTTTTTAGCTGTCGGGCCGCTTCTGCATAGCTTTCTATCAGACTTTGTTGCTGTTTTTGTGCATACATAGCTTTGCCTTGTGCCTGTTTTTCTTGTTCGGCGCGCAGGATTTTTAGACGATCCGTGATCTGTTTTGCAGCAACCTGTTTTACCTGTTCGACATCCGGAAACCCGTGCACTTCACCGAGTTTTTCCCGAACCTGCTTTGCTCTGATCCCGACATAGCGGGAGACAGCATACTTCTCGCCCTTGTAATCAACAGCGACATGGCCCCTGTTACCTTTAGTCAGAATATAGCCACGCTCTGCAAGTGCATGAGAAAATAAGGCACCTGAGTCCGAGACAGCCCAACAGTCTTTGAATGTGTCTTTGATCTCTTGCACATTTTTCTTTGCCTGCTTGCATTGCTGCCATTCCTCCAATGAGAAGTTACGTGGGTCCCGATCTTTTGAATTGATCAAGCCGGGCGGCATTTTCAAATCATGCTCGATATGCAGATCACGGGATACATCACGTAGTTTGAGCTTTGTGTGCGATAGCTGCACAGCTTTCATTCTATCCGTATCGATTCTGCACCAAACGGCATGGGCATGACGACGCAATTGCCCGTCAGTGCCGCGCTTATCGTGAAATACAACGGCACGGGGCTGGTCACCCAGGCCAAGCTTTGCCTCCGTTCGATCAATAGCAGCGATAAAATCCGCATCGTTTATATCTGCACTCTTCGGCGGATTGATTGACAGGGAATAAAGATGCTGCTTGCAGCGTGTGGCCTTGCTGATGGCGTAAGATTCCTTGAATGCACCAATCAGATTATTGGAGACAAAGCCGCGTATCTCATGAACCTGCACCCGTTCATTCTCAGGTTTCATAAGATGAATAGCCAAATCCTTGCCACCACCTCGTTGATTGCCATGCAGGATCATACACCCGCCTTATCAGCTCGCATTCCAAGAGTGGTCATCAGATCGCTGCGTAGTGCCGTCACATTGGACAATGCCTGGCGCAGGTCGTCTTCCATCTGCTGTTCAGGCAGCAGACGGCCTTCCTCAACGGCCAACACAAGCGATGAAAGGACATCGTACAGGCCGGAATGTCCCAACCGTCGTAATGCCTGTGCAATGGCCTGTTGTTGCCTGGGCGGCAGAGTGCTGCGCGGCTTGCGCTTACTTCTGACACTGCTCAGGTTATGGCCCTTGATATAAGGCCCGAGGAATTCGCCTCTTGTCCATAGCATCAGTTCAGCATGTTCAGCATCGCTGAAACGAATGGACACCGGGGATATACGTTTCGGTTTGCTTTTCTTTTCTGTGACCTTTCCGCTGAAAATGGCGTTTAAGCCGTTTGTAACACCGGAACCATTCATGGCTGCGGCTCCTCAAGACCAATATCCTGGGATGCTTCCTCGTGCTCGTCCGGAATATTGTAATCAATATGCTTTAATTGCTCATTCCAATCGGCTAATATCCCAAAAAGCGGGTTCGAACTTACTGCGTCCGTGTCCGCCATTTCCCCAAATGTTCGACCCGGAGAGATAGGTAACAGATTTTACCTAGGACATGGGTGACACCCTCGTGCTGAACGGGTTGTCGATAGTTTCGCGCCCCACCGGATTTCCGCGGAAAATTTTGTTTGACCCTTTCGAACGACTTTGGTCGCATCCACAGCCAATTCCAACATGACGCATTGTTAATAATATCAGGCTTGTAACCGATGATGACGGTTGCCAAATGAGTAAGCAGATAAGTTATACACTTCTCATTTGTTCGGAGCCGTACAATGGCACATGTTAAGTCAAATTCGAAAAAGGCAAACAAATTAGGGAGTAAGGAAAAATGTTCCCCGGAAAAGAAACCGACTGAAGATCTGGATTCGGTTTCCGGCGGCATTGATGTCAGCGAACCCTATTGTGAAGGGTACTGAAGTTACTTTCTAAAGCGTTGCAGACGAATTTTTTCGCCTGCCGGCAGCGCATTCCAATCGTTTGCGGGATGAACGTTATTTGGTTCTTTTTGCTGACAGCAGGGTTGCAGGCCGTCGCTCTTCCGCCGCCTTGAATAGCGAGAATGTCTGATTGACATAGTTCACAGCGCCGGTAATCAACTCAAGATAGGCCTCAAGTTCGGGTGTTTTTTCTGCTTCAACAAGTGCGATGGAACGATCCTGCGGTGTCGTTTCGAGATGCACATAGAAGAGTGGCTCACCCCGTTTCAGTACGATGTCCTTCTTGATGTCATGCCATTCAAATGCCCACATCAGTGGACGCGGCCAGACATTGATTGGAAATCTCCCGCCAAATATGGTGCCGGGCAAAGGATCGGCACGATAGTGCATGAAAGGTGCGACCTGTGACAGGTAAACGGTTTCATCCGCGATAAACAGATAGGGCAATTGCAGCTGTACAGTGGGCCTGTCCGGGTATCGCCACTCAACTTCGTTTGTCATGCTCAAATGTGTTGCAAGTTTTTTTGCCCTTACGGATGAATTGTCACCCGCCAGGTTTCGAAACGCCGGTTTGCCTTCCTTTGTCCGAACAAATCCGAGATGAAGGTCAAAGGGACATTTTACAACAAAGTACCGACTTTCCAATCCGATGACAGCTGGGCATCGCGATGCCGACTTTGCATGTTTTTTATTCATCTCCACAGAACGCACACGCTCGGGTGGATCAAAAATTATGCCGGACTTGTCATCGTTCAACAGCCAGCCAACCTTTACCGGACCGCTTCCAGGCTCGGAATCATCTGGACGATCAAATTGGATATTGATACCGGAAACGTTCATTCTGTATGACTCACATTGGTTAAAAACGGCATTTGGAGGCAACCAACTTCGATATGGTTGGTATATATTTAATATTTTACTAGGGCAGTTAGCAATGACCTATAATAATACACAATAGATTGCCAAAAGGTTCGAGGAAGGCCTATTGTCGAGTGCCGATACGCGCAGGATTTTGTCCGTTGAGTGATGCCTGCCACGTTCACGACTGTAACATATGACGTTGGATCATTTATATGGATGACAGCAAGCCCAGAGGTGAACTCACCATCAAGACCATGGCAGTTCCGGCTGATACCAACGCGGCAGGAGATATTTTCGGTGGCTGGGTTGTCTCACAAATGGATTTCGCAGCGGGTATTGCGGCGGGTCAACGGGCGCAGGGCCGGGTTGTCACGATCGCAATAGACGCCATGAAATTCATACGTCCGGTCAAAGTGGGCGATCTTATGTGTGTGTATACTGACATCGCGCGTACCGGCCGGACATCCATGAGCATTCATGTGGAGGCCTGGGCGCAGCGCAATCGATATGGTGCGAATGAGAAGGTAACAGACGCCATATTTACCTTTGTTGCCGTCAATGCAGACGGCAAACCCGTGCCTATTCCACAGTCGTAGCTTGTGTAGAATATCCCTTCAAACATCAAATTACTCTTGTACTTGAAAGCGACACACCGCCATTCAATTGGGTGCGGGACCCGACGACTGTCTTTCAATGAAATTCAATTCGATTTTTTCCCTGACAATATCCGTGGATGGTTTCCCGTCTATCAATGATGACAGAATATAGGCTGCTTTGCGTCCTATCTGATGTGATTGCACCTGAATTGTCGTCAGGCCGGGTACGATTTCGGCTGAACCGGCAAAATCACCGATACCGGTAATTGATATATCGTCGGGTATCTGCAGATTGATCTGCTGGGCCGCATAAATTGCGCCCTGCGCAATTACATCGTTGCCTGCAATCAGCGCTGTCGGTCTTTCGTCGTGGGAAAACAGTTCAAGGCAAGCCCGTTTGGCCTTTGCGATGCTGTATTGTGCAGTTATGCGCCATGCACCGGGTATGGATACACCTGCCGCCTTAAGTGCATCTGTCGCCCCCCGCATTCGCGAGGCCGCACGGTCATTGCCCTCGGTTGGCGGAAATATGATCCCCAGTTTGCGATGCCCCTGCCCCAACAAATGTTCCGCGGCCAGTTTGCCAGCCAGGTAATTATCCGATCCGACGCACGAGATGCGCGAATCCGATTGGAAATTCCACATGGCGATTGCTGGCGTGGCGCGCCGATCCAAAAGTGTGTAGGTCGCATCCTGATGATCAAGCCCAATCAGACCAATCGCTTCTATGCGATGTTCCAACAGGGATCTGAGTAACATGTGCTCGCGCTTGAGGTCATATCCATGGGTTGCAACCAGCATTGTGTAGTTGAGTTCAGTCAACCCTTCCGAGAAGGACTGGATCAGATTGGAAAAGATAGCATTGTCGAGTGTTGGCACGATCAAACCAATCGTTCCGCTGCGCCGTCCGTGTATCGCCTGCGCTGCCCGATTACGAATGTAACCGGTATCTTCAATTGCTTTTTGGATCTTCTTTCGGGTTGCCGATTTGACTTTTTGCGGATGATTGAAAGAACGCGAAACGGTCGCTGGCGAAACACCCGCGTGATTGGCAACATCAATAATATCTGCAAATTTTTCCCGGTTCATAAGGGTTTTTAGCACAAAATGAAAACGTTTGCATTTTTATTTTCATTGTCTAGCCTCAACATTCAAGAAGATGTTTCGACTTCTGGGAGGAGTGTTGGAGCCAATGGAATTTCTGTATTATTTCGGTGAAGTGTTTACGCCCGTTTCCATGCTCTTGCTGGTGGGCGGTACCGTGG
Source organism: uncultured Rhizobiaceae group bacterium (assembly GCA_947501445.1). Taxonomy (GTDB): domain Bacteria; phylum Pseudomonadota; class Alphaproteobacteria; order Rhizobiales; family Rhizobiaceae; genus Hoeflea_A. The sequence goes on along the minus strand of CANMVS010000009.1, from coordinate 63,025 downwards.
GTGGGCTCATATTGGGCGCCACGCCGGGACTGTCACCGACAATGGCTGTCGCTTTGCTCATTCCATTCACATTTCATTTGAAACCGGTGCATGGTCTGATCCTGCTCGGTGCCGCCTATACATCTACCGTTGCAGGTGGCGCGGTCAGCGCCATTTTGCTGAAAATTCCAGGCGCGCCGGCCAATATCGCGACGACGCTGGATGGGCATGAAATGGCCAAACGCGGTCAGGGCGCAAAAGCGCTGCAACTGGCCTTTCTGTCTTCCCTGGTTGGCGGTGTATTTGGCGTGCTGCTGTTGATTTTTCTTACGCCATTGTTGGCCCAGTGGGCTCTGGCTTTCGGTCCGTCTCACCTTTTCTGGCTGGCTATTTTGGGCGTTACGGTGATTGGATCGCTGGACTCGGGTTCCGTTGTGAAGGGCCTGTTGTCCGGTTGCATTGGCATGTGGCTGGCCACAATAGGCTATGATGACATGCAGGGCGTTCAACGGTTCATATTTCATGATGCACTTGGCGGTGGTGTGAATATCATTGCCGCGCTCATCGGTTTGTTTGCCATCCCTCAGGTTCTCACAATGTTTGCTAAAGGCAGGCATGACGACAGTATCGAAGCAATCAAGGTGCAAACGCACCCGATAGGTGAAGCAATCCGAGAGGTATTCAAACGATCCAAGGCGCTGATAATAGGTACCTTGTCCGGCTCATTTATCGGCCTCATTCCGGGTGTTGGTGGTCAGATTGCCGGCCTGGTTGCCTATGATCAAACCAAGAAGTTCTCATCTGAAAAGGAAAAGTTCGGCACAGGCCACTCAGAGGGCGTCATTGCAGCCGAAGCTGCCAATAATGCCATGGTTGGCCCATCGCTCGTGCCATTGCTTACACTATCGATTCCCGGCAGCCCGACCGCTGCAGTGCTGCTTGGTGGTCTGTTGATTCACGGCATATTTCCCGGATCCGACCTATTTGACAATCACCCCGACGTTGCCTGGCCTTTCATAAATTCAATGCTGATTGGCCAAATTCTCATGTGTGCATTCGGCATTTATGTCGCTTCCTTTGCGGCAAAAATCGCACAGGTACCACAATCAATAATGGCGGCAGCGGTGCTTGGGCTTGCCGTGTTCGGATCGTTTTCAGTGCAACAATCGATGGGCGATGTTTATGTGATGATGGCTCTTGGCACGATGATGTACTTTCTCGAACGATATGGTTTTTCTGCGGCCCCGCTCGTACTTGGGCTGATCCTGGGCCCTATAGCAGAATCCAATTACATTCAGGGCTCGCTGATTGCCGGTGCAACCGATGGACAATTTGCCTATTTCTTTGGCGGCGCACTCAATCTCCTGCTGATTGGCGTTGTGGTGCTCTCAATCGGCTATTCCGTCTTCGTGGAAATGCGTAGTCGGAGGGCGCTGGCATGAACCGAACCCAACATATGGTGCCTTCCGGCATTGTGGCTGCGGTCGCACTATGGGTGTGCTGGATCAGCTATACGCAACAGCCCGCCGACGCTTTTTTGTTTCCGCGCCTGATATCGACAGCATTCCTGTTGCTGGCTCTGTGGACCTTTGGCAAGGCGGTACTGGGGCTTTCAAAAGCCGGTGCTGGTCTGTCCATGCAAATGATGAGCAATCTTGCTCCCGGTCTGCTGGTGGCTGGCATCTATGTGTTCTGGGCCGCAAAGACACTAGGATTTTATGCCGCAACATCTTTGGCATTCTTCGCTTTGCTGTCGGCCTATGATCCGGCACCGAACAATAGCGCCCGCACGTGGATCCGGCGCTTACTCATCACCATCGGCTATATCGCCGTTATGTACGGTCTCTTCGCGCTTGTACTGAAAGTATATACGCCGCGCGGGATCATAATCTGAACCGCCGGGAACAGGTGGATACATTTAAAACCTAGGAGGAAGACAATGAGGAACTTACTTGCCGGACTGGCCATCACCCTTGTGGGCTTAACAGGGAACGCATTTGCGGCAGATTATCCTGAACGTCCCATCATGCTGATGGTCTCTTATGGTGCCGGTGGTGCCACAGATTTTCAGGCACGTATCGTCACCATGACTGCTGGAAACGAGGACGCGCTGGGCATGCCCATTGCCATAATAAACAAACCGGGTGCGGGCGGACGGGTTGGCTGGAACTGGTTTGCCAAGGATGCTGATTCGGATGGTTACACACTGGGTGCCTACAACATTCCTCATTTCATTGCGCAAAGCATAAAAGGCGGTGTGCAATACAACAAGGACAGTTTTGAACCAATCGCCAATTGGGGGGCCGATCCCGCCGTCTTTATCGTTGGCAAGGACAGTCCGTTCAACTCCATGGCCGATGTCGTGGCCTATGCAAAAGCCAATCCGGGGAAACTGACCTATTCCGGTGCCGGGCTGTTCGTCGGTCATCACATCGCAGCCTTGCAGATAGAAAAAGCCGCTGATGTAAAAATGCAATATATTCCCACAAAAGGTGGCGGTGCGGCGGCGATGAAATCGGTTATCGCTGGAGATGTTCTCGGCGGCATCAATAATCTGTCCGATGCCTATCGGGCGCGCGAGGCCGGCAATGTCAAAATTCTTGGGGTTGCTGATCTGAACCGCAATGAGGAATTCCTGCCTGATGTACCAACCATGATGGAACAGGGGCTGGATGTGGACAATAGCTCGGTCAATTTCCGTGGGATAATGGTTCCCAAGGGTACGCCACCTGAAATCATCGACAAGCTGGCCACCACTGTACCGGAAATGTTCAAAAACAAACGTGTCGCGGGCAAGATGAATGCCGGCGGATCACCGATGCATATCATGACCCGTGAACAGGTGCAGAAATTGTGGAAAGAGCGTGAGGAAACGCTCAATGATTTATTGCAAGGACTCTAACAGCGACGCGGGGCACACTGCCCCGCGTTCATTGCCGGATAGTACGCCGGGTACAAATCCAACTCAGGAAAACGCAATGTCTGATCAAAACGAAACCGCCGTCGTCGACAATTTGATGGCTCGCGCGCGTATAGCGCAGGCAGATTTTGCCAAAGATGCTGATCAGGCACGCTATGATCATGCGGCACAGGCAGCAGCATGGGCGCTGATGGAACCTGAGCATAACAGGGAACTGGCACAATTAGCCGTCGAGACAACCGGTCTTGGCAATGTGTCGGACAAGATTACCAAAAATCACCGTAAAACGCTGGGGCTGATGCGTGATCTTGCGACGGCAAGGACCTGCGGTATCATCCGCGAAGATGCAGATACAGGCATTACAGAAATAGCCAGGCCGATTGGTGTCGTTGGCGCAGTTGTGCCATCAACAAACCCGGTGGCAACGCCAGCCAACAACATTATCAATGCACTAAAATGTGGCAATGCGATTGTATTGTCACCATCGCCCAAGGGAATCGAAGCCTGCAGCCGACTATTGCACTACATTCACACGGAATTTGACAAAATCGGATTGAACCATGATTTGGTGCAGATGATTCCACCGCCCGGAACAAAGGCCCGGACACAACGGATGCTGGAATTGTCGGATCTGGTCATCGTCACGGGTTCGCAGGACAATGTTAGGCGCGCCTATTCATCTGGCACGCCGGCAATCGGTGTCGGCGCCGGCAATGTAGCCGTGATTGTCGACGAAACCTGCGACCTTGATCAGGCCGCATCAAAAATAACTGCTTCAAAAACATTCGACAACGCGACATCCTGTTCGTCTGAAAATGCAATCATTGTTGCTGACGCTGTTTACGATGCCTTTACGCAGGCACTGGCCAAAGCCGGTGGCACCCGTTTGCCAGAGCAATATGAAACCGACGTTGTTGCCAGGCTTTGGCCTGACGGTAAACTGAACAGGCATGTCCTCGCCCGCGATATTGGTGTTCTGATTGATGCGCTTGAATTGCAGGCAGTGACGGACAGCACCACACGTTTCATCGCCGTGCCGACACAGGGCATTGGCAAAGATCATCCGCTATCAGGCGAAAAACTGTCACTTGTTGCAGCGCTCTACCGGGCCGATGATTTTTCTCACGCCAAAAAAATCGCCACACAGATTCTTGAGTATCAGGGGGCCGGACATTCTGTCGGAATTCATACCGGTGAGCCGCAACGCGCCATAAGGGCCGGTCTGGAATTGCCTGTGTGCCGTGTGATCGTCAATCAGGCACACTGTTTCGCCACTGGTGGCGCATTCAATAATGGATTGCCATTCTCGCTGTCGATGGGTTGCGGCAGTTGGGGCGGAAATTCGATCGATGAAAACCTTCATTGGAAACACTTCATGAATACCACAAAAGTCGTGGCGGAAATCAAAGCCGACGAACCTACCGTGGAAGATATTTTCAGTGACTATTGGGACGCGTGTGCAAGGTGACCTTAAACCCCACATCACCACCAGAAGGCACGGTTCGTGACTGGTTGGAGTTGCGTGCGTTGAAAACGCCCGACCGTATCAGCCATTTGTTCCCCACGGACAACTCTGCGCTTACATGGCGTGATCTGCATGCACAGGCTCGCTTTGTCGCAGGTCAACTGGCGGGGCTTGGTACAAAACCAGGTGAGAGTGTCGCCCTTTGCCTGCCCAACAGCCGCCAGGCCATCATCTGCCTGTTTGGAGTTCTTTACGGTGGTTTTCGTGCGACACCACTGAACCTCGTTGCTGGTCCGGAGGCTCTTGGTTATGCGGTATCACACAGCAAATCCAAAGTGGCACTGGTTGGCAATGATCAGCTTGGCCTGTTTCGCTCTGCACTGAATGAACACCCTTGCGAAATAAGTATTGTCACGGTGGCTGAAACCATCCAATGGCCGGCCCCTGGTAAGACGATTGAACCTGCTCAGGTCTCGGCATCGGATCATGCATTGTTAATGTATACCTCGGGTACGACGGGCCGTCCAAAGGGCGTTGTCCACTCAAATGCCAGCCTGCTTGCTGGTGGCTGGACCAGCTGTTTCGCCCACGCACTCACTTCACGTGATCGCGCCCTGTGTGTCCTGCCTTTTTTTCATATCAACGGGCTGTGCGTGACGCTGATGGCGCCGCTGTTGTCAGGGGGCTCGGTTGTTGTCTGTGACCGGTTTTCCAACCGTAATTTCTGGAACCAGTGTCAGCGCTATCGCGTCACCTGGTTTTCGGTTGTTCCGACGATCATTTCACATCTTCTTCACTCGGATTTGGGTCCGGATAAATCGATCAGTCAAATCCTGCGGTTTGGTCGCTCTGCATCCTCGGCTCTGGCTCCGGACATTCAGGAATCGTTTGAAAAACGTTTTGCCATACCGATCATCGAAACGATGGGTTTGACGGAAACCGCTGCTCAAATACTATCCAATCCGCTGCCACCGGCAAAGCGCAAAATCGGATCACCGGGCATAGCCTTCGGCAATGAGGTGGCCATTTTGAGTGAGTCTCTGGATCCTGTGGATCCCGGCGTCTCTGGTGAACTGGCAATACGGGGACCAAATACCATGATCGGATATCTTGACGACAGTAATGCAACCGCTGCCGCCTTCACCAAGGGTGGCTGGTTACGCAGTGGTGATCTGGGTCATATGGATGCGGACGGCTACGTCTTTGTAACCGGCAGATTGAAGGAATTGATCATCAAGGGTGGTGAAAACATTGCCCCGCGTGAGGTTGACGAAGCACTCTATGCACATGGTGATGTAGTTGAGGCTGCAGCGTTTGCGCGCCCGTGCCCGCGCTACGGGCAAAAGGTCGAGGCGGCCGTTCGATTGCGTGCGGGCAGCCAGGTTACCGAGGATGAACTGATTGCATTGTGTGGCAAAAAACTTGGTACATTCAAAAGTCCTGACCGGATTTTCATGCTGGGTGAATTGCCTAAAGGTCCCTCAGGCAAGATCCAACGCCTGAAACTTCCCGAACTTACCCAATTCGAACCCTGATTTACGGGACCTCAAAGACCGCTCAACAAAAAAGGCGCTGTTGAAGCGCCTTTTCATTGCGTATGCAGCTGCCTTGTTAGAGCAATTCAGGTTTTGACGGAATCGACAAAACCTGAATGCATCAACCAAAACAAAGGCCAACACCGTTGTCCCGTTTCTGACGAAACGTGAAACGGCTTAGTTAGGCAATTTGTCATCAACACCTTTGATGTAAAAATTCATACCAAGCAGCGTGCCGTCATCGGCGCTCTCGCCTGCTTTCAGCCATTCGCTACCATCTTGTTTGGTAACAGGACCGGTGAAAGGCTTCAGTTCGCCATTGGTAATTTTGGCCTCGGTTTCCATTGCCGCCTGCTTCACATCATCAGGCATATTTGTGTAGGGCGCCATGGTAAGGATGCCGTCCACAAGTCCGTCCCATGTGGACTGTGATTCCCATGTTCCGTCCATGAGTGCCTGCACACGCTTGATGTAATAGGCTCCCCAGGTGTCGACAATCGCGGTCAACTGAGTGTCAGGCCCGGCTGCGATCATATCTGACGCCTGACCAAATGCCTTGACCCCGCGTTCAGAGGCCACCTGCATGGGACCGGTCGAATCGGTATGCTGTGTGAGAACATCGACACCCTGATCAATCAGGGCTTTGGCTGCATCAGCTTCCTTGCCGGCATCAAACCATGTATTGACCCAGACAACCTTGATTTCGAAATCCGGATTGACCGACTGCGCACCCAAAAGGAAGGCGTTGATGCCCTGAACAACCTCAGGAATTGGAAATGATGCTATATATCCGGCAACACCTTTTTCGGAAACAGCACCGGCAATCTGACCCTGAATATAGCGGCCCTCATAAAACCGGGAATTATAGCTGGTGACATTGTCAGCTGTCTTGTAGCCGGTCGCATGTTCAAATTTCACTTTTGGAAATTTCTTGGCAACCTTCAAGGTTGGATCCATATAGCCAAAGGACGTCGTGAAAATCAATTCGCAGCCAGAGCGCGCAAAACGCTCGATTGCCCGCTCGGAATCGGGGCCTTCAGCAACATTTTCAAGAAATACAGTCTCAACCTTGTCGCCGAAATGATTCTGCAGTTCCTGGCGTCCGATATCATGTGCCTGGGTCCAGCCGCCATCGGTTTTGGAGCCAATATAGACAAAACAAACCTTGGTTGCAGCCTGAGCGGCTGATGCTGCCAGACTGATAACAGCAGCGGTTGATAGTGCTAGGAGTATTTTTTTCATCGTGGTTCACCTCTAGTTTTTTATGATCAGTATTTTTTAGCGATCTGGGACGAAGGATTGGCCAAGTGAAGCCGGTGTATTCATCAGCGTCAACCGTTTGTTGCGTGAAATGATCACAAGCACAACAATGGTTGCCAGATAGGGTAGTGCGGACAGCAATTGGGATGGGATTCCGAACCCGAGTGCCTGCGCATGCAACTGTCCAATCGTTACAGCACCAAACAGATATGCGCCAGCCAGTACACGCAGTGGACGCCAGCTGGCAAAGACAACCAATGCCAGTGCAATCCAGCCACGACCGGCCGACATATTTTCAATCCACTGCGGTGTGTAGACCAGCGACAATTGTGCACCGGCAAGCCCCGCACAGGCACCACCAAACATCACAGCCAGATAGCGGGTCTTGATCACCGAGATGCCCAGCGCGTGGGCAGAGCCGTGACTATCGCCAATTGCACGCAATTGCAGGCCAAGACGTGTTTTAAACAAAAACCAGCTGACACCGAAAACAGCAAAGATTGACAGGTAGAACAGTATATTTTGATCAAATAACAATGGACCGATAAGCGGAATGGACGATAGCAGTGGTATGGCAATCGGTTCAAGTTTTGCACCGGCCTGGCCAACGTAGTTTTCGCCAATCATGCTTGATATTCCAAGACCAAGTATTGTAAGGGCCAGGCCCGTTGCCACCTGATTGGCGACCAGCGTGAGGGTCAGGAATCCGAACAGCAGAGAGAAGATGCAGCCTGCCGCCATGCCGAATAACGCACCCAGGTAGGCGTTGCCGGTGATCTGAGCCATGACAAATGCCACGACCGCACCGATTACGATCATCCCTTCAACACCCAGATTGAGAACACCCGAACGCTCCACAACAAGTTCGCCAATCGCGGCCAGCAGCAGCGGCGTGGCGGCCGTTGTAATTGTCAGCAGAATTGCGGTAACGAGTACTATGATTTCAGGAAACGACATTTACGCGCCCTCCACACTTGATGACGTTCTGTCAGTGAATTTGAAACGCACCCGGTAGTGGATGAGCGTGTCGCAGGCCAATACAAAAAACAGCAGGAAACCCTGGAATACCCGCGCAATCTTGTCCGGCAGTCCAATAGATATCTGAGCAGCCTCGCCCCCCAGATAGGTCAGGGCCAAAATGATACCCGCGGCAAAAATGCCCAACGGATTGAGACGACCGAGAAAGGCGACAATAATCGCAGTAAATCCGTATCCGGGTGAAATGACGGGCTGCAGGCGACCTATGGATCCGGAGACCTCCGAGATGCCTGCCAGGCCAGCGAGTGCACCAGAAAATATAAAGGCAAAAAACACCATTTTATTGGCTGAAAATCCGGCGAAACGCCCTGCTCTCGCAGATTGCCCCAGCACCGACACCTCAAAGCCCTTGAGCATGTGGCGCATCATGAACCAGGCGACAATTGTGGCAAGAATGGCAAATACAATGCCAAAGTTGGCACGCCCGGATGCGGGCAGCAGCTCAGGCAGAACCGCCTGAAGCTCGAATGAACGGCTTTCGGGGAAATTATATCCCTCCGGGTTGCGCCACGGGCCCCGGACAATCCAGTCCAGCGCCAATTGTGCCACATAGACCAACATCAGGCTGGACAGGATTTCGTTGGTATTAAAACGGGTCTTCAACAATGCGGGTATTGATGCATAAAGAGCGCCGCCAATCATTCCCATAATGAGCATCATCGGAAGGACCAGAAAGGAATTCCATTCATGAAACAAAATTGGAATGGCAGAGCCGGCAACACCTCCCATGATGAATTGGCCTTCGGCTCCGATATTCCAGTTATTGGAACGAAAGCAAACAGATAAGCCAACAGCGATGAGGATCAACGGTGAGGCTTTGATGGCCAATTCATGTAAAGACCAGACCTCGGTCAATGGCTCGATGAAAAAACTATAGAGTGCATCAATGGGGTTTTTGTCCATGATGGTGAACAAAATTATACCGGCGATAATGGTAAGGCCAAGCGCGATAAACGGCGAGAGTATTGAAAACAGCGCCGAATGCGATGGCCGACGTTCGAGCTCAATGCGCATGGGAAGCCTCCATATCCGTATCCTCTCCGTGTATTCCACCCATCAGGAGCCCTATTCTCTCAAGGGTCATCTGTGATGCTGGCTCTACGGCTGACAATGTTCCTTCGTTGATGACCGCGATACTCGTGGCAACCTCGAAGATTTCATCCAGATCCTGACTTATGACGACTACCGCTGAACCTGATTCAGCCAGATCAATCAATGCCTGTCTGATACGACTTGCGGCGCCGGCATCAACACCCCAGGTGGGCTGATTGACGATCAGAACGGATGGTTGGCGATCCAGCTCCCGTCCAACGATGTATTTCTGCAGATTACCGCCCGACAGTGATTCCGCTTCGGGATCAACGCCTGACATACGCACATCCATTTCCTTGATAATGCGTTCAGATGCTTCCCTTACCGCCGCGTAGCGAATGATTTTCAATGGGCCGCCAGTGAGGAAGGTATCCGCGTCCGAGCGATGCCGTGCCAAAACCATGTTCTGTGACAGGGACATGGAAGATACCGCGGCATGGCCGTGACGTTCTTCAGGAACAAAACCTGCCCCCAATAGTCGTCTGGCCGATATACCCAGGCGACCGACAGAACTTCCGCAGATCCGTACGTCATCGGCGCTGGCAACCGTTTCTTCACCGGAAAGGACGTCAAACAGTTCACTTTGACCATTTCCGGCAACACCGGCTATGCCGATTATCTCTCCGGCACGAACGGTCAAATCAATATCTTTGAGTTCCACGGCAAAAGGTGTTCTTGCCGGTGCACTGAGTTTATTCGCTTCAATCAGAATATTGTCTGATATCTTGCCGCCCTTGTTGGATACCGATTTAACATCGGAGCCAACCATCATACGTGCGAGTGAAGCGGGCGTTTCGGCACGCGGGTCGCAGGCACCGGTCAACTTGCCATGACGCAGAACTGTAGCCCTGTCACAAATCCGCTGAACTTCTTCAAGGCGGTGGCTGATATAAAGGACGGAGCGGCCTTCGGCACGAATCTTTTCCAGGGTCTCAAACAGTTTGTCTGCTTCCTGCGGTGTTAATACCGAAGTTGGTTCATCCAGAATGATGAGTTCCGGGTTCTGCAGCAAGGTGCGAACAATCTCGATGCGCTGGCGCTCACCAACCGACAAATCCGCCACATGAGCATGTGGATCAAGCGGCAACCCATATTCGCGCGACAGGACTGCAGCCTGCTCGGCGATACCCTCGATACTGACATTTTGATCCATCGACAATGCGATGTTCTCAGCAACTGTGAGCGCTTCAAAAAGTGAAAAGTGCTGAAACACCATCCCGATGCCGAGCGCCCGTGCCTGTCCGGGACTGGCGATAGTAACAGGATTGCCTTTCCACAGTATCTGCCCGGAGGTGGGTTCCAACGAACCGAACAGCATTTTCACAAGGGTCGATTTTCCGGCCCCATTTTCACCGAGTAATGCATGAATTTCACTTGAATTGATTTCAAGATCGATTGCATCATTGGCACGCAACTCTCCAAATACTTTGGTGATGCCGCGCACTTCCAGCAGACAATGGTCTTGCCCTGTTTCCAGATTTGTCAAAATTTCCTCCCCCGCATAAAGCGGATCCTTCAGTTTTGATCCTAGGCGCAGATGGTACGAACCAGAAAGATCGTGCAAGAATAAAGAGCTTCAAATTTTTGACACATAATTGCAGGCCTGATCAGCACTGTCATCCCCGCCTTCAAGACAGTCTGTACCTCGTCCACATCTTATACTGCGTTGCACAAATAATGGACGAAAATGCCTGTTTTGTGGGCTGCGGCACTTGGTCTGAATTCAGTGGTGTCATCTTCCGGCAAAGCATTGTATTGGTCAATTTCAGAAATTGTAACAGCAAATCCATCGATCACGGGTTCGGGCATTATGGCTGAAAATTTTGACATTGCAGTTGTTGGTGGCGGCCTTGCAGGTGTTGCTGCCGCTTTGTCTGCTGCGCAAAGCGGATATAAAATCGCTTTGATCAGCCCCAGGCCGAAACACAAAGATGGCCGGACGACCGCATTAATGTTGCCGTCGATAGATTTACTGGAAATGCTGGGAGTATGGAGCCAGGTGGCAGCCAGTGCAGCACCATTGCGCCACATGCGGATCATAGATGGCACATCCAGACTGGTGCGAGCCCCCACAGTTACCTTTCATTCAAGAGAACTGGATCTGGATGCGTTCGGATATAATATCCCGAATGCGCCATTGTTGGATGCGCTCAATTCATCCGCATCGGCAGCAAGTGGCATTATGCATATTGAGCAATCCGTCTGCTCGGTGATTGATACGGAGAATGAAGCCAAATTATTGCTGGATGACGGACGTGCGTTGTCGGCTTCTCTGGTCGTCGGTGCAGACGGCAGAAACTCAAAGGTGCGAGAAGCGGCAAACATAAGAACAAAAGACTGGCGTTATCCGCAGACAGCCATCGTATTGAATTTTTCTCACACCCATGATCATTCAGATACATCAAACGAGTTTCACACAGAATCGGGCCCTTTCACGCAGGTTCCCCTGCCCGGTAAGCGATCCAGTCTGGTTTGGGCGCTGAGCCCGAATGAAGCTGAAACAATGCTTACTGCATCGGTTGACGAATTGTCCATTGCTGTCGAAACAAAGATGCATTCACTGCTTGGGAAAGTACAAATTGAAGGCAGCGTTCAATCCTTTCCCTTTAGCGGCATGATTGCGCGATCATTTGGTGAAGGCCGTATGGTCCTGGTGGGTGAAGCCGGCCATGTTTTCCCACCCATTGGTGCCCAGGGGCTCAACCTTGGCCTGCGCGATGTCGTTGATTTAACCAATGAACTTGCACGGCTGAGCGGACTTGACCATGTGCGGCAGGCGGTTTCAGCCTACAATAGAGCGCGGCGAAGCGATGTCATTTCCCGTACAGCCAGTGTTGATCTTCTCAATCGTACATTGCTCAGCAATTTTCTGCCGGTCCAACTGGCCCGTTCGGCCGGTCTGGCTGTCCTCTCAGGCATGGGACCATTGCGCAACTTTGCCATGCGTGAAGGAATGAAACCGGGCACAGGCATTCAGGCTTTGCGGCGGAATCAACGCCCCACATAGATGTCTGCGGGCAACAATCCTGTTGTTATTGCGTATAAAAGCGCACTGACGGTGAACACGGACAGGCCTGTGGTTACCAGTACAACTGTCGATGCCCGTTCGATCCACACACCATATTGCTGAGCTATCACGTATACGTTGGTGGCCGTAGGCAATGACGCCAACAGCACAGCCGAATATATCCATATGGGGTCAAAATCACCAACCAGCCCCATGGCAAAATACATGATCAGGGGATGCAGGATCAGTTTCGCAGGAATGATATAGGTCAATTCCGGGGGTACCCTGTTCAGCGGCCGCATTGCCAGCGTCACCCCCATTGCAAATAATGCGCAAGGCGCAGCAGCCTGCGCAAGATAGTCAATCAGGCGCCCAAGAGCCGCATTCACAGGCACATCAAAACCCGCGACAAATATGCCAGCCAGTGTTGCCATGATGAAAGGATGCAACAGGACCCTGCGCAATATCAGCAGGATCTGGGAATGAAATCTCATTTTCTGACCGCCAGCGACAGCCATCAGCAATGGTGCGATGAAAAAGTGCATGGCATTTTCAAAACATACGATCAGCGCCACTGGTATGGCCGCAGCTTCACCAAAAGCCAATAATGCCAACCCTGGTCCCATATAACCGATATTGCCATAGGCAGCCGAGAGCCCCTGTATGGTGCTGTCAGCTATGGTTGCCCTGCGCAATATGATTGCAAGCGTAAATACGACAGAAAATATTACGTAGGTCGACAGCAGACTGGCTATGATGAAATCAATTCTCGCCAATTGTTCAATCGGTGTTCTTGAAACCAATTTGAAGAAAAGTGCCGGTAGCGCAACATAAATGACAAATATATTAAGCCAGCCCAATGCACTTTCGGGCTGCCTTTTTATGCGTGCCGCGATGTAGCCGAGAAATATAAGGCCAAAGAGTGGCAGGATCAGTGCAGCAATGTCATTCATTGATATATACGTCTATAAAATACACGATGTATTCAAAACCTGTTATTTTTCAATCCACTAGATGGATTCAACCTCGAATTGAGCGTGCCCGCAAAGTCACAATTCCCAAAATTGTTACTGATTTTTATCGAAAATCATTGATTTTGGTGCCATTTTCCTTCTACTAATACAATTCAGGAGGCATAGAAAATGCTAAGAACCCGTACCGCTAAATTTCAAATTGGGCAAACGGTTAAGCATCGCGTGTATCCTTTTCGCGGTGTTATATTCGATGTTGACCCGGTTTTTAACAACACCGACGAATGGTATGAGGCTATTCCAGAAGACGTGCGTCCGCACAAGGAGCAGCCATTTTATCATATGTTTGCCGAGAATGAAGACACCGACTATATCGCCTATGTATCGGAACAAAACCTTGTGCCTGATGAAAGCGGTCAACCGGTTCAACATCCGCAAATATCAGAGATATTTGAGGGGCAAAAAGAAGGTATGTACCGTCTGAGGGGCCCAGCCGGACATTAACTGGATTTTTGAAGAGAACTTTATAAACGTTCAGAAAAGGCGCGGATCAAACCGCGCCTTTTGTTCGTATTACTGCGTTTCTTTTGCTTTTTTCTGAGCAGCTTCCAGCTTTTCGCGGGCGCTTTGTGCCTTGCGCTGCATTTCTTCCTGGAGCAACCGCTGACGCTCCTGCAACTCGGACTGTGCGACCGGCTTGCCGTCAAAAGCGTCAGTGAAGCCGCTGAGTGATATCTTGATCGGATTTGGTGCGCGCTGAAAATTTACCGACGTGAAGACCACTTCCCCACCGCGTTTGAATGAATCAATGATGGCGTCGGTCAATGGTACCTGCGCCACGCATTTGTCAGGCATGCACACAGAAAAGGGGACACGCTGCGCTTTACCACCGTCAATCTGCATATTCACACCCGGTGGGATTGTACGGGCCGAGGGGACAGATACCTGCAAAATCTTATTGTTGACCTTACCTTCAACAACGATCAATCCGACAGCAGTCAGTAGCTGCCCGGTTGAAGCGGTTGTGATGTTCTGTACGACACAAACATCATTATCTTCCTGTTTGGTGCAAACCTTGTACCAGCCCGGACCCGGTGCCTGCGCATGGGACATGCCCGTAAGCGAAACAGATACGGTGCCAGCGAACAATGTTGCCAGCGCCACTGTTGCTACTTTTGAAGTCTTGAAAGTCATCCGTCTTTTATCTCCTGGGCTTTCGTACGATCACATGTTGCTGTGGTATCACACATTCCCCACTGGAATGCGGAGCACCGAGACCGACAGGCGGCCTTGAATTTCCAATTACCTGCAAACAATCGCATATTCCCTGTGCGGCAATTACGGCCATTGCAAGGCTGTTAAAGTGTCTAAGCACAAACGAGCTTCCTGTCACCCTGTTTGAACAATTGTACCCTCAATTTGCCCAAATTTCCTGCAATATGGGACATATAAAGCCCAATCACGGTGTGTTGGAAACGACAGTGATCATGCTACCTTTCAACAGAATCAAGAGAAAGCCCGTCATGCATCACCTGTATCGTTTGATTGTTGCCTCGATTTTTACCGTAGTTGGGATGTCATCAGGCCTGGCAGAGATGCCTATGCATGCAATTGCATCGCATGGTGAACCGGCGCTTCCGGCAGATTTCACCCATCTGCCCTATGCCAATCCGCAAGCACCAAAAGGCGGCAAGATGGCCTATGGCGTCGTTGGCACCTTTGACAATCTCAATCCGTTTATCCTCAAAAGCATGCGCACAACCGCGCGTGGCATGTGGGATACGGAATACGGAAGACTGACTTACGAAAGCCTCATGCAGCGCTCACGTGATGAAGCATTTACGCTTTATGGGCTGCTGGCACAGTCCATAAAGACCGATGCAGAGCGCAGCTTTATAGAATTTAACATCAACCCCGAAGCGCGCTGGTCTGACGGCGTGGCGGTTACGGCTGATGACGTCATATTCACATTCGAACTGCTGAAAGAGAAAGGTCGTCCCCCATTCTCAAACAGACTGGATCACGTAAAGGAAATGAAGAAAACCGGCGACTTGAGTGTTCGGTTCACCTTTGACGCCGACGCCGGACGTGAAATCCCGCTGATCCTTGGTCTGAGCCCTGTTCTTCCAAAACATGCAACTGCTGTAGACCAATTTGATAAAACAACCTTCACACCACCCGTGACATCTGGCCCCTATCGAATTGGCAGTGTGAAACCCGGTGAAAAAATCACCTTTATTCGCCGCGACGATTATTGGGCGAAAGATCTGCCTATCAAACGCGGAATGGATAATTTTGACGAAATCAGTGTTGAATATTTCCTGTCGGCAGGCCCGCAATTTGAAGCGTTCAAAAAGGGCGAATTTGATGTCTATCCTGAAGGCAGTCCGGTGAGCTGGAAACGGGCCTTCAATTTCCCGGCGGTGCAGGATGGATCGATTACCAAGGCTCTATTTGAGAAAAAGACCCCTGCGGGCATGTACGGGTTTGTATTCAATACCCGACGGGAAAAATTTCAGGATGTCAGATTGCGGCAGGCTCTGGCAATGCTATTCGATTTTGAATGGGTCAACAGAAGCCTGTTTGATGACGCATATGAGCGCACGGAGAGTTACTTTCAGAATTCATTTTTGTCGTCCATCGGCGTACCCGCTGATGATCTGGAAAGAAAACTACTGGCGGATTTTCCGGATTCGGTTTCCCCGGCGGTCATGGATGGCACTTATCATGCAAGCAAAACAGACGGCAGTGGTCGCGACAGAAAGGTGCAGCGTGCTGCTTTTTTGTTGCTGAAGGATGCAGGATATATCGTAAAAGACGGTGTGCTTTTGGACCGTTCTGGCCAGGCATTGACCTTTGAGGTGATGACCCAAAATGAAGGACAGGAAAAAATAGCGCTCGCCTATCAGCGCAATTTGGCAGCTCTTGGCATAGATATGAGCATTCGAACCGTCGATGACGCTCAATATCAAAGGCGCAGCAATGTTTATGACTATGACCTGATCATAAAAAGATATACGGCATCCCTGTCTCCTGGTGCTGAACAATTATGGCGGTGGGGCAGTCAATCACGGGATGTCGAGGGGACCTTCAATTATGCAGGCACAGCCGAGCCGGCCATAGACGCGATGATAACCGCAATGCTTGACGCGCGATCACAAGAGGACTTCAATGCGGCGGTGCGTGCCTTTGATCGCGTGCTGATATCCGGGCAATACGTCGTCCCGCTCTACTATTTACCCGGTCAGCGGGTTGCCTATCGCTCAAACCTTGAACATCCTGACATGACGCCCATTTATGGATACGATTTACCCAGTTGGTGGGACGGGTCCCTCAATCAATAACAGTCCACTTGCGTTGATTGTCCGCTACCCGTTCGTGTGACAAAGATCCATGGAGAATATTATGACTGCCATTAATGTTGACATCGTTTCTGATGTTATGTGTCCGTGGTGCTATATCGGTAAAAGGCGGCTTGAGGATGCCTTGAGCGCCCTGCCCGAAGACCTTCAGGTTGATATTCGATGGCGCCCTTACCAGTTGGATTCAACCCTTCCCAAAGAAGGCAAGGATCGCCAGTTGTACCTCTCTGAAAAATTTGGTGGTTCGGAAGGTGCCAAACGCGCCTACGCTGCCATCGTAGAGGCTGGTCTGGATGAAAAAATTCCCTTTGATTTTGATTCCATTGCCGTATCACCCAATACGCTGGATGCACACCGGATTATCCGATGGTCGGCATCCGAGGCGCCTGGCATTCAGGACCGGTTGGTTGAACGCCTGTTCAAGGCGTTCTTCGTTGAAGGAAAAAACATAGGCGATAATTCTGTTTTGCTTGATGAAGCTGAACGCGCTGGCATGGACCGCGCTGTCACCGAAACCTTGTTGTGTGGTGATGCGGACCGCAGCGAGGTAGAGCAGGAAATCGAGATCGCCCGGACGATGGGTGTAACCGGGGTGCCCTGCTTCATTCTCGATAACAAATATGCGGTTATGGGAGCTCAATCTGCCGATGTGCTGGCCAATGCGATCCGTGATCTTGCCAAGGAAAAAGAAACGGCGACGGCCACACCGGCATGATGGCTATGCATAGCTTCCAATAAATCGCATCGCTGGCGAAAATGAATCAAGAAAATCGAAGGCCGACGCCGCGGTCCCGATTCTGACAAAACGTGACCGGTCTAATGGGCAGTGGCGATCTGCGCCAATTGGTTCATTATCACTGCAGCAGCACCCAGGCGCTTTTCGGCATCCGGCAGATTGCGAATAAACAAAATACTTTGGTCCGGCCGAATTTTCGACAATGAACCCTGTGTTGAAAGATGGGCTACCAGCCCGGCCGGATTTGGAAACTCTCCGTTTCTGAAATGCACCACGACGCCTTTTGGTCCGGCATCGAGTTTGGACACATTCGCCGTACGGCACAGTGATTTGACATAGACAATTTTCAACAGGTGTTCGACCTCTGTCGGCAATGAGCCGAAACGATCAATCAACTCGGCACCAAACGCATCGATTTCTTCCGGTGTTGTCAGGTCCCCAAGGCGCCTGTACAGGCCAAGCCGCAGGTGCAGATCGGGTACATAGGCATCCGGAATCATAACCGAGGTACCAACGGCAATCTGCGGTGACCAGCCGGTGTCCAGAACTTCATCCTCACCCTTGAGCTCGGCCACGGCCTCCTCAAGCATATGCTGATAGAGCTCAAATCCCACCTCCTTGATATGGCCGGACTGTTCTTCACCCAATAGATTACCGGCCCCACGAATATCAAGATCATGGCTCGCCAGTTGGAAACCGGCACCCAATGTGTCAAGCGACTGAAGCACTTTCAACCGGCGATCGGCGGTGGTCGTCAATATCCGATTGACCGGCAACGTGAAGAGCGCAAATGCGCGTACCTTCGAACGCCCAACCCGGCCACGTAACTGATACAGTTGTGCAAGCCCGAACATATCGGCGCGATGAACGATCAACGTGTTGGCTGAAGGCACATCCAGACCGGATTCAACAATGGTTGTCGACAATAGAACGTCGTACTGACCATCATAAAATGCATTCATAATGTCATCGAGTTGTCCGGCAGGCATTTGCCCGTGAGCGATGGCCACTTTGAGTTCCGGCACATCGGATTCCAAAAAGGCATGAACATCAGCCAGATCAGAAACGCGCGGGCAGACATAAAAACTCTGACCACCACGAAAATGTTCCCGCAGCAGCGTTTCCCGAATTACCAGCGGATCAAAAGGAGAAATGAAGGTGCGAACAGCCAACCGATCCACGGGTGGCGTTGTAATGAGCGAAAGCTCCCGAACACCCGTCATCGCCAGTTGCAACGTGCGCGGTATCGGCGTTGCAGACAGCGTCAACACATGGATATCCGATTTCAGATCCTTGAGACGTTCCTTGTGTTTTACACCAAAATGCTGCTCTTCATCGATGATGAGCAATCCAAGATTGGCAAAGCTGATCGACTTGCCCAGCAGAGCGTGCGTGCCGACGACAATATCGGTTTTTCCGTCAGCAAGTTCCTGTTTGGTCAAGGTCAGTTCTTTTTGTCCAACCAGACGGGAGGCCTGCTGAACACGAACCGGATAACCACGCAATCGATCGCTAAAGGTCTTGTAATGCTGACGCGCTAACAAGGTTGTTGGAACGACGATCGCGACCTGCACACCGTTCATCGCTGCAATGAACGCAGCACGAAGGGCCACTTCTGTTTTGCCAAATCCAACATCACCACACACAAGACGGTCCATCGGAACCCCCTCTGCCAGGTCTCCGATCACCCGATCAATAGCACTCGCCTGATCCTCAGTTTCATCATAAGGGAATTTGGCGGCGAACTCATCGTAAAGCCCCTCGGGGACGTTGAGCATCGGCGCGCTGCGCGTCATGCGTTCTGCAGCAATTCGGATCAGTCCTTCTGCGATATCCAGCAGCCGCTTTTTTAGTTTTGCCTTGCGCGATTGCCATGCGACACCGCCAAGCTTGTCCAATACGGCTCCCGATGCATCCGATCCATATCGCGAGAGCAGTTCAATGTTTTCAACCGGCAGAAAGAGCTTTGCCTGTTCAGCGTAACGCAACTCCACACACGCATGGGCCGATCCAGCTGCCTCAATTGTCTTCAACCCCAGAAACTTACCAATACCGTGCTCTGCGTGGACGACAATATCGCCCTCCTCCAGACCGGCCACCTCGGTAATGAAATCCGCACCTTTTTTCTTCCGGCGGCTTCTGCGCACAAGGCGATCACCAAGGATATCCTGTTCGCCAATCAACGTTAGTGTGCCAATATCGAAACCAGCCTCAAGATTGAGAATGGCAGTTGCCACAACGCCCTTTTGCAGGGTCTGAACTTCATCAAGTGATTTGACCTGTTGAAAACGCTCCAGACCATGTTCGCTCAGAACCTGCAGCAGTCGGTCCAGTGAGCCTTCAGTCCAGGCGGTCAGGACAACCTTGTTGTCTCCTGCACGCTTCTGACCAATATGAGTAACAACCTGATCAAAAACATTGGCCCGGTTTGGTGTATTTCCTGCAGCTTCTGCAGCACTTGCCCATCGGGGTCCAAGGTGTGCCTGCAGATTGACGACGCGGCGTTCACCAAATTCCTCTTCCATGAAGGGTGACAGGCTCACCGTGTTCAAGACATCCAGGGAATTCGATACGACGTTCGGCTGCAGATATAACGCATCAGTTGGAACCGGATTATAGGGCGTCGATTGGTCTCCCCCATCGGACCCTGCAAACCTGCCACGGGCTTCGAAATGATCTTCAATTTGCGCGTATCGCTCAGTTGCAGCGTCGACAACACTGCGATCAGCAAAGAATGAAAAATCGGGCAGATAATCCAGCACAGTTTCGAGATTTTCGTAAAACAGAGGAAGCCAATGTTCCATCCCGGCATAGCGGCGACCATCGCTGATGGCCTGATAAAGCGCGTCTTCACGTTTGGCCGCACCAAACAGCGACAGGTAGTTCTTGCGAAAACGGCTGATGGTCTCTTCGTTGAGTGTCACTTCGCTCATCGGATTGAGTTCGAGCGATCTTTCCTGCCGGGTTGTTCGTTGGCTTGCAGGATCAAAACTGCGAATGCTTTCGAGCGTATCGCCAAAAAAATCGAGTCGAACCGGTTCCTCATGACCGGGAACGAATACATCCAGAATACCGCCGCGAATTGCGTACTCACCGACTTCCCGGACAGTCGATACGCGTTCAAACCCATTGGAAGACAGTCGTTTTGCTATGTCATCCATGCGGATGCTGTTACCGGCGCTGGCATGAAACCCGAGCGTTGACATGACCGAACGCGGCGGTACTTTTTGCAGCAGAGCATTGACGGAAATCAGTACTATTGCGGGGTGCTGCTTTTTGTGATGGGCAATGAGTGCGCTGAGCGTAGACAAACGCTGCGCGGCCGTATCGGCGCTTGGTGATACCCGGTCATAGGGAAGACAATCCCAACCGGGCAGCATCAGTACCGGGATTTCGGGTGCTACGAATTCGAGATTTTGGGCAACATCGTTCATCCGTTGCCCATCGGACAGGATATAGGCAACAGCGGCACCTTTGCGGGCAGCTTCAGCCAGAACAAGCGACTCGCCACCCGCTGGCACATTGGCCAAGGTAACGGGTGTTCGCGCATTGTATATCTGTTCAGCTTGAAGTTGCTTCAGCATTGTCAGTCACTTTGTTTGTACGCACGGATTCGTCGGAACAGCGGCGTATTGAAGGCTTCAGGCGTTGGAATTTCTCCCGTGACCCATTGAATCATATCGCGGTCATCAACGTCGAGAAGAGACTCGAATAAAGAAAGCTCTTCATCATTCAACAGATGGATATTTTCATCAGCAAACTGGCCCAAAATGAGATCCATTTCACGGATCCCGCGATGCCATGCGCGGAACAATGTGCGCCGCTGTCTGGGATCGAGGTCAGCGCTTGTTCGTTTTGTGCCGGTCATGGAGATAATCCTGATGGTGATGCGCTTCTATAGCGAAGACAATTTCAATTGTCAGCCTTGCATTGCACCAGATTCGCGGATCATACTTGGCTATTCACTAAATCGGTGGCTGCCGGGGCTGAATCACCTGACCACAAATCGCCTTTAATCGGAAACACACACAATATGCGTCCCAGTTCACTTGACCCGCTGTTTGTCACAATAACTTCCTTTACGGGAATAGGGCCAAAAATCGCGGCACTGATTGCACGGGCGCTTGGGCGTGAAAATGCAGAAGAAACAAAAGCGGTTGATCTCCTGCTCTTACCCCCGCATCGGTTGATTGATCGCCGTAATCAACCGGGTGTCGCTCACGCGCTTGAGCGTTCATTGGTTACCCTAAACCTGCATGTTGACCAGCATTTGCCGTCACCAAGGGGGCGCAGCAACGTGCCATACAAAATTCTGGCTCATGATGAGACAGGCGAGATTGCATTGACCTTTTTTCATGCCAAACAAAACTGGCTTGAGCGGGCGCTGCCGGTGGGCGAAAAAGTTTTGGTCAGTGGCAAGGTGGAGTGGTTCAACGGACGTGCATCCATGGTCCATCCGGACCGGATGGCACTGGCGGCAAACCCGGAAGATTTTCCGATGATTGAGCCGGTTTATCCACTGACAGCAGGCCTTTCACCAAAATTGCTGCAGCGTGCGATAGATACAGCACTGCAATCGATGCCTGAATTTCCCGAGTGGTTGGATTTAACCTTTGTCAAACGTCAAAGCATGCCGGATTTTGCTGCCGCTGTGCGCGCTTTGCACGCCCCCCGCGATGAAACCGACATGGAACCAAACGCTCCAGCCCGTCGTCGTCTCGCCTATGACGAACTATTGGCCGGGCAGCTCTCACTGGCGTTAGTGCGCCAAAAAGTCAGAAAACTTCAGGGAAAACCGGTACGCGGCAATGGAAAACTGCGTACGCAACTGCTTTCAATTTTGCCCTTTCGACTGACTGATGGCCAGCAAAATGCTGTTCGCGACATCATTGGAGATATGGAGAGCCCGGACAGGATGCTGCGCCTGCTTCAAGGTGATGTCGGCTCCGGCAAGACCGCTGTGGCTTTGTTTGCCATGGCTGCATGTGCGGAGGTGGATGGACAATCCGTTTTGATGGCGCCGACTGAGATTTTGGCACAACAGCATTATGCCACCATTGAACCCATGGCGACCGCGACCGGCGTTGGTGTTGACCTTTTGACCGGGCGAACAAAGGCAAAGGACCGAAAAGCCATTCTTGAACGTATTGCCTCTGGTAAAACCAAGATGATCATTGGCACCCATGCATTGTTTCAGGACACGGTCGTTTATAGTGATCTGCTCCTTGCCGTGGTGGATGAGCAGCACAGGTTTGGTGTACACCAACGTCTTCGACTGACTGCCAAGGGATCAGCACCACATATGTTGGTCATGACGGCAACACCCATACCGAGAACCCTGGTCCTTTCAGCCTTTGGTGATATGGATGTCTCACGTCTGACCGAAAAGCCATCTGGACGATTGCCGATCAAAACGGCAACACTCGAGTTGGATCGGATTGACGATGTGGTTGAACGGTTGAGGGATGCGGTATCAAGGGGCAAAAAAGCCTATTGGATTTGCCCGCTTGTTGAAGATTCGGAAGTGTCTGATCTGATGTCCGCGGAACAAAGACATGAACACCTGGGTCGGGTGTTTGGTGCCCTGGCCGGACTTGTGCACGGCCGCATGAACAGTGCGGAAAAGGAAGCTGCCATGCAGGATTTCAAATCCGGCAAAACGCGCGTACTTGTGGCAACGACTGTAATCGAAGTTGGCGTGGATGTACCCGATGCGTCAATCATCGTGATTGAACATGCGGAGCGGTTCGGACTTGCCCAACTGCATCAGCTGCGTGGCCGTGTTGGCCGCGGGGATGAAGCTTCCAGCTGCATTTTGCTCTACAAAGGTCCGCTCAGTGACGTTGGAAAGGCACGTTTGTCGATCATGCGCGATAGTGAAGACGGCTTCAGGATCGCTGAAGAAGATTTGAAATTGCGAGGGGAAGGAGAACTTCTTGGTACCAGGCAATCGGGTACACCGGGATTTCGTCTGGTCGATTTGCAGGCACATGGGGATTTGCTGGAAACTGCGCGTGATGATGCGCGCTATATACTGGAAATGGATGGAAACCTCGTAACTGAACGCGGACAGGCACTTCGCATGCTGCTTTATGTCTGGCGCCGGGATGAAGCCATTCGATTATTAAGGGCTGGATAAATGACACCATTTTCACATCAGGGCGTTGCGGATGTTTTTAATGCTTACCCGCAATCAGCGCACCAACCCATGCTTGAATTGCGGGAGCTGGTTTTTGAAACTGCGCTGGAGAACGAGGGCGTGGGCATTCTGGAGGAAACCCTGAAATGGGGCGTCCCCAGTTACCTGACCACCAAGCCCAAAAGCGGCACAACGATACGACTCGACTGGAAATCCGGCACACCGGGCAGCTGCGCCGTATTTTTTCATTGTCAAACGACGCTCATCGCTCATTGCAGACAGGTCTATCCTGAAACTTTTGTCTATGAGGGAAACCGCTGCCTTTCCTTTGGTACAGATAACCCGATGCCTGTGGAGGAGCTAAAACACTGTTTTGCACTGGCGTTGACGTATCATCAAAAGAAAAGCCGCTGATACGTGGGAACTCAGGTCTGATGTGAATAAACCGCACGCCCTACTACAATATGAATCGCACTATACAATGCGCTGGCCTATAAGGTTTTGAACATAGTCGTATGGGGGGTAGAAACGGGTGACTATACCAGCACGGGTCGTATTTGCCGGACTTGCACGGGACTGCGGGCACACCTTGCCCAGAATTCTGGAATCCATGTCAGGTCTGGGTTCACAATTTGATGACTGGGGATACGTGTTCCTCGAAAATGATTCTGTTGACAATACGAGAAATCTCCTGACGCAGTTTGATCTCAAACACAGCCGTGGCGTCGTGCGTTCCATTGCGCGACTGGACGCCGAAATCAACCTGCGAACCGAGCGTCTGGCATCCTTGCGAAATCGTTGCCTGGAAGAGATATTTGTTTCACCACAACTGAGTGAATTTGACTATTTGATCATCATGGATCTGGATGCGGTTAATGAAAATATTGATGACGAACGTGTGCTGGAACTGATTGATGTTTCCAACCCGGACTGGACAGCCGTTTTTGCCAATCAAAGTGAACGCTATTACGATATTTGGGCGCTGCGGCACCCGACCTGGTCGCCGGATGATTGCTGGAAACGGGTGCGTGAACGCCCCACAGACATGAGCCGCGATGATGCAATAGATGTGTTCCTCAAACAACGCCGGATCAAGCTGGAACCTGAGCGCGGTTTCGTTGAAGTTCAAAGTGCTTTTGGCGGATTTGGGATATATAAATTGCAAGCCCTGCACGGTTGTCGTTATGTCGGTATTGACGACAAGGGCGAGGAAATCTGCGAGCATGTGTCATTTCACAAGGACCTGACCGACAAAGGTGCAAAGCTTTACATTGATGCAACACTGATCAATGGCCGAGGCAACCATCGACACAATGCTGGGATGGCACTGATGACAAAGGCCAAACGCAAGGTTCAAAAACTAATGAAACGCTGAGCGTGTATCGAAATGCGGCTGTTTGGACCGTTTCACCTTGTTGCCAGAAACGGAACAACGGTGTCGGTCTCTAATTTTGTTGACGCATTCAGGTTTTGCCGATTCCGTCAAAACCTGATGTGCTCTATTGGGCGGCAGTTTTGGAGTCTTCAACTGCGTCCTGTGCCAGTTCACCGAGTTTTTCCTGATAGTCAGGCGCTACTAATCCGGCAGAGATGACCATTTTGGCGGCATCTTCGACCGACATATCAAGAATAATCACATCCTGGCGCGGCACAAACAGCAAAAATCCGGATGTTGGGTTGGGTGTTGTTGGCAAAAATACCGACAAGGTATCCTGACCGCTGTTACGCAATCGGGTATCAACTTCACCTTTGGTTTCTGTTGCCAGAAATACAATCGACCATATTCCCTTGCGCGGATATTCAATCAGGGCGGCCTTGTTAAAAGAGTTGCTGCGTTCTTCCAGAACAGTCTGAAATATCTGCTTGAGACCTTTGTAAATGCCCCTGATAAGCGGCATGCGATTGAGCAGCGACTCGCCATAAGCAATAATTGTGCGTCCGATCAGATTCGCCGTCAAAAATCCCACCAGCGTTATGAACACAAGTGCTGTCAGCAGACCAAAACCTGGAATACTGAATGGCAGATAATTATCAGGGTTATAGACGGCCGGAAGATATGGTTTCACCCAGCTGTCGACCCATTTGATAAATGTCCAGGTCAGATAAACTGTAATTGCCAGCGGCGCACAGATAATCAGTCCCGTCAGGAAATAATTCCTCAAACGGGTCGTCGCTGATAGACGGATTTGTTTTTCTGACATTCACCGGGCCGCGTTGGGGGACATTTATTCTGTCCAACTATATAGGCCTGCTGACCTGCAGCAGCAAGCGCGGACGGTCAATAAATGCACGCGGAGACCGCTTTGTTTGCCAAAACGATTTGGGTGACATGAACCACGATGCAATTCCATGAATATTACCGCGAAAGCCAGCTATTCTACGGTCACGGATTTTGCAAGGTTCCTGGGTTGGTCCACATCTGTACCCATAAACACTGCAGTGTGGTAGGCCAGCAGTTGAATTGGTAACATGAATATAAGCGGCATGATGAATTCATCGACATTTGGCAAAACGATGGTCGCCATTGTCTCAAGCTTACAGGCTTTTGCACCATCCTCGTCAGTTATGAAAATGATACGCCCTCCACGCGCAGAAACTTCCTGCATATTGGAAACGGTTTTTTCAAAATAACGATCATGTGGCGCGATGACGATCACCGGCATGTTTTCATCAATTAGCGCTATCGGGCCGTGCTTGAGCTCGCCTGCTGCGTAGCCCTCTGCATGAATATACGATATTTCCTTCAGCTTGAGCGCGCCTTCAAGCGCCAGTGTATAGTTGCTGCCTCTACCCAGATACAGAACGTGATTGTATTTGGACAGCTCGCGCGACAGGCTCTCCATCTGAGGCTGAATGAGGTTCAGGACCGAATTGGCGATGCGCGGTGCTTCAGAGAGCGCACGTACCATTGCCTTTTCCTGATTTGCGTCCAATACGCCGCGTGCCATACCAGCGCTGATACTCAATGCAGCAAAAACAGCCATCTGACAGGTCAGTGCTTTTGTTGATGCAACCCCGATTTCCGGCCCTGCAAGCGTTTGAAAAACGACATCTGATTCACGCGCCATGGTTGATTCACGCACATTGACGATCGTCCCAATCGGTAAACCGTTTTCTTTGCAATAGCGCAGGGATGCCAATGTATCGGCTGTTTCACCCGATTGCGATACAAACAGCGCTGCCTGGTTTCCGGGCAATGGCATTTCGCGGTAGCGAAACTCTGATGCCACATCGATTTCGACCGGGAGTCTGGCATATCTCTCCAGCCAGCCTTTTCCAATCTGCCCAGCATAAAAGGCTGATCCACAGGCGGCAATTTTCAGCGACTCAATAGACGCAAAATCGATCTCATCGGGCAGTTTGCGAATGGTTCCATTGGAAAAATCCACGTAATGCGCAAGCGTGTGCGAAATCACTTCCGGTTGTTCGTAGATTTCCTTTTCCATGAAATGGCGATGATTGCCTTTTTCGACCTGTGCATAGGCCGACGATGCCTTGCTGCGCGGACGTTCTACGCGCCTTCCCTGATCATCAAAGATCTCGGCTGAATCCCGTGTAATGACGGCCCAGTCTCCGTCGTCAAGATAGGTGATATCATCCGTAAAGGGTGACAGGGCAATCGCATCAGACCCCAGATACATCTCACCATCACCATGACCTATCGCCAAAGGTGGGCCATTTCGGGCACAAATTATTTGATTGGCATCATTTGCGAACAGCACAGCAAGCGCATAGGCCCCCTTTAGCCGCTGCATAATCTGTTGCATCGCCTGGTGGGTTGTTTTCCCTTGGCGCAGAAGGCTTGCCAGCAATTGTGCGATGACCTCGGTATCGGTCTGCGTTGTAAAATGCACGCCTTCAGAGATCAAGGTTTCTTTGATCTCTGAGAAATTCTCGATAATTCCATTATGAACAACAGCGACGCCGTCACCGAAATGGGGATGGGCATTGTTTTGCGTCGGGGCGCCATGGGTTGCCCAGCGGGTGTGTCCGATGCCGACGGTGCCATCAAGGGGGTCCTGTTGCAGCATATTTTCCAGATTGATCAGTTTTCCTTCCGCCCGCCGGCGGTTCAGCCTCCCCTTGTCAAGCGTCGCTACACCAGCCGAATCATATCCGCGGTATTCAAGGCGCTTCAGCGCATCAACAAGCTGCGGTGCAACACTATTTCTACCAACGATTCCAACAATGCCGCACATATCAATCCCCTCATGAACCACAGCCTGTCTAGCCGATTTCCGGCGCGCTGCAATCAAGCTCTTGTAACTTTAGATAACAGGCAAAAATTTGCCTTTATCAACCCTTGGTCGCGCCCGCATTCTGTTCGGCGGATTTTTGACGTCGCTCTTTTTCAGCAAGGTTTCGCTGGCGCAACCTGGTTGCCATTTGTGGTTTGTTGGTCTGCCGCGACCGCCCAAATGCCAGGGCGTCTGCCTCAACATCCATTGTCACGACGCTGCCCGAAGCGACATAGGCATTATCACCAACAGTAACAGGTGCAACCAGTGACGAATTGGAGCCGATGAATGTGTTCGCGCCAATGCTGGTAAAATGCTTGTTCACACCATCATAGTTGCAAGTAATGGTTCCGGCCCCAAGATTTGCCTTTGCGCCAACATTTGCATCCCCCACATAAGACAGGTGATTGACTTTGGCGCCCTGCCCGATCTCCGCATTTTTCACTTCGCAAAAATTGCCAACCTTGGCACCCTCATGCAGCCTTGCACCCGGTCGCAGCCGGGCAAACGGCCCAACAGAACAGCCTGCCCCTACGATTGTTGCCTCAAGATGGCTGAATGCATGAATAGTCGCGCCACATCGAATTGTAACGCCCGGCCCGATAATGACATTCGGTTCCAGCGTCACATCAGCCTCGATAAGCGTGTCATGACTGAGAAAAACAGTTTCCGGTGCTCTCATCGTCACGCCGGCCAGCATCAGAGAACGCCGCTTGCGCGATTGCCAGATCTGCTCGATTTCGGCAAGTTCCACCCGCGTGTTGATGCCAATCAATTCTTCAGCGCTGGCCTCTATTGCAACAGCGCGTCCGCCGGCTTCGCGTGCTATCTGAACAATATCAGTCAGGTAGAATTCTGATTTGGCATTGTCATTCCCGACCTGATCGAGCAACGCCAGTGCCTTTGCACCATTCACGGCCATGAGCCCGCCGTTGCAAAATCCGATCGTTCGTTCCTGCTCGGACGTGTCACGGTGCTCGCGTATCGCTTCCAGAGCGCCATCATTTTCTATCAGACGACCGTAACCATCGGGCCGGTCGGTACGAAACCCAATCACCGCAACGTCCGCACCCTTTGCAAGAGCCTCCCGCGCTGCCGCAAGCGTACGGGGCGTTACCAGTGGGGTGTCGGCAAAAATGATCAATATATCGTCATAACCATGGCCAATGGCCTCACGGGCGGCCAGGACAGCATGCGCTGTACCCAACCTTTCGCGTTGATGCCAGGTGGAAACAGGCAAGCCTGATTCGCCGGCAACCGCAGCAACCGCCTCTGCATCACGGCCAACAACAAGCGCAACAGCATCAACATTCGCCGATTGGGCAGCGTCCAAAACATGGCTGATCATGGGTCGATTGCCGACACAATGCAAAACTTTTGATGTGTCCGATTTCATACGGGTACTGTCCCCGGCTGCCAGAACCACTGCAAGACACGAGCGCGCCATATTTTTCTCCAATTCGATTCTGGCATTCAATATTACAGGACGTTTAAAGAATTCGTTCTTTTTACGAAAGCCCTTGGGCGCTATGAAGGCGCATGAAGACATCACACGCACCGTCCCCCACAACCACAAATGATCTGAAACTGGCTTATGTGGTAATGATCTTTGCACCGCTGTTTTTTTCGACAAACATAATTTTCGGCCGCATGACCATTACCGAAGTCGCGCCATTCACACTGGCATTTCTGCGTTGGGGATTCTGTGCCGTTGTGCTTTCTCCCTTTATTTTCAAAGCGCTGGAACAATCCCTGCACCTGATCAGACAGAGACCATTCATGCTCCTGGTCCTGGGGTTTTTGGGTATGTGGATATCCGGCGCCGGAACATATTATTCGCTGCAATATACAACGGCGACCAACGGAACGCTGATATACACCACGTCACCTTTGATGATTATTCTCATTGAACGTCTGATTTTCGGTCGCCTGATTCGCTGGCGGGAGATGGCCGGAATCCTGATTGCCTTTGGCGGCGTTGCAATAATCGTATTTCAGGGACGGCTTTCCGTGCTTCTATCCGGAAGCGTCAATATCGGCGATGTCGGGTTTCTGATCGCTGCATTATCGTGGGCAGGATACTCAATTCTGTTTCGCAACAAACGCCTGGCCAGCCTGCCAATCATGGCCCTTTTCGGTCTGATCTGCGCTTCCGGGACAATACTCCTGTTTCCATTTGCGTTATGGGAATGGCTATCGGGCGGGCGCATGCCGCAAACAACAAGTGCCTGGCAGGGCATTGCCGGTATTGTAATTTTCTCATCACTGCTGGCTTTTTCCGGTTTTCAGTATGGTCTGCGTGCACTGGGAGCATCCATCACCGGAATATTCATGTATCTGATGCCCGCCTATGGCATTGTCCTGGCAGTCCTGTTGCTTGGTGAGCAAATCCACGCCTATCATCTGGCGGGCATCATGCTGGTTCTTGGCGGTGTTTGCTTTGCCACTATTCCGGGGTTCAGGCGTGCTAAGGCCTGAAAAACGCTACCAATCAGCCAAAAGGGACAAGGCAGGACACTCTGCCTCAAACAGCCTTTTGCTATCCTATAGTCGATAGTGCCGGGAATGTCTCAAGCAGCCAATACGCCATGCGTTGCATACCCCCGGTCAGGAACATCACGCCGGTCAGCACGAGCAGTCCGCCCATTATTTTTTCCACACGACCGAGATGGCGGCGAAAGCGTGTCAAAAAGCGCATGAACAGGCCAGAGAAACTGGCTGCGATCCAAAATGGAATAGCAAGCCCGAGCGAATAGGCCCCGAGCAATAACGCACCTGCGCCAACAGTATCCTGTGCACCAGCAACTCCAAGGATCGCACCCAGGACAGGACCGATACAGGGCGTCCAGCCAAACGCAAATGCAAGCCCCATTATATAGGCGCCGGTCAATGTGGCGGGTGTTCCACTGCCCTGGAAACGGGCTTCGCGTGCCAGAAAACCCAACCGGAACACACCCAGAAAATGCAGACCCATAATGATTATGACAATACCGGCGATCTGCGCCAACAGGTCCATATGGGCACGCAGCACACCACCAATGCTGGATGCACCTGCACCAAGGGCAATAAAAACCGTCGAAAAACCCAGCGTAAAGAACAGCGACGCGAACATGACCGAACGGCGTGTGGCGATGTCCGATTGACGCCCAGCCTGAAAGTCCTCAACGCTGATGCCCGCCATGTAACAAAGGTAGGGTGGCACCAGAGGCAACACACACGGAGACAGAAAGGAAAGTGCGCCAGCCAGGATGGCGGCAAAGACTGAAATATCGGCGATGCTCAAGGGTCTTTTCCATGTTGCGGTCGAAACTGTCATAGGCGGGTTAATGTTCACACGCCAGTCACCTTTTTGCGCGCAGAAAATAAAATTCAAAAACCACGCAAATTGCGTCATTTTCCGGTTGACCATCCCGAACCGCATGCATATGTTCCGCGCAATTCTTGAGGGTGGTTCGCCGCTCCTGGGAGCCGATAGCTCAGCTGGTAGAGCAACTGACTTTTAATCAGTAGGTCCAGGGTTCGAACCCCTGTCGGCTCACCAACAAATTCAGCAGCCTGGCGAATTTGTTGGTGAAGGGTCTGGACGTATCTAACGCACCAGGACTTTCAGTTATTCCTATGTATTAGTCAATTTGACGTGATTTTCCTGCTCGGGTTTGCGACCGTCTAGGTCCTGTGGGTAGACCCATTCACAATTAGTTTTCGCAGAGACGCCCTGTTGGGGTCCACTTCGGCTGTGCTATGTTTGATGGCAATTATTGCTGATCGCGCAAACCCTGAGTTCAGACCCAATAACACCAGGTTGTGACTGCCAGGCTTGGACAAGTGCCTTTGATCATTCGCTTCGATGGTTACAAATTTACTTCAATTTCTGCCAGTCAAGCGCGTGCACGCACATTGGAACGCTAACGCACCTCTGCATTGAGCAACCGACGCAATCCACAAATGAACCGCTGAGAAACGTCATTCCCAATACCAGTCACCTGTTCTCAATTTTGACCCTTTAGTTGGTTCTGTACCCCCAAAGACTTTCTTCATGTCCTCTAAGGCCAATTTGTCATCCTCGCCATCTTCGGGAGGGGTTTGGCTGTTTTCAATTTTTGATTTTTTTGACATTGTTTTAACTCCACATTGAGCGTAATCAGCTGATTATCCGCCTTTTTGTCGTGATCTTGTTCACCGACCTGCCCAATAATATCTGGGGATTCCAAACGGGGCATAAAGGGATCGTTTCATTACAAATTGTTCATCTCAGCACCCTATGGCGATACGCCGCATGTCCGGTTGTACGATCAGAGAATTCGTGAAGAAATTGGCGTTTAAACAATACTGCTAACCCCTTGTATCGGAATTCCAACGCTTTATCGAAGTCGTAGCCTGACATGCACGCCAGGACCCGCATTGGAAATGGTGATTATCCAAAGACACATATTGTTGGTCTACGCCAGGGCTGCCTTTTTGTGTTGACCTTGGATCATCGGACCCTGACGCACATATAAACACTTCCAAGGCGTCGTGCAGAGGATTGTCAGTAGGCGTTACTCAAATGACTATGTCGCTGTAGGGGTCGTTTCCGGCTGAGTGCAGAATAGGGCGTTAAGGCCGGATCGGGCTTCTGTAATTGCGCTCAGGCTTCGTTTTCGGTGAGATATCGATAGATGGTGGCCTTGGAGAGGCCGTAGCGGGCCATCAGATCCTTGATGAGCGTGCCTTGTTGGCGTTTTTCGCGGAGTTCAGAAATCTGTTCGTTAGTCAGTGCAGGCCGTTTTCCGAACTGAACGCCTCGATCCTTGGCCTTTTTGATCCCATCCATTTGCCGCTCGGCGCGAATTTCGGTTTCGAACTGACCGATGGCCCCAAGCATGTTGAACAGCAGACGTCCCGTAGCATCGGACGTGTCGATGTTCTGATCGTGGACGACGAGATCGACCCCTTTCTCGCGCAAGGTTTCAGCAATTTGGCAGAGATGAAGTGTAGACCGCGCCAACCTGTCGATACGGGTGACGATAAGCTGATCGCCGTCACGAACGTAATTCAGGCACTGATTGAGCTGGGGGCGAGCGTCGGTGCCGCCGCTTCGCTTCTCTTCGAAGAGTTTGTCACAATCACTCAGCTTTTCCCGCTGGACGTCCACAGATTGTCCGACTGAACTGACACGGGCATATCCGACTTTGGCCATGGGGTCTCATTTAGATTAAGGGTTTTTGCGACAGCCATATTGAGACATTGAAAAAGACATGGCAAGCGTGCGGTCTCAATATGTCTACTTTCGAAGACTCCATCCCATAAAGAAAGAGCAATCTGATGGCACACCGAGCGGTTCTGACCGCGCGACAACGCGCAGCGCTATTTGATCTTCCAACTGACGAGATGGCTTTGCTTCGGCATTACACATTGGATGATGAAGACACCGAGAATTTTCGAACGCGGCGACGACCCGAGAACCAGATCGGCTTTGCGCTTCAACTCTGTGCCTTCCGGTATCCAGGTCGCTTGCTGAAAGCTGGTGAAGTAATTCCTGAACGCGTTTCCCGTTTTGTAGCCGCGCAACTCGGACTGAAACCGGATGATCTCCTGCCATATGCCGCGCGGGAGAAAACTCGCCGGGAACATCTGGACGCGATGCGCAGGATGTATGGGTACAAGATGTTCTCCGGCAAGCACGCCAAGAAAATGCGGAAATGGCTGGAACAGAATGCTGAAGCGGCGCAATCCAGCGAGGTGCTGGTACGCGGGTTCGTGGAAGAATGCCGCAGACGGCAAATCATTCTGCCGGGTATTTCGGTAATAGAGCGTCGATGTGCTGATGCATTGGTCGCAGCTGAACGCAGGGTGGAGGCGCGCATTGCGGCTCATCTCGACAGGAAAATGCGCGCACAGCTCGATAACTTGCTGGCCGAAGAGGTAGATGGCCGGATCAGTCGCTTCATCTGGTTGCGACAGTTCGTGGTGGGAAAGAACTCTGCCGACATCAATCGTCAGCTTGATAGGCTGGAGTTTCTGCAAGGTCTGGGCCTGTCGCCATCGGTGTTGGAAGATATTGCAGCGCATCGGGTCGCACGCCTGCGCCGTCAGGGGGAGCGCTATTTTGTGGACGGTCTTCGGGACATCACCAGTGACCGTCGTTTGGCCATTTTTGCCACTTGTGTCGTGGAATGGTCAGCAGCCATCGCTGATACCGTGGTCGAAACCCATGATCGAATTGTGGGGTCAATCTGGCGAGAGGCAAAGAGGATTTGCGATGCCCGTGTTTTTGAGGCGCAGTCGGAGATCGCCGCAACTCTGGCCGGGTTCGAGACTTTGGGGACAACATTGTTGATCGCCAAAGGTGATGAGGTGGCTGTCGCCAGTGCCGTGGATGTTTCCTGTGGCTGGGACGTTCTGGAAAACCTCGTTGCGACGGCTGGAACGCTCGGCAAAACCGTCTAGGCGGATGCGTTGGCTTACGTCGGGAAAGGCTATCATCGGTTCTAGCTCTATGCTCCACGGATGCTGGCGGCCTTGGACATTGCCTGCGCCAGTGTGGCGGAACCCTTGCTCGCAGCGGCGGATGTGATCCGGGATCGGCGGGATATCCCAAGCGCTTCAGCGCCGTTTCTTCAACCGCGATCAAAATGGCGAAGGCATCTCCGCGACCCCGAAACTAACCGTGACCGGCTTTGGGCTGTCGCGGTGCTGTTCCATCTGCGCGAGGCCTTCAGGTCCGGGGATGTCTGGCTAGCTCATTCCCGCCGTTACAGCGATATGAAACAGGCCCTGGTGCCTGTCGAAGCGGCCCACGGCATGGGGCTTTTGATGCCTTTGGAGCCGGAGATCTGGATTGCAGATCGCAAACGGCGTCTGGAAGACGGGTTGCACAGGCTTGCGATGGCGGTCAGGAACGGCACCCTTCCCGGCGGTGTCATCGAAGATGGTCGGTTGCGCCTAGAACGGCTTGAAGCTGATGTGCCCGCTGAAGCCGACAGCCTGATCCTTGATCTCTATCGCCGCCTGCCGGAAGTCAGGATCACGGACATTCTTATGGACGTGGACAACGATACGGGGTTCACCGATGCTTTCACCCATCTGCGTACCGGAGCACCGTGCAAAGACAGGCTTGGCCTCTTGAATGTCATCCTCGCGGAAGGTCTGAATCTCGGTCTGAGCAAGATGGCCGGAGCAAGCAGCACGCATAGCTTTGCCCGGTTGGCGCGGCTCTCAAACTGGCATGTGGAAAGTGAGGCCATCAATCTGGCATTGGCCATGGTGATCGAAGCACAGGCGCAGTTGCCAATGGCAATATACTGGGGTGCTGGCCAGACGGCATCCAGTGATGGGCAATTCTTTCCCACCACGAGGCAGGGTGAAGCGATGAATCTGATCAATGCGAAATACGGCCATGAACCTGGTCTGAAAGCATATACCCATGTGTCAGATCAATACGGCCCGTTTGCCACTCAGGTCATCCCCGCCACGGTGAACGAAGCACCGTATATTCTGGATGGCTTGCTGATGAACCCGACCGGCAAACAGATCAAAGAGCAATATGCTGACACCGGGGGCTTCACTGATCTTGTGTTCGCCGCCACCTCGCTGCTCGGATACCGGTTTATTCCGCGCATCAGGGACCTCCCCTCAAAGCGGCTGCATGTCTTTGATAGGCGCACCGTCCCGAGTGAGCTGAAAGGTTTGGTTGGCGACAAAATCCGCGAAAACACCATCATCAGCAACTGGCCAGATGTACTGCGCTGCATCGCAACGATGCTCTCAGGCAGAATGCAGCCCAGCCAGCTCCTGAAGAAACTGGCAGCGCGGCCAAGGCAGCATGATCTGGCCATTGCGCTGCGTGAAATCGGACGCATCGAACGCACATTGTTCATCATCGAATGGCTACTCGATACCGACATGCAACGCCGCGCCCAAATCGGTCTCAACAAGGGCGAAGCGCATCATGCCCTGAAGAGCGCCCTGCGGATCGGCCGACAGGGAGAAATCAGGGATCGAACCACAGAAGGCCAGCATTTCCGCATAGCAGGGCTGAACCTGCTCACCGCCATCATAATTTACTGGAATACCAAGCAGCTTCGCATAGCGGTGGCGCAGCGTAAAAAGGCCGGGATGGAAACACCAGAATATCTCCTCGCGCACATCTCACCCCTCGGTTGGGCGCATATCATTCTGACCGGCGAATACCGGTGGCGAAAGATGAAAGCGAAAAATATCTAAAGGGGGATTTCGCATCCTACCCAAATCAACTCTGGAAAATCCCGGTTGGATACCCATCCAGACTGGTCAGGTTTTTCTTTTTCCAGAATTCTTTGACCCCCTCATGCCCCATCTCAGCATACCATGGGTCGAGGTCTGTTTCGCCCCGGCTTCGAACCAATGACATCTCGGGTACGCCACTGCCACAAGAAGTCGTGACCAGATCAATGTCCAAGACAAAGATGTTACGTGCTCCGGCGAAATTGGGGAACAGCTCGTAAAGCTCCCCCCATTCATCATCGTGCGGATGAACTACGCGGGCCGTGCCATAAGTGCGCAATGTGAAGGGGTCGCCAGTAAAGGCGCAAAACATCAAGGTCATACGGGGGTGCTGCAGAATGTGTGCAGCTGTTTCATTCCCACTGCCGGTGAGGCTAAGCCAGACGATCCGTTGATCCGACAACACCCGCAACGTATCCAGCCCTTTGATCGAGAGGTTAACACAGCCATCTGGTGCCGCCGTGGCGACGAAGAACATTATCTGATTTTCGATGAAAGTTTTGAACGATGGTTTGAGCTTGTTGGTTTTTATACCCATGATTTGTCCTTTCTCGTTGGATTAAAGGCGATCGTGCAATCTGCGGATTTCCATCGTCAGTGGGTTACGCCATGTGGAGCGATCAAGGGCATGTGCGTCGTCAAATCCAACATCTTTGCGCAGATGCGTGTTTAGGCAGGGCAACGTGCCTAAGGCGATTTGTTTGGGCGGTTGCACTCTGTTCGCGCTCTTCTGTGCGTAGATCACTGCAACCATGACAGTGCTTCCACCGACAAGCGTCGGAACCGATGGCATTTCCGCCAGGATCAAGAACGCCCAGATGGGTGCAAGCGGCGTCTCGATCACACTTAGCAACGCCGCTTTGGCAGAAGGCACGCGACTTGACCCTTTGGCCAGCAGGACAGAGGCCGCTGCAAAAACCAGACCGAATGCTGCAAGTATTCCGATCTCAGGACCCACCACTTGCGTCGGTGCTGCATAGGTCATCGCGACGGGAAGAAGTATCAGCGCAGATAACGCGGCAGGTAGTTTTGTTGGTGTGTCCGGATAAGCCCGGTAGATCACCATCGTCCCGGCCATCATCAACGTCATCCACAAGGCAAGCAGATCTCCGGTCACGCCTCCCGCGACGAATGAGCCACGTACCGTGATCAGAACACCGATCAAGGCCAGAACGCTGCATGCAAGCGTGCGTGCAGCAGGCACCTCACGGATGAAAACCCATGCGAGAAAGGCCGCAACAAAGGGGGACGTCGCCCAGATAACTGACACGTTCGCGACGCTGGTGAGCTTGAATGCCGGAATGAACGCCGCAGTACCAGAGGCCATCAGAAGCGTTGCAATCACTGCAGGCGTGCGAAAACAGCGCAGCTCGCGCCGCAATCCCGATCTGGTGACGAGAAAGACAAGCGTGAACGCGACGGCGCTCACCCCACGCCAGAAGATCACGCTCCACGCATCTGCGGCAACCGCTTTTGTAAATATACCTGCGGTGCTGAAAGCCACCGCTGACATTATCACGAGCGCGGCACCCGTATATTGGATGGGGTTTGCTGCTGGGACAGCAGAGACGGGGTGCAACTCCGCTTCTGATATATGTCGCATGATTGTGCCTTTCTCTTGAGTTCTCAAAAAAGGGGTAACAAGACACTGCTGACAGCATATGGTCAGCAGTGATCTGATATGCATTCTGAAAGATGAGCAGGGGGTTTTATGAGCAGGTCAACGCGTATGTTCGAGATTATTCAGATCCTGCGAAATGCTACGCAACCGAGAACGGCGCAACAGATCGCCGAAGAACTGGAAGTCACCAAGCGAACGATCTACCGGGACATCGCCGCTTTGCAGGCGATGCGTGTACCGGTGGAGGGCGAAGCAGGCATCGGTTACATTCTGAGGCCAAGTTTCGACCTCCCTCCTGTCAACTTCAATGTGGAAGAGGCGGAGGCAATAACCGTCGGGCTTACCCTTATTGCCAGAACTGGGGACAAAGGACTGAATCGTGCCGCGCGCAGTGCCGCGCAGAAATTGACTGAAGCCACGCAACTCAGCCAGACGGTGTTTGCGGCAACCTGGGGCGTCGAAGAACCGGAGGTCATTGACCTTTCTGCGGTCCGGCGGGCAATACGCGAAGAACGTAAATTACGCATAGACTATCGGAATGCAGACGGCATCACCTCAAACCGGGTGATCTGGCCGATTGCCATAGCCTACCACACCGATGCCGTCGTGATTGCAGCCTGGTGCGAACTGCGTCAAGACCTGCGACATTTCCGGCCTGACCGGGTCAACGCCTACGATGAACTGAATAATGGATTCGTTGGTGAGGGAGACAAATTGCGCCAGGATTGGATCAAAGACTACGCAAACTGGCTATAGCCAACCCTTACCGCCCTATTCTGCACCCAGCCGGAGCAGACCCCCTGTACGAAGGGCGCACCGAATTGTGAAATTACGGGCAGTAAGGTTATGGTGTATAGAGCAAATTTTGCCGCATTCTGTGACTTTGCTGATTATCCCGACAATCCCCACTGTTCGGTTTGTCCTCATGGGAGATGACGAAAACTACACCTTTACACCCGCCATGATTGTGCGTAAGATTTACACACCCATGCAGCATTATCCCCTTGCATGGTCAGGCCGGAGCGCCCAGCCCCCCTGTGGCGGCTCTGGCCACCGGTCCCTCAAAGCTCCGGAACCTGTCGACATGGTGTCAGACTGGACAATGGCGTAACCACACTGGCTACGCTGATACGTGACATGAGTAAATGTTTAATCAAGCATCGATGGCCAAGGATACGATTGGTGCGTGAATTAAATTAGTAAACCACCCAAATATTGATTGGAACGGAATATGCACAACGCGATTTCAATTGTATTCAAGGCCGATATTACAGGCTATTGCCTAGTTCGGTTTTATGCCTAATATATATGGGATTCAATTACGACGTCCGATCGAGCAATACGATCAGACGATTTGACGCCAAATAAATATTCTATTGAAACATGGATGTGCATCTCTCATGCAAGATACACCAAATCTACCCCACACCTACAATACACTGGATGATAAGAGCCCGTGGAAACAACGGTTTGACCAGATACACACCATGTTGCGCCGACGCATTACAACGTTGGAATACCAACCGGGCTCAAGACTGGATGTTGACGAGCTGAGTGCGGAATTTGGTGTGAGTCGAACGCCGGTGCGCAATGTGCTTCAAAGGCTTGACGCTGAAGGATTGGTCAAGATGCGTCACGGGGTTGGCACGATCGTCGCGCCGCTTGACCTTGTGGCCGCACGTCAGGCTGTGCTCTTCCGCATAGAACTGGCCTCCATGATAGGCACCCTGGAACCGCGTAACGTCAGTGAAGAAAACCTTACTGAATTGAGGCAATGTGTTGTTGATTGTCAACAGCTGCTGGGCCGGGCCAATCTTGAGGCATTTGCGCTTTTGGATATTCGTGTCCACAAAGCGATATGTCGCATCATAGGCAATGAGAATCTATTTCAAATCTACGACGAATTGTATTTTCGTACAGCGCGTATTTGGTTCTATTTCCTGCCGGAACAGGATTGGGATGATGAAATATTGATTTTCATGAAAGATATAGAGCTCACCCTGACGGCAATGGAAAACAATGACGCAAAAGGTGTCGGGTTTATCACGCGTAATGCGGTGTATAACGCCTATGTCCGACTGGAACCCATATTTGCACCGCCTGAAACATCATAGCCAGCCAGCCAACTGTCAACAATAACAACCAATACCAAGCCGCGCGTTGGCTGATTTTCGCGCGTCTATTGTCCATGCGACCTTTTTCATTTATATATATCCCCCTCAATACTTGCTTTGACGTCGTAATGCGCCTATCGGCACTCCAAGACTGAATCATTGTGCGAGAATAACGGGATAATGAACAAAGGACGCAAAATTAGGATCGCTGTTCACACAGTGACTGACAACAGTCCCTGGCGCCAAAGGTTTGAATATATATTTTCGGCGCTGCGCGAACGCATTACCCTGATGGAC
Organism: uncultured Rhizobiaceae group bacterium; assembly: GCA_947501445.1. GTDB lineage: Bacteria > Pseudomonadota > Alphaproteobacteria > Rhizobiales > Rhizobiaceae > Hoeflea_A. The sequence continues at coordinate 23,007 of CANMVS010000009.1, read as the reverse complement.
TACCCGCCCGGGTCACGGCTGGACGTTGATGAAATCAGCGAAGAGTTTGACGTCAGCCGCACACCGGTTCGGAATGTTCTTCAACGGCTGGATACAGATGGCCTGGTAATGACCCGTCACGGCGTTGGCACGATCGTAACGCCGCTTGATTTTGTTCAGATGAAACAGGCTGTCCTGTTCAGGATCGAATTGGCGACGCTGATTGGCGGCTTTGCAAAGCCCGTTATTGATGAGGACATCACACAAGAACTGGGAAACGTTGTAACCGTCTATCAGAGCCTTCTTGGTGATGTTGACCGCGCTGCATTTGCACGCGTGGATATTCGCGCCCACAAGGTATTATGTCGGATCATAGAAAATGAGCCATTGTTCAAAATGTACGATGAGCTGTATTTCAAAACGGCACGACTCTGGACGCATTTCCTGCCGCATCAAAACTGGGAAAATGAAGTATCTGCCTATCTGAAGTATTTTGAGATGCTCTACTCTGCAGCGCTGAACAACGACGCTATGGGCATTGGGCTGATTCATCGGAACGCGCTTAACGACTCCTATTCCCGCCTTGCTCCGCTACTTGGTCAGGAGAGCGTGTAAACTCGCCATTTGTTCCCCGAACTGCCGGTGGGTTCCACTTAAGATAATTATAGAAATGAAAACGGATTATACCGATATATTCATGAACCAATATGTCGGTGATCGCCACATTGAATGCAAGTGGCAGCCACGAGACCTGCGCCTCAAGCACGTCTGCAGCAATTGGCTTGGCGTCTATCCCGAAATGGGCGAGGTACAACAAGCTTCTTCGTGTGCGAAACCCGGTCGTCTCGAGAATGTAGTGAATGCGGGTTCAGCATCTGGAACCCAAACTACACATGCTTGAATGCGTTTCTATTCAACAATAGATAGAACTTGATACACGGCGCGTACCCATTACTGATAATCCGCAGAATTACCTGTCGATCTGACAATTCGAATTTGAATAACTGTGCTAACCAGAAATATTTTCATACTGCAGGAAGCTCTGCCAATTGTTCCTCAATCAGACCGGAAACCCGGTCCGGTCCATATCGGGCTATTCGGATCAGCTGATCAAAATGAGCCGCAAGTGCGCGAATATGTTCAACGGAATTGACCACAAGATACATGTTCCCGATGTAAACTGCGGCCCTTAGTGGCCCAAAAAGCGTATAGGGCGCAGCATATGCCTCGCGTCCATCAAAGAGGAACAAGCGGAATGTCGGGTACAATTCGTCAATGAGCCGCGCCATATGTTCAAGTTGTTCTCTGCGCACATCGACTGGAATACCCCGCCATATTCCCTGCCCTCGGGCAAATTGCTGCAATCGTTGTATAGGCATGCAAACCTCCATGTCAGTTTCGGGTCTGCGGGAATAGGTCAACTGGTCCCTTGCCTGTTGTTCACGCGCGATACGTTCATCGCTGTTGTGCGCATCAAATTCAAAACTGCGAACTGTGTCCGTTCTCAACAGATCCGGCAGGGCGCTGGGAATATAACGGATTTTGTAGCCCATGGCCTGTCGATGCCAGTCGGCAATCATTCGACTACCGGTCTCATCGGTTACCCGTTCCACTTCCATCATCGGTGCAATATCGTGATCATAGGTTTCTGTGGCGATCAGACCCATCAACCAATCCAGGGAAACACCACATGTGCGGGCTATCGCACACAGCGTCTCTGCACGTGGCAAACGTGTCGAACCCGGTGCCAGAAACTGGCTCAGCGCAGAGCGATCAATACCAATGCTCTTGGCGAATCGGGCCAGATTGAACCCCTTCTGGGCAATGAGCAAAGCCATGCGATCGCGAAATATCTCCGCAACATCCCTTTTATCGGTGCGTTTTAGCGGCAATTGTTGTGTATTGTCATCAATATTCATTTAATGTCACAATCTACATATTATGAGACGTTCTCTCATTAATATGCGCATACTCTCATATTGTCCATCATAGCCTGCTCGACACATAAGAAGAGCAGACAAAATCTATGTAAGGAGATGATTTTGAGGGACAAATCGGAATGGCGCACAATATTTCTGATCGTGATATGTTATGCAATCTGGATTGGTGCGGTGATTGGCCTGGCAGAGGTTTCAACGCTCGTAACCGTAATTTTGCTGGTGCCAACCATTACGCTCCATTCCTCTCTCCAGCATGAGTGTCTGCACGGCCATCCTTTTCGTTCACAGCTTTTGAATGATGCGATCGTATCAATTCCTCTTGGGTTGTTTATTCCCTATCTGCGATTTAAGGATTCCCATCTCAAACATCATTTAAACTCGCGAATTTGCGATCCCTACGACGACCCGGAAAGCTGGTACCTTGCGCAGCCATTCTGGCAGCGTCTGCCGGTATTTTTCAAACTGATGCTGCAGTTGAACAATACATTGATAGGGCGGCTGGTTCTTGGCCCTGCTATAGCACTCGTCCGGCTGATCGTGTCAGATTGTCAGGCAATTTTTGCCGGTCACACTTCAGTGCGCAACGCCTGGATAACACATATTGTTCTGGCAGTGCCTGTGCTATGCGTCGTTACATGGTGGTCCCCGCTGCACTTGAGTTATTATCTGGTTTGTTGTTATGGCGGCCTGTCTTTGCTGATGATCAGAACCTATCTGGAACATCAGGCTGAAGAAAGCGTGCGCGCGCGCTCGGTGATCATTGAAGATTGCGGGATATTCAGTCTGCTGTTTCTCAACAATAACCTTCACGCGGTGCATCACGCCTACCCGGCTGTTGCCTGGCATAAGTTACCGGAACTATACAGTTCAAACCGCAAACGGTTTCTTGCCATGAACAAGGGCTATCGATTTGACAATTATTGGCAGATCATTCGTCTGTTTGCTCTGCGGCAAAAGGAACCGGTCATATATCCGTCAAAGCCTGGGCACCTGAAATGAGCGAAAACATAGCTGCCATCGCGGCGCTGCCAATGTACGATTGGCCGGAACTGGAAGATGCTCACGACGTGTACTGGCGGGCGTTGCGAAAAAGTCTGAGAAATTACCGCCTGCCGGCACCCGATGCATTGCACCGAGGCACACCGGATGCTGAGCTGTGGCAACAGCGCGGCCTGCTGCTGTCACAAACATGCGGATTGCCACTCGTCCGCAGTCTGGCCGACAGCGTCAATGTTATCGGAACACCTGCCTATGATATCGACTGTGGCGCCGGATGTTATTATAGCACCATCGTCGTGCGAAAGGATTTTCCGGCAGCCGACCTGAGTGCGTTACAGGGCTCCCGGTTCACCTTCAATGGCCATAATTCTCAATCCGGCTATGCCACACTTGCCTACGCGCTACGCGATCTGGCGGGTTCTGAGCCCTATTTCCTGTGCCGGCTGCAAAGCGGCTCCCATCGACAATCCATTCGCAATGTCGCTACCGGCGTTGCCGACGTTGCCGCCATTGATGCGGTCACATGGCAAATTGCATTAAGGCACGAGAAAGCGGCGCAGGAATTACGTGTGTTGACAACAACCGAGCCGACGCCCGGATTACCCATGATCTGCTCCAAGAATAAAGACTGGTCGACAGACCAGCTTCATATGGCCGTCGTGGAAGCCATGGCAACCTTGGACGAAACGACACGGGACATGTTGTTGCTGACCGGATTTGCACAAACATCTCTTGAAGATTACGCCATTATCGGGCAGCGTTTTGAAATCGCACAATCGGTACACATGTAAAGCACACCGGTAGCCATCAGGAACATCAGATGCCAAAAAAACAAAGCTACGATGCAATTATAATAGGCGCTGGTGTTATTGGCGCATGCACTGCATTTGAAATGGCCAAAAAAGGCTGGAAAACGCTTTCAATCGATAAGCTTCCAGAATCCGGCTATGGATCGACATCCGGGTCATGCGCCATCATCCGCACCTATTATTCCGCGTTGGAATCCTGTGCGATCGCCTATGAAGGTTGGCACTACTGGAGCAATTGGGCCGATTACATTGGCGTGGATGATGAATACGGGTTGATCAGGTACCACAACACCGGCTGCCTGGTCATCAAAACAGATCATAACAACAATTTAGCCAAAGTATGTCAGATGATGGACCGCATTGGCTGTCCCTATGAAGACATTGCACCAACAGCCATTGGCGATCATCTGAAAGGTGCCGATACACGGCAATTCGAACCTGCAAAACGACCGCAGGACCCAGGTTTCGGAGAGCCGACCGGTCCAAGCGTCGCTGGCGCGGTATTCTTTCCAAATGGCGGCTATGTGAATGATCCGAAACTATCGGCGCACAATGCACAGCGCGGCGCGGAAGCTTTTGGAGCGGAATTTGCTTTCAATACTGAAGTTGTTGAAATCAGTCAAAGTGACGGCCGGGTCAGCGGCGTTGTATTAAATGACGGCCAAACTATCCAGGCACCGGTCGTCATAAACATCGCCGGTCCCCATTCCGCTCGCATCAACCAGATGGCCGGTGTTGAACAATCCATGAATATAAAAACACGCGCATTGCGCCATGAAGTGGCCCATGTGCCATCACCAGAGGGTTTTGATTTTGAAAACAATGGTCTCGTCTACTCCGATAGTGATATTCACACCTATTGCAGGCCTGAGATCGGCAACAATATTCTGATCGGTTCTGAAGATCCTGCCTGCGACCAAAAACAATGGGTTGATGATCCAGACAATTTTGACAGCAATTTTTCCGAACAGTGGAATGTGCTTGTCATGCGAATGGCTCAAAGGCTGCCCGAGTTGGGTATTCCATCGCAGACGCGTGGCGTTGTGGCACTTTATGATGTCACAGATGATTGGATGCCAATTTATGATTGCAGCGATTTGCCAGGCTATTACATGGCCATTGGCACCAGCGGCAATCAATTCAAAAATGCGCCGGTCGCGGCCAAAATGATGACGTCACTGATAGAGGCCTGCGAAAATGGTCATGACCATGATCGCGAGCCGATCAACTTCCATCTGGATCATCTTGATATGAATATCTCCATGGGTGGATTTTCACGCAATCGGGAAATCAATCACGATTCCAGTTTCTCGGTCATTGGATGAACCAGCAGAAGATTTTCTGACGTATTGCCAGCGATTGTGTAACCAAGTGACGTCAGCACCTCAACGCAATCGCGTTGCCAGTGTTTTTGCAGAACCGTCTCAATGAGGATTGCTTTTGGCCATAACGCACTGTTTTCCGGCGTCATCAACGGCAACAGCGCCTGATCTTCAAAGCCCTCAATATCGATTTTCAACAAATCAACGCGCTTGATCAGACGGCTTTTCAGACAATCCGCAAGCGGAACAATTTTGATATCGACAAATTGCTTGTCGCTGGCTGCCTCCGGAAGAATTGACGCCGTACCAATATTGGTGCCACCGTTTGAATAAAGGCGCATGCGTGTCTGTTCAGGTCCCACGCCCATGTTGATGGCTTCAATGGCGTTAAAGCCATTGGCTTTTACGTTGAAAGACAATTTCCCGAAAGTGCGTGGGTGGGGTTCAAATGACAATATCCGCGCATGGTCGTTGCATTGCTTTGCAACAAAAAGACTATAGGTACCAATGTTGGCACCGATATCAACAAAAACCATGCCCGGTTTCACGAGTGGTAAAATCAGTGAACGCTCGGGAACTTCAGGCAGATGATTGCGGCCAACAGCAGTCCGGTCACAATAATTCTCGAGCGGATAGGCACGCAGATGAATGTTCTCAATCTCTATGTCAAAGGGACCGGGAAACCGGCGGGCAAGTTTCTTTCGAATGAATTTTCGCCGTTGACGGTCTATTTTTTTGTGCGTTGCCAGGGTCCACATCAGTTGCGCGATGGACCCGATACGTCGCTTGCCAAAATCTGAAATCATATCCAGGTCCTGCATTCTGATCAAAAGTACTACTCCTGGTTGCCCGTTGCACGTATTCTTTAGCAGGCGATGGCACACACATGCAAAGGATCAATTTCGCCTAATATTGTTCAGATTATCCTAAGTCCAGGCACATTTTGCGAAAGTCGTTATCGCTCAACGGTTGCCACAGCGGCGGGATCCAGAATTCCGCCCTGTTTACGCTTCTCCTCTTCATCCATCAGGCTGCGCACCGAACCTGTGATAGCTTCCTTTTGCTGCTGGCTGAGGTTTTTGGTTTCGCCCTCATCCGCCAGCCTGACGGTAACTTCGCGATGGGCAAATTTAATGCCCTCGACCTCGAATAAATCGCGTATGGCGCCGTAAATGACTTTACGGGTTACAAATTGATCACCAGGACGGGTCATGAATTTGACACGGACGATCATTGCCGAATCTTCCATGGAATAGACACCCTGGGATTTGAGAGGCTGCAAAAACAAATGCCCAATCTGTTCATGGGTCAAAAGCTCCTGACCCAATTTCTTGATCAGTTTGCGCACTTTTTCAACATCGGTGCCATACGTCAGACGCAAAGGCAGCTTCATCATGACCCAATCGCGCGAATAATTGGTCAGTTGTTTTATTTCGCCAAATGGAATTGTGTGCACGGCACCTAAATGATGGCGCAATTGAAACGAGCGCATTGATATCTTTTCAATGACACCTTTTACCGTGCCGACCTCTATATATTCACCCTTGCGGAAGGCATCATCAACCAAAAAGAATACACCTGAGAATATGTCACGGATAAGCGTTTGTGCGCCAAAACCAATTGCCAGCCCAACAACACCAGCACCGGCAAACAGTGGTGCAACATTGACGCCCCAGCTGGATAGGATAAAGGCCCCGGCCACTATTATCATGAGCGATATGAATACATTTCTGAAGATGGGTAAAAGGGTGGCCAGACGCGATTCACCGACACCGCCCTCACTATCACCCTCGCCCGGGTTGACCGGCGTATTGTCTAGCGTTCCACCTTCCTCAACAATTTTACGGTCGATGAATATGTTGACCGCCTGATAGGCAAGATAGGTATAGACGGCGATTAGAATGGTATCGAGCGCTTTGGCCAAAGGATGCCCGCCCAGTTGCTCATAATTCAGTCCCCACAACCGTGCCAACTCGCCAATGGCAAAAACCAATATGACCGTGACAATTCCATTTTCAATCAGCCCCTTGAACAAAGGTTTGTACTCAAGACTGATATCGGTCTCATCAGGCGATTCCACCTGATGAACCACCATTTCCTCCCCCTCACCCACAATTTCCATCATGGGATCTTCATTCTGCTCAGCCAATCTTTGTGCCTCCGCCTTGCGGCGAATCTCGGCGCGGGCGCGACGGAGTTTGATCAATTGTCCATGTCGAAATGTCTTTGCGCGTCTTTCAAAAACCCTGTCCAGGATGATGATGGCCAAGGCGTAGACTATGGCACCAACGATAAAAACAATGACGGGTGCCATGATAATTATATAGCCGCCTGGCAGACCCAGCGACAACCGGAAGGAACTCGCCACCCAGGCAACCAGAATATAGAGCAACATGGCCGGTGTCGTCACACGTGCAGCAAATTTTCGGTAGCGGCTGACGAAACCATTGTTGCTCTTTCCCAACAGAATATCGCGCGTATCATCCTTGTGTTTGATCGTCAGCAGCGCAATCAAAATCGAGACGATGCCGAGGCCGATAATCGACATTAGCCGGTAGCTGTCATTGTCAATTCCAAGACCATGAACCCACGCTATGATTCCAAGCATATATGCCCCGAACACGCTGAGATAAACCCAGTTATTGTAGAGTTTTCTCGCGCGGGCATCGTCCAGATTGACCATTCGATATGACGGCATGTCCGGGGCAAAGAAATTGAGCAGGATGACATAACGCAATATGCGGTAACAGGCATAGGTCGCGACAATTGTAAAAATCGTCATGCGCGATGGTTCGTGCTCAAAATCAAGCGCCACCGCCACAATTATGGTGACTGTAAACATGATCGCAGTCGACAACAAAATAAGCGCGCCACGCATCAGCAGCAGCGATAATTTGTCCGAGCGGGTGAGATTTTCGGTTCGATAACGCGCAGCAATCTGATCTCGCATCCAGCGGGACACAAGTTTGTATATTCCCACTCCAAGCGTCATTCCGAAAAGTGCCGTTCCTACGGCCCAAACGAGCCAATACGGCGTACCATCATAACTTGCGCGGCCAATGGCAGCGACCAACCTGTTGTGAAAATCCAGCGCGCCCACCAGCATTTGCTTCACATTTGAACGCGCCATCAGCAACAGGTCGCCGTTCATTGGCATTGGCAACAGGGACTGGCTGTCCGAGGCGCCGGTTGATGGCGGCGTAATGACGATGACCGTTGAACCATCGGCCTTGGCATTGTTAATTAATGTGTTGAGTGCATCGGTTTCCGTTTGTTCGCTGCCGGAGCCAGACATTGAATCCAGCAATGCAGTCTGTGCATGACTTCCCGGCGCCCCGATTGCCACACTCAGGATCAGCAATAGTGCAACCATTTTGACACATTTAATAATCAACTTCATAACACCACCTGCAGATAGCACTGCCCTTAGCGAATGCCCTGCCCACAGCTGGACATTCCCTTGGGTTGATTATCTATAACCCGAATTTGCAGAATTATCCCGCGCACAATTCTCACCTTGCTTCACTTTCGCGCAAAAGTACCGTGACATCTGTCAGACAAACGCTTATTTACAACGCAAACAAATCAGCTGCTAAAACAATGTGGCCTACAGAATTTTGGGGGACAAAATGAAGCATACTGAAGGGATTTCCCGGTGTTTCCGGGGCCCAAGCGGCGCTGCGGTATGACCCATTGCCCATGTTAAAGGCAAGTTGACCCCGTGAGCAACGCAACACACCTCATCCTCTATAGCCATGATACATTTGGCCTTGGACACATTCGGCGCAACCGCAAAATTGCGAAAGCGCTGGTTGACCGGTTTGCTGATCTTCATGCAACCATTATCACCGGGTCCGAGATATCCGGTGAATATTCGACCCATCCACGTATCAAATACGTGGAAATTCCGCAGGTGGATAAACAGCCAGATGGCCAATATATAGCGGTTGGGTCTAATCAGACGTTTGACCAGGTCATTACAGCGCGAAAAGAGGTCATCAACAAATATGTAATGGCCAATCCGGCTGACCTGTTCATTGCTGACAAGGAACCGCTGGGACTTGGTGGAGAACTCACCGATGCCATCGCCCATTTCAAATCCACCGGAACAACGCTTATCCTGGGTCTGAGAGATGTGCTGGATGATCCTGCCAAGCTGCGCAGCGAGTGGGAACGCAAAGGCATTTTGGGTTCTCTGGACGGTATTTACGATCAAATCTGGATATATGGCTCGGAAAAATTTTATAATCCCCTTGCAGACATCGGACTGTCTAAGAATGTTCTGAACAAATGCCGCTACACGGGCTTTTTGTATCAGGACTACCCGCAGTTCGAAAACAAACCCTCCCTGGGTCTTCCGCCGAATTATCTGCTTGTTACGGCCGGTGGCGGTGGTGACGGGGCGCGATTGATGGACGCCGTTCTGAGTGCCTATGAAGCCGACCCACAGTTGTCCGTACCCGCTGTGCTGTTACTGGGCCCCTATTCCGATCCCGATCTTGCGGCTCGAGCGCATGCGCGTGCCAATCAAACTGCGGGTATTCATATTATCGGATTTGATGCCAATCCGGAGGTGTTGATACAAAATGCCACTGCCGTCATAGGCATGTGCGGGTACAATACCTTTTGTGAGGTCATTGCCCGCAAAAAGGCAGCGCTTTTTGTGCCTAGGCAAACCCCGCGACTTGAGCAGCTTATCCGGGCAGAACGTGCACGAGATCTTGGATATTGTGACGTAATTCTAACGGAAGATGCCGGTAACACAAAACGCATGTTGAAGGCCATCCGGCAGCTTATTGTTCGGGCGCAATCGGGCGTGGCAGAACATGATTTTGATGCTCGCGGGCTGGATCGTATCTGCGATAGTGTCGGTGCAATCCTGCGCGGGCGCAGGGGGCACGCAAAAAATATGGAGCATGTGGGCTGATGAACAAGAAGATTGCGGTTGTCCTGAAAGGGTATCCCCGTCTTTCCGAAACTTTCATCGCGCAGGAGCTTCTGGAACTTGAGCGCGCTGGCTTTGAACTGGTGATTTTTGCCTTGAGGCGACCGACAGATAAAGCCCGTCATCCAATACATTCTGAAATCAAAGCGCCCGTCATATATCTGCCTGAATATCTGCATGAAGAACCCATGCGCGTTCTGAAAGGGTGGTTTGCGAGCCGCAGAAGAAGCGGATACCGCAAAGCGTTTCATACTTTGCTAAAGGACTTTCGACGCGATATCAGCCGCAACAGGCTGCGGCGCTTTGGTCAGGCACTGGTGATGGCAAATGAGTTGCCGCAGAATACGGCCTGGATTTATGCACATTTTATCCACACACCTGCCTCAGTGGCCTATTACACACACATGATGGTGGATACCCAATGGAGCTGCTCAGCGCACGCAAAGGATATCTGGACGTCGCCTGATTGGGAATTATCTGAAAAGCTGGACGATGCGTCATGGACCGTGACCTGCACTGAAAGCGGATACCATCATCTGAGAACATTGGCGCAAGACCAGAATACCGTTGAACTGGTCCACCATGGTTTGGACCTCAGTCGTTTTCAGCGCACAGCCGATCTAAGGCCGCCACGGGACGGGAGCGATATCAATGATCCTGTTCGCCTGATCACTGTCGGTCGTGCGGTGGAGAAGAAGGGCCTGGACACGCTGATCGACGCACTGGCTCTCTTGCCTGCGACACTTAACTGGAAATGGACCCACATTGGAGGTGGCGTCCTGTCAGATAACATAGCTGAACAGATCAAGCGTCTCGGATTAATTGAAAAAACCGAATTGCTTGGATCAAGACCTCAGGAATTTGTGCTCGAAACCTACCGAAACAGTGATCTGTTTGTGCTGCCGTGCCGGATCGCCGACGACGGCGATCGTGATGGCCTTCCCAATGTTCTGGTGGAAGCACAAAGCCAAAACCTTGCCTGTGTTTCCACTCCCATTTCGGGCATTGTAGAGCTGATAGAAGACGGCAAGAATGGCTTGCTGATCCCGCCAAATGATGCCACAGCTCTTGCCAAGGCGCTGGAAACTTTGATCAAAGACCCGCAAAATAGAGGCAAAATGGGTGCTGCCGGTGCAGACAAGGTTGAAAGACAGTTCGATCACCGCCAGGAAATCACAACATTGGTCAATTTGCTGGAACATTCGGGAATAGACCGCAAGTTTCAAGCTGCAGCAGAATGAAACGCACACCAAAAATTCTCTATTACGTCCAGCATCTCCTGGGTGTTGGTCATGTCTTTCGTACGATGAGAATTGTCAAAATCCTGGTTCAGCGCGGCTTTGACGTTGAATTGATTTATGGCGGCGAAAAACTGCCACAATTTGACGATTACGGCGCAAAGGTTCATTTCCTGCCATCACTGGTCACTGCCAAAGGTGATTTTTCACACCTTTTGACGGCCCAGGGTGTCCTTGCTGACGACCAGTATAAATGTGACAGGCGCGACAGGCTGCTCACCATTCTTGCCCAGGCAAAGCCGGATATCATCGTTACGGAAGCATTTCCCTTCGGGCGTCGACAAATGCATTTTGAGCTCCTGCCCTTCATGGAGGCGGCAGCCGCAATGCAGAAACGACCGCTCATTTTTGCCTCCGTTCGGGATATTCTCCAGGAGGGCAACAAGCCGTCTAAGGACCAGCAAACAGTTGCGCTCCTTAAGACGTATTTTGATGGCATATTGGTTCACGCCGACCCGAACCTGATCGCTCTTGATGCGACCTTTCCTTTAACCGAAGAGATCGCCACCTTGATAAATTATACAGGGATCGTAGCGCCGGATATTATACCCAACCTGTCCGGCGTGGTGCCTGAATTCGATGTGGTCGTATCTGTCGGTGGAGGAATGCTAGGCCGCGAACTCGTAAGCGCCGCCGTTGAAGCCAAAAGTGGTTCGACGATGCAGGATGCGCGCTGGTGTGTCCTGACGGGCCCATTTATGGATGCTGATTTCAGCAGACAACTGTTTAACTCAGATATCGTCGTTCGTGAATTCCTGCCTGACCTTCCACAGGTTTTGGCTGGAGCGAAATTATCAATTTCACTCGCCGGATATAATACAGTAGCCGATATTATGGCGGCGGGATGCCGCGCCATTATTGCTCCGCAATGGAATGACAAGGAAACCGAGCAATTGCGACGCACGCAGCTTCTGGCTGAACGCAATCTGGTGGAAATGTTGTCTCATGAACAGAAGAACCCGGAAAACATACGCGAAGCAATCAGACGTATCATGCAAGCCCCTCCACCAGACTGGCAAAGCATTGATACATGCGGCGCGCACAAATCTGCCGATATTCTGGAAAAAGCCTATCTGACGAGCAGACAGAAGCAAGGGCGCTGATGAATGGTAGCGCAAAAGAAAATAGCGTTTTATGCGCCATTGAAATCACCGTTTCACCCCATTCCGTCCGGTGACCGGGAAATTGCAAGAATGATGATGCAGGCTTTGAAGCTTGCAGGTTTTAAGGTGGACCTCATATCAGAGGTCATTTCCTATCAAAAAAGACCGCAACAGGAGTTGTTCGATCGACGTCGAAAGGATGTATTGGCGGAGGAAAAGAGGCTGCGTACTTTATGGTCGCAGGACCGGGATCAAATTCCACATGTCTGGTTTACCTATCATCCCTACTGTAAATCGCCCGACTGGTTGGGTCCCACATTGACCAAAGACTTTGGCATTCCATATGTCACCGCCGAGGCCTGCAGGACACGCCAGGGATTACCGACAGATTGGCTCGCTGGCCGTCGCTCCGTTCGTGACGCCGTGATACAGGCTGACTGCAATTTTGTACTCAAGGATACCGACTGGCATTACCTGCAGGAAATCATTCCGGACATGCGCACGGCCATTCGCATGAAGCCCTTTTTGAATTCTGCCGGCCAGCCAGCCCCCACGCCCCCGGGAACCTCTCTTTTCGACAATCAGTTCCCGGTTTTGTTTGCTGCTGGAATGATGCGGCCTGGCGCAAAAATGCAAAGCTATGAATGTCTTGCCAATACGCTCAAACGCATTCAGCATTTGCAATGGAATTTGATCATTGCTGGCGAAGGCCCGGAGCGCCAACAGGTCGCACAATTATTTAATTTTGTTGCTGAGGACCGCTTGCAGATGCTTGGCAGTGTCGCCCACGAACACATGTTCGCAATAATGGACCAAAGCAACATATTTGTGTGGCCCGGAATTGGCGAAGCTTTCGGTCTGGTTTATCTGGAGGCCCAGTCGCGTGGTCTACCGGTTGCAGCCCTTGATACGGCGGGGGTTTCGCTGGTCGTATCACAGGGCATCGGTGGCCTGTTGTCACCGGCAGGCGATCTGTCAGCCTATGCAGCGTCCATAAAATCCCTTATCGAGAACACTGCCCTGCGCAACAGACTTGGAACAGATGGACGCAGGCAGGTCCTGAAAGATCACGATATTCCAGCCGTTGCGGCGGTTTTCAAACAGGTTATCGAGACATTGCCGATAATATCGCGGTAGTCACCATTCACAACGGTTTTGCACCTTAGACCGTTTCACGTTTTGTCAGAAACGGGACAACGGTGTCGGCCGTTGATTTTGTTGACGCATTCAGGTTTTGCCGTTTCCGTCAAAACCTGGTCTACGATCCGCGTTTCCAGCTGGGAACGATATTGGTGTCTGGTCTCAGCTGTGTGATGCCTTAATCCCTAGTGATAGGGATCAGCAGCGTCACGCAGTCCATCACCCATGAAATTGAAGGCCAGAATGACCAGAATGACTGGCACCACCGGTAAGATCAGCCACGGGTAAAGCACCACGACGTTGATGTTCTGCGCTTCATTGAGCAATACACCCCAGCTGGTTACAGGCGGCCGCAAGCCAAGTCCCAGGAAGCTCAGCGAAGTTTCGCCAAGGATCATCGCTGGTATGGTTATCGTTGCTGACGCAATCAGATGGCTCATGAAACCGGGGATAAGGTGCCGCACAATGATGCGTGGCGGCTTGGCCCCCATCAATTGCGCAGCAAGCACGTAGTCTTCTTCTCGCAATGACAGCAGTTTGGAGCGCACGGCGCGTGCAAGCCCTGTCCAATCAAGCAAACCCAGTATCACGGTTATGCCGAAATAGATCAGAATTGGGCTCCACGTCACCGGTAATATTGCCGCCAGTGCCATCCATAATGGTATGCTCGGAATTGACTGCAATACCTCAATAATGCGCTGGACCACAACATCGACCCAGCCGCCGTAATAGCCAGCCAGTCCGCCAATGGTAATACCGAGCACAAAACTGACGGTAATGCCGATCAATCCGATCGTCAGTGAGATACGCGCACCGTAAATAATGCGCGAGAACATGTCTCTGCCAAGCCTGTCCGTTCCAAGCAGGAACAGATCCCCTTTCCCCTCAACACAGAACAGGTGTGTATTGCCCTCTATCAGACCCCAGAAGCGGTAGGGGTCGCCCTCACAAAGGAACCGGATCGGATAGCTCTTGGTCATATTGTCGGAGTATTCGCGTTTTAAAATCTCCATATCAAGTGTCTTGATGCGCTGATAAACGCGTGGACCGACAAATTTTCCGTCTTCAAAAAAGTGTATTCCCTGAGGTGGTGCATAGATGTCGTCGATATGGCGATGCGAGAGATCATAGGGCGCTATGAATTCGGCAAAAGCGATTACAAAATAGCAAAACAGGAGGAACAGGCCTGAATAATATGCCAGGCGGTGTTTCTTGAACTTCCACCAGATAAGCTGCCTTTGGGATGCGAAGTAGTATTTTTCCTGCGCCGGCGTCAGCTTTTCAGTTGACTGTGGATCGAATTCTGCGGTGGACACAAAGTGCCCAAGCGGCTTGCCCGCCTCGGGAAGTGACGAGTTACTCATTTTTGCGCCTTTCCCTGCAAGCGAATTCGCGGATCAAGAATGGCCAGCAAAATGTCTGAAACCAGAACGCCAATCACGGTTAATACGGCAAGGAACATGAGGAACGTTCCGGCAAGGTACATATCCTGACTTTGCAAAGCTGATATGAGCAAGGGCCCGGTTGTTTCCAGCGAGAGGACAATCGCCACAACTTCTGCACCGGAAACCACTGCGGGCAATATGTTGCCTATGTCGGCAATGAAGAAATTCAATGACATTCTGAAAGGATATTTAAGGACCGCACGCACGGGCGGCACCCCCTTGGCCCTTGCGGTCGTCACATATTGTTTCTTCAATTCGTCCAGAAGATTGGCCCGGATGCGGCGGATCATGGCGGCTGTACCCGAAGTGCCAATGACGATGACGGGAATCGCCATATGTTCCATGATCGAACCAAACTTTGCCAAACTCATGGGTTCGTTGATATATTCCGGGTCCATCAGACCGCCAATAGAGGTGCCAAACCAGACTTTGGCGAAATACATCATAACGAGTGCAAGAAGAAAATTGGGGATGGCCAATCCCAGCAAACCGATAAAGGTGAAACCATAGTCGCCCATTGAGTATTTATGGGTCGCGGAGTAAATGCCGATTGGAAACGCAATCAGCCAGGTGAAAATGATTGTCACGGTCGAAAGCAACATCGTCAAAAATATCCGACTGCCGATCAACTCGGAAACGGGTCGTTCATACTCAAATGAATATCCAAAATCACCGTGGAACATGCCCCAAACCCAGCCGAAATATCGCTGCCATGCGGGTTTATCAAATCCATATTCTACTCTGAGATATTCAATCTTCTCCGGGTCAACAGTTTCGCCGGAAGCCTGCAATTCTGCCACATAGCTTTCAAAGTAATCTCCTGGCGGCAATTCCACTATTGTGAAGATCAACACGCTGGCTATTGCCAGTGTCGGAATCATCGCCATGAACCGGAAAAATATATATTTCAACATGTTAAAGCCTATTCCTCAAACCAGAATGTATCCGGGCGGTAGATGCCGAAAAATGCGGACGGCGACCAGGAATAGATGCCAGTTTCCGGAAGGTTACGTAATTTCCTATTGACCACGACGGGCTGAATTGCCTCGCGCGCTATGCCGATCGAGAAAATTTCCTCAGAATAAATCTCCAGCATTTCTGACCAGATGGCCACGCGTTCCGGCGTATTGGTGGATTTTCGCCAAAGGAAATACAGGTCAAGCAAACGTTTTGCTGCGGGCAAACTGGGTGGCTCACCCGCCTTCCCCGCAGTCTCGGTATATTGTCCCCACACCGGCCAGTTTGGCTGCGCCGACGATACGGGTGCGAGTTCTTCAGGATTTGAATCCGGTGTGGCCAGACCGATATTCATGCCCTTGGAAATGGTCATCATTGTTTCGCCGGTCAAAAACCTGCGGCGATGGATATCGCGTTGCAGGGTACGCGTGAAAACACGGATACCCAGATCGCTCCAGTGATACCGGATCAGCTCAAGGGCATCTGTCTGCTCCGTGCTTTCCCCGGCGCTTTCAACGATGATCTCCATCGGCTCACCATTGGGCAGCAGGCGCGTGCCATTATCATCACGCTTGTCCAGCCCCATTTCATCAAGCAATTTGTTTGCCTGGGGGACATCATGTTGTGTCCAGTGTTTTTCAAACCTTTCCTGATAGAGCGGCGATTTGCTCAAGACCGTATCGCCACCTTCCCGTGCCAGGCCAAAAAACAACTGCTCGTTCAGTTCGTGTCGATTAAGTCCCAGCGAAAGGGCCCGGCGAAAACGTACGTCCTGAAATACCCGGCGCCACTCGGGATCCTTGACATTCAGGTTCGGATAGAGGGAAATTTGTGATGCCACACCGCTGCGCCAAAGCAGAACCCGATAATTCTGATCCTTTTCGCCCTGCTTGAGGAATGTGTAATTGTCAAAACGCAGGTATCTGGCCTGCAGATCGCTTTCTCCGGAACCGGCTTTTGTCGGCACGATGTCCGTTGACCCCATGAGCAGAACAACCTCATCAATATAGGGCAGTTGCTGGCCGGTTGGGTCGACGCGGTGATAGTAGGGATTGCGCTGGAATACAAACCGTTTGGAAGGACCCTCCGTCATATTCCGCCAGGGCTGCAAAGTTGGAAGGTCCGGATTTTCCTGCCTGTATTGACGTCCCTTACGTATATGCATGGCTGCCCAATTGCGGTACTCGCCATCTTTCACCATTTTTTCAAGCTTGACCTGATCCACATAATTTTTGTGAAATTGCTTCATATAGTGGGCCGGCTTGTAGATATATGCCGGGCTCGGACCAGCCAGACCCAGTGTGAATGCAGGATTGGGATCATCCCAACTATAGCGCACCGTCAGCTCATCCAACACTTCGAATTTGGGTGGCTTGCCATTCGACAGCAGCACCCGTGGCACACCCTTGCCAGTGAGTTCCTTGTCATTTGCAACATCGTCCCAATAGTAGCGGAAGTCTTCCGATGTAAAGGGATAACCATCTGACCATTTGTGACCTTCGCGCAAACGCAGCGTAAAAATCCGCCCTTCTTCAACCTCAAAGCTCTCAAGAATGTCTGGTTTCAGCGCAAAACTATGGTCAAACCCGACCAGCCGCGCGTACCCATAGACCGTCATCATGCGGATGTCTTTGGATTTGCCCAATAACATCTGCAACGAACCACCATAGCGGCCGATGGATTTTTCATCCGCTTTGAAATCCACGATCAAAGGCTGTTTGGGCAACCGTTCAGCCATCGGGGGAAGTTCACCGGATAGAACCAGGGGCTCAAGGTCCGGGGGCTCATTCATTGGAGCCGCATTTGCAGCAAGTACCATGATTGGCAGCAGAACCAACCCGAGCAATACGGCGATGAAATTGTCTGTCTTTATCATGCCACAAGCCTCGTCGTATCACTGTTCGGGCGGACAAGAACAAAATGATTTTTGCCTACCTCCAACATTTCCATGGGTGCGCCCGGCCCTTCAGGAATAAATTGTGTGTCCCATTTTTCGCTGCCGCTGCTTGTTAAAATATCCGTCTCGCTCAGTTCCAACGGGTGCTTCAAATCAGTTGTTGGAATGGAATGAAGCAGGCTTTTCGTATAGGGATGGATGGGTTCACGAAACAGCACATCGCCTGGCGCAATTTCTACGATACGCCCGCTTTGCATGACCGCAACGCGGTCTGCAACATAGTTGACGACTGCAAGATTGTGGGAGATGAAAATTGTCGTCAGATTCAATTCACGCTGCAATCGTATCAGCAGATTTAGAATCTGAGCCTGAACGGATACATCGAGTGCAGACACAGGCTCATCGCAAATCAAGAGATCAGGATCAAGCGCAAGTGCACGGGCAATGCCAATTCGCTGGCGCTGTCCGCCCGAGAAACTATGCGGATACCGGTTAAGGAATGTTGGTGAAAGACCAACCATCGTCATCAATTCGCGGGCGCGCTCCTTGCGCCACTTCGCATTGCCGTCACCGTGAATTTCCAATGGTTCAGCCAGGATATTCATGACGGTTGAACGTGGAGACAGTGACGAGAAAGGGTCTTGAAAAACCATTTGTATATTACGGCGCGCTTCAAAAAGCTCCCGGCCGCGCAGTTTTGCCAAATCGATTTCCCGGTCACCCTGATTAAAGCAAATCTCGCCTTTGGTTGGTGTCAAAGCATGGATGATCATCTTGCTGAGCGAGGTTTTTCCGCAGCCGCTTTCCCCGACAAGTCCGAAACATTCACCGTAGCGTACAGAAAAGCTTACATTATCAACAGCAATGACCTTGTCCGCCTCTGATGATATGAGCCTGCTTCCCTTTCGCGTCGAAAAGCTCTTGGTCAAATTGTTGACTGTGAGAATTGTGTCATCGGGTTCATGCAAACGCTGCTTCGCGCGTTCCTTGAACGAATCCGGCAGCGGATGTTCAATTTCTCTGAGTGCAACAAGTTTTTCGCCCGGCTCCATTTCCAAACGGGGTACAGCGGCCAATAATGCCTTCAAATACCGGTGCTGAGGCTTGTGAAAGATATCTTCAAGCGTGCCAGCCTCCATCAATTCTCCATGATAAAGCACGAGAATTTCATCGGCCATATTGGCAACCACACCCAGATCATGGGTAATCAGCAGCAAAGACATGCCAAGTTTTTGCTGCACGTCTTTCAAGACAGCAAGAACCTGAGCCTGAACCGTCACATCAAGCGCAGTTGTAGGCTCATCAGCAATCAGCAACGCCGGGTTACACACGAGCGCCATGGCAATCATGGCCCGTTGCCTGAGACCACCCGACAATTCCATCGAATACATGTGATAGGCCCGCGTGGGATCGGGAAATCCAACGAGCTCCAGCATCTGTTCTGTGAGTTTTTGGCATTCACGACGGCTGACTTCGCGGTGCAGATAAAGCGCCTCGTCGATCTGATTGCCCACCGTGTGCACGGGGGAAAGCGATGTCATGGGTTCCTGGAAAATAATTGAAATGCGACCGCCACGCAGCTGACGCATTTCCTTTCCATCACGTTGCAGTTTTACAATATCAACCGGCTTGCCATCATCCAGTGGATCGTAAAAATTGATCGAACCACCAGTTACGGATGCAATATCGGGTAAAATTCCCATTATGGTTTGTGCAATAATTGATTTGCCGGAGCCTGATTCGCCAACAAGCGCAACGGTTTTGCCCTTGGGAATTCGAAAACTGACACCTTTGACGACGTCAACCTGGTGCTCCCTGGTACCGATCGCGACCCGCAAGTCCTCCACTCGCAAAAGATCCGAACTACTCTTACTCATTAAACAGCTTCTTCCCCTATCAAACGTTTTTCGGGTTGGCTTTTTCCAGCCTTGCTTCGTATTTTACCCGCAGTCCTTTGTTTTGAGCATGTTTGTATGCATTTTCAAACCCGTGCCAATGCTCCATCCGACCATTTGTAGATCAATTCGTGGGAAATTGGCTCAAGAATTGCTTTTTTTTGGTCAATTGTGCCCAACAGCGTCATCAGCATCCGAATAATGCCGGTATGTGACACAATGACTGTCGGTCTGTTGAGGGTTGTCAAAAAATTTTGGACTTCATCAATTCGCGCCGCGTAGCTCTCTCCACCAATTGGACAAAAATTCCAGCGGTCCAATTTCCGCATTCGTCGCTCTTGCGGAAAAGCGGCCTTGACTTCCATTGTCGTTTTGCCCTCCCAGCGCCCGAATGAAATCTCAGTCAGCACACTGTGTACAGATATTGCGGTTGGCACAAGACCCAATCCCTCGGCAATAATTGATGCTGAGCGGCTGGCACGCAACAATGGGGATGAACAAATAGCAAGATCGGCGATGCTGCAGCCGCCCGTCCGAATTTCCTCCGCCAACTTACCTGACAAATATCGTGCCTGCTGCTGGCCGGTTGCATTCAACGGGATATCGCTGCTTCCCTGGAACCATCCCAATTTGTTCCAGTCTGTCTGGCCATGACGTACCAGAAATAAATCCGGTCCGTCGTATCCGGCAAAATCAGATTCAGGTGGCATGATATGTGTCATACCAGTCTACAAAAGCGGCCAACCCCTTTTCCAATGGGGTATGTATTTGAAAGCCGAAATCGCGTTCAAGTGCCGTTGTATCGGAAAATGTCTCCAAAACATCACCCGGTTGCATTGGCAGATACTCCTTGATCGCCTTTTTCCCGAGCAGTTCCTCAAGGGTGTTGATCATTTTCATGAGTTCGACGGGTTCAGAGTTGCCAATATTATAGAGCCGATAGTTGGAGGCCACCTGCTGGTATTCATCGGCCGCGCCAGTTTTGATGTGCGGCGCAGACAGCAGTACTTTGACGACACCCTCTGCAATATCATCAATATAGGTGAAATCCCGCCGCAGCGCGCCATTGTTGAAAACGCGAATTGGGGTGCCTTCGCGAATGGCCTTGGTAAACAGATATGCCGCCATGTCAGGACGCCCCCATGGACCATAAACCGTAAAAAAACGCAGTCCCGTTACCGGCATGGACCAAATGTGACTATAGGCATGGGCCATAAGCTCATTGGACTTCTTGGTTGCCGCATAAAGACTGATTGGATTATCAACACGCTGATCTGTCTGGTATGGAACATTTGGGCTGTTTCCATATACGGAACTGGAGCTTGCGTAGGCCAGATGCTTTATATCGCAATGGCGACACCCCTCCAGGATATTTAGAAATCCCGCAACATTGCTTTGGACATAGGCATGGGGATTTTCCAGTGAATACCGCACACCCGGCTGTGCAGCCAGATGGGCTATGTGGGTTGGTTTTACCCTATCAAAAATATCGGCAACAGCGTTCCTGTCGGCAATATCCGTGCGGAAAAAATCAAAACCTTTTTGTGTTTTTAACTGGTCAAGCCGAGCCTCTTTGAGGCTCACATCATAATAGTCATTCAGATTATCAATACCAACAACATCATAGCCGCGCGACAGCAGACGCTTGGCGACATGAAAGCCAATGAAGCCGGCTGCCCCCGTGACAATAATCGGGGTTGAAACTTTATCCACCATTCAAGGAAACTCGCTGTTGTCGTTGCTCGAAAACACACATATTGCTATGGCATTAATCTGTGGAGCGTTTATACCCGCTCGCACTCAGGTTGGAAACGCCGCATTTACTCATATGCGATACTGACCGGCAACGGCTGACAGGTAAAATTGCGAGGCTACTTTGATTATCACGATTATCGGAACCGGTTATGTCGGCATTGTTACGGGTGTTTGTCTATCGGAATTTGGGTTTGATGTAACGTGCGTTGATAACAACACTGACAAGATCGCATTGCTGAAAAATAATGTGAGTCCGATATATGAGCCCGGTCTCGAGCAAATGATTCGCGCCAATGCACAGGAGGATCGGCTGCATTTCAGCAGCGATGTGTCTGAATGCGTGCCTGACGCCAATGTCATTTTTCTGGCCGTTGGCACCCCATCTGGAGCCAATGGCGAAGATGTGGATCTGTCTTATGTATTCGGTGCGGTTGAAGACATTGCTCCGCATTTGTCGGACGGTGTTGTGGTTATCGTCAAATGTACTGTTGTTCCAGGCACCTGCCAACGCGTCAGGGATCGAATAAGCGCATTGCGACCCGGGCTTGATTTCTCGGTTGTCAGCAATCCGGAATTTCTGCGTGAAGGGTCCGCCATTCAGGATTTCATGCGGCCGGACCGGGTTGTTGTGGGCATTCACGATGACCGCGGACGCGAAGTCACCGAGCAATTATATCGGCCATTGAGTCTGCAGGACACGCCCATTTCATTTGCGTCACTTGTGGGGGCAGAACTCAGCAAATATGCCGCAAATGCTTTTCTGGCAATGAAGGTCAGTTTCATCAATGAAATCGCCGACCTTTGCGAAAAAGTTGACGGCAATATTATTGAAGTGTCGGAAATTATCGGCCTGGATGACCGTATCGGAGAAAAATTCCTGCGCGCTGGCCCCGGATTTGGCGGATCCTGCTTTCCCAAAGACACAAGAGCATTGGCCGCGTTTGCACGCAAGGTCGGCGCACCTCAGGAAATTGTCGAAGCAACAATTTCGGTCAATGAAGAACGCAAGAAGAATATGGCGGCACGTGTCCTATCGACAATTGGCGATCCTGCTGGAAAGACAGTTGCCGTGCTTGGTGTTGCGTTTAAACCGGAAACAGATGATATCCGTGAATCGCCGGCACTGCCCGTACTTGATATGCTCGTTGAAAACGGTGTTGAGGTCAGAGCATTTGACCCCAAGGCAATGGATGCGGCCGCGGAGTTATATCCAAGTGTTGTTTGGGCAACAGACCCCTATGAGGCAGTTGTTGGAGCGCACGCCGTTGTAATCATGACAGAATGGAATGTGCTGCGTGCGCTTGAACTTGACCGCTTAAGAGAAGCTATGGCGCAGCCGCTCATGATTGACTTTCGCAATATTCACCGACGCAAGGAACCGACGCGGCATGGATTCACCTATGTCAGCATCGGACGTGACCCTGCAAAACCGCTTGCAGCAGACACTTAGCCCCAATTATTCATCGGGTTATTGCACATTGAGAAGCGCGCGTTCGTTCGACCGGGTTGACGGCGGGGGATTT
>CANMVS010000008.1 GCA_947501445.1 uncultured Rhizobiaceae group bacterium | reverse complement strand
AGCGTCTCTTCATCAGTGCTCTCCTTCTCAGTTAAGAAAATCACTAACTCAGCCGTGGATCAATTCCCGGGGAGAGGGTCGATAACACGATACTTCTCACAAAAAACGAGACACTGTGTGGTGTCGCAGCGAATAGCCACACCATGGTAGGAATCTTGTGGTGGTACATGAATTGCTCCCAGAATTCTAGGAGTTTTTAGTCGAACGTATCATCATGCACCCGTTGCTTAATAATTTCCTTAAAGGCTGCCCCGGCGATTCGGGCACTTCCATATGAACATTCAATCACAGTTGCCACCGTAAGAGCCGGAAGCAAATACTTGACGCTTTACATACGTTTTAAGTTGTCCTTTGTTGAATTAACGCTGAACATATTCCGTATAAACGTTTACCAACCCCGGAATAATCAAACTCCTGTCGCCAACGGTCGGCCATTTCTCGCACATTTTGCGCCTCTTCGGAATTAGCAGCCAAAGATTTCAAAACTCCAGCTACGCCAGTAGCTATTGAAGCCGCATCTGTACCGGGCAACCGAAAGGTTGCGCCAGAAATGTCATCAAAGATTGATAGTGGTGTAACGGCAACCGGGCATTTTGTGGCCAATCCATACCTTACCGCGCCACTAGCAGACTCGCCGGTCATTTGATAGGCAAACACGATTAAAGTAGCCTCTGAAAGTAATTCTAGACTTTCACTATCATCAAGGAATTTGGAGTTAAATTCTACAAATTTCTCCAATTTAAACTTTTTTATATGTTCTTGAATATTCGAAACTAAAACTTTCGACTGGGGCGCCGGAAATTCTGCATTCACTAACCGAAGACGAACAGGAGTACCTTGATCTCTCAGTATCGCGACGGCATCAATGAGCTCTTCAAGTCCTTTATGTGGTAAGCAATAACCATATGATGCAATCATCGGAAGTGTGGTGGTATCTGTAGAGCGCGTTAGATCTTCATGGCTCAAAACGCCATGTGGAAACAACGCCACATTTTCAACTAAGCCTATGTTTTTCAGCCTGTTCAAATCTGCTACCGAATGCACAAGAATTCGGTGGCACAATCTCAAATACGGCACAATAAATTGCAGCTTGTAATTGTTTTCTGGAAGCCGGTCGTCACCTTCCGGATCTACAGTAGAATGAAATGTAATTATAACATTTCGATCAGATACAACCATCTTCTCGATGAAATCCGATAGTTCTACGTGATTAAAAAACCCATAATTGAATTGAATTACAACAGTGTTTATGGATTTTTTCTCTATATCATCAACAACCTTATGAAAATCATTTTTCTCTTTTCCAAAGGACCAACTCCGCTTGCAATTGTTCAGGTCATCAGCAATTCGATTATTGTCATACGGCGCATAAACAAAGACATCATCACTTGGAATGTTTTTGATGAGGTGAGCAGAATACGCAGCAATTCCACATTTGACGTTCCACGTAGAAATCCAGGCGATTTTGGGTTGCACTGAGTTTTCGATTTTCAGGATATCATCCACGGCAATCATAAAGCGTCCAACAACATCACCCCATTTGAATTTTTCCATTAGCAAAGCTCTACCAGCCTTCGCCATAGAGGAACGTAGCATAGGTGTTGAACTGTAGGCGTCCACCATTGCCTTCGCTAACTCGTCTACCTTTGGTTTTGCCCAAGCGGACAAAAAACCATTGAAGTGGGTTTGCGCACGCTCAAACTCAAAATCTACCAACCATGAATTCTCTGAATTGCAAAAATCAAGTTGGCCACTCCAGTCTGTCGTAATGACCGCAACTCCCGACAACATAGCTTCCGCTAAGGGCAGACCAAACCCCTCAGCACAGCTAGGAGCAACCAACACATCGCATTGCTCATATAATGCCTTAAGGTCAGGATCACTCAAATCTTCCTCAATGACCACCACATTCGGATAATCAGAATACTCCCTTTCTGCATCTTTTATCCATTTGTGTATTTCGTTGTGTGGATTTGAAAAAGTTTTGATAATAAGCGACACATCATCATTGGATGTGAATTGGTTGCCATAAGCCTTCAGCAAAACATCCACACCTTTACGCGGAAAACACGACGAAACATGAAGAAACTTGAATTCTTTGGCCTTTATTTTGTAATTTTTTGATGCATCAATACGCTCCCAATGATCAACACCGCAGCCTGTGACTCGCATGGGGACGTGTATACCGTTGTCAATCATTATCTTTAGGACATGAGAAGACAAACAAGTCATTCCATCCAGATGTAAATTGAAATCAGCAACCCATTCAAAAGGGAAGCCGGTTTCTTCCCACGCATAATGGTGGAGCATCCGAATCTGACTTTCCATATCATTTACACGTGGGGGATACAGCATTCGGCTAGTCACGTCTGCAGTATAACTTTTAATCTCTCTGGATTTGGAATACAAATTGGCAACATTCGGGTTGCTATTCAGAAAATTCGAGTCCGGCTCGAAATCACCTGGACCTTCCGTTGAAAACAAGGCTACATCGCAGTCTAAGGAATCCAATGACAACGCAGTTTCTCTATTGAGCAACGCCAAACTGTAAGTGCTATCAAATGGTCCCTCAATACGCCAAGTTAGTGCTCCGAGAGTGTTCTTGTACCTAAGGGAAGACTTGACGTTTTGATCAATACACCTAGCAGTTTCAACCAGATCAGCCTCAGATGGCCGGTCTGTTGTTCTAATATTTGCAATTTGAGAGATTAGACTTATCGAATGATTATTCGGAGTTTTCTTCTCCTGGAATTGTTCAAACGCCTTAATCGCGCGCTTGGCACTCTTGTCCCATGAAAAATTCTCAGCCTGCTTCAATCCAAAGCTGACTAACCTATTTCTAAAACTTTCATCAGTTAAGACCCTTTTGATCTTCTGGACCATCGCCACTTCCGAGTAAGGATCAAACAGAGCATCTTGATTTCCTATCACTTCCGGCAAACTTGTTATATTCGCTCCAATTGTTGGTGCACCGCACGACATCGCCTCAAGCGCAGGCAATCCAAAGCCTTCATGCCAAGACGGGAATATATGCAATTCACACATATTGTAGAGATCAACTAATTCATCTTCTGTGATATACCCCGTTAAGACCAACTCATCAGAATCCAATCCAACAGAATTGGCTTGCTCTTGCAATTGCAACCGGCTCCCTCCGGCAATGCGGCCAGCAAGCACCAATTGATGGGTATCCTTCAACTCTTTGGGTAGTGCTGCAAACGCCCGAATCAGACGATGAAGGTTTTTGCGTTCATCAGCACCTCCCGTATGCAATAAAAACGAACGTACTATGCCAAATCTGCTACGCAGTTCTCTTATTCTATCTGTGGCTGGCGGCGATAGGCAAAAATGTTCATCGGCAGCAGTAGATATATTTACAATAGTGTTGGAATTGCTACCAAGATGCTCCCGTCCTTCATGTTGAGTAAACTCTGAAATGGACAGCAATAATGATGATTGCTCTAGGAATTCTATCTTTCTCAGATAGTGCTTTTCATATGCAGGGTTAGGTTTTAAATACTGGTCGGAATTTAGCAGTGGAATGAGATCATAAAGAGAAGTGCAGACTGGGGTCTTTTTATCAAATTTCCCCACACTTGTAACAGCATCATCAACAAACCCCTCAAACATGCTTGTATTGAAAACAACATCCGGCTGCAAGCTTGCGATGAATGCTTCTCGAATAAACTCCGCTGCTTCGCGCCTCCATGAATTCCCAGTTTCCATTTCAAGGACCGGGCCTGCAGCATGCCAAACGAGAACATTTTCCTGCCCCAGAATATCCCCAAATTCTGCACGTACTGTATCAACTGCCTCAGGAAACAGGCCATTTAATACTAGTACGACCTCATGTTCTTTGCGGTTTGCAACAATCGCCTTTACGAGAGAAAGTGTGTATCGGCCGATACCGCGAAAACGACTTTCTGTTTGAACACCCTGCATGTCAATTACAATACGCATCACAAATCCACTTTCTGAGATTGACCGATGGCGGCCTTGAGTTCTCGATGAATGCGATGTGCTCCAGGTGTAAGTTCTGATAGATTTCTTTCTGAGCTTACATACTCACCTTCTAAGTTCTTTTTTTCAGGCGCACCTACAACTTTTGAAACTGATTCCATTTGACTAAGGGAATTGGCAAGATCACGTATCTTTCTCTTCATATTCGGGTGTTTTCGTAACGTTGCCGTGGCCAATCTCTTTATTGCACTGCGTTTCAAGACAAAAGCAACGGACTTTGCAACGAGCCATTTCGTTGCACGTTTAGCAAATGACATACCCCAATTCGCCGTACGAGCAGGTAAGTCGGACAATCGTCTGATCGCTGATTTTGAATTCCGCATAGGAATGGTAATAAGCCAGGAATAGCTGCTATACACAGCACGCAACTCCTCATCCTTCAGTTTCGATTCCATCTCCAAGTTTTGCATTAGAACTTCGAGCCGTTTGTGCTGCGTTTCCATCTCTTCTAGTTTTAGCGCCAGACAATCCCGCTCATTTAGTAGCGACTCGGCATGGCATTTCATCGACCTCTCATTTGCTCGCAGGTCTTGTATATGCACTTCAAGCTGTTGGTTTTGCGATTCCATCTCATCTAGATTTCGCGCCAAGCAATCCCGCTCATTCAGCAACCACTCGGCATAGCGATTCATCGCGTCTTCGCTTGCCCGCTTAAAAAAGTCAAAATAATTGGGAGGAACCAGAAAAGCTTTGTCAAGACAATCATGTTCATCCGCAACGTAAAACCTGTTTAGCCCATCAAAATAAACGTGGTGATATCCCTGATCGGTAAGCAACTGATCCCAATCCTCATAATTTTCTATCTGTGAATTAGGTAGGGTTGATTCGACCAAAATAATCCAAGGTCTGAATCTCTTTAAATCCAATCCTTGCAAAACAGGTAGTTCGGCACCCTCAACATCGATTTTAAGGAAATGAATTTCTGAAACTTGATGCTGTTCACATATGCTAGTCAACCTTGCAACAGGCACTTTATGTTTTTCTACCACATAGCCCCTTTCCGTCGCGTGCCGAATAGCGGTGGCCTTGTCCATTGTCGACAAACCGGTACCGACGACCTCATAGAAATTTGCGCAGCTATTTCGTGCACCAGCCGCCAGTTTTAGGTTTGTATCGTTGGGCCGTTGTTGTTGGAGCTTTTCGAACCATTGATTAACGGGCTCAATATTGATACCCGACCAGCCTAAATCGTAAAATGACTTGGTTACAGAATCTTCGACGGGATCATTGGCACCCACGTCAATGTAAAAACCCTCGTTCACATCTTTCAGGGCACGACGCAGCATAACGTCTTCATAATTTTGAGCGTATGAAATGAATGGCATTCAACTTATTCTTCTTTAATGATTTTTCACTCGTAGCAGGGACATTCAGCAAAGAACAATTTTCGATATAACCCAAGCCTCACGAAGGTATCATATCCCGCGATTCGTAATATTCTGCAACACGAGTGTATCCACTCACGAAAACCAACATGTCGAATAACTGCCAACACCAAAGCTAGCCATAAGCGTCCATGCAATAACATATGACGACAAACAACAACTAAATGCGAAAAATTTGGGAGAGCGTCGTGCTGAGTGTTGCTATCATAATTTGGTAGACAATCTCAATCTCGATTCACACCCCATGAACCTAGTTGCAGAATACAGAAGCTAAGATAGAGAACCTTGCGGGCATATTGGCATCCTAGAGAATGCCTCTACAAATGGAGGATGGTTAGGAATAATTGGCTACCATTCGTTAAATGTAACAAATGACTCCGCTGCATCCTTCATAAATTATTCCTTAGAATCTGATTTACTATTTTTTTCAATTCAGTTCAATGAATTGGCATCACAACCAGGAAATAAAGCATCCAAGCCAATGTCTACAAATTCGAGCAATAATGAATGACGCCATCGTTGACAGCAAATTATTGGCAATTGCTCACAAAAACAATTAACACGGCATTTGTATTTTGTTGTCACATGGGATAGCAAGTCTTTCTGCACAGGGGGATATGTGTGGCAATGTCTGCGGTGTGGCGCCACAATGCGCTGCTGATCATGTCTGCCTCTCTGAAACAGGCAATGTTGCCTTTATTGAAGCAGACGGAATGACATGAAAACTGCAACAAAGATTGCTTACACGGCAGTAGATGAAGTCCACTCTGCCATCGGGCGACTGGGGCGAACGGAAGATATCCATTTTTCCCCCGACAATCGCTGCCTTGCGGTTGCTGGAATGCTGAAAAACAAAATTCTGATCCTGGATATCGACATAAGTGTATCGGCAAACAAAACTGAAATCAGCTTTACTGATTATCTCGAAGTCACATCTCCATCATTCGCCAATCCACACGGGATATTCTGGATTGATGATGAAACGATTATCACTGCCAATCGCGAAGGTGAGGTATCGATTCTCAATATCCCGACGGTCAAACCGGCCTCGAGGAAGGTTGAAGTCCAGCCCGCGCAGGTAATTGATGCGACATCCGGCAAAGTGCGTTCACCCGGCTCGGTATCTGTCACACGTATCCATGACAGCCTTCTTGAGGTGCTAGTCTGTAACAACTACCAAAATAACGTTTCCCGGCATCTGATAGATGAGAGCGACAACTATCGAATTTTGTCGAACGAGACACTTCTTGTCGATGGTCTGGATATTCCGGACGGAGTCTCCTACAGCAGGACAGGCCGTTGGGTTGCTGTCAGCAATCACAATGACAACAGCGTTTTCATGTATGAAAACGATGCTCATCTGAACAATGATCACAAAGCCTGCGGCGCTTTGCGCGGTATAAACTATCCGCATGGCCTGCGCTTTTCACAGGACGAGCAGTTTCTTCTGGTTGCAGATGCGGGAGCACCATTTGTTCATCTGTTCGCTGGTGATCAGGGGACCTGGTATCATGAGCGCAAGCCAGTGGCCTCTATACAGGTTATTGACGATGCAACCTTTGAAGCCGGCAAATACAATCCTCAGGAAGGTGGCCCCAAGGGCATGGATTTGAGTCGCGATGATCGGATATTGGTAGCAAGCTGTGAGAAAGAGCCGATTGTATTTTATGATATTTCTGAAAGTCTGGCGGAGGCAACGCGCCAGATGAAAGATAATCCAACGGATAGCGCTGGCCAGTACAGTGATGAGAAGACACATATGGCTTTCGTTCGTCATATTGAGTCTGCACAGTTGACACTGAGCAAAACACAGCGATTGCTCGAAACAAGCCAGGCTGGACACGAAAATCTCGTTAGTGAAATCCGCGATTTGCAATCAAGACTGGACAGAGGCAATCAAAACCTGCGCGAATTCGAAATTCGCAACAAGGCGCTCGTGAACAGTCGATCATGGCGAGTGACCGCACCGTTGCGTTGGATTGGCATTGCGCTTCGCAGATTGAAATAGTTCAGGAAAAATTGCTATTCCTCAACGCCATTCCATGCGTTTATATCTGCTCGCTCACTACAGAGCGGGCAACGCACATTCCATACGGGTAAAGCGGCAGCATATGCCAGGGTAGAATTGGACCTCATGCAGATAGCACTCGACGCCCGGAATTTGTTGAACAGCGAAAACGGTATTGGCCGCACAATCCTGTGTTCCTGCAGTGAACTTACAAACCGCGGCGTTCAGCTCAGTTACTATTGGCCAGAACGCCCGAATGCACCGCATATCAGTCAAACTGCGGATACCCAGCACCACTTCAGCAACTTCAAATCCAACATTGGCCGGATCATCTGGTCTCACACTGTCCTCCCCCGTCAAATCAACGCCACTCGACCCGACATCTTCTGGGGACTAGCGCACCGCCTACCATCGCGTGTAGATCCTTCCATTCCATGCGTCGTCACAATTCATGATCTCGTCTGGGCTAAATATCCGCAAACCATGCGGCGGACAGGCTGGCTGGCGGATCGTCTGCTGGCGCCCCATGCCATGGCCCGTGCGGATGCAATTATCGCCGTCTCTCATTCAACCAAACGGGACATCGTAGAGCGTTATCCAGCCTATGAAAGCAAAACGCATGTTGTTCACCCGGGCGTCTCGGTTCTAACTGACCCCGATGAGGGAGCAGCCACCAAAACGCCGGCGTCAATGGAGGGTGACTTTGCGCTTTTTGTCGGTACGCTTGAGCCGCGCAAAAACCTTGCAACGCTGCTCGAGGCGCTGGCGCTTTTGAAAGACAAAGGGCAATTGACCGGTCAACTGTGCATTGCCGGCGGTCGAGGCTGGCGTCACGCAAATATCGAAGACATGATCAAACAACTTGACCTTTCCAGCCATATACGTGCCGTTGGCTATGTCAGTGATGGCGCACTGGATGCGCTCTATTCAAAAGCACGATTTCTGGTGATGCCGTCGCTCTATGAAGGGTTTGGCATTCCAATCATTGAAGCCAATCACTATGGATTGCCGGTGCTCACCAGCAATGTGTCTTCAATGCCCGAGGCAGCCGGTAAATCGGGTTTGTTGATCAATCCGATGGATCCGCACGATATTGCACGCGGATGGCAGCAGCTATGGCAGGACAACGAACTTTATGGCAGCCTTGCCGCCGAAGCCAAACCCAATGCAGCACGCTTTTCCTGGAAACAAAGTGTCAACAAAATGCAGGCATTGTTTGAAGCGTTGATCACCAAACACACATGAACAGCCGCATGATTTCGCAGCAATGGTTTGCGCTCATGCACTTCAGTGTATAAGAACGCGGTTATACACGTCCCGAGAGCATCATGCGCATATTGCATTTTTACAAAACCTACTGGCCTGAAACATTTGGCGGTGTAGAACGAACCATCAATGCACTTGCGGTCGCCACATCGTCAAAACATGTGTCTCACAGTGTTCTGACGCTCAGCGACAATCCGGCGTCTTCGCCACAAACCTTCAATCAGCAGACCATCCATCAGGTCAAACGACATTTTTCTATCGCTTCAACAGACTTTTCCCTGACGGGCCTTCGTCCATTGAAACGTCTTTGCGAGGAGGCTGATATTGTTCAATTGCACTATCCGTGGCCCTATATGGACCTCATGTATTTTGCAGCTCGAATAAACAAACCGACGATTGTCACATATCATGCGGACGCCATGGCAAGTTCGCTGCTGGAGACCGTTTATGCGCCGCTCAAGCGGCAATTTCTGCGCAAGGTAACCCGTATTGTGCCCACATCGCCCAACTATCTTGACAGCAGCGCAGATCTGCAGCCTTTCCGCAATAAAACGCAGGTTATCCCGCTTGGCCTTGAACCCGAGAGTTATCCAGAGCCAGATCCAGCCAAAATCACAAGCTGGGCCGCCCGCATCAAAGGCCTTTTCTTTTTGTTTGTCGGCGTATTGCGCCATTACAAGGGACTGCACGTCCTGTTGCGCGCCGCTAAAAAAACCAATGCAAAAATAGTTATTGCAGGATCGGGTTTTTGCGAAGATGAACTGCGGCAGATGAAAGAACAACTGGGTCTGGATAATGTCCTTTTCATTGGTCAGTTGGAGGAAGCGGACAAGATTGCATTGTTAAGGCTGTGTACCGGATTTGTCTTTCCATCCAACAAGCGCTCAGAGGCCTTCGGCCTGTCGTTGGCCGAAGCGGCGATGATGGGCAAACCTTTGATCAGCTGCGAGATTGGTACCGGCACAAGCTTTGTTAATCTTGACGGTGTGACCGGTCTTGTTGTTCCGCCCGACAACCCGGATGCCTTGTCAAAGGCCATGAACCGTCTCGTCGAAGACGCCGAACTAAGTCAGTCAATGGGAATGGCGGCAAAACAGCGTTTTGACAGTGAACTCAATGCAAAACGAATGGGCGCACGTTATCTCGAACTTTATGAAAAGGTCCTGCGTGAAAAGACCAACTGACATTGTTGCTGCTGCCTGTGTCCTCGCCCTGCTGTGGCCAGTCATAGCCCTCCTGGCTGTGCTCATACGCATCGATACGCCGGGTAATCCATTCTATGGGCAAATTCGCGTCGGGCGCGACGAAAAGCTATTTACCATGTGGAAACTGCGCTCCATGTATATGGGCACGCCATCGCTTGGCACGCATGAGGTGGCGACAGATCGCACGACACGCGTTGGCAGGCTTGTTCGCAGGCTCAAGCTCGATGAACTGCCGCAGGCCTATAATGTGCTGCGTGGCGATATGAGCCTTGTCGGCCCCCGCCCCTGCCTGCCTAATCAGCATGCGGTCATTGACGAGCGGCGCGCACGCAGGGTGTTTGCCATTCGTCCGGGAATTACCGGGCTTGCACAGATAGAGGGTATCGACATGTCACGCCCTGCCGAACTGGCGCAAAGTGATCAAAATTACATGGAGCAACAATCGCTGGCGCTTGATGTGCGCATTTGTTTCAGGACAATAGCCGGCGTTCTATCGCGGCGGCAAAGCGCATAAAAAGGGCTCACCGCGCCTCTTCTTCCAGATTGGACAATGCGAAAAACACGCCGATCATTGCCAGATAAAGGCTGTTGGACACGTCGTGATAAAACAGCAGGTTGCTGGTGCCGTAAAATATATAGGCAAGGCTTACACACAGCATGCCACCAAAAACAATTGGTGGCGCATTGCGCAACAGAAAAACAGGACCCAGCAGAACCGCCAGCAGTGAAAGAAGACCTGCCAGCCCCGAGGCCACTGCCTCCGTCAGATATCCATTGTGCAGATGGGTATAGCTGATCCTGTCGGCATATTGTGGCGCACTTTCCTTGACGGCCTGAATGACATTCTGGCGACCGTAGCCAATCAGCGGTTGCTTGGCGAAAGTATCAAAACCAAGTCTGTACAACATAAACCGCGCGGAGATGCTCTTTTCGGCAATTTGTGTATCTGACGGATTTTCAAACCGCTCGATGGCAAGGTTGATGCGACGGGAAAAGTCCGGATCATATTTTGCCGCAATTATGCCCGATGCCGCGATGATCAATGCGCCAATCACAGCACGTTTGAACATGAAGCCAAGGCCGAAATAGCGATATCCCATCACCAGCGCATAAACCGCCAGTGTCGCGCAATAGGCAAGCAGCGGGCCGCGGCTACCGGACATGAACAGGACATAGAGCGCCGCCAGCGCACCGGTCGCCATCAACCATCGCATCGACCCTTTGTAAAACAGCATGCTGTGCACGCACAGCAGGCTGCATACCAGGGCACCAAGCGCAAGAATCAGATCATTGCCACTGAACCCGGCGCGCAGAATTTCCGGCGAATAGTGCCCACCTATGGTGATGATTAATGCGGCCAGTATTCCACCGCAGGCAATGCCGGCGAATACCGCCTGTGTCCAGCCCGGCCGCACCGCCCGCCGCCATACCGGCAGGAGCGGTGCCAAACACAGGAACGGCAGATTGCTATAGACAGAGCCATAGCCTGACGTCTGCCCCGGCTGCAACGCGTGGTAGAAGGCGATAGCTGCCATGATCAAAAAATAGGCAGCGCAGATGACCGCAATCCTGGTTTCTTTGCCATTTAGCTGACGCAGGTCCGGATCAAGTCCACAATAAATCAGACACACGACCCACAGGCTGATCAGCATGCCCGTGCCCGCACTGCCGATGCCTGGAAAAATCGCAAGCATGACAAAGATCGCCGCTGCCCAGCGCCACGAAACGCTGGCATCGCTGCGATGTATGTGTACCCAGAAAAAATTGGCCAATGGGCCGGGTTGTCTCACCTGCGATTCCTTCTACCACTCCGTGCAATCACGGTGCCGCCTGCATAGAGAATCATACCCCATGGATGCAAGGTAATTGTGGCGGGTGGTGGCAACAAATGGTGATGCGGCGTGGTGGTGTGCTCCTGTGAGTGCGTGGGTTTGGCTGGTGGGGTTGATTTGTTTTCCATTCACGGCGTACCGGCGCTGACGCGCCTGCCTCCATAGGGGGGCGGCCAAATTATTGGCCGGGCCGCGGTCGCGGCCTGTTTGAGTGCCATGCGGGCAGACATCGGGTGCTGCATGCTGTGACTCTCGAGGGGTTTCCCGAGCGGTACGCTGTGCCTCATCGAGGGCAAAAGAGTTACCGCGAAGCGGCAAGCGCAAACGCGCGTCGGGCCTGATGGCCCGCCCCGTCTGGAGCCAGCGCCGTAAGGCGCGATACGGCGCGAAGACATTATACAAAGCTATCAGTGTTCGGGGTGCAACGCAGAAGAGTGGTCCTGTGAACACGTGGGTTTGACCGGCGGGGTTGATTGTTTTCTATTCACGGCGTACCGGCGCTGACGCGCCTGCCTCCATAGGGGGCGGCCAAATTATTGGCCGGGCCGCGGTCGCGGCCTGATTGAGTGCCATGCAGGCAGGCACAGGGTGCGGCGAACTGAGGGTCCTCGAGAGATTTCCCGTGCGGCACACGTCACCCTGTCGAGAGGACACGGTTACCCGCGCAGCGGGCAAGCGCGAATGCGCGTCGGGCCTGATGGCCAGCGCCGTCTGGAGCCAGCGCCGAAAGGCGCGGTACGGCGCGAAGACATTTATACAAAGCTATCGGTGATCGGGGTGCAGCGCAGATGAGCGCTCCTGTGAACGCGTGGGTTTGGCTGGCGGGGTTGATTTGTTTTCTATTCACGGCGCACCGGCGCTGGCGCGCCTGCCTCCATAGGGGCGGCCAATTTATTGGCCGGGCCACGGTCGTGGCCTGTTTGAGTGCCATGCAGGATGGCATCGGGTGTTGTGAACTGTCCGAGCCTCAAAACGCCGCTACCGGAGTTTTCATACAGGTCGTATCCATCTGTTCAAGCAGTGCGCATTGTGTTTCGACCACCGGCAAATCATATCTGAAGAAATACTGACAGGCGGCAAGTTTTCCCTGGCAAAAGGCATCTTCATCGCCAATATCCGCCTGCTTTTTCAAGGCAGCCATGGCCTGGCGCAGCCATATCCAACCGACAACGACATGACCCAGCATATCCAGATAGACCGTTGCATTGGCCAGATAGGTTTCCTGTCCCAATTGCTCGGCCTTGCTGGCCATGGAAATAGTTGTCCTGCCAGCAAGGGTCAGTGTCTGCATCAATTGAGCGGCACAGGCTGCGAGTTCGGGATGAGCCTTTGCCTCTACAATACCCGCTTCAATTTCTGCCATCAGTTGTTTGAATGATGCGCCATCGTGCATCGGCACTTTACGACCCAGCAGATCAAGGCCCTGAATACCCTTGGTGCCCTCGTGAATATGGTTGAGGCGGTTATCACGGTAAAAGCGCTCCAGCGGATAATCGCGGGTATATCCAGCACCGCCCAGCACCTGAATCGCGGTTTCATTGGCCCGCAAACCAAATTCGGAAGGCCAGGATTTCACGATGGGTGTCAAAATATCCAGCAGCAGCAGGGCTTTTTGGCGCGTGGCGTCATCGCCTGCCCGCAGTTCATCTGTCAATCTGGCCGCATAAAGACACAGGGCCATCGCACCTTCCGCATAGGCTTTTTGTTGCAGCAGCATGCGTTTGACATCCGCATGTTCAACAATGGGGATCATTGGCGTATTGGGATCACGATCCGTCAATTTACGCCCCTGGGTGCGATCCTTTGCATAATCAAGGGCGTGAAGGTAGCCGGTGGACGCCAGTGCCGCAGCGCTCAGACCAACGCCAATGCGCATTTCATTCATCATCGAGAACATATATCGAAGTCCGGCATTGGGCTCGCCCACAAGCCAGCCCACAGCGCCGCCATCATCACCAAAATTCAGCACGCAGTTCACAGTGCCCCGACACCCCATCTTGTGGTTCAAACCGGCCAGCTTGATGTCGTTTTTCCTGCCGCGTGTTCCGTCCTCATTGATCAGGTAACGCGGTACAATAAACAGCGAAATGCCCTTTACACCGGCCGGGCTGCCGGGAATTCTGGCAAGAACGAGATTGATGATATTCTCGGACATTTCATGATCTGCACCGGAAATCCACATCTTGTTTCCAACCAGGTGGTAGCTGCCATCTTCCTGCAACACGGCTCGGGTTTTGATGTCGCCAACTGAAGAACCCGCATGTGGTTCTGACAGTGCCATGGTGCCAAAATATCGCCCAGCCACCATGGGCAGCAAATAGCGTTGCTTTTGTTCCTTGCTGGCGTGTTCGGCCAACAGATTGCCAGCTGCGACGGTCAATCCTGCATAGCCGCTTGTGCCCCAATTGGCGGCTGAGAACCATGCAGATATGGCCGTCTGCAGCAAATAGGGAAGTTGCAGACCGCCATATTCATGGTCGAAGCCCGCCCCCATCAGCCCGGCTTCACAAAAACTGTCGATTGCCTCTTTTACGTCCGGGATGATCTGCACGTTTTCGCCATCAAACTCGGGCTCCTGAGCATCGAGCTTTGTTGCATGGGGCTGGAATTTCTCTTCCGCAATTTTCTCAACACTGTCCAGAATTGCATCGGCCACGTCACGTTCGACATCACGAAAATGCGGCAGCCGTGCCAGATCTTCCAGATCAAGAAAATCATAGAGCCAGAAAGCAATATCTTCACGTCGCAAAATATTCGGCATTACATTCTCCCTGGGCGCTGTCCCACAAACACAGATCAGCTTATTTGTTCAAACTTGACCTATTCGCACGGGTGACTCAAGAGCGGAAGGAATAATTCACAGGTGATGGTGGAAGCAGGTGTTTGCGGAGGGCTTTGTATGAATGTCTTCGCGCCGTACCGCGCCTTCGGCGCTGGCTCCAGACGGGGCGGGGCATAAGCCCCGACGCGCAATTCGCGCTTGCCGCTTCGCGGGAATTCTTTTGCCCTTGATGGGACACGGCATGCTGCTAGGAAAATCTCTCGAGTGTCAGAGTGCGCAGCACCCGGTGCCATCCTGCACGGCACTCAAACAGGCCGCGACTGCGGCCCGGCCAATAATTTGGCCGCCCCCTATGGAGGCAGGCGCGTCAGCGCCGGTACGCCGTGAATAGAAAACAATCACCCCCGCCGGCCAAACCCACGTGTTCGCAGGAAGTCTCTTCTGCGCTGCGACCCGAACACTGATGGCTTTGTATAAATGTCTTCACGCCGTACCGCGCCTTCGGCGCTGGCTCCAGACGGGGCGGGGCATAAGCCCCGACGCGCAATTCGCGCTTGCCGCTTCGCGGGAATTCTTTTGCCCTTGATGGGACACGGTGTACCGCATGGGAAATCTCTCGAGGACCCTCAGTTCGCCGCACCCTGTGCCATCCTGCAGCTCGCTCAAACAGGCCACGACCGTGGCCCGGCCAATAATTTGGCCGCCCCCTATGGAGGCAGGCGCGCAAGCGCCGGTGCGCCGTGAATAGAAAACAAATCAACTCCGCATTCGGTTCAGCATCCACTCGCTGAACAGCAATACTTCAGGCGCATGCTGGCTGTCGGGCCGTTTGAGCAGATAATGCGCTTGTTCGCCTGGAAGACTTGCCGACACGGGTTGTACAAGCCTGCCACTATCCAGATAGGGTTTGGCAAAGGCATCAAGAACCAGCACGGCGCCCTGTCCCGTCATGGCATATTCAAGTGCGACCAGAGACGTGTCGGATTTAACACCGGTGGGATGCTGCACAATTTCCAGACCATTTTGCTTCATCAGGTCTTCCCACATGCCTTCACAGCCCATGATTTCCACAATATCGCCCGAGCAAATGCGCGCCAGACTGACATCGTCACCCAGACGCTTCAGGTATTCGGGACAACACACCACAATGGATCGCTCATCGGCGATTTTTT
Organism: uncultured Rhizobiaceae group bacterium; assembly: GCA_947501445.1. Taxonomy (GTDB): domain Bacteria; phylum Pseudomonadota; class Alphaproteobacteria; order Rhizobiales; family Rhizobiaceae; genus Hoeflea_A. Next base: position 292,353 of record CANMVS010000008.1, on the reverse strand, counting down.
CAAAGGATCCCGATTGTCCAGGCAGATCAACCCAGTAGCCGTCACCGTAGCGGATATCGACATCCGCTGATTCCTGGTTGAGCCCGTCACCCCACACGGTCGTGCAAAGTTGCAGCTCTATGCCCGGATAGGCCGCGCGGAATTCCGGCAGGATCGGCACCAATACCAGCGTTGCGTAGGATATTGGCACACGGATGCGCAATGTCTTGTCACCCAGCGATCCGAATATCCCCATGGTTGCAATCGATAGATCCTCAAAGGCGCGACGCACAGCCGGCACATAGGCAGCGCCCATGTCCGTTAACCGCACACCACGCGGCAAACGCTCGAAAAGCCCAAAGCCCAGCCGCTTTTCAAGAGATCGAATCTGGTGGCTGATTGCGGCTGAAGTCATGTTAAGCTCACCGGCTGCGGCAGCAAAACTATTGTGGCGTGCGGCCGCTTCAAATGCGCGCAACCAGCCAACCGGTGGTAATTGATAACCCATGGCACACTCCGATACCCACAAATAAACTTAGGCCTTTGACCGATAAAGCTTCGTTTGATTATAGTCAATTGAACATCAACATTAGGACAAAACAAGATGGAAGTGTCATGGCGTCGGAAGAATTTGATTACATAATCGTTGGTGCCGGGTCCGCCGGATGCGTTTTGGCCAACCGTCTGTCGGAAGATAGCCGAAACTCTGTCCTGCTGGTTGAAGCCGGTGGCACGGATCGCAAGCTGCGTATCAAAGTGCCTATTGGCTATGGGTTCACATTCACAGATCCAACGGTTACATGGCAATTTCACACGGACAGTGACCCGGGCCTCAATGGTCGATCCGACTATTGGCCACGCGGGCGGGCACTTGGCGGTTCGGGGGCAATCAATGCATTGGTGTATCTGCGCGGCCTGCCCCATGATTTTGGCGATTGGACAAACAATGGTGCTTCCGGCTGGGATTGGCAGACTGTGCGATCAATTTATGATCGAATAGAATCCCGCGAAAGGCGTCTGAACGGCGGTTGTGAAATGCTGGGCAATGGGCCTGTTCGTGTGTCTGATTTCACCGACCAGGCGCATCCTCTTACCAGGCGTTTCCTTGAGGCGGCCAAGGATGCCGGCTGGCCCGTTACCGGTGACTTGAACGACGAGGCAGCAGAGGGGCTTGGCATATTGCCGAAGACGGTCAAAAACGGCTGGAGATGGTCTTGTGCAGACGCCTTTCTGCACCCCGCCCTGCATCGGGGTAATCTGAAACTCGTCAAAAATGCGGTGGTTGATCGCCTGTCCCTTGATGGACGGCGCGCTTGCGGCATCCGCTATCACCTCGGCAATCAATCGATGCAGGCCAGTGCCAGGCGTGAGGTAATTGTTTGCGCCGGCGCGGTTAATACGCCCGGCATTCTTCAACGATCAGGCATTGGGCCCTCACAGGTACTGGCTGTTGCGGGCGTGAGCGTTATCCACGATCTGCCACAAGTGGGGTGCGGGCTGCAGGATCATCTGTCGGTTACCTACAGCTATCGCAGCACCGAGCCATCAGTCAATGATCAGCTGTCCCCGCTGTCGGGACGCATTCGCAACGGGCTGCAGTATCTGATGAACCGACGCGGTCTTTTGAGTATCGGCCCCAATCAATGCGGTGGTTTCATGCGCAGCTCAAAGGATGTCAGCCACCCGGATATCCAGATCTACTGCAATCCCGCCAATTACACCTACGACGGTGCATCCACGCCAAAAATGGCACCCTACTCCGGGTTTATCTTGTCGTTTCAGCCCTGTCGGCCAACCAGCCGCGGAACAATCCATATCACCTCCGACAATGCCCAGTCCGCCCCCGTGATCAAGGCCAACTCACTATCCACCGAAGAGGATCGGGACGGTGTGATAGGCGGTGCCCGGCTGATACGCGAAATGCTTGCAACACCGACCATGCACAGGCTGATAGCGGCGAGCGAGCAACCGGATCTCGCCCGTATGGATGATGCCGATGCTTTGGAAGATTTCAAGGAACGTGCCGCAACGGTGTTTCATCCCACCTGCACCTGCCGCATGGGTTCAAGCGTCGATAACTCTGTGCTTGATGCAAGATTGCGGGTCCATGGCATGCAGAACCTGCGGGTCGTTGATGCGTCGGCTTTTCCCAATATCACCTCCGGCAATACCAATGCACCCACCATCATGCTGGCCCAAAAGGGCGCTGACATGGTACTTGAAGATGCGTAAACCAAAGGGCACGAGGCCTACAACCAAAGGGTTCGTCAAATGAACGAACACACCAGACAGGTTGGCAAATGCGGGATGAAAAAACCATGAAGCTCCAATCGATCGAAACCTTCGTTGTTGCCAATCCGCCCCCATCTCGCGGCGGGCGATACTTCATATTCATACAATTGCACACGGCCTGCGGCATCGTCGGATTGGGTGAAATCTATAGTGCGACCTTCGGACCTGACCTTTGTGCCCGGATGGCAGAAGATGTCTTCGCACGGGTGTTTGAAGGCAGTGATCCACACCATATCGAGCGCCTCTGGCGACAGACCTATGGTGCAGGCTACACCCTGCGGCCAGATGTGACAGTTATGGGCGTATTGAGTGGTCTGGAAATGGCCTGCTGGGATATCATCGGCAAGGCGGCAGACAGGCCGATACACGCGCTACTCGGCGGCAAGGTTCACGAACGGCTGCGCAGCTATACCTATCTTTATCCGCCGGGTGATGCGCATGTCTATCCGGACGCCAACAGCCGAAATGTTTACAACGATGCTGATCTTGCCGCCGAGGTTGCACTTCATTGGGTCGAGCAGGGTTTCAGCGCAGTCAAGTTTGATCCTGCCGGCCCCTACACCGTTTACGATGGACATCAGCCGAGCCTTGAAGATCTTGAAAGATCAGAACTCTTCTGCAAGCGCATTCGTGAAGCAGTTGGAACACGGGCTGACCTGCTATTTGGCACACACGGGCAGTTCACCACGTCCGGTGCAAAACGCATGGCCCGCCGCATCGAAGCCTATGATCCATTGTGGTTTGAGGAGCCGGTGCCACCCGAGATGCCAGATCAGATGGCAGAAGTGGCACGATCGACATCCATTCCCATTTCGACCGGCGAGCGGTTGTGCACAAAATATGAGTTTGCGCGCGTTCTTGATGCGGGTGCTGCATCCATATTGCAAATGAACCTTGGTCGTGTCGGCGGCATACTTGAGGCCAAGAAAATCGCGGCAATGGCCGAGACACGATACGCGCAGATAGCACCGCATTTATATTGCGGCCCGGTTGTCGGTGCTGCCAATATCCAACTGGCAACCTGTATCCCGAACTTTCTCATTCTCGAGAGCATTCAAAAATGGGATGGTTTTCACGCTGAAATCCTCAAGAACCCCATTCAATGGGAGGATGGCTATGTCATTGCGCCAACCGCCCCCGGGCTTGGCATTGAACTGGACGAGGATGTTGCCCGGGCAAATCCCTATACCGGCGATACGCTGCATCTGACAATGGACCCCAACCCCATTGGCTGAAAGTCAATCAACATAATCTGGAGCTCTCCATGAAAATAGGTTTTATCGGTCTTGGTAATGTTGGCGGCAAACTGGCCGGCAGTCTGTTGAGAAACGGCTTTGACCTGACGGTACGCGATCTCGACAAATCGGTTGCACAGCCCTTTCTGGACCAGGGTGCCCATTGGGCTGACAGTCCGGCAAAGATGGCTGAACAATGCGACATGATTATTACCTGCCTGCCCAGTCCGGCGGCGTCCGCAGCAGTCATGGAAGGCGACAATGGTGTACTGGCGGGCATGACATCCGGAAAAATCTGGGCGGAAATGTCCACGACTGACGAAGCTGAAGTCAAAAGGCTTGGCGCTATGGTCATGGAAAAGGGATGCGCGCCGGTCGATTGTCCGGTGTCGGGCGGGTGTCACCGCGCTGCAACCGGCAATATTGCCATATTCGCTGGCTGTGAACGCGCCACTTTTGAGCGCATACTGCCGATCCTCACAGCAATGGGACGGCGCATTCTTCATACCGGCGCCCTCGGTTCGGCTTCCATCCTGAAAGTCGTTACCAATTATCTGGCCACGGCCAATCTTGTGACGTTGAGCGAAGCTCTGGTGACGTCCAAAGCAGCTGGCATGGACATGAAAACCACCTATGAAGCGATCCGGATTTCATCGGGCAATTCCTTTGTGCATGAAACCGAAAGTCAGGTCATCCTCAATGGCTCGCGCGATATCAGTTTCACCATGGATCTGGTATCCAAGGACATCGGCCTTTTTCAGCAGGTGGCTGACCGGTTTAATGTCCCGCTGGAAATCAACCCTGTCATGATCGACATTTTCAACGATGGTGAAGCCAGATTTGGTCCACGGGAATATTCACCCAATATTATCAAGAGGCTTGAGGAGGCTACCGGCTGCAGCATTCTTGCCGATGGTTTCCCGGCACAAATAAGCGACGATGAACCCGAAGAACCCGGCTACGAGGTTGTGACTTAACAGACGTGTAGTGCGTTTGTTACCGCTTCTGTTTAAAGAAAGCTTCGAACCTGTCGGCAATGGAAGCTGACATCAGATCGGCATCCAGGCCATCCTCAGCCTGAGCGGCAATATTGTCCGGCAACACATTGCGTCGTGCATCAAGCAAATCCCCGGCAAATTCGGCAGTAAATTCGGGATGCGGCTGTATGGTCAATGCCGTTTGTCCATAGGCAAGCATCGCTGCCTTGCAAAAATCAGACGAGCCGACAATTTCCGCCTGTGGCGGCAGTTTCACAACCTGATCCTGATGCCATGCTATAATTGTCGTCGGATCCTCGCTGTCTTTCACCGCATAATCAACGGCACCGACAGACCAGCCTTCTGCGTATTTTTCCACTTTGCCACCCAATGCCTGCGCCAAAATCTGGTGACCAAAACAAACACCGATAATGGGCACACCCGCAGCGAAAGCCTGCCGCAAAAATTCTTCCAATGGCGCAATCCACCCGTGGGATTCATAGACCCCAAACTTTGATCCGGTGATCAGCCAGCCCTGCGCCGCATGAATATTTTCAGGAAAAACATCCTCAAGGACCCGATAGGTATCGAACTCAAAACCCCGTCCATCAAGGAACCGGCGAAACAGATCATCATAGTCGCCATGTTTGGCGCGCATCTCCGGTGGTGTGCGACCCGTTTGAAGAATTCCAATTTTCATGACCGCTTCCTACAATCTGCCGACATTGATGCGTTTGGCACCCTTTTTCTCGGCCAGCAAACACAACCAGTCATGTGCCACTGTTGCAGCTGCAATGGCAGTAATTTCCGCGTGATCATAGGGTGGTGATACTTCAACAACATCCATTCCGATAAGATTAAGCTCGCCCAGACCGCGCATAAATTCCAGTGCCTGCCAACTGGAGAGCCCGCCGGAAACCGGTGTGCCGGTGCCCGGTGCATAGGCCGGATCCAACCCGTCAACATCAAAGGATATATAGACCGGCGCACCGCCAGCGCGCGCCCGGGTCACGTCCAGCGCCGCATCAATACCATTGCGGTGAATCCATGGGCTGGTCAGAATTTCAAAACCATGATCATGGTCGTTGAAGGTGCGCAGCCCAACCTGTATTGACCTGGCAACATCAATTATGCCCTCCGCTGAGGCCCGAGCAAACATGGTGCCGTGATCCATGCGGCTGCCATCATCTGCCCAGGTGTCACAATGGGCATCAAATTGTATCAATGCCACGGGCCCGTGTTTTTTTGCGTGCGCCTTCAACAATGGATAGGTGACGGAATGATCACCACCCAGCGTCAACATGTGGGTTTGTGTCTCAAGAATCTGGTCGGCATGTGCCTCAATCGAACCAACGACCGTCTCCGGATGGTGCGGATCGATGGCGCAATCTCCATAATCCACGACAGACAAGGTTTCAAAGGGATCAAAGCCAAAAGGAAAGGCTTTCAATTCCGCCAGTTGCACCGAGGCTGCTCTGATCGCCCGTGGCCCGAGGCGACAACCGGGCCGATAGGTAACCGCGTTGTCAAATGGAATGCCGCTGACCGCCACATCAACACCAACAAGGTCGTGGCTGTATTTGCGACGCAGGAAACTCAGGGCACCACCATAGGTCATTTCCGGCCAGCGGCCGATGGGATCTTTGCGCAAGAAAGCCTGATCACCTGTCTCAGACATATTCATCACCTCAATCGTTGTCTATGCTGATCTTCTGCATGCGAAAGATCAGTATTTTCAAAGCCTGTCTCTGAGCGAATACCACACCATGGCCAACACCAGAAGCGGCCAGCGCATGGCTACGCCACCGGGAAATTTTGGCGTGGGCACATCTGCCATAATGTCAAATCGTTCCGCCTGTCCGCAAATGGCATCTGCGGCCATTTTGCCTCCCAGCGTCGCCATGGCAACACCATGGCCGGAGTAGCCCGATACGCTCAGGATATTATTCGCCCGACGCTCAAAATGCGGCATCCGGTTCATGGTAATCCCCAGTGTGCCACCCCAGGCATAATCGATTTTCGTATCTTTCAATTGCGGATAAATCTGCACCATCGGTTTGCGTATTTTTTTGGCGATATCGTCAGGAAAACGATAGCCATAGGATTCGTCACCGCCAAACAGCAATCGCCTGTCGTGTGTGAGCCGGAAATAGTTGACCACGAATTTTGAATCCGCAACGGCATAATTCTGTCTGATCAACCCTTCCGCTGTCGCCTCGGACAGGGTTTCTGTAGCAACGACAAAATTGTTTATCGGCATGACCCGTGCTGCGACACGTCCATCCAGGTTACCCAGATAACCATTGCAGGCAAGAATGATGTGGTCTGCACATATGTCGGCCTTATCCGTCTTTACCAGGGGCCGTCCGGACGGCTCAATTGTGTTGACCCGTGAACGTTCAAAAATTCGCACGCCACGTGCTGTTGCCAGTTGCGCAAGTCCGAGTGCAAAGCTTAGCGGGTGAATATGCCCGCCACCCATATCAAGGACACCACCATAATAGGCAGGTGAACCAACGAGGTGTCGCATTTCGTCCTGGTCAATCCCGCGTATCAGATCGTAGTCATATTCATCCTGCAGTTTTTTTGCGTAGTCATGGCTATCACGCACGTAACGTTTGCGGTGGTCCGCATGGATAATGCCCGGCACGAACCGACCGTCGATACCATTGTCCTCAATGAGCGTTTTAACAAGAGCAACAGCGTCCGAACCGATCGTCCACAGGGCGCGGGCGCGGTCCTGTCCGACCATTTTTTCCAGCGCATCCTGCTCCACGCGCTGTCCCATGCCCACCTGCCCGCCATTGCGGCCCGATGCGCCGGAGCCAATGCGATTGGCTTCGAGCAACACAACATCGTATCCGCGATCAGCCAGATGAAACGCAGCAGAAAGGCCGGTAAAGCCACCGCCAACGATACAAACATCACAATGCACCTGTCCTTCGGCACTTTGATGCTCGGACACCGGCGTTGAGGCGGTTGCCGCATACCAGGAATTGGGGTGTTTTCCAATCGTGTCATTTGCCGTCAGAATATCCACCAGGGCATCCTTGATTGTGTTGTGCGAATCTGCCGAAAAATGTGCATAGCCTTCAGGCAGCCTTCAGCAATCCATCGGCCTTGAGGCCCGTATAGGTCTCATCCAGCGCACGCAATGCCCGTTCAATCAACAGATCAATTTCAGCAGGTGTAATAATCAGCGGTGGCGCAATAATCATACGGTCGCCCACATGGCGCATCACCAGATTATTGGCAAAACAGCGCTCGCGACAGCGCAGGCCCACAGTACCCGCATCTGCAGAAAACCGGGCACGGGACTGAGAATCCGGCGTAAGGGCGATGCTGCCCATAAGCCCCACAATTGTTGCCTCACCAACCAGTGGATGGTCCGCCAATGTGGACCATTGCTGTGCCATATAGGGAGCGGCGACATCACGAACATGACCGATGATATTTTCTTCTTCCAGAATGCGCAGGTTCTCCAGTGCGACGGCTGCTGCCACCGGATGACCGCTATAGGTATAACCGTGATTAAAATCCCCGCCATCGCGGATGGTATTTGCCACCTCATCGCTGCAAATGGAACCGCCAATGGGCTGATAGCCTGAAGACAGACCCTTGGCTATGGTCATGATATCGGGTCGGATATCGAATGTGTTGGAGCCAAACCATTTGCCGGTACGCCCGAAGCCGCAGATAACCTCATCGGCAATCAGCAGTATTTCATGGGCATCACATATGCGCTGAATTTCCGGCCAATAGGTCTGCGGCGGGATGATAACGCCCCCTGCCCCCTGCACCGGTTCAGCGATGAAGGCCGCAATTCGGTCCTCGCCCAGTTGCGCAATCATCTGTTCCAGCTGCCGGGCCCGGGCAAGTCCAAACGCATCCGGATCCTCCTCACCCCCTTCGCCCCACCAGTAGGGCTGGTCAATGTGAACAATATCCGCGATCGGCAGTCCGCCCTGCGCATGCATGGGTGCCATGCCGCCAAGACTGGCAGCCCCCACTGTCGATCCGTGATAGCCATTGCGGCGACTGATGATGACCTTCTTTTCAGGCTTGCCCTTTGCCGCCCAATAATGGCGTACAAGGCGTATGTTGGTATCATTGGCCTCCGAGCCGGACCCGGCAAAAAAGACATGATTGAGGTCACCTGGCGCAAGTTCCGCCAGGCGTGCAGCCAGGCCAATGGCAGGCATATGGGTGGTTTGGAAAAATGTATTGTAATAGGGCAGCTGGCTCATCTGTCTTGCCGCGACCTGGGCCAGTTCATCGCGTCCATAGCCAATATTAACGCACCATAGCCCCGCCATCGCATCAAGATAATCAATACCTTCTGAATCTGTCAGCATGACACCCTTGGCCCGGGTAATGACCCGCGGCCCGGTGGCTGCAAGTTCCGCCCCGTCAGTAAAGGGGTGCATATGATGGGCGGTATCCAGAGCCTGCAATTCAGCCGTTGGCAGATGGTTGGAAATCAGGTTCATGTCATTTGTCCTTGTCGTCAGCTCCAGGGTCTGTCGGGAAACAGCCTGTGGAGCAATTCCATTAAACGTTCAGCAGCAGATGCTCGCGTTCCCAGGGGGAGATTTCCCGTCGGAATTCAGCCAACTCGGCCTGTTTGATCGCACCGAACATCTGGCAAAAATCCTCATGCAACACATCACGGATCACGTCATCCTTGCCAAATCGTTCCAGTGCATCGCGCATGTTTTCCGGCAATGTTGCCCCGCCGCCAAACACTTCACCCTGTGCTGCGGGCCTTGGTTTAATGGCGTTCTTCATGCCCAGATAACCACAGGCAAGACTTGCCGCGATGGCCAGATAGGGATTTGAATCAATTCCGATAACCCGATTTTCCACCCGCCGTGCGGATGGCGGCGCAATGGGTATGCGCAATCCGGTGGTCCGGTTGTCGCTTGCCCATTCAAGGTTGGTCGGCGCACTCATGCCAGCCGTATAGCGCCGATAGGAGTTTACATAGGGCGCAAGCAACGGCACAACCGAGGCCAGATGGGCCTGTGATCCACCGATGAAATTGTGAAATTCCTGTGTCGGTTCACCATCGGGACCGGAAAAAATATTCTCCCCGGTCTTTTGATCCACAACACTTTGATGAATGTGCATGGCACTGCCGGGTTCATCGCGCATTGGCTTGGCCATAAAAGTGGCAAAAGTGCCGTTTTTCAAAGCGGCCTCGCGTATCGCGCGTTTGAAATAGAAAACCTGATCTGCCAGTGACAGCGGATCGCCATGCAGCATATTGATCTCAATCTGCCCGGCACCGCCCTCCTGAATGACCGTGTCGATCGTCAATCCTTGCGCTTCGGCATAATCATAAATCGTATCGATGACCGGCCCGTATTCATCCACGGCAACCATTGAATAGGCCTGACGTCCCGCGCCGCGCCGACCGGTACGCCCAATGGGCGGTTCAATGGGTTCATTCGGATCAATATTGGGTTTGATCAGATAGAACTCCAGCTCCGGTGCGACAATCGCCGACCAACCCTGATCCGCATAAAGACCCAAAACACGTTTGAGTACATTGCGCGGCGCAAATTCTATGGGCGCCCCCTCGCGGGTTTCCAGATCATTGATAACCTGCAGCGTCGCATCATCCGCCCAGGGAACAGCCGAAGCCGTTGCCATATCCGGACGCAAAACCATATCGGATTCCATCCATTGGTTCTTGATGTCCATATCCACGTAATCACCCGATATGGTCTGGTAGAACAGCGACACAGGCAAAAAGAAAGTTGCATCCGGCGAGAATTTATAAAACGGCATGGCCTTGCCACGGGACATGCCGGACAGGTCAGGAATAACACATTCAACTTCCTCTATCCGCCGGCCGTTCTGATAATTCAGAAATGCCGATGGCAGCGTCTCAACCCAGTCTCGTGTTTCCAGCTTTGTCACTTTTCATTCCACTTTTTGATCAGGTTTTCTGTCCCGGACGGTTGGGGTCTTCATCCAGAAAAACCCACACCACGAGATCCGTCGGCATGATACGAACTGCCCCAGCGCAACATCAAAGACGTATCTGGTCGGCGGCTACCAAAATATGATCAAATTATTTCCTGTCAACACAATTTGATCAAATTGCATTCGAATCCAGTGAATCGCGCACGTGATCTATGCCCTGACGAATGTCTTCTCCAATCGCCCTGGCAAGCCCTTCACCATCCCCGGACCGCATTGCGGCCAGGGCCTCTTCATGTTTGTCTGGAAGGTTTGTTGTACCGATACGTCCACAGACAACACGCAAGGAAGGCCCAACCTGCAGCCACAGTGATTTGGCGATAGACATCAAAATGCCCGCATCTGCTTTTTCATAAAGTACAAAATGAAAGCGATAATTGTTGAGAAGATATTGATGCACATCGCCAATTTCGATGGCCCGGTTAATCTCCCCATCCAGCGTATCAAGCTCTCGAATACAACTATCTGTCAGCTTTTCAGCCGCCAAATAGGCCAATCTCGGCTCAATTGACTGCCGAGCAAACGACAGCTCATCGAGCTGAGCCCGCGTAAGTTGTGGAACACAAACACGTCGATTGCCCTGAAGAACCAATGCGCCTTCCGCCGTCAATCGCCTGATGGCCTCACGTACAGGGGTCATGCCAGCTTCAAGCATTCCTGTCAGCCCCTGTATGGTGACAGCCTCGCCGGGAGCCAGCTCACCAAACAAAATCATGTCACGCAGCCGGTCATAGGCAATTTCGTGCGTCGGCACCTTGCGATCCGGCTGTTGAAGATTTGTCGTTTTGTCCATTCCGATCCTGTCATTTAGGTAGGTAGCGACGCTTTTTTTCGCCTCAAAATCAAAAACTGGCATTGCCATATTGATTTCCATCTTACAATTTGATCAAATTAATGCAATAAGGAACTCAGGCCAGCAAAAAGCTGGCGCCAACAAATGGGAACAGGGCAATGAAGATCATCAGTTTGGCACTGACAGTCGCGCTTATGACGGGAGCTGCAGCTGCAGAGGAAGTACGTGTTTACAATTGGTCCGATTATATCGACGAGGCGTTGCTGAAGAAATTTCAGGAAGAGACCGGGATCACATTGATCTACGACGTGTTTGATTCAAATGAAATTCTCGAAACAAAACTTTTGGCCGGCAGTTCAGGTTATGATGTTGTCGTGCCAACCGGTGCATTTTTGCAGCGACAGATACAGGCTGGTGTTTTTCAAAAGCTGGATAAAGACAAGCTCTCGAACGCCGGCAACATCTGGGACATGATCGAATCGCGCACAGAAAAATATGACCCGGACAATGCCTATTCCATCAACTACATGTGGGGCACCACGGGAATGGGTGTGAACATAAACAAAGTGCGTGAGGTACTGGGGGATGATGCACCGGTCGATTCACTTGAACTGGTCTTCAATCCGGAGAATATGAAAAAACTATCGTCCTGCGGTGTCTATTTTCTTGATGCGCCGACTGAACTTATCCCGGCTGCACTGAAGTACCTTGGCGAGGACCCCGACAGTCACGATCCCAAGGTCATCGCAAAAACCGAGGAGGTCTTATCGGCGGTGGCACCACATGTGCAAAAATTCAACAGTTCGGAATATATCAATGCTTTGGCCAATGGGGAGATCTGCGTCGCCCTCGGCTGGTCGGGTGACATATTGCAGGCACGCGACCGTGCTGCCGAGGCCGACAATGGGGTCGAAATCGAATTTCATGCACCCAAAGAAGGCGCGCTCATGTGGTTTGACCAGATGGCTATTCCTGCGGACGCACCGAACCCGGAAGCCGCTCACAAATTTTTAAACTTCATTCTCGATGCGCAGAACATGGCGACAGCGTCGAACTATGTATATTACGCCAATGGCAACAAGGCATCTCAGGCTTTTCTGGACGAGGAGGTTATCTCCGATCCGGCTATTTATCCTAGCGCTGAAACAATGGAAAATCTCTATACAGTGACGCCATGGGAGCCCAGAACTCAGCGATCGGCGACCCGTATGTGGACAAAGATCAAATCCGGCACCTGACGGTTATTGCTCAAGACCCTGCGCCCGTACGTGTGCGGGGTCTTTGCGTCTGATTTTCAGTTCCAAAGCAATAGCAAGAGGGCACAATGTTACAGGACGGCAGCAAATCCATCTTTGCACCCTGGAGCGATCCCGCGGCAACGCCACTGATACGTTTCCAATCGGTTTCAAAGAAATTCGGCCATTTTACCGCGGTCAACGATCTCAATCTTGATATCTATGAGCGCGAGTTCTTTGCACTTTTGGGACCGTCGGGATGCGGAAAAACAACATTGATGCGGATGCTGGCGGGGTTTGAGGCAACGTCTGAAGGTACCATTTTATTGGATGGGCAGAATATAGCGCCGGTGCCGCCCAACAAACGGGCGGTCAACATGATGTTCCAATCCTATGCGCTGTTTCCTCATCTCAGTGTTGCCGACAATATTGCTTTTGGCCTTAAACGCTCACCCATGGCAAAATCGGATATCCAGGATCGGGTCGAGGAAATGTTAAAGCTGGTGAGGCTGGAACAATTTGCGCGGCGCAAACCCCATCAGATATCCGGCGGTCAAAGGCAACGCGTTGCGCTGGCACGCTCACTCGCCAAGGCCCCTCGCCTGCTGCTGCTGGACGAGCCTCTGGGCGCACTGGACAAAAAACTGCGCCAGGACACCCAATTCGAACTCATGGATATTCAGGAACGCACCGGAACAACATTCGTGATTGTCACCCATGACCAGGAGGAAGCCATGACGGTTGCCAGCCGGGTTGCGGTGATGGATCAGGGAGAACTGGTTCAGGTTGATACGCCCGATCGAATCTACGAAACACCCAATAGCGTATATGTGGCTGATTTTATCGGTGAAATAAACCTTATTGAGGGCAACATAAGCCCCATCGAAGCTGACCGCTACGCGCTTGATTGGGCAGAAGGCCAGCCGCCAATTATTGGCACCAGCCAGGAAATGCTGAGGGAGGGCACCCGCTGTCATTTTGCCATCCGCCCCGAAAAACTGGCCATATCGGCAGAACCACCAACTGACCGGGCAAACTGTGTCACCGGAACGATTTTGGACATCGCATATCTTGGAAATATGTCGACCTACATTGTTGAGTTAAGCAACGGCCAGACGTTAAAAGCACAGGTTGCCAATAACCGCCGCATTGCCCGACGCACTTTCACCTGGAATGACCAGGTGTCGCTGTCCTGGACCGACACTGCCGGTGTCATTTTGACACGTTAGGGAGATTTGTGATGAACCTGCGTCGCTTTATTCTCATTGCAATACCCTATGTGTGGCTGCTGGCGCTGTTTCTCGTGCCATTTGGTATCGTTCTGAAAATCGCACTGTCCGATTATGCACTTTCCATCCCGCCCTATACGCCAACATTGGACTTTTCCGCTGGCTGGGAGGGTATCAGGGCGTTTTTCGCGGCGCTGGACCTTGAAAACTTTATCTTTCTCACTGAGGATGATCTGTACTGGCGTGCCTATCTGTCCAGTCTGCAAATCGCCCTATTGGCCACATTCGTTACGCTTTTGGTCGGATTTCCCATTGCCTATGGCATCGCGCAGGCTTCACCGGCATGGCGTCCGACGCTTTTGATGTTGGTGATACTGCCGTTTTGGACCAGTTTTCTCATCCGCGTTTATGCATGGATCGGGATCTTGAGCAATGAAGGTTTCCTGAACCAGGCGCTGATGAGTATTGGCATCATCAGCGAACCATTGACGATCCTCAACACCAATTGGGCTGTCTATATAGGCATCGTCTATACCTATTTGCCATTCATGGTTCTTCCAATCTATGCGGCTTTGGACCGATTGGATGGTTCTTTGATTGAGGCCGCGGAGGATTTGGGCTGTTCACGCTTCTCCGCCTTCTGGCTGGTAACATTTCCCTTGTCGCGCCAGGGTGTCATTGCCGGCTGCCTGCTGGTCTTCATTCCGGCACTTGGTGAATTCGTCATCCCGTCCCTGTTGGGTGGTTCGAAAACCCTGATGATCGGCAAGGTCCTGTTCGAAGAATTCTTTGCCAATCGCGATTGGCCGGTCGCCTCCGCTGTGGCGGTTATTCTGGTCCTGCTGTTGATCATTCCGATCATCTTCTTCCAGCGCAATGAACAACGGCAAAGGGAGCAGGATTGATGAACCGGCGTTTTTCGCTTTTCAATGCCACGTCTTTGACCCTGGGCTTTGCTTTCCTTTATCTGCCGATGGTCATACTGATAATTTTCAGCTTCAATGCCTCCAAACTGGTTGCTGTGTGGGGTGGGTTTTCCACACGCTGGTATGGCGAACTGATCCAAAATGAGGCATTTTTGGACGCCGCATGGGTAACACTGCGCGTTGCCCTGCTGTCTTCAACGTTCGCTGCTGTGCTTGGCACAATGGCAGCCTATGTCATGGTTCGTGGCGGGCGGTTTTTCGGGCGCACATTGTTTTCCGGCATGATCTATGCACCGCTTGTCATGCCGGAAGTTATTACCGGCCTGTCACTGTTGTTGCTGTTCATCGCCATCGGTCTGGATCGCGGCATCATGACGATCGTGCTGGCCCATACAACCTTTTCCATGTGCTATGTTTCTGTCGTCGTCTCATCCAGACTGGTTACCTTTGATCGGTCCCTGGAAGAGGCCGCGCTTGATTTGGGCTGCACTCCCTTTGATGCCTTTCGAAGTGTCACGCTGCCCAATATTGCGCCGGCCGTCATCTCGGGTTGGCTGTTGGCTTTTACCCTGTCGCTGGATGACCTTGTCATCGCTTCTTTCACCGCCGGACCATCATCCACCACATTGCCGATCAAGATTTTCAGTTCCGTGCGTCTTGGTGTCAGCCCGGAGATCAACGCATTGTCGACGCTGATGATTGGCGTTGTCACAATCGGTGTGGTCGTTGCATCGCTGGTGTCAAAAAGGGCGATCGCGCGCCAACAAAAAGACGAACAAGAGGCAAGGCGAACATGAGTTCCTTTCTGAGTGATTATTCAGATTACTGCGAAAATTTCGGCCAACCGGAACGCATCGAATTGATGTTGTGTGACATCAACGCAATTTTGCGCGGCAAATGGTTGCCGGGCGATCAGGCAAAAAAGTTGGTCTCAGGCGGTGTGCGATTGCCACTGTCAACCTATCTGCCCAATATTTTGGGGGAGGAAGTCGAGGTACCAGGCCTTGGCACTGTTATTGGTGACCCGGACGGTTTTTGCCAGCCCATACCAGGGACATTGAAACCAATTCCCTGGGCCAAGGGCAATGTGGCGCAGCTTCGTATAGCCATGACCGATGGCACCGGCACAATCAGCGCCTATGATCCTCGCGAGCGTCTCAAGGCTGTTCTGGATCAATTTTCAGCGCGCGGATTACGTCCGGTTGTCGCCACCGAAATGGAATTTTATCTTATCCGCCCACGCACAAACAGCAGCGCTGCACCACAACCCCCCAAACGCTCACCGCTTGCGCAAAACTATGACCTTGAAGTTTGCGATCGTACGGAAGACGTATTGACCGATATTCTGTCGGCTGCAAAAGCACAGGGACTTGATACCGATACGCTGACGGCAGAATACGGACCAGGCCAGTTTGAAATCAATTTCCACCATACGGATGATGTTTTACATGCCGCGGAAACGGCGTTGATGTTTCGCCGTCTCGTACGTGGTGTGGTCAATCGCCATGGACTTGAAGCAACCTTCATGGCCAAACCCTATGCTGACAGCCCCGGCAACGGCATGCATGTTCATGCCAGCGTATTGCGTGAGGATGGTTCGAACCTATTTGATTCAGGTGATGGCAGCCTTTCCGATACGCTGGCAGCCGCCGTTAGCGGCGTATTGACGACCATGCGGGATTTACAGGCCATCTTTGCACCCCACATGAATTCCTATCGCCGGTTTCAACCGGGTAGTTTCTCGCCAACGGCGCCGGATTGGGGCATTGATCATCGCGGAGCAGCGATACGCCTGCCGGAAGTCAGCGGCCCGGCAGCGCGCCTTGAACATCGTATATGCGGCGCCGATGTCAACCCGTATCTTGCGCTGGCCGCAGTTCTTGGCGGCATTCTGCACGGTCTGGAAACATCCCCCGATTTGCCTTTGCCACTGGACGACCCCAAGGCACAAAAGGCAACGGCACTGACCCACGACTGGCCGCGTTCCGTTGCAACCTTCGAAGGCTCGACAGTCGCTCAGGATATTTTCGGAGAGGCCTATCAGAGTGTCTATTGCGCCATCCGCCAAAATGAAATTGAAGCCCTGACCTCAATCATTACGCCGGTCGAGTACCGCTACTATCTGGGACGATTGTAAAACCAGCGGAACCTTCTATTGATGCGGCAAATGGCCCATCAATTCACAAAAAAATTCATGCCATTGTCATGGACCGTTTCAACGCTCTGGTACACAATGGGCTGATCAGCCGGGATCTGCTTCATTGATTGCCTGGCAGGCCCAAGGCAGATCAGGAGGAATGGTCCGTGTTGAAATTCATACATCTGAGCGATGTCCACCTCATCAGTGGTGGCCGTCGGTTGTTTGGCGTATCGCCCGAGCGTCGATTGAACGCGGCAATCGATAGCATCAATCAGGAACATGGGGATGCGGATTTTGTCGCCTTTACCGGCGACATCACTCACTGGAGCGATGCTGCCAGTTATACAATCTTCGCCGATGCCATACGCCGTCTCACCATGCCGGTCAGGCTATTGGTCGGAAATCATGATTCGCGCGAGGCTCTGTCACAGGCCCTTTGCGATATTGCAGCGGATGATAATGGGTTTATCCAATATGCGATTGATACATCTGCCGGTCGTTGCCTGTTTCTGGATACGAAAAAATCGGAATCTGATGCCGGTGAATATTGCAGCAAGCGGCTTGCCTGGCTTGAGCAGCAATTGGATAGCACCACCGGTCCCATCCTGTTGTTCATGCATCACCCGCCAATGAAACTTGGCCACACAGGCATAGACAAGATTGCCCTGCTGGATGCAGAAGCATTGTATACGGTCGTCAAACCGCATGTGCACAGAATAAATCATCTTTTTTTCGGTCATGTTCACCGTGCCATTTCAGGCAACTGGCGTGGCATTTCGTTCACCTGCATGCGTGGCCTCAACCAACAATTGGCCCTGGATCTGAATGCGCCCGAAGACAGCTTCAAGGGCTCTTTTGAGCAACCCGCCTATGGTGTGGTGCTGGCTGACACCCAGCAGGTTGTCATCCACCTACACACATTCATGGACCGTTCGCCGAGGTTTGACCTTGTCACTCCAAAGGGACAGAGCGCTGAGGAATACAGTCTCGAAATGCGCCACGGCGACTGGGACATGATGACCTGACAATTAAATTGACGGACCATGCATCAAATAAATTTGCCTCAACCAGCCGGGATCACGCAATGAAAGCAATCCGTTTTTTAAATCTTTTACCGGCTGTTACATTCGGCCTGTCGGTATTGTCAGCCACGTTCGCCCTGGGTGCAGACACAAAGCCCGTAGCGGTCATTCAAAGCACGATCAACGGCTACATCCTGCCCGCACACCAACAATTCAACTCCTCTGCACTTGCAATGCACGAGGCAGTGGATGCACTTTGCAAGACACCGGCAGCCGAGCAGATGCAAACTGTTCGCTCTGCCTTTGGCAAGATTATCAGCCATTGGTCGGCAATAGATATTATTCGCATTGGTCCAATTCTTCAGGATAACAGGCTTGAGCGCCTTGTGTTTTTTCCAGACCGCCGGGGCATTGGATTGCGCCAGATTCAAAAACTTCTGGCGTCAGAAGATCCGGCTCTGACGGATGCAAATACCCTTGCGGGCAAAAGTGTCGCCATTCAGGGTCTGTCAGCGCTGGAATTTGCTCTTTTCGGAAAGGGTGCTTCGGAACTGACGCAGCGTAGCGCATCATTTCGGTGTCATTATGCGCTTGCGATCAGTGAGAACATCAGTGCGATTGCATCCCAACTACTTGGTGCCTGGAAGATGTCTGACGGGATCTCCAGCGAATGGCAAAATCCGGGTCCTGAAAACCGTCTTTATCGCAATCCATCAGAATCACTGAGCGCATTGGTCAGTCTGTTTGCCAACGGACTTGCCTATTACGACACTGTTGAATTGAGTGCATTTCTTGGCATAACCGCGGACAATGACAAGCCCCGGGCTGCGCTCTTTCGCCGCTCGAACAATGCCGTCCGTGTGATACAGCACGGGTTCATGAATTTTGACAGGATGTACAAACAGTCCGGTCTGCAGGATTCTGTTTCCCAGGAAGACAAGTGGATTACCGATGCGATCCATTTTGGATTTCGCCATGGCGGAACAAGCCTGCAATCCCTGGACGGCACCGTGCTGGACGTGTTGTCTGATCCGCAACAACGCGCAAAGCTTGATTATGTCAGGACGGTCGTTCGCGCTCTGGGCGAAAATTTTGGTGTAGACCTGACGACAGCTCTGGGTTTGACAGCAAATTTCTCCAGTCTGGATGGCGATTGATTTCATGACGAAGCACCTGGAAAGACGTGCATTTGTCAAAGCCGCCGGTGCCACTTTCCTGGCGTCTCTTTATCCGGCAAAAGCGCAGGCCATTTGCCAGACTGAAACGGTATTCGCTGCTGCCTACCGCACACCGTCAGGGGATTATGGCGTGGCTGTTTTTACCGAATCCGGCAAAATCATCAGCAGACATCCTCTACCCAGCCGGGGGCATGATATAGCTGTACATCGCAAAAGCGGTTTGGCCGTTGCCTTTGCCAGAAGACCCGGCACAATTGCAGTCGCATTTAGCACTTCGAACACATCAGCACCCGTCTCATTCAATGCTGGTGATGGCCGCCATTTTTACGGCCATGGTGTTTTTTCACCGAACGGCCGCCTTCTATATGCTTCGGAAAACAATTTTGATGATGCGGTAGGCCTTATTGGCATATATGACGTTGCTGCTGGTTTTGCCCGCATTGGTGAATTTCCTTCCGGCGGTATCGGTCCGCATGATCTTGTATTGCTGGAGGACGGTAAGACACTGGCCATTGCCAACGGAGGTATCGAGACTCACCCCGATTTTGGCCGCACCAAGCTCAATCTTGCGACCATGGCCCCATCGTTGTGTTTTGTTGATCGAAGGCATGGCGCGCTCCTGGAAAAACATGAGTTGACCGGTTCGCTGCATCGGTTGTCCATACGCCATCTTGCCAGTGATCATGCCGGAGGTGTGTATTTTGCCTGCCAATACGAAGGTCCGCAGAGCGACCTGCCACCATTATATGGGCGGGCCAGCCCCGGGCGGGAAATCCACCTGACACCAATATCTTCCACAGATCTGACCCTGTTGCGAAACTACGTCGGGTCAGTCGCGCTTAATGTGCGCAATCAGACGCTGGCGCTCACATCGCCAAGGGGCAACATCATGCTTGTGCTCGACGCGGACGGCGGCGATGTCCTTGGGCGCCAACATCTTGGAAATATTGGTGGCGTCAGTGCAGCGCGTGACGGCTTTGTTGCATCGACCGGCGATGGTATTCTGCTTCGCACGGGGAACCAGCCTCCGGCTGACACACAGTTGCGCAATTTCGATTTTGGTTGGGATAACCATATGACAACCACATCCACACCCGGATGATTGGTGTTCTGTCATCGCACGGTATTTTTACAAAGAAAGCCGGTCCATGATGGGTTTGACGGCTCGCAGGGACAGGGCTGCGATTGTGAGTGTCGGATTGGCAGCACCGGCTGTGGGAAACACGCCACTGCCCAAAAGAAACAGATTTGCATGATCATGACTTTGCAAATCCGTATTCACAACCGAGCTTTTCGGATTATCACCCATGCGATAGGTGCCAATGATATGCGCACCATTCCACGGTTCAGGTGAATGTCTGGGCTTGTCGGTTCCCAGACGACTCAAGATACTCTCATGAACAGTTTCAGCTTCCGCCATGCCTCGATGCGTATAGGCATCATAGCGGTAGTGTAACCTGGGGCGCGGGATTCCTATAGCGTCACGCTTGTCATAATCCGGCACAATGCGATTATCCGGATCGGGCAATTGTTCGGTCATGCTTGCGATCAGCACCTGTCGTGAGACATGATCCTTTATTGCTCTATCAAGTGCAGCGCCCTCCAGTCCCTGGTCAATCAGATCATTGACAGTGGATATCGGTGCGCCAGTCGGCCAGGCCCATCCGGAATTGCCGACCACAATACGGTAGGCTGGCCGCAAGGCTCTCCAGTTACCCCAACGGGTGTTTTCGACACTGGACAGGGTGATTGGTCCACGAAATGGCCACAGCGGCTGATCGGAAAGTGCCCAACTTACCTTGTAGGGATGATCCATCAGATTGCGGCCCACCTGATCGCTGGTGTTTGCAACCCCGTTTGGATATCTCTCGCTTTTGGACATCAGGAGTATTTTGGCCGTTTCCAACCCATGCGCTGCCAATACAAATACCCGGGCCACTATGGTCCCGTCGGTACCATCGGACCGCTTGAAGCGCAGCCCGGCAACGTCGTTTCTTTCGTCAAGGTCCACATGATGCACGACACAGTCAGCCACGACCTGCGCCCCGGCGGCTTCCGCCAGTTCGACATGGACCAAAGCGTCATATTTTGCACCGCTTGGACAAATCGGTATGCAACTGCCACTGCCGCAGCAGGCCGCACGGTCACCATAGGCCTGTGAATTACGGGCAGCCGGAGTGGTGACCAGATTATAAGGTGTATCGGAGAGAATCTTTGCAAACTGCTGATCAAGGTAACTCAGCGGCATAGCCGGCATTGGATAGTCACCTTTTCGCGGTGACCCCAGATTATCATTTGCATTTCCCGCAACCCCCAGCGCAGTTTCCGCAGCGCCATACCAGGTCTCGAGCTCATCATAGGAGAGCGGCCAATCTTCGCCCAGCCCGGTTTCACTTCGCAACCTGAAATCCGAGGGCAACAACCGCAAACACGTTGCCTCCCAGTGCCACGTCGTGCCGCCTACCACGCGCTCATATATGGTTCCAAAGGCTTCGGGACCTGCCTGGACAAGATAGTGGTTTGGGTCCAATTCAATTGGATGCGACGCATGGGAAACATTCGGATATGGGGCGGTTGGCAGGCCCCGCTGCGGCGAGGCCGCATAGGCCTGCAGGATGTTTTCCCGGGTAATGCGCGGTCCTGCATCAATCATGAGTACATTGACACCCTGTTGCGCCAGCCCCGCAGCAGTTAATGCACCGGCAACCCCACAACCAACAATCACAACATCTGCTGAATAATCCGGATCTGAATAATCTTTTGCGTTCACATAATCTCCCGTTCCGTCAGGCAGGTTCGATCGACCAATAGCCGGTGTCTCCGCGGCAGGTTCCGATTGGCTGTTCAAATCCAAGTGAATTCCACATGAGTGCCTGCTCAAAAGCGACGACCTGTTCGTCCTGCCCGGATTTGGAAATGCCGGTATACCATTGGCGAAGAATAGACTGTTTCAACAGTTTTTCATCAGCCGAGGGTGTCGTGTCATTCTCCAGCAGCTTTTCCAGAAGAGCAGCATCCTTTGGGTTTTGTCTTATGTGTTCGAAATACTGGCGCCCCAGATCCGTATCGAGAGGCTGACTGCCGGTTAATTTTTCCGCAAGCGCCATGTATTTTTCAAACGTCTGGTCAGTGTGCTCGAAAGCGCCAACCACACCGGCAAGACCAAAAACGGCCAGCGCCGTATTGATCGCCCCACAGCCCAACACGAATTGTCGACGCGATATTCGATTATCTGCACGCGTATTCATATGCCCATTGCCCACCATGAACTTTATGATTGCGAAAATACCATGCCCGGTACGTTCATAAAAGCGCGCACTTCCAAATCCATGAAAAGAAACGAAAGATCAGCCCGGCAGGCAGGTTAAAGCCGTGATAATTGGTCACCATATACATAACCATGCGATATGCCCTTATTTTCCTTCAATGTCATTCCATGGGGAAACACACGAAAAAGATACTTACCTATGAAGTATTTCCTCGAATTTTTATGAAAAAAAAGCTTTAAAAAAATATCAAAATTTGTATTATGTCCCATAATTGAAATGTGAACGTATATTTTATACTTAATTTTGGAATTATAATTGTGTTCGACGCCTCAGTCTGTGAAACCCTTCACACAGCAGCTGATCACAATTACGGGAGGTGGCGTATGATCTGTGAAAATCTCAACATTGCATACCTATATGCGTCACCTAGAAACATATATCTAAGATTATCGGCGGCAAAATCATGAACATGACGCAAGTATCAAGCCCAAGCACTATTATAGCTGAGAGCATTGGCACTCTACGCTCGGCATTTATTGGAATTGGCCTTCTTGGCCTGCCGATAAATCTGCTGATGTTGACCGGCCCCCTATTCATGCTCCAGATTTATGACCGGGTCCTGGCAAGTGGATCGGTACCAACACTTATAGTACTGGGCGGCTTGGCTGCCGGTCTGTACATATTTTATGGACTGCTTGAAGGCATCCGATCACGGGTGCTCCTGCGGGTTGGACAGCGGCTTGACGCACAGCTCTCAGGCACAAGCTATCAATGTTCGGTTTCATTGCCGGTTTTAATGGGTGAAAAATCAAAAACGATAGATCCAGTGCGTGATCTTGAGGCCGTTCGCCAATTTCTTTCCGGTCCCGGACCGTCTGCAATTTTTGATGTCCCATGGATGCCAATTTATTTGGGGATCGTTTATCTGTTTCACCCGATATTGGGTCTTGTGGCGACAGGCGGTGCAATTCTCATATGTGTGCTTATTGGTTTGAACGAAATGACGTCGCGCAAACCGGCGGCCGAAGCCAGTCAACATGCCGTTAAGCGCACCACGATGGTTGAGCAGGGACGCCGCAATGCCGAAGCGATCAAGGCCATGGGCATGATGGACACGCTCAAGGGGCGCTGGGGTGAAATGAACCAGACCTTTTTGGAAAAACAGCGTTCTGCAATGGACAGATCCGGTATGTTCAACACCATGATCCGGTCACTGCGCTTCATGCTGCAATCCGCAATACTGGCAACAGGTGCATGG
The DNA here is from genome assembly GCA_947501445.1 of uncultured Rhizobiaceae group bacterium. GTDB lineage: Bacteria > Pseudomonadota > Alphaproteobacteria > Rhizobiales > Rhizobiaceae > Hoeflea_A. The sequence goes on along the minus strand of CANMVS010000008.1, from coordinate 268,832 downwards.
TTGGCCATCGGCCAGGAAATTACACCGGGCGTCATGATTGCAGCCTCTATCATGACATCGCGGGCACTTGCGCCTGTAGAGCAGGCTGTCGGCCATTGGCGCGGCTTTGTTGCCGCCAGACAGGGTCTGAAGCGGCTTCGGGAGATCGTGGCACGTGTGCCCATTGACATCGAACGTGTTGAACTTCCCTTGCCGTCAAATTGGCTGCGAGCCGAGGGGTTGGTTTCCGGGCCTGTCGGCAAACCTATTATTCAAGGCGTTAACTTCACACTCAAAGCCGGTGATGGGCTTGGTATAATCGGACCATCCGGAGCAGGAAAAAGTTCACTGGCCAGGGCGATTGTCGGGGTCTACCCGATCATGCGCGGATCCATTCGTTTTGATGGCGCAGACCTGTTTCAATGGACACCGGAAAATCAGGGCGCATTCATTGGCTACCTGCCACAGGATATTCAGTTGTTCAGCGGTACAGTTGCACAGAACATCGCCCGTTTTCGTGAGGATGCTTCTGCTGAAGAAATTATCAGTGCAGCTGAGCTGGCCGATGCAAAAGATCTGATAACCTCTCTGCCTGACGGTTTTGATACCGAGATTGGCCCTGATGGTTTTGCGCTGTCTGGCGGTCAAACCCAACGCATTGCACTGGCGCGGGCTCTTTATGGAAAACCCTTTGTTCTGTTGCTCGACGAACCTAACTCCAATCTGGATTCTGAAGGTGAAACAGCACTGACCGGCGCAATCCGAAACATGCGCGAACAGGGGTCTATCGTTATAGTCATTGCCCATCGACCCAGCGCTTTGGCTGCTGTAGATCAGGTTTTGTTTATGAAGGATGGCCAGGCCCAGGCCTTTGGCCCTAAGGAAGAAGTACTTAAACAGGTTCTCGGGCCGGTTCCGGTAAAGGCAGCGTGAGGTTGATATGACTGAGACAGATCAAACACTTGCAAAAAGCATTCGCAGGCATCTTTGGGGTGCTGGTTTGTTCCTGTGTGCACTTTTGGCATTCATGATCGGGTGGTCAGCCTATATGCACATTTCAAGTGCTGTTATTGCACCCGGATCCATTGTTGTTGAATCGAGTGTCAAGACAATCAAACACAAGGAAGGTGGCATCGTCCGCGATATCATGGTTCAGGATGGTGATCTTGTCCATGCCGGTGACCTGTTGATACGTCTTGATGATGCGGTGACCAGGGCTAACCTTGCGGTTGTCAGCACACAGTTGGATGAACTTCAGGCAACAGAGGCCCGCCTGACAGCCGAACGCGACAATAAAAAGGAAATCACATTTCCCCCGGCGTTGTTGGAACGATCGGTTGATCCCGGTGTCGCCGCAATTCTCGACGGTCAACGTTTTCTCATGGCGTCTCGAAATGCCGGCATGGTCGGCCGTATCGACCAGTTGAACGAACAAATCAAGCAGCTGGAAAGTCAGACCGATGGTCTGAAGGTTCAAACGGATGCAAAAAACGAGGAAATGCAACTCATCGCGTCCGAACTTGAAGGTCTTGAATCACTGCTTGAGGATAATTTCGTCTCAGTCAACCGGGTTCTGTCAACCAAACGAAACAAGACACGATTGACCGGTGAACACGGCTCTCTTCTGGCTGAAACGGCCCAAACCGGTCTTTCGATAAGTGAACGCAGAATGCGTATCCTGCAGTTACAGGAAGACTCGCGCGCTGAAATCCTTCAGGAACTTGTCGATACACGCAGCCAGATTGCCCGATTGAGCGAACAGAAAGTGGCTGCTGAGGATCAACTGGCCCGAATGGATATAACCGCGCCACGCTCAGGCTACGTCCATCAACTTGCAGTTCATACACGAGGCGGCGTCATCAGCCCGGCCGAACCGATCATGGTTATTGTTCCGCAGGATGATTCTCTGGTGATTGAAGTACAGGTCCAACCGACCGATATTGACCAATTGTACCCTGGCCAGGTAGCCACTGTTCGTCTGCCCGCGTTGAACCAGCGCACAACACCTGAGCTGAAAGCCGAAATAAAGACAGTATCGGCCGAAACATCACGCGATGAAGTGACTGGCATGACATTCTACACGGCTCGGCTGGGCCTGGTAAAAGGTGAAAGAGAAAAGCTTGGCGATAATGTTTTGCTGCCAGGCATGCCGGTGGAGGCACTCGTGCAGACCAGCGATCGTTCCATCCTGTCCTATCTGGTCAAACCGTTCAAAGATCAGATGACTCACGCCCTGCGTGAAGAATAATGCTTGATTTTTGTTGATGCGAAAGGCGGTACCATGGGTGCCGCCTTTTCCTTTTGTGGCAGTGAAAAGCCGATTGGCTCTGGACCTTATATTGAATTCGGTGTTCCTTGGCAGCATCTGCTGTTGGAGACCAATTTTCCTTGTCTGAAAATACCCAATTGATTGACTTGAGTGCCTGCACCATGGTCGACCTGCTCAGCAGCGGTGAAATCACGCCCACAGATGCGCTCGCCGCGTTGGAAAAACGCATCGCAATGGTCGAAAAAAGCGTCAACGCGCTGCCCGCACTCTGCTTTGATCGCGCCTATGAACAAGCGCGGGAAATGATGAAAAAACCTGTTGAGGAGCGCGGTGTTCTCAGCGGCTTGCCGGTTCCGATCAAGGATTTGACTGCTGTGTCCAATGTTCGAACGACCAGGGGATCCCTGTTGTTTGAACACTTCATTCCAGAACAATCCGGCGTGATCACCCAAACCCTGGAAACAAATGGCGCAATTGTATACGCCAAGTCCAATACGCCCGAGTTTGGCACCGGTGGGCATACATTCAACGAAGTCTATGGCACAACGCGCAATCCGCACAACCTGAGTAAATCTGCGGGCGGCTCTTCTGGTGGTGCCGCTGCCGCACTGGCCTGCGGCACAGCCTGGCTGGCACATGGCTCTGACATGGCCGGATCACTGCGCACACCAGCCAGCTTTTGTGGTGTTGCGAGCCTGCGCCCCTCCCCGGGTCTCATCGCGGCGGAGTCCGCCTACCAGCCATTTCAGGTATTGGGACAGGATGGCCCGATGGCACGCTCTGTGGAGGACCTGGGTCTGTTTGCAGATGCAATGACAGGTCTTTGTGAGCAATCCGGGTTGGCCAAACCAAAATGTGAACCATCTTTTCTTGCTGCTGCACGTCAACCGGTTCAACCACTTCGCATTGCCTATAGTCATGATCTGGGCGTAACACAGACTGACATCCTTGTTCGTGATACATGCGACCATTTCATTGCCGGCTTCAAGGGCACCGCAACACGTGTCGACAATGCACACCCCGATCTCAGTGATGCCTATGAGGCTTTCAGGGTGCAAAGAGCACTCAGCTATGCTGTCAATTTTGGCGCTGACCTGGCCAGTGCACCCGACATTCTCAAACCGGAAGTCGTTTGGAACATCGAGTTGGGCCTGTCACTTGATGGCGCAACAATCCGCAGCGCTATGGCGGCGCAGGGGCGCGTATTCAATCAGGCCGCACAGTTCATGCAGGATTATGATGTTTTGATATGCCCAGCGGCAAAAATCCCGCCGTTTGATGCCGAGGAGCGCTATCCCGGCTCGAGCAGTGGCGTTCCCATTCCCGACTATTACGAGTGGTTGGCGATCGCATACGCCGTTACCGCAACAACCCTGCCCGTCATAACCATTCCATGCGGCAAAACCGCTGATGGTTTACCCGTTGGCATCCAGCTCATAGGCAAGTCGCATGGGGAGGCCGCGTTGTTTTCAATTGCCCGTTACATCGAGCAGATGATTGGTTGGGACAACAGACCGATCAATCCCCGCCATTTGGGATAAGCACAATTTTTGGTGCTGCAAGGCGTCCGGCATATATATCGCTGAACGCCTGCGCTCCCTGCTCGAGGGGGCGTTCTTCGATCCAGTCGAGGTTTCCCAGACGCCCCTCTACAAGTGCCCTGACTGTCTGTGCAAAATCATCCACGGTATAGGTATAGGTGCCGATAAAGGTAATCTCCTGCAAAGTCATGCGACGAATATCAAGCCCCCCTTCCGGTTCCGCCAGACCAATATGGACAATGACACCGCCCGCTCGCACCATGGCTGATGCTGCCTTGCGGGTTGCCTGGCCTCCATACCCGTCGATGACCAGGTGTGGCTCATCCGGTGGCCCGCTCTCGTTTAAAGGATTGAAAACGGTAAATGGTCCGGCCCGCCGCAATATGTCATGGCGCAGCGGATTTGTTTCGGCAATCCAGATATCGCGCACGCCCTGCGCGGCGAGCACAAGCGCTGCACCAACCCCAATGGCACCACCACCCAATATACAACAGCGCGCTTCCTCTATTGGACGGTCCAGCACCTGTTGCGCGCGCCTGATGGCATGCCAACCACAGGCAATGGGTTCTGTGAGTGAAGCCCTCGCCGGATCAAATCCGTCCGGCACGACGGTAACATTTCGCTGCGGCACCGCAACCAATTGCGCAAACCCGCCTTCTCGCGGTGGCATGGAGATAATCTGCCGTTGGCTGCAAAGGTTCGTTTGGCCGGCCTTGCAATGCTCGCACTGCATGCAGTTGACCAATGGGTTGACCGTTACCCTCTTGCCAACCGGCCCACCGCTCAGAACCGTTCCGCAAACCTCGTGCCCAAGAACCAATGGTGCAGGACGTCGGCTGTCATGCCCCAGATAAGCATGCATATCCGAACCGCATATACCCACGGCTTCAATGCGGATTAAACTATCGTGTTCACCGGCAACCGGGTCCGCCATGTCAGCGTATCTCAGGTGCTGCGGTCCCTCATAGATCAGCGCTTTCATTTTGCGGTATACCCTCCGTCCACATACAGGACCTGCCCCGTAACATATCGGCTCGCTTCCGAGCAAAAGAACAACGCCGGACCAACAAGGTCAGACAATTCTCCGTTACGGTTCATGCAGGTTTGCGCCGCATTTCGGCTTGCCCTTTTTGGATCATCAAAAACTGGGCCGGTCAGTTCCGTTGGGAAAAACCCTGGTGCAATGGCGTTGGCGAGCACACCGTCAACGGACCAGGCCTCGGCCATCGCCCGCGTCACCTGTCCTATGGCGGCCTTACTGGCGCCATAGGCTATACCGCCCGGAAAGGCTCTTTCTGTCTGCAACGAGGCAATATTGACAATGCGGCCCCACCCCTTTTGGCGCATTGCGCCAGCAAAAGCCTGAGCCAGAAAGAACGGGACGGACAGGTTGACATCGAGCGTTTGCGCCCACCCCTCGTGTGTAACATCATCAGCTGTCTGGCGCAGGTTAACACCAGCAGCATTGATCAGGATATCGGGATTGCCGAAGGGTTTGCGAACCTGCGCTGCAGTTTCACTTATGTCCTGCACCCCACCGCCTTGCGTCGACAGGCTGGCGCACACAACCGCCGTTTCACCCCGTTTCTCATCTTGCCAGTCAGCAAGTGCATCGGCCCGTCTTGCCACGCCAACGACACTGGCCCCGGCTTCAGCAAGGGCCGTTGCAAGTGCCCGGCCGATACCTGAACTGGCACCGGTGACACAGGCAATTTTCCCCGACACACCAAACATATTCTGATCATGGAGTTGCGACATTGGATCCGTGTTTCATTATGGTTTCATTCTACCGCACAGCAGCCTGTGTGCTGTGTCGGCAGTAATAGCCTGCAATAAAGCATGGCCGCGATCTGTTTCACGCAGCCGGCGAATTCAAATCAAAATCCTCGTCCGGAAAATATTTCTCCAGCCGCACATCACCGGTACGCGCGTGACCTTCCATCCCTTCAAGGCGCGAGATACGGGCGCACGTCTGGGCGATTTGCCGGTTGGCATCGCGGGTCATCTGTTGCCACGTCACGGTCTTCATATATTTTCCGACAGACAGGCCACCGGAGTATTTTCCGGCACCCTTGGTTGGCAGGACATGATTGGGTCCGGAACATTTGTCACCAAAAGCGACCGTTGTTTCTTCACCCAGAAACAGTGAACCATAATTCTTCAGATTATCCTTCCAGAATTGCAGATCATCACACTGGATCTGCAAATGCTCAGAGGCATATTCGTCCGACAGCACCACTGCCTCCTGACGATTTTCAGCAAGCATCACTTCACCGTAGTCACGCCAGGCTGCCAGTGCATTGTCACGGTTGACCTGCGGCAGTGTCTCAATGAGTTGCGGCACAAGTTCCAGCACTTTTTGAGCCAGTGCCTTGTCGAGCGAGATGAGCCACACAGGTGAATTGTATCCATGTTCGGCCTGGCCAACCAGATCCCACGCAACGATCGTCGGATCGGCACTATGGTCGGCAATAACCATGCTCTCCGTTGGTCCTGCGAACATATCAATGCCCACACGGCCATAAAGCAGCCGTTTTGCTTCTGCGACAAACTGATTACCGGGACCAACGAGAATATCTGCCGGCGGCGTGCCAAACAAACCAAACGCCATGGCGGCAATACCCTGTACACCACCAAGGTTCAAAACCGTATCTGCACCGCAAAGGTCCAGTGTATAAAGGATCGCCGGATTGATGCCTATGCCGGGACGCGGTGGTGAGACGGCCGTGATATGGCCAACACCGGCAACTTTTGCCGTGGTCACGGTCATGATGGCCGATGCAATGTGGCTGTAACGCCCTCCCGGCACATAACAGCCGGCTGCACCCATCGGTATTTGTTTTTGACCGGCGATGAGACCTGGAATAATCTCAATCTCGCAGTCGCCTATGGTGGCCTTTTGCGCCTCGGCAAATTTACGCACATTGTCATGGGCAAACCGGATATCATCCTTCAACTGCTGGCTGACCTGACGGCCAGCTGCATCAACCTCATCCGCAGTGACCACAATATTGCCGTCCCACTTGTCGAATTTGGCAGCGTAGGCTTGTGCGACCGGATCACAGCCCGCCTCGATTTCATCCAGAATTGTGCGCACCGTCGTCTGCACATCATCCTGGCCGGTTGCGGCGTTCATTGCCGCTTTTTTCAGATAGGTAACAGTCATTTTCTATTTCCGCCTACTTGTAGATATCCGGGAGCAAAGTGGTTGAAACTGCCGGTACGAATGCAATCAGCAGGACGACCAGCAGCATGAAAAACACGAAAGGTATGGCCCGGGCCGCAATCGGTAATACAGATTGTCCGGTTATGCCTGATACGACAAAGAGATTAAGTCCCAGCGGCGGTGTAATAAAGCCCACACCCAGTGCCGTGATCATCATGATACAAAACTGAATCTCGTTCATGCCAATTTCATCGGCCAGCGGTTTGAGTATCGGTGCGAGAATAACAATGTTGGGTGTCGTCTCCATAACACAACCGGCTGCGATCAGAATAAGAATCATCATCAATATGATCACGGTTGGGTCTTCAGTCAGGCTGGTCAGTGAATACACAAATCCCTGTGGTACCCCCAATGCAGCAAGGGTTTGCGCAAAGGGAAGCGAGAATGCGATGATCGGTAAAATGATGCCGTTGACCTTTGCCGAACTCACAAACATGGAAGGAAAATCTGCCAGTTTGAGTGTACCGATGACAAACCCGAGGAAGATGGTAACGACGACAGCGACGGCGCCGGCTTCTGTTGGTGTCAAGCGACCCGAAAAAATGCCATAGAAGATGATGCCGGGAACAAGAAAGGCATACCAGCCATCCTTGAGCGCATTCCACACATTGCCCCGCCATTGGCCAAAGCTGATCGCATTTCCCTGTTCATAGGCGTGCATGCGATTGATCACGGTATTGGTGACCAATATGGAACCAAGAATGAGCAATCCGGGAATGAGCGCTGCCTGAAACAGGGTTGATGCCGAAATACCCAAAACAAGACCAATGACAATATAGGCGATCGACGGCGGAATAAGGATGCCCGTACAGGCACCAGCGGCCACCAGAGCACAGGCATAGGGCCGTGGATAGCCGGCTTCATGCAACCGTGCAATGGTCATGCGCCCAACGGCGGCTGCACCGGCTGCATCCGATCCGGAAATCGCTGAAAACATGCCACACACAAGCACCGTGGCAGCACCAAAGCCACCCTTGGCCCAATGGGTCAGGGCATCTGCAACATTCAGGAATTTTCGCGACAGACCGGTGCGTACAAGCACATCACCCGTCAAAATGAAAAGCGGCACAGCGGTAAGAGCGAAATGATCAATACCGCCGAAAAGACTTTCGCCAACGAGTGTCAAAGGCAAAACATCACTGAAATAGAGCATCGTCACGGCACCGACACCGATGGAGGCCCAAACGGGCACACCCAATGCAATGAGCACAACCATTGCGATGATCGGACCGTAAAAATCCCAACCCAGTTCGACCGCACCCTGCTGAAGATTCCAAAGCATATTCGATCCCTCAAGATCGCCTGTTGTTTTGCAAGTTCAAAACAGCGATCTGCATCATTGTTGAAACGTGTTTTTCTCAAAACACCAGGATTGTATCGGTATGTGCCGCGCTCATCTGATCCCGCCGGCAGGTCAAAAACGCAGCGCATTATAGCAATTCAGGATTTGACGGACTCGGCAAATCTTGAATGCATCTACAAAATCAAAGGCCCACACCGTTGTCCCGTATTTGACAAAACGTGAAACGGTCTAGTCAAACAGTTGCCCACCCTCATAAACCGGTCGACCGGCAACCAGGTCCTTCACATCCCGTTTCAGGGATTGCAGTAATCGGATGGTAATCAGGCAGAAACCAAAGGGAACAGCCATTAAAAACCACACCATGCTCACTCTCAGTCCATGACTGACCGAGCCAAATTTCCAGGATGTAATCACCGGCTCAGAGGCATAAAAAACCACAAGAACTGCAATCGCCAGCATGACCAGATCACCAAAAATGTAGAGCAGTGCCTTGCCGCGTTCACCGACAAAATGAAACAGGACATCAATGCGGATATGGCCTCGCTCACGAACGGCAGAAGCCGCACCAATCCAGGCCAGATAGATAAACGCATATCGCACGACCTCTTCTCCCCAGATGGAGGAGTAGGAGAACAATTCGCGTCTGACCACTTCGACAGCCATTGTCATGACAAGCATCGAATAGAACACCAGTAGCAACCAGCGTTCGGCATTTTTATCCAGTGCAACGAGAATACGTCCAATCACGGATTTATCTCCCCGGGGTTTTCATGATTCCCATCAGCCATGAACGGCCACAGGTGGGCTGCCATTAGCAGCCCACCGACAAAGGCATCAGGCGTCGTGGACGTAAAAGCGACCTTTGGTTCCAGCCGCCTCTTCAAGTTTTTCAAACAGTTCCATTGAGCCAGCCAGTTCTGTTTTGAAGGTGTCCCACTGGCTCAGCTGATAACCGCCGGCTGCTTTCCATTCACCCAGTTCGCTCTCTGTAGGCGAATAGAATTCAACCCCCGCATTGGCCAACTCGGCCATGGCATAGGCACGGGCGGAAGGTACTTTGGCCAGATTCTGGTGGGCAGTCAGTTCAGATGCAAATTCAACAGCCTTTTGAAGGTCTGCAGGCAGTGCGTTGAACCATTCCAGATTGCAGGAATAGACCTGACTGTCAGGCACTGCCTGACTGAAGGTCACATAGGACAAAATATCCTTGAAGCCGAAGACATAGAGTGCACCAACGGATGGATCCAGCGCATCGGCGACACCCTGTTTGATGGCAGAGGGTGTCTCCCCCCAGGCCACCGGTGTCGGATTGGCGCCAAGCATGCGATAATATTGCTGCAGCATCTTGGAACCGGGTACTCGGAATTTGACGCCAGCCAGATCCGCTGGTGTTTTGACCGGTCCTTCCCCACCTTTGCGGATGGCCACCACCCGTGGATCAATCACCACATAGAACAATGGCTTGAAACCCTTGGCTTCGATCTTGGGGTGAACTTCCTTTTGCCAGGCATCTGAATTGACCAGATTGACAAAACGCTGATTGGCACCACAGAAATAGGGAAGGTTGATCAGATCAACTGCCGACGCAAAGGGTGCAAAGTTGGACAGGGAATGCTGGGCTGCCTGAATCGTACCATTTTGGACCAGCGAAACCAGTGCACCACCGGCGCCCAACTGGCCACCAGCGGCCAGTTTGACATAAATCTGTCCGTTGGATGCGTTTTGGATGTTTTCTTTCAGATCCAGCTGCATGATCGGATAGGAGCGTGAAGCACCCAGAATATATGCAGTCGCAATCGTCATTGTATATTTGGCATTCTTCTCACGCGAACGTTCTTCCTTGGCGGTTTGCGCAGAAGCTTCCGATGACAGCAAAGCACCGGAAGCACCGGCAACCAGTGCCGCAGTGACGCCGGCAGAACGTGTCAATTTCAAAAATCGGCGTCGCTCAAGCGACTTGATTTCCTTAAAGTCCTTATAGTCTCGCATTTATTCCTCCCGATCGTGCGATAATTGTTCAGTGAACCCGAGGGTTTATTTGCGGACGGCACGGCGCTCCGCGATCAAAATTCCAATGGTGAAGGCGATGGCGACGGCAAATAGCATCAGCGCTTCGCCGACATCCCCGATGATCAGAACACCGGTAAATCGGCCGATGATGATATTGATGAAAAAGAGTACAAACAGGACAATCGCAACGGCAAATGGCAGAATGTTTGGCATTGATCCGTCTCCTCCCGGCGGTCGATGTGTGTTTGCAGATGCCAACCCGTTTTCTGGCACACATTGTAAGCGCTTACATTGCGCCGTATGTAAAAAGCGCGTAATGTAAGCGCTTACATTTAGCAATAAAACCCGTACCCTTGTCAAGGACCCAAATCTCAATTAGACCGTTTCACGTTTTGTCGGAAACGGGACAACGGTGTCAGTCGTTGATTTTGTTGATGCATTCAGGTTTTGCCGATTCCGTCAAAACCCGAATTGCTCTAGCCCAATAAGGATGGATCACATACGCAAACCAAATCCGACTATTGATGACGTTGCCCTCAAGGCAAATGTCTCCACAGCCACGGTTTCACGGTTCCTCAACGATCCAAAGCGCGTGCGCGAGGCAACCGGATTACGGGTCAAAAGAGCTGTGGAAGAGTTGGGCTATGCGCCCCATTTTGGCGGTCGCGCGCTCGCCATGAACAGCACCGATACCATTGGTGCCGTTGTACCAACCATTGAAAACGCCATTTTTGCGCGGGGCATACAGGCCATGCAGGAGCGCCTCGCCCAAGACAATGTCACACTGCTTATTGCAAGCTCCAACTACGACACCAAACAGGAATGGCAGCAAATACAGGCACTGGTCGCCCGTGGCATTGATGGCCTGTTGCTCATTGGAAAAGACCGTGACCCATCGGTCTATGCGTTCCTCAAGAACCGTGGATTGCCTTATGTTCTGGCCTGGGTTTGGAACGATGATCGTGATCACACATATGTTGGATTTCCCAATGATGCATCCTCGCAGGAGCTGACAAAAAGGGTTCTGGAAAAGGGTCATACGAATATCGGCATGATCGCCGGTGTCCTGGCCGACAATGACAGAGCCAGGGCCCGTGTGTCAGGCGTGCGCACGGCACTGGCAAACGCCGATCTGTCCCTGGCGCCTGATCAACTGATTGAATCAGTCTATGATATGCGCTCGGGCGCAAATGCCTTCAAGTCACTGATGGCTCAATCTCCAAGGCCGACGGCAATCATCTGCGGCAATGATGTGCTTGCAGCCGGTGCACAAATGGGCGCGCGCGAACTGGGGCTGATTGTTCCAGATGATGTATCGGTGGTCGGATTTGACGATATCGATCTGGCTAGCGGCATCTCTCCACCGCTCACAACAGTCCATGTGCCCCATCGTCGTATGGGAAATAGTGCCGCCGAATTGCTCCTGGACATGCGCGCAGGCAGACAGGTGTCATCGCAACGCATTGACACGACAATCGTGATGCGCGGCTCACTGGCGCCGCCGGCAATGTAATCACGAACGGGTATGCTGCGATCCATTCCTGAACCATCTGGTTTAAATTCCGCCACAAATCCCCATCAATAATTTGCATAAAACGCGCCTGCCCATTGTTCCACAGTCCGGAATCGTACGATAATCGCCCAACCAACTGCCAAGGCAGCCAAATCCGAGGTCAAACAAGGTGCAAGACAACGCCAATTTCATGACTGATCCCGTTAGTCTGCTCATCGTGGCAGGTGTCATTCAGGCAATCGCCCTGCTTTTCCAGGAGCTGGTCAGGATCCGCATTGTGTTGCTCATCGGTTCGCTCATCTATCTGCTGTGCTTTGTTATAGCCGCGCAGGCTCTGCCGTGGCAGGCAATAGCAGCAATAATGATTGCGTCGTTTGCAAATATTGCCGGCCTTGTGCTGCTTTTGATGCGCCGTTCGGCACGCCTGCTTCCGGCGGATCAATTGGCATTATTTTCAATGTTTGGCGGGGTTCAGCCCAGCGAATTTCGCGCTTTCATGCATCATGGCCAAATTCACACACTATCCAAAAGCGAGCGATTGACTGAAGTCGGCAAAGTGCCGAACAGCCTTTATTTTGTCATAGACGGGTCCGTTGATGTTGAGCAGGGTCAAGGTGTCTTCACCCTGCCGCCCAAACATTTTGTTGGTGAGATATCACTGATGCTCGGCACACCAGCCTCCGCAACCGTGACAGCCAATGCCGGTAGCCAGATTGTCGAATGGCCACGCAAACGACTGGCAAGCGCAATGGCACAGCAACCGAAGTTGAAAATTGCCATCGAATCCCTGCTTGCCAGAGACATGGCACGCAAAGTCGCTGTCAGTGCAAGTCGCATAGACAGTAAATACGCCAATACCGATCCGACCATTGGTGGACTTTTCCAGTGATCGTGTCACCCAGAGCAATTCAGGTTTTGGCCGAAGCGGCAAAACCTGAATGCATCAACAAAATCAAAGGCCGCGACCGTTGTCCCGTTTATGACAAAACGTGCACCGGTCCGGGTGAAACCGAATGAATGATGGCTCCTTCGCGGCCTCGTGGTGCCTTTTGCTGTCGGAAAGAATAACTTGATGAACTATGTTTTTGCACCCGATGTGCCCGTGACTTTGCCAGTATCCGGCAGCAGTGCTTTGTATCCGGTGCATCGCATCTATTGTGTTGGTCGCAACTATGCCGCCTATGCGGTTGAAATGGGCCATGACCCGGACAAGGAACCACCGTTCTTTTTTCAGAAAAACCCGGACAATCTGCTGGTCGAGGGTGTCGATTTTCCCTATCCCGCCCAGACCAGTGATGTTCACCATGAGATAGAACTTGCTGTTGCCCTCAAATCAGGTGGCAGGGATATTGCGATCAGTCAGGCGCTTGATTGTGTCTACGGCTATGCCGTTTCACTGGATATGACCCGGCGCGACCTGCAGGGCCAGATGAAGAAACTGGGACGACCGTGGGAAATCGGCAAAGCCTTTGAGCATTCAGCTCCCTGCTCAAAACTGATTCCGGCAGAAGTGTCGGGCCATCCGGTTCAGGGTGAAATCTGGCTCAAGATCAATGGCGATGTTCGACAAAGCGGCGATCTCAATCAAATGATCTGGAAAATTCCGGAAATGATTGCCACCTTGTCCACATTATTCACCCTGCAGGCAGGTGACGTTATACTGACCGGCACGCCAGCGGGTGTTGGACCGGTTCAGCGCGATGACAGGCTTCACGGTCACATAGAGGGTATTGGCACGCTGCGGGTCAATATCGCATAGAAGCCGTTGCCAAACGGCCAAAGAGGATGATGGCATATGGACTCAATTTTTGAACGCCTCAATCGGGCCGACCCCGCATCCCCGGCGATTGGCGCACCGGATCGCCCGGATCTGTCCTATCTGGCCCTGACGGTACAATTACAACAAACCGCAATCGGCTTGCGCGCATGCCACATCGAAAAGACAGACCGTGTTGCCATTGTGCTGCCAAATGGCCCGGAAATGGCGAGCGCATTCCTCTGTGTCGCGAGTTGTGCATCCGCAGCCCCGTTGAATCCGGCGTACAAAAAAAGCGAGTTCCTCTTTTACCTCGAAGACCTTGGCGCAAAAGCCGTTATTGTCGAAGCGGGCAGCACATCTCCTGCCCTTGAAGCAGCGCAGGAACTGTGTATCCCCGTCCTAAAGATTAATTGGGATGAAACGGACCCCGCCGGTAGCTTCCATCTCGACAATAATCAATCAGCAGATTCCGGAGTGTTTACCAACTGGTCTGACGCCACCGACGAAGCCTTGGTTCTGCATACATCCGGCACAACGTCGCGCCCCAAACTGGTGCCCTTGCACACAAAAAACCTGCTGGCCTCAGCCGATCACATAGGCGCTTCACTTGCTTTGCAGCCCTCAGATGTGGGTTTGAACATCATGCCGCTTTTTCATATCCACGGCCTGATTGCATCGCTGTTGTCTTCGATGTCGGCTGGTGCCCATGTGGTATGCACACCCGGCTTTAATGCATTGAAATTCTTTCACTGGCTGGATACGACAAATCCCACCTGGTATACCGCCGTGCCAACCATGCATCAGGCTATTGTCAGCCGTGCGCAACGCAATAGAGCGTCAATCGAAAACGGCCGTTTGCGGTTTATCCGTTCATCATCATCATCCCTGCCACCACCGGTCATGCTGGAGCTGGAATCAACCTTCGATTGCCCGGTCATCGAGGCCTATGGCATGACTGAGGCCGCGCACCAGATGGCGTCCAATCCTTTGCCGCCCATGGAACGCAAGCCCGGTACGGTCGGTCAGGCGGCCGGTCCTCAGATCGCAATCCTTGGGGAGGATGCAGAACTGAAAGCACCCAACCAGCAAGGTGAGATTGTCATTCGTGGCCCCAATGTTTTTGCCGGATATGAAAACAACCCGCAAGCCAATGAAACTGCATTTGCAAACGGTTGGTTTCGCACCGGTGATTTGGGGTTCCTTGACAACGAAGGCTACCTCACGATCTCCGGCCGGCTAAAAGAAATCATAAATCGTGGCGGCGAAAAGATTGCGCCGCGCGAGGTGGATGATGTTCTGCAGGCCCATCCAGCGGTCGACCAGGTCGTAACATTTGCGCTGCCCCACGATAAACTTGGTGAAGCCGTGGCAGCCGTGATCGTATTCAAGGATGGCGCGAGCGCCGATGAAACGGAACTCAAGGCATTTGCCGGGCAGCAATTGGCAAAATTCAAGGTACCGTCCACCATCATCATTCGTGATGAAATTCCCAAAGGCGCGACAGGCAAATTGCAGCGTATAGGACTGGCGGAAAAACTGGGGCTGGTGTGATGAACCGCATCTGTATTTTTGGCGCTGGTGCGATTGGCGGTTATCTGGGTGCCCGATTATCGCGGACCGAGGCGCAGGTTTCGCTGGTCGCGCGTGGTCCGCACCTTCAGGCCATTCGTGAAAATGGATTAACCCTGATTGAGGGGGACCAGACTGATGTTTGCAAGGTGACAGCAACCGACAATCCGGCGGATCTGGGTCCGCAGGATTTCGTCATTGTGACATTGAAAGCCCATTCCCTGCCCGCCGTCGTTTCCTCCATGCAACCATTACTGGGCAAAGATACCGCAGTGGTCTTTGCCGTAAACGGTGTTCCCTGGTGGTATTTTTACAAACTGGGCGGCCGGTTTGACGATGTGCGAATTGATACGGTTGATCCGCAGGGAACTATCTGGGACGGCATTGGCCCGCAAAGGGCAATCGGCTGCGTGGTATACCCGGCTGCAGAAACAACAGCGCCAGGTATCATCCAGCATCGCTCGGGCAACCGATTTTCACTCGGAGAACCCGATGGCACACGCAGTGAGCGGATTGCAACTCTGGCCGGTTTGATGCAGTCAGCCGGGTTTAAGGCGCCGATACGTCCGCGCATACGGGATGAAATCTGGATCAAGCTTTGGGGCAATGCCTCCTTCAATCCAATCAGCGCACTGACCGGCGCTACATTGGAGGAGATCGTGGGTGATGCCGGAACACGCAGACTGGTCACCCAAATAATGGTTGAATTGCAAGCCGTAGGTGAAGCACTGGGGAGCAGGTTTTCTGTCGATATTGACAAGCGTATAGAGGCAGCAAAAGCAGTTGGTGCGCACAAGACCAGCATGTTGCAGGACCTTGAGAGCGGCAGGCCAATGGAGATTGATGCGCTGGTTGCAGCTGTATCGGAACTTGGCAGGCTGGTGGAATGTCCAACGCCCAGCCTGGATATTGTTTTATCACTGGTCAGACAGCGCGCCAGGCTGGCTGGTTGCAATTAATGGCTACTATAACTTAAGGTTGTATTATCAATTTCGTTAGCGTATAAAATGCATGTCCGGATGTTTGCTGGTCATGCATCCACCCTCAGCAGCACAGGCGCTGCCAGATGTCATGATCTGAGGCGCGAGCGGCATCCGGACACACCTTGTCTTTAAAAAAGCAAACCGGCCGGAACAGCAAATGTTCCGGCCGGTTGTATTCTACGTACTCATCGCATTGCCGGGTGGCACCACGAGGCAAACTGGCGGTGCGGTCGAAAAAGCGACTGCCTTACTTGGAGGCCAGGCGATAAAACACCAGATCGGCCGTCGCGCCGTTCACATAACCCTCAACCTTGTCACTCATGGCAACCTGTGATGTGGCCTGGAAGGTGATGATAATGGGCGAATTTTCCTGCACTTTTCGCTGCAGGTCCTGATACATGGCGCTGCGTTTTGCCTGATCCGGCTCCGCAAGCGCTGCCTTGGTTTCCGCGTTCATATCCGCTGGCACGGCCCATGCATTGCGCCAGGTGGTTGTCGCCTGATAATTATCGTCGGAATTATCAGCATTATAGGCAAATGCCTTGGCATTTGAATGCGGGTCCATGAAATCCGGGCCCCAATAAAGCAACATCGCCTCGTGGCTTCGTTCACGGTATTTGGTGATCACCTGACCGCCGGTTCCTGGCAGAATTTCCATATTGATGCCGGCATCTGCAAAACTCGCCTGCATGGCCTGGGCCATTTCGGTAAAGGGTGCAGCATTGATAACGTCCAACGTCACATTGATTGGTGTCTCCACACCGCCATCGGCAAGAATCTGTTTCGCCTTGGCAACATCATACGTGTACGGCGTTTCTGTATAGGCACCGGGAAATCCCTTTGGCCAGAACGCCTGATAAACATCCATCTGCCCCTTCAGGAAGGAATCAGCCATCCCGCGGTAGTCAACGAGGTAGCGCGCAGCTTCCCACAACGCCGGGTTGGTCAAAGCATCATCTTTCTGATTGAAAGAAAGAAAATGCACCGCTGCCTGCGGATAGGTTTCAACCTTGATACCGTCACCAAGTCCCTTGATCTGATCTGGCGTCAGATTTCGGGCGATATCAACATCACCCGTTTCGAGCAAAAGCTGCTGGGTCGCAGACTCCGCCACATGGCGGATAATCACCGATTTTACCTTTGGTGCACCTTTGAAATAGTCCGGATTTGCATCCATGATAATGATTTCGCCAGGACGATAGGTGCGCAGTGCAAAGGCACCGGATCCGGCAGAATTCGCATTCAGCCATGTATTGCCCTGATCACCATCGACAGCATTGGCTTTCACGGTCAATTCATCAACCACGGATGCCGGCCGTGCGGCCAGAACATTGAGAACAAAAGCCGATGAGAAATCTCCGGCATATTTGATGATAACCTTGTCACCATCAGCCTTGACCATTTCTTCAACATTTTCAGGCGTCCAGCCAAGCTGCGCCAGAATAAAGGCTGGCGTCAGGTTGAGATCGATAACCCGTTTGAATGAATAAGCAACGTCCTGTGGACGCACAGGATTACCGGAATGAAATTTGGCATCATCACGCAGGGTGAAGGTGATTGTTTTGTTGGCGTCGTCAACCGTCCACTCTTTGGCAAGTGATCCGGTCAGGACGCTGGTGTCTTCGGCGTCATATTGGACCAGCCGGTCATAAACATTGGTGGCCAGCTCCCCGGATGAAAACTCATAGGCCTGGGCCGGGTCGATCGCCACGATATCATCAATGTTCTGCGCAACAACCAGCACATCCGCCGGTGTTTCCGCCCATGCCGAAAGCGGCATGACCGGCAAAACAAGCGCTGCGGTAATCAGCGCGGCTTTGAATATTTTCATTTACCTTCTCCTTTTAAGAAATATATCGCACATTCACTTTTAGTGTCTGCTACGCCGGTCTCCGGGTTGTAACACCCGCATTCAATCAAGGCGCATTTATACATTGGAATTCAGTGCCGATGATGTACCGCACCACAGCATACGCACCACGGCATCCGTATCATTCCACCAGCAATGAGGGCTGTTGCCACGAAAGTGCAGACTGTCACCTGCCCGCAGCACAATCTCCTCACCGTCAACCCTTTGGGTCACCACACCCTCGAGCAGATAGAGAATTTCCTCGCCATCATGGGTCACGGTCTCCGACCGGTAGCCGGGCGGGATTGTGATAATGAAAGACGACAACTCACCACCGGCAAATTCAGCACCGATGCGCTCGTAAATAACCGACGAGCCGTCGATGGAAAATTGCGGCCGCAACCCATTGCGTGTCAATGCGTCGCGCGCCTTTGGCGCTGATATGAAATAGTCAAAACCGACCCCGAATGCCCGCGATATCGCTGCCAGCGTACCAAGTGACGGCGTCGCCTGATCGCGCTCGACCTGAGACAGATAGCCTACGGATATTCCTGCCTCATCAGCCAGAGCCTGAAGGGTGCGCTGCGACTGACGTCGCTTCGCCCGAATGAGAGCTCCGACCCGGGGATGGGAGTCGGATTGCGTCCGAATATTTTGGCTTTTCATAAAAATTTCTCAGTGATCATAATTTTTTTGATTTAAACAAAATTTCTTGTATGTTCCAAGCGAAAACTGAATTTTCGCCCGTGCAATTTTCCATCCCCCACTCTTTTGGGGTGCGTGGCAGGTCGCATCGTGGCGCGCGCATAGCCAAATGGAATGAAAACCACGTGTCCGACGCAAATCCGACCCCGGACCAATTATCAAGGCCAGCGTCATCCACCTGGCAGAACAACCGCCCGTTCACCCGCATCATTTCCCACGTTGGTGCGTTTGCAATTACCGTCTTTCTGACATTTCTGGGTTTGCTGGCCATCACATTCTTCATAGGGCGCATCGTCCCGATTGACCCGGTGCTGGCAGTCGTCGGCGATCGCGCCTCAAACGAACTCTATGAGGCAACACGGGTTGCCATGGGGTTGGACCGTCCTCTGCCGCAGCAATTTGCATCCTATGTGATCGACGTGTTGCACGGTGATTTCGGCCAGTCAATTTCAACCAAACGCCCCGTCATTGAAGATCTCATCCGGGTATTTCCCGCAACCCTTGAGATGGCGACCATCGGTATTCTGATCGGTATTCTGATTGGTGTGCCAATGGGCGTCACGGCAGCCGCCAATCAGGGCACATGGCTTGACCAGACCATTCGCACGCTTGGGCTTTTGGGCTACTCGGTGCCAGCCTTCTGGCTGGGGCTGGTGGGCCTTGCCATATTCTATGCGCACCTGCGCTGGACGGGCGGTCCGGGACGCATTGATATCTATTACGACGGGCTCATCCCTCCCGTAACCGGTCTCATGCTTGTTGACAGTCTGATTGCCGGCAATCTTCAGGTATTCAGGAATGCGGTCAGCCATCTGGTTCTTCCGGCGTCCATTCTCGGCTTCTTCAGCCTTGCCTATATCGCGCGCATGACCCGCTCCTTCATGCTGGACCAACTCAATCAGGAATATGTCACAACAGCGCGCGTCAAAGGCGTATCGGAATTTCACGTCATCTGGCGCCATGCGTTCAAGCCCATTCGTATTCCGCTGATCACCGTCATTGGCCTTTCCTATGCCGGACTGCTTGAGGGGTCTGTGATGATTGAAACAATCTTCTCCTGGCCCGGCATCGGCAACTATCTGACAACAGCCCTGCTCAATGCCGACATGAACGCGGTGCTAGGTGCAACACTGGTGATTGGTGCCGTGTTCATCATCATCAACAAAATATCCGACGTGCTTTACAATATCCTGGATCCGAGGGCGCGCTGATGGCTGCTTTGCACAACTGGCTGATTGACGACGCACCGGCTTCGCGTTTTCAGGCACGTATGGGCCGCTCCTACGGTGTGATGAGCCGTTTGATACGCAATCCGCTCGCAGTGATTGGCGCCATCATAATATCGCTATTGATCATAACTGCGATTTTTGCCCCCTGGATCGCCACCCAATCCCCCTTGACACAAGACCTGTCCGGCCGTCTGCAACCGCCCAGCAGCGACCACTGGATGGGTACGGACGAACTTGGCCGCGATATCTGGTCGCGGGTGGTATTTGGCAGCCGTATCACATTGCTGATTGTCACGCTTGTGGCAGTCATTGCCGCACCTGTTGGACTGTTGCTGGGCGCTGTTTCCGGCTACTTCGGCGGCTGGGCAGATCGGATCCTCATGGGCATTACAGACATATTTTTGTCCATGCCCAAGCTCATTTTGGCGCTGGCCTTTGTGGCAGCGCTGGGTCCCGGCATTGAAAACGCTGTCATTGCAATTGCCATTACCACCTGGCCCGCCTATGCCCGCATCGCCCGTGCGGAAACCCTGACTTTCCGCAACGCAGAATTCGTATCCGCCGTGCAGTTGCAGGGTGCATCCTCGGCGCGGGTGATTGTCGGCCATATTTTGCCGCTTTGCAGTTCATCAATGATTATTCGCGTCACGCTGGATATGGCCGGTATTATCCTGACAGCCGCTGGATTGGGTTTTCTGGGGTTGGGTGCACAACCACCATTGCCTGAATGGGGTGCGATGATATCGCGTGGCAGAACTTTCATTCTCGATCAGTGGTGGGTGGCGACAATGCCCGGCTTTGCCATCATACTCGTCAGTCTTGGCTTTTGTTTTCTCGGCGATGGTCTGCGCGATGTTCTTGATCCCAAAAGTGAGGGCAAATAATGGCTCCGCTGCTGGAAATCGAGAACCTGACCGTCACCTTTCCAACACCATCGGGTCCGGTAAATGTCGTTGATGGCGTTTCTTTCACCTTGAACAGGGAGCGCCTTGGCATTGTTGGTGAAAGCGGCTCTGGCAAATCGATGACTGGCCGATCGATCCTCAAACTCATTCGGGCTCCCGGCACGGTCAAAGCCGACAGATTTGTCTTTGATGGGCTTGATCTCAATAAATACAGCGAAAGACAGATGCGTACACTGCGAGGTGCGCGAATCTCGATGGTCATGCAGGACCCCAAGTTTTCATTAAATCCGGTCATGAATGTCGGCACTCAAATCGCCGAAGCGCTGAAAACACACCAGAAACTCAACAGAAAATCCCTGCGCGAACGGGTATTTTCCATGCTGGAATCCGTGCGCATTGATGACCCCGAACGTGTCGCCAGGCTTTTCCCGCATGAAATATCCGGTGGCATGGGGCAGCGGGTCATGATTGCCATGATGCTGATTCCGGAACCGGATCTGCTGATTGCTGACGAACCAACATCAGCGCTGGACGTTTCCGTCCAATCGCAGGTGCTTGATATCATCGACAACCTGGTTACAGCCAAAGGCATGGGTCTGATACTCATCAGCCATGATCTCAATCTGGTTTCCAGCTATTGCGACCGAATACTGGTGATGAATTCCGGCAGGATGCTGGAAGAATGTGCCGCCGGTCAGTTGCAGAATGCCGAACATCCCTACACAAGGGGATTGCTGGCTGCCATGCCACGCCTGGACGAAAATCGTGACCTGTTGCCCGTGCTTGACCGGGCCTCATGGAGCGCGCCATGACTGCCATTTCCCTCACTAATCTGTCCGTCTACTACGGTGAAACACCCACCACTCACGATGTCACGTTCGACATTGGCAAAGGGGAGAGTTTTGCACTGGTCGGAGAAAGCGGATCGGGAAAATCAACTATTTTAAAGGCGATTGCCGGGCTGGCACCCAAGTGGCAAGGCAAGATTTCACTGCTGGGCACACCGCGCAATCACGCCATCGATCCACGGGTTGCCCGGCAATGCCAAATGGTGTTTCAGGACCCTTACGGGTCATTGCACCCGCGCAAGACCATTGATGCGACCCTGTCAGAACCGCTCGCCATTCACGGCATCGGAGACCAGAATGAACGGGTATGTGCCCAAATGGCTGCCGTGGGACTGGACCCGAGGTTTCGTTTTCGCTTCCCGCACCAGCTTTCAGGCGGTCAGCGTCAACGGGTGGCCATTGCCCGTGCCCTGATGCTGGAGCCGCAGATTCTGCTGCTTGATGAACCGACATCTGCCCTTGATGTTTCAGTACAGGCAGAAGTCCTCAATCTCCTCAAACGCCTTCGTCACCAGCACAACCTCACCTATCTGCTCGTCACCCACAATCTGGCGGTTGTTTCTTTCATGTGCGAACGGCTGGCCGTGATGAAGCGGGGGCGAATTGTGGAGATCGCCACCGTTGAGCAATTGAAACAAAACACCCTG
This sequence comes from uncultured Rhizobiaceae group bacterium, assembly GCA_947501445.1. GTDB lineage: Bacteria > Pseudomonadota > Alphaproteobacteria > Rhizobiales > Rhizobiaceae > Hoeflea_A. The sequence continues at coordinate 246,497 of CANMVS010000008.1, read as the reverse complement.
GAACACGATTATTCAGGCGAATTGCTTCGCGCCTCCGCAAGTCATCTAATCAGCGCAGAAAACCCTTCATGAATCAGAACAATTTCGCAATCGAACTTTCACAGTTTCATCAGAACATTGCTCAGGCAGATCAGGCCTCAGGGTGTTGGGAGTCGCTGCAAACGCTTACCAATGCGGTCGTTGGTTCAAAATTATTTACAATTATGCAAACGGATATGGTCAACGGGATTGCCAATCGGTCCTTTACCTCTGATCCAAAATCCTATCCCGTCTCAGGCAGCAAACCGATTGTGCGCAACCGGTGGTTCAACACCATTTTTGAAGACAAACGCACCTTTGTTGCCAATACGATCGCTGAAATAGTCGAGGTATTTCCCGATCACGAACTTATCTGGTCACTGGGTTGCGGTTCGGTTGTCAATTTGCCCGTCTTTATCGGGGCTGCACCTGTCGGCACCCTTAATGTCCTGCATGAAGAGCATTATTATAGTGCTGAACGGGTCGCCCGGATCGAAACCGTGCTTGCCGAACCCACACGCAAGGCATTTGACGCAGCCCACAGATTTTAATGTAATACGGGCCTGTCTTGCCTGTTACCAGGTCCGCCGTGGCCCGGTATCAATGTGATAATGGCCCGATGAATAGTGCGAGTAGCCGCCAACTTCTGGCTGTGACTTCAAGAAGGCCACCACAGAAGCCGGGTCACCGGCCACGGTGAAATCCACGGCCTTGCACTTCAGATGCAGGGATTTTCTAGCGCCACCCTTGCGCCAGTTTTCAAACCACCAGCGCTTGGTGGAATGCACGGTAACCGGTCCATAACGATCCGCAACACGGTTCAGGACCCGCTTGAGTTTGCCCGGTACACACCATTTGGTATCATTGTAGGAGACGGATGAGGACAGGCCGCCCAATCCGTAGACGCTGCCGCATCCGGCAATCGCCAGTCCCGACACGACCAAAACAATTGCAGTCAAATTCTGTCTGCGCATTTCGCAATACCACGCCCGATAAGGAGAACACCCGGCCAGAATGTCGCCAAACCGTTAAAATTTGAATGAAAAACATGGTTAAGATCAAAGGATCATTGGTTTTTTTTGTTAACAGATCCGCCATAAATGCACAGCTATGCCGCTGAATTAACACGGCTCACGCTGTTGCAGCGTTTCAAATCAGTGTATGAATGCAATTCCTGTTCTGCTCTGACCAATGACAGCCAAAATTCAAAAAACTCCAGAGCAGACATTCAGGTCGGCCTGATCAGCAGGTCGATTGTCCGATCAGCACGTTAATCGCCTCACCGGCACCCCGGGTTCGAAAACCAGCCATGACCAGTCAGACCAATCCATCCCCCTTGCCCAGCCTTGCCATGGGCCTGTTGGCATTTGGCTTTTTCTCCAGCCACGATGCCATCATCAAGGTGCTGGGTGGCAGCTACTCGATTTTCCAGATCATTTTCTTTTCAGGTCTTTTTGCCTTTGTGCCGATGACAATAATGATGTCGGCAGACAAGAAGATGGACAACTTCCGACCGCATCACCCGTGGCAGGTTGGAATTCGCACCGTGTCGTCGCTGATTTCCATGTCCTGCGCATTCTACGCCTTTACCACCCTACCACTTGCAGAAGTTTATGCGCTGCTCTTTGTGACACCGCTGCTGGTCACTGTGCTGGCAGTTCCAATGCTGGGTGAAACTGTGCGCATGAGGCGCTGGATTGCCATTTTCTTTGGCATGATTGGCATGCTTGTGGTCCTGCGCCCGGGCTATTCTGAACTCACGGCTGGACATCTTGCAGCACTTGTGGCCGCCTGTGGCAGCGCCCTCACCTCTATCATCGTTCGCCGCATCGGGTCGGAAGAACGAAGCGCCGTGCTGATCTTTTACCCGATGCTGGCAAATCTTCTGGTGATGGCCTGTGTCCTGCCATTTGTATATCAGCCCGTTGAACTGGTTGATCTGGGCTTCATGGCAGTTGTCGGACTGCTGGTGATTGCAGCGCAGCTAACCCTGATCGTCGCCTATCGCGGCGCACCGGCGGCCTTCGTTGCGCCCATACAATATTCGCAGATTCTGTGGGCAACACTGTTTGGCTATGTCCTGTTCAACGATGTGCCGGACAAGTGGGTCGGTATTGGCGCAGCTATAATCATCACCAGCGGCCTGTTTGTTGTCTGGCGCGAGAGTTGCGAAAATGTCTCGCAACAAAACCCGGTCCTTGGCAATCCCAACCCCCGTCCCGATGCCGGCCCATCGCCCAATCCAACGGCACCACGCGAAATGTGATGCGCGGCTCCAGGCCGCTCTTGCATTGCCCCGGACGAAATCAACTGGTGCGTGGCGTTAGTCACAGTTCTCCGTTTGGTATATAGTACACTGGCTGAGGCGGTCCGTGGGGACCGGGTAGTCTTCATCGGAGCATTGCAAAGGGGGTTATTGCGATGGCAGTGAACGGCAACAATCAATCGGAGAATGCTGGCGACTGGAATCCAAGTGAATACGGCGTCGCCTTTGAGAGCTTCGAACCACCAGCCGGTCGAGCACGTCCATCGCGTATAGCACGTCACGGATCATGGCCCTTTGTTCACGAGATACCGCAATCAGATGATCCGGACCTTGCCCTGCGGAATATTGGCTACGCATATCTTTTTGCACTCGACCAGTTTCTAAGACACAACGGACGGAAAAACGGCATCGGTCTGCCAAATGGCTGGCTTAACGCTCTGGACCCAAAAGGCCCTGCTGCAAAGTCCAACGTCCGACTTCGCTGGCTCAATGTCTGGCCATCCTTTGGCAGCGCCGGTGGAGATGGCAAAGTACCAACGCCCCCTCGCCTGGCATCCTGGCGTTTGCTGCATTCCCAAAAAAACAAGCAGACCAAATGGAATGGTACCGTTGTTCTTACAGCGGCAGAAACGCTTGGCTCTGCAATGGTCCAATCAGATGGCAATCCTTTTTTGATCAATCGGGATATCGGTATTCGGATTCCCGTATCCATCCAGTGGCATGAAGATGTTGTGCGCCTGACAATTCGCTCGATGACCGCAGAACTTCCTTTTGCCCCTTACTATTCAAGCACCGAGCTTGAGGCTGAATTTGGTGCGCTCGGAGACTTCGGAACACTGGATTATTTTATCGATCAAATCGGTACATTAAATACCGATGTAAACGAATTGGAAGATATCCGCATCAAATGGAAAACGAACGACGCCGGGGCTACCGTCGATGCCTTTGAAATACGTGGCAAGGGACCGGGTAGCCAGTCAAGCGACGGTCAGCCGCTATCAAATGAGATTACCGATACCTTCAGCTCAAACCTTTCTGCGCAGGGTGTCCGACTCTTTGACAAAGTAGGCAGCAAAAAGCGTGTGCTGTCGGTTAACGCCTCTGCGGGCCAGGCGATGGATTTTCGCCAGGACCCATCGTCATGGCGTGATCGTTCGCAACTGGATGTAACACAAACCTACGACTGGCTTGGGCGCAGACCGGGCAGAACAGATGCGACACTGAACGCGTTTACCGAATTGGAGACGATTGGCCCCCATCAGACAGTCCAACTCGAAACACAGCAAATCAGAGTCGTGAACTGCCCGCAATTCGTGCATTCTGACCCGCAGCCCATCACGGCCCCCAACGCTGGAGCCCCGCCGGACCCGGGCACCAAGACGGTTGATCTTCCGGCGAACAAGTGGCCACAGATACGCCGCAATGACTACACGGCGATTATGGCGTTTGAAAATTGTAACGAGTTTTTCCGGATTGTTGAAGGTCTCAACATTGATCTGTCAACACTCATTGTCGAGGCCAAACCGCGCATTGACGTCCATTACCGTTCCGGGATCAAGCCCGGTCCGGGCAAAAACGGTCAGACAATCAATGCACGCGTCTCGATAGTTAGCACCAAACAGGAGGCTTTGCCTGCTATCGAGGTGCATTTGGCACTGGGCAATATATCGCGGCAGGATAGACCGCAAAACCTGCCTGCGGATGAACGATGGGCGCAACCGCTTGGTATCGCGGATGCTGAACGCTGGATATGGCACGAGTTCGGCCATGTTTTGATCGCAGCCCGTCTGGGCAGGCTGGAGTTGGACTTCGTACACAGCATCGGCGACGGAATGGCAGCGGTAAAGGCCGATCCCTATTCACGTCTGGCTGATCCGCGAGGGCTCGCGTCTTCGTCCTACGGCTGTGGTGAAGTACCGATGACGGACCGGATGCGTGGCTACACATATCCCTGGGTTTTCATTCCCCGCAGACATGACCGTGCAGTGAACATGGGATGGGCCTGGGGCGGCGCTTTAAATCGTTCACTGCTGGATGCACCGGAAGATGACAGACGCGACAGCAAGGGTTATGTAACCGAGCAAATACTCTCAACAACATTGTTCCGTCTCTACCGCGTATTGGGTGGCGATACTCTAGCCGGTTCAGTTGCAGATGGCCCGGATTACCTGGTGCGCGAACGCGCATCTGCAGTAACGCTTTACCTCATCATCGAAGCCATACGCATGATGGCACAACCACCTTCAAGAGCAGAGGCGCTCGAAGAAGGCATGGAAGCGGCGGACGTTGCAATATTGCAACCGCTGGAGTTGCCACGCAACCTCCCGTCCATGGGTGACACTTCCCCACTACCGGTGCCATGGACAGGCGGGCGCGCGCGCAAAGTTGTACGCTGGGTTTTTGAAGCGCAGGGCATGTTTCCACCGGACCCCAACAAAAACCACAACGCACCGGGACAGGCGCCCCAGGTCGATATTTTCATTCCTGACATGCGACCATGCATTGAGCGGACAGAGCACGGTCATATTGACTATGAGCCCGGTTCTTACGCACCGGTCTCATTGGACTGGACCGGTGAGAGACGATGGCAGGCAGACCCCAACGCCTTTAGCGTAAGCAATGGACATCTGTCCATCGACATTGGCAACCGTGGAAGAGATATGGCTACTGGACTGCGGCTGCGCTGGTGGTTTGGTCTGATGTCCGGCAGTCCTGCCGACCCCAATTGGGAAGACAATGATCAGGTAACCTGGTTTGAACTGCCTGGTCAGACCATTGCGGCCACAATTGCACCGGGATCCATAATCAGGTGTGAATACGAGCCTGAGTTGCAGGATGCTTCAGCATTTACACACATACTCATTCTTGTCGAAGTTTCATGCCCTGATGATCGCGCTAATTCATCCGCCGACGGTCTGTTGCCAACGGCAATTGCTGTTGGAGAATTGCCACCGGCTAATCCAAGAGAAATTGTTGACCTCGTTGCAAATGATAACAACCTGGGTCTTTGGATGAAGTAACCCACCTTGGACCGTTTCACGTTTTGTCAGAAACGGGATAACAGTGTCGACCTTTTATTGTGTTGATGCATTCGTGTTGTACCGGATCCATCAAAACCTGCATTGCTCTGAGAACTCAACTGAATTGGGCCTAGGGTGCAGGCCATTCAGAGGTGGCATGGGCAATTATCGTCAGCAATGTCGGGCACTGAATTAAAATCGGTTCTCCACTGCCATCCACCCGTGCTTTCGGATTTTGTGGAGGTCTGCCCATCATGAGATCCCAAATGCCAGCAGCCAGATGACGACTACCAAAGGAATCAGAAGGATAGTGGACACCAATACGTTCGCGATTTACGGCGATACGCCGCGCCAATGTGAACATAGGTGATGATATCGGTGTTTCGTCCTCCAGGTCACTCCAGGCAGGTGCATCAAGGAAATTGCCATTTTGTCCCGAACCACCAGCAGGCAGGACACCGTAGCGCTGACTGAGGCCAGGAATTTGCAACAGAAGCAGTGAGATAAAGTGAGCCAGAAACGAATGACCACTTGGGAACGCCGGATGACCGGGCGGACCAAATGGCGGTGTCAGTCCAGGCATTAAAAATGACGGTCGCACGCGCTCATAATGTTCCTTGTAGGCCATATAGGCGACATTACCGATGGATAACCCTGCATTGATCAATTCCAATGTCCATGGATGTCGGATGGAATTGGCACCAATGAAGTGGATGACATAAGCGGCCAGCCCATCAGCCTGTACATTGGATTCAACCAGATATTGCGCCCGGTCATCCTCCATATATATTTTCAAGAGTTCCAGCTCGCATTTGATGAAATCCCAGGCATCAGCAGGACTGGACTGAGACAAATTCCATGCAAGGTCCTTTGCTTCAAAAAAACCGACGGCCAGAGGATCGACCCCATTTGGTCCGGGATGCCATTTTTCCGGCTGCCCGCCAAATTCAAGTGCGGCCAGTGTCGCTGCAGTGCCGCGATCGGCAGATAATAGCCATTCAGTCAGGTTTTTATCGTAGGGAAGCGTCCAGAACCGAAGTGCCGGATCCCAATCCCCCGTTGTCCAATGCAGGGGTTTGCCTGCTACCTGGTAGGGATTGATCAGATACTCAAGGCCAAATGGTTTTGCGCCGCCATTGTCTGGTGTAAAATCCAGTGTCCAGGGCAGCATCGCCTGTTCTATGGGTGTTGCATAGTAGCTCCTGACAATGCCAATTCCATCCCCCGCACCAACGCCAACGCCAGCTCCAACACCTGTACCAACGCCAACACCGGCACCGACACCAACGCCCGCGCCAACACCTGCTCCAACACCAACACCTGCTCCAACGCCAACACCTGCTCCAACACCAACACCGGCACCCACACCAACACCAACGCCGGAACCGACGCCAACACCAACACCTCTGGAATTATTCTGGTCTGCCATTACTACCCCCATCAGTTTGGCTGGACCCTTCAGCGATTGGCTCTACTCAGGCAAGCCAGCCGCAAGAAGACCCCGCTCAAGTTTCTCTTTGTCCTCAAGCCGTTGCAACGGATATGATGCCACAAATTGTTTGACTCGAAAACCAGGCTCAATTTCCAGCAATTGTTTTCCGACCACCTGCGCAGCGTTTTCGTCACCGGTAAGTGACAGGGTGGCTGCCAGCATACGCAACGATGCAACCATTCTTGGATTGGCACGATTGGACCGTCTGAGCCACACCAGTGCTTCCTCGTATCGGCTGGCAACAAACTCACCAATGCCTGCAATGACCCAGTAGAAAAAATTCAACTGATCATAGGGACTAAGCCGCCAAACATTGCGTAGCCGGTCCCGCGTTTCATCACCCTGCCCCAGATAAGCATGTGCCGCCGCACTGAGAGCCCACGCAAGCGAAGCATTTTCATCCAGCCCCACAGCCTGTTCCAGCAATTCCTCACCGGCAACGGGATTACCTTCCAGAAATCCGGTCAAATGCCCATGTATGGCTAATGCAAAAGCATCTTCAGCATCAAGCTCGGTTGCCCGCCGGGCTGCCGCCAACGCTATTGTGCGGTCTGTTTCCAAATCACGTGAATGCCCTTCGCCGATCCAGAAATTGATGCACCAGGCAAGGTAAGCCTGTGCCTGGGCATATTCGGGATCGAGTTTGACGGCACGCTCCAGCAACTCACGGCATTCCGCATAGCTTTGCCGCGAGAACTGGTAAAGGCGGGTAATTGCCCGCAAGACACAATCATGCGCATCCAGACTATCGGTAGGTCTGTTGGAAATGCGGGCCATTTCTGCAGCCCGTACGTGCGGCTCCAGAGCAACAACGATGTTCGAAACGATCTGATCTTCAAAAGCGAACACATCCTCCGCCCCGCCATCATACTGTTGTGCCCAGATCGTATGACCATGTTCGACTTCCACCAGTTCCGCATGAATTCTCAAGCGCCCCGGCACCTGTCGAACACTGCCGCTCAGCAGATATTTGACACCGAGCGCCTCAGCAACAACCTTGGGATCATGCTCAGCATTACTGTATCGCAAGGTGGAACTTCGAGAGACGACAAAAAGAGCTCTGCTGCGCGAAACACCGGTTATGATGGCCTCGGTTATGCCCTCGCCAAAGTAATGATCATCTGTTCCACCGCCGATGGTTCGAAAGGGAAGCACAGCCAGTGTCGGGCGCGAATGCCATTGCAGATAGGGGCGTATTTTTTCAGCCTGGTTCGGACGTCCGTCAATATCAACAGAATATACCCGCACAGGAATATTGATATTTTTCAACGCCGGTGTTCCAAGGTCAGTAAAGTTGGCGGGCACTCTGTTACCGACCAGCTCGCGCACAATGCTGGTCAAAACGATTGCTCCCGGCTCAGCTGCCTGATGAATACGGGCGGCTATATTGACACCGCTTGAATGCAAAACTCCTTCGTCATCAATGGCGTCATCCACGTTGATACCAATGCGTAGCCTGACCGGGTTACCCTGCCGATCAGTGATATCCGAGCTGGATATGGAACGTTGTACGTCAATGGCCCAATTGAGCGCGTGAACAGCGCTGCTGAATTCCACCAGAAAGGCATCTCCTGGCTTATCGAGCAGATGGCCTCTGTAGCGGTCAATTGCCGGCAGCAAAATCTCCGTTTGCATGCGATTCCAGATCTGTACTGTGCCGACATCGTCATCCGCCATCAATCGGGAGAATTCTGCAACGTCCGCAAAAGCCAATGCCGTCAAGCGCCAGGCGACCTGCGATGGAGTCAGTTCAAATTTTCCCTCCACCAAATATTTAACCATCCATTCCCTCTTCTTTGCTGGCATTTGGAATATAGAACTGCCATTTGCTCGACATCATCATAGATCTGTGTGGCACTCCGTCTATCAGTTGCCTAAAAATACAATAGCACCTCGAATGCAATGCGCCTACAGATGCAAAACGTGTGAGTCCAATTGTGTTGATTAAATATAGAGTCTTTTGGAGATCGGCTCTATGAGGAAACTCACAGAAACTCGATAAGCTCAAAGCACCGCAGATAAAGCCTCTATGCAGCAAACAGATGATTTAATCATCGCATCTGGCAATCAAACCTTCAATCGATCGTCGGAAATTGCGGCAACCGCCTGGCAACAGGTGATGATTGGATTACCGACGTATTGGTCATGGCATGGGTCGCAAGTTTGTCGATAAGCGTTTCCAGATGGGCAACAGATTGAACATGCGCGCGGGCAAGATAGCAATCGTCACCGGTGATGCGGTCGCACTCAACCACTTCGGGAAGATCACGCAGTATCTGGGCAACCCTGTGCAATTCACCCGGTATTGGCCTGATACGAAGCCAGACTGATACGAAGAGCCCCAAAGCGTTCGGGTTCACTGCCGCCACATATCCCTCGATGACACCGGCCTCCTCCAGACGTTTGATACGCTCTCCAACACTGGGTGCCGACAGTCCAACCATACGGGCAAGTTCAGCGTTGCTGGTGCGGGCATTTTTGGTCAGAGCATGGATGAGCTTTCGATCAACACTGTCGATATTGCTGCTTTCATATCGTAGGCGATTCATAATAATTTCCATCGATTGCTAGGAATTACGTAAATATCACATTCTATTACCCATGTAAAACAATCCAAAACTCAATGATAATAAGGAAACTGGAGATGTTACATGGCAGACAGACCTATGTCGTTCAATCAAGCCGCTGAAACTGTCCCGCCGCAGGCGTGGTTTGGGGTCAGCGCGGTATTCCACTATCTGGGGCCATCCCTTGCTGTCCTGCTTTTTCCTGCGATGGGTGTATTGGGCGTTGCCTGGTTCAGGATAGCCTCCGCCGCATTGATATTCATGCCGATCACCAGACCCTGGACCGTCTTTATACAGGCGGACCGCAACGGACGACTCCTGCTGATAGGCCTTGGTATCTGCCTGGCGGTTATGAACACTTCATTCTACCTCGCCCTCGAACGGCTCCCGATGAGCCTCGTTGCAGCGATGGAGTTTGTTGGCACCATTGGTGTTGCTCTGTATGGCTTGCGCTCAGGCCGCAACTTTCTTGCCCTGGCGCTGGCCACACTGGGCATTTTGATCCTCATAGACATCAAATGGGCAACAGATCCACTTGGCCTTTTCTGGGCCACACTCAACGGCGTGCTGTTTGTCGGCTATATCATTCTTGGCCACAAAGCCGCGCAGGGAGGCGCAAGCGATGGTGTTCAGCGTCTGGGCGCTGCCATGTTGATCGCCTTCATCGTCCTCATGCCAATCGGGTTCATCCAGGCAATCGAGGCCTTCGGCGCGCTCAATCTGGTGCTGGCCGGCATTGGTGTGGGGATTTGTTCATCCGTTATTCCCTATGTTTGCGATCAGCTCGCCATGTCCCGCCTGCCACGTTCTTCCTTCGCATTGTTACTGGCCCTTTTACCCGCAACGGCAACCATCATCGCGGCCATTGTGTTGGCGCAGATACCAACACTGCAGGATGTTGTGGGTATCGTTCTGGTCATGGCTGGTGTTGCTGTTCACAATCCTGCGCAGGCATCCTGAGAACACACGCCATCATATTCCTGCCAATACAGATGAAGGATTTGGTGTCACAGAAATTTGGATCATGCCCAGGCCCCAAAGGGTGCCCCCGTGCAGGGGGGCTGCTATGCCCTCACCACAATCCGGGCTGTCAAGGGTATGATCGCCATCAGCATCGCCAGCAACCAGAATGCCATCACCAGGCTGGTCAGATCCGCCGTAAACCCGACCAGGGCTGGGCCCAACAGAACCCCAGCGTAACCGGTTGTTGTAACGGATGCGACCGCCAGACCCGCCGGCATGATTTTTTGTCGACCAGCTGCGCTGAAGACGATCGGAACCAGATTGGCAGCGCCCAGACCAATCAAGACAAAGCCTGCCAGCGCAACCGGTGGCCACGGTGACACAAGAACTGTGGCAACGCCGATGATTGTGACAAACCCGCCAAAAACCAGCACCCGAAACTCACCGAGCGCTGCAACGATACGGTCGCCGGTCAGTCGCCCAATGACCATCGCAGCCGAAAACAGAATATACCCCACGCCGGCACTTTGCACATCGGTGAGTTGCAGGTCTATGATGAGAAGTGCACCCCAGTCGAGAACGGCCCCTTCAATCAGGAAAGTGATGCCGGCCAGTGCCGCTAGCAATAAAACAATGCCATGCGGGAACACAGGCGGTACCGGTTCGCCACCGCGGACTGAAAGCAAGCGGGTGCGGGTCAACAGAACGGCACAAAGGGCCACAGCAGCACCAACAAAGGCCGCGAACATAAAATGCATCTGCAGGGATAAAAGCAGGGTCATGAGCCCGGCACCAAAAAAACCGCCAACGGAAAACTGTGCGTGAAAATTGGACATCAGCGGGCGTTGCTCCAGCCCCTCGATCTCCGCACCGTGAACATTCATCGCAACATCAATCGTGCCAAGTGAAGCACCAAACAGAAACAGCGCTGCCCCGAGCGTGAGCGGTGTGGTTACAAGCACAAGAACCGGCAACAGCACGACCATGCCAAAACCGCCCAGCAGCACCATGGATCTGGCACCACGGCGTGCAGCAATGAGGCCTGTGATGGGCATTGCGATGATTGAGCCAAGCCCAAGGCAAAGCAGAAGTAGGCCGAATTGACCTTCATCGGCTCCGACATTGGCTTTGATGAACGGGAAAAGGGGTGCACAACAGGCCATGGAAAATCCGACGCCAAAAAATGCAAGCCGCGTGGCGAGGCGGGCTGGAGCTGTCGGTAAAAAATCCACCGCGACTAAATTTTGGTGTGTCAATTGTGGCTCCAGACCGTAACGACATTTGTTCCTGCGCGGGCAATGGGATCAGTCAGATTTTGCTCGGCGTCAGTAATTATCAGGTCAATTTGCTGAAGTCCCAGGGTATGGTGGCGTGCGCGGCGTCCTAATTTTGCGCCATCGGTCACTACAATTGTACGCCGGGCTGCAGCGTGCATGGCCTGCTTCATTTGTGCTTCGGCAAAATCATCTGAACTCAGTCCGAATTCCGCCTCAATACCGCAGGCGCCAAGCACGGCAATATCCGCCGCAACACCCATTGTTTTACCCACAGCAACATCGCCAACCGCCATGCCACCCGGCGCACTCAGTCTCCCGCCAAGCATGAAGGTATCGATATCACGCTCCTGGCAGGCGATCGCAATCCACGGGGACGGTGTGATAACCAGACGCCGGTCCAGCCTGGGTAGTTTGTCAATCAGTGCGAGTGTCGTCGCACCGCCATCCAGCAGAAGCGTCGAGGCAGCGCCGATCTGTTCAATGGTTGCCTGAACCAACGCTGGCTTGATGGTACCACCGGCAGCCAGCCTGACGTGCAGGGGCGATGTCGGACAGGTGACGGGCATAGCGCCACCGCGAACCCGGTGCGCCTTTCCTGCCGCTTCAAGCGCCAGAATATCGCGGCGAATGGTGTCCACGGAAACGTCAAATTCTTCGGCCACTTCAATCGCAACAATTTGCAGTCCGTCATCCAATCTTTGGGCGAGAACGTGCTGGCGCGTATCCGGGATGTTCAGATTCATGCAAAACCCTGCATAATGTTGCAGTTTCTTGCATATGCCGGTTCGACAATCATGTCAATGCGATGATCGGAGTTGCGCTGAATAGATCAACAAAAATCAAACACCGGCATGATCCCTCATGCCGGTGTTGCGTTTTTTTGCAGGCTGCTGAAGCTACTGCGGCCCCTGCCTCAGATTATCCGGCAGGAAGGTTGCCAGTTCCGGGAATATGATCAGCACGAAAACCATCACGACCATGATCAGAAACATCGGGATTGCCGCCTTGGCGACAAAGTTCATCTCGTGATTGGTCATCCCTTGCATAACAAACAGGTTGAAACCGATAGGCGGTGTGATTTGCGCCATCTCCACGACGACAACGATGAATATGCCAAACCAGATCAGGTCAATATTGGCCTGCACGATCATCGGTTCGACAACCGCCATGGTCAAAACGACGGAGGAAATGCCGTCCAGAAAGCACCCAAGAATGATGTAGAAGACCAACAGCGCCATCAACAGTTCAAACCGGCTGAGCTCGAGATCGGCGATAAGATTGGCCAGACCTCGCGGCAGCCCGGTAAAACCCATCGACAGTGACAGGAAACCTGCACCGGCCAGGATCAGCGCGATCATTGCCGACGTGCGGGTCGCCCCCATGAGACTTGTGGTGAAGGTTTTCCATGTGAGCGAGCCTTGTGAGGCTGCAAGAACAAGCCCCCCGATCACACCAAACGCCGCAGCCTCCGTTGCTGTCGCATAGCCCAGGTACATCGAGCCGATCACCACCAGTATCAGCAGAATGACTGGCAGCAAAAACCGTGAGTTTTTGATTTTTTCGCTCAGGGTCATTTTGGGCTCTACCATCGGATCCCAGTTTTTGGAAACCTTTGAATAGACCGCCACATAGGCCATGAACATGAAAGCCAGAACCAGCCCCGGCAGGATACCGGCAAAAAACAGCTTGGTGATGGATTCGTTGATCGTCACCCCGTAGACGATCAGCGTCAGTGACGGCGGGATCATCAGGCCGAGTGTCGCAGCCCCGGTGAGCGTACCAATGATCATGGGTTCTGGATATTTACGCTTGCGCAACTCGGGGATGGACATTTTGCCAACCGTTGTTAACGTCGCCGCAGATGATCCGGAAACTGCCGCAAATATGGTACAGCCCACAATATTGGTATGGACCAGACCACCGGGAAGGCGGGCCATCCAGGGTGCTAGTCCCTTGAACATATCTTCCGATAATCGCGTTCGGTAGAGAATTTCACCCATCCAGATGAACAATGGCAGGGCGGTGAGTGTCCAGGAGGATGAGTGGCTCCAGATTGTCGTAATCATCACGTCGCCAACCGGGCGGCTTGTGAAGAGTTCCATGCCAACCCAGGCAACACCCATCAGCGCCAGCCCAACCCATACGCCGGTGCCCAACAGCAGGAAGAGCACGAATAAAAACAGAATGATAATTGAAATTTCACCCATCTGACTACTCCCCGTGACTCTGTTCGACCACGTCGCTCTCAATGCGGTGTTCACCGACAAAAAGAACGTGGATCAGATGATCTGTCAGGCAAATCGCCAAAAAGACGGAGCCAATGACCATGGATGACTGTGGTATCCAAAGGGGCGACGCATCCTGCCCCTGACTGACTTCATTGAATTTCCATGACCAGTAAACAAACCGGTAGGCATACCAGGACAGATACCAGGCAATGGCTGTACCGATGCCAAAACACCAGATTTCCAGAATACGCCTGAAGCCGTCCGGAACGGCGTTCAGCAGGATGGAAACGCGAATATGTGCCCCGCGATGCAGGGCATGGGCAAAGGCAAAGAACGATGCAGCCGCCATGCAATAGCCGGCGTAGTCTGGAGCACCGGGGAAAACTTCACCCGTCCAGCGTGCCATCATCTGAACGACGATGAGCGCCAGTATTGCTATGAGAAACAACGACGCCAAAATGCCTGATAAAAGGTATAATGAGTCTAGGCCATGTCGTATTTTTCTTAGTGCAGCCATCGAACCCTCCCCTCCTGATTGTGGTCCATTTAACGGACGATTCACCTCGGTAGATTACAGCCCGCCGCACCAGGGGAACGGCGGGCTGCCAGTTGTTTGTTGAAACTGCTGGCGCTTTGCTTTCCGTCTGCCAGGCAAACCGGAAAGCAAGACCTTTCAGCAAGATATGGGAAACAGCGCTCCCATGTTTTCAACTATTGCATGGCGTTGTAAGCGTCGATAATCGCTTTGCCGTTTTCGCCTGCCGCTTCAAGCCATTCAGCACTCATCACAGCACCAATTTCCTTGAGGTCATTGGTGAGTTGTTCACCAGCAGGTCCAACGGTCATGCCGCCATCACGCAGGCCATTGAGCGTGAACTGGGTATATTCAACCGCACGCCAGGTTCCGGCATATTCAGCCAGTTCCGCACAGCCCTTGATAACCGCTTTTTGAGCATCGCTTGTGCCCTTCCAAACATCGCTGTTGATCAGCACATAGTTGCGCGGCAACCAGGCATTAACATCATAAAAATGCGACAGGCTTTCCCAGACCTTGCGGTCATAGCCGGTCGATCCGGATGAAACCATTGACTCGGCAACACCGGTTGCAAATGCCTGACTGATTTCGGCAGCTTCAATCGAAACCGGCAACATGCCGGTCAGCTCGGCAAGGCGGGCTGTGGCATTGTTGTAGGACCGGAACTTGATGCCTTCCATGTCAGCAACACTTTCCACCGCCTTCTTGAAATAAAGCCCCTGTGGTGGCCATGGTACAGAATAAAGCAGCGTCAGGTTCTGCTCTTCCAGCACTTTTTTCATGGTCGGTTGAGCGGCTTTCCACAATTTTGCAGCGTCATCAAATGAGGTTGCAAGAAACGGCACTGAATCCACACCAAAAATCGCATTTTCATTCTGGTGGCCGGAAAGCAAACGTTCACCAATGGGCGCTTGCCCCGTCTGGATTGCACGTTTGATATCGCCGCCCTTGAACAGCGATCCGCCTGGATGGGTAACAATTTCGATTTCGCCCTGTGTGCCTGTTGTGACACATTTGGCAAATTCGGCACCCGTGGCAGAATGGAAGTTTGAGGCGGAATAGGCCATTGGCATATCCCACTTCTCTGCCATTGCGGCACCGGCACTAAGCGTCATAGCGCCAGCCATTAGAAGCGTTACGGTCTGTTTTGTCATTGATGCTTTCATTTTATCCTCCCGGTTCAAAGCATATGGTCTATTTCAAAACCTGTTCGGGTCATAGGCTGAAAGATCCAGATTTGGCCTTTCACCCGCTATAAGCCCGGCCACCAGTCGGCCGGTTTTTGGGCCACCCGTCAACCCAATATGATGATGCCCGAAGGCGGAAAAGACACCCGTCGTGCCAATTTCGCCAATCAAAGGCAAACTGTCTGCAGGGGCAGGACGATGTCCCAGCCACTCCTCGGTATCGCTATAGGTTAAAGTTGGAAATGTCTCTTCGACTTTTGATTTTAGAAGATTCAGCGGCGCTTTGGATGGGCCGGCTTCCAGACCGCCAAATTCCACGACACCGGCACAACGCAGTCCACCGCTCATCGGCGTTGCGACAAATTTTCCCGCAGCAACCATCACCGGCATTTTCAGCGCAAGCGAGGGCTCCTTGAAGACGATATGGTAACCGCGTTCGGATTCCAGTGGTACATTCAGGCCCAGCTTTCGTGCAAGTGCCTTTGACCAGACCCCCGTACACAGAACCGCCTGATCACAATCCACGCGGCCCTGGTTGGTCAAAACAGCGTTGATTTTGCCATCCACGAGATCAAAATCGGTCACATCGGCGGTCATCACCGTGCCACCCATGTCTTCAAATGTCTGCGCCAGTGCTGCCACATAGCCGGCAGGATCAACGACGAACCCATGGTCACGCATCACAGCCAGCAGGCCAACCGAAGGACCGAAAGCCGGATCCAGTTCACGCACCGCCTCCCCTTCCACCAGTTCGGGCACAAAACCGGCTTCCTTGCGCAGCGACCAGACATATTGATCGGCATCAAATGCGGTACGATTGCCATAAGCAAAACTATAGCTGGATTGCGAAACAAAATCAGCCGCCGGGCCATTGTCGACCAGCTGTCTGTGCTGCTCCACACTATCGGAGACGATGGGTGCCAATCCCTTTGCTATGCGCCGGGTATCTGCATCATTGGCATTACTGAGATAGCGAAAAAGCCAGGGAGCGAGCCTGGGTAAATAAGACCAGCGCATATAAAGGGGGAACTGAGGGTCCAGCAACATCCTTGGCCCCTTGAAAAGCAGGCCCGGCGTCGTCACCGGCACCACGGAACAGGCAGCAAGAACACCTGCATTGCCATAGGACGTGCCCATTCCCGGCCTGCCGCGGTCGATCAGTGTCACCGCGCAGCCAGCCCGGCGCAGCCAGATTGCCGCGGAAACGCCGACGATGCCGGCACCAATTACAACAATCGTGTCTGCTTTTTTGCGCATCGCGTCAACCCATCCAGCGGCGAACAGGTGCGTTCGCCTCTTCCAGTGGCTGGCAGATCACATCCACCAGTGTGGGACCATCATGCTCGATGGCTTCTTTCAGCACTTTTTGCAGGTCTTCGGGGTTTTCCACCCGCCACGACTTCACACCATAGGCGGCTGCCACGGCCGCCTGGTCAGTCCGATTGAAATCAACATTGTAGTAACGTGCGTCCGTATCAGCATATTGACTTGCCTTGATCCAGCCAAAACTGGCATTGGAAAAAACAATATATGTAATCGGCGCGCGGGAGCGACAAATGGTTTCTAGTTCCCCACAGGTAAAACCGAATGATCCATCGCCCATCATGGCGACAACCTTGCTGGTCGGGCGTCCATACCATGCACCCAGCGCCGCTGAAAGTGAATAACCAAGAGCCCCATGGGCACGGTTGGTGATAAAATAGCGCCCTGCTTTGGGTTGCTGATAATAGGCGGAAAAATAGGGACAGCTGGTGCCCGGATCAGACAGAACGGTCGCATCCGGCGGCAGCACTTTCATCATGGCATCAATCACACACTCAGGGCGCATCGGGCGCTCGGTGCTGCGTGCCAGATTATCGAATATTTCAAACTTGCGTCGCTTGATATCGGCAACAGCTTCAGCGCCACCATAGGTGCTCGCCCCCTGCCCGCGCGCATCAAGCACATTATTGACTGCCGCCAGCGTCAACTTGAGGTCACCAACAATTGCCACTTCAGTGGGGTAATTTGCACCAATGACCATCGGATCACTGTCAAAATGTACAATCCGCGCACCCGGCTTGGGTGCTTCCCAGCGCGATGTGGTGGTTGAACCGGCCCGACACCCCATAAAAACGACAAGATCGGCCGCCTCCATCAGCTCCCAGGTCTGATCGGTTCCGCCATTTGATCCAACAACACCAAGACTGTTGGGATGGGTATCAGCCAGTGAACCCTGCCCCGAAATGGATGTGGCAACCGGAATATCCAGCCGCGTCGCCAGACGGTCCAGTTCATCTGTGGCCCCGGCAATGACCACACCGCCACCACACACGATCAGCGGATTTTTAGCTGATAATATTGCATCTACTGCAGCCTCGGCAGCACCGGGTTCGGGCGCGGCGCGATAGGCCGGATAGCTCTGATGGTTGTGATCGGACCAGATATCTTCGGCATCAACTGCATCATATTGAATATCATAGGGAAGCCCCAGATGGGCAGCACCCGGCCGACCGGTGGTCATGGAACGAAAGGCCATGCGCACCATGCGCGGAATATGGGCGGCCTGCTTGATGACGGTATTCCATTTGGTCAGGGGGCGCATCAGGGCTTCCTGATCCAGTTCGGTCAGCGGGTATTTGCCGTGGGAGGCGACGGAAATATCCGTTGTAATACCGAGAACCGCGTAGGAGGATTCACTGGCCTCGATGAGACCTGGCACAATGTAGGTGGCACCACCGCCCGAGGGACCTTCACAAACGCCAGCGCGGCCGGTGACGCGTGAATAGGCATCAGCCATATAGGAAGCGGAACGCTCATCACGGGTAAGAACATGGGTCATGCCATGATTCAGCCGGTATAGTGCATCGTAAAAGGGCAGCGTCGTATCTCCGCACAATCCGAAAATGTGCTGCACGCCATGGGATTCAAGCATCCGCACCATGGCTTCTGCGCCGTTCAGGGTATTCGTCACACCTGTGTCCTTCACGATATTATTTCGATATTCAGAATTGTATACAGCAATATATGCAGAAGTGAAGACAAAAAAATTGCAGATTGTTGAAAAGTATGCAATCTCCTATTTGTTCCGCAACATCGGAAGCACGCACGAGGGTTGCATCATGACATCAGCCGGAAACAAAACCGGCAGCAGCGTTGACAGGGTCTATGACCGGTTGAAACGGATGGCTGCGGATTTTGAATTAAAGCCGGATGAGCGCATCAATGAGAGTGCGCTTTCAAGCCTTCTGGGTGCCAGCCGAACCCCGCTTCGCGAAGCGTTGAACCGGCTTGTGGCAGAGGGTTTTTTGACCTTCAAAAACGGTCGCGGCTTCTTTTGCCGCTCACTCAGCCCGGGACGTATTCTCGATTTGTATGAGGCACGTCAGGCGATTGAATGCGAAGCCCTGCAACGCTCGGTCTCGCGTGCATCCGATGCCGAGATTCAGGCTGTCATGGCATTTCTTGATGAAACGGAACCGTCCTACAATACCATTGACGTTGCCATGTCGCTGCTGGAAATGGATGAGGCTTTCCATATGAAACTGGTCGCCCTGTCAAAAAATGCCGAGCTGGTGCGCCTGTTGAGCAACATCAATGGCCGCATACGCTATGTGCGGCTGGTCGATCTGAAAATGCTGCGCGGCAAAACACTTCCAAGCCGCAACAAGGGTGCGAAACTGTCGGCGCACCGGGTCATCCTCAATGCGCTGGCTGCCCGCGATGAAGTCGCAGCGGTGACAGCCATGCGTGAACATATCGAACGGCGACGCGAGGAGGCCACTGAAGCGGTCCGCATTGCCTACTCACAACTCTATGTACCGGCAGACTAGAATCTGTCTTGTTAAAGGAGAAAATTCATGTCCGTCGAGTACGGTGGGAAAACAGTTTTTGGTGCCAACATCGGCATCATGATGCTGGAAACGCAATTTCCCCGCATCCATGGTGATATTGCCAATGCAACCACCTGGCCATTTCCGGTTCAATACAGGATTGTGCGTGGTGCAACACCGGACAAGGTCGTACGCAATGATCCGCTGGCGCTGGTGGATGATTTTATTGCGGCTGCCAAAGATCTTGTCGCCTCGGGTTGTGACGGGTTGACAACAAATTGCGGTTTTCTGGCGCTGATACAGGACAGGGTCTCTGAAGCCGTGCCGGTGCCGGTTGCCACCTCATCACTGATGCAGATACCAATGATCCAGCAATTATTGCCGCGCGGAAAACGTGTTGGTGTGCTGACAATCTCGCGCACCAATCTGTCTGAGGCCCACCTCAATGCGGCCAATGCGCCGCTGGATACACCGATTGTCGGCACAGACAAGGGGCGCGCCTTCACCCACGGCATACTGGACGACATGCCAAGCATTGACTTTGAGGCCTGCCGCCTTGATCTGCTCGATGCAGCTCGCGAACTGGTCACCACCCATGAGAATATCGGGGCCATCGTGCTGGAGTGCACCAATATGACGCCCTATGCGGCGGATATTCGCAAATTAACCGGTCTGCCGGTCTTTTCGATCTACAGTTTCGTGCGCTGGTTTCATCAGGGGCTGGTTCCGGATCGTTTCGCCCTTCAGCTTGATGATCCGCTGCTTAATCTGGCAGGCCGGTAGAAACAGCTCGAATTGGCAATGTTCAGCGGCGTTTATAGCCGCCGCTGCAACAATCGTTGACTGCCTGATCACCCGCGAAATTGGCTGATGAGCACCAATCTGTTATGGTTAATACAAGTACTAATGATTTGTTAGCCGATTCTGTCTAATTTTAATGACAAGAACGGGGTAAATCATGGCCAATCACTATAGTATTTCTGGCGATCATACGGCCGCATTGATAAGGCGGGCAGCCAGACGCAATCACATCAGGAAGCACGAACTGCCCTATTCAGGGGCATGCGTGGGCTTCCTGCTTGTTCTGGCGTTGCACGTGCTGCTTTTTATCCTGATATACGGCGGCAATCCGGCGGCGCTTGTCTATCCGGGATATGCCGGTGCCGGCTCTGCCGCCAATTTCTGCTCGCAGGTTTATATATTGTTGCCCGCAGTTTGGGAAACCGACGCGACCTGCCGGGCGCTCAACATGGTGCCCTTCTTGTTCCTGCCCGCCCTGATGCTTGGTTACCTCGCGTTGAGGCTGATCCGCGATACATGTTGCTCAATGCGCTAAATTTGCTGGGTTCTGCAGACCGCTCGCTGCCTGCTTTCAGCCCTCATCATCGGACACAACGGATGGTTCAAGCTGGCGCAATAACTGGCGCAATTGCGCCCTTTCATCCAGCAGATCAAGCACCAGGCCAATACCTTCCTTGTTAACCCCAAGGTCGCGCTGCAGGCGAACTGCCGTTCTCACCCGGGTGATGCAAACGGCAGAAAACTGCCACTGCGCGCCTGTCATCCCGCGCGGCTCAAGTATCCCCTCGTTGACGAGTTCGATAATCCAATCGGCATGAACATCGCAGCTGCGGCAAAGCTCCGAAAGACTGACCGCATCAACCACTTCGCCGGATATGATTTTTAACGCCTGTTTTGCCATGATCCATCAACCTCCCATTGCGGCGCGCGGATTAAAATCCATCTCCCGCGCCATCTTTTGGTAGAGTTCCTTGTCTCCGTCGGTTTTTGCCGGTGGAACCACAATTTGCAGCACCGCATAAAGATCACCCGCAGGACTACCCGGAATGCCACGTCCCTTGAGCCGCAGTTTTTGACCTGTTCTGGCGTTGGCCGGCACCTTCAGTTCCACGCTGCCACTGGGTGTCGGCGCCTTGACCTTGCCGCCAAGGGCCGCTTCCCACGGCGCGATGGGCAGGTCGAAATAGACATCCCGTACGTTGACACTATAGGGCGAACCTTCCTGAAAACTGATTTCCAGATATAAATCACCGGCTCTGCCCTGCCCGATGCCGGGCGTGCCCTGACCGGCAAGGCGAATATGCTGACCCTCGGTAACTCCCTTTGGGATTTTGACCCGGATCGAACGCTCCCTGACATGCATATGGCCGTCGGCATCAACCTGGGGTGCATGCAGAGAGAGGGTGCGGGTCGCGCCCTCATAGGCATCCTTCAAATCGATGGTAATGCGCGCATGGTGATCCTGCCCTGACGCATGAAAGGTCTGACCGGCCTGCTGTGCGGAACCCCGTGTTTGCGCGCGGCCAAACAGGGTTTCGAAAAAGTCGCTGAATGATTCCTGATCAGCCTGCGTATAGCCGCCGCCGGAAAACTCAAATCCGTCATCCCAGTCCGGCGGCGCATTGAAATTCTGACCGGCCTGATAATTGGCCCCCAGTTGATCATAGGCCGCACGTTTTTCCGGATCCTTCAATACCTCATAGGCCTCACCGGCCTCCTTGAATGTCCCCTCAGCGCCAGCATCCTTGTTGACGTCGGGGTGATACTTGCGTGCCATCTTGCGATAGGCACTCTTGATTTCATCCTGCGTTGCACCGCGCGCCAGTCCGAGTGTCTTGTAGTAGTCCTTGAAATCCATAAGGGTCTTCCGATGACTGTGCGCCGGTTGGTGCACACAAGGTTGTTGACCTCAGCGATCCATGCCCGGGGCAAATTGAGGCATTAGCCAGTCTGAAACGTTGAAATCAATTTGTCCAGATATGCCGCTATCAGTTTTGCCACTGCGCCGAACCATATTTCAACTGAACCGTTGATCGGCCTGTGCGTGATAAAATGGGCAAGCCTCAACCAGATAGCACTGGTCATCGCTCCAGAATATGCCATTGTCGCAGCAGCATAGCCGCAGATAAATTCGATGGGAGACAATTGATGACAACACCCACGCGCCTGATTGTTGTAATGGCGTTTGATAAGGACCCCGAGACCGGTGATATTCTGGCGGCCACGGAACCTGTTCAGGCAGAAAGCGCCGACCGGGCCATGCGCATGGCCAAAGACCTTGCGGGTAAACACGCCGGTGCCATTGCCTGGGCACGCACAGCCGATCCCAATTTCGGCGAATATGGTGAGCCGGAAATTCTGTTTCAGGCCGGTGAAATCGGCGACATGGAGTAGTTTTCCAGTATGTGTAAAAAGAGGTGCGTGTAGCATAAGCATGTATAAGGGAACTCTCGACTAAAATAGCATTTGTTTTATGTTTAAAATATGCCTATAATCTATACATTGGGAAATTCGTTTCCCTATTGGGCCGGTAGACTGAGGCGCGAGTGCCTACCGGCCCAATACTTTCTCTCAAATTGGCGGTGACCTATTCGTCATTGGCCGTTTTGTGGCATTTTGCACAAGGGCTTTGAGCAATATGGTGAGCTACAATCCGTTTTCGCCCAATCTGAAAGCGATCTCGGCGTGCTGGCGTGTAGCAACGCCAAAAGCGACCCGAATACTGGTGGCTTTGTATAAATGTCTTCGCGCCGTATCGCGCCTTACGGCGCTGGCTCCAGACGGGGCGGGGCATCAGCCCCGACGCGCGTTCGCGCTTGCCCGCTGCGCGGGTAACCGTGTCCTCTCGATGGGGCACAGTGTGCCGCTCGGGAAATCTCTCGAGTGTCAGAGTTCACGGCACCCGGTACCATCCTGCATGGCACTCAAACAGGCCGCGACCGCGGCCCGGCCAATAATTTGGCCGCCCCCTATGGAGGCAGGCGCGTCAGCGCCGGTGCGCCGTGAATAGAAAACAAATTAACCCCGCCAACCAAACCCACGTGTTCACAGGATGTCTCTTCTGCGCTGCGACCCGAATACTGGTGGCTTTGTATAAATGTCTTCGCGCCGTACCGCGCCTGTCGGCGCTGGCTCCAGACGGGGCGGGCCATCAGGCCCGACGCGCAATTCGCGCTTGCCGCTTCGCGGTAATTCTTTTGCCCATGATGGGGCACAGGGTGCCGCTCGGGAAATCTCTAGTGTCAGAGTTCACCGCACCCGGTGCCGTCCTGCATGGCACTTAAACAGTCAGCGACTGCGGCACCGGATCACTGACGAACCCCGATCTCTTTTGGCGCATTTTCCTATCGGACAACTGTTTCTGCCTGTCAGGGTGACGCGAAGTCGGCCCATCAAATGTTTCCATATAAACAAAACAGGGTCTGGATTGATTGGGCGCCGGCCAAAACTGTAACGGCACCTGTGCGACCGTCCTCAGGTTTTTCGAGCACGTTCGGGGTACCCAATGATGAAATCTTCCTTTGGACATGGTAGAGTCGGAGGGTTTGCTGATCAGCTGAGCATGTTTCCGTGGAATTTCTGCGCACACAACATAATGCAATATATATAATATTTTATATTGCATTCTCCAATTTAATACTTATTATTATTATTTATTAACAAGAATTGGGCAATATATTATGGTAAGTAAAATATTGAAATCCGCAAGTGCTGTCGGCGTCGCAATCGTTGCACTGAGTGTCACCTCCAGCTATGCAAGAGATCTTAATGATCTACTCCTTGACGAAATGAAAAGGATGCAAAGCAGGGGCGGCTATTCAATCCCGGCACAGCCGCTGGCGGTCCCTCCCGGCATGGTGCCGATGATTGTGTATGTGCCTGCACAGCAAATACAAAGTCAGCCAATGGCAGCACCCGTTGCCCCACATACACACGCACCAACACCGCCACAGGCAGCGCGGACAATTGAAGGAACGCATTGCTCAATCAATGATGTTGATGTGCTTACACAAGACCCGCCGAGTTGTGAGAAAGCAGGTGGAAAAGTTGTGGCAGAGAAGGCAAGTTTCCCAATATGATTGCCTGCAATAGTTTGATCACTGCTCGATAGCCCTCAATATCCGCTCCAGTGTCTTTGACTGCTCCTTCTGCGGCACTTCAATCCCGGTCAGGCGTTCACGTGCATCGCCTGCCCGGTTTTCAGCGATCGCTTTCATGCATCCGCAGAGGGTTTTCATGATCTACAATCCGATCAAAAACAGCATTGCCGGCACGGCTCGCAGCGGTCCTGGTAAACCTGTCGCCCATAGAACCCTTTGACTCTCCAATGCGATCATCAAGCACTTCAAGCCCGACAAACAACACCGCATTGGAGGTTCCGGGACCTAACAGGAAAACCAACCTACTACAGCGATGGCCAAGTCCTGTATCGCATGCAGTGCCCATTTTACTGTCGCAGTGGACCCGTTTGGATTGTCTGGCAGGTTCCTGTCTGTTGTGGTTGAGTTGGAGCCATAACGCCGCAAGCGGGTGATACCTGGATGATCCTCTTTCGGTCCGTTTCCACCCTCGGCTTTGCTGTCAAAGGGAACCACCGGCCATCTTGCACCAAAGAACGTTTTGGCGAATATAATAACTGTTTTCATATCACCGCAACAAACCACGTACTCAGTGTGGTCTTGCCGATGACGGCAATCTGCTGCTCAATATCCTCTTCACCTGCATCCTCAACAGCCAAACCCACGTGTTCACAGGATGTCTCTTCTGCGCTGCAACCCGAATACTGATGGCTTTGTATAAATGTCTTCGCGCCGTATCGCGCCTTACGGCGCTGGCTCCAGACGGGGCGGGCCATCAGGCCCGACGCGCGTTCGCGCTTGCCGCTGCGCGGTAATTCTTTTGCCCATGATGGGGCACAGGGTGCCGCTCGGGAAATCTCTCGAGAGTCACAACTCGCCGCACCCGGTGCCTTTCTGCATGGCACTCAATCAGGCCGCGACCGCGGCCCGGCCAATAATTTGGCCGCCCCCTATGGAGGCAGGCGCGCAAGCGCCGGTGCGCCGTGAATAGAAAACAAATCAACCCCGCCTGCCAAACCCACGTGTTCACAGGAACGCTCTTCTGTGCTGCGACCCGAATACTGATGACTTTGTATGAATGTCTTCGCGCCGTATCGCGCCTTACGGCGCTGGCTCCAGACGGGGCGGGCCATCAGGCCCGTCGCGCAATTCGCGCTTGCCGCTTCGCGGGTAACCGTGCGCTCTCGATGGGGCACGGCGTGCAGCCCGGGAAATCTCTCGAGAGTCAGAGTTCACGGCACCCGGTACCATCCTGCATGGCACTCAAACAGGCCGCGACCGCGGCCCGGCCAATAATTTGGCCGCCCCCTATGGAGGCAGGCGCGAAAGCGCCGGTGCGCCGTGAATAGAAAACAAATCAACCCCGCCTGCCAAACCCACGTGTTCACAGGACGTCTCTTCTGCGCGGTAACTCTTTTACCCTCGATGGGGCACAGTGTGCCGCTCGGGGAACTTGCCGACCTCCACAATTCACGGCACCCGGTGCCTGCCGGCGTGTTGCCCATGATTGTATATGTGCCAGCCTGTTTTTCTTTACCTTTGGCAAAGAACATAAATAACAATCGCAACAAGCTCCATATTCACCATTCCATTTGAAATACATTTGTGCCTATACTGATGAAATACATTACTACAGAGGTACAGGGACATGATTACAAGATTGATCAAAACTGCATTTGTGACGTGTCTGCTGGTTGGCACTGGAGGTATCGGGGCGGTGTTTGCCGAAGGGATTCATCCAGGTGGCGCACACGGCCCAAATACCCCGGGATACCCACCCGCATTCTTCGGGCTCCCCACAACCCCACTTTCCGCCCCTCCCGGCATGGTCCCAATGATCATTTATGTGCCAGCACAACAGATGCAAGCACCGATCCCACCGCATACACATGCGCCACAAGCTGCAACGATTGAGGGCACGCATTGCTTAATCAATGACGTGGCTGTGCTTACACAGGATGCACCGAGTTGTGAGAAGGCTGGTGGGAAAGTTGTAGCGGAAAGGGCTTTGTTCGAAAATCCAAGCAGCGGTTGTGACCTAATGACGCACAAAGGATGTCTATAGCTCATTCACCTGAATTGAAGCACCCCAAATCCGTTCAAAGATTATCTTATGTAAAATACAAGGCACAACATTATGATCTCAAGATTGACAAAAACTACACTGGCGACTTGTTTGTTGGTTGGGGTTTCGGGTGTTGGGTCGGGGTATGCGCATGACAGTAAACCACCTCAACCTCCGCGAATGGCATTCGCCCTACCCGCTCCCCCTCCCGGCATGGTGCCCATGATCATCTATGTGCCAGCACAACAGATGCAAGCACCGATCCCACCGCATACACATGCGCCACAAGCTGCAACGATTGAGGGTACGCATTGCTTAATCAATGACGTGGCTGTGCTGACGCAGGATGCGCCGAGTTGTGAAAAGGCTGGCGGAGAAGTTGCATATACCAAGTCTGCGTTTGGGATTGTTCGTTTGAATTGCCATAAGAATGGATGCCATCCATACCCATGGCCTGTGAAATAACTGTGTGCGCCTTTACCATCACGCTCCAGTTCTCCCATTCACGCCTGATGATCTATAATACGTTCGCAGATGGTGCTAATCGCCGGGGTTTGCATCGGTCCCTTTAAACCGGTCTCAGACTGAGCCCTCTAACCCGCCAGTACAACCATTTGGTGCACTTCAGGTTTTGAGCGAATCGGCAAAACCTGAATGCATCCACAAAATCTAAGGCCGATACCCTTGTCCCGTTTCTGACAAAACGTGAGACTGTCCGGCACTGATAGACGTTCACTTTCTGGTAAAACTCAATATTCACGCAACATACGGAAATACAAATTAAAATATATTGCATTTTTCAATTTAATACTTAATATAACTCATGTATTAACAACCATTTGGAATCTACGTTATGACAAGTAAATTAATTAAAACCGCAATTGCTGCTGGCGTAGCAATCATTTCACTGAGTGTTACCCCCGGTTATGCAACCGATGCCAGCGTTGCCGAAGAGGCACTGCTTAAAGCATGGGAACGAGCAGAAGGCAGGGCCGCCTTGTCAATCCCGGCACAGCCCTTGGCAGCCCCTCCCGGCATGGTGCCGATGATTGTCTATGTGCCTGCACAGCAGATGCAGCCTGCAGCAGTGCCGCCGCATTCCCATGCACCAATGCCGCCAAAAGCCGCCCAGACGATTGTCGGGACGCATTGTTCAATCAATGATGTGGCAGTACTCACAAAGGATGCACCAAGTTGTCAAAAGGCTGGGGGCAAGGTTGTGGCGGAGCGCACGCGTTTCAAGTTTTCAATAGGATGCACGAAAGAAAATTGGCAAAAGTGTCAATTATAGTAATGCATAGACCGTCACCTGCCGCTGAGCGGCTTTGATGACTTCTTTTGAAGCACCTTATTCCCGGTCAAATGCTCATGTAAGTCGCCTGCCAGGCATCAACGATCACCCCCGGTGCGCACCTGCAGGTGAAATGTATCGAACCATGCGAACCTCTCTCGCCCGGACCCCATCAGACCGCTTGATATTTTGTCAGAAACGGGACGTGGTGCCAGCCTTTGATTGTGTCGACGCATTCAGGTTTTGCCAATTCCGTCAAATCCTGAATTACATGAACACACCATTACGGTCACCAGGCACCTTTGCCCTGGCAAACAAAAACACCCGGAAAGGCCAGCGACTGTCGGGCATCCCGCCAAAGATTGCGAGGGTCGATCGCTGTATCACATATTGCACCATCATGGTTGACCCCTGCGGACTATCAGGCAGGTTTCCGTTTTGTGGTTGAAACCGAGCCATAAGCCGCTGGCCGATAATACCAAGGCGATTTCTCTTTGGCCCGTTTCCGATGCACATGAGGACTGTTATCAGACCAACAAAAAAACCACATAGCCGGTATGGTCATGTCAATGAGATCAATCGGATACTCAAGCGGTTCTTCATCTGCGTGTCTACCTAAAAATACGCTGTGTCACCAGTCAGACCTTCTGCAAGACCGTCAATCGCTTCCAGGAGCACATGCGCTCTATTATAGCGCTCCTTGAATGGTGGGCAGCCCGCCATAACGACCAGAGCGCCATTGCGGCCCGCATGCAGCTTTCAGGAACATCCGGGGTCTGGAACGTCTTCCTTTGGAGATGATAATTCGCCGTGCATGCTGCCATTTTGCCCTTCTGAGACAGGCGCTGGTGCGAACCGGATTTGCCGAATTTTGCAAAAAACATCATGCACGCAAAAATATCAATAAAACTATTGCATATTTCATATTTTTACTTATTAATATTACTATATAAACCACATAAGGTATCAATACTATGATTTATAAAATATCAAACTCTGCCATTGCCACTTGTATAACTATTATCTCATTGGGTGTTTCCTCCAGTGCTGCACAAACTTTTGGAATAAAGCCCACAGTCTTCTCTACCAACCCTTCCGGCTTTGGTATTAATTCTCATGGTGGCCTCTCAACCCCGACGCAGCCCCTCGCCGTCCCTCCCGGCATGGTTCCCATGATTGTCTATGTGCCTGCACAGCAGATGCACAGCCAGCCAATGGCAGCACCTGCTGCACCCCCGGTTGCCCCACATACACATGCACCTCAGGCAGCGCTGACAATCAATGCAACACATTGCTCTATCAATGATGTGGGAATGCTGACGAAAGATGTGCCGAGTTGTCAAAAGGCAGGTGGCAAGGTTGTGGCTGAAAAAGCAAGCTTTGGGAGATGGAGTAATGGTGGTCTTCCATGGTGTAAGAGCTACTCCGTCGAGTGTGGGGATTAGCAATTTCACCGCTCGATAGCCCTCAATACCCGCTTCAGTGTCTTTGACTGCTCCTTCTGCAGCACTTTAAGTCTGGTCAGGCGTTCAATTACGCTTGACCAGTTTCAACTATCACTCTTCAGCGTCCACAACCGGTTTTCAGGATCGGTAATTTAATTGGTGATATCGCTACGCGCGCGACTTGAACCAGTTTTGATAAACCTGTGCCCGCAGAATATGTAATTTACCATTGCGATCATCAAGCGCCTCAAGCCTGGCAAACCGCACCGCATTTGAAGTTCCGTGACCTGCCGGACAGAGCTGCCGATGGGGGCGACCGTCTGTTCGATGTGCCCGTGATCTGCGCTCCTCCCCCAAATGCAACACTGTCCCCGGTCGACCCTCGACAAGATCGACAATTGGACCAACGAATGCATGTGCTTGCCGCTATCACTCCTTGAATGGTGAGGAACCTGCCGGACAGTCCCTGCCCTGCCCGCATTACGCATTTCAGGCACGTCTGGGTTACAGATTGTGGGTCGTCTGCCGTTGCTCATACATCACCAAACTCTCTCCACACGGCGCTGGTTGCCCGATATGCCGCTATCATGCACTCCTGACAGTGGAGCTATTGAAAGTCCGGTTTTTCTATAAAATCACGACTCACATGCTATATTATACAGTATTCATGACTCAATATTTGACTTTACGTGACTATACTACATAATATTTGATTATTACATAATTCAAGGATTTGCACTGTGACTTACAAAATATTAAAAATCGCTGTTGCGGCTGGCATCGGAATTATTTCATTGAGTGCTACCTCCGGTCATACAAGTGAACTTGGTGTATTGGAGGCTGAGTTGGTTAAACAAGACTCAAAGACAAGTGAAACACCGGTATTTTACTCAATCCCGACACATCCTCTCGCAGCCCCCCCCGGTTTGGTGCCCATGATTGTTTACATGCCGGCACAACTGATCCAACCGGCAACAATCCCGCCCCATACCCATGCAACCATGGCACAGACAATAGAGGGTACCCATTGCTCAATTAATGATGTGGCGGTGCTTACACAAGATCCGCCAAGCTGCGAGAAAGCCGGCGGCAAGGTTGTGGCTGAGAGGGCGAATTTCAGTTATGTCTGCCCCCCAATTAGGTGTGGCGGTGGGGCTCCCTGCCCTCCAATAAGGTGTGGCTAATGAACAGCGGTCGCGAGGGCGGCGACAACGGTGCCAGCGATTGCCAGCTTGAGTCTTGAGAACATGATCTGCTGCCATGGCCGCGCAGGCCGGCAAGGCCGGACCTATTCACGACTGAGCGCATCTTACCGGCAAGGGTGGCGACTATACGATGCATTGATGGACTATCTGTAGCGCAAGACAAAACCGGCATCTTCCGGGCATCGGCTCGCGATGTTCATTCGTGGACTGGTGATGATCCGCCGGTGATACCTGCACCAGACCGTTTCACGTTTTATCAGAAACGGGACAACAGTGTCGGCCTTTGGTTTTTGTTGATCCAGACAAATTTAGCTGATCCCGCCAAAGCCTGAATTGCTCTGACTCACCCGGACGCGTCGGCCAGTACACATCCAGCAGTTTTGGCCTGCTGCGACTGGCTCAATTCGCCTTACTTATTTGTAACAGACTTCAATATTGAAGTAGCCCCGCCAGTCCACATATTGAGTATGTCATCAACCAAACAATAAAGGACAGGTAAAATGGCCGATACAAAAAACACGCAGCAGCTCGAAACCGACAATTTTGAAGATGCAAAAAAAACTGAGATTCAACAACCCGATGATGCGTCAACAGACGATCTGGAGAAGGTTACAGGTGGTTTTACGTTGCACCACAGACTAGGAAGAATGTCGGACTATCTGGGCAACTGAACAATCCCAAAACACCCGACCGTTTCATTTTTTGCAGAAACGGGAAACCAGTCACGGCCTTTGATTTTACAGATGCATTCCGTGTCCCGGTGGCTGGACCCTGTCACTCTGAATTCAGTGCCGGGTGTTTGAATGAGAAAGACCGGGCGTGGGAGCCCGGCTCGTGGCATCACTTTCAATCGCCATCCGCGTGGTATCCTGTTGAGCCGCTTGTGTGCGTCAACATTAAATGTACAGACAACTTCCACAGCTCTGTGACCCGAAGAGACGAATTTGATGACAGGGGCTCACTCAGCTCTCAAATCGCTTTTCAAACAGTTGCGGCCTGCCCAACAAGCAGACGATCTCTTTATAGGGGAGTAGTCTGGCTGCCGACATTGCTTCATGGCGAACGCCTTGGCAAACCGCCAGTTAAGCGGTTGATTTTATTGGTAAATGGTGGGCCCGGAGGGACTCGAACCCCCAACCAAGCGGTTATGAGCCGCCGGCTCTAACCAAATTGAGCTACAGGCCCCACCCGGCGAATGTGTCGCCGATTCGAACGCAAAATGGTGGAAAAATGCGCCAGCTGGAACCGCATAGACCAATTCTTCGCCCCCGACAAGACATTGCCGCAATGAGTTCATAATTATATCGGTGAAAGACGCAAATGAATCAATTTATCCGGGCAGAATACCATCCGCCTATTCACGTCTTGCGGGTTGTTTTGGACCGAAAATTGTTTCAAGTGTGCCTTGTCGCCAGAGGCGTTTTGCAAATCTCCCGGACCGGGAGAAGGGTAAAATACGTTCGTTCAAATAGGTTTCACCAATCATTGGGGTACTACATGATTTCTCGTCGAACCGTCGCATTCATCATTGCTCTTGCCATGACACCGTTGCCTGCACTGGCCGATGAGCATGAGGCACAAAAGCCCGGCATTGTTTCGGTAACAGGTGAAGGCACGGCCCATGTCGTTCCGGATATGGCCGTGATCAACCTGTCGGTCCTGCGTCAGGACAAGACGGCACGGGCAGCGCTCGATGCCAATAATTCTGCCATGGCAGAGGTCCTTGCCGCCATGAGCAGCGCCGGCATTGAGCAGCGGGACCTGCAAACATCGAATTTTTCCATTGATCCTGAATATTTCTACCCGGACCGCACGGACAACAAGCCCGTGACACCAAAAATAATCGGCTACCGGGTTTCAAATTCGCTGACGGTGCGCGTGCGCGATCTGGACAAGCTTGGCTCAATTCTGGATAAATCCGTGACATTGGGCGTCAATCAGGGCGGCCAGATCATGTTTACCAATGATGATCCATCGGCTGCCATAACCAGGGCCCGCACGGCGGCCATGCAGGATGCTGTCAGCAAGGCCACAACGCTGACAGATGCAGCCGGTGTCGGCCTTGGCCGTATCGCCAATATTTCCGAACAGCACAGGAACCCGTCTCCCGCCCCGCTGATGCGTGCGGAAATGGCGATGAAATCATCGGCGGATGCCTCTGTGCCTGTCGCCACCGGTGAAAACCAGTATCGTGTGAGTGTCAACGTGACTTTTGAGCTTAATCAATAAAACAAGCCCCGGCATTTGCCGCCGCAATGGCTGGCGCATGCCGGGGCTTTGCCCGCTGATAAACGTGGGTGGGTGAATTCTATCAGCGTAATGCGATGACGGGACAGCGGTGACGATTGGCGAAGACGACCTTTGCCGGGTAGCCATGTCTCCAGCCCTTGACCACAACCTTGCGGTTATTCTTGCGAACGATGCGGGCTTTGCGAACGCCCATATTACGGGCCTTCTTGACAGCACGGCGCGGTTTGCAGAAACCCCTGTTTCCCCATGCCGGACCCTGTCCCCAACCTGGACCCCAGGCGGGGCCATTGCCGTAACGCGGGCCGTGACCATAACCCGGGCCGTAGCCGGGACTGCCAAACTGAAACTCAATTCCAATACCACCAGCGGCAGCCGGTGTTGTAGACATGCCTGCCGTTCCGATAGCGATTACCGTTGCGAGCGTTGTGGCTTTTGCGATTTTTCCGAACATCGTGCTCTCCATCCTCTGGTTGTTTCATTCGCCCTGGAAGCGATGAAATGACCATAAGCAATGGCAGGTGAACGCATTTGGAATTGACTGTTCATCCGGGGTTCATCTAGACCGTTTCACGCTTTGTCAGAAACGGGCCTGTGCGCCGATGCCCTGACCGCGATAGGCCATCAACGGGACCGATCCACCAAAATGGAAATAATCTTCTGCCCTGTATCCAGCTTTCAAAAATGGCTCAGCGAATTTGTCGAAATGATCAACAAGCGGTGCACCGGTGGCCGCACCAATCAATTGCGCATCATCATAGGCGCCAATGATCACAGCACCCTTCGACGTAGAAAATTTCTCCAGATAGGCACGCTCATAGTCCGCATCACCTTCATAAAGGTAACGCCAGGCATCAAATATGCTGATGCGCAATCGGGCAGCATCATCCGGCACGCCGTGCAATGCCGATCCGCTCAGGCGGCGTAGCTACACGCCGTTCACGCGTCACCGCGCACCTGCCTGATCCAGTCCTGAAGGTTGTAGCTGGTCGAGACCCGGGTAATCATGCCATCGTCGATTTCAAAGAAAATGCCCGCTGCAAGACTGTAGGATTGCCCAACGGCCCGGGGCAGCCCTTCAACCGTTTTCAAATAGCGACCCCTGACTGTGAATTCCGCAGCACCGTGACGGCCATCTTCGTTGACCATGACAACAATATCACCAAGCTCTTCAGAATAATGTTCAGACATCACCGCATTGAACCAGCGAAACTTGTCGCGTCCGATCTGCCGTTCTCCCTGATTGATATCGTGAGCAACGTCCTGCGACAAAAGCCTCAGCATTCCATCACAGTCACTGCGATTGAAGGCATTGAGATAGGCGCAAATCAGTTCCGTTGAATTTTGGCGTGTCACCGGCACTTTCCTGTTGATGTTGATCCATCCAGACAGATTGTACCAGTTGTGCAGATATTGCACATGCTCCAATCCGATTTTACTGCGGTGTCCGGATCATTTCAGGCGGCAAACAGGACAGGCTCGTCGCCGCTCACCCATCTGGGGTATTTTGTCATGATGGCAGCAAAGCGCCCGGACCCTTCGAAAGCAATCAGCCAACGTCTGAGTGCCGGCCAGTTCTGATTGTCAAACCAATCGCGATCCACATTGGCAAACTGGCGCACAAACGGCAATATTGCCATATCGGCCAGGCTGATTCGTTCACCAAACAGCCACGCCGCGGCCTGCAAACGGGCTTCAAGTGCCATCAGGTATGACCCGGCAATTTGCCGTTCATCCCGGGGATCCACATCAGCAAAGCGCGATTCATATTTATAGCGATCAAGACTGGTCTTGAATGGCCCGTCGATGGTTGCAATGATTGCAAGCTGCGCATCCAGTGGGATGCCCGGTGGTATCAGCCAGTTTTCCGGGTCATTGCCCCTCAAGGCCCAGATCATAATGTCGAGACTTTCATCCAGAATGAGCCCGTCAGCAGCAACAAGCGCCGGGACGGTCGCAGAGGCAGATACGGCCAGAAATTCCGCAGCCTTGTCCCGTAAAACGATCTCACGAAGCTCAACGGCATTGCCGCTGGATTGAACCGCCAGCCGCGCGCGCATGGCGTAAGGACAACGGCGAAAGGAATAAAGGATCGGCAGATTGGACATGACGTTCATATAGCGTGCACCTGGCAATTCGTCATCAGTGCCGCCAGGAAAATTTCAGGTCGACAGATGAAGCACGACGTCGCGCTGGTGCGGTGCGCGGCGATGTTCAAACAGATAGATACCCTGCCATGTGCCAAGCACCGGTGATCCGGCCGATATCGGGATCGACAGGCTGACCTGCGTCAGGGCCGCCTTGATATGGGCAGGCATGTCATCGGGCCCTTCAAGCGTGTGGCGCAGCCACGGCATGTTCTCCGGAACCAGGCGCGCAAAAAACTCGTCCAGATCGGCTTTCACGTCCCGATCAGCATTTTCCTGAATGACCAGCGAACAGGACGTATGGCGCACAAAGATGGTAAGCAAACCGGTATCGACCTGGCAGCGCTGCACAAATTGGCAGGCCTGCCCGGTAAATTCATAAAGGCCCGGACCTTGGGTTGCGATCGTCAGTGCTGTTTGCATATTAATACTAAGGAAAAAGGCGGCTCTTTCGAACCGCCTTGAAGTTGGATTAGCTGTCGAGGAAGCTGCGCAGCTTGCGCGAGCGGCTTGGATGTTTCAGCTTGCGCAGCGCCTTCGCCTCAATCTGACGAATACGCTCTCTGGTTACAGAGAATTGCTGCCCGACCTCTTCAAGCGTGTGGTCTGTGTTCATGCCGATGCCGAAGCGCATGCGCAAAACACGCTCTTCGCGCGGTGTCAGCGAAGCCAGTACCCGCGTGGTTGTTTCACGCAGGTTTGCCTGAATGGCTGCATCAATCGGCAGGATCGCATTTTTGTCCTCAATGAAATCACCAAGATGTGAATCTTCCTCATCACCTACCGGTGTTTCAAGGCTGATTGGTTCCTTGGCGATTTTCAGAACCTTACGCACTTTCTCAAGCGGCATGGCCAGCTTTTCCGACAGTTCTTCCGGTGTCGGCTCACGTCCGATCTCATGCAGCATCTGCCGCGATGTGCGCACGATCTTGTTGATCGTTTCAATCATGTGAACCGGAATACGAATGGTCCGTGCCTGATCGGCAATGGATCGTGTGATCGCCTGCCTGATCCACCAGGTCGCATAGGTGGAGAACTTGTAACCGCGACGGTATTCGAATTTGTCCACCGCCTTCATCAGGCCGATATTGCCTTCCTGAATGAGATCAAGGAACTGCAGGCCGCGATTGGTATATTTCTTGGCAATGGAAATCACCAGCCGCAGATTGGCTTCAACCATTTCCTTCTTGGCAATGCGCGCCTCGCGCTCACCCTTTTGCACCATATTGACGATGCGTCTGAATTCGAAGATGGAAATGCCGGTTTCTGTCGCCAGATTCTGGATCTCACCACGAATGGCCTTGATTGTTTCCTTCTCGATGCGCGAGAATTCCTTCCAGCCTTTGCCGGTAAGATTGGAAATGGACTTCATCCAGTTTGGATCAAGTTCAGCACCCTGATACTGCTGCAGGAAATCTTCGCGTTTGACACCATGGGATTCAGACAGTCTGAGCAAACGGCCTTCATTACGCACAAGACGTTTGTTGATGTCATAGAGCTGCTCGACAAGCGCATCAATACGGTTCTGGTTCAACGCCAGCGATTTAACGGCGGCGATCAGCTCTTCCTTCAACTGCTTGTAGCGGCGTTCCTGGGCCGGAGACAATGTACCGGTCGCAGCAAGGCGTGCCTCAACCTGCTGGTCCTGCAGTTTGCGCAGTTTGCGATAGGTTTCGGCGATGACGTCAAATGTTTCCATGACCTGCGGACGCAATTCGGCTTCCATTGCTGCCAGCGACAGGTTGGACTCATCATCATCCTCGTCATCATCATCCTCGCCAATGCCTTCGCCACCAACATCGGTGACATCGTCACTGCGGGCTTTCTTGGCCTTTTCCTTTTCTTCGGCTGCCTTGCGATCAGCCTCAATTTTTTCAGGAGACTGAAACTGCGGTGCAGCTTTGGCTTCCGGGCCTGAAAAGGTCGTCTCAAGATCAATGATCTCACGCAGCAGCGTGTCGCCTTCAATCAGCTCGTCACGCCAGATGATGATTGCCTGGAAGGTCAGCGGACTTTCACAAAGGCCGGCGATCATCGTCTCACGGCCAGCCTCTATGCGCTTGGCAATGGCGATTTCGCCCTCACGGGACAAAAGCTCGACTGAACCCATCTCGCGCAGATACATGCGCACGGGATCGTCGGTTCGGTCCGTTGGTTCTTTTTTGCGCGTTGTTGCAACGGCGGTGCCACCGGTTGTCGCAACTTCACCACCACTGCTGGCCTCTGCGCCTGCAGCCGGGGCCGCATCTTCGCCCTCTTCTTCTTCCTCAACCACATTGATGCCCATGTCACTGAGCATGGACATTGTGTCTTCGATCTGTTCGGAGGTCACTTCTTCAGAAGGCAGGACGGCATTGAGCGCATCCATCGTCACATAGCCGCGTTTTTTCGCAGCTTTGATCATTTTCTTGACAGCATTGTCTGAAAGATCGAGGAGCGGACCATCACTGGTCGTTTCACGTTCAGCTTCTGCTTCCTCGTTTTCCTTGACCTTGGTTGCCATATATCCCGTCACTTTCTTAAAGCACATCAATTCCGGTCGGTTTTGTGTTGCCTGCACTTGCAAAACCGCGTTGCTCGAATCAGCTGTTAACTGAATATAGGAATGATGCTTAATTCCCGATTAACCATGGAAGGTGACATAACCCTTTTTATCGGGCTGCACCTGTCTCTCCTGACTTGCCGTTTTTGCGCCAGTGGACAACTTTCCAATCTGCTTGACCAAATGAAACTTCTCGCCAGTGTGGTGATTCCGTCAAAAACGTCATCCGTCAAGCGCATCCGGCGAAAAATCGTGCATTTTGATGGGAAATCACCAAAAAACACAGTTTTCAGCTGGACAATTCGCCTTTTCGGCCGGAATCCATACCCTGAGCTTTTCCAGGCAGCTTACTATGATTTCAAGGACGCAACAGTAGTGTCCATTCATTTCTGCCTGCGTTGGTATTTAGGCGCGGCGTTTGTCATTACAAGGGTAATGCCACAGGAACTTGGTATTGTTCATCCTATTTTTGGGCTGCCCCCTGCACGCGGCCTGACAGAACGCCAAATCCGTCAATAATGGCTTCCTGCTGTTCGAGCCGATCAAACTCCTGCTGCACGGACTGAAGGGACCGCATCAAACCGGGTATCACATCCAGATCACCGCCCTCGGTCGCCTCGGCAATATCGCCTTCCAGGTCCTTTTTCTGCTGCCTGAGCGCCTGGGTGCGCTTGTAGAGGGCAAGAGCCTGTATGAAGCCCTCCCGCGCATCCTCAAGTGCAGCCTGAGGTGTCGCGGTCCAGGTACGTGCAAAGCGGATTTGCAATGCCAACTGGTCGATCAGAATTTCGTGACCGTGAGCCTTTAGTCTTTTGAGCACAATTTCGCGCTCGGGAACCGAACCATCAGCACACATCTCCAGCAATATCGACATCAGATCAGCCAATTGCCTGTTGTCGAATTCAAGCGAGCCAACATCGTCAAAGTCACTGATCAGCAGTTCCGGGTGGTTGATAAGCGTGAAGACCAGCACACTTTCGCGCAGGGCAGGCTGCCCGGATGCACCACGTACCATGGTGGAACGGGCGAGTTTATCGGAGACAATATGCCGTTTGCCGGCGCGTCCCGCCCGACCTGTTCCCTTGGCATAGCCCTGCTGGCGACCATCATTGTAACCGCCGCCACTGTTGCCCCTGCCATTATAGCCGCGGGACCGGTTTGAACCGGCATCAACACCGGTGCTTTCAAAATAGGCACTCAGCCGATCGCGCATATCCTGCACGTAATGTCGACGTACGCTTTCATCTGCAATCGTTGAGGTTACCCTTTTGAAGTTGGCTTCCAGTGCGGCGCGTTTTTCCGGCGTGTCAAACACACCGGAGGACGTTTCACGCACCCAGACCATATCTGCGAGCGGTCGGGCGGCATGCAACACGGCATCCAGTGGCGCCCGCCCTGCCTCACGTACAAGGTCATCGGGGTCCTGCCCCTGCGGCAAAAGCGCAAAGCGCACAGACCGGCCCGGTTGCAGTCCGGCCAGGGCCAGATCAACGACCCGGTTTGCCGCCCTGGTGCCCGCTTCATCACCATCAAAACACAGGATCGGCTCATCGGTCATGCGCCATAAAAGGTCCAGCTGATTGTCCGTCAATGCCGTGCCGAGCGGCGCAACCGCGTGTTCTATGCCAGCCTGATGAAGCGCAATTACATCCATATAACCTTCAACAGCCACAATGGTTTTTGCACCGTCAGCACCCTGTGCCGCTCGTCTGGCCCTGGTAAAATTGTATAAAACACGGCCCTTGTGAAAGATCTCGGTTTCATTGGAGTTGAGATATTTTGCCGGTGCATCGGCTGACATGGCCCTGCCACCGAAGGCAATGACCTTTTCGCGCGCGCTCAGGATCGGAAACATGATCCGGTCGCGAAACCGGTCGTAGGACACCGCGATTGTGGGGCCGTGCACAACAAGGCCGCAGGCTTCGATCTGCTGTTTGTCGACACCGCGCGACACCAGATGCTGTTTGAGCACATTGCGCCCTTCCGGCGCGTAGCCAAGGCGAAACGTGGCAATTGTTTTTCCTGACAAACCCCTGTCGCGCAGGTAAGCGCGTGCTTTTGCACCTTCAGCAGTTTGCAGGTTTTCCTGAAAGAATGTGGTTGCCATTTCCATCACGTCAGAAAGACTGGCACGTTCTTTTTCGCGCCGGGCCGCCTGCGGGTCCGGTGCAGGCAGCGTAACGCCTGCCATATCCGCAACCTGCTGTATGGCCTCCGGGAAGGACAACCCATCAAGCTCTGTCAAAAACCGAAAATGATCGCCCGACACGCCGCACCCAAAACAATGGTAGCGTCCCTTTTGATCCTCACAATGAAAACTCGGGGTTTTTTCGCCGTGGAACGGACAGCAGGCCCACCAGTCACCGCGCGGCGCATTGGTTTTGCGTTTGTCCCATGCCACCCGTTTGCCAATCACGTCCGAAATCGGAACGCGATCACGCAAATCATCCAGAAAGGCAGTATCAAAACGCATCTGCAAAATCTCCCGGATCACCCTTGGCATACATATTGCCGGGTCGCTGATCCGCATTTTTATCTGTCCTGTTGCAGATACATGCCGTTTGACGCAATCACGCCAACAGGCCCGAACACTGATATCTGCTGAATGCGCTTATACATCCCGCCGCAGTCTTACACCACGAATGTCTTTGACATTACCCGATATTCACAGGGGCTGAAACCAGTTCAAAAACACGCACGGCAAAACATAAAGGGCGCAAATAGTGCGCACGGCGCAGAGGCGCTATATCCAGCCCTTGCGAATAGCCTTGGCCACGGCCTGGGTCCTGTTCACCGCGTCGAGTTTTTTTGTTGCGCTGATCAGATAATGGTTGATCGTATGTTCGGACAGCGAAAGGATTGTTGAAATCTCGCTGCTGGTTTTTCCTGCTGCCGTCCAGCGAAGACATTCCAGTTCGCGTTCCGAAAGAGGCGGGGCTTCCTTTTCGCTCAAAAGGGTAATATTGCTCAATCGGTCAAACACGTGAATGCTGATCATACTCAATTCAAGCAGTTCGTTTTTTGACACGGCATTGCGATCACCGGCGAAGCCGACGGCACCGCGCTGGCTGCGCGAATCGTGAACCGGAAAATTAATACCGCGCACAAATCCCCTGGCATGAAACAAATCGCGGGCGGCGGCGGCCGTAACCGACGTTTTCGTCGTCAAAACCTCGTCAACGTGCCACAACACCGGCGTTGATTTCTGACTCAGAGCCACCATCACAGGGCTGATATTCATCAGATCAAGGCGATCATAGGTCTTGATCATATCAGGTGGCCAATTATTGATGATGCTGTGATTGTTGAAATTGCCTGACATGTCACCAGGCAGGGTCAAAACCGAAAAATATTTGAACCCGTAGCCTTCGGCTGTCTTGCGCAGATACTTGAAGACATCAAAGGACGTGTTGAGTTCCACGATATCCGCATGGATATCGAAATTCATATGATCAACGCTCATTATGCACTTTACAATTTACCAACATCGTATTCCCTGCCGCTTGCACGCTCCGCTGGTGAGCATGCAATCTGATTTCCCGCCTGTTTCCTGCTCATTATGCTTCTCATGTCACGACACGGGCAACGACAGTTTCAAACGGTGGTCCCTTATATCGCAAGGCATAGGACATGCATCCCGCAAACCATTGGGAAGGTGTCCAAACTGTAAAAAATATTACAATGATTGTCGCGTTTTCTATCACGCGTAGTAGTTAGCCGGAAAACACACTACGATCTGAGCGTGTGGATATTGTAACAGTCTACCCGAACAGCACTCCAAAGGAGCCAAAACGAATCACGGGCAACCACTTTTGATGGTCACCCGTATCCATTTCAAACCGCATTGACTGTTTCACGTTTTGTCAGAAACGGGACAATGGTGTCGGCCGTTAAATTTGTTGATGCATTCAGGTTTTGCCGATTCCGTCAAAACCTCAATTGCTCCTGACCGACCTATTCGTGGTGAAGCAATCCCTTGACCATTCCTGAAGCCTTGGAAAAATCCATTTGGCCGGAGAACTCCGATTTCAGTGCATTCATGCATTTGCCCATATCACGCAGGCCCTGGGCACCTGTTTCCTCAACGACCCTGCGGCAGGCCTGTTTCACATCATCATCGGAGAGCTGTTCAGGCAGGAAACTGCGGATAACCTCTATTTCCTCGCGTTCCTGCTGTGCCAGTTCCAGACGTGCAGCGTCCTCATAAATACGCGCAGATTCTTCACGCTGCTTGATCATTTTGCCCAAAATCAACATGATATCATCGGTGCACACCGGGTCCTTCCCGGCACCGCGATTTGCTATATCACGGTCTTTTACGGCGGCCTGAATCAATCGTATGGTGGACACACGTCGGGTGTTTCCCGCCTTAAGTGCTTCGTTCAGGGAAGCAACCAACATCTCACGCATTAAAATTTCTCCAGCATTTCGCGGGGAACAATATTCCTATCCGCCTGCCATTGCAAACAAAACCCAAAGGCAGAAATCCTTGAATTCGTTGCGTTATAAATTTGTGATCAGCACCACTCTCCGCATTGACCTGTCGCGGGACCTTGTTTATGTTCCCACACCTGCATAGACAATCAAAAACAGGTGAGGCAACCGAACAGAAATTCGGGGTGCTTTCGCTCGTAAACGTGGTGTGCCCGGTTACTTACGTCAAGTGCGGGTCGTTCCAAAGCAACTAAATGTGAGATTGCTTTGGAATTGCAAGCGGCTGCAAAAGCCTGAAGCGGACTAATATGACACAGACAAAGCCCTGGGCAGAAAACAAAACAACCGCTGTCCTCGTTCTGGCAGATGGCACAATCATCAAGGGCTTCGGTGCCGGTGCCACCGGTGCCATTGAAGCTGAGGTCTGCTTTAACACGGCTTTGACCGGATACCAGGAAATCCTGACTGATCCGTCCTATGCCGACCAGATCGTCACCTTCACATTTCCGCATATCGGCAATATCGGTGCCAATGATGAGGATATGGAAGATCTGAGTCCTGCTGCGCGTCATGGCGCCGTCGGTGCGATCTTCAAGGCAGATATTACCGAACCGTCCAACTTCCGCTCCAGCCAGCATCTGGATGCCTGGCTGAAGGCACGCGGTATCATTGCCATGTACGGTATCGACACGCGCGCCCTGACCGCATGGATTCGCGAGAATGGCATGCCCAATGCAGTCATTGCACATAGTCCCGATGGCCAGTTCGATAT
This sequence comes from uncultured Rhizobiaceae group bacterium, assembly GCA_947501445.1. Classification (GTDB taxonomy): domain Bacteria; phylum Pseudomonadota; class Alphaproteobacteria; order Rhizobiales; family Rhizobiaceae; genus Hoeflea_A. Next base: position 204,104 of record CANMVS010000008.1, on the reverse strand, counting down.
TGAAGCGCTCAAAGAGCGTGCCAGGGCCTGGCACGGGCTTGAGGATCTGGATTTGGCCAGCAAGGCAACCAGCGAGCACCAGACGGCCTGGTCACAAAAACCATGGGTTTGGGACGAAGGCTTTTGCGACCATGAGAACGCTGAATTGGACATTCACATAGTCGCTGTGGATTTTGGTGTAAAACGCAATATCCTGCGTCTGTTTTCCGGACTTGGATGCCGCGTCACGATTGTACCGGCCACAACGTCAGCCGATGAGATCATGGCTTTGCAACCCGATGGTATTTTCCTGTCAAACGGCCCCGGTGACCCGGCCGCCACCGGCCAATATGCCGTTCCCACAATTTCGGCGTTGCTGGATAGCGATATACCAGTGTTCGGCATCTGTTTGGGGCACCAGATTTTGGCCCTCACACTGGGTGCAAAAACCGTCAAGATGCATCAGGGGCACCACGGCGCAAACCATCCGGTCAAGGATCACACCACCGGCAAGGTGGAAATCGTCTCCATGAACCATGGTTTTGCAGTTGATGGCACATCCCTGCCTGATCATGTTGAGGAAACCCACGTTTCCCTTTTTGATGGCACCAATTGTGGCCTGCAGGTAAAGGGTAAACCGGTCTTTTCAGTCCAGCACCACCCGGAAGCTTCTCCGGGACCGCAGGATTCGCACTATCTGTTTCGTCGTTTCGTCAATCTCATCCGTCAAAGACGTGCCGAACCTGCACTTGCGGAGTGAATGGCTTTTCCTGATTGGATCGTTTGACGTTTTGTCAGAAACCGGACAAGGGTGTTGGCCCTTGAATTTGTTGATGCATTCAGGTTTTGCCGATTCCGTCAAAACCTGATTTGCCCTATGCCACGGGCGTGTCCACATCAAAAAACCGGTTGGGTTTGAGGAAGAACGCCAGCATCAGCGCCCCGTCCTTGGAGGCAACCGTATGGCTGCTGCCCGCCGGGCGCCAGACAAAATTGCCCGCTGTAACGACGCCTTCTTCATCCCCAAATGAGCCCTCAAGAACATAGGTCTGTTCAATTTCAATGTGCTCGTGGCGTGGCAGAACAGCACCCGGTTCCCATTTGATCAGCGCCGTCTCAAGACCCCGCTCCCTGTCCTGCATCAGCATCTTGATTGTAATGCCTTCCCAGGGTGTATCCTTCCACGGCAGGTCATCCACCTGAACAAATCTTGAAGCAAGCTCGGCCAATTTTTCCTGCCCTGCAAGGCCTGGCGTTGTTGCAACCATATTGATCTCCCATTGATGAACCCAATTACATTGAAAAGAGTGTCAGGTTTACAGGAGTTACTCAACGCTTATTTCAGCCGCATCAATATATTGGCGGTACATCACAGTTATTCACGCAACAACAGGCAACGCGGCAACAATCCGTTTGGCGCTTGCAACCGCCGCCTGCCCATTCAGCGGCCAGCTTTGCGTGAGGCCATCGAAAATCAGTGTTATGTCGACCTCATGTTCCGGCAGACCTGACGCTTGGGCGGCGCGTGCAGCCACCTCACTCTTGTGGCGTTGCAGCAGGGATAACAGGCTGGCATCGTGAGGCGCTGCGGCGACAGCTGCGTGAAAAAGACATCCATGCGATGCCTCACGCACCATCCATGCCGCAATGCGCTCAATAATGGCCGGCATCACCTGCGCTTCATCATCCGGCAGCTCGGCGAAGACATACGCCATATAGCGTTGGTGCCGGTGCTCCAATGCAACACGCACCATCTCATCACGCGATGGCGTATATTTGTACAGTGTACGCAGGCTGACACCCGTTGCCTCTTTGAGAAGCTGAACGTTCGGTTCTGCAAATCCGTTTTCTGCAAAAGCCCGTTCCAATCCGGCGGCGATCCTGGTCATCGTATCTGTCATGCTTGACGATGTAGAATGAACACTCTACTCATGCAAGTAGAAGAATCATTCTACCTTGGAGACCAAGATGACAATTCCAAAGACAATGAAGGGCGTGGTGCTGACTGGCCACGGTGGGCCTGAAAAGCTGGAATGGCGCGACGATCTTGTTGTTCCGTCTCCCGGCCCCGGTGATGTTGTGATCCGTGTTGGTGCTGCCGGTGTCAATAATACGGACATAAATACCAGAACAGCCTGGTATTCCAAGGGCGATGCGGCAGCTGAAGATGCCACCTGGTCCGGCAAGCCTTTGGCCTTCCCGCGTATACAGGGCATTGACGTGTGCGGGACGATCATTTGCGTCGGCAAGGGTGTTGACGAGCGTCGCATCGGTGAACGGGTACTGATCGAACCCTGCATCCGTGAAGCGGACGGTGAAACGCTTGACAGCCCTTGGTACCTGGGTTCCGAATGTGATGGCGGCTTTGCCCAATATACCCGCGTGGCATCCCGTCACGCCTTTGCCATCAAGAGCGCCCTCACGGACATCGAACTGGCTTCCTTTCCATGTTCCTATTCAACAGCCGAAAACATGCTGACCAGGGCCAATCTACAGGCTGGTGAAACAGTTCTGGTAGCAGGCGCTTCAGGAGGCGTCGGTTCAGCAGCGGTTCAACTGGCGCGCGCCCGTGGGGCAAAGGTGATTGCAGTCACAAGTCCGGCAAAAGCAGATTCTCTGCGCACTCTGGGGGCCAAAATGACCCTTGACCGCAATGCGGATTTCGTCGCCGAACTTGGCGCGAATAGTGTTGATGTGGTTGTTGACCTCGTGGCGGGCCCCAATTGGCCGGCCCTTCTTGATGTCATGCGCCCTGGGGCACGCTATGCGGTCGCCGGTGCTATTGGCGGCTCGTTCGTCGAACTTGATATACGCACCCTCTACTTAAAGGATCTGAGTTTCTTCGGCTGCACCGCCTTGGAGCCGCAGGTTTTTGGCAATTTGGTCGACCTGATTGAACGCGCCAAAATCGCACCCCTGGTCGCCCGGACCTACCCTTTGCAGAATATAGGTCAGGCACAGTCTGTATTCAGCGAAAAAGGATACACAGGAAAAATTGTCCTGGAAGTGGGCTGAACTCCCTGAACAAAATATCGCCCATGCCACAAGTCGTTCAGCAGCCCGAGGAAACAGATTAAAATCAAAGGCCGACACCTTTGTCCCGTTTCTGACAAATCATGAAACGGTCCAGACGCTGGGCCATCGGTGTCCGGTTTCTTTGGTATAACTACCAAAATCCCTCATGTGCTGCGACGATTTCCTGCTCAAGCTCCGGGTATGGTCCGCGAACAGCAACCATCCTCTGACCTGATTCAAAGACCCGACGGCATGGCATATCCAGGGTCAGGTTTTCAGGATTGGTTCCGGTCAACTCGGCCAGGCGTTTCTCGCTCAGTCCGTAAACGAGCGTGCCTATATCCGACCAATAGGTTGCACCCGCGCACATGCAACAGGGTTCAACCGAAGTTACCAATGTGCAACCCATCAGTTGATCGGCTGCAAACCGGATGGCCGCTTCCCTTGCAACGTTCAGTTCGGCATGACCAATGCCAAAATCTTTCGAATGCGTGTTGCCTGCGGTGATGACAACGTCTCCATTGGCATCGAATAAAAGCGCACCAAAGGGATGGTTTCCCTGTCGCCGGCTTTCATGAGAGATCTGAATGGTTTTTTTCAGGTAGAAAATATCATTTTGCATTTTCGTGTCCGCTGATCATGTGTTGTTTGTCCAGAGTAAAACCTTGGAGCGCGTTGGCCAGACTGTTTCACATTTTGTCAGAAACGGGACAATGGTGTCGACCTTTGATTTTGCTGATGCATTCAGGTTTTGCCGATTCCGTCAAAACCTGAATTGCTCTATTGCGGCAGATTTCCAACCACGCCTTTAACAAACCAATTCATCCTGTGAATGTCTTCGTCAGAGATGTTTTGTCCAAGAGGCACAACTTCATTGCCATCCCGATCGACAACAGGGCCTTCAAACGGATGTAGGCTGCCGTCAGAAATCCCCATCTTTGTCGCCTCGGCAGCGGCAACCACGCTGTCCGGTATACTGGAATGAAATGGTGCCAGTTGCACGACACCCTCGGCCAATCCGTCCCAGGAGGATTGGCTCGCCCAACGATGCTCCATAACATCCTTTACCCGCCGAATGTAATAGGGACCCCAATTGTTGACAATGCCCGTCAGGTGCTGATCCGGCGCAAAGTCGGACATATCGGAATCCTGTCCGAAACAGTAAACGCCACGTTCCTGAGCAACCTGACAGGGAGACGTACTATTGGTGTGCTGGGTAATGACATCGGCTCCGCTGTCGATGAGGGTCTTGGCAGCATCCGCCTCCAATCCGGGATCGAACCATTTGTTCAACCACACGACCTTGACCTGAATGTCAGGACGAACCTTCTGGGCGGCAAGAGTGAAGGCGTTGATACCCATAATGACTTCCGGGATGGGAAACGATCCTATGTAACCCACGACACCTGTTTTGGTCATGGACCCGGCAATTGTGCCAAACACACTTCTGCCTTCGTGAAAACGTGCGTTGTAGGCGCTGACGTTTTCCGAAGTCTTATATCCGGTGTTATTTTCGAATTTCACTTTGGGAAATTGTTTCGCGACCGATATGGTCGGATTCATATACCCAAACGAGGCGGTAAATATCAGATCGTGGCCGGAACGTGCCAGCCGTGAGATGATGCGCTCAGCATCGGCACCTTCGGCAACGTTCTGGATGAATGTCGTTTCAACCGCATCACCAAACTCTTTAATCACATCCTGTCGCCCAATCTCATGACGGTGCGACCAGCCAAAATCACCGATGGGGCTGGGGTATACAAAACCAATTTTGAGCGGGTCAGCACCGTATGAATAACGCGATCCACGCGCCACAACTCCGGCCGCCATTGCCGATGTAAGAAACATCCGTCTGTTCATTTTGATTAACATGATTTCCTCCCTTTTCATTCCTGAAAGTCAGATTGGGCTGACAGCACCGTCTTTGTTTGCCGACAGGTATCTGGTGCGTCTGGCAAACAGATCCGGCACGACAGCGTGTACCTGTTCGATAAGGTCCGGCATATTTGCCGTCTGTAACTTGCCGTCATCGACAATGATTTTTCCGTCCACCATGGTCATGGCAACATCACCACCCTGCACGGCATGAACAAGATTGTGGTGCAGGTTGAAATATTCTCCGCCCAGCAACGGCGTCATCCGGGGCGTGTCTGTCCGCACGGCAATGATGTCGGCTTTTTTTCCCGGTTCGATAGAACCGATCTGGTCCTCGAGACCGATGCTCGCGGCGCCCAGACATGTCGCCATCCGTAGAACATCCCATGAATCCAGCGCGGCGGCGTTGAGGTCATTCAGCTTGGCCAGCAATGATGCGCATTTCATGTCATCAAACATGTCAAGATTGTTGTTTTCCTTTTCACCATCGGTACCGATCCCGACAGCAACCCCTGCAGCAAGCAGCTTTTCGACCGGCGCAATACCGCTGGCAAGCTTCATGTTGCTCACGGGGTTGTGGGCAACGCCTACCCGGTTATCTGCGATGATCTGAATTTCGTCGTCATCAAGCCACACACAATGCGCAAGAAGCACATTTTTGGGCTCGAACAAGCCAAAATCGCGAAGCACTTCGATCGGCCGACGGCCATAACGACGGTCCATCTCCTGTAGTTCCACATTCGCTTCATTGCTGTGGGTATGAAATCCGGTATCAAATTTGCGGGCCAATTCTATTGCACGGGCATATTTGTCTTCAGTTGCATAAAATGCGTGTTCCAACCCGACCCAGACATGAATCCGGTCATCACAGCTGTGATGCCAGGTCTCCAGCAGGCGTTCATTGGTTTCAAAGGACTCGAAATAATTGTAGTCGGGATGTTCACCGACGTAGGGCACCAACACAGAGCGGTTTCCAATGGCAGCTGCCGCGCGGGCGCTTCCATCCATGAAGCGCCACATGTCGACCACGGTAGTGGTGCCGGACAAAACAGCCTCAGCATAACAAAGCCAGGACGCGGCCTCCGCATCGCCTGGCTGCAGAACGCGGTGCATCGGGTCGATATAGAGGCGCAACCAGTCCCATACCGCAAGCCCCTCTGCAGTGCCGCGCAGCACGCCAGAGTGGCAGTGTGCATTGATAAGGCCTGGCATCAACACACAATTCTTGAGATCCCGGACTTTCGCATCGCCATAGGCTGCGACAAGTTCGTTCCGCTGCCCGACCGCGACGATCCTGTTGCCGCGCACAAAAACGGCACCACCCGGGATAACCCGATTATTGGTGTCCATAGTGATCAGGTTGTCGGCAGCCAAAATAACCATGTCACTCATTTCGCACTCCATAAAGATATGCAGTGTTAGATCGGCAATGTGTTGACTACAAGCGCATAGTTTCGTCTATAGTGTACGCAATAACTGCACACGAAATGAGATCGCCCATGCCATTGATTACACAGGCCGCCAAGGCATTTGAGATGGTTGCCCGCTACGGATCAATTCGCAAAGCTGCCGACCGGATCAATGCATCACCCTCCGCAGTCAACCGACAAATACTGAATTTGGAAATGGAGTTCGGAGTGCCGCTTTTTGAAAGGCACTCCCGCGGAATGCGATTGACCGAGGCAGGCCAGGACGTTCTTGACCAGGTTCGAGACTGGCAGCGAAAAGACCAATCGCTTCGATCTTCAATAGAAAACCTCACCGGCAGCCGCGGCGTCCAGGTCAAAATAGGAATTATGGAGTGCCTCGCAGCTGACTTCCTGATGAATGTCTTTGCGCAGTTCCAGGACCAATATCCAGGCGCGAGCCTTGATACGACCGTAGGCGGAACGGCGGAAATCACAACACTCCTGATGTCCGGGAACATTGATTTGGCCATTGTCTTCAATTTGCCACGCGACAGAGGTCTGAAAGTCATTCACGAGGTGCAGGTACCACTTGGTGCAGTCATGTCACATGATCATCCTTTGGCAGGAAAAACGGAAGTGCAATCAGACGAATTGTGTGACTACCCTCTGGCGCTTGCAGATAATCGGCTGACAATTGGCCCGGTTGTTCATGCAATGCTGGAACGCTCACGCAGACCGGTCAATCAGGCTGTCATGTCAAATTCCGTTACAGTGCTGAAGGCCTTTGCGCTGCGGGGATCTGGTCTTTCCATATTGACCTCCGTTGACGTCTATCAGGAAGTCAACGAAGGGCACCTCAAATTTGCCTTGGTTGAAGGCGCCAGAATGTACGAAATGCTTTCGATTTCCGTTCGAGATGACAGAGCCCTCTCGCGCAGTTCAAGAAAAATGGTCGAGATCCTTTGTTCAGCGATGGATAATTTCAAACAAGCGTGATGGCGCAACCGCGGCTTGGGCTCCCATACACCAATGACGGACGCCCGGTATCAACCCCATGACCTTCCTGAAAGAAACTCTTCCGGTTGAACCGGATCAGCTTTCGAAATGCGTGACACCGCGCCGGTCCTCATCCAGATGCAGACTGGAGAAGAACGGGTCGTGGGCACGCTGATTGCATTTGTGACGCGGACACAAACGGCAATTGACACCGACTTCGGTGATCATGCGCGATGAATTCGGATCCACATTCATGCTGTAGATAAGCTCCGGCGCATATTCAACCGGGCAGCCAAGCGAAACAGCAAGCCGCTTGTCTTCCGTTGAGTAGCGAAACGATGGTCGCTCGATCGTTCGATTGACTGTGAAGTAACGGCTATGATCGGGCATTTCCACCGTTTGCGTCAGTATGCGGCCCGGCACGCGGAAACAAAAATGCACGTCAAGACGCGGACAGGCGCCACCAAACTGCGCCAGCTGTATCGGCGTGGCGTTGAGGCGTTTTGATACATTACCGCCACGGTCAATTCTCAGAAAGAAGAATGGAATGCCGCGTTGTCCGGGCTTTTGCAGTGTCGTCAATCGATGGCAGACCTGTTCATAGGAAACTGAAAATCGTGCTGCCAGCCTCTCGACATCATATTTGAACTGCAGCGCATCCTGATAAAACTCGCCATAGGGCATCATCAATGCGGCGGCAAAATAGTTTGCCAGTTCCACCCGGTAGCGTGCCGCGCCACGTTCATGACCGCGCACTGTTTCGGGCACCTGTTCATTAAACAGTTGCTGATGCTCTATCAGCGCGATCATATGGGCAAGCTGGAAGGCCTTGTTATTGTGGTCCAGGCCATCAGATAGCAGCAACTCATTACGGTCACGGTCAAAATAGCGTAGCGACGAACCAAGCGATTCATCACGCGCCAATTTGACCGCAATGCCCAGGTCGCTCGACAGATGCTGCTTGAGTGCCCCGTAAATTTCCTCGCGGTCACACTTGAGTTTGCTGTTCAGCGCCTCGGCACAGTCCTCGATATCCTGAAAGTAGTTATTGTTTGATCTGAAAAAGTCATGCACGCTTTGCTCAATGCTCAACTGGGAATCGCTGCTGGTTGCTATGGCCTCATTTTGCTCGGCCAGTCTTTCCCCATAGGTCCGGTAGGCATTGAAAATTCTGACAAATCCATTGACCAGATTGGGCGCACCTTCCAGTGCACTGCGCAGCTCTTCGATATCCGGTGTGATCTTGCCAAAAGCCGGATCTCTGGTAATCTGACGCAAATCCGCGAGCGCCAGCCCGGTGTCCGAATTGGTCAGGTCCCGCCAGTTCAGGCCAAATTTATCCGATAGCGTAATCAGAAATTTCAGTGACGCACTGCGTTGATTGCGCTCGATCAGATTGACATAGCTGGCGCTGACATTCAGTGCCTTTGCCAGTTCAGCCTGTGTCAGCCCCCGGGTTTTGCGCAGCTCGCGCAGTTTAGGTCCAATGAATGTTTTTTCGCCTGCCATGCTGCAATTGGGCAATAAACGCCAATTCTGTCAATAGCGTTGTGTGTATGTCGCACAGATTTACAAAATTCTATGCAACACACCCCAGGACAGGCAGGCCCTGCTTACCCAGGCCTGTACGGGCGATGAACAGGCGTATGCCTGTTGATCAATAGATCGGAAACCTTTCAGTCAGTTCCCGCACCCGTTCGGTGACCTGCGGCAAGGCCACCGGGGCTGTGCCTGCCGGCTGCTTTCTTACCGCCTCAAGCACCTGTGCAATCAGATTGGCAATCTGGCGAAACTCGGGCGTGCCAAAGCCCCGTGTCGTCCCGGCAGGCGAGCCAAGACGTATGCCGGAGGTAATCATCGGTTTTTCCGGGTCATGCGGGATACCGTTTTTATTGCAGATCAATCCATTCAGGCCAAGCGCCTCCTCAGCCGCCTTGCCCGTCAGGTTCTTGCGTCTGAGGTCTACCAGCAAAAGATGCGTGTCCGTGCCACCGGTGACAATGTCATAGCCGTTTTCACGCAGGACCTGAGCCAACACAGTCGCATTGTCGATAACACTTTGAGCATAGCTGCGAAACTGCGGACGCAAGGCCTCACCAAATGCAACTGCCTTTGCGGCAATGACATGCATGAGAGGACCACCCTGCAGGCCGGGAAAAACCGATGAATTGATTTTCCGGCCGAGATCCTCGTCCTGTGACAGGATAAGCCCTCCACGCGGCCCGCGCAGGGTTTTATGGGTCGTGCTGGTGACAACATCTGCATAGGCAATGGGGCTGGGGTGAACACCGCCAGCAACCAGCCCTGCGAAATGTGCCATATCAACCATCAGTTTTGCACCGACACGATCAGCGACCTGACGGAAACGTTCAAAATCGATATGGCGAGGATAGGCTGATCCACCGGCGATGATGAGTTTTGGCCTGTGCTTATCCGCCAGGCGCTCGAGTTGCTCGTAATCAATACGGCACGTTTGTGCGTCAACGCCATAGGACACGGCATTAAACCATTTGCCGGACTGATTGACCGGCGCACCATGCGTGAGGTGCCCGCCCGCCGCCAGATTAAGCCCAAGAAAAGTATCGCCCGGCGCCAACAGACTGAAAAAAACGGCCTGATTGGCCTGCGCCCCAGAATGAGGCTGAACATTTGCATAGCTGCAACCAAACAATTCCCTGGCCCGCTCACGCGCCAGGTCCTCGACCACATCCACCTGCTCACAACCGCCATAATAGCGCCGCCCCGGGTAGCCTTCTGCATATTTGTTCGTCAGCAGCGACCCTTGTGCGTCAAGAACAGCCCGTGAAACAATGTTTTCAGAAGCAATGAGCTCAATGCCATCCTGTTGGCGACGCCGTTCCTCTTCAACCGCCGTCGCAAGGATCGGATCAGACGTCGCGACAGGCTCTTCAAAGAATGTTGTGGTGGGATTTTGAGGTAACTGATCAAGCATCCGGATGTTCCTTTCAACAATCATATTGCGCAATCGGGGCAGTTGGTCGCCTGATCTCAGGCGACCCGGTCTGCGGGTTCACAACCATCAAAAAAAGCCACCAAATTGTCGATGACCCGGAACCCCATGGCTTCTCGCGTTTCACGGGTGGCACTGCCCAGATGCGGCAGCAGGACGGCATTTTCACAATTCATCAATGCGGGGCGTATGGTCGGCTCGCCATCGAATACATCCAGGCCAGCGCCGGCGATTGTCTCAAACCACAGTGCCTGCGCCAGTGCGTCTTCATCGACAACCTCACCGCGTGCGGTGTTGATCAGATAGGCGCTCGATTTCATTTTACTGAGCCGCTCGGCGTTGATCAGGTGCCTGTTGCTTTGCCCACCTGGACAATGAAGAGAAACAACATCTGACTGTGTAAGCAAATCATCCAGATCATCGACCTGTGTGGCGTTAAAACGGGCAAGGACTGACGGGTCAACTTTCGAACGATTGTAGACGCAGATTTTCATTCCGAAGCCAAAATGAGCCCGGTGTGCGGTTTCACGCCCGATCCGCCCGAAACCGACAACACCCAGAATTTTTCCGGAAATTTTCTGCCCCATCAGATGGGTTGGACGCCACCCGTCCCATGTACCACTTCGCAATTCGCGTTCGCCCTCACCGGCGCGCCGCGCAACCATCAGCATCAATGTCATGGCCAGATCAGCCGTACATTGGCTCAGAACGTCGGGTGTGTTGGTGACGATCATGCCATGTCTGCGTGCCGCATCGATATCAACGTGATTGAAGCCAACGCCGTAATTGGCAATGATCTGTGTTCTGGGTTTGACAACATCCAGCACGGATGCACAGATCCTGTCCGTTACCGTCGGCAGCAGCGCATCCGACTGCGCCAGGGCCATCTTCAATGTCGAAGGAGCCAGTGCTTTGTCTTCAGCATTGAGCACCACATTGAAATGGGTTTTCAGCTTTGCTTCGACTGATTGTGGCCAGCGCCGGGTGACAAATACCGTCGGTTTTCCCATGGCTCCGGTCCTCAGGCTGCCTGACGCAGGGCGTCATGCACCGTTGCACCGATTTCCGCCGGTGTCGTGGCAATAAGGGCGCCAACCTCCTGCAGCAGTTCAACTTTCTCCGGCGCGCTTTCTCCAAACGCAGATATGATTGCCCCTGCATGCCCCATGCGCTTGCCCTTTGGCGCAGTCAGCCCGGCAATATAGGCAACAACCGGTTTGGTCATGTGATCGCGAATAAAATTGGCAGCCTCGGCTTCCTGCGGCCCGCCGATTTCACCGATCATGACAATGGCGGTTGTATCATCGTCCTGTTCAAACAGCGCCAGAATATCCTTGAACGAACTGCCATTGATCGGATCACCGCCAATGCCAACGCTGGTCGATACGCCGATGCCACGATCCTTCATCTGTGAAGCTGCTTCATAGCCGAGCGTCCCGGAACGCCCGACAATCCCGACCGATCCCGGCAGATAAATGTGGCCAGGCATGATCCCCGCCAGGGCCTGTCCTGGCGTAATAATGCCCGCACAATTGGGACCCAGCAGACACATGCGGTTTTGCTGGCGGTAACGCCGCAAAAAACGTTTCACCCGCATCATATCCTGCGCCGGTATGCCATCGGTTATGGAGACCGCCAGTCGGATACCGGCATCCGCCGCCTCCATGATGGAATCCGCCGCAAATGGCGGTGGAACGATGACAAGGCTTGCTGTGGCACCGGTTTGCGCAACTGCCTGTTTGACGGTATTGAAGACCGGCACACCCAGAGCTGTCTCCCCGCCGCGCCCGGGGACAACGCCGCCGACCACGTTGGTTCCGTATTCGATCATTTCCCTGGTGTGGAACATGCCGGTTCGCCCGGTTATGCCCTGCACGATAATCGGTGTGGATTTGTCAATCAGAATGCTCATGACGCTGCTGCCATTTGTGCTGTTGTTGATGTTTGCAATGTGCAGGCGCCCACGGCTTTTTCAGCGGCTTCTGAAAGTGTTGAAGCCATGATAACCGTTACGCCACTGTCCACCAGAATGGCCCGCCCTTCCTCGACATGGGTCCCTGCCAGCCTGACAATAACGGGTACATCCACCGGGTTTGCCTCAAGGGCCTGAACCACGCCCTGCGCCACCCAGTCACAGCGGTTGATACCGGCAAATATATTGACCAGAATGGCTTCAACCTTGTCGTCCGAGCGCACCAGGCGAAATGCCTTGGCAACCCGTTCGGCTGATGCACCGCCACCGATGTCCAGAAAATTGGCGGGTTCTCCGCCTGCAAGCTTGATCATATCCATGGTCGCCATGGCCAGTCCGGCACCATTGACAATGCAGCCAATGTTCCCGTCCAGTCCGACATAGCTGAGACCACGGTCCGCAGCGCGGGTCTCCCTCGGGTCTTCCTGACTTTTGTCGCGCAACTCGGATATTTCCGGTCGGCGGAACATGGCATTGTCATCAAAGCCCATTTTGGCATCCAGTGCCATGATGGCGCCCTGCCGGGTCACCACCAGTGGATTGATCTCAACCATGGTTGCATCAAGATCCCGAAATGCACGGTATCCGCCCTGTATCGTCGCGACCGCCTGCTGTATCTGGGTGTTTGCAAACCCCAGCGAAAAGGCTATTTCTCGCGCCTGAAAATCACTCAACCCTGCTGCGGGATCCACAATTGAACGGACAATGGAATCGGGTTCGCTGCTGGCAATATCCTCAATTTCCATACCACCGGAAGCGGATGCAACAACCATTATCCTCTCAGTGGAACGATCGAGCACAAATCCGAGATAAAGCTCCCGTTCAATGTCGACACCGGCTTCGACATAAACCCGATAGACAATTTTGCCATTGGGACCGGACTGCGGCGTGACAAGTTTTTTGCCAAACATGTCATTGGCAGCTTCAAAGACGGTCTGCTCGTTGTCACATAGTTTAACGCCCCCGACCTTGCCGCGTCCGCCGGTATGTACCTGCGCCTTGACCACCCAGCGTTCGCCGCCAATTTCATGGGCGCGATAGGTCGCCTGTTCCGGACTGTAGGCCAAACCGCCAGGTGGAATTTTTACACCAAAACCTTTGAGGATTTCCTTGGCCTGGTATTCATGAATATCCATGTCAGTTCTCCTTTTCACTCCGGCAATCACCGGATGAAACTCCTGTTACAAAGGCAAAATCCTCAGTCCGCGACATCACGGATCAATCCGCATGAACCTCAAAATCTGGCTGATCCGCACGACGATATTCAATGGGGCCCGAGCAATTGTCGTTGCCCCTGTTACCTGGATGTTTGTGGCTTGGAATATCGAGCCCATTGCAAAACCGGGTCACGGATGCGGCCTGATCCGTCAGGATCAATACGTTTCCACCCTGTTCGGTTATCGCCAGATACAATTCGTTTTCCTGGCGGGCACTTGCCCGGTCCATATCAATGGGCCGGCGTTCATAACCAATGCGCCATTGGGACAGATGTGCTGCGGTGCCAATATCGACCGAAAAGCTTTTGCCCTCGCCAGCTTCACGAAGATCAATCACATGGACATGCGCAAAGGCATGAACACCCTCGCCATGCACTATGTGCAGGTCTGTTGCGATTGTAACGCCAAATTCATATTGCATCGATTTATCCTCATGCTGCCTTGACGATGGCTTGTTCGTCGTCGTGAATGAATTGGGCCTGTGCGGCTGCAACCCCGGAACCCAGTTCGATGTTCATGCCACAGGCACGCATCGCCAGCTCCGAGCCGGCAAGCGCCTGAAGCACCATGATTTCGTTGAGATTGCCGAGGTGGCCTATGCGAAAAACCTTTCCCGCCAAACGTGAAAGACCGGCACCCAGTGAGAGGTTGTAACGGTAATAGGCGGTGTTAAGAATTTCACTGCTGTCGGTATTTTCCGGCACAACGATTGCAGAGACCGTATCGGAGTAGAGCGCTGGCTGACGCGCACAAAGCGTCAGACCCCAGGCGTGGACACCGGCCCGCACGGCACAGGCCAATCGGGCATGGCGGGCAACGACATTGTCGAGCCCCTCCTCAAACAGAAAATCAAGCGACGCACGCAAACCATGAAAGAGCGTGGTGGCTGGCGTATAGGGAAAATGCCCCGTCGCATTTGCCTTCAACATGTCATCAAAACTCAGGAAGGTGCGCGGCAGATTGGCCGTGCTTCGTCGCTCAAGCGCCCGCTGACTGACACCAACTATTGCCAGTCCGGTTGGCAGCATGAAACCTTTTTGCGATCCGGTGACCACGACATCAATGCCCCAATCATCCATTTCGAATTCAAGCGAACCAACGGAACTGACACCGTCCACGCACAACAGGGCCGGATGACCCAGATCATCAAGAATTTCGCGAATGCGCCTGATGTTTGATACCACACCCGTGGCTGTTTCGTTGTGACAGGCAAAGACACCCCTGATGCGATGCTCCTTGTCCTGCTCGAGAATGGTGCGGTAGTGATCGTGCGGAACTCCCTCGCCCCATTCGACCTGACAGTGATCGACAGCAAGTCCGAACCTTTGTGCCATATCAACCCACAGCATCGAGAACTGCCCGAAACTGCTCATCAGGACGCGGTCTCCAGTTGAAAACAGATTGGACAGGCACGATTCCCATCCCGCCGTGCCACTGCCGGGGAAAATGAAGATTTCTGCACTTTGCGTTTTGAGGATTTTTTTCAGGTCTGCCATCAGCGGCAAAGTAAGCTCACCGAAGTCTGGCGCCCGCATATCCTGCATCGGAACATTGAGCGCCTGACGGACACTCTCAGGAATATTGGTTGGACCGGGAATGAAGAGACCGGTGTAGCCGCGCCTGTTGCTGCTGTGCATGAAAACGCCCCTTTGTTTTGTGTTGACCGTATTTGTCAGACGGTAAACACGCGGGTGCTTTTTTGGGAAACGAAATCGCGTTGATATGTCATTCGTGTAATTTACAAACGTTACTTTTGTAACTTTTGTAAAGTCATAGATTCAATAAAATGTAACTATGTAAATTTTTCTTGACTCAATAGGCGAATTGCGCCTTCTTTCAACAATCACCAACCGCGACAAGAGCAGTCATCATGAGCTTTCATACGACCCAGCAGGCACCCGCACGTCTAAACCGCAGCGAACTGGCAGTTCCTGGATCACAGCCACAACTATTTGAAAAAGCTGCCCAATCTGATGCAGATGTCATTTTTCTTGATCTGGAGGATGCCGTGGCCCCGGATGACAAAATTCAGGCGCGTGCAAATATCATCAGTGCATTGAATGACATTGACTGGACGTCCAAAACCATGTCGTTACGCATCAATGGTCTGGATACCCACTATATGTATCGTGATCTTGTGGAGGTTCTGGAGCAGGCTGGAGACAGGCTTGATCTCATCATGATCCCCAAGGTGGGCACGGCAGCGGATGTTTATGCCATTGATATGCTGGTCACCCAGATTGAGAACGCTGTGGGCCTGACAAAAAAAATAGGCTTTGAACTGATCATCGAAACGGCACTTGGCATGCAAAATGTCAATGAAATTGCCGCGGCCAGTGGGCGCAATGAATCCCTTCATTTTGGTGTGGCAGATTATGCGGCATCCACCCGGGCCAGAACGACGATTATCGGCGGGGTGAACCAGGATTATGCCGTATTGACCGACGCCGGTGAACCCGGTGGCCCTCGCCACACCCATTGGGGTGATATGTGGCACCATGCGCTGTCCAAAATGATGATCGCGGCACGGGCCAATGGGCTGCGCCCGGTAGATGGTCCCTTTGGCGACTTTTCCGATCCCGCCGGCTATGAAGCGGCAGCAAAACGCGCCGCAGCCCTTGGGTATGAAGGCAAATGGGCCATTCACCCGTCACAAATCGGCCTGGCCAACAAGGTGATGAGCCCCGCATCAGACGAGGTCGATCGTGCCCGGCGTATATTGACCGCCATGCAGGAGGCAGCCACGGCCGGAAAAGGCGCTGTCTCACTTGACGGTCGGCTTATTGACTACGCGTCCATTCGCCAGGCGCAGGTGCTTGTCGAAAAGGCACGCCAGATCAAAGCGGCGTAAATCGTGAACGGATAGTTCCAGGTTCCTTCGCTATGAGGCGCTACACCGGATTGCTGAATGTATCACATTCATCCATGCGGCCGGTTTCATACCCCCTGGAAAACCAGTCCATTCGCTGTTGCGATGTGCCGTGGTTAAAACTGTCTGGCACCACATACCCCTGAGCATTGCGTTGGAGTGTATCATCACCGATCTGCTGGGCGGCACGCAAGGCCTCCTCCAGATCGCCGCCCTCAAGCAATCCTTTCTGATCGGTGTAATGAGCCCAAATGCCAGCAAAACAATCCGCCTGAAGCTCCACCCGGACTGACATTTTGTTTTCATCGGTTTTGCTCAACTCACGGCGCATTTCATTAAAACGCGGCAGCACACCAATAAGGTTTTGCACGTGGTGACCGACTTCATGGGCCAGGACATAGGCCTGGGCAAAATCACCGGCAGCGCCGAACCGATTGGCCAATTCATCGTAGAACGACAGGTCGATGTAGATTTTCCTGTCCGTCGGGCAATAGAACGGACCGGCGGCTGCACTGGCAAATCCGCAATTGGACTGAACCTGTCCGGAAAACAATACCAGGGTAGGCTCACGATAGGTCACGCCACTGGATCTGAAAATTCCGCCCCAGGTATCTTCGGTCTCAGCCAGAACAGTCGCGACAAATTGAGACAATTCGTCCTGACGCTGTGGTACCACCTGTTCGTTTCCCGGTACATAGGTTTGCTGCTGCGACAGACCGCCCCCTTCACCGAGCAACAGTGCCGGGTCAATACCCATCATCTTGAGGATAACATAGCCGACGACAAGCAGAATGATCATCGAGATGCCGCCGCCGGAAGCCTTGCCAACGCCTCCCTTTCCCATCGGCAGTCGCATCTTGCCACCACGGCCAAACGGGTTTGCGCGCCTCGGTCTTGGTGCTGCCCCGCGACGGTCTTCAATATTGCTGCTTTGCCTGCGGCCTTTCCAGCGCATTCATACATCTCCACTCATGCGTATGTGCCATCACCCGCCTGTAAACACATCCGTCATACTCACAAGTGGTTTACTGCTGATGCATTCTAATCTCTGTCACATATATACAATAAATTGTCACAATAATTCAGCCAAAGGCTCGATATTAAAACAGGTCATGGGCATTGAAACCGGAAGACTTCAAACGTTGGCGAAAGGCACTTGGCCTTAACCAGAGGGACGCTGCAATGTCCCTGGGATTGAAGAAGCGTGTCATCCAATATTATGAAAAAGGCAATCGTGATGGCCGGAATGTGGAAATTCCGCTATCGGTTTCACTGGCCTGCTATGCCATTGCCAAAGGCGTGCGTAGCTATGACGCATCTGAGTTTGAAATCGATACCCAGGACCTGGATGACTGATATCCCTGTTCCGCAACTTCCCCGTCAACCTTGATCATTTCCGGGGTTTTTGCGCTCACCTGATGCCCGATATTCACAACAGGCCTCCAACAAAATGCAGATGTTTGAATTGTGTAATGGCCGCATGCTTGTTGAAAGTGTCAAAAACCATTTCACACGGGGTTTCCCTTCATCTTCCTTTGTCTTATAAGGCCGCCTTAGCCCACATAACGAATGCTGCACGCACCCCATGTGTCCGGGGCTATCGTGCTGCCTGCTCGCCGGATGAAAACACATGCCAAAACGCCATGATATCAAGTCGATCCTCATCATCGGTGCCGGACCGATTGTCATCGGTCAAGCCTGTGAATTTGACTATTCCGGCACCCAGGCCTGCAAGGCGCTGAAAGAAGAGGGCTACCGGATAATTCTGGTCAATTCCAATCCGGCCACAATCATGACCGACCCTGACCTTGCCGATGCAACCTATGTCGAGCCGATAACGCCAGAGGTGGTCGCCAAAATCATCGCCAAGGAACGGCCCGATGCGCTGCTGCCGACAATGGGTGGCCAGACTGCGCTGAATACGGCACTGTCATTGCGCCGCATGGGTATTCTGGAGCGCTACAATGTCGAAATGATTGGCGCCAAGCCGGACGCAATCGACATGGCCGAAGATCGGGCATTGTTCCGCGAAGCCATGGCGCGCATCAATCTGGAAACACCAAGATCCAAACTGGCCAACGCCACCGATGTGAAAGAGCTGGACCGCAATGACCATGAGGCCAAGCGCAATGCACTCAAGGAGCAGTTTACCGGTGATGCGCTGGACAAAGCACTGGACGCACTCGAAACAGAATGGCAGCTTGGCGAAACAGACCGCAAACAACGCTATATAGCCCACGCATTAGGTGTTGCTGCCCAGGCGCTGGACCACGTGGGCCTGCCTGCGATCATGCGGCCATCCTTTACACTGGGCGGAACGGGCGGTGGTATTGCCTACAACCGCTCAGAGTTTATGGAAATCATTGAAGCCGGGCTTGATGCATCCCCAACAACCGAGGTGCTGGTCGAGGAATCGGTTCTGGGTTGGAAAGAATATGAAATGGAGGTGGTGCGTGACAAAGCCGACAATTGCATCATCATCTGTTCGATTGAAAATATCGATCCGATGGGTGTCCATACGGGCGATTCAATCACTGTAGCGCCAGCGCTTACACTAACCGACAAAGAATACCAGATCATGCGCAACGCCTCGATTGCGGTTCTGCGCGAAATCGGCGTCGAGACAGGCGGTTCCAACGTTCAATTTGCCGTCAATCCTGCAGATGGACGTCTGGTCGTTATTGAAATGAACCCACGCGTGTCCCGTTCATCGGCGCTCGCCTCCAAGGCAACCGGTTTCCCCATTGCCAAGATCGCGGCAAAACTTGCTGTTGGTTATACGCTGGATGAACTGGACAATGATATTACCGGCGGCGCGACACCGGCGTCCTTTGAACCGTCCATCGACTATGTAGTCACAAAAATTCCCCGCTTCGCCTTCGAAAAATTTCCAGGCGCTTCGCCTTTGCTGACAACCTCGATGAAATCGGTCGGTGAAGTGATGGCGATTGGCCGCACTTTTGCCGAATCGCTGCAAAAGGCGCTGCGCGGTCTGGAAACCGGCCTCACCGGTCTTGATGAGATCGAAATTCCGGGCATCGGCGAAGGCGACGACAAAAATGCCATTCGTGCAGCACTTGGTACACCGACACCAGACCGTTTGCGCATGGTCACTCAGGCGCTGCGTATGGGGGCCAGCGAAGAAGCCGTGCATGAAAGCTGCAGAATTGATCCCTGGTTCATTGCCCAGTTCAAGGAAATTCTGGATATGGAGGACCGTATCCGCGAACATGGCGTGCCACAGGATCAGGACAATTTGCGCATGGTCAAGGCGATGGGCTTTTCCGATGCAAGACTTGCGTCCCTGACCGGCCAGCGCGAACGCGAAATCGCCGCCCTGCGTCAGACACTGGACGTGCATCCGATCTACAAGCGCATCGACACCTGCGCTGCTGAATTCGCATCACCGACGGCCTATATGTACTCCACCTACGAGGTCCCCTTCGCTGGCGAATTGCGTTCAGAAGCAAACGTCTCTGATCGCAAAAAAGTTGTGATCTTGGGAGGTGGACCAAACCGGATCGGTCAGGGGATCGAATTCGACTACTGCTGTTGCCATGCAGCATTTGCACTTGATGATGCCGGTTATGAATCCATCATGATCAATTGCAACCCCGAAACCGTTTCAACCGATTACGACACTTCCGATCGTCTCTATTTTGAATCACTGACGACAGAGGATGTTCTTGAAGTCCTTCATACGGAACAGCAAAGAGGCACGCTCCACGGGGTCATCGTGCAATTTGGTGGGCAAACGCCGCTCAAGCTTGCCAACGCTCTGGAAGCTGCAGGCATCAATATTCTGGGAACTGAACCGGATGCCATAGATCTTGCGGAAGACCGGGACCGTTTTCAAAAGCTGCTGAAAAAACTTGATTTGCTGCAACCCAAAAACGGCATTGCCCATTCGGTCGAGCAATCACGGCTGGTCGCAACCGAAATCGGTTTCCCGCTGGTAGTACGCCCGTCCTATGTGCTGGGTGGCAGGGCCATGCAGATCATTCGCGACGAAAACAGCCTGTCAAACTATCTTCTGGGTACGGTTCCTGAACTTGTGCCTGAAGATATCAAGGCACGTTATCCCAATGACAAGACCGGTCAGATCAACACGCTGCTGGGAACAAATCCGCTGCTGTTTGACAGCTATCTGACCAATGCCATTGAGGTGGATGTGGATTGCCTGTGCGACGGTGAAAATGTCTTTGTATGCGGCATTATGGAGCATATTGAAGAGGCGGGCATCCATTCTGGCGACAGTGCCTGCACATTGCCGGTCTATTCGCTTTCCCCGCAATTGGTTGATTCTCTGGAAGAACAGACAGCCGTGCTGGCACGGGCACTTAATGTCGGTGGATTGATGAATGTGCAATATGCCATCAAGGATGGTGAAATCTACATTATCGAAGTCAATCCGCGTGCATCACGTACGGTTCCCTTCGTTGCAAAAACGATCGGCGCGCCGATTGCCAAGATTGCCGCCCGTATCATGGCTGGCGAAAATCTGGACGAGGCCATTGCCGCCTATGGCGCGCGCCCGGACCCGAGAAAGCTCCAACACATAGCGGTCAAGGAAGCAGTCTTTCCGTTTGCCCGGTTTCCCGGTGTCGACACCCTACTTGGTCCGGAAATGCGCTCGACAGGTGAAGTTATCGGTCTCGACACCGATTACGCCCTTGCTTTCGCCAAGGCACAGCTTGGCGCCGGCGTGGAACTGCCGCGGGATGGTACGGTATTCATTTCGGTGCGTGATGATGACAAGGAACGGGTTCTGCCTGCTGCCAGAATCCTGACCGGCGCCGGATTTTCCATCATGGCGACCGGTGGTACAGCGCGCTATCTGGAGCAAAACGGCATTGAAGCCACCAAGATCAACAAGGTTCTCGAAGGGCGACCTCACGTCGAAGACGCCATTCGCAACAGGCAAATCCACCTGGTGATCAATACGACCTCCGGTGCCAAGGCGATGTCAGATTCCAAGTCCCTGCGCCGGGCCGCGCTTATGCAAAAAATCCCCTATTACACAACAATGTCCGGTGCGAAATTCGCTGCCAAGGCCATTGCAGCACTGACAGCCGGCAATCTGGAGGTCAAACCGCTGCAGGCCTATTTTGCCGAATAGAACGTCCTGATTTATAATTATCAGACGATTGCCAGGGTCAGCTTCAAAGCAGACCCTGGTAAAACGCTATTGGAAGGCACCGGCTGTTGTTGTTGTTGCACCTGGCAGCCATCGATAATAGTTGTAGACCCTGTCGCAATGTTTCGGGATTGTTGCCATGGCCAAAAACATCATCATTTTGCTGGATGGAACCTCAAATGAGATTTCCCAGAACAGATCAAATATCGTCCGGCTATATGGAACGCTGAAAAAGGATGACAGTCAGGTTGTCTATTATGATCCGGGTGTTGGCACTTTCGGGGCACAGGATTCCTGGTCACGTGTATGGCGAAATACTGCCGAAATCTGGGGGTTGGCGACGGGCTGGGGCAACGACCAGAATGTTAAACAGGCTTACCGGTTTCTTGTCGAGCATTATCAGGGTCCAACGAACGCCGGTGCAAAAAGCGTCGGCGACAAAATATACATTTTCGGTTTCAGCAGGGGTGCCTATACAGCCCGGGTGCTTGCCGGGTTCATTCGCGCGTTAGGTCTGCTGGACGCCAAGAACCTCAATTTGCTTGATTATGCCTACCAGGCCTACAAGCAGATACCGCATGGAAAAGAACTTGAAAAGGGTGAAGGGGAGGAAAACCCCTTTGGAGAATTGCGTCTGTTTGAACGTATGTTGAAACCGCAAAGGCCAACCATTCGTTGTCTTGGCCTGTTTGATACTGTGGCCTCCATGATCGAAGCGGGCAAAAATGGCCTGCCGCAACTCGATACCATGGTCTTCACGGACAAAAACATCATGGTTGAATCGGTCCGTCACGCTGTCGCAATTGACGAACGCCGCACCATGTTTTCACCCTATCTTTGGCCGAAGGATCAGCCCTACTGGGGCAATCCGTTTTCAGACCGGCGGTCAAAGCCGCAGGACATCAACGAAGTCTGGTTTAGCGGCGTCCATTGTGACATTGGCGGCGGTTATCCCGAGAACAAAAGTGCCCTGGCCAAAATACCGCTTCACTGGATGATCGAAGAAACCAAGGCGCTGGGGATCAAATATATTACCCAGAATATCAATACGCTGGTGCTTGGACACCAACGCAAGGGCAGCACAAGCACCTATATGCCCCCCTCGCCGATTGCCAATGCCAATGACTCGATGACGCCGGGTTGGAAAATTCTGGAGTACCTGCCACGCAGGGTTCGGCCGGGTGGCACCACAAAACAGGCCCGCCTGGGGAACTACTATCTGCCACGCGGAGAGCCGCGTTCAATTCCACCGGATTCACTGATACATGAAAGTGTCACGGCCCGATTGAAAGGGCGCGATGACTATCGCCCGCCCAATCTTCCAGCAGACATGCTGACCACCAATTCCGGTTGATTTACCAGGACCGTTTCACGTTTTTTTCAGAAACGGAACAATGGCATCGGCCTTTGATTTTGTTGATGCATTCAGGTTTTGCCGATTCCCTCAAAACCTGAATTGTTCCAGTGTCGCTGCAGCGTTAGTATTGTTGTGAAAAAACTGGATAAATTGCACCAATTGCTGCTATATTTATCCAATTGTGATTAAAGCGGTTCCGGGCCGGAGGGTTCGGGGGCCGTTTTCTTTTGCGCTTTCGCACCCTATCCCAAGGTGGAAAGCGCCAAGAAAGATGGAGAAGGACATGGTTGAAAAAGTCCCAATGACTCAGAGCGGGTTTGCCAATCTCGTCGAAGAATTGCGCACGCGCCAGCAGCAGGAACGACCTCGTATTATCGAGGCGATAGCAGAAGCAAGAGCCCACGGTGATTTGTCGGAAAACGCTGAATACCATGCGGCCAAAGAGGCGCAGAGCCACAATGAAGGACGCATCGGCGAACTCGAAGACCTGACGGCACGCGCCGAAGTTATCGACCTGAGCAAAATGTCTGGAGATACGATCAAGTTCGGTGCGATCGTAAAGATGGTCGATGAGGATACCGAAG
This sequence comes from uncultured Rhizobiaceae group bacterium, assembly GCA_947501445.1. Classification (GTDB taxonomy): domain Bacteria; phylum Pseudomonadota; class Alphaproteobacteria; order Rhizobiales; family Rhizobiaceae; genus Hoeflea_A. Next base: position 180,723 of record CANMVS010000008.1, on the reverse strand, counting down.
AGGAAAAGACCTATCAGATCGTCGGCGATCAGGAAGCCGATGTGAAACAGGGTCGCATTTCCCTGTCCTCACCCATTGCCCGGGCACTGATAAGCAAACAGGTCGGCGACAGCATTGAGGTCAATGCGCCCGGTGGTGCCAAGGCATACGAGATTCTTGCTGTCAGCTGGGGTTGATTGCCACAGGCCGAACCAGGACCTCTTAGATCCAAAGACCATGTCCAATGAACCGGAACTGATCGTGACCAATATGCACCGGAATTTTACCGGTGTATCGGCAACAGCGGCCGCGGTCATTCGCAAGCAGGCATCACAGTATAATGTGATGCTTGCCGGCAACGCGTTGCCCGGTGGTCCGGCCCCCATCACGATAAGACAGGCGATCAAACTATCGCGCAGGCCGCCACGTGGACGCTCACACATCATCTGGCATGTGCGTCGTAACAATGAAATGCGTGCGGCTCTATGGGTCCGTGATATCCTGCGACGGCCAATTAAAATAGTATTTACATCTGCCGCACAAAGACATCACTCCACCTTGCCAAAGTGGTTGATCTCCCGCATGGATGCAGTCATTGCGACCACTGATATTGCGGCCTCGCTGGTTCCACACGTCCGGGCCGTTGTGCAGCATGGCGTCGATACGGAAATCTTTCATCCATCAAATGACCTGGCAAATGACTGGAAGAACACCGGTTGGCCTGGTTCAATGGGTGTTGCGACCATCGGGCGTATTCGACCTGAAAAGGGCACCGACATTTTTGTGGATGCGATGATAGACATCCTGCCCCAATTTCCCGATCTGACTGCATTGATCATTGGAAAAGCAAAAGCCGAACACCGCAGTTTTGAGACGCAATTGCGCGAGCGCATTGAAAAAGCAGGACTGAGCGAGCGCATCATGTTCACCGGCGAGATCAAGCCGGGCAATCTGCCTGCCATTGTTCGCAGCCTGTCACTGCTTGTCGCCTGCCCGCGTTACGAGGGATTTGGACTGACCCCGCTTGAGGCCATGGCAAGTGCGGTGCCCATTGTCGCGACAGACACCGGATATTTCTCATCCTTTATTGGTGCAAATGAAGCCGGCACACTGGTGACAAAACCGCAGGCAACTGAAATTGCCGCTGCGGTCAAACGTCTGTTTGACAGCCCGCTTGAATTGGCTTTGAAATCAAACAACGCACGCGAAAGAGCCGCAGGCAGGTTTGCTCTGGACGGTGAGGTTATGGGCATCAATGCAGTCTATCAAAAACTGTGGGATCAGGGTTGATGCGAAGCGGGTGCCCCTGACATATCAATGGCACCTTCATTCTTGATCTGGCGAATGGTCAACATGGTTCGCACTGTGTCGACATTTTCTGCCGCAGTCAGTTGATCAATAACGAAATCCTGAAACGTCAGAAGATCTCTTGCCACACAGTGCAACAGAAAATCCGATTCGCCCGACACCATCCAGGATTGACGAACAATCGGCCATTCAAGTGTCCTGTCCGCAAAAGCGCGCAGGTTAACCTCGGACTGCAGGGTCAGACCAATCATGCAGAATGCAACGAGATCAAATCCAAGCGACGGTCCATTGAGCATCGCCCTGTAACCTTCAATGATCCCGGCTTCCTCCAGTTTGCGCAATCGCCGCAAACAGGGCGGTGCTGATATCCCCACACGCTCAGAAAGGTCAACATTGGTGATGCGCCCGTCGCGCTGCAGTTCCCGAAGTATTTTCAGGTCAATATCATCAAGTTCCATACGAATAGGCATGTTGGACAGATTCCCGGTTAGCCGCTGGCGACGCATTACATCAGAACATAGGATCAGTTGTTGCGCGTACGCGCAAGATAATTTCGCACGCTTGACAATCATGACAGCCATATTGCTGGTTCGTGACGTGAATGGTGCACAGCTGTGTGAAAATGCCTCTATCCACTTGAAAGTGACTTGTACGACTACGTACATTGGGCCAAATGCCACACAACACACCTTGTGAAAGGTGAGTGGCACGTTTGCAATTTGCAGCAATAAAGGAAATCCGACTATGACAACCCGCCATGCACGTGTCCTGATCATCGGTTCAGGACCCGCAGGATACACAGCGGCAATTTACGCCGCACGCGCATTGCTGGAACCAGTTTTGATTGCCGGTATGGAGCAAGGTGGTCAATTAATGATCACCACGGATGTGGAAAATTATCCCGGATACGCTGAAACAGTTCAGGGACCCTGGATGATGGAGCAAATGCTCCAGCAGGCTCAGAATGTCGGCGCTGACATTGTCAATGATCTTGTGACAGAGGTGGATCTGGATGTTCGTCCGTTCCGTCTCAAAACCGATTCAGGTCAGGAATATACCTGTGACTCGCTTGTTATCGCCACCGGCGCCCAGGCCAAATGGTTGGGGATTGAGACAGAACAGACATTTATGGGTTTTGGCGTTTCAGCCTGTGCGACCTGCGATGGATTTTTCTATCGCGGCAAGGAAGTCGTCGTCGTAGGCGGTGGCAATACAGCCGTCGAAGAGGCGCTCTATCTGTCCAATCTGGCGGCAAAGGTCACACTTGTACACAGACGCGACAGTCTTCGGGCAGAAAAGATTCTGCAGCAACGCCTGCTGGCTAAGGACAATGTCGACATCATCTGGGATAGCCAGCTTGAGGAAATCACCGGCGAAGAAACAAAACCTCCATCTGTTACCGGTGTGCGGCTGAAAAACCTGAAAACCGGGGACGTGTCACAATTGGCGACACATGGTGTATTCATTGCAATCGGCCATGCACCTTCTGTCTCTCTGTTTAAAGGCAAACTGAAACAGAAGCCAAACGGGTATTTGTGGACCGCTGCCGATTCAACCGCAACGGATGTCGCCGGTGTGTATGCTGCTGGCGATGTAACCGACGATATTTACCGTCAGGCGGTCACGGCTGCCGGTATGGGCTGTATGGCCGCCCTTGAGGCGGAGCACTATCTGGCGGCGCTGGAACCGGTCGCTGCTGCCGCTGAATAGAATACAAAAGAAACAGACTGCCGACTGATCGGCAGTCTTTCTGGGAGACACACAATGCCTCTGGATTGGGATAAGTTGCGTATTTTTCACGCGGCAGCGGAAGCCGGGTCATTTACCCATGCAGCCGAGAAACTCCATCTGTCCCAATCGGCGATCTCACGACAGGTCAGCGCCCTGGAACAGGATATCGGCATTCCGCTGTTTCACCGCCATGCGCGCGGCCTGATCATGACCGAGCAGGGAGAGCTTCTCTATCGCACGGCCCATGATGTGCTGCTCAAGCTTGAGGCTGTTCGGGTTCGTCTTTCCGAGACCACGGACACGCCCTCCGGCAAACTTCGCGTAACCACAACCGTGGGACTGGGGTCGGGCTGGCTGACAGACCGAATGCAGGAATTTACTGAACTCTACCCGGACATCGAAGTGCAATTGCTGCTCGACAATGAAGAGCTTGATGTGACGATGCGCCATGCCGATTGCGCTATTCGGCTTCGCCAACCGCAGCAACCCGATCTTATTCAGCGTAAACTCTTTACAGTTCACATGCACGTCTATGCAGCACCATCCTACCTCAACCGTTACGGCAAACCCGAACATGTGGGTGATTTCGACAATCACCGCATTATCACTTTCGGTGAACCAGCGCCCAATTACCTGCTTGATGTCAACTGGCTGGAAGTCGCCGGCCGCACAGCCAATAATCCACGGGCACCACAGCTACAGATCAACAATATGCCGTCCATCAAACGGGCAACGCAACTGGGCATAGGCATTGCCATGCTGCCGGATTATATGGTTGGCCATGATGCCGGTCTGGTGCAATTGGATATCGATTCCGACGTGCCGTCCTTCTCGTGTTTTTTCTGCTACCCGGAAGAATTGCGCGGCTCTGCCAAGTTAAAGGCTTTCCGTGATTTTCTCATTTCCAAGGCACGTAACTGGAAATTCTGATATAAATTCAAACACAATTATTGATCTGGCTGTTCTTCCAAACGCGCATAAACACAGCCCTTCAGATCAATTACCTGTTTGAGCAATTCAGGTTGTGATGGAATCGGCAAAACCTGAATGCATCAACAAAACCAAAGACCTACACCGTTATCGCGGTTTTGACAAAACGTGAAACGGTCCAATCGCAAAGAACCAATATCAAGCTGACGCATGCATTAATGTTCCGGCCCATGGCATTCAACATTCATCGAAACGCTGTTTCGCTGGACTGCGCCCCAACTGGTGCATTGTCGGTAGACATACCAATTGCTGGCCTATTGCCGGGCCTCCCAAGATTGCTACCCAGTAGCGTAAATGAATGTGGGGCTCCCTTGCTTGTCAGGGAACCCTTTTACTTTACCATCACAGCAGCCGCGAAAGTTTTCGGACCTGGCTTTGGCAGGCTGCAGAAAAACGGGCAATTGCAAGAATAGATTCCTGACTTTCCAGAAATTTCGAATTTGCAAAGCCAGCGAACCGGGGCAGCAATTGTGGTGACCGACATCGGCAAACCGAACCCGATGAACGCGAAACTCAGAAGCGCAATTCGTGCAGATAAATGGCAAAATTATCTGGTGGTCTTCGTTATTGATGTAGGCTTATTGTCTTTTGAGCGAACCAAAGGTCACTCGGCCAACCTGCCATCCAGGTGATGTTCAATATCGGCGAAAAGCGATGTGCCGTCTTCCTCCTGGAGCATGACCCAATATTCGCCACCTTTCTCATCTTCAGTTTCCAGGGTTTCGTCTTCAGACGTTGGATCGCTCAGATAAAGCAAGCCGGAACCGTGGTGCTTGAAGAGTGTTACACAACTCATGGAACCCAAAGTTCCAAGGCACAAGGTACCATCGTCGCCTATCGTCCAGTTCGGTGGAAACTGTGGCCCGCTTGCCACGAAATCACCGTTCTCCGAGGGGGTTTCCAGCCAGACATGTGCGCGGTTGGGTTGATTGCCAAAGCATAACGCCAGAAATTGCACATCCTCAGTGTTGAACGCTTTGAGGATTCCTTCCCAACCACTGGCGATCGCCACGTCATCATAGTCATCGGGCATAACACCTTCCGAAAAATCAGCGATCAAAATACATGTTTCATAAAGATGGGATGCATCAATCTGATCGAGCTGCGCTCCGGTATCGTGTTTCAAGGTATCCGGTTTGACCGCATTCTGTGCAACGCCATCGCGCGACGTGTTATCCTGAGCCGCTACTGGGGGTGAGCCTAACGCGATCATGGCCGCTGTTACAATGGATCCAAGTTTGAATCTGTGATTAGACGACGACTTGCCGGTGTCCGATATCATCCAGATTCCTTTCTGCGCGTGGAAACCAACCTGCTTTCAGCCTGACAAATCATAACTCAGCCGTGATATTTGCGCTGTAATTGTTTTATCCCAGTTTCGCCTTCGCGCAATTCTATGGAAGGCGAGGACAGTGAATACTTATCTTTGCGTCTACCTTTTTTGTCAGGCTCCAGTTCGTACAAGAGCATGAATCGTAACCCGACCATTTTGAGATTGATACCGTACAGGTCATAGGTTTGACCGACGATTGGCAACTCGCGCGCCCGGCATGCCTGGTATAATCAATATTTTTCCCGACGCACTGGCTCCAATACTCTCGTGTTCCCATCGGCTTTTGGCTATAGCGATAGTTACATTGTTCTGATTTGCAGTCGTACTTCGTTACTGCGGAATTTGCGGGAATATTCGTGGCTACCAAGGCGGCGCAGGATAGAATGAGAGCGGAAAATTTCATTACAACTTCCTTTTGTGGCTCCGAGCCGACGAACCACGGCTTATTCACGCAAGTGTCGCTTCGAAAGAAATGGCCCCGTAATATTATCGAATACTGCCTGTACTTTAGCATATGGGCACCGGGCTCGTCGTTGGCGCATCATCTCAAACTTGTTGTCGTTCCGTATCAGCGCTTCGCGGCAACTTGCCTACTCCCTTCAAGGAGATTTGAGCAATTACGCTCGAATAGATTTCCCAAGACAGAAGATTGCGCTTGAACGCCTTTGGTCGAACCAGGATGCCATATGGAACGAACACGGTCACAGTCCTGAATTTTCTATTTGAAGGATCGCAGGAAAAAGCCGCCACCGCAGTTTGACATCAATCGACGAATTCTCTGCCGATCACAACTGTACAAGTCCCAATACGGGCGAATATCCAAGGATGGTCCGTCCACCAGACCGTTTCACGTTTTGTCAGAAACGGGATAACGGTTTTGCTCTTTGATTTTGTTGATGCATTCAGGTTTTGCCTATCCCGTCAAAACTTGAATTACTCCAAAGCGGTGGACTGAAGCGCAATCATGCACGGCGGCGCGAATATCCAACCGCCCATAGATTGAAATCAAGAATTGTCTCGGCGCGCGGAACCAGATGACCACAAACTTGAGACGCAGCGCCAATGACGCACTGCGCACCCACCTGCTAAACAGGGGCGCGGATCTTTTTCGAACCATGAAACGCGCAAATGATGAATTTGGTATGCTTTTGATGGTTACTGCCTCTGGATTCCAAACCGCAAAACTGAATCAAACCGCTCGTCACAGATTTGGAAGGAAAGTTTGATGAAATCGATCACCCACAGGACCGCAAGGATAAAATATGGACTGCGGTTTGGAGCAATCGCAACTGTTGCCATGATTGCAACAGGGACATCCATTGTGCTTGCCCAGGAAAAAGCCGGTGGCGATGAAGCGGTACAGGGTGGGACGGAACAGGCGAGCTTGATCCATGATACAGGAGCGCCGCTCGAGCGTATAAGTGCTTCGCACCTGTATGAAAAATGCGTGTTGATCGGCAGTTTTTCCGAAGAATCTCTTCCCGAAAATTATGATGACGTTGCGCTCACCCAAGGTTGGAGCGATATTCTCAAGACATTCAACACAGAAGATGTGCAGTTCCTGGTGTTGTGCTTCGGCAATCAACCCAATCGTGCGCATGTTTGGCTGGAAAGCCCCCTGAAGGACGGTGACTTTGTGGCGAGCGGACCGCAATTTCCTCCAAACTGGACGATCGGTGAGGACGGCGCCCTATGCCTGGGAACCATGGGCGACTTGAGCTGTGCCTCTCTCTACAAACACCATGACTCCGGTTTTCTTTATTTGAGTGATCTGCCGTCTCAAGAAGAAGAAGCAGAGGGGCAAGACGAGACGGGCGGCCAATATTGGGTTGTGATTCAAGATGAGGACAACAATCCGATTTATGGCGACATCGAACGGTATCTAGACGGCTTTGCCGCCGAGTAAAAAGGAAACAAATGAGATGAACACCTCAGTCAGAGATTTCCTGCCGCTGTCGACCACGATCTTGTTCGGTGCAGTCGCGGTCTATTTTCTTTCCGCAATTGGCGGCGGCAATCCTGCGATGGCTGCTACCTATCAATTGTACAATTGCAAGCAATCCTCGTGCACTCATAACTGGACTTTAGGCAAGCTCGCAACCAAGGAAATCCGCGGTGTTTGTGACTCGGGTAACGGCCGTTTACCTCTCATTGATTTTCCGAAGAAGGGTAAAAATACGACTTGTACAATTTGGTACACCGGTCAGGGCAAATATGGAACTTATAAAACGCGATCCTGCACCAACTGGTCCGTAGCCAAGAAAGATACAATCACCATCAAACTGACGTGTTAGCAGATCGACACTGAATTCTTGAGTGTGCGTTACGGCACCGGATCCGGTGAATCCCACTTCACCAAATATCGAGATAAGAATGACAGGAGTGCAACAACAATGAGTAACACCACCATAGGATTCTGCCATTTATCTGCACGATTCACGCTTCTGAGTTTCGCGCTTATTGGCCTTGTGGTGCCCATGTCGGGAAACGCAACTGCTGCCCCGGTTCGCTGGACGTGCAACTGCGTGGTTCCCGGCACCGAAACGAAATACAACTGCACCTGTGATGGTTATTCCTATGATCTGCCACGATCAGGTACCATGACGTTCCGCGGCTACTGCAAAGGTGGCGTCAAGGGGGATCCGAGCAAAAGAACCGTTGCGAAATTCACGAATGTACTCAGGGGTAAAAATGTAACCTGTACGGCGGGTTCAAATCATCCGGACTATCGTCAGAAACAATGCACAAACTGGGGCACGGCACAGAGGAATCCAGTGAAAATGTCGCTGCAATGCAGCGGCTATGGCTACTAGCGACGGCGGTTCTTTCCGGTTCTGTTTGGATTTAAGCCGGCAGGGCATCCGATCAAACGCCGACGCGTGTCTCGGTTGAGGCAGATACATCAAGCCGAACGCGTCTGGCAAACCCCATGGAGAGTGATGTGAAGATTTATGTAATGGTTCTCGGTTTTGCCGCCGCTGTTATTGCCAATACCACGGCCCACGCAGCGTACAAAAACTACAACTGCGAAGCGGCCCAATGCAACTACCGGTACACACAAAAACCGATGGGGACAAGGGAATATCGCAACAAGTGCTACGGAAAAAACCCAAGCAACTATGGATCACCGTCTTATAAAGGTGGTTCAACTTGCACTCCCGGAAAGAAACCGATGACCTGCACTTCGGTCTGGACGCCTGGAAAATACGAAAGCTGTTCTTGTACCAACTGGAGCGTGACCAAGAAAGTCGATGCGAAGATCCAAATCAAGTGTCCTTAGAGCAATTCAGGTTTTGACGGGTGCGGCAAAACCTGAATACATCAACAAAGTCAAAAGCCGACACCGTTATCCGGTTTTCGGCAAAACGTGAAACAGTCCATGTGCTTCGAACATTATTTCGGCACCATCACCAGGTTCAAATTCGTATTTTCGTCGAACTCCCCTGCCGGCCGAGCTGGGTCGCAGTGAATCCGGAAGTTGCGGGTCGATGCGAAGAAGCCCGATGCAATCTCTACGATTGCCGACCGGATTTTCGTAAGCCCCTGTTAGTCCGGTCCACGGCATTGAATCGACATGGTGACCTTGTTTCTGTTTGATGTGCCCCAGTTTGTGCATTGCTTTGATACAAAACCCCAATTGAAATTCGATGAGATCGTGCACGTGACGTTCTTACCTCTCATGACATCAACAAAAGACGGACTCAACCTCATTGAGGGCGCCCCGTCCACCCAACCCTTGCATGTAGCACGAAATGTTTTGGTTCCGGATTTTGGCAGGTCGTAGGATCGATTCTTACACTTGCAGGTATCCGTCTTATTCGGCCCAGAGGCAATGCAGTTGCAGGTCCACTTGACCGGGCTGGCAATCACGTCAACAGACATGGGTCCGGCGAGCCCGGCAGATACGAAACTCACCAGTGCAATTCGCACCGTAGCGGCACGCATTCGATTGGTATCGATCATCATCGCGGTTATTCTCCATCATCGCCGGTCTTCAATCAGCATTCTCCATTTGAGTGAACTTTCAGAAGGATTCTGCTGTGAATATTGCACAAGTCAGAGCGGCCCAATCTTCGGACAGATTTAACCTGCAGGTGCCGCGAACTGCTTGTGCCCGTAAAGTGCAGAGCCCAGTTGTCCCTTGCGGATCATGTTGGCGACCCTGATGCCCTCCAACGTGGCTGATGCCGATCAGGAAGATTTAAGACCGCAAAACGGTCGAACGCGTCGTATGATATACCTGTGATCTTGCTCGACAATTATGTTCAATTTTTTGGACCGATTCGTTTGAATGGCCATCGGGCAGCCGAACCGTCCAAGGGTCTTGTTGGTCCCACGGATCCCAACCGTGATGGCTGCAATCTTGTCGCGTCAGTCTCTATGAGGCAGACTGACCTCAGCCATCAGGGCATAATAACTCAATTTTCGCATCTATTTTTTTGGTCAGACTCCAATTTGTGCACGAACAGCTGCCGTGCCCGTAGTCATAGCTAACCGTATAAGCAGTAACTGTACATGTCATTGGGCTTTTGCCTGCTGTACATTTCTGTTTTCCTTTAGCTGAACCAGTGACATACTTCGGGACATGTCCATAACAAAATCCCCGATACTCGCGCGTTCCCATAGGCTTCTGTGTATATCGGTAGCTGCACGAGCCGCTCGTGCAGTCGTATTTTGTTATAGCTGCATTGGCCGGCCCGGGCGAAATTGTCGCCGCCGCGAGGTTGAAGCCGATGATTGCGAGGCTTAAAATGACAGGGGTTGTCTTCATCCTATAATCCTCTAGTTGCAATTCGGGTCATGGGTAGTGAATGCTTCAGGCCATCTTCATGATTACAACGGCAATTAGCGTGATCGTAGCAAAGGATGCTTGGCCTGTCGTTGGGTGAATGTCTCAAGTTTATTGTCGGTTCGTCTCAGCATTGCTGGCCACGTTGAGCTTGGCCGTTTCACCCAGCCATGGGCGAGTGCCAAGTGCGGATCGAACTCCAGTGCAAGCCATCCAACACTTCGTACGCTCTCGCCAACGCAACAATCTGTGCCCGAGGTGCTGCGGAATAAGGGCTCCCCGTTCCCGGTATGATAAGTATTCTCATACACAAACGGAAATATGTTCTTCAAATCGGTGCTGCTCCGCCAAGTGGAGATTGCAGTAAATGGACTCTTGCTGGAAAAAACTTTATGCTCGAATGAGAAGTTGCACGTTTTGGGGAACAATGCAGTGTCGCAGTATTCACTGGAAGAATGGCGTGACTTGGGACGTGCATTCTACGATGTTCGTATCAAGACAGAACCGCAGCAGTTTTCCGCAGAGGCTGACTTTCAATTAGCCAGTCGGCTCATCATCACCAAGGTACGGTTTACGCCGCTGGTATTGTCCCGCGATCCGAAAAAGATCAACGAATTCGATTGCAACTACCTCCTTTTTGAACGCTATGCCAAAGGCGAGGGACGCGGCGTTGTCGGCGATATTGCAACAGAGATAAATGAGGGAAAACTTCATTTGATCGATATGTCGCAATGCTACACGACATCGACTACAGATGTTGTTGGCAACGGTGTTCTGATTCCACATGACTTTGTCGGGTATGATCCATCGCGAGATCCGCATTATGTTTCGCTCCCGCGTTCAAAACCGCAAGCGCGTTTGCTGGAAACAGCATTGGACGCACTCGATACAGTGCATGCTGATGGCGATTTGCAGGAGATAGAGGATCTCTCCTATGGATTCGCCGGTCTGATTCAGAGGTTTCTGCTTGGACGCAAGGAGGACACAGTTCTACAAAATACTGAAGCCACTTTGAATCTCGCAATGCGCGACCATATCGAAACGCACTTGGCCGATCCTGACCTGAATACGGCAAATTTGTGCAGGCACTTCGGTCTTTCACGTGCCTCGCTTTATCGCCGGTTCCGTGAGGACGGAGGCGTTGAGCATTATATCTCTGGGCGTCGCCTCGACCGGTGCCTGCTTGAGCTGTGCGCGGCTGCGCCAGCCCGTGGTCTGGTCAAGTCCGTCGCCTCCCGATGGGGCTACATTGATGCAAGCAATTTCCATCGCCGTTTTCGTCAACGGTTCGATATAGCGCCAAATGATTGCCTGGCGATGGGTGCTGTGCCGTCAAACGCAAAGGCTGTCGGCGGCAAACAGCACCTCATTCATCACTGGATGCGCCAGCATCGGCTGTGATGCATACCCCAGCTTGGGTCACCAGCATTGGATAACATTTCGACCTGAATTTCAGAGCTGTCCACACCGACCGTACGAGACAAAGCGACAACAAACTTGAGATGCAGAGCCAATGACAGCCACGGCATTGACGGGCTAATACTCATACAGATTTCTACTGATGGACTGTGGCTGCAAAACGGCCGGTCGTTCTTCAGTGCGTGCTGATTTATTGGTCGTAGGGATGGGAACGGAGGCTATCGATCAAAACACCATCAGCAGCCTTGCTTTTTTGAGTCCCCACTATCCATTCCTTTCTGGGTACTCGGGAACATTGCCATTTTGCCGAGTTTGAGCTGAGCGACTGCCGGTAGATGATGAGGAAGAGCAATTTTCGCATCCGGGTCGATGTTCAACCGGCTGGCCGAGCATTGCCGTGAGCGTGGAACCCAGGTTGAAAGAGCATTTGAATGTACAATAAAAAAATGAGAGTCGGCATGGCATCCGCTAACCTGATCGGTTTGGCTTTCGCGTCCTTGATACTTGCCGGATGCCAAAACATGGTAGGCAGCAGCGGTGTTTACTACAATGTTGGTCTCGAACAGGCATCAAACAACCTGCTTCTCACCAATGTCATCCGATCCGCCAAGGGCTACCCGAATTACTATTCGGTGCTGGGTGATTACTCTGCGGGAACATCTGTTGGTTTGTCGCCATCGGGCAGTGCCAACATACCGCTCGACGCGTCATCATGGTCGCCGCTCAACGCAAGCCTTTCGGCAAATGTCGGTCGCGATAGAAGTGCAAACGCATCCTCGCTCGAAACTCGGGATTTTACGCGGGCAATGCATACTCAGGTAACGCCGCAACTTTTTGCGTTTCTAATCGAAAGCCGTGATGGAGCCCACATCCACCTGCTGATGTCGTTGCTCGTAAAAGCAATCGTTGTAACACTCGATGATTATAATGATGTTGTGTTCAGCGCACACGACATTTGCAAAAAACGATATCAAACGCTTTCCAGCGCACATCGCGGAATATGCCAGAACTTTGAGAATTCATTTGGGGAGATCACTTGCAAAATTGATCGACATTCAGCCAAAGTTGACCAACAATCGCGCTACTCCGGGACCGACATTCTCGTTAAGCTGAGCAATGATGCCACGAGCAGGTGCACATATACGCAATTCAGAGCATTTTCTGAGGCCCTGTCAATCACCAACGCAAAGGTCGAAGGCAACGAGGATGGAAAGGTTGATATTAGCTTCACCCGCACCGGCCTTGTTGGCCGCAGTCTGTTTAATGCACAGGGCACCGGCCTAACACTTCGTTCGCCAAACGGGATCATTCACTTTTTAGGAGAGATCGTGAGAGATCAGTTTGCTCGAGAAGATCCATGGACCCCTACGCTGACGACGCGAAACGGACGCAGTGTTCCAATCTTCAAGGTCGAAGCTGGCTCGCGCATGGGTCGCGGTTCAATCTCGGCAAAAATTGACAACCGGGTCTACTGGATACGCCAACAGGAACTGGGAGCGCCAGAAAATGATTTCAGTTATCGCGCATTGACCATCGTCAAAGATCTCCAGACTCTCAATACCGCCCAGGAACAACTGCCTGACAATCCGACAATAATTCTCGGACCGAGATAAGGCATATGATTTTGCCGGTCTCCGGCTGATGTAAATGTTGCAAAATCTGTTCCATCTGGAATCAGACACCTCAACTCCATCACATTCACCTACCGGCGCAATTCAGGCTCTGAAGGAATCGGTAGAACCTGAATGCATTGACAAGACCAAAGGCTGACACCGTAATCCTGATCCGCACCAGGTTCTAGCAGGCTGCTAGCACGTTACCGCCACCTTAATAGTCATCCTTGTTTTTCTCCCGCACGTACATGATGCTGTTGCACCGAATGTCTGACATCCTGCAAAAACAGCAGGCGTTGTGCATGTTATTGATTTTGATCTTTGCTCTTTTCCAGCCTGCAATTCGCAAAATGCCGCGATTTGAACTGCCGGCCCCTTGGCTTTTTTGAACGTTTTTTCGCATTTTGTCTTCTTGCAGACAAACGTATAAATTGAATCTGAGTATCCATGACCCGCCATTCCGCAGATCGCGAATATAGCGACACATGCAACATGAAATATTCTTCGAATTTTCACTTGATATACTCCGTTCTGTCCAAATTCTCTCAGCGCGCTGTCTACTAACACCTAATCGTTGACTTGAATGTCATCTCCTTCTTACGGAAACACACGCAAACCAGGCTGTTTTTTGGAGAAACTGATATGGACATCACGTTGCAAATTGCGAATACTGCAGGTGTTGAGCATGTTAGAGAGCTCGGCCTTTTAATCTCTCCGGTACTTGATTCGCAATAAGCTTCAAGCGAGGCCTCCGGGCCTTTGGCATTGTGGAATGTTTTCGTGCAGGTAGGGCTTTTGCAAACGAAGGTTTGGATTGAATTTGCAGTGGCAGCGCCCGCGATACCCAACAAAAACAAAACGCTGATACATGCTGCCCGAATTGCGTGTTGAACATCCATCAATTACAACTCCGTTCTGGTCGAGGCTCGCGCTACTACGGCAATTCTCCTACGCAAAGCGTGAGAAAAACCTTTCCTATTCGATTGAACGTGCGACCGTCGCTCTTCAGTAGGACAAAAGGTGCTGGAAGCATAATGCGGACACTAAAACGTGTCATTGGCCGGGCATCTCAACTTCGTTGCTGCTCCGTCTCATTCCGACCAACCCAACGGTGCTCGTTTGCTCTATCAGAGACGCAGAAACAACAAACTTGAGACATTGAGCCAATGACACACAGGGCACCTGCGGGATACCTTCTAAGTGAATACTGCTATTGTCTTGTAGTCATGATGTAGCGTTCTTAGCAATGTCAGTTGGAAGATCCTAAGTGTGGGGCCTGCGATGCCTTCTTGTACGACTGCGCGTGCATATCATAACGTGACCCCAAAATGGCGTCATTGCTTCCATCAATTGACTTTCTTGTTTTGGTTTTGTGGCATAATCTTTCTGATCGCAAGGTCTGCTCGCACTCTTGCAGCCGCGGCCCCATTCAACTCTCCCCCTACCGGACATGCTGGCCACGATGATCAGGTTCCTCGGATCGGAGCCAAATCAGTGGGACATCGCAAAGCCTTTTTGAGACTGGTTGTGTTCCTGTTTGGCTCGGTGGTCGCTGGTGCGCCTTCGTTTTCGCAAACCGTCACAGGCGGAGCGGGTACAACGTTAGTCAATCCACCCATTGTTGGACGAACGACCGGAGCACAGGATCTCGACGCTGTCAGGGGCTCGAAAGATCTTCAGGTTGCACTTACAGTCAATTATCGAGATAGCAGACTGTGGAATGCTTCGACACAAAGAGCCGATCGGGTGCGCCTGCGGAGTTACCTGGCCGGCGAAGCTACTGCAGCAACGCTTGTTGGGCCGACCATAGAAACACGTCCCGGCGATACACTCCGGCTCCACTTGAGCAACGACCTCCCCTCCAATGACCCTAGTTGTGATCATGGCGGTCACACTGCAGTTGCTCACAGTCTCAACATTCCACACTGCTTCAACAGCACAAATATGCACGTTCACGGCCTTTGGGTAAGCCCAAGTGGCAACAGCGACAATATATTCCTGCGGTTCGATCCAGGTGCCAGTTTCGAGCATGAGTATGCTATTCCGTCGGATCATCCTGCAGGCACGTTCTGGTATCACCCGCATCTACATGGATCGACCGCACTGCAGGTCTCCAGTGGCATGGCCGGGGCGCTCATCGTTCGTGGAGACCGGATGCCGGGCCATGATTTTCCTGGTGATCTGGACGTGCTTTTGCTTCCGACTGACAGTCAGCCGTTCAAAGAGCGCGTCATGTTGTTTCAACAATTTGCCTATGCCTGCGAGGGTGAAGATGGACGGATCAAGACCGATCCGCCGGACGACCCGCTTGGCGCCTGGGTCTGTGATGATGGGCAGGTGGGCGTTATCGAGCAATATCTCGACACGAATGGTCCAAACACATTCGGTGGTGGCGTGTGGAATGCGTCAGGACGCCATACGTCAATCAATGGCAGTAACCTTCCGGTCCTGAAGGGGGCGGTATCAGGTCAGTTTGAGCGCTGGCGGATGATCCATGCCGGTGTTCGCGATACGGTGAATCTCAAGATCGCTGCCCTCGACGAGGCGGCTTTGCAAGGCGCGAATGGCGGCAACGCTGATACAATAGCCGCAGCCTGCCGCGGACCCGGGGTGCCGCTGCATCTCGTTGCTGCTGACGGCCTTACCATGGATCGTGTGCGCACGCGGGACAATGCGGTGATGCAGCCAGGTTACCGGTGGGATGCACTTGTGAGTTTCCCTTTGGCGGGGCGATACTGCCTTATCGATGATCGCGACCCGGTTGGTGGCGGCATGGACATTGCCACACCCCATGACGGGGAACTGCTGGCGCTGGTCGAAGTGGATGCGGGTGTTGACGTGTCCGAAGGCACTCAACGCGAAGCGCTTATGGACGCACTCAGCACCGCGGCTCGTGAAAATATCTCGGGCGATATGGTTGCTCGTGTCATCAACGATCTTGAAGACGGGTTGAGCCTTGCTGCCTTCGCTGCCCACACCTCGCTACTCGATGCCGAAGCAGAACACACACAACACGTGGTTTTCAACATCGACATTACAACAAATCCTGTCCGCTATGAGATCAACGGAAAAACATTCGACCCAAATGATACCCGGTTCCTGAAGCTTGGCGATGTGGAGGATTGGGTGCTGTCCTCGACCTGGGAGGGACATCCGCACCATATCCACGTCAACCCATTCCAGATTGTTGAAGTACTTGATCCGAATGGTAAGGACGTTTCAGACCCCGATAACGTCGATGATTTCACCGGTGAGATTGATAATCAATATGCCGGATTGAAGGGTGTCTGGAAGGACACGATCTGGGTCAAAAACCCAAAGAAGTCGCCCGAAGAGGCCTACACGATCCGGGTGCGGATGAAGTATCGGCGCTATATTGGCCGATTTGTTATCCATTGTCATATTCTTGATCACGAAGACCAGGGGATGATGCAGACCATTGAAATCGTTCTCCCGTAGCACCCAGCCCAGCGCCTCGGGCTCTTGGAACAATCAAGCGCATCGCCACAGACAAAGCGAAGCCACAATCAACTGGAGGATCGAGTGAAGCGGAAAATTTTTGATTTGATTGCTGTTGCCGGCATTCTGGGATCGGTTAGCACGACTCCCGCGACTTCTCAGGACACGTCAACGCCAAACGATACGGTTCAGGTCGGGCTATACGATCCCTATCCATCAGGGATCTTGCCAGGCGATCTTGACGCTGAGATCGAACGCGTTCGCGCCGAAATTCGTGTTGCATTCAATCGCGCGCTGGACGAATTGAAGGCACTTGGTCCAATCAAGCGGGCCGGCAACCCGCCAACAATCGTTGGAAACGGCTATCAGGCACGCAGCCTGCTTGGCGAGCTGATGAATTATGACGAGTCAATGTCAGTCGGTGGCAATCAGGCCTGCGCTTTCTGCCATATGCCCTACGCTGGATTTGGTGGATCCATTCCTTCCGTCAATCTCACAATGTCCGCCTATCCAGGGTCGTTCCACGGTCGCACTGTTGTCCGCACGCCGATGCGCTACACCTATGCGTCACGCTCACCTGTGCTGCAATATAACCGAACACAAGGCGACTTTTATGGCGGAAATTTTTGGGATGGCCGGGCGACTGGCCAAGCGTTACAGAACCCCAATGCGGAACAGGCGACCGATCCGCCCGTTAGTGCCGATGAAATGGGATTTCCCGACACCGCCTGCGTTATCTACCGGTTGTCGCAAGCCGCATACCGCCCTCTTTTCGAGGATATTTGGGGTGAAGGCTCTTTGGATTTTCACTGGCCGGAAGACACCGAAAAGGTTTGCTCAATTCCGATCGGTGCGCAAGCACATGCCAATAACCCGACGCCGGTTCCGCTGAGCCCGGAAGCCCGCGCCAAGTCCAACACAGCTTATCAACATTGGGGTCAATCGTTATCATTCTATCAAAACTCACCGGACGTTGATGCCTTCTCTTCCAAATTTGATGCCTTTTTGGCTGGCGATTACCAACTAAGCAAGGAAGAACAGGCCGGATACGTGCTCTTTCGCGGCAAAGCGAATTGCAATTCGTGCCATTTGGATGGGACCACAACACTTTTGAAGGATGGGGCAACCGATGGCGGTGACCCTGCTGATTTGACGCCCTTGTTCACGGACTTTACGTTTGCGAATCTGGGCCTTCCACTCAATCCGAGATTGCCATTCTATTACGAGACAACACCGGATCCGACTGGCTTTGTGCCAAATGCTGCAGGGTTTGGGTTCCGCGATCTTGGTCTCGCCAGTTTTCTCAGAAACGTCAATGGCGTCAATCCCAATAACAGTTGGACCGACAAGGCGCCGGCTTTCGACGGAGCAATGAGGACCGTTTCAGCGCGCAATGTTGCGATGACGCCAAAACAGTGTCCGACGACTGAAGCAGGCCGCGTTGACGGCAATGGCGAGCCAGTACCGTATTATCAGAAAGCATTCTTTCACAATGGCTATATCAAAAGCCTGAAACAGCTGGTTCACTTTTACAATACGCGCGATCTTCATGCTTATCCTGTTACGTCTGGCCATTGTCCTGCGGGGACAACTGAAAGGGTTGATTGCTGGCCGATGCCCGAAGTGCCGAACAATATGGATACGACAATCGGCAACCTTGGTCTGACCGATAAAGAAGAGGATCAAATCGTTGCATTTCTGGAGACGCTGACGGACGGATATGGTCTACCTTTTCCAAATCGGGATATTTACGCAGGCACGTGTCAGACTGGCGGCCAGGCAGCAACCCAGGGCAACGATCTGCTGATTGCCACACCGGATCTTCCGGCTTGTGCATCTGACATCTGTAATGTTGAGCCGGTGCCAAACCCGCCAATCCGATAGAGCAGCGTACACCTGTGGTTACCGCTGCCCTATCCACCCGAACAATGGTATGTTGATACATTCAGGTTTTGCCGATTCCGTCAAAACCTGAATTGCTCCAAACCCTACCTCGCCAGGAACAAACACCGGATGCAGATGGCTCAGAAGCCAACCATCAAGGAAACATGACATTACGGCGGAAAAATCGTCAGATCGATAACCGGTAAAGCGTGCCGGAACTTTCTCGTAAAGGCTGGATATGCTGCCTTTATAACATCAATCGCTCAAGCCCTGCACTTTATGCATAGCTGCCATGCAATGCTTCCCCTTGCAAAAGCCGATACGAATTAACATATCTAGAACAGCCAACGAGCATAGATGAGCTCTTCCTCCCAGTTTCATCTACGTTGGCTGTGTTCCCCTCTGGAGGTTCGACATACGAACCTTCTGCTCTACGGGCCTGAGAGAAATCTCTAGCCCGTTTTTTTTTGTGAAAATGAAACCTTGCGTCCGCCCTTCAAGCTGCAGACGATTTCAGTGCGATCATCGCGAAGGCAGGCCGGATTGATCAGGTTTTAGGCAAATTCGTTTCATGAGGAAGCACGACAAGCAGCGCATAATCAATGACGCAGGGAGCCAGTGTAAAAAATCTGGCTAAATCCCATCGTGGCGCAGGTCTAATTCTTGACAAACCCTGGAACAAACAGGTTTATCACATGCGCTGCTCTGCTATTCTTATCCGATGAACATCACAGCCGGGCTATGCCCGTTGATCGGCTTTTGCAAGACAGGGTGCAGCCAATGTAGCCAGTCCCGGGACGGCACACTATTGTGCAAATCCGGTAACTGTACGGTGACAAATGGAGATAGTTTTATGGGTCTGCGTTTCATTTTTATGCTCACACGCAACGATAAAACCGTGGAAGACGCCGAGCAACATTTGAAAACAGCACTGGCCGCGGGTGTGCACCACATCGGATTTAAGGATGTTGGCCTGCCTGTTGCCCGATTGCAGAAACTCAATGAAGCCATAAAGGCCGGTGGTGCAACCAGTTACCTTGAGGTGGTGTCCCTGGACAGGGACAGTGAGGTGGCGTCTGCCAGGGCAGCATTGGATATCGGCGTTGATGTTCTATTGGGTGGAACAAATGTGGATGCGGTTTTGCCTATCCTGGCAGGAACACCTATTCAGTATTTTCCGTTTCCCGGTCGCATAGAAGGGCACCCAAGTGTCCTGGCAGGTTCAATTGACGAAATTGTCGACAGTGCGCAAGCGCTGGCCTTGCGTGACGGCGTTGATGGATTGGACCTTTTGGCCTATCGGTCAACCGAGAATGTTACCGGATTAATGGCCGCCGTCTGCGCAGCGGTGGACAAACCGGTCATCATGGCGGGTTCAATTGGCAGTCGCGACCGCATCGAAAATGTGCGAAGATCCGGCGCTGCCGGATTTACCATCGGCACAGCTGCATTGGATGGCGACTATCCTGCAGACAGTCCGAAACTGGAAACCCAGCTTCGGTCCATTCAAAGAGATGTGGCTGGCGTGAACAATCATCTTTCGCCCCATAGTCCCAGAAACCTTGCCCGGTCCTTTGCGCAGTTTGCCGAAACCTGGAACCCAAAGGTTGCCGGACAGGTTAACAATATGCAGATCAAGCTGGCCAAATTTGAAGGCGCATTTGTCTGGCATTACCACAAGGTCGAAGATGAACTGTTCTTTGTGCACAAGGGCCAACTGTTGATGAAGTTCCGTGATCGGGACGAATATGTGAACGAGGGTGAGTTCATCATTGTTCCGCGTGGTGTGGAACATTGCCCTGTCGCACTCAATGGGGTTTGCGAGGTAATGCTGATCGAACCGGCAACCACTGTTAACACCGGCAATGCTGAGGACGAGCGCAAGGTCACCGAACTGTCGCATATATAGTATTGCAGCGCTTTCCCAATTTCCTCAACCGGGAAGATGAAAAAGCGCCGTTGGTGATGAAGCCTCGTTGTGCCCGGGGGCCTTACATGTAAAGCTGTTGGCCCTTCATGTCCTTGTACAGGTGAGCGACCTGGTCACTGTATCCATTGAACATCTGTGTGGGGATATACAGGCCGGTTTGCAGAACCTTTTCCTGTTTCTGGCTCCATCGCGCGTGCGGAACACCAGGGTTCACATTTGCCCAGAAACCATATTCACCAGGGCCAACGGTTTCCCAGAAGCTGACGGGCCTTTTGTCGGTAAAATGGATGCGGCGAATGGATTTTATCGACTTGAAACCGTATTTCCATGGCAAAGCCAATCGAAGTGGCGCGCCGAACTGTTTCTGCATTGGGTGCCCGTAGGCACCCGTTACCATGAAGCCCAGATCATTGGCAGCTTCCTCGATGGTGACACCTTCAACATAGGGCCAGGGATACCAGCTTTGTTTTTGACCGGTCGCCACATCCGGGTCGAGAAACGTTTCGAACTGTATGTATTTGGCCGAAGAAAGCGGTTTTGCCATAGCCACCAGATCAGCCAGTGCAAACCCGGTCCACGGGACGGTCATCGACCATGCTTCGACACATCTGTGCCTGTAGAGGCGCTCCTCAAGAGACATGCGGCGCAGGAGATCCTCAAATCCGATGGTCATTGGTTCTTCCACCAAACCGCCGATTTCAATGTCCCAGGGGTCTGTCTTCAGCGCCTGGGCAGCTTTCCATATCTGCTTATGCGAGCCGAATTCATAAAAGTTGTTGTAGGTGGCGTTGATATCTTCCGGTGTGATGTCACCGTCAATCGTATAGGCGGGGTTGCGTTTCGCCGGATATAGGTCTGCTGTGGCATCCTGCGCAGCAAAGCCGCGTCCAGGTTTGAGGGTCGCAGCGGCAGCCAGTCCCAGCCCCGCCATGCCCCAGCCTTTTATGAGTTGTCGCCGGTTCAAAAAAACATCTTCAGGCGTCGCAAGACTTTCACTGAGCGCCCATGCAGGCTTTCGAATTATGTTGGCCACCAATATTCCTCCGTTTCGCGCAATAATAGGAGGCTTGAGAAAGCAGGCAATTCATAGGTTTTCACAATCGGGTGTTTGCCTGATGGTATCGTACCGCGCGAACGGGATGCGGGGATGCAGGCGCTGCAACCAGCGCCTGCATGATATGCTATCGGCAGGCGGCACAAAAGCGCTGAATACGCCCGCAGGCCTCTTCAAGCAAGGCATCTGAAGTGGCATAGGACACCCGAAAATTCGGCCCCAGTCCGAACGCGGATCCGTGAACAACGGCAACGCCCTCAGCCTCAAGAAGTTCGGTGACAAAATCCTCGTCTGATTCAATGGTCCTGCCCGATGGTGCGGTTTTGCCAATTAGGCCCGCGCAGGAAGGATAGACATAGAATGCACCTTCCGGTGTTGGACAGGACAATCCGTTGGCCTGATTGAGCATGGAAACCACAAGATCACGGCGCGCCTCAAATATCTTCTTGTTGTTTTCGACAAAGTCCTGCGGTCCGTTCAGGGCTTCAACTGCCGCCCATTGGGCTATCGAAGATGCACCAGATGTCTGCTGGCCCTGGATCATATCCATGGCCTTGATCAGTTCTATTGGGCCGCCCGCATACCCGATGCGCCAGCCGGTCATTGCATAGGCCTTGGAAACGCCGTTCATGGTCAGCGTGCGATCATATAGTTTTGGCTCCACCTTTGCAGGTGTTGCAAACTCAAAATCACCATAAACCAGATGCTCATACATATCATCCGTCAGCACCCAGACATGCGGATGACGCAGCAACACATCGGTAAGTGCCCGCAATTCTGTAGCTGTATAGGCTGCACCGGACGGGTTTGACGGGGAATTGAACAGCAGCCATTTGGTTTTGGGTGTTATTGCCGCTTCCAATGCCTCTGGGGACAGTTTGAACTGGTCCTCAAGACGGGTCGGTGCAAAGACCGATGTACCACCACAGATCGCAACCATTTCCGGATAGCTGACCCAATAGGGCGCAGGTATGACCACCTCATCCCCCGGATTCAGCGTTGCCATCAGCGCATTGAACAAAATCTGCTTGCCACCGGTACCGACAATGGTCTGCTCCGGCGCATAGTCCAGGCCATTTTCCCGCTTGAACTTGTCAGAAATGGCTTTTCGCAATTCAACAATACCCGATACCGGCGTGTATTTCGTCTCACCGCGCCGAATTGCATCAACTGCGGCATCTTTTACATTGTCCGGCGTATCAAAATCCGGTTCACCTGCACCCAGGCCAATAACATTGCGCCCCTGTGCTTTCAGTTCGCGTGCCTTTTGGGCGACAGCTATGGTGGCAGAAGGTTTTACGCGGGATAATGCATCGGCAAGAAATGCCATCAGGGAAACTCCGTTTTGCAAATTGTTCAAGATCAGGTCTAATGCCTGTATCGCGTGTAGTTCTATGTCGAATCACGAAGTGAAGTTCAAGACAGTCGGGACGCTAAATGTCCATTGCGAGCCTTTTCCGCAGCTTTTGAGGGCCAATCATGACGAAAGAGACCGATAACGGTCGTATTTTGCCTGAGAGTGACGGATCATTTACCGCTTCGTATGGACCATTCATTCTTAAAACAGCCTTGCAGCCCATCTTTGCGCAATCTCAAAGTGGCCAGCCTGTCTTGCGCGGGATGGAAGGGCTCCTTCGTCTGTTCATGAATGACCGGCCTTTCAGCCCCAGCGAATTTTTTGCGCGGATCGGCATGGAAGAAAAACCAGCCGTTGATGGCATTTGCCGGCAGATTCATCTGCAAAATGCATCACTGGAACCGGCCGATGACATGCTGCTGTTTCTGAATTTTGATCCAGGCATCTATCCCGACAATCGGGCCGCGCTTAAACAATTGAATATGTTCACAAAAGCGGCCACAGAAAGCCGATATTCAGCAAACCAGATCGTCTGCGAGTTGACCGAACATCAAAGCACCAATGCAGGCTCCCTGGTATTTTTGAGCAGCACACTGCGTGAACATGGTTTCAAAATAGCAGTGGACGATTTCGGGTCCGACGCTTCTGATATGCGGCGAATAGCGTTGCTAAATCCCGACATTGTCAAACTCGACGCCGCATGGTCAACGCGGCTCATGCAAAGCCAATCCGGTTTTCAGGCACTCAAGGACGCAGTCAAACGCTTTCAGCACTCAGGTGCATCAGTTGTCGTTGAAGGACTTGAGAAAGACTGGCAATTGGATCTTGCCTGGGGCGCTGGTGCCAATCTGGTGCAGGGCTTCATATTGGCAAGACCGGAGATAGCACCGACCAATATTGTGAGAAAATTCGACAAAACACCAGACCGGACCAAAAACTGATGGTTCCGCCGGTCACACCGCTCCAGTAACCTTTCGTTAACATTTGTCACAATTTGACCACGAGAACTGTCCAGTCTCGCCCGAATTTTGTCGCGCTGCCGTCCAGTTGAAGGCGCTTCCTGCAAAGCCTGATCAAAAGGTCATCAAGGGGCGAAAAATGAAACTCGATATTGATTCACTTGAACTGCAGCGCAGTGCCAAAAGCGCACGGCGACGTTTGAAACTGACAGCATTTGCACTAATTACCTGCATTGCCATGCTGGTTCATCTCGTCGCCGAGGCACAGGCCCATCCTATGCCGCAAAACAAACAACCGGTACCTGCATTGGCGCGTGGCGTTGGCAATGAAGCTGTTACGCAAATAAACCAGATTTTTGATGTGGTGCCATGAAAAGACTCATTTCCCTTCTGCTTGTGACCCTGTTGGTTGTTCCCGTCTGTGCAGCTGAGCTTGCAGAAACCGAAAAAGTGCCCATTCGCGTCGAAACAATCGTCACCGGTCTGGAAAATCCCTGGGGCATTGAGATGCTTCCTGACGGCGCATATCTGGTCACCGAGAGACCGGGCAGAATGCGCATTGTCATGGATGGCGTTTTGTCCCCGGCACTTTCTGGTTTGCCGCCGATTGGCGTTGGCGGACAGGGCGGACTTCTCGATGTTGCCCTATCGGCGGATTTTGTTGAAAGCGGCATCATCTATTTTTCCTATTCGGCACTGAACAACGGCCGCGCGGGAACTGCAATCGCCCGCGCGCGCCTGGTTCGCAATGCGTCGCAAGCCTATCTTGAAGATGCTGAAACTATCTTTTCGATGGATAAGAAAACCGCCCGGGGACAGCATTTTGGCTCACGCATTGCTGTTGCCGCAGATGGCAGCCTGTTTTTCTCAATTGGTGATCGCGGCGAAAGTGAACGCGCGCAGGATCTGCAGGACCATGCAGGTGCAATCCTTCGCATCATGGCGGATGGCTCAATCCCGGCCGACAATCCGTACGCCGACAATCAGCAGGCATTGCCGCAAATCTGGTCGAAAGGTCATCGCAATCCGCAGGGCATGGATATCGATCGGAAAACCGGAACGTTATTTGCGGTGGAACATGGTGCCCGTGGAGGCGATGAGATCAATCAACCTGAACCAGGCAAGAACTATGGCTGGCCGGTTATATCCTACGGGCGTCACTATTCCGGCGCGAAGATAGGGGTTGGCACACAGGCGTCCGGCTACGAGCAACCGCTTTATTACTGGGATCCATCCATAGCCCCGGGTGGTTTGGCTGTGTATCGGGGGTCCATGTTCCCCGAGTGGGACGGTGATTTACTCGTCACCGCGCTCAAGGACCAGATGCTGGTTCGCGTTGATCGTGATGACAAGGGAACCATTGTTGGAACAGAAAATATGCTGGAAGGTCAATATGGCCGCCTGCGGGAAGTAAAAACAGCGCCTGATGGTTCATTACTACTCCTGACAGATGAGGCGAACGGCGCTATCTTGCGGGTGAGTCGTCAATAATAAAAATAAGGAATGGTTGATGAGCTGGTCGCAGTTGTTACTGGTGCTGGTGGTGGGGTTTGTCGCCGCTGCTGTTGTATTCTTTCTGGCCTATGGACGGGAAAACTTCTGGGAAATGTATGCTGGATCAGCGGACCGCGGCCCACAGGAAATCGCTTCATTAAAACGAAGCGTGAGCGCCAACGATGCTCTTGCCTGTAGTGAAGGAATGCGAGCAGACTGTGATGTCGTACTTCCGCGATACAACGAACAACCCGAGGTCCTGATCAGGCGCTTGTCCGTCAATATTGAAAGAGTGGATTCACTTGCACGGCGCATTGATGACAAACAAGACCCCACTCAAAGGCGCTACATTACATATTCGCCAATATTTCGTTTTCCGGATTTTGTATTGATCAGCGCGGTTCCACTTGATGGTGGGCAAAGTGGATTGCTCATCTATGCTGGCGCACAAGTTGGTGGCCAGGATTATGGAGCAAATCGGGCTCGAATCACGCGATACCTCAAAGGTCTGTGACCAGACACATTGAGCGCCATGGGCACGACCAATTAGTCCCTTGCTCCACATGAAGCCGACTGATAATCACTCAGCAGAACATCGGCAGGGAACAGAGCCCGATTTCGTTTCATCCACTGATTCTTCTGTCCTTAAACGGACACCGAATTTGACACGTTAAACGCCTGAAAAGTTAGACATGTCACGGTTTTGACAGTGCCAGAATTGTCAGTAACTGATGGCACGGAGATGATAAAAATGAGTCGCGTAAAGGCAAATCTGCTTTTATTGATCGCCGGTGCTGTTTGGGGCATGGGTTTTGTTGCGCAAAGCACTGCAATGGACGCCGTTGGTCCGATGTTGTTTATCGGCCTTCGATTTGTTCTGGCGGCGCTGGTGGTCCTGCCTTTCGCCTTACGTGAATCACGCCAGGCCAGCCATGCATTGAGCACTGCTGATTTGACCGGTTTTTTGTGGATTGGTCTGGC
This sequence comes from uncultured Rhizobiaceae group bacterium, assembly GCA_947501445.1. GTDB lineage: Bacteria > Pseudomonadota > Alphaproteobacteria > Rhizobiales > Rhizobiaceae > Hoeflea_A. The sequence continues at coordinate 154,443 of CANMVS010000008.1, read as the reverse complement.
TCTGTTTACCGGCATGACCGCCCAGCAGGTGGGACTATTGACCACAACAGTGACCAATTCAGGATTCCTGACAGGACTATACGTCGTGTTTGTCCCATTTTTGCTGGTCATATTCCTGCGGCAAAAACCACATCCGGTTGTCTGGCCGGCGGCTCTTATGGCCTTTGCAGGCATCTGGCTGTTGAGTGGAGGAACACTCGCCGCGCTCAATGTGGGGGATGCTTTGACCATAGTATGCGCTCTCTTTTGGGCAAGCCAGGTTGTACTTATCGGCGTCTACGGAACACGAACCGGCAGACCGCTGACACTCTCACTCGTTCAATTCACCCTGTGTGCTGTATTGGGGCTTGGCGCAGCGCTTGTCTTTGAACCCATCCGGTGGGAACCGATCCAACAGGCACTGCCGGAAATTCTCTACGCCGGAATTTTTGCCAGTGGTCTTGCCTTTACCCTGCAGGTCATTGCGCAGCGCTACACAAGTTCGGCGCAGGCAGCCATTTTCCTGTCATCCGAAGCACTGTTCGCTGCCATGTTCGGGGCTCTGTTGCTGGGTGAGACTGTGCCGGGATTCGGCTACCTCGGCTGCCTGCTCATCTTCGCTGCAATGCTCGCCGTTGAATTAATACCCCAATTCCTGGAGAAACGGGCACAGACCATCAAGGTTTAGATCATCCCAGCTCAATATAGACCTGAATTGGCAAGGCCAACCCTGCAGCATTTCCTATGGAAATCCATGAGAACATTGAGACAAAACAGTCATAAAACTTTTTCTTGATTATTTTAACTCGCTGCCGCAATCTATCGCGCGTTCGGGCAATTTGCGAACACGGGAAACCTATTTATAGCTATGCGGACCGGAGACGCATAAAATTCCGGGTGATGGGCAAACAGATCGATTCAATGAATGTCGACACGCATCACGATAACAAGGGCCTTTCCGCTAATTTCAAGAACTGCCTGCCTTATCCGTCATAAGCGGATAAATTCGTAGACGCGCGGGCACTATGCCAGCGGACAAAAGAGGACCTGACAGCATGGCCGAGACAGGCACTGTAAAATTCTTCAATACCGACAAGGGCTTTGGCTTCATCAAACCTGATTCCGGCGAGTCCGATATCTTTGTGCACATTTCAGCACTCAAGGATTCGGGCCTGGAATATCTGGAAGAAAACCAGAAGGTGAGTTTTGAAACCGAACCCGATGGTCGCGGCAAAGGCCCAAAGGCAGTTAGCCTGACTGTTTTGGGATAAATCAGCATCAATGCTTGTTAAGATCATTACCCGGCCAGGGCCGGGTAATGACTTGAGCCGACAACATTAAATTTATTTAATATTTCAAAGACTTCCATTCAGTTTTCGTTCATCCAGCCAACACTAATTTGAGACCAGATCAGAGGCAAACATAGCCTCCTGAGTTATAAATTAAGGAGCATGAAGATGAATATTCTGACGAAAGCCGCCATTGGCGGCACAGCCCTTTTTGCAATCGCATTGGCACCGATAAGTGGCGCTGTAGCTGCCAACAAATATGGGCATCCGCCGAGCGGCAACCACTATGTTCACAAAGGCGGTCACGGGTACTACAAAAACAAACCGCGTGTAGCCTACCCGCGTGGGTACCATAAACACAAACCGCCGGTCGTTGTGCACAAACACAAGGGCAATGGTGCAGCACTCGGCATAATCGGTTTTGCCGCCGGTGCCATGCTGGGCAATGCTCTGGCACGGTGATCCCGGCCGTGCGTTCTGAGAAGGTTATCTGTTCGCTTGGAGCAATTGAGGTTGTGACGGTATCGGCGAAACCTGAATGCATCAACAAAATCTGCGGCCGACACCGTTGTCCCGTTTCTGACAAAACGTGAAACGGTCCAGTTAATATTGCTGCCTGTGGCTGGCGTGCTTTCATTTTCATGGAAGCAGTCCACTGCAGGCACATTCTCTTTTGTGGCCGGTAGCGGAATGGCCGTTCAGATTGCGTTCAGGCTTGTCTCTTTAGGGTGTGGGTAAGGATGCAATGAACCTACAGGGAATCCTCAAATGGGCAAATATACAACCGCACTGATCGCAACACTTGCTTTGACCGCCACGACACTTGCTCCCATCGCACAAGCCAGCGCACAGGATTGGGGCAACCGCCAGTACCGCGATGGCGGTGGCGCCTGGGGCGGAGCCTGGGGTGATGATGGCTGGAACAATGAACGCGGTGGCCGTCGCCACTACAACCGGCATGGCAAACGTCACCACAAACACGGGCACAAGAACAGGCCTATTGCCAGACAGGACAACAACGATGATGCGTTGGTATTGGGTGTGCTGGGGTTGGCGGCTGGTGCATTGATAACCGGTGCACTTTTGAGCAACCCACCAGCCCGGCGAAACTATCGTGAAATTCCCGCACCAGGTTATGCGCCGCAGGCCCCGGGTGCAGGGTCCGATTATTACCCTCCCGCCCCCGGCCCCACCTATACACAGGCACAGAATCTGGAGCCATGGAGTGATGGATGGTATCGCTACTGCGCACAAAAATACCGTTCATTCAAACCGGCAACCGGCACGTTCCGTGGCTATGATGGTCTCGATCATTTTTGTGTCCCGCGTTAACGGCATTCAGGTTTTAATTGAATCGACAACACCTGAATGCATCAACAAGAAACAGGCCGACACCGTTGCCCTGTTTCTGATAAAACGTGAAACGGTTTAGAGGCCCTTGAGAAACGGGTTGGTCAGGCGTTCCTCTCCAATCCGACCACCGGGCCCGTGACCGCAAATGAAACCGACATCGTCGCCAAGCGGCAGTACCTTGTCACGGATGGAGGCCAGCAATTGATCATGGTCACCGCCGGGTAAATCTGTTCTGCCAATCGAGCCGTGAAACAGCACGTCACCCAGATGGGCAAATCCGGCGGCGCGATTGTAGAAAATCACATGACCGGGGGCATGGCCGGGGCAATGATAGACCTCAAAATCATGTCCCGAGAACGATACGCAATCCCCCTCCACCAGCCATTTGTCCGGTGTGACATTGCGTACCTGCCCATCCAGGCCAAACATATCCGCCTGCCCTTCAAGACCATTCAGCAGCGGTTTGTCATCGCGGTGTGACCCGATGATATCCACCTTCAGCGTATCTTTCAGGTCCATCGCACCACCGGCATGATCAATATGCCCATGGGTCAGCCATATGGCGTCAATCTGAATATTGTTTTTGGAAAGGACGTCGACGATATTGGGCACATCACCACCCGGGTCAACAACAACACCGCGCCGTGTTTCATCGTCGAACAAAATGGTGCAATTTTGCTGGAATGCCGTCACCGGTACGACGCCTGCCTGAATTTGTCCCATAAAATTCCATCACTTTCTTCCAACAGGCCTTGGTATTATAAGGCCTTCGCACAATAGGGCTTTAGAGCAATGCAGATTTTGACGGGATCGGCAAAACCTGAATGCATCAACAAAATTGAAGACCAACACCGTTGTCTCGTTTTTGACAAATCGTGAAACGGTCCAGGTGAATATACGCATATCTAGGTTAACCAGGCAGATGAAAGGGCATGCCAACAAGCACGCCCTTCACAAAGTGCAAATCAACCGGTTGCGCCTATTCAGCCGCCTGTTTTGCCGGTTGAACCAGTTGCATGTAGTCGTTCACCAGGTTCTTCGAAATTTCACCAACGGTGAAACGATAGTCAGCGATTTCCGACACCGGTGTTACCTCAGCCGCAGTTCCGGTCAGAAAACATTCTTCAAAGTCGTTCATCTCTTCGGGCAGGATGGCGCGTTCGATCACTTCATAGCCGCGCTTCTTTGCAAGTCCGATAACGGTTCTTCGGGTGATCCCGTCGAGAAAACAATCCGGCGTTGGTGTGTGGATGACACCATCTTTGACGAAAAACACATTTGCACCGGTTGCCTCCGCAACGCGGCCGCGCCAATCCAGCATCAGAGCATCGGCATAGCCTTTGTCTTCAGCTTCATGTTTGGACAAAGTGCAAATCATATAAAGACCGGCTGCCTTGGATTCGCTCGGGATCGTCGCCGGATCAGGCCGACGATAGGTAGCCATATCCAGCCGAATTCCCTTGAGGCGCTCTTCCGGTTTGAAATAAGAGGGCCACTGCCAGATCGCAATCGCCAGATTGATGCGATTATTCTGGGCGGATACACCCATCATCTCGCTGCCACGCCAAGCGACAGGACGCACATAGGCGTCTTCAAAACCCTGCATCTTCAGCAACGCATTGCAGGCGTCATCAATCTCTTCAATGGTATAGGGAATTTCAAACCCAAGCAGTTGCGCCGAGCGGTGAAGACGCACCGTATGCTCACGCAGCTTGAAAATTTCCCCTCCATAGGCGCGTTCGCCCTCAAAAACAGAACTGCCATAGTGCAAACCATGGGACAGTACGTGTAACGTTGCATCCTTCCAGGGCACGAATGTGCCGTTGTACCAGATATGGCCCTCGAGCTGATCGAATGGGACCGATGCCATAGCGTAACCTCCAGCGCCAACGCGCTCACTGTGTAAAATGTACTTTGTCAGATAGGAAAAACGCCCAAAGAAATCCAGAGATCGCAAAACAGGGATTTGACTGCCAAAACGCTATGACCGGGCTTGATTGAAGGTTTTACATCCTTGACGCCCCGGAAGGCTATCAATAGCATCAAATTATGTCAATAAAGCTGACATAAATGAAAGGACATGCTTCCATGCCGTCGGAACGGGCAAGAAAAGTACCGGACAACGACACTGTTACCTGCCCCATGTCAGATGGTGAAGGTATCGACTTCAATATTATCGAATTGCTGTTTTTTGCCTATCGCGATTTCACCTCGGATCCGGACGTGATCTTGTCCAAATCAGGTTTCGGGAGAGCGCACCACCGGGTTGTGCATTTCGTCAATCGACGTCCGGGTCTTTCAGTCGCCGATTTGCTGGAAACCCTCAAGATAACCAAGCAGAGCCTGGCCCGTGTGCTTAAGCAGTTGATCGAATCTGGATTTGTTCAACAGGTCGAAGGCACCGAAGACAGACGTCAAAGATGCCTATATCCAACCCAAAAGGGAAGAGAATTGGCTTTAGAGCTTGCAAGGCCACAGTCTCGCCGCATAACCAAAGCACTAAATGGGATAGATCCGGGCGAGCAAATACTGATCAAGAAATTTCTTCAGGGCATGGTCGATTCGGATTAGGCCTGTTGGCGGTCGGAATTGCAGGGTTTGTGAAACCGGATGTCTTCGATTGTGTGCCTGATACGACAGGACAAACCACACACCGGTGACACCGATCCATACACAAGGTGACACAGTGCTGTGTCCCGCGCGGTTGCAACCCTGGCTGACGGTAGGCTGCTACCTGTGGATTCGTTTCGAAGAGGGAGGCTGCATGTCAGCTGATATATTATCCGATAATGCAGCGCACCTGCTGGTGGTCGATGATGACACGCGTATTCGTGACCTGCTGAACCGCTATCTCAGCGAGCAGGGATTTCGTATCACCACAGCAGCTGATGCACTGGAGGCACGGCGCAAACTTGAAGGTCTTGAGTTCGATCTGCTGGTGGTCGACGTTATGATGCCAGGTGAAACCGGTGTGGATCTGACCAAATCCCTGCGCGAAATTCGTGATGTACCAGTCCTGATGCTCACCGCTCTGGCGGAAATCAACAGCCGGCTGGAGGGACTGGAAGCAGGCGCTGATGATTATCTGGCAAAACCGTTTGATCCGCGTGAACTGGTTCTGCGGATCAACAATATACTCAAACGCGGCGGACCGCCCGAGATCCCCAAGATTGAACAGATTGTATTTGGACCCTACACATTCGGACTGGCCCGCCGGGAACTGAAAAAGGGCGCCGAGGTGGTGCGTCTTACCGACCGTGAACAGGAAATCATGGTTCATTTTGCCGAACGCCCGGGCGATACGATCCCGCGGCATGAACTGGTGGGTGCTGACATCGATATCGGTGAACGCACAATTGACGTACAGATTAACCGCCTGCGTCGCAAAATCGAGGAAGATCCGGCCAATCCAATGTGGCTTCAGACCGTAAGGGGCATTGGATACCGCCTCAGTGTCGAATAGAATGGTCTCATACAGTCAGACGAATCCCGAAGTGGGGGTCTGAACCCTTCTGACTGTGATCAGGACCTGGCAATGACGACAATTGAAACGATCCGGCGCGAATATGAGCGTTACCCGCCAAAAGGTTACCGACGTCTGACCCGTTGGTTCACCCGGCGGATTCCGACAGGTCTATATGGTCGTACATTGCTTATCATCATCCTGCCGATGGTAATCTTGCAGTCTGTTATTGCCTTCGTATTCATGGAACGGCATTGGCAAACGGTGACGCAGCGCCTTTCCACAGCCGTTACCCGCGATATTGCTGCCATAATCGATGTCATCGATACCTACCCGCAGGATAGTAACTACGACGAAATAACCCGCATCGCCCGCGAACGGCTGGAGCTCAATATTGCGATCGAGCCGGAAGGCTCTCTGCCCCCGCCGCGCTCCAAACCGTTTTTTTCGATCCTGGATTCAATTCTCAGCGAAGAAATAACCCGCCAGATCAAGCGACCCTACTGGATTGACACCGTTGGCGATTCCAATCTGGTTGAAATTCGCATCCTGCTGGACGACAAGGTTCTGCGTGTATTTGCCAAACGCAGCCAGGCCTATGCATCCAATACGCACATATTTTTGTTGTGGATGCTTGGAACCTCGCTTGTCCTGCTGGCAATTGCCATCCTGTTCCTGCGCGGCCAGATCAGGCCAATCCTTTCACTGACCGAAGCAGCCGAGAGTTTTGGTCGCGGGCAAAAAATGCCCGATGAATTTCGACCACGCGGGGCTGATGAAATACGTCGTGCCGGTCTGGCATTCATTCGCATGCGCGAACGTATCGAAAGACAGATCGAGCAACGAACAGCCATGCTGACGGGTGTCAGCCATGACCTGCGAACCATCCTCACCCGTTTCAGGCTGCAACTGGCGCTCGTGGGCAATGAAACAGAGACAGCCCATCTGAACGAAGATATCTCGGACATGCAGTCGATGCTTGAAGGATACCTTTCCTTTGCACGCGGCGAAGCCCAGGAAGATGTGGGTGACATGGACCTGGATATCCTGTTTGCCAAACTCGAAGAAGATGCGCGACTGCATGGCCGCACCCTCACCGCTGCCATTACCGGAGCCCCACTGGTCAAGGTCAGACCCAATGCTTTTTCAAGGCTGGTCACAAATCTCGCCTCCAATGCATGGAGACACGCTCAAACCGTCAGGATTCAGGCGACAATCCGCACCGGATGGCTCACCGTTGTTATTGATGATGATGGGCCAGGCATCCCGGCGAAATCGCGCGAGGACGTCTTCAAACCCTTCTTCCGGCTTGATGAAGCCCGCAATCAGGATGAGAGCGGGACAGGTCTTGGATTGTCTATCGCCCGTGACATTGCGCGCAGCCACGGTGGTGATATTACCCTGTCTGACAGTGAGTTGGGTGGATTGCAGGCCGTCATTCGCATACCGACCTGAAGGCGACCATGCTCGCAAGTCGTACGGCTTTTAAAACAAGCGCCCGCCATTGGGAACGTTCTTGTCAATTGCCGCCAGCACCACTTCGCCCTCATCATCGGGAAATCCCAAAACGAGAACTTCTGACATCATCGGTCCAATCTGACGCGGTGGGAAATTGACCACCGCCATCACCTGCTTGCCGATCAGTTCCTGTGGCTCATAGTGTTTGGTGATCTGTGCCGATGATTTGCGTATGCCCAGGTCAGCGCCGAAATCAACTTTTAGCCGGATGGCAGGCTTGCGCGCCTCGGGAAATGGTTCGGCACCGACGATGGTGCCGACGCGAATTTCCACTTTATCAAAATCTGCCCATGAAATTTCTTCAGACATATCCTCAAGCTTCTTTCTAGACCGTTTCACGTTTTATCAGAAACGGGACAACGGTGTCGGCCTTTGATTTTGTTGATGCATTCAGGTTTTGCCGATTCCGTCAAAACCGGAATGGCTTTAAGCTTCGCTGGCCAGTTCAATAGAACGCTGTTTGGCAGCTTCAATGGCCTGATCGAATATTGCCTGCAACCCATCTTCACGCATCAAAATCGCAAGCGCTGCCGCGGTAGTGCCTCCAGGTGATGTCACATTTTTGCGCAAGATTTCCGCGCCATCACCGGACTGGTGCATCAGCTCACCTGCCCCCGACACAGTGGCACGGGCAAGCCGCATGGCCACATCTGCATCCAGACCGGCTTTATGCCCGGCGGCAGCCATACATTCAACCAGATGAAAGACATAGGCCGGACCACTGCCAGACACCGCCGTTACGACATCGATCAAGGCTTCACGATCAAGCCATTCAACCGGTCCGCTGGTCTTCAGCAGGCGATCAGCCAGAAGTCTTTGTTCTTCGCTAACCCTGGAATTGATAACGGCCGCGGTGATACCGCGTCCCACCATGGCCGGTGTATTTGGCATGGCCCTGACAATGGAACAATCACCGAGCAACTGCTGCAGTTGCCCCAGTGTTGTACCCGCTGCAATCGAAATACAAACGGTTTGCTCGTCCACCAGCGGTTTCAAACCCGGCAGTACCCGCCCCATCATCTGCGGTTTGATGGCGATAACAAGCGCCGATGCCACCAATCCATCCGGCACGGCAGGATGGTGATTGATGCCACTATCACTCAAATAGGACGCCATGGCCGGCGCAGGAGACGGATCGACGACGTGAATGGAGGATGGTTCAATACCAGATGCAATCCAGCCGCGCATCATTGCGCCGCCCATATTGCCGGCACCAATCAGAACAACAGCATCGGATGTCATTGGGTTCAGGCCTCTCCCACAGTTTCGAACAGAACAGTTTCGGTCGCTGATTTGGCATCCATACCAGACCAGATCACGAACTGGAAAGCCTGAAAATAGAGTTCACAGGTATCAAGTGCGCTGGACAAGAGCACCTCGACCTGCTGATTTGTCGGTTCAGCACCACCGGCCAGCAACAGCGACTGGCGAAAAATGACCACATCTTCCTGCTGCCAGAAATCAAAATGACCCATCAGGATCTGACCATTGAGAAGGTAGAGGAGTTTGACAACTTCATTGACCCGATTGTCCGGTACTTTGATGTCAAAGGCACAGGCCAGGTGAAGAGCCTCGAAATCCTCCATCCAGGAAAAGGACACATGGTAGTCAGACCACTGGCCCTGCACTGTCATGGCGATTTCGTCTTCACCGGAGCGCTCAAATGCCCAATCATTATTGGCCGCGACATATTCAATCATGTCCACAGGATTAACCTGCCGCTCGTATTCCATTTCCATCAGGCTCATGCCGCACCTTTTCCGTCCGAATCTAGCAAATAACAGACACAACCAACCGTTGCCGCGCCCACACAATTGAACCCGGATGCTACTCATACTGACTACACGCTAAAACGAAGCTCTCTACGACCAACCAACACAGGCTGTCGTAACTGGTTTCGAATCATCTTTTAAAATCAGTCTATAACGCGAGATTCGCAGCGCCAGCCCTTTTTAAGATCTACGCAAAATACGGTGTGGAAAGCTGCTGAATCAGTTCATGAAACCTGCCCCGTAACTGATTCAGGCAAAAGGGCTTTTGGCGCCGCCGGGTAACGAATTGTTAACCAAAAAAAATTATTTGGATTTCGCTGTGGTTGCGGTTGTTTTGCCGCCCGTTTTGGCTTTTGGCGTGCCACCAGCCGCTTCAAGACGTTTTTCAAGCGCATCGACACGCTGCAAAAGCGCATCGTTTTCGTCACGTGCTTTGACCGCCATATCGCGCACAGCTTCAAACTCTTCGCGCTGAACAACATCCATGGAATTCAAAACCCGTTCAGCCTGGGAACGAAAGGCCGTCTCCACCTCAGAACGCACACCCTGCGCTGCACCGGCGGCATCTGTCATCAGCTTTGCAAAATCATCCAGAATACGATTTGGACCGTTTGTCATTTTATCGCCTCGCTACTGCTGAAAACTGTCTGTATGTAACAACACATCAGGTAAGCACTAAATCGAAGCGATGCAACCCTTGACCCACGCCACCACCATCGTCATGGTCCCGCCCGTCACATACACAATATTGGTCCACTCAAAATGAATTCTGTACAGGCCGCGATGCCATTTCCAAATATTGACCCGGTGCTGTTTTCGGTTGGCCCGCTTTCGGTGCACTGGTACGGGTTGGCCTATGTGGTCGGCATATTACTGGCATGGCGCTATGCCCGCGCGATTGCTGGCAACGAACGCCTCTGGCACAATCGCCAACCGGCCATGAGTAGTGTTGATATCGATGATTTTCTTATCTGGGCGGCGCTGGGCATCGTGCTGGGCGGACGGCTTGGTTACATTCTGTTTTATGATTTCGCCGCCTTTGCCGGCAACCCGTTGCGCATTTTCGAAATCTGGAATGGCGGCATGTCATTTCATGGCGGATTGCTGGGCACAACCATTGCGATGATTTTCTTCGCCCGCAAAAGGGGTATTGTGGTCTGGAGCCTCTTTGATGTCATAGCTGCGGCCGCACCCATTGGCCTGTTTTTGGGGCGTATTGCCAATTTCATCAATGCCGAACTTTGGGGTCGAACCAGCGATGTGGCCTGGGCGGTTGTCTTTCCAAACGGTGGGTCCGAACCCAGACACCCAAGCCAGCTCTACGAAGCTGTGCTGGAAGGCCCGATTTTGTTTCTGGTTCTGATGGTACTGATTTTCCGATTTGGCAAACTTGCCAAACCACGGGTTGTCTGCGGCACTTTTGTTGCGGGCTATGCTTTGTGTCGCATCCTCGTTGAGTTTTTTCGCGAACCTGATGCGCATATCGGCTATCTGTATGGTGACTGGCTGACCATGGGCATGATCCTTTCGTTGCCAATGCTGGCAATTGGTCTTGCAGCCATAGCAACCGCACGCACGGCCACCGCGCGCGAACCGTTGCAAAACGGACAAGAGCAGTGACGCCACTCGGCCAGAAAATTGCCCGTTTGATAAATGCCAACGGCCCAATGAGTGTTGCAGATTATTTTTCCATATGTCTCAATGACCGGGATCACGGTTACTATCAGAAACAAAACCCATTTGGCGTGAAGGGCGACTTCACGACAGCGCCGGAAATCAGTCAGCTTTTCGGCGAGATCATCGCAGTCTTTTTGATATTGGCCTGGAAAGCCCATGCACAGCCCAAAGTCGTTAATCTGGTGGAAATAGGACCCGGGCGTGGCACATTGGCGAGCGACGTTCAGCGGGTCATCAGCAAGCTGGCGCCTGGATTTGCTGATGCCGCATCGTTCCATCTGGTTGAAACAAGCGGGCGTCTGCAGGAGCAGCAGCGCAAAACGCTTGGCAAGGCTCCCATTAAAACTACCTGGCATGACAGGCTGGAAACAGTTCCTGACGGCTTTATGCTCCTGGTTGCAAACGAGTTGCTTGATGCCATTCCAACCCGTCAGTTCATCAACACTGCGCAGGGTTTTCGCGAACGGGTCATTGGGCTGGATAACTCCGGTATGCTTGAGATGCAGGTTGGCGTGAAAACAATTGATCGCGACCTGCTTCCCAATAGCGCGCCTATACACAATGCCATATTTGAATATGCACCGGCACGGACAGCCATCGTCAGTACGATAGCCTCACGGCTGTCAGACAATGGCGGCGTTGCCCTGCTGCTGGACTACGGTCATCTGAAAAGTGATTTTGGAGATACACTCCAGGCTGTCTGCGACCACAAATTCGTCGATATCCTGCACCTTCCCGGCACCAGTGACCTTACCAGCCATGTGGATTTTGCGGTTCTGGGTGACGCGGCCTTGGCACAGGGTATCAATGTCTTTGATCCGATGACACAGGGTGATTTCCTGCTGAGTCTGGGCCTTCTTGAGCGCGCTGGCGCTCTTGGTGCGGGCAAGGACCGCACGGTTCAGCAGGCAATCGAACAGGATGTTGCAAGACTCGCAGGTGTCGAAAATGGACAAATGGGCAACCTTTTCAAAGTGTTGTGTATGAATAGTAGTAAAACACCCATTCCACCCTTCAAATCCAATGATTGACAGACCCGTCGACTTTGATCACCATCCCGCCGGATGACAAGCTGAGAGGCCAGCCATGCTTGACCTGGGGCGACCTGAACCAATCACCAGCCATCTTTTGGAGCGGGCCTGTGCGGATAGCAATATTCGTCACGGATTTTTTACGCGACTGGGTGGCGTTTCGGAGGGTATTTACTCCGGTTTGAATGTCGGCCTTGGCTCAGATGATCAACCGCAGCACATTGTCGAAAATCGCAATCGGGTGTGCCATTGGTTCAAACAACCACCCGGTCAACTGGTTACATCTCACCAAATACATTCAACGACAGTTGTCACCGTCGAAGAACCATTTTCCGCGGACCGTCCGAAAGCCGATGCCATTGTGACCGGGACACCCGGTCTGGTGATCGGTGTCCTGACGGCAGATTGCGGCCCCATCCTGTTCGCCGATCCGCAGGCAGGCGTAGTGGGTGCAGCCCATGCCGGTTGGCGTGGCGCATTGGATGGCGTCGCCGAATGCACGATTGAACAGATGGAAAAACTGGGGGCCACGCGAAGCCATATCCTGGCCTGTGTTGGTCCCTCCATAAGCGGTGCCAATTACGAAGTGGGCCCGGAGTTCATAGATCGGTTTGTTGAACTTGACCCCGGAAGCACCGCCTTTTTCACACCTTCTGAACGCGATGGACATCATCTTTTCGACCTGCAGAACTACACATTGAACCGACTGATTCTGGCCGGCGTAACTGCACATGGCTCAGGTCACTGCACCTATGCGGATGAGGAAAAATTCTTTTCCTACAGGCGTACAACCCACAATAAAGAACCCGACTACGGGCGGCAGATTTCTGCCATAAGCATTGTCGACGGAGGTTAAATTGGCTCAACATTTTGACAAGGAAGAATTTAACTGGCGAATGCGGCGCCTGATTGATGCAATGCAGGATAATAATCTGGATGCCATGCTGCTGTTCGCTCAGGAAAGCATGTATTGGCTTACAGGCTATGACACGTTTGGATTCTGCTTCTTTCAGTCACTTGTTGTCAAAAGCGATGGCACGATGGCATTGCTTACCCGCTCTGCAGACATGCGGCAGGCCCGTCATACCTCAATCATTGAGAATATTTCCGTATGGACTGACCGCGCCAACGCCGATCCGACGATGGAACTGAAAAACCTGCTCGATGACATGGATCTGCTGGGCTGTAAGATCGGTGTCGAATATGACACGCATGGGCTGACCGGCTCCAATTGCAAAAAACTGGACAATCAGTTGCAGTCATTTGGCGATCTGCAGGATGCTTCAGGTCTGATATCCGGTCTGCGTCTGATCAAGAGCCCTGCTGAAATTGACTACATCAGGACCGCGGCCTCTCTGGCCGACGATGCATTGAGTGCGGCCCTGCTCTTGATCAAACCCGGTGGAAGTGAGGCCGATATTCTGGCAGCAATGCAGGGCGCTGTCTTTGCAGGCGGTGGCGATTATCCTGCCAATGAATATATCATCGGATCTGGCAATGATGCACTTCTTTGCCGGTATAAAGCCGGAAGGCGCATCCTTGATGACAATGATCAACTGACGCTCGAATGGGCGGGTACTTATGCCCATTACCATGCTGCCATGATGCGTACCGTCATTATCGGAAAACCGACGGAACGCCACCTTGAACTATATGATGTTTGTCGCGACGCGCTGGAAGAAATTGAAAAAGTTCTGCGTCCCGGTCATAATTTTGGCGATGTCTTCGCTACCCATGCAAGGGTAATGGAGGAAAGAGGGCTGACCCGACATCGACTAAACGCCTGCGGGTATTCACTGGGAGCCCGTTTTACACCCAGTTGGATGGAGCGGGAGATGTTCTACTCGGGCAATGAACAATTAATTAAGGCTGATATGTCACTCTTCGTGCATATGATTATTGCAGATTCTGAATCAAACACAGCCATGACGCTCGGACATACCTATTTAACCACCGAGGATAAACCAGCCGCATTATCGGCACACAACCTCGACCTTATCGTCCGATAGCGCTGGCACAATGGGAGATGCCACAGCTTGCCGTCGAAGATTGTTGCAACGATAGTTACAATCATTGTCACGTTGGCCATATCCGGTTGCAACGCGCCCAGGACGTTGAATGCGGACGGGATTTCGACACCGCGAGCGGATATACCAAACGCCGGCGAAACGCCGGGTGAACCGGCGCCTGTTGAAATAACCGGCGCTGTTGATACGACAACCGTGCAACAGCAGACACTGGCACCTGCGCAGGGTGAAATACGTTCAGTCAGTCAGACGGTTACAAATACATCCAGTTTAACCGCGCAACCCTCGGCGACATTGAGTTTCACACCGGTCATTGGTGCCCCGGTGACCGCTGTGCAGCCCTTGTCCAAACAATTGGGCACTGTCGCGCGGGCACGCGGGCTGACCATTGTTAAAGCAACCGATGCTGATGGTGGCCATATTCTAAAAGGCTATTTTTCGGCTTTTGCCGATGGCGACAAGACGACCGTCGCCTTTGTCTGGGACGTGCTGGACAGTCAGGGAAACCGGTTGCACCGAATCAGGGGCCAGGAAGTCATTCAGGGAACAGCCAGTGACCCGTGGAATGCGATTGAAGCTGCAACGATGGAATCCATTGCTACCCGCACAATCGAAGAATACCTGTTCTGGCGGACGAGTTCGGGCTGAATCTGACGCTGTTTGCTGAATCTTGCGTTAAATCATGGGTAAATCCAACAATTGCTGCGAACAGCTATTGCATTCGTGCGTAGGGCCGGTAAAACGCCGCCCATCAGGCATACCAGCACAGGCAACGCGCAATGAAACTTTTTGCGGGCAATTCGAACCGGGTCCTGGCAGAATCGATCTGCAATTACCTGAATATTCCTCTGGGAAATGCAACCGTTCGGCGCTTTGCTGATCAGGAAATATTTGTCGAGATCAAGGAAAATGTGCGGGGTGAAGATCTCTTCATCATTCAGTCAACCGCATATCCGGCAAATGATCACCTGATGGAACTGCTGATCATGATCGACGCGGCCCGGCGTTCATCCGCCAGACGCATCACAGCCGTTATTCCCTATTTTGGTTATGCACGTCAGGATCGCAAACCTGGCCCCCGTACCCCCATATCGGCGAAGCTGGTTGCAAATCTGATCACCGAGGCCGGAGCCAATCGGGTTCTGACCCTTGATTTGCATGCTGGCCAGATCCAGGGTTTCTTCGATATTCCAACTGACAACCTGTTTGCTGTTCCCATTCTTGCCCGTGACATCAAGGAAAACTACGACGTTACCAATGTCATGGTCGTCTCACCTGACACCGGTGGTGTGGTGCGGGCACGCGCTCTTGCGAAACGTCTGGATTCGCTATTGGCCATTGTCGACAAGCGTCGCGACCGGCCGGGCGAATCAGAGGTGATGAATGTGATCGGGGATGTCGCTGGCAAAGACTGCATATTGATTGATGACATCGTTGATTCGGGTGGAACATTGTGTAACGCGGCTGAATCGCTGCTTGCAAACGGTGCGACCAGCGTAACAGCCTATATCACCCACGGTGTGCTTTCTGGTGGTGCCGTTGCACGGGTGACCTCATCAAAACTCAAGGAATTGGTCATCACGGATTCCATCCAGCCAACCAGCGCAGTGCAAAATGCCCACAACATTCGGGTTATCTCGACTGCCAATCTGATCGGCGAGGCAATTTCGCGAACCGCAACAGAAGAATCTGTATCCAGCCTGTTTGACTAGGATCTGTTGAGGATAAGGATTGGCTGACACCAAGTTTGATTTGGCACCGGTCGTGATAACAGGAAACATCCGTTTCGAGGACGTGGTTGGCAGCAATTCTGTCGGGTGGTCAAATGGGTGAGGATTGCAATGAAGTCTGGCCCTACTCCAGCTCTCTATAGGCCGCTCTATAGCTTCCAGGTGACATATTGTGGATTTTTCGAAACGTACGGGAGAAATATCCAGGGTCCCCGTAGCCAACACGTTCAGATATTTCGTTAATCCCCATGTCTTCGCGACACAATAGATTGACCGCGCGCTCAACTCTTGCCTTGTTAACGAACGAAACCGGTGATGTCCCGGTTAGTGTTTTCCACAAACGTCGAAAATGAATCACGCCAATACCTGTGTGTCTGGCCTCTGCCTGAAAGTCCCAGTCCCTTTCCGGTTGGGCGCGAACTGCGTCAACAACTGCCTCCACGCGTTCCCGTCGGCCATGACTGGAAGAAGCGGCCCCGTTTTGGGAATGCAACAGCAGCAACAAACCTTCAAGTTTATGCACGACAAAGGGATCTTCGCGCCCGCGACCAGCCAGTACATCCAACATATCCTCGAACGCCAGCCGAAAGTTCAAAGGGTCACTGATTGGTTTTATCGCCTGTGCGGGATCACATCTTGGATGCAACCCTTTAGCCTGCCAATCCCGCGCTCTGTGGCCCAGCCACGAGATATAATAGTGATCCCATCCGCGCACATCTGACGGGCCGTAACAGTAGTGAGGCCCAGGCCAGGTCCAGAAGGCAACGGGGCCTTCGACAGTGCGTGGAGTACTGCCGTCAACCGACCACGAAAAACATCCGCTGGCTGCAAAATTCAAGGTCCAGGCTTTGATAGGGCGGTCAATAACACCATGATGTTCCAAGATGTGGTTGCAACGAAACACCGAGCATCCAGCAAAATATATCATGTTTGTTTTGTCCAACTGATTGTTTGATTTGTTTATCCAATTGCGAAAAATGAACCGCTATGATGGTTTCTATTGTACTTGGATGCAACGGAGGATCAGTTGTTCAAAGCTTCATTGCAGACGATCACCTGGGGTGACCCGCAACATGATCGTTTTGACCAAATATTTGCACAGGCAAAATCCAACGGGTTTGATGGCCTCGAGATTGGCTTTCGCCGATTGCGACAAGTCGGCCACCGTGAATTGCAGCAATTGCTGGATCGCCACCAGATACAGATCAATGCAAGCCACATCGGTGGCAATCTGGGCGACCTCGGTCAGGCCGAGAACGAAAGGGCCGACTTCGAGGCTGCACTTGAGTTTTTGTCGGCGCTTGGCGTGCCCTATCTGCTCTACTCCGGGCTGAACGAGCCACAGGACGCTGCGCTCAATGTGGCTATTGATCAGTTGAACGGGTTTGCGGAAAGATGTGCCCAGGCTGGGATACAACTGCTCTATCACAATCACGACTGGGAGTTTCGCAACAGCCAGCGAATTTGGGAGCGGGTCAGAAAAAACGGATCTGATACGCTCGGTTTTGCGCTGGATCTGGGTTGGGCTGCAAAGGCGGGCGAGGACCTGACCGCATTGCTGGACGATCTGGCAGATGCCGTCAAAGTGCTACATTTCAAGGATTTTGCATCCAGCCAGCCTGGTCAGAATACGTGCCATCTTGGCGAAGGCGTCATCGACTTTTCTGCAGCCTGGAACTGGCTTGACCGTCAGGGCAGGAGCCACATCTGGCTAACGGCAGAACAGGACAATGCCGATGACGCCGACCTGGCCTGCACGATCAACGGCGCCTATCTTTCCCGGCATATTGCACGTTTGGGAAAATCGTCGTGTTGAATGTCGCAATCATCGGCTGTGGTGACATGGGCAGCAAACATGCCGCTGCCTGGCACGCGCGCGACGACTGCCGTGTGAGCGCCGTGTGTGATGTCGACCCGGCTCGCCGTCAGACGCTGGCTCAGACCTTTGGGGCCAGCCCATACAATGACTGGCGCAGCACACTGCAGCACCGCGACATTGACGTGGTGAGTATCTGCACGCCCGCCAACTATCATAGCACGATTGCTGTAGCGGCTGCCCGGCTGGGCAAACAGATTTTATGCGAAAAGCCCATGGCGTTGAGCCTGGACGACGCGCAAGCAATGATGGCTGCGGCCAGAGACAATGGCATCAACCTGCATATCAGCCATCAATACCGTGGCTTGTCCCGCTACAGGATTATCAAGAAACTTATTGATGACGGTCTTATTGGCAGCCCGTTGTTCATTCGCTTTATGGAGATGCGTGAGGTTCGTCCAAAACTGGCCATGCACAGCAGAAAGCTGAGTGGTGGACCAATTCACGACATGTCCGGCCATCTTTTTGATCTTGCCCGCTTCTTCGTCGACGCCGAACCGGAAAGCGTAACGGCCTTCGGAACGATATTTGGTGGTAACAAGAAACGATTGGTGTCGGTGGACGATCTCGGGATAGACACAGCAGAGATTCAGGTAAGGTTTGCCGGTGGTCATTTTCTGACGATCGGGATCAACTGGGGACTGCCGGAGGGAACGCCCAGTTACTCCCATGAAACCGTCTATGGACCGTCGGGTGTGGCCTATACTTTTGATCCTGTGAACAAAGATCTCAATCTGGGTGAGCCTTCAGACACCATTCAGGTTAAATTGAAGAATGCCAAGGGAACCCGTGTAATACCTTGTGAAGCCGATTACGACGGCCCGCAAGTGTGTGTTGATCATCTGATGCATGCCATCGGAAGCAGCCAAAGTGAAAAGCTGGATGGTCTTGCGGGCTATAACGCACTGCAGCTGATCATGGCTGCACTTGATTCCATTGCAACCGGACACAAAGTACAACTGCGGTGAAACCGGAGCGTATGCAACCGGCCACACTCAAACCAGCCAGCCTTCAGGTATCGGCAGTTTTGAAACCAAGCAACTCACCCAGCAGGATTTTCCAGTTTGAATCGTCCTCTCCGGTTTTGCTCATCGCCTGTCCGCCAAAATACAAACGGGTTATAATGGCCGCCTTGCGTTTTTTCGAAACATCCGCGTCACCCTGCAAAGCCGACACATCACAAAGCGCCTGATAGAATGCCTTTTCCAACCGGCAGGACATGGCGCAGGTTTTTTTTGCCACAATGGCATCGTGTGGCGCGAGCTCAACCATGGCATTGCAAACGAAACAGCCGCGCAGACTTGATTTGGCCTTGGGTGCACTATTGCCGAACAATTTTAAGACACGGGCGGTTCCATCACCCAGCGAGCGATCCTCCAACAGGGCAACAGCGGCACCTATATGAACCTGATCATAGTGATCCAGTGCTGCCAGATAGGCTGAATGTTTGTCACCAAATGCCTTGTAAAAGGAACCACGTGTCAGTCCCATAGCCGTCAACAGGTCCGGCAGGTTGGTTGCTGCATAGCCAAGACGCCAGAATATCTGCATTGCACCATCAAGTGCTGCGTCCATTTCGAATTCGCGAGGTCTGGCCATTGTTCGGCATTTCCAATTCAAAGGTACACGGCAGGCGTACCTATTAATATTCATAGAAGCGCAGACCGGAATTTCAATCAAGTCATAGTCACATTCATTTGTTTTGTACCAATTGGTTCCTAACTGTACAACCACTGCAGACCAGAGCGGCAAACAGCTCTCTGGATCCAGGTGAAACAGTTTTATAACAATGCAGGAGTGTGAAATGCTGAAAGCGATTTTGACAACATTGGCCGGAGCCGCCATATCCGCAACACTATTTGTTTCCTCATTTGCCGCTGGCGTTGATGTGAATGCCACAAGCACGGGTCTTGCACTGCGTGGCTACGATCCAGTCGCCTATTTCACAAATGGCAAACCAACACCCGGTGATTTCCAGATCACAGCCGAATATGATGGCGCGACCTATCGTTTTTCAAGTGAAGAAAACAAAGCCGCATTTGTCGCTGATCCGGAAGCATTTGCACCAGCCTACGGCGGCTATTGCGCCTTCGGGACAGCCATGGGTTTCAAATTTGATGGCGACCCGGAATTGTGGCGCATCGTCGACAACAAACTTTACCTCAATCTTGCCCCTGGCATCCAGAAGCGTTGGGAAGCAGATCGCGCCAACCTGATTGTCGCAGCTGATACGAACTGGACAACGATTGAAGACAAGACCCCAGCAGAACTGCAGGCACAGTAAGGTCGAGCCCAACCCTCGTCTTGCGTTAACCTGTGTCTTGCAAGCAACCGGACGGACCCAATTCCGTCCGGTTTTTCTGTATCTGTATTGCGGAGCCTGCAGGCAATAGCTACCAACATCGGCTCTTGCATCCCATCAAAGCGTCGGTTATACAGCGCGCGTCCGCGTAGACACCCTTGGAGGCAACGCGGATGGGGCGGCTTTGGCCGCTCGATGTTTTTACGGGCCACTAAAACCCGGAAAACACTCCATACAAAACCTCGAAAGGACAAGCCATGAGCAATAGCTATGAGCTTCATGCCGAGGCGCGCGAACGGGTCGGTAAGGGGTCTGCCCGCGAACTTCGCCGCAACGGTAAAATACCAGCTGTCATCTACGGTGACAACAAGCCCCCACTATCCATCGCCCTTCCCTACAAGGAAGTGACGATGAAAATCCATGCCGGCGGTTTCATGACCACCATCGCTACGATCGATGTTGATGGTCAAAAACACCGCGTTCTGCCGAAGGATTATCAACTCGATCCTGTACGCGATTTTACCATGCATGTGGATTTCCTTCGCATTTCGAAAAATACAATGGTGACAGTTGATGTTCCCGTCCATTTCGAAAACGAAGATGAATGCCCTGGTATCAGCCGCGGTGGCGTGTTGAACATTGTGCGCCATACAGTTGAAATCAACTGCCCGGCAAATGACATTCCGGAGGCATTCGTTGCCGATCTGACCGGATTGGATCTGGGTGATGGCATCCATATTTCAAACATCAATTTGCCTGAAGGTGCTGAGCCCACGATTACTGATCGTGATTTCACCATTGCAACAATTGCATCACCTGCCGGTCTGAAGAGCGAAGATAATGCCGCTTCGGACGAAGATGAAGCAACTGATGACGAAACACCAGCAGAAGAAGCAGGCGAAGAATAATCGCCTCCTTTTTGTAGAACGGAGACCGGCGCAATGCTGCTTATTGCTGGCCTTGGCAATCCCGGTCCCCGTTACGCCAAACAGCGCCATAACATTGGCTTCATGGCGGCGGATGCAATTGCCCGCCGCCATTCCTTTTCCCCCTGGTCCAAAAAATTCAAGGCAGAGATAGCCGAGGGTGAATTGGCGGGTGAAAAGACCCTGCTGATCAAGCCTCAAACATTCATGAACCTTTCCGGTGATGCGGTTGGAGAAGCCATGCGCTTCTACAAATTGTCTTGCGCCGATCTCATCGTGATCTACGACGAGCTGGATCTGATGCCAGGCAAAGCCCGGATCAAAACAGGCGGCGGCTCAGGCGGGCACAATGGCATTAAGTCCATTGATGCCCATTGCGGAAAAGACTATCGGCGTCTGCGACTGGGCATTGGCCACCCGGGCGCAAAAGAAAGGGTCAATTCCCACGTTCTGGGCGATTTTGCCAAATCAGATGGTGCCTGGCTTGATCCCATGCTGGACGCCATTGGCGATCATTGCGATTTGCTGACAAAGGGCGACGCATCCAGTTTTCTCAACAAAATCGCACTGGCGACAGGCAACGGATCTGCCCCTGCGCCAGAGCGCAAACAAAAAACAAAAAAAGCTTCTTCTCACATTCACGCTGCCCGATCGCACCAACAGGCAAAACTGCCGCAGAGCGGACCAATGGCCGGGATGTTGAAGAAACTCTTTGGTAACAAGGATTAATCGTCATGGGTTTCAAATGCGGAATTGTCGGCCTTCCCAATGTTGGCAAGTCAACGCTGTTTAATGCATTGACCAAAACCGCCGCCGCCCAGGCAGCCAATTATCCATTCTGCACCATTGAGCCCAATACCGGCGAAGTGGCGGTACCCGATGACCGGCTGGCACGTATTGCGCAAATTGCCGGTTCGAAGGAAATCATCCCGACCCGTATCTCATTTGTTGATATTGCCGGTCTTGTGCGCGGTGCATCCAAAGGTGAAGGATTGGGAAACCAGTTTCTTGCCAATATTCGCGAGGTGGATGCAATTGTGCACGTTCTGCGTTGTTTCGAAGACGAAGATATAACCCATGTCGAGGGTCGTATTGACCCGGTCGCCGACGCCGATACCGTCGAAACAGAGCTGATGCTGGCAGATCTTGAGAGCCTCGAGAGGCGTACCGATCAGTATCGCAAAAGAGCGACCGGCAAGGACAAGGAAGCAGCACTGCTTCTACCAATGATGGAACAGGCTTTGGCGCTGTTGCAGGAAGGCAAAGCGGTTCGCCATCTGCTGAACGGCATTGCAACGGAAGACCTTCGCCTGCTGCAATCGCTCAACCTGCTTACCTCAAAGCCGGTTCTGTATGTCTGTAACGTCGAGGAGGCCGATGCGGCCACCGGCAATGCCTTTGCAGCAGCTGTTGCGACCATGGCAGATGAGCAAAATGCCCAACACGTTGTCATATCCGCAGAAATTGAAGCCCAACTTGCACAACTCGATATGGAAGAGGCAACCGAGTTCCTTTCGGAACTGGGCCTGCAGGAACCTGGCCTCGACAAGCTGATCCGTGCTGGATACACACTCCTTGACCTGATTACCTACTTTACAGCCGGTCCGAAGGAAACGCGGGCATGGACAGTACCCAAGGGCTACAAAGCGCCCCAGGCCGCTGGTGTCATCCATACCGACTTTGAACGGGGCTTTATTCGCGCGCAGACAATCGCCTATGAGGACTTTGATGCGCTGGGCGGCGAAGTGGCTGCACGTGAAGCCGGAAAGGCCCGCGATGAAGGCAAGGAATATGTCGTCCAGGATGGCGATGTGATGCTGTTCAAGTTCAACACCTGATACCAGCTGGATATTGTGGCGGCGGTTCCACGCCGCGTGCGTACGCGGGCTGCTTATACTTGCAGTGCTGGCTTACCTCGGGCCGCCAATATATTTTGGCATGTTATCAGGACTTTGATCCGTTGCAGATTGACATGCGACCAAAAAACAAAGACGGCATCACGCTGTGACATGCAAACCATATTGATCACACGGACCGAACACGCCATAAGATCATTATGAACGCTGACACACCAAATCATACTTCGAAGGACAAGTCCTATGCCTTCGAAGATTTCCTGCCGGGCAAAACCTTCAGGCTCGGCCCCTATCAGGTCAATGCGCAGGAGATCATCGATTTCGCGCAGGAATTCGATCCACAGCGCATGCATCTTGATGAAGCAGCAGGAAAAGCCAGCCTTCTTGGCGGGCTTGCCGCGTCGGGGTGGCATATCTGCAGCATCATGATGCGGATGATCTTCGATGGCTACCTATCAGATTCGACGTCGCAAGGGGCGCCCAGTGTTGATTTTGTGGAGTGGAAACGACCTGTATTGGCCGGTGA
Source organism: uncultured Rhizobiaceae group bacterium (assembly GCA_947501445.1). Classification (GTDB taxonomy): domain Bacteria; phylum Pseudomonadota; class Alphaproteobacteria; order Rhizobiales; family Rhizobiaceae; genus Hoeflea_A. Next base: position 131,118 of record CANMVS010000008.1, on the reverse strand, counting down.
CGTGCTGCATGGCACATCCACGGTTTTGACGGCGCGTGCCCTTAACTCCCGCCCCGGTATCGGTTTGGTAAAACTGCGCCAGGAACTGTTCAATCAGCGTGAAGAACTGGTGACCGCCAGTGAAAATCTGTGTTTTTTGGGCATGCGTGTGAAGGCAAAACAGATATGAGTGCTTTTGACGCATTTCCGGTTGGCAGGCGTTTTGACTATGGCACCTACCTGTTCACCGCACAGGCCATTATTGCCTTCGCCAAAAAATTTGACCCCCAGCCATTTCATATTGATGCGCAGGCTGCGCGCAATTCAATGTTCGGCGCGCTCTGTGCCTCCGGGTGGCACACAACTGCCGTGTGGATGAAAAAAAACCTGGAATACCGGGACAAATGGTTTGCTGAACTCGAAGCTGAGGGCAAACCATTGCCGGTGTTTGGTCCCTCACCCGGCCTACGGGATTTGAACTGGTACGCGCCTGTATTTGCCGGTGATACGATCCACTATTTCAATACGACGACAGCCACCCGGCAAAGGAAATCCAAGCCTGAATGGGGGATCGTCGAAGGCCAGTCTGAAGGCATAAATCAGCACGGAAAGACAGTCATCACCTTCAATAGTGCCGTCCTGCTGCGTCTATAAAGCGGGCGTTCAGTCCCCTTCAAACGCCACCAGCGTGCGCACGGTCACACCCAGCTCTTCGAGCTTTTTGCGGCCACCCAGATCGGGCAGGTCAATTACAAAACAGGCGGCAACAATATCTGCACCCATCTGGGTCAGCAGTTTGACAGCGCCCTCAGCCGTGCCACCGGTCGCAATCAGGTCGTCCACCAGAATAACCTTTTGCCCCGGCGTAATTGCATCCTTGTGCATTTCCATTTCATCAACGCCATATTCCAGACTGTAGGCCACCCGCACAATGTCGTGGGGCAGTTTGCTTTGGACAAACTCATATTTGCCAAAATTCGAAACCGACAACCGAATGACCACACGCTTCAGTAAACCAATACCGGCTGGCGTTGATAGATTTTTGCATACTGTGATCACCGTCCAGGAGCACAATTTCTTCCACGACGGTATCCGTAAAAAAAATGCAACACCTCAACAGAGAAATATATAAACCGCAAATTTATTATTTATACAGTTAGCATTTTTTGTTTATTTATATATACTATATACTTTAAATCTAAAAATTACTTAAAAATCATATTTTAATCTAATACTTTGAATTTATAATATTGGAGATGGCAAATGGTGGAGCATACGAATAATGACAATGGCTTCGACATTGACAAATCCGTAACCCGTAATCGAGGCCCCGTAGCTACGACCCTGGTGGAAAAACTGAAACTTAGGGCGGTTTCCGATGCCAATTGTGTCGGTTTCGATTTCCTTTCCTATTCAAACGACGGAGATTCCAGGACCGATTCACTCAGTTATGCAGATCTATTCGCAAAAGCGCAGGCGGTTGCAGCAACGGTACAGAACAATTGCATTAAGGGGGATCGAATACTGATTCTGTGCCCTCCAGGATTAAATTATGTAGTTTCCTTCTATGGCTGTCTGATGGCAGGCATGGTTGCAGTTCCAGCCTACCCACCTCACAATGCCAAACAAATGGCCGGTCTTGAAACAATCATGGCCGATGCGGGTGCCACCTGCATTCTGGTGCAGCAAGAGATGCAAAACCAGCTTCAGGATTGGGCGAGTACAAGGCACACGCTTCCGCAAATAATTTTGATTGATCAAATTGATCTTGCCGCACGATTGAGCTGGGTTGACCCCAACGTCCAGCCAGATGATCTGGCTTTTTTGCAATATACGTCGGGTTCTACCGGTTTGCCAAAGGGCGTGATGATCAGCCATGCCAATGTCGTCGACAATGCACATCGGATTGTTGAGGTTGTTAATATTGAATCCGGGTCCAAAGGGTGCGTGTGGGTGCCACCACATCATGATATGGGTCTAATCTGCGGGCTCATTGTGCCAATTGTAACTGGCAGTCCGGTGATTCTGATGTCTCCGGCATCTTTTCTACAACGTCCGTTCCGCTGGCTTGAGGCAGTTGATCGCTATCGGGCAACCCATATCTGCGCGCCAAACTTCGGCTATCAAATGTGTGTGGACGCCACCTATGAAACGGAATTCGCGGACCTGGATCTGTCCTGCCTCAAGTCGGTAGTCAGTGGAGGCGAACCGACACGGTATTCCACTCTGCGAAGTTTCGAAGAGTGTTTTGCACCGATCGGTTTTCGCATCGAGACTTTCCAGCAAGTGTTAGGTATGGCCGAGACGGTATTGCTGACGACTGGGTCGAGGGAACAGGCAGGACCTAAATTGTTGCCGGTGGACCCTCGGTCCATCAATGCTGGAACTCTTGTTGTCAAGAGGAGCGAAGTTGGGAAGCAGAGCAAATTTATTGGTGACCGCACAGTCGAAATGATTTCCTGCGGTTCTGTGATCAGTAATCATGAACTGCTGATCGTTGACCCGCATTCTCGGCAGGTCTGCAGGGACGGTTCGATCGGTGAGGTTTGGCTGTCAGGTCCAAGTATTGCCGGTGGTTACTGGAACGAGCCAGAAGCGACAGAAACAACATTTGGGGCAACTATTGCCGACGATCCTGGTGACAAGCGCTATCTTCGCAGCGGTGATCTCGGCGCTATTGTCAACGGAGAACTTTTTCTTTGTGGCCGGCACAAAGACATGATTATCATTCATGGTCAGAATCATTATGCCCATGATATTGAGCGGGCAGCGGCAGGCGCATCGGATTACCTTGATCCGGATCGCACTATCGCTGTGGGAGTTAAAGCACAAGGGCGTGAGCAACTGCTGCTGCTGCATGAGTTGGACTGGAAGGCAGCAAAAAATATCGAAGTACATGATGCTGTTGCAACAATCCGTCATGCCATTGGTGCAGCCCATGAGATAGATGCGACCGTAATTGTCTTTGTGCGGCCAGGATCCCTGCCACGTACCACCTCGGGTAAGTTGCGCCGGTCATTGGCCAAACAGCGGTATCTTAACGGCGAATTGCCGGTGCTGGCGAACTGGGATCGAGCCTCAGGCCTTGTCAGCCTGTATGATCGCATACTGCTCACCCGACATAGAACTGATTCAGGTCCATTGCCGCAGCCAGCCGCTATCAATGCGCATCTGGAGATGGTGGATTGGATTGACAAGGTCCAAAGTTTCTATCGGCTGAATCTGGACGGCAGATTGTTGCTAGAAGTAAACGTAGCGAACCATCCCAACTGTAGCCCGGAAGCACCTGAATCAGGTTTACCATCAATTTTCACAAAACGGGCAATTCAGATAAAGACCTCACTAAGCAACGCATTTGGAGAGCTGCCTCTTGAATTAAATTCGATAAGAATCCAAAACACAGAGCAATATAACGCCTACTCAAGTCCATATGATATTTCTAAGGAAATTCTTAACAACCATACACCAGTTTCTCCTCGGCAGGTGCACTCAGATATATCCACAATGCCAGAACAGTACCCGCATACCGAATTTGAGGTCTGGCTTCTGGAAGTAATCGCGAAAATCGCTGATCTGCCACACTTGAGGATCAAACCATCTACTCCACTACCTATGATTGGCCTAGACTCTCTTCAGGCAATTCGCCTTGTTGGACAAATCAACGAAGCCACCGGTCGTAATATCAGTCTGCAAACTATATTCGAATCATCAACAATTTCAGCGCTGGCCACCTCACTGCAAGCCGCTACGGTGGATTACACCGTCATCAGACCAATCGAAAGCGTTGACCGATCAGCAGAATTGCCTTTGTCGACAGCCCAAGAACGGATTTTGGCGATCGAAAAATTGATGCCTGGTACTCGATTGGGGAACGCAAGCATTGTTCTCAAATTGACCGGGCAACTGAACTTGAAGGCACTGAGCAAAACAATTTCCTGGATTGTCGCGCGCCATGAGATCCTAAGAACGTGTTATCGGGAAGACAAAAAGCTGAATAGATTCGTCCCAGTCATAGAAGAAGACTGTAGTGTGCAGCTGGAAATCAGCAACAACTCAAACCATACGCCCTTTGATGCCTGTGAATTGGCGAAGGCAGAAGCAAACAATCCCATTGATCCATTCGGTGGCCCGGTGTTCCGAGCGGTCCTTTTTACAACACGATCAAAAATAGCGTACCTCTCGATTTGTGTTCACCATATCGCAGTTGACGCCACATCATCAACTACTCTTTGGCGCGACCTTGCTTCAGCCTATTCAGCATTCTGCGAGGATGAATCACCAACGTTCAATACCGCGGTAATCCAATATGTCGATTTTGCTGCCTGGGAGACAGCGCGGCAAACAAGAGAACACAAAACAAAGCTGACAAACTATTGGCGACAAACACTAGCGGGTGCACCAACTTGCTTAAATTTACCGTTCGATCGACCTCGCCCGACAGTACAATCTGATCGCGCTGGCCAAATAGCTTGTCACATGGGCAAAGAATTTACAGCGGCGGTTGAAAGTCTCTCAAAACACTGTTCCGTCACGCCATTTGTTGTTCTAGAGACCGGGTTCGCGCTTGTTTGCGGACTACTCACCCACTCATCTGATGTGGTCTTGGGAACCGTGACGGAGGGCCGTCACCACCCAGACTTTATGGAGACAATCGGCCTTTTCTCCAACACAGTTGCATTACGTCATTCGATTGAACCTTCGGACTCAGCGGCCCATCATCTGAAAGCTGCAATGCAGCAATTGATCTTGGCGTTACAAAACAGTGAGCTAGCCTTTGATGAGGTTGTTGCGGCAATCGATCCGCCTCGACATGCTTCGTTTGACCCCCTGTTCCAGATATTTTGCCAGTTGCGAACCGGACTGGATTCATTGGCAGCTGGACTGGGAGATGTGCTCGTTGAGGAGGTAGACAGAGGCAATCCCGGCCGCGGTGCAGATGTGGCTGTTATATTCGACCTGAAAGATAGTACATATCTAGCCACTATCAGTTATAGCGAAGATTTGTTTGACGAAATCACCATCAAATCGTTGATCAATCTCTATCTGTCACTAATAAAGCAAATTGCTGAGTATCCTGAATTGCCCATCGAGCAGTCGTGGTTGAATTCTGTATCAAATGCGAGGTTGCTAGACCCCACCAATACCATTCAACGCATGATAAACCATCCACCTGAAACTACAGGAGCGCTATACCCCCTGTCACGCGATCAGGAGGGGTTGTGGTTTGCCCAGCATGCTGCTCCATCGGGCACAAACTTTACGTATCTTTGTGTTTTGAACTGCCCACCCTATGTCAATTCTGATCGCCTAAAGTTGGCAATACAAGCTACCATCCAGCAATGTCAGTCGGCCTGGCTGAACGTAACTGAGCATGCACTTCAATTCGTGTCCCGAAACCCAACCTTGGACATTGAACTCATTCATCTGCACAAGCTTACGGCCTCACCTTCCGGCCCAATTGAGGTGCTTGAATGGCATCAACAGAAGACAACAAAAAACGACGGTGCGGGATTTGCTGTTTTCATAACACCAAGCGAAGTTGTAGTCGCCCAGTGTGCCCATCATCTTTTTGCCGATGGGCTATCCGCTGTTCGGTACTTTGAACTCATTTGCCAAAATTATGAGACTTTGAAGCAATACCCGAGCCGCCCGCTGGACCTGGATCGAAAATTCCTGCCGTCGTTAAAAGAGCAACAACTTTATCGTTGGTCCGCAGCCTACGATGAAGACATGAGCTACTGGCATACGTTTGTTGATGAAGGACACGACGCGCCGCTGATTAACGCAATAGCTGATCAGCCTCACCAAAAGACGTTGGCCTGGAACGTTCAATCTCGTAGGCGGGTGCTTCCCGATTCGGTGGTTGCTGCCCTGTCACTTGCAGCTGAGTTACTCACATTGTCGCCGGCAGAACTTCTAACTGGCATCACCGGACTATATCTGTCCCGCATTGCCGACGAACAAGATGTTGTATTTTCTGTTCCCTACATCAACAGAACAAGACAAACGCTGAAAATACCGGGCAACTTTGTCAATTTAGTTCCAGTTCGTATTTCTTTTCCTGCGGGCTCCCCGATCAATGCATGCCTGCTCAATGCCGCTGCCATGCATAAAGAAGCGTTGAAACATGGAAAGGTAGCAATTGGTGATATTGTTCGCGATACCGGCCTCGATGATCGGCACGGTGATGTGACTGTCAACGCTCTAATATTACGCCGAGGTCCGTCAATTGAAAATCAACCTGCTCAAGTACAAGGGTTGACGAGTCATGAACGAGGCATGTCCATTTTGTACACCCAAGCGGGGTGGACTACTCCGATAGAGCTGGATGTTCGTTTCAATGCCGCAGTATTTGAAGAAACCACAATCAATCGACACCTTGACCGCATTGTCATGTTCGCAGATCAGACATTGCGATTGCTGGCGACAAACCCCGGTACGAAAATTGCGGATGTGCCGATTATGGGCGACGATGAACGCATTTTAACTATCTCAAAATTCAATGACACAGCAGTTAAACACCCTCGCAACAAAACGGTGGTTGACATGTTCTGCCAGCAGGCAACCCTGCATCCCTGGTCAGTTGCCATTGTCGATGACAGTGGCCAACTTACCTACCGTGAACTGGAAGCGGCTTCAAATCGTATGGCACGTTACTTAATCGGATTAGGTGTAGGACCTGAGGTTGTTGTTGGCGTGTGCCTGGCACGCAACCAGGATCTAATAGTAGTTTTATTGGGTATCTTAAAAGCTGGTGGGGTCTATCTGCCGCTAGATCCCGATTATCCCAAGGAACGGAACTCTGTTTTGCTAGATGACTCTGGTGCAACTGTCATCGTGACAATCAAAGCGCTTGCCGCAAACCTGCCGGTGTCGGTAGATAATATTATTGTCACCACACCTCTATTATCGTCGACATTGATTTTGCTCGACGATACAGCAACCACATCAACCATATCTGAACAAAATACCAGCCCGGTCTTGGATATTGAAAGATTAGCCGAACTAACACCATCGGTTCTCGCTTATATAATATATACATCTGGATCAACCGGCGGACCAAAAGGCGTCGGTGTGCCTTATGGTTCACTTTCGAACTTTGTCAGAAGTATTCAAAAAGCGGTGACGCTGGATAGCTCCGATGTTGTCCTGTCGATTACAGCAGCAACCTTCGACGTCTCCTTACAGGATTTTCTCCTCCCGTTGACTATTGGTGCCTGTTTGGTGCTTGCCGACAGAAAGCGTCTCGGGGAAAACAAATATCTTGCAAATCTGGCACACTCCACAGCAACTTCATATGTCAACACCACGCCCTCGGTATGGAAAATGTTGCTGGATGACGGTTGGCATGTCGATCGCAACGTCATCATGTTGGCAGGTGCAGAAACACTCACAAAAGAGCTGGCACATCGCCTAATGTGCCTGAAGGGAACTCTTTGGAATGCCTATGGTCCAACAGAGACAACAGTTACAACTTTGATGCAGTCAGTGCATGCGGCGACTGAAACAATTCCAATTGGATCGCCTTTGTCCAATGTTCAGGTATATGTTGTGGACAGACAATTGCAGCCGCTGCCAATTGGCGTCACCGGAGAATTGCTGATAGGTGGTGAACAGGTTACTCGTGGTTATCTTGGGCGTTCCGGCTTCACGGCAGAAAAATTCATAGCTGATCCATTTAGTTCAAAGGCCGGAGCGCGAGTATACCGCACAGGAGACATGGTTCGTTGGCGTGCGAATGGAACACTTGAATTTATCGGTCGTTTTGACACCCAAGTAAAAATCCGTGGTATGCGAGTGGAACTGGGTGAAATCGAAGCGGCGCTCATCGCCTGTGAAGGGATTTCACAGGCTGCCGTTGCTGCCCGCAAAGATGACGAGGATAATACTCTTCTGGTTGCGTATATTGTGCCAGACAAACAAGTTGCCAATTCAAGCCGCTTTGCATCTGACGGTGAATCTGTGTTTCAGAAAAGCGGCGCTCAAGTTCTGGAGCTTGACGAGCACATCCATCTGGAACTGGTACGCGCACAACTCAAACACACGCTACCAGAGCACATGATACCGACTGGTTTTATCGGCCTGACGAATTTGCCCCTGAATGTGTCAGGTAAGCTGGAACGCAAGGCATTGCCCGACGTGGAAGCTACCTTGGCTCGCACCGCCTACGTCGCACCGCGCAGCAAGGCCGAAACTCTGGTAGCAGAAGCTATGTCCGATCTGCTTGGTGTTGATCAGGTCGGTGCCGAAGACAGTTTTTTTGACCTTGGTGGCCATTCGCTTCTGGCGGTACGCCTTGTTGCGCGCTTAGAAGCAACAACAGGCAAAACTCTGACATTGCGCACCGTTTTTGAGACTCCAACTGTTTCAGAGCTTGGCACGGCCTTGGAAGATGTTTCGGCGAATTGGCAAGCTGCTCGCCCGATTACCAAGGTTGATCAATCAATTCCGGTACCTTTGTCATTCCAGCAGGAACGACTGTGGTTCCTGGATCGACTGAACGCCAATTCCGAGGCGGTTTATAATATCGCTGGTGCCGTTGAGCTGGTTGGCCCCCTGGATGTAAACGCTCTGTCAAATGCCCTGTCAAACATTGTCGCCCGTCATGAAAGCCTGCGCACAGTATTTATCGATGCGGGTGAATATCCGGTGCAGCTGATCCGACCTGTTGAAAGCAGCGGTTTTGATCTGATTGAAGAAGATGCCACTGATTTAAACACAAGTGCGCTAATGGCTCGCGTCAAAACGCTAACGGGTGGACCGTTCATCCTGCATCAGGGCCCCTTGTTCCGCAGCCACCTGTTGAGAGTAAAAGATCAGCAAAATGTGCTGGTGGTGACCGGCCATCACACTGTTCTTGATGGTTGGTCGGTGGGGCTTTTGCTTAACGAGGTATCTGTGCTCTATAACGCAGATGTGTCAGGGGCATCCACGAAATTACCTGAACTACCAATTCAATACGCTGATTATACCGTGTGGCAGCGTGACATCTTGTCAGGAGATCGATTTGATGCCGAAATTGCATGGTGGCGCGACAATCTCCGTGATGTTCCAGAAGCAATCAACCTGCCGTTTGATCGATCCCGATTGGAGACAACGGATTATTCCGGTTGTTCCTTATCAGTCGAAATTTCAACCGAGATCTTAACCGGTCTCAAAGAACTCGCCACATCAGAGGGTGCAACCTTGTTCATGGTGCTTGAGGCGGCATTTGCCTCACTCTTGCATCGCATAGGTGGCGATGAAACCCTTGTAATTGGAACGGCAGTGGCCGGTCGCGCACGCGTTGAACTTGAGCGCCTAGTCGGTTTTTTCGTTAACACAGTGGCGCTGCGACATCAATTTGATGATCTCGACTCATTTCGGGATCAGGTTCGTTCAACAAAAAATTCAGCGCTGGCCGCTTTCGAACATGGGGCTGTTCCCTTCGAAGCGGTTGTTGAGGCTGTGGCACCAGCACGTACGATGAGTCACGCACCGCTTGTGCAGGTTATGTTTGTTCTCCAAAATCCATCAAATAATGTTGAGGTATTAGATCTCATAGGCATTGAGACAACTCAGTTTGAAAGTGATATCGAGACCACTCAGTTCGAACTGCTGCTTGATTTGGCAGAATCGCCAAATGGATTAAGTGGTTCATTGACCTTTGCAACACAGTTGTTTGATATGGCCACAGCTGAGAATATGATTTCAATGTTGCAGCGAATTTTGACTGCTGTGGTTGTTACACCAGACATTTCCATCGGACGTATTGATCTACTTGGTGACATTGGGCGGTCACTCATTCAATCACAATTCAACAACACAACTATGAATTATCCCCGAGATATGACGGTTGTTGATTTGTTCAAAGAGCAAGCTGATGAAAGATCTGAGGCGATTGCAGTGATCGATGGAAACAGGGAACAGACCTACGGTGATCTTGATGCAGCATCTAATCGGCTAGCATATCATCTGATCGATCAGGGTGTTGGTCCTGAATGTGTTGTCGGGGTCTGCCTTGAGCATTCTCTGGAATTGATTGTTACGTTGCTTGGCATATGGAAGGCGGGCGGCGCCTATCTCCCGCTTGATCCGGATTATCCGAAGGACCGGATAAATTTTATGCTGGAGGATGGCGGGGCCAACATGGTGATCACTACACTTGGACTAGCGGGTGTTCTGCCTGAAATTTCAGTGCAGACCATTTTTCTGGATGATAGAGGCACATCCTCCGCCATTGGTGTCCGACCGTTTGCTGCCACCGTGAATAAGAAACAACTTTCATTTCCCCGCTCTAACAATTTAGCTTACATCATATATACCTCTGGATCCACGGGAAGGCCAAAGGGAGTTGCCCTTCACCACAAGGGTCTGTTTAATCTGATACGATCTCAGAATCAGAAATTTGGTACAAATAGGCAGAGTCGAGTCGCCCAGTTTGCGTCAATCGGATTTGACGTCTCCATAAGTGAAATCGCATCGAGCCTCACATGTGGAGCGGTGCTCATCAGCGTACCGAAGGCTGTCGCAACATCGCCAGACCGCATGTCTGAATTTTTGGCAGATTATCGAATTACGCAGTTTGACTGTCCTCCGGCCTTCGGACAATTACTGCGATTGAGCGGACATACACTCGATGTAATTGTGTTTGGTGGGGAGACTCTTATTCTGTCCGAAAACATTAAGGAACTTCCAACCAAACGCATATTTAATGCATATGGCCCAACAGAAACCTCGATTACAGCCTCCTGTTTTGCCATAAATGATCAAAAAATTGGAACGCCCCCTCCCATAGGTGCTCCCATTTCCAACACACAGGCATATGTCGTCGATGAATATTTGATGCCGCAGCCGGTTGGTGTTTTAGGCGAACTTTTGATAGGTGGTGTTCAAGTCGGACGCGGCTATGTCGGCCAGCCAGGATTAACGTCAATGAAGTTCATCGCCGATCCCTTCAGCGATGAAGCCGGTGCACGGTTGTACTGTACCGGTGATATTGCCCGCTGGCGGGCGGATGGTACATTGGAGTTTTCGGGCCGTTCGGATTTTCAGGTCAATATTCGCGGTATGCGTGTTGAGCTTGGCGAGATTGAGATGGCACTTCAAGCATGCGATGGCATAACCCAGGCTGTTGTGGAGACCAGGACGGACAGGACCGGCAATATTCGGCTGATTGCCTTTATGGTGCCGGAGAATGTTGATGCACAGACCAACGATGACCACGATGGTGCTGTTCGTATCCTTGATATTGATAGTCTTGTTGATGTTAGATCGATACGCAGTGAGCTCATGCAAAGTCTTCCAAATCATATGATCCCGAGCGGCTTTGCCTTCATAGACCGCATACCGTTGACATCATCAGGCAAGGTGGATCGCAAAAGTCTTCTGGGTGTGAAAGTTAACGTACAACAGTCTGTCTATGTGGCACCAAATGAAGAGGTTGAAATTGCCATTGCTAGTGCCTTTTCCGACATTTTAGATGTGGAAAAAGTCGGGATTCACGATAATTTTTTTGATCTTGGTGGCCATTCACTATTGATCGTACGTCTGGTGAAACACCTTGAGGAAGCGATTGGCATATCACTACCTCTGCGTGCTGTCTTCGAAGCACCGAGTGTTGCAGAACTGGCAGCTTGGGTGCATGGCACTTTGGCCAGTCCCAAGGGCCTGGATGCCAATCCATTAGAAGATGTTGACCTCGCAGAAGAATTGATGCCGTTAGGATATGTGACTGATGTTTCGTTGCGGCACTGCGCAGGCGTTCTCGTAACCGGGGCCACCGGGTTCCTAGGTCGATATATACTGAAAGAACTTCTGGTATCTGGAACAGCACCGATTTATTGTTTAGTAAGGGGAACAGACCACCAGGATGCGGAGCGGCGACTTGGTAACGCATTGTCGGAGATATCGGTAGACGTTAAAGATTTTGCAGCCCGAGTTCATGTAGTATGTGGCGACTTGTGCAAGCCCAATTTTGGGTTAGAAATAGAGCATTATCAAACAATTGCATCAAATTGTGATGTTATAGTACACAATGCAGCCGATGTTAATTTTGTAAAATCTTATCGCGGACTCCGAACGGCCAACGTATTGAGTGTCGTGGAACTCATGAAACTCATAGTTTGCCAGCGCCCAAAAGCAATGCACTTCATCTCTACGATTAGTGTGTTCGGTGATGAAAATCCACTGCAACTAGACCCTGCCAGCTTCCCCGCGCAGCCAGTTGAAACAGGAGGCTATGCACAAAGCAAGTGGGTGGCTGAGCAGATACTACTTCGAGCACGCCTGCGCGGTTTTCCAATCGCAATTCACCGACCCGGCTTGATTATTGGGGACTCACACACCGGATGGTACGATACCCGGGATACCGGAACCGCACTACTCTCGATAGTATTGGACTCGGAATTTCTGCCTGATATTCCTAAAACTGATATTTTCGCAATCAATGTTGATCAAGCTGCTAGCCGCATTGTCGGCACAAATACGTCAGCAACAAAAAACGGGTGCAATTTTCATCTCTTCGATCATTCAGAAATATTAGTCTCGCACATAATGAGGGCTGCGAAGGAAATTGGCATACCTTTGCGGACCTGCAGTTGGGATAACTGGCTGGCCAAGGCCAACACACTGATGCTCGAAAATCCTGACCATGAAGCCGGATGGTTGATCCGGGAAATGAAACGGCCAAATGATACCCACGCCAGCCAGAGACAAACACGTTCGCTTGAATTAAGCCACACGCCAAGTACGACTGAGACGTCGTTGGCCATGCCGCTAAAATGGATTTCTCAGCGTCGGCCAAAAAAGAACAAAAAAATAAAGGTCCTCAATCATTAAACATTAGGCCGATAGCACGATGTCAAGCATGACTGCGCTGAGTAATACGAAACAACGATCATGATTATGTAGTATCGTACAATTTTCATCACTAAAACAATTCAGGTTTTTTACGGAATTGGCAAAACCTAAATGCATCAAGAAAATCAAAGGCCGACACCGTTGTTCCGTTTCTGACAAAACGTGAAACGGTCTAGATGAGAAACAGGCGTTCAGTCCCCTTCAAACGCCACCAGCGTGCGCACGGTCACACCCAGCTCTTCGAGCTTTTTACGGCCACCCAGATCGGGCAGGTCAATCACAAAACAGGCGGCAACAATATCTGCACCCATCTGGGTCAGCAGTTTGACAGCGCCCTCAGCCGTGCCACCGGTCGCAATCAGGTCGTCCACCAGAATAACCTTTTGCCCCGGCGTGATTGCATCCTTGTGCATTTCCATTTCATCAACGCCATATTCCAGACTGTAGGCCACCCGCACAATGTCGTGGGGCAGTTTGCCCTTTTTGCGGATTGGGACAAACCCTGCTGACAACTGATGGGCAATGGCACCTCCCAGAATGAAACCGCGCGCTTCGATACCGGCAATCTGATCAATGCGTGTACCCGCATAGGGCTGCACCAATTCGTCCACACAGCGCCGGAAGGCGCGTGGATTGCCAAGCATCGTCGTGATATCACGGAACTGGACACCGGGCTTGGGATAGTCCGGAATTGTGCGAATGGAGTTAAGCAGCGTTTCCGTCATTGTCTGATCCATATCAGCCCCCAATGGTTCAGTGCGCTCGCAATCGGAGCCAAACAAAAGGCGGCCCATGGCCGCCTGATGCATTTCTATTGACTATTTTGTTCAGGTCAATGCTCTACACGTGACCAGATTGATTTCTTGGTGAGATAAAGCAGACCTGCAAAGATCAGCAGGAAGAGCAGAACCTTGAAACCCAAGGATTTGCGCTTCTCCATGTGCGGCTCTGCGGCCCACATGAGAAATGCGGATACATCACGGCTATACTGATCCACAGTTTCCGGTGTGCCATCATCATAAGTCACAATTTCATCTGACAGTGGTGATGCCATCGCCAGAGAATCACCATTCATGAAATAGGGATTGTAGTAGGTTCCCTCAGTGACCACGACATCGTGTGGTGCTTCCTCATAACCGGACAGCAGCGAATAAATATAGTCCGGTCCACCCTCCGCATACATGGTGAAAATGTCGAAAACAAAAGTTGGAAACCCGCGTATCGCGCCCCGTGCCTTGGCCATCAGCGAAAGATCCGGCGGTGGTGCGCCGTTGTTTGCATAGGCAGCCGCTTCCTCATTCGGGAAGGGTGAGGGAAAATAATCCGACAGGATTGCAGCCCGCTCAAACATTTCACCTTCATCATTCGGACCGTCGGTTACTTCGTAGTCTGCGGCCAGTGTTTTAACCTGGTCTTCAGAATAACCAAGATCGGTGAAATTACGAAATGCGATGCTTTCCAGCGAATGACACGCAGCACATACTTCAACATAGACTTTGAGGCCCCGTTGAAGCTGCCCCTTGTCATAGGTGCCGAAAGGACCGGCAAAGGACCAATCCACTTCTTTGGGTGCTTTGCTGTGTTCACTACCCTCTGCGGCCAGCGCCGCAGAAGTACCCAGTGCCGCAACAACGGTCAGCGACAGAAGTGTCGAGACAAGCTTTTTCATTGTTCTTGTTCCTTCCTGACGCATGATCAACCGCGATTTTCCGGAGCGGCAGTTGCCGCTTTCGGTTTACCGCTACCGTGTTTTGCAAGCACTGCTTCAGTTATCGAGTTGGGGACCTGTCTTGTTTTTTCGTATCGGCCCAGCAATGGCAATATGACGATAAAGAAGCCAAAATAATACGCCGTGCCCACCTGAGCCATAATTGTATAGGTGCCCTCTGCGGGCTTGGAACCAAGCCAGCCCAGGAAAATCGCATTCACCACGAAGAGCCAGAAGAACACTTTGAACCAGGGGCGATAAACGGCCGAACGAACCTTAGAAGTATCGAGCCATGGCAAAAGGAACAGGATCAGGATCGATCCGAACATGGCCAGCACACCGCCAAGTTTGGAATCGATTGGACCCACGTTGAAAGTAATCGCCCGAAGGATCGCGTAGAATGGCAGATAGTACCATTCAGGGACGATATGCGCCGGTGTCTTGAGCGGATTGGCTTCGATGTAATTGTCCGGGTGACCCAGATAATTAGGCATGTAGAAGACAAAATAGGCAAAGACCAGCAGGAAAACCACCGTGGCGAAAGCATCCTTGATGGTTGCATAGGGTGTGAAGGCCAATGTGTCGGTTTTCGACTTCACTTCCACGCCGGTCGGATTTGTCTGACCGGTTACATGCAACGCCCAGACATGCAGGATAACAACACCGGCAATCATGAAGGGCAGCAGGTAGTGCAGTGAGAAGAAGCGGTTGAGGGTCGGATTATCAACCGCAAATCCACCCAGCAGCAGTTGCTGGATCGGCTCGCCGACAATCGGGAATGCGGTAAAGAAGTTGGTGATCACCGTCGCACCCCAAAAGGACATCTGCCCCCATGGCAGCACATAACCCATGAAACCGGTCGCCATCATCAGCAGGTAGATTATGACACCCAGGATCCACAATATCTCGCGTGGTGCCTTGTAGGATCCGTAGTACATGCCACGAAAAATGTGGATGTAGACCGCGATAAAGAAGAAGGATGCACCATTGGCATGCATATAGCGAAGCAGCATGCCTGAATTCACATCACGCATAATTTTTTCGACTGATTCAAATGCCAGCCCGGTATTGGCCACATAGTGCATTGCCAGCACGATGCCTGTCAAAATCTGAACCACCAGCATTACCGCCAGAATGGCACCGAATGTATAGGCATAGTTCAGATTGCGAGGAACCGGATAGGCAACAAAGGAATCATAGACCATCCTTGGAAGCGGCAGGCGGGAATCGACCCATTTGCCAAGGCCACTTGTCGGTTCATAAGTTGAATGTCCACCACTCATCGTCGTTCCCCTGTCAACCGATTTTAATTCTTGAATCGGAGATAAATTCAAACTCCGGAATTGCCAGATTTTCCGGTGCCGGTCCGCTGCGGATACGGCCGGCTGTATCATAATGTGATCCATGACACGGGCAGAACCATCCACCAAAATCACCGGCCTGTCCCAGCGGGACGCAACCAAGGTGGGTACATACACCAACCATAATGATCCAGTTTTCGCGGTCTTCTCCAGCAGAGCGATCAACATCGAGTGCAGGTGCGTCCGGAGCCAGATTGGCATTGCGCGCCGCCTGGTCTTTCAGATCACCAAGCGGTACGGCGTCGGCTTCGGCAATTTCCTTTTCCGTACGGTTACGGATAAACACCGGCTTGCCACGCCATTTGACCGTAATCGACATGCCTGGCTCAAGGGCGGAAACATCAACCTCGATTGACGATAGCGCCAGAGTTGATGCGTCCGGGCGCATCTGATCAATGAAAGGCCATGCAACGGCTGCTGCGCCGACAACCCCGGCCATGCCGGTTGTCAGATACAGAAAATCACGGCGTGACGGTTCGGCTGTTGTATCGTGTTCGCTCACGGTTTTGACCATCCTCTGCACATAGTCCTTGGTAGCGGGCCTGATTGCTGCCTTGTATCTGAACCCCTCAGGCGCGAAACAGTCCCATAATTGGCCGGGTTCTAGGATGCTTCTTAGAATATGTCCAGCCTGCTGAATGCGCCAGAGGCACAATGCCGCAAGTTTTTACAACATTATTTCAATCAGAAGGGCAATTGCCTGTTTGAATGCGGTCCTGGGCACGGTGCAATTAACCTGCGTTTGCCAATGGTCAAGCCATGCCGGTTGCATTCCTCCGGCAACCGCAAAATCTGCCTGTTGTTGTAGAAGAAGCGAAAAAAATGTCTTAGCTGTTGATAAATCCGCCAGACTGGCGCGCCCACAAACGTGCATACAGACCGTCACGTTCAAGCAATTGACTATGGCTGCCATCTTCCACAATCCTGCCACCATCCATGACAATCAACCGATCCATCCGGGCAATGGTCGACAGGCGGTGCGCAATGGCGATAACCGTCTTGTTCCGCATCAGTTCTGTCAGGTTTTCCTGGATGGCGGCCTCGATTTCCGAATCGAGCGCTGACGTCGCCTCATCCAGAATCAGGATCGGTGCATCTTTCAGCATGACCCGGGCAATGGCGATGCGTTGACGCTGACCACCGGAGAGTTTGACGCCGCGCTCACCAACATGTGCATCCATACCGCTGCGATTGTGCTGGTCGCGCAAAGTTTCGATAAATGGCAGTGCCTGCGCCTCTATCGCGGCCCTGTTGAGTTGCGCCTCGCTGGCGTGTGGCTTGCCCAGCATGATATTGTCGCGAACGGAGCGATGCATCAGCGACGTATCCTGCGTCACCACACTGATTTGTGCCCGCAGGGAGGCTTGCGTCACACTACGAATATCCTGCCCGTCAATTGTGATGCGGCCCGATTCAAGATCGAAAAATCGCAGCAGCAAATTGACCAGGGTTGATTTTCCGGCCCCCGATAACCCGACCAGACCCACTTTTTGTCCCGGTTCAACAACAAGCGATACACCATTTATGACCGCGCTTTGGCTACCATAACCAAAGCCGACTTTTTCGAAAGCAATGCGGCTTTGTGTGATTTTCAGATCGTCGGCAGCCGGATCATCACGCAATGCAATCGGCTTTGTCAGCATATCCATTGAGTTTTGTATGGTGCCGAAATTACGCATCAGGGCATTAAGCTGTGTCATCATCCTGCCCAGCAGCAGACTGAGACGCAACACCAGCGACAAAGTGAAGGCAACGGCGCCAATACTGATGTGCCCAACAAGCCAAAGATCAATAGACACAATGGCAATGATCACAATCATCACGCCGGAAAGCGCTGCCAGACAAACGCGCACGCCTGTGAGGTTCCGGGTGAAGGGAATGACGGCGTCCAGAAACTGGGCAAACCCGGTCTTTATGTAGCGGTCATTGTCTTCTTCGCTGCCAAACAATTTGACCGTCTGTATATTTGAATAACTGTCTACCAGCCGCCCATTGAGCAAGGATGCAGCTTCGGCGGTGCTGCGCGCCATTTCCCGAATACGCGGCACAAAATGGCGTGCAATCAGGATAAACAAGACAATCCATAGGCCAACAACAGCAGCAAGGCGCCAGTCAAGCTGGGCGACCAGCGCCAATGTCGCAATGGCATAAATTACGATGAACCAGGCCACCTGCAGCAATGCGGTCAGAAAATCACCGATTGCCTGCCCCGACTGAAAGACTTTCGTCGTTATACGACCGGCAAAATCATGTTGAAAAAAGGCAAGGCTTTGCCGGGCAATATGCTGGTGGGCCTGCCATCGCACCAGATTGAAGAAGCCCGGAACAACGCTCTGCTCTTCAACCAGCGTTACCAAAGGGGCGACAATCAGCCGTCCGACAAGCACAACCAGCAGCATGAACAACAACTCGGGCCCATGCTGATCGATAAGCCCTGGCCATCCGGCACCTGCCTCGGCACTTTCCAGAAGATCAACAAGCCTGCCGACGAAATAGAATAGCGCAACCTCGAGCAGGGCAACCGCACCGCCCAGCACAAGCATCAATATAAAAGGCCCTTTGGCCTGCCTGAGATAATGCCACACAAAGGCAACCGCACCTGAACCGGGTGCCGTTGCATTGGTCTGTGCATAGGGATTGATCCAACGCTCGAATCGCTGGAAAATGCGCTCAGTTATCATGCGTCAACCTTAGGGCTGGAACGCTGTCGCAGCAATCAACACCTGCCGTGATAAATCACCGCATCGCGGCGGCCACGGCATCAGGCTTTGCCCGGTGCCCCAGCCTGCATTTCTTCTTCAAGTTGCTGGTCGACAACAGCCTGCGATGCGGCAGCCGCAAGGGAGGATTTATCATCTGTTTCCTGACCGTCCTCGCTTTCAGGCATTTTGACCCGCACCTCGCGCCGCGCAAACTCGATATTGTTTTCAGCGAATATTTTCTGGACACGCGCATAGACATCCTTGCGGATCATCCATTGCTTTCCGGGTTTGGCCATGAATTTGCCACGTACAACAATACCCACATCATTGACATCATAGACCCCTTGCGACTTGAAGGTCTGAATAATGTCCTCGGCATAGGCAGCATCCATGATTTCCTTGCCGATCTGCTTAAACAGCTTTTTCACAACATTGACGTCAGTATCAAAGGGCACAGTGAATTTAAGTTTGACGATCACCCAGTCGCGCGAATTATTGGTGACCATCGGAATTTCGCCATAGGGGATTGTATGGACCGGCCCCTGATGGTGGCGCAATTGCAGCGACCGGATGGAAATACGTTCCACAGTTCCAACGGTTCCGTCGATTTCAAGATACTCGCCGACACGAAAGGCATCATCGAGAAGAAAGAACAGTCCCGATACAATATCGCGCACCAGCGTTTGGGCTCCAAAGCCAATTGCAAGGCCGATAATACCGGCACCGGCCAGCAGTGGCGTGATATCGATACCCAGATTGCCGAGTGCAATCAGCACTGTCATCGTGATGATGGCAACCTGAACGCCGAGCTTGAGCAGAGGCAAAACTGTTGAAAGCCTGGACCCGCCGACGCCACCGCCCTCGCCGCCGCCTGGCTCTTCAGATTCCAGATCCATCCCGGCCGCGGTCTGTTCATCAGCAAGTTTTCGGTTCAACCACAGGGAAACAATTTCCCAAACCAGATAGCCCGATGCCAGAATGAACAGATTTTCAAACAGTGTGGCAGCAATCCGGGTACCAAGCCCCGCAGAGGCGAGATTTTCAAAATCCACATTCCACACTTCTGCAATCACAATAATTGTTGCAACCGTCAACAATGCACGGCCTATGCGAATATAGCTGCGCTTGGTGGATTGATAGGCCAGTTGAGCAACCAGACCGTCTCCGCGCATGGGTGGCACCAGATGCCTGACGAGCCCGCGCACCATCGTGTCGAGCGCGGGTGCGGCCAACAGCACCCCCAAAGTGATATATTGTTGCCCGTCCCGCAGAAGGTCAAATCGCCCCTGTACAAGAATAACTTCACCCAATATCCAGCACATGACCACGAGACCAATCGCGACCCAGGGATAGGCTTTCGCCATCAGCCGTTCAGCCGGTGTTGCATCATCATCCTCGCCCAACAGCATTGTCGTCAATCCGGCCCTTGCCCGGTACAGCGTATAGCCAAGCCAGGAGAAAGTGACCAGAACCATCCAGAAACCGATTTTGGCCTGCCCCATCGGAATGCCATGATAGTTCTGAAATTGCAGTATGACGGCTGTCATGCCGATCAGAATAACAATACCGAGTTGGTTCCAGTACAGGTACTTTGCTGTCCAGTCATCGGTATGGACAAGCCTGAGATTGGGTTGCCAGGGGGCGAGCAGGAAACGCAGCATTGCACCAAAAAGCCTTGGCACAACGACCAGATTGACCATGAACAAAGGCATGAGCGGACGGTCGAGCACCGGCACCATGAGTTCTATGAATGCTCTGGTCACAGCAAAGAACGCCGCCAATCCAAGCATATCAAGTACAAAACGCTTCACCAGCAGTTCAAGGGTTTTGCCCAATCCCTCTGGCGCACTTTTTTGCGCAATCTGCTCGCGCCATTTGCGGGTAAAGCGCGAAACAAAATATTCAACGATGAGACCGGCACATATGGCAACGATCATGGTCGCGAACATGACGATGACGCCCTGCACACCGCGCGGGGCCGAAAATGCCTGGAAACCTTGATAAAGACTGGAGGCAATCAACGGCAGTTTTTGAACCGCATCAACAATCGACCGACCCACGCCATCCAATGATGACGTAAAGAAATCAAAGACATTCGTCGCATTCTCAGGTTCAACCGCGTCCTCTGATTTGGCCACCGCATCAAGGCGTTGCAAAAGCAACTCCCGAACCTGTTCGTCGCTCATTGTGGCAACCAGCTGGCGCACCGTTTCCGGGGTCAGGTCCTTAGGCAATTCGATATTGTCAGACTGCGTGTCAGTGGCGGCCTTTTCAAGCTGCATCAATTGCGCCTGAGACCAGCCATTCGCCCCTCCAAACAGCAAAAGAAACACAAACACGAGTGCCGGAAAACGGATTAGATCAACAAAATTCTTCATCTGCCCTCGACTGCGCCGTTGACGCCTGCTTCAGATCCCCATCCCCCGGGGACAGGGCAACATACCTGTAAATGACCCTGTGGCAAACTGTCATGGGGCAAATCAAAGTGTAACAGGCGAACGATAGCTTAGAGCGCTAATCGTGGGTTCCTCCCGGATGCATTTACCCGGGAGGAATAATGTCTTTGAAACAGCATTACTCTGCTGCTGCGGCATCCTTGTCTGCAGCATTGGTGTCAATGAACCCGCCCGACTGACGCGACCACAGATCCGCATAAAGACCCTGCGTCTGGACCAGTTCACCATGGGTGCCGGTCTGTACGATGCGACCGGCCTCCAAAACAATCAATCGATCCATTTCCGCAATCGTTGACAGACGATGGGCAATCGCAATGACTGTTTTGCCTTCCATCAACGCGAACAGATTTTCCTGAATCGCGGCTTCAACCTCAGAATCAAGCGCGGATGTGGCTTCATCAAGAACCAGGATAGGTGCATCCTTCAAGAACACCCGTGCAATGGCAATGCGCTGTCGCTGACCGCCGGAAAGTTTGACACCGCGCTCACCGACAAATGCATCCAGCCCCTTGCGCCCCTGCTGGTCCTCCAGATCCTGGATGAATTCCCAGGCATTGGCGCGTTTGGCTGCACGGATGATGTCGGCATCCGTTGCCTGTGGCCTGCTGTAACCGATATTGTCACGGATCGAACGGTGAAGCAGTGATGTGTCCTGTGTGACCACGCCAACGCTCGCACGAAGACTATCCTGCGAAACACCGGCGATATCCTGATCATCAACCAGAATGCGACCGGACTCCAGATCATAAAAGCGCAGCAGAACATTCGTCAGTGTCGTCTTGCCGGCACCCGAACGGCCAACCAGCCCGATTTTTTCACCGGATCCGATTGTCAGGGACAAATCGTCGATCACACCGCCATCTTTGCCGTAATGAAAGCGAATATGTTCGAACTCAATCTTGCCCTTGTCGGCGTTCAGTTGCTGCGCCGCTGTGCTGTCTGTGACCGTGTGCGGTTTTGCAAGCATCGACATACCGTCAATGACGACACCG
Organism: uncultured Rhizobiaceae group bacterium; assembly: GCA_947501445.1. GTDB lineage: Bacteria > Pseudomonadota > Alphaproteobacteria > Rhizobiales > Rhizobiaceae > Hoeflea_A. Next base: position 109,080 of record CANMVS010000008.1, on the reverse strand, counting down.
ATGTTCTCAAACAAAGCCGAAACTTCCCACATGATCCAGTGAGACATGCTCGAGATTCGCAAAGCCAGGGCGATAGAGGCCGCAATGGCTCCTATCGACACCGAATCGGCCAGCCAAAGGTTGATCGACAATGCACCAATTGCAAAAAGTAGCAGTGCGTTGTTGAAGTAGACAATGCCATGAAACAACGTGACAAGCCGCATCTGCCGGTGGACAGTATCCAGGAAGCCGGACATCGCTGAGCGTGCATAATCCTCCTCTCTGCCAGCATGGGAGAACAATTTTACCGTTGCAATGTTGGTATAGCTGTCAACGACACGACCAGTCATCATCGAGCGGGCATCGGCCTGCTGACGCGAGATACGCTTCATACGCGGAACGAAATAGATGATCATTCCCGTATAGATGGCAATCCAGACCAGCAGCGGCGCGGCAAGTCTCAGATCAGCAGCAGCAACCAGAATGAGCATGGTGAGAAAGAATACAACGACATAGACCAGGACATCGAGTATTTTCATCACCGCTTCACGCACCGCCAGTGACGTCTGCATCACCCGTGTCGCAACCCGTCCGGCAAATTCATCCGCAAAAAAGGACAGACTTTGCCGCAGCAAATGCCGGTGCATCTGCCAACGCCCGATCATCGGATAGTTGCCAAGCAGGGTCTGGTGCATAAGCAGCGACTGCAACCATACGACCAGCGGCAGACCGATAAGCACCAGCGCACTCATCCAAAGCAGCCGTGATCCCTCCTGTTCAAGAAACTCCTCACGCGAGGATTCGCTCAACCAGTTGACAATGTCTCCCAGAAAACTGAACAAAAACACCTCGCCGATCGCAATCAGTGCGGTCAGAAAGGACATCGCCAGCAACCAGGGTGCGGCCTCTTTGGAATAGTGCCAGCAAAACGCCAGCAACGTTTCTGGAGGGCGGCCTGAAGGCTCCTCCGGATAGGGTTTCAAACGTCTTTCAAACCAGCCAAACATTTGTAAGCCTCTGTATATTTTGGCTAATTACGGCAGGAACTGCGAACAAAGAAAAATGAGCAAATGCGAATTTGTCCGGTTCCGATGCGGTGGTTTCACCACTTGGCCGTCATAGCACAATGAAGGAAGACCTTTTGAGCGCACGCGTAAACGCGAATCCATACTCAGGTCAGCGATCTATAGGGAATCAGAATGCGATCAAATAATGACGGGGCGCATCTGGACCACTGGGTTGCAGGCGGTGCTGAGAAACACCGGCGATTGGAGGTGCCGAGTAATATGCGTCAATGGTCCCTCCCTTGTTTGCAATCAGGTCCACAAGGTAAAGGTGTATTACAAAATAACGCCGGCATCCACTGTCTGTGTGGAAATTTTTTATTGCTGGACATTTGAACGCGATGTGTGTTGCACATTGGCAACGCACATGAGGTCGAACCGGCACGACAATTTGAGACAGGAAACCGCTGCCCGATGACAGGCGATATGAGGAACAATTTGCGCATTGCGCTCTATCAGCCGGACATACCGGGCAACACCGGCACCATTTTGAGAATGGCCGCATGTCTTGGTCTGGGCGTCGATGTCATAGAACCTGCGGGCTTCGACATGTCCAGCCGGGCACTGCGCCGGGCGGGCATGGATTATGCCGAACAGGCCGCTCTCACCCGTCACCGCAGCTGGCAGGAGTTTTTGCAGTGGCAACAATCTTCGGCGCGCAGGCTGATCCTCGCTTCGACAAAGGCTGCACAATCCTATCGGCAATTCGATTTTCGCGGTGATGATATCATGCTGTTTGGTCGCGAGAGCGCAGGAGTTCCCGAACATGTTTTTGATGTTGCCGAACACCGCCTGCTGATTCCCATGCAGGAAGGCAACCGCTCACTCAATCTCGCCATATCAACGGCGCTGATCGCCGGTGAGGCAATCAGACAGATGGAATTGATCCAGGGTCCGTTGGATTAGACCGTTTCACGTTTCGTCAGAAACGGGACAACGGTGTTGGCTTTTGATTTTATTGATGCATTCAGGTTTAGCCAATTCCGTCAAAACTGAATTGCGGTAGTGATGAGCCCCAAAGCCAGATGAGCACAATGTGATGCAGCTGCACCCGATTATTGCCAGTTGTCGGCAGTGATCATCAGCAGGCAGGTGAAAATTATCGCCACCATGACCAGAGCCGGTATGATGATGGCAGGATATCCAAACAGAAATATCGCCAGGACCCATATGGCAATCATGTTGAGAAGAAAGAGTGTTTTAACCTGTGCCGATCCGTGAATTGCTTCCTTGAGCATCCAGCCAAATACCGGCACCCAATAAATCAGGCGCGCCAGCTTATTCATATTGTATCCCGTGTATCTGCGCTTTTTGCGCTTTTGGCTTCTTCGAATTTTCCAACTGGGGAATAAAGCATCGTGCCAAAATGTTCATCTGCACTGGTGCTTACAATGCGACCTGATAGCGCTGCGTCATTTTGTTACCCACGCCCGGGTGCCACAGAGCCATAGCGACTTTCAGTCGGCGGTTGGCAGTCGGCGCATGGTAAATTCTATTTGATTGTCAGGCAGCTGACGCCAGCTTTCCACCTCGGTCCAATAGGCAGCTTTCGGCCAGGATTTGAACCATTCCTGCGCTTTTTCACGCGCCACAGTTCGGGGAAGCCGATAGGTTTTGCGAACGAAGGAATCCCCCTGGCCAGCACCTTTATTCATCCGGCTGTTGCGGATGTGCCGTCGCAGGCCGTCCATCGGCGGAACTGTTGGAACTCTTTTCATCATCAGCACCTTGCGCGCAATAATAGGCGGTATTGTGCCAGCTGACCAGCCCGATGGATGGATCACCGATTTGTGGCGATATTGCCGCATGAATTAATTTCGATGGTAACTCTATGGCATCGCCGGAAGGGACCTGTTATGGAGTGCGCGGGATTATGATGGGGATTTATATTTGATGGAACGGCCGAACCTTCCGGCCAGCCTTCCTGAAGGGCTGGAAGAAAAAAAGAACAAAGCGCGGATCTGGTTTGAGACTCTGCGGGATGCAATTTGCTCAACGCTTGAGCAATTGGAAAATGACGTTACCGGACCGTTGTGTGATGACGCACCCGGCCGGTTCGTGCAAAAGCAATGGCAGCGCGAAGAAGGCCGCGGCGGCGGCGGAACCATGTCGATGATGTCGGGCCGGGTATTTGAAAAAGCCGGTGTTCACACATCAACCGTCTATGGCGAATTTTCTCCGGAATTTCGCCAACAAATTCCCGGTGCCGAGGAAGACCCACGATTTTGGGCCTCTGGCATTTCGCTTATCGCGCATCCGGTCAATCCGCATGTTCCGGCCGTGCATATGAACACACGTATGGTGGTCACCACATCACAATGGTTTGGTGGCGGTGCGGATTTGACACCGGTGCTGGATTCACGGCGAGTGCAGAATGACCCGGATACGCAACTTTTTCACAAAGCCCTGGAAGTTGCCTGTTCACGGCACAAACTTGCTGACTATCAGCGCTACAAAACATGGTGCGACGAATACTTCTACCTCAAGCACCGTAATGAACCGCGCGGTGTGGGCGGTATCTTTTTTGACTGGCTTCGCACCGAAGAACAGGATGGCGGATGGGAGGCGGATTTTGCATTTGCCCAGGACGTCGGGCGTGCATTTACCGTGGCCTATCCAAAAATTGTCCAGCGTAATTTCAATACCCATTGGAATGAGGCAGAACGCAATGAGCAACTGATTCGCCGTGGTCGTTACGTCGAATTCAATCTGCTTTATGACCGGGGAACAATTTTTGGCCTGAAAACCGGCGGCAATGTGGATTCAATTCTTTCCTCAATGCCACCGGCTGTTTTGTGGCCCTAGCGTCTGTTGCTGCATCCGGTTGCTTCACTCGCTGAACCGGGCACGCCAGAGTGCCCGGCAGCGATGATCACGCTATTTGCCGTTTTCCAGAAAGACTGATGTTGCCACAACATTGGCATAGGTCATGGCAAGCGGCGCCATTATTGCGGCGTGAACCTGTTCTGCCGGTACATGGATACCGTTAAAGGATTGCTCCTTTGCACCGCAGGCATCTTCCACAACCGTGACCACATAGCCAAAGTCTGCTGCAGCTCTTGCAGTCGCATCGATGCACATCTGGCTCATCGCACCGCAGATAATGACATCGCTGATACCCGCAGCTTCCAGATCAGCCTGCAACGAGGTTCCATGAAAACTGTTTGGTCGATGTTTGACGATCACCGGCTCGCCGGTTCGCGGTTTGACAGAACTGTGTATCTGCGCCCCGGCTGATCCGGCTTTGAAAAATGGTGCCTGATCGGATTCAATCTCGTGCCGGATGTGAATGACCGTGCGGCCGCGTGTGCGGGCATCTTCAAGCAACAGGGCCGAATTTGCCGCCACTTCGTCCATCCTGGCAACCGGCCAGTCACCGCCTTCAAAATAGTCATTCTGGATGTCCACGAGCACTAAAGCTGTTTTGGTCATTTATCTTATCCTTGTGTTTACAGATCGTCAGATTGCAGCCTGTTGATGCAAAACAGAACTGGCGGAAATGACCATTTATGTGCGATATACGCCAAATGACTGATAAGCCCACAATCTACAAGATTGCCATTTTATCCTATGAGGGTGCGCAGCTGGCTGCTGTGCTGGGATTGGCGGACCTGTTGACCATCGCCAGCGGCATCAGTCGACAGCATGATGGTCCGTGCCTTGATATCACTGTGATAAGCCATCCTCCTTATCCGAAGACAGGCTTTGAGGTGATTATTCTGCCGCCAAACATATCAGGTGCACGTGGCAAGGATGATGGTGACGTTCATATGTGGCTGCGCGCTTGCCATGCATCAGGCACCATCCTGTGCTCCGCCTGTGCCGGTGCATTCTGGCTTGGTCATGCGGGCCTGCTGGCGGGCAGACCGGCAACCACCCATTGGGCGCTGGAAGAGGAATTTCAAACCGCCTTTCCCACTACGATGCTAGGCGCAGAACACCTGCTCATTGATGACAATGACATCGTTACCGCTGGCGGTCTCATGGCCTGGCTGGACCTTGGTCTTTTTATCGTCAACCGTTTTTTGGGAGGCCAGGTTGTCTCCAACACCGCCCGCCACCTGTTGATAGACCCGGGTGGCCGTGAACAAAGAAACTATCGCAGTTTCCGACCGGCGCTCAAACACGGTGATAGCGCTATCCTCAAGGTACAACATTGGCTGGAAGCCAATACCGATGACGCGATCAGCGTTGTTGAAATGGCCAAGCGGGCACATCTGTCCTCCCGAACATTTTTGCGCCGCTTCAAGGCGGCGACAAACCATACGCCCAATGACTATTTGCAAAACCTTCGCATTGAAAAGGCGCGCGGCCTGCTTGAACGAACCCGCATTCCTGTCAGTGAAATCGGCTGGCGGGTCGGTTATCGGGACCCATCAGCATTTGGTCGTCTGTTCCGCACCACAACCGGGCTCACGGCAAGCGACTATCGCAATCGCTTTGGCATTGTGTCGATATCGGCGCATTGAAACGCCTTCAGTTATAAACCGCATTGAATATTGCAGAGATATATTTCCAATTTGTAATGAAAATATAGGAAAAATCTGCCGCCCCAACCCCCATATGTCTATTGAGCACAGCGCACCGGGCCAGCAACCCGGTTTCGCCTCGATTGCCCGTTTACAGCGCTGCGCAGCATTAAAAATTAAGGAACAGACCGATGAGCAAGGAAAACAAAACAAACAGAACCAGTGAACAAACGGATACAGCTCGAAAAGACAAATCGGGACCGGTTTCCATGGACCTTGATCAGGTTAGCGCTGGATCAGGCTCCGCTGCAGATGGCTTTCTGGGCCCAAATGGTGCCGGAAAAACCAATTGAAAATTCAATTTCTTCATACCCTACAAGGCCGCGGGGCCTATTTACAGGAGATAGGAAAATGCACACATTGAAGCACAAAGACGATCAATCACCCGCAACCACAATCGACAAAAATTCATCTGGACATCCACAGCACAAAAACGTTGGCGCTACCACTTCGTCAGAACTGAACAGGGTAACCGGCGGCCAGGTCGACACACAAGTAACGGATTCGGTCACTCAGATCTGATGGAGTTTCTCTTGCCGGTCGCGAATGGCGGTTCAATAGAAAAACGCCGTCAGGTATCGATATCGCTGATCTTGTCCAGCAATTGTTGGCGTGTGAGCGTAAAGTCACTGGCAACCCAGGTTTCCTCAAGCCGCCGAAGGCACTCACCCATCTGGCGACCGCTGAGGACACCTGCAGCCAGCAGGTCCTTGCCGCTGATCGGAAATTGCGGTGAAACCCACCCCAGGCAAACGGCAAGAAGACGGGCGAATTTGCCAGCACTCAACAATGCTTTGTCATCGTTTCCGGCAGCCGTTCGACAACGACTGAGTTGCAGGCGAAGCCTGTCTTCAATAGCACCAGCATCCCTCAGATAAAGGTCGCGCTTCAAGGCTATATCCGCTGTGTCTTCAGATATGGCCGGTTGTGCCGCCCAGGACAGCAGTCTGTCCTTTTCACTGCCTGACATTTTGAGACGTGCCGCCAAAGCAGCCAATCGCGCTTCGTCTGGCGGTATGATGGACATAAGGCGCAATAGCGGGTCGGCAGGCCATCCCAGTGCATTTTGCGATTCAATCACGCCGAAGACTGCATCAATGCCCCATTTTTCAGACTCGGGCAGTATTTCAGTCAGCACACCGGTCTGACGCATCCAAAGCAATGCTCTGCCGGGATCGGGTGCACCCAGCATCTTTTTGAGTTCCGCCCACACACGTTCTGCAGATAAATTGGCAAGACCGGACTTCAATCGGGCACAGGCCCTCAGGCCATCAGCGTCAGGTCTGCCCTCCCCGTACCAGGCGTGGAAACGAAAAAATCTCAATATACGCAGATAATCCTCTTCTATTCGGCTGGTCGCATCGCCGATAAAACGCATGCGCCCGGCGCGCAAATCTGCAACGCCGCCAACAAGATCAACGATCTGGCCCGATGCATCGGCGTAAAGAGCATTGACGGTCAGGTCCCGGCGCTGCGCATCCTGCTTCCAATCCGTGCCGAAGGCCACCTGCGCATGACGTCCGTCAGTGGCAACATCAACACGCAATGTTGTTACCTCAAAGGGATGCCCGTCAACGATCAGCGTTACTGTTCCGTGTTGAATGCCGGTTGGTACAGTCTTCAGCCCGGCCTCAATCGCACGGGTGACAACAACATCGGGCGTAAGTGTTGTGGCAATATCAACATCGCTTGCAGGCAGTCCCATCAGCGTATTGCGCACAGCACCACCCACGATACGGGCCTCACCGCCTTCGCGGTTGAGCAGGGACAATATCAACTGAAGAGCAGGCGCATTAAACCAGTCGGCATCAGCGACGCTGGCAACAATATCTGCATTAGTCATGCATAATGTCTTTCATAAAGTGTCCGCAAAATTCCGGCAGTTACACCCCAGATATAGCGTTTACCGTAGGGCATGGTGTAAAAATGCCGTTCCTTGCCTTCCCAAACGCGGCTTTCGCGAATGTGATTTGCCGGGTTCATCAAAAAATCAAATGGCACTTCGAAAGCATCGTCAACTTCGTCGTGATTTATGACCATCCCATAATCACTGCGCACGATAGCCAGGACCGGCGTTATTCGAAAACCGGTGGTTGTCAGATATTGCGGCAGTCGGCCAACGGGCTCGACAAAAGACGCATCAAGCCCAATCTCCTCCTCGGCTTCACGCAGTGCTGCCGCTTCAATGGATACATCCCCGGCATCGACCGCGCCGCCGGGAAAGGCGATCTGCCCTGAATGCGTTCGCATTTTGGCCGTGCGTTGCGTCAGCAGCACCTGTGTGCGATCACCATAATCAATCACAGGTACCAATACTGCCGCATCCCGCAAGGTTTCGCTCGACAAACGCTCAATAATATCCGGATTGAGAATATGGTCACCATGGGCACGCCCCACATCCTGACCGTCTTCATGCCTTGCCTTTTTCCGCAGGACCGCAGCACTGAAATTATCGTCAATCACCTGCCTCATTGAGACAGTGCCTCCAGCTGATCCATCGGCATTATTGGAAAATCCATACCACCTGACTTTATGTTGAACATTGATATTCCATCAATTGTACTGGCATGTCCCAAGGCGACGACATCGTACATCAATGCCCGACTGACCAGCGCCTCAAGGCGACCACGCACGTGCAAATAGGGCTTGAGTTCATCATTGTCACCGGCAATTTCAAATCGCATTGGATGGTCCGCACCAGCTTCAACAATATCTCCCACATTCGTCCTGAATGTGAGAACCTGTTGTCCATCACGCTCGGTCACGCTCATTTCAACAGCAACGAACGGCGCATCTTCAACCCGAATACCGACCTTTTCCACAGGCGTAACCAGATAGGTTTTACCGTCCTCATCCTTACGCAATACGGTGGAAAACAGGCGGACAAGTGGTGCCCTGCCGATCGGTGTTCCCATATAGAACCAGGTTCCGTCCGCACGGATTTCCATATCGAGGTCACCGCAGAAATCCGGGTTCCATTTATCGACCGGCGGTAGCCCGCCATGCGACGACGCAGCGCGCGATATCAACGCTTCAAGACTTGTTGCGTCACCCGCAGAAGCGATTTCACCTTTTGCCATTGTCTGGTCCAGCTTTCTGTCTATTCACAAAATTATCACTTATGGTGGCAGGCAGTTCATGCAATTCATAAGGACTATGACAAATTTTTTCCATTGATGGATTCCTGCAAAGCACCAAATAATGGATAATAAATGATATATGTGATGTTCATCCTGAACTTAAAGAGATGGAGAAGCCTGTATGGGTGTTGTTGAAAAGTCCGCTCCTGCCCTGGATGATGCGGCTGTGATTGCAGCGGCTGAAGCCGCCCTTGCCGATATTGCGCGTGTCAGAAAGGAAATCGGCACTGTCATCTTCGGTCAGCAATCCGTCGTTGAACAGACGATCCTGGCGGTTCTATCGGGTGGACACGCGCTGCTTGTGGGTGTGCCGGGACTGGCAAAGACCAAACTTGTGGCCACACTTGGTGTGGTATTGGGCCTGCAGGACAACCGCATACAATTCACCCCGGACCTGATGCCCTCCGATATTCTGGGATCCGAGGTTATGGATCAGGATGAGGCCGGCAAGAGGTCCTTTCGCTTTGTTCCTGGTCCCATATTCACTCAGCTGCTGATGGCCGATGAGATTAACCGTGCCTCACCGCGCACCCAGTCCGCATTGCTTCAGGCCATGCAGGAATATCATGTGACAGTCGCCGGTGCGCGTCACGATCTGCCTAAACCATTTCATGTGCTCGCCACCCAAAACCCATTGGAGCAGGAAGGCACCTATCCCCTGCCTGAAGCGCAGCTTGACCGGTTTTTGATGCAGGTTGATGTTGATTATCCGGATCTGGAGGCTGAGCGGCAGGTTCTGCTTGAAACAACCGGCATTGCGGAAAAACAACCCGTGGCGATTTTGACAGCATCACGCCTGATGGACATTCAGGCGCTTGTGCGCCGCATGCCTGTCAGTGAAAATGTTATCGATGCCATATTGAGCCTGGTGCGTTCTGCAAGACCGGGCAATGGAATTGATGAAACGGACAGACATGTTGCCTGGGGTCCCGGGCCACGCGCCGGACAAGCCATGATGCTGGCTGCCCGTGCCCGCGCGCTCTATGATGGCCGTCTTGCGCCTTCGGTTGATGATGTTCATGCATTGGCAGAGCCTATCCTGCAACATCGCATGGCGCTGACATTTGCAGCGCGCGCAGAAGGCATGCACATCAAGGATGTGATTACCGGGCTCGTCAATAATGCACGTGGGGGTTAACCAGCTTTGGCCGCACTAGGACAGGCGACGCAAGCAGTCGCAACCGGATCGGCACTGGCAAGGGCCCGCCAAAGGGCAGCCCATATTCCCGACCTGCTTGTGGAGGCTCATCGTGTTGCCAATACCGTAATCGCGGGCTGGCACGGCAGACGCAAACGCGGCATTGGTGAAAATTTCTGGCAATTCAGACCCTATGTGGACGGCGAAAGCCTGTCTCGTATTGACTGGCGTCGCTCGGCCCGCGACGACAATACCTATATTCGCGACCGCGAATGGGAGGCCGCTCATACGGTCTGGTTGTGGGCAGACACATCAGCCTCCATGCTGTTTCAATCATCTTTGGCGCCCGTTTCCAAACAAAGTCGTGCAATGGTCATATTGCTGGCACTTGCAGAAATCCTGTCACGTTCCGGAGAACGCATTGCTTCGCCCGGTGTGCTGGATCCAATTGCCACACGCAATGCATCTGAACGTTTGGCCACTGCAATCGATCTGCAGAAAAGCCAGATGCATTTTCCCGATGTTGCCCAGATTGGTCGCCATAGCGACCTGGTTCTCATCTCCGATTTTCTCGACCCGGCCGAGGCTGTTATTGAAAAACTCGCCCCGATTGCAAAACGCGGCATACGCGGCCATGTGCTGGAGATCTGTGATCCGGTCGAAGAAGCTTTTCCCTACCGAGGCCGGACGCAATTCATCGACCCTGAAAGCGGCAGCAAAATTACGGCAGGACGCGCAGAAACACTGCACGATGACTATCGCCGTACCTATCTTGCACGCAGAGAATCAATTTCCGAGAACCTGCGTCGCCTTGGATGGAATTTTATAACCCATCATACGGATCAACCGGCTTCCACAGCGCTTGTCGCACTCCATACCCATCTTTCAGGCGTGCCAGGTGGTGGCATTAGAACGGTGACTGCGTGAGCGCGCTTTCCCTCGCATTCGGCGCACCGGCTGTGCTGTTTGGCCTGTTGGCGCTGCCAGTCATCTGGTGGTTGCTCCGCCTGACGCCGCCGCGCCCCAAAGCAGAAATTTTTCCACCGCTGCGCATTCTAGCCCGGGTGCTGAAGAAGGAAGAGACACCTTCAAAAAGCCCATGGTGGCTAACGGCTTTGCGCCTGCTGATAGCCGCATTGATTGTCGTGGCACTTGCGCAACCGGTCATGAACCCACGCAATGCCCAGGTCGATAATGCCGGTCCCATGGTGTTGCTGATGGACAATGGCTGGCTGACGGCCCAGGACTGGAATCAGCGGGTGGCTGTTGCCAACACAATGATCAATGATGCAGAAGCGGCGGAAGTTCCGGTCGCAATTGTTTTCTCGGCGGAAAACAACCACAACGCCAGCCCGGATACGGCGGCAAGTGCGCGGGAACGACTGAATGCAGTTTCACCGCGTCCGATAAACAGCGATCATAAAGGCGCGGTTGAAGCGATCCTGTCGGCCATGGGCGATACCCCCATTGGTACATTGGCGATCCTTTCCGATGGTTTGCATGATGCCAATGCTGATGGTGCCTGGCAGGATCTTCTGGCACTTGCACCGGCCGACGTGCGATTATTTGAGAGCAATGACCGCAATGTTGTTGCGCTTGTCAGTGCCAGTAACGCGGCAAATGGATTTTCCGTTTCTGCACAACGCCTGGATACCAGCAGCGCAATGACCACAAAAATAGCAGCCAATGACAGTCAGGGAAGACCATTGGCGCAAGGCGAATTGCAGTTCGAGGCCGGATCATCCGATGGCACAGCCTTGCTGAGTGTACCATTTGAACTGCGCAATGATTTTGCCAATATCAGCATCGACCAGACAGCAAACGCCGGTGCGCGCTTCCTGCTGGATGAAAGCGCGCGTCGCCGCCGGGTAGGACTGTTGTCGGCAGAACCGCTCGACCTGTCGCAACCTTTGTTATCGCCGCTTTATTATCTGACGCGTGCGCTTGAACCCTTTGCCGATATCATCGTGCCGGAAGAGGCCAATCTTTCCGATGCCATCGAAGAACTGATGGCGCAGCGGCCATCGGTGCTTGTTATGGCAGATATTGGCACTGTCCCGCAGGACGCGGAAGATGATCTGTTGGAATGGATAGAGAGTGGAGGGCTGCTTTTGCGATTTGCAGGACCTCGCCTTGCCAGTGGCAGCCGTGATGACCCCTTTGTGCCGGTGGAGTTGCGCCGTGGCGAACGGGCGCTGGGTGGGGCACTGTCGTGGAGCGAACCGCAATCACTCGCCGCATTTTCCGACCATGGTGCCTTTGCCGGCATGGCGCGCCCCGATGATGTCACTGTCAACCGTCAGATACTGGCTGAGCCTTCACCTGATCTGGCAGCCAAAACCTGGGCCAGTCTGGCCGACGGAACACCGCTTGTAACCAGCAGCCCTGTCGGGCAGGGACGCATCGTGCTATTCCATGTGACAGCAGAAGCCACCTGGTCAAATTTGCCCATATCCGGACATTTTGTGGAAATGCTGCGCCGTGCTGTTCTCCTGTCCAAAACGACGGCAGGCCAGCAGTCGGCTGGCGATGATACCATCCTGCCGCCATACCGCCTTCTCAGTGCCAACGGCACAATCACCCTGCCTTCGGGTGCTGCGCAACCGCTTAAGGTAGCCGCAGGTACAGTGCCCACAATCTCCTATGACAATCCGCCCGGTCTGTATGGAACAGAAAGCGGTTTTGTCGCACTGAATGTCATGCAGCCGGCACAGACGCTAACAAAATTTGAACTTCCGGCGTTCCCCGGCACGCCGGTACGCAGCAGCTACATTGGTGACGAGAGCAGAGATCTGGAACCATATCTGTTAACCGCAGCCCTGCTGTTGCTGCTCATCGACAGTATTATCGTGGCTGTCATGGCGGGGGCATTTTCCCGTTTGATAACCCGTACCAGTCGATCCATGGCGGCGGGTCTTGCCGCTTTGATGTTCATCGCAATGGGTCTTGTGGCCATGGACAGTCCGGCGCATGCAGCGGATGAAAAACCCGGCGACAGCGACATCCTTGCGTCGCTCGATCGTACACATCTGGCCTATGTCCTGACCGGAGACCGGCGAACCGACCGGACCAGCGCTCTGGGCCTGGACGGTCTCACCCGTTTTCTGTCATACCGCACATCGCTGGAGCCGGGAGAACCGGTCGGGGTCGATCTGGAAACCGATCCATTATCGCTTTATCCAATGCTGTATTGGCCGATATCGGCAGATGCAGAACCACCTTCCACCGAAGCCATTTCGCGTGTCGATACATTCATGAAAAATGGCGGCACTGTCCTGTTTGATACCCGCGACGCGCTGGCGGGCCTGAACGCCACGGGCGTGGTATCCCCGCAAACCACCCGTCTGCGCAATATTCTGGCCGAACTGGATATTCCGGCGCTCGAACCGGTGCCGTCGAATCACGTTTTGACCAAAGCTTTTTACATACTCGATGCATTTCCCGGGCGTTACCGAGGCAGCCCCCTTTGGGTTGAAGCCGCCCAAGACACGGACACTATAGATGATCGCCCGGCGCGGGCCGGAGATGGTGTCTCGTCCATTATCATAACAGGCAATGATCTGGCCGGTGCCTGGGCAATTGATGACAACGGTATAGCAGTCTATCCAACCGTTCCACCCGACCCGGTGCAACGTGAACACGCCTTCAGGTCCGGTGTAAACATCATGATGTATATGCTGACCGGCAATTACAAAGCAGATCAGGTCCATGTACCTGCCCTTCTGGAAAGATTGGGGCAATAGGCACAATATGTCCGTCGAATTCTCACCACTCATTCCGATAGCCTATATTGCCATATTGGCAGCCATATGCCTGACATTTGCCCTGTTCAGCCTGTGGCAACGGGTGCGGGGTGCCTGGATGCGCGGGTGTGCCCTTGCAGCCCTGTGCATTGCATTGCTTAACCCGGTTATTCTGCAAATGGAACGGGAACAATTGAGCAGTGTCGTGGCGGTTGTTGTTGACCGCAGCCAAAGCCAGACAGCAGCAGATCGAACAGCGGCAACGGACGCAGCGCTCGAACGCCTTCAGACCCAGTTGGCACAAATCACCAACCTTGAGACGCGGGTCATCGAAGTCCGCAACAATGCAAATGATGAGACACCGGCCACCCTGTTGTTTGGCGCTCTCACATCCGCCATGGAAGACGTGCCGACATCCCGTATAGCCGGTGCGATCATGATCACCGATGGCCAGATTCACGACATACCCTCATCAGCATCGGAACTTGGTTTTACAGCGCCTGTACATGGCCTGATCACCGGCAATGCGGACGAGGTTGATCGTCGGATCGAACTGATCAATACACCACGTTTTGGCATCGTCGACGAGGTGCAGGAGATCAGTTATCAGGTTCACAATGATGGCGGTGATGCGTCTGATATCACCGAGGTCACCGTGCGTCTCAATGGCGAGATCTACAGCCGCGAACTGGCGCCGGTCGGCACCATCATGCCATTGTTTATCGACATCGAACGCGCCGGTGACAATATTGTCGAACTGGAGGTGGAGCCGCTTGCAGCCGAGACGTCTCTTGCGAACAATAAAGCTGTTGCGGTGCTTGAAGGGATTCGGGAAAACCTGCGCGTCCTGCTTGTTTCGGGTGAACCGCACAGTGGTGAAAGGGCCTGGCGCAACCTGCTGAAATCGGACACATCGGTTGATTTGGTTCATTTCACAATTTTACGTCCGCCGGAAAAACAGGACGGTACACCCATCGATGAATTGTCCCTGATTGCCTTTCCGACCCGTGAGCTCTTTGTCGAAAAAATAAATGAATTCGATCTTATCGTTTTTGACCGCTACCAGCGACGCGGCGTACTGCCGGTGCTCTACTATGATTATATATCGCAATATGTCGAAGACGGCGGGGCATTGCTGATAGCCGCAGGTCCCGAACATGCAGGCCGCGATTCTATCGCCAATACACCACTTGCACCGGTCCTGCCTGCCAATCCAACCGGGACAATCACCGACACCGGGTTTTACCCGCGCCTGAGTGATGCCGGACGGCGTCATCCCGTGACCCGGGATTTACCAGGATCTGCCACGGAACCGCCCCAGTGGGGACGCTGGTTCCGCGCTGTTGATGTAGACGCACCGGAAGATTCCACCGTGCTTGAGGGGCCTGACGGCGCACCCCTGCTGATTTTCAATCGGGTTGGAGAGGGCCGGGTTGCCATGCTGATGTCCGATCATGGCTGGCTATGGGCGCGCGGATTTGAAGGCGGTGGCCCCCATGTGGCGCTCTATCGCCGCATCGCCCATTGGCTGATGAAAGAACCCGCGCTTGAAGAAGAGGCCCTGCGTGCCAATTCCCGCGGCAATCAATTGACGATTTCACGCCAGACCATGTCTGATAGCGTGCCCGAGGCAACAATTATCACACCCACTGGCGAAGAGCGCACACTTGCATTGAGCGAAGTTGAAGACGGCCTCTTCGAAGCCGAAATCACCGTTGACGAAAGTGGATTGTTCGAGATTTCAAATGGAGACGAACAAACGCTTGTTCACGTTGGCGCACTCAATGCGCCGGAATTTGCCGCAACCATTTCCACCCCTGCCCTGCTGGCGCCATTGGCCAGTGAAACAGGCGGAATTGTTCAGCGCCTTGCCGCCAACGCAACAGATCTGCCACAGGTGCTGCCGCTAAAGGGAACACCCCGCTCATCAGACAGCCGCATGGTTCTCAAAATGACAGGTGAGACCGTGTTGAAGGGCATCAACACAATTCAACTCTTTGCAGGCTTTTTCGGGCTGGCGCTGCTCTTCCTGATACTTGGCGGTACCTGGTACCGTGAAGGGCGTTAGCAATTTACTGCAGCCGGACACTCAACCGCGCCAGACGATCCTGCCAGCCAATTGCCCGTGCACATCCGCACCATTTGACGCGATCAGCACACGCGCCCGGTCAACCGGACCTGGAAAATCCAGACGCGCCCGCACGGGTTCGAAACCCAGGGGCCCATAGTAGGGTGGATCGCCAACCAGGATGACGCCCTCGCTGCCTGCCTGCAGCGCCGCATCCACACAAATGCGAACCAGTTGCCGTCCAATCCCGAGATTTTTATGGGATGGGCGAACCGCCAGCGGCCCGAGCAAATGCCCCGCAACGCTCCCTGCGGTGATGGGTGTCATACGAACAGAACCGACAACCTCATCACCCACACGCGCCACAAATGAGAGTGATACATCATGGGCACCCTGTTCACGCACCCGCTCCGCAGCGCGGACAAATCTGCCCGGGCCAAATGCTTCGGCGTTGATGGTGTCGATGATTGAATTGTGGTCGGAATGCTCGTTCAGATAGACAGGCGTTAAAACAGACATGGAGGAACCCGGATAAAGATATTGGACAATAGGATACGGACCACGCACCTTGGGCGTGTGAGCATCAACGTCGTCGCAAGTGTCCGGTAACTTTCATCATCAGGCCTTTTTTCTGGTTCAGCGCGGATAACACGAAGTGGATGGCAATTGCAATGCAAAACACACTGTTCAATCAATCTGGCTTCGCCTCGCGCACAAGACGCACTAGATAGAACCCTTAGGCCGTTTCAGGTTTTGTCAAAAACGGGACCACGGTGTCGGCCTTTGATTTTTGTTGATGCATTCAGGTTTTGCCGGTTCCGTCAAAACCTGAATTGCTCCAGGCATTGAGCAGGAGAGAATTCCATGGGTTTGTTGGTTGAAGGCGTGTGGCATGACGTGTGGTATCAGACGGAAGAGAACAAGGGTCATTTCAAGCGCTCGGAATCACAATTCCGCAACTGGATTACCGCCGATGGCAGCGCAGGTCCATCCGGCAAGGGTGGGTTCAAGGCACAATCGGGGCGTTATCATCTTTATGTGTCCTACGCCTGTCCCTGGGCACATCGAACCCTCATTCTTCGGCATCTGAAAGGGTTGGAGCCGCATATATCCGTGTCTGTTGTCGATCATTTCATGGGTGATAACGGCTGGGAATTTCACGATCGCGATGGCGGAACACTCGATCCGATCAACGGTGCCGACAAAATGTGGCAGGTCTACACAGCCGCCGATCCCAAATACAGCGGCCGGGTTACTGTTCCGGTTATCTGGGACAAACAGACCAAAACCATTGTCTCCAATGAGTCCTCTGAAATCATTCGCATGTTCAACAGCGCGTTCAATGACATTGAAGGCGTGGACAACAGCCTTGATTTCTACCCGCAGGACCTGCGCAATGACATTGATGCCATCAATGACCCGATTTATCACCGGGTCAATAATGGTGTTTACAAATGCGGGTTTGCCACCAGTCAGAGCGCCTATGAAGAGGCTTTCAACGAACTGTTCGCAACTCTGGATGACCTTGAAGAGCGTTTGACACATCAGCGTTACCTGGTTGGCAATGGCATCACCGAAGCCGACTGGCGTTTGTTTACAACCCTGGTTCGCTTTGACCCTGTCTATGTCGGGCACTTCAAGTGCAACCGCCGGCGCATAGCGGACTATCCGGCACTATCGGGTTATCTGCGTGAACTTTATCAGGTGCCTGGCATTGCTGACACGGTCAACATGTTCCACATCAAACAGCATTATTACCGCAGTCATGAATCGGTTAATCCGACACGCATTGTCCCCAAGGGTCCGGAAATTGATCTGATGAAACCCCATGGAAGAGATGCGCTGTAGCACCTAAGCGTCCTTGCTCAATTGTCAGCGGACGGCTATGTCCGGTGGATGTTCAAAATTGCGCATATTTCAGACATTCACCTAGGACCGCTGCCAAAGCTGACAGTGCGCGAACTCAGTTCAAAGCGCATTACCGGCTATCTCAACTGGCATAAGAACCGCAGAAAACGCCTGTTTGACGATGTGCTGAATTCGGTGCTTGATGCGATCACACAAGCAGCACCGGATCACATTGCCATTACCGGCGACCTCGTCAATCTTGCAGCAGATGCGGAAATAGAATCCGGAGCGCGATGGCTGCGCAAGCTGGGTGACCCGCGTGACATTTCCTTTGTGCCCGGCAATCATGACGCTTATGTGCCGGGTGCATTCAACAGGATTTGCACCGCCTGGCGTCCATACATGCTGGGCGACGGTAAATTGCCGTCCAGCGTCGGCAAACACTTGTTTCCCTATCTGCGCAAGCGCGGTGATATCGCACTGATCGGCGTATCTACGGCACAGGCGACCCTTCCCTTTATGGCCAGCGGCACCTTTGAGCGGCGACAGGCAAGTGCCCTTGGTCGCCTGCTTGATCAGACCCGTGATGCGGGTCTCTTTCGCATCATCATGATTCATCATCCACCGGTAAGAGGCGCCACGCACGCGCATAAAAGACTGCTGGGTATTGGCCGTTTTTCAAACATGCTGAAATCCCATGGGGCGGAACTCATCCTGCACGGCCATACCCATCTGGATACACTCTACAGGCTGGAAGGCAAGCACGGTTCTGTGCCGGTTGTTGGTGTTCCCTCAGCCAGCCAGGCACCCGGCGGAAAACGACCGGCGTCCGGTTTCAATCTGTTGACAATTGAGGGCAACGCAACGTCCTGGAACTGCCAGCTCAACCGACATGGTATTGACAAAAATAGCAATGCCTTCAAACAACTGACGTCAGAGCAATTGCTGATCTAGATTTATTCCTTTGTCGTTACAGGGATTCCAGTGCGAGCGAAATGCTCTCCCGGAATATCACCGCAATTGTGCCTGCGGCCACTGCAGCACCCACAGCAAACCAGAAAATGGCTGACACGATCCTCGATCCGGTCGAGTGGGAGTTGGCAGGTTCCACGACCTGCGCAGCGGTTGGTTCCGGGTCTTTTGCCTTCTCAATAGGCCTGTTCGACTGCTGTTTCTGCAGTTCAGGATTGTATGATGCCAGGCTTTGGGGGCTGGCATCAGGCGAACTCTTTGGATAAGGCGCTCCCAAAGGCAAATCAGCAGCAAGAAACTGCTGCCGCTGGACCATGCGCTCGGCAACATATTGGGTAACACTATCGGCAATTTTATTCAGATCGCCGCTTTCGGCCATCACCACCCGGCCATAGCGCGTATCACGAACGAAGCGATAGGTTCGCCTGTCTGTTCCCATCTGCACATGGGCTATGGCGTCAATCCACAAACGTGGCTGCTGGCCGGATGAAAGGAAAAAATCGAACTGATCATCATCCTGCGGCACTTCGTCAAGAATTGGCCAAAGCTTCTCGGCAAGCAATTCCAGGCGTCCGCGGTCAGCTTCTTTCATATCGACAACGACGTCCTGCCGTTCAGCCGCAGCAATTTTTGCCTCGCGCACCACATCAGAGAGCCGTCGCCGTGGAGCCACTTTCGTGGGATTACGCATCTGATTGTCCACCTGCCAACTCCAATTGGGTACGAAACCTGTTCATCACTAACATACTACCAAATGTGGGCTGTTGCCCAATAGTAATCAATGCCTGGGCGGTTACGCGCCCGCCCGCATATTTTGCCGAATGAGCATGATGACATCATCGGGCCGTTCTTCAATCAGCATATGCCCGGTATTCTCAAAGACATGTGCTGCAAACACGGGCGGCAATCGGTGTGATTGACGTGTTGGCAGCACCCGGTCCTGCGTTCCCCAAAGGACTTTGACGGGCATGGTCAGGCCTGCAAGTTCCTTGCGCGCAATGACACCCTGTCGCATCCCGCCATGGTCTTCTTCGAAGATGGCATCCAGAATCACCAGCAGTTTTTCTTTTGCACCGGGAACAGAACGTGCTGCCAAAAGCTGCTCGGGCAATGGATCAGGAACAGGAAAGTTCCAGCCGAACATATTCTCCAGAACAGGTAGGATTTCCTGTGTGGTGGAAGCCGTCGCATAGCGATGCAAAAGACGATGATTGATCTCCGGGCCATAGGCACCGGGCGCAAGCAGTGTCATGGACGCCACGAGCGAAGGATCGCGCAGCGCTATAAAGGATGCCACCGCACCGCCCATGGAATGTCCGACAAAATGCGCGCGGGTAATGCCGCGGCCTTTCACATCGGCAGCAATCGCCTTTGCCATACGACCGGCACCGCCCGGACCATCGGCATGCAATGAGCCACCATGACCGGGCAGATCATAGGCGAGCGAGCCTGCCTCATCACGAAGCACTGCCTGAATTTCAGACCAGACGAAGGCACCGGCACCAAATCCGTGAAGGAATACGATCGGCACCTGGTCGATTGAACCGCTTGTGGTGGTAAAAAGCGCGCCATTTTGCGAATGATTCAATCTCATCTCCCGGTAATTATGAAATTCCTAGAGCAATTCAGGTTTTGACGGAACCGGCAAAACCTCAATGCATCAACAAAACCAGAGGCCGACACCGTTGTCACGGTTTTGACAAAACGTGAAACGGACTGGACCCGCAACGTGGTCGCGAGTCCCTCAATGATGGAAAATGATCTTTTGGATCACATGACAAATCGGCCTATTTGCTTTCAAGCAATCGGTTTACGGCTGAAACGACAGCTTCCAGGGAAGCTGCGACAATGTTGGTACTGATACCCGCACCAAAGAGTTTTCCGCCCGGGTGCTCAATTTCAACGTAGCTGATTGCCGCAGCATTGGCGCCGTGTTGCATCGAATGTTCCGAGTAGTCTGCAACAATAATTTCAATGCCAATATGTTTTGACAGGGCATGGACGAACCCATCAATGGGCCCGGTGCCCTGTCCGCTTATATTAACCTCTTGGCCACCATCGGAAATGACAGCTTCTATCTCACGCATACCCTTTTGCTCAACGGAAGGGTATGTGTGATGATCGACATAGCCAAACCGCGCGCCCGGCTGATCAATATAGCGTTCAAGGAAGCGTGCATGAATATCCTTCGATGGCAGTTCCTTGCCCCGTTCCTCGGTTATGCGCTGAACATCACCCTGAAATTCAATCTGCAGGCCACGCGGCAGATTCAATCCGTAGTCGGCGCTGAGAACATAGGCGATGCCGCCTTTGCCTGACTGCGAGTTGATGCGAATGATTGCCTCATAGCTGCGGCCGACATCCTGCGGATCAATCGGCAGGTAAGGCACTTCCCAGGTTTGTGTATTGGCCGTTTTGATCGCCTTCATGCCTTTGTTGATGGCATCCTGATGGGAACCTGAAAATGCCGTGTAGACCAGTTCGCCAACATAAGGATGGCGTTCTGATATCGACATCTGGTTGGAATATTCATAGACGCCCTTGATGCGTTCTATGTCGGTGCAATCCAACTGCGGATCGACACCCTGCGTGAACATGTTCAATGCCAAAGTCACCACATCCACATTGCCGGTACGCTCACCATTGCCGAACAATGTACCCTCGACCCGGTCGGCACCGGCCATCAGGCCAAGTTCGGTTGCCGCGATGCCAGTCCCACGGTCATTGTGGGGATGCAGCGATATGACCAGATTGTCTCTATTGTCCAATTGCCGACACATCCACTCGATCTGGTCCGCGTAGATGTTGGGTGTCGACATTTCGACCGTCGACGGCAGGTTGACGATCAGCTTGTTGTCTGCAGTCGGTTGAACGACTTCCGCCACCGCATTGCAGATTTCCAGCGCCACTTCCAGTTCTGTTCCGGTAAAACTTTCCGGCGAATACTGGAACCGGTAGTCACCGCCATCCTTGGCTGCGGTATCCATAATCAATTTGGCAGCATCAACAGCAATTTGCTTTATGCCAGCCACATCTTTGGCAAAGACAACACGGCGCTGAAGCTCACTGGTTGAATTGTAAAAATGGATAATCGGGCGGTGGGCGCCGCGCAGCGATTCGAAGGTACGTTCGATCAGCTCGGGGCGACATTGCACCAATGCCTGCAGTGAAATGTCCTTTGACAGGTCGCGCTCTTCAACACACCAGCGGGTAAAATCAAAATCCGTTTGCGATGCGGACGGAAACCCAATCTCGATTTCCTTGAAACCCATTGCCACCAGCAGATCGAACATGCGCAGCTTGCGGTCATGTCCCATTGGATTGACCAGCGCCTGATTGCCGTCGCGCAGGTCAACAGAACACCAGATGGGCGCCTTCTCAATGCGTTTTGACGGCCAGGTGCGATCTTCGAGCCCCATCAAGGGATAAGGTGGATATTTGTGAACCGCATGGGCCATGCCTGCAGATTGTTTGTTAGCGTCAGCCGATATCACAGTCATATTATGTCTCATTCGTCTTGGAGCGCTGCCGACCCGTACTCTTCAGGTGGGACAATGCATCCGGGAATTGTTTCTGGTTAAAGAAGGAGCTTGCGCCATCAGCGTATCGACCGCCAGACGCTCCTTTATCGAGCCCGACGATCGCCGACTAGACCAAGAAGGAGGTTGGATAGCGCACGTAAATTGGTCACCGGTGCAATAACACCAATGTTGTACCTTGAACCAATCATGTTCTTCGCAATTCCAGACATGGGCGTTGTTATAACGGGGAGTTTTACAGACAGCAACTGCCAATTATACCAAAGGAACCATAATCTGATCTGCAGCAGGCAACCGCACATCCACATACGATTGCCTGCGTGCTAAATTTGTCCTCAGCTTTTGCCGCTGCGCCGCGCCAGATGCGCCACAACATTTTCAATCATGCGCATGCCAGCATCCTGTCCAAGGCTCATGATGGATTCGGGATGAAACTGAACCGCCGCCACGGGCTCATTGCGGTGCTCAATGCCCATAATCGTCCCATCTTCACTTTCCGCCGTGACCATGAAATCAGTGGACAGGGTCGAAGGATCGGCAAATATCGAATGATAGCGACCAACCGTTGCTTCCTTTCCGATACCTGAAAACACGATGCCAGGCTCCTCCACCCGGATGCGGGATGGTTTTCCATGCATTGGCACGGCCAGCGTGCGCAATTCGCCGCCATAGGCTTCCGTGATGGCCTGCAGGCCAAGACATACGCCAAACAGTGGCAGCGACCGGGCCCGTATTTTTTTGATTGTAGATTTGCAGTCAAAGTCTTTTGGTTTGCCAGGTCCCGGTGACAGGACAACAAGACCCGGATCAAGTTCATCGAGCAATGTGTCGGAAATCGGTGCCCGGACTGTCGTCACATGAGCACCGGTCTGCCGAAAATAATTGGCCAGTGTGTGAACAAAGGAATCCTCATGATCAACAAGCAGGATGTTGACGCCGGTGCCCACATTGGCTGCATCACGTCCGGCGGTTGAATCATTGCTGCGCCCTGCCTCGCGAATCGCTGCAAGCATCGCAGAGGCTTTCAACTCGGTTTCGGCTTCTTCTTCCTCTGGTATGGAGTCAAACAACAGCGTTGCCCCTGCCCGCACCTGCGCAACCCCATCCTTGATACGGATTGTACGCAGTGTAAGGCCGGTATTCATATCGCCATTGAAATTGACCATGCCAATCGCGCCGCCGTACCAGGCGCGCGGGCTCTTTTCGTTTTCCTCAATGAAACGCATTGCCCACAGTTTTGGTGCGCCTGTCACTGTCACAGCCCAGGCATGACTTAAAAAAGCATCAAAGGCATCCATGCCATCGCGCAACCGTCCTTCAATATGATCAACAGTGTGAATCAGCCGCGAATACATTTCGATCTGACGGCGGCCAATCACCCGCACCGATCCGGGTACACAAACCCTGCTCTTGTCATTGCGATCAACGTCCGAGCACATGGTCAGTTCGGATTCATCTTTTTTCGAATTCAGCAGTTTCAAGATCTGTTCGGAATCCGAAATGGCATCTTCACCGCGTTTGATGGTGCCTGAAATGGGACAGGTTTCGACCCGGCGCCCATTCACTCGCACAAACATCTCCGGCGACGCACCGATAAGATATTCGCCCTCACCCAGATTGATGAAAAACGAATAGGGCGAAGGGTTTGTTTCCTTCAGTCTGCGGGCAATGGCGGATGGCTGGCCATTGCACTGCTCCATGAACATCTGCCCGGGTACAACTTCAAACAGGTCACCACGTTTGAAACTCTCCTTGGCCCTGCGCACGAGATTGGCATATTCACCGGGCCGGTGATCTGATCGGGGTGGCGCGTCAGGCGACGGTGTGAAGGCAACGGCCTCACAGCTACGCGACTTTCCATGGGTGGAATTGCCGCGACGTGAGAAATCATAGCGCTCCACCCAGGCCTTGGCAGAATAATGGTCAACGACAAGAATTTCATCCGGCAGAAAGAGCACCAGATCGCGCTGGTCATCGGGCCTGTCCATATGTTGTGCAATGCTGTCGAACTGGAAAGCCAGATCGTAGCCAAACGCGCCATACAGGCCAAGATTGCTGTCATTATCCGTGTGAAACAGATCCGTGATTGCCCGCAAAACCGTAAATACAGTCGGTACCCGCGATCGCTCCTCTTCGGTGAAATTTCGCACCGGCAGATCGACACGCAGCTCCAGGTGCAGGCGGCTTTGGGTTCCGATTTTTGCCTCGCTCAATCGCCCGAGGCGGCGCTCAATGATGGCAAGCAGCGCTTCACCACGCTCATTATGGGCCTCAAGACGCATGTCACGGCCATTGGCGCTGATTGACAGTGGCGGATCGACAATGGCCGTATCCCAGCGGGTGTAGCGACCCGGATATTCATAGTTGGATGAAAATACCGCACCACGGCGACTGTCCAATGCATCAACATAATTATTGATGGCTTCAGCATAGGGGGTATCAACCCGACTGCGCGTTATCTCAACGCCGCCGCGGGTTGTAAAAATCTCTGATGACTGTGTCGTTGCAGAAGTCATGATATCCGATCCTCAAAGTTCTGAAGTCCCGGCACAAAAAAACCGCCGGGAAATTCCTCAGCGGCATTGCAAGTGTTTTACGCACAAGTGTTCACGGCCGCTATGAGCGAGCCCGCCACCAGACTGTGTTGTTGTGCACGTAATTCATGCCTGTTTGTTAACGCGCAATGAGCCATTGCGCAACAGTTCTTTCGCACACAGGCAACAAAGTTTCCATCAGCAGGAAAATCTGCGTGGCAGTCCACATTTGCAGCCGAATTTGTGTGGCTGCATGATCGTTGTTTGTTGATGGGACGCAGAGAATTAAATGCAAATGGCCTGTCTGCAACGCTTTGTCTTTGTCTGCCGCAGCAGACTTGAAGCAATGCAATTCAGGCCATTTGCCTTATCCGATTTCAGTCTTAAAACAGACCTTCAATATAGCCCGCATCGTTCAGATGAATTTTCTCCGATGACGGCACCCGTGGCAGACCAGGCATTGTCATGATTGCACCGGTAATGACGACGATAAACCCGGCGCCTGCAGACAGGCGCACTTCACGAACAGGCACCGTGTGGTCTGTTGGAGCACCACGAAGATTGGGATCGGTGGAAAACGAATATTGTGTCTTCGCCATGCAGACGGGCAAATGTCCATAGCCCTGCTCTTCCCACTGGCGCAACTGATCGCGAACCGACTTGTCAGCAATGACTTCCGATGCGTGATAGATGTTCTTGGCCACCGCCTCAATTTTCTCGAACAGCGGCATGTCATCCGGATAGAGCGGTGCAAACTGAGAGGCACCTGATTCAGCCATCTCAACAACACGATTGGCCAGATCAACAACCCCTTCCGAGCCTTTCGCCCAGTGCATGCAGACAATGGCTTCTGTGCCCAGTGTTGCAACATATTCTTTTACGGCTGCAATTTCAGCTTCCGTATCGGAAATGAAGTGGTTGATTGCCACAACAACCGGAACGCCGAATTTCTTGACGTTTTGAATATGTCTGCCCAGATTGGCACAGCCTTCAATCACCGCGTCGACATTTTCAGTGCCAAGATCGTCTTTCTTGACCCCGCCATTCATTTTCATTGCGCGTACAGTTGCAACGAGAACGGCTGCATCGGGCGACAGACCTGCCTTGCGGCACTTGATGTCAAAGAACTTCTCGGCGCCCAGATCAGCACCAAAACCGGCTTCGGTGACCACATAGTCACCCAGTTTCAGCGCCGTCGTTGTTGCGACAACTGAATTACAGCCGTGGGCGATATTGGCAAAGGGACCACCATGAACAAAGGCCGGGTTGTTTTCCAGCGTCTGAACCAGGTTGGGCTGCATGGCATCCTTAAGCAGAACAGCCATTGCACCATCCGCCTTGATGTCCCGGCAATAGACCGGTGTCTTGTCACGGCGATATCCGACAATGATATCACCCAGGCGTTTTTCCAGGTCTGCCAGATCATTTGAAAGGCAAAGAATTGCCATGACTTCCGATGCCACGGTTATGTCAAACCCGCCTTCACGCGGAAACCCGTTGGCAACACCGCCAAGCGAACAGACGATCTCGCGCAATGCACGGTCATTCATATCCATCACACGACGCCAGGCAACGCGGCGAATGTCGATACCCAGATCATTGCCCCAATAGATATGATTGTCGATCATCGCCGACAGCAGATTATGAGCGGATGTGATGGCGTGAAAATCGCCGGTGAAATGCAGGTTCATGTCTTCCATTGGGACAACCTGCGCGTAACCACCACCGGCAGCACCACCTTTGACGCCAAAACAGGGCCCCAGAGACGCCTCGCGAATACAGATGACAGCTTTTTTGCCGATTCGGTTCAGCCCGTCTCCCAAACCAACAGTCGTCGTTGTCTTGCCTTCGCCGGCTGGTGTCGGGTTGATTGCCGTAACCAGAATCAGCTTGCCGTCCTGCTTGTCTTTTTGTGCTGCGATGAATTCAGCCGACAATTTGGCTTTGTCATGACCGTAAGGCAGCAGACTTTCATTGGGTATACCCAGTTTTGCGCCGATCTCCATGATCGGCAGCTTGTTCGCGGCACGCGCGATCTCAATATCGGATTTGACCTCAGCCATTTTCAAAGTTCCTCATCTGGCGTCCCTGCAATCTCCACTGTTGCAGCGGCAACATAAGCGTATTTGACCGTCGACCGACAGTTCAGAATATGCCGTAAAATGCGTTAAATACGACACGAGGCTGATGAAGGGCGGTTTGGCTGGATGCGCCGGTTGTTCGCGGCAATAATTACAGGTTCCGTGAAAATTTCAACACTTTTTTCACGGACCTTTGGATCCTTCATCCTCAATTGCCAAAAGACTGGCATTGCCACCTGCCGCCGCGGTATTGATGGAAACCACCTGCTCCTGTGCAAACCTGCTGAGGTAATGGGGTCCACCGGCCTTGAAGCCGGTGCCGGAAAGGCCCGAACCGCCAAACGGCTGTGTTCCCACAACAGCACCGATCGTATTGCGGTTAACGTAGATATTGCCCGCATCAAGCCTGTCAATCACTTTGGCAACACGTTCTTCAATGCGGGTGTGAACACCAAGCGTCAATCCGTAACCCGATGCCGCAATGTCATCCATAACCGCATCAAGCGTACCCGCCTTCCATCGCACCACATGCAGGATTGGCCCAAAAACTTCCTCCGTCAATGCCGAAGCCCTATCCAGTTCAACAATATGCGGCGCAAAGAATGTACCACCAGCCGGCGCGTTGCCGGCATAAAGAATACTCTGCGTTTGCCGCATTTTCTCAATATGAACCGCAAGCATCGCCCGTTGATTATCGTCGATGATAGGCCCGATGTCGGTATCCGGCAGGTGCGGCTGACCAAGGTGCAATTCGCGTGCTGCACCTTCAATCATCGCCAGCATCCGATCCGCAACATCTGACTGAACAAACAACAATCGCAGCGCGGAACACCTTTGGCCGGCGGATCGGAAAGCCGACATGACAACGTCATCTGCCACCTGCTCAGGCAAGGCAGTTGCATCGACGATCATCGCATTCAGTCCACCCGTTTCAGCAATGAGCGGCACGATGGGGCCATCCTTGGACGCCAACGACCGGTTGATCGCCCGTGCCGTGCGCGTAGAACCGGTAAATGCCACACCGCTGATCCCCGGATGAGCGACCAATTGCGCGCCGATTTCACCCCCACCCGGCAGAAAAACCAAAGCATCGCCCGGAATGCCACAGGCGTGAAGAAGCTTGACAGCCTCAAAGGCAACAAGCGGTGTTTGGCCGGCAGGTTTGGCAATGACAGCATTTCCTGCCGCCAGTGCTGCGGTTACCTGCCCCAGGAAAATTGCCAATGGAAAATTCCACGGACTGATACACACGAAGACCCCGCGGCCACGCCAGCCATAGCGGTTTTCTTCACCCGTCGGCCCTGGCATCAAAGTTGCCTGACCAAACTGATTTTCAGACTGACCGGCATAGTATCGGCAAAAATCAACGGCCTCACGAATTTCAGACAATCCGTCATCCAGTGTTTTGCCGGCTTCGTTCGCCAGCATAGCCATGAAGCGGTCCCGGTTCTCCTCAAGCCGGTCACCGGCCTTGCGCAAAATGGCGGCACGCTGTGCTGCCGGCGTGCGGGACCATTTTTTGAACCCGTTACGTGCGCTGGCAACGGCGCGTTCCAGGGTATCGGACTGTGTGGCTGCAATGGAGCCCACAAGCCGGTTGGTATTGGAGGGCGCGTAAAGATCTGCGCTGCCATCAAAACTGGTGACGCCGGGTATCAGGGGATGGGCTTCAACCGGCGAGAATGCCGCTTCCATGCCCGTGGTCAGCGTCATTAAATCCTGATTGCAGCCAAACTCCAGCCCCGCACTGTTGCGCCGATCCGCGTAGATGTCGCAGGGCATCGGAATATCATTGTGGCGCGCGCTGTCTCCCCTGGAAAACCCCAATTGCACCAACGGACGAACCAGAAGATCCGCGACCGGAACCGATGCGTCGCCTGCAACGGCCACGAAGGATGAATTTGCGCCATTTTCCAGCAATCTGCGCACCAGATAGGCAAGCAGGTCGCGATAACCACCAACCGGTGCATAGATGCGGCAGGGTACAGGATTGTCGTCCTTGGCCAGCCGCTCGTACAGCGGTTCGCCCATGCCATGCAACCGTTGGAATTCGAACCCGCTTCGCTCATTACCGGCAAGCTCCAGTATCATGGCAACGGTCAAGGCATTATGTGTGGCAAACTGCGGATATATGCGTGCCCGTGCATCAAGCATCAGACGCGCGCAGGCAAGATAGGAAACATCGGTGGCAGCCTTGCGGGTAAACACCGGATAATCAGGAAGCCCGCGTTCCTGTGCGATCTTGATCTCCGTATCCCAATAGGCGCCCTTGACCAGGCGCACCATCATTTTGCGGCCGAGATTCAGGCACAGCGCATCAACATATTCAATGACCTTTTGTGCGCGCTTTTGATAGGCCTGCACAGCCAGACCAAAACCGTCCCATCCCACAAGTGAGGGATCGCTGAAAACGGCAGCGATAACACTCAAGGACAATTCCAACCGGTCGGCTTCTTCAGCATCAATGGTAAAATTGAGGTCGAATTTCATCGCCATCTGCGCCAGTTTGAGGACGTCAGGCACCAACTCGCGCATGACAAGGGCCTTGTGCGTTGCATGATAACGCGGGTGCAGGGCGGATAATTTGACCGAAATGCCCATGCGGTCCGGCAATTGACCGCTTTTTTGGGCACGGCCGATAGCATCAATCGCGTCTGCGTAGGATTGCCAGTATCGTTTTGCATCGGCAGCCGTTCGTGCACCCTCACCCAGCATGTCAAAAGAATGGCGGTAACCGCGCGCTTCATTTTTGGCAGCCCGGTTCAGTGCATCGGTGATATTTTCACCCAAGACAAAATGGTGCCCGAGAAACCGCATGGCCTGTTTGGTTGCTGTGCGTACGGTTGGCAATCCAAGGCGTCGGATCACGCCCTGCAGGACAGATTCCGGCGTTTCACCCGGACGGATCACTCGCGCTGTCATTCCCAGTGCCCAGGCGGAGGCCGCGACAAACCATGTGTCGCCATGGGCTTCCTGTGTACTCCAGTTGCCCTCTCGCAGTTTATCCTCGATGAGTTGGTCCTGCGTACCGGCATCGGGAACCCGCAACAATGCTTCGGCAAGGACCATCATTGCCAAACCCTCCGGCGTGGACAATCCATATTCGCGCAGGAAATCATCAACGCCGCCAATCGAACCGGAGCTGGCGCGAATTGCCTCTATAAAATGCGTTGCATCACGATCAATGCGCGCATCCTGCTGTGTCCCAAGTCGCAACAGGCTGGCAAATTCTGCGATCAGCCGGTCGTCATCCTGCGCATAGGGAGCGTTAAATTGCGGCTCTACGGTCGAAACAAGGGCATTCATTTCAATTCTCCGGTGTTTTCGCCATGATATCTGCAACTCAAGCAAAAAAATCACTGTATTTCGGTCAGTAT
Organism: uncultured Rhizobiaceae group bacterium; assembly: GCA_947501445.1. Taxonomy (GTDB): domain Bacteria; phylum Pseudomonadota; class Alphaproteobacteria; order Rhizobiales; family Rhizobiaceae; genus Hoeflea_A. The sequence continues at coordinate 79,068 of CANMVS010000008.1, read as the reverse complement.
TCTGCGATAACATCTATCAGAAGGAAATATGGTAGCGAAAAATGAAGAACCTTGATCGAATAGACCGAAAGATCCTCCGACTGCTCCAGAAAGACGGAAAAATTTCCAACACGGAATTGTCGGAACAGGTGAACCTTTCACCCACCGCCACATCCGAGCGGGTTAAGCGCCTGCTGCGTGAGGGATATGTGGAAGGATTTACCGCGCGGCTCTCACCGGCAAAGCTCGGGCGCCAGATGCTGGTCTTTGTCGAGGTAAAGCTTGACCGCACCACACGCGATGTATTCGAGGCCTTTTCAGAAGCAGCCCGGCGCAGCGACGACGTCATGGAATGCCATATGGTTGCCGGCGGCTTTGATTATCTGGTCAAGGCACGCGTAGCGGATATGAATGCCTATCGCACCTTCCTTTCGGATGTGATTTTGACACTGCCGGGTGTTCGCGAGACACATACCTACGCAGTGATGGAAGAAATCAAGAACACATCCTACCTGCCGGTGTGAAGTTTTCGCCTGCCTGTAACAACACGCGACACTGACATGAACCTGGCTGATCGGGGTTTGTGCGGGTTCATATCCGGGCGACTGAATTTAGTGTATCCGTTTTGATCAAGCCCAGGGAGCAGCCTGTCTGAACACACAAGGACATTGCTCGCTATCAGACCGTTACAGGCTGCGTGCCGCTGCTGTATTGTCATATATTTACTTTAGACCGTTTCACGTTTTGTCAGAAACGGGACAATGGTGTCGGCCTTTGATTTTTGTTGACGCATTCAGGCTTTGCCGATTCCGTCAAAACCTGAATTGCTCTGGTAAAGCAGCCGTCCTTCAGCACAAACCATCACCATTCAGTGTTCATAAAACACCATAAAACCTAATTATTTCCATAATTTGCAGTTTCCCCGTTATCTGATTCCGCATTGGACTGATTGAGACACAATTTAGCAGTTTCAATCGGCTGTTTGCAGGACAGGGATGTTGTGTCGATGCAATCGCTCTGTCGGTCGTTCATGCAAATATCATTGCCGTTTTGCAACATGATCCAGGTGTTGTTCAATATGTCGTAAGGCGGAAGTAATCCGCCGGTACCGGCATCCCCGAGCGGTCTGCCGGTTTGATGCTGTTGCTGATTGATTGTCAGAACGCCACCCACATAAATCAAGTCATAGTTATCCGAGATGTGTCCATCAACCGTGATTTCATGCATACCAACATTGATTGCCCCCTGTGACGCACCACCAAAGGTAAGCTGGCCATCAAGATTGGCAGCACTATCGCCATTGACGAAGCCCGAATAGGAGGCGGTATAGGGACCAACGAACACATTGTCGTCAAAGGTCTTTGACTGGTTGTCCGCCGCAATGCTCAACGTTGCCTTATTCACCGTCAGCAACCCATCATCTGCAAATGAGAATGCATGACCAGCCCTGGACGTAAGTGATCCAACCTCTCCAACGATTACATAGCCCGATCCGGAGCCTGTTCCACCACCAACATTGGCGGCCGCGTGGGCACCTGCAGAGCTCAATAGCGGCGCACCGTTAACCACCGACGATGGATCATCAGCCAGAAAGGCGCCTGCAACACCGCCCATATAGCCCGTAATTTCAAAAACCGAAGAAAGATCAGCAACCTGGCCATAGATTTTGCTGGCGTCTTTTGATCTAACGGTGAGGATCGGCTGATGTTTAAAGAGATAACGATTGCCGGTCTCGATTACACTGTCGGGTACGGTCATCATGATGGAAGAATTCCATTTGGCAGTGTTATTGCTGTCCAGCCCCCCAAAACTCGCTCCCTGCGGGTTGTTCGAATAGACCAGCCAGCGTCCGGCTGTCATGAGCGCATTTGCTCCTGCATTATTGACGAAATCGCCCACTGCCGAAAGAACGATACCCGTGCCGGGTGCCGAGGTCACAATGGATGTTCCCGATGCGAGCGTCAGATGACCGGTGCTTTCCATCCACACAGGTCCATTGTTATCGAGTGCCCGGTCCACGACAAAATTGCTGTGGTCGGCGTGGATGCGCAAGCCAATTGCCGGATTGAGCGATGGGGGCGTGGCTGAGACAGAGTAGAGAAATTCGTTGCCACTTAGTGCGCCCATGGCGTCGGTCATCAGTCCATCCTGCACACTGCTCAGTGTGCCGTGAGTGCTGTTAACGCGCACCCAATCCTTGTCTATATCAAGGCCGGTGGCATGGCCACCGCCAGTCGAGGCCACCGCATTACCGTATTCAGGTGAATCCGCAATCGTGTAGCGCGTGCCATCTAGCCAGGCAAGGACGGGTGTGCCGAGTGTATCAAGCGCAAGATAATAGGTACCATCAGCACCGGTGTGAGTTGCGGCAACAAGAGTGCCATCCACGGCGACATTTACGCCGAGTGCACCATTGCCGTCGGTCACGCCGGACACCTGCCCCGAAACCACACGTGGACCACTGGCAAAGCGCCAGTTGAAATAGGGGTTGGAGATATCAGCAATAACGCCCCAGTCAGACGAATCAAATCCATTTGGCAGCGCCGCCTGAAGTTGCGCTGTTGTCAAACCACCCAGTGTTATTATCGCGCCGGTGTTTTCGCCGTAACCACCAGCCTGTCCGGTGGTTTCAGTGTTCCAGTAGCTGGCCGTAAAAGAGGAATTGCCAATGTTTAGGCCGACCAAACCACCCGTATTTGCTCCGTCGCTGACGGCACCAGTGGCATAGACCTGCGCAACCGTACTGTCTGAATTTTCACCGATGAGCCCGCCACTGTTACTCAGGGCCCGCACGAAACCGCTGGCATAGGCCTGGGTAATCGTGCTGTTGGCGTGGTTATAGCCAACCAGTCCGCCAATACGGACGGCACCGATGACCGCACCAGTGGCATAGGCCTGGGTTATGGTCCCATTGCTGTTTTCGCCGACCAGCCCGCCAGCCTCACGCCCCCCGTTGACCTGGCCAACTGAGTATACCCGGGTGAGTATGCCGCCATAATTTCCACCAACCAGCCCGCCGACCTGCGAACTACCTGCAACCGAACCGATCGCATGGGAACCCGTCGTTGTAGAATTCCATTGCTTTCCGACAAGCCCACCGACCAACTGATCACCGTCAACCGCACCGGTGGCATAGGACTGAGCAATCGTAGCGCCGCTGCCCTCGCCGACCAACCCGCCGACCTCACTGGTTCCACTGACATTCCCAGTTGCATAGGCCTGTGAAATCAGGCCGGAAAAGTTTGCTCCGACCAACCCACCAACACGGTTGATACCGCTAACAGCACCTGTGGCGTAGGCATTCTCAACCCTGGTATCAGTGCCGATAGTTCCAATTAACCCGCCGATATCCTGGACACCGCTGACCGTACCGCTGGCATGAACATGTGTTATCACATTGAAGCTGTTGTCTAGTCCAATCAATCCACCGACGTCCTCAACACCATTGACGTCCCCACTGGCATAAGAATGCATGACTGCGCTGCTGTGCAATTGGCCAACTAACCCTCCAATAATTTCCCCAGTGCCGTTAATCCGGCTGGCGGAATAGGAATCCGAAATCGTTGTTCGGCGGGCAAAGCCAACAAGGCCGCCGACTGTGCGGCCGCCACTCGCGGTACCGGTGGTATAGGCATTGCTGATTGTACCATCATAAATTACTCCAGCCAGTCCGCCAACTTCAGACGCGCCTCGAATAGTGCCGTCTATTATGCCGACATCGCTGATTGCCCCACCCTGGATATTTCCGAACAATCCAACATATATGGCCAAGGGTCGGTTGATGGCCAGGTTTGAGATCGTGTGGCCGGCGCCATCAAAACTACCTGAAAAACTGTTGCTGGTGCTGGTGCCAATGGGCACAAAGCCGGATGTGGTCCACATGTCAGAAGCATTGGCACCGCTGGTGGCACTGGCATCAATATCGGCAATAAGGCGATAGTTTGCATCAAGGTCGAAACCCATCAGCTGGAGCTGGTGAAGATTGCTGATTTGTGTAGTGTGTTCAAAAGCCAGAAATGGCCGCGTCTCGCCATCAATCATCAGCCAGTCCGTTGCTGGCACACTGTTGCCAGGCGCTGCGGAGATGCTCCAGCCTGCATAATTTGCTGCATTGCGAGCCTGCGCCGTTGTCAGGCCGATCGTGGTATTGACAATAGCATTGGTGCTGATGCTTCCGTAGGCGGAATTTTGGCCGGTTGTATTGATATCCCAACGACTGTTGGACAGTTGACTGATGCTCTCGACCGATCCAACCAGACCACCGGTATTGGTAACACCATTTACCGAACCGCTGGCATATACATAATTCATACGGGTGCCGTGCAGTGTCCCGACTAACCCGCCAACACTATCTTTACCGCTGACCGTGCCGGTTGCATAAGCCTGATTTAGTTCGTTGTATCTCGTGCGACCAATTAATCCGCCAACAGAGCTATTGCCACTCACATTGGCGTCGGAATAGGCGTAGGCGACGCCACGGCCGTAATGACTCTGGCCAATCAGCCCACCAACATTGTCATTTCCGTTGACATAGCCGCTCGAATAAACCCGGCTGGCACCGCCTTCTTTTGCGGATTGATACCCGGCCAGAGCGCCAACATTGTCGCGCCCAATAATTGTAACATCTGCCACACCAAGATCGCTGACATGGGAACCCAATGAAGCCCCAACTAAACCAACATTGTCGGTTGACGGTCGATTGATGAATAGTCCGGAAATGACATGGCCACCGCCATCCAGGTCGCCAGTGAAATAATTTGTGGCATCGCCAATGGGTACGAAGCCGGATGTGGCCCACATGTCAGAAGCACTGGCACCGCTGGAGGCACTGGCATCAATATCAGCAATGACAACATAATTGGCATCCAGGTCAAAACCCATAAGCTGGAGCTGGTGAAGATTGCGGATATCCGTTGAATGTTCGAACGCCAGAAATGGCCGCGTCTCACCATCGATCATCAGCCAGCCCGTTGCTGGCACACTGTTGCCAGGCGCTGTAGCGATGCTCCAGCCTGCATAATTTGCTGCATTGCGCGCCTGCGCCGTTGTCAGGCCGATCGTGGTATTGACAATAGCATTGGTGCTGATGCTTCCGTAAGCAGAGTTTTGGCCGGTTGTATTGATATCCCAATGGTTGTTGGACAGCCGACTGGTGTGTTCGAGCGATCCCACCAGACCACCGGTATTGGTCGCACCATTTACGGCTCCGCTGGCATATACATATTGCATATTGGAGCCGAGCAGTGTTCCGGCCAAGCCGCCAACATTATCACTGCCGCTGACCGTGCCGGTTGCATAGGCATGATTAAGTCTCATGAAATCCGCGCGGCCCATTAACCCACCGACAGAGCCATTGCCGCTCACATTGGCGTCAGAATAGGTATAGGTTACTCCATTGCCGTATAAACTGTGGCCAATCAGCCCGCCAACGTTGTCATTACCGTTGACATTGCCGCCCGAATAAACCCGGGTGGCACCGCTCGGACCAGAACCTTGAAATCCGGCCAGAGCGCCAACATTGTCATGCCCGAAAATTTCAACATCTGCCAGACCAAGATCGCTGACGTAGGAACCTAATGAAGCACCAACTAAACCAACATTGTCGGTTGCCGGCCGATTGATGAATAGCCCGGAAATGACATGGCCACCACCATTCAGGTCGCCAGTGAAATAATTTGTGGCATCGCCAATGGGCACAAAACCATATTGCTGGACACCGGAGGCGGCGGTCTTCCACATCTGTGACGGGTCGGAGAGCGCAGCACCCAGATCGATGTCGTTGATTATCGTGTAGTCCATTGCCAGTGTCGCCGCATTCATGCCGACAAGCTGGAGCTGGTGGGCATTGCTGATGGTGGTTGAATGTTCCCACTGCCCGAAAGGCCGCGTCTCACCGTCGACCATGGTCCAGTCGGTGGAAAAATCCCAGCCCTGACCGGTAAAAGTGGCCTGACCGAACGCGTCAATCGCGCCATTCGAATTGTCGCTGCGCAGGCCATGGGTTCCCGCTGCATCGCCGGAACCAACGGCAACCGTCTGCCCCGTTGTATCACGATCCCAGAAGGACGCTGATGAAATGGTACTGCTGTTTTGTCCGAACAGTCCGCCAACATTGCTGACGCCGCTGACTGCACCGGTGGCATAGGACTGATCAATCGTACCGCCGCTCCCCACGCCGACCAGCCCACCGACCTCACTGGTTCCACTGACATTCCCAGTTGCATAGGCCTGCGAGATTATGCCCGAGAAGTTTGCCCCGACCAATCCACCCACCTGTGTAGTTCCGTTGACGGGACCGGCGGCATAGGATTGGCTGATGGTCGAACCTGAAGAGGTTATTCCTACCAACCCACCAACACGGTTGATGCCGCTAACGGCACCTGTGGCGTAGGCATTCTCAACTCTGGAATTAGCGCCGATATCTCCAATTAACCCGCCGATTTTCTTGACACCTCTGACCGCACCGCTGGCATGAACATGCGCTATCATATTGTCGCCTAAATCTTGTCCAATCAATCCACCGACTTGGTCAAGACCATTGACATCCCCACTGGCATAAGAATGCGTGACTGTGCTGCCATTCAATTGGCCAGTTAACCCTCCAATCCCGACCCCAGTACCCTTAATCCGGCTGGTGGAATAGGAATCCGAAATCATTGTTCGGCGGGCAAAGCCAACAAGACCGCCGACATTGATTCCACCGCTCGCGGTACCGGTGGTATAGGCGTGGCTGATCGTACCATCAACAATTACCCCGGCCAGTCCGCCAACGTCATTCCCACCACGAATAGTGCCGTCTATTATGCCGACATTGCCGATTGTCCCACCCTGGATATTTCCGAACAGCCCAACATCAGAGGTCAAAGGCCGGACAATGGCGAGGTTTGTGATCGTGTGACCATCGCCATCAAAACTACCTGAAAAACTGTTGCTGGTGCTATTGCCAATGGGCACAAAGCCTGCGCCGCCGTTCCAGCCGGATGTACCGGAGGCATTAATGTTGGCTGTGAGCTTATAGTCCGCGCCGAGCAGGGTGGTGCTTGAGCCTATGCCCTGAAGGCCAAATACATCGTTGATGCCAAAGGGTGCAGCGCTGGTACCATCACCACCTGATGCACGCAGGAAACTGCCGCCGGCAAGAGTAAAATCAGTGGCTTGAAAATCAGGCAGCACCGCAGCATTTTGCACCCAATTGCCATTTGTCAGTGTAAATTTGCCGACATGGATCGGCGCCGATGGTGTCGCTGTACCCACGGCATCAATGGTCAGGCCACCAGCCGCTGCTGTGATCGCAGCTGTGATGGTTACACCGCCAGCTGCAGTTAGGGTGAGGGTGTTGGAACTGGCCCAGGCAAGCGCGTCGGATACAGTGATGTCACCGTTCTGTGGGCCATCTGCCGCCGTTTGAATATTGACACTGGCACTGGCGAGTTGTGATAGGAGAGCTGCGACAGAAATGGCTGAGCCACCGTCGGGAGAAATGCCGGTTTGATTGATCGTATAGTTCGTCGGATCCAGCAGCAATGTGCCGGTGATGCCGGACGTTGCCGTCAGATCGGCAAAACCCTTGTAGGCCAGAGTGCCCTTGGAAGAAACTTCCGCCCAACCGCCATTGCCAGCATCAGCCCCGCCACGCGCGGTTATAAGTCCTGCAAAACTGGTCTGCACATCCGACCATACGACAACACTGCCGCCGTTGCCGTGGGATGCGTCAGCGCGCAGCGTAGCGCCCTTTTCAACAGTCACCCTCTTGGCAGTGGCAAGGGGTGTATCAAACAGGTTCCTGTCCGGGGTTATTCCCCCCTGATAGTCGCCACCGATACGGATTGCGCCACCGCTCGAGCCGGAAACATCAATCAGCGAGCCTGATGTCAGATCGATATGATTGCCGGTAAGCACGGCCAGACCGCCTGTTTGTCCGGAAAGATCAATGGAACCGGCCTGGTGCACATATTTTGCCCTGATATAGACCTCACCACCATTTGTGGCTGGCTGGATTCTGGTCGTATCAGCCTTTGCAATCTTGCGTGGTTTGGCTTTGCGGGCAACGATCCTGCCCTTATTGCTTACACTGCCACCACCTGCCGTCAGAAAAACCCGTCCGCCCTGCTTTTTTACACCCGTGGCTCGAATAACACCTTTGGTATTGCCGGCCAATGCCAGAACATTGCCGCCATTGGCGCGCAACTCGGCCTCCGCTGCGCGGATGGCCCCATTGTTGGTGGCAGACGTGTCGGAACCGCCAACCTTGACGACAAATTTGCCATCATCCAGCGCCGCATCACGCATCAGCACTTCATAACCTGAAATTAGTGCTGCCGTGCCATTTGGCGCGTCAATTGACCCATTATTCTCCACCTGCGCAGCAATGAGGGCGACATCACCGCCCAGGGCACCAATTTTACCATAGTTGACCACAAGAGCGTCACTTGAACCGCTAAATGTCGTCTCACCACCATCCATAAAATCTGCATCGCGGATGCCAAGTGTGGAAGCGATGAAGGAGCCACCCACATCAATGACCCCCTCTTTGCCAATGATTACACCGTTGCGGTTGATCAGATAGACCGAGCCGGAGCTGGAAAGCATGCCGTTGATGGAGGAGGTTGAGCTGCCCGTCACCCGGTTAAGTGTCGCGCCATTGCCATTGGCAATATTAACACGATTGCCTGAACCAATGGAGAAGGAAGACCAGTTGATGATGGCATGACTTGAAGACTGATCAATCTGCAGGTGCCCACCGGCTGCACCGGAAATGTCGGCAGTACCAGCCGTTACAGTGCCGCCGGATGGCAGCAATTCCTGGGCCAGGGCTGGCCTTGCCAGTGTTGCTCCAAACAGGAAAGGGCTGATGAGCGCAACCAGCGCCGTGGGAAAGACCCGGGAACCATGCAACGTTCTGCCGTGCCTAGTGGCTCTTTGCAGATGCCTGCCAGCAACTTGTTTACTAACATCTTCTTTGTACATTGCAGTCTCTCAGTTCACGAAGAAATACATAACACTGCAAGTCATACTACATTTATCAAAGAAGAAAACAATAGATCTATACAAATCAAACATAATCTGGATCTATTTAATATATATCGAAACCACGTAAATTACTGCCTTTAAATAGAATTTAGCCTTTTTTATATTTACCAGATATGGATAAATTTGCGGTTGAAAATATCTCTTACATCAGTGATAAACAATGAAATATACAATCCAACCAAGTTTCATCCACCACACATGATGACATTCTAAAATTTTTGCTGTTTACTTTAAAGGCATCCGATCCGCATGCTCCGTTGGGAAACAAAATATGGCAGATGAAAACGTGGCACCCGAGGGCAGTAGCAACCTCAAGCGATTCTTGATTGTCATCGCTATCGGACTGGCCTTCGTTGCTGCCTATTGGGTATTTACCCGCTTCATCGCCTATACGGACGACGCCTATGTGCAATCGGATCTTGTCGCAATCGCACCGCAGGTCGCCGGTATAGTCAAGACGGTTTCAGTTGTTGAAAATCAGGCCGTTACAACAGGCGATCCATTGCTGGAAATCGATCCTGCGCCCTATCAGCTGGCCGTAACGCTGAGCAAGGATCAGGTGACCGCTGCCGATATCGAGATAACAACCGCCAATGCACAGATCGCCGAGATCGACGCAAAAATTGCGGCGGCACAAGCGACGTTCAGCTATGCGGAGACCGAATTCAAACGGTACAGCGATCTGGAGACAACAGACACGGTTTCAAAGGCTGCGTTGGACAAGACACGTGATGATCTTGAAACGGCACGCGGTGCTCTGAATGAAGCCAAGGCCGAGGCTGTCGCTGCGGCCAGCGCACTGGATGCTGCCAAAGCTGCGGCGCAGGTCGCTCGCTCACAATTGGCAATAGACAAATATGATCTTGATCAGACACGCATTGTGTCACCGGTCACCGGCCACGTTAACAATCTCAGTCTGCGTCCGGGCAATTATGCCGATGCGGGTGAAGATCTGATAGGCATTGTTGACGATAGTCAGTGGCGGATTGTTGCCAATTACAAGGAGAGCATTGCCGCTTCAGTCAAGCCCGGCACGAAAGTATGGATCTGGCTGGACAGCTATCCATGGCATTTGTTTGACGGGCAGGTACAGGGAATCGGTCGCGGCATCGCCAGAGATACGGACAAGGCCAGATTGCTCCCCTATGTTGCACCGACAACCAATTGGATCCGGCTGCAAAGACGCCTTCCGGTGACCATTACCTTTGACGCGCCGATCCCCAGGGAGCGCCTGTTCATGGGGGCAGATGCCCGTGTTATTTTCATGAGGAATGATCCTTGAACGCGCTGGCGGTCCGACTGTGGAATAACATCACTGAAGACCTGCGCGCACTGAATTTCTCCAGCCCGACAATACAACCTGCCATACGGTCGGCACTGGTCGGCATCATCGCCTGTATCGTTGCTTTTGCCCTGGCGCTCGATCAGCCATGGTGGGCGGGACTGACCGGATTTGTGGCGGTTCGTGCCCATGCAATCGCCACGCTGCGGCGCTGCATGGAGCGCGTCAGTGGCACAGTTGTTGGTGCCGCAATCGGCTATTTCCTTTCAGCTCTTTTGGGGCTGGATCTGCTCTTTGAAATTGCCTGCATCGTGGTTACCACATTCACCATTTATGTTCAGGCACGCAGCCGCTACCCCCATGCGGTTCTGTTTGGAGGGATAACGGTTCTTATGGTGATGTTCGGCTCTCTGGACGATCCGGCGAGCGCTCTGCATCTGGCCGCAAATCGTGCGGCAGAAACAACAGTTGGCGTCTGCGTCGCCAGTCTTGTCGATTATGTATTCGCCCGCCACATAAAGGAAAGCCTGCTCATAAAAAAACCGATGCCGCCCATCTTTGCATTTCCAATTGACAAGAACATGATGGCCATTGCGCTGATCGGGGGAATATCCGTGGCGGCCATCCCGTTGGTTTGGCGCACATTCCTTTTACCGGGCTTTGATCAGACACCATTCACAGCGCTGATCATTCTGGGAGCAACCGGAAAAGGACCGGTCTGGAAGGCGGCAAATCGCTTTACCGGGGGACTGATCGGCGGTGCCTACGGATTGCTTGCCATGCATTTCGCCGGTGATAATTTTGTCCTGTGGGCGCTCTTGCTCTTCATTGGTCTGTTTTGCGCAGCCCATATAGAACACCGCGCCAGGGATGCCTGGTACGTCGGCATGCAGATTGGCATTACCATTATTGCGGCCATGGTTCAGGGTCTGGCACCCAGCGATGACATTATACAGTCGCTTGATCGCATTACCGGCATTCTGGGCGGCGTCGTGATGATCGCAGTGTTTCGCATAGCACTGGAGCCATTCCGGCTCTGGTTGATTGGCCCGGCACCAGAAAAATTGCCGAACCAGCAAAATACAAATCCAGTCTGACGAACTGGATTAGAGCCTGTCTTTACCGATCCAGGATCGATCGTATTTCAACCAGATTTGAGCGCACTCTCAATAGATAAAAGCCTACAGTTGCCAGATGTGTTGGCATAATCCACCCGTCTTCCTTGCCATTTGAGACAATCACCGGTTTCAGATCCAGGGTGGCGCGCAATTGTTCTTCCATCGTGTTCCACACGTCTTCAACCTGACGGCTTTTGATGACATCGCCGAAATCGGCGTGAGCGGCTTTCAATATGCCGTAGTAGCCGTAGAGCTGTCCGTAGGTAAACCAGAATTGATTGTCAGCGCGCGTGTCAAACCAGCCCGCATTGCTGCGATCTGAGCGGTCTCGCAGTGCAGCCGATGTGGATCCGATATCGCTGGCGATACGATCCACGAAACGGATGAGATTGTCGGAGCGCGCATCAAACACCGCATCGCATGTTTCGAGCCGGTCGTTAAAGGCCCGCAGACGTTCCATTCCCTCCCGGTATGCACCGGGTGTCGGGGTCAATGGTCCGAAAGGTGACAGGCTTATATACCAGGTGGATTGATCATATTGAATACGCCCCCGCGCCCGATCCAGATCGACATCGGCCGCCGATGTGCCGCGTTGACGGCCGAGTGAATCAACCAGTTCCAGTGCTGTTCGCTGCACGGCCTGCTGAACCCCGCGCTGAAAGGAAGCCTTATTGTCCAGAAAGGGTGTCGCGTCCCAGGGCAGCCCGAAAAATCCTGCTTTATAAAGCAGGGTTGACGATATCCAGGCATTCTTGTTGACGTTGAAGTCGATCAGATCGGCCGTCACATCCACAATCGCTGAACGGCTGCAGGTTCTGGTGGTCGACGCACTGTTTTCAATCGATGTCTGTTCGTCAGCTTTGGTGGACATGTCATGAAAATTGTATGCTTCAACATAATCCGGGTTGAAATCCCTGATCCACAAAACACGCCAGATGAAGATCCCGTAGAGGATGAGCACCACCAGGACAGCCCCGCCAACGACGGCTTTGATGGTGATCCCCCTGTGGCGATACCACCGGCCGGCTGCCAGAAATGGCCACAGGATCCAGGCGATCAACACGCCAATCCCATGCCCGATCAATGTAAAAACCCGTTCGAAAAACGCAATAATCGGGTCAAGCATGGCCGCTGTCCTCTCCAAATCCATAAAGGCGCCTGCGAAATGCCTTCTTATCCCGCAGATAGGTATTATTGAGTGTTTTCACAACATGGTCGCGATAGGCTTCACTGTAAGTCTCATAGATCTGATAGAATCCATGTTTATCAAAGACAAATCGCGACACAAAATCTGATGGCACCAGGAAACTGATCAAATGGTTCGTCAGCCAGCGATCACGGTGATCAGGCCGTGCACGCACCAGCAGGAGGCGCTGTTGCGCCGGGGCATCCTGCAGGGAACGTACGCCATCAGTGGCAATCTTGCGGCCTGCCTGCTGTAAAAAGGGGTAAACACCATCTTCAGCAACCTTCCTGGCGTTGCGATGGACCCAGGTCTGAAACCAGATCGCATCAGCACGATCCAGACTTGTTTCTGGTTCATGGTGATGCACCAGTGCACGTAAAACCATGTCGGCGCGATGATCGAGAAACCCTGATTGTTCAAGCCAGCGATGATCCGGCAATTCAATGCGATTTGTTCGTTCCAAAAACCCGTAAATGGCATTGTGATCATCAATCGCGATATAGCTCACTTCCCACGGTCGCGAACGGCGAAATCCCGGGGCGGCAGGATCGCATATGACGGTGATTGCTTTTTCATCGACAAAGACAAACATCCCGCCAAAATGACTGGTCCAATAGGCCTCATGGCGAAACACCACTTTTTCAGGCACCAGAGCGTTTTTGCGTATATCGCCCGTTTGCTGTGCAAGCGCGACCATTCGATTGAGCATGTCATCATTGCGCCAGGCGTTGGGGACCGAAACCAGTCGATCACAAAGACGGCGCAATTCGTCTGACTTTCCAAGCGTGTCATCGGCCGACATGACGCGAAAATTGACCTCCTGAATGGAAAGCAGGTCTTCTATGCTCGTCACCCTTGATACATCTTCCTCGATCTCGCCATACAGCACATCGCGAATGGTGACCGCATGGATTGCCCGTTTGTTTTCCTGATAGAAGGCATGCATGAGGGAAGCAGTATTGGAAAAACTCGTGTGAACAACAGGCAGGTTTTCCTGCGCCGGAGACAGGATAATGAAGCGGCGGTTGACCGCATTCGGATCGAGATAGAATCTGTTGTCGAAAACCTCGGCAATTTCCGGCGAGTAACCGGTCATATCGATGCGGAACCGCTCCAGCTGTGTTGCGGGCAGGCCAAAGGCATTCAACGCCTTGTTATAGCGCTCAATCAGGTGCGGCTCGCTGATTTCCAGCAGGCGACCAAAGATCAGATCATGTGCAACAAGGCGTTCCATGCGCTTTTCCGTTATGTCTGCCAGCGTCCGTCGCGTTTCATTGATTCCATCTGACGAACAGCCTTTTCACGCTGACGTTCCCTCTTGATGATGTCCTCAACGGCAGCATCGTCCGAGCGGTCTGTATAGCGAAACTCCGAATCGGCATAGCGGTTGATTTCCTGAACAACCATATCAATGGAAAATGGCCCGCGCAGTTCTTCAATCATCGCCTTCTTTTCATCATAGGGCTTATGCATGAAAGCCTCCGGCGCCTCAAACCACACATCCGGCAAATCAATATCCATTGCCCGCATTTTGATCGCATCGGTAATGTTCTTGATCGCACGTCCGGTAAAACGCGGTTCAGCCTGTTTGATGCGGAAAAGATACTCACCAATGTCGCTCATTGTGGACAGAGCACCACGCTCCTTGTTGAGTGTATCCCAAACCGCAATCAGCTTTTCTTCCTTCGGTCGGTCATGGCCTTCATAGGATGCGGCTATGGCCCGGTTGATTTCCTGTCCGGCGAACAGGTCATGCTCGCCCAGAGCAATCTCATGATTGTCACCTGCCAGCAGCACAAAAATATCCACATAGTCGTCACGACTTTGCGGACCATCCACCAGCCACCGTGCACCGGCGCGTTGGCGCAGTGCATCATCAACATTTTCAGGATAGTTGGAAAACATGCCAAAGGCGCAATTGCCGCGAACAACGGTTGACGCGCCGGCAAAACTTTCCATCAGCACAGCGGTTACTTCATGTTGCCCGGCCGAGGCCCGGTCGTCGGAACGGCGCGCCGCGATCTGATCAATGTCATCAATGGTGCCAAGACCAATGGCACGCGGATTGATCACATTATCGATAAAGCTTTTGCAGTTCTGCCCTGATTTTCCCTGATAGGATGATATCTGGTCCACACCAAAATTCTCATAATGAAAGGGGTATCCGGCAATCTGGCTGTATTCATGAACCAATCCGGCAATCATTTGAATAAGAATTGTTTTTCCTGTGCCCGGCATGCCGTCACCAATGAAGGTAAACAGGAACCCGCCGAGCTCGACAAATGGGTTCATTTGCCGGTCAAAATCATAGGCCATCAGCATCTTGGCAAGTTTCATCGCCTGATATTTGGCAATATGGTTGCCAATAATTTCGGTTGGCTTCTTGAAACTCATTTCAAGTGGTTTGCGCCGCTCGCCCGGCGCCACATCAAATCCATTGAGCGTAAAATCATCCTGCTCTATGCGAATATGCGCCTGGGCAAAATCGGCCAGTCCGTCAAACCGGGATCGCCGGGTCAAAAGTCCATCAATTGTCGTTCGTGCAAAGGCCTTCACCCGCGCCTTTAAAGTCTCATCGCCGTCAACACCATCGATGGCTTCATCAAGGGCGGCCACCAGCTGTCGCAGCCCGTCGAGTGGCGTATCGAAGCTGAAATCCGGTTCATCCACATCCTCGACCGGCTCCCCGTCCAGACCGGGTGATTGCAGGACAAATGCTGCTAATGTAAAGGCGGCAATATAACTTGAAGCAGACAGCAGTCCCTTGAAACGTGTCGCGGCATCGCCCGACAGGGGCGCGGCGGTATTTTGCGATTGCAACGTTTCCAATTCACTTTGTTTGGCGAACAGATCAGCCATGGCCAGGGCGACGGCCAAACCGCGACGCACACGAGATAGCACCATATGCTGGGTGATTGTCATCAATGGGTCGTCAGCGCTGATACCGGCGATGGTTTTTGACAGGGTCACTTCGCGCGCGCGGCGGGCAGAACGCGTTGACACAGTGGATACAAAGCGTCGCCGGGTCCCGGCAATCGGTGCGGAAGAGCGCCCTTCATCAGCGCTCACGACCACTGACTTGGTTATGAGGTTTTGAGCAATCGTCACGTGTTTGACAATGTCATCCTCGTGTATGGTTGTCAGACCTGCATTCTGGCTCATGGACTAGATCCCGCTGGTTATCTGGTTGCCCGAAATGACGTGCACCTTGAACCCCTTGAAGACCGCATCGGCGTCTCCGCTTGCATAGAGCGCCTGATAGGCATCATGGGGCACAAGAGCGTGTTTTTCATAAAAGCTAACCCCCTGACGGGTCGCTTCCACATCATTTGTCTCTATGTGAAAGGTTTGCCGCGCCGGTGTTGAACTCCAAAAACTGCTTGAGGCAGGGCGCTCAGACTTTGAGGCGACTTCCTGTATGGTCCATGTCAGCATCCAGGCATTGTCCTGCTGACGCACCCGCGAAAGTATATCGCTTACCTTGTTATTGTGCTCGGTAACGCCAGCCGAATAGAACGGCCCCAGTACAATGCGCCGCAATTGTTTGGGATGAAGTGTTTCAAAATCCTTGTCGAGATTGCCGGCAATTGTCGCCGGTGTCAGAGCATAGGAACTGTTGTTCCTGGCAAAATCATCAAAAGCATGGGCAAGATCAGGATTGAGCAACCCTTCAACAGGAAGCGGAATTTTAATACGTGTATTGAGCGTGCCGTCTCTGGTTACCAGCATGTCGCTGACCTTGTCGCTGGAATCTTCAACCACTGCCATATAGACCATTGGCAGCGACTGAAGCCCGTCAAATGCGCCCCAATGGACAACATAATAGGGGCGTCCGGTTTTTGGATTGACAGAGACACGGATCGTTTGTGGCAAAATGAACGGAGCAAATACCTCGCCCTTGCGGATCGTTTCAAAGTAACTGTGTTGCGCCATTTGCGCCTGCAATGCTGCAGGAAAGGTCCGTTCACGCAGAATGAAATCAGCCATTTGCGCCCGCAATTCGTCGCCTGTTGGCAGACCAGCCAGATGCTCCTCAACCCGCTTGCGGTCATTGTCCAGCGCAAGCACATTCTGAAACACCGGAAAACCGCTTTCACCGGTCGAAATTCGAAACGAGTCGGTAAAGCCGATGCGGTTTTCCCAACACGAAAAAGTCTGAGACAAGCGCTCGACATAGGGCATGATGGCATGGGCGATCAGCGCATGTTTGTAGAGCGGCGAGTCTTTGTTTTGCAGGAAAGTATCAAGCCCGCTCAAAGCTGCATTGATCGCCTTGAAGTAGCGTTGAATCTGCCCATTTTCACTTTGCATCTGCTATCGCCAAACTGCTGCAGATCAGTTTTGCACATAATTGGCGGCATTGTGCTTTTCCACCACATCGGAAAACCGCCGCGAGAATGCATCATCGGCAAGCTTTTTGCGTCTTTGTATGTCCTGGGTGGCCAGCATGTTCTTTTCGTGCATTTCCAGCAGATCACCAATGTGTCGCTGCGCTGCAGAACCGATACCGGCCATTGTCTCTTCCGCGGCGGTATCAACCTGGCTGCCAAGCGTATTTATCTTGTGCGCCACGTCCTGCTGGGCTGCTGTTTTCAATGAGTCTTCAAGTGCCTTGTACAAAACGATGCGCTGCTCGGTATCGATTGTCAGCTTGTTGATCAGCGTGTTTTGTGCGGCGATCTGATTATTCAATGAATCCACAAATGTCTGGAACATCGACGTATAACGCTCAAACGTCTGGCTCTCGGCCAATAGTTCCTGTTCTTTTGCCTGCGCCTCATTGTATTCATTGGCAAGGACTGTGCGCTCACTTTCCAACTCGGTACGCAGAATCTGATCTGTTGATGCAGCGATACGGTTCTCAATGTCCATCAGCATCGGATTGAGTTCGTCAATGCGCTTTTGCACGGTTTCCATTTCAGCCATCGTGGCTTTTCGCCTGTCGATGACAGTTATAAGGCTTGCTTCAGAGGTTTTGTAACGCTCGTCGAGAATGCTTTT
This sequence comes from uncultured Rhizobiaceae group bacterium, assembly GCA_947501445.1. Lineage (GTDB taxonomy): Bacteria > Pseudomonadota > Alphaproteobacteria > Rhizobiales > Rhizobiaceae > Hoeflea_A. The sequence continues at coordinate 61,472 of CANMVS010000008.1, read as the reverse complement.
TTGCTCCTTCAGGATACCGACTATGGCATCTGATTTGGACAATAGTTCCTGCAGATTATCGGCAAGCGACATATTGCGAACCCGGTCTGTGCGCATGCGCTGCATTCTTTGTTTGGAAAAAACGCCGATGAATTTCTCCCATCCGGAGAAATTCTTCATGCTTTCAAATTCGCTGCCAAAGACATTGGTCGCATCTTCAAGCCCAATGATCAGGTCGGCAATATTGGCTTCCATGACGTTTTGCTGTTTTAGCACGTCTTCGATACGGGCATTCTCGATTTCGAAATCAGCATCCCCCAGTTTGGCATCACCCTTGGAGAATTTTTCAAGCACAACGCCAGATTGCTCTATCTTCGAGCGCATGTCATTGACAATGCTCCGGGTCTTGTCAATTTCAGCATCCAGATTTTGCAGCGTCGCCATTGTTTTCCCCTGTGTTTTCTTTTCCGACAGTCAGCACCAGCAAGAATGCTGAGCGATGTCAGACCATCCACTCAGATCAATTACAGGACGGGCACGTTGATGCCAAGACTCATCCCATCGGGCCAGGTGACCTTCGATAAAGAGCATGTTGTGTTTTTCTGCTTTCACTACAAGTCTTGCGATCGCGAATAGGAGATTTGTGAAGGCAATGCGGGTGCAAAAACGCAAAAATCCCCGCACAGGCAAACCTGTCCAGGCCGTTTCACGTTTTGTCAGAAACGGAATAACGGTGTCGGCTTTTGATTTTGTTGATGCAGTCAGGTTTTGCCGTACCCGTCAAAACCTGACTTGCTCCAGATAGGGCGCGTTGCGGCCCAACAAAAACACGCCATCTGGCGCGTTTTTTAAAAACCAAATCATCCCGCCTTAATTGGCGGCGGATGGATCCTGCAAATAGGCAATGATATTGATGATATCATCATCTTTTTTAAGACCGGCAAACGCCATGGATGTCTTTTTCACCAAAGCCTTTGGCTTTTTGAGGTAAAGCGCCAATGTCTCTGCGTTCCAGTCATTTCCCTCAGCGCCAAATTCTTTCATGGCCTTGGAATATTTAAAGCCTTCAACTGTCGCCACAGGCCGATCAACGATGCCGACCAGCGAGGGGCCGATCTTGTTCTTCTCTTCGGTTGCCGTGTGGCATGCCTTGCATTTTCTGAACACTTTGGCGCCCTTTGTTGCATCACCCTCGGCAAGTGCCGGAGATGCAAGAATTCCCAATGTGATACAGGCTGCTGCTAGAACTCGCATATGGTTTGACCTCTCCAATTTATAATGCCCAATGAACCCAATCCGCATTTATACAGGCATTTATGGCTTTTTCAGTGCCGCCTCGTCTACCCTGAAATGGTTCTAAACGGCAATATGACGCACAGGTTCAGCTATGCAATCCTGCTGAAAAGGCTAAAATTCAGCCATCGCTTCGTCCCAGTGCCGACGACAAACAGACACATATTTGTCGTTACCGCCAACGACAATCTGGGCACCATCCTTCAACGGCTTACCATTTTCCCCCAGACGCAAGACCATTGTTGCCTTGCGACCGCAGGTGCAGATTGTTCTGATTTCACGCAACGTATCTGCGATGGCCAGCAAAGCCCGTGATCCGGGAAACAACTGCCCCTGAAAATCAGTGCGTAACCCATAGGCCATCACAGGAATACCCAGCCGATCAACTGTGCGCGCCAGTTGCCAAACCTGATCTTCACTCATGAACTGGGCTTCATCAACAAACACGCAGGCAATATCACGGTCTTCCTGCTCGCGGCGGATATGTTCAAAAAGATCATCATCGCCACCAAAGGGAATGGCTTCACAGTCAAGCCCGATGCGCGAGCCGATTTTGCCATTGCCGGCGCGGTCATCCAGTGCCGCAATGAAAAGCAATGTGTGCATTCCGCGTTCACGGTAATTATAGGACGCTTGCAGCAGCAGCGTGGATTTACCGGCATTCATTGCCGAATAGCTGAAATAAAGCTTTGCCATTCAATAAAATCAATAACTTAGATTAAAAACACAGGGAATCGATCCCCTCGATCCCCTCATGATTTCATTACCCTTCCCCACAGCTTTTCGCAACCGTTCGCTGTGAAGGCGAATTCAGACCGGCTGAATATGCGCTGTCTTCCGCCCTTCCCGCTATGATGCAAATGAATACCCATATGCCAGCACAACGGAAGCTGAAGGTTTTTCGCAATCTGGACCGTTTCACGTTTTGTCAGAAACGGGACAACGGTGTCGACCTTTGATTTTGTTGACGCATTCAGGTTTTGCCGATTCCGTCAAAACATGAATTGCTCTAATCCGTAATTTGTCTGTTTACAGCAACAGGCTTTGCACCACCGGAAACCTGTTTCAGGTCTTCCTTACTCACTTCGGCTGGCTTCATGTCTTCAGGCGACGGCCTGTTGCTTTTGTTTTCCATTTGATTTGGCATTTTCTTAATTCCCTGTTGAGCTTTGTTGGACCACACAATTTGTTGCGGAGGCCTCAAACACAAGCATGCTATCAACATCTGGTGCATCAGCCGGTTAAGTTAAAGCCCCATTTCATTACAAACATATCATGTTGCGGTGGCAATACAGCGACTGCTGTCAATCTCTGCCTGGATGAAGCATTTGCCAGTTTCAGCTGTCCACCGGTCGGTTCATGGCAATGGGTTACCTCCCACAGGCCGGGCTGTCATCTGCTGTTCAACATAATCTTCCACCAGATTGCGCGCAGACAAATCACCTTTGAAACTACCCAGAGCCTTTCTGATGTAAAGCCCGTCAATCATGGATGCGATACCCTCGGCGACCATGGGTGCCTGCTCACCGATCAAAGGCCTCAAATTGTAAATCAGGTTCGAACTGAGACGGCGGGCGTAGACTGTCAACAAGGCGTGCGCGTCACTTGAAACCTGTGCATGTACATAAAAGACCAGCCATACTGAAACAGTTTCGGGACGAAACTGATCGCTGCCAAGGCTGGCATTTATGATCGCTGATACCCGTTGCCTTGGCGCATTGGCTTTTTTCATCTCGGAACGCACCTGCTTGCCATATTCAGTCAACAGATAACGCATCGCTGACACAATAAGTGCGTCCTTGCTGGCAAAGTAATGATGTGCGAGACCTTGAGAGACCCCTGCCCGTTCAGCTATGTCGCGTATGGTAATATCAAGCGATCCGCGGGCATGAATAGCAGATATGGCGGCTTCAACAAGCGACTTCCTGCGAATGGGTTCCATTCCGATTTTTGGCATCTGTTCCCCTCAACATGCTCACGCCTGGTCGCTATTGGGCCATAGATTGTGGTAAAAAACCACTTTATTTTGAACAATCATTCAATAAAAGCTTGCAAAATCATGAAACTTATGGCGCGATATAGGCAGCAAACAATTGAAACATAATTTCAAGGGGGGTCCTCAATGACATCCATTAAAACACCGCTACTCGCACTGGCTCTTTCGGCAGCCCTGGCGGCACCGGCAATGGCCGCTGAACCGGACAGTTGCAAAACCGTCAATTTTTCGGATGTGGGCTGGACCGATATCACAGCAACAACAGCTGCGACAACATCTGTTCTGGATGCACTTGGTTATAAGACAGACATCAAATTGCTATCCGTGCCGGTTACCTACACGTCTTTGAAAAAGGGCGATATTGATATCTTCCTTGGCAACTGGATGCCAACGATGGAAGCTGATCTGGCCCCCTACCGCGAAGACGGTTCCGTCGAGACCGTCCGCGAAAATCTCTCCGGTGCCAAATACACATTGGCAACCAATGCAGCTGGCGCAAAGCTGGGCATCGACAGTTTTGAAAAAATCGTAGCCCAGGCAGATGCACTTGATAACAAGATTTATGGCATCGAACCTGGCAATGATGGAAACCGCATCATTTTGGACATGATTTCGTCAGACGCCTTTGGTCTCAAAGGATTTGAACTGGTGGAATCATCTGAACAGGGCATGCTTGCGCAGGTTTCACGCGAAGATAAACGCGACAAGCCGATCGTATTTCTTGGCTGGGCTCCTCATCCAATGAACGCCAATTTTGATCTGACCTATCTTGCAGGTGGCGATGAGCAATTTGGTCCCGACTACGGCGGTGCCTCTGTGTTCACCAATGTCCGCAAGGGCTATGTTGAAGAATGCACCAATGTTGGTGCGCTGCTGAAAAACCTCGAGTTTTCTCTTGCCATGGAAAATGAAATCATGGGTGCCATTCTTGATGATGGCGAAGAACCCTCGAAGGCCGCCAAGGCCTGGTTGAAAGCCCATCCGGAAGTGCTCGAAGCATGGTTGGCGGGTGTAACGACCGTTGATGGTGGTGATGGCATGAGCGCTGTCAAATCAAGCCTCGGCCTTTGAACTGACGCAATAAAAAACCGCCCCGACACTGCCGGGGCGGTTTTTTCTTGCCTGACAACCCGAATGACATGGTTGCAACATGCATCCAAATTGGGCTTCATCGGGTGCTATCAAATGAGGGACCGGCATGGATTGGCTTACGGAACACAAATTACCCATTGGCAAGTGGTCAAAGGCTGCTGTTGACTGGTTGACAGATAATGGTGGCTGGTTCTTTGATGGCCTTGGCAACGGCCTTGAGACAGCCATCGACGCAATATTGTGGGTTTTGCAAACACCACCCACCTTGCTGGTCATTGTCGTATTTGTAGCGCTGGCATATCTCATCAGACGGTCCATTGGCACCGCCATATTTGTCGCCATCAGCCTGCTGTTTATTGTCAATCAGGGCTATTGGGAACGCACAACCGAAACGCTGACACTGGTGCTTTCAGCCTGTCTGGTGTGTATGGCCGTGGGTGTACCAATCGGCATTGCGGCAGCACACCGGCCAAGATTATACACATCCATCCGGCCAATTCTGGACCTGATGCAGACCCTGCCAACTTTTGTCTATCTGATTCCAGCCATTGTATTTTTCGGCATAGGTATGGTGCCGGGCCTCATTGCAACAGCCATATTTGTCATACCCGCCCCGATCCGACTGACCCACCTTGGTATCTCATCAACGCCCAAGTCTTTGTTGGAAGCAGGCCAGGCATTTGGTGCCACCAAACGTCAGCTGCTTTGGAAAGTTGAACTACCCTATGCCATGCCGCAGATCATGGCCGGCCTGACCCAGACAATCATGCTGTCCTTATCCATGGTTGTCATCGCCGCACTGGTTGGTGCCGATGGTTTGGGTGTGCCTGTCGTGCGGGCCCTGAACTCGGTGAACACGGCGCTTGGTTTTGAAGCCGGTTTTGTCATCGTTGTGGTTGCCATAGTGCTCGACCGCATGTTCCGCGCCGGGGAGGAAGACGCATGAACAAGCCCGTCGTACAATTCAAAAATGTTGACATCGTATTCGGCAATGATCCCAAATCGGCGCTGCCCATGGTCGACAAGGGCGAAAGCCGTGAAGCAATCCAAAAAGCAACCCGACAGATCCTGGGTGTTGCCGGTGCAACCCTGGACGTCATGGAAGGCGAAATTATCGTATTGATGGGGCTTTCCGGCTCAGGCAAATCCACTCTCTTGCGCGCAGTCAATGGGTTGAACCCCGTCATCCGTGGTGAAACGCTGGTGGATGATGGCAAGACCCAGGTTGACCCGCAGCGATGTTCAGCCCGCGATTTGCGCCGTCTGCGCATGGAGCGCGTGGCAATGGTGTTCCAACAGTTTGGCCTGCTTCCCTGGCGCACCGTAGCCGACAACGTCGGCTTTGGCCTTGAGCTGTCCGGCATGCCGGATGCCAAACGTCAGGAAAAAGTGGCTGAACAACTGGAACTTGTCGGCCTGAGCCAGTGGGCGGATCGAAAGGTCAACGAATTGTCCGGTGGCATGCAGCAAAGGGTAGGCCTGGCGCGTGCCTTTGCCACCGGTGCACCACTGCTGTTGATGGATGAGCCGTTTTCCGCACTCGACCCTTTGATACGAACACGACTTCAGGACGAATTGCTGCAGTTACAGCAGCAGCTCAAAAAAACCATCATCTTTGTCAGCCACGATCTGGATGAAGCATTTCGCATTGGTAATCGCATTGCCATAATGGAAGGCGGGCGCATCGTGCAATGCGGCACGCCCCAGGAGATTGTCAAAAATTCGGCCAATGAATATGTCTCCGATTTTGTTGCCAATATGAATCCCATATCGCTACTCGTTGCACGTGATGTGATGACAGACGGCACATCCAATGGCGCTGCCGTCAAAGGGGATTTCTCTGCAACAGCCAAACCGGACACACCGCTGGTGGATATTCTCGACACCATCGCCAAACGGCCTGGTGCTGTCGGGGTTGTGGACAATGGTGCAGTCGTTGGAACAATCACAGCTCAGGATGTTGTCAGGGGCTTGACCAGCCACAGGCAGTCTGCCACCCAGTAATCCGAATTTTCTGATCTGCTCAAGAAGGTGCAGATCGCGTAATTGTAAGATTTAACGGGAGGTTTTCATGAAAGTTGGTGGACAGGCCGCAATTGTTACTGGTGGCGGATCGGGCCTAGGTGCAGGAACAGCACGTGCACTTGCTGCTGCAGGCGCAAAAGTTGCAGTGCTTGATATCAATGAAGCGCAGGCCAGGGCCGTTGCAGATGAGATTGGTGGTTTGGCCATCGCCTGTGATGTGGCCAGTGCAGCGGCGGCTGAAGCGGCTGTTGCAGAGGCGGCAAAAGCCCATGGCGAAGCCAGAATACTGATCAATTGTGCCGGTATAGCCAATGCAGGGCGCATAGTCGGACGTGAAGGCCCTCACGATCTTGAGATGTTTTCGCGGGTCATCAACGTCAATCTGATTGGTTCTTTCAATCTGATGCGTCTTGTGGCCGACAGAGCATCCAAACTGGATCCATTGGACGATAATGAACGTGCTGTTGTCATATCAACGGCATCCGTTGCAGCCTTCGATGGCCAGATCGGCCAGGCTGCATACGCTGCATCAAAGGGCGGCATCCATTCCATGGCCCTGCCTGCGGCGCGCGAACTTGCCCGGTTTGGCATTCGCGTCATGACCATTGCACCGGGTATCTTTGGTACACCAATGCTGATGGGCATGCCGCAGGAGGTACAGGACAGTCTGGCGGCCTCGGTTCCCTATCCCTCACGACTTGGAACACCGGAAGATTATGCATCACTGGTCATGCATATTCTGGACAATACAATGCTCAATGGCGAGACAATCCGTCTGGATGGCGCTATTCGGCTGGCACCGAAGTAACCAACGGTGAACAGGGCAATGGACGGACCTCTGGTTGGTTTGAAGGTTGTTGAAATGGCGGGGCTCGGCCCCGCTCCCTTTGCCTGTTACCTGCTGGCAAGTCTTGGCGCGCAGGTAACCCGCATTGAGGCAAAAGGGCGCTCTGCGCTATTCCTGCCTCTTGATCCCGACACCAATTGCGATGTTTTATTGCGCGATATCGTGCAGTTGGACCTGAAATCCGATGAAGGACACCGCCAGGCATTGGACTTAATCGGCGAGGCTGATGTGCTGGTAGAAGGTTTCCGTCCAGGTGTCATGGAACGCCTGTTGCTTGGTCCCGATGACACAGCCAAAATCAATCCGCGCATCATCTACGCGCGTATGACTGGTTATGGTCAGGATGGTCCCATGGCGCAGCGCGCCGGCCACGATCTCAACTACATTGCTATGTCAGGTGTTCTTTCAATGATCGGGCGCAAGGACGCTTCCCCTGTCCCCCCGCTCAATCTGATTGGTGACTACGGCGGTGGCACCATGATGCTGCTTATGGGTATTCTGTCTGCGCTTTTTTCGCGATCCATCAGTAACAAAGGCCAGGTTCTGGATGCGTCCATGGTCGAGGGCTCAGCGATGCTGGCAACGCCCATTTTTTCATTCATGGCGTCGGGTTTTTGGAATGGCGATGTGCGCGGTGACAATCTGCTCGATGGTGGATGCCCTTTTTATGATACCTACGAGACCTCGGACGGCAAACATGTTGCCGTCGCACCGCTGGAGCCGCAGTTCTTTGCAGCGCTCGTCGATGAACTCGATATTGGCGAGGACTGGAAGTCCAGGCAATATGACAAGACCAGCTGGGCACAATTGCGGCTTGTACTGAGTGACATGTTTGGCACACAAAACCGGGATACATGGGCTGAGCGGTTTGCCCATCTTGATGCCTGCGTTACGCCGGTCCTGACGCCACAGGAAGCAGCCCTGCACCCACACAACCAGCATCGCAAGAGCTTTGGGCAATTGGCAGGTCATGTCATGCCGGGCACAGCACCGAAATATTACGACCGTTAAACACAATCGACTGATACATCAGGGAGCGCGAAACGGGTGACAGATAAGACGATCCGGCAAACAGATGATGCGGCCCGCCTGCTTGCAAAAAAACTGATCAGCACGGCCCGTTTTGGATCGCTTGCAGTCCTTCTTCCCGCCGGTGGGCACCCATTTGCAAGTCGCACCGCCGTGGCCACAGACAGTGACAGGACGCCGGTCATTCTGGTTTCCAGCCTTTCGGAACATACATCCGGACTGATGCATGATCCACGGGTTTCTCTTCTACTGGGAGAACCTGGAAAAGGTGATCCACTTGCGCATCCACGCGTCACGCTGCAATGTCACGCACAGCGCGTAGAACCGGGATCCAGCGATCACACGCGCCTGCGTGGACGCTTTTTGCGCCGACACCCAAAAGCCGCCTTATATATTGATTTTGCGGACTTTTCCCTGTTCCGCCTCAGCCCGGTCACGGCCAGTCTGAATGGCGGTTTTGGCAAGGCCTATCACCTTGTGCCAGGTGATATTCTGATCAATTCGACCATTATCGAGGCGCTCGCCCAAATAGAGGAAAGCGCAGTTGCACATATGAATGATGACCATGCAGATGCCGTGGCCGTCTATGCAAAGGCGCTTGCGGGAGAAAAAACGGGAACATGGCGCATCAGTACTATCGATGTTGCCGGCATTGACCTTATGAGCGGCGATCGAACCTGTCGTATTGAATTCGACACACCGCTTGAGGATACAGAAAACCTTGCACCGAAACTGGCTCGACTGGCGCAGATGGCACGCGAGCTGTCGGTTGAGTAATTCGCCCGGGGATCGCCTATACATCGCTAGATTAGCCATAATGGATTGGATATAAACACACCAAGATCAGTCGCATTTGGTCAAATTCCTCTGGTATGAAACCTGGATGTTGAACCCATGTCGCCGACACAGAACATACAATCTGAACAGATCGACCTTTCCGACAGGGCCGAGCAGGCTGCCCAATTACTGAATGCCATGGCAAACCCCAAGCGCCTGTTGATTTTGTGCAATCTTATCAAGCAGGAAATGGCCGTCGGTGCACTCGCCGCTACCGTTGACCTCAGTCAATCCGCCCTGTCGCAACACCTGGCGAAACTGCGCGCATTGGGGTTGGTGAAAACACGCCGGGATGCGCAGACGATCTACTATTCCATCGCCTCTGATGAGGTGCAGGCAGTGCTTGAAACGCTCCATGAAATTTACTGCAAGCCAAAGCTGGATCAAACAACGGGTAAAACCGTCTGACAGGCACTTGTGAAAATTAATTGTATAAATTTTCTGCAATCCATATTATTGGCAGAATGAGGAATACCAGGGTTCACGAACCTCATAATTTTTTGCCATCCTTGTTCCAGAACCATTTCGCCATCTCTAACCAGGTGACGGCGTGGGAAAGCAACACGCCAATACAGGCAAAAACATATAGCTGTTTGAAAAAAAATTGTTTTTCGAATGAATAGAGACAACCACCCGGAACGCCCGGTGCGTATAATGATTGAAGGCCGATCTATGAAACACAAGGTAATTCTTGATACCGACCCCGGGATTGATGACACAATGGCAATTGCCTACGCGATTGCTCATCCAGCTATTGATCTGCTTGCACTGACAACAATATTCGGAAACGTTTCCGTCTCAGACGCGACACGAAATGCACTGGCATTGATGGATTTTTTCGGTTGTGATGCACAGGTTGTCGGGGGCGAATCCCGACCACTTGAAATCGAACCAAGACCACACAGTTACTTCGTACACGGGCCTAACGGTCTGGGCGGCGTCGAGATACCCCAGTCATCACGGCAGGCCGTATCACAACGCGCTGCGGAATACCTGGTTGAAAAAACCAAACAGATGCCCGGAGAAATTGACATTTGCGCCGTTGGCCCACTCACCAATCTGGCACGGGCGCTTGAACTTGATCCAACGATTGTGGACCGGGTAAAATCGGTCGTGGTCATGGGTGGTGCGGTATACCAGCCGGGCAATGTATCGCCCGGTGCAGAAGCCAATATCTGGAATGATCCTCACGCCGCTGAAGCTGTTTTCGCCGCACGGTGGCCTTTGGTTCTGGCGCCCATGGACGTAACAACACAGGTTGTCCTTTCACCTGACTTTTTTGCCGATTTGCAGGAAGCCAGCCCACGGGTTGGAAAATTGCTGGCCGATATGGCGCGGTTCTATACGAAATTCTACCGCAGTCACTCCGGGTTCAACGGCTGTATTCCGCATGATGTTATGGCGCTCGCCTATCTGACAATCCCCGGCGTTTATATGCAAAAACGCGGTGCACTTGCTGCAGTAACCGAAGGCCCGGGAATTGGGCAGACCCTGTTCCAGCCAACCGGCATGCAAGCGGTGGACAATCACTGGGTCGACCGTCCGCAACATATCGCACTTTTGGATATTGAGGCAGGGTTTTTCGCCGGACACTACTTCAGCACCATTGCGGCCCACTCTGGTTAGAGCTAAGACACCAGGATATAGCGGGGTCTTGTGAGCCCGCTATATTCCCGTATTTTTGCCATCAACACTTACGGCATTTTTTCGATCCCAAAAGGCACGTACGCCGTGCGGTCCCATATCCTCATAATAGGGAAGCAATTCGCTGGTCCCACGCTGCTGGTCAAACGACATCACGGGAACACCGGAGCCACAGGACAATTGCACAAGATCGATATCCAATTCAAAAATCTGTCGCTGACCTGCCATGACGGGAAAATGCGAGGCCAGATCCGCCCATTCCCGATCGCCCGGATGAACGGTACGGGCCGATCCATAAACACGCAAAATACGCGCATTGGCATTAAAGGCACAAAACATCAGGGTCATTCTGGACAGTTCGCGCAAGTGAGCAGCGGTTTCATTGCCACTGCCTGTCAGGTTAAGCCAAAGTATCTTGTTGTCGCCGATGACACGCAAGGTATCCAGCCCCTTGGGTGAGACATTAACCCGCCCGTCCTGTGCGGCTGTAGCCACAAAGAACACCGGCTGTTCTTCAATAAAATTCCGTAGCGTTTGATTTAGTCGCTTTGCACTGGACATGCGAATTCCCTTCTCTTCAATCTTTCCTGCAAAAATTCGTGGGATTGGCTGACGACGATGCCAGCAAGGACAAGCACCCCACCCAAAACGGTTAGAATGGGCGGCACTTGTGAAAACATCATCCAGGCAAAAAGCGGTGCCAGGGGGGCATCCAGCGTACTCAGAAGCGCTGTTTCGCCGGACGGCAGGCGTTTTGCACCCTCCACCATTGTGACCGAAGCAACTGCGAAAATCAGACCAAAGGCAGCCAAGATCGCTATCTCACCCGGCAGGTTGTGCAGCGGATCACCGAAGTACAGACCGAAAGGCAGCAGTAGCAATGAAGACAGGACCATCGGCCCACCGCCCGGCGTCCCCGGAAACCGGCGATAGATCACAAGCATTAGTGCAACAGCGATAGCCATCCATATCGCCAGGAAATCACCTTGCAGATTTACGCCCCCCAGGGACCCGCTGACGATAACCGCAACCCCTGCCAAAGCTGTCACACAACCAATACCAACAGCACGTGACAACCGCTCACCCATCCAGAAAAACGCCATCAGGGCGGCAAGCAGCGGTGCACCTGCATATATCAGGGTTACATTGGCAATGGACGTCAGTTTGAACGCAGAAATGAAGGCCGCCGATCCGGACGCACCGACAATGGCGACAGCCCAGCCGGACAGGCCCATCTGCAGAAAATCTTCACGCAATGTTCCGCGCCAGGCCACATAGGCGGTCGTCAAAATGGCGGCAAACAGGCCGCGCCAGAAAACCACGTCCCAGGCCCCCGCCTCAACACCTTTGGTGAACAATCCCGCCGTGCTGAAAACCAGCGCGGATACCACCATCAAAATGACCCCGGCGGAACGCGAATATTCCTGCATCAGACAACTCCCAATTTACAATCGTCAAACGCATAAATCATTGATACTGACAGCTAGCTGTCAGTAGTGTTTTGTTAGAGCAATTCAGGTTTCGACTGAATCGGCAAAACCTGAATGCATCTACAAATTAAAGACCGACACTGTTGTTCCGTTTCTGACAAAACGTGAAACGGTCCAGGGTGAAGAAACACCGGGAGGAATATTCGTGCTGCGTACAGACCGCTTGTTTGAGATAATCAACATTCTGCGTTCGGCGCGCAGCCCAATGTCGGCTGCCCAGATCGCCACACATCTGGAGGTCACCCCGCGAACGGTCTACCGTTACATTGCAACGCTGCAATCCATGCGTATTCCCATCGAGGGGGCCGTTGGCATTGGGTATGTCATGCGCAAAGGCTATAATTTGCCGCCGCTGAATTTTAGCGAAGAGGAACTGGAATCCATCGTTGTCGGCATCGGCCTGCTGGCCAGAACAGGCGATGCCAGCCTCCAGTCAGCAGCACAACGCGTCCTGTCAAAAATCGAATCGTCACGCATTCCATCAGACAGCCTTCGGGTATCGGGTTGGGGAATCTCCACCCCCGCCCCCAGCCAGATGGAAACCTTGCGTTCCGCCATACGTCAGGAGCAGAAACTGCAAATCGACTATGTGTCGCTTGACCACAAACATACGCGGCGGGTCATTTTGCCGATTGTTTTAACCTATTATGTTGAAGTTGCGGTTCTATCGGCCTGGTGCACGATGCGTCAGGATTTCCGAAACTTTCGCATAGACCGCATAGAGGCCTGCCTGCCGCTCGATGCGTTTTTTCAAGGAGAGGCCAAAGCGCTGCGGGCGCGTATGGAACGTGAACAGCCAGAATTGGGTGGTGCCAGCCAAACCGGAGACTAGAAAACGTCTGGCTTGTCATTAGTTCCGGACAGCTGGCAAATCAGCATTGATGCGCTGCATGATCTCCGACAGACGTGACCAGCCCTGAAGCGTTGCCGGCAGGACCAGTGCTGCGTCCACAAATTCCCAAGAGTAACTGATTATGGAAAAAATTGTGCCAACCGTGGTCTCCATATGTGTTGCGGCATACCACAGATTGAACAGTATGAACCCGAGCAGGACGGTAAAAATTGTCCCATAGACCCAGGCTTCCGTATCGGAAATTCTGATTTCAATGTGGCGAAGCCTGTTGAAGTGAGCGTATATCCGCTTTGGTGAATTGGTACCGAGCAGGCCAACCTGTTTTTCGCTTTGGTGGTTGTGGTCAGCGTTCAGTTTGAAAAACCGACGGTGAAATATGCTGTAAAACACAACCATCACCACCGCCGCACAGAACGCGGCATAGGACAGGGTCGGATGAAAGTAAAACAGGATGGCAAAGGATATGACCAACTGGACGACTGAATTCATCAGTGTGGGTACTTCTTCCTCCAGAAAACCCACCAATTCGCGCGCCATGGAGAGCCGGGCATTGAGTTTTGACACTGAAAGTTTATCGGACCTGTCCACCAGTTGCGTGCACAGTTCTACACGGATCATCCCATAAACGCGCGTATCATAGATTCTGCGGGCAATGCTGATCCCGATCAATGACGCCACAACAACAGCAAGGTGCATCAGCGCGGTGGTGTCATCTTTCAGCAGACCGTCAATTGCAAAACCAATGAGCAACGGGATGAGTGCCATCAGCGCCGTTTCGAATAGGGTTAAAACCCAGGTCAAACTGATCGGCCGCAAAAATGTCTGCAGTAATATTGCGATCGTAAGGTGCTTATCCCTCAGCATGGATTTTCACCGCCGTGGGATTGCGTGAAAAGGCTGTTCGTACATCTTCAGTGATTGCAATCAAAACAGGCACAAGCAACAACATCAGCACGGTTGAAAACAGCTCGCCGAAGGCAAGCGAGACGGCAGCCGGTATCAGATATTGTGCCTGTTCAGCCGTTTCCGTCAGCAACGGCAGCAGGCCGATAACCGTTGTTGCCGTTGTCAGGAAAATGGCGCGAAATCGCCCGATACCGGCATCCTGAAGCGCTGCGGTTACGCATGCACCGGTCTCACGGGCCTGATTGTAGCGTGTCATCAGAACCAGGCTGTCATTGATCACAACACCCGTCAGCGCCAGCATGCCAAAAAAGGAGAGCACGGAAAGCGGCAATCCCATGAACAGATGACCAATGGCTGCACCGACAAAGCCAAAGGGCACAATTGCCAGAATGATAAAGGGCTGCCAGTAGGATTTCAGCGGCACAGCCATAAGAACGTAGATAAGCACGACAGCCAGCAATAACGCACGTTTCATGCCTCCCCGAATTTCTCCGATCTCAGCCAATTCACCGGCGGGTTTGAGTGTCACTTCGGGATATTGTGCAGCTATCGCAGGCACAAATTGCTCAAGCACCGCCTGCCCGACTTCCTCTGGTGCAACGCGCGCACGATCAATTGACGCTGCAAGTGTATTGACCTGTTTGCCGTTTTTGCGATGCACGATACCGGAAACATAACCACCGCTAATCTGTGCAACGGATTGAAACGGCATCCAATTGCCGTTTTTACTGCGCAAACGGGTTTGCAGGAGATCATCGATGGTATCGCGGGCGTTGGTTGTGTTCTGCACGAGCACCTTCAGTTCAGTACCTGCCCGGCGTATTTTCTGTACCTCTGCGCCGCCAAAGGAATTGCCGATCTGCTCGGCGAGCGTTTGTGTATCAAACCCCAGATTACGTGCTTCTGGCTTCAGCTTTATCTCAATCTCCGGCTGGCCGGAGGCGAGTGTGTCACGAATATTGTTGACGCCCTCAATGCGGGCAAGAAATTCACGCAAATCCCGGCTGGCCCGCTGCAGCTGCACCACGTCCTTGGAAAACAGCTGTAGCTGAAAACCACCGGCCAGTTCCTCTGACCCGACAAACTGAAGCTGTGTAGCCCCCTCAATCTGTCCGGTGCGATCACGCCAGAGCTGCACGATGTCAAGAATGCCGGTGTCAGGGCGATCCGCAACGGGTGTCAGCTCCGCATAGATTTGTGCGGAGGTTGCATCGCCAATTTGCAGAAACATCGAGCGGATTGGCGGCTCTTCCAGTGATTTCTCCGTCTGTAATGCGCCATTCAAGCGCTCGCCTACCGCACGAATTTTCTCCAGGTTTGCCTTTGTCAGTGCAAAGGGCGCACGTGCATCCATCTCCAGATCCACCGTTATTACCTGCCCTGGCACATCGGGAAAAAAGACGGTCTTGATTTTGCCAAGGCCAATCAGGCCAATCCCCAGTGTACCGGCTGCAATGAAAAGAATGAGAGCGGCATATCGGTGGCGGATGGCGCAGATGAGCAGCGGCGCATAAAATGTGTTGCG
This sequence comes from uncultured Rhizobiaceae group bacterium, assembly GCA_947501445.1. GTDB lineage: Bacteria > Pseudomonadota > Alphaproteobacteria > Rhizobiales > Rhizobiaceae > Hoeflea_A. The sequence continues at coordinate 45,956 of CANMVS010000008.1, read as the reverse complement.
AAACCAGTTCAATCCGTTTTGAAAAAACTGCTGTACCTTCTCCCAGGCCCGGCCAATCACCCAGCGTGGACGACGGTCAAGATTGGTGCGGGCGAGATGCGCCGGCAGTATGAATTTGCTTTCAATGAGCGAAAAAACCAGCGCAAAGATCACAATGCCCGAGAATCCGGCAAGCACTTTGCCCAAAGGATTGTCGAGTAACAGCATCGGAAAAAAGGCGGCAATGGTGGTTAACACACCAAACACAGTTGCAACGGCAACCTTGTGCACACCCTTTTCGGTACCAGTGATCGGGTCCTTGTTGGTCTGGCGTTCCTCATAAACGCTTTCACCCACAACAACGGCGTCATCCACCAGTATGCCCAGGACAATGATGAGCCCGAATGTCGTTACATCATTGAGCGAGTAGTCGATCCATTTTGATCCCGCAACGGCAAGAGCGCCCATAACCGCAACCGGGATCCCCATGGCAACCCAAAAGGCCAGGCCGACATCGAGAAAGATTGCCAGAACCAGAAATACCAGCAAAAGCCCCTGAACACCGTTGTTGCGCAGCAACTGCAGACGATCTGCGATATAGCCGGAACTGTCTCCCCAGATTGTCACACGCACATTGGATGGCAATTGACGCTCAAAATCGCTGACGACCCTGTGCACCGCCTGTGACACTTTCAGAATGTTTTCCTTCTGCCCGATCAGGACTTCCATGCCAGCGGTGCGCTCGCCATTGAAACGAAAGAGATAATCACCTTCTTTGAAGGTATCTTTGGTGGTCGCTATTTCACCCAAAAAAAGCGTTGTTCCATCCGCCCGTTCAACAATTGGAATGGCTGCGAATTCAGTTGAAAACTTGGCACCATTGTCTGCTTTGAGGTTGATTGAACCACCTGCGGTCTTCAAGGTGCCTGACTGATAGTTCAGTGAACTTGCGTGAATGCGGGCAACAATGTCGGCGACCGTCAGATTATACCGTTGCAAAATTTGCGGTTCGACCTCAATCCTCATTTCCCGATCAAACAGGCCCCACACATTCATCCGTGACAATTCTGGCTGCGACAGGAGCTCTTCGCGCAACCTTTGTGACAGCCTTTGCAATGTTGCCGGGTCCGTGTGGCCATGGATATTTACATAGAGAGCCGGAAAATCGAAACTACCATCTTCGATGACGGGTCTTTTTGCAGCGGAGGGCAGGTCAGCAACCCCGTCGATTTTCAATCGAATTTTGTCCAGCAGTTTTTGCAGATCCTGCCCGCCTGCCCGTCGAACAGTTATCTGGGAAATATCCCTGTTGGACTGGGAAACAATACTGCGCACGCCCTCCAGTCCTTCAAGGGCCTTTTCGAGTTTCTGCGTCACCAGTTCATCTACCTGTGCGGTGGAGGCACCGGGAACTTCAGTTGTGATATGGATGGTTTCCGGCGGGATACGTGGAAAACCCTCAATGCGCATGGTGAGTGTGGTCATCACGCCCAGAAAAAGAATGAGTGCCATCAGCAAATTGGCCGCGACAGGATTGCGGATGAACCAGCCAGTCAATAACCCCATGACCTATCCCTCCCTCGTTTGCACACGGACCTTCTGGCCCGGCAAATACGAAACAAGCGGCGTAATGGCGATACGCCACACGTCCGTGCCCGGCATGGAGGTGATGATCACGCGGTCCTGACGCCTGAAAAGAACTTCAGGTTCAAACCGCTGAAGCCGATCCTGGGCATCCACATACCAGACGTTGCCTTCCTGGGTGAGCGCTGAGGCCGGTATGTCCAACGCTGCATCAACGGTAATTCCTGGCAGTAGCAGACGCACAAAATCACCGAACAGCACGTCATTCGCATCGGCCTCGTCAATTTCCAGATAGACTTTATATTGACGCTCATCCAGAAAACCGCCGCCACGGCGAATGGTTGCTTCTGCAACCACATTGCCATCCTGATCCAGCACCTTAGCAGTCAGACCGGTCAGAGGTTTTTTCAGCAAATTCCAGCTTTTGCGCCCCACACCGGCCTCAAGTTCATAGGTGCTGTTGTCGACAAGCCGCAACAGCGTGTCCCCCACATTGACTGTTTGGCCGGGGCTGACAATGCGTTTGGTTACGAATGCGGAAAATGGAGCAACAATCGTCGCATCGCCCAGTTGCTGTTTCGCAGCGACCTGTCTTGCACGGGCGGTTTCAACTGTGCTTTGGGCAATTTCAAGCTGTGGCAGTTTGAGCGCCAAATCATTTGGCGGCTCAATCTCATTGCGTTTGAATTCTCTGCGCGCAATCTCGGTGGCATTTTTTGCCCGCCACAGCGCAAGTTGTGCCTGTTCGACGGCAAGTTCTGCAGCGGCGAGTTCAGCCACAAATCGACTGTCTTCGATTGTGATAAGGGTTGTTCCGGCATTTACCGGTTCGCCCGCAAGTGCCGCATCCATGACAGCCGTGACCCGGCCAGACACAGCGGCGCTCAGATCAACAGTCCAGCGGGCACGCACTTCGGCAAAGGTGCTCACTTCACCACTTTGCGGGCCGGTGGTGACAGTTTCAACCGAGACCAGTTGTTCCGGGGCTGGTGTTGACGTGGGCTCAACGTCAATCGTGTCCTCAGCGATAGTCAAAAATGCCACCACCACACCGAATATCATCAATGACAGGCCAATCCACAGCCAGCGACCGTGTGAACCGGAGACCTTTGCGGGTGCACCCTTGAGATCATTCAAATCGACGTGTGTGAGGGTCTCGGCATCAGGTTTTTTCATGACTGGAGGCGCCCTGCTGTTTGAAAACGACCGGCATCCCCACCCGGGGTGATTTTGTAGTCAGTTGGATAGAGCAGGTGCGTCACAAGTGGTGTATTCATCATATTCATTCGCAATTTGTTGATTGGGTATGGCGCTTACGTCGGACTTATGAGACATATGTGTATTATAAAAACAATTCAAGATATGAAACACTAATGTCTCAAAAAAAAGACCAACGCCTGATCCAATCCGAAAAAGCCATCATTGAAGCAGGCATTAAAACGCTCCTGGTGAACCCCTCCGCCGGCATGTCGGAAATTGCCCAAACGGCAGGTGTCGGTCGCGCCACGCTTTACCGTCACTTCAAATCGCGTGAGGCGTTGATTCAACGTATTGCAATGGTCTGTTTTGAAGAGACCGATGTTGCCCTCAAGCCATTCGAGCACCTCGAGGGACGCGTGGCCATCGAGGCGGTGATTGACGCACTCATGCCGCTGGGGGATCGTTTTCGCTTTTTGATAAACCTGTGGTCCTACGCGGCACAGGACGAGGAAGTCGCCCGAATTGACGCGGAATCAGTGCAGGAGATGGCCTGGCTGGTGGATCAGGCAAAAAGCAGGGGGGAGATTGCCGCCGATCTGCCCACGTCATGGATTGTTGAATTTTTTGACGGCACGCTCACCGCAGGCTGGATGCTGGCAGAGCGCGGCGACGTGACAACGCTTGAGGCGGCTGAATACGTAAAACGGTCATTTTTCCGCGGATGCGGCGGCGCGTAGGACAGGTTTCACTACAAAATGAAGCCGCCACAATCCGAGGCTATTTCCCAGTGCAATTCAGGTTATGACGGGTACGGCAAAACCTGAATGTGTCAATAAAATCAACGGTCGACACCGTTGTCCCGTTTCTGACAAAACGTGAAACGGTCTAGTAAGCGGTCAAACCACCATCCACATGAAGTGTCTGCCCGGTCATAAAACCATTGGCGGGAGAAGCAGCGAAGACAAAGGCTTCGATAACTTCACTCACTTCAGCCAATCGCCCCATGGGAATGCCACGAACCATCTGCTCTTCCGTGACGATTTTGCCGCGAACCTCAACGCCAAGCATTTCAGTTGCCATGGGTGTTCTGGCGAAAGACGGGCACACTGCGTTGATGCGTACACCGCTTCGGGCATATTCCTGAGCGACCGAGCGGGTCAGGCCGACAACGCCATGTTTGGCAGCTGCATAGACAGCAAGCCCTGATGCACCTGTGACACCGGCCACAGAAGCAACATTGATGATGGCGCCGCCCTTACCTGCCTGCCTGAATTGTTTTTCCATGACCGGCAATTGATATTTGAGTGCAAAAAACATGCCCAGCAGATCGACATCAAAGATGCGCCGCGCCTCGTCCGAATCTGTTTTTGGCAGTTTCTCAAATGCATCCTGCGCAATTCCGGCATTATTGATCGCCACATCAAGACGGCCGAACCGTTCAACCGCCAGCGCAACAAGGCATTCTGAAAGTTTTTCGTCGGCCACATCACCCGCCAGCGTTGCTATCTCACAGCCGGTTTCGTCCCCAATGGCATGGGCTATGTCATCCAAGGCATCCTGGCTGTAATCGGAAAGGACAAGCTTCGCACCTTCGGCAGCAAACCGGCGCGCCGCGGCACTGCCGAAGCCGCCGGAAGCGCCGGTGATCAATACACTTGCGTCTTTAAATTGCTCAGTCAATTCAACCTCTCCCTCGGGTGATATCCATTGCCATGGCCGCCATAATCGGTACGGCTTTACTCATTTCCTGGGCCCGCCCCGGATTGGATGCATTTCCATCCAGCGCGCGTTTCAGGACACCTTGCAGAATTGCCGCAAGCCGGAAAAACGAAAAGGCCAGATAAAAAGCCCAATGATCAATGTTTTCGATCTGTCTGCGCTTGCAATAGGCCGCAACATATTGCGCCTCATCGGGCAGGCCCAGGGCACGCCGATCCAGCCCGCCAAGGCCTCTGAAGCCGCTGTTGTGCGGCAATCGCCATTGCATGCATTGATACGCCAGGTCAGCCAGCGGATGCCCCAATGTCGACAGTTCCCAATCGAGTAACGCCATGATCGACGGCGCATCGGGTGCAAAAATCATATTGTCGATACGATAATCACCATGGACAAGCGATACCTGCCCATCATCAGGCGGCAATGATTTTTCCAGCCAGACAATAAGCTGATCCATATCGTCTATGGTACCTGTTTCGCTGGCTTTATATTGCTTGGTCCAGCGACTGAGCTGCCGCTCGAAATAATTGCCCGGTTTGCCAAAGTCAGCCAGACCAACACCAGCCGGATCAACGTCATGTAGCGCTGCCAGGGCAGCATTCATCGCGTCATAGACGGGCGCTCTTTCTTCGATGGCGCATTCCGGCAGTTCCGGTTTCCAGAAGATGCGCCCTTCAAGATATTCCATGACGAAGAACATGCGACCGATGGATGAATCCTCATCCGACAGGTACAACATTTTTGGAACCGGCACGTCAGTATCGCCCAGGGCACCCATGACCCGATATTCGCGATCAACCTGATGGGCTGATTTCAACAATTGCCCCGGCGGTTTTGCCCGCAGGACGTATTGACCGCTTTGTGCCGTCAGCAGATAGGTCGGGTTTGATTGGCCGGTATCGAATTTGGATACCGTTTGCAATTGCGAGAACCCCTGGATGGCAGCGTCCAGCTCCTCACCAAGGGGGGCAATATCAAGGTCATGTCCATCAGTCATGGCGTTCCTTCTCCCACGGCAAACGACGTCTGATTAAAGCTTTTGCGCATTCTGCAACCTGGAAGGCTGGAGGCAAAGCGTCGGCAACACGCGGAGTGTAGACTGACAATCCGCCCATTTCCAAATTCAGGAAAACAGCAAAATAAATTAATCCAGGCTTGTTGCGAAGAGGCCAACCGAACTATGGGCAGACAGACCGCCATCCAGCGGCAAGATAAGACCGGTTACATAAGAGCCGCTCTTTCCACACAGATAAAGCGTCGCAGCAGCAATATCATCGGGTGAACCGATACGGCCAAGCGGGACGCCCTGCCCTACTTTTTTGGCCTTTTCTTCTGAACCGGTGGCGAAGGCTGTCATCTTGCTCTGGAATGGTCCGGGCGCAAATGCATTGACAGTAATGCGTCGCCCGGCAAATTCGCCAGCCAGGATACGGGTCAAATGATGGACGGCAGCCTTTGAAGCAGAATAGGAATAGGCGCCCTCGGCCACCGGCTGCGTTCCCATGACTGAACCAAGATTGATAATGCGCGCCGGATCTTCATCACTGGCGGCTGCATCCAGCAGCGGAAGCAGTTCCCGCGTCAGGGTGAACAATCCACCGACATTGACGTTCATGACCTTGTGCCAGGCCATATGTGGAAATGTATCCAGCGGTTCACCCCAGGTGACACCGGCATTATTGACCAGAATATGCAATTTGTCCGTATGGGCGTTGACAGTTGCAACCAGCGCCGCGATCCCTTCCTCACTACCGACATCACCGGCAAACCCTATGGCTTTGCCTGGGGCATCAAGTGCATTGAGTTCTTCAGCAACCTCCTCGCAGGCCTCGCCCTTGCGCGATGCGATGAGCACAGTTGCACCCGCCCTGATAAGCCCAGTCGCAACCATGCGGCCAATGCCCGTTGCGCCACCGGTGACCAAAGCTGTCTTTCCGGCAACCGAAAACAAACTGTCCAGATATCCCAATTTTTCCTCCTCCCGCCATCCGTTTTATCGGATATGCGTTACAACATACTCAGTAGTATGTGCTTTTTAACTGCCGCTTGTAAAGCCCTTTCCGGCAAGGATCACAACGCAATTATGGTGTAGTCGTTCCAACCAGGGAAATTTCAACAGCAAACGATTGTTGATGCAAAAGGCAGCGCTGCAGCAGTTGAACCGCCAGCAATGATGACACCTGCCTGTGACAGCAATTCAGCTTTTGCCGGAAGGGGCAAAACCTGAATGCATCAACAAAATCAACCACCGACATCGTTGTCCTGTTTCTGACAATACGTAAAACGGTCTGGATGGAAGTCTGAAAATTACAATTTATTGAGGGGCACTTTCAAAAAAACATCACCCTGCTTGTCGGCTGGCGGTAATTTTCCAGCGCGCATATTTATCTGCAAGGAAGGGATAATCAGTTTTGGCATCGCCAGTGTATTGTCGCGAGCCTCGCGCATGGCCACAAAAGTGTCTTCATCAATACCATCGCGCACGTGAATATTATGGGCACGTTCGTCCGCAACCGTTGTCTCCCAACTGATATCGCGTCCATTTGGACCATAATCATGGCACATGAAAAGACGCATATCACCGGGCAGGTCAAGAACCTTGCGAACGGATCGGTAAAGTGTGCGTGCATCACCACCGGGGAAATCTGCCCGCGCCGAACCGCCGTCCGGCATGAAAAGCGTATCGCCGACAAAGGCAGCATTGCCGATCACATGCGTCATACAGGCAGGCGTATGGCCCGGTGTGTGCATAACATGAGCCGTCATTGATCCGACCTGGTAGGTATCCCCATCGCAAAACAACCGGTCAAACTGGGAGCCATCCCTTTGGAACTCTGTTCCCTCGTTGAATATCTTGCCAAATGTATCCTGTACTTCGGTGACATGTTCGCCAATGCCGATCTTCCCACCGAGTTTTTGCTGGATATAAGGGGCAGCAGACAGGTGATCGGCATGGATATGTGTCTCAATCAGCCACTCCAGGGACCATCCTTCGGCTTCGATCTTTCCGATGATCTTGTCGGCACCTTCAAAACTCAGCCGCCCGGCTGCATAGTTTATCTCCATGACAGCATCAACAACGGCGCAGGATCGTGACGCCGGGTCGCGCACAATATAGGAAATCGTATTGGAATCGTCGTCAAAAAACGCGACGACTTCAGGCACACAATCCCGATCAGAATTCAGTGGATATCCCATTACACACTCCCCGTTGGCAGACGAACACCGACACAAATCATATCGTAGTTTTACAATATATGCCAATGGAGCCAGCCTTGCCAGATGCGACTGGCTTGCCGTCTATCAATGGGTTGTGAACAGGCGTTTTCAGGATTTTATCCAGGCGATTGCTTCTTCTCGTTGATCCAAATCAAATACATGCAATTGACCCGGCATCATCGGACCAAACAGTTTAGATGCCTGCCGCAGCCACCGGATATCTGAAACAAGCGCAATTTTTGAAAAGCCGGTAAGATGCCGAAGACCCAGCCTGGCATCGTCCCAAAGAGCACCTGCTGTCGCACCGTCAAACCCGTCACCCGCAACAACGAGAACTTTCAGCTTGTCGTGTTTCTTGAGTTTTTCTTTGACAAGGGGCCCCAATATCTCTTCGTAATCGCGAGACGAAACGGTTCCAATCAATTCATAGGCAAGCACGTCAGCCGGCAGGCCCTCGATCATTCGCACAGCCGTATCGTCATTGTCTGTCAAACGCGCCCAGCTGACAGCCTTGTCAAAATCCTGCTCCTGAAAGTGCCGTATTTTTGCCTGAACAAAAAAATCAACCAGTGCCGGCATGGATGCCAATGTCGAATTGTCACTGACCAGCGCAACCTTTGGTAAAACCTTTTGATGATCGCGCACCAACTTGAAGTGGGCCACCATGGCGGCCGCATTTTTCCAATGGGGGAACTGTGCCGCATGCAACACGATCCCCGGTGCCCGGTCGGTCGTGTTGATATATTCATTGATACAATCGGAAAGCCCCTCGAAATCAGCTTCCGACAGGGTTTGTTCGGCTGTCGCAATGATAAGATTGTGCTCTCTGTCTATGGTTGTTTCAAACATGCTGTCTCCTGTCATTTAACCGTCAAACCGCGGGATGTTTCGCTGTTGTTCTACAGCTGAACGGCAACATGAAGAACAGACCAGGCCGCAGGTATTGAACCACAGCAATATGGAACGCGGGCGAACCAATGAACTATCCTTGCTAACTGACCGCGGCGCCCGGTTCCGCCACACGGCCGTTTTTATCTTTCATGGCATGGGGCGCTGTCTCGGGCATGAAGACCAGGAAGATCACCAGGCCAACAAAGGCAACGGCAGCCAGAAAAAGAAAACCTGTTGTATAGCCAAAAAGCTCCACAACTTCTTCCGCAACCAGATTGCTGGCAGAGGCTCCAAGGCCAACAAGCGTCATCAGTGCGCCCTGGGCCAGATTGAAGCGGCCTGTACCGGCTGTAACGTCGGCCAGTATCAATAGAAACACCATGGCGAAAATACCATTGGCAACACCATCAAGCGCCTGAACACCCACGAGATAAACGGCATTATCATTGAGGGTATAAAGTACGCCGCGTATTGGCAGAACTGAAAACGCGATAAGAAATAATGGCTTGCGTCCCCATGTATCGGCCTTTCGTCCACAGAATATGGCCATGCCGATCATCACCAGTTGTGCTGCGACAATGCAGGCCGAGGTGAAGGCGATACCATGGGCCGCGTCACCGGTTGAGGCCACCTTCTGTCCGACCAGGGGCAGCATGGCGGCATTGGCAAAATGGAACAATACGATACTGATGGCAAAAATCATCAGCCGCCGGTCCTCTACCAAAGTCATGAAACCAGAGGGTTTGTCATGCACCTCCTCATGTTTTACACCATCAGCCAGCCCACGGGCCACATCATGATCAATCTCATCGGCATTGAGGCGGAAAATACAGTACAGCATACCGATGGCCATCACGCCAACCAGCCAGAAAACACCAAGGCTTGACACCCACAAGGCAAGTCCTGCGGCCAGGATTGCGGCAAACATGTTGCCCGTGTGGTTCCACGCCTGATTGGCGCTGGTCTGAGCGGTAAAGTTGTCTCGTCCAACAGAGCCCAGTGTAATGGCGGCGATGCTGGGCCCCATAAATGCGGCGGCAATGCCGATTGCCACCTGGGCTGCATAAATTGCATAGGACGATTCAATAAATATGATCGATATCGTCGCCACAGCGATTGTTACAACACAGGCGGCCAGAAGGCCACGTTTCCATTTGGTCGCGTCAATAATCGCGCCCGCTGGTGTCTGGGCAATCACCGTCACGATGCCGCCAATACCCAGCGCAAGCCCAATACGCCCCGGCGACCAGTGCAAGGATGTCAAAAGATAGATTGCCAGATAGGGGCCAAGTCCGGCGGCAACGTCACCGGCAAAAAAATTCATACCCAACAGCGTTCTGTTCAATTTCATTTGCCGGCTCCAGATCGCATTCTTTACATAAATATAATAAGGACTAATAATAAGCTAACATAGGTTATGGTCATCTTGCTGTATATTTATGTTTAATATTGATAAAAAATTTCAGGATCGGCAATTCCATGACAATCAGCCTTGGCGTCGCAATCGCAATATTCTTCGTTATCTCGATCCGTCAATGGCTACCCCCTCAAATCCGCATTTGGCAGATTATGGTTGCCGGTGCCGTTATCCTGCTTGTACTGGGACAAATATCGCCGACAAATGCCTTCAAGGCGATTGACTGGAACGTGGTCGGCTATCTGTTTGGCGTATTCTCAGTTGCCTCCGCGCTCTATGATTCCGGCCTGCCCCATACGATCAGTCAGAAAATCGCCGGTTCTTCCGCCGCTCTTGGCCGCACGCTGTTTCTGTTCATGGTGCTTGTCAGTGTTACATCGATTGTTTTGACCAATGATGCTGCAGCAGTCATTGGAACACCCATAGCGCTCTCCATCGCCATTGCTTTTCGTATTCGACCCGCCATACCGCTGATCGCGCTTTGTGCGATTGTTACTGTTGCAAGCATGATGTCTCCGGTCGGCAACCCGCAAAACATTCTTATCGTAGCCGATGGGCACTTCGATAATCCAATCGGCGCTTTTGTCCTGTGGTTGACGGTGCCAACCGTCCTGTCCCTGGCTTTTGCATTTGTCTGGCTGCTTTTTTGCCTCAAGACAGAACAATCCTCGACGGAAGGCAGCGGCACGCTGCCAGAGCCCACCAAACAATTAGCCTGGCCTGCCTATCTGAGCACCGGTCTGCTGGCCGTTCTCGTTGCGGGAGACAGCCTGCTGCTGTCGCGTTTTCCGGATTTGAATATACCGCTCGGCTATATCAGTCTGATCGCCTGTGCACCGGTATATCTGTTCTCACCGCAGCGCGTTAATCTGTTCAAGGAAGTGGACTGGCACACGTTGATTTTCTTCGTGGCCATGTTTGTTGTGACCGGCGCTGTGCTGCAGTCTGGCGCATTGCAATCCATGCTCGGTCCGTGGCAGCAGCGGCTGGATGAGCCGCTGGTTGTTACAACAATCGGATTTTGGGCCAGCCAGCTGTTCTCCAATGTACCAGTCGTCGAGATTTACCTGAATCTGATGAACGAAGGCAATGTGCCGACACTCATGCTGCTGGCAGCCATGAGCACATTGGCAGGCAATCTGTTTATTATCAGTGCGGCAAGCAATGTCATTATTGTACAGCAGGCCGAAAAATTCGGGGCCGAACCCTTCACCTTCTGGCAATTCACCAGACTTGTTCTGCCGATTACAATTGTCTCAATTGCCGTGAGCTATGCATGGGTCGTCTGGGTTATGCCGGAACTGGTTTCGCTCACCAACTGACAAAAACAACAACGCCCTGCCGGGATCAACCGGGCAGGGCGTCGAAACAATTGCCGGACCGTTTCACGTTTTGTCAGCAACGGGAACAACGTGTCAGCTGAATAAAATCAGCCCTTGGTGTAGCTTGCATGTGCTGCCGAAAAGCCGATCAGCGACATGGTAACGGTCACCGTTTTGCCCTCGAGTGTGTCAAACAGGACCTTGAGTGAATTGCCTTTTTTCAATGCTGTGACCATTTCAGGTGCCATCAGCGATATGGAATAAACACCACCCTGATCGCTTTGTGTGAAAGGCAGTGTAACAGGCTCTGCCTCGTCAATCTGCAGACGAACACCCTGTTGCAGGTTCAGGCCATGCGGCATCGCCAGACTCAATACATCCTGCCCACCATTGGCTTGTGGCAGCATGGTCAGTCTCAACAAACGCTGATTGGTCTCAGACACAACAACTTGCTGAAAGAGCTCACAACGCATGGCCTTGGTCGCACCGGTTCCCGTGCAACTGACAACCCAACTGCTCCCGTCCGGCTTCTTTTCTTCACCACCATTTTCTGCCGCACCAGCAGCGCGTGGTGCCTTCTTTGGCGTGGTTTGCGCCAAAGACTGCATGGAGCCAGCGCTGGTCAATACAAAGACCGCCGCAACAAAACTAAAAACAATCCCGCCAAATCTCATTATTCATTACCCCGATTTTGATCAAGTTCATGTATCAATATTGCATCGATACTTTAAACTCAACGAATAATTCGCATCAAATGGGTACTGTGTTTCAACGGGCAACGCCGCCTTCTTTGATTTTGAATTAAGTCTTGAACCACTGGAGCAATGCAGGTTTTGACGGAATCAGCAAAACCTGAATGCATCAACAAAATCAAAGACGGACACCGTTGTCCCGTTTCTGACAAAACATGAAACGGTCTGGACGCGGAAACAGCCCGTTTAACATTTTCTCTCCCACATAATTAAAGGAAATTATCCGCATCCAGGTTGGAAAGCTGGGTATTGCGCAGCGTCAGCGTATCACCATTGTCGAAATCAAAGACCACATGGCGACCAACCTGATCGGCAAAGCCAAGTGCTTCTTCCCAACCGTCAATTCCCTCAATATCCAGCTGCAGCTTGTCATCACTGCTGCTGCCAGTCCACCACCAGCGCGGGTTGTCATTGGCAATCTCAAAGTCCGTAATGGTGTCCTGCCCGTCGCCGGTAGCAAAGACAAATGTATCGCTGCCGCGCCCTCCGGTCGATCTGTCATTTCCCTTGCCGCCGGCAATCACATTGTCGTCGCTGGAACCATAAAGCCGGTCATCAAAGTCTGATCCGATGACATTTTCGATACTGGTCAACCGGTCACCGGAGGCATCAGCACCCCAGCCGAAGCCACTGCTACCAGACCACCAGCCGCCGAGCCACACATTGACGCCACCTTCGGAGCCGGCATAGGAGGCTGTGTCGGTACCCTCGCCGCCATCCAGCCTGTCACGCCCCTGGCCTCCTTCAAGAAGGTCATCGCCCTCATCGCCATTGAGCCGGTCGTTGCCTCTGTCACCCTTCAGATCGTCATTACCGCCACCACCATTGAAGGTATCGCGGCCATTGCCACCTTCAAATGTATTGTCACGATCATCACCGTTGATGGTTTCAGGTTCAACATTGCCGATATCAATCGTCAGAGACTCCACATGGGCTGCACCATGCTCATCCATGGCTTCAATCGATAACGTGTGGCTCGAATTCTGTTCATGATCAAGCCTCAAGCCGTCCAACACCACGATGACACCACTATCCTCATCAATTGCAAACCGGCCATCGGCATCATCCAGCAACCTGAATTTTATGCTTGAATCATTGTCTTTATCCTGCGCCGACGCGGTTGCAACAATCGTCCCATCGTCAGCGTATTCATTCACCTGCGCCGAAGAAGGCACGCTCACAACCGGATCATCATTGGTTCCGTGGATGGTGATCACGACTTCTCTATTTGCAGATCCGTCTTTCGATTGGACAAAATATTTATCGTAAAGCACCTCGTTGGGAGCGAGATTTTGCACCGCACTGTTTGAGTTATCCAATACGTATGTCCAGATGCCACTTTGCGCATCAATCGAGAAAGTACCGTAATGAACAGGCGAAGTCGGCCCAATGCCACCTGTCCCGCCAACTGTAAATTGCTCAATCGTGTACAGGAGTTCCTCGCCGTTGTCGGGATCAACAATATCCAACGTGCCGGTCACTGTCTGTGCGGAACCAACATCCTCCGTGACATCGCCAGCGACGTCACCACTGATGGTTGCTGCATCGTTTTTGCCATAAATGGTAACCGTAATCGTTTGGTGTCCCGTGCCGTCCGTTGACTCCACTTCAATAGTGTCAGTCAGAAATTCGGCGTCCGGTAAATACGCACTGGGTAACGCCTGAACATCGGGATGACTGTTGTCGAGATAATACTTCCAGCTGCCATCTGCATCAATTTCAAATCTGCCATAAGTGGCCTGTCCCGCATCTCCGGTTTTTGCGACGACACCCGCCTGGTTTTGATCAGGATCAGCAATCGTTAACTGCCCCTCGACCACCATTTGCCCGTCCACATCCTCAAAAACCTGGCCGACATTTTCACCGGTTATAGTGGCGGCATCATTTGCACCTTTGATGGTTACGGTAATGATTTTTGTGGTCGAACCATCATGCGACATGACCTCAATACTATCGATCAGTTCATCACCGATCCCCAGGGATTGAACGGCCACCGCATCATTGTCCAGCCTGTAAATCCATTCACCGGTGACCGCCACAGTGAATTTACCGAAGCCATTCACACCGTCGGTGTCCCAGATTGAACGCACGAGGGTGTCGCCGTCATCGGCGTCCAATATCTGCAGTGTTCCACTCACCTTGGGCACATTTTGCGGCGGTACGATATCATCTTCCGTTACCTCACCGGCCAAATCACCCGCAATTTCAGCCAGATCATCTTGCCCATGAATGGTCACGGTAATTGTTTGGTGACCCGTACCATCCAGCGACGCCACATCGATTGAATCTGTCAACGTCACAATATCTGCCGGATCAAAATCTGACAGAGCCTGTACGGCTGCATTGTCATTATCCAGATAATACGTCCAGCCACCATCCGCATCGACTTCAAAACGACCGTAAGTGGACTGGCCCGCTTCTCCGGTTATCTCAACAACTTCATCCTGATCCTGATCGAGATCCTCAATGGTCAACTGACCTGTAATGATCGAACGCACGTCCGAATCCTCGACGGCAAGACCGGTATTTCCACCTGAAATTGTGGCAACGTCGTTGACCCCGGTGACCAGAATACTGACGGTCCCGGCCTCGGATGTCAGGCCACCTTCATCCTTCGCAACAAATTCGAATGTCACATATTCCGATGCACCTGCGGCGAGATGATCGTGGTTCCCGGCAGCTGTATAACTCCAATTGCCGTTGGGTTGTAAAACGAGGCCCGTTGGTGCGTTTCCAGAAATCTCGAAGGTGAGTGTGTCACCTTCAGCATCTGCGCCTGACAATTGACCTTGTAGCGTGCCCTCTTCATCAATCGTTGAATTCACGTCGACGACCGTTGGCGCATCATCCTGACCCAGGATGGTGACAGTCAATTGTTTTGCCGCCGTACCATCCATTGAGAATACAGTAACAACGTCTGATAATGAATTGCCCTGCTCCAGTGCATTAACGTCAGGGTTTTCATTGTCGAGCCTGTAGGTCCAGGACCCATCGGAAGACACGTCAAACGTGCCATAGGCACTCTTGAAATCCAATTTCTCGCGGACATGATCTTCACCATCATCCAAATCGGCTACCGTCAACTGACCGCCGACGGTTACAGGTGTGGCATCCTCGGTAATCTCACGGAACAAATCGCCGCCAATGGAAGCCAGATCATTTTGACCTGCAATCTTGATCTCGAACTTGGCGACTTCAGAGTTCAGATCCCCGTCGCTGACAATATAGTTGATTACCACCGTTTCGGACTGACCCTGTGCGAGATAATCATATTTACCCGTTGTGTTGAAAGTGTATATGCCTTCCGGCGTGAGCGTTGCGCCGTTTGGCAGGTCACCCGAAACTGCAAAGGTAAACGACGTCGAATCAACATCGGTCACAAATGGCAAAAGGGTATCGCTAATTGTCCCATCTTCGAGCATCAATGTTCCGGAGTCTATTGCCACCGGAGCGTCATTTTGCCCATAGATGGTTACTGTAATCGTTTGGTTGCCTGTACCGTCCTTCGAAACCACATCGATTGTATCGGTCAACGTCACGCTGTTAGCCGGATCAAAATTCGGTAACGCCTGAACTTCCGCAAGGGTGTTGTCCAGATGGTATGTCCAGCTGCCGTCAGTCTGAACTTCGAACCTGCCGTATGTGGCCTGGCCTGCATCCCCGGTTTTTGCAACAACCTGATCCTGATCCTGATCAGGATCCACAATTGTCAACTGGCCTGTGATGACCGAGCTTTCGGACGAATCTTCAATGGCTTCACCGGTTAGATCACCAGTTATCGTCGCCGTATCATTGACGCCTGTAATAGTGACGGTGATGGTTTCCACCGCCGTGCCATCGAAGGACAAAACCTCGACAAAATCTGTCCGTTCTTCATCTGCAACGAGGAAGTCAACAGCGTTATTGGACAATGTATAGGTCCACTCACCGGTGTTTGACACGGTGAATTTGCCGTAGCCGTTCATGCCATCGGCATTATCGAGCGGTTGCACAAAGGCCTGCCCGGCATCTTTATCACTGATTTTCAATGCGCCGCTCGCCTGCGGTGCCGAACCATCATCTTCGGTAACATTGCCGGTTAGCGGAAATTCGTTGGTGGCTTCGTCAAAGACAGCAACATCATTGGTTCCGTTAATGGTGACGATGACAGATTGCGTTGTACCGTCTATAGTTTCGACCAGGATACTGTCGGTCAGATGATCACCGACACCCAGAGACTGAACAGCCTCGGCATCATTGGTCAGCGTATAGGTCCAATGGCCATTGGCTGACACGGTGAACGTGCCATGACCATTTGTGCCATCAACGTCCTGCATCGGCTTCAAAAAAGCCTCTCCGGCGTCACTGTCATTGACCTGCAACAGGCCGCTCACCTGTGGCGGGGCGCCGACATCTTCAGTAACATCGCCGGCAATAACACCGCTGATATCTGCCGGTGTGTTGGTCCCCTCGACGATCACGGTAATGGTTTGTTCTGTTGATTTGTGACTTCCATCTGTCGCACCGGAATCATCCTCGGCGTGGAAGGTAAAGGTAAAGTTTTTCTTCTCGCCCGATTTCAAACCCGGGAACACGCCGGTAGGGTCTAAGCTCCATTCACCGGTGGTCTCATCCAGGGTGAATGCTGATCCGACATTTTCAGGAAATGTGGATGTCAGTACAAATGTCACACTATCATTCGTGTCGATATCAGTTGCACCAACGACATTTTCAACGACAGTTTCTGTATCTGTCTCATATTCAATCAGGTGATCACCAATTTCAGGCGCGTCATTGGCACCCAGAACAGTAATCGTGGCTGTTCGCTCCCCGCTTGAATTGTCCTGCGTGTCAAGCACTTCAAAATCAAAGGTTACTTCTGCCTGCTCACCCAAACCCAGATAGTCATAATCAGAGCCGGACGACCATCTGTAATCAACGGCCCAATAGCCGTCGGAGAATTCGACCCCGATGGGAGAATCTCCGGTTTCCCTGCCCCGCAGACCATCGGTTTGATCAATCTGATGTGGATCCAGAGAAATGATATCCAGATCAGTCAAGCGCATTTCGACAAACGCGGTCTGCCCCTGCGTAATTGTCGCATCAATTGTGTAGGCATCCTGAAATACGGGTGCAGTATTGCTGGTACCCTCGATATCAATTGTTATGGTTCTGGTCTGAAAATGCGGATCTGCAAATGTGTTGCCGACCAGACCACCATCCGCGTTTACCAACATGGAATGGATATCGTAAGTTACCTCAAACCTGGCGGTCAGACCCAGACCAAGATTGCCCAGGAGATCCGGATCAATCACTAACCCCCAATCGCCCAGAACCCCATCCTGATTATAGTCATTCACCGCGCGAACCACATAGCCAAGGTCCAAGGACGAATTATCGGTAATCGTAATGGAGGACGGATCGACGAAGGCTGACTGATTATGGTCAAAGTCCAATGCGCCGAATAGCTCTGTTAGCGAGAGGCCTTCCTCAACTGTCGGCGCCGTTGTTTCATAGTGGAATGACGTCGCGTCGACATCAAATGTCAATGGGTCGTCTTTTCCCTGAATTTCTATTGTCGTGCTGAAGTCACGGCGTGAAACACTTCCGTCCTTCCAGGTGACATCCGCAAGCCAGTTTACGCCAAGACGGACCGTATCGCCCGCAGCCAAAGTGGCGGTGTCGATTTCGTGATAATAGGCATGCAGACCGAAATGATCGTAAAAACCTCCGGCGTAATTTGCTACTTGCGCCCTGTTGTGCAGGCTCACATCTGGTTCAACAAACTCCTGTTCCGGCGCCCTGGCCATCAGATCGTAGGTTATGAGATCGCCGCCTTCCACGACCGAAAAGAGTTGCGAGCCGGCAACGCTTTGAATTGAGAGAACATTGTCACCCATATTATAAAGATCATCGAGGTTGACACCATGCACATCGCCCATCGTATCAACATAATCGGTCGCCTCATGGATGTCCGTTTCCTGGACTTTTGATAGGACGGCGCTTTTTACGTATATTGACGTAAATTCATTTTCAGCTCTCAGTGCCAGCGTCACCGGCTCACCGGCGAACCGCGCGAAGTCACCGCCATCAAGTTTGATTTCAAAGCGGTTTGGCGTAGCGTGGTCCTTGCTGCTGACAGCAAAGGTTTTGGATATTTTTCCGTCACCAGCGATGAGTTCAAGCGTCAGTTGATGGTTGCCAGAGGTTAACTGCCCCCGCATGGCCTCCACGGTCAGCGTGTAATCAAATTCCGGATCAAGCGCTTCGAGCGTGATCTGCTCCACCATGGCCGGGGCGGCACCACCGGCTCTTATAAGACTGAGCATCACATCGCTGCCTGAATTGGCCGGTAAAAGTTCAAACTGGGAGGGGGCGACGCGCTGAACAAGACTTGCACCGCCGGCATCTGTTTCTTTCCACGCGTTGCCCAATGCAGATAAATCTGTCCAGGTCCTGATGCCGTTGCTATCGGAGGACGTACCCGAAAACTGGGTTATTTCTATCTGGGAATCCGCACCCAGATCAACGTTGCGCGCAACGGGGGTCACCGGCGTAAAATCAATCTCTATCTGGGATGGCATTATAAAGGTGGCATGATCCGTCGGGTTGATATTGGCGTATCCTACCAGTCTGAGTGAATTATCTGCACCAAAATGGATGACGAGATCATCGCCATCAACGGTGGTATATGCCTTGTTGTGATCCGCTGCCCTGTGGTTGACATTTACAATATGAACCCTATCGCCAGGATTTAGGTTCTCGATAATATCATTGTTGCTCCCCTCTCCCTCATACATCTGATAGTAGTAATCCACGTCACCAAGGTCACTGTAATTCACATAGTTGTCGTTACCCTGTTCACCGTAGAGAAAGGTTTTCTGACGACCCGTGTTCCCGAAACTTCCGGTGCCCGACTGGGTGACGATCGTATCATCTCCCTTGCCAGCATAAACGAACTCCCGTCCGTAAAGGGTTGATATGTAATCATCGCCATCACCTGCATAAATCAGCAATTCAGAGGGATTACCTCCGCTGATAATGGTGTCATTACCGCCGCCGCCGAAAACTTCACCACGATCGGTTGAAAATGTCATTTCATTTGCAGCATCGGTGCCGAATATGTCGATGTCCCAGGCGAAATTTAAAATGAAATTTTCAAATCCGGTGTAGGAATAATCGCGTTGAATATAATTGACGGCACCCGTACCCAAATCAAGATCAAACTGATCCAGATTGGCAAGTGCCTGCAAATCAAAGTGCAGTGTATCGTTCCCCTCACCACCGGAAACCGAGTCGGTTCCATGAGGAGAGCCACCATCCAGCCTGACATGGAGCGTATCATCACCGCTGCCGAAATTGATTGATTCATTGTGTGAAGCTACAGTTTGCAGATCACCGTTTCCGACGCCATCGATCCCGTCACTTACGCCAAATGGAACGTCGTCAAACCGGTGATAACCGTTGGTTTCATGGAAAGTTCTGAGATGATGGAGTTCACCATTCAATAATACTTTTACAGCCGTCGCATTCGCAACTTTGAGAAGATTCTGATCGTCATGCACTTTGATAATCAGGCCACTGACTGTCTCGCCAATCGCATTGACAAATTCGCCGGTCGTTATGTCCGATGCACTGAACCTGAAACCTGAAGGTGCAAATATTTCGATTGTATCTTCAATACTGTAATCACTGATAATGTCGACATTGGAATTGCCGGAATTATCATACTCAAAAATGAAAACATCTGCGCCTTCGCCGCCCCTGAGGTGATCATCGTCCAACCCACCCGCGAGAATATCATTATCAAGGCCACCGAACAGCCTGTCGCGCCCGGAAAGACCGAATATCTGATCGTTGCCCTCGCGACCATAGATGTCGTCATCGCCGCTACCGTCATCACTGCCCGACGTTTGTACAAAGTCATCACCACTGCCCGCATCGATATAATCATCATCGGCACCACCACTGATCTGGTCTCCGCCACCAAGGCCCTCAATGAAATCATCGCCAGCCTTGCCGTCAATGAGATCGGGATTTTCCGTGCCTCTGATTTTATCATCACCAGGCGTTCCAAGGTCTCTTAAATCTGTAAATTCAAAATTGATGTCGAGGCTGTTTTGATGGCTTTTGAGGCCATTGTTGTTGTTTTCATCGACAATAAGCGTCGGCAGGTGAACAACCGTATTGCCGTAATTGATGACATAATATTTTGTGTCTGTGCCCGGAATCGTCTTCAGTGTAAAACCAACACTTATGTTCTCGCCAAGGAACTCGACAAAATCGCCGTCAGCAAAATCATGGATGGTGATTTCACCATCATCGGGCCCGATTACAAATGTATCATCGCCGAACTGACCATAGAGTCGGTCAAACCCGCCACCGCCACGCAAAATATCCTTGCCAAGTCCCCCTTCAAGAAAATCGTCACCAGCGCCGCCGTCGAGTATGTCATCGTCATTCCCTCCTTTAAGAAGGTCATGCCCCTCACCACCCGAGAGAACGTCCTTGCCATCGCCCCCATCCAGATCGTCATTTCCACGTCCGCCGATGAGGATATCGTCCCCCGAATTACCGGTGATCGTGTCATTGCCCTCGCCACCATCGATGATGTCACGAACCGAAGGTATTCTGTAGCCGTCACCCAGCATCGACCATTCGGTTCCGATCAACGTATCGTTGCCGTTCATACCGAGCATCAAAATGGTTTTCTGATTGGTATCCCGCAACGATTGAGCGAGTTCATGGCCACCATGCAATTGGGTGGAGTAAAAATCATTGTAGGTGATGTCGTTTTTGTGCGTTGCACCGTAATAGTCTCTGATGGTATTGGAGCCGGCGATCCCATCATAGTCGGTGGTAGGGCTTTCGCCCGCCAGACCAATGACAAGTGCCATTTCTATATTGTTGACATCAATCACACCCAGGTCAGAAAACTCTGAGGTCAGACGGGCGATTTCATTATAGGAACCACCGAGTACTTCCAGATAGGCCGAATAAACCGAGCCATTATGCGTGGCAAGGAACCCGGATGATGACACCCCGGAGCGCTGCAGGTCTGCGGGGTCAAGATAGGGTGTAATGAGCGTTTGTGTTGCACTGGTAAACTGGGCATTGTCTGCGTTGGCTTCTGCCGCAAAATTCAGTGACCACTCCTGAAACTGCAGTTCAGCTCTGAATTTTGCCTCAGACTTGTTACCATCTGAAACGTCCTGGACAAAATTGCCCTTATTGTAATTTATCAGTTCCGGCGTCGTATCCGGATTAAAAACAATGTCTTTTTCATTGGCGATACCATGGTAATATTCCGGTGGTGTTAACACCAATTTGCCATCCACGATCTCGGCAATATTCTCATCGCGGGCGGTATTGTCATCTATGGTAAAATATTTATCCAGCCTGGTAATTGTCCCTATGTCAACACCCGGCGACGCGACGGCCATAATCTGGAGATCTATCAAACCACCCGAACCATCACCCAACGCGGCAAATCGGGCAGAATCATAGATTGTGAACAGATCAACGCCCATGGCACCAAGACTATGCCCATTGATCAGTATTTCTGTAACATTGTCAGCCTGATTGCTGTTGTTGTTGCGCTCTTCAATATAGGCATAAAGCTGATCAATTATCGGCTTCATCTGCATGTAGAAACGCGCCTGGCCAGCGGGGTGGCCAGCTTCCATGTCCTTGCCAATATCCTTGTCTGTGCCGCGGATCGCCAGCGTAATGCGCTTGCCATCTCCATCGCTTGCATCGGTCTCTGATATCAGTGACACCGCACCGGCATTTTTGGTCGCCCCGGCCTTTTCTACCAGTTCCTCCTTGACATCATTTTGCAGTGATTTGCGACCATTGCCGTTTTTCCCAAACAATTTTTGAAATTTACCCATGCTGTTAACAATGCTGCCTGAATGAAAGCTTGCCACTGCATTCGTATAGGGGTCCCATCCGGCATCCGCAGCCCCATAGGCGCCAGCGAGATTATTAACTTTATCGGTCAGTTCCTGCTCGCGGAAGTACTTTCCAATTGAGTCAAGCAGCACATTTTCAAGAATGGGGTCCGTCAGACCATAACCGGACCCGCCGAGCTGGAACATGCCGTTTGATATAAGCCCACCCTCATAGGTATAGACCGAGTCTACACCATCGGGCGTTCGATCCGTGTCAGTGCGTCGGTCTTCTTCATCTCCCTGTTTCTTTTCCCAATCCCCGCCAAAATATGATTCGAGCTGGAAAATTATGGCTTTTTCCAATTGCCCACTGTCCCGGCGGGCATAGGCGGCCCAGGTATTATAGGTGGTCTCACCGGGATCATTGTTGAATATCCCGCCATAGGCGTAAATCTGATCGGTAAATCCGAGAGCGCTTGTTGATATCAGACTGACCTCGCTGCCAATGACCTCCTGGCCATAATCAGCGACAAATGCCTTGTAGTCTGTAAAGGCATATATCTGGTCGCGGCGGGCCGAATAAATGTGATCCGGGTCCATTTTCAACTTAAAATCGGGCGCACGATCATCGTCCATACTATTTCTGTAATGCGAAGGAAGAGAACTTCCGGATCCTTGTATAAATCCAGTATACCAACCCGTCTCTACAAAGGATGTTCCAAATAAATATGTAATAGACATAAAATGCTCTCCAATTTTGAAGAACAATAATATATATTTCTAGTAATTTCAATATGTAGAAATGTATTTTAATTTAAACGCTATCAATTTGATAATATTCGATAATTATCAAAGCGTAACTTATGTAAAGAAAATTTCTTCGCTCTGTAATGTATAAATTAAGTGTACATATTTTTCCAACAATGCACTCATCATACACTGATTATATGGAACAAAATCAATTGCAGTTAAGATCAGGTTACAGGGAATTCCAATAGGCGCACGACAAATCAGGGTCTGTTGAGGACCAGGATTGCAGCGTCGGTCTTTAGGACCAATGGCAATTGGAAACTGCGCCCATCAGCCGCTGAAAAAAAGCCATTTCAGCCCATAGCCGACCACAGTTATCGTCAGCACACCAAGGCCCCATAGCAGGACAAACCACAACAGCCTTTGCCAGGTGGTGTCACCACCCGGAGTCCTGATTTTCGGTGCGGCCTGGTCCCCGAATTGTTCGGCGTTTTCTTGCTTCGGTTTCATCGGACCGCAACCCTAATGGTGATAACCACCCTGTTTGACCTTGCCGCGAAATATCCAATAGGCCGCAGCCGTATAGACAAGAATCGCAGGCACAAGAACCACGGCGCCAACCAGCAAAAAGCTCAGGCTCTTATCCGGTGCTGCAGCCTCGTGGATGGTGACACTGGTTGGTACGATGTCTGGCCAGACGCTGATGCCAAGGCCGATGTAACACAGCAAAAACAATAATTCTGCAGACAGGAATGCACCCAGGGCATTGTCGGTCTTGAGTGACCGCCACAGCGCGATCATGGCCCCGGTGACAAAAAGTGGCACGGGCAGCGCGTAGATCATGGTTGGCCATGTAAACCAGCGGGCCGAATAGCGCGCATCAAGCAACGGGGTCCAGGCGCTGACGGCGACGATGAAAGCAATGGTGGCTCCGGCCAATGGCCATACAAAAGCCTGCGCGCGCTCATGCAAGGCACCTTCCGCCTTCAGATTGATCCAGGTGGCCCCAAGCAGCGCATAACCGCAAATCACGGCAAAACCGGTGGCTATGCTGAACGGTGTCAGCCAATCCCACCAATCGCCATCATAGGCCCGGTCAACGACATCAATCCCCTGCAACCAGGCACCAAGCGCAATGCCCTGTGCCAGCGCGGCTGTCAGCGATCCACCAAAGAAAGCCCAGTCCCAAAATCTTTTGTGTCCCTTTTTCTGCATCCGATATTCAAAGGCAACGCCACGAAATATCAGCGCCAGCAGCATGCCGATCAGCGGCACATAAAGAGCTGGAAAGATAACCGAATAGGCCAGGGGAAAGGCAGCCAGCAGGCCGCCGCCACCAAGAACCAGCCAGGTTTCATTGCCGTCCCACACCGGCGCAATGGTATCGATGGCGGTGTCCCGCTCCGCTTTGCTGCGCAGCAGCGGAAACAAAATACCAACCCCCAGATCAAACCCGTCAAGCGCCACATACACGAAAACGCCGATGGCCAGAATGAGGGCCCAGATAAGTGCATAATCCATTACCCTGCCTCCCTGCTGCGCCTGAATAACCGCAATATCCTGACGGCTCTGGCGCCACCTTGATCAAGAAACCCGCGTTTTTGGACCTGCGGACTTTGTGGCGGCATATGCGACAGCAATCGCACCACATAGAATGTGCCCAGGCCAAATATGAACAGGTAGACAACGACAATGGCCGCCAGTGAGGCGCCAACAGCCTGGGCGGCCACGGGTGATGCGGAATCAGCCGTACGCAGCAGACCGTATATCGTGTAGGGCTGTCGCCCAACCTCGGTGGTGATCCATCCGCAAAGAACCGCAACATAGCCAGTCGGCCCCAGCAAAAAGGCGCAACGGGCAAGAGAGGGGCTGTCATAAAGTCTGCCACGAAAACGTTGAACCAGGCTCCATGTGCCAAGGCCGAAGAACAGCAAGCCAAGCCCGACCATGATTCTGAATGTCCAGAAGATCAAGGGCACATTGGGCCAGTCTTCGCGTGGAATCTTGTCGAGCCCATCGATCGTGGCGTGAATATCATGGGTCAAAATCCAGGAACCGAGATAGGGAATCGAAACCGCGTAATCGACCTCACCGGTCTCCATATTCGGCCATCCGAAAAGATACTCCGGTGCCGCCGCGCGGGTCTTGAAATGCCCTTCCAGCGCTGCAACCTTGGCTGGTTGATGCTCATAGCTGTTGAGACCCTGCTGGTCACCTGCAATGATTTGCAGCGGCGCTATGATGGCAATGAACCACAGGGCCATGGAAAACATTTTGCGCACGGTGAGGTTCTGCCGCTCTCGCAGCATATGGTATCCGCCGGTCCCGGCCACGACCAGCGCCGTGGTCAGGTATGCGGCAAGGACCATATGAACGAAACGGTAGGGAAATGACGGGTTGAAAACTACCTTGAACCAATCCTCCGGAACATATTGCCCAACCTCATTCACACTATAGCCGGCCGGTGTCTGCATCCAGCTGTTGACGCTCAAAATCCAGAAAGCGGATGCAAGGGTGCCTGCGGCAACCATAAAGGTTGCGAAAAAATGCAACCGCGGGCCGACCTTGTCCCGACCAAAAAGCATGACACCCAAAAAGCCCGCCTCGACAAAAAAGGCCGTCATGACCTCATAGCCCATTAACGGCCCGATGATCGGCCCTGCCTTGTCGCTGAATACACTCCAGTTGGTGCCAAATTCGTAACTCATCATCAGCCCTGAAACGACCCCCATGCCAAACACCACAGCAAAGGGTTTGATCCAGTAATCAAACAGCGTCAGAAAAATCTCTTCGCCGGTGCGCAGCCAGCGCCAGTGCACGAAGGCGAGAAAGCTGGCAAGGCCGATGGACGTCGCCGGAAATATGATGTGGAATGAAACAGTAAAGGCGAACTGGATACGCGCCAGCAGGATGGGATCAGTAAAGTCTGTCATCGCAGATTTCCAGTTCGGGCGAATGGATACCAAAGATACTTTGCCTGCAATATGCACCGCGCCATGGAGACATCCTTCCACGCCATTGAACACATCCTGACACAGGCACTAAAATACAGCCATCGTTGGGGGATACTACTTGCAAAATCTGTAGAATTTCAATCGATCAGCCACACAAACAACCCAAACGCGCAGATTTGCCGCAGCCACATCTGTCACAGATCATCCGAAACCGGGACTTTTTGCCCTACGGGTTGAAAATCAACACCACATAGACAACAAAAATCACCAGATGAACCGCACCCTGCAGCATGTTTGTGCGCACCCCGCCAAATGTCAGGGCGCTGACGAACATCGTCAAAAGCAATAGCGTCAAATCGGTGTTACCTACGCCGAGTTGAATATCAACACCTGCATAGATTGATATTGCCAGTGCGGCGGGAACCGTCAGGCCGATTGTTGCCACCGCGGAGCCAAGGCAGATATTGACAGCCCTTTGCAGAAAATTCTTGCGTGCCGCCGCAACGGCTGCAAGTGCCTCGGGCGCAAGCACCAGACTGGCGATCATCACACCACCAATGGCGGCCGGCAAATGCCAGGTTCCAACACCAAACTCGACCAGAACTGCCAGCTTCTTGGACAGCAGCACAGCCGGCACAAGCACCAGCAACAACATCACGGCGTGATAGGTCACGGATTTGGAACCGGACACATCATGGTGGGCATCATCAGAATCGCGGTTTTCATGACCTGGCTGCATGAAGAACGACTTGTGACGCACCGTCTGAATGGCCAGAAAGGTGATGTAGAGAATTATGGTAATGACCCCAAACCATTCCGCCTGAATACGATTGAGACTCGGGTCCGGTGTCGATTGGGTAAAATTCGGCAAGATCAGTGTCATGGTTGCAAGGGTTGCCAGTACTGTCAGGAAAGCACTGGCACCACGCAGATTGAATTCCTGTTCCCGGTGATGAAAGCCACCAATCAGCAGCACGACGCCGACAACACCGTTCATGACAATCATCAAAACCGCCATCATCGTATCACGGGCAAGCGTCGGCGCGGCCTCCCCGCTGAGCATGATGGCAGAGATGAGCGAAACTTCAATCGTGATAACCGCAATTGTCAGGATCAGTGTTCCATAGGGCTCACCCAGTAAAACGGCCAGATGGTCCGCGTGACGCACGGCAGAAAAGGACAGCATCAACATGACACCGAATATGGCCACAAACAGCACCAGATAAAGCGGCAGGGAAAAACTGGTACCAAACAGCGAAGACGCCGGACCATAGGCTGAAATTGTAACGAGAAAGCCCAGTATGAGGGCAATTTCAGAGCGTATGAATTGAACCATTTAATGCAATCTGTCGTTTTCAATGTGGCACTTTACCAGAAGCGCAACTTAGCATCGAATTTGGCTATTACAATGGTTTCATCGAATGTGAACAATTCCTAATGTTTGCACTCGCTTGATGCAGATTGTGGCTTGTGTTTGTGTGCAAACTGAAATCTATTGCCAACACCATTTCTGGGAGGAAAAAATGAGAACACAAATTAAATACACCGCAGCGGCCATTGCCCTGTCGATGTTTGCTACCGAGGCCATGGCGGTCGAGTGGAATGTATCCGTTTGGGGCAAACGCCGCGCCTTTACCGAACATATCGAAAAGCTCGCCGAGCTGGTGTCTGCCAAAACCAATGGCGACTTCACCATGAATGTTTCCTATGGCGGTCTTTCAAAAAACCGGGAAAACCTTGATGGTATTTCCATCGGTGCATTTGAGATGGCGCAGTTCTGTGCCGGATACCACCGCGACAAAAACCCGACAATTACTGTTCTGGAACTGCCCTTTCTCGGGGTGAATGATCTGGCTGAGGAAGTTGCCGTCAGCAATGCCATCTATGCGCATCCGGCGACCCAGGCCGATCTTGCCCGCTGGAACGCCAAACTACTGATGCCTTCGCCCATGCCACAATACAACATTGTCGGCACTGGCGATCCGCGCGACACATTGGACAAGTTTGACGGCATGCGCGTGCGCGCAACCGGCGGCATTGGCAATGCGTTCAAGGCGGTTGGTGCCGTGCCAACATCGGTGACGGCAACAGAAGCCTATAATGCGATGGAATCAGGTGTGGTCGATACGGTTGCATTTGCGCCGCATGCCCATTTTGCATTTCGTACCATCGACCTTGCCAAATGGTGGACATCCAACCTCAATCCCGGCACCGTGAATTGCCCGGTGGTCGTCAATATTGACGCCTATGAGGCACTGTCGCCCGAAAACCGCGAAGCGCTCGATTCATCAATTGCTGAATCACTGGACCATTATGTCGCCAATTATGGCGAACTGCTGAAAAAATGGGACACTGTGCTTGATGAGAAGAAGGTCCAGAAAGTTGAAATGGACCCGGCACAAATTGAGGCATTTCGTGCGGCTGCAGCCGATCCGATCCGTGAAAAATGGATTGCTGACATGAGTGCACAGGGCCTGCCAGCCCAGGAGCTCTACGATCTGGTGATAACCACGCTCAATGAAAAGCGCGGTAACTGAGTTCAGTTCCAATTTTCCTGCTTCAGGAAGAATTGAGAACACAGACTGAAATCCAGATTGAACTTATGGCTCGGCGGGTCTTTTCGTCGGGCCAAAAACTGCGGATCAGCCCATGAGCAGCAATGTACGCACTGACGATAGCGCCCTTTCGCGCGCCGATCAGTTTCTGTTTAAAATTGAAAGCGCCATGACCCTGGTCGCTGGCCTGAGTATTCTCGCCATCATGCTACTGGCTGTTGCCAATATTCTGGGTCGCAAATTTTTCAACCTGCCCGTACCAGGTTTCATTGACTGGATTGTGCAGGCAGTCCCCATCATCGCCTTCCTGGGCATCGCCTATTGCCAGCGGCTGGGCAACCATATTCGCATGGATATGCTGGTCGGCGCGCTAAAGGGCCGCATCCTGTGGGCATTCGAGCTCTTCTCGATCGTGCTTATGGGGGCATTGACGGTGATCCTGACCATGGGCAGCTGGTCGCACGCCGATCGGGCAATAAGGCTTGGGGACAGTACAATTGATATCAACCTGCCAACATGGCCGGTCAAGCTTCTTGTTCCCATCATGTTTACGCTGCTGCTGGCGCGCCTGCTACTGCAGGCATGGGGTTATTGGAAGGCATTGTGGTCAGGGGAAAAGACGCCGGTTGCTGTGCCGTTGATTGAGGATACGGCCACCCTTGCCGCCCATGAAGCTGAAACCGTATCCGGCATAGAGAACGGTTCATGAACACGATCGAAACAGGCATTCTTCTTTCCGGTATTCTGGTATTGCTGGTATTGGGCGGCGTTCGTGTTGCCTTTGCCACCGCGCTGATTGGTTTTGCCGGGCTTTTCATCATCTTTGCCTTTGACAAGGGTCAGGGCGTCGAGCGCGGTTTCTGGACTGCATTGCGCATCGCCGGGCAGGTGCCCCACTCCAAAATGTCGACCCACGTCCTCAGCCTCATCCCCATTTTCATTCTGATCGGATATCTGGCCTATTATGCCGGATTGACAAAAGCCCTGTTTGAGGCTGCCAAACGATGGGTTGGCTGGCTCCCTGGTGGACTGGGAGTTGCAACGGTCTTTGCGACTGCCGGTTTTGCAGCTGTCTCAGGGGCCTCTGTGGCAACATCAGCCGTGTTTGCCCGTATTGCCATTCCTGAAATGCTCAAGCTTGGCTACGACAAACGCTTTGCGGCCGGGGTAGTTGCTGCCGGCGGCACACTCGCCTCGCTGATACCGCCATCGGCCATTTTGGTTATTTATGCAATCATTGTTGAAGCCAGCGTCGGCCAATTGTTGCTTGCTGGCTTTTTGCCGGGGGCTGTCTCTGCGCTCATTTATGGCGGACTGATCATCTTTCTGGCCAAAGTGCGCAAAAATTTCGGCCCTCCTGTCAGCGGCTTCACCTGGAAACAGCGCTTCGAGAGCATACCGGGTGCCTTCCCTATTTTTGCCGTTGTCGGCATCATCATTTACTGCATCTATTTTGGCTGGGGTACGCCAACGGAAGCCGGTGCCATGGGAGCCTTTCTGGTCTTGATGATCGCCCTTTTCAAGGGGATGAGATGGGAGCAACTCAAGGGTGCGTTGCTCGAAAGCGCCAAATTGACAGCCATGATTTTCACCATGATCTGGGGTGTGCTGATCTTTGTGCGCTACCTCGGTTTTGCCAATCTGCCGGGTGTTTTTTCGGACTGGATTACCAGCATTGACCAACCGCCAATCGTAACGCTTTTGTTCATTCTTGGTGCCTATGTCATTTTAGGCATGTTCATGGATGCCATCGGCATGCTGATCCTCACCCTGCCGGTTACCTTTCCGGCGGTGATAGCGCTCAATGGCGGACAGGATGTTCTGGCGGTTGATTCAGCTCTGGGAATGAGCGGTACGGAATGCGCCATCTGGTTCGGCATCATCGTCGTCAAAATGGCGGAGCTTTGTCTCATTACACCGCCCATAGGGCTCAACTGTTTTGTCGTAGCAGGCGTGCGTGATGATATTTCCGTGCAGGATGTGTTTCGTGGCGCGGCGCCGTTTTTTGTTGCCGATGCTGTCACCGTGGGCGTGTTGATCGCCTTTCCGGGTATCGTATTATGGTTGCCGCGCCTGATAATGGGTTAAGGCTGGCATCCTCATATCAAATTGCGCTGCGCCAGATTGCGCATGAGATGACTTGCCCCGAAAGCCCATTGCGGACATTCGGTTGACAAGCGAACATGGTTGACCAATACCCCCAGCTGCGGTGAGGCAATTGTTACCTTGTCGCCCATTTTGTGGGTGAAACCGACGTTCGGGATATCACGGTCCTGGGTTGGCGCAAAAAGCGTGCCGAGATAGAGCATCAACCCATCGGGATACTGATGATGACGTCCCAGTGTCTGCGACACCAGATCTTCCGGGTCCCGGCTGATCTCTTTCATGGATGAGTGACCCTCGAGAACAAATCCGTCCTTGCCTTCAACCTTCAAATTCAACTCCGCCTTTCGCACGTCATCAATGCCGAAACTGCCATCAAACAGACGGATCATCGGACCTATGGACGAAGAAGCGTTGTTGTCCTTGGCCTTGGACAGCAGCAGCGCCGACCGGCCCTCGACATCGCGTAAATTGACATCATTGCCCAGTGTTGCTCCATAAATGCGCCCCTGACCGGACACCGCCAAAACCACCTCAGGCTCCGGATTGTTCCAGCTCGACATCGGATGCAGTCCGATATCTGCGCCGGTTCCAACAGAAGACAGAACCTGCGCCTTTGAAAACACTTCAGCATCGGGGCCTATTCCGACCTCCAGATACTGGCTCCAGAGCCCTTCTTCAATCAGCGCTGCCTTGACTGTGACGGCCTGTTTGGAGCCTGGTACAATCGCACTGAGGCTGGCACCGATCCTAGACCCTATGCGCAAGCGAATTTCCTGTGCTTTATGTGCTACCCCGCCTGCCTGTTCCTCGATGACCCTTTCAACCATGGAGCCTGCAAAGGTCACGCCACAGGCCTTTACCGCCTGGAGATCACACGGGGCCAGAAAATGCGTTCGCGAAAGGTCCCCAGGTAAATTCCCGATGATTTCTTCAACATTGCCGATATCACTGCCCTGAACCGAAGTCACATATCCCGCCGGATCAGCCATCTCACCGATGTCGCGTACCAGCGGTGCCGCGAATTTGGTAATATCGATTATCCGATTGCCGCGGACAGTCACAACAGAGGGGCCTTGAACCTTTGCATTCCAGACCCGCCCGACGAAGGTGCCGACTTTCGGGATTTCAGTCATTTGACACTCCAGGAAATTTTCATTTTTGCATTCATCGATTGCTGCGGTGCCAATTCCTTCATGCCCGGGCTACCGGGCAGATGAACGGCATCGACCGGATGAGACACCGGTTCAAAACAAAAGAAATCGGCATTTTGGCTCGGGGAAAAAACGATTGCGGTGTTGAGGTTCGCTGAAGCTTCAACCATGCAGGACACAGCGTCTTCATTCTGGAAAATATGCGCTACACCCCGCCACCCGGAAAAAGCATTGTTGATCCAGCCCGCTGGCAACGGGCTTTCGGATCTGAAATCCCATTGAGGTACAGCAGACAGGGCAACCTCTTTGGTTGGCAGAAACTGGGCGTTTTCCATCCAGATTTTTTTTGCATCGAAGGAAATCCGCGTCCCGCTATTGCGGGGGAACCATGGGTGAAATCCACATCCAAACGGCAAGCTGTGCGAACCTGTGTTGGTCACGACCAGCTCGATCTCCATGCTGCCCTGCAATAATTGAATATTTTGCACCGCATGGTATTGCCACGGCCCAATAGCACCGTCGACGAGTTTCATTTCAGCGATCGTTTTATCTTTACTCACGGTCCAGGGTTTTTGAAAACCATCACCGTGGATTGGCAGCGCTTCGCCTTCAAGGTTCGGTTCGACTGTGTAGTGGTTACCTGCCCACGAAAAGCCGCCTTTTGAAATGCGGTTGGAAAACGGTACGAGTACGTTGCAGCCCAGTGAAAACGTGTTTGTATCGTCGCCCTTCCAGGGCCGCAATACCGCACGACCATCCACATCCAGCCGGGCGATTCCACCCCCTAGCTCAGGTGCCAGCACTGCCTGGGCAAGCCCACTGCGCAATTCAACGGGCGTTACCATCCGCCGTCAATGGCATAGTTTTGGCCGGTGATCATGTCTGATGCGGCAGATACCAGAAAATGCACCAGATCGGCGACATGTTCAGGCTGAATGCGCGCCTTCAGACATTGCCGGTCGAGTACCCAGTCATTGTATTCCTGCAACCGGTCACCGAACACGCGTTCCTCGGCTTCAGAAACGACAGCACCAGGGGCCACCGCGTTTACATTGATCCCATGCGGACCAAGCTCACGCGCCATCGATTTGGTAAGGCCCAACATTGCTCCTTTTGACGTAATGTAGGGCACATAACCATCCCACTGACCTGTCAGGGTAACCGATGTGAAATTGATGATTTTGCCGTATCCGCGTTCTTTCATGGCACCGGCACAAACCCGGGCAAGCACAAAGGCTGCTGAGGCGTTCACCCTGATCTGATCTTCAAACTCCTGCAGCGTAAATTCTTCGTGCGGTTTGTTAATGATGAGCGCTGCATTGTTGATAAGAATATCAAAACCACCAACCTCATCCACCAGCGTCTGCACCGCACGCTCTGCACCTGCCAGATCATTCAGGTCACAGCCGAAAAAGCTTACATTTTCGCCAAGGGCGGCGGCACGCGCATCACCCTCCTTGCTTTCGGGCCTGTCAAGCACAACAACACTTGCGCCTTGCGAGGACAGTTTTTGAGCCTGGGCGCGGCCCAGGGTTCCGAGTCCTCCGGTGAGGAGCGCTATTTTGCCGTCTAGAGTTCCCATCTTACATCCTCACAACACGTCCATGATTTCGTCCATATTGGTGTCATTTGTTCGCCTGTCCAAAACAACTTCACCACGCGCCATGGCCACGATCCGATCGCAGCAGTCGAAGACGTGGTGAATGTTGTGAGAGATGAATATCCCCGTGATGTTCATCTCCTTGAGCGAACGTACAAAGCCGATCACCTTGTTGGTCTCTTTGACAGCAAGGTGGTTTGTAGGCTCGTCAAGGATCATCACCTTGGACTTGAAGTGCATTGCACGCGCAATGGCAACGCCCTGGCGCTGGCCACCGGACAATTCACCGATAAGCGCATCAGGTGAACGCAAATGCAGATCAACGTCAGCGATCGCCTGAACACTTTCTTCGGCCATTTTTTTGCGGTCCATGACACCCAAACCGAACAGAGAAAATTTCAACGGTTCACGACCGATGAAAAGATTACGGGCGATACTCATTGTCGGGACCATTGAGTTGTACTGGTAGATGGTCTCAATTCCCAAATCCATCGCATCGCGTGGATTGGAAATATTCACCGGTCGCCCATCAATCAGGATTTCGCCTTCACTGGCCTCCTGAGCACCAGACAGAATATTGATAAGCGTTGACTTGCCCGCGCCGTTGTCACCGATCAGACCGACGGCCTCATTCGGCGCAAAATCAAGTGAGACATCTTTCAGGGCGTGGACACCTGAGTACCATTTGTGCAGGTTGCGCACGGAGATCATTGGCTGCGTCATTGCTCAGGTCTCCACCTTGATGGCCTTGGCACGCTTGCCGAGCCATGAATTTGCAACAACAGCAAAGATGGTGAGAAAGCCAATGGCAAATTTGAACCAGTTTGCGTCGACCTGGCTGAGAACCAGCCCATTGTCGATCACGCGGATCAGGATAGCGCCGATGACACCGCCTGCGACAGCACCGATGCCGCCAGACAGTGCCGTACCGCCGATCACAGCGGCAGCGACGGCCTGAAGTTCCCAGCCTTCACCAATTGATGGCAGTGGCGAACCCAGCCGCAGCACCTGAATCATACCGGCGAAACCGGCAAGCATTGAGCAAAGCATGAAACATGTGATCTTCACACGGGCAGTCGGAATACCCATCGCCTGGGCTGCCGGGAGAAAACCACCGGTTGCCCGCACCCAGTTGCCAAAGTTTGTCCGGCTCATCATCAAGGAGGCCGCAAGGGCAATGATCACAAACCAGATGAATGACATGCGAAACAAATCACCCGGTCCCACAAAGACCGTGAACAGCCAGTTCGGCAGGTCATTTGGAAGAAGTGGCGGGAACCCGCCGGAAATCACGATTGTCAGTGAGCGGGCGATAAACAACATGCCAAGCGTGGTTATGAAACTGGGAATATTGAATTTGATGGTCACATAGCCATTGACGAACCCGATGGCAGCACAAACAGCCATACCTGCCAAAAAGGCCAGATAAAAAGGCGTCCCATCAGCCATGAGAACAGCCATCGTCATCGGCATAACAGCGAAGACCGACCCAACCGAAAGATCAAACTCTCCGCAGATCATCAAGATGGTGACACCAATCACCATCAAGCCGATCTCTGGCAGGATACCAAGAATGCCCCGCAGGTTGTTCGCGTTGAGAAATACGCCGTCTGAGCGTATCTGAAAAACGATGATCAACACGATCAAAAGAACCAGTGCCGCCAGCTCCGGCTTCTCCATATAGATTTTAACGAGGCGTTTCATGTGGCGCCATTCCTTCATGTGATGCTGAGCCCGGCCGCGCAGATGCACTGCCGGGCCCCAATTTCAGATTGCGCGTATTACCGCAGACCCTGCGCAGAAAGTTTCATGATTGCATCAGCCTCGGCTGGTGTAACGATGCCCTGGCCCGTATCAACATCAGCAGGAGTAAGCCCGACCTTGTCGGCAAGGTAAGCCTGCATAACCGGGATAAAGCCCTGCATGTATGGCTGCTGGTCAACCTGCACCTGAATATAGCCGGCCTGCATTTGCTGAACGGCCTCGGGCACCAGGTCAAAACCACCCAGTAAGACCTCACCCGGTGCAATGCCCCGATCCTTCAGCACACGCGCAACTGCGGCATGCCAGAATCCGGTATCGAAATAGGCTGTTGTGTCAGGATTGGCATTAAGATAGGCGCCCACACGGTCGGCTGTTACGGCCAGATCAGTCCCACTGTCTATTCGCTCAAAGCTCACATCGCGATTCGGGTTTGCAGCCTTGAACTCTGCCATGAAATCCAGAACGCCGCCACCACGCGCTTCAGACCAATTCTGACCGGGCGCTGAGATACCCACGACGACTTTGATCGGTCCTTCAGCGGGAAAATGCGTCGACATGGCTTTGCCAAGCGAATGACCAGCAGGGCGAAAACCCTGACCGACAAAGGCGGCGCGTGCATTGCCATCAGCTCCTTCGCTGTCATCCACATTGACCGCAATCACAGTTACACCATCACCGACAGCACGTTCGATAATGCTGTCCAGCGCCCTGTCATCAACAATCGACGTTAACAGTGCGTCCGGGCTGCGCGCCAGAGCGGCCTCCATATTGGCTGCCTGCTGTTCGATGGAGCCCTCGGTCTGGGTAAAGATCATCTGGCAATTCGCTTCGATCTTTTCACAGGCATCATCAAAACCTTTCTTGACCGCCTGCCAGAAAGTGTTTGAGGCTGAGGAATGGTGGGTGAATACGATGTTCAGGCCCTCGGCCTGTGCTGTTGCTGCGCCACCGAGCAGGGATGCTGTCAGTGCGGCAGTTATAATGAGTTTCTTCATCTTGGGTCTCCTCCCTGAAGATTGTGTTTTGTGTCAGAGGCTTGCAGCATCCGACGTTCTGCGAAATGTGGTGAAAGCCCGGTCCAGTTCCGGAGAAAGTTCCATCCCGAGCCCAGGACCGGGGGGCACCGTGATGCGGCCCTTGCGGACCTCGGGCATCGCGGTCACCAGATCGCGGTACCAGGTTTTGTAAAACGCACGCACACTCTCCTGGATCAGGGCATTGGGTGCGTTCAGTGACAGGTGGGTTGACGCACATAAAACCACCGGTCCGGTGCAATCGTGCGGGGCAATTGGAAGGTGCCAGGTCTCAGCCATTGATGCGATCTTGCGGGCCTCGGACAAGCCGCCGCACCAACTGATGTCGAGATTGAACACGCCCGCTACACCTGTCTCGATCAAATCGCGAAACGCCCAACGAGACCCCAGGGTCTCCGAGGCGGCGATGGGTGCCCGGGAGGCATCGGCATAGCGCTTGAGACTGGACAGACTATCCATTTTGATTGGATCTTCATGCCAGAGTGTATCAAAGGGTTCGAGTGCCCGGGCCAATTCAATCGCCGGCAGGAGTTGCCACATCAGATGGAATTCCACCATAATGTCCATCTTGTCGCCGACGGCCCTGCGGATTTTCTCAAAAGGTATCAGCGCGGATTTCAGGTCGGCTTTTTCGATATATTGTCCGCGTGTCTTTTCGGCGGCCACATCAAAGGGCCAGATTTTCATCGCCGTGATATCTTCTTCCAGAAGCGATATTGCCAGTTCATCCGCGCAATTCATGAAGGCGTTCAAGTCGTCGTAGCTTTCATCCGCGCCGCCTCTGAGCGCATAATTTGCAGTGTTTTGACCCGTCGCTTTCTTTATGTATTCAGTACCTGCACAGGTATTGTAGGTGCGAATATCCTGCCGGGTGAAACCGCCCAGAAGTTGGGCAATGGGTTGGCCCGTCACTTTGCCGAACAAATCCCAAAGTGCGATATCGAATGCGGAATTGCCGCGCATTTCGACCCCTGTGGACCGATAACCGAGATATCCCACCAGATCGGCTGCCAGCCTGTCTATCTGCAACGGGTCGCGGCCGATAACAATGGGGGCAACAGTCTCATGAATATAGGCCTCTACCGCCTGTGCCCCGAAGAAGGTTTCTCCAAGGCCAATCAACCCCTCGTCGGTGTGAACGTGTATCCACAAAAGGTTGGGGCGCTCTTCGATCCGTATGGTTTCGAGCTTGGTAATTCTCATGAAAGCCTCACGTTAAACCGGCATCAATGAGAACTTTTATGCTGTCATCAAAGTGAGCCGTCATGAGAGCGCTGGCGCGCTGCGGGTCACCCGTTGCAATTGCATCGGAAAGGTCGATATGGGTTTGAACCATGGCAAGTCGCTGATCCTCATTTACCCGGTTCCGCCAGCCCACGGACCAACTCTGCCGGGAGACACCCTGAAAGGCTCCAACAATCATCGCGAAAACCGGGTTTCGTGACGCTTTGGCAATTTCGAGGTGAAATGCCAGATCATGCTCCATCACCTCATTTGCATCATGCAGATTGGCTTTCATCTGGGCGGCATGGTGGCGGATTGTCTTTGCTTCGGCCTCTGTGCGACGCAAGCTTGCCAGTGTGACAGTCCGCGTCTCAATTGTTCTGCGTACATCATAGATTTGCTGAACGCTGATCTGCTCGGTCAGGACGCCATGCTCAATCATCAGCGACATGGCACCATGATCAAGATGTGCAACCGTTGCCCTTTTTCCGGCGCTCAGGTTGATCAGCCGCATCGCTGCCAGCGATCGGAACGCCTCACGCACTACGGATCGTGAAACCTGAAGCTCCTTCGCAAGACTGCTCTCGCTTGGAAGACGGTCCCCGGGGCTCAAATCATTCTCTCGAATGTGTTGGCTGATAACCCCGATGGTACTGCTCACGAGGTTCGTTGGACTGCTTTTGTCTGTGGTTACCCGCATTATGTGCCTTGTCGCCTGAATATGCCAACCTGTCTGACAGGTTTACTTGTATTGTTTTATAGGTTTGGCTATTCCTGTTGTCAACACTTAACGAAAAGGAACCACTGATGACCGCTGAATTGATCTATCCCGCCAAAAATATTGTTGGCGAAAGTCTGATTTGGGATGTATTGGAGCAAAGGCTCTTGTGGGTTGATATTGTTGGGAAATCCATTCACGCCCTTGATCCGCAGACGGGCGTTCACCGGAATTGGAGCACGCCCGATTTTGTAACCTCAATCGGTTTGCGCAAAGACGGTGGTGCCGTTGTTGCACTCACTAAGGAAATTTTTCTTTGGGACTACGGCGACCCATTCCGTCCACTGGCAAAAGTTGAAACAGAACGTCCGGGAAATCGATTGAACGAGGGTG
Source organism: uncultured Rhizobiaceae group bacterium (assembly GCA_947501445.1). Taxonomy (GTDB): domain Bacteria; phylum Pseudomonadota; class Alphaproteobacteria; order Rhizobiales; family Rhizobiaceae; genus Hoeflea_A. Next base: position 7,755 of record CANMVS010000008.1, on the reverse strand, counting down.
TCGTCGGGCCGGACGGCGCCCTGTGGCTCGGTACAATGCAAAACAATATTGCGCCGGACGGCAGCCCGAACGAGGTAACCGACGATACCGGACAATTATTCCGTTGTACTGCTGATGGCCACGTTTCCCGGATCAGCGACGATACATTCGGCATCACCAACACATTTGTCTGGACGCAGGATGGACGATTGATCACCGCTGACAGCTTGAAAAACGAGATCTACAGCTATTGCCTCGATCCTTCATCCGGTCGCCTTGACAACCGGCGCACTATTCTTGCCGGATTTGAGCGCGGCCTGCCGGATGGCTCAACAATGGATAGCCAGGGCAACATATGGAATTGCCGGGTTGTGGATGGTCGCTGTGTGCTGCGGATGAGCCCCGATGGCGATATTATACAGGTGTATGAGCTGCCGTGTTCCTGGCCAACAAGTTGTGCTTTCGGCGGCAAAGACATCGACACGCTCTTTGTTACTTCAGCAAGATTTACGATGGGTCCGGAACATCTGGAACGCAATCCGCACGAAGGTGGCCTTTATGCAATCAAACCTGCAGTGAAAGGCCTGCCATGCCATCGATTTGGATAACACCCCTGACGTTTGATCTGCACGGACATTTGAAGGTAAGTTTGGCCATATTGGCAGCAACAGTTTTGCCGATTCCATTGGCAACCGGGGAGATTGGGGTAATTCAGGCTTTGACGGAAGCGGCAAAATCTGAATGTATCAACAAAATCAAAGGCCAACACCGTTGTCCCGTTTTTTGGCAAAACGTGAAACCGGCTAACCAAGCAGGGTGCCAAGAACCAATATGACAATGGCCGCAACCGCCCAGGAGATCAACGTAAACAGTCCATTCCACTTCCACGCGTAAACAGCACCCGAGATGTCAATCACACGGGTAAGCATGAGGGACGTCGCACCAAATGGTGACCCGGTCAGATTAAGCGCCCATCCCACGAGCAGGGCGAATCCGAGCAATGTGGGCTGCAGATCCAGTTGTGGCACGGAAACCAGCAGGCCGCCCAAAAAAGTGACAACCATCATCGGTGGCAGGCCAATGCATGACGCCAGCGGAATAATGGCCGTTACCGAGATACAGATCATGGTCGGGTTCCAGCTTTCCAGCGACAGGGTGTCAGCCAGCCAACTTCTGTTCACCAGGCCAGCGGATAAAATGCCGATGTAGCCTGCAAGTCCCAGCGTTGCTGCTTCCGGGCTACCAGCCGGTATGGATGTACGAAACAGAACCTTTGCCCGATGAACCAGTGAACCGATGTCGGGTTCGCGGCGCAAGCGCCACTGGACGCCCATCCACGCAAGTGTGACCGGAACGGACGCCATCATGATGGCTGAAACGAGTGGAATGGCGACCAGGCGACTGATAACAATTGCCAGCACAATGAGACTGGTGGCCACCACACCAAACCGGATGAACTGGGCACCTGGAAATATCGGCACATGTGTACTGGTCGGCAGATTGCCATCTTGAGCCAATCTTTGGCGCGCCCGCTGACCCGTCAGCCTGTCTTCAGCCCAGCCGACAAACAAAAGTATCAATGCGGTGACAATACCAGCAATTGCGATGATCCCGGCACGCGATCCGGGGACCAGCGTGAGGACGACAGCCTGCGCAATCGCTGTCGGTGCCCAGATATTAAACCAGGCAAACCCCCGGCTCAGCGCGCTGATCTGTCGGCGCAAGCGGATTTCAGAAAGGACCGGTGGACCTTCCCCTGCTTTAGAATCAACACCGCGTTTGATCAGGGGCCCCAAAAGACTGATGGCGCCAAAATTGAGAATAACACCGACAAAATGCCCACCGATATGCAACGCCATATAGCGCCGACCTGTTGGTTGACCGGTGAGATAGCGCCCAATGGCAAGCACCGCAGAAGAGTGCATCGCCCCCTCACGCAAGCTGGCCATCAGCATAATGAATGTTGCCAGATAGGCTGCACGGGATAAATCAGCCATAACCGGCCCGGCAGCATTCGAGCCAAGTTGCAGGATCGCCGCAACTGTTGCCAACCCCGCGAGCGCAAGAAGCAACCGTTCGCGCAATCCAAAATACACCTGACAAAAGAGCAGGAAAAACAGGAAGAATGCAGCCGAAGCAGCGTTTGCAGCAGGCGTATCAAAAATCGTTGCAATGATCGACGCAACACACAGCACACAGGCAGACAGGCTAGCCAGCAGATAGGTCAACCCATCGTTTTGGGTCGCCGGACGTACATCAATAGCCAATGGCGCAGCCGTCCTTGCGTGGGTCGGAGGCGCCGGTCAGGACATTGTTCTCCCAGTCGATGGCGATGGCCTGTGATCCGCCGATTGGAATTTTGGCGTCTTCAATATCATGCCCACGACGAACCAGTTCCTGCCTGATATCCGCACCAATGGCTCTTTCCAGTTCAACTTTTCCGCTGAAGGGATCCGCCATGAAACGTGGCAGATCCATCGCCTTTTGCAGGTCGCAACCAAAGTCGACGTGGCGTGTCAAAAACTGCATCTGACCCAGTGCCTGATACTGCCCACCCATAACCCCGAAAGACATTGTGGCCTTGCCGTTTTGCGCCTCGATCGCCGGAATGATCGTATGCAAGGGGCGTTTGCCCGGTGCAATACAGTTGGGGTGACCGGCCTGCATGGAAAAGCCCTGTCCACGATTTTGCAGAACAACGCCGGACTGAGGTGCAGTGATGCCACTGCCAAAGAAATTGAAAAGCGTATTGATGAAACTGCAGGCGTTGCGATCCTTGTCGACAACGGTGATGTAAACCGTGTCATGGTGCTGGGGCAGCACGATATCGTCACCTGGCACCTGCACCCTTTCCGGGTCGATGGCACTGCATAGTTGCTTGGCATAGCCATCAGACAGCAGAACATCAATCGGCACGGCGCCAAACGCAGGATCTGCAACCAGTTGATTGCGGGCGCCATAGGCCAATCGACACGCCTCAATCTCCATATGAATGCGATCTGCAGTCATCGGTCCGTCGGGATCAATATCCATCTGCTGCATCATGTTCAACAATAGCAGTGCAATGACACCCTGCCCATTGGGCGGACATTCATATATGGTTCGACCGCGAAATGATGAAGAGATTGGGGTCACATATTCCCCGGTGGCACTGGCAAAATCATCCAATGTGTGCAATCCGCCAAGCGCCTGTAGATGATCAACAATATCATGCGCAATCGCTCCGGAATAAAAGGCGTCGCGTCCACCTTCGGCAATCTGCCTGAGCGATGCGCCAAGCGCTGGAAGACGGTGCAATGCACCCACCGCCGGCACCTCGTCATTCGGCAGGTAAATGCCAGCGGCAACCGGATTGCGACGCAGAAAATCTGCATTGACGGCGAAATCAGTATGAACCCGTGAAGAAATGGGAAACCCGTTTTCGGCCAGATCTATGGCAGGTGCCAGAACCTCGCCAAGCGTCATCCTGCCATGGTCAGCACTCAACCGCGCCCAGGCATCAATGGCTCCCGGCACGGTAACCGCGTGAGGAGAATGCCGTTCGATCTCGAAAACACCCTTGCCATTCAGCGTTTCAAGATCAGCGCCAGCCGGCGCCCGACCTGATCCGTTATAGGCAACAATGTCGGTGCTTCCCTCGGGTGCATAGAGGCAAAAGCAATCGCCGCCAATGCCGGTTGATCCGGGTTCCACCACACACTGAACCGCACAAGCCGCAATTGCCGCATCCATGGCATTGCCGCCACGGCTCAGCACAGCGATGGCCGTTTGTGTTGCCAATGCATGGGATGTTGCGGCCATACCATTGGTCGAATGGACCGGGGAACGGCCAGGAAGGGACAAATCTCTCATAAATATCACCATAACAAACTTGGGGATGGCCTACCCGGAACAAGGCTGCCAGCAGATCAGCAAGTTTATGACCCATTGCAGTGAAGTGGAAGCTTGTTTTGTAAAATAGATGCACTGAAACAAAATTTCAGGTTGCATGACATCGCCGGAACCAATCCCCGACCCGGCAATCAGCGGGGGCTGTCAACTCAAAAACACGCGCGCCTAACAAACCTGTGTTTAGCTGTGAATGGCAATTCAAAAGGCACGAATGTAGTTTCCATCTCGAAACAGCCTCAACGGGAGATATGCCATGTCCATTCGTTCTACTGCCCTTGCCCTTGCCTTTGTCGCCGGAAGCGCCTTCACGGCGTTTGCAGGAGATCAATATGTCGATAGTTCCGGTTATGCCGTATCGGGATATGATGTTGTTGCCTATCATGATCTGGATTCAAAACCGATTGGCACGGCACAGACACCAGCAGTGCGCGGTAACAAAGCCTATAGTGCTGACTACAATGGTGCAAAATGGGCATTCTCAACTGCAGCCAATCGCGACAAATTTGTCGCTGATCCGGCAAAATATGCACCATTGTTTGATGGCCATTGCGCCTATGGTGTTGCCCAGGGTGGCAAAGTTCCGGCAAACCCGCATCTGTGGCGCATTGTTGATGGAAAGCTCTACCTGAACATCACCAAGAATGTTGTGTCCTTTTGGGAAGAAGATGTTCCAGGAAACATTTCTACAGCCAATGTCAATTGGAACACAATTGAATCCAAGGGTGCTTCCGACCGCGAAATTCCGCAATACGACGGGGCCATTGGACCAATTTCCAACTAAACCGTTTGACGTTCTTTCAGAAACCGGACAACGGTTTCGGCCTTTGATTATGTTGATGCATTCAGCTTTTGCCGATTCCGTCAAAACCTGAAGTGCCCTGATCAACCCCACATTATTGGCGCAACCCCGGGAGGAATTCCGGGGCTTTTTATGTCTGCAGATTAAAATATCCCGGGTCTTTACTGGGTAACTGAATTGACCGCCGACATCGCCTGACGACGATAACCGGCCGGTGCATATCCATGGTGTTTTTTGAACACACGACTGAATGCAGCCTCCGACTGATAGCCTGCAGCCTGGGCAATATCGATAATCGGCGCCTTGCTGGTGGACAATTGCTGCCGGGCAATCTGCATGCGCCACAAGGTGATGTAACCAAGCGGGGTCATGGTCATGCACTCGGTAAAGCGGGTCGCAAAGGATGTGCGTGACATGCCGGCAATCCGGGCAAGGTCATTGAGTGTCCAGGCAAAACCGGGATTGCGGTGGATAGCTGTCAGCACCTCGGCAATTTTTGCATCGGCAAATCCGGCAAGCACTGGTCGGGTCGCCTCATCGGATGCCAGGAATGTGCGCAATGCCTGGGTAAATATGATCTCCGACATTTTCAATGCGATCAGATCACTTCCCATGTTTTCGCGACCGGCCTCTGCGCCGATCACCCTGAGTGTGCTTTCCATCCAATTGCCGGAGGTCTCTCCATAGTTCCGGATGTGGATATGGGCCGGCAATGCATCGATCAACAGATGGCTGGCATCATCGTCAAAGGCAAAATGGCCACAGATGAGTTGCGTTTCATGGTCGGTACCAGGTTCCCCATAGACGAGAGCACCGGTGCCATCAAAGCCAGATTCCTCAACAACAGTATCGAGCATAACCGCCTGGTTTTCAGTTTTCGGATCACAGTACAGTGTGTGTTTTGCGCCGCGCATGATGATCACGAGATCGCCCTGCTCCAGCAATATGGGCGCGCTTTCATCACCGACACGCACAAGGCAACGCCCCTTGTGGGCAAAGTGAAACCGGGCAACATTCTCATAGGCCGGCACACGAATGCTCCATGGCGACGTAAATGATGTGCGAAAATACAACGTACCCGAAAGCCGCATGTGTGAAAGAATATCGCTTAGAAGATCCATCTGTGTTCCTCGTTCACCAGCCAGACTACACATTATCATTGATTGACGGAATAGCTTGAACGATCAATCAAGTTATTCGGGTTTTCAATCATTCATAAAACAGTAATTTTGCCGTTCAATGTCTCTCAATGGTGCATCTGGATGAGCAGATTGCATCCGGCAACACATCTGTAGGAGGATCCCATGAACATCAAATCTGCACTGCTGGCTTTCGGACTGGCCACGAGCCTTACTTTCGGAACAGCCCAGGCACAAAGCCCGGCTGATCTCAACGATCTTGAAATCGCCCATGTTGCCTATATTGCCGACAATATAGATATCCGCTACGCCCACCTGGCGCTGGCAATTTCAGAAAATCCGGCCATTCATGCCTTTGCTGAAACGATGATCAGGGATCATACCGCTGTCAATGAGCAGGCGTTGGCGCTGCTGGCAAAACTCAACGCCCAGCCACAGGACAATTTCCTCAGCCAGACCCTTCAGGCCAACGCGGAAAAACTGATTGATGAGATGAGCCAATTGCGTGGCGAAGCCTTTGATCGACGCTATGCCGAAAATGAACTGGCCTATCACAAGGCAGTCAATGATCTGGTTGAAAATGCCTTTTTGCCCAATATTGAAAATGACGAAGTCAAGGCACTGTTTGCCGCTGGTCTCGAAATTTTCAAGGCACATGAGGGCCACGCGACAATGATGGTTGCGGAAGTAAACTGAATGTACGTTCTCAACCGACGACACTTCATGTTGAACACCACGGCAGCACTTGCCGCCGTGGTGCTTCCTGTCAACCGGGTCAAGGCGGAAAACACCGCTGGTGCGTCCCCGCAGGAGCATCAGGTCGAGATCCAGAAATTCAAATTCAGCCCCGCCGTTCTGACCGTTCGCCCAGGCGACACAATAACATGGCTCAACAGGGACATCGCACCGCACACGGCCACCGCCAAGGACCGCAGCTGGGACACCGGCACAATCAAAAACATGGCAACTGGAAGCATTGTGGTAACCGCGGATACGGCGACATCATATTACTGCCGTTTCCACCCGATGATGAAGGCGGAACTGAAGTTGGTTGTTGTTGAGTGACGGCGCATTGAACCTATCGCACGTTGTGGCAATCAAAATCACAGCTATTCAGTGAGTAATTCTTTTGTTCATCTATTTTTACTTGATAAACAATATACATTACACAATACTGTATATTTAAAATAACACATTGCCAATATACTGATGGAACAAAGTATCACAGGTTCATCGTCCATGAATAAGCAGACACTGGTGCAGGACTGGGTTGTTCGCGAGTGCGAATGTGCTGCAGATCATGAGCGTCTGTTTCGATTTCGTTATCGTGAGTATGTGGAAAAAAAGGGGCACTTTCTCGATTCCGCAGATCACGTGAATAAGCGTCTGGAAGACCCGGTGGATTCTTTCTGTACAAATTTTATCGCCGAAGCGGATGGTGAAATCATCGGCTCTATTCGCCTCAACCGTTTTGACAAATTCTTACAGGCATTCTGCATAACTGAATACGAAATTCAGAAAATAAGCCCAGAGATCTTCACCCTGGGCTGTACAGTTGCACGCGCCATTGTACGACCTGATTGGCAGTCCAGGCGTGTATTTGTTGCACTCGTTCTAGCGGCTGCGAGGTATTTTCGCGACAATAAGATGAGATGGATGCTGGTAAGTACCAGCACCGCACGTCAGGCTGGGGATGAAGCCCGGTTCATATCATTCTATCGGTCTCTGGGGTTTACGATCTGGAGAAAGGACGCTGTTGTACCGGAAATTGGGGCCGGTAACGTGCTTCTGCTTGATTTGAAACTGGCCATGGCAGATTCGACCGGACCGGCCAGAAGGTACCTTGGAAAAGACAATGGACCGTATCTTGTTAGCCCGGAAATTTCATGAAAGTCTGTTTGGCGTGTTTTTAGCGGGGATTTTTCCGATATGGCGTTATCACCATGC
>CANMVS010000007.1 GCA_947501445.1 uncultured Rhizobiaceae group bacterium | reverse complement strand
GTGCCGCCTTATAAGCCCCCAATCCAAAACAAGTCAACACTCAATCGTAATCTTTATAACATTTTTTCGATTCAGTTTGGCAGGCGGAAATTTGTTGCCATTCACCCCTGAAGAAGGCCCGTACCAGCCTCAGCCACACGGCACTGTATAAAGTGGCAAAATATGGTGCTTAATATGGCTAAATCAGGTCGCCGCCGTAATTTTGGCACAGTTTCAATGTCTGCAGAATAGGTGGTACCGCGTGGGGGACAAGCGGCCTATCGCCATATAACCCCATAATGTCGTTAAATGCCCCGATTTGGGCGCATAAATATTGACTTGCTCCCATCGGCAGGGCAGATGTTTAATCGGACAAATATGGTGCCGTGCGAAACACAGGATCGGAAACAATAACAACGATGCCGTCTCAGACAGATCTTGCAAGGCACATGGGAGATGAAGATCCGCTTTTGGCCGATGGTCGAAAGGCTCCTGATCGCCGCGAGGTGTCCATGCGATGGCTGTCCGGCACATTCCTGACCGGCATAACATCCAGTGCTTTAATGGGCATTGCTTTATTTGCAGCCCTTGATGGTCGTGAACAACTGGCAATTCCCGGCGAGGCCTTTGCTGCCACTGATATCAACGCCAATGAGAAGGGTGCTGAAAAAGGCAATCGGCTTGTTGGCACAGCCATTGCGGCAAAACCATCTGACAAAACAATCGTTGAGGTTTCAACGATGATCAACGAGGGTGAACGCAGCGTCATCCGCAGCCGACCATTTGCTCATGTCAAAATGGCACTGGCTGCAAGCCACACAAGCAAAACCGACTATCCGAAATTTGATCCGCTCAAAATATTCTCTTCCGGAAAAACAGAACCGGAAACGCAGGCTGCCACCGGCGTTATATACGGGGCGGATGTAGAATCGGAAATTCGGCTTAAAACCACACCCTTTCCTGTTGCATCTGTTCCTTATGCCTATGCAGCAACGATGAGCGCAGATGAGGCGGAGGAAATTGTCCGCACCAATGGTTCCATTTTGACCGATGAAACGCTTCAGGTCGCTGCCCTTCATTATGTCGACCCGCAGCGCTTTTCAGGATTGAACTCCCCTTTTGATATCAGCACCAGTCTGAATGCGAGGGTTGTCGCAGAAAATGTCTCTATCGCTCCCGCGCTCAGTCAGGAAGACAATCCGGTCGAATTTGTTGATGACGTCATCGCTATCCGTAAGGACAAATCCATTGCCGCAGCGCTGACTGATGCCGGTTACAGCAAGAGTGAAGCCAGCTATGTTGCTGAAGTTCTGTCTGCCGAAACCGGATCCACCAAATTATCTGACGGGGATGTTTTCCGCATCGGACTTGAGCAGCGCGGTGAAGACACACGCATCGTTCGGGCCAGTATCTATTCCGGCGCTTCCCATGTCGCCAGTGTGGCTGTCAATGATTTTGAAATCCTCGTATCAGCATCGGAACCCCCCAAATCCCCGGCGGTGCTGACTGCATTTGATGACACACCGGTTGCGGTTTCAAGTGGACGTGATCTGCCACGCACCTACGACGGTATTTACAAGGCGGCCCTTTCCTATGGAATGAGCACAGAAATGACCGAGAAGGTCATTCGCATGCTGGCCAGCAACGTGGATTTCCAGGCACGGTTGAAACCGACAGATTCGCTGGAAGCCATTTTCTCGGTTGATGAGGATACCAATGAGGCATCGCAAGACTCCGAATTGCTCTATGTCAGGGCAACGTTTGGCAACAACACCGTCAATCTGTACCGTTTCCGCAACCCTGAAGAGGGTTCGATCGATTATTATGATGAGGAAGGGCGTAGCGCCAAACAATTCCTGATCCGTAATCCTGTACCAAATGGTCGCTTCCGCTCAAAGTTCGGTATGCGGCGCCATCCGATTTTGGGGTATCGGCGCATGCATACGGGCGTCGACTGGAGTGCACCGCGTGGTACGCCTATTATTGCCGCCGGCAATGGCGTGGTGGAAAAGGCCGGATGGAACAAGGGCGGCTATGGCAAACAGACGCTGATACGCCATCCCAATGGTTACGTGAGTTCCTATTCACACCAGACGAAAATAGCCAAGGGCGTTGTGCCGGGTGCACGTGTCAGACAGGGCCAGGTCATTGGCTATGTTGGATCAACCGGGCTCTCAACCGGCCCTCACCTGCATTACGAACTCATCGTTAATGGAACCAAGGTTGACCCGATGCGGGTCCGTCTTCCAGATGGGAAGTCACTCGGCGGCGATACACTTGAAGCGTTCCAGCGCGAGCGCACCCGAATTGATCGGCTGGTAGATCGCGACAATGATCCCGCGCGTCTGGCATCAGCAACTTAGACCGTTTCACGCTTGGTCTAATAGGGAACAACGGATTCGGCCTTTGATTATGTTGATGCATACTGGTTTGCCGTTTCCGTCAAAACCTGAATAGCTCTGAAATCTGGGTCGTTTGCAACGCATTTGGCTTTGTTTGAACCGCTGTGCATGCAATCCAATGGTTCAATCATGGCCAATTGTACTATGCGCGAAAAAAACAGGGCCCGACACGATGTGCCGGGCCGCGTGATTACAATGTGGTGTCAGGGCAATCACCCCAACCTTCACCATGTGCAGGTGTTATACGTCACAGATGCTCAGGCCGCTTCAACCTGCTGCGCCGTGACATCAAACAACAATCGGTCTGATCCCGCCGAAACCACAATGTCCTGTCCGTCAGAAACTTCCCCCGCAAGGATTTTCTCGGCCAGGGGATCCTGAACATATTTCTGAATCACCCGCTTGAGCGGCCTTGCACCATAGGCCGGATCATATCCCTTGTCGGCAATCCACTGACGTGCATCATCACCAAGTTCGATGGTGATCTTGCGCTCGGACAGCAATGCCAGAAGCCGTTGCATCTGAATATCGACAATGGCACCCATTTCTTCACGCCGCAGACGATGAAAGAGAATTGTATCATCCACCCGGTTTAAAAATTCCGGCCGGAATGACGCACGAACCACATCCATAACCTGATCTCGCACCTCATCGACATCCTGCCCTTCACCCAGAGCCGTCAGATATTCCGCGCCCAGATTTGACGTCATGATGATCAGTGTATTGCGGAAATCAACCGTTCTGCCCTGCCCGTCTGTCAGACGGCCATCATCAAGAACCTGCAATAACACATTGAAAACATCAGGATGAGCCTTTTCAATCTCATCAAACAGGATCACCTGGTAGGGACGCCGACGTACGGCTTCAGTCAATGCACCGCCCTCATCGTAGCCCACATAGCCCGGAGGTGCGCCAATCAGTCTGGCGACGGAGTGTTTTTCCATGAACTCCGACATGTCCATGCGAACCATTGCCGACTCATCATCAAACAGAAAATGCGCCAGTGCTTTGGTAAGCTCTGTTTTACCCACACCTGTTGGCCCAAGGAAGATGAACGAACCAATGGGTCGATTGGGGTCCTGAAGACCAGCCCGGGCACGGCGAACAGCTTTGGATACTGCCTGAACAGCTTCACCCTGCCCGACCACACGCTTCGACACTTCATCTTCCATACGCAGCAATTTATCCCGTTCGCCTTCCAGCATTTTATCAACCGGAATACCGGTCCAGCGTGAAACGATATGCGCAATATGATCAGGCCTGACGGTTTCCTCAACCATGGAAGCCACTTCACTGTCGCTTTCCTCGGCGTCAACAAGCTTTTGCTCCAGATCGGGAATTTCGCCATAGGCCAGTTCGCCAGCGCGCTGAAATTCGCCCTGGCGCTGGGCAATCGCCAGCGCATTACGGGCATCATCAAGTTGTTTTTTCAGCTCGGCTGCCAGACCAAGTTTTTGTTTTTCGGACTGCCACATTGCCGTCAGCGAATCAGCTTTCTCCTCAAGAGCCGTTAAATCGACCTCGAGTTTGACAAGCCGGTCCTTTGACGCCTTGTCGGTTTCCTTCAACAATGCCTCACGCTCGATCTTCAACTGAATGATCCGCCGATCCAGCTCATCAAGCTCCTCGGGTTTGGAATCCACCTGCATGCGCAACCGCGCTGCTGCCTCATCAACAAGGTCAATCGCCTTGTCTGGCAAAAACCGGTCGGTAATATAGCGGTTCGACAAAGTTGCGGCAGAAACGAGCGCTGAATCCGAAATCCGCACCTTGTGGTGCTGCTCGTATTTTTCCTTGATGCCACGCAGGATCGAGATCGTGTCCTCAGCCGTGGGTTCGTCGACCACAACAGGCTGGAAACGACGCGCAAGTGCCGGGTCCTTTTCAACGTGCTTGCGATATTCATCAAGCGTCGTTGCACCGATACAGTGCAGCTCGCCACGCGCAAGTGCCGGTTTTAGCAGATTGGATGCATCCATGGCACCGTCGGCTTTTCCAGCACCGACCAGCGTGTGCATCTCATCAATGAATAATATGATATTGCCATCGGCCGATTGCACCTCGGAAAGGACAGACTTCAATCTTTCCTCGAACTCGCCACGATATTTGGCGCCAGCAATAAGCGCGCCCATGTCGAGGGCCAGCAATTGCTTGTCCTTGAGTGATTCGGGCACATCTCCATTAACGATGCGCAATGCCATGCCTTCCGCAATTGCCGTTTTACCGACACCGGGCTCACCAATAAGAACGGGATTATTCTTGGTTCGCCGTGACAGAACCTGCATTGCCCGGCGGATTTCATCATCGCGCCCAATCACCGGATCCAATTTGCCTTCACGTGCCTCTTCGGTCAGATCACGGGCATATTTCTTCAGGGCTTCATAGCCTTCTTCTGCACTGGCAGAATCGGCTGTGCGGCCTTTGCGAATTTCATTGATGGCCTGATTAAGCCCATTTGCCGTAACGCCGGCTTTCTCCAGGATTTTTGCCGTGGCTGCAGATTTTTCAATTGTCAGCGCCAGCAGCAATCGTTCTACCGTGACGAAACTGTCACCAGCTTTCTTGGCAACCTCTTCAGCCGTCGAAAATACCTTGGCCAGCGGCTGTGACAGGTAAACCTGACCATTGCCACCTGACACTTTTGCGATTTTGCTCAAAGCGGCATCATTGCCCAATCTGGCATCGGCAGGCCGACCGCCTGCACGTTCGATCAGTGAAGCTGCCATGCCTTCGGCATCATCCAGCAATACTTTGAGGATGTGCTCAGGAACAAATTGCTGATGTCCCTCGGCAACGGCATAAGTCTGCGCAGACTGAATGAAGCCGCGCACGCGTTCGCTGTATTTTTCAATATTCATAGATCAACTCTCCTTGTCATGCTCTGCCCATAACAGGCGCAGAACAATGGATCCGGATTGGCCCCCGAATTCGGCGGACCAGCACAATAGCAATATGGGTATGATGTGGGGGGCGGTTCAAGACCGCAATGCATTGATGATACGCAAACCGCTCACTGATGGGCAAAAAAACAAAAAACGCCCGGAAAACCGGGCGCCGTAACTGATATTCATTTGCAGAAAACCCGGTCTCAGACCTCTGGTATGGCTGCAACAATTTCCGGCTTCGCCTCGACACTTTCAGCAACGGGTTGCGGTGCATCAGGAACCGCTGGTGGTGCTTTTTCTGCAGCATCGCCATCCGTACCATTGACTGCAGCCGAAGCGCGCGGTCGGCGTGGCCGTGCCGGTGCACGACGCCGCGTTGGCGTGCGTCTTGCTGGCTGCGGCGCGGCATCTTCCCCAATGGCGACTTCCGCCGGGGTGCCCTCAATCACCGGCTGCGGACCGGTGCCATCATTAACGGCAACGATAGTCTCAACAACGGGTGAGGAACCTGCATGCGGTTCACTATTTGATTGTTCACTGTCGCGGGAACGATGAGAACGCTCAGGTGATTGCTGTTCACGTTCTGCAGCATTTTGTTCACGTTCTGCATTGTCGCGTTCATCGCGCTGCTGCCGCTCTTGAATCTGAGCCTGCGCCGTTGCGATGATTCGATAATAATGCTCCGCATGCTGATAATAGTTTTCAGCCATGACTGTATCACCCGAACCAAGCGAATCACGCGCCATGGTGGCGTATTTATCAGCAATATGTTGCGCCGTGCCGCGAATTTTAACATCGGGGCCGTTGCTGTCATAGGAACGCGACAAGGGATTGCCGTTTTTGCGCCCATTATTATTATTGTTGTGGCTGTTGCTATTATTGCTACGACCGCGACCGCGCTTATTCTGCTGTCCTGACCTCATACGTCACTCACCTGAAATTTGTCCTATTATCGGATTGCTCGTTCTGCACCAGCTGTTGATTCAACATGTCATCATGCAGGCCGCATAAAGATGTGCGCTTGCGCTAATTCCGCTTCACATTCAACAAGGGCAGATTCTACTGCTGATGGCCAATCAGCGACCGCCTGCGCGATACCTTTGTCAATCTTCTGTAGATTGAAAAGATGGTGATGACCATATGTCCAGCACTGATTGGAAATTAGCGCGCTTTGCCTGCAATTCCAAGCCTTTTCTTTATCTATTTCATTTATGCTGACCCTATTGGTGTGCAATGCGGTATTTTTTCGTCATCTACGTTACGCAATTAGACGATGCCCTGCACCGCCTTGCGCACTTTGCGCTTAAAGCGGTCAGCACGACCGGCTTTCACATCCTGTGCATCATATAGGGTCAGCTGACGTAATTTACACCCGCTGGTACACGGTCCTATGAGCCCGCGGGCCACAATTTTACGCAATGGCTGGTTCAATACAAAACGATCCACCCACCACGGACTTCCCATGGTATTGACAGCAATGCATTTTTTAAGCTGCACCAGCCCCGACTTTATCGGCTTTGTGGGGCCCATGTCCTGATAGGCCACACCCGGAATCCAGACACGATCAAACCAACCCTTCAGCAAAGCTGGAAAACCCGACCACCACACGGGAAATACAAGTGCCAGAAGGTCGGCCTGCGCAAGCTGTTCAATTTGCTTCTCTACACCGCTGACGTCGCATGAACCGGAAAAATAGGTCTGTCGCTGTCCGGCAGGCATGACAGGATCAAGGCCGCAGTCATAAAGATCAACATGAAAAACATCTGCACCGGCCTGTTCGAGTTCCTCGATGACAACCGCCGTCAACCCGGCGCACAAACTGTTTTCCAGCGGGTGGCAGGAGACAACCAGCGCCCGCATTGGCTTGTCCAGATCATTGCCAGCCTTATTCACTATTTCCGCTCCAGCACCAGAACGCGGTCCAGACCACCAAGATCCTTGACCCGTGCCACACAGACATACCCGGCGCCATCAAAAATCTCGATAACCGATCCATGCTGATCAAAACCGGTCTCCAGAACGATTGAACCACCATTGGCGAGATGGTTTCCCGCCCGGGCGGCCAAAATACGGTAGGCATCCAGACCATCAACACCACCATCAAGCGCTGCATGCGGATCGTAATCCCTGACACCGCGATCCAAAGTTTCTATGTCTGCGGACGGAATATAGGGAGGGTTGGATACGATCAGATCAAATTTTCCAACGACGGATTCAAACCAATTGCTGTGACATGTTGCAAAGCGTGTTTCCAGACCATTGCGCTGTGCGTTGGATTGCGCAACCAGCAAGGCTTTTGATGAAACATCACTGCCCAAGCCCGTGGCACCCGCTGTTTCGTGCAGAAGCGCCAGGCAAATCGCACCTGTACCAGTACCCATATCCAATATTGTGCAGGATTGCCTTCGAGCCATAATGCCATCGGCAATCGGCAGGGCAGCGTTCACCAGCGTTTCCGTATCCGGCCTTGGTTCAAGCGTTGCAGATGATAGGCCCATGGTCAGCCCGAAGAATTCACGCGCGCCCAAAATACGATGAACCGGTTCACCCAGGCATCGGCGCTCGGCAGCACCATCAATGCGTTTGACATCAGCTTCATTGAGGCTTGAACCACCCTTCAGGACGAGGTCTGTAAGGTCGATATCCAACAGACCGCACAACAGCGTGCGCGCATCTGTCTGTGGGTCTTCCAGCCCGCATTGCTCAAATCGCTGACGAAGGTTTGCCAGCTTACTGCCAATTGTCCATGGCACTGATGACGACAGCCTATCCGTCAACTGCCTGCAGTTTCGCCCAGTGAGGCCAGCAAAGTGGCCTGATGATCAGCTATCAATGCGTCCACGACCTCATCGATCTCACCCACCATCATCCGATCCAGCTTGTAAAGCGTCAGGTTTATCCTGTGGTCCGTTATACGCCCTTGCGGAAAATTATAAGTCCGGATGCGTTCCGATCGATCCCCGGATCCCACCTGGCTGCGGCGATCAGCAGAGCGTTCATCATCCAGTTTCTGGCGTTCCAGATCAAACAGGCGCGCCCGCAATATCTGCATGGCACGTGCGCGGTTTTGATGTTGAGATTTTTCTGCCTGCGTTACCACAATGCCTGAAGGAATATGTGTCAGCCGAACCGCAGAATCGGTGGTGTTAACATGCTGTCCCCCGGCGCCGGAGGCTCGCATCGTATCAATGCGAATATCTTCATTGCGCACTTCAATATCGATATCTTCCGCTTCCGGCAAAACCGCAACAGTTGCCGCAGAAGTGTGGATGCGTCCACCGGACTCAGTCTCCGGCACACGCTGGACACGATGCACACCGGATTCAAATTTCAACCGCGCAAAAACACCCTTTCCGGTGATGGCGGCAATGACTTCCTTGAAGCCACCCACTTCACCTTCGCTGACACTCATGATTTCGACTTTCCAGTTTCGCGATGCAGCATAGCGCTCGTACATGCGAAAAAGATCACCGGCAAAAAGCGCCGCTTCGGAGCCACCCGTACCGGCTCTGATTTCAAGAATTGCGCTCTTTTCATCAGCAGCATCCTTGGGCAGCAGCATAAGCTGCATGGCATGTTCAAGTTCGCTCTGGCGCGCCTCCAGTTCCGGCAATTCCAGCGCCGCCATGGTGCGCATTTCCTCTTCAATGTCGCGATCGTCAAGCAGTGATTTCAGGTCATCAATTTCACTACTTGTATTTTGCAGGTTTCGTATCGCTGCAACAACCGGCTCAAGTTCTGAGTATTCAGAGGCCAATTTGACGTAAACATCCGCACTGGGACCCTGTGCCATACGCGCTTCAATTTCGCTGAAACGATTATCCAGCTCGCGCATTTTTTCAAAAGGTAGTGTCGCCATTTACAAACTCCGGCAATTCAAAGCGGAATGCCGTTCGCATCGGCAAAATCGGATAGAAGCTCGCGCACCGTATATTTTGCTTCCACCTCATCGAGCGCAGGCAGCAGCACATCTTCAAGCTTTTGAACGTCAAGCGCCAATAACATCGACTTGACGGGCCCGATTGCCGCGGGCGACATCGATATGGAACGGTACCCAAGACCAATTAGCGCCATGGCTGGCAGGCTGCGGCTTGCCAGTTCCCCACAAAGTGTCAGCGGTGTGTTTTTCGCATTTGCCGCAACAACAATCTGTCGCAGGATGCGTAAAAACGTCCGGCCCAGCGGGTCAAAACGATTGCTGACGCGTGCGTTGCCGCGATCAGCTGCCATGGCAAACTGGAACAGGTCATTGGAGCCAACCGAGACAAAATCTGCCTCATCCATCAGTTCGTCGAGTTGCCACATCAGGCTCGGCACTTCAAGCATGGCACCGACTTCTACCTTGCGCGGCAAATCATAACCAAATCGCGAAAGATGGCTCACTTCCTTGTTGAGCAAGGCACGCGCAGTACGAAACTCGCTGATTTCTGTCACCATGGGGAACATCAGCTTGAGTTCCTGACCGGCTGTGGCACGCAATAACGCGCGCAGCTGCATCCTCAATATGCCCGGGCGGTCCAATGCCAATCGCATTGCGCGCCAGCCCAGCGCCGGGTTTTCCTCATTGGCAGCTCTGAAATAGGGAATAACCTTGTCACCACCGATATCAAGGGCACGAAACGTTATCGGCTTGCCCTCTGCCTGACGCAACGCATTGCGATAGAACCGCTCCTGTTCTTCAACCTTGGGCAATGTCGAAGCAATCATGAATTGCAGCTCGGTCCTGAACAGGCCGACACCTGCCGCACCTGATTCTTCAAGTTGCGGAAGGTCCACCAACAGACCAGCATTCATTTGAAGTGTTATGGGCACATCGTCGCGGGTAACGGGTTCGACCGCACGCAGGGCACGATATTGTTCCTGCCGCCGCGCCGTAAAACGAACCTTTTCCGCATAGGCGTCCTCCACCTCAGCCATCGGACGCAGGTGAACCTTGCCATCATCTCCATCAATGATGATTGAATCGCCATTTTCCGTCATGGACGCAATGCCGGAAGCCTGCCCGACAACAGCAATACCCATGGCCCGGGCAACAATTACCACATGGCTGGTAACCGAGCCTTCTTCGAGCACAAGACCGCGGATCTTGGAGCGCGTGTAATCCAGAAGCTCGGCAGCGCCCATCGCTCTTGCAACAATAATCGCCGCATCCGGAAAATCCTCCTGATGCGCCTTGACGGTAAAGCCGGTCAATTGTCGCAGCAAACGGTTCGCCAGATCATCAAAATCATGCAGGCGCTCTCGCAAGAAAGGATCCGCCATATGGATCATGCGGGCACGCATATCACTTTGAACTTTTTCAACAGCCGCTTCGCTGGTCAGGCCGTTGCGGATGGCTTCTTCGAGTTTACGAACCCAACCGCGATCATGGGCAAACATGCGGTAGGCTTCCAGTACGGCGCGGTGCTCTCCCTCCATGGATACGTCTCGACGTGACAACATATCATCAATGGAGATTCGCAATGATCCAAGCGCATCTTCAAGACGGGTCAGTTCACTGTCGATATCGTCGTTGAGAAGCTCGGTGACGACAATGCGCGGTTCATGAAGAACCGCATGTCCAAGCCCAATCCCATCACTATAGGCATCACCTTCAATGGTTACCGGCCGACTTAGATCCAGCTCCAGACCAGGACGTGTAACCTTCTTCAGATCACCGGTGGCGATCATCTCAGCCATGACCATTCCGGTGGTTTCCAGAGCTTCCAGCTCATCTTCGCGATAGTTGCGTTTGGCCTTGTTCTGAATAACCAGTACGCCCAGCGTGCGACCGGCACGCAAAATGGGAACGCCCATAAAGGACTGGTAAATTTCCTCACCCGTCTCTGGCAGATAGGTGAAGGCGGGATGGGATTGTGCATCGGAAAGGCTGAGCGGACTTGCACCCGCGGCAATCGTGCCGACCAGCCCCTGCCCCATTTTCAATTGTGCCAAATGAACGGCACCCGGGTTCAAACCCTCTGTTGCATAGAGCTCAAGCACGCCATCAGCACGCAGCACGTAAAAGGAACAAACCTCCGCAACCATATTTTGTGCTATCTGCCGCACAATCCGGTCAAGACGGTCTTGCGGTTCAAGCGGCTCCGCCATCAACTCGCGCAACCGCCTCAGCAAGACGCGGGGACCAGCTGAAGGGTCTCTCATCGCGCTAACGCTCCCAGGGTTTTGTTCAAATCCGCTCTATCGTCTAGTGAGCGGCGTTCACTAAGCTTATGTTTTATCGAGACCGTAGACCGAATGCAAAGTGCGCACCGCAAGTTCTGCGTATGGACCGTCAATAAGTATCGATATTTTGATTTCAGAGGTCGTTATTGCCTTGATATTGATGCCTTTTTCGGCAAGCGCATGAAAGGCTGTGGCTGCCACACCGGCGTGACTGCGCATGCCGATACCAATAACCGAGACCTTTACCAGCCCCGGCTCACTTTGAACGGCATCAAAACCGATCGACTCGCGTGCAGTGTCCAGAACAGCAAGTGATTTCTCCATGTCACCGGAAGGAACCGTAAAGGTCATATCGGTTGACGTTCCGTCCTCGGAAATATTCTGAACGATCATATCAACATTGATATGCGCATCGGCAAGCGGGCCAAATATGGCTGCCGAGACACCTGGCCTGTCAGAAAGACGACGCAAGGATATCTGCGCCTCATCCTTCGCATAGGCAATGCCAGTCACGACTTCCTGTTCCAAAATCTCATCCTCATCACAAATCAAAGTCCCGGGCGGATTATCAAAATCATCCATTCCCGGCGCATCAGGCTCGACAAAACTTGAGCGCACAAACGTACGCACCTTGTGGACCATGGCCAGTTCCACCGAGCGCACCTGCAGCACTTTAGCGCCCAGGGATGCCATCTCCAGCATTTCCTCAAAGGCAATTTTCTTCAGGCGGCGTGCCGATGGTACAATCCGCGGGTCAGTCGTGTAAACGCCATCCACATCGGTATAGATATCACACCGGTCTGCCTTGACACCCGCTGCGACCGCAACAGCACTGGTATCAGATCCGCCACGACCCAGTGTTGCAATTCTATTATCCGGCCCAATTCCCTGAAAACCAGAGATGACGGCAACCTGACCTTCACCAAACCGCCGGATCAGTTCAGTTCCGTCAATATCCTGAATGCGCGCTGCACCATGGGCATTATCCGTGCGTATCGGGATTTGCCAACCCTGCCACGACCTGGCGTTGACCCCCAGGGACTGCAGCGTAATGGCCAGCAGACCGGATGTTACCTGCTCACCGGACGCAACAACTGCATCATATTCACGTGCATCATGCAGTGCCGAAGCTTCACGGGTCCAGCCGACAAGCTCATTGGTTCTTCCCGCCATGGCGGAAACCACGACAGCGACTTCATGGCCAGCGTCAACTTCCCGTTTGACATGCCGCGCCACATTGCGAATGCGATCAAGATCGGCCACTGACGTGCCGCCAAATTTCATGACTATTCTGGCCATTGGCAGGACCGGAACTCCCAGATCAAACGGATAAACAAAATAAAACCGCCCCATAGGCTGAGCGGTCACGCCGCTCTCATACCCAAAAAGCAGCAACCCTGCAAGGTAGACTGGTGAGCGCCCGGGGCCTTTTGCACATTTGCAAAAAGAAGAAAGCGAAAATGTGCCTGTCTGATCAATGGTATCAGCGATGGATTGTGGCCCGATCCATTGAAAAACCATTGTCTGGACTTGTATCGGCGCGGCTGGAGTATGGGGCTAATCCTTATCTCCAGGCAAGGCTTGCCCGACGCCGGATCAACTAATCCACCCGGATCGGCAATTGAGCCAGGCAGCGCATATTATAGTTTTTACCGTAGACAAGCTTTTCGGTTGCCAGTTCAATATTTGGCACGTTTTCAAGCAACGCTTCAAAGGCGATCTTTGCTTCCAGACGGGCCAGTTGAATGCCGGCGCATAAATGCGGGCCGGTGCCAAACCCCAGCTGATGCAATGGACTTCGCATTATGTTGAAGCGGTCGGGTTGGTCAAACACATCGGGGTCGCGATTGGCAGCGCCGAGCACTGTCAGGACCATATCACCGGCCTTGATCGGCTTGCCACCGACGTCAACGTCTTGCGTCGCAATGCGGCCCAAAAACTGAACCGGCCCCTGGAGACGCAGAATCTCCTCGATGGCATTGGGTATGCGTTCGGGCTCAGCGCGAAGCAATTTCATCTGATCGGGATTTTCAAGCAACAGACCCAGTCCATTGGCCAACAGGCATGTCGTTGTCTCATTGCCCGCATTGAGCAACAGAACGCAATTGGCGACCAGCTCATCCAAATCCAGCGAATGTCCTTCGTCAGCGGCCATCGTCAATGAACTGATGAGATCAGAGCCCGGTGATCGCCGTGCCACCTCAACCTTGTTTATCAGGTAGCTGCGAAAGGCGTCGATCTGGGCGCTGCAATAGTCCAGTTGTTCATCACTGAGATGTACGTAGAAATTGAGCGCCACAGTCGAGAAAGCATCACACCAGATTTTGATCTGGTCTCTTTCTTCAGCCGGTATTCCGACGATTTCCGAAATGACCAGGATTGGCAGTGGAGCTGCAAAATCAGAAACAAATTCCATCTGGCCACCGGCGCGTCCCGCTTCGAGCAGCGTGCTGCACAGGGACCGTATTTTTTCCGCATAATTTTCTGCGGCGGTGCGTGTAAATGCACTGTGCACATGGTCTCGCAAGCGTTTGTGTCGCGGATCATCGGTCTGCAGCATGACGCGCGATAGCAGATCGAATACCGGTTGGTATTTATCTGCATATCGACCGCGGGCCATGGTGACCCGGTCGGAAGAAAAGCGGCGATCTTTCATTACCGCGCTGACATCCGAATAGCGGGTAACCACCCATGCGTGCAGCCTGTCGTCCCATCTTACCGGATCGGTCTGTTGCAGCTTGTGGTAAACCGGGAAGGGATTTTGCAACATATCCGGCCCGAATAGTAATTTGCTGGTCGCTGCCTGTTCCATTCATTGCTTTCGATACTAAATTGCGCCTGCAATTCCTGAATTTGCCAATCAGGTGGGGCTCTGGTCAATCTGTCTTTCAAAAAGCCAACGACACACGGCAATCTTGTGAATTGGTCCTTTGATCAATGCGACTTTGGTAGCTGTACCGCAGGCAATAGAGTGCGGTCAAGAATGGCAACTGCCAGCCGGGTTTCATGAAACCCAACCATCAGGACGACCCGAGATCACAGGAAAAGCATCTGGTGGCATCAGGTGCACAAAAGATGCAACGACGCACGGTTGATGAAGAGAGCATTCGAAGGCAGGGCTTTGTCCAATGACAGGTCAACAACAATCTTCTTTAGCCGATTATGCGCATCTTCAGGCTGCCTCTACCAATTCATCTCAAATGGTATCAAGCTTGAGTACTTCCATTTGTCACTCTTGACATTCACCCATGTTCATCCGAATTGATCATATATGCGGATAGGGTGCCATTCATATGAGCCCCTGCGAACCCAGCCACGGGAGTCGGAAAATGAGTGCCACAACAACGATAGATCAAAAGGAAGTGGATCGTTTTTCTGCCATGGCGAGCGAGTGGTGGGATCCGACGGGCAAATTCCGCCCGCTGCATAAGTTCAATCCGGTCAGACTTGCCTATATCAGGGACCAGGTGGCAGCACATTTTGACATTGATCCCAAATCAGCCCGACCAATGCGTGGCCTGCGCGTCCTTGATATTGGGTGCGGTGGTGGCCTGTTATGCGAACCGATGGCCCGTATGGGCGCGGACGTCATCGGCGCAGATGCTTCCGAGACGAACATTGAAATCGCGCGTATTCATGCCGCCCAATCGGGTGTTCAGGTCGACTACCGGGCTCAACCCGCCGAAACACTGGCGGCCGAAGGTGAAAAATTTGACATCGTGCTGAACATGGAAGTTGTTGAACATGTATCGGACGTTGACCTTTTTCTCACATCGTGCGGACAGATGGTCAAACCAGGTGGATTAATGTTTGTCGCAACCATCAATCGCACCTTCAAAGCTCTGGCCATGGCCATTGTCGGTGCGGAATATGTATTGCGCTGGTTGCCACGCGGAACCCATCAATACGAAAAACTTGTCCGCCCCGAGGAAATTCAAAAGCCTCTGGATGAATCTGGCATGATGATCATTGATCGCACCGGGGTCTTTTACAGCCCACTGAGCGACAAATGGCAATTGTCCCGCGATTTGGACGTCAATTACATGATGCTGGCCGCGCGACCAAAATAATATTGAGCAAAATCAGTATTTGGATTGGTTCACCCTACCAAAGCAATGTTTGTCTCAAATGATAGCCAGACCGTTTCACGTTTTATCAGGAATGGGACAACGGTGTCGGCCTTTGATTTTGTTGACGCTTTTATGTGACATCTTACGTTTGCGACGTTTGGCTCATGTCTAGTTTTTTTCTTCTGGCAGGTCCGGCAGCGGTGCTATGCCCACCCCTTCTTCCACCAGCGCTTTAACTTCTTCAGGTTTTGCCTGACCAATAATTCCGCGTTCTTCGCTTTCTCCGTAGTGGATTTTACGGGCCTCTTCCGGGAAGCGTTCGCCAACATCTTCGGAGTTTTCCTTGATGGCCTTTACCGCGCCACGCAGGTGATCCATGGCCGCCTGTTGGGCATTGTTCAGGGCCAGACGCGTTGATGCCTCCTTTTTGCGAGAGGTTGAAACAGATGGCGTCATCAGTGCCTTTTCAACTTCAACCGAGCCGCAATGGGGACAACTGACAAGTCCCATGGACGTCTGTTTTTCAAAATCAGAGCTTCCGGAAAACCAAATTTCAAAATTGTGCTTTGAATCGCAAATGAGATTAAATCGGATCATGCGCTCGCTCTGCTGCCATCAGTCACATCTGCTGTGTGAAGATCAAAGGGTCGGCGATTTTTCAAATTTGGAATTTTGCTGCGTGCCTGATTGCTCGCACGCACATCAATGTCGCTCACGATTACACCCGGCTCGTCATGGTTTGCTTCAGCCAATATACGCCCCCAGGGGTCAACAATCATTGAATGACCGTAGGTTTCACGACCATCTTCATGGACACCACCTTGTGCGGCCGCAATAACAAATGCGCCATTTTCAATCGCCCGTGCCCGCAGCAGGACGTGCCAATGGGCTTCACCGGTCTGGCGCGTAAAGGCTGCAGGAACACTCAGCACCTGTGCACCGGCCAGTGCCTGGGCCTGAAAAAGTTCTGGAAAGCGGACATCATAACAGATGCCAAAGCCCAATCGGGCAAAGGGCAGATCAATCATTCCTGCGTGCCTGCCCGGCTGATAGGTCGCGCTTTCGCGCCAGCTTTCACCATTGTCCAGATCGACATCAAACATGTGGATCTTGTCATAACGCCCGATAATCTTGCCATCCGGTGCAAAGAGAAAACTGCGATTGGCGATTTTCTCACCGTCAGTTTTGATGGCAGTGGATCCGATATGAAGATAAATTGAGTGACTTGAAGCAAGGTTTGCGGCAGCCGCAATCAACCGGTCGCTTTCTTCACGCTCAACGATCGAAAACAACGACGCTCGGTCCCGCACCAGCGCGCCTGTCATTTCCGGCGTTTGCACATAGTGCGCGCCCTGTGAAACAGCATCCCGTACGCCATCAGCCAAGGCGACAATATTGCGATCCGGATCGACACCGGATCGCATCTGAACAGCAGCAGCGCGGAATTTCCCTTCAACCACATCAACCACCATCAGGCTGCGGTGCGCAGCATTTTATCGAGCTTGCCGGCGCGCTCAAGCGCGTGCAGCTCATCACATCCACCGATATGCGTTTTGCCGACAAAAATTTGCGGAAATGTTGCCCGACCACCGGCGCGCTGTATCATTTCCTTTTTCAACTTTGTGGAAAAACTCGCATCATGTTCCGTATAGGAGACGCCTTTATTATCCAGCAAACGCTTGGCTGCAGTGCAAAATCCGCAGAATTTCCGCGTGTAGATGGTTACGTCTGCCATTAGGTTCTCCAAAATAATCCTGATCTGTTCATTAACTCGATACCCCATATAGGGTTTACAGATGTCCGGGGGCAACCCTGGCAAATGTTAGCACGAAAACTTTATCGGCACCGGCACCAAGCAATGCTCTGGTTGCTGACTTGACTGTAGCGCCCGTTGTATAAACATCATCCACAAGCAGGAGGTGTTTACCGGCAATATTGTGACGTTTGTTTTGTGGTACCTTGAATGCGCCTTTGACATTGTCAGCGCGCGCGCTATTGCTCAGCCCAACCTGCCTGCGGGTTGGTTTGTTGCGATAAAGGGTAGCGGGTAAATGTGGCAAATCACAACGTGCCGCAATCACTCTGGATAACTCCGCAGACTGATTGTATTGGCGCGACATCAGCCGATTGCGGTGTAGCGGTACCGCCAGGACAGCATTCACCTGCGGCATCAATTCTCTACCGGCACGGATCATCCAGCCTGCCATGGATTGGGCAAGGTCGGTGCGATCCTTGTATTTGAGGCGATGAACCATCGTCCTTGCAACATCATCGTATAAAACAGCAGAACGCGCTTTGGTAAAGGGTGGCGGATTGGCAATGGCATCGGCGGATAATATGCCTACACCCACATCATAGGCAAAGGGCGAACCCAATACATCGCACCAGGGCTTTTCAATGGGTTGCAACTGGTTCCAGCACTGCGGGCACAATCCACCATGGTTCTGGGTCAGTCCGGAGCAATTTATACACGATGGCGGGTAGATGACATTGCTCAATCCGCGCAGCACGCGCGCGAAGCCGTTAGACATTACTTCCGAGTGAAATGAACGGACCAACATCCGCTATACTCTATTCCTTTGGAACCAATTGGCAATGGATAGGCGCTCCCGCGAACAATTACCGTTTGCGACCCCCGGCCAATGTAATGACAACAATGATGATCAGTCCTGTCATGATCAATCTCAAACCTGCACTTGCACCAAAGGTGTTGAGCATCGTCACCATCAAAAACAGGAACAACGCAGCCCCCCATAATCCTGGTACATTGGAATAGCCACCGGCAACTGAACTGCCGCCAATCACCACCACTGCGATGGACGCCAACAGGTATTCTTCTCCCATATTAAGCGCTGCGCCGCCGGAAAAACCGGCCAGAAAATAACCGCATGTGGCAGCAAATACAGCGCTCAGAACATAGGTAGCAAATCGAATGCGTTCGACCCTGATACCGGCAAGAAATGCTGCTTTGGAGTTCTGACCAATAGCCAGCACCGATCGTCCATAGACGGTTCTGGTCAGCACAATGTGCATAACAATCGCCAGCAGCATAACTGCAATCGCCAGTACCGGAATGCCACCAATGCGGGTCGTCGTGAACTCGGCGAGCGCGGCTGGCGGCTTCACACGCAAGCCACGATTATAGGCTATGGCAGACGACTGAATGAGAAAACTGGCTGACAGGGTTGCAATGATGGGTGGAATGCTCAACAGGCGAATGAGGGCAAAATTGAATATGCCAACCGCAAAGCCACAGCCGATTGCAGCCAGCAGACCAACCAGTATCATGCCATCGGATCCGGCCATCAGCTTCATTGCCACTGTGCCGGCCAGGGTCATGCAGGCCGGAATTGACAAGTCGACATTGCCGGGGCCCAGCGTGATCACAAACATCTGCCCGATCGCCACGATCACGAAAAAAGTGGCAAAGGAAAATGCGGCACTCAATACCTGACCACTACCCTGCGCCCCGGTGACCAGACTGGTTGCAAGCCACATGGCAATCGTGCCGACAAAGGCCCATAGCCAGGGCTGTTCCCGCAGTTTGACAAGAAAGGTGCTCATTTTTTACGCTCCGCCTGATTTATCAGTGCACGCAAGGCGAGAACAAGAATCAGAATTGCCCCCTGTGCACCGATCTGCCAATCCGGCGATATCCGCAAAAAGGTCAAAAAGGAACCGGCAAGCGTGAGGGTCAATGCACCGATCACGGCGCCAATCGGTGATATGCGACCGCCAACGAATTCCCCGCCCCCCAGAATGACACCCGCAATCGACAGCAGCGTGTAGCGCAAAGCAATATTTGCATCCGCTGATGTGGTCAGACCAATCAAGGCAAGACCCGCGAGGACACCAAAGAACCCCGCCATTGCATACATTGTCATTTTGATGCGCAGACCGGACCACCCAGCCTGTTCCATTGAGCGCGGGTTACCGCCTGCCCCCCGTGCAATTGTACCGTAGGCCGTGCGCATCAGCCCCCAGTGCACCAGCAGCGCGATTAATATGGACAGAATGACCGCGAAAGGCAGATATGGCGTCTTGAGCGTCATAAAGGCGCGCAGCCAATCCGGTACGCTTCCGCCGGGTGTCGGCAAAATCAAAACCGCGAATCCCAACCATACGAATGACATGCCCAGCGTGACGACAATGGAGGGCAGATTGCGCAGATGGATCAAAGCGCCAAGCGCGGCATATATGGCAATACAGCCCAATAGAGCCGCAACCCCCAAAAGAGGCGTCTCCTTGAGCCATGTTACCCCAATGCAGGCAACCACCCCAACAAAGGCGCCGATGCCCAGATCCAGATCATTCACTGTGATAACCATCATCTGCGCCAGCGTTGCCAGTGCTATGGGCACGCCAAGATTGAGCATCAGATTCAGGCCAAAATAACTCATCGCCCTTGGTTGGATGTAGAATATTGCCGCCAGCAGAAAGGTAAAAGACAAAGCCGGAAGGGCCGATCTGAGCATGCGTGGTGTAATCAGCCGGTTCATGACTGGGCTTTCTGGTCAAAGGACGATTGCAATATGCGCTCTTCGGTCAGGTCAGCGCGTGCCAATTCCGCCACGATCTCCTGATCCCTGAAAACATAGACGTGGTCGCAATTGCGCAATTCGTCCATTTCGGTTGTGTACCAGACAAATGTCCTGCCTGCGTCAGCCTCTTGCCTGATCATTCGGTAGACGTCCTGCTTGGTGCCAACATCAACGCCGCGCATGGGATCATCCATCAATATGGCGTCAGCATTTGAGCCCAAGGCGCGTGCAAATAGAACTTTTTGCTGGTTTCCACCCGAAAGGGACAGGATGGAATTATCGACATCGGGTGTGCGCACAGCAATCTTCTCACGCCAGGTTTCAGCCAGCTGCTTTTCCCGCTGTGGATCAATGAGCAACCGGTGAACCATGCTGGTGATTGAGGAGATCGTTGTATTCAGGGCGATCGACCATAGCGGAAAAACACCATCTGTTTGCCGGTCTCCAGCGACAAAAGCGACCCGTTGCGGCACATGCGCTGCCTCAACGGATATTCCCCTGGCAGCAAAAATACTGACGAGCATATCCGTTTGACCGTGGCCGGCGAGGCCTGCAAGGCCGACTATTTCACCCCTGTGCGCGGCGAATGGTATCGCGTCAGCCCCCTCCACACCCATGCTGATTGTTTTGTCACCATCAGCGCGTCTCGAGACAAATTTGGCACCATCATTGTCTGCCTCAACGGCAACCGAGCCCATGCTGCCGACCAGACTTTGATGGTCAAAGGAACCGGCATCACGCGTATCAACTATTCTGCCATCCCGCATCACCACAATGCGATCACTGGTTTCGAGAATTTCGTTAAGTAGGTGGGAAATGAGAATACAGCTGCCACCTTTTGCGGTGAACCGGCGCACAAATGACATCAGTTGCTGTGCCGCCACATTGTCGAGTGAGGATGTCGGCTCATCAAGGATCACAAGATGCAAGGGAACGTCGGTAACGGTGAACGCGCGGGCAATCTCCACCATCTGCCTGCGGCCGATATCCAGATCGCCTACAATATCACTGGCGACTATGCCATTAGCGGGGAATATGTCTTCAAGCATTCCGGTCAGCAGGGCACCTGCGCGTTTACGCCAACCAAATCCCCTGAGGCTGGCATGCAGCACCCGAGCGTTTTCGGCAACGGAAAGATTGGGACATAAAGAAAGTTCCTGAAAGACACAACGGATGCCGTTTTGATGCGCTAGGGGCACAGAATAACGACCCGGCAACAGGTTACCGGCAATCGAAATCGACCCCGTATCGTGGACAAGTGTGCCAGCCAGAATATTCATCAGGGTGGATTTGCCCGCACCATTGTGACCCACCAGACCAACACATTCGCCAGCCAGTATCCGCAGGTCCACACCACCCAATGCCTGAACGGCGCCGAAACTTTTTTCAACGCCATTCAGATTGACAATTTCCGAATGTACCATCGTCAAATCAAACCCAATCCGTATTGCGGGACAGCAGGCACACTTCGGGCGCGATTGTTATTTGGCAACCACTGCGGCAGCATCGCTCTGAGAATACTCCACATTTGCCACGCCACCTGCCTGTGTCGTTTCCAGATTGGCCTCAAGATTATCCTGATCAATGCGCAAGAACGGCACTGTCAGATCGTGTGGCACTTCCTTGCCATCAAGGATCATCTGGGCAACCCAGAAAGCCAGGGTAGAGACGCCCGGCGCAATTGAAACCGACATCGTTTCATAGCCATTGGCATCCTTTTGTTCCTTCCACCATGTTAACTCATCATGTCTGTTGCCCATGATAATCAATGGTGTCGGGCGACCGGCAGCCTTAAATGCCTGTGCGGCGCCGTAACCATCACCACCCTGCGTCACAACAGCGGCGATCTCCGGCAAACTTGGTAAAATCCCGGCAACGGCCTTTTGGGACACGTCCTGTGCCCAATTGCCATGGACTGATCCGGCGATCTTGAACTGCGCATTTTCCTTCGCGCCCTCATGAATACCGCTGCTGATTTCGTCATCGACGAAAACACCTGCAAGACCACGTATTTCCAGCAGGTTGCCGCCATCAGGCATTTTTTCAGCAAGATAGGTCAGCTGATCCTTGCCCATCTGTTTGAAATCAACGGCAATGCGCCATGCACAGGGTTCTGTGACAATACCATCAAAAGAGACCACGACAATTCCGGCGTCACAGGCCTCTTTCACCGACCCGTTAAGGGCTGTTGGAGATGCTGCATTTATCACAATGGCATCATAGCCCTGCAGGATCATGTTTTGTATCTGCGCGGCCTGTTCAGTTGCCTGATTCTCAGCCGTTGTAAATGCATCGGCTGCTGCGACAACGCCATCACTAACAGCTTTACCCGTCACCTTGTCCCAGCTGGTGAGCATCGCCTGACGCCAGGAATTGCCAGCATAATTGTTGGAAAGTGCTATCTTTTTGTCAGCCGTATCTGCAAGGGCAACCGATGCCGAAGAGGCAACACCCAGGGCAAGACCGGCAAGCGTCATTTTGAGAATAGAAGTCTTCATTATCTCCTCCTGCCCCGCAGGGCTTGTTGATCACAAAAGGGATATCCCACCACCGGCACATCCAGGTTACGCAATCCATACCGGCTTCGTCCTCCCGCCGGTTCGTTCCTCCGGGAACGGCGAAAAACGATGGCCGCCCCAGAGTGAAGCTAAGCAGCACCTTTTGTCCTGTAAGCAGCACAAGCAGACTAAATGCTGCGCGAATGCACTTTTGCCAGTGCGGATTTCCGCAATCAGGCCTGCGCGCGCCTCAGTTTTTCCGTTGATTACTGTCAGCCAACCAGTCATCCAGCTCTTCCTGACGTGTCGCCAACCCATCAACATTCAGGAGACCGCGCGACATTGCCACCGCAACCGCACGGGTACGTGAATTGAAAACCGGGCCAAACGATGTGCCGATATCAGACTGGTCTGTGCCCAGTTTTTCATAAAGGTGTTTGAGGCGGCTCTGGACCGCGCGTGTTGAAATATTACGTTTGGCTGCGATGGCCTTGTCGGTCATGCCCAGCGCAATATCACTGAGCACCTCAAATTCAGAATCAGTCAGCCCTTCGAGAACATTTTCCGAGCGCTGTTGCACACCACGCACTTCGCGATCAACAACGCATTGATCTTCTATGAACACACCACGTACCGCCAATGCAAGTCGATCTTCACTGGCCGATTTCAGCAAATAGCCGTAGACAGCGCTGCTGGGCACAATGCGCGATACGCCACGCACATAGGCTTCATCGGCATAATTTGACCAGAACAATATGCGCATATCAGGAAATTCGTGCCAGATCTGCTTGGCTGCATCGACGCCATTTGCGCCGGGCATCTGCAAATCCATTATAATTCCATTGATCTGCTCAGCCTGCATGGCCCGAATAGCCGTTAACCCGTCTTCTGCTTCAATCACCAGTGAGCATTCCGGCAGTGCATTCACAACGACCGATTTCAAAAAAGCCCGATGAAGGGCATCATCCTCTGCTATGAGTACATTCATACTTCAGCCACTTCCGGTTCATCCGAGGGTTCCTGAACAGCAAGAACCGGCAAAACGATCGCAATACTGGTGCCCTCGCCAGGTGCGCTGCTGCCGACTTCCAGGGTTGCCGAGATCAGTGCTGCACGCACACGCATATTGTCCAGCCCTCCGGTGGATTGCTGATGACCAGGTCCGGTTCCCGATCCGTCGTCGACAACACAAATGCGCAACCGGCCGCCAACCACCTCTATACACACATCCACGCGGCTTGGATTGCCGTGACGCACGGCATTGTTTATGGCTTCCTGCACGATACGAAACAGCGTTGTACGAACCGGCTCGCGCAGACCATCGATAAAGGAACCGCTGCGATCGTTGACCGAGGTGGCAATTTTTGGTGAAATGCCGCCAACAGAACGTTCAAGCTGCGCTTCGACGGCTTCAGCAAAACCAAACAGCTCGAGCACGCCGGGTTTTGTATCTTCAATGATACGCCGCAATTCGCTGACGCAGTTTGTGATCTCCGTACCCAGGCTGACCAGATCATTGGTGGCTGGTCGGCCATTTTTGCTGATACGGGCAAATTTTCGGGATATTCTTGTCAAATCAGCCAAGGTCTGATCATGCAGATCCATGCCAATTCTCTTTCGCTCGTTCTCCATGCCTTCCGTCAGGCGCAGGGTTCCAAGACGAAGAGCCTCTTCGCGTCCGCGGGCCGCACCCTCTGCAAGCGCAAGTTGCTTGACCTGATCGGCCCGCATGACCGCATGGAAATAGGGCGCCAGCAGATCCGCAATCTGCCGGGCAATTTGCACATCATCATCATCGTAAACATTTTTCTTGTGACGCGAAATATTGAGCGAACCAATAATCTCGCCCAGCACAACCAGGGGCACATGCAAGCGGCTGCGCAGGTCTGCATCATAGATGGGTGCATCAAATGAACCGTCGAAATGGAAGCGCTCATCACTCCATGCATCGCCGGTGAGAATATGGCCGACCTTACCCAAAAGCACATCACGTACAGGGCTCAGCGCCACCAGATTGGGCTCGCGTGGCGCTCGGCCCCATTCCGTCGTCACGCCCACTTCAAACGAAATGCACTCATCCGGCTTACGCGGCAATATGATAGCAACATCCAGATGGTCATGACAAAAGAGCAGATGTGCTTCCTTGGCAATTTCACCAAGCACTGCCTGCAAATCCAGCTGTCCGGCGATAGCGCGTGATATCGCCAGATAGCGCTCCAAAAGAACCTCAGGCGCGACGTGCAATGCAATCCTCCCAAACAATCCATGACGCTAGAGCAATTCAGGTTTTGACGAAATCGTCAAAACCTGAATGCATCAACAAAATCATAGGCCGACACCATTGTCCCGTTTCTGACAAAACGTAAAACGGTCTAGCACAGTTCTGTCAGCCTGGCGAAGCTGTTCAGCACCACAAAGCGGGGAAGACCCGCCATCTTCATTGCGGCTTTCCGCACGCCAAATTGCAATGACGTGAACCATCATGTCGATTATGCGGGCATACGCCCCATACGTTTGGATTAATACTGTCAAAGTGTTTAAGCCTGATTCAACCGGAGTGCAGGGGCGATGAGCGATGTAATTCATCATGATGAACGGTTCGCGGCATTGACGGTTCCCAATGCATTTCTCGCCCGTCTGGTCACCGGCATGCTTTGGGCAGAGGGCCCTGTGTATTTTCCGCTGGGAAATTATGTTCTGTGGAGCGATATCCCCAATAATCGCATGATGCAGTGGATAGATGGTCTTGGTGAACGGCCGTTTCGTGATCCGTCCCAAAATGCAAATGGTAATACCCGTGACCTTGAGGGTCGTCTGGTGACCTGTGAACATTTGATGCGAAGGGTAACGCGAACCGAGCATAACGGTTCGATCACCGTTGTCGCCGACAGCTATCGTGGCAAACGTCTCAATTCACCCAATGATGTTGTTGTCAAATCAGATGGCTCAATCTGGTTTACCGACCCACCCTACGGCATAATCAGCGACTATGAGGGAAGACGCGCTGAACAGGAACAACCGGGCTGTTTTGTCTATCGCTGTGATCCTGACACCGGGGCAATCAGCCTTGTCGCCGATGACTTCCAAAAACCAAATGGCCTGGCTTTCTCGCCGGACGAAACAATTCTCTATATCTCCGATACCGGCGGATCGCATGATCCTCAGGGAGCACATCATATTCGGGCCTTCGATGTGGCCGGTGACAACACATTGACTAAACCGCGTATCTTCACCCAGATCAGCAGTGGTCTGTCTGACGGTTTTCGCTGTGATGTTCAGGGCAATATCTGGACAAGTTCGCAAAATGCGGTCCAGTGTTTTTCCCCACAGGCGGAATTGCTGGGAGAGATCATCATCGGTGAAGTCGTCTCCAACCTGACGTTTGGTGGTCCAAGGAACAATCAGTTGTTCATTACCGCGACAACGTCACTTTATTCCATCTACCTGGGGGTTAGCGGCGCACGCTGATCACCATATCTATGGTATGATCGCTCTGCTTTTAATGCCCATGCGTTGGCTGGCCCCGACGGCGCCATTGCATAATGGCGATTGACAAGCCGGGTGATATGAAAGAACTGGAGCACCATAGATCCGTATATTCCATTTTGGTGGAGACACACCATGGACGCCAACAGGCTGTTTGACCAAGAGCTCATATTGCAGCACCGACTTCGGGCGGCCAATCAGGCCCCGGCTGGCAGCGCATTTCTACTCGATATTGTAGCAAATGAACTGGCCGAACGTCTTGAAGCTGTTGAGCGGACCTTTGGTGAATGTCTGGCCCTTCATGCCCACAATGGGCTCATGGCCGAACTGCTGTCTGCAAGCGACAAGGTTGGCAGGGTCTACCGTCTTGAACAACATCCGCGTTTTCTGGATGACGGCAAATTTCATGACAGCCGCATTGTCAGTCACCTCGACGCTTTGCCGATTGCGCCAGGCACTTTGGGTTTACTCGCAGCCCCGCTCAGTCTGCATCTGGTCAATGACCTGCCTGGTCTGCTTGCGCAAATTCGCATGGCTCTACAGCCCGATGGCCTCTTCCTGGCAGCTCTGCCGGGCAGCGGCACATTATCGGAACTGCGCGATGCATTGCTGACGGCAGAAGCTGAAACAACACAAGGCGCGAGCCCCCGGGTCATACCATTTGCGGATATTCGCGACTGCGGCAGTCTCCTGCAACGGGCCGGGTTTGCCTTGCCGGTCGTTGATGCAGAAACCCACATTGTTCGCTATGATACCCTGTTTGGCCTGTTAAAGGATCTCAGACATATGGGCATGGCAAATCCACTGGTTGCCCGAAGTAAAAAACCGGTCCATCGCAGTTTCTTCATGCGGGCAGCACAAATATATGCCGAACGCCACGCGGACGCTGATGGCCGCATCAGAGCCACCTTCAATATTGTCTATCTATCGGGCTGGAAACCCCATGAGAGCCAACAGAAACCACTTCGGCCAGGTTCCGCGACGACCAGTCTGGCGACGGCGCTTGGCACGCATGAAGAAAAACTCTGAAATTTCGCAGATTAAATCATGTAATCAGGTAAAATTTTAGTGTTTATATTTCATTGACCCGTAACAATAGTTATTCTATATTAACATAATGTGTGCAAAGGTTCCAGTCGTGGATTTACAAGAATTGGAGACATGCTATTTTTGTTTCTGACTTCGAAGATTGGCGAGAGCATACACGCCCTTTTTATGACGTACGTCTGAAGACGGCGGCTGACAAATTCAAGGCTATGACCGAATATTCCAAAGCCGGAAGATTGATCATAACCAATGTCGAATTCACACCACTGTTGTTTGATCACAACCCGGCAACCCTTAAGGGTTTCGAACAAGAGTATTTGCTGTTTGAGCGCTATTCAAGCGGCATGGGACGTGGCACCCTGAACGAAACAGCCACCAAGGTTGACGCGGATAATCTCCACCTTGTGGATCTGACACAGCGTTATATCACGTCCACAACAAATGTGAGCGGTATAGGCGTATTGATACCCCACGACCTGATTGGTTTCGATCCTTCGCGCGACAAGAGCTACACGACCCTGCCCAGCAAGAAACCGCGTGGACGTCTCATCAGTCAGGCATTTGATGCTCTTGAGGCTGCCATTGCCGAAGACAATATGGATGAGTCAACCGATATGGCAAATGCATTTGCCGGTTTGATACAAAGGCTCATGCTTGGGCGCGACCAGGAAAGCGATTTGCAAAGTGCTGACGCCACTACGGACCTGGCACTGCGCGACTATATCGACGCCAATCTTGCTTCCCCTAATCTGGATGCAGAACATTTGTGTGATCGTTTTGGACTCTCCAGAGCCTCGCTCTATCGCCGGTTTCGCGACGACGGCGGGATCGACCGATATATCGTCGGCCGGCGGCTTGATCGCAGTTTTTCGGAGTTATGTGCGTTACCGCCTGCTCGAGGTCGCATAAAGGAGATCGCGGGCCGCTGGGGTTATGCGGATCCTGGAAATTTCAATCGGCGGTTTCGCGAACGGTTCGGACTGTCACCCTCGGAGTGCATGGCACATAAAACCACACAGCCGTTCAGCAGTCAGGATGCCGGAAACGCCTATGTCATTCAACACTTGATGCGTCGTAATCAGCAGTGAGCACGCGCTCACGGTAAATCCTGACCCTTCAGTGATTTTATCTTACACTCTTAAGCTGCCTCATGCTGTGCAGCCCTTGATTTCATTTTCCAACAATCAAAACAACGCCCAACCATTAGACCCAGCTTTGTTGGACGCAATGGCACGCTTTTTGGTGCCCGGTGAGACGGATCAACAACAAACATGTGAGACGGACCAACAACTAAATTGAGACTATGCGCCAATTGACGCTTTTCGCCCACGGCGGTAGCTTGTAACCCTAAATATAACAGAAAGACTAGCAGATTGGATTTCATTGCACCGTTGCACAAATCCTAGGTCAAACAACCGCAACTTTGCCATTGTCTATCCAACTCTGTCCGCGACTATGAGTACCAATATGAGCTTGCGTCAGGTATCTAGAGTTACGCCTGGGTACCAATATGAGCCAGTTCTGAGCGACGACCATATCTGCCACGCGCCTTTCGATATGGTCGTCGCACGAACTCCATTCCCAAAAAAATCAAAACCCGCACATTGTACAAGCGACAGATGCATCTTTTGCAGTTGGATCTGCTGATTTTCGGCACTTTTATGCCAGCCCCACCAACATTGCAGATCTTATTAACGCAATCACATCTTCCTGTTTGCCGTTAAAAATGGCAATGAAGCCCGAATGCATCAACATAATCAAGGGCCGATACTCTTGTCCCGTTTCTGATAAAACGTGTAACGGTCTAGTTAACGGCGGATTCAACGTCCTCGCCGACACCCGTGAACATCGTCTCAACGTTTCCGCCGACGATAATCGCCGATGCAATGATTGAAACGGAAATCAACGTCCCGATTAATCCATACTCTATAGCCGTTGTTCCGCTCGTCGAACGCATCATTTTCATGAAACAATTGATCATATTATGCCCTACACCTTTTGGCCCTACAGCTATTGGCCCTACAGCTTTTGGTATGTGGAGACACTAACGCTAAACTATTGCGATTAGACTAATATGGACACAACAATGCGAATGAAACCGCTTTAGACCGTTTCACGTTTTATCAGAAACGGGACAAGAGTATCGGCCATGGATTTTATTGTTGCATTCAGGTTTTGCCGATTTCGTCAACACCTGAATGCATTAGCATCGAACTCAGCATTCACCGGAACGATGGCCACGGGCACTGATGATGCATACGGAATCGGCTGAAGACTGTAGGACACTGCGCTGTACAGTATAGGTTCTTTGGGTGCGTATGGATGCTGTTGTTGTATAGTCAATTCCGGGGTCCGAAGCCCAAAGCTCGGAACCATTTGGCGAAGAACCAATCATTGGCGGAAGAATGAAAGCCATGGCTATTGTGGCGGTTCCAAACAGCAAAGCCAGCCTCAGGGCACTGAACCGAGCGGGGCGATCAAGGTGAGAAGCCCGCGGGTACACCGAAGACCAGAAATCATCGTCACTCATGGAAAGTCCCCGAATACCCTGTGCATTGGAGCCCAGTATCGAAGATTATGATAAATGAACCGTTAACTGCCAGTCAGATCAGGTCGATGAGATAGGGTATCAGTGGTTCATCGGCAGCCGGCATGGGATAGTCGCGAAGTTTTTGCGGGCGAACCCACTTTAACACCTGCCCTTCCCTTGGTTGGGCGATCCCCTGATAACGTCGGCAAACAAACAAGGGCATCAGCAGGTGAAAACGCTCATAGCTGTGACTGGCAAATGTCAGCGGGGCCAGACAGGCAAGCTGCGTTACAATGCCCAATTCCTCCTCCAACTCACGAATGAGCGCGTCCTCCGGCGTTTCTCCTGCTTCGACCTTGCCCCCCGGAAATTCCCACAGGCCAGCCATGGATTTGCCTTTCGGACGTTGAGCAATCAATACGCGCCCATCCGCATCAACCAATGCGCACGCCGCAACAAGCAGCATATTTTTAACGTTCATGATGAGGCCTTTTATATGAGGTCATCAAACCTGCTCAGGTTCCTGGCGGTAGTCGTAGCGGTAGACCTCCGAAAAGCCGAGACCTTCATAAAGGCCAACAGCGGGGTGATTGTCCGTTTCCACCTGTAACCATGCCTTCTCGGCACCGCGCATCCGTGCCCAGCGCAATGCAGTGATAACCACATCGCGTCCATAGCCTTTCTTGCGGCACTCCGCTTTCGTCGCCAATTCAAATATGCCGGCCATTTCATTGTCATGCACGCAAAGCGCAGTTGATACGGGACCGGCATCAGCCTCTTCCATGACGAATAATCCACTATCAGGCCTGATGGAACTCAAAAGCTCTGTTAATCCTGGTTTGAGCGATGCATCGCGACCATGAACCAAAATGGAGGCATCCACATAACGACCAATCTCGCGGATGGGCAAGTGGTCAAGCACTGCATCCAGATTCAGATGACTGATATCTGCCATCATAACCCGTGTTTCATCAAACCGTCGCCATCCATTGGCGTCGAAATAGGCATCAAGCTGCGGTGGTGCCAATGGTGATTGGCGAAACACCAGTGGCCGGCCATAGGCTTTGAAACGCTGCGAAGCCCGTTTAACCCGTAATTCTAGATTGCGATGATCGGATGGATCGAGCGGATTGACTGAATTAAGTCGCTTGGACGGGTGCCCGGCAGTCAAGCGGATCTGCCAACTGCCATCATATTGAATGGAAGCCGCGGGCCACGCTCTGAAGCCAACGGCTTCCAATCGACGAACACTGGCAAGATCCTGCATGAGTTATCCCGGTTTTACAGTTGGTTCGATTTACGCCAAAACAGATATTGCAGCAGCGTCAACTGCGATAATCACCGTTGATGGCAACATATTCCTTGGTCAGGTCACAGGTCCAGACCGTGGCCCGGCCATCTGCAACACCAACATCAACGGTAATATTGATATCTTCGCATTTCATGACATCCGCTGCGGCCTCTTCGCTGTAGTCCGGGTCCCGTTCCCCTTCAACGGCAACCCGCACGTCGCCAAACCAGATCTGCAGCCTGTCGCGATGGGCCTCCTGTCCGGCCTTGCCAACAGCCATGACAACACGCCCCCAATTGGCGTCTTCTCCAGCCACTGCTGTTTTAACCAGTGGTGAATTGGCTATGGAAAGAGCAATCGTCTTGGCTGCCCTGTTGCTGGCAGCACCGCACACGGTAATTTCAACCATTTTGCGCGCGCCTTCACCATCGCGAACGATCTGGAGGGCAAGGTCCTTCATCAGGGCGTAGAGCGCCTGTTTGAATGCGACCAGCAGCGGATCACTTAAATCGTTTATCCGCGGTGCACCGTGCCTGCCGGCAGCGCCTGTAGCAAACAGCATCAGGGTGTCGGAAGTGGATGTATCGCTGTCAACCGTGACAGCGTTGAACGTAT
The DNA here is from genome assembly GCA_947501445.1 of uncultured Rhizobiaceae group bacterium. Classification (GTDB taxonomy): domain Bacteria; phylum Pseudomonadota; class Alphaproteobacteria; order Rhizobiales; family Rhizobiaceae; genus Hoeflea_A. The sequence continues at coordinate 318,456 of CANMVS010000007.1, read as the reverse complement.
CATCAACCCCTTCTGCAAGCAGGGCCTGCAATACTTCCGCATCAATATCGGCGTCCGTTACAATGAATGACAACATCGTCGCCATATCCGGTGCAATCATGCCTGCACCCTTGGCAATACCATTGATGCGGATAGTCGCTTCGCCCATGCGCAGCGTTGTCGTGGCAAGTTTGGGATAGGTATCGGTCGTCATGATGGCCTTGGCGGCATCCAGCCAACCGTCACCTTTGACGACTGTGGTCAGCTCGGCCAGCGCGCCTGAAAAGGCAGCTGCGTCGAGGGGCTCTCCAATAACCCCTGTCGAGGCCAGGAACACCTCACCCAGATCACAGCCTATGGCACTGGCTGCGGTTTGCGCCGTCAGATGAGCGGCCCGGGCTCCCTTGATGCCGGTGAAGGCATTGGCATTGCCTGAGTTGACAACCAGGATACGGGCACTGCCGCCAGACAGATTGGCACGGCAAAAATCCACCGGGGCAGAAGGGCAAAGCGATTGAGTGAACACACCGGCCGTCGTCGCCGGCTGATCGAAAACCATGATCATCAGATCGGTTCGATCTGCATATTTGATCCCGGCGGCAGTTGTCGCAATCTGAATGCCTTCGAGCGGCGGCAGTTCAGCCATGCGCGCGGGAGCCAATGGAGAAATGGAGTTTGTCATCGTTCTATAAAGCAGTCAGCCGATGCTGCCTCAATGTCCCGATCACACGGGAAGGCAGCATCGGTTGATATGTTCCTATTTGCTGTCCGTCGGATTTACTGATTCCATGAGTTTCTTGAGGTCTTCGTCTGTTACCTCAACTTTCAGTTTTTCCCGGGCTTCTTCCAGCACTGCCACATATTGTTCCTGCAGCAGCACGCGGCGCATCTGTTCAACAACCTGTTCAAATGCAGGTGGTGGCGTATCGCGCTTGTCTTCAACCTTGATTATGTGCCAACCAAATTGGGTTTTCACGGGTTCTTTCGTATAGGCTCCCGGTTCAAGTTTGAACGCGGCTTCCTCAAATTCAGGCACCATGCGACCCCTGGTGAAATAGCCAAGGTCTCCGCCCTGTGGACCGCTGGGGCCGGTTGATTTTTCCTTGGCCAGTTCGATGAAGTCCTTGCCTGCATCCAGCTCGGCAACAACGGCTTTCGCCTGCTCTTCGCTATCAACCAGAATGTGACGCGCCGAGACTTCCTGCTCCGGTGGTGTGGCAGCGACTTCCTTGTCGTAACGGGCCCGGACATTTTCGTCGGTAATTGTGCTGGCAATCTTGGATTGGAAAAAGGCATTGTGCAATGCGCGATCCTTCAGAAAATCCAGCCGCCGTTGGAAAAGGTCCCCTTCACCCATGCCAGCAGCCTCAGCCTGCTGGGCAATCAATTTGATGTCGAGCAATGCAGCAAACGCAGCTGCGCGGCGCTGTTCCACGGGCAGTCGTTCAAACTGAGGATCAAGATCAGTTACCGCAAAGTCCAGTTCAGACTGATAGACCGGCTTTTCGCCCACCGTGGCAATTATCTTATCTTCCTGCGCTTTGACAGCGGCAGATAAACCCAGACTGATGGCCAGTGCCATTATACCGACACGCAATGGCATTGTTACCTTCATGATCCACAAACCTCTTCCAGTTGGCGCAACGCGATGGCTGCTTTTCTACATCAATAGCCGATTTAAGCGCGGTCACAAGCCAATTTCAGCTTAATCGATTCAAACCGCATGAACACAGACACCCACAGTGGCGTTGACAACGTACACCCCCCCTCTTATCTGTCACGCTAACTCGCGTCCAGATCAGTTTCGGGCCGTACAGCTTCAAAACCGCGTCATCGGGCCGTCAACGCGTTGGCCCCGGATAATTTTGAAGTTCGCCCAACGAGCAAGAAAGGACCATATTGATGGTCAACTTCGGCGGCATCGCCCGCAAATTGTTTGGTTCTTCCCATGAGCGCCGCATACGTGCCTATTATCCACGCGTTGAGGCAATCAATGCACTTGAAAGTGAGATTGCGGCACTGAGCGATGAAGATCTGGCCGCTCAGACAGATAAATTCCGTGAGCAATTGGCCAATGGTGCGAAACTTGATGATCTTTTGACACCTGCCTTCGCCACGGTGCGCGAGGCGGCAAAAAGGGTTATCGGGCTGCGTCCGTTTGATGTCCAGATGATTGGTGGCATGATTCTGCATGAAAACGCCATTTCGGAGATGAAAACCGGCGAAGGCAAGACCCTGGTGGCCACACTGCCGGTATACCTCAATGCCCTTACGGGCAAAGGTGTTCATGTTGTCACTGTGAACGATTATCTTGCTCAGCGTGATGCCGAATGGATGGGCAAGGTCTATAGCTTTTTAGGCATGACAACGGCGACCATCGTGCATGGAATGGAAGATGATGAGCGCAGGGCCGCCTATGGCTGCGACATTACCTATGCGACAAACAACGAACTGGGTTTTGATTATCTGCGCGACAATATGAAATATGAGCGCAACCAGATGGTTCAACGTGGTCACAATTATGCGATCGTTGACGAGGTGGATTCAATTCTTGTTGATGAAGCGCGCACACCACTGATCATCTCTGGCCCGCTGGATGACCGGTCCGAACTATACAATACCATTGATGCATTCATTCCATTGCTGGAAGACCGCGACTACGAAATTGACGAGAAACAGCGCTCCGCCACTTTCAGCGAAGAGGGCACGGAAAAGCTCGAGGGCATGTTGACTGAAGCTGGTTTGCTGAAGGGCGAATCACTTTACGACGTGGAAAATGTCACCATTGTTCATCACGTCAATAACGCCCTTAAGGCACACAAGCTGTTTGCCCGCGACAAGGATTATATTGTCAAGGATGGTGAAATTGTCATCATTGACGAGTTTACCGGACGCATGATGCAGGGGCGGCGCTACTCGGAGGGCCAGCATCAGGCTCTGGAGGCCAAGGAATCCGTGGCGATCCAGCCCGAAAACCAGACACTCGCGTCAATCACTTTCCAGAACTACTTCCGCATGTATGAAAAGCTTGGCGGAATGACCGGAACAGCCTCCACTGAGGCTGAAGAATTCGGCAACATCTATGGGCTTGAAGTCGTCGAGATCCCGACGAATTTGCCGATCAGTCGTATAGACGACGACGATGAGGTCTATCGGTCCGCTGATGAAAAATTTGCGGCCATTGTCGAAGAAATCAAAAAGTCGCGTGAACGCGGTCAGCCCGTGCTGGTCGGAACCACCTCAATTGAAAAGTCTGAAACACTTGCAGAACTGCTCGCCAAGGCCGGCGTTAGCGATTGCCAGGTTCTCAATGCCCGCTACCATGAGCAGGAAGCTTTCATCGTTTCACAGGCCGGTGTACCTGGCGCCGTAACAATTGCCACGAATATGGCCGGTCGCGGAACGGACATCCAGCTTGGTGGCAATCTGGACATGCGTCTTGCCCACGAGCTCGGTGATATGGAAGAGGGGCCGGAACGCGACGCCCGGGAAACTGAGATCAAGGCGCAGGTTCAGACGCTGAAAGAAGAGGCACTCGCCGCCGGTGGCCTGTTTGTTCTGGCGACAGAACGCCATGAAAGCCGCCGCATCGATAATCAGTTGCGCGGACGTTCGGGACGTCAGGGCGATCCGGGGCGATCAAAGTTCTATCTTTCGCTACAGGATGACCTGATGCGAATTTTTGGTTCGGATCGAATGGATGGCATGCTCAAGAAGCTTGGCCTCAAGGAAGGCGAAGCCATCGTTCATCCCTGGATCAACAAGGCACTGGAGCGGGCTCAGAAGAAGGTTGAAGCGCGCAACTTTGATATTCGAAAGAACCTGCTCAAATATGATGACGTTATGAATGACCAGCGTAAAGTGGTCTTTGATCAGCGTCTGGAACTGATGGATGCCGAAGATATTTCAGAAACCACCGCGGAAATGCGCCAGGATGTGGTCTATGATCTGGTATCGCGCAACGTGCCGGAAAAAGCCTACGCAGAACAGTGGAACATTGTCAGTCTGAAAGAGGAAATTGAAAAATTTCTCAATCTGGATCTGCCGGTGGCTGAATGGGCCGAGGAAGAAGGCATCGCCGAAGACGATATTCGCGAACGTTTGTCGGAAGCCTCCGAGAAGGCAGCAGCTGACCGTGCGGAGCGTTTTGGGCCGGAAGTCATGACTTATGTTGAGAAATCAGTGGTTTTGCAGACGCTGGATCATCTGTGGCGCGAGCACCTTGTCAATCTGGATCACCTGCGTTCTGTCATTGGCTTTCGTGGCCTTGCCCAGCGCGATCCGCTGCAGGAATACAAGGCAGAGGCCTTTGAACTGTTTCAGGCCCTGTTGGGGAACCTGCGTGAAACAGTAACCGCTCAGCTGATGCGCGTGGAACTGGTAAAACAGGCTGCAGATGCGCCGGAACCCGGCCTGCCGGAACAGATGGAAGGTCATCATATTGATGCCACGACAGGTGAGGATGAGTTTGAAGAAGCCCAGCCGGCTGCCTCAAACATGGCCATCGCACCGGTTCAGCACGCGGTGGTCCCGGCTGAAGAGCGTGATCCACAGGATCCTTCAACCTGGGGCAAGGTCGGGCGCAATGAAACCTGCCCCTGTGGCTCCGGCAAGAAATACAAACATTGCCATGGCGCTTTCAGTTGATTGACTGAGTTTCTACCGCCACCTTTGCTGCAATCTGCAACGCAAAGGTGGCTGATTGCCCTGCAGACGGCAATTATAAGACTGGACGTTACGCCGATACACTCTGCGGCATAAAAGCAATTTCCCTTTGAGGCACCCTTTCCTCATCCCGTGCAAATACCGCGCGGGAACGAGAAACAGTTCTCAGGGAGGAACTTATGCGTAATACATTGCTTGCGACCGTGTCGTTGGCCGCCATGTTAGTAACAGGCGCCGCATCGGCTCAGGATGGCACTATCAAGGTCGGTGTTCTGGCAACACTGGAAGGAACCTATACCGTACTCGGTGAAGACGGGGTCCGCGGCTTGAAAACCGCAATGAATGAAGTTGGCGACAAGGTCGGCGGCAAAAACATTGAACTGATCATCCAGTCAACCGATGCCAGCCCGGACAGTGCCGTGCGCGGGGCACGCAAGCTCGTTGAGCAGGATAAAGTCGACATTGTGATTGGACCCCTGTCCGGATCTGAAGGCATCGCGCTTCGCGATTATGCGAAAACACAACCGCAAGTCACCATCCTCAACGGGATTTCAGGGGCGCAGGAAACAACATTTGTTGACCCGGCCGAAAACTTCTTCCGCTTCAATATGGATGGTGCGCAATGGGGTGCCGGTCTTGGTGAGTATGTCTTTAATGACAAAGGCTGGAAAAATGTCGCAGCCGTAGCCGAAGACTATTCCTTTGGATACACAAATTTTCTGGGCTTCGCGCATGGCTATTGCGATGCTGGTGGTAAAATCGTCGAGCGCCTGTGGGTGCCGCTTGGTACCAAGGATTTTGGCTCAATCATTGCCGCACTGCCGGATGATGTCGACGCTATTTACCTTGGACTCGGCGGCGGTGACGCAGTCAATTTTCTCAACCAGTATCAGCAGGCCGGCGGTGACGCTAATCTGATTGGCGGTACCATCATGGTGGATGGAACGGTATTGTCTGCCAAGGGCGATGCCAAAAAAGCACTCATCGGGACACCATCATCCGGGCCACAGGCCGATACCTGGGATGATCCAAAATGGCAGGCTTATGTGAAGTCCTATCAGGATTCATTTCCACCGGACCAACGCTTCCCGAGCCCTTCCCTGCTGGCAACCGGTTACTACAATGCAACGCATGCGGCCATGCAGTGCCTCAATGACGTCAAAGGTGATCTGTCAGACGGTCAGAAGTCCTTCCGTCAGTGCCTAACCGGTCTTGAACTTGATGCACCAAACGGCAAGATTGTTCTGGATGGCAACCGTCAGGCGGTTGGGTCTAACTTCGTGATTGAAGTGGTTGAACTGGATGACGGCAACCTTGCAACCAAGATGGTCAAAAAGGTCGACAATGTCACCCAGACCCTTGGTCAGGATGAAGCCGAATTCCGCAAACTTGGCCTGCCCTCTCGCGATATCCTCGAGTGTAGCTGAATACACTGGAAAAACTGGCCGCCATACCCTGCCGGTGTGGCGGTCAACCTGCAGACACTTCGCCAGAATGGATCGAAACGTCTGTGCTTGTCTCAGTGCCCCTATTGCAGCTGACGATAATCAAACAATTAAATTGCGTTGAAACGTTCAGGCTGGATTGATGACCCTCATCACATATTTGACTCGTGTGCATTTCGCAGATGGCGTTCTGGAAGAAGCACTCTGGTCTGAACTGGAAGCAAGTGGCAAAAAAAGACCGCTGGTGCTGATTGACAGGCAATTCGCACGCAACGAAACAACCGAGCGATTATATTCGGGCATACCGGCACGCACCAAAGCCGAAACATTTGACGATATCCCGCACATTCCAACAGAGCAGCACGCGCGCAGAGTCGCGACGACCTATGCGGACAAACAGTGCGATGTCCTGATCGCTTTCGGTGACGCACGAACGATTGATTTGGCCAAAGTGGCCCGTGTTGCCATCGCCCACGACACCAATTTGTCTGTGTTTTCCTATGCCACCGGCGGCTCAAGACGCATAGGAAACAGCCTGCCCGATCTGTTTGCAATACCGGGCATATCCGGCTTTGGTTCTGCCGTAAGCGCCCATGCACCACTGATACTGCAGGATGGCAAGCGCGCACTGATCATGTGCAAGAAACTCATCCCTGGCGTAACCATTTGCGATCCGATGCTGACACTGTGTGCTGACACGGGCGAGACTGCCAGTTCGGGCGCTGATGCGATAACCCACTGTATTGAGGCCTATCTGTCCAAAAGCTACAATCCACCGGCTGAGGGCATCGCACTTGATGGGCTCAACCGGGCGCTGCACAATCTGGAGCGGGCTTTATCAGATGGCAGCGACATCGCCGCCCGTCGCGAGATGATGGCAGCGAGCCTGAACGGTGCGCTCGCGCTACAAAAGGGCCTGGGCGCTTCCCACGCCATATCCAGCGCCCTTGAGGCTGTGTGTGACTTTCCCCTGGACCAGGGTGTGCTCAACAGAATCGCACTTCCCGGCGTGCTCCAGTTCAATCAACAGGTTGCCAATGAGAAATACAAAGGACTGCTGAGGCTGTTCGCGTCCGGGAAAAAACGGTCACTTCCAGAGGAAATGAACCATTACTTTTCAAAACTGCCCCTTTCAAAACGGCTGTCCGAACTTGGATTGAACGATGTTCATCTGCAAGCTGCATCAACAGTTGCCGCTCATGATTTGGCAACCGACACAAACCCGCGCAGCATCAACGCTGCTGATTATCTAACCATCATGCGTTCTGTGCATTGAGATCAATATGAAACCACTGCTCATCAACGGTCGCTGGCAGACAACATCTTCGGGTATCGAGAACATCAATCCGTCTGACACAACAGATGTGATTGATATCCACGCACAGGCAGGTATTGCTGAAACCCAGGAAGCAATAGCAGCAGCCAGAAAGGCAGCGCCCGGCTGGGCTGCAACGACACCGCAACAACGCCATGACTTGCTGGCGCGTGTGTCTGCTGAGATTATGAGTCGCCGGGATCAGATTGGAACGCTGTTATCGCGCGAAGAAGGCAAAACGCGCGCCGAGGGCATACAGGAAACCGTAAGAGCCGCTCATATTTTCAGTTATTTTGCCGCCGAGGCACTACGGATCACCGGCGATCACCTGGCCTCGGTGCGGCCCGGCATTGATATTGACGTCATGCGCCATCCGGTGGGTGTGATTGGCATCATCACGCCATGGAATTTCCCACTGGCCATTCCAGCCTGGAAAATTGCACCGGCACTTTGCTACGGCAATACGGTCGTGATGAAACCGGCTGAACTGGTGCCGGGCTGTGCCTGGGTTCTGGCAGACATCCTCCACCGTGCCGGTGTACCGGCCGGTGTGTTCAACCAAGTCTATGGTCCGGGCACCATTGTCGGACAGACACTGCTGGATGATCCGCTCGTGGATGCCATAAGCTTTACCGGCTCGCGCGCCACCGGTGCGCGGATAGCGATGGCCTGCGCGCAGCACATGCGCAAGGTGCAACTGGAAATGGGTGGCAAGAACCCGCTGATAATTCTGGATGATGCCGATCTCGACAATGCAGTGGAATGTTTTATTGATGGTTCATTCCGCTCCACCGGCCAGCGCTGCACAGCCTCTTCGCGCATCATTGTGACACAAGACATCCACAATAGGTTTATCGAGGCTGCTCTTGAACGAATGCGGGCTTTGAAAGTCGGTCACGCTCTCAATGAAGACACCGATATCGGACCGGTTGTTGATCAGGATCAGCGTGATCAAAATGAGCGCTATGTCGAACACGCACGACAGGAAGGTGGCAATCTGCGCCACGGTGGCCATGCCCTGGAACGTGCAACAAAGGGCTTTTACTTTGAACCGGCGATGATAACCGATACGACGCCGCACATGACGATAAACCAGGAGGAAGTCTTCGGACCTGTGGCGTCGATCATTCGTGCGCGCGATTTTGATGAAGCGATGAATATCGCCAATGATACGGCCTTCGGACTTTGCGCCGGTATCTGCACCCAAAGCCTCAAATATGCATCGCATTTCAAACAGCAGGCAAAAGCAGGCATGGTCATGGTAAACCTGCCAACCGCCGGGGTTGACTATCATGTGCCCTTTGGTGGCAGCAAAGCCTCAAGCTATGGTCCCCGGGAGCAGGGGCGCTATGCCGCCGAGTTTTATACGGCCATAAAAACGGCATATACTGCGCCTTAGTTTTCGCCTGCGGGAACCAGATTTTCGGGCAAATCGAGCCCATTTTACCTCAAATCGCTTGCCTGAGGGTACGCCAACCATAGCTTTCGGTCTTTTTTTTGGGCCCTTAGTATTGACGGATGACGGATCGCGAACGACGATTTGATGTCGATCAGCCGCTGGGAGGTTTGTGCGCTGATCGTGGGAGGTTAACATGAGCGGAGCAATATCCGTCCACCACGGTGCGTTTGGTCGCGCGGCACTGTATCAGTTGGACAAGCCAATCATCATGCATGCGCATCGCGAAGCGCATCTGATTTTTTATGTCGATGGCGACACCGCAACCGTGCGGGTTTGCGATACCGACTATCCGGCCGACAATGCGGCAGGTGTGGCGGTGAGCCCCTGGCAACCGCATAGTTTTGACCTGGCCAATCATCCCGGCTCATCGTGCATGTGCCTGGTGCTTTATATCAAACCCATCTGGTTTCTGGAAAACAGCCAATCGGTCGAATACGCATTGAGTTTCGGGCGTGGCCAGATTGCCATGACCAGGGAAATCTCGGAATGGGTGTTCCGACTGACGTCTCTGCTGCTCCAGGAAGAGGGGTCGGATATGTTTGACGGCTTTCTCTACGAGATGACGCGCCAGTGTTTTCAGCAATCCTGGTCCGGTATGGAACAGGCAAATTGCGTCACCCACGCCCGTACCAAATATGTCGATTTTCGTGTGCGGCGATCGCTGCGCCTGATGAAAGACAGCTATTGTGACGACATCGAAATCGAATGGTTGGCACGCGAATCCGGGCTGTCACGCCCGCATTTCTTCAAATTGTTCAAGAAGCAGATGGGCATTACACCCAATCTCTACCTCAATACGTTGCGTGCCGAACAGGCCATTGACGATCTTATGCAAACCAATAAATCCGTTACCGACATAGGCTATGATCTCGGATTTTCGTCACAGGCAAGTTTTACCCGCTTTTTCACATCCAATGTTGGCATACCACCAAGCGATTATCGCCGTGTAGCCCATGTCGCCTAGCGTCTGTTGATGCATTCGGGTTTTGACGATTCCGTTAAAACCTCAATTGCGCTGGGGTGAAACCAGAACCGGGTCATCATTAGGCGATGATACGCCAATCCAGAATACTTTGAGGTACGCGGCTTTTCGTCGTTTCTTCGTAATCTGCCCTCAAGCCCGCATCATTGACAACAATCGGGCAATGAAACGGCCGAGGGAGGAATTGCGACCGTGGTCTCGTATGTCATACGAGTGAATGCCGCTGCATATGTCCGCAAAGGATATGGCACATGAGGCGATTCATTGAGCAGCGTCCCATATGGTCGGTCATTTTGTTTTGTCTGGCAGCGGTGCTGATCTGGATGATCTTTGCTGTCTGGCCGCAGTGGCTTACCAGCTTGATCGGTCGCAAGAAGATTTTTCTCAATGCCCTGTTCAATGGCATCACCCTGGGCGGATTGTACTTTCTGGTTGCCAGCGGCTTCACGCTGATCTTCGGCCTTATGCGCAACGTCAATCTGGCACATGGGTCGCTCTATCTGCTCGGTGGATACATTGGCTACGGCGTTGCCAGTTCGACCGGTTATTGGATTTTGGCCTTCCCCGTTTCCTTTTTTGTTGTCGGCGCATTTGGTGTTCTGCTGCAGTTCTTTGTTTTCCGGCGCATGGAAGGTCAAGACCTGCGGCAAACGCTGGTCACGATTGGTATTTCAATCGTCATGGCCGACCTGATGTTATGGATCTGGGGCGGTGATTTTTACAACATCAACCCGCCATCCTGGCTCAGCGGCCCAATCGAAACTTTCTTCATAACCGGTGTCAAACGCTCGACCGGCGAATTCATATTCATGAAGTATCCCATTGTCCGTCTGGTCATTCTGGCGGCGTCCGTGGTGATCGGTTTTGGCATGTGGCTGCTGCTCAACAGAACCCAGATCGGCATGATGATCCGCGCCGGCGTCGACGACCGGGACATGTTGTCGGCAACGGGTGCACGCATTCAGTTGGTCTTTGTGGGTGTCTTCGCCTTTGGCGCTGGCCTTGCGGGTCTTGCGGGTGTCGTCGGCGGTACGTTCCAGTCGATAGCACCAGGAGAAGACATACGATTTCTGCTGGCATCGCTTGTCGTGGTCATTGTCGGGGGCATGGGCTCGATTACCGGTGCGGCCATCGGGGCGGCACTGATTGGGCTTGCTGAACAATTTGGCTCCGTCTACCTGCCGACTTACGCCGTCGTTGTGACCTTTGTCATTATGGTCGCAGTGCTCGCTTTCCGCCCTCAGGGCATTATGGGAAAGGCGTGACCCATGGCCGTTGTTGACCAGCAAAGTGGCGATTCCGTCAAGACATCCGCTGACAGTCAAAGCCAGGGCGCAAAAACGACGTGGTTCGAACGCGTGCCTGCTATTTACTGGCTTCTCGCTCTGGTTCTGCTGATCATGCCAGTAATGGCATCCGACTTCGCGCTCTATCAGATATTCGGCTGGTCCTTTATCCTTGGCATGATTGCCCTGTCCTTGATGTTTCTGGCGGGCTACGGCGGCATGGTCAGCATTGTCCAAATGACCATTGCAGCACTTGCCGGCTATATGCTGGCCATCATCGGAGACAGCGCCATAACGGAAATATCACTTGGCTGGCCCTGGTGGATAAGCATTCCACTGGCACTTTTGATCGCAATGATATTTGGAACATTGACCGGTGCCCTCGCCGTGCGCACCGACGGTATCTATACCATCATGATCACGCTGGCGATTGCCTCGGCGTTTTTCTATTTTACCCGTCAGAACTACGTGCTGTTCAACGGGTTCTCCGGTTTTAACGGCGTGTTGGCGCCCAATCTTTTTGGCATCGACTGGCGCAATCCGGTTCCGTTTTATTATCTCACGCTCTTTTGGGCCACGGTTTCCTATCTTGTTGTTCTCTACATCTCACGCGCGCCATTCGGATTGGCCTTGCAAGGCGTGCGAGACAACGCCCGCCGCATGGCAGCCCTTGGCTATAACGTTAATGCACATCGTATCGCAGCCTATACTTTCGCGGCGCTGATCGCCGGCCTCGGCGGTATCCTCTTAACCTGGCAATCCACCCAGATCTCACCTGGAACAGCCGGTATCGGTCCGGTGATCGACATTCTGGTGATTGCCGTTATTGGTGGAATGACGCGTCCGATCGGTCCGTTCATCGGCGCATTTATTTATGTCATCCTCAAAACTTTCGCGATTGATATTCTTGTGTCGCTTGGCTTGAGCGGTGACCGTTTTCAACTGTTGATCGGTCTGTGTTTCCTGTTGATCGTGTTCTTTTCACCGGACGGTATTTTGGGTCTTTGGGATCGGATGCGGGCGTATCAAAAACGTGACCCCTTGCGCGATCAGATGGGCGAAGCACCATGAACGCCCCGACCACAGTCGCAGAACGGCTGAGTGCCTCAGGAACAGCCAATGCGCTGGAACTACGCGGTATCTCCAAACTGTTTGGTGCACTTGTGGCGCTCAGCGACATCACAATATCGGTACATCCGGGTGAACGACGCGCGGTATTGGGTTCTAACGGTGCTGGCAAAACCACGCTGTTCAACTGCATTACAGGAGACTTTCTGCCATCGTCCGGCACGGTACGCTTTTTTGGTGAGGATATTACGACATTTCCTGCCCATGAGCGCATCCGGCGGGGTCTTCGGCGCACCTATCAGATTTCGCAGCTTTTTGCCGGGTTGAGCGTATTCGACAATATTTATCTGGCCTGCCGCGGTGTTTCACAAAACCGATTTTCGTTGCGAAGACCAGGTAAAGACGACGCCCTGATGGCATCGGCGGAAGACCTTGTCCGGGTGGTGCACCTTGATGAGGCGAAAGACACTTTGGTTTCAGAGCTTTCCTACGGGCAGCAACGTCAGCTAGAAATCGCCATGGCCTTGTCCGGTGCGCCACGTTTCATACTCTTTGATGAACCGGCCGCTGGCCTATCACCCACGGAACGCTCGGAACTGATTGAGATCCTCGTCGGATTGCCGGATCATATGGGTTTCATCATCATTGAACACGACATGGATGTGGCGCTTCGTGTTTCTGAAAGCGTGACGATGATGCACAACGGGCGCATTTTCAAAGAAGGCAAACCGGCCGAAATTGAAGAGGACCCGGAAGTTCAGGCACTCTACCTTGGAGGTGGCGATGGCTGAACAACAGGGTTCCATCCTCAAGATCAGAGATCTGAACGTCTACTATGGCCAGTCCCATGCCTTGCAAGGGGTGGATTTAACACTGGATCATGGTGTGCTGTCTGTTGTCGGCAGAAACGGCATGGGCAAAACAACCCTTTGCAAGGCCATCATGGGATTGCAGGGCGTCGCCGCCGGCTCAATCAGCTTTGACGGCCAAAGCCTCGTCGGCAAGCAACCGGCTGAAATTGCCAGAACAGGCATTGGTTACGTGCCCCAGGGACGCCGTTTGTGGCCGTCGCTGACTGTGGATGAGCATTTGAAGCTGGTCGCCCGCAAAACCGGTGCCTGGACCATTGAGCGTATCTACGCGACATTTCCGCGCCTTGCCGAGCGAAAAAGCAATGGTGGTGGTCAGCTATCAGGCGGTGAGCAGCAGATGCTGGCCATTTCGCGTGCACTGCTGCTCAACCCCAAACTGCTGGTGATGGATGAGCCGACAGAGGGTCTTGCACCCGTCATCGTCAATCAGGTCACAGAAATGCTCATTCGGCTTGGCCAGGAAGGTGACATTCATGTTCTGGTAATCGAACAGAATATTGGGGTTGCCACATCAGTTTCAGAAAAAGTCGCCATTATGGTCAATGGCCGCATCAACCGGGTGATGGACGCAAATCAACTGGCTGCTGATCGGGATTTGCAACAGGCATTGCTTGGCGTTGGACGGCACGCCCATGACGAAACCCCGGTTGCCGATGTCCCATCAGCCAGCACACCGGCGCAACCGGTCGCTGACACACACCCTTCATCTGCTGAACGCATCTATCTGTCCAATCCGGCGATACCAACGCGCTGGTCACAGGCTGTGCCGGTGCGTGTCATCGAAGGTGCAGCGCGTACGGTCACCCGGACCGGTTCGATCAATGCAACCACTGCCCTTGCACCACTGTCCGCTGCGATCAGATCAAGCACCGCACAATCTGGGACTTCGCGGATACTGGTCGCTGGTACATTGGATACCAAGGGCGCGGAGTTGCGCTTCATCCGCGATACATTGAAGGCCTATAATCTCAATTTGCAGCTGGTTGACCTGTCGACCAGCGGCAAGCCATCCGGGGCAGATATACCGCCACATGCCATTGCAGCCTTTCATCCGCGTGGTGCTGCGGGTGTATTTACCGGCGACCGTGGCACAGCTGTTGCGGGCATGACTGAAGCATTTGAGCGCTGGATGACAGCCCAAAATGATATCGACGGGATCATATCGGCTGGCGGGTCTGGTGCTACGGCACTTGCCACGCCAGCCATGCGTGCATTGAGCGTTGGCATACCCAAGGTCATGATATCAACGGTGGCATCCGGTGACGTTGAAAAATATGTCGGCCCATCAGATATCATGATGTTGCATTCGGTTGCCGACGTGCAGGGTATCAATTCAATCACCAGAGAGGTGCTCGGCAATGGGGCCAATGCCATCGGTGGCATGATTAAGGCGCGCCAGTCCCGCCCGGCATCCATTGAGAGCGACAAACCGGCGGTTGGCCTGACCATGTTCGGTGTAACGACTCCATGCATTCAGCAGGTGGTTGCCGATCTCGATGCCGATTTCGATTGTCTGGTTTTTCACGCCACCGGGGTTGGTGGACGATCGATGGAAAAGCTCATGGACAGCGGTATGCTGAGTGCCGTGATTGACCTCACAACAACCGAAATCTGCGACATGATGATGGGCGGGGTTTTTCCTGCCAACGAAGATCGCTTTGGCGCTTCCATTCGTGCCGGCCGGCCCTACATCGGCGGCTGTGGTGCCTTGGACATGGTCAATTTTGGGCCACCTGAAACCGTGCCGGAACACTATCGGGGCAGGCTGTTCTACGAGCACAACCCCCAGGTTACGCTGATGCGGACAACGCCGGAAGAAAACAGCAGGATGGGTCGCTGGATTGGCGAAAGACTAAACCAGATGAGCGGGCCGGTTCGGTTCTATCTGCCGGAAGGCGGGGTCTCCATGCTGGATGCAGCCGGCATGCCCTTTCACAATCCGCAGGCCAATGCGGCGTTGTTTGATGCGCTTGAAGAAACGGTACTTCAAACCACAAACCGGCAACTCATTCGCCTGCCTCACAATATCAATGATGCCGAATTCACCGCTCAGGTAGTAACGGCCTTTCGTGGTTTTTACCCCACGAAAATTCTGAAGACGTCAGGAGCCAAATAATGTTTTCAAGAACCGAACTCCTTGAAAAATATCACGCCATGATCGATCGCGGCGAACCCATTATTGGTGGTGGTGCGGGCACCGGCCTGAGCGCCAAATGCGAGGAAGCAGGCGGTATCGACCTGATCGTTATCTACAACTCCGGCCGCTACCGGATGGCTGGTCGTGGATCGCTTGCCGGTCTGATGCCCTATGGGGATGCCAACAGTGTGGTGATGGAAATGGCTGGTGAGGTGCTTCCCGTCGTCAATAACACACCGGTTCTTGCCGGTGTGTGTGCATCGGATCCGTTTCGCCTGATGGGGCGATTTCTCGACGAGATCAAAGCCACCGGGTTTTCAGGCGTCCAGAATTTCCCCACGGTGGGTCTGATCGATGGCAATTTTCGCGCAAACCTTGAGGAAACCGGCATGTCCTATGCGCTTGAGGTCGAGATGATTGCACAGGCCCATCAGCGGGATTTGCTGACCACGCCTTATGTATTTTCAGCCGCTGACGCGACTGCCATGGCGTCTGCGGGCGCCGACATCATTGTGTGTCATCTGGGCTTAACCACGGGCGGCGCCATTGGTGCCCAAACCGGCATCAAACTTGAGGAGGCGCCCGCCCTGGTTGATGAATGGGCAGCGGCGGCATTTGCGGTCAACCCAAAGGCAATCATTCTGGTTCACGGCGGCCCGGTCGCCATGCCGCAGGATGCACAATACGTCCTGGACAATACCACCCGCTGCCACGGGTTTTACGGCGCCTCTTCGATGGAACGGCTGCCGACGGAGGTGGCAATGACTGAACAAACAAGAAAATTCAAGCAGATCGGCAACAGGCCGGCCGGGGAGGCACGCACATGACCGGGCAACTAATTGGGCAATTTGTCCTTTGGCTGATTTTGGCCGTCATCGTCATATTCATCACTTATTGGGTCATGAACTGGCTTTATCGCCGCTCGACCAAGGAAACCGCGTTCGTGCGCACCGGTTTTTTGGGAGAGAAGGTAGTCATCGATGGTGGGGCCTTTGTCTGGCCGATCATTCACGACATAACGCCGGTGAACATGAATACGCTTCAGCTGGAAGTCATTCGTGAAAAAAACCAGGCACTCATCACCAAGGACCGCATTCGGGTTGACGTGGAAGTCGAGTTTTATGTTCGCGTTGCTCATTCACGTCAGGCTGTCTCGCTGGCGGCTGCGACACTTGGACGACGCACCCTCGAGCCGGAGCGCATTCACTCACTGCTTTCAGGCAAATTCATCTCAGCATTGCGATCAGTGGCATCACAAATGTCACTGGAAGAACTGCACGAGCACCGGCATGACTATGTCAGACGTGTTCTGGAAGCTTCCCAGACCGGTCTCGATATGAATGGACTGGAGCTGGAAAGCGTTGCCATAACGGACATTGATCAGACCGACATTGAGTATTTCAATCCGTCCAATAAATTCGATGCCGAGGGACTGACAACGGTCATTGAAGCTATCGAAAAACGCCGCAAATTACGCAATGATATTGAACAGGATGCGATGATCCAGATCAGGACACGCAATCTTGAGGCCGAAAAACAGTCCCTTGATATTGAACGTGAGAGTGAAGAAGCGCGGCTGGAACAGGAACGTGACGTCGAGTTTCGCCGTGCACAGCAGCGCGCTGAACTGGTGCGCGAGCGCGCCGCTCGGGAAACCGATGCCGAGCAGGCAACAATCACCAGCCGTGAAGCCATTGAAACGGCACGCATCAACAACGAACGTCAGATTTCACAAACCAGGATCGCCTCCGAGCAGGAAATCCGCCAATTGGAGATCGAGCGCCAGCAGACCATTGACGAGGCAGAGATCGCCACACGGGAAAAGGTCGAAAAAGCACGCATATCGCAGGATAAAAATCTGACTGAGGAGCGGATCAAAACGCAGCAGGAAACAGACGGTGCCGAAATCATTGCCAAGGAGGCAATAGAAAAAGCGCGCATTGCCCAGGAACGCACAATCACTGCTGCCCGTATTGCCAAGGATCAGGAAAGCCAGGCGCTGGAAATCGAACGCCAGCGCACCGTGGATGCCGCCGACATTATTGCCCGCGAACAGATTGAAACCGCGCGTATTGCGCAAGAGCGAACCATTGCCGAGGCCCGTATTGAGTTGGAGCAAAACACCAGGCAGCGCGAAATAGCCCGCAACCTCACAGTCGAAGAAGCGGAAATCACCGCACGTGAAGCATCGGAAAAACTGCGTATAGCACAGGAAACAACGATCAACGTGGAGCGTATTGCCTCCGACAGAAAGACACGCACACTGGAAATTGAGCGACAAAAAATGCTCGAGGAAGCGGAAATTGCCTCCAATGAGGCAACGGAAGCTGCACGCATTGCCCGCGAGAAATCCCTGTCTGCCCAGCGCATCAAATCCGAACAGGAAACCAGGTCGCTGGAGATAGAACGCCAGCGCATCAATGAAGAGGCACAGATCGGCGCGCGTGAGGCTACAGATGCAGTGCGCATTGCCCAGGAAGAGCGTGTCCGAAATCTCGAAATCGCGCGCAACCGCGCGGTCGATGAGGCTGAAATCGCAGCCCGCGAAGCCGTGGAAAAAGCCCGTATTGAACAGGAAAAACAACTGGCATTCGAGCGTATTTCCTCAAGAGAGATGACCGACGAACGCGATGTGACCCGTAAAGCAGCACTGGACGCTGCAGAAATTGCTGCGAAGGAAGCAACAGAAGCCCGGCGGATTGCACAGGAAAAGGCTACGGCCGCAGAACGTATCGCCTTTGAAAAAGCCACACGCGAACTGGAAATAGCACGCAACCAGAGCCTGGACGAGGCCGAGGTCGCGGCAAGACAATCCGTCGAAGCGGCACGCATCGCCCAGGAAAAACAACTGGCGGTTCAGCGTATCGAAAGCGAAGAGACAACAAAAGAACGCGATGTGCTGCGTGAAAAAGCCGTGCGCGAGGCAGAAATTGCTGCTGAAGAAGCAACCGAAGCCAGCCGTATTGCCAAGGAAAAGAAAGTTGCTGCCGAACGCATTGCCTACGAGCAGGATATGCGTGAGCGCGAAATTGCACGCAACCGTGCGGTTGATACGGCAAATATTGCAGCGCAGGAAAATGTAAGCGCAGCCCGCATTGCCGAAGAGGCAAAAACCCGTGCAGCAGAGATAACCAAGGACGCAGAAATACGCTCACGCGAAATCGAGAAAAATGAAGCTATTGAGAGCGCAGAAATCTCCTCCCGTCGGTTGGTCGAACAGATGCGTATCGAGAAGGAACAAGAAACCAGTTCGGAAAAAATTGCCCGTGACGAAACGGTACGAACACTGGAAATCAACCGCAACAAACTGCTCGATGCAGCACAGATTGCGGCAGACGAGACACTGGAAGCTGCTCGATTGGCAAAACAAAAGGTCGTCGATGTGGAGCGTATCGCTGCCGAACGGGACGTCGAGGCAGTCAACATCGAGCGCAGGACGAGAGTCGAGCAGCTGGAGATCGCCCGCATGCAGGCGCTGCGTGAGGCTGAAATTGCATCCACGGATGAGATTGAACGGGCCCGCATTGCCTCTGAGCGCGGGCTCGACGAAGCCCGTATCGGTCATGAAACCCAGCGCCGTCGCCTGGAAGTCGAGCGGGAGCAGAATGTAGAAACTGCGATGCTCGACAAAGCCATTGCTCTCTACAAGAAATCCCTTGAAGAAAGCGCGGCACAGGCTGATTCCGAAAATGCCCGCGTCAGAGCAATTGAGGCTACAGAAAAAGCCAAGACAGTCGAGCAGACCGAAGTGGCACAGCGTCGGCGCAGTGTGGATATTGTCATGGCCGAAAAGGCTGCGGATGAAAAACGTATTGCGGCCGAGGCGGATCGGGTTCGCAGCGCTGTCGAGGCCGAGGCACAAAAACTCATCAACGAGGCAGAAAATGTCCTCACCGACGAGGCACGCCACTCACTGTTCAAACGCAAAATGCTTGAGCATGTGGAAGGCATCGTTTCCGCCTCTGTCAAACCGCTGGAGAAAATAAACGAAATCAAGATCGTTCAGCTTGGCGGTTCAGGCACCGGATCATTGGGCACTGATGGATCGGGTGGTTCGGGGACCGGTGGCACGGGCGGCGGCGGCGGCAGTCCCACCGACGAGGTTATCAATTCTGCATTGCGGTACCGGGTTCAGGCACCGATGATCGACAGCCTGCTAAGTGACATCGGCATCGATGGATCCAATATCGCCAAACAGGGCGGGCTCATTCGCGAAGCCAGCGACATGCAACGCATTGCCAAAGATGCCCCTGGTGGCAAGGCCAAGGGAAGTCCGACGGATGCTTCGTCCAAAGCACCAAAAGACAGCAAGCAGGAATAGGTTATGGCAAGAGTCTATGTTTCAAGCATTATTGACGCCTCAGCCGCAGATGTGTGGGCGCGGGTGCGGGATTTCAACGGATTGCCCAGATGGCATCCACGTATACGCGACAGCCGGATTGAGGAGGCGCTGCCAGCGGACAAGATTGGTGCCATCCGCAATTTCAATCTGCAAAACGGCGACAACATCCGCGAACAGCTGGTCGGCATGAGTGATTACGATCTTTTCTGCAGCTATTCGATGTTGGAGGGACCGATGCCGCTTTCAAACTACATTGCAACACTGCGACTGACCCCCGTCACCGATGGAGGGCGCTGTTTCATTGAATGGTCAGCCGAGTTTGACTGCGAACCGGACAATGAAGCCGATCTTGTCAGTGGCATCAGTATCAATGTCTTTCAGGGCGGGTTTGATGCGCTCAAAAGGCATTTTGGCGGCTGAGAAAACAAAGCAACGGACAATCACAGGTCCGCGACAATGGAGGATAACATGCGAACGTCAACAATGATTGAAACAGCAAAGAGGGATGGTTCTTGCTGCTTTCGCCAATCTGATCGGCCTTGCGCCACCGTGGTTGTCGCTTAGGCAGGCAGGGGGGAACGGTCATGGTCAAGATAATTCGCAGCACCGTATTGAGCGCGCCCATCGAACTGGTGTGGGATACGCTGCGCGATTTCAACGGCCATGACCGTTGGCACCCCGCCGTTGCTACCAGCGCCATTGAGCGCAACGAACAATCCGACCGGATTGGCTGTGTGCGCCGATTTAAGCTTGGTGATGGTGCCGAGTTGCGTGAAAAACTGCTGACCCTTTCCGATCTGGAACAGACCTATAGCTACTGTCTGCTCGACACCCCGATACCACTGTTCAACTACGTATCACACGTGCGGCTTTTTCCCGTTACCGACGGCGACCGGACTTTTTGGGAATGGGAGGGACGGTTCGACACGCCTGCGGGCAGACAGGACGAACTGGCATCCATGGTTGCCAATGACATTTACCAGGCTGGATTTCAGGCCATCCGCCATCATCTCGGCGAAGAGGAGTAAACTTTGATTACTGTCGAGAGCTATGCATCCATCAATGAAGCGGCCAGCGCCATGGGCGCACGGGCAACCTATATGGCTGGCGGAACATTGGTCATGCGAACGCTGAACTACGGCGAACAGACCTTCGAGCGGATTGTCAGAACCAACGATAAAACACTGAAACAAATCTCGGTGCACGCGGATCGCATAACGCTGGGCGCGGGTCTCACGATGAGTGATGTGTTAAACGCGCGGGATCTTGAATTCCTTGCACCGGTTGCGCGTTCCATCGGCGGCCCGGCAGTACGTAACATGGCAACAATTGGCGGCAATTTGTTTGCTGCACACCCCTATGGGGATTTTGGTGTCGCCCTGCTTGCGCTGGACGGGCAGGTTCAATTCGCCGATGGATCGCAGGAGGATATGGAGCGGTTCTACGCCACACGCAACACACAGGCCGCACTTGTCTCATCGATCTCCATAGCGCGGCCATCGGGCTCGGATTTTCGCTATGCCAAGGTCAGTCGTGTGAAACCCAAAGGCGTTTCTGTTCTCTCAATGGCCGCATGGCTGCCCATCCGCGCTGGGAGACTGGCACAGCCGCGCATTGCCTTTGGTGCCATGGCCGCCACGCCGCAGCGGGCGCGTAACGCAGAACAGGCACTTGATGGCGGCGCGCTGGGACCAACTGAAATTCAAACCGCAGTTGGTACATTGGATCGGGATTACCAGCCCCCCGACGATGCGCTTGCGAGCAGCTGGTATCGCACGCAGGTTGCGCCGGTTCACCTCCGTCGCCTGCTTGCAGATGGAGGACATGCCTGATGGCAAAAACACCCGTCCAGTTCACGCTCAATGACAAGGAAACTGCCGTTTTCGTTGATGGTGGCGCCAACCTTCTGGATGTTCTGCGACGCGTCGTTGGTGATCTGTCGCCAAAATACGGTTGCGGTCAGGGTACCTGTGGCACCTGCACCGTTCTGATCGATGGCGAACCACGGCTCAGTTGCCTGACACTTGCTGAAACGGTTTCAGACCAATCCATTGAAACAACCGGCGGACTTGCTGATGGTCCCGATCTTCATCCGCTGCAACGGGTGTTCATGGAGCAGTTTGCAGCCCAATGCGGCTATTGCACACCCGGCATGCTGATGGCTGCCAAGGCACTCCTGGCACGCAACCCCAATCCACAGCGTGAAGATGTCATAGAAGCGATCTCGGGCAATATATGCAGGTGTACCGGGTATGAGCCAATCATTGACGCAATCCTTGACGCTGCCGGTGAAATGCGCGGGAGGGTCAGCTGATGTCGTCCATTGAATTTCGCAAGGACCTTTTTGCTGACGAACGGGACGACGCTCTCAACGAAATCGGCAAGCCCACGATACGTCAGGATATTCTGGGCCATGTGACCGGGCGCTCGCCCTATTTCGATGATCATCTGTTCGATGGTCTGTTGCATTTGCGCTGTGTGCGCTCACCCCATCATCATGCCCGTATCCGTGCCATTAACACGCGTGCGGCTCAATCCATGCCCGGTGTTGTGCGCATAATCATGCCGCAGGATGTTCCCAACAATCTCAATACACTGCTGGCCCTTATCGGGTTTGGCAAGGACGATGAGGCACTGCTTCAGGGCAACAAGGTTGCCTATCAGGGTGAAGCCATTGTGGCCGTCGTGGCCGAGACGGAACTGCAAGCCCGTAATGCCTGCAATGCCATTCAGGTCGACTACGATGTGCTGCCTCATGTTCTTGATGTGGAAGAGGCCCTGCTGCCCAATGCACCGGTTGTCAATGAGACCTACCCCAACAATACATTTGATTATCACGAGTTATATGACCATCAGAAGCTGCGTTTCGGCGACACGCAAAAGGCGTTTGCCGAAGCAGATCACATCGTCGAGGGACAATATCAGATGTCGCCGATCGAGCAGGCCCCGACGGAAACCTGCGGGGCTATCGCCGCACCGGAGACCAATGATCGTTATGTCTGTTACACCAGCACGCAGGCGCTGTTTTTCTCACTTGGCACGACGGCCAAACTATTGGATATGCCCTCCAGCCGCATGCATTTCATCGGCGGAACCGTCGGTGGTGGTTTTGGTGGCAAGGTTGATTCCCTGCACGAGCCGCTGGCGGTTCTTGGTGCCAGGCTGACAGGCAGACCGGTCAAATATTCCTATGATCGCGCCGAGGAAATGCAGGTTGGTGCACCGCGTGGCGCAGAACGCTGGCGCATCAAGGATGGGTTACTTTCGGACGGGCGCATCATTGCCCGGCAATTTACCGGGTTTTTCGATTCCGGCGCCTATACCCGGCTTTCCTCCTATGCGATCATCAAGGGCACAGGTCACCTGCC
Source organism: uncultured Rhizobiaceae group bacterium (assembly GCA_947501445.1). Lineage (GTDB taxonomy): Bacteria > Pseudomonadota > Alphaproteobacteria > Rhizobiales > Rhizobiaceae > Hoeflea_A. Next base: position 295,538 of record CANMVS010000007.1, on the reverse strand, counting down.
TGGCCCCTATACAATTCCCAATGTCTCCTCAAATGTCTATTGCGTTTACACCAATCGCACACCGGCAACAGCCATGCGCGGATTTGGTATTACCGGCGTTGATTTTTCCATCGAATGTCACATGGACAAGGTCGCGGAAACGGTGGGTATGAACCCGATCGAATTGCGCATTCTCAATGCCTATCGGGATGGTGACATGAAGGCCCACCGCCGAACCGCGAAGAATTGTGCATTGATCGAATGTGCACAGGTAGCAGCACAGAAAGCCAATTGGTCGATTGAGCCGCAATATGCCGCCATGTCCAGCCTTCAGGGCGGTGGGGCAGAGCGGGCTCAAATTCCCCAAACAGTGATCGATGATGTTGGTAAAATCGGCGCGCGAAAACACAATGCCATCGAGACCGATCCGGCAACAAACGGGACCATCTCCAGCAAGCCATCTTCAACGGTAACCCCGGTTCATGCGACACAGGCGATGGGCGACAGTGTTGCACCCGTCTCGAACAGCGCTCCCGTTGCCAATGTCATAGCTGCCACGTCTCCTGCGGCGATGAACGTGCCTGCGGTACCCGCAACCCATGGCCAGACACCGCCACCACAGACTTTCACGCAATCCGCAACAAGCCCTCCGGCAGGCGCGCCGTCCTCCCAAGCACCGCGCCCTTCGCCTGCGCCACCGGTCGTATCAACTGATGCACCAAAGCCCGTAGAGCCCTACAGGCCGCAACAGCCGTTCAGCCGGGGCGTCAAGCGGCCGGGGGCATCCCCCTTTGTTTCTGGTACGAGGAGACGTTGATATGAGTTTGCACAAGGGGCGTGGATTTGCCTGTATCAACTATCCCATAGGTATGAATCTGGGTGGTGATCCAAGTCAGGCACTTGTTCACTCAACACCCGACGGCAAATTCATGGTGACCCTGTCCGCCATTGATCTGGGTCAGGGTATGAAGTCTGTAACCCGTCAGATAGCTGCTGAAACGATCGGCGTACCGGTTGAAGATGTCTATGTGGATACAGCCGACAGCGATACCGGCCCGCATGACATGGGTTCTTTTGCCTCGCGCGGAACGCACCGGGTCGGCAATGCTGTCATTCAGGCAGCCAAAGAAGCCCGTGGGGTCATGCTGGAAGCAGCAGCCGAAGAGCTGGAGGTCAATGCTGGCGATCTGGAAACCGATGGGCACGGCAATATACACGTGAAAGGCGCACCCGGTCGCACCATTACTGTTGAGCAAACAGCCATTGCCGCGCAATTCAGACAGGGCAGAACAATTTCCGGCCGCGGCATATTTCTCATTCCGATGTCTGATGTGGACCCCGATACCGGCGAGATGACCCCGGTTTCCTGTTTTGCCCATGCAGCGGTGGTTGTGGATCTTCAGGTCGATGACGAGACCGGGGAAGTTGAAGTTCTGGAGGTGAACTCCGCCTATGAAGTCGGGCGGGCACTCAATCCGAAAATGGTTGAACAGCAGCTCATTGGCGGCGCATGGATGGGGATAAGCCATGCGCTTTACGAAACCACGGAGCCCTATTATCCGAACCGCGATCACGGACCGACAGACTTCAATCAGTATCTGATGCCCGGTGCAGGACAGGTGGTCAATCACAATATTGCGGTTCTGGAACGTCCGGCCGAAGATGCGCCTTTCGGCGGCAAGGGCCCCGGCGAAATGTGCGCCAACCCGCTGCTGCCAGCGGTCGCCAATGCGGTCTATAATGCCGTTGGTGTGCGTTGCGATACACTACCCATAACACCCGAAAAGGTTCTGCGCGGCATTCTCGTCAATGGCGGCGCTCAAAACAGGGGTGGTTGAAGATGACAACCCGTAAGTCCGTTGCAGGCATTGATAGCCCCCAGTCACTGCAAAGCGCATTGGACGGTGCCCAATATATCGCAAGTCAGGAACTTTCGACGGCCGGATATCTTTCTCTTGCGCTGGGTAAACCACTGCTGCTTGAAGGCGCCCCCGGCGTTGGAAAGACGGAGGCAGCCAAAGCGATGGGTGCTGTGCTGGGGCGCCGCGTGGTGCGGCTGCAATGTTTTGAAGGGATCGATGCCTCAGCGGCGCTTTATGAATGGAATTACCCGGCACAGATGCTGGCGATCCGCCAGGCAGGCAATGACTTTGTCAATATTTATGCGGACAATTTTTTGCTGGAACGACCCATGCTCGAGGTGCTTCGCCATCCGGAAGACTGTGTTCTTCTGATTGATGAAATTGATCGGGCGGACCATGAATTTGAAGCCTATCTGCTGGAATTTCTGTCCGATTATCAAATATCAATTCCCGAAACCGGGACCGTACGCGCAGCAACACACCCCGTCGTGTTCCTGACCTCCAACCGAACACGCGATCTGCACGAAGCGCTGCGCCGACGCTGCGTTTATCATTGGATCGACTACCCGGATGCAGCGCTGGAGGCCGCCATTGTCATGGCAAGGGCCAGTGCTGTTTCGCAAGCCACGGCGCAGGCGGTTGTCGATGCGGTTGGCAGGCTGCGCCAGCAACCACTGGTCAAACCACCGGGTGTTGCTGAAACAATAGAATGGTCGGAAGGCGCAACGCTGTTGCATTCCCAGGGCGCACCCTGGCCGGAGGCTTTTCGCCGTGCCATTGGTGTTGCGCTCAAGGACCATGATGATCTCACCTACATCCAGCCCCATTTGGACAGTGTTCTGTCGGGTGTCGCGGCATGAGTTCACCTCTCACCAGCCTACCCGTGGCGACACAATCATTTGTCACCTTCTGCGGCGTCCTGCGTCAACACGGTTTTATGCTTGCGCCGGATCAGACCATGGCCTTTGTCGAATCTATTGCTCTGCTTGGGCCACGGTCGATTGATGACATTTATCATGCCGGACTGGCGGTACTGGCAGTACAACCGGACAGGCGGGCAGAATTTGACGCATTGTTTCGTGCCTATTTCCTCGGCCAGACGGCCTCTGCACCAACTGTTTTGCCCGATGACGAGGAGATTGAAGCGCACGAGAGCAATGATCAAACCCGCGATATTGCGCTGGAAGACGATGACCAGGAGGTGGGAGAGCAGGCAAGCACCAGTGAAAACCTGTCCCATCGCACGCTGATCCGGCAGCCGGACAGTGATCTGCTGCGATCATTCGCACGCTCTGTGCCGGCCGCCCTGCCAAGACGTCGTTCACGACGATACTTCACGGCCAATCGCGGAAAACGCATCGATTTGCGTCAATCGTTACGCATGGCGGTTCGACGCGATGGTGAATTGTTCAAACTCATCCATGCCAAACCCAAAACCCGCCAGCGAACAGTCGTCCTTCTGGTTGATGTGTCGGGCTCCATGCAGGACATGAGCGACGAGACGATGCGCCTGGCCCATGCGCTGACACAGGCGGCCGACCGGGTTGAAACCTTTACACTGGGCACACGCCTGACCCGTGTAACAACAGCGCTTAAAACCAGCGAGCAGACCCGGGCACTGGAGGCTGTCTCAAACCTGGTGGCTGATTTCGACGGGGGCACGCGACTGGGGGATGCCCTCGACGCCTTGCTTTCGATACCACGATTTGCTGCCCTGCTGCGCGGTGCCGTCGTGGTCATTATTTCAGATGGTCTGGAACGCGGCAGCCCCGACATGATGGTCAGCTCACTGCGCCGCATGACCCGCCTGACCTGGCAGATTACATGGTTATCACCATTGGCGAGCGGGGTGGATTTCAAGCCGCGCACCGAGGCCCTTCAACAGGCCTTGCCTTATCTGGGCCGGTTAGCAGATGGCAGCACGATTGAACAATTGTGCAAGCAGGTCCTCGACCTTTCCAAAGCAACGTTTCGACATTCAATAAACAGGAGATCCGCGTGATCGACGCCCACCATCATATCTGGTTGCAAAAGGACCTGCCCTGGCTGCTTGGACCCGAGCAACCGCGCATCTTCGGGCCCTATGCCGCGATCAAACGCGACTACCCGATTGCAGAATATCTGGATGACATCAAAGGCAGCGGCGTTACAAAATCGGTCTATGTTCAGGCAAATTGGGCGCCCAACTGGGCAGCCGATGAGGCGGCATGGGTTCAAGCCGTTTCGCAAGACTGCGGCTGGCCTCATGCCATCGTAGCCTATGCGGATTTTACCGTTGATGATGTTCGACCACAGCTGGACAGACTATCGCGTTATGGTCTTGTGCGTGGCATTCGCCAGCAATTGCACTGGCACAAAAAACCCATGTATCGGTTTGCTCCACACGCCAATCTGCCCAGTGATCCAGCGGTTCAACGCAACATCGGCCATCTTGCCGATTATAACTGGAGCTTCGATCTGCAGGTGTTTTCATCGCAGATGACAGCGGCCGCGGAACTCGCAGATGCCTGTCCGCAGGTGACATTCATACTGCAACATGCCGGTATGCTGGAGGATCAGTCAGACGCGGGTAAAAAGGCATGGCTGAGCGGTATGAAGTCGCTGGCAAAATGCACCAATGTCGTCTCCAAGTTATCGGCATTCGGCACATTCATTCATCGCAATGACCCGGCGTTCATCGCCTCCATGGTGAACGACACTGTAAAACTGTTCGGCGCCAAACGGTGCCTGTTCGGGTCCAATTTCCCGATTGAAAAACTTTGGACAAGCTACGGCGACCTTGTTGCGGCGTTTCGCGGCGCCACCGCAGCTTTGCCGAAACCACAACAAAAGGCAATTTTCGAAGACACGGCTGCGCGGGTCTACAGGCTCTCATAGCACAAATGACAACCGGTTCTGGCGACCAGATCAAGGAGTTTAAAAAATGGCACTGGAAATCCACATTCTCGACTATGGTGATATCGAACTGGAAACCAGCTTTCTGGTTCTGGGACACGAGTGCGGACGGGTGCGCCGCGTCCCGGTATACGGCTTCCTGATTTTGGGCGGTGCATATCCCATCGTTGTTGATACCGGTTACCGCGACAATGCGATTATGGAATCGCTCGGCATGCGCGGCCTGCAGTTCCACGACAATATGATCGAAAATCAACTGGCCCGTCACGGGGTGAAAATGGGCGATGTGCGTTACGTCCTCCACACCCATCTGCATATTGACCACGCGGGAAAGGACGATCTTTTTCCGATGAACACGACCGTGGTTCTCAATCGTCGTGAGATGGAATTTTCCGTTTCAGGCATCATGTATCCGCAGTATCCGAAACCGGACATCATGCATCTGGTTGAGCGTATCTATGAGCCTGAAGCCATGCGGTTCCTCGATCTCGAAATCACCGGTGCTGAAGAGATCATTCCGGGCGTCTGGTGCGAGGCAGCCGGTGCCCATACCGAGGGATCAATGAATGTCATCGTCGAGACAGCAGAAGGTCTTGCCTGCATCTGCGGTGATGTCATTTATGATTTCAACGACCAGATCGTCAATCACGTCTTTACCAACAACTGGATGGAGCCACGGGTCACCGGAAACCATTCGGGGAGCAAACGTGAAGAAAAAGGCGCGATCAAAAAACTGCTGACCAATTACAAATTTTTGCTGCCGGTTCATGACCGTCCGGCAAAAATCGAAAATCAGCAGGTGGTTGGCCGCCTTGGCATGACCGTGCCCGGCCCGTTGAGCGAAACGGTTCAAACCCGCAACTGGTTCCCGATGTAATCGGCGACCCCGGATTGTTGCTCCAGAGGACACAAATCAACATAGGTGCTGGATGACTCACGAAGCCATAGACCCGACTTTCCATGATCTGATTGATGAATATGCGCCCGTTGCGCAACTGGGTACCGGTTTCATTTTCACCGAAGGCCCGATCTGGCATCCGGTTGATCAGTATCTGCTGTTTTCCGATATGCCCGGTGATACGCGCCGGCGCTGGGACAAAACCGGTGTCAAGGAGGTCCTGAAACCCTCCAACATGGGCAATGGCATGTCCTATGATGCCAATTTGAACCTTCTGGTCTGCGAACATACAACCTCCAGTGTTGCGCGATTTGCACCCGATGGCACCAGGCAGGTTCTATGCTCCCATTTTGAGGGGCGCGAACTCAATTCGCCAAATGATCTGTGCGTCAAATCGGACGGGTCAATCTATTTTACCGATCCAACGTTTGGGCGGATGGAACATTTCGGTGTGCCACGCCCGACACAACTGGGTTTTCAGGCTGTCTACCGTCTGCCACCCGATCACCGTGCGGGCGACGAGCCGCAACTGGTCTCGGATCGCTACATGTTCAACCAGCCCAACGGATTGTGCTTTTCGCCCTGCGAACGCTGGATGTGGGTCAATGACACGGATCAGGCCAATATACGCATGTTTGACGTGGCCGATGATGGACGACTGGTCAATGGGCGGATTTTTGCCGGTGGCATTCGCGACAGTATAAAACCGGGTCTCCCTGACGGAATGAAAGCCGATGAAAAGGGCAATGTCTGGGTTACCGCGCCCGGCGGCCTGTGGGTCTATTCGTTTCACGGCCTGCTGTTGGGCAAGGTCGCAGTTCCGGAAATGGTGGCCAATATGCACTGGGGCGGCGAAGCATGGGACACATTGTTCATGGCGTCTTCAACCTCGCTCTATGCAGTGAAGACCAGGGTCAGGCCCCGCAATGAGCCTTTCATGAATGCAACCTCAGCATCAACCGGCCGCTCCACAGCACAAGGCACAACGCAGCCCGCACCGGCCGGTTCATCAGGAGAACAACCATTGAATATTGACGGCAACAAGAGTGTTCTGATCATTCAGGACATGCAAAACGACGTGATGATGCCTGGTGGTGCCTTTGCCCACACCGGCTCGCCCGAACATGCAGCAAAGCAAAACGTTGTTGCCAATATTGCCCGTCTTGCACAGGCCGCCCGCCAGGCTGGCGTGCTGGTCATTCATGTCTGGCTTGTGTGTGAGCCCGGTCATCCTGCAATGGGCGAAAACGCGCCTTTGCTCAAAGGGCTGAAAGAACACAACGCATTGGTTCGCGGTACCTGGGGTGTAGCGCCTGTACCGGGTCTGGAACCACAACAGGGCGACCTGATTGTTGAAAAAATGACCATGAGTGCCTGGGAAAGTGGCCGATTGGAGAACTACATCAAGGGTGCAGGACGCACCACCATCATCAATACCGGTTCCTGGACCAATATGTCGGTAGAACACACAGCCCGCACGGGAGCCGACAAGGGGTATACAATCATCGTGCCGGAAAACGCCTGCAGCACCATGAATGATGACTGGCACAAGGCAGCTGTCAACTTTGCCCTGTCGGAGGTTTCCACAGTGAGCGATGTCGACAGTGTCATACGAGCGCTGAGGTGATGCGATGAAAACCATCAAGGGACCGGGCCTGTTTCTGGCGCAGTTTGCCGGCGATGCCGCCCCCTTCAATTCGCTGAGATCAATTACCGGCTGGGCTGCCGGCCTTGGCTATGAGGGTGTCCAGATTCCCAGCTGGGACAAACGCCTTTTTGATCTGGATCTGGCAGCAGACAGCTATGATTATTGTGATGAGGTCCTGGGGATTTGCAATGAGGCTGGCGTGACTATCACTGATCTGTCGAGCCACCTTCAGGGACAACTGGTTGCCGTCCATGCCGCCTATGACCGCCCGTTTGATGGCTTTGCACCGGTTCAGTTGCACGGTAACCCCGAAGCCCGACAAAGGTGGGCGGTTGAACAGATGACAAAGGCGGCGCGGGTTTCACAGCGTCTGCGTCTGACATCGCATGTAACTTTTTCCGGGTCACTGGCGTGGCCCTATATCTATCCATGGCCGCAACGCCCGGCAGGGCTGATTGAAGATGCCTTTGATGAGCTGGCGCGCCGCTGGCGGCCCATCCTTGATGCGTTTGACGCCGTTGGGGTTGATCTTTGCTATGAAATTCACCCCGGCGAGGATCTGTTCGACGGCACGACATTCGAAATGTTCCTGCAAAGGGTTGGCAACCACGCACGCTGCAAAATCAACTATGATCCCAGCCATTTTGTTCTGCAGTGTCTGGATTATCTGGGGTTCATCGATCACTATCACGAGCGTATCGCCGCCTTTCACGTCAAGGACGCCGAGTTCAATCCTTCACCGAAACAGGGTGTCTATTCCGGCTATGCGCCCTGGGTTGAACGGGCGGGCCGCTTTCGCTCGCTTGGGGACGGTCAGGTTGATTTTGCCGCTGTTTTTTCAAAACTCGCTGCCTATGATTATGACAGCTGGGCGGTTTTGGAGTGGGAATGTGCACTCAAACATCCAGAGGCCGGCGCACGCGAAGGTGCAGATTTCATTCGCCGTCACATTATCCCGGTGACCGAACATGCATTTGATGATTTTGCTGCCGCTGATACGGACACGGCAATCAATGCACAGATGCTGGGACTTTCTCGATGAGCAACTTTATCGGCACAACACCCGATCGCCCGCTGCGACTGGGTATGGTTGGCGGTGGACAGGGTGCATTTATTGGCGCTGTGCACCGCATGGCGGCCCGATTGGACGGCCAGTTTGAACTGGTTGCCGGTGCCTTGTCCTCCAACCCCGATCGGGCACTGGCCTCCGGACAGGAGCTGGGCCTGAAACCGGATCGAATCTATACGAATTTTCAGCAAATGGCCCACCGGGAAGCTGAGCGCGCTGATGGCATTGATGTTGTCTCGATCGTTACCCCCAACCATCAGCATATGGCAGCAGCTGAAGCCTTTTTACAGCAACAGATCCATGTGATCTGCGACAAACCGCTGACCAATACGCTGGTGGAGGCAAAAAGGCTGGCAGATATGGCGGCACGATCCGGTGCCATTTTTGTGCTGACCCACAATTATTCAGGTTATCCCATGGTGCGTCAGGCCCGTGAGATGATCCAGGATAATCAATTGGGTCCAATCCGCGTGGTACAGGCGGAATATGCACAGGGGTGGCTGAGTGAACCGGCTGAAACAACCGGCCTGAAACAGGCAGAATGGCGCACTGATCCGGCGCGGGCCGGTGCCGGTGGTTCGATCGGTGACATTGGCACTCATGCCTTTCATCTGGTGCATTTTGTGACCGGATTGCAGCCCGAAAGCCTCGCCGCCGACCTGACGACTTTTGTGCCCGGTCGCCAACTTGATGACAATGCGCATATCATGTTGCGTTTTGCCGGCGGCGCCCGTGGCCTGATCTGGACAAGTCAGATAGCCATTGGTCAGGACAATGCATTGCGCCTTCGTGTGTTTGGCGAAAAGGCAAGCCTTGAATGGTGTCAGGAGGACCCCAACAACCTCTGGTTCAGTGCCCGGGGAGAGGCAACCAGGCGCATCGTGCGCGCCGGCCCGCAGTCGAGCCCATCGGCGGGCCGCGTTTCACGTATTCCACCCGGACACCCGGAAGGGTATCTGGAAGGATTTGCTACAATCTATTGCGAGGCAGCTCGGAAAATTCGTGCCGCAATGAATGGAACCACACTGGAGGCAGACGTCCACACGCCCGGTGTTGATGACGGCGTAGCTGGTGTGAACTTCATAGAAGCCTGTGTGCGTTCCAACCGGCAAAGTTCCGCCTGGGTAAGATTGTAGTTCCGCTCACAGGCAATTGAGATATTGTGTTCATTTCCGGGACGCGTTTGTGACACTGACCACATTTCAAACACTATTGATACCCACCTCAAAACAGGCGCAAACCCACGGCTGAACGATCTGCCGGGGTGATGCCAATGGGAAAACCGAATTTGCATGCGTCCAGCGTGTGCCAATTGGTATTTTTTGAAAGGCTGGTTAACAAAAGGTCACAAACCCCGTTAACCCACCTTTGCCGGTCGATTGCGAGAGGTGGCGGCAATGATTCATCCTGAAAACGCACATGGCTCAGTACCCTGTTACGCTGTGACAACAGCACAATCCAACCGTTTTTTAACAAGCCCTGATCATATTGAATGCGGGGGCAAAATCCGAGTTGGTGCTTAAGGTGGACAGGGTGGCAGACAAAATGGTGGAAGGGGCAGGTTTGGCTGATCGATCACTCAGGCAGACCATTGCAGTTGCACTGGATGGATTACGCCAGATCCTCACCGATCCTGACGAGCAGAGTCAGGCCCATCGCATGTCACTTACTGCATTTGCCATCCGCGTCGTCGGTGCAGGCATCGCCTTTTTATCGCAGGTGCTGCTGGCGCGAATTATGGGTCAGTTCGAATATGGCATATTTGTATTTGTCTGGGTCATCGCCATTATTGTCGGCAGCCTGTCATGCATGGGATTTCACACCGCTATCATACGTTTCCTGCCGCAATATATTGAACAGGGTGCCACCAGCCACATTCGCGGTATCGCTTTGACAACGCGCCTTGTTGCACTGACAAGTGCGACCCTCTTCGGCGCAGCAGGTCTCGGCTTTCTCTATCTGTTTGGCGATACCATCGCCAGCTACTACATCGTACCGCTGGTGCTTGGCGTATTTGCTCTGCCAATGATCGCTCTTGGTGATGCATTGGATGGGACAGCAAGAGCGAACAGCTGGATGCTGCAGGCACTCAGTCCCACCTATCTGCTGCGCCCGGTGCTGATCCTGATTGCCATGTTCACCGCCGTCATTCTTGGTTTCGCGTCAACCGCCCAAACCGCCCTTGTCGCCGCATTGATCGCCGCCTATGCAACAACGATCGCCCAGCTATTGGTTCTTGGCGTTCGTCTGGAGCGGCGTTTCAAACGCGGCCCCGCATCTTATCGGCTGGGCTATTGGTTTATCATCGCGCTCCCGATTTTTCTGATCGAGGGATTTTATTTTCTGATCACCAACTCAGACGTTGTCATGGTCGGTATGTTTCTTGAACCCGAAGACGTTGCCACCTACTTCGCCGCTGCCAAGATTATGGCGCTTGTTCACTTTGTACTGTTTGCGGTCAAAGCGGGTATCATGCCACGATTTTCAGTGCTGTTTGTACAGAATAACCGCACAGAACTGGCGCGCTTCGCAGCGATGTCAGCGCGCTGGGTCTTCTGGCCCTCCATGCTGTTGGGCATCATTGTGCTTGCGCTCGGCCCCCTGTTGCTTTCCTTCTTTGGCAGCGGATTTGCCGCCGGCTATCCTGTCATGTTCATTTTATTTGCCGGCATATTATTCAAGGCATTGATTGGACCCGGCGAGTCCCTGCTGACCATGGCCGGCGAGCAGAAGATTTGTGCTCTGGTCTATTTGGCTGCCCTGTGCGTTAATGTAGCGGGTAATTTCGCACTTATTCCGCTGCTGGGGATCAAAGGTGCAGCAACGGCAACAATGGCCGCAATGGCATTGGAATCCTTGTTGTTGTTTGTCGCCGTTCGCACGAGACTGGGCATAAATATGAGTATCTTCAGCCGACCGAAGGCAAGTGCAGATAATAGTGAGGCCAACTGATATGTCGTCAAATCCATTCCTTCAGGATGAAGCCGGTGGCGCTGGTGATGTCACAGCGACCAAAATTGGTGGCGTCATGGTCGAACGGCCGCTGGCTGATATATCGGTGCCCACCACCAGGGATTCACGACACCTGAGCATCTATCCCGCCCGTGCAGGCTATGACCTGCGCAAAGAGCTTGATTTTCTGACGCACCGCGCGCTCGAACCCAATGTGTTTTTCTCAGCCCGCTTCATGGCGCCCGCGATGCCGCGCATAGAGGACAAGCCCGTCCGATTGATGATCATGCGCGATGAGGACGAGAACCGCAGCAGATTGCGGTTTTTGATGCCTTTTTCCATCGAGCGCCCCGGATTTGCCATCGGGACACCGATCATCAGATCCTGGTCCAATCCCTATGGACCACTTGGAACCCCCCTGCTCGACGGGGAGGATGCAGCGCAGACGCTGGACAATCTGTTCGAAACGCTGAACAGCAAGGCCCTGGCACTTCCATCGGTTCTGGTTGTTCCGAACGCCCGGCTTGATGGTTCATTTGTACAGCTGTTGCGCGCCGTTGCCATCAGCAGAAATCTGCCGCTGTCGGAAACAGGAATATTTGAGCGTCCGATGCTGGAAAGTCTGCAAGACGGCACGAACTATTTACGCCAATCCATGTCCGCCAAACATATTCGCGACCGTCGCAGGTTGCGCAAACAATTGAGCAAACAGGGAGAGCTGCATTATGATGTGGCACGCAATCCCGATGATATACGCTTTCGCATGGAGGAGTTTCTGACCCTTGAGGCCAGCGGGTGGAAAGGACAGCGGCGCACCGCCATGGTTGTTGATCGTTATCGGGCAGCCTTTGCCCGTGAGGCGATCACCGATCTTGCCGAAACCGACAATGTACGCATCCACACATTGAACCTGAATGGCCAGTCGATCGCATCAACTGTTGTATTTGTAATGAGCGGCACAGCCTATACATGGAAGACCGCTTTCAACGAAGACTATCGCAGTTTTTCACCCGGTCAGCTGTTGATGGACGACCTCACCAGCAATCATCTTGATGATCCGAATATCGTGATAACCGATTCCTGTGCTGTGCCCGATCACCCCGTCATGAGCCGATTATGGCGTGAGCGCTGCAGAATGGGCACCCTTGTTGTCGGGTTGGACCAGTCGCGCGACCGCGAGGTTCGTCAGGTCTCAACGCAACTGCATCTTTATCAAAACACCCGCAATATTGCCCGCATTGTGCGCAACAAATTACGCGGTTTTGCCAAGAGCAGGTAATATCAGCCTCTCCCGATATTGTCTCATGGGATCACCCGAATTCGCTCGCCAAATTGCGTTGCTTGGCAAGGCTGGAGCAAATCAGGTTTTGACGGAATCGGCAAAACCTGAATACATCAACAAAGTCAGAGACCGACACCGTTGTCCCTTTTCTGACAAAACGTGAAACGGTCTAGATCGCATCTGTATAGCTGCGCGCCTCGCGCATGGCACGCTCGCGCAGTTCCCGGCGTATCACCTTGCCGCTGGTCGTCAACGGCAGTGCTGACATGAATTCCACTTCCCTTGGATATTCGTGTGCGGAAAGCCGCGTCTTGACCCAATCCTGAATTTCGCCGGCAAGTGCATGGCTTGCTTCAAAACCTGGTTTCAACACGATATAGGCTTTGACAATCTCGGTGCGAACCGGATGTGGTTTGCCAACGGCTGCCGCCAGGCCAATAGCTGGATGTGCAGTGAGGCAATCTTCAATCTCTCCCGGGCCGATACGGTATCCAGCCGAGGTAATCACATCGTCATCACGCCCGAAAAAGGCGATGTAACCGTCTGCGTCAGCAATTCCCTGATCCCCGGTAAGCATCCAGTCGCCATTGTATTTGTCACGGGTAGCTGCCTCATTGTTCCAATAGCGCAGGAACATCACCGGATCACCCTTTTTAACGGCAATCTGACCGGCGGTACCGGGTGGCACTTCCTGGCCTTTATCATCAATGATGGCGACCTGATGCCCTGGCACCTGTTTGCCGATTGACCCGCCCCTGCTGACCCCCAGCATCGCGCAGGATGATAGCACGAAATTGCATTCTGTCTGGCCGTAAAACTCATTGATGGTAATGCCAAGTTCTCTTTTTGCCCACTCAAATGTCGGCCTGCCGAGGGCCTCGCCTGCCGCACCGATAGTGCGAAGCTTCAAGTCATAATGGGCGCGTGGGCGATCCACGACACGCAACATTTTGAGAGCCGTTGGCGGTATGAATGCATTGCGTACCTGCATGGTTTCCATAATCCGAAATGCCGTATCGGGGTCAAATTTCTGGGCAGCGGAGGATACAATCGGCACACCGAAATAAAGCGCCGGAAGCAAGGCATTGAGCAACCCCCCGGCCCAGGCCCAATCGGCCGGGGTCCAGAAGAGATCGTCCTTTCTGGGCAGGAATTCATGCGCAAAGCGAAACCCGGGCAGATGGCCCGGCAAAACACGATGGCCGTGCAGCGCGCCCTTGGCAGGTCCTGTTGTTCCAGATGTGAAAATCATCAAAGCCGGGTCATCAGGACCGGTTATGACCACATCGAACCGGGCTGATTGTTCTGCAATCATTTGTTCAAAAGAGATGGTTTGCGGTGTGTCATCCACACTGATGATCGTCTGCAGGTGGTCGAGCCGGTCCGCAATCTGGGTCAGTTTGGAACAGCCCATCGCATTGGCGATGATACATTTTGAGCCAGAGGCCTGCAGGCGATAGGCCATGGCATCAACACCAAACAGCAACGCCAGCGGCACTGCGATCGCACCCAGTTTATAAATCGCGATATGAGCGATGGCGGCATCAAAACCCTGCGGCAGCATAACGGCAACCCGATCTCCACGGCCAACGCCCTGCTCTGCCAATCCGTTGGCGATTGCATTGGAGCGATCACGCAGCTCCCCATAGGTCAGGCGGTCCGCTTCACGCTCAGGCTGATAATGCATCAGACACACCCGCTGCGGTTCCCGTTCAGCCCAGACATTGCACACAGCCAAGCCGATGTTATATTGCGCCGGTATATCCCAGCTAAATTGCGCAGTTGTCTCTTCATAGGTCGCATATTCAGACAATATCAACTCGCCGGTCTCCCTTTGCGCAGGATCATGATGGTGCACTGCAGCAACCTATGTAGCGCACAGTGTCTGTCAGGTCACCACGCCACGGGCAAATAGGGATCAAGAGCCCAACACCTGCATCAGGTGATCATGAATTGCCAGGCGTGGCTGATGTGCACCCCAGGATAGCCAGTAGCCGGTGTCCATGGTCATTTCGGGCTCTGACAATCTGATAAGATCGCGCCGCTCGAACGCAGTTTGCGAAAGCGGCAACGATGCCAGCATGACCCCAAGGCCCTCGATTGCCGCCTGCAGCAGGAGATCAAAAGAATCAAAACGCAAACGGGAGCGAAACGGCATCGACGAACCCGTGGCTGCGGACCATTCGCGCCAGCCAAATCTTGGTCCTGTCAATTCAAGCAGCGGCAGATCGCGCCAGTTGGTGCCCGCCTCCCTGCACAGTGCCGGTGCGCCCGCCGGTGCAAGTATTTCGCGCTCAACCAGTGTTGCCTGCCGGCCTGCCCATTCACCATTGCCATAGCGCAGATGAAAATCGCCCAAACCATCATCAAAATCGCTTTGCCTGAAGGCAGAGATGAAATTGACCCGCAATTGCGGATGCGCCGAAAGAAAAGGGGCGAGGCGTGGCAGGATCAGCAGTTTAATATGCGATGGCATTGCGACAATGGTTATCTGGCTGACGGGCTGCGAGAAGAGATCAGCCGTACTGCGCGTCAGTGCCAACAGAGCAGACTGCACATGCGGCAGGTAGCTTTCACCGTCAAGTGTCAGTTCAACGCCGCGCGGCTTTCGATAAAACAACACCTTGCCAAGTCTGAGTTCAAGATTGCGAATGCGCTGACTGACTGCCGCCTGGGTAAGGCCGAGTTCCTGCGCCGCTGTTGTGAAGTTTCCATTGCGCCCCGCCGCCTCAAAAACACGCAGCCATTCAAGCGGCGGCAATTGCGCCTGCTGTTGTTGAGCCATAATGAAAACGATGCCTTATTCCCAAAAACCATTTATTGTGCTTATATCATAGTCATTCTAAGGTCGAGCCAATTCAGCAGATCAATTGATCTGACCACAGGCAGCGCGCATGGCCAGACCATGCGCAGCCCAACAGGCAACGGCAGGGCCACCAATGGATACAATCGTCTCAGCCATCTCCCATGATAACGGGTCATGGGTACAGGTAAATCTGAAAAACCAAACGTCCCTGCGGTTTCATGCCGTATGGCTTCGTGACAATGCGCTGGATGAAAATACCCGCGCCGCTGGCAATGGACAGCGACTGATAACGCTTGCGGATATTCCCGAAAATACCCGCATAGACAGTGTACAATCCAATGGCACAAGTCTTCAGGTCCGCCTTTTGCCGGAGAACATTGCACTCGATTTTCCTGTCGATTGGCTTATCGAAAATGCCTATGACAGACCGACGCAGGACAAACCCGGCTGGCTGCACGGTGAAATCACCACATGGGACAGTCATAATCTGCAGCAGGTGCCAACGGGTGATTTCAACGCCATTCGCACCAATACACCGGCGCTGGGGCACTGGTTGGAAAATGTGCGCCGCTATGGCTTTGCCCGTCTTGCAGGTGGCCCTGTTGAACCCGGTGCATTGCTTGATGTCGTCAGGACTTTCGGTTTCATTCGTGAAACCAATTATGGCCCGCTGTTTGAGGTGCGTACCGAGGTCAATCCATCAAATCTGGCCTATACCGGGCTTGGCCTGCAGGCCCATACGGACAATCCCTATCGTGATCCCGTGCCAACATTGCAAATCCTGTACTGCCTTGAAAATTCAGCCGAAGGGGGCGATTCCATCGTTGTTGATGGCTTTCGTGCCGCGCAGAGATTGCGGGATGAAGATCGAGAGGGATTTGATCTGTTGTCACGCTATTGCGCCCGGTTTGAATATGCTGGATCTGCCGATGTCAAACTGCGTTCACGCCGTCCGATGATCGAACTGGCACCGGATGGTGAATTGATCGCAATCCGGTTCAACAATCGTTCAGCCGCCCCCATCAGCGATGTACCCTTTGAACATATGCAGCGCTATTATCAGGCCTATCGCCATCTGGCCAATATCATTGATGACCCGGCAATGGGTGTCAGCTTCAAACTGGAGCCCGGCGAAAGCTTTATTGTCGACAATACCCGCGTACTGCATGCCCGCAAGGGATATTCAGGTGCTGGTTCACGCTGGCTTCAGGGCTGTTATGCGGACAAGGACGGCCTTCTTTCCACCCTCGCATCCATCGAAACCGTGGCGCTGGAGGCAGCACAATGAGCAAACCGGACATTTCCGCACTCTCGGCGCAGACAATTGTTGCCTTCATCGGCGACATCTTCAAACGGCGCGGTGCTGAATCCTATCTGGGCGAACAGGTCTCCATGTCACAACACATGCTGCAGGGCGCCCAACTGGCAGAAGAAGCCGATGCGGGTGATGATCTGGTCGCTGCTGCGCTTTTGCATGACATCGGTCATTATACCAATGAGTTTCCTGATGACGCACTGGAAAAGGGCGTGGACAATCATCATGACGAGGCTGGCGCAGCGGTCCTTGCCGCCTTTTTCCCCTCGATTGTCACCGATTGCGTGCGTCATCATGTAGCCGCCAAACGCTATTTATGCGCAACCGATCCTGCCTATTTTGACCAGTTATCACCGGCATCCGTCCATACGTTGAATTTGCAGGGCGGCCCGATGAATGAAGATGAAATTGCCGCATTCGCCCAAAACCCCAACCTGAAAGCCATTCTCCAGGTCAGGATCTGGGATGACATGGGCAAAGTGCCAGATCATCAGACCCCCGATTTTGATCACTATGCACCTATGCTGCAACGGGTCGTTGACGCCCATGGGCATGCCGCGTCATGACCGGCAAGGCGGTACTCATCATCATGGATGGCGTAGGTTATGAAACCTGCGTCACACAAAGCGGGTTCCTGCAGGCCTGTGTGGAGGCAGGCTCCGCCCAGATGTGGAAAATGCGTTCATGCCTGCCGACAATTTCACTGGTTATGTATGAAACCATCCATACGGGCGTTGCGCCGCTCGACCATGGCATCCTGTCCAATCACAGCCTGCGCGGTTCGCGCATGCCGAATGTGTTTTCTGAAGTCAAAAAGGCACAAAAGAGTGCGGCGATCGTTGGGCATTCGTTCTTTCACACGCTGTATGGCGGTAGTGATTTTGATCCCTTTTTACATTGCGAGATTGACGATCCGGATGGCCCGGTTGCCCATGCCCGCTATTATTCGATGGAAGGCTATGGTCCTGTCAATGCCTGCGCGCCGGCCGAAATCGACCTTTGCGCACAGGCCAACCTGCTTTTGACACGACACGCGCCGGATTACCTGCTGCTGCACACCAGCAGCGCCGATACGCTCGGTCACACCTATGGCGGTCAATCGCCGGAGTACCAACGTCAGGCCGCACTGATTGATGATGCCTTGTCACGCACCCTGCCTGCCTGGCTGGACCTTGGTTACAACATCTTTGTTACCGCAGACCACGGCATGAGCGCCGATGGGGCCCACGGCGGCGACGAACCCTCCATGCGCGAGACAGCCTTTTATGCTTTTGGTAAGGGCGATGGACCGGATGCGGACCAGGTGCTTGATCAGCGCATCATCGCACCAACGCTATTGCAAACGTTGGGTGTGCCCATTCCGGGCACAATGACCCACAACCCACTTGCAATACAGGCCGGGTAATCTAGACCGTTTCACGTTTCGTCAGAAACGGAACAACGGTGTCGGTCTTTGATTTTGTTGATGCATTCAGGTTTTGCCGATTCGGTCAAAACCTGAATTGCTCTATCGGGCTGCCATCACTGTCGCCGCACCGGCCATCATCCCTGCACTGCAGCGATTAGCGGCACGCAGAGCCCGCGGGCTTTTAAGCAAACGCCTCATACGGGCCGCCAACAGAACCCAGCCAATGTCGATGGCAGCAAGAACAAGCAGCATGACACCAACCAGTTCGCTCCAGCCCACGATCGTCAGAGAGCGAAGGTCAATGATGGACGGCACAATTGCCATGTAGAAAACCATGATCTTGGGGTTGCCAAGCGTGACCGACAGCCCGGCACCAAACATGCGGATTGATGAGCCTTTGCCCGGCAATTCGCCCGCCTTTGTATCCACCGGCGCATGCCACATCTTCCACGCAAGATATAAAAGATAGGCAATCCCGGCCCATTTGATGGCCACAAAGACCAGTTGAAATGTTTGCGCTATCGAGGCCAGTCCCCACACAGCCAGCGTCAGCCACACCGCCTCACCCAGCCACATGGCAACCAGAAATGGCAAGACGTCCCGGTGGCCACGCGCAAGAACCCGTGCCACCAGCGCAGCAATACTGGGGCCTGGTGATCCCGCCGCAATCAATAGGGCTCCCGCAAAGAGCAATAGCGCTGCAATGTCCATAGCACCCGTTCTGCCTCAAAATAATCAACAAGGGTCCCATGTTTGAATAATTTCAGTCATGGGACAAGCAGAAAATCAGCGTAAGATCGCGTTAAAATCGTACCTGCATTCTTGCATTGAAGCCATGTGCCGTTGCGCCGTCGCCATATTGCCCCTCGTAGGATGCTCCCACGATGACGTTGTCCGACGCATTGAAATCAATGCCCGTTTCCAATACGGCCGCATCCTGCGCGATTGGTGCACCCAGAACGGTAAACGGCGCGCCACCACCGATGGTAAAAGTGGCCGAGGGATCGATATCACCAAAAGCATGACGCCAGCCCACCATACCGTGCGCCCTGACCTTGTGCGCCAGTTCTATGGAACTGCGTGCACCCAGTGTCGTGAACGTGGTCGACGTGGTTTCCTTCATTGCTGACAGAGCCGAGACTCCACCGGTTTCATTATAGGCATCCGTCTTCAACTGCATGTATGAAACGCCGGCAAATGGCTCAAGCATCACCCGGTCGGCCTGTATTTTATAGCCGGCCTCGGCAAACAGCTGAAACGCATGTGCGTTATAATCTGCTGATAGTGTATGCGGGATTGGAAAACTGACTGAGCGTGTGCTGTCAATCGCATGCCACGTATAGAGCGCGCCAAAGCTCAGCTTTGCCTTTCCGACATCTGTGCCGCCGTATGCGCCGATCGTATAGCTGTCGGCATCGGCCGATGAAGCACGGGCATCAGTCGTTGTTGATGTCTGGCTGTAGCCGCCCAGAACACCCAAACGCAGCATGTCACCAACCTGACGATCATAACCGGCAACCACACCGCCAAGCGTATTGTCCATGGCAGCCGTATTGAATGTGGCATCTGTTTTGGTCCAATTGCCATATCCGGTCATCCAGAAACCATTGGCGCTGTCGTCAAGGTTTCCATAGGCAGCTGTGGACGTATTTGAAGACCCCGTGTCAAAGGCAGCGCTGACGCGATCCGTAACGGCAGTGACGAGTTGCTGGCCATTTACAACAAGTGCGCCGTTCAGTGAGGCATTGTTTTCACCGGAAAATTCATCGAAAGTTCTGCGCGCCGCTTCCTCGTTATTGTGCGCCAATACAGCAACGAACAACTCATGCTCCGGATGCAGGCTCTGCAAACCATTGGCCACTGATACGTGATTGGTCGTATTGGCAACACTATCAAGGGTTTTTTGAGAAACCGTGGCATAGACGTGGTTTGTGCCGTGTCGAAGCGCAGCCAACAAGAATATGCTGTCAAACTGCTCAACACCGGCAAATTGCGTGGTAAGCGGGTTCGTCGTCGTCAGGACAACAATTTCCTGCCCGGTTTGGGTCAGATAGTCACCGTCGAGTTTAACCATACCGCCTGTCAGCAATGCCTGACCATCAATCGTCAAACCCTGTTCATTTTTCGTGCCGTCCATTATAACGCGATAATAGGACCCTTCATTAAAGGTGACGTCGCCATTGGCTGTGCCGCCCCCCGAAAGCGAGCCACCACTTTTTACCGACACACCGCCGCCCAGCATATTATCTATTGATAATGTGCCGCCATATATATTGGTTCTTCCGAAAAAATTGCTGTCATCACCTGTCAATCGGGTCATTCCGGCGTAATGTTCTATCACCCCCGGAACATCCAGAGGGCTTATGATATCCGGTGCAAATTCATAGGTGCCGGTGTTGTCAGAGTGGTTGAATATGATCGTGCTGTCGCCGCCACCCAAACGCAGTTCAGCAGCGACCAGCGTGCCTGGCCCCACAAGATCAGCCAGTGGGTCGCCAACTGGAACATTGGGGTCCTGGCCAATGACCAGTCTTCCGGTGGAATCCACCTGTGCCGCCATATCAACATGGCCCGTTCCCAAAAGACCCAGCTTGACCATACCACCATCGGCGATGGTCAGTGAACCGGAGCCAAAGTTCCCGACAAAGAATTGACCATCAGCACCCAGGATAGCGTCAATGTTCCAGACAGACCCTCCCCCCTGAACATGCACTTCACCATGGGACGTGGACGCATCGCCAATAACACCAGCACCGCTTTTGACGGTTCCACCATCTTTGATAGAGAGTTTGCCGGTTCCGTATTTGCTGACGAGCAGGTACCCGTTGTTAATCCAGGTTGATCCGGGTCCGGTTACTTCCGCAATGCCGGTGCTGTCGGTATAGCGGCCGACAAACGCGTCTCCCATGCTGGTGACACTGCCGCCATCCGACACAGTCAGCTGCCCGCTGCCCTTATTGCCCACATAAAGATTATTCAGAACTGAAAATTTGGAGCTCTCGCCTTTGACAACCACCGATCCATCAGAAAAATCTTCATCTCCGATGGCAACCAGTTCGGCTTCAACAAACCCGCCATCCTCTATTGAAAGAGATGCATCTGTGCTCTTAAGCCCAACTGAAAGGGGTCCGGCATTCATCCATCGTGAATTGGCACCAGTTACAAGAACACTGCCCGTTGATCCGGCTTGCTCGCCAATCGTTCCATCTCCATCATTCGACAGCCTGCCTCCATCTTCAATGGTCAATGAGCCAGAACCCAAATTGCCCACAATGATACTGCCGTCAAAGTTAAATGAACTGGTTCGATTTATTATTTCCCACGCAGAGCCAGGGCCCTTTATGTGCACCTCGCCAGTGGAACCGACCTCATTGCCCAAAATGCCTGCACCGCTATCAACCGTTCCACGATCTTCGATCGCCAACTTGCCCGTTCCATGCACACCAGCGAGAATGTAGCCCTCATTGCTCCAATTTGATCCGGTGCCCGTCACTTGTACGCTGCTGTTGGAACTGTCGTAACGGCCAATTATTGCCGCATCGGCGCTGGTAACCTTGCCACCTTCCGATACGATCAATTGGCCACTGCCCGCATTACCAACATAAAAATCGCTCAAACTTGAAAGCAGCGAATTCTCGCCTTTTACAGCCACCATACCTCGAGATTGATAAAGGTCGCCGATAAGAACCAAATCAGCCTCAACCTGTCCACCGTCCTCTATGTAGAGATTTCCTGCACCTCGTTCAGCAACAGATAGATTTTGGCCGATATCCAAACTTGAACCCGCACCAGTGACCCATAACGAACTTTGAACGTTTGAACCTTCTTCAGTGACGCGCCAGCTAATTTTAACACTCCTGGATATATCAAGTTTTCCGGCGTCAGAGATTTTCAGATCACCCTTTGTGCCAATAAACTGTCCGAGATTTAAACCTGATCCAACGGCGGTTTGCCCAGTAATGCTGATAACTTCGCCAGTGGTTACAATCGTTAAGAAATCAGTAGCGACAGGCACGAGATCAGATGCCCAGTTTTCAGCAGAAAACCAGCTCGAATCGGACGGTGCGCCGTTGTCCCAATCAGATCCTTCTGCACTCGTGAAATTTCCCAAAGAAAAAGACGCTGTAACAAAAAGTAAAGCGGTAATATTAAAATTTTTGATGCTTGTGCGCATGTCTGCCCCTGTGAATTTCACGAAAATCAGGATTATATATATGTCGATTAATACATATATCTAACAAGCACAATAGTGTTTATTCGTTTTTGTTGAATAAGTTGTAACTTATAATTATTATATAAATATCATTATCATGACGCATAAGATGTGATTGATACAGTTTTCTACAAATCATCAGGTTTTACATAAATGCTTACACTCATCCGATGATAACTGCATATTATAAGCAACAGTCAAGGCGGTCCGCATTCGTTTTTATTTCAGAAGCCGTAATGATGCCGACACATAATCAGCAAACTAAATTGTCCCGACATCCGGTTGCATTATCATGGCACCGGAACGCCACTGACCGGTTTTTCACCACTACACCAGATCTGCAATACGTCTATTGGCCTCGGCGGCGGCCAGCACCGCTTTCATCTGGGCGGTATGGCATATGACAAATTCCTCGCCGTAAATCGTCTCATCGGGCGCTTCGGTAATAATGGTCATGGGAAAGAGCGGATCATCGCGCTCTTCAAGGAAGTATGGAACATGGCTGCGCACTTCAAAGGCAGAAATTGAATCATAGCGCCGACTGCGTTGCATCTGTTCCCTGTTGAGATCGATAATGGGTGGATAATCTGCCAGAGCGTCAATCATCGCATTCAATACAGCTTCGCCCTGTTTGCGCCAGCCGGGCCGATAACGCAAAATGAGAAAGAACCCCTTGGGAATGGTCCAGATTTCTGCGCCACGCGGCACATATCCGGAAAATGGGCGGGTCCATTCGTGAGCCGGGTAACCATGCAGGTTGAGATGCAGGTTGGCCCGTGTCATTTCCCGGGCAGTATAATGTGCCTCATTCTCATAGCCGCGCCCGACATATTCCAGATCACAGCCCGATGCCGTGAATCGTGCCGCATGGTTCATATGGTGGGGATAGGTGGCGCAAAGTTCACGAAACACAGCATAACCGTCCGGATTGACCAGCGGCGCAACGGCAAAACCGATTTTGCGCTCTGTTGCCAGCTGTTTTGCCGCTCGCAGTGCGCCGATCGGCCCTGAGGTTTCGTTCGCGTGCTGACCGGCGGTTATGACCAGGCCTGGACCAGGGTTATCGATAAATGTTCCCCAGACCGGACGGCCACGCTGTGAGCGGGCCTCAAAACGCACGCCCCCCAGCGCGTCAAGTTCGGCTTTAATCCTGCCTGGCTTGAGCCAGTGATCTATCCTGTCAAGACCTGCCGGTTCTTCTGCAGGCCTGGACATGTCCAGACCGGGGTCGCGTGTGCCAGGGTCCTGTGTAACGGAGACCCGCACGCGCAAAGGACCGTTGCCCGATGTAATCTGCGGCACAAGCTGTCCCGGCATGATTGTCCGATCATCCAGCGGCAGCCCTCTTTTTTTCTTGAACACCTCAAGCGCTGAAAAATACAGATCCTCATGCATGGCCTCGGCAGTGCTGATACACTCATTGGCAAAAGCCAGTGGCTGGTCGTAAAAAGGTGCCTCAATGCACATGTCGAGACGGTCGAAGTGGGGCTCCTGCACAGACCATTCCTGTGCCACCAGTATTGCCATGACCCTGTCAAAAGCCTGAGCCTGATCCGCGTGAAACGCCTCATCACGTGCGTATGTTTTGCTGTGTGGCAAGCGGACACGAACCCAGCCTGAGCTGGCAAATACACGGCAATCGACGTGGTCCTGACGGAAACAGCCAGGTGCGGCTATCTTTATTGTCTGCTGGCAACCATCGCTGTTTCGATAGGAAACCTGATAATTGAGTAACCTGGAACCGTCCTCCGGATCTGCCGGTTCAAATCGAATACGATCACCGCCGATATGCTCATTAGCCGGATAGGCCTCCAGCAGGAACCTGTTGGGCGCCAGACCTTCAACAACCGGATAGCAAATGAGGATATCGTCGGTTCCATCCAGATCGATCTCTTCAATCAGGGCATGGACAAGTGGCTTATAGGCAGAACGAACAGATGCCGAGACTCCTGCTTGTTTCAAAGTTTCACGGGCAGCTTCGCGGCGCGAACGGCCATCAAACACCCAAATCTCAATCTCGGCACCAATAAATTCCGCTCTGCCATAGGTCTCAACCAGCGTATCGAGGCTGGAGCATATCTCTGCATCAAAAAGTACTGTCTCCGGTAATGCCATATGATCTTCCAGGTCGCTGCCGCTGACTGCTTGTCCGCACAATCCCGCATGGTGCATCCGTTTACAATACCAAAGGTTCCGGTTCTCCTGACGCGGCGCGAGCGGCGCGCAACCACAGTCGATCAAATAACATGTATTTTATATATTGCTTTTTACGCAAGCCATGCCTATTAAAAGATACATTCTATATATTTCTTTGCGAAAGCATGTGAGAAAAACCTTCATCTGAGCGTCACACGAACATTGGCGTTCCGCTTCGAAAGGGCCAAAGGCGATGTTGAACAAACACATAGGCGGATTGGTGCAATACAGCCAATCGCCGCTCTTTTGTGAAAAAACAGTTCCCGCTGCACTCCAACGAAACCACCGCACCAAAGCCGGTGTCTGGGCCCGCGCAATCGTTCTTGAGGGTTCAATCGATTATGTGCTGGAGGAAAAGCCGCAAGAAAAACTGACCGTGGACGCCGGAAACTTTGCGCTCATCGAGCCTCAGGTGCCGCACCATGTGTGTGTGACAGGCCCTGTCAGCTTTCAGCTGCAATTCTACCGGAAGCGTTAAAATGACATCACAGATGACACTGATGGAACGTCAAATCGCCCTGACCATTGGCTGCCTGCTGACAATCATCGGGCTGGCCCTTGCGGTGGCGGGCAGGGGCGATCCTCTTGGTGTTCACGGTTTCATTATTGCCATTGCCGGCGTCGCCACCGCATTTGTGACGCTATCAGGTTATTTTTCACCCGGCCCCGATGCCCGTCAAAACGCATCCTACTACGATGCCCCCAGCAAGGCGGGTGTAGTCATTGCCATGTGCTGGGCCGTTTTCGGCATGCTCATCGGCAATTGGGTGGCCTGGCTGATGGCCTATCCGGACTTCACGCTTGATCAGGCCTGGGCGTCCTATGGCCGATTGCGCCCTGTTCACACCACCTGCGTCATTTTCGGCTTTGGTGGCAACGCGCTGATAGCCACATCCTTCCACGTCGTTCAGCGCACGTGCAGGGCCCGATTGCCGGACCACGTGTCACCATGGTTCGTACTATTGGGTTATAATCTTTTCTGCATCCTCGCCGTCAGCGGATATTTCCTGGGCATTACCCAATCGAAGGAATATGCGGAACCCGAATGGTACGCGGACATCTGGCTTGTCATTGTCTGGATTGCCTATTTCGTGCTTTACCTGCGCACGCTGGCACGGCGCCAGGAACCCCATATTTATGTGTCCAACTGGTATTATATGGCCTTTATTCTGGTGGTTGCGGTTCTGCATATCGTCAATAATCTCGCGGTACCGATTTCACTTGGAAGTGCCAAAAGTTACGCGGCATTCTCCGGCGTTCAGGATGCCATGACCCAATGGTGGTATGGGCATAATGCCGTTGCATTTTTTCTGACGTCGGGCTTTTTGGGGATGATGTACTATTATCTGCCCAAGCGTGCAGGGCGACCGATTTATTCCTATCGCATGTCCATCATCAGCTTTTGGGGCATAACCTTTTTCTACATGTGGGCCGGTTCGCACCACTTGCATTACACGGCATTGCCCTATTGGGTACAAACGCTTGGCATGAGTTTTTCGCTGATGTTGCTGATACCGTCATGGGCATCGGCGGGCAATGCGCTGCTGACGCTGAATGGCGCATGGCATCGGGTTCGCGACGATGCCACACTGCGTTTCATGATGGTGGCGGCCATATTCTACGGGCTATCCACATTTGAAGGCTCGTTCATGGCGATCCGCCCCGTCAACGCGCTTTCTCACTATACGGACTGGACTGTCGGTCATGTCCACTCCGGCGCATTGGGCTGGGTCGCGATGATCACTTTCGGTGCCTTCTATGCGCTGGTTCCCTGGTTATGGAAAAAACAAGGCATGTATTCCACCCGGCTGATTGAAGTGCACTTCTGGTTGGCGCTTGCAGGAACGGTGATTTATGTCTTTTCACTGTGGAATGCCGGAATTGTTCAGGGTCTGATGTGGCGGACCTATGATGCCAATGGGGCCCTGGCCTATTCATTCCTGGAATCCGTCAATGTCCTTCATCCCTATTATGTGGCGCGTGGCATTGGCGGGTTGCTGTTTTTGGCCGGCACTGTCATCGGGCTTTACAATATCGCAATGACAACAGGCATGAGAACGGCGGCATCTGAATCGGATGTTGATCAACCGGTTTTTGCCCCGCAGGCCGGAGCGTAACACCATGTTTGGAACGCACTATAAAATTGAGCGCAATTCCATCGCGCTGGCCATTGCGATTATTGTCGTATCAGGCATTGGCGGGCTCTTCGAAATCGCCCCCTTGTTCACGATTGACGAGACCGTCGAAGACGTGAGCGACATGCGCACCTATACGCCTTTGGAACTGGCGGGCCGCGATATCTACATGCGCGAGGGGTGTTATGCCTGCCATTCGCAAATGATCCGCACCCTGCGCGACGAGGTGGACCGTTACGGTCCCTATTCGCTGGCGGTGGAATCGCAATATGACCACCCCATGTTATGGGGCTCAAAGCGCACCGGCCCGGATCTGGCGCGTCTTGGGGGTAAATATTCCGATGCCTGGCATGTTGCCCATCTGAACAACCCGAGAGACGTTGTCCCCGGTTCGATCATGCCGCGCTATGCGTGGCTTGCCAGGAACACACTCAAAACAGAAAAACTGCCATTGCATCTCAAAGCGCAGCAGCGGGTAGGCGTACCCTATAGCGATGCGATGGTCGAAAACGCAGTCTTTGATGCCATTGGCCAGGCAACACCTGACAGTGAACGTGCCGATGGCGTTTTTGAACGCTATGGTGATGCGACAAATATACGGGTTTTTGACGGCGATCCGTCGCGCGTCACGGAACTGGATGCACTGGTTGCCTATCTGCAGATCATCGGTCAATTGACGATGGCACCCTACACCATGCAACAGGCATCGGCGGGGGGCAGTTAATATGGATTTTGACCATCAAACCCTCGTAGCATTCTCAAAATCCTACGGTCTATTTTACCTGATGTTGATGTCGGTCGTTGTTGTTGTCTATGCCTGCTGGCCAGCCAACAGAACAAAATTCAACCGGGCCGCCAAGAGCATTCTCGAAGATGAGGATACACCATGTCGCTAGGCGAACGTGATCCCCACACCGGTCATATGACAACCGGCCACCAGTGGAACGGCATAACGGAGCTCAATACCGCCGTGCCGCGATCTGTCTGGATCTTCCTCGGCGTCGCCTTTGCGGTTTCCGTTGTAATGTGGGTTCTGCTGCCCGCCTGGCCGCTCGGCAGTTCCTACACATCCGGTCTTTTGAAATTCGATGAGCGCGCACAGCTCAAACACGCACTGGCCACAGCCAGTGCAGACCGGGCGCAGGTGTTGGAAAAAATCCCCATGTCCACGTTTGCCCAAGTCAGACGCGACCCGGAATTGATGAATTCAATCCGCAGCGCCGGAAAGCCGCTGTTCAGCGACAACTGCGCGGTCTGTCACGGCATGGCGGGTGCAGGCGGGCCCGGGTACCCCGATTTGACCGATAATGTCTGGCTTTGGGGCGGTGATGACCAACCCGCAGAACATGCAATTTTGGAAACACTGAGGGTTGGCATCAACAGCCAGCATGTTGACGGTCGTCTCGCGCAGATGCCGGCCTTCGGACGCGATGGCATGATTGACCGGCAGGCCGTTTTGGCTGTGATCAATCACCTGCACGCAATCAATATGGACCAGACTGAATCTGCCGAGCCTGACCAGCGGAGCGGGAACGGCGCGGCTGTCTTCGCCGATAACTGCGCTGCCTGCCACGGCGAAACCGGCAAGGGTGACCAGGACATCGGGGCACCGGATCTGACAGATGCCAACTGGATTTACGGCGGCGACAGTCAGAGCCTGTTCGACACGGTTTGGAACGGACGTCAGGGTCATATGCCTTCCTGGGAAAACAGATTGTCCGAGGCGGACCGACGGCTCCTCACTTTCTACATACTCGATTTGAACGACATGCACCCTCTGGTTCAAAGGTGATGCCGATGATTTTGCTGCAATATTGGAAAACTGGTTTGTGCATTGTTGGAGGGATCACGCTTCTGGCCGTTGCCAATTTTCATCTGGTCTATGTCGCTGTGACATCGCAGCCCACCTGTGTCGCCCATCACAAGGTGACGAATAATTCCGCCAGCAAAACGCAATCAGCCTATCGCGCCGCCAAATCATCCTGTTGATTATGGCCTGAAAGCTCTTTGAGGAAACCACGATGGACACCATTCCTGCAGTCGTCCCGCCCCTTCCCCGCAAGGTTGACTGGAACCGCAACCTGTCGCCAGTCATGACATTGCACTGGCTCGCCAGCGCATGGTCCGATCTGAAAACAAAACCCATGGTCAGCCTCATCTACGGCCTGATCGTCTGGAGCATTTCCATCGCTCTGATCGCCGCTTTGTTCACAGCGCAAAGAGACTATTTCCTGTTCCCGGCCATCGCTGGCTTCATGGTTGCCGGACCGGCTTTGGCTGTTGGGCTTTATCAAAAAAGCAAATGCATTGCTGCCGGGCAAAAAATTACCTTTTTCAACACGCTAACAGGCTGGCGCAAAGCAGGCGGTCAGATAGCCTTCATCGGCGTATTATTGGTGTTGCTGGTCATGTTGTGGATCAGAACGGCGGTGCTTCTATACGCGTTGTTCTTCGGTCTTTTGCCCTTTGCCGGTCTTGCCAGCATCATTCCAATGTTGATGACGACACCATCAGGCATTGCACTTTTGATCGTCGGCAGCATTGTTGGTGGTCTGTTTGCAGGTTTTGCTTTTGCAATCAGCGTCTTTTCGATCCCGATGCTGCTGGCAAAAAAAACCGACGCTTTCACAGCCATGGGCAGCAGTATTGCACTGGTATGGAATAATCTTGCGACCATGCTGGTGTGGGGCCTGATCGTCCTGGCCCTGTTCCTGGTATCATGCCTCACTGGCCTTGCCGCTCTGATTGTCGTTTTTCCTCTTCTGGGTCATGCCACCTGGCACGCCTATCTGGCAGTCGAACCGGCAACATTTCCAGGAGGCCACACATGAGCACCTGGATGTTTTTGATCCCCATATCTCTTGGCCTGGGCATTGTTGGACTTGGCGCATTCTTCTGGTCGCTGAAGAACAATCAATATGAAGACATTGCCGGAGCCGCCCATAGGATTCTGGATGCCGATGAAGACCGGTAGCGAGGCCGGGTCACAACCGCGTCCGGGTTGAGCACCCAGTCGGTTCGCGTAGTGAAAATTACTGGGCGAAAATGAAGCTTTTGGTTTTCTCCAACCCCTGGCGCATATGCTCATCAAGGTGCTGGATCATCGCATCCAAATTGTCACCACAAGCCAGTTCGATATAGGTATCATGCGCCTCCCGCAACGGCCCTTTTCGACCATGGGCCTGTTGATGCATGGCAAAATAGAACTGAAGATTTGGTTTCAGGCGGTTCCAGCTATGCAGCAACAGCTGGTGCTCGGATAGCTCATAGCACCAACTGTGCAGATCGAGTTCGCACAGGATCGCCCCATAGGGATCTGAAGCTTCAACTATGGTTCTGGTGAGCTTTTCATTGCGCCTGCGTAAATCGTCGATCGACGTCTGATCCCGCCTGTTCCAGCACTGTTGAAAAGCAAATTGCTCCAGCGCCGTGCGCAGTGAATAGATTTCATGCAGATCCTTGAGGGTAATATCGCGGACAAACAATCCCTTGTAGGGTTTGCTAACCACCAACCCGATATCGACGAGTTCGCGTATGGCCTCACGAAGCGGCCCGCGGCTGATGCCCAGCGCCTCGGCGAGCCCGGTTTCCGTCAAACGGGCGCCGGCTGCCAATTCCCCCGAAACGATCAAAGATTTCATCTGATCTACCGTGCGACCCCGCAGTGTGGAATCGGTCAGTGGACGCACTGCTGCAAGCTGTGTTGTCAACCGGGTTATCCTCCAAATTAGGCAGATATCGAAAAGCAATTGCCGATGAACGGACCTTATAGGCCAACCATGGGCAAACACAATTAGAATGTCAATTGTTGACAATCTTACAATCATACAATATTGACGGATAGCACATCGACGGTAAGCGACAGTTTCAATTGAAAATTGACGCGACCAGTGAGAAGGAGGAAAAAATGATACACCCAACAAAAGGATCGCCAGTAAGAGGATCGGCAACAAAGGGATTGGCAGTGTTTTGTGGTCTTGGACTGCTGGGACTGGCTGCGATTGCGCCTGCCAAGGCCCAGGACCAAAAATTCATTACAATCGGCACTGCAGGTGTCACCGGCATGTATTATGTGGTCGGCAATTCCATCTGCAAGTTTTTGAACCGCACGTCTGATGAGCACGGTTACCGCTGCACCGCCCAGGCCAGCGGTGGTTCAATTGCCAACCTCAACGGTATTGCTGCCGGAGACATGAATTTTGGCACCGTGCAGTCCGACTGGCAGTTTCATGCCCTTCACGGCACCAGCGCTTTTGCCGATTCCGGCCCCAATGAGAACCTGCGTTCAGTCTTTTCGGCCCATTCCGACATCGTGACAATCCTGGTGCGCGCAGATGCCGAAATAGATACACTTGCCGACCTGAAAGGCAAAAGGGTCAATATTGGCAATCCCGGATCCGGTTCCAGAGCAACTGCAGAGGTTCTGCTGGACACGATTGGCATCAAGGTCGACGATCTGGCGCTTGCTTCTGAACTGAAATCGGCTGAACAATCCGCCGCCCTATGTGACGACAAAGTGGATGCCATCATGTTTTCAGCTGGTCACCCCGTTGGCAACATCAAAGAGGCCACTGTTTCATGTGACACCATCTTCCTGCAGGTCGATGGTCCGCAGATCGCCAGGCTGGTCGCCGAAACACCCTATTATTCGGAAGCTGCAATCCCGGCTGGTCTTTACAAGGGACAGCCGGAAACCATCAATTCCTATGGGCCGCTCGCCACGCTGGTAACCTCCACAGAAACAGACGAGGAAGCGGTCTATCAGGTCGTCAAGGCGGTTTTCGACAATTTCAAACGCTTCAAGGCGCTACGG
This sequence comes from uncultured Rhizobiaceae group bacterium, assembly GCA_947501445.1. Classification (GTDB taxonomy): domain Bacteria; phylum Pseudomonadota; class Alphaproteobacteria; order Rhizobiales; family Rhizobiaceae; genus Hoeflea_A. Next base: position 264,067 of record CANMVS010000007.1, on the reverse strand, counting down.
CCCAATTTCGCTGATCTTGAGGAAATGGACATGATTTCCAATGGAACCATCGCTCCTCTCCACAAAGGCGCGGTGCGCTATTATAAGGAACGGGGCTGGATGTAGGGCTCTCAGGCAGCCATGAGTTATATTGGCAGCAGGTACGCACAGGCAATGTGCGAACCTGTTGTACCATTGCGCCCGTTACCAGCATAGGCAACAGCGCCAGGAAGAACGAACCATTTTGCGGACAAAACAATGAACGGCACCAGCCACACAACGCACGACGCCATGGAAGATGCACGCAACCGCGACATCAAAATTTACATCAATGGTGCGTTGTTTGACCGGGCACAGGCAAGAGTATCGGTTTACGACTCCGGCTTCATGCTCGGTGACGGAATGTGGGAAGGTTTGCGGCTTTACAACGGCAAGTGGGCATTCTTTGACGAGCATATGGATCGGCTGTTCAACAGCTGCAAGGCGGTTTCCATTGACATTGGCATGACCAGAGAAGAAATTCGCCAGGCTCTTGATCACACCGCGCAGGCCAACGCCATGACAAGCGACGCCCATTGCCGACTGATGGTAACGCGCGGCCCCAAGGACAAACCATTTCAGCATCCGGGCCTGTCGCGATCCGGCCCAACAGTTGTGGCAATTATTGAACACTCAAAACCAGCGTCGGGCCTGCTTTCCAGTGGTATCCGCCTTGCCACAGTTCCCCAGGTGCGTGGTCTACCCACCAGCCAGGATCCCAAATTCAACAGCCACTCAAAGCTGAATTGCATAATCGCCAGCCTTCAGGCCGAACAGGCCGGTGCTGATGAGGCGCTTATGCTGGACCCGCAAGGCTTCGTAAACACAACAAACGCCTGTAATTTCTTCATCGTTCGCCAGGGCGAAGTCTGGACCTCAACAGGCGACTACTGCATGAATGGTGTGACACGGCAAAAGGTCATTGATCTTTGCATTGAGAACGACATTCCGTTGAAGGAAAAAAACTATTCGCTCTATGAGGCCTATGGCGCGGATGAAGCCTTTTTGACCGGTACCTTCGGTGCACAGACGCCGGTGGCCGAAATAGACGGAAAGAAAATAGGGGCCGTTTCCGGCGCCGGTCCCAGGACCCGGCAAATTCGCGAACTCTACAGACAATTGGTGGACAATCACGTCAAGGGCGCGTCCTGACAGGGCGCTGGACGTTGCTGAATTCCACGCACAGCCGTCATTTTGCTGTTTGCAATTGTTCCATATTCCATTCGATGGACTGGGCAAATGGTGTCCAGCGGCCAACGGATACGCCAGCTTGCCTCAACGCTTCTCCTGTCCATGCATTGCAGCCGTAAAACATGCTGAACCTTGGGTGTGCCCGGTAGAAAACATCACCGAAGCCCTGTGTTATGCCGCTAAGCGGTTCAGCCCTTCCCTCGTCGTCTGTTGAAAAGGTCTGCGCAATAAAGGCGATCAGTTTTTGATATTGTGCATCACCCAGTTCAAGGCGGTATATTCCCTTGCCGCTCATGGGGCCGGAATAGGGCTGTATGTGTATGACAGACCGATCAAAAAACAGTGCTTTTGCGATAATTTCAACAGTCAGATCGGATACAGCCAGCAAGCTGGTATAGGCCGTCTGAGACCCCCAGCCGGTGATAAGATATTGTGTGCCCTGAAGGCCCGCCGGCAGATCCTCACCAGCAACCGGAATGCCGTGCGGCGCCTGCCCGCCCACGACCGGAAGCGCAATATCACTGTGAAATCCATTCGACAGCACGTAGATGGTATGGGACGTGTCGGTTTTCACGCCGGGACTTGCAGGGGCCGTCCATACAGTTCCAACCACTGCCGCGATCAGATAAGCCGCAACAATGCCAGCCAGTGACAGCGCCAGCACACAAAGTACCTTAAGCCCCTTACGCACAAAGCCATGAGCCGGAGATTGTCTGTTCGTCATGGTACTCCGGCTGTCAGATGTCTTCTCATGTGCCGCGCAATATGCACCCTGGAGGTTAACCGGCAAACAATGATCGTCAACATATCGGATAACGTGTGAATACCTACCAGCAGTTTATGATATATTTGTGGTCAACCTCGTCGTGGTCAGACAGAGGTTGGGATTTTCAGACCGGATGCTGCAGTGCGGCGGTGAACTCGATCAGAACCGGCGCATTTCTGGGCAATCTTTTAACACCGATCACTGAGCGGGCATGACGACCTTTGCTGCCCAGCGTTTCAATCAGATAGGTGGAGGCCCCATCTGCAACAGAGGATATATCCTCAAAATCATCCTCGTGCGCAACAAAACACGTAATGCGTAAAATGCGATCCAGATTTTCCAGGCCTCCGGCCGATTTGTTCAACCAGGCCAACGCCTGCTGCGCGCATATGCGGGCTGCATCATGTGCCTGAACAGGCGAAACATCCCGACCAACGATGCCAACATAGGCCAGTTTTCCGTCCCGTTTGGGTATCTGACCGGCGAGAAAGGCCGTCGTTTCATGAACGACGACAAGATCATAGGGATATTTGGTCGCCTCAGGCATGGGCAGGGATTGCGCAATGACGCCAAGGTCAATCTGTGCCTCCACTGGCATTGGCGTGGTCAATTTATGCTCATCCATCAGTGGTTCCCCCCGACACCAGAAGGGCTCAATACATATTTTTGTGCTGCCCAAATGGCCACAATGCCGACAACAGCGCATAGATTGAGTATCAGGGTTGGCGTGACAAGCAGCACCGCTGCACCGAGCAGAATTGCGCGTGCCGGCCAGTTAAGAGAACGTCCGCCAAGCCATCCCGTCAGCATGATGGACAGGCAGACAATGGCGATAACCGAACGGGTAAGAACAAGAAACAAATCGGCAAAATCACCCTGACCAAGCAGTTCAGGGTTGGCCACAAAGAGGAATGGTATGACATAGGCTGGAATACCCAGAGCAAAGGCGCGCCAGCCGACAGCCGTGGAACTCGTGCCTGCAATGGGTGCTGCTGCAAAGGCGGCCACCGCCACCGGCGGTGTAATTTGACCCAGAACCGCATAATAAAAGACAAACAAATGAGCAGCCAGTGGCTGGGCACCCAATTCAACCAGAGCAGGTGCAACCAGGGTTGCCTGAATGATATAGGCTGGCGTGGTTGGCATGCCCATGCCAAAGATGAAGGCCGCGACCATGGCCAACACCAGCGCCATATAAAGATTGCCGTCGGCAAATGCGATCACCAGACTGCTAAATCGGAAACCCAGGCCTGATATCTGCACGATGCCGACGATAATGCCGGCAGACGCACATGCTATCGCGACAGGCACTGCTGCCCGCGCACCAAGTTCCAGCCCCCTGGCCAGTACTTTCGCAGACACCATGGTTGAACGGCGCAACAAAGGCGTCGCCAGTGTCGCCACGACGCCATAGAATGCACAAAGACTGGGCGTGTACCCCAAAATAAGAAATGTCATGATCACAACAAGCGGGATCAGAAATGTCCAACCGGCCTTGAACTCACGCCAAGTCGCCCCTTTTTCGGTGCGCTCGAGCGGTTTCAAACCATGTTTCAGCGCTTCCCAGTGAACGGCCACAAAAAGAGATACAAAGAAAAGAAAGGCAGGGATTGCTGCGGCGGTTATGACTTCCTGATAGCCAATGCCCAAAATGGCTGCCATCAAAAACGCTGCAGCCCCCATGATGGGCGGCGTAATCTGCCCGCCGGTGGAGGCAACCGCCTCAACGGCACCGGCAAAGGCTTTTGGATAACCCAGCTTTTTCATCATTGGAATTGTGATGGCACCGGTGGTTGCCACATTGGCAACCGAACTGCCCGACATGGTTCCCATCAAAGCGCTGGCGGCAACAGCCATTTTTGCCGGACCGCCGCGCGTTGCACCGGTTGCCGACCGGGTGACATTCACAAAAAAATCACCACCGCCAATAACCTGAAGAAGTGCGCCGAAGACGACAAACAGAAAGATGAAATCCGTGGAGACACCCAGAGCCACGCCAAAAATACCCTCGAAGCTGAAGTACATCTGGTCGACGAATTCATTAATGCCCAGACCCTTGTGTGCCAGCGGGCGCAGGAAATCGACATGCCGCAAATAGGGCCCGATATAGCCATAGAAGATAAAGACCAGACATAGGCCGGTGATCGCCATTCCCAGACACCGGCGGGTTAACTCAAGCACAACAAAGATTGTGGCAAGTGCAACAAAAATCTCTATCGGTGACGCAACCTGGGTCCAGGGTGGCCGTACAATTATATCCGCATGGAAATAGATCATGTAACCAACGCCGATGATCGACAGGACGATCAGGGCGCCATCAACGAATTTGCGCTGTTTCGGATCGGTAGACCGGTAAACAAGAAATCCGATGACCAGTGCGAAAAGCAAATGCCACCCGCGAACAAACATATTGGGGGCAAGTATAAAGGGTGAGGCTACGGCCAGATGGAACAAAACCATCGATATGGCCAGAACTGAGATGACGCTTTCAATCTTTATCTTCACGAGGCGGCCTACCCTGACGAAAGGAACAGTCGGAGGAACCGACAGATGGGTCAATTTATCAAAAATTTCAAAAGGGTTTTTGGAACGTTCGCGGGATACACCGCGAACGTTCATTGACCCGCTTCAAAAATCCGGAACCTATTTCAGAACCGGGTCATCCATCGGGATGTTTTGCTCTGAATAGAATTTCGCAGCGCCCGGATGAATAGGCGCCAGCATTCCCGCGCCCGCGGTGTCTTGGGAGATATATTGTAGCAACGCGTGGGTTTGCTGAAATTTTTCAAGATTATTCCAGATTGAAGACGTCACCTTGTAGGCTGTGTCGTCTGACATTTTGTCGGATGCAAACAGAAATGTTTTGGTGCCGACGGACGTCGAAGGCTCTGCCTGGCCCTGATACAGACCAACCGGCAGGGTCACTTTTTCAAATCCGCCGCCATATTCTGCCAGATATTGATCCAGCTTGGCCGGGTCCAGTGAAAGCACCCGAATTTTGCGCGCGGTTTCCGTCGCCAAAACTGTCGAATGCGGATACAGCGCAACCCACATGACAGCGTCAAGCTGACCATTGCGCAGGCCATTTTGGGATTCCTTCCAGCTCAGGTGATGCAGCTTACCACCGTCGGCTTCCAGATCTTCAACGGTCATGCCGTGAACCTTCAACAGATTGTTAAAGGCGTTCCACGATGTTTGACCCGGTTGCCCGGCACTGATTTGCTTGCCCTTCAAATCCTCAATCGTTTTGATGTCAGAATTGGCATCAACCCAGATTTGAATGGCGCTCGGGAAAAAGGTCATCAGCCCGCGGATGTTCTGGATCGGCGCATCGGGTGTCGCCGGATCTCTTCCGGCCCAGGCATCGGCGGCATTGCTCGCAGATGTTATGCCCAGGTCAGCATCGCCCGCGGAAACGCGCAACAGATTTGGTCCGGAACCACCCGGCTGAACACCAACAACACTATCGGGAAATGTTGTGCGCATGAGATCGCCGAGACCGGTTGCCACAACATTGAATGTGCCGCCACTAGGGCCACCACCAATATTCAGGAACTCAGGATCATCTGCATGAACATGCGTACTGATGGCAAGCAAAGCAGTGAGTGAAAACAGCCCCGCCGCTGCAAGTGCTGCGCGACGCTTCAAATTGATAGTCATCAAAATTCCTCCCTGTGAATGAAGTAGAAGAAAAGGGTGAAATAGATCCAGGACGCAACGCAAATAATCAATAAAATGGATAAAAAAGGGGTATTTATAACCAACACCTATAAATCAATAGGCATTTTGAATTAGAAACATCAATCCATCCAGGCAGGTCTGAGCGCCAAACGAATATGATCCACAAAATTGGCCGCAGCCGGAGACAGGGCGGAGCCGGTTCTTGTGATCAAGCTCAACTCCCTGAAAAGAGGCGGATTGAGTAGCGTTCTGAAGACAACCTCCCCCTCAAGTGTATTCACCGCCATCTCCGGCAGCGCCGCTATGCCCAAATTGGCGTGGAGCAGGGACAAAACCGTTGCAATGTTGGAGACTTCTATCCAAGGCAACGCAACATTGTCCGGAACCTGTTCCAGCGTATCCAAAAGCGGTCTTATTCCTGTATCTGCGGCAAAGGATATGAAGGGGTAATCGGCGAGTTCCTGCCAGCCAATGGGGCCTGTTTCCCTTGCCAACGGGTGCGATATATGCATCACCGCCCCGAAGGGATCCTTGATCAGCGTTTCAAATTGCACCCCGTCGGAATGTTCGACGCGTCCGGCAACACCAAGATCAACCTCGCCGCTGCGCACCCGTTCCTGAACGCCTGAGGAATTATCGTCCCGCAGGGCAATTCGAATGTTCGGATAGGCTTTGGAGAAACTTGCGATGGTTTTAGGCAACACATTTGTTGCTATTGATGGCAGGACCGCAACCGCAACACTGCCGGACGTACCCTCAGCTGTTGACCGCATGTCCAACAGGACGGTGTCGAGCTCATTCACCAGTCGCTCAAGTGCAGGCAGGAAAGATCTGCTGGCTTTTGTAAGCTGGAGATTTTTCGTGGTTCGATCAAACAGTTTCAGATCAAGCGCGGATTCCAGTTGCTGGATTGTCGCTGTAACGGACGGCTGCGACGTGGATAGAATTTTGGCAGCGCGGGTAAATGACCTTTCTCGCGAAACAACAATAAATGCCCGCAGCTGTGCCAGTGTCACCTTCATATCGTTTTAAAAGAGCTCCAGCTGGTGTGCAGGCGAATGAAAGCCTTGTTTCGTGACGGCCACGCGCAAAACCTATTGTACTGAATTGGAAATTGAAAGGCCCGCATTTCCTGCCGGGCAGCGCGTGACACTGGAAGCTGCCATTCCATTGGCACTCGGTCGAAAAACGGAGCCTGGACGCCGCTAGCTGCACATTGGCGGAATTCCAGATTTAACAATGCGCCTATAGGGGTGGCCTGGATGCCACCATCGGGATTTTGGATCGGGGTGAAGGCATAATAATTCAGTCCACTGACCCATGCGACATTGCCGGACAAATCTGGTTATGCGATCCATCTGTGCGATGAAAAACACGAATCGACCCACTGGATATTGAATGATGAGACGTCTGGATGTTGCGGTAATTTTAACCGGGGCGAGCTATAGCTGGCTGGTCATCACCGTGATTTGGGGCGGGCTTTATTACCCTGGCTATACCCATGGCACGCAGTTCATGAGCGAGTTGGGGGCAACAGGCGCACCACACGGCAATTGGGTCAACTACTTTGGGTTCATCGGCACTGAACTATTGTTGTTCGGTGCGCTTGGCATTGCTTTTACAAGATTATCAAAGACATCCGTCAATTTGATTGGCTTCGCATTTCTTGTTGCTTACCCGCTGTTGCTGAGCGTCGCCGCGTTTTCTCCATGTGATTTTGAATGCAGACCGACCGATCCAACCTTTACACATCTCATTCACATCACCACCGGCCTGGGTGCCTATATGTGCGCCATAATCGGCCTTGCGATTTTGTCCCGTCAATCAGGCAATAAGGCGCCATCAAAAGGAATAAAAACGGCCGGTTTGTTCCTCGTCCCGATCCTTTTGTTTCTGCTTTTCAATCTCACACCGGACAATTCCTTAGCCGGTGCCTTCCAGCGCATAGCTGAAACGCTGATTTATATCTGGATGATCTTCTGGCTCACAACCCTGTCCAATAATTTCATGAACGAAACAATGGCGGCTCCGGCGCGCATGGATGACTGACCCATTGGCGCTACAGGTTGTTCAATCCCATTTACTTTTGGTTTCCAATTGTTTAGGTCGGCCGCAGACAGACAACGGCGTGCATAAATGCGTGTTACCGAGCCCGGATTTGCCCAAACATCTTACAGATCAAAAGCCGATGTCAAAAACGGGTGCTTCATGGTGCCGCCAGCAGCCTTTTCCAGATCGATTTCGGAAAGCTCAATCGCCCCGGCAGGTTTCACAGGCAACACAAGATGAACCGCACGATCAGTATTTTCGACGACCTTGACTTTTGCGCCGTCCGAAACAGCGATACCGACATCGGCCAAGGCGGCGTGCGGATCGCTCAAGAGTTTGGCTTTGTAATCCGGGTCTCTCCAGGCGCGGGCGATAGCTTTGGCGATGGTCATGGTTGTTCTCCTTGTCCCAGGGTCAATTGATACAATCAGCTGAAGCTGTTAACCCGTCGGTCAACAGATGTCCGCAACTACAACAGGCTAATGCCGCCTCCATAGCTTATGCCGCCCATCCCTCCTGCGATTTTCTCCAGCGCGTCAGCAGAAAGTTCATCGACATTAGCTGGAGCCAGCGGCAGCACCATATGATGCGTATCTGCAGAATTCTCCAGAACCTTGACCTTGGCACCGGTCGAAACATCGACACCGACTTCCGCCAAAGCGGTATGCGGGTCGTTCAACAACATGGTTTTATAGTCCGGATCACTCCAGGCGCGGGCAATGGCTTTTGCGATGGTCATGTTCTTTCTCCTTCTCATAGTCGTAGTGCAACTTGAACCAGGACCAATTTTAACTACGGCGCAATCACCCCATTCGATAGTGGAAGGCGCAGTAGCTCCATAGATATCAGATGAGTTGCGGGGTCTCTTTCGGCCGGTTCATATCACTTTTCCTTTCGATCTGTCCTCAACGTAAAGATGCGCCTTTTCCTCTACTTTGTTCGAACTATAATTAAAATTAATCTATCCTCTGGCCCCGCGTTGCGTCAGACCTTGGAGCTTCAGGCTGGCAATCCGTTGATCTGTTATTGTCCATGACCAGCCAGGATCGCTGCGAGAAAGCCGGTGACATAATTGTGCGGCACGACCCGGTTCATTTTACATATTTCAATCAGTGATGCACACATGGTCCCGCATTGCGCACCGCCATCGTTGCCGTCAAACAGAGCGTTCTTTCTGTGATGGATAACGGAGTGGATTGCGCGCTCGACCGCATCAGATCATTTCACGTTTTGTCGAAAACGGGATAGCGGTGTCGGCCGTTGATTTTGTTGATGCATTCAGTTTTTTGGGTGAATTACGATTAAGGCACAAAATACCGGTTCGGAAATCACCCTTTTTCGTTTGCGTTCGATGCACGATACATCTCTATGAACACACTCAAATGTGGTACAATTTGTATCACAAAACACGAAAATTCTTCAATAGGCTGCACACGATATTGTGAAATAGCTAATAAAATCAATAAATTAAGAAGATTTTGATGGTGCCCCCGGTCGGACTCGAACCGACACTTCCGAAGAAATTGGATTTTGAATCCAACGCGTCTACCAGTTCCGCCACAGGGGCCTGTGTCGTTTCTTGAAAACAGAAGACGGAATATACGAACCGGTGTCATCCGGTCAACTTGCTTTTTTCACCTTGTGGCTGAAAAGCGGAAAAAATCGCCGGTCGCGAACGATCTCATGCATAAATCCGCAGTCGCAACAGGTCTGCTCATGACAATTGGGTTGGACGAATTGCCGCGCCTGATACAGGCGTTTCCGGTCGTATCCCCGTTTCGCAACAGAAAAAGCGCCAAAATACTGCCAATTTTGTTAGCGCTTTGCCTGCACTATGCGCAGACGGCGAAATGCAAAGCACCTCGTGTGGGCAAATTGAGGTTTACCCGCCACTGATTTCTACTTAAAAGCTGAGCGCCAACGGGAACCCAATCAATGATCAGACGCCTTTACAACTGGACCATGTCGCTGGCGGCCACACGCAACGCTCGCATGGCATTGGCTGGCGTTTCCTTTCTGGAAAGCTCGATCTTTCCCATTCCGCCCGATGTTCTGCTCATTCCCATGGTGCTGGCAGATCGTGCCAATTGGTGGAAAAACGCCCTTATATGCACCGTGGCGTCGATCATGGGGGCCCTGCTTGGATATGCCATTGGCATGTTTTTATATGAGGCGATTGGCGCACCGATACTGGCATTATATGGCAAGGAAGATTCCTTTGCCAAGGTAACACAATGGTACAATACCTATGGTGGCTGGGGTGTGCTGTTCGCCGCAATTACACCATTTCCCTATAAGGTGCTGACAATATTTTCCGGCGCGACGGGCTTGAATTTGCTGACATTTATTGTTGTCAGTATCATTGGCCGCAGCTTCCGTTTCTTTCTCGTCGCCTACCTGCTCTACCGGTTTGGCGAGCCCATCCGTACCTTTATCGAGAAATACCTTGGCATTCTTTTTGCCATATTCATGGTGCTTTTGATCGGCGGATTCTACGCATTGAAATTTGTATTTTGATGGTTTGATTTTTTACGGGGAAAACTGATGGTTGCATTGAACACACCGATTGAAAAAAGCAAGGTGATGCCCGCTGTCAGGATTGCCGTTGTCATGGCGGTGGTTGTCGGCACGGCCCATGGCTTTGAACATATTGGCGGTTACATCCCCTGTGCCCTATGCCTTGAGCAACGCACACCCTATTATCTGGGCGTTCCCGTGATGATCCTTGCTGCCATCTGCGCGGCCATGAAAGCGCCTGCCGTTTTAACACGTTTGCTTTTTGTGCTGGGTGGCGGCCTGATGATTTATGGCGCCGGGCTTGGGGCCTATCATTCCGGCGTTGAATGGGGCTGGTGGGAAGGACCTGTCGGCTGTGGTGGAGGCACCGGCGGGCTGACATCAGATGCCAGCAGCCTGCTTGACGACCTCAATGCCAAAAAGCCGCCCGCATGCAATGAAGCGGCCCTGCGGGTCATGGGTCTGTCCTTTGCCGGATGGAATGTTGTTGCCAGTGTGCTGCTGGCCTTCAGCTGTCTGCGCAGTGCTTTCAAAGCGTAAAATCCGGCCGGATCTCGTCCCAGGACCGTTTCACGTTTTGTCAGAAACGGGACAACGGTGTCGTCCTTTGATTTTGTTGATGCATTCAGGTTTTGCCGATTCCGTCAAAACATGAATTGCTCTATGGGACCAGTTCGACATCCCAATAGAGGTAATCCATCCAGCTTTCATGAAGGTGGTTGGGTGGGAACATGCGGCCATTGTTATGCAGGTCATGCACCGTTGGATGAAACGGCTTTTGCGCCGGGTACATACGTGCTTCCCGGGGCATCTTACCGCCCTTTTTCAGATTGCAGGGTGAGCAGGCAGCAACGATATTTTCCCAGGTGGTCTGGCCGCCATGACGGCGCGGAATCACATGGTCAAACGTCAGATCCCTGTCAGTGCCGCAATATTGGCACTTGAACCGGTCCCGCAGAAAAACGTTGAACCGGGTAAAGGCCGGATAACGGCTGGGTTTAACGTAGCTTTTGAGACAAACAACACTCGGCAAGGACATCGACATGCTTGGAGAAGACACCTGATGCTCATATTCGGCAACGATGTTCACACGGTCAAGGAAAACCGCCTTTATCGCATCCTGCCAGGACCAAAGCGATAAAGGGTAATAGCTGAGTGGCCGGTAATCGGCATTCAGCACAAGCGCCGGAAGCGCGTCTGGAGACACTGCAATTGTCAACTCAAGCTCCTGAGTGATTCGCTCGTCATCGCTGATATATTAAGCCGGTTGTTACAGGAATGTGAAGTCATTGCCTGTAAACGATAAATTGACCCGGTGCTGCAGGTTTAGAGCCTGTCTTTTTTAAATGGAAACATTTGACCGGACGATTTTGGTCGCTGAGGAGGCGGATTGCACGCAGTGGTGTCATTCCACCACAAGTGCGAGCCAACGCTGTCAGGGGGCAAAATCGCCCGGCCCATTTATCGCGGTGTCTCAACTGTTTCGGCCTGTCAGGGGTGACGGAAAGTCGGCCCATCAACGTCGTTGCACCGCTTGCCCGATGCACCACATCGCGCTGCGCGACGCGCCTAGCCGAGTGGACCGACTTTCCGCCATCAAATGCTTCCATTTAAAAAAGACAGGCTCTAAATTACCGCTTCAACCGGATCATTCGGGCGGCTCAGCCTCAATGAACGATAAAAGCACGCGTCAACTGTCAGCCGTGGGCACAACATCACCGCGTTGCATTTCGGTCGCATAATAGGCCCAAAACAGCCGGGCGGCTACACCGCGCCAGGGCTGCCAGATCGTTGCAATCTCGCCGACAGCTTTCTGGCTTGGCCGCTGCTTCATGCCAAGCGCGTGGCCGACAGCTGCCTGAAGGGCAACATCGCCAGCTGGAAATATGTCACAATGCCCGGCGCAAAAAAGCAGATAGACTTCCGCAGTCCATGGGCCGATGCCCTTGATAGCGGTCATCGTTGCCATGGATGTTTTGGCCGGTATAAGACACAACGCCTCGGGATTGATAACACCGTCCATGACGGCCTGCGCTGCAGCCTTCAACGTCTGTTCCTTCGAGCGGGACAGGCCGATCCGGCGACATTGCGCGTCGGTCAGATCAAGAATCTGTCGCTCATTGCACCCACTGGCCACATCCAGCAAACGCATCCAGATGGCACGGGCACTGGCTTTTGAAACCATCTGCGAAACTATGATATTTGCCAGTCCCTCATAGCCGGGCGGCTGGCGACGCAATGGCACAGCACCAGCGCATTCCACGACGCGCACCAAACGACTGTCAAGCTTGACAAGCGCTGCCAGGCCGTCTGAAATATCATCCAGCGTATCTATTGTGCGACCATTCATGCCTGATGTTTCATTCCTGTTATTCCTGCGCCAGCAAAACGCCCCGAGGATCAATGCCAGAGGAACCCGGGGTAAGACCATTTTGACTATCACAATAGCAACTGCCGTGCCATGGAATGAGACCGAATGAACACCATGCAACAGATTTTCCGATTTGCACCAAGTCCCAATGGGGCACTGCATCTGGGCCATGCCTTTGCCGCCTGGCAGAACATGGATGCTGCGGCACGGGCCGGGGGCACGCTGTTGCTGCGTCTGGAAGATATTGACACAACACGCTGCACCAATGCGCTTGAAGCGCAAATGCTGGAGGACCTGCATTGGATTGGCATGCGCTGGCGTGATCCGGTGCGTCGTCAAAGCGATCATTTTGACGACTATCTCAAAGCATTGGATCAACTGCGGCAATTGGATCTTGTCTATCCGGCATTTCTTACACGTGGCGAAATTCGCGATGCTGTGCGCAAGAAGGAAGCATCGCAGCAGACCTGGCCACGCGATCCTGATGGCACGCCGCTTTATCCTGGCGTGGAACGTAATCTCTCCACCGGTGCACAACAGGATCTGATCAACACCGGAAGGGCTTTCGCGTGGCGACTGAATACAGGCAAAGCTATTGCCCATGTTGGCGGGGCGCTTAGCTGGCAGGAAACCGGTCAGGGTCCACAGGGGCAGTCAGGCACAATTGCTGCCGATCCCGCCGCCTGGGGCGATGTTGTCATTGCACGCAAGGATATTCCGACCAGCTACCATCTGTCAGTTGTTGTTGATGATGGAATCCAGGGTGTTAGCGATGTCATACGCGGACATGATTTGTTTGCCGCCACATCCATCCACCGGTTATTGCAGGTCATTCTGGGGCTGCAGGCGCCGCTTTATTGTCACCATCTGCTCATTGGTGACAGCACGGGCCGCAAGTTATCCAAGAGCGATCGCGACACGTCCATTCGCTCATTGCGCAATGCCGGGCTGACGCCCGACGATGTGCGTGCCCTGTGCGAACGGAGTGAAAAGCTGTAGGCAACGACCGTCTTTTCACACCCGCATAAACAGGTGTTTGAGCAAAGCCAATACGAGAAGCGAGCCAAATGAACCGACCATTGCGGCACCAATGAGGATTTCGGGTCGTGCAACGCGCAAACCGGTGATATCGGCAACAAACATGCCGATAAACAGGCCGGTGATCAAAATGAGCATATTGCCAAGAACACCAAATCCCGTCGATCCCATGACACCATCCATGGCATGACCAACAAAGAAACATCCTATTACACAGGCAACAATCAACCCATAGAATACTTCCGGGGGCATATATCCAACCATCTCATCGCTCCGTCATTTGCGTTTGCGCAAAACCTGTACCGCCCAGCCCTCAGGAATTTTGCAGGGCAATTCATTTGCCCGGCCCCATAATACCTTGAATTTGAGGGGTTTTGGAGCAAAACCGGCCAAAACGGTTAACGATTGATGGATATCTTTCGACTGATATTGTCGCTTTTCACTCACCATGAGCCAGGATTGAGGCATTCAATTCTGCACCCAGAATGAATATTGCCGCTATAATATACAGAAATATCAAGGCTATCATGATGGAGGCCAGACCTGCGTAGGTGGCCACATAGGTGGAAAAACTTTGCAGATAGAGCGAAAAGAGTGATGCCCCCACCATCCACAAAACCATTGTAACCAGCACACCTGGCACAATGGCACGGAACGAGCGGTGGCCCGACGGAAGCCAGCGGTGGCATACCATCAGCCCGAAAAACAGCACGGCAATGGCTGCAACAACACGCCAATTGTCGAGATGAGAAATAATATCGGCCGAACGCGGCAACCATTTCAGCGCCAGCTGCGTCAACAGCGGGGCCAGCACCAGAAGAAAACTGATGACCATCAAAATGATCGTGGCAATCAGCACAAATCCAAGGCTCTGCGCCCGTTTGTAAAAGATTGATCGCCCATCGTGCACCCGATAAGCCCTGTTGAGCGATACCCGAAGGGCCTCGACACCATTGGAGGCAAAAAATGCGGCAATCAGAACGCTGACAGTCAGCAAACCACTGCGGTTGACAGTCAATACTGCCAGAACCTGCTGCGAAATCGGTTCTGCAATTGATTTGGGCCAGGTGTCAAAAATGATGTGAACGGCGGTATCGGCAAAAGCATTTGCACCGACAAAGCTCGCCAGAGAGGTTGCAAATATCAAAAACGGAAACAGCGCCAGGAGTGTTGACAGGGCTACATGGCTGGCCATGGCCCAACCGTCATCATCATTGAAATGAACGATGGCCCCTTTGATTACACTCCAGATCTGTTGCTGCGCCATCAGGTCCCCTTCGAACTTCACACCAATATCCATATTGTTCATTTCACAGAACAACGCCTTGTCAAACTGTTTTAGCAACGGTTAATGAACAGGCAACAACTGCCCGCTCGAATTTTCTGCAGGTAAAGCGTCAATTTGCGCTGGCTGCAAAACTGCTCAGAGCGGAATTTCAACAAACGGAGCCCTCGATGCCACAGGCAAAAACAATTCTTATCACCGGGTGCTCGTCGGGCATTGGTGCCTATTGTGCCCGCGCCCTCAAGGCCGATGGCTGGCGCGTGTTTGCAACCGCGCGCAAGACTGAAGACATTGCCGCCTTGAATGCAGACGGTCTGGAGGCTTTCTACCTGGACTATTGTGAGGAAGAAAGCATCAAGGCACTTGCTGATGACATTCTGCAACGCACGAACGGTCGTCTTGATGCCCTGTTTAACAATGGAGCCTATGGCCAGCCGGGCGCCGTCGAAGACCTGACGACCGATGTTTTGCGTTTGCAGTTTGAAGCAAACTTCTTCGGCTGGCATACGTTGACCCGGCTCATTGTGCCGGTCATGCGCCGGCAGGGCCATGGACGCATCGTTCAGTGTTCCTCGATCCTTGGCTTGGTTCCCTTGCGTTTTCGTGGTGCCTATTCTGCCTCAAAATTTGCTCTGGAAGGGCTTTCTGTGACACTGCGGCATGAACTGGCCGACACAGATATCAGCCTCAGCCTGATAGAACCCGGCCCCATCGAAACAAAATTCGCAACCAATGCACTGGCCTATGTTGAAAAATACATCGATACCGAGGGATCGGTTCATCACGAGGACTACCAAAAGGAACTGGCGCGATTGCGGCAGGGCGGGGTAAAATCCAGCGGCAAGCTCAAACCTGATGCCGTCTACGCAGTGCTCAAACATGCACTTGAGAGTGCCCGTCCCAAGCCGCATTATGTTCTGACGCGACCTGCCCGCATTGCAATGGTGATGAAACGTATACTCCCCGTCAGCATGCTTTACCGCGTCCTGGAAAAGCGCTAGGGCCTGTTGAAGAGCGGGCTTGAAGTGCCGGTTTTATCAGATTTGGTCAAATTCGAAACATGAGGAGACAGGCAAATCATGTCAAATCCCTTCGGGACGCAGCCCTGAACCGCATTAGACCCCAGTCCGTTTCGCAAGAACAGACTGGCTCCCACAAGATCCATTCGATTGCCAGCAGGAAGCACCCATGGCCTCATTTCTCTATTATCTGACAATGCTGTTTATGGCAGCGGTCGTTCTTGTTTTGCTGCGCGGCCTGATCAATATGGTGCGCGGTGGGTCCGGCACAACCTCCAACAAGCTGATGCAATTGCGCATTCTGCTGCAATTTGTCGCCATCGCCCTGATCGTGGCTGTTCTGTGGATCACCGGTGGTGGACGCTGAGGAAAGCAGGTTTTGCTGCTGCGCGCACAAAACCATTGCGTAACGAACAAAATTGACCCTACATAGCCACCGGTTCAAACGGGGTTACTGCTGTGGTCAAGCTCAATAAAATTTACACCCGCACGGGCGATGCCGGCACAACCGGGCTTGGCAACGGTGAACGGCGTGCAAAAAATGATCTGCGCATCGATGCATTTGGCACCGTTGACGAAGCCAATGCCTGTGTCGGGCTGGCCCGTCTGCACACCGGCGCCGGCACCGATGAGACAAGCGCCGATCTCGACGCCATATTGGCACGCATTCAAAATGACTTTTTTGATCTCGGTGCCGATCTGGCCACACCGGAAACGGACAAACCCCTCAAATACGAGCCACTGCGCATCAGTGAACATCAGGTTGAACGGATTGAACGCGAAATTGACCGGCTGAACGCCCTTCAGGATCCATTGCGCTCATTTGTATTGCCTGGCGGTTCAGCAGCTTCTGCGGCGCTGCATCTGGCAAGAACGGTTGCCCGGCGTGCCGAACGGCTCATTGTCGCGTTGAATGAACAAACGGGCGAACATGTCAATCCGGCTGGATTGCGCTATATCAACCGGGTTTCCGATCTGTTGTTTGTTGCCGCGCGCTGCGCCAATAATCATGGCAAGACCGACGTATTGTGGGTTCCGGGGGAAAATCGCGGATAGTGCGGCGAAAGGTCGAAGGGTTCCATGTTCATACCACTGCATGACAAGAATGATCTGGACCATATTGATCTGCAATATGTGACGCTTGGCCTGATCGCACTCAATGTGATTATCTGGGCTGCGACAGCCCTGAGCGGCGAGAATGGCAGCTTTGCCAATGCGGCTGTGATCGGGCTTGGTTATATACCCGCTGTCCTTCATGGCAGCGCAGAACTGGCACCGTCGATGGTGCTGGTGCCGGAAGGCGCGACCTATGTCACCTATGCTTTCCTGCATGCGGATTTTTGGCATCTTGCCGGTAACATGGTTTTTCTATGGGTCTTTGGTGACAACATAGAAGATGCGATGGGGCACATTCGGTTTCTTGTATTTTATCTGCTTTGTGCCGCAGCAGGGGCCTATGCGCATGGCCTGCTTGACCCAATGTCACAGGCACCGCTTATTGGTGCTTCAGGGGCAGTCGCTGGCATTGTCGCAGCCTATTTGATGCTGCACCCTCGGGTGCGCGTTTGGGTGTTGGTGCTCGGGCGCATTCCAATGCCGCTTCCGGCTTTCATCCCGCTCGCCCTTTGGATTGCCTACCAGTTCTTTATGGTTGTCGTGGATCATGATGGCGGCGTTTCATGGGCGGCCCATGTGGGCGGTATTGTGGCCGGTGTCATTCTCATTATTGTGATGAAGCGGCGGGCTGTTCCGCTGTTTGACCGGGAGATCATCGCCCCGCGTGCACTGCATCACAACGAAAAGCCAACCGAAACCGATGCATCGCCCTGGGGGCGTCAGTAGACCGTTTCACGTTTTGCCAGAAACGGGATAGCGGTGTCGGCATTTGATTTTGCTGATGCATTCAGGTTTTGCCGATTCTATCAAAACCTGAATTGCTCTCGTTGTTCATGAACCTATTTTGCCAGACAAACACAGTATTTTGGGACGAAATGGCGTCGCAGCAACACAATGGCAATTGACGTAAACGGTAACTTGCAGATATGTCACTGCCAAGAGGCTCGAAACATCAAATAAAACGGGCGCATTGGACAACCGGAAACGCGTACTTTCATGTCGTCTTCCGGCAATCAATATGTGCTCTGTCCATGCATATTCCGTGCATGATTTGAGAAAGGTAAACGAATGAAAATTCTGGTGCCCGTAAAGCGGGTGGTTGACTATAATGTCAAGATTCGCGTCAAAACGGATGGTTCAGGTGTTGAATTGACAAACGTTAAAATGTCAATGAACCCCTTCGATGAAATTTCGGTTGAGGAGGCAATCCGCCTCAAGGAAGCCGGCAAGGTTGACGAAATCGTTGCTGTTTCGGTTGGCCCGGCAAAGGCTGAAGAAACCATTCGCACGGCACTGGCCATGGGCGCTGACCGCGGTATTCTGGTTCAGACCGATGATCTGGTTGAGCCACTGGCGGTAGCAAAAATCCTCAAGGGCATCGTTGCAGAAGAAAATCCCGGTCTGGTGATTGTTGGCAAACAGGCCATTGACGATGACGCCAATCAGACAGGCCAGATGCTGGCAGCACTGCTCGGCTGGTCGCAGGGCACTTTCGCTTCTGAAGTTGAAATTGGCGATGGCACAGCCTCTGTCACCCGCGAAGTTGATGGTGGTCTGCAGACCGTTGAAATCAAAATGCCGGCAGTCGTTACCACTGACCTTCGGTTGAACGAGCCACGCTACGCCTCTCTGCCAAACATCATGAAAGCCAAAAAGAAGCCGCTGGACAAGAAAACACCGGCTGACTATGGCGTCGATACGGCACCGCGTTTGAAGATCGTGACAACCGAAGAACCGGAAGGCCGCAAGGCCGGGGTCAAGGTTGAGAGCGTTGCTGAACTGGTGGACAAACTCAAAAATGAAGCCGGCGTGCTTTAAGAAAGGAAGACTGCATAATGACGACGTTACTTCTTGCAGAACATGACAATGCCTCTCTTTCGGATCAGACCGCAAAGGCACTATCAGCGGCCAGCGAAATCGGTGGTGATATCCACGTGCTCGTCGTGGGCAAAGACGCCCAGGCAGCCGCCGATGCTGCTGCTGCGCTTGACGGCGTATCAAAGGTCCTTTTGGCTCAATCAGATGAACTGCAGCATAGCCTTGCAGAGCCCACAGCAGCCCTGATTGTGTCACTGGCCGATAGCTATGACACCATCATGGCAGCGTCCACCGCCAATGGTAAAAACATCATGCCGCGCGTCGCTGCTCTGCTTGATGTCATGCAGATCTCGGATATTACCGACGTGATAAGCGCCGATACATTCAAACGGCCAATCTACGCGGGCAATGCAGTCCAGACGGTTCAGGCCACTGATGCCAAAAAAGTCATCACCGTTCGCACCGCCGGGTTCAATGCTGCTGGTGAAGGCGGCTCCGCAACCGTTGAAACCGTGGATGCTGCGGCAAACCCTGGGCTTTCGACCTTTGTTGAAGCCAAATTGTCCAAAAGCGACCGTCCCGAGCTGACTTCGGCCAAAGTGATTATTTCCGGCGGCCGCGCTCTTGGTTCTTCGGAAAAATTCCAGTCTGTTATCCTGCCTGTCGCAGACAAGCTCGGTGCAGCGGTTGGTGCATCACGGGCCGCCGTTGACGCAGGCTATGCGCCAAACGACTGGCAGGTCGGACAGACAGGTAAAGTGGTTGCTCCTGATCTGTATATCGCCTGCGGCATTTCCGGTGCCATTCAGCACCTGGCTGGCATGAAGGATTCCAAGGTGATCGTGGCGATCAACAAGGACGAAGAGGCACCCATTTTTCAGGTGGCCGACTACGGACTGGTTGCAGACCTGTTCGAGGCACTCCCGGAGCTTGAAAAAGCGCTCTAGAATGCGCACCTTTGGCCTGCTCCTGACCGGGTTGGCAAAAAAGTCGCAATCAATATCATTGGCCGGGCTGGACGTTGTCCGCTCGGCCAATTAGTTTGTTGGTGGTATCCTTTTTAAATCTGGAAAATATGTCATGGCGAGCGCGATCAAATCTGTCGGAATTATCGGAGCCGGGCAGATGGGCAGCGGCATCGCCCAAGTCTGTGCGGCAGCAGGCTATGATGTGCATCTTCACGACCTTTCCGAAGAACGCATTCAGGACGGCCTGGCCACGATCAATGGCAATATGGCCCGTCAGGTAGCGGCGGGAAAACTGGACGAATCGGCACGAAGCGAAACACTGGAGCGCATTTCATCCGCCCCTGTTATCGATGATCTGGCCTCTTGCGACATGATTATCGAGGCGGCAACAGAAGATGAATCCGTCAAGCGCAAGATCTACGCACATCTTTGCCCGATCCTTAATCCTGAAGCCATTTTGGCCACCAATACATCTTCATTGTCGATCACCCGGCTTGCATCGGCAACGGATCGGCCTGAACGCTTCATCGGCATCCATTTCATGAATCCTGTACCAATCATGAAACTGGTAGAGCTCGTGCGCGGCATCGCGACAGAAGACGTGACGTTCGACACGGCAAAGGATTTTGTTGGTTCGCTTGAAAAAACCATCACTGTCGCCGAAGATTTCCCTGCCTTTATTGTCAATCGCATTCTTCTGCCAATGATCAATGAGGCTATCTATACATTGTATGAGGGCGTCGGTTCAGTCGAGGCTATCGATACAGCCATGAAGCTCGGCGCAAACCATCCCATGGGGCCACTTCAACTGGCCGATTTCATCGGTTTGGATACCTGCCTGTCCATCATGCAGGTGCTCAATGATGGCCTTGCCGATTCCAAATACCGCCCGTGCCCGCTGCTGGTGAAATACGTTGAGGCCGGCTGGCTTGGTTGCAAGACGGGACGCGGGTTTTATGACTATCGCGGTGATCAGCCGGTTCCCACGCGTTAGAGAAAACCAGGTTTTGACGCAATCAGCAAAACCCGAATGCATCAACAAAATCAAAGGCCGACACCGTTGTCCCGTTTCTGACAAAACGTCAAACGGTCAATGTGGTGCATCCGGCAAGTGGTGCAAAAACACCGATGGTCCTTGGCAGAATTTGTTCAAAAAGGAGCAAACAGGTCGATAAACAAGCCTATAGCGATGCAAAGAAGGATACCGCCGGTTATCTGACGAAACAGCCTGTAGCGAGCCGGAACCAAAAAGATCTGTCGTGTCCAGGCCGCGAAATAGGAATAGATGGAATGTGTCGTCAGGGAGATGACAGCGCAGGTGACCACGATAATGAATGACTGCACAATACGACTGCCAAGGGGGTCTATGAATTGCGGGAATACTGCGGTGTAAAATACGAACCCTTTTGGGTTTGTGGCCGACAGGAAGAAGGATTCCAGAAACAGTTTTTTCGGTGCGTAGCTGGACACGGAAGCGTCCACAACCTCAATCGGTTCATTCTTGTATATTGACTGCAGACCGAGCCAGGAGAGATAGGCAATGCCAATCAGGGATATCACCTGTCCGACCACGCTCGATTGCGCAATCAGCACTGCAAACGCGCTGGTACACAAGGCACCTGCGACCAGAATACCGGCTGCATTTCCAACGATACAGGCGATGACGCGACGCTGACCGAATTGCACGGCCCGACGAGCGGTGTTCAGGTTACCCGGGCCCGGGGTAGCAATGGCAACAAGCGCCAACAGAAAGAACGAAAGCCAGGCGAACGGGTCCATCTAGAAACACCTCGATTGGCAAGGCTGTTCTGTATGACTCACAACAGGGCACCTGGATTCAAGATGCCGTCAGGATCAAGTGCCTGTTTTATCTGCAACATTATGGCCAATTTGGTCGGGTCGGCGAAAATTTGCAAATCCGATTTCTTGAGGCGCCCAATTCCATGTTCAGCGCTGATCGAGCCCTGACAATCGCGTGTCACCTCGTTGATTATCATCCGCAGGGATTGCTGAAGGTCCGGATGGGTAGCCAGAAAAGATGGCTTGCTAGAACCATCGGGCCCGAAGACATTGACGTGGATATTGCCATCACCCACATGCCCATAAATATTGACCCGCAAGCGCGGATCAAGATCCCCGATATTCGCCAATACCGTGTCAACAAAATCCTGAATCCGACTAAGCGGCACAGCCGTATCAGAGCTGCAGATGGCGCCTTCACGGGTGTTATATTCATATGCGTGTTCACGTAAGCGCCACAGCAAACGGCTTTGCTGATCGGATTGCGCCAATACGGCGTCCCTTAGAATTTCCTGATCAAATGCCATTTGCAATATTGTTTCAAGTTTGGAACGGGTATCGGCTGACCCTTCGATTTCCATGACAACATACCATTGGTGCGGGGTATCAAAGGGGTCACGCAATTCATCAAAATGGCGGGTGGCAAGGTCCACACCCAAACGGGACATCAATTCAAATGCAGTCACGGTGTCACCCATATGATTGCGAATTATGTGCAGGAGAGACAGGGCGCCGCCCGGAGAATGGACAGCAGCCATAACAGTCGCAGCCTCATCGGGTTGCGGTGACAATTTGAGCGCGGCAGCTGTAATGATGCCAAGCGTTCCTTCTGATCCGATCAGCAGGTGGCGCAGATCATACCCTGTGTTGTCTTTTCTCAGCGGGTTGAGATCATTAAGGATGGAGCCATCAGCCATGACGGCTTCCAGCCCCAGACACATGTCACGCGCATTGCCGTAGCGTAACACTTGAATCCCACCCGCATTGGTGGCCAGGTTACCACCAATCAGACAACTGCCCTGCGACGCGATGGAAAGACCAAATCGTCTCTCATTCAGGTTGGCCGTTTTCTGCACTGTCTCCAATATACATCCGGCTTCAACAGTGATGCTGTCATTGGCAATATCAATTGAACGTATCTGGTTCATGCGTTCGAGTGACAGGGTGATGGAGGGGCGGTCCAGAATTTCGATGTGGCCCGCAACGCCCCCGGTGCCACCGCCGAACGGTACGATCCCGATTTTTGCCCTGCCGCAGCTTTGAACGACCTGCGATACCTGTTCTGTTGAGGAAGGCAGCACAATCAGTGACCCGTTTCCGCGAAACCGATCTCTGGCATCAATAAAATACCCGGGCGCATCTGCAGGCATGCGCCACCCCTTTGGTCCCAACAGTGTTTTCAGCTCTTCCAGCAAATTGTGGATGTTGTGCGACGTCGACATCATCCCGATATCCAGGTGGAATAGCCATTTGGAGAGAGTATTATGGGATGGTGATAAGTCCCACCCGAGCGTGTCATTTCAAAACGCAGGACAACCTGTTTGATAAAGCGGGCATCACTCGAAACATGTCCCGAAGCCTCCCAATAGGCGCCGGTTTCAAAGACAAGCTCATAATATCCGGCTCGATCCCTGTCATTGAGATCCACGTCCTCCAACAGTCTGCCTTCTTCATCCGTTTGCGAGCGAAACAGGGGTGTCGGATCACCTTGCCGATACAGGACAACAGTGATGCCCCTGGCATGGGTGCCACTGACGCTATTCAGGATATGGGAAGAAATGACCGGCACGGCAGTATCAACACCTCATTCAATAGACGCTTTGTCACGTTTGTCAGACGTGGCCGCAACAATGGGACTGATAACACCACGGCATTTGACGTTGATACAGGCGGTCTGGCCGCTGGCGATGGCGCGCTCCAGTGCGGCAGAAAAATCCGCCCTTTTGGTCACCACTTCCCCGTAACCGCCCAATCCCTCGAACATTGTGTGGAATGGAATGTCACGGAAATCGGTTGCGTAATGTGAGCCGTTGGAAAACAGCCGTTCCTGCTGTTGGCTGATGCAATCAAGCCCGCCATTATTGTCGACGACAACAACAATCGGGATGTTTTCCTGGAAACAGGCTTCGATTGACAAACCACCGGATAAAAAGGCTCCGTCACCCGTGACAAGCACCACTGTTTTATCTGGGTGGATGTTCTTCGCGGCAAGCGCAAAGGACACCCCAACACCCAACAGGCTGTAGTTGCCGGGATGCAGAATCCCACCGAGCATTCGTCCGCGCGCAGCAGCGATATTGGTGGCAATTTCATTCCAGAAATGTGTGTTTCCACCGTCGAAGACCAACCAGTCGTCGTCCTTCATGCCGGCCTGCACATCAAGGGCCAGCTGAAGCGGATGCATTTTTCGGCCCTGGGCTTCGTCTTCTGCAGTTTCAGCGGCAATATGTGCGCCCCACTCTTCAACCCAATCTGTGCGACGCGTTCGTTGCAGCTCCAACCAATCGCTCCAGGTGCTATCCAATTCACCAAGCGCATCGAGAAACGCACCCGGGTCAGACAGAAGCTGCATATCAGCTCCAAAATTATAGTCCAGTTCCTCATGGCTGCCGTTGACACAGATCAGTTTGGTCTCAGGTTGAACAAAAGGGGGATTTCCAAAATTCATCTGGTTATCGAGGCGACATCCAACCATCAGGATCAAATCAGCCTCGTGAATGGCAGGTTTTGACGGGTGATACTGATGAAAATCAGCAAGCCCCATATAGGGATCACAATCTTCACCCAGCATCTTGGTGTGGTAGGGAACATTGAAGACAGGAATTCGCAATTTGGTTGCAGCAGCGGCAAGCTGGTCTTCACCGCCGGACCACCACACACCATGCCCGCCGATAAGAACCGGACGCTTGGCCGCCCGGACCAGAGACAACACGTCAGTCAAGCGTTCAGGGTCCGGCCAGGCACGTGGCACCGGACGGTCACTGCGATCAAAGGGGCGCTCATCGCGACCGGCATCTGCGTCAAATGAGGAGAACATTATGTCGACCGGCAATGACAGGTGCGCCGGGCCGGGATAACCGGTTGTCGCGGCACGCCAGGCACGGTCAACAAATTCGCTGATACGCTCTCCGCCGGTAATTTGTGCCGAATATTTGGTCAGCGGCGCTGCGATGGCAACATCATCGATTTCCTTGAACCCACCGGCTCCCTGTCGTTTGAGTGTCGAAGACCCTGTTATGAAGATAATGGGCGTGCGTTCTCCCCATGCTTCCAGCATCGCGGGAACGGCGTTGGCAAAACCTTCCGGCCCGACCAGGCAAACGGCAGGCTTGCGGGTGATCCGGGTGTGCCCGTCGGCCAAATGCCCGGCAACCTGTTCGTGCGGACAGTTGATAACTGGCATTTCACATTCCATGAGCCCTTCCAGCGCGGGATTACAAAAGCCACCGGCAAGGGTAAAAACATGTTCCACACCCTTTTCTTTCAGTGCTCTTGCAAGCAATGCCCCGCCACGAATTTTGTCAGTTTTGGTCATCTCGTCTCCGGTTCACTCACTTAAGGCTCAGGTATTGAGTACCTGTGGAAAATTCAGTTTGAATATCTGGTCACTATGTGGACGTTGAAGATCGTCTGGCTCTCCCGCTCTGCGCCCACAAGATGCGCACAACGGCGCCAACGGTGAGCAGGAAGAAAACCAGCGCAATTGGACTTTGAAGAAGCAAACCTACGGGGTTCCCCTGCGCAATGAGGAGGAAGGAACGGAATGAAATTTCGAATTCAGGAGCCAGTACAAACCCAATCAGGAAAGCCACAAACGAATAATCAAACTTCTTCATGAAATATCCGATGACGGAAAAAATAACCATCACATAGATGAAGAAAAAGCTGCTGGATGCGGCGTAGACACCGGTTACGCAGGTCAATGCGATGATTGAATAGGTTATGTATTCGGGCACTTTTACGATGTGACTATAAAGGCTGCTGCCCAACAGGCCGATGATCAGATTGAAAAAATTCGCCACAAATAAAATAGTGAATATGCCATAAATCAGCGTCGGCTGAGTTTTGAATACATGAGGACCCGGTTCAATACCGTGAACCAGGAAGGTCCCGATCAATAGGGCAGTTGTCACGTTTCCGGGTATCCCAAGTGTAAGTAACGGAACAAAACTACCACCAACCACAGCACTGTTAGCAGCCTCCGGAGCGGCCACACCCTCCAGCGCACCCCGACCAAATTCATCCGGGTTTTTGGCATATTTTCTGGCTGTTCCATAACCGACAAAAGCGGCCATTGCAGCTCCTATGCCAGGCAATGCTCCAATTCCGGTACCAATCAGGCTGGAGCGCAATATGGTTTTCCAATGGGTCAGAAATTCAACCCATCCCAAAGAAGGTCCGCCGGTACCGCTGATGGGTTTTGGTGCTTCTCCTTGCGCCCGTCGTCGATGTTCAAGCCCGCGTTCGACTGCAAACATAACCTCCGTTACACCCAGCATGCCAATGGCGATTGGCAACAGGGGGAGTCCGTCCTGTAACTCGATGAACCCAAAATTGAGGCGCGGGGTGGCGGACATCGGGTCCAGTCCAATCATCGCGCACAGGAAACCGAATGCACAGGCTGCCAGGCCTCTCAGCATTGATTTGCCGGCAAGACCCGCAACAAAGGTGAAGGCGAACAACACAAGGAAGGTGACTTCTGTCGGGCCAAACTTGAGGGCAAACCTGGAAAATGGAGCCGCAATTGCATAAAGGAGAACGTCAGCGAGCAGTGCCCCGGCAACCGATGCGTATAGTGCCATCTGCAACGCTTTTTTGGCCTTGCCTGCTTTCGCCAAGGGATACCCGTCAAAGGCAGAGGCGGTTGCTTCCGGTGAGCCGGGCGTATTGAGCAAAATGGCGGAAATCGACCCTCCATAGGTGCCGCCTTTGTAAATCCCCGTCAGAAAGGCAATTGCCGTAATCGGCTGCATGCCAAATGTGATCGGTGATAATAATGCAATTGCCATTGCTGCATGAAGCCCGGGAACAGCGCCCATGAAGATGCCCACAGCGACACCCGCAGCAATGCCGATCAGCGGTTCAAGTGAAAGAACAGACAGTATCCCGGCAATCAGTGGTTCCAACATCTCAAACCCTCAGGAAAATAGGTCCGGGAATGCATTGATATGAATGCCAAACCCAAATCGCAGACCAAGATAGAGAACAGATGTTGTTGCAGTTGCAATGATTGCAATTGTCACCAGGCGTTTGCCACCCGTGAAAAACATCAGTGCCGATAACAACAAAACAGACGCAGGCACATATCCGATTGGACGCAAAACCAGTGCAAAAACCGTCAATGCGCACACAACCATCAAGACGCCCAAAAACTGGTCTTTCCCCATGATGACCATGTCCGAAGGGATTTCACCCTTCGCTGTCGCCGGCTTTGGTTTCCGAAAGAACGACAGTGCCAGATCAAAAAGGGAAAATCCGAAAATCAAACCGATAGCCAGATTAGGCATCAAAGAGGCACCGGTCAGCGCCGCGGCCTCACCGTCTTCTGTTTGAAGCGGGATGATGTAGAACATCACCCCGCACATCAGGACAATCACCAGGGATATGATCTGTCTGCTATTCATGGCGTTTGTACTCATGACGCTTGGTATTCCGGGTGCCCTAATTCATGGAGGCCTTCATGGATTCAGCGATTTTGTCTATGGATTCCCTGGTTTGGGCGCCGTTCATTGGAGGAATGCCAACAAAACGCTTGTTCACCAGTTCCTGGAACCGTTTGTCATTTGCTGAAGCAACAAGGGCTTCCTCGAGCCTGGCTTTCACCGCATCAGGCAAACCCTTTGGGGCGGCAATCACAGAGTTGTAGCTGACTGCAGGGTAGCCGAGGCTGGCCATCGTGGGCGCATCCGGCGTTGCATTGAGCTTATCCGCACCTGAGGCGGCAAGAACAACCATTTCACCCGATTTGACATACTGCACATGCGGTCCGCCGCTCATTCCGAAATCAACGTGACCACCCAATATCGACTGCATCATATTGGCTCCACCCTTGATCGGTAGTGGAATGAATTTGACGCCGGTTGCGGCACTGACTGCATCCATCTGCAAGCGGTCGGCAGGGCCTAAAGAACCAAACTTGATGGGGGTGCCCGTTTTTTTTGCATCCTCAATCATGGATGGGAAATCTTTCCAGGATTTGTCAGCCAAGGCGACAAATGCACCTTCAAACCTGGCCATGGTCAGGAGATAGTCATAGTCATCTTTTGTATAGGTGACTTTTCCCTGAAGCGGGTTGAAGGCGAAGGTCAGACTTGTCGCAACCACCAGATTGTAGCCGTCTGCAGGTTTTCCCTTTACGGCGGTAGCGGCAATACTGCCACCGGCACCGCCCTTGTATGTGTGAACAATGGTTTGTCCGAGCTTTTCAGAAAGTGGCTCCGAAATTTTTCGAGCCATGGCATCTGAAAAACCACCGGGCTTGAAACCTATGATCATCTCAATGGGCTTGTTTGGATAATCTTCCGAAAAAGCCAATTGTGTTCCCACGCCAAAGCTCAACGCGGTTACCAGTGCTGAGCCCACCAGATTTGCTATCAGTCTCATTGTTTCCTCCCAAATGAGATGTTGACTCATAAAGTACTAAGCACCTGAAAGTACCGCACACTGTCCATCAGGATGCAAATTACATTGAGGCATTCGCGCCATACCGTTTCGCTATTACAAGGGGCCTTACCCGGATCAAATACCTGTTTTTGCTCAATTTTGACCCTATTTTCTGAAATCTTGGCGTTTGGACATGCTCTATGATATCAATTTGCGATTGAAGCCCCTGTAGAAAGGTCGCTGTATCCTGGAGTGACAAACTGTTGACGCGGCGGTCAACGCAACTGCGCAAACTCCGACCAGAAAGTGAAGAATGAAACTCATACAACTTCGCTATTATTGCGGTGTCGTCGAACACGGTGGTTTTATTGCCGCATCCCGTGAATTGAATGTCGTGCAACCGGCATTGAGCCGACAGATTTCGGATCTTGAGAAACAACTGGGAAGCACCTTGCTTTTGCGCGGCCCCGGTGGGACGGAAATGACGGATTCCGGGCAGAAATTTTATATCCACGCGAAAGCAATTCTGGAGAAAATTGAGATCGCGCAGGCGGACATGCAAACCAATTCGGAATTACTTGAGGGAGACATATCGATTGCCCTGCCCGTGGGAATGGCCTCTCAGCTCGCGTCCGCAATTGTCCAGGATGTTACGCTTCATCATCCCAGAATTTCCATTCAAATCGAAGATGGCCTGGGGTATCAGGCCGGTCAGGCTGTCGATTCAGCCAAGGTCGATTTTGCGATACTTGCCAATGTCGGCAACCTGAAAAATGTCACCTTTGAGCCGGTATTGGAGGAGAGCCTTTTCCTCTTTTCCAAACGCGACGAACCCAGCCCAAACACCAGAGACATTGATCTCATCGATTTGCAGAACATCGACCTCATAATGCCAAACCGCAAAGTGCATGTCCGTCGAAACCTGGAGAACGCCATGCTGGCAAAAGGCGGAAGTGTGACCGTGCGCTATGAGCAACAATCTTTGCTGACGATCCGCAGCATGGTTCGTGCAGGTATTGGAGCGACGGTTTTGAATTGGCCTTCAATGTCTGACCTTTGGTATTCCGGAGAGGTTGACGGGCGCAAAATCTCCAACCCCAGCCTCTCCCGCACCGTTTGCCTGGCAATCCCCAATACGCGACCATTATCCAAGTCCGCCAAGGCTGTTTACGATATTGTCCGGCAAACATTGTTGAACGAAGTCAACAAGGGGAACTGGAAGAGTGGTCAGGTCGTCGAAAATCCCCAGTCGAGCGCGCCTTTGGAGCCACAATAACAAGTTTAAATGATGCGATCCACCAAATCGGTATTGACGACGTATTCATCGACGGTTGCGTGGCGTGGTGCCATGTTCCTGAAAGTCCAGCGGGCTATTTTTGAATTTTGTCCTCAATCAACCGGAGCAATTCAGGTTTTGACGGAACCGGCAATGCCTCACTTCGGCACCACTGCTGTAGATTGTGTAAATTATCCTTGACTCTGTGTATGATATTTTTTACACAGAGTCGAAACATCACGACTTCGTGTACACTTTACCTGTCACAATGAGGCAACAATGTCCTTCCAAGAAAAACGTATGGTGATCTCTTTCGTCAGCACTTTGCTGGTTTTTTCAATCTATGGTGCGGTGATATTTCAGATGCATCAACATGGCCGGTTTGACGGCGCCGACGCCACCAGCCTTTTGGGCAGGGCGATCCTGATCCTCATCGTTGGTGCGATCATCCTCAATATCGCACTGACAATCATCTTCAGCATCGTCATGGCAATTGCCCAACGCGAAAGCGATCCAAGTTTTGTCGTCGACGAGCGCGACCGGCACATCGAACTGCGGGCAACTGCAATTTCCTATTATGTATTCGGAACCGGATTTACACTATCCATGGTCGCTCTGGCGCTGGGACAACCCGCCCTTTGGGTGTTCAATATGATTGTCGCGTCTTTTGGCGTTGCCACCCTGGTTGAAATTCTGGCACAGATTTATTTTTACCGCAGGGGTTTTTAAAATGGGAAAAAGCCATGTCAGCAACAATATACGCCGCCTGCGCTTCGACCATGGGGAAATGACCCAAAAAGAACTGGCGGAAAAAACCGGCGTGACACGCCAGACCATTGTCGCCATAGAGAATGCCAAATATTCCCCTTCGCTGGAACTGGCATTTCTGATTGCCCGGGTATTCAACACACCGCTTGAAGACGTGTTTACCTACCAGGAACCCTAGCATCCACCCGGACTGACCGAACAAATTTGTTTTCTGAGCAGGTTTTATCTTCGGATGAAAGGCCTTCCGCATGCCAAAATTACACTCAAAATACCCTTCGTCAAACTGGCTCATTCCGCTGGCCCTGCTGATCCTTGGTGGCCTGCAGGTTGCCAGTGGTACCTTTCAGCTAAGCCTGATACAGGCCGGACCTTCGCCACAAGCCAGCATCTTCGCGTCACCGCACTATTTTGAAATCCCGGTTCCGATCGTGCTGCATATCGTGTCGGGAATTGTCTTCAGCCTGCTGGCACCGCTGCAATTTTCCCCATCACTGCGCCGGCGTTGGCCCGTGTGGCATCGCTGGTCGGGGCGGGTCATAATCATCAGCGGCGCACTTGTTGCGTTCAGCGCACTTTGGATGAATCAGAATTACCCGGCCTTCGGCGGGTGGCTCAAATCAGCCGGTATCATTACCTTTAGCCTGGCACTCCTGGTTGCACTGGCGGTGGCGTTGCTCTTCATCATCCGACGCAATATTCCACGCCATCGCGCCTGGATGATGCGCGCAATGGCGCTGGGGCTGGGTGGTGCGACACAACGGGTCTTTCTGCTGCCGATCTTCATCATTAATGGTGGCCTCAACGAGGTCACCATTGGACTGGGTGTCTGGTTTGGTTTTCTGGCGAACCTGCTTGTCGTCGAATGCATCCTGCTGCGCCAAAGGCATCGCCCGGTGGACGCCGCTCCTCACCCAATGCCAGAGCACATATGATGCGGTATCAAATCAGCTGCCGGCCGATAGTGCCTTGCCGATATAGGCCTTTGCATCCGAACCGGACCAATGGGCCGGTCCGTTCATACTGGCCAGCAGGCATCCGGTGTCATCAACAAGGAATGTCACCGGCAGGCCAAACGCCAACCCGTCCTTTTTCAAGGTATTGAAAACACCCATCGTGTCATCACGGTAAAATCCAAGATCCGATACACCAATCTCCTCGAGGAAATTTTTCGGCTTTGATTCGTCACCGCGGTCGATATTGATTGCCACAACCTCGAAATCGTCACCGCCAAGTTCCGCCTGCAACTCATTGAGCGCCGGCATTTCCTCGCGGCAAGGAGCACACCATGTGGCCCACAGGTTGACCAGCAGTGTTTTGCCTGCCAGATCGCCAAGTTTCATGGGTTGGCCGTCGGTTCCATTAAAGGCCAATGACTGAAGCGGTTTTGGCTCGCTGACCGAGGCCATGGCCGCCACCTGCCCTCTTGCCAGGGGTTGGATCGTGCGGGCCAGGTCTATCGACGCAGCACATTCACCGGTTAGATTGGCAACAGCCTGAGGCGTATTGCCAGATGGCATGCCATTCACGTATACCGCACCCACACCGGCCAGCGCGACAAGGACAATGGCAATGCCAGCGATCCTGACCGTCTTGCGGCTCTTATTTTTATCTTCAGACATCAAGTCGTCTCCGGAGTTAATTCTGACATGACCGGCAAATCCTCCAATCAAATGTGGGGCGGGCGTTTCGCCTCCGGCCCGGATGCAATCATGGAAGAAATCAATGCTTCCATCGCATTTGACCAGAAACTATACACCCAGGACATCCAGGGTTCATTGGCGCATGCCTCCATGCTGGCAGATACTGGCATAATCAGTAGCGAAGATCGTGACAAGATTACGGATGGATTGAACACGATTTTGTCAGAAATTGAAGCAGGCACCTTTTCCTTCTCCCGTCAGCTTGAAGATATTCACATGAATATTGAATCGCGGCTGACCAATCTGATTGGCCCTGCTGCAGGCAGATTGCACACCGCCCGCTCGCGCAATGATCAGGTTGCCCTTGATTTTCGCCTTTGGGTGCGTGGCGAACTGGAAAGGACGCAGGACGCCCTGTCGAAACTTATCGATGCATTTTTGGACCGGGCGGACGAACATGCAGACACTGTGATGCCGGGATTTACCCACCTGCAGACAGCCCAGCCGGTGACCTTCGGCCACCATTGCATGGCCTATGTGGAAATGTTTGGCCGT
Source organism: uncultured Rhizobiaceae group bacterium (assembly GCA_947501445.1). Lineage (GTDB taxonomy): Bacteria > Pseudomonadota > Alphaproteobacteria > Rhizobiales > Rhizobiaceae > Hoeflea_A. The sequence goes on along the minus strand of CANMVS010000007.1, from coordinate 231,588 downwards.
GACCGCTCGCGGGTGCGTGATGCGCTGGCGCGGCTCGATGAATGCCCCTTGGGTGCAGCCGCGCTTGCGGGGACTGGCTTTCCAATCGACCGGCATCAAACAGCGAAGGCATTGGGCTTTTCAACCCCGACACGCAATTCTATCGATACGGTATCTGATCGCGATTTCGCCCTTGAGTTCTTGGGGCTTGCGTCAATATGCGGCACCCATCTGTCCCGCCTTGCCGAAGAAATCGTAATTTGGTCGACACCTCAATTTGGTTTTGCCCGGCTGTCAGACGCTTTTTCAACCGGCTCTTCCATCATGCCGCAAAAGAAAAACCCGGACGCTGCTGAACTGGTTCGTGCCAAGACTGGCCGTATCAATGGCGCGCTGATTGCACTTTTGACTGTCATGAAGGGGCTGCCGCTCGCCTATTCCAAGGATATGCAGGAAGACAAGGAACAGGTATTTGATGCGGCGGAGACCCTGGAACTGGCGATTGCTGCAATGACCGGGATGGTGCGCGACATGCACATTCTCGTCGAAGGCATGAAGGCGGCTGCCGGATCCGGCTACTCTACCGCAACTGATCTGGCCGACTGGCTGGTTCGCGAGGCAGGTCTGCCGTTTCGTGATGCCCATCATGCAACGGGTGCCGCCGTGGCCATGGCTGAAGAGCGTGGCTGTGAACTGGCCGCTTTGCCGCTTGCGGATCTGCAGACAATCAACAGCGCCATCAATGAAAAGGTCTATGGTGTGCTGACGGTGGAAGCCTCCGTCGCAAGCCGTACCAGCTTTGGCGGCACATCACCACAAAACGTTCGGGCCCAGGTCGCCTGGTGGCGCGCGCAATCCTGATGCAACGCTGATTAGGCCGCCTCATGCCTGCGGCGACCCCCTGTTTTTGCTGCTGATAGCGATTTCTGCCAATTCGGCAGCGAAACAGGGTGCACAAAGGGCTGTAACTTCGATAAAAGAGCAACAGATGTCTTACAGAACCCTGCGAGTTCCCATGATCGCTTTGCCAAATACGACCCATTTTCATGCTCTGGCACCCGCGGTGCGCGTGGCAGCTATTCTCATGATGACCGGCCTCATCGCCACCGGCTGTGGCCGAAAAGGCAATCTCGATATTCCCAATTCACAACCGGTTGTGCAGGATTCGGACGAGGATAAAGAGCCGCCCAAGAAGGATCGCAGATTTATTCTTGATGGACTGTTGGAATAGGCTGGCTTAGGTGAACCATTTTGATTACAGGGACGGTGCCCTCTTTGCCGAGGATGTCGCCGTAACCGATATTGCAGACGCGGTTGGCACACCGTTTTACTGCTATTCGACCGCCACGCTGGTGCGCCACTACAATGTTTTTGCCCGCGCCTTTGCTGATGTTGACGCCCTTGTTTGCTATGCGATGAAGGCCAATTCGAATCAGGCGGTTCTGGCGACACTCGCGCGCCAGGGAGCCGGCGCTGATGTGGTTTCCGAAGGGGAGCTGCGCAGAGCCCTTGCCGCCGGTATTGCTGCTGAGAAAATTGTATTTTCCGGTGTTGGCAAGACAATATCGGAAATCGATTTTGCCCTGCAAACCGACATCTTGTGTTTCAATATAGAATCCGAACCCGAACTTGAGATTATCAACGCACGGGCGGTAAAACTGGGCAAACGCGCGCCGGTTTCCTTTCGCATCAATCCGGATGTGGATGCCAAAACACACGCCAAAATTTCGACCGGCAAAAAGGAAGACAAATTCGGCATATCCTGGCGTCACGCTGAGGCAGTCTATGCCCGCGCAGCACAGCTGCCCGGCATTGATGTCACTGGCATCGACATGCATATCGGCAGTCAAATCACCGACCTGCAGCCCTATGATGAAGCCTTCAAATTGCTGCACAGGCTTGTTGATACGCTGCGTGGCGCCGGCCATACAATCAAACATGTGGACGTTGGCGGCGGTCTTGGCATCCCCTATCGCGCCGATAATGTCCCGCCACCTGATCCGCAAGCCTATGCCGATGTGGTTCTGGAGCACGTTAAATCGCTGGATTGCCAGGTCATTTTTGAACCCGGACGGATGATTGCCGGCAACGCGGGCATTCTCGTAAGCGAGGTTGTCTACGTCAAGGAAACCGATTCCAAAAGCTTTGTCATCGTTGACGCGGCAATGAATGACCTGATCAGACCCACCCTCTATGAGGCATGGCACGACATCAGGCCTGTTCGGTTGCCTGATATCAATACACCACGAATTGTGGCTGATATTGTCGGGCCAGTATGCGAAAGTGGCGATTATCTGGGCAAGGACCGTGATATGGCAGCGCTTGCCCCGGGCGATCTCATCGCCGTTGGCACCGCCGGTGCCTATGGTGCGGTCCAGTCGTCAACCTATAATACCCGACTTCTGGTGCCCGAAGTGCTGGTCAATGGTGATCAGCTTCACATTGTTCGTCCGCGCGGCAGCTATGAGGCACTTATTGGCCTCGATTCAGTCCCCGACTGGATTGATAACCAAAGCTGATAATCAACAGCGCGCGTGCCAGTGTTTGGCGTTAATTCTCACATTTTGTTGTGGCGTCTCGCCTTTGCCGCAAAGAATGCTATTCTTCTTTGATGCCCACAAAGGATGCATGAGGAATGGCGCAAGGCTCACCACAAGACACATTGCCACCCGGCAACGCCCGCAATAGCCTGTTGCGGCGTATTGACAGACGTATCCGGGCGACACAGGCAATTGTCTTTATCGAACGGATTTGGCCACGCTTTTTGCCATTGCTGGGCATTATTGCGCTCTTTGTTGCTCTTTCCTGGTTTGGTTATTTTCGGCTGGTGCCCGACTGGCTAAGGCTTGCAACATCAGCATTGTTTGTCCTTGCTGCGGTTGGCTCTCTGGCCGCGTTCAGGGGGCTGCATCGGGCGGATAGAAAAACGGCCCTCACGCGTCTTGAGGAAGACAATCAGATTGCCCATCAGGCGCTCGCGGTCCAATCAGATCGCCTTGAGACCGGTGACACTTTTGCCCGCTCACTTTGGCTGGCGCATCAGCAACGCATGGCCAAAGAGGCACAGACTGTCGCACTTGCCGGACCGCGCACCGATACACCACGATATGACCCCTATGGCATGAGGGCTCTGGTTGCGCTGATCTTGCTTGTCGCATTCGGCTATTCCTATTCAAGTCAGTCCGGGCTGATCAGCGATGCGTTTCACAGCCACCGCACTACACAGATTACCGCTGGAATGCGGGTGGATGCCTGGGTAACCCCACCTGAATATACCGGTAAGGCGCCGGTTTTTTTGACCGGCAACACACTGGGACTTCCAGAGGTAATATCAGTACCGGCCGGCAGTACGCTGCTGGTGCGCATTGTTGGTGGTGACGGCAGTGAGCAGGTTGTCTTTGAAACGGCAGAATCGACCATGCAACTGGATTCCGATACCGACGAGAATTCCGAAGGCATCAACAGTAAAACCGCCCGCAATTTTCGTATCGAAGCGCCAATGGACGGTGTACTTGCCATTCAACAGGATGGTCTTGTGACCAATGACTGGCGTTTCCGTCTAATCCCCGATCAGCCGCCGGTCATTGCTTTTGATGGTTCACCGGGCCGTGCAGTAAATGGCGCCCTTGAGATTGGCTTTACCGTACGGGACGATTACGGCACACAAAAAGCCTATGCGGAAATTCTGCCTGCACAGGCTGCCGCTACGGATGCAAAGGCACTTTATGACCTTCCCGAGTACCCGCTGACACTGCCGCGAAAAAACGCCCGTGAACGCAAGGCACGCGAAAGCAGAACGCTGACCGATCACCCTTTGGCAGGCCAGCCTGTCAAAATCACATTGGTGGCGGAAGATGCCAAGGGACAGATCGGGCGCAGCGAAACGCGCGACATGATCCTGCCTGGAAAATATTTCAGCAATCTTCTTGCCGGTTCCGTTGCTGAACAGCGTCAGGTCCTTGCACTCGATACGAACCGAATTGACCGTGTCCTGGAGCTCAATGATGCGATAACCATGGCCGCCGAAGAGACAATCGACAATATAACCCATTTCCTGCTGATCAAATCAGCACGCTCAAGACTAAGCAGCTCTTACAATGACGACATGCTGCGCGATACCGCTGACCACATGTGGGACATCGCATTGGGTATCGAAGATGGTGATCTGTCCTTTGCGGAAAAGCGTCTGCGTGAAGCACAAAAGGCCCTGTCAGAAGCACTGAAAAACGGTGCATCCGATGAGGAAATTCAGGCATTGATGCAGGAATTGCGTGAAGCGATGCAGGAATTCATGCAGGCCCTTGCCCAGCAGATGCAAAATAATCAGTCTGCACAGCAACTACCGCCGACGGATATGCAGAATATTTTGCGCAAGCAGGATCTTGATCGCCTGATGGACCAGATAGAAAATCTGGCCAAATCAGGTGCACGTGATCAGGCACAACAATTGCTTTCCGAATTGCAACGCATGATGAACAACCTGCAATCGGGACAACACCAGGCGCAACAGGGCGACAATCCGATGCGCCAGCAGATGGACAAGCTTGGCCAGCTGATGCAGGACCAACAAAGGCTGATGGAAGAGACCTTTGACCTTGAACAGGCACTCAAGGAACGGCGTCGCCAGCAGTATTTCAAACAGGACCAGCAGCAGGACGGTGATCAGCAGGATCCGAACGGAAATTCGGACGAACTGACAGAGGAGCAATTGCGCCAGGCCTTGCGTGATCTCAAGGAACAGCAGCAGGCCCTACAGGAACAATTGGGTGAATTGCAGCAGGGACTTGAAGAATTTGGCATGTCCCCAAGTGAAGGGTTCGATCAGGCCGGTGAAGCCATGGGCAACGCCGGTGAAGCTCTTGGCGAGGGCGAAGGGGGCACGGCAGTTGATGAACAGGGCCGCGCGTTGCAGGCCCTGCGCGAAGGTGCTCAGGACATGATGAACCAGATGCGCCAGGCCATGGGCGAATCGCCCGGGCGGCAACCGGGTCAATCGGGGCAGAGTGAGCCCAGTCTGGATCCCCTTGGCCGGCCCACGGCCAACACAGGGCCGGATTTTGGTGACAATGTCAAAATCCCTGAAGAAGCCGACATTCAGCGCGCCCGCAGAATTCTCGAAGCCATTCGCGAAAAGCTCGGCGACGCATTTCGTCCCGAGATGGAACGGTTTTATCTGGAACGGCTCCTCGACAATCAATAGGGGCCGGCAGCCCGGCTCAAAGTTTCAAATGCTGGTCACACCGGATGTTACTGCGCATTCTTGCGGGCAACGATATACCGGCTGGGTGATGAATAACTGCCGGCTTCAATAATTGAAAAACCATGGTCGCCAATAATGCGCTCAAGAGTCTCGATCTCCATGAAATTCACATAGGGCGCTTTCCCGACCATCTGCATCAACGGCAGGATCAGTTTGATCAGCCTCAGCTTCCAGGAGGCACCCGCGCCCGGCGTGCAAACAGTCTTGGAAATGAAAATACCGCCGGGCTTGAGTAGTTTGTTCAAACGACCAAGAGCCGCCGGAATGTCCTCAAGCAAATGTATGATGTTGTGCGCCAGAACAGCGTCATATGGGCCACCCTGAAATGTCTCATCAAGAATGTCGGCTTTGATGAAGGTCACATTCGAGACGGCCTGATCACGCGCTTTTGCCATCGCGATGCGGATCATATTGCCGGAAATATCACTGGCTGTTATTTCCCGGACATCATCGGCCAGCAGCAATGCCGTTGAACCGGTTCCGCAGCCCACCTCCAGAATTGTGTCATCTTTCGAAAGATAGCTTCGCGTGCGCTCCAGCGTATTGCGATAGGCTTTTTCATCCGCAATGGGAGACCTGGCATATTTTTCTGCCGCATTGTCCCAAAACTGAGCTGCATTTTGCATTCACGTACTCCTTTGCGCTACCAATACATAAACACATGTCAGATATAAATTGCCTATTTTTGATGATGATCTATACAAAAATGCATGAATTGGGAATCTGTTGCATTCGACTGGAATCAGGCACGCGCATTTTTGGCAACGGTTGACGAAGGTTCACTGTCAGCTGCAGCCAGAGCACTTGGCCTGACACAACCGACGCTTGGGCGGCAGGTTGCTGCATTGGAAGAAGCACTGGATACGGTTCTTTTTGAACGGGTTGGCAGATCGCTGGTTCTGACCCAATCCGGTTCTGAACTGGTCGAACATGTCAGAACCATGTGTGAAGCAGCCAACCGGATAACGCTGACGGCATCCGGACAATCACAAACCATAAAGGGCCTGGTGCGCATAACGGCTTCTGACGTCATGTCCGCCTATATTCTGCCACCTGTTGTTTCGACTATTCATCAATTGGCACCGCTGATCGAAATTGACATTGTCGCTGCCAATGATATCCGCAATTTGCAGCTGCGCGAAGCCGATATTGCCGTACGACATGTACGCCCGGAACAGCCAGAACTTGTTGCCCGATTGGTCAGCGAATCGACCGGAAGCCTTTATGCGTCAAAATCCTACCTCGATCAGCATGGGCGCCCCGTCACACTCGATGAGGCATCCAGGCACAATTTCATCGGGCTTGGCGACAATGATCGGTTCATGGAGATTATTAACCCGCTTGGATTTTCCCTTAACCACGGAAATTTTCGCGTCGGCTCGCAAAGCGGTGTTGTTGCCTGGGAATTGGCACGAAGCGGCCACGGGCTGATCGTCATGTCGGATGTGGTTGCGGCAAATGCAGCCGATATGGAACGGGTGCTCCCGGGCATGCAACCCATTATGTTCCCGATCTGGCTGACTGCCCATCGGGAGTTGCACACAAGCCGGCGTATTCGGCTTGTGTTTGATCTGCTGGCCGACTATCTGGCCGAAAAAATGGGATAATGGCCCGGAAGCCGCCCGCTATGCGACCAGCGCATCCGCAACGGCGCAGCGAATGTCCGGAAGACTGAATGGCTTTGGCACGACATCAATGACAATGTTGTCGAGCGTATCAGCGCGCTCACGCTGTTCTGCATATCCCGTCATCAGCAATATTTTGAGCTGCGGAAATTCCTGTGCTGCTGTGTGGGCCAGCTCGATGCCATCCATAACGGGCATGCGAATATCCGACAGCAGCAGATCATAGGTGTTTTGTGCGCGTAGCTGGTCAAGCCCGTGGGCACCATCTATTGCCTCATCAACGTCATGACCATCCATTTTTAGAGCGCGACTCAAAAAGCGGCGAAGAGATTCTTCATCTTCGGCAATGAGTATTTTTGCCATCTTACCCGTCCGATGTTTTACCCGAACCCATGTTGCTCATATAAGCGCCCGGGTTCTTTCCCTGATCTCATGCACCCGATCGGGCACAAGTCCCTCAACACATTCGTGGCAGACCCATTATTGCCGGGCCGCTTGGTATTGAGGACCAGGGACACAAAAACACGCAAATCTTTTCGAGGTGTAAATGGAAGCCATACCGACGCGAAAAATTGCCGAATTGGCCTGCCTTAGACAATTCATACTTAACAGATGGTTCGCATCGGCCCCGATTGGAACAAAACGGGAAGGTGCAGCTGCGTTTGCGCCGATCAACAGGGTCAGTCCGATTCGGCATCTCCGGTTACAATGCCGACAAATGGCAGTTCGCGGAATGCGTAGGCTACGTCCATACCGTACCCAACCACAAAGTAGTCCGGGCATTCAAAACCCACATGGTCGGCGTCCAATGTGCCCTGACGGCGGCTGCTTTTATCCAGCAATACAGCAATGGAAACATCATTTGCGCCGCGTTCATACATCAGATCACGGGCAAACCGCAGGGTGTTGCCTGATTCAAGAATGTCATCAATCAGCAGAATATCGCGGCCCTCAACCTCACTGTCGATGTCCTTGATGATTCTGACACCCTGGCTTTCTGTGCCTTTGCCGTAGCTTGACAGTGTAATGAATTCCACTTCCGGCGCCAGACCAACCTCATGCAGTGCGCGCAGAAGATCCGCGGCAAAAATGAAGGAGCCCTTCAGGATGGAAATGACCAAAAGGTCTTTCTTGGGTTGCTTTGCGATTTGCGCTGCCAGCTCCAGATTGCGCGCGGCAATCTGTTCTGGCGAAAAGAGGACATCAATGTTTTTGCCGCGAACTACAGCCATGTTGGCGCTTCCAGATTAGAACTGATCCATTATCGTTTGGGTTTAGTCCATGGACAGGCAAAGGAAAAGCACCATTTGCGGCTTTTTCCCCAATCCGGCAAAATTAGACCGTTTCACGTTTTGTCAGAAACGGGACAAGGGTGTCGTCTTTTGAATTTGTTGGTGCATTCAGGCACCGGCTATCGCGCCGAGCCGCCGCCAGCAAGCGACACGGATAATTGCGTATGATTGCGGGCTGGTGCAGGAACACGCCCGCGAAACCGTGTGGTCTGACCTGCAGAAAGTCTGCCGCGAACCGGGCGGACAAAAAAAGGCACCGCGTCCACCTTCTGTCCTTCAATCTGCACGGCGATCAGCGGCACGTCCAGATCATCAATCGTGCCATTGCTTATCGCACCTTCAATATAGCTATAGGGCTGCGTCCCTCCTGGCGATTTCAAACGCACGTCGCTTAAAATCAAACCGCCGGACGGCTCAGCATCAGTCCATCTGGCGCCCAGCTGTTCAATTGGAGACACGCCCAGGGCCAAAAAGACAAAGACGGCGGCAGTTAGAGACAATCCCGCCACCAGGGCAGGCCAGCCCAATGCCCTGCGCATGGGACCATGGTTGGCGTTGAACAGGTCAAGGCGTCCGGTCGACGTGGAAAACGCCCGGTGTTGGAGACTTGTTTGTTTTTTTCGGCGCTGCGCCGCAGAAATACCATTTGGTATTTCGAATTTTGTACAATGGGCCTTGTCATCGACATCTTCGAAGTCCACATCGACAACATCCGTGAGCGCAAAGGGTTTGATTTGACTTCTCGCACCATCACGCTTCAAAAACGAAGGATGTTTCGTGAATAGATTTGACCTGTGATCGTGGAATTTATGGTTGCCATCGCTGCTGTTGTGCATGAAATTTCAAAAGCACCCGTAAACTGGCCATTGCGGAAACACTTTCCCACCCGTAAACAAATTTGGTTAACAAAGATGAAACCCCGCAAGTCTACAACGCATGTTACAAATGGGTATAACCGATTGTTGAATGTTTCGGAGCACGGGTTTCAGCACAATTTCAACGGGGCGCAGGCTTGATCGAATTTGATAATGTGGGATTGCGATATGGTATGGGGCCTGAGGTTTTGCGCGACCTCACCTTTGAAATACCCAAGAAATCGTTTCAGTTCCTGACGGGGCCTTCGGGTGCTGGCAAGACCAGTTTGCTGCGCCTCATGTTCATGTCACTGCAGCCAACCCGCGGATTTGTTCGCGTTTTTGGCCATGATATTACCTCTATTGCCCAGCAGGAATTACCAAAACAGCGTCGACGCATTGGCATTGTGTTCCAGGATTTTCGCCTGTTGGATCATTTGACGACCTATGAGAATGTGGCATTGCCACTGCGCGTGCGTGGCAAGGAAGAATCCACCTATCGAACAGACGTTATGGAACTGCTGAAATGGGTTGGGCTGGGTGATCGCATGAATGTATTGCCTCCCATATTATCGGGTGGTGAAAAACAGCGTGCAGCCATCGCCCGTGCCCTGATTGATCAGCCGGAGATCCTTCTGGCCGATGAGCCCACCGGTAATGTCGATGCACCTTTGGCGCAACGTCTGTTGCGACTGTTCATGGAATTGAACAAGCTCGGAACGGCTGTCATCATCGCGACCCATGATCTGTCCCTGATGGATCAGGTCGATGCCAGACGCATGATCCTGTCGGGCGGGCGGCTTGAAATCTATGATTGATACATCCGACACCACCGACAAATCGCCAGGCAAGCGCGATATTGTCCTGCGCCCCATGGCGCCGATTGTACCGGCAGGCAATATTGCGGGCCGCTCGCTGATGTTCGTCATATCCATCATGTCCTTTCTTGCCTGTCTGACACTCGGCGCGGTCATCATGGTGCAGGATACGGCCAATAGCTGGCAGAGCCAGATATCCCGTGAAATTACAATTCAGATCAAACCGGAAGAAGGCCTTGATCTGGACGCCGAACTGGTAAAAGCCCGTGACATAGCGCTGGGATTTGCCGGAACAAATGAAGCGACCATTGTTGACAATGCCGCAACGGCAAGACTGCTGGAACCCTGGCTTGGAGAAGGGTTGAATATCGAGGATCTGCCGGTGCCAAGACTGGTCATCATAACAATTGATGAGGCCTCGCCACCCGATTTTGCAGAAATGCGTGCGGCGCTCGATGTGGCTGTCGCGAATGTTTATCTGGACGACCACCGCACATGGGTGGATCGCCTGGTTGCCATGGCAAATACAACCGTCATCATCGGTTTGTGCGTGTTATTGCTCGTCTTCATGGCGACCGTTCTAACCGTCGTATTTGCCACCCGCGGCGCGCTATCGGGCAATCACCATATTGTCGAAGTGCTGCATTTTGTCGGGGCTGAAAGCAGCTTCGTTGCCTCACACTTTCAAAAACACTTCTTTCTCATTGCACTCAAGGGTGCCCTGGCTGGCGGGCTGACGGCAGCACTGACATTCGCACTCGCCAGCATATGGGCCAGCAATAGTATTGCTACCCCCGAAAGTGATCAGGCAACTGCGCTCTTTGGCGCATTTTCAATGGGTGCAGGCGGCTATATCGGTGCCCTCGCCATTGTTGTCATAACGGCAGTGCTTACAGCGCTTACAACCCGCATTACGGTTATCCGCACGATCATGGAAATTGACCTCATTCGCTCGGATCCCACCCAGTCAATCTGATCTGTTGGATTGAGCCATCGGTGCGACACTCTTGACCGTTGGATCCGCAACCCTGTGCCATTTTTGGTCAAACCGCACAAAAGCAATTCAGATTTTGACTGCATCGGCAAAACCTGAATGCATCAACAAAATCAAGGGCCGACACCGTTGCCCCGTTTCTGACAAAACGTGAAACGGTCCAAAATCAATCTAGCACAAGCCACATTGGCGATGTATGGATGATTCATGAACACGGAGTCATCGGGCGAATCACTTGAGACCGAGGTGCCATCACAACGCGGCGCATTGGCCCGTTGGATATTGCGGTTGATTTGGGTTTTGATCCTCATTGCCATTCTTGCCATCGGACTTCTTGCTGGCAGTTTTGTACGTTTCTCGCGTGACGTCATACAGTTGCAGCCACCGGCTGGAACGCTCAAAGCCGATGCAATTGTTGTCTTTACCGGCGGCAGCCTGCGCATTGATCAGGGCGTGAAGCTGCTGGATGAGGGAGTGGCAGAACGTCTGCTGATATCAGGTGTCAACCCAGCGACAACCGGCAGGCAGTTACAGCGGCTGACATCTGCAGAACCGGCCTTGTTTGAATGTTGCGTAGACATTGGCCATGACGCAATCGACACAATTGGCAATGCCAATGAAGCTGCACAATGGATTATCCGGCACGGTTACGAAAGCATTATCGTTGTGACCAGCAACTACCATATGCCCAGAAGCCTTCTGCAACTGAGGCGGGTTGACCGGTCCAGCACATTTATTCCCTACCCGGTCATTTCTTCCAGTCTTCAGCACCTGCGGTGGCTGCAGCAACCGGACGCGCTTCGCATGTTGTTTGCCGAATATATCAAATATGTGGCAGCACGATTTCGCCTGACCCGCAGCAATGCACCACCCAATGGTTTGCGCTCCAGCTCAATTGACCTTGACATGGCCCAATCGGCAGGCAATTGACTTGGCGGCCCTGATTGGCATTCTGGGCACCTATATATCTGCCAATCGATTGTTCAACAGGGGCTGACCAGAACCAGATGATTGCCATCCGATCCACGATTTTCAACGTGTTGTTCTATCTTAGCCTGATCATGCAGATGATTATTTTCACACCTGCCTATTTTCTTATGCGGCGCAAGTCCGCATGGGTCGTTCCCAAAAACTGGGCCCGCTCCAATCTGTGGCTACAGGAAAAAATTGTTGGCACAAAGATCAAAGTCGAAGGCCTTGAGAACATTCCCGTCGGCGGCTACATCATCGCCCCGAAACATCAATCGTTCTGGGATACCTATGCGCTGTTGCCTTTTTTGGATGATCCTTTCTACATTCTCAAACGCGAGTTGATGTGGATACCGCTGTTTGGCTGGTATGTGGGCAAAATGCGCATGGTGCCGATTGATCGCGGCAGCCGCGAAAAAGTGATGCCTGCGGTGCTCGAAAAATCACGCGAACGCATGGCGGATGACCGACAGCTGATTATTTATCCCGAAGGCACACGCCGCCCGGCCGGTGCAGAGCCGGCCTACCGGTTCGGCATTGCCAAAATTTATCAGGAACTTGGAGTTCCCGTTCTGCCGGTGGCCATGGTGCCCGGCCTGTTTTGGCCGCGCAGAAAATTCCTGCGGTATCCTGGCACAATCACGGTACGGTTTCTGCCGGTCATCAAGCCTGGACTTGCACCCGATGTCTTCATGAAAAAACTGATTGAGGTCACGGAAAACGCCACCGATGAACTACTGGTTGATGCAATATCAAGCCATCCGGACCTGCCCCTGTCAGATACCGCCCGCCGCCGATATGAGGTTTTGACCCAGGCGAAATAGGCAGGGTTTTTCGTTGCGTCGCTGCAAGGTCCGGGTGTTCACGGAGGGTCTCTCGTGGGCGGTGATCTGAATACTGTTGGCTTTGTATTAATGTCTTCGCGCCGTATCGTGCCTTGCGGCACTGGCTCCAGACAGGGCGGGCCATCAGGCCCGACGCGCTTGCCGCTTCGCGGAAATTCTTTTGCCCTTGATAGGGCACAGTGTGCCGCTCGGGGAAACACACGAGTGGCCACGGTTCGCAACACCTGTAGCCATCCTGCATGGCACTCAAACAGGCCGCGACTGCGGCCCGGCCAATAATTTGGCCGCCCCCTATGGAGGCAGGCGCGAAAGCGCCGGTGCGCCGTGAATAGAAAACAAATCAACCCCGCCTGCCAAACCCACGTGTTCACAGGATGTCTCTTCTGAGTTGCACCCCGAATACTGATGGCTTTGTATAAATGTCTTCACGCCGAGTCGCGCCTTCGGCGCTGGCTCCAGACGGGGCGGGGCATAAGCCCCGACGCGCGTTCGCGCTTGCCGCTTCGCGGTATCTCTTTTGCCCTTAATGGGACTCAGCATGTCGCACGGGAAATACTGAGAGTCACTGCTGGCAGCACCCGGTGCCTGCCTGCATGGCACTCAAACAGGCCGCGACTGCGGCCCGGCCAATAATTTGGCCGCCCCCTATGGAGGCAGGCGCGTCAGCGCCGGTACGCCGTGAATAGAAAAAATCAACCCCGCCTGCCAAACCCAAGCGTTCTCAGGCACGCTCATCCGCACTGCACCCCGATCACTGACAGCTTTGTAGCACTGTCTTCACGCCGCACCGCGCCTTCGGCGCTGGCTCCAGACGGGGCGGGGCATCAGCCCCGACGCGCAATTCGCGCTTGCCCGCTGCGCGGGTAACCGTACCCGCTCGATGGAGCACGGCGTACCGCTTTTTCGCAAGCTCGGCGTATCAATCTACCCGGTTCATCTTCGCGGCAACATCTTCAAGCCAGTGATCACGGATGTCCATCTCGCGAAGATGTTCCACTGTACTTGCCACATAATCCACATTGTGGCCTGAACCGCCCTGCGAGACAGACACGCGGTCAGCGGCCTCATTCACACCAAGGGAACCGGCAAATTGTTGATGGTGACGATCAGCCACATAACATACGGCTTTCACACGGCGCCCGTCATAAAGATGAACAGATGCCGAGCGCTCAAGATAAACATTGGTGACCAGTTCACGTTCGCGCAAATAGGCCATTACCGGTTCTCTTTGAAGGCCGTCTACGCGAAAGACCATACCCATGCACGAGCCACCACGATCAAGCCCGAGCACCAGTCCGGGCTTTTCGCGGGTGCCGCGGTGAACATATGAATAAATGCACAAGGCCCGACGGTACCCGAACAGGCGGCTTTTTTGTGCCTCCAGATAGTTAAAACCGGGCCGCCACATAAGCGAGCCATAGCCAAAGACCCAAAAATCATCCATATCGTCGATCAACATCCTGAACGCGGTGTAATACAATCCGAATCGCTTCACAGCTGTTGCACAATTGGAGAACTCAATGGCCAGGTCAAGTCGCTATTCATCTACGCGCACGTCGCGAAAATTCCTGTGGCTATCAATGGGGATTGTCTTCGCGATCATCGCTTACAGCGGTGTTTGGTATTACCTGGCCGGTCAATTGGAATCACGCAGCAAATTTTTACTGAGTGATCTTGCCAACGCCAATGTCAGCGCCGACTGCGAGGATCTCGACGTGCGCGGATATCCATTCCGGTTGGGACTCTATTGCTCCGGGATCGCGGCGCAGGATAAAGCAAGCCTTGTCACTGTGAAGGCCGGCAGTTTTCGCTCTGCCGCACAGGTCTACAGACCCAACCACATCGTCTCCGAGCTCGATGGACCCGCCACGCTTGATAACAATGTTGGAGCGACCGCACAGATCGATTGGGCGCTGCTGCGTTCCAGCACGGTTTTTGGCCTGTCTGGTCTCAACCGCGCCTCAATGGAAAGCAAGAACCTTCAGGCAACAATCAATCCGGGCGCCGCACAGGAACCTGTGCAACTCACAGCCGCTGCCAGCCAGATGCATACCCTGCAAAACGGCGCAGACCTGGAAACCGCCTTCAGCCTGACCGATGCACAATTCGAGATGAAAAACGCATCTGTCTCAATTCCGAAGTTTGATCTTGAAGCCGATCTCACTTTGGCAAACCGCGCCAGTCTCCTGTCCGGCAGACCAATCTCTGATGAGCAGCCCTGGCGTGATATGAGCGCTTCAATAAATACCATGAGCATTCGAATGGACAGTGGTGCGCAATTAAGCGTTGTCGGGCCGTTTTCCATTGATGGGGAAGGCTATATCACCGGCAAGTTTGACGTAGAGATCAGTGGTCGGCAGGCCTGGCAAAAAATGTTGATCGAGGCCTTCCCGGATGCGGCTCAGAATATCACCACCGCCGCCAATCTCATTGCTGCCATCGGACAAAAGCAGGACAAGCTGAACCTGCCACTCAATGTGGATCGCGGTAATGTACGTGTCGGCTTCATCAAGATCGGCAATATCCCGCCGTTTTAGGGTCTGTTGATGCAACCCGTTTGAATGAAGGCACAACCGCCAATCAGGAAGCGTCCGGTTCGCCGGAAACTTCGGGGGCGATACCATGCCTGCCGAAGTTTGGTGCATCGACCTCCTGCCCGGCCTCAACGATTGATCGGCGGATATGCCGGGTCCGGCTGAACAGGTCATAGAGCTTGTCACCATCGCCCCAGCGAATGGCTCTTTGCAGCGAAGACAGATCTTCCGAAAACCGCGACAGCATCTCCAGTATGGCATCCTTGTTGTGCAGGCATACGTCACGCCACATGGTAGGATCGGATGCGGCTAGGCGGGTAAAGTCGCGAAAGCCGGAGGCGGAATATTTGATGACTTCGGATTCTGTCACCAGTTCCAGGTCATCGGCAGTACCGACAATATTATAGGCGATAATCTGCGGCAGGTGGGAAACGATGGCCAACACCAGGTCATGATGTTCGGGGTCCATCAGATCGATCATCGAACCGCAACTGCGCCAGAATGCCGAGAGCGTTTCTATGGCCGCTTCATCGGTTCCGTCGACAGGTGTCAATATGCACCAGCGCCCCTCAAATAGCTCCGCAAATCCGGAATCAGGACCGGAATGTTCTGTTCCGGCAATCGGGTGTCCGGGAATAAAGTGAACATTGTCGGGCATATGCGGTTGCATCTGTTGCACAACGGAACGTTTGGTGGAGCCGACATCGGTCACGATGGCACCCGGCTTGAGATGACCGGATATTTCCCGGGCAACCCGCTCAGACATGCCAACCGGTACGCTGACAATCACCAGATCGGCGTCACGCACCGCTTCGGCATTGGAGGTGGTGTAAGAATCGCCAAGTTTGAGCGCATGGGCACGCTCCAGCGTTTCGGAACTACGGGTGGCGATCACCACATCATTGGCCAGTTTTTTCTCAGCAATCACCCGTGCCAAGGAAGAACCAATGAGCCCAATGCCGATCAGGGCGATCCTGTTGAAGTGAATGTCACTCATTTTTTTTCCAGAAATATTTTCAAGGCGGCAAGCACACCTTCATTGGCCTCTTCGCTGCCGACTGACATGCGAAGCGCATTTGGGAAACCATAGGCACTTACCCGTCTCAAAATGTAACCCAGGCTACTCAGATAGGCATCCGCCTGTTCGGCATTGATGGCTTTGTCTTCAGGAAAATGGATCAGGATGAAATTGCCAACCGATGGTGTGACCCTTAACCCAAGCGCCTCCAGCCCCTCGGTCAATCGTCCGATCCAGCGCAAATTATGGTCAACCGCGCGGTCCAGATGTGTCCGATCACGGATTGCGGTTGAACCGGCAATAATGGCCGCCGCATTCACATTGAAGGGTCCACGGATGCGATTGAGTGCATCAACAATGGCCGTTGGCCCGTATAACCAGCCAATGCGCAGCCCGGCAAGACCATAAATCTTGGAAAAAGTGCGCGTCATGACAACATTGTCATTGGATGACACCAATTCGATGCCCGATTCATAATCATTGCGCCGGACATATTCGCTATAGGCAGCGTCCAGCACCAGTATGACATTGCCCGGCAGCGAGGCCTGCAGTCGGCGCACCTCTTCAACCGGCATATAGGTTCCGGTCGGATTATTGGGGTTGGCCAGAAACACCATGCGGGTTCTATCCGTCACCGCACCAAGGATCGCATCGACATCAGCGGTGAGATTATGTTCGCGCACACAGATCGGCACCGCGCCATTGGCCGCTATCTGAATCTTGTAAACCAGAAATCCGTGCTCGGTATAAATACCCTCATCACCAGGTGCCAGATAGGTTTGACAAAGCAAACCCAAAAGCTCGTCCGAACCATTGCCACACAAAATATTCGCCGGGTTCAGTCCATGAACCTCGGCAATGGCATCACGCAAGGCGTGTGACTGGCCGTCAGGGTATAATTCGAGATGCTGCATCATGTCGGCGAGCGCATCCCTCACCTTCGGGCTGGGCCCCAGTGGTGTTTCATTGGCGGATAATTTGTATACCCGCGCCACACCCGGCGCAGTTTCCTTGCCCGGTACATAGGCTGCAATATCCAGCACACCCCTGTTGGGCGTTGGTTTCAGTCTTTCACTGGTCATCAGTCGGTTTCCCTGATGGCGCTGCCGGGCAGAAGAACCCGCGCGCATTTGTTGACCAGCGGGGCATAGCGGCAAGCGGCTCAAATGTCGAGTGTTTCCACCGGCAGGCAACCGACCACATGAACGATGACCACAATTTTGATAGCAAAGGAACTTGATGTTTGAACAGATGTCGTGCTGCTATGGCGCAACGCCGCCATTTCATTTTCCACCGGCGTCGATTGCTGCAAGAACCGGAGACCTGAATGCTTGATCTTCTGATTAGGAATGCCAATCTGCCTGACGGGCGCAGCGGCATGGACATTGCCATCGCCAATGGGCGATTTGAAGCGATCGACAGGGGTATCTCTGCACAGGCCGTGAAGACGATTGATGCGTCGGGCCGGCTGGTCACACCGCCTTTTATCGACCCGCATTTTCACATGGATGCCACTTTGTCCCTTGGCTTGCCGAGGCTTAATCGTTCAGGAACACTTTTGGAAGGCATTGCCCTGTGGGGCGAACTCAAGCCACTTTTGACACATGAAGCTGTTGTGGAAAGGGCGCTGCGCTACTGTGACCTGGCCGTTTCACAGGGTCTGCTTTCAATTCGCAGCCATGTTGATATTTGTGATGATCGCCTGCTTGCGGTGGATGCATTGCTCGATGTGCGAGAGCAGGTTAAATCCTACATTGATCTGCAATTGGTTGCTTTTCCCCAGGATGGCCTTTTTCGCGCCGCCAATGCGGAACACAACCTGCTGCGCGCCTTGGACAAGGGTGTCGACATCGTCGGTGGTATTCCGCATTTTGAACGCACAATGGAAGATGGTGCCGCATCCGTAAAACGGCTGTGCGAAATAGCGGCAGACCGGGGGTTGCGGGTCGATTTTCATTGCGATGAGACGGATGATCCCATGTCCCGTCATATCGAGACGCTGGCGGCTCAGACAATCCGGCTTGGTCTGCAGGGGCGTGTTGCCGGTTCTCACCTGACATCAATGCACTCGATGGATAATTATTATGTCTCGAAATTACTGCCGCTGATTGCCGAAGCGCAAATTCATGCCATCCCCAATCCGCTCATCAATACAACATTGCAGGGGCGCCACGATACCTACCCCAAACGCCGCGGCATTACCCGCATTCCCGAACTCATGGCCCATGGCGTCAATATAGCGCTGGGTCAGGACTGCTGTATGGATCCATGGTATTCGATGGGCAGCGCCGACATGCTGGAGGTTGCGCATATGGCCGTCCATGTCAGTCAAATGACTTCGGTTGAGGCAAAGGGGCAGATCTTTGATGCTGTCACGACCAATTCGGCCCGGGCCATGGGCATTGACGACTATGGCCTTGAAAAAGGCAACGCGGCCAATTGTGTCATCCTGCAGGCCCGTGATCCGATCGAGGCAATCCGGCTGAAGGCAACCAGACTGTGCGTTATCCGTAATGGGCAGATCATCAGCGAGACACCATCCAAAACCGCCGCCCTGGCTCTGCCCGGGCGCCCGTCACAACTGGACAGCGCCAACTATGCCCCGGTCGATCATTCACAATAGTCAGGTAATCCCACATAAAAACTGTCGTAATGGGACCAATAAGGGCCAATTCACTTGACAATCATTGCAGACACCATAAAAATTTGACCAATAGGGCAAAAAAATAATTCACCGGTATGAAAAACCGACTGTCCTAATCTTGAACACAGGGGTTCACATCATGATAAGACATCTGACCCGTCGCCATTTTATTGCCGTGGCAGTTTGTATTGCGCCATTGCTTGGCGCACCGGCCATCGCCGCCGACACGCTGAAAGTTGCAGGCATTCATGCCTCGCCTGTCGAAAACGCGTGGAATTCGCGCATTCATCAGGCGCTGCAATCGGCGGCCGATGACGGGCTGATCGAATATGTTTTCTCGGAAGGTGTTTCGGGCACCGATTATGCCCGTGCCATGCGCGAATACGCGGAACAGGGCGTGGATCTGGTCTGGGGTGAATCCTATGCCGTCGAGAATGAAGCACGTCAGGTGGCAGCTGACTATCCCGATGTTGCATTCCTGATGGGTTCGTCCGGCGGGCCTTCCGGTGATAATTTCGGTGTCTTTGGCACCCGCAACCACGAGGCAGCCTACCTTGCCGGCATGCTGGCTGGCACGATGAGTGAAACCAACACATTCGGTTCTGTTGGTGGTTATCCCATTCCGGAAGTCAACCTGCTGATCAATGCCTATCGTGACGGTGTCAAAGAGGTCAATCCACAGGCCAAATTCCTCAATGGTTTCATCGGTGCATGGTTTGATCCGCCCAAGGCAAAAGAAGCGGCGATTGCGCAGATCGATGCAGGTGCTGACGTCATATTCGGAGAGCGTATTGGTACGGCCGATGGTGCCAAGGAAAACAATGTCAAGGCGATTGGATCGCTGATTGACTATACGGATCGTTATCCCGGCACCGTATTTGCCAATGCAATGTGGCATTTCCGTCCAACGATTGAAGCCATTGTGGCAGATGTCAAAGCCGGCAATCCGGTTGGCAAGGATTATACCGAGTTCTCCTTCATGAAACATGGTGGCAATGATCTGATATTTGTCACCGATGGCATCTCCCCGGAAGCCATTGCGGCCATGGAAGCAAAACGTAAAGCCATCAAGGATGGCAGCTTTGAAGTGCCAATTGATACCAATGAGCCGTCCTGAGCCTCAGGATGCCAACGGAAAGTGATACGACAAAACAGGCTTTCGCGGACGCTACAACGCTCGCGGAGGCTATTCGGCACGGACAGACCAGCGCCAGCGCAGCTATGGAGGCAAGCCTGGATCAGGCACGCGATGATCCCAATGGGGCCATTTGCCATCTGGATGTGAAAATGGGGTTGGCAGCGGCGGCGGCCATTGATGCCGAACTGGCCGCAGGCAATCCCCTGGTGCGAAATGCGCCCTTTTGCGGTGTGCCATTTTTAGCCAAGGATCTGGGCAATGCAGCCTGTGGACTTCCGGTTTATGCCGGATCAAAAGCCATGGCAGCACGCGTGGAGCCAGCCACACAGGACAGTGTCTCTTTTCAACGGTTCCGTTCAGCCGGGTTGCTGCCTTTTGGTGTTACCACAACCCCGGAATTCGGCCTGTCACTGACCAGTGAGCCAGCCGGGGGTCCCGTTGCCCGTAACCCCTGGAACCCGGCCTATTCGCCTGGTGGATCATCCGGTGGAGCCGCTGTTGCCGTCGCATCTGGTATTGTTGCCATGGCACATGCGACAGACGCCGCCGGTTCAATCCGTGTTCCGGCAGCCTGCTGTGGGCTCGTCGGTCTCAAACCATCACGCGGCCTGACCACCAATGCGCCCGATTTCGGCAATCAGCTGATGGGGATAGCCGCCGAACTGGCGTTGACCCGCTCGGTGCGAGACGCACGGTCTGCACTGCTTGCGCTGTCAGGCAATTCCATGAGCCAAGCAGCAACCTCAACAGGAGAGCTTGCTCTGTCAGGGGTCTCTGTCAAAGGCCTGCGGATTGGTCTGGTTGATACGGCTCCAACCGGGATCGGTGCCGCGCAGGTTAACGCATTGCGCTCGGCAGCCGATATGCTGCGCCAGCACGGACATGAATTGATTGATCTGGACCCCAAAACGCTGGACCATATCGCGGATGAGGCGCAGCAGATTGTACAGACAATCCTGTGTGTCGGGCAGGCCGCCCTGCTTGATGCCATGAACATCGGCAATGACGAGGTGAGCGCACTGGTGGCAGCGGTGGCCGACCGGGGCCGAAAGCTCAAGGCCAGTGATCTGTTTAACGTTGATTTGCGCGCCGCGCGCCTTGCCTATGAATGTGCTGGTCTTTTTGAAACAGTCGATCTTATCGCCATGCCCATGCTGTCAGGTGCAGCGCCTGCATTGGGATCAATGCCCATGGACAATGACGATGTTGACGGACTTTGGGCGCGGATGGCTCATATCGCGCCACGTGCAAGCCTGGCCAATGCCACGGGCATACCAGCGCTCAGCATGCCGCGCGGGCTGGATGCATCCGGGCTGCCCCTGTCGCTGCAGTTCATCGGGCCGGTCGGCTCGGATTTGCAGATGCTGCACATCGCCCAACAACTTGAAAATGATGCACCGTGGCCATTTCTCGCCCCGCCAGCAGGAGTTCCACAGTGACCTTGGAACCGGTTCTTGAACTGACCAATATCACCAAGCGGTTTGGCGATCTGGTTGCCAATGATTCCATCAGCCTGTCGCTTGGCAAGGGCGAATTGCTGGCGCTGCTGGGCGAAAACGGTGCCGGCAAGACCACTTTGATGAATATTCTGTTCGGCCACTATACCGCTGACACAGGGGACGTGCGTGCCTTCGGACAATTGCTGCCGCCGGGAAAACCCCGGGCAGCGATAGAAGCGGGCATCGGCATGGTGCACCAGCATTTCACCCTCGCCGGTAATCTGAGCGTCCTCGACAATATTATGATTGGTACGGAAGGGCTTGGCCATTTGCGGACCGCACGCCGCGAAGCCGAAACGAAACTCAAAACCCTGTCTGAACGTTTCGGACTGCAGGTCAATCCGAATGCATTTGTCAGTGAACTTTCGGTTGGCGAGCGTCAGCGCGTGGAAATTCTTAAAGCGCTGTATCGGGACGCACGCGTGTTGATACTGGATGAACCAACAGCGGTGCTGACACGTATCGAGGCCGATCAGCTTTTCGAAACGTTGCGCGATATGACAGCCAGCGGCCTGTCCGTCATCTTCATATCGCACAAGCTCGGTGAGGTCATGGCTGCCTCAAACCGGGTGGTCATCCTGCGTGGCGGACGCACGGTTGCAGAAAGACAAACGGCCAAAACCGATCGTGCCGAACTTGCTGAATTGATGGTCGGTCGCCGTGTTGTGCGACCGGTGAGAACCGATCAGGAACCGGGCCGTGATATTCTCACCGCAAAAAATGTCAGCGTGCTCGAAGGCGGCCGAAAGATCCTGGACACCATCGGGTTTCGTGTCAGAGCTGGTGAAATACTGGGCATTATTGGCGTCTCCGGTAACGGTCAGGCGGCGCTCGGTCAATTGACCAGCGGCCTGCTTGCAGCAGACAGCGGAACACTCTCCTATGATGGTCATGAGACCAAAGGGTTTTCACCTCATATGCTGGTGCGTGCCGGCACCGGGCGCATTCCGGAGGATCGCAACACGGAAGGTGCCGTTGGCGAAATGGCCATCTGGGAAAATTCCGTTCTCGAACGCATTCGTGAAAGTCGATTTTCCGGCAACGGCTTTGTCAAACGCGCCGCGTGCAGGAATTACGCCGACGAACTGATTGAACGCTTTGATATCAGGGGGGCAACCCCTGATACGGGAACACGACAATTGTCCGGCGGCAATATGCAGAAGATGATACTGGGGCGCAATCTTGCCTCGTCGCCCAACCTGATAATCGCCAATCAGCCAACGCGCGGCCTTGATGAAGGAGCAATTGCAGCGGTTCATGGCGAGTTGCTGGAAGCCCGAAAGGCCGGGGCGGCAGTCTTGCTGATCTCTGAAGATCTGGATGAGGTCCTGGCCCTTTCCGATACGATACAAGCCATTTTCAAAGGCCGCCTGTCTGCCGCCGTGCCTGCAGCCCAGGCAGAGTCGCGGGCCATTGGCCTTATGATGGCTGGCATCTGGGAGGGCGAAAATGCGGCTTGAACGACGCGACAACACGCCCCTTGTACTGATGATCGCGGCGCCCGTGGTGGCAGTTGTCATCGCACTGGCACTTTCAGGCGTATTGATTGCCCTGGCCGGTGTAAACCCGCTTGATGCCTATTACGAGATGGTCAAGGGCGCATTCGGCTCACGGTTATCGATCTCCGAAACCCTGACACGCACAACACCGTTGATCCTGACCGGACTTGCTGCTGCTGTCGCTTTTCGCGCCCGACTTTGGAACATTGGCGGTGAAGGGCAACTCTATCTCGGCGCTCTGGTGGCCGCATGGCTCGGCCATTCGCTGGCATCGGTCGTTCCCGGCCCTCTGGCCATCGTCATCATATTGCTTGCGGGCATGGTCGCTGGTGCCCTGCTACTGCTTGGACCGGTCATCCTGCGCATCCGGTTGGGCGTTGATGAGGTTGTCACAACCTTGATCCTCAATTTCATCGTTCTGCTGTTTGTTTCGATGATGATTGAAGGACCATTGAAGGATCCGCTGGCCTTTGGCTGGCCGCAATCTGTTCCCGTTGACCGGGAGGTTCTGTTGCCAAAATTACTGGAGCGAAGCCGGTTGCACATCGGGTTGCTGGTGGCCATTTTTGCCGCGGTTGTTGTGTGGGTCGTTCAATCAAGAACCGTTTTCGGCATGGAAACAAAGGCCGCCGGTCTCAACCCGAAGGCCGCCTCCTTTGCCGGGATAAAGCTTGGTAAAACCCTGCTCGCCGTGGCCTGCATTTCCGGTGGTCTGGCCGGTCTTGCAGGCGCCATAGAAGTCACCGGTCTCAAGGGGTATGTAACCCTCGATCTGTCGCCCGGTTACGGTTATTCGGGCATTGTTGTTGCCATGCTTGCCGGTCTCAACCCGATCGGCGTCGTGATAACGGCGGTCTTTGTGGCAATCGTTTTTGTCGGGGCAGACAGCATGAGCCGTGCACTGGGTGTTCCAAGCTTCATAGCCGATGTCATCGTTTCAATATCCCTGCTGACCATGCTGGTCTGTCTGTTGTTCACATCCTATCGGGTAAGACGCTAATGGAAGCATTGGACATTTTTACATCGGCGAGCCTGTGGGGCGCGGTTCTTCGGATCGCCACGCCGCTTATTTTCGGAACACTTGGCGCATTGATCTGTGAGCGATCCGGCGTTCTTAATCTGGGTATTGAAGGCATCATGACACTGGGTGCCATGGTTGCATGGATGACGGTCTATCAGGGAGCCGATCTTTGGACCGGGCTGTTTGTGGCCGCTGTGTGCGGCGGCATGTTCGGGCTGCTTCATGCCTTTCTCACGGTGCCGCTCGGCTTGTCACAACATGTAACCGGCCTTGGCATAACGCTGTTTGCTTCATCCCTGACCTATTACATATACCGCCTCGCCCTGCCCGTCTCCTCATCACCGCCGACGATCGAACCCTTCCAGCCACTGGCCATTCCGGGCCTGTCGGATATTCCCTTTATTGGAGAAGCCCTGTTTTCACAAACGGCCCCGACTTATCTCGCCATATTCGCCATTGTGGTGACCGCCTATGTGTTCACCCGCACGCCACTTGGCCTTGCCATCCGCATGACAGGAGAAAATCCCCATGCGGTTGAAGCCCAGGGGCTGAACCCGGTGCGCATACGTATTGGCACCATCGTTGTCGGCAGCGCCCTGATGGCCATGGGCGGCGCATTTTTGACCACCGCAACCTTCAACAGTTTCTTTCCAACCATGGTTCAGGGACGCGGTTGGGTCTGTATTGCATTGGTGGTATTTGCCTCCTGGCGTCCTGGAAAGGCGCTGTTGGGTGCCTTGCTGTTCGCCCTGTTCGATGCCTATCAGTTACGGCTGCAGCACGTCATTGACAATGCCATTCCCTATCAGCTTTTCCTGATGGTCCCTTATGTTTTGTCCATCGTCGCACTTGTCATCATGTCCCGGCGCGCCCGAGTGCCACAGGCGTTGATGGCACCCTATCGCAAGGGCGAACGCTAATATTTTGAAGTTCAATCATCGATGGGTTCAGTCACACGCATCCAGATGATGAAGGGCACTGCAACCATATACATGGTAATTCCATAGACTGCTGATGGCAGACTGAAAGGTGGAAGCCCCATGGCCGCCTCGGTAATCAGACTGCCTGCTGTAATACCAAGCGTGGCATTTTGCACACCGGTTTCCACCGCAAGGGCGATGGAATCCGACCTGCCCAGGTTGAGTAACCGCCCGATGAACAATCCAACACCGAGCAACAGAATATTCAGGATGATCAGTGCAGGGGCCAGAATGCGAATGTTGCCGGAGAATACGCCCCAGTTGCTGGCAACAGCTGCAACAACGATCATCATGAACAGCCCGGTTACTACCATCAGGAGCTTTGGTTCCATACGCGTAGCCCAGGCGGCAAAGAAATGACGTATCACCATACCGACCACAATGGGAACAGCAGTTATTGCAATCATCGCCAAAGCCAGTGACGTCACATTGAACGCGGGCGCTGCCGCGCCCATAAAATAGACCGATGAATAGGCCACAAGGAATGGTACAGTCACCACCGATATCAGGCTGACAACACCGGTCAATGTTACTGAAAGAGCCACAGAACCGCCGGCCAGTCGGGTCACCAGATTGGACGTCACACCGCCGGGACAAAATGACAGTATCATCACGCCGACTGAGAGCTCTGGTGGTAGATTGAGCACGCTCAACAGCATGAAGGCAAGAACCGGCAGCAGAACCAATTGTGCAATGGCACCGGCAACAAATGCCCTCGGTTGAGAAACAACGCGGACAAAATCACCCGTTGTCAGACCCAGCCCAAGTGTAAACATGATGAACGCCAGCGAGAGCGGTAAAATTACACTTAGTACAATGCCCAATTTTTTCCCTTCTCCTACCGGTTAAAAGCAGCATCGCCATAGGCGGGTCTCAATACGGCACCAGCCGTCTGTGAGATGCACAAACGTACCAGCGCCCAATGCATTCACCTGTCACGTGGTTAATTTGTCAGGTAATGTCAAGAAGTCCGTTGTCGCAGTCACCCTGCATGGTGGACATAATGTTCTACGGTCTGTTTGTTTGATACAAAACCTGCGCACACACGAATTTTCAGGCAAAAAATGCAGCCATTGTTCGCAGGACCAGTTGTCCCAACCGACGTCATTCATCGAGAGCCAAATCATGCGCACCCTGCCCAACCTATCCTCACGGCACATTGATCATCGCAACTACCCGCCCGGTATTGTCTATATGGACGGACAGTACCTGCCCATCCGGGAGGCCAAAATCTCGGTTCTGGATTACGGATTCCTGCATTCGGACGCGACTTACGATGTAGTGCACGTCTGGAAAGGCGCGTTCTTCCGGCTGGAATCACATCTGGATCGGTTTTTACGCAGTATGGAGGGGCTTCACATGTCTATTCCATACAACAAGAGACAAATAACCGAAATTCTGCACAATTGCGTCGCATTGTCGGGCTTGCGAAATTCCTACGTTGAATTCATCTGTACCCGTGGCACATCTGCAGACTTCAGCCGGGACCCAAGGGACGCCGAGAACCGCTTCATAGCGTTTGCCATTCCATTTGGATCCGTGGCGACCGGTGATCAGTTGGAACATGGCCTGCACATTGCCATCACGGATATCTTGCGTATTCCGCCTGCCTCAATTGACCCGACGATCAAGAACTACCACTGGCTGGATATGGTCAAAGGTCTCTATGCGGCTTACGAAATGGGCGCTGATACGGCTCTTTTGCTGGATACCAATGGCAATGTGGCCGAAGGGCCCGGATTTAACATTTTTGCGATCAAAAATGGCATGGTTTTGACACCGGATTCAGGCGTCCTGCTGGGTATCACCCGTCAGACAATCTTTGATATATGCCAACAGACAGACATCAATTGCCGTGCCCAAAACATCTCGATCAATGAACTCAATGCGGCGGACGAGGTGTTTATCACCTCAACCGCCGGCGGCGTTATGCCCGTTACAAAAGTTGACGGTCTTCCAATCGGCTCAGGTACAATCGGCCCGCTCACAAAGCATATATCGGCAATTTATTGGCAGATGCACAATGATCCGCGTCACCGCGATGTGGTAATTTACCCGGACAGTGCCTGATAATTATCACCTGGCAGCCAGCCTTGTGGCAAAATCATCTGCCAGATCCGCCATTGTGACATTTGCCAACGCTTCGTGAAAATGTGCCGCCGCCTGTTTCAACGCATGACCGGTGGCCGCATTTGCGGCTTGCTCCATCAGACAGGAAGGGGCGTCGTCGGCCTGCCCCAGGGCAAACAGTGTTGGCGATTCCAGTGCTTCGTAAATCCCCAGCAGTGTGATTTGTGTAAGCGGCATGGCGAGGGTCCAACCACCGCCATGGCCTTTTGTCGATTGAACATAGCCCCTGGTACGCAGACCAGCCATCGTGCGGCGAACAACGGCAGCATTGGTATTGAGCATTTGCCCAATCTGACTGGACGTCGCTGGTTCATCCATCTGATCAAGATGCAGAAGAACGTGCAGAACACGCGGCAAGCGACTATCGTAACGCATGAACAGCTCCCTTTGTTGTTGGTCGAATATAACGCGTTTTTCACGTTGCAAAAGATGTTACGTGATATTGACACAAAAACTCATGCAACTTATGTTGATACGTGAATGAAGGAAAGTCGGCGCGCAATATGACAGCAACAATGAATAATGACGTATCGGGTTCGCCGCAGTTGCAGGCTGGCAGATGGGCCGCTGCATTGGTCCTGTTTCTTGCCACCTTCATGAACCTGATGGACGTGACCATCGTCAATGTTGCACTTCCGGCAATTCAAACTGATTTTTCAGCGAGCTCAACACAACTGGAATGGGTTGCAGCCGTTTATTTGCTGGCTTTCGCCGCCGGGCTGCTGCCTTTTGGACGTTTCGGCGATGTTTTCGGGCGAAAACGCATGTTCGTGGCCGGTATTGCCGGATTCACAGTTGCTTCTGCCCTGTGCGGATTGGCAGCTGACATCACATTTTTGATCGCCATGCGGGCAATCCAGGGCCTTGCAGGCGCAATGATGGTACCGCAGGTTCTGGCCATCATCCATGTGATTTTTCCACCCGCCGAAAAAGGCAAAGTATTCGGCTTGTTTGGCGCAATTACCAGTCTCGGTGCTGTTGCCGGGCCTGTATTGGGTGGTGCGCTTATCTCAGCAGACATTCTGGGGCTCGGCTGGCGACCCATTTTTCTGATCAACCTGCCGCTGGGTGCAGCAGCTCTGATTGGCGCTGTGTATCTGGTGCCCAATATATCATCGCATCACAATATGAGACCCGACTGGCGCGGGATGGCACTTTTCGCCAGTGCTATCATCCTTATTGTTTTGCCGCTAATTGAAGGACGCAATTTCGGATGGCCGTGGTGGTGCTTCGCATCGATGGGTCTATCTTTGCCCCTGGCCTATTACTTTTGGCAAACACAAAAACAAAGAGCCGTCGCAAAACAGGCAGAACTTTTACCGGCACATTTACTCATCAATCGCGATTTTGTGTCCGGAATTGCCAAGGTGACGCTGTTTTTTTCGGCAATCCCGGGGGTGTTCCTGATCATTGCCATCTATTTTCAAACCGGCTTTGGCTTGACTGCACTTCAATCGGGTCTGGCAACCGTACCATTCCCGGCCGGTGTGTTATGTGCCATGGTTCTGAACGGTCGTCTAAGTGCACGATCACTCAACAGCCGTGTGGCGGTCGGCTCGGCGCTGTTGTTAGTGGGCATGATATTCCTGCGTCAGACCATTGTTGGAACAGACGACGGTTTGCGTGCGATCAGCTTCATTCCACCCCTCTTGATCGCCGGATTTGGCATGGGCATCGCAATTGCCGCCTTGTTTCAGTCTGTTCTGGAATCTGTCTCGCCACAGGACGCCGGCGCAGGATCAGGGACACTTCAGGCTTTCCAGCAGATCGGCACTGTTCTTGGAATTGCCATCGTCGGGCAATTATTCTTCGCAACACTCGAACACGATATGGCGGCTGGCGACATGGAGCTTAATCACGCGTTTGTCGACGCGGCGGCAACTGCAATCTGGTATCCGGTTGCAGCTTTCGCCTGCCTCACGGCCTCCCTTGTCTGGGCAGCCATACGCCAAGGAAAGGCTGAAATTTGACCGTACAAAATCCATCGGAAGCATTCTGGGAACGCCACTATGCTGGCGCATCGCCAAAAAGTTCAGGCAGGCCTTCTGCTGTTCTGACGCAATACGTCGGGGGACGGCAGGTGGGCCGTGCCCTTGATCTCGGCTGCGCCAAAGGCGACGATGCTGTCTGGTTGACCCGGCAGGGATGGCAGGTAACAGCAGTGGATGTCTCACCAACTGTTCTGGAATATGCGCGGCAAAACGCCAGGGTATGCGACCTTCAAGGTCAGATCAGTTTTGAACAACACGATCTCAGCGAGAGTTTTCCATCAGGTGAATTCGATCTGGTCAGCGCCGTGTTCTTTGAATCTCCGGTCACCTTCCCGCGCTCGGCAGTTTTACGCCGGGCAGCAGATTGTGTTGCTGGCAACGGCCTCATCATCATTGCCACGCACGGTTCACGTGCTCCGTGGTCATGGGCACCTGAGGATACGGTGTTTTCCACCGCTGAAGAGCAATTGCAGGCGCTTGATCTTGATATGCGCTATTGGCAGCAGGTTTTTGTTGGCCCCTCGCCCCGTCACGCGACCGGCCCGAATGGACAAACCGCGACGGTA
This sequence comes from uncultured Rhizobiaceae group bacterium, assembly GCA_947501445.1. Lineage (GTDB taxonomy): Bacteria > Pseudomonadota > Alphaproteobacteria > Rhizobiales > Rhizobiaceae > Hoeflea_A. The sequence continues at coordinate 201,932 of CANMVS010000007.1, read as the reverse complement.
ACGGATAATCTGGTGATCCTTGAGAAACGCTAGAGTATTTGTTGTGATTCAGAGACGCATCGATGGCAAACTGAACCTCAGCAGACCCTGGATCATTGTCCTGCCAGCACTGCCTGCACATTATGGCGGTGCACATTTTCGTAAGTATCCAGATAGACAAGCGCGCCAATGGTGAGATCATCGGCCACGAATTCGCGCAGGCCAAGCACTGCCAGTTCCGGCTGCGAACGGCAGTCAAGCAGCTTTTGCAGATAGGTGCGGGTCGCTGAAATAAACGACCGGTCATAGCCGCCATTGGCAATGCGCACCGGGTCCCCGTGATTAGGCAGGATTGACTGGATATCCCACGTTGCCAGACGATCAAGTTCTTCAATATGGATATGCAGCCGGTCCGGCTCAGCCACATAGGTCACCGTATCCTCCAGCGTATCACCTGCAAGCAAAGTGCGAGAGTTTGGCAGATAGGCCACGAGGCCATCAAAACTATGAATATCAAGTGGTCGCAATTCCACATCGATATCACCCACCTGCAATGTCATGACACCCTCAAAAGTGGTTGTCGGCATAATCAGCGGGTCGATGGAAGGTGTCGTATCGGCAAAGCTGGCCCTGTTGTCCTCCAGTACCTGTGCTGTTTTACCACTGGCAAGGATTTCACAATCCGTGAATATTCCGGAGCCGGCAACATGATCACGGTGAAAGTGGCTGAGAACAACCCGTATGGATCGTATTTCCCGGCGATCAAGTTCTGCTCTGATGGCTCTTGCGTGTGCAACGGAGATATGTGTGTCGAAAACCAGAGCTTCATCGCCATCATACACCACATAACTGGCGACACCCAGCGTATAGGCACCATCGTCAAGCCAGTTTGGACCATCTGCGTGCAGGCGTGTGCCATTAATGCGGCCGTCATAAAATGCAAGAATATGGGGCGCTGGCTCCAATATCCGCAGTGTCGATGTTGAAACAGTCACAATCTGCCTTTCGTGTGCACCACAATCTGATCCGGAGAAACATTGTAGCGTGGATCAGGTTTCAGCCCCAATCATGGGTTGTCATGGATTTGCAGTCGCTACTTCAACGGCTTCTTCCATTGTGCCTGCACTGACAATCATAAAACCGCCAACCACTTCCTTTGCCTCAACAAAAGGACCATCAACAGTACGCTCACGGGTTACGACGTTACCAGCACCCCGTTTGCCGCCCATATCAACAATATTGTCCTTGAAGGTCTCTCCAGGCGTTGAATTTGGCATACATTTCTTCCATTTGAGCTGGCGATGGTGCAGGCCGGGGCTCAGATGTGCGCGGCTGACTGCGTTGGATACAAAGGTAATTTTTTCTGGACATGGCGTCCTTCTGATTGGTTGAGCCGGTTGATGGTCCCGACACCCTAAAACGATTGGCCCGGGCGTTATTGGACACCGTTGCCAGATTTATTTTACCTCAGTGTTTTCCAGCGCGCAGATCCGCCTCAAATCCCGCGCGATCATGGCGGATTTTGTCACGGATATCCTTCATGGCGAAGGGTCGGTCATCATATTCACCGCTCCACAGGATGATTTCCAGCATGATCGGTGCCAGATCCCGCCCTTTGGCTGTCAGTGCATAAATGAAGCTGCGTCTGTTTTCCGGGTCGCGGGATTTTTTGATGATGCCTTCCGCTTCCAGATGCTTCAGCCGGGCGATGAGAATATTCGTGGCAATCGCTTCATCAGCTTCAAGAAATTCACTGTAGGTTCTTTTGCCGCGCAGCATGATCTCTCGGATGATCAGCAGGCTCCATCTATCCCCGAATGTATCAAGACCAAAGGCGACGGGACATCCGGTCTCTCTTTTTTTGTGTTCTGCTTTCATTTCCTGAAAATATAAAATCACCTTGCATTTTGCAATACGTAATTCTAAATATCTACGTATTGCAAAATGCAATTCGTGAAAACAACCGCTCAATCCCGAAAGGAAACCTCATGTCAAACCCGGCATTTGTCTATACGGAACTGCAAATCTCGATCCCTTTTGACCAGGCCCCATGGAAAGCCATAAGCGATGCCATACGCCAGCAACCGGGCTTTATAAGCAAAACCTGGCTTGCGGGGATCAACAATAATTCAGTTGGCGGGTTCTATACGTTTGACAGCACTGAAAGCGCACAGGAATTTGTCACCGGTTATTTTCCGAACGAAGCCAGAGGGCTTGGTGTCGCCCAGACAACCCGCCTGTTTGATGCAGCAATTGCTGCTGATGCCAGCACAGAGATGGGCTCGCCGCATTTCGGCGGAAAACTGCAGAAAAAACCAGGCGCATTTGTCTACACGGAAGTGCAGGTCAACAGACCATTTGAGCAATTCAAGTGGCACGAACGTAACCATGAGTTAAAACGTCAACCGGGATTGTTGAGCAAGACATGGTTAAGCGGGCTGCATACCAATACGCTCGGTGGCATGGACGCATTTGATACAATTGAAAATGCGACAAATTTTGCCCTGCAGGATTTTCCCGAAACTGCAGCAAAGCTGAACGCGGCTTTCTACACCCGCATTTTCGATGCGACCGTCACCGAGGAAGCAAGCCGCTATCTGAAATCGCCTATTTATGACTGAATGGCTCCATGGCTTTGCAGGTCTATGACGAAACGGTTCGTATGAAATGGACCGACACCGTCCTGGAAGGCCTTTCATAACATATGACAAAAAAATCGGCGGCTGAAACTTCAGCCGCCGACCAGAATTCACCTTGAAGACTGACTTACGAGAACCACCAGCGTTCGCCGACCTTGTTGCCATCATTGATCCAGTTGGCAGCAACCTGATCATCGTGGCCCAGTTTCTTGGAATGCGCATGAATGTAGTTTGCCCACATCGGTACAATGGCACCGCCATCGTCATTTATGAGAGCCTGGGCTTCATAGTAAAGCCCGCGACGCTTGCCCTCATCCAGTTCTGAGCGTGCCTCAACAACGACATTATTGAATTTCTTCGATGCATCTGTGCCTTTCCAGGCTGTATCGTTCCATTCGGTATCATTGGTGTAGGCTGCCGAGAACATCCAGTCTTCCGTTGGACGTCCGCCCCAGTAACACGCACACCAGCCCTTCTTGTTCCAGACATTCGACCAGTAACCGTCTTTCGGTTCGCGCACGATTTCCACATCGATGCCCGCTTCCTTGGCAGAAGCTGCAACAAGCTGTGCGGCATCAACAGCGCCTGCAAAAGCCGCATCCGAAGATGACAGCTGAATGGGACCGGAGTGGCCGGACTTCTTGTAATGGAAGGCTGCTTTTTCCGGATCAAACTCGCGTTGTTCCAGATCATTGTTGTGGAACCGGTTGGCAACCGAAATCGGATGATCGTTGCCGATTGCGCCGTGTCCAAGCAGGATTTTGTCGACCAGTTCCTGACGTTTGATCGCCGATTTGATCGCCATGCGCAGATCATAATTGCCAAAGGGCTCATGATCCAATCGCATCGGGAATGTGTAGTGCTGCGTTCCGGTCGTTTCCAGAATGGACAGGGTTGGTACCCGTGCCAACAGGTTCACGGTTTTCGGATCGACATTGTCAATAATGTCCACGTCACCATTCATGATGGCGTTCTGACGCGCCGTCAGGTCAATAATCGAGATCAACTCGACCTCATCAAAATGCGCCCGACCTTCCTTGAAGTAATTCGCGTTTCGTTTGGTCAGCGTGCGCACACCCGGTTCAAAATTCTCGATGGCGTAGCCACCGGTACCGATGCCGCTTGCCGCATCAACCGTTCCGTCCTTGGACGGCATGATGATCAGATGATAGTCACTGACAATGTAAGGGAAATCGGCATTACCGCTTTCAAGTTCAAATACAACCGTATCATCGCCATCCTTGCGCAGGTCCTTGATGCCGGAAAGAATACCCTTGGCTGGAGATTTTGAACCTTCGGCACGATGGTAATTCATCGTTGCTATCACATCGTCAGCGCTCAGCGACTGGCCATTGTGAAATTCAACACCTTTGCGCAGTTTGAAGACCCAGGTTTTGGCATCGGCAGATTCAAAACTCTCAGCCAGTTCCGGCACCAATACGCCTTCATTGTTCACTTCGGTCAAATTGTTGCCGAACAGGTAGCCGTGCGCCTGCATATAGCCGTTTTCAAAGGTGCTTGGATCAAGTGTATCGGTGGTTGACCCGTAACCCATGCCCTGACGAAGACGGCCACCTTTTTTGGGTGTCATCGCCATTGCTTTGTCAGCCATGGCAAAAGATGTTGTAAGGGTCGCCCCGGCAGCCAGGGCCGACATGATAAATTGACGTCGGTTGATTTGTCCGAAGCGCAGTTTACTTTGTTGATTTTTAATCGTTTTTTCTCGCATGATTTTCCTCCCGTCATGCTTGGTCAGTCTGCCGATTTGTCCGGTCCGTTGAAAACCCTGTGAGGTTTTTCGTGCATTGGCCCGTCGGCGATACGACAATCTGCCCATAATATGCCGCTGATGCAATCCGCATGTACAATAATAATTCTTCCAGAAACGCACCAATCCATGCAAAATTACTATGTCAGCCTCCTTAAAATGCTTTCAGACAGGCTGTTATTGCCCCAATTGCAGTTTTCAGGCTTTGACGGCTTTACATGTTGCCCGTCTGGCGCATAACCTGATGGTAACAATCCTATGTCGCAAACAAGCGATGAGGTCACAATTTAACCGGGCATACCCGGAACAAATACGGAGGGGAATGCGTGCATCCGATCGTGGCGACGATCCTGCAACGGCTGGGGTTTGGACTGTTCACCCTGTTTGTTGTTTCGGTGATAATATTCAGTGCTCTTGAGCTCTTGCCGGGCGATTTTGGTGAGGCGGTATTAGGACAGGCTGCCACTGAGGAATCCGTTGCAGCTTTCCGCGAGGAACTTGGGCTCGATAAGCCGCCGTATATTCGTTACTTCGAATGGATTGGCGCTGTTGCGACAGGCGATCTTGGCACATCCTTTTCGGGCAGAGCCGCTTCGGGTGTAGACCGGTCACGCTCCGTGGCAGAGCTGGTTGCGCCGCGTCTGTGGAATACGCTTTTTCTGGCGGGCATGACCGCTGTCATCGCGGTGCCACTGGCGCTGTTTCTTGGCATCACCACAGCACTCTATCGCAATTCGATTTACGACCGCACCGTCAATGCGACAACATTGACAGCGATTTCTTTTCCGGAGTTTTTTGTCGCCTATCTGCTGATCCTGTTTTTGTCGTCGCTTTATCCAATCTTTCCATCCCTGGCGAATATAGACGACACCACCCCGTTTCTTGAACGCGTTTACCGCATGGCCCTGCCCGCGCTCACCCTGACGCTGGTTATCGTGGCACATATGATGCGCATGACCCGTGCAGCCATCATCAATCTGCTGGCAAGCCCCTATATTGAAATGGCGCAATTGAAGGGGGCATCACGCTCGGAGGTCATTCTCAAACACGCGCTGCCCAATGCCTGGTCGCCCATAGCCACCGTTATTGCCTTCAATCTGGCCTATCTGGTTGTTGGTGTTGTGGTGGTTGAGGTTGTCTTTGTCTATCCCGGCATTGGCCAGTTGATGGTGGATGCAGTGACCACCCGCGATATTCCCGTTGTGCAGGCCTGTGCTCTGATTTTTGCGGCCACCTACATCATTCTCAACCTGTTGGCCGATATAATCGGAACGGTCACCAATCCCAGATTGTTGCACCCACGATGACCCAGCAACCAGACACCTATTCCGCAGCCTCGGAAAAAAGCAACCCGCGTATCAGGCGAACCTTTTTGCAGCGCATATGGAATGGCCTGCGCAAGGCGCCCCTGTCCGCATGGTTCGGCCTGATCGTCATCGCCTTTTATTGTGTGGTCGCATTGCTGGCGCCAATCATTGCACCCTATGGCGAGGCGCAGATTTTTCCGGCGCCCTATGAACCATGGAGCAGCGCCCATATATTTGGCACCGATCAGATCGGCCGCGATATATTCACCCGCCTTGTTTATGGCGGGCGCAATACAATGGGCATTGCGCTGGTAACAACGCTACTGTCCTTTGTGATTGGCGGTGGTCTTGCACTGGCAGCCAGTATCAGCCGCGGATGGCTCGATCAGGTTTTGAGCCGGACAGTTGATGCGCTGATGGCCATTCCAAGCCTGATTTTTGCGCTTATGCTGCTGTCGATTTTCGGATCGAATGTGACCAGCCTCATCTGCATTATTGCCGTTCTGGATTCGACCCGGGTATTCCGCCTGACACGCTCGGTGGCAATCAATGTCGTTGTGATGGACTATGTGGAGGCTGCCCGGTTGCGCGGGGAAAAGCTCGGCTGGATCATGCGCCGGGAGATTTTGCCCAATATCATGCCACCGCTGGTCGCTGAATTCGGCCTGCGGTTCTGCTTTGTGTTTTTGACCATTGCCGCCCTCTCTTTCCTCGGCGTTGGCATTCAGCCACCGTCTGCCGACTGGGGTTCCATGGTGCGTGAAAATGCATCCCTTATCCAGTTTGCCAAATATGACATGAAAGCGGCCATGACACCGCTGTTGCCTGCTGGCGCCATCGCATTGCTGACAGTTGCGGTGAACTTTGTCGTCGACTGGTTTTTACACAAGACAAGCGGGTTGCGAGATGAGCACTAAAGACAAGGACGTTCTTCTTGAGATGCGCGATATCCGCATCGATGGGTTCAGCGACGACCGCTGGCACGAGATTATCAAGGGTGTCGACCTGACATTGCATCGCGGTGAAGTCATGGGGCTGATTGGTGAATCGGGCGCCGGCAAATCTTCCTTTGGCCTGGCTGCCATGGGCTTTGCCCGTCCCGGCTGCAAAATCAGCAGCGGGTCGATCAAATTCGACGGCATGGACCTGATGGCGGCACGCGAAAGCGAAAAGCGCAAACTGTGGGGCACACGCATAGCCTATGTGGCGCAATCAGCCGCTGCCGCCTTCAATCCGGCGCACCGTTTGATCGAGCAAACGGTTGAGGCCACTGTACGTTCAAAACTTCACGATGAAAAAGAAGCCCGCGCAGATGCCCGCACCCTCTATCAGAGCCTGCGCCTGCCCGATCCCGAACACATTGGCGAGCGTTATCCGCACCAGGTCTCGGGCGGTCAGCTTCAGCGCGTCATGACAGCCATGGCTATGTCGCCAAGGCCCGACCTGATCATCTTTGACGAACCGACAACGGCGCTTGATGTAACAACGCAGGTGGAAGTACTGGCCGCCATGCGCAACATCGTCGAGACGTTCCATGCCGCGGCGATTTACATCACCCATGACCTGGCAGTCGTTGCCCAGATGGCCGACTTCATCAAGGTGCTTCGCTATGGCGAAGAGGTTGAAGAAGCGCCGACACGGCAGATGCTGGAAACGCCGAAAATGGACTATACGAAATCGCTGTGGTCGGTGCGCGAACTGGAAAAACCAGAAGTCAAAGGCGAAGACATAATCATCGAAATGCGCAATATCGACGCTGCCTATGGCGATGTGCGGGTGCTCGAAAATGTGAACATTAAAGTGCCAAGGGGCAGCACTGTTGCGGTTGTCGGCGAATCGGGCTCGGGCAAATCGACATCGGCACGTGTAATCACCGGTCTGCTGGTTCCCAGCAAGGGTGAGGTTTTATTCAACGGAGAGCCGCTGCCGGGCGCACTCAAACAGCGCAACAAGGACCAGCTTCATCGCATCCAGATGATTTATCAAATGGCCGATACCGCCATGAACCCGCGGCAGAGCGTTGAGGAAATTATTGGTCGACCGCTGGAATTCTACCTTGGTCTCAAAGGCAAGGCCCGTGAAAACCGTGTCATTGAACTGCTGGAGATGATCGAACTTGACGCCAGTTATCTGGACCGTTTGCCCGGCGAACTTTCCGGTGGGCAAAAACAGCGTATCTGCATTGCCCGCGCGCTTGCCGCCGATCCGGAAATCATAATCTGCGACGAAATCACCTCGGCGCTCGATCAGATTGTTCAGGAGGATATCCTGAAACTCCTGCTGCGGCTGCAAAAACAGTTCAACATCACCTATATGTTCATCACCCACGATATCGCCACGGTAAAAGCCATCTCCGATGAAATCGTGGTGATGTTCCAGGGCAAGGTCGTCGAACAGGGACTGAAAAGCGAAATCCTGTCTCCGCCGCACCCCGATTACACCCAGTTGCTGCTGTCATCCGTGCCGGAAATGGACCCGGACTGGCTGAGCGACCTGCTGGCTGCCAGAGGTGAAGCGCTTTAGCACTTGATGTTCACGATAGTTGTTGTATGGATGCGATAGACCAAGGTATAGGGCACTATGCCTGACTGTTATGGTCCCGTAGCTCAGCAGGATAGAGCATCAGATTCCTAATCTGAGGGTCGCGCGTTCGAATCGCGCCGGGATCACCAACTGTCGTTTTGGTATGATTGATTTTTCTCGCCACCAGATCCAAATTTGTAGCCAAACAAAGCATCGCAATGGACGCTGCTGCATGAGAATGCAATCACAAACAGGTTAACTCAGAAATTACTCAAACATTGGGATAGGGTTGCTTTAAACATCGAAGCGCATGATTGCACCACATTCAAAAATCGGCCCAGATTGAAGTTACAAGATACCTAAGACAAGGAGAGAGACCGTGACCATAGCTAAATCAATCGCCCGCGCCTGGAGCGACGCAGACTACAAGGCCAAGATGTTGAGCGACCCCCATACGGCGCTAGCCGAGGCCGGTGTCGAAGTTCCCGCCGGCACCACCGTGAAGGTGGTGGAGGACACGGCCGAAACCAAGCATTTGGTGCTGCCGGTTGCGCCAGGCGACGCCGGTGAACTATCTGCCGAGGAGCTGGAGAAGGTCGCGGCGGGAGCGTTTCGTTCTATGGATGAACACAAGGTTCCGCTCTGACTACAAAGCCAAGCTCCCATGTGCCACGCCGCGGACAGTTGCTCTCCTCTTTTGTCAAATCAGCTGCCACTTCGCCAAAGTATGTTGTAGTGTCCAGTGCGCTTGTCCTGGCATAAGCTGACAATGGCACATCTGACACGAGGAGATATATAATGACTGTAGCAAAAGCCATCGCCCGCGCCTGGATCGATCCGAAATACAAAACCAAGCTAATGCATGACCCGCATACCGCTTTGGCTGATGTCGGTGTCAGCGTTACGGACGGCGCAAAAGTCAATGTCGTTGAAAACACTGATGGCGTGGTTCATCTTGTGATACCAATCGCACCGGACTGTGCTGTTGAATTGTCTCCTGAGGTGTTGGAAAAAATCGCAGGGTCAGGACCTTTCATTGCTGAACCGGGCTCCACTTGGTAAACCGCTGGGAATTGCCACGTTGTTTGAAGACAATTGTGGGTGGCCACTAGGGACCCAAACTATCCGGTTTGAAAAACCATCTCTGGAGGGCACCGAAAACCAATTCAGCTCAAAATCTGATCAGATGCGAACATTGCGCTTATGCCGCCGTCGATGGTGATGTCCTGGCCTTTGATCCAGCGACTTTGGGGTGACGCCAGAAAGCAGATCACATCGGCAACTTCGTCCGGGGTTCCGGGACGGCCGGCCCTTGCGATGGCATTGGCCACCCGTGGGCCAAAAGCGGTTTCGAAATCCTTCAAAATACCGGTGGAGACGGCCGCCGGGCTAACTGAATTGATACGCAGGTTCCTTGCGATCAGGGCCTCGGTCTGGATTTGGGTCAAAACAACCACAGCTTCCTTGGAAAGATTATAGGCACGGACATGATCGAGATCATGGGCAGCAATGAAAGCCGGCAATTCGTCAATGCTGCCAAGCGCCATGAGCGCTTTGACCTCATTGATGTTTTCGCGCCACATTGCGCCGGCGCGCGATGCCGTGTTGACGATTGCCGCGCCGGGTTTGAGTTTGTCGAGCATGGCGTCCATGAACTGTTTCAGGCCAAAATAGTTTACTTTCAAAATGGTCTCGCCAAGGCCTTCACGCGGTGGAAGCCCGGCATTGTTGATCAGTGCATCAAAGGGGCCTTCGGCTGCCTGTGCGGCTTCAGCAACCGATAGCGGATCGCTCAGATCTATCCTGATCCAGCGGTCGACATTGTCTTTGGGTTCACTGAGGTCAAAGGCGGTCACATGTGCGCCACTGGCCTTCATTTTGGCTGCAACAGCGGCGCCAATTCCCGTCGATCCTCCGGTCAATGCAACGCGCATCCTGAATCTCCCATGGTTTGGCTGTTGCACCAGCATCCCTAAACTGCTGCATTTTATTGTTAACTCATTAAACTGCTGGTGCGGCAGAGCACATCATTTATGCCATGCGACCGGTGGCACGCAATACGGGATTGCCGGTTGTCGTTTACGATAGCATGGGGATTTGCCCGGTTTCACCCGGCAAACGCCTCAGTCGGCGTGCCGGTTACTGCCGTATCGATAACCAGCACTGCGCCTTCCTTGTCGTTGATGCTCAACTGTTGCGAATTCAGCCCGGCGCGCGCCGATGTAATGAAAAGGGTGCTCAGATCCTGTCCACCAAATTGACAACTTGTCGGATTGGACACCGGCAGATCCAGGACCTGATCCAATTTGCCCTGCGGGGTGATTTTGACAAGACAGGCACCGCCAAACCGGGCATTCCAAAGACACCCGTCGCTGTCAATACATGACCCGTCCGGCAGGCCGCGGGAAAATCCCTCAAAATGGATGCGTCTGTTGCTGATAATGCCATCGTCAATGTCATAGTCGTAGGCATAAATCACATTGCGGGCTGTATCACCAAAATAGAAGGTTCTGTTGTCAGCGCTCCAGGCCATCGTATTTGAGAGCCCGATGTCGTGCGGCGTGTGCTGCGACGTGGCACCATCCGGGTCAACCCGGAAAAGCGCCCCACAATTTGCGTCCATTTTCCTGTCGGTTCCATCGGGATTTAAATTGGTTTGCATTGAACCGACCCAAAACCGGCCCCGGGCATCGCATTTGCCCTCATTATTGCGGTTTCCCTGTTTGGGATCGGCCTTGCAAAATGGTGTTACTTCGCCTGTTTCAAAATCAAAAAAGCCAATACTGTCGGCGAATGCGGCAACAAGGCCGGGCTTGCCGAGGCGCCAGGCAATGGCTGTTGGAAAATCATCTGTTGTCCACGACCTTGTCTGGCCTGTGGCAATGTCACATCGGCGAATTTTCCTGGTTATTATGTCCACCCAGCACAGGGACTGTGTCCTGGCATTCCAGATGGGGCTTTCGCCACACATGTCGCGCGTTTGCGCCAAAATACTGATCATGGTCACCGTGCCTTTCAGGCCAATTTTCCGTCCTCAATCGAAACCGCCGGATCTGCCCACCGCGTATTGGGAACAAGAGAAAACCACCCCTTTCGTCCGGGGTCGCGATCATAGGGATAGCCGCCAAATTCCTGATAATACTGGGCATACTGGCGCAATTTGTCCCGATCCAGTTCAACGCCGAGGCCGGGTTTGTCCGGCACTTTTATTTTACCGTTCCTATAGGGCATCAGCCCACCCACAATGATGTCATCCATCAGGTGGTGGTAGTGCGCATCTGCGGTAAATACCAGATTGGGAAGCACAGCCCCAAGATGCAACATTGTTGCAAGCTGTATGCCCAGCTCACCTGAGGAATGCACCGCCACACCCAGTTGAAAGGCATCGCATATCTGCGCAGCCTTGATACAGGGGCGGATACCACCCCAAAATGTCGTGTCCAGCAGGATCACGTCACAGGACGGGTTCAGCACATTGCTTGCCAATTGCTCGAAATTTATCACAACCGTGTTGGTTGCGGTCGGAATGCGAACCGCTTCGCGTACGCGGCGCATACCGTTCAGACCCCAGGTCGGATCTTCAAAATAGTCATTGCGCAAGTCCTCAATACCACGTCCAAAGCGGATTGCATCTTCGACCGAGTGGCTGGCATTGGGATCATAGCGCACGCTGTCACCTGGCATCGATTCCGCCATCGCACGATAGACGTCAAGCTCATAGTCTGGCGGAAAGACACCGGCTTTCAATTTGTGCGATGTGAAGCCGTGCCTGTCTTTCATTCGCCTGGCTTCTGCCACCAGTTGCTCGCCCGTGCGCACTTCTCCGCCACGCTCATTGTGGTCATAGCGGAAAAACAGATAGGAGGCGAAGCCGACTTCATCGCGCAGCTTTCCGCCGAGAAAATCATGAACCGGGATATCAAGCGTTTTTCCAACAATATCCAGACAGGCAAATTCAATCGCTGCATGGAGCTGCGTGCGATTATTGTAGAGGCTGGCGGTCGGATTGCAGATTTTGAACCACAGGGCCTCAAACTCAAATGGATCATGGCCGACCAGATAGTCTTTCAAGCCCGCAAATGCCAATTCTGCAGACTGGCCGCCGCCGCCCATTTCACCCAGGCCGATTATGCCGGTATCGGTCTCCACCTCAACGATGGTGCGGACAAATTTACCCCAATGGGCACCATTGGAATGGCGAATAGGTGCTTCCAATGGCACGGCCACCGTCGTTGCACGAATGTCGACTATCTTTGGCCGCTTCATCACTATTCTCCCGTATTAGAGCAATTCAGGTTTCAACGGATTAGGCAAAACCCGAATGCATCAAAAAATCAAAAGCGACATCGTTGTCCCGTTTCTGACAAAACGGTCTAGGTGATCAAATCGATCATCTGCTTTACATCGGTGTCTTTGGCCTTCACATCAGCGACCTTGCTGCCGCGCGAAAAGGCAACAACACGGTCCGTAACCTCATGCACGTGATGCAGATTATGGCTGATGAAAATTACCGTTATTCCCTGGTCGCGCAGTTGGCGCACATAGTCGAGAACCTTGCCAATTTCCTTCACCGCCAGATGGTTGGTCGGCTCGTCAAGAATGAGCATGCTGGCCCGAAAATGCATGGCCCTGGCAATGGCCACGCCTTGTCTTTGGCCGCCAGACAGGTCCTTCACCGGCGTTTCGGCAGAGCGAAGGTGCAGCCCCACATCTTCAATTGCACGCAAGGCCTGGCTTGCCATGGCCTTTTCGTCCAGGACACCAAATCCACGCGGCCCGAATTTTCGCTTTTCGCGGCCAATGAAAACGTTTCGCGCAATCGACATCTCGGGCACCATTGCCGTGTACTGATAGATCGTCTCAATGCCCAGGTTCATAGCATCGCGGGGGGATCTGATATCCACCGGGGTGCCTTCAAAAAAAACCTCACCGTTGGTTTGCCGGTGCACGCCGGAAAGAATTTGAATAAACGTGGATTTGCCTGCACCATTGTCTCCAATCAGCCCAACGACCTGTCCGCGCGGAATATCCAGATCGAGATTGCGAAGGGCGTGAACCGACCCGTACCATTTATCAAGCCCCTTAACGGATAGATGAATGTCAGTCATTGTCATCTTCCACCTGCTTTGAAATTCCGGCCCAATCCCGGGTGAGCTTGTTTATGGCAACGGCAATGACAATCATCGCGCCAACAGCGAAACGGAACCAATTGGCATCAATGCGCATCAAAATGATGATGTTTTCGATGAATGCGATAAGCAACGCACCAATAACGGCCCCGGTTACCGAACCAATGCCACCCGTCAAGGCAGCGCCGCCAATGACCGCTGCTGCGATGGCTGTCAGCTCAAAGCCGGTTCCCATTGTCGGCACCATGGCCTTGATCCGGAATGTCTGAATCATGCCGGCAAACCCTGCAAGTGAGGAACACAAAATAAAGCAGATGGTCTTCACACGGGCGGTATTGATGCCCATGTCCCGGGCCGCCTGGCGATTTCCACCGGTTGCAAAAATCCAGCTGCCGAAGTCAAATTTTCGCAATACGATCCCAAGCAGAATGCCGATAGCAAGCAGCCAGAATACGGATACACGCAGCAGATCGACTTTACCCACGATCCACCACAGATCGAGATCACGGGGAAACGCGGGCGGAAAACCGCCCGCGGCGACAATGGCAATTGAACGCGCCATAAACAATGTACCCAATGTCGCAATGAAGGAGGGCAATCCAAGCCTCAGTGTGATGGCCGCATTGATAAGGGCCACGGCTATGGCCGCACACAGGCCAAGCAGCATTGCCAGGACCAAAGGCATGCCTGCCCCAAGCGCCAACACCATGATCATGGGCGATAATGCAAAGACCGAACCGACCGATAAATCAAATTCGCCGGAGATCATCAGGATCGTGACGCCAATGGCAACAAGTGCGATTTCCGGTATCGGCTGAAGCACAATCTGAAAATTATTATAGGTCAGAAATGCCGGTGACAAAAAAGTAAACAGCAAGGTCATCACCGCCAGCATCAGGAATGCACTGGCTTCCGGTTTGGATCGAAGAATTTCGGAAAAACGCATCATAAGGCTCCGCTCGCCAGGGCAATGCCCGACAAATGCCAACTTTGTTAAAAGAGAGCTGCGACCCGGCACCATTGTCCGGGCGCAACTGTCAGCGTTCTAGCGAACGCCCATGCCCACATATTTCTCGACGCTTGCCACATCATCGGGGCGGATCAACGCCTTGCCGGTGTTTGCATCATAGGCGGAAAGGCCGTATTTTTTGATCATGTAAAGTTGCTGGATTGGCAGATAACCCTGAAGATAGGGCTGCTGGTCAACCGTAAGATGCACATAACCCTTGTTCATCTCATCCAGCAGGATCGGCACCAGATCAAATCCACCCATGCGGATCTGGTCTTTCTCTATACCCAGATCCCGCAAGCACTCGCCAGCGCCCGCAAACCAGAAACCGGCCCCGATGACAGCAGTCGTTTTGTCATTTCCCTGCACATATTGGCAGATGCGCTGCCCGGTAATTGACAAATCATTGGCAGAATCAATTGTTTCATGTGTCAAATTCCAGCCATCTGCGGCTGCTTCATCCAGATATTTACGGGCACCACCAATGCGATCTTCCGCCCAGGACTCGCCTGGTCGCGCCAGACCAAGAAGCACGTGCTGCGGCTGCGTCTTGTCCATATCCACCAGCAGACCCTTGGCAACCTCATAGCCGGCCTGAAAAAGGTCCTGTCCGATAAATGCAAGACGTGCATTGCCGTCGGCACCTTGCGTATCATCCACATTCAGGGTCACGACAGGAATGCCGGAATCAACGGCACGTGCAATTGCTTCGTCGTAAAGATTGTCCTCAACAATAACAGTACCGATGCCATCGACGCCCTGGGCAATGGTGGTCTCGAGGTTTTGCAGGTGCTGCTGAAGATTGCCGTTTTCCTGATTGAACAACAGTTGGCAATCGACTTTGTAATCAGCACAGGCATCGTCCATGCCGCGCTTGATTGTCTGCCAGAATGTATTGTCCACACCGGTCTGGGTGAGAATGGTGAAGCGATAATTGTCTTCCTGAGCCATCGCCGCGTTTGCTGCAGAAAGGCCAGCAACCAATGTCAGACAAAGGCCAAGGTTTTTAGTCAGATTTTTCATCTTCATTTCCTCCAGTTAGAGATTAAACGTCCTTCTTGTAGCTCTCGAGAACTTCGAAACAGGCAGCCAATGGATGGTAATCCGTCTTGGATGCCGGGCTTTTTTCATTCGAATATTTGTTGCCGTTCTGATCGAGCAGGC
Source organism: uncultured Rhizobiaceae group bacterium (assembly GCA_947501445.1). Lineage (GTDB taxonomy): Bacteria > Pseudomonadota > Alphaproteobacteria > Rhizobiales > Rhizobiaceae > Hoeflea_A. The sequence continues at coordinate 186,414 of CANMVS010000007.1, read as the reverse complement.
GATACCAGCCGCCATATTGATGATCGACAAAATTTGCGTCGGCATAGGTCCAGAAACGGTCGTACCATTGCCAATATTCGGAATTGTCGGTTGCATGCGCCAATAGAGCTGAAGCGCCAAATGCCTCGGAAAAGACCCAATAGTACTGGTCCGTATCCATGATGGCGCCATCCGGTGCAAAGCTATAGTTGATAGCGCCGCTGTCTTTGACGTAGCTGGCGTCTAGCGCCTTGCGGAACAAAAACTCGGCCTTGGGCACCAGCCAATCGAGCGGTCGATACCTGTTCAAAATGACCAGCAGTTTGGACCACTCGACAAAGTGACCGGGTAAATACCCATAGGGCTTGAAGAGATGCCTGGGATCATCCTTGTTGTAGTCCCAGTCATGAGACCAGTCCGTTTTGTAATGTTCCCAAACCAGACCATTGGAACCGGCAGGCAGTTCATGACAGATGCGCCGTGCCAATGTCTCTGCACGGTCCAGATAACGTTTGTCTTGTGTGGCCTCATAGGCAACGAGCATCGCTTCGCACATATGCATGTTGCAATTCTGCCCGCGGTACGCGTCGACAGCAGACCAGTCCCCTGCAGCGATTTCATCAACATAGAGCTCGGCATCCCCTTCCCAAAACCGATGTTCCAGAAGGTTCCAGATATCATCCATCAATTCGTCGGCACGTTCTGCACTGGCTTTCCTGGCACCTGCTGCAGCCAACAGAACAAAGGCATGGCCATAGCAAAACCGCGTGCCATCTTCGACATCGGTGCCGTTTAAAACCCACGCATAGCCGCCATCGGATTGTTTGTGATGGTCCAGAAGAAATTTCACACCGTGAGATGCAGCATCGCGATACTCGGTTTTCCCGTGGACCAAATAGGCCAGTGAATAGATGTAGATGAAGCGACAGGTTCCAACCAGATGTTTGGTCATCCGGTCAAAAACAGTGCCATCATCCAGCATCTGGTTGATGTAACCACCGTACGTCTGGTCGATACAGGCAGGGTGATAAAACCCGATAATATCGGCAATGTGTTTTTCCAGAAATTCTGTACTGCGAAAACGCATCCATATATCCCTTACGATTGTTTCGTGCGCTCAATCCGGCAAAATGAGGCCAAGCTTTGACAACACGCCACCATCCAGTTTCAAATCTGCACCGGTCATGAATGGGCACAGGTCACTGGCAAGAAAATTGGCCAGCGCCGCCACTTCTTCAATCGTTCCAACCCGGCCAACCGGATGCGCCTGCCCCCAGGCCTCAAGTGTTTCCTGCGCAGTGCCGTCGCCCTTCCACAGGTCAGCAGCCCAATGCAGCATCGGCGTATCGATGGAAGCGGGACAAATGGCGTTGACACGAATTTTTTGCTCCGCATGATCAAGCGCCATGGCTCTTGTCATGGCAACAATCGCGCCCTTGGTGGCCGTATAGGCGGCGACATTGCTCTGCGAGGCATAGGCCTGAACCGATGCAATATTGATGATTGCACCGCCGCCACGTTTTTGCATTTCCGGAATGGCAAATTTGGACGAAAGGAAAACGCCTTTCAGATTGACATTAAGAACCTCGTCCCATGTCTCTTCAGGGGTATCGACCACCGTTCCGTAGCGCTGAATTCCAGCGGAGTTTACAAGAATGTCCACACCACCGAAGGCATCCACCGCTGTCGCTGTCAATTTATCCATATCTGTCGATTGAGAGACATCGCCCTCGAAACAGATCAGGTTCTCGCCCGCCATGATTTCAGCGGCGGCGGCAGAAAGGCTGTCAGCATCATTTGCACAGATGACAACCTGCGCGCCCTGTTTGCAAAATCGTCTGGCAATGCCAAAGCCCATGCCTTTTGAGCCACCCGTGACAATCGCAACTTTGCCCTGAAGGTCCATCAGCTTTGCCTCCCGATAACACCGCCGGTTCCATCGCCACTGCCCACCGGCTCAAGATCAAAATAGCCCCTGTTGTGATCAACAAGCATGCTGAGGTCCAGAATGACCCGCTTGAGGTGGTTTTGCATGCAATCGACGGCGCCCTGTTCATCACCCTGGATGACGGCTTCAATAATTTGGGTATGATCGCTCAACAGCAGATCAAGATCGGTTACTTCAGTCGTCTGCAGTGATAACATGCGAACACGGTCCATATGTTTCTTTGCATCGGCGATGACAGACCAGACCGAGTTCATTCCAATCATCTCACAATATTGCTGGTGCATTTCCTCATCGGAGACGAAGAACATCGCATAGTCCTCCTGTGAGATCGCAAACCGCTGCACCTCGATGCACTGCCTGATTTTAAAAACGGCCTTGGCTGATTTGCTGCTGTGAGTCGCGTCGCGTACGACTGCCAATTCCAGCTTTTCGCGAACATAATGGGCTGATTTGACCGCCTCCAAGCGGATTGGCGCAACGATGGTGCCCGCTCTGGATCGAAAATCCACCAATCCTTCACTTGCCAGTCGGGTCAATGCTTCGCGAACGGGGGTACGGCTCATTCCCAACAGTTCTGCGAGTTGAAGCTCGGCGATGGCCTGATTGGGCGCCAGATCAAGCGAAACAATCTTGCGGCGCAGTTCACGATAGGCCCGTTCGCTGGCTGATATTTCAACAACTTCGACCAATTTCATTCCTCAAATTCTTATCAGTGCATACTTGTATACAAATATCCTGGAAATGTAAAACACTTGTTCCACCGCCTGTGGATCATGCAAATTGGCGAACTGGATGGAATGGACCCGAAGCACTCAATCTGCACCGGCAATCCCGAACGCTCCATTCGATCATATGAAAGAGGAACACCCATGGACTGGACGATAATGGAGGCAAATACTGGCGGTGGTATCCGGCGTGATCAGTAACGCCGGTTTCGCCACAGGTGCCAGAAGTCAGCACATTTCATATTGCGGATGTTCTAACCATCAGCTCTGAATGGTTTTGCCAGCGACGCGGGCACATCCAGTCGCATGCGGGAACGGTTCTGCGATATCATCACCAGCACTACAATCGCGGCGATATAGGGCGCAGCCGACAGAACTTCCGATGGAAGTGGCAGACCGAGAATTTGCCCGTGTAACTGAAGGATGGTCATGCCGCCAAAAAGGATGGCGCCAGCCAGAACCCTATATGGTCGCCATGAGGCAAAGACAACCAGCGACAGTGCGATCCACCCTCGCCCGGCTGTCATGCCCTCTACCCAGATTGCGGTATAGGCAACTGACATATAGGCACCCGCCAGTCCGGCCATCGCCCCTCCGTAAAGAACCGCTGCATAGCGAATGCGAATGGCGTTATATCCAATGGCATGGGCTGTTTGCGGTGATTCACCAACGGTGCGCAATACAAGGCCGGATTTCGTATGGTTCAGCCACCAGGCGGTTGCTGGCACCAGCGCAATGGCCAGATAGACCAGCACATCGAATTTAAACAGAAGCGGGCCCAATAGCCAGATGTCCGACAGAACCGGAATGTCAATTGGGCGCAATGTTTCAACGGGTGTGCTGCCAAATCCGGTGCCAATCATGGCTGAAACACCGGAGCCGAAAATCGCAAGGGCAAGACCTGCCGCATATTGATTTGCAAGCAGACTAAGGGCCACGACGGCAAAAATACCGGCTGTTATCATTCCGGCCAGCGCGCCGCCGATAAAAGCAATACCCAGTGAATACCCATTGAACGACAGCCAAAAGGCGATGGCTGCACCAATCAGCATCATGCCTTCAATACCAAGGTTCAAGACACCCGATTTTTCGACAATCAACTCACCCAGCGCTGCAAACAGCAAGGGTGTCGCTGCAATCATTGTCCCGGTGAATATGGCAATGAACAGATCCACTCAATGGGCCTCCTTCACACGAACGATGCGATGGGAGACTGCGAATTCACTGGCCAGCAGAAAGAACAGCAAAAGCCCCTGGAAGACACGGGTAATGGGGGCTGGAATTCCATATCCAAGCTGAACACTTTCACCGCCCAGATAGATAAGCGCCAGAAACAGTCCACCCAGTAAAATTCCAACCGGATGGAGGCGACCGATAAATGCAACGATGATTGCAGCGAACCCATAGCCTGGCGAGATAATTGGCGAGAGCTGTCCAAGCGGCCCGGCAACTTCAAAAAACCCGGCAATGCCCGCTGCTGCCCCGCCGGTTAACAGCCCAATCCATATGGCGCTTTTTTCGCTGAAACCCGCGTAGCGCGCAGCACGTGGCGCGGCACCACCAACTGCCAATTTGTAACCCTGAAAACTGCGTGCCACAAAAAACCACATCGCGATCAAAGCAAAGATTGCGAAATAAACAGACCCGGTTACCCGGTAGGCAAAGTCGATCGGGTCAATCAATCCTGCCGGGGGAAGCAGAGCGGTCTGCGGAAAATTGAAACCCGCCGGATCACGCCAGGGCCCGCGCACCAGCCACGACAAAATCAGCGCGGCAATATAGGTCAGCATCAGTGTTACGAGGATTTCGCTGGTATGAAATCGCGCACGCAGGTAAGCCGCTATCCCGGCCCAGAACAATCCGCCAAGACAACCGGCCAGAAACATCAGGGCCAAGAGATACACGGCCTGCTGGTCGGGAAAATAGAGCCCTATACCGGTGGCAGCGATGGCGCCTATGGTCAATTGACCTTCCGCGCCAATGTTCCAGATGTTTGCTCTGAACCCGATCGCAAGGCCGGTAGCGATAATAACCAGCGGAACCGCCTTAACCAGCAGTTCACTCGCTCCATAGATGGTCGAAATCGGTTCAATAAAAAAAGCCCACAATGTCTCCAGCGGCGGATATCCCATGGCCGCAAAAAGAATCCCGCCGAGCACCAGCGTCATGGTTACGGCGATGATTGGGGCCAGTCCCTGAATCACAATCGACGTTGTAACTCGTGGCTCAATGCGCAGCTGCATCGCTCGGCTCCTCACCGGATCCAGGCAGATGAAGTGTGGCGCCACCTATGTTTAGACCAAGCTTTTCCCGCGTCGCCTCACCGCGCGGTATCGCCGCGCTCAATCTTCCGTTTGAAAGCACATGAATGCGATCACAAATCTCCAGAAGCTCATCCAGCTCTTCAGAAATGATCAGCACAGCGGCACCGTTTCGGCTGAGATCAACAATCTTTTGCCTGACAAAGGAGGCGGCCCCGACATCCACCCCCCAGGTCGGCTGGGCGGCAATCAACAGACGTGGTTCAAGCGACAGTTCCCGGCCAAGAATGTATTTTTGCAGATTGCCACCCGACAGACTGTTGGCCTGTGCGCCGGCGCCGTTGGTTTTAACCGAGTAGCGGTCAATGGTGGCGTTGGCAAATGCCCTTGCCCTGGCCTTTTTCACCAGGCCCATATGCGCCAGACCACGAACATAGCCGGTAAGAATGGCGTTCTGCATCAGCGAATGTGTTGGTACCGCACCACGCCCAAGCCGCTCTTCAGGCACATAGGCTAGCCCCATTTTACGGCGACGATCTGGCGGCAAATGGCCGATATCGGCACCGTCGAGCTGAATAAGAGAATTGGGATCGAGCGCTTCCCCGCTCAGGCAGACGGCAAGCTCCGATTGGCCATTTCCGGACACCCCGGCAATGCCGACCACTTCACCCGCATGAACATCAAGGGTGATATCTGACAATTTGCGCCCTTTTTCGCCAAAAGGTTCGGCAGAAAGGTTTTTTACCCTCAGGACCGGCTCAGCGCTCACTGTGGTTTTCGGCATTTTGGTCATCGGCAGATCAGAACCAACCATCATGACCGCCAGTTCATGGCTTGTCGCCTGGCGTGGATCAACATCGCCTGTGACTTTGCCGTTTCGCAGCACCGTCGCACTGTCACACAACGCCCGCACCTCATCGAGCTTGTGACTGATGTATAAAATGCTGCATCCGTCTTTGGCGAGCGCCCGCAACACCTCAAAGAGTTGATCAATTGCCTGCGGAGCCAGCACTGATGTCGGCTCGTCAAGGATCAGCAATTTGGGTTTTTGCAAGAGACATCGCAGGATTTCCACCTGCTGGCGCTCTCCAACCGACAGATCAAAGACGATTTTATCCGGATCGACCACAAGACCGTAACGTTCAGCCGTTTGCCTGATACGGTCACCCAGCGCCGTCAATTCCAGACGACCGTCCTGACAAAGAGCAATGTTTTGAGCAACCGAAACGGTCTCGAACAGGGAAAAGTGCTGATAGACCATCTCAATGCCCAGATGTCTGGAATGACCGGGACTGTGCACGCCCAAAGGTTTACCTTCAAAGCGTATTTCACCGTCATCTGCTGCAACAGCACCATAGATGATTTTCATCAACGTGGATTTTCCGGCGCCATTCTCACCGAGAATGGCATGGATCTCACCCGCTGAGACACCAAGTGTGATTGCATCATTTGCAATCACACCCGGATATCGTTTGGTGATATTGGTGAGCTCGAGCCTTCTGGTCATGGCCTGCATGTTACAAATACTTCAACCAGGACCGCAATAATGCCCACAGCAACAATCAACCAAGGCTACCGTTCATGCCGGCGACCAGCCAATTGAATGACCGGATATCCGCATCCGGCAGAACAGAACCAGCGGCAACCCGTATATTGCCATCAGCATCCTTGATTTCTCCAGCATAGGGATGCGTCGCACCGGAGGCGATATCGGCTTCAAGCTTCGTCAATTTGTCGCGAACATCCGCCGGGATCACGTCATTGTACGGCGCCATTTTGACAACGCCCTTTTTAAACCCGCTCCAACGCACCGTGCTGGTCCAATCACCGTCGACCACACCGCTGGCTGCATCCAGGTAGTCACTCGACCAATCCAGAACGACAGATGTGAGTTGGCTGTCAGGTCCAAATGTCCGCAGATCGCTGGCATAGCCGACCGATAATACACCCTTTTCCTGTGCAGTCTGAACACATACACCCGTGTCCGTCATGCCCACAAGAACGTCCGCACCCTGCGCAAGAAGGGCAAGCGCTGCCTCCTTTTCCTTGGCCGGGTCGAACCAGGAATTCAAAAACACTACGTCACAGGTGGCATCCGAGCGAACAGATTGCGCACCCAATAAAAATGCATTGGCAGGGCCGACAATATCCGGAATTGGGAAACCACCGACAAATCCAAGCCTGCCGGTTTTCGACATATGTCCGGCAGCAACACCTGCGACATACATGCCTTCGTAGTATTTGGCCTCGAAAGTGCCCAGATTTTTGAGGTGTACAATCCCCGAACAATGCTCGAATGCCACATCGGGAAAGCGTGGCGCAACCTTCTGCATGGGAGTACCAAGCGAAAAACTGGTGCCAAATATCAGCTTGTGGCCTTTGGCTGCCAGCTCACGGAAAACACGTTCGGCGTCCTGGGGAACAAAAATACTGTCAACAACAGTCACTTCAACCCGGTCGCCATATTTGGCCTTGATCGCATCAATGCCCAGAGCATGCTGTTTTGACCAGCCGATTTCGGCGGCAGGAGATGCATTTACCTGGCCAATTTTGATGACATCAGCGGCTCGCACGATATTCGGAAAGCCAAGCGCCGCGACCGCAGCTGCGGAGCCCTGCATAAATGTTCTGCGTGATTGTTTCATGATTCTCCCCTTGCGTTTTATGTTATTTCAATTGCTGACAAGCTTCGATCCCAGCCATGGCGCCAGTGCCGCAGCAAGGTCACAATCCGTGCTCAATGGCCTGTCCATGTCAAAGCCACGCACAATTGAGCGGTAATGATCTTCAATGTGTCTGAATACCGCATCAGCTTCCTTTGCCCTCAACAGATCAATCAGCACCTGATGGTCATCATTCAATCGGCACCTGTGGTACCGCCGATTGACATAAAGCATCCGCAGCAGTGTCGACCTGCGGACGAGTTGCTGGTGCAGTGCTGAAACGGCTTTACTGCCCAGCAACGAGATAAAATGGGTATGGAACTGCGGCCCCTGACGATCCGCGGCATCATTGTTGTTTTCATCCATGTGGGTTTGAACCAGATCAACGTGTTCCTGCAGCACGTCCCACTCTGCGGGCGCCATGCGCTGCATGAGCTGGACTGCAACGCCCTGTTCCAAAACCGTCAACGCCTCGAACAGATCATAGGCCTCCTGGGTGGTTAGCCTGGCAACGCTGGCACCACGGTTCTTGCGTGTTTCAACAAGACCGGTTTCACCCAATATGAGCATTGCCTGCTTGACCACCGCACGACTTGTGCCGCAGGCCTGCGCCAGTTCCCGTTCTCCCAGTTTTGTACCCGGCGGCAATGCTTGCGCCAAAATAGCGCCAGTCACTGCATCCGCGATCCATCTGGGCAGGTCGGACATATGGTTTTCTTTCGGTTCAAGGCTCCAACAAGACTGCTATTGCACTCGTCAATTGTCAAGCAAAAACACATATTGACATAGCATTTGAATTATTTTGCTATGCAATCTATAATGCACCCATCGAACCCAACCGGAACAACAACGTCATGACCATTGATCAAGCGCCGGACACTTTCATGGCAAATCAGTGGTACCCGCTGGCCTCTGTAGAGGAGACCGCCGTCGGCAGGGTCCACAGGACGCGGTTGTTCGGCGAACCCATTGCCTATGCCAAAGACACGGCCGGAACGCTGACGGCCTGGCGGTGCACCGGGTCGCAACAGCCCGGCTCTGACCCTTCGACGGCTTTGCCTGTGATCGCGCGTTATGGATATATCTGGGCGACAATCGGCACTCCTGACGGGGACATCTTCCCCATTCCGGAATATGGCGAAGCGGACCGCAGAAACGTTGCCGCCGGAACAATCGGCGTTCAGGTTTCGGCTCAACGCGCCGTAGAAAACTTTCTTGATATGGGCCATTTTCCCTTTGTCCACACCGGCATCCTGGGCCAGGAGCCGCACACGGAAGTCAAGGAATACAATGTTGCCGTTTCGCAGGACGGCAGGGAAATTCTGGCAACTGAATGTCTGTTCTATCAACCGATGGCTTCGACCGTATCCACGTCGGGCGCGGATGTCGAATACACCTATCGGGTTCCCCACCCGACTTGTTCAGTCCTTTACAAATCGAGCCCTCTTGATGAAAAACGCCTCGATGTCATTGCCATTTTCTGCCAGCCCACCGGGCATGAAACGCTTCGCGGCCACATGATGTTGAGCATATTGGATGACGTCAACACAGATGACTTCATCCGCAATTTCCAACTCCATATATTTGGACAGGACAAGCCAATCCTTGAAAATCAGTTTCCCAAGCGGTTGCCCCTGGAGCCGCGGGCAGAAACGCCCATTCGAGCGGACAAGACATCCATTGTATACCGCCGCTGGTTAAGCCAGCATGGTGTCACCTATGGCGTTATTCCAGCTTCAGAGCAGGTCAACACACCATGAGTTCCGGGATCTGGTTTCCGGTTGCAAACACCTCGGACCTTCCGCACCGTCATGTATTCCAGGGACGGCTCGAAGGCCGCGAGCTGGCGATCTGGCGTGCTGATGACGGGCATGTCAACATCTGGGAAAATCGCTGCCTGCATCGCGGTGTCCGCCTTTCCATCGGCACAAACACAGGCGCTGAACTCGTATGCCAGTATCATGGATGGCGATATGCAAACCGCAGCGCTGGCTGCACCTATATTCCGGCTCACCCTGCCGATGCACCGGCCAGAACTGTTCGCAACCGCACCTTTCCGGTGCTGGAGCGTTACGGGTTGGTCTGGACGCATTTTAGTGAAAACACACCTGCGGAGCCGCAACCGGTTGGTCAATATGATGATCTGACCCTTCGGCCGATACCAATAGGGGCACCCGGCAAACTGGTGTGGGAATTTTTGTCAGATCACTGGGATCCCGGTCTTGGCCTGGCAGCTTCGGATGATCTCAGCTATTCAAATGGAACGGCAACGCTTAAGCTGTTTCTGCAACCGGCTGATAGCAATCGAACCATCGTTCGTGGCCTGTTCAATCACCAGGAGGCTGACTACGATCGCGGCCAGGTTCTTTTGCACCTCAATACTGTTTTGAGCGAACTACGCACACGCATTGAGAATGAGGCCGCGCGCAGACCAGCACCAGAGCCGCTCATTCCGGCCTATGTTCCGGTCAGCGCAGAACTTGCTGCCATGCCGGAGCGTTCGGTTCAGACCGGCATGATCCGTGTGCATGTGGCGCGCAAAACAAGCGCTGGCGAAGGTGTTTGCAGCCTGGAGCTGACCCCGGTGAGCGGAACACTGCCAAGTTTTCAACCCGGTGCCCATATCGACATTTCCCTGCCGAATGGTCTGACGCGTCAATACTCCCTGATCAACAGTCCACTTGAAACGGATCGTTATATCATTGGCGTCAAACGGGAAAATCCGTCACAGGGCGGCTCGGAAGTAATTCATGACACCGTGCGCGAAGGCGACCTGCTGGCGATTTCCGAGCCACGCAACAACTTTCCATTGCGCCGCGATGCCGAAAGCACCCTGTTTATCGCCGGTGGCATTGGCATAACCCCGCTATTGTCGATGTCGGCGGCGCTTAACAATCAGAACCTGGATTTCGCGTTTCACTACTTCACACAAAACAGGGCCCAACGCGCGTTTCCTGAGCGGCTTGATTTGCTGGGTAGTCGGCTGACGAGCCATCTGAACCTGTCACCACAACAAACCAGCGCCGAGATCGCAGGCATTCTCGCCTCACCATCCGCCGATCGACAGGTCTATATCTGCGGTCCGGGTCCCATGTTGGATGCCGCCCGCAGCATAGCCGAAAAGCAGGGATGGGACGAAAAGGCCATACATTTCGAATACTTCAAAAATACGCGGGAAATAGATGACAGCAGCAGTTTTGAAATCGCTCTTGCGCGTTCTGCCATGACGCTTCAGGTACCCGCCGGTCAAACCATATTATCGGTTCTGCGCGAAAACGGGGTTGATATGCCAGCCTCCTGTCAGCAGGGTGCCTGTGGCACATGCCTGGCAACGGTTCTTGAAGGCGAGCCCGATCATCAGGACGTCTACCTCAGCCGTTCGGAGAAAGACCGCGGTGACAGGATTTTGACCTGCATTTCGCGGGCAAAATCAAAACGTCTGGTTCTGGATGTATAGGATATGATCAGATTATTCGATTTCGACCTGTCCGGAAACTGCTACAAGGTTCGCCTTCTGCTGGCCTTTCTGGGGCTTGAGTATGAAAAGACCAATATTGATTATTACCCGGGCCGCCAGCACCGCACGGATGCCTTTTTGCGGATCAATCCGCTTGGCCAGCTCCCGGTTATCGAAGATGGTGATTATCGGTTGCGCGACGCGCAGGCAATTCTCGTCTATCTGGCCCACAAATATGACCATGGGGGAAATTGGTACCCGACTGATAATCCAGACCTCATAGGTGAAATCAGTCAATGGCTGGCGTTCGCCGATCAGTTGACCACAACAGCATCTGCCGCACGTCTTGAAAGCGCGATGTTCTTCGAACTTGATGGCGATGCCGCCCGAGCAGGCGCCCACAAGCTGTTTCGCATACTGGACGCGCATTTGTGGTTTCGTGAAGATGCAGGGGCAGATTGGATCTGCAGCGCTGACGAACCTACAATTGCAGATATTGCCTGTTTTCCCTATGTGGCCCTTTCGGAAGAGGGTGGCGTGTCACGCGAAGACTATCCGGCTATCCGCCGCTGGCTGGACAGGGTAAAACGCATTCCGGGATTTTGCGTCATGCCCGGTGTTTTTCCCGCCGGCCCTGCAGTTTGATATCCAGATGCATTTTCCATCCCTAGTCGTTAAAGCCAGCGGAGTTCACGCACCGGAACAGGGCCGTATCGAAATACTCGAAAATTGTGCGATCGCGGTGGATGAAACAGGCACTATCGAGCAGGTTCTGCATCCCACGCATAGTGACCATGATGCGTTGATCGAAGGCGCTGAGCAGCGTAAAATATTGCACCGGCTCGATAAAAATGACGTCCTCATTCCAGGGCTTGTCGATCTGCATATCCACGCACCACAGTGGCCGCAACTTGGCAAGGCACTCGATGCCCCCCTGGAAGATTGGCTGCAAAAATACACATTTCCACTCGAGGCAAAGTTTGCCGACCATGACTATGCCCGCACCATATACGACGATCTGGTTCGCACCCTTCTGGCACATGGCACCACCACCGCAGTCTATTTCGGTTCGGTTGATTTTCAAGCCAATGTCATCCTGGCCGAAGCCTGCCTCAGGCACGGGCAAAGGGCACTTGTCGGTAAAGTCGCGATGGATCACAAAGGGCAATGCCCGGACTATTATCGTGACGCAAGCACTGAAACTGCCCTTGAGGAAAGCCGTCGTTTCGTTGAAAAAATATCGACCATGCGACAAGGCAGTAACCCGCTGGTTCTGCCTGCCATAACACCACGGTTTATTCCCAGTTGCACTGACGAACTGCTGCATGGGCTTGGCGCACTTGCGGCACAGACCGGGTGTCATGTTCAATCCCATTGCTCTGAAAGCGATTGGGAAGTTTCCCATGTTCGCAGCCGGCTCGGAAAATCGGACACCGAGGCCTTTGATGATTTCGGCCTGCTGACCAACAGGACAATTCTGGCCCACTCAAACTTCATTAGCGAACAGGACATGGCTTTGATGGCACAGCGTGGTGCGGCCGTTGCCCACTGCCCCTTGTCCAACGCCTATTTTGCCAATGCCGTATTCCCGCTGCGAAAGGCGCTGTCGCATGGGGTCGATGTGGGCCTTGGAACCGATATTGCCGGTGGTTTCAGTCCATCGATATTCGATACCGCACGCTATGCACTGATGGCATCACGCCACGCCTGCTGTGGCACCGCGCCGGATCGCCTGCAATCGGCGCGCGGCTCCGGCGAGACGCCTCTCACCACGGCTGAAACATTTTGGCTTGCCACCACAGCCGGAGGACGGGCGCTTTCACTTCCAATCGGCCTTTTCAAACCGGGTTATGCCTTCGATGCCATCTGTGTGCGCTCAAACACCACCGGCAGCGGCTTTCGACAGGATCCGGATGTGGACACCCTCACCGACGTATTTGAGAAACTTGTGCTCACCGCTGACAGGTCCTGCATCAGCGATGTCTGGGTGAACGGCAAACGGCGCACATAGGCTGCGCTTTCGCCCATCACCCAAAGGCGCGAGCCCCTGTGACCGGTTCAACCCAGACCGTTTCACGTTTTGTCAGAAACGGGACAACGGTGTCGGCCTTTGATTTTGTTGATGCATTCAGGTTTTGCCGATTCCGTCAAAACATGAATTGCTCTGGCGTCAGCAACCAGACCTCTTCTGTACCCTGACAGCGCTTTGCAAGTGGCCCCGATATGGCGGAGCTGCCAAGATGGTGCATGTCGTAGCCTTGCGAATAGAGCCTCTTGACTTCAGCCTCGGGAACACTGAATGGCGGCCCCTTGGTCTGGCTTTGATCATAATCGAGACAGATCAACAGCTGTGGGGCCTTTGGGCATAGCTGCATCAAATGAGCCGCATAGGCTTCACGCATGGTTTGCGGCAGCGCAATCAGTGCAGCGCGGTCATAGATACCATCAACAGGGCCAAGCTGCGCGGCGGAGAGGTTAAAAAAATCGCCGACAAATATCTCAATATCCGGTGCACTGAAACGGATGTTTTCACCATTTCTTTGCACGTCCGGCTCCAACTCAAGGCGCTCGAAAATCGCTTCAACCGCACCCTGGTTCAGCTCCGCACCAACAACCCGAAACCCCCTGGTCAGCAGCCAATCCAGATCAACAGTTTTTCCACATAACGGTACGAAAACGCCTGCGCCACTTTTCAGATTCAGGGATGTTATGTTGTGCGTCAAATGTGGATTGGCCTCACTTTCGTGAAAACCGATGCTATTTTCCCGCCATCTTTGCTGCCAGAATTGCTGTTCCATTCAATTTCACTCCATGAAGCTGAAAATCAGTCTTTGCCAGGTTCAAACCTATAGAGCAATTGATAGCAACGCACAGGCCATCAGGGCAGGTTACCCAGGCATTCGATCAGCAGATCGTAATAGGCATCGGGATCTCCATCGCGCACATAAAATACATTCTTGTGCCGATCGGTAATGCCCCACCAATCGGCAACTGTCATGCCGGTCGCAAGATTTTGGCCTGTCTCAACTGATACGTTAATCTGCCGGCCGGTAAAAATATCCGGACGCAACATATAGGCAGGCACGCAGGGGCCATGCAGCGGTGCACCTTCCCAGCCGTATTTGTTCAGATCGAATGTTTGGGAAAAGGTAAGCATCTCAGCCGTTGCCGTTCCACACCGGTTGCCAATCGCACCCATTGCGGCCAGCCGCGCTGGTGTCGACAACATGCGGTGCGTGACATCCAGAGGCAGCAGTGTCGTTTTCACACCGGCATTAAGAACAATATCAGCCGCCATTGGATCAACATATACGTTGAACTCAGCCGTTGGCGTGATGTTACCGACCTCGAAGTAGGCCCCTGCCATTGCGACAACCTGCCTGATCCTGGAGGCGATATCGGGTGCCTGAACCAACGCCATGGCCAGATTGGTCATTGGGGAAAGCGAGCATATGGTGATCTCGCCGTCTGATGCTGCGCGCAATGTTCGAATGATGAATTCCACACCATGTTCTTCAGATATGGTCGTCGTGGGCGCAGGCAATTGCGGCCCATCCAGCCCTGTGGGGCCGTGTACATGCTCGGCGGTGACCAGATCGCCAGCCATGGGACGCGGACATCCTGCCATCACGGCAATATCCGTGCGATTGGCAAGTTCCAGCAGTTTGAGGCAATTTTGGGTGGTATGCGTCAGATCAATATTGCCGGCCGTCGCTACGATACCCAATAGGTCAAAGGCTTGCGGCGCACCCAGCATCATGAATAGTGCTGCGGCCTGGTCCTGCCCCGGATCCGTCAGAACAATGGTTTTTTGTGTCATGTCGAGCTCCTCGGTGCACCGGGTCTATCTCTTCCAACGACGTCAGGAATCGCGCAGTTCGCCAAATCCGGTGACAGCCTTTGTCCCACCACGCAATTTTGCACTCAACCAGATACCGAAAATGGTCGCGATATAGGGTAACCCCAACAGAAGATCATGCGGCACCCGGTCACCAAAGACCAGTTGCGCTCTGATACCGGCAGCACCAACAACGGCGAAAAACACAGCTGCCAGGGTTGCGCCAATTGGTTGTCCGGCGCCAAAAATGGCTGCGGTAAATGCCATGAAACCACGACCGGCTGTCATGTTTTGCGAAAATATCTGCAGGCTTCCTGCGGCCAGTTCAGCACCGCCAATCGCACATAACACCCCGCCAATCATCAATGCCGCCAGCCGCATCAGATCGGTACGCACCCCGACGCTTCGCGCGGCGAACGGGTGCTCACCGCTGGCAGCAAGCCGCAGACCAAAACGGGTCCGGCGCAGCAGTACCCACATGAAAATCACACACACAGGCATCAGAACAACGAGGATCGATAGGACACCATAGGAACCAAACATCGGACCAATCCGGGGCAGGCCAAATTCAGCACTGACAGCAGCCTGGGTGCCAAATATGGCTTCAACCGCAAATGCGGTGCCACCGAGCCCAAGACCGGTCAGCCCCAGCCCGGCTATAATCTGATTGGCTTTGAGTTTCTCAACCACAAACCAGAACAAAATGGACATGAGAACGCACAGCACAATGGCAACACAAAGAGCGATGAAAACCGATCCGGTGGCCACAATCGTCAAAATGGTGGCACAGGCACCAACGATCATCAGCCCTTCAAGGCCCAGATGCCAGATACCGGCCCGCTGCGCGATAACCGCCGCAAGTGTCACATAGATGAGCGGGGTGCCGGATCGAAGGATGGCGATTATGATGTCGTGCATCAGCGTCCTTTCCGCCATCGAACGAGGCGATCGATGACACCCGATTTTGCCGTAATGAACAGGGCAATCGATGCGTTGATTATCTCAATAGCTGTGGCAGGCAGCCCGGCGATCACCGGCAGATAAAGAGCAGCTGAGGCCAGTCCGCCAAAGAAAAAGGCGACAATGGCTATGCCCGTGATCGACAGATTGGCAACCAGCGCAATCAGGATCGCGGTGAACCCGTGTGCAGGCAGGAAGCCGGAAGCCAATCGGCCATTGGGGCCCAATAGTTCAACCGTACCGGCAAGTCCGGCCAACGCGCCACTGATGATGAAGCTCGCAAGACCGATATTCACCAGTTTTGCGCCCTGCCAGTTCACCATGGTGGCATTGCGCCCCGCCAGACCGGATAAAACACCATAGGCCGTGCGATTGACCAGCAACCACATCGATATGCCAACCAGGGCCGCAATGGCGATAATAACGGGTGACAATCCTGCGGACGTACTAATTCGGTAAGCCGCATCAAGAGGTGTGCTTGATGCCTGCTGGCCTGATCCCGATGGATCCTTTAGCGGCCCCGACGTCACATAGACGAGCAGCAGCCCGGCCAGGAAATTACCCATCAGCGTTGTGATGACTTCATCTGCACCGGATTTCAACCGCAAGAGCCCCGGCCATAATGACCAGAGGGCACCACCGGTTGTACCGGCCAGAAAGCACACTGGTATGACAATTGCTGCCGGGAGACCATTGAGCCAGTCCGCAGCGAAAGCGGCGCAGATTGCGCCCATGTAGAACTGACCCTGAGCGCCAATATTGAAATATCCCGCCCGGAACGAGATCGCCACCCCAACGGCTGTAATGAACAGGGGCATTCCCCAGCGCAGGGCGTGGGTCAGCGCATTATTGCGAAAAAAAGCCCCGTCGATGATCGCCTGAAACATCCCGGTGGCTGAATAACCGGCGATCGAAAATATCACGCCGCACAACGCCAGCGCCAGCACAATAAAAATCAAGGCGCGTATGATTGATACAATACGGTCACTCATTTGCTCAGCCCGGTCATCGCAGCACCGATCTTCTTCAGATCGTAGGGTGGCTCAAAGGCCTCGACAATGCGACCCGAGAGCATCACAACGACGCGGTCACAAACATCCATGATTTCATCCAGGTCTGATGAAATGAATAAAATACCGCATCCACGATGTTTTGCCTTGCGCAGAGAATCCCACACAAAGGATGTGGCACCGATGTCGAGACCTCTGGTTGGCTGGGCGGCGATAATCAGCCTCGCCTGATCATCCATCTCACGGGCAAGAATAACCTTTTGGGCGTTTCCACCCGATAGTGAGCCAGCTAACTGGCTGACATTGTCATAACGCACATCCCAGATATCAAGCGCATCATTACAGCGTTTTCGCAATTCTGCGGGCTGAATGAAAGCCAGGATCGAGCGCTCCAAAAGCATTCGGATTGACCAGTTTTGCCATAGTGTACTGGACAGGCTAAGTCCCTCAACATTGCGCTCGAACGGGATGACACGCAGCCCGGCCAGACGCCTCGCCTTCATGGCGGCATCGGTCATGGTCACACCGTCCAGTTCAATTGTGCCGGCAGAAACGTCGGCAAGGGCCGAAATCGCCCGCACCAGCGTGCGTTGACCATTGCCTTCCACACCGGCCACACCAACGATTTCGCCAGCTGCAATCGTCAGATCAACGGTATCCAGCGCAGGACCATCCGGATCAACCCGGGTCGACAGTGATCGAACATCCAGAACCGGCGGGCCATCGGCGGCCTCTTTCATGGCCGTCGTGTGAGCGACAGCAGCAGACCCGGTCAATGCGGCCCTGTCGTCCTCATCGACAACCCGCAAATCAGGACCGATGATCAGTTCAGAAAGGCGTGCGGCATCAATACCACTTGTATCAATGGGACCTTCCACAAGAAGCCCGCCACGCAGCACGGTCACCGTATCGGCGATCGCCAGAACTTCGCGAATCTTGTGCAATATCAGGATGACGGTAACGCCGATCTCCTGCAGCCGCCGGACGCGTTCGAATAGTTTTGCGGTCCCTTCAGGTGAAAGCACGGCTGTCGGCTCGTCAAGAATAAGAACCCTGGCCTTTGTCACCAGAGCCCGGGCGATCTCAACACTTTGCTGGGTTTCCACCGGCAGATCCCGGATACGCTGGCCTGCCGAAACCTTGACATCCAGAGCATCCAGATGTTTCTGCCAGCGCTTTTCAAGACCCTTGCGTGAATAAACCGCCCTGTTTTGCGCCCCGAACTGCATTGTTTCAGCCACACTAAAGGATGGTGGCAACGCAAAACTTTGATGCACAAGCTCGACACCCGCCTGCCTGGCACCGCTGACATTACCGGGCGGAATGGCTTTTCCATCGATCAATATCTGGCCATTTTGGGCCGAAACCAGACCAGCGACTGCGCGGGCAAACGTTGTTTTGCCCGCGCCGTTTTGGCCGACGACCGCATGAATTTTCCCGCGATCAAAGGCGACGCTCAAGTCAGACAGTGCCACAACGTCACCATAGTGAACGCTGATGTCACGGCACTGCAGAACTATAGTGTCACCATCAACCACTGCTGAAAATCCGATCCCGGTTACAGGGCCGTATTGAACGGCACTTTCAGTGAACCGTCCAAAATGGCCGCTCTGGCCTTTTCAACATCGGGCCATGTTTTGTCAGACTTAGCAATGATGTCGGCTGGGCCCTTTGCCGTGAACACGGGTGATAATTTGAAGTCTATCACGCCCGTTCCAAGGCCTGTCGAGACGTGCTGCCCACCGGCAAAATCAGGACCCAGCGCCTTTGTCACTTCATTATAAAGCGACGCACCAAAATCGAGGCCAACAATTGCAATCAGGGACTTGGGGCCAAGATCAAACTGTGCAGGATCAAGGGCGCTGACCATACGACCCTCCATCTCATTGGCTGCGGCAATAATGCCGGCGTCTGTCGCTGCGGCATCCGTCTGGATGTAATCAATGCCGTCGCTGAACATTTGCGACGCAATTTCCTGGCCCTTGGCCGGGTCCTGAAATGAACCCGCAAATGCAGCCGTGGCTGTAATATCAGGGTTTACCGATTGAGCGCCGGCTTTGAATGCATTGAAATCGGCGTTGATGGGTGGAATGGAAATTCCGCCGATAAAGCCCAGTTTACCGGTTTTGCTGACCCCGGCGGCATAAATTCCGGAAAGATAGCAGCCCAGATAATAATCATAGGACACGGTTACAACATTTGGCATCGGTGGTTCAAATGCATCGCCAAACAGCTGAATCCATTTGGTGTCGGGAAAGTCGGGTGCCACAGCCTTGATCGGCACAGCGACTTCATTGAATGTAGAAACAACGACAGAAGCACCGGCTTCACCCAGCGTTCGGAAAATTGTCTCATAGGTTGCCGGGTCCTGCGCATAGATTGCCCGATATGTCAGCCCCTTTTCGCTGGCAAGCTGCTTCAATTTGGCGATCATGGAATCGACCGGGCCGTTGTCCCCTGCCGCCTGGGTATGCACCAGCGCCACAATGCCATCTGCAGCCTGCGCAATTGAACTGCTGAGCGCACCGGCCAGCCCTGCCACCGCCACACCCGCAGAAATTTTCAGAACGGTTCGACGGTCGAACCCCGTCTCAATGTTTGATTTTCGGGTCATCACTTCTGATCCTTTCACTTTCATCCCCACACAATTGTGGGGTTTATCTAGGATGCGGTTTCTTACCCGGAACCGCTTTGGGATATGCTCGTACAAACACGCGTCGGAACGCCCGATGGGACGTCATTGAGCGCCCGGAGAAAAGGGCGCGGGATTCATGATCATGACGTCCTGGCTCTGAATGGCATCCAGTTCCCAGATCGATCCGATGAAACTTTGCCAGTCCGGGTCAGCGTACATGGCTGCTCTGCGGGCTTCCCGGTCGGCCAGGCTGTCATACCCCCAGATCAGAACTGTTGTGTGCAACCGACCGATCTCGCTGACATAAAGGCCCATGAACCGGTTGAGATGGCGTTTTTGAACCGGCAGCCCATTGGCCTCATAGTTCTTCAACCATCCATCAACCGTTCCCGGTCGAAAAGTGTAAGTCCGGTGTTCTACAATCATCTGGCTTCTCCTGATTGAATGAATTCAGCAGCCTTCTCACCGATCATGATTGTTGGTGCGTTGGTATTGCCGCTGGTGATGATCGGCATGATCGAGGCATCCGCGACCCGCAGTGCATCAATGCCGTGCAGGTTCAATTCGCCATCAACCACGGCCTGCGGATCATCGCCCATTTTACATGTCCCAACCGGGTGAAAGGTCGTCATGGCCGTTTGTCTCAGCCACGCGGTCATTTCCGCATCCGATTCGACATTTGGGCCGGGCGCCAGTTCCTTGCCCCGGTATGGATCAAAGGATTTTTGCCCAATGACGTCACGGGTGATGCGAATACCCTCAAACATCGTCTCAAGGTCGGATTGTGCCTGCAGATAATTGGCCTGAATGCGCGGTGGCTGTGTCGGATCAGCAGACCGCAGTGTAATCTCGCCGCGGCTATCCGGATTGACCGGGCCGACACGCAGGGTAAATCCATGATCGGAATCTGCCGATTTTTTGCGAAACGGATTAGGAAAATGCAGGTTCGCCGTTTTTTCCAATGCCGGCATGAAGTGCAGCTGGATATTTGGTGAGGCAAGACCTTCGCGCGAGCGGATGAATGCGCCGCCTTCATAGGGGAACGTGGTGACAATTCCCTTGCCAAACAGCATTCCCTGAGCCAGCGACACGGCAAGTTTGTCGGCACGAAGATCATTGAACAGGCTCACCGGTTTCAAACATTCCCAGGACATGACGCAATCAACGTGATCCTGCAGGTTTTTGCCGACACCTGGCAGATCGTGAACAACGTCAATGGCCTTTTCGTTCAGTTCATCGGCAGGCCCGATGCCTGAAAGAAGCAGCAGCTGTGGTGAGTTAACCGCGCCGGCCGACAGGACAACCTCGCGGCGCGCCTCAATGTGCCTGAGCTGTCCGCGCTGCGAAATCTCAATACCGGTTGCCCGCCCGCTCTTTACAACAATGCGGTGTGTCAGCGCACCGGTTTCCACGGTCAGATTGGGTCGGTCCAAAACAGGCCTGAGAAAGGCTGATGAGCTCGACCAGCGCCTTCCATCGCGAATATTGAAGTCAAACCGGCCGAACCCCTCCTGTTGCGCACCATTGAAATCATCATTGCGGGTAAAGCCGGCTTCTTCACCTGCAGAAATGAAAACATCATGCAGCATATTTTTGCCACGCGCCCGACAGACCGTGAGTTCACCCGCATCGCTGTGGAACGCATCTTCGCGCTGAATATGGTTTTCAGACCGACGAAACACCGGCAAGACATCCTCATAGGACCAGCCGGACAATCCCAGTTGCGACCAGCGGTCATAGTCGTGGCGGTTGCCGCGAATATAGATCATCCCGTTGATCGTTGACGAACCACCCAGCACCTTGCCGCGCGGCCAATATATCGAGCGCCCGTTCAAGCCCGGTTCTGCTTCCGTATTATAGTGCCAATTGTAGATGCCGGACTGGAAGAGCTTGCCCATGAGCATGGGTAATCTGAACAGCGGGTTCCTGTCCTTGCCGCCCGCTTCAACAAGCAAAACCGAACAATCCGGATTGGCTGACAGCCGGTTGGCGATGACACACCCCGCAGAACCGGCACCGATGATAATGTAATCGTAGCTGTCGGATTTACCCATCGCTCACCACGCAATCTGCCGCTGAGCGGCCGCTTCGAGGGCGCGGTTACACGCAAGAAATGGATTTTCCATCGCCAGGATGTTATCGGCTTCTGCCGGATGTGGCCGGCAGATCACCAGCGGTGAAGCCGCACCTTGCATCAACCCTGCCAGACGCAGGTTTTCTTGTGCCGCATCACCGAATGCCATGAATACGACCGGCTGTGGGGCCTGTTTAACAACCGACAGAATTTTCAACATGAATGGACGCCAAACCGGCAGATGTCCGCGTGACTGATGCGGATCGACATCAACCGCGAAGCGCGAAAGGGTCAAGGATGAGTTGAGCAGGAGCACACCCTCACCCACCCATCGTGCAGCAATCATATCTGCGCGCTCAAGATCAACCGCCCCGCTTTCAATATCGCCAAGAAGCCGTGGCCAATCCTCGAAAGAACGGGCGTAGTCAGATTGTCCGCTGCGTGCTGCACAGATCATTTGCATGTAGGCCCGAACGCTCTTTGAAAACATTTTATCGAGTTCCCGCCACGCCGAGATGTTTCCGGCCTCAAAGGCACGTCCGGTAGAAAAATCCGGCGCAGGATAAGGATCCTGACCAAGGATCACACAGCGCACGTCCTGTGGCGCAATCCCATCCAGAGCGCGAAATATATGGGCATCTTTCGGCGCACCGGGAAAGTTCCTGCCGCGACGCGCGGGAAATACCGGCTCCCACGGCTCCAGCATCAATTCGGGATCACAGGCACCAAAGCCCAATTCCACATCGGCCAGAACCGCACGCCAGTCAGCAGGCAAATCGTCCTGCCAGTCAGCGAGAATCTCCCTCAGTGCATCAACCAGTCTGATGGGCATGTGCAGACTTCCCCATTTACACACAGACGTTTAAAAAGTTGATCAAAACGTCAGGTTATAGTAATTCATATCCTGACCAATACGTCAAGTTTTTGAATTTCCGTGAAGCCGCTTGGATCGCGATCGCGAAAGGTGTAGGTAACAAATGGCAGGCAATCGGGTTCTTGCGAAAACAGGTTTTTATCCATTGAGAGCCACGGGGTTAGCAGTATAGATGACAGGCAAACAGCCACCTCCATCGCAACCAAAACCGGATGAGCGCATCCGTGATCGCAATGAGGCAAAGATTTTGAAATCTGCTGTCGAATTGTTCTCGCGTAAGGGATTTGATGGCACGCGTATTTCTGAAATCGCCAAAGCCAGCGAATTGCCGAAGGCAAATGTCTACTATTATTTTGCCACAAAAGAGGCCATCTATACCAGGCTGATTGAGCGGGTGCTGGTCGGCTGGGATATCGCTCTGGAGCACATCCATCCTGACCGCGAACCGCGTGATGCGCTGAGTGCCTATATCGACGCCAAGCTCACCTACTCCAAAAACCACGCGTCTGAATCGCGCTTTTTTGCCAACGAAATGCTGCGCGGTGGCCAGTTTATGTCACGCAAGCAAATACGTCACATGAAAGAGATCACACGTGAAAGAGTGCGCGTCATTGAAGGGTGGATCGAAGACGGCAAGATGGTTCGCATCGACCCCCATCACTTCCTGATCATGCTGTGGGCAACGACACAGTTTTATGCCGATTTTTCCAATGTGGCCGCTGTTTCTCTTGAAAAAAAACGCCTTGGTGCAGCCGAATTTGAAGCGGCTCGGGCGACCCTCGTCGAAATTGTGCTGAACAATTGCCTGCCGACAAAATAGAGTGGTTACGCCGAACCGTACTGTCCGAAGTCCTTGTCGTTGCCTGAGGGCCCAACGGTTGCTTGGCGGGTAAACGCCACATTTCAATCTGTTGGCCATCGATCTGTCGACCCGGTAAATCGCAATTTCTGCCACCGATCACGCACCAGCTCACCAGGTGTTGAACACCAAACCCCATTCCTTACAGACTTGTAATGAAACCATTCTTGATCGCGGTGCCATGGACACACAATTGCAATGGACAGGTAGTTCACCCCCAATCTGGAGAGCACATATGACCGAGGAAAAAGATCCCAAATCCACAGCATTCGTTTTGACTGACGAAAGCAACAGCAACAACGCAAATGAATTGGCCGTTGATGTGGAGGCTGCGGAAAAACTGATGGCGGAACTGAAGAAGGTCGCATCCCTGTTTGCCAGGGCACAACAACACTCTATCGCACGCTCTGAAGCGGTCAAAAAGCCCTGCCACAATAATTTTGCTGGCGGGCATGCGGAAAGCATGGAGGCCAATCGGTTGTCCCGCGATGCACTGGGTGACGTTGCCGGAGGATTATACTCATCTGCCGGCTCCTATATGCCCTACTAGTGCAATTCAGGTTTAACAGAATCGGCAAAACCTGGATGCATCAACAAAATCAGACGGTCCAATCATCCGCGTCATGCTTGGACCATCACGAACCCAGATAGGCCCGTTCCAAAATCAAGGAGTTGCGCTTCAGCTTCTTCGGGCTGCCCGAAAACTGCAATTTTCCCTGCGCCATCACATAACAGTGGTCTGAGATACCCAGTGCCAATTGGGTAAATTGCTCGATCAACAGGATCCCGATGCCATTGCTGCGCAGCTGCTGAATAACACCGACAAACCGATCAATTATGACAGGGGCAAGGCCCAGGGACATCTCATCGATCAATAAAAACCTCGGCCGCGAAACAAGCGCCTGCGCTATCGCAAGCATTTGCTGTTGCCCGCCGGACATTGAACCTGCTGGCTGATTGGAGAGCTTCTTGAGTTCCGGGAAAATTTCAAAGACAGATTCGATCTCACCGGCCAATTCATCGTCTGACAGCATCGGACCGGAGGCTTTCAGGTTGTCCAGCATGCTCATGCCGGACAGAACGCGATGGCCTTCCGGGACGGCGGCAATTCCTGCCGCGCGAATATTTTGAATGCCGGTTCCGCTGACAAGCTGCCTGTCTATCAAAACCTGACCGGTTGCGGGCATGCCTCCTGCGATACCCAATACAAGTTCACTCTTACCGGCACCATTTGGCCCCAGCATGGCGACAATCCGGCCGGCAGGCACATCGATACTGATATCATCCACCACCGTGCGGGTGGCCGTTTGGATGGTCATGCATTCAACATGTAACACGCTTGTCATCCATGCCTCCCAGTATTTCTAGCGCCCCAGATAGGCGGCTTTTACCACCTCATCACGTAAGACTTCTGCCGTATTGCCATAGGCGATCAATTTGCCGAAATCCAGAACGGCCGTGGAAGTGCATACGTCGCGGATCAACTCAACATCGTGATCAACCAGCAATATCTGCGCACCGAACTCTGGATGAATGCCCAGAATGATACGGCGCAAATCCTGCATTTCGTGTTCGGATAAACCGCCGCCTGGCTCATCCAGCAATATGACGCGCGGCGCACCGACAAGACATTTGGCAATCTCTGTTTTGCGACGCTGATAGGGATTGAGGTCAGCGCCTGGTATATTGCGCGCGGAACTGATGCCCACAAAGTCAAGTGCGCGCGCAATTGCACTTTCGCGCAACGACCTATTGGCACCCTTGGCATCCAGAACGGTTGCAAGATGATCTTCCACGGTTAAATCAGAGACGATCTGTACCTTTTGAAATGACCGCGCCAGACCCCATCGGCTGCGTTTGTGCGGGGCCATGCCGATCAGGTTCAGACCGTTGACGGAAACTGAGCCCGAAGCCACATTGACGAAACCTGAAAACGCATTGGTGAGTGTTGTCTTGCCTGCACCGTTCGGACCGATGAGGCCGACAACATCGTCCGTGATGTTCAGGCTCAGATCATCCAGCGCGACGACACCGCCAAACCGCACAGTCAGGTTTTTGACATCAATCACGCGAAACCCTCCTTCGTGCAGCAAGGCTGGAAATGCCTGCCAGTATTTGACCTGAAATACCTTTGGGGGCGGTGATGATGGCGTGCAGAAGAGCGATTCCGAAGATCACCAATGTCAGATCAGCACTGATACCAAAATCATTAAATAACGCCGGCAACAGTTTGAACAAGAGGCCTGCGATGATCGCGCCCAGCCAATGATAGGCACCACCAACAATCGAAAGTGCGAACAGCAGGATGGAATCCCCGGCAACAAAGGTGCGTGCATCCAGTTGTTGCAGGGCTCCGGCAAGCAATCCGCCTGATATTCCGGCCAGGAACCCGGATAGAGCAAAGGCCCATGTTTTATAGAACGTAACGTTTACACCAGCGGCCATCGCATTGGCTTCCGACTGCCGTATCATCGCCCAGGCCCGGCCCGGTGCAGCGAAGCGGTGCATGCCCACGATTGTAAAGCAAATGGCGACCACCAGCATAACGTAGCGCAGGTAAGCACCATCCGTTTGAGCGAGAAACGGACGGCGCACGTCGCCAGCAGATTGTTGTGCAACACCCCAAAATCCCTCGCCACCGTTGGGAAACTGAAATGCATTGAACAGGATCTGAAGGGCACCCGCTGCCATTAAAGTAACAAGCGCCAGATAAAGTCCGCGCATCCTGACTGCGGGAAGAGCAAAAACTGCGCCTATGATAGCCGCAACAATGCCGCCAGCCAACAGACTGACGGTGAAGGGCAACCCCGTTGCATAGTTTAACCGCAATAAAACCCAGCCGCCAACGCCAATCAGTGCGACCTGACTGAGGTTGATGAGACCAAGTTGAGCAAACAGGATGGAAACACCAGTCGCCGCCAGAGAAAAGATGACGGCTGACGTCACCACTTTCACCCACAGCGAACTGAGCAACAGCGGCAGCAACCAGATGACCATCAGGACAACAGCCAGTGTTATGAAATTTTTCCCCGAGATGCGTCTGGCCATGGCTAGCGGTCCCTCACAAAGGTAAGGCGTTGACCACGCTGCATCCAGAAGATCACCAGTCCGGCAACAATGAATGGTGTCATGGTGCGCAGCGGGGCAAGCGGCTTGTATAGGGTCAGCATCGCCTCGAGAACGCCGATCGCAAGTCCGCCAATCAACGTCAGAGGCAGCGACTCCAGCCGGCCACAAATCGCAGCCGCCGTTGCAGGAATGACCATGAACGTAATGACTGTCGGATCCAGACGAACCAGATCACCAAACAATAGCCCGGTGAAACCGGCCAAAGCACCTGAAATTGTCCATGCCATCGTTTCAACTTTAACAACAGGAATACCCAGCAGCGCCGCATGGTCGCGATTGTCTGCCAGCGCGCGCATGTTCAGTCCAATGCGGGTGCGCTCGAGAAACCGGATCATACCGATAACCACTACGATGGAACTTGCCAGTGCTATCAGCCGTGTAACGGTAACCCGCACGCCAAGAATCCAAACGCCGATCTTGTCCGTCGGCAATTCGAGTTTCCGCGGGCTGTCATCCCAGATAAAACCAATCAGCCCCAGGAGAATGAGGGTATATCCAATCGTGGCAACAGCCTTCACCGCCGGTTCACGCCACGCAAGGCCTGGTGCAATCAATCGACCATAAAGTACTGAAAGAAATACGCCTGCAACAATGGTCAGACACCAGGCAACAGGCCCTGGAAATTCCCATGTGACCAATTGCCAGCAGAACATGGCACTGGCGGCCGCAATGGCACCATAGGCAAAATTCAGAACGCCGGTTGAGCGGTGCAAAATCACCAGACCGATGCCGCCGAGCGCATAAAGCGAGCCAACAGCCAGCCCCGAAACCAGAAATAACCCATAGATTTTTAGCATGATGATGTCCTGGTTGGAGCAAATCAAGGGCCGACACCGTTGTGCCGTTTCCGACAAAACTTGAAACGGTTCAGTCATGCCGGACCGTGATCCGGCGTGACAAAACTGAATGGCTTTCCTGATGGCCTATTGGGTTACACCAAGTGCCTTTTCCTGTGCCCGGATCGGGTCAAGGTATGATGTATCGATGTCATAACAATCGCGAACGGTTTCAAACCCACCATCCTTGTAAAGCACCATTCGACCCGCGTGGTTTGGCATGTGGCGATCAGCGTCACCCACATAGTAGGGACCGCAAAGAAGATCAGATTCCACATTGACGATCTGTTTGATTGCCTCGCTCACTGATGCCCGGTCAATTTTGGCGGGATCAAGTTTCAAAAGGGCATCGGTGAAAAACTTGGCTGAGATAAACCCCGACTGGGAGAATGTGTCCAGTCGATCACCGTCCTTGCCGTATTTTTTGGTCACGGCTATCCAGTTTTTATTATCGGGGCCGTCGCTGTCATATTGGGCAAGTTCGATATTCACGTAGAGATGACCACTCCAGTAATCGCCAAGAACATTGCCAACACCTGGCTCATAAATCGGGGTTGGCGATACCCATTTGAACTGGTCACGCCCGCCCTGTTCTTCAGCAACTTTCAACAGACCAATGGCAGGGCCAGCGGGCAGCATCAGCAGGATCGTATCCACGCCTTCCGCCAATGCCTGGAGATAGATGGAATTGAGATCCACCGCCGTCGGATCCATCAGAATTGATGAACCCTGCAGACCTTTGCTTTCCATATATTTGTTCATCCAGTCGCATGCCCAACCGCCATTGTTTGGAATGTTAAAGCCAATGCAGGCAGCGTGTTTTGAACCCAGCTCTTCAATTGCGAATTTCAAAGCGCCAATACCGGAAGGAAGCGGGCCCTGATTGGTTGAAACAATATTGGCGTTTTCGTAGCAATCAGAAATGGCACAGGCAGAAGCCATCGCCATCACGCCTTCATCGGCGTAGAGTTTTGCATTTACGGCCATGGAAACAACAGAACCGTTGCCAACAAGCGCGACCACGCCTTCGTCTTTAACAAGTTTGGTGCCAACCTGCCCGGCAAGCTCCGGATTCCACTGGTCATTTTCAACAATATATTGAATGGGCCGGCCATTGATGCCGCCATTTGCATTCACGCAGTCAAAATAGGCAGCCGCCGCATCCGTTCCGCCGGAAAAGTCCCCGGGAGGGGCATTGCCGTTGATACCGCCAACCTTGATTGGCTCGCCGGTTGCAGCCTTGCCGGTATTCAGCCCACAGCTTAAATCCGAGTGGCCATCTGCCACAGCCGGTACGGCAGGCAGAAGCATCGCGCCTGTGACCAATGCCAGGGCCGATAAAATGTCGGGTATTTTTTTCATAATGTTCTCCCCACAGGGCAATCGCCCCAATTATTTTTGGTTGCGGCGTACGCCAGGTGCGCCGTTTTCATTACCGTCGGTTTCAGGAACTTCAGGCTCTAGGAAGTGCCATCCATGACCTTTTGATTGTATTCATCCTGTGAGATGGTGCCGCCCGACGCCTCGGCCCTGCCGACATCATCCGGATGAAGGACCTCCTGAAGCATGTCGATGCGTTTCCAGGCTGGAAACGGTGCATCGCCGCTTTCGTCGGGCACATATTTATTGGTCTCTTCCAGGCGTTCGTGCTTGTGGATGTAGCGGGCGCAATTGAAAAACGCGCGTGTGACATCCACCTCCACCACAAACTCTGCACCGGGGAAGAGCTTCATATAATCTTCGTTCTGGGTGAGCTTTGCTTCACCTTGAACCCGCACACGCAGCGGGGTGCACATGTCGATAAACAGCATGCCCACTTTGCTGGCTTCTGATATGTTACCCATGGAAAAATACATGCCGTTGCCGTTAAAACTCGGAAACACAATCTTCTTCGGATTCACGACATGGGCCAGACCAACCCTGCCGCCTTTGTAGGAGACAGTCGGCATGCCCTGTGCATCCACTGTCGACAGGAAGAAATAGTCGCGACTTGAGATAAAGCCGATCATTTCAGGCAGCATTTCTTCCCGAACAATGGCCTGCACCACTGCGTTGGCAAGTCTGTCGGTTTTCAGCTCTTTTTGCAGTTTACGCTGCGCTTTCGAATAGAACACGTCCGGATCCGGCGTTGCTGCTTCATTCATATCTGGCACATCTGGCATGTTTTCCTCCCATTGATGTTACCGGCCTCACCAGAAAGGTCCCAACTTTCGGCAAGGGGTTAATGCCCGCTCGCTGAACAACGAGCGGGGCAAGAATTATCTATTCAGCGGCTTCGGCTGTTTCCGAACCTGCATCCTCATTCACCTCCGAGATGAGGCCCGCCGTTTCATCAAACGCCATGACCGGTCGTTGTGGTTTGGCGTTCAGCATCAAACGGGTCACATCGGGGCGTGAATAATGGCCTGCAGGATCGGCCGCAGCTTTGGCAACGGCGATCATTGCCAGATCTATCTCAGCCGTCACCAGACCCTCTTCGGTATGGGCCAATTCCGTCCCTATGGACTGGCCGTCCGGTGCGTAGATTTTCGTGTAGCCGCCACCCAGCGGACAAAGTTGTTCGCGAAGCGGGTCACCCTCACACAGAACATTCTGCTGTTCCTCAGAAACAAGGGCGCAGGCAGCAACCACATAACAACCGCCTTCGACGGCATAGAGCATGGAAGCGGCATTATTGACCTGATGGCCGAGCGCGTAAGCGCCACCTTCGTAAAGGGCAAGGTTTGGCCAGGCCGCACAGTGAATCTGTTCGTTTTGTGCATACATGGCATATTTGGATAGCGGCTGCAGATGTTCCCAGCAGGACAACTGGCCGATACGGCCAATCGATGTATCGTTGACAATCAGGTCACTGCCATCACCCTCTCCAAATACGGTTCGTTCGACATGGGTGGGCTTCAACTTGCGACGACGCTTGATGATTTCGCCATCTTCGCCGTAGTGCCACTGTGCAATATAGAGACTTCCGCCTGCCCGCTCCGAAAGCCCCATGGACACTTGAATGTTGTTGTCACGCGCAGCTTTTGCCAGCGCCTTGTCTTCATCTGATCCGGCCTCAACGGAATTTTGGAAATAGGGTGCGACGAACTGGATCGACCAGGCAACCGGGCCAAGCCAGATTTGGTTTGGATATCCCGGAAGCCAGGTTTCAGGAAACACCACCAGTTTACAGCCCTCATTGGCCGCCTGTTCGATGTATTGTACGGCTTTTTTTATGCCGCCTTCTAAATCAAGAAAGGATGGCGCTGCCTGAACGGCAGCTACTTTGAACTGTTGCGACATTGTCTCTCTCCCTATTTGGTGGAGACAGTTTGACGCGTATCAACAGCACCCGCTTTTGGATTTGGGCCGGAAAACTTGCTTTTTTGTGACAACTGCAACATGTTTATGCCGCTTGGGATCACAAATTATGGTCATTCAAACACATTACGACACGGCGGATGTACCCCACAGGGACCGTATGGCCTATTGGCAGGAAGCGGTATGCGACAGCTATGTGCGCCTTGGGTGTGATGCAAAAGAACAGACCAATTTCGATGGTTTTATCAATATCTCGCGCTATTCAACCCTGTCCATTTCACGGGTCGGTGGCAAAGCGCATTCGGTGCGCCGCCGAAAGCGTGACATCCGCACAGCAACGGACTCGTTTTTTTTGCTGAGTCTTCAAACAGCACGTTCTTCCCGCGTTTCTCAATTTGGGCAAACCGCAGTCCTGAGCACCGGAGACATGGCACTCTACAGCAGCTCCGACCCTTACGAATTGAACCTTACCGACAATTTCAGCCAGATGGTGGTTCAGCTGCCCAAGGACAAATTGCTCGCCCGGTTACCCAACGCGGAAATGTTGACCGCCCGCAAAATAGACGGTCAATCGGGGATCGGCGCGCTGGTTCGGCAGAATATTCTTGCCTTTTCTGATCATGCAAACGCGTCCAACGCGATTTTGCAGACCATGGTGCAGGAAACATTGATTGATCTGATCGCAACCGGCCTTGCGTCCCATGACAACAGCGCATTTGAACTCTCTTCACCAGAACAGCACATCATGCTGAGGGTAAAATCCTTCATCAGAAACAACCTTGGCGATGCTGCTTTGGACCGAAATCTGGTGGCAAAAGAGATTGGCATGTCAGTGCGGCGCCTGAATGCGATTTTTGCCAAGGAAGACAGGTCGCTCAGTGGCTTCATCCGTCAAACAAGGCTTGAGGCCGTTGCAGGTGATCTGCGAGATGTTCGCTTCATGGCGCAGTCCATCAGTCAGATTGCGCTGAAATACGGATTTGAGAATTTTCAGAATTTCTCGACCAGCTTCCGGTCCCATTTCGGCGTTTCACCACGCGACTATCGCGCTGGTTAAGAGTTGAACTAGACCGTTTCACATACAGCCAAACCTGTTGCACCGCGAAGGGCAACACAGTACCAGTGTTCGACAGTAAAACTGGAGTGCGAATATGCTGCGTTGGGCCATCATTGGAACCGGATTTATATCGAACAAGGTCATTGAAGCGATCGGTCATAGCGATGGTTCAACGGTTGCCGTCATTGCCGGACGCAATGCACAAAGGCTGAGCGATTTTCAACAGACCCATGATATTCCGTCCCATGCGGTGGGGTATGACGCTGTATTGCAGGATCCGGATATTGATGCGGTCTACATCGGCCTGCCCAATCACGTGCATCACACCGTGACCCTTCAGGCGTCAGAGAACGGCAAGGCCGTACTATCGGAAAAATCACTGACGGTGACGATGGAACAGGCCCATGCGCTGGTGGATGGCGTACGCAGCAATGGTACATTCTTCGCCGAAGGGCTGATGTATCTGGCCCATCCGCTGTATCAGCATCTGCAACAGATCCTGCGCGACGGCCGACTGGGTAATCTGCGGGCGATCAATGGTGCCTATTCGGCAGATATATGGCAGGTGGTCAACCCGCAGGGCAATGGCACGCTCTACAATCTTGGCTGTTATCCGGCGTCGCTTTTGCATTTTGTAGTGCAGACCATGTGCGGCGAAGATGCCTTTTCTGCAAGACAGGTCAGGGCGCTGGGTAATCGCTCGGACACGGACGGCAATATCTGTGATGCGGCTGTGACGGTTCGGTTTGACAATGGTGTACTGGCAAATCTGCAATCAACAGACAGCTACGGCATGGCACATGAATTTTCGATAGCCGGAGACAAGGGTGTGCTGCGGTTCGTTACCAATCCCTGGCATCCACTGGCCGGAAAGAACCACCTGCAGTGGCTGCCCTATGACGCGGAATGCGAAGACATTTTTGTCGAAGACGCGCATGATTCCTTCTACCACCAGATCAAAATGGTTGAGGAAGCATTGGCGCAGGGACGGCTGGAAGTACAACGTCCATCGCCGCGACTAAAGGATTCCCTGGAAATCATGGATTTTCTGACCCAATGGGAAGCCCAATGCGGATAAGGCTGCGGATGTTCGGGTTATTTTCAATGGTACGGCTTCGAAAGTCACAAATGCGCCTATAGTCGGCGACGGATAAAACTGTTTTCATTGGGGGAATTCACGTGGTCACAACTGACAGGCAGACCCGTTACGCGGCGCGGCTGAATGCATTTAAAATCGGCGCTGAAACCCATTGGCCCGGTAAAAACCGTATCACTGCCATTGACCTGATGGAGCGTGGCAAAAGTGCCGGGCTGAATGCAGCGGACCTGAACTATCCGGACCATTTTGAACATACTTCGGCAGGCGAACTATCGCGTGCCATGGACACAATGGGCATCACGCTCAATGGACTGGCCATGCGCTACTATACCGACCCGGCATTCAAGCTCGGTGCATTCACCCACCCCGATGAACGGGTGCGCCGCGCCGCCATAGATATCACCAGACAGGGGTTGGACGCCCTTGCTGATATGGGTGGCGATCTGATGACCCTGTGGATGGGGCAGGATGGTTTTGATTATTCCTTTCAAGCCGGCTACGGGCAGCTTTGGGACCACACGATGGCTGCACTGGAGGAAATCACCGCCCATAACAGGGCCATTGATATTGCCATTGAGTACAAGCCCAATGAGCCACGTGCCTTTGCCCTGATGCCCGATGTGGCAACCACCTTACTGGCACTCAAGGAACTCGGCGCGCCCAATACAGGTGTGACGCTGGATTTCGCCCACGTTCTTTATGCCGACGAAATGCCTGCCCATACAGCCGCCCTCATCCAGCGCCATTCACGCCTGCTGGGCGTACACCTTAATGATGGTTATGGAAAATGGGATAATGGCCTGATGGTCGGCAGCGTTCATCCGGTGCAAACGGTGGAACTGCTGTGCGCGCTTGTTCGCAGTGACTACGATAGGGCGATTTACTTTGACACATTTCCCGATCATTCGGGTCTGGACCCGGTGGAAGAAGCACGCACCAACATTGATGTGATGCAGCGTTTCTGGCGGATTGCCGAACAACTGGCCGATAACGCCCAATTGCAGGCGGCGATGGAGCGACAGGATGCCCCGATCAGTCAACGCATTGTCAATGCTGCCCTTTATGGTGATGCGAAAGCCTGACACGTCACGGTGTCGGCGCATCTTCGCGTATCAGGCCCTGTGCTTTCAAATCTGACCAGAGAACATCGGGGATCGCTGCATCGATGCAGGTTCTGTTGCTGACAACTTCATCCACGGCCTGGGCACCGGGAATGGTCGATACGACGCATGGATGGTGCAGCGGAAAGCGCAATGCGGCTTCAATCAACCTGACGCCGTGGCTGGCGCATACCGTTTCAATCTGCCGGACCCGGTCCAAAACAGCAGGCGTTGCCGGTTCATAGTTGAAATAGGCACCCTGCCTTGGTCCGGTCGCCAGAATGCCGGAATTATAAGGTGCACCCAGCACCACCCCGACACCGCGTTTTTCACACAGCGGCAGAAAACTGTTGAGTGCTTCCTGCTCGAGCAATGTATAGCGGCCAGCCAGCAGGAAGAGATCAAAGTCACCTCTCTCCAGCATTGTCTGCGCCGGTTGCCACTCGTTGAGACCCGCACCGATGGCTTTGACAACCCCCTGATCGCGCAGCGATACCATTGCCCGATAACCGGATGTCAAGAAATCCTCCATCCGCGCATCCATGACCTCACGGCTGCCCTGATTGTATATGTCCAGATCATGCGCATACAAAATATCGACCCGGTCAACACCCAGCCGCTCGAGCGAAAATTCAAAGGAACGCATGATACCGCTGTAGGAATAGTCAAACATCTCCCGACGCGTCGGCGTTTCAAAAAATTTACCGATGCCGGTACGCTCTTCCGGCCGGCACACTTCGAGCAACCGTCCGACCTTGGTGGAAAGCACATAGTCGTCACGGGTCTTGCCGCGCAGGAACCGGTTGACCCGGGTCTCTGCAAGGCCAAGGCCATACAGGGGTGCGGTATCGAAATAGCGACACCCCACATCCCAGGCCCTCTGCAGCGTTGCATGGGCAACATCATCGCTGACCGCGCGATAAAGATTTCCCAGTGGCGCTGTTCCCATCCCCAGCTCGGTAAATGTCAGACCGCCATTGTCGATGCGCTGCCAGTGTATGCTTTCCATGGGTCCCACTCTCTTTGACTAAACCGCAGTGTGGCCGTTCACCCCCTCGGATGGCAAGGGGTGTATCAATCTTCATGGACAGTCAAAGACCTGCGGTGCTACGATTTCACAATCCGAGGGGGACATTCATGGATTCGAATTTCAAAAACGTATTTGGTAACACGAAACCGGCCATCGCGATGGTACATCTGCCTGCCCTGCCGGGCAGCCCGCTGCATGATGGCAAGGGCGGCATTGATGCCATTGTCGAAAGTTCACGACGCGATCTGGCCGCATTGCAGGCTGCGGGATTTGACGCTGTGATGTTCGGAAACGAAAATGACCGCCCCTATGAACTGCAGGTCGACACGGCCTCAACGGCCACAATGGCCTATGTGATTGGCTGCCTGCGCGCGGAGATGAGCATCCCCTTTGGTGTCAATGTGCTTTGGGATCCGATGGCGACAATAGCGCTGGCGGCGGCAACCGGTGCGGCCTTCGTTCGGGAAATTTTCACCGGCGTCTACGCCTCCGATATGGGCGTGTGGTCACCCGATGCGGGCAAGGCCATTCGTTATCGCAATGCACTTGGGCGCTCAGACCTGGCTGTCCTGTTTAATATTTCCGCTGAAT
Source organism: uncultured Rhizobiaceae group bacterium (assembly GCA_947501445.1). Classification (GTDB taxonomy): domain Bacteria; phylum Pseudomonadota; class Alphaproteobacteria; order Rhizobiales; family Rhizobiaceae; genus Hoeflea_A. The sequence continues at coordinate 150,989 of CANMVS010000007.1, read as the reverse complement.
TTGCAAATTCTCTGGACCGCAGAACACTGGCCGACCGGGCACGCAGCACGGTTTTTTCAAGCCTGCCGGATGCAGTGCTCGTTTCAGGACAGATAACCGGCGAAGCAGCCGATAGCGATGAATTGGCATCGGTGAAGGCTGTCTTGCCTGACACACCCGTCTTGGCAAACACCGGCGTGAAACATGAGACCGTTGCCGACATCTTCAAAATTGCTGATGGCTGTATCGTTGGCTCCTCGCTCAAAGTGGATGGTGATACTTGGAAACCGGTTGATGCAGACCGTGCGGCCGATTTCATGGCGCGGGTGCGCGCCAGCCGCGGGAACTGAGTTCAATGGCCGTTTCAAAACACAATATAGAAGCCGATCTGCTTGATCTCATGCATATTCCGGGCCTGAGCGGCTATGAAACGCGCGTACGTGCCCACATCAAACACATTGTCAAAGGTCTCGGCTTGACCACCAGCACGGACGGGCTTGGCAATCTGACCGTGACACTCGAAGGGGATTCCAATGCACCTTCGGTGATGCTTTTTACCCATATGGATCAGCTTGGCTTTGTCGTCCGTAAAATCGAATCGGATGGTTTTGTGCGTGTCGAGCGCCTCGGCGGTGTTCCGGAGCGGGCATTGGCATCACAGCCCGTGGTATTTCAGATTGGCAGCGGGCGCGACCGACACGGGGTCATCGCCAACAAGAGCCACCACGCCACGTCTGCGGACGAAAAATATGCCGTTGTTCCCTATCAGCAGCTCTATATAGACACCGGGCTCGACAGTGCAGAGCAGGTGCGCGATGCGGGCATCAATATCGGCACACCCGTGGTCTACAAGCCGCACTGCATGCATCTGACCAAGGATCGCATCGCCGGCACCGCTGTGGATGATCGGGCCGGCTGCGCTGTTCTGCTCGAAGTGCTGCGCAATCTGAAAGATATGCCACAGCATCCAACGGTCCATTGTGTATTTTCCGTGCAGGAGGAATTCAATCTGCGCGGCGCACTGACGGCAGCACAGGTATTGAAACCCGACATTGCCATTCAGCTTGACCTGCTGTTGACCGGGGATACACCCGATATGGCCCAGCGCGCCGATGTCAGGCTTGGCGGCGGTCCGGGAATGAGCCTTTACTCCTTCCATGGACGCGGTACGCTGAATGGCACCATTCCGCATCCCGCGATGCCTGCATTGTTTGAACAGGCCGCCGCTGCCAGCAAATTACCGCTGCAGCGCAGCGCACAAACAGGCATTCTGACCGAAACCTCCTATGTGCAGTTGGTTGGATCCGGTGTTGCTGCCATCGATATCGGATTCCCGTGTCGTTATACCCATTCGTCATTGGAAGTATGCGACCTGAATGATCTGGAAGGGCTGGCACAGCTCATCCTTACTGCGCTGCCGATGATCGACACATCATTCAGTCTCGACAGGGACGATTACCAACAATGAGCTATTACCTCGGCATTGATATCGGCACATTTGAATCAAAGGGCGTTCTGGTGGATGCCGATGGTCACATTGTGGCACAGGCCGCGCGCGGCCATGAAATGCAGGTGCCCCGCCCCGGTTGGGCAGAGCATAATCCGGATGAAGACTGGTGGGGTGATTTTGTTTACCTGTCAAACAGGCTTCTGCTTGACAGTCGCATCGACCCAAAAGCTGTCCGCTCGGTCGCCTGCAGTGCGATAGGTCCCTGTATGCTGCCGGTGGACCAACAGGGGCGCCCGCTGATGAACGGTGTGCTCTATGGGGTCGACAACCGCGCAGCCGCCGAGGTGGATCATCTGACCGCACTGATCGGCGAAGATGTTCTGCTTGAACAATGCGGCAATGCCCTGACATCCCAGTCCATCGGGCCTAAAATTTTATGGTTGAAAAACCGGCACCCGGATCTGTTTGCAAAAACCCACAAGATCCACACGTCCACAACCTACATCATGCAAAAACTTACCGATTGCTGCGTGATTGATCACTATACCGCCGCGAATTTCAGTCCGCTTTACCGTGTCAGCAACAACGGCTGGAGCACGGCACTGACCGATACAATCATAGAACCGGATCGTCTGCCGGACATTCATTGGTCAACCGAAATTGTTGGCTCAGTGACCAGCAAGGCTGCGGCCCAAACGGGTCTGGCAGCCGGTACCCCGGTCATCACCGGTACAATTGATGCCGCAGCCGAAGCCATCAGTGTGGGTGTGCTGTCGCCGGGTGAAATGATGATGATGTATGGGTCAACCATCTTCATTATCATGCCGACACACGAGCGTGTTTCCGATTCCAGATTGTGGTATGCACCCTGGCTGTTTGAAGGCCAGCACACTTCGATGGCCGGGCTTGCGACCAGTGGTACGCTGACACATTGGTTCCGCGATCAATTTGCCCGCGAACTATCCCGCGAGGAGGCCTTTGGTGTGCTGGCTGGTGAAGCGATGGCATCACCGCCGGGTGCAAAAGGCCTGGTGATGCTGCCCTATTTTTCCGGCGAACGAACGCCCATACATGATCCCCATGCCAAGGGCATGCTGTTTGGCATGAATCTCAGTCATAACCGTGGTGATATCTACCGCGCCCTGCTTGAGGGTATCGCGTTTGGCACAGCCCATGTGATTGACACCTTTCGTGACGTCGGCAAACCACCACAGGCACTCTATGCTGTTGGTGGTGGCACAAAGAACACACTCTGGTCGCAGGCCACTTCCGATGTCTGTGGCATGCCGCAGATATTGCGGCAAAAAACAATGGGCGCGTCCTATGGTGATGCTTTTTTGGGCGCGCTGGCCGTCGGTGACGTGGCTCTTGGGGATCTAGAAGCCTGGAACCCGCGTGCCGGTACGATTGAACCTGATCTGCGCACTGGCGAGATTTATAACAGGCACTATGACGTGTTCAAAAGCCTGTATGAGCAGACCCGTGATCTGATGGTCAGACTGGACGGGTGAATACCAGCCTCTGTTTATTTCACAGCGCCCGCTGTCATTCCCTTGACGATGTGTTTTTCCAGCAGCACGCCGATAAAGATCAGGGGCAGTATTCCGGCCGCCGACAGTGCGGCCATTGACCACCAGTTGATGCCCTGGCTGCCCGTCTGGCTGGCAATCATCACCGGCAGGGTCTTGGCATCGGTGCTGGTCAGCAAGGCTGCAAAGAAATATTCGTTCCAGCACAAAACCAGCGACAGGATAAATGCGGCCACCATGCCCGGCAGAACCAGTGGCACGATGATGCGCAAAAAGGCGCCCCAGATGGACAGGCCATCCACCAGCGCCGCCTCTTCCAGCTCTACCGGCACGGCTGCGAATTGATCTTTCATGATCCAGATTACAATAGGCAAAACCATCAGCGTATAGATGGCAATCATGCCAATGCGCGTATCGAGCAGCGCCAGTTCCTTGTAAAGGACCAGAAAGGGCAGTGCGAGTACAACGGGTGGCAGGATGAGCTGCGACAGGAAGAAAAACGATATGTCGGAATTTCTCATGAAGCCAAAGCGGAAAGAAAACCGGCTGAGCCCATAGGCCGCGAGCGATCCCAAAATGACCGCCAGTGCCGAGGCTGCCGTGGAAATGATGACGCTGTTGAAGAACCGTTTGGTGAATTCCTCACGCACCGTCGAGGTGGAAAATATCGTATCGGGTGAGAGGCCAAGCGAGCGCCATCCCAGCCATTTGGGCACATAATCATACCACGGCACCAGATTGCCCTTCATCACATCCGGGGCAATTTTGAAGGACGTAGTCAGGGTCCAGTAAATCGGAAAAATGCAGATCACCGCCCAGGCAATCAGCAGCGCATAGACGACAATGCGCATGGTCCACCAGCGCAGGCGTTGCCGCCGGTCATAGTCATCGGATCCGTGCGCTGTTGCTGTCATCGCCATTGGTTTACCTCGCCCCCGTCGCCCGGCGCACCAGCCAGTCGGCGATCTTCAACAACACGGTCATGAAAATGACAATCAGCACGAGATAGACCATGGCCAGCAAGGTGCCATAACCCACATTGGATCGATCGCGATACTCGCGGAATATGAAACTGGTCACCGAATCCGTTGCGCCACCCGGCCCGCCCGAGGTCACATTGATGATGATGTCAGCCAGTTTCAGTTTGAATATGATGCGGATCATCACCGCAGTAATCGACACCGGCAGCATCAGTGGAAAGGTCACTTCCCAAAACCGCTGCCATCGCGACGCGCCATCAACCTCGGCGGCCTCAAGCACCTCTTTCGGCATGGCCTGCAGACCGGCCAGAAGCATGATCATCATGAATGGAATAAAGGTCCAGGCATCCATGATCATGATGGTGAGTTTGGCAATCTCCGGCGACCCGAAAAAGGAAGGTTGTTCCCAACCCAGCCATTTTGCAAATCGTGACAGGGGGCCAAACCGTATTTCCAGCATCGATTTGCCAACCATCCAGCTCACAGCAACGGGTGACAGCATCAACGGCAACAAAAAGGTGACCCGCCAGAATTTACGCGCTCGTATGTCGGCGTTCAGCAGAAGCGCCAGACCGAAAGCAATGGCATATTCAACAATGATTGCCGCCACATAAATCAGCATATTATAGAGCGCATTCCAATAGAACGGGTCGCTCAGCATTTGTCGGAAATTATCCAGTCCGTTGAACTTACGGCCAGTCAGCGATGACAGGTTCCAGTCGGAAAAGGAGATCCACAATCCGAACACAAGCGGGAAAACCACCATGGACAGCACAAACAGAACGGCTGGTAGCACAAATAGTGCCTTCTTGCCCTGTTCGCCATAAATCATCACCCGTGACATGCACAGCGCAAAGGCCCAAAGACAATAGGTAAACAGAACGGGTCGCCAGGTGTCAAAACCAAAAGGCGTAACCCCTGTCTCAAAAAGTGCCTGCACGCCAAAAGTCAAAAACATCAGGGCAACCGATGCCCACAACAGGGTGCGCCCCAGCCGGATACGGCTTGCTGAAATCGTATCGACATTGACTGTATGAAGAAGATCGCCGTCAGCCGTGCTCATTGTGCAGGAATATCCAATTGCTCATGCCCATTGGCCGGGTTAAAGCGGGAAAACGTGAATTCCGACCCCGAACATTGTCTGTTGCCGGGGTCGAATCTGTTCAATCGGCGTTCTACGCCGTCGGGCTACATGCCAAGTGATGCCTTGTAGAGCTCAATCTGGCTGTCTCGGCCAATCTGATCGGTAATTTTCTCCCAGGCAACCGCGATTGCATCGGCACCCTCCTGTGCAGAAGCATATTGGCCGGCATAAATCTTAGCCAGCTCATCTTCAGCCACCGAGTAATATTGGAAGATACCCGGAATACGCGGTTCAATGGCTGCATTCGGATGGTTGTAGGAATCAGCCTCCGATGCCAGGTAGTCCTTGATGAAGGCTTCTTCATAGCCGGCTTCCGTCCACTCCTGGATATTGAAATGGGACTGGCGATAAGGCTGGAAACCCGATGGATAGGCTGAACACCACAGAGACAGATCCTTGCCACCCAGGTGAGCGGCTGCAGACCATGCGGCCTTCTTCTTCTTTTCGTCACTGTCCACCCGGGCCATCACATAAACGCCCCAGCCGATATAGGCCATGTTGGGCGCGTGATTGGGACCTTCAGCAAGCGTTTCCCATTTGTTTTCCTTGTGGTTCCAGACATCGTCCGAGCCTGGCAGAATGGAAAAACCAACCACATCGCCAACAACCGACGTATCGGATGTCTTGGCACTGGAGCCGATGTCACCCCACCAGGAAAGCATCGAGCCGGTTCCGGCCAGGAACTGCTGGAAGCCGGTGGTGCCGGGGTCCGCATTGATCTGGTCGGCCGGCTGATCCGGCATCACATCCAGCACGTCCTGAATAGCACGTACCCAGGCCGGGTTGTTGATGCGTGGTTTCATGGTATCTGCATCAAACAGCCACGCGGGATCATCGGGATGTTTGGCATAGGCTGTGGCACGTGATCCGAGGAAATAGAAACCGAAGCCGCCCCAGCCTTTGAGAGGGTCAAGATATCCGTGAGCCGACAGGCCCGAGAGCGGATCTGTCTTGCCTTTGAGGAACTTGGTTTGAGCCTGCACTTCCTGCCAGGTGGCCGGTGGTGCCCACTCAGTGGTATTGCCTGCATCCTTCCAAGCCTTGGCAAAATCCTCATTGGCAAAATAGTCGGTGCGATAGTTGAAATTGTGGCAATCACCATCAATGGATACACGATAGGTTTTGCCGGCCCAGGTGCCGACGGGCGCCTTCAGATAGCCAACATAATCATCCATTTCGATCTGATCTTTGACCCAGTCAGGCATTTCAGATGCCAGACCCTTGCCGCAAACATCGCCCTCAAATGGTGCACCCATTTCAGCAATGTCAAAATCAACGGTTCCGGTGGCAATCGCCTGTTGCAAACGGGCATTGTAGTCGGCCTGCGCCAGGTCAATCCAGTTGATCTTGGCACCGGTATAGGCTTCCCACGGCTTCAGGAACCCACGGAAGAGAAAATTATGCAGGTTCTGATTGTTCAGCCCCATGAAGGTCAGTTCAACCCCGGCAAATTCACCTTCGGCAACATTTGCCTTGGTGGCGCCCAGGCACATTTCGCCGACCTTCTGCCAATCGGCATCCGTTGGTGATCCGGCACCAACGCCTGGAATTTTCAATATAGCGGCGCGCAGATCATCCTGCGCAAATGCGCTGGTGGGAATACCAGACAACACGGTTGAAGCACTCAATGCAGCAGCAGCACCTGCAGCGCCTTTCAGCACACCTCTGCGGCTTGCCTGCATTTCCATTAATTTATCATAAACACCTAGTTTCATTTCAATCCTCCCTGGATTCAACGCGGTTATCCGGCGCGAAAGAAACGCCCCCCAACGCAACACTCATTCATTCAAAACCACTGTATTCCGGGTGGTGCGATCAAAAACAACTATCCGTTTCCGACGCACATTCGAAGCGCAGTACCGTGATGAGCAGACACGAAGTGTAGTGAGAAAAAAACGAAACTGTCAACAAACACATATGCGATTTGTTGAATGTCGCCAATAAGATGAATGGACAGATGCCTAACCAGAAGATACGGTTTCAACAATATCATGCGGGGAGTCTGGGGCAAAAATGGCGCGAGTAGCGATTGATAATGTGTGCAAATCCTACGGCGATGTGGAGGTGCTGCACGGCATCGACATTGCGATAGAAGATGGAGAGTTTGTCGTCCTTGTTGGCCCCTCGGGTTGCGGTAAATCCACGCTCCTGCGCATGACAGCCGGTCTTGAGAGCATTACCGGCGGAACGGTTTCCATTGGTGATAAAGTCGTCAACAATGTGCCGCCCAAGGACCGTGATATCGCCATGGTTTTTCAAAGCTACGCGCTTTATCCCCATAAAACCGTTGCCGCCAATATGGCCTTTGCCCTGCGCATGCAGAAGATGGATCCCAAGATCATTCAACAGCGGCTGGACGATGCCGCCGACATTCTTGGTCTGACGCCATTTTTGAAACGCTACCCGCGGCAATTGTCGGGCGGTCAGCGCCAGCGTGTTGCCATGGGCCGTGCCATTGTGCGTGATCCTCAGGTGTTTTTGTTTGATGAACCGCTGTCCAATCTGGATGCCAAATTGCGTGTTCAAATGCGCACTGAAATCAAGGAGCTGCATCAGCGCCTGCAAACGACAACAATTTTTGTTACCCATGATCAGGTCGAGGCCATGACCATGGCAGACCGCATTGTTGTGATGAATGACGGCAATGTCGAACAAGTGGGCACCCCGCTTGATCTTTATGACAATCCACGCAATCTATTCGTAGCCACATTTATTGGCTCACCAGCAATGAACCTGATCAATGGCCACTACGACGCGTCAGACAATTGCTTCGTGTCAACTGCCGGTGATCGTCAGGAACTCACATTCGTTCCTGACGTTGAAGACGGCAAATCGGTCATTTTCGGCATTCGCCCGGAACATCTTGATCTGGCCGAAACCGGTATCAGTGCAACGGTTTCTGTCATTGAACCAACCGGGCCGGAAATTATGGTCTTCATACGCATTGGCGGTGAAAGCGGTGTTGTTGTTTTCCGCGAACGCCATGATTTCACGCCGGGACAAATGATCTATCTTCGCCCGGCTGGCGACAAGGTGCATTTGTTCGATCCCGAAAGCGGCATGCGCATCGACAGCAAATGACAAGAACCCGGAAATCACAGATACCGGACCGATCTTTGAAACGGACCTATTGGAAAGGCTGCACAGGCGGCGAAGGAGACAACCATGCTTAAGGGAATAGACCCGCTATTGAATGCCGACGTGCTCTATGCGTTGCGTGCGATGGGACACGGCGATGATCTGATCATTGTGGATACCAATTTCCCCGCAGATTCTGTTGCGGCTCAAACGCAACTGGGCGAGCTCCTGCGCATTGACCGATCAGCCGCCGAGGTCGTTGAAGCGGTGCTTTCGGTCTATCCACTGGACACATTTGTCGATGATGCGGCAGCGCGTATGGAAGTTGTTGGTTCCCCTGATGAAGTCCTGGAGGTCCAGCGGGAAGTCCAGGAAAAAATCGACGCTGCAGAGGGCAAATCCTGGCCGATGATCTCCATTGAGCGTTATGCTTTTTACGAAAGAGCCAAGAATGCCTATGCCGTGATCCAGACCCATGAGCGCCGGTTCTACGGGTGTTTTGCATTCCGCAAAGGCGTCATCCCGCCAGACGAAGGAGCGTGAGACCATGAGCGCTCGCAATTCAATTGTCGTCCTTGGTGCATTTGTTGCAGATACATCCTACCGTGCGGACCGCGCGCCACAGATGGGTGAAACGATCCTTGGCAATTCCTTTGCACTTGGTCCGGGCGGCAAAGGCTCCAATCAGGCGGTTGCGGCTGCACGCCTCGGCGGCGACGTGACCATGATCACCCGTTTGGGTAAGGATGCCTTTGGCGACCTCGCACTCAAAACCTGGGCCGAAACCGGGGTTAAGCCTGCGGTGACACAGGTAACAGACAATTATACCGGAGCAGCCTATATTTTTGTCGAAGAAGCCTCCGGCGACAATGCAATCATTGTATGCCCGGGTGCAGCCAATGACATCGCGCGCGCCGACATTGACGCACAGGCGGTCCTGATAGGCGGGTCAGCAGTTTTTGTGACGCAACTGGAGCAGCCTTTTGACGTTGCGCGCCATGCACTTCAGATGGCACGCGATGGCGGCGCAACCACCATCCTCAACCCTGCGCCTGCGGCTCCGCTGGATGATGCATTTTATGCACTTTGCAGTTATGTCACGCCCAATGAGACTGAAACGGCAGACATCACCGGTCTGCCCGTCACCACGATTGACGAAGCACGGGCAGCAGCGGACGTATTGCTGGCCAAGGGTGTCGAATATGCAATCATTACGTTGGGTGAACAGGGTGCGCTATTGCACACGGCTGGCCGCTCGGAACACATTCCAGCCTATAATGCCGGAAAAGTTGTCGAAACAACCGGTGCCGGAGACGCTTTCAACGGCGGCCTTGCCGTTGGACTGGCTGAAGGCATGGATCCTGTTGAGGCGGTTCGTTTTGGCTGTGCAACAGCTTCAATTTCAGTCACCCGTGCCGGAACAGCTCCTGCCATGCCATCACGCGAGGAAGTCACTGCAATGATGCGAAAATGAAGTCGGCCGCTGATGTTGTTGTGCGTTCATGAACACCCGGTCAAAGTGTCCGCAAAACCGGGCTCCGGATGCGTTTCAGGCTCCCATATAAAGCCGCCGGGCGATCTGGTCCTCCAGACTCAACCAGCGCCGACCTGCATTGTCGCCCGAACGATGGGCAGCGGCGCGCGTTTGCAGAGCCTTGAGCCGCTCCGGGTCCATGACCTGGTGGGTATCCAGCTCTTCGGCAATTGAGACAAACTCCCGGGCCGCATCCATCCCGCCAAGCCGCGGTGCTGCATCGCGCGCAAGGAAATCATCCCACCTGAGACCCGGCGACCATGAGAACCGTGCATAGGCGAGGTAAGAAAGCTCTACTGTCGCAAAATAGGGCGAAGGTTCGCCCCAGACGGTGAGCCCTTCCATGCCTGTTTTGTGGCACAGGGCCGCCATGTCTGCAAAGGTCCGTCCATTGAAGGCGTAGCGTTCTGTACGTTCGTCCCCGTTCCATTGGCAGGCAAACTGACAGCGCAGGACATTGGGCTGGGTTGGCAGTGTGCCAACATAATCACGGGTCAACTCAGCCTTTAGCCTGCTCCAGTAGCTGCGGTTTGTTGTGTGCTGATAAATGCCGCCTTCCGGCAATTTTCTTTGAGCCTCGTGGGCCACCGGGTCCAATATATTGTCCCACTGTATTTCAGAATAGACCCAAAGATCAGGCTTGATCGATTTGGCTCTGTCATAGAGTCGCGGAAAATTCTCGGCCATGTCTGTGTGCGACCAGTAATCACCAAATGTCTCGGCCCGCCGCGCAGCTTCTGCCGGGTTGTCCCGCCGCAGGGCGCAGCGTTCGCAACCACAAACGCCATAATCACCTGCTTCAATATTGATCCCACCGATATCAAACGTCTCGCACAGCCACGCGACGCCCTCCTCCATCCAGCGGATTGTCTCCGGCGCCGACGGGCAGGCAGACAACGTATAGTCCGACCTTGGGAAATTCAGCGGAAATGCCAGGTCGGCGATCTGAAAGCCAACGCCCTTTTCCAGTGTAGCCGCATGTTGAGAATTGTTTTTCAGCCATGTTGCAAGATTCCACGGCGAGTTCCCTTCCCAATAGACCCCGCCATAGCTGCCGATCGCAATCCCCGGAATAATACGGACGCCGCGCTCCGCTGCATAGCGACACAGTTCCTGTCCAGCTTCGATACCGCCGTGGGAATCCCTCAGGAACCCGTAGATAACGATGGCCGATATTCGGTTTTGCGAGCAGAAATCAATGCAGCGCTCGTAATCGGCAAGAAATCCGCCCGGTGGTTTGCCATGGGGGTTGAAGACACCAATCTCCTGCTGGCCGATCTGGTTAAGCTGCCAGTTCGTTGAATGATCCCAGGTCCAGAATGTCCGATAGGTCAGGCCGGGTGTTTCGTCGATAGCCGCCAGAGGCAAAGACATGCGGCCCGGATGGCTGCCACCCTGCGCAATCAGATCTTCAACACCGAAGATGACACCCGAAAATGGACCGCCTGTAAGGGTCAGGTTCAAATCGTCCCGAACGATCCGGTAGCTGCCTTCGGGCCGCGCAGGATCTGTCTTTAGAGCCAACGAAGGGCCGTCACCCGTCCCCTCGACCCAATCGATTTGAGGGAAACAGGATCGCAATCGGCGTAAGGCGTGGGGGTGTTCAGCGCCACCGGTGACCAGGACGCGGCCGGAGATTGATATGGTCATGTGGTGTCTCCTTGCTGCCTATTGCCCGGCGGGCGTGCATTCAGTCCCAGCACATCGCGCAGATGATCAAGGGCAATCTGAACGCCGCGCTCGCCATTTTCCGCCGTTGCCTGAGGGGCTGTCGCGGTATACCAGTGCCCACCGTCATTGGCCCGTGCCATATCAACTGTATCGGCTGCCAGTGCCTGCATCAGCGCCGTTTCACCTTCTCCTGCGTGATCGAACGGGAAATCCGCGCCTTTGGGAAAAAGCGGGTGCACTTGTATCCATGCAAAGGGGTCCGTGTTCCGGGCGTGCTGCTCATAATAATCCGCCATCTCGCCTGCACCCCACCAGCCGGGACTGCGGGTATTTTCCAGGTAGCGGAATATCGCGTTGCGGGCTGCCAGCCGGAATGCCAGATCCGTGGGCATGCCCTGATGAAAATTCTCACTCTGGTGGTGGACGATACCATGAATATTGCGGTACCCGCCGCGCAGAAGACCGGTAAAGAGTGCCTCGGCAAAAGGCACAATTGCAGAGGCATCCACGTGCAGTGTCCCACCGTCTTCTGGTCTGGCAACCGCATAGCTTGCCGCGCCGTAGGCAAAGGGCGGCAGCACCACAATCTCGTCATCCAGGCGATCAAGCACCTGCGTGACAACAATCAAATCAACCCCTGCCGGCAGGTGTTGGCCATGATACTCCATCACGCCGATCGGCAGCACGAAGGGTATGCCTTTGTCGACAGCCTCCCGCAGTTCTCTTGGACGCATTCGTTCAAATCGCATAATCCATCCTCAACACTCGCTCTGGGTCTGGAATGAATGCTATCGCCATCTGCCCGAACCGCCAAGGCCGCTGGAACGAGCCTATTGTATCGGCTATTTCAGCAAACCAATGCGCCAGAGGGCTGCAGACATGATAAAGATGGCAGGTTTCTATGGATAATGGGTGCACGCAACCTATATGAGCCATGAGTTACCCCAACGCCTGGCAAAAAAGACGGGCACCGTTGATAAATGATTGAAGATTTCCGCCGAGCGCCGGAAAGGGAGAATTGACCAATGAGCGACCAGAACCCCGCAGGCCTGCGCATCGATATCGTATCAGACGTTGTCTGCCCCTGGTGCATTGTTGGATTTTTGCAGCTGGAACAGGCGCTGAAAGATACCCGGACGGATGCTGAAATCCATTGGCACCCTTTTGAGTTGAATCCGCAAATGGCGCAGGAAGGTCAAAACCTGCGTGAACATCTGGCTGAAAAATACGGCACCACGCCGCAGGGTAGCATCGAAGCCCGTGCCCGTTTGACCAGCATTGGCAATGAACTGGGTTTTACCTTCAATTTTACCGATGACATGCGCATGGCCAATACATTTCGTGCCCACCAGCTTTTACATTGGGCCGCAGGCAAGGGGCTGCAGCATGTTTTGAAGATGAATCTGCTGGCAACCAATTTTACCCTGAACCGCAATGTCAATGACAACGACGTTTTGGCTGATGCCGCCGCTGAAGTCGGGCTTGATCGTGATGAAGCACTGGCAGTGCTGGAAGACGGACGTTTTGCCGAGGCCGTGCGAACACAGCAACAGTTCTGGACATCACGCGGCATTCAGGGCGTTCCGGCAATGGTATTCAATCAGCGCCATCTGATCACCGGTGCGCAGGGCGTTGAAAATTACACATCCATAGTGCAGCAACTGCGTGATGAAGAGGCGGCCTAAACGGCAAATGTCAGCTAGCCCTGGTCCAGCGATGCTCAATATTCATGAGGTTTGATTCAGCCTCGGTTTCCCGACAAATCTCAACGAGGCCCTCACGCCTGTAAAATCGCAGTGCATGTATGTTCTCTTCATAGGCCCATACGATTATCCAGTGGCGATCTGATTTTGCCATGTCAAGCAATCGCTTGCCGCTCGGCAAACTCGGTCGTCCGCGGTGTTTCTTCCGCTCTATCACTCAAAATCTTGCGCAGGCGACGACATCAGATTGGTGTGCGGAGACGGGACCGTAGTCACGCGATAATTCCCGCGATTCCAAAAATTATTTTGTTCAAACTTGATGAACCGTATCGATAAGATGCTGAATAATAACAGTTATTCTTATGGAGAATATATTTGTTGACACATATGTCAAATGTTACTACTTTTAAGAAATGAGGAAACTATGACAGCGATTAAACCGCACCAGATATCAGACAAACCCGTACCGCTTCATGCGCAGATTCGGGCATTGATAAAGGAGCGAAGTGTTGTCGGAGATCTTGTTGACGAAGACGGTCGTTTGAAGACAGAGGCCGAGTTGGTCGAGATATTCGGTGTTAGTCGAGTAACCATACGCAACGCGATTGCTCCCTTGGTAGATGAGGGCGTGTTTTCGCGCAAACGAGGTCAAGGCACTTTTTTGCGGACGAATGTTCAGGAAAGGTGGGTCGGACATTTACTGGGCTTTCAGGAGCTCGCAGAAATAGACAAATATGAGGCTGGCGCCATCATCCTATCGCAGGGCATGACTGCTGATCAGGATGCCAGAATCAGTGAGGCACTTGGCGAGCGGGCGGTTTGGCAGCTTAAGCGATTGCGCACGGCAAATGGCGATCCAATCGCAATCGAACATGCCTACTACCCGCCGGAAATCGGACTGAAGCTACAGGAATGCGACCTTTCTGACATCAAGGTCTATAAAGTTCTGGAAAGTGAATTGGCCATCGATGTGGTCAAGGCACGACAGGAAATCAACGCCAAATCGGCGACCAAAGAAGAAGCTGAGCTATTGAATGTCGCACCGGGCAGCGCGCTCCTGACATCGGTCAGATTAACGCTGACGGCGCAAAACCGGGTCGTGGAATATTTGCAATCAATCCACCATCCAGAATCGTTCCAGTTCTCTATTGATCTGGTGCGAAAACAAATTTAACGCCGCTGGGCGCCGAACCAAACCGTCATTTCAAAGAACTGAATGGGGATCAGCATGTCTGACCAGCAGAAGCCGAACGTCATTATTATCCTCAACGATGATATGGGATACTCAGACATCGGCTGTTACGGTGGCGAAATCGAAACGCCAAATTTAGACACGCTCGCCTTGAACGGGCTGCGGTATTCGCAATTCTACAATACCGCTCGCTGCAGCCCCTCACGCGCCTCATTGTTGACCGGACTTCATCCCCATCAGACCGGCATTGGCGTTCTGACCTATGACATGGGTCCAGAAGGTTACGTCGGAAATCTGAGTAAAGAATGCGTCACCATCCCTGAAGTGCTGAAGGCCGCCGGTTACTGTACTTACATGAGTGGCAAATGGCACATCGCTGCCAGCCTGCACGAACCTTCAGACGCGTGGCCAACGCGTCGCGGATTCGACAAATTTTACGGCACAATCATTGGTGCCGGGAGTTTCTACAACCCGAACACGCTGACCCGCGGGGAAGAAAACATTGAGCATGAGGCGGAAAACGACCCGTCCTTCTTTTATACCGATACGATTAGCGATCAGGCAGCACAATACATCACAGCACATTCGCAGAACCACCAGGGCAGCCCATTTTTTCTCTTTACTGCATATACCGCACCGCATTGGCCCCTGCATGCACATGAAGATGATATTGCCAAATACAAAGGGCGATTTGATACGGGTTGGGACACCCTGCGCGAGGAACGCCTGGAGCGCTTGGTACGCAGTGGAATTCTGGAAGCCAAATGGGGTCTGAGTGACCGCGACCCATCACAACCCCCCTTTGATGATGCCAGCGACAAGGCATGGTTGACCCGCTGCATGGAGGTTTACGCTGCCCAGATTGATCGAATGGATCAGGGAATCGGCCGCATTCTCGATGCGCTTGAAGCTACCGGGCAGCTTGAGAATACACTGATCGTATTTCTGTCCGATAATGGCGGCTGCGCGGAAGATATTCCGGACGATGTCCCACCATCACAATTGGTCGAAGAACTGAACCTAGCGCGCTACAAAACGCGAGACGGCCGGACCGTCAATATTGGCAATGACCGAAGCATTATGCCGGGCGCCGAGGACACCTATCAAAGCTATGGGACCGCATGGGCGAACCTGTCGAATACCCCATTCCGATTGTACAAGCACTGGATCCATGAAGGTGGGATTTCGACACCACTGATCATGCACTGGCCCGAGGGGATCAAGGATCAAGGTGGTTTGCGTCATGGGCCTGGACAACTGCCCGATATCATGGCGACCATTCTGGATGTAACAGGCGCAGCCTATCCCAACGAATTCGATGGCCATGCAATTGCACCCTGCGAAGGTGAGAGCATGGCACCGAGCTTCACGTCAGCTGAAACTGAACGCGGTCCTTTGTTCTGGGAGCATGAAGGCAACGCTGCCGTGCGGGACGGAAAGTGGAAGCTGGTTCGCAAGTACCCGGACGACTGGGAGCTTTACGATATGGAACAGGACCGCACAGAGCTCAACAATATCGTGGCCAAACATCCCGAACGCAGAGCTCAAATGCTGGCGCAATACGAGGCCTGGGCCATTCGTTGCGGGGTGATTCCGCGTGAGCAAATCCTGAGGGTAATGGCCGATCGAAATGAAAACGCGTTCTGGGAAAAATCTGAAGATACTTGAACCATCAATTTCAAACTGGGAGGATACCAATGACCTATTCCATCACAAGACACACTTTTCTAAAGGGGCTTGCGGTCGTGACCGCACTTGCCACGGCAGCGCTATCAACGGCAGCGCTTGCGGAAGCCGAACATAAGTTCAAAGTCTCAAACGTCCTTTCAGAACAGGATGTCACTGCCTTTGGACTCAATAAATTTGCTGAAATTGTCGCCGCCAAATCAGACGGCCGCATTGAAATCGAAGTGTTCCATGGCGGTCAGCTGGGTTCCGGTGTCGAGACGTTCGAAGCTGTGAAAAACGGTTATCTGGATTTTGCCGGTGACTCCTTTGCCAACCTTGCCACGATCACACCGGCATTCGAAATTTTTCACTTTCCATTCCTGTTTGAATCGCGCGCGCAGATGCTTAGCGCATTGGGGAGCGAAAAAGTCCAGGCACAGGTGAATTCTGAGTTGGCAGACGTCGGGCTGCAGTGGTTTTCAACCTATGAAATCGGCGGGCCTCGCAACGTCGGGACATCAAAGAAAAAAATCGAAACGGCAGCTGATCTGGCAGGCATGAAATTTCGCGCCTCACGCTCGCCGCTGGAAATCGGAAGTCATGAAAGCTGGGGAGCCGCTGGCGTTACCGTTGATTGGCCGGGCACTCCGGAAGCTGTGCGCCTCGGCATGGTCGATGGTCTGACGGTCCCCTACGCCAGCTTCTACTCTGCCAAGTTTCATGAGGGCGATCTGATCAACTACATTCTGGACCTCAACTTCCAGAACTATGCTCTGGTCATCGCTGCCAACGCAGAAAAAATGGCCGCATTGCCTGAGGATATCCGCACAATCCTGACGGAATCCGCTGCTGAGGCGCAGGCATGGCATATTGAGTTTGTGAGCGATTACATAACCAAAAACATTCAGGCGATGAAAGACGAGGGCGTTGAGATTTATTCGCTGCCCGCTGCAGAGTACCAAAAGGTGCGGGACATGACTGTTGATGCCGTGTGGCCTCTATTTGTTGGCAAAGAAGGGATGTCTCAGGAAAAGCTTGACATGATCCGGGCTGAATCCGGTGAAATCGGCACTGATGGCTGGGGTTACTCTTTGGGCAACTAATTCAGGTCCAGCATGTAATATTGGAAAGGCGGCAGGGTGCCGCCTTTCCGCGCTGCCTGCTGAAGAGAATGCCACGCAACGGTTGAGGTAGATATGATGCAACGCGCCACCATTGACACAGTTGAAAAATTCGACAGGACACTCGCTCGGATCATCGAAGTCACCTGCATTGCCCTATTGGCGAGCATTGTCGCCACGATCTGCGTTTCGGTCTTTACCCGTTTCGTGATTTTTTACCCGTTGAACTTTGCCGACGCGATGGCGAAATACCTGATGCAGTGGATGGCGTTTCTGGGCGTAGGCCTTGCAATCAGATCCGGAGAGCATGTCCTTGTGGATATGTTTACCAGCTCTTTGCGAGCAAAGTACCGACTGAATCTATTTGTGTTCACCAATATTTTGTTGATTGGTCTGTTTGCGGCGATTATCTATTTTGGAACAATCTATGCGCTGAGTGGCTGGAAATCACAGGACATTTTTGTCTTTGGAGTCAGCATGGCTGTTCCCTATTTCTCCGTTCCAGTCGGTGCCACCTACGCGCTGATTGCGACCCTCCTTGCAACATGGCTGGCCGTTGCAAGATCAAGCGCACCCGATAGCTCCATCGAGGCCGGGGTGTGATATGAACGCCCTTGCCATCTACTTTGTCGCGTTCATTGGGTTCATCTTCATAGGTGTACCCATTGCGTTTTCGCTGGGTCTGTCAACGCTTGGTGTCTTCTGGATGACCGACCAGCCGTTTCCCCTTTATATGCAGCGACTTTGGACAGGACTGGACAAGTTTACCCTCGTGGCTATCCCGTTCTTTGTCCTTGCAGGGGAATTGATGGGTGGCTCTGGTATTTTGTCGCGGCTTCTTGATTTTGCAAAGCTTGCCGTTGGTCGTGTGAAGGGCGGGCTGCTCCACATCAATATTCTGGTAAGCATGTTCTTTGGTGGCATCAATGGGTCAGCAATCGCCGATACCAGTGCGGTCGGGTCAATGATGATCAAGGCAACCGACGAAGCATATAAAGACCCCGAACTTGCCGCCGCTGTCACCGCAGTAAGCTCTGTCGTCGGTCCGATCATTCCGCCCAGCCTACCGATGCTGATTTATGCATTTGCCGCTGGCAATGTATCCATCGCGGCCTTGTTCATCGCGGGCATCATTCCAGGAATAATGATTGGTCTGAGTCTGATCATCGTAACAATCTTGGTTGTCCGCAAAAAAGATTATCCGATTGATCGGACGGCATACGGCTTTTGGGATGTCGTTCGAATCATGCGCCGCTTTTTGATTGCTGCGGTACTGCCCTTCATAATGGTCGGTGGGATCGTAGGCGGGGTCGTTACCCCCACTGAAGCAGGTTGTGTGGCAATCGTATACGCGTTGTTTATCGGCTTTTTCGTAACCCGCGAATTGTCCATGAGCCAAGTCTATGCCGCGATGGCCCGCACGGTTATTGTAACGTCGGTGGTGATGATTATTATTTCCTTCGGGAATGTATCAACGTGGTGGCTTACGGTTGAGGGCGTGCCACGGGCGATCAGTAGCAGTTTCCAGGCCTGGACCGACAGCGCGGTCGTTTTCCTGACCATGATGCTCGTCCTCTATCTGATCATCGGATTATTCATCGAACAGGCCGCCGCCATGGTCATGCTGGTGCCGATCTTTGCACCTCTGGCAGACAAATACGACATCGATCCTGTTCACTTTGGCCTGTTCACCTGCCTGACATTGGCGCTGGGGCTGATAACACCGCCAGTGGGCCTGTGCCTATTCGTTTCAAGCAGTATTGCCGGTGTCCCAGTACAAAGGGTATTCAAGGCCGCCATTCCCTATTTCATTGCGATGCTGATGGTTTTGGCGCTTGTTACATATGTCCCAGGGATATTCTTGTGGCTTCCTGATATGATGGGCTTTTGATATGGTCAAAGTCTGCTGCTGCCCGAAAGAAACCGAAGCGGTAACCCGAGAGGCAGACCTGACTGGTCGCCCTTCCAACAGCAGGCACGCCCGGGCCGTGAAAAGCACTCTGATCTCGCTTAAGAGAGGGGCATTCCTGATGGGTTCACAGGATGGCGAAGGATACCGCGAGGACGGCGAAGGACCACAACGAGAAGTAACACTCTCACCCTTTTTCATTTCAAAATATGCCATTACAAACGCTCAGTTCGCACGTTTTGTCGAAGAGACGGGATATCAGACCACTGCAGAACAGATCGGCTGGAGCCATGTGTTTCACCTGCTTTTGACTGCAGAGCAAAAACGCAACACGACCCAGGTCCCCAGCGAAACGCCCTGGTGGTATCCCACGAATTCGGCGGCCTGGAAAACGCCTGAAGGCCCCCAGAGCAACTGGGCGGGTCGCGAACATCACCCGGTTGTCCACGTTTCCTGGTTTGATGCAGTGGCCTACTGCAACTGGGCAGCCTGTGGCCTGCCTACTGAGGCGCAATGGGAATACTCAGCAAGAGCAGGTTCCAGTCAGATGTACCCTTGGGGCCCGGAGCTGAAATACAACAACAAACATATGTGCAATGTCTGGCAAGGTCGATTCCCGGGGCAAAACACCGCCGAAGATGGCTATATTGGCACCGCCCCGGTCGACGCATTCTCACCAAATGCTTTTGGTCTGTCCAATACAATCGGAAATGTCTGGGAATGGTGCGCTGATTTCTTTTCTGCCAGTTACCATACGACCTCATCCAACAACGACCCGTTATATCTGCAGGATACCGGTATTCGCTCTGTTCGCGGAGGTTCGTTTCTTTGCCACCACAGTTATTGCAACCGATATCGCTTAGGAGCCCGAAATGGGAATCCACCCAATACGACCTGCTCAAATTTGGGATTTCGGATTGCGCATAAAGAATGAGTTATCCAAGGTGTCCTAAAAACTAAATACAGGGATTGCGTGATGAGGTGTCGTTCGCAGCGCGGCATTCAGGGCGTTCCGGCAATGGTATTCAACCAGCGCCATCTGATCACCGGTGCACAGGGCGTTGAAAATTACACATCCATAGTACAGCAACTGCGTGATGAAGAGGCGGCCTAAACGGCAAATGTCAGCTAGCCCTGGTCCAGCGATGCTCAATATTCATGAGGTTTGATTCAGCCTCGATTTCCCGACAAATCTCAACGAGGCCCTCACGCCTGTAAAATCGCAGTGCATGTATGTTCTCTTCATACGCCCATACGGTTATCCAGTCGCGATCTGCCTTTGCCATGTCAAGCAAACGCTTGCCGATACCCGTGCTTCGCACCTCGGGGACCACATAGAGTGCGCCAATATTGTCCTCATCACGGGTACAAAACCCGACGATGCGACCTTCGATTTCCGCAACCCATACCAAATCAGTATTGAAGAGATCGCTCCAGAAAGCCTGCATCGATTGCCGCTCGTCAAGCTCGGCCATCCACGGTGTTTCTTCCGCCCAATCGCGCAATATGTCGACGCAGGCGACGACGTCAGATTGTTGTCCAGATCGGATTGTGGGGGTCATGGAGGTGTCTATAAAACGAAAATACGGCGCATCGCAACCAGATGGAGCCTTTCAATACATTCAGATCAGCGATCCGTCCTGCGGCATCCGTCATCCTGTTGTTATGGATCCTGACCTCAGTCCGGTGTATCGGTATTATCCGTTAGCCACATATTGGTGTCCGTTGCTGCCCCGGCTATCCGTTTCAGGCTCATGTTGAGCTGGTACACATCCGGCCGGTAGAGCACTTCAATATACTGCACCGGTCTGCCCGTCTGATCGCGCACGACACGGGTTATCTTCAACAATGGCGCGCCCTGGGGCACATTCAGGGCAGCCGCTGTTGCCGGTTCGGCCAGAACTGCTGTGACAGACTGGGTTGCCTCCTGAATTTCATGGCCGGACTTTTCAATCAGCGCAATGATCGGCTGGTCGCTGAGATCCTGTTGATCAAAGGAACGCCCCACATCCTCCGGCAGATAGGTGACAATATGAGAAAACGGCTTGTCATCACGTGAACGGCGGCGTTCTGCCTTTTGAACAGGTGTGCCACGCTCGATGCCGAGGGCATCCGCCACCGGTGATGGTGCCGGCACATAGTCAAAGCTCAGCACATCAACACTTGTTGTCGCACCAATCGCCACCAGGTTTTCCATGAGACCGGAAAAATCGCCGGAGTATTTTGACGCGGGAAAACGGTAGCTCACCATTGTTCCACGTCCGCGACCGCGTGACACCAACCCTTCTTTTGCCAGTTCATCCATGCCGCGCTTGGCGGTAATGCGCGAGACATTGTGTTGAACAACAAGCTCGCCTTCACTTGGCAATTTGTCACCATCGCGCAAACCACCGCTCATGATCTTCTGTCGGTAGAGAAGATATATCTGGTAATAGAGCGGCGTCGGGTTTGCCGGGTCGACCCCCTGGCTGTTGGTTTCTGAGGATTTAAGTTCGGGCAAAATTGCTCCCCGGGTTGCATATTTGCTTAACGCGCCTGCCAGTTGTCTGCACCGCAGACGGCTGGCGAAACGCTGGCAGGTTTGATCGCATCTTTCCCGGTTCCTGTTTCGTGAAACGGTCTAGCCAAGTGTAGCACGGCGCCAGTCAAGTGGAATGCCCGCATCCGGCAGGAAGCCGTATAGTTCTTCATCGGGCAGGCCCGCAAGCACAATATCACGAACTTTCGTCAGCGCAGCAAGGTCAATCCCGGTCTCATAGCCCATGCTTTCCAGCATGAAGACCAGATCCTCCGTGACAATATTTCCGCTGGCTCCTGGCGCATGCGGACACCCACCCAGTCCCCCCAGTGACGCATCCAGCGTTGTGATACCTTCATCAAGCGCCGCAAGTGCATTGGCAAGGCCAAGCCCCCTGGTATTGTGAAGATGCACGCCTGTCAGCCTGTCCGCTCCAACAGCCGCATGGACTGCCCGGATGCGAGTGCGAATGGTGCCGGGGTCCGCATAGCCCGTTGTATCCGAAAGCCCCACCTCCTGAGCGCCCGCAGCAATGAGATCCCTTGCCAGCTGTACAACAGTTTCAATCGGCACATGCCCCTCAATTGTACAGCCGAATGCCGTTGCAATACCCGCCTCGAAATAGGGTCTTTCCCCAGCGGGCATGGCATCAATTACCGTCCGGATATTGCGCACTTCCTCAATCATTTGAGCATGGGTGCGATTAACATTTCTCAACGAGTGGGTTTGACTTGCCGATACCGGAATTGAAATTTTATGGGCACCGCATTCGATCGCCGAACGCGCACCACGCAGATTTGGCACCAGAACCGCCACATTCAATTTGGGCAGGGTTTTGGCGTAGCGCACCAGTTCAGCGGTATCAGCCATTTGCGGCAAAGCCTTGAAATTGACAAAGGAACCAACTTCAATTTCACCAACACCGGCCTCGGCTTCTGCCTTGATCCACTGTTTCTTCAACGCCAGATCAGCAATTGTATCAATGCTCTGCAGCCCATCACGCAAACCAACTTCACTGACCAGAATTGATTTTTCCATCGTCCAAAATAGCCTCAAATGACCTATTGATATATGTTTATAACATTTATATGGTAATGAGAACAGTCACAAGGCGAGTATTCGGTAATCCATGGACTTTCTCAACGGCATTAAAGTGGTCGAGTTCTCCCATATGGTCATGGGGCCTGTGGTGGGCATGGTGCTGGCTGATCTGGGTGCGGAAGTTATCAAGATCGAGCCTATCGGCGGTGACAAAACCCGATCTCTACCCGGCTCCGGTGCCGGTTATTTTGCCATGTTCAATCGAAACAAAAAAAGCATTTGTGTCGATCTGAAAAGCAAAAAGGGCCGTGCTGTCGTTATGAAACTGCTGGCGGGTGCAGACGTCATGATTGAGAATTTTCGACCCGGCGCGCTCGACAAACTGGGCCTGGATTATGAATCGGTAAAAACAACCAACCCGGCGATTATCTATCAATCATCAAAGGGTTTCCTCTCCGGCCCCTATCAGCAGCGCACAGCTCTGGATGAAGTTGCCCAGATGATGGGCGGCCTGGCCTATATGACCGGTCCATCGGGACAACCGCTCAGGGCTGGCTCTTCTGTCATCGACATAACCGGTGGCCTGTTCGGTGTCATTGGTATTCTGGCAGCCCTGCAGGGCCGACAAAACCGCAGCACCACGCAGGAGACAACAGATACCGGCGCGCAGGTCACATCGGCGCTTTATGAAACAACAGCATTTCTTGTTGGTCAGCATATGGCGCAGCATGCCGTGACCGGGCAACCGGCACCACCCATGCCGGAGCGCATTTCCGCCTGGGCGGTCTATGATGTGTTCAGCGCCCTTGATGGACAGATTTTTGTCGGTGTTGTCAGCGATGGACAATGGGTAAAATTCTGCAGTGAATTCGATCTGACTGATTGGGCGCGTGATGCACTTTATGCCCGCAATGCCGACCGGGTGCGCCAACGCGATACAATCATTCCAAAGCTGCGGGCTCTTTTCAGCGATCTGAGCCTGGAACAACTGACATCGAAGCTCGATCAGGCCGGACTGCCCTATGCACCGATCCGCAAACCGGAAGACCTGACGGACGATATTCATCTTGCGGCCCATGGCTTGCAGTCAATGACATTACCCGATACCGGCCAGGTCGTGCAGCTACCCAATCTGCCTGTCGAGATAGACGGCCATCGTGCGCAGTTACGCCATGATCTGCCTGCATCAGGTGGTGATGTCGGGACCGTACTTGCTGAACTGGGTTACGACCTGCAGGCCATCGCCGATCTTCGTGCCGAAGGGGTGATTGGATGAGTGAGCAGACAAAACACACACCGCGCACGGCCTATGAAAAAATGCGTGCGCTGCATGAGGTTGCACGCTTTGATGATGGCACGTCACTGATCTACATCGACCGCATCATCCTGCATGAACGCACCGGGTCCATCGCGCTTACCAACATGATAGAGGAAGCGCGCCCGGTTCTGTGCCCGGATATGGTTTTTGCAACAATTGACCATATTGTCGATACCAGGCCTGGTCGGCCATCACTTTCCCGCATGCCCGGGGGTGAAGTGTTTATCGACGCCATGCGCACGACCACCAGCCAACTGGGGTTGCGCCTTTTTGATGTTGATGACCCGCGACAGGGCATCGTGCATGTCATGGCACCCGAACAGGGGATCGCCCTGCCCGGCCTGACAATTGTTTGTCCCGACAGCCATACATGCACACTTGGCGGCTTGGGCGCATTGGCCTGGGGCATCGGTTCAACCGATTGCGAACATGCGTTGGCAACGCGCACCCTGCGTGTGGCCAACCACAGGCAAATGCGTATTTGGGTTGAGGGGTCAATGCCCCCGTGGCTTTCTGCCAAGGATATTATCATCCACCTGATTGAACGCTATTCGACCTCGGGAGCAAAAGGATATGTGATTGAGTTTGACGGCCCGGCGATACGTCAAATGGAAATTGAGCAAAGGCTGACACTTTGCAATATGGCGGTGGAATTTGGTGCCTTTTCAGCCTTCGTCAGTCCCGACGCCAAAACGCTGGATTATGTGCGCGGCAGACCCTTTGCACCAAGGCCACGCCATCAGGATGCAGCGCAATCCCACTGGCTCGCTCTGACCAGCGATACGGGTGCCCTATTCGACCGCGAAATTCATCTCGACATCGCACAACTGTCGCCGCGCATTACATGGGGTACCAGCCCTCAGCAGGCCATACCAATCGACGGGCACATCCCGGCCCCTTCCAGCGATGCCAATCTGTCAGCGGCCCGTTCGGATCAGCGTGCCTTGGATTATATGGGGCTGAAATCGGGAGAATCTCTCCTTGGTAAAAAAATCGACGCCGCTTTCATCGGTTCGTGCACCAACAGCCGATTGTCGGATTTACGGCGCGCGGCGGATATATTGCGCTCCCGACGGATCGCTGACCATGTCACCGCCATCTGCGTACCCGGCTCCACCCAGGTTAAACAGGCGGCCGAAGCAGAAGGGCTGCATTTGATATTCCAGCAGGCCGGGTTTGAATGGCAGGAGGCCGGATGCGCCATGTGTTTCTTTGCAGGCGGCCATTCCTTCGGCGCACAGGCCCGTGTCATCTCATCGACAAACCGAAATTTTGAAGGGCGGCAGGGCCCCGGCACCCGCACCCATATCGCCAGCCCGGAAACCGTTGCGCTCAGTGCATTGAACGGCTGCATCAGCGATCTGAGATCCCTGATGCCTCAACACGATGACAGGCGGGTGTCATGATGAAGCCTATTACAATTCATAGCGGCATTGCTGCGCCATTGCTCTTTGCCAATATCAACACCGATACCATCATACCATCACGCGAAATGAAACGTGTTTCGAAGACCGGTTTCGCAGATGGTCTGTTCGCAAACATGCGTTACCTGAATATGGAGCGCAAAGCTGACCCGGCGTTTATACTCAATCAACCGGCCTACAGGGGCGCATCGGTGCTGCTGACAGGTGACAACTTCGGCTGTGGTTCATCCAGGGAACATGCCGTATGGGCGTTATATGGCTTCGGCTTCAAGGTTATCGTGGCAGAAAGTTTTGGCAGCATATTTTTTGACAATTGCATTACCAATGGTGTTCTGCCGGTGAGGCTCTCCCATGATACCATCAACCAATTCGCCCGCTATGTTTCCGCCGACCCGCAAAACCGGCCCTTGGCGATTGACCTGGAAGCACGAACAGTCGTTGCCGGTGCACTTACCTGCGAATTTGAAATTCCCGATACTGCCCGCGACCTGTTGATGAAAGGTCATGCACCCATTGATGTGACATTGGAAAGAATTGACGCAATCAATCATCACATGGGTGAAGACAAGAAAAGACGCCCATGGCTCTATGCCATGGCGGATGGCGGGTGAAGAGATGACACAGACCATGAATCCAGTCCTGTTATCGGTCCTTCGGGGGCGGCTTGAACAAATCGCCGATGAAATGGATGCGACTTTGTTCCGGGCGGCATTCAATCCGATCATCGCCGAGGCACATGATGCCAGTCATGGTTTCTATGCACCTCACACCGGCGATACGCTGGTACAGGGTAAATCCGGTCTTCCGGTCTTTGTCGGGGCCATGGCCTTTGCCGTGCGTGCGGTCATTGACTACACCAAAAAGCACGGCGCTGCGCAGCGTGGTGATGTCTTCATCTTCAATGATCCATATGAGGGTGGAACGCATCTCAACGACTTCAAACTTGTGCAGCCGGTTTTTCATAACGATAGGTTGTTTTGCTACATGGCATCCGTTGCCCATTGGCATGATGTGGGCGGCAATGTGCCGGGAAACTACAACCCGTCTGCAACAGAAAGCTTTCAGGAAGGTATACGCATCCCGGTGGTCAAACTGGTGGAAGCGGGTGTTTTTCGACAGGATATCATGGATATTCTCTCCGCCAATTCGCGCCTGCCACTTTCAGTCTATGGTGATCTGAACGGACAACGTGCAGCATTGTCGCTCGGCGACATGCGCATGGCTGACCTGATCGATCGCTACGGAGCACCAACAATTCAGGCTGCCTTTGACGAACTGCGCACCCGGGCCGCACAGCAGATGCGTGCGCATATCGCGGCGCTGCCCGACGGGGTCTACACCGTTGAGGATTTTCTCGACAATGATGGCATTTCGGACACACCGCTGAAGATAAGAGTTTCCATTGAAATCAGCGGTGAGAACCTGACGCTGGATTTTGCCGGAACAGCGCCTGCCTGTGCCGGTCCGGTCAATATCTCCCGCGCCACCACGCAGGCCTCGATCTATGTGGCGCTGAAACACATTTTTCGCGATGTTGCAGCCAATGCCGGCGTGCTTGATCCCGTAACAATCAAAATACCCGATACAAGCCTGTTAAACGCCCATGCGCCGCGACCGGTTGGCGGGTACACGGAAACAATCCTGCGTGTCATTGACGTGATTTTTGTTGCCCTGTCCAAGGCCGCGCCGGAAAAATCCAATGGCTGTGCCTATGGCACCATCAATGCGCTTTCAATTGCCGGACGCAAACCCGACGGCTCTCGTTGGGTCATGTTTTCCTTCTTCGGTGGCGGCCATGGTGGCAACCCGGTCGGTGATGGCCTTTCCCACGGCAATGCACCCATATCCATGGCAACAATTCCGCCGGTGGAAATTCTGGAGAGCCGTTATCCGGTGATCTTCAACCAATGGGGTCTGCGCACGGATTCCGGTGGTCCGGGCGCCCATCGCGGCGGCCTGGGTGCCATTTACGAAATGGAAGTACTGGACGAAGCGGAGGGCTTCCTGTTCGGAGAACGCGGCAAATACCCGCCACCCGGTGTCGTGGGCGGTCAACCGGGCAGCAGGAATGTCTTTCAGTATGAAAACCGTCAGGGTCAGATGACCACCCCCGAAATGGTTTCAAAAATGACCGGTATGGATCTTAAAACCGGTGCCCGCGTTCGATTGGAATCACCCGGAGGCGGTGGCTATGGAGACCCGATGACCCGGGACCCTGTGGCAGTCCTGAACGATGTAAAAGCCGGATTTGTCAGTTTGGCGGCAGCCCGCACGCATTACGGCGTTGCCATTGATGACAACAACGAAATCGATAGGACCACCACCAAAATTCTCAGATCAGGTGCACAGAACTGATGCAGGACATTCAACCCCATATCCTCGTTGGCATTGATGTCGGTGGCACCTTTACAGATGTTTTTGTCATTGATCAGGACACTGGCAAGGCCAGCGTTCACAAGGTTCCTTCGACCCGTGGCAAGGAAGCTGATGGTTTTTTCCACGGGCTTGGCAATGGGGCACCGGATTTGCGCGCAGTGGCCGCCGTCATTCATGGCACCACCGTTGGCACCAACGCCCTGCTTGAACGAAAAGGGGCCAGGGCCGGATTGATAACCACCTCGGGCTTCCGCGACATTCTGGAAATGCGGCGCAGGGACAGACCCACGACCTGGGGCCTATGGGGGCAATATGAGCCCGTCATTCCGCGCAGCATGAGCAGGCAGGTGGAAGGACGCATTCTTTCAGATGGCCGGGAGCATGTGCCATTTGACGAGGTCGGATTTTGTGCAGCCGTTGATGATCTGATTGAAGCCGGTGCTCAATCTGTTGGCGTGGTATTCATCAATGCCTTTGCCAATGACGATCATGAAAACCGGGCAAGACAATTACTCAATGCCAGGTGGCCCAACGCGCATATCTCCATCTCGTCGGAACTCCTGCCTGAAATCAGGGAATATGAGCGCGCATCAACCACGGTGCTGAATGCCTATCTGCAACCGCCTGTTGGTGATTACCTTGCAACACTTGAAAACCGGTTGGCTGAAAACAATTTTGGCGGCGAATTTTTAATCGTGCAATCGAATGGCGGCCTGATGCGTGCACAGGAAGCAGCGCGTACGCCGGTCAAGACTGCCCTGTCGGGGCCGGCAGCCGGTGTATACGCCTCGGCCTATCTGGCCAGAGGGTCCGGTTTTGACAATATCATCACCTGTGACATGGGCGGCACCAGTTTCGACATCTCGCTTGTCTCGGATGGTGAAGCAGCACTGGCAGCGCAGGCCTCGGTCGATTTCGGGCTGGTGATACGTTCACCGATGATCGAAATTACCACCATTGGTGCCGGTGGCGGGTCAATTGCCTGCGTAGATGCCGGTGGCATTATTCAGATCGGGCCTGAAAGTGCCGGTTCGGTCCCCGGACCGGTTTGTTATGGGCAGGGCAATCAACGACCGACCGTGACTGATGCCAATGTGGTTCTTGGGCGTATCAACAGTGATAGTCCGATCGGCGGCAAGCTGGAATCACTTGACACGGACGCTGCCCGTACCGCCATTATGGATGAAATCGGCACACCGCTTGGCCTTGACGTGATGCAGGCTGCCGAAGCCATCATCGATGTTGCCAATGCCCGCATGGCCGGCGCGATCAGACTTGTGTCCATAGAACGCGGCCATGATCCAAGATCTTTTGCTGCCATGCCATTTGGCGGTGGCGGTGCGCTGCATTGCTGCGCGCTTGTGCGTGAAATCAATTTCGCCGGTGCGCTGGTTCCAAGATTTCCGGGGGTCGTTTCTGCCCTTGGCTGCGTGATTGCCGACATGCGGCATGACTTTGTCCGCACGGTTCAGGAGCCGGTATCAACAAGTGACCTGGACCAGTTGGCGGTAAATATTGCGGCTTTCGAGGCGGAAGGCAGGGCGCGCCTGGCACAATCAAAGGCGCAATTCATTGATATCAGGACACAGATTTCGCTTGATATGCTCTACGCCGGTCAAACCCATAGCGTCATCGTGACGCTGGACAGCGCGCTTGCCACAAAGCTTGATCGCAATGCCATCAAAAAAACCTTCGAAACGGCCTACCATCAGGCCTACGGGCAGATCCTTGACGCAGTGGAACCGATCATTGTCAATCTGCGGTTGGCTGTTATCGGCGAGCGCCCGAAATTTGATCTTTCTCTTCTGGCACCCGGAGACAATCTGACCAAGGAAGACGCATTGTACGGGTATCGTTCGGTTGTGTTTGAGGGAAAAACCTTGAATGCCGCCATCTATGATCGCCTTGCCCTGCCGGTGGGTGCAGTGGTCAGCGGGCCGGCTGTTCTGGAACAACCCGATGCCACCTGCTGGATTGAGCCCGGATTTTTGGCGAAGGTCGATACTATCGGCAATCTGGTGGTCACAGCCCAAACAACGACGGGTGAAGCACCATGAGCAGCATTCAACCGATCAATACCGACACCACAGCATTGCTTCTGATCGATATGCAAAATGACTTCCTGCATCCAAAGGGTGCCTATGGTCGTGCATCACAAACAAGCGCGGCGATAGCCGGCCTAAAACAAAAGATCGCCCCCGTGGCCCACGCCATGCGACGGGCAGGCGGACTGGTGATCTCAACACAATTCACCCTGGTGCCGGGCAAGCATGGGGAACCGATCATTTCGCCTCACCTGAAAGCGCTGCGACCATTCCTGTGCAAGGGGGATTTTTGCCCCGGTGCATTCGGCCATCAGCTTATTGATGAGCTGCAGCCGGCTGATGTCACGATTGAAAAAATTACCTATTCAGCCTTCTATATGACCCGCCTTGAGTGGGTTTTGCGCAAGCTTGCCATTCGACATCTGGTGATTGCCGGTATTGTCACCAATGGTGGCGTTGCCTCCACACTGCGCGATGCCCACGTGCGCGATTTTGACACCACGGTGTTGAGCGATGGTTGTGGAGCATTCAGCAGCGAACTTCACGATAACGCAATCAGGTCACTCGCGGCCATCAGCGCAGTCTCCGATTGCAGCGCGATGGTCAGTGCGCTGAACAATTTGAAATCCGATATCCGCAATAAACCGACACAAGATCGGCACCAAAAGGCAAATACGCATGAATAAAACAAGCCTTGCGATTTGCTAAATGTTATAATGATATGTCATTATCACTTTACAGGAACACAGGTCCGTGGTGGTGACAAAACCCAAAGGAAGGAAGGGTGAAGAAATGACTGACAAAAAGCATATGAGGGGCATGAAACAGGGTCTTGATCGTCGCACATTTCTCGCAGCCACCGGCGGCGTTGCTGCCATGAGCGCGTTTGGCATGCCGCATATTGCGCGTGCGGCTGACCCGGTAAAAGTCGGGCTGGTACATCCGGTCACCGGTTTTATTGCCTATTCAGGAAATCAGTGCCGCCAGGGCGCTTTGATGGCCATTGAGGACATCAATAATGCTGGCGGAATCAAGTCAATTGGCGGTGCACCTTTAGAGGCACTTCTCGGAGACAGTCAGGGTAAACCTGACATCGGTGCTGCCGAGACCGCCAAGATGGTGGAAGCAGGCGCGACCGGCATTGTAGCCGGATATGCTTCCTCCATCACCCTTGCAACGACCCAGGAAGCGGCAAAAACCAATACACCGCATGTTGTGGATGTCGGCGTGTCGGACAAAATCGTTTCGCGTGGCCTGAAGAACACATTCCGCCTTGGGCCGGGATACGGAAAGATTGCCAATTACGCCGTCGATAATCTGGATGCCATCAACAGGGCGGCAGACAGCCCTGCCAAAACGGTTATGATCATTCATGAGGAATCGGCCTTTGGCACCGGCACAGCCGGTTTGCTGGAAAAACGCCTGCCGGACCGGGGCTTTGAGGTCATAGAGGTTATCAAACACGCAAATCCAACCCGTGATTTCACCAATATCGCCCTGCAGATCAAAGCGGCAAAGCCGGATCTGATCATTCCGGCGCAATATTACAATGAATATGTGCTTTTGGCCCGCACCCTGCGTCAGCAGCGTGTCGAAGCCGCTGGCATTTATTCAGTGTTGGGCGGTGCGGCGTCCTCCTTCAAATTTGTAGAGGAGTTCCCCGAAGCGGCCAACTACATCATGGACTGTAATCACTGGTACAACCCATTGTCGAAGGAAGCCCTGCGGCGCAAAAAGGCAGCCGAAGACAAAGGTCTCTACTACACCTATGAGGTCTATCTGGCCTATAATGCCGTTGCATTCCTTGCCGATGCCATTGAACGGGCCGGTTCACTCGACAAACAGGCCATCAATGACGCAATGGCATCATCCGACTGGGATGCCCATGCGATGCCCTATGGCCCGACAGCCATGATTGATGGGCAGAATGAAGGTGGCCAACCGGTCAATACGCAGGTTCTGGATGGCAAAATTGAAGTCATTTTGCCAGATGAATTTGCTACGGCGAAACCGGTGTTCCCGACACCCAAAGGATAAATGGACAAAGTCGGAGCTGGCAGTCGCCGGCTCCGATTCCGTCCGCCACCGCATGTGACATATCTTTCAAATGGCTTCCCGGCATTTCGAACCGGAACATGGTAATATTTTGAAAAGTCCATCCATAGTGCAATTCATGTTTAGACGGAATCGGCAAAACATGAAAGCATCAACATAAATCAAAGGCCGACACCGTTGTCCCGTTTTTGACAAAACGTGAAACGGTCTGGTGCAAGGCATGAATGGCTGGCGGTTCAGAGGCAACGTGTGATCAACTTTTCCATCCTGCTACCATCAATCCTCAATGGTCTGACCACCGGTGCACTCTATGCGCTCGTGGCTCTGGGCCTGACATTGATTTACGGGGTTCTGCACATAATCAACTTCGCCCATGGTGCCTTGCTCATGGTGGCCATGTATCTGGTCTATTTCCTGTACAAACTATTCGGGCTTGATCCCTACCTCGCATTGCTGGTCGTGCCAGCAGCCATGTTTGTCATCGGCTATGTTCTCCAGCGCACCATCATTGGCAATGCCAGTCATGGACGCGATGAAAACATATTGCTTGTCACGCTGGGGCTCTCCATCGTGATCGAAAATCTGGCGCTGTTTTTCTTCGCGTCCGATACACAGGTCGTCGATACACCCTATGCCTTTGATGTTGTCGAACTGTTTGGGGCTTTTCTCCCGGTGCCCAAGGTCATAGCCTTTGTCGGCGCATTGCTGACAGCACTGGCTCTTTGGCTGCTGATGGGTTGGACCGATCTTGGCCGGGCGATCCGTGCGCTGGCGCGCGAACGCAAGGGAGCACGGCTGGTCGGTATCAATGTTGACCACATATTCGCCATGAGCTTTGGCATTGGAATCGGGGTTCTGGGCATCGCCGCCTGTCTTTTGCTGCCAACCTATTACGTCTATCCGCAAGTGGGGCATGGATTTGTACTGATTGCCTTCACCATTGTGGTTCTGGGTGGCATGGGCAGCTTCATCGGTGCTTTGCTGGGCGGCTTCATAATAGGCGTGGTTGAGGCCGTCGGCGGACTTGTGCTGGGCGAAAGTCTCGGCCAGATCGGCATCTTTGTCATATTTATCCTGGTGCTCCTGTTCAGGCCCCAAGGCTTACTGGGACACCGAGCGTGAGGATGCGATGAGACAGCTGATCATTTTGCTGGCAATATTTGCGCTGATCGCGCTTACGCCGCTGTGGCTCACCTCCGAATTCTGGCTCAATGCCGTATTGCTCACGGTCTACGCAGCCCTGTTGGGCCAGGCCTGGAACATTCTTGCAGGTTTTGGTGGCCAGTTCAGTTTTGGCCATGCCCTGTTTTTCGGCACCGGGGCCTATTGCGTTGCGGTCTTGCAGATACAATTCGGCGTCAATCCCTGGATTGGCTTTGTACTGGGTGGGCTCTTGGGCGCACTGGTTGCCTTGGCGATGGGTTTTCTGACCTTCCGCTATGGTTTGCGTGGCTCCTATTTTGCGCTGGTCACATTGGCTTTTGCGGAAGTGTTCCGCATTCTTTCCAATTCCGTGTCATTTACCGGTGCCGGTGAAGGCATACTCATCCCGCTTGACCGCCAGGCAAGTCAGATGCAGTTCACCCAGCTTTCCAGCTATTTCTGGCTGATATGCGCCATTACGCTCGCCTGTTTCCTGACAGTCTGGTGGCTGCAGAACGGGCGCCTTGGCGCACGGATGATGGCGGTACGCGACAATGAGGAGGCGGCCGCAGCGATTGGCGTTAATGCCATGTCCGTCAAACTACAGGCGATTGCACTATCGGGATTTTTTTCCGGGCTGGCCGGTGTCTTCTATGCGCAAAAATTTCTCTACCTTGATCCGTCAATCGCCTTTGGTCCGGCTGTTTCGGTAGAAAGCCTGCTGGTGGCCATTGTCGGCGGCATCGGAACCCTGTTTGGCCCACTGCTTGGCGCGGCTGTGCTGCACATATTTGCCGAGCTGGTTCGCCATGTGATTGGCGATGAACCGGGACTAAGCATGGCGGTCTATGGCTCAATTCTGGTGATCATGGTGTTGTTTGCGCCGCGCGGAATTGCCGGCATAGGCCGTTCCGTTCGCTCTGTTCTGAAAGGAACCGGTGATGCTGGACGTTAAGGCACTGTCAAAATCGTTCCAGGGTCTGCAGGCCGTTGACAATGTAACCATGAAGGTTGCTGAGGGAAGCATTGTTTCCCTGATCGGGCCCAATGGAGCCGGCAAGACAACCTGTTTTGCGCTGATCACCGGGTTTCATGCGCCAACCAGTGGCACCGTTCATTTCGACGCAACAGACATTACCAATATGAAGCCACACCGGATCGCCACACGCGGCATGGTGCGTACTTTCCAGATCGTACAACCCTTTGCCGGTCAGACGGTACGGGAAAATATTGCCGTGGGTGCGCATCTGAAGATTGCCGGACGGCGCGACGCCTTGAACAAGGCACAGGAGATCGCAGCAAAAGTTGGCCTGGGTGCCATGCTGGATCAGGACGCAGGCGATTTAACCGTCGCTGGCAGAAAACGACTGGAAGTGGCCCGAGCACTGGCAACGGATCCCAAATTACTGCTGCTTGACGAGGTGATGGCCGGCCTGAACCCATCCGAAATTCGCGACATTATCCCGGTCATAAAATTGCTGCGTGATGAAGGGGTGACGATATTTCTGATCGAACACGTCATGCAGGCTGTCATGTCCCTGAGCGATCATACATTTGTGCTCAATCAGGGTAAATTGATCGCCGAAGGTGCACCGGCAAAGGTCGCCCGCGACCCCCAGGTGATAGAAGCCTATCTTGGCAAGGGCATGGCCAAACGCATGGCTGATCAGGGAGCCGGCAGTGATGCTTGAGGTAACCGGACTAAAGGCTGGATACAATCGCGTCGAGGTGCTGCGCGGTGTCGACATCTCTATCAGACCGAAAGAAATCGTTGCGCTTTTAGGCTCAAATGGTGTCGGCAAGACCACTTTCATTGCCACCCTTTCAGGCCTGATACAAAGCTGGTCCGGTGAAATCACCTTCAAGGGACAGGATATTACCCGCACAGACGCTGCCTCAATCGTTGATCTGGGCCTGATTCAGGTGCCCGAAGGCCGCCATATATTTCCCAATCTGACCGTTCAGGAAAATCTTGTGCTTGGCTCCTATCGGCGTGGTCGAAAGGCCCGTTCTGCAAATCTGGAACGGGTGCTGGAGACCTTTCCGCGCCTGCGTGAACGGATCAGGCAGAAGGCCGCAACCATGTCGGGCGGTGAACAACAAATGCTGGCGATCGGACGCGGCATGATGGCAGAGCCCGAATTGCTCATCCTTGACGAACCATCACTCGGTCTCTCCCCGCTTCTGGTGGAGGAAATGTTTGAACTTATCGTTGAACTCAACAAACAGGGCATGACGATCCTGCTGGTAGAGCAGAATGTGCATCTCAGCCTCGAAATCAGCAACCGCGGCTTTGTGATGGAAAACGGCGCAATCAAACTGACAGGCACAGCAAAGGAGCTCCTGGACAATCCGGACCTGCAAAAAAGTTATCTGGGTGTGTAAAACATGTCTGTGCCGAAACCGAAAATCAGGCCCGTCGACGAAATGACAGCCGACATTCATGTGGAGGTCGCTGTCATTGGTGGCGGTGCCTGTGGATTGACTGCCGCATTGGCTGCCAGACACGGTGGCGCTGATGTCATGGTGCTTGAGAAGGAAAAATCCCTCTCTGGATCAACATCCATGTCATCGGGTTTTATTCCTGCTGCCAATACCCGGTTTCAGATCAGCCGGAACATTGCAGACACTGTTGAGCAATTTGCCGATGATATCAGAAAAAAATCTCACGACACAGCGCGTCCCGCCTTGGTTGATCTGGCAACGCGCTCCATCGGACCGGCGCTCGATTTTCTGGCCGACAACCATGGCTTTGAGTGGCAGGTCCTGGATGATTTTCTTTATCCTGGCCACAGCGTGCACCGCATGCATTGCCTGCGAGAAAAAACTGGTGCAGCTCTGCTTGCCCAACTGGGGTGTGCGGTAGAGGCCGAGAACATTCCGGTTATTTTAGATGCGGCTGTTGATACATTATATATGGACGCGGACAGGATCGCTGGCCTCGCAATACAGCGCCCTGACGGCACCCGTGAAACACTTGGTTGCAACGCTGTCATCATCGCCTGCAGCGGTTTTGGTGGCAATGCGCAACTGGTTGCACAGCATATGCCGCAAATGCACAATGCACCCTACCATGGACATGCCGGCAATACCGGTGAAGCTGTCCTATGGGGCGAACAACTCGATGCCCAGCTTGATTGCCTGACCGCCTGCCAGGGCCATGGCTCGCTCGCCCACCCGCAAGGCATATTGATTACCTGGGCATTGATGATGGAAGGCGGCATTCAGATCAACCGGCGCGGGCAGCGATTTTCAAACGAGCATCGTGGTTACTCCGAACAATCCATTGATGTATTACGGCAGGACGGTGCCATGGCCTGGTGCATATTCGACGATCGTCTGCTGCAACTGGCTCAAGGCTTTCCGGATTTCGTCGAGGCGCAAAAATTGGGCGCGATCAAAACCGCCGCCAATGCCAGCGGCCTGGCGGCGCTCATCGGTGTTCCGGAACAGGCATTTGAAGAAACGCTTTCGCAGACGCGGGCCAGTGCGTCAGACAAGGATGCAGATCCATTTGGCCGGGACTTCAGCACAAAACCACCACTGGGCAATCAATTGCATGCCATCAGAGTGACCGGCGCGTTGTTTCACACACAAGGTGGATTGCTCATTGACAATCAGGCACGTGTATTGCGTCGCAACGGCGGATCATTTCAAAACCTGTTTGCCGGTGGCGGCGCTGCCTGTGGTGTGTCCGGCACAACGCTGCAGGGATATCTGTCAGGCAATGGGCTTCTGAGCGCAATCGCCTTCGGATTTGTAGCAGGAATGCATGCCAACAAATGCTGAATTCATCTGGATTTGCCGCTTTGTCCATTAGGCCGTTTCACGTTATGTCAGAAACAGAGCAAGGGTAACGGTCTTTGTTTTGTTGATGTATTCAGGTTTCTACGATCCTGTCTAACCCTGAGTTGCTCCAACTGTAAAAGCACGCCAAATGGACTGATTTTCCTCGGCCAGATGTTTTCCCTTTAAAAAAAGACATGCCCCGACACTATAAAACTTCAAAGGCCCGGGTATAGTTTGACATCGCCCTGGATGAAGCACCGGAGGACTATTTTGAAGAAACAACGGTCTATCGGTTATATTGGTCTGACCTTCATGGCTGTCAGTGGCATGTTGGGATCCGGGTGGCTTTTTGCGCCCTATCTCGTTGGGCAAATTGCCGGACCAGCCGGTGTTCTGTCCTGGCTCATCGGCGCGGCAATCATGACACTCATCGCACTTTGTTACGCGGAAATTGGTGCCATGCTGCCGGTTGCGGGCGGCCTGGCCCGTGTACCGTGGTTCAGTCACGGCAATGTCGTGAGCGCCATCATGGGGTGGTCAGCCTGGCTCGGCTATGCGGGGGCCGCACCGATTGAAACACTGGTCCTGCTTCGTTATCTGGGCCCGGACATGCCATTTTTGTTTGCCGAAGCGGGAAGCCGGGATCTGTCGATTTTGGGATACCTCATAACATTGGTTATTCTTTGTCTGATGGTTCTGATCAATGCTTTCGGTGTTGTGTTCTTCACCCGTATCAATTCAACACTGACCTGGTTCAAAATCGCCGCACCCCTGGTTGTCGGCGCAATTGTGATGCTCACGCGCTTTGATACATCCAACTTCACCGAGTACGGTTTTATGCCGACACATTTTTCCGGGGTCGTGTCAGCAGTCGCATCCGGCGGCGTTGCCTTTGCATTCATTGGTTTTCGCCATGCAATTGACATGGCAGGTGAGACCCGTAATCCGCAGCGCAATATTCCACTCGCACTCATATCAGCAATTGGTGTGTGCACGGTCGTATATTGTTTTATTCAGATCGCATTTGTCGGTGGTGTTTCCAACACGGCCCTGGCAGACGGCTGGTCTTCACTCGAGGTCAAAAGCAACCTGGGGCCATTTGAAGCAATCGCCATAGCGTTGGGTATGCCCTTTCTTCTGGCCCTTATCTACGGCAGTGCAATTATCGCACCATTTGGCGGCGGTCTGGTGTCAACAGCATCGAATGCCCGGCTTACCTACGCGATGGCCCAGACAGGCGTATTTCCCAGATTTTTTAACCGGCTATCAGCAACCGGCATTCCGCTGAACGGTCTTATCGTTAATCTGATTGCCGGTTATCTGTTTGTGCTTTTTATTGATTTTACCAATATCGTCTCACTGGGAAGCGCTGCCATTGTGTTTTCCTTTATCATCGGCCCGATCTCGCTCTATAGTTTCCGCCTGCAAATTCCTGATCAAAAACGCAGTTTCAAATTGCAGGCCGCGCCGATAACCGCCTGCGTGGCATTCATCTTTTCGGGATGGATTCTCTATTGGAGCGGGTGGGAAACGATCCGTATTCTTTCCATTGGCTTGGTCGCCGGTGCCCTTGTTTTTATCTACACCTGCATAACAACCGGGGTCAGCCTGAGAAGGGATCTTGATCTGCGGGCCGCAAGCTGGCTGCCAGCCTATATGATCGTTATGGCGATCTTGTCCTACCTTGGTCCATTTGCCGGGGGCCGATCTGTTATTCCCTATTATGTGGGAATATTCATAATAGCTTTTGTCAGTACTGGATTTTTTGCATGGGCAATTTACCTGCGGCTGGATGCAACCCGTGTCAGCCGGTCGGTTGCCGCGGCAATGCGTGATGAATAGCTCGGTAGCTGACGACCGGGCGGACATATTAGCCCGGTCAACTGCTTCTTTAATCAAGACAGGCGCTATTTGCGATCACCGTTTCTCATCACAACTGTATTGCTCTACGCCGGGCCTGTCGCATGGTTGACCGATGGGTATAGTGTCGGCAGAACGGCCGGCCTGCGCTGACCGGCCAATTGGAGGCGCGTCACATTTTCGACAATGCTCATCAGCTTTGAGGCATCCCAGACAGCATTTTGCTTTGAGGGTTCATACAGGCGGTTTTCGAGATTGGATATCTCTTCGCCAAAACCAACCGGTACATTGGTATCCAACCCGACACAGCGACGCCACGCCAATGCCGCCTGATAGATTTTGGATACGTCATTGGCTTTGACTGCGCGGCGCAATGCGTCTCTTGCACGGACAATCTTCTGGTGGGCCAATGCCGTATCGTGGTTTTTGCCTGCTATCGCATCAGTGTGAGGCCGGGAGCCAGCGTTCTTTCGACCGTAAAGATACAAAAGACCCAATCCGCCAAACAGCAACAATACACCGCCACCTGCGACCAACACCCATAAGTTGGGGCCCTCGGACAGTTCGCGTGAAGCGTTGAGTGCCTTATTCGAAACCGCAGCAGCGGAATTTACAGTGTTCGTTGAATTGGCAACAGCGCCTTCAACCTGCAGCGTTTCAGCCGGGACGCTGGCCGTTTTTTCTTCGCCCGCGACGGTATCCCACCAGCGCAGGGTTATTTCAGGCAATGTCACTTCCCCACCCTGGGTTGGAACAACCGACGTCACTATATCACGACGACCGAAAGTGCCCTGCGCCGTCTTGAATTCGTCCGTGGTACTTTCGTCAACATAGATGCGGGCGCCATTGGGAACCGTAAAATTCAGATCAGGCAATTGTTCCGGCCGCGCACCGAGCGCCAGAATGCTTATCCGCCGGGTGACAGCCTCACCGACTTTGAAAACAGGTGACGCTGGCTGCCATTCAGACTTCAGTTCGACAGCCTTGGCGGGCAGGAACCATCCGTCTGCGGCACTATTGGCCGCGCCTTCAACATCCAAGGCGATGGATTGTGACCGCGCTGTAAAGGGCGTCCCCCGATTGAACATGTCGTCAAACAGGCTTCCACCGAAAGCACCGCCCGCAAACGGGAAGTCGCGCATCAAGGAACCACCAAATGGATCCCTGCGGCTGTTTGGATCATTGACCTCTCCGCGTATTACAAATGGTGCAATCGTCAGTGCACCGGCCTTTTGCGGACGTAAAATATAATCCCGTTCTATAACGGTCACCGCACGCCCATCGCGCATAGCCTTTGTTGTGCGATCCTCACCATTGGGTGTTATTTCGAAATCGCTGCCGGTTGGGGCAATCAATTCCGCACGCTTGATGCCAATGGGCGTCTCTATGCGGACAACAAGGGGAATCTCCTGATACAGATAATGCGTACCCTCAGCTATATTCGCCTCTATTTCAATTCCCTGCACACCTTGTGATCTGGGCATTGCACTTTGCTCTACAACATTGACGGTCAATGGGTTGCTGCTAAGCCCGGCAAGTGAAAGCGCCGGTATGACCAACTGGCCCTTTTCCTTCGGCGACAATGTAACGATCCAACTCATCTGCTGCGACTGGCGCCCATTGATGATCTGCGTCTGCATGGAACTGGATGTGCCCAGAACATTGAAATCCTCTTGCAGCGGTGCCAGATCAGGCATTGCGCCACCGGGTGTATCCGTCGTGAGTGTGAGCTGAAACTGATCCCCATTGGCAACAGTCGCAGTGTTAATCCTTGCCGTGAGGCTTGCTGCGCTCACCCCCGTGCTCAACAAAAGAGCCAATACAACCGCCACAATGACACATTTGATTCCCAGTCTGTTCACAGCCAGTTCCTTTCCTTATTGTGCCGCGCTCAATCGGGCGTAATGTTGGCGAATACGCGCACGAAGCAAACCGGTTGGATCGTCGGGCACCCTGCGCAACTGTTGCTCAACTGCCTGATTGACAGGCCCACTGACCTCGGCTGCCTGTGCTTCAGCCGGCTCCTGTGATTCATTCC
Source organism: uncultured Rhizobiaceae group bacterium (assembly GCA_947501445.1). Lineage (GTDB taxonomy): Bacteria > Pseudomonadota > Alphaproteobacteria > Rhizobiales > Rhizobiaceae > Hoeflea_A. Next base: position 110,424 of record CANMVS010000007.1, on the reverse strand, counting down.
CATTGCCGGTCAATGCCTCAGACAGGAGCCGGGACAGCGCATTTGATTCCGATTGAGGCCCAGCTTCAGCATTTTGTTCTGTGGCACCTGGATCGGCTGTTTGACCAGGCTCCTGTTGTTGCGCCTGCTGTTGCTGTGCATCGTTCTGACCATTTTGGCTTTGTTGCTGATCCTGCTGGCCCTGCTCACCACTTTGGCCATTTTGGCTTTGCTGCTGATCCTGCTGGCCCTGCTCACCACTTTGGCCATTTTGACTTTGCTGCTGGTCCTGTTGGTCCTGATCGCCGCTCTGGCCATTCTGGCTTTGCTGCTGGTCCTGTTGGTCCTGATCGCCGCTCTGACCATTCTGGCTTTGCTGCTGATCCTGTTGGTCCTGCTCGCCGCTTTGTCCATTCTGGCTTTGCTGCTGGTCCTGTTGGTCCTGATCGCCGCTCTGGCCATTCTGGCTTTGCTGCTGGTCCTGTTGATCCTGATCGCCGCTCTGGCCATTCTGGCTTTGCTGCTGGTCCTGTTGGTCCTGCTCGCCGCTCTGTCCATTTTGGCTTTGCTGCTGATCCTGTTGGTCCTGCTGCTCTTGTTGCTGTTTCAAAAGCGCTTCAACAAGATCGCGGTTAAACCGGGCATCCTCATCGTTTGTGTTCAATTCCAGAGCGCGCTCATAGGCTGCGAGCGCACCTTCCAGGTCCCCGGATCGGGCCAACGCATTACCAAGGTTATAGTCCTTGTCGGTACGCTGGGTAGCCGCATAGCTAGCAGCGGCAGCGTTGTAATCACCAGCCCTGTAGGCTGCACTGGCCTGCCAGTCAGGTGTTTCAAACATATGCGCGGCAGTATCAAATGCGCCATTTTGAAAGGCCACCTGTGCCTGCTGATCTTTTGTGGACCACAGATCATCCCATTGACTGGCCGAAGCGGAAGGCGGTTGAATGACAAGTCCGCCTGCGATCACAACAAGGCCCATAATCATGCCCCGGCGGAATATGAAGGGAACCAGCAATACCGGCAAAATCAATAGCCAATAGCCCATGTCCACCCAGCCATCCGCCTGAAAATCATTGGCTGCGCCAGCTGTGTGCGTTGTCGCTCCGGTGTCAGGCAAAAGCCGATCCAGATCTGAGTCTCCGGCTGTTATCATGGTGAATATGCCACCACCCGTATCGGCCAGATCCTGCAACTTGTTTTCATCCAGTTTTGTCATGAACGTCCGCCCGTCTGAGGCGCTGATTGCACGGCCATCTGCTGTTTGAAGTGTCGCGCCTTCCTCGGTTCCAACACCCAATACGGAAAGTTCATAACCGGCTTCGTTAAGCGCTTTTGCCGCTGCAAGGCTGGCCACAAGATTATCACCGGCATCATCTGCAATAACGATGACACGACCTGCTGTTGCGTCGGCCCGAATCAGCACCTGTTGCGCTTCGGCGATGGCAAGATCCAGACGGTTGCCCAGCACCGGCATCAGTGAAGTTGATAGTTCCGGCAACATCTGCTCAATCACCAGCGGATCATTCGTCAAAGGCGCCGCGACGAAAGGAACATCAGAATAAATCACCAACCCGCGCTCATCACCCTGGGTGCGCGCAAGAATATCCTTGAGCTTGTGTACCGAGCGTTTCAGTCGGCTCGGTGTCAGGTCGTCCGCGTTCATGGATTGGGCCAGGCTCAGGACGGCTACGATCGGCTGACCGCCAGTAAAGGACGGTACGTCTGATTTTTGCCAACTGGGTCCGGAGAGGCCAACAATTACCAGTGACACTGCGATAAATCCAAGAGGGATCGTCAGGCGATTTCGACGCGCACGTCCGCCGCGCAAAGACAGATGTGACAATAGATGCGGATCGACGTATCGGGTCCATCCGCTGCTGGTGCCCTGCAGACGTCCGTTCCAGAAATAGACGGCAAGCGCCATTGCCGGCACGAGCGCCAGGAGCCATTCAGGCCGCAAAAAATGAAAATTATCCGGAATCAAACTCACTGGTTCAACCTCCTACGTATACGTTTCGGCGTGGCAATACATTTGGCATAAGCAAAAACAGGCAGAACAGTCCTGTCAGAACCAAAGCGGCACCAGCTGGCCAGTAGTAAAGAGCCACTTCCGGCCTGATGTGGATCGGTTCACCGGAAACCGGTTCCAGTCTGTCAATGCCACGATAAATTTCTGCCAGACCATCAACATTGGTTGCCCGAAAATACCGTCCGCCAGTTTGCTCGGCGATCATTTCCAGGGTCGTCTCATCAAGGTCGTGCGATGGGTTGACCATGCGCTGCCCATAGGCGGTATTTACTGCAAGCGCCTCGGCGCCGACACCAATTGTGTATATTTTTATGCCAAGCTCACGCGCCAGTTCTGTCGCCTTGAGCGGGTCCATGACCCCGGCATTATTTGCGCCATCGGTAAGCAGAACCAGAACGCGACCATTTTCAGGACGGTCCTTGAGACGCTTGAGTGATATTGCAATTGCATCGCCAATGGCTGTTTGCTGACCGGTCAAACCGACTTGCGCTTCATCAAGCAGCGCACGCACGGCATCGCGATCGAACGTCAATGGCGCCTGAAGATAGGCCCGGTCAGAAAAGAGCACCAATCCAATGCGGTCACCCTTTCGGCTTTCGATAAATGCGTCCGCTGTTTCCTTGACCACACCCAACCGTGTTGTGGGCTGACCGCCGATGGAAAAATCCTGTTCAGCCATGGAACCGGACAAATCGATAGCCATCATCAGGTCTCGGCCCTGCACAGGCAAAGGCACTTCAGGCCCAACCAAAGCCGGGCGGGCGACAGCTGTCACCAGCAGTACCCAGACCACTGACATGAACGCCAGCTTCCACACACTGCGGTTTTCATTGCCCGCCCCTGTGGAGGAGGATCCAAAAAGCGTTTGGAAAAATGGCACCCGTAGTGCGCCGGAAAGGCCCGGATCAACTGGTTTGGCCAGGTACCGCACCAGATAGGGCAACGGCAGGGCCAAAAAGGCCAGTGGCCATAGGAAAGTGATCATGCGTGCCTCCTGATCCATAATTCGGCAGCGTCGGTAAGAGCACGCAAATCCGTTGTGTTGTCTGATTTACCTGGTGCATAGGGTGCCTGCGCCAGAACCGTTGCCCATTTGGCGTCCATTCCAGCCTTGCCGGCACTCAGGAATTCGACCCAATCCCTTCCGCTCAAAAGGCCGACAGATTGACCATTGCGGCGTATGGCCACCCGGCGCAGCAGTGTCGATACCTGTGTTGCATAGCCCGGCAGGTCACCCGAGCGATCCTGCGGGCGAAGCTGCTGTAACTCTTTAAGGGCAGCAAAACGGATTGTACGACGGCGCATGATGGACCATGCAAGGCCCAATATTACCGCCAGCAGGCATGCACCTGCCAGCGCCCACCAACCCGGCGCAAGAGGCCACCAGGCGATGGGGTCCGGCAGACGGATATCCCGCAGCTGCTCCAATTGCGCCTGAATTTCCGGTGACAGTTCCATACTCATTGTGGCCTCCGTTTGGGCTGAACTGCCTTGACGTGGAGCAAAGTTTTGGGATCATCAGGTGTTGAAAGTGCGTGAAATGCCATGGCACGCTGCCGACATAATTGTTCCAGACGTTTTTTGCGGTTGTCAAACGCCTGCGAATAATCGTGCAGTGCTGCCCGAGCCAGACCCGACAGGGAAATCGCCTGGTCGCCGTCGCTGACACGCCCTGCCTTGGAGGGAAGCGCACGATCCAACGGGTCGGTGACCAAAATATTGGTGACATGCGGGCTTTTTGAAAGCCTGCGGAGCTCCTGCTCACATTTTTTGTCGAAGTCTGCAAAATCACTGACAACAAAGGCCAGCGCACCGGGGCGACATTCATGCCGCAAGCGGTGAATACCCTGCGCGAGGGTAAACTCCGGGCCAATTTCGTCGTCCAATCGGGTCTCTTCGGATATCGCCTCAATAAAACGCAAAACGGCTCTACGCGTCCGGGCCGCCCTGAAATCCCGCACGCCGTTTCTTGTCAGGATAAGACCGCCGACACGATCGCCACCGTCGTGGCCCACCCAGGCCAGTTGCGCAGCAATTTCCGCAGACAAATTGGATTTAAACCGAACCCGACTGCCGAAATGCATCATGGCACGCATATCCAGCAGAATATGAACCGGCCGTTCCCGCTCTTCCTGAAACAATTTGGTATAGGTGCGTCCGGTTCTTGCGGTCACCCGCCAGTCAATGCTTCTGACGTCATCACCTGGCTGGTATTCGCGCGACTCGGCAAATTCCATGCCCCGACCGCGAAATACAGAATTGTTTGTGCCCCATTGGTGGGTATTAACCCTGCCTGAGGGCGCAAACCCGGTAGCTGCGCGTGGTGGCCGGGCACGGATCAGTTGGGCCGTACTCGCCTCCACACCAGCCGCTTGTGCGCTATACTGTGTCATCGGCTGTTCCTCAACTTACCGGTACGCGGTCAATCAATTCATCAATGAACCCGTCACGTGTATGCCCATCAGCTTCAGCCTCAAAGCTCAGGATGATGCGGTGACGCAAAACGTCGTGCAGGACCGCCTGAACATCAGCTGGTGTGGCAAACTCGGAACCGCGCATCCAGGCATGAACACGGGCGCAGCGGTCCAGTGCAATCGTACTGCGGGGGCTGGCACCATAGGCAATGAGGCGTGATAGTTCTTCACCATAGATGCCCGGGTTGCGTGTCGCCTGTACCAGTTGAATGATATATTCAATCAGTGCATCGGATACATGGGTATTGAGCGCGGCCTGACGGGCAGCGAAAATCTGCTCGACCGTAACCATTCGGGCGGGCGGTTCAACATTGCCAATGGCCTCACCGCGCACAAGTCTGAGAATCTCCCGCTCGGCGTCAGCCGACGGAAAATCAATGTTGATCTGCAGTAAAAACCGATCAAGTTGTGCTTCGGGGAGTGGATAGGTGCCTTCCTGTTCTATCGGGTTTTGCGTGGCAAGAACCATAAAAAGCTCTGGCAATGCATGGGTGGTACCACCAACAGTAATCTGTTTTTCCGCCATGGCTTCAAGCAAGGCGGATTGTACCTTTGCCGGTGCACGGTTGATTTCATCCGCCAGTATCAGACTGTTGAATAAAGGACCGTGCTGAAATGAGAATTCGCCACGTTCCGCCCGATAGACGTCGGTTCCGGTCAGGTCGCTGGGCAAAAGATCAGGGGTAAATTGAACACGGCGTGCGTCGCATTCAATGGTTTCGGCCAAAGCATTGACAGCCTTGGTTTTCGCAAGGCCCGGTGCGCCGACCAGAAGCACATGCCCATCGGCAAACAGCCCGAGAAGAAGCCGGTCAACAAAACGTTCCTGGCCAATGATGCGCGCGTTCATATGTTGTTTCAGGTATTCGGCAACGCTGTTGGACATGTTCGTTGCGGAAACCGGTGCATGCAGATTCATCTGAGCTAAACCTTTCAATCGGGACAGGCACAGCAGGCCGAAGGATTTGACGCCGCACCCAAATGCAGCGCATCAAAATCGACGATCTGTGCTGAGTAAGTTGTTGGGAAATGTGCCAGTGCTTTGGGTTTGTGGACAAAGCGCGCGCAGTTGGAAACAGCTGCCCGACAGACCCTGTGCATTCGCAAACCTGTTTCCATTGATGGGTTCACACCCGCCTCCGTCCATTAGAGCAGTTCAGCTTTTGACGGAATCGGCAAAACCTGAATGCATAAACAAAATCAAAGGCCGAAACCGTTGTCCCGTTTCTGACAAACCGAGAAACGGTCTAAAACAATATCGACTTTCAATGGACGCAATATGAGGCGCGATATTTAAATGCGCCTGTTGTGAATCTTAAAAATTATTAAACTTTGGGGAATTTGACCTCAACCCGCAAACCCGGTTCGGCATCCTTCAGGCAAAGATCCGCCCGATGATGTTCAACAACCGCTGCCACCATTGCAAGGCCAAGCCCGCTTCCCGGTGTTGTTCGTGCGGTATCCAGTCTGGCAAATGGTTCGAGTACACGTTTGCGCTCACCCTCGGCAATACCGGGACCATTGTCTTCGATGACCAGCATTGTGCCCTGATTATCCTGCCATGCGTCGAGATTTATATTGGATCCTTGCGGGCAATGAGCAATGGAATTGCCTATCAGATTGACCAGAAGCTGTTTGATCATCCCACCGTCAGCAATGATGTCCATTGGATGTGCGAGCGCCGAAGCAAGGCGTATGTGCTGCTTCTTTTCTTCAGCCATCGCCCCCATGAATTCAGCGATTTCCCGCACCAGATGTGACAGATCAATGGTTTCGAATTTTGCCGTATCGCCACTGGCCTGAATGCGTGAAATGCGCAGGATCGTCTCGAAAGTCGTATTCAGGTTTTGCAGTTCTTCCTGCGCCGCATTGATTTTTTCACTCGGATCATCCCCACTGTTGTAGGTATCAAGCGCGTGATGCAGTGATATTTGGGCATCCGACAGAAAGGTCTTCAGATCGTGAGCAATGGCCGTTGCCGTTGAACGCATGCGGTCCATCAGTATCGAAAGTTGCGCGATATGCTGATTTACCTCACTGGCAATACGGTCAATCTGATCATTGTCTGGGGAAACCGCTAGCCGCGCCGTCATGTTTCCACGCGAGACATCACCCAGCACATCTTCCATGGCGCGCAGTTTTCGCAGCGACTTGCGGCTTGCCCCATAGCCAATCATCAATGTGCCCATCGTCAGAATGCCGCCAAGCAGGACAAGCCAGATTATCAGCCATCGTTGTGCTGAATCGATTATGCGGCTGCTGCGCCCCACGACAATTGTTACATCTTCAAACACCACCCGCTTGACGTATAGGGTCTGCGGCGTACGCGTCTCCTCGACATAACTGATTTTTGTACGTTGCCAGCCGATTGCCGGTGGCGCTGATTCCAACGGGCCTGCAAGACGAATTCCACTGCTGTCAAATACGCCTGATGCCTGCCCCACCGGCAGGTTGTGTCGGGAAAGACTGTCGATTGCATTTATCAGACCGCTACGTCCCTCGGCGCGATAAATGCGTTCCAGCAGTACTATCTCTTCTTCACTTTGAGCGCGCAGTTCACCTTCCAGCGTGTTGGTTACGGCAGCCACCAAAAAGCCGCCGGCAACGACAAGCATGACAACGAAAATACACGCCGACAGCAGCGCGGTCTTGAAGGCGAGCCCTGATTTGATGTCAGCGCGGGGCACGGATCATATATCCCACATTGCGCACGGTATGGATGAGCGGCACTTCAAACGGCTTGTCGATTTTCTGACGTAACTTGCTGATGTGCGTTTCAACAACGGTTGTGCCGGGGTCAAAATTAATGCTCCAGACTTTCTCCAGTATCATCGTTCTGGTAACGACCCGCCCGGCATTTTCCATCAGTTCCTGTAGTAGTGCGAACTCCTTTTGCTGCAAGTCAATCGGGTGACCATCCCGCTGTGCTGTTCGCGCCAAAAGATCCAGTGTCAGGTCATGAACATTCAGCTCCGTCTTGACTGCCATTTCATGGGGACGACGCGACAACGCGGTTATGCGGGCCAGCAATTCAGAAAAATGGAATGGTTTGACCATATAGTCGTCACCACCCGCCAAAAGCCCCTCCACCTTGTCATCCACATCTGCCATTGCGGTCAGAAAGATGACCGGAAGTTTGCTCTGCGTTGCCCGGAGGGCACGCACCAAAGAGAGACCATCCATACCGGGGATCATTCGGTCAACAATCGCCAAATCACAATGATTGTACAGGCAATAGGTCAATGCTTCGCGACCATCGGTCAGCCAGTCTACGCTGAAACCGTTTTCAATCAGGCCACTGCGAATATAGTCGGCTGCCTTTTCATCGTCTTCAGCCAGCAGTATTTTCATCTATCCGTCCCCGAACATCCCACACCTATGATGCATGGTTTACACATGTGGGCAAAACTTTCCATCAGGTCGGACAAAAAATGCAGGTGCTGCCGTGCTGGTTCATAGCTGATCCGCATTTACTGAATTATATTGAGAACATCAGTTTGATGCGCACGGCATTCCCGCGGGAAGATGATTCCATGTGGTCGGGAAATACACCCGTAAGAAAATCGGCAAGACCGTATGAAAACGATTCTTCTTCGAGAAAAACGCGCCGCTTCACACCTATATTCGGCAATGTGAGTATGGCCCCTGAATAGGTCACATCCACGATAAGATCGAGTTCATCGTAACTCAGATCAATTTTCAGATCTCCTGAAATCAGTTTCGCTTCCTGCAGATGTGACAGGAGTTGCTGGGTTGACGCTGAAGCACGTGTTAGCGTGTCTTCGGCCAACCCCCATTCGGAACCGCGTCTCATAAGCATGAGGTCGACGCTTTCAACAGGCTCCGCCGTTTCGTCGATCTCGTATGAGGCTGTTTTTTTAATGCCGATGCGAAACACCAGATGCATGATCAGGGCGCTTGTGACCGCCAGCGACAGGGAAGTGCTGGTAAAGGGCTGTACAAAGCGGTGGACATTGTCGAAAAAATCCTTGTGGACTTCTTTTGACAAGCCCAGCAGCATTGCAATGCCAACCAAAAAGGTTTCACGGGTATTGATGCTGCGCGAAACCATAATCTGAATGCCACCAATGATGACATAACAGGCTGTAACAACAAGCGCTGCGCCAATGACGGCCTTGGGCATCATGATGAACAACTCACCGACCGCTGGTACAAATGCCACAATGGCCATAAAGACAGCGGCGGCATAGCCTATATACCTGCTCGTCGCACCGGATGCTTTGGATATCCCGACCAGGCTGGGAGCGGTATTTTGGCCAATGCCACCCAGCAATCCACTTACAACGCTCGCCAGTCCGTCAGCCAGCATGCCTCCCTTGATGGATGTCAACTCCGGCCGCTTCCAGTCGTCGTCATTAATCTTTTGGCTGGTTGTAATCACACCAACGGTACGAAGCGCAGCCGCTATTCCGGCAATCAAAAATGCAGGTACGAGCGGCAATTCAAAATCATAGGAAATGAAACTGATATCCGGCACCGTCAGATATGGTCCGGATACCGCTGCACCCAAAGCGTCCACTGTTACCAATCCGAATGGGATCGACAATATAAAACCAAGCACAATTCCGATGGACGTTGCCATGAGCCGGGCAATGCCCTGGCCCCAAATGCTCAGTGCAATGATTATTGACAATGTCAGCCCGGCCACAATCAGATGATTGATGAAACCAGCGCCTCCGTTACCGCCAATATCCAGCGCATGTTCCATCCCGACCAGACCCAACTGGATCCCGACGATGGCCACAATGAAGCCACTGATCGCAGGGGGAAAAAATAACCGTAGCCGTTTCAGTAATCGGGAGATCAAAATTTCAACAACGCCGGCAAATATGGTCATGCCGAATACAGTGGCCATCCCATATTGATTGGCCGCCAGCAGGGATGGGCCAAGAAAAATCGATGAAAATACCGGTGATGCCAAAAATCCCGAACCAACGGCTTTATATCGCATAGTCTGAAGAATGGTTCCGATTGCTGCGGCTATCATGCCAAAACTGACAGCACTGACAGTTTGCTCCTGGGTGGCTCCGCCAGCACGAACAACAATAACAATCAAAAGAAGATAAACAGATTGAAGGGCTGCATGTTGGATGCCGAGTAGAACAAGCCTGTGAAGGGGCGGCATCTCGTCCACCGCATAAATCAGTTCGCTTGGTCGTTTACTCAAGCAATGCCCCACAACGCTGGATGCGGGCAGATACCCGCTCTACTTCACACACGTATATATTACAATACTCACAAAGTATACTAAGATGTAATAGGGATTTTTATATTTTACAGATTAGCTATTGCCGGGGAATATGTCCTGAAGGCCCAGACGGACCAGATCCTGCTGAGTGGGTTTGCGTCCTTCTTTGATCGCATAGCTGATATTGTTGGCAGACCGAATGGACTGGAATACGCGAAAAAGATTCATCACTTGAGGTTCCGGGCGTTGGGAGTTGGATGCATCATGATAACGATGCTGCGATGCACAATAGCAATGCCGCGGTCAACCCTGAAGAGCCAATTTCGCATAACGGGTATGCATGATTGGTCAGCAGCATAATTGTAAGAATTTAATCGGCAAATTTCTCAGTGCGGTGCACGCCACTCTTTAATGACGGGCCCATCAAAAGGGCAGTCCAACGTAGTTCTCGGCAAGCGCTGTGGAGGCCGCTTTTGAGTGAACCAACTGGTAGAATTCGGCCTGCTGAAGCCGGCGATCGAAAGCACTCATTTGCGGAAATCGATGCATGACACTTGTCATCCACCAGGAAAAACGTTCCGCATTCCAGACGCGATGCAATGCGCGTGCAGAATAGGCATCAATTCCAGCACTGGATCTGTCCGTATAAAACTCCCGCAAGCCTTCAAAAAGATAGTGAACATCGCTTGCTGCCAGATTGAGCCCCTTGGCACCTGTTGGCGGCACGATATGGGCCGCGTCACCAGCCAGAAACAGTCGCCCGAACCGCATGGGCTCTGACACCACCGAACGCAAGGGGGCAATCGACATCTCCAGCGGTGGCGCCGTTGTTATTTTTGCCGCTATTTGCGCCGGCAATCGCCTGCGCAACTCATCCCAAAACCTGGTGTCGCTCCAATCTTCGACGTGATCTTCCAGCGGACATTGAATGTAATAGCGGCTGCGGGTTGGTGAGCGCATCGAACACAATGCAAATCCACGTTGGTGATTGGCATAGATCAGCTCATCGCTTACAGGCGGCACATCAGCCATCAGGCCAAGCCAGCCGAATGGGTAGGTCTTTTCCATAACCGTCATGGCACCTGCCGGCGGGCTCTGCCGGCTTACCCCATGAAACCCGTCACACCCGGCAATGAAGTCACAGTCAATATCAATGGATTGACCGTCACACACAAAGGACACGCGCGGATTATCACCATCAAAATCATGCGGCAGCACATCGTCTGCGCCATAATAGGTTTCAAGACCTTCGGCCTCACGGGCATCCATCAGATCGCGGGTCATCTCTGTTTGACCATAGACATGCACCCGTTTTCCGCCGGTAAGCCCAAACAGATCAATATGGTGGACTTCATTGTCAAACACGAGATCGAAACCGTCATGAAGAAGATTTTGCGCCTTCAATCGTGCATCAACGCCAGCCTGCTCAAGCAGGGCTGCGGTGCCCTCCTCCAGGACGCCAGCACGGATGCGCGTTAAAATATGTGTCTTACTGGCACGATCAACAATCACATTGTCGATGCTGGCACGGTAAAGCAGTTGACCAAGCAGAAGGCCTGCCGGTCCCGAGCCGATTATTGCCACCTGGGTCCGCATATCTAGATCCCTCCCGCAGCGGGCTTTCGAACCAGCCAGAATGATAGTCCCGTCAGGATCATGGCCGCGAGGATGAACATCTGAAACGCCATTGTGGATGTCGCGGCATCGCCAAACACCACCAGTATCGAAACAATGATTGCACTGCCTATCTGGGTTAAAAACCCGAAAATGGACACCGCAAATCCTGAAATTTTCGCATGTGGATCCAACACCAGACTTGTCGCATTGGCGTAGAACACAAGAAAGCCTGCATTGGCCGTTGCCAGAAGCGGCGGCAAAACGATCAATATCAGCGTATCTGTCAGCGCAAGCGCAACAAATATTCCGGTAGAGACCAGCATCGTCACGCTGGCCACAAGCATGGAATTGACCACACCGATCTTGCAGATCATCCACCTGTTGAGCATTTGACCGAAGACAATGCCAATGCCATTGACGGCAAAAAGGGCCGCGAATTTCAGACCGGTAATGCCAAATTCGCTCTCATAGAGCGGTGAAGCCATTGTCAGGATCAACAGCATAAACGCCATGGCAAGTATAGAAATCAGCAGGAAGAAACACGATTGCGGATGGGCAAAAAGGGCAACCATATTTTGCCACGCGCGTTGTGGTTTGAGCGCGTCGGCCTGCAGTTGCGTTTTCGTTTCCGGATAAAAGAAGAGGCCAAGCAATAAAGGCACGGTCAGCATGCCAAGCGCTGCAAAGACAATGCGCCAACCGGCCAGATCAGCCACTGCCGCCCCCAAAAGAGGCGCAACAATTGGACCGATGGCAAAAACGGTGGTGGCCATGGCCATATTGCGAGCCAGCTCAGGGCCTGATGAAAGGTCCCGCAAAATCGCCCTGGATCCGGTGATTGCAGCAGCGGCGCCAAACCCCTGCACCACCCGCGCCACGATCAACAGGGTGATAGACGGCGCCAGGGCGGCCATGAATTGACCGCCGAGCATGATCAGCAATCCTATCAGCAATGTGGGTTTGCGGCCGAAGCGATCCGACGCTGATCCCCAGAATAACTGGCCAATGCCAGCAGCAAAAATATAGGCTGTCACTGTCCACTGCACAAAGGCCATTTCGGTCGATAGTCCGCTTACCATCGCCGGAAATGATGGCAGGGTAATATCAACCGAGAATGCGGATATGGACATCAGCAACCCGCAGTACAGCACCAGAACCCGATGACTCATCATTGCTGTGTGCCGATCGTTTCAATGGAGTTCAAAAGCTGGTCGGCGACGCGCAGTGAAGAACCCGCTGCAACGACCATTTGCGGCAGGACCATCCATTCTACCGTCCAGGCGGCCCCGGAACGCTCATTTTCATGGACGAGTGTGCCTTGCATCGCAGAACCAAGCGCCGCTGAAAAACGGGCAAGACTGACCAGAATTTCCGCCGAAACGGGATTGTTCTTGTGGGCCATGGCTGATGACCCGCCGGTATTGGACAAGGCCACTTCGCCGATTTCATTTTGCGACATTATCATGACATCCTGGCCAATCTTGCCAACAATTGCGCAGAGTTGTGAAAGCCACCCGGCAAAGGAAACCAGACCCAATCGATTGGTATGCCAGCAGCCATTGTTTGCCAGACCAAGATCAAGCGCCAATCGGGCTGCAACTTCATCCGCATGCGGCCCCATGGCCTCGAGCATGCCAACAGGGCCGCCAAGTTGCAGTTTCAAAAGGCCTGCCTTAATCGGACCAAGGGCACCCAAAAGTTCACGTAGAGGGTCTGCCCAGGACTTCAGCTTGTGGGCAACAGTGATTGGCAGTGCCCTTTGCGTGCGGGTACGCGCCATCAGTGATGCACTGCCAAATTTACCCTGCATGGCGTCCAGCACGCCTATCAATGCCAGCAAACGCGAAGCAAGAATGTCAACCACCGGCTTCAAACGAATGACCAGAGCGGTATCGACAACATCCTGACTGGTGGCGCCGAAATGAACATGAGAAGCGGCCGGTTCCCCAACTGTGTTTCGCAACTGCTGAACGAATTGCGGAACACTGACACCATCGCGCATTGCAGCCGCGTTTAATGCGTTCACATCCGGGGTAAAACCCGCGCTGGCCTTGCGGATTTTTTCAGCAATGCCGGCAGGCAGGAGACCGGCATCCTCCTGCGCCCTGGCAAGGGCCGTTTCAAATCGCAACATTGCGTCTATTTCACGCTCGAGCGAGAACCATTCAGACAGATCCTCATCACCCAGCAGGCCACCGAGAAGCGGATGTTCAAATGCGCAGATGCTCATGTCATATCCTCAATACTCGCCGTCTGGTCGAATTGAATCAGGCACTGAGCCAGCACCGGTAAGCCTGACCCGTCATTCCAGTCATGAATTTTCAACTTCGAACTGAGGCAGCAGGTCGGTAAAGGCCCTTATGGCATCTGCCAGCACCACCGGTTGTTCGATACAGGGCAAATGACCGGCGCCCGGAATAACCTGATAGCGCGCTTCAGGGATGAGCTTTGCCATTTCCCCCACCAGTTCGGGTGGTGTTGATCCATCTTCGTCACCCACAATGCACAGGGTCGGCACCGCTATTCTGCCCGCCTGTGCGGTCAAGTCAGCATCGCGCAATGCAGCACAGGTCCCGGCATATCCGGCCGCTGGTATCCTGCACAACATATTGCGGTATCCGGCCAGCTCCTCGGGCTGTTCCTCCCTGAATTTCCGCGTAAACCAGCGCTCAAGAATAATATCGGCGATTGAACCGATGCCATCCTTTTCGATGGCGTCAATGCGATCATTCCAAAGCGATTGGGTTCCAATCTTGGGGGCCGTGTCGCACAGGATCAACGCGTTGACCAGGTCAGGTCGGCGGGCATAAAGCCCCTGAGCGATCATGCCACCAACTGACAGACCGCAGATTATTGCATCGCTGACATTGAGGAAATCCAGCAGGCCCTCCAGATCGTCGACATGATCATCCATCGAATAGGGTGTATTGCCCAAATCAGACAGACCATGACCCCGCTTGTCATAGGTTATGATGGCAAATTCACCAACAAGCCTGACGATAACGTCGCGCCAGATCCTGAAGTCAGTTCCAAGAGAGTTGGAAAATACAATGACCGGTTTTCCTTCCGGTGCACCAATCAGCTGATAATGCAGCGTATTGCCCGCAATGTTCACAAATTGCACTGTTGTCCCCTTAAATGCCTCATCGCTCATGGATCGCTTGTTGTGCGTGTGTGCTGACGATCCACTCCTGTATCTATGACGTTTCGCTGATTTCCAGAAACCAAAAAGGTCGATCGCCAAAAATGCTGTGTGTCGTGCAGGCGCGTTTATTCATGCTGGAGCCATGAAAGCACTTTGCTATGCGAAGGTAAAATTAAAAACCGCAGGCATCCCATAGCGGAAACGGTATGGAATGCTCTCCACGCCAGGCAATGGCCCGAGGATTTCAGGTTACCAGACTTTTGACGTTAAATTGTTCCTGTTGCCATTCACCCGATTGCAGAACGGCCACAAGATGATCGACGGCATCATACACATCAGCAAAACGCACATATAGCGGCGCAAAGCCGAAGCGCAGGATATCCGGTGCTCTGAAGTCACCGATGACACCGCGCGCAATAAGCGCCTGCATGATCGGATAGGCATCCGCATGACTGAAGCAAACCTGGCTTCCGCGGGCATCCGCATCACGCGGACTGGCAAGCGCAAGGCCAAATCCATCACACCGTGATTCAACCAGAGCGATAAATAATTCACATAGGCGTTTTGACTTGTCGCGTATGTCTTCCATCGCCACCTGGTCCCAGATGTCCAGCGCTGTATCCAACGCAACCATCGACAAAATGGGTGGTGTGCCAGTCAGGAACCGGTCAATGTCCGGAGCCGCCTCATAGGCCGGATCAAATGCAAAGGGGGCTTTGTGGCCATACCATCCTGACAGGGGCTGCGTTGCAGACCCCTGAAGCCGCGGCGCAACATAGATAAAGGCTGGCGCACCGGGCCCGCCATTGAGATATTTATACCCGCAGCCTACGGCAAAATCAGCATTTGCTTCGGCAAGGTTAACAGGCAGCGCGCCAGCCGAGTGAGCAAGGTCCCACACCATCAGACCACCACGCTCGTGTACCATCCGTGTTACCGCGTTCATGTCATGAACAGCGCCGGTGCGATAGTTCACGTGGGTCAGCATCACAACAGCAACATCACCATCAATGGCACTATCCAGTTCGTCCACTGAATCAATCAGTCTGAGCTCATGCCCCTTGTCGGCCATGGCAGTGATGCCTTCAGCAATATATAGATCCGTTGGAAAATTGCTGCGCTCGGAAACGATAACCCGGCGTTCGGGGCGCATGGCAATTGCCGCAGCGAGAACCTTGAACAGATTGACCGAGGTGGAATCGGTCACAACCACATCATTTTTGCCGCCGCCAATCATTCGGGAAATCTTGCTGCCAATGGTTTGCGGTAAGGTGAACCAGCCCGCCTTGTTCCATGATGCGATGAGGTCCTGCCCCCATTCGTCATGCAGACATTGCCGGACCCGGTCGGCCACTTTGGTCTGCATGGGCCCGAGCGAGTTGCCATCAAGATAGATAAGGTCGTCACGCAACGCGAAGGTATCGCGCAATGGTGCCATTTTATCCTGCCGGTCCATTTCAACAGTGGCAGCACGATCAATTGTCATTGAAGTCTCCAATCAGCGGGCAATAATTATTTTATGTTTAAAGTAAATTTCATTCAAATTGCAAACACCAATTGACCTGAAGATGGATTAATACCGAAAGAACATGAGCTCAGACATTGACGCAGCGCCATGCATCTGTTTTTTCCTAGGCCATGGAATCAACGAAAACATCCTGGTTGGCACAGATGAAATGAACATGTCATCCAACACGCCACCCCGTCGTCTCAGTATTTTCGGATCCACCGGTTCAATCGGCTGCAACACGCTTGATGTTATTTCACATCTGGGCGGCCGTGAAGCCTTTCAGGTCTGCGCCCTCAGTGGCAGGGGCAATACGGACCTATTGGCCCGCCAGGCCATCGATTGTGGTGTGGAAATCGCAGTCACTGCCGATGAAAAACGCTATAAGGATCTGAAGCGCGCGCTCAGTGGATCAGGTATTGAATGTGCCGCCGGGGACAAGGCGCTGGTTGAAGCGGCCGAACGCGATGTCGAATGGACCATGGCAGGCATTGTTGGCATGGCCGGTCTTGCACCAACGCTTGCAGCAGCGCGAAAGGGTGCTGATATCGCCCTGGCCAACAAGGAATGCCTTGTTTCTGCAGGCTCCCTGTTTCAACGGGAGATAACAGCTGGCGGCGGCCGCCTGCTGCCGGTCGATAGTGAACATAATGCCATCCATCAGGTCTTTGACCGTGATCAAAGTGGCAGTGTTGAACGGATTATCCTCACAGCGTCCGGCGGACCTTTTCGGTCTCTCAACCAAAATGAGATGGCAAAAGTCTCCCCTGCAATGGCTGCAGATCACCCCAACTGGTCCATGGGACTCAAAATCTCAATCGACAGCGCCTCGATGTTCAACAAGGCACTCGAAATGATCGAGGCACGACATCTGTTCGATCTGCGCCCGGATCAAATTGAGGTGATTGTCCATCCACAATCGGTCATCCATTCAATGGTGGGCTATTGTGACGGGTCGGTGCTTGCACAGCTTGGTGCGCCTGATATGCGCACCGCAATCGGCTATTGCCTCAGCTACCCCAAACGCCCGGATCTGCCGATTGAACGATTGGATTTTGCACAACTGGCCCGGCTGGACTTTGAAGCACCGGATGAAAAGCGATTTCCCGCATTGCGCCTCGCCCGCCAGGCAATGGAAGGCGGCGGCCTGCTTGGGGCCGTGCTGAATGGCGCAAAGGAAGTGGCGCTTGAGGCCTTCATTGAAGAACGGATCGGCTTTCTCGAAATGGCGGACATCGTTGAAAAGGCAATGGATCAGATCGGGCCCGGCGAAACAGCCTCCAGCATTGAGGCCGTTTATGACGCTGATCAAAGGGCCCGGATCATTGCAAGAGAGATGGTAGGCGCCAGCATGGCGGCTCAATAGATCGTTGCACGGTTTGTTGGAAACGGAATAAATGTGTTGGCTTTTGATTTTGTTGATACATTCAGATTTTGCCGATTCCGCCAGAACCTGAATTACCCTGGAGCAGATTTAAAGCCTGTTCAGCTTGCATTCATGCGCCATTGAATATTTACTCACATGTCTGGATATGTGACCAATATAGGGGGTCATTTCAGAAGCTTGGTTTTTCGCCATGCCAAAAGTTGCGTTGTAACAACTGCATGGCTGGCGAATATTTGTAATCTAATTTGAGCTTTCCTGCAGCAGGGAAGCAATCGGAGGCTTGGAAATGAAGAAAATTTTGGCGCTCACACTGGTCGCCGCAGCCGTTGCAGGCTGTAGCCCTACGCAGCAGGGAGCAGCAGTTGGTGCCGGAACCGGTGCAGCAATTGGTGCAATTGCGTCCGGATCTGTTGAAGGCGCGCTTGTCGGTGCAGCCATCGGTGGTGTTGCCGGCGCGGTAATTGGTCGTGTCTCGGAAAACTCCAACAATTGCTATTACCGTGATCGGTACGGTCGCAAATATACAGCCAAGTGCCCTGCCAATTATTGATCGGCTGACAGCCATCCATTAATTCAGCAAATGTCAAAAGCGCTACCGATGGTCATCGGTGGCGCTTTTATTCTATAAATCACGCCTGTTTCGCACCCATCATCACATATCAATACGTTTCCCCAAATGGGTCTCAATGGCCGCCAACCCGCGATTGAGAGCGTTGAAATCCTCTTCGCCCAGGACAGTTTTCAACCTGGTTTCAAATGAATGAGCAAGCTCGGCCAATGACCGATAATTGCGTTCCCCCTCCCGCGTCAGCGTCAGTCGCTCTATGCGACGGTCTTTTTCATCGGTG
This sequence comes from uncultured Rhizobiaceae group bacterium, assembly GCA_947501445.1. Lineage (GTDB taxonomy): Bacteria > Pseudomonadota > Alphaproteobacteria > Rhizobiales > Rhizobiaceae > Hoeflea_A. Next base: position 92,226 of record CANMVS010000007.1, on the reverse strand, counting down.
GTTCGCTTGAGCCATTTACGGTCCTGCAGCGCCTGAACCGCACGGCTGACCTTTGTCTTGTGCATCGATGAATGCGCTCCAATCGATGTTGCCGTCAGCGTGCCATATTGTCCAAGTGTCGCCAGCGTTCTCCACTCGGGCCGCGTCAGGCCGGCGCGGTCCTTATAGATCTGACCGAACCCACGACTGACAAGATCCGCAGCCCGGTTCAGCTTGTATGGAATAAACGCCTCAAGGGCCAATGGCGTCGTGTTATCGTCGTTCAAATCCAACTCCGTTTGATAGTTACAAATTAGATTGTTACACATGCAACAAATTTAAAAAAGACGTCAATGAGGGATATTATGACAGATCGATACATGCCGGGTTTCGGCAATGATTTCGAAACCGAGTCATTGCCGAATGCGCTGCCACAGGGGCAGAACAGCCCGCAAAAATGCAATTATGGCCTCTATGCGGAACAGCTTTCGGGCTCTCCCTTTACCGCTCCACGCGGCACCAATGAGCGCTCCTGGCTTTACCGCATAAGGCCGAGTGTGCGTCATACATCGCGTTTCACGACCTATGAACAAACGACCTGGAAGACAGGACCAAACCTGTCTGACGCCAATATGCCGATCAGCCAATTGCGCTGGGACCCGGTTCCCATGCCAACCGGCAAGGTCAATTTCATCGACGGCGTTCACACAATGACCACGGCGGGCGACGTGCACACACAGGTTGGCATGGCAAGCCATGTCTATGTCTGCAATGCGCCGATGGTTGATGAATATTTTTTCAATGCCGATGCGGAATTGCTGATCGTCCCACAGGTTGGCGCTATGGAGTTTTTCACCGAAATGGGTCGCATTCGCGTTGCCCCCAATGAGATCTGTGTCATTCCGCGCGGCATGATTTTCCAGGCGGTGCCACTGGAAGGTGAAGCACGCGGTTATATCTGCGAAAACTACGGCGCAAAATTCACCCTGCCGGACCGCGGCCCCATTGGTGCCAATTGTCTTGCCAATCCGCGTGATTTCAAAACGCCCGTTGCTGCCTGGGAAGACAAGGAAACCGACTGCCAGGTTCAGGTCAAATGGTGCGGTCGTTTCTATGCCACCGATATCGGGCATTCGCCGCTGGATGTCATCGCCTGGCACGGGAACTATGCGCCCTATAAATATGATCTGGACACATTTTCACCCGTTGGCGCGATCCTGTTTGACCATCCAGACCCATCCATATTTACCGTTCTGACCGCCCCGAGCGGTGAAGAGGGAACAGCCAATATTGATTTCGTCATTTTCCCGCCACGCTGGCTTGTTGCCGAAAACACCTTCCGTCCACCCTGGTATCATCGCAACATCATGTCAGAATTCATGGGTCTCATTCACGGACAATATGACGCCAAGGAAGAAGGCTTTGTCCCCGGAGGCATGAGCCTGCACAATATGATGCTGCCCCATGGGCCTGACGTCATGGGGTTTGAAAAAGCCTCAACGGTTGAATTGGGGCCTGTCAAACTGGACCAGACAATGGCATTCATGTTCGAGACGCGCTTTCCGCAGCATCTCACCGACTTCGCCCTTGGGCTGGAGACGCTGCAGGATGATTACATTGATTGCTGGAAAGGCCTCAAAAAACGCTTTGACGGCACCATTGAAGGGAACTGGGACTGATATGAAACTGGCAACACTCAAAGACGGCACGCGCGATGGACAACTGGCCATCGTATCCAGGGATCTCACCTATTGTACGGTGGTCAATCACATTGCACCCACCCTTCAGGCTGCACTGGACGATTGGAGCAACACTGCGCCACGCCTTGCCCGTGCGGCTGAATCACTGGAAAGCGGTGCCCAACCCATGCATCGTTTTCATGAACATGACGCCCATTCGCCGCTGCCGCGTGCCTACCAGTGGGCCGACGGTTCGGCCTATGTCAACCATGTGGAACTGGTACGAAAGGCACGCAATGCCGAAATGCCGGCAAGCTTTTGGACAGACCCGCTGATGTACCAGGGTGGCTCCGATACGTTTCTTGCGCCACGCGAAGCCATCACCATGGAAGATGAAGCCTGGGGCATCGACATGGAAGGTGAAGTTGCCGTCATTGTCGACGATGTCCCCATGGGCGCAAGTCTTGATCAGGCCCGCGACGCAATCCGTCTGGTGATGATCGTCAATGATGTTTCACTGCGCGGTCTGATTCCGGCAGAACTTGGCAAGGGATTTGGTTTCTTTCAGGCCAAACCGTCTTCAGCCTTCTCGCCGGTTGCCGTAACACCCGATGAGCTGGGTGATGCCTGGGATGGTGGCAAACTGCATTTGCCATTGCTGGTTGATTATAATGGTGCACCCTTTGGCTGTGCCAATGCCGGTGTCGACATGACCTTCGATTTTCCGCAGCTTATCGCCCATGCCGCCAAGTCCCGGGCACTGGGTGCAGGTGCGATCATCGGTTCTGGTACCGTCTCCAACAAACAGGCAGATGGCAGCCCCGGCAAACCCATCAGCGAAGGTGGTGTCGGCTATTCCTGCATTGCAGAAATCAGAATGATCGAAACAATCGAATCCGGCAAACCAAGCACCAGTTTCATGAAATTTGGCGACACCGTTCGCATCGAAATGAAAAGTGCCGAGGGGCAGTCAATTTTTGGTGCCATTGAACAGACCGTCGAAGCCTACAAGAAGGAAGCCTGACCCATGGCAAAAGAATTCGCGTCCCGCGGGGACATGACAGATAAGAAAATCACATTTTCTGAAATTGGTCGTGACCTTTGGGCTTTCACCGCCGAGGGAGACCCCAATACCGGTGTCATCATTGGTGATGACAGTGTGATGATCGTTGATGCGCAGGCAACCCCGCGCCTGGCCGCCATGGTTGTTGAGAAAATTCGCGGTGTTACCGACAAACCAATCAAATATGTGGTCCTGTCCCATTATCACGCCGTTCGGGTGCTGGGTGCTTCAGCCTATGGGGCGCAGGAGGTCATTGCCTCCGAAAAGTGCCGGGCAATGGTGGCTGAACGCGGTCAGGAAGACTGGGATTCAGAATTTGAGCGGTTCCCCAGACTGTTTCAGGGCCATGAAAGCATACCGGGCCTGACATGGCCCACCATGACTTTTACCAACAGGATGACCGTCTATCTTGGCAAACGCCGGGTTGATCTGATGCATCTCGGGCGCGCCCATACGGCCGGCGATATCGTCGCCTGGGTGCCCGATGAAGGTGTCATGTTTACCGGCGACATCGTTGAATATCATTCAGCCTGCTATTGCGGCGATGGCCATTTTGGTGACTGGAGCAATACGCTTGATGCCATCAGTGTCTATCAGCCAAAGGCCATTGCGCCTGGACGCGGTGATGCGCTGGTTGGCGATGATATGGTCAATGCAGCCATTGAGAGCACCCGTGATTTTGTGCAAAGCACCTATCGTCCTGCCGCCGCTGTCGCCGCGCGCGGTGGCACGCTGAAGGAAGCCTGGGATGCCGTGCGTGCCGATTGCGACGCCAAATTCGGCGATTACGCCATTTACGAACACTGCCTGCCTTTCAATGTCGCACGCGCCTATGACGAGGCACTGGGCATGGATACACCGCGTATCTGGACCGCCGAGCGCGATACGCAGATGTGGCAGTCGCTGCAGGGTTAGATCTGAACCTGCCCACGACACGACAATTCTTCGGGAGGACCGTTTGAGCAAGATTTTTGAAACACCGCTCTACCCCTATCAGCGCTCAGCCGATCAGGATGCAGGCACCGTCGCCCACCATCCGGTTCTTGTGATTGGTGCCGGTCCCATCGGGCTGGCAGCAGCGATTGATCTGGCACGCCATGACGTGCCGGTGATTGTGCTGGATGAGAATGACAAGGTGAGCTGGGGTTCCAGAGCCATATGTTATGCCAAACGGCCTCTCGAGATTCTTGACCGGCTTGGTTGCGGCGACGAATTTGTCGATAAGGGTGTGGTGTGGAACCTGGGCAAGGTCTTCTTTGATGACCGGCGTATTTTCGAGTTCGACCTCCTGCCCGAGGCAGGGCACAAGCGCCCCGCCTTCATCAATCTGCAGCAGTATCATTTTGAAGAATATCTGGTGAACCGTGCACTGGAACTGCAGGCACAGGGCAAACCCATTGAAATTCGCGGCAACAACAAGATCACCCATATCGAGCAAAGCCCGCAGGCCGCACTGGTAACCATCGATACGCCCGATGGCCCCTATCAAATGTCCTGTGACTGGCTGATCGCCTGCGATGGCGCCACATCGCCGGCCCGCCATGCACTGGGGCTGGATTTTGTCGGACGGGTATTTGAAGATAATTTCCTGATCGCCGATGTGATCATGGAAGCGGAATTTCCGACAGAACGCTGGTTCTGGTTCGATCCTCCATTCAATCGCAATCAGTCTGCGCTGCTGCACAAGCAGCCGGACAATGTCTGGCGCATTGATCTGCAGCTCGGCTGGGATATCGACAAGGAAAAGGAAAAGAAACGCGAGAATGTCATTCCACGGCTGAAAGCCATGCTCGGCGATGACATCAACTTCGAGCTTGAGTGGGTCTCGATCTATACGTTCCAGTGCCGCCGTATGGAAAAATTTCGTCACAACCGGGTGCTGTTCGCCGGCGATTCGGCCCATCAGGTATCACCCTTTGGGGCACGCGGTGCAAATTCAGGTGTTCAGGATACGGACAATCTGATCTGGAAACTCAAACTGGTCCTTGATGGCAAAGCCCCCGAGAGCCTGCTCGACAGCTACGATTACGAACGTGTGCTGGGTGCGGATGAAAACATCATGAACTCATCGCGTTCAACTGATTTCATAACGCCCAAATCCGACATGAGCCGGATTTTTCGCAACGCCGTTCTCGATCTGGCCGAAAATCATGAATTTGCCCGGCCGATGGTCAATTCCGGCCGGCTGTCCATTCCGTCGATCTATGATGGTTCACCGCTCAATGGCGATGATCATCCGGACCTGCCGGCGCGCAGCCGCCCCGGCGCACCGGCCAGCGATGCACCCATTGAAGGCGGATGGCTGATGGACCGTCTGGGAGACCGGTTTCAACTGCTGGCCATCAATCTGGATGCGCCCGATACCCTGAATGTCAGCGGGATTGTGGTGGAAACATTGAAGCTGAATACAACGGGTGATCAGGATGGCTTCATCCGCGATCGCTATCTGGGTGAAGCGAAACAGGCGCTATATCTGATGCGGCCGGACCAGCACGTCGTTGCGCGCTGGACGCAATTTGATGAAAACGCCGTCCGCAAGGCTGTAAACCGGGCCATCGGGCGCGGCCAAGAGGTTTGATATGAACCAACTGAATACCAATAAAAATATAAGCCGTCCGGATGATTTCTATGCGGAACTCCTGGCAGCACATGAGGGATTGAGCAAAGCCGAAAGCGATGCGTTTAACGCCCGCCTTATTCTGCTATTGGCCAATCACATAGGTGACAAGGACATACTGTCCGAAGCGCTAAAGGCAGCTAAGGCGGGATAATCATATCAGCGGCCAGAACCGGTCGCCTGTTAAGGATAATCCCAATGAAGATCGAACAAATCCACCACGTCGCCTATCGCTGCAAAGATGCGAAGGAAACCGTGGAATGGTACACAAAAATGCTCAATATGGATTTTGTCCTGGCGATTGCCGAAGACAAGGTCCCCTCAACCCATGAACCCGATCCCTATATGCATCTGTTTCTGGATGCGGGGAACGGCAATGTGCTGGCCTTTTTTGAGTTGCCGACCAAACCGGAAATGGGCCGCGATCCCAATACGCCCATCTGGGTTCAGCATATTGCCTTCAAGGTCAAGGACCGTGAAACACTGCTCGAATACAAGCAGCATCTGGAAGACAACGGCGTTGAAGTGCTTGGCGTAACGGATCATTCGATCTTCCATTCGATCTATTTCTTTGATCCGAATGGCCACCGCGTCGAACTGGCCTGTCCGGATCCGGACGAAGAGGCCATGCTTGAAAGGCTTGATGCGGTCAAATGGGATATGCTTGAAGAATGGTCACGCACGAAGAGAGCGCCCAAACATGCTGATTGGCTGCATGCAAAGGAACTGGCCTCGACGTAAGGGCTGATTGAACAACAAATCACCCCGTGCATTTGCCTGCACGGGGTAACGCGAGGCAGGGCTAATGCAAAAGACAATTCTTTATGATTATTTTCGTTCGAGCGCGAGCTACCGGGTACGCATTGCCCTCAATCTGCTGGGCATAAGCTTTGAGAGCGCCTCCGTCGACCTGTTGAAGAAGGAACATCTGGAAGATACGCATCGGGCACGCAATCCGCAGGGGCTGGTTCCGGCACTGCAGATTGATGGCCGAATCCTCAACCAGTCTCTGGCGATCATCGAGTATCTGAATGAGACCCGTGAGAACGCCCAGTTCCTGACAAATGATCCGCTGGCGCGGCACCGCATTCGCACATTGTCCTATATTATCGCCATGGAAATTCATCCCGTGTGCAATACGTCGATTGTTGGCGATGTCATGGAACGCACCGGCAGCGGTGATGCGGTGCGGATTGACTGGATGCAAAAATACATTCGCAAGGGTCTTTGTGCCTTTGAGGCCACGCTTGGTGATGGTCAATCGGGCCGGTTCTGCCATGGCAATACGCCATCAATGGCCGACATCTGCCTTGTTCCGCAACTCTACAATGCAGAACGCTGGGGCGCCGACATTTCAGACCTTGATCGGATCAATGAAATTGCCACCAATTGTTCACTCATGGAGGCATTTATCAACGCCCATCCGGACAATGTGCAACCCAAAGCATAAAGACGCACATCAATCCAATGCGCAGCTGTCCACAGCCGTCGGCGGCAGGCATTTGGCGGCAATGGCACCATCCGCGTCGAAGAACGTCACATCAAGGCCGCTGTCTGAACGATCAATCACCCCGAAGCCAAATTGATTGTAACCAAACAGATCACCGGTCACATCTTTTCCAACCGGCAGGTCATCCACACGCCCGTGCGGGGTCGTATAGAGTGCGACACCGCCATTGCCGAATGTTATCTGCACCGGATTGCCGGGTGTATCGACAATTTGTGCAAAGTGCAGATCACCCGCAACCACCGCTGAAACAAGTCGCGGAAGGATGGCGCCGAAGGCTTCGCGTTGTATGGACTCAAGCGTGCCGAGATCCGTCGCATTTGTTTCCTTGCTCCCGTAACCCCACAGGGGCGTGTGGGTTACAAGCAGGGTCTCGCTGTCAAGCTGCGGCAATACATCCATGAATTGTCTGCGCATGGCGCGCAACCGGTCCCTGGTGTAGTTTTCCCGATTGCGGGTGGAACTATCGACAACAGCCAATTGCAGATCATCAAAGCGGATGACAAATGGTTTCTGGTAATTGTCGCACATGATCGGTGTTCGGACCGGTTCTGCTGCGAGATAACGCAAATATCCGAACCAGGCACGATCACAATCCTCATGGTTGCCACGCACAAAGACGAACGGATGTTTGCTCAGCATCACCTGTCCGGGCGCAAAGAAATCAACTTCCCACGCAGACCAATTGTTCCCATGGATCGTGCCACATTTGTCCGGTTCCGGGCACTCCGTCTCACGATAGTGATAGTCACCTACATGAATGGCAATATCTGCGTCCTTGTCGGCCACTGCGCGGGCAATTTTGGCAAATGGCCAGGCAACAGGGTCATTGCATGCCTGAATTGGCTTGCCTTGTTTCAACCGGCATCCGGTATCGCCGACGACAAGAATCCGATCCACTGTCGCCGAACGCAATGGAAAATTTCTTGACCCCAGCGTTACACTGACGACAGGCAGCCTGGTGTCATAGGTACACACGAGATTGGGAAAATCCGCGGTCGGTCCAATGCGAACACCCATCTGAGTGCGAGTGCCATCGATATCAATCTGCGGACATTGTGCATCATCAACAATCGCGCGAAAGCTTTGCGTTTTATCTGCGATCAACTGGGTCCAATGGTGGAGAACGTCAGCTTGAGCCGGTCCGGCAAGAAACAAGACGCAAAAGGCTGAAACAAACCTCACTAATGACCCCTCATGCGCCCATTTCGCCACAACTTCGGCAGCTCAATAATGTAGTAGGCATTTCCCATACAGTCTTGAGCCCGCAGTCAACCCTAGACCGATGTCGTTGGCTTTGCCAATGGTTTGTTTGAGGGGCAGCCTTTAGGCAAAGGCATGGTAAAAGCGGCCCCGGGAAACATCCCGGAACCGCAAAATCGGGTTACGGACCTATTCGGCTGCGTCGCCGACCAGCACGCCGCGGCGGATCTGATCTTCTTCGATGGATTCAAACAGGGCGCGAAAATTGCCCTCGCCAAAGCCCTCGTCGCCCTTGCGCTGAATGAATTCGAAGAAAATCGGTCCAATCACGGTTTTGGAGAAAATCTGCAGCAGGATTTTTGTTATGCCGCCATCGATGACACCTTCACCGTCAATCAAAATACCGTGGCGCTGCATGCGCTCCAGTGGCTCTTCATGGCCGTTGACCCGCGCCTGGGACTTTTCATAATAGGCCGCAGGCGGACCGGGCATGAATTTCAGATCATTGTCCGCAAGCCTGTCCGTTGCCGTGTAGATATCGTCTGTGCCGACAGCAATATGCTGAATGCCCTCACCCTTGTATTTGCGCAGGTATTCCTCGATCTGACTTTTATCGTCGGTCGATTCGTTCAGCGGAATACGGATCTTGCCGCATGGTGAGGTGATGGCCCGCGAGACCAGACCGGTCATTTTGCCTTCAATATCAAAAAAGTGGATCTGTTTGAAACCGAACATTTCGCGGTAGAAAGCCCACCACTTGTCCATATTGCCGCGAAAAACATTATGCGTGAGATGATCAAGATAATAAAATCCGACACCTTCCGGTTTCGGGTTGGCTGTTTCAAGCCACTCAAACTCGCGCTCATAGGCCGAACCCTTGTCGCCATAGGTGTCGACAAAATACAGCAGGGAGCCGCCAATGCCGACGATCGCCGGCACATCAAGCGCCTTGTCATTTCCCTCATAGGCTGTAGCGCCTTTTGACAGCGCATGCTGATAGGCATGTTGTGCATCGACAACCCGCCAGGCCATGGAAGGCGCGCAGGGACCATGCAGATCGATAAACCGGTCGGCAAAGGAGCCCTTCTCGGCGTTGAGAATGTAATTGACGTCACCCTGGCGCCACACGGTGATTTCCTTCGTGCGGTGTTTGGCGACCGGCCGGTAACCCATTTTGGTAAAGAGCGCTTCAAGCTTTTCGGGTTCGGGATGAGCAAACTCGACAAACTCGAACCCGTCCGTACCAGCCGGATTTTCATCGCAGATTTTTGCAGGCGGTGCCTGATGTGGAAACGGGCCCATGACAATGCTCCTTGTTCATTAATTCAGAACAGCATTATCGCGCAAATTTCCCGCACATACTTTGCATAATTCGCTTACATATTCTAAAGTTTGCACAATACGCGCACTTACGATTGGAAATCCGCACAAATCATGCATGATCAATTCGACCTGAAAATTCTCCATGAACTGCAACGCGAGGCACGCCTGACCAATGGCGAACTGTCTGAACGGGTAAACCTGTCACCCTCCCAATGCTCACGCAGGCGACAGCGCCTTGAGGAGGAAGGCTATATTCTGGGGTATTTTGCCGCCCTCGACCGTGCCCGGCTGGGGCTGGGTATTGTCAATATCATTACCGTCACACTCGACACCCACAACCGCAACAACGCCCGGCGCTTTGCCGAACTGATCGATGGTCTGCCCGAAGTACTGGAGGCCCACACGCTGACCGGCGAAATGGACTATATGCTCAAGGTTGTAACAGCAGACCTCAAGGCGCTGTCAGGTTTTGTCAATGATGTGCTGCTGCCGCATGAATCGGTGCGCCACGTCAAATCAGCCATCGTCCTTGAAACACTGAAGGACACCCACGCGCTGCCGCTCAGGCAGTAGCCGCATTTTTTGCGCTGGCTGCTATGGACAGTTACAAAATAAAATCATTGCATGCACCCGCTCGGATCAGGTGCGTTTCATCGATCATAGGCGGGCAATGCAACATTGGCTGCGGGAGCGCCTGAATGGAAAGAACGAAGGCAGGAGATAGTGAAGGGAATACGTACAGGTGATCTGACAGCAGGTGACAGGCCCATGACGCATAGCGCGATTGATATGGGTCACACGGGTATTTTCATTTTACCTGCGCAATTCAATTTGCTTTCATGAGACTGAAGAAATGTTACTTCACCATCGAACGCGCCATTGGGCGATGGTGCAACGCGGCTGGGTAAAACCGGTTTGTCATCAACCGGGTGGAGTGAAATGGCACTCCAGGACTGCAACACGCATCAATTGACAGGTGGTGAATTGATGCGCAAAGAACCACGGGTGCAGGCTTACACTGCATCACAGGGAGGATACTTATGAATAAACGCAACCTTTTGAAAACGCTGGCTGCTGCTGCGCTGGTTTCCGCCGGGCTTGGTGCCGGTATGGCTCAGTCGCTGGCACAGGAAGTGACACTGCGCCTGCATCAGTTTTTGCCACCACAGGCCAATGTGCCTGCGAACATTCTGACACCCTGGGCCGAGAAGATTGAAAAAGATTCTGATGGTCGCATCAAAGTCGACATTTTCAGTGCCATGTCTCTGGGTGGCACACCGCCGCAGTTGATCGATCAGGCGCGTGATGGTGTCGTTGATATCGTGTGGACCCTGCCCGGCTATTCCCCCGGCCGGTTCCCGCGCGCCGAAGTCTTTGAACTGCCTTTCATGATGACGGATGCAGAAGCCGGTTCCCGCGCCTATTGGGAACTGTTTGAATCCGACATGAAAGACAATGATTTCAAGGATCTCAAAATTCTGGGAACCTGGATGCACGGACCGGGCGTTTTCCACGTTCAGGGCGAAGGCGTTTCAAAACTTGAAGACATGCAGGGCAAAAAACTGCGCGGTCCGACACGCGTCATCAACGGCCTTCTTTCACAAATGGGCGCAACGCCTGTTGGCATGCCGGTTCCGGCTATTCCCGAAGCCCTTTCTAAAGGCGTGATCGACGGAACGGTCATTCCCTGGGAAGTCACCCCGGCGCTCAAAATTCCTGAACTGGTCAATACCCACACGGAACTTTCCGGTGACAAGGCGCTCTATACGGCTGTCTTTGTTCTGGCGATGAACAAAGCCAAATATGACAGCCTGCCGGATGACCTCAAGAAGGTGATCGACGATAATTCCGGACTTGAATATTCTGCATTTGCCGGTCGCACCATGCAGGATTTCGATGCGCCGGGCCGCAAGAAGGCTGAAGCAACCGACAACCAGATCATCGTTCTGGATGAAGCCGAGGTTGCCCGCTGGAAAGAAGCAGCCAAGCCGGTTGTCGCCAACTGGATTGCTGAAATGGATGCCAAGGGTATCGACGGAAGCGATCTTTATGAGCGCGCCCAGGCACTCATGGAAAAACACTCCAAATAGGCAATTACAAAATGCGGGCGGCGTGATCAGAACGATACGCCGCCCGTTTTCGCAATCATGACCGATCACACACCGCCGATTGCATCGTATTTTCAGCATGGTGATGTGTGGGCACGGTGCTGTGCTAGAGCAATTCAGATTTTGACGGAATCGGCAAAACCTGAATGCATCAACAAAATCAAAGGCCGACACCGTTGTCCCGTTTCCGACAAAACGTGAAACGGTCTATACCGACTCAATAAAAACCAATAAGAACAAGCGACCGGATGAATGAGCCGGAGAGGGACATTGACATGACACAGCGTATTGAACGCTTGGTCGGCACGCTTGCCCGCATGACAGCGCTGACGGGCGGACTGGTGCTGACAGCACTCATTGTAATCACCGTGATTTCAGTGACAGGCAGATCGCTGGTCTTTGTGGGTCTTGGTCCCATTCCGGGTGATTTTGAACTTCTGGAAGCCGGCACGGCCTTTGCGGTCTTTGCCTTTTTACCCTGGTGTCATTACCGGCGCGGCCATGCGGTCGTTGAAATATTGACAATGCATTTCAGCGACACGGCCAATCGGTTTATCGAAATTATCGCCAATGGGCTGATGCTTGGTTTTGCCCTGCTCATCTGCTGGCGGCATTGGCTGGGCACCATCGACAAGCAGAACTATGGTGAAACCACCTTCATTCTTCAGTTTCCCCTGTGGTGGGCCTATGCGGCGAGCCTCTTCGGCGCCGTGGTCTTCGTCATCGTCGCGGCCTGGTGTTTGTGGCGCAGCCTGATTGAATTCAAAACCGGCACGACGGTTTCTATGGACGGGGAAATAGCGTGAGCAATCTGGAAATCGGGATCTGGTCGTTCCCCATACTTCTCATCATGATCTTTCTGCGGGTACCCATTGGGCTGGCGATGCTGGCAACCGGTGTGCTTGGCAGTTACATGATCAATGATTCAATGCTGATGATCTTCGGCCAGTTGAAAAATCAGACATATGGCACGTTCTCCAGCTATTCCCTGTCGATCATTCCGCTGTTTCTGTTGATGGGTCAATTTGCCCGGCTCGGCGGCATGTCGACAGCGCTGTTCAAGGCTGCCGAAGCATGGCTTGGCCACCGCAAGGGCGGTGTCGCCATGGCAGCGGTGGGTGCCTGCGCCGGGTTTGGTGCCATCTGCGGGTCATCACTGGCAACAGCGGCCACCATGGGCCAGGTCGCCCTGCCCGAACTCAAGCGCTACGGTTATTCCGGCTCGCTGGCAACCGGTGCGCTTGCCGCCGGTGGCACGCTTGGCATTCTCATTCCACCATCCGTGGTGCTGGTCATCTATGCCATCCTGACGGAGCAGAATATCGCCAAATTGTTCGTGGCGGCTGTCATTCCGGGCATTCTGGCCGCTGTCGGCTATATGCTCGCCATTTCCATCTATGTGCGTATCAAACCCGAATCGGGCGGCAAAACCGAGCGCATTCCCTATGGCGAACGGTTTCAGGCACTGCTGGCCGTATGGCCCGTTCTGCTGGTGTTTCTGGTTGTCGTCGGCGGCATCTATCAGGGCATCTTCACCCCGACGGAAGCCGCCGCCATCGGTGCTGCCGGCACCGGTCTCATCGCCTTGGCAAACCGCGGCCTGACATGGGCAACGCTGAAATCCTCCATTCTGGACACAGCCAATTCAACCGGCATGATCTTCCTGATCATCCTGGGTGCGGCGATCTACAATGGCTTTCTGGCGCTCTCGCAGCTGCCACAGGAAGCGGCCATGTTTGTTACCGAACAGGGCTATTCCCCGTGGCTGGTGCTGACAATCATCCTGCTGCTTTATCTGGTCTTCGGTTGCGTCATGGATTCCCTGTCGATGATCCTGCTGACCGTGCCGATCTTCTTTCCGATTGTGATCGGTCTGGATTTTGGCCTGCCAACGGAAGAATTTGCCCTTTGGTTCGGCATTCTCGTTTTGATCGTCGTGGAAGTCGGGTTGATAACGCCGCCGGTGGGGATGAACCTGTTTGTCATCAACTCGATGGCAAAGGATATCCCGCTGTCACAAACCTATCGCGGCGTCTTCCCCTTCGTCGCCACCGATCTTATCCGGGTGGTCATACTGGCATTCTTCCCGTTCATCACGCTCGGTCTGGTGCGCTGGCTTTATTAGGGCCGGTGTGCATGAATTCACATACACCAGCTTTCGAGCGTTTGTTCGTCTTTGCTGTGTGTGACGGGATACGACGTTTGAAACAGGCATTCGTTCAAGCTCTTCGACCATTGGTATGCCCCCCAAAAAAGGCTGACATTTCTCAACACAGCGGTATACTGCAAAGACAGTCACTGAGGAATGTTTCATGAGCCTGTTGCATCTGTCCATAAGCGCTGATGATTGTCAGGGCGTGGCAAACTTTCTTGCGCGCGTGATGGGTGGCAAAGCCATGCCTTTCCCGCCATTTCCCGATTGCTGGATTGCTTTTACTGCGAAAGACGATGGAACAGCGATCGAAGTCTATCCGACAACGCATGTGCTTAAAGCCGGCCCGGACCAGATATCCTGTGAAATCAGTAAGCCTGATGCAACGCCAACCTTTGTTCATGCTGCCATCTGTGCGCAACTGAAGCGCACGGAAATCATTGCACTTGCCTCGTCCAAAGGCTGGATATCGCGTATCTGCAATCGCGGCCCATTCGAATGCGTTGAAGTCTGGCTTGAAAACCGATTGCTCGTGGAATTGCTGGATGAGGATATGCAGAAAGACTATCGCGCCGGAATGACTGCCTCAAATTGGGCCTCCATGTTTGGCCTTTCACATGAAAGCAATTCAGATTTTGACGGGATCGGCAAAACCTGAACCGGGTGTTCGAAAACGCCTCGGGATTTCGCAGCGCGACAGACAAAACCGCCATCTGGAAAAGCACTATTTATTTGGAACTCCAAAGGACAGGATAAATGATTGTGTTGCCGCTGTATTTTCCGTCAAATACGCGTCTTGGGTGCCGGTTCCCTGTCGGAATCACCGGAATTGGGCTCGCCCTTCGGTTCGATCAAAAGGACTTTGACCTCGTTTTCGGCCCGTGGCCTGTGCACAACACCCTTGGGCACGATGAATAACTCGCCAGCCTGGATGCGGTGAGACGGCTCGCCCTCGATATCCATCAGCATTTCGCCTTCCAGAACATAGAAAAAATCGTCCGTCTCATCGTGTTTGTGAAATGGGTACGCACCCTGAAATTTGACTACCATCACCTCGTTCTGATTGTAGTCGGCGACCACATGCGGGTCCCAATGGGTTGAAAACATGGCCAGTTTTTCCGAGAGCTTGATAGGCGTCATGGGGCTTGTACCTCTGTCTGAGTGATCTCAACCCTATGTATTCAAAGGTGCAGCAAATACAATATCGCACGGGACCGCAGCCGGGGCGGTTTCCCAAATGCCGGGCGAATTCCTGATGTTCAGCACCATGTGGCCGGCAGACAGTTTGGGCACTTGCAGTTTCCAGTGAAAAACCTGATGATAGCAGGCAGGACATTGCGGGGGAATGCATGGCTCACAGATTTGGGGTACGAACGGTGGCCGCCGCGCTGCTGGCAACGCTGATGCTTGCCGGGTGTCAGGCAACGGCAACCAAGCCCATCTCCGTCCTGGCAACAGCCTATGCCCCGCAAACACCCGTTGCAAAGGGCAAATCCGCACTGGTGATCGATGCCAACACCGGCGCCGTGCTTTATGCCGTCAATGCGGATGCGCCGCGTTATCCCGCATCACTCACCAAACTGATGACCCTCTACATCATGTTCGAGGAGGTAAAGACCAAAAACCTCTCGCTCGGCACACCGCTCACCGTCTCGGCAAAAGCTGCCTCTCAACCGCCCACCCGCATCGGTCTGCAGGCCGGATCCACGATTTCCGTGCGCGACGCGATAAGAGCACTGGCGGTAAAATCAGCCAATGATGTGGCTGTTGTCGTTGCCGAGGAACTCTCCGGTTCAGAAGCGGCCTTCGCCGCAAGGATGTCAAAGCGGGCCCGGGCGCTCGGACTGTCGCGTACACAATTTGGCAATGCCACCGGCCTGCCTGACCCGGGCAACGTCACCACCGCCCGCGACATGGCCAAACTTGCCCGGTTGATCAGAATACGATTTCCCGGATACCAGGCCAATTTCCGGGCACGCGCCTTCACCTACAACGGACGCACTTTTGAGGCGACCAACGAGCTTTTGGGTACCGTAAAAGGCGTCGACGGCATGAAAACCGGCTACATCCGCGCCTCCGGCTACAACCTCGTGGCCACCGCAAACCGCGGCGGCCGCCGCCTGATCGTCGTCGTCATAGGCGGCACAAGCAAGAAGGCACGGGATGCTGAGGTGACGGGGCTGATTGAGCGGTTTTCCTGACGCGGGACGCGACGAAAGCAAGTCCAACAACACCATTCAAAAACCCACCTGTGCCGACACGTGCGACCAAAAGCCGACTTTAATCAGACAGACATCCCGTGGGCCTTCTGCGGACATGGACACAGCAGCGTTTCCATGCCATCAGTCGACTATGAAGACCTTTGTTCAGACACTCGGCGATCAACGCCACAGTCGAATTACCTTCCCGGCCTGATACGCCGGGCCGGGTGATCTGTATCTGAACGTCAAACGTGCGCCATGCGCAGAACAAGGGTATCTTTATGTCTGAAAATTCACCAACATTGCACCTGGTGTGCGGGAAAATTGCGTCTGGAAAATCGACGCTCACTGCAAAACTTGGCAGCAGGGACGCAACAATTGTCATTGCCGAAGATGATTGGCTGGCGGCGCTTTACGCTGACGAGATGTCTACAGTCCCGGATTACGTCCGTTGCGCCGCCAAACTGCAAAATGTCATGGGGCCTCACGTTGCATCTTTGTTGAACGCAGGCTTGTCGGTCGTATTGGATTTTCCCGCAAATACGATTGCCAAACGCACCTGGATGCGGGGCATAATCCAACAAACAAAAGCTGCGAACAAACTTCATTATCTGGATGTCGCAGACGATGTTTGCCTAGCGAGACTGCGCGCCCGCAATGCAAGCGGCGACCATCCATTTGCTGCAACGCACGAGCAGTTTTTACAAATCTCCAGACACTTTGTTGCTCCATCTGCCAATGAAGGCTTCGATATTGTGCTGCACCGTCCGGATGATGCGCCATAAGTTGAGTTTGAGATCTTTGTTCAGATGAGAAGTCGAAGGCCTTCCCATTTTGAGCTCGCAGCCGTCGTTCGCTGCAACCAATAATCAGTCAAACCCAATGCAATGAACGCATTCACTCCCGGCCCAAAGTTGCCTTTCGTCCGAAAGATGCAATGCTGCGGCGCAACGCTTTTAACCGGCCATTCGCTATGAGCGCGCAGCAGGAATGCGACAGCTCAAGAAACTCGGATTCTGCGAGAATGACCGCTACTCTAACTCTCTTGATAACTGACCTTCAAGAATCTATCTGCCTTGGTGAAACGCGCCCTAACTACACTCTGGAGCGCATTCATTTCGTCTGGAGCGTCGGAAGAAGCACGATCCGAGTTCAACGTCAGAATGTATTGACCACGAAATTCATGCATGTGGCTAGCTATATAGTTTAAGTTTCGACGTAAAGTGTCGCTATCTACATCAAAGATATTGTCGTGCACCAAAAGCCCGAAATGTAGTTCGCTCGTATGCTCGTTTTGAAGAAGGGAGAAGTCGTAAATGAAAGTCTTTTCACGCTCCACGCTGTGGCTACCATCGCTATCAATACGCAATGAAATCTCTACCACCTGCTTCTTTTTAGTGGTGATGTACTTAAACGACGCCTGACGGTTGCCCATCACGTAACCATGCATATCCAAAATCGTTCGCTCAAAGCTATCCTTGATTTTTTCCGCATCGTCGATGCTAGCTTGCAGCCTTTGAAGTTCTATGTCCTTCTCGAGCTGCTGCTCCCGCTTTTGAGATATTGCTGCGTCGTAACCAGTGATGAAGCTTCTCAAGTCTGATAGCTGATCCGACTTTTCCTGATACGCAGCAAAAGTTTGTTTCAACGTTCGAAGAGCGCCAGTCTGGTCCAGCAGCTTAAGCCGTTTTTGATACTCACGATCTTGAGCCTTGAGCGCAAATCGAACCTCCTTTAACTCGCCCTCTAAATCAGCTCGACGCTTGGAAAGCACTTCATTTTGGAAGCGATAAATTCGTTGTTTGAATTCTTGAAGCTGGCTGAAATCTCGCGAAACCAAGTCGCCCAACCCAACTTTAAGCCCGTTATAGAACTCGCGCAGCTCCTCTTCTGAGATGTCTACCGGCTCAGCCTCAATAGGCTCCAGCTTCGCCAAGTTTTCAATAATCACCGCCGATCTACGTCGAAGCTCGGAGATTGAAGCGTCGAGGGCCGAAATTTCCCCTTCGATAACGTCGTATGCCGCGGAGTTTTCGAGGTTTTCGATGTTTTCTTCAATAGCTGCCACCTCTGCATCAAGCTCGTTCAGGTCAGATCTAGCGTCCTCAATGTTTTTTTGGCGAAGCAATTGAACGTCAGCTTTTAGCTTATTTATCTGAGATTCCGTTGAAGAGATACCATCTTGGAGCTTCTTGATGCTTTTGTATTTCTCGATGCTAGCCCCAAGTAAATAAAGGTGCGGAGCGTAATCGTCGGCGATACGCTTTTTGGTATCATATCCGTTAATAATTGACTTAAACTCGGACCGCTCATCACGAATGAAAATGCCGATCATTGATCTGAAACTCGGATGTTCTTCCTTCACACTTTCGAACACCAGAGCAGACAAGTAGCCCTGAGCGTCATCTAATTTGTCAAAACTCAGAGGCTTTTCGTCTTGAATTATTGTTGGCCTACTCTCAGCTTCGCGTGACCGTTTTATTGTTACCTTATTACCAGAGACATTGAGGTCAATGCATACCCTTGCGTCCAATGGAAAGGCTTCCTCTGGAACCTTCTTGATGCGCGAGTCTGAGTATCGAGACAGCAAGGCGAAGTTGAGAAAATCCATTGAAACAGACTTTCCAACGCCGTTCGTTTTCTTGCTGTCGTCGCTAGGCTCCCCAAGAATCAGATTGAGGCCCGCTCCAAACACCAAGTCGTCAAACAGCTTCGGCTCACTATAGAGACGGTCAATCCTCAGCATCTTGCACCCGCCATACATAGACGCCGTCAAAGTCGACTATTCCTGTCGAATACAAGAAGGCTAGTGCGTAGTATATGCTGCGTGGAGCAAATCGGCGCTTCTTACTCAAGGAGTCAAAAATATCAAACATCGAAGCTCGCCCACGTCCACCGCGATCCAAAACGTTCAACAACTCCACCCCAACTATCGGTGGCAGAGTCGGAATTTTCTCGTTTGTGGAAAACAGGTTAGACACTTTCAAGCACCGGGTTCGGGAACACGTGACATCTTATCATCTGGTCTAGCAGAAAAAACCTAACCGCCCCACCGTCGGATGCCTTTCCGTGGTCTTGAAGGATTTTCAGGTAATACTCAACTATCTTGTTCAAGGCCAGCGCTGGGTCGCCGTCGTTTGCAGCCAGCAGTTCGTTGCTCTTTGTGCCAAGATGAAGTCCGAGCCGCCGTATCCGTGCGGACCCGAGGTCTATACCCCTGTACGCGTCTTCCAGTACCGCCCCGTACTCAACAAAATAGGCTGCATACTCCCCCTTCAGAAAGTCTGCATGTTCCGAAAATCGCGTTTCGATCTTTTTGTTGGGATCAGGGTCTATTGAGTTCCCTTTTCCTGCCTGTTCATGTGTTTCGTCGCTCAGTACTTCCATCAGACCGAATAGTGTAGCGACCTCATTCTGCGGGACCTTACTCGGTTCCACGTAAATTCCATTCTCGACGAAATCACGAACAGCAGATAGTTCAGGCTGTTCTAGATCATCGATCATTTTCATGATGTTATCCCAATCCCAAACGTTGTCCCTTGCGAGTATCGAGAAAGCACCTGTGGGATCGGAGAATTCAGGTGATCTATAAGAATTTTTCTTTGTTGCAATGAAGACTGAAAGACGGTCGTATTTCTCGTGAAGCCCGTGTTCGACGAACTTCTTCAACGTCTTGTCTATCTTTGATTTTTCTGAGGTAGAGGTCACTTGGATACAGTGACTCAGTGTATCGTCAGCCAAGTCAATCGCCGCAGCATTCCCTAGGTCGACGTTCAAGTTTTTGAAGTCTCCATCGAGAATGAGATTCAAGAGATCACGAAAAAAGTTCTCTACCGAGATATTCAACCCGGTAACATTAAGCGATACGTCGCTCTCGATTGCATTTCTCAATATAGCGAACCGATCTCTTATGAAATCTCGGTCGGCTTGCCTGCGAAGTACCATGTCTTCTCCATTCCTCGCATCTAAGTTGGCGGCACACATAAGGTAGGTTAACCTTATTGGACACGGCCTTCCAGGAAAAGCCCATGTTATTGGCGGTGTATCGTGCGTTGCTTCTGTTTGGCACTTTTTACAACTGCGGGGAAGGTCTGATTCCGGCTCAGACCTCGCTGACGAGCCGGTGAAGTCGTCCACGGCGCGACGAAGGTCCGCTTGTTTTCGTGCAGCACCGTGATTACAGGTTTGCCGCGAATGTCTGGAACCCGCCCAAATATTCCCATTCAACCCTGCCACACCTTAAACCCCAATCGCACCGATCTCATCAACCTGCCCCTGCGTAATTGCAATGCCATTACGCTCCATTTACCGCTTCAGCACGCCTATGCGCGCGCTGGCACGCGGGCACCATCCAGCAATGTCAGCAAATGTTCCATATCGGCAAAACGCACAGGTACATGGTCACAGATTGCACCTGGTTCGATGGTAATCAGTGCCTGCTTCGGACCGGGTGATTTGCGCTCGGCATTCAAAAACGATGTTTGCTCATAGCTGAAATCGGCACCGGTTCGCCCGGCACACAAAAACTCAACCATCAGTGCCAGCACAGTGCCCTTGGCATCGCCAAGCGAGTCGATGAAACCGGTCAGTGGAGCAGCGCTGTCGGTGGTCGGATTACCATCCGGCAAAGGGCAGAAAAACAATCAGACCCGTGCCGAAAACCGGCTGTTTCGTACCCCACGACACCAATACTTCATTGCAAATTTTGCGAGCCGCTTCCGATGTCAGATCGCGTCAGGCGATCTGCCTGTGCGATCTGGCAATGCGTTGAGCAGATTTCTCGTCGACGCCCGCTTCCCGCGCAAAATCTGACCAGGCCAAAACCGAACCAGCAATCTGACTGATCAGCGATTTTGCCCTGGGCGTCTTGATCGAGGCTGTCTTGGCGAAGGCGAGAAGATCAGCCATTTCGAAGTTGTCACGCTTGCCGTTCAAACTCATTTGATGCTGGCCGGTCCATTCGCCGCTTGGATTGTACGAATAGGTTACGTCATAGGCCGGGGATAAAGACCATGTGCCGTCGCGATCCATCAGGAATGCGATGTTCTTGACGTGATCGTCCTGGTTGCGGGCGATTATGTTAAACGCCGCCCGTATGAATTGCTGCTCCAGAGCAGGCGCGCCAAGCCCGAGCTGCCGGATGGTCAAAATGGCCTGCTCGTAGGAATAACCTTTAGGGTCGTTAAAGTCATAGTGTTGCAGGGCACACAGGGATTGCATGTGCAGCTTTTCTGTCTCTCCATTGTCGTGCATCGGCCGGTCAAACCTGCGCGTCATGAAATGACTGCGGCCACCTTCGTGATGGAGCCGGCTCGGCATCATGTGGATGCCGGCAGCCGTTGCCATGCGATAATAGGCATATTCAATGAGGCCAAATCCTTGCGGGTCCGGCTCTTCCCTGTCGCGATTGTTGTCGATGCCATCAAACTTCATCAACCAGTGCTCAAACCCGTCACCGGCGTCGGTCTGCCCATGGCGGAACTCACCTGTTTGCGGGTTCCATGCGAGAATGGCCTTTGCGCGGGCGCCACCCGCAGATGTTCCGACACGAAGAATGTCATCCATGGCGGCCAGATCGTTTTGTCCGGTAAGCACACCCTGCAGACCTGCTTTTTCATTCAGGACCCTGTTCGCCAGCCGGACGAGGTTGGATACCTCGATTTTACGGGCGCGTTTTGAGGAACTGCCCACAGCGGGGCGGAACTCCAACGCGCCCATGCCGCGGCGACCGACATAACAAAGACGCTCGACAGGGTTAAAACTTGCCGGTGTGCGTCCTTGCTCCGCAAGCCATATATTGATCAGTCTGTTGCCATATTTATCGGGAAGCGCGTCTGCCAGCAGACCAGGAAGACCCTTGAAGGTTGTTTTTGGCAAGGCCGGAAATGAATAGGGATCCGCCCGTAGCGGCATGACCAATGGAGAAAGCTGTATATCGGTTTCGGCGAATAGTGGATCGTATTGGAAGACTGCATAATCGTCCTCTTTGATCCATGAGACAGCGGCGACGTCACGGCCCCAAAGAACGACCCTTGCGTCTGTGGTCGATTCAGCCATCCATCAGCCTTCCTTGCCCCATTCCCATGGTGCCACCTTCTTCCTGATGTTTTGCGGGCTGGACCGCTGGCGTTCACGGCCGCCAGAGCGAACCCGTTCAATCGGCCGAATGCGCGGGTCAGGCAAAAGCAATTGCAGATTTTCCTGTATCTGGAGACCCGTCATGATCCGAATGAGGGTGTCGAGCGTTGCACCCTGCCCCGCTTCCAGACGTCTCAACGTGCGTTCTGATACACCGGCATTTTCAGCAAGTTCAGCCTGTGTGATGTTTCGCGAGAGGCGTAAACGTTCGAGTTTGTGCCCGATCTCCACCGCGATCTGCTCAGGTGAGCGCGTTTGCATTCTTGAAGGAACGGTCATATTTGACCTCTTATAATGATTTTATTATTCAAACGGACATATTTGTCCGTTAGTAAGACTTCTTCCGATAGGCTTCTAATAGGACATATATGACCTATTGGTGCTTAATACAAGCTTTTAACGGTAAATTATGTCTGCAAGCTCACGGGAAACTGGGATAGACATGTCTCATGCGCTGCAGAAACCAGCAAACAGAAAGAAGAACCGGCACCAGACTCTGCTTTGCTTCCTGTTATCCTCCCATACTCTAAAGCCCGATCGCGCCGATCTCGTCAATCTGCGCCTGGGTGATGGCAATACCATCACGCTCGATCGCCCGTTTCAATGCGTGTCTGCGTGCGCCCGGCATGCGAGCACCGTCGAGCGATGTCAGCATATGGGCCATATCGGCAAAACGCGTCGGCGCATGGTCACCAAATGCGCCGGGGTCGATGGCAATCAGTGCCTGGCCGGAGCCGGGCGGTTTGCCCTCGGCATTCAGGAACGATGTTTGCTCATAGCTGAAATTGGCACCGGTCAGCCCGGCGCACAATAGTTCGACCATCAGCGCCAGCACCGTGCCCTTGGCATCGCCAAGCGGGGCCATGGAGCCGGCCAGTGCTGCGGCGCTGTCGGTGGTCGGGTTGCCATCGGCGTCCAGAGCCCAATCGGGTGGAATATCCTCGCCCTTTTGATGGGCCGCCATGATTTTGCCGCGGGCAACTTTTGACAGGGCAATATCAATGGTGATGGGATCACCCTTTGGCAAAGGACAGGAAAAGGCAATCGGGTCGGTGCCGAAAATAGGCTGTTTTGCACCCCAGGGCGCCATTGCTGCCGGTGTATTGGCAAAGAGCAGCGCCACCAGTCCCTTTTCAGCCAGCGCCTCGACAATGACACCGGCCACACCACAATGATGTGAGCGGGTAATGCCTGCCAGGGCAATGCCCTGTTTGGGTGTCGCCTCCACCAGCCATTCCTGCGCCAGTTCAACCGCCGGATAGGCAAAGCCATGCGCTGCATCAACCAGCGCTGCGCCCGGCCTCAGCTGTTTCAGGGATGCCTGTGCCTGACCATCGATTTTTCCGCAGGCCGCCTGCGCCGCATAGGAGCCAACGCGCCGCAAGCCATGGCCTGTCTGCCCGGCAAGTTCGGCAGCTACCAGCGCCCGTGCCACACTATTGGCCGCCGGCTGCGCAGTATTGCTGCGCATCAGTGCATCACGGATAAGCAGATGAACCGCGTTCACGCTCATTGTGTTTTCAGCCGTCATGACGTGCTCCACCCAAAATTTCGAAAATTCCTATCGCGTCAGATGTTCTGCAACAATCTGTGCGATCAATGCACTGACCCGGACATTGGATTCTTCCGTCACCCCGGCGATATGCGGCGTCAGGACAAGATTTGCGATGCCGCTGAATTTCATTGCCGCGTTCGCGGTCAGTGGCTCAACCTCAAATACATCAAGCGCCGCACCAGCCAGTCTGCCATGCGACAATGCAGAGGCCAGCGCCTCTTCATCAATCACACCGCCGCGCGCGGCATTGATGAGGATCGCACCATCCTTCATCCCGGCAAGGGCTGCGGCGTCAATCAGATGATAGGTGGAATCATTGAGCGGCACATGCAGGCTGACCACATCGGACAGACGCAACAGATCCTCAAACGAAACTTTGCGGCCCAATTGCCAGGCCGCATCATCAGCCGGGCAGAAGGGATCATAGGCGATCACATCCATGCCAAGCGCACGGGCCCGCTCAGCCACCTCTCTGGCAATCGCGCCAAAACCCACAAGGCCCATGACGCGGCCGGACAGTTCACGGCCAATCAGTGTCTGGCGCGGCCATTCACCGCGCAGCATCGCATCGCGCGCGTGATAGGCACCACGCAACAGCACCATGGCATTGCTGATGACATATTCCGCCACACTCAGATTATTGGCCCCGGTGGCCGGATAGACGCTGACACCGGCGCCCTTGCAGGCATCCATGTCAATATTATCAAGGCCAACCCCGAGCCGCCCGACACATTTGAGCGCCGGTGCCTTTGCCAGAAGGTCTTTTGTAACCTGCGTCCGGTTGCGCACAATCAATGCCGTGGCGCTACCCAGCAAGGCTGAAATATCTTCCTGACGGTCCGCCAGTTCTGGGTCGTAACGGGTGGCAAATTGTGCCGACAGCTGATCAACAGCCGATTGATCCATAAATTCAGTGATGACGATTTCAGCCATAGCAGGATCGGGTGCCTCTTTGCATGTGGCCGCCACCTTTTGCGCGGCGGCCTGAAGGATCAACTCAACTCATGTGTGCGTTTACACTTATGCACTGCGGTAAAGCTTGGTCATGACAAATTCGCGGTGACCCAGCGCTTCGGCCGCCGTATGACGACCATTGGATGTGCGAACGATCATGTCAATAAGCGCATCACCCGCCTGGCTGATGGTCATATCACGGCGCAGCACGCCCGATACATCCACATCGACGTGTTCACCCATGGTGCGCACGGTGCGCGGATTGCCGGTGATTTTGATGACCGGCACAATCGGGTTCCCAATGACATTGCCCTGACCGGTCGGGAAGGTGTGGATCACATAGCCGGCAGCGGCCATCAGCGTCACACATTCCGCAGCGGCAGAGGAGGTGTCCATGAAATACAGACCCTTGCCTTTTTTCGGCTCTTCAGCAGGGCCCAGCGCATCGATATAGGTGGAGGTGCGGCCAATCTTTTCCAGATTGCCCAGCGCCTTTTCCTCAATCGTTGTCAACCCACCAAGAATATTGCCCTTGGTTGGCTGGCTGTCAGAAAGGTCAGATGTTTTGTGCGCTTCAATGACATCATCCTGATAGGACTGCCAGATCTTCATGAATTTTTCGGCAGCTTCCGGATTGGCGGCCTTGGCCTTGCACAAATGTTCAGCGCCGGTAATTTCCGACGTTTCACCGAAACAGCCGTAAATGCCACCCGGCAGCAATTTATCATACATATTGCCAACGGTCGGGCAGGATGAAAGGCCGGTTGTGGTGTCGCTCTCACCGCATTTTGTGGAAATCCACAGGTCTGAAATATCGCACTCCTCGCGCAGCAATTCCGTTGCCCAATGAACATAATCCTTCGCCACACGTGCAGCAGCGGCGATGGTTGCGATATCGCCGTTCTGCTCAATCGACAGCCCGGTCACCGGCTTGCCCGTGGCGGCGATCCCGTCAACGACAATCTTGGTCCATTCCGGCTCAATGCCGATCACCACAACGGCTGCAACATTGGGGTTTGCACCGGTGCCGATCATGGTGCGGAAATGCAAATCCAGGTCTTCACCAAATTGCAACCGGCCATAGGCATGCGGCAGGGCCATTGTGCCCTTGATATTATTGGCAACTGCTTCACAGGCAGCATTTGAAATATCATCCAGCGGCAGGATGACCACGTGATTGCGAACACCGACGCGGCCATTTTCGCGCCGGTAAGCCATGATTTTCTGAGACATGATTTGCTCCTACCAGCGCTTGGTTTTCATATTGTGGACATGGACGTGCTCACCCTTTTTGATAGGGGCAACAATCTTGCCGATATCCTCGCCATATTTGAGGACGGTATCGCCAACAGCAAAGTCCTGCAGGGCAACCTTGTGCCCAATCGGCACATCATCACTGCACATAAGTTGAAAATCCGAATCATCATGGGTGATGACACAGGTCATATTTGTACCGGCGGACAGATTTTCCACAACAACAACACCGACGTTGTCCTTATGGTCGTGAACCAGCAATTGCGGGATACTCAAGGCAACCTCCAACAAAAATTCCACATAATGGGCGCTTTCAGCCCAAGTCTTATATAAGATATAAGATACAAAATACTGGCATTGTCAACCGGATCAGGTTAAAACAGACAAAAAAAGAGATATGGAATTGGCTTTGCAGGATTCAGAGACTCATATCGGCTTCAAACCGCTCTATGCGCAGGTCAAGGACCAGCTCATCCGACGGCTTGTTGACGGCGTCTGGCAACCCGGAATGAACATTCCCAGCGAGCAGGAACTGGCGCGTCAGCTTAACGTCAGCCAGGGCACCGTCCGCAAGGCGCTTGACGCGATGACGGCGGAAAATCTGCTGGTACGACGGCAGGGACGCGGCACATTTGTCGCCGAACCGGAAGATTCGCGCATTTTGTTTCAGTTTTTCAAACTGACGACAGACAATAAAACACAGGACAGTGCCTTTCCCGAGTCTCGCCTTTTGTGCTGGTCACAGGAGCCATCAACGGCAGATGAAGCACAGGCCCTGTCAATCGACAAGGGCGCACCCGTGTGGCGCATTGAGCGGGTTCGCCAGGTGGATGGCAAGAGCGTCATTACTGAAACAATCTCCATTGCAGCAAAAACCCTGCCCGGTTTTGATGCGCTGAAAGAAATTCCCAACAATGTCTATCAGCTCTATTCCAGCAATTGGGGCATCACCATTGCCAAAGCCGATGAAAAATTGAAAGCCGTCCTGTCCAATGAACGCGACTGCGCGACCTTGGGCTGTGAAACGGGGGTGCCGATGCTGCTGATCCGTCGTATTGCGCGCGATCTGGAAGGTAATCCGGTCGAACTGCGGTGTTCGCGTTGTCTGACCGATGATATGCATTATGCGGTAAATCTGCCTTGAGGCAGCACTGTCCATCCGCAATCGTCAATGGGGGCAAAGGCCACAGACCCATGGCAACACCCGGCCCACAGGAACGGAATTGAAAATCTTGCAGCCTGATCAGCCCATTGACCTGTCATCGCGATTTCATGCCTCACCACAGCGCATTGATCTTTGGGCGGCCTTTCCACGCGAAATCACCGCGCAGCCGTTGCTGGCCGATTACAAATCCGTGCTGTCTGCGTCTGAACGCACCCGGATGATGCGCTTTGTACGTCCGGTTGATCAGCACCGGTTTTTGATCACCCGTGCCCTGACACGGTCAGTCTTGGCGCGCTATCTGGACCTGGATGCCCGGAATCTCACCTTTGACAAGAATAAATATGGCCGCCCGCACCTGAGCAATACCGGCATTGGTACCGATACGATCACCTTCAATATCACCCATACGGATGATCTCATTGTGCTTGGGGTCACAAAGCAGCGCACGCTTGGCATTGATGTCGAGAGCATCCAGCGCGGTGGGGCATTGATTGATATTGCAACGCGGTTTTTCTCGCCACTTGAATGCACAGCCCTGAACAGCCTGCCCGCCTACAAACAGCACCAGAGGTTCTTTGCCTATTGGACATTGAAGGAATCCTACATCAAGGCACGCGGCATGGGTCTTTCCATACCGCTGGAGCAGTTCGGCTTTGCCTTTCCGCGTCCTGATCTGATTGAACTTTCAATCGATCCTGTGCTGGCAGACCAGCCTTCACGCTGGCAGTTCTGGCAGATGGATCTGGCCAATGAATTCCTGACATCCATCTGTTTCAGCCATGAGGGGCGTTCGCTGCCGCAATTATCGATCAGAAAGATTGTGCCGCTTCAACAGGCCGAGTTCATCGACCATCGGCCAATTGCCGCTTCCCATGGATGGCCGGGTACACAATAGATCTCTTGATGCGCAAAGGCGCAGCTACTGCTCGCCGAGAATGGCAAGCACAGAAACCTTCAGGGAATGCAGCAGCCTTTTCAGGTGCTCCACATCCCTGGCCACCAAAATATAATTTACCGATGAACTGTGAATGAAATCAGCCATTTCAACTGAATTCATCCCCGCTGCTGCAAGCTTTTCTTCAAAAGGGGTAAACAATTGCGCCAGCGCCTGGCGTTTTTTATCCTCGGCGCGCTGACGCTCCGCATCGCTGGCTTCGCCCATGCCCGTCAAAAGATCATTGGAATCAGGCATCTGCTGAACAAGATCGAAGTGGCCAATCACGGCGTATTGAAAAAATGCATCAATCTTGTCACCGATTTCCTGCAATTCAGCCCAGCGCGACACAATCGCCTGATATTTCTGTTCCGAGTGATAACGCACCGCAGCAGACAATATATCATCCTTGGTGGCATAGCTTGCATAGAGTGTTTGCCTTGATACGCCTGCCTGGGTGGCAATATCGCCCATGGTTGCCCGGCGCACGCCATAACGCGCAAAGACGTTGACGGCACTCTCGATATATTTCTTTTCTTTCTCGGTCATTTTCGAACTCATACTTTACAACTTGACAAATTTCGACGATTTGTCAATATTCTCTCGAGAAACACGTCCCGTCATTCGCGTGACGTTGACGCTAACATGTATTGCGGACGGTTAAAATTGGCACAATCCGCACAGGCATGATGACTTCAACCCGTTTGATCTGGCCTATTTTATCTGGCCCATTTGATCTGGCCCATTTGATCTGGAGAGTACCCATGGAGATTACCGTTAATGGCACCGCCCATGAGGTGGATGTTGAACAGGACATGCCCCTTTTGTGGGTGTTGAGAGATGAGTTGGGTATTACCGGCCCGAAATATGGCTGCGGGATCGCCCAATGCGGTGCCTGCACCGTCCATGTGGATGGCGTTGCGGTTCGCTCATGCCAGTTGGCCGCTGGCGATGTGGATGGCGAAGTAACCACCATCGAAGGGCTTGGAACGCCCGACAGTCTGCATGTTGTGCAGGCCGCATGGGTTGAACATCAGGTGGCACAATGTGGCTACTGCCAGTCCGGACAGATCATGGCCGCAGCCTCATTTCTGGATGTGAACGACGACCCGACAGATGCCCAGATAGATGCCAATATGTCGGCCAATCTTTGCCGATGCGGCACCTATCCGCGTATTCGTGAAGCGGTAAAGACCGCCGCCAAAAACCTGCGGAGTGCTTGATATGGGACGCGTCAAAACAATAGCCCGCCGCACATTTCTTATCGGCTCTGCCGCCATTGCCGGCGGTGTGGCATTCGGCGCCTACTGGTATAACCAGCCCGGAGACAATCCGTTGCTCGTCAATCTCGCCGATGGTGATACCGCGCTGACCCCTTATGTGAAAATCAATGATCAGGGCATTACGCTGATTACACCGCGCACCGATCTTGGCCAGGGTGCCTATTCCATGCAGGCGGCCCTGATTGCCGAAGAGCTGGATGTGGAACTTGATTCCGTCATGGTTGATCCGGGCCGACCAGCCCCTGCCTATTACAATACGGCCCTGGCAACAGAGGGCGCGCCCTTTCGTTCCACCGACGAGAGCGCCATGGCGGAATCGGCCCGCGCCGTGATGGATGTGCTGATGAAATTTCTCGGCATGCAGGTCACCGGCGGTTCCAGTTCCGTACCCGATGGCTATGAAAAACTGCGCATGGCAGGTGCTGTGGCACGCGAGACGCTGAAAGCCGCCGCCGCACAGAAATCCGGCATTGCCACCGGCCAGTTGAAAACGGCCAATGGCATGGTCATCCTGCCGGACGGCAGCGAACTCAGCTATATTGAGCTGGCGCCGATAGCTGCAACTTTGAAACCGGTGACTAATGTCAAATTGCGCGATCCGGACCAGTGGCGCCTGATCGGCAAACCCATGCGCCGCCACGATATTGTCGCCAAGTCCACCGGCACGCTCACCTATGGTATCGATACGGTTATTGATGGCATGGTGCATGCAACCGTCAAACTGAACCCGCGCCAGGGTGGTGTCATGAATGGCTTTGATGCCAGCGCCGCCGAAAAAATGCGCGGCGTGCAAAGGATCATTCCCGTAACCGGCGGTGTCGGCATCATTGCGGACAATACCTGGCGGGCAATTCAGGCGGGCAACGCCATTGAGTTTGACTGGGGCGAAGCGCCCTATCCGCCGGAAATGGACGAACACTGGCAGGTTCTCAGTGATTCTTTCACCGAAGAAAGGATCGAGGCACGAACCCGCGACGATGGTGATGTGGATGCGGCACTGGCGGATGCCGATGTCATTGAGGCTGAATACCGTGCGCCCTATCTGGCACACGCGCCTTTGGAACCCATTGGTGCCATCGTCAAGGTAACCGATGAACGCGCCGATGTGTGGACAGGCACACAAATGCCGCGCTTTGTGCAAAACAATGTTGCAGCAATGACGGGTCTGGAAACCGACAGGGTGCATGTGCATGTTCTATACGTTGGTGGCAGTTTCGGGCACCGGCTTGAAGATGATGTTGTCAAACGGGCAACGGAGCTTGCCATCGCCATGAAAGGCACCCCGGTCAAACTGACCTACAGCCGTGAAGAAGACATGGCCCATGATTACCCGCGCCAGATCGCCATGGCGCGCATGCGCGGTGCCGTTAGCGATGGCAAGATCGATACCTATGATCTGAGCATTGCAATGCCTTCGGTCATAACCTCACAATTCAGCAGGCAGGGCCTCACCCTGCCGGGCGGTGACAGCCAGATCAGCGCCGGTGCATGGGAGCAACCCTTTGCCATTCCGAATTACCGCATGACCGGATACCGCGCACCCGAACTTGCGCCCATCAGTTCATGGCGTTCGGTCGGGGCCTCAACAAATGGCTTTTTTCATGACTGTTCGCTGGACGAATTGATCCATGCCGCCGGGGCAGACCCGCTGGAGGAACGCATCCGGCTGATGTGGCATGACGATTCGCGCAAGGTTCTGGAAGCTGTCGGTGAAATGTCCAACTGGGGCAGTGATCTGGGGCCGGACAGGGGCCGCGGTGTGGCCTTTTGCATGTCATTTGGCGTTGCCACTGCCGAAGTTGTCGAGGTGAGCAATACCGACAACGGTATCCGCATCGACAATGTCTATGTGGCTGCGGAAGTGGGCCGGGTGATTGATCCGGTCAATTTCGATAATCTCGTCAAGGGCGGTGTTATCTGGGGACTTGGGCACGCCATGAATTGCGAAACCACCTATTCAGATGGCATGGCAGAACAGACCAACTACCACGCCTTTGAAGGCATGCGCCTTTACCAGTGTCCAAAAATAGAAGTGCGCGGACTGGAAAATGGTGATCGCATACGCGGTATCGGTGAACCGCCGGTTCCCCCTGCAGCACCGGCGCTTGCCAATGCCATTTTTGCCGCGACCGGCAAGCGCATTCGCGAAATGCCATTCGACAAACACATTGATTTCGTTTGAGGGTGCGCAGATGAAAAAAACACGAGTAACCGCAGGCGCCCTGGCGCTGCTGACCGGTCTTGTTTTGCCGGCTGCCGGTGATGACAGCGCCGCACCTGTTCGCGAATATCCGCCCGGATCGGTGACGCTCGAGGAAGGGCTTGCCAATTGGCAGACCTTTTATGAGGTGGCATCCCACCCGCGATGCTCCAATTGTCATGTGGGACCAAGCAATGTGCCCATGTGGTCTGGTCCAAGCTACGGCAAGACGCGGCCGCACGGCATGAATATCAATGCCGATGAAAGCAGGATTGGTGCCGAAGCGCTGATATGTTCCACCTGCCATACGACGTTGAGCGAACCCGATGAAAACGCCAATCGAACACCGCATTCCGCGCCACGGGTTGCATCGATCTGGGGCCTTGCACCGGTTGAGGCCGAATGGTTTGGCAAGTCCTCAAACTACGTTTGCAATCAGCTCAAGGATCCGCAACGCAATGGCAATCGCACCATAGGTGAGGTTGCCAGCCATGTGGACCACGACCTTGTCCTCAATTGGGCCTGGAACCCTGGAGGCAACCGGGAACCGGCCCCGCACTCATTGGCACTGGCCATTGACGCGCTGATGAAATGGTCAGCAGCCGGAACCCCATGCCCGCCGGAGGAGTAATGATGAGCAAACCCGTTGATGCGTTCCCCGCAGGGCTGAAACTGGCCGCAACGCTGTTGATCGCAACCGGTCTGCTGCATTGCGTTGGCGGGCTGTGGCGTGGGTTCAGCGCCGGTGGCGATATGCTCGTCCTGTTCGGCCTTGTCTACACGGCATTGGGCGCACTGCTCTATATGCGGCTCACCAAAATTCGCTATCTGGCGCTGCTGATCGTCCTGATTGGCGGCACCGGCACCTTTGTTCTGCTTACCGCATCGCCGGCCACAGACTGGCTGATGAGGACCTTTTTCGCATTTGATGTGGTCATTTTCGCCCTGCTGTTCATCAGTATCTGGCGCGGGCGGGCGATCTCAAAATCGTGAGGTTGTGCCTGCAGGCCACTCTCAATTCCCCATCCGGCTGGCCGTCCAGATGCGTCAAACGCCTGAAGGCAAATCCACGGCCACGCCTTTGCGGGCCGAATATTCCGCCGCTGCACCAATTTCCACCGATCTGGCACCATCAATCATGCTGACTTCCGGCTGACCGCCATCACGCAGCAGGCGCAGGAACTTCTGATGTTGAAAGAAGGTCGATCCATGGTGGTCTCCGGCCGCCAATATGGTTTCATCGACGTGAACATCCTCCAGCGTTTCGCATCGGTCGGCCCGTCTTGAGACAACCAGCCGGGAGGCGCGCTCCATGCCGTCCGGCGCGAATCTGGCAGGGCCGGGAACCAGCGCTTCAACGCGCGCCTTGTCACCGGTCACGCTGACTTTTTCCTGCCAGTAGGACCCTTCGGCAAACATGCAAAGATCAAGCATGCCCCGGGTACCATTTTCAAAATCGACAATGACAAAGGCATTGTCGAGGATATCTGCCGGTCGCCCCTCGAATGCCTCGCCGCGGAAATTGACATCCATGCCGCCGGACGCATAGACCCGTTTTGCTTCACTGCCCATGACCAATCGCATCAGGTCAAAAAAGTGACAGCATTTTTCCACCAGTGTGCCGCCCGTCTGATCCTGAAAACGGTTCCAATGGCCCACTTTGTCCAAAAACGGGAAACGATGTTCGCGAATGGCAATCATCCGCGGACTTCCAATGGTTCCAAGGCGCAACTCGCTGAGCATGCGCTCGATGGGTGGCATGTAGCGATATTCCATCGCCACCCAGACCGGCGCTTCCCGGGTCTGCGCAACCCTGATGATATCTGCACATTGCGCACCATCAATGCCGAGCGGTTTTTCAACAAGCAGCGGCAGATTGACAGGCAGGACATCCATCAAAATCTGATGATGAAGGTGATTGGGTGCTGCAATAACCAGCGCGTCACACCGGCCAGAGGCAATCAGCTCATCGTGATGATCAAAGGCGGCGCAATCAGGCCCGGCCAGAGCTGCAGCCTGTGAGCGCATGGCCTCATTCGGGTCAGCAATCGCAGTAACCTGCGTCCCCTCCAGCAACGATATATTGCGAATATGCTCCTGACCCATCATTCCCGAACCGATGATGCCGTAGCGAATGTTTTTCATGGATTGGAGCCTGTTTTCGAATGTAGATTATTGACAAAGATGGATGACCGGCAGCTCAAGCGCTGCGGCAATGGCGACCAGCGGTTCCGTGTGATCTCCATAGGCCAGCGCCATATGGTGCTCAAGGCCGCTATCCATCACAGCAGGTAAGACGTCGCGTACCGGCCGGTCAAATTCCACGACGCCTGATGTGCCGGTAAAAGCCATTGGCCTTTGCAGCATCCGACCACTGGCAATAATCATTTTGTGCACACCATGGGCCTGGCTGATACGCATCAGCGTCACACGCCCCTGTTTGAGCGGAAACTGATAAAGCAGCGGCATCTTGCGATTGGTGTGAATGGTTGCCTGTGCCATGACATCGGCGGGGGCCATGGATATCGGTGCCTGACCGCAATGCCAGACCACACCCGTGTTGTCCTCGATGTCCATATCAACCAGATCGGCGAGAAAAACCGGCGCGTCCACCACACTTTGAAGCACTAATTGGGTTGCAGCACCATAGACATCAGCCTCACAGGCACAGGGCACCCGCGATTGCCCCATCATGGCGACCGGTCCACACACGGCGCCACCGTATTCGGTAAAGGTCTCCGGCCAGCAACGAATGGCAAAAGCATCATAGTGACCGCTCGCCCGTATGGCTTCGATTGCCGATTTCAGGCGCAATGATTTGTCCAGTTCCTGCGGATCAACGTCCTCCAACCCTTGCAGATCCCGCTTTGCCTCTGCGCGAACAGCATCCACTGCAACATCGGGCACGCCCCTTGCAGTATCAAACAGCTGGTCCAATGGGAGCTCATCCACCTCGATCCCGGCCAGTGCAAGCAGGCGTTCGGGATCATATTTGCAGGTATCAAACCCGTCCGGATGGGCACCGAGACGGGCGATTCGGGATCCCTTTACCTGCGCCAACACCCGTTGGGCCTGTGATGTATCAGCGGTTCTTTGCTGTCCCTCCAACGGCATCACAGTTTTTTTACCCGCCAGCAGGGCTGCAAGCTCGCTGTCGATATTCTCGGCCTGCGGGTCCGCATAGAGCCAGGAAAAAACCCGCCCCGCCAACCCCAGTGCATGGGATGCCAGATTGAGGCCGCAAAAGGCGTTCAGCCGCAATCGTCCACCAAGCCTCGGCTCCGGCACAGCCCAGATACACAAGGGTTGCGTGAAGGCATTGCAGGCACTGATAACCGCGCTCGCATCCGTAAATGTCACCTGTAATACAACGATCACATCCGGCTTCTGCTGCTTCAGATCGGCAATTGCAGCCTCGGTTGTTGCTGCATCCATAAGCAGGCGCTCAGACCCAAGGATTGTCTTGCCAGTTGCAATCAGACCTTTCAACATGGCATCAAGTTTTTGCTCAGCAAATTCCACATCAAAAGTTGGTCGCCCTAAAGGCAGAACCCCTATAGTGTTAACCTCGCCCATAAGCTGAACTAACTCCTAGATACTTGAAAGACCGGAGCCGCTGCATGATACAACGACTTGTCGTATTGATCGTAATCTGTCTGATACAGGTGCCTTTTGGATTGACCGTCGCCGCAGCGACGGACGCCGCCTGGGCACACCTTGCCACAGGTGGCTATTCGATCCTGATGACCCACGCACAGGCTCCAGGCGTTGGCGATCCGCCATTTTTCGACATTGAGGACTGCACGACCCAACGAAACCTGTCCGATCGCGGGCGCCAGCAGGCCAGTCGCAGAGGCACGCGCTTTGCCGCACGCGCTGTTTCCATATCCAGAATCTATTCCAGCCGATGGTGCCGCACCATTGAGACAGCCGAAAATGCCTTTCGCAACACGGAAATTGTGCCATCCGAAGCGCTTGACCTGGTTGAGGATGACCCCGAAGCGCTGGCGGCAAAAACCGAAGGCGCGATTGAAATCATCGAGCAATTTCGCGGCCCCGGCAATCAGGTTCTGATGACGCATCCGCAAAATGTGGAAGCGCTGACCGGCACACTGCCAAGGCCCGGCGAAGCCATTATTATGGCGCCTTCGGGCTCGAAAGATCCGGAAGGACCAAGATTGCGCGAAGTGGGGCGCATCCTGCTGGACTAGGCCCGATGATGTGTGACCTGCCATGTTGGGATAAAAACGTAAACTGCTTGGCGAACGCACGCCGCAATCCGGCATGCGTTTCATCAGGAATACGTTTTGAAAACCCCACTCATGCATGATCGTCAACCCTTGAAGTCAGCGTATTCGTGGCGAAAAGCAGCATTGTCCGGTGTAAAATGTGCACCTTGCGGACCGTAGATTTCGTGCTCATTCCAGCGTGTTGCCTGGCTGTTCGTGAGCTGGTTGATGTCTTTCATGTAGTCAACTGACTCAGTTTCCAATCCACGGCGCATCAAATCCCAATCGGGGAAATGAGCGAACGCATCAAGCCAAATGGCTCGTCCGGCAAGATAACCCGAAGCGCCGGCCTTATAGGCGTGGGTCAGAATATTGCGAAAATCTGACTTGCCGGCGCCTGCCGAAAGCATGACCCATGGCCGTCCGGCAAGTCGGCCCATTTCGTCAAATATATTCTGTGCTTCCTGCCATCCTTCATTGCCAACGCCCGGAACATCGACAGCGTTCATCGGGCTCTCAAGCTTGAAAACATCAACGCCATAGTCCGGCCTGGCAAATTCTTCCACCGACGCAAGAACGTCGTCCGTCTTCTTGCCCTGCAATTCGACATAATCCTGTGTTTGATGTGCATCGCTGGCAAGCGGGTATACGAGCAATTCAAACAGAAATGGAATATCATGGCGGGCGCAATCTTCGCCGATTTGTTTGACATAATCCTTTTGATGATCGTTGACAGATTTGGAAGCATCGGGCCGGTACCAGGCCAGAACCTTGACGGCGTCACCGCCCATCCTCTTTATCTTTGCCACGGACCAGTCGTCGATCTGCGCCGAAAGCCTGCCGCCGGCAGTTTCCTCAAAGAGCGAATCTTCCAGTGTGACAATGAGACCCTTTGTCGGCGACAGATGCTGTATGCCGCGTGGAATGGCAAAATGTGGATCAAGCAGCATGGCCGATGATTCGCCCTGTAGTGTCTGCGTCATCAGCGCCTTGAAGCGTGCCACATCATCATAGGGCGCCTGATCCTGTCCATAGTGGGCAGCTATCGGGTTTTTGATGGGCGGGCGCTGATCAACCGCTGTCATCTTGAAGCGCCCATCAGCATCGGCCATGCGCCGCATGCCCCATAATTTGCCCGGTGACAGTTGCATTATGAATTCTCCTTGAGGAATGTTTCCACTTCACTGGCGTCCGGTGTTCCCGAACGCCCGCCAAATCGTTTGCATTTGAGTGCAGCGGCCGCGCTGGCAAAGTGAATGGCTGACGTTTCACTGCCCGTGCGCGCCAGACAAAGCGCAAAAGCGCCGTGCCACACATCACCGGCGCCCAGCGTATCCACCGCGTCAACCTTGAAGGCGGGCATATATCTGACAGATCCGTCTTCCACCCAGCGCACACCTTCTTCGCCCTGCGTCACGCAAACCCAGGCACCGGTTTGTTCTGCCGCCCGCAGCAGGGCAACATCACAATTGCTGTCGTCATCGAAATCACGCAATCCCTGGAGCGAAAACGCGATATGGGAGGCAGCATTGAGTGCGGGCATCGCCTCTCTTGCCGGTGCTTCACCGTCAATGACGCCGGGAACACCGCGTTTGCGGGCCGCTTCCATCAACACCCGCGCACCATCGGGCCAGCGGGTATCGGCAAGCGCCACGTCAAATTCGGGCATGGGGCTTTGCTCCAGCCACGCGCCGTCAAAATCAATCGTCATGTCACGAAAGTTGACAATACTGCGCTCGCCCTGCGGATCAACCAGGACTGAGGAGAATGACGAGCGATGCTCCTCAAACCGCTTGACCAGTGTGCAATCAACCTGTTCGCGGACCAGGTCTGCCATGATCATATCGGCGATAATATCATCGCCAAGACGTGCGGCCAGATGTGCCTGCCCGCCCAGTCGCGCGACGGCCACGGCCGCATTGGCCGCGCAGCCACCGCCGACAATGGCCGCATCCTTTGCCCGGTGCTTTTCCGAGCGCGAGGGAAATGCATCCAGCTGAAACACAAAATCGATGACCGCAGTACCTGCGGTAAGAACAACTGTCATGACAACAACATGGGGCCTCCGGCAACAGGGATGCCGACCATCCTTGTTCGCCGCAATCTAGCAAGTCTTATATAAGATACAAGACCAGAATCACATCCAGGCGCGATTTGCCATGGCCATCACAATCAATCCACCGGCAATCCGGATGGAACAACCTGCGGCCTGCCCAGCCTGCCTTTCAGACTTGTTTCACCGGTAAGGGCATTCAAAAATGCAATCAGTTCCGAAATTTCCTGATCACTCAGGGCGACGGGCTCAATATCAACAAAGCGCCGGATGCGTTGACGCTCGCGCTTATCCTGCAGTGCAAGAAAATCTGCCGCTTCAAGATGGGCCGCTTTTGGCAGCGTGACCTTGTCCGGACTCCACTGCTCAAACGCAGCAAGCGGATCGAGGTGATGGCGGATAATGCCTTCCAGGTCGCCATAGGCGCCATTATGTCCATAGGGGCCGGTCAAAGCGCTGTTGCGCAGCGAGGGCGTGCGAAAACGATAGGCATCTTCCAACCGGTCCGTTGCCCCCATGCGCCCCACGTCACGCATCAACAATTCAAAGGTGCGCGTTCGTCCCGGACCGAACTGTGGCAGCGCCAGGGCATGAAATTGCTGATCAGTAAAGAGCGGTCCACCATGGCAGCTTGCACATTGCCCCTTGCCATAAAAAACATTCATGCCGGCCTTTTGTTGTGGGTTCAGTGCATCATCCTCACCGCGCAGATACCGGTCAAAGGGGCTGTCAAATGAGCGCCATTCAGAGGTGACAAAATCCGAAATGGCATTGGCAATATGCACAAAGCTGATATCTGACGCCTGCTTGAGGTCTGAAAAACTTTCAACAAACAAGGGTTCATAGGCCGCAATATTGCGAACGCGCTCTGCCAATAGGGACCATACTTTATCGATGCGATTGTTCCGTGCGCCGGCTATCTCATTTTCTTCCGGGCGGCCTGCCATCTCGGTTTCCGACGTCACCGGAAACATCGCCTGCGCCGCGACAATACTGGCAAGGCCCTTTGGCAGATATTCTTCGGCCGGTGAATTGAAACCATTGCCATAAAGATCGCTGATACTCAGCCTGCCATCATGAAACAGAACCCGAATATCGCGGTGTCCAAGATTGAACAAGGCTGGTGCATTGCGCGGCACACGACGATCTATCTGTGCTGCACCGCTGCCCGTCGAGCGTTTCGCCCCAAGCCCGGTGCCACCTTCCCCAACACCCAATGGCAGCCCATCAGCGCTGGCCAGCGTATGGTGATGGCAGGTGCCGCAGGAGATATTGCGGTTGCCCGACAAAATCGGATCGTAAAACAGCAAACGGCCAAGGGCTGCGCGTTTTTCATCAAACGGTATAAAGTCGCTGTTGCTTAACAGCGCGGGCCGGTGTTTGGCCTTTGCTGTTGTAGTGCCATCGCCGCCGGCTGCGGCAACCGGGCCGAACCCCAATAGGAGGCCGATGGCAATAAGGGCCAATCGACCGGTAGTGAACAGGTGTTTCGCAGCGCCGGAACTGTTGATACTATTGATCCTCATTGGCTGAAACGGCCGCTTCGATTTTTGCGGGAGATATCCGAACCATGAAGTTGCGCAATTTTACCGTTCTGACGCTGGCATTGCTGATCATTTTCAGCGGCCGATCGGCGTTTGCTGAAATTGAGACGGCGCGTGACCTTATGGAAGCCAACCGCTTTGAGGACGCCATGCAGGAATTGCTTCCGGCGGCTAGATCCGGCAACGCCGACGCCGAAGAACTGATCGGTGTCATGTATGCCATGGGCCTTGGGGTCCCGCGTGATGATGTACGAGCATTTGAATGGTACCTGCGATCGGCCATGAAAGGACATCCGGGCGCGCAATCGGGTGTTGGCTGGTACTATGAGGTCGGGCGCGGTATCCCCGAACCTGATCTGGTGCGGGCCTATATGTGGTACGTTCTTTCGGCGATTGGCGGCGACCCCGATGCGGCGATCAGCCTTGAAGAGGTTGTTAAAAAAATGTCGCCGGAACAGATTGATCACGCACAGATCCTCATCAATGACTACAAACCGTGGATGTATCCCTTCCGGTGATCTCCACCAACTGTGGCCATCGTATAAAAATATGGCCGAATCCAGTCCATAGGGCAATTCAGGTTTTGACGGAATGGGCAAACCCGGAATGCATCAACAAAATCAAAGGCCGACACCGTTATCCCGTTTCTGACATGACGTGAAACGGTCTGGCAGAAAAAAAGAGGCTGCACCTGCGCGCAGCCTCCTCCATTTGCTTTGTGCGGACAAGAGCCCGCAGACAAATGTCCCGCGCCTATTTTACATCCATGGCGGCGGCGCCATCAATCTTGGCTTCAGCACCAGCTGCAGCATCTGCAAGCGCGGTAAAAGCGACATCGCCGTTTGCCACATTGGTTTTGAACCAGTCATAAACCGGCGCAGCAGCTTCCTTGAAGGCCGCCTTTTCATCCGGTGAAGGCACATAAAGATCACCACCTTCTGATACAAATTCGGAATAGGCAGCAATGGATTTACGCTTTGGTGAGGCAAATGTTGCCTGCTGCAGAGCAGCAAACCCGTCGACAACGACCCGGCGCATGTCCTCTGGCATGGACATGAAACGGTCATTGCTCATCCACCACAAAGCCCCCATATAGGCGTGGCCGTCCAGTGTGACATATTTCAATCCGGCATCAGGGAACTTCATGCCCATGATATCGGTAATGCCGTTTTTGGATCCTTCAACAACACCGGTCTGGAATGATGTGAACAGCTCCGGCCATGGGATTGGCGTGGGCGCTGCACCCAGTGATTTCACCAGTTCCTGCGGCAGATCGGCAACCACTGTGCGAATCTTGAGGCCTTCCATATCGGCAGGTGTCTGCACCCGCCGTTTGGTATTGGCGAAATTTCTCCAGCCACCGGTATTACCCACCGTCATCAGGCGAATTTTGTCGCCGGAATCAGCCAGTGCAAGGTTACGAATTGAACGGGTAAATGTGCCTTCGCTCAAGACCTCTTCGGCAATCCGGTCATCACGCAGCAGATAAGGCAGGTCCAACACCTGAACGTATGGGAAAATGCCTGATGCGCCACCTGATGTTGAAATATAGATGTCAATGGAGCCATCCGCGATGCCCTGAAGGCACTCAGCACCATTGGAACAAAGCTGCGTTCCGATGAAAAGCTCGACTTCGATGGCACCGTTTGAGGCTTTTTCAACATAGTCCTTGAAAACAATCAGACCATCATAGTCCTCATCATTTTCGTTGGAGTTGGCTGTCGCGCGCAATTTGTAATCAGCCGCATCAGCCGTTGTGACGGTCGCACCAATGACCGAAGTCACCGCTGTCAAGGATAGTCCAAGCGCCAGTGCGCCCAGGATATTTGCCGTTTGTTTAACCACTTTTTCATTCCTCCCGAATTTAGTCGCTTGGCAAGTCTTATATAAGATATAAGATTGACGAGCCATTCCCACTTGTCAAGGCGTTCGGATCAACCCGCCTGATAAGTTCCATTTTTTGCATCAAATCATTGATCAGCACATTGTCTCCTGCGCTCTATTTGATAAATCCGAAGAACGTTGGCACCGCCATGGAAATGGCCGGAATATAGGTGATCAGGAAGATCACGAAAACTTCCACTGCCAAAAATGGCAATATGGACCGGGCGATGGTTTCAACTTTGACCCCCGACACACTGGATGCCACGAACAACACAAGCCCCATCGGCGGCGTCGCCAGTCCCACCGTCAGATTGACACTCATGATGATGGCAAAATGCACCGGATGCACACCCAGCTGAATAAAAATGGGTGCCAGGATCGGGCCCAGAATGATGATGGCCGGTCCGGCATCCAAAAACATGCCAACGATAAACAGCAGCAGGTTGATCAGAAGCAGCAGAACCAGCGGATTTTCCGATAGGCTGAGGATGAAGGCCGCCAGTATTTCCGGTGCGTGGGAGAGGCTGACAACTGTTTTGAATGCCATGGCTGATCCCACAAGCAGCAGCACAACAGAGGTTGTCAGCGCTGCCTTCGTCAGAACCTTTGGCAGGTCGGACCAGGTCATCGTCCGCAGGATAAACATGCTCACAATAAAGGCATAGACGGCTGCAACTGCAGAGGCTTCCGTCGGTGTGAAGATGCCGCCGAGAATTCCGCCAAGAATAATGACCGGGGTCAACAGCGGAAAAAAGGCCCGCATCGTTGCCTGACCACGCTCTCGCGCTGTTGCCCGTGGCGCTGCCACCGGGAAGTCATTTGAACGGGCCATATAGGCCGTCATCAACATCAGGCCGACGCCAACCAGAATGCCGGGCACAATGCCTGCCAGAAACAGCGCTGCCACCGATTCACCCATGACATAAGCGTAAATAATCATGATGCCCGAGGGCGGAATGATCGGTCCAATCACCGAGGAGGCGGCTGTAATGGCTGCCGCAAATTTTCGCGTATAGCCGTTCTTTTCCATCGCCGGAATAAGCATCGACCCCAGCGCTGACGTATCAGCAACCGCAGACCCGGAAAGTCCGGCGAACAGCATTGAGGACAGAATATTGACATGTGCCAGTCCGCCACGCAGATGACCGATCAGCGACTGGCTGAACTCGACAATGCGAAGTGTGATCCCCCCACGGTTCATCAATTCGCCGGCCAGCATAAAGAACGGGATCGCCATCAGTGGAAAGGAATCCATACCTGTATAGACATTGCGGTACAAAAGCGCGATATCGCGCTCCTGCCCGTTGAGCCACAACAATAAACCAGGTGCACCCAGCAGGCCGAAAAAGACCGGCAGACCAATCATCAGGAAGACAAGGAACAACGGCAGAAAAAGAAACAGCATGATATCTACTCCGCCGAAATTGCTTGCTGATCGTGATCGCCCGGCACTTCTATGGTCGGGTCGATAAGTCCAACAATGGTTTTGAGGGAAAGCTCAATATTGACCAGGATCATCATGGCAATGCCAACCGGCAGCGACATGTACATCCACGCCAGTTTCAGGCGCACCAGCCCGAGGCCAAAGACCTCCAGCGGTAATTTGAGGGTACTGGAAGCAAACAGCCATCCTGATTGAACATGCTTCAGCCCAAGCTGAAACCCAACAACCAGAACCATCAATGCAAAGAACAGCAGGATCAGCGTCATCAGCCGTCCCAATCGAAGCGGCAGCATATCCTTGATCAGATCAATGGAAACAAACCCACCCCAGCGATAGGCGCTGGGCGCGACCAGCCCGGTCATCCATAACATCAGGAATCGC
Organism: uncultured Rhizobiaceae group bacterium; assembly: GCA_947501445.1. Taxonomy (GTDB): domain Bacteria; phylum Pseudomonadota; class Alphaproteobacteria; order Rhizobiales; family Rhizobiaceae; genus Hoeflea_A. The sequence continues at coordinate 49,376 of CANMVS010000007.1, read as the reverse complement.
GCGCCTTCGTCCGGCCAGGGCAGCGCATTGTTCAACACGTAGCGGCAAAATACCTGCAATACGATAACCAGAACCATCAGCCCCATACAGACCCACGCAATGTTGCGGCCAATGCGCAACAAAATTGTGTTGATCCAGGCAAGTGGACTAATGAAGGCCAAAATGACAGCCATGACATTCCCCCGCAGTTATCCCGACTTTGGGTCAGACACCAATGCTCCCAACTGGCGTCCCCATATCGAGTCTTATATAATATATAAGTATGCGCCCATTTAAGGGGTATCTGTCAAGTCATGGTCCTGAATTGGTTCAATTGTCAGGCCAAAATCGCGGCTTCAACTACGTGAAAAAATATAATCCGTTTCCTGTGTCAGTCTTTCTCCTGGACGCAGAACCGCACTCGGAAAACCCCGGTTATTGGGCGAATCCGGCCAAATCTGACTTTCCAGACAAAAGCCCGCATGAGCCTGATACGTCTGCCCCTGCAGACCTTCAACCGTCGGTGAAATTTTAAATCCACCGTAAAACTGCAAACCCGGTTCGCCGGTCCAAACTTCGAGCACAACACCCGAATTCAGGCTTCGCGCCAGTGCAACAACACGTTTTGGCACGCGTTTTTCGGAAAGACAAAAATTGTGATCATAGGCAACAAAAGCGTTATCTGTGGCCTGTCGTATCGCCCGCATATCGCGAAAATCGAAATCCGTATCGGCCACGGGCTCGATCATGCCGGTTGGTATCTGATCACCATCAACCGGCAGATAATGCTCGGCGGCAATCATCAGTTCATGGGAAAGAATTTCACTGCTGCCATCAAGATTGAAATAGCTGTGGTGGGCCATATTGCATAGTGTCGGCTGGTCGCTCTCAGCCTCATGCACCACGGATAAGACGCCGCCGGTCTTCAACCGGTAGGTGCAGGCGATGCGACAATTGCCCGGATAGCCCATGTGACCGTCACGATCATCGATTTCAAAGCGCACGAAATCATCACCACGCTGTGCAATGGTCCAAACCCGCTTGCCAATACCCTGCGACCCGCCGTGCAGATGATGTTTGCCCTGCTGGTTGCGATCCAACTGATAATCTGTGCCATCCAGCTGAAACCTGCCATGGGCAATGCGGTTGGCGTAGCGCCCCGGCGTCGCACCAAAATAGGGCGAATGGGCCGGATAATGATCAAATTTGGGAAACCCGAGCACCAGCGGCGGTGCGTGGCCGGCAAGCCGCAGATCCTGAAGGCTGGCACCCCAGGTCATAAGGCGGGCCGTCAGCCCGCCTCCGCTGATTTCGACACGGTGAACATTGTCTCCATTGGCGGTTGTGCCAAAAACTTCAATATCCATTTCACTCACTGTCCAAGTCCGCCAATGCAGACATATTTGGAATCAAGATATTCATCGATACCCTGATGTCCGCCCTCCTTGCCCAGGCCCGATTCCTTGAAACCGCCAAAGGGTGCTTCAACGGCCGTGATCATGCCTTCGTTCACACCAACCAACCCATATTTGAGACCGTCCATGACCCGATAGGCACGCCCCAGGTTCTGGGTGTAGAAATAGCAGGCCAGACCGTAATCCGTGTCATTGGCCATGGCGATGGCGTCCGCCTCATCCTTGAACCTGTAAACCGGTGCCACAGGTCCAAAGATTTCCTCCTTGCTGAAGCGCATACGTGGCTTGGCATTGGCAATCACAGTGGGTTCATAAAATGTGCCACCCAGGGTATGGCGCTTGCCACCTGTCAGGATCTTGCCGCCCTTTTTTTCCGCATCAGCAACAAGTTCTTCAATCTTGCCCAACTGCATCTCATTAATGACGGGCCCCTGAACGGTACCATCATCGAGACCATTACCGACGGTCAGTTTTGCTGCTTCTTCTGCAAGGCGCTCAACAAATTTGTCGTAAATTTTCGATTGCGCGTAAAACCGGTTTGTACATACGCAGGTCTGGCCTGAATTGCGGAATTTCGCCAACATCGCACCACTGACAGCTGCTTCAACATCCGCATCGTCAAACACAATAAATGGCGCATTGCCACCAAGCTCCATCGACACTTTCTTCACCGTTCCGGCAGCCTGTTTCAGCAGTATTTTACCCGTACGGGTAGATCCGGTGAAGGTGATTTTACGCACCAGCGGATTGCCCGTCAGCTCCTTGCCTATGGGGGCAGGATCGCCGGTCACGATGTTGATAACCCCATCGGGAATACCGGCTTCCTGCGCCAGAAGCCCCCATGCCAGACCAGAGTAAGGGGTGGCCTCAGCCGGTTTTACAACCGCCGTACATCCGGTTGCCAGTGCCGGGCCAATTTTACGGGCTAACATGGATGAAGGGAAGTTCCACGGGGTTATGGCAGCAATGACCCCGACCGGCTCCTTGACGACCATCATCTTTCGGTCTGCCCAGGGCGAAGGCATTGTATCGCCATAGACGCGGCGCGCCTCTTCCGCATACCACAAAATATAGGCCGCAGAATTGCCCACTTCTCCAAGGGATTCGGCCAGTGGCTTGCCCTGTTCAAGGGTCAAAAGCTCGGCCAATACCTGGCGATTATCCATAATGACATCGTGAAGCTTGCGCATCAGCCCGGCACGGTGGGCAGCTGTTGTCCTGCGCCATTCCTGAAAACATTCATGGGCGACCTCAATGGCGCGTCTTGTTTCAACAGCGCCAGCATTGGGAACGTGGCCAAGACGCTGCCCGTTGGCCGGGTTGAAAACATCAAAGGTTGCGCCACTGTCGGCACCAACCCAGTCAGCACCAATCAGATTGGCTTCCTTCAAAAAACGATTTGTGCGCGTCAACATAGCCAGCTCCTTCATTAAATCGCCAGTACCCCTTGGGCCTGGCTCAGGACATATTTGCGATTGGCGTCGAGATAAACTCAAGGCAGCGCTGATGCCTGCCACAGCCATTCATCAGTTGGGCACAACAGCCCAAAACTCAAATTCAGCGGGATAATTCGCGGGTCGCGGCCTCCAGGCCAGCAAGGGTCAAAGGATACATGTGATTTGAGACGATCTGTTCAATCAGACCAATGGAATGGGTATGCCGCCAATGTTTTTGCACCGTTGGGTTGATCCATACCACCTTGGAAAAATGATCCATGACACGGCGCATCCAGACCTCCCCCGATTCTTCGTTCCAGTGCTCAACGGCACCCCCGGGATAAACAATTTCATAGGGGCTCATCGACGCATCGCCAACAAAGATCACCCGGTAGTCTGAGCCAAATGTTCGCAGAACCTCATAGGTTGACAATTTCTCGCCATGGCGACGCCGATTGTCTTTCCACACGCCCTCATAAAGGCAATTGTGAAAATAGAAATACTCCATGTGCTTGAATTCACTGCGCGCAGCCGAGAACAGCTCTTCCACAACCTTGACATGGCCGTCCATTGATCCGCCCACATCAAAAAACATCAGCAGCTTGACGGCATTGCGCCGCTCGGGGCGGGTCTGCACATCCAGATACCCATGTTCAGCAGTTGAACGGATCGTGCCGGACAGGTCAAATTCCTCATCTGCCCCCGATCGTATCCAGCGGCGCAGCCGCTTTAAGGCGACCTTGATGTTGCGGGTGCCAAGTTCGACAGAATCATCAAAATTGCGGAACTCGCGCTTGTCCCAGACCTTGACCGCCCGTCGATGCCGGCTCTCGTTTTGTCCAATGCGAATACCTTCAGGATTATATCCGTAGGCGCCGAAGGGGGACGTGCCTGCCGTACCGATCCACTTGTTGCCGCCCTGGTGCCTTTTTTGCTGCTCTTCCAGGCGTTTCTTCAGCGTTTCCATCAGCTTGTCAAAACCACCCAGGCTTTCAACCAGCTTCTTCTCTTCTTCCGACAGGTGCTTTTCCGCCAGCCTTCTGAGCCATTCCTCCGGTATCTCCGCTGTTTGCGTTTCCGCTTCTCCGGCCACAGCTTCCACACCGCGAAAAGCGTGGGAAAACACCTGGTCAAACCGGTCTATGTAGCGCTCGTCCTTTACCAGCGCCGCACGACAAAGGTAATAAAACCCTTCCACGTCATAAGGCACCAGTTGCGCATCCATCCCTTCCAGAAGGGTCAGATATTCACGCAGTGAAACCGGAATTTTTGCCGCCTTCAACTCGAGGAAAAAGGGTATGAACATGGCGATCGCCCTTTCATCTTCTGGCGTTTACCTAGACCGTTTCACGTTTTGTCAGAAACGGGACAACGGTGTCGGCCGTTGATTTCGTTGATGCATTCAGGTTTTGCCGATTCCGTCAAAACATGAATTGCTCTAACCCGGGCCGGGGCAACCCTTATGGCCGGGCACGTGATTGACTCGTGCATGACAGCAGGCTTCAGGACCCGTTGCCAATCTTCTCCATATCGTATGGTGTCGTTTGATACAGCGTATTGATCCAGTTGCCGAACAGCAAATGCGCATGGCTGCGCCAGCGATTTTGCGGCTCGCCCGACGGATCATCATCGGGGAAATAGTTATGCGGAATATGGATCGTTTTACCCTGACTGACATCACGGTGGTATTCTTCAGCCAGTGAGAATGAATCATATTCGATATGATTGAAGATATACAGGCGATTGCAATGGGCCTCATGGACCAGGCACACGCCCGTTTCATCTGACTTCATCAGCACTTCCAGACCACTGGCCGGATCAATGTCGCTATCGCGAATTTCCGTCCACCGGGAGACCGGGATCTGAAAATCGTCTGAAAAACCATTGAGATAGGGCGATGCCGGCTGCAGGTTGTGATGCCGATAGACACCAAAGGCCTTTTTATCCAATGTATATTTGGGTACGCCGTGAAAATGGCTGATCGCGGCCATTGCCCCCCAGCACACATTCAGGCTGGAATGAACATTGGTTGTGGTCCAATCCAGTATCTGCTGCATCTGCTCCCAATAGGCAACCTCTTCATATTCCAGCAACTCGATGGGCGCGCCGGTGATGATGAAGCCATCAAATTTTCGATCGCGCACCTCTTCCCAGGTCTTGTAGAAAGCCAGCAGGTGGTCTTCGGAGGTGTTTTTCGCCTTGTGTTGACCTATGCGCACAAGGGTAAGCTCGACCTGCAGCGGTGTTGCACCGATCAGACGCGCCATTTGCACCTCTGTGCGTATCTTGTCGGGCATCAGATTGAGCAGACCAATCTGCAGTGGCCGAATATCCTGCCTGAAAGCAGCGGTTTCGGTCATAACCCTGACACCCTCGTGCTCAAGGGTCTTGCGCGCAGGAAGCTGGTCTGGAATTTTTATAGGCATTGGACTGTCAACTTGTTCGTTTCAAAAAAGGCTCACACACCATCGCGCCTTGCCATGAATGCCAGTCTTTCAAACAGATGGACGTCCTGCTCATTTTTCAAAAGTGCACCGTGCAGTTTAGGCAGTGCATTACCGGCGCTGCCGCGAAGATCGGCAGGATCAACATCATCGGCAACCAATAGTCGTATCCAGTCCAGCGCCTCGGATGTTGACGGTTTTTTCTTTAATCCCGGAACCTCGCGCACCTCATAGAACTGGGTCAGCGCTGTGCGCACAAGATCCTGTTTGATACCCGGATAATGCACGTCGACGATCTGCTGCAGGGTCTCCGAATCCGGGAATTTGATATAGTGAAAGAAGCACCGCCGCAAAAATGCATCCGGCAGTTCCTTTTCATTATTGGATGTGATGATGACAACCGGCCGGTTGACAACTTTCACCGTCTCGCCCGTCTCATAGACAAAGAACTCCATCTTATCGAGTTCCTGCAACAGATCGTTCGGAAACTCGATATCCGCCTTGTCAATTTCATCGATCAGCAGCACGACTTTCTTTTGCGACGCAAATGCATCCCATAATTTGCCGCGTTTGATGTAATTGGCCACGTCGTTGACACGGTCGTCGCCAAGCTGACTGTCGCGCAGACGCGAAACCGCATCATATTCATATAGACCCTGCTGCGCCTTGGTGGTTGACTTGATGTGCCATTCAAACAACTCAAGTCCCAGTGCAGATGCAACCTGTTTGGCAAGTTCAGTCTTGCCGGTGCCCGGCTCACCTTTGACCAGCAGTGGTCGTTCAAGCGTGATGGCAGCATTGACCGCAACCGTCAGATCTTTTTCTGCAATATAGGCTTTTGTGCCTTCAAAACGCATTGTCATCGTCTCTCATGATATTTGCCGGAACCTATTGATCGGGCAATTTATTTGTAATTGCAATCAGATCATCATCCAATTGCCAAAGTTTGTGAAAATTCAATTCTCCTGGCAGCGTCCCAGATAGGACCTCAGGCGCCATTTTCCAGCGATTCGCGCAGCATTTCCAGCTCCAGCCACTCCTCTTCCATTTTGGCCAGTGCAACGCGCAGTGATGAAAGTTCTTCTGCTGTTTTGCTGAAACCGTCCGGATCACGGGCAAAAAAGTCAGGATTGGCCATTTTGTTTTCCAATTGATTTGCCTGATCTTCTGCCTCGCTGATTTTGACGGGCAGTGTTTCCAGCGCAAATTTCTGCTTGTAGGAAAGCTTACCCTTTGGCTCAGTGGGTTTTGCAGATGTGTTGCGCGTGGCATTTTTCTCGCGTGCCTGTTTGCGTTCGGCGCTGGCCTGCCCGCGCTGCGCCAGCATGTCCGTATAGCCTCCGGCATATCGCAGCCACTGACCATCCGGGTTGGATGGATTGGCAGGCGCAATAATGGAAGAGACCGTGCGGTCGAGAAAGTCGCGATCATGGCTGACCAATATGACTGTTCCGGCAAAACCGGCGACAATCTCCTGCAACAGATCCAGTGTTTCCATATCCAGGTCATTGGTCGGCTCATCCAGCACAATCAGATTGGCGGGCCGTGCCAGATTGCGGGCCAGAATCAACCGTGCCCGCTCCCCACCGGAAAGCTCGCGAATGGGCGTGCGCGCCTGTTCTGGCTGGAACAGAAAGTCCTTCATATAGCCGGTGACATGGCGTTGTTCGCCATTGACCAGAAGGTTGCTGCCACGCCCATCGGTGAGAAAATGCTCCAGTGTCTGGTTCAAATCCAGATCATCGCGTTTTTGATCCAGTGTCGCGATCTCAAGGTTGGCACCAAGGCGCACCGAGCCGCTATCGCATTTCAGTTGCCCGGTCAGCAGTTTGAGCAATGTTGTTTTGCCGGCTCCATTAGGGCCGACAAAACCCAGTCGGTCACCGCGATGAATACGAATGGAGAAATCGTCAACGATGCGACGTGCTGCGTAGGATTTACTGACTGCTTCAGCTTCAATGACCAGTTTACCCGATTCACGGGCCTCGGATTTCGTCACTTCGATCGTACCCGTCGGCCCGCGATGATTGCGATGGCGTGCACGCAGGTCATGCAATTCCGACAGCCGTCGCACATTGCGTTTTCGCCGTGCCGTCACCCCATAGCGCAGCCAGTGCTCCTCGCGCAGGATTGTTCGGCCCAGCTTATGCTGCTCGATTTCCTCTTCTTCCAATACCCGGTCACGCCAGGCCTCAAAGGACCCAAACCCCTGATTCAACCGTCTGGCCGTGCCACGGTCGAGCCAAATGGTTGAACGGGAAACATTTTCCAGAAAGCGCCTGTCATGGGAGATGACGACCAGTGCACCGCGCATGCGTTTCAGCTCGACCTCAAGCCATTCGATGGTCGGCAGGTCGAGGTGATTGGTGGGCTCATCCAGCAAAAGAACATCCGGTTGCGGTGCCATGACGCGCACCAGGGCGGCCCTGCGCGCCTCTCCACCGGACAATTGCTGCGGGTCTTCGTCCCCGCTCAAACCGAGATGTTCCATCAAATAGGTCACCCGATGTGGATCATCACCCGGCCCAAGACCTGCTTCCGCATAGGTGCGCACCGTTTTATGCTGATCAAAATCGGGAGCCTGTTCCAGATAGCGAACTGTTGCAGAGGGATGTTTGAATATCTCGCCGGATTGTGGCTCAACGATACCCGCCGCCATTTTCATCAGTGTTGACTTGCCAGAACCATTGCGTCCAACCAGACAGATGCGATCATCCGGCTCAACCTGCAGGTTTGCGCCGTTCAACAGGGGCGTTCCCCCGAATGTCAGCATCATATTATCGAGTTTGAGAATGGGCGGAGCCATAGTTTACCTGCCTGAAAAATCGTAAGGGCGCGCGAGTAACAGTGCCGTTCCGGCCTGCAAGGTGATAACCACCTTACCCTCAGCGACATTGGATAACGTACGCGAGGAGCCGAAGGCAAGTGCGTGGTTATCTAGTCCGTAACGGGCGCCTTCAATGCAAAGCCCCGACACGTCATCAAAATTGAGAATGGAAAACATTGATCGGGCTGGCAGGTCAAATTCCTGTCGGCCAGGCAGCAATGGCCGGCCTTCCTCGCGTCCTGATGTCAAAAGAACATCAATGCCACGGGCACGCAATGCACAGGCAAATGTCATGTGAAGCAGTGCGTGGTCACTGCGATCACCGCCAAGTGCACCAGCCAGAATGATACGCGTGGCCCCTTCGGACAGTGCCTCTTCGACCGCGAGTTCACCATCGGTCAGGTTTTTCGCCGCTGGAAATGGCTTGCGCCTTATATCGGCCCAATGCGCCTGCAGGTTCTGCGGGGATGAATCAAAATCACCCACCCACAGGTCGGGCTGCAACGATAGTTCGTGCGCATGCCGCATGCCCCCGTCAGCAGCGATAACCCGCGCACCGGCAAGTTGACGCTCGAGACGTTCGGTTTTCACCAGATCGCCGCCCAGCAGGATCGCAAATGTCGTTTGTTTTGTCATCGTTTGATGCACATAGCAGCTTTTAGCCCACTTGCCAGCGGCGATGATGCAGATTATGACATTGCCAGCTCTAACGGGGTGCCGACTGCAGTTGCAGTTTGCTGAGAGGCCATGCCAACCCGAAGAACCTGATCCGGCTTGTACCGGCGGAGGGATTAGACGTTATCAAGCGCCTATTTCCTGAAACAACACGTAAAGGAGGCGCCTGTGCCCTACATACGACCCAATTTCGTCGCTGCATTTGCGGCAGCACTGACACTGACATTTTCGGCAGCCAGCGGCCATGCAGCAGATCGCAGTCTGACCATTTATACCTATGACAGCTTTGTTTCGGACTGGGGTCCGGGCCCGGTTGTCAAAAAGGCCTTTGAAGCTGAGTGTGACTGCACGTTGAACTGGGTCGGGGTTGCCGACGGTGTCGCATTGTTGAACCGCCTCAAACTGGAAGGCGACAGCACAAAGGCAGATATTGTTCTGGGTCTTGATACCAATCTGGTAACGGACGCCAAGGAAACCGGCCTGTTTGCCGAAAGCAGCATTGATCAGTCAAATCTGAAGGTGCCGGGCGGCTGGAGCGATGATGTATTTGTTCCTTATGATTTTGGCTATTTCTCTGTTGTCTATGATACCGAGGTCCTTGAGACACCGCCTGCAAGCCTGAAAGAACTGGTCGAGGGTGATCCACAGGTCAAGATCGCCATCCAGGATCCGCGCACATCAACACCGGGCCTTGGCCTTTTGTTGTGGGTCAAGTCTGTCTATGGCGACGACGCGCCCGAGGCATGGGCAAAACTGAAAGATCGAGTACTGACGGTCACCCCGGGCTGGTCGGAAGCCTATGGTCTGTTTACCGCTGGCGAAGTGCCGATGGTCTTGTCCTACACCACATCACCTGCCTACCATATGGTTGCCGAAGAAAGTGAACGCTATCAGGCAACACTTTTTGAGGAAGGGCACTACCTGCAGATCGAAGTCGCCGGCATGCTCAAGGCGTCACACGACAAGGAACTTTCGAAGCAGTTTTTGGAGTTCATGACCGGGCCGCAATTCCAGAATGCAATCCCGACAACAAATTGGATGTTTCCCGCCGGGACGGTTTCCGAACCGCTGCCGGAAGCCTTTGACAAGCTTGTCAAACCATCAAAGACACTGATTTATTCAGCCGATGAGGTTTCGCAGAACCGCAAAGCCTGGGTGGATGAATGGCTTGCCGTCATGGCGCAGTAAATAACATGCGTATTGGTCGGGCTTTGAACATCAATCGATACGCATCCTTATGCTGAGCAGAAAACAGACCTATAAAAGCCTTGCCGCCGGATATTGCGTTCTGGGCGGCATGGCTGCGGTGATTGGTGCAGCCGTCTTCGCCTTGCTGTTTTCTGTATCCTCAAACGATGAGGCAGCACTATTTAATACCTATATCTGGCGGGTCACGCGCTTTACGCTGCTGCAGGCGACGCTTTCCACACTCCTGTCAATTGCCATAGCGCTGCCTCTGGCCCGCGCACTGGCGCGGCGGCAACAATTTGTCGGCCGAAAATGGCTGTTGCGGTTGTTGGCTGTCCCCATCGGACTGCCACCGATCGTTGCCGCCCTGGGGCTCATCGAGATATGGGGCAGACAGGGCCTTTTTAACACGGGTCTGCAGATGATCGGTGTGGAAAATCCTGTTTCCATATACGGACTGTCGGGCATCCTGATAGCCCATGTGTTTTTCAATATGCCATTGGCAACACGGTTGTTTATTGCTCAGCTCGAGCGGGTACCATCCGAATACTGGCGCAACGCCAGCCAGCTGAACCTGGGCCACTGGGCTGTGTTCCGGTTGATTGAATGGCCCTATATGCGCAGCCATATTGCCGGTATTGCCGGTCTGGTTTTCATGCTGTGCGTCACCAGTTTTACCCTCGTCCTTCTGCTTGGCGGAGGTCCCGCAGCAACCACAATTGAGGTTGCGATCTATCAGGCGCTCCGGTTTGATTTCGACCCGCAAAGAGCGGTGGCACTGGCGATGATCCAGCTGCTTTTGACGGCGGCATTGCTGCTGCTGCTGGCTTTGATTAACCGGGCACCAAACGAGAGCCCGTCGCTGGGACAGGCCACGATGCGTTTTCCCGGCAAGGGAACCGGTGCTATAATCCTTGACTACGGGTTGATCGCCGCCATGGCCTTCTTCCTCGTCTCGCCACTTGTCTCTATTGGCGTTTCCGGATTGATGGCAGACATGGACCGCCTGTTGCGTGAGCCCATCGTATGGCGCGCGATTATGACCAGCCTGGGCATTGCCACATGCGCGGCGGTCCTTTCGGTTTCGCTGGCGATGATCCTGGTGCGGGCCCGCTATGGCGCATTGCCGCTGGTCGGGCGCTCACGGCTGGCCACTTTATTCCGCCCCCTGGCCTCATTGGCGGCCAGCCTTGTCCTGCTCGTTCCACCGATCGTGCTTGGTGCCGGTTGGTTCATTCTGCTGCGCAGACACGTGGACGTGTTTTCCATCGCGCCGGTCATCGTCATCATCGTCAATACATTGATGGCATTGCCCTTTGTCATTCGTGTTATCGAGCCGGCCCACACAACCCATATGGCAAGAACCGGCCGACTGAGTGCATCTCTTGGGATCCACGGCATGACACGTCTGATGCTGGTTGATTGGCCCGGGTTGCGACGCGCCTTTTTACTGGCCACGGCATTTGCCATGGCACTGTCGCTTGGGGACCTGGGTGCCATAGCCCTCTTTGGCAGCCAGGATGTCGTGACACTGCCCTATCTGTTATTGCAGCGCATGGGCAGTTATCGTACCAGTGATGCTGCGGGACTTGCCCTGCTGCTGGGGCTGGTCTGTCTGATACTGATGGTGATCGCTGATCGTCAGGGACATGGTGAAAAAGTGGAGCGGTCGGCATGACGGGCCAGGCAATCAATCTGGAAAATGCCACCATCCACTATGGCAATGCTTCCATCTGTTTCGATCTGGCCATAGCCACCGGGGCCATAACCGCATTAATCGGCCCGTCCGGCGCAGGTAAATCAACACTGCTCAATCTGGTTGCCGGTTTTGAACAACCCGAAAGTGGCAAAATATTCATCAATGGCAAGGATGTGTCCAGTAAGGATCCGGCGGACCGACCAATATCCATGGTGTTTCAGGAAAACAATCTCTTTGCGCACCTTGATATAGAGACAAATGTTGCTCTTGGTATTCGGCCGCGCCTTTCATTGACTGCGCAGGACCGTATCCTGGTTTCAACCGCGCTGTCACGTGTGGGGCTGGATGGCTTTGAAAAACGCATGCCCGGTACAATGTCAGGCGGAGAGCGCAGCCGTGTGGCCATCGCACGTGCGCTGGTGCGGCGAAAATCAATTCTTCTCCTGGATGAACCCTTTGCCGCACTTGGGCCACGTTTACGCGGTGACATGCTGGAACTGGTGCGTGCCCTGCAGGGAGAATTGAAAATGACAGTTCTGCTGGTGACACACCAGCCGGAAGATGCAGCAAGCCTTGCCGACAACATTGTGTTTCTGGATCAGGGCAGTGCTGTTGCTACCGGACCAGCCGACGGGTTTTTGGACCGCATTGATATTCCCGGACTAATCGACTATCTGGGACGTCGTAATGAAGATGTCGGGACTACCCCAAATCACTGAAATCGGCTAGAAAGCCGTAACCGTTGTCGTGAATCAGCAAGGCGTTGTACCGATTACCGTATCGTTTTCACATGATCGATCGACCGTGACCCGACCGGTCGCGCAGAATCTGCGCCGGTTCGCACGCAGATTTACGCTGGTTTGCACATTGGGTATCGCGGTTAGCGGCTGTCAGTCTCTGCTTAATCAAACCTACGCTCCGTCTGTTGGCCCCTCGGACACGCCACAAACGGTCGGACAGCTGGAAAAGAACGATCCAAGGGCCCGTGTAGGCGCAAGGGAACATCCGCGCATTGTCGCCAGCTATGGCGGCGAATATAGTGACCCAAAGGTTGAACGCCTGCTGGCCCGCATTGTCGGCGCTCTTACGCTGGTATCCGAAAACCCGCAGCAGACCTACCGAATAACGCTCTTGAACTCCCCGGCCGTCAACGCATTCGCATTGCCTGGGGGCTATCTCTATATCACCCGTGGCCTGTTGGCATTGGCCAATGATTCATCGGAAGTTGCCGCTGTTATTGCCCACGAGATGGCGCATGTCACCGCCAATCACGGACTGCAGCGCAAGGAACGTGAAGAAGCAGAGGTCATTGCCAGCCGTGTTGCAACGGAAGTGCTATCGAGCGAAGTGGCCGGACAAAAGGCCATTGCCCGCAGCAAATTGCGTCTTGCCGCGTTTTCGAGGCAACAGGAACTTCAGGCTGACCTGATTGGCGTTCGCATGTTGGGAGAAGCTGGCTTTGATCCCTATGCAGCGGGGCGGTTTCTGCAATCCATGGAAGCCTATGGCCGTTTTCGTGCAGACGATGTCAATAGCGACCAGAGCCTTGACTTTCTGTCCAGTCACCCCGATGCCCCAAAACGGCTTGAGCTGGCAATGCGCCATGCCCGCGCTTTCGGGCCGCCTGGAACGGGAACAAAAGACCGGGATAAATATCTGGATGGCATCAACGGCCTTCTCTACGGCGACAGCCCGAAAGAAGGTTATGTTCGCGGTCTTGCTTTTCTTCACCCAAATCTTGGAATTCGTTTCATGGTTCCCAGGGGCTTTGAGATCGATAATACGGCGCAGGCTGTGCTGGCGACCGGACCCAACGATATTGCCATCCGCTTTGACGGCGTGACCGAAAAGAAGCGCACTGCGCTCACCAACTATATTGCCAGCGGCTGGGTGAGTGGGCTTGATCCGGATACCATTCGCCCCATCAAGCTGGGTACACTGGATGCCGCCACGGCAAAGGCAACTGCGGATAAATGGGACTTTGATGTCACGGTCATCCGGGTGAAAAACCGCATTTACCGTCTGCTGACTGCTGCACCGACAGGCAGCAAGGGACTTGAGGCAACCGCGAATATTGTCCGCGGCTCATTTCGCAAGATGACACCGGCAGAGGTGACATCTGTTCGACCGTTGAGAATTAGGGTTGAGACCGTTCGCGCTGGTAACACCGTGCAATCGCTGGCCAATCGGATGCGCGGCACAAACCGCAAACTTGATCTGTTTCGCCTGTTGAATGCGGTCCCGGCTGGCGTCGGTCTTTCGGCCGGCCAAAGAGTTAAAATAGTCAGCGACCGCTAACACTTACATTGTGGTGATCGCCGGCGCATCCTTTTCAAGTACGGATTTGAGTTTTTCCAGCGCCCGGTTTTCAATCTGCCGAACCCTTTCCTTGGAAATTCCCAAAGTACTGCCCAAAGATTCCAGCGTAGCACCGCTTTCGCTCAACCGTCGCTCCTGGATGATTTTCATCTCACGCGGGTTTAGTGTGTCCAGTGCAGATTTGATCCATTCGGACCGACGTTCATGATCAATCATGATACCTACCTGTTCGTCCGGCAAAGGCTCATCGCTTTTGAGGAATTCAATCCTGTCCGAGCCTGGCGTTTCGGAATCGGCAACCGGTGCATTCAGCGACGTGTCGGCCCCTGAAAGCCTGGCATCCATCACCGCAACATCTTTGACATTGACGCCAACCGCCAATGCTATCTCCTGGTGGATGGCCGTGTCTGAATAATTCTGATTGCTGCCCCAGAGCTTGGCGCGCAGCCGGCGCAGATTGAAGAACAGGGCCTTTTGGGCTGAACTTGTCCCACCGCGCACGATGGACCAGTTACGCAAAATATAATCCTGAATGGATGCGCGAATCCACCAGGTTGCATAGGTTGAAAAGCGAACATCCCTGTCCGGTTCAAAACGGGCGGCAGCTTCGAGCAACCCCACGTGACCTTCCTGAATGAGGTCATTCATCGGCAACCCGAAATTGCGAAACTTTGCGGCCATTGAAATGACCAGACGCATATGTGCCGTTGCAATCTTGTGCAACGCCTCCTGGTCCCGGTCCTCTTTCCAGCTTACAGCCAGATCATGCTCCTCATCGCGTTCTAGATAAGGGGCTGCCATGGCAGCTTTGATCAAATTTTGGCCTGCACGAACTTCGCTCATGTCGTACTCCCGATTGAAAGTCTTTGACAAACGCTTGGCTGCGCTTCACGACAAAATCGGAATTAATCCATCCCGATATCCTCATTATGACGCCTCTATGCGTTTTTCCTACGTAACAATCGTGTGCTCGGATCACCCAATATGCAAGGAAACGCAGTGTTCACAATTTGGAACCAATCGTTCCAAAATGGAAAACTTGAGTAAAATAGACAAAAAAACCCGGCCAAAGACCGGGTTTTTCAGTTCAAAACATCTGATTGTCGAAATTCCGGGCCGCTTTCACTTTCCGGTGAACGGCACGGAATTTGTCTTTCAGGCGGCTGCTTCCTGTGATTCGCCTTCGGCAGCAGCCTCTTCTTCGGCAGCTTTACCGCGCTTTGGGCCAAGATTGAGGTTCGTTTCAATCATACGTACAGCTTCCGTGTCAGACAATTTGTTGACAGCTGCAAGCTCACGCGCCATGCGATCAAGAGCAGCTTCATATAGCTGGCGCTCCGAATAGGACTGCTCAGGCTGATTATCTGCTCGATAAAGATCACGCACCACTTCTGCAATTGAGATCAGATCACCGGAATTGATTTTTGCATCATATTCCTGGGCGCGCCTGGACCACATGGTGCGTTTGACACGCGCCCGTCCCTGCACGACTTTCAGTGAACGTTCAACCAGTGTGGTTTCTGCCAGCTTGCGCATACCGATGGTGGATGCTTTTGCCACTGGAACCTTGAGCCGCATCTTGTCCTTGTCAAAATCAATGACAAATAGCTCAAGCTTGTGACCGGCAACTTCCTGATCTTCAATCATCGCAATTTGTCCAACCCCATGGGCCGGATACACAATAAACTCACCGATTTTGAAACCCTGACGCTGCGAAGGCTTTTTCTGCTGGCTTGTCATACGCTCATAATACTCCCTGTTACAGACCCGGGTACTGCCGGGTTGGATACAGATCCATAAGGATAGAAAATGTCTTGCCGCATCAAAGGCTCAAACACTCTGTATCTTTGTTGTTGAGTGCGCACATGGATAATCAACACCCGTTGCATTCCAACAGCCGACGTGCGAACTGCCGTCAATAAATGTCAAATTCGTGGGGATGTTTTTCTTCCATCAATGTGGCAATCATGACAGACCCAACAGGGTCCATCTGTGGTTAGTGATGCATAAGTATCACAAAAAACCACACAAATCAATTATTTGCCGCACCTGCACAATGAATTGTGGCACGTCAACCCGATATTTGGTTAATCCATAGGCTAAATCATATCTGTGCGCTGATTGGGAACCGACGCAAATTTGATTTGGCCATTGTTCGATCAGTCGCCTTCGCCAGGTTCAGCGGAGAAGAATTTATCAAATTTGCCTTCCATACCATCGAATTCGGCAGCATCGCTCGGCGCATCCCGCTTCATGGTGATATTTGGCCATTTTTCCGCATATTCGGTATTGATTTGCAGCCATTTGTCCAAACCCGGCTCCGTATCCGGCTTGATGGCTTCTGCAGGACATTCCGGCTCGCAAACGCCGCAATCAATGCATTCATCAGGGTGAATCACGAGCATGTTTTCACCCTCGTAGAAACAGTCAACCGGACAGACTTCCACACAATCCATATATTTACATTTGATACAATTGTCGTTGACGATATATGTCATGGACGGCTCCGGTTAGTCCTGGCGGTTTTTTCCAAACATTCAGGTAGCGGCTTTGTTTTGCATTGGCAAGAGCATCAGGCTGCGACCTGCATAAGTCTTGCCAAATGTACCGCATCTGCGAGAAATGCTGTTCTATTTTACCCGGTAACGATGAGCAAATAAGTGTCGCCCAATCACTCCAGAGGCGAAGATTCCTGCGTGTAGGCAAAATTTGTCCATCTGGTACAAATTGTCGCACGGGGGCCAAAACCCATCGATTTCATTCTTCAGTGGATTTCCACTTGTCCGTCTCACGGCGCTGCCGTTTGGTTGGTCTGCCGCTCCCCGCATCACGCAATCCGTCCAACGCACTGCGCATCCTGTCCGATTTTGGAACCGGTGGTGGACTGAGGTCTTCATAGAGCGTGCGCGCTTCATCAGCGGGACCACGCCGTTCTCCAGGATCCAGCATTTTGTAAATGAGTATCCGGCGATCCAGCGTTATCGTCAAAACATCCCCAGGCACAATTTGTCTGCTTGCCTGGGAAATCTTGTCGCCATTTATACGCACACGCCCGGATTGGACCAATTTTGCCGCCAGCGAACGGGATTTGACTACTCTGGTAAAGAACAGCCATTTATCGACACGCTGGCGATCAGAATTGGTCATGGTGGGCCGTGATACTTACTTGCTCATCTGCTCCTTGAGCGCAGCGAGTTTTGCGAATGGTGAATCCGGATCAATCGGCTTTTCCTTGCGTGGCGGTCGGGAAGAGAAATTACCTCCCTTGCCCTGCTTGTTGGGCTTGCCCTTGAAATTGGCCTTGCCCCGATTGCCGCCGTCGCGTTTTCCATCACGTTGTCCATCGCGCTGCCCATCACGTTGATTGCTGCTGCCGGCCTTGCCGCGTGCAGCGCCCTGGCGTTGTTGCTGGCGGTGCTGGGGTCGACCGCGGCCCTTATTGCCGTCAGAACGTCCGGCCGGGTGCCACAACAATATCGGTTTGGGTGGCTCTTCGGCAGCAGTTTCGGTCTTCGCATCCGCTGTAGCATTTTGACCATCATCAGCCGCCTTGACGTCGTCATCCGACGCAGGCGTTTGCTCTGCTGCCGGTTGAACTGCATCACCTGCAGTTGCAGCAACCGCGTCGCCGGATGCCAGTTTACTGCCGCCAATCTTCACAACTTCAACGGTTGCGGGCGCCGGGGTTTCCGCCTTGGCACTATCGGCCTCCGGAGTGCCTGCCGCAACAACACTGTCGGCTGCTGGACTGGTCTGTGTGTCAGCGGCAGTATCAGACCCGGCTTCAGCCCCGGATTCAGCAATGGCGTTTGCCGCTGCCTGCTTGTCCGCTTCTTCCTGTTTGGCAATTTGTGCTGCCGCAATTTTTGCGTCCGTCGCGGAGAAATGCGCTTCGACATCCGTCGCTGTGGCGCTGTCTGCGCGATAGCCAAGACCCTTGAGGATTTCCTCAATATCATCCGGTGTGGCACCCAGAATTGACAGCATAGCCGGTGTTGTAACAAACCTGCGGCCATCATAGGCCCCATCAGGGCGGGACGCCAAACCAGGCTTCCATTGCAACAATGGTCGAATGATATCAGCCAGTCGCTCCAGAATATCGATACGCACCGCCCGTTTTCCCAGAAAACGGAAACCCGAAAGCTTGTAAAATTCCCGCTCAAAGGAGGGATCAGTCACAATGGATGTTCGACCAGCCGCCAGCGCCCCGGTAATTTCACCGTAGCCAGGCTTGTCAAAACCATCATTACGCAATGACCACAACAGGGTAATCAACTCCGCCGGCGCCGGTTTCAAAAGCGCCGGCATAAATACGTGATAGGCACCAAATCGAATGCCATAACGGCGCAGCGAACCACGGGCATCCTGATCCAGCGCTTTGACATCATCTGCAACATCGCGGCGGAAAAGCGTTCCAAGCGCTTCCACGACGCGAAATGCCAGCCCCTTTGCAAGTCCTTCAAGGTCCTCGGCGCGCATCAGATCATCGAGCGGTTTGAGAATCGTATTAATATGATGGTTCACAAACCTGTCTATTCGGGCAACAACAACCTCACGGGCCTGCACCGACAATTGCTCATCTGCGAGCAGCACTGCCCGTGGCCGCAAAATCTCGTCACTATCGGTCAGACGGGCGATCGGGTCACCCATCCAGCGAAGGACGCCATCCGAGCCAAGCGCAAAATCCCCATTACCGGATGCGTGCAGACGCGCAGCGCGCGCTTCAAACTCCAGACCCAACGATTTTTGCGCAGCAGCCAATACAGCTTTCGCGTCCGGCCCCTCGGCCGTGGCATCCGGTGTAAAGCGGAATCCTGCCAATTGTCCCACATGATGTCCTTCTACAAAGACATCACCATCAACACCAATTTCTGCTTCTAGCATTGCGTTCTCTCTTAACCGCTTCATAAGCACAGATGTCCTGCGATCAACGAAGCGTTTCGTCAACCTCTCATGCAGTGCATCTGACAATCGATCCTCAATTTCTCGCGTCTTTTCTTGCCAGTGTGACGGATTCGCAAGCCATCCGGGCCTGTGAGCCGCATAAGTCCACGTTCTTATCTGCGAAATACGTGCCGACAATGTGTCAATTTCGCCATCAGTTCGATCGGCCCGTTGCACCTGTTTGGCTATATAGTCCTCACGGATGGATCCGTGGTGAATAATATCGCTATATATGGCCGCAATCTGATCCGCATGTTGTGCCGGTGTAATTTTGCGAAAATCCGGCAACGCACATACATCCCAGAGCCGTTCAACCCGTTCAGCCGATGATGCCAATGCCACGATGTCACTGTCACGCACAAGATATTCCAGCGACAGTTGATCAACCGCGGGCAATGATCGTGTCAGCCCCCTCAAAGTGGGCGCGGTATCCAGACTTGCCTGCAGGTCACGCAGTGAACCAAAATCAAAATCCTTGCTGCGCCACTGTAGCATTTTGGTTGGCGCAAAATCATGGCCTTCGAGACGTTCCACCAGGTCATCTTCGAACGAATCAACCCGGCTTGTCACACCAAAGGTTCCATCGCGCATATGACGCCCGGCACGGCCGGCAATCTGTCCGAGCTCTTCGGGGTTCAACTTGCGGAACTGATAACCGTCAAATTTGCGATCCTGCGCAAATGCAACATGGTCAACATCCAGATTAAGCCCCATGCCAATGGCATCGGTGGCTACCAGATATTCAACATCGCCCTCCTGATAAAGGGCAACCTGTGCATTACGGGTGCGCGGGCTCAAAGCGCCCATGACCACCGCTGCACCGCCGCGCTGACGTCGGATGAGCTCGGCAATCGCATAGACCTCATCAGCTGAAAAAGCGACAATGGCGGAGCGACGCGGCAAACGGGTAATTTTCTTGGCACCGGAATAGGCCAGGTGTGAAAGTCGCGGTCGCGAGACAACCGTAAGGCCTGGCAGCAGCCTTTCCAGAATGGTCCGCATGGTTGCAGAACCAAGCAGCAGTGTTTCCTCACGGCCGCGCAGGTTCAGCAAGCGATCCGTAAAAACATGCCCGCGCTCCAGATCACCGGCAAGCTGCACTTCATCAATGGCGACAAAGGCGACATTGGTTTCCCGTGGCATCGCCTCAACCGTACATACGGAGTAACGGGCGTTCTTGGGCCTGATCTTCTCTTCACCCGTTATCAGCGCTACCCGATCCCGGCCGACCTTCAGGCAGATGCGCTCGTAGACTTCGCGCGCCAGCAATCGCAGCGGCAACCCGATAACACCGCTTTCGTGCGCCACCATACGTTCAATCGCATAATGGGTCTTGCCGGTGTTTGTAGGCCCCAGAACAGCGGTAACACCGCGGCCATTGAATATCATGGGCTGTATTTGGGTCTGGGAAGCAGATGACATCAAGCTGGGAAGTTCTTCGATATGAGCGGTCATCAGGCACCGCTATTGTTAAGAAATGGAACAGGGGCAGAACGAATCAGCGACGAATCACTGACTCCGGTTGATTCAGGTTTTGTTCACGGCGAGATATTCCGATTCTCGTAATTGAGACCACTAGATAGTGATTCAGACCGGTCGGCTGCAAGGACCACAATGGTCTAAACCGACATTTTCATTAACTAATTGCACCGATGCGTCCAGGGTGCAACAAAATATGTATTAACCTCATGTTAAAAAACAATATTCACCAACAAACCATTAACGCCAACCCACAAATATTCGCTGGTTTTGTTAAGAAACCGATCAAAAGCGGAACGAACCGGCGACGAATCGCTGACTTTACCAGGTTCCGCCTTTGTTCACACAACATATGGCGGTCAGGCAGTGGTCTAAACACTAGTGCGCGGTAAAATGCCGCTGAATACGCCTCAAGTTTTAATGATTGTGTTAACTTTTGCCCTGTGGAACAGCGTTATCACCTGTAAATTCAACAGCGGCGCATGGAGCAATCACCGATTTTGGCGAATCATTATTCGCAAAAAACGGCGCCCAGGGACGCCGTTTGAAGTTTTTGAGAAAAAGTCCCGGTCACACAATCACACGAGATATTGTCCGCCATTGGCAGTGATCGTCGAACCGGTAATAAAGCCAGCATCATCGGACGCCAGAAACACCACGCAGCGCGCAATCTCTTCAGGCTCGCCCAGGCGCCCAACAGGTATTTGCGGAATGATACGTTCATTGAGCACTTTTTCAGGCACTGCGCGCACCATTTCTGTGCCGATATAGCCAGGACAGATCACATTGACTGTAATGCCCTTGGCGGCACCTTCCTGCGCCAGTGCTTTGGTCAGGCCAATATCACCAGCTTTGGCAGCCGAGTAATTGGCCTGTCCCATTTGACCCTTTTGACCATTGATCGATGAAATCGTGATGACCCGGCCAAAACCACGGTCGCGCAAACCCGGCCAGATCGGATGGGTCATGTTGAAAACGCCCGACAGATTGGTATTGATGACCGCAGACCATTGTTCCGGATTCATTTTATGGAACATGGCATCGCGGGTGATGCCGGCGTTATTGACCAGAACTTCCACTGGACCATGATCGGCTTCAACCAGTGCTATGCCATCAACACAGGCCTGATAATCGCCCACATCCCACTTATAGACCGCAATGCCAGTCTCTGCCTTGAAGGCGTTTGCCTTTTCATCATTGCCTGCATAACTGGCGGCGACGGTATACCCGGCGTCACGCAGGGCAATGGATATTGCAGCGCCGATGCCGCGTGTGCCACCGGTAACGATTGCAACTCTGCTCATTGTGTTCTCCCTAATGCTATAAAAAAGGGCGGCTACAAAGCCGCCCGTTGCCCGAAAAAATCAGGGGCGCTCAACGCACATGGCAACGCCCATACCACCACCGATGCAAAGGGTCGCCAGACCTTTCTTTGCGTCACGACGGCGCATCTCAAACAGCAGTGTATTGAGGACCCGTGCACCCGAAGCGCCAATGGGGTGTCCGATGGCAATGGCACCACCATTGACATTGACGATGGATGGGTCCCAACCCAGATCCTTGTTGACGGCGCAGGCCTGTGCGGCAAATGCCTCATTTGCCTCAACCAGCTCAATATCATCGACAGACCAGCCTGCCCGCTCAAGCGCCTTTTTTGACGCTGGAATGGGGCCGGTACCCATAATGGCCGGATCAACACCTGCCGTTGCCCAGGATACAATTTTTGCCATCGGTGTGATGCCGCGCTTGCTGGCCTCTTCTTCACTCATCAACACAACGGCAGCCGCACCATCATTAATGCCGGATGCATTGGCGGCCGTTACTGTTCCTTCTTTATTGAAAGCCGGGCGAAGCTTGCCCATCTGCTCCATGGATGCGCCATGGCGGATATATTCATCCTGATCAACGATTGTTTCGCCCTTGCGGGTCTTAACCACGAAAGGAACGATTTCATCTTTGAAGCGGCCGGCTTTTTGGGCTTCTTCTGCCTTATTTTGCGATGCAACCGCAAATTTATCCTGATCTTCCCGTGTCAGTTGCCAGCGCTCAGCTACATTTTCAGCAGTATTGCCCATATGGTAGCCATAAAACGCATCGGTGAGGCCATCCTTGATCATTGTGTCGATCAGTTTCATATCACCCATTTTCTGACCCGAGCGCATGTGGGCGCAATGGGGTGCCATGGACATAGATTCCTGCCCGCCGGCAACCACGATGTCCGCATCACCCGTTGCAATCTGCTGCATGCCCACGGCAACAGCACGCAGGCCCGAACCGCAGAGCTGATTGAGCCCCCAGGCGGTTGCTTCCTGCGGCACACCGGCAGCCATGGCAGCCTGACGCGCGGGGTTTTGTCCCTCACCGGCCTGCAGAATCTGCCCCATGATGACTTCATCGACATCAGACGGGTCAACGCTTGCCCGCTTGAGAGCCTCTGTAATAACTGCAGCGCCCAGTTCATGCGCCGGCACGGCTGCAAATGAGCCGTTGAAAGAACCAACAGCCGTTCTTGCGGCGCTGGCGATAACGATGGATGGATTTGTCATTAGTCTTCCCTGAAGTTTGAATTGCATTCCAGGATGGTGCCTCATTTGAAAGTGAAGCAGGTTGGCCCCGAAGTCAAACGCACATGCAGCATAGGCACAATTGCCCACGTACGTAAGGTTCTATAGACTTTTTTCCAATTGGCACACTGCAATGCACAATCAATTCGAAATAATGCTATACTTTTTTTGACACGCATGTTCATCTTGCCTTTCGGTCGGGGTTTGGCGCGCCAGATTGCGTTCACTGTGATACGAATACAGTAATCCTTTCCGTGGACCGGTAGAACCGTTCCAACAGGGCGAGGGAATACCGGCATCAGCCGGCAGGGAGGTAGGATGCATGGCTAAGCCTGACGGTCAGATAGTGATCAAGAAATACGCCAATCGTCGGCTCTATAATACCGGGACCAGCACATATGTGACATTGGATGACCTGGCGGTCATGGTCAAAAAAGGTGATGATTTCATTGTCGTTGATGCAAAATCCGGCGAAGACATCACCCACACGGTTCTAACCCAGATAATCTTTGAGCAGGAATCCAAAACCGGCAACACATTGCTGCCCGTTTCCTTCCTGCGACAACTCATTTCCTATTATGGTGACCAGATGCAAATGCTGGTTCCAGGTTATCTGGAACATTCCATGACAGCATTTACCGCGCAACAGGACACCATGCGCGAACAATTGACCAAATCCATCGGCGACAGCCCAATCACCCGCAATATGCAGGTGCCGGTCAAGATGATGGAAGAACAGGTTCGACGAAACACGGAAGTGTTCCAGCAGGCCATGCAGATGTTTTCACCCTTTGCAGCCGGTGCAAAACCGGCCGAGGAAAAGCCCAAGCCTGACAACACGGATCTGAAAGAGCTCAAAGATCAACTCAAGGCACTTCAGGAAAAACTGGACACAATGGGCAACTGACTAAAATACTCTAGAGTTTCGCGTTACGGCTGCGCGTTGCTCTGGAAGCACCCTGTGGTGCCAGCACCGGCACAAACACCCGCCGCGATGCCCGTTCTGCGACAGGCAAACCCTGATAAAGCCGTTTTTGCGCTTCAACGATAACCAGACCGCTCAAATAGGGCCAATACCGTCGACCGAGGCGCTCTGCGGTCCGTGCGACACTTTGTACTGCCTTGCTGTTTGACGGCGGGAAATAAAGCGCGTCGGCAAAGGCACCGGGTGTGAAACTGGCATCACGCAACAGGCCGGTAATCTGATTGCGCGTATAGGGCGTTCCCGAGCCAAATGGCGTATGCTCCAAACGCGCCCACACCCCGCGCCGGTTGGGAACAACAATCAGCAGACGGCCTCCCGGCGCCAGAACCCGCCAGGCTTCCCTCAGCGATTCACGTGGATTTTCTGCATATTCGAGCGCATGAACAAACAGGATGCGATCAAGTGCTGCATCAGGCAGCGGCAACTCCTCATCAAAGACCAGCACTGTGGCAGAGGGTTCCTTGGCCGGCCAGTTCACAGCGCCCTGACCTGCGGGCATGAATGCAAAGGTACGTTCGGCATCGGCGCGAAAGCGGTCAAGATAGGGTGCGGCGTACCCAAGTCCCATCAAACGCTCATCTGGCAGTTCAGTCCATAACGACGTCAACGCCATGGAAATGGCCTCCTGGGCCAACTGGCCAAGGCGGGTATGATAAAACTGTCTCAAATCAACGATATCAGCATGCATGGGGCAAGCCTAAAGCAACCGTGGCAAAAGTGGAAGCCACGGTGCGACTAAAGACCTGCCGAAACAACGTCTTAGATTACCATCGTGATCACCGGACAAATCCCGGCAGCCACAAGCCCTCGTGGTCAGGGCCTGCCAGGCGTTTCCAATTTTGACGGAACTGCGCTAGCTTGTCGCCAACACAGGAGACGACCATGGCCGCACTGCAGATAGAACAGTTTTCATGCCGAAGTGATAATTATGGCGTGTTGATTCACGATCCGGAAACCGGGGCAACAGCATCGATCGATGCGCCGGAGGAAGGCCCGATTCTTGATGCATTGAAGCGCACCGGCTGGTCGCTTAGCCACGTATTGGTCACACACCATCATTTTGACCATGTGGAAGCCAATATGGCGCTTAAAAAGGCATTTGGCGCCACGATCATCGGCCCGAAAAATGAAAAGAACGAGATCCCGGGCATCGACCAGCGTGTTGGCGAAGGCGATGAGTTCCAATTTGGCAGCTACACGGTGAAGGTCATTGAGACACCCGGCCATACGCTGGATCACATCAGCTATTATCTGCCGCAGGCCATGACCGCCTTCACTGCAGATACGCTGTTTGCCCTTGGGTGCGGCCGCGTCTTTGAGGGTACACCGGTTCAAATGCATCAGTCTTTGCAAAAATTGTCAGCACTGCCGGAAGAAACGACCATCTATTGCGGACATGAATATACCAAGGCCAATGCCGATTTTGCCGTCACGGTTGATCCTGAAAACAGAGCTTTGCGTGAACGCTCATCCCACATCCATTCACTGCGGGCGGCAGGCAAACCAACATTGCCAACGACCATAGGTATCGAAAAGGCCACCAATCCGTTCCTGCGGGCTGATGACAGAAAAATCAGAATCCATCTTGGAATGGAAGATGCCACAGACGCGGAAGTTTTTACCGAAATCCGCCTTCGCAAGGACAATTTTTGAACGGCCGAAACAGATCGCGTTGCCAGCCATCAGGATAGCAATACACAGACCATGCCAGAGTATGACGAATTTGCAGAGACCTACCAGCGCTGGAGCGGAAAGCAGACCCCCTACAGCGTTATTGAAGCTTTCACTTTTCTTCAGGTGCTGGGGTCGGTTGAAGGGCTGAATGTCCTTGACCTCGCTGCAGGTGAAGGGCGCACGTCACGGATGTTGATCGAACTGGGCGCAGCGTCAGTCCTGGGCGCAGATGTCTCTTTGGAGATGGTACGGCGTGCCTCGGAACAAATTGCCCAGGCCTCTGGGGTAAGCCAAAGCGGGCGAACCGGGACTTTACAGGACCTGAGTTACATCCAGCTGGATGCCTCAGATGACAAATTTCAACTCGATGCGCCTGTTGATGTTGTAACCGCCATGTACCTGTTTCATTACGCCTCAAGTGAGGGCGAACTGGGGATGATGGCAAATCTCATTGCCCGAAATCTGAAACCGGGTGGACGGTTGGTGACGTATACTTTGAGCCCTGATTACGATTTTGGCCGGGCACAGCCACTTTTAATGGAGCGTTGTGGATTTGATTATTCCGTTGTCTCCGGGCCACATTGCGCATTGTTGATTGGCGGCAACAAGGTCGACATTTGGCAGTGGAGCCGCGAGGCTCATGAAACCAGCCTTCGCAAAGCCGGCTTTACAGACATACAGTGGCATCCTTTGCAATCACCAGATATGCCGGACGTTAAGACAGCAATGGGTTTTTATCTGGACAATCCCAGCTGCATCGTGTTGAGCGCCAGATTGCCGTCCTAGACCCCTGCTCACACGGAAATTTTTGACCTCGACCGTTTCACGTTTTGTCAGAAACGGGATAACGGTGTCGACCGTTGATTTTGTCTATGCATTCAATGGGGAATCGGATTGCATGTGGTGGATGCGATGATGGTGCTCCACAATATTCTTCTCTCCATACTTTCGTAAAATTGATATTTTTCAAACGCTTGGCGAAAAAAATCCATTCATTCGTCTCACTAGGGCAATACAGGTTTTGACGGAATCGGTAAAACCTGAATGCCTCTACAAAATCAAATGCCGACACCGTTATCCCGTTTCTGGCAAAACACGAAACGGTCTGGCATCAATCAAGAGGAGTGAGAAAATGACACCCGTTAAGCTTCATGGGTTTGCCCAGTCAACCTATGTGCGGACAGCCGCTATGGCCTGCATCGAATTGGGGGTTCCTTATGAACTGGTGGCACTGGACTTCCGCTCGCCAGACCACCGCACGCTGCACCCCTTTCTCAAAATGCCAATTCTGAGTGATGGCGATGCAACCATCTGTGAGACGATTGCGATCCTTGCCCATCTTGACGAAAAGGCAGGGCGTTCAAAGTTATTCCCCAAGTCAGGTTCTTCACGGATCAGTGTGCTGTCGATCATGTCGGCAGCAGGCGATAACCTGTATCAACCTGTTGTTCATGGGGAAGATGAAAGTGCCATCGTGCAGGCCGATGCGGGTTTCGACTGGATGCAGTCATTGCTGAAGGATGGCGATTTTCTTGCTGGTCAGGATTTGAGCGGCGCTGACCTTTTCCTCGCGCCGATGCTCAGCTACCACCTCAAGCGCCGGGAACCTGCGGATGTATTTGTTGAACGCAAGGCTCTGTCGAACTGGTACGACCGGATGAAAGATCGAGCCAGCTTTGCGCAAACTGATGTGGCTTGAGGCACATTGCACAATTTGTTGCGCCAGTATTTTTGAAAGTAATCTCAATGGAGAGCCCCGTCGAGCACAGGTCCTTTTACATTTCTGCCTGTTCCAGACGATGGCGTGCTTGCCCGGGTCGCATCTGGCATCGCATGCTGTTTGAGCGGCACTTTCCTTTGCAAGGTCAGTTGTAACCGGAGTTACATCCATGTTTGAAGATTTGATATCACGTGCAAAACAGGGCGACAAAGCTGCATTTTCACGGCTGGTTGATAAGGAACTGCCCAAACTGCGTCGCATTTCCCGGCGCATGATTGGCCATCCCGACGATGCGGAAGATATTCTGCAGGATGCATTGATCAAGGCCTGGACTGGAATTGGCCAATTTGAGGCGCGCGCTGCCTTTTCAACCTGGGTCGCCTCCATCGTCGCCAGAACTGCAGTGGACTATTTACGCAAACAAAAACGTTGGCGC
Source organism: uncultured Rhizobiaceae group bacterium (assembly GCA_947501445.1). GTDB lineage: Bacteria > Pseudomonadota > Alphaproteobacteria > Rhizobiales > Rhizobiaceae > Hoeflea_A. Next base: position 21,592 of record CANMVS010000007.1, on the reverse strand, counting down.
ACCGAAGCGCAGGTCGCTTACGCCAACCTGTGTGCCGGATCCGATGAACTGTCCGGAGAGGTTATTGCGGCGACCAGCGCGCCTGATTTCGCCTATGAGGTCAAGGAACATATCTCCTATTGCTTTTCCTGTGTTGGCCGATCCCTGCCACCCGATGAGCAGGCAGCACTGGTGGTGCGCGACGTGTTGGGCCTTTCGGCACGAGAAGCGTCAAATGTATTGGGCGTATCGGATTCAGTCCTGCGCCACCGCCTGGCTACGGCCCGGGCGGCCATGCAGGAAAAATACCAAGGTCTTTGCGCCCTGGTCAGCAAACAGGGGATATGCCACCAGTGTTCCGGGTTGAAAATGTTGGCACCTGCACAAAAGCAGGGCGGACCATTTCCGGACATTGCAACCTATGCGGACCGGATGGCCATCGTGCGCACGGCAGAACCGGGTTCGATGACTGAGCTACACGATGTATTCTGGCGGCGAACCAAAGAAATTGAAGACGCCGGCGACGGATCCATTGAGCCTGAGTCTGATTGTGGCCTTCCCGATGGCTAGGCCGTTTCACGTTTCGTCAGAAACAGGACAACGGTGTCGGCCTTTGATTTTGTTGATGCATTCAGGTTTTGACGATTCCGTCAAAACCTGAATTGCTCTACGCCAGCTCCAGGACAGACAGCGTTATAACCACCTGTGCCAGATAATAGCTGATCCATACGAACAGCGCGCGCGGATAGGGTTTGCTTTCGGACGGCAGGAGAAACTTTTGCGCTGCAAGCACCAGATCGGACGCCATGAACAGGACAGCACCAATTGCAACGCCCCACCCATCCATCAGCAGCGACGACAGGCCCATGACCACAATAACGATCATGTAGAGCGATACGGGCAGGCGCATGGTGGCAACGCCCGGCAGCAGCCGACGGGCGGCAACGGCTGCCACAAGCACCATCACAATGCCAACAACGACGCGCCAGGGCTGTGCAGCCACAAGGGTGACATCGCCGTGGCTTGCAAACAGGGCTGCATAGCCGATATGCCCGATCAAAAATGCAATCAGCCCGAGGAGAAATGCCCGCTCATCGTCCTGCGCCAGCAAGGCATCTCCGGCAGCGCATGCCAGAAGGGCAATCGTCAGCAAAATCGGACCATCAAAAAGAACCGACAGCACCGCCAGCAGGGCGATGGCCAGTGTCTTGACCCCGGTGCGGCGCGCCGATGGCGTGCCAGCCACCAGAAACAGATAAATGAAAGCCGCAACCGCAGAAAACAGCAATGTGCCCAGTTGCGGCGAATCAATCGGGTATTGGAAGATCGTTTGCATATTCAGGTTTCCTGATCCTCTAACCTTTGGATTGTCCGAAGATGAAATCCTTTGCCGCCAGAACAGCGCCACCGGTAATCAATAAACAGGCAATGCCCACCCGCCAGTCTGCCGTGCCGACCCCGGCCACAATCAATACCAGCGTTGACAGCAATGGTGCCGCATAGCTGGCTGTACCAAGGATCTGTATGTTGCCGTGTTTGACACCATAATCCCAGACGTAAAAGGCCGCGCCAACGGGCAACAGGCCAAGCCCGGCGACCGCCAGCCATTCGATAGTCCCCTGAGGCCACACGGTGTCCTCCAGCGCCAGATGGCAAAGCAGCGCCAAAACAGCGGTGGCGGCACAAAATCCGGTCACCACATCAGTCGGCACCGATCCGAATCGGCGCGACAGCAGCGAATAGGCCGCCCAGGTAAAGGCACAAAGCAGGGCTGTTGCGTAACCAAATACATATTGATCATCAAACGACAGCCCGTTTTTTGAAACGATCAGCGCCATGCCTGCAAGTCCGGCAAGGGCACCGCAAATATGTTGCCATCCCAAACGCTCGCCCGGCAGCAGCGCTGAACCAACGACGATGAGCAATGGCCACAGGTAGGCAATCAGGCCAGCTTCTACGGCTGGCGCATTGCGCAGGGCGGTAAAATACAAAAAATGATAGCCGAACAACCCGGCGACCCCCACCAGCCAGACCCGCCAGGGCTGACGCAACCGGCGAAAACTGCCGGGCCGCGTGATCAGGGCAACCAGACCGATGGCTGTACCAATGGTGAAACACATGGCTGCAAGCTGAAAAGGCGGCACTTTGCCCGACGATGCGGTCATCAACGCCAGAAGTGACCACATGATTATGGCGCTGAAGCCAATGAGTGTTGCGCGCAATGCCATTTCCTCTCCGTCCGAAATTATGACTCAACGCGAGCAAGGCCCTGCGTTGCACAAATTGCATTGCCCTTTGCACCCTGAAATCCTGATCTGCCGGACAGATAATAAACAGAGCATAACGACAGGTTGTCTATACAGACGTTTTTGCCCAAATGCGATGCATGAAATCGACTTCATTGGTACCTGGTGAAATAGCGACTCACGGACCGATCTCACTGCCATATTGTCTGGATTTACCGGTGGAAAATGCCCTATAGGTCCAATAACGCGACCGGCACATGAGATTCTGCACATTCGTGGCAATGAATCAGCTGATCACACCCACCTTAGGCTTGACGGGCGCGCCAGTGGGGACTATAGAACCGCGACTTTTCAATTAAAGGCCAGAAAGCTGCGACCGGCGCACGGCACCGGATACGTATTGTTACAAGGCCACCAGACTGAAGGTGAAACCCATGTCCCGCAGTTGTGAATTGACCGGCAAGGCCGTTCAGTCGGGCAATAACGTCAGCCACGCGAAAAACAGAACGCGTCGCAAGTTTTTGCCCAACCTTTGCAATGTTACCCTGATTTCCGATTCGCTCGGTCAGCGCTTTCGCATGCGTATTTCCGCTGCGGCTCTGCGTACGGTTGAGCATCGTGGCGGTCTTGATGCTTTTCTGGCAAAAGCCGGTGAAGCTCAGCTGTCCATGCGTGCCCGTCTGCTGAAGCGCCAGATTGCCAAGAAGGTTGCTGAAAAAGCAACTGAGGCGGCTGCCTGAACGCAACTGCGCGTTCCGGCTGTTGAATTGGACTGATTTGTTGCGGGCTGCCATGGCAGCCCGTTTTCTTGTGGTTGCTCGTCTATATGGCATGAGACAACCTCGCTGGTGGCATACCCCAGGATAAAAAAATGCTGATGAAAACATCTCGCTCGACAATGAATGCTGTTTCGACCGTCTACCCCTACATGCTGGCCATGGCAGCGGTGGTCATCGCGTCAAACTATCTCGTACAGTTTCCGGTCAATTATACCGTTGGTCCGTTTATTCTGGCTGACCTTTTGACATGGGGTGCCTTTACCTATCCGATCGCATTTCTGGTAACCGATCTTTCCAATCGCCATTTTGGCCCCGCCAAAGCGCGATTGATCGTAACCATCGGCTTTGTCCTGGCGGTCGGCATTTCCATATATGTCGCAACGCCGCGTATCGCAGTTGCATCGGGATCAGCCTTCATCGTCGCGCAATTGCTTGACGTGTCGATATTCAATCGCCTGCGTCATTCCCATTGGTGGCACGCACCGCTGATATCATCTGTCCTTGGCTCACTTCTTGATACAGTGCTTTTCTTCTCGCTGGCTTTTGCTGCCGGATTTGCAATGCTGGGCGCCAATGATGCCTTTGCCATTGAATCCGCGCCACTGGTTGGCTTCTTTTCACTGGAAGTACCACGCTGGATGTCATGGGCATTGGGTGATTTGACGGTGAAACTATTGGTTTCGCTGCTGATGCTGGCGCCCTATCGCATGCTGCTGGCGTTTTTCAATACGCCCAAGCCTGCCAAAATCGCCTGAGAAAATTCCGGCGTACTTCAGAGCCGCTTGGTTACGGATGCAGCCGGAACTCAAGCACCAGGCTGCGTTGCAGCAGTGAGTGATTGTCATCAGAGGCCAGCAGGAGACGGGTGCTGCCATCGGCAGCCACAAACACATCCAGGCTCTCCATATTGTCGATCTGATAGCCCAGATCCGCGTCGATCAATATTTCACCGTCTACTGTGGCATTGGGCCTGATGTCACCGCCTTTGATGCGCCTGATACGCATGCCCACACCCTGCGCCAGTGAGAAGCGGCGCTCCAGCAACAGCAGATCCCCATTGGGCAGAAAATCGCCGTCTGTTATGTCAAAGGGCGCGTGGCGACGCACAAAGAACACGCTTGCGTCAGAGCCATCGATCAGTGCGGCATATATGTCACCGGCATCATTGAGGCTCTTTTCGCTGACAGCCACCAAAGCGCCTTCAAGCGCAGAACCTGCAGGGGATACGGCAATAGCTTCCAGACCGCGGTTGTTGCGAAACTCATGCAGCGGGATTGGCAGCGGCAATGTTGAAACAGGTGCTCCCTTTGGAACATCGGCCAGCCGATAACCCTCGATCCGGTGATCGCGTTCAAAGCTGACCAGCACGCGATCACCATCAATGGCAAGGCCTTCCGCATCAACCTGCCAGCGTTGTTGGATAATATTGCCATCCGTGTCGCGCATCGCTGCAGCTTTGAAATCAGACAGACCCGACAATCGGGACTGCTCATCACGGGTCAATTTGCCGGTGAACCAGAAACCGGTATCCATGACCCCGATAAATCCAACGCCGTCGGGCAGCAGACGCATGGCGGATATACCGCCAAGTTCATCACCGGGGGTCGAGATCTGCATGCCACCCAGATACTCCAGTTTTCCAAACCGCGTCTCATCGGAACGTACCTTGAAAGTGGGGATCGTCAGCGCTTCAACGGCTATCGCCTGGCTCGTGCCATTGCGTTCTGCGCCAGAGGCTGGAGCGGACATCGCAATGAGGCCGACCATGGCCAGATGCGTGCAGTTCATTCGCGCTACCACAAAAATACCATGTCAACCGGTGCGGCGAAGGCAGGAACCACCGTCCTCGTCCTCAAACAATGACGCCAGCTGCTCGGTCATTGCTCCGGCCAGTTCTTCCGCATCGACAATGGTGACAGCCTTGCGATAATAGCGGGTCACATCATGGCCGATACCAATTGCCAGCAGTTCCACCGGAGAACGGGATTCAATCTCCTCGATCACGGCACGAAGATGCCGTTCAAGATAATTGCCCGGATTTACAGAAAGGGTCGAATCATCCACCGGTGCGCCGTCCGAGATCATCATCAAAATGCGCCGCTGCTCCGGCCGCGCCAACAGGCGCTGATGGGCCCAGATCAAAGCTTCGCCGTCAATATTTTCTTTCAGCAGGCCTTCGCGCATCATCAGACCCAGATTGCGCCGGGCACGCCGCCATGGGGCATCCGCCGACTTGTAGACGATATGGCGCAGATCATTCAGACGACCGGGAGTGGCCGGTTTTCCTTCGCCAAGCCACTTTTCGCGCGCCTGACCACCCTTCCAGGCCTTTGTGGTAAATCCGAGAATCTCCACCTTGACGCCGCACCGCTCCAGTGTGCGGGCAAGAATGTCGGCGCAGGTCGCCGCAACGGTGATTGGCCGCCCGCGCATGGAGCCGGAATTATCGATCAGCAAGGTCACAACCGTGTCGCGGAAATTCGTATCGCGTTCCATCTTGAATGACAGCGGCTGCATCGGGTCGATGACCAGACGCACCAGCCTGGCCGCATCCAGATAACCCTCTTCCAGATCAAATTCCCAAGCGCGGTTCTGCTGTGCCATCAGGCGGCGCTGTAACCGGTTTGCCAGTCTGCCGACCACGCCTTGCAAATTGGCCAGTTGCTTGTCCAAAAAAGCGCGCAGACGATCAAGTTCGGCCTCATCGCATAATTCATCCGAGGCGATTTCCTCGTCGAACTCGGCGGTAAAGACCGAATAGTCGACCTTTTGTCCGATATCATCAAATGGCATATTGGGACGACGGGTTTCACCTGGCGTGTCAGCGTCTTCATCCTGATCGTCGAGCATGTCCTCATCGGACATCTCGGCACCATCCATTTCACCATCGTCCATCTGCTCATCAGCAGATTCGTTTTCTTCCGCCGGTGCAGCCTCGGATCCGGCCTCATCCTCGGAATTCTGCTCATTTTCCTCGTCGGACCGTGGCTGGTCCTCATCATCTGTATTGTCCTGCTGTTCCTGCTGATCGGGATCATCGCCAAATTCCTCGGCCACATCCATATGCGCCAGCATATCACGCACCAGACGGGCAAAGACCTTCTGGTCCTCAAGCGCATCACCCAGATGCTGCATATCCTCGCCGGCTTTTTCCTCAATCCAGTTGCGCCACATGTCCAGCACCGGTCCGGCACTTTCCGGCGGCTTCTGCCCGGTCAGTTTTTCACGCACCATCAATGACAATGCTTCATGCAGCGGTGCCTGCGCCTGATCGGTGATATTGCGGTAGCTGGCCTTGGCACAGCGGTCAGACAGAACCGCTGTCAGATTGTCGCGAACACCGGCCATCCGGTTTGAGCCAATCGCCTCCACACGGGCCTGCTCAACGGCATCAAATATTACCCGGGCGTCCTCACCCTGGGGTGCCATCGTATTGTGGATCACATCATCATGGCAGGCTTTGCGCAAGGCCAGTGAATCGCCAACACCACGGGTGACAAGAATGTCAGAACGGGTGGGACGTTTTGGCAGGTCAGGCAGACGCGCCCGCTCTCCGGAAAGGCCCGGCCTGTCATTGGCAAAGACCACTTCAAGTTCATGGTCATTGGCAATCGAGCGCACACAGCCTGTCAGGGCCCGTTTGAACGGCTCTGAATCAACCGGAGGGCCGGTTCGGACCTTGGAATTATCGCCATGCGCCGCCATATTTGTTAAGCACCCAATACGATATTGGCGGCACTTTCCTTCAGTTCCTCACCAAATGCACGCTGATATTGTTCAGCAACGAGCGAACGTTCCAATTCGTCACACTTGTTGAGAAATGTCAGCCGGAATGCAAATGACACGTCGCCGAAGATTTCAGCATTTTCAGCCCAGGTGATCACCGTACGCGGGCTCATAACCGTTGACAGATCACCATTGATAAAGGCAGCACGGGTCATGTCAGCAACCCGGACCATTTTGGAGATCGCATCGCGGCCGTCTTCATTTTGAAAGCTCTTGACCTTGGCAAGAACGATATTGACCTCATGTTCATGCGGCAGGTAGTTCAGCGTGGTAACAATGGACCAGCGGTCCATCTGTGCCTGGTTGATTTGCTGCGTGCCGTGATAAAGACCGGTGGTGTCACCAAGGCCCACCGTATTGGCCGTAGCAAACAGACGAAAGGCCGGGTGTGGCCGGATAACCCGGCTTTGGTCGAGCAGGGTCAAACGTCCGGATGATTCCAGCACCCGCTGAATAACAAACATCACATCGGGCCTGCCGGCATCATATTCGTCAAAGACAAGTGCGACATTGTGCTGATAGGCCCAGGGCAGAATACCGTCTTTGAATTCGGTGATCTGTTTGCCGTCCTGCAGCACAATGGCATCCTTGCCCACCAGATCGATACGGCTGACGTGGCTGTCCAGGTTAACACGCACGCAGGGCCAGTTGAGCCGGGCGGCAACCTGTTCGATGTGGGTTGATTTGCCGGTGCCATGATAGCCTGAAACCATGACCCGGCGATTGTGGGCAAAACCTGCCAGGATCGCCAATGTCGTTTCCCGATCAAACAGGTAGTCCTTGTCAAAATCGGGCACATAGGAATCCGCCTGCGAATAGGCAGGGACCATCAGGTCTGAATCGATATCAAAGGCTTCGCGAACCGAGACCGTCGTATCCGGCAAGTTGGAAATATCAAGGTCAATCTTATTCATCATGTCTCCAACGCGGCCTATCCATATCGGCCGTCTTTCGCTTTATACCATCGGTATATGTATGTGAATTATCTCTTTGCAGGCACCGTCTAGCAGAAACCGGACTGCTTTAACAATTGGTAGGCCTGAATCACTTCACGAAAACGGTCTTCCGATCCGCGATCACCACCATTTGCATCAGGATGGTTCTGTTTCACCAGATCCTTGTAACGTGTCTTGATATCGGTGGACGTCGCATTTGCGGCAAGACCCATCGTATCAAAGGCCTTGGCCTCCAGCGCCTTGAGTTTGCGTTTTCTCGGCTGGGCTTTGGGTGATGACTTGCCTTCTTCAAACAGGCGGAACGGATCACGCATATTTGCATAGGCCGCTGCGCTGCCCGAGCGTTTTTGAGATTGCTGGGGATTGGTCTGGGTGGTGCCCGACGTATTGACGCCCACTGTCCAGGTTGGTCGATGCCCCGTCAGGGCTTCTTTCTGGTAGCGGGCAATTTCGCCATCGGAAAGGCCGGAGAAATAATTATATCCCTTGTTATATTCGCGCACATGGTCAGCGCAGAACATGAAATATTTGCCTTCGGCGTCGCGCCCCACCGGTGCGCGATGTTCGCCCTTTTTCTCACAGTCATCCCATTGGCAGGTTGGTGCTGTCGGTTTTGCCGTGGTTCCGCCCTTGCCTTTACGCTTGGACGAACGAATGCTGTCAAAATATTTCGAATCCAGTTTCATGTGCTCAATTATGGTGTGTGGCGGCAATGCGAACAAGGATTGACTTGTTACCCATTGCCCTATTATCGGAATTGGGCTTGCGTGACGATGGGATAAATCGTCTCGCTTCTACCCGGGGCGCAACAACATAGCAGGAATGAGCGGTCATGACACAGGAAATCGGATCAATTAAGGTCCAAATGACAAAAAAACTTGAACAGGCCTTTCATCCCGAGCGTCTCGAGGTCATCAACGAAAGCCATCTTCATGCCGGTCACCAGGGTGGCTTTGACGGCTCAGGCGAGACACATTTCAGAGTGCGCATCATCTCGGCCGCATTCTCGGGCAAGCCGCGTGTTGCCCGGCACCGCGCCATCAATGATGCGCTGGCCGAAGAACTGGCTGGCAGTGTTCATGCTCTTGCTGTTGAACCGGCAGCACCTGGCGAAGCCGTGCGCTGGTAATCCCGGAGCGATTACACAGTGCCCTCGGCTTCGACCGGCCTGATACGCAATTTGGTGATGCGGTTCTTGACCCGCTTCATCACAATGAAGCGCTTGCCGTGATAGGTGAATGCTTGGCGCTCTTCGGGAATGATCTGCGATTCATGAATCACAAGACCGGCAACCGTCGTTGCTTCTTCATCCGGCAGTTTCCAGTCGAGCGCACGGTTCAAATCACGAATGGGCACCGTGCCGTCGACGACAACTGATCCATCGGCCTCCTGCACAACGCCCTGAATGTCAATATCATGCTCGTCGGCAATATCACCGACAATCTCTTCCAGAATGTCCTCGAGTGTCACCAGCCCTTCAACTTCGCCATATTCATCGACCACGATGGCAAAATGCGCCTTGCGCCGCAAAAAGGCGTTGAGCTGATCCTTCAAATTGGTGGTATCGGGCACGAACCACGGCTTTTGCGCTGTCTTGACGATATCAATCGGCTGTTTGTCGCCGCCTGCACCGGCCAGTACCCGCAGGACATCCTTGGCGTGAATGACACCAATGATATTATCCGTCTCACCGCGCCAGACCGGAAGACGGGTGTAGGGGCTTTCCAGTATCTGCTGCACAGCAATTTTGGATGTTTCATCCGCATTGATCATCCGCATGGATGTCCGGTGCACCATCACGTCGGAAACCTCCATTTCACCCAGATCCAGTACTCCGCCCAGCCGGTCGCGGTCGGCCTTGATCACCGAACCTTCACGGTGAAGCAACGCCACGGTGCCACGCAATTCCTCGTGGGCCGACAGCATCGACGTATCGGTTGAAAGGGTTATGCCCAATACAGCCAGCAAACGACGTACAATCCAGTTCACGGCGGATGATATGGGACCTGCAACGACAACAAAGGCCCGAACGATGGGCGCGACGCTCATGGCAAATCTGTCCGGTGAGGAGATCGCCCAGCTTTTAGGCAGAACTTCGGCAAAAATAACCAGAAGAACTGTCATTGCCAGTGTGGCATAGACAACGCCCGCCTCACCAAAAATACTCAGGAACACGCTTGTTGCCAGCGAAGACGCCAGAATATTGACCAGATTGTTGCCAATCAGCAATGCACCGATAAGCCGGTCCCGCCGGTCAATCAGCCGGGCAACAATGCCGGCCTTGATCTGGCCGTTTGATTCCAGCTGGTGCATGCGCGCACGCGATGCTGCCGTCAATGCAGTTTCGGATCCGGAAAAGAAACCCGATAGTACAATCAGCGCTACGATAAAGAGAATAACCAGCCCATATTCGGCAATCATTGTGTTTGCTTGTCCCTCAAAAATCCAAGAACTTCCGATGCGGGCACATCATCGGCCACAAATGACTGCCCAATTCCACGCGTCAGCACAAACGTCAATTGACCACGTTTTACTTTTTTGTCCTGTGCGATATGTTCCATCAGTATATCGGGTGGCGGCAGCACACCTTCAATATCACTCATTTTTGTCGGCAGGCCAACAGCCTGTAGATGGCCTGCAACCCGCCGGGCCGCATCCGGGCTGGCAAGGTTCATGCGTGCCGAAAATTCATGCGCCAGCACCATACCAATGGCAACGCCTTCACCATGAACAAGCCTTGATCCATCATAGCGGGTTGCCGCCTCCAGTGCATGACCGAACGTATGGCCGAGATTAAGAAGAGCCCGTTTGCCATTTTCAAATTCATCCGCCGCAACGACATCCGCCTTGGCCTGACAACTTGTTGCTATGGCTTCAATCCGTGCTGCACCGCCGCTGAAAACGGCCTGCCAGTTCTTTTCCAGCCAGGCAAAAAATTCCGGCTTGTCAATCAACCCGTATTTGGCCATCTCGGCATAGCCCGCCCGAAATTCGCGTTCAGACAGTGTATCCAGAACGTCGGTGTCTGCAAGAACCAGTGCCGGCTGATGAAACACCCCGATCAGGTTTTTTCCGTGGGCGCTGTTGATGCCGGTTTTTCCGCCAACGGATGAATCGACCTGTGCCAGAAGCGAGGTTGGCAGCTGAACAAACTGCATGCCCCGCCGGACAATGCCCGACACAAAACCGGACAGATCGCCAATGACGCCACCGCCGAGCGCAATCACGGCATCGCCGCGCTCCAGCCGGGCCGCCAGAACCTGATCAACGGCCTCCATGAGACATTCAAAGCTCTTGGTTTTTTCACCCGCTGGCAAAATGATCGATGTCGATTGAATGCCTGCGGCGTCCAGACTGTGCTGCAGGGGCGAAAGATAATGCGCGGCAACTGTGTCATCAGCGATAATCGCGGCACGGATACCCGGCAACCGATTGGCAATCTGTGTGCCGGCTGAACCGATCAGACCCGGACCAATCAGAATGTCATAGGAACGCTCATTCAGATTTACCCGCACGCATTGACTGTCAGCCAACGTCTCACTCTCACTCATTCACTGTCGCCTTTGATCTGTGTTGACTGATGCGCAATGATGGCGTCAAGCACCTCATCAACGATTATTTCCTTGCCGGTATCGCGTGACTGGACAACAATATCGGACTGACCATAAATCGGATAGCGGGTGTCGAGCAGTGCCGAAAGTGTTCCTTTGGGGTCTGGTGTTTTGAGCAATGGGCGATGGTTGCGCCGCCTCACCCGCTCCCATAACACGCTGAGATCGGCGCGAAGCCAGACAGACAGGCCACGACGGCGGATGTTGGCACGAATGCGATCCTGCATGAATGCACCGCCACCGGTCGACAAAACCATCGGGCCGCCTTTCATCAATCGTCTGATGACCCGCGCCTCCAGTGCCCGAAATTCAGCCTCGCCGTATTTTTCGAAAAGATCGGGAATGGACATGCGAGCGACCCGTTCAATCTCATGATCTGAATCGACAAATGGCACCTGCAATGCAGCAGCGGACATTTTACCGATGACGGATTTGCCTGCCCCCATCAGACCCACAAAAACCACGGTGCGGTTGCCAAGGCACTGGCGGGCCCTGTCAGCCTTTGATCCTTCCATGCTGGCAGCCTGCTTTGTCATGCGGACCTTTCCTGATTTGTCATACTGGCCTGATTTGTCATACCGGCCTGTTTTGTCTTACCGGTATCGACAAATGTTTCAGGTCCGTCAAGCAGTGGCCTTGTTTGTGACAGAATTTGGCAACCTATTCGATCTAGACCGTTTCACGTTTTGTCAGAAACGGGACAACGGTGTCCGCCTTTGATTTTGTTGATGCATTCAGGTTTTGCCGATTCCGACAAAACATGAATTGCTCTAATGTCGCTTGCAACAACTGTGCACGTCGCCCATAAATGGGCAATGAACTCGAAATGATGGAATGACGCATGCCGTCTTTAATACGGTTTTTGGTATTTTGTGGCGTTATTGCCGGCCTGATCTATGGTGCAATGTTTGCACTGACCATTTATGTTGACCCGAAGCCGCGCGAAATTTCAGTTCGGGTTCCAACGGAAAAGGTCAATCCGCGCTAGACCGTTTCACATTTTGTCAGAAACGGGACAGCGGTGTCGGCCTTTGAGTTTGTAGATGCATTCAGGTTTTGCCGATTCCGTCAAAACCTGAAGTGCGCTAACGGGACCAAAGACAGTTGTTTGCAAAGTCATAAGGCCACGTCCGAACGGGCAGGAAGCCTCAAAGAGCACCATGGCACCTAAACACAACGACCTCAGCCTTGCCCATCTGGAAGCTTTTCTGGAAATGATGAGTGCCGAACGTGGTGCTGCCGGCAATACACTGGTTTCCTATCGCAATGATCTGGAAGACATGCAGGCCTTTTTGCGCGGCATGGGTTCCAGCCTCACCGGGGCCAGCAGTGAGCAGTTGCGTCAATATCTTGGCGATGTCGCCGCCCGGGGGTTTGCCGCCAGTTCACAGGCGCGGCGACTATCGGCCATGCGTCAGTTCTACAAGTTTCTTTTTGCCGAAGGCCAGCGTGACAACGATCCGACCGGCATTCTTGATTCGCCAAAAAAACCCAGACCCCTGCCCAAGTCCCTGAGCGAGGAAGATGTCACGCTGTTGATCGAGACAGCGCGCCAGGAGGCCAATCAGGCGGGTCTTGACGAACGACAAAATCTGCAGCGCCACCGGCTGATCACACTGCTGGAATTGCTTTATGCCACCGGTATGCGTGTCTCGGAGCTCGTCAGCCTGCCTGTTTCAATTGCGGCTCAGGACGATCACCGCTTTCTGATCATCCGCGGCAAGGGCAACAAGGAAAGACTGGTGCCCCTGTCTTCGGCCTCCCACAGGGCTCTGTCGGATTATGTCAGGCTGCTCAACCGGCAGGAAGAAACAGGCAAACAGCCAGCCTCGCCTTTTTTGTTTCCATCGCGTTCATCGAGCGGACATTTGCCCCGGCAGGTCTTTGCACGCGAACTCAAGGACCTTGCCGGACGCTGCGGTCTTAATACCGATCTGTTATCACCGCATGTGCTGCGCCACGCCTTTGCAAGCCACCTGTTGCATCATGGTGCCGACCTGCGGGTCGTACAGGAACTGCTTGGTCACGCGGATATTTCCACCACCCAGATCTATACCCATATTCTGGAGGAAAGACTGCACAGACTGGTAAGTGACCATCATCCCCTTGCAAATGCCGCCAAAATGGGCACATAGAGGCTCCTTAATATCGTTTTTACTTGCTTTGCAGTAAATTGGCTCTTAGCCAGAAGACACACACCGCCCGTCGCAACAGCCCGAGATCATCAATTTTCATGCTCAACTATCTCGACTTCGAAAAACCACTTTCCGATATTGAAGGAAAAGTTCACGAGCTTCGCAAGCTTGCAGGTGAAGATGAAATCATCGACACCAGTTCAGAAATCAGCAAGCTGGAAGCCAAGGCCAAGGATGTCCTGACCGATCTTTATGCCAAATTGACGCCGTGGCAGAAAACCCAGGTTGCAAGACACCCCGCCCGCCCGCATTTCAGCAATTATGTCGATGGTCTGTTCGAGGATTTTACACTGCTTGCCGGTGACCGGAAATTTTCCGATGATCCGGCCATCCAGTCCGGCCTCGGCCGTTTTCGTGGCCAGGGTGTAGCGGTCATTGGCCAGGAAAAGGGCAATGATACCAAATCGCGCATTCACCATAATTTTGGCAGCGCGCGCCCGGAAGGCTATCGCAAGGCTGTGCGTGTCATCGAAATGGCGGACCGGTTCAATCTGCCTATCATTACCCTGATCGATACATCCGGAGCCTACCCCGGTGTCGGCGCTGAAGAGCGTGGTCAGGCTGAGGCCATCGCACGCTCGACCGAAATATGTCTGAATGTCAAAGTGCCCATCATATCGGTGATCATTGGCGAAGGTGGCTCCGGCGGCGCAATTGCCATTGCCACCGGCAATCGTGTTTACATGCTCGAACATGCCATCTACGGCGTTATTTCACCCGAAGGTGCCGCATCCATCCTGTGGCGTGATGCGACACGGGCCAAGGATGCCGCTGCCAATATGAAAATTACCGCTCAGGACCTCAAGGGCCTTGGGGTGATTGACGACATCATCAGTGAGCCGGTGGGGGGTGCCCATCGCGACCCGGCAGCCGTCATTGCATCCACCGGCGACACGATTGCCGCTGCGCTGGGCGAGATGGCAACCATGGATGGCGAGGCCATTCGCAAGGACCGTCGCGACAAATTTCTCAACATCGGCCGCAATCTTTAATTTACGCGTTTCCAACGTCCAGGTTGGGGCATGAAGAGACCGGTTGCGATTACAAAGATGTGAAAACCGCATTATTGCTGTTGTGGTAAAGAATTCGGAAACAATTCTGCCATATTTTGGGCAACATGAGATGTTTTTTCGGTAAACGGCACATGCCCTGCCGGGGAAATTGAATTTTGACAGGCATTTTGATCGCGGCTTTGTTATTATCAGGGCACAACGATCCTGGGTGCGGATGGGAAATAGGCGCAAACCTGTGACAAGCTGGAAAACAATGATTGCAGTATCAGGCATGGCAGTGGCTTTGGCCGGCTGCCAGGATGTGCTGGAATCAGTTGACAATAAAGCTGAATATCCGCTGCCCAAAAAAGTCGTCAACAAGATGAAGGCGCATGACCAGCGCACTCGCGCGCCCATCATGATGCGGATTTTCAAGCAGGAAGGCATGCTTGAGGTCTGGAAGGCCAAAAGCAATGGCCGCTATGCTCTGGTCAAGGAATATGAGATCTGCAAATGGTCCGGCAAGCTTGGCCCCAAATTCAAAGAGGGCGATCGTCAGGCACCGGAAGGATATTACGATATCCGTGCCCATCAGATGAATCCCAAGTCGAGCTACTACCTGTCATTCAATATGGGTTTTCCCAACCGTTATGACCGCTCTCACGGACGCACAGGCAGTAACCTGATGGTCCACGGCGCCTGCTCTTCGGCGGGCTGCTATTCGATGACCGACGAGCAGGTTCTTGAAATCTATGCCTTTGCCCGCGAAGCGTTCCGGGGCGGCCAGACATCCTTTCAGGTTCAGGCCTATCCGTTCCGCATGAATGCGGAGAACATGGCCAAACACCGTGACAGCGAGCACTTTGACTACTGGCAGATGATCAAGGTCGGTTATGACCATTTTGAGCTGACCAAACGGCCACCGAAAGTGGATGTTTGTGATCGCGGCTATGTGTTCAATCAGATTCCCGAGGAAAATGGCGCCCAATTCCATGCCCAACGCGCCTGCCCGCCATCTGCGACGCCGCGCTCGCTGCAACTGGCCTATGCATCGCTCTCAAAAAAATATGATGCCGCCTTTGCAAAGGCCGTGAAGGCGGACGAAAAATCCAAACGCAAACAGGCAAAAAAACAATTGCTTGTTGCCGCGCCCGCACCTGAACAGAGCGACCGCCAGCAGGCATTGGCACCAGCATCGCCTGCGGTATCGACACCTGTACCAATCGCCGCACCCATTATCACCGATGGTGTATCAACAGCATCGATAGAGCAAAAGCCGCTACCTGCCGCGCAGCCGACGAAAAAGAAATCCTGGTGGAAAGTCTGGTAGCATCAATGGACCCGATTGAATGCTATGATCTTCGCGGATTAAAATGCCCCCTGCCGGTTTTGAAAACACAAAAACGTATGGCGGGCCTGCGCAAGGGCACAAAGGTCTGGGTCGAAACAAATGACCCGCTTGCCGTGGTTGATATCCCGCATTTTTGCAGCGAACAGGGCCATCATCTGATGGAAACGCAAAGCGTTGACGGTGGACACCGTTTTCTCATCGAGCGGGGCTGATCGGTTCGGCGGGCACAGATAGATAGTGCCCGTAGGAAAAATCAGCTAATTTTGATTGAGACAACTTTCAATTGACCGTTGACGACTTCGTAGACGATGGTCACCTGATCACCCAATTTGAAAACGCCAATTTTTATGGATTCAGGTATGTGAAAAGCGCGATGATCGATCACAATGATCCGCGCTTGGACATCAATATGCGTAATGCTTGCCGTTATTTCCGCTGCCCAGGCGCTGATCAGGCTGGCGATCATCATGGCGAGGGTGGAAGCGACAATCAACAGATATCTCATGCGATGGTTCCCCGTTGGCCGATCCAGACCGTTTCACGTTGTCAGTAACGGAACAACGGTGCCAGCCTTTGATTGTGCCATTATCGGCGTTAAAACATGGCTGTCAATCGCACTGCAAGTGCAAGCCGGTCTCAAATTTCCAAACCACAAAAAAATTCATGCAACCACCGGCAGAATCTGTTGTGCATCCTCTTTGATCCTCCTGCTGGCATAGAGATCCTTGATGGTCTTTTTGATCAGGTCTGGCTTGTTGAACAACGCATATCCGGCAGCCTTCATGGTGACCCCAGGGCCGCGCTCAATCAGCGCTTCAACGAATTTGGACAATTCTTCTTTGGAATTGAGTTCATCGACCACAAAGCCCAGCACATCGAGCCAGGTGTCATTGTCAATCTGGTCAAACAGGGTTGTGCACTCATCCTTGTCATCTTTTTGCAACAGGCGGCTGATATGGCACGCTGCCAGGTATTTGCCGATCAATGCATGGCTGACCGAAATCAAAGGCTGTCGTTTGCCTGGCGCGTCTTTTTCAGATTCACGTGTGAACATCCCACAATTGTGCAGGGCGTCAAGGCATTCATCAACCACGGTGTCCGATGTCGGCTCACCGCTTTCAGCCTGTATTGCCTGGCGGACCCATTGGCCGGCACGCGCGTTGGTCGGGGTTTGTTTTTCGCTGAACATTCGAAATGAAACGGCATAAATCGCGCCAAGTTGCATCGCATCGCTGCTTGCCCAGAAAGACAGCGTCTTGTCCTGATTGAGGATTTGCCTGTAAAGCGCCGCGCGCCGGGTTGGAACCTTTTGGGAATCACCCAGATCAAAAACTGTTTGCGCAATTACCGCGAGGTCTTGCGGGTTCTTGGTGAGTGCCTTGGCGGCGTCAGGCAGGCTCGACCATGCGTTCGATTTCCCCGTATAGTTTTTCAGATAGGTCTCTGCCTGTCGCTGTGAGACGTCACAGAGAACGTGCACCGGCATATCCATGCGTTTGAGCATGTCGTATTCACTGAACAACAACACCTTGTTGTTGGCATTTCGGTTGAGGAATGGCTGAACAACGTCACGGATTTTGTCTGCTGGAAACTCACTTAGAGAATCAACAAGCAGCAAAAATCCACCTTTTTCAAT
Organism: uncultured Rhizobiaceae group bacterium; assembly: GCA_947501445.1. Classification (GTDB taxonomy): domain Bacteria; phylum Pseudomonadota; class Alphaproteobacteria; order Rhizobiales; family Rhizobiaceae; genus Hoeflea_A. The sequence continues at coordinate 4,061 of CANMVS010000007.1, read as the reverse complement.
CAGGTGATCGAGGGTCTTATTGGGCAATTCAACATTGCCGTCCGCAAGCGTTTCACGCATCAGCTGTTCGATAGGCTGGCCGGTAAGTGGTTGCCGCCGCAAATCGATGTGCAGCGGAACCAGATTGCTATTGCCTGCGATATAGTGTCTGGCGGTTTCCCGAAGAAGAAACTGCACCAGGACACTTTTCCCGGTGCCTGAGCGACCGAGTATAAGCAACTGGCCAGGGGCATCAAGAAGTGGCTCAAGCGCGGCAACCGAACTGTCCAGCCAACAGGCATCATCGATCGGTGCGCCGCGCTGACAAATCCCCTGTGGAATATAAAGTTCCGGCACTGTTGCATCTTTTTCATGCTTGACTGTGTGACTTTGGAACAGCTTTCGCCGCGCCCATCTGCTGTTCAATATCAGTTTGTGCGCAATTGGGAATTTCGTCGCAACACCGCTATCGATCAGCGCGCGGGCCCAACGGTGAGACGGATAAAGCCACAACATCGGATATAGGAAAAGCAGATAGACAGTCGCAAGGATAAACCCGGTGGCAAATATCCTGCCCCCCCACAGGTATATGGTTTCCCGCAATGGATCAGGCTTGGCAATATCAACCTTGAACGCATATGAGAAAGGCTCGCTGCGGAAGCCGTAGACGTCGATTGCGCGAACACTAATTCGGTAGTCACCGTCCTTATTGTCGAATGCAGCAGGAAACACGGCGCTTCGTGAGGTGCGGCTTGCAACCAATTCGTCACCTGTCGGTAACAATCGGTGCAACGTCCATTCATAGCGGATATCGGCGGCCCGGGTGTGATAACTCGGATCGTTTGCGACAACGGCGAACGCGTGCTGATTTTGCCGAATGTCCGCATTGCCGGGACCATTCACCGTTCCGACAAGTGAACCGACCTGTGGTCGCAGCTTTGGCGGATGAAACCGCGCCAGACCACCACCATTCGTGCCTGCCCACACCGCACCGTCCGCGGTCACATCGAGAGCCAGGACCTCGTTATCGGGAAGGTGGCTGTTGTCGACGGTGAAGACCTGCCATTGGTTATCAGCGAACCGCGCCAGACCACCATTCGTGCCTGCCCACACGGCACCGTCCGCGGCTGCAGCCAGCGCCCGGACATAGTTGTCCGCAATGTCGCTGCCGGTTTTGGTGAAGACCTGCCATTGGTTGTCAGTGAACCGCGCCAGACCACCACCATTCGTGCCTGCCCATACCGCACCATCCGCAGTCGCGGCCAGCGCGGGGACACGGTTATACAGAAGGCCACTGTTGGCTTTGGTGAAGACCTGCCATTGGTTATCGGTAAACCGCGCCAGACCAGCAAACATGCCGACCCACACTGCACCGTCCGCGGTCGCAACCAGTGCCTGGACAGTGTTGCCAGGCAGGTCGCTGTTGGCGTCGGTGAAGACCCGCCATTGGTTATCAGTGAACCGCGCCAGACCGCGCATGGTGCCAACCCACAGCGCACCGTCCGGGGTGGCAACCAGTGCTGTGACACGGTCATAGGGAAGGCCGCTGTTGGCATGGGTGAAAACCTGCCATTGGCCGTCGGCAAACCGCGCCAGACCGCCGGACGTGCCCACCCACATTGCACCGTCCGGGGTTGCAACCAGAGCGCGGACATCATTGTTGGGTATGTCACTATTGGCTTTGGTGAAAACCTGCCATTGGCCGTCGCTGAACAGCGCCAGGCCACCGGACGTCCCTGCCCACACAGCGTCGTCCGCCGTTGAAACCAGCGCGCGGACACTATTGTCGGGCAGGTCACTGTTGGTGTCGGTGAAGACCTGCCATTGACCGTCGTCAGCGAACCGCGTCAGCCCACCGGCATGCGTGCCGACCCACAACGCACCGTCCGGCATTGAAAACAGCGCGCGGATATTGTCATCGGGAAAATCGTTGTTGGCTTTGGTGAAGCTTTGCCATTGGTTATCAGCGAACCGCGCCAGCCCACTGGACGTGCCCACCCACACAGCGCCGTCCGGCACTGCAACCAACGCACGGACATGGTTGTTGGGAATGTCGCTGTTGGTTTCAGTGAAAGCCTGCCAATGATCGTCGGCAAAACGCGCCAGACCGCCAGTCGTGCCGACCCACACAGTACCATCCGATAGTGCAACCAGCGAGCGGACATCATTGCCTGGAATGTCACTGCTGGCTTTAGTGAAAACCTGCCATTGGTTATCAGTGAACCGCGCCACACCACCTCCATACGTGCCGACCCATACCGCACCCTTTGAGGTCGCAGCCAGTGCGTTGACACCATTGTCGGGAATGTCACTGTTGGCTTTGGTGAAGACCTGCCATTGGCCGTCAGCGAACCGCGCCAGACCGCCGGTCGTGCCGGCCCACACAGCACCGTCCCCAGTCGCAACCAGCGCGCGGACAGTATTGCCGGGCAGGTCGCTGTTGGCTTCGGTAAAGACCTGCCATTGATTATCAGTGAACCGCGCCAGACCGCCAGCCGTACCGACCCACACAGCACCGTCCGAAGTCGCAAGCAGCGCGTTGACACCATTGTCAGGAATGTCGCTGTTGGCTTTGGTGAAGACCTGCCATTGGTTATCAGTGAACCGCGCCAGGCCACCGGACGTCCCGACCCACACAGCACCATCCGGGGTGGCAACCACCGCGCCGACATCATTGTCAGGAATGTCACTATTGGTCTTGGTGAATGACGAACTATACCAGCGTTTTGGTGATTCAGCGGCCGATGCCTGCCAAACGCTCAACGACCAGATTGCCAATATCACCAATGAAACGATCTGAACCAGGCTGACTGGAATTGTGAAAGACAAGATGCGATTGATTTTCTGCAAGATGGCCCCCACTTCCATAACAGCAATCTAGCAAGTTCCATCAGAAAACCAACACATCGATGTGAGCAGTGTAAGGGTCTCGTGCTCAAACACGCCATAAGACTGAGGGCCGGGGCACGAGCTGCAGGTGCGAAACGAGCGATCGAATTCTGCCAAAGCAGACACTGAGAGCACAGCAATTGATGGAAACGCAAAGCGTCGACGGCGGACACCGATTTCTCATCGAGCGGGGCCAACGTCTGCTGAAATGCAGGATGCAGCAACCCGAGAATCCCGATCCTAGAATTTGCCGTTCTGATTCTTCCATTCACTGCGCGGTGCAATGGTCTCGATTGTATCCCAGTGCTCGACGATCCGGCCATCGGCAACACGATAAAGATCATAGAAGCTGGAGTGTACGCCGCTTCTTTGGCCCTCGCTCACACAAAGCACAAAGTTGCCTTCGGCAAGCACCCGGTGCAGCCTGTCATACCGAATGCACGGCTCGCCATTCACTTCAGCCTCCAGCGCTGCGCGCAATGCCGCAATTCCATCGCCGATCTGAGGATTGTGCTGCAGCAGCCCCTCGTCAAGATACATCTCAAGGCAATCAATCTGCCGCTGAACAAGAACCGCCTCCACATAGCTGCGGACCAAAGACCTGTTAACCTCGGTTTTCTCGCGATCCGTGATTTCAGTCTCACCGTCCAGCATGCCGCGTCGCGATGGATTGGGACCCTGTTCGGGCTGGATATTGTCCCAATGCTCAACTGCCTTGCCATCCTCGAACCGAAAGACCTCAAAAGCCACACGCAGACTGGAGAAATCATAAAGGTTATGCGCAAAGGCAAAATCCCCGTCCTCGAAAACACGCACAAAGGTGACACGCGGATTGGACTTGGAAAGCCGGGCAAACAGCGCTGCCAGCCCCTCGCTGCCCTCGTGGGTCTGCGGATTATGCTGAATATATTTCGCCTCGTTAACGACCGCCGCAGCATTGGCATCACCTGTTTCAATGCCCTTGAGCAGCTTTTGAATGAGGTCCTTTTTTGATGTCACTGCGCCCGATCTCCCTGATCGCATCGTCAATTCCCTTTCGGTCATTGCTGCACGCTATCAGTCATTCAGGGTGAATGCGACTATGCATATGGGAGCCAATGGTATCTGGAAACAGGCTAGACCCTATGTCCCGCGCGGCTGGCGCCAGTTATGAATTGGCGTCTGCCTTGTCATGTAAGATCGGGATGGCACCG
>CANMVS010000006.1 GCA_947501445.1 uncultured Rhizobiaceae group bacterium | reverse complement strand
CATCCTTGCAAATGCTCTGCTTCGAGACCAACGCGAATGGTCTCAAATTAGGCCTTGATCAAAACGGATACTCTAGAGCCATTCAGGTTTCGACTGAGCCGGAAAAGCCTGAATGCATCAATATAATCAAAGGCCGACACCGTTGTACCGTCTCTGATAAAATGTGAAACGGTCTCATCGTTTCCAATCACTGGCCGCGTTTGAGATGCTCATCCAGACGAGGCATGATTTCGATGAAATTGCAGGGCATATGGCGATAATCAAGCTGGTATTTCAAAATACCGTCCCATGCGTCCTTACAGGCACCCGGAGATCCCGGAAGCACGAAGACATAGGTCGCATTGATAATGCCGCCGGTCGCACGGGACTGAATTGTCGATGTGCCGATTTTGTCAAATGAGATGCGATGAAAAACTTCTGAAAATCCATCCATTTGTTTTTCAAAGAGTGGCACAATAGCTTCGGGTGTCACATCGCGCCCGGTAAAGCCGGTGCCACCTGTTGTGATGATGACATCAATCTCCGGATCGCCCGCCCATGCTGAAACCTTTGCAGCAATCAATTGCGTATCATCGCTGACGATATCTCTGGCCGCCAGGATATGCCCTGCTGCTTCGATGCGTGTGACCAGCGTTGCACCGGACTTGTCATCTTCAAGCGCCCGGGTATCCGAGACGGTCAAGACGGCGATTTTTACGGCTATGAAGCGGCGTGATTCGTTGATCGATGCCATATTGGTCTTAGCTCCTGTTCAGACTGCCAATCGATGCCGTCTATTCTATCAGCCACCAGATTGCCGGCTTTGTCTTCAATCAATGTCTGCCATTTGCATCACCGGATGGACGGCTTGTGCAATGGCAAACATACCATTGGGGCCATTGTGAGCGAAGCGATTGTGCTGCGGTATCGCTTGCTGCATCGCTATCAAACAGCGCAAAGCAGGTTGCACCCGATCCTGACATGCGAACAAAGAGGGGCTTATGCGCCCAAAGTGCTTTTTTTACGGTGCCAATAACAGGGGCTATGGCCTCAGCTGCCGTCTCCAGATCGTTTCGCGTATCCTGCAGCGCCGCAATCAGGTCGTTCGATACGTCAACAGGCAGCTTCGGGGGCAGCGCTGCATTATTGCGGGTTTTCAAGGCTGCAAATATCTGCGGTGTCGATACGCCAACAAGGGGATTAACCAGCACCATGGCAAGCGACGGAAAACCGGCCAGCGGTGTAATGGTTTCACCAATGCCACCCGCAATCAGCGGTCTGGAAACAAGGCACATCGGAACATCTGCCCCCAGCATTAATGCGATAGCACGGATATCAACTTGCGCATCGGGCAATTGCCAGAATCTCGACAGGCCACGCAGACAGGCTGCAGCGTCCGCAGAGCCACCACCAATGCCTGCAGCAACCGGCAGGTTTTTTTCAAGTTGGATGGCAACAGGCGTTGAGGCCAATCCAGGGGTATCTGCTGCCCTGCGCAGGCGATCGCGCGCCAGAACAACCAGATTTTGGCTGTCTTCATCAATTGCCCGCGCAAATGGACCTGTGATTTCAAACTGGTCCTGGCGTGCCGGCCTGAACCTCAAAACATCGCTTTCCTGCGCAAAGGTCACCAGGCTTTCAATGGTGTGATAGCCATCTGAACGTTGGCCGGTGACATGCAGAGCTAGGTTTATCTTTGCCCAGGCGTTCTCGACAGTCTCGTGCATCAAAAAATTACGGAAGTTTGATGATCTGGCCGGGATGAATAGCGTCAGCACGCCCCTTCAATGAGGGATTCAGCTGCAGCAATTGCGGATAAAGGTTTCCGTCTCCCAATACCTCGTCGGCAATTTTCCATAAAGTCTGACCCGGTTTGACCTCATATTCCGACAATTGGCTGTCGGCATTGCTGCCAGTCTGACTTTTCTGCTCAGTCTTGGGTGACCGGCTGGCACCATTGCTTTCATCGGGAGCGGGGGTCTTGTTAACCGCTGAGGGCGCTTTGTCCGATAAAGCGGGCAGACCTTTGGCAATTTTATCCTTGATCACTGGAATCTGTGTGAGTTCAGGTTCCATGATCAATGCACGTTCCCATTGAAACCGCGCTTCTATCTGTCGGCCGGCACGCCAGTAAGCATCGCCCAGATGATCATTGATTGTCGGATCGCCCGGACGGATTTCAACAGCCCGTTCAAGTTCATCGACGGCATCATCATACTGGCCAAGGCGGTAGTAGGCCCAACCAAGCGAGTCGACAATGTAACCGTCATTTGGCCTTAACCGAACAGCCTCACGAATGAGATCGACGCCCTCATCAAGATGAATGTTCATATCCACCCAGGAATAACCAAGATAGTTCATCACCTGTGGCTGGTTGGGAAACAGCTCCAAAGCCCGCTTGAAGTTCGGTTCAGCCTTTTCCCACTCCTTGAGCCGTTCATAGGCAATGCCGCGCTGGTAATAGATGTTCCAGTGGGAACGATCCGGGATAAGGCCCAGCGCCTTTACGGCAACATCGTAGTTGTCCGCCATTTCCCGATAGGCCTTTGCCTCAGACAGAACACTGCCGTAGGCAATATATGACCGCATGTCCGTCGGATCCTGATCGATCAGGTTCTTGAGGTGTACTTTGGCTTCTTCCAGTCGTCCCAGATCAGCAAGGTTCAGTCCGAGTTGTAACTCTGACACGCGATGAACAACGGAGTCCTCCGGTACACTTTTGTAAATTTCGATCGCCTGTTCCGGCTGCCCCATACTCTCGGCCAGGCTGCCCAACATGATCAGAGTTGCGGCATTTTTGGGATCGAGCGCATGCGCAAAATTCAAATAGAGCGATACAATATCCTCAGCACCACTTCGGTTGAGTGCACTGCCAATTGTATAGAGGACCGCAGCGCCACCTTGCGATGATGTGCGAATTGAAGCTTTGGGTGCATTGTCCGCTTCAATGCGATCCCGCAGGGCGCGAAGCGGTGCATATCCAGGTGCAAATGATGTACCGGTTGCAACGGCGTCCAGCGCCTTTTGTTTGTTTCCAAGTCGGGCTTCAAGTCCTGCCAATGCCATAACGGCACGGATATAGGTGTCCGGTGCCGTACCAGCCATATTCTGGTCTGTTATGACAGAAGTATAGTGTCTCCTGGCTTCGTCCTTGTTGCCCAGAGCGTCCTGTAGAGCACCGCTGTGAAACCGCTTGAAGATTTCATACCATTCCGGTCCTTCAAGACCATCAATGGTGGCTTGCGCCTTGTCGCCCTGATTGTCGCCAAAATAGGCCCAGGACTGAAGCAATCCATTGAGAAGGCGCTCCAGATCACTGACACCTTGATAATTGAGGTGATTTTGGGCGTTTTTATATTCACGCTGGCGAATGGACTCTATACCAAGCGCCAGTCGTGCCTGGCTTTCAATATTGGGATCTCCATTGAGGCCACTGGCAAGCGCAACCCCTTCGTCAAAATTTCCATTGCTGAACAGCAGGATCATCAGGCGCTGTTTGATATCGGCGTTGTCGCGCTCAAAATTCAGCGCCGTGCGGTACAGATCAATGGCTGTATCAAGGTCGCGGTCAGCTTCTGCAGTACGCGCTGCAAGCATGGCACCGGCAAAACTGTCAACCGATGAGGCATCAAATGTACCCGCCGCAGGCTTATCCTGGGCCACAACAGGCACTGTCATCAATAATGAGATAGCGGCTGCACTGACTGTCTTAAAGATTGTTCTGGGCCGCATATGATGTAATTCCTGTGTCCTGTGGTGCCATTACCGATTTGCACTGTGCCCGCAAAGCATGGCTTTTTTCTGCCGCTGCAGCAAGTTGTTGCACCGATTGCAGGCAAATAATCAATGAATTCTGCTGATGCAGAAATCAATGACTTCCAAAAGGGCGGCCTTGGCCGGTGAATCCGGCAGTGGCGCAAGTGCATCGCGTGCAATTGCCCCATAATGTTCTGCCCGGGCAATTGTATCTGAAAGCGCGTTCGTCTGGCTGATCAGGGACATCGCCCTGGCAAGCGCTTCGTCGTCATTATTGCCGTTTTCAATGGCAGAGCGCCAGAACTGGCGGTCCGCATCATTGCCACGGCGGTAGGAAAGGACAACCGGCAGCGTTATCTTGCCCTCACGGAAATCGTCACCGACATTCTTACCCAGATTTTGTGCGTCTCCATTGTAGTCAAGCACGTCATCGACCAGTTGAAATGCCAGGCCGAGATTTGTTCCATAGGATCGCAGTGCGTCCCGGTCGGCTTTACTGGCGTCTGCGATAATGGGACCAACTTCGGCTGCGGCTGAAAACAGCGCTGCAGTCTTGGCGCGAATGACCGACAGGTAATCGTCTTCCGTCGTCTCCATGTTCTTGGCGACGGATAATTGCAGTACTTCGCCTTCAGCAATGATTGACGCGGCATTGGACAGAACATCCAAAGCATCAAGTGAGCCAACCTCGACCATCATTTTGAAGGCCTGTCCAAGCAGAAAGTCGCCGACCAGAACACTTGCCTGATTGCCCCAGATCATCCGGGCTGTCGATTTGCCGCGCCGCAAGTCGCTCTCGTCAACCACATCATCATGCAAAAGCGTTGCCGTATGCATGAATTCCACACTGGTCGCCAGTTTAATGTGGGAGGCACCGTCGTAGCCAAACATCGTTGCTGCTGCCAGGGTCATCATCGGACGCAGCCGTTTGCCACCGGACGAAATCAGGTGATTGGCAATTTCCGGAATCATCTCGACGTTTGACCCTGCTTTTGACAGAATCAGCTGGTTTACCCGGCCCATGTCTGACTTGGTCAAATCAAGCAGCGGTTTGACCGATGCAGTGTTTTTGTTTTTATCCTCAAGCGGAATGACAACGCCCAAAATGCAAGCTCCTGTGAATTATGCAAACGACAATAGAAACTGGCAGGTCGCTGTACAAGTGAAGAATTGACGCACAACCCCCGAATATCCAATGACTTTCACTCAATTTTACGTGCCATAGAGATCAGCGGACGACAAAAGCCGTTCCGACTGCCATATATAGGGTTCTGCCTTCATGGCAATGACAGTAGCGCAGAACGCGTAGTTAATTTGAATACAACCTGAAAGGCCTCTCAATGGAGGAACTGATCCGTACCAATAACGTTGTCACATTGTCCTTTGTCGGCACGCTGCTCAAGGAAGCCGGAATCCAATATTTCATAGCTGATGAAAACATGAGTGTCCTGGATGGGTCTATTGGTGCACTTTCGCGGCGGCTGCTGGTGGATGCCGAACGGGTCACCGAAGCGCGTAATCTTGTTGAAGGCGCCGGGCTCGGCGATGAGTTGAGACAGCCGGGTTGATGAATAGTCCTGCCGATGATCAGCAAATCGAAACCGCTGACCGCAATGCCGGTGCAGCAGGCGAATCAGTCGATGCATTTCACAGAGGGCGATTTCACCTGATACAGCCAAAGGGCAGGGGACACCGGGCAGGGCTTGATGCAATGCTTCTTGCTGCGCTTGTGCCAACACAGACGAAGGGAGAATTGGCGGACCTTGGTGCCGGTGCCGGCGCCGCAGGGTTTGCAGTGGCAAGCCGTGTGAAAGATATTCGTATCATGCTGATCGAGCGGTCCGAAGAAATGGTGCAATTTGCGCGGCAATCCATTGCCCTTGATCAAAATGCGCACCTTGCTCCGCGGCTGTGCGTCAATCAAGCGGATGTAACACTGAAAGGCAAAGCGCGGATTGCCGCAGGCCTGTCTGACAGTCGTTTCGATCATGTCATCATGAACCCGCCATTCAATGATCAATCGGACAGAACAACGCCTGATACACTGCGTGCAGAGGCCCATGCGATGTGTGATCACATGTTTGCTGACTGGATTCGCACCGCCTGTGCGATTGCCAGGCCCGCAGGGCAATTGTCTTTGATTGCCAGACCGCAATCCCTTACCCGGATTATCGAGGCCTGTGACAATCGCTTTGGCGGTCTGCAGGTGCACCTTGTTCACCCGAAAGAAAACGAAGATGCAATCCGTGTGCTGCTGACAGGCATCAAGGGAAATCGCGCCCGCATTGCCTTTCGTCCGCCGGTTTTTGTGCATGGCGCGGATCACCGCGAATTCAGCCCTATGGTCGATGATCTGGTGAATGGGCGCGCGTGCCTCAGCAGACAAAAAAACATGATCTGAAGTCACCATTGCGTTTTGCGACAAAATACATACATCAGAGATCAAACAAATGCGTTTTGCCGATGATCTGAGCAACAGTTCGGGCGCAAGGCGCTCCACAATTACAAAGGCAGCATGATGGCGTTTTTAAAGTCCCTTCTTCCCCGGCGTTTCAGGAGCAATGAGACAACAATTCCGGTGGTTCAGCTTCAGGGTGTCATCATGACGGGCGGCTCGCAGTTCAGACCAGCGCTGAATCTTGCCACAGTGTCACCGCTGCTGACCAAGGCTTTTGCAGACAAGAAGGCACCAGCGGTTGCCATTTCAATCAATTCTCCCGGTGGTTCACCGGTGCAATCACGGCTGATATTTCGCCGGATTCGCGACCTGGCGCAGGAGAAGAACAAAAAGGTATTTGTATTCGTTGAAGATGTAGCCGCCTCAGGCGGTTACATGATCGCCCTTGCCGGTGACGAGATTATTGCCGATCCAACATCAATCGTCGGTTCTATTGGCGTAGTCTCTTCAAGCTTCGGTTTCACCGACCTGATCAAGAAAATCGGCGTCGAGCGACGCGTTTACACAGCCGGGAAAAACAAGGCGACACTGGATCCGTTCAAACCGGAAAATGAATCGGACGTTGCCCATCTGAAGTCACTACAACTGGAAGTGCATCAGATTTTCATCGATATGGTCAAGGAACGCCGTGGCACCAAACTTGCGGACGATGATGACCTGTTTACCGGGTTGTTCTGGTCCGGGTTGAGAGGCAAGGAGCTTGGCCTGGTTGATGACCTCAATGATATGCGCACTTTTCTCAAGGCACGTTATGGCGAAAAGACAGCACTGCGTCTGATTACAATGCCGCGCGGATTGTTTGGCCGGAAGATTGCCGGTGCCGCTGCGGGCGGTATTTCAGAGCGTGTTGCCTCGGCAGCGGCAACAGGTGTTGCTGAAATTGTTGAGGAACGTACAATGTGGGGACGATACGGACTTTGAATCCAAAGAATCCGTTGTTTCCCGCTTCGATGGGACAGATAATCCAAGGGGGTTGAATATGGCGCAATTGCTCCTGCTCGTTGCTGTGGGGCTTGTTGGCTGGATGGGCTATAAAAGGTTCCTGAAGGAAGCTGAGCGTGTCAGAAATTCTGTAAAGAAGGCTCAAAAAGAATCTGAAACCGGTGCCACAGGTACTTTGGTAAAGGATCCGAAAACCGGCGAATACCGAGTTGATTCACCCGACGACAAAGTCTGAATGCAGATCGGTACCCGCAGGCCTTGACCACACAGGGCACGCATGGCAGTTGTCCGGCACATTATTCCTTTTGTTCGGACCTGATCCATGACGACGTTAGAGCGTACACAGCCATCCCATATGAATCCCACCCGGTCCTTTCAGGGTTTGATTCTCGCACTCCACAATTATTGGGCTGAATATGGATGTGTAATCCTGCAGCCCTACGATATGGAGGCAGGCGCGGGCACATTCCATCCTGCGACGACACTGCGATCTCTTGGCCAACGTCCCTGGAATGCTGCCTATGTTCAGCCATCTCGCAGACCCTCCGATGGCCGCTATGGAGAAAACCCCAACCGCCTGCAGCATTTTTACCAGTATCAGGTGCTGCTCAAGCCTTCACCACCGAATTTGCAGGAGCTATATCTCGGCTCGCTTCGGGCCATTGGCATAGATCCTCTTTTACACGATCTGCGCTTCGTTGAAGACGATTGGGAAAGCCCGACACTGGGTGCCTGGGGGCTTGGCTGGGAATGCTGGTGCGATGGTATGGAAGTCTCACAATTTACCTATTTTCAGCAGGTCTGCGGCATTGAGTGTTCGCCTGTTGCCGGAGAATTGACCTACGGGCTTGAACGGCTGGCGATGTATGTCCAGGGCGTAGACAATGTTTATGACCTGAATTTCAATGGCCGTGAGAACGAAGACAAAGTCACCTATGGCGACGTGTTCCTGCAGGCAGAGCAGGAATATTCACGCTATAATTTTGAGTATGCGGATACTGCGCTGCTGCACCGCCACTTTGACGACGCCGAGACAGAATGCACCGCATTGCTGCAATTGGGGGCGCGCGAGTCAGACAATGCGCGGGTCCATAAATGCGTATTCCCCGCCTATGACCAATGTATCAAGGCATCCCATGTCTTCAATCTGCTTGATGCACGCGGGGTTATTTCCGTGACTGAACGTCAAAGCTATATTCTGCGGGTTCGCAACCTGGCAAAAATGTGTGGTGAGGCGTATTTGTTGACAGACGCTGGAGGCTTCGAGCCGGCAAATGGCTGAGGTATGTTGCGCCCAATTCCGTCCAATCCAGACCCCGTTCAACCCAGATAATGTGATGTATCATGCCAGACCTGTTGCTTGAGCTCCTATCCGAAGAAATTCCAGCCAGAATGCAGCGCAGGGCCGCAGGCGATCTGAAAAAAATGGTCACCGATGGTCTTGTCGATGCCGGGCTGACCTATGAGGCGGCTGTTGAATATTGGACACCGCGCCGATTGACGCTGGATGTGCGCGGCGTAACCGCACGTTCAGCCGATGTGCGCGAGGAACGCAAAGGCCCGCGCATCGATGCACCGGAAAAGGCGATTGCCGGGTTTTTGCGGGGTGCCGGATTGCAGTCAATCGATGAGGCGAGCGTCAGATCCGATCCCAAAAAGGGTGAATTCTATGTTGCGGTAACCGAAAAGCCGGGCCGCAGTGCAGAAACCATTATTGCTGACATTATCCCGCCCATCATCACCGGGTTCCCCTGGCCAAAATCCATGCGCTGGGGCCGTTCATCGGCTCAGCCCGGTGCACTGCGCTGGGTGCGGCCATTGCAGTCAATTCTTTGTACGTTCGGGCCTGAAACCGAAGAACCCGTTGTCATTGACTTTGAGGTTGCCGGTTTCAAATCCGGCAATACAACACATGGTCATCGTTTCCACGCACCCGATGTGATTACAGTGAAACGGTTTGACGACTATGTGGAGAAGCTGGAAAAGGCCCGGGTTGTTCTAAGCGCTGAGCGCCGCAAGGAAATCATCCTGTCGGACGCCCGCAATCTCGCCTTTGCCCAGGGACTTGAACTTGTTGAAGATGACGGACTTCTGGACGAGGTTTCCGGCCTGGTAGAGTGGCCCGTTGTCCTGATGGGCACCTATGAAAGCGACTATCTGTCTATTCCGGCAGAAATCATCAGGCTGACCATTCGTGAAAACCAGAAGTGCTTTGTGCTGCGTCCGCAGGGGCAGCCGGACACTCTGACGAATAAATTCATCATAACAGCCAATATTGAAGCAAGTGACGGCGGCAAGGAAATTGCCTATGGCAATGGCAAGGTTGTCCGCGCCCGTCTCTCCGATGCGCTGCATTTCTGGAAGACGGATCAGGCCGAATTGCCTGATCTCGACACGCTGGCCGCATCGGCAGAAAAGTTTCATCTGGATCTGAGCAAGCCGCTGGACCAGCGCATGGCCAAGCTTGATGCTTTGGATGTGACTTTTCATGCCAAAATAGGCACGCAGGGACAACGCGTTGGACGCATACGCCAACTGGCCCAAAGACTGTTGCAGGCAACAGACTGCGGCAATGATATTCTAATGGCCCAGGTTGACCGCGCCGCAACGCTGGCAAAGGCCGATTTGACAACAGAAGCTGTTGGTGAATTTCCGGAATTACAGGGAGCAATGGGCCGAAAATATGCGCTGTTGCAGGGCGAAGACACGGCTGTCGCTGCGGCCCTTGAAGAGCATTATAAACCGCAAGGACCGTCGGATGTTGTACCGGAGAACCCGGTTTCCATTCTGGTCGCTCTGGCTGACAAGCTGGACACGCTGATTTCCTTTTGGGCCATTGATGAAAAACCGACCGGTTCCAAGGATCCCTACGCACTGCGCCGTGCAGCGCTGGGCGTTGTCAGGCTTATTCTGGAAAATGATCTGCGGCTGCCGCTCTCAACATTGGGTGCAAGCGATGATTTGCTGAATTTCTTCCATGACCGGTTAAAGGTCCATCTGCGCGACAAAGGCGTAAAGCACGATCTGATCGATGCGGTCCTGTCAAAGGATGCGGATGATCTGCTCATGATTGTCAGACGTGTTGAGGCACTTGGCGCATTTCTTGACACCGATGACGGAAAAAACCTGGTGGTTGGCACAAAACGCGCAGCCAATATTCTGGCTGCCGAGGAAAAGAAGAAAACCACCATTGCACCATCAGTGGTATCCAGCCTGTTGACGCAACCGGCTGAAATAGCGCTTGGTGCTGCCGTTGATCAGGCTGAGGTTAATGCCGCAGGCGCTGTTGCCAATGAGGATTTCATTGCTGCAATGCAGGCTTTGGGCGCATTGCGCGGGCCCGTTGATGGCTTTTTTGATCAGGTGATGGTCAATGACGACGATCAGGATGTCCGGGCAAACAGATTGGCCCTGCTCAGACGTATTCGATCCGCAACCGAGACAGTTGCGGACTTTTCAAAACTGGCCGGATAGTCAGATCATATCGTTGCTTTTGAAAAAGGTACGATATGAACCCTACTGTGTTGGACGAAGTTCCAGAATTTCGGGTTCATCGGTGCCATCGACTTCAATATTGTCGTGCTGTGCATCGTTCATATTGACGGAAGATGTTTGCGAACCATCGTCAACGCCGTCCTGTCGCTCTTCATCGGGTTGGACTTCCTCAACATTGAAGTCACCACCACCACTCATGGTTACTGATGAACCGGCGTCCGCGATGACGAGCACGCTATTGGATGGAACAATTATGGTGTGCCGTGACGTCACTTCAGTTCCGCCATTCGAGTGGGTGACTGTTTCACCGGCAAACGCACGATTGGCCGGCTGCGGTTTTGAAATATTGTTTTTGACGTAGCGCACTGCTGTGCCACCCATCAGATTATCTGTCTGAACAACTTTGTTCTGACCATTGATTTCCATTTCAATGACCTCAACGCCATGGACGCCAGGACCATTGTCCTTTGCCTTGAGTGGCGGACAAAGGGTGCAATCAATCGTTATGATGCTGCCAGCACTCACACTTTTGCCAGCGGCTGCACTATTGGAGTTCACTTCAATGACTGATCCACCGGCCAATGCATTGCCGGAAGCAAGTAAAACAATGGATATTATTGCAATATGGTGCATCTTTGGGGCTCCCGGAATTAAGGCCATTTCCCATTTGGTTTCAGGAATACAGGAAACCGCCACGATCCTACCGATATTCCCGGCGTTTTGCCTCAATTCTGCTGTGCAGGCACGATGCAAAACGCTCAATGGCGCTCAATGTAACAGCCAAGCGTTGTCATCCGGTGTGCAGGGGTGGTTAACAAACTCCAAAAATATGCCGGTTTTTCGGCGCAAAACTAGGATTCACGCCGGGTTGCACGCCAACCAATATCACGCCGGCAAAAACCGTCGTCCCAATCGACCAGGTCGACGGCCAGATAGGCCTGTTCCTGTGCCTGCGTTACAGTTGATCCAAGGGCGGTCACGCCAAGTACCCGGCCGCCGTTGGAAACAATCTGACCGTCCTGTTCCCGCGTGCCAGCGTGGAACACCTCAACATCATGAAGTGCGCCTGCCGCCAGTAGATTGCGGATCGCAGTGCCCTTTTTATAGCTGCCCGGATAGCCGTTTGCAGCCATGACCACACACAGGGCCGCTTCATCCCTCCATCGCGCACTCATGGTCCATAGCAGTTCATCAGTGGCGGCTTTCATCAGCATCAAAATATCATCTTTGAGCCGCATCATCATAACCTGGCACTCCGGATCGCCAAAGCGAACGTTATATTCAATCAGCTCAGGGCCTTTTTGGGTGATCATCAATCCGGCATAAAGAACGCCGGTGAATGGCATGCCCAGCTCAGCCATGCCTTTCAACGTCGGATTGATGATTTCGTCCATCGTGCGCGCGATCAGCCCGTCCGTCATGACGGGGGCCGGAGAATAGGCACCCATGCCACCGGTATTGGGGCCGACATCGCCATCACCGACACGCTTGTGATCCTGTGCGGATGTCAAAGGCAAGGCATTGGTGCCATCACAAAGGCAGAAGAAACTGGCCTCCTCACCATCAAGAAATTCCTCGACAACAACTTCTGCGCCAGCCTCGCCAAAAGCCCCTTCGAAACAATCTTCAATGGCTGCCATGGCTTCATTCATGGACATGGCGACCGTGACGCCCTTGCCTGCCGCCAGGCCATCGGCCTTGATGACAACCGGAGCACCCATCTGCCGCGCATAGGCCTTGGCCTTTGGTGCATTGTTGAAACGCATGTAGGCACCCGTGGGGATGTTGAAACGGGCGCAAAGATCCTTGGTAAATCCCTTTGATCCCTCAAGTTGGGCCGCTGCCGCACTGGGTCCAAAAACCGGAATACCGGCCGCCTTCAGATCATCTGCCAATCCGGCAACCAGGGGTGCTTCAGGACCAACAACCACAAGGCTGATCTCGCGTTCTTCGCAAAAAATGACAATGGCCTGATGATTTTCAACATCAATGTCCAGGCAAGTCGCATGTTCACTTATGCCCGGGTTCCCGGGCGCACAAAACAATGTTCCCAAAATGGGCGATGCGGCGATTTTCCAAGCCAGGGCGTGTTCGCGTCCGCCGGAGCCGATCAAAAGCACGTTCATCTCAACAATCCCTTATTAACATGTTGCTGCAGTGGCCAGCCCACGGCAAGGGCCTACCATGGATTCCCCATGGGTCAAGAGGTATGGCGGCTTATCCCGGCGGAACACGGTATTGCGCGCCTGTTGCGTCGATTTGCACCTTGACTTTTTGGCGATGAAACTGCCACCAAGTGTCATGCACAGTAATGAAGCCGAAACAGACAGAGTTGCGGATGCGCCGTCGGACAATTGGGTTTACCGCCTTCTGCCACGATGGCTTTGGCCCTACGCACAATTGGCGCGCTGGGACAGGCCCATAGGCTGGCAACTGCTGATGTGGCCGTGCTGGTGGTCGGTGTTGCTGGCCGCCAATGTGGCTGGTGACTTGCCTGTTGATATCTTCCGTATCGGCTATTTTCTTCTGTTGTTTGCCCTGGGCGCAATCGCCATGCGCGGGGCAGGGTGCACCTATAATGATCTTGTGGATTACGACATAGATCACAAGGTCGCGCGAACGCGGTCACGCCCGCTGCCATCGGGCCGTGTGAGTCGATGGCAGGCCCGCATTTTCATCGTTCTGCAGGCGCTCGTTGGCTTGCTGGTGCTTTTGCAGTTTAACGTGTTTTCCATCGCGCTTGGTATCGGCTCATTGATCATTGTTGCCATCTATCCATTCGCCAAACGATTTACAGACTGGCCTCAATTTGTTCTCGGACTGGCCTTTTCCTGGGGCGCGCTTATGGGGTGGGCGGCCACTTTTGGCCGTGTGGACATGGCAGCAATTGCGCTTTATTGCGGCGCGATCTTATGGACGATCGGCTATGACACCATTTATGCCCATCAGGACAAGGAAGACGACGAATTGATCGGCGTGCGATCCACGGCACGCCTGTTCGGCGAGAACACAAAACAATGGTTAAGTGGACTATATGCATTGGCGATCATTGCAATCGGCGTATCCTGCTGGCTTGCCGGCACCCCCTGGGTGGTCTATTTCGGCCTGGTACTGGCAGCGCTGATGCTTGTGCGGCAAATTATCGTTGTCGATATTGAAAATGCCCAGCAATGCCTGGCACTGTTTCAATCCAACAACCGTGTTGGCGGGATGATTTTTGCCAGCCTTTTTGCGGGCCTGTTGGCGCGTATTGCTGGCATATAAGGCAATACAGCCGGTGCATTATACCGCGACCTTTGTACCTGAGCTACAAAATATCCCTCATGGTCAGATTTGTTGAGTTGAGCAGGTGCACGCCGCTCAATTATTAGCCGTGCCGACTTCAAACACCCAGTGTTGGCAGGGCTGCTCTGCTGTGTTGGCACTGCGGGATTGATACATTGCATGATTTTATAGATTGTCATATTTGACAGCTTATAGATATTCATCTACCAACTCGGCCTGTCGCAGTAAATCCCGGATAAGCAAATGCCGCGCCCATCAATGAAGACAGAACGCAAGGAGCAGGTGCTGGCAGCCTATGTGCGTGCGGTCTCAAAACACGGGTTGTCAGGCGCAACACTGGAGACCATTGCCGGTGAGGCGGCAATGACCCGTCCTCTCGTTCGTCACCATTTGGGCAACAAAGAAGAGATGTTCGAGCAGCTTGTTGAACATATTGTTGGGGAATTCAGCCGGCAGACCCGGCTCATCGCGGATGCGCTGCCCGAATCCAGACGGATCGCTGCTCTGATCGAACTGCTTTTCGGCATGCCCGAAGATACCACTGCAGAACTCATTTTCGTTTTTGCTGAACTCACACTGAAAAGTGTTTCAGACAAGGCTCTTGCAGCACGGCTTTGCGCAAGCATCGCGGAATTTGAAAACCTGTTGGCGGCGGAGGTAATCGCCGAATTTCCTGCGGCATCTGTTGAAAATACCCGTGCCGTCGCACACGGCATCATGGCCATTTACTTCAATAATGTTTCGCTGGCCCCGCTTGCGCCAAATACCCATGATGCCCGCAATGCCGTGGGCATTCTCATTCAATCCCTGGAGCCTGTTGCCCAACAAACCCTGAAACAAAGGGAGCCTTTGAAATGAATGCACGCGCTGCCAACTACACCGCCTTTGTCCTGCTCATGGGCTGGACTGCACTTGGATATCAATTCCTTTGGGGGTTGTTGTTCCTCTATTGGACAGTCCCGAGTTTTCATTCAGGACACGCGTTCCTTCTGTCTGATGTGACGCGCGACGAAGATCCAATCCTGTTCTGGGCGGTGCAATTTGCCTGGATTGTTCTGGGCGTGTTGCTGGTCGTGAGTGATTTCTTCCCACAAATTATTGGAGGTTAACATGTCCCGTATGCTCCATAATTTGCCGGTCGAGGCCTATACGTGCAAACAGTGGTTCGACCGCGAACAAGTCAATATCTTTTCAAAAACGTGGCGATTTGCCGGTTTCATGGAAGATGTCAGTGAGCCGGGGCAGTACATCACTGTGCAGGCAGGATTGAACAATATCTTTATCATTATGGGACGTGACCGACGCTTACGGGCGTTTCACAACATCTGTCGTCACCGCGGAACCCAGCTTATTCGCGCTGTCGGCAAGACACGGAAGGCTTTGACCTGCCCCTATCATGATTGGACTTATGATCTGGAGGGAAATCTGATTTCGGTGCCCGACGAGGATCGCGAGTTCGGACAGATCGACAAAACCTGTCTCGGGTTGAAGCCCGCCAGCGTGGACATTTGGAAAAGCATGCTCTTTGTGCACCCCGATCCGGACGCAGGGTCCATCATGGATTGGTTCGGGCATGTTGATACCCGGGTCGGGCCTCACACGCCGCAGGAATTGCCGGAGTATGAGGAAGCGCGCAATACCTATGAGGTCAGGGCCAACTGGAAGATTGTGGTTGAAAACTATATCGACGTGTACCACCTGGCGCATCTGCATTCCGGTACGCTTCATATGTATGATCATGCCAGGGCTGAATATGGTTTTGTCGGGCCGCATTACCTGTTCTGGGAGCCGCCGGTTCCTGAATATGCAGAGGATCAGGACAGGAAACTGCCCGCACCACGTGTCATCCCCAAGGATGAAAATGGCACCTGGGTGCCGATGTTGTTTCCTGGCATTGGCATCGGAGCAACGGAGGACGGGTGGAATGTGTTCATCATCGAACCACTTGCGCCAGATCGGACACGGATCACCAATCGCAGCCGCGTTGCAAATGTCAGTGCATGGGAATTTTCCAGGCAATCCATGCGATCAGCCGGTTTCTGGTCCAGCTTCGGAATTGGCGGGAAATACAAGGCTGACGACGCGCAGCCGCACAATGATCCGCAATCTTTGGGAGACCCAATGACGAGCGGAGATTTTACGGCTGAGGACATTTACGCCTGCGAACAGCAGCAAAAATCGCTTTATTCCCCCTATTATGAGGTGGGACCTGCAGCCAAA
Source organism: uncultured Rhizobiaceae group bacterium (assembly GCA_947501445.1). Classification (GTDB taxonomy): domain Bacteria; phylum Pseudomonadota; class Alphaproteobacteria; order Rhizobiales; family Rhizobiaceae; genus Hoeflea_A. Next base: position 338,613 of record CANMVS010000006.1, on the reverse strand, counting down.
GGTGAATGTCCTGTTCTGGACCACCAGAACATAGTGCTTGAGTGGCTGGAGAGGTCGAAATGAGTGGCGGCTTTCATGCGCTGGTCGTCAGTGAAACCCGACAGGAAATCGGCGGCCTGGCGAAGACAGTCGTGTTTGATGTGCCGGATAGATTAAAAGCAACATTTGCATGGCGTGCCGGGCAGCATCTTTCCTTGCGTTTCAATATCAATGGTCGCGAGGAGCGACGCAGCTATTCCATATCAGCCTCTCCTGCTTCCGCAGAGCCTTTGCAGATCACCGTAAAGCGGGTCAGGGATGGTCTCGTCAGCAATCATATCGTTGATACTGTTGAAAAAGGCGATGTGATCGAGGTGGTGCCGCCCTTTGGCACCTTTTGTCTCGACGCGGCTTCCAACCTTCGAAGAACACATTATCTTTTCGCGGCAGGGTCAGGCATAACGCCGCTTTACGCTATGCTGCACTCAGTTCTTTGTCATGAGCCCCATTCGTTTGTCTGTCTTGCCCATGGCAACAGATCGGCTGATACAATCCTGTTGCGCAGTGAAATTGATGATCTGGCAAAAACACACAGTGACCGGATCAGTGTAAACCATGTGCTATCGGCGCCGTCGATGTGGTCCGGATTTGACTACTGGCGCAAGGGAACCATTGACAAACATGCCATAGAGGCGCTGATTTCAGAAAACCCGCCCTATGCGCAGGATGCCCAATATTATGTCTGTGGTCCGGGCGCGATGAACACGTCGGTCAAGACAGCCTTGATGTCTCTTGATGTGCCTGCCAGTCGCATTCACCTGGAAAACTACGGTGGTGCAACTGAAATAGACGATCGTATCAAGGGAATAGCGGCAACTGCCAATATCACCCTGAATGGGATTGCGGCGGACATCCGGATCACCGAGAACCAGAACGTTTTGCAGGCAGCACGAAACGCCGGAATTAATCCGCCCTTTTCTTGTCAATCCGGTGTTTGCGGTGCCTGCCGCGCCGAATTGCGCAAAGGTTCCGTCCATATGCGTGCCACCATGGCACTGGATGATGCCGATATTGAAAGGGGGTATATATTGACCTGCCAATCGGTAGCGACATCAAAAAATCTGTCGATCACCTATCGGTGACAATGCAGTCCGGTGGTCAGCGTAGCTCCGCAGCTGTATTGCCGCCATCGACTGTCATCACATGCCCGGTCGTGCGTTCCGACCGGGCAAGTGCCGCAAAGGCTTCGCCGACGTGACGCGCTTCGACTTCTCGCTTGAGGAGATTGCCACCCATATAATCGGCTTCCGAGACACCGCGCGATACGGAACGCTCCTTGATGAAATCATCGTTCATCAGTCCGGAGCGTATACGGTCTGCATTGATACCATTCACCTGAATTCGGTCACCGCCAAGTTCCAGCGCAAGCTGGCGCATAAGGAACATGGTTGTCGCCTTTGGCAGACCATAGGCCCCCATATTGCCGCCTGGGTTGATTGCCTGTTTCGAGATGTTGAAGAGAATATGCCCCGGGCGTCCCTGTTGTTTCATGAGATTGGCTGCTGCGACAGCAAAATTCTTATGGGCAAAGAAGTTGAGTTCAAACGCCTTGCGAAATGCCCGGTCTTCCAGGTCCAGCATCGCGCCACCGGTGGCTGATCCGGCATTGGAGACCAGAATATCCAGCCCGCCGTAGGTGTGAACTGCATGGTCCATGGCAGACGCCGCAGCGCCATCCTGGGTCAGATCACAGCCAAAGGTGCTGTGCCACGACCCCAGCGCTTCTGCGGCTTCCTGCAGTTTTGCCTCATCAAGATCAACCAGAATACAATTGGCACCGCCCGCAGCGAAGGCCTTAGCGGTTGCAAGGCCGATCGCACCGGCACCACCGGTAATCATCACCACTTTGCCCTGAAAGACCGGCGGTTTGCCCTTACCCAGTTTTGCCTGTTCTAGCGACCAGTATTCACAATCGAACTGATCCTTTTCCGAGAGCGGATAAAACCCACCGGCATCTTCAGCGATCATGCGCACGCGCATGTTCTGCTCTGCCAGATCCGCCGCAGCACTCGCCGCCTTCGCATTGCCGCCCATGCCAACAATGCCGATACCTTCAATCCATGCGTGTTTCGGATCGGGGGTCAAAAGCTTTTTGGTTTCCCTGGCATGCGGTGCCTGCCGTTCGAAATAGGCACGGTACTCCTCCTCATAATCCCCGACAGCCCTGACGATCGCATCGCGCCCCTTTGACCAGACTGATTTGGGCAAAACAAGCGGTCGGCCCTTCGTGCGCAAAACATGATCGGGAGATGCCATGCCACGGGTTGACAGGGCTTCAACATCGCTGCGCGTCCAGATTGAATGAGCTGCGCGATTGTTGCGCAGATCAAAGATCGGCATGGGCGCATCCAGATCTTGGCGCAACTCGGCGATCACACCGCGCAGAACCGGCAGCACTGAGATATCGTCAGCCGGGTGCCGCTCGCGAAGCGATGTCAATTCGCTCATGCCAAAATAGGCGGCCACCTCATTGGTGTGATCAACAATTTTCCCGTAGCTGGCCTCAGCGGTATCACCAAAGGCAAAATGCCCGTGCTGCAGCAAAAGCAGGCCTTCGACATTCGGATTTTCCTCATAGACTTCAGCAGCTTTTTTCGCGAGCCCAAAACCTGGCATGATGTAAGGAACAATGCCCAGCCGGTCGCCAAAAATCTCCCGGCAAATATCTGCCGCATTGGGTAAATTCGCCAGAACCAGAAATGGCGTTGCATGGGTGTGATCCACATAGGTGTGGGGCAGGAATGCATGCAACAGCGTTTCCACAGACGGGTTGGGGGAAGACGAATCCAGAAGATTGCACCGCTGCACATTGACCATTTCCTCGTCACTCAATCCATCCAGCTGACGCAGTTTGATGAGCGGGTCAAGACGAACGCCCGGAAGACCGGCTGCTTCAATCACATCCAGGTCCCAACCCGATCCCTTGACGTGCAGAAATCGCTCCATTTCACCGAAAAGATTGGCACGCTCCACCTTGACTGATGTATTGCCGCCCCCGTGCATCAAAAGATCCGGGTTCTGTCCAATCAGGCGGGATGTATAGATACGCTCACCCAGTTCCTGATCCGCGGCATTGGTGCCGGCGTCACTGCGCCACTTTTGTGCCTCTGCAGCCTTATAGTTGTTCGTGATCATTTTTGCGTCACCTGTGTTCGGATTGGTCATGTTAAGAGGATCGCAGTCCATAATTGGAATTGGCACCGGGCGGTGGCGCAATTTGCTCTTTTGTCAGCAAGATCGGACCGCCAATTTGCAGGGTATGGAAGTAGCAATGGGCCTGGGCTTCGAGTTCAACAGCAAGCCACAGGGCTTTTTCCAGACTGTCTCCAATCGCCAGCATGCCATGATTGGCAAGCAGACAACCGGTCCTGTTATCAAGCGCTGCCAGTGCGTTGTCGGATAACGCCTGGGTCCCGTATTGGGCATATTCGGCACATCGGATGTCATCGCCGCCAAATTGTGCGATCTGATAGTGGGCGGCAGGGATGGTTATTCGCTTTGCTGATAAAACAGTGGCGAATGCTGAATGAAGATGGACAATCGCATTTATCTCCGGCCGGGCGAGCATGATATCGCGATGCATGCGCCACTCGGATGACGGGGCAAGCGGGCCATCCCAGATAGTGTCATTCTTATCCAGCGCCAAAGATGCAATCAGTTCCGGTTTGAGGTCGTCATAGGGTGTCGAGGTCGGGGTGATCAGCATTCGCCCATCGAGGCGATGGCTGATATTGCCGGATGTTCCGTGGTTATAGCCTTGCGCATTCATCGCAAGGCAACCATCGATAATATTTTGGCGGAGGCTGTTTTCTGTCGCTGAAACCATTTGCTTTGTGACTTTCACTTCGGATTGACCGCTGGCAGGCCATTCAGGTAACGGCGCACTTCTTCTGCGGCCTGTTCGGCTGCAAAGGTCACAGTGCGAACGGACGCGCCGGCAATGTGGGGTGTCAACGTAACATTCGGCAATTGGAGGAGGGGCCATTCGGGTGGTGCCGGTTCAACGGCAAAGGTCTCCAGCATCGCGCCTGCCAGATGTTCTGACTTCAGCGCATCATATAAGGCGTCATAATCAGCCAGTGGCCCGCGTGCCGTGTTGATAAAAATCGCACCCTTTTTCATTTGTGCAAATGTGTCCGCATTCATCATGTGTCTGGTTTCTTCCGTCACACGCGGATGAAGGGTCACGACATCGCTTTCCTGCAGCAATGTCTCCAGATTGACATGTTCCACACCGTCTTCGCGATCCGATTGTGTGAGTTGAACATAAGGGTCATGAACCAGAACACGGGTTCCAAAGGCACGAAGAAGCCGAACGACTTTTGTGCCTATGTTGCCATAACCAATGACGCCAACGGTCATCTCGTTGAGCTCTCGTCCTGTCCTGTCCGCCCGATAAAGATCGCCGCGCCATTCGCCTTTTTTAAGAGATTCATGACCAGCCCTTATTAATCTGGTCTCTGCCAAAATTGCACCCAGCGTGAATTCTGCCACCGCAGATGCATTGCGTCCCGGGGTGTTTACAACTTTGATGTTGTGATCCCTGGCTGCCTCCATATCGATATTGACCGGGCCGCCACGCGATACGGCAATGAACTTCAGGTTGGGCAGCGCTTCCATGACTGAACGCGGTATTGGCGCAAGATGTGTGACAAACAGTTCCGCATCGCCGACGAAGTTGATAACTTCCTGCGGTGTGCCGAAATATTCCTTCAATCCTTCCATGCCTTCGACGGCATAGCCATGTTCCATGTCAACATTCGGCCAGTCCTGCTGCAGTGTACGGATCACCAGTTCCTGATTGCATACAGCCTCAATTTTCTCCTGGAATACGCTCGGCAACATAAAGAAATCACCGATGATTGCGATTGAAGTCATACGCAAACTCCCAAACTCAAACGACATTTATTCATGTTCTTTTTCCGCCAACAAATTGCGGGCCGTCACTTCATCAACGACAAGATGTGAAACAAACCCGCCTTTGAGGGTGGCCCTGATCGCTTCGAATTTTGCTGGTCCTCCGGCCACAAGAATTCCACTTCTGGCCTTTTTTACCTGATCAAGCGTAACGCCAATAACCCGTTCATCCATGGCGCCTGAAATGTGATTACCGTCCCGATCTATAAACCGGCCGCATAAAACACCAACCGCTCCCTGTGAGCGATACCACTCGAAATCGGCTTCCGAGGTGATCGACGATTGAATGATCAGCGCACTCGTGTCGCAACTGCCGACGGAAAAAACAGTCCGGTCAACACTGTCAAATTTGTTAAGCTGGTCGGCTATAACCGGCTCTGCACGCAGGGCTTTTGCCAGTTCCGGTGTCGACAGTACAGCCGGTGCATGAAGTGTGTAGCAATCAGCGCCGAGGCGCGATGCAATTCGAATGGCACAGCTTTCAGCTGTTGAAATCAGCGGTGATTTCATCGAGCCGATCATTTGGATCACTGTCAAATCGGCAATGTTGCGGCGGGGTACTTCGCCTGCCAAAAGGTGTATTGTCTCGCCCCACGATACACCTATGAGATCGCCCGGTTGCACAATGTCAAACAAAGCCTCGGCACCAACCCGCGCAATATGATGGTTCAATGCCTTGGTTTCCTGCTCGGATTGGCTTGCCGTGTCAGCCGTAAATTCGGCCACATAGGCATCCGTCAGGCAATATTTCTCTCGCAACTCACGCGAAAGACTGGATTGGGAGAAGGCGTGGCCACTGATGCGAATATCAACAATATTATTTTGCCGTGCCAGCCTCAGATAGTTGATGACAGTGGGGCGGGAAACGCCCATGCGGATGGCAATCTCATTTTGCGTCAGACCTTCCTTGTAATAAAGAATGGCCGCATTGGCGATGAGGGCATCGTTTCTGGTCTGATGGGAATGATCAATTTTGTCGATGGCATTCTTCATCTCATACATCCAGTATCGTGGCTGAATTCATGAATTCAAGCGTGCGCTCGAGATTGACCACGCCGGCGTCGGATCCCAATCCGGTTGCAACCAGCGCCGATACGGCGGTGCCCAATCGGCAGGCCTGTTCGACATCATATCCAAGCGACAATCCGGCGATAAATCCACCGCAATAACTGTCTCCGCATCCGGTTGTATCCGACACCTCAATTTTAAAGGCCGGTATGCGAAGTTCGTTGTCATCCATGCTCAAAAAAGAGCCACGTTCTCCCCATTTGAAGATACAGGCGCCAGCGCCCATATCCTTGAAAAACCGCGCAGCATCTGCCGGGTCTGATTGCCCGGAAATAACTTCCGCTTCCTCAAAGGACGGCATGAAGAAATCCACATGGGGCAGAAGGGATGCAAGCAAACCGGCGGTATCTTCACCGGGTGCAATCAGGTCCAGCGTGACCGTGAGCCCCTTGCTGCTGGCATATTGCAAAAGCCGTGCACTTTGTCCCTGATCCATGCGCGCCAAAAGGCCGGTGCCACCGTGGTGGAGGAATTTTGCATCGCAAACCGCATCGAATTGAGTGTCATCGACAAACCATTCGTCCGATGCACCGCGACAATGCAGGGCCGGTCTTTCACCGTTCGGCCTGATGGGCAATATCGTCGATGATGTGGCGACTGTCTTTGAGCGTTGTATCATCGAGCAATCAATTTGCATCCTTTGATATTGATCGGCAACGAATTGCCCTTTCTCATCATCACCAACGCAGGCGGATGTCGAACAATTGAGCCCCAGCTTGGCTGCATTCATCAGGGCGCCGGACGCCGTGCCAGCCGGGTTCAGTCGAATTTCGTCAATGAATTCGACACCGCCACCATCGGGAATGCGCTCGATCGCCCGCCCGGAAATATCCAGAATGGTCAGCCCGGCAAAAACCGCGTCAAACCTGGTTGTCTGATCCACCATCATTCACCCCTCAAAAACAATTGTCGCGCGTCCCATTGAGGTTCCGACGTATCGATATGGTGCCTGTACAGCGCATAAAGCCGTTTATAGGTCGCAACATCATCCGGGTTTGGCGCATGTATTCGAACCTCTTCCTTTCTGGGAGGAAACGCTTCCAGATCAATCAGTCCGGCAGCGGCAGCACCTATCTTGGCTGCTCCCCAAAGCCCGTGATCGCTCGCATCGCTGGCAACGATGGCCGTGTCCATAACGCTTGCGATGATGTCACACCACAATCGATTGCGGGCACCACCTCCCGTGATAAAAAGCCGTTTGGGTTTTTCCACGCCGGTGGAATCAAAGCAGTGACGCAGGCTCATTGCCGCACCCTCCATGATTGCCCGTGCCATATCTGAATTGGTCGTCGATTGTGTAATCCCCAGGAAGGATGCGGTGGCATCGGGTGCAACAAATGGTGCGCGCTCGCCGCCAAGAAACGGCAGGAATACCAATCCGTTTGCGCCTGCAGGGACCTTTGCGATCAGTGCATTGCGGGCCGCAAAATTATTGCCTTCGGTATCCGCCTCATTGGTTTCGAGCGCATTGAACCAGTCGAGAGCCAAAGCTCCGCTCAGCGGGGCCATAACCCTGATCCACTTGTCCAAAAAGGGATGAACCAGCGTTGCACCAACCGGCGGCTGCAAAAATTCTTCCGGATCGATCAATACAGCCAGCACCGCAGTTGTGCCCAATATCAGGCACATGTCGCCGGTTTGTCTCAGGTCCATGCCGACAACCATGGCTGCAACGTCTATGCACCCGGTCGCGACCGAAGTGCCTGTATCAACACCGATCGCGGCGGCCACATCCTCTAGAAGAAACCCGTTTTGCGATGTTGCGAATGCCGGTACTGGAAATTTGCCGATCAGTTCCTTTACCCCCAGCATGTCGAAGGTTTCAGGGGCGTAGGTGCGGTTTTCAAAATCCAGAAAGGGAATGGATGCATCGCTGTAATCCGTTGTAATGTTGCCGGTCAGATTGAAGTTGATCCAATCCTTGCAATGCATTGCATATTCTACAGAATTTGCCTGTTCAGGTTCATTATCCTTGACCCAGGTGAAGGCTGCCGCACTTGTGCCCGCCCAAATCGCAGTCCGGCAAAACCGCGAGGCAACGTCAGATGTGCCGTCTTCAATCCAGCGTGTTACCTGATCATTTGCGCGCTGATCGTTCCACAGGATGGCCGGGCGCACCGGCTGCCTGTGCGCATCCAGCATCCATAGTCCATCGCCCTGACCGCAAACCCCAATTGAGGCAACCCTGCCAGTCGCAATTTTTTTGCATGCGTCGTGGATGGTTTTGACTGTGTTTTGCCAGACAGCATCCATCGACTGTTCAGACCAGCCCGGCACGTGCATATCCGTATGGGTGGAAATCGTTTCAACAGCCTGCAACGCACCCGCACTGTTAAACAGCGCGGCTTTGACAGCGGTCGTTCCAACGTCAACACCCAAATACAGCGGATCAGTGGTCATGGTCTTTGCAATCGGCTCATGTTTGACTTATGTCATTTATTTTGTCATTAGTTAAGTCCAAAATGATGCTGAAGTCGCATTTTTTGTGAGCAGTGTGGTTTTGTATCAGAGCCGTCGCGCCAATTGGGCAGCGACGAATTGAGCTTGAATGACGATGAAACAGCTGCACCTGTGGCTGTCACTGGGAGGAACCATCAAAATGAAGAATTCGCTTGTATCGGGCGTTCGCGCTCTTGCTTTCGGAGCAGCCGCGCTTGCTCTGGCGACCACTGCGGCTGTTGCCGACGGTCATCTTGATTTGAAGGGTAAAACAATTGGTGTGGCTGTTGTTGGAACGCAGCATTTTTGGGATCGCGAGGCATTCAATGGTGCACTTGATACGGTCAGGAAACTGGGTGGTGAAGTTGTTCCCGTTGATGGAGGACGTGACAATCAGGTCCATGCTGACAACCACGATATTCTGCTTAACAACAAGGTCGATGCGGTCATATCCATCCTTGGGGATGGTGCAGTAGAACCCAAGTTTGAAGCCCTGAAAAACGCCGGCATCCCGGTGTTCACAGTGGATCATCTCTCACCCCATGGTGTGAACAATACCACTTCAGACAATTACTATATGGGCACAACGATAGGCCGCTATATGGCTGATGCGATCGGCGGAGAAGGCAAGGTCGCCATATTTAACGCTTTCGAGGGGGCACTGCGCATTTGCGGCATTCGTGCCGGCCTTTGGAAATATGTGATGCAGGACTATCCCGGCATTGAGATAATGCAGCCGGAACTGGCTGAGGAATTCGCCAATGCACCTGAGGATGCCCGAAAGAAGACCCTGGATCTTCTGGCGGCCAATCCAAAGGGAACCATCGACGCCATCCATGTTGGCTGTTGGGATCAGCCGGCCATTGGTGTTGTTCAGGCGCTTGAAGAGGCCGGCCGTACCGAAATCAAGGTGACGGCGCTTGATGGTGGTCCCGAAACGCTGGAAATCATGGCAGAAGAGGGCAGTCCATTCGTTGCCAATGTTGCCCAGCAGCCACGCAAAATCGGCTCCACTGCAGCGATGAATGTTGCGCGTCATTTCCATGGCGAAACACTGCTTCCACAGACCTTTGTCGAGGTTAAGCCGGTCAATGGTCCTGAAGAAGCCAAGGCCGTTTACAAGGAGCTGGGTTACGGCGAGCTCAACTAGTCCTGTAAAAGGCGCGACGGGCAGGCCTCGTACTTTTTTAGTGCGGGGCCTTCTGTCCGGGACCAACGATAGGGATGGATCAACGGCGGCTGAAACTTGATGTCCAACACTGCGTCACTTTTAGAAATGAACGAAGTATCGAAGGCGTTTCCCGGTGTACAGGCGCTGGACGCTGCCTCGCTTTCGGTTTCCAATGGGGAAATCCACGGGCTGGTCGGTGAAAACGGTGCCGGGAAGTCGACAATCATCAAGGTCCTGGCTGGTGTCTATCAAAAGGATGCAGGCCTCGTATCCATCGATGGCGAAAGGCTGGATGCAATCTCGCCGGCGATCATCCATGACGCCGGCATCCGGTTCATCCATCAGGAATTGCATCTTGTGCCGCATTTTACCGTGGCTGAATCTGTTTTCATGGGACAGGAACTGAGCGGGCCTTTGGGTTTGAAAAAGGCAGAAATGAGAGACCGTGCCGAAGCGTTTTTGAAGAATAGTCTTGGCGCCGAAATTGCAGCCGGCAGGCTCATCAGAAATCTCGGAATTGCAGAGCGAAAGCTGGTTCAGATCGCGCGTGCCCTGATTGATGACAAGGCGCGTCTGGTTGTCTTTGACGAACCAACTGCGCCCCTTGCCAGTGGGGAAATCAGCCGGTTGTACAAGGCAATTGAAACGCTGAAACAGCGCGGAATTTCAATGATCTACGTCTCACACTATCTGGGTGAGATTTCCGATCTGTGTGACCGGGTCACGGTGTTTCGAAACGGCAGGGATGTCGCTGTTCTGGAAAACAGGCAGGCCAAATCGTCTGATGAAATTATTCGCCATATGGTCGGGCGTGATCTGGGAGAATTATATCCCGAAAGAACCCACAGCACGTCGCCCGACCTGTTCACGGTTGAGGCTTTGAGTGACGGTCACAGGTTTCACGATGTAAATCTGTCCGTTGGCAAGGGGGAAATTGTCGGCATTGCCGGGCTTATCGGTTCCGGCCGGGAAGAACTCACCGATGCGCTCTATGGTTTGCACCCCATTGCCAGCGGCACGGTGTGTCTCAACAGTCAGGATGCCATCGCAAGAGTGCCGTCAGATGCGGTTGCCAGTGGTATCGCGCTGGTTCCGCGTGACCGGCGTCATGACGGGCTGGTGCTGGACTTGAGCGTGAGTGACAACATCAATTTGTCTTCGCTTGATGATGTATCAAAATACAAATGGGAAATGCGCGGGGCTGCTGCAAAGCGAGCAGACGCGCTGTCGCACAAACTCGACATCAGGCCGCGGCGACCATCTGCGATCAGCCGTTTTCTGAGCGGCGGTAATCAGCAAAAGGTTGTTCTGGCCCGTTGGCTAGCCACGGATTCCAAACTCTTCATTCTGGATGAACCAACCGTTGGTGTGGACATCGGAGCGAAGGTGGAAATTTACCAATTGATTGAGGACCTGGCACGCAACGGTTCTGGTGTGCTGATATCATCATCCGACCCCACCGAACTGCTTGGCATGTGCGACCGTATCATTGTGATGATGCGGGGACATGTGGTTGCAAATGAACCGATTGATGAGCTGACCCTGGAACGTCTTGTGGCATTGACAACCAGCGGCAACACGGTCGAGGCCGCGTAATGGTGATTTCTTCAACACGGGGCTCTGCAATTCTGACAACCTCCGCCATAATTGGCTATCTGCCGCTTGTGGTCTTTGCGGTGCTGTTTGCAATTATCAGCATTCAATTGCCGAATTTTCTCACCTTGACGACCTTTGAACTTATTTTGCGACAGGCAATTCCAACGGTGATCGTCTGTCTGGGGCTGGCTCCGGTGGTCATGGCCGGTGGCGATGATGTGGTTTCCGGTGGAATTGACCTTTCGATACCAGCATCGGCGGTTTTGGCGGCAGCGATTATTGCGGATCAAACTGTCAACCAGGGCCACTCCCTGTTGCTGGCTTTTACCTTGTCCCTGGCAGCGGCGATCGGCGTGGGCGTGGCAAATGCCATTTTGGTTGTGCGCATTGGAATGACGCCGCTATTGGCAACATTGGCCAGTTCTGTTGCGGTGGTTGGGATTGTCAAGGTCATCACGGAAAGCCGACGTATCAACGTTGCTGATCCGGTGGTTGTCTGGCTTCGTGATGGCTCCATTGCAGGGGTTTCATCGGGTGTTGTAATCACATTCGTTGTTTTCCTGGTGTATTTTTTCGTTTTTCACCAAACGCGATGGGGCATCAATCTGCAGGCTGTTGGTGGCAGCAAAGACGCGGCGGAAATATCCGGTCTGTCCGTGCCCAAATTCATTGCCCAGTCCTTTGTAGTGGCCGCATTTACCGGCGGACTTGCCGGCATGTTCATACTGGCGCGTGGTTCGGGTTTTACGCCTGGGACAGAGGAAAATCTTCTGTTGGAAATGGTTCTGGCAACCTTTCTTGGCGCTGCATTTTCACCGCGCCGCGTGGTCACGCTATGGGGGGCCGTGCTGGGTGCTGTTCTGGTGGCAGCCCTGACACTTGGCTTCAAATCGATAGGCGTCAATGTTTTTTGGACAGGCTGTATAAAAGGTGCGCTGATATTAATGGTGGTTGCTTCTTCTTCTCTATCCGCGCGATTTGAAACATGAGCAGCAATGATGTGAGAAGAGATTTTCTGGGTACTGTCCGTCTGCTCTATTTCCGCTATGGATTTTTGATCATTATCGCTGCCTGTTTTGGATTTTTCTCGATCTATACCGGTAGCTTTTTGACGGGGATCAACCTGCTCAACATCGTTGAAGGCTCCTCGATCCTGCTCATTGTGGCGCTTGGAATGACCCTTGTCGTTGCCCTTGGGGGGATCGACCTGTCCGTTGGCATAGCTTTCGACATGGGGGCGGCTTTCGCCATTGTGGCCATGAAGGAATATGACGCTGTCTGGTACATTGCCGTATTGGTTGGCATCGGCGGCGGTGCCCTGGTCGGGTTATTGAATGCGTTCTTGGTCGTTTATCTTCGTGTCAGTCCATTTTTGGCAACGCTTGGCACGTTCTTTATTGGAAGCTCCATCCAGCGCATCTTCACCAATGGTGGTGGCCCGATATCCCACCGTCGTGCGCCGATGGAATATCGCAATCTTGCAATCGGTGATGTCTATGGTGTTCCCACCGAGATCATTATTGCGACGGTAGTGCTGATCTTCTATTTTCTGTTTCTGGAACGGTCCATATTCGGCAGGCGTATCCACGCCATCGGGTTGCAGCAGCGCGCAGCGCTGGTATCTGGCATTAGGGTGCGTACCTATATTGCCTGGGGCTTTATCATTGCCTCATCAACTTGCGCCATTGGCGGCATTATCGGATCGGCCAACCTGCGCATGTTCACACCACTTGCCGGTTATTCACTGTTGCTTGACGCGATTGCAGCCGTTTTCATCGGCGCGTCAATTCATCCGCAAGGTCGCCCCAATGTTCCTGGAACCCTGCTCGGCGTGCTGTTTTTGGGAATGATCGCCAATGGCCTGAACCTCATGGGTCTGAACTTCAATACCAAGGATATGTTGTCCGGTCTTATTCTTGTTGGCGCGCTGGCAATTGCGGTTGCACAAAAGAAGGGTCGGTAGGAAACCGACTTTGACAATCGCCAAAGCAATTCAGGTTTTGACTGCATTGGCAAAACCTGAATGCATCAACAAAGCCAATGGCCGACACCGTTGTTCCGTTTTTGACAAACTGTGAAATGGTCCAATTCCAGCGGTAGATCCACCCGATCATGGGTCAAACGGGTTACCGAATGTCAGGCTTGCTCAGGTTACGGGCGATGATTTCCTGGTCTTTGATCACCAGGCCCAACCCAAGCGCGCGGGAACTGCAGCGCACCAAAAAACGCGGACGACGTGCTGCAGCAAGCGATTGACGGCGTCTTGGTCTGATCGGCTTGGATTTGGTTGGTGCCAATGGTTCATCCAGCTGTTGGTTTTTGTCTGACTAAATAAGAATATAGGCAGTATATATACATCTATTGCGTAATACTAGTGCATAAAAAATTCTTTTATATATAATACAGCTTGCAAAATATCCGCTCTTTTCTGATCAATTACTTCATGTTTTTGATTCTATGTGGCGAGGCTCGTCTCATTTTTCCACCTGAGCATCCATACATGAGGCACGGCACTCAACCTGATTAGGCGTATATTGCAGAATTGGCGCTGGAACCAAGCAAAGGGTGGTAAGAAAATTACTTCCCGGCCTGGTTCCAAACGGAACCTGGTTGAAAACATCTGAAGCGGCAAAATACCAATATTACCCTTATGGGTGGGAACCTGCCGTATTGAGCCGGGTGTATTTCATGGCGGAAAATCGCAACAGGCTGCGTCGAAATTGGTGAGCCTATCAGGCCATTCACGACGACATCGGCGGGTTTTTTCCCATTGCTGCCGTAAGGGAAAAGCCATTGATAATCTTGATTAATTGAGGGTGGTGGTTGCGCAATTTGGATGTATTGGCGCGCAGCCTTTGTGATGTGCCAAATGGTTGCTGGACCTGTCCGCATGCCAGTAAAGCAAGGACAGGTCCTGACCGGCAGCCAGTTCCATCCGGGTCAATTGTTCCATATTCCGAGGGACAGGCTTTGTCAGCGACGTTTATTCTCAAGCCTGGATCGCCTGTTGAAGGGACGCGTCAATTACGGGCGATGATCTCTTCGCCTTTGATCACCATGCGCAATCCCAGCGAGCCGGTACTGCGGCGTACCAGAAAACGCGGACGACGTGCTGCCATGAGCGATTGACGGCGTCTCGGTTTGATTGGTTTGGTTTTCATTGGCCCCAATTGTTCATCCAGTGGTTTGGCCAATCCGTCGGCCTCAATCATCAGCATGGGCAGTTTATATACATCGGACCAGGAATGCCAGTCCGCTGCGATATCTTCCAGATCATGGGCCACAAGAAGTGGAACACAAAGTTCACTGTCTGCGTGATGCAGCTCAAGCGTAACTGTTACGGTGCCATCGCCGTGGTCCATTGCCCGTGCGGCAATGCCCTTGAAAGCGCGTACGGGCAGCGCAATGGACAGCGGCAATCCGCTTTGCGGCAACTTCTTGCGCAGCACGGCACCGCGGTGATCCAATGTGAATGTCACACTGTCTTCATCATGGCGCGATGCATAGGAAACCTGTTGGGGGAAATGCCCCGGATCCAGCCGCAGTTCATCACCGGCCCAAGCGGGCTTACGCTGAGAATTCATCATGTTTTGCCTCTGTCTCTCCTGAGAGCCGGTGTTACCCGGAGCGGGACTTTTGTCCTCTTGCTGAGTGGAGACTAGGCGGATTCACTTCATTGGAGCTTAATTTCTAAGGTTAAGAAAAGCCTGCTTTTGTAAATGGTTAGCAAAGTACAACCAACTATAAATATCTTTTAACGATCTTCTTGAGGAAGGGTTACGACCTTTCCCGGGTTCATGATTGCAGCAGGATCAAAGGCTGATTTGATCCGCCGCATCAGGTCCATCTCAATGGGCTGGCGTATGGCCGCCAATTTGTCGCGCTTGAGTTGACCAATGCCATGTTCGGCGGAAATCGATCCACCAAATTGCAATACGATGTCATAGACCAGTTCATTGATCTCATGACGTCTTGCCATAAAGGCCTGCAGATCGGCACCTTTGGGCTGGGAGATATTATAATGGATATTGCCATCTCCCATATGGCCGAATGCTACGATGCGGGCGTTGGGCATGGCGCGCATCACCGCCTGATCTGCAACATCCATGAAGTCGGGCACCGCCGCCACCGGCACAGACACATCATGTTTAATGGAGCCGCCCTCGGGCTTTTGCGATGCAGACATATCTTCGCGCAGTTTCCACAAAGCCTGACATTGTTCCTGTGACTGGGCGATGACCGCATCATTGATGAGTTCGCTCTGCAGTGCGTCCTGCAAAAACACCTCCATGAGCTTTGCGGCGGCTTCTTCGGATTGTCCTGAGGATATGTCCACCAGAACATACCAGTCATGGGGGTGTTGCAGGGGATCGCGATTACCGGGAATGTGGGTCGTGGTAAACTCCATGCCCATCCGTGGCATGATTTCAAACCCGGTGAGTGCCGTATCGCATTTTTGCTGTGCCAGATTGAGCGCCAATAGCGCTTTTTGCGGGTCATCAAGGCCAGCGATGGCAACCTGACGACCGGCGGGAACCGGAAACAGCTTGATAACAGCGGCTGTGATGATGCCCAAGGTACCCTCCGCGCCAACAAACAGGTCGCGCAGATCATACCCGGTATTGTCTTTTTTCAACCGCCTCAAGCCGTTCCATATCTCACCGGTCGGCAGAACCACTTCCAGACCAAGGCATAGTTGACGCGTATTACCATAGGCCAGAACTGCAGTGCCACCCGCGTTGGTGGACAGATTGCCACCGATTTGACAGCTGCCCTGTGAACCAAGAGAAAGGGGAAACAGCCGGTCAACCCTGTCGGCCGCCTGGTGAATGTCTTCAAGAACGCACCCTGCCTCCACGGTCATGGTATTGCCCTGAACGTCGACATCGCGAATTTTGTTCAATCGTGACAGCGAAACGATGATTTCACGATCATTTCCAATGGGCACCTGACCACCCACGTGTCCGGTATTGCCAGCCTGCGGAACGATAGCTGTGCCTGTTTTGCTGGCAAGGGTCAGAATTTTACTGACTTGCTCAACTGTCCCCGGTTTAAGCACCAGCGGCGACTGGCCGTGAAAAATGCCCCGAGGCTCGATCAGATAGGGGGCAATGTCCTGGCGGTCGCGTATGGCGTGTTTATCACCGGTAATGGCGCAAAACTGCTCGATTAGTTTATCTGTGATCATATTTCCCTTGTAACGTTCCACCGGATTACCGTCCAGCCGTCATGGATGGGTTTACAAGGGTCAGTGCCTGGGCGCAGCGGCGCGCACCAAACGGTCGTTGATGGCTTCGCCCAGGCCGTTGGCAGGAACAGGGGCCACACATATGGCACCATTGGTGGCATCATCCGCCGCTTTCAGAAAATCAAACAGATTGCTGGCTGCCTCGGTCAGGTTTCCGTCTTCGCTCAAGTCAACCCGGATTGCGGCGCGCTCTTCATTATCAAGTGTTTGGCCGCCAAAAGTTATGATGGCATCGCCGGCACAAATGCGGCTGGCATTAATGTGAACAGGTGCACCGGGCGCATAGTGGGAGCGCATCATGCCCGGTGCTTCTATCGCTGCGCCCGGCTGCTGCTTTCGAATGATCGGCGCGCCAAGGACAGTTTCAACATCTTCGGCCGACAGGCCGCCCGGACGCAGCAATTCAACGCCCTGTGGCGTCGGTTTCAATATTGTTGATTCCAGCCCGATAGCCGCCGGACCGGCATCAAGAATCAACGGAATTTTTTCACCCAGATCCAGCGCCACATGGCGGGCTGTTGTTGCACTGATCTTGCCGGAAGTATTGGCACTTGGTGCCGCCAGTGGCCGATTGAAGGTCGCAATAAGTTGCCGGGAAAAACCGCTGGGTACACGCACGGCCAGTGTGTCCAGTCCGGCGGATGTGAGTGGATGTATTGTGGTTCCTTCACGTTTCGGCAGGACCAATGTCATGGGGCCGGGCCAGAATGCCTGTGCCAACTGCATTGCAACCGCGTCAAAAGTGACATGGTGGCTGGCCATGGTGATGCTGCTCATGTGGCAGATAAGCGGGTTGAAACTTGGCCGTCCCTTGATTTCGAAAATGCGTGCCACGGCAAGACCATTGCTCGCATCTGCTGCCAATCCGTAGACAGTTTCTGTTGGCAACGCCACAAGGTCGCCGTTTGCGAGGACCTCACAAGCCTCTGCCATCGCCAATTTCGCGTCACTGCTGATAGATAGTACAGCCATTACATTCACCAGGTTTTGGGTGGCAATAGCAGTCTTATCCCATAGGCTCAATACATATGGTTCTTTTGCCGGTTGTCGTTTTCGGCGATAGAGCAATTCAGGCTTTGGCGGTATCGACAAAACCTGAATGCATCAACAAAACCAAAGGTCGAAACCGTGGTCCGGTTTCTGACAAAATGTGTAACGGTCCGGAGTAAATCACCAAAAGGCCCTCTGTAGAACTGGTGTGTCTGGCCCGTGTGTGATCACGGTCGGGGGCGCCATTGTTTCATGGTGGCAGTATATCCCCTTTTATTGCCAGCATATTCAATCTGCCGGTTTGAAGGGAATCATATACTCAATCAAATAGTAGAAATGCATATCATTAGAGAATAAATTAAGTAATTAGTCTTGTTTTATTTAAAAACAGTGATTTAGCGAATTTCTTATACATCGCGACGTAGAAATATTAAAAATAAAAACCCAAGTATTGTTGCAATATATAAATTGTTCATTATAAATTGATAGCATATGGAAGTCGAAATAAAGTAATGATGATGCCGATTTGTATTTGATGGGAAGCGACAATAGGTAGATTAATACAGTATTTACAAGAGTATTTACCGGCTCCCGATGAGTAGGAATTAACGTCAGTAGATTTTCGATTCCATGAATTTTCCCCGAACGGGGCAGTTCTTTCGCAGTCGGAGGGTACCGGTGATGGCATTTTTGCGTGGTAACAACAAAAGCAATACGATTAAGGGAACCGGTAAACGGGATTGGATATTCGCCAGGGATGGTGATGATGACGTTGACGGTGGTGATGGCAATGACGTCATTTTCTCCGGCCGTGGCAACGACACGGTTGATGGCGGCAATGGCAATGATTTTATCCTGTCCGGTCGCGGAGATGATACGGTCGATGGTGGTGACGGTGATGACATCATCTCTGCCGGCCGCGGCAACGACGACGTTGATGGCGGTGATGGCAATGACCATATTTATGCCGGCAGGGGCAATGACATCATCCGGGGCGGTGCCGGCAATGACAAAATTATGGCCGGCCACGGCAATGACACGGTCATCCACGACGCCCTGAAAAATATTGATTCCCACGACTACTATCATGGTGGCCGCGGGCGAGACACTCTGGTTCTGCAGATAACCCAAACCATGCATGATGACGCCGTCTTCCAGACGGAATGGGCTCAGTTTCAGGACAGGATCAATAGCGGCAGGGCGGTATCGGGAAAGTTCTCAAGCCTCAATGTGACTTTCGCTTCATTCGAAAATATCCAGATCGAAATCATCAATAGTACGCCGGAAATCTCAATTGCCCATCCTGATGCAGTCATTGAGGGTGATTCGGGATTGTCTGATATTGTAACTGTCGCCGTCGCTGAGCATGTGTCAATCAGTGATGTGGACCCGGATGATATGCATACGCCCTATGCCGGTGCGTTGGCCTTTGTTGAAGCCAGTGGCCCGCAGTCCCCTGGCGGCCTTGAAAGCCTGTTTGCCCTCGATACGACAACCGGCACTATCTCCTTTGACCGTGCGCATTTAGATTACCTGAATGACAACGAAACAGTAACAGCAACTTTCAGCTTCAATGCATCATCGGGCCCCGATACCCTTGTGCAGACCATTATTGTTACCATTACCGGCGCCAATGATGCCCCAACGGTTCACCAGGCCATTGATGATCAGAATTCCGATGAGGATACCCCATGGGAATTCATCATTGATGAGGAAACGTTCAATGATGTCGATTCGGCAGTGCTGACACTGACCGCGACCCTGGCAGACGGTAACAACCTGCCAGACTGGTTGTCCTTTGACGGCAGCAAATTAACGGGTACACCACCACAGGATTATAACGGTGAATTCAACATAAAAATCACCGCTAAAGATGGTGGCGGAAAGACCGTTGAAACGACCTTCACCGTGACGGTTGATGCGATCAACGATGCACCGATCGTGCATAAGGGCATTGCAGATCACAATTCGGATGAAGATACATTTTTGTCCCTGATTATCCCGGCAGATATATTCATGGATGTTGATTCTGCGCTGTCTCGCCCGATAGCAACACTTGCTGATGGCAGCGCTTTGCCCGATTGGCTGACCGTTGAGGGGAACACCATTTCTGGCACGCCCCCGACCAATTTCAACGGCGATCTCGATATCAAGCTCACGGTTGAAGATGACCACGGTGAGACCGCTGAAGCGATTTTCAAACTCGTCATTGACCCGGTCAATGACGCGCCAACGCTTGTTCAGGAGTTTGATCATCAGAACTCCGATGAGGATACTGAATGGGAGTTTTTCGTTCCGGCGGGCACTTTTGAGGACGTTGACGGAGAAAGTCTGGTTCTGACTGCCACACATTCTGATGATCGCCCGTTGGATGGATGGTTGTCGTTTGAAAATGGCCGGTTCTACGGCACACCGCCATCAGATTTCCACGGCACATTCAATCTGAAGGTTATAGCAACGGATGCTGCAGGCGAGAGTGCCGAGGTAATTTTCCAGTTGAAGATCAATTCAATCAATGATCTGCCAACATTGGAACAGATCATTGGTGATCAAAATTCCGATGAGGATACCGCATGGGAATTCATCATTCCTGCCGGTACATTCAATGATGTTGAAACGGCAAATCTTGCGCTATCCGCCGGGCTTGCAGACGGTAGCGATCTGCCCGGTTGGTTGTCCTTTGACGGCGCCGGCTTTTCCGGCACACCGCCACCTGACTTCAACGGCGTCATTGACATCAAAGTCATTGCTGAAGATGAGGACGGAGGGACAGCTGAAGTCGTTTTCCAGGTGACGATAAATCCTGTCAACGACGCTCCTGTCGTACACCAGGTTATCGAAGGTCAAAACTCCGATGAGGACACTGAATGGGAATTCACCATTCATGAAGACACGTTCAGGGATGTCGATTCAACCCATCTGACATTGTCCGCAACACTTGCGGATGGAAAGGGGTTGCCCGGTTGGTTGTCCTTTGACGGCAGCAAATTAACGGCTACACCACCACAGGATTATAACGGTGAATTCAACATAAAAATCACCGCTGAAGATGGTGGCGGAAAGACGGCTGAAACGACCTTCACCGTGACGGTTGATCCCGTCAATGATGCGCCGATCGTGCATCGGGGCATTGGGCGCCAGATTGCAGATGAGGACACGACCTGGGTATTCACCGTTCCGTCAGATGCGTTCAAGGACATTGATTCGAGTGAACTCACACTGTCTGCCACATTTGAAGATGGTGCGCCATTGCCGCATTGGATCAGCTTTGAAAATGATACGTTCACAGCAAATCCCCCGGCCGACCACAATGGTCTTTTGTTTTTGAAGGTTACTGCAACCGATGATGGTGGTCAGACTGCCGAAACCTCTTTTATATACGACATCAGACCGATCAATGATCTCCCTGACGCGCCGGATTATATTACAGGTCCGGGATTAGACGATATCATATCAGGCGACCTTGGTGATGTAATTTTTGATGTCGACAATGATACAGTGATCGCTCTGCTCATTGATGATGTTAAAAACGGCACGCTCGCTTTTTCTCCAGATGGCAAATACACCTATACGCCAAACGCTGGCTTTGAGGGCGTCGACAGGTTCACCTACAGTGCCTTTGATGGTATTGGGTCTTCGCAACCGGCAACGGTCGTTCTTCGAACGGAAAATCATGCGCCCACCGCCAATGATGATTTTGTTGTTACGGAGGTCAACAAAGCAGTTGAGATCGCCGCACTTTTCAATGATCTGGATGAAGATGGCGATGTTCTGTCATATCAGTCCGTAGGTGACGCAAAGTTTGGAACCGTTTCAATCAGCAGTGCCGGAAAACTGTTGTACACGCCGTATGAAGGTCAATTTGGAACCGACGAAATCACCTATACGGTAACAGATGGCCTTGAAACATCGACAGCAACAGTGACTGTTACTTTTGGTGATGCCGGAGTTTTTGGTCCGAGTCCCGATTTTGCAACGACGACCAAAAACCAGTCAGTTGAGATTAACGTTTCGGCCAATGACACAGAAGAAAATGGCCATACCTCCTATCCGTTTGCGATGCGTGGATGGCGTGACGGGCAATTGCGTGATCTAAATGGAGTAATGACATCGGTTAATGGCGGAACCATTGAGTACGACAACCCTTTCACTCTTGGCACCCCACTAATTTTTGAAGAAGACGGAACAGTCATATACACACCACCTGAGGATTTTGTCGGTATTGACGAATTCAGGTACTCGATACTTGGGGGGCACCCATTCAGGTACGTTAAGGTCTATGTAAACGTGATGTCCGTAGATGGAGCGCCAACTGCGCGGGATGAGGAATTGCTCGTTTCACCCGGAAGCTCGGTGACCGTCGCACCACTTGAAAATGATACAATTGAGGATCTGTCTTCAAGCACAATAGACCATACATATGCAGGCTTAGGCCAGGTCCAATGGAGCTCGGATGGCACCTTTTTATACACACCGGCGGATGGTTTCATCGGAATCGATTGGATCAATTACACGGTGACCAACAGTGAGGGGCTGAGCGATTCAGCGACAGTTACAATTACCGTCGACAGCGCACCGGTTGCCAATGACGACGTGGTCAGTGTTGATGAAAATCGTGAGATTATCATTGACCTTCTGCAAAATGATTTTGACAGCGAAAACGATCCTGTGGAAATTATCTCTGTTGGAAATGCTACGAACGGCACTGTAACGCGCAATGCCGATGGCACGGTAACCTATGTGAATGACGATGGATTTACCGGCCAGGACAGTTTCACTTATAGCATAAGCGATGGCGACCAGGAGACGACGGCAACCGTTACGGTTGATGTCCTTGCCAATGCAGCGCCCGATGCGGTGGATGACACTTTCATCATAGCCGCGGGTGAACAGGTCCTTGATGTGCTGTCAAATGATATGGACGCTGAAAATGATGCGCTGTCTGTTGTTTCCGTATCCGATGCAACACATGGTGTCGTCACTCTGGTCAATGGAAATGTGATCTATACGGCGAACCACGGTTTCAGTGGCCAGGACAGTTTCACCTATACGACTGATGATGGAGGCAAAACAGATACCGCTACCGTCAACGTGACGGTTGATCTTGGTGCCTGGTCCAATCTGCAAAACGACGAAGTGAGTGTGGTTCAGGGACAAAGTGTCAGTTTCAATGTGCTTGACAACGACACCGACCCGGATGGTGACAATCTCACCGTCACGGAAACCACAAAGGCGGCGTTTGGAACCGTTACCTTCAACCCGGATGGCACAATCAGTTACACAGCGCGCGAAGGGTTCAGCGGTTATGATGCCTTCACCTATTATGTCAGCGACGGTATCCACACGACAGCGGCGATGGTTGAGGTGAGCGTGGAGGCTGGCGATGCCGGAATAAAGGCACCGACGAACCTGTTTGAAGGTACAGGGCTAACACATACGATTGGCTACGAATCTATCTGGTGGGGACCTGGAGATACGGAAAGCCCTTATGACATTGCAGATTCGGAGTTCGTATTCGTTGTCGTAACGGACGACAATCCCAGAATACTGGAGGCCTTCGCTGACAATATCATCCCATTCCACCGTGAAAATGAACCAGATTTAACTGCCATCAAAGTTGACATGAATGATCTGCCCGATGGTGTGCTGTCATTTAAGCCCAGCGACACAGAAAGCTACCGGATAGAGATTGAGTGGTCTGTTTCGGATGAATTGATCAAAACCATCAATGCTCTGGCTTTGGCTGCCTACGACCAGGAGGATATGGTGGACCTGGATCAGGGGC
Organism: uncultured Rhizobiaceae group bacterium; assembly: GCA_947501445.1. GTDB lineage: Bacteria > Pseudomonadota > Alphaproteobacteria > Rhizobiales > Rhizobiaceae > Hoeflea_A. Next base: position 315,360 of record CANMVS010000006.1, on the reverse strand, counting down.
CATTTGGTCAAAATGATGGCACCCGCAACAAGCAGACAATCACCGCAGATTACATCTACAGCCAGATTTTCGACTGGGAGCAAATTCCAGCCGACACTGTATATTTCAATAGCATTCAAGATGACCCTGATACCAGCAAGGATGATTTTTACACGCCACACAATGATGATGGGTACCGAACCGGCGTAGACACAGTTCAGGACCCGATATTTGGAATTGACCTGTTCTCGCTTGGTGCCGGAAACGCCCAGGTTCGCACCCATGGTACAGATTCACTGTCGATCTCCTTTCGTGGAACGGATCAGGCAACAGATTATCTGTCCGATAATTTGTTGGCGCTTAAGTATGGGGGCGCATCATCCTATTCAGCGGACCGATTTGAACCGCTCCTGAACGCGGTTAATCTTTATCTCGCTGCAAATCAGCAGATAACAAATGTCTATATCAATGGGCATAGCCTTGGTGGCCACATTGTCAACGCCCTGTATTACGCGGTCAAATTTCAGGAAAAATGGTCACACCTGACCGACGCATTGTTCATCGCACAAAGCGCACCAACAACACCAGAATTTGCATTGGCGGAAGAATACTCTGAAGATTTGATGCGAAACTACTATGCGATCGGCCATGAGAATGATTTCATTTACAAGTCAATGCACAGAGACCTCTCAATAACCACCGGTGGTTTATTGCTGGGAAACTTCGTTTCAACGGGTGGGATACAGCCGGATCGTCCCAACCACACCAACAATCTCGTATATATTGAACAGTCGTATGATCATGCACGCTATCCGGAGCGCGGTGAGGATTGGCGGCTATATCTGTCCAGCGACTCCAGTTTTGATTCCAAGGGCTCTCATAAACAGATGCTGACTCTTGATTCTGCCCATCGGCGCACCCTGTCAGACAAAGAAACAATTGCTGAATATGGACGGGAAATAACCGGCGATTCGCCGATGTATATTATCGCGACGGGCGATACGGTTACCTACGATAACAACAAGGCGACGATATTTGCACTTTGGCGTGATGCGATTGATACGAATGCCAACCAATTTATTGACGCCTTGGATACTGATGGTGATGGCATTCCGGATATTTATGGTTTTGAGGTTTTTAATTACGATATCTCAACTCCTCCCCCAATTGGCGACCACACGGATTACGAAGCTGCATATACCGGATTGCTTGCGGTACCCGTCACCGGAGCCATTGACACAGACGGTGATGGCTATGTTGATGATATCGACTTTAATGGCGATGGTATCGGGGATTACCGCACCGGTGGTTATACGCTGGAATTCAATCATGAAAGGGCCGGCGGTTCAAATTACCGGGTCCTTGATGAGGTGGGCGTTCTGGGTCTCGAGAACGGGGTGTGGTTCTCGGATATTCCCGTCAAAAATATTCTGGCCCTTCGTCTCGGTGGCGACGTCGTCGATTATATAAATCTCTATGAATACATCCCGACAAACGAGATTGTTATCAATCATACAATACATAATGAGGGGGTGCATTATCTCGGACTTGATGACGAGCTGGCAGGATTTTCCCTGGCAGAATCATACCACCAAAACACCAGTGTCATTGATGCCAATGATCATATTGTGGCGGGTGGGGGTGATGATATCCTCGAGGGGTTGGCCGGTGACGACATTTTGAATGGCGGCGGAGGCAACGACCTTATTTTGGGTGGTGCCGGGTCTGACCGCATGATTGGCGGTGGCGGCGATGACATCATAATTGGCTGGGGCAACAGTGGGCCTGTCGCCGAGAACGATCGGGTTTTTACCGGCAAATCCACACCAGTCACCATCGATGTTTTGGCGAATGATTTTGATCTGGATGGTGATGCCCTGACCATATCCGATATCCGGGTACGAATTCTTGACAATCAGACAAATGAATATGGCCATGGAACGGTTGTGGTTAATGATAATGGAACATTGACCTATACACCGCAGGACGGGTTCTACGGCAAGGACGCTTTCGTCTATCAGATCACCGACGGTCAATATACAGCACAGGCACTGGTTAGCGTCATTGTTGACGGTGACCCTGGTGATACCAATCATTCAGGTGTGGCGGTTTGGGAAACTGTAAATACAACAATGGGGCAGGGACTCTACTATGATGTTCTGTACAATGACTACCATCTTGGTGGCCAGGAACTGAGATTGGCCGGCCATGGCTTTGCAAGAAGTCCGCAGCATGGAACTGCCACTGTGGTTGGCGATCTGCAGGATGGTCAAATTTTGTATACCCCCGATCCGGGCTTTGTTGGTAGGGATACAATCGAGTATTACCTTTGGGATGGGGGTTTCTCGGACATCGGCAAGCTGACAATCAATGTCGGCACCCCTGCCGCCTATACCCAGGTCGACACGGCTGTTTATCTGGGGAACCGTGAAACATTTGCCATTATGCGGGCATCGGGTGACGAAGATAATCCGGTGATAGCGATACGGGATCTCGATTCAGCCCATGGTAATGAGGGCACAGATCTTGTGCGCGATGTTGATTTCGTTGAGTTCGGCGACATGACCGTGGATCTGGCAACTTTGTGGAATGAGGCAGTCGATGTATTGCCGGACTACGAGGCGCAGGCGAGAGATGACATTGTGGACGGCGGCGATGGCGATAACCTCATTGTTGGCGGTGATGGCAATGATTTACTCATCGGCGGCGGCGGCGATGACACTATCTATGGTGGACAGTTTGTCGGTGCGGATCCTGATGCCTATGCGGCGCATTCCGATGGCGAGAATTTACTATACGGCGGTACAGGTGATGATCGCATCATCGGCGGGCTGCAAAGCGATATTATTTACGGAGGCGATGATAATGACATTATTGATGTGACGCCGTACAACGACACTGCATTTACCGAAAATGATGTTGTCTATGGCGGAGCTGGCGATGATCTGATCACCCTTGGTATGGGAACCGGTGTCAAGGCTTATGGCGACGAAGGCGATGATACCATCTATGCCGGCACACACACCCACACCTATGGTGGCGATGGTATTGACAAAATCTACGGTGGCTCTGGGCACGACCACAGCTATGGCGGTGCCGGTGACGATCTCATCGAAGGCAATGGTGGCAACGACTTCCTCAATGGCGCCGAAGGCGATGACCACATTTATGGCGGTGGTAGCGATGACACGCTCAATGGCAATGAGGACGATGATTATCTGGATGGCGGTAATGGTAGTGACAGCCTGACCGGCGGTGCCGGTGACGACACTATTCAGGGAGGCACCTATATTGACAACAACAATCCGGGTGTTGAGGACGATTTGTCATACGGCATAGTGGACACTGCAATATTCAGCGGTTTGATCTCGGACTATTCGATTGTGGCAATTGACGGGGAAACACCTGGAACGGCGTTCCAGATCCGGGATCTATTTGCTTTTGACGGTGATGATGGCACGGATACGGTCTATGGAATCGAAAAACTGACCTTTGCGGATGGGACGTTTTTGGGCGCTGATGTGGCAGCCAATTATGCCGTCGCAGCCCTACAGGATGTGCCGGTGGAAGTGGCGCCGGAATTTGAATTCATCAATGCTGTCACGGCGCTCACTGAAGACACCGACACTTCAGCGCGCACAAAAATTGCAGATATAGAACTCACAGATATGGGGCTTGGAAAGACGAATTTCGCAATTCAGGGACCGGATGCCGGTCTGTTTGAAATCGATGGCAGCGAATTGTTTTTGAAAGCCGGGACGACATTGAACCATGAGAGCAATAGTGAGTTCACCGTAACTCTGACCGCTGATGACCCGAATTTCGGTGCTGGAATTGATGACAGTGTAACGTTGCAAATCGCAATCACCGATATCGATGAAGCGCCGGTCGTGACAGTGTCGGATACAAGCAGCGCTGCCCGGGCAAACACACCCAACGGTACACAACTGGCGCATGTGATTGCCATCGATCCGGATGATGACAGTTTCGATTTCGCAATTACCGCTGGTAATAATGATGCAGACGGAGATGGCCGCGACGTCTTTGTCGTGGACGCTTACGGCCGCATTTTGCTGGGTGATCAGGACGATCTGCTGGGTCTTTTTGGTTCACAGGTCGAGCTGGAAGTCGAGGTTACGTCAACAGCTTTCGTGCACACAACCAGTGTCTTTATTGATGTTGAAGCCATCGCCTGACGCTTTCCACCTGCCATGCTGCACGCTCAAGATGGTCGTGCAGCATGGCGGGGCTGAGTTGCTTGTCCAATATGACATTGCAAGGGCCTTCGCCATGGTGTTGATGTGGCAGATTGATGAAATGATCCAGCTTTCAAATTTACGTCCAATTCCAATTCCATTGTCGGTACGTGCACAAAGATACAGGACAGGTCTCTTTGGCAGAGCGGCCAGGCAGTCGTATGCCATGACTGCATAAGCCAGCCACAAGGCCAGGTTCGTTTCGTTGCTGACAGATAGGACGAACAGTTCATTGATCAGGTGTTCACCGGGCAAATGCGGTCTTGCCGGATGGACCCAATATAGCCGGAACTCACGGGCTTGCCTTTACGGCTTTTGGTAGACCCACGCATAACCCCACCAGCCATGGCATGCGGATTGCAGTCTTTTTGTATTGGCAACCATCAAATTGGGTTCCTGTGAAACCTCCTGGACCGTTTCACATTTTGTCAGAAACGGGACAACGGTGTCGGCCCTTGATTGTGTTGATGCATTCAGGTTTTACCGATCCCGTCAAAACCTGAATTGCTCTAATTCATGACGCCAGTAAATCCTCTTTGATTATCCAGCATATTCAACCGGCAGATTCGAATGGAACTGGAAATTCATTTAAATCAGAGAAATACATATCAAATAAAAATTATTTGTAGTAAAATCACTAGTTTTATTTAAAAACAGCGATTTATCGGAGATTTTATACTCAATAATACAAAAAAACTTAAAATTATAATATAAGTATTGTTGCAATATGTAAAATATTCTTTATTAAATGAAAACATCTAGAGTTCTATGGAAGGTAATATTGACATTAGTATTGTAATTGCGAGCATAACGGTAAATGGAAGTTTAATACAGTATATACACGAATATTTACCAACTCCCAGTTAGTTGAAGTTAACGTCAGTAGTATTTCGGTTCCATGGATTTTCCCCGAGCGGGGCAGTTCTTTCGCAGTCGGAGGGTACCGGTGATGGCATTTTTGCGTGGTAACAACAAAAGCAATACGATCAAGGGAACCGGTAAACGGGATTGGATATTCGCCAGGGATGGTGATGATGACGTTGATGGTGGTGATGGCAATGACGTCATTTTCTCCGGCCGTGGCAACGATACGGTTGATGGCGGCAATGGCAACGATCTGATCTTCTCCGGCCGTGGAGATGATACGGTCGATGGCGGTGACGGTGATGACATCATCTCTGCCGGCCGCGGCAACGACGACGTTGATGGCGGTGATGGCAATGACCATATTTATGCCGGCAGGGGCAATGACATCATCCGGGGCGGTGCCGGCAATGACAAAATTATGGCCGGCCACGGCAATGACACGGTCATCCACGACGCCCTGAAAAATATTGATTCCCACGACTACTATCATGGTGGCCGCGGGCGAGACACTCTGGTTCTGCAGATAACCCAAACCATGCATGATGACGCCGTCTTCCAGACGGAATGGGCTCAGTTTCAGGACAGGATCAATAGCGGCAGGGCGGTATCGGGAAAGTTCTCAAGCCTCAATGTGACTTTCGCTTCCTTCGAGAATATCCAGATCGAAATCATCAATAGTACGCCGGAAATCTCAATTGCCCATCCTGATGCAGTCATTGAGGGTGATTCGGGATTGTCTGACATTGTAACTGTCGCCATCGCTGACTACGTTACCATCATCGATCAGGATATAGGCGACACGCCGATACACTATGCAGGCGGGCTGGTCTTTGTTGAAGCCAGTGGCCCGCAGTCCCTTGGCGGCCTTGAGAGCCTGTTTGCCCTCGATACGACAACCGGCACTATCTCCTTTGACCGTGCGCATTTGGATTACCTGAATGACAACGAAACAGTAACAGCAACTTTCAGCTTCAATGCATCATCGGGCCCCGATACCCTTGTGCAGACCATTATTGTTACCATTACCGGCGGCAATGATGCCCCAACGGTTCACCGGGCCATTGATGATCAGAATTCCGATGAGGATACCCCATGGGAATTCATCATTGATGAGGAAACGTTCAATGATGTCGAGTCGGCAGTGCTGACACTGACCGCGACCCTGGCAGACGGTAACAACCTGCCAGACTGGTTGTCCTTTGACGGCAGCAAATTAACGGGTACACCACCACAGGATTATAACGGTGAATTCAACATAAAAATCAGCGCTAAAGATGGTGGCGGAAAGACGGTTGAAACGACCTTCACCGTGACGGTTGATGCGATCAACGATGCACCGATCGTGCATAAGGGCATTGCAGATCACAATTCGGATGAAGATACATTTTTGTCCCTGGTTATCCCGGCAGATATATTCATGGATGTTGATTCTGCGCTGTCTCGCCCGATAGCAACACTTGCTGATGGCAGCGCTTTGCCCGATTGGCTGACCGTTGAGGGGAACACCATTTTTGGCACGCCCCCGACCAATTTCAACGGCGATCTCGATATCAAGCTCACGGTTGAAGATGACCACAGTGAGACCGCCGAAGTGATTTTCAAACTCACCATTGCCGGCGTCAATGATTTGCCAATATTGGAACAGATCATTGATGATCAGAATTCCGATGAGGATACCCCATTGGAATTCTTTGTCCCTGCCGGTACATTCAGTGACGTTGAAACGGCAATTCTTGCACTATCCGCCGGGCTTGCAGATGGTAGCGATCTGCCCGGTTGGTTGTCCTTTGACGGCGCTGGCTTTTCCGGCACACCGCCACCTGACTTCAACGGCGTTATTGACATCAAAGTCATCGCTGAAGATGAGGACGGAGGGACGGTTGAAGCCGTTTTCCAGGTGGCGATAAATCCTGTCAACGACGCTCCTGTCGTATACCAGATCATCGAAGGTCAAAACTCTGATGAGGACGCTGAATGGCAATTCACCATTCATGAAGACACGTTCGGGGATGTCGATTCAACCCATCTGACATTGTCCGCAACACTTGCGGATGGAAGTGAGTTGCCCGGTTGGTTGACCTTTACGGGCAATAAATTCCACGGCACGCCACCCGGGGATTTCAATGGCGATATCGTGATTATTGTCACGGCAAAAGATGACCATGATGCAACTGCCCAGACAGGTTTCACACTCACCATCAAACCGGTCAACGACAGACCGTCGGCTGTTGACGACGCCTTTTCAGGTGACGAGGACACGCAGATTTTCGGTAATGTGCTTGAAGACAATGGCAATGGGACCGATAACGATATAGACGGCGATGCGCTTAGTGTTGTCGCTGAAACGATTGAAATTGAAGGCGCGGGTATTGTCGATCTGAAGTCGGATGGCTCGTTCGTCTTTAAACCCGTCGCCGATTTTAATGGTGTGGCCAGTTTCGATTATACACTGACCGATGGAGATATGAACTCTGTCGGCACCGTTACCATCAATGTCACGCCCGTCAACGATGCGCCCGTCGTTGATCAGGGCATTGACGATCAAAACTCGGATGAGGACACGGAGTGGACTTTCATAATTCCTGTGGATGCGTTCGGGGATGACGATTCAACCCATCTGACATTGTCCGCAACACTTGCGGATGGAAAGGGGTTGCCATACTGGTTGTCGTTTGACGGCAGCAAATTAACGGGTACACCACCACAGGATTATAACGGTGAATACAACATAAAAATCACCGCTAAAGATGGTGGCGGAAAGACGGTTGAAACGACCTTCACGGTGACGGTTGATGCGGTCAACGATGCACCGATCGTGCATAAGGGCATTGCAGATCAAAATTCGGATGAAGATACATTTTTGTCCCTGGTTATCCCGGCAGATATATTCATGGATGTTGATTCTGCGCTGTCTCGCCCGATAGCAACACTCGCTGATGGCAGCGCTTTGCCCGATTGGCTGACCTTTGAGGGGTACACCATTTTTGGCACGCCCCCGACCAATTTCAACGGCGATCTCGATATCAAGCTCGCGGTTGAAGATGACCACGGTGAGACCGCCGAAGTGATTTTCAAACTCACCATTGCCGACGTCAATGATTTGCCAATATTGGAACAGATCATTGATGATCAGAATTCCGATGAGGATACCCCATGGGAATTCATTGTCCCTGCCGGTACATTCAGTGACGTTGAAACGGCAAATCTTGCGCTATCCGCCGGGCTTGCAGATGGTAGCGATCTGCCCGGTTGGTTGACCTTTGACGGCGCCGGCTTTTCCGGCACACCGCCACCTGACTTCAACGACGTTATTGACATCAAAGTCATCGCTGAAGATGAGGACGGAGGGACGGTTGAAGCCGTTTTCCAGGTGGCGATAAATCCTGTCAACGACGCTCCTGTCGTATACCAGATCATCGAAGGTCAAAACTCTGATGAGGACGCTGAATGGCAATTCACCATTCATGAAGACACGTTCGGGGATGTCGATTCAACCCATCTGACATTGTCCGCAACACTTGCGGATGGAAGTGAGTTGCCCGGTTGGTTGACCTTTACGGGCAATAAATTCCACGGCACGCCACCCGGGGATTTCAATGGCGATATCGAACTCATTGTCACAGCAAAAGATGACCATGATGCAACTGCCCAGACAGGATTCACACTCACCATCAAACCGGTCAACGACGGACCGTCGGCTGTTGATGACGCCTTTTCAGGTGACGAGGACATGCCGGTCAACGGCAATGTACTTGTAGACAATGGCAATGGGGCCGATAGCGATATTGACGGCGATGCGCTTAGTGTTGTCGCTGAAACGATTGAAATTGAAGGCGCGGGTATTGTCGATCTGAAACCGGATGGTTCGTTCGTATTCGCACCCGTTGCCAACTTCAATGGTGTCACCAGTTTCAGATACACCCTGTTTGATGGGGTATCGAAAGGTGGTGCTATTGCCACCATTACGGTTGCTCCTGTGAACGATGTTCCAACAGCTGTTGATGACGCCTTTTCAGGTGACGAGGACACGCAGGTCACCGGCAATGTACTTGTAGACAATGGCAATGGGCCCGATAACGATGTTGACGGCGATGCGCTTAGTGTTGTCGCTGAAATTTTTGAAATTGAAGGCGCGGGTATTGTCGATCTGAAATCGGATGGTTCGTTCGTCTTCACACCCGTCGCCGATTTTAATGGTGTGGCCAGTTTCGATTATGCACTGACCGATAAAGATATGAACTCTGTCGGCACCGTTACCATCAATGTCACGCCCGTCAACGATGCGCCCGTCGTTGATCAGGGCATTGACGATCAAAACTCGGATGAAGACACTGTCTGGAATTTCACCATACCGGCAGATGCATTCGGGGATGTTGATTCGAGCAATCTGACACTGACCGCAACTCTTGCAGATGGAAGCGAACTGCCGTCCTGGCTGCAACTCAATGGAAGTACATTCCTCGGCACACCGCCCAACAATCAAAATGATATTGACATAAGGGTAACTGCCACAGATGGATATGGGGAAACTGCTGAGGCGACCTTCACGCTGGCCATCAATGAGGTCAACGATGCACCGGTGGCTGCCGACCTCGATGCCGGGCTTCTCACCAATGAGGATACGCCGATATCATTTAGCATGACGCCGGTGATTGAAGCATCAACGGATGATGGCGGCCCCCTTGATGCGGACAATCTCACCATCACCGGGGTGACGGTGGATGGTACACCCTATGCCCTGCGGGATTTTGACATTTCCTATGCCAATGGAACACTGGTGTTCGATCCGACCGGGATCGCACGTTTCGCCGGCACCAGCATTAATCCTGATCTGTTTGGTGAGCGTCCTGGCGCGGTGGCGCTGCAGTCCCTGGCTGTTGGTGCGACGGCAACAGTTGCTGTTACCTATGAAATTGCCGATGCTGAAGGTCTGACAGATACCGGTGTCGTCTCTTTTGACGTTGAAGGGCAAAATGATGCCCCGGTGACGGTAGACATTGATGCCGGCACATTGACGGATGAGGACACCATCGCACACTACGATATGGCGGCTGTGCTGAATGCGTCATTTGATGATGGTGATCAATTAACATCGGGGGATGTTTCCCTCGTCGGCGCCAGCGTAGGTGGTCAGCCGGTGGATCCGGCGCAATTCGGCATCACCTATGATGATGCCACCGGCCTGTTGAGACTTGATCCCACCAGCATCAATGTGTTTCAGGCGTTGCAGGAAGGCTCTTCGGAAACACTCACTGTCGTTTACGAATTGACTGATAGCGAAGGACTGAGCAATACCGGTGAAGTTGTATTTGCAATCGATGGTCGCAATGATGCGCCCGTTGCTACAAATACGACGATTGGTTTGGCGCAGGACACAACAAATACCGGAAACATACTGACCAGATTCACTGATCTGGAAGGTGACGTGCTGTCTGTGCAGGTTGTTAGCACCGTCCAAAACGGAACACTCAGCATCGATAGTGACGGTACCTATGCCTACACGCCGACGGGTGGATTTCTTGGATCAGACAGTTTTACCATTGAGGTGAGTGATTCAAATGGCGGTGTTGATACTGCCACCATTACGTTTCGGGTCCTGAGATCCGTCGACCCCAATGGAGCGGGCGATCTGATCGGATCGGATGACGGTGACTTTATCGAAGGCGGTGGCGATTACGATCAGATTAATCCTGGCCTGGGTGATGATATTATCAACTCCGGTGATGGCAAGGATACCATCGTTGGATCAACCGACGAACTGTCAGGCGATACGATTGCACTTGATGCCGGTGACGTCGTTATTGTTGAAGCGACAACCTTTTCCAAAAGTGATCTTACCGCATCGCCCGGGTCTTTGATTGTGACGGGTGACTTTGATGGTGATGGTGTTGAAGATCAGATAAGATTTGAAAATCGAACGGTCGATGATTTCGAAAATCTTGTTGTTGTGAACCGCGCCGGTGCCACCTATCTTGCCTTCGATCAAATAGGCCGTAACGATGCGCCAATTCTGATAAATGACACCATCAACACTACCGAAGATGCAAGCATTACGGTAAATTCCCTGCTTGACAATGATTTTGATGTCGAAGGCAGTCGGGTTCGCATCACAGGTATTGAAGCGGCTGCCAATGGTGATGTGGTTCTGCATGATGACGGGAGCGTCACCTATACGCCGGATGCGGATTTTTTCGGCACGGACCATTTTTTCTATACGGCGACGGACGGATTTGCCAGCGAGAGAGCCAGAGTCACTGTTTTTGCCAGCTCGGTTAATGATGATCCGGTCGCATTTGCCGATGCGCTGACGATTGATGAAGACGAGAATGTCGAAATTACCAGTCTGCTGGACAATGACCGGGATGTTGATGGCAATATATTGACAATTGCCTCTGTGGGGCCGGCCGCGAATGGTACTGCCGAACTGCAGGTTAACGGGCATGTGTCCTATACACCGGACAAGGATTTCTTTGGCACCGATACGTTCACCTATACAGTCACCGATGGCGAGGCCTCGCATACGGCGACAGTGACGGTGACTGTCAATGAATTGAATGACGAACCGGTCGCAGATTTCGATTTTGACGAAACGAGGGAAGATGAGGCGATAACAATTGACTATGCTCTGTTGAACGACACGGATATCAATGGAGATACTCTTACAATCGTCGATGTTGGACTTGCAGAAAATGGCATTGTTATATTAGGCGCTGACAACACGATTACCTATCGCCCAAACCCTGATTTTTTTGGTGAAGATACATTTTCCTATACGATTTCAGATGGCGAACTCTTTGCTTCATCCGATATTTATATATATGTGGCGCCCGTTGAGGATGCGCCAACGGCTGATGATGATACCGCCAGTACCCTGGAGAATCAGGCTGTTGTCTTGTCCAATCTGCTGGACAATGATGTTGACGTTGATGGGGACACACTGACGATCACAGCCGTCGGTACACCGGCAAATGGGTCCGCCGTGCTTGGCAGCGATGGTGCGGTCACCTACACGCCGGACCCCGGTTTCAGTGGTTCGGACACATTTACCTATACAACCAGCGATGGTCGGCTCGAAGATACAGCCAGTGTGACAATCAACGTCATGCCGGTTAACGATGCACCTGTTGCAGAAGACATCGACGCCATCATCAGTGAAGATGGTATCCTGCAACTGACAACCTTCCCCTATGTCGATGTGGATGGGGACACCGCAGTTGTGATCTCTGTCGGTTCTGCGGCAAATGGTCAGGCCGTTCTCAACAGTGACGGATCAATCACCTATACACCTGATCCCGACTTTTTTGGTCAGGAAACATTTACCTACACGTTGAGTGATGGTGAATTGACGGACACAGCCGAAGTGCGGGTGACTGTCCAATCAGTCAATGATGCACCTGAGGCTTCCGATCTTGATCTGGGTATTCTGACCGCCGAGGATGAGGCTGCTTCTGTTAACATCGGCCCCTTGTTGTCACAGATGGTGCAGGATGATGCACCGCTTTCAACGCGGAATTTGTCATTCATCAGCATGACAATTGATGGTTTGACAATTGATGCGGCAACCGGCGGCATAAGCTTTGAGCCGGCAAATGGACAATTATCATTTGATCCGACCGGTGCGGCTGTTTTCCAGGCGTTGAGGACGGGAGAGACTGCATCGGTCTCGCTGACCCATCAATATACCGATGATGGCAACCTGACAGCAACCGCCAAAACGTCATTCCAGGTGGAAGGTGCAGATGATGCGCCGGTTGCGCAGGACGACAGTCGAATATTCGCTGTCGATACCACCACGATCATCACTGACCTGGTTGGCAATGATACCGATGGCGACGGTGATTCATTGCACATTACCAATGTCGGTACCGCGGCCCACGGAACTGTAGTGCTCAACGCCAACGGCAGCATTTCCTATACGCCCAACGCCGGTTATGATGGCGATGACCAATTCACCTATGAGGTTTTTGACGGCACTTATTATGGTACGGGAACGGTCTTGCTTTCGACGGCCAATACGGCACCTGTTGCTGTTAGCGATGATGTAACGCTTGACGAGGACACAGCCTATTCAGGCAATGTGCTGGCGAATGACACCGATGCCAATGGCGATGCGTTGACGGCAACGCTCGTCGACACTGTCCAGAACGGCTCACTCGAATTTGCAACGGATGGCAGTTTTACCTATACGCCTGATGCCAATTTCAACGGCAGTGACACGTTCACCTATTTTGCCAGCGATGGTGAGGATGTCTCTGAAACCACAACCGTCAATCTGTCTGTGTCAGCAATCGATGATCTCTTCACTGTGTTAAACACCGAATTTCATATTACGGTGGAGGAAAATACGGAATTCTTTTTGCCATGGACCAATATATTTACCGAGGTTGACGGAGACCGTCCGAGTTTTATAACCACTGGAGACTTCTTCGCGCAGTTTGCTTTACTTAGATCAGACGGTCTCACATACCGGGCGCAAGAATACAATGGGGTCGCCGATACTGGCGAGTTTAACCTGTTGATTATCGAGGGTTCTGAATTCGCTGAGCTGAAATTTTTTGTGACAATTACCGATGTGAACGATGCGCCGGTGGCTGTTGATGATATCGTGCAGGGCGTGGAAGACACACCGCTGGAAATTGATGTCCTTGCCAATGACAGCGACCCCGATGGTGGTTTTCTGTCAATCACCAGTGTCACTCAGCCGGACAATGGGCAGGTTGTTATCACCCAAAATGGCACATTGCTGTACACGCCTGATTCCGACTATAATGAAAATCATTCACTCAATGAGCATCAATTTATTGATTACACGGTCACCGATGGAACCAACGAGGTAACTGCCAGCGTTCGCATCACTGTTGCTTCTGTACACGATGCACCCGAGGCAGATGAAGACAGTTATCTGACCTTCGAAAATACACCAATATCCGGTGATGTGACACTCAATGACAGTGATGGCGACATTGGAATTACGGCAATCGGATTAGGCCCCACAGAATTGGTTTCCGATGTCGCAAATGGAACCTTGACCCTTCAACGCTCAGGCGTCGACTGGCGTGGTGTCTTTACCTATATCCCTGATCCGGGATTTGAAGGAACTGACACTTTTTCATACCGGATCAATGGCCAAGGTACCGAGTCTTCCAACATTGCAACAGTGTCTATTTTCGTTGAAGGGGCAGATGACAAGCCGGTTGTCAATGCGGACAATGTCAGCGTATCCGAGGACAGCATCCTTACCGGCAATGTGCTTCTAAATGACTACGATCCGGAGGAGCAGCCCTTGACGGCAGCATTGGTGTCCGGCGTGTCAAACGGCGCATTGAATCTGGCGAGCGATGGATCATATACCTACACGCCCGGAGCCGATTTCAACGGCGTTGACAGTTTTACCTATACAGCAAGCGATGGCGGTCTGGTTTCGGATGTCGAAACCGTGACCATAACCGTTACGGCTGCCAATGACTTGCCAACTGCAGCGGATGACAGCCTGTCTACCGGCGAGGACCAGACCCTTGCAGGCAATGTCCTTATAAATGACACTGATCCGGACGGTGATACTCTGAAGGCTGTATTGGGTAGAGACGTCGGCCATGGCACGCTGGTTCTGCGTGACGATGGTTCATTTGATTATGCGCCGGACGCCAATTTTTTCGGAACAGACACATTTACCTATTTTGCAAACGATGGCACCGGCAACAGCGTCACCGAGGCTACGGTTTCGATTGACATCGCACCGCACGCGGATGCACCTGTGGCTGTGGATGATCATGCAACATTCGTTTGGCGCGCCAACACCCCGATAACGGGCAATGTGCTGGACAATGATACGGATGGTGACGGTGATACGCTGACAGCCCAGCTGGTTGATGACGTACAGAATGGAACCCTGGAACTTTCCGCCGATGGTACGTTTACCTACACGCCCGATGCCAATCTGCGCGGTATCGACAGCTTCACCTATTTAGCCACTGATGGCACCAATCAGTCGCAACTGGCAACCGTCACAATAAAGACTGAAAATGTGGCCCCTTCTGTCGGTGACGATATGATCGTCGTCGCGCCGAATACATCGATTGAAATTGCCGCCCTGGCCAATGACACGGATTCCGATGGCGATATCCTGTCATATCTTTCAGTTGCTGATCCCGAGTATGGTACGGTTTCAATCACCAATACGGGAAAATTATTGTATCGGGCGGATGACAATTACATAGGCAACGACAGTTTTACCTATACGGTAACCGATGGTCTGGATACGTCCACTGCAACCGTAAATGTGACAATCGGTGAAACCGATGGGACAGGTGGCAATGTCGATATTGCGACAACCTTGGAGGATCAGTCGGTTGCGATCGATGTTTCAGCCAACGACGTGTTTGAGGACGGAGACTTCCTCTATCCGTATTATATTGTCGTATCTTATTTGGGCGGTCAGTATGATGTTTTTAGTGTCAAAACATCTCTGGCAGGCGGGACTATTGATTACGATGTATCCGATGGAATTGGACAGGGGTTTGAAACAGACGGGACGGTTGTTTACACACCGCCTCAGGATTTTGTTGGCATCGACTCCTTTGACTATGTGCTGCGCGAGGGAAGTAAGCACAGTGTTGTTCGTGTCTATGTGAACGTGACCCCTGTTGCCGATGCGACGGTTGCGCACGATGACCAGTTTACCGTTTCTCCAGGCAGCAGTGTCACTCTTGCGCCTTTAACCAATGATATTGATGTCGACGGCGGCCCCCTCATTGTAACTGATTTCAGTTACAATGGACCCGCGCAGATCCAGTGGAATACAAATGGCACTTTGCACTATGTTGCGGCAGACGGCTTCACCGGCGTGGACTGGATCGATTATACGGTTACGGATGGTTCGGGAGAAAGCGACACCGCGACAATAGCGGTCCTTGTCGACAATGCGCCGGTTGCAAATGATGATGCTGGCAGTATTGACCAGAACCGGCGTCTCATCATCAACGTTCTGGACAACGACAGTGATGTTGAAAATGATGATCTGGAACTGGTATCGGTTAGCGATGGTGACAATGGCACTACATTCATAAACGCCGATGGCACCGTGACCTATGAGCCCGATGCGGATTTTGTCGGCCAGGACAGTTTTACCTATACCATAACGGATGGCGACCAGCAGACCATGGCAACCGTGACGGTTGATGTTCAGGCCAATGCAGCGCCTGTGGCGATCGATGATACGGTCACTATCAGGCCGGGTGAACAGATTATTGATGTTCTGTTGAATGATACGGACGCCGAAGGTAATGCCCTCTCGATACTTTCGGTCTCCGGGGCAAAAAACGGTGTGGTTACTCTGCTGAGCGATGGTACAGTGACCTATACCGCCAACCTCAATTATCAGGGTGCCGACAGTTTCACCTATCAGCTTGATGATGGCGGGGCGACAGATGTCGCCACGGTTTTTGTGACCGTTGATGGCGGAACAGGGCCGGTTTTACAAAATGACGCGGCAAGCGTTGACCAGGGCCAAAGTATTGACATTGACGTACTTGGCAATGACGTTGACCACGACGGTGACGACCTCACCGTAACGAAAGTCCAACAGGGGGCATTCGGCACCACCAGCATCAATCCTGACGGCACGATCAGCTATGTGGCACGCGACGGCTTTACCGGAAAAGACGCCTTTACCTACCATGTCAGCGATGGATTGCATACAACGTCAGCGACCGTCCAGGTTAATGTCGAAGCCGGGGAGGCCGGGCCGGTTGCACCTACGAACCTGTTTGAGGGAGCCGGGCTTACCCACACGATTAACTATTTCGCCCTTAATGTACAATCTGATGCAAATGAGATTACCTTCGATGTGAATACACAGTGGCATCCAAGGATTGTGGAAGCGTTTGCAGACTTTGTTGTTTCCGGGGCTCCTGCCAGCAACCTAACTCGCTTTAAAGTTGATCTGACTGACCTGCCTGATGGCGTCCTGTCGTTTGGGACAGGTGAAGCTGCCAATAATATTGAAATCGAATGGGCTGTTTCTGATGATTTGCTTGAAACCATCAACGCGCTGGCGATGTCCTCCTACGATCAGGCGCGTGTGCTCAATCTGGATAAGGGATCATCAGCACAGAATGATGGCATCCGCAATAAACTGGTGATCTCAAGTGACTATGTCCACAATCAGATTTTTGATTGGGAGCAGATTCCAGCCGACACCGAATATTTCAATGCCATTACCGATGACCCTGACACCAGCAGAGACGACACGTATTACCCGGATAGTGATGACGGCTACAGCACTGACGTTGACAAGGAAGGGGTAGGCGTTTGGGGCATTGAACTCTTTAGCTTCGCTAGCGGCGAGGGCAATGCCCAGGTCCGCACGCACGGCGAGGATACGTTGTCGCTCTCTTTTCGCGGGACTGACCAATGGCAGGACTATTTTTCGGACAACCTGCGTTCGTTGTCGGATGGTGGCGCCTCATCCTATTCAGCAAATCGGTTCGAACCGCTGCTGACAGCGCTCAACAGCTATCTCGAAGATAATCCGCAGATCACGAATATTTATGTCAATGGCCACAGTCTGGGCGGCCATCTCGTCAACTCGCTCTACTTTGCGGTTGCCTATGAAGGTAGATATGAACAGTTGAAGGAAGCGCTGTTCATAGCCCAAAATCCTGTTAGCTCTCCCGAATGGACTTTGACGGAGGAATTTGCCGAAGACCGGATGCAGAATTATTATGCGATCGGACCTGAGAATGATTTCATCTACAAGGCAGGCCTCAGAGGTGACGTTGATATAAATTTTCTGACGTTAGCGTTTGGGGGCTATATTTCCATGTCGCCATTTCAACCCGATCGTCCTCACCACACAAATAATATGGTCTATTACGACCAGTCCTATACCAATGATCTATACCCTATTTTGCTGGAGAACAGCGACGGTAGTGGCATCGACTACTGGGAATCCTGGAAGTATTACCTATCTTCCTTCGATGGCAGTTATGACTCGGAGGGTGCCCACAAGCAAATGTATACGATCGATATTGCGCACCGCCGTACGCTGTCTGATCAGGAGACGCTTGCCCAATTCGCACGCCAGGCAACCGGTGATGCCCCGCTTTATATTATCGCAACTGGTGATCCCATAAGAGTGTCCGAAGGCAAGGCAACAACCTATGGACTCTATCAATCCACGATTGACACCAATGGCGACGGGTATCATGATTCCGTAGATAGGGATGGCGATGGTATCGTCGATATTCAAGGTTTTGCGACCTTTTTTGATGTCCCTGAGACAGCTCCCACCAGTTTTATAGCGGCTCCTTTTCTCAATGCCATTGACACGGATTTCGATGGGTATGTTGACAATATTGACGCTGACGGAGACGGTATCGGAGATTATCTACAGGCCGATGGCTGGGAGCTGAGTTTTGTTGACTCCGATGATAGTTTGCTAGCAAATCCTATCATTCGTGATGTTGTCTCTGAGCCAGATGGATTTGGTCATTTCATATATTCCCATGCACAAGTTTATAGTGCGCTGAGGCGAATTGATGAAACCACAGGGCACGTAGAGTACGTCAGCCTCTATGCATATAGCGAAATACCACATATCGCGGAACGCAGCCATCTGGATGAAGGTATTCACTATCTTGGTCTGGACGATGTCTACGCCGGTTTTTCCCTTTCCAATTCCGCCTCCAAACACAGCAATATCGTTGATGCCAATGATGATATTCGTGCAGGCATGTACAATGATATTCTTGAGGGGTTGCGTGGTGACGATCTCCTGGATGGCGGCGGTGGCGATGATGTCATTCTCGGCGGTGCCGGCTCCGACCGGATGATTGGTGGTGCCGGTGATGATATCATTATTGGCTGGGGCAACAGTGGACCCGTGGCAAATGGAGATAAAGTGCGCACCGGCGAGAACACGTCGATCACCATTGACGTTCTGGCCAATGATACCGATCTTGATGGCGACAACCTCACGATATCTGATATCAGAGTACGTGTTCTTGACAATCCGACGAGCGAATATGGCAACGGAACGGTTGTTGTCAATGATGATGGAACACTGACCTATACGCCGCAAAGTGGTTTCCAGGGCAAGGATGCTTTTGTCTATGAAATCACCGATGGGCAACAAACAGCTCAAACGCTGGTAACTGTTGTCGTGGATGGTAATCCTGGTTCTGATCAAAACATCGCGCCCGTTGCGATGTGGGATACGGCAACAACCCTCGTTGGGGAGGGTGTACTCATCGACGTCCTGGCCAATGATTATGATCTGGATGGGGTAAGTGTATCGTTTGAATATGGCAGCTTACCGGAGATCTTTGTCGACGGCGTGTCTGAAACCGAGGATATCGGTTTATTGATACATGAGGCCCTCCAATTTGGTAATTTGCCAACAGACAGTACCGACGGGACACCAGGCGAATGGACAATAGACCAGATCGTTATTCTTGGTGGGTTTGCAACGGCGCCCCAGCATGGCACAGCAAGCCTATCTGGTGGTGTGTACAACTATGGCGTTGTCACTGAGCCGAGCGTCGGTTCAGACGTTACATATCTTCTGCCGACAATGGGAATTGGCCGGATTTTCTACCAGCCTGATCCCGATTTTGTTGGCGTGGACACAATCGAATACTACCTGTGGGATGGTCAAAAACTGGACATCGGCAAAGTGACCATTACGGTTGGCAATCCGGAACCGTACAATCAGGTTGATACGGCTGTCTACCTGGGTGAGCGCAGCACCTTTGCCATCATGCGGGTATCGGGTGATGCCGCAAATCCGGTGCTTGCGATCCGCGACCTGGATGCGGCCGACGGCAATGAAGGCACTGATCTGGTTCGCGATGTTGATTTTGTTGAATTTGCCGATATGACGGTTGATCTGACGACCCTGTGGAATGAGGCCGTTGATGTATTACCGGACTATGAGGCTCCGGTCGAAGATGACATCCTTGATGGTACCGATGCTGATGACCTGATGGTTGGGGGTAGTGGCAATGATATAATCAATGGCCACGGTGGTAACGACACAATTTATGGTGGCACGCCGATCTCCAACAACCCCATTGCTTATGTTCCAAATCCCGATGGTGAGAACATTCTGAGCGGCGGTGCGGGTAATGACCATATCATCGGTGGCCAGCAGCGGGACATCATTTATGGTGGCGATGACGATGATACGATTGACGTCTCACCGGTCAGCAATCCTGCTTTTTTTGCCGACGACCGCGCCTATGGTGGTGCCGGCAACGATACACTCAATGGCGTCGATGATGTCAATTCCATCTGGCTTTACGGCGATGAAGGTGACGATCTGATCACATTGGGTGCGGAAGGCCGTGGCCATGCCTACGGTGGTGCTGGAGCCGATACGATTTACGCTGGTTTTCAATCCTATACATATGGGGGAGCTGGCGATGATAAAATCTATGGCGGCTCCGGTGAAGATCAGAGTTATGGCGGCGAAGGAGATGACGTAATTGAAGGCAAGGATGGTGCCGACACCCTGAACGGCGGTGATGGGGACGATTTTCTGGATGGCGGTAACGGCAACGACACACTGATTGGCGGAGACGGCAGTGATACGCTTCTTGGTCAGAGCGGTAATAATATTCTTGTGGGCGGCAGCGGCAGGGATCGAATGATTGGCCTTGATGGAGCCGACACTTTCACCGGCGGCGAAGGCAACGATATCATCCAGGGCGGCACGTACCGCGATATCAACAATCCCGGTGTCGAGGATGATTTGTCATACGGTATCAGGGATACCGCAATATTCAGCGGGTTTATCGATGATTATTCGATTGTTGCAGTTGACGGAGAACCGCTTGGGACGGCGTTCCGGGTCCGTGACCTTTATTCACCTGATGGTGATGACGGTACCGACACGGTCTATGATATTGAGCAGCTGACCTTTGCCGATGGTACGTTTTCGGGAATAGACATTGCAACAAATCATGCCGTCGCAATCCTGCAGGATGCACCAGCGGTGGTGGCCCCGACAATCGCACTGTCAGACGTGGTCACGAGTATTGCAGAAGACATCGACACGACCACGCGGGTCAAGGTTGCGGATATTGACCTTAATGATATGGGGCTTGGCAAGACGATCATCAGCCTTCAGCAGGACGACGGTGCTCCTTTCGAGATTGACGGCAACGCCATCTATATCAGGGCCGGTACAGGGTATAACTACGAACATTCGGATATGATCACCGCGCAGGTGAAAGTCCATGATCCAAATATCGACAACGGCGTTGCTGATGTGGCGACACTGAATATCTCTATTGCCGATGTTGATGAAGCCCCGGTCGTAAGCATAACGGATACAAGCAGCGTTGCCCGGCCCGACGCGCAAAATGGGACAGAACTCGCCCAGGTCCTCGTCTTTGATCAGGATGACGACGTTTTCAGTTTTGCGATTACCGCAGGCAACAGCGATGCGGATGGCGATGGCCGCAACGCCTTTAACATGGACAGTTATGGCCGGATTTTGATCGGTGACAACGATGATCTGGTGGATCTGATCGGATCGCCGGTTGAATTAACGATAGAGGTCACATCAACAAGCTTTACCCCAACGATCAGTCATTTCGTTGAAATTGAAGCGATTGCCTGACCTGGAAAATAGGCCTGCGCTGCCTGAATAAAGCAAATATGCAGCATGGGCTGGAACGGTGCCGGACATGTTGTTGCCGGGCGGACAGTCATGGCCCCTTCCTGTAAACCAAGATTTACAGCCCCCGGTACAAAGAGTGATCTGTACCGGGTAGTTGCGTACAGGCATACTCATTTTCAATGTAACCGTCCGGCCTGACCGCTCTGACAGCGTTTGAGCGGGAGTGATAATGTCCATTTTCGGTAATGGACATCTTGAGGCGGTTTATGGCGGGCAAAAAGGGTCAGAAGAAGCGGTTCTGGTCGGATGATGAGAAGCGTTCGATTTGTGCGCAGACGACGGTGGCGGGTGTTTCGGTGGCGCAGGTTGCGCGACGTTATTCAATGAATGCTAATCTCATCCACACGTGGTTGAAGGACCCGAGGTTTGCGCCAGAGTCCGAAGGAGACGGCTTGGTCTCGGACATGAACTTTATTCCGATTGAGATCGAGGGCAGTGTCGCCGTCCCAGTGGCCGATGACCGACCGAAGACAGGCGGCATGGTGGCGGCGCAGCGAGTTGATATCACCTTGTCGGACGGGCGGCGCATATTGGTCGAGGGAACGACGGAGCTCGCAGCGGTTCTCGGATTGATCAAGGGAATGATGGCGTGATCCCGGTTCCGTCGAACACGCGGGTTTGGCTGGCCGCCGGTGTCACCGACATGCGTAAGCAGTTCAATGGGCTGTCGGCTTTAGCAGAGAGCGTTCTGAAGCAGGACCCGTATTCCGGTCATTTGTTCGTGTTTCGCGGTCGCCGCGGTGATCTGGTGAAGATCCTCCTCCTCTCGGGCATTGCTGCGCAATACCCTGCCGGGCAAGGGGTGGGATGGCCAAGGCGCTTGCATGTTTTCAAAGCGCCCGGAGAAGGGCAAATTCGTGTGGCCATCGGCGTCGGATGGTAAGGTGACGGTCAGCCCGGCGCAATTGTCGATGCTTTTGGAAGGGATTGACTGGCGGGCACCGCAGCGGACATGGCGGCCTTTAACAGCGGGCAATTTATCAGCAAATCCAGCATCATAGGATTCACACTGACGTCGAACTCGGCTATAAGCCGGGGCATGTTCGACACGCCCAAAACCCTGCCATCCGATCCCGGTGAGTTGCGCGTAGCAGCTGAGGGTTTGGTTGAACTGGCCAAGGCTCAGGCCCTGGAGATCGAGAAGCTGAAGCATCAGCTTGCGGGCCATAATCGGCACCGCTTTGGGTCCAAATCTGAATCCGCGGATCAGCTGAACCTGCAGCTTCGATTGGAAGAGAAAGAGACCGCTGTCGCCAGCGTCACGACAGAAGAAGATGCCAGCGACACTGCGGAGCCGAAGCAAAAACCAAAGCGCAAGCCGCTGCCATCGTCACTGCCGCGCCATGAGAAACTGCTGAGCCCCGGCGGCAACTGCAAGTGCGGCGGCGCGTTGCGCGCCATTGGCGAGGATGTGACCGAGGAATTGGAATATGTCCCAGGCCGCTTCATCGTGAACCGGATCGTGCGCCCGCGCATGGCGTGCAAATGCTGCGACCGGATTGTACAGGCCGCACTTCCCTCGCGCCCGATCGAGCGCGGCCGTCCTGGCGCGGGTTTGCTGGCGCATGTGCTGGTGAGCAAATATGCGGATCACTGTCCTCTGTATCGGCAAAGCCAGATCATGGAGCGGGAGGGCATCGATCTTGACCACTCCACGCTGGCAGGTTGGGTCGGGCAGTCCACGAGGCTTCTGGAACCACTGGCCGAGGCCATCGGTCGGCACGTTCGTTCGGGCGCGGCCAACTTCGCGGACGATACGCCTATAAAAATGCAGGCCAAAAAGCGGTGCGCGACAGCTCGCATCTGGACCTATGTGCGCGATGAACGGCCATGGGCCAGCGGCGATCCGCCAGCAGCCTGGTACAAGTTCAGCAAAGACCGGGAAGGCAAACATCCTTCCGAACATCTCGCCAATTACAAAGGCTGGATCCACGCAGATGGCTACACTGGGTTCAACGGTCTGTTCGCCAAAGAAGCGATTCACGAGATGGCCTGCATGGCGCATGTCAGACGCAAATTCGTCGACATCTTCCAGTCGCAAGGATCAAAGATCGCCGAAGAGGCGATCCGCCGCATCGCGCTTCTCTATGCTGTTGAGAAAGCCGCGCGGGGAAACTCCCCGGACGAGCGTGTCGCCCTACGCCAGAGCGATGCCAAACCTGTCTTTGATGATCTGGAAGCCTGGCTCGTCGCGCAACTGGCCCGCATCTCGGGCAAATCCGAACTGGCAAAGGTCATCCGCTACGCCCTCGGCCGCATGGGAAAAATGCGCGGATATCTGGAGAACGGATTCTTGGAACTCGATAATAATTGTGCCGAAAGATCAATCCGTTGTGTGGCTTTGGGCCGGAAAAATTACCTCTTCGTTGGCTCCGAAGGCTGCGGCAAGGCGGCAGCCATCGCCTATTCCCTGATCGAAACTGCCAAGCTCAACGGCGTCGATCCCCAAGCCTGGCTCACCTGGGTTCTCGCTCAAATCGCCGACCATAAAGTCACTCGCCTCGACGAACTCATGCCATGGCGTTACGCTGCAACAGCAGCGTAACAGAGCCCCCTCTGACCTCGCCAGAGCGACCAGACCAACCGGTTACCTTGCTTCCATTCAGCAGACAACATTGTACCATCGAAGTCTGGGACTAAACACCTAGGTGCCCTACCTAGTGTATTGTTGGGAAACAAATGTTTATCACTAATGTAAAACGAAATAATTGTGCCGCAACGCACACAGTGGGGGACTGGGGATATGGGATTTTGGAGACGCATAAAACATATTTTTGACCTTGGCGTGCTTTTGATCGTTACATCATTGCTTTGTAACCCGGCATTGGCCAGGTCCGTGTCGGAGATATTGGAATCAGGTGTTCTGCGGTCTTGTGTGCCCACCGCAAACCCGCCGGACGGTCAGGTGATCCCGGAAGATTGCAGGGGATACTGTCAATACGAAGGGCTGATCGGTGATCTGGTAGAGGTCTTTGCCAACAGCCTTGATCTGACCCCCGAGTACTATGTGCAAAGTTGGGACGAGCTGTTTCACAACGCTGATGGCGTCACAGACAAAGACGGCAGCTATACACCCGCCGCGTTGGCAACAGATCAATGTGACATGATTGGTGCCGTCATGGTGTCACTCGATTGGCGGCGCAAGAAGATGGATATGGAATGTTTCCTTCCCAGCCGGATGATGGTGGTCACACACAAAGACCGGCAAGGTGATTTCAAGAAACTGGAAGACCTCGCCGGTCATTCGGTGTCCGTTGAACGCAGTATGTCCCTGCACAGCTGGGTCGAGGATCAGAACGCGGGCCCGTTGAAAGAAAATCCGATAAACGTAACATTTCGACCCTATGATGAATCCGTGCCAGCGGTAGATCAGGGAGAGGTTGATTTCACTGTGGTGGCCGTACTGGACGCGCTTCATCAGACCCGACATACGTCCAAAAATTCGGCAGCGGCCTTTGCCGTGGGACCAACGGACGAGGGGTGTTGGGGGTACGAAAAGGGCGACATTGAGATGGGTGCACTGATCAAGGCATTCTTTATAAAGCAAAGAACAGTCCCGAATTCAGATCTTAATGAGCTTTGGAATCGCTATTATGGTATGTCATTTGCGGATTTCGTCCGCCTGGTGAGCGCCATTCAATGATCCGCATTGGCGCTTGTTTTCTGACGGTGTGTCTTTCAATTCTGGGGGGCGCTCAGGCAGCATCATTGGACGAGATCAGGGCACGCGGTACTCTGCGTGCCTGTTTTGCGTTGCTGAACCCGGCTCTGGTTCAGGTCATCCCAGAGGGTTGCAGCAAGGATTGCACATACGAAGGGTTTTTGGTGGATCAGGTATCGATTTTGGCCGCGACATTGGGGGAGGTTACCGTCGAACACCGGGTGGTGGGCTGGAGTGAACAGTTTGAAGACAGCAACGGCAGGGTCCGACGCGCTGATCCCTATGTGCCAAGGTTGCTCGCGGAGGACGCCTGTGACATCTACGCCACCAATCTGGCGCGTCTGCCGTGGCGACTTTCGAAAATGAACATCGTACCGCTGTTTGAAAACCGCATGATAGCGATTGTGCGTAGTGAGCGGCTGTCCGAGTTCGGCGGCCTGGCGGCGCTGGCGGGTAAATCCATTGCGGTCACTCCGAATTCATCTTTCCACACCTGGATGCTGAACAAGAACACGCAGGAATTTCGCGATAACCCGGTAAAAATCCTGCCTGCCAGCCCTGTGGAGCCACTGGAAATGGTACGCAGAGGGGTTGCTGATTTCACACTGACGGATGCGGATATCGCGGTGTTTGCCGCCAAGACATTTCACCCGGAACTTTCCCCCGCTTTTGCAATCGGTCCGTTACAGGAATTGGGCTGGGGGCTGCATCCGGGAAATGCCTCGCTTCATGGCGCCTTGATCGATTTTGTGCGTGCTCAAAAAGAGGAGCCGCATTCGCTTTTAAATCGGGCCTGGCAGCACCACCTTGGTGTGACGCTTAACGAGTTCGAAGTATTGGTGAACACTTTGCCGGGTGCAGAACGCAGGATGGAGCCCCAATCCAATGTCGATTGAGCTTCAGACCGTTACGACATTTAACCGATCGCTGCGGGTTCAACTGATCCTGTGGACGGTCATCATTCTGACGCTGGTGGTGGTAGGTTTGACGACGCTGTTTGCGCGAAATGCCTCGCGTATTCTAGAGCAGCAAACCACAGTGCAGTTGACACAATTGACTGCCCAAAGCGCTCGGGCGGTGGCTGATTTTATTAAAGCGCGAGAAAGGACGGTAGATCTTTGGGCATCGGATTCATTGTTGCTATCGGTCGCGCGCGATCCGGCATTGCGGGCGGTTTTTGTGACTGGCCTGTCTGGATATCTTGGCGGCTTTGCTGCGCGAGAGCCATGGATTTCAGATGTCCTGATCATCGCGGAAGGGGAACAAGTGTTCTCGCTTTCAGGTCGCAAGGACGTTCTGGCCGACACAACCGGTCAGCCAACCGATATCGGCCCGTTTGCATCTGTGCTGCAGTTGGTGTTGGAACGGGACAGAAGCGACCCCAGTCTGGCCATCTGGCGCACCGCAACGGATCGTGGCACCTTGCTTGAGGGGATATTTGTAGTCCTGTTGCTCGACCCACTGGTGGTTCAGGAACACTTGCATGCTGAAGACAGCCCCAGCCACGGGGGGATTATGGCGCTGCAGGATCAAACAGGCTTTACCTTTGCAGAGTTGGTGATGGATCTGAGCGCGGTACCGACTCCAACAGCTGATGTCGAAACTCTGGATACCGAAGACTTGTTGATCCAACGACATCGTGTGGCACAAAGCCCGCTTTATGTCATCGGGGTTGCCGCCAGAGCCGATTTTCAAGCCCCCGTGCGCAATATGATTGCGATTACAGCCTCGTTGGGTGTGGGCGCGATTATTCTTGGCCTGCTCGGGACCCTTTACTTCACGACGCGAGTGACCGCCCCGATCCGTAAACTAACCAGCGTTGTCCGCGCAAAAGCTGATCAGAAATACGGCGAGATACCATCACGGTCCCGCAAGTGGATCCCGTTTTCCAAACGGGGCTACCGGCAGGACGAAGTGGGCGAATTGGCCGCTGTTTTCGAACTCCTGGACCAGACCACCGAAGAATTGACGGCATCCAATCAACTGCTGGAGGATCGCAACAAAGACCTTCGCGAAACTCGGCGCACCCTGAGTACCAGTCTTAACCGGCTGGAACGGGAAATGGATGCCGCCCGCCGCCTGCAACTGAGCATGATTGCCGGAGACAGCGAGCTGGTGCAACTGGGATCATCGGTGCAAGCCGTCGGCTTGATGGAACCCGCGCGCGAGGTCGGTGGCGATTTTTATGACCGGTTCAGGATGGATGAACATCGGATCGTTTTCTTTATCGGCGATGTGTCAGACAAGGGCACCGCCTCAGCCCTGTTGATGTCGCGCACCGTTAGCTTGGTGCGGTTTGCAGCGCATCAACTGGCCCGACTAACTGACTCGGTGCCCCAGCCGTCCGACGTCTTGACGCAAGTGAACGAAGAGCTTTGCAAGAACAATTCGACACGTATGTTTGTGACGCTATTCCTGGGTGTTCTCGACACACGTACTGGTGAGTTAACCTATGCAAATGCCGGTCATATCTCACCCATTCTCTCGTCTCATAACAGCGTCAAACCAATCAGCGCGGACCTGCCTGACATGCCACTGGGTGTCAAACCGAAGTCAACCTACCGCAACAGTCATCTGACCTTACCATCTGACAGCAGGGTGGTTTTATATACCGATGGGGTAACAGAGGCGGAGAACAGCGACCGCAAGTTCTTTGGCGTTGATAGGCTGGTAGAGGTCATTCATGCTCAACTGGACAGCGACATGGAGACACTGCTGACCTCGGTCAGTACAGCGCTGGACCATTTTGTCGGCGGCGCAGAGCAATTTGATGACGTGACGCTCTTGATCATAGGTTGGAAGCCTATGGGCGGCGGCGACTAAACCGCGCAAAATCTTCCTGACAGTATATGCAGGAGAGCGTCATGTTCACTACGACTTTTGCCGGGATACTTGCAGGGTTTGGCCTGTTTTTCGTTGGGGTATGGACGCTCACTGAAAACCTGAAACTCATGTCAGGGCGCCGTTTGCGTCAGGCGGTCTTGTCCTACACACGCCACCCGGCGCAGGGATTTTTTTGGGGATCACTTGTGGGGGCAATGGCACAAAGCCTGGCGGCCGTTGTCTTCATTCTTGTTGGCATGATTTCCGCAGGCATTCTAAGCATGCGTGCCGCAATTCCGGTTTTGGCGGGCGCCAATGTCGGATCATCGATGCTGGTGTTTCTTTCAACTATAAATCTGGAACTTGCGGTGATGTTTGTCCTGGGTGTCAGTGGCATCGTGATGACGCTGTTTCACCGGGACTGGCTGCGCCCCATTATGCATGGACTGTTTGGCCTGGGCTTGTTGTTCCTCGGCATCAACTTCATTCAAACGAATGCAGCGCCACTGGTTCAGCAGCCGTGGATCGAGAGCTTTTTCAGTGATTCGAGCGGGTCTTATGTCCTGGTCTTTCTGCTGGGTCTGGTGCTTTGTATCGTCGCGCAATCGGTGGGTGCAGTTACAATTCTGGCGATCTCGCTGGGGGTTGCAGGTGTACTGACACCGGACCTGACCATTTTGGCTATCTATGGAGCGAATGTGGGTTCTGGCGTTGTGACCTACATGTTGTCAGTGAATGTCCGTGGCAGCGTACGTCAGATCGCATTGCTGCAAATCGTGCTGATAAACTTCATCGGCTCAGCGATTTTGGTTGCTATGTGGTTTGTTGAGGTCACCTATGGTGTGCCTTTGGTCAAAGCGCTGCTGGATCGTCTGGCCAGCGACATCCCCGGCCAGATGGCCTATCTCTATCTAATCCTAAGCGCACCGGTGATCCCTGCGCTGTTCTTTTTGCCATGGGTCGAGAAAGTGCTGAGTAGGGTCGCCCCGCCAACGCGGATGGAAAAGGATGGCCAGCCGAAATACACAATTCACCAGCCGGTTTCTGATGTTGACGCCGCGCTGGACGCCGCGCAACGGGATCAAAACCGGCTCGTGGGTTATCTGAGTATCTTTTTTGAAATCGCAGAGGGGCGCGAGAATGATCATACCATCTCCTCTTTGTCTGCCGCCTTCGACACGCTGTCGACTGAGCTGGACTATTACCTTGATGACCTGGGCCTGCAGAACCCTACGCCTGAACAATTCGACCAACTGAACCGGATTATCTATCGCCAGCAGGTCTTGCGCTCTTTGTCATCAATTATCGCCGAATGCTCCAAACGACTTGCCGTTGAGGTCAATTCGGTGGGTATGGAACGGTTTTCAAACCTGCTGGGTACATCCCTTGAAACCACGTTGCTGACCGCCAACAGCGCCTTTGTAGATGGCCACAGCCGTGACATGGAGCGACTGGCGTTGATGGTCGGGGATCGCAGTGAAACGCTTGGGGAAATTCGCAGGGCCTATCTGAACCGGCACGTGGTGGAAAACCTGCAGGAGCGCATGCAGTTGGTGCAGATGACGGTCATGGCTGAACGGATTTTCTGGGCGCTTGATATGTTGCGGAAAACCCTGGCGGACAAAGCGGTGCCGGTGGCAGAGGCGGAAAACCTGCGCGGCACATATGGAGTGGGCGTGACGACCAGACAAAATTTATGAAATCGCAAACGCCTGCGACAGACCACTCAGATCAAATAACTCGCGAACCTGCTCACTCATCTGTGAAAGCATCAGATCTCCCCCAGCCTCCTCAGCCGCATCGCTAACAACAAGCAAGGTGCGGAATCCGGCACTGGTCAAATATTCAAGCCTTCTCAGGTCCAAAGTCAGATTGGCATGTCCATCCGAGACGAGACCAGTCAGATGTTCTGTCAATTGAGCCGCATTTCCACTATCGATCCGACCGGCAAGTATGACTGTTGCCGTACCCTCCGCACGCGCTTCCTCTATTTCCAATCCTGGTGGCTTCATCTTAATCCCGCTTTCCCCTTGTGTGGTCACTTTCTTGGTTATGGTGGTTTGGTTTTTTCCGTCTTGATAGGTGTGTGTAATTTGATCCACCAAGGCCTGCACCAGTTCAAGCCCCCGCCCACCGATCCTGGGCCGATCAGAGCCATCACAATATGCTGCGACAGAAGGGTCAAAGCATGGGCTTGTGTCAATCAGAGACATCGTGAAGGTTTGATCTGTTAGGTTTATCGTCGCCTGAATGGGAGCGAACGCACCATTTTGTTCTGATTGGCCATGCAGGATTATGTTGCTGACCAACTCGTCCAGAATGATTTGCAGGCGTGCAGTAACAGAGGCTGAAATAGTGTTTTCGCGCGCAAGGCTGTCCAGCGCAGCGCGTGCGATGTGCACTTGATCCAGCTGAGGAGCGAAGGTAACCGAAACGGTGGCAAATCTACAGGTCATAAGAGCTTTCGGGCGGTAGAGCCAGGATCGCCACGATTGCATGGCCCGGGCAGGGGCTCGTTTCACCCGCTGATCGCATGCCTTTGGGACAGCGAAACCAATTTGCCCACGGCACCAGGGGTGGTGCCATTGGCGCATAATGAAAGCATAGACGGCGCAATCGAAGCTCCTGAGTGTTGATCTCCCGTTCTCAACTTTGAACCGGGCTCTCACCTTTGCCCTATAGGTCCTTGACCTATCGCGGAAAGAAAATTCGTGTAGACACTTGAAAGAGAGACAGTGTAACCGGATTTCAAGCGCAGCCAACCGACGGGAGCTTTCATGAACACAGGGCCAATCCGCGTCTTTCTGGTCGATGATCATCCCATTGTAGAGGCGGGCCTGAAACTGGGCTTCAGCATGAATGATGAATTTCTGCTGATCGGAAGTGCCCGCAGCCATGATCAGGCGCTGGCGCGGGTCGAGGAAAGCCAGCCAGATGTTATCATATCGGATTTGGTGATCAATGGTGATCTTGACCTGAACTATCTCGACCTCTACCGCGAGGTGGCACCGAATGCACGGATCGTTGCCTTTTCATCGTTACCGGAGGAAACCTATGCCGACAAATGCAGGGCGGCGGGTGCCGATGCGTATGTGTCAAAGTCCACGTCCCCGCACGAGGTCATGACCCGTCTAAAACAAATCCTGACGGAAGAGCCTCCGCGACCGGAGCAACATACCACAGCGGTTACCGGGCAATCGTTGATCATCGACGGGGTTGCTTTGACCCCAAGAGAATGTGACGTTGGCCTGCGCTTGGCGCGGGGTCAAAGTACGGTTGAGATTGCCGCTGACCTTGGCATCTCAAAGAAGACGGCTGCCATTCATCGCGACAATCTGCGAAACAAGCTGCATTGTGCTACAAGCAATGAATTGATTGCATTACTTGCGCGGAACTTGGGCAAATACTCACGATGAAAAAGGCGCTGCCTGAAAAATCCACTGACCTCTATCTTTCGCTGATATTTGCAGCTTTCGCCTGCATTGGAGCGATCTTCCTGCATCCTGCAGCGCTGCTGGCACTGACTGCACCGTTTGTTATTTCAATGGTTCATCGCGGCCAATTTTCCAAAGACCTGCTCCTCTATTTTGGCTTTGGTGCCGTCATGTGCATGACCGCATTGTGGATTTTCCAAAACACGGGCTGGTTTGCTCTTTTCTTTTTGATCTGGTTTTGCACCCTGGCGATTCTGGCACGCATCCGGGGTGATGCGGTTCTGGCTATGATCGCGGGAATGGCCGTGGTTCTATCTCTTGCAGATCATCCTGCCATACAGAACGCTGCGTTTGTGATCGGCCTCTGTCTTTGTGCCGCTACTCTCTATCTGCTCGTGCACTATGCGCGAATGGACCTAACAGCCCAACTGGACCTGAAAAATGGCCTTTCGCGCCGCACTCAGCGCATTCGCTATTTGTTGCGCGAGCGGGACGAAGTTACCGCTCTGACCGTGCACGACCTGCAAAGCCCCATACAGGCCATCGCGGGTATGCAAAAAACCGTGTTGCATATGCTGGATCAGAAAAAACCCGACATTGGTAACATCCGCAGTGCCCTGACAGCGGCGATTGAAACCAACAACGAACTCTCTGATCGCATAGGGTCCTTGCTCAGCCACCACCGGGACCATCTTGGGGGTGCCGCAGACACAATTGGTATCGACGCTATCCTGCGCGGCATGCTTGCGGTGCATGAAATGGACCTCAAGACCAAACAAATAGCCGTGACCTGTCATAGTTGCCCCGACATACATCTGAGGAATGAAGAAGATATCAAAGACATTCTGGATGTGGTGCTTGATAATGCGATCCGGCATGCAAATGACGTGGGCACCATTGAAATCCGTGTCGCGAAGAACGATCAGAACCGGGTCAGCGTGGAGATCCACGACAATGGCAGCGGCGTACCAAAATCTCTTTGCGATACGCTCTTCTCACAACCTGGGAACGCCCAATCAGCCACGACACGGCAAGGCATTGGATTGTTTCTGGCACGCCGGCGCATAGAGCGTCTGGGGGGGAGCTTGATTTACAAACGCTCTGATTTGGGGGGTGCCTGCTTTCAAGCGACATTCCCATCGGCACAATGAAGACATGTGTGGCGTGATCTTTCTATGCCTCTTACCCGGCATGTCTCGCACTTTTAAGATGTAGCCACAGCGCCCGAAGAAGCCACGGCGGAGCTGCTGATCGTTGACCCGGAGCGTCTGCCCAATCCAGGGAAGCCTTCTTCATCTGGTGATGCCTGACTGCCTGCAGGGGAGCAGCGCCTAGAACCTGGCGCGAATCCCGGCATTGACAGTCCCGCCCAGATCATCGGCCTGATGGCCTGTGAAGGTCAGCTCGCCATCCAGGGTCAAGGCCAGTGTATCGCTGTGCGCAAATGTAAAGCTGGTTCCAACAAAGCCACTCACCTGTGTGGTGTTATCAGCCGCTGCCACGGAAAAGCTTTGGCCCTCCATGGACAGTTCTACATCCTGTGAGACATCCTTCTGCGCATCCATGCCGCCCCGGAAGGTTGCCGTCCGGACCTTGCCGGCTTCAGTTGTGCGGTGAAGCTGTGTGGCCAGTTGCAAGCGGGTGGTCAGAACGGTGGCCAGATAGTCCTCAACGCTTTGTGCGCCATCAACCGAGCTGTCTTCACTATAGCCCTTGCGCCATTGGGTGGCCTGACCAAGGGTCAGCGAGGGGATGAGCATGGTCGTAAGCATAACGGATACAAGCAGCGTTGCCCGGCCCGACGCGCAAAATGGGACAGAACTCGCCCAGGTCCTCGTCTTTGATCAGGATGACGACGTTTTCAGTTTTGCGATTACCGCAGGTAACAGTGATGCGGATGGCGATGGCCGCAACGCCTTTAACATAGACAGCTATGGCCAGATTTTCATCGGTGACTACAATGATCTGGTGGATCTGATCGGATCGCCGGTTGAATTAACGATAGAGGTCACATCAACAAGCTTTACCCCAACGATCAGTCATTTCGTTGAAATTGAAGCGATTGCCTGACCTGGAAAATAGGCCTGCGCTGCCTGAATAAAGCAAATATGCAGCATGGGCTGGAACGGTGCCGGACATATTGTTGCCGGGCGGACAGCCATGGCCCCTTCCTGTAAACCAAGATTTACAGCCCCCGGTACAAAGAGTGATCTGTACCGGGTAGTTGCGTTCAGGCATACTCATTTTCAATTGACGTTTACGTAAAAATAACTTAGGTCGAATGCGCATCAATTGTGGTCAGGCAAGGGGATACCCCGCCCTGATTTGAACTGTGGCGGTTCAGGGAGAGGAATTGACACCATGTATCGTGCCCCCGTTGAAGATATTGCATTTACTTTAAAGCATGTTGCCGGATTGCAATCCGCCATCGATGCGGGGCAATTGGGTGATTTGTCCGATGATCTTGTCGATGCAATTCTCACAGAGGCCGGGCGCTTCGCGTCTGAAGAAATCGTTCCGCTGGCAGAAAACGGCGAAAAGGGAACGCCGCTCAACGATGGTGTTGTGACGACACCCGATGGCTGGAGCGCGCTTTATAAAAACTGGGCGGCGGGCGGCTGGAACAGCCTGACCGGAACGCCCGATTATGGCGGGCAGGGCCTGCCAACCATGCTTTCCGTCGCAACAAATGAAATGTGGAATGCCAGTTCCATGGCCTTCAGCCTGTGTTCGCTTTTAACCATGGGGGCAGTGGAAGCACTGACCAGCCACGCGGATGAGCGGTTGAAACAGCTCTATCTGGAAAAGCTCATCTCCGGGGAATGGACGGGCACCATGAACCTGACGGAACCCTCTGCCGGATCTGATCTGACGGCGATGAAAACCCGCGCCGAACGTGCCGGGGATGGTTCCTATAAAGTATTTGGGCAGAAAATATTCATAACCTATGGCGAGCATGATTTTGCCGACAATATTGTCCATCTCGTTCTGGCGCGATTACCCGATGCACCGGCCGGAACAAGAGGCATATCGCTTTTTCTCGTGCCGAAATTTCTTGTCAATGATGATGGCAGTCTGGGTGCGCGCAATGACCTGTTTTGCAATGGTGTCGAGCACAAGCTTGGTATTCATGGCTCGCCTACCTGCACGATGATCTATGGCGACGGCAAATTTGGAGATGATGCCGGTGCCGTCGGCTGGCTGATCGGTGAAGAAAACCGCGGCCTGGCCTGCATGTTCACCATGATGAACAATGCCCGGCTGAATGTCGGCATTCAGGGCGTTGCTGTTGCCGATGCCGCCTACCAGAAGGCGCTTGAATACGCCAGGGATCGAACACAGGGACGGGCACCCGGTCGGCAGGCTGAGGGCATGAGCCCCATCATCGAACACCCCGACATCCAGCGCAATCTGTTGACCATGAAATCCATGGTTCAGGCATCGCGTGCCATTACCTATTGTTGCGCGCATGCTGCCGACATGGCTGACAGTGCAAAAGAAAGTGGCAATGAAGAAGCCGCCCGACACTGGTCTGAGCGGGCCAATCTGCTGACACCCATTGCCAAGGCATTTTCCACTGACATTGGCGTTGAAGCCGCCTCAATCGGCGTGCAGGTTCATGGCGGCATGGGCTTTATTGAAGAAACCGGCGCGGCGCGTTTGCTGCGTGACGCGCGTATCTCGCCAATATATGAAGGCACCAACGGTATTCAGGCAATTGATCTGGTGATGCGGAAATTGCCGCAGTCGGGCGGCGAACATGTTGATGGTTACATCGAGGAATTGCGTGCAATAGCAGCGCAGGTTGCCCAAAAGAACAATCCTGCCTTCGGCACCACGGCTGCAAAGCTTGAAGAGGCATTGTCTGATCTTTCGCAGGCGACCGATTGGCTCAAACTGGCGGTCCAGGAGGGGCGGGCACCCCAGGCGCTGGCCGGTGCAACCCCCTATCAGCATTTGTTCGGCCTGGCAGCGGGGGCAACCTATCTGGCCAAGGGCGCATTGGTGGAAATCGGTGATGATGGCGAAGCAAACCGCATTGCCCTTTGCCGGTTTTGTGCTGAAAATCTGCTGGGTCAAACGGCGGCCCTGCGCGATGCGGTCATGCATGGTTCCGAAAGCCTGCTGGATGCGGCAAAGGCCTTGAATTAACATCAATATCAAATGAGACATTGGGGAGAGTTTCCCCGCAACGGGAGGAATTTCGATGAGTGAACGCATTCTGGTTGAGCGACCCGAGGCGCATGGCGGCACGGTTCAAATCATTCGTTTTAATCGACCGGAAAAGAAGAATGCTTTCACCCAGGCCATGTATGGCACCATGGTCGATGCACTGGTATCGGGAGATGAGGATGACAGTGTTCATGTTCATGTCATGCTGGGCACGCCCGGCTGTTTTACCGCTGGCAATGACATGCAGGATTTTCTCAACTACGCCATCAGCGGGCGCATTGCCGAGGGCGAAGTGAGCAAATTTCTACTGGCTCTGGCCAGTTTGAAAAAGCCGCTGATAACAGGTGTTGATGGATTGGCAATCGGCGTTGGCACGACGATGCATTTTCATGCCGACATGACCTTTGCAAGTCCACGCTCGGAGTTTCGCACGCCCTTTGTCGATCTGGCCCTTGTCCCTGAAGCCGCATCAAGTTTGCTGGGCCCCATGGTCATGGGTAATCAGCGTGCCTTTGCGATGTTGGCCGCCGGTATCGGATTTTCAGCTTTGGAAGCCAAAGAGGCAGGTCTCATCTACAAGATTGTAGAGGAAGATGTTCTGGAGGCAGAAACCATTGCCGCTGCTGCTGCCCTTGCATCAAAGCCACCACAGGCTGTTCAGATATCGCGGGACCTGCTGCGCCGTGGCATGCGCGATGCATCAATCGAACGCCTGCGCGAGGAATCTGCCATTTTTGGAGAAAGACTTGGATCACCCGAAGCCAGGGCCGCGTTTGAAGCATTCATGGCGCGCAAAAAAGCCAGCTGACAATCGTTCCGAATATACCAGAAGGGCAAATTCATCCGTACAGAATACGGATGCAGAACCAAATGGCGGGACGTGAAATATGAGCATCTACCGGCTTGTCAATCGATTGGGCTCGGGCGGCTTCGTTGTTGAGGCCGTTCTGACGCTGGCAGACATTCCCTTCGAACTGGAGCTGATCGCCTCAACACCGGGCACGCCGCTTCCCGAAAGCATCAGGTCTGATAACCCGTGGAGACAGGTGCCCATTCTGTTCACCCCCAAAGGTGAAGTGCTGACAGAATGCGCGGCAATTCTGTTTTATCTGGCAGACAAACATCCCTGTGTGCGAGGCGGGGCCAGTCTGAAAATTGAAAACATGGCGCACTACTTTCGCTGGACCAGTTTTCTGGCAAGCAACATTTATGAAGGGGTTCTTCGTTGCTCATACCCGGAGCGCTATGCCAGCGATCCTTTACTGCCGCCTCAACAACTCAATGAGGCTGTGCGCCGCGCAGCGGCAGTTCGCGTTCACGCGGCATTTGGCGTTATAGAAAACGAACTTGCCACGCGCCGCACCCTATGTGGTCACGCACTTTCACCTGCCGATATCTTTCTTGCCATGCTATACGCCTGGCATGGTCCGCGCGATGACCTGCCTTGCTGCACATCGCTGACTGAACGGGTTGCCAATGATGCCCGCATAGCGCCGATCTGGTTCAGCAATTTCGACCATCGTCTCGATCATAAATGGCAGGCGCCGTGAACCTTGCCACACTATCTCTCGAGAAGAACAACCACCTCAACATGTGGAGACCATAAAAACTGATCGACAGGTTTGACTGATTTGATCTTGAAACCGCCATCGATGAGGTGACGCAGATCACGGGCAAGGGTTGCCGGATTACACGAAACCGCTGCGATCCGGCTGACTTTTGATGCGGCCAGTTCCTGCGCCTGTGCTTCTGCACCTGCTCTTGGCGGGTCGAAAACAACGCCGTTGATTTTCTTCAGTTCCTTTACCTGCAGCGGGCGACGATAAAGATCGCGCTGTTCGGTGGTAATTGGTTTGAGGCCCTGGGCATGCCGTGCGGCGCGATCCAAAGCCGCCACGGCCGGTGCCTCGGCTTCAACGGCATGGGTGGCGCAATGACGGGCCAGTGCGAATGTGAACGTACCGCAGCCGCTGAATAGATCCGCGACCCTTTTTGCACCCTTCATGTGATCGGCGACAATGTCACTCATGAAGTTTTGCGCATGGATGGTCGACTGCACAAAGCTGCCCGGTGGTGGTGCAACCTGAACGTCGGCAAACTTTAACGTTGGTGAATGGCTTTCCACCAGAATTTCAGACCCCAGTGAAAGTCTGGAAAAACCAAGCTGCAGTGCCATCTCGGTGACCCGTTGGCGTTGTTTGTCAGAAAGCTGGCTGATATTCTCCACACTGACATCAAGTCCGGTCAATGTCTCCAAAACATGCAGTTTGAAAGGTTTGGTTCCGCGAACAAGAAATTTGGCCAGGGCGCGAAGACGCTCCAGCGAACCGCTGATACCCGGTGTAAGCACCGCACAATTATCAATTTCAACAAGTGTGTGCGATCCGGCCTGATTAAACCCCATACGCAAGCCGGTTTTTGACGGTGCCACCGTAAACACGGCCCGCCTGCGGCTGCCGGGCAGGCAGGGTTCAATCGGATCAACCGGGACCTCAATACCGCGTGCGCTCAAGGCATCCACAACCAATTGGCGTTTCCACAGATTATAGGCATCCATGTCCAGGTGCTGCAGGGCGCATCCACCGCAGTTTTTCCCTTTCGGACCAAAATACGGGCAGGGAGCCGATACGCGCTGTGCAGAAGGTTCATCGATGGAAACGAGGTGTCCCTTGTTCTTGTGCACTTCAATGGTGATACGCTCGCCAGGCAGGGCGAATCCAACGTGAACCGGTGCATTGTCAATAAGCGCCAGTCCATCGCCCTGTGCACCCAAACTGGTGATAGTGACCGACTGTGTGGTCATGATTTTACGCCTCCAAGAAGATATTCAAAATTGCCGTCACCGCCTGAGATGGGCGAAGGGCAGTGACCCAGTGCCTGCCAGCCGTCCTGCCGGTTCAGCCACACAGCCATGTCTTCTGCTATTTTATGCCCGAGTGTCGGGTCTTTCAGCAACCCGCCTTTGCCAATCGCTTCACGGCCAGCCTCAAACTGCGGCTTTACCAACAAGATGCAAAAACTGCCACTTTTTGCCATGGCAAGGGCAGGGGGCATTGCAAGCCTGATGGATATGAAGCTTACATCACTGACAACAACGCGAATTGTCTTGCCCCGGACCAGTTCAGGATTGATGGAGCGGGCATTGATCCCCTCATGGTTCTCGAGCAGCGGATGGCTAAGCAATGAGGGGTGCATTTGACCCTGGCCAACATCAATGGCGATAACGTGAGACGCCCCGCGCTCCAGAAGGACCTGCGAAAAACCACCGGTAGATGCGCCGATATCAAGAGCGTCACGCCCGGCCGGGTCCAGTTGAAAATGATCAAGCCCGGCGATCAGCTTCAGGGCCGCACGGGAGACATAATTTTGTGCCTGATCATTGATGGCAATGTGTGCGTCAGGATGAACCAGCGTTCCGGATTTGGTTTGCACAACACCGTTTATGGTGACGGACCCACGCACGATGGCATCGCGCGCCCGCGCGCGGGTCTCAAAATGCCCGGCCTGAGTCAGGAAAAGATCAAGGCGAATTCTGTCGCTATTGTTATTATTTTTGGCAACCATCGCCCCTCATGACTGTTGTGCGGCAGTGAGGCAAGTTAATTTTGGTTCCAGGAGCAATTCAGGTTTTGACGCAAGCGGCAAAACCTGAATGCGCAAACAAAATCAATGGCCGGTACCGTAGTCCCGTTTCTGACAAAACGTGAAACGGTCCGGTGGCCCGAAATGATCCTGTTATCTGTTTGCAAGGTTCACAGTCTGCAGGCCAGGCTCAAGTGTACCATCAGCGAACGTGCGCGCTTCAAAAGGCGGATAGAGAGAATGGCGTTCGTTGATCGCATGAGATCCACGCATGTCACCAAGTTTTTGTGACACGATGGCAATGACGGCCCGCTCTATTTTCTTGTCATATTTTGGTCCGGCATAAGAAATGCCGACTGTTTGGCCCATCAGACATAAAGTGAGTGTTGCCAGCCCCACGACCCCAAAACGCATTCATCCGCTCCCCGCAATCAATGTGACGCAAGCGTAGCAAATCGTGTTGAGAAGGGGGCAGAAAGGTTATGTTAACCTTAATATGCGAAAGCGCCGGATTTCAAGCCTGGGTGGTTGACAGGATATTGGGTGTTCCAAGCGCCCTGAAGACCGCATCAACAATGCCGGACCGATCAAGCCCTGCACGTGCATACATGACTTCCGGTTTCGCCTGATCCATGAACAGGTCCGGCATGACAAGCGGCCTGACCTTCAAGCCATTGTCCAGCAGACCTTCCTGGGCAAGAAATTGTATGACGTGGCTGCCAAAACCGCCGATGGAACCCTCTTCAACGGTCAACAGGATTTCATGGTTGCCTGCCAATTGTCGTATCAGGTCTATATCCAGTGGCTTGGCAAAGCGCGCATCGGCCACGGTCGTTGAAAGCCCGGCGGCGTCCAGATCTTCAGCCGCCAGCATACAATCGGCAAGGCGCGTACCAAACGATAAAAGGGCGATTTTGCTGCCTTCCTTAACGACCCGGCCTTTACCCAATTGCAAAATCTCACCACGCTGGGGCAGATCAACACCGGATCCTTCGCCGCGCGGGTAGCGAAAGGAAATCGGACCTTCGTCATAGGCGGCGGCGGTACGCACCATATGTTTCAGTTCTGCCTCATCTGCTGCGGCCATCACCACAAAGCCGGGCAGCGTTGCAAGATAGGTCGTATCGAACGAACCGGCATGGGTCGGACCGTCTGCGCCGACGAAGCCGGCGCGGTCTATCGCAAAGCGAACCGGCAGGCCCTGTATGGCGACATCATGAACAACCTGATCATAGGCGCGTTGCAAAAAGGTAGAATATAGCGCGGCAAATGGTTTGTAACCCTCTGATGCCATGCCGGCAGCAAAGGTTACGGCGTGCTGTTCGGCGATACCGACATCAAAACAACGCTGTGGAAACAACTCATTGAATTTGTCCAGCCCGGTGCCCGAAGGCATGGCGGCCGTGATTGCCACGACCTTGTCGTCATGGTTTGCCTCTTCAATCAGCGCGTCTGCGAAAACGCGCGTGTAACTGGGGGCATTTGGTGTGGCCTTGGCCTGTGCACCGGTTA
The DNA here is from genome assembly GCA_947501445.1 of uncultured Rhizobiaceae group bacterium. Classification (GTDB taxonomy): domain Bacteria; phylum Pseudomonadota; class Alphaproteobacteria; order Rhizobiales; family Rhizobiaceae; genus Hoeflea_A. The sequence goes on along the minus strand of CANMVS010000006.1, from coordinate 274,389 downwards.
TGACATCGAATTTCGACACACCGTGATATTTGTCCGATGCTGCCTCTGCCGGCGCGTAGCCCTTGCCTTTTTGCGTTACGACGTGAATGAGTACAGGTCCCTGACCATTGTCACGCACATTGCGCAAAACGGGTAGCAAATGGTCAAAATTATGCCCGTCAATCGGCCCAATATGGTAAAATCCCATCTCTTCGAACAATGTGCCGCCGGTAACATAGCCACGGGCATGTTCCACGGCCCGGGTAATGGCCCGATCGACCGTTTTGCCGAGATAAGCGGTCAGTTTCTTTCCAACTTCACGCATGCCCATATAGGTGCGCCCGGAGGCCAGCCGTGCGAGATAAGCGCTCATGGCCCCGGTTGGTTGTGCAATGGACATGTCATTGTCATTGAGAATAACGATCAGCCGCGCATCGAGTGCTCCGGCATTGTTAAGCGCTTCATAGGCCATACCGGCTGACATCGCACCGTCGCCAATTACCGAGATGACATTGCGCGGCGTGCCCGAAAGCGTACTGGCAACAGACATGCCCAATCCGGCTGATATGGATGTTGACGAATGGGCTGCACCAAATGGGTCGTACTCACTTTCAGCGCGTTTGGTAAATCCTGATATTCCGTCTTCCTGACGCAGCGTGCGAATGGCGTCGCGCCGTCCGGTCAGAATTTTGTGCGGATAGCACTGATGACCAACGTCAAAAATCAACCGGTCCTGCGGCGTATCAAAAATTTTGTGAATGGCGAGTGTCAATTCGACGACTCCCAGACCTGCCCCCAGGTGACCGCCGGTAACCGAGACGGCATCAATCATTTCCGCGCGCAATTCGGCTGCCATTTGCGGCATATCGCGGTCAGCAATGTCTTTGAGGTCTGATGGAAAGGTTACGCGATCTAGGAGTGGGGTTTCTGGCCTGTTTGTCACATCAGATGCTTTCGTGTCGGTATGGCTCAATAGGCATTTGAATACATATTGTTAGCGCATGGTATTTTTCTTTTTTTCCCGAACCGGAAAATGTGTAAAAAAACCAAAATACGATCTACGTTGTAGACGCTTTGCCGCTAATTCGCAAAGCTGATTAGAGATAAAGCGCATTATTGGCGAAAAGCAAGTGTCCAATCGTCGCAAGGCAAACACCGTGCTTAGTCAAACCCGGCGCGACTATTGCAATTGTTAGCTGCCAAGTGTGCTCAAAAAACGGCTAGCCGGCGTCAAGCGGCTCTGTGCCGGTAGCGGCACCACTGCGATCCAGGCGGATTTTTTCGATACGGTCTTCGGCAGCTTTGAGCTGTTTTTCACAATGTAGTTTCAGCGCTTCGCCCCGCTCATAAATCTCTATTGAACGGTTGAGCGGAACATCGCCTGTTTCCAGGCTTGCAACAATTTTTTCCAATTGCTCGAGTGCCTGTTCGAAGCTCATCGCTGCGATATCATCGTTGCTTTTTGCGTTCTCACTCATCATCTCATCCTTTCATCAGGCGCGCCACATGGGTGGCACCCGACTCAGCCAGTCCCTGCAGATCATAGCCACCTTCAAGCAGGCTTACGAGACGATTGTCACAGCTTCGTTCTGCTATTGTCATCAGTTGGCCGGTTGCCCAGTCAAAATCATCTTCCGTCAGGTTTATTTGCGCAAGCGGGTCGCGGTGATGGGCATCGAAACCGGCAGAGACTATAATCAGATCGGGCTTCATGTTTTCCAAAGCGGGCAGAACACGTGCCTTGAACGCCTCGCGAAAATGATCACCTGACGCATGCGCCGAGAGTGGCGCATTGACAATATTGCCGGCGCCGCTTTCGTCTTTTGCGCCGGTTCCCGGAAACAGCGGCATCTGGTGCGTTGAACAATAAAGGACACTGGTGTCGTCCCAGAAAATATCCTGGGTGCCGTTGCCGTGATGAACATCCCAATCAACGATGGCAATGCGCTCGGCACCGTGATGGTGTTGCGCGTGCCTTGCGGCAATCGCAGCCTGGTTGAAAAAACAAAAGCCCATGGCTTTGTCTTTCTCGGCATGATGGCCGGGCGGCCGTGCTGCAACGAATACATTGTCAGCACCACCGGTAAAAACATCATCGACGCCGGCGATTGCGCCGCCTATCGCAGTCAGCGCGGCTTCAAGGCTTTTGGGGCTGGCTGTGGTGTCAGCATCAATCTGCACAAGTCCTTCATCGGGGATAGCGCTGGTCACCGCCTGCAAATGTTCTTCCGGATGCGCCAAAAGAACCTTGTCGGTGGTGCTGCATGGTGATTTTTTGCGATCCAGTGCATCAAAAATCTCCCGGCCCAGAGCTTCTTCGAGCGCCCGCAGCCTGTCAGGACGTTCCGGGTGTCCTTCCGGGGTCAGGTGTTCCAGATAAATGGGATGCGTGTAGAGCCGTGTTGTCATCGTTCACCTGATTGCACTGGCGTCATCCATCTGGATGAGGCTTTGTCCAGATTACCATAAGTCGGAATGGATATTATGCTAAGCGACAATTTCAACCCTCTATGAGTGTCGTTTGTGCAATGGCAATGCCAAATCCTTCAAGCCCCACGTAGTGGCGCTTGCGTGAGGTGAATAGTTCGATTGATGTAATGCCCAGATCCTTGAGAATTTGCGCGCCCAGGCCGATCTCCAGCCATTCGTTTTCGCGCGCCATGGCTTCGTCGTGAGATTCTCTGTCTCCGGCGGCGGATCGTCCGCTGCCCAGGTTGCCGACGCCGACGGACCCTTCGCGCAGATAGACAATGACGCCGCGCCCGTGATCGGCAATTCGCTTCATGTAATCATTGATGGGTGGTACGGCCCCAAACACGTCTTCCACGACCGATTCAGGGTGCAGCCGCACAGGAATGCCTACACCGTCGCGAATATCACCAAAGACGACCGCAATGTGCTGCATCGGATCCCATGGCAGAGAGTAGGTGTGGGCCATGGCTTCGCCGAACGGGGTGTTGACCGCAAAACTGTCGCCCTTTTCGATCAGTGTTTCCTGACGTTGCCTGTGGGCAATCAGATCTGCGACGGAAACCTGCTTTAGTCCGTGTTTTTCAGCAAAGGCGGTAACCTGAGGGCCGCGCGTCACTGTACCGTCGTCATTGACGAGTTCACAAAGCACACCAACGGGTGGCAGATCCACAAGTTTGCACAGGTCAACCGCTGCTTCCGTATGGCCCGAACGCATCAAGACACCGCCCTCGCGCGCAACCAGCGGGAAAATATGCCCCGGGCGAACAAAATCCGCCGCACCGGCGTTTGGATTGGCAAGATTGCGCACAGTCAGCGTTCGGTCATCGGCTGAGATGCCAGTCGTTGTGCCGTGTTTGTAGTCGACGGAAATGGTAAATGCGGTGGCATGGGGGGCGTCATTTTCCGCGACCATGGCTGTCAGGTTCAGCCGTTTGGCCTCCTGGCGCGGCATTGGCGCACAGACAATCCCCGACGTATGGCGCACGATAAAGGCCATATTTTCCGGTGTGCAATGAACCGCAGCGACAATCAGATCGCCTTCATTTTCCCTGCCGTCATCATCCGTGACAACAACAATTTCACCCGCCTCAAAAGCGCGCAGTGCCTCTACAACACGTGTCTGGTCATATGACATTTATGTGTCCTGTTCCACAAAGTCGGTGCGGCAACGTCATCCGCATCAAACGCGGCCTGTTTGGCCTCTATGACGCAAGTAATGGTCCGCGAGCGTGCAGGCAAGCATTGATTCACCAATGGGAACCGCCCGAATGCCGACACAGGGGTCATGGCGCCCCTTTGTTCGCACATCCACCTCGTTACCATCGGTATCTATGCTCTTGCGTTCTGTTAAAATGGATGACGTGGGTTTGACCGCAAAACGGGCAACGATCTGTTGACCCGTCGAGATACCGCCGGCAATGCCACCGGAATGATTGGACAGAAAGATCGGCTCCCCATCGGGCCCGATGCGCATTTCGTCGGCGTTTTCTTCACCGGTAATGCAAGCCGCGGCAAAACCATTGCCTATTTCGACGCCCTTGACGGCATTGATTGACATCAGATTGGCGGCGATATCCTGATCGAGCTTTGCATAGACCGGCGCGCCAAGTCCGGCTGGCACCCCATCCGCAACAACTTCAATGATGGCACCGACGGAGGAACCGGCCTTGCGCGTTTTATCAAGATAGTCTTCCCACAGCGGGACGGTTTGCGGGTCGGGGCAAAAAAACGGATTGTCATCGATGCAGTTCCAGTCCCACCGACTGCGATCAATCGGGATCGTGCCGATCTGAACCAGGGCACCGCGTATTGTGACACCAGGCAGCACAAGGCGGGCAAGCCCGCCTGCCGCAACACGCGCAGCCGTTTCACGGGCAGAAGAGCGGCCACCACCACGGTAGTCGCGAATACCGTATTTGACATCATAGGTATAATCCGCGTGGCCAGGACGATAGCGCTTTGCAATCTCGGAATAGTCTTTTGATCGCTGATCAGTATTCTCAATCATCATGGAAACGGGCGTACCGGTTGTAACAAGCGTTTTGCCATCTTCCTGAGGCAAAACACCTGACAGCACCCGCACCCGATCGGCTTCTTTTCTTTGGGTTACAAATCGCGACTGGCCAGGCTTTCGCTTGTCGAGCCAATGTTGCAGATCACTTTCGCAGAACGCAATGCCGGGAGGGCACCCGTCAACAACACACCCCAGTGCCGGGCCGTGGCTTTCACCCCAGGTGGTGACGCGAAACAAGTGGCCGAAGGTGTTGTGAGACATTGGTTTACCTGAAGTTATGCGCCGATTGCGATACCATTTCCAACTGGCATATGATGTCGATTGCATCCGTTGCCATGCCGGATTTCTTCAAATGAAGAGACCGGATTATTGGGGCTCGCTATAGGCAGTTTTTCTCAGTCGGTCAAATTGGCGAGGTGATCCAGCCAATCTTGTTGCCTTCAATTTTCAGGATTTGATCCTGCGGGGTTGGCAGGTCAGCTGCCACCTGGCCATCGATCCCGGCAATAATGCGAAAAAGCGCCCGGATTACACCGCCATGGCACACACACACGCTCGGGCAGGCCACCTCGTTAAGCCAGGCGGATATGCGCCAACTCATAATTTCATAGCTTTCGGCATTGTCACCAGGTGGCAGGAAGTTCCACTTGTCCACAGCACGATCAGCAACACGGTTGGGAACATCGCGTTCCAGTTCCTCAAGCGTGTGTCCTTCCCAATCACCAAAAGATACTTCGATGAGGCGCTCATCGACGCGATAGTCAGAGGCTGGCATATCAAGGCCGGTGCGAATGCGCTCCATGGTTTCACGGGCGCGCATCAAAGGGCTTGAAACGAAATCAAAATCTGTTGTGTGCTGGTTCAATATCGATTTCAGCACCAGCCCGTTGTGTGTGGCCTGATCCTGTCCCGTGGCATTGAGGGGGATATTTCTCCCCCCCTGAAACCGTGCTTCTGCATTCCAGTCCGTCTGCCCATGCCGAACGACATAGATCAACGGTGATGACGCATTCATGGCAAAAGCTTTCCGGAACCGCAATCCTGATTCTCTATAGATCCTAGTCTTTGATAACCGATATGTCCGGCGCATCAACGGCCTTCATGCCGATGGTGTGGTAGCCAGAATCCACGTGGTGAATTTCGCCGGTAACCGCAACCGAAAGATCAGAAAGCAGATAGAGGGCGGATGAACCAACTTCATCCGCCGTTACTGTGCGTTTGAGTGGCGCATTATACTCGTTCCACTTGAGTATATATCTGAAATCACCAATGCCGGAAGCAGCCAGCGTTTTAATCGGACCGGCAGAAATTGCATTCACGCGGATGCCGCGGTTGCCAAGATCAACAGCAAGGTAACGCACACTGGCTTCCAGTGCGGCCTTGGCCACACCCATGACATTGTAGTGCGGCATGACTTTCTCGGCGCCATAATAGGTCAGTGTCAGAATTGAACCGCCATCGTTCATGATTGCCTCGGCGCGCCGCGAGATCGCAGCCAGAGAATATACGGAGATTTCCATTGTACGATTGAAATTCTCACGTGTCGTTTCAACAAAACGGCCGGTCAATTCATCCTTGTCGGAAAAGGCGATGGCGTGAACGACGAAATCAATCTTGCCCCACAGTTTTTCCAACACGGCAAAAACTGCGTCCATACTATCAGGATCAGTCACGTCACAATGCCCGATGACATGGGCACCGAGTTCCGCAGCGAGCGGTTCAACCCGTTTTTTCAACGCGTCACCCTGGTAGGTCAAGGCCAGCTCAGCGCCTGCGTCCGCGCATGCCTTGGCAATTCCCCAGGCAATCGACCGATTATTGGCGACCCCCAATATCACGCCGCGCTTGCCTTTCATCAGACCTGCAGCCAGAACCATATCCCACTCCTTGCTTAATACTACCTTGGCTATGACACAGCCGACTGCGCCGTTCAAGACGCAAGCTGCTCAGACTTTGTCTTCATGCACCGCTTCGTGCAAATAGCGGGCATTTTCATCACGCCTGCTTTGCTGAACCCAATTCAATCTGGCGCATTTGCATAGGAAAGCAGATGAGCATCGGGTGCATCGGGCAACATCAATCTCAGATGAATCAGCAAATCCCCCCGTTTGTCTGCGCTGTCCGGCAAACCTCGTTTCGCAACGCGAAGCACCTTGTCTGACCCGGACCATGGCGGGATGGTAATCAACAATCGACCGTCCAGCGTATCAAGCGGCAGCTTGGCGCCGTTGATTGCATCTTTCAGCGAGACCTGGAACGCAGCAATCAGATCGAGCCCATCAACCCTGAACTGTTGGTGTTTGAGGTGCCGAACCGTCACGATGACATCTGCGGGTTCTTCTCTAGCTGTATCATTGCCCTCATAACGCAGCCTGAGAATGCGGCCATCCTCAGCGCCCCTGGGTATCTGCACCTGCATGGATCGCCCATCCGGCAGACCGATCGTGCGTTTTGATACGTCCAGAAGGCTCTCCAGCGAAACAGACAGATCAATGTAGACGTCCGATTGTGGCGTGGCAGGGTTTTTCTCGGGAATGTCGTCAATGCCGGGAGCATCGGCTGCATTGGTGCGCACAAAGGACTGGCCGAATATACGTTCCATGATTTCTTCATGGCTGCCGGTTTCAAATTTGCCGGTTCGGGCCTGTGTCTGTTGATTTCCCGCAGCTTGTGTGTTCTTGGGTGAACCGGACGTTTTTCCACGGCCAAAGCCGAATGCTGACCATTTTCCAGGGCGGCTAAAACCTCCAAATACAGATGATTTTGGTTTAGCCTTGCCGGTGGCATCAATATCCCCGGAGTCAAATTGCTTGCGCTTTTTCGTGTTGCTGAGAATTTCATACGCCACATTAACAGCGCTGAAATCGGAGGCCGCCTGTGGATTGCCCTGATTATGATCAGGATGACAGGCTTTGGCTTTCTTGCGAAAGGCAGTCTTGATTTCGTCCTGACTGGCCGATTTCGCCACATCAAGCACGGCATAGGGATCTAGCATTTACTCACCAACTCAATACAAAAGGTGTAGTCACCGATAGGCAACAGACCCTAGATACAAATTGTTAAAAAAATACCTGATTTGCCAGAATCATTTTTTGTTTCAGCGGTCAAATTCAGCTCTGTTCATCCAGAGCGTCCAATGTCCAGGATTTGGTCAATCTGGTACGGCAAATCTGACCGGTATATTGTGAGATGCCATCAAAGCTGTGTTTGGATACGACAAAATCACGGCATATTTTTTTGACGGAACTGTTTTCCCTGATAAAACTTACCGTGCCGGTATTGCCGTTCGCCGTATTGAGCCATGGGATATCCTGTATGAACCCGTCACTGACATCCGCTTCGGCTACGGTGGAGCGAATGACTTCATTGTCGGAAAAATCATCTGCATTATATGGAATGGAACCCGAATGCAGGCTGGTATCGGGTGCTGTCACACTATCCAGTCCCAATCCGCCACCAAGGCAACCTGAGACTGTGAACAAGACGGACATCAGCAAAGAAACACGGGCGATATTACTTTTGCAAAAAAACGATTGTTCGTCCTGCAAATTTCTGCTCTGTGCTACGTCGTTCGTAATTAATGCCAAGTGAATATTCCACGCATTTGGTTCGAGGAGACAGGTAAAGTACCATGACTAATGATAGTTCGCTCGCTAAAGATGATTTTACCCTTTCCGACGCGCCGTTCAAGTTATTTGGTGAATGGTTGGCTGATGCGACGGAAAATGAACTGAATGATCCCACGGCCCTGTCGCTGGCCACTGTCGATCCCGATGGTCTTCCAAATGTGCGTATGGTTCTTCTCAAGGGGTTTGATGAGCACGGGTTTACGATTTATACCAATTTTGAAAGCCAAAAAGGCAGAGAGCTTCTTGCGGCAAAAAAAGCAGCAATGTGTTTTCACTGGAAATCACTGCGCCGTCAAATTCGCATCCGTGGCCATGTTACGGTCGTCAGCGATAGTGAAGCGGACACCTACTTCGCTTCACGCCCACGGGGCAGCCGAATCGGTGCCTGGGCATCGAAGCAGTCACGGCCACTGGAAAGCCGCTTTGCCCTGGAAAAAGCCGTAGCAGAATATACGGCGAAACATCCCATTGGTGCGATTCCGCGGCCACAATATTGGTCGGGATTCAGGCTGGAGCCGACATCGATGGAATTTTGGCATGACCGTAAATTCAGACTGCATGATCGTGTGGTATTCGATCGGGATTCAGTCGATAGTGAATGGAAAAAGACGCGTCTTTATCCCTGAAGCATCATGGGATCACAACGCAGGCTCAAGACACAATCCAGACCGTTTCATGTTTTGTCAGAAGCGGGACAACGGTACCGGTCTTTGATTTTGTTGATGCATTCAGGGTTTGCCGATTCCGTCAAAACCTGAATTGCTCTAGTTGCTGCCGCCCAGCCACTTGAACGGGATACCCGTCAACAGTGCCTTGACGTAGCGAACATCCTGATAATATCCGTTCAGTGAGACCCTTGGCAGTCCGGTCGGTGTGGCTGAATGTTCGCCTTGCAACAAACCTGGATGCGTGGTGACGGCTACCGTAAATCCATGGTCAGCGGCAGCATCGAATTCCCGTTTGCTGGCAGCCGCTCTGCTGCCGTACGGAAAGGCAAAGCTGGTTGGTTTTGATCCTGTCAGCACTTCGACATGATCACTTGATTGATTGATCTCATCATTCAGTCGTGCCGTATTTGCGCGTGCAAGATTGATGTGGTTGACGGTATGGGCACCCAGCCGAACAAGCGGGTCTGTCGCAAAGTCCCGCAGGCCTTTTTCGTCCAGTGTCTCGCGTACAACAATATCAAGCGGTTCAATGCCGGCTGCTCGTGCGGCAGCATCAATTTGCGAAACAAAAAGGTCCTCATCCATGTGATTGAGTTTGTCACTGATTTCACTGAAAGCGGTGAATTTCTCCGATTTGGTGCGGGTGACAAAATTGTGCTCTGTTTCACCAAGATCGAGGGTGATGGTCTCATTTTTTGCCAGCATCTCGGCAAGGGTTATCCACCACATCGTTCGCGAACGGTGGGTAAAGCCGGCTGCCACAAATACGGTGAAGGGTACGCCGTGTTTTTGAAAGATGGGATAGGCGAATTCCCTATTGTCGCGATAGCCGTCATCCAGCGTGAAGGCCACATAGCGCTTTTGTGAATCCGGGTCTGCCAATAGTGCTGGCAACGCCTCCAGGTGAACGGGGTGCCACCCAAGTTCCTGAACCAGATGAATGACCGATTCAAGAAATTGCGGTGTTATGGAAAGGAAGGAATTGGGATTAAAATCCGCATTATTGTCAGGCCGCACCTGATGCAGAGTGAAAATGACCCCCTTGCATTGGGGCTTTGCGACCAGTCCAAGCCTGTCTGCCAATGAGATTGCCTCCAGACCACCAGTGATTGCAAGCCACTTGGCGTTTCTGCGTGCCATCGCCCGAATTTGCGACAATTTCGACTTTATCGGCATGGTAAAACCTTGAACAGCAGGTTGATTTTATGTCTCTGAGGTGCTCATCCATCCGGTTGTAGGGGAAATGATTTAATCAAAAATAAATCCCCGGTTGAAAACACAACCTATATCTGTGTGCCGCCAATGGTCATCTGGTCCATCCGCAAATGTGGCTGACCAACACCAACGGGCAGGTTTTGTCCTGACTTGCCACACATGCCAATGCCGGTATCCAGTTTCGGATCGTTGCCGATCATGGAGACCCGATGCATGGCTTCAGGGCCATTGCCGATCAGCATTGCGCCCTTGATCGGAGCACCGATTTTACCATTTTCCAGCATATAGGCCTCGGTGCAGCCAAACACGAATTTTCCCGATGTGATATCCACCTGTCCACCGCCAAAGGACACGGCATAAATTCCCTTGTCGACCGAGGCGATGATTTCCTCTGGTGACCTGTCGCCACCCAGCATGTAGGTGTTTGTCATTCGGGGCATCGGCTGGTGGGCATGCGATTGTCTGCGCCCGTTACCGGTTGGTTTTACGCCCATCAGGCGGGCATTTTGACGGTCCTGCATATATCCAACAAGCCTGCCGTCCTCAATCAGTACATTGTGGGCTGATGGTGTGCCTTCATCATCAATCGTCAATGAGCCACGGCGCCCTTCAATGGTTCCATCATCCACAACGGTAACGCCCTTGGCGGCAACCTGTTCGCCCATCAGACCGGCAAATGCAGAGGTCTTTTTGCGATTGAAGTCGCCTTCAAGACCATGCCCCACGGCCTCGTGCAACATGACACCGGGCCAACCGGACGCCAGAACGACGTCAAAAGTACCGGCGGGTGCGGGAATCGCCTCAAGATTTACAAGGGCCTGACGCAGCGCTTCGTCTGCGCTGGTCTGCCATGAGTCTTCTGCGATAAAGGCACCAAATCCCTGTCGGCCACCGGCACCGAATGATCCGCTTTCCTGTCGCTCGCCGTCCCCGACAACGACACTGATATTGAGACGGGTCAAGGGACGAATGTCGCGCATGATTTCGCCATCAGCACGCAGAATGCAAACATTTTGCCATCCGGCGGCAAGTGCCGCTGTGACCTGACGGACTTTTGGATCTTGTTCCCTTACGTAGGCATCTATTTGCTGCAGCAACTGCACTTTCTCGGCAAACCCTGGTTTGTTGATTGGGTTCTCATCACCGTAGAGATGTTTGTTTGTGCGTGCCGGTGCGTCGGCGTAATTTCCGCTGTAGCCGCGCGTTACGGCTGAAACGGCATCTGATGCACGCAGCAGGGCCGCTTCAGACAAATCTCCAGCATGGGCAAAACCAACGGCTTCATCTGCAACGGAACGCAGTCCAAAACCCTGATCGCATGCAAAGTTTCCTGACTTCAGGCGTCCGTCATCAAATACCAGAGATTCGGTCTGTGTATATTCGATGAAAAGCTCGCCATCGTCGGCACTCTTGAGAGCATGTTTGACAATCTGTGCAACGCGCTCTTCAGAGCAGTCAAAGCCACTTAACAAGTCATTATTCATTTTACTTCCCAATTCGTAAGAACCGTTGCCGGGTCGTCATGATGGCCAGATGCCCATGTCGTTCATTCTCCATATAAGGTACTATGGCCTATGATCCAATGCACTGTTCCTTTGCTGCCGGATTTGGACCTTCACAATGGCCTATGCCAGGGGGAGAACGAAATGGCTGAGTTGAAAACCCGACAAAATGACGGCGACGTGAATAATTTTCTGAACAGCGTTGAAAGCGAAACCATGCGTGCTGACAGTAAAATTCTTATGGCGCTCATGAATGAAATTACCGGTGCTGCGCCTAAAATGTGGGGGACCTCCATCATCGGATTTGGCCATTATGATTACATCAATAAAAGTGGCCGCAGCGGTCAATGGATGATCACCGGTTTTTCACCCAGAAAATCGGCGCTGTCCATATATGTCATGCAGGGCTTCGGGTCGCACGCTGATCTGATGAAAAAACTGGGGCGTCACAAGACCGGACGCTCCTGTTTGTATGTCAAAAAACTCGATGACATTGATTTGGATGTTCTCGCGACGCTTTTGCGGCGGTCCGCAGATTTCATACAGTCGAGATACGGCATCACAACCGCCCAGCAGCCATGATTTCGATGAACTGAGTGATGCCACCAATTTAATCCTGACGCAATTCAGGTTTTGGCGGAATCGGCAAACCCTGAATGCATCAACAAAATCAAGGGCCGACACCGTTATCCCGTTTCTGACAAAACGTGAAACGGTCCAGGTTAGGGCAGGGCAGCAAATCCGTTTGTAAAGCCTGTCAGATCGACGGGAATGCCAATGCCTTCTTCCGGCGTCTGAAAGATAATGAAAGTTGCTGTGCTGCCACTTTGGAAAGTTTTCAGCAGAGCATCCTCAAGGATTACTTCAGCGTAACAACCGTCCTCGAAGCACCGCACAAAATAGGCCCGACCAATATCCTTGCCGTCGATATACAGGCCAAGACCATTCGGCAGAATAATGCCCAATGGTGCCAGAACACGCAAAATCCGGGCCTTTTTATCCGCTGTTTTAAGCACCGCAACGGATAGACCCATTTCCGGTCGATCCTCAGCAATGACATTTTGCATCATCATACACTGTTCGGTGGACGACCCGGCGGGCTGGTCACATAAAATCGACCAGGCGCCATGGTTTTCGCGAACGGTTCCGGGCTGCTGCTGGGCAACGGCACTGGTTACCGTGCCAGCCATAAGCGCGGCAAAGGCAATCAGCGAAAATCTCTTTAAAACGATTTGTAGCATGTCAGCTCCAGGAATATGCGAATCATTCCGGCTATTTTGCCGGAAATTGTTGGTGATTGGAAAGGCTGCAATTGCATTGTTTCATTTACAGGCCGGTTTCAGTGATCACAATCTGATGAAAATACCGTCCATGGGCACTTTGCGCAGTCGGGTTTGCCACCTCGGTTTCAGTCAATGTCATGGCAGGATAAATTCACTTTGTAAAAAATGGTCTCATTGGTTTGATGCCTGTTCGCCGGGTGGTCAAACACGTGGTGGGTTTATAAGCGACTCTGTTTTCAATTCTGGTGCTTGTGACACCATTACACAGGCAAACTTGCGTGTTTTTTTAAAGGCACGAAACATTCCATGAGGTTTTTTTTTAACCAGCCTGTCCCGTTTATCAAGGCACACGGGGCAGTTAACCGTTGCAAGTGCATAAAATGTCGCACACAAACCCCTGTCAGCCAGTTGCGATTGGCTCTAAACTGTGATTTTAAGCGCAGTCAAATTAAGGGATTATGCGTTTTCGCCATGCGGGACGTATGCTCGAGGGAGAATTGTTGTGAGAAATCCGCTTCATGCAGTTTGGGCTCTGCTCGTTCCGCTGCTTATGGCTACACAGGCAAATGCTGAACAGCCGGTTGACTGGCAGATCAATTTTCAGCCAGCTGCCACTGATATTATGCGCGAAATATCATGGTTCAATGACTATACACTCTGGTTCATTGTTCCCATTACTGTGCTGGTGCTGGTTTTGCTGGTTGTTGTCATTGTGCGGTTTCGTGCGAGCGCAAACCCTGAACCTTCGAAGACCAGCCACAACACATTGATTGAAGTCATCTGGACAATTGGTCCGGTTGTAATTTTGTTGTTTCTGGCAATTCCCTCTTTTCAGCTTCTCAATGCACAATTCACACCGCCGGATGAACCACAATTCACCGTCAAGGCAACCGGGTATCAGTGGTACTGGGGTTATGAGTACCAGGTTGAGCAGGAAGTCTCATTCGACTCCATTCTCCTGAGTGACAGTGATCGGGCTTCCTATGGTAAGGAAGACCGCAAGGAATATCCGCGTTTGCTTGCTGTGGACAATGAAATGGTTGTTCCGGTCAATGCGACGGTTCGTGTGCTGGTCACGGCCGCTGACGTTATTCATGCATTCGCAATGCCTTCGTTCGGCGTCAAGATTGATGCCGTCCCGGGCCGCTTGAATGAAACCTGGTTCAAGGCAGATCGTGAAGGGCTTTATTACGGTCAGTGCTCGGAATTGTGTGGCAAGGATCACGCCTATATGCCAATCGCCATTCGGGTTGTGTCAGAGCAGCAGTATGGCGCATGGCTGGCTGCCGCCGCCGATGATCTGGAAGCTGCGAATGCGCAGTTGCTGGCATCGATAGATCAAGCAGAAAAAACCGTTGAGCTCGCTGCCAACGATGTACAGAAGATCGAGGAGTAATACGATGGCTGGATCTTCCGCAGCACATGATTCACACGACCACCAGCCCTATAACGGCTGGACACGCTGGGTCTACTCAACCAACCACAAAGACATCGGTACGCTGTATCTGATCTTTGCGATTATTGCCGGTATCATTGGTGGTACGCTCTCTGTTTTCATGCGCTGGGAACTGGCAGAGCCAGGCATTCAGATTTTCCATGGTCTTGCCGCAATGGTCTACGGCCTTGACGGTGATGCGGCCATTGATGGCGGAAAGCACATGTATAATGTGTTCACCACAGCGCATGGCCTTATCATGATCTTTTTCATGGTGATGCCTGCATTGATCGGTGGATTTGCCAATTGGATGGTGCCCATCATGATCGGCGCACCCGATATGGCATTCCCGCGCATGAACAATATCTCGTTCTGGCTGCTGCCCCCGGCATTTATCATGCTGCTGCTTTCCATGTTTGTGGAAGGTCCGGCCGGTGCCTATGGAACCGGCGGCGGCTGGACGATCTATCCGCCCTTGTCCACAACCGGTCAGCCTGGACCGGCAATGGATTTCGCCATCCTGTCACTTCATATCGCAGGTGCATCGTCCATTCTTGGTGCCATCAACTTCATCACCACCATTTTCAATATGCGCGCACCGGGCATGACACTGCACAAGATGCCGCTGTTTGCCTGGTCTGTGCTTGTCACTGCATTCCTGCTGCTGCTGTCTTTGCCGGTGCTTGCAGGCGGCATTACAATGCTGCTGACAGACCGTAACTTCGGTACGTCCTTCTTCTCACCCGAAGGTGGCGGTGATCCGATCCTGTTCCAGCATCTGTTCTGGTTCTTCGGGCATCCTGAAGTGTACATTCTCATACTTCCGGGATTTGGTATCGTCAGCCATATTGTATCGACGTTCTCGCGCAAGCCCGTCTTTGGTTATCTGGGCATGGCCTATGCCATGGTGGCGATTGGCGCTGTCGGCTTTATCGTCTGGGCACACCACATGTATACGGTGGGCCTGTCCCTTGATACGCAGCGTTATTTTGTCTTCGCAACAATGGTTATCGCTGTGCCAACCGGTGTCAAGATTTTCTCATGGATTGCAACCATGTGGGGCGGTTCCCTGACCATTCGCACACCAATGCTGTGGGCGCTGGGTTTCATCTTCCTGTTTACGGTGGGCGGTGTGACCGGGGTTCAACTGGCCAATGCCGGTCTCGACCGCTCAATGCATGACACCTACTACGTTGTGGCTCACTTCCATTATGTTCTGTCGCTGGGTGCCGTGTTCGCAATTTTTGCGGCCTGGTATTACTGGTTCCCGAAAATGACCGGCTATATGTACAACTCATTCCTGGCCAAATCGCATTTCTGGGTGATGTTTATCGGGGTTAATCTTGTGTTCTTCCCGCAGCATTTCCTTGGCATGGCGGGCATGCCACGGCGCTACATTGATTACCCTGATGCCTATGCCGGCTGGAATGCAATTTCGTCCTATGGCTCCTACATTTCAGCCATCGCGGTTTTGATCTTCCTGTACGGAATTTGGGAAGCCTTTGCAAAAAAACGCATTGCAGGTGATAATCCGTGGGGAGAGGGTGCAACGACGCTGGAGTGGAAGTTAAGTTCACCTCCGCCAGTGCACCAGTGGGAACAGCTCCCGCGCATCAAGTAACAAACAAGGACCAAAGCCACGCAAGTGGCTTCGGTTTCTTTCAACACTGGTGGTCAGATAATCTCAAATGGCAATTACCGGCGAAAATGAAGTAATCAAAATTTCCGAGGTTGAGCTTTCCCAGGCCGACCCACGGGACTTCTTTGCGCTTTTGAAGCCCAGGGTAATGTCTCTGGTTGTCTTTACTGCATTTGTTGGATTGATCATCGCGCCTGGCACCATCCATCCCTTCATGGGCGCTGTGGCAATATTGTGTATTGCGGTTGGTGCGGGGGCGTCCGGTGCGCTGAATATGTGGTATGACGCTGATATTGATGCGATCATGACCCGCACCGCCAAACGGCCCATACCGGCCGGAAAAGTGACCCGGAACGAGGCACTGGTTTTTGGCATTGTATTGTCTGTTTTTTCAGTAGTTACGCTCGGTCTGCTTGTTAATTGGCTGGCCGGGGGACTGCTGGCTTTCACGATATTCTTTTATGCGGTCGTCTATACAATGTGGCTGAAACGTTCGACGCCTCAAAACATTGTTATTGGCGGGGCTGCGGGTGCATTCCCGCCGATGATCGGCTGGGCCTGTGTCACCGGTTCAATATCCTGGGACAGCTCGGTTCTGTTTTTGATAATATTTCTTTGGACACCGCCGCATTTTTGGGCACTGGCGTTGTTCAAGCAGGGCGACTACGGCAATGCCGGTATCCCCATGCTGCCCAATGTGGCAGGCGTTCGGTCAACGCAAAACCACATATTGGCCTATGCAATTATTACCGCTGTCGTTGGTGTCTTGCCCTATGTCATGGGTTTTGCTGGCGTCGTTTATGGATTGGTATCACTGGGGCTTGGAATAGGCTTCATCTGGTATGCTGTCCGCGTGTGGACCATGAAAATTGATGACCAGGTCATGAAACCTGCCAAGGCAATGTTTGGTTTCTCCCTGATCTATCTTTTCACCATTTTTGCGGTGCTGTTGGTGGATGGTCTGGCGACCAGTTTTGGTGTTTGAATATGATTGAGCAAATCGAACTGACTGAGCAACAAAAAACACTACGCCGACGCAGGTCCATTGCATTGGCTGTGGTGCTGGGATCGCTTGCTGTGCTGTTTTACGCCGCGACCATCATCAAGTTTGGCCCCGCCATTCTTGAACGGGCTTTTTAGGGCGCACCGATGAATACCAACAATGCAACATCAAAGCGGGAAAATACCCAGCAGATGGAACGCAAAAACATGCGTGTGGTGGCAATTTGTGCCAGCGTTGTTGTCGGGATGATTGGTGTGTCCTATGCCGCGGTTCCACTTTACCAGCTGTTTTGCCAGGTAACCGGTTATGGTGGTACGACCCAGCGTGTCGAGCAATATTCCGATGCAGTGCTTGACCGCACAATTCGTGTGCGATTTGACGCCAATGTATCCAATGCACTTGGATGGCAGTTCAAACCGGTTCAGCGCGAAGTTGAACTGAAGATTGGCGAGACCACCCAGATTTCTTATCTGGCAACGAACACCGGCAAAGACGCCACCAGCGGTCAGGCGACGTTCAACGTCACGCCACAGGCAGCAGGGGCCTATTTCAACAAGGTTGAGTGTTTTTGCTTTACCGAGACACAATTGCAGCCTGGTGAAAGCCTGGACATGCCAGTTGTCTTCTTTGTTGATCCGGACATAGTGAACGCGCCGGAAACAATGAACATTAATACCATCACACTGTCCTATACGTTCTTCCCGTTGGAAACAGACAAACCCGTTGCTGCGGCGACAGGCGTTGTCGAGACGGAGGCGGATAGGCTTTGAAATTCCGGTTGCAGGCGATGCAACCGACATGAAAAGGCAATTCGGGGAATTAGAAATGGCTGATGCGCATCAAAAAAATCACGATTACCACATAATCGATCCAAGTTCACACCCGTTTGTCGGTTCCGTTGGCGCCTTGATAATGGCGTTGGGCGGTATCGCCTATATGCGTTACCTGTCAGGTGGATCACTGGAAATGTTTGGTCTGGAGCTGGCCAATCCGTGGCTCTTCTTCGTTGGCCTGGCAATCGTGATTTACACGATGATTGTCTGGTGGGCCGATTGCATAAAGGAAGGCCATCAGGGTTATCACACGCCGGTTGTTTCCATGCACCTTCGTTATGGAATGATCATGTTCATTGCCTCTGAGGTCATGTTCTTTGTGGCCTGGTTCTGGGCATTTTTTGATGCGAGCATCTATGCTGGTGAGGCTGCTCAGGTTGCGCGGGTTGAACATACGGGCGGACAGTGGCCGCCGGTCGGTATTGAAGTCCTCGATCCTTTGCACCTGCCGCTTTACAATACAATCATTCTGCTGCTGTCCGGTACCGCAGTAACATGGGCGCACCATGCATTGCTGCACGGCAATCGCAAGGGATTGATTCAGGGTCTGGTTTTGACCGTTGTCCTTGGCGTGCTGTTTTCCTTCGTGCAGGCCTACGAATACGTCCATGCACCATTTGCGTTCAAAGAATCCATCTATGGCGCGACATTCTTCATGGCGACCGGGTTCCATGGCTTCCATGTGCTTGTTGGAACCATATTCCTGCTCGTCTGTCTTATTCGTGCGGCGACCGGAGATTTCACGCCTGAGAAACATTTCGGTTTCGAGGCTGCTGCCTGGTACTGGCATTTTGTTGACGTGGTATGGCTGTTCCTGTTTTTCAGCATCTATATTTGGGCATCATGGGGCGCTACAATCGCCGCACACTGATACGAAACACAAGTATCCTGGGATTTTGGGGGCGTAACGCAATTGCATGCGTTGCGCCCCCTCGCATTGGAGCGCCGCAATGACACACAAGGACACGGCACCCACAACACCGGTGGATCCCATCATGTCGGGGATCAAGGGCAGGTGCCCGCGTTGCGGCGGCGGCCACTTGTTTGATGGCTATATCAAACTGAATGGGTCCTGTGAAAACTGTGATCTTGATTTCGGATTTGCAGATGCCGGTGATGGCCCCGCTGTATTTGTCATCCTGTTGATCGGGTTTCTGGTCGTCGGATTGGCTTTGTGGCTGGAGGTGAGTTATGGACCACCACTATGGCTGCATTTTCTCATCTGGATACCTTTGACTGTTGTGTTGTGTCTTGGTCTGCTGCGCGCGCTAAAGGGTGTCCTGATCAATCTGCAGTTTAAAAACAGCGCCCATGAAGGTGAAATTGACGATGAATAAGGTTGCAGATGATGCGCCGACCCTGAAGAATGCAGGCGCAAAGCAGGCATCCCGGCGTGTTGGCCTGTTGTTTTTCGTCTTTGTTGCGTTGGCTTTTGTTGCGCTTTTGCTGCTTGGAAACTGGCAGGTCTCGCGGCTTGAGTGGAAAGAACAGCTCATTTCCATGATTGACAGCCGGATGGAGCAGCCGGACATCAGCATCGATGATGCATTGACCCAATGGAAAAAGACCGGTGATGTTGATTACCTGCCGGTGTCAGTCCGCGGAACGTTTATTCATCAAAGCGAACAACATTACCTGGCTACCCATGGCGGGCAGTCGGGATGGTATGTCTATACGCCGCTCAGACTGGACGATGGTCGCGTATTGATCGTTAATCGGGGATTTGTACCCTATAGCCTCAAGGAGCCTTCCAGCCGCCCGTGGCCGGCTGTGGAAGGCATTGTTAATCTGGACGGCCTGGCACGCAATCCTCTCAATGAGAAGCCCGGTTGGGTCGTGCCTGACAATGCACCGGATGACCGGATCTGGTATTGGAAAGATTTTGCGTCCATGCGTGATGCCATGGCGCTGGATGCGGACAATCTGGTTCCATTTTTTGTTGATGCCGGTGATGGCGATACAAATGTCGGCAAAGGCCCAATCGGCGGTGTGACCCGCGTCGAACTGCCCAATAGACATTTGCAATATGCTGTGACCTGGTATGGGCTTGCGGGCGCCCTATTTGTGGTGGCAGGTTTTTTTGTATGGCGCAGTTACAGGCGATCTGATTGACTGGGTTGTAATTTCAATGCAATTGCTGTCCATCAGCAAGAATGGTCAGTTGATGACGAACAATCCAACGCCTGGGCGCAGATCATGACAATGAATGTAAAACCATCACTGACGATCCGGCTTTGCGGGCCACGCGGTTTTTGCGCTGGCGTTGATCGTGCCATCCAGATTGTTGTGCTGGCTCTGAAGAAATATGGTGCTCCGGTCTATGTGCGTCATGAAATCGTGCATAATCGCTTTGTGGTTGAGGGGCTGGAAGCCAAGGGTGCGATATTTGTTGAAGAACTGAGCGAAATACCGCCGGAACATCATCAGCAGCCGGTCATTTTTTCTGCGCATGGCGTGCCGAAGTCTGTGCCCGCAGATGCGCAACAACGCAATCTGTTCTATCTCGATGCAACCTGTCCACTTGTTTCCAAAGTGCATAAACAGGCCATGCGGCACCAGCGCCTTGGCCGCCATGTGCTGTTGATCGGCCATGCGGGTCATCCCGAAGTCATCGGAACAATGGGACAATTGCCGCAGGGGGCGGCAAGCCTCATTGAGACAGAACAGGATGCGCGGGATTATCAGCCGGATGATCCGGATAACCTGGGGTTTGTAACGCAAACCACGCTTTCAGTTGAAGATACTGCCGGCATAATCTCGGCATTGAATGAAAGGTTTCCAAACCTTTGCGCACCGGCGGCTGAATCCATTTGTTATGCAACAACAAACCGTCAGGATGCGGTCAAGGCCGCTGCACCCGGTTGTGATTTCTTTCTGGTGGTCGGTGCACCAAATTCCTCCAACTCGCGCCGCCTGGTAGAAGTTGCGCAGCGTGCGGGTGCGGGTGGTTCCGTGTTGGTTCAGCGGGCCAAAGAAATTCCGTTTGAGCAAGCCGGTGACAAAAATTGGACAACGGTTGGTATTTCTGCAGGTGCTTCTGCACCCGAAGTCATTGTTGATGAAATTATCGAGGCGTTTCGACAGCGCTTTGACGTCACAATAGAGCTGGCTGAAACGGTCATTGAAGATGAAAACTTCCGGGTGATGGCAGATTTGCGCGATGTTGCACTGACCACTCAGGATATGGCTTTTGTGAACGGGTAGAGGGCAATCGGATTCAATTTTCACGGGTCTTGATGCGATGTGACCGGGCCGTGCGCCAGAACAATTCAGGTTTTGACGGAATCGGCAGAACCTGAATGCACCGACACAATCAATGACCGACACCCTTGTCCCGTTTCTGACAAAACGTAAAACGGTCTGAATTCGGTGGGTTGGAAAATATGTTTTACCCAACCACTTTTGCACCATTGATTGGTTCAATTCAGATTGAAATTGCTCTAAGACCAAGCCGCACAATGATTTTCGAGAGGGTAACAATTGGCGGTCTATACCGACATCACTGAAACGGAGTTGCAGCAATTTCTGGCACCGTATGATCTTGGAAATCTGCTGTCTTACAAAGGCATTGCAGAAGGGGTCGAAAATTCCAATTTTCTTCTCCATATGAGCAGCGGCGCCTATATTCTGACACTCTATGAAAAGCGGGTTGAACGCGCGGATCTGCCATTTTTTCTGGGTCTGATGGATCACCTTGCTGAAAACGGTTTGAACTGCCCGCTCCCGGTCCATTGCCGGGACGGTCAGGTCCTGCGGGAACTGGCTGGACGTCCCGCGGCGCTGATCAGTTTTCTGGAAGGCATGTGGCCGCGCCGCCCAACGCCCCAACATTGCAGGGAAGTTGGCAAGGCGATCGCGCAAATGCATCTGGCCGGGCAGGATTTTGGTCTCACACGCAAGAACGCACTTACCATTGAGGGTTGGCGTCCGCTATGGGATATGTCTGCTTCACAGGCAGAAAGCGTCGAACCGGGTCTGGTTGGAGAAATCGAGACCGATTTGTCACATCTGGAGGCCCTTTGGCCAAAAGATTTGCCCGGTGGCGTTATCCATGCGGATGCGTTCCCTGACAATGTGTTTTTTCTTGGTGACAAATTCTCCGGGCTGATCGACTTCTATTTCGCCTGCAATGATTATCTGGCCTATGATGTGGCGATACTGCTGAATGCCTGGTGCTTCGAGCGCGATGGATCATTTAACATCACCAAGGGGTCAGCGTTGCTCAGTGGCTATCAGTCTGTGCGAAAGCTGAATGAGCATGAGATACAGGCGCTGCCAACTTTGGCCTATGGCTCTGCCCTGCGGTTTTTTCTCACACGGCTGTATGACTGGTTGACCGTGCGTGACGACGCCATGGTTGTCAAAAAAGATCCGATGGAATATCTGCGCTATCTCCGGTTCCATCGAAAGGTCGAATCGGCACGCGAATATGGATTGCGCAACACGGGTGAACTGAATTGAAACAAGTGAAAATTTATACGGACGGAGCATGCTCCGGTAACCCCGGGCCCGGTGGTTGGGGCGCGATCCTGCGCTACGGTGACATGGATCGTGAGCTGTCCGGCGGTGAGGCAGACACCACCAACAACCGTATGGAGTTGACGGCAGCCATTGAAGCCCTGAACGCTCTGAAACAGCCCTGTACGGTCGATCTCTACACGGATTCTTCCTACGTCAAGGATGGTATTGGTCGCTGGATCGCCGGCTGGAAGCGCAATGGATGGAAAACGGCAGCAAAAAAACCGGTGAAAAATGTTGAGCTATGGCAGGCGCTCGACGCTGCACGTGATGTCCATAGCGTTAACTGGCACTGGGTTAAAGGCCATGCCGGCCATCCGGAAAATGAGCGGGCGGACGAACTCGCCCGCCATGCGATGGCACCGTTTAAAGCTGCTCGATAAGCGCTGCTGCACCGGACGTAACGGCTTCACTTGGCGAATCTTCAAGGTTGATGGCCGTTACAATGCCATCCTCAACGATCATTGAGTACCGTTTTGAACGAACACCCAGCGTTCCGGCTGACAAGTCCATGTCCATGCCAATGCCTTTGGTAAAGGCCGCATCCCAATCTGCCAGATAGCGGATTTTGCCTTCCCCGCCTGTACTTCCTGCCCAGGCACCCATCACAAAAGCATCATTGACTGAAATGACAGCGATTTCATCGACGCCCTTTGCCAGAATAGCGTCGTGATGCTGCAGATAACCGGGAAGGTGATTGAGATGGCAGGTTGGGGTAAATGCACCCGGAACGGCAAATAAGACAACCTTTTTGCCACCAAATATATCCGCTGTGGAGACTTCATCCATACCTTCAGACGTGGTTTCCTTCAGTGTCAGTGTAGGCAGTTTGTCACCGATTGATATGGTCACACAATTTTCCCTTCTTCAATTGACGAGCTTCGCTTGAATTGACGAACTTTACCGCTCAGATGACCATTCTTACACGTCATCGGCAAGCATAATTCGTACCTGCGGACAATTTGATTTGCACAGGACTATGTCGAACACGTGATGACGCCGGATATTGGGGTCAGGGTATCAGAAACTCGGTTTCCATGCTGCGGCCTGCAGATGTCACGAGTACCTGAATGGCATTGCCCGCCAAAGCAGCATCTTGAGATCCTGTATCAATGCTGATCTCGAATGTTGCAAGATCACCATCGTGGTGAACAAGTTTGGGCGTTTCGAAATACCAACCCTGCGGACCGGTGACAAAGAGCTCGCTTTTGCTTGCACTACTGGGGACCTGGATCGTCAAATCGAGAGCGTCAACACCTTCGTGGTGTTTAAAGCCGGTAATTTCAAATCCTTCACCTGAGGCCTCGGGCAGATCATTGAAAGCATGATTGATGAGTTTTTCTTCAAAAGGCGTGGCGGCCACATCTGGATCAACTGTCAATGTGAAGTTCGTTTGAAACGGAATGCAGATTGACTGGCATATTCCAAGAAACACATCAGCCTGCAATGTGCTGGCAGCGCCCGCGTTTTTCTGGACCAGTGACACCGGAAACGTCACCGGATATTTGTAGCCGGCCCAAACTGAATAATCATCCTTGATGCGTTCCGGTGCAGGAAAATGGATTTCCGCCTGTTCGATGTTCTCACTGCCGGAAAACCCCAGGGTAGGCGGCACACCCGCTTCTCCGGGGTCGCGCCAATAGGTCTTCCAGCCGGGTAGCAGGTCGACATCCAGAACAGCTTTGATCGTACCATCCGAGCCTGGGGGCAGGGCAGACATGCGGATCCTGCCGCCTTCTGTCTCGACCCACTCACTGGATGCAGCTGATGCTTGAGGCACAGCAAGATTGAGACCCGCGACAGCGCTAACAATCGCCAGAGTGCGGAATGATAACCGCTGATGAGATGTCAATTTGATCATGGACATTGTTTAACCTGTCGGATCAATACAGACCAGTCACGACAGGAGATGATTGAATCATATTCCGGTGATCGGCAGTTTGCATCCATAGCGTGTTTGAACGCCCAACATTCAATCGATACGCCAGCAACATCAATCCGGTGGGTCTTCCCATTCGCGCTTTTACTGCTAAGTTAGACCTATGGATATTCTACACGAAAGCTTGTTGGGAGATGGTGAACGTGGCTGTTTTGACGGCCAATTCCTGCTGGCCATGCCCGGTCTGACTGACAGTAATTTTTCCCGCACGGTTATTTATATCTGCGCGCATACCAGCAATGGCTCCATCGGGTTCGTGCTCAATAGAAGTCAGCCTCTATCATTCGCAGAGCTGGTTGCTCAACTTGAGTTGATCGGGGCAGAGGAAATTGCCGCTCTACCACAGTCAGCTGTTGATCTGAGTGTATTGGCGGGCGGTCCCGTTGATACCGGACGCGGCTTTGTATTGCATTCGGATGATTTTCACAGTGATGCAACGGTGCCCATATCAGACGATCTGTGCCTGACCGCAACGGTTGATATTCTGCGCGCTATTGCCGCCGGTAAAGGCCCCCGCAGAGCAACGCTTCTGCTGGGATATTCCGGTTGGGATGCGGGGCAGCTGGAAGACGAAGTCAGTGCGAATGGCTGGCTGACCTGCCCATCGGTCAATGACATAATGTTTGAGGGCGACCTCGATACCAAATATGATCGCGCATTTGCATCAATGGGTATCGATCCGGCCATGCTGTCAACAGAATGTGGCAAAGCCTGAAGGGCTTGCCAGACCGCAAAAGGACCTGATCAATTGGCCTTGGCAAGGCGGGCGGCTTTGGATTCCTCAAGCCGCTTGCGCACACTCAGCGGTGTAATATCAGTCCACACCTCTTCGACCCAGGCCAGACATTCCGCTTTTTTACCAACAGGACCAACCTGACTCCAGCCATTCGGGATATCCTTGAATGTCGGCCAGAGCGAATATTGTTCTTCGTGATTGACCAGAACTGTATACTCGAATTTTTCATCATCCATTACGATTGTTTCCTGTCATCGTTGCAACATCTGACGAAGCTCGCCCGGTTCAATCAGATCGTTCTGCGGCCGGGTTGCCAGACTCTGGATTTGTCCGGCGATAGAGCAATTCAGGTTTTGTCGGAATCGGCAAACCCTGAATGCATCAACAAACTCAAATACGGACACCGTTGTCCCATTTCTGACAAAACCTGAGGCAGTCCAGTAAACAGTAATATTACATAAGTATAAATGCAAGCATTTCGGGATAGGCTGTAAGAATAAATTAAACGTTTGGAATTCGAGGTATTTGACCTTCGTGCCAGATTGGTCAACTACTGCTGTGCCACCTCATTTGCAAACCTGAAACTTACATCAGCGGGAAATGTTCACGCAGCAGTTTAAGTGCTGATGTCGGGCCGATCGGAGGTCCGAAGAGAAAGCTCTGTGCATAATCACAACCCAGATCAGCCAGTTCTTCGGCATCCTCTTCGGTCTCGACACCTTCGGCCACAACATTCATTTCCAGATCGCGTGCCATGGCAATGATTGACCTGAGCAGGACAAGCTGTTTCTCGTTGGTCGCACGCACCAGCGTTTGATCGATCTTGATGGTGTCAAAGGGAAAACGCGTCAGATAGGACAGCGAGGAATGTCCGGTTCCAAAATCATCAAGCGCCAATTGTATGCCCAGATCCTTCAGGCGTGCCAATACCCGCGCTGCCTGCTCCGGATTATGCATCACGACGGATTCTGTCAGTTCAAGCTTCAGCGTCTGCGCTTTGCATCCGGTCTTCGTCAAGACGGAGCGAATATCCGAATACAAGTCATTGCGCAGCAGTTGAGCGCTTGAAAGATTGACCGACATGAATACCGGAATCTGTCCAAGTGCCCGGTACCAGGACGCTATGTCTTCACAGGCCTGATGCAGGGCATACATGCCCAGTTCCATGATCAGGTCAGAACTTTCCGCAACCGGAATAAATTCTGATGGTGGAATATTGCCCTTTCGCGGGTGCTCCCAGCGCATCAGCGCTTCGAAACCGGCAATTTCCGCACTTTCGATATCAACAATCGGCTGGTAAACCATCGTCAGCTCTTTGCGTTCCAGAGCGCGGCGCAGATCCGATTCGATCTGCAGCCTGTCAGCGCCAGATGCCCGAAATGCCGGGCGGTACGGCTCGATCCTGTTGCCGCCAACGCGTTTGGCCTGATACATGGCCAATTCGGCATCCTTGACCAGTTCAAGCGGCGAAGACATTTCATCCACCCAGGTCACCAGCCCGATACTGGCTGTCAGGATAATTTCCCTCTGGCCAAAATTAATCGGCACCATGATGGCCTTGTTGATGTTCTCGGCAAATGTTGCAACTTTCGCAGGCTCCTGTTCCGAGAGCAGAATCAAACCAAATTGATCGCCGCTGATGCGCGCCAATGTATCCTGTGGCTTCAGCAGGCGTTTCAGGCGACGGGCGATAGTGAGCAGTATGGTATCGCCGGCCGATATGCCAAGCTCGTCATTGACGTGTTTAAAACGATCTATGTCGATTGCGAAGATGGTTGGTCGCACTGCATCTTCCGCACTTGCAAGTGCGATGATTGCGTCCAGACGGTCAACGAACAATTCACGATTTGGCAGGCCTGTCAGATTGTCGTGAACCGCATCATGCAGCAATCGTTCTTCCGAACTTTTCTGCTCGGTCACATCAATGAGTGTGCCCACACAACGGATGACTTCACCATCCGAACCAACAACCGGTCTCGCACGCAAGGCAAGCCAGTGATAGTGGCCGTCCTCGGCACGTATTCTGAACTGGTGATTGATACGGCCGCGGCGGTGTTCAAGCACCACATCGAGCGTCGCGCGGAAACGATCGCGGTCATCCGGATGTATACGCGGCACCCAGTTACGGGCAGGACCAAACAAACTGCCGGGCGAAAGCCCCAACTGCTTGCTCACATCAGGCATTGTCACGATGCGGTCGCGAGGCACGTCCCAGTCCCAAACAATGTCTCCGGAACCGGTCAATGCCAGTGACTGACGTTCAAGGTCGCTGAAAAGTCCATTGTGATGCGCGCCGCCGGCAAAGGCATGCTGCATGACCGTAAACCCGATCAACAGAACAATCAGTACAAGCCCTCCGCCAAGAGCAGGCTGGACAATATCATTGGCCAACTGGCCGGTTACCGTCAGCCAGGCACCAAACAGCCAACAGATGATCAAAACCCATGTCGGGATCAACATGATCGCCCGGTCAAAACGATTAAAGCCGAGATAGGCTATAAGGCCGGTACCAGCGATGACGGTTGCGGCAAATGAGATACGCGCAATACCCGTTGCTATTGCCGGATCGTAAACCGCAACACCCGACAATATGGCCAATCCGACGATCCAGGCCAGTGTCGCAAAACTCAGGTTCGTGTGCCAACGGTTAAGGTTGAGATAGGTGAACAGAAAAATCACCAGCCCGGCGGCAAGTGTTATTTCCGTACCCGCACGCCATATTCGTTCATCAGTGGGCGTTGTGCTCACCAGTTTGGAAAGAAAGCCAAAATCAACGCATATATAAGCCAATACCGCCCAGGCCAGTGCCGCCGTAGCCGGCAGGACAGAGGTTCCCTTGACGACAAACAGGATGGTTAAAAAGACGGCAAGAAGCCCGGCAATACCGAGCACGATGCCTTTGTACAATGTGAATGAGTTGACAGTGTCCTTATAGGCCTCGGGTTCCCATAGATAAATCTGTGGCAACTCGGGCGACGTGAGCTCGGCGACAAAGGTGACAATGGCACCGGGATTGAGTGTGATGTGAAAGACATCAGCCTCGTCACTGGGAACACGGTCCAGCGCAAAGCCTTCACTGGGTGTAATCGAGATAATCCGTTCTGATCCAAGATCCGGCCATAAGAGTCCGGAACTGACAAGCCGAAAATGCGGCGCCACGATCAATCGGTCCAATTGTTCATCAGAAACATTGGCCAGAGCAAAAACCGCCCAGTCCCCACTATGGTTGCCTGTGCTGGCACGAATTTCAATTCGCCTGACAATGCCGTCTGCATCCGGTGCGGTAGACGTTTGAAAAGCATCCCCGCGCTGGGAATAGACTTCAGTTGTTGCTGTCAGATCAAGGGCTGTGTCGTCTCGCGAAATACGAACCGGCTCGGCAGCAAATGTCGCAGCAGCGCAAACAATGAGCATCACCATCGCGATCAGACCGACGAGGGTCTGGCGCACATAGTGAGTGTTTCGATTGAAAGATCCGTGCATGTGGTTATTCATGTTCCAGGTTACTGACGAGGCTTTGAGTGGCTGTCGTCTTCGGTATTGTCAGAAGACAACAATGCATAGAGATGATGATCGCGCCACTTGCCATTTATTTTCAGGTAACCTCTCAGATAGCCCTCGTGCCTGAAATGGGCCTTTTCAAGGAGTCGAACCGAACGTTCGTTATCTGGAATACAAGCAGCTTCAATTCTGTGCAACCGCAAGGTTTGAAAGATATAGGGAATTGCGGCGCGTAATCCAGCCAGCATCAGTCCTTTTCCGGCATTTTCTTCAGCCATCCAGTAGCCAATCATGCAGCTTTGAGCCGCCGCCCGGCGAATGTTGCTGATATTCAGGCCGCCAACCAATTGGTCGGTGTCCGCAAGAAACAGAAAAAGCGGTACGGCCTTCCCATCCTGAAAATCATGCTCATAGCGCTGTATTCTGCTGAGAAATGAACGCCGGGTGAGATCATCGACCGGCCAGCTTGGCTCCCACGGTTCCAGAAAACGCTTACTGGTCGCGCGAACATTGGCCCAAATTTTGTAGTCACTTTTTTTCGGCAAACGCAAATAGACCGCGTCACCATCAAGGCGCAGTACCGGTTCTCGTCTGGAAAGAAGTCGAAGTGGTGACATGGTCTGGTGTCTGTCAAGAATCAGAGTTGCGATGCCGGACCAATTTTCCACGTTGATCCGACCATGATGCATCAGCCGGAATTTACATTGCTAGCTGGCTGCGCGATTGCGTGCTGCATTGACTGAAAGGCCTGCTTCCAATTCTGTCAAAGGCATCAGGCTGTCCAAGGGGCCGACGGCTGACAAGGTAACCGGAGAATCGAAAAACAACCTTGAGGACAAATCGGTCAATCGGTGCGGTGTGATGTTGGAGAGCCGATCCATCAGTTCGTCATTTGGAATAGGGCGGCCGTAGAGCAGCATCTGACGTGCTACCTGACTGGCGCGTGCTGCCGGGCTTTCATGGGCCATCAGCAGTCCGGCGCGAATTTGAGCGCGGGCTCTTTCGATTTCGGATTCATCAACATTTTCGGCAACCCTGTGCAACTCGTTGAGAATAACCGGAACAAGTTCAGGTATGTCTTCCTGGCCCGTCGCAGCGTGAATGCCGAAAACGCCCGTATCCGAAAAACCCCAGTGCAATGCATAGACCGAATAACACAGGCCCCGATGTTCGCGCACTTCCTGAAACAGCCGCGATGACATGCCGCCGCCAAGCACATTTGCCAAAATCTGGGAAGCGTAAAAATCACGTGCGTGATAGGCGCGCCCTTCAAAACCGATCAGCAATTGCACGTCCATGAGATCGCGTTTTTCGCGATATTCACCACCACTATAGGCGGCTTCAACGATAGGCAGTGGATTGTCTGTCGTTGCCGGTATTCCGGCAAAACGATCCTCGACAAGGCGCACGAGTGAATCATGATCGACGGCACCTGCAGCCACAATGATCATTTTGTCGGCTGTGTAGTTGCGATTGAGATAACTTCGGATTTGCTGCGGTGTAAACGACTGAACCGTTTCAGGCGTGCCCAGAATTGAACGGCCAATCGTCTGGTCGCGAAACGCTGTTGCGGAAAATTTGTCAAAAACAACATCATCCGGCGTATCGATCGCAGCGCCGATTTCCTGCAATATCACGTGTTTTTCACGATGCAGCTCGGCTTCATCCAGGACAGAATTTGTCAATATGTCCGCCAGAATATCGATCGCCAGGGGTACGTGATCTTTCAACACGCGGGCATAATAGGATGTTGTCTCGATGGACGTGGCAGCATTGACTTCACCGCCGACATTTTCAATTTCCTCGGCAATTTGTCTGGCGGTCCGTATTGCCGTTCCCTTGAAAGCCATATGTTCCAGCAGATGGGCTATGCCGTGTTCGTTTTCGGTTTCATCACGCGACCCGGATTTGATCCAGACACCAAGAGCAGCGCTCTCAAGGTGAGGCATATTCTCGGTTACTACAGTCAACCCGCTTGGAAGCTGGGTACACTCAACACTCATATTGGATTCCGATTTCAATTTGCAGCACGTGCATTTCGGGCAATGTATGTCTCAACTATATTGAGTTCAGGCTGCAATATTTCAAATGTCTCCTCCCGATCCATAAGATCACAGAGCCACGACGGGAGGGCGGGGTCAATACCGCAGGCTGAATTAACCGCTTGCGGAAACTTGGCGGGATGGGCTGTCGCCAGTGTTATCATGGGGCTGCGCGGTTTTTCAAAACGTTGTGAAACATGAATACCCGCGGCTGTATGTGGGTCAAGAACGTAGCCCGTTTGCTCAACCATTGTAGCAATTGCCTGCGCCGTTTGCTTCTGAGTAGCTTTGCCGGCAGTAAAATGTTTGCGCATCATCTTCAATGCACCGGGCTCAATCGTAAATGCGCCGGACTGGGTTAGGCCTGACATATAAAGCCGCACCTGATCTGAATTGCGGTCATGACATTCCGACAGAAGGCGCTCAAAGTTGGACGATATCTGTATGTCCATCGACGGTGAGGTTGTGGCCACAACAGAACGCATTTCATAGCGACCCGTGCGTAATGTTCGGGCAAGAATATCATTGTCGTTGGTTGCAACGACAAGCTTTTCAATTGGCAGTCCCATGCATTTGGCACAGTAACCTGCAAATATGTCGCCGAAATTGCCGGTAGGTACGGTGAATGAAACTTTGCGATCAGGGGCACCAAGGGAAATCGCACTGGTGAAATAGTAAACAATCTGAGCCATAATTCGTGCCCAGTTGATCGAATTGACCCCTGACAATTGCACTTTGTCGCGAAATGACGGGTCATTGAACATGGCTTTCACCAGGTTCTGGCAATCGTCAAAATTTCCCTCCAGTGCCAGGGCCTTTACGTTGGCCGCACCCGACGTGGTCATTTGCCGCTGTTGCACCGGTGAAACCCGATTATGAGGAAACAGAATGAACACATCGGTGTTGTCGCGCCCGGCAAAGGCGTCGACAGCAGCGCCACCGGTGTCACCTGAAGTCGCGCCCACAATGGTTGCTCTTTGGTCGCGCTGTCGCAATACATGGTCCATCAGACGGGACAGCAATTGCATTGCAACATCCTTGAAGGCCAGTGTCGGCCCGTGGAACAGCTCCAGAATAAAACTGTTCTCGCCTGTCTGAACCAATGGGGTAACCGCCGGATGGCGGAAGGTACCATAGGCTTCGTCAATCATTGTTTTGAATGCATCAGCCTCTATATCGCCCTCGACAAAAGGAAGGAGAATCTGAAAGGCGATGTCCTGATAGGATTTGCCGCGCATCGCCCGAATTTCTTTTTTGGAAAATTGTGGCCACTGTGCCGGCAGATACAGACCGCCGTCGCGGGCAAGGCCGGTCAGGAGTGCATCACTGAAACCGAGCTCGGGTGCCTGACCTCTGGTGGAGACATATTGCAAGGGACTGATCCTGTGTGCTTCCCGCAGCGAATTTGCCTGGGGAGTTGTGAAGAATTGCCGCGCTGGTATAGAACATCGAAATGACTCGTTAAAGACCAGAAATTGGGCTACCACAAAAAGGTCCAGCTTGGCTTCTAGCTTGTCTGGCTATTCAAGATCGTTAGGGACGGGGTGTGTTGTCGGTGAATTCGGTTCGTATTTTAGTATTTTTGTCACTTGCAGCCGTTGTTGCAGGTTGTAGCTCTTCGGGTGTTGGCGGACTCAATCTGGGTCAGAAAAAACAACAGACTGATGTTGATCCCAAACTTGGCGCCAAGGTGGTACAGGGTTCTTGCCCTCGTGTTGAACTGCGTGATGGAACAGCCAATTTCACCAAATATGCACGTGGTGGGGAAGATGACCGGGAAAAGGTGACCTATCAGGCATCCATTTCCGACTCGACCCGTCAATGCAGTGTTACCGGTGATCAACTGACCATCAATGTCGTTGTTGCAGGTCGTGTATTGGCTGGCCCGGCAGGAAAAGCCGGCCCTTTGAAGTTGCCTATTCGTGTTGCGGTGCTTGAAAAAGGCTCCAACGAGGTGATTTTTTCGGAACTGACACAGTTTGAAACATCACTTCCCGAGGGCAATCCAACAACACAGTTCCTGTTTAACAAGCCGGATGTGGTTATTCCGATAACCGCGTCGCGCTCAGTCAGGATATTTGTTGGTTTTGACGAAGGTCCCGGCAAAAAAAGCTGAACCCGGATCAGACGAAAACTTAACTGGCGTGATGTGAATTACGTATCGTGCCAGTTTGCCAGAGCTTCAACGACTGGTGGTAGGTCAACGAGGCGGTTGATGACGGTCTCGGCGCCAGCTTCTGTAAGCCGATCTGCATGGCCAGGGTAGGTGTGAGATGCACCCGTAAATCCGACGACGCGCATCCCGGCGGCTCGTGCGGCCTCGATACCATGCACAGAATCCTCGACAACAATGGTATTTTTCGGATCGGCTTTCATTGCAGCGGCCGCATGCAGGAACACGTCGGGTGCCGGTTTGGGGCGTTTTTCAGCCACGTCTCCAGCGGAGAAGATGTGCGGTGCAAACAGATCATAATATCCGGTTCGCTTCAGCATGGCATCGAGCCGCTTGTGCGATGAATTCGAGCAAATGCAGCGCGGTAATTTGATCCGGCTGACGGCCAGTTGAACCCCGGCGATGCCTTTTACGCTTTTGGCAAGTTTCGCATCCAGCAGCTCTTCCGATTCAAGCAGCAGGCTGGCCTGCAGGGGAATGTTGGCCTCTTTTTCCACCTCAAACAAAATGGATTTCCAGTCCATCCCGGCAAAACGCTCCGCCATATCCGTGGCATCGATGGGATAGCCGGCCTGGGTCAATAGTTTTGATTCAACCTGTGCAGCAATAATTTCTGAATCAACGAGCACGCCGTCGCAATCGAATATGATGAGATCAAAGCTCGCCATGGACTTGTCCTGAGGTGAATGAGGAAAAAATTCTCCGGGCAAATACACCAAGCACCGGGCCTGCACAATGGCGCAGGGTGTAATTGGCGTTCTTTCTTTCCGGCGTTGTCAATTTGATAACCATATTGAGTAACCATGGTCGCAGGTTTTGTGTAAGCGTATTCGGGTATCTCATGTCAGTTCTCTCCCTTGCCGACTTCAAGCGTGCGCCTCAGGGACACGCGTCTTCCTATTTGAACACGATCATCAAGGGCGACTGTGTGTCAGCGCTTGAGGCATTGCCGGAAAAATCGGTGGATGTGATTTTTGCCGATCCACCCTATAATCTGCAATTGGGTGGTGATCTGCTGCGACCGGATCATTCAAAGGTCGATGCGGTGGACAATGCATGGGATCAATTCGAATCCTTTCAGGCCTATGATGCTTTCACCCGCGCATGGCTTCTTGCCTGTCGTCGTGTGCTGAAACCGACCGGCACAATCTGGGTCATCGGTTCCTACCACAACATCTTCCGCGTTGGCGCTGTGCTGCAGGATCTCAATTTCTGGATTCTCAATGATGTCATCTGGCGTAAAACCAACCCGATGCCGAATTTCCGCGGGCGGCGCTTTCAAAATGCGCATGAGACAATGATCTGGGCCAGCAGAGACCAGAATGCCAAAGGTTACACGTTCAACTATGAGGCCATGAAGGCAGCCAATGAGGATGTACAGATGCGCTCGGATTGGCTTTTCCCAATCTGCAGCGGTGGAGAACGTCTAAAGGGAGATGATGGTAAAAAAGCCCATCCAACCCAAAAACCGGAGGCCCTGCTGGCGCGGGTGATGATGTCTTCAACCAAACCCGGCGACGTTGTTCTTGATCCGTTTTTCGGCTCCGGCACCACGGGAGCCGTGGCAAAACGCCTGGGTCGCAATTTCGTCGGCATAGAACGCGAACCGGCCTATATTGATGCGGCATCCAAACGGATCGAGGCAGTTACGCCTCTGGGCAAGACCGAATTGACCGTTATGACGGGTAAAAAAGCCGAACCAAGGGTCGCCTTCAATGTACTGATTGATACCGGTTTGATGAAGCCCGGCACACGCCTGCACTGCGCGAAACGGCGTCACAGCGCCATCGTGCGGGCAGATGGAACTGTCGTCAGTGGTGAGGATTCAGGTTCAATTCACCGTCTGGGTGCTAAAGTACAGGGCCTTGATGCCTGCAACGGCTGGACTTTCTGGCACTATGAGGAAGAAAAATCCCTGCGTCCCATCGACACCTTGCGGAAAATTGTGCGTGAGGAAATGGCCAAAACCGGCACATAGCCAATACCGACACATAACCAATAGCGACACATGGCCAATACCGACACATGCAATGACATGTGCCGGTGGCCAGACCGTTTCACGTTTGATCAGAAACCGGACAACGGTGTCGGTCTTTGATTTTTGTTGATGCGTTCAGGTTTTGTCGATTTCGTTAAAACCTGAAGTGTTCCAATGGATGTTCACAACCCACTAAACGTCAAATCCATAGCTTCTCAGGTCAATTGTGAGCTTTGCCGGATCGGTAAACAGAATTGATTGCCAACCGGCCGCTTTGGCGCCTTCGACATTGGCAGGACTGTCATCAATAAACAGCGTTGCGGCTGGTTCCAGTGCAAATTTGGCTACATGCGTTTCGTAAATTTCACGCTCCGGTTTCATCAGGCGTACTTCGGCTGATACGGTAGCGCCGCGCGGTTCGTTGAGAAATTCAAATCGATCCCGGGCTTCGGTAAACGTATCGGCGGCAAAATTGGTCAATAATGTAACATCATGGCCCTGTCTGATCAGTGTCTGCATCGTTGCCACTGAGCCCTCATAGGCATGGGGCACCATCCTGTGCCAGTTCTGCCGGAAGGCTCTTATGTTGGATTCATGCTGCGGATGGACGGCAATCAGCAGGTCTTCAGCCTCACGCCAGCTGCGGCCGCGATCCTGTTCAATATTCCATTCATGGGTGCAGACATTGTCAAAAAACCACTGGCGGTCCCCTGCATCGGGAATGATGGTTGCAAACGCCAGGTCCGGATCATAATGCAATAGCACGCGTCCGATATCGAAAACGATGTGGTTAATGTCGACCTGGGTCAAATCAAGGTTCCTTCTTGCCGGTTTTGTTGAATGGACGGTTTGTCGATAGCCGCGGTAATCGCCTTTTTCATGACCGTTGGCAGCGCCTCGCTGAAAACATCGGCCTGCGAGGACCACCAGCCACCGTCAAAGGGTTTTTCTACAGGTAGATCAAGTCGGTATACGTCAAGCCTCAATTCGAAATGAGTGAATACATGTTTGATTGTTCCGGTTTCTCGCCAGTTTCCTTTGAAAGGTGCTGCTTCAATGCCCAACGCTCCATCCCTGCGCGCTGTCCAGTCGCTCGTCGGTACTTCACTCATCCCTGCAAGCAACCCTGAATTGGCGCGTTGACGCAGCCAGATTGACCCATTGGCCGTAATGGCCACATAGGCCGCGCCGCGGCGCACCGGCCGTACCTTTCGCGGCGGCTTGAGGGGGAAACGTTCCACATCATCACTATGGGCAGCCTTGCAATCGCTTTCCAGTGGGCAAAGTGAACAGGTCGGCTTCTTTGGCGTGCAAAGCGTGGCGCCAAGGTCCATCATTGCCTGTGCAAAATCACCCGGTCTTGTCGTCGGGGTAATTGCGTGCATTGTTGCCTTTATCGGTACCTTGGCAGCAGGCAGAGGGGTTTCCAACCGCTCCAGCCTGGCAACAACCCGCTCAATATTGCCGTCAACGACAGCGGCGTGGGTGTCAAATCCGATGGCGGTTATCGCCGCTGCCGTATAATCCCCGATACCGGGCAGTGTCTTTAGCGTTTTTTCGTTATCGGGAAATTGCCCATTGAAATCTGACGTCACGAGCTCGGCGCATTTTTTCAGGTTTCTGGCGCGTGAATAATAACCAAGCCCGGCCCAGGCTTTCATGATGTCATTATCGTTGGCCGCCGCAAGTGCCTTCACGTTTGGCCATTGGGCAAGAAATTTGAGGAAATAGGGTCTGACCGTCTGAACTGTTGTCTGTTGCAGCATGATTTCCGACAGCCACACATGATAGGGGTCGGGAACAACGCCGAGCAACCGTTGATCGGGAGCCACACGCCACGGAAACACACGATGGTGGCGATCATACCAGGTGAGTAATTTTTCACTGATGGCAGATGGATTGTTGATCATGGCACCTGCTTTTACATTGCGGCATCAGGCACCGAGTTGTAAGCTTCAATACGGCCATGGCAACACGTGGTTGGACTTTTCGATAATAATTCACAGGACAATCGACCCCCATGGCCACCAGAAAAGGTGTTATCCAGATAAGTGAAGTTGCCAATGGCGTTCTTGACCCGGTGCTTGCCAAACGCGCAGGAATCAATTCCATGCTGCTGGGTATGTGGGATGAGGTTGTGGGGCCGGATTTTGCCGATTGCACCCGGCCGGAACACATCAAGTGGCCGCGACGGGCAAGTCAAAGCGATGCCTTTGAGCCGGGTACATTGACGATTGCCTGTGAGGGTGCCCGGGCAGTGTTTCTGTCTCATACACAGGATCAATTGGTTCAGCGATTGAACAGTGTCTTCGGGTTTCCGGCGGTCGATCGCATCAAAATAGTGCAAAAACCGGTCAGCAGCGGCGCACGTGTTGTCAGAAAACAGCCCGAACTGCCGCCTGAGAGGCAGAAAAAACTGGCGTCCCTTGTTGATGATATCGAGGATTCAAAACTGCGTGACGCGCTGATCCGCCTTGGAAAAGGCGTAATGGGCAAGCAACAGCGCTCAAGATAACCATCTTGTGATAATCATCCGGGCAAAACGGTTGTTCTGCCACAATTGAGCGGTTAACAATCGCATTGGAATTGTCATCGCAAACCTGATCGACGAGAAAGGTCAACTGTATGCCCCTGTCGAAGAATATTTCTTTTCGTGTCTTCCCCAAATTGGCTGCTACCGCAGGGTTGGCGCTTCTGGTCGCTGCCTGTAGCGACAGTGGAGGCGATACAACGAAGGTTTCCGACGCCGGATCAGCTTCATCAGTGAATGAAACCAGCATTGATCCGATCACAACGGCTGCAGTTGACGTGCCAACCGCTGATGGTGATGTGGACATGGCTGAAGTTCTCAAAGCAGGTCCATTGACGGAAATGTATCTGGGCGACGCCGACGCACCCGTCAAGATTGTCGAATATATGTCGATGACCTGTCCGCATTGTGCGGATTTTCACAACAACACCTTCAAGGACATTGTCACCAATTACGTCGACACCGGCAAAGTCCAGTTTATCGTCCGTGAATTCCCATTCGATCCACGCGCGACAGCAGCAATTATGCTGGCCCGTTGTGCGCCACAGGACCGGTTTTTCCCGATGGTTGATGTGTTGATGCAGCAGCAAAGCAACTGGGCCAGAGCCCAGGATGCGCGCACCGCGCTGTTTAATATCTCGAAACTTGCCGGTTTTACACAGGAGTCCTTCGAAGCGTGCTTGACGAACCAGAAACTTGTGGACGAAGTGAATGAGGTCAGAACGAAGGCTGCGACGGAGTTTGGTGTAAATTCAACGCCGACGTTTCTGATTAATGGAAAGCGGTATTCGGGGAACATGTCTGTTGAGCGGATGTCGGCGCTTATCGATAGCCTGCTGTAATCCTGATCATTTACGAAAAGTGGTCGGGACGCTTGGCGTTGTGACCACTTTTTTGATGGCGCGGTGGCGGATTTCATTGATGCGAGGGGCGTGTCGATGAAATTCACCAAACTGCGCCTTCTTGGTTTCAAGTCCTTCGTGGAACCCACAGAATTTGTCATCGAACGCGGCCTGACCGGTGTTGTTGGCCCCAATGGATGTGGCAAGTCCAATCTTGTTGAAGCCATGCGTTGGGTCATGGGAGAGAACTCCTACAAGAACATGCGTGCCTCGGGCATGGATGATGTAATTTTTTCCGGCTCCGGCAACAGACCGGCGCGCAATACGGCAGAGGTCGGCCTGTTTCTCAATAATGAGGACCGCACCGCGCCGGCAGCATTCAATGATGATGATGAAGTGCAGGTGTCGCGCAGGATCGAACGCGAATCCGGCTCCGTTTATCGCATCAATGGCAAGGAAGCCCGCGCCAAGGATGTGCAATTGTTGTTTGCAGATGCTTCAACCGGTGCGCGTTCGCCATCGATGGTCGGGCAGGGCCGCATTGGCGAGCTTATTCAGGCAAAACCACAGGCCCGTCGTCAATTGCTGGAAGAGGCAGCTGGCATATCAGGGCTGCATTCGCGCCGTCATGAGGCTGAACTGCGCCTGCGGGCAGCGGAAACAAACCTTGAACGCCTTGATGACGTTACGTCAGAACTCGATGGCCAGATTGAAAGCCTCAAACGACAATCACGTCAGGCCAATCGCTTTAAAATGATCTCTGCAGATATTCGGCAGGCGGAAGCAACTCTTCTGCATATTCGCTGGACGGAGGCAAAGACGGCTGAAAGAGAGGCAGAGTCAAAACTCTCCGGTGCAACCAATGAGGTGGCGCAACAGGCGCAATCACAAATGGAAGCAGCAAAACAGCAAGCCATTTCCGCCCATAAATTGCCTGAGTTGCGGGAAAACGAAGCCAAGGCCGCTGCGGCGCTGCAGCGTCTTCAAATTGCCCGTGGGCAAATTGAAGAGGAAGCCGAGCGGATCAAAAACAGAAAGTCCGAGATTGAACGACGCCTGAGCCAGCTGCGCGATGATATTCAGCGCGAGGAACGCATGGTTGCTGACAATGCAGGAATTGTTGAGCGTCTCGACGATGAGGAGAAGGAGCTCAACACCGCACTGGCCCAGGCAGACACGCAGTCAGTGGACGCGCAGAGCGCATTTGAGCAGGCGCAGGCTGTGTTGACTGAAAGCGAAGCCGCATTGGGCACAGTCACTGCAGAACGGGCGGAAGCTGCCGCTGTTCGCTCCCAGCTTGAGCGCACCATTCGCGACACTGCAGAGCGAAAACAGCGCATTGAGCGGCAGGTTTCGGATGCTGGAAATGAACTGGAGCAGATTGCACTTAAAATAGCCGGGTTGCCCGATCCTGTTGAAAAGCAGGCACTGGTTGAACAGGCGGAGCAGGTTGTTGTCGATGTGGAGGCAGCTCTTGCAGCGATTGAAGAGGCGATAGAGGCCGAGCGCCGCAATGAAATTACTGCCCGCCAGCCGGTGCAGGAAGCGCGCTCCAATCTCAATCGGATCGAGACTGAAGCGCGCACGATTACCAATATGCTCAATGCAAGCACCGGCAACGACCTTTTCCCGCCGGTTGTTGAGCAGGTCAAGGTTGATCGGGGATATGAGGCAGCCCTGGGGGCGGCTCTTGGCGATGATCTCGACCAACCGGATGATCCGGCAGCGCCTGCCCATTGGAGCATGCTTGAGGCAGCCGTGGATGACCCGCAGCTGCCACAGGGCATTGTCGCACTGGCCGCGCATGTGTCGGCACCGGCGGCCCTGGCCCGCCGATTGGCACAAATCGGCCTTGTTGGCTCGGTGGAAGAGGGCGAACGGTGTCGTACACTGCTCAAACCCGGTCAAAGGCTGGTCAGCCGCGACGGTGCATTATGGCGCTGGGATGGATTTACGGCCGGCGCAGATGCTCCAACAGCGGCGGCTTTGAGACTGGCACAGAAAAATCGCCTGGCGGAACTGGATGCAGAGGCGGTTGAGGCAACGAAAGCCCTGCGACTGGCTGAAGAAATGCTCAGGAAATCCGAAGAAAGTTTGAAAGCCAGTGGTGAGCAGCAACGGGTGACCCGCGAGAAACTGCGTGAAAGCCAAAGAACTGTTGTGAGCGCGCGGGAGGCGCATTCTGCAGCAGAAAAAGCCGCCGGACAATTTGCCAGCCGCCGTGCGGTCCTGACTGAATCCCAAAATCAACTGGCGACACAGGTCGATGAGGCCGGCACCGTTCTGCAGGAGGCAGAAGTCGCTCTGGCGTCAGCACCTGAATTGGGAGAATTGCAACAAAGGCTTGAACGCCTGAGTGCAGAGGTCGCTGCCGATCGTGGTAAGCTTGCGGAAACGCGTGCCAATTTTGACGGGCTGACCCGGGAAAATGAAGCCAGAAAGCGTCGTCTGGTCACAATCGCTCAGGAGCGTGAAAGCTGGGGCGTCAGGGTCGGTAATGCACAGGCCCATATTGCAACACTGAAAGAACGGCTGTCTGAGGCGACAACGGAAGCTGCCAAGATGGAAGACGCACCTGATGAGATTGATCATCAGCGTCGAAATCTCATGAGTGAGCTGTCGAAGGCGGAAACAGCGCGTAAGGAAGCAGGCGACATTCTGGTCGCTGCGGAGGAAAAGCAGCGGCAGATAGACCAGATTGCGGTCAAGGCAATCGAGACACTTTCTCAAAGTCGTGAGCAGCGTGGCCGTGCAGAAGAACGGCTACACGCAGCCAAGGAGCGGCGTTCAGAATCAGAAATTCGCATCCGCGAAGTGCTCAAGTGTGGCCCGCATGAGGCCATGAAACAGACCGGGCTCGAGCCGACAGATAATCTGCCTGATCCCGATGGCGTCGAACGCAAACTTGAGCGGCTGAAGATTGAGCGTGAACGGCTGGGAGCCGTCAACCTGCGGGCAGAAGAAGAGCAAAAGGAACTTTCCGAGAGGCTGGATACCATTGTCGTGGAACGCGAGGATGTCATTGATGCAATAGGCAAGCTTCGCGTTGCGATCCAGAATCTCAACAAGGAAGGTCGCGAAAGGCTGCTAAAGGCATTTGATGTGGTCAATGAGCAGTTCCAACGCCTGTTCACCCATTTGTTTGGCGGTGGTACAGCGGAATTGCAGCTTATTGAATCGGATGATCCGCTGAATGCCGGGCTGGAAATTCTGGCCCGGCCACCGGGTAAAAAACCACAGACGATGACCCTCCTGTCGGGCGGTGAACAGGCATTAACGGCCATGGCGCTGATATTTGCAGTTTTCCTGACCAACCCGGCACCCATCTGTGTGCTTGATGAAGTTGACGCTCCGCTGGATGACCACAACGTGGAGCGCTTTTGTAATCTGATGGATGAAATGGCTCTCTCAACGGAGACCCGATTTGTTATAATCACGCATAACCCGATAACCATGGCGCGCATGAACCGCCTGTTTGGTGTAACCATGGGCGAGCAGGGTGTCTCACAACTGGTGTCAGTGGACCTGGAAGCTGCCGAACAGATGCGCGACGCCGTGTAATTTCGCCATAGTGCGATAAATTACAATACCCATCATATCATGTCGTCTATTGAATCAGGAATTGAACAATGATCAGCCAGACAGAACACGCCGGCAATTTTCAAGCGCTTCACAAAAAAGGCGATCCCGTTATTCTTTTCAATGTCTGGGACGCGGGCAGTGCGGCTGTTGTGGCCAAGGCCGGTGCCAGGGCCATTGCGACCGGTAGTGCGCCGGTTGCCATGGCAAACGGGTTTGGTGATGGTGAAAAGATGCCGCTTGAATTGGCGCTGCAAAATATTCAACGCATCATCAATGCGGTGGATCTTCCGGTCACCATGGATATTGAGGGTGGATATGGCGTTTCACCACAAGAGGTTGCGGTAACGATAAGCAAGGTCCTTGATACAGGTGCCATCGGATTCAATTTCGAGGACCAGATCGTCGGTGGCGAGGGGTTGCACGCTCCTGACGTTCAGCGCGGTCGAATTGAAGCTGCGCGTGCGGTGTGTGAGCAAAAAGGGATCAATGCTTTTGTGAACGCCCGCACTGACATATTTTTGAAAGCCAAACCGGACACGCACAATGAGGCGATGCTGGTAGATGCAATTGAACGCGCGCATGCCTATGAGAAAGCCGGTGCCAGTGGTTTCTTCGTGCCAGGCCTGCTGGATGAAGCACTGATCGGAAAAATGTGTCAGTCAACATCACTGCCCGTCAATATTATTGCATTGCCAAATGCGCCTTCAAATGCCCGATTGGCTGAACTTGGTGTAGCACGCATCAGCTATGGACCGGTACCGTATCGCCAGATGGCGCAATGGCTGGGTGAGCAGGCACAGGCGGCTTTGAACGGTGCATAGCGCGGGCACTTTGCATTTCTTGCAGTTGGCTCTATTGTAGATACATGTATTTAATTTCGGGAAACAGGTGCTATGGGCAGGGCGAATAAGCGAGACGCTGTTCTCAATGCGGCTGAGGAGCTTTTCGAATCGGATGGATTTGTTGCGACCGGCGTGAATCAGATCACCAGCGAAGCTGGCGTCGCCTCGATGACCCTGTACAATAATTTCTCCAACAAGCAGGAACTTGTTGTTGCCACGCTGGAGAGGCGGGCGGGCCGTTTCCTCGACGCATTCAACGATGCAATTGAAGCTGCTGGTGATGATCCGAAAAAAAGCATTCTGTGTGTTTTTGATGTGCTTCATGAATGGATTACCACCACGGCTGACAGGCAAACCGGTTTTGTCGGGTGTTATTTTTTGAAAGCCTCTATCGAGTTCAAGGAGCCAACCCACCCGGCCCATGTGGCTGCTGCTGAACACAAACGTCGGATGATTGAGATATTTGAGGATGCAGCCCGGCAACTTGGCAGCGCAACACCTGTTGAAATGTCGTATGAACTGCATTTGCTGTTCGATGGTGCGATCATGC
Organism: uncultured Rhizobiaceae group bacterium; assembly: GCA_947501445.1. Lineage (GTDB taxonomy): Bacteria > Pseudomonadota > Alphaproteobacteria > Rhizobiales > Rhizobiaceae > Hoeflea_A. Next base: position 231,484 of record CANMVS010000006.1, on the reverse strand, counting down.
AGGCTCAGGTCCTGGGCGATCAAAAAAGTGCGCTTCGTGCACGCCGAATGGCCAAGCGCCTCATCGCCGCCGTATCCTGAGCGGTTATCAGGACCTTTCACACAATCTTGATGTGACGTTGGCTGGTTCGACAGCCCGGGGAACTTGTTGGATGATGCATTTAATTATATAGGTCGCTCTATAATTAAATGAGTGAGGATCATCATGAACAGCAATTTTCCAAGCAATGCCAAACCAATCAAACTTTACGGGTTGCCGGTATCGGGGCATGCGCATCGGGTCGAACTCATGCTGGCCTTGCTTGAATTACCCTATGAGAAAATTGATGTGGATCTGATGGGCGGCGCGCATAAAGCGCCGGAATTCCTGAAGCTGAACGCCTTTGGGCAAGTGCCAATGATTGACGACAATGGTCAGTTGATCTCGGATTCAACTGCCATATTGGTCTATCTGGCCAAGAAGTATGATCAGGGCGGTACCTGGCTGCCGGAAGATCCGATTGGCGCATCGCAGGTACAGCGTTGGCTGTCAGTCGCATCTGGTGAGGTATTCCGCGGGCCCAACGCCGTCAGGCTGATCAAACTGTTTGGAATTGCGATGGACTATGACAGCGCCAAATCAAGCACGGAGAATTTCTTCGCGGTGCTGGAACCACATATGGCTACCAGACAGTTCCTGACGGGTGATCAAATAACAATCGCCGACGTTGCCGGTTACACCTATATTGCGCATGTGCCCGAGGGCGGTATCAGTCTTGAACCCTATCCCGCCATAAATGCCTGGTTGGCTCGCATTGAGGCTCAGCCCGGATTTGTCGGCATGGTTCGTTCACCGGAACCTGAAGCAGGCTGATGTCGAGGCTCTTCGAACCGGATGACGTGTTTCACGACGGCGAACTGGCTGTGCAGGAACGCGATGGTTCAAAGGATTCCGTCGGCCGGTTCGGTTATCGCATGGTCCGGCCCTTCATGCCGGACCAGCACCGCGATTTCTTCGAAATGCTCCCCTTTGTCGTTGTCGGCATGATCGATGAGGCCGGTCAGCCCTGGGCGACGTTTGCGAGTGGCAAGCCCGGCTTCATATAATCACCTGACAATCGATCACTGGATGTCACATCTTATCCACTGCTGGCCCAGGCACTTGGGATCCATGTGGATGACGGTGTGAAAATCGGCTTGCTGGGCATTGAATTGCCGACGCGCCGTCGCAATCGGATGAACGGCGTTGTGTCAGCCTCTGGCAAAGATGGGTTTTCCGTGCGTGTTGACCAGAGCTTTGGCAATTGTCCGAAATATATCCAGACCCGTGATATTCAACTGACTGGTGATCGAAACGCTGACCAGCCGGGAACTATTGTCAGCGGCGCAACCATTTCGACCGAGGCGAAGGCGTTGATCGAACGGGTCGATACCTTTTTCATTGCATCGCGGACGAAGCACATCAATGACGATCCGCGCTCCGGTATTGATGTTTCTCACCGGGGAGGCCGTCGCGGCTTTGTGCAGGTGGTCAACAACAGCAGGATTTCCTTTCCTGATTTTGCGGGCAATCGGATATTCAACACATTGGGCAATATTGTTGACGACGGACGGGTCGGTATTATTTTTGCCGACTTTGCCAGCGGCGACGCCGTTCTGGTTTCGGGCCGCGCGAGCGTCATATGGGACAAACAGCGCGTAAGCGCATTCCGGGGTGCTGAGCGACTGATTGACGTTGCTGTTGAAAAAACTGTATTCGCACCCGCCATTTTGCCTGTCTCCGGCGAATTGATTGAGGCCTGGCCTGATCTCGCAAAGACCGGTGCGTGGGTGCCGGACTGATCGCCCGCACGGTGCGCTGCACAGCGGATCAACTTGCTACACATAGCAGTGAGGCGACATTTTCACGGATTTTATTCCTGTATAGTTGGACTACAGCCATCGAAGGAACCTGCCACCATGAAATCCCCAGCATCCGTATTCGTCTTTCTGGCCTTGTTCGCATCAACTGTAACTTCGCAAGCCATTGCTGCAGACCTGTCTGACCGGCAGGTCAGCACCTATAGCGAAACAATATTGTTCGGCGTGCCACAGGAGGCTGAAGCCGCGCTGGACAAACTGGTTGAACGCGGTGAGCCGGATATTATCCCGACGTTGGTGCTGGCTTCGCGCTATCGCTCGCTTGGTGGCGATATTACTGCGGCCATGTCAAAGCTTGCTGGTCAGCCCATTGGTGGCTGGAAAGATGCCATGTTGTGGCAGGAGGCTCATCCTGAAGTAGTCCCTCATGACAGTTATCGCGACCTGAAACTGGAGGTATTCCGCCGGATTGATCCCAATTTCATGCAGTTTCTGGGTGGCGAGCGCGCGCAGCGAAACAATCTGGACATTCGACTTGAGGAAATTACCTGGGGTGGTGTGCCGGTCGATGGCATTCCATCGCTTGATGACCCAAAACTGATCTCCGTGTCGCAGGCCACCTATTTACTGGACGACGATCTGGTGTTCGGGGTTGAAATCAATGGTGATGTCAGGGCTTACCCATTGCGCATCATGGGCTGGCACGAAATGTTCAATGAAACAATTGGCGGGGTTCCGGTTGCGCTTGCCTATTGCACTTTGTGCGGTGCCGGTATCCTGTTTGAAACGGGTGTTGAAGGGCGTGACACGCCACTGATTTTTGGCTCCTCCGGATTTCTGTATCGCTCCAACAAACTGATGTTTGATCGGCAAACCAACAGTTTGTGGAACCAGTTTACCGGTGAACCGGTGAGTGGTCCGCTGCGTCAATCCGGACTGAAGCTCAAAATCCGCCCGGTCACCATAACCTCCTGGGCAAACTGGATGGCAAACCACCCGGAGACGAAGGTCCTTTCTGTGGAAACCGGCCATCGTCGGGACTATGGGTCAGGTGTTGTTTACAACGACTATTTCACCAGTCCGGAACTGATGTTCCCAACAATTGTACGTGACGAAACGACGGTCAGGCGCAAGGATTATGTTTTTGGGATACGCGATTTTGGTGCCGCAAAGGCCTGGCCGGTCGAGGCCTTCAACAAGCGCCGGATCATCAATGATTCCATTGGCGGGCGCAATATCGTGCTGATCGGCGATGCATTGACCAGAACTGTGCGCGCCTTTGAACGCGATGATCAGGTGTTCACGGAAACCTCAGGGGAAGCGGCGATCAAAGGACCTGATGGCGACTGGACAATGACGGAAGACGCACTGATCGGCCCTGATGGTGCGCGGCTTGCACGCATCGCCGGACATGTAAGCTACTGGTTTGCCTGGGACGGTTATCTGGGTATAGACAGCGAGCTTTATACGGACAAAACTGATCCGACCTAGACCGTTTCACGTTTTGTCAGAAACGGGATAACGGTGTTGGCCTTTGATTTTGTTGACGCATTCAGGTTTTGCCGATTCCATCAAAACCTGAATTGCTCTAATGCCCACGCGATACCGCCGGAATGCCCCCTGCTGTACCTGTTGGAGGTGATGCGAGGGCTGATTGGCCCGTAATGAGCCAATCATTTGAATTTCAATCGATAAAATCACCAATCTGTCCGATTGACCTATGGCGTATCGGGGGAGGTATCGGTTATGTGATGCTCACACAGGCCTGATTGGAGGGGCAAATGACCAAGTGGGTTTTCACATTCGGCGACGGCCAGGCAGAGGGCAGCGCCAAAGATCGTAATCTGCTTGGCGGCAAAGGTGCCAATCTTGCCGAGATGAGCAATCTTGGTCTGCCTGTTCCACCGGGAATGACCATCGCTGCAGAAATTTGCGGCTGGTACAACAAACATGGTCGTTCCTACCCGCCTGAGCTCTTTGTCCAGGTGGAAGCTGCACTTGATCATATTTCCAGACTGACTGGCCGGACCTTTGGTGATTCACAAAAGCCATTGCTTTTATCTGTGCGTTCCGGCGCGCGTGCCTCCATGCCAGGCATGATGGATACCGTTCTCAACCTTGGTTTGAACGATCAGTCTGTTGAAGCGCTGGCGATCGAGGCAGAAGATCCACGCTTTGCCTATGACAGCTACCGTCGGTTTATTCAGATGTACGGCAACGTTGTCATGGGGCTTGATCATGAAATGTTCGAGGACATTCTTGAAGACGAAAAGGCCCAGTACGGTCATGAGCTTGATACCGATATTTCTGCTGATGAGTGGAAACTCATAATCGGGCGTTACAAGCAGACAATCGAAGACGAACTTGAAGAGCCCTTTCCTCAGGACCCGAGTGAACAGCTGTGGGGATCCATCAGCGCAGTGTTTGCCAGCTGGATGAACCCGCGGGCCGTCACATACCGCCAATTGCACAATATTCCTGCGGAATGGGGAACAGCCGTCAATGTGCAGGCCATGGTTTTCGGAAATCTGGGTGATAGCTCGGCGACGGGCGTTGCCTTTACCCGCAATCCGTCGACCGGAGAAAACAAGCTTTATGGCGAGTTTCTGGTCAATGCACAGGGCGAGGATGTGGTGGCGGGTATTCGCACACCGCAAAACATCACCGAAGTCGCACGCATAGAAGCAGGCTCCGACAGACCTTCACTTGAAAAACTGATGCCCGAGGCCTTTGCAGAGTTCAGAGCAATCTGCGATCGCCTTGAAGATCACTACAAGGACATGCAGGATCTCGAATTTACCATTGAGCGTGGAAAATTATGGATGTTGCAAACAAGGTCCGGCAAAAGGACTGCGAAGGCCGCACTGAAAATCGCCGTGGAAATGGCCGATGCCGGGGTGATCACGCAAAAACAGGCGGTGATGCGCATTGATCCGGCATCGCTTGACCAATTGCTTCATCCAACCATCGATCCCCATGCCGCCCGCGATGTAATTGGGCGCGGATTACCAGCATCACCCGGTGCCGCCACCGGCGAAATTGTCTTTACCTCTGAGGAAGCTGTGGCGCTTGCTGATGCCGGACGTGATGCGATTTTGGTCCGCGTGGAAACCAGTCCCGAAGATATTCATGGCATGCATGCGGCACGCGGCATTTTGACGACGCGGGGCGGCATGACGAGCCATGCCGCAGTCGTGGCACGCGGTATGGGAACGCCCTGCGTATCGGGCGCTGGCAGTCTGCGGGTTGATTTGCGCAAGCAGACGTTGCTGACCATCGCCGGTGAACTCAAAAAGGGCGATATTATCACTGTGGATGGATCCAGCGGACAGGTTCTCAAAGGACGTGTTGCCATGCTGCAACCGGAATTGTCGGGCGATTTCGGCCGCATTATGGAATGGGCTGATGCATTGCGGCGCATGAAAATACGCACCAATGCCGAAACACCGGCCGATGCACGGGCAGCGCGCTCCTTTGGTGCCGAGGGGATTGGTTTATGCCGCACGGAGCATATGTTCTTTGAGGGCGAGCGTATTATCGCCATGCGGGAAATGATCCTCGCCAATAGCGAGGCCGGGCGCAGAACGGCATTGGAAAAGTTACTGCCGATGCAACGCTCTGATTTTGTGGAACTTTTCGAAATCATGAAGGGCACGCCGGTTACCATCCGGTTGCTTGATCCGCCGCTGCATGAATTTCTGCCGAAAAACGATGCTGAGATCGTCGAGGTGGCATCAGCAATGAATTTGCCGGCTGATCAGTTGCGTGAGCGAACAGAAGCCCTGCATGAATTCAATCCGATGCTGGGCCACCGCGGCTGTCGATTGGCTGTTTCCTATCCCGAGATAGCGGAAATGCAGGCACGGGCAATCTTTGAAGCTGCGGTTGAAGCAGCCGGGACGACCGGAGAGCCGGTGGTTCCTGAAATTATGGTGCCGCTGGTCGGCCTGATGGAAGAACTGCGTTTCGTCAAACAACGTATCGATGCGGTTGCGCAACAGGTCATGGCAGAATGCGGCCACAGGATTGATTACCTTGTTGGCACAATGATCGAATTGCCGCGTGCTGCGATCAGAGCCCACAGCATAGCCGAAGAGGCGGAGTTTTTCTCCTTTGGCACCAATGATCTGACTCAGACGACATTCGGGATTTCACGGGATGATGCGTCTTCCTTTCTGATGACCTACCAGCAAAAAGGCATCATCGAGAGAGACCCCTTTGTCACGATTGATATTGACGGCGTTGGTGAATTGATCCGGATAGGCTGCGAAAAGGGGCGATCAATCCGACCTGATATCAAGTTGGGCATTTGCGGTGAACACGGCGGCGATCCCCAGTCCATCAGCTTTTGTGAGAGTATTGGACTGGATTATGTATCCTGTTCACCGTTCCGCGTGCCAATTGCCAGACTGGCCGCTGCACAGGCAGCCATTGGCGAGCAGCCGTAACCTCAGAGCAATTCAGGTTTAGACGGAATCGGCAAAACCTGAATGCATCAACAAAATCAAAGGCCGGCACCGTTGTCCCGTTTCTGACAAAACGTGAAATGGTCTAGCTGAGTTTGATAATTATCTTTTTCAACGCCTCATCGAAGCGATCGATTTCGTCCGTCGTATTGTAGTGGAGCAGCGAAACCCGAATTGCACCCCGGTCCATGCTGAGGCCAAGACGCTTCATCAGTCTGGGGGCGTACATATGTCCATCGCGGATACCGATCTGCGCATGGGCCATTTCCTCGACCACCTTTTGTGGCGACAGGTCTGCGATATTGAAACAGAACGTCGGTACGCGCTGGTCGATACGCTCCGCCTCGCTGATGCCATAGATGGTTGCACCATTGTCCTTGAGAACGTTCAGCATATGCGCTGCCAATTGTTTCTCATAGGTTCGTATGCGTTGCATGCCGCTGACGATGTTCTCGCGGCGGGTTTTATTGTTATGTGGCAGGAAATCCCTGCCGATGGATTCCAGATAGCCAATGGCGGCATTAAGACCGGAAACATTCTCATAGATGAATGTGCCAGCTTCCACTTTGTAAGGCGGTTCATCCGGAATGAATTCCTCACGAAATGTTGGCAGCTGTTTGAGTGCATCAAAACGCCCCCATAGGAAACCCATATGCGGAGAAAAATTCTTGTAACCGGAGCACACAAGATAGTCACAGTCCCATGCCTGGACATCCATCAGGGCATGGGGGCCATAGTGAACGCAATCAAGAAATACTTCAGCGCCTGCTTCATGGGCTATGGCGGCGACACCGGCTACGTCAACGATTGACCCCAGTGCGTGTGCGGCTACCGTACAGGCCACCAACCGTGTGCGTTCGCAAACAAGCGGACGCAGATCCGCAACATTCAGGTTGCCGTCGTCGCGCATGCGCCACCAGACAATTTTGGCTCCCATGTTCTCAAGGGCTGTCCAGGTGGCAATATTGGCATCATGGTCCATATCCGTAACGACGATTTCATCGCGCTCATCCAGCATCTGGGCAATGCCAAGGCTGACAAGTCTGATGAAGCTGGTGGCATTCATGCCAAAACAGATTTCTGCCGGGTTGCTGGCGTTGATCAGCAGGGCAGTGCTTGTTCTTGCTTCATCCATGGCCGTATCAACCCGCAGGCTGCGGTCATAGCGGCCGCCACGTTGAACATTGAACTCAATCAGATGGGTTTGTACGGCATCCAGAACGCATTGTGGAACCTGCGCGCCGGCAGCGTTGTCAAGGAATATGAAATCGCCTGCCTGCTGCAGCGCCGGAAACTGTTCTCTGACACGATCAATCGGAAAGGGTTCGGCTTGCGTGCTGTCTGCGTGGCTAATCTGGTTCATGACGTGACTTTCTGCACAGGGGCAGTGAATTTATTGGCCTGATCAGGCTGTTTGTTGTTTTTTGCTGCGCTCTTCCAGAAAGCTGACCAGCCGGACGAGCGGCCACAGGAAGGCAAGATAGATGATGGCAGCGCCAATCAATGGCGTTGGATTGGCCATCATGGCCTGTGCGTCTGTTGCCTGTTTCAGCAAATCCGGCATGGCAACCACGGATGCAAGGGCCGTATCCTTGTAGACGGACACACAGTTGCTGGTGATTGGAGGAATAACGACCTTTATGGCCTGCGGTAAGATGATCTTGCGAAGGGCTATCCAAAAGGGCAGCCCAAGTGCCTCGGCGGCTTCAAATTGACCGCGGGGAATATTCTCAATGCCGGCGCGACAGACTTCGGCTGTGAAGGCTGCCAGGACCAGGGAAAGTGCCAGCGCTGCCGATGTGAAGGAGGAAAATCGAATGCCAAGAAAGGGCAGGGCATAGTAAATCAGAATCAGGATGACCAATATGGGCAAGGCACGGAAAACATCGATGTAAAATATCGCGATCAGGCGCACCGGGCGCGGACCATAGAGCCGCATGAGACAGATGAACAGGCCCGCCAGACTGCCAAAAATAATGCTGACACATCCGAGTAAAATCGTATTTTGCAGACCGCGCAATAATATTGGGAAAGATCGCAACAGGATCTCGCCATTGAAGAATGTATTGATGAGTTCCATGGGGTATGCCCGTGCTGGGGTTCGCGTGGCATTCACAAGAATGGCCAGCTACAATGAGAATATTGCTGTGACCGGCGTTGCGGCCCGATAAAAACAGGCGCTGGAGCTTTCGCACCAGCGCCGGAAAGAAATTTACTGCGCAGTTGGCAGTGGCATCGCTGTTACGGTGCTGGTGCCGGCATCCGGATCAACACCAAACCACTTCTTGTGGATGGCGGCCATGGTGCCATCTGCCTTCATATCGGAGACAGCCTGATTGGCTTTTTCCACCAGCGGATGGTTCTTTTTTGTCATCATCGCAAAGCGCTCGCCGGTCGGAATGCGCACCAGAATTTTAAGACCAGGTATCTTGGTCATCGCATATTGAAATCCCGCAATCTCGCCGGTTCCGCCTTCGATGCGGCCGTTTTGCACATCAAGCAACAGATCCTGCTGGGCATTGTAGCTTTTGACATCGGCAATGCCGTATTTGTCCTTGTTTTCCTTCGCCCATTTTTCACCGGTCGTACCGGCAACGACACCAATCGTCTTGCCCTTGAGGTCCTCCAGAGTCTCAACCTTTGAATCCGCCTTGCCGACAACCGTTCCGTCACTGTCATAATAGGGCTGTGTAAAGGACTGATTTTGCAGGCGATCATTGGTGATGGATATTGAGGATACGGCGAAATCAATGCGACCGGACAGAGTTGCCGCGAACAGTGCCTGAAAACCCAGATCCTGAATTTCAAGATCCATGTCCAGACGTTTTGCAACTTCGCGTGCAACATCAACCTCGAAACCTTCAAAGTCTCCATTGTCCGTCTTGTATTCCCACGGGGGATTTGCCGGATAGGCACCCAAAACAATGGAATCTGCAAAAGCCGGTGCTGCAAACGCAATACTCCCGGCAACAATTGCTGCCAATAGTCCCAAATGACGTTTCATATCTGTTTCCCTTCGTTTTACTGCTACTTTGTGTAGTCCTTGTCGGTGGTTGTCTCGGCTCAAAATGAAACGATATGTTTTACTCGAGGCTGACAAACACCTGTTTTCAGGAGGCTTTTTTCTCCCTCCAATCAACCAGTTGGTCCAACTGCCTGCAAAGGCTGTCGACTGCACCAACATCCGTCACCATGCCCGGTGAAATGCGCAGCCTATGCCCACGTGCATCGCAATAGAGTTCCTGCGCACGCAATTGAGATAGTAAATGCTCAACATTCACTGTTTCAGGCAGGTTCAACATGACACTGCCGCCGCGCGATGAGGCTGCCACCGGCGAGGCCATTGCCCAATCATGGTCGCGTGCCCAATCAATAATACGTTGCGTCAGCACAAGGTTTTGCGCCTGTATGGCATCAATGCCGGTTCTGGCGACCCAGTCGAGCCCGGGCTGTGATGCGATATTTGAAAGGATTGACGGTGTGCCGTGGTCAAACCGACGGATATCAGGTGCATAGGCAAAGCGTTCCAGATCCCAGGAAAATGGATTTTCCTGACTGAACCAACCGCGCAACTCTGGCGCGCAATCGGCCATCAGATCAGGTGAAACCTGCAAGATACCGGCACCCGGCGTCCCGCAAAGCCATTTCAATGATGTAGAAATGACAAAATCCACAGGCGTGATTGCAACCGAAAAGGGCTGAACACCAATCCCTTGCGTTATATCGGCGCCAATGATGGTGCCCATACGCCGACCATGGGCCGTCAGCACATCAATATCGCAGCGATGTGAGGCTGTTGAGGTGACAAACGTCAGCAGTGCGATGCCGACATCATCCTGCCAGCGGTCAATGAAATCTTCGTCCCGCACCCAGGTTTCTCCAGGACGCATGGAAACTGTGTCGAGTGTGAAGCCAAACCGATCAGCCAGTTTATTCAGCAAAAAATGCAGGCTGGGAAAACAATCCGCAGCAATGAGAAATCGCTGCCCCCTGATCCGCTCCAGCGGCAACGAGCCCATGATGCTGTAGAGTGCTGTCGTCACGTTTTCGGTCGTGGTCAATGAATTTGCTGGCGCGTCAATCAGCTGTGACCAGCTTTCAATGAAGCGGTGGCGTGCCTGCAGTGCTGCCGGCCATTGTCCGTCATCTTCAGCCGACCACATGCTTGAAAATCGGCCAAGTTCCTCAGCCATCTGTTCTGATTTGCCGTGATAGGTGCCAATGGAATGGTAGAGAAAATAGCCAGACATGAGGATCCTTTTAATGTTGTGATCATTTGATCACAAACGGGAATTCAAATCAACACGGCGGGCATTCAAATTGACGCGTATTTCACCAGATTGGTTCCAATTTTCGCGCGCACGAATATGAACGCCTGGCTGGCACAGCATGGTTATGTGAATTTGCATTGAAGCGATCTAAAACGCGGCGTCACCAATCGCCGGACATTCTCTCACCGCAGTCACTAGCCAATCGCGAAAGGCGCGCACCTTGCGCTGGTTCATGTTTTCATGGGGACAGACAAACCAGTACCAATGGTTCGACGGCAGCACCAGATCAAATGGCTTTATAAGACGTCCGGCCTCGAGGTCCTGCCTGACCAGAAATTCACTGACAAGCGCCACGCCACCACCGCTGAGTGCTGCCTCAACGGCAAGTGAATCGCTGGTCAATACGGGGCCGCCACTGCAATCGATATCACCGGCACCGGCCGTTTTAAGCCACATGCTCCAATCGGGCTGCATACCGGCCGCCGCAAGCCAGTCCACATGGATAAGGGTGTGGTATGCCAGATCTTTCGGGCTGAGCAATGGGTGTTCGTCGTCCAGCAATGCGGGTGAACAGACCGGCGTCACGTCCTCGTTGACCAGTTGTTCGGCATGTAATGAAGAGTAGGGGCCAGCGCCAAAACGAACGGCGGCATCCACGCCATCACCAGCAAAATTGGCGATGGACAATGAGCCATCAAGGCGCACAGTGATGTCCGGGTGTATCGCATTGAAATCCGCCAATCGGCGCACCAGCCATTTGCCGGCAAAGACAGGTGCAGATGAAATGACCAGCGGGGTGTCATCATCAAATGACGCCACTTTGTTGCAGCCCTGTTTCCAAAGGCTCATGCCGTCTGTGAGATAGGGCAACAGCGCTGTGCCGCGATCGGTCAATCGAATGGCACGGATATCGCGATAAAACAGCGCGAAACCGAAGTGTTCCTCCAGGGTCTTTATCTGATGGCTGATCGCTGCCGGGGTTACCGAGAGTTCATCGGCGGCTGCGTTCATACTGCCAAGCCGCCCGGCAGCTTCAAAGGCGCGCAGTGCGTTCAAGGGCGGTAAGGCAGATCGCATCGGACACCTCCATAAGTTAGATAATCTAAAGTATCCCCTGAGGAGTTTTCGTTTGTCAATACCAAGGGCTGGTCGATAGATTAGGCCAAGTAATAATTACACCATCGGTTTTCTAATGTGCCTTGGAATTCATTGGCAAAGCTGGTTGTTCACGAAGCGTGCCAGATAAGGAGAATTGTCATGAACCCCTATTCCTTTACCAGTCATATTCGCCCGGATTATCGTCCACATCATGAGAGCATGCACACAGGTACCGGGGACAATTGGCTGGATTCTGCCCTCAGCCGCAGGACCTACTGGTTGGTGCAGGCTGTCGGTGCGCGTTTATTCCGTCGTGTATCGTAAACCGGATTTTTTCCGAACAGGACCTGGATCAGGACGCTTTGCCAAAACTGGAAAAATCAACGGCCTTGATACCGGCATCAGTGGGGCAGATCACGCTCAGCGTTTGTTTGGTCGCTTCGATATCTGCAACAAGTTCATCGCGGACCCTGGTGAAGTCCCGGTCCTTTAACGCATCGATGATGGCCTGATGCCTGCCGGATGGTTCCATTGTGCCGGCGCGCATTGATGGTTCCACATGGGTTGAAAGAAGCCGCATATAAGGGCCATATCTTAGCCACAAAGTTTCAATCAGTTGAAACAGTACCTCCGAACCCGAGGCGCGATAAATGGTGAAATGAAACGCCTGATTCTTGGCGATCAATTCATAGATACTATCGTCACGACCGATATTCTTTTGATCCGTCATGATCTGCTCAAGTGTCTGGATATCCAGGGTCGAAAGCCGGGGTGCCCCAAGTTCGGTGGCCAGACCCTCTACTGCAATGCGGGCACGGCACAGATCATCAAGGCGAGCCCGGGTGACAATGGGTACACGGGCCGATCCGTTTTGTGCAATTTCCAGCGCGTTTTCCGCCGCCAGCCGGCGCAGCGCCTCGCGCACCGGCATATTACTGGTGCCGAATGCTTTTGAGAGCGACGCGATCGTTAGTACCTGTGCCGGATCAAATCGCCCCACCATCAGCGCGTGACGCAATTGTTGATAAACGCTGTCCTGCACCGTGGTGCGTTCAGCAATCGGTTCGAATCCCGCAGCCAATTTTATGGTCCTTCATTTTTGAAAGCATCTATTCTTTCATCAGGGCACCTGTCAACCAAGCGGCATGATCATTTGATCAAGCAGATGTTTTGCGAATGGTGCTGCCGATAAATGAGACTGCGCAGACAAAATGCGAGGCATTCTCTAGAGCAATTCATGTTTTGACGGAATCGGCAAAACATGAATGCATCAACAAAATCAAAGGCCGGCACCATTGTCCCGTTTCTGACAAAACGTGAAACGCTCTAGCCCACGGTCTCCATATCAAGCCAATGTGTATCCGGTTCAGGCAGCGGAATGGCTGCAATTAGCTCTCGGGTATAGTCATGCCGGGGCGCATCAAAAACATCGGATGTATTGCCCATTTCAACAATTTCACCACTGCGCAGGACAATCACCTGCTCGCACAATCGGCGTATGACGGAAAGATCATGGCTGATGAAGGCAATCGTCAGCCCCATCTGCCTGCACAGTTGGTCAAGCAGCGCGAGGATTTGCGCCTGGGTGGAGACATCAAGGCCTGACACAATTTCATCGGCCAGAACGAATTTCGGCGAAAGTGCAAGCGCGCGGGCAATACCAACCCTTTGGCGTTGACCGCCAGAAAGTTCGTGGCGGTATCGTGATGCGAAACTTTGCGGTAAGCCGACCCGATCCAATGCCTGCGCTATCTGTTGCGGGAGATTGTCAACCAAACCATATTGCCGCAAAGGCGCAGCGATAATGTCTGCAATTGTCCGGCGTGGATTGAGCGAAGACATCGGGTCCTGAAATATCATCTGCAGGTCGCGGCGATAGGGTTTCAGTGCCGATTCTGTCAGATGCGTCAGATCGTCTCCGTCAAAACTGATCGAACCATGGGTGGGTTCCAGCAGACGGACCATCGCGCGCCCCAGGGTTGATTTGCCGGAACCGGATTCACCGACAATGCCGGTAATCGCATTTCGCGGCAGTTCGAAACTCAGCCCCTTTAATATCTCGATTTTCGGGGCCGGACCAAAGAGTGGTTTGCGTGCCATATCCGGCAAAGACAACTTCAAGTCACAGATTGAATACAATGGGTCAGCCAAGGTGCTTCTCCCAGGCATGATCGTTTGCCGCAAGCTCATTCTGCAGACCGGCCAGCACATCCGGTTGAACCGGCTCCACGCGGGCGTCGGGATCATTATATCGCGGTGTCGCGCGCAAGAGGGCGCGCGTATAGGCATGTTGAGGATCAGCAAACAGGTCCGATACGCCTGCCTGTTCAATGATCATGCCACCATATAAAACGGTGACCTGCTGGCTGATTTTGGCAACGACACCCAGATCATGGGTGACAAACAGGATGGCTGTTGCATGCTGGCGCTGCATTGTTGCAATCAGCCGCAAGATCTGTTTTTGCACGGTCACGTCCAGGGCCGTCGTTGGCTCGTCCGCAACAATAAGCTTCGGTTCGGCAGCAAATGCCGTGGCAATGAGAACGCGCTGGCGCATGCCGCCCGACAATTCGTGGGGGTAGGAGCGCAGCACCCGTTCGCGATCGCGTATCTGAACTTCGTCCAGAAGCTGGCGAATGCGTGTATAGGCTTTCGCGCTGTTCCAGCCAAGAATTTTGATCAGCTGATCAGTCATCTGGGAACCGATGCGCCGCGATGGATTGAGCGCTGTGAGTGGATCCTGAGGGATCAGCGCAACATTGGCACCAACCAGGATGCGCCGTTTGCTGGCAGACAGCGCACCAAGATCCTGGCCATCCAGAAAAATTTCACCACTGACCTGACGGACACTTGACGGCAACACACCGAGGATCGCTTTGCCGATCATGCTTTTTCCAGCGCCACTCTCGCCCACCAGCGCGCGCACTTCACCCGGATTTACGTCCAGTGAAACGTCGCGCAGGACCCGCGCACCTCCGGGAAGCGTTGCGCTGAGATTTGTAATCGTCAAACAGGGTGTCATCGCAAAATCGGATCAAAACGTTGTTTCAATCCCTCCCCAAGCTGGCTGAAGGAAAGTACGGTCAAAAACAGGGCAATCAGGGGAAATACCAGAACCCACCAGGCCTGATGTATGGACAAACGACCTTCGGCGATAAGCCCGCCCCAGGTCGGGTCATCGGTCGCAATGGACAGATTGACGAAGGACAGGATTGCTTCAACGATGATGGCGATCCCCATCTCGAGGGACAGCAGCGCAATGATCGAGGGCATTACATTGGGCAATACTTCCTTGATCATGATGCCAATTCTGCCAAACCCGGCAATGCGGGCGCTCTCTACATAGTCCATGCGGGATTGAACCATGGCCTCTGCGCGAATGACGCGGCAAAAGCGTGTCCAGTCGATAACCGCAATGGCGATAATAACCGAATGCAGACCGGTGCCCAGAACAGCAACAAGCAAAATTGCAAACAGAACCGGCGGAAATGACATCCAGATATCGACAATGCGTGAGATGATGCGATCAGGCCATCCGCCAAAATAACCGGCGATCAACCCCAGGGTTGAGCCAACGAGACAGGCAGCCGTTGCTGCTGCAAAAGCCACCATGAAGGCAATGCGGCCACCATAGATCAGTCGTGAAAGCAAATCGCGTCCCAGACTGTCGGTTCCCAGCCATAGCCCCGGCTCGGCGCCTTCCGACCAGAAGGGCGGCAGGCGCCCGTAAAGCAGGTCCTGCGCCAATGGATCATGCGGTGCAATCCACGGTGCCAGCAATGCCAGAGCCAGTGCAAACAGCAACCAGCCCCCTGCCAGCCACAGCCGCGTATTGAAACGATGCGGTCGAGTGTGTTCGCTAGGCATTGCGCAGCCTCGGATTGAGTAGCGTATAGGTCATGTCGACCGCCAGATTTACCAGCACAAACAGCAGAGCAAATACAAGCACGATGCCCTGTATCAACGGCAGGTCGCGGTTGATAACCGCGTCGATGGCCATATTGCCGATCCCCTCATAGGAAAAGAGCCGCTCAATGATCACAGTGCCGCCGATCAGGAAGGTGAATTGCACGCCGATTAGTGTCAGTGTCGGCAACGCCGCATTTTTCAATGCCTCACGCAAAATGACCTGTGTTTCTGAAAATCCCTTGACCCGGGCCAGTACCACATAGTCCAGATCCATCACTTCCTTCAGCGATTGCTTGAGCAATTGGGAGATGATGGCAGCCAGTGGCAGAGCCAGCGCCAGTGCCGGCATGAACATATGGCTGAGCAGGTCTTTCGTCAGATCAAAGCGCAAGCGAAAAAAGCTCTCAAAAAGATAAAACTGACTGACGAAAGGCAGGTCAAGTCGCGGCGATACGCGCCCTGAAATGCCAAAAACGGGGATAAGCACACCAAAGGTCAGGATGAGAACAAGACCCCACAGAAAATCCGGAATTGACAGCGCCGCGCCATTGGCAATGTCGATACCGGCTTCAATTGATGTGCCGCGCTCACGGGCACCCCATATGGCTAGCGGACCACCAATGGACAGGGCAATCAATAGGGCAAAAAGAGAAAGTTCCAGGGTTGCCGGAAGTCGGTTCAAAACCAACCCCAATACGTCCTGCCGTAAGGATATGGATGTGCCAAAATCGCCCTGAATAATGCCGCCAAACCAGACAAAAAACTGTTCCAGCAGGCTCTTGTCGAGGCCATAAAGCGCGCGCAGACGCGCAACATCCTCATCGGTGGCACCGGGTGGAAGCATCATTGCAATGGGGTCACCCGGTGCAATGCGTATGACGATAAAAACGACGACCGCAACACCAAACAGCGTAATGAGCATCGTGAAAAGGCGTATCAGAATTCGCTGCATGAGATTTCGCGGTACGGAGTTTTCAGGAACAATGCGCCGCCTGAAATCAGGCGACGCATTGTTGGTTCGTAAAAGGTTCGCTTATGTTTCAAACCAGCGTCAGGATGGCTTCATCAGCGCGGGCAGCAAAGCACCCGACGCATGAGGCACAACCTTGATCTTGTTTGAATGAACCACCGGCTGGACATATTGAATCAGCGGTAACACATAGGCATTATCAGCGATCAGCTTGCTGACAGCCTTCCATCCGGCAATGCGTTTTTCCTCATCCATTTCACCCCACAACGGGTTGATGGCATTGATCACATCCTCGCCATCCCACACAGAGTGCGGGCTTGGTCCATACATGGCAAAGCCTGTCGATGTGGTTGGATCACCGATTGCGTTGCCCCAATTGTAAAAGGCAGCCGGAGCCAGCTTGTCGGCCGCACGCAATTCATAATGTTTGGCAATTTCGTAAACTTCGATATTGGCCTCGATACCGACCTTGCGCCACATGCCGACAATGGCCTGGATCATTTCGTAATCCTTGGGCTTGAAACCCTTGGTGGTCTGGATGGTGAATTTGACCGGATTGTCCGTTGAGTATCCTGAGGCTGCCAGCAGTTCCTTGGCTTTTTCCGGATTATATTCGGTCTTCACAGATGCATCGTAGGCTGTGTAATCGGGCGTTTCCAATGTGTCGATTGGTACGCCATAACCACGAAGAAGCCGATCAACCAGGAGTTTTTTGTCAACAGCCATGACCGCTGCATGCCGGACATTCGGGTCCGTCATCACCTCGATATCGTTGAGGAATATCATGCCAATGTCCGAAATTGGCGTCACTGAGCCGGACAGGTTGTCCTTGGCAATGAGACGATCATATTCCTCATAGGGCACCTCAAGTGTCACATCAGCCCCACCGGATTCAATCTCGGCAACTCGGCTGGCTGCATCCGTGACAAATTTGATGGTCACATTTTCAAAGGCTGGTTTTTCGCCCCAATAGTGCGGATTGGCTTTGAGGCGCACAAAAGCATTGCGCTCGAATTTTTCGACCATATAGGGCCCGGTGCCGATGGGGGCAGCTTCAAACCCTTCCGGTCCGACTTTCTCATAATAGGCTTTCGGCAAAACATAACCTGTCAGGAAAGACATCCATTTGAACAGGGTTGGTTCGAAGGAAAGCACGTCTGCCGTGATCGTATTGCCTTCAATTGAGAAATTACCGATCTTCGACCAAACAAATTGAATGGGATTGCCGGTTTCAGGCTTTGCCGCCCGCTCCAAAGACCAGACGATATCTTCCGGGGTCAATGGTGAACCATCATGCCATTTGACGCCTTCACGCACACTCATCATGATTTTCGTGCGGTCCTCATTCCAGCCCCACTGTGTGAGCAGCCCGGGTCCGAACGCAAGATCCGGTTCCTGCGCCACAAACTGGTCGAATACCGATTGATAGAGCCCCTGAATGGTTGGGTTGACGGCAGATGGACCTGTTGTCGGGTCCCATGACGGCAGATTGACATTATAGGCAATCACCAGTTCATCGGTTTGTGCCAGAACACCTGTTGGCAGACCAATGGCGGCAGCACCCAGTGCGGCAGCCCCGTAGCCCAGTACTTTTCGTCTCGTATAAGTCATTGGATTTCCCCAGTCCTTTCCACATTTTTGTCAATGTTTGTGCGGCGTTTGATTTATGCAATCCGAAATTAAACGGGACCTGGCCGCTGCAGCCCCAATTTTCAAGTTCTCAGTAAGTCCTCAATACTATGCCCCAGCCAGTTGTTGCGCCAGCATGAAGCCGGAGGCGGCGCCGACACCGGCACCGGGCCACGTTGCAGCCCCGATCAGGTGCAGGGCGTTTACCGGTGTGTTCCATCTGGCAAAACCCGGCACGGGGCGAAAGAAAAAGTTCTGTGAAAGATGATGACTGCCACAGATCTGGTCGCCCCCGACGAGATTGGGGTCTTCGCGCTCGAGATCGATGGGCGAAAATACGCTCCTGGCACGTATGGATGCTGTCAGACCCGGTGCATAGGAGTCTATGATCGCCAGCACCCGGTCTGCATATTGTTCCTTGATCTGATCCCATTCAGCCGGTTCAATCTGTCCTTTTGCATCTGCAGATACCTGCGCCGGCAAAACCCGCACCTGCACCCAAAGAACATGTTTACCCTGTGGTGCCCTTGATGGGTCAAGTGCCGTCGGCTGGCCGACAACAATAACAGGCGTATCGGGCAAAATGCCATCAATGGCCTGCGCATAGGTACGCGCCATATCAGCCAGCGACGGTGCAAGATGAACATAGGCAAACTGTTTCAACATTTCTCCGGCTGACCAGTCAGGCAATTCATCCAGTGCAAGATGTATCATCATGGAGCCGGGCGCGTGTCGAAAGTCCTTTGTCTGCGTGTCAAAACTGGCGTTGCCGGTGCCATTGGGCAGCAACGACCGGTTAAGTGCGCCTGGTGCGATATTGGCGATCACAGCCTTTCGTGCCGTGTGGTGTGTGCCGTCTGCCAGCCGCACACCGGTTGCTTTGCCGTTTTCAGTCAGGATTTCGGCGACTTCAGCGTTGGTGGTGATCGTCCCGCCCTTGGCCGTGATCATACCGCCGAGGGCCTTCGTCATTGTGTCTGCGCCACCCTTGCCGATGACCAGTCCAAAACTCTGATTGGCCATGGATTCCAGATAGGGAAATACGGCGCCGCCCGCTATATCAGGCGCAAAATCCAGATGCATGCCCCAGGTCGCCAGCGTTGCCTTGACATGATCCGACTGGAAATTGGCATCAAGCCACGCGCGCGGCGAAGAAACCAAAAGACGTAGCAAAGCCAGTGTGCCGACCGTACCCTTTGCACGCCAGATCTTCCATGCAACTGCGGTCATCGCGCGAACAGACATGGGCGAGCCAAGCACACTGATGATATGCTCGGCTTCCTGTGGAAAGGCGGCGATCAGTTTTTTCCATTGGGCTGCATCCTTTTCGCTGAAGGACGCAATGCGCTGTGCCGTGGTTTCCAGATCGGTGCTCACGCCAAGCCACCGTCCGTCCGGAAATGCCGATGCAAAACAGTGTGTTGTCGGCACGAACTCCAATCCATGGGAATTCAACTCATTTGCATATTTTTTATGGAATGGCGAACCGGCAAACAAATTGAGGTTCATCGCACCAAAATCATGGCGAAACCCGCTTTGCGTGAGTTCCATCGTCTTTGCCGCACCGCCGATTTGATCGCTTTTCTCATATAGAGCAACGCTCCACCCCTTGTGAAGAAGGTGGGCCGCACAGGCCAGACTGTTGTGTCCGGCGCCAATTATGATTGCGTCAAATTCGCTCAATTCGATTATCGTCCTTAAAAAAATGCTCAGCCGAATTTATTGCATATGCATATGTTTTCGTCTAGTAGAAGAATACAGACCATTTAGTTCAAGTTAAAAACCAAAGAGGATCGACGCTCATGAATTCCAATGAAATGCTTGGGAAGCTAGGTGAGCTTCTCCTGTCCGGACAGGTTGAAGTTATTGACCTGGCCGGTGTACTTGGCCCCGATACGCCATTGTTGAAATTGCCGCCGGAACTGGCTGTCGACACGCCGAAAATCGAGATTCACAAAATATCGGCCTATGATGAGAATGGGCCCTGGTGGGCATGGAACTGGCTTAAAGTAGGTGAACACTCCGGCACGCATTTTGATGCTCCCATTCACTGGGTTACCGGCAAGGACTTTGCTGATGGCACCACCGATACAATTCCTCCGAAAAATTTTGTCGCTCCGGTCAATGTGATTGATTGCTCAAAGGAATCTGCCGCAGACAATGACTTCCTGCTGACTGCAGATCATGTGAAAGCATGGGAAGCTGAGCATGGCGCGATCGGTGCTGGCGAATGGGTCGTCATGCGCACTGACTGGTACAAGCACAGCGGTTCGGAAGACGCGTTCCTGAATGCCGATGAAACCGGCCCCCATACACCTGGCCCGACAGCGGAGGCAATTGAGTACATCATTTCCACCGGCGCGATTGGCTGGGGCAGTGAGACCATCGGCACCGACGCAGGTCAGGCCGCCATGATGGAACTGCCGTTTCCGGCGCATAATCTGATGCACAAGGCCAATCGTTATGGTCTTGCAAGTCTTGCTCACCTTGACCGTCTGCCGCCGAAGGGTGCGATTTTGATCGCCGCGCCGCTTAAAATTCAGCATGGCACCGGCAGCCCGTGCCGTGTGCTTGCACTTGCTCCAAAGGCCTGATTGGACGGGACATAACGATGGGCGAAGTTGATCACATCATCGTTGGCAGCGGGATCAATGCACTCGTGTGTGCATCGATCCTTGCCGGCAAGGGTGAAAAGGTTCTGTTGCTTGAGCGCAATGATGACATTGGCGGGTGCATTCGAAGTGAAGAGATCACGGTGCCCGGTTTTGTTCATGACGTTATGGCAACCACCTTTGTTCTGTTTATTACATCGCCTGCATTTGAGGAGCTGGGACCGGATCTGGCACGCCACGGTCTGGCGTTTTGCAATAGTGCCAAGCCAACCGGTGTTCTTTGTCCGGATGGTCGCCATGTGGTCCTGTCGACCGATAGGGCCGCCAATATTGCGGCTTTCAATGAACACAGTCCCGGTGCGGGTGATCGTCATGGCCAGGTCGTCGGCGACATTGAAAAAAATGCAGGCCTGCTGTTTGGCCTGCTTGGCGGGCGTATCTGGTCTTTTGCCACAGCCAGATTACTCGCGCGTGAGGCGTGGGCGCGAGGTCCGCGCGGGTTGGCGGCTTTCCTGGGGGAAGCTGTTACGCCCGCGCGAGGCTGGCTGGAAACGGATTATTCCGACGAAACACTACAGGCTCTTTGGGCACCCTGGTGTCTGCATGCCGGGCTTGACCCTGAAGAGGCTTTCTCCGGGCAGATCAGCAAGGTCATCGCCTTTGCGCTTGAGGCTGCGGGCGCGCCAATCGTCAAAGGCGGTGCCGGGACATTTCTAAAGGCGTTCCAGGGGCTTATTGAAGAGCGTGGCGGGGCGATCCGAACAGGCTGCGATGTTGAAACCGTGATCATTGACGGGGGCAGGGCAACGGGTGTTCGCCTTGCTGGCGGCGAAACCATTGATGCGGCAAAATCGGTTATCTGTTCTGTTGCGCCCGGGCAGTTGCATCAACGTTTGCTGGGTGAAAACACTCAGGAGGAACAACAAGAATCCGTGCGGCGCTTTCGCCATGGCAAAGGCAATTTTCAAATTCACTACGCCCTTGACTGTCCACCCCAATGGGCAGGTGAGGGGCTTGACGACGTGGCGCTGCTGCATTTGACACCGGGTCTTGATGGTGTGTCCAAAGCCTGTAACGAAGCCGTGCGGGGCATGTTGCCACAGGTGCCGACGATCTGCGTTGGACAACCTCACGCACTGGACCCATCGCGCTGTCCGGATGGCAAGGCCATATTGTGGGTTCAATTGCCCGAAGCACCGCGTTTTATCAAGGGTGATGCAGCCGGCAAACTGGACGTTCCTAAGGATGGCCAGTGGAACGAAGCTCTGCGTGAAGCCTTCGCAGACCGGGTTGACGCAATACTCAGCGCGCATATTCACAATTTCAAGAAAACAGTGCTGGCCAGACGGGCCTATTCGCCAGCCGATCTGGAGAAAATGAATATCAATCTTGTTGGCGGTGATCCCTACGGCGGATCGTCTTCACTGGATCAATCTTTTCTGTGGCGTCCCTTCAAGGGCAGCACCAACCATGAGACCTCGGTCAAGAACCTGTTTCACATCGGTGCATCCACCCACCCGGGCGCAGGACTTGGTGGTGGCTCAGGTTTTCTGCTTGGAAAGAAGCTGTGATGGATCAAAGATTGCCGGAAACAAAACGTGGTCGATCCTCACTCGGCGAGTTGGGACTGCAACAATTTGCGCCCTATCTGATGAACCGCATCATGGGGCGTTACAACAACACCCTGCGTAAAGATCTTAAAAAACAGGGACTGAGCGTGCCGCAGGCCCGTGCGCTGGCAGTCCTTTCAGTGGTTGAAGGCGCAACCATCAGTGACCTTGCGGTTTTCACGGTTATTGAACAATCAACCCTGAGCCGCACGCTGGACGCCCTGGAGGCGCAAGGCCTGGTGCGCCGTGAAGCTTCCGAGGCTGACAGCAGAGTGCGGCATGTATTCATGACGAATGAGGGGCGGGCCGAATTCAGCCGAGCCTGGCCGGCAATGGAAGAAGCCTTTGCAGCAATGTTCAAGGGCATTGATGAAGCTGAATATGCCGGCTTCATTTCCACGTTGCAAAAGGTGCTGGGCAATATTCGCCAGCACGATATCTGAGTGTCCGGGTTCTGAATAAGTCTGCGCTGCGCCGGTTTGCGTACACAGTTTGAGATGGAGTGATTTAGATGGCCGAGCGGTCCTTTGTTAAGGAAGTTGAGAAATTACGTCTCGGCGCGGGCGAGGATTTTTCAGGCGAGGGTATTCTGGCAATCACCAAAGCGCTGTTGCAGTGCGGGGTTGGGTATGTCGGCGGTTATCAGGGGGCACCCATCAGCCATTTGATGGATGTTCTTGCCGATGCGCAGGACATATTGGGTGAACTGGGTGTACATTTTGAGGCCAGCGCCTCCGAGGCCACAGCAACGGCGATGCTGGCTGCATCTGTCCATTACCCGATCCGCGGTGCCGTTACATTTAAGTCAACGGTCGGTATCAATGTCGCGTCCGATGCTCTGGCGAACCTCTCCTCCGGCGGTGTGACCGGCGGTGCGCTGATTATTGTGGGCGAGGATTATGGTGAGGGGTCTTCAATCATGCAGGAGCGCAGCCACGCTTTTGCCATGAAAAGTCAGGTCTGGCTGCTGGACCCGCGTCCCAATCTGCCTTCCATCGTCGGCGCTGTGGAACACGGCTTTGAGCTTTCCGAGGTTTCCAATACACCGGTCATGTTGCTGGTGCGCATTCGCAGCTGCCACGTACACGGACATTTTACCACCGCTGACAATGTGAGGCCGCAGATGACCGTGGCCGAAGCACTGGATTCGCCGCGACGCGATACAAACCGCATTGTCCTGCCGCCAGCCTCATTCCTGCACGAGAAGGAAAAAATTGAAAAGCGCTGGCCAGCCGCAGTCGACTATATCAAGTCCAACAGGATCAATGAATTTTTCGGAGCCAGCGATGCAGATATAGGCATTGTCATGCAGGGCGGCATGTACAATGCGGTCATCCGTGGCCTGCAACGTCTGGGTCTGGCTGACACCTATGGTGAAACGGATGTGCCGCTCTATGTATTGAACGCGGTTTATCCGCTCATTGACAGCGAAGTGCTTGATTTTTGCGAAGGCAAGAATGCGGTTTTCATCGTTGAAGAAGGCCAGCCCGATTACATCGAACAGGCGATTGCAGCCATGCTGCACAAAGCCGGTCGAAGCACCCGGGTTGAGGGCAAGGGCGCATTGCCCATGGCAGGTGAATATACCGGCAAGGTGATGTTTGACGGCCTGGCTGCTTTCATGCGCGATGCGGCACCCCACAGATTGCCCGTCCATATTCGCGCGCCAAATCAACCCGATGATGCGGAACTGGTGTCCGATCTGGCGAAGGTTGTTCCGGCGCGCCCGCCCGGATTTTGTACGGGATGTCCGGAACGGCCCATTTTTGCAGCCACAAAACTGATCGAGGAAGAGCTGGGGCAACACCACATCGCGTCAGATATCGGCTGCCACCTGTTTTCCATCATGCCGCCGTTTGAACTTGGCGCGACAACAATGGGCTATGGTCTTGGACCTGCCTCAGCTTCTGCGTTCAATTCGCCGGATGCCAAGCGCCGTTCGATCTCATTTGTTGGCGATGGTGGTTTTTGGCACAACGGCCTGACATCCTCCATCGGTAATGCGGTGTTCAATCAGAATGATGGTGTCATTGTCATTGTCGACAACTACTATTCGGCTGCCACCGGCGGCCAGGATATCCTGTCGTCTCGGGCATCAAACCGGACAAAATCGACCAAACATCCGATCGCTGATGCGGTTAAAGGCATGGGTGTTGAGTGGGTACGCCAGATTGATCGTACCTATGATGTCAATGCCATGCGCGACACGCTGCGAGAGGCGCTGACGACATCGCAGACGGGACCCAAGGTGATTGTCGCTTCCTCGGAATGCATGCTCAATCGGCAACGCCGGGAAAAGCCGTTGCTGGCTGCTGCCATTGAGCAGGGGCAGGAGGTGACCAAGCCAAAATTTGGTGTTGATGAGGATATCTGCACCGGTGATCATGCCTGCATGCGGCTTTCGGGCTGTCCGTCCCTGTCAGTCAAGTCGCTGGATGACCCGCTACGCGATGATCCGGTCGCGCATATTGACGAGACCTGTGTGGGGTGCGGCAACTGCGGTGAAGTCGCCGATGCGGCGGTACTGTGTCCGTCATTCTACCGCGCCGACGTTATCCATAACCCGGGAAAATGGGGACAGTTCCTCGAGCGCACGCGCCGCCGGGTCATTAAGTTCCTGCAGCAAAAACGTGA
Organism: uncultured Rhizobiaceae group bacterium; assembly: GCA_947501445.1. Lineage (GTDB taxonomy): Bacteria > Pseudomonadota > Alphaproteobacteria > Rhizobiales > Rhizobiaceae > Hoeflea_A. Next base: position 206,447 of record CANMVS010000006.1, on the reverse strand, counting down.
AAGCCGACGCCTGGCATTTGTGGACCGGTAGAATGAAAAAAGCGATTATCAAAAAAGACGACCCGCATGCGGATACCATTATCAAGCTGGCTGTATTGGCTGTCGGCGGGCAGGGTGGTGGCGTGCTTTCCAACTGGATTGTCGATGTCGCGGAACGCAATGGTTACCTGGTTCAATCAACCTCGGTTGCTGGCGTTGCCCAGCGAACCGGTGCCACGATCTATTATGTTGAAATGTGCCCTGATCATGGGCGTCAACCGGTCTTTTCCCTGTCTCCGGCCCAGGATGACGTTGATATTCTGATAGCCTCGGAAATGATGGAGGCGGGCCGGGCCGTGCTGCGCGGCTTTGTGACCGCCGATCGTACCGTGCTGATTGCATCGACACATCGCATTGCTGCTGTTTCAGAAAAAATTGCGCCGGGTGATGGACGGGCACCCTCGCAGGAAGTCCTTGCGGCGGCCGGAAGCTCAGCGCGCCGCCTGATTGCCTTCGACATGGACAAAATCGCGCTTGAATCGGGATCAATGATATCCTCCAGCCTGTTTGGTGCCCTGGCGGGGTCCGGCGAATTGCCATTTTCGGCTGAAAGTTATGAAGAAACAATCCGCGCTTCCGGCCGCGGTGTTGAGGCCAGCTTGCGGGCCTTCAAACGCGCCTTTGAACACGCGCGCGACGATGCACCAATCCCCGGCGGCATGCCTGAAGAAACCGCTGCATCAACAAACATATCGGACGTGCAGGGGCCTCCAAAACTGTTGGGACAATGGCAGACACTTGAGGCGCGTGTTCATGCCTATGATCCGGCACTGCATGACATGGCGGCGCGTGGCCTGCGTAAAGTGGTGGACTATCAGGACCTGGCCTATGGTGTTGAATATCTGAACCATCTGGATCGGGCCGTGGCGCTTGAAAAGGCGGGGGCCGACTGCCGCCTGTCAATTGCCGCCGCAAAACATCTTGCCAATGCCCTTTGTTATGATGACATGATCCGTGTTGCAGACCTCAAAACCCGTTCGACGCGTGACGCCCGTGTGCGTCGGGATGTTGGCTTGCGGGACGGCAATCTGTTGCACGTAACAGAGTATTTTCATCCGCGCATCGAGGAATTTTGCGGTACGCTGCCCGCCGCGCTTGGCCGATATATCGAGGCACGTCCGGCACTGAGCGGCTGGATTGACCGGCGCATCAATCGTGGCAGACGGGTAAGGACAGACGGGTTGACCGGATTTGGCATGCTTTGGCTGATCGGTGGTCTGCGTCGCTGGCGTCGCAAATTGCTGCGCCATCAGGTTGAGCAGGCGCATATGTGCAAATGGTACGATCTGGCGCTTGCGACTGCAGCATCGGATTATGATCTGGCTGTTGAAGTTCTGAATTGTCGCCGTCTGATCAAGGGCTATAGCGATACCCACGTGCGTGCGCAGTCAAAATTTGACCGTGTTTTATCAGGGCTCGAATTGCTCAAGGGCCGCAAGGATGCTGCCGATTGGATGCGGCGTTTGCGTGAAGCTGCGCTCAAGGATGAAAAAGGCACCATGCTGGACGGTGCCCTTCAGACAATTGCTTCTTTTGACTGAAGCCAGGCTCGTCACGAGATCAGGCCAGCCTCAAATCTTACCCGGAGCGCAACTGGTTTTTGTTAACGTAATGCTCGGTATCGTCCAGCGCCAGAGCAAGGCGATCAAAAAGTGTATTGAGTTCATCTTCGGTGATGATCATCGGCGGACATAGCGCCAATGTATCGCCGAGCGCACGCAAAATGACGCCGCGTTTTTCCAGAAGAGAAGCAGCCTTTGCGGCCACACCCTGTGTCGGAGAAAACGGGCGTTTGCTGGTCTTGTCGGCTACGAGCTCCAGGCCGCCCACCAGACCGCTCAAGCGCACTTCGCCGATCAACGGATGGTCGGCCAATGCCTTCATGCGTCGTTCAAAAAGCGGCATCAATGTACGAACATGCCCCAGAATGTCGCGCCGCTGATAGATCTCTATGGCCTTGACACCCAATGCACAGCCCAGCGGGTGGCCGCCATAGGTGAAGCCGTGACCAAATGTGCCCAGTTGTGACGAGTGATCCACATAACCCTGATAGATTTCTTCCGGAACCATAACCGCACCCAAAGGTGCATAGGCGGAGGTCAATTGTTTGGCTACGGATATGGTTGTCGGCACCATATTGAAGGTCTGGGAACCCCACCAGTTGCCGGTTCGGCCAAAACCGCTGATCACCTCATCGGCAATCAACATGATGTCAAATTCATCAAGGATCGGTTTGATCGCTTCAAAATAGCCTTTGGATGGCGGTATGACACCGCCTGCGCCCATGATGGGTTCAGCAATCATCGCGGCAATCGTATTCGGATCTTCACGCTCGATAAGTTCACGCAATGAATTTGCCATTCTGGTGGTGAAATCTTCTTCTGTTTCCCCGGGCAATCCAAAACGATAATAGTGGGGACAATCGGCATGCAGCACCCGATCCACCGGCAGGTCAAAGCCATTGTGATTTGCCGGCAGGCCGGTGAGAGAACCTGACATGATTGTCACCCCGTGATAGGCCTTGACGCGGGAGATGATCTTCTTTTTGTTCGGTTTGCCACGGGCATTGTTGTAATACCAGGCCAGCTTGATCTGGGTGTCATTCGCCTCGGAACCGGACGAGGTGAAAAATACCTTCGAGATCGGAACCGGAGCCAATTCCTTGAGTTTTTCCGCCAGTTCAATGGCTGGTTCCGTACCCTTGGCGCCAAACAGATGATAATAGGGCAATGTCTGTAACTGCCGGGTCGCAGCTTCGATCAGTTCCTCATCGCCAAACCCCAGGCCGGCACACCAGAGACCGGACATGCCCTCAATATATTCATTGCCCTGTGTGTCATAGATAAAAACGCCCTGCCCGCGTTCGATGACCAGTGCACCTGTTTCGCTCAATTTGTGCAGCGGTGTATAGGGGTGCAGGACGGAATCTATATCCCGTTGTTGAACGTTGCTCAGCGGTGGTTTGATGTTCATGGCAGCATTCCTATTGGCCGATGATGGAACCTATCGTGAGAGCGTTCCAATTGTCGAGACAATTGCGGCCAATTCAACGATTGATCTGTGCGCAGAATTGGAACCGGAACCTGCCAGTGAATTGTGCAACCGACAATGTTTCGAATTGCGCAAACATGCTTTATATGCACTGAGGTCTGTCGGGTGACAGGCGCAACGAAGAATTCCGGGTGAACATGCAGCAGGCCGATTCATGAAAATACGTTATGACCGTCCGGTTTCCCATGCGGCAACCTGGTCCTATCGCTTTGGGCTGTTCGCCTTTGCCCTGTTCGCGATCTCTGCCGGATTGCATCGGTTTGGCTTTATGCAATCGGATGTTTTTACGGCTCTTTTCCTATTGTGCACGGGATTGGCTGCCCTGGCGTTTTTGCTGGCCTGTCATGGAATGGTTCGGCTGTGGATGGTCGGCGCGCGCGGTGGGCGGGCGTCTGCCAAGGCTTGCCTGCTGTCAATTTGCGTCCTCATTCCTGCCGGTATTGTCGGTTTTCGTATCGTGACACTGCCGCAGCTCTATGAGGTTTCAACCAATACTGAAGATGTGCCGGCGTTTCTTGATCCGGTCAGCCGTCCGGTTAACTGGACGACCGATTTCGAGGCACCCGATACGCAACCCTTTGCCGGACAGGTTGAGGCCTATCCGCAGGTTACCGGCCGGCGATATGAAGGCGCGCTTGATCGTGTGCTTGAAGCGGTGCGGCTGGTCGCAGACAACAGCGGTATTCGTATCACAGCGACCAAGCTGCCTGACCCAGTTGTATTGGAACCTGAACCGTCTGAGGAAGATGCGGTGGATGAAACCCCTTCAGTTGCCATTATTGAGGTCGACGACGGGGACGATTTGCCGCTCGATCCGGATGATGAAAATCTCGCAGGTGTTGAAGAAACGATTGAACCGATCATCATTGTTCCGGTTCAGGTGCTGCTACAGGGTGAGGCACGGTCGGTTATTACCGGTCTTGCCTCTGATGTCAGCATCCGGTTGAGCGAAGAGGCGGAAACCACCTTTGTTGATATGCGATCTGTTTCGCGTTTTGGCCCGCATGATCTTGGAGCCAATGCCGAGATCATAACAGCCTTTTTGGCAGCCCTTGACGCTGAACTCGTCGGCCTTTCCGTGCGCTGATGCGCACTGAACATCAGGGACATTGTGCTATCTGGGAATATAGCTGCCCGTGATTGAAGGCGTGCCATCCGTTTCTACAATATCCCGCGCGACGAGATCCTCCAGGTGGGCCAGCAAAGACAGCCCGGCGGCCGTATGAAGCCTCTCATCCGTATCGCGGTAAATGACCTTGACCATATCTTTAATCGTCCGGTCGCCCTTGCGAAGCCGTTCCAGCACTGCGGCCTCACGCATCTTCCTGTGGGTGCGCAGGGCGCGACAAAATTTCGCCGGTTCGAGAACCGGGCCACCGTGGCCTGGAAGGTAGAAACGGTCTTCGCGTTCCAGCATCTTGTTCAGCGAGATCATGAAATCTGACATTGAACCGTCTGGCGGGGCTACAATGGATGTTGCCCATGCCATGACATGATCGGCTGAAAAGACGATATCCTCTCCTTCCAGGGCAAAGGATGCATGATTGGCCGTATGGCCGGGTGTATGAATAGTCCGCAGGCTCCAGCCGTCACCGGCAATCACCTGTCCATCTGCGGCCATGATATCCGGCACGAAATCCATATCGGAACTTTCCGCCAGGGGATTGACTTCGCCAACATGCAACGCCCGTGCCGAACGATGCCTGCCCTCGGCGACCATGACACCACCGGTTTGTTCAGCCAATCGTTTTGCAAGCGGGGAATGGTCCTTGTGGGTATGGCTTACGAAAATATGTGACACAGTGCGCCCCTGGAGGGCTGTTTCCAATGCCTGATAGTGGCTTTCAATCTGCGGGCCCGGGTCAATCACCGCCACTGTGTCTGTGCCGACAATATAGCTGTTTGTACCGGCAAAGGTCAGCGGCCCGCTGTTGGGGGCCGTGATGCGCTGCACATTTGGCCCAACGGTGACCGCTTCACCATGGGCAGGTTCAAAATTCGTGTCAAATTGCAGTGCGGCCATGGCTTTGAGGTCTCTTTGTGTTTCTTCTGATGCCGCTTGGTATCATACCCGGCTTGCGGCCGGACGATGAAGTTAATATACCAGCGCCTGGCCTGTGTCATTGACTGAGCAGCGCCCGTTGAAAATTTTCTGGAGATAATGAATGACATCTTTTGCGCCCACCCGTTCGATGGCGGAAAATCTTGCGTCCGAAAATCCGATGTTGCGGCTTGCCTGGTATTGTTTGCTGGCCGTTGGCGGAACACTATTACTTACCCTGTCAGCCAAAACAAAGGTTGTGTTTGGCCCCGTTGACATGTCTCTGCAGACCCTGGCTATCTTCGGCATTGCTGCGACTTTTGGCATGCGTCTCGGTGTTGCAACACTCTTGCTCTACATGGCCGAAGGTGCCATGGGTCTGCCGGTTTTCCAGGGTACACCCGAAAAGGGTCTTGGTCTGATCTACATGATGGGTGGAACTGGCGGTTATCTGGCCGGTTTCGTGGTTGCGGCTGCGATTGTCGGCTGGGCTGCCGATCGTGGCTGGGACCGTCACGTGGGCAAAATGTTTGCTGCAGTCCTGATGGCTGAAGTTGTCATCATGGCAATGGGTTTTGCCTGGCTGGCAACATTAATCGGTGTGGAAAAATCTTGGCAGTTCGGCGTTGCACCCTTTATCCTGCCTGACCTCATCAAGGTCGCACTGGCATCGGCACTTGTCCCCGCCTTGTGGACAATCCTGCGTAAAATCCGCGGCTGATGGCCTGATATCGGATTTGTAAGGGGCGGGTGCTTTGGCATCCGCCTTTTTTTATGCGCAAATCATCTGATCAGGCAAATGCACCCGGATCAGTTCATGTTGGCAATGCAAATGTGTTTTGGCTCAAGCTGCCCCTATACGCAGCATGTCAAGGACATGAATGACACCGACGGCGTGGCCATCTTCTTCAACAACCAGAGCGCCAACACGGTTGTCCTGAACCGTCTTCAGGGCCGAAGCCAGCAGCATGTCGGGTTCGACCGTCAGTCCCCCGACTGTCATCACATCATCAACGAACGCCGATGTTGAATCGACATGGGCACTGCGGCGCAGGTCACCGTCGGTGACGACTCCGCACATACGGCCAGCTTCATCCGTTATGATAACGAGACCAAAGCCCTTTTCTGTAATGACTTCAATGGCCTGCATTAAAGTGCTGCCCGATTGTATCAGGGGCAACGCGTCGCCCGTGTGCATGGCGTCGCGCACCAGCGTCAGGCTTGCACCCAATGAGCCGCCGGGATGAAAATGTTTGAAATCATGTTCTGAAAATCCACGCCTGACGAGCAGGCCAATCGCTATGGTATCGCATGCCATCATCTGCATGAGCGTGGATGTTGTGGGTGCCAGGCCCAGTGGACAGGCTTCTTCCACCCGCGGCAATTTGACAGTAACCGAGGCATTGCGCGCCAGCGTGCTGTCCGCTGCCGATGTGATGGCAATCAAGGGGATGTCCGAACGCCTGGCATGGTAAAGCACATCGGATAGTTCGCGGGTTTCACCTGACCATGAGATGGCAATGATGCAATCGTCAGGGGTGATCATCCCCAGATCACCATGGCTGGCTTCCGTTGCATGCACAAACATGGCCGGTGTACCGGTTGAAGCAAAAGTGGCCGCTGCCTTCGCGCCGATGTGGCCGCTTTTGCCGACGCCAGTCAAAATCACCCGGCCGGATTTTTGTGCGATAATCTCAACCGCTTCAAGCACAGCATCGCCCAGGGGACCTTCCAGTCCGGTGACAATCGCGTCCACACCATCGCGTGACGTGCGCGCGGCCTTCATGATTTCGGCGCGTATGTTTCTGTCCGGTGACATTTAGGTTTCCTGCTGCTTTGCAAGGGTATCGAATGCCTTGAGGGTTGCCAGCATGGCCTTCATTTCATTCATCGGGATCATGTTGGGGCCGTCCGAGGGCGCCTTATCCGGATTGTCGTGTGCCTCGATAAAGACGGCGGCGCAGCCAACAGTAAGGGCCGCCCTCGCCAAAACCGGTGCATATTCACGCTGACCACCTGTTGAACTGCCTTTACCACCTGGCTGCTGGACCGAATGGGTGGCATCAAAGACAACCGGGTAACCGGTTTTTGCCATTTCCGGCAAGCCGCGAAAATCGGTCACCAGCGTATTATAGCCGAAGGTTGTACCGCGTTCGCATAACATCAGGTTTTCATTGCCGGTCGAGGCTACTTTCTCGGCCACATTGGCCATGTCCCAGGGTGCCAGAAACTGCCCCTTCTTGATGTTGACGGCCTTGCCGGTTTCACCCGCGGCAACCAGCAGGTCGGTCTGACGACAAAGATAGGCCGGGATCTGCAGGATATCGACCGCCTGAGCGGCGATCCTGGCTTGAGGGGGTTCATGGATGTCGGTGATGACGGGGCAACCAAACCTGGATCTGACGTCAGCCAGAATCTGCAGGCCATTTTCCATGCCGACCCCGCGCTGGCCGGTGACGGAGGATCTGTTGGCCTTGTCATAGGAAGATTTATAGACAAGCGGAATGCCCAGATCATTGGTCATCGCCACAAGTTCAGCCGCCATGTCCATTGCGTGGGCCGCACTCTCGATCTGGCACGGGCCAGCAATAAGGACGAAGGGCAGTGCATTGGAAAAGGTTACGGGCCCCACAACGACCGATTTGTTTTGCGTCACGATTTTCTCCAATAGGGTCTCGACTGCCTGCGCATCAGATGCGGCATACTATTTCTGGCCTGTGGCCTATTCCAAAACGGCATTCAGTTCAAGCAGGCCGGTATTCGGTCCCGTGATACGGTGTCTTGAGTTACGATTTTGATACCATGCGATTAACCGCGTCGCCGATTGCCAGACAGGACGTCAGCCCCGGCGATTCAAAGCCAAAAAGCTGTATCAGCCCGTTGATGCCCGTATCACCCGGGGACTGAATGATGAAATCTGCGGGAGGGGTGCCCGGTCCATTCAGTTTTGGCCGCACACCGCAATAGGAAGGCACCAGTGCATTGTCGGGCAATCCTGGCCAATAGGTGCGAATGGCTGATTCGAATACCTGTTCGCGTCCCTGCATGACGGAATAATCGAACTCAGTGCCCTCAAACCAGTTCACATCCGGTCCGAAACGCGCCTGTCCGGCAATGTCGCGGGTAAAATGTATGCCAAGCGAACCATCGGCAGGAACAGGGTATACCAGGTGTTCAAACGGGCTGGCATGGCCCGATAATGCATAATAGTTGCCTTTGGAAAGGTGACGTTGCGGCAGGTGTTTTTCAGCCAGGCCGACTGTTGCGGCGGCGATGTCCCAGGCACCATGACCGGCTGCATTGATAAAATGCGTGCAGGTCAACAGGGTTTCAGCACCTTCATTGTCAACGGTAACCGTCAGTCTGCCGGCCTCGGGCCTGACGGCAACGACCTTGCTGCGATAGGCGATGAAACCGCCTGATTCTTCAATTTCTCCCAGCATGGACAGCATCAGGCCATGGCTGTCGATAATGCCGGTAGAGGGGGAAAAGAGCGCGCCGACACAATGTAACGCCGGTTCGAGTTCAATCGCCTGTTCGGCGGAAAGATCGGTAATATCATCAACACCGTTGGCCTGCGCATGGGCTTTTATGGATGCCAGTTTTTCCACTTCCGCCTCGTGCGAGGCTACAATGAGTTTTCCGGTTTTCAGGTGCGCAATGTTGCGTTCCTCACAATAGGCATAGAGCGCTTTTTTTCCTGCAACACAAAATTGGGCTTTTAAGGACCCGGCGGCATAGTAGATCCCGGCGTGGATGACTTCTGAATTGCGTGAGCTGGTCTGTGAGCCAAAGGTACCTTCAGCCTCCAGTACAATGACTTCGCGTCCTGCCAGCGCCAACGCGCGCGCAATCGCCAATCCGACAACACCGCCGCCGGCAATAATACATTCAACATGGTCCATAAGATGCGCGCCTGTAGATGTGTTTTAATAACCAAAAGGGGTAGCGCACACGCAAAACGGCGACAAGACCGAATTGGGTTGGACAGTGTCAAAATGACCAAAAGCCAATCGGTTGTTTGTGAATTCTTCGAGGCAGACCATTGAGCCTGCAGATCTAAATCAGGATCGTGGATAAACTTTCAAAATAACTAAGCAGAAGCAGAACGAGTGTAACAGCCAGAAGGAACGGCCAAAGGGCCCTCAGGATGGCACCTGGCGATGTGTCGCTCATGGATGATGCGATATAAAGGCCTATCCCAACGGGCGGGGTCAACAGACCCAGAACCAGATTGAGGCAAATCACGACACCGAATTGATAAGGGCTGATGTCATAGGAGCCGGTGGCAATGGGCAACAGGATCGGCGTGATCAGGATGATCGCCGCAATTCCGTCGATAACCATTCCAACCAGCAGCAGGGCTGCGTTCACAATCAACAGGAACATGAACGGATCTGACGTTATCGTGGTGATCAGCGCGGCCAGTTTCTGAGGCACTTCTTCGTAGATAATCACCCAGCCAAACACACTTGCCGCTGCGATCATGAAGATGATCATCGAGGCGTTCACGGCGGTGCGTTTGAACATCACACCCAAGTGCCCGGGCTTCAGTTCTCCATAGACCAGCCACCCGACCAGGAAGGCAATCAGTGAGGCAATGGCCGCTGATTCAGTTGGTGTGGCAATGCCAAACAGGATACCGCCGATAATTGCGACGGGTATCAGGAGGGCGGGCAGGGCGTTGAGCAATGCACGACCGGCGTCCTTGCGCGACATCCACGTGCCCTTGGGAAACTGCCTGGTCAACCCAATCAGGGTGATCACCAACACAAACGACAGTGAAAGCAGCAGCCCCGGGATGATACCGGCAATAAACATGTCGCCAATTGATATCTGAGCCAGAACCCCATAGATCACGAACATCATTGAAGGTGGAATGACCGGCGCCAACAGGCCGCCGGCAGCCGTTGTGGCGGCGGCAAATCCTTTATCATAACCTTCTTCTTCCATTGCCGGCACCATGGCCCGCGACATCACAGCTATTTGTGCGGTTGCAGAGCCGATGATGGCGGCCATGAACATATTGGACAGCAGGTTGATATAGGCCAATCCGCCGCGAAAGCCGCCAACGAAAATACGCGCCATATTGATCAATCGTCTGGTCATGCCGCCTTCGTTCATCAATTCGCCCGTCAGCATGAAAAGCGGCACTGCCAGAAGTCCGTAGTTTTCAAGACCGCCAAACATTTTTTGCATGAAACTGTCGTAGAGAACGGTATTGCCGCTTTCCCAAATGTACCAGATTGCAGTGACCACAAGCACAATTGCCACCGGAACGGATAAAAACAGCGCACAGAGGAAGATGACGGGGCTCATGCTTTGTCCTTCGGTGCAGGCCCGCTGAACAGGTGCATGGTGGAATGCAGCGTTGCGCCGAGCGCAAACAGCCACATCACTGACCAGAACAGGTATTTCGGCAACCCCAGTGTCGACGTCGGTTCGGCATATATGAAGTTGAACGTCTGGCCTTGAAACGCCCTGGTATCAAAACCTGCGCGGACAAGTTCGAGTGGCATGAACCAGCGCCAACAGAACCAGAGCATTGAAAGGGCAAATGCCAGGACCACAATATCCACGACTTTGATAATCATGCCTTTGACGCGGTGCGGTACAGCATCGGGAAGCAATGTGACAGCCACTGAACTACGGTGATGCAGGGCCGCTGACGCGCCAAGGAAAGTCATCCACGCCATGGCATAGATCGCCAGTTCATCTACCCAAAACAGCGCATTGCCAGCCGTTCGCGTCACCACATTGAGAAGGATCAACAGTGTCACTGACACCGCAAACAGGGCTGCACACCACAGTTCAACCCGCGCCCAGGCCGCTGATAGCCGATAAAGCATAACCCTTCCTTCAAGTAAAAGGGGCGCAGGTTCGAGCCACGCCCCGGTACTTCATGTCATGAATTCTATTCAGTTTCTGACGCGGTTGTGCGCAGACTGTCAAGGGATGCAGCCTTTTGTGACCATGCGGCGTTCCATTCATCGATAGCGTCGCCGAAGAATGAAGCATCAACCTTGATGTAGGTTTTGCCCGTGCCTTTGATCTGCTCCAGCCAGCCCGCTTCCTTGGCGACATAGCTGTCGATGGTGCTATCCACATGTTTGGCCATCAGTTCACCAATCATCGCCCGGTCTTCCGGTGACATGCCAGCCCAGACCTTGGCAGATACCAACCCGACCATGGGGAACATCATGTGATCAGACTGAACGATCGTATCGGCATGGTCGTAATACTTCAGGACCCAGATCAGTTCGGCATCCATGTCAATCGCGTCCACCTGACCATTTGCAAGGGCGTCATACACCGCTGGCAATGGCATGGGGGTGGGGGCCGCACCAACGGCGTTGTAGAAATCAAGGATCGGTGTGAATGGCGTGATGCGCAGCTTCAGGCCCGCAAGGTCTTCGGCGCTCTTTACATCGCCGCGGGCGACGATCTGGCGCAAGCCTGCCATACCATAGCCCAGGCCCACAACACCAACTTGCCCCGGCAATGGCTCAAGCAATGATTTTGCCGTGTCCGACCGCAAAATACGGCCTGCATGCCCAATATCATTTGCCAGATAGGGTGCATAAAAAGCACCCAACTCCGGGGCGCGGTTCGAGACCTCTGCCACCGTCATGAAAGCCATGTCCAATGCGCCGGTTTGAAGCTGCTGCAGCATTTCAGCCTCATTACCAAGCTGGCGCGCGGGGAAAACGGATACGCTATGCGCGCCGCCGCTTTTCTCGGACAGTTCGCTACCAAAAGCTTCGGCGGCTTTGGTCCAGATATGCGGCGGGGGCGTGATCAGTCCCAGGCGAAATTCTTCTGCCTGTGCAGTAATCGCCGAAACTGCAACCAGCGTTGCGCAGGCGATAAGTTTGGTGACGTGTTTCATTTTTTCTCCCTGTTATTGTGTTGTGCCAGGTGGTTCAGGTTTTTACCCAGCCTTCCGGCGGCTCTTTTCCGGGGTGAACGGTGCCGCAGTCGGGGCAGGTCCTGTCTTCCTGGGAGGCGTAAAATTTCTGATAGACGGGCGGCAGATCCCTGACGATGGATTCCAGTTGCATTTCTGCCCGGTGCACAAGCGATCCGCATTCAAAGCAATACCACTCGACCGCATCAAGCTCACCCAACTGCCGTTTGGGCTCGATCACCAGGCCTATGGAGCCTTCCTCCGGTCGTTGCGGAGAATGGCGCACATGCGGTGGAAGCAGGAAAATCTCGCCCTCGCGGATCGAAACGTCGTAGAATTCTTCGCCGTCATATATTTTCAGGACCATGTTCCCTTCCAGCTGGTAAAAGAACTCCTCGACCGGATCATCATGGTAATCGGTGCGTTTGTTTGGCCCTCCAACAACGGTGACCATCAAATCGGCGTCTTCCCAGACCTGCTGATTACCAACGGGTGGTTTCAAAAGGTGACGATGTTCATCAATCCATGCTTGAAAATTGAAGGCTTTCAGTTTGGACATTTGGTTCTCCCGGCGTTAGGAAATCTTGTGTGGCTTTGCCTATAACCACAACAAATTCTTCCGTAAGTAGGTATCGGATTTAGTTATATCATTTGGAGCCACGACCGAGCGCTCACACACGCAGGCCACATGATGCAAACCCATCACGAATGATGGTCTTCTCTGATTCTGTCAGCTCCAGCATCGGTGGGCGTACCCGCCCGCCAACCTGACCCAACAACTCCTGCCAATACTTGCCAAAGGCCTGTGGCTTGCCTGCGGGGCGGGTCCTCTTCATCACCTCGCGCACTGGGTTCAGGCTGTCGCGCACCTTGCGTGCCGCATCAAATTTCCCGGCAAATGCGAGCTGCGTATATTCATGCATTCGTTTGTCTTTGACGGTTTGCAGTTGATACGGAGGAGACGAACAAAGGTAGAGTTTCCAACCCAGTTCCTCGATATTGTCGAGCCAGTCTTCTTCGGCTGATGTCGAGACGTGGATCTCATCACCGATCATATGGTGGAGCTTTACGTACATCTCGCGCGGAACCGAATATTTGATCGCAACAATATTGGGCAGCTGAGCAATACGGGCACACTCTTCCGGTTGCATCAGATACCCACTGTCAGGGTGGCTCCACATGGCGATACCAATATCAAGTTCATCACAAAATGCCTTGTAGTACTGATACAAAACCTTGCCGCGATCATGCACAAAGCTGAGCACTGGTGCGTGAACAACAATGTAGTCGGCGCCGCAATTTTGCGCGTGATGCGCCAGCTCCAGTGCGGTCTTCATGTTCTGGTCCGATACAGAGACAATAACGCCGGCTTTGCCATCGCATTCGTCCACCGCGATTTCGAAATTTCGCTTTCGTTCTTCAAGGCTCATTGAGAAAAATTCACCCTGTTTGCCGGCGACAAACAAACCCTGGATATCAAGATCATCAATCCAGTGGCGAATGTTTGATCTGAGCCCGCTTTCATCAAGCGACATGTCACCGTTGAAAGGGTTAAGTGCCGCCGCCCAGATACCCTTCATATTTTCACGTGCGTAGGCCTTTGCGTCGAGCCTGGTATATTTCATCGCCGGTACTTTCAATTGGTCAATTGGTGAGACAGTAATTACACAACCTAACAGGGCGCAACAGGCCGCCAAGACCAATGAAAAACGGTTAAACTGGCTATCAAAAAAAACTATATCAAACCAAAATCAATTTAGGTTAGGCTGGTTTCAGGCAATGGAAGTGGTTATGAAAATTGGTTTGATTGGAAATGGTACAATTGCGCGTTATGTCCGTGACGCCCTTGAAAAAGGCGAGCATGCGATTGCAGCGATCCTGCTTCGGCCTGAACGTACCGCCAGGCCCGCCGGGCTTCATGTGGGATCAGTTGAGGATTTGCCTGATGATCTGGACGTGATGATTGATTGTGCGGGCCATTCGGCACTGGTGGCCTACGGACCCCATATTCTTTCAAACGGAACCGACCTGATCACTGTCTCGCTGGGTGCTTTGGCAGATCGGCAGGTTTATGATGCCCTTGAAACGGCGGCGCGGCAGGGCAAATCCAGATTACACCTGGCAAGCGGTGCCATTGGAGCACTTGATTGCCTGCAGGCTGCCCGCATTGGAAGGCTGGATAGTGTCACATACATCGGGCGCAAACCCCCGGAAGGGTGGAAAGGTTCAGCGGCGGAACGTCAACTGGACCTTGAAGCCCTGACACACGGTGCAAGGACGCATTTTGAAGGCACCGCCCGCGATGCGGCATTGGCCTATCCCAGGAATGCGAATGTCGCTGCAGCGGTGGCTATCGCCGGTGCAGGCTTTGACGACACACAGGTTCAATTGATCGCCGATGCTGATATCACACAAAACATCCATGAAATCAGAGCCAGTGGCGAATTTGGTAGCTTCCACTTTCAAATCAGCGGGCAGTCGATGCAGGACAATCCGCGCAGTTCCACTCTTGCGGCGATGAGCGTGTTGAGCAAGCTGGAACAAACCATCCAGCCGATAGGGATCTGATATGATTGCACGCCATTCCCGCATTGTTGATCGTGCATTAACCCGGCTGAAGCTTCGGCAACTGCGATTGCTCGTGGCTGTTGGCAATCACGGCAATATCCAGAACGCAGCGCGTGAACTTTGTATCTCCCAGCCTGCCGCCACAAAGATGATCCAGGACCTTGAACTGGATTTTGAGGTCAAACTGTTTAACCGCACCAATCGGGGGGTTGTCCCCACGGTCTTTGGTGAAACCCTGATCCGTCATGGCAAACTTATCTTCGCACAGGTCTCAAACGCTGCTCAGGAACTGGATGACCTGAATGAAGGCAATAGTGGCCGTGTGGTGTTGGGGACATTGCTCGCCGCCTCAACCGGTTTGCTGCCAGCTGCTATTGATATCTTGCTGGCCGAGCGCCCGAAGGTTGCGATCAAAATCAGTGAAGGCACCAATGAAGTATTGATGCCTGCACTATTGTCCGGTGAGATTGACATGGTCGTCGGGCGACTGCCGTCACACCGGCATCGTGATAAAATCAAACAGGAAAAACTGTTTGAAGATCGCATCATAGCCACGGTGGGCAACCTGCATCCTCTGGCCGACAAGCGGTCGGTATCATTTGAGCAAATCAAGCCCTACGGCTGGATACTGCCGCCGCTTGAGACAACCTTGAGGCGGCAGGTTGACCACTTCTTTGTTGGCGAACAGCAATATCTGCCGCCGCTTGCCATTGAATCGGTATCCTATCTTGCCAATAGAGCACTGTTACAGTCGCGTGACCTGATCGGATTGATGCCTGCTGAGGTGATCGCTCAGGACATCAGGAACGGCTATCTTTCACAACTCGACTGGGTCGTGCCCTTCGGACAGGGACCCATCGGTATTTCCTATCGTAATGACACCAGCCTGTCTCCTGCCGGGCGTGCGTTCAGACAGGCCTTGCACGAGGCGGCGCAACAAAGGTAGGTCGCTGGTATTCGCCAAATTGATATCTGTATTCGCCTAATTCACTTGAAGTGATGTGCAGCTTTGCGTGATCTGGTAGCTATCGAAAATAGGAGACGCATATTCAATGTATCCTGAGCTCAGGCTTTTTATCGCAGGCGAATGGCGCAAAACCAACCGTGATATGCCGGTGATAAACCCGGCAACAGAGGAAGAGCTTGGACGGCTGCCCTGTGCGTCAAAAGACGACCTGGATGATGCGCTGAATGCGGCGGAAAGAGGTTTTCATATCTGGAGCCGCACCGCTCCGCGCGCCCGGGCTGACACGATCCTGCGCGCCGCAACGCTGATGCGTGAACGGTGTGAAGAAATTGCCCATTCCATAACACTCGAACACGGCAAGCCGCTGAAACAGGCCCGGCTCGAAGTTATCCGTGGTGCTGAATTCTTTGAATGGGATGCGGGTGAAGCCATGCGCACCTATGGCCGGATTATCCCGGCGGCCGCTGGAAACAAGTTTGCAGTGCACCGCCAACCCATTGGCGTTGTGGCGGCATTTTCCCCCTGGAATTTCCCGATGAGCCAACCCGCACGCAAAATTGGTGGAGCGTTGGCGGCTGGATGTTCCATCATATTGAAAGCAGCGGAAGAAACACCGGCAGGTGCAATTCACATCGCACGTACCTTTGAAGATGCAGGCCTGCCTCCGGGTGTTTTGAATTTGGTGTTCGGCGAACCAGAAGAAATTTCCAGCTACCTCATCCCCCGGGAGCCGGTGCGGCTGGTGGCGTTTACCGGGTCCACGACCGTCGGACGACAGCTGACGATGTTGGCCTCGCAGCATATGAAATCAGTGCTGATGGAACTGGGTGGCCATGCACCGGTGATCGTTTGCGAAGACACGGATGTTGCCAGGGCAGCAACCCTGGGCGCGGTCCGTAAAATGCGCAATGCCGGTCAGGTTTGCACGTCGCCAACCCGGTTCTTTGTGCATGAGCGCATATTTGATGAATTCACGTCGACTTTTGTGACGCGTGCTGCCGCAACAGTGGTCGGCAACGGCATGGAAGATGCGGTGGAAATGGGCCCGCTTGCCAATGAGCGCCGGATAGCGGCCCTGAGTGAATTGGTCGAGGACGCCCGGGCAAAGGGCACGAATATTGCCACAGGCGGCGCACGCTACGGCCACAGGGGATACTTTTTTGAGCCAACGGTATTGGTGAATGCGCCTGACGATGCCCGGATCATGCAGGAAGAGCCATTTGGCCCCATTGCCATCATCAACCGGATCACGTCCCTGGATGAAGCGATTTCAAAAGCAAATTCAGTGCCCTATGGTCTGGCCGGTTATGCCTTTACCAATCGTGCAGATTACATTGACCGTATGGTGGACGCGGTTGAGGTCGGCAATCTGTCCATCAACACACTCGAGGCTTCGATGCCGGAAACACCATTCGGCGGCGTCAAATCAAGTGGCTGTGGCCGCGAAGGTGGCTCTGAAGGACTGGATAATTACATGACCATCAAAAACGTCTGGCATTCAGCCAAATTGAAGTAGCTGATCTCTGATTGCCCTGGTTAGGCTCTTTCTCGTGTGCTGTATCGAACAGCGGTTCACCGCCGCATGAATATGCAATCACAAACAAGCTGGCTCAAATTTTGGAAGGGGGATGCCACCCTTTGCGGTTACATCAATTTGTTCACTGAGTGAACAAAGGCCCTTACGGACTAAAACTGTGAATGAAATTCGTCTACGCGGTTCATTCAAGTCAGACGCGAAACGGTCCTGAGAGGTACGTGGCAGTGAAACGAGCATTCTTAACCTGTGCGATTGTGGGAAATTTCACGTCACGCAAACAAAATGAAAATCTACCCATTACGCCCACCCAGATTGCCTATGACTGCCTGAGGGCCGAAGAGGCTGGGGCCGCCATCGTTCACATCCACGTTCGCGACCCGGAAACTGAAGAGCCGTCGATGGAAACGAACCTGTATCGGGACGTTGTGGAACGCATCCGCAATGAATCATCTGACCTGATTATCAATCTGACGACCGGTAATGGCGGCAGGTATCACCCCTCTGAAGAAGATCCGGCCGTCGCCGGGCCTCGAACCAACCTTCTTCGACCCGAACGCCGGGTTGAGCATATCCTGAACATTCGGCCTGACATTGCAACGCTGGATCTGAACACAATGATTTTTGGCAGCGAGGCTGTCATCAATACGGTTCAGTCGATTTCAACCATGGCCGATTTGATTACCGGGGCAGGTGTGCGACCGGAAATTGAACTGTTCGATAGCGGCGACATTGCAATTCTCAATCATCTGATCAAACAGGGCGTGCTGCCTGCTGATCCATTGTGTTCAATTGTGATGGGGGTGAATTTCGGTTTTCAACCCTCGCCGGAAACGCTTCTATTTGCGAGGAATCAACTGCCGGATGAGGCAATCTGGACCGGGTTCGCAACAGGCAGATGGGCGTTTCCAATGGTCGCCCAGTCGGCGATTGCGGGCGGAAACCTGAGAATAGGAATGGAGGACGCTGTATACCTTGCACAAGGTGTAAAAGCGGGCTCAAATGCCGCCATGGTTCAAAAAGCGGCCCGAATGGCAGGAGATATTGGTGTTGAACTGCTTAACGCTGCTGATACACGCAAACTGCTTGATTTGCCAAATTGTTAGGAATTTTAAAGTCATGCTTACATTGTTTCATTCCCCGGGAAGTTGTTCCGATGGTATTTTGCTTCTTCTGGAAGAGGTGGGTGCGGAGTATGAGGTTGAAGTCATACACGTCACAAAGGGTATGCAGCGTGAGCCGACCTATCTTGCGATAAATCCCAAAGGGAAGGTCCCGGCGCTGATGCGTAAGGACGGGCTTGTTCTGACGGAATTTCAAGCCATTGCCTATTGGTTGGCGCGCCGCTTCGAGGCGGCGGGTTTATGGCCTGACAGGCTTGAAACACAAAGCAGGACCCTTGAAGCGCTGGATTTCATTGTCGGATCAGTACACATGCGTGGGTTTACACTGGTAAAAGTGCCTCAGAAATTTCAGTTGAACGAACAGGGCACCAGTGATTTACGCAGGTTTGGGCATTTGGAGGTTGAAAAGGGTCTTGCGGAACTATCAGGCATGTTGGGCGATGCTCCCTACCTGCTTGGAAACTTCGGCATAGCCGATGCTGCGCTGTTTTATGTTTTACGGTGGGCTGAGAGAGAGGGGCTGTCTCTCGCGCCAAACCTGACCAGTTTTCTTGCCAGGATGCACAGACGTCCGGCGGTTCGCCGTGCATTTGATAGTCCATAAACATAATGAGGCTTCAGTGCATAGGGGCGGATCGTCAGCCTGGCTGCGCCTGACGTGACGATATTTCCCCGGAAATCCGTGCTGCTGAATCAAGCAGGTTGGCAGAGTGTTCCTTCAAGGCTGTTTCGAACGACATGGCAGAAGCAATCCAGATCAACGTGAGACAGGCGATGACCCGGTCTTCTGCCCAGATAGGCGCGGATAAGCTCATCGTGTGTTTGCGAAATCCCTCTGTTCTAAACCCCATGCCAAGCTCCCTTATCTGGCCGAGCATGAAGTTGAGATTAGTTGTGCTCTGCAGATAACCTGATTTCAGGCGGTTGGTCTTTTTGATTCCGTCAAGGATCAGTTTGCGTTCAGAATCGCTACAAAATGCCAGGTAGCAGCGGCCACCGGACGTCTCCAAAAGTGGCAGACTTTGGCCAACAACTCCATGGTCGATCGAGAATGGGCTGATGCTATGAGTAGACTCCCGAACCACCATCTCAAAATCTTGAAACGTCACCAGATCAAGCGGCCAGAGGATCGTTTTCCCGAGGCGAATCATATGAGGAACGGCGTGTTGTGCAACCCAATCCTCCTCGCGAAAGCCTGAACTCAGAGACTTTGTCTTGAGGGTCGCGCGCCAGCAGTCACCGGTTGAACTTCGCGTAACGAACCCCTGGTCCTGCAGGGTTTCAAGTATGCGATAAATTGTTGGACGTGGAATGCGCGTTGCGACGGCTAATTCCGAAATACTTGCGGCATTATTCTGATTGACGGCCATGAGGACATCCAGCCCTCGTTCTACAGCCCTGATTTTCTTGAACGTCATTATCCCTACCAGTCACAATTGCGTTCACCTGGTGAACACATGGCATGCCTTTGTTGCATCAATCAGGGTAGGGGTCAACATTTGCCCATTATGACATGTGTCAGCGAACAGGGGGAAATCCACAATGGTGCGAGAAGAAAGAATATTCAAACACCTGTTTTCTGTGGCGCGTATTCTGGCACTTGTCGGTTTTGCAGGACTATTGGTCTTGGCAATTCTAACAACACTGGATGTCGTTCTGCGTTGGGGCTTTTCCAACCCCATCAACGGCGTCAATGATGTCAGCTCGGTTGTCATGGCGGTCGTAATCGCCGCCTGCATCCCTTTGAATCTGGCCAACAAACAAAGCATCTCGGTTGACGTGCTGGGATCAGCTCTGGGGCGAAGAAGCCGCCTCATACTCGAGGCCTTTGCAAGCCTTTGCACCACAGCATTCATCGTGATGATGGCATGGCAATTCATTCCATTTGCCGCCGATCTGTATGACACGGGACAGCGGACCTGGGTCCTGGCCTGGCCAGTCTGGCCATGGTGGTGGTTTGCGACAGGCAGTATCTGCCTGGCAGCGGTCGTTCAGGTTTTCGTATTGCTGGTTGATATTGGATTGGCCGTCAGAGGACGAACAGCAGAGCCACCACAGGCCGACGATTACAGGTCCTGAGCATAGCGGGCCAATGCATTTCTCATTCGAAAGGAAATCTGATGGATCCGCTTACACTGGCAGTGATTGGCTGCCTGGCGATGTTCATACTCATAATTCTTCATGTCCCCCTCGGCGTGGCAATGGCTCTTGTCGGCGTTGTCGGGTTTGCTGAAGTCGCAGGCTGGGGGCCGGCGATTTCTCTGATGGCATCTGAGCCGGCATCTGCGATGTCCAACCTGGATATAGCGGTCATCCCACTATTTATGCTGATGGGCAGTTTGGCCACCGTCGGAGGGCTTGGAACGGATATCTATGAGGTCTCTTACGCCCTGGTCGGTCACCGGCGTGGCGGACTGGCCACCACGACTGTTGTTGCCTGCGCAGGATTTGGCGCAGTCTGTGGCTCCGGACTTGCCACCACTGCTACCTTTGGCAAAGTGGCGCTGCCTGAAATGATCAAGCGAAAATACGCTCCGGGCCTGGCGACAGGCTCGGTGGCCGCAGGCGGAACACTGGGAATTATTGTTCCACCCTCAAGCATGATGATCCTCTACGCTGTTCTGACAGAGCAATCTGTTTTGCAATTGTTCACAGCGGCTCTCATACCGGCCGCCATCGCGGTGGCCCTCTATGTCCTGACGATACAGGTTCAGGTTCGTCTGGATCCGTCTTCCGGGCCCCGGGGCGAGCGGTTGTCGGTAAGAGAACGTATCCGCTCTTTACGCCAGGGTTGGGGGGTGTTTGTGCTGGCAACGGTCGTCCTGGGAGGCATCTACTCGGGCGTTTTTACCGTTCACGAAGCCGCTGCGGTTGGCGTTGTGGTTGCTTTTCTGTTCGCCCTGGTGCGCCGGCGTCTCGGGTTCAAGGAATTCCTGAACGTACTGGGCGATGCCAGTTCCAGCACAGCCATGATCTATATTATGATCTTTGGCGCGACCATCTTTTCCTACTTCATTTCCGTTACCGGTGGTGCAGACTTCATTGTCAGCGCAATAGGCGCGTTGAATGTCCCTCCGATGGTCATAATCGGTCTAATTCTTCTGCTTTACATCGTCCTTGGTGCGTTTTTCGATGAAGTGGCCGCAATGGTCATCACTTTGCCTTTTGTGTTGCCGGTCATACAGGACCTTGGGTATGATCTGGTTTGGTGGGGGATCATCAACGTTGTGGTCATTGGGATCGGGATGCTCTCTCCCCCGATCGGCATCAATGTCATGCTGCTGAACAGCATGAATCCCGGTATCGGCCTAAAGACAATCTATCGGGGTATTTTGCCATTTTTCTGTGCGGATATTGTCCGTTTGATGTTGTTGACCCTTTTTCCATCGTTGACACTCTGGCTGCCGACAATCCTTCGGTAGATACATCAAACAGGCGGAATTGCATTGAAGCTGGCCAAGTGGACGGCTTCAAACTGTCATCAACCCTCTGGCATGTGCTGGAGGGTTTTGATTCACGGGATACTGTTGGATAAGGCGACTGGCGAACAGACAGCGATTTCAGGTTGAGTTTGACCTGCTTAAGCCGTTGAGCAAAAAACAATGAACCCCCTGCGTCCTGCTGCAAGCATCCTCAATACCAAATCACCCAAACTACCGATGAGTGCCGAAGATATTTAACGCTGTTATTACAGCTGGTTAAGCGGCTTTTTTGTCGTAGTGTTCACCACGTGAACAAAATGACAGGAAGACTAGGACCTGATGCCCATAGCCAATAAAACCGTCCTACCAAATCGAATTCCTGGGAGGAAACATGCGCTATTTGAAGAACGTGTTCATCGGAGCTGCACTGTCGGTGCTTGCCACTAATCCATCTTTTGCTGAAACAACTTTACGGTTTGCCAGTTTTGAGCCGCCCGTCGCCTTTTTGACAAAAAACGTGTTCACGCCGTGGGCTGCCAGGGTCAGTGCTGCGTCCAACGATACAATCAACATAAAAATGTTCCCGGGCGGAACATTGGGGCGCAGCCCGGCGGGACAACTCAAACTCGTCGAAGACGGTGTGGCTGACATTGCATGGATCATTCCTGGCTATACACCGGGCCGTTTCGAGGAAGGTACCGTCGGCGAACTTCCGTTCCTTGTGCAAAGTTCGGAAGCCGGATCGAACGCTATGTGGAAGCTCTACGAGGATGGTCTGCTTCAGGGTGATTATCAGAAATTGAAGATGATCGGGATTTTTACGAGCTTTCCCAATTTCATCGTTTCTACCAAACCGGTGACAACCCCCGGTGACATGAAGGGATTGAATTTCCGTGCACCGGGACCGACGCTTCTGAACGCGCTGAAATCGCTTGGCGCCGTGCCCGTGGGAGGTATCACAGGCCCAACGATTGCCGAAAGCATGAGCCGCGGCCTGATCGATGGAACATTGTCGCAATGGGGTGCAATCAACACATTCCGAATTGGCGAAGTTGCCAACCACTATCTTGAGCTTCCGCTCGGAGCCACGGCAATGCTCGTGGTTATGAATAAAGACAAGTATGAAAGCCTGCCGGAAGAGGCACGGGCTGCCATCGACGCGCATTCGGGAGCCGGATTTTCAGACCTTTTTGGCAAAGCGTTTGATGGCAATGTCGCAGCCGCAGAGAAAATAGAGACGACCCGCAGCGGTGTTACCGTTATCACTCCGGATGCGGATTTGACGGCCGAGTGGCGCGATGCAGTCAGAATCTCAACTGACGAGTGGATTGCTTCCACGCCAAACGGTCAAGAAATCTTTGATGCCTTTAAGGGTCAGCTGAGCGCGTACCCGGGTGCTCTTTGAGCAAAACTTCGATCAGATTTCCCCGGGATTTTCGGGGAAACAAACGATGAGGCATATCAAATGACGCTGACATCTCTTGGGTACATTGGCATCCAGTCCTCTCATGCAAATGATTGGACAGAATTCGCGACCAGAATTCTGGGTATGCAGAAGGTGGATAACGCTGCTTCGCAGCGCGCATTCCGGATGGATGACCGTAAACAGCGCCTGATTATATCGAAAGACAACAACGAAGGCCTGGCGTTCATGGGCTGGGAGGTGGCTTCTTCGGACGACCTGGAGCAACTGGCCCACCGTCTGGAAAACGCCGGAGTCGCGGTTACCCTGGAAGGAGGTGCACTGGCTGGACAACGGCATGTCGCGCGGCTGATATCCTTCCAGGATCCGGAAGGAAATCAGATCGAAGTGTTTTGCGATCCGGAAGTGGCAACAGACCCATTTCAACCTGGCCGCCCAATTTCAGGGTTCAAAACCGGCGCGATGGGAATGGGACATGCGGTGCTTCACGCCGTGAATGTCGATCTTATGCTGCCCTTTTACCGCGATCTGCTCGGATTCAAAGTATCAGATTATGGTACCAGGCCCTACAAGTTGTACTTCTTTCATCTGAATGGTCGTCACCATTCCTTTGCGATGGTCGGCAGCGGCCGCCAGGGAATGCACCATTTCATGGTTGAGTTGTGTTCGCTGGATGATGTCGGTCAGGGTTACGATGTTGTACTACAGCAGCAGGAATTGCTGGCCTATACAATGGGGCGGCATTCAAACGACCACATAACCTCATTTTATTCAAATTCGCCCTCCGGTTTTTTTGTCGAATACGGCTGGGGTGGCCTGGTTATTGACCCGGACACCTGGGAACCGCACGAAACTTTCGATGGTCCGTCATATTGGGGGCACGATCGGCTGTATCTGCCTGAGGACTCTGAGACCCGTATTCACCTGCGGGAAATGGCGCTGGATGCCGCCCGACGAGGGCTCAGGGCGCCAGATCCGACAGGTTGTCCCTGGCTTGACAGTATTGTCGCAGGACGTTGACAGCGACCCGCTTTATCCAAATTTCAGAATGTAAAAAACAGATCAGGAGCACTGAATGCGCACATGTTCATATCTATTGGAAAACGGCGAGGCTTCGTATGGTGTTGCCACGGACAATGGGATTCGTGATGTAAGCGATTCATTGAAAGGACGGTACCCGACACTTCGCGATGTGTTGGCAGCAAACGCCTTAAAAGAGTTGGAGATCACCACCGGCGGTTCCACAATATTGGATGCCGCTTCGATCACGATGCTTCCACCGATAACGCGGCCGGACAAGATCATTTGCATTGGTCTGAACTACATGAGCCATATCAAGGAGACGGGTCGTGAAAAGCCGAAGTATCCGTCGATATTCACAAGGTATCCCGATTCCGTTCTCGGCCAGGGTGCGACACTGCTGCGTCCAAAGGTCTCTGACAAGTTCGATTTCGAGGGCGAACTCGCCGTTGTGATCGGAAAGCCGGCGCGGCACATTTCTGCGGACGATGCACTTGGATTTGTAGCAGGATACAGCTGCTTTAACGACGGCTCGATACGCGACTTCCAGCGTCATACCTCACAATTCTGGGCCGGCAAGAGTTTTCAGGACAGCGGGTCGATGGGACCTTGGCTGGTAACGCCCGACGACGTCGGACAGCTTGATCACCTGATGCTTGAAACCCGTCTCAACGGTGAGCAGGTTCAATCTACGTCGATTGGCGATCTCGCATTCAGTGTACCTGAGATTATTGCTTACCTATCGACAGTGATCACCCTTTTGCCGGGCGATGTCATCGCCACCGGAACGCCATCTGGCGTTGGCCTGTTCCGGGAGCCGCAGCTATGGATGAAACCGGGTGACACCGTCGAGGTTGAGATCACCGACCTTGGAACCTTGCGAAATACCATTGAAGACGAGGTTTGAGGCTATGAAAGCAATTGCCATTCGCGAGCCCGGCGGTCCTGATGTTCTTGAAATGACCGAAGTGGAAAGGCCGGTGGCGGGACCCGGGGAAATCCTTGTCGCTGTACGCGCGGCGGGTGTTAACCGACCTGATATTGCGCAACGGCTGGGTTTCTATCCAGTTCCGCCTGATGCCAACCCGCTCCCTGGCTTGGAAATATCCGGGATCATAGAGACCATCGGTGAGGACGTTAGCGGTTTTGAGGTTGGGGATGCTGTTATGGCCCTTACTCATGGTGGAGGTTATGCGGAATATTGTGTGGTGGATGCGCGCCACGCTTTGCGGATTCCGAATGGACTGGATTTTGTTGAAGCTGCGGCTTTGCCGGAGGTTGCGTTCACCGTCGAATTCAACATGGTGATGCGTGCAGGGCTTTGTGCGGGCGAAACCGTGCTGATCCATGGTGGCTCCAGTGGCATTGGCAGCCATGCAATTGCAAGGGCGCGTTCATTTGGTGCCGTGCCGATCGTAACAGCCGGAACAGATGAGAAATGCGCCTTCTGCCTTTCACAAGGCGCAGAACACGCTCTCAATTACCGCACCACCGATTGGGAGGAGCAGGTCATTGCCTTGACTGCCGGCAAAGGCGTCAATGTTGTTCTTGACATGGTTGCAGGAAGCTACACCAACCGCAATCTGAACTGTCTTGCTGATGACGGGCGTTATGCGTTGATCTCTTTGCAGGGTGGTCGTGATGTTGAAATCAATCTGAACCCGGTTCTTCGACGGCGTCTGACGCTTTCCGGGTCGACACTGCGCCCGTTGCAACCGGCCAGAAAGGCTCTCATCGCTGAAAAATTGCGACAGGACGTTTTGCCGCTGATTGCTGAGGGCAGGCTGCGCCCACATGTTCACGCGGCTGTGCCATTGGGAGAAGCAGCCGAAGCCCATCGCATGATGGAAGACGGCAAACATCTTGGAAAGATTGTGCTTCTTGTGACGTAGCAATCCACACAATCAGAAAAACCTGTGAACCGGATAAAAGAGAACGATGACGCAATTCAAATCGCCGCAAATCCCCGTTATCATTGTTGGCGCCGGTCCCACGGGCCTGACTACCGGTTTGCTACTGGCTGAGTATGGTATCGAATCCATCATTGTTGAGCGAAATTCAATGCCAATGGATATACCGCGAGCTATTGTCTTGGATGACGAAGGCGCGCGTACGTTACAGAGCTTTGGTGCAGACAAAAGCTATGTTCATGGCACAATTGAGGGTGAAGGTGCCGAGTACATCGACGACAGCGGCGTGACTTTCGCTCGTGTAGGCAGCGGTGCACAGACCTATGGATTCGCCAAACGCCACTTTGTCAATCAGCCGGAAATGGAACTGGCGCTGCATGAACGCATATCTGCCACCCCATTATGCAATGTGCATTGTGGCTGTACTATGACTTCGTTCTGCGACGCTGGTTCTGAAGTCGTTTTGGATGTCGAGGATCCGAATGGAGATTCCCACCGAATTCAAGCGCAATATATGGTGGCTGCGGATGGCGGACGCAGTTCGGTTCGTGAAGAACTGCGCATCGAGATGTCCGGTTCGACCTACGCCCAGGACTGGATTGTTATTGACACGCTGAACGATCCCGACAGGGCACCCCATACCAAGTTTTTCTGTTCCAGCGAACGACCCCATGTTTCTGTTCCTGCACCGGATGGAGGGCGCCGCTATGAGTTCATGCTGTTGCCGGGTGAAACTCACGAAGAGGTGTTGCAGCTGGATTCAGTGCGGGCGTTGCTTGCGCCCTTTCGTCCCATCGAAACAAAGGACATTGTCCGCAATACGATCTACACGTTCCACGCAAGGATTGCAGACCAGTTTCGTTCCGGCCGCATTTTCCTGGCCGGAGACGCCGCGCACCTCACACCCCCATTTGCAGGGCAGGGGATGAATGCCGGATTGCGTGACGCCAGCAATCTTTCCTGGAAATTAGCTGCTGTCATCAAAGGAGGGGCATGTGACGAGATCCTTGATAGCTATTTTGACGAGCGGCGTGATCCAGCCTGGGCCATGATCCAGCTTGCGGTTGTCATGGGCAACATCATCATGCCAATCGATAAAGAGCAGATCGCTTTTCGTGACCACCTGATGAAGTCCCTGATACCGTTTCCAGGTGTTCAGGACTATCTTCTGAAAATGAAGTTCAAGCCGCGTCCCAGATGCGACAAGGGTTTGTTTCTCAATCTTGATGATCAGCCGTTTGAAGGTTCAATCGTTGGTGAAATGATCGCGCAGCCCAATGTGAAAACGGCAAATGGAACCTGTAAACTTGATGCACTGCTGGGTAACGGATTTTCGCTTATCGCACAGGATCAAGTGGGCGCCGACGCGTTGGGCAGGACGACTGAGACGCACCTTGGCGGGTTGCCACTAACCAGACTTGTCCTGGATTTCGGCGCGGGACTGGCAGCAGGCAGCACACCGGCCGCAACTGTTCTGGACGGACGCGGCAAATCACTGCGCGCGCATCGCGATCAGATATTGTTGATCCGTGCGGATCGTTACTGTGCAGCTGCCTTCTCGTCGGTCAATCTGGATACAGGCCTGCGGATCTACAGCGAAATGTTGAGTGGCTGAGAACCTGCGTTGGAACTATTCATTTATTGTCCGCATGGGACTTCGAACTATCGAAGGAATTCGCTATGAAAATTCCTGCACGAATTGATGTGCACGCACATATTGTTCCGGAATTCTACAGGAACTGGTGTCTTGATAATCGCCTTGACACGGATAACCTCAAAATGCCCGAGTGGAGCCAGGAGCGGTCGATATCGTTCATGGATCAGGCTGGAATACAGGCCGCGATCCTTTCGATATCTGCGCCGGGAGTGGATTTTGCTACCGGTGCAGAGGCGACAAACATGGCACGACGCCTTAATAACCACTCTGCGGAAACTGTGGATGGCGCACCGAACCGTTTTGGGTTTTTTGCGCTGCTGCCGCAGCAGGATGTCAGCGCATCATTGAATGAAATTGCCTATGCGTTTGATGTACTAAAGGCTGACGGGGTCATTCTGCGTCCTCATGTTGATGGTTTGTACATTGGAGATGCCGGGTTTGCACCTGTTCTGGATGAATTAAACCGAAGAAGTGCAGTCGTTCTGCTGCATCCGTCCGAGTTGCCAAACGGCGCGGCCCCCGACATTCCGGCTTATATGGCTGATTTTCTCCTCGACACCGTGCGTGGCGCGATCAGTCTGATGCGGAGCGGTGCGATGGATTGCTACGCGAATATCAAAGTGATCCTGTCGCATGCCGGAGGGTTCCTGCCATTTGTTGCCAGCCGAATAGCGGCGGGTGTATCGCCTTTGCAAACATCTGAGGATGGTCAAAGGCTGATGCGTCGCTTCTATATGGATATGTCGCTGTCGAGCTCACCAACCTCTTTGCCCAGCATATCGGCATTTGCCGATCCGGCCAAACTATTGCTCGGAACAGATTTTCCGTTTGCCTCATTGGAGCGTACCAATGAGTTTCTTGCTGAGCTTGACGCCTATTTTGCAATTGATCATCAGGCCGTGAACCGGGGCAACGCTGAAAAGCTGTTTCCCGGGCGTTTTGACAGCAACTGACCAGGGCAATTCAGGTTTTGACGGAATCGTCAAAACCTGAATGCACCAACAAAATCAAAGGCTGACACCGTTGTCCCGTTTCTGACAAAACGTGAAACGGACTAAAACGTCGGTGAACCATCGCCAGCCTATGACCTCATGAGAAAGCCAGCCGACCGCCAAAATGACCAGCATTCAATTCATCATTTGCCTGGCCGCTATCTAACCTTGAGCGCCTCGGCATCTATGGCAGCGGTTCGCATTGCATTGGCAAAGATCGTGACGTCCAGACCAACCGCTACAAATGTCGCCCCCAGATCGACACATAATGCGGCAAATGCCGGGTCTGGTGCCAGAATGCCAGCGGCTTTGCCGCTCGCAGCGATGCGGGTGAGGGCGTCGCGGATGGCGCTCTGGACTTGTGGTGCCGCTGCATTGCCGAGATGGCCCATATCGGCTGCCAGATCGGCGGGGCCGATAAAGACACCGTCAATGCCGTCGACAGTCAGAATTTCATCCAGTGCATCCATGCCTGCGCGGTTTTCAACCTGCACCAACAGGCATATTTCATCATCGGCAGTGGTCAGATAATCCTTGATAGCGCCGAATTTGCTTGCCCGTGCCAGGGATGAGCCAACGCCGCGTATGCCATTTGGCGGATAGCGCACGGCCCGCACCAGAAGTTCTGCTTGCTCGCGCGATTCGACGATCGGAATCAGCAGGGATTGCGCGCCGGCGTCCAGCATCTGTTTGATCATCCAGACCTCGCCCACTGGCAGGCGGACAACCGGATGCGATTTGGATCCCTCCAGGATCTGCAATTGTCCAAGGGTTGAACGCAGATCGTTCGGTCCGTGTTCACCATCAACCAACAGCCAGTCAAAATGGGCCGTTGATGCAATTTCCGCCGGATATTGTTCTGCCATGGCCAGCCAGCAGCCAATTTGAAGTTGCTTGTTTTTAAGGGCGGCTTTGAATGGGTTTTTGGGAGCTGGCATCAATTGGTTCCTGTCGGCAATGCTGGGTGTGCTTTGAGCTTTTGGGTGGAATCTGTTTTGAACACAACCCTGTCAGGCAAATGATTGGCTCACGGTGCCAAATGGTCCAAAGTCAGCAAAAATATTGTCACCAGTGCGTGCTTCAATTGGACGAATGAACGAGCCGGAAAGAACAATATCACCGGCACGCACCGACTGATCATAGGCTGCCAGTCTTTGTACCAGCCAGACAATGCCCGCGACCGGATCATTCAGAACGCCAGCTCCAAGCCCCGTTTCCTCGACGGTGCCATTGCGGGTGACAATCGCCCCGACCCAGCGCAGATCGAATGCAGCAACGTTGTGGCGTTCCTTGCCCAGCACCAGCCCGGCATTGGCTGCGTTGTCGGCAATCGTATCGACAATCGTTCGAGCCTGCCCGGTTTCAGGATCAGTGCGCAGGATACGCGTGTCGAGTATCTCGAGTGAGGGAACCACATAATCCGTCGCATCAAGGACCGCTTCACGCGTGACATTTGCGCCCGACAGGGGCTTGCTCATGACGAAGGCAATTTCTGCTTCAATGCGCGGTTGGATGAAACGACCTGCCGGAACAGTTGCGCCCGATTCAAACAGCATATTATCAAACAGCACACCGCTATCGGGAATATCGATCTTCAACGCATCCTGCATGGCTTTCGAGGTCAGGCCGATTTTCCAGCCGATGATGTTGCGTCCACTATCCTGCTTTTGTGCCACCAGTGCATCCTGAACAGCATAGGCATCATCCATCGTCATATCCGGGTGCAGGCGCGAAAGCAGGCCGGTTTGAACGCCGGTGCGTTCGGCATCCAGCAGCGCCCTTGCTGCCGTTGATATCTGTTCGCGGTCGAGTGTCATTTCTCATCCTCAACACTGTTGCGCAACAGGCCGATGCCTTCTGCCTCAACTTCGATTACATCGCCCGGTTTCAAAAACCGGGGTGGGTCAAATCGTGCACCTGCGCCCGTTGGGGTGCCGGTGATAATGATGTCGCCGGGCACCAGTGTCGTAAATGTGGAAATATATTCAATCTGGCGGGAAATCGGGAATATCATCCGGCTTGTACGATCATCCTGTCGCAGCTCGCCGTTAACCCGCGTTGTCAGACGAATATCGTCAAGCTGTGCACGGTCCCTGAATGGCACAATCCATGGGCCAAGAGCGCCGGATTGATCGAAATTCTTGCCCTGCGTGACATTGAATTTGGCGTGCCGCACCCAATCGCGCAATGTGCCTTCATTACACAGGCTGATTGCAGCGATATGATCAAAGGCGTCTGTTTGAGAAATATGCCTGCCCTGCTTGCCGATTATGATGGCAATTTCGCCTTCATAATCGAGTTTGTCTGATGCTTTAGGCCGAATAAGCGGTTGCTCATGGCCGGTAAAGGAACGGGCGAAACGAATAAAGAGCGACATGTTCGCCGGCAGTTCCTTGCCGTCCTTATATTCGGCATTGCGATCCGGAAAATTGACACCGACGCAAATGATCTTTTCCGGTTTGGTCACAGGTATCTGGTAGGAGAATGTGCCATTGGGATGGGTGACCGCACGCTGGTCAGCTATCGCTTCGAGCTGATCCAGACCATTTGCTTCTATGACGCTTTGCAGCGTTGGCCAGGCAGGAAAGTCGGGTGATAGAGCGATCATGCCATTTTCACTGACCGCCCCGTAAAGGTCGGTATCATTGACGCGATAGCTTGCGAATTTATGGGTCATTTTCTGCGTCGGCTCCAGATTCTAAGGGGCAATGATCGGTTGTGCCTTGAGGGCGCTTTCACGGGTTTCGCAATCGGCAAACAATGTTCCCTCTTCAAACCAGGAACGCGGCGCAGGTGCACCCCATAGTGTTTGGCGCTGTGGGTCCTTGAGGTCCCATTTTATCGGCTCCAGATCGGGATCAACAGTTTGATAATCCGAGTTGTAAATCTCTATGCGATTACCATCCGGGTCCAGCACGTAGAGAAAAAAGGCATTTGATATGCCATGTCTGCCCGGACCGCGTTCTATATTGGCCAGATATCCTGTTGTCGACATCAGGTCCAGAAGGTCAATGATGACCAGCGGGTTGGGCACCCAAAAGGCAGTATGGTGCAGGCGCGGGCCAACACCATTGGTAAAGGCAATATCATGAACGCCGCCCTTGCGGTGCATCCATGCAGCCCAGATGTGACCTGTTTCCTCATCCTGGGTATACTCGGTCGTGCGAAAACCGATTTCATTATAGAAATCCACGGCACCATCGACATCGGCGGAAAAACAGTTGAAGTGGTCAATGCGCAGAGGCTTTACCCCCTTGTAAAGGCTGTATTGCTGGTGAATGGGTGCCAGCCGATCCATTTTCACGTAGAATTCCAGCGGTGTGCCAAAGGGGTCACGCGTGCGCAGGGTTTTGCCCATATAGGGTCGTTCCACCCACGCAGTCGGCAGGCCCTTGCTGTCAAAAAAGGCCTTCGCTTTTTCCAGATCAGGTTCATTATAGAGTTTGAACCCCAAAACATTGGCAACGGCCACATCTGACTTGACCAATGCTATGCAATGATGACCGCGCTCTTCCAGCGCCCGCATATAGATGCGGGAGTCGTCTTCATAGGTTATCTGCAAACCAAGTGTGTCCACATAGAACGCCCGTGAGGCGGCAAGATCGGTGACGGCGAATTCCACATGACTCAGCCGAACGATATTGAAGGGCGGGTATAAAACCGAAGCAGGTACAGGCATGAAGAGGTCCTCCAAAAGTTAGGTTCGCGGGTCTATCAGGCACCAAGTTGGGGAATGGCGTGTTGACCCAGCGCAAGGCCGATGTGTTTTTGTTCCATATAAAAGTCAAAGGACCAGTCGCCCCCGTCACGACCAATGCCGCTGGCCTTTACGCCACCAAAGGGCGTCGGCAGGTGGCGGACGTTTTCAGAATTCACCCAGATCATCCCGGCTTCAAGCTGGTTGGCAAACCGCAAGGATCGCGACAGGTCGTTGGTCCAGATATAGCCCGTCAGACCATATTCTATGCCATTGGCAATGGTCAGGGCCTCTTCTTCACTGTCAAAAGCTATGGCCGTGAGCACGGGGCCAAATATCTCTTCCTGTGCAATGCGCATGTTGGGACGGGCATTGGTGAAGAGTGTCGGTCTGACATAGTGGCCAGGCCCCTCGGGCACGGTTCCACCGGCAGCGATTGTTGCACCTTCTTCCCGGGCGATATCAAAATAGGAGGTGACTTTTTCGTGGTGGATACTATGGATGAGCGGACCCATTTCAGTTGCCGGGTCAAGCGGATGACCGACACGAATATTGTCAACGCGCTGTTTGAGTTTTGTCAAAAATTCATCGGCGATGCTGCGTTGGATCAACAGGCGGCTTGATGAGGTGCAGCGCTCACCATTCAGCGAATAGATCATGAAAATAGCGGCATCCAGCGCCCGGTTCAAATCGGCATCATCGAATACCACAACCGGATTTTTGCCACCCAGCTCAAAGTGAACGCGCTTAAGCGTGTCGGCGCCCTGTTTCATGATCATTGAGCCGGTTCGGCTTTCGCCAACAAAGGCTATTGCCTTGATGGCCGGATGTTCAGTCAGGGCCTTGCCGGCATCTTCGCCATATCCATTGACAAGGTTCCATACCCCGTCAGGCAGACCTGCCTCATGGGCTATTTCAGCCAGTATGCGTGCCGTCAAAGGTGAAAATTCTGCAGGCTTGTGCACGATGGTACAACCGGCCGCCAGCGCGGGCGCAATTTTCCAGGTGGAGAGCATGAAAGGCGTGTTCCACGGCGTGATGATGCCAACCGGTCCAATAGGCACCCGGGTGGTTATGTTCATCAGGGTGGGTGAGGGCAACGTTTGTCCGTCACGGGCTGATGTTGCCTTATCGGCGAAAAAACGAAAGTTCTCGGCGCCGCGCAATGCGGCCTTGGACATGAAACGCAGCGCCTGGCCAGTGTCCCAGCATTCACACAACGCGATTTCTTCCGCCCGCGCTGTAATCCCATCGGCGATGCGATGCAAAATGGCTTTGCGCTCGGTTGCTTTCATGTCACGCCACGCCGGAAAAGCCTTTTTGGCAGCCTGCGCGGCGGCGTCTATATCGGCAGCGTCACTTTTAGCCACACGACAGATGAGTGTTTCATCCACGGGGGAGTGGGTTTCAAACGACATGCCCGCGTGGGCCTGCACACTTTGGCCATCAATCAGATTGGCAATACCGTGTGATCTGAACCGCGCCAGATGCTTTTCAAGCTTATCAATATTGCCCGCAAGGGCGGTTTGCCTGTCTGTCATGATCTGGGTCCTTTTATCTCAGTTGTCTTTGAGAAAATTGCGGATGGAATTGCGTTTGGGGCTTAACTCGGCATCGATGTCGCGCATTTCCAGCGACAGGGCGAGGGGCTGTGATTCCAGTATTTCGCCAAGAAAATCTTCGGCCGCTGCAAAAATATGCGCAGTGGCCGTTTTGCGCGCCTCCAGCGATCGCCCGGCGCGCAGGCGTACCGAGATGTCAATAAATCCGTAGTCCGGATTGCCGTCAGCGATTGCGTAATGCTCGCACCTTAACGCCCGCACCCTTAATCCGGCGAGTGGGAAAATGCCCGTTTCCAGTCCGGCGACGCGCAATTGTTCACACAGAGCGCTGATATCAACATGGCTCTCCATATTCGCCGAATATTCAAAAACTATATGGGGCATCGTTGCGGCTCCATCGGTTATTTATAATTAACATGTTAAGCATATTGGTTGCGCCGGTGTCAACCCGGTCGTCCAATCGGACGACCCGGTCGTCCTGTTGGACACCCCATAGCGGCTTGCGAAGCGTCGCAAGATCGGCAATAAGAAAACATGTTAAGTACCAAGAGCAACAAGCCGAATGCGGATCGCAAATTGCGCGCGACCTCGCGGGCCTTGCCGATCGCCCTGTTGCGTGCCCGTGAAAAAACCATGGCTCAAATCCGTCCGATGCTGGCGCAGGCTGGGGTGACAGAGCAGCAATGGCGGGTTTTGCGTGTCTTGAGCGTGGAAGGAGGGATGGACCCCACTGATATAGCAGAGCGCTCATGTCTGTTGCTGCCCAGCCTGACGCGGATCTTGCGTTTTCTGGAAGAGGACGGGAAGATCACCCGTACCAGACACGAGACCGATGGGCGACGTCTTTTGGTGGAGATTACCGATGAGGGCAGGGCACTGATTGATCGCAATGCACCGCTCAGCAATGAAATCTATGCAACGTTGGAATCGCGCTTTGGAGTGGAAAAAATGGACCAGCTTCTGGATTTGCTTGACGAACTGGCTAACCTTGAGTTGTGATTGACAGCATGGCGTTGGTTGTTGGTACCTATTGCCAGTGCCATTGAGCACCCCCTTTGAAATAATCAGAAGATTTCGGTGGAGTATCATGCGCGGGCTGGTGCATTTTGGCGCCGCTCCCCATAGTGTTGTTTTTGTTTTGTTCTCATATGGGTGGTGATACGATTGAACGCGTCCTCAGGCAATGATGGTCTTTTGCGGCTTTCCAACCCGGCGGCTCGCCGGCTCTTCCTGCAACGCCATGCGCTCGCAGAAGACCCTTCAAGGCAGGTGAGTGGGGCAGAACTGCTCAAATTGATCGAGCGGCTCGGATTTGTTCAGGTGGACAGTATCAATACGGTAGAGCGCGCCCACCATATGATCCTGTTTTCACGGCGACAATGCTACAATCCCCGGCAACTGACTGAGCTTCTGGAGAATAAACGTGCGCTTTTTGAGCATTGGACCCATGATGCCTCTATCATTCCAAGCCGGTTTTATCCCTATTGGAACCTACGATTTGAGCGCAGCGCTGATCGGTTGAAAGAACGCTGGCGCGAATGGCGGCGCGATGGGTTTGAAGAAAAATTCGATGATATTCGCAAACACATTCATCAACATGGTCCAGCCATGTCTCGCGATATGGGGGAAGGGGAAAAGAAAAGCAACGGTGGTTGGTGGGACTGGCATCCTTCCAAAACGGCGCTTGAATACCTTTGGAGGACCGGAGAAATTGCCGTTTGCCGCCGCGAAGGATTTCAAAAGGTCTATGATCTGACAGAGCGGGTCATTGCGCAAGAGCACCGCGCACAAACGCCGGACGAAAAACAAACAATAGACTGGGCCTGCACAAGCGCCCTTGATCGGCTGGGGTTTGCAACATCCGGTGAATTGGCCGCCTTTTGGGAAACTGCAAAGGCGGGTGAGGCCAAAAAATGGTGTGCGGCCAACCTTGGTGACAATCTCATTGAGGTGGAGATAGAGGGGGCCCGGGGGCAACGTCCCTGGAGGGCTTTTGCCCGGCCTGATCTTGTCGATCAGGCGGCTGCAGCCCCGGAGCCGCCAGGGCGCATTCGGGTATTGAGCCCCTTTGATCCGGCGATCCGTGACAGAAAACGAACCGAGCGTTTGTTCGGCTACCGTTACCGCATTGAAGTGTTTGTGCCTGCGCCCAAAAGGCAATACGGCTACTATGTATTTCCGTTGCTGGAGGGGCGTAACCTGATCGGACGTGTGGATATGAAGTGTCAGCGCGACACGGGTATTTTGAATGTAGCCGCTTTGTGGCTGGAACCCGGCGTGCGGGCCAGCAAGGGCCGGTTGCAGCGTCTGGAGGCTGAGCTTGCACGTGTCGCCCGGTTTGCCGGTTGTCAAACGGTTGACTATGCTGCGGACTGGTTGCGTGAATAGTGACGGAGGGCTGGTTTATGGCACAGACAACCCGTGGTTTTAAAAATATCGATTTAATCGATATAATTTGTTTGACAATTAATAACTAGCTGTTTGTATAAAAATATCGATATTTTTTGATGAGTGCATTGAGCGGGTATTGGGACGATGAATTTGAGACAAATTGGATTACCACTGTTTATTCTGAGCGGGTTCGCGGTGTTGGTCGGCAATTCATACGCGCAGCAAAAAAGCCCGATCATTGATACGCATATTCACTACAGCCATGATGCCTGGGAGATATTTCCTCCTGCCAAAGCCATCGCACTCTTGCGTCAGGCCGGGTTGAAGAAAGCATTTGTTTCCAGCTCGAACGATGACGGAACAATGATGCTGCATGCACAGGCCCCTGATTTTATTGTGCCGGTATTGCGACCGTACCGTCGCCGCGGTGAACTGCGTACCTGGATGCACGATCCGGCCAGTCTGGAAAATGTGAAAACCCGCCTTCAGCCGGGCCTGCACCGCGGTATTGGTGAATTTCATGCCTATGGTGATGATATCAACACCGACGTATTACGTGGTGTTATCGCCCTGGCCAAGGAGCATGATCTGTTCCTGCACGCCCATTCGGACGCCGAAGCAGTTGACCTCATCTTTGAACAGGATCCAACAGCACGGGTGCTTTGGGCTCACTCCGGATTTGACGATCCGGAAGATGTGATGGTCATGCTGGAAAAACACGATAATCTCTGGGCGGATTTGGCCTTTCGGACAGACCATGCAGGAAATGGCAAGGTGGATGATGATTGGCGGGTGCTTTTTGAAAAATATCCCGACAGGATGATGATTGGAACTGACACCTATACGCCTGAGCGCTGGCCCTATGTCGTGGCTCAGGCCGCGTGGTCACGCGGCTGGCTGGATGATTTGCCTGCAGATGTGGCGCAAAAAATTGCCTGGGAAAATGCTGAAAACCTGTTGCAGGCCCGCAGGAAAACCGATGATTAAGCAGCTTTGCCTTTCTCTGTTGATGCCGGTTGTTTTGCAGTCGAACGCCATGGCCGGGGTTACGTGTGTTTCTCCCGCCAATGCCACCATTGTTATTGAGGAGAACGGCAGTAAAATTGTGACCAGCCTTGTGGCGAAACAGATCAAAATTGGTGCGCAATTTGCCATTGAGCTGTTGGCTTGTGAGGGCATAGAGAAAATACGCTCGATCGATGCCCGCATGCCCGCGCATGGACATGGGATGAACTATCAGCCGACCTTGACCCGCACAGCACAGGGGCAGTATCTGGCAGAGGGTTTCCTGTTCCATATGCCCGGCACCTGGGAACTGATGATTGACGCTGAAAAAGACGGTGAGCGGGTTAAATTGCGCAAGGGAATAAGTGTTTTGCCATGAAGCTGTTTCTTGCATTGGCGATCCTCTGCCTGACGGCCATCAAAGCCAGCGCCGGTGATGAAAAACCTGTGGAATTCACCCTGCAGGAAAAGCAGATGATTGTGGCCCACGGTCCATGGCCGCTGGCGATGGAACCTGATTCAAGCAACCGCTACTCAGGCTCTGATGTGGCAATTGCCTTTGGCCAACGTCTGTTTAACGACACGCGGCTGTCTTCTGAGCGAGACCTGTCCTGTGCAACCTGCCATAAATCTTCTCAGTCTTTTGCAGACGGAATGGCACGCAGCGTGGGAAGAAACACTGTAGACCGAAACACCCCATCGCTTGCCAATCTGAGGCTGAACAGATGGTTCGGTTGGAGTGGTGGGGCCGATACATTGTGGGGGCAAAGCGTTCGACCGTTGCAGGATGAGAAAGAGCATAATCTGACGCCTGACGTGCTGGTGGAACGCATTGCAGAAGATGAAACACTGCTGGGTGATTACGCGCAGGCTTTCGGCGCTGGCGTTTTTGATCATGAGCCAGAACTGGTTATGGCCAATGTGGGCAAGGCATTGGCCGCCTGGCAGGAGACTTTGAAAACACCGCGCACTGTGTTTGATCAGTTTCGCGATGTCATGGCTGTTGGCGGTACGGACTATCCGACCGGTTTTTCGCTCTCAGCCCAGCGCGGACTGAAGCTGTTTGTCGGCAAGGCAAAATGCTCGATTTGCCACTTTGGGCCAAACTTCACCAATGGTGAATTTCACGATATTGGCCTGTCTTACTTCATTGAGGACGGCCGGGTCGACAGTGGTCGCTACGCCGGTATCCAGACTTTTCAGGACACGCCGTTTACACGCGCTGGAAAATATAGCGATGAGCGGCCTGAAACAGCACAAAAGGCCCCGGGGCAATTTGTACAACTGCAGCACCGAAACTGGGGAGAGTTCCGCGTGCCATCATTGCGCAATGTCACCAACACAGCGCCCTATATGCACAACGGTTCCTTGCAAGACCTCAATGCGGTGATCGACCACTATTCAACAATGGATCTTGAACGCTTGCACATAAACGGCGAATCTCTTTTGCAGCCACTGGGCTTGTCTGATGATGACGTCTCCGACCTGATCGCCTTTCTGCACAGTCTGAGCGGCGCACCTTCTACACAATAAGTTGGTGAATTATGGTGTTTGACGGGTGCTGACCGTAAGTTGCGTTGTGCACAAAAAGTAACGCAAACGTCGACTTTGGGCAGTTGTAATCGATTTAAATTGCTTTATTCTGACGCCTGTCTCAGCGGGTGGAGATATTTTCAGAATTGAAACTGATCGCGATTGGGCAAAGCAGCAAACGCTTTCCATGCGATCTGGTGCCAGAGTGAAAGCAGTTTCCAAACTGGGGCGTAAACCGGATGAAGTACAGACAATTGGGTAACTCGAGCCTTTGTATTTCGGAAATTGGC
Organism: uncultured Rhizobiaceae group bacterium; assembly: GCA_947501445.1. Taxonomy (GTDB): domain Bacteria; phylum Pseudomonadota; class Alphaproteobacteria; order Rhizobiales; family Rhizobiaceae; genus Hoeflea_A. Next base: position 167,314 of record CANMVS010000006.1, on the reverse strand, counting down.
TTGGACTGCGGGCGTTTCGGCGATGAATTTCATACTGTCAGCGATGATGTTGTCGTTGAAACAATGGCCGAGGCGACGCGCGCCGGTGTTTGTTTCTTCGATATGGATGAAAATGGCCTTGGCGGTCGCGGTCCGCGGCTGGTAAGCGAATATCTTTATGAGAGCGGTGCAACGCCACTCATTGCCATCAGATTGCCTGGTTCACTGGCTGGCGCCAACACCGATCATTCCAACGCGCATTTGCGCGCGGCCATTGAGAAATCGATAGGCAGTCTGGGCGTTGATGCCGTTGACCTCATTCAGCTGCAGGATGTGCCAACAGACGTTTTGCGCGAGGGTACCCTGTTTCAGATTATGGCAGACTTTCGGCGCGAAGGACTTTGCCATGCCTGGGGTGTTGTTGCACAAACTGTTGACGATGCCAGACTATGTCTGCAGCAGTGTGACATCGCGTCCCTGCAGGTTCAAATGTCCATGCTGCAGCAGCAATCTGCGTGGCAATTGTTTGAAGATGCCGCTGCAGCATGTATCGGCATTCTGGTTCGCGTTGATGCGGACACACACGTCGGTAGGCCTGTCGTATCGGAGGAAACTGCGCGCGCACTACCGGACCCGGCGCATGATCCGGCCGGCTTTGAATCCGGACAATGGAATTTTGCAGATTCCAGTGTGCGGTGGATTCTTGATCATCGTGCGGTCACCGCCGTGCTTGCCAGCTGTTCCAGTCCCGCGCAGGTTCAGACGATAGCACATGTACCGATGCGATCACCCTTGCCTGTCGCTGTGCAGGCGGCATTGGATAATATCTATCTGCCCCAAACCGCAGCCGATATACAGGACCGCATCTGAAGACAACATTATCTGCTGCGACTCTATACAAGACAACAATAATACTGCCCGGGACGGGCATATTGAATATTCAGGAAAGTTCACACGAAATGAAACGCTCACGTATCAACGAAATCCTGCAGAACGCAGATGACTTCATGCGCTCTTTTGGGTTCAGGCTGCCGCCCTTTGCCTATTTCTCACCGCAGGAAATGAAACAGCGCGGTGCTGAACTGGCAGGCGTCATTAATGCCGGGATGGGGTGGGATATCACCGATTACGGCGAAGAACGTTTTGATGAAATGGGTCTTTTCTTGTTTACCTTACGCAATGGTTCGCTGGAAGAAATGAAGAATGGCGGCGGCATGTGTTATGCCGAAAAGATTATGATATCGCGGCAAAATCAACTCTCGCCAATGCACCGCCACATCGTAAAAACGGAAGACATTATCAATCGTGGTGGCGCAAAACTGGCGATTAAGATGTATGAATCGGATGCTGATGGTGCCCTGAATAAAAATGCCAATGTCCCGGTTGTGTGTGATGGTGTCCCTCGAACCCTGCCAGCGGGAGATACACTCATCCTGGAGCCAGGAGAAAGCGTAACACTTCGGCCCGGCAACTGGCACGCCTTTTGGGGTGAGGGCGGTGATGTGCTCATTGGCGAGGTGTCCACGGTCAATGATGATATGACGGACAATATCTTCCATGAACCGATCGGTCGTTTTTCCAATGTGGAAGAAGATGCCGATCCGCGCCATCTGCTGGTATCGGATTATAAGGGATGGCTCTCATGATCGTTTGTTGTGGTGAAGCACTGATCGATATGTTGCCCCGCACCTTGCCGGATGGTGAGGCAGTATTGCTGCCTGTTGCGGGCGGTGCGGTGTTCAATACAGCCATAGCGCTTGGGCGACTTGGTATTGATGCTGGATTTTTCTGCGGTCTGTCCAATGATATGTTTGGCAAACAGCTTGCAGAAACGCTGCAAAAGTCCAAAGTGGACAGTTCCTTTTGCCCCCGTAGTGATCGCCCCACAACGCTGGCGTTTGTCGAGCTTTTGAATGGGCAGGCCCGCTACGTATTTTACGATGAGCAGACTGCCGGGCGCATGATAACGGCTGATGATCTGCCGACATTCGATGCGCGGGTAAAGGCTTTGCATTTTGGTGCGATCAGTCTGATACCCGAACCGTGCGGCGCTTCGTATGAAGCTCTGTTGATGCGCGAAGCTGACAAAAGAATTATCAGTCTTGACCCCAATATTCGCGCCAACTTCATTCCGGATGCCGATGGCCATCGCGCGCGGATCAGACGCATGGTTGCCAAAAGCCATATTATCAAAGTTTCGGACGAAGATCTGGACTGGCTGGAACCGGAAAAAAACAGTGCCGAAGTCATCAGGTCCTGGATTGATACAGGCGCTTTGATCGTCGTTGTTACCAAGGGGGCAGAGGGCGCTTCTGCAACGACACGTAACGGTTCGATTGATGTGCCGGCCCAAAGCGTTTCAGTGGTGGATACTGTAGGTGCCGGCGATAGTTTTGATGCGGGGCTTTTGGCGGGCCTCGAGCGGGTTGGACGCCTTGAAAGGCAATCCATTGCAGGCATAACCAATGAGGAATTGGAATCTGCGTTGAAACTTGCCGCCTCCGTCGCCTCGATTACCGTATCGCGTGCCGGAGCAAATCCACCCTGGTTGCACGAGCTTGCATAGGCTTTCAAAATCCACCTCCGTCCCGTCGCACCTTCAGATGACGGGATGGATCATTGTTTGATTTTGTTGATGCATTCAGGTTTCGCCGGTTCCGCCAAAACCTGAGTTGCTCTAGGAAAACAGCATGCCGCCGTTGATATCAACGCATGCACCCGTCATGAAAGCTGATTGGTCACTGGCGAGAAAAACAGCCAGATTTGCGGTGTCATCAGGCGTTCCTTCCCGCTTGACCGGGCTGACGTTTGCAACATGGGCGCGCACCGTGTCTGCCGTAAACACGTTGTGAAAATCGGTATCAATCATGCCAGGGCAAATCGCGTTCACCCGTATACGCGGACCCAGTTCCTTGGCAAGACCGCGCGTCATGGTCATCATCGCGCCCTTGGAGGTTGCATAGGCAACGGCACCCGGACCGCCACCATCGCGTCCGGCCTGTGATGAAAATGCGACGATGGCACTTCCTTCAGGCATGTGGGGTTCCACTTCCTTGACCGTCAGGAACATTGATGTGGTGTTGAGGTTCATGACCGTGTGCCAGTGCTCGAGGTCCATTTCCTCAATTGTTTTACGGGCAACCAGGCCGCCGGTGACGTGGACCAGCGCGTGAATATCTGCGCCAAAATGTTTTTGTGTTTCTGACACCAATTTCTTGACATCGGCCTGACTGGTCATGTCTCCCTGCAGAGCAAAAGCGGCACCGCCGCTGGCAGATATCTCCTCTACAGCAGATTGGGCGCCGGTGCCGCTGGAGTGATAATTGATTGCGACCCTCGCCCCCTGCGCCGCCAGGCCAAGGACACAGGCGCGACCAATGTCACGACCGCCACCTGTGACGATGACTGTTTTGTCTTTCATGTTCATTCCTGTCTCCTGACAATGTTCGATGGCGGGTGCTCATTTGGCGGGCCATGGATGGTGTGGATTGATGTTCGTTTGATTTAATGCGCGCTTACTGAAAAGAGCCAGGCATCAGCAGTCCTGGCAACCAAAGCGCGATTTGGGGAAACAGGATTATCAGCAACAGGATGAGCAGCATCGGTACCAGGATGATAACCACATCGCGCAAGACCTGCACCACGTTGAGGTTGCCAATGGCGGCCGAAATGAGCAAGCACAGCCCATAGGGTGGCGTGACGAGGCCGAAAGCGAGTGAGACAATGCCAATAATCGCAAAGACGACCGGATGAATACCTGCTGCGCTGGCCACCGGAAACAGAACCGTTCCCAAAATGATGATGGCGGGAATGGCATCGATGAACAATCCGAACAGTAAAAACAGGCCGGCAATGACCAGCGACGTGCCAAAAGTGCCAAATTGAAGCCCGCTCATCACCTCGATGAGCAGGCGGGGCACATTGTAGAAAGCCAGCATCCAGCCAAAGACCGAGGCTGTTCCAATGGCAAACAGCGAAATGGAGGCAAACCGTCCCGTGTCATAGAGCACGTGTACAAGTTCACGCGCTGTTATGGTTCGGTAGACAAAAAATCCAAGGATGAAAGAGTAAAATGCCGCTATGATGGCGCTTTCAGTTGGTGTGACAATGCCGCCAACAATGCCGCCGATGACGAGCACAGGGGTGAGTAGAGCAAGGGCTGCCCCTTTGAACGCCACCCAGAATGTGCCGAAGGTTGGTCTGCCAACCGTCGGGTAGTCATAAATCTTGGCATAAACATAAACCGTGGCCATCAGGGCTGCGGCGATCATCAGACCGGGTATGGCCCCGGCAAGGAACAACGCCCCGACCGAAACTGACATGACGCCACCCCAGACAATCATCAGGATGCTCGGCGGGATGATGACGCCCATCACCGATGAGCAGGCGGTAATCGCCACGGCAAATCGTTTGTCATAACCTTCCTTGACCATGGCCGGGATCAGAATTTTTCCGCATCCGGCCGCGTCTGCCGTGGATGAACCGGAGATGCCTGCAAACAGCATTGAAACAGCAACATTCACCTGACCAAGGCCGCCCGGAAGCCAACCGGTCAGAACCCGGGCGAAGGCGATCAACCGATCTGTCGTTTTTCCGGCATTCATGAGATTGGCGGCAAGTAAAAAGAACGGTACGGCCAGCAGAATGAATGAATTGTAGGACTGGAACATCCGATCCATGATCAAAAATGGTGTCAGGCGAAGATCCAGCACAACAACAGGAATTGTTGCAAGGCCGAGTGCAAAAGCGACCGGCACCCTAATGCCGACGAGCAGTACAAAACTGCCGACCAGCAAAAGGCAGGCGTGAAGCGTTGTGACAATCATGATGGTGCCCCCCGTGTATCAGCAAATTCTGCGAAAGCCTCGTAGAGACGGTAGAGGGCAAAGGCGGCCCATCCAGCACCGGCAATCGGCACAGAAGCGTAGATGACGATGAGATTGACCTGCATCATCACCGATTGCTGGATTGAGCCAAATTTCGCATAGCCAATCCCGTACCAAGCGAACAGCAAGGCGAAAGTCGATACGAGAGCCAGCACAATGCCCTTTTGAAGCAGCCGGCCCAGAGGCGTTTTTGCGTCGGCTGTCACATGCACTTCAAAATGGGTGCCTTCCCAAACCGCAATCATCGAGCCCAGCATGACAATCCATACAAAGATGAAAGTGGCAACTTCTTCGGTCCACAGATAGACAGGGATAAGACCCGTGTATCGGGCGATCACCTGCATCGCAACAGGCACAAGAAGCGCGGCGACAAGCCCGCCAACAAGAATGCGCAGTACCTGACAGAAATATTCAAGAATGCGTTTTATCATGGTTCGATCCATTGGCGTGGTGTCAGCAAAGCGTTTTCCCTGAATCAGAAATGGAAGAACGGCCGCCATGCTGCTGAAATTGTTGACGCTCCGCGGCTTTACTGCAATGCGATTTGTGCCTCAACAGTCATTGGCACGGCACTGCGATCCTGGTGGATTGCAGTGCCGAACCGGCATTCTTACTTGGAACGAATGGACTGGAGCAGGTCTTCGGCACCCAGCTCCTGCGCATAGGCGTCCTGTACAGGAACAACAAGCTCAAGTAGTTGCTCACGGCCTTCAAAGGGATGCACTTCAATCTGCTTGGCATCAGCCATCTGTTTGAGCTTTTCAGCATCCTGTTCCGACTCAAGCTTGCGGCCAAATTCGCCCGCTTCCTTGCCCGCCTTCAAGATCGCCTGCTGCAGATCTTCGGGCAGCTTGCGAAAACTTTTGCCGCTGAAGAGCAAGGGGCGCACCGTAATGGAATGCTGTGTGAGCGTCACATGTGGAGCCACTTCGAAAAACTTGTACTGCAGCAAACTGGCGGATTCATTTTCAAGCCCGTCGACGAGGCCTGTCTGTATGGCGTTATAGACTTCCGAGTAGGCAATTGCTGATGGGTTTGCGCTGATCGCATCAAATATTCTCGCTTGTATCGGTGCACCCATGACCCGCATTTTGTGGCCTTCAAGCTCACCCATCTCGGAGATCTTCTTGTTGGAAATCAGGTTGCGTGTTCCACCGCCAGCATAGCCAATGACCATGATGTCAGCCTTTTCAAGCAATTCATCTTCGAGTGGCTTGAGGACATCACTCGACAGGACAGCATTCCAGTGATCGAGATCGCGAAACACAAAAGGCATGTCCATGAGGGGCACTGAAGGAGCAAAGCGCGCCAGGTTGGAAGGTGCCGCGATCGCGTAATCAATTGCTACGCCCTGGTTGAGAAAATTAATATAGTCTTTTTCAATGCCCAGTTCGCTGTTGCCGCGAATGTCGATTTCGACATCACCATCATAATACTCGTTAACCAGATCACCGAAGAGCGCAAGTGTCTTGCTGTAGGCATGGTCGCCGTCGAAGAGACTGGCTGCGCGCAGTGTCTGATCTGCCGCTTGAGAGGCGGTGGCTGACAGGGTCAATAAGCCAGCAAGCGCAGCGCCCCGGAACAGGTTTTTCGTGTTGGTCAGTACATTCATCTGAATTCTCCCTTGGTCTCTGCGGCGATGCCAAAACGCATTTCCAGCATCTCCTCCCGTGAGACATGAAGGCGTATTAATCACCGAATCGCAGACAGGTCAAGAAAAATGTCGACTAGTATGGTAATCCATCATTCGGACGTATAACATGATTGGGCAAGGGGGGGTAAACCGGCAGATGTGTCGGAACTTGCCAGGGCCGAAGGCATGGCAGAACGTCGATAGATGTCCGATATTCAGGTTGCTTTGATTGATGATTCAAGGCGTGTCGGAAGTGCTGCAATATAGTCGGGCATGACGAGATACGATGAGCGTCTGGCGGAAACGCACTATTCAGGTCCAACCTGGTATGGTAGATGCCGCAGCTGTAGCGAGGGTGAAATGGGTATGCAGTCTATTCAAGTGAGCACGCCGAGACGATCAGCAGTTGATGATGTCTTCGATCAATTGCACAACGAAATTATTTCGCTCCGGTTGGCACCGGGAACCAAATTGTCAGAGGTGGATGTTGCCGGTCAATTCCAGGTGTCGCGTCAACCGGTTCGCGAAGCATTTATCCGGCTTGGCAATATGCGGTTGCTCGAGATTCGCCCTCAACGGGCAACCCTGATACGCAAAATATCCAAAAGCGAAATTCTCAATTCCCGTTTTATTCGAACTGCTGTTGAAACCGAAGTCGTTCGCCGGGCTTGCGGTGTTTATGATGGGCAGTATGCGGAAGCATTTGAGCAAAATCTTGAACAGCAAAAGCGTTCAGTCGATGGGCTGAATGCGGTGGATTTTCATGCGCTTGACTATGTGTTCCATCATCTGATTTGTGCCTCCGCGCAATGTGAATTCGCCTTTGAAACCATTTCGCAGAATAAGGCTCATGTCGATCGGCTTTGCATGATCAGCCTGTCTTCGCGCGAAGGACTTGCGGAAATTTATGAGGACCATTTGGGTATCTATGAACACCTGAAAGCAAAATACGAAGCCGGCCTGGTGAACCTGCTGCGCCAGCACCTCACACGGTTGGACAGCACGGTTGAAACTGCCCGCAGCGCCCGGCCGGAGTTTTTCGAGGACTGAGGCACGCCTGTGCCTGATAGTGAGATACCAGGCGCGCCGGTTAAATACCGGATTTTTTACAAAAGCCCTAACAACGCGCCCGTACAATTATCCCCGGCTGCACTTCAGGCAATGATTATGGGCGGCGAATGGCTTGCCTGCCAATCCAGCGACGAAACGACCGCAAAGTTGATGAGATCGCCTGGTGACGCAATGCTCTGGCGCGTGTCTCGTAATGGTCATGTGAATGCATCATGTTCATATCCTTTCTCTACACACACTATCGCACATGCCAAATGTCGGTATAATTAGGGTTGTATTCACATAACCTTTCGAAGTTTTGGCAAGATGAGACTTGATGATTTACGGTTTTTTGTTCGTGTAGCAGACCTTGGAAACCTGTCTGAGGCCGGGCGGCAATTTGGTTTGTCCCCATCCGCTTCAAGTGCGCGTTTGACGACACTCGAAAAGGCAATTGGCGCACAGCTTATGGCCAGATCAACGCGTCAAATGACCCTTACCGAAGCCGGTCGTTTGCTGCGCAATCACGCACAAAATGCGCTTGATGAAATGGACATGGCCTTTGATGCGCTTGATGCAAGATCAGATGTGCCGCGCGGGCAATTACGCATATCCAGCAATAGCTTCTTTGGCCGTATCCACATACTGCCTTACCTGAATGAATTCATGGCGCTTTACCCGCTGGTACGCATTGATATGAGTTTCACGGACAGGCTTGTTGACATCATTGGTGATGGATTTGATTTGGCGATAAGAAACGCCCCATTGCCTGATTCCACTTTGATGGCGCGTCGTTTGGGCAGCAACCGCAGGGTTTTATGTGCCTCCCCGAACTATATTGCGCGGCGTGGTGAACCTAAAACGCCCTCTGACCTGGCACAACACGATTGCATCGGCATGAGCTCATTGCCGGTGTGGCATTTTCAAGGTCCCAAGGGTGAAATCAGTCACACTGTTTCTTCGACCATAACCGGCGATAATGGTGACTATGCCTATGATGCGGCTTTACTTGGCCTGGGCCTTTCCGTCAAATCTGTGGCCCATGTCTGGGAAGATCTTCACAGGGGGTCTCTGGTTGCAGTCATGAAGGATTATCCGATCACTCGCAGTGGTGACATTTGGGCTGTCTATCCACCGGCCAGGATAACGCCGCCAAAAGTTGCGGTACTGATTGATTTCCTGCAAACAAAATATGGAAAACCACCCTATTGGGAGCAGAAGGCAGTACCTGATTAGACCGTTTCACGTTTTGTCAGCAACGGGACAACGGTGTCGGCCTTTGATTGTGTTGACGCATTCAGGCTTTGCCGATTCCGCCAAAACCTGATTTGTCCGACGCCGGAAATTGACCTGTGATTGCCGTGTGTCGAGGGAATTGAAAGGTGGCTGGGGCGGCTGGATTCGAACCAGCGCATGGCGATACCAAAAACCGCTGCCTTACCGCTTGGCTACGCCCCATCATGATCAGTGTGTGTTTGTCTGACCGGACCCTGCACTTAGCATTTCCGGATAAAATATCAAGCGCTGTGTGACGAAATATTGTTGCTTTGGAGCAGCAAATGCAAATTACCTTTGGGGGACCCGGACAACAACGCACGGTACACCGCACAACGAAGCAAAATTGGCCCTCGTCATGCTCCTGCATTGCCCTCTGTCAATTTCTGCCTGACCATTGCACTTTCGTCGCGCCACCAGATTCGAACAACAGGTGCCTGTTGCTATCTGTCTGATTTCTCCCACTGCGGATGTATCCACGGTTCCAGATTGGATCGGGGCAATGGCGCCTTGTCAAGAATCATATCCGATGCCTTTTCGCCGACCATGATGGACGGGCCATTGAGATTGCCGTTGGTAATGTTCGGGAAGATGGAGGAATCTGCGACCCGCAAACCATCGACACCAATGACACGGCATTGTGGATCTACGACACTCATTGGATCATCCGCATGACCCATTTTGCATGTACCGCAGGGATGGTAGGCACTTTCCACATGTTCAGCAATAAAGGCATCGAGCTGAGCATCTGTCTGCACGGAATCTCCCGGTGCAATTTCTTTGCCGCGATAGGCGTCAAAAGCCTCCTGACCAATGATCTCCCGGGTAAGGCGAATGCAATGGCGAAATTCTTCCCAGTCTGATTGAGCACTCATATAGTTGAACTGAATGGATGGCGCAGCATTGGGGTCCGACGATTTCAGCGTGACCTGGCCGCGCGATGCGGATCGCATGGGGCCGACATGGGCCTGGAAACCGTGTGCCTTTGCCGCTGCCGTTCCATCATAGCGGATTGCGACGGGCAGAAAGTGGTATTGGATGTCCGGATAACGGATGCCGGCACGCGAACGCACGAAAGCTGCCGCTTCGAAGTGATTGCTTGTGCCAAGGCCGGATTTGAGGAACAGCCATTCTGCGCCGATCAGACCTTTGGAAATCAAATTGAGCTTCGAATACAGTGTGATGGGCTGCGTGCATTCCTGTTGCACATAGAGTTCCAGATGGTCCTGCAGATTGGCCCCAACGCCGGGCCTGTCTGCCACAACGTCGATACCCAGATCCCGCAGCTGCGCTGCCGGTCCAATACCCGAAAGCATCAGCAATTTTGGAGAATTGAATGCGGATGCGGCCAGAATCACTTCCCGATCAGCGCGCACGATCTCAATTTTATTGCCGCGCTGGATTTCAACACCAGTGGCCTGGCCGTTTTCGATGATAATGCGTCGAGCGAGACATTTGACCAGAGTCAAGTTGGGTCGTTTCAGCGCCGGTTTCAAATAGGCATTGGCAGTAGACCATCGTTTGCCGCGATGGATTGTCTGCTCCATCTGGCCGAAACCTTCCTGTTTTTCACCATTATAGTCAGCGGTCGTTTCAAAGCCTGCCTGTCTGCCAGCTTCAATGAAGCATTCAAACAACGGATTTTTGCTGCCACCACGCCGCACGTGCAAGGGGCCATCGGTGCCGCGCCAGCGATCCTGCCCGCCGTGTGAGGTTTCAAGGCGTTGGAAATAGGGCAGAACATCGGCGTAAGACCAGCCTTGCGCGCCAGCCTCTTCCCATCCGTTGAAATCTTCGGCATGTCCGCGCACGTAGACCATGCCGTTGATGGAAGATGAACCGCCGATGACCTTGCCGCGAGGTGCCGCGAGTTTTCGGCCGCCAAGATGCGGTTCAGGTTCGGTATGGTAGCCCCAGTCGTAGATTCCCATATTCATGGGGTAGGACAGGGCGGCTGGCATCTGAATGAATGGACCAATATCACTTCCGCCATACTCAAGCACAATGACCGAATGTTTGCCGTCTTCCGAAAGGCGGCTGGCCATTGCTGACCCTGCTGATCCGGAGCCAATGATTATATAATCTGCGTTCATGTTCGTTCGAACCTCAACATGGGCACTCGGGTCGTTTTGCCCGCGCCAAAGGAATTGTCAGTAGGGGCAGTCAACGGGGCCACTAGCCACATAAACACTCTTGATCTGACTGTAATATTCTAGTGCTGCGCGTGAATTCTCGCGCCCGACGCCCGAGCGCTTGTAGCCGCCAAAGGGCGCCTCAACCGGTGCCAGATTATAGGTATTGATCCAGCAGCTTCCAGCCTTGAGTTCGGCAATCACCCGGTGTGCCCGCGTCAGGTCTTTTGTAAAGATACCAGCCGACAGGCCGAATTCGGTGTCATTGGCGCGGGCAACAACGTCATCTTCCTCATCAAATGAAAGTACGCTCATGACCGGACCGAAGATTTCCTCCTTCGCAATGCGCATGGTATCCGTCACATCGGCAAATACCGTCGGTTCAACAAAAAAGCCGTTCTCCATGCCTTCGATACGCAATGTGTTGCCACCCGTGACAAGCCGGGCACCCTCGGCCTTTCCAATCGCCACATAGTCCATCACTTTGTCACGCTGCGCAGCGCTGACCACAGGGCCCATCTGTGTGGCCTCATTGGCCGGATCACCAATGGTGATTGCCTGTGTGCGGGCAGTTAATTTTTCAAGAAATTCAGCCATGCGGGAGCTGTGAACAAAGACCCGCGTTCCGTTGGAGCAGACCTGACCACTTGAATAAAAGTTGCCGAGCAAGGCGCCTCCGATCGCGTCGTCTATATCAGCATCTTCAAAAACGATAATGGGCGACTTTCCACCCAGTTCCATGGTGACGTGGCGAATACCTGCAGCAGCGGCCGCCATGACTTTCTTGCCTGTGGGAACCGATCCGGTCAGTGAAACCTTGTCGACATCGTCATGGGTGGTGAGCGCCGCACCAACATCGCCATACCCCTGAACCACATTATAAACACCGGCTGGAAGCCCGGCCTCATGGAGTATTTTAGCAACCTCAAGGGCGCAAAGCGGCGTTGTCTCGGATGGTTTGAAGATCATTGCATTGCCGCAGGCAAGCGCAGGCGCGCCCTTCCAGCAGGCGATTTGCGTTGGATAGTTCCAGGCGCCAATGCCAACGCATACACCCAGCGGTTCGCGACGGGTATAGACAAAATCGCCGCCAAGATCGATGTGTTCGCCATTGATTGTGGCCGCCAACCCGCCAAAATACTCCAATGCATCAGCACCTGATGTGGCATCGGCAACCAGTGTTTCCTGCATTGGCTTGCCCGTGTCCAGGGTTTCAAGCGCCGACAGGGCCTGATTGCGATCGCGAATCATATCGGCAGCCCGGCGCAGAACGCGGCCGCGTTCGGTTCCTGACATTCTGGCCCAGATTTTTTGACCTGCTACCGCTGCACTGACGGCTTTTTCAATGATCGATGGGGTGGCGGAATGCAATTGGGCGATGATCTCACCGGTGGCAGGATATATGCATTCAATCACAGCGCCGTTTTTGTCCTCGACGAATTCACCGTTGATAAAATGCGAGGCAGTTGGTTGTGCTTTGAGTTTTGTCACAATTATTCTCCACGGGGAAAGCGTTTGCTTTCCTCCAGAATGTTCAGGTCCATATGGTTGCGCATGTAGCGCTCGGAGGCTTTTTGCAGTGGTTGGTAATCCCACGGGTAGTAGGAGCCATTGCGTAGTGCTTCATAAACGACCCAGCGACGGGCCTGGCTCTCACGCACGCCTGAATCAAATTGATCAAGATTCCAGCGGTCCCTGGAAATTGCTGCAAACGTCGCAAGAGTGGCAGCGCTATCCGGGTCGCCGGCAAGGTTGTTGCGCTCCAGCGGATCGTTCTTCAGATCAAAAAGTTGCGGTGGGTCCAGCGTGCATTCAACATATTTATATTGGTGCTGGCGGATGCAAACGAGCGGGGCATAGGAGCCTTCGGCAGCATACTCCATCAAGACAGGTGTGGTACGTTCAACCCCGTTGATCAGCGGTAGCAAGCTCTCGCCATCTGTCCATGGTTGGACCGCATCCAGTGATATGCCGGCCAGATCCGCAAGTGTCGGATTGATGTCCAGATTGGAAACCGGTGTTTCGATACATTGTGGCTTTATATCCGGTCCACTTATCATCAGTGGGACACGGGAAGAACCTTCGAAAAAGCTCATTTTGAACCAGAGCCCGCGCTCTCCCAGCATGTCGCCGTGATCGGAACAAAAGACGATGATGGTTTCGTCAAGCATGCGTGTGTCTTCAAGTACGCGCATCAATTCGCCGACCTTGTCATCCAGATAGGAAATATTGGCAAAGTAGCCACGGCGGGCCTGCCGCACGTTGTCCCCGGTAATGTCGAATTTGCGGTAATCATTGGCCAGATAGAGGCGCTGGGAATGGGGGTCCTGCTCATCGAAGGAAATAGGATCAGTCTCCGGTTCCAGATGGGCGCAATCCTCATAAAGATCCCAGTATTTCCTGCGTGCCACATAGGGGTCATGCGGATGGGTGAATGACACGGTCAGGCACCATGGCCTTGCCTCCACATCGTCGGACAGACGGGCAAGCTGGTAAAGTTTCTGCATGCCGTGAAACGCAACTTCGTCGTCATATTCCATTTGATTTGAGGTTTCTGCAACGCCAGCACCCGTCACCGATCCAAGATTGTGATACCACCAGTCAATACGTTCACCCGGTTTGCGATAGTCGGGTGTCCAGCCAAAATCTGCAGGGTAAATGTCAGTGGTCAGGCGCTCTTCAAATCCGTGCAGCTGGTCTGGGCCGACAAAATGCATTTTACCGGACAGACACGTATAATAACCTTGCCTGCGCAAATGGTGGGCATAGGTTGGAATATCTGAACCAAATTCTGCTGCATTGTCGTAGACACGGGTTCGGCTTGGTAATTGTCCGGACATGAATGACGCGCGGCCCGGAGCGCAAAGCGGTGAGGCAGTGTAATTATTGGCAAACAGGCATGAGCGCGCGGCCAGCGCCTTCAAATGCGGCGCATGGAGCCATTGCGCCGGCCCATCAGGAAACAGCGTACCATTCAGCTGATCGACCATAATGATCAATACATTGGGATTTGCACGCATTGTGGCGTCCTTCAGTTTGGCTGCATGGCAGCGATGCACCATCTGTATTGATCCGCCAAATCCACTAATTGGGTCGACTAGGTTAGACCAGGCCCTGTTTCCGCCTCAAAGGAGCGCGTGCAAATGCACAGGCTTTCGGGTGGAGTTAATCTTATAAATATTTTTTATTGGTCGTTCATTCAAGAAAAAAAATTCAACCCGCAGATCATACTGGCCGCATGGCCTGTTTTGATAGAGAAACCATTGACCGGCGAGGCAAAACAGGTTGACGCAGTTAAGTGTCTTGAGGAAAAAAGAATTAGACCAAATGGGTCTAAGGCCAAACTGAATTTGTTTGATTTTACGGTCAAAGCCTATATGAATTTCGCATTCCATAGAGCCAACGAGGTGCACCATGTTGAACAAGACCAATTTCTACATAGACGGCGAATGGGTGGCACCGGTCGTGCCCAACGATTGTGATGTCATCAACCCGGCAACAGAAGAGGCCTGCGCGGTTATCTCACTCGGTTCTGAGGCCGACGTGGATCGTGCGGTCAGTGCGGCGAAGAATGCATTCGAAACATTCAGCCTGACCAGTCGGGAAGAACGCCTGGCACTCATCAATAAATTGCTTGCGGTCATGGAACGGCGCAACGAAGATATGGCACAGGCAGTATCGGCTGAAATGGGGGCGCCCATCTCGCTTGCACGAACCGCGCAGGCTGGCTCCGGTCCTTTCCACGTACAGGGATTTATCGAAGCCTTGTCCGCCTATCAGTTTGAAGAGGACTACAATGGTGCCGGAGAACATATCGTCCACGAGCCAATTGGTGTTTGCGGACTGATCACGCCCTGGAACTGGCCTGTCAACCAGATTGCCTTGAAAGTGGTTCCGGCTCTGGCCGTTGGCTGCACCTGTGTGCTGAAGCCCAGTGAAATCGCGCCGCTTTCGGCGATTGTCTTTGCCGAAATGCTGGATGAGGCCGGGTTCCCTCCTGGGGTTTTCAATCTGGTCAATGGTGAAGGGCCGGTGGTGGGTGAAGCCATGTCACGCCATCCTGATATTGATATGATGTCTTTCACCGGATCGACCCGGGCGGGCGCAGCGGTGACAAAGGCGGCTGCAGAATCGGTCAAACGTGTCACCCTGGAACTTGGCGGCAAGTCGCCCAATATCGTGTTTGACGATGTTGATTTGCCGGCAGCAATAAAACGCGGCGTAATTGGCTGTTTCGGCAATACCGGGCAATCGTGCAATGCACCCACCCGAATGCTGGTTCAACGCTCTGTCTATGAAGATGCCATTGCTCTGGCGGCGGCGACTGCTGAAAAAGTGAAGGTTGGCGATCCGGCACAAGAAGGGCGTCACATCGGGCCACTTGTCAGTGAAGCCCAATACAACAAGGTCCAGGGCCTGATCAATGTTGCCATTGAAGAAGGCGCCCGTGTTGTTGCCGGTGGTCCAGGCCGCCCGGATGGGCTCAATCGCGGTTATTTTGTCAAACCAACCATATTTGCCGATATCAACAATGACATGACCATCGCACGCGAAGAAGTCTTTGGCCCGGTATTGGCAATGATTCCGTTTGATACCGAGGAAGAGGCTGTGGCCATTGCTAATGACACCCCATATGGTCTGGCCGCTTACATACAAAGTGGTGATCAGGCCAAGGCGCGGCGAGTCGCCAAGAATTTGCGTGCCGGAATGGTTCTGATCAACGGCGCCAGCCGTCCGGCGGGTAGCCCGTTTGGCGGTTATAAACAGTCCGGTAATGGACGCGAAGGCGGTCGCTGGGGACTGGAGGATTTCCTCGAGGTAAAGGCTATCAGTGGCTACTAGGTTCCGTTGAAGAATATGATTGCGATGGCGGCCTGATCAGTTTTGGTCATCCGGGACAAAAAATTGCACATTGAAAAGTGGCCACCGCAATTGCGTGTGGCCACATTTGTTTGCGGTGCAACAAGAATGTTGCATCCACCTGCGTATATTGTTAAGGGTTGAACAACTTTCGTCTGGCAAAACAATGGCCATGCGTTATCTATTGGAATGACGATCTGTGCCCGGATGTTGGAGAGGGCGCGGAGAGACAATGATCAACAACACCGGGCCAAGCGCTGCCGGTGCACCGCGGAGATTGTAGTATGACTGCCTGTATTACCGGTTGGGCCCACTCTAAATTTGGCAAGCATCAGGACGAAACCGTCGAAAGCCTGATCGTCGGCGTGGCAACGCAGGCGATTGCGCATGCCGGGTTGGAGCCGGGCGATGTCGACGAAATCGTACTTGGTCATTTCAATGCCGGGTTCAGCAGGCAGGATTTTACCGCCAGTCTCGTGCTCCAGGCAGACGATCGCCTGCGTTTTAAACCGGCAACGCGGGTTGAAAATGCCTGTGCAACCGGTTCGGCGGCCATCCATCAGGGTTTGAAGGCCATTGGTGCAGGCAGCGCCCGCAATGTTCTGGTTGTCGGCGTTGAGCAAATGACCACAACGCCTGGTCCCCAGATAGGCGAAAACCTGAAAAAAGCCTCTTACCTGCCAGAAGATGATGACATCCCGGCAGGCTTTGCCGGTGTCTTCGGCCAGATTGCCGATGCCTATTTCCAGCGCCACGGTGATCAGTCCGATGCCCTGGCCATGCTGGCTTCCAAAAATCACAAAAACGGTGTCAGCAATCCCTATGCGCAGATGCGCAAAGACCTGGGGTATGACTTCTGTCGCAACGAAAGTGAAAAGAATCCCTTTGTCGCCGGACCTTTGAAACGCACCGATTGCTCTCTTGTATCAGACGGCGCAGCGGCCATCGTGCTGACAGAGCTGGGCGCGGCCATGCAGGCACCCCGTGCTGTCATGTTTCGCGCCGCCGAGCATGTTCAGGATTTTCTGCCCATGTCAAAACGCGATATTCTTCTATTTGAAGGATGCGAAGAAGGTTGGTTGCGCGCCTTGAAAAGTGCCGGGGTTGGTCTTGATGATCTGTCCTTTGTTGAAACTCACGACTGTTTCACGATTGCTGAGTTGATCGAATATGAGGCCATGGGCCTTGCAAAGCGCGGGCAGGGTGGCGCACTTGCCCTTTCCGGAGAAACCGCCAAGGATGGCCGCCTTCCGATCAATCCGTCGGGAGGACTGAAAGCCAAGGGACATCCCATCGGTGCCACCGGCGTATCCATGCATGCTTTGACCGCCATGCAGCTCTGTGGTGAGGCTGGTGATATCCAGGTTAAGGACGCCAAGCTCGGCGGCATATTCAATATGGGCGGGGCGGCAGTTGCCAATTATGTCTCGATCATGGAACGCCTTCGCTAAGACCGCGCTGGGTAAGCCAGAAAGGTAATTGGCATATTTTCATGTGCCAATTGCCAAAGAATTGCGTTATGTCAGTTTTCAAGGGGCCATTTGGCGAAACTGCCCTTAACAAAGGGCTGCCCCGGGAAAACGGTGGGATCGTGTAAATGACAGTGCTGGTAACGGGTGGAGCGGGCTATATTGGCAGCCACATGGTTTGGCGTTTGCTGGATGCAGGTGAAAAAGTGGTTGTTGTGGATCGCCTGTCAACGGGCTTTGACTGGGCAGTGCCATCCGAAGCCAATCTGGTCATCGGCGATATCGGCGATCAGACCTTTGTGGAAGAACTGCTTCGCAGCAATGAAATACGTTCCGTCTTTCATTTTGCCGGTTCAATCGTTGTGCCTGAATCGGTCAGCGATCCACTGGGATACTATCTGAATAATACAGTAAATTCCCGATCTCTCATCGCAGCGTGTGTTCAAAGCGGCGTGCAGGAGTTTGTATTCTCATCAACCGCAGCGGTTTATGGCACACCCGATGCGATGGATCCGGTCAGTGAAACCGCCTCGTTGCGTCCGGAATCACCCTACGGGAATTCCAAATTGATGACAGAGATGATGCTGCGCGATGTGTCGGCAGCACACCCGATGCACCATGCGTGCCTGCGTTATTTTAATGTTGCAGGGGCAGACCCGCTGGGACGCACGGGGCAATCGACCCAGAATGCAACACATCTGATAAAAGTTGCCACACAGACGGCACTGTCGAAACGTCCTGATATGCAGGTATTTGGGTCCGACTATCCCACACCGGACGGAACCTGTGTGCGGGATTATATTCACGTGAGCGACCTTGTAGAGGCACATTATCTCGCATTGCAGCATATGCGCACAGAAAAGCAGAACCTGACCGCCAACTGCGGTTATGGGCATGGTCACTCAGTGCTTGAAGTCATTGATATGGTCAAACGGGTAAGTGGATCAGATTTCCCTGTGGCTGTTTCGCCAAGACGACCGGGCGATGCGGTAAGCATTGTGGCCAACGCCGATCTGCTTAAAAATCAGCTCAATTGGCAGCCGCGCTATGACGATCTTGAACTGATTGTAAAGCATGCCTTGCGCTGGGAAGATACTTTGGACCGGCGCAATAATATCTGATTATTCCAAACGAACATGAGCCGGTCTGCCAGCGCGACAATTGACTGATCTTCAACAGACCCTGGCACGGCCAGTCGATTGCATTGGCGGATGACACACGTTATGGGGTGCATTCAGTATTGAAAAGGCAGTGAAATGACCAATCCGATTGTGGTGGAAGTGTCCCGTGGTGGACGGGTGGAGAGCCGCCATCGCGGTTCGGCCGTTGTGGTTGATGGCGATGGAAAAACATTATTCAGCATCGGCGACGTTGATGTGCCTGTTTTTCCCAGATCTGCCGTTAAAGCCATGCAGGCATTGCCACTGGTCGAAAGCGGCGCCGCTGATGCGCTTGGGTTTGGTGATCGCGAACTGGCACTGGCCTGTGCTTCCCATTCGGGTGAGCAACGCCATGCGCAATTGGCTGAAACGATGCTCGCATCTGCAGGGTGCGATCTCACCGCGCTGGAGTGCGGGTGCCAATGGCCCATGGATCAAAAAGCAACGATTGCATTGGCAAAGTCAGGGCAGGAACCGACGTCTTTATATAATAATTGTTCCGGCAAACATGCCGGATTTGTCTGTACGGCTTGTCATCTCGGCATCAATCCAAGCGGTTATATCAACTATGATCATGCAATTCAGACCATGATCCGTGATACTATGGGCGAATTGACCGGTGCACATTTTGCCGTTGATAACTGCGGCACGGATGGATGTTCCATCCCCACCTATGCGGTGCCGCTACCTGCAATTGCGCACGGTTTTGCAAGAATGGCGACGGGTAATGGACTGCAACCGATCCGGGCCCAGGCTTCAAAACGCATCATTTCAGCCTGCATGAACGCACCGGAATTTGTCGCCGGGTCAGGACGTGCGTGTACACGGTTGATGAAAACGGCGCCCGGCAGATTATTCGCCAAGACCGGTGCCGAGGGTGTATTTTGTGCGGTACTGCCCGACGAGGGACTTGCCATAGCGCTGAAATGTGATGATGGCACAACCCGCGCGGCAGAGGCGATGGTTGCAGCTCTTTGCGGGCGTTTTCTGAAAGCCGGAGATGAGGTGCGGCACAAGCTGCACCAACAGGCCAACCGTAATTTGCGCAATTGGAATGCAATGGATGTGGGCACCATCGGCGTTACGCAGGCTCTTGTTTAAGACAATCCAGGTTTTGACGGGAATCGGCAAAACCTGAATGCATCAATAAAACCCAAGGCCGACACCGTTGTCCCGATTCTGACAAAGCGTGAAACGGCCCAATCCGTTTACATGACGGTGTTCTGGCTGATGGTCAGATGGTCGAATCTATCGGCATTGTTTTTGACCAGATCATTGGTTGTTGCCTCATTCCAGCGATAGCCGACAATGGCACCGTCCCGGATGTTCTGAAAGACATTATTGCTGATCTGAACGCCACTGGCTCCTTCAACCACGGATACGGCAATACCAACTGCACTGTCCCGAATGAAGTTGTTGCTTGCGATGATGCCACGCAGGTATGGGCCCCATCCAATCAGGATACCAAAAGTGGGTGCTGCTTCGATAACATTACCGGTGACGACGGTATCGGCCTCTACGCCAATACCGAATCCAAATTCGGCCAATTGCCCTTCGTAGGGACCATCGGGTGACAGATTGCGGATCAGATTATCGCTGACAATGGCCAGACGCCCCCGTTGATCCAAATTGGCAATCGAAATGCCATTGGCAGCACCGTCGACCAGGTTGTTGCTGACGATGGCGCCCTCAAAGGAGAACTCTGAATAGATGGCTGTTTCTCCACTCGACAAACATTGATTGCCGATGATCTGAACATTTGATCCACTATTGGAGCGAATTGCGGAGAAGGCACAATTGGTCACCCAATTGTTTGCAACCATAACATTATTTGCGCGAAACACATTGATGCCGTTGCCGTTCTGTCCGGTTCCGCCGTCCTGCGCCCGGATGTTCCTGATCCGGTTTCCATGAATGGTCGAGCCATCCATTCCCGCTTCCCAGCGGTGAACGAGAATGCCACCATTAGCGCAATTTGAAACATCATTCTCCGCTATGCGTATGCCCGAACTTTGCACACTGTAAATAGCCGATTGCTGGGCATTGGAAAATTTGGAGCGGACGATGCTGCCGCCTGTTGTTTCAAGCGAGAGCCCATGCTTTGCGCTGTCCGTCACCCTGCAATTGCGCACGATCAGTGCGGATGTGTTTCGGGTCTGCAGCAAACCACTGACATAGCTTCCCACTGGTCGGTTCCTGCCATCCAGCACCAGGCCCTGCAGGTGAACATCGCTGGCGTTTTCGGCCCGCATAAGATGACCGGTGCCGCCATATCGCAAGCGGGTCAGGCCTTCGATGCCGTGCAAATGGACAAAATCAGGTAGATCAATGTTTGAAACAAGATAGGCGCCGGGGGCAAGGAAAACCGGTTTGCGCTCAACCGAAGCAGCTTTCAGGATCCGGTTCAGTATTGCGCCCTGATCTGACGTGGCGCCGGGCCGCATACCCTGACCGACCGCATCCACCATTCCAGACAGGCCGGTTGATGCATGTGCGGCATTCATTGAAGAGACTGATCCAACGATTGGCGCGAGGGCAGTGCCGAGTGTGGCCGCCAACAGGGTTCGTCGTGTTGTCATGCTCATTTCATCACCCATGAGTTAGGGTCGCCCGGGACCAGAATTGTGTTCTTTGTGTTCCAACGCCTGTCCTGTTCAAATGTATCCATTCAAACAAAACAGGCTTGCGGCTGGATCATAACAAGACGGTGTAAACAGAATATGGACCACACCGAATCCCGGTCAGAACCAGACCTTGCTGTTGTGTGCGGCGTCCTCGCGCAAAGGGTGACCCTGTTTCACATCAGTGTTCCTCCCGATCCACATCGATACCAATCGGCTGCCACAGTTGGATCGGATTTCCTTCCGGGTCGGAAATTTGCGCGAAACGACCATTTGGATAGGTTTCACTGTCTATATCGACTGTGATCCCTGCGGCCTCCAATTGACGGGCCATTGCATCCAGGTCGCTTACGCGAAAATTAATCATCCATTGTTGCGATGGATCGCCAAAATATTTTGTATCCTGGGCAAATGGGGCGAATACGGTTGTACCGCCGGATTGTCGCCAGGCGGCTGTGTCATAATCTTTTGGGCTGACGTCAATTCCCAGGTGCTGGCTGTACCAGTCAGCCAGCTTTCCCGGGTCGCTGGAACGAAAAAAGAATCCACCGATGCCAAGAACCTTTTCCATATTATTGTGCCTCCTATGGCTATTCTTGTTAAAATGATGATGAGGCGTCGCGGCAAGTCAAGTCATGGGCGCAGACGCGGATGTGTGAAAACTTCAAAAGAATGAATTTACAACGCGATAACCGCTTTATGTGAATCGATTTGTCCGAATACAAATGGACGACCCCGACAAAATACAAACTAAATCTCCTGTTGAACCAATCGGTAATTGTTTGATGCACACTTGGCCCCTATAAATAACGCCAGGAACACAGGGGGCCGTGCAGTATTATGCTTCAGGACGGAAAACTTTATCTCGGAACAAGTCGTAAGCCGGATGATTCAATCAACAAGGGCGAATATCTGGATTTGGGCTATGCCAATCGCCATGGGTTGATTACAGGCGCAACCGGAACCGGAAAAACGGTTACACTGCAGATACTTGCCGAGAGTTTCTCAAACGCCGGCGTGCCAGTTTTCTGTGCGGACGTCAAAGGCGACTTGTCCGGCATTGCTGCCATTGGCGAATATAAGGATTTTCTGGAAAAACGTGCCTCGGATATTGGTCTGGACCCTTATGAGTTTCAGGAATTCCCGGTTATTTTCTGGGATCTGTTTGGTGAAAAGGGCCACCGAATACGCACGACGCTGACGGAAATGGGTCCGCTTTTGCTTTCGCGCCTGATGGATATGTCGGATGCGCAGGAGGGCGTGCTGAATATCGCCTTCAAGATCGCTGATGAGAATGGTCTGCCATTGCTGGATATGAAAGACCTGCAGGCCATGCTGGCCTATCTGGCCGAACATTCCAAAGAACTGTCCGGACTTTATGGCAATATTTCAAAGCAGTCTGTTGGTGCCATCCAGCGCGATCTGCTGGTGCTGGAGCAACAAAACGCCGAGATGTTTTTTGGCGAACCGGCCTTGGATATCAAGGATATCATGCGCACAACGGCTGATGGACGCGGGGCGATCAGTGTACTTGCTGCAGACAAATTGATGATGAACCCGCGCCTTTATGGGACTTTCCTGTTGTGGTTGCTCTCTGAATTGTTTGAAGAGCTGCCTGAAATCGGTGATCCGGAAAAACCGCGTCTCGTATTCTTTTTTGATGAAGCGCATTTGCTGTTCAATGACGCGCCCAAAGCACTGATTGAGCGTGTGGAGCAGGTTGTCCGTTTGATCCGTTCAAAAGGCGTCGGGGTGTATTTCGTAACACAAAATCCGCTGGACGTTCCTGAAACCGTACTTTCGCAATTGGGCAATCGTATTCAGCACGCGCTGCGCGCCTATACCCCCAGAGAGCAAAAGGCCGTCAAAACGGCGGCTGAAACATTCCGCGCAAATCCCGAATTTGACTGTTTTGAAGCCATCACCCAGCTCGGCGTCGGCGAAGCTCTGGTGTCCACGCTGGCATCCAAGGGTGTGCCATCAGTGGTGGAACGCACGCTGATCCGGCCACCGGCTTCACGGCTTGGCCCTCTCAAGGATGGTGAAAGACGCAAGGCAGTCGCTGTCAGTCCGGTTGCTGATCTTTATGATGAAGACCTTGACCGGAATTCCGCTTTTGAAATTCTGCAAAAACGGGCTGAAGACGCAGCAGAGGCAGAAGAGGCCAAGCGCCGCGAAGAGGAAGATCAGGGTGAAGAACTACAGGAAAGCAGACGCTGGACCCTGCCGGGGTTTGGCGATGAAGATGATGACGATGATGTTGACACCCGAGGCCGCAGAAAATCATCCCGCCGCAAAAAGCCGACGCGCGCTCGCTCGGGCCGCCGGCGGCAGTCTGTGGCGGAAGCAGCAATGAAATCAGCCGCCCGCTCTGTCGCAAGTTCGCTTGGTCGCGCGTTGGTGCGCGGTATTCTGGGTAGTTTGAAAAAGGGGTTCTGATTTTCAAATTACCCCGACAACCCGCTAAATTATCAGGACAGGCGCGCCCAATTTCGTTCGTTGATAAAGGTCGATAATGTCCTGGTTTAGCATGGCGAATTGGCCTGTCTCGATTGGCTTGCCAATTTGTTTCCATTGGCTTGTGCCATGGATAACAATGGGTGCGTGAAGTGCATCGCAGGACACATATAACGCCCGGGCACCAAGGACGTTATGGACGCCTGGCGGCTGGCCCTTTTTCCAGATTTCCAGTGAACGCTTACGCCTGATGTCAGCGCCATCCGGATACCAGACCGGCCAGGTTTCACGGCTGGTTACGGTTCCGGCGCCTTTGTAGGATGTGCTTTGAGGTCCTATCGCAATCCCGTAACGCAGCGCATTGTACGGCGATAAAACCAGCAAGAGATAACAGTGCTTCCGGTCGACAATGATCGTACCGGCACGCTTGATTGTCGGGTTGGGCACAATCTGGCGAAGAAAGTCCGGCTTCAGTTGACGATAGGGGACTGGGGCAATTTTGTAGCCATGGTCGTGTATGCCCGCGAACATGAGTTTGTAGGGTTCTATTGGTGCATTGAGCTGGCGGGAAGGCGCGGTCTGTTGCCCAAAACCATCTGGCGATTGGCGATTGAGGCAGCCGGAAAGTCCCAGAAGACTGATCGTTCCAGTCATTCTCAGAAAAGCTCGGCGTGACGCGACTGCAGCCAATGTATTGTGGGTATATTGTTCTGCCTGCTTTGCCATCGTGCCCAAATCAATTGCGTTGTGATGGGCCATATTGGCAAAGCAAGCTTGCGCCAGGTTGATGCGTCCTATCGCGCGCGTTCCGGCCAACCACCCAGCAGCGCGTCAACAACTGCTTTTTGCTGTCGTTTGCCGTCAGGGTCGGCTCTGGTTTTCAGGTCACAGAACTGTTCACCCCAATCAGATGTGCGGATACGTATGGGCGGGTTTTCCATGATCAGGCATTTTATCACAACGTCGGCGACTTCCTCGGCTGTCTGATACACACCCTCACTGCCACTGCGCCCGCGAAAGCCTGCAAGATATTTTTCGATGATCGGCAGGTATTCGTCTTCAAGCATCCCACCTGTTGCAGCAAAATGCTCGAGCGCCCGATTGGCAAATTCGGACACGATGCCAGCGGGTTCAACGACGGTGAAGTCAAGCCCGAAAGATGGACCAACGTAACTTGCCAATCCTTCCATGTAGCCTTCGACTGCGAATTTTGATGCACAGTAAATCTCATTGAACGGTTGTCCGACCAGACCGCCGACAGATGTTATGGCGACGATGCGGCCGGAACGCCGTGCCCGCATATGCGGCAAAACGGCCTTGGTGCATCGAACAACACCGTTGAAATTGACATCCATCACCCAGTCGATGTCCGACTGGAGCGCCTGTTCTGTTGTGCGTGCAAAGCCGACACCGGCGTTGTTGACCAGAACGTCAATCTGACCGTCGGTATCGATAATTTCGGCAACGGCTGCTTCAATCGTTTCATTGTCACATACGTCAAGCGTCAATACCTGCGCGGTCACCTCTGCCTGCTTCAATGCGGCATCCAGTGTCTCGCGCCGCTTGATGTCTCGCATCGTTGCATAGACCTTGTAGCCGGCTCGCGCTGCTTGTACCGCGATACCGACACCAAGGCCGGTAGAAGCGCCCGTTAACAGTAATGTTCTTTGCATGAGGCAACCTTTCCTATTGTTTCGGTTGGAAGGGTTTGAGGATTTCCACATCCATTGATTTAACCCGCGCAAAGCGTTCTGCCGGATTATCCAATACCGTCCATTTGTGACGTGTTTCTGCCTCCAGTACTGTGCCATTGGGCAATATGCCCTCCCAGTCGAAGTCAACACTCAAGGTGTATTGATCGTTGCCACGGGATTCATATTCGAAATTTTTCACATCATGTGTGCTTGCACTGACCTGCGAAGCAGGCCCGGCAAGCCATGCCTTGAAATCCTCAAAATCGGTTATCGGGCCGCTTGAAAAATTGAGACTGAATTCATCGGCCAGAATTTCTGCAACCGGCTCGGGATTGCGCGATGGGTCTTCAATCAGCGCCAGCCAATAATGCACCAGACTGAGCAGCCGATTTTCGCCGTAGGCAGAGGAATATTCTGTGGTCGTTCCATCTGACTTCGGTGTGATGGTGATCCGGGTGAATTTTGGCAGGATCCCGTCACCGGGTGCAAGTGTTGTTGAATAGGTCAGTTCTGCGGTGCGAATCTGTCCATCGGCCAGCATGCCCTGATTGCTGTAGGCCACATCAGCGCTTAGAGAGATTGTGCCGTCCCGGGCAATCGTCGTTTGGGGATTTGAGACAAAATGGGCATTTTTCCAGCTTTGCGGAATCTGGCCAACCCGCTCCTTGTAGTTGTCATGTCCAGTGGCCGTGCCGAGCGATGACGTGACTGTTACATCCGGGTCCAGAATATCCAGTTGGTTTTCAATGGGGACATCGGGGTTTTCGTAAAGCTGGTACCACCGGTACAACTGAGCCAGGGCCGCATGGTTGATGTAACCCTGTTCTATTCTGCCCGGGTCGGCACTGATGGCCAATACAGGGAGGGACGTGCTGAGGGCAACGATAAGCCCCGCTATGAATTTTGACATGTTTGAACTCCGCTGTTGGATGCGTAGAGTTCGCTCAGTAATGAATATTCATTCATTTATCAAGAGGCGGCGATTGCTTTCCAAATCATATCATAGGTCAAGGTCAGCGTTTTGCGACCAACAGGTTTACCCATGACAATTGATTTGCGAACCAGATAGATGACCGGTGAGACCAGCAATGCCAGAATTGAATCGATCGGCGCCGGAGCAAGTGTACCGTCCTGGATTGCCTTGCCGATAACTTCAGAAATCTGCGCTGACATACGGGTGACTTCTGCCTGGCTGTCCGTATCCAGCACTTGCGCAGCACCAACATATTCCGAAAACAGAAAATCATTGGGGTGCGCGCAAAGATAGCTAAACATGGAAAACCACATGGCGCGCAGATTGACATCCGAAGGCCGGGAATCACTTAGCGCCGTCATCATCTGCGCATGAAAATCGGTTTTGATTTCCAGATAGACCTGCTGCAAAAGTGCTTCCTTGTTGGGGAAATAGAGATAGATCGTCCCGGCGGAAACCGCTGCCCGTTTGGCAATACGGGCCACGGAAGCACCTGCCAGCCCGCCCTCAATGACTTCTGCAATGACCGCATTGCGGATTGCCAAGCGTTTTTCTTCGTCTTTTGCCCGAACCACGTGCGACCTCTGAAAATGGATATGCGCACAAAGTAATGTGCGTATTTCTGCCGTAAAATAGGGTTTGCCGCCATCCCACTGTCAGTGCGCCCGCACCTTTGGTAAAGCAAAATTTCAGTCAGGTAAAACATCCGATGATCTCGATTTGAATTTCTGACAGACGGGCGATGGTTATTCCCTGCTGTTTGCTGCTAGAAACACGGCCATTGGGCGCGGTCGAAATATCGCGGTTCCATTTGAACAGCTTCTCTCAACGAACGGAAACCGGGAATGATCAATTACCTTATGCTAGTGGTTTGATCGAGACAGATGATGCCCATAGACGGATTTGCAGGTTCATCCGGGTAGGCGCGTGATGTGCCGTGATTTTCATCACAAACATCGCGCAACGCATCCGGTGGGCCTGTAAACCCGCCCTTCGGGTCCAATATCGCGGGTTCTGGATGCGTCGAGCTTTCTTGCAGATGGCCCGCATCGACTGCGAAACCTCTCCTACCCAGAACCCGGGATATTGGATCTATGGGTACCATCTGTCTCGATCAATCCACTAGGCACGAATGATTTGGAGATTTCGACCAAATTCTATGATGCACTGTTGATCGCGGTCGGCGGCAGCAGAGCGTTCAATACGGACAGGATGGTAGTGTGGAGCTTTGGCAAGGGCACGACCATGCTGGCCATTACACTGCCCCATGATGGGCAACCGGCAACAACAGGAAACGGGACGATGGTTGCCTTGAGTGTTGAAACGCCGGCAAAGGTGGATGAGATGCACGCCAAAGCGATGGAACTGGGTGGTGCGGATGAGGGTGCCCCCGGTTCAAGGGGTAAAAATTTCTATGGAGGTTATTTTCGCGACCCTGATGGCAACAAATTGAATTTTTTCTGCTCGTCTTAGAGCAATTCATGTTTTGACGGAATCGGCAAAACCTGAATGCATCAACAAAATCAAAGGCCGACACCGTTGTCCCGTTTCTGACAAAACGTGAAACGGCCTAGTGGCTACGCAGGTATGATCAATCCACTTAGCGGGCCTTGACCGGCACGCGGCCTTCAAGCCATTTGAAAAACAGGGCGATGATACCGGCTATCGCCATATAGATAACCGCAAGCAACAATAGCGGTTCATAGACGATGAAAGTATCCTGGCGCACCCGGGATGCCACGGCATAAATGTCAATGATGGTGATTGATGCGACCAACGGTGTTGCCTTGAGCTGCAGGATTGTCTCGCCGCCCAGTGTCGGCAATGCGTTCTGGATTGCCTGCGGCAGCCAGATCCGACGGAATATGGTAAAGCGCGACATACCAAACGCCTTGGCTGCCTCGATCTGTCCTTTGGCGACACCGGAAAATGCGCCGCGCATCACTTCTCCCTCATAGCCCGCATAGGAAAGAGAGAGCGCCAGGACCGCATAGGGCCAGGCCTGACGAAGGTAGGGCCACAACTCGCTCTCTCGAATCCACGGAAATTGGGGAAATAGTGAGCCCAGTCCAAAATACAGCAACCAAATCTGCAGGAGCAATGGTGTGCCACGGATAATGGTGCAAAAGGCCTTGGCAGGCGCCGAAAGATACCAGGGGCCAACAGCTTGCGCCAACCCCAGCGGGATGGCCAGAAGAAACCCCAATATTGTTGTGACAATCAATATCCAGATCGTGCGCCACAGGCCTTCAAGCGCAAGGTCGGCATATTTTGGTATCCAGTCCCAGCGCATGGAATAGGCACACCATGCAACCAGAGCCAAAGTCAGAAGGATCATGACAATGCGATGGGGCAGCAGTGCCGCACGAAAAGCGCTCAAGAGCCCGCCTCCCGCAATGATCTTTGTCCCTTTCGCGCCCAGCGCTCAACGCGCTTGAACACAACGCCCGATAGCAGCGTTACACAAAGGTAGAGCCCGCCAGCCGCCAGAAAAAATGTGAAATAGGCCCGTGTACTGCTCGCCGCCTGTTTCGTTTCCAAAGTCAGCTCATGAAAACCCACGATTGCAAGCAGGGCAGTGTCCTTGGTGGCAATCAGCCAGAGATTTGCCAGCCCGGGTATGGCAAAGGACATCATTGCCGGAATGGTCACGCGGCGCATCGTCAGCAAAGGGGACATGCCATAAGCGCGTGCCGCCTCGATCTGGCCCACTGGAACGGCCAGGATGGCCCCGCGCAACACCTCGGTCGCATAGGCACCCTGCACAATGCCAAGCACCCAGATGCCGGCAGCGACGCCACTGATTTCAACCCGCTCATAGCCAAAACCCGTTACAACCCGGTTCAACAGGTCTGTGCCGACAAAATACAAAATGAGAATCAGCACCAGCTCGGGCACAGCGCGCACAACGGTTGTGTAGACACCCAGCAGGTCACGCACAACAGGGCCGCCATTGAGCTTGCCATAAGCGCCGAACAGGCCAATGATCAGCCCGAATGCATAGGCGCCAATGGCAATCTCAAGCGAATGAGCCAGACCACGCAGCAAATTCCCCCCCCATCCAGGGGGAGAAAGCGACAGAAGTTCTACAGTATGGCTGAGGCCCAGCGCCTCAACGAGCGTATTCACTGACCAGTCTTATTTGCTGTAAATACTGGTGGTGAAATACTTCTGGGTGATGGCATCATGGGTGCCGTCAGCAAGAATGGCCGCAATTCCGGCATTCAACTTGTCGCGCAATGCGTCATCGCCCTTGCGTACGCCAGCACCGACACCAAGGCCGAGCACCTCCGTATCCGATGGCACCGCACCCTTGATTTCGCAACAGGCACCTGCTTCGCTGCCAACAAAATCGGCCATCGCAATACTGTCTGCCTGAATGGCATCAACCCGACCGGCAATCAGATCCTGATTGGCTTCATCCTGCGTCTGATAGTTCTTGAGTTCGCTGCTGCCCTCAAAATGTTTCTGCGCATAGGCCTGGTGCGTTGTCGATGACTGAACACCCAGAATTTTACCCGCAAGGCCATCTTTGGTCGGCGCGATATCCATTGATTTTTCTGCAACAATGACAGCCGGTGTATTGTAATAGGCATCAGTGAAATCGATGGTCTGCATGCGTTCTGCTGTAATGGACATGGATGCCATGATTGCGTCAATCTGCTGGCCGGTCAAAGAAGGGATGATACCGTCCCAGGCCACCGGTGTAATAACGCAATCAAGTTTGGCCGCTGTGCACACCGCATCAATAATCTCAACTTCCCAGCCAATCCAGTTGCCGGCTGCATCAGGAGATGCAAAAGGGGGATATGGTTCTGCTGCGATACCGATTTTGACTTCCTGTGCTGCTGCCGCGCCTGCAGTCAGTGCCAAAGCCGCAAGGCTGGCCGCCAGGATTTTCTTGATATTCATTTTGTGTCCTCTCTTCTGGTTTGTCCGTCGTTCAGGCAACGGTTTTCAGAAACTGTTTCAGTCTCTCGGAATTGGGTGCACCGAATACGACCTCTGGCGGGCCCTGTTCTTCAATGGCACCATTGTGCAGGTAGATGACATGGCTCGCCACTTCCCGCGCAAATTTCATTTCATGGGTAACAAGCAGCATCGTGCGGCCTTCACGGGCAAGATCTCGAATGACGGACAGGACTTCGCCAACCAGTTCCGGATCAAGAGCACTGGTGGGTTCGTCAAACAACATCACCGCCGGATCAATGGCGAGTGCACGCGCAATAGCGGCTCTTTGTTGCTGGCCGCCCGAAAGGAAAGCCGGATAGGTGGATGCCTTTTCAGAAAGGCCAACACGGGCAAGAAGTGTTTCTGCCCGCTTGATGGCATCGGCCTTTGGGATGCCCAATACGTGCACTGGCACCTCGATTACATTTTCAAGCAGCGTGCGGTGAGACCACAGGTTGAATGACTGAAACACCATCCCCAGACGGGTGCGGATGCGTTCAATCTGGCGACGATCCGCCGGTGCGCCACCTGGTTTCATTCTGATCTCTTCGCCTGCCACAAATATGCGGCCGGCGGTTGGATATTCCAAAAAATTGACACAGCGCAGGAAGGTCGATTTGCCGGAACCACTGCCGCCAATTATCGCCACAACATCGCCCTTGCGCGCGGTCAGTGAAACACCTTTCAAGACTTCAAGGCTGGCAAATGACTTATGCAGATCTTCGACACGGATTGCCTCATCCGCACCCGTCGCACGATCAGGGGTGTTGTCGTCTTCAGATTGCATTTTTGTTGGTGCCCTCCAACGTTGAGATTGCATTTAGTCTGAAAATTTGAAATTATGCAAGTGTATAATAACGAATATATGATGCGGGAGGCTTAATGAGCGAGACACGGCGCAGGTTTTCCAGGCAGACACTGGACCAACGTCAGGACGCATTGATACAGGCAACACTTGCTTTGATATCAAGGGGCGGTCCTGAGGCTGCGACTGTGCGCTCAATTGCGCAGGAAGCCGGTGTTACACAGGGATTGATCAGGCACTATTTTTCCACCAAGGAAGAGTTGGTCCGCGCGGCCTATGAGCATCACATGAATGCGATGACGGATGCCACGGCTGCAGTTCTTGACAGGGAATTTCCCAATGCAGCGGCCCGGTTGGCAGCATTTGTCATCTCGTCCCTGACACCGCCGGTAGTTGATCCGAAAGCCATGGCGCTTTGGGCGGGTTTCATTCACACGGTCCAACGTGATGCAGGCATGCGTGCAACCCATGAGAAGACGTACTACTCGTTTCGCGATGGTTTGCAGATGTTGATCCAGGAAGCACTCAGTGAGGCCGGCCACGCTGCTGATGAAACAACATTGAGGCGTTATGCGATTGCCTGCAATGCGGTGATTGACGGCCTGTGGATGGAAGGTGGCGCGCTGCCGGATTCATTTGAAACGGATGAATTATCTGATGTGGGGATGCAGTCAATCAGCTCGATTCTCGGTTTGGATCTAATGCATTTTCGCGACTGTCTGACGTTGAAAGAAACTTGATTTGGATAGCAACAAAACACCAGGCCGGGTGTTGAATACCCGAGCGATGTTGTTTGTGAATTGGCGAGGCTTTGATGAAATATGGTTCTGTAACTGACCGACTTGCTGACCTGGGCGGGGAAAAGTGGGAAGTTCATGCGCTGGCGCGCAGGATGAAATCAAACGGGAAGGCGGTGATCGAGCTGACGATCGGCGAGCCCGATGTGGCCACGCCATCGGCACTGATGGACGTCGCAATTGATTCCATGAAAAACGGCCGTACCGGCTATTCGGACGGGCGCGGAGAATCGAACCTGCTGGAAGCGCTGGCCGGTCGCTATAGTCACAGCCTTGGCCGACCAGTAACCACAGATCAGATATTGTGTTTCCCCGGTACCCAGACGTCCCTCTATGCCGTTGTCATGGGACTGTGTGATGCTGGTGACGAAATCCTTGTCGGCGACCCCATGTATGCAACCTACGAAGGCGTCATTGCTGCAAGTGGTGCAAAGCCTGTTGCGGTGCCGTTGAAGCCGGGTGCCGGTTTTCGCATCAGTGCGGAAGACATTGCTGCCAGAATTACGCCGAAGTCGCGGGCAATCCTGCTCAATACGCCGCACAATCCGACCGGGGCCATTTTGACAGCGGATGATATCATGCAAATCTGTACGCTTGCCCAGCAGCACGATTTGTGGATCATCAGCGATGAGGTCTATGATGAGTTGGTATTTGATGGTGAAACCTTTGTGTCACCGCTGTGCGATGCTGAATATGCAGACCGTGTCATCGTTGTTTCATCGATTTCGAAATCCCATGCGGCACCAGGATTCAGAAGTGGGTGGTGCGTTGGACCGGCTGAATTCACCCGGCGTCTTTTGCCCCTGTCCGAAACGATCCTGTTTGGTAATCAGCCGTTCATAGCGGATATGACGGCGGCTGCCGTCTCCGCTCCCTCATTGGTCGCACCCGGCATGCGCGCACGCTATGCCGCACGCGCAGAGATTTTGCATGAGATGCTGAATGGTGTATCGGGCCTTGCTGTACACCGGCCGCAGGCTGGCATGTTCGCTTTGATCAACATCGCATCAACAGGTTTATCCGCCCGTGATTACGCTTTGAATCTTCTGGATAATACCGGTGTTGCCGTCATGCCGGGTTCAGCCTTCGGGGACGCTTTGCGCGATTGGGTCCGGGTCGCGTTAACAGTTGGGGATAGCGATCTGATGGAGGCTGCAACGCGTATTGCAGACCACGCCGGTACCGCCCGCGCACTCAAGGCTGCATCATGATGAATATTGGCGAAGCACTGGTTCAACAATTGCAGGATCGTGATGTATCCGTGGTATTTGGTATTCCGGGTGTTCACACGGTCGAACTTTATCGCGGGCTCTCCGCCTCCACGATCAGGCACGTGACACCGCGCCATGAGCAGGGTGCGGGGTTCATGGCAGACGGCTATGCAAGGGTCAGTGGCAAGCCGGGTGTTGCCTTTGTCATCACCGGCCCCGGTTTGACCAATACATTGACGCCAATGGCACAGGCCCGAGCAGACAGTGTTCCAATGCTGGTGATTTCCGGGGTGAATGACAGACCCGATCTTGGACGCGGCCTCGGCCATTTGCACGAACTGCCCAATCAGCTTGCACTGACACAAAACCTTGCTTTATACGCGCGCCAAATTACATCAGGTGAAGACCTTGTCCCGGCTCTGGCACACGCGTTCAATCTGTTTGAAAATTGCCGCGGCGGTCCCGTACATATCGAAATTCCGATTGATGTCATGCCCATGTCGCATAGTGAAACTGGTGGGCAGCCGGAAACTGATGTCACAGCAGCAAAGACACCGCAAGCCGATGTTGACGTCATAAAAGCGGCGGCAGACAGACTGAATGCTGGCAGAAAGCCAATCATTCTGGCCGGTGGTGGTGCCCGTTGGTGTGACGTTGAGATCACAAAACTGGCAGAGCGTTTGGACGCGCCGGTTGTTTTGACAGCCAATGCACGTGGCCTTTTGCATGCGCATCCCCTGTGCGTTCCCGCCAGCCCAAGCCTTGGTGCCGTGAGGCAGATGATACGGGAAGCAGATGTAATTCTGGCGCTGGGGAGCGAACTTGGACCAACGGATTATGATGTCTATTCCGATGGACAATTGCCTGACCTGAACAACCTCATCCGCGTGGATATCAGCAGTGATCAATTGGCCCGTCATTCCTCCAGCCTGCTCATTCATGATCGGGTTGAGATTGTGGTGCCTGCTTTGCTGTCAAGGCTGGGTCAATCATCGACAGCCGGTGATGGTGCTGAGCGTGCGCGTTTAACCCGGCAGGCCTGTCTGGCGGAAATTGGACCAGATATGCGGGCGCAGCTGGCGTTGTTGGATACCCTGCGCGACACATTGCCCAATGCCATCATGGTGGGTGATTCCACCCAGCCCATCTATGCGGGCAATCTTTATTATGACCATGATCGCCCGGGTGGCTGGTTCAATGCTGCCACCGGTTTTGGTGCTCTTGGCTATGCAATACCCGCGTCAATTGGTGCATCGCTTGCCGCCCCAACTGAAACGATCGTGTGCATCACCGGAGATGGTGGCGCGCAGTTTACGCTGCCGGAGCTGATGACAGCGGTCGATGAGAAACTGCCGATATTATTTCTGGTGTGGAACAACCGGGGCTATCAGGAAATCGAAACGTCAATGATGGCAGCAGGTGTTGATGTTGTCGGTTGTGATCCGACACCACCGGATTTCAGCCTGATTGCAGCCGCCTGTGGCATTCCCTTCAGCCGTTGTGAAATGAGTGCGCAGGCCCTGCGTGAAGCTATCGAACGATCAGGCTCGTTGACAGGCCCGGTCATGGTCGAAATTGAAATGCCCAAATCCAGCAGTACGAAAGCTGGCGGCAAGTGAGGAAAATATGACAGACCCAACCATCGAATTTACCCGGGCCATCACCCGCCGGCCATCTGCAAGCATCACTTCAGGCCTGCGGGCAATGGATATCGGCGCGCCTGATCTTGAACAAATGCAAAGGGACCATGGCGCATATGTGGCGACCTTGCGTGAAACCGGGGCGAAAATTGTCGAATTGCCAGCGCTGGACGCCTATCCCGATTCAGTCTTTGTCGAGGATACTGCCCTTTGCCTGCCGCAAGGGGCAATCATGATGCGGCCCGGGGCGGCCTCGCGTGCCGGGGAAGTGGCTGAAATGCGACCAGCCATTGAAGATCATTTTGACAACGTGCTCGAAATGCAAGGACCCGGCTTTGTTGAGGGCGGCGATATTCTGGTGACGTCCCAAGAGATCCTCGTTGGTCGCTCTGAACGCACGGATGCACAAGGGGTGGCTGAACTAAAAGATCTGGTCGGCACCTGGGGCTACACATTGCGTGAAGTTCATACACCCAAGGGCGTTCTGCACTTCAAAACAGATTGTTCTCTTCTTGATGGCAATACCATTTTGTCGACACAGCGACTTGATGCTTCGGGATGTTTTGAAGGTTATCGCGTGCTGCATACTGCATTGGGTGAAGAGGCCGCAGCCAATTCGATCCGTTTTAATCAGTTCGTATTGATGCCTGCCGGTTTTCCCAAAACAGCGGCAACTTTGCGTGGTCATGGATTTGAGGTGCGTGAGATCAACAATAGCGAATGCGCCAAACTTGACGGTGGCATGTCGTGCCTATCATTGCGGTTTTAACGTCATCCGCTTTCAAACTGCCTGAGTTGTCAGAATTCAATCACTGGAGCACTGCGTCCGGCAATTGAAATCCGGTGGCGATAAAACAAGCTCTTTCAGGTGGATGAGACGGCGCATTGAATCAGTTTCGCACAGCAGGGCAGCCTAGACCGTTTCACGTTTTGTCAGAAACGGGACAACGGTGTCGGCCTTTGATTTTGTTGATGCATTCAGGTTTTGCCGATTCCGTCAAAACATGAATTGCTCTATTGGGGGTGGGTATCTGATTATCAGCGTGGCCACATGTTATTTGATGATTAAATATAAAAAAACTTGAATAATTTATCGTAAAACATTAAATATTCCTCGAATTGAAACGATTTTGAGGTTTTTTGATGTATTCTGTCATGCGCTGTTTTGTGTTTTCCGTCCTGGCGATGGTTGCTTTGGTTTTAATCCAGGGCTGTACGACCACATCGCCGGCCAGTCTGATCAAACTTGCACGTATCAGCCCGATGGAGGCTGATCCTTCACAGATACGTTTCGGTGTGATTACCCCTGAATACCTGCAGGTGGCGACGGGTGATGTAATCGTCAGTCTCGATTATGTTTCCAAAAATGGGCGATGGAAGGTCGCTCAGCAGTTTTTGCCGATTGTTCAGCCACAAGCCGGGTCAAAGGCTATGGCCGCCTATGTCAAGATGGCAGAGCAGGCATGGTCGGCACGGCTGTCAGATGAAGATGCCAGGCGGTTTGAACAAATGCAGAATAAAATCCGTCAGGACCGGGAAACAAATGGCGGCGGCAAGGGCTCCCTTGGCATCGGCATTACCGCTTGTTCAACGCGCCCTTTACCTGAAGGTGCGATCCCGGTGAGCACCTTCCTCAAAACCGTTGAAACCAGTGACTATTTTCCATTGCAGCAGCGTGTGGATTTGCGCAGGACATTGCAAAAAGCGTCCGGCGGCAGCGCAGCGCCCCTTGATCATCTCAGGCGTTGCTCTGCCGCCTAGCAGGCTGCTGTGTGTTAGGACAACAGTTTCAGATTGGGCAGCACCACGTCCGGCGAATAGTCTTTGTATTCATCAGGATTGGCTGTCCGATTGATCCACACGGTACGAAAACCAAATTTTTGCGCGCCGGCGACATCCCAGCGATTGGAAGATTGGAACGACACGGCATCGGGATAAAGCCGATACGCCGTTGTTACCATTTCATAAACGGATGGTGTGGTTTTGAATGTCTGCAGGTCTTCGACGGAAAACACATCGTCGAGGACAGTTTCAAGTGCTGCATTGCGCACTGCTGATTCAAGCATTTTTCTGGATCCGTTGGACAGGATTGCGATTTTTGCGCCGTGATCTTTCAACGCCTTGAGGACTGTTGGCACTTCCTCGTAGCAGTCCAGCTCCCAATAGGCCTCCAGCAACGCATCACGGTGGGAAGCGTCAACGGACGGTACTTTCTGGATGGCAAAATCCAGCGCCTGTTCGGTCAACTGCCAAAAATCCACATAGGCACCCATCAATGCGCGCACCCAGGAATACTCAAGTTGTTTGTTTCGCCAGATTTCCGATAGCAGCTGACCATCAGGACCGACCGCATCCGCATGGCGTCGAACCGCAGCATGAACGTCAAACAAAGTGCCGTAGGCATCAAAAACATAAGCCGCGTAATGGTTTGCCGGAGGCATGATATCAGTCCCTTCAATTTTGCACTGCAGCATGTTCTGGCTGAACCCCTGCGTCAAGGGTGCACAGGACCAGTTTCCCCTGTTGCTTTGACATTGACCTTGCTGGCACAATCAATTTGACTGCCAACACATGCTCAGTTGAGCCAACCAGCAATCCGAGGATATAAAAATGACGGTGCATTCCGACGTCCAAACCGCGACCTGGACTTTCGTTGATGGCGATTGGCATGAAGGCAATGTGCCGTTGCTGGGGCCGCGATCGCACGCCATGTGGCTTGGCACGTCTGTTTTCGACGGTGCACGCTGGTTTGAACATGTTGCACCGGATCTCGACCTTCACAGCCAGCGGGTCAATGATTCGGCTGCGGCCCTGGGGTTGAAGGCAACCATGACAGCCGAGGCCATTGAAGCACTGGCCTGTGATGGCCTGAAGAAATTTGATGGCAATACCGCAGTTTACATCAGACCGATGTATTGGGCAGAACATGGCGGCTATATGTCTGTGCCTGCTGATCCCGAATCAACGCGATTTTGCCTGTGCCTGTATGAAGCACCGATGATCCCTTCGGATGGCTTTTCGGTAACGGTGTCACCCTTTCGCCGCCCGACACCCGAAACGATGCCAACCAATGCGAAATCCGGGTGTCTTTATCCAAACAACGGGCGGGCGATCATGGAGGCCAAATCTCGCGGGTTCGATAATGCGCTGGTCCTTGACATGCTCGGCAATGTTGCCGAAACGGGCACATCCAATGTGTTTCTGGTCAAGGGTGGTACGGTGTTTACACCGGCGGCCAATGGGACCTTTCTGGCCGGCATTACCAGGGCGCGCATAATGAACCTTTTGACTGAGGCGGGATATGATGTGGTTGAGCAGAAGCTGCACGTTGCAGACTTTTTAAATGCGGACGAAGTGTTCACCACGGGTAATCATTCCAAGGTCGTGCCGATCACCCGGGTGGAGGATCGTGCCTATCAGGCAGGTCCCGTTGCGCGCAAAGCACGTGCGCTCTACTGGGACTGGGCGCATGCAGGTCGCAAGATTTAACCGTATTGGATATTGTTTTATCCCGTAACCGGCAAATAAACCCTACACAATACCTTGCCGAGTCCGGTTCTCGCGAATATGTTCCACCCGATTGACACAATAGGCTATATGCCGGAAATGGAGAGCGACATGGCTTTTGAACTGCCAGACCTTCCCTACGATTATGAAGCACTTGCGCCATTTATGTCGCGTGAGACACTCGAATTCCATCACGACAAGCATCACAAGGCCTATGTCGACAATGGCAACAAGCTGGCTGCTGAAGCTGGCATGGACGCCCTGTCGCTGGAAGATGTTGTTCGCCAGTCATTTGGCAAGAACGCCGGCCTCTTCAACAATGCTGCCCAGCATTACAACCATGTTCATTTCTGGAACTGGATGAAAAAGGGAGGCGGTGGCACTGCGCTTCCTGGAAAACTGGCTGCAGCGATTGATTCCGATCTTGGTGGCTATGACAAATTCAAGGCAGATTTTGTTGCTGCCGGCATGACACAATTCGGCTCCGGTTGGGCCTGGCTTGCTGTCAAAGGCGGTAAGCTTGAAATCATGAAAACACCCAATGGTGAAAACCCATTGGTGCATGGCGCTTCGCCGATCCTTGGTGTCGATGTGTGGGAACATTCCTATTACATTGATTACCGCAACGCGCGTCCAAAATATCTGGAAGCCTTTGTCGATAGTCTCATCAATTGGGATTACGTGCTGGAAATGTACGAAGCTGCATAATCGGGCATACCATTGTGGTTTCGCTCTGAACCCCGGCATTCGCCGGGGTTTTTTATTGCGGATAATGTGTTGCGCCGCAGTTTCCTCGGGGTCCGGACAGGCTCCTGCGCCGTCATTTTGCCATTCTCCCGTGCCGATTACCTAGAATCTGCCGAGCAGATCAAATGTGCTGCAATTTATTTGATTTTATTTCTTTGAGTTTTCACATTTGTCCTGTCTATTGTTAGACAGGTTCTAATTTATCATCGGGAGTTATCCATGAAATACACTGTTGCGTTGACATTGGCCGCTGCTCTGGTTGCCTCTCCGGTTCTGGCCGCGGGCACACCACAGGAAGAACGACAGTTGACCATGAAATCTGTGGGGCAGGCGATGGGCACACTGGCAAAAACAGCCAAGGGTGAAATCAACTATGATGCAGCAGCGGTGGCAAAAGCATTCCAGACGATGAATGACGCCACAAAGAATTTCGTTGAAAAATTTCCCGAAGGCACGGAAACCGGTCATGATACCGAGGCCAGCCCGAAAATCTGGAGTGACCGCACTGGATTTGAATCAGCCGTCGACAAATTTGGCAATGATACATCAAATGCAGTAGCGGCAGCCCCACAGGATCTCGATGCCTTTAAGGTGCAATTCGGCAAAGTGGCGAAAAACTGTAGCACCTGTCATGAAGCCTACCGCGTGAAGAAAAACTAGCCCGATCTGATCAGGGGCGGATATTCCAGGAAAAGGCAGATATCGTGATACGTCGCATTTTTATTACAGCCGTGTTGCTTGCCATTGTCGCCGCTGTGGCGGCATGGTTCCTTTCCGCCCCAACCACACTGTCGCAAACGGCCTTTGCCGATCTGCCTGATGCTGATCTGGCGCGTGGAGAAGAAATGTTCTGGGCGGGGGGGTGCAACTCATGCCATGCCGCTCCCGGCGCCAAGGGTGATGAAAAACTGGTAATGGCGGGTGGCCTGGCGCTTAAAAGTGACTTTGGTGATTTCTATGCACCGAATATTTCGCCGGACAAGGATGCGGGTCTGGGCAATTGGTCATTTTCTGATTTTGCCAATTCAATGAAGATGGGCGTTGGTCGCGACGGCGAGCATCTGTATCCGGCCTTCCCCTATACATCCTATACAAGAATGGACATGCAGGACCTCAATGATCTTTGGGCCTACATGAAGACCCTGCCTGCAAGCAGTAATGTCGCACCGGCGCACGAACTGGGATTTCCTTTCAATATCAGGCGTGCTGTGGGCCTGTGGAAAAGGCTCTATCTCAAAAGCGGTTCTGTGGTGCGTTTCGCCTCAAGTGATGAGGCGATCCAGCGTGGCCAGTATCTTGTTGAGGGGCCTGGTCATTGTGGTGAGTGTCACACGCCGCGTTCACTGATTGGTGGTCTCAAGCTTGATGTCTGGCTGTCCGGGGCGAAAAATCCCGATGGTGAAGGTGTTATTCCCAATATTACCCCAGGTGGTGGTCTCAAAAGCTGGAGTGCTGGCGACATCGCCTATTATCTGGAAAGTGGCTTCACCCCCGATTTCGATTCAGTTGGTGGCTCGATGGTATCTGTACAGGCAAATATGGCAAAGTTACCCGCCGCAGATCGGGAGGCAATTGCCGCCTATCTCAAAGCCATCCCCGCTCACGGGAACGGCTATTGACCGGGTGACAATCAGGCTGCTTCTGCGCGTTTCATGGCCTGATGCTGGTCCTCAACCAATCCGATTTTCCAATAGGCGCTGATATAGGCTGCCCGCTTATCCAGCCCCTTTTCTTCGATGAGATACTTGCGCAGGGCAATCACGGCACCGGACTCCCCAGCGACGAAGATGCCGGGTGATGCATCCGGCCAATCGAGCGACCTGAAGAATTCGATCTGCTGGCTGCTGCTTTGATGTGGTTCATTGTGAACAAGCCAGTGGATCTGCATGCCCTTGGGGGCATTAACCGGTTGTATGTCATCATCGGACGTAATTTCGAAGATGGCATGGCCGACGGCATCATGGGGCAGGTCTTCAAGTGCTGCAGCGGCGGCGGGCAGGGCGGCCATATCGGCGCCGAACAGAAACCACAATGCACCGTGATCAGGCTTTTTTTTCGGCCCCGGCCCTGCAACACCAATGAAATCACCCGCTCGCGCTGCCAGCGCCCAGTTGCAGGCCGGGCCGCCGCCCTCATGAACCACAAAATCCACATCCATTTCATTGGCATCAACGCGGTGATGTCGAACGGTATAGGTGCGTCTTGGTTCAAGCTTGGAACCATTTTCCAGTGCGGATCGAAATTCGGCTTGTGTTTGATGCGGCAAGGGTATGATCAGCTTGATATGCGCGCTTTCCTGGCCTGCAGGAAATGTCTCCAGATCAGTGCCGGTCAGCGTGACCCGCTGCATTGTCGGTGTCAGGCGCCGGGTGTGCTTGACTTCCAGAACACGTGTCGCCCTGCCGCGGTTCGGCGTGATTGTGGGTTTCATCATTGTGATTGGCTCCTGGGTATAATCAGCCCTGCATTTTAGCAGGTTGATTTTAACTTGACTATTTAAGTCTTGTTATAATGGCCCAAACTCAAATGGGCCACCCCCAATCTTGTGAACGTAGCGTTTACCCCAGCGTATCCGGTGCAACTGTTTTCAGGGCGAATGCATATTCAAAGGCAACCTCTTCAAGTCTTTGAAAACGCCCCGAAGCCCCGGCATGGCCAGCTTCCATATTGGTTTTAAACAGGACCGGCGCATCTCCGGTTTTGACATCACGCAGTTTTGAAACCCATTTTGCCGGCTCCCAATAGGTAACACGCGGATCAGTCAATCCGGCAACTGCCAAAATAGGCGGATAATCCTGTGCGCTGACATTGTCATAGGGTGAATAGGCCGCAATACCGGCATAGTCTGTCTTGGATTCAATCGGGTTGCCCCACTCCGGCCATTCCGGCGGTGTCAAAGGCAACGTATCATCCAGCATCGTGTTCAGCACATCCACAAAGGGGACGGCGGCGATAATGGCGCCAAAATGGTCAGCGGCCATATTCGCAACAGCGCCCATTAGCATGCCACCGGCGGAGCCACCCTGCGCTACTATACGATCATAAGAGGTGAATTTTTCTGCCGCCAGAAATTCTGCGGCACCAATAAAATCCAGGAAGGTGTTGGTCTTGTTTTCACGCTTGCCGTCTTCGTACCAGGCAAATCCCTTGTCCTTGCCACCGCGGATATGGGCAATTGCATAGACGAAACCACGATCAACCAGCGACAGACAATTGGTATTGAACGAGGCTGGAATGGTCATGCCATAGGCACCATAGCCATAGAGCAGGCAGGGCGCTGATCCATCCAGCGCGGTATCTTTTCGATACAGCAGCGTCACAGGCACTGGTGTTCCATCATGGGAAGGGGCCATGATACGGCGCGTGACATAATCATCAGCGTCATGACCGGAAGGTACTTCCTGGGTTTTGAGCAATACACGTTCGCGGGTGCGCATGTTGTAATCATACTGTTGCGACGGTGTCGTCATCGACGAATAGGAAAACCGGATCATTTCGGTGTCATATTCCATAGATCCCTGCAGACCCAGTGCATAGGCATCTTCGTCAAATTCAATCGAATGTTCCTGCCCGCTCTCACGCTCCCGAATGACGATTCTGGGGAGGCCGTTGTCCCGTTCGAGCCACACGAGATAACGGGTGAAAACCATCTGATTGAGGATCAGTCGACCGGCCTTGTGAGGAACGACTTCCCGCCAGTTTTCCATTCCTGGATTTTCAATGGGTGCCTCGACGATCTTGAAATCCTTGGCACCATCCGCGTTGGTCAGAATATAAAAGACATCACCACCTTCGTGCATGTCATATTCCACGCCGGTCTGCCGGGCTGCAACCAGTCTTGGCGTTGCATCCGGGTCGTTCGCCGGGATGATGCTGTATTCAGACGTTTCATGATCATGCACGTTGATGAAGATGAAATCATTCAATTTGCTGCCGCCGACACCCATGAAAAAGCCGGGGTCATTTTCTTCAAAAATGAGTCGGTCATCCTTCTGATCTGTGCCCAGCACGTGATAGTAGACCTTCGATGGACGGTGGTTTTCATCCAGCAGCGAGTAGAAGAAACCTTTGCCATCGGGTGACCATGCACCGCCGCCACCGGTATTTTCA
Source organism: uncultured Rhizobiaceae group bacterium (assembly GCA_947501445.1). Lineage (GTDB taxonomy): Bacteria > Pseudomonadota > Alphaproteobacteria > Rhizobiales > Rhizobiaceae > Hoeflea_A. The sequence continues at coordinate 124,357 of CANMVS010000006.1, read as the reverse complement.
ATGGTATCGGCAAGGTCCTGTCCGCTGGCGATATCGCGCACCCGCAAATTGAAATATTCCGATCCCTTGTCGTCAAATCCCCAGATCAACTGTTTATGATCGACTGAATGGTTGGCAGCAGAAATCCGAAAATAACCCGAACCACTGGCTTCTGCGTCGCCATCCAGCAGCAGTTCTTCCTCACCACCATTGCGCGGCACGCGGAAAAAACGCGGTTGTTCACCGCCCGTTACAAAGGACGTGCCATAGGCGTAGGGACCGTCAGGCGAGGGGATGGATGCGTCTTCTTCCTTGATTCGCCCCTTCATCTCGTCAAAGAGGGTCTTCTGCAACGCCTTTGTATCGGCCATCGCAGCATCCTGATAGGCGTTTTCCGCCTCCAGATAGGTGCGGATTTCCAGATCAAGCACCGAAGGGTCCTGAAATACCTGCTGCCAGTTGTCGGCCCGCAACCAGGCATAGTCGTCGATACGTTGAATGCCATGGCGCGTATCCGATACCGGACGTTTCTCGGCGACCGGAGCAGGAGACAGGTTTTTGAACATGAAAATGCCTTTCGTGTGCGGGCAGGATATTTGGTATCATGCAAATAGACTGCGCGGGGTGGCTGTTCAAGGCTGCACATGAATGGTGGATGAATTGTAAGGTCACAATTGGTTCAGGCAGCAATTGCCATGATAGGAACAGGAATTCGTTGAAGGGGAAATTCGATGACTTTATCACGTAAATTGGCAGCGGTTGTTCTGACTGCCGGGGCCTTGTTCACTGCGCCAACCACCGCAAGCACATTTGCAGCATGGGAAGTGACCAATGTTGAATGGAACGATGTGCTCAATGTGCGGGCCTGGCCATCATCCAAATCCGCCATCCGCGCGGCATATCCCAATGGTACACCGCTCTCGATGACAGGTCGCTGCATGAATGGCGTTGACCTCAAGGACATTACCGGTCAACCCAAATGGGCTCAGGCCGAAAAGATTCGCTACACCTGGTGTGAGGTTTGGCACGATCCCGCCGGTGCAGGCAATTGGGAGAGCGGCTGGGTCTATGGTCGCTACATTCAACCGCAATAGTGCAATTCAGGTTTTGAATGAACCGGCAAAATGTGAATGCATTCACAAAACCAAAGGCCGATACCGTTGTCCCGTATCTGACATAACGTGAAACGGTCTGGGATGAAGGGGGGCCGAACCAACGGAATATCCGTGGGGAAACCGGTAAGGCCATTTCCCGGGAAGTCAGCGCAAGTGGCCGCGTCGCGGGTGCGGCCAGCTTCGATTTATCATATAATCCTGTTTTCCGGGATGAGTGCGCCGCATTCAACCCTTGACGGCGATCTCTTTTTTGGGGTCATAAAACGGGATCGGAACAATTGTACACGGACGTGTTTCAGAACCCATATTGACTGTAAGTTCGCAGCCCAATTCACAATAATCCACGGCCACCATTGCCAGCGCAATGTTTTTCACCAGTCGGGGTGAATGAATGGCTGATGTGACGTAACCAACCTTTTTTCCATCCCATTTGATGGGCCAATGTTCATCATTCGATCCCGCTATGGGTCTGCCGGCAATTTCCAGGCCGACGAAATACTGCGAAACACCCTTCGCTTTGATTGCTGTCAGTGCCGCCTTGCTCACAAAATCCGCTTCAATGTGCAGATCGACCAGACGGTCCATCTGTAATTCGAACGGATTATTCATCAGCGTCATATCAGCATGATAGGACAGCATCCCGGCTTCTATGCGGCGGATACTGGAGGTGTGACCCGGTTTCAGGCCAAGCGGTGCACCAACCGCCATGAGATGCTCCCACAGCCGATCTCCCGCCGACCCGTCACGCAGGAATATCTCGTAACCCAGTTCGCTGGACCAACCGGTCCGTGAAATGATCAATGGCACGCCGTCCCAATCATATTCCATGAACCGGTAATATTTAAGTTCAGTTGGTGCATCGCCAAAGGCCGCGCGCAAAATGTCCCGTGATTTGGGACCCTGCAGCTGGAGGGGAGACACATCAGGTTCCGTAATCTGCACATTCATACCTGAATTGACCGCCAGACCTTTGGCCCACAGCAGGACATCGCTATCTGCGATCGAAAGCCAGAAGTGATCCTCCGCCAGTTTCAGCAATATCGGATCATTGATAACCCCACCGTCCTGATCGGTGATCAGCACATATTTGCATTGCCCAACCTGGCATTTCGACAGGTCGCGGCAGCTCAGGAACTGCGTGAACCGCGCCGCGTCTGGACCGGTGATCTCGACCTGGCGTTCCACAGACACGTCGCAAAGAATGGCGTCATTTACCAGGTTCCAGAAATTTTGCACCGGGTCGCCGAAATCCCGTGGAATGTACATGTGGTTATAGACAGAAAATCCCTGTGCACCCCAACGCAACGCCGCATCGGAGTAAGGCGATTTTCGGACCTGAGTTCCAAAGCTGAATTTGGAAAACGTTTGTTTGTTGGTCATGATCAGTGCTTCCGGTGTCGGCAGATTGGATCGGTCCCTGTGACAAACCCTGTCTGTGAGCTTGCCTCACACGCTTGGTATCATCAATCCGGGTACAATGAACAGCAAGCTGAATACGGGATTAACCAGGTTTTTTTATCTGCGGGTGCAGACGGTTGTGTCAGGGTGGACCAATGGTGCTCGGTCATACGGAGCTTCGAAAATCCGATGATTGCGTCCCAACGCATATGAAGGGTGCGCCATGCGGCAAAATCCCTGCAACTATGCGCCTGTTAGAGGCTCAAACACCACGCCAGGCTCTGACCAATCCAAAATTTGCTTCCATTTGAATTGAGCATGCGATGGTGTGAATTGGGTTGATTTTATTGTCATCGCCACCAAAGGCGGCATTCAAGGCGTCCCTTGGACTGCCCGTGGCGTGATAATTCGCCATGAATTGCGACGCTGAACGGATGCCAAGTTTACGCAAGGTGGTGACGGTTGAATCGGTGTCACCGGAGTCACCCTGCTTTGAACCCAATACGCTGTAGAGAATTGCCTGATCCACCCATGCGACCAGCCGTTCCGCCGGAATCTGGGTTCGCAGCATTATATCAACGACATCAACGGTGGCCATATTGCCGACGTTTTCAATATCCTCTTCTTCCAGCCGCGATGCATGCCAGATTGTCAGACCATCAAGTTGGCTCAGAGGCTGGTTCTGGTCTGTTGCCGGAATAATGATGGAGACGAATTTCGTCATGGCAAAAACGGATTTGATGACCTGCCACAGCACCTGCGGAAAAAATCCGATGACGAAGGCAACCACCAGCAGGAATGCCGGCCATTGATAATTTTCCGTCGTCTTGGAAAGGTTCTTGGCAATAGCGGCATAGTCAGCGTTCGCGGTCCCAACCGAATCCAGAATTTGCAGGCAAAGAGCGGCCACCCAAACGGCGATAACCGCCAATATAATACGCACCGCAAATGCCATGAATGCATTGGGGCCAAGGTCCCGCGTTGCAAAGCGTCTGAACAGCAGTTGTATGCCGAAAAAATAGGCGCCGAAGAATGCAAAATTAACCGGCGTCAAATCAAGCGTCAGGCGGAAATCGGCATTGTTGGTATCCCAAACCGGATGGATTGCCAGCATCCAGCCGACACCACACAGGACGGTGACCAGACCCAGCGGAATGACAAGATTGGCCTGAAAAATATCGGCAATTCTGACCGTGGCACTGGGCATGGATATTCCGCCGTCTCCAGTACCAGTACCGGGAATTTCATTTTGTTTTTCGGAGGCCCTGATGAGTGACATTGTAAAGGTTCGCAACGTTCGACCGTCGTCAAATCGCAGGTTGCCATACATGGCTTCAAAACGTTGCAGATAACCTTCGATACGAAGCTGGCGTTCGTTGACAGATTCGGTTCGCAGCGCTTTTTGCGGGGTATCTGTTTTGTGTTCCGGGCTGTAGATGTGTCTTTGCTCATACAAGGAAAAGTGGCTGAGATTGCCGATAAATTCGTTGAGAATGCCCAACCGGCGTGATTTCAAAAACAAATAGTAGGTGGCAGCCGGCAGCGCGCAGACAACAGTGATGAAGACAATTTCCAACACAAATTTCTGCTGAAAGGGCTTGATAAAAGTGATGCTGCCAAGGGCTATGAGGATAAGCGGAATTGCACCGAATACGAAGAATGTATTCTTGGTATTTTCACCCAGCTCCGGCAGTTTTTTTTCTGCAAGGCTCACCAACCAGACAAAGATGCCATAGGCGACAGAGCCGATGATCAGGTAAATCCAGTTTTCGCTCCAATAGGCCCGTGCTCCCCAGGCATTGAACAGGGCGGCAAGGCCGTAAATCATAAATCCCCAGAAGCCGAGACCTGCGATGACGATCAGAATTGACGTTATGGTGCCTGTATCGTCATCCGGATGCATTTCTGCCAAAAGTGCGCGTGCTTTATCGGCTTCCGGTGCGTCAGGAAATTGCACGATCAACTGATTGCACAATTGAGCAGCTTTGCCTTGCTTGACCGATTCCCAGGCCGTTTTCGCCTGCTCGAGAATTTCCGCCGCGCTGACGCCATCGTCCTGCGGTGTGGCCTTTTGTGTATCGGTCTTTGTATCCTGTTTCTTTTCCATAGGCGTACCCCCGATAACAAATTACTACCCAAACTCGCTAATTCCAATAGCAACGATCCTGTTCGTGGACTGTGAGTTCGGTCACAGTGTTTCATATTGCTCTTGAAAACGACCATTGATGGCAAAGATGAACGCCGGATTGTTGCCGTACCACAGGTCAGATCTGTAACGGACCCTGACCGCATTCCACACAAAGAGCTATCAAACGCCTTTATCAGTCAATTTTTCACCCGTCAGCCTTGCAATATGCACTCCATTTGCCTATCTCTGGATTTGTTTGTATACAAACAAATATTCTGAAGGAATTGGCTGATGGAAAATCAGGGTTTTGCACAGACACAGCAAACCGTCACGCTTGACGCGGTAGTGGAACAACAGGCCTATACGCTGCCCGATAATGTGTTCGCCGAGAAGGTTGTCTCGGTTGAGCATTTTACCGATTGGCTGTTTCGCTTCAGGATAACCAGACCACGCAGTTTCCGTTTCAGGTCCGGGGAGTTTGTCATGATCGGGCTTCCTGGAAGCACCAAACCGGTGTTCAGGGCCTATTCAATAGCAAGTCCCGCATGGGATGAGGAAATTGAATTCTATTCGATCAAGGTTGAAGGTGGTCCGCTGACCGAGCATTTGCAGAAAATCCAACCTGGTGACACGGTATTGATGCGAAAAAAATCAACCGGCACGCTGGTCCTTGATGCGTTGTCACCAGGAAAGCGGCTGTTTTTGCTTTCAACCGGCACCGGCATTGCACCATTTGCCTCGATCATCCGTGACCCGGAGACCTATGAGAAATTTGATAGCATTATTGTGACCCATACATGCCGGACCGCTGCAGAACTGCAATACGGTTTTGATCTTATGGACCGCACGCAAAACGACCCCCTTGTCGGTGAACTCACAACGGGCAAGCTGTTTCATTTTACGTCGACAACACAGGAAGACAGTCCCAATAAAGGCCGCATCACCCAACTGATCGAAGACGGGTCCTTTTTCTCCGCCATGGGGATTGACGGCTTTGATCCGCAATCGGACAGGATCATGCTGTGCGGATCAAAGGCAATGTTGACCGACCTGAAGGAAATACTGGATGCACGCGGGTTTGACGAGGGTGCGAACAACCGCCCCTCATCCTATGTCGTTGAGCGTGCTTTCGTCGATTGACGTAGATTAACGCAGTCCGTCTTCACCTTTGACATCCGTCGCAGCAAGACCGCCCATGCGATTGTGAATACGCGGGCCCTTGCTCATCGCCAGCACGAAGAGAATTTCGTCGGCGCGCGGGCCATCTGCCAGGCCAACTTCAATGCCGTCGAAATGGCTGCGTACATAAGCGGCGTTGATGTGGCCGAGCGGAATGTCCAGACGGGTGCCAACACCGCCTGATTTCTTGCATGATGGCACGATGGCTTTTGAATCGCCCAACCGCTCACGCATGGCGTAGCCGCCTGGAACATGCCAGAGCGCACCATGCTCCAACTCTCCGGCCTCACCGACAATGGCACCCTTGCCGAAGCCATCTATGCCGTCGATGCCGCCCATTGCAGCAATCAATTTGTCTGTCATCAGCATGCCGAGCGGTTTCAGGTCATCCATCGCACTTTCCAGATCGCCATGATAGCCGCCGGCAAAGGGATTGTTCACCAGGGCCATTATGGCTGCCTTTTGACGCGGCTTATGGGCAGTGGGGCCGTTGTCGTGCAGTGTTTCTTCCAGAATTATCATTGTTTTTCGCAGCTTGAATTCAGGCATGAGGTCTCGCTTGTTGTTCAAGGGTTTTGAATTGATCGCCAGTCTGTCGCGATTGATGATTGAGTGTCAAAATTGCCGCGCCGATTTTGCCGGTTTCAACCAGCATCTGGGCATATTCTGTGCCACGGTCGAGCGCTTGTGCTGTTTCATCGGCGGTTAATGGTCCGACATCCGTGGTGACCGGACGCGCGCCCAGATCACTGTCGGGCGACAGATCCTGAGCAGGCGTTCGGGTGATACCCGGGTGATTTGGCAAATCGACATGATTGGCAATGAGTGTCGCGGCGGCATCTGCCATCGCCGCATTTTTTGCGACGACACTGACGCTGTCTGCGATACCAAGCGAATAGCTTCGTCCGCGCCAGCCCGATGTTGCAATGCCGCGATAGGGTGTATGCGCACCGATGGTGATGCCTGCCGGAAACTCTGCGGCAACGGCTGCCTCGATCTGTTCTCCCGCATTGACAAAAAAAGCCACATCGCCGCCATTGTTGACATAGGCTTTGCTGAATGACTGTCCATCGACAAGCACCGCCAGTATGGTATCGGCGACGGCACCTGCCACACATGCCATCGGGGTGATGAACTGCGGCAGGAATTGAGATGCACTCATTTGCATTCGACCCGCTATTGCGCCACTAAATACTTGCTTGCTATCAACCGGTTCTCTCAAGGTTTCGAGTTCAGCAACGAGTTCATCAAGAACCGTGGAAAACCGGTCGTGTGCACGCTGATAGGCATGCGTTGGATCAGCACCAAAGGCCTCGACAATCAAATCAATTGGTCCGTGATGCAGATGCAGCCGTTTGCCATCCGGCAGCATCGCGGCAGCAGCGCTTTGCATATCAATCCTGTTCCGGGGCGGTTAACGTGGAAGGATTGGCAATGGTGCGGAAATCAGCACCATATTCGCCGCCGTCCATGAGAATATTATGCAAAGGCCGGGCCGCCGCAACATGCCCGCCCAGGGTTTGGTATTCTTCCTGTGTCACGGTAAATTCGATCGGTGCGACGATTGCCGGTGTGGGCACATACCCGAATGAATTGTCCGGTGTACGCATGACATCAACCATGATGGTGATACCACCACCCGGCCACACATAGGCAGGCGCGCCGCCACAGGTAATGGACGTGGTCAAAGACTGCACAGATTGTGTCAGTCTGACAGGGTTTTTGGTTACACCGGAGCGCAGAGAACCGCCAGCGCCACCGACAAACAGGACCGTACATAGGGATGGCTCGCAGTTTTCTGCGATGAGCTGCACGCTTGGTCGCAGGGACTGCGGCACGGGATGGGCGCGCGGTACCAGATCATCGTCCAATATATAGTAGGCGTATTGTTCGCCCGTGGTGGAAACCATCAACAAGGTCAGTCCGGGACGGGCACCCTTTTTGGCATTCCAGGGACCAAGGATCAGCAGTGGGTCCTCGATGTTTGTGCCGCCCCAGCCAAGGCCGGGATCAGCAACCTGAAAATAACGTCCGGGTGTGGAGCGCCGCCCGCGTATTTTAATCCCGGTGTCGGGCCACCCCAGAACCTTGCCTGCCTGATGTTCAGAAACCACGCCGGTAATATGGTCATCGACGACCACAACTTCGTCGACAAGACCATGCCATTGTGAGGCAAACATGCCGATGGTGGCAGACCCGCAACCGACCCGCATTCTATGTTCCTTTTTATCGTCAACAATCGGTGCTTTGCCGGCCTGAACAACCACTTTTGAGCCACCATCAATCACCAGTTCAACCGGCAACTTGTTGCACAGATCCATCAATGCCTTGCAGGTAATCCGGCCCTCCGATTTTGAGCCACCGGTCAGATGATCCACCCCGCCCAGCGACAGCATCTGCGAGCCATATTCGCTTGTAATGACCAGACCAACGGCTTCGCCTTCGCACCGCACGATGGCGCCTTCGCGACCAAGGTGTCTGTCTGTGTCGATTTTGATTTTAACCCCGCAATAGGAAAATATCGCCTCGGAAACAACGGTGATGAAATCAACGCCGTCAACGGCACGGCTGACAATGAAAGGCGCAGGCTTATAGTCCGGATAGGTGGTGCCGGACCCCACAGCGGTGACCTGCATGTCGCCGTCATCAATCAGACTGCCGTCCCATTGCGATTTGACAAATGGTTTTATCGGGCCACCGCTGGCAATTCTGTTGTCGAATATGGTGAGGGGATCACAGCGAATAATGCGCTCACCGTCATTGGCATATCGGTCACAGGCGCCGGTGCGACCTGGCGCCACATAGCACATGACCGGGCAGGCATCGCATCGCAGCTTTTCGCCTTTGGCATCGGCCGTTACGCTCATTGCGAGGCCTCCTGCATGTCTTGCCTGTGTGCAGAAATCGCAGCCAGTACCCGATGAGGCAAAGCGGGCAGGCGGGTTATGCGCGCGCCACAGGCATGGCGAATGGCATTTAATATAGCTGGTGCCGTGGGAATGAGAACATGTTCTCCCAACCCCTTGGCGCCAACCGGTCCCTCGGGATCGGTTTTTTCGACAAATATTGTCTTTATCGAAGGCATGTCACCCATGGTGGGAATGAGATAATCGTGCAGATTGGCGGTGCGGCCCGGAATATATTCTTCCATCAGCGCCATGCCGAGCCCCTGCGCTATGCCGCCCTCAACCTGGCCTTCTGCCAGCAATGGATTGATCACCCGACCAAGGTCATGGGCGGCAATGATCTGTTTGACGTAAACGCGCCCCAGCGCCGTGTCCACTTCGACAATGGCGATCTGTGCGCCATAGCCGTAAACCGCATAAGGAACACCCTGACCATTCTCATCCAGCGCCGTCGTCGGCGGGTCGTAGGTCTCTTCCGCTGACAGAACATAGCCGTTCGTGTCCACGGGCAAGGCAGCAAGCGACAGTGTTGCCACCTCCTTGCCATCGGTCACCGTAACGCAATTATTGTGTGCATCGAGTGCAAGGACAGCCTCGCTGCCCATGTTGCTTTGCCGCAGGATCTTTTCGCGCAGGGCCAGTCCGGCCTTTTGTGCCGCCTTTCCGGTAACAAAGGTTTGCCGGGAAGCTGATGTTTTGCCGCAGTCCGGGGTCAAGGCCGTGTCGGGTCCAATGAGTTCAAATTCACTCAGCGGCAGGCCGAGCGAATCTGCGCATATCTGCGCAATAACAGTATTGGATCCCTGGCCAATGTCGGTTGCACCCTGATGCAGCATCAGGTGCCCGTCAGCGGTAATGCCAAGGCGAATGGTGGACGGATTGGACAGGCCCGTGTTGCCGCAACCATACCAGCAGGAGGCAATGCCGACGCCACGTTTGAGAACCTGCGAACCGGCGTTGAACCGTGCGCAGTCTTCAAGTGCCTCATGCCAGTGTGGCACCAGGGCATCGAGACATTCAGCTATCCCAACCCCTTGCATATGTTGTCCGCAAACAGAAGTATCGCCATCCTTCATTGCGTTGATGCGACGCAGGTCCAGTCGGTCAATACCGCTTTTATAGGCCAGATCCTCATAGAGCGTTTCCTGCAGCAAGGCTGCCTGGGGCACTCCGAAACCGCGAAATGCGCCACTGACGGGTCCATTGGTGTGGACTGCATTGGCCGTTGCAGCGTAATTCGCCACCGCATAGGGGCCGGAAGCATGGACTGGAACGCGAACAGCTACGGTTGGCCCCCAGCTGGCATAGGCTCCCGTGTTGAATTCTCCATGAAAGCGCATGGCAACGACTTTGCCCAGCGCGTCTGCACCCAGGGCCGCCTTCATCAATGAGGGATGGCGCTTGGTGGTTGATAGCATGGATTCATGGCGGCTATAGACCATGCGTGCGGGACGCCCGGTTTTCAGCGTGACAAGCCCGACAAGTGGCTGGAGAGATACGTCGAGTTTCGATCCGAAGCCGCCGCCTGCGGCAGCCGGTATGATGCGAATTTTCTCCGGCGGCATGTCAAGAATTCTGGCCGTGTCGTCGCGGTCCATATGCGGCGCCTGCGTGCAGGCCCTGATGACCAATGTATCACCGTCAAGCCAGGCACATCCTGCCTCTGGCTCAATATAGGCATGTTCCACATAGCCCGTTTGCATTTGCGCTTCGACAATATGGCTGGCGTCACCCAAGGCGGCTTCTACATCACCGCACACCACTTTGCCCTGAATGAGGATATTGCCCTTGCGGTCGGCATGCACGTCAAACGCATCTGCTTCAAGTGCATCCAATGGGTCGCTCAACGCGTCCAAAGGTTCCCAGACGACAGGAAAATCGGAAAGATCCATGTCTGCAATCTGTTGCTCTTCCCCGGCGATGAGCGCTACAGCCTCGCCAGTAAAGCGGCTCTCTCCCGAGGCAAGGGCCGGTTGCTCTGCAAATGTCGGGATAACGCCAAAGCGATTATCTCCCGGAATATCATCCGCTGTCAGCACCACAGCCACGCCTGGGTGTTTGTTTCTCCAGGCTTCCAGATCACCAAATTCAAACCGTGCCCTGTCGTGCGGCGCGCGAATTACCCGTACCAACAGGGCACCATCCGGCCAGCTGTCGGCACCGAATAATTCCGTACCCGCCACCTTTGCCACTCCATCCAGACGTTCAACCCGGTGTCCAACGGCCTGGCCAGCGGCAGGCGAGGCTGCCGGCTGGGTATCCTGGTGTGCGTTGCACACGGCATCGATGATCTTGCTGTAACCGGTGCAACGGCACAGGACCCCACCAAGGGCATCTTCAACCTCCTGGCGTTCGGGTGTTGGCTTGTCTTTCAAAAGCGCCATCGCCGCCATCAACATGCCAGGAGTGCAAATGCCGCATTGTGCTGCACCATGGCGCAGAAATGATGATTGCAGTCGCACAAGTTCCGGTTCCGACCTGGTCTCAATCGTTGTTATTTTTCTGCCCGTGGCCTGTATTGCCGGTGTCAGACAGGCGCAAATGGGTGCGCCATCCAGAAGCACTGTGCAGGCCCCGCAATCACCGGCATCGCAGCCGCTTTTTGTGCCGCGCAAGCCAAGCTCATTGCGCAATAGCTGGCTGAGGCGCATGGCGGGCGTTGCATGCAGTTGAACCGTTTCGCCATTGACCTGCATTGTCATCTGCATACTTTGAACGTTCATGCAACGCACTCCGATTGATCAGGCATCAGCTGACCGACTGCCCGGCGCACCAGTTCACCCGCAGATTTGTAGCGGTAGGTGGTATCAGCTCTGACATCGTCAATCGGTGACAAGGACAGCGCCACCAGATCGTCTGTTATTTCATGCAAAAGCCCAAGGTCAGGTGGTTTTCCGAGCAGCATCCGTTCAATGTTGCCGAGCCGCTGTGCCACTGCGCTGCAGGCACCAACGGCAATGGAGGCACGGCTGATTATGCCTGATTCAACCGTGATCCCGGCAGCGACCATGGCGATGGATATGATCAGATATTTTCGCGCACCCAGCTTGAGAAAAACAGAATGCCCGGTTGCAGCTGCCTTCGGTACGGAAATCGCGGTAACGATTTCACCCGGCATCAGTGCTGTATCGCGCGCGCCCAAAATGAACTCGGACAGGGGCAGGCTGCGTTGGCTATGTGCGCTGCTCAGTTCCACAATGGCATCCAGAGCAAGCAGGCATGGAACGCCATCTGCGGCAGGGGATGCATTACACAGATTGCCGGCAAGGGTTGCGGTGTTTTGTATCTGTATTGATCCAACTTCACGTGCCGCAAGCTTCAAACCGTCAAAAGCTGCGGGCAGGCCATGGCGAATGATTTCAGACCATGTGGTTGTTGCACCAATACGCCAGCAGTCAGTGCGTTCTTCAATGCCGCTGAGTGCAGATATCGCCGTAATATCCAGCGTTGACCCTGTCAGGCCGGTGTTCCGGGTCAACGCCAACAGATCAGTGCAACCAGCAGCAATCAGTGGCTGAACCTGCTGATGGCGATCCAGCCAGTTGAGTGCATCATTCAGACCTTCTGGCCGATAATAGTCCAAATCCCGTTGCTCCCGGTCGGATTTTTGCTGAAAACTCGTTAGTATACAAATAGATTTTGCAATCGTGACTGGATGGTGTCAATATAATTCGAACAACAGTTCCTCGAATTGAAATGCCGGGTTTGCATGTCATCATCCATATCGAAAAATAAGCCGGGAAATCAGTTGAACTATCAGCTGGATGAGCAGGTCGGGTTTGTCCTGCGAAAGGCGACGCAGCGGCATCTTGGCATATTTGCCGACAATATTCCCGATTTCACCCCGACACAATTTGCCGCTCTGGCAAAACTGTGTGAGCTCGGGCAGGTCTCGCAAAATGAACTGGGCCGCAAGACAGCAATGGATGCCGCGACAATCAAAGGGGTGATTGATCGTCTGCGCAAACGTGACCTGGTGGCTACCACGCGCGATCCAAACGACCAAAGACGCCTGTTTGTGCAGCCGACAAAGGAAGGCCGGGAAACGTACCTGAACTTTGAGCAGGCCGCGCATAATATTACCCGTGAGACCCTGGCGCCGCTGGATGCGACCGAGCAGCAGATATTTGTCAAAATGCTGGGGAAACTTGTCTGAAAAAAACGAATATCGGGAATGTCAGGAATGATTGGTGAAGATACTGCCCTGTTGATGATTGATATCCAGAATGATTTCTGTCCTGCGGGTGCGCTCGCCGTTGATGACGGTGATGCCATCATTCCCATCGTAAATCGGCTGCAGTCTTTGTTTCACGTGCGCATCCTGACCCAGGACTGGCACCCGCATCATCATTCATCCTTTGCCGATAATCACGAAGCGGCGGAACCCTTCAGCGTCAGGAAAATGCACTATGGTGATCAGGTGCTGTGGCCAAGGCATTGCGTTCAGGGTGATCACGGGGCGCAATTTCACGACCAGCTGAAGACCCACGATGTGGATCTGATCGTCAGAAAGGGCTTTCGCCCGTCAATCGACAGCTATTCCGCCTTTTTCGAAAATGACCGAAAAACCCGCACCGGTCTGGCAGGTTATCTGAAAGAGCGGGATGTCAGAAGCATCTATGTTGCCGGATTGGCAACTGATTTTTGTGTCTATTACTCGATAATGGACGCATTGGACCTCGGCTTTGACGCGGTGCTGATAACTGATGCCTGCCGGGCCATTGATCTTGACGGGTCGCTGGATATAGCAATGGCTGCCATGAAGGCACGCGGCGCCAAATTCACGACAAGTGAGAAAATCTGAGGATCACCACCTCTTCGATGGCTTTCCTGAGATGGTTTCCATTTCAGCCGACTGCACCCCATCGACATCGTCTTGCACAGCATTGCGCGTTTCAGCGCGTTCTATCACGGCAATATGCCAATGGTGCCATGACTAATGGTTTTGCGACCCGGCTTCTGGTCGTGTTTTAAAAGAGCGGTAGGCTGGATCAGTTTGATTTCTCACAGAACCATTGGGTTATTGTGACGTTTTTCTACACGCTAATTGGTGCAATTTACTAATTAATACTTGATATTTTCACCTATCAATTTGTAAAATAGATCATATTTGCGATATATTGTTGAAAAATACGTTTTTATATATAATAAATTGCAAAAATTATTGCACTGTGTAGAATAAGATGATTTATATATTAAGTAATATTTTTATATATAAATGAATATCCATTTTAATTCTATAATCTATATTGGGGGGAGGTCGGTGGTGCCGAATTTGAGAACTGGAATAACATCGTCGCATTTATTGGCTATTCCATTCATTCTTTCTGCAGCGACGTGTGCCGTTGCTGCTGATTGGGAGGGTAACAACTCTACCGACTGGTTCGAAACAGGCAATTGGGTGGGTGGTGTTTTGCCAATAACCGGTGATGATGTTGTCATCGACACTCCCAATCAAGTCATTGTCGACGGCAACCAGACTCCTGACCTCGGTTTATTGACCGTTGGCAACAATGACACCGGTGCATTGACCATCCAGAATGGTGGGGTGGCCAATATCAACTTTGGTTTTGTTGGCTATGGGAGTAACTCAGAAGGGACAATCACTGTTAGTGGCCAGAGGTCTACTCTGAATAATGCCAGCCGTCTTATTGTTGGCTCTGTCGGTACTGGTGCACTGACCATCCAAAATGGCGGAATGGTCAGCAATTCCAGTAGCGTTATTGGCTCGGGTTCCAATTCTGAAGGCACGGTTACCGTAAGTGGTTCCGGCTCCAGTTGGGTCAATACCGCCGCTCTTACTGTCGGTGGCTCAGAGGCCATTGGCACGTTGACCGTCGAGAATGGTGGAATAGTCAGCAATACAACTGGCACCATCGGCTCTCTACCCGGCAGCAAAGGTACAGTCACAGTCGGTGGCTCGGGTTCGAGCTGGGTCAATAGTGAGCACCTGACAATTGGAAACTCAGGTACTGCCGCGCTGACGATAGCCAATGGCGGGATGGTCAGTAACACATTTGGCAGTATTGGCTCCAGGTCCGGTGGTGAGGGCACAGTCACGGTTCGTGGTATGGGCTCCAACTGGGGCATGTCCGAAGACTTGCATATCGGGTCTAGCGGCACTGGTACGCTAACGATAGTGGATGGCGGCCATGTCAGCACAACAGCTTTTGTTCAAATTACATCCGGTGTCATACAGGGCTCTGGAACAGGCACAATAAACATCGGTACTGCTTTGGGTGAAACTGCTGCTGCGCCCGGTACCGTTAGCGCCGACCTGGTGCATTTCGGAAAAGGAACCGGCACGCTCACTTTCAATCACACCGACGAAACCGGAACCTATGTATTTGCTCCCAGAATAATCAGCAGCACCGGCACATCCGCTATTGGTAATCACGCCGGTTTCACACGCCTCGCCGGTGACAGCAGTGGTTTTGCCCAGACGACCACCATTCACGGTGGTACGCTGGCGATTGACAATATGCTGGGCGGAATTGTGAATGTGATGGGCGGTGGCACGCTGAGCGGTGCGGGAACAGCAACCGGAGATGTGACCTTTGATGATGGCAGTTACTATCTGGTTGAAATGGATGGCACGACCGATCCGCAAGGATTAGCAGTTGGGGGTACGACAACCCTTGATGGCACAGTGATGTTGACTGGCAATGTTGTAGGTATCGCAGGCAAGGGCGACGTGGTTATCCTGACCACAGATACCATGCTTTCAACCGAATTTGATGGCGTCACTGCTGATCTCGGTTCCATCTTTCTAACGCCAACACTGTCCTATGAGATGGATGGTGGCACGGATTATGTCTTTGTTTCGGTTGATCAGACCACAGACTTTACAGATGTGGCCCAAACACCCAACCAGAAAGCGGTTGCAGGTGGGCTGGATGGCCTTGTCGCTGGCAATCCGCTTTATGATGCTGTGGCACTGATCGGTTCAGTAGAGTCAGCCCGCGATGCCTTTGATCAATTGTCCGGGCAAAGCCATGCCGCCCTGCAGGGCGCACTGCTGGAGAATGGCCAAAAGACAGTGCAAGCCGTTAATCAGCGCATGCAGGCCAGCTTTGCCGATGCCATTGGAGGAACTTCTGTCGCTGCCTATGGCAGTACGAATGACCCGGCCAATGGGTTCTGGATGACCGGCTATGGCAACTGGATGACAACAGATGCCACAGCCAATACGGCAGAACTTACCAATAATATGGGCGGTGTTGTGGCAGGATTTGACCGGCAATTGGGCGATCATGCCCGTCTTGGTGTGCTGGGCGGCTACGCCCGAACCGATACCCGCCTTGACGCTCTTGCCTCCAGTGCGAATGCAGACAGTTATACCATTGGTCTTTATGGCGGTACTGAGCACGGCAATGCCAACATCAGCGCCGGGGCGCTTTACAGTTGGCACATGATTGACAGCACCCGCACAGTCTCCAATCCGGTGAGCGAGATACTGGTTGGTGATTATGATGCCCAATCCTATCAACTCTTCGCAGAAGCCGGATACAAGGCTCATACGGATATCATGTCGATCGAACCCTTTGCCGGTGTTTCCCATATCAATGTGAAGATGGATTCCTTTACAGAAACCGGTGGCACTGCCGCCCTTGTCGCCCAGTCATCCACAACAGCCACAACCTTTACCACCCTCGGCCTGCGCGGTGCGGCAAAGGTCGGCAAGCAGGTGCACCTGAGCGCCATGGCAGGCTGGCGTCATGCCTTCGGTGATATCGATCCGGGCTCAACATTCACCGTTGCTGGCAGCGCACCCTTTTCAATCACTGGTGCCCCCATTGCCGAAGATGCCGCGGTGGTTGAAGCTGGCATCGGGTTCGCTGCCAATGACAATGTCCGGTTCAGCGCCTCCTATCAGGGGCAATTTGCCAATGGTGCCATGGCCAATGGTTTTGACGCGCGGCTCCTGGCGGCGTTTTAGGCGGGCGGTTCCCGAAAATTGCAGTGACATCGGGCTGCAACCGTATCAACGCTTTGAAATCTGGCTCGCTTCAAACGCCGACATATCGCTCCATCAATGTGTGATCATCAGCCAGAGTTACTGCATCCACAACGGCGCGTATGCGGCCATTTTCCAAAAAGGCCACCCGGTCGGCAATCTTCAGCACGGCATCGATGCGCTGTTCAACCAGCAATATGGCCACACCTTCTTCTTTCAAACGAACCACCACATTGCGTATCAGTTCGATCATCGAGGGCTGAAGTCCCTCTGTCGGTTCATCAAGCAAAAGCACCCGGGGTTCAATACAAAGCGCCCGTGCTGTTGCCAGCATCTGTTGCTCACCACCTGACAGGGTCTCGGCCCGTTGATCAAGCCTTTCGCGCAGCCTTGGAAAAAGCGCAAGAACGCGTTCCCGCACGGCCGGGGATGCACCACGGGTAAGCAGTCCGATTTCGATGTTTTCCGCCACCGTCATTTCAGAAAACAGGCGTCGTCCCTGCGGAATATAACCAATGCCGCGTTTGGGGACTTCATGGGCCGGGAGCCTGCTGACGTCTTCACCATCGAGCACAATAGACCCAGCCGATAGCGGCAGAAGGCCCATGATTGTCTTCATCGTTGTTGTCTTGCCAGCGCCATTTCGGCCAAGCAGACACAGAATTTCTCCGGCCTTTACGTCCAGTGAGACGTCGCGCAGGACCTGCGCCGCGCCGTAACCGGAATTGATCTGGTTCAACTCAAGCATCGGCTGTTCCCAGATAAGCGGCCTGAACAGCTTTGTTCATCCTGATTTCCTGTGGCACGCCCTCTGCAAGCACCTCACCAAAGTCAAGCACTGTGATATAGTCGGCAGTTTCCATTACAACATTCATATTGTGCTCAATCAGCAATATGGTCGTATCGGCACTGAGCGCCCGTACCAGATCATTGAACTGATCGATTTCCTTATCCGCAAGTCCCTGGGTTGGTTCATCCAGAATCAGCAGTTTGGGTCGTTGGGCGATGCCCATGGCGATCTCAAGGAGCCTTTGGTGGCCGTAACTCAGGTCCTGCGCGATCTGGTCATTGCGCTCTGCAAGCCCGACCCGCTGCAATGCGTCAATAACTTCCTGCTCAACAGCCTCATGGGCATCACCCAGTCGCCGCCTTGCAGCCAACGCGACATTTTCAAACAGACTGAGGCGGCCAAAGACCGACGTGATCTGAAATGTATAGGCCATGCCCTGTGAAATGCGCTTGTGGGCGGGTAGCCCGCTTACATCTTTTCCCAGAAAACGAACGGTGCCCGTGGTCGCCTGAAGACGACCGCATAGGAGCCCGACAAATGTGCTTTTGCCCGCACCATTGGGACCAATAAGGGCCCGTATCTGCCCTTGCGGCAAAGCAAAACTGACGTTTTCAACAGCACGCAATCCGCCGAAGGACTTTGACAGGCCATCTGTTTCAAGCAAATTCATGGGAGCCATGGCAGATACCTGCGCCGTATTTCGCCGACCAGACCCTGGGGCGCAAATAGCGTCAACAAGACCAGCACCACTCCGGCAATGACCATATAGGCGCTGGTAATTTCACTGGAAAAATCAATCAGATAGAACATGAACAATGTGCCGACAAATGGCCCGATAATGGTACCTGCGCCGCCGAGTAACACCCATAACAGTGGTAAAATGGAATATTGCACGGCTGCAAATGTCGCGCCAACATAGCCAAACAGCAACCCGTAAACAGCCCCTGACAGACCTGAAATCGTGCCGGATATGATCACCGCGAATAATTTGTGCCGAAACACATCATAGCCCAGCATGCGTGCCCGTTCTTCATTTTCGCGAATGGCAATGAGGACGCGGCCAAAGGATGAATTGACCAGCCTGAGCATGGCGAGAACACACAGGGCAAGCAGGGCAAAGGCCGCACCATAACGTATGGCCGGGTCGGTGAGGTCAAACCCGGCAATCGTGCGGCTTGCCTGTTGCAGAACGAATCCCTCGTCACCACGCGTATAGGTGCCAAAATAAAGAATTGTCAAAAACCCGGCCTGGGCGAGCATCAGTGTGACAATCATGAAGGCAACCCCGGATGTGCGCAGGGCAAGGGCACCGACGACAGCAGACAGCGAAGCTGCACAGACGATACCAAGCCCGATGGCGGCAGCAGGCGGCAGGCCAAGCAACTTCATACCAAGCCCCATGCCATACATGCCTGCCGCAAAAAACAATGCATGACCCAGGCTCAAAAGGCCGGTATAGCCAAACAGCACATTATAGCCCATGGCATAGACAGCCAGAACCATAATGCGTGACAGGTTGCCCTGATGAAACGGCGATACAATAAAGTGAGCCAGCAGCAAAAGCGCCAGCAATGCAACATGCAATAGAA
The DNA here is from genome assembly GCA_947501445.1 of uncultured Rhizobiaceae group bacterium. Taxonomy (GTDB): domain Bacteria; phylum Pseudomonadota; class Alphaproteobacteria; order Rhizobiales; family Rhizobiaceae; genus Hoeflea_A. The sequence goes on along the minus strand of CANMVS010000006.1, from coordinate 105,316 downwards.
CTGACTTGCTGCGACCGGTCATGAGGCACGCTTGCCGAACAGGCCCTGCGGGCGGAATATCAGTACAAAAGCCACCAGCAATGTGGAAATGATCTTGGCCAGGGTCGGTGAAAAGAACATTGAAATGATGCCATCACTCATGCCGATCAATACGGCCGCAACGACCGTCCCCGCAAGACTGCCCAGACCACCTATGATGACCACAATAAAAGACAATAACAGCGGATCACCGCCCATCAGATAATGGGCCTGCTGAATGGGGACCACCAGTACGGCTCCAAGCGCTGCCAGTGCCGCACCAAACCCAAAGACCAGCATATAGACCCGCTCGACATTGATGCCGAATGCCTGAGCGGTTTGTTTGTCCAGTTGGGTCGCGCGCATGTACAGACCGATCTTGGTCCGTGACATCATCGCCCACACGCCGAGCAAAATGGCGATTGCCGCGGCAATGACAAATAATTTGTAGGAGGTTGTTCCCAACCCCCAGGGCCAGATCATCTGAAAGCCGTTTTCACCATATTCAAACCATGGCAGTGAGAGACGCTGGTTGAATGGCGGCTGTACGGGCCGTGCGTCCGGCCCGAAGGTCATCAGGGTGACCTGTTGAATGATGTAAAGCAGGCCAATGGTGGCAACAATGGTGCGTTCAGGGTCGTAGTCAACGCGTTTTAATATGGTCAGGTCGCAAAGGGAGGCGATCAGCCCGACGACGACTGGTGCAATGAAAATGGCCAGTATGAAGCCGATTGCAGGGTGCCCGACTGCCAGTGACGCAATCCACCAGGCAATCACGGCGCCCAGCATGAAGAATTCACCGTGGGCAACATTGACGACGCGCATAACGCCAAAGACGACACTCAGACCAACGGCTGTCAGTGACAGTACCGCTGCCATAAGCGCGCCTTCAAGGCTGGCGAGAAGGAGGTAAGGTCCAAATTCCATTTATCAGCAAAAACGCACCAGTACCCAAGCCGCCTGAGCGGCCCGGGTTGCCAAAATTACAAGGGTTGCTTCGTGTAGTCTGTTTCGTCCGGATAAAATCCGTCTTCTATGGAGGTTGTATGCACAACATCCAGTCGCTTGTTCTCGACCTTCGAAATATACTGATGTCCGAAAACCTGATGGGTCTTGCCGTTAAAGATTTTTGCGCCCTGCGGATGATCATCCGAAGCCGGGATATCGGTTATCAACTCCACAGCCTCTATCAGCGCGGCCCGGTCACGTGTGTCGCGGTAGCTGCAGGCTTCCATGCCCTGTTTGATAATGTTGAGCGTTTCCCAACACCCAAACATGTGTGCATAGGTTGATACATCACCCGGGTCAGACAGGGATGCACCCGTATCGTCGACGCCAACGGCCTGGCGATAGGCTTTGTCAAAACTGGTCTGATCCTTCTGGGCGTAGCGTGGATTGCCTTCCCAGAAATAGCTGCCTTCCAGAAATTCCAGGCCGGGACTGTTGATGTTCACTGCTTCCAGGCTGTCAATGAAACCAAATATCTGTGGTCCGTTTGAGCCAAAAAACTCACCCATTTCCTTGACGAAGGTCAAAACCGCCGGGCCCACCATCACATGATAGAGCACTTCGGTGTCCCGAGGGATTTTGGGGAAATATTTGGTGAATGAGGTTTCGCTGGGCGGGATGGCAATTTTCTCGATGACCTGGCCACCCTGTTTTTCGATGGCAGCTGAGAAGAAATCACGGTGATCATGGCCAAAGGCGAAGTCCGGGTAGATCATTGTGACCTTTTTGCCGAGGTTGTTTGCCACGAATGGTGCCATCGAAATGACCTGGCTCTTCACATCGGTGATGCCGGGCTGCAGCGTATAGCGATTGAGCCCGCCACTGGCTACATGGTGACCTTCGGACACGACAAAATAGGGTAGTTTGAGCTCGCCTGCCGTCGGAGCGGACCCGATGACAACGTGACTGAACAACGTTCCATAGGCCACGTCACATTTGTGCTGGCGGGCAAATTTTTCCAGAACCTCCGCGCCGCGCTTCGGATCCGTACCGTCATCTTCCATGATGATTTCAACCGGACGACCACCGATGCCGCCCATGTCATTGATGCGTGCCACGGCAGCAGCTGTTGTCCTGTCGTACCAGCGACCATAGGCGGCGCCGATGCCTGTGCGGTGAACCTGAAAGCCAATTTTGATCGGTTCGGAAGTTTGTGCCTGACTATAGCGCATAAATCCAGGCATGGCGCTGGCACCGGCAAGTGTTCCTGCCCCAATCGCCAGCTTGGTAATCACGCTACGTCTTGTTTCCAGTCCCGGTTTTTTCCCTTTGTCTGCCATTTCAATTCCCCTTTTTAAATTGGGCCGCTTTTTCCTGTGGCGTTACAGTCAGTTTGTTCGCATACAAACAATTTGTCCAGAGGATTTTATTCGCCCTATTCCATCAATGATCTTCACGCACCTCTCGGCGCAGCAAGAAGCCACAGACCAAAGAGCGTATAGGCAACCATGAACAGGGCAGGTGGAATTTGGCTGAATGCTGCCTTCCGGGTGTCTTTATAGAGGTCAATGGCGATAGCATGGGAAACGCAGATTGCCAGTATATGCCCGGCAACAACCGCGCCTGCCTGAATGAGCCAGATAATCCTGACCGTGTCATAATTGCTGAAGAAACCGGTGGTGACATAGAATGTGTCCAGGCCGAGATGGTCGGCGCCGGTTGCCCAGGGATCCGTCGCAGCCGCAAGTGCATATTGCCAATTGACCAGTATGGTCGTGAGGTAATGGGCAATGTGATAGCCCACTGTAATCGGCAGGACGGAAAGGGAAAAACGTCCAAAGGCTTCACCCAGTGATACCCGATTACCGGCGAATGAATTTCCAAGTGCAATTGTTGTCGCAAACAGCGCTGTAACGATAATGATGGCGCCAATCAGACCCACTATTGTTGGAAAAACCACAGCGGAACGGCCGGGAAATTCCAACGGGTTGATGCCAAGATGGGCCAGCCACCAGAATGTTTCATTCAGTCCGTCAAAGCTGCCAACGGCAAGAATGATCAGCACAAAGATGCCGCCCGTCACTGTGTGCTTTGAAGGATGAACCAACTGCCATCCTGGCATGCCCGCGCGCACCGACTTACCGGTTTTTTTGAACGCGGATACCATTGAAAAATATCGCAGGAGAATCGTAAAACACTCACCGCGCGCCAACCAGGTTTTGCCGCCAAATAGGATCATGCCAACAAATGTATAGACCCAGTAAGCCATCGTGAGACGCGCAAGTCGTGCCGGGTCATCCGGGGCAATGTCGGCCAGCATGAAAGCGGCAAACAGGCAGAATGCAACAATACCCGGCCACAGGCCCAAAATTTGCGGCAGGCTGAACAGACCATTTCGGTGTTGCTGTCCTATCAGGAGGCGATACAGCCCCGTCCATGGGTTGATCAGCCGCCACAGATCGCCAAAAAGTGCCTGTATGGTCAAAAACCCGATCCACCAAAGGGTCCAGATGGTCAGTGTCAGACTGTTGGAGAAAGGGTCTCTGGGACCATAAAGTCCGACGAAGACCACAAAACCAAGCAGCAACAGGCTTAGCAGGCTGGTTATCGTCGGCAGGCTTCGTGATTTGAAACCTGGCAACCCAACACTGCGAAACCCGGACAATATGGATTGCGCCGGTAGAAGCCCCATCACCACGACGGTCAGTGCCACTGCGGCAACACCGGAAAGTGTGTAGAGCCTGGTTGGTAGCAACAGGACAAAAACCTGCTCGGATGTATGTGCAAAAGCCTCGCCACCAAAATATGCACCGACGCACAGGCAGAAAAACAATACCGGTTGCAAAATGGGATTACCCGGTCGGATGCCGGCAGGCTTGCTGGTGTAGGGCGGTTTATGCATAGTCGGTCAAATATCACACTGAAATTGAAAAAGGCCTGCAGGGTTGGGTTTTCGCGAGGTGCTCTTTGAAACGTTTGCTGCTGGTTCTTGCTGTATTGGTCATCGGTGCCGGATCGTGGTGGCTGTGGTCAGGTGAAAACAGGTCGTATGACGTGCTGATTTCAAATGCTCAGGCAGCGCGTGCGGAAAATGAAAGTGGCACGGTTCGCGTGTTCCTGACAATTGAAAATCGCGGCAGGGCTGACAGGTTGCTCTCCGTTTCATCGCAGGTTGCCGACAATGCAACCCTTTATAGTCCGGAATCCGCCATGGGAATCCCGCTTCCCGCAACCGGCAAGTCATCACTGGCAAGTGATGGTGCGCATATTATTTTATCCGGTATCAAGGGTGAAATAGCTGATGGCCGATTGTTGCCGGTGCAGCTTCACTTTGATCAGGCGGGTGTTGTAAATGCCAAAGCGCTGTTGACCCCCAAAAAGCTCGCCGACCATTCCCGGCATGCCGGCCTGTATGGCATGGGTGATATCTGCACAGTTGGCGAGGGAGAGCCGATCCCGCAAATTTCACTTGATGTTGAGCCGATCAAGGGCGCGGCGGGCTGGAAAATTATTGTTAATACCCAACAGTTTGTTTTCGATAAAGCGCTGGTTGATGGACCCCATGTTCCCGGTACCGGACACGCGCATCTGTATGTGGGCGGACTAAAAATTGGCCGCCTCTATGATCCCGTTGCGACGATTGGTACCTTGCCACCGGGCGAACATATTGTTCGCGTCACATTGAACACCAACGACCATCGCGCCTATGTGGTGGATGACAAGCCGGTAACGGCTTCAGCCGTGATCAAGGTGGATTGACTTTTCAGCGGAAAATAATTCATTTGTATACGAATGAATATTGCAATTGGATCCAATCATGCCGCATGAAATTCCCAGCCAGATTGTCGGAGTCGATGTTGGCGGCACCTTTACGGACCTTGTTCGTCTGGACGTGAGAACGGGCGAAGTCCGTTTGGCAAAGGTACCAAGTACCACCGACAATCAGGCCTACGGTGTGCTCGCCGCCCTTGAGGAAGCCGGTGTTGGTCTTGTTGATGTCAATCTGATTATCCACGGAACCACGACGACGACCAATGCTGTACTTGAACGCAAGTTGAGCAAGACGGGTCTGATCACCACCCATGGCTTTCGCGATGTTCTGGAGCTTGGACGCCGCACACGACCGCAGGCCTATGGCATGAAGGGTCAATTTGAGCCAATCATTGCACGTAATTTGCGCATGGAAGTACCAGAGCGCATGGATGCCTCGGGTAATGTCGTCACGGTATTGGACGAAGATGCGGTTCTGACAGCGGCCAGGGCACTTATTGATCAGGGCTGTGAATCCGTTGTGATTCACTTCCTGCATGCCTATGCCAACCCCGACCATGAGTTGCGGGCGGCGCAGATTGTCGCCGATGTGTGGCCCAATGATTACATAACGATGGGGCATTCGCTGCTATCGGAAAGCAGGGAATTCGAACGGGGTGTCACCGCCGCCGTCAATGCTTCGGTTCAACCATTGCTCGAACGCTACATCAAGCGGTTGGTCGATGAATTGTCCAATGGCGGCTATAGTGGCGAGCTTCTGGTCATGAATGGCAATGGCGGCATGGTTTCCTCGCGTCTTGTCGCGCGTGAAGCTGCCAAAACAGTCATGTCGGGACCGGCTTCCGGCACCATGGCTGCAGCCTATACCGGGCGAAAAGCCGGCATCGCAAACCTGATTACCTATGATATGGGCGGCACATCGACAGATGTTGCGCTCATTCGCGATGCAGAACCATCCGTATCAAGCGAGATTGAAATCGAATATGCCATGCCTATTCATGTGCCCATGGTTGATGTGCGCACAGTCGGGGCTGGTGGCGGATCGATCGCCAGGGTCAATGTCGCCGGTCTTCTGGAGGTTGGCCCGCATAGTGCCGGGGCTTTGCCCGGGCCGATCTGCTACGGACGGGGCGGTAAAATGCCGACGATTTCGGATGCCAATCTGCTGCTTGGCCGGCTTGATCCGACAAAACTGAAATCCGTCGAAGGTGGTGTGTCTTTCGAAGAGATTGAGGCGATCTTTCAACGTGAATTGGGTGATCCGCTGGGGCTGGATGCTATTGCTGCTGCGGCTGCGGTTATTCGCATGGCCAATACCAAAATGGCCGGTGCCATTCGCATGGTTTCCATATCCCTTGGTGCTGACCCGCGCGATTTTTGCCTCTTTGCCTTCGGCGGGGCAGGGCCTTTGCATGCGTCTGCGCTTGCTCGCGAGTTGGGCGTACCCCGGGTCCTTGTGCCATCACGCCCGGGCATCACCAATGCGCTTGGGTGTCTGGTTGCAGACTTGCGACACGATTTCACCAATACCGTCAACACGGCCCTCGACAGTGTGGACATGAATGATGTTCATGCCATTTTCGCAAGCCATGTCGTGGAGGGCGAAGCACTGCTCGCAAAGCAGAACATTTCGGTCAACGAAGTGCGACACATCTTTAGCGTGGACATGCAATTTGCCGGGCAAAGCCATCAGATCAGGGTGCCGATCGAGACGCCAAAGCCTGATCGCAAAACGCTGCGGACCCTGTTTGAAGAAGCCTATTTCAATCGATTTCGGGTCGAACTCAGTGAAATTCGAGCCAATCTGGTCAATCTCAACAGTTCGATAATCGGCGTGCGCGATGAGATTGATCTATCCGGGTTGATTGACCCGTCCGGGCGCAAGGCCTCGCTGGACTTGGCGCAGATTGCACAGCGCAAGGTACGCTTTGACGACGGGTTTCACGATACCAGGGTCTATTGGCGTGACCATCTGCCAACCCGGTTCACGATGAATGGGCCGGCGATCGTTCAACAGATGGACACAACTGTGCTGATTGAGCCGGGTGACCGGGCCGAGGGTGATGCAAATGGCAACATCATGATCACCGTGGGGCAACCGCTATGAAACTCGATCCAATAACACTGAGCGTCATCCAGGCTGGTCTGCAACAGGTGTGCGACGAGATGGACCTGAGCTTCTCGCGCAGCGCGTTTTCGCCTGTCATAGCCGAGGCCAACGACAGATCTGATGGCATTTATTCAGCCGAGGACGGTTCGTTGATAGCGCAAGGGGCAGGCGGTCTGCCGGTCTTTGTGGGAACCATGCAATATTCAACCCGCACATTGATAGAAATGATAGCGGATGGTTCGGTTCTGGAGCCCGAACCTGACGATATCTATATCGTCAATGATCCCTATCTGGGCGGAACGCACCTGATGGATGTGCGTTTTGCCCGACCATACTACCGCAAGGGTGAAATTTTCTGCTGGCTGTCAAATACCGGTCATTGGCCTGATACGGGTGGTGCGGTGCCCGGTGGTTTTTCTGCATCCGCCACGGCGGTTGAGCAGGAGGGCTTGCGGTTGCCGCCGGTAAAACTGTTCAAGCGGGGCCAGCTTGACCGCGAAATCTATTCCATCATTTGCTCCAACATCCGTGTTGCGGATCAACGCATCGGCGACGTAAAGGCTCAGGCTTCGGCGCTTGCCATTGGCGAGCAGCGCCTTGATGCTTTGCTTGACCGCTATGGCGACGCGGCGGTGCGCGAAGCAATTGCCGAATTGCGCAAGCGGGCGCGCACTCAGATGAGTGCCTGCATAGGAACAATCGCTGACGGGGTCTATGAATCAACCGCCTGGGTCGACAGTGACGGTGTTGTTGATGAACCTTTGGCCATACGCCTGAAAATCACCAAGGCAAAAGACCAGTTGACCTTTGATTTCAACGGATCAAGCCCACCGTGCATGGGGCCAATGAATTCGGTTCTGGCAACAACCTTGAGCTCTGTCTATCTGGCCATGAGGCATATTTTTCCGGAAGTACCCATCAGTGCTGGTGCCTTTGAACCACTTAAGGTTCTTCGCCCAAGCGGTACATTTCTCGACGCTCAATATCCGCGTCCGGTTTCCGGTTGCGCTGCCGAAGTCTCACAGCGCATTGCAGAGGCCGTTTTTGCAGCCCTGGTCGTGGCACTGCCGGAGCGAATCACCGCAGCACCTGCCGGAACCAGCGGCAATTTTGCCCTCGGAGGTCATGATCCCGAGCGGGGCAGGGACTTTGTGATGTATCAGCTCTCGGGTGGCGGATATGGCGGCAATGCGGACCATGATGGCCTGTCCAATGGATGTTCAACTATTGGCATCTCAAAGGCGCCGCCCGTCGAAATCATGGAACAGATATTTCCGGTTCTCTATCACCGCTACGCGCTGCGTGAAGGGTCGGGTGGTGCCGGTGCGCACCGTGGCGGCTTCGGTCTTGAATATGAACTGGAACTGCGACGCGGTGATGCCCGGGCAAGTTTTGTCATGGATCACGGGCGGTACGGCCCGCAAGGTGCGCTGGGCGGCGCTGACGGGGCCTGCAATGAAGTTACGGTCTGGCGAAACGGCGTACCGCATACACCGCTGCATCTGTCCAAGGAACAGGATATCTCAATGCTGGCCGGTGACCGGGTGCATGTCAAAACGCCTGGCGGCGGCGGATATGGAGATGCATTTTCACGCGATCCGCAATTGGTGCTGACGGATGTTGAGCTTTCACGCTATTCGAACGCCCAGGCGCGTTCGCTGTTCGGTGTGGTCATTATTGATGGAGCCATCGATCAGCAGGCGACACAAGAGCTTCGGCGTGAACAGCGTCCTGTGTCTGAATAATGATTGCGGCCCATCGGCGGCGCGCGGAATGTGATACCGGCCCGCGATGGCGTGCCGGTATCATTCGTATCAATTGTCGTCTTCATCCCGTACGAATGTGAGCGCCGTCCCATTCATGCAGTAACGTAAACCAGTGGGCTGAGGACCATCGTTGAAAACATGGCCAAGATGCGCATCACAATCAGCACATTTGATTTCCGTGCGGGTCATGAACAAGGAGCGATCCTTGTGTTCTGTCACCGCATCCGGATCGACCGGTTTGAAATAGCTTGGCCAGCCGGTTCCCGAGTCAAATTTGGTCGCTGCATCAAATAGCGGTTTATCACAGCATACACAGTGATAAAGTCCGGCGTCCTTGGTATCCCAATCGGGGCCGGTGAATGCCCTTTCCGTTCCGCCTTTGCGGGTTACTTTGTACTGCTCAGGGGTCAATTGTTCGCGCCACTGCGCATCGCTTTTATGGCGGTTGGTATTTTTCAGATCAGTCATGGCAAACCCTCCTGAGTTCGGTTCCAATTCCGCAAGCCAAAATGGCCGAGACACGATCCGTGTGTCGGCCAGTGTTGATCAGCTTTGTGCGGGATCGCGTTGTAATAAAGTACTTTCGTTGCTCCAGATGTAGCGTTGACGATGCCAGCCTGCAACATTCAACAGGTCAAATAGTGGTAAAACAACCGTGTTGGACCAAATCGGCTGTATATCGTTGTCTGTGACCTTGCCGTAAATGCCGTAGATCACTAAATTCGTTGCAATATCTTGCGCAGAAAATCTTCCCGGGAGACAGCATGCAGTCCACAATGCCCAGCACGACATTCATGGTCCTGCTGTTACCGTTTTTCGCGGCGTTATTCGCGCCAGTGCTGACGCGGCTGTTCAAGCACAATGCAGCCTGGATTCTGGCACTTGTTCCAGTACTGATGTTTGCGCATTTTTGCGGCTTTGCGACGCAGATTTCTGAAGGGGAGGTTGTAACAGGCGGCTATCGGTGGATCCCGGCCTTCAACGTCAATTTTTCCTGGTATATTGATGGGCTATCGCTGACTTTTGCCTTGCTGATTACGGGTATAGGCGCGTTGATCGTTCTTTATTCGGGTGGCTATCTCAAGGGGCATGCCCAGCTAGGACGTTTTTTCTCATTCATACTGATGTTCATGGGTTCCATGCTTGGCCTGGTCACATCGGACAGTTTCCTGATGTTCTTTGTATTTTGGGAACTCACATCCATCACGTCTTTCCTGTTGATCGGGTTCGACAACAAGCGTGAGGCCTCCCGGCGTGCAGCGCTGCAGGCCCTGGTGGTAACCGGCGGCGGCGGCCTGTTCCTTCTTGCAGGTCTGTTGCTGATCTGGAACGTGACAGGCATATCAGAAATGTCATTGTTGCTGCGTTCGGGCAGCGGCTTGTCGGACAGTCCGTATTATCTTGCCATTTTCATTCTTGTTCTTGGTGGTGCCTTTACCAAGTCGGCTCAATTTCCGCTGCATTTCTGGCTGCCAAATGCCATGGAAGCGCCTACGCCGGTTTCGGCCTATCTGCACTCTGCCACGATGGTCAAGGCAGGGGTCTATCTGCTGATGCGCCTCAATCCGGTATTGGGCGATACGGTCGTGTGGCAGACGGTATTGCCCCTGTTCGGCGGGACAACGCTGATCGTGGGAACCCTGCTGGCGATACGCCAGACAGACCTCAAGCTGATGCTGGCCTATACAACGGTGTCATCGCTTGGCCTTTTGGTCATGTTGACCGGCTTTGGCAGTGAAAAAGCGATTGAGGCGGCGGTTCTTTATCTGGTTGCCCATTCAATGTTCAAGGGGGCATTGTTCATGGTGGCCGGACTGGTTGACCATGGCGCTGGAACCCGCGATGTGCGCCGGCTCGGCGGTTTGATGGCGGCGATGCCGATTACATTTGCTGCGGCCATTGCCTCGGCTATCTCCATGGCCGGTTTGCCGCCGTTTTTCGGTTTTCTTGCCAAAGAGGAAATCTACGCTGCATTGTGGGAGCCGGGCGCGTGGCCACTGCTGCTGACACTGGTCGCCATTGTTGGCAATGGCCTGATGTTTGTCATCGGCTTTGTCGTCGCACTGAAACCCTTTCTGGGGCCAAGGAAACAGGCGCTGTCCCATGCCCATGAAGGTCCGGTTCTTTTATGGCTGGGTCCGGTTGTATTGGCTCTTGCAAGTCTTGGCACGGCGCTCTTTTCATCCCTCACGCACCATCTGATAACAAGTCCGATGTCATCTGCGGTCGCCGGTACTCCCGTTGAGGCGCATATATCGCTGATTCCGCACATTGGCATGCCATTGTTATTGTCAGCGATCACAGTGGTATTCGGGATTTTTGCCTACCGTCAGGTTGATCGCCTCAGATCAACAATGTTCCGTCTGCTTGAAACCATTGGATGGGGGCCTGATCAGGGCTTTGACCAGTTTATTCGCGGTATTGTCCGTCTTTCCTTCAGAGTGACCCGCATCATTCATTCGGGCAGCCTTGAGACCTATATGAAAATAATCTTCATTTTGGTGGCATTGACCATATTGGTGCCCATGGTGATGTTTGATGAACTGCCAAACCTGCCCAAAATGCCTGAAAGCATCGTGCGCTATGATTTGGCAATCATGATTATTGCGGCCATCGGCCTGTTCTCGGTGGTTTTGGCCAAAGACCGACTGACTGCCATTGTGTCGCTGGGTATCCAGGGGTTTGCCGTTGCGCTGATCTTCATGCTTTTTGGTGCACCGGACCTTTCGTTCACACAGTTCATGGTGGAAACCCTTTCGGTGGTCATTTTGGCACTGGTGATGACGCGTTTGAAGCTGACACCAACTGATCATCGCCCGCTTCATGAGAAGATCATCGATATCTTCATCTCGGTTGCGGCTGCGACTGCCTTTATGCTGTTGCTGCTCAAAACAGTGCAGGTGCCTTTCGATCCGACGTTGTCGGACTTCTTCACCCGCTTTTCGCTTTCAATTGCCCATGGTGCCAATATCGTCAATGTGATTCTGGTCGATTTCCGCGGCACGGATACCTGGGGTGAAATCGCCGTCGTCATGGTTGCCGGTCTGGCAATACTGTCATTGATACGAATACGGGCGCGCCCGGCGGAAAAAATTGCCGCCAACGATCCCACAGATGGGGAGGGGTAGCTGCCATGCGCACATTGATCTTTCGTACAGTCGCTCCGTTTCTAAGCAGTCTGATGATCCTGTTTTCGGTATTTGTGCTGCTTCGTGGCCATAACGAACCAGGTGGCGGCTTTATCGGCGGGCTCATTGCCGCATCCGCCTTTGCCATTTACGGCATCGCCTGCGGTGTCTCACCGGTGCGCCGTGCGCTTTATTTCCATCCGATGACCCTTGCAGGTCTTGGATTGTTGATGTCATCGGCAGCTGGCCTGCTGTCGATATTTGCAGGTGTTCCGTTCATGACGGGACTGTGGGTTGATGTCCCCCTGTTCGGAGACACGGTGGCTCTGTCAACAGTGCTGGTTTTCGATATTGGGGTCTATTTCGTCGTTGTGGGGTCAATCACCTCCATGTTGCTGGCGCTGGAAGAAAGGTCGAGTGACTAATGGAAGCTCTTATGACATTGCTGGTTGGCATCTTTTTCGCCATTGCCATCTATCTGTTCTTGTCGCGGCACATCATTCGCATATTGCTTGGTGTCACGATATTGGGGAATGCGGTTAACCTGTTGATCTTCACCTCAGGTCGGCTCACCCAGGAAATTCCGCCAATTCTTTCAGGAAATGCGGCTGCAGCCAGGCAAATGGTCACGGCCAATCCGCTGCCTCAGGCGTTGATTCTGACTGCCATTGTGATTTCGTTTTCGTTCTTTGCATTTCTGCTGGTTCTGGCCTATCGCGCCTATCAGGAACTCGAGACGGATGACATTGAAGAGATGCGGTTTGCTGAACCCGAAAATCAGCAACTGCCGCCACTTGGTTATTGAACGGAAGACACACACACGATGGCATCGTCCGACAAGACAAATATTGATCTTTCTGTAGCAATGATTACCGAAGCACCGCCGCTGGCGGATTGGCTCGTCATTGCTCCTCTTTTGCTGTGCATGGTCGTTGGTGCTGTGCTGTTGATGATACGCAAGGAGACCCGTGCTCAACCGATTGTGGCTATTCCAGGCCTGGTTGCCCTTGTGATCGTGGACGCTGCACTGCTGTTGCATGTCATGGCCAATGGACCAGTTACAATGACAATGGGGCGCTGGCTGCCACCATTTGGAATTTCCTTTACCGTAGATATATTGGGTGCCCTGTTGACCCTGACGGCGGGGATAGCCGCCTTGGCTGGCGGTATTTATGGTGCCGGTGATGTGAATGACACAGGTCGGCGCTACGGGTTTTATCCCTTTTTGTTTTTGATGATGGCAGGTGTCAGCGGCGCATTTCTAACGGGCGATATATTCAATCTTTATGTCTGGTTTGAAGTGCTGCTCATCTCATCCTTCGGTCTGTTGATACTGGGTTCGGAACGGGGGCAAATTGATGGGGCGACCAAATACGCGTTCCTCAATCTTGTTGCCACGACACTGTTTTTGATCGCGACCGGCTATCTCTACGGCATCATGGGTACGCTCAATATGGCGGATATTGCCCGTAAAGCGCCCAATTTGACCGACAAGGCGCCAATGATGACCGTGGTAAGCCTTTACGTTCTGGCTTTCGGAATGAAGGCGGCGGCCTTCCCGGCCAACTTCTGGCTGCCGGCTTCATACCACACACCGCGTGTGGTGGTGTCGGCGCTGTTTGCCGGGCTTTTGACCAAGGTGGGTGTCTACGCGCTGATGCGTATCACGCTTTTGTTGTTTCCGGCGGAAAGAGATACGCTGGCGATCGTGATTGCTGTCGTGGCAGCGGCTACAATGCTGCTGGGGGCAATGGGCGCGCTGGCACAGACGGATTTCCGTCGTCTGCTGGGTTTTTTGGTGATCTCGGGTATCGGCGTTATGTTCGCAGGTATTGCTCTGGCAAGCCCGGGCGGGGTTTCGGGCACAATGTTTTATGCCGTGCATTCGATGATTGTGATGACAGCGCTTTATCTGGCCTCCGGGATGGCGGCACGTGCAAGTGGCGGATTTTCCATTGCACAGCCTCGCGGTTTGTATCAATCACACCTGCTGCTGGCGGCTATTTCATTGATCCTGTTTTTTGCGGTCTCCGGCTTGCCGCCTTTTTCAGGTTTCTGGCCAAAGGTCATATTGGTCAAAGCATCACTGGATGTCGGTGCCTGGTGGCTTGCTGGCGCTATACTGTTAACCGGTTTCCTGACAACCATTGCCGTTGGCAGGGTTTGGCTGCATGCCTATTGGCGACCGGATGCCTCCGACACGCCCGCTGAGCCCGTATCTCTGAGCCCGATGCGGGACTATCTGCCGCTGATCCTGCTGACCGGGCTGGTTGTGCTTGTGGGGCTGTTTCCACAACGCATTCTTGAGCTGACCCAGACCGGTTCGGAGCAATTGCTTAACCCGCTTGATTATATCAGGTCGGTCTTTCCACAGGGAGAGGTGAAATGAATCTGCTTCTGATCAATGTGCTGCTGGCGCTCATTTGGGCGGCTGTCACAGGGCAATTCAGTTTTCTGAACATTGCATTTGGCTTTGTTCTGGGAATATTTGCGCTTTCTGTCATTCGCGAACAGGTGGGCTCTGTCGGCTATTTTTCGCGGGCGCGTCGCGTCGCCAGCCTGTTGTTGCTCTTTCTATACGAGCTTTTGATGTCCGCTGTGCGGGTGGCTATTACCGTTCTGTCCCCAAAGATGAACCTTAAGCCTGGCATCTTCGCTTACCGTTTGAAGGTGGACCGGGATTTTGAAATCACCTTGCTGGCCAATCTGATTACGCTGACACCCGGCACGCTATCTGTCGATGTGTCGGACGATCATCAGTATTTGTACATACACGCAATTGACTGTTCCGATCCTGATGCAACACGAAGGGATATCGCCCAGGGCTTTGAGCGCAAGATACTGGAGGCATTCCGATGATTGATTCTCAGAACATACTGGATACAGCGGCCGTCATTTCCCTGGCGTTGTTGTGTCTGTCCTTTGCATTGACAATATTTCGGGTCATTCGCGGCCCAACATTGCCGGATCGAATCCTTGCGCTGGATATGCTTGTAGCGACTGCAATCGGTTTTATTGCCATTATCGGCATAAAAACCGGGTTTACACTATATGTTGATATCGCCATTGCCCTTGGGCTTGTCGGCTTTCTGGCAACGGTCGCTTTTGCCCGATTTATCATGGCGCGCGGTCACGTGCGCGAACGCGAGGGACACCCGGAAGAATATACATTGCAGGAGAATAGTGATGGATAGTTTTATTACCATTCTGGTTGCTGCAATGATGGTTATCGGATCCGCCTTTACTCTTGTGGCAGCTCTTGGGCTGATCCGCCTTCCGGATGTCTATACGCGCATGCATGCGGCCTCAAAAGCCGGTACTCTGGGGTCTGGGGTGGTATTGATAGCCCTTGGAATAGAAGCGGGCGACACCGGTACATTGACCAGAGCGCTAGCGGGTGTGGCGTTTTTTCTATTAACCGCACCCATTTCTTCGCATCTTCTTGCCAAGGCTTCCTATGCAATGGGTTATCGGCTTAGCGACATCTCAGTTGTTGACGAAATGCCGAAAGCTCCAGAGGCTGCGAATACAGCTGATCAATAATACTGAGCATTTTCGTTGGGGCCGGTTTTGTGCTGAAATAGACTTGATATTAAGAGAAAATAACCCATGTGTTTGTGGGCAATACCCCTTTTTTTTCAAAATTACTAAAATTTTTAGTTTTAAATGTAATGAATTAGTGGTATCCCCCATTTGGGTGACGCAACAGAAGGGCTTCCATGAGGGAAGTTCACAACATGCACAACCGAAATTGATGGGTTTTGGACGTATGAACAACTAAAACTATTTGAGGCGCGAAAATGAACGAAGTAACAGAAAATACAAAAAATGGGCTACTAGCGGAATTAACGGCTGAGGTTGTTGCAGCCTATGTTAGCAACAACGTTGTACAGACAAGTGATCTGCCAGGGCTGATCGCGAATGTGCATTCAGCATTGGGTTCGACAACAGGTGCCGATGGCGCTCCTGCTGAAAAACCAAAACCTGCTGTTCCAATTCGGAAATCCGTTCAGCATGAATATATCATCTGTCTTGAAGACGGTATGAAATTCAAGTCGCTGAAACGGCACCTGATGACTTATCATGGTTTGACACCGGAAGAATACCGCGAGAAATGGGGCCTGGCAGCTGACTATCCAATGGTCGCTCCGGCCTATGCGGAAGCCCGTTCTCGTCTGGCCAAGGAAATGGGTTTGGGTCAAAAGCGCAAAAGCAGCGTATAGATCCCTATCCGTCCGGGACGTGACGATACCTTCTATTGGTATTGAATTGATCCGGATATGACTACAAAAAGGCGTTGATTGATTTCAGCGCCTTTTTTGTTTGCTCAATGCTTAAGTGTCAGGTCATTCTTGGGCCTGCCCGGTTGGCTTCAAATGATCTTGCTGACCGTTCAGTCCGTTTCACGTTCTGTCAGAAACGGACCAAAGGTGTCGGCCTTTGATTTTGTTGACGCATTTACAGGTTTTGCCGGTTCTGTCAAAACCTGAATTGCCTAGAAAATTCCCTGACAGATAATCATCACCACAACAGCAACGATCAGATACCCAAAATCGGCCGAGCGGGCGTAGGCGCTGTTCTTACGGAACATACCGCCTGAATATCCCAAAAGGGCAAATGCAACGGCTGCCAGAATGATTGTCGCCAGAGCATCTGATGCTGCTGTTACACCGACAAGCCAGCTTACCATAAACAGGCCGACAATCTGGCTGACCATGGCCCCTACCGGCATTTCGCTGGCCGTGCCCATTTCCACGCCCACACCCTTTGCCCATTTGGGGCCGAAAAGAATGGGTGAATACCACAACCATCCGACAAGAAAGGCGCCAACAGCACCGACAACAACTGCAATCCAGTTTACGCCATTTACGAGTTCGCCCATGATAATTCTGTCCCCAATCCTCGGTTGCACCATCAATCGACATTAATTAACACCGTCGTTAATTAAAAATCAATCCCTGACATCAAGGTCCGATTGATCGGCTGACCAGAACCGCAGGCACGGTCTATTCAGGAGGGTTGTGTGTTTTTCAGAACGTCCGCAGATTGACTTTTGATGCGTGCCACCATGGAGCGTAGTCCATTTGCCCTTTGAGGTGTCAGGTGCTCGATGAGCCCTAGACGGGTAAAAAGCGCATTCTCGTTAAACGCAACGATGTTAGACGCGGTGTTTCCCGAACAGGCCGCAAGCATGATCGCAACCAGCCCCCGTACAATATGCGCGTCAGAATCACCGATAAAATGCATCACGGGTTCGCTCGGATCTGATCTGTCGACGGTGTTTGTCAACCAGACCTGGCTGACACAGCCCTGGACCTTGTTGAGATCGGTTTTGTCTTCATCCGGCATTGGTTCAAGGGTACGCCCGAGCTCTATGACATATCGGTAGCGGTCTTCCCAATCATCCAGAAACTCAAAATCGTCAACGATCTGCTGCAGCGATGCCATTGTATCAAGATATCCATATTGCCGAGCAATTGTTTCGCGACACGATTGTCGTGCACCGCACTGCATCGGTTTCATTTTTTACGCGACTGTCATGTCAGCGTAAGTTGTCAATGCGGATATAGTGCCATCGTGGCGACAAAGCACGCAAAAATTATTCAGTTATCTTTTGCGTCGCTGCCATTTTTTGAAAGAAACCTTACGATCGCATCCATGCTTTCCCGGCTGCCATCCTGGAGCGCAGCAAGGCCGGATGCGCTGGCTTTGCAGATGTCCGGACTTTTGGTGCACAGGGCCTGCAACTGCATAAACAGCTTATGTGCTTCCATGGCGGTGTCTGTCGACACGAAATTCTTGCCCGGTTTTGGGTTTGACGGCATCGTTCTGTCGTCGTCTTGCGGAAGAAACAACACAACGACAGTGAACCAGAATGCTGTCTTTAATAGAAAACGGATCAAAGCTACGCGTCCCAAACGGAAAATTATCAGCAACAACCGCGCGAACCCAGGATCGCCAACTTGTCGCCTATGCGCTCATCTGAGCCAAAATTGATGAATATATCCTTTCCGCTGCACGTCGGGCCAGGCATAAGACGGCGTTAACCATGTTTCCAAAACTTACCGGTCGAACGGGCCTGCCGACCGACAAATTCTTCAAATGGCCCTATTCGCCTGCCTGCCTTATCCATTCCTTAAGTTGGCTCTGAGAAAGTTCATGAGCCAGAACAACAAGTGTATTGAGTAAATAGTGGCTTTCAGGGTGACGCGTTATCTATCAACCGAGTTTGTTCCCAACCCCGATCAACTGGTCGGCAACTGGGTTCATAGGGATGTCTGTGATGTCTCAGAGCGGCAGCGTCAGGCGCGTTTGCTCGCAACATTGCTGTTGGCAGGCATGTTTCTCGCATCGGTTCTTCCGTTAACGCTGTTCGTCCACGCGGGACTTCATCCGATTACCGTTCTTTTATTGACGCTTTCAGCCGGAACTCTGGCGTTGGCGGGTGTGTTGATGCAGTCGGGACGCCGAGCCGTCGTAGAGATGTTTGCCTGTGTACTGGCCGCAACGGGGCTGACAGTTACCTGCTTGTTTACCGGTGGAATCACCTCGCCATTTTTGGCGCTGGCATTGCTGCTGCCATTCGAAGCATTCCGCATAGGCCGTAACAGACGATCATTGGTCGCCGGATCATCCCTTATGGCCATCATTGTGCTGGGGGTATTTGCTGTTGGAACCATTCAACCGGCAAATATGTCCCTGACGTCGCAAGGCGTAACAATAGCCACCATGTCGGTTCTGGCCCTGTTGGGACTTTATGGTTTCATAACCGGAGCCACCGCAATCGCATCATCGCCAGACGAGAAGACAGCCCCCAAGCTTGATTTGGGCCAATACGAACACTTGTTTGATTGTTTGCCGGGGCTGGTTTCAGTGCACAACGAGCGCGGGCATTGTCTTGCCGCCCATGGTGCAGGCGCCAGACAATTGATCGGTGCGATTGGCAGCGTGAAAGAGCGTGGCCTGATTGAGAACATGCACATTTCCGACCGGCTCATCTTTTTGCAGGCCATTGACCGGATGCGCACGGGTGTTGACAGTCAGGACCTCAAGGTACGCATGCGCCGAAAGGCACCCATGCACATGGATGATCAGCTCCTGCACCTGACGATGCATCTGACAGCCCAGCGGGTTGATGGTGAATTTAGCGGATTTGTTGCCCAATCACGAGACATATCGAGCGAAGTGGCGCTGCAGCAGGCCTATGCGCTCAAGGTGGACGAAGCCGAATCAGCCAATGAGACCAAAACCCGTTTTCTGGCCGCAGTCAGTCATGAATTGCGCACACCGCTGAACGCCATTCTCGGATTTTCAGATCTCCTGTCAGGCGAGTATCTGGGCAAGCCTCTTGATGACAAGCAACGCGAATATGTCGGACTGATCCACCAGTCGGGCCGGCATCTGTTGGATGTTATCAATTCAATGCTGGACCTGAGTAAGATTGAGGCGGGCAGATATGAGCTCAACCCTGAAACCTTTGATGTAAGAGACGCGGTAGACGGCTGTGAAGCCATGCTTGCGCCGCAGGCGAAGGACAAGAACCTTACACTGACTGCGCGTGTTGCAAAGGGCGATACCCAGATGGTCGCCTGCCGACGCGCGGTCCACCAGATTTTGATCAACCTGCTCGCCAATGCAATCAAGTTCACTGAGGATGAGGGCGTTGTGACAGTCGATACTATACGCTCGGGCGACATGATGTGCATTTCGGTATCAGACACAGGTATTGGAATTGAGGCAGATGATATTGACAGGATAGGCGCGCCGTTTGTTCAGGTTGAAAACCGGCTGGCACGCCAGTTCGAAGGTTCCGGCCTTGGTTTGAGCCTGGTAAAGGGTCTGGTTGCTTTGCATTCAGGTGTTTTCTCAATAGAAAGTAAACCTGGATCGGGTACCACTGTAACTGTGAAGCTGCCGATCGATGGCCCGGAACCTGCGGTAAAGGGCATGGACACACAGTTACACAGCGCGATAGAGTTTCCACCACGTCTTAAACATGCAACGCAATCGGGAAAGGAGAGCAGTTATGACCAGGCGAAAACAGCCTGACTCGCTTTCGAAACGCTTTCCAACGATCTCCGCACTTGTCGGCAGTATCGGGAATTCCATTTCACAACATCCATCGATTGCTGGTGGTACGGCTGCATTTGTCGTTGCGTTCGGGTTCGTATCGATCAATGCATTGATGTACCAGCCGGGTAAACACCCTGCGCCACTTTACAATACGCGTGCTGCCCAGGTTGATGAAACGTCGGTGGCGTCAAAGGAAATTCCTTTACCTGAAAGCCGCGTGACAACGTTTAAAATAGAGCATAGCGATCCGCAGAGCACGGCCAGTATTCCGCGTAAGAATCCGCTGGAGGCGATAAATCGCACCGTACTGCAGCTTCAGCAGGGGCTACGCGAAAAGGGGTTTTATACTGGCCCAATCGACGGCGTACTTGGACCACAGACGGCGCTTTCGCTACGCACCTATCAGCAAAAGGCAGGTTTGGCTCCCACCGGAGAGCCATCTGATACATTGCTGGTGCACATGCTGATTTCCGAGCACAAGTCTGTCGCAATACCAAGTGCACGACCAGCAAACACAGTTGCGGCCATTCAACCTGAACGCCAGCCTGTACAACAGGTCGCCTCAGTCAAGGAATCTGCGACAGATCCGGTTGCAGACCTGATAATCTCTGTTCAAAAGGGCCTGAGCAACATTGCCTATAGCGAAGTGAAGGTGGATGGTGTGATCGGCGAGCAGACAAGCACTGCAATTGCGGATTTTCAAAAACATTATCGGTTGCCGATCACCGGACAACCCGATTCGCTTGTCCTGCAAAAACTGCGCGAAATCGGTGCTCTTTGAGCTTTTTCGCGTGCCTTCGCCCTTGTCTCGAGACGAAACCGCTAAAGCCGACACGGGAATTCCATGCGTTTGACGAGTGATTTTTGGGTCAAGGCACTGATCCGGCGGGTATTTGGCGCAGGCGAATTTGCGGTAGTTGAAAATCAGGGATCAGCGGAAGCCGGTGCAATATTCATTCGCATACGCGGCAGGAATGGCCTGGAGACGCTTCTGGGGCCAGCACCTCAAAGTCTGTTTGACACCACCAAACCGAATGAGCGAACATTTGAAATACGTCTTCAGAACGTCGTGCGTGAAGATGTTGAATCAGTGCTGGAACGGGAACGAAAGTTCGATACCGATTGCTGGATTGTTGAATTGGAAACGGACCGCCCTGAAGATTATGTGCCGGTCATGCCTTCTTGATATCTGCGCCGGGTGAATTGTATTGTTGCTCCACAACACGGTTCGGCGCTCGGCGGTCTATGCGATCCGCAGTCTCAACTGAATAGGGGGCAAGCTCAGGTTTTTTGGCAACCCGATTATTGGCCCGCACCCACGCCTCTACACGCTGTTTGCTCTGCTTCCGGTCACAGGCATTGACCAACAGTTGCGCATGCGACAGTCCACCCGACATTTTTCGCAATTGGGGAAATATACCCATCAATATATTCAGAATATCCTTGTCCTGAAGCTCAAGCGCCTGCAGGGCCATTGTCAATTGACAGCCCGACACATCCAGCATGATTCTTTCGGCCAGCATCTGATCCGCTGACAGGGCCGTGGCCAGCAGCTCGGCAAATGCATTGGGCTCAAACGATGTTGCACTTTCCACAAGGTTTGATGACGCCTGAATATCTGACGCTGTTGAATGGGGAGCAGGTTTGACCAGCGTATTCTTGCGTCTGAGCGCCATTGCCCGAATTTGCTCACGCAGCGCCTGGTCATCGTGAATTTGCGTTTCTTCGGTCGGGTTTTTGGTCGCCGCATCGCCAACCACAGCATCCGGATAGCGAATACGCAAAGAGCGCGTTACCACTGCATCTCCCATCTGCGCCAGTAAATCAACGACAACAGGTGACAGGGCCACACGTCTCGAAACGGCTCTTGCGTGCGAGATGCCGTGATGGGCAATCACCTTGAGAAGTATCAAATCCGTCAGGCAGGGACTAAAGGCGAGAAAAGGCGCGGAAATACGAATGGGCTGATCCGCAATTGTTTCAGCGACTTCGTCCGGCAGGTTGTCCAATCGTGAAAGGGCCGCTGAGGCCGTGCGCCGTGTGTCCTCGCGTGCCAGCGCAAACAACCCCGTAAACAGGTCGCAGAACTGTCGGAGATCAAAGGATGTCGGATGGGACAGCGTTTCAAAACCAGCGATAGCCGCCAGCAGTGCAGCGTCCTTCCGTCCGGTTTCTCCGGCTCTTTCAAGGTCGCGAAAACGATCCAAGATACACCAACCAATACGCAAAACACAGTGATAGCTCAAACTAGAACGAAACCGTTAGCGAACTATTAACTATCAGCTGTTTGTATCGAAAACGTTCACTTTGGGACGCTGGCCGACTTGCCAGTCTCCGACCCGGGCGCCATGAGCTGCGCATTGTTGTTACGCGTAAGTGCGACATGATGGTTTTTTGAACGCAGAGTTTGCCCGCTACTGTTGATATCTCTGCGAAAAAGATGAGCGGTAATGACTATGGGTATTATCATTCAATTGGATCAATTACGCCAAACCCGGCGACGAAAGACTGAACGTGGCAAATCCGATCACGACAGCGCCAGTGTGCTGTTGTTTACAGGGGTGCGCTATGAGCGGGTGCCTGTGGTGAAAAAGCCTCGTTCCAATCGCCTGGCAAACCGAAAACTGGTTCAGTAACTGCTGACACCACTGCATTGGGCGTTGTTGAGAAACGCTCTGACGATTGTATTCCAGCTGGCATCGGGAGCGACGGTTCGCAGGACCACGTAGCCTGTTGATTTGGGGAATTCAATCAGCACGGTATCCGCGAGCGATTCAGGCAGGTTTTTTCTAAATTCTATCATCTGCAATGGCGTAACAACGGCAATATCCAGTTTTTTGTCCGTCGCTGTTCGGTCATTCATGCTGTAAATCTCATTGGCTGCCGGATCAAAAATTGACAGTGACCAATAATGTGTCAGCCCGGATGCGCTGATACGCGCGGCTTCATCAGAAATATCAAATCGACAAACTGCCGATCTCAAGAAAGGGTTGGCTGTTGTCAGCCCATCGACTTTATCGGGTGGCAGAATATGAAAAAAATCTGCCGGCCCAAGCGCATTTATCCTGGTCCATACATCACGATCCGCATAGCTGGGAATCGACAATATTATGATGATATGGAGCAGGGCGGCTCCAGCGATGCCTGCCAATACGACAAATAACAGTTTACCCATCGCGGCATTTCCCGCGAATGATATCAGGCATTTGCAACTGGATTAATCTGGAGCTGCCAGCCGTTGGTGAGTCAAATAATGTGAGTACGAGTTGAAATCGCTGTTCTGCGAAGGGTGTCGTCAGCCAATTGCCGGGTTTTGCCAGATGCCCGGTCGAAATGGTGAAGGCGCCGCCGGGGCCTTTCAATATGTTATGTGAGTGATAAGCCGCTGGAAAATTTGCATCAACTGCCATGATTTGATCGTCATCGCGCGTTGTGTGCAATGTCCAGAAACGGGCAGGCGGTGTTATTCCGGTTATCGTATATTCACAGCGGGTCACAAGTGTGTCCCCCTGACTGTCAACCTTTGCTACAAAGACCAACCCCTCCGCATCGCCCAAAAGCAGTTTGCCTGCCCGTGCCCGATGCGCCTTTGCATAGGGGTCAGCATAATCTTTTTGAGCGTCAGGCCAGGCGGTCCACGCTCCAAGGCGAATTGAACCAAATCCAACCGTCGCCTTGAGCGCATAGATGGCGCTGGCGGTCGCGCCACCAAAAGCAATGAGCAATGCGATTGCGATCAGGATGGGAATGCGAAACAAAAGACCTTAACCCTGGATATTATAAACAGTTGCGCCACACATAGCAGCAGCCTGCCACATTATCCAACCGGGAAAAGGGGTGGCTGATCTATTCAATAGCTTTTGTCAGCAACTGCCGGCGCAAGCTGGGCGGATTTCAGCTTGCCGGATTGAATGCTGGGTGCACTGGAGAAGCGTTGCGCCAGCGA
Source organism: uncultured Rhizobiaceae group bacterium (assembly GCA_947501445.1). Classification (GTDB taxonomy): domain Bacteria; phylum Pseudomonadota; class Alphaproteobacteria; order Rhizobiales; family Rhizobiaceae; genus Hoeflea_A. Next base: position 81,556 of record CANMVS010000006.1, on the reverse strand, counting down.
TCGAAGCAGGGTCGTAGCGTCTTTGGACAGCACCCGTGGCCGAATAATGGGTGCACCGGTGTCATCGACAAGTTCAGATGAGGCAACAAGTGTGTCGCCGGCAGTTTGTTCCTCTTCAGGCAGCTCGAGGCCGGGAATTGATCGCAGTTCAACACCCTGATGTGCAAATGTCATCAGTTGTTTGAATGTCATGGCGGGCAGGGATCCACCCGTCATGCGCGCTGACGAGGTATAGTCGTCATTGCCAAACCACACAGCCGCCGTGAAATTGCCTGTAAAGCCGACAAACCAGCCGTCGCGATAGGCCTGGGTTGTGCCGGTTTTGCCGCCGGTTTTTATGCCTTCCAGCTTTGCTCTGCGGCCGGTTCCCCACTCTGGAATTTGCGTCAATATGGTGTTCATTGACACGATTGCCTGTTCGGAGAGTACCCGTTCGCGCTCGGGAGCATCACGGTGATGGTCGTATAAAATGTCGCCAGCATAATTCATAATCTGCGTTATACCGTGGCGATTTGAAGACAGGCCACCGGCCGGAAAAACCGCGTAAGCCGTGGCTTGATCGAGCGCAGTCACTTCTGAAGTTCCCAGAGCCATTGTCTTGTCTGTGCGAATAGGGGTTTCCACGCCCATGCGCTTTGCCGTATCCGCAATTGATTCCGTCCCCAGATGATCACGCGCCAGCCGAACCGGTATGGTATTGACGGATTTTACCAAAGCCCGTGTCATATCCATTCTGCCGGAATAGCCACGTCCGTAGTTTCGCGGCGACCATCCACGCCAGCTTATCGGTGCATCGCGCACCATGGTTTCCGGTGTGAAGCCGTTCTCCATAGCCGTTGCATAAACATAGGGCTTGAAGGAGGACCCGGGTTGCCTGAGCGCCTTGGTTGCCCGATTGAACTGACTGTCACCATAATCCCGGCCACCCACCATGGCACGGACAGCACCGCCGTTTTCGATCAGTACGATTGCACCCTGCTTGACTTTATAGCGTTTGCCATACTGCCGAAGCCCTGATTCCAGTGCCTCCTCGGCAGCGGCCTGCAGACCGGTGTCTATTGTTGTACGAACAATCAGGGAATGCTGGGCTTGTCGACCGGCAATTTCTTTGACCTGCTCGAAAGCCCAATCCAGAAAGTAGTCTGGCGTTTCGATATCACCGCGGTCAACAACATTGGCTGGATTGCGCCTTGCACCAATGACCTGACCTTCGGTCATCAATTGACCCTGAACAAGATTAGTCAGAACTTCGCTGGCTCTGGCCCGTGCTGCAGGCAGATTGATGTGGGGTGCATAACGCGCCGGTGCCTTGAACAGGCCAGCCAGCATGGCTGATTCCGCCAAAGTCACATCGGTCACATCCTTGCCAAAGTAAAATTGAGATGCAGCAGCGATACCAAATGTTCCGCCACCCATATAGGCCCGATCAAGATAAAGGCGCAGAATTTCGTTTTTTGACAGATTGGCTTCCAGCCACAGAGCCAAAAAGGCCTCTTTTATCTTGCGCTCAATTGTGCGCTCATTCGTCAAAAAGAGGTTTTTGGCCAATTGCTGTGTAATCGTTGAGCCACCCTGAACCACGGAATTGGCCCGCACATTTTCAGTCATGGCACGGGTCAGGCCGAACAGATCAATACCAAAATGATCAAAGAAGCGGCGGTCTTCAGTTGCCAGAACCGATTTGATCATGTGATCGGGGAGTTCATCCATGGGCACAGCGTCCTCGTGAATGATGCCGCGGTGGCCGACCTCATTGCCATAGCGATCCAGAAAGGTTACCGCAAAATCATCCTGCTCTTTCCAGTCGCCGTAGGTCTCGTCAAAAGCCGGAATAGCGAGTGCCAGCAGCAATACCGCACCGGCTGTTCCCAGCGTCATGGTTTCACCCAGAATCTCAAAGACCGCTTTTTTGAAACCGCGAACCCTGAACCGCCGGAAGAATATATTGGCCTCTTCCCACCGCTCTCCGAGACCAGAACTTGCCGACCACATTGTTGAATCAATCCAGGAATCAATTCGCAGCAGCAGCTTGCGCCGTCTACGCGGTCTGTTCTCCTGACTAAACGGGTCTTGCACGCGATATTCCCAGTCTATTGACTACCAAGTTCCCCGGGTCCAAAACGCCAGGGCAGGTTTCTGCCCCGGTTTAGACCTTATCTCCAATAATGTTTTGCCGATTTTGGTCCAAAGGACAAGGGCTGCACTAAAAAGTGAGTTAACACCCACGTGTCAAAACAATCAGGTGTCGGAGACTATATGACCGCCAAATCGTTCTGGAAAACCGTTGCGCTGGAAGACATGAACAGCGAGCAGTGGGAGTCTCTTTGCGACGGTTGCGGACGGTGCTGTCTGAACAAGTTGGAGGACTGGGATACGGGCGAGATTGCCTGGACAAATGTTGCCTGCAAGCTGTTGGACGCAGATAGCTGCCGATGCAGCGATTACCAAAATCGGCAGGCAGAAGTTCCCGAGTGCATCGGACTGACACCGCAAACCGTACGCGCACTGACATGGTTGCCTCCAACCTGTGGCTATCGACTGGTTGCGGAAGGAAAGGACCTGTACTGGTGGCATCCTCTGGTATCGGGTGATTTGCAGACTGTGCATCAGGCGGGTGTTTCCGTGCGTGGCCGAACCGTTCCGGAAGCCGGGCTGGAGCCGGAAGATTTCGAAAAACACCTCGTTGACTGGCCATTTGAGACCGTTGATGGATAGTTTATCTTCGCTGCGGTGTGGTATTGATCGGATCGTCTTTGAAGTCTGTTCATTTTTAGTTCAGCCTTGCTCCTGTAGACAGAAGCAACGATGATTGTCGATTGACTGTTTGCGTTGTGCAGACAAGGCAGGCAGCCTATATGTTGAACCTGTGATCAGTCGCTGTAGGATGGCCCTGTTGGGGCCGGGTAGAGGTTTGGAATGATCAGATTAAGTAGAAGAATGGCGATCATGATGCTGGCACTGCCATTTGCCTTCGCGGTAACCGGTTCTGCACAGGCACAGGCAAAAGCTGACTGTTCTGCCGCTGTAAAACGGGTCCTGGCGCAAACGAATGGCGAGCTTTTGTCTGTTTCCGTTGCCGGCAGCGGTGGGCAACAAGTATGCAAGATCACGGTGCTGGCCAATGACTCCAGCGGCAAGCGGCGACGCAAGATGACAGTCAACGCCCGGCCCTGAACCCGGTAATAATTGATTCAGCAGTCGATGGGGCACGAGACAATGCGAATACTTGTTGTTGAAGATGATAAGGACCTGAACAGACAATTGTCTGAGGCACTTGAAGAAGCCGGCTACGTGGTTGACCGGGCGTTTGATGGTGACGAGGGCCATTTTTTGGGCGATACGGAACCCTACGACGCGGTCATTCTTGATATCGGCCTGCCGCAGAAGGATGGCATCAGTGTCCTTGAGGAATGGCGCAGCGCTGATCGGGTCATGCCCGTCCTCATTTTGACGGCACGGGATCGTTGGAGCGACAAGGTTGCCGGAATAGATGCGGGCGCTGATGATTATGTCGCCAAACCCTTTCATGTTGAAGAGGTGCTTGCCCGTGTCCGGGCGCTGATCCGTCGGGCGGCCGGACATGCCTCATCGGAAATTTCCTGCGGCCCTTTGCGGCTCGATACACGCGGTGCAAAGGCAACCGTAAACGGTGTTGCGCTCAAATTGACCTCCCATGAATTCCGGCTCCTTTCGTATCTGTTGCACCATATGGACAAGGTCGTTTCGCGCACAGAGTTGGTCGAGCACATGTATGATCAGGATTTTGATCGCGATTCCAACACCATTGAGGTTTTCGTTGGCCGCCTGCGCAGAAAGCTCGGCGTGGACATGATTGAGACCATTCGCGGACTTGGATATCGAATTCAGGCGCCAGGCGATGGCAGTTAGCGTCAGGCAGCCGCGCTCCCTCGCCACCCGCGTATTGACGATTGCAACCCTTTGGGCGGTCATCGCCCTGTTCGTCACCGGTGTTCTGATCCTGACGTTGTACAGAAATGGTGCGGAACGCGGTTTTCAGGAATTGCTGCGCGCCCAACTCTACAATGTCATCAATTCCATTTCACTGAAAAGCAATGGTCAGCTCAGCGGTACACCACAATTGGGTGATCTGCGGTTTTCACAACCCGGTTCGGGCTGGTACTGGATTGTCGATGTTGTCGACAATGGACCACCGGACAAGTTGGCCTCTGTTTCGCTTGGGCAACAGCAGGTCGCAGTCGTGAGCGTGGCGAAGGCACCCTTCAACAACCGCTATGAGCGAATTTATCAATCGACAGACAGCAGTGGCCGCGACGTTGTAGTCGCCGAAACTGAAGTGCTCCTTGGTGACAATGGTGAGGTTGCCCGTTTCCGGGTTACCGGAAATCAGGGCGATGTCGATGCTGATGTCTCGATATTCTCGCGCCAGCTCATCCTGTTTCTGTCTCTGTTCGGTTTGGGCAGCCTGCTGGTTAATGCCATTGCCATTTTGTTTGGGCTGCGACCGCTTGATCGCATTCGTCGCTCATTGGAGGAGATCAGGGCCGGTAAAACCGAATCTCTTTCCGGTGGTTTCCCACGAGAAATTGCGCCTTTGACAGATGAGGTGAATGCCCTGATTGACAATAACCGACGCATCATTGAACGCGCCCGTATGCAGGTTGGCAATCTTGCACACTCCTTGAAAACACCTATTGCCGTATTGCTGAATGAAGCGCGCGCTATGGATCCCGAACAGGCTCGTCTGGTCAATGAACAGGCCACCGCCATGCAAAATCAGGTCCAGCACTATCTCGATCGGGCGCGTATTGCCGCCCAGCAAAATTCGGTTCTGGTGCGCACGGACACCCAAAAAACCTTGCAAAGGCTGCTTCGTGTCATGGAACGATTGCAACCTGAAACCGGGTTTGAACTGGTGCTGCCTCCTGATCCGCCGGAACTTGCCATGGAACAGCATGATGTTGAGGAGATTCTCGGCAACATGCTGGAAAATGCCAGCAAGTGGACCAGCGATAAAGTCAGGGTCGTCGTGGCTCCCATAACCATTGACAAGCCCAACGATGGATCCGCAGATGCCGGGATAAAGCCGATGTTGTCCATTTGCGTCGAAGACAATGGTCCGGGCATGCCGGATGATCAATTGGCCGAGGCGCTCAAGCGGGGTCGCAGGATGGATGAAAGCAAACCGGGTACCGGGCTTGGTCTGTCAATAATCAAGGAGATCGCCGAAGAATATCAGGGCTCTGTCGTATTGGAACGCAGCACACTTGGTGGTCTTTGTGCAAAGGTTATTCTGCCGGTTGCAGTTCGTTAATCATTTGAGCCTCATGATGAGGATCAAACAGCTGCCACATTAATGTCTTATCCTTACCCTGATGGGTTGTAGAATTGTGATTTTGTAGATTCGACGTAAGCGTAATTTGCGTTCGGTTGGGACAATACGACGAAATCATTTGTGTAACGTAGAATTGATGGAGTGGGCGAGATTATGAAAACCGGTGCTATTTTGGCCGTGAGCCTGCTGGTTTTGTCCGGGTGCGCGGGTAATAACACGCAGACCAATATTTTGAATTCCTTCGTTCCGCAAAATAGCGCAAACGGAACCGTTATTGATGCCCTCAATGGCGGCATCATTGATCCGGCTGTTTCGGCATCGCTCAGTCAGGCAGACCGAAACAAGGCTCTTGAGGCTGAGTACCGTGCGCTTGAAGTCGCACCGAGCGGACAGATCGTCGCATGGAAAGGCAGCGGAAACGGGGTTTCCGGTGAAGTCTATGCAGCACAACCCTATGAGGTGGGGTCCCAGAATTGCAGACAATATATCCACAAAGTGGATGTGAATGGCGAGACAAAAACAACCCGAGGCACTGCCTGTCGCGGCGATAACGGTGATTGGACGCCGCTTGTCTAGTTCTGACATTTAACATAGACACATTGTAGTTTGAAAAGGGCGGCAATGGTTGCTGGCCCTGGCAGAAATGCAAAGGTCAGTAGTTAGAAAATCATGATGTTTTGGGTCCTGGCTGCTGTCATGACTGTGGCCGTAACAATAAGCCTGCTCATCCCGTTGGCGCGGCACAGACAGACAACCACACAAGTAGACGATACGGATGCCTATGACGTGGAGGTCTATCACGACCAGCTGCGCGAGATTGAGCGTGATGTTGCCGGTGGCAGCCTTTCAGCTGATCAGGCGGAATATGCCCGCGCTGAGGTTGCGCGCCGTCTGCTGAAGGCTTCACGTGGGGAAAATCGCTCGGTCTATTCGTCCGGTGGTCTGGGGCGAATTGGGCAGTGGGTGGTCATTTTGATATTGCCACTGGTTGCGGTTGTTGGATATCTGACAATTGGCAACCCCGGTATGCCATCCCAACCGCTGGCGGCACGCGTTGTGCCAGCCGCGCCGACAAATGGTGGTGGCGACATAAGAGTGCTGGTTGCGCAAGCCGAAAAACATCTGGCCACCAACCCGCAGGATGGTCGCGGCTGGGACGTTCTGGCTCCAATCTATCTGGGCCTTAATCGCATGCAGGAATCTGAAACGGCCTATCGCAATGCGCTGCGCCTGCTGGGACCCTCTGTTGCGCGCCATACCGGGTTGGGACAGGCACTATTTGCACAAAGTGGCGGCATCGTCACCGCTGAGGTCCAGGAAACATTTGTCGCGGCACAATCGCTTGAACCGGATAACCCGCTTTCCGCCTATTTTCTTGCCCTGGGTCTGGCGCAGGAAGGCCGGACTGATGACGCGCGTTCGGGATTTGCCGAACTGGCTTCCAACTCACCAGCGGATGCGCCGTGGATGCCTTTGGTTCGTGAACATCTGGTGCGTTTGGGCGGCGGTGAAGACATGGCGGATCAGTCAGCCATGGCAGGCCCCGATGCTGCAGCGGTTGAAGCTGCCGCCGAGATGTCCGGTGAAGAGCGTATGGAGATGATCAGCGGCATGGTCGCCGGATTGGATGCAAAACTGCGTGCGGATCCGGACAATCTTCCCGGTTGGCTGCGCCTTGTACGATCATACATGATATTGGGTAAGCCGCAGGAAGCGAGTGACGCGCTCGCGCGCGCTCTCGAAAAGTTTGATGGCGCGAATGAGGCAAGACAGGCTTTAATGGATGCCGCGACCCAATTTGGTCTAGAGCCCAAGGAATTGGAACAATGACGCGCAAGCAAAAAAGACTGACAATAATCGGCGGTGGAATGAGCGTTATTGGCGTAGCGGTTCTTCTTGTCCTCTTCGCGCTGCAGGATCAGATCGTCTATTTTCATTCTCCAAGCGATGTCGTTGAAAAACAGGTTGTCCCGGGTACCCGGATACGTCTTGGTGGTCTTGTCGCGGAAAACTCCGTGTCACGCGGACAGGGTACCCAGGTCGAATTTGCAGTAACGGATACCGATCACACTGTGGCGATTGCCTATGCAGGCATTCTGCCCGATCTTTTTCGTGAGGGGCAGGGTGTCATCGTGGAAGGTTCCTTTGTGCCGGGCAATACGGTCTTTGTTGCCGATACAGTTCTGGCCAAACATGATGAGAACTATATGCCCAAGGAAGTTGCAGACACTTTGAAAGAAAAAGGTGTCTGGCAGGGGAGCGAGGCAACACAATGATTGTTGAACTGGGTCATTATGCACTCATCATGGCGCTGGCAACGTCGTTGATTCAGTCTGTCCTGCCATTGGCCGGTGCAAGGATACGTGACAATGGACTCATGGCTGTTGCCGCCCCCGCCGCGATTACATCCTTTTTGCTTATCCTCCTGGCATTCATCGCCTTGACCGTTTCATATGTAACCTCTGATTTTTCGGTTCAAAATGTCTGGGAAAATTCCCATTCACTCAAACCACTCATCTACAAATTCTCCGGTGTTTGGGGTAATCACGAAGGCTCGATGCTGTTGTGGATCCTTATTCTGGTGTTCTTCAGCGCGCTGGTGGCTATGTTTGGCAGCAATCTCCCGGCCTCTTTGAAAGCCAATGTCCTGGCGGTGCAGGCCTGGATCACATCCGCTTTTCTGTTCTTCGTATTGCTCACCTCAAACCCCTTCAACCGACTGAACCCGGCGCCACTGGAAGGGCGTGATCTCAACCCGATCCTGCAGGATATCGGTCTGGCGATCCATCCGCCACTTCTGTACCTTGGCTATGTTGGTTTCTCGATTTGTTTTTCCTTCGCAGTTGCCGCCCTGATTGACGGGCGCATTGATGCGGCCTGGGCACGCTGGGTGCGCCCGTGGACACTGGCCGCATGGACAACCCTGACCGCTGGAATAGCGATGGGGTCCTACTGGGCCTACTACGAGTTGGGCTGGGGCGGCTGGTGGTTTTGGGATCCGGTGGAAAACGCATCCTTTATGCCCTGGCTTGCGGGTACGGCACTGCTGCATTCCGCATTGGTAATGGAAAAACGCGAAGCACTGAAAATTTGGACAATCCTGCTGGCTATAATGACATTTTCCCTGTCATTGCTGGGCACATTTCTGGTGCGCTCAGGCGTTCTGACATCGGTGCATGCCTTCGCAACTGATCCGCTGCGCGGCATTTTCATTCTATGCATTCTGATCGTATTCATCGGTGGTGCATTTACATTGTTTGCGCTGCGTGCACAGACCCTGTCGCCAGGCGGCTTGTTTGCACCGGTCTCCAAAGAGGGCGCTTTGGTCCTTAATAATCTGTTTCTGACAACCGCAATGGCGACGGTCCTGATCGGCACGCTATATCCGCTGGTGCTTGAAGCTGTTACCGGTGCAAAGATTTCCGTTGGTCCGCCATTTTTCAATCTGACGTTCGGCCCGGTAATGATCCCCCTGTTGCTGGCGGTTCCTTTCGGCCCGCTTCTGGCCTGGAAGCGCGGTGATATATGGGCGGTTACCCAAAGGCTTTATCTGGCTGCCGGGGTGTCATTGCTTGTCGCTCTGGCTGTGACCTATTTTGCCACAGGGGCCCCGGTTCTTGCGGGCATCGGCATTGGCATTGGTGTATGGCTCATCATGGGTAGCCTGACTGACATTGCGTTGCGTGCGGGTATAGGCAATGCCAGTCCGTCGGTCATGTGGCGGCGGTTGATCGGGCTTCCCAGGTCGGCATTTGGTGGCGCACTGGCCCATTTCGGACTTGGTATTTCGGTTGTCGGCATTGTTGCAGTTACCGCTTTTTCCACCGAGCTGGTTGCCAATGTGGCGCCGGGTGGAAAAATTCAATCGGGCCCGTTCACGCTAGAGTTCAAAGGGTTGAAACCAAATTCCGGACCCAATTACAGCGAATTGCAAGGGGCGTTTTCGGTGTCGCGTGATGGGGAAAACATTGCTGAAATAGTTTCCGCCAAGCGTGTTTATACAGCAAGGCGCATGCCAACGACGGAGGCTGGAATTATGACAACCGGCCCAAACCAGCTCTATGTTGCGCTGGGGGATGAAACGCCTGGTGGCGGCACGGTTGTGCGTGTCTGGTGGAAGCCATGGGTCACATTTATCTGGTTCGGGGCGATCATCATGTCAGTTGGCGGCGTTGTTTCACTTTTTGACCGCCGATTGCGCATCGGGGCGCCTGCACGGCGCAAGGCGGGTGCCGCGATTGCCGAGCCAACGACGTGAGTGTGCTCAGACAATCATTGTTTGCCATCTGCGTGGTGGCGTTGTCTTTCATTCAGCCCGCACAGGCTGTGACACCGGATGAGATATTGAACGACCCGGTTCTTGAAGAACGGGCACGCGATATCTCTTCGGGACTGCGCTGTCTTGTTTGTCAGAATCAGTCTATCGACGATTCCGATGCGGAATTGGCAAAGGACCTGCGGGTGCTTGTACGCCAGCGCCTGGTCGCTGGTGATTCCGATAGCCAGGTCGTCGGCTATATTGTGTCGCGTTATGGCGAATTCGTTTTGTTGAAGCCGCGCCTTTCCATGCAGACCGTTCTGTTGTGGTCGATGCCTGCTCTTTTTCTCATCATCGGGCTGACTTATCTGTTGCTGGGTGCGCGCAGGCGAAGATTTGCCAATACGACGGCACTTCTTTCAGAGCGCGAACAAGCCGACCTCGAGAAAGTTTTAAGTTCCCGTGATGACAATAGCTGATAGCTTTGGGTTCAATTTCTAGCGCATGAAATTCCAGCGGCACCGCCGGGTGGAGACCATGCGCCATTGATGCCGAAACATATCTTGGTGTTTGTGATTTTACGAAGAAGAACAAATTGCAAAACCCGAAATCAGGAGTGGGCTTATGACTGCAACTTCCATCAAAGCGGAATTCAATGGCCATTCGGGTGCAACCCTGGCAGCAAGACTGGATGTTCCTGCTGGCCACGTGCGGGCCTATGCACTGTTTGCCCATTGCTTCACCTGCACAAAAGACATTCTGGCAGCAAAGCGGATTGCATCAGAACTTTCACGCGCTGGTATTGCTGTCCTGCGGTTTGATTTTACCGGGTTGGGCTCCAGTGAAGGTGAATTTGCATCAACAAACTTTTCGTCAAATGTTGCCGACCTGCAATCCGCCGTGAGCTATCTGCGTGACAATTTCGAGGCACCATCCATTCTGATTGGTCATTCCCTGGGCGGCGCTGCAGTATTGGCGGTGGCCGGTGATGTGCCGGAGGTAAAGGCCGTGGCAACAATTGGTGCACCGGCAGATGTTGCCCATGTTGTTCACAATTTCGGGTCGAAGATTGAAGAGATAGAGCGTGATGGAGAGGCCAAGGTCCAACTCGCCGGGCGTCCGTTCACAATACAAAAGCAGTTTTTGGACGACGTCCGCGAGAATGTGCTGGCAGAGCGTATTGCGGGTATGAAGAAGGCGCTGCTGGTATTGCACTCGCCCATCGACCAGACCGTCGGCATAGAGAATGCAGCGGCAATTTTTACCGCTGCACGCCACCCCAAGAGTTTCGTTTCGCTCGATAATGCGGATCACCTTGTCAGCCGGTCACAGGATGCATCTTTTGCAGCGCTTATGATCGCCGGCTGGGCATCCCGCTACATTGATGAGGATGCGCCGCAGGGAGAAAGTGATGTCGAGGCCGTGCGTGTTTCGGAAACCGGTGAGGGCAAATTCCAAAACACCGTCCATGCGGGAAAGCACCGATTGTTTGCTGATGAACCTGTCAGTGTTGGCGGGTTGGATTCCGGTCCATCTCCCTACGACTACCTGTCAGCTGCCCTGGGTGCCTGTACATCGATGACATTGCGCATGTACGCCAATTTCAAGAAGGTCGATCTTGGCCGTATTACCGTGGATGTATCCCACGCCAAAATTCACGCAGCCGATTGCGCAGAATGCACCGAGGACGAGGTTATGCGGGGCGGCAAGATCGATCAGTTTGAAAGAGCAATTACAATTCAGGGCGACATCCCTGAGGTATTGCGGGACAAGATTGAAGAGATTGCCGACAAATGCCCGGTTCATCGCACATTGGAATCGACATCCAAGGTTGTGACCCGGGTCAATAGAAGCGATGAAGCCACGCGCTGAGTTATTCATATCTGAATATGCCAGCGCGTGCATACGCCCTGGCATAACACCCGTGTTCCGTTTGCATCGGTCCTGAGCCGCGCCCATGTGCCTTTCGTGTGCAAACGCGCTGGCGGGTATCTGCTGCCTCACTCAAAATCTTCTAATCTCAGCCTCCTCGTCACCTTTGTGGTGCAGGCATGTTTGGATGCAGGAACTTGATGCGGATCGCAATGGATGATTCCCCCTTTCGAGCTGCAGGATGGTGTTCATTTGCCAGTGGCATACGCTGATAAAGGGATGCAGCTATTCAACAATAGCTCTGGTTTATTACAATTTGGAAAGGTAATTATCTGATCTGATTAGATAAATTCCAACATTACCAAAAATTCATCCAATGGATAGGCAGCGGTAATGTTCCAATCCCTATTTGTTCAATACGAGGTTTGACACAAATTAGAGGACAGGTTCATGCCAAACAAGAATTACCGTATTGCCCGCAAAGGTTTCTTGACGACAACAGCTGTACTGGGATTAGCAGCCGTCATGATGGCAAGCGGTGTTCCGGCCCGCGTTCAGTCAGCCTATGCTGATGCTGTTCGCGTTCAGGCACCTGAGGCACCGGGATTTGCCGATGTTGTTGAAGCAGTAACACCGGCAGTTGTTTCTGTTCGGGTAAAATCAGATGTGCGGCCTGTTTCTTCAAATGGTTTCGGCGGCATGCCAGGAATGGAAAATCTGCCTGAAGATCATCCCATGCGCCGTTTCTTCAAGGATTTCGGACAGGGTAAATCTTTTGGCCAGCCCGATCAGCGCAGTGAGCGCAACAATGAGGAAAACAATTTTCTACGGGCGCGTCCCGTGTCACAGGGTTCCGGGTTTTTTATCACCGGTGACGGATTTTTGGTGACCAACAACCATGTAGTGGATCAGGGAACCGAATTTTCTGTCATCCTGCATGATGGTACCGAACTTGATGCCAGACTGATCGGTAAGGACCCGCGTACAGACCTTGCCGTTCTCAAAGTCGATGCCGACCAGAAGTTTACCTATGTCGATTTTGATGAAGACGACAAAACCCGCATTGGTGACTGGGTGGTTGCAGTCGGCAACCCATTTGGATTGGGTGGAACCGTGACAGCCGGTATCGTTTCTGCCCGTGGCCGCGATATTGGATCCGGGCCATATGATGACTTTATTCAGGTCGATGCGGCGGTAAATCGAGGCAATTCAGGTGGTCCGACATTCAATCTTGAAGGTGAGGTTATCGGTGTTAACACAGCTATCTTCTCGCCATCCGGCGGCAACGTAGGGATAGCATTCGCCATACCGGCTTCGCTGGCCGACGATGTCGTATCCGATTTGATGGACGACGGTACTATTGAAAGAGGATGGCTTGGCGTACAGATACAGCCGGTGACGGCAGATATCGCCGAATCTCTTGGTCTTGCTGAAGCAAAAGGTGCCCTGGTTACCGAGCCTCAGGATGACTCGCCAGCCCAGAAAGCCGGCATGGAATCAGGTGACGTTGTTACCGCAGTTGATGGCGATCTGGTGAAGGATCCACGTGATCTGGCCAGGAAAATTGCCAGGGTAGACCCGGGTCAAAAGGTTGACATCACTGTCTGGCGCGAAGGAGACAGCCAGTCAATTACGGTCAAGATCGAGGCCTTGAAAGATGTCAAAAAGGCGGAAGCACCGAGCGCACCGGTCGTACCCGACAAAGGTGAAACGCTCAAGGAATTTGGCCTGACAGTCAAGCCGGCTGAAGATGGCAATGGCTTGATGATTACAGAGGTTCAGCCGGAGAGCTTGGCTGCCGAACGTGGAATTCGCGAAGGTGATGTTATCGTCTCGGTTAATAATGAGGATGTAAAATCTGCCAAGGATGTCGCCAGCGCAGTGGATGCGGCGACGGATACCGGCCGAAAGGCAGTCCTGTTTCAATTGAACAACCAGAACAATAATCGCTTCGTCGCATTGCCAGTAGCGCGAGGCTAATCAGATCGGGCGGGAGGTCATAATGTCGCCCCCGACCAAACGTCCGGTTCTGCGGGCAGCGGATCACCCATCGGTTCGCTGCCCACTTCTTTTGTTGATGCATTCAGGTTTTGACGGAATCGGTAAAACCTGAATGCATCAACAAATTCAAACGCCGACACCGTGTCCCGTTTATGACAAAACGTGAAACGGTCTGGGCATTCTGCCAGAATGATCTGACCAGGTGATTTTATGATTTGTACATCTAGTGAAGAATTGCCTAGTATATCAACCATGAAGATTCTGGTTATAGAAGATGATCTTGACGCGGCAGCTTATCTGGTCAAAGCGTTCAACGAAGCGGGCATAGTGACCGATCACGCGAGTGATGGGGACCTGGGCTTTTATCTGGCAACTGAAAATACCTATGACGTCATGGTAATTGACAGAATGTTGCCCAAACGGGACGGACTTTCTATCGTCAGCGCTTTGCGTGAAAAGTCGATTGAAACGCCGGTGCTCATCCTTTCGGCGCTCGGTCAGGTGGATGATCGTGTTACCGGTTTGCGCGCCGGTGGCGATGACTACCTTCCAAAACCCTATTCCTTTTCAGAGCTGCTGGCCCGTGTGGAAGTGCTGGGAAGACGCAAGGGCATGCGTGACAATGATACCGTTTACCGCATTGCCGATCTTGAACTTGACCGCCTGGCTCACGAGGTTCACCGGGCAGGGCAACGCATCACCTTGCAGCCGCGTGAATTCCGGTTGCTGGAATATATGATGAAACATGCTGGTCAGGTTGTAACACGCACGATGCTGCTCGAGAATGTCTGGGACTATCACTTCGATCCACAAACCAATGTTATCGATGTTCATATCTCCAGGCTGCGTTCCAAAATCGAAAAGGGCTTTGATCAGGCGCTCCTGCGCACCGTGAGGGGCGCGGGCTACATTCTCAAAGCTGAAAACTAGACTGGGCGGGGGCGTGGGCCGATTTCGAATATTATTGCGCACCACTGCGGTGCGGCTGTCAGCTCTGTATCTCGGCCTGTTTGCGATCTGCGCGGTCGTGCTCGTGTTCTACGTGACAGACCTTACATCCAGTTTGCTGACCGGCCAGACCAAGCGGGTTGTTCAGGATGAAATCCAGGTCCTGGCCAATTTTTACCGGCGTGGCGGTGTCACACTGCTTATCAACCACATTGATCGTCGCTCACGCGAGCCTGGTGCAAACCTCTATACGATTGCAGCACCCAACGGCAAAATTCTGGCGGGCAACGTCGAGAGCCTGCAAGCTGGAATTCTTGACGCCAAGGGTTGGACCGCGCGTCCCTTCACCTATCGCCGGTTCTATCAGCCCGAGGGTACACCCGGCCACCGCGCACTGGCAGAAGTGATCTTCCTTTCCAATGGAATGCGAGTGCTGGTGGGGCGGGACCTGGGTGAACCGACGAAGTTTCGCTCAATGATCAGAAGCTCGCTGGCGCTGGCGCTGGGGATCATGCTGGTTGGCGCTTTGATTATCTGGTTTGTCATTGGCCGCGGCGCACTTTTGCGGATTGACCGCGTTGCACAGGCCAGCCAGAAAATTATGGCGGGTGACCTGGCCCAAAGACTACCGATAAGCGGTACCGGCGATGAGTTCGATCGGTTATCCAGTTCTCTCAATTCCATGTTGGTCCGCATTGAAAAACTCAATGTTGGGCTCCGGCAGGTTTCTGACAATATTGCCCACGATTTGAAGACACCCCTGACCCGTTTGCGAAACAAGGCGGAGGCAGCTCTTGCAGGCCGCGAAGATACAGCGTCCTACCGATTGGCAATGGAGGAGATGATTGAAGAATCGGATCAGTTGATCCGTACATTCAACGCTCTGTTGATGATATCACGGGTTGAGGCTGGTTCAGCCGTCGCACAAATGGATACGGTGGATCTGTCCGCCATTGCGCGTGATACCGAAGAACTTTACGAACCGGTTGCCGAAGAAGCTGGCGCGACCATGACTTCAGACATCTCTGATGGGATCGTGGTGTCCGGAAATCGCGAACTGATCGGTCAGGCGATAAGCAATCTGATTGAAAATGCAATAAAATACAGCACTGATGGCGATGGTGGCTCAACCATCAGGATTTCGCTGGAGCAGCACAAGCGAAATATAATATTGTCTGTACGCGATAGTGGTCCTGGTATTCCTGAAAATCGGCGCAATGATGTTGTCAAAAGATTTGTACGGCTGGATGAGAGCCGCTCAAAACCGGGAACAGGGTTGGGCCTGAGCCTGGTTGATGCCATCATGGGGCTGCACGGCGGGCGGCTGGAGCTTGCAAGCAGCGACGAAATCAAGCAAACCGGTCTATGTGCAAGAATGGTATTTGGCTGATGGGAATTAGACTTGAACAAAGCGCAATCCGGTTTCATTCAACGCGTTGAACAAAAAGGCCCGATGATCAGGCCTCAATCGCCTGAAGCAGAACAATCAGCTCTTGATGAATTGCGTGATGCGTCAATTGAAAACTCGTTTTTGAAGACGTTTCTTGGCAATGACAGTGCGGCGCGCGCGCTTCTGATTAACACGATGACACTGGCGCCGTATCTTCGCGAAATTGCGATCAGAAATCCTGCAAGCGTGGCGAAAACCCTGCAAATGCAGCCGGAAGAGCTGCTTGAAGAATTCGTTCGCGATGCACGAAATGCCTGGGTTGAATTTCCGGCAGAGGCTGATCTGATGCGGCGGTTGCGCCAACTAAAGCGCGACATCGCCTTTTCTTTGGCATTATATGACCTCGGGCGGGTTCTGGAATCGCGCCTGGTTACCCAGTGGCTGAGCCAATTTGCCTCGGCTGCTGTTTCTTCCGCCATCGACCATCTTTTGTTGGCAGCCCATAAGGCTGGCAAGATCGTGCTTCGGGACTTATCCACGCCGAACAGTGGATGCGGACTTGCCATCATTGGCATGGGAAAACTTGGGTCAGGTGAATTGAACTATTCATCTGACATTGATCTTGTGGCCATACACGATCCCACCCTTGCCGTTGTCGTTGACCCGGATGAGGCGACTGATGTCAATGCACGTATGGTCAAACGGCTGATCCGTATCATGCAGGAACGCACGATGGATGGTTATGTTTTCAGAACCGATCTGCGTATTCGTCCTGACCCCGGATCCATGCCACTTTCGATCCCCTATGATGCAGCCATGCACTACTATGAGGGCAGGGGGCAAAATTGGGAAAGAGCTGCTTACATAAAGGCCAGCCCGATCGCTGGCGATTTAAAGATGGGCGCGAATTTTTGTCGTGATCTAACGCCATTCATATTCAGAAAATACCTCGATTATGTCGCAATCGCCGACATTCACTCGATCAAACGGCAAATTCATGCCCATAAGGGTTTCGGTGAAATTTCTGCCTATGGACACAATGTGAAACTGGGTCGGGGCGGTATTCGCGAAATCGAATTTTTTGTTCAGACGCAACAGTTGATCGCTGGTGGGCGCATGCCACAAATCCGTACGAAACAGACGGAAGAGACCCTTACTGCGCTGTGTCAGGCGCGCTGGATTGGTGAAAACACAGAACATTCGTTACAGAAAGCCTATTGGTTTTTGCGGGATGTGGAGCACCGCATTCAAATGCGCAATGACGAACAAAGTCATATTTTGCCGAGCGATGAAGCAGAATTTCGCTGTATCGCACTGATGATGGGTTTTGATAATGCGCAGGAATTTGCAGACAAATTGATTGCCACTTTGCGGCTGGTTGAAAAACGCTATGCGCGCTTGTTTGAAAATGAGGCAGGCTTAACCTCAGCCACGGGAAATCTGGTGTTTACCGGAGAACAGGACGACCCGGACACCATTGCATCGCTGCAGAAGATGGGTTTTGCACGCCCATCGGATATGTCCCGCATTATCCGCACCTGGCACTATGGACGTTACAAGGCGACACAAACATCCAAGTCCCGAAAATTGCTGACGGAATTGATGCCGCAGTTGTTGCAGGCATTTGCCGATACCAGGAGGGCTGACGAAACACTTTTGAATTTTGATGCCTTCCTTGCGGGCCTGCCTGCAGGAATGCAGTTGTTCTCCCTATTGGGCAGTAATTCTGAACTGCTGTCATTGCTCGTGCGTATTATGGCATCAGCGCCAAAGCTGGCTGAAATCATTGCCCGTAATCCGCATGTGTTTGATGGCATGCTGGACCCGACACTTCTGGCCGACCTTCCCACAAGAGACTATCTTTCCGAACGATTGGAAGCATTCCTTGATGGCACATCAAATTATGAGGAAATACTGGATCGGCTGCGCATATTTGCTTCTGAGCAGAAGTTTCTTGTCGGGGTCCGTTTGTTGACCGGTGCTATTGATGGCGAGCGTGCTGCACGCGCATTTTCCCACCTTGCTGACCTGACCCTGCGGTCTGTTTTGGATGCAGCGCAGATAGAGCTTGAACGGATGCACGGACGCATATCCGGCGGACGGGTCGCGATCATTGGTCTTGGCAAACTTGGCAGTCTTGAATTGACGGCTTCTTCCGATGTCGATGTGATTTTGCTCTATGCCTACGATGATGGATGTGAGGAATCCGATGGCGCAAAACCACTTGATCCGGTTCGTTATTACACACGGTTGACCCAGCGGTTGATTGCCGCCCTGTCTGCACCAACGGGCGAAGGGGTTCTGTATGAGGTGGATTTACGGTTGAGGCCATCCGGCAATAAAGGTCCGGTTGCCACCAATGTGCGGGCGTTTCGGAAATATCAGGAAGAAGAAGCCTGGGTATGGGAGCATATGGCGTTATCCCGCGCGCGGTTTATTGCCGGTGACGGCGGTCTTAAATGCGAAGCTGAGGCGGTTTTTGCCGATGTATTGAACCGGAAGCGAGACGTGTTCGCGACAGCAAAAGAAGTCGCTGCCATGCGCCAGCGGATAGCCGATGAAAAGCCACCAGCCAATATCTGGGACTTGAAACTCATTGATGGCGGCATCATCGATATCGAATTCATTGCACAGTTTCTGCGTCTGCAGGCTTCCGCTTTCGGACTGACGGATGTCAAAACCCATACGGGAACAAAGGAAGTAATCCAGGAGCTGGCGCCCCGCATGATTGGCGAACAAAACGCCATAACCCTGATTGAGACGCTGTCATTACTGACGAATATTTCACAATTTGTACGGCTTTGTCTGGACGAGAAATTTGATCCGGACACCTCACCAATAGCTTTTCAGGAACTGATGCTCAACGGGATTGATTTTCCGGACATGGCAAGGCTGGAGGCCCATCTGGTCTTTGTTACAGGTGCTGTCCACGGCATATTTGCGCGAACTATTCAAAATGTGAGATTATCGCATTAAGCAGCGGCTCTTGACGCACGTTCCGGCCAGGTTGTTCATTCGATCCTGATCCGAAAAGCCGAATGTGCGCAGGCACCAAACGTCTTTGTGATTCACACAAAAGGCCCTTGGAATAAAAGACCCCCGGAACATTGCTGAACCGGGGGTTGGGCATTGCCCGAGTTTGCCGCAGGGCATTCATGTGGTTCCGTCAAAACTCAAGTGGCCAAGACGGACCTTTAACTGTTGTCACCCGATCGCCGGATGGGCAGGCGCAGCGATACGATCGTCCCGACATCGCTTCGGGATCTGATCTTCATTGCACCACCATGTAGAGACACAAGGGCACGCGAAATGGCCAGGCCAAGCCCCGATCCGCCCTTGCTTTTGGAAAACTGGTTCTGCACCTGTTCAAAGGGCTGACCGATGGTTTTCAACGCGGCTGGCGGGATGCCAATTCCCGTGTCTTCAATAGTCAAAGTGACAGCACCAGAGTATTTGCGTGCACGAACCGAAATACGGCCATTGTTTTCGGTAAATTTCAGGGCGTTGGAAAGCAGGTTCAATAAAACCTGTTTCATGGCGCGACGATCGACATGAAGGGTGAGGCCAGCTGAGATTTTCGACTCCAGCACAATGGATTTGTTTTCTGCCTGAATGGCAATCAAACGCAATGTCTCTTCGATCAGCGGAGCAATGTCTACGGACTCATAGGTAAGTTGCAACCGGCCAGCTTCAATCTTGGACATGTCCAGGATATCGTTAATGACACCCAGCAGATGTTTGCCGCTATTGTGAATATCATCGGCATATTCGCCGTATTTCTCGGAACCAAGCGGACCGAACATGCGTGTCTGGAGTATCTCGGAGAAGCCGATAATAGCATTGAGCGGCGTGCGCAACTCGTGTGACATATTGGCGAGAAATTCAGATTTGGCTTTGTTTGCTGCTTCCGCTCTATCTTTTTCTGCCAGGTATTTGGCATTGAGTTCGCTGAGTTCGACCGCCTTTTCTTCCAGGGTTCCCTGTGATGCAGACAAATCGCCGATACTGGCCATAAGCCGCCGTTCCGATTCCCTTAACCGGTCCTGGTGGCGTTTTAGCTGGGTGATATCCGTATGAACAGAAACCAGGCCGCCATCGCGTGTACTGCGCTCGTTGATCTGTAGCCAGCGCCCATCAGCCAGATTGACCTCCATGCTTTTGGCTTCGCCTGTATCTTCGCCACCAACCATTTGTGTTTTGATGACCGGTCTTTTGGCCGCCCGCAAAACATCGGCACGCGGCATGCCTGGGCAGACATCCTCGTCAGGCAGACCAAATATCCGCTGGTATTTGGAGTTGCACATCACCAGCAGGTCATCCTTGTCCCAAAGGACAAAAGCCTCAGATGTGCTTTCGACTGCATCCAGTAATCTTTGGTCGGCCTCGACAGAGCGCTGGGCAAGGCGATGCTGTTCTGTCACATCCATTGCGATGCCGATAAGATGAGCGGGCTCGGTATCGGAACTGGTGATTTGGCCACGCGCCCGCAGCAATACATAGTGCCCTTTTGCGTGACGCATTCTGAACAGGTGGTCAACCTGTACAACCTGATCCAGTGTTATTGAGCGGGCGACCTCATGCAGGCTCTTGTCTTCGGGGTGCATAAGATGATTGACGTCCCGGTACGACAAAACGCAATCACGCGGTGTTTGTCCCAGTATTTCATACATGGAACGCGACCAGTAAAGCCGCCCCAGGTCCAGATCCCAATCCCAAAGTCCGCAACGGCCGCGCGAAAGCGCTGTATCGACGCGGTGGTGGGCCTCCAGGTAGATATCATCAGCGTCGCGGGCACGTGATGCCTGGGTGAAATAAGCATAAAGAATGATCAACAGGATACTCGACGTGGCGGCAAAAAGGGTCACATTGAGCGACACCTCCTGTTTCCACGGATCGAAGATACGCGATGACGGGGTCATAACGGTTACGGAGCCGGTATCACCGGGCAGATGTGCAAGAGATACGAAAAAGTCCTGATCGCGAAAGCGTATGGTTTGCACACCCGCACGGGTGCCAAACATCTGCAACGGTGAGGCGCCGGGCAGTATCTGGTCAAGTTGCAATCCCACATAGGGCGTGCCACCGGATGTCGCGGCATATACCCGTCCGGCGGCATTTGATACCAGGGCGAACCGACCATCTGTTACGAGAATTGCCGGCAGCGCGTCGCTGATACGCACTTCCACATTCCAGCGATGCTGTGCCTCCAATGACGTTTTTGCGGGTACCAGAGCGGCTGCGCCGGCCAGGGCTGTAAGTGCCGTTGCCTGTTTGGCTGTTGCCTCAAGTTGTGCCCGTTCATCAAGCAGGTCGACAAATCTTGCCGCTGCGACGACAACAAGGAATGCAACAATAAGTGCGGGAATAGATCGTCTGAGAAAAGGCTCCGCCCGTACCAGTCTGCTGTAGGCAGGCTTGGCAAATAGTTTGGCATGACCCGCCAGATCGGAGCGCCAGCCGTGGCTGCCCTCGACGCCGGATAGAGTCTCTCCATCAGTAGCGCTCGCATGACGCGCTTCTGCCATTTGTCCCACCTTTATCCTTTAGTGATTCGAAAGCCGCGTTTCCAAATCTGCCCTAATGAATCAAAGGTGATTCGCCTTGTCCAGACCCAACGTTAATTCTTTTTTAACCTATTCAAAAAAAACGGTTATTTCGATCGTAAACTCAGCGACATGGATGTTGCAGTGCAGCGCAGTCGGTCATTTGGCCAAATCAGTGCGGAGTCAGCCTGGTTGTGACGGTTCTGTTTTACGACAATCCCAGCGTGCGATTGACAATATCGCGCACATCCATGGAAAGTGTTTTCACATCAGATATCGAGGCCAGCGCCGCGCGCGCATTTTCACGACGGACAGGCTCAAGCGATTGCCACGACCGCATCGCGGTCAACATGCGTGCGGCGACCTGCGGATTTAAACTGTCCAGCGCTATGACCTGTTCAGCCAGAAAGGCATGTCCTTTGCCGTCATGGCTGTTGAACCCCGTTGGGTTGCCAGCCACAAAACTACCGATCAATGCCCGTACCCGGTTTGGATTATCGATGGAAAAATGTGGCGATTGCATCAGATTGCGGACCTGATCGAGCGTATCGGAACCGGGAACAGTTGCCTGTATCGTCAACCATTTGTC
Source organism: uncultured Rhizobiaceae group bacterium (assembly GCA_947501445.1). Taxonomy (GTDB): domain Bacteria; phylum Pseudomonadota; class Alphaproteobacteria; order Rhizobiales; family Rhizobiaceae; genus Hoeflea_A. The sequence goes on along the minus strand of CANMVS010000006.1, from coordinate 59,641 downwards.
GATTACCAGCGGGTTGTCTCTAAAACGTGTTTCAAAATCCGCGAGAGCTGTTTTGGCACTGGATGTGTGTTGATGTTGATGCGCCAGAATGACCAGGACCCCGCTCAAGACGGTCATATTGTCCGCCGACCGGTAGATATCAAGCAGTTCCTCATGCGCGATAGGGTGGCGAGCCAGATAGGATAGGGCAGTCAGATACAGGGCACGTTGCCCGGCACTGGTGGCATCAGGAGAAAACGGTCCACCAATCCGGGTTTCGCGCAATACCGCATTGAAATCTTCAAGACCGGTTTTGGCAATGATGCCAAGTATTCCTTTGTGGGCAACATGAATGGCGTCGGTATCGATGTTCGTACCAATCTCACGTGCAATGTCTGCTTCGCCGGGAAGTGTAAGCGCCTGGCTGCGCAATGCTGGCTCAAGCGTAATATCTACAGCTGTTGCAAGCAGGCTTTCCAAAAGCAAATCGCTGCACACAGGTTTGGTATTGGCCCTTGTCGCATTCGTTGCAGCAACCAGTTCATCGGTTGCCAACTTGTTCAGGGATTGCCAGCGGGAATAGGCATTGGTTTCATATTTGGCCAGCAATGCCAGATCATCCGCCGATTGTTCAAAGTGAATGTTTATCGGCGCTGAAAAGCTTCGATTGAGTGACAACACCGGACGCTCGCGAATGTTTTTGAATACAACGCTGTGACTTCTTTGCTTGAGGTGAAGTACACCGTTTGCCTGATCAACGCCTGAAATCATTGGGGTTGCCAGTTCATCGCCATTGGCGGCGAACAGTCCAAATCTGAGGGGAATATGCATTGGCATCTTTTGGCTTTGACCCGGTGTTGCCGGTATTGACTGTTCAAACTGAACCTCAAGCTCCCTGTTTGCCCTGTCATAAGTTGTTGTCACTGCAACTGCGGGGGTACCGGCCTGATGGTACCAGCGCGAAAACTGGGTAAGATCAACGGTTGCCGCTGTCTCAAAACAGGCAATAAAATCTTCGATTGTTGCCGCTTGCCCATCATGGCGTTCAAAGTACAGATCAAGCCCCTTGCTAAAGTCGGCCTGTCCCAGGACTGTCGCCAGCATGCGAACAACTTCAGAGCCCTTTTCATAGACTGTTGCGGTATAAAAATTGTTGATCTCACTGTATTGTACCGGGCGAACCGGGTGAGCAAGTGGCCCGCTGTCCTCCGGGAACTGATGGGCTTTTAGCAGGCGGACCTCGGCAATTCTCTTGACTGGCCGTGAGCGCATATCGGCTGAAAACTCATGGTCGCGGTAGACCGTTAAACCTTCCTTCAGACAGAGTTGGAACCAGTCACGGCAGGTGATGCGATTGCCTGTCCAATTATGAAAATATTCATGGGCAATAATGGCTTCGATATGCGCATAATCTGCATCCGTGGCTGTATCCGGATCAGCCAGAATGAATTTGTCGTTAAATACATTAAGCCCCTTGTTCTCCATTGCTCCCATATTGAAATCCGAAACGGCAACAATCATGAATATGCTCAGATCATACTCGCGGCCGAAGCGCTCTTCGTCCCACCGCATGGATCGTTTGAGCGCATCCATTGCATAGCCCGCTTGCACTTCCTTGCCGTGTTCAACATAGATCTCAAGTGTGACGGCTTTCCCTGATCGTGTTATAAAAGGCTCTCGAACGACGGCCAGATCACCAGCGACCAATGCAAACAGATAGCTCGGCTTTGGGTGAGGATCATGCCACAGTGCATAGTGCCATCCGTCTTCAAGATCGCCTTTTTCCACTGGATTACCATTTGACAACAGAAGCGGTGCTTCTGACCGATTGGCTTCAATGCGTGTCGTGTAAACAGCCAGTACATCCGGTCGATCCAGAAAATAGGTTATGCGACGAAAGCCCTCAGCCTCACATTGGCTGCAGTAGACATTGTTTGAACGAAACAGACCCATGAGTTTGGTATTCTTGGCCGGAGCAATCTCAGTCACGATTTCAAGGCGAAAATTGCCGCTTTCCGGCAGATTGCGAATTTCCAATCGGGACGGGCTCACATCGTATTGATCACCCGCAGCCGGCCTGTCGTCAATTTTCAGGCTCATGAATTCCAACTCGTCACCATCCAGCACCAGCGGCGCATTCGCGGGTGTTCCGTTCCGGCGCGATAGCGTCATTCGGCAGGTCACCTGCGTTTCATCCGGATTCAGACGGAAAGTCAGATCAACTGCGCTGATAATAAAATCGGTTGGGCGGTAATCTTCGAGGCGGATGGTTTGGCCAATATCCGTTTTCATGTCTGTCCTGACTGGTTGCAAGCGCGGCGGGAAAGTGTGTGATGGTGTAAGTCGGATGTCTTTAATCTTCGACCACATCCATATGTGTGTAATGGGGCAATTCTTGGTTTTCGGTATAAAGCCATTCGTCAACGGGGGAAAGTATTTGATGGAGCATTTCGGATTGACTGTCATAGCGACTGGGCCCGGGCAACCGGACCAAATGGGACCCGGCGTCAACGACTTAAGGGTTTCAACCTTGCGCTTTTGAAGCGCCATCTGATGACTTTGAGAAACATCCACACTATATCTAAAACAAATAAAGCGTCTGCTTGGTTTCAAGTTTCCAGAATACGGAATTTTCAATGAATATAGTGACTCCGAAATTCGGCGTTGGGGCATCCGCGCTCAGAAAAGAAGATGATGCACTCATTCGCGGCGAGGGGCGCTATACGGATGACTTTACGCGTGATGACGTATTATTTGGCTATGTGGTGCGCTCACCCTATCCGGCGGCAAAATTCACGGTGAATTCCACTGAAGATGCAGCAGCTTCAAAGGGTGTTCATCTGGTTTTGACTGCGGCAGATGTAAGGGCACTTGGCAACATCCAATGCCATACGCCAGTCAAGCAGTCGGATGGCACAGTCCACGAAGTGCGCGAGACACCCGTTTTGTGTGACGGTGAGGTTCGGTATGTCGGTGACGCGGTCGCCTATGTTGTTGCCGATAGTGTGCGTCTTGCACAGGATGCGGCCGAACTGATTGACATTGAGTGGGATGCAATTGACGCCGTTGCTGATTTACAGCAGGCATTGGCACCAGACGCGCCGTCCGTTTGGCCTGAATTGGGCAGCAATCGTGTTTATCTGGTTGAACAGGGTAAGCGTGAAGAGACGACTGCTGCATTTGAAAATGCCCATCACGTTACTGAAATCTCTTTCGTAAACAATCGGTTGATCGCCAATTACATGGAACCGCGTGCCGCATTGGGTGAATGGGATGCGACCGAGGAGAGCTTTACACTCACGGTTGGAACGCAGGGTGTTCATCACGTGCAAAAGACCCTGGCAAACCGCATATTTTCAGTGCCGCTTGAAAAAATGCGGGTTATAACAGCCGATGTTGGCGGTGGATTTGGAACACGCTTCCACAATTACCGTGAGTACCCGCTTTGCCTGGAGGCTGCCCGGCGGCTCAACAGGCCTGTAAAATGGGTTTCAGACAGGTCAGAGCATTTTGTTGCAGACGCTCATGGGCGCGACAATCTTGTGACGGCAAGTATGGCTATGGATGCGGATGGACGTTTTCAGGCATTGCGCATTGATGTGAAAGCCAACATGGGGGCTTATCTGTCAGGCTTCGGTCCGAGCATTCCCATGCTGGGTGCGCTCATGGCGACAGGTGTTTATGATATACAGCTGCATGATCTTGCAATAACCGGGGTCTATTCCAATTCCACACCGGTCGACGCCTATCGTGGGGCGGGACGCCCCGAGGCTGCGCTGCTGATCGAGCGACTGGTGGATGCCTGTGCACGTGATATTGGTATGGATTCAACCGAGTTACGTCGCCGTAATTTTATCAAACCCGAGCAGTTTCCCTACCGCACTGCGTCAGGCCGACTCTACGATGTGGGTGAATTTGACGGTCATATGGATATGGCGCTGGAGCGTGCAGATCGCGCCGGTTTTGATGCACGGGCAAAAGAGGCGCGCCAACGCGGCAAAATCCGCGGGCTTGGCGTTTCCGTCTATGTGGAGGCCTGTGCGTTTGCCGGTTCTGAGCCCGCCAACCTGCAGCTCAACGATGATGGAACGCTGACATTGTTCATCGGCACACAATCAAACGGCCAGGGACATGTCACAGCCTACAGCCAGTTCATTGTTGACCGCATTGGCATTGATTTTGACAAAATCATTGTCCGTCAGGGTGATACGGACGAACTGGCCAGCGGCGGAGGAACCGGTGGTTCACGGTCAATTCCGCTCGGCGGTGTTTCTGTTGACAAGGCCGGCGAGATGTTGGCCGCTCAACTGAAAAAACTTGCCTCAGCAGAACTTGAGACCGCTGCGGGCGATATAGAACTGGTGGATGGTCAAGCACGTGTTATGGGCACTGACAAGTCTATTTCTTATGCAGATCTGGCCGCTGCCGCCGATGATAAGGACCAGCTGAAGGCGGTAGGTGAAATTAAACAGGACGAGGCTACCTATCCGAACGGCACCCATGTTTGTGAGATTGAAATAGACCCCGAAACCGGGAAGGCCGACATTGTGGCCTATACGATCGTTGATGATTACGGCGTGGCCGTAAATCCTCAACTCCTGTTGGGGCAGGTCCACGGTGGCACGGTGCAGGGCATAGGCCAGTGTCTGTTGGAGGGGGCTGTGTATAGCGACGACGGGCAATTGCTTACCGCCAGTTTCATGGATTACGCAATGCCGCGTGCTGACAATATGCCTTCCTTTGATTTTGCCATGAACAATATACCCTCGACAACGAATGCAATGGGCATAAAGGGTGCTGGAGAGGCGGGTACGATCGGTGCCTGTCCAGCGGTTTTGAATAGCGTCATTGACGCACTTGATAGAGCCTATGGCATTCGCGATATCACCATGCCCACGTCACCGCAGCGGATCTGGTCTACGATCCAGAATGCCCTGATCAAATGAACCGTGATCAGTTTGTGCTGATTGTCACGGAAATTGCGAAATTCAGCGCAACGTCAGCTTCAGCCAATCATGTTGTTGACCAAATACACGAATTGACGGGAGATTAGGTTTGGCGCGAGCGGCTGCAATTCAGGGAGACCAACCGGATGTCCTGCGTGGCATAGCCTTGAAGGTTGCCTCGGTCATGGTATTCGTCGGTATGGCCTCCTGCATCAAGGCCGTTGGTGAAGGTGTACCCGCCGGACAAATTGTCTTTTTTCGTTCTTCAATGGCAATGGTCCCGATCCTGTTTTTTTTGCTCGTACGGGGTCAGTTGAAGAGCGCATTCAAAACCAACAACATCCGGTCGCATTTTTGGCGCGGTCTGGTTGGGGTGTCGGCGATGAGCTGCGGCTTTTACGGGCTGACCAGAATACCGCTTCCTGATGCGGTAGCCCTTGGCTATGCCAAACCCTTGATCATGGTGCTGCTTGCGTCGATTTTTCTTGGCGAGACGATACGTATCTATCGTTGGTCCGCGGTTATCGTTGGATTTATCGGCGTGTCGATCATCTCATGGCCGCTTTTGACAATATTTGGTGGGCAAAGCTGGCAAAACGATCAGTCAATCGGCGTGCTTGCCATCCTCGGATCAGCGGTGCTGGCGGCCTTTGCAATGATCCTGGTAAGACGGCTGGTCCAGACTGAGAAAACGCCAACCATCGTGCTGTATTTTTCCTTGTCAGCGACATTGCTGTCGCTGGGGTCGATTCCATTCGGCTGGGTTGCATTGGATGTGTCAGCCCTGCTTTTGCTCATCAGCGCCGGGTTTTTGGGCGGCTTCGGCCAAATTCTACTGACCCAAAGTTATCGTTATGCTGACGTTTCGACGATTGCACCATTTGAATATACGTCCATATTGATGGCGCTGGTGATCGGTGTTGTGATCTTTGGCGATGTGCCGCAATGGTCCATGTTAATTGGAACCGCCATTGTTGTTGGTGCCGGGATCTTCATCATAATACGTGAGCACAGGCTTGGCCTGGAGCGACGCAGCGCAAAGCGGTTCACAACGCCGATGGGCTGAATGCATCAACAAAATCAAAGGCCGACACCGGTGTCCCGTCTCTGACAAAACGTGAAACGGTCCAAAATGCCGAAGTTTGTTGTTTGGTGGTTATTCGGCGGGTGACACTGATTCCTCATCATCGGTAACGTCGACGCGTGGATCCAATTCATAGGTCTGCGGTGTCAGCGTTCGGGTCATGGGTATGGCCTGGAAGTCGACACGATCATCCTCGTCTGCCTGCGGGCGACGGAAGGTTCGGTAAAAGGCATAACCGCCATAACAGACAAATGCCACGCCAACGACCATGAACAAAGCCGGCGTACCAATCTTGTCCATGAGCGCGCCGGAAAAAAGTGGTCCGATCATTGAGCCGCCGCCGAATATGATCAGCAATCCGCTGGATGTGGCCACAAATTCATCGGCTTGAGCGTAGTCATTGGCGTGAGCCACAACGAGGGAATAGATTGGAAACAACACGGATCCGAGCAGAAAAACCGCTGCCAGGAAGATAAATATGTTGCTCATGCCAATCAGCAATATGATGCCACACATCAGCGCGCCGACCAATCCGGCAAGTGCCATCATGTAGCGTCGATCAATGCGATCAGACATGCGACCCATCGGTATTTGAAAAACCGCCCCACCAATCATGGCAAGTGCCAGCATCGTTGCGCCCTGCGCGGTTGATAGTCCATTGACCTGCGCAAAAACCGGTCCAAGGTTCGTCCATGACCCGGCTATAAAACCTGCAAACACGGCGCCAACAGCAGCTGCGGGTGACTTGAGATAGAGGCCCTTGATATCAACCCTGACAGCGGTCAGCGGCTGCGGCGACTGGGCACTGGAAAGCCCGGTTGGAATAAGTGCGAGGGCATAGATAATTGCGCAGACCATGAACAGCGTTGCGGTTTGAGGGTCGCCCAGCGGTACCATAAATTGGCCAGCCATCAGGCCGAGCATTGAAATGACCATATAAATTGAAAATACTGTGCCTCGGGTTTCGTTTGTAACCCGTTCATTAAGCCAGCTTTCAATGACCATATAGGTTCCGGCAATCGAAAAGCCTGCTATGCCGCGAAACAATATCCAAGCCAGACTGTTCAGGACGAGGCCGTGCATCAGCAGGGAAATGGCCAGAAGTGCAGCAAGTACAGCGAACACACGCACATGCCCGACCCGCAACACCATTCGGGGCGTAATGAAACACCCGATTGTAAAGCAAACAGCATAACCGGTTGCAATCAGCGAGATGTCAAATGTTGTCCAGCCTTCCTGTACGGCACGAAGGGGAATGAGGTATCCCGAAAGGCCGCCAGCAACGAGCAGGAAGAAGGCTGATAGCAACAGGCTGGCAATTGATACGATGCTGCTTGTCATGACATCAAAACCTCAAGCATTATGTTGCGTCACAAGGACAGTGGATGCACTTTCATTCGCGTGCGTGTTTCAGCCCGGAACTATTCAGTCAGACGGCATGTTCAATGTGGCATATTTTCATTCAAATGGAATTCCTGGAAACGACATCAAAAAAATCTGTATTGATTGAGGCCTGTGCCTCCACCGCAGCCTCCGATGACACCTGAGCTTGAACAGGTTCGAAACTGTCAGGATGCGGAGAATTGGTTGATGCGTTCCCGCAGCTTCAGAAAATCAACCCATGACTGCCTTTTTTGAGCAGGGTTTCGCAACAGATAAGCCGGATGAAGTGTCGGCAGTGCCGGAATTGTTATGTCGTTATCTGAACGGTATTCCGTCCAGTTCCCACGCAGAGAAAGTATGCCCTGACTGGTTCCCAGTAAGGCTTTTGTGGAGACATTGCCCAGTAATACAACAACCTTTGGTGCCACCAGTTCAATGTGCCGTTGAATGAATGGTCGGCATAGCTCTATTTCCAACGGGGTTGGTGTGCGATTTCCCGGTGGGCGCCAGGGAATCATATTCGTGATATAGACGTCTGAACGCTCGAACTGAATTGCTGCAAGCATTTTGTCCAGCAATTGTCCGGCGCGTCCGACGAAAGGAAGGCCCTGTCGGTCTTCATCGCGCCCGGGGGCCTCACCAATGAACATGATCTCAGCGGCTGCATTGCCATCTGCGAATACGGTGTTGCGGGCACCGAAGCGCAAATTGCAGCCATTAAATGACAACAGGCACTGATACAGTGCGTCGATGGATTGTGCGGAGCGCGCCGTTTCGCGTGCTTCAGCTATGGCCTGCTCATTGGGAATTGCGGCGCTTTGTGTTGCCTGTTGATCCTGAGAAGGTTGCGCAGCAGGCGTTATGCTTTGTGCGTTTGCTGCCGGCACTCTTTGGGCGGATTGCGCAGGAACATTGCGGGCAGTCTTCACCTTTGCCTGTGCACTTTCCTGAAATCGGTCAATGGCGCTGTCATCCAACAGGCAGTCGACGCCAGCGTCGGCGTAAAAATACAGCGTGGCTGCGCATTCGCCGGCAGACATGTTTTCGATGAAGTCGGATGGAGCTGTCGTCATGGAGCGATTTTAGATGACCTTTTGTACAAAGCAAAGCCAACAATATGCCTATCCCCCACAAGGGGTTGTTATGTGAGGGGATGGTGGCGCTGGCGCAGTTCGTTGTGTTGGTGGCAGGACGCGAAACGCGCCTCAGTCGGCTGTTAACGCTCAGGCAGGGGAAAATCGTGGAGCGACGATATGTCCGATCATTGTTTCTGGCAAATAATTGACGTTTACGTCAAAGTAAATAGAAGGAATATTGCAAAGAACGATTCTAAATGATTGCGCTGGATTTCCCGAAAGGCTATTTGCCATAGAAGGAAAATGCCCAGCGATCAGATGTTGCAAGAGGAGTTGTATCATGAGTGAGGCTATCGAATTGCCCGAGCGGGAGAGCATGGAGTTCGATGTTGTTATTGTCGGTGCTGGTCCTGCTGGTCTATCTGCCGCAATTCGACTGAAGCAGCTCAATGAGGAACTCTCTGTTGTCGTGCTTGAGAAGGGTGGCGAAGTCGGTGCTCATATTCTTTCCGGTGCGGTTGTCGACACCGTTGGCATAGACAAATTGTTGCCGCAATGGCGCGATGACCCGGATCATCCATTCAAGACCGCAGTAAACAAAGATCATTTTCTGGTCCTGTTGGCAAAAAGCTCAATCACCCTGCCAAATTTCATGATGCCACCTTTGATGAACAATCATGGAAACTACATCGTATCGCTCGGCAATGTGTGCCGTTGGCTTGCAGCAAAGGCGGAAGAACTGGGCGTGGAAATTTATCCCGGTTTTGCCGGTAGCGAAGTACTTTACAATGATGAAGGCGCCGTCATTGGTGTTGCCACTGGAGACATGGGTGTTGGCCGGGATGGCAAGCCGGGTCCCAACTACGCACGGGGCATGGAGCTGCTCGGAAAATATGTTCTCATCGGGGAAGGTGTTCGTGGATCGCTGGCAAAACAGCTGATCTCAAAATTCAGCCTCGACAAGGACAGCCAACCACAAAAATTTGGTATTGGCATAAAGGAATTGTGGGAGGTCGATCCCAAAAAACACAAACAGGGTCTTGTGCAACATTCGTTCGGCTGGCCACTGGACTGGAAAACCGGCGGGGGTTCATTCCTCTACCATCTTGAGGACAATCTTGTCGCAGTGGGATTTGTAATGCATTTGAATTACAAAAATCCCTATCTTTCGCCATTTGAAGAATTTCAGCGTTTCAAGACCCATCCTTCCATCGCAGCGACGTTTGAAAATGGCAAACGCATATCCTATGGTGCACGTGCTATAACAGAAGGCGGCTGGCAGTCTGTCCCCAAATTGACATTCCCGGGCGGCGCGCTGATTGGCTGCTCCGCAGGATTTGTCAATGTGCCACGCATCAAAGGCTCTCACAATGCCATGCTTTCGGGCATGATGGCCGCGGAAAATGTGGCAGAGGCGATTGCATCTGGACGGCAGGCTGATGAAATTTCTGATTATGAAGCCAACTGGCGTGCCAGTGAAATCGGCAAGGACCTCAAACGCGTGCGCAACGTCAAACCGCTATGGTCGCGATTTGGAACGATTGGCGGCGTGATGCTTGGTGGTTTGGATATGTGGATCAATACGCTTTTTGGCGGCTGGTCTCCTTTCTCAACCCTAAAGCATGAAAAACCCGATTACGCATCGCTGGAGCCGGCTGCCGGTCACAAGAAAATTGACTATCCGCGTCCCGACGGTGTCCTGACCTTTGATCGCCTCTCTTCGGTTTTTCTTTCAAACACCAATCACGAAGAAGATGAACCTGTACATCTGCAGCTGCAGGATGCTGAATTGCAAAAATCCTCGGAATACGATGTGTTTGCCGGTCCGTCGACACGCTACTGTCCGGCGGGTGTGTATGAATGGGTTGCTGAGGGTGGCAGCGAGCCAAAGTTTGTGATCAATGCGCAAAACTGCGTGCATTGCAAAACATGTGATATCAAGGATCCAAACCAGAACATCAATTGGGTGCCGCCGCAGGGCGGCGAAGGTCCGGTATATCCAAATATGTAGTGACGGCGTGCTGCGTCACCGAGGGCTCGCTTTTTGAGTTGCAAACTGCTTCGGATTTACTGTGGGCACCGTAAGAAAATTACGACCATAGGTATTTCATACCTGTCGCTGCAGCAGGCATTTTCATGGATGTGACGGGGCAGGGGTCGTTGTTACCGCTGCTGAGTTCCAACCTGTTGGATTTTATCGGGTTTTTCCGTCAAACGGTCCAGCCGATGGTCCCATACAATAAACATTCTGCCCAACGCGCAGGTAGTATTACTGGAATGCAGGCTCAAAGAAACTGCGCAATTTACGAGAATGCAGTCTTTCTGGCGGCATGGAAGCCAGTTTCTCAAGTGCAAGAATGCCTATCTTGAGGTGCTGGTTGACCTGGGTTCGGTAAAACTCTGTTGCCATGCCGGGCAGTTTGAGCTCCCCATGCAGTGGTTTGTCAGAGACACAAAGCAATGTTCCATAGGGAACACGAAACCGAAAGCCATTGGCAGCAATGGTTGCCGATTCCATGTCCAATGCAATAGCCCGCGACAATGACAGACGGTGCACAGGCCCGCTTTGATCGCGCAATTCCCAATTCCTGTTGTCGATCGTGGCAACTGTTCCGGTACGCATGATACGTTTGAGGTCATAGCCTTCCAATCCGGTGATCTCAGCAACCGCTTCCTGCATTGCGACCTGAACTTCGGCGAGCGCCGGGATCGGAACCCAGATCGGCAGATCGTCATCAAGCACATGATCCTCACGCACATAGGCGTGGGCCAAGACATAATCACCCAGTTGCTGGCTGTTGCGCAGTCCTGCACAATGTCCCAGCATCAGCCAGGAGTGTGGCCTCAAGACCGCAACATGGTCGGTGATTGTCTTGGCATTGGAGGGGCCGACACCAATATTGATCATGGTGATGCCCGTATGGTTACCGCGCTTGAGGTGATAGGCTGGCATTTGCGGGAGCCGGCCGGGGGCGCCATCCTCCCTCGTCTCTGTCTCTCCTGCTCTGGTGATGACATTGCCCGGTTCGACAAATTCCGTATATCCACTGCCGCCATCGGCCATCAACGCCTTGGCGTAGGCACAGAACTCCTCGACATAGAACTGGTAGTTGGTAAAGAGCACAAAATTCTGAAAATGCTCAGGGAGGGTAGCCGTATAATGGGACAGGCGCGCAAGAGAATAATCAACGCGCTGTGCAGTGAAAGCTGCAAGCGGCAGTGGCGCTCCCGATTCCGTATCGTAGGTACCATTGACGATCATATCGTCCGTAATATTGAGATCGGGCACATCGAAAAGATCACGCAAAGGAAATGAGATATTGTTTGCTGCGGTTGCCTCAACGCTGGAATCATCCCCAAACGCAAAATGTAATGGTATGGGTGTGTCGGATTCTGCAACAATAACGTCAACGCCATGGTTCCTGATCAGCAGATCAAGCTGCTGCTCGAGGTAACACTGAAACAGATCCGGCCGGGTTATCGTTGCCGCATAGTTGCCAGGTGATGTGACATGACCATAGGAAAGACGGCTATCGATGTGTGAAAAACTCGAGGTCTTGATGCGGACTTCCGGATAGTAGGACCGATATCTGATATTGCCGTCCAGCACACCATTGCCGACTGCGACCAGTTTTTCGCGCAGAAATGCGGTGTTACGCTGATATATTTCGAGTAATGCCGCTACGGCGTCCTTGGCGTTGGAATAGGAGCGCTCAGCGACTGCTGCCGGTATTTCAACCGATGATTGGTTTTGCTGTATGATTCGTGTGTTCATGCATCAATATAGTCATCCGGGTGTGACATGAAAACGACCTTGGCCATTTTGGCGCTGAAATTCGTTTAAATTCACCAAAGTGGTAAACATCAAAGGGCATTTGGCATATGCCCGGTTATCGATTGCGTTGGAGGCTCATGAACAGGATAAAGCCTGCACCCTGCACACCGGCATTTTTGCCTGCTGTGTGATTGGCGGTGAATCCGGCCACCGGCGCGATGAAAATTGTGCTGACGATGGCAATGCGTAGTGCGGTGGATAAGTGGTGGAGGGTGATTGCAAGCATTTCCAAGTATCCAATATCAGGGTTTCGTGAATGAAATGCAACGCGGACTGTCTCCGGTTACGCAATGAACAGGTTGTCCTGCCACCCAGGAGCGGTTTGGCTGGTCCTGTTTGCCAACCGCGTAAGCAACGGCAATTGCCAGGATTGCAAAAACCAGACTGATAAGTATGAAGCGACGGGTAAGAATGGCGATCATGGTGTGGTTCCTGACTTTAGGCGATGCAATTGAACTTCGCCCATAATGGAGCACTGCCACTGAACCCATGCTGACAGCGTCGTTCATACAGTGTTCACATTGGTGTTGACTGCATCCGCAAAAGGAAACCTGATCAAATATGGCCTGTGCAGTTCATTTTCCAATACCGCTGCAGTAGGTTTGCGGGGAGATGGTGAACTTTGGATGCGGAGATGACGTATGGCACAACAATCATTGCCGATAGAACTGTACTATTGGTCAACACCCAATGGCTGGAAAATCTCGATAATGCTTGAGGAACTGGGTGTTCCCTATGACGTTAAATTCGTCAACATTGGTGCAGGTGATCAATTCGCTCCGGCATTTCTGCGCATTGCACCGAACAATAGAATGCCGGCAATTGTAGACCCGGAGGGCCCTGGTGGTCAGGCGATATCGGTTTTCGAATCCGGCGCCATCCTGCAGTATCTCGGACGTAAGTTTTCCCGGTTTTATCCGCAGGATGAACGCGCACGCATTGCAACAGATGAATGGCTTTTCTGGCAAATGGGCGGCCTTGGCCCTATGGCAGGGCAGGCACATCATTTTCGTGCCTATGCACCAGAGCAGGTTCCCTACGCAATTGAGCGCTATACCAACGAAGTCAACAGGCTTTACGAGGTTATGGATGGTCGTCTTGCAGACCATGAGTATCTGGCTGATATCTACTCGATTGCTGATATTGCCTGCATAGGCTGGATTATTCCGCACGAACGACAAGGACAATCACTGGATGATTTTCCAAACCTGAAACGCTGGTTTGGTGCGGTAATGGAGCGGCCTGCGGTGAAAACTGGCATCGAGGTGGGAAAGGCAGAACGCACCATTCCCAATCTTGCCGATGACAAGGAAGCGCAGAAAATACTTTTCGGCCAAACCGCCCGTTGAAAATAGGTGTGATGCTGGGTGTTTGAAAGGCTTGATCGCAAGGTGCAAACATCCCGCTTTTACTATACGGGCGGCATTGCGGGCGAGTGGTCGGGGCTGTATCTGAATTTTACGGTTTTCGATTCCAGACCCGCGCGCGACAGATGAGGCCGCCCAATACGCAGCCGCTCATTTTCATCACGTCACCGGTGATGGTCGCCTTGCCCGAATAGGTCTTTTGCCTGGCAGGGTCGGTTACCTTTCCCTCGTATTGAGTCCCCATATTCTTCAAGGACCCAATTTGGCTGCCAGCGTATTTTCCGGTTTTCAAGGTAACGCAATAAAATCCGCCGCCGCACGGGGCAATAGCCGCTGTTTGTCCATATTGTGTAAGCCAATTGCCTTCAATGGGGTCATTGGCAAATGCACTGCCCAGCAGCAACACTGTTGTCACCGCGACCATTGCTGTCTTTGCGAACATGAAGTCTCCTGCAAACCGGTTAGCCTCAATTGCAGTGCAGTCTATACAAAATCGGGTTGATCTGCAGCCGGAATTGCAAGGCAATTGAAAAGCTTTTTCAGCAACTTCAGCTCGCGAACTGGATTGTTGATGTTTTTCGTGGTTATCAAGTGGTTGAAATCAGATCGCTGCAATTTTAGTCAATTTTTGCACAAATGCCCGGTATCAGGCATCCGCGATGTTTAACGAAAACACAAATTTACCAATCGTTTGGACTTTGTTTGCACGAAATTAAGCATGCAATTTAACGCCGGATTCAACTCCGACGGGCACACTGCATTCATCAAAAAGACGCCGGAAAAACCGGTGAATACAAAACTCTTGGAAGTTTAACAGGTCCAACAAACGGCATTGAAACAACTCAGGTTTTGACGGAATCGGCAAAACCAGAACGCATAAAAAAAATCAAAGGCAGACACCGTTGTCCGGTTTCTGACAAAACGTGAAACGGTCTAGAACAGGGAATTATACTATGGCACGATTTGAACATCTTGATCAGCACCTGTCTTCCATGGGTGGCAAGGCTGAAGCGAGCCTATTTTGCGAAATGGGCCTCATGTATGCGGCCGGACGCGATTGCCCATTGGACCATGTTGCAGCTCACAAATGGCTCAATATAGCTGCAATCAAGGGGTCGAACCGCGCAGCAGAGCTGCGTTCAGACCTGGCAAAGACGATGAATAAGGCGGATTTGGCCGAAGCACTGCGCGCAGCGCGTGAATGGATGACGATGCATTAGGAATTGCACCCAAATTTCCAATTACGCGATTTTTAGTCCCATAACGTGTAAAATACACGTATTAGGTACAATATACAACCCAGGATACCTGATCTCCGTAATATGACTGGAGGTCAGAAAATGAACATTAAGAGCCTTCTCCTCGGCTCCGCAGCAGCAATGGTTGCTGTTTCTGGTGCTTCCGCAGCCGATGCGATTATCGCTGCTGAGCCAGAGCCCGTAGAATACGTACGCGTCTGTGACGCATTCGGTGCTGGATATTTCTATATCCCTGGTACTGAAACATGCCTGAAAATCAGCGGTTTTGTCCGTTTTGATGTAGGTTTTCAGGGTGACAATGCTGATTATAGCCGTAACGCTGATGACGACCCAACTAGAAGCTATACAACAACGACACGTGGTCGTTTGAATATTCAGGCAAAAGAAGACACTGAACTTGGTCTTTTGCATGCATATATTCGTATTCAGGCGGATATTGGTCCAGACAACTCTGATGAAAATACCGGCTCTACATATGATGGTGGTGCAGTATTCGATCAGGCCTACTTTGAACTTGGCGGCCTCGTTGCAGGTTATACTGAAACAACTTGGGTAAGCTCGAAGAATGGTGGCGCGTCTGGTTTCGGATCACATTCTGATAATGGTCTCGCATATGGTTACGGGCAGTCTAACCAGATTGGTTACAACTTCACCGGTTCCAACTGGTTTGCAGCAATTTCAGCCAATGACGATGGTGATGGCTCAAGCTACATGCCTGATTTCACCGGTCGTGTTGGTGGTGTCTGGGGCGGTGCGACAATCTTTTTGGCAGCCGGTTATGACCAGTCCGCTGAAAACTTCGGTGTAAAGCTTGGTTTGAACACGGACATTGGTGCTGCGGGTAACCTGATCGTTCAAGGTTTCTATGCTGACGGTCCTACACGTTATGGTGCAAACAATGCACCTGCAAACAACACCTTCATCAACGGGGCTGGCACAACCTTTACGCCTGAGTGGTCCATTCTGGCGTCTTATCAGCAGACATTTTCTCCAAAGTTCAAGGCTTCTGTAGGTGGTCAGTACTCGGCTGACTATTATTCAACTGCAGTATTTGGCCAAACTCCATTGGCTTCGGCCAACTCTGGTGTAGACTCTTGGGCTGTTGAAGGCGTGATGGTTTGGATGCCTGTAACCAACTTCGAGGTTCGTGGTGAGGTACGTTACACATCATTCTCTGGTGGTGGTATCGGTTCCAGTTCAAACTCAACAACGGGTCTGTTCCGTCTGCAGCGTAACTTCTAATAATCCAGCTTTTGCTGGGATGGTTGTCTAGTATAGCCATCGACACTCAATGAGACGCCTGATGTTTTGCATCAGGCGTTTTTTTTGACTCAACGACAGATATGGAGAAACCGGCAATTTAGAGAACTCGATACATCTACGAACATTGTGGGCGACAATTGTAAGGATTAGATCAAAGAGTTATGGGCGAAAACCTGAACGTTTTATGGAAAAGCTATGCGGACCTTTTGTGGGAGGAAGGGAAACATAAAGAGGCATGTGAGGCATACATCGATGAAATTCATCGGTATATGCAGAAAAACAAAATGACGGAGTACGATAATCAGTTGCTCGATGGACTCACAATCCATTTCCGGCAAAAAGGTAATAAGAACGCTACAATCAATCGGAAATTTGCCAGTCTTTCCAAAATCTTACGCAAGCACCATAAGAATGGTGTGCTGGCAAAAATACCGAACTTCGAAAAACTTCCCGAACGCAATGCGCGTATTCGGTTTCTGACCCAGTCAGAGGAGGAGCAGATGCTCAGCGGTCTTGAGGAGGTCGATGATAACTTTGCCCAGCTATCGCGGTTCTTGGCGGAAACAGGCGCTCGCGTCGGTGAAGCGTTGAAATTGAATTGGGCTGATATTGAGAGTGAATACATCACTTTTTGGGAAACTAAGTCCTATCGACCACGCACCATTCCAATGACACGGCGGGCCAGGGAAGCACTTGAAAAGCAAAAGGCGAGTTACGGAAGGAAAACCGGGCCTTTTCGCTCTGTCGAGTACTTTCGTTACCGCAAGGGATGGAATGCAGCCAAGGATGCGACTGATATGCGTGATGATCGACAGGTGGTGCCCCATGTATTGCGCCATACCTGTGCCTCGCGCCTTGCTCAGGCAGGCGTGGACATTAAGCGGATCCAGGAGTTCCTTGGTCACCGTACCCTAACGATGACGTTGCGCTACGCGCATCTGTCCCCCAAACATCTTGATGTCTGCGCAGATGCGCTCAACAATCTCAACGGCGACCGCCTGGCAGCTTGAAGCGACATAATCTGTTAAATACAAAGAACCCAGCAATTGATCTGCTGGGTTTTTTGCTGTGAATGCAGTGGCTAATGTTCACTGCGGTTCATGCTGTTAAGCGCATCGGCACAGACATCAAGATGCCTTGGTGACAGATGCGCGTAGCGCAACGTCATCGTCAATGTACGGTGACCGAGGAACTCCTGGATCCGCTTAATGTCCACGCCTGCCTGAGCAAGGCGCGAGGCACAGGTATGGCGCAATACATGGGGCACCACCTGTCGATCATCACGCATATCAGTCGCATCCTTGGCTGCATTCCAGCAAAGCCGGTAGCGAAAGTAGCGCACTGTTCTAAAGGGGCCGGCTCGCTGGCCGCAAAACTTACGCTGCTTTGCAATAACCCTTCCCGCCCTTTCGGAGATGGGTACGCTGCGCGGCCGATAGGATTTGGTTTCCCAAAACGTTATATAATTGTCATCTATATCAGCCCACTTCAGATTGAGAGCCTCGCCCACGCGCGCACCGGTTTCCGCCAGAAAGCGGGACAACTGCGCATATTTGTCATGATGGGATTCGAGTAATCGCAGCATCTGTCTTTCTTCCTGATGTGAAAGAAAGCGGACGCGCGCATTGCGTTCCGGTAATTTTGAAAAATCCGGCAATATATCCAAACCACCGACACTGCGGTGTTTGCGTAGTATTTTCGATAGACTGGCAAACTTCCGATTGATCGTGGCGTTCCTGTTGCCCTTCTTGCGAAAATGTTTCGTCAGCCCGTCAAGCAGGATGTTGTCATATTTGGTGCAACCGTATTTGGCCATGAAGTGATGGATTTCACTTATATAGGCCCCGCAAGCCTCCTTGTGTTTTCCCTCTTCCCACAGAAGGTCCGCATATTTGTCCCACAAACTATTTAAATCATTCGCTTTCTTATTGGCTGGCATTTGCTGAACCCCTCCACACAGCAAAAACGCCCGGCAGCATAAAGCCACCAGGCGTTTCCAATTGATCGTATCAGATTGCCTGTTGACAACTGTTAAGCCGTAAGCTTAGAAGTTGCGCTGCAGACGGAAGAGACCCGTCGTTGCATCTTCAGCCGCATTGGGGCCTGAAAATGCGGTGTGACGAACTTCGCCGCGTACTTCAAAATTGGTCACAGGCATCCAGACCAGAACACCTTCAACTGCCCAAGAATCTACACCAGAATTGGCTGATCCAAGCGGAGCCTGTCCGGTAAGCGCAGCACTGTAGTAGTCAGCAGAATACTGTCCACCAATAGAACCCTTGAACTTGGGCGAGAATGTCTGCTGGTATGAAGCCAGAATTGACCATTCTGCTGTACGTGTACCAGCAGCCGCGAAGGCTGTTTTATTGGCACCGTAACGTGTTGGACCGTCGGCATAAAAACCCTGTACGATCAGGTTGCCGGCAGCACCAATGTCGGTGTTCAGACCAAGCTTGATACCAAAATTCTCAGCGGACTGATCGTAACCAGCTGCTGCGAAGATCGTTGCGCCGCCCCACACGCCACCGACACGGCCGGTGAAATCAGGTGTGTAACTATCACCATCCGCATCGTCATTAGCGGAAATATTGGCAAACCAGTTTGAACCAGTAAAGTTGTATCCAATCTGGTTCGACTGACCGTAACCGTATGCAAGACCATCGTCAGAATGCGTGCCGAAACCGGATGCGCCACCGTTCTTGGATGATACAAAGGTGTTTTCGGTGTAACCAGCGACTAAACCGCCAAGTTCCAAGTATGCCTGATCGATGAATGTCTCAGCATCATATGTGGAATCATCATCGGGAGCGGTGTTGCCCTGAAAACGTATGTAGGCGTGTAGGAGACCAAGTTCTGTGTCTTCTTTGGCCTGAATATTCAAACGGCCACGTGTCGTTGACGAATAGCTGTCATCATTGCTGTTGAAGCCTACGTCAAAACGGGCAAAACCGCTTATTTTCAGGCATGTTTCGGTACCAGGGATATAAAAGTATCCAGCACCGAATGCGTCACAGACGCGTACGTATTCTACGGGCTCTGGCTCAGCAGCGATAATAGCATCGGCTGCGGAAGCACCAGAAACAGCAACCATTGCTGCTGCGGAGCCGAGGAGAAGGCTCTTAATGTTCATTTTTCTGACCTCCAGTCAATATTCTTTAAATGGTCTGGGCATTGGCTGCGAAACAGCGTTTCCCTGTCCCATCCCCAACGAAAAGAAGACAAACGGTCATCCGTCCTTCTTCTGATGTTGAAGATACTCATGACTGTGAGGAGCGCAACGTGCATTTGGCCTCTTGCAGGGGCATGGCGGGTTGATGCCCAATGGTTGTTGCACAAATGACACGGTTTTGGCTGTGAACCTGCCTAAACCGTTTACCGATATTAACTTTTACCGCTTGATAGGACCAGAATCGGCTGTCGGTGAGCGGAATCGTCATTGTTCGTGCGCGATGTATGCGTTTCGATTCTATATGGGCGCTTGGGTCGCCGGGAAGGGCGTGGATATTGATCTCGCGGCTGTGTTGAATCGGATATTGATCGGGATCCAAACAATTGCAGATAATTGAGTGCATTCCAAATTGTAGTTGGTTTTGCGTAATGCGAGCGTGTCTTATATATGAACGGAAAATTGGATGGGTCATTTGTGGTGACCGATGTGTCGTCCAACTGCTAGAGCTTGACGACAGATTGCCTATTCACTCTGAGGTGGCTGTTTGGTTTCCAGGAAGATGTAGTCAATGCGTTGCGCGTTGCCTCTATCGCATCACCGACTACACTTTCTTGCGATATATATGTACGGCCATTTCCAATGTGTCAGCGCGTTGGTGTAACATGGCACAATGTGTTGGATTGAGCTGATTGTTGAAAATCAGGCAAATGGCCACTCAACAAGTTGAGCCGCTCGCGAATGAGGGATTTTGATTTGGTCAATTAAAAATGAATGTTGATCTGTGTGTGTTTTCGCAAATTGGACACGAGGAGGGCGATTGACGCGCACCCGTAAATTGCGGAATCTATTTTGACGCGTGGATCGTGCATTTGTTCTTGGTGAGGTGCTTCCATTTTTTCGTGCCGTTTTCACAACCCCGTAGCGCCAAAGTTTCGGCTTCTGCAGTCGTGCGGCGGTTAAGAGCATATGAACAGATAAATCCGGTGGCACCAAAGCCCCACATGGGCGTCGACGCATAGGCGGAATGGCCACTTGCAGCGATATATTCATCAACGGCTTTGCCACATTCAATCTGGCTGCGTGGCAGACGATGTCTGACCTTGCCCCATTTGCCCGATAGGGACGTTGCCTTTTTGCTGTTTTTTTTCTTCTGCGCCGCAAAAACACTGGCATCAAGAATCACAGGTGCCAGAGCCGGTGTCAGCAATATGGTCGCGGCAATGGCAATTATGGAAAGTGTCTTCATGTATGTTCCCCAATAGTTGTCTTATTTACTGATGCTTCTTATGCGGGAAATGTGCAGCCGGCAGTTTCCCGAATGCAACCGATTGACCTTGTTATCCAGCACTTATTGTTGTGCGGCCCCAGACAGTTCAATGGTGCGTTTCCACAGACATGAAATCATATCCTGCTGATTGCACGCTGAGCACTCCGTACCGAGAAAAGCAATCAGAGATAAAGCTGAACACCCAACGATTCGCCCGTGAACAAACCAGCCGTATATGTCTTGCAAATCTGTGCTCAAGCGCTTCCCTGCATCGCCTGTTTCTGCAGACAAAAAAAATGATCAATTTTCCAACAAAAACCCTTGCAATACTAAGGGCGTATCGATACTAAGCTTGGAATTGGAGAGGTGGCCGAGTGGTCGAAGGCGCTCCCCTGCTAAGGGAGTAGACGGGGAACCGTCTCGAGGGTTCGAATCCCTTCTTCTCCGCCATTTAACTGCACCAGCACGCTGTTTTCATTTAAAAAAAATATCATGCGATGGAGTTGGTTCATACTCCACTCTTTCCCCTGTGCATCTGGCAGCTGGTAACTCCATGCCAATACTCTGTGCGAAAATATATATAGAAACATTCATATGTATTGTTATAGTGAGTGAAGCCAGGTTGCTGATGGCCACCTGAAATAATTGGTGAATGGGGAAAATGGAGAAAGAGCTTTGGATCAGATTGGTCGTCGAACGTTATTGACGCTTGGAGCCGCATTGGCAGGTGCAGGTATTCTGGGGGCGTCTCCTGTCAGGGCCGTTGGATCGCCAATCGTGGATCTGGGGTCAAAAACCATTACAACGCTCAGTGATGGAAATCTCGTATTGCCATTGAAGTTTGTCTATCCACAGGTGCCACCGGCTGATTTGGAGGCAATACTGGCAGCCCATAATCTTCCAAAGGACCGTCTGGAACCGGAATGCAACATTACGGTGTTGCGCGATGGGCAGCGGTTGGTCGTGTTTGACGTAGGCGCGGGTGCGCATTTCATGCCCACTGCCGGGAAGCTGCCTGACAATCTGGAGGCCGCAAATATTGATCCAGCCGACGTGACGGATGTGGTGTTTACCCACGCGCATCCGGATCATTTGTGGGGATTGCTGGATGATTTTGATGAACTGGGTTTTCCCAATGCGACATACCACATGGGGCGTTCGGAGTGGGAGTACTGGCGGGCCGATGACACGATGAGCAAGACACCGGATTTCAGGAAGTCTTTTGTTGTCGGGGCGCAAAATCGCACGGACATTTTGAAAGATCGTATTCAGTTGTTTGAATTTGGCGCCGAGGTTCTGCCCGGTGTTGAGGCGGTTGATACGCGTGGGCACACGCCCGGCCATGCATCCTTTACCATATATGATGGAACGCAAAGCCTGATGGTTGTCGGTGATGCCATCACCAGTCAGGTTTCATTTTCCAGGCCGCAATGGCGCAGCGGCTCGGATCAGGATGCCATGGCCGGCATAAAAACACGTGAAAATTTGCTGGACCGGCTTGCAACCGACGAAACGCAGATCTGTGCCTTTCATCTGCCCAATGGTGGTATCGGGCGCGTGGAGCGACACAATGGGCACTATCGCTTTACAGCGCAATAGACGTCACTCGGCCGGGGTTTGCTGGCTGTTTGTCAGGAACCCAAATGCCGAACCTTCCACGATGACACCCAGACCAACGCGCGCGCCCAAAATGATGCTAATCATGACAATGGGCGCGGATATCGCCATGACGGAAATCGCACTCACCCCCTGACCAATCGTACACCCAAGCGCAAATATTCCGCCGGTTCCCATGAGAAATGCGCCAATGAGATGACGGCCAAGTTCGCGGGCGTCGTCACAGGCCTCCCAGCGCACATCATCGGCCTGCCAGGCCGCAAGGGCCGCGCCCGCAAGAACACCAACCACCAGCCCGACGCCATAATCCGGCAGTACACGGGTAACGGTGACGATCTGCATCATTGTATCGGCCAATGGCGCAACAAATGAGCCTGCCTCCAGCTGAACGGGGACAAAGAGCACCTGACTGTAGTGGGATGTGACAAGCCAACCCGCAGCGATGCACAGGCCAATCGTTACACCCGCCGTGATTTTTCCCGTATCGCCACGAAAAGATTTGCTGCCAAATACCCATGTCAAAAGCACAATTGCAGATACAGCAGCAATCGCTGAACTGATTTCCAGACCGCTGTAATGGCTTATCAGGCCGCCCAGAGACTGTCCGCCAACCGCGTTAAGATCAATCGACAACGGGGCGATCACGGCTTCTCGAATATGGCCGATGACCCCTCTGCTCGCCGCCAGGGCGGAAACTGCCATGGCACCCAGCACGATAAATGCCCGCAGACTGCCGCCGCCGAAGCGGATTAGGGCCCCAAATCCGCAGGTGCCGACCAGTGCCATGCCAAAGCCAAACATCAATCCGCCCAATATGCTGCCGACAATCGGCAATGGCTGGGTGAGATAAAAACTGTCTGTTACATCCATCAGTTTGATGGCTATCATCAACTGAGTGGCGATGAGTGCCGTGGTTGCTGCCAACACCCAGGACCGGATGCCATTGCTGTCATTGGCATACCAATGCCGTTCCAGCGAAGACATGGTGCAAAAATGATTGCGTCGCGCCACAAAGCCCAGCACGCATCCAATGATCAATCCCGTGATGGGCAACCCCCAGGGGTTTTCAAGGACGTCCAGACCCCAGGTCATCGAACCGGTTTGCAGAACAGTTCATACAGCGTTTCAACCACTGATGAGACTTCCTGATCCGCAATGGAATAATAGATCATGCGGCCTTCACGCCGTGCGGTGACAAGCCGGTCAAAACGAAGACGGGCCAGCTGCTGTGAAACGGTCGCCTGCGGCATGGATAATATGTCTTCAAGGTCGGAAACGGATTTTTCACCTTCAGAAAGAATGCACAAAATCAGCAGACGCGTTTCGTGAGACAGTGCTTTCAGCAGTTCGCTGGCTTTTCTGGCCTGCGCCAGCAGGTCCTTCATGTCTTCGGCATTCATGTCCGGTTTGAGCTTGGGTAGTGACATGTTTGGTTCCGGTTGTTGATCGAGACCGTTTCACGTTTTGTCAGAAACGGGACCACGGTGTCGGTCTTTGTTTTGTTAATGCATTCAGTTTTTGTCAATTCCGTCAAAACCTGAATTGCTCTATTGCAGGCACTGCTCGTGTTACATAACACATATATCAGCGGATATATATTAGCCAGTTTCGCGTCGTAGGGCTCTATCGCGGAATTTTCTCCAGCATTTCGCCAAGCAGGACCCAGAAGAATTCATCGCCCGCATAGCCCCGTAAACGACCCAGTTCCACACCCTCATGGACCAGCACGAATGTAGGGGTGTATTGATCCGGATTGATACCAGCCAGATCCAGCGGCCAGGGTTCGTCAATATCGACACGACGCAAAGGGGCTAATTTGCCCTCCGTTGTCTTGGGGTAGATACCGCTAATTTCCTCATCCCAACGCAAACACCAGGCGCACCCGTCCTGTTCAAGCATCAC
Organism: uncultured Rhizobiaceae group bacterium; assembly: GCA_947501445.1. Taxonomy (GTDB): domain Bacteria; phylum Pseudomonadota; class Alphaproteobacteria; order Rhizobiales; family Rhizobiaceae; genus Hoeflea_A. Next base: position 35,494 of record CANMVS010000006.1, on the reverse strand, counting down.
CAGCTCGGCAGCCTGCGTCATGCCAAAATCCAACAGACAAATAAGGCTGGCAGCGATCATGTTTCTCGTACAACGGGAGAGAATATTCATGGGTTAAGCCTACAATTCATGTTCCTTCATTTGCAATATATACGAAAAACTGCATATTTAAATATCTTCCTGATCAATTTTGGGTCAACGATGATTCGGACATAGTTTTAAGGGGCACCAAGTGTTTGATATTGGTTTCGGCGCAGCTTTACTTGCGGGGCTGCTGTCCTTTGTATCGCCCTGCGTACTTCCCATCGTACCACCTTATCTGGCCTATTTGGCCGGGATCAGTTTTGGCGAGTTGAGTGACGGCGATTCGGATAAGATTGCCGCCCGTCGCATCTTTTTGTCGTCGGTCTTGTTTGTCGCCGGCTTTACCACAGTCTTTGTCGCTCTGGGTGCGACGGCCAGCATTATTGGTCAATCACTGGCACGATATTTTGACACATTGGCCATAGTGGCAGGCATATTGATCATCATCATGGGGCTGCATTTTCTCGGGCTCCTGCGCATAGGTCTGCTCTACCGCGAGGCCCGTGTGGATGTGAGGAGAAAACCAGCAGGCTTCATCGGCGCTTATGTCATGGGGCTGGCCTTTGCCTTTGGCTGGACGCCCTGCGTCGGACCGGTTCTTGCTGCAATTTTGTTTGTCGCAGGGGCCGAAGGAACCGCCGCCCGCGGTGCCGGTTTGCTTGCGGTCTATTCACTTGGCATTGGTATTCCTTTCATGCTGGCCGGTGCCTTCGCCAGCCGTTTCATACGTTGGACCAATCGGTTCAAGCGTCATATGCGCAAGATTGAAATTGCCATGGGATTACTGCTGATTGGCACCGGGATATTATTCATCACCGGTCAGATGCAGGCGATCGCACAATGGCTGCTTGAAACCTTTCCCATTTTCTCCACGATTGGATAGAAGAGGCTGATATGATTCGAAAAATACTGGTTGTGATTTTGCTTGGCGTTCTGACCGTCGCCAATGCAACTGCCGATACCCTTGGTGAAGATGGGCTGCATAAGCAGGATTGGTTTGCCATAACTTTCAAGGACATGGCAGATGATATTGAATCAGCCCGGGAAGAAGGCATGCGACTTGCCATTATCTTTGAGCAGCGTGGCTGTATCTATTGCCAGAAAATGCATGAGCAATTACTCAGCGACCCTGAAATAGCAGATTATATTCAGGCGAATTTCAAAGTTGTCCAGTACAATATGTTTGGTGATGAAGAGGTCGTTGATATTGATGGAGACGTGCTGACGGAAAAAACAGCGGCACGTAAATGGGGCATCGTATTTACACCGACAATTTTGTTTTTACCTGAGACAGTCGGGTCTGGGCAGGATGCGTCTCGCGCAGCCGTTGCTAAAATGCCAGGTGCCTTTGGCAAATGGACATTTTTGAACATGTTTCGCTGGGTAAACGAGAAGGGATATGAAGGCGATGAACACTTTCAAAAGTATCATGCGCGCATCATCAATCAGCTGCGCGAAGAAGGCAGAATAGGTGTTGAATAGCGCGGTAATTGCGTGAAACATTCAAAAAATCATATTTATGGATTGATTGTTTCTGCCTAATTGACTAGAAGATTCCACGGGGCTGTGGGTCTGTTGGAGGCAGGTTGGCAGCACTCAATAAAAAGCACTCGAGGGTTGGGGAGGAGACTGGCGACATGTCTTTGAAAACGAATTTTTTACCGGCGTTGCTGCTTGCTGTTATGCCCACTGTTGCCATGGCTGAAGCTGTCGCACCTGATGATGTGGTGTTTGAAGATGATGTCATCGTCGCATCACTGACCGGAGCTGATGGCAATGCCGTCAACGGGCGCAAAGTGTTCGCAAACCGCAAGCAGGGTAATTGTCTGGCATGTCACATCAATGCCGATCTCAAGGAACAATTGTTCCACGGTGAAGTTGGCCCGCCACTGGACGGTGTTGCTGATCGCTGGGAGGAACCGGAGCTTCGGGCGATTATCGTCAATTCCAAAATTGTACTCGGTGATGAAACCATAATGCCGTCGTTTTATCGGTTGAAAAATGGTGCCAGAACCGCAGAAAAATTCCAAGGTAAAACCATCCTATCTGCCGAACAGGTTGAGGATGTGATCGCATATTTGCGCACGCTTAAAGAGTAGCGTTTGCGAAGGGAGAAAGAAATGAAACTGACCAGACGAGATGCATTGACCTATTCAGCCGGCGCCATTGCAATGGCCCTTGTCGGTTTGCGCGGTGTTTCTGCACATGCAGGTACCGAAGAGACCGGTACTGCGGTAAGCGGATTCACCGGCGGGGTTGAACCGCAAAGCGGCATGATTACGCTCAAGGCGCCTGAAATTGCCGAGAACGGCAACACAGTGCCGGTTTCCATCAGTGTCGACAGCCCGATGACTGCTGACGATTATGTGGAATCGGTTGCTATTTTTGCTGAAGGCAATCCAAATCCCGAGGTTGTTGTGTTTAATTTCACGCCATTAAGTGGTGAGGCTGCTGCGACAACGCGCATGCGCCTGGCGAAGACACAGAATGTTGTGGCTGTCGCAAAAACCAGCACCGGAAAAGTGTTTATGGACAAACGTGAAGTCAAAGTGACCATTGGCGGCTGCGGCGGTTGAAGGTTCTGGAGGAATAGAAAATGGCAACGGCAAAACCACGCGTTAAAGTTCCCAAATCCGCCTCTGCAGGCGATGTGATCACTATCAAGACGTTGATCAGCCACAAGATGGAATCGGGACAGCGTAAAGATAAAAAAGGCAATGTGATCCCGCGCAAGATCATCAATCGGTTCGAATGCACGTTCAATGGTGCGACGGTGTTTTCGTGTGACATCGACCCGGCAATCTCTGCCAACCCTTATTTCGAATTTACGGCGAAAGTGATGGAGCCGGGAACGTTCAGGTTCGTATGGACAGATGACGACGGCGCAGTTTACGAGACTGAAAAAACAATCGCTGTCAGCTGATAGATGTTTGCGGTTCCGATTACTGAATAATCAGATGGGAACCAGAGCAATTCAGGTTTTGACGGCATCGGCAAAACATGAATGCGTCAACAAAATCAAAGGCCGACACCGTTGTCCCGTTTGTGACAAAACGTGAAACGGTCCAGGGCGTCTGGTGGGAGGAAAATATGAAACGAGTGAAAAAAGCCATGTTTGCCAGCGGGTTGCTGGCATTTACACTGACTTTGAACCCGGCCGCACAGGCTGATCCGGACGATGACACACTGGTCATCGATGGTGTCGAGGTGATTACCTCAGCCAAAGGCAAGGAAGACGGACCACTCGACGAGCTCTATTCGGGCTGGCGGTTTCGCAGTGACGAAACGCAAAGTTTCCAAGCGGATGATTTTGAAAATCCTGCCTTTGTTGCCATCGACCAGGCACTGGAGCAGTTTGAGGTTGTTGAAGGTGCTGCCGGAAAAGCATGCGCGTCCTGTCATGAGGGCGGTCCTGAGGAATTTGAAGGGCTGCGTGCCGCACTGCCGCGCTGGAATGCTGACACGGGCAAGCCGGAAACAATTCAACATATTATCAATGAGTGTCGCACGGAACGTATGCAGGCAGAGCCATGGAAATGGGAAGCCAATGAGATGCTGAACATGACGGCGCTGGTTGGTTTGCAATCGCGCGGCATGCCTGTTGACGTTCAAACGGATGGTGAAATGTCACCGTGGTACGAAAAAGGCAAAGAGCTTTATTATACAAGGGTCGGCCAATTGGACATGTCCTGCGCCAATTGTCACGAGGACAACTACGGCAATATGATCCGCGCAGACCATCTCAGTCAGGGTCAGACCAATGGATTTCCTGTGTATCGATTGAAGTGGGCGGGTCTTGGCTCGATTCACCGCCGGTTCAAGGGGTGCATGAGCAATATTCGCGCCAAGCCGTACAAACGCGGATCGGATGAATTCGTTGCGCTGGAACTTTATGTGGCCTCGCGTGGCGAGGGACTTGCAGTGGAAACACCTGCAGTTCGCAACTAAAAGAATTTTCAGGGCGGCATTTGCAGGCAATTGCCGCCTTAGAGTAAATCAGGTTTTGACGGAATCGGTAAAACCTGAGTGCATCAACAAAATCCAAGGCCGACACCATTGTCCCGTTTCTGACAAAACGTGAAACGGTCTAATCGTATCCAGATTGTGTCAGATACAGCTGCAGCATCATGCAGTCAGGCGTGAGGACCGGGACATGTTTTCAAGACGTGATTTTCTTCAGTGGGCGGCCGTCGTCGCTGCCACAACTGGATATGCCGGTGGCTTGACCCGTGTAGCTGCACAGCAAAGGCTCACCCAGGATGATCTGCTGAAGTTTGACGCAAAGGGCAGTGTTACACTGCTGCATTTCACCGATGTTCATGCACAGCTCAAGCCGGTCTATTTTCGCCCTCCATCTGAAAATTATGGCGTCGGTGCCTTTGAGGGAATCCCGCCGCATCTTGTTGGCAAGGCATTCCTGAAACACTTTGGTATCCCCGAGGGTTCGCCACTGGCCTATGCCCATACGATGGATGATTATGTCAATCTGGCAAGGACTTACGGCAAATTGGGCGGGTTGGATCGAACGGCAACACTGGTCAAGGCCATACGCGCCGAACGCGGCGAGGACAATGTTCTGTTTCTTGATGGCGGCGACACCTGGCAGGGATCCTATTCATCTCTCAAGTCCAATGGGCAGGACATGCTGGAATGCATGAAGCTGTTGAAGCCTGATGCGATGGTTGGCCATTGGGAATTTACTTTTGGCGAAGACCGGGTTCTCGAAATGATTGATGAGATGGGGTATCCTTTTCTCGCCAGTAACATATTTGACAATGAGTGGGATGAGCCGGTTTTTGAGCACACGGCTTTTTATGAGCGCGGTGGCCACAAGGTTGCCGTGATCGGCCAGGCGATGCCCTATACGCCGATTGCAAATCCGCGCTGGATGATACCCAACTGGTCATTTGGCATCAGACCGGACGTGCTTCAGGCCAATGTGGATGCCGCAAGGGCACAAGGAGCCGATATCGTGGTCCTCCTGTCTCATAACGGCTTCGATGTGGACCAGAAGCTACCCTCCGTCGTCAGCGGTATCGATGTCATTCTCACCGGCCATACCCATGACGCGGTCCCCGAGGCAATCAGGATCGGCAAGACGCTTGTTCTGTCATCAGGCTCTCACGGCAAATATCTTGGGCGCGTTGATCTGGATGTTCGCAACGGTGAAGTTGTTGATTACAATTCTACGCTGATCCCCGTGTTTGCAGACGTCATAACGCCTGATGCCGAAATGTCGGCCAAAATTGACGCGGTGCGGGCGCCCTATGAGGCGGAGTGCACCAGGGTCATCGCAAAAACCGAGGGGCTGCTCTATCGTCGCGGTAATTTCAATGGCACCTGGGATGATCTTATCTGCGAGGGGCTCATCAGCGAGCGCGATGCTCAATTGTCCTTTAGTCCCGGGTTTCGCTGGGGTACAACGTTGCTTCCCGGTCAGGACATCACAATAGATGACCTTTATAACCAGACCTCGATGAATTATCCCTCTGTCTACCGACTTGAATTCTCAGGCAGCCAGATCAAGGATATTCTCGAAGATGTCTGCGACAATCTGTTCAATAAGGATCCTTTTTTCCAGCAGGGCGGTGATATGGTGCGTGTTGGTGGCATGGCCTATACCTGTGCCCCGAAAGAAAATATTGGTAGCCGCATATCAAACATGACTTTGCTGGAAACCGGTGAACCGATTGAGGCCAGCAGCAATTACGTCGTTGCCGGTTGGGCTTCTGTCAATGAAGATGTGGAAGGTCCGGCCGTTTACGACCTGATGGAAAATTATATATCCGGACTGGGTGTTATCGATCCACAGCCCAATGATGCTGTCAAGGTTATTGGCATGTGAAAAGGAACGGTGCGCAGAGCTTCTTTGCGCCAATTCATTGCCATTTATGTGCCTGTTGAGATTAGTTGGTTCAGCTGAATTTCGAATGGTTTTAGGCTGCGCCCTTAACGCAGGGCCGTCAGTGAATTTATCAATAAATAACAGCCTGCAGGCGCTGGACCATTCTCACAAAACAATATATATGAATTTGTGAATGTATTGAATGTTGCGGGAGAGAAAATGTCCGAGTTCAAACGGAATACATCCGATCCGGACACCAGCCGTCGCGGATTTTTACGTGGTGGTGCACTGGCCGTTGGCGGGGCAGTCGGAGGCATGGCCGCTGCTTTAAGCGCCCGTGCAATGGCCGGTGAGCCCAGTGAACTGATCACGCAGGTTCAGGAGTGGAATCAGATACCAGGAGACGGTGTCGATGCTGCGCCTTATGGTGTTCCATCGGAATTTGAGGCTGATGTGGTGCGTCGCAGCGTACCGTGGCTTACAGCCGATCCAATCTCTTCGGTTAATTTCACCCCCTTGCATGCGCTCGATGGCATCATCACCCCAAACGGGCTCTGCTTTGAGCGTCATCATGGCGGTGTTGCGCAGATCGCGCCTGCTGACCACCGGCTGATGATCCACGGACTGGTGGACAATCCGCTGGTATTTACCATGGAAGATTTGCAGCGGTTTCCGCGCGAAAACCGGATGTATTTTCTCGAGTGTGCTGCCAATTCGGGAATGGAGTGGCGCGGTGCTCAGTTGAACGGCTGCCAGTTTACCCACGGCATGATACACAACGTCATGTATACGGGTGTGCCGCTGAAACTTCTCTTGCAGGAAGCTGGCGTCAAACCAAACGCGGCCTGGTTGCTGGCGGAAGGCGCGGATGCCTCTGCAATGACGCGCTCTATCCCACTGGAAAAGGCGCTGGATGACTGTCTGGTGGCCTTCAAGATGAACGGTGAGGCCCTGCGGCCTGAGCAGGGGTATCCTGTCCGTCTGGTCGTGCCTGGTTGGGAAGGCAACATGTGGATCAAGTGGTTGCGCCGCATCGAGATCGGTGATCAACCCTGGCATCAGCGCGAGGAAACCTCAAAATATACGGACCTGCTGGCCAACGGGCAGGCACGGCGCTTTACCTGGGAAATGGACGTTAAATCAGTCATCACAAACCCAAGTCCGCAAGCACCCATTGCCCATGGACGCGGGCATGCTGTGCTTTCAGGGCTGGCCTGGTCCGGACACGGACGCGTCAAGCGTGTTGATGTTTCCATTGACGGCGGGCGCAATTGGCAAACCGCACAATTGGACCCAATGCGTATGCCAAAGTCACTTCGTCGGTTTTACCACGCGTTCGAATGGGACGGCACTGAACTTTATTTGCAGTCACGTGCCATTGATGAGTTTGGCCATGTTCAACCAACAAAAACGGAATTGCGGTCTGCACGCGGTGAAAATTCGATCTATCACAACAATGGTATTCAAACCTGGCAGGTGCGTGGCAGTGGCGAGGTTGAAAATGTCGAAATCTCTTAATCTGGTTTTATTGTTGGCCGGTCTGTGTGTCTCTGCCCCTGCACAGGCGCAAGATGCTGATGCCGGTCAAAAAATATTCAAAAAATGCAAAGCCTGTCATGCGGTGGGTGATGGTGCCCGCAACAAGGTTGGACCGCATCTCAACGGCATTTTTGGTCGCGTGGCCGGTGGCGGTGCGGATTATAAATATTCAAAAGCGATGGTTCAGGCTGGTGATGATGGCCTGATTTGGGACGTGGATACGCTTGCCGCATATCTTGAAAAACCAAAGGCCTATATCAAGGGCACCAAGATGTCCTTTGCTGGACTCCGTAAAGACAAGGACGTCGCAAACGTCACGGCCTATCTCCAGAGTTTTTCTATGACATCCTCCAAGCCTGAAGCCGAACCATCAGGATCATCCCAATCCAGCGATGAAGTGGTTGCTGTCGCCACCACAGAGCCCGTTTCGCAGCTTATGCGGGCAACCCACGGTCAATATCATCTGGGGCGTATTGCATTGCCTGAAGAGATATTGGCCTGGGATATTGATGTAAGGCCGGATGGTATGGGGCTGCCCGACGGGCGTGGCAACGTGGCGCGCGGCGGTGAGCTGTATGACGAGCAATGTGCCGTATGTCATGGCGCGTTTGGAGAAGGCGAGGGCCGATGGCCGGTATTGGCCGGCGGTCAGGGAACCCTCAAGGACGAACGTCCGGAAAAAACCATCGGTTCCTATTGGCCCTATCTGTCAACCGTTTTTGACTATGTTCATCGGGCCATGCCGTTCGGCAATGCGCAGTCGCTGTCAAATGATGATGTCTATGCGTTGACTGCCTATTTACTCTACCTGAACGATATCGTCAGTGATGAGGAATTCGAATTATCGAAGGAAAATTTCAACGCCATCCGATTGCCAAATGAGGGAAACTTTGTTGCTGACAGTCGTCCTGATGAGCTGCACTACACGGCACAGATTGAACCATGTATGCAAGATTGCAAACCACAGCCTGCCGAGGTGATCATGCGCGCCCGGGTATTGGATGTCACTCCGCAGGGGCAGGAAGGTGAAACCACTGGTGCGATAGAATAAGTGGTTTAACTGGTGCCATTCATGTTCATCGCTCCATTGGTCGGCAACCAGGACGAAGATTGGGAACCAGCAATCAACTACTGGTCCGCCGCCTCAGCAATAATCTCGTCAAGCAGGTCATTGACCTTTGCCAGGGCCGCCTTTGAAGCAGTGCTGCCGGTTTCACTGAGTCGCCGAAAGCCAACGTGGATGGTGCCCGGTTGGTCCGCGCGTTCATAGGCAAACAGAATGTAAGGGCAAAAGGCAATATTTGCCGGATCGGCTTCCATGACCTTGCGTGACAGGACGGCAGAACAAAATTGCACCAGTTCTGCATTTACATAAATACGTTTTGAACCACCAACATCACCGGCGGTTCGGTCCAGCATCGCACCTATGTGGGCCTGATAATCAATATTATAGCCCCGATTGATGACGCCATCCCGGAGATCCTGAAGAACATCCTCAAACGGCGCTTCAACGATCAGTTCGCTCACCTGGGTAACTTGAGCAACGGAGCCTGTTGTCGCACACAGCGCAGTGGTCAGCGCTATGGACGCAATCCATTTGCTGAAATTGGCGATCATTTTTTCCTCCCGTTCATTCTGATATGTAATGTCCACGACAAGATTTAAACAATTGTCCTGTTGGCGGCGTCGGACAGTTTCGTCGTTTTGACAGTGCTTCTGGGATCTGTTTGAGTTTTATTATATATGATAATATGAATGAATTAATATATGCGAATTTGAATAATAAATACACCAGGTCTGTTGAGATTGAGGCTTGCGTCAGCATAACAAGCCCCATTCTCAATGGATCTTCCAGGAGGAAACGATGAAAAACATTGCACAACTGCCTATAGCACTGGTGATTCTATTGGTGATGTCGATTGCCGCCTTTGCGGATGATCAGCATAAACTTGTCTTGCAGATCAGTGACAATGATCCCCAGAAGATGAATACGGTATTGAATGTAGCAGCCAATGTTGCCCGCCATTATTCAGGGATGGGTGAGGAGGTCGATATCAGGATTGTCGCCTTCAATGCTGGTTTGCACATGCTTCGACCCGATACATCACCGGTCAAGGAACGGATGATGTCATTTGGTGAGAGCATGCCAAATGTTGCGTTCCATGCCTGCAACAACACACGTACCGCCATGCAAAAAAAATCAGGCAAGGATGTGCCCATTTTTGCGTTTGCGGATATTGTGCCAGCCGGTGTTGTATCAATCATGGAACTGGATGCTGACGGCTATACGGTCGTTCGTCCCTGATTGAATAACTTGCAGCAAGTTGCCGATTCCACTGTGCACCGTAGGGTGTACAGCTTGCTATTCGGCCGTTGCCAGTGAGGCTGCGACTTTTGGCTTCAGGGAAATTCGCTCGATCAGCACCGAAGTCAACGCGCCCCAACCCAATATGGCAGTCAATGCGACCAGTGAATTGACTGCCAGCACAGAGGTGCCTGTCAGACCGGCACCGATTGTGCAGCCAACGGCCAAAATGCCGCCAAACCCCATCAGAATACCGCCACAGACATAGCGCAGAACATGCGGTGTACCAGGTTCACTAAAGCCTTTGAGTTTAAATCCGCGGAATACAACAGACGCTGCAAAGGCGCCCAGAATTGTTCCCGAAATGATGCCGACATCCATCGAAAGGTAACTTTCAGCCGCGCCGTTGGCAGCATAATTCACACTATTGGCTAACGGGCGCATGTAGGAGAGGCTTTCGGCCTGGATCGGATCAAATACCTGTGTTGAAAGCGCATAGGAGATGGCCCAGCCTGCCACGATCAAAGCGCCAACCAGGGCGCCAGCAAGATAATGCCAAATTGCAACGCGTTTTGTGAGACTGACGATGATGGCAATGGATAGTGTGATGAGACCGATTGCCAGGCCCGTATGATCAAACCCGGTCAGGTTCGCCAGATCATTGGTACCCAAAGTGCCCGTTGACCATAGCCCCGCCAGATAGTTGCGCAGCGGAACGAGTGGTCCCTGATAGGTGGCCCAGCTGGTGCCAGCCAGGATCGCCACAGTGAAAATCGCGCGCAGATTGCCCGAGGCACCCAGGACGATCAACCGACTGGCACATCCACGCGCCAGGATCATCCCGATGCCAAAAAGCCCGCCACCCACTGCGGCACCGGAGAGGCTTTGCGGTGTTGAAAAGAACCGCGTTTCTGATACGTCAATTTGTCCCGTGAGGAGCAATAATTGCACGCCGATCATTGCGGTGGCAAAGGCCAGCATCCACATGGGCAAAAATTTCAGTCCATTGCCAGAGACTGCCTCGAGAACCGCTGAACGTGTACAAAATTCACTTCGTTCAAGCACAATGCCAAATGCGGTGCCCAGAGCAAGGCCCGCCAGTGCAAGCGTCTGCGGTTCGCCGATCGTGTCGATGAGAGGTACAAAATCCATGGCATTTCCCAAATGGTCTCCCTGAATACGACAAGTGCCGGTTCAAAGCAGCAAATGACATTCCAATTTTTGTCACCTTTCCGGTTTGTATCTGCGTATAACGTGCTGATGGGGAAATATTAATTCGCATATTGAACGCGAATAATAATGAACGCTGCCGGGACGGATTGCCTCTCAATTATTCTCATTTGGAATGTGGTGAATCCTCTCCGGCTTCGGGTCTTGAGCCTTGACTTCAATGGGCGCTTCATCAACATGCCCATAACGACACGTCACAGGTTTCAGCAAAGATGCGAACGAAATCCTTCATCATCCATTTGGCCCGCGCGACCGCTCGCCGGCATCTTGTGGACCGATTGATCGATGATTGTCCGGTGCCTGCACAAATCGTTGATGCAGTTGACGGCCAACAGTTGGACCGCCAGCAGATCGCGGCAGTCTATCAACGTGATCTTTTCGAGCCGCACTATCCTTTTACGCTTAGAAATGCCGAAATTGGCTGTTTTTTGAGCCATCGCCTGTGCTGGCAAAAAATAGTGGATGAGGATTTGCCGCATGCGCTTGTTTTTGAGGATGATGCTGTCCTTGAATCTGCAGTGACAGGTTCAGCGATAAAAGAATCCGAACGGCACATTGAAAAAGCAGGCTACATTCAATTTTCGACACGATCGGCACCGAGGGATGCTGTTGTTGTTTCAGAAAACCAGGGCGTCCGATTACTCAGGTCACAGGTCGTGCAGCTGCGGCTGACGGGGCAGTTGATAAGCCAATGGGCCGCGCGGCGTTTATTGCAGAAAACACAAGTCTTTGATCGTCCGGTTGATACCTGTTTGCAAATGCACTGGATTACCGGTATCAGACCGATGATCATATCCCCCTCGGGCCTCTCCGACCACGCATCTGACGCTGGTGGAAGCACGATTTCAGCCGCAAAATCGACCTCTGAGCGTATTGGCAGAGAGGTGCAGCGGTTTGCCTATCGCACCAAAATTCGACGGCTCTCAAAGCGTCATTCCGCATCGACATCTGTCTGATTTTATGTCGCGAGTTGTGACAGTTTCTGCGCGGCATTCACCAAATAGTCTTTGAAGTTGCGGGCGGTTGAATGATTTTTTTCTATTGCCGTCAGCCGTGTTTCATAGGCCTGTGAGGTGGCATTTTGAACGGCCTGTTTGATCTCATCAGCAGAGCCGCAGACAAACATGCCATCGACGTCAAAATAGTGGTCGATATCCGGTGCCCCCCAATAAATCGGCACTGTGTCGCACAGCAGGCAATCGATCAGTTTTTCCGAAAAGTAACCGTTTTCGCGCGTATTTTCGATTATGATTGAAAACCGATAGGGTCGCAGCCCGTCCGCCTTGTTTTCGAACGGCTTGTAGGCATGGCCCAACAGGTCCACATCCAGTTTATTTGCAATACACCAGTCGGCAATTTCGTGCCGTAGCGCATGGCCCTGCAATCGCCGTTTGGGCGATGCGATCAAGGACATGTTGCGGCGTTTTTCTGATCCCTCATGGTGAGTGTCACCGACCCAGGCGCCGCCGAACGGCATGACCAGCGCATTGCCGGACCAGCGGGCCATGGCCGGCCTGTGAGTGATGATACGGAAATAACGTTTTTGCGTTGCCAATGCTGCTAGGTAATGACGGCGGTGTACGGCATAGGGTTCTGAGATTAATAATGAAATATTACATTTCACACCGAGCCTCGGGTCTAGGAAATATTTCGTGCGCGGATATATGATCAGGTGATCGCTTGCCTTCAAGTCAGAGACGGTGCCATCTGTTTTCCTGCCGCCCAGCGGCCAATGCAGATCGCTGAGCGCAACATCAGCCAACCGACCGCGAAAACGACATTCATAGGGCAGGACTGCGATTGCCATTATGGTTGTACTCTCAGTGTGAATGCGAAGGTTTCATAACCCGAATTCACACAACTTCAAGGGCCAACACGCAATTACAGCTTGGGTGCTCTTGTATTGTGCAGACTGTTTTCAACCTGATTGCGCCAATTGCCGACTATGGGCATTATGTGCATTGACCACGGGCGCCATGTCCATGGTTGATATTTCACCACTGTCTACAACCACTTTCCCATTGATGACTGTGTAGTATGCGCTTTGTGGCGCACAAAAAAGTACGGCAGCAACCGGGTCATGCAATGCGCCTGCATAGGCCGCCGTGTGGAGATCTATCGAGAAAAAGTCAGCGCATTTGCCAACCTCCAGCGAACCAATATCGTCCCGTCCAAGGACACTGGCACCGCCCAGAGTTGCAAGCTCAAGCGCCTGACGCGCGGTCATCCATTCTTCTGCCCGCAGCGGGTGTGACTGGGACAGCAAAAAATGTTTGCGCGGACCTTCGGGCGGCAATAATCCGATTTGCAGTCGGGCCAGCAACATGGCCTGGCGTGCCTCAAGCAAAATATTTGATGAATCATTGCTGGCTGACCCGTCGACGCCAAGGCCAACCTTAACACCGGCCTTCATATATTTTTTTATCGGTGCAATGCCGGAGGCCAGTCGCATATTTGAACAGGGACAATGGGCAGCGCCACATCCGCTGTGTGAAAATTTCCTGATTTCATCATCATCGACGTGAATTGCATGGGCGAACCAGACATCTTCTCCCAGCCAGCCCAAATCTTCCATCCACTCAACGGGTCGTTTGCCAAAGCGCTCAAGCGTGTAACGTTCCTCATCCAAAGTTTCGCATAAATGCGTATGCAGCATGACTTTCTTGTCACGGGCCAGTGCGGCTGTTTCCTTCAGAAGGTTTTCAGAGACCGAAAAGGGCGAGCAGGGGGCCAGGACGATGCGGGTCATCGCACCATGTGTACTGTCGTGATAACGATCGATAACCCGAATGCTGTCCCTCAGGATATCGTCTTCATTCTCAACACAATCATCTGGCGGCAGACCACCTTGAGATTCGCCCAGCGACATTGATCCGCGACTTGCATGAAAACGCACACCCAGATCCTGCGCGGCTTCAATCTGATAGTCGACTTTATTACCACTTCGAAACAGATAGGAGTGGTCAAATACGGTCGTGCAGCCTGATTGTACAAGTTCCGCCAGTCCAATTAACGCGCTGGTGCGTGAGGCTTCCGGTCCTGTTTTTGCCCAAATACGATAATGGGCCTTGAGCCAGGGAAACAAATTGTTGTTTTGCGCTGCTGGTAGGTTGCGGGTCAGCGTCTGGTTGAGGTGATGGTGCGTGTTGACAAACCCGGGCAATACAATCTGCCCACCAGCATCGATAACCCTATCCGCCTTTTGCGGTAGTGTAATTGTCGGACCGACCTGTTTTATAATGCCGTCTTCAATATAGAGCCCACCGTCGGCAATTTCGCGGCGGGACGGGTCCATTGTAACCAGCATTTCAGCATTTTTGAGAAGCAGTGATCCCATGTCAAATCCATATCTGAGGTTAGATCTGTTGAAGACTGGGCTTGCGGTTTCAGCTTAACCTGATCCTCAACAGACCCTGGCAGGTCATGATGCCCGATGATCTTAGGCCTGACCTTAGTAATATCCATGGGCATGCACTATAAACACTTTCAGAACCAGAAGGGTGAACGGTCGGTTCCAGCATTTGGAATCGTGTTGCGCTTTGATGACGTTTTGCTGGTATCAGGCCTTGAAAGCATTATTAAGGGGCACGGTAATCTGACGCGCTTCATAATGTCCACTGGACTGATGAATGGTGACGCGCCGACAGATTAGATAAAATGTCTTGGATGACAGCAGTTGATAGGATGGATTGAAGCATGAGTGCAGATAACAACAAGAATGGTCGCCAACTACGCTCTCGCCAATGGTTCGACAATCCAGACAATCCGGATATGACGGCACTTTATCTGGAACGCTATCTCAACTACGGCCTTACCCGCGAAGAACTGCAGTCAGGCAAACCGATTATTGGTATCGCCCAGACGGGTTCAGATCTGTCACCGTGCAATCGTCCGCATCTGGAGCTGGCAAAGCGTGTGCGAGAAGGTATCCGAGAAGCTGGCGGAATAGCCATTGAGTTCCCGGTCCATCCAATTCAGGAAACCGGCAAACGGCCAACTGCTTCACTTGATCGCAATCTGGCCTATCTGGGTCTGGTTGAGATCCTGTATGGCTACCCGTTGGATGGTGTGGTGCTGACGACAGGATGTGACAAAACAACACCGGCGTGTCTGATGGCTGCCGCAACGGTTGATATTCCGGCTATCGTGCTTTCCGGGGGGCCGATGCTCAACGGTTGGTTCAATGGAAGCCGATGCGGTTCTGGCACGGTGATATGGAAAGCCCGCGAAATGCTGTCTACCGGTGAAATCGACTACGAGCAATTCACTGACATGGCAGCCGATTCTGCCCCATCTGCCGGTTATTGCAATACAATGGGCTCGGCGACAACAATGAATACGCTGGCCGAGGCTTTAGGCATGGCGTTGCCCGGATGTGCCTCCATACCGGCCCCCTATCGTGAGCGGGGCCAGATTTCCTATCGCACGGGCAAGCGGATTGTCGATATGGTTCACGAAGACCTCAAGCCATCGGACATCATGACAAAAGAGGCATTTGAGAATGTCATCGCCGTCAATTCAGCCATTGGCGGCTCGACCAATGCACCAATCCACATCAATGCAATCGCCCGCCATATTGGTGTTGAACTGTGCCTTGATGATTGGGAAACAAAAGGCCTGGACATTCCGTTGATCGTCAATCTGCAGCCAGCCGGTGAGTATCTGGGAGAGGACTTCCACCGCGCCGGAGGTGCACCAGCGGTCATTGGAGAACTCATCAAACATGGCCTTATCCACGAAGGTGTGGTGACGGCCAACGGCAAGACCATGGGTGATAATTGTCGTGATGCGCGCAGCACGAACAGCGATGTTATTCGCGATTTTGATCACGCTTTGACACAACAGGCCGGTTTCAAGGTCATTCGCGGTAATTTGTTTGACAGTGCCATCATGAAGTTGAGTGTCATTTCGGATGTTTTCAGATCCCGCTATCTGTCCAACCCCGCAGATCCGGAAGCCTTTGAAGGCAGAGCCATCGTCTTTGATGGACCTGAAGACTACCATCACCGTATCGATGACGCAGATTTGCAAATTGATGAAAACTGCATGCTTTTCATGCGTGGTGTCGGACCGATCGGTTATCCAGGTGCCGCGGAAGTTGTGAACATGCGCGCGCCCGATTATCTGCTCAAGAAAGGCATATCCGAGCTGCCCTGTATTGGTGACGGCCGCCAATCAGGCACATCCGGTTCGCCCTCGATATTGAACGCCTCACCGGAGGCGGCGGCCGGGGGTGGACTGGCACTTCTCAAAACGGATGATCGTGTCCGCATTGACCTGCGCAAAGGCAGCGCAGACATGCTTGTCGATGCAGATGAACTTGAGCAGCGCAAAGCAGACCTTGCGGCCAATGGTGGTTATCAATATCCACAATCTCAAACACCATGGCAGGAGATGCAGCGTGAAGATGTTGATCAGCTGTCAGAAGGAATGGTTTTGAAGAAGGCGGTCAAATATCAGCAGATTGCCTCCAAGGGCATGCCCCGCGACAATCACTGATGCGCTGCCTTTTGCAGAAAATCATAGATGATATCAGGCAGAGCGCCGATGTGTAGCATCGGCGCGTGCCCCTGTCCTTCGACCTCAACATGCTGCATGCCGGGGTGATGTTCGGCCATTTCTTCGACTGTCTTTGTGGACAATAGAGACGAATTGGCTCCCCGGATAACCAGCATTGGCAGATGAATGAGGCCATCAAACTGGGGCCAAAGCGTCGGCAAGGGTGTGTTCAGGTCAACATCGCGCAGCATTTCAATGATGGCGGGGTCGAAATTGCTTTTCAGTTTGCCGCCTTTCATCGCAAACAGCGACGCTGCCTGGTCGTGCCAGTCCTCGTCAGCAAGTGCACTGAAAGCACCGCCTTGCAGCGCTTTGAAGGCATCAGCGGCCTCGGCAAGTGTTTTTACCGACTTCAAGCGATCCTGATAGGCAAGTATCTGCGCAAGGCCAGCACCTTCAATCACCGGTCCACAATCATTGAGCACAACCGCTGACAGAACGGCTGGACGAATGGCAGCCAGGGCCATGATAATCAGCGCACCGCGCGACGTTCCGATGAAATCTGCATGTTTGACGCCCAATGCTGCACAGCCAGCCAGAACGTCGTCTGCCTCGACCAGAATATTGTAGTTTGTTTTCTCTTTATCCCACGCTGAATTGCCACGCCCGCGATAATCAAAACAAATGATGCGTCGTGGTGCGACATCGTTTTGTGAAAGATGCAGGGCCAGTTTGTGAAAATCTGCGCTGTTTCGTGTGAGTCCGGGCAGGCAAACAACCGGATTTGAGGCAGCCGTATCAGCATTGTCGCGACCGTAGTCACGCGCGTAGAGCGACAATCCATCACTGGCGCTAAAGTGAACTTCGCTGAAGTCTGAGTGTATGTTTGCTGCCGTTTCGTCGTTTGAAATACTGGAATTCTGCATCAATGACCTTCAAATTCATCTGGTCGCCAAAAGGCAATCCTAAAGACTTTTGCATCTAACCTGTATGGCAGATTGGCAGCAGGGTGCACAGAAAACAGATTGTAGCGTTGCAAACGTTGCCATTCCTGATTCGGAATAAATGCACAAATGCCTCAGTCAGCGTCTTCCGTAGCGCAGATCCGATACAATATCAGCTTTTTGATTCAAACGGGTTTTATAAACCTGATAGTTTTCCATGACACGCTGAACATAGTTCCGCGTTTCGGTATATGGAATACGTTCAACCCAATCAACAACATAGTCGATGGATTTTCCACGCGGATCGCCGTATTTTGCGATCCACTGAGACACCCGCCTTGGACCGGCATTATAGGCAATAAAAGTCAGGATATAGGAGCCGTTGAAGTCCTCGATATGTTCTCCAAGGTAATGGGCACCCAGTGTCGCATTATAGCCTGCGTCCTTGGTCAATCGGGACTTTGAATAGGCGATACCGTGTTTTTTGGCGACCAGTTTAGCGGTGCCTGGAAGTAATTGAAGCAGACCCCGCGCATCAGCACCCGAGATGGCAGCTTTGTCGAAAGCGCTTTCCTGACGGGCAATGGAGTAGGCCAATGCCTTGCCGGCACCCGATATATTAGCGCTTGATGGTATGACCCCTGTTGGAAATGCCAGTGCAGCGACATCGAGACCACGACCGAAGGAAATTTTTCCGACCTGAAGTGATGTGCGGTGGAACCCCTGTTTTTCTGCCATGGCGGCCAAAAGCGCCAGTTCCCCCGGATTATCCAACTCCCGCGCCATGTCCAGATAAAGCACCTTGGCGCGATTCTTGTGTCCGGCCGCATTAAGCAGGCGGATGGCGCGGGCACCCTTGCGTGATGCAAACTGATTGCGCTCGGCAGCAGTTGGGGAGGGATAACGGACATTCAGACCCGCGCGGTTCAAGCGTGCGGCTGCCAACTGACCGTAATAGGTGGCAGAAAAACCGGCGGCCTTGGCGAAATAGTCGCTTGCCTGACCCGGGCCGCCTGCCTCCGCAGCCCGGCCCAGCCAATAGTAGGCTCTAGACACAGAAAGGGGGCGTGTCGCCGTGTTCAGCACTTTTTGGAAATGCTTTGCAGCTGTCTTGCCGTCCTTGGCGCCGCGCAGCGCATACCAACCGGCATGCCACTCAGCCTCAATGATATCGGTTGGACGTGTGGCCATATTATTGGCAGCCACCCTATAGGCGGTTTTCATGTCGCCCTGTTCTGCCAGACCGCGTGATACTATGCGTCCCTCGACCCACCATTCATGAGTATTGATCAGTTGTTCGGGATCCCGTGGGGCATTCAGTAACAATTTTGCGGCTTTGCCATAATTGTCTTTGCGTCGCTCATATTCAATACGGGCGAAAAGGTAGCTGGGGTCATTGTGCCAGCTGGGATGAACAGCCTTGAGCAATTTGCCTGCATTGGCTTTTTTGCGGCTTATTGCAGCACGCGCCTTGAACAGGGATTGGGCATTGGCGAGGGCGTCCACCCGATCAGCCTGAGTGATCCGATCGCGATAGAGCAGCATGTCCATACGATACTTATGGTCTGATTTACCCAATAGATCCGAAAAGCGTGACAGAATCAGTTTTTCCTGGCTTTTGTCGAGCGCATCCTTTCGCCAGATGTGCGAAATCAACTGGGCAGCGCGTTTCTTATGACCCGTTTTCACGAGCGCTCCGGCCAGCGCAACAGTCCCTTGAAAAGTTTCAGGCGTTGAGTTGCCGAATGCGGCGACGATTTGCTGCGGCGTCGCGTTTTCGCGGGCTAGCGCACGCTCGGAATTTCGTCGCAGTACCGATAGGCCTGGCCATCCTTTCAGGCTTTGCGCAGCCTGAGCGATCTCGGTAGAAGGAACACCCTTTGCACCTGATACGGCGAGTGCCCACGTGAGAACTTCACGATCTATCGAACCGGTAGGTAATCGATCGCGAATGGACCGGGCTTTGTCAATCTCGTCATCGCTCAACGCATCAAGGCCTGCCTTCAAACGCTTGGCATTTTTTGCCGGGTTCGACCCACGCTGAATTGAGGATGTGATTTCGCCTGATGGCGTATTCTGCGCAACCAGCAAGACATCATTTTCCGGGCGCACATTTGATGTAGGGCTTTGCCTGGACAGGTAATTTGCCTGGCTGACACCCAGAAGGCTCAAACTCGCTGTTGTTACCAGAAATGTTGAGAATGCCAATTTGATCATGGAACCATTATCCCTTGAAATTGGGCGGAAGTCTGACAATGCCAAAACACCTTTGCCGCATTGTAACCCAGCCAAATCTCATATTGGCAATTTTCAGTGAAAATATTGTTAACCAAAGGTTATGGGCATGCTCTGTAACAAAAGTTGTTTGGCGCAGGCTGGCAAATGATTTTGTGGCATAAGAGTGCTTGCGACGAGACAGTCGTGGGACTATGGTGCAGCGCTTTTTGGCCGTTTGACCCGTCGTTCGATCTGAGTTGGATTTTCAGTCTGGAGTGAGGTGAATCGGCAACCCGATATGTCAGGAGTTAGTATGTTCAAGGGGTCTCTTCCGGCGTTAGTCACACCATTTGACAACACCGGTGCGTTGGATGAAACGGCATTTCGCAATTTTGTGGAATGGCAGATATCAGAAGGAAGCCATGGCCTGGTGCCCGTTGGCACGACTGGCGAGTCTCCGACGCTGTCCCACGACGAACATAAACGTGTCGTTGAGTTATGTGTGGAAGTTGCCGACAAACGGGTGCCAGTGGTGGCTGGTGCTGGCTCGAACAATACCCGGGAGGCCATAGATCTTGCGCTTCATGCACAAGGTGCCGGTGCCGATGCGGTTCTTGTGGTGACGCCCTATTACAACAAACCCAATCAACGCGGGCTTTATGAGCATTATTCGCAGATAGCCAATGCGCTATCGCTGCCCATTCTCATCTACAATATTCCAGGCAGATCAATCATTGACATGAGTGTTGAAACCATGGCTGCGCTCGCTGGTGATTTCACCAACGTTGTTGGGACCAAGGATGCGACAGCCAAAATGGACAGGGTTTCGTTGCAAAGGCAGTTCTGCGGCAATGATTTCATTCAGCTTTCTGGCGAGGATGCCACAGCGCTGGGTTTCAATGCGCATGGCGGTGTGGGCTGTATCTCGGTGACCGCCAATGTTGCGCCGAGGCTATGCTCTCAATTTCAGGAGGCAATGCTGGCCGGAGACTATGCGCTTGCATTGGAGTATCAGGACCGCTTGATGCCATTGCATAATGCTTTGTTTGTTGAACCCAATCCCGGCGGCACTAAATATGCATTAAGCCGGTTGGGACACATGCAGGAAACTCAGCGATCGCCACTGGTGCCTATTGAGGAAAAAACGCGGTCCCTGATTGACGAAGCTCTGCGCCATGCCGGGCTGTTGAACTGAGGCCGATCGGAAAAGGTCGGATAGAATGTCCAAAGGCGGCACAAATACAAAACGACGCAACGTCGCGGAGAACCGCAAGGCGCGTTTTAACTATGAGATCATTGAAACCTTCGAGGCCGGGCTGGTGCTGACCGGAACCGAGGTCAAATCCCTGCGCGAAGGTAAAGCCAACATCGCCGAATCCTATGCGACGGAGGAGGGGGGAGAGATATGGTTGATCAACTCCTATCTGCCCGAGTATCTTCAGGCCAATCGTTTCAATCACGAAACGCGCCGTCGCCGGAAACTGCTTCTCAATGCCCGTGAAGTCACAAAACTGATTGGTGCGGTTCAGCGTGAAGGCATGTCGCTGATACCGCTGAAAATATACTTTAACGACCGCGGCAGGGCAAAGCTCGAACTGGCCCTTGGCAAGGGCAAAAAACTGCACGACAAACGCGAAACAGAAAAGAAGCGTGACTGGGATCGGCAAAAATCGCGTTTGCTGCGTGAAAAGGGATGACGCCCGATTGTCTGATCCAGGGTCGTTTGATCCGTACTAACCTATTGGTATAACCGTACAATTGGATCAATCACTGCGTGTCAGAAATTCAACGGCACTTCTGAAGACATCATGGAACATGTCTTCAGTCAGTCGTCCGGTGTTGGTATTGTATCTTGAGCAATGATAGCTGGAGAAGACCGTCAGCCCATTTAATTCCGATTGGCCGTTGTGGCGAAATGGATGCGCGGCAACCCGGCCACCTAGCGTGCGAATGGTCGAATCGTGGGCAATTTTTCCCAAGGTTATTATCGCTTCAAGATTGCGCATTGCCTGAAGAGATGATGTCAGAAATCGACGGCAATTATTGATTTCCGCCCCAACCGGTTTGTTTTCAGGCGGAACACACCGCACTGCATTTGTTATGGCGGTATCAACCAGTGCAACACCGTCATCCGCCCGTGCATCAAATGTACCCGTGGACAGGCCAAACTTCGACAAGGTGCCGTAGAGCAGATCACCGGCAAAATCACCGGTGAATGGCCTGCCCGACTTATTTGCGCCACGCAAGCCTGGCGCCAGGCCAACAATCAACAGTTTGACGGCCTTCGGGCCATCGACGGGATAGAATGTTCGTACAGGCGCATTATACCAATCAGCATGGGTGCGTCGCTGTTCTGCAATGAAACCGTGGAGCCTGGGGCAAATGGCGCAATCACGGTGGGGGTCTAGCGTGTCAGTCATCATGGTCTGACATAACCCAATGCGATCATCTTTGATAGTCGAAGATGTCACATCAAGGCAACTTGTAATTGACCCGTCTATGGGCGTTCACCACCTGCTGTTCGAATGGGCGGAATGCGCCTTGCCAGACAAAAGAAGCCCAGCCCGTGACAATTACAAATCTGATTCTCAACAGAGTCTAGGTCTGATATTCAAGTTCGTCCTCGTCGTCGTCTATCATCTCCGGGTGACGAATTGTTCTTTCTGATTCAGCCCGACCAACCTCTGATTTTAACGATGCAATGTCGATGAAATTGTCCGCTTGGCGACGTAAACAATCTGCGATCATTGAAGGTTGCGTTGTCATGGTGGAAACAACAGTGACTTTACGACCCCGACGCTGTAGCGCTGCAACCAGGCTGGTGAAATCACCATCTCCCGAGAATATAACAAGGTGGTCAACGGTTTCGGCCTGCTCCATGGCATCGACAGCAAGCTCAATATCCATATTGCCTTTTATTTTCCGGCGACCGTGGGCATCCGTGAATTCTTTTGCCGGTTTGGTTACGACACGATACCCGTTATAGTCGAGCCAGTCGATGAGCGGGCGAATCGATGAATATTCCTGATCTTCAATAATCGCGGTGTAGTAGTAAGCGCGTAACAGATAGCCTCTACCGTTAAACGCTTTCAGTAATTTTCTGTAATCAATATCAAAACCAAGGCCTTTGGATGCGGCATATAGATTTGCACCATCAATAAATAGTGAAATTTTCTCTCTTGGATCAAACATTATTGCCTCAATAGTTTAAGTACGCCAATTCTGCCAAGTAGGTAGGCGGAAATATTGCTAGTTATTAAAGATAAGGATTTTAAAATAACGCATATTATTGTATATATATTGCATATAATTATTTTGTAAACAATCCAATTGTTAAGTTGCAATATCCTTGTTAAAAGTAATCCACCGGTTATATATCACCAAATTCTACCTTTAGCTGTGCTGGCGCCCAGCAGTGAGGAGCGTCTGAGCTCTCGACACCCTTTCAATTTGCGTCCTGTCGTGACTGCCTGACCAGACCCGGTTACGGATTAGCGGGGCAAACCATCAACAATATTTGTCAATATGCTTGAATTTTGTTGGTTTTAGGGGTATCGGCAACGCAATCTCGAAATTTATCGAAAACAAAAGGACAGGCAATGGCCCGTGTCACAGTCGAAGATTGCATCGACAAAGTCGACAATCGATTTGATTTGGTATTGCTGGCGAGTCATCGCGCGCGGCAGGTCTCTCAGGGAGCAATGATCACGGTAGATCGTGACAATGACAAGAACCCTGTTGTTGCCCTGCGCGAAATCGCGGATGAAACTCTCTCGCCAGGTGATCTGAAAGAAGACCTTATTCACTCCCTGCAGAAACATGTTGAAGTTGATGAGCCGGAACCCGATCCAGCTGCGCTTCTTGCTGAAGAGCAAAGTGAAACGACAATCGAACTGTCAGGCGATGTCGCCGCTGATCAGCCCGAAGAACCCGTGACATTCGACCGTATGTCCGAGGAAGATCTGCTGTCAGGTATTGAAGGGCTCGTCCCACCGGAAAAAAGCGACGATTATTGATTTTTGACAATCGTCCAGAAATGATTGATGCGCCGGGTCTGACGATCTGGCGCATTTTTATTTTGAATGACATCCTTCCATAACCAGATAGTAATCATGACCTGTCAAATTGGACGGGAAATTTGAGCGGAGTTATGAGCATATGATGCGTCAGTACGAGCTCGTTGAGCGCGTGCATAAATACAAGCCCGACGTCAACGAAGCACTTTTAAACAAGGCTTATGTGTATGCCATGCAAAAACATGGCAAGCAGACGCGTGCGAACGGCGATCCTTATATCTCCCATCCCCTTGAAGTTGCGGCGATTTTAACCGAAATGCGGCTTGATGAGGCCACAATTGCTGTTGCGCTGCTGCACGACACGATTGAGGATACAAGCGCAACGCGTGATGACATCGATACGTTGTTTGGTGAAGAGATCGGTGCGCTCGTTGAAGGGCTGACCAAGATCAAGAAGCTGGATCTGGTATCCAAACGGGCCAAACAGGCGGAAAATCTGCGAAAACTTTTACTGGCCATCTCGGACGATGTGCGCGTTCTTCTGGTCAAACTGGCAGACCGGCTGCACA
The DNA here is from genome assembly GCA_947501445.1 of uncultured Rhizobiaceae group bacterium. Lineage (GTDB taxonomy): Bacteria > Pseudomonadota > Alphaproteobacteria > Rhizobiales > Rhizobiaceae > Hoeflea_A. The sequence continues at coordinate 11,267 of CANMVS010000006.1, read as the reverse complement.
ATATGCGCACCCTCAATTTTGTGCCGCCGGAGAAAAGAGCGCGCATTGCTGAAGAGACAATGGATATCTATGCGCCGCTGGCCGGACGTATGGGTATGCAGGACATGCGCGATGAACTGGAGGAACTTTCCTTTCAGCATCTCAACGCCGAGGCCCATGAAACGGTTACCAAACGGCTCAAGGAACTGTCAGAAAAAAACAGCGGACTCATTCGCAAGATTGAGAGCGAACTTGAGGATTTGTTTGAGGAGCACGGTCTGAGTGCGACGGTCAAGGGCAGGCAGAAAAAACCCTATTCGGTTTTTCGAAAAATGCAGTCGAAATCCCTGTCATTTGAGCAACTTTCTGACATTTACGGCTTTCGCATCATCGTCAACAGCATCGGCGACTGTTACCGGGCACTTGGTGTCGTACATATGCGCTGGTCGTTGGTACCAGGGCGTTTCAAGGACTACATCTCAACGCCGAAACAAAATGATTATCGGTCAATCCATACAACGATTATCGGGCCATCCCGACAGCGGGTAGAATTGCAGATCAGAACGGTGCGCATGCATGAGATTGCAGAATATGGCGTTGCAGCGCATGCGATCTACAAAGATGGCGGCAATACAGCCAGCGATATATTGCCGCATGATTCAAATGCCTATTCGTGGCTGCGGCATACGATTGAACAATTGACCATCGCTGACAATCCGGAAGAGTTTCTTGAACACACGAAACTGGAGCTGTTTCACGATCAGGTGTTTTGTTTCACGCCGAAAGGGCAGCTGATTGCCTTGCCACGCGGCGCAACGCCAATTGACTTTGCCTATGCGGTCCATACGGATATTGGTGATACCTGCGTTGGCGTAAAGATAAATGGCCGCATCATGCCTTTGGTCACGCAGCTGAATAATGGCGATGAAGTTGAAATAATTCGCTCGGGCGTGCAGGTGCCACCGGCCGCATGGGAAGAGATCGTTGTCACGGGAAAGGCACGCGCTGCTATTCGCCGTGCAACGCGCGCTGCGGTCCGCAAGCAATATTCCGGTCTTGGATACCGTATATTGGAACGGTCCTTCAACCGTGCCGGCCAGGGCTTCTCCCGCGATCAGCTCGGCGCTGTGCTGCATAAATTGGGGTTTAAGGAAGTTGAAGACGCCATTGCGGCGGTCGGACGCGGTGAACTTGCATCCAAGGACGTATTAACCGCCGTTCATCCGGACCATAAACCGGAGCGCGTTGCTGTAAAACAACCGGCTGCAGATGAGGGGTGGTTCAATCTGCGCAGTGCGGCAGGAATGATCTTTCGTATCCCCGGACGTTCAAAAGCAGCAAAGACCCGGCGTGAAAAAATGACCGGGAAAAGTTCTGATGCTCTGCCCATTCGTGGTGTGGGAGACGATATGACTGTTTCCTTTGATGCAGCGGGTGCTGTACCGGGCGACCGGATCATCGGCATCATGGAGCCTGGTAAGGGAATCACGATCTATCCCATCCAGTCGCCCATGCTGACCAAATTCGATGATCAACCCGAAAGATGGATTGACGTGCGGTGGGACATCGATGAGGCTGGCAGCCAGCGGTTTCATTCACGCATATCACTCAACGCCATCAATGAGCCGGGCACGCTGGCCGAAGTCGCGCAGACAATCGCTGCCAGTGATACCAATATACAAACACTGTCAATGGTGCGCGTCGCCGATGATTTTACTGAAATGGTGGTTGACCTGGAGGTCTGGGATCTGAAGCATCTCAATAAACTTGTTCAGTCACTTAAAAACCTGTCTTGCATTAGTACCGTATCGCGGCTTTATGATTAGATAGGTTTGATCGGGGTTTTCCTGGTCCGCCGGGCCAGAAAATGTAAAACCCACCCCGAACCGCAGTGGCGACCTGTTGGTGAAATATAGTTTTGGGCAATCTGCGATGCCTTTGTGTACCGCAGTGGATATAGACGCTGACACGCATATTTTGGTGTCGGTTGTGAGCAATAAGGGATAAAACTGCAGAATGCTGTTTCGCCGTCGCAAACCTGCAAGAGTATTGGAAACGGTCCGGGTGTTCCTGTGGCCGCGGCGTTCTTTTTCGCGCTCATTCCAATATTTTGGTAAACGCATATTGCGTCTGACTGCCACGCCGCACGCAATTGCCGCTGGTGTTGCTGCAGGTGTCTTTGCGTCCTGGTTACCATTTGTCGGATTTCACTTCATTATCGCCGCAGCTCTTGCCTATATTTGCGCCGGAAACGTTATCGCTTCCGCTTTGGGGACCGCATTTGGCAATCCGCTTACGTTTCCCTTCATCTGGACTGCGAGCTACAAACTCGGCATGTATATGCTCGTAGACAATTTTCAGGGCAAGGTTCCCAGCATTCATCTCGGGCGGCTGTTTCGTGATCTGGATCTCAATCAGCTTTGGCAGCCGGTTCTCAAGCCCATGTTGCTTGGCTGTATGCCCTTTGCGATAGGATTCGGGTTGCTGTTCTACATTGTCACCTATATGAGCGTTGCAACATTTCAGGCACAAAGGCGCAAACGGTTGCTGAAAAAGCGTGCCGGTGAAGCGAATGTACGCGGTGGTCAGACCGTCTGAATGATGCGGCTTCAATCATCTGGCGGTGTCAACGTCCCGGGCACAGTTGGGCTTGAATGTCGTCTCATGCAATGCCATGTGACACTTCATCCTGCCCGGTAACGCAATTTTTCAATAGGGAATTGGAATTCGTTACTGAACTGTCGGTTCAGCCCTGATCACCGTCCATTTACAATTATGCGGCATCACACTACTAAGCAGCACATCAAACTTACATAGAAGGTTCGCAAGCGTGTCTGATAAGGTCGAGAAAAAAGAATCCACCTTTGGTGAAACACTGAAAGTTATTGTTCAGGCATTGCTATTGGCTCTTGTCATCCGCAGCTTTCTGTTTCAGCCGTTTTCGATCCCTTCAGGATCGATGATGCCGACCCTTTTGGTTGGTGACTATCTGTTCGTATCCAAATACGCCTATGGCTATTCACGGTATTCCTTCCCGTTTTCACCCAATCTGTTTTCGGGGCGAATTTGGAGTGGCGAACCAAAACGTGGTGACATTGCCGTATTCCGTTTGCCGCGCAATCCCAAAATTGACTATATCAAACGCGTTGTTGGATTGCCTGGCGATCGCATTCAAATGATCAACAGTGTATTGCACATCAATGGAACCCCTATTGAACGTGTGCGGGCGGGTGAATTCCGCGCTGATGGCAGCTATGACACGGGAAGTGATACACCGATCTACCGTGAAACACTGCCAAATGGTGTTTCCTTTGATACATTGGATCAGACACCTAACTCAATTGGCGACAATACGCGTGAGTTTCTGGTTCCAGCCGGTCATTACTTCATGATGGGGGACAACCGTGACAATTCGGCAGACAGTCGGTTTGATGTAGGTTATGTCCCGCTTGAGAATTTTGTCGGCCGTGCCGAGATGATTTTCTTTTCCATTGGTGGCGATTCTTCACCCCTGGAGATTTGGAAATGGCCAAGTGAGATGCGCGTTGGCCGATTGTTCGAGATGACTGAATGAACCAGACGACTGCCCTGTCGCAGCACGATCAGGACCGATTGAAGCAGGTCCTTGGATATACATTCGATAACTGCAAGCGCCTGGAGCGTGCCTTGACTCACTCCAGTGCCAGAACCGCTGGTCAGGGGAACTATGAAAGACTTGAGTTTTTAGGTGATCGTGTTCTGGGTCTTGTGATAGCCGAGTTGTTGTTTTCCCTGTTTCCTGCGGCCAAGGAGGGCGATCTTTCGGTACGGCTCAACCAGCTTGTGAGTGCACAAACCTGTGCCGAGGTAGCCGATGAGCTGGAACTGCACCGGTATATTCGCACGGGCGCTGACGTGAAAAGCCTGACCGGCAAACGGATGGCAAATGTTCGTGCCGATGTTATGGAATCGCTGATAGCAGCGATTTATCTTGATTCCGGACTGGAAGCCGCGCGGGCATTCATCATGCGCAACTGGGAGAGCCGGGCCAAGGCATCCGCTGATGCCCGGCGTGATGCCAAAACAGAATTACAGGAATGGGCCCACAGCCGTACCGGTGAGGCGCCATCCTACACGATAATTGAGCGTTCCGGACCCGATCACGATCCAATGTTCACTGTCCGCGTACAGGTCAGGGGTGTTGAAGCGGAGGCAGGGCTTGGACGCTCGCGGCGTGCTGCAGAGCAAAGTGCCGCAACAAAATTGCTCGAGCGCGAAGGTATTTGGAACCCGCAATGACACAGTCGAACGAAAAACCAGCACCGGCTGACAATGAAGACCCGACAACGGATGAAAGCGATCTGCAGACGCCAACCCATTCGGGGTTCGTGGCGCTGATTGGTGCGCCCAATGCCGGTAAATCAACGTTGCTAAATCATCTGGTTGGAGCGAAAGTTTCAATTGTCAGCCACAAGGTGCAGACAACCCGTGCGCTGGTTCGCGGCATCGTCATACACAACCGTGCGCAGATTGTTTTCATCGATACGCCAGGCATATTCAAGCCAAAGCGCCGATTGGACAGGGCAATGGTAACATCCGCATGGGGTGGTGCGCACGACGCCGATGTCATTTTTGTGCTCATTGATGCCGAGCGCGGCATCGTTGGCGATGCCCAGACTATTCTGGAAGGTCTGACAGACGTCAAACGTACCAAAATACTGCTGCTGAACAAAATTGACCGGGTGCGCCCTGAGGCACTTCTTGAATTATCGGCAAAGGCAAATGAAATCACATCATTCGATGAGACTTTCATGATTTCAGCGCTGCGCGGGGCAGGCTGTAAGGACCTGCTTGACTATCTGGCAAAAACACTACCGGAGGGGCCTTGGTACTATCCGGAAGACCAGATCACCGATATACCGATGCGCCTTCTAGCCGCTGAGATTACCCGCGAGAAACTTTATCTGCGGTTACATCAGGAACTGCCCTATTCATCCCATGTTGAGACCGAGAGCTGGGAAGAACGCAAGGATGGCAGCGTGCGCATTGAACAGGTGATTTATGTTGAGCGCGACAGCCAGAAAAAAATAGTTCTTGGTCGCAAAGGCGAAACGATCAAACATATCAGTCAAAGCGCCCGCAAGGAGATTGGTGGTATCCTGGAGCAGAATGTTCATCTGTTTCTTTTTGTCAAAGTGCGCGGAAACTGGGGGAATGATCCAGAACGCTATCGTGAGATGGGGCTTGAATTTCCAACCGGTTAGGAACAAATTCGCCCAATGGAATGGCAGGATGAAGGCATAATCCTTGGCGTACGCCGCCATGGGGAATCAAGTGTGATCGCAGAGGTGATGACACAGGCCCGTGGCCGTCATCTGGGGTTGGTGCGCGGCGGGCGTTCGCGACGGTTGCAACCGGTTTTGCAACCGGGCAATGAGGTGGCACTGACCTGGCGCGCCCGACTTGACCAGCATCTTGGTACCTACCAGATAGAACCAACACAATTGCGCGCTGCCCGACTGATGGAAACGGCCACCGCCGTGTATGGTGTTCAGGCGATGGCAGCGCTTTTGCGTCTGTTACCGGAGCGCGATCCCCATCCGCACCTTTATGAAGCGCTGGGAATTATTCTAGAAAATCTGCATTTGCCGGAAAGCGCTGGTGAGCTGTTTATTCGCTTCGAGCTGGCAATGCTGGAGGATCTCGGCTTTGGTCTGGATTTGACACAATGTGCGGCAACGGGAACAACCCGGCAGCTAAGCTTTGTATCGCCAAAAACGGGGCGTGCTGTGTCACTTGAGGCGGGGCTGCCCTGGGCCGATAAAATGCTTGTACTGCCAGATTTTCTGACCAAAGGCAGTTCCCTTTCCGCCGATCAGGAGAGCCTGGCACAGGCCTTTGAACTGACCGGGTACTTTCTTGCACGTCACGTCTATGAACCCAGAGGGCTTGATGCCCCGGATGCACGCACGGGCTTCGTTCAGGCGGCATTGAAAGCGATGAATTGAAGGCGTGCTCTAACCACTGGCTGGCAGCGCTCTGGGGACAGCCTGCTCACGAATTGGCCAGTGTACGATGGCTGCAAACAGACCCAGTGCAACACTGAGCCACCATACCGGGTCATATGATCCGAACAGATCAAAAAGGTAACCGCCCAACCATACACCCAGAAACGAGCCGAGTTGGTGGGAGAAAAACACAATGCCACCCAGCAGGCCAAGGTGCCGCGTTCCAAACATGATGGCAACGAGGGCATTTGTCGGCGGTACTGTAGAGAGCCAGAAAAGGCCCATTGCACTGGCAAAGATAATAACGCTGGTGCTCGTATGCGGCACCAGCAAAAACACCGTGACTGCGATGGATCTGGCCACATAAAGGCCGACAAGAAACATTGGTTTGGAATGTTTTTGACCATATATCCCAGCGCCCAATGAGCCAAAAATGTTGAAAAATCCAATGAGGGCGATGGCCAGAACAGCGTAATTTGCATCCAGGCCGATATCACCGATATAGGCCGGTAAATGAGCAACCATGAAAGCAACCTGAAAGCCGCAAACAAAGAAACCCGCCGTCAGCAGCAAAAAGCTGTTGTGGGTCATGGCTTCACGCAATGCCTGCCGCACGGTTTGCTCAAACTCAACAGCAGATTGCTTTCCGGAACTGGAATTGCCACGAAGTGATATTGCCAGGACAGGGACGACCAGCATGGCAATACCCAGATAAATCAGTGCATCGGACCATCCGAATGCATTGATGAGCCCCTGGGTGATGGGTGCAAACAAAAACATGCCGGCAGACCCGGCTGCCGTAGCAAAGCCAAATGCCAGGGATCGTTTTTCCGGCGAGACATTGCGGGCAAAGGCGGCAAAAAGGATTCCGAAAGATCCGGATGCAACGGCAAGTCCAATCATGACGCCGCCGCCGATATGGAGCCATACCGGTGCGTCGGCGGTGGCCATGAGATAAAGTCCGCCCGCATAGAGCAGGCCGGAAAGGCACAGGACTCGGGCGGTTCCATATCGGTCTGCAATGGCGCCGAACACCGGTTGGCCAAAGCCCCAGCAAAGATTCTGAACCGCCATTGCCAATCCGAAAGTTGTGCGGTTCCAATTCAACTCTGCAAGCATTGGAAGTTGGAAAAAACCCATCACCGAGCGTGGACCCAGCGTCAGGGCCGCGATAAGACAGCCGGCGGTTATGACGATCCAGGGAAAGTTGTCCCGCGCATGCGGCTGTGCCATTTCGGATCCTTGCATAAGCGTGCCTAACACACATTGTCGCCCGTTAAAGAATACCAGCATTCAGAGGGCCAGTATTCTGACCAAACTAGTACGCAGCCGTTTCAAAGCAACAAATTTCTTCCTCAGATCAGATAGATCGAAAATGAAAATGCAATTGTTTCAAAACGCGTGCATACGCCTCTTCGCGTATCGCATTGTGACAAAGCGGCAAAAAGATATTACTGCATCCGGGTTGCAAAATTGTCCCGGATCGTCGCAATACGTGAACTGTGTGGGCGGTGATATTAGCACGACACGACTTGCCAACCACGGAAAACGGGCCTAAGTAAAGGTCGGACCGGCTTGCCGGTTTTCATTTTACATGCCTTTTGCTCACATTGAGCAAAAGGCATGTGCCAGCTTCTGGTGAGCCGCTGATGGGTGGCGCAGACACAGGACAGATACGATGAACGTTTTCGATACCGCGCGTAAAAATTGGGCTGAAGAGCCAATCAGCGCTGCTGCGGAGCGCTTTGGACTGAAGGACATGCCGGACCTTGATTATACGCCTGCTGTCGCGCGTGAAACCGCGCCGCTTTACGAGCGTGTGAAAGACCATATTCCGGCGATCGAATGGCCCGTATTTGCCCCTTATATTCATGCGATCAACCGGCTGAAAAAGGAGCGCGGTGCGGTTATCCTCGCGCATAATTATCAGACCCCTGAAATATTCCACTGCGTCTCTGATATCGTTGGAGACAGTCTGCAATTGGCGCGTGAGGCGGGCAGCGTTGATGCCGAGATCATCGTCCAATGCGGTGTTCACTTCATGGCTGAGACATCAAAGCTGCTCAATCCGCACAAAACGGTATTGATACCCGATAGCAGGGCCGGGTGCTCATTGTCTGAATCCATCACGGGTGCAGATGTTCGCCGCCTCAAGGCAGCGAACCCCGGTGTGCCTGTCGTCACTTATGTCAATACGTCAGCCGACGTTAAGGCTGAAACGGACATTTGCTGCACCTCATCAAATGCCCTGGCGATTGTCGAAAGCCTGAAAGAAGATACAGTATTTTGCATTCCGGACGAATATCTGGCGATGAATATCGCCAAACAGACGTCCAAAAAAATTCTGACCTGGAAGGGACATTGCGAAGTCCACGAGCGCTTTACCGCCGAGGAATTGCTGGCCTACAAGGAGGCCGATCCGTCGATCCAGATTATCGGCCACCCCGAATGCCACCCGGACGTGATTGATGTGTGTGATTATTCCGGCTCGACGGCGGGTATGATCAATTATGTGAAGGACAACCGGCCACCAAAGGTCCTCCTGGTGACCGAGTGTTCCATGGCCTCAAATATTGAGGCTGAGGCACCAGGTGTTGAATTCGTCAAACCGTGCAATCTGTGCCCGCATATGAAGCGCATCACATTGCCTAAAATCCTCGACACTCTGGTCTTCATGCGTGAAGAAGTAACAGTCGATCCTGCCATTGCCGACCGCGCACGCCTGGCGGTTGAGCGCATGGTCAATCTGGGCAAATGAACCAGTCAGCATTGTTTTCTCCAGAAGTCTGGGCGACTACCGATGATGTGGTCATCGTTGGCGGCGGCCTGGCCGGCCTCTTTTGCGCTCTGAAGCTTGCGCCAAGGCCGGTGACCGTGCTGGCGGCCGCGCCCATAGGGCAGGGGGCTTCCTCCGGGTGGGCCCAGGCAGGCATAGCCGCAGCGGTGAGTGCTGGTGATACTGTTGAAAAGCATCTGAAAGACACATTGGCTGCCGGGGCGGGTATTGTTGACGAAAAGATTGCCCGCTCCATGGTGTCGCAAGGCCCTGACCGCATCGAGGATCTATTGCGGTATGGTGTTCCATTTGATCGCGATCTGAAGGGGCAACTTGCATTGTCCCGCGAGGCCGCACACAGCGAACATCGCGTGGTGCGCGTGCGTGGTGACATGGCTGGCAAGGCGATCATGGAGGCACTCATTGCCACTGTGCGCAATACTCCGTCTATCCGGGTTCTTGAGGGCTATGTGGTCGAGCAGCTGACGACAGAGGGACGTTATGTCTCTGGTGTTGTGGCAAGGCCGGACGGCGGGCAGTCGCGGCAGCGATTGAGATTTCCAACCAGAGCGGTTGTTCTTTGCACCGGTGGTATCGGTCATCTTTATGCGGTTACCACCAATCCGGCTCAATCAAATGGCGGCGGCATCGGGATCGCAGCGCGCGCCGGCGCTATTATTGCTGATCCGGAATTTGTGCAGTTTCATCCGACCGCCATTAATATTGGACGTGATCCGTCACCCCTGGCAACAGAAGCGTTGCGTGGTGACGGGGCGACACTGGTCAATGATGCCGGCCATCGCTTCATGCTTGACCTGCATGCCGATGGTGAACTTGCTCCGCGCGATATTGTCGCCCGGGGCATATTTGCCGAAGTACAGGCAGGTCGCGGTGCCTATTTGGATTGCACAAAGGCAATTGGTGCACATTTTGAACAGGATTTTCCAACGGTCCATGGCTATTGCCGTGATGCGGGCATTGACCCGGCGGTGCAGCCAATACCCGTTGTTCCGGCCGCGCATTATCACATGGGTGGTATTCTCACCGATGCCGACGGGCGCACATCACTTGATGGACTGTGGGCAGCAGGTGAAGTTGCCTCCACCGGTGCTCATGGCGCAAACAGGCTGGCCTCCAATTCACTGTTGGAAGCGGTGGTTTTCGGAGGCAGGATCGCAGACGATATTCAGGGAATGTTACCAGCCCCAAAACTCGATGTCTGGGACGGGTTTGATGAGGATTGTGATGATATTGCTACGGAAAACGACAGCCCACAAATGCAGCAATTGCGCCAATTGATGAGTACTTATGTTGGAGTTGTTCGTACTCAGGCTGGCCTGATTATGGCTGCGCAAGCGATTGCGGAACTTGATCGTGATAATCGAAAACGCCGGTTTTCAAATATATTGACGACCGCAAAATTTGTGGTTGCGGGTGCACTAAACCGTCGGGAGAGCCGCGGTGGGCATTTCCGCGCGGATTATTCCCGCCAGCGTGAAGATCTGCAATATCGGACATTCCTCTCTCAAGCCCAGGTCGACAACATAATCCAAAATGCATGCGAAGAGGTAGCAGCATGACAGCTTCGTCAATATCGGATCGGATGCCGGAACTGTCACCCCTGCTGGTTGCAAAACTGGTAGGCATGGCGCTTGAAGAGGATCTGGGACGCGCTGGTGACATAACCAGCAATGCCATCATTGAGCGTGATGCCCGTGCCGTGGCCATGGTCGTCTCCAGGCAGAGTGGCACGATCGCCGGGATGGGTCTGCTTGCCTGTGCCTTCCACACGATGAATGCTGATATCAGGGTTGATCTGAATTTTCGCGATGGCGAATGCATTGAACCGGGCCGCACGTTGGCGCGCATTGAAGGCAACGCCCGGGCGATGCTTGCGGCGGAGCGGGTCGGGTTGAATTACCTGATGCACCTGTCAGGCATTGCTACATTGACAGCAGCCTATGCCAGAGAAGTAGAGCATACAAAAGCCCTTGTATGCTGCACACGCAAAACGCTGCCGGGACTGCGCGTCTTGCAAAAATATGCAGTACGTTGTGGTGGTGGCGTCAATCATCGCTTCGGTCTTGATGATGCCGTGCTGATTAAGGACAACCATATTGCCATTGCAGGTGGTGTGGTGCCTGCGGTGAATGCCGCGAAGCAGAACAGCGGCCATTTGGTAAAGATCGAAGTTGAGGTCGACACAATTGAGCAATTGGAAGAGGCGCTTACAGCGGCGCCAGACGTTATTTTGCTGGACAATATGTCGCCGCAAGTGTTGCGGCAGGCGGTTGATGTCACAGCCGGGCGCTGCATCCTGGAAGCCTCCGGCAATATAGACCTCGATACAATTCGCGTCGTTGCAGAAAGTGGTGTGGATTATATATCCACGTCCAAAATTACCATGGCAGCGTCTACTCTGGACGTGGGGCTGGACATCGAAATTGGCTAGAGTATCCGTTTTGATCAAGGCCTAATTTGAGACCATTCGCGTTGGTCTCGAAGCAGAGCATTTGCAAGGATGA
>CANMVS010000005.1 GCA_947501445.1 uncultured Rhizobiaceae group bacterium | reverse complement strand
TCGGATTGCGGTTTCACCGAATCTTCTCGATCGTGCTTTCCGGGCCTCGACACCGAACCGCAAATGGGTGGCCGATTTCACCTGCATCTGGACTGCGCAGGGATGGCTCTATGTCGCGGGTGTTGTTGACTTGTTCTCCAGGCGGGTTGTCGGCTGGGCAATGAAGAGCGAGATGAGTGCCCACCTTGTCAGCGATGCCCTCATCATGGCGGTTAGGCGACGTGGCAAACCCGACAATCTTATGCATCACAGTGATCAGGGTAGCCAATATACAAGTGTTCAGTTCCAGCGCCTGTTGGCACACCATGGCATCACTTGTTCTATGAGCCGGCCGGGCAATGTGTGGGACAACGCTGTAATGGAAAGCTTCTTTTCATCGCTAAAGACAGAGCGTACGGCCCGAAAAAAATACAAGACGAGAGACGAGGCAAAGGCGGATGTGTTTGACTATGTAGAGTGCTTTTATAACCGAAGACGTCGTCACTCAACGCTGGGCTATCTAAGCCCGATGGAATTCGAGAATAAATATGTGTTATCTTAACTTGGTGTCCGAAAAAACGGCAGCAGCTCAGAGTGCCATGCAGGATGGCATGGGGTGCGGCGAACTTTGACGCTCGAGAGGTTTCCCAAGCGGCACACAGTGCCCCATCAAGGGCAAAAGAGTTCCCGCGAAGCGGGCAAGCGCGAATGCGCGTCGGGCCTGATGGCCCGCCCCGTCTGGAGCCAGCGCCGCCAGGCGCGATACGGCGTGAAGACACATCCAACCCCATCAGCAATCGGGTTCCAACAGCCTGCCCCGAGCTACCGGGACGGGCCTGATATTGCGCCGCGATCAGCTGGCCGTGTTGATCATCTCAATGGCTTCCTGCGTGCTCCACAGGGCGTTGGCCATATAGCGGAAGTTGATCAGGGCGGCGAGGTAGCCGTCTCCCTCGGGCAGCTTTGCAGCCGCCGTGGCATCGCGCACCACAGCAACTTCAAAACCGTCTTCCAGCAGTTCGCGCATGTGGGATTCGGTGCACAGATTGGCCGACATGCCGGCCAGAATTACCTGATCCACACCGCGTTTGCGCAGTTGCAGCGACAGATCATTGGTATCGTTGCCGTAAACCTTATGGGGTGAGGTGACGATTGTCTTGCCGTCCTCGATATATTGTTTGTACTGCGGCATCCAGTCAGCGCCGGACCCGTCAAATCCATCAAGATTGAGCGCTCCCTTGCGGTCGAACATGCCGATCTTGTGCATCAGCTTTTCCAGCGCGCCTTCAAATTTCCAGCCGTGATCGGTGGGGTAGTAGTAATGGGGAGAAACCGCAACCGTCAGGTCGGCAGCCTTGGCAGCCTTGAACAGGGTTTCAATATTATCAACGGTGTTGTGTTCCGTCACGCTGGCACCAACCACGCCCCAGGTCACACCTTCGGGGTGCAGGAAGTCAATCTGTGGATCGGTGACCACCAGCGCTGTGCGGCTGAGGTCAAGTTTCATATTGGACGGGGGCAGGGCGGGTTCTGCAGGCGGCGCATAGGGGCTGGCGCTCTGGGCTGAGGCAGCCTGTGCGCTGACTGCCGTTGCGGCAACAGCTGCCGCTGCGGCAACACCACCGCGCAAGGCGGAGCGGCGTGTCAAGCGTTTGTGGGCATGCCCGTGATCGTGATCATCGCAGTTACACATTGTATCCTATCCTTCTTTCGGGTCCGTAATAGCAATATTCTAGTCGATGCTATGTGCCCTTCCGTCCAGATTGTGTGCTGGTAGGAAACTTTATGTGCCTTTACGTCTGCACCTGGGGTATGAAGATACCATGAAATTTGACCACATCTTTGATGAGCTTGAAATCACTACTGACCCCTTCGCACTGTGTGAATTGCGCGGTGAATGTAACCTGGGTCTGGGGCGCGATGCATCGGCAACCCTGCATTATATCCTGTCTGGTGAGGGCGAGATCACCCTGCGCACCTTCACACCCATGCGGGTATCGCGGGGCTCGCTGGTGCTCGTGCCGGCGTTGCAGAGCCACTCGTTGCACAGTTTCGGCTCGCCGGGTGATCCGGTGCCGCAGTGTAAACCGGCGGCAATAAATCTGGCACGGCTGATGGCGGGCTCGGATCAGATGGATGACGGTCAACTGACCGCTCTTTGTTCGCATGTGGGCGTTGGATTGCGCGGCGTTGCCGACATTATTGATCTGATCCGGGAACCGCTGATTGAAGATGTTTCCGCCTCAAGCAGGATGCAACCGGCACTGCAGGCGCTGCTGGTGGAAGTGTCAGATCCGGGGCTTGGCAGCCGCGCAATGATCCGCGCGCTGTTGATGCAATGTATGATCGAGATGCTGCGCAAACGGCTGGGTGCTGAAGACAGCGCCCTGCACTGGATGGCGGCATTGGCGGACCCATCGGTGTGGAATGCGCTGCGCGCCATGCTGGATGCACCCGGAGATACACATACGGTTGAGAGTCTGGCCGAAAGTGTCGGCATGAGCCGTTCAGCCTTTGCCAGGCGGTTTGCCGATGCCTATGGATCAGGCCCGATGGATCTGTTGCGCGATTTGCGTATGCGGCGGGCAGGGACGCTGTTGCGCGACACGGATTTGCCGGTCAAACGGGTGGCTGAACATGTCGGCTTTGCCTCCCGCAGCGCCTTTACCCGCACATTCGAGACAAAAACAGGCCAATCGCCACGCGCGTTCAGGATCGCTCAACAGGAAAGATTATCCCTGACAAACCAGCTTTGACATGAATCAAGGTGGCGGGCATCATTGCCGCCTATGCTTCCGGGTGCGGTTTTTGTAACGCGGGAGTGAGAGAATGAATTCATCCGAAGACGTTGATGGAACGACGGCTGAGGCCTCGCAGGATATTGTCGACAGCACCACCATCGAGCGAACGGACGACGGCGCCCGGGTGGTTGGTGAGAATGAAAACGAACCGGTCTCATCGGGTATCATTTCGACGGACAAGGCTTTGCCACGGGTTGCAGAAATGCGCCACAATCGCGATGCAATCCGCAAATTATTCGAAAACGGCGAGTATCCCTACGGCAGAAAAATTGAACGAAAACGCTATGAGAAGCGAAAGGCAGAATTGCAAATCGAACTGCTCAAGGCGCAGGACTGGGTAAAAGAAACCGGACAGAAAATCGTGCTGATTTTTGAAGGACGCGATGCTGCCGGAAAGGGTGGAACCATCAAGCGTTTTACCGAGCATCTCAATCCGCGAGGCGCACGGGTTGTCGCCCTGGACAAGCCCACTGACAGAGAAAAGTCACAGTGGTTCTTTCAGCGTTACATTCAACATCTGCCATCGGGTGGCGAGATCGTTCTGTTTGACCGATCCTGGTACAATCGCGGCGGCGTTGAGCGGGTCATGGGCTTTTGCTCGCCGCGCGACTATCTGGAATTCATGCGCCAGACGCCGGAGATGGAGCGGATGATCACCCGCAGTGGTATCCGTCTGTTCAAATACTGGTTTTCAGTTACCCGCAATGAACAGTTGCGACGCTTCAAGTCCCGTGAAACCGAGCCATTGAAAAAGTGGAAACTCTCCCCCATTGACCGGCAGTCGCTCGACAAGTGGGACGACTATACCGAGGCCAAGGAAGCGATGTTTTTCTACACGGATACGGCTGACGCACCCTGGACCATTGTCAAATCCGACGATAAGAAACGCGCCCGCCTTAATTGCATGAGGCATTTTTTGGCCAGTTTGCCCTATCCGCAAAAAGACCTGCGTGTGGTTGGCCAGCCGGACCCGCTGATTGTTGGTTCAAGTTCTGATGTAATCGGCTCAAACGAACAAATCCTGGGAACCAGCATTCATCCCGACCAGAGGCACAAAAGTTGATGACCGGTGTCTGGGATGATCCTTCATCCCATGCCAAGCCATCAAACATGCGGTCTGGCGCACCAGATTATCCAGACCGTTTCACGTTATGTTGGAAACGGGACAGTGGTGTCGGCCTTTGTTTTTTGTTGATGCATTCAGGTTTTGCCGGTTCCGTCAAAATCTGAATTGCTCTATTGCAAATAACGCACCATCATGGCTTCGCTTGTGATTGCCCATTCGAAGGTATCAACCAACCGCCAATAATCAGTTGCTGCTGCAAATATGCATTTGTGTCCATGCCGGCTACCCGAAGCGCGTTGCGTACATTTTGCCACATCGGATTGTCATGCTTGCCTGATCTTGCAGACAGGAATTTCCGTTTCAGCACAAGAAGGTTGCTGCTTGATGCGCCGACGGCTTCGAGATCTTCGAGCGCATCTTCCATCGGTTCGTCGCGGGCCAGCCACAGATCCAGATAGGTCGGTAATACGCGCGCTATGCTGTCCCGTGCCGTCGGGTCGAGAGCGGCCCACTGAAATTTCAACAATTGCTGAAAAAATTTGCGGTGCCGTCCTTCGTCAAGCATGTGCTCGCTCAAAACACAATGAAATGCGTTGTCAGGCTCGGTGTCGCGCGCAAGGCCAACGAGTTCGTCAACAATGGCATTTTCAGCCAGGCACAGCGCTATAATCTGAAAATCGTTCCAAAGGCTCTCTGTAACATGGCTTTGCACGCCCTCAAGGGCGACATCCACCGCGCACCGACCAGGCAGGCCATTTGGTTTAAAGCCGGTCAAGTGCTGCACGTTTTCCATGAACTCCCGCGCGACGAGCGCATGATAGCTCTCATCGGTGGCAATGGTCATGGCCACCTGGCGCGCTGCAAAGGGGAGATGCCAGTCGTGCTGGCGGTTTGCCAGCAGGTTGCACAGCCGAACGATGACATCGCTTTCGACAAGTGCGATTTCCTCCATGAAACGATAACACTGCATGGCCGCATACCAGCGGACAGCTTCGCCACTCAGGTTAAGATCATTGATGGAATGAGAAAAGGGCAAGGCATTGTCAGGCACGATCTGACTGGCGACATCCCTGGCTGTGGGCTGAAAGCGCTCGAGGTGGCGTACCGTTGACCGTTTGTCCCATATTTGCAGATATTTGAGGGAAAAACCTTCAATTTCCATGGTCATGGCGCGCTCCCATGCCGGATGCGGTTTCCGGCTGTCCCTGGGTTGTGGTTTGATCCGGTGTGCCGCTCAGGGCAAATTCGGCGACTGCCGTTTCCTCCCAACTGTCGACGTCCACAGCGTCGTGAAAAGCCTGATGGTCTCCAAGGCCGTTTGCACAGCCCGCGAGTTTCATATCCGTTGCTGTCAGGTACATCGTCTGTATCAAGACGCCAGCGTTTATCAACGTTACGCGATAGGCAATCTTGCTGTACTTCCAGGCCAGTCTGGGCAGACGCGACGTGATGATGATGACAACATCGGGTTGCGGCGCTCCGGCCATTGCCTGTGAGGATTTTTGCAATATCTGCTGTGCTGCATCCTGCGTATCGGGAAGCGCGACCAGACAATGCCTATCGCTTTTGTAGTGAAAAATACCCTGAGCGATGCCATCACAGCGCCAATTGGCGATATAGACTTCCAGTTCATAGATCGAACCGCCACCGGGGTAGGGGCGCTGCGGGAGATCCTGAAATTCACCACTGCGAACGGCAATTGTACGCGATGTTCTGTGCAGGAAATTGCCAAGCTGCGTCAGGGTCAAAGGCTGTTCGCCCGGTTGGCGGATCGACCGGCGGGTTTCCATGATTGTCTGCAAGGTTGAGTCTGTGTTTGTCTGGCGGGATGAAACCGCTGGCAGCGCAATAGTTTTGCCTTCCATGGCTGGTTTGAGTGCGCTGGGCGAAGGAACCTTGCCATTGAAATGATAGTCACCGCCAATGATCTCTCGGGCAAACTTGCCACGTGAATTGCTATGGAAGAGCCGGTCATGGAATGGCCAGCAGCTTTGACTGTCACTTTCTTCTTCATGCTCGCTGACCATAAATCCGGCACGCCATAAAAATTGTGCCATCGCATGGTCATGCGCAAGCCCGTTGCACAGGGCTGATCCAATCCCGGTGCTTTGTGCGTGGATGATAACGCGGGCTGCTGCTTCGCTGCTCTCCAGCACCAAATGGCCGTCATCCCGGCGCATATAGGCAAAGCGAGACAGGTAAAGTCTCCCTTTCGGCGGCGGTGCCGACGACAAATTGTACTGCGGCGACAGCGATCTGATGCTGAGCACGCATGTATCATTTTCACGCAATTGCCAGGCCACGAGTGTGCCGCGCGACAGTCGCTCCAAAATTGCAAGGACAAGCGCTGATCTGTCCAGTGCCAGGATCTCCTGCTCGGTGATGGGGTGCAGTTTCATCGCCACCAGCAGATCGGCAATCGACTGGTCAGGCGCACGAAACTGCAGGGGCTCCCCCTGGCTGACACAGATGGATATATCCAGCCCATTTGCGCTGACATCGGTAACATCCTCGTCGTAACCGAAAGTCAACTGTTGAATGTTGGTTGCTGTATGATAGGTCATGTCTGCCTCTGTTGATCACCGCAATCTGTTTGAATTAGGCAGATTGCGCCTTTGTTCTACAGAAAAAAGTGTATCGGGTTCAATTCAGCCTCATTCAGTTTGTGCGTTGTCCAGCCGGATTTGACGGGACCATCATAAAGCCGCCCGGCGGCAAATCGTGGCCAGAAGTGCCTCAGTCCGGGTGCTACAATGCGGGCACAGGAAAAATTCAACTCGCTCCTTGAGGTATCCAGTATAATCACATCGTCGGCCACCCGGGCTATCGATTTCAGGCAGCTTTCGGCTGCTGTGGCAAGATCTGCTGGTGGCGCGACAAAATCGGGCAGTGCTATTGTCCCGCTGGGCATCAGGTAGGATTGCGTTTGCAGGCTGGCTTCGCGCAGCCATTTCGCACCCGTTTTTCCCATATCCGCCGGACCACCAACCGGCTCGTAAATGGCCATCTGATTGTGTTCGGCGACCGCACGGCGTGCTGCGATAGCGGCATCCGGGTGCGCGCCAAGCCCAAGTACAATCCGTTCGCCATCCGCATTTGCCGAAACGGCGGCGCATACAGGAATGCCGATATCGCTCGTCAAATCCAAAACATGCAGATTACGGCCCTGTCGGTGCAGATGGGTGCGTGTTTTTTCGACAAGTGGATCGTTGAGACTATCCAGATCAAAGGCAGGGCGGGCAATGCGATTGTACCACCAAAGGGCAACAGAATCGCGCTCCACCAGTTCCAATGCGCCCTGTAAAACGGCTTCTTCAAGGATTGCGCCGGAAGCGCAGCCATTTGAATCTGCCCTGCAGAATGCGTTCTGCGTTTCGTTGGCATCCAGCGCTGGATCAGAATAATTGAAGTAACAATAGCGGGTTGGAAGCCAGCGGACCTTGTCGTGCTTGTGGGACCAGGCAGGCGTCCATTCTATCGCGTTATTTTCATTGAATGGTTCTGCGACCCAGGCAAAGGAATCGCAATCTTCATTCAATTGCAACCGGTTTTCATATTGTGTCGGGCTGTAGTTCAACAGGTGATGTGGATGGCAGGCGGTATCGCCAAGGTCTTCCAGCTTTGCCCTGCGGCTCGGTTCTGCACCCGTGTGACCGCAGCTATAGCGCTCGACCGCTTCCGCAAGGCAACTGACCTGTGCTTCTTCTTTGGTCGCGCCTTTACCTGCTGCGCCATTGGGTTTGCCAATTGTGCGGTTTTGGCGTGGATCAACGCGGCCGGCTATGAACTGCACGGCGGCATAGACGGGCATGTCGGGAGACGCGGAAATATCCATCAGATCGGGTACGATGCCGGTGATCGGACTGACCAATGGCTTTAATTGCCGCAGTACGTCCTCAGCCGATTTTGCGCGCCAACCGCTGCTGGTTGGCGCGAATTCGCTCCCGGTGAAGCGGATCCGCGCGGCTTCTTCAATCTCGTGTATTTCTGTCGGGCGTTGTGCGCCACAGTCTGCGCAGTCATGATGATTCCTGACCGCATGGGTTTCCACCCGGCGTTCGCCGATGTCATAGGTCAGGATGGAGCGATGCATCGCTTTCTCACCAGCCGCGAGGCGGGCAAGTTCCATTCCGGCAAATCCAAAGGCAAGCAGCAGGCTTGCTTCAGTATAGGAACCGGCGGGGCGAATCCCATGGCCTTGATCTGAAAGGTAATGATCACCCGGTCTGTTGCCCGCCATAGACCGCTGCATGCATGTAAGACAACTGGTTGTATCAGGGCCAATAACCGGTCCGATCCACAGTTTCTTTCCGGCCGCTTTCAGCGGCAACCACTGTCCGCCATTGCGTATGATCTTTGCACCAATGTCATGCAGATTACCGGACAGGTAATCGTCCACAAGAACCACTGATATGTTGCTGGTTGCTGCACTTGCTTCACATCGCAATCCGGAGCCTTCCAGCACTGATGACAAGCGTTCAGCGGCGATTTCGCCGCTCGCTTCGGGCGTTTCGCCTGAAGCAATGACGTGAAAGCGTGTTTCTGCCAAATGCGCTTCGGTATCGGCCGGGTTCATGCCCAGTTCAACCCACATTGCCTGACGTGCCGTTGGTGCCTCGGGGGCCAGGTGGCGCACATAACCGCGCTTCAGCAAATAGGCAATGGCTGTGTTGATCAGTTCGGGTTCATAGGTGTCGCTCAGATCTGCAATGATCTGTTTGCTGACCCGCCAGCCATTCATGGCATTTGCCAGCTCAACATAAAGTCGACCTGACAATGAAAAACTTCTTTCTTCGCCCAGCAGCAACAGTCGGTCGTCAGCAACTGCATGGGCGGTCAGCTCCGGACTTATGCCGATAAAATCGCCCGATAAAGCTGAGTCTACTGACATTGTGGTCTCCCCCTCGAAGCGTATTTATCTGTAGAGTTCTTGCTGTTTGGTGTTCAGCCGGGGCGGTCTTTTGAGCGTCCCGGCCGAAATATTACATGCCACACCCTTATCAGGTCGTAACCGTGGCGCTATCAGACTGAGCCGCTGAATGTAAATGCAACGGCATTAGCTGTTGCCTTGCCCCGGTCCAGAGCTTCGTCCGTCAGGCCCATCGAATTCAAATAGGCTTCCATTTCGTTTTCGGTTGTTCTGTCAGCTTTTTTTGTAGGTTTGGTCATTGTCTCGGTTCTCCGTTGGTTTGTACATTATTGATTTCGGAACCCGACCGAGACTTTGCAACCGACCAAATATTACAAAGTTGTAACTCACATAGGTTCGGTTTCAAGCTATTGATAAATAACGATAAATTCTAGCTTGATATTGACTACAACTAAATGTGAGGGTTTGCCAGGTTGCAATTGGATACAGGAGATCGCGAAACGGCATCGTCGCTGACACTTGTTATCACGAGGTTAAAATTGTCACCAGTTGAATGATATTGCTGCATCGCGAAATGCCCGCAACGCCGGATCTTTCTCGCCGCTCTCGGTCAGAACCAGTTCCAATTTTCTGGTGCTGTCGAGGTCGCAAGGTGTGAAGACATTTATACAAAGCCAGCAGTGGTCGGGGTGCAACGCAGAAGAGATATCCTGTGAACGCGTGGGTTTGGCAGGCGGGGTTGATTTGTTTTCTATTCACGGCGCACCGGCGCTTTCGCGCCTGCCTCCATGGGGGGCGGCCTATCAGCCGGGCCGCAGTCGCGGCCTGTTTGAGTGCCATGCAGGATGGCACCGGGTGTTGCGAACTCTGACTTTCGAGAGGTATTCCGAGCAGCACCCCGTGCCCTCACGAGAGGACACGGTTACCCGCGCAGCGGGCAAGCGCGAATTGCGCGTCGGGGCTTATGCCCCGCCCCGTCTGGAGCCAGCGCCGCAGGCGCGGTACGGCGCGAAGACATCAATACAAAGCCATCTGTATTCAGGTCGCAGCGCAGATGAGACGTCCTGCGAACACGTGGGCTTTGTAACGGGGTTGATTTGTTTTCTGCTCACGGCGTACCGGCGCTGGCGCGCCTGCCTGCGCAGGGCGCGGCCAAATTATTGGCCGGGCCGCGGTCGCGGCCTGTTTGAGTGCCATGCAGGGTGGCAGCGGGTGCGGACAGCCGCGACTTGTTTGAGTGCCATGCCTGTTGACAGCAGGGTTTTTTCATTTCATATATTACATATAAAGATATAGCGTTTCACTATGTGTAACATGCTGATTTGGAATACCAATGGGAGGCAGACAGTGGGCAGCAAAAATGAAGAACTTGGGGGGACTTTGCAGACTGTGTCACGGGCTGTGGCTGTCCTGCGTTGTTTCGACGAAGGTGCCGCGTCATTGACACTGGCCGAACTGACAGCGCGTGTCGGGCTGAACAAGGTTACGATTTACAGGCTGGCTGAAACATTGGTGGCGGAAGGCCTACTCAATAAGGACGCACGCACCGGCGTTTACTCTATTTCCTACGGTCTCATCTCCATCGGACGGGCACTGCTTGATCCATCTGGTCTGATTACCCGCGCCCAGCCGATACTCCAGGCCGCTCGTGATGCGAGCGGTGAGACAGCGGTCATCAATCTTCGCGAAGGGCGTGAGGCGGTGGTGGTGAGTGAAATTCATTCACCACAGCCGGTTCGTTATTCACTTGGTCTTGGATTTCGTGCTGACCTGCGGGCTGGTGCGGCAGGATGGGCAATATTATCTCAGGTCCCGGAGCGGGAAGTGGATGACATTCTTGCCGCACAGCCGGTTGAACTTGCCGATGGTCGTGCCATGGCACCAGATGACATTCGCGCCGAACTGGCTCAGGTTCGAAATCGGGGGTTTGCCACCACTGAAGGTCAACGTGTTGCTGACGCGTCGGGTTACGCATCCGCCTTCCGGGGGCCGGATGGAGCCGTCATGGGCTCTATCGCGGTGATCATGCCCTCAAGCCGCAATCGCGGAGCCGACAGAAAGTCGCTCTATGCAGATACCGTAAAACAGGCAGCTTTGGAGCTCGGCGCTATTCTTGGATCGGGGCGATCCGTTGCCTGAGGTCAGTGAAACAGCCGGTTCAAACGACAATACACAGACCAAAGGTCCACTTCGCGGCATCCGTGTTCTCGATATTGCCACGATCATTGCAGGGCCGCTGGCTGGCGGATTGTTGGCGGATTTTGGGGCCGATGTCCTCAAGGTTGAACTGCCCGGTGATGGTGATGGTCTGCGGGCTTTGCGTCCACATAAGGACGGTGTGTCGTTATGGGCCAAGGTCGTCAATCGCAACAAAAAGGGTGTGACCCTTGATCTGCGTCAGGAAGAAGGTGCGCAGATGCTCAAGAACCTGGTGGCCGAAAGTGATGTGCTTATTGAAAATTTCAGACCCGGCACGATCGAAAAATGGGGCCTGGGGCCGGAAGAATTATGGGCTGTCAATCCGAAGTTGACCATTTTGCGGGTCAGCGCTTTTGGCCAAGAGGGCCCCTACGCCGGCAGGCCCGGATTTGCCCGGATCGCCGATGCCATGTCGGGTTTTTTGTCTCTTTGTGGTCATGCTGATGGACCGCCGACACATCCAGGTTATCCGATTGCCGACTCCGTGACCGGTCTTTTCGGTGCGCTCGGCATATTGATGGCGCTGTTGGAGCGCCAACAGAACCCGGATGCGGACGGTCAGGTGGTATCGGTCTCATTATTTGAATCTATGTTCCGCATCCTTGATTTCCTGCCCATCGAATACGACCAGTTGGGAGAGGTGCGTCAGCGGACGGGCAACCGGAACCCCTATGCCGCCCCCGGCAATTGCTATCGCTCGCGGGACGGCCATTGGTGCACGCTTGCCGCCAGTACCCAGACGCTGTTTGAACGGCTGGCCTTGGCGATTGGACGGCGTGATCTTATTGACGATGTGCGGTTTAGCGACAATGTGCAGCGTTTGCGCCATGTCGATGTGTTGGACGAAATCATCGGCCAGTGGTTTTGCGAACGTGATGCTGATGAAGCCTGTGCGTTGCTGGAATCCCATGCTGTAACCGCAGCGCGTGTTCGCTCCATAGATGAGCTTTTCACGGATCCGCAGGTCATTGCCAACCGGATGATCGAGTCACTGGACGATCCTGAACTTGGACCTGTGCGCATGCAGGGTCTCACACCAAAATTTTCACGAACACCCGGCGCCCTATACAAAACCGGACCGGCCCTGGGGGCCGACAATCACGAAGTTTATGCCAGTCACCTTGGATTAAGCAAAACCGAAATTGCCAGGCTTCGAGCGAAGCGGGTGATCTGACATCAACAGCCAAAAATAATCGGGAGGATACCTACAATGAAAAAATTACTTGCTGTTTTGGGCACGATTGCCCTTGCCGGGCTCGCCCCGGCCACCAGCCAGGCGGAAGACAAGACACAGATCTCGCTGATAACTGGCCCCTTTGGAACCGGCTCATACGTTCTTGGTAATGCGGTTGAACAGATTGTTTCCAAACATTCAGACAAGATCCAGGTGACGTCGTCGGAAACACCTGGTCTGGTTTATAATGCCAAACAGATGAACAAAGAGCCGGATATGAAGAAAAGCACCTTCATGGCGTTCACAACGGGCATCAATTATCTGGCGACAACCGGTCAGAAGCCGTTCAAGCAAAAAATGCCCGACGTTAAGCTGATCGGCAATTACCTGCTTGGATCGGTTTGGTTGGCGACCTTCGATCCTGACATCAAGACAGCGGCAGATCTGCAGGGCAAGACCATTGCACTTGGTCGGCCGCCACAAATCCTGTGGACCATTGAACCAATGCACATCATCCGCGATGGCTGGAAGATGGAAGACAAGATCAACATCGAGCGACTGGGTACTAAGGATGCAGCGCAGGCTCTACTTAATGGTTCGGTTGATGCGGCAATTGTTGGTGGTTATGCCGATGCATTAACCGGCGAATTCAAGCCCAGCCCGCAAACCGTTGAACTGCTGGCTTCAGGCAAGCCGCTTTATCACATTCCGTGGGGAAAAGAGGCGGTTCAATCGGTGATCGACAAAGGCATCGCCATGAACCACCTGGCGGTTCCTGCCGGCTCAGTTGATGGCATCGATAATGATCTCGATGGTTTCTTTGATGCCATTGCCTGGGTCTCCTATCCGGAACTGGATGAGGACGCGGCCTATGAAGTCACGAGGACCTTGATCGAAAATGTTGCTCAATTTGGTGACTATCACGCTCTTGGCAAGCTGATGTCGGCCGAATCTCTGGCTTATGGATGGGCACCGGAAGACATCCATCCAGGTGCCCTTCGCGCATATCGCGAAGCTGGCGTGGTAAAATAGGCAGGTGGTAGCGGGCCGGCAAACCGGCCCCTGCTTCCATGAACGGAGACCGGGTTATGTCGATGGAAAATCCTGTGGCAGATGCTGCGTCACAAAATGTACTGAGGACGTATGCCCGAAGAGCGCTCCTGGTGGTCGGTCCCTGCATGGTTTTCTATCACATGATCAGCGCGCAGTTCCTGCTGATCGGCAGCGTGGAGCATCAAAATATCCACTTGGCTTTCGTCTTCACGCTGGTATTTTTATCGGCAATGGTTGGTAGCCGCTCACGATTTCGGCTTGCTGTAAATAGCCTGTTGCTATTGGCCGGTCTCGCGGTCACCGCTTATGTCGGGCTCAATCTGGACCATTTGGAAGAACTGTATGGCTTTCCGGAACCGATGGATGTCTTTGTCGGGGTGGTCATTGTTTTACTGGCGCTTGAGGGTACCCGGCTCGCATGGGGCTGGACGTTGCCCATCGTCGCCAGTGTCTTTGTTGCCTATTTTCTGCTGGGTCACTGGATTCCGGGGCCGCTTTTCCATCGACCGTTCAGTTTTGACTATGTAATTTCCTATCTGTCGGTGGGGCTTTCGGGCGTCTACGGAAATTTTCTCTCCATCTCTGCCAATCAGATATTTCTGTTCGTTGTATTCGGTGCCCTGCTTGGCGTCATGAATGTAACTGACGCGCTCACTGAAATCGGCAAGCTGGCCGGTGCCCGGATGAGGGGCGGTCCCGGCCAGACGGCCGTCATCTCCAGTTCACTGGTTGGAATGGTGTCAGGGGCCTCTGTCGCCAATGTTGCGATCACAGGTGCCTTTACCATTCCCTATATGAAAAGGGTCGGTTATTCCGGCGCCCTGGCTGGCGGCATAGAGGCCACCGCATCAACAGGTGGCCAACTGATGCCACCTGTGATGGGAGCCGCAGCCTTTTTGATGGCATTCTTCGTCGGTGTGCCCTACGCGGATATCATGCTGGCAGGCATCTTGCCGGCAATGCTGTTTTACTTCGCAGTGATGGTCGCCGTTCAATATGTGTCGGTCGCTGAAAATATAGCGCCGCCGGAAGAAGCGGCAGATTTACAGCTTATTCTTCGTGGACTACCGCTGTTTATCATTCCGCTCAGCGTCATCACCATAGCACTGTTGATGCGCATGAGCCCCAGCATCGCTGCTTTTTGGGCGATCATCACGGCATTTGTGTTGAGCTTTTTTCGAATTGGGCCGAAGCCAACGGTCAAGGAATTCCTTGAGGCCCTGACCAATGGCGCGCAAATCGGTGCCAAGATCGGTATTTCGCTGTGTGTGGTCGGATTGATTTCGCAAACATTGATTACCACAGGTCTTGGTTCAAAGATTGCCGGTCTGGTCGAACTGCTGAGCGCTGGAAACCTGGTCATTGGTCTCTTTATCACGATGATTGTATCTATCATTCTGGGCTGCGGCGTGCCGCCGGTTGCTGCCTACAGTCTGGTTGCCATTGTTGCAGTGCCGACACTGATCAAGATGGGTGTAGCGCCCGTATCCGCGCATTTCTTCTGTTTCTATTTCGCCATTCTATCGGCAGTTACCCCTCCGGTCGCCCTCGGCGCCCTCGCAGCTTCTGCCATATCAGGTGCCAATTACTTCGCTACATCGCTAAAGGCGTTCAAATTGTCCATAGCCGGCTTTATCATCCCCTACCTCATCGTCTTCAATCCGCTTTTGAACCTGCGGTCTGAAAGCATCATAACTTCAGTGTTATCCCTGATTGCAATCCCGATCGCATTGCTCACAATGACAATCCTTCTTTATGGTGTTCAAAAAGTCAGGCTTACTTATGCGGAACGTCTGCTGGCGCTATTGGCAGCAGCCAGCATGTTCGGCTATGCCACGTTCGGCCATGACCACTGGGGCATCGGCGGCTTTGCGCTGTTTGCTGTGGGCCTGGCGAGTTTTGCAACTTTTATCATCAGCCAGCGCAACCGTGCTCGGATGAGCGCCGTGAGCATGGTTGCCTGATGAAGTCAGCCAATACCGCGCTGCGGCAAGCGTGGTACGGCGTGACGCGATTAAAACAGAACGACCAGTGATCGGGGCGCACGCTAAATGTTCACCCGGGAATACAGTCGGCTTGCTAACAGACCCCACAGCCCATTGGCCACAATAACCAGCACTGGCATCATTACACCAATACCCAGTCCCGCAACGCCAGGACCGCCGCTGCTGGTCGTGCCCAGCGGAAAGAACACGAACAGTGTCGCCAGTGCAGGCATCAGGCCAATGACCAGTCCGCGTTGTACCCAGGCGGTGCCGAACAGTGGCAGAGCAAACAACAGGCCCCACAAGCCGCCCCACGCGATCTGTTTGTAGAGGAAGCCGGTATTGGCAAACGAGGGCAGGGTGATACCGATTGCGGACATCAGACCTGTGCCTCCGGCAATGATCAGGAAGAGGACAGTGGCGATGCCGCCTATGCTGCCAGCGGTGAATGCGATTGAGAGTTTTTTTAACACAGGTCTGATCCTTTTGATGTGAGTTGGTCAGCGCACCGATTTACAAAAGAGTTGGTGTAATGTTGAGCGTGCCGCTGGTGGCGTGGGAGTAGGGGCAAACCTGATGTGCCCCGGCAATCAGATCATGGGCAATGTCCGTCGCTACACCGGGCAGAGCAACAGCAATTTTGACATCAAGCCCAAATCCGAGATCTTCACGCGGGCCGATGCCAACGGTCGTGGTAACTGCTGCATCCTGCGGTACGGCAATTTTTCTTTGTGCAGCGTAGAATTTCAACGCACCCATGAAACAGGCCGCATAGCCCGTGGCAAACAGCTGTTCTGGGTTGACGCCATCACCGCCTGCCCCGCCCAGTTCCGTCGGCGTGACCAGTTGAACATCCAATGCACCATCGCTTGTAGCAGAGTGGCCATCGCGGCCACCGGTGGCTGTTGCACTGATATTGTAGAGGACTTTGGTAGGCATGGTTCTATCCTTTAATTGTTTGCGATTAAATCGTGCACGATATGTATTTGCATTTAACGTAATAATCAAGCCCTTGCGATAAAGTCGCGCACAACTTAAATTGATCGCAGGTAATTCCGACAAGGATGAACATGCCCTATGAAACAGGTTGATGAGATAATTGCGCTGGACGGTATGTTGTGTTTTGACATCTATGCCGCGCACCACGCCTTCGGTCAGGTTTACAAATCTTTGCTCGACCCCTTGGGGCTGACCTATCCGCAGTATCTGGTACTGCTGCTGTTATGGGCGGGGGATGATCAGACGGTTGGCGGCATTGGTCGCCAATTGGGATTGGAATCAAGCACGCTCACTCCCTTGATAAAGCGCATGGAAAAAAACGGCCTTTTGCTGCGAAAGCGCGATGCCGCAGATGAAAGGCGTGTGCGTGTTTCACTGAGCGATAAAGGAAAAGGGCTGGAAGCAGACGCTGCAGAAATCCCATCCTGCATCGCTAAAGCATCCGGTCTGAGCATCAGTGAATTTCGGCTTATGCATGACATGTTGTTCAAGACCCGCCGCGCCCTGTTGGCGGGTGGTGATTGAGTGCTGTGCAGGATGGGCGGTCCTGTGAACATGTGGGTTTGGCTGGCGGGTTTGATTTGTTTTCTGCTCACGGCGTATCGCACCTTGCAGCGCTGGCTCCATAGGGGCGGCCAAATTATTGGCCGGGCCGCAGTCGCGGCCTGTTTGAGTGCCATGCAGGTAGGCACCGGGTGCGGCGAATTCTGACTTTCGAGAGATTTCCCGCGCGGCACGCCGTGCCCCATCGAGAGGACACTGTTACCGCGAAGCGGCAAGCGCGAACGCGCGTCGGGGCTTATGCCCCGCCCCGTCTGGAGCCAGCGCCGCAAGGCGCGATACGGCGCGAAGACATTATACAAAGCCACCAGCACCATTCCGGTCAACGCTCCGGTTCAGCAAAATAGGAAAACTCATCAGGCACACGAATGGCACCGTTCCACCAGTGTTCACAATCCTCAGTGCTTGTGGTTGCCAGATCAATCGTATTCCAGATAAAGGCATCTTCCATCTCTTCACCAAGTTCCAGCATGCGGTGTGCGACACGCGTTTGTTCTTTGGACCATTGGGTCACAGCGATGTCGGGATCATTATGCCGCTCAAACATTGCCAGCAGGTCCCGTACATTTGAATAGCCCTTGAACACCCCCGCACCGGTCATTGGCTGCACAATCATGCCGGCATCGCCAATCAGGCCAATGCGACCCTTACCATAGGCTGGCAGCGTGCTTGTATAGATGAGCTGGATCTGGTTGCCGGTCGATTTGGCCAGAATATCAGCATAATAGGTTGGCAGTTGCTGTGCCATCAACCGCTTCAGTTCTTCATCCTGCTCCGGCCGCATTGCGCCTGAGGGAATGGTTCCATTGCGTCGCTCGCCGTTGTTATCGATCATGAATGTTTCATGCTGCGCCTCGGGCAGTGGAATATAGGCAGCCCAATTAATGGTGCGCTGACCCGGAACCACAGAGCCTTGCCGACTTGGCACCACAAAGGAGACAAAACTGCCGGGCATATCGACATAGGAATAGCGCGGATGATTTTCGAGTGGCCCGAGATCATCCACTGCACTGTCCGGCAGTACCCCACGCCACACCGTATAGCCCCGATAGGTGATGTCGACATCGGGGAACAGAATTTTACGTCCGAGAGACTGGTAACCATCGGCAAAGAGCACCAGGTCAAATTCCTCGCGTGCGCCATCTTCAAATTCCAGCATTACGTTTTGCCCGTCGTTCTGTGCCGCTTTGATGACGGATCGACCACGATGGTAGCAGGTGTCAGGTACCCGTTTGCGCAGGTTCTCCCAAAGACCGCTCCAATGGACACAGTGCATATCTATGGCACGGCTCAGCGGACTGTGTCCGACGTAGGAATTTTCGACTGTTCGGATAGACATTTTGAGGTCGTGGAACGGAACGGCGGGAAAATCAGCATCGAGAATATCCAGGTGCCGCAGTTCGTCGAGCACCTTGCGTGAGGTGGTCACGCCGCCGCCTCGGCCAACAAGGCCGCTTTTGGATCGCTCAAAAACCGTGACAGTGTGGCCCGCGCGTCCCAACAGGATGGCGGCAATACAGCCCGCAATCGAGCCACCGACAATGCCGATTTGCAATTTCTTCATCTTAATCCTCGATCTGTATTTGCTATGGTCGTCGCCAATGGTGGATCAGGTGTTTGTACCGTCGCTATCGGGTGCTTCCGGGAAGAAATCCATATCCCCCTTGGGGTTCACCGGTGGCACCGGCCATTGGCTGCCGCGGGTGAGCGACAGACCCCGGTTGGGGCCAGCGACAAAAGTTCGTGCCGGTTCGCCGATGAATTGATCTCCATCGAGCAGTTGCAAGTCACAGCCATAGAGTTCGCTCGCCAGTTGTTTCTTCAGGTCGTTCAACAGGCCTGTGCAGCCGGGGTCAGCGGCAAGGTCCTGCATTTCATCGGGATCATTTTCCAGATCGAAAAGCTGAAAGACATTGCCAACCGGATAGTAGATGAGCTTGTGGGTTTGGGTGCGTAACATACGTGAGCAATGGCGACCTTCGCCGAATTCGCCGTAAAGCTGAGGGCGCTTTTTGTTTCCAAACATTGACTGTCCCTCAACCGATTGAGGTGCATCAATGCCTGCTAGATCAAGCAGTGTCGGCATGACATCCTGCAGGCCAACGAGCCTGTTGTCGGTGCGGTTGATTCCAACTTTCTGGCAGTTTTTTGTGCCCATCACCACCATGGGAATACCGCACGACCATTCGTAAAAGGTCTGTTTTGCCCAAAGGTTGTGATTACCCAGCATGTCCCCATGGTCGGACGTGAACATGATGATTGTATCATCAAGAATGCCCTCCTCGCGTATCGTGCCGATGAGCGAGGCAATTTGCTGATCGATATGGGTGCAAAGGGCATAAAAGGCGCGCCGCGCGGCCCGTTCCTCACGTCGTGTATAGCCGCCTCGGGCGGCTACACCCTGTAGATGATAGGGCAGGGTTGCCGGATCGCGGGCCCAGTCGGCAATGAAAGGCTCGTCCAGCTCCACACCCTCATAGTGGTCAAGGAAACGTTGGGGTGGCACGAGCGGCGGATGAGGGTGGCGGTATCCCAGATACCAAAAACCCGGCCTTGTTGGA
Source organism: uncultured Rhizobiaceae group bacterium (assembly GCA_947501445.1). Taxonomy (GTDB): domain Bacteria; phylum Pseudomonadota; class Alphaproteobacteria; order Rhizobiales; family Rhizobiaceae; genus Hoeflea_A. The sequence continues at coordinate 344,732 of CANMVS010000005.1, read as the reverse complement.
TCGCGGCGGCGAATGGTGCGTGCCATTGTTGCCGTCGCCCAGTTTGTTGCATGGGCTTCCTCCGGCAGATGCCAGGGTGTGGTCTGATAGGCATTATTGCTCATGCCATGCCCGAACTGCTGACCGAGATAACCATTATCGCCGAGAAAAATTTCATAATCATCGGTTACGCCATAGAGCGTTCGACCTTCATCATCGAGCTGCACATCATCAAATCCAATCCGATCACGCTGCGGATAGGTGTGCGTTTTGCCTACCGCATTGGCCTGATATCCCGCATCGCGAAACGTCTGCGCCAATGTTGGCAGATCGGGCATTTCCAATCGCGGTTGAAAGCGGCGGTCGCCATGGGTTTTGGCCGGTGTGCCAGTCATCAATGTGCGGCGCGCCGGGATGCATACCGGATGTTCCGAGTAGCAATTGGTAAAACGCGCACCATTGGCGCACAGTTGATTGAGGGTAGGCGTATGAATGGCCGTGTGGCCAGCAGCCCCGAGGAGAGAGGCTGACCAGTGATCGGCTACAATCAGTAAAACATTGGGATTTGCCATGGTCTAGTTCGCCGGAGTTTGGGTTTTTGAGAAATGCCGCCGGATTACGGGTGAGAGTACAACGGCTGCTGTAATCAGCAGAATTGAAACGGCAATCGGATCTGCAATGAATTCAAGAAAATTGCCGTTGGCACTGATCATGCCCTGTCGCAATTTGCCTTCGAAAGTCGTTCCAAGTGCCATGCCGATGACGATGGGTGCGACCGGATAACGCGCAAAGCGCAATATCAGACCGGCAATGCCTGCGATAACAGCCACCAGAATATCGACCGGATTGCCACGCACCACAAAGGCACCCACAAGGGAAAACAGCAATATCATGCCCATCAGCAGTGGTTCGGGTACTGATAATATGCGGGCAAACAGGCGCGCGCCCAGAGCACCGATGCCGAACATCAGAAAATTGGCCACAAGTATGACGAGGAAGGCGCCGGTCAGAAGCTGCGGGTTGTTGTTGATCAGGTCAAATCCCGGCACGACACCCTGGATGGTCAGGACACCCAGCAGCACAACGGTGCCGCCATCGCCCGGAATGCCCAGGGCCAGCGTTGGGATTAGCGCACCACCGGTAACTGCATTGTTGGAGGCTTCAGATGCGATCAGCCCGTCGGGCTCGCCCTTGCCGAAATTGGCGGCCCGCGGCGAGGTGCGGCGCAGTTGCGAGTAACTGACAAATGTCGCCGCCGTTGCACCGGTACCCGGCAATATGCCGATGAATGTCCCTATGGCGCAGCTCTGGAAGAACTGCCAAAAACGTATCCGGACCTCAGCAAAAGGCGGCAGGCGAAATCCTACATTGGTTACATCGGCAGGTTTTGATGCGAAAAAATAGGCGGCCCGATGAAATACTTCAGATAGAGCGAACAGGCCAATCAGCACGGGTATCAGTGAAAGGCCGCCGGCCAGGGCGTCAAGGTCGAAATCAAAGCGGCTGTAGCCGGTCAAATCGTCGGGACCAACGGTTGTCAACCAAAGGCCGATCATCCCCGCCAAAAGCCCCTTGATCGCACTGCCGCGCGAAACCCATGCAATGCAGGTCAGGGCAAATACAATCAGGGCGAATATGGCTGCCGGTCCAAAGGCGACAGAGACGCGGGCCAACGCCGGCGCTGCAATAATAAGCACGATGAGCGAGAAGATACCGCCAATGAGTGAGGACAGTGTCGCCCAGCCGATGGCAAGATCAGCCTTGCCTGCCTTGGCCATCGGGTAACCATCCAGCACCGTTGCTGCCGATTGCGGTGTCCCGGGCGTATTGATCAATATGGCGGAAATCGATCCGCCATAAACTGAGGTGACATAGATGCCGAGAAACAGCGACATTGAGGCCTCGGTTGACATGCTGAATGTAAAGGGCAGTGCGACAATCAATGCGGCAACTGTACCCATGCCGGGCAAAGCGCCGGCCAGGGTTCCCCACAGGCAGCCGATCATGATCGACAGCAGAACCTCGAAACTGACAAATTGAGTGAGAGCAGCTGAAAGGTTTTCCATGGGTGTCTACAACGCGTGAAACCAGGGTGAGCGGGGCAGCAACAGTTCAAACACGAAGGTGAATAATGCCCATATGGTGAGCGGCGCTATGAGGCTGATAACCGAAAGGGTCAGCCATTTGCGATAGCCGAAGGCCCAACAAAAAAGGAAGAATCCCGGTACCGTGGCAAAAACAAACCCGATGCGTGTCATGGCCAGGGCCGTGCCCACCGCAATGGCGACAACAAGCAGCAATTGACCTGATTTTACCGGTTCATGCTGCGCGGGCATTGCTTCGCGAAAGGCGAAATAGGTTGCAGCGGCGGCAAGCACCATCCAGATCAGCAGGAAACCGCGCGGAGCAAAAGCCGGGCCAACATCGCCGCCAAATGTAGGCACTTCAAATTGCTCGGAAAATGTCATTGCAAAAAGCAGGACAGCAGCCACGAGCAGAAATGCCGATACGGATATTTCAAAAACGCGCTGCACTGGATGCCTCTTGGGTTCGTGTAGAAAGGAACTGGACATGGTCTCCAGGTCGCGCCTCAAGACCATGTCCAGATTTCGCTCAGGATGCGGTCATCAACCTGAGCGAAACACTTATTTGATCAGGCCGGCTTCCTTCAGCAACTGACCGTTGAGGTCAAAAGCCTGTTTGAAAAACGGCGTGAATTCGTCCCTTGGCATATACCGCACGAGACGGTTTGCACCGGCCATGTTTGATTTGAACGCCTCTGTCTCAACGGCCTGGGCACAGGCATCAGACAACTTGCCGACGATATCCTGCGGTGTGCCGGCGGGGGCGAAAAAACCAAACCAGACGGAAACCTGCGTATCATAACCCAATTCTGCGAACGTCGGCACATCGGGATGTTGTGCGGAACGCTGACTGTCCATTACTGCCAGCGCCCGCCAGCCGAATTTGCTGTCAAAATCTGAAAACCATGCGGTTGCATCGGCGCGGCCACCATCAATTTCAGTGGCGATATCCCCGCCGCCCTTGGTGGGAATATATTGCGTGTCAACACCCAGTTTATTGCCAAGTGTCAACTGCGCGACGTGGGCCATGGAGCCGGGGCCGGCACCGGCAAATTTGATACCATCGCCCTTTGCGCGGGCAATGAAATCATCAAGCGTTTTGATAGGACTGTCATCCTTGACAACCAGATAAAAAGGACCCTGACTGACCATGCAAACGGGCGACCAGCTATCGGCGTTATATTTGGTTCTTTTCAGGTGGGGCTGCGTGGTGGTGGTGCCAACTGGCAGGAAGCCGAGGCTGTACCCATCCGCATCTGCCCTGGACAATTGTGTTGCCCCCACAGTGCCACCGGCACCTTCAACGTTGCTGACCACGATATTCTGGCCAAGAATTTTTTCCATTTCGGCAGCAAAAAAACGTGCTGGCACATCAGTGCCGCCGCCAGCGCCAAATGGCACAACCACCGATATTGCGCGTTCCGGATATTCGGCAAGTGCAGCATTTGCGCTTGCCGCAAGTCCTATTGATGCGAGTATTCCCACAATTTTTCGCATTATTTCCTCCCAAAGAACAATGACATAGTCAAAGGCTATCCAAGAAGGACGGGACATTCTATTGTTAAATTGTCATACGCTAACAATTAGGTCAGTATTAATGACGTTATCAAAACGACGCCGCACGCTCAGGGATGTGGCACAAGTTGCCGATGTTTCAGAAATGACCGTGTCACGTGTCCTGCGTGGCACGGGTGTTGTTTCCAGCCGTACCCGCGCGCATGTCCTGCAGATTGTCGATCAGCTTGGTTATGTGCAAAATCAGTTGGCGGGGTCTCTGGCCACATCACGTTCCAATCAGATCGCCGTTGTTATCCCGTCGCTGGTCAATAATGTCTTCTCGCAGGTCATGAGCGGCATCAGTACCGAACTGGACAAGGCCGGTTACAACGCCGTTGTCGGAATTTCGGATTATGCGCTGGAGAAGGAGGAAAGCCTTGTTCTGTCGATGATGTCCTGGCGACCAGCCGGGCTTATTGTCACCAATCTGGTGCATACCCAACGCACCAGAAATGTGCTGTCCAATGCAAGTGTTCCAGTGGTTGAGATGATGGATATTGGCGGTGATCCTATCGATATCTGCGTTGGAATGGATCATGCACAGGCTGGCCGTGTATTGGTCAATCATATGATCAGCAAAGGCTATCGGCGGTTTGGCTATCTTGGCTGGAATAATAATGACTTCGCTGCGTCGAAACGTTTTGGCGCTATCAAAGAACGATTGAACCGTGAACAATTGCAGCTTGTTGCACCGCAGGTCTACGACAGCCCACCTGATTTTACTGCTGGCAAGGATGGCCTGCGGGACCTGCTTGCAGACCATCCGCAGTTGGATGCGGTCATCTTTTCCAATGATACAGCGGCAACCGGGGGCATTATCCATTGTCTTGAAAAAAACATTGCAATGCCGCAGCAATTGGCGTTGGCCGGGTTCAGCGGTCTGCAAAGTGGCCAGATCATGCCGAAGCAACTGACCACTATCCGCACCAGACGATACGATGTCGGGCGTCGTTCAGCGCGATGCGTGCTGAACCGGCTTGTGGGACAAAGGGTCAGGCCGACCATTGACCTTGGTTTTGAGCTTATCGAGGGGCAGACCTCCTAGAATTCTGGCCACCATGTGCCTCAAATTGAGCGACCAACCTTGCGTCCCAAATCGCATGTCTTTATCTTTCTGCAGGACAAAAATCCGGGCTCCGGCGGTGTTCAAATAGAATATCGAAACGGTTCCATCTCGATTGAAAGGTTTGTTATGCAGTTTTTCCGATTATGTGCGCCGGCGGTGGTTATATTCGGCCTGGCAGGTGGTGTTCAGGCTGCAGATCTGACCTTGCCGGTACCAGTTGATGGGGTACGGCAAACGACCGTCGATTATACCTGCGAAGGCGGTGATACAATGCGTGTCGTCTACGTCAACGCCGGTCAAAACAGCCTTGCGATCGTTCCTCAGGGTGGCGAAAAGATTATCTTTGCCAATGTCCTCTCAGGGTCCGGTGCACGTTATGCGGCAGGCAGCAAGATCTGGTGGAGCCATCAGGGTGAGGCGACATTGAGTGACATCCGTTCCGGTGATGGTATCCCGCCGGCGATCACCTGCAAGGAAATGAAGTGACCAGGGTATGTTGAGGACCAGGTCTGCTGCAATCGGATTTATGGTCCGGAGCCATCCATAGCCTGTTTTACCTGATGGGCTGCCCGCAGGGCGGCGTCAAAGGCGCCTTCTATCAGTCCGGGGCTTCGCGTTGCTGTCTCCGCACCGGCAAATATGACCCGCCCGCCCGCAACCGGCTGACGCAGCGCATCGGGTCCAACATCCGGGTGTGGCATCGGTCCATTCAAATCCGCCGGGGAGGCGACCTGCGCATCCTGAGACCAATCCTCAAGATGAATCGAAACCGGGTCGGGGCTATCTTCACCAAAGCAGCGTTTTAGCTGACCCTGGATTTCATCGACGAGTTGCGCTCCCATGTCGGCACGTACATCATGTGGCCAGCCAATAAAGCCAAAAATTGCCGCTGGCGTACCGTCCGGACCACTGTGATCATGGGCTTCGACAATAGGTCCTTCGTGGCTGGCAATGCGACCCGACAGCCCACGGGCGCGCCAGAATGCCGTTTTGTAAATGGCGACTGTCTTGGCATGTCCAGCCATCCACGTAGGGACAGAATTCATGGCCTGAGCTGTTGCTTTTTGCAGCGGCGGTTCAAAGGATATTGTATTTGCAGCAATGCGCGGCGAAACGGCAATGATCACATGCCGACCATATAGGGCGGCTTTGTTGCGACAGGTGATTTTTACCAGCCCATCGTCTTCCCGCGTGGAGATTGATGTTACCAGACTGTCAGTAATCACCGTCGTTTCGGGCAGGCGTTCACATAGATGATCAATGAGGGCCTGCGATCCACCCACCACCCTGACACTACCCTGCTGGCCTGTCAGATGGGCGATTTGTGGCCGATGATCTGGTCCGTGGTCGATAACGGCGTTTCCTGCGTCAAATTGCTCGAATGTTTCAATGTCCAGAAGATTGATCCATTGCGTTATCAGTGGTTGGAATTGCGGCCAAACCCAGGTGGGGCCAAGGTCAGCAAGATACCTTCCGGTGACATTGTCAAAAACCGAGCGGATGCGACCACCGGCACGATGACTGGCTTCAACCACACAAACTGAATTTCCGGACTGAGCAAGCAGATAGGCACATGCCAGACCGCTGAGACCGGCACCAACGATGACAACATCAAACAGGTCGTCGCGCAAAGCCGCGGGCCTGTTCAATTCACGGCGCTTTCAGCACTGATTAGCTGGGCAGTTATCGTGTCAAACAACGCGGTATCCTTCATGCTCGTCGCAAGCATCATAGCGCCCTGATGGCCTGCGAGAATGACTGCGGCATTGGCATCTTTTTGTGCGTCGGTCAGATGGTCGGGCAGCGCATTTTTGATCCAGTCCAAATTGGCCAGGAAGAATGTCTGGATACATTGGGCAACGATGTCGGGAAGGCAATCAATTTCTGCACCAAGCAGACCGCACAGACAAATGGCGCCATCATCGTTGAGTGCAGAACGATAAACCGCTCGAAAGGTTTGTAATCTCTGGCTTGACGTATCCGAAGGGTCGGATCTGGCGTTGAGGGCTTCAAAAAACCGTTGTGAATAGCGCTCAACCAGCGCAACGCCAAGGTCTTCTTTGCGCGGATAGTGATAATGTACGCTGGAGCTCTTGATGCCCATATCGCTTGCCAAATCGCGAAAGCTGACCGCATTATATCCGCCGCGCCGCATCCTGAATTCAGCAGCATCCATCAATTTGTCCGTTGTCGTCATTGTCGGTATCCCTTGCGCAGTCTATCAGTAGATAGGTATTGACATCCGCATGATTTGCTGTCAATTTCCGAATCTACCTATGGATAGGTACATAAATTCAACCCATAAATCAACGGCTGAATTCGACCGGGCAATCCAGGTGAGTGTAAAATGGAAAAAATTGAACTGAACGCGAATTTCGATGTACGGGCATCGGCGCATGGTGCACAGCTTGAATGGCAGGCGTCACCCATGAAAGGCGTTGAACGGCGTATGCTTGAGCGCATAGGCGATGAAGTGGCGCGCGCCACCACCATTGTGCGCTATGCACCCAAAAGCAAGTTTTCCGCTCATGTACATACAGGTGGTGAGGAATTTGTTGTGCTGGATGGTGTGTTCCAGGATGAACATGGGGATTATCCAAAGGGCAGCTATATACGCAATCCGCCGCAATCCAGCCACACGCCCGGCTCAGAAGAGGGGTGCACAATCCTGGTTAAGTTGTGGCAGTTTGAGGCATCTGACCGAACCCAGATCGTCGCTGATACCAATGCTCTGGTGATGCAGCAGGCCACAGATCGCGACAATGTTGCCACCATGGCATTGTTCAATGATGATCGCGAAGATGTGCGCATGGAAAGATGGCAAGCCGGTGCGTCAATCCATCATTCACCTCAAGGTGGGCTTGAGGTTTTTGTGATTGAGGGCGGCTTTGAAGAGAACGGCGAAACATTTGCCGAACAATCCTGGCTCCGGCTACCCGTTGGGGCAGAACTGAATGCGATTGCAGGGCCTAATGGTTGTTTTTGCTGGGTGAAAGAAGGTCATCTTGGTCATTTGGACCGGGAAGCCTATGCCCAGTCCAAAGCCAGGTGAATGCATCAACAAAATCAAAGGCCGACACCGTTGGCCCGTTTCTGACAAAACGTGAAACGGTCTGACCGGCTCTGGTTATATGTTGCTTTGACGTTCGCAGGGTTTTAGAATTTTTCGCCAAATGGCCGGAAATCAATCTCATGAGACCAGACGGATTTGTCCTGCTGAATGAGATCCAGATAGGCTTTCGCAATTGCCTCCGGCTCCATGCAGCTTTCCCGGTCAGGGTTGAAACGGGCAACTGTCTGTGGTTCCCAGATGAGGCCGTCCAGCAGACAGTGAACGACATGTACGCCGCTGGAACCATATTCGCGCGCCAGCGACTGTGCCAACCCACGCAACGCAAATTTGGCCGAGGCAAAGGCTGAAAACCTTGCGCCGCCGCGCAGGGCAGCCGTAGCGCCGGTAAATATGATTGTGCCCTTGCCGCGCGATACCATGTGGGGGATCACTGCATGGGCCACCGACATCGCACCAAAACAGCTGTTGCGCCACACACTTTCAAACTCTGCCGGTCCCGTCTGGTCAAATGGTTTGATCAACAGTTGATGCGCATTGCAGACCGCAACGTCTATCGGGCCAAGTGCAGCTTCGATTTCATCAATATTTTGCGCAACCTGATCGGCTTCGCCGACATCACAGATGACATGTTTGTAGAACCCGCCATCCGCCTCAATGTTCCGGGATAAATCGGTCTCGACCCGGTTGGATCGTGCAATACCCACGACCTGGTATCCGGCCCTTGCAAGTGTTGTGCAGATCGATGTGCCAAGTCCTGCTGCCACACCGATTACCAGTGCGACCGGGCGGCGTTTTTCCAATGTCATGCAATTATTCTCCAACAATAGGGCCAGTCCTGTGGCAATTCCAGATTTCACTGGAACCTGACAGCACTGGCCCTTAGGGCAATTCAGGCTTTGACGGAACTGGCAAAACTCGAATGCATCAACAAAATCAATGTCCGACACCGTTGTCCCGTTTCTGACAAAACGTGCAACGCTCTAGGTATAAATAGCCTGAGCTTATCCTGCAATGCTGGGACGGGCGGCAGCGGCGGCACGCCAGGCCAGCAGATTGCTGCAATCTGCCGGGATGTCAATTTTGGCAAAATCCGCAAATGCCAGCCCGGCGAAAACGGTGATATCAGCCATGGTGAAATCATTGCCTGCGATCTGGCTTTGACCGCCCAGCACGCCATCAAAATAACGCATGCCTGCGATTGCTTTTTCTCTTTGCTTCTCGCCCCATTCCTTATTCTGGTAGGTCTCCAGGTCCGGCCCCAATCCCGGCGTGGCATGGTGAAAATATGTCCCCACCGCATCCAGCAGATTATTTTCAGCGCGGCGCTGCATCATATGGATGACCGCCCTTTCTTTTGCTGTTTTGCCGGTGAGGGACGGCCCCTCAAAAGCATGGTCGATATATTCGGTTATGGCAGTACACTCTGAAATGTGGGTGCCATCATCCAGTTCCAGAACGGGAACAGCGGCACCCGGGTTCTTTGCCATGAATTCAGCGCTGCGATGTTCACCACCCATGACATCGATCTCAATGAACTCGATCTGATCCGTTGCTTTTTTTTCCGCCAGGGCGATGCGAACCCGTGCCGGGTTCGGAAATGCGGCAAGGTCATAAATTTTCATATTGGTTCCTCAATAGGTTGAATGGAGCGCGTTACCGCCCCAATTTTAACTGAAAAATCTATCTATCGATAGGTAGATTATTATGAAGACACAGTCAAGCGCGCTGCACCGACCAGCCAGACGTCGTCGACAAGAACATTGTCAGTGAGGAGCAAGAAAATGAATATGGGGAGTCAGAATCTTTGGGTTTACAACGCGCGAAACAGGCACAGTTTTCCTGTTGCGCGCCGACAGTGCACCAAATCTGTTCATCAATTCGGCATCCTGTTACCGCGGTGCCAGTTTTCCGGTCATCTCAGCCGGTTCCATACTGAGTTGATAGACCTGCACAAGCGCACCGATCTCAACATCAGTCACAAATGTTCCAACGCCATGGACCGACCGTAACGTGCTTCTCCCTCAAGGCGCACGAGCACGCGCCGCAGCGGCGTTCTGCTGATACCCAGCTCCTTCGCCAACGTCTTTTCAGACAGCCGCATACCGGTAGATAGTCCAGCAGGCAGATCCGATTGCGGATTTTACGATGAATCCAGTCAAGCCGTTCACGGGCGGACGGCGGACGCTCGATAATATCGGTTTTCGAATTTTGCAAATCCGTCATCAGGGTCTCTATGTCGGATATATTATGGTCCGATGCGAATAATGGAGCATGGTCACTTGCAATGAGTTTTTCTTGGCAGTTGGTTTGCGTATTGTGCCTAATTATATACGAAATTAACTTAAAGTTGAAATATGCACATAAATACTAATGAAATACATGGAAATGCATTTCTTGGGTTGACATTTTTTAGTATTGTAGAATACAACAAAGCTGAAGGGCGGTGATTTGCGCTGCTGGACATAATTCGGGAGGAACGAATGAAATTGTCTTTTCTTAAATCGACCGTCGCGGCAGGTGTTCTGCTCGGCGCATCCGCTGTTGCAGCTTTTGCCGGTCCGCTTTCCGACCGCATCGGTGCCGGCGAAACAATTCGCATCGGTTTTGCCAATGAAGTGCCCTGGGCGTATCCTGGCGAAGCAAATGCACCGCTGGGCTTTGTCAACGTTCATGTTCTCGGGGTGCTCAAGCAGATGGGCTACGACAACATTGAGCCGGTTGTGACCGAGTGGGGCGGTTTGATCCCTGGTCTCAAGGCCAATCGTTTTGATGTCATTACCGGCGGCATGTTCATTTTGAAAAGCCGTTGCGAAAACGTTACCTTCTCAGAGCCGATGGCCAAAGTAGGGGATGCGTTTATCGTTGCCACAGGCAATCCAAAAGGCATCAGCAATTACAAAGACATCTTATCGAAAGACGCGACACTGGTTACAGGTGCCGGTTACTCGACCATTGAGGCTGCCAAAAAAGAAGGCCTGACCGACAGCGAAATCATGCAGGTTCCCGGGCCAACCGAAATTCTGGCAACGGTTAAGGTTGGGCGTGCCGATGCGGGTGCCATGAGCTTTTTTACCGCCTCAAATCTTGCTGCAGCCTCCAACGGCGCTGTGGAGGTGACCGATCCTTCTGCATTGCCGGAGTGGACGCAGAATTGGGTTGGTATTGGTTTTCGTGATGCCGATGCCGATTTTGTTACGGTGTTCAACGCCGCACAGGCAAAATACCTCGGTTCAGAAGAAATGCTCGCCGCTGTCGCTGAGTATGGCTTCACACCCGCCGTCCTGCCGGCCGGTGAATCCACACAATGGGTTTGTGAAAACCGATAATTCAAGCTCGGTGCGGGTGCAGTTTTAGTCGATCTGTGCCCGGCCGATCTTTGTCAATCTGTCGGGAGCCAATATGTCGTACTGGAGTTTCCTGGTCGAATACGGGCCCCGCTTCATTGACGGGGTGTGGATAACCGCCCAGCAATTCGTTCTTGCAGCCCTATTGGCTATTGCCATTGCACTTTGCGCCGGGCTGATGCGGCTATCAGAAAATGCCGCCTCAAGAGGCCTCGCCATAGGTTATATCGAGCTTTTTCGCGGCACGTCGCTGCTGGTTCAACTCTATTGGATATTTTTTGTTCTTCCACTTTTCGGGATCACACTTGAAAAATTCTCAGCCGGTTTTCTCGCCGTTGGCATGAACCTTGGTGCCTACGGTGCCGAGTTGGTTCGTGGCGGTATTCAATCCGTGCCAAAGGGCCAATGGGAAGCGGCCTATGCGCTCAGCATGTCTCCGGCCAAACGCATGATCCGTGTAATCTTGCCGCAGGCGTTGCTTAATATGCTGCCGCCCTGGGGAAATCTGCTGATCGAACTGCTCAAGAGCACTGCGCTGGTGTCGCTTATCGCGGTTGCTGATCTGATGTTTCAAGCCAAGCAGATCAACGGCTCAACTTTCATGTCGGCGCAGGCGTTCGGGACAGCCCTCATCATCTATTACATTCTTGCACGCTTCATCGTCACACCATTCATGCGCCGGTGCGAACTGGTTATGGCGCGCAAGATGGGAAGGGGCTGAGCCATGTTTGACTGGCGTTGGGACTTTGCCTGGGAAATTCTACCCCGTCTTCTTATGGCCACCGTAAATACTCTGATTGCTGCAGGTGCAGGTTACGCGATAGCGCTTGTTCTGGGTCTGGTGTTTGCCCTGGCTCAACGCACGCCCTATCGGCCGGTGACCTTTGTCGTGCGTGAGAGCGTCGAATTCATTCGTTCCACGCCACTGGTTCTGCAAATTTTCTTCGTATTTTTCGTGGCACCGCAGTTTGGTATTCGCCTGTCCCCATGGGCATCCGGCATGATTGCCATTGGTCTGCATTATGCTGCCTACCTGTCGGAAGTATATCGTGGTGGTCTGGAATCCGTCCCCAAAGGACAATGGGAAGCCTGCACGGCACTTAATCTGACACCGATGCAATCCTATTTTCGTATCATTGTACCTCAGGCATTACCGCCCTCCATCCCCGGCATGGGCAACTATCTTGTTGGCATATTCAAGGATACACCCATGCTCTCGGTTATCGGGGTGGCTGAACTCATGCACACGGCAAATGCGATTGGTGCACAAAGCTACCGTTTCCTCGAACCCTATACGATGGTCGGTGTGATATTCCTGCTGATTTCTCTGCCAACAGCCTGGCTGATCCGCATTTTCGATGCATGGGTTCGCAATAAAATGGGAATGAACTGATGGAAGACCTTTCGAAATATCCCTTGCAGCTGGACGGCAATGATGTGCCCGTGGTTCGCTTTATGAATGTGACCAAAAGCTACGGCTCCCTGACTGTTTTGGATCAGCTTGATCTGGATGTCACCGAGGGCGAGATGGTCTCGGTGATTGGTCCGTCAGGATCGGGGAAAACCACAGTTTTGCGCATGTTGATGACGCTCGAGACGATAAACAGCGGCGTCATATATGTGGACGGTCAACCCCTGACACATATGGAAAAGAAAGGCGTTCTTGTTCCTGCAGATCAAAAATATCTGCGTAAGGCACGGGCCAAAATCGGTATGTGCTTCCAGCATTTCAATCTGTTCCCCCATATGACTGCCCTGCAGAATTGCATGGAAGGCCCGGTGCAGGTGCTGGGAATGTCAAAGAAGCAGGCGCAGGAGCGCTCGGAAGAACTGTTGTCCCTGGTCGGCATGATCGAAAAGAAAGATCAGCACCCATCACGACTTTCAGGTGGCCAGCAACAACGTGTTGCAATCGCCCGTGCATTGGCCATGCGGCCTAAAGTCATGCTGTTTGATGAAGTTACGTCTGCACTGGATCCGGAGGTGATCGGAGAGGTTACCAATGTGATCCGCAACCTTGTGAATGAGCATAATCTGACTATGCTGATGGTCACACATCAGATGGGATTTGCCCGCGACATCTCAGATCGGGTCTGCTTCTTTTTTGCAGGAAAGATTGAAGAGCAGGGCAAGCCTGCGGATCTCTTCGGTAATCCGCAGCGTGAACGTACCCGGCAATTCCTGAGTGCTGTTAAAGAGGCAGACTGACCCCATGAACTTCTCGCTTTGTGACATTCTGGCCGCCCGTAAACTGATTTCGGGGGAAGCGGACTGGACGCCCTTTGTTCCGTCCCCCTTCATGAGCGAGGTCACGGGGCAGGAATTTTTGTTGAAGCTTGAGAATATGCAACCGGTTGGCGCATTCAAATTGCGCGGTGCCATGAACGCGGTCATGAGCCTGCCGGACACCGTTGGTGGCGTAACCTGCTGCTCTACCGGAAATCATGGGCGCGGGGTTGCCTATGCGGCTGCAAAACGGGGCATGAAGGCAGTGATCTGCATGTCATCCCTGGTTCCCCAGGCCAAGGTGGATGGCATCAGGGCGCTGGGTGCACAGGTGCAGATTGTGGGAACGACCCAGGATGAAGCGATGCAGGAATCGCAGCGTTTGTGTGATGCTGAAGGACTGGTTGAAATATCGCCCTTTGATGATCCGCATGTTATCGCAGGACAGGGAACAATCGGCCTTGAGATGCTTGAGGCACGCCCGGATCTTGCCACGATATTGGTACCGCTGTCGGGCGGTGGTCTGGCGGCAGGTGTGGCCGTCGCAGCCAAGGCCATCAATCCGGCAATCCGGATAATTGGAATAACCATGGAACGCGGTGCTGCGATGTTTGAATCCATCAGGGCCGGCAAGCCGGTTGAAGTTGGTGAATATGCCAGTCTGGCCGATAGTCTTGGCGGTGGCATTGGGCTTGAAAACCGCCTGTCATTTCCTCTGTGCCGCGATAATCTGGATGAAATTGTGCTGGTTAACGAAGAGGAAATTCGTGATGCCATGCAGGTCATGTTCTTTGAAGAACGTATCGTTGCAGAAGGTGCGTCCGTCGTCGGATTGGCTGCCGCGCTGGCCGGAAAACTGCCAAAGCCGGATGGTCCCGTCGCCACCATTGTAACCGGTCGCAATCTCGATATGCCGACATTCAACACAATGATGGCTGGAGGCGATGTTACAATCGCAGATCTGACGATAAAGGGTAAACGCTATGGCGCATGATATTCAGATCGTCACAGAAGGTGAACTCAGGCAGGCGGTTAAACTCGACCTGATGGCGGTTGATGTCATCGAAAGTGCCTTTGCGGCACTGGCGACCGGTAAAGTCGTCATGCCGCCGATCCTGTCACTGGATCTGGCAGAGGTAAATGGCGAAGTTGATGTGAAAACCGCTTATATTCCGGGCTTTGATGGTTTCGCAATCAAGGTCAGCCCGGGCTTCTTCAACAATCCCAAGCTTGGATTGCCGAGTTTGAACGGTCTGATGATCCTCTTTTCGGCCACAACCGGCCTGGTGGAATCGCTGTTCCTTGACAATGGTTATCTGACCGACGTGCGCACGGCAGCTGCCGGTGCGGTGGCCGCGCGGCATCTGGCACCTGAAACCGTCGACACGGCAGGGGTGATCGGCACCGGCGTTCAGGCACGTTTGCAGATGCAGGCAGCCCACCTGGTGCGCCCTTTTGAAAGAGTTCTGGTGCAGGGGCGGGATATGGAAAAGGCCAAGGCCTGCGCCGACGATCTTGCAGCAATATTGGGCATAAATGCAATGGCCGTGGCCGATGCGGCAGAACTTGTGTCAGCCAGCCAACTGGTGGTGACGACCACGCCAGCACGTGAACCGGTGATCAAGGCTGAGTGGTTGCATCCGGGGCTGCATATCACAGCAATGGGTTCGGATCAGGAAGGCAAGAACGAGATCGAGCCAAGGGCGCTGATTGAGGCCGACAGCTATATTTGCGACCGGGTGAGCCAATGCGAAATACTGGGCGAACTTGCAGTCGCGATCAAATCAGGTATCTGGACCGGGAGCAGGCCAGCGGAGCTTGGGGACGTCATAGCCGCAAGAGCAACCGGGCGACGCACCCAATCCGATATCACGATCTGCGATCTTACAGGCACGGGTGCGCAGGATACGGCAATCGCCACACATGTACGCAAGACTTTTGCGGATGCCGGCACTATCATCAACACCTGATTCTCAAAGCAGGCGAGGGCCAATGCTGCGGTTGGACGACAGGGACATGGAAATCTTGCGGGTGCTGTCGACCGATGGTCGCATAACCAAGAGCGCACTTGCCGAGAAAATTGGCCTGTCACCGACACCCTGTTGGGACAGGCTCAAAAAGCTCGAAAGCGCAGGCATTATTGAAGGGTATCGCGCCGAGATCAGCCTGAAAAAACTGGGGCAGCATGTTTCGGTCTTTGTCGCCGCGGAATTGTCTGATCACACCGCCGCCAGTTTCCGGATCTTTGAAAATGCCGTCCAGGGCCAGGATGAAATCGTTTCATGCTGGGCGCTTGGCGGTGGCTACGATTATCTGCTGCATATCATAACCCGCGATATAGACGCTTATCAGCGCCTGATCGATGAGTTGCTGGAGGCCAAAATCGGTCTTGCACGCTATTTCACCTATATTGTGACAAAACCGATCAAGGGCAGTGGCGCGCCTCCTTTCAAGCTGCTGCTGGAATAGGAACGGGCGCGCGTGCACGTGCGTTCAAATTGTTGATTTTTTTAAACATCCCGCGCTGCAGAGGATTATGCAGCTATTGGCGCGCGTAACAGGTAGTTATTCTGCAAGCGCCGTGAAATACAGTCTCACTCTCCGGGCAATCTGCCTCATTATCTGGTGAAACAGATGAGGAAGTGATGATGTCCGAAACAGCCATTTCAATGCGTGTAGATATTGCAGACAAGCGGTTGCTGCGCACTTTTTCCTATATTGATGGCAAATGGTGTGCGGCAGAGAGCGGCGAAACGATCGCCGTGAGCGACCCGGCCAATGGCAGTCGTCTTGGAGACATAGCCAGCATGTCCGCCGCCGAAAGTGCCGGCGCAATTGATGCTGCACAATTGGCATTTCCCGCCTGGGCGGGGCTGTTGCCACAAAAACGCGCAGCCATTCTGCGCTGCTGGTTTGATCTGATACAACACCATGCAGAAGACCTTGCCCGCATCATGGTTCTGGAACAGGGAAAACCCCTGTCGGAAGCACGCGGTGAGATTGAATATGCGGCCTCCTTTGTCGAGTATTACGCAGAAGAATCCAAACGCCCCAACATCGAGGGGGTCACCAGCCATCTGCCGGATGCGGAAGTTGAGTTATGGCGTGAACCATTGGGTGTTGTTGCTTTGATCACACCCTGGAACTTTCCCTGTGCGATGTTGACACGCAAGGCGGCAGCAGCGCTGGCGGCCGGGTGCACTGTGGTGTCACACCCTTCCAGCGAAACTCCTCTATCCGCCCTGGCACTCGCTGAACTGGCTGAACGGGCCGGTGTGCCGGCCGGTGTCTTTAATGTTGTAACCGGGCATGCTTCTGTGATTGTCAAACCCTGGACAAAGGATGCGCGCGTACGGGCTCTGTCGTTTACCGGATCGACTGAAATTGGCAGACTGCTTTATCGCCAGTCTGCGGATACGGTCAAACGCCTGATCATGGAACTGGGTGGTCACGCACCGGTTATTGTTTTCAAGGATGCGGATCTTGACCGCGCGGTCGAGGAGACGATCAAGGCAAAATTCGCTACCTCCGGGCAGGATTGTCTCGGTGCAAACAGGATTTTTGTGGACCGTGCCGTTTATGATGCTTTCTGTGCGAAATTTACCAAAATGGCCCAATCCCTGAGCATTGGCTTTGGCATGGATGACCCGGATATTGGTCCGCTGATGAACGAAAAGGCGGTCAGGAAGCAGGAAGAACATGTCGCGGACGCCCTGACCAAAGGTGCCCGGCTGGCCTGCGGTGGAAAACGGCATGCCCTTGGACCGCTGTTTTACGAACCAACTGTACTTGTCGACGTGTCTGCTGATGCAGCGATAATGCATGAAGAGACATTCGGCCCCGTTGCACCGATTACACCCTTCGATAGTGAAGAGGAGGTGATCGAACGCGCCAATGCAACAGAATATGGGCTTGTAGCCTATCTGCACAGTCAGGATCCACGTCGTATTTTCCGCCTTTCACGGGCATTGCAATTTGGTATGGTCGCTGTCAATCGCACCAAGGTTACCGGCGCGCCGATCCCCTTTGGCGGTACCAAACAATCGGGTTTGGGCCGTGAAGGTGCAAGGCTCGGCATGGAAGAATTTACAGAAATCAAATACGTCTGCCGCGACTGGGCCTGATGCCCTGGCGTTCACAGAACAGAAGGAAAAGAAATGCTGAAGAACGATCAATTGGACCAGTGGGACCGCGAAAATTTTTTTCACCCCTCAACGCATCTGGCGCAACATGCCCGTGGGGAGAGTGCCAGTCGCATTGTGACAGGCGGGGCCGGCGTATTTATTGAAGACCGTGAGGGCAACCGTTTGCTGGATGCCTTTTCCGGCCTTTACTGCGTCAATGTGGGCTATGGTCGCCAGGATATTGCAGAAGCCATCGCTGCCCAGGCAAGGGAACTTGCCTACTACCATTCCTATGTCGGACACGGTACGGAAGCATCCATCACACTGGCGAAAATGATCCTCGAGCGTGCACCGAAAAATATGTCAAAGGTCTATTTTGGTCTCGGTGGTTCAGATGCCAATGAAACCAATGTGAAACTGATCTGGTATTACAACAACATTCTTGGCCGCCCGGAAAAAAAGAAGATTATTTCACGCTGGCGCGGCTATCATGGATCCGGACTGGTTACCGGATCGCTGACCGGACTGGAACTCTTTCACAAGAAATTCGATTTGCCGCTCGCGCAGGTCCTTCACACGGAGGCACCCTATTACTATCGCCGTGAAGACACCGGACAAAGTGAAGAAGCCTTTGTAAATCATTGCGTTGCAGAACTGGAGGCGCTGATCGAGCGCGAAGGGGCAGACACGATTGCAGCCTTTATTGGCGAGCCGATACTTGGAACCGGCGGGATTGTACCGCCACCGGCAAATTATTGGGCGGCCATCCAAAAGGTGCTCAAAAAACATGACATCCTGCTGGTTGCCGATGAAGTGGTGACCGGTTTTGGACGGTTGGGCACAATGTTCGGTTCTGATCATTACGGCATTGAAGCCGATATCATCACCATTGCCAAAGGATTGACATCCGCCTATGCGCCGCTCTCCGGGTCAATTGTCTCGGACAAGGTCTGGAAAGTGCTGGAGCAGGGTACCGATGAAAACGGCCCCATTGGTCATGGCTGGACCTATTCTGCCCATCCGATTTGTGCCGCCGCAGGGGTCGCCAATCTCAAACTCATTGATGAGCTCAATCTGGTTCAAAATGCCGGCGAAACAGGTGCCTATCTTAATGCAGCAATGAAAGATGCCCTGGGCGATCACCCCTTTGTGGGCGATGTGCGTGGCGAAGGCATGCTGTGCGCAGTGGAGTTTGTTGAGGACAAGGCTAATCGTCGTTTCTTTGATCCGGCCAAAAAAATCGGCCCGGCGGTTTCAGCAGCACTGCTGGAGCAGGATAAGACCATTGCGCGCGCCATGCCGCAGGGCGACATCCTTGGTTTCGCACCACCGTTCTGTCTGTCGAAACAGGAGGCCGATTCAATCGTTGCAGCGACCAGTCGGGCCGTGAAAACGGTTCTTGGATAGACATATCAGCGCCAGCGGCAGCGATGTCTCGTTTCGGACGAAACGGGAAACGGTTTAGACAGCGGGGCACGTAAAGTGTCCTCACAGCGGCGCCAGACCTTGTGTTTGTTCAAAACATGAGGTGGGCCGCTTGCCCCCGCTCCAGGCGCGATGGATGCGGGGGCATAGCGTTGCGTGCTTGTCAGGCAGGCGGTTGTTCGCCTGCCATTTCACCAGTCAGTTAATCCTCGGAAAAACTGGTTCCATTGTTGCGGGCGACAAAATCAACGAGGTGCGGAACATAGTCTTCCGATCCGCCACCATTGGCTGCAACAGCCGCTGCAAATGTATTTTTGACAGCATTGCCGACCGGATTGACGAGAGAGACGGCATCTGCGGTTGCCTCAAGGTACCGCAGATCTTTCAGAGCATTGGTCAGCGTAAACCTGTGCGCTTCGCGATTACCTTCAATCAGATACCCCATAAAGGTTTGATAAAACCCACAGTCCATTCGTCCGCCACGGATGACACTGTCAAAGCGCTGAGGTGAAATGCCGATCTGTTTTGACAGCGTCAACGCCTCCGCATAAATCGCGGCATAGCCGAGCGACAGGAAATTGTTCAACAGTTTCATGCGGTGTCCATCGCCTGGGTCACCAATATGAACGACCTTTCCTGCCCAGCATTCTAGAACCGGCAATATCCGATTGAAAACGGCCTCACTGGCACCGACCATCGTATCGAGACTACCGTCCCATGCCTCCTTGGGAGTACGTCCAAGTGGTGCATCGGCAAAATCAACACCCATTTTGGCGAGCTCATCAGCAATCGCCGCGGTGGAGGTGGGATCCGATGTTGAACAATCCACAACGACTGACCCGGATCTGAGACCGTCTTTCAGCCCATTTTCACCGCGAATGGCGGCTTCAACCTGCGGGGAACCCGGCAGGCAGAGAAAAACGATCTCGGCCTGTTCTGCAACTTCGCGAAGCGATTGCACCTCCACAGCACCGCGCGAGACAAGATCCTCGATTGGTTGCCGGTTGCGGTTGGCGACAATGGTTGTTTGATGCCCTGCTTCAAGTATGTTTTTGGCCATACCGTGCCCCATTAATCCAACGCCAATGAAACCGATTTTTGCCTTGTTCGCGCCCAATGTGTGCTTCCTTTTCTAACAGACCCGTGATGTGATCCTGTGTGATTTTCGGGCATTACTGCCAATGGTTCGCTCTGCTAAGGTGTATGTGTTAGCCAACATTTTCCCACGCGCCGCTTTCGCCTGCGCGGTATATGGCATCAATGAGCTGCTGGTTTTTCTTCGAACTTTCCAGCGTGAAAATCTCATCAGTGTCAGTCTGATTGCCGGATATGGCCCGTCCAAACGCCTCGGCTTCGAGACGATACTGATTAACACCGGCAAATCGGAAGTTTTCTGCCTGACTGTGGTCACGATTGTGCAAAGTGACGACATCGGCGTCATAAAGACCAGCATTGTAGGGGGCATGCACATCTATCCAACCCTTGTCACCGTGGAAGGAAATCTCCTGACGCAATGCCATTTGCGTTGACACATACATGGTCATTTCAAATGCGCCGAAATCGGCCTGGCAGGTGGCAAAGATATCCGTTCCGAATGTCGGGTCACGCTGAACTCTTGCCGATACGCGTTGCGGTTCACTGCCGGTGGCAAAGCGCGTGGTAACGGTTGGATAAACACCGATGTCAGGCAGAGCGCCGCCACCGAGCGCGGCGACATTTCTCATGTTGGACGGGTCGGTGTTGAAATAGGTAAATGCCGCCTGTACATGACGCAGCGTGCCAATTGCCCCATCAGCGATCAGTGAACGTACCTTGTGCCATTGCAGGTGGTAGGTAACCATATAGGCTTCGCTCACCAGCACGTTGTTGGCATCACGTGCTTTGATCAATTCATCGATTTGATCAGCATGCAGCGAAATGGGTTTTTCGCACAGAACGTGTTTGCCTGCATTGGCTGCCTTTATCGTCCATTCCACGTGTTGCGATGTGGGTAGTGGAATATAGACCGCATCAATTGTGTCACTGGCAAGCATGGCCTCATAGCTGTCAAATGTGTGCGGGATGAAAAAACGCTCGGCAATGACCTTTGCCTTTGTTTCGCTTCGGCTTGCAATGGCAGCCACGGTCCCGTTTTCTGAATCCAGAATGGCCGGTATGACTTGTTCGACCCCGATTTTCGCGGTTGATAAAATTCCCCAACGTACCATCTGCTGTGCTCCATGTTGAAAGAACGGGGCAATGATAGTCAGCCACGCTCGCTTGCTTCTTTTAAGTATTTGACACTTTGTAATTTGAAACGGCGTGTGAATTGCCGCTGCGCTGTTACGATTGCGCATGGTGTCCATACGATAACGGCGCACAATCGCTCCGGTATGTACAAAAAATATAAAAGACATTGTCAGATATTTCAATCATTGGTGCGATTGAGAAAATCAAAAATTTGTGTGACAGCGCAGCGTATTAGACCGTTTCACGTTTTGTCAGGAACGGGACAACGGTCTAATCGGCTTCTGCCGGTGGAAAACACCGATGCCAGTCCTCAATTGCTGCAATGACACAGGCACCCTTGATAGCATTGGCGTCCGGCGTGACGATGATTTTCAGCAGATCATCATAGGGTGGATACGTATCACGTATGATCCGGTTCACGGCCAGACGGTCCAGACCGTTGATACGCGCGATCAGTGATTGCAGTTCCTGTGGCTGATTGTTGAGCGTGCTTTCCACGAGCATATTGGCAACACTGGCAGGGCGGGTAAGACGTTGTTCCATGCGCTGTCGGTGTGCACGTTGTGCAACGGGAAACTCGTCTGCGTGAATACCCGACATGCGAAACTCATCGTATGTTGCGCGCAGGGTGTCAAGTACCTGCGGCAACTGTGCCGTTTCGACTTCGCCCCCCATGCGCAGGACACGATGGTTTCTTGTGTAGTCATCCATAACTGCGCCAAATCCATAGGCTGCGCGCAACTCGGTGCGCAGCGCATGAAACAGGCGTGATTGTTTGCCGAACCCCAAAACATGGGTTGCCGTGTCAAAAACAGCCTGGTTCCCGGTCGTCACCGGAGGCAGTTTTCCAAGGGTCATGACAAGCGATTTTGGTAAATCAGGCTGGTGCAGAACCACAATGCCAGGCCTGATGTCCGGGCCGTCGAATGACAATGGTTCAGGCGTATTTGTGCGTGGCAGACCGGAAAGCGCCGCATCGATTGCTTTTGCCGCCTGCCGGGCACCACCGGACCCTGCCACCGCAATTGTCAGCCGGGCGGTGCCAAAGGCTGCGCGATGCCAGTCACTGACCGCATCCAATTCTATCTCACGCACCGCATTGGTTGGGCTCAGCGACCAGAAGCGTTTGTAAGGGTGGTCGTTGAAAACAATCTCGCGCGCCAGTTGCCAGGCTTTTCCGACCGCTGTGGCATTGCGTGCTTTTGCATCCTTGATGATGTTTCTTTTCTCGCGCTCAAGCCAACGTTTTTCCAGATTGGGCCTGGACAGAACCAGCCCTGCAATATGCGCTGCGCTCATGATGTGATTATCCGGAACGACGATAAAACCTTTTATTTCACCTGGTCGGGCCCAAAGCCTCGAGCCGGAATCCAGATCCTCGAAATCGGCTTTTATTTCGCTGGGAGCAAACCCGCCGGCGCCGCCCTTCAACATCAGTGAAATGCCAATGCGTGGTAAAGCCTCATGCAGATTGCTTCCGGGCGGAAGACCGGATTTCCAGGTTACGGCGATGGCTGTGCGCTTGGCATCTTCCATTGGAAAATAGGAAAACTCATGCCCGTTGGGTGTTATGTGTCGTGTAACCGAGACAACGGCGGCTGAAAACGGCAACACAAGTGTCAGTGCGGTGAAAAGCGCCAGGACGGACACGGACTTCGACATGTTAAAGAGCCTTGTTGACAAGGTTTACCTCCACAGTACGCTGACGGTTGGTAACGGATGTTAAAAGCTGGTCGATATCTGCCTTGCTGACCCTGGCGATACGCCGCAGATGGTCAGCTGAATCATTGGGTTCCAGGCCGGCGGTAAGAAACGCAATTGCCCGTTCAAGTGCATAGTCGACATCATCGTTGCGCCGTTCGGCTTCCTGGGCAAAACGTTTTCTGATGCGTTCCAGAGAGCGCTCAGGTATGCCTTCTTGCGCCAGCAATACCAGACTTTCCTGCAATTTTTGCGACACCTGCGCCAGATCGACGCCGTCATCGGGCCGTGCACCAAAGAAAAACTGTACGGCGTTACGCAGATTGCGGATGAGATTGACTTCATATCTGGCAACAACAAAATCATCGACGCGCAAGGGTTGCTCCAGGCTGCCGGGCAGGGAGGAACGCAGCAGCTTCTTCACAAAATCTGCCGTATAATAGTCTTGCTGCGGATCGCCTGAACCTGGCCAGTGCGACAGGGATGAATACAGGTAAGAATCGTTTTTCACCCGGTCATCTGCAATCTCGACCCGTTTGCTCAGGCCATCCGTAAGCGGCTCATGTCGCCAGCTTTGCCGGTTCGGATCTCGTTTATCAAGGGAGGCGAAATTCTTTTGAACCTGATGGCGCACTTCGGTTTCGGTCAGGTTTCCCGATGCCAGCAGCACCATGTTTTCAGCAACGTAATGTTTGCTGCGAAAGGCCTCAACCTGTTCCAGTGTCATTGAAGCAATGGTTTGCGGCGTACCGTAGACGCTTTTGCCAACCGGATTTGGACCGTATAGTTCCCGGTTCATTTCAAACCACGCACGCCGGCCCGGTTTTTCTGAAACGCTGAGATCATATTCACGGGCCACGATCCGCTTTTCCGCCAGCATGAATTCGCGATCAAGGTCCGGCTTGGTCAGCAGTCGCTGGGCGAAAACAAACAGATCATCCAATTCGCTCCTTCTACCCTCATTATAGTAGTTGGTTATGAGGCCACCTGCAGTCGCATTGCCACCGCGATTATGCTTGCCACTACCGTGCACGCCGTCGGCATGCCAGAACATCAAATGCTCCAGATAGTGAGCCAGGCCTTCCGGGCCATTGCTGTCGGCCTCACCGGCCAAAATGACAGCACTGACCCTGATATTTTCGCTTTTTTCATCGGCCAGCAGATAGACCGCCTTCAGACCGGTGCCGGTCTCTATCTTGATCAGGTCCGCATGGGCTGGCGTTGAAGCAACAGACGCCGAAACGAAAAACAGGAGCGTGCATTTTACAATATTCTGCAACATAATTGCCACCTTCGTCATCCTCGTGACTCCAGCGCTAGCAGAAATAAATGTAACATCACAATCAAACTTCGTAATGTTACAAATTGTGAATACAACCCGGTTTACCGGGATTCTGTCGAAGATTTGCCAGCCAATGAATGCATCAACAAAATCGAGGGCCAACACCGTTGTCCCGTTTCTGACCAGACGTGAAACTGTCTAGCTGACTGGAACGGCAAAGACGACGACAAATGCCAGGACGGTTGAGAGGACTGAAAAATAAATCCTCTGGGGGGGCGATTTTGTAATACTGAGTGCAACCATGCTCTGCATCAGATAGTAAAATGCAAAGGCCCGCGATGCCAGTGCCAGTATCTCCAGCGTGCTGGATGTCCAGGTCAGAACGATCGCAAAAACACAGATTAATATGTAGGTCGCCTTTTCACCAATATGGTGGCGAAAGAACTCCAGAATATTACCGGATGCGCCAATCGTATCTGCCGTTGCTGCACTGAACTGGCTGAGAACAGCAGCTGCAACCAATGGGACCGGCAGCCAGATAGCGACAATTTTTGCCAGGCTCATCAGTGCATTTTCGGAGACGGTATCTGACAGGAAATGCATCAGCGGCGTCGCCAGAGCCACAAATATGAGGTAGACGACGGTGGAAATGATTTGGGCATTCCGGCACGCTCTTACCCGTGTCTGCGGGTCGTATTCATCTCCCAGATATCGGGTGGTCTCAAAGCCCTGAACGATAATGACAGTGCCGGCAAGAATGGTCAGCACATCCCAGGGATGGCGATTGGGGTAATCAGGAAATATCATCGCGTCCGTTGTCAACATCGAGATATTGTAGGTGGCAAATGCAGCGATCAATCCGGCGATAATCACCATGGTTGCAATCAGCGCCCATTTCTCAAAACGCTCAAGAACGGCCAGGCCCTTTATGACGCCGACGAGTAAAATGAATACGATAATGCCGGTTGTCAGAATTTGTTCATTCTGGTCCGTATCCATTTCGAGAAATCCGAGCCCGTAGGACGACAGGATGCGCAGATAAAGTGTAATGGAGATAACATAGGCCGGTATCAGTGCGATATTTGACAGGATTTCGAAGGTGAGTGCTGTTCTGCCTAATGTCTCATTGTGGAGGGCGGGTTCCGCATGCACAATATTGAAGCGTATGACACCACCGATCATATAGGCCAGCAGACAAATACATGCGACTGCAATAATTGAATAGGACCCGACAACACCGGCAAGCACAGAAACAATAACCAGGAAACCGCTGCCGAATATGGATGCCAGTGGTGTGGTGGTACCTTTTACAAAATGTTTTATTGTCGCAACGGCCATGAAACTTCCAGTAATAATAAATAGATTTTTATATATATCTACAAAATACCGTAAATATAGGTAAATACAATATGATCAATTTCAATTTTGTAAAAAGCTATATTGTCTCATTCTTCTGGTGATTTTCAGCAGGGACGTTGGCTACGTTTTTGCCGTCAGAGCGTCATTTGTTATGAAGCCTGCAATCGGTTACTTTTTTTAAGCGAAACGAAGGAGCAGGACGTATGGAGAGCGACAGACCATCAGTACCTGATGAAATCGTTGCCAAATGGCAGCGGGTTGTCGATCTGGCCGCCAGAATTGTTGAAGTGCCCTCATGCCTTGTCATGCGAACCGAGGCACCTGATCATGCGGTGCTGGTAACCAGCCACACCGATGGAAATCCCTATAGTGTCGGTCAGTCATTCGTGCTGAACCGTCGTCTTTATTGCCATTCCGTACTGGCAAATTGCGATGAACTGGTGGTGCGTGACGCTCTGTCTGATCCCGATTGGGGTGATAATCAGGACCTTGAACACGGCATGACATTCTATATTGGCTATCCGCTTCAATGGCCGGATGGGGCCCTGTTTGGCACAATATGTGTGCTTGATCGGCGCGACAATGAAAAGGCGCATCTGTACCGCACGCTGTTGCAGGAATTTCGCGGTGTGGTGGAAAGTGATCTGGCGCAACTGTGTGAAGTCGACAGGCGGACAAGGCTTGAGGCGCAATTACACGATACACTTGAGCTGCTTGAGCGCCGGGTTGAAGACAGGACGCAGGCCCTGGCATTGCTCAACGATGGGCTGCAGGATGAGATCGTCCAGCGACGTAATACCGAAGCTGATCTGATCCGTAACGAGCGCGCGTTGGAGGAGGCCAATGCGGCACTGCGGGTTTTGCTGCAAAATCTGGAATCTTCACGTCAGGATTTTGAAGCCCGGATTTTGCGCCAGCTCAAGGGTCTGGTGTTGCCGCACCTGGCAAGGTTGCGCAAGAATATTGGCCAGCGAGAGCCGGATCGCTCTTATCTCGAGCTGGTGGAACACAATCTGCAAAACATCACATCAGCCTATGCCGGTAATCTGGCCACAGCCTTTGAAGTCTTGACGCCCACCGAGATCGAAGCCGCCCAATTGGTGCTTAACGGTCAGAATTCAAAGGACATATCGCGTGTTCTTGCCCGCGAAAAATGTACCATCGATTTTCATCGCAACAACATTCGAAAGAAGCTTGGCATTAAACGTCGCGATGTCAATTTGCGTAGCCACCTGATGTCGCTGCAATAGGCACAGGCACGAACAATATGGGTTTTTCCCCCGTATTTTCTCCCTATCATTCTCATATCTGCAGCTTGAACCAACAGCATTAGGATCTGATGAGGCCCGGCAGGGAGTGTCGGCCTTTCCTGGTGCATGTTTTACCAGTTTGTGAAATTGCGCCCGACGAAATCCGGATGAGGGAGAAGCATCATGGACAAAAAAGACCTTAAACCAACCATAATCAATGGAGCGACCGATACAATTGCATCGGGCCTGTCGCGACGATCGTTCTTTACAGCAGCAGGTGCGGCAGGTGTTGGCATGGCAGCAACGGTACTCGACACAGGTAAGGCGCAGGCGCAGTCAACAGACTGGACGCAGCCCGGCAATAATAACCACGTCATTGCATTGCAGGAGGCAGCACAGTTTTCCGACGGTGAAATCGGCATAGAATATTTTGGCCACTGTTGTTTGCGCATCACCTCGCCCGGCGGTGCTTCTGTTCTGTTTGATCCGTGGCGCGATGATCCATCCGGGGCCTGGGGCTTGTGGTACAAATACAAATTCCCCGAAACCGTAACCGATATTACCATGTCGACCCATACTCATTTTGATCATGATGCCATCGATCGCCCGGTTTCCACCATGGTGCTTGACCGCATGGTCGGCAATTTCGAGTTTGCCGATCTGAAGATCACCGGGTTTGCGGACAAACACGCCTGTGTTGCCCCCGGATGGTACAAGTGGACCAATGCGCTTAAGGAATTTGGTGCCAATGCCTGCCCGCCGGATAATGTCGGGCACATGGACATGGTGACCTATCTGGTGGAAACGGGAGGTATCCGCACGCTCATCTGGGGCGACAATCGTCATGATCCGGCAGATGGTTTTTGGGATGCCATCGGGCAGGTCGATGTATTGACCCTGCCGGTGGATGGATCAGAACATATTTTGTCCTTTGATCAGGCAAATGCGATTGTCGAGCGTTTGAAGCCCAAAATTGTTATCCCGACGCATTACCTTAATGAGACAACAACCTATACTTTGTCGACACTGCAACCGGCAGATCCATGGGTGAAAAGCCAGAAAAGCTTCACGATGCTGGATAATCCGGCCCTCAAACTTGCCGCACCCGATGTGGCGCAGATGGATCGGGAATTCCTCTATTTTGGCAATAATGCGCTGCAGGCATAGGCCAGCCTGCAATTGAACATTAACGCCTGGGTGTGCAAATGCCCAGGCGCCCGTCTACCACAGCGCAACACGTCCTGGACCGTTTCATGCTTTGTCAGAAACGGGATTACGGTGTCGGCCGTTGATTTTGTTGATGCATTCAGGTTTTGCCGAACCCGTCAAAACCTGAATTGCTCTAATTGATCAAAAACTCGCCATCCACCTTGCGCCATTCGCCCGGTTTGATGAGTTGGCGATGGCAATAGGCAACCGAATGCAGGGGGCCATCCAGCTTCTCCTGCCAGAAATCAAGAAATCCAAACAGTTTTGGAAAGTCCGGTGCCAGATCATATTCCTGCCAGAGGTAGGTCTGAAGCACATCCTTGAAATCCGGCATACGATAGAAAATCTGTGCTGTGGTCAGACCATGGCCGGTCAGCATCAACTCAATTTCTTTAGTCGTCATGTGGTCCTCCAAATCTGGCCTCAAATTCTGGTATCACCAATGCATAATGCCAGATTCGTCGGTAAATGCAAAATCAGGAATTTGTGAAAATCATTTTATAACAATATGTTAGCACTCATATCTGCTGAGTGCTGATCAATTGAAGGGTGGCCTGGAGTTGCTGATCACAGCGCAAAATACACCAAATGAATTATCCTGTGTCTGTCTGCTTTACTGAAGCAGAGCAAGGGTGCACGCTATGGAAGGCGCGATTCCAGCAGCATCTTTGCGCTCAAAGCCGACTTTACATTTCTTTACACCACCGAAAAACCCGCGAAACAACGCGTCCTTATATCCAATGCTCACGGGATGCATTGGTCCTCGGCAGGTAAATCGGGATTTCCAGGTTCAATGCATTCAAACGTTACCCACTGGCATGCACGCCAGATTGCGGGGATTAAGAGATGCGTAAAAACAGATTGAATCCGCTCGTTCGTACTTTTACCGCCTGTGGCGTTTTCTTGCTTTCTCTGACCGTGCTGACGGCAATGGGCGCAGCAAAAGAGACAACCACGGGGATGGATGAAATGCGAATTGAACGGGCAGTCAGCCGCCTGCAACTCAACACCTATCAAAAAGACGCCGTTGCCCGGATCATGGAGGATTTCATCGCGTCAACAGAAGCGGTTCTGGACAATTACAATGTGGATCTGGAAAACGCCCGGCCACCCCTTGGCGACCTGAATGACCTGCGCAGCGATATGAAGCAGAATTTCGTTGAACTGGAGCAGCAAATGACGCGTCTCCTGTCGCCTGAGCAAATGCAGGAATTCAGGAAAATACAGCGGGAACAGATCCAGGAGCGTCGCGCGTTGCTGCAACTGATCACCAATTGATCATCTTTTTCAAACCCAAACCAATGACATGACAACAAATTGAAACTGAGGAGTGTAATATGTCGGATAATCAACAGGATAATAAGAGTGGCTGGACGAGCAATGGCAGTGGCCGGTTTATCGCCATTGTTGCGGGCGTCGGCATCATCGCAGGCAGTATTTTTGCGGTTCAGGCCTTTGCACAAAGCAAGACCTATGCCCACGTGCGGCTGATGGCCGATGATGATTCCGGTATGGGTGCGGGAAACCAGGTCTATTTTGCCAGCTGGCGCGGCGGTCGCGGACATGGCCGTTTTGCGGATATGTCCGATACGGAAATTGAGGCCAAGATAACACGCCTGGTCAAACATGCGGCCATTGAAATAGACGCAACGCCACAGCAGGAGGCGCAAATCATAGCGCTTGTTACACCTGCTGCCATAAACATGAAGTCCATGCGCGGTGACATGAAAGCAACCGGCGAAGCGCTGCAGTTGCTGCTTGCTGCACCGGTCATTGACCGGGAGGCGATTGAAGAATTGCGTCTTGAAAAACTTGCAGATGCTGATCGGATCAGTAAAGAATGGGTGGATGTCGTTGCTGATGTTGCAATGGTGCTGACCGTCGAGCAAAGGCAAGGGCTTGAAGAGCGGTTGGAGCAGTTTCGATCCATGCGTCGCGGATGGCGGCACCGTTAAACCTTTCAATTGTCTGTTGAGTGAATTGAAGCCATGAGATGACACAACGCCTTCTTCTCATCGAAGATGACAACCGGCTCGCCGAGATGGTCCAGGACTATCTGGGCGAGTCTGGTTTTGAGGTCACCATTGCCGGAACGGGATCTGCCGGGCTGGAAATGGCGCAGCGCCTGAATTTTGACGCGCTGCTGCTGGACCTGATGCTACCGGATATGGATGGTCTGGATGTGTGTCGCGCCATTCGGATGCAAAGCCAGGTACCGGTTCTCATGCTGACAGCCAAGGGAGAGCCGCTGGATCGGATTGTCGGCCTGGAACTGGGAGCAGATGACTACCTGCCAAAGCCATTCGAACCGCGTGAATTGCTGGCCCGATTGCGCGCCATTTTGCGCAGGGGACACGGTGATGCCCCAAATTCTGTATTGCGGTTTGGCAGCCTTGAAATCGATCCGCACGCGATGGAGGCAAGGGTTGATGGACGTGTGTGCAGTCTCACGGCCCACCAATTCAAGCTACTTGAGATACTCGCCGGTCGGGCAGGCCGGGTTTTAAGCCGTGATGCAATCATGAATGCGCTCACCGGTGAGAACCTGGCGGCCTTTGATCGTTCCATCGATGTCCACGTTTCTCGCATTCGGGCTGAAATCGAAGAAGACCCAAATCGGCCGCGTCGTCTGATTACTGTTCGTGGTGCCGGCTACGTCTTCGCCCGATCGCAGGATTAATGACCCAGACATTCAATTTCCCCGTTGTAACCACATGGATATGCCCATTGTGAACCAGCATCACTCAGTATCGGAAACCTCTTGCTAAAACGCCGTCTCTATCTGCAGATCTATATGACGCTGATTGTCTCGCTGGTGATGGTTGTCCTTCTGTCAGGCTTGCTTTGGGAATTGTTCGGGCGTGATCGCGTCGACGGCGGTTTGCTTGACGGGGCCAGCCGGCTTGTTGCCATGGTCCTGCCCGCGTCCGAAGCACCCATTGCCGATCAACAGCAGGCCATTCAGATGCTTGGCCGCGAGCTTGATGTTGAACTCAGCCTCTATAGTGCTGGTGGTCAATTGATTGCCTCCTATGGTGATGCAGAGGAGTTACCGGCCAGGTTCAATGGTGAAAGTGGCTTTCATCGCCGCCACGGCGGCCCTGTCGTCTCAATCGCGCTGCCGGATGGCCGCTGGCTGGTGGCGGACCGTCGCGACGATGACGGTTTCAAGCCGCTTCTCAGTCTGTTGTTGCTGCTTGGTGTCGTTGCCGTATGTGTGGCGCTCGTCTCCTATCCGCTGGTGCGCCGATTGACGAAACGGCTCGAGCGCCTGCAAACCGGCGTCGAGCGCATGGGCGCCGGCGATCTTTCCGCAAGAGTGGAAGTGAAAGGGCGTGATGAGGTTGCGCGTTTGGCCAGCGGCTTCAATGAGGCTGCAGAAAAGATTGAAAAACTCGTTGGTGCCCATCGCATGCTGCTTGCCAATGCCTCTCATGAGTTGCGCACCCCACTTTCGCGCATTCGGCTGGGACTGGAAATGAGTGACGGCAGCCTGTCGGACAAAAGACGTGCGGCCCTGAAGCGCGATATTGCCGAACTCGACACGTTGATTGATGAGATATTGCTGATGAGCAAGCTTGATGCAGCCACACGCGTCGACAGGAGCCAGATGGTGGACCTGGTTGCGCTGGTGGCGGAAGAATGTGCCCGTTTTGATGATTGTTCGCTCAGCGGAACAGCGCCGGAAATTCCGGGTGATGCCCGTTTGCTGCACCGATTGATGCGCAACCTTCTCGACAATGCCTGCAAACATGGTTTGCCGCCCGTCTCGGTCGAAATCGCCGTTGTCAAAGGGGCTGTCTCCCTCACAGTCAGCGATGGTGGCAAGGGAATTGATGCGCATGACCGAGAGCGCGTTTTTCAGCCATTCCAGCGCGGGGCAGATCGTCAGAACATCGTCGGCTATGGATTGGGATTGCCGCTGGTGCGCCAAATCGCGCGCGCCCACGGCGGCGATGTGGCATTAGTCGACCGGTCGCCAACGCAAAGCGCCATATGCGTAACACTGCCTTTGGTTCTTGAAACGTAATTCTGTAATTACAGTATGTAAAAAGAAGTATTTAATATTGGAAAATTATCATATTCTAATATAAAGAAATACAAATAAATATTAATTTAATTAATATATCGTGATATACATAATACTCAAGTTTTTTAATTTGTGGCAATCCTCACATACGGGTTTTTTATTCTGATCGATAGTAGGGCAACTTGAGTGTTCGCTCCATACGTATCGTTCGAAGGATAGTCACCATGTGCAATCAACTGTGTGTCGTACCGCCATCGCCCGCCCTTGAAGAGCGTATCATCCGATCAAAAAAGCGCCTCGCAGCAGGGGCAGGCCTGCCCGATACCCCCAATGATGAGGTGTTGGATCTGGATCGCGCCGTCAAAATTCTGACACGTCCAAAGAGGACCCGCGCCCATACGTTGATCCACCGTGCCGCCAGTCAGGCACCGGTATTGGGTACCAAAAAGGCGCTGGTTTTGCTGGTTGATTTTTCCGACGGGACGGCGACCCGGCCACAGGCCCATTACAGTGAAATGCTGTTCTCGGTCGGATCACACAGCACTGGCAGTATGCGGGACTATTATCGCGAAGCATCCTATGACCAGCTTGACGTCATCGGCGAGGTGGCCGGAACCGGCGGGCCGACAGCCGGATGGTTTCGGGCGCCTGAAACCAAAGCCTATTATACAAATGCTGATTATGGGTTCGGTTCCTATCCGCAAAATGCCCAGCGGCTGGTCGAACACGCCGTTGACCTGGCCGCCCCGCATGTCAATTTTGCTGACTATGACAATACCGGCAACGGTGTCGTCGATGCATTGGTGATTATCTGCGCGGGAACCGGCGGTGAAGCCAGCGGCAACACCGGCGATATCTGGTCACACAAATGGAGCATTGCGCCCATGGTGCGCGATGGTGTCACCATTCAGAGCTATTTCATGGCACCTGAAGATGGCCGTGTTGGCGTGATGGCCCACGAACTTGGTCATCTGCTGATGCAATGGCCCGATCTGTATGACACGGACTATAGTTCACGCGGCACCGGCCGCTGGGATTTGATGGCGGGCGGCAGTTGGAACAATGCCGGCAATACACCTGCCCATCCCACAGCATGGTGCAAACTGAAAGCCGGTTGGATTAACCCGACAACAGTGTTCAACGCGGCGCAGGACGTCACAATTCAGCCCTATGCGGATCAGGGGCAGGTCTACAAGCTGCCCGTTGGCAGCGCCGGATCGCAGGAATATTTTCTTGTTTCCAATCGCCAGCAGACAGGCTTCGATACGCATCTGCCGGGTGAGGGCTGCATCATTGAGCACGTTGACGATGCCCAATCAAACAATACTGATGAATCCCATTACCTGGTGGATATTGAACAGGCCGATGGTCGCCGTGACCTCAACACCAACGCCAATTCAGGCGATGCTTCTGATGCATTCCCCGATGGTGGCAAAAATGCCTTTACGGGCGCTTCAAGCCCCAACAGCAATGGTTATTCCGGCAGCGCCTCAAACATAGCCGTCACCAATATCCAGCGTTTGGGGAACACGATTACCGCCAATATCAATGTTGGCGCGACGGCGTCATCGACCTGGCACAACAACAGGGCGGTATTGCGCACCTATGCGACCCATCACGCCCAGAACGCCTGGGCACAGATAGAAGGTCTTGGCTGGCGCAAGATTGAAACAGGTGCAGGCGATGGCGTGACCAATTGCTTCGCGATGTTCTGTGAAGCAAAGGCCAACGCGCGCCCGGTCAACGTCTATGCGGATGACACCACTATTTCCCGGGGTTACCTCCTGTAAGTCCGGATGCCTGAGCGGCTTCAACACCTATGAAGTCCCATTAACACGAAGACAGCAAAGGACACGATCATGGCAAAAAATGATGATTATGATGCTGAAAATGACGGCATGCTATCGGGCGATGATGTGCGCACCGGTTACATATCCGGCGCGACCTTCACCAACAAACCGGTGCAATATACCGCCGTTGACGGACAGGCAATTTTTGAAGGTTGCATTGTGCTGGGGACCGTTGAGGAAATGGAGGCCAATGCCGCCGCTGTCCGCTCGGCCATTGCCCGTCACGGGGTGGAGCGCGCCGCTGATATTCAGCGCGGTGTGGCCATCACCGGCGATCAGTTTCGCTGGCCCAATGCAACCATGCCCTATGATATCGATGCGGCACTGCCCAACAAGGCGCGTGTTACCGATGCCATTGCCCACTGGGAGCAGAACACGAATATGAAGTTCGTTCTGCGCACGGCGGCCAATGCGGCGCAATACCCCAATTATGTTCGGTTTCGCCCCGCCAGTGGCTGCTCCTCATCGGTTGGCATGCGCGGCGGTCGACAATATATCAATCTGGCCAGCGGTTGCTCGAAAGGCAATACGATACACGAGATTGGCCATGCGCTGGGTCTGTGGCACGAACAAAGCCGTGAAGACCGTGACAGCCATGTCACGATCAACTGGGCCAATATCACTTCTGGAAAATCCGGGAACTTCAATCAACACGTCACTGATGGCGATGATTATGGCCCCTATGACTATGGCTCAATCATGCATTATGGCGCGACGGCATTTTCCAAGAATGGCCAGCCAACAATTGTGACCATTCCGCCAGGCACACCGATTGGTCAACGCTCGGCGTTAAGTGCCGGTGACATCGCCGCAATCCATGCGATTTATTTCACCTGGCATACCAACAAATCGGTTTTGCGCACCTTTGTGACCCATGACAGCCAAAATGCCTGGGCGCAGATTCAAAATGTTGGCTGGCGCAAGATAAAAACCGGTGCCGCCGACGGCGTCACCAATTGTTTCGCCATGTTCTGCGAAGCAAAGGCCAATGGCCGTACGGTCAACGTATTGGCCGATGGCAGTGCAATCACCCGGGCCTATCTCAACTGAACAATCAGGCCCAATTCAACAAGGCAACCAGTAATTACTTAGCGAAAGGACAAGACAATGTGGGAAACAAACAAAGCTGTACAGCGGGTTTACTCAACCAAGGACGGTCAGAACGCATGGGCTCAGATTGCCGGTGTTGGCTGGCGTAAAATCAAGACCGGTGCTGCCGATGGCGTCACCAATACATTCGTATTGCTCACAGCCGCCAAGGCCAACAGCCGTACGGTGAATGTTTATATTGTGTCAAATCTGATTGAGCGTGCCTATTTGAACTGATGTCCTTGCGAATGGCCCATTGGTGGCCGCCCTCAGCGCTGGCACGCCGGTGCCGGGGCGGTCATACATCACCTCACAGTGATGAAGCAAAATGTGCAACAAACATTCGCTGAACAACCATATTGTATTGAAGGAGACAGTCCATGAACGCGGAATTTGCGATTGATAACTCGCCGCCCGGACCCTTCGAGGCCGAAGCGGAACAGGCCCAGATGGCTGCACGTGGCGGTGCCGCTGCACAGCCACCGGGGCCGGAAGAAGAGGTTGAAGCTTCTCACTCCGGTGCATCGTCCAGTGAGGCACCCGGACCCGATGAAGATGGGGGGAATGATGGTCAGGCTGCCGCAGACAGGCAAGAAGTGCCTGGTCCATCTGATGATGATGGCAGCAGCCATGCTGACAGCGCCAGTTCAGGCGGTCATGACGATCCCCCTGGGCCACAGGATGGACCGCAGGAAGATGATGGCACGCAGGTGCAGGCCTCGGATGGCGCGCAATCGGAACCCCCCGGACCAGACGCTGGTGATGATGCTGGCCACAGGGCTGAGGGGAACATTGATTTCTCAATGCCGCCAGAACCCAGCGAAAGCGATGATGATCCGGCTGCAGACATGAGCCTGGGTGATCTGTCGGCTCTTTACGGGCATCCGGCACCTGATGAAAGTGACTATCAGGAGAAGCCAAAGAAACCAGCACGCAAGAAGCCAAAGAAAAAATCGGCTTCCTGATGAAGGTATTGTCTGCATGAACGCATCAGCAGTCCATTGCGTAAACGGTGTCGTGCTTATTGGTGCGGCACTTGATGGTTTTGAAGACGCCCACCTGAATGTCTATCTTGAAGATGTGACATTGCAGGATACAAGCGCCATCATGATAGACCAGCAGGAATTCACCCGGATCAGCCATCGGGGCGGAACGCAGGACCGGATCAGTTTCCGGCTTTGCGTTCCGCATTTTGATGCGCGGGCAAGCTATGGACTGCGCGCTCATCTGAGCGTCCATCACGATGGGGCAATTCACAGCGGCGACTGCATCACCACTCAAAGTTACCCGGTGCTGACTTTCGGTGCGCCGGATCAGGTCACACTGAGCCTGCAGCAGATATCATGAGGCGATGATGATGGATTTCCCTATACGCGCGGACTACGACAAATAATTTAACTGCTACGACATACAAACCAATCCGACGGATACGAATAATGACTGACAAGAATAAACCCTACGCGCCACCGCGTCGCACCATGGCAGCACCCAACAGCTCGCAGATCAGTGCCACAATTGTGCAGATCAGCGCGGTCGCAACGGTCCCTGGTAAATGGCAGCTCGACATCGAAATCATCGCATTCAAACCCATGAGCGGCGGCACTTTCGCACATATCGGTGACGTCGTGAGCTGCTTTACCTTTGAGGCAATGGACCAGTTTGGCGTTGGTGACACCATCGCAGCGCAGGGCGAATTTATTGGCGGGGCTCAAAGCGGTGTTTATCAGCTGCGTTCTCTGGTGCGGCTGTAAGGGCAGTTTGCCAATGATGGCCTGCCGCTGCAATTATTACTCTGCCATGCCATGTATAAGCTCGGGTATGGTGTCAGTCCGGCCGGGACATCACGTTCAGCACCCTGTTCAACAATCTGCACTGAATTTTGAGATACTGATCTGATCAAGCCGCATCAGTCTACTTCGTGAACGGGGCGACCCGGGACGGACTTTCCAGGTTTTTGTGAACACCTGGCCTGGCACACGACATCTGATTACCTCAAATTTGCGATTTATGGCCTCAGGTGTATTCGCATGAATATGCAACTTATGAATTAAGTGTCAGAAAATCAGTTCAAACAAGTTTGCAAAACGAGCTCCAGATGTCCGTGTTGTACTAAAAAATGTCCAATATTTGCAATTACCGATTGGCCTTTGGCATTGAACTGTAAGACGTGCAGTGCAAGGAAAAATTTCTGACAGCCCGGCGCACAAGCGGCGACTTATGAGCAAGGGAGAATAAAATGCAGGACATTTACGCGGATACGGTATCGGCAATAAACTTCAACAATGGCATGGTGCGCATGTATCTGGTGGATCTTGACCCGGTCGAAATGTCGAAGGAGGGCGCTGACCCGTCGAAGATCGAGCCACGATTGAAAGATCAGATCATCATGCCGTTACCGGGGTTTCTCTATATGGTTTCGATCATCAAAAACCTGGTTGATGATCCCAAGGTACAAAAAATGGTCGAAAAATATGTGGAACTCGGTCTGCTGCCGCCGGTCGATACGCAGGCTCCGCAATCGGACGGCAACCAATCCGGCGCGACTCAGCCCATAGCGGTTAACGCGGCTGAGTAAACTGGAACGGCCCCACGCACACTGGGGCCGTTTTTATTTGAAAGTTCCGGCTGGATCAGACGCTGCTGATGAAACGTAGAATATTCCCCAGCGTTTGTGGTTGTTTTTCCAGTCTGTCTATTGGAGGGCGGTATCATGGGCGTTGTTGTCAACTCATTGGAATTATTATTTACGGGTGCGATCCACAAGGGTGACGGCGACGATTATATTGATGCCGTCGGCTTCGGTGGTGATATTTATGCTGGCGGCGGAAACGACACGATCGTTGCCGCCGCTTTTGTTCTCACCGTTCATACCGGGTCGGGGAACGATATAGTTTGGGCTGGAGCTGCCGCGCTGTATGTGCGTGATGACGAAGGTGATCTGGTCGTCAATGGGCTGGCGGCTTTTATTGATATCGATAAGCGTAAAAATGGCAACGTGAGATTCAATGGTGCTGCCGGGGCCGTTAACATCCATCACTCTGGTCTCTACGGGGACATCATATACAGCGGAGCAGCAGCTGCAAATTTTCTACGCCTTGACGGGCACGCGGGCTCGATAAAATTCAGTGGCGGTGCAGGGTACAACTCACTCATAAATACGGCCAAGAGAGGAGATATTAATTTCAACGGCGTAGGTCTGCAGAACAGTGTCGATCGCCAAGGCGGTTTAGGCAGCAATGGAAACGTAAATTTCTATGGTATGGGCGCCAACAATGTCATTAACCATGGGACTCAACATGGAAATTCTACAATAACTGGCGCTGGCCTTGGCCTCTTTGTAACACGCCATGCCAATGGACATTATGACCGCTCCAGCGGTAACGTCACTGCCACTGCTGTCGCCGCAGGGGCCTATTTCGCCAATAAATTGATGCACGGCAACATGTCAATCACGGCCGTAGGACTCGGCATTGTGGTAGACCGTGAGGGCAGCGGTGGTTTGATTGGGCAATGGGAATTCCGCTTTGTGGATGAATTTTATTTCAAATTCGTTGATTTTGGTGCTGGGGCAATTCCGGTACTAGCCGCTCGTAAAGTTTGGCGCGAAGTTGCGGTCAGTAAAACATGGGGGTACGGGGTCAGTACTGGCAATGTCATCGTCAGAGGTGGCGCATTGGCTATTGTAGTTAATCACAATACCACCAGGGGCAACACCGATGTTGTGGCTGCTGGTGGTTTGAACATGATTACACGCGGATGGCAGGGTGATTATGATTTGTCCCGCGGCAATGTGACCGTCCGCCTCGCGGGTATTACAAATATTGTCAAAAATCGGGTCAAACACGGTAATATTAACGCGGTTATGTTGGCTGCGGGGAACTACATATTGCGGCAGGGGGCGCAAGGGGGCGATAGCAGTGGCAACGTGACGGCTGCAATTGTTGGTGCGGCGAACACAGTTATCCACCATACCCACACGGGCAATATGCATGTTACAGGTATCGGTGGTGGAAATTTCATTCACCGCTGGTCTCAGGGCGATTTCAATCATTCGCGCGGGAATGTGACGGTCGATATGCTTTTTGGCATGGTCAACCTTGTGAACCATGCAACCGGGCATGGCAATTTGAACGTTACGATGCTGGGTGGTGCGCATCTCGTTACGCGCACGGGTTTGAGCGGGCACCTGGATGCCACGCTCGCCGGTGCGTTGAATGTGGTGACGCACCGGACGGATTTCGGCGATTCACATCTTGAGGCTGTCGGTGGTTCCAACACGCTGTATCGGGTCGCTCGCGGTGACCATACGGGCTCCAGCGGTCATGTGGTGGCAATTTTCGGTTTCGGCATCGCCAATGTCGTGGACCACACTACGGCACACGGCAATACAAGGGTTGAAGGTTTCGGTGGCGCGAACATCATCACGCGGCGCGGGACAACCGGCAATGTCACAGCCCGTGTTGGGGGTGGTGCCAACATCATTAACCACCACATAAACAACGGAAATACAGACGTCGAGGCGGGTGGGCTTTACAACGAAGTTACGCATGTATCCTACAACGGCAATTTCCGCTTTCATGGCGGCGCTCTGGGTAACAATTTATCATATACCACAGATCATGGTAACGCTGATGTCTATGCGGTGGGTGGCGGCAACCATTTTGAGCGCAACCGACGCACCGCAAATGCAAATCAAACCGGCCATACAGAGTTGACACTTGCCGGCGGTGCAAACATTGCAAACATCAATGGCGGCATCAGCGTCAAAGCCTACATGTATGCCGGTTACAACAAGCTTAGTACCGATGTCAGCGGGCTGACAACGGCGGTGCTTGTGGGTGTCGGCAATGAAGCCAACATTACTGGCCAGGCGAATATTACCGCCTATGGTGCAATGAATGTGATTGATACGGGCTGGCACGCCGACACAATCACAACCTATGGTGTGGCCAATGTGATTACCACCCGGGGGCAGCAAAATGAAATCAATGCATATGGTGCATTTTCCTATGTGAACAGGATCGTCGCAGACCACGAAGTCGCGCCGGCGGCCAGGGAACTTGCTGATAATCAACGCATTTTTCGCCGTTCCGCAGCCACGGTGGCTGGAACAGCCACTGGTACGGGAGTAGCATCCGCGGCCGCTGAAGAGGGAGCGCAGCTTACAGCTGACAGTACGGATGGTCCGGCGACTGACATGCAGAATTCGGCTGACGATGCTCCTGACGGGCTGGAAGATACAACAGACAGTGCTGATAGCGCTGCAGATACAGCGGCAAGCGTTGCCGATACCGTTGGTGACGCTGTCGCTGACGGGGCCGAAGTGGTCTGGGACGAGACCAAGGAAATCGCTGCGGATCTTGCAGAATTGGGTCTGGAGGGCGTCGAAGCCCTGGGCGACGGGTTTACCGATTTCGCTGCATCGCACGGGGTGCAGGCACTGACCGGTGCTCTCGGCGAATTTGGTGAGGGCGTAACAAGCGTTGGTGATACGATCACCGGTGCGCTTGACACGACATCCGAATATACCGATGGCTTGGTTTCCACGGATAACCTGTTCAAACTCCTCAATGTTACCATGGGCAACGGGCTTGATGTGGGCTCAACCAACGGCATGAACCTGGCGCTGAAAACCCTGGGCTTCGATACCAATCAGATCGGCGACAAGGATGAGATGACCCTGGATGTCAATACGGCCCTGACCGCAGGGGCGGACGAATTGGGCATTGATATCGACGGCATGGTTGGTGATCTTGGGCACTCGGTAGCAGATTTTGTCACTGGCGGTATCGATATACCGGAAATACCCACCAGCATGCAGGATGTGCAGCAACTGATTGCCGATGCAATTTCCATGAAGAACCTGATCGCGGACAGCGCTGACAGCGAAGATACGCTTGAGGCGCTGGGTGTATCCAAGGGCGCGAAGACGGACAAGGATTCCCTGCTCGCCGGTCGCGAAGACGCAATGGCGCTGGAAGGAACCACTGTCGATAGCGCCCAGGAAGGACAGCAGGCACGCCAGGATGCCGGAGAGACCGGCGGTTCAGGCAATGTCGGGCCCATTGTGCTGGATATGAACAATAACAATCAGCTTGATCTGGTTGGCATGGGTTCCAACAGTGTTGGCTATGATTTCGGCGATGGCAAGGGC
Organism: uncultured Rhizobiaceae group bacterium; assembly: GCA_947501445.1. Taxonomy (GTDB): domain Bacteria; phylum Pseudomonadota; class Alphaproteobacteria; order Rhizobiales; family Rhizobiaceae; genus Hoeflea_A. The sequence continues at coordinate 303,701 of CANMVS010000005.1, read as the reverse complement.
GCGGTGAAAACCGCCTGGACCGGCGAGGGAGAAAACATAGATGGCTTTTTGACCCGCCGCGAGAGTGACGGAAGCCACACCATTCGCTTCGCCGAAACGGACGATGAAACTGACATGGAAGGACTAAGCCGGACCCGCAATGACAATACTCTGAACAATGCTGACAGTGATTATGGCGATTATGGTGTCTGGCGCGACCATGATCAGGATGGCGAGGTCGATGTGGGTGAATATGAAACCCTGGCCGATCTCAATATCAATAGTATCGATCTTTCCGGAGATCGGGATGCGGTACAGGACATTGTTGCCGGTTCAACTGTCTTTCGACAGACCAGTGCTTCGGGGAATGGCGGCCCCCGCACGGTCTATGATGTTGGTCTGCAGACGCTTGAGATTGACGCCGGTTTGGCCGCCCGAGCGGCCAGTATCGCCCGGAGAACCAATCCGGCTGCCCGATCTGGCCCAATGGAGCCCGATATCCATGTCACGGATCAAGATGGCCTTGTCAATGCCGGAGCTGGTGGTGGTCTTCGGGTAGGTACATTCACGTTTTCGGCTGGTTTGGCCAATATACTCCGGTTCGGACACGAAGATGATGTCGTCCTCGCCATTGCAGCCGTGAACGCAATCTGGGGTGGCGACGGCAATGATACGATTATCTCCCTTGGTCTGGGAAACTATATCGAAGGGGGAGCAGGTGATGACGATGCCTGGATGCTCGGTCTGGTCAACTATTTTGACGGCGGCGCTGGAAACGATAAGGCCATACAGTTGGGCCTGGCCAATGTCGCGCGAATGGGCGCTGGCGAGCAGGATTTCGCAATTCAGGCGGGTAAATTGAATGTTACGACGAAAGAGGGCGACGGCGATTTGACTGCGGTCATGCTGGGCATGTTGAACGTGCTTTATCAGGGACCCGGTATCGGCGGTGACACCCATGTTGACGGTAATCTGCTGGCCATTATGGTCGGTGTGCTTAACGTGGCGCACAAGCAGGGGCATGGCAACGCATTTGGCATAATGGTTGCAGCACTGCAAACCTTCAGTCATGTCGGCAACGGGAGCTATACGGCGATCATGGCCGGGCGTATGAATGTCGCCACCAAGGTGGGGAATGGCAGTTTTACCGTGGTTATGGGCGGGCAGATAAATGTTGCGACCCAGGTCGGTGATGGCGAGGCAATCGCAGTCATTGGCGGGATTTTCAATGTCATTACCTCAGTTGGCAACGGGAATCTGTTCGGGTTTTTTGGTGGGCGCGCCAATGTTGTCACCAAGGTTGGCAATGGTACCGTTGGTATCGCTATGGCCGGAATTGCCAATCTGGCTACGATCATCAACCAGGATTCGTCTGATCTTTGGATCGCTCTGGCCGGGCGCTACAACACTGTCACCAAGGTTGGTGATGGCGACACGCATGTGATTGGCTACGGGTCGGAGTTCAACATCGTTTCGCACGTCGGGAACGGCCGGTTTGTTGGTGCTGTGATGGGCCGCAGCAATGTGTTGACCAAAATTGGCGATACCCAGGATGTCGTGGTTATGGCTACTGTCGGTACCAACAACATCTCCACCCATGTCGGCGATGGAACCACAATATTTGTTGGTTTCGGACGCGAAAACATCGCGACGAAAGTCGGTGATGGCATGACCATTAGCGCGATGGTGGGCCGGGGTAATGTTACGACCCATGTGGGCGACGGCGCGCTGCTTGGGCTTGGGTTTGCGCTTGGCAAATTCGGCAAAAAACGCCAGACTTCAGTCAGAGACCGTTTTTCGGCGGATGCCGAAGAATTGCTGGGTGGTATCGGATCAACCCTGAAGAAGACTGGCAGCAATCTGTTGCATGCCAATAAAATTAGCAGTTATTCAAATATCAAAGAGCAAGCAAAAAAAGCCGGTAGTTTTGTACTCGAGATATCTGCTCTTGGATCGCAGGTTCCGTCATTGGGGTTGCCATCCACTCCCACAAGTAGTGTCAATGCGGCCAACAATCACGCAGAGCCCCCAAAAAGTACTGGCGTCAGTTCATTCATGTCAGCCATGGACAAAACACTCGCATCGTTCGTGAGTGCTACCAAGAAAGACTGGAATGACGTCGCAGGCTTTGATGATTCGTGGGATGCTAAATTGAATTTCCAGGCAAATGTGACGACGAAGGTCGGCAATGGTGATGTTATTTTTGCCCAGATAACCGATCCATCGGAAGAGGCGCGTAAGGGAAATACCAAAATTAATGAAACCCTGCATAATTCAAAAATACAACTTGATGCACCCGGCAATATGAATTTCAATGCTCTGACCCAGATCGGCAATGGCAAGACATATACGATACAAATCGGTTCCAACAATATAGTGACCAAGGTTGGCCACGGGGATGCCGGTGATGGCCTGATCCCCGATCACCCGGATGTGCCGGATGTGGTGAATATCTCCTATGGCAACAACAATGTTGCGATCGAAATCAACCATGAATCCATCCTTCAGGATGCAGGAAACACGTGGGGCGAGCACCCGGTCTCGGACGATTTGGGCAGCAAGGCCACCAATACCATCATGGCTCAGCTTGGCAGGGGCAATCTCAACGCCATGATCAAGATCGGTGATGGCGCTTTCTTCGGAGCAGCATGGCACGCCGCCACCACGGAGGACGGATTCTGGAAGAACCTGTACAGCGTGACCTCGAAGAAACATGAATCTTACAAGAGTTTTTATAGCCTGAAGAAGCGCATAAGATTAGTCAAAGACAGACATGGAAACCCAATATTATACGATGATCCGAATTGGGTTGGCGAGAACCAGCAATATGTCGTGGAATACAAACGCGGTGAAGCATGGAACAACCGTTTTGAAAGCGATCCGGGATTTAACATCGAAGAAACACAGGTCTTGAACGGAGACATTGTTTCGGATGACTCTCTGCGGGTTGTCAAGAAGAGCCAATTGCTGGCTGATCCGAATATCAGCCACGCCGACAAATTTTTGATCAATCCCAACTATGTTGTTCCAAGTGCTGACCAAAATGCGCAACAACAGCCTGACAAAGGGAAATCTGAGAAAATATGGCAACAGATCGGGGCCGGTGGAAACATCATCGCCCATATAGGTAAAGGTGACACCAATCTGGCGGCGGTTGGTATGACCAACCTTGGCGTGAAAGTTGGCGATGGTGACGTCCGCTCACTGTTTGTCGGTAGCAATTCGATTATGATCCGGGTTGGGGACGGCAGTGCGGCAAAAACAATCGACTATCAGGATGGCGGCGAAGTTCGCACTGATGAACACAGCACCAGTCCCTTCGATCTGCAAAATGGCTGGGACCTGAATTACCAGATAACGGTTGGCAATCGTAACCTTGTGTTTAATCAGGGATTTTCAAACGATTTCATTGTTGCTATCCAGCCCAGCGCTCGCCCAATGATCCATCTGAATCCTTTCTATCGCGGCCAGTTTCTGTTCGGAGGCGGGCAGCGTGAGGCGGATGGCAGCAATAAATATGGTGATGGCAAGTGGCGCCTATTCAGTGGAATTTTTGGTACAAGCTTAGCCTCCATGTTTACCGGCAGCGGTAGTTTTGGGAATAGGTTAAACGACAACTTCGGTTGGGGAAGCCATGAGACTCGCTCAAAACATAACACTGAATGGAGGATTAAAAACCAAGATAGCAAGGGATTAGCGCAGGGTTATTGGGCAACCTATAAAACCCAACTACAAAATAGAGGCAAAGAACTCTGGGCGAATTTTAAACGCAGCGTTTCAGAGGGAGGGGATTTCTTTCTTCAAGGGAACTTTGTTGTTGGTGGAAACGGTGCGGATGTCATAGCGGTGTACGGAGACAGCAACGTGGTCTTCGGCGATACGATGGCAGGCATTCTGGATCTGGATCTTCGTGCTTTCTTCCACATGAAGAGCACGATTATTTCCTTCAACGACCTGCTGCCGGGACCGGTTGGTGCCATGGCTGGAAGGTTGGGGATCTGGACGGGCGGATTCCTGCCCAGTCTGGAGATTGGCGAGCTTACCGGGATCGAGTCTGCTGAAGACGGTTCGCTTAATACTGAAAATGCCGGTGAAAGGGCAGAACAAAAATGGAAAGACGAGGCCGTCAACAATACATTCTGGGCCGAGGTGGATAATCCGCTCGTTGGAGGCATCACGAATGTCGTCAGTCCTTTCTTTCAACTTGGCAAGTCAATTTCTCGCGAATCCACACCAAATACAGACTGGGACTGGGGGGGCATGACAGGTACGGGGGCGGCCACAAACGAGGCCGGGGTAAACAGCCTTTTGTCAAATGGCTTCTTTAACGGCAACTACGAAGCTTTCAGCGCGTTGGATGACGCGTTCAGCAGTGGTGGTCAACTGGACGGCTTTACTCAGAAATATTCCAATATTTTGGGCGGCGGCACGGCCAACGGAGACTTCATTGTGGCTCTGGGCGGCAGCAACTGGATATTCGGAGACAAGGGAAATGATATCATTGGTGCTCTGGGTGACCGGAACCGCGTGTTCAGTGGATCGGGCGATGACATCATCGTCGCATATGGCGGTGCGAATTCAGTCTTTACCGAAAGTGGTCATGACGTAGTCGTTTCGATTGGCGCTGACAACCAGGTTGATACTGGCGATGGCGACGATTTTGCCATTCTTGTCGGCACGAACAATCGCCTGAAGGCAGGCAATGGCGACAATGTGGCGATTGTTGCCGGATTCAAGAACTACCTCATCGGCGGCAGTGGGGTAGATGTATATTTTGCTTTTGGTAATCAGAACCTGATCTGGACCGGTGGCGGTGACGACATCGTCTTCGTTCTCGGAATGCAAAATAATTTCTTCCTGGGCGAGGGGAATGACCACGTCATCAACTTCGGTTACAGCTCGAATCTGGTTGGTGGAGCGGGGTCTGATTTCTTTAGAGCCGGTGGCGGCGAAATGAGTTCTTATGACGGTGGCGAGGACGATGATGTATTGGTCGCTGACGTGGAAGCCGCCCACTCTGAAATGTCTGGGGGCGCCGGCAGCGATACTTTGTTCCTCGGCGGCACCCAGACCACATTTTCCGGCAATGATGATGATGACATGTTTGTTATCACCAGGGCCGTTCGAGATGTAACCATTGAGGATATTGATGCATATGATTCCATTGCACTTGATGAAAACATCGGGATCGACGATGTCTGGATGCAACGGCAGGGTGACGATCTGTTGATCACTCTCGATCGGCTAAATGCCAATGACCCCAACCGTTACAGGTATGACGGGTTCGATAAGTTTGGTTCAGTGAAGGTAACCGGCTGGTTCAGCACACAGTTTGACGGTATTGACGAAGGCCCTGGCCTGTTTTTTGATCTGAACCATATTGACGGGACCGCAAGTGAATTGACCTGGGACCAGGTCAAAGCACTCGTGGATGGCCCCTACAGCCAGTTTCGAGGTGAAATCTTGGACAGTAATGGGTTGAAGGATAACGATACAGGCTCGTTCCTTTCCTCAATTAATCAAAATTCGAAATCAGAAATTGAGGCAGCTTGGAACGTTGCAGCATCCACGGTTTTGGACATTGACAGATCGGAATTCAATAAAGACAGTGATACCGTCCGCGATGAGGTTTTGCGTGCAGGGCAGGATTACTGGGCTCGAAATGGTGACGATACGCTCTATGTCACCGGCCTCACGTCAGGCGGTACAAACCGGTTCGCGGGTGAGGGTGGAACGGACAGTTTTGTCATCTCAAAACGATCGGGTGAGGCGGAAATCACTGATATCGCCGATGATGAAATCATATTCATACATACCAATTTCACAGATCAGGATGGTGGTTACGGGACCGCGTCGGATGAAGATGCGCTGCAATATGGTGATATACGCTTGGAAAAATCAGGCCAGGACCTTTTGGTAACTGAGTCTGCCTCGGGAGTAAGCGTTACAGTCTCGGGTTGGTTTGATCGAACCGGTGTAAAACTTGTTTACGGATACAATGCCTATACCAGACAGGCAACGTCCATAAATCCATTGTCCTTTAATGCTTTGCAAACATTCCCCACTGGTCTAGGGGGCTTATCAACTCTAGACGAACCGGATATCAATCTGGATCAAAGTCACCTGTCACGTGGAGATGGCGTTTATCGTGCGGCACCCACTTCAACCAACCTCACGTATATAGATGCCGGTGCTGGCGACGATACAATCTTCCTGGCGGGAGAGAACCTGCAGGTCAATGGCGGGTCGGGTGCCAACCTGTTCATCATCAATGATGATACACGCTCAGCGACGATCTCTGGAGCATCGTCTTCGGACGTGATTACAATTGACGTTAAAAGCTCCCCTTCCAACGGTAATTCCTCGCGATGGGGTGAATTGACATTTGAGAAAGCTGCCGGCAGTTCGGGCGTTTTCAACCTGGTGATCAGTAACTCAGGCGGTAATATGGTGACCCTGGATAACTGGTTTGCCGCCTATGAGGATGGTGATGTCCCGTCTATGGCGGTGTTTATTGATACAAGTGACACTGTCGCCGCGCAAAATCAGTCACTGAACGGTGTTGTTAATTTTCAGTCAATATATGACAGCCTGAAAGACACAGCCGTCGGCACAACCGTCAATATCGATGTAGAAACTGTTTCACCAGCGTTTGCCTTGCAAGGCGTCCCAATAGATGTGTCCTTCAACAATAGCGATCAGATTAACAACGATGTCACAATTACCCCACAGCCCGGTCAGCAGGATAGCCGTTTTTATGGCGGTAGTGGACAGGATATCCTCAATGTTTCTGGCACAAATAACCGGTTTGCCGGTGGAGCGGGTAACGATACTTTCATAATAAAGAAAGAATCTGATGGCTCGGTCGTCTCTGACTTCGGGGCTGGCGACACGTTGAAAATTGAGACGGGGGTCACAGACAATGAGGATCTGTGGTTCAAGCGGGACAAATCGGATCTGCTTGTTGAAATTGACAATGGGTCGGACGTATCCACGGTTACCGTCAATGATTATTTCCTCAGCAATCAGCCATCTGTTTTCAATTCGTCAAGCATGAAGAACGCTGATGTTGCCCAATTGGTTCAGGCCATGGCACTTCATGAACGTGGCAGTGCCAACGATGGTTTCTGGGGCGGTCTCACCGGCGCTGAAAAAGTTGTCCTGCAGGACCTATTTACGGCAACACCCTAAATTTTGTCGGGCGGGGCCATGTCGGTCTCCACCGCGATCTCGACGAGAGCAATTCAGGTTTTGACGAAACCGGCAAAACCTGAATGCATCAACAAAACCAAAGGCCGACACCATTATCCCGTTTCTGACAAAACGTGAAACGGTCTGAATTTACCAGCCAATAGGGTTTGGAACCGATATGAACAGCATGGCAGACAATAAAGAAACGGAACTGGAGCGGGTGAACAGAACCCTGGCGACATTGGGTGGTGTGCTGTGGCTTTGTCGGCACTCGCCGCTCCATCAGCGCTATCCCGTTGCCTTGTTGCTGGAAAGAATTACCTATTCCATAGATATCAATCAATACCGCTACTTTCAAAACAGCAAGGGTGTGCCTGTTGGCTTCTGCAACTGGGCATTGTTGTCGGACGATTTGCTGGAGGAGGCATTGACCGGCAATCACCGGTTCGAGACGAGCCACTGGAAAAGCGGTAACAATATCTTCATAACCGAGATGATCGCCCCATTTGGCCATTGCCGCAAAATTGCGCGGGACCTGCGACAGAATATTTTCTCCAAAGACAGCCGCGCCACTTGTGTCCGCGGGCATATTGGCCACCCGGGCGAAGAAGCGCCAATACGCATCCAGCGGTTCTGCAACGTATGACCAATTCAGATGGGTGTTGAAATTAGCTGTGATGGGCGCACCGAACCACCAGGGCAACCTGCGCAAGCAACGTTGGCAGAGACATTTAAGCAAACAATGGTTTTGGTCAGTGGAAACCCAATACACACCGGTATTCGCAACGTCCCGGTTTTATAAAAGCACCGGGAGGCGCGAGCATATATGTATAGTGAAACGTCAAGCACACCTGCAATGGTGGAACACAACAAGGCGCAGAGCGGGCGTACTCAGGACCTGCCCATTGATACCGCACTTGTATGTTTTTCCATACTTTTACAATTTCTCGAAATCCCGTGTGATCCAGAGCAGATCAACCATCAATATGGTGAAGCCGGAAATCCCCTGAGCCTTGACACCCTGCAACGTGTGGGAAAAACCCTTGCCCTGAAAACACGTGTGGTCAGCAGCAATGCCGCGCGACTTGCAAAAACACCGGTGCCCTCCATTGCGGAGATGTCAAATGGCACCCACGTCATTGTTGCAAATGTAAATGCTGAAAAGCGGGAGGTTTTGATCCAGGATCCGCTGGTGGGTAAGCCTGCTATCATCTCATTGGATGAATTTGCTGAACGGTGGACAGGTCGGCTGTTGCTGGCGACCCGTCGTGTCAAACTGATGGGCAAGGGATCAAGTTTCGATGTTTCATGGTTTATCCCTCCGGTGCTCAAGTACAAGGGGTTGTTTCAGGAGGTGCTGGTTGCATCGTTCTTCCTGCAGTGTTTTGGCCTTGCCACACCGCTGATCTTTCAGGTGGTGATCGACAAGGTGCTGGTCCATCACAGTTTGACAACGCTGGATGTTCTGGTGCTGGCAATGGTTGTTGTCAGTGTCTTCGAAGTTCTGATGGGTTACCTGCGAACCTATGTGTTTGCCCATACAACCAACCGCATTGATGTTGAGCTGGGCGCGCAATTGTACCGCCATTTGGTAGGTCTGCCACTGGCATATTTCGAAGCCCGACAGGTCGGCCAGAGTGTTGCGCGTGTACGCGAGCTTGAAAATATTCGCAATTTCATTACGGGCTCGGCCCTGACACTGACCGTCGACCTGTTCTTTACCTTCGTCTTTTTCGGTGTCATGTGGATATTCAGCCCACTGCTCACATTGATTGTGTTGGGCTCCATCCCCTTCTATGTGGTTCTGGCAGTGTTTGTGACACCGGTGCTGCGGGCGCGTCTGGAAGAGAAGTTCCAGCACGGGGCTGCCAATCAGGCATTCCTGGTTGAGAGCATCACCGGCGTGGAGACACTAAAGGCGCTTGCATTGGAACCGCAGTCCCAACGTCGGTGGGAAGATTTACTTGCATCCTATGTCCAGTCCAGCTTCAAAACGGCCAACCTCGGCAATTTTGCAGGGCAGGCGACGCAGCTCATCAGCAAGGTGACCGTCGGTGCGACCCTCTATTTTGGCGCCAAAGGTGTAATTTTGGGGGACCTGACCGTTGGCCAGCTCGTTGCCTTTAATATGCTGGCAGGCCGCGTGACCGGACCAATCCTGCGCATGTCACAATTGTGGAACGATTTCCAGCAGGCGCGTATCTCGGTCCAGCGCCTTGGCGACATTTTGAATACACCGACGGAGCCACAATACAACCCCAACCGCGCCACGCTTGATCGTATTGCCGGGAACGTTAAATTTGAGAGTGTTACATTCAGGTATCGCCCTGATCTACCCGAGGTTCTGCGCCGGGTCAACCTGGAGATCGCCGAGGGTGAGGTTCTGGGTATTGTCGGATCATCAGGTTCGGGTAAATCAACGCTCACCAAATTGATTCAGCGCATGTATGTTCCCGAAAGCGGTCGAGTGTTGATCGATGGTACCGATCTGGCCCTCGTCGATACGGCCTGGGTCCGACGGCAATTGGGCGTGGTGCTGCAGGAGAATCTGCTGTTCAACCGCAGCATCCGGGACAATATCGCCATGTCCGATCCCAGCATGTCAATGGAACGGGTTATCGCTGCCGCCAGGCTCTCGGGCGCGCACGAATTTATCTGTGGTCTGGGAGAGGGGTACGATACGCTGGTGGGCGAGCGTGGTGCCAACCTGTCAGGCGGGCAACGTCAGCGCATTGCCATTGCAAGGGCACTGGTCACCAATCCGAGAATATTAATTCTGGATGAGGCAACCAGTGCACTGGATTACGAGTCCGAGCGGATTATTCAGGAAAATATGCGGGAAATCTGCAAAGGCCGTACCGTAATCATCATAGCCCACCGCCTGTCAGCCGTGCGCATTGCCAACCGAATTATCACCATAGAATCCGGTGAGATTTTGGAAGAGGGCAGCCATGATGAGCTGCTCAGAACCGGCGGCCGTTATGCTGAATTGTACGGCATTCAGACAGGAGCGCAAACCAATGACGCAGCATAACGCAAGACCTCCTGTACCGGCATATCAACAGCCTGAACAACCGGAAAATCAAAAACCAGCCAGTGGCGCTGGGACGTCCGGTCAGGCGGCAACCGACAAGGGGTCCGTTGACCATGCCAAATCGGCAACGGGAAAATTTGACGAACACGAGTTTTTGCCAGCGGCATTGGAGATATTGGAAACACCAGCCAGTCCGGTCGGGCGCGCCGTCATTATCAGCCTGGCTGTTTTTACCGTAATTCTCCTTGTATGGTCTTTTCTTGGCACCGTCGATATTGTCGCCGTCGCATCCGGCAGGATTGTGCCACGCGGCGGGGTGAGTGTCGTGCAACCGCTGGAGCCAGGTATCGTGCGTGCCATTCATGTTCGCGATGGCCAGCATGTAAGCAAAGGTGCATTGCTGATCGAACTCGATCCCACCGAAATTGAGGCCGATGAACAGCAGTTGCTTCGCCAGCGAATTGAATCATCAACCGCAGTTGAGCGACTGAGTACCTATCTCGATCATCTTCAGGGTAGCGAGCATGTCACGTTCCAGCCACCTGACCTCGGTTCGAAGGCAACTAATGTCGTGGAAATGCATCGCCTGAAACTGAAAGCTGAATTACAGGCCTACCAGTCTCAATTGTCCGCCTTTGATGCGGAAATCGCCAGCGCGGAAGCGGTCAGAAATGGAGCGCGCGCCGAGAAAACCAAACTGGAGATTTTGACCCCCCTGCTTGAGGAACGTGAACAGGGGATGCGGGGATTGTGGGAAGACGGATTCAGCTCCAAGACCGAATGGCTCGTAGCCCACACATCTCTGGTCACAACTGTTCAGGACAAGGAAGTTCAGGAACACCGACTTGCGCAGGCGGAAGCTGATGTCACCGCTGCCAGGAGGAAAAAGGAGCGGTTTACATCAGAAAGCATCAGGCTGGCCACCACCGACCTGTCCGCAGCCCTGTTGAAACTGGAACAGACCTTGACTGCTATCCGTCGGGTGAAAAAGCAGGTTGACCGATTGCGGCTGAGAGCGCCTGTTGACGGTATTGTTCAACAACTGGAGGTACATACAATCGGCGGCGTCGTAACAACCGCAGAACCTCTCCTCACAATTGTGCCTGACGATGCGGTTCTCGAAGTGCGGGCGTCCATTCTCAACAAGGACAAGGGCTTTGTTCACGATGGTCAGCATGCAGCTCTCAAGATTGAAGCCTTTCCATTCACAAAATATGGATTGGTTGATGGTGAGGTTCTGCATGTGTCCGGCGATGCGGTGATTGACGAGCAGCAGGGTCTCACGTTTGACACCAGAGTTGCCATGTTTCAGGACTATGTTTTCGTTGACGGCGCGCCTGTAAAATTGACGCCTGGCATGGCCGTTACGGCAGAGATAAAAACCGGCAGCCGGCGTGTCATCGAGTTCCTGCTGGCCCCTTTGCTGCGTTACAAGGACGAGTCACTGAAAGAGAGATGATGGTACGGTATTGTAGGCGTAGACGTGGCGAAGTAACGGCAGCCAGGTCTGTGCAACTCTATTGAGCAGATGCGAACAATGACTGGCAACAGCAAATCCCATGCGCCACCGCGTCGTACCGTGGCAGCGCCCAATCGTTCGCAGACCAGCGCAAGAATTGTGCAAATCAGTGTGGTCGCAGCAGCCCCCGGAAAATGGCAACTCGACATCGAAATCATTGCATTCAAACCCATGAGTGGTGGCACTTTCTCTCATATCGGAGACGTCGTGAGCTGTTTCACCTTTGAGGCAATGGACCAATTTGACGTTGGTGACACCATAGCAGCGCGGGGCGAATTTATTGGTTCGGCTCAAAGCGGTGTTTATCAGTTGCGTTCCCTGGTGCGGCTGTAGGGCTGCAAAATATTAAATGCGATGCAGTGGTTGATTTTAGGGCAATCGGATGTTGCACACGGGATTTCTTTGAATTGATGTATGCCAATGTCAGCACCCGATCTTCTTTCTGATTTCATCGACCTGTTGTTTGCTTCTGCAGATATTTTCACAAGGAATGCCGTCCCCATCGCCATCCCATTTCGATTGGCCGCCACACCATGCGGACACAGCCTCCTGACAGTTTTCCTTGTTGAGATCCCTTACGATACTTAGAGCAAATCAGGTTTTGACGGAATCGGTAAAACCTGAATGCATCAACAAAATCAAAGGCCAACACCGTTGTCCCGTTTCTAACAAAACGTGAAACGGTCTATGCGACATTATATTCGAAATGAAGATCGGCGCGCAGGCTTCCCCCGGCATTTCAACAAGACAGGGTTGTCACATGGAATTTGTGGTTCCTGTGTGATGGCAGGAGCTACCGGCTGCTAGGCATGGTATTCTTTCCGACTGGTTTGGGCAGACATTATTCTGGGCGGGACATGCCAGATCCATTGTCTACATCAAGACAAGCACCATCATCAGGATCGGCCGGAAGAAAACACCCACCAGCGACTTTTTCCAGGTCGTTTACCGTTACTGTTTTTGAATGTTGATCGTCTGATTTTTTCATATCGTCGGTTTTGTCAATTCCGGCTTGTTCAGTGCTTCACACTTCGGTCATTTTGCCTGTCCTTTATTGTTTAATTGATGACTTGCCCAAGGTGTGGATTGGCACGGTTTTTACAATGTCGAAAATTGTTACAAAACAGTAAGCCGGCATAACATGCATAATATCCGCACCCACGACGCACACGACCACATAGAGCTTATACAAGGCGCTACATGCTGAACTGCCAGCACACAAGCCAGAGCCATCAAAACGCGTTATCAAGGTCAAACGCAAGCCTTCCAAACCGGAGCGAGACAACAACCTCCAGCCAATTCGCCCAACAGGGCAACGAGTTGAGTGGAGCTGGCGGATCAGGTTTCTATAGAGGCCCGCCGTTCGATACGGCAAGCTGGATTCCAGCGACGGTTGGAACACTCATTCAAACACCCGGCACCCACAAATGGTGACAAGATCATCTCAACGTTTTTTTGTTCAAAGCCGGGAGTGCCGGGTAGTCATATAGGGATACCGGCAAGTCATAAAAATGGTTCGCTGCCTTCACCTTCACGGGTTACTTCATCTTCTACAGCGTCCGACGACCCACCAGCGACTTTTTTCATCTCTTCAGGAGACATGGGTTTTGTTCTTTGATTGTCGGCTTTGTCAAATCCGGCTTGGTCCTTTGTGTTGTTCATTTTCTCTGTCCATTTTTGTTGTTTGTTTAATTGATGACCTACTCAAGGTGTGGATTGGCGCGGTTTTTATAATGTGGAAAACTGTTACAAATCAGTAAGGCAAGATCACCCACCTGTGCGTGCTGCAGGTCCAAGGCACACAGCCTTAGATAGCGGCTCCTTCTAACCGGGGGGACTTTTCGGAATCTGGAGCCGCCCATGCATGACTACCGCTACCACGAAGCCCATGTCACATCATCCAAGGATTGGGCATTACTCTGATCTCCACCAGCGACTTTTTCCATTTCGTCTGCTGTCACGGAATTCAAACGTTGGTCGTCGGATTTTTTCATGTCGTCGTTTTTTTCAAATCCGGCTTGTTCAGTGTTTTTTGCATCGGTCATTTTATCTGTCCATTTGAGTTTTAATTGATGACCTACTCAACGTGTGGATTGGCGCGGTTTTTACAATGTGGAAAACTGTTACAAATAAGTAAGGTGGCATAACATGCATGACGACTGCACCCACGAAGCCCACGCACACATGGAACTGATAACAGGCGACAACGTGCCAGCAGTGCCAGCACGCAAGCCAGAGCCATCAAAACAGCCAGTCACGCGAGTTATCGAAATCATCGCATTCAAACCCATGAGCGGCGGCACTTTCGCACATATCGATGACGTCGTGAGCTGCTTCACCTTTGAGGCGATGGACCAATTTGGCGTTGGTGACACCATAACAGCGCAGGGTGAATTTATCGGTGGGGCTCAAAGCGGTGTTTATCAGCTGCGTTCCCTGGCGCGCCAGTAGGGCTGCAATTTTTCAGATGCCACCCAACGGCCGGCCCCGTGCCAGGGTCTGTTGAGGCTCAGGATTGCGGGCTCGACCATTGATTTTGTTGATGCATTCAGGTTTTACCTATTCCGTTAAAACCTGAATCGCTCTCATCAGTGTAGCCTGCGAGATTTTGTTAAGTTAAAGAATGTCGGGGTCAGCACCCGATCTCCTTTCTGATTTCATCGACCTGTTGTTTGCTTCTGCAGATATTTTCACAAGGAATGCCGTCCCCATCGCCATCCCTTTTCGATTGGCCGCCACACCATGCGGACACAGCCTCCTGACAGCTTTCCATTTTCTTGCAGGATTTTGCATGGACGATGGTGGGAAGCAGCAGCAACAGGAAGAGCAATGTTGCCCTGTCAAGAAAAGATCTGCTGCTCCTGATAAGCCCATGGTTTGGGCGGTATGGCAATAGCTTGCCTGCAGTAGCCAACAGCATGATTCCAATACACTAATGATCAAGTGCGATCCTATTGTCACCACAACTATTGCGCAAGTTATATGTTGTGATTGATCGTACCGGGTATTGAATACCTGGCATTGATCTTCGAGGTGCTGCGGCCTGATCTTTTGGATGGCTATAGGTGTATCAAAATCTCAAAACACCCGGACAATATCCGGGTGCTTGCAGTTTGCAGGGGAACCCTGAAATGGTCAGCGTTCAGAACCAATCTGATGTTTATGCTACATCATAGTCGAAATGCAGATTGGCGAAGAGGCTTCCGTCGGCATCGAAGTGATCGACATGACCGCCAGCAAATATGTCGGCAAAGGTTTGAAGTGCGTGGCCCAGACCTTCAACGCCGTGCGCCAGACCGGGGGTTACGCCGGACAATTCGTCAAATGTGAACACATCATCAGTGTAATTTACCCCGGTATCGGAATCGAAGTTTTTGAATTTGAAAACTTCTGCATTGTCGAAGACGACGGTCTGGGCTTCATTGCCTTCCGCATCAAGGACGGTGAAGGAAATGGAATTGTCGTCCAGAACCTTTATCTTGTAATCCTCAATCGTATGGTTCAACTGAACCACATCGTTTTCCCCTTCGCCCATATCCACATGGAAGGTTTTGTCGGTGTCGATGGCTTCGCCAATGTTGAATTTGTCGTTGCCGCCACCCAGGTTTGTGGAGCTATCATTGGCCTGAATGAGCTCGTAAATGCTGAATGTGTCCTTGCCCTCAGTGCCGACAAGATTGCCATCTGCATTCAGTGCATTGAAATGACCTTCGTTGAACACGAAGTTCTCGGCACCCTTGAAGCTGACAGAGGCGCCGAACGCGGTTGCCTGACCATCATCATCCCTTGAAAGGACATAGGTGATTGTCGTGACATCGCCGTTCGTGGACACATCATAGGCGCTTTCGTCGTAATCCATGGTCACGGTGTCTTCACCATCGCCCATATCCACTGTTCCAGTGATATTGGCAAAGCCGGCCTTATTGCTGCCGAAATAAAAGTCGTCGTCGCCGCCGCCAAGGTTAACTGTACCATCAGCATCATCACGAACACTGAGCAGATTACCAAATTCATTCCCATCCGTGCCGTCGGTCTGCCGCTGTTCCTGTACGTCATGAACCGTTGCCTGATATAGTTTCTTGAATAAATCATATGACATTCTAGATCTCCATGGGCTCTCGTTTTGGAGGTTGAAATCGGGCGGGCGATGGGAAAATGACTGACAAAATCCAGCCAGTTCCTGCACAGCGCACGTTTGCGATTTGGACCGCCGTTACCAAAGTTCCTGAAGGACGTTCCACCGAGTTTGAAACAGCTGATGATCTATCCTTCATCCAGATATACATATTCACTGATTTCAAAGTTAAAAATTAAGGTTTGGTAATTTTCCAAGGGAATCGGAAAAGCGCATATTAAACAAAAGGTTAAGGTAAAAATATTTACTCATGTGCATATTGCAGTCATGCTCAGATTGGGGTGCTGTGTATTTATGCAGCGTATGAAGCGTGTCGTGTTCAATGTGAAGGATGGCTCCAGGCCGTTTCACGTTTTGTCGGAAACGGGATAACGGTGTCTGGCTTTGATTTTGTTGATGCATTCAGGGTTTGTCGGTTCCGTCAAACACCCGGCTTCACCCTCCAGCGACTATCCCCAACCAGGAGTAAAGCCTGGTGGGGCCGGGTAGCTTATTCTTTTCGTTAAAGTTAGCGAGCAGGACAGGTCAGTGGGTGTTTTTTACAATATCCTCCCGCTACTTTTTTCAGTACCTCGACATCCACAGGATTCTTGTCGGTTTTAGGTGTTTGCGTTTCCTTGGTCATTGTCCTCGCTCCGTGTTGTCAAGTTACCTACTTAATGTGAGGTGTGGAGCGAATATTGCAAGGCAGTATCCGGTTACAAATCAGTAAGGTATCACCCATGCATGACGACCGCACCCACGAAGCCCACGACCACATAGAGCTTGTAACAGGCGACTACGTGCCAGAAGTGCCAGCACACAAGCCAGACGATAGCGAATGCAGCATTGCTGATGATCTCAAACCGCTTAAGGATCGGCCAGTAAACCGCAGAGGCCTGTTTGTCATCGCTGATGCGGATTTGAGCGCACACAAACCAGAGCCACCAAAACACTCAAGTGATATTGATATGTGATTCTTTGAGCGCAATCCGATCACAAAACACAACCAAACGGCGAGCATGCAGCCCGACAATGGAGATATATGCGCCCACATACCCGATTTGTCCATATGGTCACACCTACGCCGCAGCCGCTGCGCAAGCCCGTTGTTCTGGTCAACCACGTGGGTCGTGCCTTTCTCATCTTCAAGTCTGATCTCCCCTGCACGACAGGACGCCACGGGTCACCGTTTGGCGTATTGGTTGGCGGTGCCCGGATTTGAATAGGCGGGCGCTCCAAAAAGGAAAAAATGATGAGTGACGGAACCGCCCATGAATATCCATACACCGAGAAATTCGCAGTCAACATTTGTAATGGCCAAGCCCGGTATTGCGCGCATTCGCGCAAGGATACTGCGTTTGACACCCATCGAAGCCACACCACGTCGCTGGGACATGTTTTTGGAAATCACATCATGGAAGCCTTTGAGCGGTGGTATGTGTCTCCCTGTTGGAGAGGTAATATCCGCATCGACCTGTGACACGCTGGAGGGCTTTGAAGTCGGAGATATCCTGTTGGCCGATGGCGAATGTATGGGTGGTGATGGAATCTATGTCATCTGGAACATCTGGTGAGGGTGGGGACGCAGGTTGCCCGCGTTTATCGCCCCCTTATCCTCCCCTTAACCGGGCATCGGTGTTCTCGCTGAAACCACGTTGGGATTTTTTGGCGAATGCCTCTCGCCAGTTTGCGGCAAGTTGCGGGAGTGCAGCCAGTTCGGCTGCCACATCAATCGGCAGCCTTGGGTCAAAACGGGCGGCTATGGCCCGCGAGAGCGGCCATGCCGGACATGGCCGCTCCATGAGCTTCAACGTATCACCAGTGGCAACATGGCCGGGCTCAAGCACCCGATAATACCAACCCGTGAGTCCGGTTTTCTGAAACCGGTTGGCCATTGTTTCATCTTCCATATGGGCATTCAGTTTCCAGCACGGCTGTCTTCCCTGACTGATCTGAATGGTGGCGGAACCGAGGGTAAGAATATCGCCGATGCACAGGTTTTCTTCGGTAAAACCGGTTGCAGAAATATTCTCACCAAATCCGCCGGGTACGAATTTTTGTACCAATTCAGGTTTTTCTGCTGCCCATGATGCATAGTGATCGGCGGCATAGTGATGCAGCGCCTTGTCCGCGCCACCGTGCACTGCCAGATCGGCCTGCTGATCCTTCTCGAAACCGTGGGGTCCAAGAGCCAGTGTTTCCATCGTGCGGCTTTTGCCAATGGCGCTTGCCGCGCGACCTGGCCATCTGTGCATGGCCTTACCAATAAACAGGCCGGTCACAGATACGGATGCGGGTGGAGTAATCTGATTCATTAAGGTCCTCATACCGATGGAGACAGGGAGGTTTGATCCTCGTGCTCGTGGCAAATTTCATTGGTTTCGAAGGGGCGCAGATCAACGTCCAGCAGGGCACAGCGAGCGCCGTTAGCGTTGGTTTCGTGATAGCGACAGGTCCTGCAAAGACCAAATGTGCGACCGGCACGTTGCTGCAGAACGCCCTTGACCAGTTTTTGCAGGGATCCGTTCAAAATGGCGACTTCTGCAGGTGGCAATTGTTTCAGTGCGGCGTCCAGCGCCGCATCCTGTGTCAGGACGTGTTGACCGATGTCAGTCACCGCATAGGAGATGCTGCGTTTATCGGTGGTTGATCGCTGTTCGACAATCAATCCCTTGCGCGCCAGGGCTTTAAGTGTCTGTGACACGGTGCCCCGTGTGGCGCACAGATAATCTGCCGCATGCGATGGCGCCCGGGAAAACCGATTGGCACGGGCAAGATAGGCAAGTGCAGCGCGCTGCGTCGGATTGATATCGCCATTCCAGCCATCAGCAGCACCCATGCGGCCGATCCGGTCAATCAGTTCTTTGGCTTCTGTGAGGTTCTGGTTTGTCATTGACACTTAATAGCGAGTCAAAATTAAAATTGCAATAATAGCGACTCGCTACTATAAAGAAATTCCCACAAACCTGAAAAGAGACAAATCATGAATCATCTCGCCATCATTTCGATAACCCTTCTTGCCACAGCAACCGGTGCCTATGCCGACGCCGACCATGCAAAAGCCAGTCATCCGCAGGCAACTCAATCCGAACATGCGGTCCATTCCTCCGCCGACGGCACAAAACACGCAAGCTTTGACATTCTTGCCGCTCATATTCACCGCAATGACAATTCAATCACTTTCCATATGACAACCAACGGCATTGCTGGAGCACAAAAGCCGACCCCAAAGGGCACACTTGCCGGTGCCCCGGTCTATTCCTATGTCTGGCCAACATCGCTTGATCCCGCGACAGTTGGATTTGAGGGAAAGAGCGGCATTCTCGCACTGGCTGCAACCAGCCATCCGGATTTTGATGACACGCCACTTTATGATGAGGATGGAGATGGTGATAAAAGCAATGATGGCGGTGATTGGCACAGCCACTGGGTGGTTCTAACACCGACCGAGGCTTGTGGTGTGGGCGCGCTTGGTGTGCGTGACATTCCCGAGGGTGAAACACCCGCAATGCCGGCAACCTGGCCGGGGTTGCCAATTTTTATCGACAGCCCGGGCTTCACGCCGCATTTTGATGGTCCGGAAGTTCATATCAATGTTGAATTGCCGGATGGGAGTGTTATCGAAGGTGCTGCCTACGATGGTGTTACTGCAGCGCTGAAGGTCAATGCCAATATACATGCGCCACTGCTTTGTGTGGGTGATGTGTTTGATGTTGCATCGGGTGATCTGAGCCTGCCGGGCCGGGTCCGGTAAAATCTGAATTGCAGTGACCCAATGCGTGACGGTGCACAAACAGGCACCGTCATGCTGGTTTTCCTGATTAGACCGTTTCACGTATTGTCAGAAACGTGACACCGGTGTGGGCCTTTGATTTTGTCGATTCATTCAGATTTTGCCGGTTCCGTTAAAATCTGAATTGCCCTAAGTGAACAGAAAGTCATCCTGGGTCAGGTCGCTGGTCGCTCCATTTGACAGGATAATATTGATATCGCTGACAGTGACCGTGTCACCATCAATCACCACGTCGTCAAAATCGTAATTACCCTTTGTTTTGGTGATTTTGATAATGTCTTCGCCTGCAACAAAGTCGAGTATGGTGTCGGTGGCGGCTTCCCCGCTTGCAGACTGCTTGCCGCTCTTGAAAACAAAGGTATCAACGCCACCGCGACCAGTCATGGTATCGGAGCCCAGGCCACCCACTATGATGTTGGCCTGATGCCCGCCTATAATAGTATCGTCACCGCTACCGCCATAAAACTCCTCGGCGCCAACCAGGCCATGAAGAATATCGTTTCCAGCATTGCCATAAAGGCGGTCATTGCCAAATTCCGCAAATAATTCATCATTACCGGCACCGCCTTTGAGAATGTCGTCGCCCAGGTTGCCGTACAACGTGTCGTCACCTGAACCGCCGAACAATCTGTCGTTGCCATCATTACCGCGAAGCACATCATTGTCCTTGCCGCCATACAATGTATCATCGCCAAACCCGCCGACCAGCGTGTCATCACCATTGCCGCCCTTCAGAAGGTCATCACCACTCATTCCGTCCATTGTATCGTTGTCGTTGCCGCCGTACATGCTGTCATTGCCTGTACCGCCGAGAAAATTATCTTCCCCACTGCCGCCGTACATGGTGTTGGTGCCCTCATCACCCAAAAGGTCGTCGTCACCGGAACCGCCATACATCGTATCGTCGCCGCTGCGTCCAAAAAGCCGATCATTTCCGGCATTGCCCATTAGCAGGTCATTGCCTTCATCGCCCAGCAGATTATCGTTGCCATTGCCACCATGGATTTCATCGTCGCCGAACCCGCCATTAACATGATCATTTCCGTCGCCCGCATACACAACATCGTCGCCACCAAAGGCAGTGATTTCGTCCCTGAATTCAGTGCCATTGATGATATCGGCGTCTTCCGTTCCGTCGATTACATTGGTCACGCCAATAAAATTTGACCAGCTGAAGGTGTCAAAATCCACTAGTGGCAATGTTATGGTGATGCCTTCAAACGAAATCGAGCTGGTCGTGGTGTTGATGATGATCTGCGATCGGCGCAGGTGGTAGGACGATAGATCAATCTGGTCTTCACTCGGGTCAAAGCCCTCGATTGTCGTATTAGAACTGTTATCGGGGAAGATGAAAATATCAGCTTCGTCTGTTGCATATAGAATTGGATCACCGGCCATTGCTTTGCCTCCGTTTAATGTCGCCATTGTTAAGTTCAGGATATATATAAATAAATAAAAACTCAAGAAAAATACATAAATGGCGCGAAGATGTCGTATTAATGGTGAAAACATGCGTTTGAATGCGATATTTATGTATAATTACATTGATTTTGAACGTTTCATTATGCCTGTTTCAACATACAGTTGTCACATGTTCGGCAGACCGTGAAATTTTCGGTTCCGGTCAGGTCTCGTTGTCAATGTAACAAAAGAAGCTGAACAATGACTGTCATATTCTTTGATATGGGATACTCTGCCGATTAAGAGGATGTGGTATGCAGAGACGGTTAGCAGCAATTCTGGCAGCAGATATGGTGGGCTATTCACGGCTGATGGGGGCTGATGAAGAGGGTACGATAGGACGCCAACATCACATCCGCCAGACAGTCATTGATCCTGGCTTGAAAGACAATGGCGGCCGTATGGTCAAAACCACCGGCGATGGTCTGCTGGTCGAGTTTGCCAGTGCAGTCGATGCGGTTCGGTTTGCCATTGCAATGCAGGAAGCGATCGCACTGATGGAGGCGGCAGGCGATCAGGATACGCGCATACGCTACCGTGTCGGCATCAATGTTGGCGATATCGTTGCTGATGGTGATGATATTCTGGGTGACGGTGTCAATATTTCCGCGCGTCTTGAAGGGCTGGCCGAGCCAGGGGGGCTGTGTATTTCCGATACAGTTCATCAAAGCGTCAAAGGTAAGCTGGATGTCCCGTTCAACGATCTGGGGCCGCAAACGCTCAAGAACATCGAGGCGCCGGTCCGTGCCTGGAAATGGCACGTCTTTGATCCACAAAGCGTCAAATCTGATGATACTGCCAATTCAGATACGCCGCTGGCTGGAACAAAACCATCCATTGCTGTTTTGCCGTTCAACAATATGTCGGGTGACCGCGAGCAGGACTATTTTGCCGATGGCATGTCAGAGGACCTGATTACCGAACTCTCCCGCATGCCATGGTTTTACGTAACAGCACGAAATACCTCATTCACCTTCAGGGACACTGCGGTGGACATAAAGGCGGCGGGCGCAGCGATGGGTGTTGCCTATATTCTGGAAGGCAGTGTGCGCAAAAGTGGCAACCGATTGCGCATCAACGCCCAGCTGATAGATACGGCGACGGCCAACCATGTCTGGGCTGACCGCTATGATCGCGAGATCGTTGACGTGTTTGACATTCAGGACGAGATCACACGGGCCATTATCGCCGCCATATCACCTGAATTCATCTCGGCCGAATTCAGAAAATCCCGCCACAAGGACCCTTCACAGCTTGATGCATGGGAGTGCGTCATGCAGGGGCGTGCGCATATCTGGAAATTTGGCAAGAAGGATGCGGAAATAGCCAGACAATTGTTTGAGCAGGCTATCAGGGCCTCACCGGGCGGTGTGATGGGGTTGGCTGATCTGGCCCTGGTTCACTTTCTCGATACATTCTACCGATGGAGCGATAGTCCGGGTCAGTCGATGAAACTGATGATGACAACAGCCGAAAAAGCGGTAGCCGCTGATGAAAATGATCCGCTGGCCCTGACGATACTCGCCTGGGCTTATCTGTTCAGCTACCAGTGGGACGAGGCGATTGAGACGATAGACCGGGCGATCGCACTGAGCCCGAATTTTGTCCCGGCCATGGGTGTTCGGGGAGCAATCTATGCCTGCAACGATGAGCCCGACATTGCGATCCCGGCAATAATTGATGCGATCAGGCGCAGCCCGCGCGACGGATTTCTGCCGTTCTGGTACATGGGGATTTTCTGGGCATTTCACACGATCCAGGATTATCAGGCGGCACTGGTACACTGCCGGCAATCGGTGCGAATTGCACCGAATAATCCGACCTTCATCCGGCAACTCGCCGTTGTCTATGGCATGCTTGGTGAGGATGACAAATGCCGGCAATCCGTCGCCGACTATCTGCGACTTGTCCCAACGGCCACCGTCTCGGATGCTGCCAACATACCATCACGCAACCCGCAATCACTGGCACGTTTTCTCCAGATACTCCAAAAAATCGGTGTCCCTGAAGCATAATCCCGTGTGGTCTGACTGACGGTCAATCCTGCTCCTCAGCAGACCCTGGACCGTTTCACGTTTTGTCAGAAACGGGACAACGGTGTCGACCTTTGATTTTGTTGACGCATTCAGGTTTTGCCGATTCCGTCAAAACATGAATTGCTTTAGTCTTTCAATGCCGGCACCAGCACTGCAACACCAAACAACGAGCGCTCATCCGTCCAGAAATCCACCGTATCCCAGCCTGCGTCAGCGGCATGGGCCCTGAACTGATCCGGCTTGTATTTGTGGGAATTCTCCGTGTGAATGGATTCGCCCTTTTGAAAGGATATAGTCTCGCCCATGAGCCGAACCTGCTGGTCGCGACCGCTGACAAGGTGCATTTCAATACGGTTCAACTGGCTGTTCCAGCGTGCTTCGTGGGAAAAGAACGCATGATCAAAATCAGCACCCAGCTCGCGGTTGATACGGATGAGCAGGTTGCGGTTAAAGGATGCGGTCACACCCCGAGCATCATCATAGGCCTGCACCAGTGTCTGCTCGTCCTTAACCAGATCCACACCGATCACCAATGCTTCAACCCTGTCGATCGCACGCCATTGCTGCAGCAGGCGGGCGGCCTGATCGACGGTAAAATTGCCAATGGTAGAGCCGGGAAAAAACAACAGTTTTTGTAGCGTGCTATCAGCCAGAAATGACGGTTCCGGTGCGGTGAAGTCGCCAACATGAGGATGGACCGCCAGTGACGGATAGTCTTTAGCCAGTATCTGAGCCGCCTCGTTCAGATGATCTGCGGATATATCCACCGGAATATAGGATTTGAGGGTCGGTAGTGCATCCAGCACCAGACGTGTCTTGATGCTTGATCCGCTGCCAAATTCCACCATGGCTGCCCCATTTGACAGCCGTGCCGCAAGTTCGCCAGCCCGCTGCTGCAAAATGCCCGTCTCGGTGCGTGTGGGATAATATTCAGCCAATTGGGTGATATCATCAAACAGCGCCGAACCACGGGCATCATAGAGCCATTTGCTTTCAATGGTCTTTTGGTCCCGGGTCAGACCGTGGAGGATCGAACTGGCAAAGTCGTCTGTTTTAGCTGGCGCTGCCGCCGGGGTTTTTGCTGTTGATATATTGGAACCGAGCTGGTCTGTTTGACTGGAATATTGACCATTTGCATCATCGGCAAGCCGCACACCAAGCATCTGCCAGCGCTGGTGGGGATAAAAGAATGTGCGATAGGAGGGGCGCACCTGCGCAAGCGGTGTGGCGCATGAACCGCCACGCAGGACAAACTGGTTGCACATGAACTTGCCGTTATATTCGCCAATGGCGCCTTCCGGCGGGCGAAATCCGGGGTAGGGCGTGAACGGGCTTTGTGTCCATTCCCACACATCCCCCCAAAATTGCTCATCAGACCCCTGATCATGCCTGTTTGATTGAATATCTGCCGGCATCGGTCGGAAATTTCTGTTGTCGAGAAAGTTGCCGCGAATTGGCCGCTGACGGGCAACAACTTCCCATTCGGCCTCTGTGGGCAGCCGTTTGCCGGCCCAACGGGCGTAGGCATCCGCCTCGTAATAGCTGACGTGGACGACAGGCGCATCCAGGTTAACCGGTTGCGGCCCGCGCAGTGAATAGCTCCACCACACATCATCCTGCAGCCACCAGTAGAGCGGCGCATCCCATTCTTCACGCTGGCAGGTTGCCCAGCCATCCGACAGCCACAGCCGGGCTTTGCGGTAACCATCATCATCCATGAACGCAATCCAGTCGCGATTTGTGACCGGGCGTGAGGCAAGTTTGAAGGGTTGCAAATAGGTTTTGTGACGCGGGCTTTCGCAATCATAGGCAAATGATTGTCCCACATGGCCAATATCCACCAGTCCCCCATCATGCTCGATCCAGCCGAGTGGACGTTCCCGCGCAATCGGTATGGGTTGCGGGGCATGATAGGCAGGCAGAAGCGGATTGTGCGACAGAGCATGCAGCAGGTCGGTCACGAGCAATTCCTGGTGCTGCATTTCGTGATGGCAGCCCAGTTCTGTCAACGCGCCAATCGCCTCCATATCAGCGCGATCACTGCACAGCAGCGCGTGCATGGCTGCATTCACATGCGCGCGATAGGCAAAAATATCATCAACATCGGGGCGCGATACCAGACCGCGCTTTGAGCGCGCATGCCGTGGCCCGGCCTGCACATAATAGGAATTGAACAAGAAGGCGAAGCGATCATCCGGCGATACATAGTCAGCCATATGAGGCTTTAGAATAAATTCTTCAAAAAACCAGCTCGTATGGGCCAGATGCCATTTGGACGGGCTGGCATCTTCCATGGACTGAAGTGTCATATCTTCCGGTGAAAGGCCGCTTACAAGCGCCTGCGTGCGCGTACGAACCGTATCAAATAGAGCAATTTGTGCATCGGTGGACTGACGTATATTGCGTTTGATATTCATCATAACGTGAATTTTTCCTCGTTACATCGGTTGGGATTTTGAAGGCGGAAAGCTTGTTAATGTATCGAAAACTCAAGAGCAGGTTCGCCTGATGATTGTTGCTGTTTGCGGCAGCAACGTGGCCGGGTGAAAGGATAAAACTCACTTTCGATGAAACTTCCATGACATGTTTGATGCCGTGCACAGGGGCTGGGTTACACTGATACGGGTTTTAAAGTGCGGCGGGAAACACGGATGTTTGACCCAAGAGTGTTGAACAGATCGTTCGTCCCCCGGTTGCCTGCCGTGCCATCATAGCGGTGTTATTGCAGTCCAATTTGTAGGTTCCCTCCATGCCTTCTCCCTCATGCCCGCTCCATATCAGATAGTGCAAAATGGCCGGTCAGCCACCCGAAAATGCTGTTTTGACGATTTTGTGAAAACGGGGAGGGCCCGTCTGTCTCGAACGTATTGTATCAAGTGGCAACGGTGGCCGGGCGTTCTTTTCCCGGGACAGGTTACAGGTCATCAACGCTACGTTTACACAAGCCGTTGCCACAGCCCTTCGGGATTGGAAGTGGCACTATCGCACTGACATTTTCGGCTGGCACTATTGTTGGTGACAACAGTTCGATCAACAGCATCACGAACCCCGGCGACATCACCGCAGCAGGCGTTACAAAGAAAACAAAGGAAAAACACAAACCGCCCTGGCCTTCATCACGTGCGCATTTTGCCGATGCTGGATGAGGCCACGGCCATGATGATGATGGCACCGACGAGAACCTCGCGCACGTAGCTGTCAACACTCATCTGGGTCAGACCATTGTCGAGAACACCAAGGATCAGCACACCGATCAGGGTTGCTAGAACCCTTGGTTCGCCTTCCTCGCTCATGGTCATGCCCAGAAATACCGCAGCAATGGCATCCAGCATCAGACCGCTGCCCTGTGTGGGATTGGCCGAGGCAACACGGCTGGCATACATCAACCCGGCAACCGATGCCCCAAGGCCCGTCAGTGCAAAGGCGTACATGCGCAGCGCACGCACCTGCACACCGGCAAGCCGGGCGGCGGTATAATTGCCGCCGATTGCATAGAGCCGCCTGCCAAAGGCTGTTTGTTCCAGCACAAACCAGACGACGAAAAGAATGATCAGCGCCACGATGGACAGAGCCGGGATCTTGATGGCGATACCGGTCAAAAAATCCAGTTCAAAGCCGCTTCTGGCAAAGCTGCTGAATGATTTTGGAATGTCACGCCCGAATATTGTTTTCCCATCGCTCAGCCAGAATGCCATGCCGGAGAACATTGTCAGTGTTCCAAGCGTTGCAACAAAGGGCAATATGCCCAGAATACTGACGAGAAATCCGTTAAAAAGACCACCGGCAACGCCGACAAGCAGTGCGGCAGCTATGCCCACGCCGACCGGATATCCCTGAACAAAGAACAGCGCGGCTGTGATGCCGGCAAGGCTTGCCATGGAGCCGACACTCAGGTCAAAATCGCCCATGACCATGACAATGGTCATGGTGAAGGCAACAACGGCCAGCATGCTGATCTGCTGCGATATATTGAGCCAGTTACGCGCCGTCATGAAGGTTTCCGGCAGGTTGATCCAGAAGAACACGATGATGGCAACGAAGCCAGCCAATGTGCCAAAGCGTTTGAGCAGTGAGATCATTCAGGGTCTTTCATCTTTGTCCGGTCGGGGTTCACAGACCGCTGTGGCCCGTTATTCCTGGTGATAGAATAATGTCAGAAGATCTGCGGCTGTTGTGCCTGCAGTGGGCACGATGTCCACCTGTTTGCCACTGCGCATGATAAGGATACGATCGCACATGCCGAGCAGCTCCGGCAGATCTGATGAGGTCATGATGACGGCGCAGCCTTCCGAACTCATTGTGCGGATAAGCGTATAGATGTCGAATTTTGCCCCGACATCCACACCGCGCGTTGGTTCGTCCAGCAGCAGCAGGCGGGGCACATCGCCAAGCGCGCGGGCAAAAACCACCTTTTGCTGATTGCCACCGCTGAGCTGGTGGCACGGTTGGTTGAGGCCAGCCGCCTTCAACTGCACTTGTCTGCTCAATCCGGCGGCGTTTTCCCGTTCCTTTTTCCGACTCATGACGCCGCCCAATGCGCTCAGTTTTTCCAGATGCGCCAGATTGATATTGTCGATAATACTGCGCCGCAGCATCAACCCTTCTTCCCGGCGTTCCTTTGGCACATAGGCCAATTTATGGCGCCATGCATCCCTCGGCCCGCTGATGGTTCCATCGGGATAATCCACACGTCCCTTCACCACCGTGTCGATGCCCAAAAGGACCTGGAGCAATGCGCTCTGTCCGGCCTCGGCCAATCCTCCAACGCCCAGAATTTCGCCTTCATTCAAGGTGAAATTGATATTGTCGATCCGTTGTGTTTTGACATGCTTGACCTCTATGACCTGGCGATCTGTTATATCTGCTGCACGCGCGGGGTAGGCGTCCTTTACATCCCGGCCGGTCATCAGCCGGATAATTTCGCCCTTGCTGGTATCAACAAGTTTTTTGCTCGCCACGGTTCGCCCATCGCGCAAAACGGTGACCCTGTCGCAAAGAGCCATCACTTCATTCATGCGGTGTGACACGTAAAGGACGGCAGCGCCGGTCTGCCTGAGTTGTCTGATCACCTCAAAGAGTTTTTCTGATTCCGTGCCGCTGAGGGCTGCGGTCGGTTCGTCCATGACATAAAGCCGGGCGGTCTGGTTCTCATCAGCAACCAATGTGCTGGCGATTTTCATTAACATCCTGTCGCCGGTGCTCAGCCGCGCCGCCTTGAGACGTACATCAATATGCTGCACCCCAAGCCTGTCCAATGCGGCGCGTGCCAGCTGATTGAGTTTCTTCCAGTCCACTGCACCCAGCAGGCGGGTCGGATAGGGATGTCCAAGCAGAATATTCTCGGCGACCGACAAATGCGCAACGATATTGAGTTCCTGATGGATAAAGCGGAACCCGTGTTTGAATGCATCCGCCGTGCCATGAAGCCCGATGGGCACGCCGTCCCGGCTGATCGACAGCGTATCCGGCGCAGTTACACCTGCAAGAATTTTGATGAGCGTCGACTTGCCTGCACCGTTTTCGCCCATCAGTGCATGGACCTCGCCAGCGGCAATCTCCAGATGCGCCCCATCAAGCGCGCGCGCGCCTGAGTAGGTTTTGCTGGCGTTGTCAATTTTGAGGAATGTCATGGCAAAGCGGGCAATCTACAGGCAATGTGCGCACAGACCCGATCCGGCCTGCGCGCATATGTGCGGATGGGCTTAATTGGCCGATCCACTGGCATTGGCTGATGTGACCAGTTTGGTGGGCACATAAATGACGCTTTCGCGGATGGTATCACCCTTGAGCAGGCGGCCCACGACTTCAGCAGCCTTATTGCCAATCCCGGTGAAATCCTGTGCCATGGAGGCTTCGAAATTTCCACCGGCGGCAATGGCATCCCGTGCCTGTGGATTGGCGTCCATTCCTACAATCACAATACCCTCATCAGCCCGCCCGGCATCTTCTATTGCCTGCAGTGCGCCCAGCGCCGGCTGGTCCCATGCGGCCCATACCGCGGCAATGCTGCCTTTATCCGGGTTGGCTGCCAGCAGGGCTTCCATTTTCGCACGGGAGTCGGCAATGCCACCGTCCTGAACATCAGGCGTTATGCGGTCAATCACGTCGATATCGGGGAAATTGCCAAATATGGCGTCGGCCACAACGCCGCGAATCTGTACCGGGGGAAATGCGTCAAAGATGAACATAACAACACGGCCCTTGCCGTTGATCCTGTTGGCCACATAGACGGCTGTCTCTGCGGCCATGGCATAGCCGTTGCTGGTTATATTTGTTGCCAGAAGCGGATCGGTGCCTGAATCCATGCCGACCACCGGAATGCCAGCCTCCTTTGCTGCTTCCAGGCCTGCGGCAACCTGTTGCGGATCAACATTGATGACGATGGCATCGACTTTTTGCTGAACAGCATCCTCCAGACGACTGATGACAGCGGCAACATCGCCGGCGGTGTCAATAACATTGACGTCCCAGCCCTTGCCTTCTGCTGCCTGCGTAAAACCTTCCACATAGAACTGGGTGCCGGGTTGGGCCAGATAGGGTGTGATGACGGCAATCTTGCTTTGTGCAAGTGCCGTGTGGGTCAGGCCAATGCAAAATAACGCCGCTGCGGCAACGGCTGTGAACCTGCCGGTCTTCAAAATGTTGGTTATACGCATGATTTATTCTCCAGATTTTGCCGCAGACCTGCGTTCAATGCATCAGCCCCGACCATTCCCCAATATTCAACCGGCGCATATCAGCGCGTTAACCGCCTTTGTGTCAAATGCCGATTGCCGGTGGCACTGGCGCATGACACTTCAAGAGCGCGCGCGAGGATGCAGTTCACTCAATCGGTGGTTTAAAGTGCGGGTTGAATAGTAGGTTTCCTGGTACAGCTCATAAAGGTGATTGTAGCGGGCGTGCTGATCCGGGTCCGGTTGATACGTGCGGTCAAATGAGACGATCTGCGAGAGCGCCTGGTTCAATGTATCAAACTGCCGCGTGGCAACGGCAGCCAGTGCCGCTGCGCCAAGAACGCCAGGGTCCTTGACCGCTGTCCGTTTGAGGTTGCGCCCAAGAATATCAGCCCGTATCTGATTGAAAACGTCGGATTGGAAACCGCCACCGCCGCAATTGACGCTGGGTGGTGTCATCATGGCTGATGTATCCAGTGCATCCTGCAGTAATCGGGCCGAAAGCCCGACGCCCTCATAGACACTGCATGCAAATTCCGCCGGTCCTGTTGTGCTGTCAATACCAAGAAAGGTTCCGCGTGCGTGAATATCCCAAAGGGGTGCGCGCTCCCCTTGCAAATGCGGCAGGAACAGAGGCACGGAGGTATCTTTGTTGCGGACTGCAACGCTGTTTGCCATGGCCTCGGGGGTCGTGTTGAACAGACTGCAATACCATTGGATTGACGCGCCGCCCGCCTGTGTCGGGCCTGCATGCACGGTCATTTGTTCCACCGCCGGAAAGACGATAACACCCTTTGTCGGCTCAAGATCCGGCGAGACATGACCAAGGATTTCGCTGGTGCCGCTTAAATAGAATGATTGGCCGTGATCATGCACACCCACGCCAATTAACCCGGCCCAGGCATCCATCACCCCAACACAGACCGGAACACCGGCAAAGGGCAGGTTTGCGCGCACCGAACCGGCGATGTCATCCATATTGGCAAGCGGCACCGTGCGTTGCCCTGCGCCGGGCACACGCTCGAGCAGCGCTGCAATTGGCTGCAGATCCTTATCGACAGTACCAAGATTGGAGATCGGGTCCGAGACAACCTGTCCCGTCAGTTTCAGGATACAGTAGTCTTTGGGCAACATCACCCAGCGTGTCTTGTCCCAGATCTCCGGGCGGTTTTTGCGCATCCACTGCATTCGGCTGAGGCAGTGGCTGGCATCAAAGGGTCTTGGTGCGCCCCACCAGCGCGTCTGGTCCTGTGTTGAAACCAGTGCGCTCAGTTCTTCTGCCTCATCGGCGCAACGCCCGTCCTGCCAGACGATGGCCGGTGCAACGGCATTGCCGTTATCAGCGACAAAAACATGGGTATTGACCTGCGATGTGATGCCGATGGCCTTCACCTGACCCGGGGCCGCAACACCGGCAAATTGGGTGAGTGCACGCAGTATATGCTCGAACCAGAGTTCGGCGTCCTGATCCACATGGCCGCTTGAGCTGCGCATGGTCTCATAGGCCGCATGGTAGGCAGATCGCTCACGTCCGGTCAGGTCAAACAGTTTGGCTTTGACAGAGGTCGTACCAACATCAATGCCGATCAGCAGATTATCTGCCATTGGGCAATACCGATGCAAATTGCTGTTGCGGGGAACGCGTATCACTCATGAAATACAAGCCGGTGTTACATGTGCAGGGTTTGATGTGTTCATTCGCTGTCGGTCTCGCAGGGTGCTCAAATTTGTCTGTCGGCCTGTCCAACGAACCGCAGGAAAGCACCGTGGTTTGGAGTATTACCACGGTTCGGCAATATTCGTGCAATTGCATTTGCAATGCAAGGCTGTAACAGGCTCTATATGCCTGCAGTTAATCAGTTTATTCCCCACGGGAGGTCATAAATGGTTCGACATGAATCATCCGTCAAAATGACAAATTCAGCAATCACCAAGCTTCGCGAACTCGACCCTTCAGAACGCCGGGCGGCTGTGTGCGCTGCCGCTGGCCTAAGCGCAGCAGATAGCGAAGCACTTACCGGCATTGATACGCTGCCGACAGCACTGGCCAATGGCATGATTGAAAATGTCATCGGAAAATTCGAGTTGCCTTTGGGGGTGGCAAGCAACTTTACAATCAATGGCAAGGACTATCTGATCCCCATGGCGGTGGAAGAGCCGTCAGTTGTTGCTGCAGCATCCTATATGGCGAAAATTGCAAGAGGTAGCGGCGGATTTATCACCTCCTCGACGTTGCCTATCATGCGGGCACAGATACAAATCATCAATGTTGCCGATCCATATGGGGTCAGGCAGCAGTTGCTTGCCGCCCAAAAGGAGCTTGTTGAATTGGCAAATTCCAGGGACAGGGTGCTCATTGACCTTGGTGGGGGGTGTAAGGACATTGAAGTCCACGTTTTTGACAGCAGTCCCATTGGCCCCATGGTGGTGCTGCACCTGCTGGTGGATGTCCGCGATGCCATGGGTGCTAACACCGTAAACACAATGGCAGAGTTGATTGCGCCACGCGTTGAGGAACTTACCGGCGGCGATGTTCGGCTTCGCATATTGTCCAATCTGGCTGATCGCAGGCTGGTCAGGGCGCGTGTGGAAATTCAGCCGAAGGCTTTGACCACCAGGGAGATCAATGGTTCAAGGGTTGCGCAAGGCATTGTCGAGGCCTGTGCCCTGGCCATCATTGATCCCTATAGGGCCGCTACCCATAACAAGGGCATTATGAACGGGATTGACCCGGTTGTGGTTGCAACGGGCAATGATTGGCGCGCGATAGAAGCGGGCGCACATGCCTATGCGGCACGGGACGGGCGTTATACGTCTCTTTCGCGGTGGGAGATCAACGCCGATGGGGCTTTGATAGGCACACTCGAAATCCCCATGGCGCTTGGACTGGTCGGTGGGGCAACGAAGACGCACCCCGCAGCACAGGCGGCCATACGCATGATGAATGTGACGACAGCCGGTGAGTTGGCGCAGGTTGTTGCCGCAGTAGGCCTTGCCCAAAACATGGCGGCGCTCAGAGCACTTTCCACCGAAGGCATACAAAAGGGGCACATGGCATTGCATGCGCGCAATATAGCAATACTGGCCGGTGCAGCGGGCGCGGATGTGGACCAGATTGCATCACAAATGGCACAAACCGGGGAAATCACGGTCGATAATGCTGCCAAACTATTGGGTGCAAGAAACCGGCAGTCCTAGACCGTTTCACGTTTCATCAGAAACGAGACAACGGTGTCGGCCTTTGATTTTGTTGACGCATTCAGGTTTTGCCGATTCCGTCAAAATCTGAATTGCTCTAACTGCTGTGAACCATTGCACCGTGAAGTTCGCTTGTTTGTGGGGATGATCCACCAGCCGGTTTTGACCCGGAAGACCCTTTCGCCTGCAATAATCGCAGCGCGTTGGCAACGACGATCAGCGATACGCCGACATCTGCAGCAATGGCGCCCCACATGGTTGCAGCGCCCAGAACCGTCAATCCAATAAAAACCGCCTTGGTGATCAGTGATAATCCAATGTTCTGACGAATGATGCCCATGGTGCGCCGTGAATGGTCAACCAGCCACGGTACCTGGCTGATATCATCATTCATCAGGGCAATATCGGCGGTCTCAATGGCCGCATCGGAACCCATCGCTCCCATGGCGATGGCAAAATGCGACCGTGCCATGGCAGGGGCGTCATTGACGCCGTCGCCAATCATTGCGACGACATCATGGGTTGCAATCAGCGTTTCAATGGCGGCAACCTTATCGGCTGGCAACAGTTCTGCATGGACCTCATCAACGCCAACCTCGGCGGCGACAGCATTCGCTGTGCGGGCGTTGTCTCCCGTGAGCATGACAATTTTCTTGATGCCCTGTGCATGAAGTCGGGCAACGATTTGCCTGGCATCGGGGCGGATACGATCACGTATTTCGATGAGGCCCAGTAATTTGTCCGCTGTGCCTACAACGACGGCGGTATTGCCGGCACTTTCTATGCGCTCGAGCACCTGTGCAGGTACTGTTTCGTCAGGGCTTTTCTCGTTGGCAAACCTGTTGGAGCCCAGCCAGATCATCTGTCCGTCAAGCGTGCCCTCAACGCCGCGTCCGGGTGCAATTCGAGTATCCTGCGCTGCTGATATCCGGATGCCATCGCGTTCTGATCGCGCCAGTATCGCCCGGGCCAGGGGGTGCGATGAACGGGCCTCCAGGGCGGCTGCGGCGCATAGCAGGTCTTCGGAGGAAGTATCGCCCAGCGCAAACAGTGCGGCGACTTCCGGCTCTCCCATGGTGATTGTGCCTGTCTTGTCCATGGCAAGGGCGCTCAGTCGCGCCGGTGCTTCGACAAAGGCACCGCCCTTGATCAGCACGCCATTGCGTGCCGAGGATGCAAGGGCCGCGACTATGGAAACCGGGGTGGATATAACCAGAGCGCACGGGCAGGCGATCACCAGCAAAACCAGTGCATTGTAGACCCAGGCAGACCACAGGCCTCCCATAAGCAGCGGCGGCACCACCGCAATCAAAATTGCCAGTGCCATAACGATGGGCGTATAGATCCTCGCAAATTTTGTCACCCATTGTTCCACGGCAGCGCGGCGCGCATGTGCATCGTCCACCATACGGATGATTTTTGAAAGAACACTGTCAGAGGCCAGTTTTGTCGCTTCGACAATCAGTGTGCCCTCGCCATTGATTGTTCCGGCGTAGACCGGTTCGCCCGGTTCCTTGGCAACCAGTGCGCTTTCGCCTGTTATGGGGGCCTGGTCGACAGCGCCTGCGCCCGATACAACATCGCCGTCGAGTGCAATGCGGTCGCCGCCACGCACGACAAAACGTTCGCCAACAACTACCTGTGCCGCCGGTACATCCACTTCCTCACCGTCCACACGGACGACGCGTGCCGTTGGCGGCGCCAGATTGAGAAGCGCTGCAACCGCATTGCGGGCACGGCCGACACTCCAGCTTTCAAGCGTCAGTGAGAGGGAGAAGAAGAAGGCGACCGTTGCGGCCTCGAAATATTCACCCAACCCAAGCGCACCGGCGATTGCCACCATCATCAAAAGGTTCATATCGGGCGACAGACGCCGCGCCGAGGACCAGGCCTTGGGGGCGACCAGCCATGCACCGAAGACAATGGCAGCAACAAATAATGAAATTTCAATTGTTGGCATCGCGACGTCGCCATGCCCGGAGAAAATAGTAACTGCGCCAACAGCGCCATTTTCAACCAGATGATAGACAAAACCTGCTGCCCAGAACGCGGCACTGAGACCAGTGAAGATCTTTTGCCTCTTGAGGTGCCTGCTTTGATCAGTTCGTGCACTCTCGGCATCCCAGATTTTGCCAGACATGCCAGTGCTGCCAATAAGCTTGATGATCTGCTCATCGCTGAATTTTTTTGACCCGTCCAGAACCATCATTCGGCCATTCAACACGTCAAAGGCAAGATGTTCCTGCCCACCCACTTTGGGACCAATGACCTTGTTGAGGATGGCTACTTCTTCACCGCAATCAAGGCCGTTCACCCGAAAACTGCGCCCGTTCGACCCTGGCGGCGGTGCAATGGGGCTGGCTGCATTGCTGGTACCGCAGCATGAAGGTGCCTGGGCGGCTGAATTGTGGTTGGGATGGGACATATTGCGCACCGGGGGTCCTGAGTAATCTCTGATTTATCTCAAGATAGGTGCTCTAGTGACTAGAGGTTCAAGAGGAATTTTGAGGTGAAATGCAATTTTTTCATCGCATCGATCCGGATCGTGACAACGATGGGCCTCGGCGGGACGGTTGAATGAACAGTGTCGGGGTGCGTGAGCAGCCCGTGCGTCACCGGTTGGCGCAACCAGAATCGGGAAATAGGCCTTAACAGATGTATAAAGTGACGCCTTTTGCACATTATTTGAGGAACAGATGTTGCCGAGTGGGCGATCAAATGGTTTTAATTGTAAAAATTATGCTCAAAATGGTTTGCACAAATGCGCGCGACAATTCATGCTGGTGTTCATAGGTGTTTCCCTACCTAAGGTGTAAGAATGGAATTTGTGCTCCTATGGGCGCTCGCAGGCCTTGAGATTAAACACTACCTTGCGGATTATTGTTTGCAATGGGCCAAAATGATTGCTGAAAAACCGCGCCTGAACAGACCAGGCGGCTATATTCATGCGGGCATTCATATTGCAGGCACATTTCCGATACTGTTGTTTTGTGGTCTGTCGATTGTAACGATACTGCCCATATTGGCTTTTGAATTCGTCATTCATTTGTTTACTGATCTGGTCAAGGCCCGCCATGATTGTGGACGCGAACCCAATATCAGAGCCCGTCCTTTCTGGATTGCGCATGGCACAGACCAGCTCATTCATCAGTTGACATATGTGATGATTCTTCTGTTTGTCGTGCTGGCAACGCGAGGGTAACAGAGGAGCTGGTTGCTCTAATCCCGGGAGGGAAACCCTGTTACATCATTGCAATAGGGATAACAGTTGTTGTTGTCATCCTTGAACTCTTCAAACTGGTTGTCGAACAATTCGTCCTGGAACAATTCGTTAAGCGGTGGAAAGTCAGCGGGCACATTAAAGGCGTCCTGCCCGGACGCCTGCGCGCCGGATTGATTGCTGTCACCACCATAGGTTGGGCCGTTCGGTACCGAGCGCAGATAAAAGTCGAAGTAACCCAGGACACTTTCCGTAATGCGAAACGGTCCGACCGGCTTTTGCCCTGGCCCCGGGACAAACACACCAAAATTGGCAGCGGAGATCGTTTTACTGCCACGTTCGTTGCCCACATCAATGATCCCGGTTTTGGTGATGGCATTTGTGCCACGCCCCGGGCCGCGCAATACCACCAGGATGGCCTGCTGCGGATCAGCACCAGCAGTTGATCTGCCAAGTGATTCAACAAGTTTCAGCGCATCCGGCCCGACCACCCCCTCAAGCATGGTGCCTCTGATGCCAATCGTTGCAGCTGCGGTCTTAATTTTTGCATTTTTGGGATTGGCTTTGCCGATGCGTCCACTCATGAAACGAAATGCACCCTTGAGAATTGTGCCGCTCATTTCGCCAAGGTTTTTGTCAGGATCATAGACAAATTTGTCGATGATCATTTCGCAGTTCTCGCCAATGGTGAACATTGACTGGTCAATCAGCAGGATCTGCAAGGCGCTTTGCTGTTTTGTCAGTACTTCATCCTGCAGAAAAATGCTCTGCTCAGCCCGGGCTTTTCGTTCTTCCTTCTGACCCCCGCTTTTGACAAATACATTGCCCCGAACAGCAGCGCTGACCCCAACCTTGGCTTCTGCAAATGCCCGTTCAGCCAAAACAATTGGCGATGCCAGAAACAGCGTTGCAGACAAAATGCTGATCCATTTTTTGTGAACGGTCATCGTGGTTCTCCGTTTCGCATGGCCTGCAGTCCTGACTTAGTAGGTGAAGCGCTTGGCGAACATTACATCGACAGACAGACTGTCAGCGTCGAAGTTTGGAATATTGGAATCCTGATCCAGATAGCTTACGCCAAACTGAAGATTCATCCCTTCGGATATCTTGCCCTGGGGCACATTAATCAATTCCAGAATATTATTGACCGGAACGCCATAGGCGATCCGCGCTTTCAGCAATTTGTCCTTGCGGGTAACCGTAGCTGAATAATTTGGATCCGGCTGATCGTAGTTTTGCCAACGGTAGGAAAGGCTACCCAGGATGTATTGACCTTTGCCCAGGAGCAGCATGTCACTGACTGCAAGTTCCAGCGCCTCGTAACTATAGCTGTCATTGTCAGCATTTTTTTTGTAACCGCTTATACGGCCCGACAATCTGTTGGTTTCGCTTGTGCGGACTGTAAAGCCACCATTGGCCGAACCCAGCCAGCCATCACGGGCACTGCCGACCGAATCGGATGATACCGCACGAAAATCCTGATAGATGCCCTGTGCACCAACGACCAGAGACAGGCGTGGATTAACTGTATATTCGGCCAGCAGGCCGCCGCCAAATTCGCTTCTGTAAAGCTGCTGTTGCAGCGTCAGCCCTGCGGCCGTGACATAGGGTGTAATGTTGAAGTCATTATGGAAAAAGCTGGCACCGGCCTTGACGCCACCTGTCAGATAATCAGCCTCATTCACCTTGAACTGCTCGTTGATGTTACCATTGGCTTCAATAAATGCGAAGCTGCCTGAACCGCCCGGAAGCGTGTGCTCGATGCGTATCTTTGACGCTGCGATAAAAGCACCATCAACCCGCGCATCAGTGTCCAGCGGATTGCCGTTAAGGTCATTTGATGAGGAGGTGGTCAGGTCCGGATTGTTGTCAACCCGAATGCCGGTTGCGATGCGTCCCGATACACGTGTTGCCTTTGACTCGGCCGTGGCCAGAGCCAGATAGCGTTTGACTTCGCTTTCCTGAGCGGGCGACAGAGGCCGATCCAGCAGCAATCGCAATTCGCGGGCAGAGCCCTCCATATCCGCCAACCGAAACAGCACTGCAGCATAAAACAACCGCGCATTGTCCCAATTGGGCTGCAGCAGCAATACCCGTTCGAGTGCCGCTGAGGCCTGTTCCAGGTCGCCTTTGATGACCTGTTGCTGCGCATAAAGATAACTGAGTTTTATATCGTCCGGTTTGGCCAGAACATCGTCATAGCTTACAGTTTGCGCAGCAGCGCCCGTAAGCAACATGCAACTCATTACAAAGGCCAATGCTGTATTTATTCGCATACCCAACCGCTACCACTCGCCCCCCAAGGTGTGACTTAGTCGTGAAGCCATACTAAAGGTTATTTTTACAATTGGTAAGCACACTATAAGTTTTTGCTATCAGTGTTGTATTTTTAACATAAAGAGGGTTCGCCTTGCGCTTCATGAACAGCCGTTCGCCTCGTTTGATGGCCGTCTATGCGGGGCTTGTGTCGCTGGCTGTTCTGTTTGCAGCCGCGCAACTTGGAACCGGCGTTTTTGACCGGTTGTCGGCTTTTGTTTTTGATGAGTATCAAAGACTTAAGCCGAGAGCATCCGTTGGCGCACCGGTGCTTATCATCGATATAGATGAGGCCTCGATTAATGAGATCGGCCAATGGCCATGGCCGCGCTCACAAATGGCTGTGCTGGTCGACCGGTTGGGAGAACTGGGAGCAGCGACGGTCGCATTTGACATGACCTTCTCCGAGCCCGATCGCACATCCCTGACCCGCACGCTGGTTGATCTGCGCCGTGCGGGTGCTCAGGTTTCATTTCCCCAAGGTGCACCTGAGCTCGACAATGACACCGTTTTTGCTCAGGCTCTGGAGCGAAATTCCACCGTAATGGGCATCGCGCTGACGCAAACCTTTACGACTGAAATGCCAAAACCTAAGGCGGGTTTTGCCTTTGGGGGGCGCGACCCCAGAGAAATTCTGCCGGAATATACCGGCAGCCTCGATAATTTGAGTATTCTCAACCAGGCCGGAAGCGGTATTGGATTTTTCAGCTTCCCGCCAACAATTGATGGCGTGGTTCGCAAAATTCCGCTCGTGGCAAAATCCGGCAGCGCGCTTTATCCGTCTTTGGGGATGGAGGCGCTGCGTGTTGCCCAGCAGGCGAGGAATTTTGTCGTCAAAAGCACTGGCGCCAGTGGTGAAAGCGAGGTTGGAGCACCGGCAATTGTCAATGTTCGTGTCGGTGACTTCGAGGTGCCAACAGATGGTGAGGGCAGATTGTGGGTCTACTATTCGGGCAATCTGAAATCCCACACGATTTCAGCGCTGGACTTGCTGTTCGAGCCAATTGATTTTGCCAGGCTCGCTGAGCGGGTTGCCGGTCATATTGTGTTTATAGGTACCAGCGCCGTTGGTCTGCACGATCTGGTGGCCACACCACTTGGGCCCAGTGTTCCAGGGGTGGAGGTGCATGGCGAAATCATTGATCAGATATTGTCTGGCACTTTTCTCCATCGCCCGGATCTCATGCCCGGGGTCGAGTATATTCTTGCCATTGTCGTAACCATATTGCTGACATTGGTGCTGCGACCGGGAAGCCCGGTGTGGGGTGGTGCACTGGCCCTGACCCTGTTTTGCATGATCGTCGGGCTCTCGTGGTATCTGTTTGCCAGCCAGCAGATGCTGTTGGATCCGCTGTTACCATCGCTGGCGGTACTGGTGGTCTTTATTACGGTCACCGTGGCGCAATATTTGAGCAGTGAGCATGAAAAGAAGTTCATTCGAACCGCCTTCGGCCATTACCTCGCGCCATCTCTGGTTGATCGGCTTTCCGATGATCCACATGCCTTGAAACTCGGTGGCGAACTGAAAGAACTGACGCTGCTGTTTTGTGATATCCGTGGCTTCTCTTCTCTTTCCGAGAACCTTGACCCGGAACATCTGACCAGATTGCTCAATGATTTTTTGACACCGATGACGGACGAGTTGCTGAAATCCGGTGCAACAATCGACAAATATATGGGTGACGCCATCATGGCCTTCTGGAACGCACCACTGGACGTGCCGGGCCATCGCAATGCCGCCATACAGGCAGCCCTTGCCATGACAGACCGTCTGGAAACGCTCAATGCGGAAAGCGGCTTTGATATCAAAATGGGTATCGGTCTCAACACGGGAAACTGTTGTGTTGGCAATCTGGGGTCCACACAAAGGTTCAATTATTCGGCCATTGGTGACTCAGTGAACGTTGCCTCGCGGATTGAGGGCATAACCAAAACCTATGGTTTGCAGGTGCTATTGGCCGATTCCGTCGTGGACGAAGAGTTGGAACTGCCTGATCGCTATATCGTATTGGAAGTGGATCTGGTGCGGGTTGTGGGCCGTGATGAACCACTGGTGCTGCACACGGTACTCGATCGAGGTGCCCTTGCGTCAATTGATGTCGACAAGCTGCTGGCGGACCACACAAAGTTTCTGAATGCCTATCGCAGTGGCGCGTTTGATGTGGCCGCAGATAAGGCGAAACAAATGATGGAAACAGGGCCCGCGATGCTCAGCCGATATTATCAGGCCTATCAGGATCGAATTGCCGGGTTTCAGGCCCATCCGCCGACAAACTGGGACGGTGTCTATACGTTCCTGTCAAAATAGTATTTTAGCAAGACTATTTATGGAACAATTCAGGTTTTGACGGTATCGGCAAAACCTGAACGCATCAACAAAATCAAAGGCCGATACCGTTGTCCCGTTTCTGACAAAACGTGAAACGGTCTAAGATGCTTTTGCGTCAAGAACGCTGGCCAGATCCGTGGTTGTCAGGGCAAGGCGTTTCGCCAGCTCGCGAATGACTTCAACCGAGACCTCCGGAAACTCCCGGATGAGTTCCATCAGATTTTCCCGCTTTAATTCAAGCACCGTGAGCTGTCCGCGTGCGCGCACTGTGGCCGTGCGCGGGACATCACAAAAAGCCGAAATCTCGCCAAACAGCGCATTGGTGCCGTGGACTGCAACAACCACCGGTTTGCCGCTGCTCTCGGAGATGATTTCAGTTTCACCGCGGACGATCAGATAGGCGGATGTTCCGTTTGAACCCTGCGAAAACACCTCTTCGCCGTCATCAAAAACCAATTGTGTTGACGTATAGGCGATCAGTTTCAATTTGCTTGGATCGACACTCTCAAACAGTGGAACCTTGCGCAGCATGGCTACATCATCATTAAGCGTGCTCATCAAGAAACTCCAAACGTGCTTTTACAATTGTCATCCGTCCGCCGCTTCAAGACGTCCAGCGACTTTGTCAGGTGTGTCATCAGCGGTGATATGCCCGTTGTCCATCAGTACAACACGATCAAACTGGTCGAGTTGATCGCTATCCAGTGGCACACAGATAACACCCATATCGCGTGCTGTGCCATCGTATCCCATAGCCAGTATATCACGAATTATGCCAAGGCGTTCTTCCGAATCCAGCGCCGATAGAACACGGTTGAGAACCAGGATATCGGGGCCCTTGAGCAGGGCACGGGCAACTTTCAGTTTCTGTGCCTGACCATTGGAAAGATTGCTGCCACCAATGCCCAGTTCAAAGGAAAGACCTACACGAAATACCGTTTCAGAAATGCCGCGGGCATCCAGCAGTGCCTTGATAGCCCGCATGACACGGTCTCGTGCGCCAATACGCCTTGGGTCGATACGGCCGAACAAAATATTGTCGAGTACAGTCAGTGAAGAATTGAAATGCTCGGGATCAAGAAAAGCAACGGCGTTATTGCCTTGCGCCTCAAGCGTTTCACGAATTTTTTCACGGACCTTCAAAAGGCGTTCCTGCAAGGCTTCATCGAGCAATCCAA
Organism: uncultured Rhizobiaceae group bacterium; assembly: GCA_947501445.1. Taxonomy (GTDB): domain Bacteria; phylum Pseudomonadota; class Alphaproteobacteria; order Rhizobiales; family Rhizobiaceae; genus Hoeflea_A. The sequence goes on along the minus strand of CANMVS010000005.1, from coordinate 261,656 downwards.
AACGCGCCTGAGCTTCGCTGTAATCCAATGTCAGTGCCAGCATGGCGGTTATGTCCTCATCCGAGGCGTCTGCCGCACTGGTGCCGCTCAATCGATCAACGGCCAGTTTCATGGCCGAGAGTTTTTCTGCTGATGGGCCGCCGGAGCGCTGCAACAACAAACTGTCCTCCGTCAGGTCGCCAAACAATTCGACATTATTTGTGGCAATCTCGAGACCCATGTTGAACAGTTCAGCCAATAGTCCGGCTTCATCCAAAATTGTTCGCATAAGAGGATTGGCTGGCAGGTTTTCCGGCTCAAATGTCTCATTCATCGGTGTGCCAAAGATCAGGTTTTCGCCCACTGTAAGCTGCAAGCTGTATTTGTCCGGGTCAAAAAACTCGACTGCACCGTTTAGCTGGACATTCGATGTGTCATTGGCAAAGTCACGTCGGGCATCAAGCAGGCTCTCCCTGATGGATTCTTCTTCCATCGTACCCAGCCTGCGCAACATGCCGTATTCAAGCACATCGTTGTAAAGCCCGGCGCTTTTCATGACCAATTGAAGGCGCGGCCAGATTTCCGCGTCCGGCCAGGATGCAGCCGGTTCTGTATCAATGTTCAGTGTCGGGTCTTTGGCGTTGCGTTTGACAGTGATCCTGGTTTCAAACTTGCGGAAATCGGCACTTGAGCTCAAATCGGAAATGATCGGGACGGGATCTCCCTCAAAAGGCAGCGTTTCAGCCAAAACAGATTTAAAGGTTCCACCGGCAAAATAGGTGCTGCTGTCGGCATAACCAATACGCCGACCTGTCTGCGATTCCGGCAGGTGTTCCAGTTCATTGTCATCCAGCAACACTTTACCCGCCTGCACATCCAGCAATCGGGCAAGGACTTCTGCAACCTGTTCAGCGCCCGAATCCGTACCACCTACAATGGCCACGGCTTCATTGTGGGCAATGGAATTTGTGATGGATTCAAAAACCGGCTGATCGGAGGAATCGAGTACAGATATTCCGTGCAGGTCAAATCCCTTGGTGATTTTGCCTGGCGGTTGATCCTCCACATGCTGACGACTATTGGGGAAAACCTTGGTACTGGCAAAATCATCGACTGCCTGCTCATAGCGTATCTGGTTCATCAGCCGTTGCTGATCCCAGTCGATGATGCCTTTAATCGGCGCTGGCAGGTCCTTGTAGGCGGCAATGGACGCGACGAGCGCACCCAGGTCCATGCGACCGGTTATGACCAGGTAACCGCCAAGCAGATAGAAGAGAAATGCGAGAAACTGAATCAGAAAATTATTGATGAATTTCACAAAAAATTTGCGCTGATACAGTTCAAACCGAATGGCCAGAATGCCTCTGAGCATTTCCCAGATCTGAGACCTGGCGCGGTTTGAGGCGTCGTGCAGATGGACATCATCCATGCCTTGAACATATTCGCCAATGCGACCCGACAAACGTCGGGCTGCGGCCTGTCGCTGGCGGCCAAGTTCAAGCAGCCGCCGACGGAGCAAAGGAATAAGCCAGGCCTGGAAAAGCACTATTCCAAGTGTGATCACCCCAAACAGTGTGTTCTGCAAAAACAGGAATGTCATGCCGGTAATGGCTTGGGCACCCAGGAAAACCGGAATTGAAAATGCATCACCGAAGAACAACCCCAGCGGCTCGACTTCATCTTTGATAACGCTCGAAATCTCCGACGGTTTTACCCGTCTGACCTTGGCGACGGGGTAACGCAGCACCCGGTCAAACAATTCATAGCGCAAGCGGCGCAGAAGCTTTTCACCCAGCTGGCCCTTGAAGGTGTTGATGTAGAGTTTAAAATAACCATTGGCAAAAACGGCAACAAGAAAACACACCGCCAGCATGATCAGCATCATCAGTCTGTCGAGTTCAAAACCATTGAAAAGGGTAATGGACTGGCCGGTCAGCAATTCGCCAAACGGCAGATCAAGTGCCAGGAACGGCTGAGTTGCCTCTGGCGTGTCGAAACCAGCCCCCTGGATAGGGCCGTTAACGATCAGTTTGGGCAATTGCAGCATCAGGAAATACACCGGCATCGCTGCCAGGACGATGACAAATATCCACAACTGCTGCGACTTTGAGTGGCGCCAGATATATTTTAGAAGTTTGCGCTCCAAAACATCTCCCTGTGGTGCAAAGATCCGGCAATGAACCACCGAAACACCCGCATGAGACGCACCATGCGGGATTTTTCTTCATCACATTCTTCGCTAACCCTTTAACGATGACTTGATTCTGTCAAGCCATGTCATTGCCCGGCCTTCAAAAATCAACTTTCCGAAGAGCGCGCCCACAGGTTGATTTTTTCTTCATCTGCAAACCGGTCAATTTGCGCAAGTTCGGCATCCGTGAAGTCGAGATTTTCAATTGCGCCAACACAATCAATGACTTGTTGGGGGCGTGATGCACCAATCAACGCTGAGGTTATTCCACCATTGCGCAATACCCAGGCCAGCGCCATCTGCGCCAGGCTCTGTCCGCGTTGCTTCGCTATTTTATCCAGCTCGCGGATATTGTTGATGGTTTTTTCCGATAGAAATTCAGGCTTCAGAGATTTTTCCTGCGTTGCCCTGCTGCCATCAGGAACGCCCTTGAGGTATTTATCTGTCAGCATTCCCTGGGCCAGGGGCGTAAAGGCAATCGAACCGACACCCAGCTCGCCCAGTGTATCCTTCAAACCATCTCTTTCCACCCAGCGATTGATCATATTGTAACTCGGCTGATGGATAATGCAGGGTGTTCCAAGGTCTTTCAAAAGGGCGACAGCCTGGCGGGTGCGCTCCGAATTATAGGATGAAATGCCTGCATAGAGTGCTTTTCCCGAGCGGACGATCTGATCAAGGGCACCCATGGTTTCTTCCATCGGTGTATCCGGGTCGAAACGGTGAGAATAGAAGATATCGACATAATCAAGCCCCAGCCGTTTCAGGCTCTGGTCGCAGGAAGCGATCATATATTTACGGCTGCCCCATTCTCCGTAAGGCCCGGGCCACATGCCATAACCGGCTTTTGACGAGATAATGAGTTCATCGCGGTAACCGGCAAAATCTGTTTTTATAATCGCACCAAACGCTTCTTCGGCGCTGCCCGCCGGTGGGCCATAATTGTTGGCCAGATCGAAATGTGTGATGCCCATGTCAAAGGCTGTCCGGCAGATATCCTGTTTGGTGCTGAAAGGCGTATCATCGCCAAAATTGTGCCAAAGGCCCAATGAAATAGCGGGTAATTTGAGGCCGCTGTTTCCGCAGCGGTTGTAAATCATTTTGGAATATCGATCGGCACAGGGCATATATGACATTCAATTTTCTTTCAGTTATATTTGTTGGTGCCCACGATGGGCAAATAGACACAAAGACAAGGCGGCACAAACGGGTTGTGAAAAATCGGAAACCGGCGATGTGGGTTTAGCTGGCGGAACGGTTGTTCCGGAAGAAAAATGGACCTGACTTCAATCTCAAGTCTCCATTGTACTTCGAGTTGTCGCTGATTTCAACGCCGTCAGGTCCGCAGACCCGGTACAAAAACACGTGATTCTGAGTTCCTCTATTATGGCCTCGAAGTGTTCGATCAGTGCATCCGGGGTATCGTTTGCAGCATGAAGCAAACCTGCAGCCTGTCCCGCCAGATCGGCGCCGAGATGCAGTGCCTTTGCCACATCAATACCGGTTCGTATGCCGCCGGAGGCGATTACGGTGGCCTTTGGGCAGGCGGCGCGTACCTGTTTGACGGCAACTGCTGTTGGTATACCCCAGTCTGCAAATGTATTGGCGACACGCGCTTTCACCGGGTCTTTTATTCGGGCAGCCTCCACGGCAGCCCAATTGGTCCCGCCTGCGCCAGCCACGTCGATGATGGCAATGCCTGCATCGACAAACCGCTTTGCCAGGCCTGCTGATATGCCACCACCAACCTCTTTGACTGCCACTGGTACGTCCAGTGCATCGGAGATAGCAACAATTTTGTCAAAAAGCCCCGCCCACGAACGGTCACCCTCGGGTTGAACGGCTTCCTGAAGCGGGTTCAGGTGAATATAAAGCCCATTCGCCTCAATCATATCGACGGCTTGTTTTGCCTGATCCGTTCCATAGCCCAAATTTAATTGCGCCGCACCCAGATTGCCCAGAATCGGTACATTTGGCGCGAGTGAACGCAGACGTTTTCCCAGACCGCTGGCTTCACCTTCTTCAATGGCTACACGTTGCGATCCAACTGCAAAGGGCAAATGAAGGGCCTGGCAGGCGCGCGCAATATTGTCATTGATAGAAGCCGATCGGGCAGGGCCACCCGTCATTGAACTGACAAGCAGAGGCGCACTGATCCGTTTGCCCAAAAAATACGTAGTAACGTCTATCTGGTCGAGGTTCAGTTCCGGGAGGGCGCAATGATTGAAATCAAAGGCTTCAAATCCGGTGGTTTTACCGGATTTTTTGAACTTGTTTTCCAGTACGACCGAAAGGTGTTCGTCTTTGCGACTTGTAAGCATGTTGGGCATTCGTGTTGGATTAAAACCAAATTAAGCCATATACTAGGTGTACCAAACCAATGATTGGTCAAGAATAATTTTCGTCCAAGTGTGAAAAACGCTTCTCCAATAGTTGGATTTAAAGAAAATGGATGGTTGCTCTAGTGAATTTTGAAGACAGGCACGCAAATCCATTCGCCGATGTACTGGGTCAGTCCGATCAATCTTCCGGTCAAACATATATTTCTGACCTTCGGAATGAAATCAACGGACATATCGAACATTTGTCACCGGCTGAGGATCAGCACCCGGCCAGTTTGCACCGGGCCATGCGCCATAGCCTGTTTGGCAGCGGCAAGCGTGTACGACCGCTGTTGTGCCTTTTGGTCAATGAGGCTGCCGGATCACAAGGCCGCCAATTCGCATTGGACGCGGGTTGTGCCATCGAGATGGTGCATACAGCCTCATTGATATTGGACGATCTGCCCAGCATGGACGATGCGCAATTGCGTCGTGGTCGCGCCACAACCCATCGCGATTTCGGTGAAGCAACGGCAATTTTGGCCGCTGTGGGGCTACTGAACCGTGCCTATGGGGTTATTGCGCAACATCCGCATGTGGATGCATCCATCAAGTCACAGGCGGTTGAAGTATTGAGCCATGCTGTCGGATCCAATGGAATGATTGCTGGTCAGGAGATTGACCTGCACGAGCGCCGCTCTTTTGATGGCGTCGGGTCGATCGAGGGACTGAACTGGCTGAAAACCGGTGTATTATTCGTCGCGGCAGCGCAGATGGGGGCTTTGGCTGCCGGATTGGAACAGCGCGGTGTTGAAGCGGTGCGGGAGTTTGCCAAACACGTTGGAATGGCATTTCAGACAGCTGACGATCTGGTGGACCAGAGTGCAACTGAAGATGCTGCAGGAAAAGATGTGAGGCAGGATGATAATATTCCGACACTGGTAACACTGGTTGGTAAGCCTGCCGCAAAATTGTCCTGTCAGGAACATCTGCAACGCGCGCGTGAGGCCCTGGATGCCAGCGGGCTTGAAAAATCACGACTACAGGCTCTGGTGAACAATATATTCGGTTCGGTGGCATAGGTGATCTCACCATAGAACCTCGTCAGTTGTGCGCTACCATGGGGCAGCCAAAATGAGCCGAACAGATGGCTTGCCGGGTGCAATTGCCGGTTCACAGCGCTATTTTGCCGTTCAATGGTGTATCACACACCTGGAAATGATAGGTTCAATCCTGTCTATGGGATTTTGGGAGCCTGCGAAATAATGGACGCCATGGTGGGCATAAGAAAGCCGGTGCTTCAGGTTGCTGACCTGCGCATAAGCTATGGTGCACGAACGGTTCTTTCCGAGCTTGGTCTAACGATATCTGAAGGCGAGATTTTTGGTCTGCTCGGACCCAATGGGGCTGGCAAAACATCCTTGATCCGAACCATTTGTGGTCGGGTCAAATTGCAATCCGGGCGCATCTCGATATCGGGCCAATCCAACACAAAACGCGCAGCCATACGGTGTATTGGGCTGGTTCCACAGGAAATAGCCCTGTACCAACATCTGACCGTCCAGGAAAACCTGATGGTGTTTGGCCGCCTGTCCGGTCTGTCGCATAAGCAGACAGACCTGGCTCTACCATTTGCAATGAGCGCAACAAAACTTGAATCGCGCGCCAACGACTACGTGCACGCATTGTCCGGCGGTTGGAAAAGGCGGGTCAATATTGCCGCTGCAATATTGCACCAGCCGCGCCTGCTTATTCTGGATGAGCCAACAGTTGGGGTCGATATTGACGCGCGAAACACCCTGCACGAGGTTATACGTGGTCTCAGCCGCAACGGCCTGGCAGTTCTGCTGGCCACCCACGATCTGGATCAGGCGCAGACACTTTGCACAAACGTTGGTTTTTTGCGCAACGGTGTGATCGCACCGTCAGGCCCGCCCGCACAATTGCTGGAAGAGGCGTTTGGTACACAGCGTGAAGTTCTTGTGGAGTTACGCGCGCCTGCACTCATCAGGACGCAGCAGGTATTGCGGCGGATTGGCTTTGTTGAACATCCAACCGGAATGGAATGGCGTTTGATGATCGATGCCACGGCGCAAAAACAAACAGAACTGACGCGCGCGCTGCACAGAACGGATTTGGAGATTAAGGAAGTGCGCTTTCGCGCCCCGGGTCTCGACAGCCTGTTTAGCCAGATAACCGGTTCGGACCGTCTGCCATGATTGCTGCTATGTTGAAGGTCATGGTGCTGGGAGTTTGCCGTGATCGCGGTGCATTGGCAATGGCATTTGTACTGCCACCGCTGATTTTCGTGGTATTTGCGGCCATTTTTTCCGGCACCAGCGGAACTGAAATGCGATTGAAAGTCGCTGTTGTGGATGAAGTCCGATCTGACGAAACCACCAGGCTTATGGATGCGATTGCAAACGAGCCCTCATTGAGAATGCACGCATTGGCAAACCAGAGCCAGCAAAGCCTGCGTGAAGCTGTTGCCTACGGTAACGCCGATGTCGGCCTGATTATTGCCGGAGCATTGACACAGGATGGTGAGCAATCACCCATTGTCATTGTTGCCGATGCGGGTCGATCCATGGCCGGGCCAATCCTGTCCGGCCACGTGCAGCGTTTGATCGCCAGCCAACTGCCAGGGGTGGCGTTGCGCCGGTTGATACCAAGCGTAGACATGCTCTCCGGCGGATTGACATCGCAACAAAGGGCGCAACTGATCTCGTCAACTGATGAAATGAATACGGCGGACAATTCCAAAAGTATCACTGTGGGTGAATCCGGGGCAGGGTTGTTCCGGATGGAGGTTCTTGATGGTCGGGGTAATGTCACCGTCAGCTACTATGCTGGGGCTGTTGCTGTGATGTTTTTGTTGTTCTCTGCCATGCAGGGTGCGGCATCGCTGATCGAAGAGCGGTCGTCCGGAATAATGGATCGGCTCGCGGTGGGCGCGGCCGGTACGGATGTGGTTGTCGCCAGCAAATTTTTGTTTCTCACATTGCAGGGACTGTTGCAGGTCGGTCTGATTTTTGTCATTGCCTGGATTGTTTACGATGTTGCACTGTTACCGCACCTCATGCCGTGGCTGGCCACGACTGTGTTTGCATCAGCTGCCGCGGCGGGACTCGCTCTCTTCATGGCATCAGCCTGTACCAGCCGTCAGCAGGCAAACACAATTTCCAGTTTTCTGGTACTCGTGGCATCTGCCGTCGGCGGATCCATGGTACCGCGGTTCATGATGCCGCCATGGTTGCAGGATATCGGTTGGCTGACTCCCAATGCCTGGGCCATAGAGGCTTATCAGGGCGCATTGTGGCGCGGCGAGAATACCTGGGCATTACTGACATTTTTGTGGCCACTTGCGCTTGTGGCGGTTGTCAGTCTGTTGTGCGCATTTGCCCTGTCGCGTTACCGGCTGCGGTTGGGGTAGATGATCACGTGCAAAACACGCACAGGCTCAAGCAGGTATCTGTTGGGCTAGAGCAATTCAGGTTTTGACGGAATCGGTAAAACCTGAATGCATCAACAAAAACCAACGGCCGACACCGTTGTCCCGTTTCTGACAAAACGTGAAACGGACTAAAAGAAGGACAATGAGATGACGTCATTTCTGCTCGCGACAGCAATTGTGATCTCCACCGTTGCCTTCATGGAGTTCTTTGCCTGGTGGGCACATAAATATGTCATGCATGGCTGGGGCTGGGGGTGGCACAAGTCCCACCACGAACCCCATGACGATAAGGTCGAAAAGAACGATCTTTATGCGGTGGTATTTGCCTGTTGTGCCATAATATTATTTTGGACGGGTAAGGAATACTGGAGCCCTGCCACATGGATTGCCCTGGGTGTGACGGCCTATGGTGTGCTTTATTTCGTAGCCCATGACGGATTGGTTCACCAACGCTGGCCATTTCGTTATGTGCCGAAGACAGGTTATCTGAAGCGCCTGTATCAGGCCCACCGCCTTCATCACGCTGTCAAGGGCAGGCAAGGGTGTGTTTCCTTTGGGTTTTTGTGGGCCCCCTCGATAAGTCTGCTGAAGCAACAGTTGAATCAAAACCAGCAGGTGCAAAACCTGACGCTGTATGAAGAAGAGTCCAAGATGACCGAGTAGGTCTGGTCTGGCTTTCATGCAAAACTGCAAGGCTCCCCTGCGTTTATATCGCTACAAATCTAATCGGTTCGCATCCATATGTGGCCTATCGAAACGCGACGCTGACATGGCGTCCAAACGGAAAGGAACAAACCGATGGTATCGATTTTCAAATCTCTAAGAATGCAGCGCGAAAACAGCCGTGCTCGCAACGAGCTCAACAACTTGTCCGATCGTGAACTTGCCGATATCGGTATCTTCCGCGGTGATATCGCCAGCGTTGTCAAAGGACATCGTCGCCTCAACTAGACCGTTTCGTGTTTTGCCGATTCCGTCAAAACCTGAACTACTCCAGTTGGCAATGAAAACCGATTTCGGGCCTGTTTCCCGTGGTCGATCGAACTTAAAAATTCGTGGCTGGATGGCATTGTGCCTCTGGCCAGCCGCGGGGCGAGCTGTCCGGAGCAAATCCGTCAGCCTTGAGAACTGATTCAATCCCGAACATTGATGTTGCATGTCAGTAAGATCGCCCGGGGCGCCGATATAAGCCAGTGCGGTCCTGTTTGACGTCGCTTGCCCAGTAGCGCGCAGCAACAACATCGCCGGCTGCCATCAACAACAAACAGAGCTTGCGGCCTTTTGATGTCGAAATGCGCTGTTTCCAGGCATTGGGACCTTCTTCTCGCAGTTTACGACCGATATCGCGGTAAATGCGTCTAGCGGCGGCAATCGCCCAGGCAGAGCGCCAGGGCAGGGCTTTGATGCCGCCAAAGGCAGAATCATAATAGGGTTCCGCCATATCAAGCAGGCGAATGGCAACGCCATGCAACGCAGGCCACTGTGTGGTGTCTGTTGCGTCCAATCTGCCAATGGCTGTTTCCTCCAGCCAATCGGATGGCACATAGGTGCGATCAGCCCTTGCGTCATCAACAATATCGCGGGCGATATTTGTCAACTGGAATGCAATACCCAGATCAGTTGCCCGATCAAGAACAGCCTGTTCGCGCACACCCATGATCATGGCCATCATCACCCCAACAACACCTGCCACGTGATAGCAATATTCAAGCAGATCCTCAGGTGTTTTATACACCCGTTGCCGCACATCCATCTCAAAACCATTGAGAAGTTCCATGGGGTGAATATGAGGGATTTCATTGCGATAAACGACCTGCCGAAGCGCTTCAAAAACCGGATCATCTGAATGTTCGCCATCCAGAGAACGCATTGTTTGCTCCTTCAGCGTTACAAGGTGCTGTGCCTGTTTCGCCCGATAATCCGCTTTTTGATCATGGCCCATATCCTGACCATCGATGACATCATCTGCATGCCGGCACCAGGCATAGAGCATGACCGCGTCCGCTCTTGTGTTCGTGGGGAAAAGGCGCGCAGCTGTGGCAAAACTGTTTGATCCCTTTGCGATAGCCGCCTCACTCAGGCGAACAACATCAGCTGTTGGGGCGGGTGCATCTTTTTCACCGAGAGCAGCCATTTCAGCGATCACTTTTCACACGGGCAGCTGTGTTTTCAAGCATCAGACCAGCGGTTGCCTTGGCTGATCCCACAACACCTGGAACACCGGCACCCGGATGTGTGCCAGCCCCGACAATATAAAGGTTATCGATTGTCGCGTCCCTATTGTGTGGTCTGAACCAGGCGCTTTGTGTCAACAGCGGTTCCACTGAAAAAGCCGATCCCAGATGGGCATTGAGTTCGTCACGAAAGTCATTTGGCGAAAATGTCCTGCAGGTGACAAGGTCCTCCTTTAGTCCCGGGATATAATGCGTCTCAAGATAGGCCAGTATCCGGTCCCTGTATCGTGGTGCTTCCTGCTCCCAGTCAATATTGCCGGTACCCAGATGCGGCACAGGAGAAAGGACATAATAGGCACTGTGATCTGTCGGTGCCATTGTTTCGTCAGTCACCGACGGACAATGCAGATACAGCGAAAAATCATCAGCCAGATGATCAGCGTTGAAGATTTCATTGATCAATTCGCGGTAGCGCGGCCCGAAAAGCACCATATGGTGTTTGAGGTCATTACGTTTGCCTTTCAAGCCAAAGTAAACCACAAAGAGTGACATGGAAAAGCGTTTGCTGAGCAGGTTCTTTGCCTGCTGTTTGCCGCGAGGATCATCCCGCAAAAGCTGCTGATATGTGTGCACAACATCGGCATTGCTGGCGATCATATCGGCTTGTATGGTCCCATAAGCGGTCACGACGGCTTTAGCCCTGCTGTCTTTTGTCAGGATCTGGGTAACAGGCGTGTTGAGCTGTACGCTGCCGCCCAATTCCTCAAACAGCGTGACCATGGCGCGCACCAGTGATCCGGTGCCACCTTTTGCAAACCAGACGCCACCCTTGCGTTCAAGCGCATGAATGAGTGCATAGATTGATGAGGTGGCGAATGGATTTCCGCCAACAAGCAGCGAGTGAAAGGAAAATGCCTGACGAAGCTGGTCGTCTTTGATAAAACCCGCCACTTTCGAGTAGACGCTGCGATAGCTTTGTAGCCGCACCAGTTGCGGTGCGGCCTTGAGCATTGTCCAAATGCTCAAAAATGGAACGGCACCCAGTTTTTCATAACCTTCGCGGTAAAGGTCTTTGGAATATTCAAGAAACCGGCGATATCCGGCCACATCCTGCGGTGATTTCAGCTGAATTTGCCGATCCAGTTTCTCCTGGTCATTGACGTAGTCAAACCGATAACCGTCCTCCCAACAAAGCTGATAAAATGGATCGACCGGCACGAGGGTGACATAGTCGTCCATGTCGCGCCCTGTCAGTGCCCAGAGTTCGCGCAGTGAATCCGGGTCGGTAATAACTGTCGGGCCGGCATCAAAGACAAAACCTGCGTCTTCATAGACATAGGCCCGGCCGCCTGGCTTGTCGCGTTTTTCAACAAGTGTGGTTTGAATGCCGGCACTCTGCAGGCGTATTGCCAGTGCCAGTCCGCCAAATCCGGCGCCAATTACGATTGCAGTTTTGGCCGTTGCCATGCCTGTCCTTCAGGTTGCTTCCTCCGATTTTCGAAGTGCTTTTGCTTCACTTACGCAACCAAGGGCTTTTTGGATTGGTACCGGCGGTTTGCCGACAAGAATGCGCAACTTGTCTATGGACATTAGCCGACCGGCATAGAAACGTTCAATCAGAGTCTGTGGCAAACGGTAAAAACGTTGCAATACGACATAACGTTTGGAAGGTTGTGCAGCGCCGAACAGCATTCGATTGAGCATACGGTAGTGGCTTTGTTTGGCGCTGCAGCGCAAGGCAAAAGCGCGAATTGCCTTCCTCATTTCACTTGTTGTCAGCGCGTGTTTGGGATCGGCAATTATTTCAGCAGTCCTGAGCGCAAACGGCAGACTGTAACCGGTTGTTGGATGGAAAAGACCTGCACGCAATCCGATAGGGGCAGTGTCCTGTTGCATCGTATCCCAAAAACGCTGCGCATTATGGGCAAGCGCAATGGGCAATACACCCTTTTCCGATCGGACGGTTTTCTTCACCGACCAGCCCCGCTCCACAGCATAGGCCAAAACGGCAATATGCAGCGCATTCATATCCAGATCACTGCCATCGCTATAGCGTGTATCTTCTATCAGCAAACGCGTTCTCGACAGCGGCAAAACATAAACGAAGCGATACCCGTCCAGTTGATCAACGCAGGCGTCCATAATGGTCGGAACAGTCTCCTCATGCGGCTCGGCGAGTTCCAGTTCCAGTCCGACGAACTTTTGAAAACCCAGTTTCAAATCCTCGCCAGGCGTGAATCCCCGCCCGTCTATGATGCAGGCCGCCCGCAGAATCGTCTCATCTTCAAGCACGACCTGGTCTGCTTTCAATTCAGCAATTTTGGTATTTTCGCGCACCACAATATTGGAGCAGGCATAGATCGCCCGCCTCAGTGAAGTGGATGTTATGCTGGCATAGGGTGTAGACAGTCTTCTTTCAAACTCTGGAAACAGAACTTTCTGGCCAACCCACCGGTAGGCAATAAGCGGCGTGATCCATTCATAGTCCGCGTGGCTGAGGTCGGTTTGGTGAAAAGACCATGTATGATTGCCGCAAATCTCGCGGCCGCTTTCAATAATTGCAATTGTACAATCGGGTCTTGCTTCTGAAAGCCGCAATGCTGCCAGACAGCTGGCCAGTCCGCCACCTGCGAATATGACATCAGCACCATTGGTTTCAGTTTGCTCAGTACTCATTGTTGCGCATCTACCCTGAAATACGAACTAACTCAGATGCTCTTTGAAAAAAGCAATTGTACGTTCTTCTGCCAATTTCGCCGCCGCTGCGTCAAAACGGGGGGTCGTATCATTATGAAAACCGTGATTGACGTCAGGGTACATGTATTGTGTAAAGTTTTTCCCCGCTGCCGTCAGCGCTTCCTCATAGGCAGGCCAGCCGGCATTTATCCGCTCGTCCAGGGCTGCATTCTGGATCAGCATTGCAGCCTGAATATCAGCAACATCGCCGGCGTCGGGTTGACGGCCATAGAAAGGTACACCTGCCGCAAGCTCTGGATAGGCAACTGCGATAGCATTGACCACGCCCCCACCATAACAAAACCCGACCGCACCGACCTTGCCTGTACAGTCTTCACGGGCCATCAGATATTCAAATCCGCCAAAAAAATCATTCAGCAGTTTTTCGCCATCAACTGTGCGCTGCAATGCGCGCCCATCATCATCGTTGCCCGGATAACCGCCAACAGAGGTCAGGCCATCGGGTGCCAAAGCCATAAAACCGGCCTTTCCAAGACGGCGCGTAACATCTTCGATATAGGGGTTGAGGCCTCGGTTCTCATGAATAACCAGAACCGCTGGCAACTTGGCTTTCACACCGGCAGGACGCACAAGATAGGCATTCACCTGCCCATGGCTATTGGGGGAGGGGTATGTCAGACGGCTGGTATCAAGTGCCGGGTCATCAGCAGCCACCTGCTGGGCCAGCGCATAATTGGGCGAAAGCTGCTGAAGCAGCATCGAGGCTGTTACACCGACCGCAGCAAATTTGGCTGCGCCGTCCAGAAACTCTCTTTTGGTGATTTTGCCATGTGCATAATAATCATAAAGGTCCAAAAGTTTTTGGGGAAAATCTTTCGCTGTCTTGCGACGTGTCGACGTGTGATTGTTCATCTGAAAACTCCACCCAATTTTCTGTTTTGACCTGGCATCGGTCAGTCCGCGTTCAGGCAGATCGTCAATGCCAACTGCCAATTGTATGTTTTGGATCGAATTTTTGTTGGAAATATGGTTCAGCTTGCCAATTGCTGCCTAATTGCCGCAATGAGGGGTAAAACGCAATCTGTAGCACATTGTTATTTGACGTGATTGGAATGTGTAAAAAACTTGGCGGTATTGTCCCTGCGATTGTGCAATTTCATTGCACACGACCAAGGAGAGACCAAGAATGAGCAAGTTTTCGACATTGTTTGCCGCAGTAATGCTGAGTGTTTCAGGCATTGTTACCCTCCTGCCTGTTCAATTGGCCAGCGCTGCCGAGTTGGAGCGTGAGGGTTGGGCAACCCACGTGAGCGCACATTCGTTCAAACAGATGAACATGAAGCTGGATCGTGCGATCAGCGATGAAAAGATGGGACTGGTCACGCAGGCCAGTGCTTCGAAAGGTGCAGAAAGTCGCGGCGTTACCATTCCGGGAAACAGAATTGTTGGCGTTTATCGCAATGATTTTGCCGTGCGCATGCTTGAGGCCAGCATTGCTGCCGGTATCGAAGCGCCAATCCGGTTTTATGTAACAGCAAATGCCGATGGTGGCACGACGCTGTCCTACAAAACACCAACAACAGTTTTCATGCCTTATTTTGACGAGGGCGGCGAGGCGTTGATTGAACTGGCGAGTGAGCTTGATGCAATATTCGCCAAAATTGCCGCCAAAACGATTGCCGACTGATCATCGGGTCTGGAGCAATTCAGGTTTTGGCAGAACCGGCAAAACCTGAATGCATCAATAAAATCAACGGTCCACACCGTTGTCCCGTTTCTGACAAAACGTGAAGCGGTCTAATTGTACATGGCATTTGGTAGCAGTAACGCGATTTGTGGTACGGCTACCAGAATTGCCAATGTGAGGATCATCGCTACCCAAAAGGGCATGATTCCGGCAAAAATGGTTTCAATTTTTACATCCGGTACAATGCTTTTCACCACAAAGACATTGACACCAATCGGCGGTGATATCAGCCCCATTTCCAACACAATAACCATGACAACCCCCAGCCAGATCGGATCAAAGCCGAGGGAAACAATCAGTGGAAATACGATTGGCAGAGTGATGACGAGGAGCGACAGCCCCTCAATGAACATGCCCAATATCACATAGCCAAACAGTATTACGGCCAGAGTGCCGTAGGGTCCCAGTCCCAGACCGGTCATGCCATTGGCAATGGTATCCGGCAGGTGTGAAAGCGCCACAAATGGCGAAAACACATTTGCGCCGATAAGAATGAAAAATGCCATGCCGGTTGTGCGCAAGGTTTCTGCACTCACTCGCCACAGTGTGGGTAGATTGCATTTGCGGCGAATGATCAACATGATCAATGCAAAGAACGCGCCAACACCTGCTGCTTCAACAGGCGTGAAAAATCCGGTGTAAATGCCTCCGATGGTGATGGCGATAATGGTTACGATGCCGGTTGCCCGTATCATGGCGGCAAATCGTTCGCGCCAATTGAAACGGGGGCCGGGAGGCCCTTCTTCCGGCCATATGAATGTTACAATGGCAATGGCCACCAGGAACAATCCGGTTAAAAGCAAACCGGGCAACACGCCTGCCATGAACAGTCGACCAATGGATTCTTCGGTCAAAACGGCGTAGATCACAAATCCGGTGGACGGTGGAATGAGGATGCCCAAAGTGCCGCCTGCCGCAATGGATCCGGTTGCAAGCCGGGCACCATAATTGTAACGGCGCATTTCCGGGTAGGCGACTTTGCCCATGGTTATCGCAGAGGCGATGGAAGAGCCGGAGAGCGCCGCAAAACCTGCACAGCCCATAATTGTTGCTGCTGCAAGGCCGCCGCGCAGATGGCCGACAAGCCTGTAGGCGGCATCAAACAGATCCCGGCTGAGCCCGGCCGCCGAAGCCAGATTTCCCATCAGGATGAACAGTGGAATGATGGACAATTCGTAGACCGTGACAGTGGCGAAAACCTGACCGCTGAGCGTATAGGCTGCGGCTTGAAATCCGGATAGCACAATGGTGCCACAAAAACCCACAACAAGCAGAGCAATGGCAACCGGCGTGCCAAGCGCCAGCATGGCAAACAGAATGCCAAAGCCGGCAATGCCGACGGTTTCAACGCTCATGGTGTAGTCTTTCAGCAATCAGCAGGATCGCGGCCAGACCACTGCCAACTGCAATCGCATAATATGAGGGGCCCAGTGGCAACTGCAGCAGCAGCGTTGTTTCGGCAAACTGTGCGGCCTCCTGGCCGTTCAGGAATGCGCGCCAGGCAAGATAGAGTAGCATTGCAGCGCCAACGAGACTGACCAGCCACCCAAGGGGCCTTTGAATAAAAGCAGGCAGCCGTGCAACCAGTGTATCTATGGCGATGACCCGTCCGGCCAACACGCACAAAGGCAGGCTGATTGATACCGCGACGGACAAAATGACCTGCGTATAATCATTGGCACCAAATATGGGTGCATTCAATATGGAGCGCAGGAATGCATCGGCCACAGATAAAAACATCATGGCGAAAATCGTCAGCGAACCAACGCCAATGAGAGCTGCCTCGATCCATTGTTTCCAGCCGCTCGGAATGCCCGGGCGGCTGGAAGCATCGCTTGGCCTATCGGACATTCGCCCTACTGTCCGGCAAAGCCAGCGATTATCTTACGGGCATCAGCACCGGTGTTTTCTGATGTCTTGTCGATGAATGCATCCAGTGCATCAGCCATGGCTGCACGAAATTCTGCATCGGCAGCCTCATCGATCTCGATTATATTGACATTGCTTTCGCGCGCCAGATCAAGACCGGATTGTCCGGCTTTGAAGAATGCATCTGCGCCTCGAAGGCTCATTTCGCGCCCGGTCAAAGCATCAAGCTTTGCCTTGTGCTCATCACTAAGGTTGTCCCAGCTCTGCTTGTTCATCAGCAGATAGAAACTATCGACTGCTGTGGGAATATTAACAGTAATGTGTTTTGCGGTCTCATTGAGCTTATAGGAACGGATACCTGAAGGTCCGATCATGACGGCATCAATCACACCGGTATTCATGGCATTGTAGGTTTCTGTTGTTGGCATGGAGACGGGAATGCCGCCCCAGGCTTCGACCAATGCTGCCATAACCGGATTTGGTGTACGGATTTTCATTCCCTTGACGTCAGCCAGCGTGTGAACAGGCTTCTCGCGGGTGATGAGAACCGAGGGATTATTTGACCATAGGCCGAGCAGTTTTGTATCCGCAAATTCATCTTCAATCAGGGACAGGTTGTCCCAAATGGCGTTGGTCGCCTCGGTACCGCTTTTGAACAGGCCGGGCACATGAACCATGGCGGTTTTGCCAAACTGCTTTGGTGTGTATTCGGGGATGCCGAATACAATATCGGCAACGCCCGTAACCACGCGTTTATATTGCTGCACCGGGCCTTTGCCCAACTCACCTGATGGATAGATGCGTATAGTCAGCGCACCGTCCGTTGCCGCGCTGATCTCATCGGCCAATGGCGTCATCACGCCCCTGTCCATGGGATGCATGGGCGGCATGAAATGAGCCGCCTTCAATTCCTCTGCAACAACAGGTGCTGAAACAATCGAAAATGCCACGAGTGCTGCTGCAGCAGCCGCAGACAGCCCGCTTTGCAGGCGCAAAATTGATTCCATGATATGACCTCCCAGTTCATATGCGATTATGTAGTTAACTTCGTTAGTTATCTATGTTAACTACATAATCGACAATGGTTCAAACCATGTCAACAGGTTAAAGTGTTTGCTTTTGAACTGCAGTGCAGGTTGGGGCAGACAGCCGGCAATATTGTAGGATCTGGGACCAGTTTTTCCTGTTTGCACAGGGAAGATGCGGGCTGACTTCGGTAGATGGCATGAGAGGTGGTGGTGGAAGACTACAGGCTGCACAATCGCATTGGCTTCAGGGTAACGCGACTGGCGAGAATTATGGAAGCCCGTCTGGAAAAACAAATCGGTGAACATGGTATCACCCGTTTGATGTGGTGTGTCCTTCGCGGTGTCGGCATGGAAGACGTGAATACGCCCTCAGCCCTGGCAGACTACATCTGCATTGCCCGTCCGGCCATATCGCGGTTGTTGAAGACGATGGAAAAAAAGGGGCTGCTTGAGCGCAATGGCACGGATGCAGATGGGCGCTACACGCAGGTTTGCCTGACAACAAAAGGCAAGCAAAAAATGGATCTGTGTTACGTTCTTGTCAGGGATCTTAACGAACATTTTTCAAATAAGCTGCAACCGCAAGCCTATGACGATTTGATGCAAATGATTGATGTTCTGACCGAAGGTGAAAATGTCACCTTGATGCGTCTGTGAATAATATGCCTATGGAAAGTACCTTGAGTTGAAGTTCTTCTCTGACAAGAAACGTCCCGTCCACATGGGGCAATATCCGCTGGAGCGTCTGTCGCGCCTTGAAGCCATGCCTAATCTTGCCGCGGTTCCCAAGGCGGTTCCGCTAACATTCAGCAGACCCGATGCTCACCAAAGCATCGTCAATGCCATGGGTGAATATCAGGCGATGCTTGATGCCATCCGCGACGGATTGATCAATAGAGCAACAGCCGAATGTCCACAGGATCACCAGGAGCGGGCGGAGCATTTGAAGGCATTTGCCTATTTTTCCGATGCTTCAATGGCCGGTACCTGCCTGCTGCCGCAGATTGCAGTGCTGGATGCCCCATACCGCAACCCGGATATTGATCGCCTGGCAGAAGAATTGCGCACCAAACAGACAAAAACACTCGCCTCGGGTGTCGATGTCATCATGGCTGATCTGAAGGAGGCGCTGGAAGCGCCGCCGACGACCATTGATGCGCATACACACGCGCTGGTTTTTCTGTGTGAGTTTCCAAGAGAACCTGGTGCCAACGAAGCCGGTACCGAGTGGCTTGGCGATGCACAGGCAGCAAGAGCCGCATTACGAGCGACTGAAATAGCCGCCGTCATTGCGCAGTATATCCGGCTATTGGGTTTTGATGCGCGTGCGCACTCACCTTCCACAACGGATGTTGATCTCAACAAGCTTGCCGTTGCCGCTGGGCTTGCCAGTGTTGAGGACGGTCAGCTGGTCAACCCTTATATTGGCAACCGTTTCGGCATCGCTGCGATCACCACCTGTTTTGAATTCGCGCCTGACAAACCGCTTGTGCCTCTGTCTCAGCAGCCACGCGCGCGCACCCACGGTTTTGCCTGGAAAGTAGGCAAGGGGTTTGCCAAGAACGCACATAATCAGGAGATGTTCGCGCGGCGACGCTATATTGATGGCGCACATCCATTTGAAAAGCTCAAACGGGTCGATACGCCAACCACCTTTATCGATGAAGATCGGGTTGCGCGGGTACCCAAGCGCACCGACATGTTTGCCCGCTCGCTGTTTGGCGACATGGGCCCCAAGCAACAGCAGGCCGCCCGTAACGGTCACTATGTCCGCAAGGCAGCGCCATCCATGGCGCAGCGCCGGGCCCTTGGCGCGCTGACGTTGCTTCAGGACGGCAATCATAGCGAGAAGGAAGATGCATCCACCAGCGACGCACAGCGCAATGCAGACAACATCAAGGCAACCGCTTATTTTCTCGGTGTTGACGCAGTAGGCCTTTCGCGCTGCCCGGCATGGACATGGTATTCGCATGATGCAACCGGCACACCGATCGACCCGCCGCACGATCAGGCCATCTCCATGATTATTGATCAGGGATATGAAACCATGGAAGGGGCATCCGGTGATGACTGGATTGCCGTTGCCCAGTCCATGCGCGCCTATTTGCGTTTTTCACTGCTTGGCGGTGTCATCGCCAAACAGATACGCAATCTGGGTTACAAGGCCAAAGCACATACAGTGATCGATGGTGAAGTCCTGCAGCCGCCTTTGTTGTTGCTATCAGGTCTGGGTGAGGTCAGCCGCATTGGGGAAGTGATACTTAATCCCTATCTGGGGCCGCGCCTGAAGTCGGGCGTTGTGACGACCACCATGCCAATAACCCATGACAAGCCAATTGACTTTGGCTTGCAGACATTTTGCGAAAGCTGCAACAAATGTGCCCGTGAATGTCCTTCCGGTGCCATCACCGCCGGTCCGAAACTGATGTTCAACGGCTATGAAATATGGAAATCCGACAGCCAAAAATGCACCACCTACCGCATCACGACGCCGGGCGGAGCCATGTGCGGACGGTGCATGAAGACCTGCCCATGGAATTTGGAAGGATTGTTTGCCGAACTGCCATTTCGCTGGGCCGCAATGAATGTGCCAAAAGCTGCGCCGGTCCTTGCCAAACTCGATGACGCGGTTGGACATGGCGAACGAAACCCGATCAAGAAGTGGTGGTGGGACCTGGAGATAGAGGAGGACGGTGGCTACCGGCCCACCAAAAATCCGGTGAATGCGCGGAATCTGCAGAAGGATCTTGATTTGAAATATGAGGATCAGACTCTGGCGGTCTATCCGGCAAATCTTGCGCCGCATCCCTGGCCGTTTCCCTTCCCAATGGATCGGGAGAAGGGCATTGAAGCCTATCAGGCGATGATAACAGCTGAGGAATACAAGGCACGTCTGAGCCGCGGTGAGACAGAACATCTTGCGCATGAGTATACGATCGAGGGTGATGCACCGGTTATCCGCGTTGAAATCACCAGTGTCGACCATATGACACCCGACGTGACCAAATATGAATTTGCGACGCTGGATGGTTCACCCCTGCCGCACTGGCAGGCCGGGGCGCATCTGGACATTGTGGTGGCACCGGAATTTCTGCGCCAATACTCCATGTCGGGCGATCCGGCCGACCGCAGCAAATACCAGATTGGTGTTCTGCGTGAGGACCATGGCAAAGGCGGATCGCAATTGCTGCACCGCATCTTCAGCAAGGGACGCAAGATTTTTGTTTCCAAACCGATCAATCATTTTCCGCTTGAAGAAACTGCATCAAAGACGTTTTTGATGGGTGGCGGCATCGGCATAACACCGATGATTGCCATGGCGCACAGACTGCATGCGCTCAATGCGAATTTTGAAATGCACTATTCCTGTGCATCACGCAAAACGGCAGGGTATCTAAGTGATCTGGCCGCATACCCGTGGCGTGAGCGGGTCCATCTTCATTTCAGTGATGATGGAACAAGAGCAGATCTTGATACCATCCTGGAGGCCTATGAGGCCGGTTATCACGTTTATACCTGTGGGCCTGATCGATATATGACCGGTGTCATCGAGGCCGCCGAACGACAGGGTTATCCGGAAGAAGCGCGCCATCTGGAGTATTTTTCGGTTCCCGAAATGCCAGAATATGAAAACCATGATTTTGTGCTCAAACTGGCAAAAACACAGCGTGAATTCATTGTACCGGCAGACAAAAGTGCAACGGATGTTCTGAACGAAAACGGTATCCATGTGGATGTAAAATGTTCAGATGGTATTTGCGGCGTATGCAAATGTGGTCTGGTTTCAGGCGATGTCGAGCACCGCGATTTTGTGCTTTCAAAAGCCCAGCGCAAAAATTCGGTCATTTTGTGCCAATCACGCGCTGCCCAGCCCGGCAGTGTCGTGGAGGTTGACCTGTAGACCTGATCCCGGGTTATCGCAACGTCACTGGAATGTTGGCGGTGTCGCAACAACCTTGATCACTGAATACCATTTTGCCAGATCCTGGATTTCGCCATCCTCAAGATCAGCTGCGATCAGCGACATCTGTTCATGCTGGCGTTTACCCGATCGAAATGCTTCAAGTTGCGCCACTATATAGGCTGCGTTTTCGCCTGCCAGGTTGGGGGCATTGGGTGCAACAGCTAATCCATCTGCACCGTGGCAAACGACACACTTTTGTGCGAGGTCACGTCCGGATCTGGCGTCTTGCGCAAGGGCCTGACCGAGGAAGAACACGGCCACAAGGGTGCAGGCCGGCAATAGCCAGCCTGCGTTTGACACATTAGTCACCATAACTGATCCGATAGATGACATTGGCGAAATCGTCAGACACCAGGAGAGAGCCATCCGCCATTTCCTCAATGTCGACCGGTCTTCCAACCGCCGCGCCATCACTCAACCATCCATCAGCAAATACTTCCTTGCCGACCGCGTTTCCATCCGCATCAAATCGAATGCGCATAATGCGATAACCCACGGGTTCGGTGCGGTTCCATGAGCCATGCTGGGCTACAAAGGCATCGTTTTTATATTCATCGGGAAACATTGACCCATCGTAGAATTCAATACCCAGATTGGCAGTATGGGCTTGAAATTCCATCTCGGCCGGTACGATTTCGCCTGCAGGTTCCTTGTCTTCATAACCGGTAAGTTTGGTGGATTTTCCACCCACATAGGGAAATCCAAAATTCTGACCTGCCGTACGCACCCGATTGAGCTCGTCCGGGGGCGTATCATCACCCATTCCGTCTGCACCATTGTCTGTGAACCAGAGTTCTCCGGTCTTGGGATGCCAGTCGAAGCCGACGGAATTGCGCACACCGTCCGCAACAACTTCCATCTGTGAGCCGTCCGGGTTCATGCGAATGATTTTTCCGGTCAGCTCTTCCAGATCGCAGATGTTGCAGGGTGCACCCAGGGATACATAGAGTTTGCGATCAGGGCCAAATCCAATATAGCGCCATCCATGCAGGAACTCGTTCTTCAATCCTTCAAAAACCGGCAACAACGGTTGTAGTGGCAGAGCGGAGTCGAATTCTGCCGGGACCGGCCAATTGGTTATTTTGTCCTGCAAGCCGACAAACAATATGGCGTCCTGCATAGCAACACCATTTGGAACATTAAGCCCGCTTACACGCTCAGATACTTCATCTGCCACGCCATCTCTATTGCTGTCGATCATCGAATAAATATGCCCATGGCGGGATCCGACGAACACAACGCCATTGGGTTTGCCAACCTCAATCGCCCGTGGTTTAGGCATTTCGGCAAAGACTGAAATCTTGAAACCTTCGGGAAGCTGTACCTTGTCGAGCACAGCGGAAAAGTCTGTTGCGGCGGCTGGCATCGACAAAGCCATGCTCACCGTCACACCATAAAGTAGATATTTCAGCATTAATTTTCCTCCCAGGAATTGCATTCAACTGCGCCAACAGCAGCGATACGAATTTATACTATGGGCAAAAGCGCCTATGGCCAAACCACCGTTCATTTGTATCAGGTGATCGGAAGGGACGCGGTTGAACCGGGCGATCTGTTGATACGCAACAACCGACAAATAACGCGCCAACATTCAACGCGAAATTCGGACGCACTCTGCCTGATTGTGCGCCAGGTGATAAATTCAACCCCCGGAACGAACCGGGGGTCATCAATGGCGGGCCAGAATTTGTCATAAATGGCTGCTTTGGAATAATTCAGGTTTTGGCGGAATTGGCAAAACCTGAATGCATCAACAAAATCAAAGACAGACACCATTGTCCCGTTTCTGATAAAACGTGAAACGGTCTAGCTGAAGTTGCTGCCGCGCATTTGAGCAATGGCCAGTCGAATACGATTCCAATAACCGGCCTCTTGTGTATTGCCCGTTTCCTTGAGGGCGCGTGCCTTTTGTGCAGCTTCAAATTCAGCCTTGTCGCCATGCGCATGATAAAGCATCTGGGCGCTTTCCTGAATTTCAATGATATTCATGATCGGCTCTCCCTGTTTGCTAGGATATCCCATTATAGAACAAAACTGGTCGGATGGCACGCCGGGACCAAAACCTTACGATCACAATGTGCAGACGCGGTCCGTTTCAAGATCTTCATATGGTCTGGAACAAACCCAACATGGGAGATTGTCGATGGTCAAAGGGTAGGGCAGTATCAGGTTTTCACTGAATGAGGATTTGATGAACCCGATACGACGTGCCAATCGATCTGAAGAGCTCCTTTTGGAGCGCGAGCGTCAGGGGGTGCGTACGCTGACAATCATGCGTGGCATATTTGTCCTGATCGTCGCCACGTCTGTCTGGTTTATTGGCGCCAGTTCGCTGGATCGGATCGCCACCAGTGTTCTGGCCCTGCTGGTGCTTGCCGGTGTCGGTATTTGCCTTTTTTACCTGCCCAGACGGGCCAATGTCGTCGGTATCGGTTTGGTGGGATGTATGATCGACATTAGTATTGTCGCTGTGCTGCCGGTCATCTGGTACTTTTCTGTTGGTGGCAGTTCGGTGCCTCCAGCCTTTATGCTGAAAACCCAGATTTCCATTTTAACACTGGCATTGGTTGCATTGAATGCATTGGCGTTGCGCCCGCTTTATCCGATCGTTGTTGCCGTCGGTGGCATAGGTGTACATCTGACAATTCTCACCTATGTTTTAAGGCAGCCGGATACGATCATTTCCTCTGATTTTGTCACATCGGCTTTGGGGCCCGCACTGAATCTCGGATTGGTGTTTTCAAGCATGCTGGTGATCGGATTGACCGGGGTGGCACTGGCCTATCTTACATGGCTCGTGCGGCGAACCGTTGCCCAGGGCGTTCAGCTCGAAGTCACCAATGCACAATTCAGCCGCTATTTCTCGCCCGGCGTTGTTACGCGTATTGCCAGCGATGCAGATAATTTTTCAGGTGTGGGCGGGCGCACGCAGGATGTTGCGGTCATGTTTTGCGACATTCGTGACTTCACTGCCATTACCGAAAATCTGCCACCATCCCAGGTCGTTGCATTCCTGTCTGAATATCACACGTGCATGCTTGAGGTGGTCTTTCAGTTCGGTGGAACGATCGACAAGTTCATCGGTGATGCCATTATGGTCACCTTTGGTACGCCTGACCCGGCTGACGATGATGTGGAACGATCTGTGCGTGCAGGCATGGCGATGAATGATGCACTGACACAATTGAATATTGAACGGGGGCACAAGGGGCAGGTTGCCCTTCGACAGGGCATCGGCATTCACTACGGTCCGGTGGTTGCCGGAAACATCGGCACGGAGGCCAGAATGGAATATACGGTGATTGGCGATACAGTGAATGTCGCTGACCGTATTCAGAACGCCTGCAAGGCGCTGGGTGAAACACTGCTGATATCAGAGGCTGTCAAACAGCAGTTGCCGTCAGATATTCAGGTTCGCAGCCTATCAAGCAAAAATGTAAAGGGTCGCCATGCCCCCGTTGAGCTTTATGCAATCATCCCTGATCCTTAGACCGTTTCACGTTTTGTCGGAAACGTGACAACGGTGTCGGCCTTTGATTTTGTTGATGCATTCAGGTTTGCCGATTCCGTCAAAACCTGAAGTGCCGTAGCAATGGTGATGCCGCGAACCACTGGAACCGCCAACAGGTGGTGATGGCGGTTCCATAGGATCATGCCTTGTGAACAGGTTGCAACCGGCTTTGTCAGGCGGCCTGGGTTTTTTCCCGCGATGAAACGAGAAGAACGGGCGCAACAAACATCAAAAGAAATGAGACATTTGCCAATGCGTTGAAGGCGACCCCGGCAAGCACGGAGCCAACACTGTCCACGACAAACCAGGTGATGACGCTTGTCACGATTATCTGGCGACCAACAACCTGATTATGGGCGTAGATATGGTGGGTTACCATCCATACGAACATTGCCAGACCGGCTGTCAGCCCACCCGATATAGCTGCCAGTACGCGGGTTTCCGCAGCGGCGTAGGATTGGCCGCCATCGAATGGTCCGACGATAAAATCGACCAGAACAAGACTATACCCGGCCAGTGGTCCGGTGGTTGTCCAGGCGAAAAAGGTGCCCAGCAATATTGTCAGAACCGAGAATGCCTTGAGGCAGGTGATGCTGGTTTGGAAGGACATTGTGATACTCCGTTTGATTTCGAACGGGTAAACTTTGCGCCGACGCCTGAACCAAAACAATTACCTCGCAGGTAAGTGCCAACTGTCATCTTTCCTTGATATAAAGTGACGAAGGGAGAATCTGTTGAGCACAGCATTTGGAACTTTTTTGAAAGACTGGCGCAACCAGCGGCGCATGAGTCAGCTTGATCTGGGACTGTGTGCCAATGTTTCAGCGCGCCATATTTCCTTTCTTGAGACGGGTCGCGCCCGACCAAGCCGGTCGATGGTTTTTCAATTGTGTGATGAGCTTGAAGTGCCCCGGCAGGCACGCAATAATCTGCTGACAGCGGCTGGTCTGGCGCCTGCCTATGCCAACCGGCCTATGGAAGCAGCGGAAATGCAGCCGGTCCTGGAGGCGGTCGACTGGATGTTGGAGCGGCACAGCCCCTATCCCGCAATTGCCCTCGACAGACACTGGAAACTGCTGAAAATGAACAAAGTTGCAGTAATGCTGTTCAGCGGATTCGGTATTGGGATCAACGACAGCATGCTGGATATTCTGACCCAGTCGATGGAGGTGCGTGAAGCCATTGAAAATTTTGACGAGGTGGCACACCATACGCTTGCCCGCGTGCGCACGGAAAGCGCGCATCTGGGAGGCGACCCGGTTCTGGATGCCGCTGCTGCCCGCATCAGCGAACTTCTCGACCATAAAGAACCATTCAGCGAGGGTGTTCTGCCTCCATTTGTGCCGACGCGCTATCGCACACAGGGGCAATCGTATTCGTTCTTTTCAACCTTCAGTCAGTTCAGCACCGCAGAAGATGTTGCACTGTCAGAACTGAAGGTTGAAATGTTGTTTCCGGCCGATGAGGCCACAAGGCAGTTGATGCTGGCTTTGGCATGAAGACGCAAAGACCATCAATATTGAGCAGGCAGGTGCCATTATGATTGACCATATGAATTTGCCCGTCAGCGATCTGCTGAAATCCAAACGGTTTTATGACACTGTTCTGGACCCATTGGGGTACAGGTTCATCGCCGAAGATGGGCCGGCCCGGGGCTATGGAACCACAACCTGGCAATTCGGCATCGAGCTTGTCCAGAGCCCCATTTTGAAGCTGCATGTTGCTTTTATTGCGCAATCTTCGTCACATGTGCGTGCCTTTCACAATGCCGCCATTGGATTGGGTGCGCATTCCATTGGCGAACCGGGGCTGCGACCTGTTTACGGCTTCGGGTACTATGCTGCGTTTGTCGAGGATCCGGACGGGCACAATATTGAAGCCGTATTTCGTGGCTGACATTGCGAACCAACATCGCAGTGATGCTTTGTGATTGGCCCTTGCCGTATTATTGATACGCTCCCATACAATCGGGTACGCTTCGTATGGCGGGCCTTTCAGCCCGCCCGCTGCCACAAAACCCGCGCCGTAACCGTTTTGCCCTGAAACACTGCGCCTGCAGCACTCAGCTCGAGGGTGTCTCCGTCCAATCGGACGTTGCGAACCTGTTCGCTGCCAACCCAATTTGGGCACGATGACGCCGTTACACGGTGAATGACCTGTTCACGGCGGTATTCATAGGGTCCGGCATAGGAGATTTGTGATTTGATCGCTGCACTGTCTTCCGATGAAGAGCCTCCGAACGGATCATTAACGGCATAGAGGTCCCGATCCGCAGCGTTCATGTGAACAAAAACGAACCCGTCTGCTGAATAGCTGATGTACCCGGATGCGTTTGAACCCAGCGGATAAATCTTCGATCCATCCTCCAGTTCGTTGAACCAACTGGTCAATTGCCAGGTGCCAATGAGTGGATTTTGTAAATTGGACAAAAAACTGCCTTTTTTTCTTTTGGGGAAACGGTAACCCAAGCGGAACAGTTACATAGCGTGCTTCAGCCCTGGTGGCGAACGAAACGTGTCACCGGGAAAGCAAAAGCCCGGTTAAAATCCCCAGGTATCTTTCAACCGGTAGCCCTGTGGCCATGGGTCATCTGGATCAAGCATGTGCTGATGGGTTCCGGTGATCCAGGCGCGCCCGGATATGGACGGAATAATAGCCGGGAAACCGCCAACGTCTGCGGTTGCCACTATCTGTCCGGTGAATGTCGAACCAATGATCGAGCGCGCCAAAAGTTGCTCGCCAATTTTCATTTGGCCACGCGCGTGGAGGACGGCCATACGTGCGGATACAGCTGTGCCGGTTGGCGACCGGTCAACCTTTCCGGGCTGAATGGCAACCGCTGATCGGGCTTCAAAACCATCTGATGTTTTTTCAAGCGCGCCTGCAAACAGACAGAATGAAATATGTTGCCAGTCCGATTGACCCGGGTGGTGGAAGCCCAATTGCTGATTGGCCGCATTGGTTATTTTAACACCAAGTTCCGCCAGATCACGTGCTTCGCTCTCTTTGATGGAAAAACCCAACTTTTGTGCATCGACAATGACAAAACTGTCACCGCCAAATGCTGTATCGACGGTCAGGGATCCCAACCCCTCCACATCCAGGTTTGCATCCAGTTTGCTGGCGAAGGATGGCACATTATGCACCGTTATGCGTTCGGCTTTGCCGTTGCGACAATTGGCGGTGACCCGAACCAGGCCACCGGGTGCTTCAAGCACCAGTTCGCTGACCGGTTCGCGCATGGGGATTATGCCGCTATCCAGCAGCACGGTGGCCACACAAATGGAATTGGATCCGGACATGGGCGGGGTATCTTCGGGTTCCATGATAATGAAGCCCATGTCGGCGGCCGGGTTTTTGGGTGGTACCAGCAGGTTGACGTGCCGGAAGACACCACCGCGGGGCTCATTGAGTACAAAATTTCGCAAGGTCTCATCTTTGGCAATATGCGTGCGTTGCTCCCAAAGCGTATCACCGGGTGGCGGGGCGACGCCGCCGACGATGACATCACCCACTTCACCTTCCGCATGACAGGATACGACATGAATTGTTTTGGAACTGCGCATGGAAGTGGTCCTTAGCTGATGAAGAAAACCGGTGAACCGAGAACGTCCCAGTCTGGTGTGATGCCAAGCCCTGGTCTATCCGAAGCGGTCATCCGACCATTGACCCTTTGTGGTGCGCCTTCGGCGATTGTCACCGTGCCATAGGAATTGAAATCCGTTGCGGAAAAGCAGAATTCCTCTGAGGTGGAACGCGCCAGATGCGCGATTGTTGCTGTGGTAATGTCACCACCCCAGGTGTCTTCAATCGTCATGGGAATGCCGGAGGCAACACACAGATCCCGCATCAATCTGGCTCTCGTCAATCCACCGACCTTCGATATTTTCAGGTTGATAACATCCATCGCGTCCTCTGCCAGACCCCGCACCAGCATATCGGGCCCGTCAATGACCTCATCAAGTACGAAGGGCAATGCCGTGCGCCGCCGTATCGATACCGATTCCTCATAGGTCAGGCAGGGTTGTTCGATATAGACATCCAGATCACGTACCGCACCAACAACCCGGGCCGCTTCATGCCGTGTCCATCCGGTATTGGCGTCGGCAACAAGAATATCGCTGGGCTTGAGGACTGCGCGTGTTGCGTGGATGCGCTCAATATCCTGATTGGCATCACCACCCACTTTCAACTGGAACTTTGTATAGCCTTCATTGCGGTAACCCTCAATCTTTGCCGCCATCTGTTCCGGGCTCTCCTGCGATATCGCCCGATACAGTGCAACATCATCCTGCATGGCGCCGCCCAACAGCATATAGACCGGCTGTTGAGTTGCTTTTCCAAGAATGTCCCAACAGGCTATATCTATCGGTGCTTTTGCATAGGGGTGGCCGCGCAGTGCCCTGTCCATACGTTGATTGATATCGGTAAGTGCCAATGGATTGGCGCCGATCAGATGGGGTGCGATTTCGCTTAATCCGGCTCGAACACCCTTCGCATAGGATGGCAGATAGGCCGAGCCAAGTGGGCAACATTCTGCATAGCCACTGATACCGGCATCCGTTTCAATGGCGATTACAGTGCTGTCGAATACTTCGACAAAATTGCCGTTGGACCAGTTGTAGCGCCCTTCTTTGAGAGGAAGATCAACCTGCCAGACTTTGATTGCCGTAATTTTCATGCAAATACCTTCCAGTTGACAGCAAAGCTGTATCAGTTGACGACAAAGCCGTGCGCAAAGGGGTCACGGTCGTCTATAAAAATGGTGTTGAGTCCGGTCATTCTGGCCCAACCGGCAATCGAGGGTACGATTGCATCGGTATCACCGACCTTGGTGGCAGCCTCTACCCGACCATCAAACAATGAGCCGATTATGCTTTCATGGACGAAATGATCGCCCACATTCAAATCGCCCCGTGATGCCCAATGGGCCATACGTGCCGAGGTGCCCGTGCCGCAAGGGGACCGGTCGATGGCCTTGTCGCCGTAAAAAACCGCATTGCGCGCTGTTGCCTTTGCCTGTGTCGGTTTGCCGGTCCACAATATGTGGGAAAGGCCCCTGATTTCGGGATGTTCGGGATGGAGAAATTCATATTTCTCATTGAGCGCTGCGCGCAGCAACGGGCTCCAGCCGATCAGGTCGATTGCCCGGTGACTGGCGATATCGTCAAAGGCGGCCTGCGGTTCCACAATTGCATAAAAATTGCCCCCATAGGCGACATCAACCGTGACGCAACCAAGGCCCGGGCAATCGACCGTCAGACCGGTGGAATGAACAAAAGCCGGTACATTTGTCAGCCGTACTTCTTCGACAAACCGGCCCTTTTGACGGTATTCAACCGTTACCACACCTGCGGGGGTGTCCAGCCGCAACACACCGGGTGTTTTGGGCGACACGAGACCGTGTTCAATGGCCATGGTCACGGTACCGATGGTTCCGTGGCCACACATCGGCAGGCAGCCGGACGTTTCGATGAACAGGACGGCCGTATCACAATCCTCGCGAGTTGATGGATAAAGAATGGATCCGGACATCATGTCGTGACCGCGCGGTTCGAACATCAATCCGGTTCGTATCCAGTCATATTCGGCAAGAAAATGCGCACGCCGCTCCAGCATGGTATTGCCGACGAGTTGCGGTCCGCCACCTGCTACAACACGCACGGGATTGCCGCAGGTGTGTCCGTCAATGCAAAAGAATGAATGCTGGGTCATGGGTGCAATCCTAAAACCGATTGGGGTTGAACGCAGACAAATCTACGGCTGGTTCGCTGCCTGTTACAAGTGCGCTGACCAGATCGGCCGTGCCGGTTGCCTGGGTTAATCCCAGATGACCGTGGCCAAAAGCATATATGATCCGCGGACTTGCTGACGATGGTCCAATCACTGGCAGTGAATCAGGCAATGATGGTCGAAATCCCATCCATTGCTGTCCTCCCTGCGTGTCCAGTGCCGGTAGAAACCGTTTGGCCTTTGCCAAGAGGGCCTCGGAACGGCGATAATCAGGTGGTGCGTTCAACCCGGCAAACTCCACAGCACCGCCAATACGAATGCCATTTGTCAAACGGGTGACGACGAACCCGTGGCCACCAAAGGTTATTTGCCGTTTTAAATCAAAGGATGTGAGCGGCAGTGTCGTATTGTAACCGCGCTCCGTTTCAAGCGGGATGTTGTCTCCAAGCGGTTTGGTGAGGCGATGGGACCAGGCGCCTGCGCCAACGACACAATGATTGGCATCAACATGATTGCTATCATGAAGGTGCACGGTAACGCCGTTTTCCTCAGGCGCAATCGCCCGTACGTCCGCTTGCATGATTGTACCGCCCTGATCGGCAAAATGTTTCCCGAGTGCCAGGGCATAATCCAATGGGTCGCCAAAACTGTGCCATTGCGGGGTGAGGGTGGCCGCGACAAACCGCGGTGCTATACCGGGCTGGATCAGGGCTATTTCTTCTGGACTGTGCAAATGGGAAAATGGAATGCCGAGTTTGGCACGGGCCTCCCAGGACGGTAAGGATGCCTGAAACTCCGACTGGCTCTCATAGACCTGCAGATTGCCATCTGTGTGCAGCATGGCGGCGGTACCTGTTGCCTGTAAAAATGACGGCAACAGTTTCTGTGACAACTGCATCAAGGCTGCCTGCGCAGCCATATTGGCACCGAGACGACTACGCCGGGAAGCACGCCAGAAATGCCACATCCATGGCGCAATCTTTAGCGCATAGGCCGGGCGTATTGTCAGCGGTCCCAATGGGTCCAGAAGCCAGCCCGGCGCTTTGCGCATTATGCCAGGTGACGCAAGGGGCATGATGTCGGAATAGGCCAGTGCACCGGCATTGCCGTGTGAAGCTTCAGCGGCAATGCCCTTTCGATCCAGAACGGCAACATTTTGCCCGCGTGCCTGCAGCATCAATGCACAGGTCAGGCCGATGATGCCACCGCCAATCACCAGAACGTCAAAACGGTGCCGTCCCTTCTTCAATCCGGATATTCCTTCCACCAGACCGTTTCACGTTTTGTCAAAAAAACGGGACAACGGTGTTGGTCTTTGATTTTGTTGATACATTCAGATTTTGCCGATTCCGTCAAAACCTGAATTGTTCTATGCACTGTCATTGCCCGGCGCGCATGTCGCCGGGTGGGGAATTCACGTTCAGATCAATGATCAAAAATCCGGTAAAGACGGACGGCAGGCGATCGCGTCACGGATGGTTTTTTCCACGCGGGCACGATGGGCACCCTTGAGCGGTTGGCGTGGCATGCGTACCCGATCGTTGCTGCCAATTTCGATAACTTCGGCCAGTTTGATCTGCTGCACAAGATAGGTTGATACGTCCAGGTCCAGCAATGGGCGGAACCAGCGGTAAATCGCCAGAGCTTCAGCATGCCTGTTCTGTTTTATGAGTTCATATATGGCAACCGTTTCACGCGGGAAAGCGACAACCAGACCGGCAACCCAGCCAACAGCGCCGACGCACAATGCCTCAAAACCAAGATTATCAACACCGGTCAACACATTGTACCGGTCGCCAAGCATGTTAAAAATTTCCGTTGTTCGGCGAATGTCATCCGAACTTTCCTTTATCGCCACAAACCGCGGGTCGTCGGCAAGCTCAACCATCATTTCAGGGGTCACATCCACCCGATATCCAACGCGATTGGAGTAGATCATCACCGGCAGGTCGGCGGCCTCAGCAATGGCTTTCAGATTGCCAATCGTTTCATCCCGATCCGTATGGTAGATCGGCGAGGGCACAATCATCAGGCCATCGGCGCCTGCCTTTGCTGCCATTTTGGCCAGATCACAGCTTTCTCGGGTACCGGCATCAGAGATGGTCATAAGCGCTGGCTTGGCGCCGGTCGCGCCCTTACACAGTTTGAAAACGTCGATGCGTTCCTCATGGGTAAGCATATTGCCTTCTCCCAGTGTGCCGCAGGCAATCAACCCGTGGCAACCGGCATCCATCTGCAGTGCAAAACACCGCTCCATCTCTGCGTGATCAAGGCTCATGTCATCTTTGAATTTTGTCGTTACAGCGGGAATTACACCATGCCACATGTTCGTTTTCCTATTCATTCACAGGTTCGCAATTGAGGTTTGAAATCAGGCCAGGGATCCTATCGGACGTTGGCAAGAAATTTTTGAGTGTGCGCTGAGATTGCATCGCCGAATATCTGTTTCGGTGGACCGATCTCTTCCATAATGCCTTCATGGAAAAAGGCCACGCGATCGGATACGTCGCGGGCAAAGCCCATTTCGTGTGTCACGCAGATCATCGTCATGCCTTCCTCGGCCAAAAGGCGCATCGTATCGAGAACTTCGCCAACAAGTTCCGGATCAAGCGCCGATGTCGCCTCGTCAAACAACATATATTCAGGCTCCATGGCAAGAGCGCGGGCAATCGCCAGTCTTTGTTGCTGGCCACCCGATAGGGCGCTTGGATAAACATCCAGTTTGTCACCCAGACCAACGTGTTTGAGCTGTGCTGCGGCAATATCACGGGCCTCAGCGCGAGACTTCTTTTTTACGATGCGCGGCGACAACGCTACATTTTCAATTGTCGTCAGGTGGGGGAAACTGTTCCACTGCTGAAACACCATGCCAAGATTTTGCCGGAGCTGATTGATATCAGTTCCCTTCGCGTGAACGTCTACATCATCAACACGGATTGAGCCTTGTTGGATTTTCTCCAATCCGTTGATGCAGTATAGCAGGGTGGATTTCCCCGACCCGGACGCACCGATTACACTGAGCACTTCACCCTTTTCGACATTCAGATCAATGCCTTTGAGAACTTGCAGACTGCCGAAATATTTATGGATATCGCGAATTTCAATCATTGGCTCCACCGCTCTTCAAGACGGGCGCTATAGCGCGACAGGGGATAGGAAAGGGCGAAATAAAATGCACCGGCTACGGTCAGGATTATGAATGGTTCCTGCGTGCGCGTGATCAATATCTGTGATGCTTTGAGGAGTTCCACATATCCCAGAACAGAAACCAGCGCACTGTCTTTCATGACGCCCAGCGCGACACCAACCCAGGCCGGGAACACCGCCCTGAGCCCGATGGGCCACACAACATAACGCATGTCCTGCCAGTAGCTCATGCCAAGAGAGCGTGCGGCACGTCGCATTGGTCTGCCGACGGCCTCAATGCCGCCCCTGGCGACATTTGCCACAAGTGCTGCAGCATAGATGGACAGGACAATGACACCTGAGGCAAACGGATCAAGTGAAAGGCCGATCATCGGTGCGAAATTGTAAAACAGGATAAGCTGAATGATCAGCGGCACGGAGCGGAATATATCCAGAAAAGCGCCAACACTCACTGCGCCTGCCGTGCCGGAAACCTGAAGTATCCAGCCGAAAAGACATCCAAAAATAGTACCGATGGTGATCGACAGGATGGAAATGAGGATTGTCCGCCCGGCCGCCTCGCCAAGAAAAAGCAGGTCGTTGAAACTGAAGCCGCTGAAAAAATTGATGGGTTGTTCCATGGTTCGCCTCCGTCAATAACGAAACAGACGCATGGCCAACAGGCGGGACATGGCCAAAATGAGTTTGACGATCACATAGTAGATGACAGCGGTGACGGCGAAATATTCAAAAATGCGAAATGTTTTCGAGGCGAAAAATTGTGTTTCGCCGGATAACTCACGAAAACCCACAAGCATGCCAAGAGAAGACATCAAAACGGCCCAAACCATCTGATTGGTCATCGGATGGTAGACGATGCGCAGTACCTGCGGAATGATGATGCGGATGTAGGCCTGGGTAGCTGTCATGCCGAGGCTGCGCGCGGCGCGCAACTGTGTTGGCGGAAGGGCCTTGAAACCACCGCGGAAATTTTCTGCCAGATATCCGGCATTGTTGAACGACAATCCGACAAGGACGATGGCATAGGGGCTTAAATGCCATCCAAAGGCACCAAGCCCGAAGCCGAAAAAGAACAACTGAAACAAGGCTGGCGTGTTGCGTGCCAATTCAATCCAGGTGCTGGCGGCCCAAAGCAGTGGCCCGCGTGCGTTGAGCCGGATGATTGCAAGTCCAAGACCAAATACAACGCCAAAAACCATCGACAGTGCTGCCACCTGCAGCGTCAGCAGGCCTGCATCCAACAGATCCGGCAGTGCTCGGAAAACCGGCCGCCAGTGAAAAGTGTATTCCATGATACCCAACCAGCCTTGGTGAATCCCTGCCCGAATGGGCAGGGACTATTGATGTTGCTGTGGTGTGTGGTCAGTACAGAACGCCCGGAATTCTGAGTTCCGGTGCTTCGCCGCCAACAAATTTGTCCCAATGTTGCTGATAGCGCCCCGAGCGAACCTGATGCGTAACAAACAAGTTGAGGTAGTTCAGCCATGTGACATCTTTTCTTGGTCCGACAACGGATGTGTAGTCGGTTGTCCATGGCATGCGCGGTCCGGCAATAATTTCCTCATATTGGTCAGCAATGGGTTTGACCGCGGTATTTGTTGTGATGCCTACATCAGCCTTGCCCTGGGCAACAGCGAGGAAGACCTCATTTTCAGACTGGTAGCCCTGATAGAGATCTTCAGTACCCCATTCCTTGGCGTATTTGAGAAATTCCTGTTCGGGAACGGTGCCAACAGCCGCAGCAACCCGTTTGCCTTTGAGATCTTCAAACGTTTTGACGCCAGTATCTTTGCCAACAACAGCCTGCGCATAATAAATGGCGTAGGGGATCGAGAAGCCGACAGTTTTTGCCCGCGCCAGCGAATCGGACGTTCCACCAAACACAACATCAGCGCGATTGGTGACAATAACCGGCAAACGCTCTGCCCAGGTGACGGGCAGGATTTCATGGTCAACTTCCAGCGCCGTTGCAAGGTCCTTGCAATATTCAACATCAAATCCGGCTGGTTCGTTGTTGGCATCGCGGTAACCGATTGGCGGAAAGTCCAGAACAACCCCGCAACGCAGCACACCATTGTTGATAACATCATCCAGTTTGTCGGCAAACGCAGGCACTGCCACAGCGCTCATCAGGGCGCCAGTCAGCGCCAGTTTCGCAAAATTCATTGGTTACCTCCCGATTATTGTTGACCCGCCTGATTTTACAGGAACGGGATTTACATTGAATATCAAGATTGGATCCAATCTGCAATATAAAATATGAAATACAATTTGCATGCTGTGGATTGAGCTGAGCTATAGCGACAATTGTCCGACCTTGCAGGCACGGACGATCAACCCTGTCCTGCCCGTCCTGTGGAGACGAAAACATCTGCAGATTGCGTCATGTACCCGCCAACATTCATTCAAGGGTAAAGTGCAATGACATCACAAACCGGCAAATTTGTTCTGGCGGCAGCCTTGGCTGCATTCCTGTTGCTGACGGCCATATTTCACTTCTTTCCGGGTATCGATCTGTGGGCATCAGGTTTTTTTGTTTCACAGGGGCATTTTGTTGCAAATGATTCAGCGTTCCTGTCATCTCTTCGCAGTCTGGTCACAATCGTTTCAGTGGCGGTGGTTGCCATCGCACTTTTCCTGGCCATAACCAACGCCACCCTTCGCCCTGAAACACAAATACCCAACAGGGTCTGGCTCTTCATGTGTACGGCCTATCTTCTTGGTCCGGGGGTGCTGGTCAATGCTGTGCTCAAGAACAACTGGGGCCGCGCCCGTCCGCAATCGGTGGAAGAATTTGGCGGGCCAAGCCTGTTTACCCCGCCACTGGCAATCTCCGATCAGTGCAGCCGAAACTGCAGCTTCGTTTCAGGTGAGGCCAGCAGCATCATCGCGATCTCCCTCATGGTTGTGCTGGTGTTTTGTCCTGGTCTTGGAAGGAAGGGTCGTCTGGCACTTATGGGCGTAGCAGTGTCAGCGGCCCTTCTGGGTTCGGTGCTGCGCATTGCAAAAGGAAGACATTTTCTCAGCGATGTGCTCTTTGCAGCTGATTTTATGGTTTTGACAACGCTGTATTTGTTTTTTGCCTTCGGATTGCACAAATGTGTGGTGCACATAAAACCTGTGATGATTGTGCAGGACCTGCTGGCTGTGTGCCGTTCAGTGGCGCGTGTGCCTAAGTCAGGGCGTCAATTGAAGGTCCGGGTTTCGGCAGATGCACAATCGATGAGATAGGATTGTCCAGCCGTCATCAAGAGCAGTTCAGGTTTTGGCCGGTTCGGCAAAACCTGAATGCCACAATAAAATCAAAAGCCGACACCGTTGTCCCGTTTCTGACAAAACGTGAAACGGTCTGGAAGCTGACACCCGCCATGCCACCGTATCAGTCAACGTTTTTGCAAGCGGCCAATTCACAGCAGGCCGCTCAATCAGTTTGCTGAGGATTTCGGTGGGTTAAAGCTTTCACAGCCATAGACATGATTGAGGAAATCCGGTGTTGTCATGACAAATCCCTCGGTCAACCATAGGGCAAACTCCCACAGCCAGCTATTGTGGTCAGCGCTGATATGGGACGATGTGTCAGTTATGAACCGTCTTAGTGTCTGGCCCTCTTTTGACAGTTCGGCCAGGTTCGCCGTGATGAGCGCATCACACAGAACGATGCGTGCTTTTGCTGTGCCAAATACGCTGGAAATGTAGTTTACGCGATTATTCCTTTCGCGATTTTGGTTCTGGATTTCCGTTGGGCAGGGGACCCCAAGTTGATTGAGCGCATCCAGAACCAGATTTCGTTGCTGTAAAAGGTTAAGACCATCCAGCATTTGTGGCGTTACGGCGCGGCCAATCGTAGCGCGTTGCGGTGTCAGACCTTCCGGCAATGCTGATTTGGCGCGCACCTTCTGGCCTGTTTTGGCCCACATGAATCGAACAGGGTAGATGTTTACACGCTGCTCGGTTGCCAATGTTAGAAAGACCGAACTGAGTGTATTGATACGTTCGTCTTCACTCAAATCAAGCCAACCGGATGCAACTGCACAAATGGATCGTGGTGATAGAGAATCGAAATTGTCGCTTACCAGTTGGAAATCGCCCAACAATTTATCGCGCGCGTATGGATCGATAAGTTGTATATCAAATTTCTCCGACACCCCATCTCTCAAACTGCTTGGGTGTTCAAACAGCCGTTTGAGTAACGTGCCGCCCTGCGTGCGATCATGTGCATTCCATGCAAGAATACGCGTATTCTGGCCGTTGAGTAGCCCAAGCAGCAGCGCAAACAGACCGATGTCATAGGTGCACTGATGATTGCACAAATACAGATGAGCGCCGGCGGGGATTGTTTCACGAACCTCAATTCCATTCCAAAGAATGCTGGACATTTGGTATAGAATGTCAAAACGAATGTCTTCATCGCCCAATAGCCCGCCAGCAAGAGATTTGGTTTCCCTGCCGCCCGGGTAAAAGCCGGCAACCAGATCAATTGGTCGGTCAGCTGTATCAGGTCGGTGAATGATATTATGGGGTTGTTGAGATTCCCCGTTGCACGTTTCATGATAACTCATTTCAGACATTCCACCCCGTATCTTCAATCTCACCAATAATGCATGCCAAAGCAAAGTGTGGTGTAAATCATTCTATGAAAACAACGGCTTTTCAGGTGCCGTTTTAATTCAAAATGAAATTCCATTTAAATAACCACAAGAATTTTACATTCCTACAATACTATTACTACTTAATTTAATCTATAGTATAGAATTAATTATTGCAAGACAAAGAACAATGTAAATATAACTATAGATGTATAAAATAAAATCGTGTTTTGGAGGGAAGATTTGAAGATTTCGACTGGCCGAGCGGGTTTTACGACTGTTCCAAATTGGGCGCAATCGCACGATAGGATCCGCCCAAAAGAAGCCTGATGGGGAATTTTACAGTGTTGTGTTCGTATCCGGATTTCTCAATGGTCCGTACATCGTCTCGAGAAGTTTGATCTCACCCATGGAAAAACACTCACTCACCCACATTGCAAAACCCCATAGCCATGTGGAGCGATCCGCCTGCCAGCGTGATTTGCTTTCTACAAACCAGTGGCGCATCAGTTTTGCGTCGTCAGTCAGCTCGGCGATGTCGGACTTTAAAATGGCGTCAAACATGATTGCTTTTGTGCGTGACACCCCGAAAGTTTGGCAGAGTTTGTCAATCCGTTGGCTGGTTTGCAGGTTTGCCCGCATGTGTTCGTCCGTTGGTGGTATCCACAAATCATTGATTGCGCTTGTCACGAGATTTCGCTGTTGCAGGAGATTGGCATTTTTGAGGTTTTTGGGGGTGATTGCCGGGCCTATGATCGCCCGCTGAGCGCAAAGCTGTGTTGGAAGCAGCGATTTCTGCATACCATTGTCATGGCTATTGCCCCAAACAAACCGGACAGGATAAATATTCATATTATGGCGTTCAGCAAGCGTCAGATACATCGTGCTCATTCTTGTTACCGCCTCCTGCTCTGATCGTTCCATTTCACCGGCGGCAGAACCGCAAATCGACCGTGGTGCATCCTGAAGTATTCTTGCTTCAATTTTGTTGAAGCCATCCATGATTTTTTGAGGAACATAGGTATCGACGGCTTCGACATTGAAACGTTGGGTGTATTCATTTGCAAGCGTTGTTGGGTGGCTGAGAAGTCGCCAAGCGACTTCACCCGTATGCATGATCGGCATGGCGTCCCATCCGATCATGCTTATGTCGTGACCGTTAAGCAGGCCCAGCAAAAAGGAGAAGTAACCAATATCGTAGGAGCATTGGTGGTTGGACAAAAACAGATGTGTGCCAGTGGGAATGGTTTCATGGATCTCGATCCCCTCCCATAGTAACCGGGTGTATTGGTACAATATATCGTATGTTATGTCCTTTTTTCCTGTTAGTTCTGTGAGAATACACCGGGAACTGTGCCCCAGTGGATAATATCCAGCGTGAAGATCCGATGGATTTTGAGCCATCTGAGGTATGAAGTGCCTTGAATTGTTGTCAATGTGAACCACTGAGCACCTGTTAATTTGCGATAGGCAATCAATATCGTTTTTTATTCAGCGTAAATCCATAGATAAATGAGCTTGCACCTTCAATTGCTGGTCGATCATCTCCGCGGCTCTGCCACTGTCGGTGGTGCTGACATCATTGTTTCCCAAGGGATATCGGCCAGCCAAAAGGGGAGACGGGCTGGTGCAATCCTCAGTGATGAAAATGTCAATTTGTCGCTTGTCTGGTCCAATGCAATTCCTCACCGAGGATAATGAGACCGTTTCACGTTTTTCAGAAACGGGACAACAGCGTCGGCCTTTGATTTTATTGTTGCATTCAGGTTTTGCCGATTGCGTCAAAACTGAATTGTTCCAATCGCCCATTATTGCGTGTTACCGGCCTATTTGTTCATCAAGGCTGTACTGACTGCTCCTGCAGCCGAATGGAGTTACTACCCGGTGTATTGCTTTGGCCATTCATTGGTGTCTGCGCCTGTTCACGAACTTGACTTTCAGGTAGGCACACAAGAATGATGGGACACAAAAAACGAGGCGATGCCATTGGCGCAAAATAGAAGAATACTTGTGTTGTTTGCTCATCCCGGGCAGCGTTACTCCAGAGCGAACCGAGACCTGGCACAGGCTGCGATCAAGGTTCGCGGCGTGACCTTCGTTGATCTTTATGCTGAATATCCACGCCATAAAATTGATGTTGAGAAAGAACAGCAGCGACTTCTGGATCATGATGTCATCCTGTTTCAATTTCCAATGTTTTGGTATTCAACCCCTTCAATTTTGAAAGAGTGGCAGGACCTCGTTCTTGAATATGGGTTTGCCTATGGCAAGGACGGCGACAAGATAGCTGGCAAACTCTTTTCGCTCGTAGTCACAACCGGCGGACCGTCACAATTTTACCAAAAGGGTGGCCGCAACAATTTTACCATTCGCGAACTGCTTACACCGCTCGAACAAACCGCAAATCTGTGTGGTTTGCACTTTGTGCCACCCTATACGCTTTTTGCAGCGCATAGCGCGGGAGAAGACACACGTCTGGCGCATCATGTCGAAGGGTATGAGCGGTTTTTAGGCGCGTTGAGAGACAACAGCCTCGATATGGATAAAGCCGGTAAGATGCCGCTTCTTTCAGCTGATGCCCTGCCAATCCTGCAAGGAGCTCAGCCATGACCGGTTTGCTGTTTCAGGCCTTCATCTATCTGCTGGCAGCGGTTGTTGCCGTTCCTGTTGCCAAACGCCTTGGACTGGGGTCAGTGCTGGGATATCTGATCGCAGGCATTATTATTGGCCCGCTACTGGGTCTGGTCGGATCCGAAACCAAGGGCATTCAGCATATAGCCGAGTTTGGTGTTGTAATGATGCTGTTTCTCGTCGGGCTCGAACTGGAGCCACGGACATTGTGGAACATGCGGGCCAAATTGCTGGGTCTTGGTGGTATTCAGGTGGGCGTGACGACATTGCTGGTTATGGCCACCGCCATGATGCTGGGGCAGGTGTGGAGTGTGGCGCTGGCCATAGGCCTGGTGTTCTCTTTGTCTTCAACCGCCATCGTTCTGCAGACACTGAATGAAAAAGGCCTGATGAAAAGCGATGGTGGACAGTCGAGCTTTTCAGTTCTGTTGTTTCAGGATATTGCGGTCATTCCGATGCTGGCCCTGATCCCGCTGCTGGCCTTGCCGGAATTGATCCAGCATGGAACTGCGGCCAGCGATGGTGAACACCACGGTTCGGAGATGAGCCTGATCGCTGATCTCGTCGGCTGGCAGGTGGCCCTGGTCAATATTGCGGCGATTGCTGCCGTTGTGGCTGGCGGGCATTATCTGTCGCGCCCGCTTTTTCGCTTTATTGCTGCGGCCAAACTGCGCGAAATATTTACCGCCGCTGCCCTGCTGCTCGTTGTCGCAATTGCGTTTTTGATGACACTTGTCGGACTGTCTCCTGCTCTGGGTACCTTTTTGGCCGGTGTCGTTCTGGCGACAAGCGAGTATCGGCATGAACTTGAAAGCGATATTGAGCCGTTCAAAGGGCTTCTGCTCGGTCTGTTTTTCATCACCGTGGGCGCGGGCATCAATTTCATTTTGTTGTTTGACAATGCGCTGCTGATTATCAGTCTGACCATTGGCCTGATGCTGTTGAAAGCTGCAGTGCTGCTGGTGCTTTCATTTCTGTTCAAACTGCGCGGCGCTGATCGGTGGCTTTTTGCCCTCTCATTGGCTCAGGCCGGTGAATTCGGCTTTGTGCTCTTGTCGTTTACTGTTCAAAGCGCGGTCATTCCTGTCGGACTGGCTGATTTGTTGTTGCTGGTTGTTGCTTTGTCAATGTTATTGACGCCTGCTCTCTTCATCCTGTTTGACAAGGTTATCATGCCGCGCCTTGAAGATGATCAGGCCCGCGAAGCCGATGAAATTACCGAAAAAGGATCGGTCATCATTGCCGGAATGGGGCGTTTTGGCCAGGTCATTAATCGGGTTTTAAAGGGCAATGGCTACGACACCGTTGTACTCGACCTCAGCGCCGACATGATTGACATGTTTCAAAAATTTGGCATCCGGACTTTTTTTGGCGATGCGTCACGCCCGGACCTGATCAAATCTGCTGGCCTTGACGAAGCAAAATTGCTGGTTGTCGCCATAGATGACCCTGACAGGGCTGTTCAGATTGTCCACCATGCACGCCAGGTGCGCCCGGATATTCATATCATAGCCAGAGCCCGCCATCGGCATCATGTCTATGAACTCTACAAAGCCGGAGCGGACGACATTGTCCGGGAGACCTTTGACAGTTCAGTACGCGCTGCGCGCTATGCTCTGGAGTCCTTTGACGTACATCCCCACGAGGCTGAAAAGCTGGTCACAATGTTTGTCGAACGCGATCTGGATGGCATCAAACGGCTTGCCCATCTGTATGATCCCGACATACCCATTACCGAGAACAAGCCTTATATGGATCTTGCGCGCAAAATCCAGGAGGAGATGGATACCGCGCTTTCCAGTCATTCACCCGATGTCCATGACACTGTAAAACGGGCCTGGTTGCCACCGGGGAAAAACCCGGATGACCCGGATTTGTAATGGTCTCACCCACGTCGATACGGTGGACACCGCTGGAACTGGTGTCCACCGTCTGGATTGATAGTCAGGCGTAGCTGTTTCGCTCTTCTGCGCGATCACTGAGGTATTGCATAAATTCGAATTGAAAGCCTGCCGGGTCGCGAAAATATACGGTATTTCTGTGCGGATGATCCGCGCCCTTGACGTCTATTTCAAAACCCTTCGCTTCAAGCCTTGAGACAATTGCATCCACGTCATCAACAACAAAACCGAGATGTGCCAGGCCGTTTGAGTGTCCGGAAAGATCGCGGTTATTTCCGTCCCCACCATCATTCAACGTCAGATAATAATCATCATCACCGACGTGCAGCCAATTGCGTGGCTTGCCATTCCAGGACATTTCTCCACGCCCACGCACTGACCAGTTGGGAAAAGCGGCAAGAATGAAATTTAACGTTGGTTCTATATCGGCGACGACGAGATTGGCATGTTCCAGTCTGACCATAATTGAATTCCTTGATATTGTCTGAAGGTGAAGGGATCAGTATTTTGCGCGTTTGAAGTGGCCATTTGTTACAGCCAGCCCGACAAACAGAATTGCGATTGAAACGACGAGCAGGGGGCCAAGCGGCTCACCAAATAGTACTGCGCCAGCGCCAATGCCGGACAATGTTGCAAAATACCCGACCTGGCTGAAACCAACGCCGTCCGTCTTACGCTGTATGGCAAATGTCAAAATGTAACTGAGCGCTGTGAAAATGCCGATGATGACAATTGCAACATCCGCGCTGCCGGCCAGATCAATGGGAGAAAAGACGTTGCCCTGGTATATGACAATCGGCCAGACGAGCAATGTCTGCGAGGCAAGCATACCCGTTGCAAGCACTAGCGGATTGGCACCCTTTGGGTATGCTTTGTTCCTGTACACATTGCCACTGGCCAATAGAATCGGTGCGGCGATGGCCACCAGTATCCAATGCAGACCGAGCGCACCGGTTTCCATGTTGCTCAATGTCGCAAGACTAACCCCCATCAGGCCAAGCGCGATACCAACAAGGCGATAAAGCGGCAGGAACCGCCGATCAACCACTGACAGAATACCAAATGTGATCAGTGGAGAAAGGGTAACCAGCGTTGAGAACAGACCTGCCGGAATATGTTTCAATACGACATAGGCGATGATCTGCGGGCCGCTAACGCCAAGTAGCCCGCTTATCAGATAGTAACGCAAATAGACCGCTGACAGCTGTAAACGTATGCCCTTGATTGCCACGACAATCAGCAGCACAATTGTGGCGCAAAACAGCTGCCAAAACAAGGCAGAGAATAGGGCTATGCCCTGTGATACCGCAAATTTTGCCAGGGCGAAACTGATGCCGACCATGATGCCGATTGACACGATCCCGACAGTGGGACTGAGTGAGAGATTGCCTGACGGTGCTTGTACTGTGTCACTCATTGCGCCATCTCCATCTGACGAGTTTTGGTTGAACCATCGGTTTGCGCAGTAGCGGAAATTGCCGGGCCAACCGGTATGATACCCAGCGGGTTCAGATCCAGGTGGCTGCGAAAATAATGTTGGCGGATATGTGCCATATCAATGGTTTGTGCGACGCCGGGAACCTGATGGAGCCGATTCAGATAGGCGCTGAGACTGGGGTAATCCGCGATGCGTTTCCTGTCTGTTTTGAAATGAGTGACATAGACCGGATCAAATCGGACCAGCGTCACAAAAAGGCGCCAGTCAGCTTCGGTGATGACGTCACCAACCAGCGTGCTGTGGCAGGATAACCTTTGTTCAACCGCGTCCAGCGCATTAAACAGCAAGACCACGGCTTCATCATAG
Source organism: uncultured Rhizobiaceae group bacterium (assembly GCA_947501445.1). Classification (GTDB taxonomy): domain Bacteria; phylum Pseudomonadota; class Alphaproteobacteria; order Rhizobiales; family Rhizobiaceae; genus Hoeflea_A. The sequence continues at coordinate 216,919 of CANMVS010000005.1, read as the reverse complement.
GCGGCCTGTGTTCGTGCAAAGCCGCAGCGGTAAACACCATTGTTTATTGTCTCATGTATGAATGCATTGATCGCGTCGATCTGCGCCCTCAAGGCCGGCGGATAAAGGTCGACGTCATTGTTGGCATAATCGGCAAATGATGAGTTGAGCATGCGCATAATATCGGCAGATTCATTGCTGATGATTGTTTGGGTTCTTTTGTCCCACAAGACTGGCACCGTGACAGGGCCGCTGTAATTCGGATTGCCACGCAAATAGACCTCATACATAAACTGGTCACCAGCAATGTCGCTGTTGACGGGGTCGGATGAGGGGGCAATACGCCAACCTCTTTCGTCGGTTTCGGCGACCATGTGTGAAACGGAAATGACATCCTCGAGCCCCTTTAATCGACGGGCAATCATCACGCGATGGCACCAGGGGCAGGCCATGGATACAAAAAGATGATAGCGTGCGGGTTCGGCCGGGAAGCGACTTTCCGGTGACCATTGCACCCAATGGCCAATCGCGCTGTTTTGCCGATTGAAGCGGCCATCACCAGACTCTGGTTTGTCGCATAACTGTCCGTCTATCAACATTTTTGCCATGGCAAGATCTCCGCTTTTTACTATGAAGCAGATGTAATCGGTTTCCAGTTGAGTGATAATCAGTGTATTTGGAAACTCATTGTTGAGATCGAGTTGACAAAGGACGTTGTTATGGATGGAATTGGTACCATTCCGGTATTTGTTGCCGTTGCTGAAAATCAGGGATTTGCAGCGGCTGCCCGGCAATTGGGTGTTTCAAAATCCGCTGTGAGCAAGCGTATCAGCCAGATGGAGGAACGTTTGGGTGTGTTGCTGATACACCGCTCGACCCGCAGGATCAGCCTGACGGAAGCAGGTGAGCGTTATCTGGTGCATGCGGTTGAAGCCCTGGCTGCTGCGCAGGAAGCCGAAGATGCGGTTTCTGCCATGCAGGGCGCACCGCAGGGCAGGCTGCGCATAAACACACCAATGTCCTTTGGTCGCCTGCATGTCGCGCCGCTGATATCAGGTTTTCTCGAAACCCATCCGCATATTGAAATCGACATGGTGATGGACGACCGGATCTTGGATCTGATCGAAGGCGGTTTCGATGTTGCGGTTCGCGCAGGACAATTGGACGATTCAGCAATGATTGCCAGAAAACTGGCCCCGTTGCACAGTGTTCTATGTGCCTCATCGCGCTATCTTGCAGACCGTGGAACACCACATCACCCGGAGGAGCTGACGGCCCATAATTGCCTTCACTATGCCTACTCGAGGGATTTTCAGGAATGGAACTTCAACGGTCCACAGGGCCCGGTTCGCATCCGGACAAGCGGCAGTTTTCAGGTCAACAACAGCGAAGCCCTGAGAGAGGCCCTGATAGGCGGAAGTGGCATTGGTCGTCTGCCCACATTTATTGCCGGGCCGGATATTGCCGCCGGCAAGCTCACACGGCTGCTTGATGATTATCAAATGCCCCACCAGACGTTGTACGCAATGTTTCCGGAGCGGCGACATCTGCCGGTCAAAGTTCGTGTATTCGTGGATTATCTGGTTTCGCAGATAGGTTCTGAACAACCCTATTGGGATCGTGGTTTATCGGCTGCGGATCGATAATGAAGTGCGCCGGTTTCAGCCTTCTTTGCTGATGACTGTGCGTCACGCTGTCGCAAGAATATTGGTGACTTACGGCTCTTTTGCTCTGGACATGTGGGGCGCAGATGATACCTAGGTCGTGTCTTGTGTGCAGTGCAACCAATGCTGCCACACCCCATTAATTTATGGTCATTTTTACGGTTTTGCACCGGAATTGACCTGTGCATTTTGATTGTTTTCAAAGGAGCATTCAGTTGATCGGAAAATCAGTACCTCAGGTCAGTTTTCGCACCCGCGTCCGTGACGAATCCATAGAGGGGCCCAACCCGTTCCGTTGGGAAAACAAAACATCGAATGATTTTTTCTCCGGCAAGCGGGTCATCGTATTTTCCCTGCCCGGAGCATTCACGCCCACCTGCTCAACTTTTCAACTGCCAGATTTTGAAAAAATGTTTGATGAATTCAAAGCCCAGGGCATTGATGCGATCTACTGTATCTCGGTCAATGATGCCTTTGTCATGAATGCCTGGGGTAAATCTCAGGGCGTTGAAAATGTCGGGCTCATCCCGGACGGCAGCGGCGAATTTACCCGAAAGATGGGTATGTTGGTTGCGAAGGATAATCTTGGCTTTGGCATGCGATCATGGCGTTATGCGGCCATCATCAATGATGGTGTGGTTGAGAAATGGTTTGAAGAAGCAGGATTCGAAGACAATTGTGAAAGCGATCCTTACGGAGAATCGTCGCCCCAAAACATCATGTCGAGCCTGAAATCCAGCACGGCTGCCGCCTGATCGTAAAGACGGCAGGTACCCGAACATTCAAAACCCCGGATTGAAATCCGGGGTTTTTTTGTGCCCGCAATTGCGTCATCCACTTTTGTTTAAAGGCTGTTTCGTTCACTGGCCCCCTGACTTTGCCATCGCTGGCCCTCCCGGGTTATGTGTGCGTTTTCTATAGAATGTTTCCAAAATCGGGCAGCCGCTATGGATGTCGGAAATTATATATTATAGAAGACTCGCACACGGCCTTACCTTCAGAAAAATAGGGGAGAAAATAAATGGGTGGAGATAGACACAATGTGGAACTATCACCCCATGTCTCCGACGAGGTGCGCAAGACAACCTGCTACATGTGTGCTTGTCGTTGCGGCATCAATGTACACCTGCGTACCGGAGAGGATGGTCAGCCAAAGGTACGCTACATTGAAGGCAATCGCGATCACCCGATAAACAAGGGCGTGCTCTGCGCCAAGGGATCTGCTGGCATAATGCAGCATTATTCGCCGGCACGGTTGAAAAAGCCGCTGCTGCGCGTCGGTGAACGCGGCAAAGGCGAATTCAAGGAAATCGAGTGGGACGAAGCGTTGTCCCTGGCGACACAGTGGTTGGGTGACGTGCGCCAGCGTGATCCGAAAAAACTTGCCTTTTTCACCGGACGGGATCAGAGCCAGTCTTTGACCGGCTGGTGGGCACAGCAATATGGAACGCCGAACTTTGCCGCTCATGGAGGCTTTTGTTCCGTCAATATGGCGGCTGGCGGGATTTACACCTTTGGTGGTGCGTTTTGGGAGTTTGGCGCACCGGATTGGGACAAAACCGAATTATTCGTCATATTTGGCGTCGCTGAAGATCATGATTCCAACCCGATTAAAATTGGCCTTGGCAAACTGAAAAAACGCGGCGTCAAGATTGTCGGCGTGAACCCGGTACGCACAGGCTATAATGCTATTGCGGACGAGTGGGTTGGCATAACACCTGGCACAGATGGACTGTTCATTCTTGCCATCGTGCATGAATTGCTCAAAGCCGGAAAAGTCGATCTTGACTACCTGCTGCGCTATACCAACGTGCCCTGGCTTGTTATCGAAAATGAAGGTGGCGCCGATCATGGACTATTTGCGCGCAACGAGGCTGGTGAACCGCTGATTTATGACCGTCAGTCCGGATCATGTCTTTCATCCAAACAACCGGGTGTGAAACCGGCACTCAAAGGCCAGGTCACCCTAGCGGATGGCCGAAGCGCCCGCCCGGCCTTTGAGTTGATGGCCGAAAAATACCTCAGTGACGAATATGCCCCGGAAAACGTTGAAAAAACCACTGGTGTTCCGGCAGCACAAATCCATCGTCTTGCCAGCGAAATTGCTGAAGCGGCTTTTGAAAAGGAAGTGATCGTCGAGCAGCCCTGGACCGATATGAAGGGCGAACGTCACGAACGGATGATCGGGCGGCCGGTTTCGTTTCATGCCATGCGCGGTATATCTGCCCATTCGAATGGTTTTCAAACCTGCAGGGCATTGCATCTGCTGCAGATTTTGCTGGGCTCCATCGATTGTCCCGGTGGTTTCCGTTTCAAGCCTCCCTATCCACGGCCGATTGACGGGCAGCCAAAACCGCATGGCGGCTGTAAACCGGGTGAGCCACTGCCCGGGCCACATCTCGGTTTCTTACGCGGACCAGAGGAACTGCTGCTGGAAGATGATGGTTTGACACCGCAGCGCATTGACAAAGCCTTCAGCTGGGACGCACCCATGTCCTCTCATGGACTGATGCATATGGTGATATCCAATGCCTATGCGGGTGATCCCTATCCGGTTGACCTGCTGTTCATGTATATGGCCAATATGTCTTGGAATTCGTCCATGAATTCAGCTGGTGTCATGAAAATGCTGCAGGAGAGGGACGCAGACGGCAACTATCGTATTCCCAAAATCATCTATTCGGATGCCTATAACTCCGAGATGGTTGCATTTGCCGATCTGGTATTGCCCGATACGACATATCTGGAGCGCCATGATTGCATTTCGCTGCTTGATCGACCTATTTCCGAACCCGAGGCGCTGGCCGATTCACTGCGTTGGCCTGTGGTTGATCCGGCAACACAGGGAGAAGGGCGTGACGTTCGCGGGTTTCAGTCCGTGTTGCTCAATCTTGGGGGGCGTCTTGGCCTGCCGGGCATGATCAATGAAGACGGCAGCACCAAATTTGCCGACTACGCCGATTACATGGTCAATCACCAGCGTCGACCAGGTGTTGGACCGCTGGCGGGCTGGCGTGGCAAGGACGGCGAGAGCAGCGGACGCGGTGAACCCAATCCGGATCAGATCAACCGCTACATCGAAAATGGTGGCTTCTTTGAGGCCCATGTACCGGCTGAAGCGCTCTACTTCAAACACGCCAATAAGGCCTGGACGGACTGGGCCATTGAAATGGGCCTTCAGGACGGACCGGTTGAGAATATTTTCCAGCTTTATCTTGAACCGCTGCGAAAGTTTCAACTGGCTGCCGAGGGGCATGGTTCCCGTCAACCACCCGATACGCATCGCGATCGTATTCGTTCGACGTTTGATCCGCTGCCCATTTGGTATGCGCCATTTGAAGGGCAGGGGCTTGATGAAGAAGCCTATCCCTATCACGCCATTACCCAGCGGCCCGCGGCCATGTATCATTCCTGGGGATCTCAAAATGCCTGGCTCAGACAGATTCACGGCACCAATCCACTCTATGTACCAGGTGGTATTTGCGACGAGGCAGGGCTGGTTGACGGAGATTGGGCCTGGGTTATATCGCACCATGGCAAGATCAAAGTTCCTGTTCGCCGCATGGAGGCGGTAAACGGCAAGACCATGTGGACCTGGAACGCGATTGGCAAGCGGCCGGGAGCCTGGAACCTGGATGATGATGCGCCGGAAGCAAAAAAAGGCTTTTTGCTGAACCACCTCATTCACGAATTGCTGCCACCAAAGGCGGATGGGCTGCGCTGGTCAAATTCTGATCCGATTACCGGGCAGGCCGCCTGGTTCGACCTTCGGGTTCGCATTGAAAAAGCGCCACCGGAGGATCATCCCGTGTCTCTTCCACAGTTTGAACCGCAGCAGGATTCCCTGGCTAAATCCGCTGATGTTCTGACCTATGGGCGCGAATGGGGAGAAGGAAATTGACCAGTCTGCCACAATCCACCAACAAGGCCCTGGGGCTGGTTATTGATCTGGACACCTGTGTCGGTTGTCATGCGTGTGTGGTCAATTGCAAGGAATGGAACACCGGCGGCTATGGTGCACCTCTTGCTGATCTGGATCCCTATGGAGCCGAACCGGAAGGCTCCTGGCTTAACCGCATACACACGTTTGAGGTAAGTCCGGCAGATGCGCCGGCATCAATCGTGCATTTCCCCAAATCCTGTTTGCATTGTGCTGATGCGCCCTGCGTAACGGTGTGCCCTACGGGCGCAAGTTACAAGCGGGAAGAGGACGGTATCGTGCTTGTGGATGAAGACATGTGCATCGGTTGCGGACTATGCGCCTGGTCGTGCCCCTATGGGGCCCGGGAAATGGATCCGGTTGAAAATGTCATGAAGAAATGCACCCTGTGTGTTGATCGCATATACAACGAAAATATTCCGGAAGTGGACCGGGAACCAGCCTGTGTGCGCACCTGTCCGGCTGGCGCGCGTCATTTCGGTGATTTTGCCGATCCGAATTCTAACGTCTCGCAGCTGGTCTCCGAGCGTGGCGGGTTCGACCTGATGCCGGAAATGGGAACGTCACCGGTGAACAAATATCTGCCGCCGCGCCCGAAAACGAAACCATCATCATGCGGTTCCGCAACGCCGTTGACGGCTGCACAGCCCAAGGCTGGCGGTCTGTTGGGCTGGCTTGATCAAGCTTTGGAAAAATTGGGGTAACGCTGGCATGCATCCTGCAATCTCTGTCATTTTCTTCACTGTCATGTCCGGAGCCGGTTTTGGCCTGATGGCCATGATTGGCGTTGGTGTGCCGCTGCCTGGTGGCTTGCTGGCGGCATTTTTGATACCGCTGCTGGCCGGAGGGCTCGCCGTTGCCGGTCTGATCGCCTCGACATTCCATTTGGGGCATCCGGAGCGCGCCTGGCGGGCATTTTCGCAATGGCGCTCATCGTGGCTGTCACGCGAGGGCTGTGCGTCGGTCATAACGCTGTTGCTATTTGGGCTGTATACGTTGATCTGGATGGTGACTGGGGAACGCGCGTTGTGGCTGGGTCTGCTCATCGCGGCTGGCAGTCTGGTAACCGTTTACACCACAGCGATGATATACGCGCAGTTAAAAACCGTTCCGCATTGGCACACCGGTCTGACGCCGACTTGTTATCTGGTATTTTCATTGACCTGTGGCTATGTGCTGGCAACGGGGCTTAGTGGATTTGTTGTATCGAACTCCGATGCCGCCGGTCTGGCTGTTCTGGCAATCGCCCTGGCCTGGATTGTCAAATACATGTGGTGGAAACACGCAGAAAATGCCAGTCTCGCCGATAGTGGCTCAACCATGGAAACGGCGACAGGACTTGGCAATATCGGCAAGGTCCGGTTGCTCGAGCGTCCCCACACCGGTGAAAACTACCTGACACGCGAAATGGTGCATGTCGTTGGCAGGAAACACGCCGCCAAGCTCAGAAAAATAGCGTTGCTGCTTGGAGCGGCGCTGCCGCTGCTGATCACGCTTGCCGTATGGGCTTTCACCGCGTCCACCCTGTGGATGGTATTTGCCTTTTTGGCGTTGATGGCAGGGCTGTTTGTTGAGCGCTGGCTGTTTTTTGCAGAAGCAGAACACGCAGTTTCACTTTACTATGGTGGGCCACAGGGTTAGATATTCACTGACAATTTCATCCCCAGAGCCGTTTGCGATGTTCCTGCACGAGGAAAGAGGCATGCTCTAACCGCAGGAAAGCTCTTAGATGCTGCTGGACCGTTTGGCGCCTGCGCTGTTTGTTTTGCTGTGGTCGACCGGATGGATTGCAGCCGGCTACGTCGCTCCCTATGCACAGCCATTGGAATTTCTGGTGGTTCGCTATGCGGCTGCAGCCGTTATGCTGTTGGTGATTTGTTTCGCCTTCCGCGCGGCCTGGCCCAAAACGCCGGAACAATGGGGTCACGCCATATTCTCAGGCGTGTTGCTGCATGGAATATACCTTGGTGGTGTCTGGTGGGCGATTGCTGAAGGCGTACCGACAGCACTGTCCGGCCTGATAGCCGCGCTGCAACCACTGATGACAGCAATGATCGCGCCCTATGTCGTTGGTGAACGTTTAAGTGGCAGACAGTGGATCGGCATCGTGCTGGGATTTTCCGGCCTGCTGATAGCGATCGTACCACGGTTGCTGGTGCTGGAGTGGCAGCAGATCAGCACAGCCATGGTGCCGCTACTGGTTAACGTTGGTGCCATGGTGGCGGTCACTGGTGGTACAATCTATCAAAAGCGTTACCTGCAGGCAGCGGACCTGCGAACAACGGCCATGCTGCAATATATCGGTGCATTGGCATTCACCCTGCCGATGGCCTGGTTACTGGAAGATCTGCAGATCAAATGGAATTTTGAGCTCACGCTGGCGCTCATTTGGTCTGTCTTTGGCCTCTCGATTGGCGCTATTGCGCTGCTCTTGTATCTCATCAGGCGGGGACAGGTTTCCCGGGCGGCTTCGCTGATCTATCTGGTGCCGCCAACGGTCGCGGTTCAGGCCTGGTTGCTATTTGGTGATCGACCGACGCCTTCGATGATTATCGGCACGTCCATTGTCGTATTGGGTGTATATCTGGCGAGCCAGAGCCTGATGGCCAAAGTAAAACGGTAAGAATTTTTAACGGCAATTCCACCATTTTGGCGCCGCAAGTGCGCTCTGCCGTGTGGGTTGTAAACCGTTTTTGAAATTTCAGCTTCCAAGCGACAATTGTTTCGCTATGATCACGCTCAACTTCCCGTGAGCTATCGGGGAGGAGACCGTTGATACGGATGAAGGGTTGGAGTAACCGACCCGAATATTTGGGAGTAGTTTTAAATGTTGCCACAAATCAAAATGGCGCTTGCGGCTGGTGTCGCACTGGCAGGGCTTTCTGGAGCAGCCATGGCTGCTGACGTGAAATTTGGATTTCTGGGCGGTGTAACCGGCCCGATTGAAAGCCTTGTTCCGCCAATCATTGATGGTGCCAAGCTGGCGTTGACCCATGTCAATGATCAGGGTGGTCTGATGGACGGCAAGACCGTCGAGTTTGTCGTTGCCGACACAACCTGCGCTGACGCGACCAAGGCCGCAGACGCCGCTGACCGTGTCGTCAATGTGGATAAAGTCTCCGCCATCGTTGGTGCCCTGTGTTCAGGTGCAACGATTTCAGCGGCCAACAATGCCGGTGTGCCAGGTGGTGTTGCAATGATCTCACCATCAGCCACGTCGCCTGCTGTCACCAACATTGATGACAAGGGCCTTGTCTTTCGTACCGTGACTTCTGACGCGTTTCAGGGCAGCGTGCTGGCCAATCTGATACTGGCCGGTGGCAAGAAAAATGTTGCCGTTACCTATGTGAACAATGACTACGGCAAGGGATTTGCCGATTCATTCGTTGCTGCCTTTGAAAAGGCGGGTGGAACGATTGCAGCCTCTGAAGCCCATGAAGACGGCAAAGCTGATTATCGTGCAGAAATCGGCTCGCTTTCATCAACAGGCGCTGAGGCGTTGGTCATCCTGGCCTATGCTGAAGGTTCTGGCCAGACAATCCTGCGGCAGTCCATTGAGGGAGGCGATTTTGATTCCTTCTATGGTGGTGATGGTATGGTTTCTCAGTTGATGGCCGATAATCTTCCCTCAGCAACCGGGAAAATCCTCATGACCCGTCCGGGCACACCGGATTTGCCAGGGGCGCAGGCCTTTGCCTTTGCTGCTGATGAGGCCGGCGTTCAAAAGGATGGCATATTTGTCGCCAATTCCTATGATGCGGCGTTTATCCTTGCACTGGCTGCTGAAAAGGCTGGCAGTACGGACCGCGCGGCAATTGCCGGTGCTATTCGTGATGTTGCCAGTGCTCCAGGTGATGTGATCATTCCAGGCGAGTGGGCCAAGGCCAAGGCAGCGATAGCTGCTGGTAAAGACATCAACTATGAGGGGGCCGCCGGTTCTCAGGATTTTGATGAGAATGGTGATGTTGCCGGTGTCTATGTGGTCACAGCCATTATTGACGGCCAGATCACCAACACGGGCGATGCCAAATAGGCTTTGGCTATTCAGTCAAAACTTGAATTGCTGTAAATGAATGTAAAGATAAGGCCCGGATCAACCCGGGCCTTTTTGTCGATGGGGTTTCGCAGATGAGCAATGGTTGAATCGGAACTTCATTGGAGGAAGTAAATGCCCGGCTACGCGTAGGCATCGGGAAAATTTACGCGCTGACGAGCTTTAGGATGGTATCGATATTGAATGCCAAGCGCTCTTCCAGAGATTTTTTGTCCATCAAATCCCGCTCATACAGGAATGAGCCGGTGAATCTGTTTGTCAGATAATAGTATCCGATTGCCGCTATGGTGATATTCAATTGAGTTGCATCTATTCCTGAACGGAATTCGCCGCTTTTCTGACCGCGCTTCAAGATATTGTCAACTTGATCAACCAACCCTCGCATCGTCTCGTGGAGTTTTGGCAGACTTTTCAGATGTCGGGCCCGATGCAGGTTTTCGCTGTTAACCAGCGTAATAAATTCCGGATTTTTCAGGTAATAGTTCCACGTGAACTTAACCAGTGTTTCAAGTGCATCGGTTGGTGACAGTTCGTCGAGATTTAGCTTGCGTTCGGCGGACCGTATGTCGAGGTATGCTTCCTCCAGGACCGTGCGGAAGAGCTCTTCTTTGCTTTGGTAATAGTGATAGATCATACGCTTGTTGGCTTTCGCCCGCTCGGCGATTTCATCGACACGGGCACCACCCAGGCCTCGCCTGGCAAATTCCTTTTTTGCAGCCAACAAAATTCTGGCTTTGGTTGCCTCCGCATCTCTTTTGATTGCCTTCATGGTTTTTGGCCTTTTTTCTGACCCATCTTGGTTCGGTTCATCACAGTCGTGTCAAAATGGTCCACATCGCGTTGGTTGAATCGTTTTAATCGCCACAAAGGCGACCTCAGGTCAAGATGCTGCAATGGGCGATCTCTCGGTTTTTCACATTAGCACTTGACACTTCTCTCCGTAAAGAAGTAACTAGTTAGTGCATTAAATGCCTGGGCGAAGAGTTGTGACAGGATTCAGAGTGCCGGAGCACCTGCATGGGTGACGCTAAAGTTCCGGCACGGTTCGAAAGGGAGAGAGTTATGTCGTTCATCAAAAATTTCATTGAGCAGGAGACGATCAACCGTCGTAAATTCCTGCTCGCATCTGCGATGGGGCTGGGCGGAGCCGCTGCGGCTGGTGTTTTGGGGGGTGGTCCTGCACGGGCAGCGCTCTCCGATCCGACCATAGCGTGGAGCTACCGAAACCGCACCAATCCATATTGGAACGAAATCGTATCAGGTGGCGAGGCTTTCGTGGAAAGTCTTGGGAAACCAAAGAGTGATTTGGTGCATCTGATTAATGATGGTTCAAGCGAAAAGTCGCTGGCGGACGTGAAAACCCTTCTGGCCAAAGAGAGCGGCAACGTTGCGTTGGCCATTGATACAAATGATGCGCCCAACTGCCGACCGGTTGTTGAAGCTGTTGCTGCATCAATGGGCTATGTATCAACGATCTGGAACAAAACCGACGACCTGCATCCCTGGGATTTTGGTGACCACTATGTTTCCCATATGACATGGTCGGACGTTGGCCCGGCAGAGCAGACTGCACGTATCTTGTTCAAGAAAATGGGCGGCAAGGGCGGCATCGTTGGCCTTGGTGGCATTGCGTCCAACAATCCGGCTATCGAGCGAAAGCAGGGCTTGCTCAATGCGATGAAGGACTATCCCGACATAGAGCTTCTTGATTATCAGGCTGCCGACTGGGATACCCAGAAAGCCAACCAGATCATGTCGAGTTTCATTACCCGGTATGGTGATGAAATAAAGGGCGTCCACTGCGCTAATGATACAATAGGCTACGGCGTTCTTGAGGCGCTGCGCGCGGAAGGATTGCAGGGCGTTATCCCGATTGTGACCTATGACGGCAATCCACAAGCAGTGGACCTCGTCATGAAGGGCGATATCGAGGCGACTGTCTTTACAAACCCACATTGGGGTGGTGGCATCACGGCAGCGCTTGCCTACTATGCGGCGACCGGCCACTTCAAGCCATCTGCCGAACCCCATGCCAGTCGTGAGTTCTACGGACCGACCATTCTGATCACTCCCGAGGATGCGCAAGCATTCAGGGCAGAATATATTGACAGTGTGCCAAACTATGACTGGAAAGATTTCTGGGGACCGGGCAACGGTCAAATCGTGTATAAATAGAGGAACTTCGCCGGCTGGCTGTTGTCCTGTCGGCGATCCCCATGCTGTTGCTCTAAATGTCGCCATCGTGTGGGTATCAAAATTGTGTCATTGCCGGGTGCTTTTGCGTACACGGCACAGATGCGCACGCAGTCGACCGTTCGGTCCTGTGGAGGAGTAAGATGAATGGTCGACGCAACGGCGAAACCGGCCTTTGTATTGCGGCTTTTAAGCCGCAACCGGATTGTAAAATGGGCGCCCTTGCTGGTCCTTTCCGCGCTGGTCCTGTTTTTTCCCTTAATCGAGTGGCTGGAGGATTTTCGTGCCGGAGACGCCCATGCCTATCTTATTGATTCGCGGTTCTTTTCAGTTCGAAACGCGGCGCGCATAGGCATATCAGCCACGCCTGCGCTGATTGTTGCCATTGGTGCCACATTTATCATCATTATGGGATCGATAGACCTGAGCATGGAAGGCACTGTATCGGTCTGCGCGGTTGTCTTTGCTTCGGTCTTTATCGGGTTGGGGGGCACGATGCTCAGTTGGGCCTGGCTTGCCTTACCGCTATCCATGGTTGCGGGCGCAATGATAGGCTTTGTGAATGGACTTGTGCATGTAAAACTCAAGATACCATCATTCATGGCGTCTCTGGCGATTGGTTTTGTCGGCACGGGGTTGGCGCTTTTGCTGACAAGAGGTGATCGCATTCGCGTTGAAGATCCCGTTTTCCGCGCTCTTTTAACTGAGCGCTGGTTCAACTTTCCTGTGATGGTTTACATTGCGCTGGTTTTCCTGCTGGTCGCTTGGTTTATCCAGTCTCGCACACGCCTTGGTCGCAATTTTTATGCGGTAGGTGGTGGTGAAGAACTGGCCCATGCAAGCGGCCTGAATGTTGAGCGCATTCGACTTCTGGGATTTACCCTGGCCGGAACGTTTTTTTCAGTCGGTGCGCTTTTGGCGGTGGGTCGAATTGGAATTGCCGAGACAGCCACCGGCAACAACTTCATGTTTGTCTCAATCACCGCTGTGGTGGTCGGGGGAACAGCATTGTGGGGTGGTATAGGAGGTGTGTGGAATACGCTGGCTGGGGTCTTGATCGTGAATGTCATTAACAATGGAATGGTTGTTGTCGGATTGCCTGACTTTCTGCAAGATGCAGTTCTCGGCATATTAGTGATAACCGCAGTGGTCTTGTCGACAGACCGCAAGTCAATAAGCTTTGTGAAATAGGAGGCTGCGGTGTATGAATTACGTAAGGTCGACAAAAAATTTCCGGGCGTGCACGCACTAAAGGCCGTCGATTTCACCGTCAACAGAGGTGAGATTGTTGGTTTGGTCGGGGAAAATGGTGCCGGTAAATCGACGCTGATGAAGGTTATATACGGTGCTTATCAAGCGGACGGCGGGACGGTCACCATCGATCAAAAGGTTGTGCGTTTCCACAATCCGCGCCAGGCAATGGATCATGGAATCGGTATGGTCTTTCAAGAGCAATCCCTGATTGCCAACCTGTCGGTTATGGAAAATATTTTCCTCGGCTACGAAGCCCAATTTGTCAAGTCCGGGATCATAAACTGGGGTGCCATGGCGAAAGCGGCTAAGGAGCAGTTGGCCAAGGTCAAGCTCGATGTCGACCCAGCGACAACCACCTCTAAACTTTCTTTCGTGCAGCGCCAACTCGTTGAACTTGCAAAGGTTCTCACACTCGAAGAGCGCGTTGATGGTGATTTGGTAGTCCTGCTTGATGAACCAACCAGTGTGCTGGCGCGTGAAGAAGTCGAACTTCTATTCGAACTTGTTCGTGAATTGACGAAGCGGGCATCATTTATTTTTGTCAGTCACCGGATGGAAGAAGTCCTTGAACTTTCGGATCGCATTTATGTGATGAAGGACGGAGAGATTGTTGATGTCGTTGAACAAGCTGATGCCGATATCCGTGCGATTCAACACAAGATGGTCGGTCGGGATGTCGACACGCAATACTACCGGGAGGATCAACAAAAACCCTACAGCGAGGAGAAGCTGGTTTCTTGTCATTCTGTTAGTTTGGGGCAACGTTACAAAGACATTTCATTTGATTTGCACCGGGGCGAGGTTCTTAGCCTTGTCGGCACAGAGGGTTCAGGGCGCGAGGCGATTTTGCGAACGATCTTTGGCCTGAATTGCCCGACATCAGGGCATGTTGAGATCAAGGGTGAACAGATCAGCAAGTTTAATGCCCGAACGTCGGTTGGCAAAGGCATTGGTTACGTTCCGCGTGAACGCAAAATCGAGGGAATCGTGAGCGGCATGAGTGTCTATGAGAATATGACCTTGAGCCAGATGCAAAGTTACTCCTCCGCCGGTGTTCTGAATACAGCTGCGGAAAAATCGCTGGCACGCGAATGGATTGAACGTCTTGGAATAAAGACACCCAACGAATTTAAGGACTGTGGTGGTTTGTCCGGAGGCAACCAGCAAAAGGTTGTGCTGGCGAAATGGCGCTCTGGAGGGTCTGACATTATCCTGCTTGACCACCCAACACGCGGGCTCGACATCGGCGCCAAGGAAGATGTCTACGATATGGTGCGTGAAATGAGCAGCCAGGGGGTCGGCATATTACTTGTCGCAGACACATTGGAAGAAGCCATCGGTCTGTCTCACACGATCATCGTCATTAAAGACGGAATGTTTTGCAAGCGATTTGACGGCAAGCCGGGCGGCAAACCTTCGCTCTTTGATCTTGTCCACCACATGATTTGAGAACTCATATGAAACTTGAAGCCTTAAAGCACTTTCTGCCCTGGTTTACACTTTTGGTGCTTGTCACCATTATTGGTATTGCCAATCCTGCCTTTTTTGATCCAGCCGGGCTGATTGGCCTGGTTGCAGACATTGTGCCACTTTTTATAATGGCGCTGGGAATGACGTTTGTTATTTACATTGGTGGCATCGACCTGTCGGTGCAGCAGGTGGCAAATCTGGTAACTGTTATTACCACGGTTTATCTTGCGAATTTTGGTATGGGTGTCGCCGTGATCTGTATCCTGGTGGGGTTCCTGTTTGGTGCCTTTTCGGGCTTTATCACCACCCGCTTGTTCGTGCCTTCATTTGTATCAACACTGGCAATGGGATTTGTGGCGCTCTCCAGTGCCAGATACCTTTCTGGCGAACGTGCATTGTCAATGGATACCACCTTGAGAAATGAAAATTTCGGTTGGATTTTTGGTAATACTGCTGGTATCCCGCACGAACTGGCCATTGCGGGTGTGCTTTTGTTCCTTGCCTGGTTCCTACAAACGCGAACGACATTTGGACGTGCCTTAAAGGCTGTTGGTTCAGGCGAATTGGCGGCCGTTGCTTCCGGGCTTAAAGTTGACAGAATCAAGATACTGGCATTTGGAATTTCGGGCACGCTTGCCGCGATTGCAGGCCTTATGTTTTCGGTCAAATTGTCAGGTGGTGATGCCCACATCGCCAATGGGTTCCTGCTTTTGTCAATCGTTGCGGTACTTGTTGGCGGGACACCACTTACCGGTGGTGTTGGTGGTGTAATCAATACCGTCGTTGGCACGCTTATTGTTCTAGTGATACGCGTCGCAATGGTCTATCTGGAAATCGACGCCACACAGCAGCAATTGGTCTTCGGTGTGGTTCTGATCGCTGCGATTGCGCTGACCATCGATCGCTCAAAACTAAGGGGCGTGGTCAAGTGACTGAGGCGATGCTGGCGGCGGTTCTGGTCAAGCCAGGCAGATTTGAACTACGCGACTTGCCGCGTCCGGAACCAAGTCCGGACCAAGTGCTGATCCGTGTGAAACAGACGGGTATATGCGGTACTGATCTGCATATTTTTCATGGCCGTTACGCGGCAGAAAAATTGCCGATGATCCCCGGCCATGAGTTTACCGGAAAAATCTCGGATACAGGCTGCGATGTTGAGGGCTTGTCCAGGGGGCAGCCAGTGGTCGTCGATGTGAATCATGGGTGTGGACGGTGTTATTGGTGTCGTCGCAATGAGATATTGAACTGTCCGCAGATGCAGCAGCTTGGAATAACCACGGACGGGGCATTTGCGCAGTACATCTGCGTTCCTGCAAAACTGGTCATCCCGGCTCCCGCTGGCATATCGGCTGAGATTTTGACCCTGGTGGAGCCTCTGGCCTGTGTTGTTCGTGCAGCCCGCAAGGCGCGGGTTACCTTTGCACAATCGGTTGTGGTTCTGGGGGCGGGGCCGATTGGCAACCTTCATGTGCAACTGCTTAGAACACTTGGTGCCGCACCAATTGTCGTTGTGGATATCTGTCAGGAACGCGTGGAAATGGCACTGAACGCGGGTGCTGATGTCGGTATCAGCGACATGGCACAGTTGGAAGAAAAAGTGTTGTCTGTCACCGACGGACGCGGTGCCGATGTTGTTGTCGAGAGCGTTGGACTGCCACAACTTTACGCGCAATCAGTGCGGCTTATGCGCAAGGGGGGACATCTAGCTGCTTTTGGCCTGACTTCAGCCGGTGAAAGCCTGTCAATTGATATTATGCAGACAATCCTGCAGGAGAACTCACTCAAGGGTTCGGTAGCGGGTATGGGTGAGGATATGCACGATG
This sequence comes from uncultured Rhizobiaceae group bacterium, assembly GCA_947501445.1. Lineage (GTDB taxonomy): Bacteria > Pseudomonadota > Alphaproteobacteria > Rhizobiales > Rhizobiaceae > Hoeflea_A. The sequence continues at coordinate 200,542 of CANMVS010000005.1, read as the reverse complement.
CCCTCACGCTTCTTGTGCACGGCAGAATAAACACCCGATATTTTGGCGGAGCTGAATACCCTCTGGAAAATATTCAAGAGGCGTTCGACTCATTTGGTGACCGTCAAAAGCTACTAAAAACCCGTATTATTATGTGATCATCAAGGTATGAGATGAAAACCGAATATTTACAGCAAGGTGCGAGGGGCAGGATACCAAACAGTCGGTTTCCGCTTCTCATTCATCGCAACGGTGTGCCGGGTGGCGGCGTAGACCGAATCACGGCGCAGTTTCAGAAAAACGGCTGGTTGAACAACTGGAGATACCCCGGCATTTACTCCTATGGCCATTTCCACTCGACCACCCATGAATGCCTTGGTTGCGCTCTCGGATGGATGGAGATTGTCGTCTTTGGCAATAATGGACCCAAAATAAGGGTCGATGCAGGCGATGTTATCATAATACCTGCTGGCGTAAGTCACCAAATGGTTGGAAAATCTGAAGACAACCTGTTGGTCGGTGGTTATCCAGACGGGCGAGACTGGGACAACATCAGGGATGAATTTGTGACCTCTGAAGAATTTAGGGCAGCAGCAAAGCGCATAATGATGCTGCCCATTCCTTCAAAAAACCCGGTTTCCGGTCAACCGATTCAACCCTGGTTGGATGCGGTATCGTCGGTTGACGGCGGTTGGAACAACTACCGCGACGGTCTTGATCGATGCGAATAAAACGGGAAACAGAATGGCGCATACTATGACTGGATATTCACTACCTGAATCACCGCGCGAGTTTGGTTTCTATATGGATGGTGACTGGGTTGCCGCCGGTGGTCGAGAGGTGTTTGAACGCACGTCGCCTGGCCACGGTGTACCCGTCAGTCGTATTCCGCGTTGCACGCAAAGCGACCTTGACGCTTCCGTGGCCTCGGCGCGCTTGGCATTCGAAGGCCGTCATTGGGCAGGGCTGTGCGGAGCTGACCGGGCCGCTGTCCTATTGAAAACAGCCGATCTGATCCGGGATAGGGTCGATGAAATCGCCCATTGGGAGGTGCTGGAGAATGGAAAACCCATATCGCAGGCCCGCAGCGAAGTGTTGGGCTGTGTTGGCATGTTCGAACTATCTGCGGGTCTGGCAAGGGCACTGCACGGCGACAGTTACAACAACAGTGGGGATGGAGCCTTTGGTATTGTCACGCGCGAACCAATTGGTGTGGTTGGCCTGATCACACCGTGGAATTTTCCGTTCCTTATTCTGTGTGAACGAGTGCCCTATATTCTGGCTTCGGGCTGCTCCATAGTTGCCAAACCCTCTGAAGTTACCAGCGTTACGACGCTGCTTCTGGCCGAGATATTGACCCGGGCTGGGCTGCCCGATGGTGTGTTTAATGTGGTGACTGGCTCAGGTGGCACTGTCGGTCAGCAGCTTGCTGAACACATGGATGTCGACATGCTTTCCTTCACCGGTTCAACCAGTGTCGGCCGATTGATCGTGTCGGCAGCAGGCGCCAGCAATTTCAAGAAACTGGGGTTGGAACTGGGTGGTAAAAATCCTCAAATTGTCTTTGCGGATGCTGATTTGGATGACGCTGCTGACGGTGTCGCCTTCGGGATTGCGTTCAACAGCGGACAGTGCTGTGTGTCCGGGTCGCGGTTGCTGGTGGAAAGATCTGTTGCAGATCTTTTTGCTCAAAAAGTTGCCGAGAAACTTCGCAGTGTGAAAATCGGGGAGCCATTGGACGAATCCACCCAGGCCGGAGCGATTACGACTGATGAACAAAACCGTACAATTTTATCATACATTGCCAGGGGCCAGGAAGAAGGAGCCCGTTTGATCACCGGCGGCAGTGCACTCAACACGCCCTTAGGACAATATGTCGAACCCACAGTGTTTTGCGATGTGACCATGGACATGGCCATTGCCAGCGAAGAGATATTTGGCCCTGTGCTATGCGTCATTCCTTTCGATACAATCGATGAGGCGATCTCGATAGCCAACGACACGGTATATGGACTTGCCGCAAGCGTGTGGACGAAAAACATAGATAAGGCGCTGACTGTTTCTCGCCGGGTACGGGCTGGGCGGTTTTGGATCAATACCACACTGGCGGGTGGGCCGGAACTTCCGATTGGTGGATTTAAGCAATCCGGTTGGGGACGTGAAGCAGGTATGCAGGGGGTTGAGGAATACACACAGACCAAGTCGATCCACATCGAGATCGGCAAACGGTCACATTGGGTGGCATGATGGCTGCGCGGACATACGACTATGTGATCGTCGGTGGCGGGTCAGCAGGTTGCGTGCTGGCCTCCAGGCTCACCGAAGACAGCAATGTGCAGGTGCTCCTGCTTGAGGCGGGTGGAAAGGACAGCCATCCACTCATTCATATGCCTGTCGGCTTCGCCAAGATGACCGATGGACCCTATACATGGGGCTATACCACCGTGCCGCAGAAACACGCAAACAATCGCGTTATTCCCTATGCGCAGGCGCGGGTAATCGGCGGTGGCAGTTCAATCAACGCTGAAGTGTTCACGCGCGGCAATCAAAGCGATTATGATCGCTGGGCGCATGAGGAAGGTTGCGAAGGCTGGTCCTTTGACGAGATAAAGAAATACTTTATTCGCTCGGAGGGTAACACCGTCCTTTCTGGTGATTGGCATGGTACAGATGGGCCGTTGGGTGTTTCAGACCTGGCCGATCCGCAGCCCCTTACCCACGCATTTGTTCAGTCATGTCAGGAGTTTGGAATACCATACAATGCTGATTTCAATGGTGAAAAACAAGAAGGTGCCGGAGTTTACCAAACCACAATCAGGAACGCCAGGCGTTGCTCTGCAGCTGTTGGCTACCTGCGGCCCGCGCTGGGTCGGCCCAATTTAACCCTTGTAACTCATTGCCAGGCTACGCGCGTTCTGACGCAGGGAAACCGAGCGACGGGTGTTGAATATGCACGCAACGGGCACCTTGCCAAAGTGGCAGCACAACAGGAGGTGATCCTGACCGCTGGTGCTATTGGAACGCCAAAATTGATGATGCTTTCCGGAATTGGCCCGGCACAGCATCTTCAAAAACATAAGATTGACATTGTCCAGGATCTGCCCGGTGTGGGTGAAAACCTGAGTGACCATTTTGGCATCGATATCGTTGCGGAACTTACCAACCATCTCAGTCTGGACAAATACAACAGGCCTCATTGGGCAATCTGGGCAGGGATGCAATACTACCTTTTTGGCCGTGGCCCTGTTACGTCTAACATTGTCGAAGGCGGTGCGTTTTGGTACGGGGACAGGGCTGCTTCTGTTCCGGACTTACAGTTTCATTTTCTCGCTGCAGCGGGCGCGGAAGCGGGGGTTCCGAGCGTGCCGACAGGCAGTTCGGGGATCACGCTCAATTCCTATGCTTTGAGACCCAAGGCGAGAGGGACAGTGCGGCTGAGGTCCAGCAAGGTTGAGGACATGCCCCTGATCGATCCGAATTATCTCGGCCATCCTGATGACCTCAAAACATCTGTGGAGGGGGTGAAATACAGCATTGAGATATTTCGGCAAAAGAGTCTGCAAAAGCACATTCGCCAAATTCGTTTTCCTGACCACCGTATTAAGACCCAATTGGATTTTGAAGATTATGCACGCCAGTTTGGTCGCACGTCCTATCATCCAACCTGCACGTGCAAGATGGGGATCGATGAATTGGCCGTTGTTGATCCACAGCTTCGTGTACATGGCATGGAAGGGTTGCGTATCTGTGACAGTTCGGCGATGCCAAGTCTCATTGGATCCAATACCAATGCGCCAACAATCATGATGTCGGAAAAGGCCGCGGACATGATCCGTGGCAACCACTAGTGCAGTTCATATTTAGATGGAGCCGGTAAAACATGAATTGCTCTAAAAGGAGACATTTGATGACTGAAATTCGATCCAACGGTTTGCGCGTATCACCCAACACAATGTGTTGCATCGGGAAAGCGAAGCAGATGGATCGAATTTCCACCCCCTGACTGCCATTAGCCTTGGAGTTTCCTCCCCAACTGGGGCGGCCTGCGGGTCGCCCATTTTTTTTTAAAGAGTTTTACGGTTTTCGACAGCACCCATCGCTGGGGCTGTGGCGCACCTTTTCAGTCCCACTCAGGTGCCCACGGCACAAGTTCCTTAGTCACTATACGATAACCGGTTGTGGCCATGGCGTCGATTCGCGACATATCATCTACAGACAGCTCAAAGTCCATAATATTGAAATTGGCTTCGATATTGGCGCGTTTGGTTGACATAGTGTTGATCGTGACACCTTTTTGCAGGATCCAACGCAACACCACCTGTGCGGCCGTCTTTCCATACCCCAGACCGATATTGGTAAAGATTTGATGTTTGAACACTTCGCCACGTGCCACCGAACAATAGGAAGATAGCGGTATGCCGGTTTCAATCGCTGCTTCCAAAAGGACACCCTGATTGAGGAGCGGGTGGAATTCAACCTGATTGGTTGCCAGCGTGGTGTCTACAATTCCGACCGCATCGCGCATCATTTGAGCTGTATAATTTGATATGCCGATATTACGGGCCAGACCTTTATCGAAAGCCTGTTGCAATTGGGCAAGGGAAGGCTCGATTTCACCATCTGCAGGTGGCCAGTGCACCAGCAGCACATCGACATAATCCAATTTCAGGTCCTTCAGACTTTTCTCAACCGAGGACAAAAAGGCCGCCTTGGTAAAATTGTCCGGGTGCACTTTTGTCGTGACATGCAATTGATCGCGTTTCAGACCCAATTCGGATAGTGCGTCCCCGGTCTCCGCCTCGTTCTCGTACATTTGTGCCGTATCGAATGACCTGTAACCAACCTCGGCAGCCAACGCGATGGCGTTGTGTAGAACACGTCCCCTCAGTGGGTAGGTTCCAAACGTACGTTCACTGTCGTTTTTGAGGCAAGTGCCCACACTCAATCTCCACAATCAACGGTCATATAGTAACCTAATGGTTACGTAACATCACGTCAATCGGATTATATCTTAATGAAAGCTTGATTTAGTCACCACCAGCATGCATATTAAATTAACCAGTTAGTTACTTATGGCGAAAACGCATGAAAAAAACAATGGCAGCTTGTGAAGCAGCTAACCTAATTCCTGACGCGGCAATCATTGCCGTTAATGCGTCAAGCGGGCTCTGCTGTCCGGATGCGGTGCTTGCTGCCATAGGAGATAGATTTAAAGCGGAACAGGCGCCGAGAAATGTAACAACGATCCATCCCATTGCTGCTGGTGATATGTTTGGGACCAAAGGGGTCGATCATCTCGCAAAGCCGGGACTACTCAGACGAATTATCGGTGGTTCCTATCCATCAGGGCCAAGTAATGCCGCGGCACCGCAGATCTGGAATATGATCACCAGTGAGCAGGTGATGGCCTACAACATTCCATCCGGCATCATATTTGATATGCTTCGTGAAGCTGCAGCAAAGCGACCGGGGGTGCTGACCAAAGTTGGCATGGATACATTTGTTGACCCGAAGGTGGAAGGCTGTGCGATGAACCATGCTGCCCGCCAAGAACCTCTTGTAAAGCAGATGGAGTTTGAAGGGGAGGAATGGCTGTATTTCAAGTCTTTGGTTCCTGATGTGGCGATTATTCGCGCCACAAACGCGGACACCAAGGGTAATCTCAGTTTTGAACAGGAAGGTGCCTACCTCGGGGCCATGGAAATGGCTTTGGCCGCACACAACAACGGCGGCACCGTGATTGCTCAGGTAAAAAGAGTAGCTGCATCGGGGTCAATCCGGCCGCATGACGTTCACGTGCCAGGCATATTGGTTGATGCCATTGTCGAGGCACCCGATCAGCTGCAGACCACGCAAACCGGCTATGATCCGGCCATATCCGGTGAACTTACACGCCCCTTGAAGAGTTTCCGTAAAATTGAGTTTGATGTCGGCAAGGTTATCGCGCGTCGCGTGGCGCAGGAATTGAAGCAAGGCTGGGCCGTAAATATTGGGTTTGGAATTTCAGCCAATGTACCACGAATTCTGGTCGAAGAGGGTCTTCATGGCAGTGTGACATGGATGATCGAGCAGGGCGCTGTTGGCGGGGTGCCACTACTGGATTTCAAATTTGGCTGCTCGGCGAATGCTGAAGCATTTGTGTCATCACCTCATCAGTTCTGCTATTTTCAGGCGGGCGGCTTTGATGCAACGCTGTTATCGTTTCTGGAGATTGACCGTCACGGCTCCGTAAATGTTTCCAGATTGAAGTCCATTCCGCATCGCACAGCCGGAGCTGGCGGATTTGTTGACATAACGTCGCGAGCAAAAAAAGTGGTTTTTTCCGGCAATTTTAATGTCGGTGCAAAAATGACCATTGACCAAGGACACCTTAAAATCCTGCGGGAAGGCAAAGTGCCTAAATTTGTCAATGAAGTCGATCAGATTTCATTTTCAGGAAAGCGCGCCCGGATACAGGGGCAAGACATCATGTATGTGACTGAACGCTGCGTAATCAGGTTGACAGACCAGGGGCTGGTCGTAACTGAAGTTGCACCGGGGATCGACCTTCAGCGCGACATTTTGGATCAGGCCGCAACAGATTTGAGGTTGGCTGATAATGTCAGGATCATGGATGCAACCCTGTTCGACCCGGCCCCCATCGGCTTGAAGCTGTAGCCTGCCCTATGCGCATGATTTAACGAACCTCTCAAGACCGGACCATTCAATGATTCGACATCTCGTTCTCCTGCGATTTCAAATCGGCGTCTCGGAAGCTGAAAAACAAACCCTGTATTGTGAACTTGCCGCGCTTTCCAACCATATTGAAGGAATCGTGGATTTTCAGCATCGCAAGAACAAATCAGTGGAGACGCCTCTTGTGCGGGGGTATATGGACATGTTCTGGTTTGATTTGCGGGACTCTGGTGTAAGGACCGTGTATCTGGATGATCCCGTCCATCAGGAAATTGGGTCCCGAATTGTTGCAATACTCGAAGGTGGCGCGGCTGGTGTGATTGTCTGTGACATCGAATTGTGATTTGGCTGCCGTTGACAGATTGATTGATGTTTCAGTCGGCATCACCAAACTAGACCGTTTCTGACAAAATGTGAAACGGTCCAGGTAACCACTACAGATCAAATTTTGTGGAAGCACCGCGCTGCCAAAGGTCACTATGACCGTCGATGCGAACAGTCGCCTCACCTGTCTTCCCAACAGCTGTACCTCGGTGTAGGTACGGTGGAATTACGGATGAATCTGCGCTCATCTGCAATCAAAAACCAAATCTTTAAGACGGGCATTCCTCCAGCGTTTGCCAAATCGTTTATGATTTGATCAACTATAAAATATTACTAATCAACAGGTCCCAGATTCCGGATTAAACCCCATTTCAGGGATAAGAAGATTGCGACCGTTTGTTGGCTCCAATTGCTCTGTCTGGATGAGCGAATTGATTGAATTCGCTGGGTTTTTCTCCCTTTCATCCTGCCTGTGGCCAAAACAAACACCTTATTTTTTATTAATGCGTTTTAGCGTCTGTGACATTTGGGTTGTCTGGCATATGTGCCAGTCGAATTACCAGTAGCTGTACAGTAATTTTTTTACAAGTTTTAATTGTCAAGTATAACCACAATGACCACCATTTCTCCCTTAACGGCCCTGGCCAGTGGCATCACGGAATGTCGCTGGCGTGAGGACGCCGCGTTTACCAAACCTCAAACCGGTGCAAGCTGTAATAATATTGCAAATCTGGTTGACAGCATTGGTACGCCAGATTTCTTTAAGGCTCTGCTGGATTGGATTCAACGGTGTGAGGATCATAGTTGTGCATTTATTGCGCTGCACAAACCCCAGCTCAAAAAACCGAAAATCTTTGTCGACATTGACAGTGATCCCATTAACGAGGCCCTGAGCAACTACAGACGGCGCACGTACAGGATCAATCCTTTCTACTGGCATCACCTGGGGTGCACTGAATCGGGCATAGTTCTGGCGTCGGAGCTGCCAGGATACAGCCTTAAAACCCTCAAGAAAATGGTTGATAAGGGAGCGCCCATAACGCCGGACAGTTCAGCCGTCTTTAATTACCGGACCATTGGTTGGCCAAAAGGTCTGGATGAATTGAGCCTCTATGTCAAAGTCCCCGATGCTGGCACGCTCCATGTGGCCCTGATGAGAGACACGGCCTTTGAAGCTGGAACAGGCAGTGGTATTGCGCTCATGAAAAGCTGGATGCCGGCAGTTGAATCCGCCGTACGCTGTCACCTTGCCATTTCTGAACAAACGCCGGAAACAGAATACCCGATCCTTAAAACTGCAGCCCTGACCCCCCGGCAGCTGGAAATATTTCGATGGTGGGCAGCCGGCAAGACCCTGGACGAAATCGCAACCATTGTGGGTATCAAGCGGCGTACGGTCCGCTATCACATGGAGCGGGTGCGCGATTCCTATGGTTATTCAACGGTCCAGCAGGCCGGTGTACGCATTGCGCGCGATCATAACCTGGATCCACTTGGCGTTGCATGGTGGGAATAAATCCAAGGTCATGCTGTCGATTGGGTGAGTTCTCCAGTTTCACGGGTAACGGCCGGGACAACGTTCAGCCCGGGCCATCCCAGGTGTCAAGAGACCAAAGCAAAAGAACCAACTGAACCACAAAAGTGGTCTCTATGCATTCGCCCTATCCTTCAGGTCTGTTGTCGCAATTCACCTATGCTCCAATTCAACTTTGTCTGCGGACACAGGCCCATTGTACCGGCAGTGTCATACCGCTGTTTGTTTCGGCTCAGTGGCAATTGGGACAGTGGAAACAAATACCCCGACACGCAAAGATTATTGAGCTGGCGATAGTGCGAATGTTCGAAGTTCCCTGTTACCGGCGACAGATGTGAATCAAACCAGATTGTGGAGAAAACCGTTGAATATTTCTGAATCCGATCCATCGAAATCGAGTGAAGTCACCGCGTCAACCAATGCATACCGCTATGTGCCGGTTAATCAGTTCACGCCCCTTACGAACACGAATTGGGAGGCTTTATACAAAGTTTCCTCAGGCACCCAAGACACCTCCAATCCCTACCTCTATTGGCTCGAGGTCTATTCAATCGACCGCAATTCGCAAACCCCGGGCAACTTGTACAAGGTTGCGGTGCAGGTTGTATCTGTCCAACAAAACATTTTCCGTGTCAGGTTTGACCAGTCCGCATCCTATCAGGACAAAGTATTTGGCCCGGTCACGACGGCCAACCTGGATCATCTTCGGGCAAATGACATTGCTTTTAGAAAATTTAGTTTTACCGACAACACATTGACCTTCCACACTAATGATTTGACAGTTACCATTGATGCGTCTTTCAATTTGTCCGTTGTTTTTAACGGCAATGTCATTCACCAGGATGCAAAGGACAGCAATGGTTACAGCTTGGGCGCCACCTTTGTATCATCTGACTACGGCAACGCAGTGGCGACAATCAAGAAAAACAACAAGGACAGCTCCAGCATCAAAGAACGATTCTACGGCCAGGGTGAAGTCAATGTGAGTTCAGGTAAAAGCGTTGCCAACGGCGGCTATTATGTACAGGGCAAGACAGGCCTGTCGATGACCAACTATAATTACGATCAGATTTCATATGTCCATCCCGAATTGGCTCCCATTGGTTATGAGGGGCTCGATACATCGATACCGAATTATTACTATCCGATGTATTTCTCCGCGCCGTGGCTCATTGCCCTGGGGAATTACGGCCAAAGCGATCAATATGCCTATGGTATATTCCTGGACAACCCATCGCAAACCTATTCCAACACGGGTGATACTTTCTTCGGGGAAGGTGTCGGTGCCACCGACAAATTTTATCTCGGTGCACAAAATGGTGAGCTTGACTATTATTTTGTTTTTGGCAGCGCCAAGAGTTCTTCACAACAGGCCGTGCACAATGTCGTTATGGGGCTCAATCTGCTCACTCAGGACCCGGAGGCTGCCCATTTTAAAGCTGCTGCAATGCCGCCCAAATATATATTCGGCTATTTTCAGGGTGTCTATGGCGCGATTGGTGTCAACCATGGCGCCTTTCCGTCCGGTTGCACATTGCCGGACAATTCAATTTTCTTCGAAGATATCTACAATGGCTACAATAGCCTCGAAATCCCGCTCGAAGGTTTTGCAGTAGATATCGATGTGCAGGATACTTACAACGTCTTTACCACCAATTCCCGCTTTTGGGTCGACGGTGACACATCCGGTACGTCCATATTCGAGTGGGCCCATGACAATGATCTGGTGACCCAAACCAACATAACCTGCTTCATCAAGGATCAGGAAACGGTTGGAGGCGCATATTCCGATCTGGTGAACGGTAAATATTATGTCAAAAACACCGGCGCTGACAGTAAAACCTTCAATACCGATGGCCACGGTCCCGATGATGCCTATTGCGCCCAACTCCAATATGGCGATTATGCCAAGACAACCGCCATTTTCCCGGATTGGGGCAAAACCGGCACCGCCGAATGGTGGGGTCCCAACTATGAAAACCTGTTTGACATCGGCCTCGATTTCGTCTGGCAGGACATGACAACCCCTTCGGCGGATGCCCACATTATTGGCCAGGAGGTCACCGACGACGAATTCGATTTGACAACACTGCAATTTGCCAATATTGCCGACCCGAGTTCGGATTCGGTTGCCTATGCCAACACATTCAACTGGCGCTCCTATCACATGCAGGCCTATTTGACTGACCCGCGCTATGGTGATCAGGCGCTGCGAACATTTGCCGAAACCCGCAACCAGCATGCCTACAGCCTGTGTGCAGCGACCTACTCGCAGGGTATTGTCAACACGGTCTCTTCACGCAAAAAATTCGAGCGTAGCTATATTATCGCACGCGGTGGCCAGATCGGGTCCGGCAAGTTTGGCGGCCTGTGGATGGGCGATAATTCCTCCGACTGGCAGCATCTGAACCTGATGGTGCCGATGATCGTCAGCATGAATATGTCGGGCATGTCAGTCGTTGGCGCTGACATTGGAGGATTTGCTCAGGCTGATAGTGACTACAATTCGCAAAACAACGAGGGTAATCCGCCATCGCCGGAATTGCTGACCCGCTGGGTGCAGGCCGGCTTCCTGTTGCCCTGGTTCCGCAACCACTATGATCGCTGGATCAGTCTTGATCCATCCACCTCAGACACCTGCGCAGATTGGCAGCCCAAACAACACGGCAAACCCTATCAGGAGATTTTCAATGCTGCCTATAGCGGGACCGCAGCCAACAACAAGACCTATCAGACGGTCATGAAGGAAGCCATCGACATGCGCTATCGCTGGCAGGAGGTTTTGTACTACGCTGCAAACCAGTATGCGTCAGGCAGTGTACCGATGATCAAATCGATGTGCATGTGGAATAATGATGCCAATATCGATTTCGACGTCAAACCGGGGTTGAACTCGCAATTCCTGCTTGGTGGCTCTGACGGTTACAGCATTTTGGCGGCGCCGGTTGTCACCGAGGGGCAGACAAGTCGCGGTGTCTATCTTCCGACGGACAGTAGTAAAGATGTCAACTGGTTTCCCTTTGCGCCCGGTGAAGATGATACTGATGTCTACCAATACTATACTGGTGGTCAGGACATTACCATAACGGCCGACATTTCGACCACACCGGTTTTCGTTCGACAAGGTGCCATATTGCCAACGCGCTACACATCGGACGGCGGTGTGAAATCCATCAATAGCTACACCACCGATGATCCGCTGGTTTTCGATGTGTTCTCAACTGCCTCTGGTGCCGACGGAAATTGCTACGTTGACGATGGCGGTGTCACAACCAATGCGGAAGATAACAACACCTACAGTTTACTCGAAGTAACTACATCCAATTTGGCATCGACAACTGTCAGCTACAATGTGTTTTACCCAGGTATTGAAAAACATACACCCTTTGCATGGGGTGGATTGATTTACCTGCGGCTGCGCGCCGTTGGTACGGTTACCGACGTAAAGGTCAATGGCTCGAGCGCAACGAAAGTCACCGCCTCGACCAAATATGATTTCTTCAGCCAGGTATCAGCCAGCGGCAGTAGTTATTGGATCGATACAACAAGTGGATCGGTCTGGGTTCAGGCACCCGCGATAGGGCCGACTTCCGCGTCAGGGCCGACTACAGCAAACATAGTCATTTCCTGCAGCGACACCATCAACCGCTCGACAACAATCTAGATCACATTTCATCGGCAGGACCACTTCCGGCGGGATAAATCCGCCGGGAGAACGGCCTGTCGCAAGCAAGAAAGGATATTTCCATGCTCAGGACAAAAGCATCCACCGCAGACCTATTATTGAAGAAACCGGGAAATGACATAAGTCGTCGTTCCTTCCTGTCCGGCCTGACCCTGGCGGGCGCCGCGCCGCTGGTTCTGGGAGGCAATGGCTTCTTGTCACCTGCAAAAGCCCACTACCAGGCCGCCGAAGGGACGTGTAGTTGGCCGACATCAACATCCATAAGCCCAAGTGGCACCAGCAATCAGGTGGTCACGCTGCCCTATAGCGATGGTTCATACATTCAGGCGGCAATTGTATTTAACGTGGACAGCACCGGGATTGCACTGGAGGATGTATTCGACGGCGGCCAGATCCTGATGAACAATGATACCATCGTTACCAATCTGGGCACTTCCTATGCGCAAATCAATACACCCGACTATGCTGCCGAAGGCATAGGCAAGTCGATAGCACCACGCGAAGCCACAGTAATTCGCGATGAGGCTTCTGTCATGAAAGCCAGTGCCGCCGAAACCCCCTCAAGCGGTTCGACCAGCGGCCCGGTACATCTGGCATTTATCCGTACCGCTTCCCCACGCAACCTTGCCAATGCGCTGGCAAATTCAGATATGTGGCAATCCTACACATCCGCTGGTTGTTGGCCGGAAGACATCGGCCCCTATCCGCTTTGGATGTCGAAACGTGCTGAAATGACGAGCCTCAATTTATCATTTGATCCGTGGGAGGCGGCCAATCAGGCAACGCCGTCTGGCAAGGGGGCAGTGAACTTCGATATAAATTCAAACCTGTGGTGGCTTCCCGCCATGTCGGATGCAGCGGTGCATCACTGCCACTACAAGGATTTTATCGAGGTGCATACTCAATTGCTCGGAGCCGGGCGCATGCAGAAGTTCGACGATATTGAAACCCGGGACCTGCAATGCACTGGTGATGAGATCTATCCGCTTGGTACACATAGCCCACCACCGGCAGCAGGCTACTATGGTGTGCCCGGAACCCACCAGCTGGATCGTGCTTTCGGTCAGGGCATGTATGAAGAGTATCGGCTGGCACCGGCTGACACCAATGTGCCGTTTCCCTACGTCGATGACGATATGAACTTCATTTATCCCTGGCACCAGTATTACGCCGACACCGACTGCCTGTGGGTCGTTTGGGAACTTATTCCCAGCGCATGATTTGATCCTGTTCCGGCAGGACGCCCATGTGTTTGGGAATCTCCATTCCTGCCGCCGGGACACTGTTTCAGGACACCATTTTAGGAAAAACCACCATGAAAACCACACGCATGAAAAAACGAATAATTCGTCTGGTGCTGGGACTTGGCTTGACAGCATTAAACGGTCTGGCCTGTCTTTCCGCAGAATCGGCCCGGGCACAGCAGCAGGAGGCCTATATTGTGGCGGCTGATACCTACTATCCACCGGTCGGTATATCCGGGTTTGATGAAATATGGGGCCGCGTATCTGTCGCTGTCAATGGCTTTGGACCCGAAGGATTGGTGTTGGTTTGCTGGCGCCCGACAGGTGAAACAAGCTATACGCCGCTTGCAGCCGCCAGTTTTGGATATCGGATTGAGGATTCCGATATCTATAAGGATTTCCTGGTTTACCAGTTTTTGATCGCTCCAGAATCCAGCAGTCAAAGCAATATGTCCGGTATTGAGTTTTATCTGTCGGTCGGTGGATTCAGTTTCACATGTGACAATACAGTGGATCCGACCGATACGCTCTTGGATGGAGACGCATGGCTGGCGGCTGATCTCGATGTGACAGTATTCAGTAATCCCGAAACCAGGGTCCTTATGCTACCTGATGATGTCGCCGAGTTGTTCAGCACAATCGTATCCAAAACCGAGTTGCAGACGGACGCTAACGGCAATGCATTTTGCCTCTTCTACAGAAATACTTCATCCCCACGGATGTCCTATACCTGGCAGGAGGGTTCGCAATCGAGCTTGGAGTGTTTTGCTCTGACTGCCCAAACAGCATCCGGATATTATGTTTACAAGTGGGAAACCAATAACCCAGTTTTGGTCGACAAGCCTGGATTGGATGAGGGTGCAGGTTATGCCTATTTTTTCAAGTTATCTGATGGCAGTACACGGGATAACGGCGGGTATTATTATACAGGTATCGAGGCCGGTTCGACCCCGACTGTACGGCACTGAAGATCACGGTTGTCCGGCGGCGTTGGCAATGATTTGTCAAGATGATCAAGCCTCGTACGATCCGCCTTCAGCCTGTGACCTCAGTCGGCGAAAAAGCGAAAAACAGGTTTTCATTCATTGGAGGTTACCATGTACAGAACAAAACACACGCAATCGAATTGCGCACCATCCATCATGCGGAGCGGCCTGAGCAGGCGTTCCTTTCTTACTGGAGCAGCAGCGGTCGGCAGCGCAGCCGGGTTGCTTGCCGCTGACGGCGTTGTGAAGCGTGCGGACGCACACTATCAGACCGCGTCAGCGGGGGGGTGCTCCTGGCCAAGAACCACAGGAATTGCTGCAAGCGGGCAGGCGAATGAAATTGTCCACCTGCCCTATAGCGACGGGCAATATGTTGTCGCTAAAGTTGTTTTCAATGTCGATAGCTCCGGTGTTGCACTCAGGGATGTTTTAGATGACGGAACAATTCTGATGAACAACGACACAATCGTAACAAACCTTGGTACGTCCTATGCCGAGGTTACAACACCCGATTACACTGCCAAGGGTATCGCCAAGTCGATCCCGCCGCGCAAAGCAATGATTATCCGTGATGAGGCGGTTGTGTTGAAGGCACCCGCTGACCAAACCCCATCTGATGGAACAACCAGCGGGCCGGTGCATCTGGCTTTCATCCGGACGTCGTCTCCACGCAATTTGGCGAATCTGCTGGCCGATACCAGCAAGTGGCAATCCTACACACAGGCCGGTTGTTGGCCGGAAGGAATTGGACCTTATCCATTGTGGATGTCGAACCGCGGGGCTTTGGAAAACCTGAACATTTCTCTAAACCCCTGGGAAGCTTCCAATCAGAAAACACCCTCGGGCCAAAAGGCCGCTGACTTCAACATCAATACCAATTTGTGGTGGCTTCCGGCGATGTCGGATGCTGCGGTGCACCATTGTCATTACCAAAACTTCATGGAGGTTCATACCCAGCTTTCAGGAAACGGCCGCATGCAAAAATTCTATGACTTGGAACCGCGTGATCTGCAATGTAGTGGATCCGAGGTCTATCCCCTGGGCATAAAAGGCCCGCCACCCGCTGCCGGGTTCTACAGTGTTCCTGGCACCCACCAGTTGGAGAGGGCGTTCGGGCAGGGCATGTACGAGGAATACCGGCTTTTACCGGGTGACACCAACGTGCCGTTCGCCCATGTGGATGATGACATGAACTTCATCTATCCCTGGCATCAATATTACGCGGATACCGACTGTCTGTGGGTCGTGTGGGAACTGACGCCGGTCGCATGATTTAGTTCTTGTAAACGGAGCTTGGCAGCACCTTGAGGCTCATACCTGATGAAAAACCGTCCCAAAAGCAGTTGCGGGCAGGAGGGCGGGTGCCGCTTAAATTGGCATTGGGAATAAGCTGCACGATCCCGGCTGCACCATGTCACTCCCTTTTGGCATGTTGAAGGATTTGCCAGCCAGATCAAAAATCACATAGTGCGATTTGTTGGAACCTGTTGTTAACAGGCTGATCCAAATAATCAGCGATCGTAAACCATAACCTGGAGACACTGTTGTGCTGACTGACGGATTTGACTTTGAGGAAGCGGCGGCGATGCTGGCCCTTGCAGGGGCTCTGGAAGGAACATCGCCGACGCCAATCATCCCACCAGCGCCGGGATCAATGGGATGGTCCAGGGTCGAGCGGCTTTCGCCCCGCCGTTCGACCTTGTTGGATAACTACTGGGATGTTTGGCGAAATGACAAAGACAATTCGCAATACGCCATTGCAATACGCGGAACAGTGGAACGCGGGCCCAGTGTTTTGGCAGATTTGCTTTCTCCACTGGTTAACGCCAGGCTGGATTTACCAATCGGATCGTCAGGGACACTGCCGTTTTACCTAACCCGCCAAGTTGACGATAATCACCCGGCTGTCGGTGTGCATATGGGTTTTGCATTGAGTCTTATGCTCATGTTGGTAACCACAGACAAACCATTACTGAATACACTGGTAACCCTGGCACGCAAACGGGCCTCAGTGTTCATTACCGGCCACAGCCAGGGGGCCTCTGTAGCCACGCTGCTGACCAGTTTTGTGCATCATGCTTCCGGGCGGTTAGCTACCTTACGAAACGCTGATTACAAGTCCTATGTATTTGCACCGGCCAAGTCAGGAAATGACCATTATGGCTATGATTTCGATTCCATCGTAGGAACAAGAGGGCGTGGATGGTCAATTGTGAGTACCCTGGGCTGGGTTCCGCAGGTTCCGCTGACGTTACAGCTTCCGTCAGAACTCAATACGCCCAATCCATTGCGTGAATACCATGGTTACAAGTTTGCCCGTCATGCGTCTATCCCTGAATGGATCATGCGTTCCGTTGAAATGCAGGTCTCAACCTTGTCGGAGCACCACCTGAAGCATCTGATCAAGAAAATGGTCCTTTTGAAGTCAAAGCTGGCATCAGAACCAGTCAAACTGGACAGACGGTTGTTTGAGGCAGGCGAGGTATCTGGAGTGGATGGAAATATTTTCGGTGCGTGGTTTGATTTACTCACTCACTCCATTTTGCCGTCGCTCAATTATGCGCTGATCGGTTCGGTTGTGCCCCTGTTTGCGAAAGCCGGTGGGAACCCGGCTGATCCCGGAGATTTTTTCTGGCACCATCATCTGGGTAATTATTGGCACTACATGCAGCAACAATACGGACCGGGTGGCGATTGAGGTGGAATTTGATCCATTTCCTGTCCGTCGTGGTCGCCTTCGAGCTGTCAGGGCCTATCTGATGGGCTGTTCGGTTGCGGCGCACTCCATTGTCCATGGCAATTGTGCCAGTTTAATTGAAACCCAAACAACTTGGATATTGTCCGGCAATTGGAGAATCTGAATGCATCAACAATACCAAGGGCTGACACCGTTGTCCCGTTTTTGACAAAACGAGAATCTGTCCAATGTGGCCCGGGAAAACGGATAAATTTGGTGTAATCAATCCCTTTCGCACATGGATCGCCCGCGCTGTCAATACGGAGATGAGAGCATTGTTATCCAATCATCCAACCAAGAGGCAAGAATTCGCACGCAGGCAGCTAACGGGAGTTGATGTATCTCATTATCAGAGCGCCATAAATTGGAAAGGTGTCAAGGAGGCCGGGGTTGACTTTGTGTCGATCAAGGCTACGCAGGGAATGTCAGATTATCCACACTGCAGCTACTTTACCGAAAACATCCAACCTGCGCGGGCTGCGGGTCTAATCGCCGGTGGCTATCATTTTCTTAACGGAGATATGGATGGAAAGGCCCAGGCGGATTACTTCCTCAAGGTTTCAAAACCGAAGCCCGGTGACCTTCTGCCGATGCTTGATGTTGAGCAAACGAATGGTGCCAGCAATACCCGGGTTGCCAAAAACGCACAGATCTGGCTGGAGAAAGTGAGTGAAGCTGTTGGGAAAAAGCCATTCATTTATACAACAAAAGCATTTTGGCAGGCGATCGGCAATCCGGGCGCTTTTGAAGACTATCCGTTGTGGGTTGCGGATTATGGCGTGGCGGACCCAAAAATACCCATCGGTTGGAGTTCCCCAGCTATCTGGCAAAAATCACGAAACGGGCGTGTGAATGGGATCGTTGCAAATGTCGATATTGACCTTTTCTATGGTTCAATGGCTGAGCTTCAATACTATAGAATTTGATCCGGCAGAGTAGGTTTATCCGGTCATCAGCAGTGCTGAAATTACAATATGCCTGCAGTCTCATTGATGTTCGGCGGGGCCTTTCCGCCTGCTTCACTGCGACCGTCCGGTTCTCATGCAAACGCGCGCTTGACGGACACTGGCATGCCCGCAACTGGAGCAGTTCAGGTTTCAACAGCACTTGCGAAAACGGTCGACAATAACATCAAGAACGCCCTGTGGATCGCGCTGCCACCAGTTTTTTGCCGAGAAAATTTCAACTTCGCACATGCCGTGGTAACCGGCGGATTCGACGGCTGAGCGCAATGCCCGCAGATCAGCGACACCGTCACCCATCATTCCGCGGTCTAACAGAATGTCGGACGTGTCTTCCAACCAGTCACAAAGATGAAAACCGAATATGCGGCTTTTCGCCCGTTGGGCCAGAGTTTGAACAAGTGTTGTGTCCCACCAAACATGATAGACATCAACAGCGACACCAACATTTGGTGCATTGATTACATCACACACGTTCAGCGCATCAGCAACGGTCATCAAGCAGGTGCGATTGCCACCATAGGCGGGATTGAGCGGCTCCAGTGCCAGATTGACGTTCCGTGCAGCGGCATAATCGGCAGCACGCGCAACACGCTCTGTCAGTATTTTCTGGCTCTGCAGCACACCCTTGGTACCAGGTTCAGGCCCGCCGGTGACAATTGTCAATACGCCAGCCTCCAGCGCGGCGGCCATGTCGATCGACGCGTAAAAGTCGTCCATAATTTTCTGATCTGACGTGTGTGCCAATGAGCCGGTAAGAAAAGGGCTGCGGCACAGACCCGCCACTTTCATGCCAGCCGCGCGCACTGCATTGCCCAGTCTTATAGGCTTCTTGACTTCGCGACGCCAAAAAACAATGCCGCCATACCCGCGATCAGCGCACGCATATATGACCTGCTCGGGGCTCCATCCGGCACCATGACCGTCCAAGTTGTGGCCAAGGGTCGCGGTGTTGAGTGCCAGCGCGGAATGATCAGTCGAGAAATCGCGCATCTTGTCTCAAACGCCATAAACAGAGAGCAGATTGCGCATGCGTTTTATCGCTCCGTCCGGGTCACGCAAAATGCCGCATTGATCCGCCATTTTAAAACAATCAACAAAATAGGGCAAAGAGCGCGCGGATTGGGCACCGCGCAGCATTGTGAAATGATCCTGAAACCCATTAAGCCAGGCCAGGAAGACAACCCCGGTTTTGTAATATCGGGTTGGAGAGCGAAAAATATGTCGTGCCAGTGGGACAGTCGGGTTCAGTGTCGCACGGAAAGCCTCAGTGTTTCCCTCGCTCAGTTTACTGACAGCAAACGCTGCCGCGGGTGCCAGCGGATCAAATATCCCGAGCAGAGCATGCGAATGACCCTCATCATCACCCTCGATTAACTCAGGGTAATTAAAATCGTCTCCGGTATACAATTTAACGTTACGCGGCAGGCGTCGTCGCAGGGCAATCTCCTTTTGGGCATCCAGAAGCGATATCTTGATGCCATCAATCCTGGCTGCATTGGATTCAATTATGCAGACAACAGTTTCTAAAGCCTCATCAAAGTCATCACTGCCCCAGTAGCCTGTCAAACTGGGGTCGAACATTTCGCCCAGCCAATGCAAGATAACCGGTTCGTCACAGGAAGACAAAACATCCCGATAGACTGCAAAGTAATCTTCGGCCCCGGACGCTGCCTTATTCAAGGAGCCTGATGCCATGAGAATGATGCGCCCGCCCACTTTTTGAACCGCTTCAACCTGCTCAAGGTAGGCAGCGCGGACCTGCTCCATACCATAAGTCGCCTCCGGATTCAGATGATCTGTGCCACAGCCGTTTGTTATCAAAGCGTCCGGCAGTTCTTCCTTTGTACGGCGAATAAGTTCCAGAGCACCTGCCCATTCCAGTCCCATGCCGCGTTGGGCTGTATCCATTGCCTCTGCGATGCCGATGCCCATTGCGGCAAGGTATCGGCGATATTCCATTGTTTTATCCCAATCCACATTGGCCGGACCCATCGGATCATAATCGTCGAACGGGTTTGCCACTACATGTGCAGCGGAATAGATGGTACGTGTAGACTTTGGGGTAAGCACCGCATGCGGGATCGGTGTGCCGGTTAGCGTGTAATTATGGAGAACTCCGCTCGTGTCGGGAAGTTGCAGGTCCATTTGACGGGTCCTTAGAAACGCGGAACGAGCATACCGCCATCAACCGATATGGTCTGCCCAGTGGTATAGGGGATTTTGTTTGATGCCAAAGATGCGATGACTGTTCCCAGCTCTTCGGGTTGGCCAACACGCGGGAACAGACACAATCGTTTCTCCGCGCGTTCCCGATATGTGTCGATAACAGCCCGTGTCATCTCAGTATCAATAAGTCCTGGCTGTACATCAAACACAGGGATACCTTCTTTACCAAGGCGTGCGGCATAGGTTTTTGATATCATGGCCGCCGCCGCCTTTGAGGCACAGTACTCACTGCGCGCAAGTGAAACGGCGACCGCGTTTGATGATGTGACATTGATGATGGAATAATGCACGTTGGGGTCTCTGCGGCGGACAACCCAACGTTTGGCCATAGCCTGGGTCAGGAAGAAAATCGCCTTTGTATTGACCTCAAAGCAGCGATCATAGCTTTCTTCTGTCACATCCAGAGGATCACCGCGTCGAACAACGCCGACGCCTGCATTGTTGATCAATGTGGTGACCGGCCCCAATTTTGCTTCGACCTGATCAATCATTACGCCATGATTGCCAGTAACGCTGATATCAAAAGCCGCCGAATGCACTTTTACACCGTAGGCTCCGAGCGTTGCGGCGGCTTTGTGGAGTGCTTCTTCGTGCGGGGGGGCATTGAGGGCAATGTCAAAATCCTGCTTCGCCAGTTCAACCGCCGCAGCCAGACCAATGCCGCGACTTGATCCGGTGATCAGTGCAACCTGTCTGCTCATTGGTTGGCTCCCTTTGTCAGAAGCTCGCGCGCTATGATCATGCGTTGTATTTGGTTTGTACCCTCATATATCTGGCAGATTTTGGCATCGCGATAAAGCCGTTCCACTTCGAAGCCACGAATATAACCTGATCCGCCAAATACCTGCACCGCATCGCCCGAACGTGTCACGGCCATATCACCGGCAAAACACTTTGCCATCGAACAGGCCTTGGTTGCGTCAAGCCCCTGATCAATCTTGTGCGCAGCGGAGCAGACGAGCAGGCGGGCCGCCTCCACATCCTTTGCAATGTCGGCCAGAAGCCATTGAACACCCTGGAATTCTGCAATCGTTTTCCCAAACTGCCTGCGTTGCTGTGCGTATTCGGTTGCGGCCTCAAGCCCTGCCTGACCTATGCCAACGGCCAGTGCACCGATGCCCACGCGCCCCTTGTCCAGAACGCTCATCATCATGTGGAACCCACGGCCCTCCTCGCCCAGCAGTGCGCTTGCCGGCAGACGCACATCATCGAAGGAAAGCGGGCCAACCTGGCTGGCCCTTTGCCCCATTTTGATTTCCTTTGGTCCGCGGGAAACACCTTGAGAATGCAGATCAACAATGAATATCGACATGCCGTGGCGACCCAGAGCCGGGTCGGTGCGCGCCAGAACAAATCCGACGTCGGCGATCGGAGCATTGTGGATCCAGATTTTCCCGCCGTTTAACACCCAGTCGTCGCCATCGCGTATGGCCGTCGTTCGTATGCCGGAAACATCCGTTCCGGCTTCCGATTCGGTAATGCAATAAGCAACTTTGGCTTTCGCCGACAAAATATTGCCCATCCAGGCATCGCGTTGTGTGTCGCTGCCATGGCGTACCAGGAGTGTTGAAATAAGCTCAACCAAACCACACTGGTCTGCGATTGACGCATAGCCGCGTGAAAGTTCCTCCATAACAAGGGCATAGGTTACGGTGTCAAAACCCGGGCCTCCCATATCTTCGGGTACACCAATTCCAAAAAGGCCAAGCTCGGCCATCTGATCATAGACTTCGATTGGAAACCGCGAATCGCGGTCCAATTCTTCCGCCAGCGGGCGAATAACATTCGTGGCAAAATGCCGGGTCATGTCCCGGACCTGCTCGTGTGTTTCGCTCAGAAACATGTTTTCGTCCTGTGAAGAATGTAACTATACAGTTACTTATATTCCAATCAAACGCGTGGCGTCAAGGGGGTTGTGTGGCGATCAAAGATTGTGTAATTAACTAGTCAGTTACTTAGGGAATAGAAGAATGAACCCCAACACAAAAAAGAAATTTGGTCGTGTGGATCTGGACGTTACCGCCTTTGGCTTCGGGACGGCACCGATCGGCAACATCTTTCGCGGGATTAATGAAAAAACCTCTGATACCATGTTTCGAAAGGCCTGGGATGCGGGCATCCGTTATTTCGATACAGCACCAATGTATGGGCATGGTCTGTCTGAATTGCGTACGGGGCAGTCGCTTCGTTGGAAAAACCGTAATGAATTTGTTCTGTCCTCAAAAGTCGGCCGCATACTAAAGCCTGCACAACGCCAGACCATAAATTTTGAACCGTGGGTAAACGCTGCCCCGTTCACGATGCATTTTGACTACAGTTACGATGGTGTCATGCGCTCATTTGAAGATAGCCTGCAACGGTTGGCGCTGGAGCATATCGACATTTGCTTCATTCACGATATTGACAGGTTTACCCGGGGTAATGAACAACCGGAGGTTTTCAACCAAGCAATGGATGGTGCATGGAAAGCTCTTTCCAACCTGAAGGAGCAGGGGCTTGTCAGGGCTATCGGCGTTGGGGTTAATGAGTGGGAAGTCTGCCATGCGGCGCTGGAGCAACGGGATTTCGATTGTTTCCTGCTTGCCGGACGATACACGCTGCTCGAACAGGGTGCTTTGGACAAATTTCTGCCGCTTTGCGAAAAGCGCGGTGCAGCAGTCGTTGTCGGTGGTGGATTCAACTCCGGTATTCTGGCAACCGGGGCAGTGGAAGGCGCCAAATACAACTATGCGACGGCACCGGATGATATCATGATCAAAGTACGAAAAATTGAAGCTGTTTGCGCGGAGTATGATGTGCCTCTGGGGGCCGCTGCGCTACAATTTGTCGTTGCACATCCAGCAGTACCAACCTTTATGGCAGGTACCCGTACACTCAAACAACTGGAGCAAAACCTGAAGTGGTTCAGCATTGAAATTCCGGCGCAGTTTTGGGCGGATCTGAAAAACAATGGGCTGTTGCGGGACGACGCGCCGGTGCCTTCATGACCGTCGGACGTGTGCTGCCAGCTGGATGTTACGGATACCACGACATCATGGCGGGTGATAGAATTCGCACCGGGTCCGCTCACATTACAGCAGAACTAATTGACAATTTTGCTGAACTCAGTGGTGACCGGTATGCAATACACCTGGAACTGGAAGCTGCACGTGCCAGCGGTTTTGATAACAGGGTTGCTCACGGGTTGCTCGTATTGTCGGTGGTAGACGGTCTGAAAAACAATGCCGAAGCCAAACTGCTTGGCCTGGTTTCTCTCGGATGGAACTGGCGCTTCGAACATCCGGTATTGCTGTCGGATATAATTCGTTGTGAAATGACAATCACCCGTAAGCGGATCATACGGTCCAATCAACGTGGAATTGTTCAAATCGAATTTGATGTTTTGAACCAGTCTAACCAGCGGGTTCAATGCGGCCACAACGAGTTGCTGTTCAATCTTTGACACAAGGTCACGGCAGACGCTCAATGGCAATGTGCTGGTTGCTGGCGGTTCGTGTCGAAGCATCTGCACCTTTGCAGAGGATACGATCCGGTTGCCCGAAATTGCAGATGTGGTATTTTCAGCACGCATATGAGAACGTTGAGTAAAATCCCGAATTTTTGGACGACTGTGGATGCCCGCTAACGCATCTCATGTTTTGACGGAATTGCGAAAACATGAATCCACTGACAAAATCAAGGGCCGTCACCGCTGTCCCGTTTCCGACAAACGTGAAACGGTCTAATGCCTAGCCTGTTTTTCCGGCAATACACCTTGCGGAGCAAACCGCAAGACCAGCGTTATGGCCAGGCCAATCACGAATACCCGCATCTGCAGGGCGCGGCTGTTCAGATCAGACGGTGGGTCCCAGTCAAACCAGGCCTTGCCGTAGGTACCGATAAATTCAAACAGGGTCAGCGCCAATGGCTCAGACATCACCCAGATAATATAGACAAGAACCGCACCAAATATGGCGCCGCGATTGTTGCCTGACCCACCCAGAATAACCATCACCCAGACCAGAAATGTGTGATTGAGATCAATAAAGCCGGATGGGTCGTAAATTGATGTGAAATGGATGAGCATTGCGCCACCAAAACCCATCAGGATGCAACCGAGGACGAATATCTCCAGTCGGCGCCCGTTTACATTCTTGCCCATGGAAGCCGATGCATTCTCATTGTCCCGGATCGCCCGCATCATGCGGCCCCATGGGGCGTGATAGGCGCGTTGCAAAAGCAGGTAAATGATGACAATGGCAATGGCCACAATGCTCAGGTAGGATGCACGGGCCAGAAGAAATTCACCGTCCGCAGGTTTTGGCACTGGCCAGGGCAACGGCGAGACAGATAGGGTGCCATGAGTCAGCCAGTCGGCATTTTTGAGGAAGTGCTTGATAATCTGGGCAATGCCCAAAGTGGCAATAGCCAGATAGTCGGCACGCAGCCCAAGGCATATTTTGCCGACAAACCAGGCTATGACCCCGGCGACAATGCCCGCGACGATCCAACCAACCGCGACAGGAAGTCCGAGACCGCCCATCCAGCCACTGGCTTTTTCGATCTGTGTGGACATTTCGCTCATGTGATCAGACAGAACGAGATAGGCAACGGCGATAGCGACAGCGATAAACAAGGCGCGTAATTTACCGCCTATACCCCACCGGTTTGATATGTTGGCAAGCCAGACCAGGACACCACAGGCAATCAGTTTGACAATAAATACGGCGACGAGTTCCGGACCTGCAGAGTTCCAGAATTCAGGGTTTCTGGGGAAGGTGATCAACATTGAAGAGGCTGCACCGGCTGCAATGAACCCCATGACGCCGACATTGAACAGTCCGGCATAACCCCATTGAATGGTAAGGCCGAGTGCGAGGATGGCATAACAGCCCGCTTCCACCAGCATGCGCAGCGAATAGACCGATCCCTGTGTGAGGAATATGATCAGTATAAGAACACCGAGACCGGCAAACAGAGTGATATCGCGCATGACGGAATATTGGTTCTGACCGCTCATTACAGAACCCTCCCTTTGAATATGCCCGTGGGTCTGTAGATCAGCACGATGATAAGGATCAGGAAAGGCACCATCAACTTATACTCTGTTGGCACCAGCGCCATGTTTCTGGGTATTTCAAACCATAAATCATCCTTGAATGGTCGCAGGAGAATTGCCCAGTTGAAAACAGCAAGACTTTCGCAAAAACCAACCAGAAATCCACCGGCAATGGCACCATAGGGTTGGCCGATACCGCCAACAATTGTTGCCGCGAATATCGGCAACAGGATATTAAACGACAGGTCGGGCTTGAGGGTGACGTCCATCGACAGCAATGTACCGGCGGCGCAGGCCAAAGACCCGCCAATAATCCAGGTAGCCCAGACCACATGATTGGTATTGATGCCGGTAATCTTTGCCAGATCGGGATTATCCGACACGGCGCGCATGGCTTTGCCAAGACGTGAGCGGGTTAAAAACCAATGCAGCGCGATAACCGCAATAATCGTAAAAAGTATGAGTAGGACCTGCGGTTCGGTGATGACCAGTTTGCGAGATGCACCGGGAAACGGTATTTGAAAAATCTCCTTGGGTGCCTCAACGAACATATTACGGGATCGTACACCGGCAAACAGCCTGATCAGCCCTTGCAGCATCAGTGTGACACCAACTGAGGCCATAACCAGAATAACCGGTTTTGCACCCGCCTGCCGCAGCGGTTTGTAAAACACCCGGTCGAGCCCGATGGCCAGAACGGCGGTAATAATCATGGCCGGAAACATGGCAACGAAGGCAAGCGGCAGAGGCAATACGATCCCCATTGCCGCAAGAACAGCCGTCAGGATCAGTGTGACAAAGGCACCAAGTGTCATCATATCGCCATGGGCAAAATGCGCGAACCGCAATATACCGAAAATGAGTGTGACCCCAATGGCACCAAGCGCGTAAATCGAGCCGATGATCAGCCCGGAAGTAAGGCCTTTGTTCAAGAAGAATACAAATTCATTCATTGTTTTTCTCCCCCTATCCGCCCAGAAAACTTCTGGCAACTTCGGGGTTGTTCAAGAGATTTTGTCCGCTATCGGTATAGGAATTCTGACCGCCGGCCAGCACAAAACCCTTATGGGCTATGGCCAGTGCCTGTTTGGCGTTCTGCTCCACCATGGCAACGGTTACGCCGGTCTTGTTGATGGCGATCACCCGGTCAAAGATTTGCGACATGAACATCGGTGAAAGGCCGGCAGTGGGCTCATCCAGCAGGATCAGTTTCGGTTCGATCATCAACGCACGGCCAAAGGCAACCATTTGACGTTGACCCCCGGAGAGCTCGCCTGCCGGTTGATCGCGTTTTTCCTTCAAGGGCGGAAATATTTCGTAGACATGGTCCAGAACGTCGCTGAAATCGTCACGTCTGACGTAGGCGCCCATCTCAAGATTCTCATGAACCGAGAGACTGGCGAACACATTGTTTTCCTGCGGCACAAAGGCAATACGGTGTTCTGCCAGTTTTTCAGAACGCATGCCGGTAATGTCATTGCCGTCAAACCGAATGGCACCACCGGTGATATTGAGCATGCCGAAGATGGCTTTGAGCGTGGTGGATTTTCCGGCGCCATTTGGTCCTACGATGACGCCAATTTCGCCTGCTTCAAGGGACATGTTGACACCCTTGAGGATGCTCATCTGCCCGTAACCGGCTTCAAGGTCAGTGATATCAAGAAGGCTCATGTCTGCGCCTCTACCGGTGGAGTTGTCGTGGCGTTGCCCGTCGGTGAACCACCGAAATAAGCCTCAATCACCGCTTCATTCTTTTGAATGTCCTCAATATGCCCCTGCGTCATGACGCTTCCGGCTGCCATAACAATGACCGGGTCGCACAGGCGGGCAATCATGTCCATGTCGTGTTCAATCACAAAGAATGTGTAATTCAATTCCCTGTTGAGACGTTCAATATTGTCGACCAGATCAAGCAGCAGGGTTTTGTTGACACCGGCAGCGATCTCGTCCAGCAGAACGACTTTTGCATCCACCATCATCGTGCGGCCAAGCTCGAGAAGTTTTTTCTGTCCGCCGGACAGATTGCCTGCCAGTTCGTTTTTGACATGGGTAATTTTGAGGAAGTCCAGAACTTCCTCTGCCTTTCGGCGTACCTGCGTTTCCTCCTGGGCAACCCGCCCAGGCTGCAACCATGCAGATACGATGTTCTCACCACTTTGGGCTGCCGGAACCATCATCAGGTTTTCCGTGACGGTCATATGCGAAAATTCATGCGCGATCTGAAAGGTACGCAGAAGGCCACGGCTGAATAATTCGTGGGCCGGGAGGCCGGTAACATCCTCGCCGTCCAGCAATATTTGGCCTGTTGTCGGCGCAAAGGTGCCGGCAACCATGTTAAAAAGAGTTGTTTTTCCAGCGCCATTTGGACCAATCAGTCCTGTTATGGAGCCCTGTTGAATAGACAATGTGCATTCGTCGACTGCATGGAAGCCGCCAAAACGCTTCGTCACATCGCGCACGTCAATGATCGCGTTCATAATTCCCCAGATGTTTTGTTATGCGGCCATCTGCACAAGATGTCTTATCATCAGGATCTACGCCCTGCACAGCCAACCGTGTTTTAACTGTCCAATAACATCGCCAACAACGCTTGGAAAGGCCGGTCTGAGCTGGCGTCCACAATCCCGTGGGTATATGGTTGATTGTATCATGACAATTAAATCGCGTCGTATCGAAAATAAATGTTGATCTCGAAGTGAAATTGTCCATTCTTGCTGTCGGAACAAAGCACACAGCAAGTGTGAAGATCTAAAAGCGCCAACAAGGTGCAGATCGGGGAATGCATGCGGCTGGCGAATTTGCTGACTGCAAAAAAGTGGCCTTACATGGGCCCACCGGGAGTTATCCGTCCGCCGCATATTAGTGCTGACGTCCCGTTTCGCTACTGCAGATTCTTGTCGGTTCTATCTGATTTTGAAGTTGGGCATGTCGCTGCACCGGCCGGAAAAACCGTGCAGACAGGCGCTCTGCGAAACAACACGCAGACACATTTACGAAAAATAACGGGGACGATTGGATGACAACCGAGCGGGGCGCAAGCGTAAAGTTTGACAAGGTTCAAAAGAGCTATGATGGAGAGGTTCTGGTTGTCAAAGACCTCAACCTTGACATCGAAAAGGGCGAATTTTTAACCATGCTTGGGCCGTCGGGCTCAGGAAAAACCACCTGCCTGATGATGTTGGCGGGGTTTGAACCTGCAAGCCACGGCGAAATTTATCTCAACGAAAAGCCCATCAATAATGTGCCGCCCCATAAAAGAGGCGTTGGCATGGTATTCCAGAACTATGCGCTTTTCCCTCATATGACAGTTGCTGAAAATCTGGCGTTCCCGCTGCAGGTTCGCAATATGGGGAAAGCAGAACAGGAAGCCAAGGTCAAACGGGCTTTGGAAATGGTGGAACTGCCGCAGTTCGGTTCACGCAGACCCGCTCAGCTGTCCGGCGGCCAACAGCAGCGTGTGGCTGTTGCCCGGGCACTGGTTTTTGATCCGGATTTGATTTTGATGGATGAACCGCTTGGCGCTCTGGACAAGCAATTGCGCGAGCAAATGCAGTATGAAATCAAACATATACATGAAAACCTCGGCGTCACGGTCGTCTACGTGACGCATGATCAGACCGAGGCGCTGACGATGTCTGATCGTGTCGCGGTTTTCAATGATGGTGTCATTCAGCAGTTGTCGCCACCGGACGAGCTCTATGAGACACCGCAAAATTCATTTGTTGCTCAGTTCATTGGCGAAAACAACAAACTCAATGGCACGGTTACGGCAATAAATGGCAATATCTGCGATGTTAAACTGGCAGACGGAACGATGATGAAAGCTGACAAGGTCAATGTTGCGGCTGTTGGTGATGCAACGACCTTGTCCCTGCGTCCCGAGCGCGTTGAGATCATTGTCGCTGACGGCATGGAAAACAGCATAACAGGGCACATTGAAGAGCTGATTTATCTGGGCGATCATATTCGTGTACGCATGTCGGTCGCCGGTAATCCGGAGTTTGTTGTCAAGGTGCGCAACCGTGCAGGTGAACAAAAGCTTGCAGAAGGGCAGGACATAAAGATTGGCTGGTTCGCAAGTGACTGTAAGGCACTTGACCCGGTTGGCTGAGCCACCCCCGTGGCCAGCAAGAGCAGAACGGTGGGCTATCGCCGTCTGTAGCAATGTGCAAGCCGCGTCCCGGCGCGCACAAATGACTGAAAAGGGAGTATGAAATGAAACTAAGATCAATACTGATTGCCGCAACCGCACTGGCTGTCGGCTCAACATCGGTTTTCGCCGAAGACATGACCATCGTGTCTTGGGGTGGAGCCTATTCATCTTCACAAAACAACGCCTACCATAAGCCATATATGGCTGAAAATCCCGGCGTTAACATCATCAACGATGAATCGTCTGCTGAAGCTGTGGCCAAACTGCGCGCCATGAATGAAGCTGGCAATGTGACCTGGGACGTCGTTGACGTCGTGGCGGCAGATGCCATCCGGCTTTGTGATGAGGGCCTGGCTGAAGTTATCGATCCTGCAAAGGACCTTGCGGCTGCGCCGGACGGTACGTCCGCAGCTGATGATTTTGGCGATTTGCTCGTATCCGAATGCTTTATTCCACAGATTGTCTATTCCACGACATTTGGCTACCGCACGGACAAGGTTGGCGATACACCACCAACTGATATCTGTGCGGTTTTCGATACCGAAAAATATCCCGGCAAACGCGCCCTGGAAAAACGCCCGATCAACAATATGGAATGGGCGCTGATTTGTGACGGCGTTGCAAAAGCAGATGTTTACGATGTTCTTGACACACCCGAAGGTGTTGACCGTGCATTGGCCAAACTCGGCTCAATCAAGGACGACGTAATCTGGTGGTCCTCGGGTTCGGAAACACCCCAGCTGCTTGCTGATGGTGAAGTCGTGATGGGTTCCACTTACAATGGCCGTCTGTTTGCGCTGATCGAAGAAGACAAGCAGCCAATTGGCATGTTGTGGGACGCGCAGGTTTTTGACCTGGATGGCTGGATCATTCCTGCCGGTCTTTCACCGGAACGCCTCGCTGCTGCGAAAAAATACATCATGTTCGCTACCGATACGCAGCGCCTTGCCGATCAGGCCAAATATATTTCCTATGGTCCTGCACGCAAATCATCTGCGCCGCTTGTCGGCAAACATGCTGAGCTTGGCATCGATATGGCACCACATATGCCAACCGATCCAAACAACGCCAAAAACACCTTCCTCTACAATTATGAATGGTGGGCAGACAATCGCGATGATCTGGATGCAAAATTCCAGGCATGGCTTGCAAAATAAAGACCTCGGTCTTTCGGAACGGGGCCTCGTGGCCCCGTTTCAACCAATTTATTTTGATCTCTCAGACGCGGACAAAATGATATGAGCGACACAGATCAGACAATGGCCGTATTAACCACACAGGATGGTGTGCCGCTGAAAGTCAGCATCAGACGGGCTCTGCGGGCGCAGAAAATACGCGCCCTGTTGCTGGTCGCCCCGTTGTTTTTGTTCATTTTATTATCCTTTGTCGCGCCAATTGCTGACATGCTGTTTCGCTCGGTCGAAAATGATATTGTCCCAAATACGCTTCCACAAACCGTTGTTGCGATTGAATTGTGGGATGAGAACTCAGGCGAATTGCCTGGTGAAGACGTCTATGCAGCGCTGGCTGCGGATCTACAGGTGGCGACCAAGTCCAAAACGCATACGCGTGTGGGCTCGCGGCTTAATTATGAAAAGCCGGGAACCTCCAGCCTGTTTCGCAAGACGGGCAGGCGCGTTAACAAGTTCGAAGATGGCAATTACAAGGAACAATTCCTCAAAGCCGACAAGAAGTGGGGCGACGTTGAATACTGGCAGGTTATCAAGCGCTTCAGCAGTCCGCTGACCGGCGGGTATTTTTTGGCGGCCAGTGACGCCGAACGTACTGCCGATGGCGTGCAGCTCAAGGCTGAGGATGAACGTATCTATCTGCTGTTGTTCGGCCGAACTTTGATGTTGTCCATCACCATTACCGCCTCGTGTATTCTGCTCGGTTACCCGATTGCCTGGCTGCTGGCCAGTCTGCCCCTGCGCTCATCAAATCTGCTGATGATCCTTGTGCTGCTGCCCTTTTGGACCTCATTGCTCGTGCGCACATCCGCCTGGAAAGTTCTCCTGCAGCAGCAGGGGGTGATCAACGATACACTCGTCTGGCTGGGTATAGTCGGGGACGAATCACGTCTTGCGCTGATCAACAATCAGACCGGTACAATCATCGCCATGACGCATATTTTATTGCCATTCATGATTCTGCCGCTGTTTTCCGTGATGAAAACCATATCGCCAACCTATATGCGCGCGGCAAAAAGCATGGGTGCAACGGATTGGTATGCGTTCTGGCGGGTCTATTTTCCGCAAACGATTCCAGGTATTGGCGCCGGCAGCATTCTCGTGTTCATTCTGTCCATCGGTTATTACATTACACCTGAACTGGTTGGCGGAACGTCAGGCATCTTTATATCAAACCGGATTGCCTATCATATTTCGTCGTCATTGAACTGGGGCCTGGCAGCAGCGCTGGGTGTCATGCTTCTGGTATTGGTCATGACCCTTTATTGGCTCTATGACCGAATTGTCGGCATCGACAATGTGAAGTTGGGATAAGCTCATGCCTTCTGCCTTGCCACCCTACGCATCAACTGGACAGCGGACCTGGTATTATACCTTCCGGGTCATATGCGCCCTGATATTTTTCTTTCTGATTTTTCCGATCCTGGTGATTATTCCACTGTCGTTTAATGCGCAGAATTTTTTCACCTTTACGCCGGAAATGCTGACATTGGATCCAGCGGGCTATTCGCTTAAACATTATCAGGATTTTTTCACCAATTCTGACTGGCAGGCGGCGATGCGCAATTCCATCAGCATCGCACCGGCCGCAACCCTGTTGGCGACGACATTTGGGACAGTGGCGGCCATCGGTCTGTCACAATCGCATATGCCGTTTCGATCAGTTGTCATGGCAATGCTGATTTCGCCAATGATTGTACCGTTGATCATTTCAGCTGCTGGCATGTATTTTTTCTATTCACGTATTGGCCTGCAGGGAACCTATATCGGTGTAGTCATGGCGCATGCCGCCCTTGGCACGCCTTTTGTCATCATCACGGTGACTGCGACTCTGGTGGGTTTTGATCAAAGTCTGGTGCGCGCTGCGGCCAATCTTGGTGCCAATCCGGTTACCACGTTCTTCAGGGTTCAAATGCCCCTCATTCTGCCTGGTGTGATTTCAGGTGCGCTCTTTGCGTTTATCACGTCATTTGATGAAGTGGTGGTGGTTCTGTTCCTTGGCTCAGCATCGCAAAAGACATTGCCTTGGCAAATGTTCACCGGATTGCGTGAACAGATATCGCCAACGATTCTCGCCGTAGCAACACTTCTTGTGGCAATCTCCATCCTATTACTGACCACGCTGGAGCTTCTGCGTCGTCGCTCTGAGCGTCTGCGCGGTGTAACGCCCGGTTGAGGCCTTTTTAAATGGACGTTATTGCCCGAATGCGAAGAACAGCAAACGGTCGTGCAGATCTCCACACGTGTAACGAGAATCGCGCGATGCCTATTCGCGTCGACCGGTTAAATGGTTGATGTTTGGTTAATGCCGGATGGCGACTCCTAGTGAATGTAATTTTCTTAAAATTTGACACACTGTGCTGACAATCCCCGAGGGGGATCAGGTTCAGAGGATTTCAGTTGAAGGGCGGTTTAACTGGTCTGGAGGGGCGCGATTTCGATTCGGTTATTGCCGAACTGTATACGCATGCCCAACCGGCATATATCAAAGATGGTGATTTGCGCTTTGTGGCCGCAAACGCGGCCTATTGCGCATTGGTAAAGTGCGACGAGAAAACTCTCCTGGGGCAACAGATGTCCGATGTCGTGAGCGATACGGTATCTGCGGATCTGGATGTCAAAGAGCGGCGGGCGCTTGTCTTTGGTAGGCAATATTCAGCCGCTCTAACCCTGCCTGGCTGTAAGGAACACCTGCGGGCCAGTGTGCGTCAATTGATTGATGCCAACGGTTTCAAATTTGTTCTTGTGGTTTTTGGCTCCAAACAGACCCTTCGGTTTGAAGGCTGGAAACCGTCTGATCAGCACGACGTCAGCGAGCCGAAAAGCAATACCGGTGGTTCTTGCCTCCAGCGCAAGGACAGCCATTCAGCACAATCGGCTGATTGCTTTGCAAGTGACGCAGCGGAGCGCTGGCAACATGGGTTGCAGGAACACGAAAATGCTTTCGTCCTGTGGGACCCCGGCTATCGGATCGTTGGGTGCAATGCTGCATTCAAGAAAAGGTTCCCGCTTGTCACTGACTGGTCTGCGGGCCGCTCTTTGAGCGATATCGTATCTGAAATAGCAGCGACCGGACTTGTACCACAAGCAGCAGCTGACAGGCGAGCCTGGGTTGATACAATGGTCGCTCAACATAAAGTTGGCATTGAACGGGACAGCTCACTTCATTGCATGCAGGCGAGTTGGACGTTGTGGCGAAATCATACCACCAGCAATGGAGACAGAGCCTGTATCGGGACAGATGTGACAACGCTGGTGGCACAGCAAAAAGAGATGGAAAACCCGAAAAGAACCAGCCCGGACTATCTGGCAAATCTCAGCCATGAATTCCGCATCCCGTTGATTGGGATCGTTGGAATGGCGCAGATGCTGAAACAATCGGGTTTGCAGAAAAACCAGCAAAAACTGGCGGATGTGATTGTTCAGTCAGGACGCAGTCTGCTGGACATACTCACTGATGTCATGGACTACGCCCGGCTTGCATCCGGCAGTCTGATATTATCCCAAGCTGCATTTTCACCACAAAGCATCGTGGATGACGTATCCGGCCTGCTTGCGGCCGGGCTGGTTGAGCGTGACCTGGATCTGGTTGTTAAATATGCCGACAATATACCGCAAACACTGGTTGGTGACGTTGTTCGCATCCGACAGATATTAGTGAACCTTGTCAGCAATGCGATCAAAAACACTGACGTCGGACACGTAGAAATTGACGTATGTTGCAATCATATTGATACACAAAATGCCCATATTGAGTTTTCGGTCAGTGATACCGGCTGCGGCATGGATGGCAGCAAAAAACAGCGAATTTGCCGCAATTTTGATGCAACGGATGATGAAACAGCCACGACTGCCGATGGTGCGGGGCTGGGCCTTGCGTTATGTGCCCGGCTGACACGATTGATGGGCGGGCGGATAGGACTTGAAAGTCAAGTCGGCAAAGGCACCAGGGTCTGGTTCGCATTGCAATTGCCTGTCGGCAGGCAAGCCGCCGGCCATGCCTCTGATATGCGATCTGACAGAACCCGCATATTGGCTGTATGTGCCGACGATAAACCCTGCGAGATTGTCCGCAATAAGGTGGCGGCGCTGCCGTTTGATAGCTGTATTGCCATTGGAGCCGAGGAGGGTCTGAAGGTTATTCGTGCCGCCCGGCAGTTGGATCTGCCGATCGATCTGGTGCTGGTTTCATGTCAGGACGACATATCTGTGGCACTGTCAATTGTACGTTCAATCCGAAGCGATGTGCATCTGCAAAATCCGGCCATAATTCTGATGGAGCCGGTTGAAAATTGTCTCACTCACGAGCAGCGGCACGGGTTGAAAATAGATGCATTTGTCAGTGCTGGCTGTTCACCACGCGCACTGCACAATACCATTGTGTCTGTCCTGGAGACTTCGAACAGAAACAACTGGCCTCAAGCCATGAGACCAACGGATCCAGGATCAGTTGAGGCGCCGGGTGATGTTGACGCCGGCAAATCTGTACCATCGCACCATCCCGTTCTGGCTGCTGATGCGTCCAGTGGACGGGAGGTTGTTGGGGGAACGGCAAGATTGGATGTCCTTGTGGCGGAAGACAATAGTGTCAACCAGATTGTCTTTACGCAGTTGCTCCAGCAGATGGGCTATTCCTGCCATGTTGTGGCGGATGGTGAGGAAGCGGTTGCAGCATGGCAACAACTCAGACCCAACGTGATTTTGATGGATGTCACCATGCCTTTGTTGAACGGATTTCAGGCTGCGCGGATCATTCGGCAAGCCGAGGTTGCAGGCGGTATGCGCACACCCATCATCGGGGTCGTCACGCATGCGTTTTCCAAAGATGAAGAGAAATGCATCCAGGCCGGTATGGATGATTATCTGGTGAAGCCGATAAGCCGTGACAAACTTGGCCGCATATTGTCCACATGGTCACGCACACGACAGCAAATCCAGCAACACCCATAGTGCGGATATCCACCTCCAAAGCTGTGGCCAATCATCTTTCTTCCCATCCAATCGGGTTTTGGACACTTTGCCTTCAACAGATTATAATTCGTGGTGTTGGACATTGAGGCGCAATATCTGATGAGTGATGATAGCGGTTTTGAGACTGAGCGGTTGAAAATCAGGCGTTGCAGCGCAAGTTTTGAGGATCGAAACCAGCGCTTGCAACTCATCAAAGATCTGAGTGGTGTTTTGACCGCCAATGTTCTCAGGCACCTGCCTGAACCATTGCAGCTTTGTGATGAAGAGGGCGCGATCGCCAACTGGATAGCGGCCCGCGAAGCTGAAAGTCATCTGTATTCCGTTCGCGATCAACGATCAGACATTCTGCTGGGCCTGCTTATTCTGGCACAGTTTGGTCGGCAGGGTGACCCAAGGACAGTTCACCTTGGATATTTGTTTGCCGAAACGGCATGGAGCAAGGGTTATGCAAGTGAATTGCTGAAGGGACTGGTACAGTGGCAAGGTGATCACTTTGGACGCGGACTGCTATTGGGCGGTGTTGAAAAGAGCAATGCCGCATCCGCCAGGGTTTTAATCAAAAACGGTTTTGTGCGTGATGCAACGCTTTCAACCGGGGAAACTGACATGTTCAGTCTTGTCTTATCTTAGACCGTTTCACGGTTTGTCAGAAATGAAACAACGGTGTCGGCCTTTGATTTTGTTGATGCATTCAGGTTTTGCTGATTCCGTGAAAACCTGAGTTGCTGTGGGGCGACCAGGGCGCATCACAATGGGGGCTTTTCAAATACTTGCAGATATGGCTCTTCGCCGCAGATGAACTTCCTCAAGAATGCTGGCAAAAACGCTGACGCAGATCAGCGCACTCAAAATACCGACAAAGCGTTCCAGTGCCGGCAGGATCGTTTCGACCGGCCCGCTTGAAGACAAGGTGCACAGGAGAAAAGCAACACCGGCCTGTGTGCCTATCGCTGCGAATTTCCGATCACCGTGATGGATACCTGACAGCACGAAAACGACGGCGAAAATGAGAATTTCCAGCACGAAAAGCGAGTTTATCGAGAACCATGTCAACAAAATCCCCGTCCCGGCACCCAGGCAGCAGCCCATGATTCGTTGCAGACCAATATTTCTGATCTGGTAACTGCGCCCGTTCAGGCAGACACCGACACTGATTGCAAATTGTGTCATGCCCGGAAGGGCGATCCACCCGTGAATGAGTGGAATGAGTGCCATTGCACAACCGCCGGCGATGGCCAATATCCAGTTGAATGTATCGCGGTCGATCATATACACTGGCAGGCTGGATTTGGCTTCAGAATCATTTTTCTGCACTGGTAAATCGGGCGTTTTTTCCGTTGTGTCATCGGTGTTATTGATAGACCCCCAGCCCATGAACATTCGGGTGATCAGACCGGCGGAGAGGACCCCAACGCCGACCTCCATCGCCCGCTCGATGGCAATGGGTTGCAGGGTTTCAATGTCACTGATACCGGCCATCATCACCAATATCGCGGTCAGACTGCCCAGTATCCACGCATAGCTGTGCTGAGTGCTGGTCAATCTCTTGTAAATGCCCGTGGCGCCGATGGAAAATATACACAATGCCTGAGGAAAGGGCTGGCCCTGAAAGAGCACCATCAACTGATAACCGATGAAACTTCCAAGGATGCTGGCAAGGATCCGCTGCACACTTTTCTTTTGCCAGGTGTTCATGTCTGCGTGGGCAACAATCCAGGCAGATATTGCCGCCCACCAGGGTGCACCGAGATGCAAATAGAATGCCCCAACGCTTGCAACACAAACGCTCATTGCAGTGACCAGTGCCAGATGAGTCTGCGGGGTGGGGATTGCCTGAAGCCATCTAAACATGAGCGTTTTCAATGAAACATGAAAATACGCGCGTCGCCGCCGTGCAGAAAATGTGATGTGTCGGCGTCACCGATATTCACCTCAACGGGAAATCTGCGCGGCAGGCGTATCCAGTCGGTCGAAAGCGCAATATAGGGCAGGACACCTGCATCGGAGGCCTCACGCGATATGCCCGGTGTGATACTGTGCACAGTTCCACGCTTTATAGACAAGGGATCTGTGGATACCTGAAACCACACCGTCATGCCCGGTTTCAGCCGCGCAGCATGTCGCTCCGTAACATTGGCAACAATGCGCCAGTTGGAACGGGAAACGACAGCAAGCACCGGAGTTCCCGTCTCCACATAGTCACCAGGGCGCAACGTATAGGTCGCCACAATACCGTCAATTGGCGATGTCAGTTTTGTCTGCTCCAATTGATACTGCGCATAATCAACAGCTGCCTGTGCACCTTCTATGGCAGCCTCCTGTTGTGTCTCCAGGCGTTGATCGACGGAAATCTTGTTCACTGCCGCGGCAAGTGCTGCCTTGTCCAGGAGGTATGTGCGATAGGCATCATCTTCTGTCTGCTGTGAGGCGACACCCTTTTTGAGCAGATCCTGGGTTCTTCGCCAATGGCCCTCGGCGTCGTTCAGGCTGGCTTGAACCTCGTCCCGCTTTGACATCGACAATTGGGTTTGGGCCTTGGCCGACTGCCGGGCTGCCTTCGATTGCGACAGTTGGGATTCTTGTTGCCTGAGTGCGAGTTCGTAGGGTGTGGGATCCAGGGTCAGCAACACATCAGCTTTGTTAACAGCCTGATTTCGATCGACGTCGATGTCACGCACATAACCGTTGACGCGCGGTGCTACAACAATCACATCCGCCGCAATATAGGCATTGGATGTATAAGTGAAAAACTGTTCAAACAGGACATATCCGGCAAGCAATACAACAACAGATATTGTCAGTACACGACCCGGATTGGAGGAAATAAACTTCATGATCGCGTTATAGCCCGCATGTGCAATTAATATCATTCAGATATTCAATACATATTGTTCGCATCGTATTGGCAAGCTTGCTTTTTACACACGTTTGCCTGTCGTCATGTCCCGTTTACCCGCATGTCCGGGCCGCTTTTGCACAAAAAACCCGGCTGCCTGCAAGTTTCGACGCACCCAGCCGGCTGCGGAATAGGTGGCAAGTGTACCTTGGTTTTTTGTGTGATCAAAGACCTGCGTCATAAGGTGTTGCGACCACATTTCCTCATTGCGTGAGGGGGCGAAACCGTCAAGAAACCAGGCATCGGCTTTGCCGGACCATGCTGCAACATATTGCTGTGCATCACCTATGTGAATTTCAAGAGTGACTGATTGACCAAATGCGATTGTGATGACACCGCACGGTTCTTCTGGCCATTTTGATACAAGCGCAGCACTTTGTTCTGTAAGGATCGGCCAGGCGCGCAGTGCGCGGTCGATATCTGCAGCACCAAGGGGAAAGCGCTCGAAGCTGACAAATCTTAATGTCCCACCAGCCCCTGATTCCTGCCAGTGACGCCAGGTTTCCAGAAAATTCAAACCCGTACCAAAACCCAGTTCAGCAATGGTAAATGTTTCCGGCTCCATCCAGCGGTCCGGAAGATTGTTGCCTTTCAGGAAGACATGGATGCATTCGGCACGACCGTCGGATTTCGAATAAAAATGATCGCCAAATTGTGTTGAATAGGGCATATCCCCCTCATGCCACTCAATATCCTGACCCATATGTTTCCCTGTCCTGAAGTTGTTGGAACTTTTCACACAGTCGTCACCCATTCACAATGGCCCATTCAACATCCCATCAAGCGCGTTATCGCCAGTCGCAGGATCATTTCGCATGCGCGGTTGAAAAATCAGGCCAGGCCAAATTCATCGGAACCGACCCTTCATGACAATTGACAAAGTGATATCGCCTGACTGTGCTGGTGACAAATTGACCTGCGATTTGTTGATTGTTGGTGGAGGGATCATTGGTTTGTGGATTGCCCGGCTGGCGATGAAGGCGGACCTGAAGGTCATTCTGCTTGATAAGGACAAACTTGGATCTGGCGCCAGCGGCGGGCTGCTTGGCGCTTTGATGCCGCATATTCCCGAGCAGTGGGATGATGAAAAACAGTTTCAGTTCGAGGCACTCGACCAGTTGGCAGATGAGGTCAGTTCCATTGAAAATGAAACCGGCCTTTCGTGCGGTTATCTGCGTTGCGGGCGTCTGCTGCCGCTGGCCCGTCCCCAGCACAAGGAAATGCTGGATGCCCGCTATGCCTATGCGCGGGATAAAT
Organism: uncultured Rhizobiaceae group bacterium; assembly: GCA_947501445.1. GTDB lineage: Bacteria > Pseudomonadota > Alphaproteobacteria > Rhizobiales > Rhizobiaceae > Hoeflea_A. The sequence continues at coordinate 160,682 of CANMVS010000005.1, read as the reverse complement.
GGGAAACCGCCCGAACCGGCTATGAATGGAATATGCTAACCGAAGTGCCTCATGGTGACTGGCCATCAGTAAATGCAATGCCGCATGGGTTAATATTTGAGAGTTTTGCAGCGCGCATCAACCCGCGGTCCTATCTGCATGCCCTGGCAAAAAGCATCAGTAATCATGTGCGGGTGATCGAAGGCGACGGATTTTTGCATATCGACCACAAGACCGGTGTTGTGCAGACGCATAATGGGCTGAGCATTTCGGCAGGTCATACCGTGCTGGCCGCTGGCCATGAGAGTTTTGACATTCTTGGGCAACTGCTTGCACGCCCGGGCGAGGGATTGGGGCGCCCGATCAAGGGGCAGGCGGCCCTGTTGCAGGCAGATGTTGCAGCCGATCTGCCATTGGTTTTTCAGGATGGTGCCTATGTGGTTCCCCACGAAGATGGACGCGTTGCCATCGGCAGCACAAGCGAGAATGATTACCTCAACGCGTTTGATACAGACGCCAGGCTCGACACCCTGATAACCAAGGCATGTGCCCTTTGCCCGCGGCTGGAAAATGCGCCGGTGCTGGAACGTTGGGCCGGTCTTCGCCCCAAGACCAGACGCCGGGATCCAATGATGGGGTTCGTGCCGGATCATCACGGCCTGCTGGTGGCCACCGGCGGCTTTAAAATCACCTTCGCCATCGCCCATAAAATGGCCCGTTGTGTAATGGACCTGGTTGGAGATGGTCGATGTGAGATATTGCCAAAGGGGTTTGATCTGGAGGCTCACCTGTAACGCTATCCGGCGGGATTGCTGCATGCATTATGTGGTTCTACGCCATAGCGTCTGCTGACAGACTGTGATCAATATCCAGTTCCACACGATCGGCGGCAAAATGGGTTTTCGAATATTCAATCGGCTTGCCTTTCGTATCGGCATTGATGGCCTCTGTGCGCAGCACTATGGCACCGGGTGATAAATGCATGTCGGTTAATATGGAGGGAGCCGCGTGCAGCGCTGATATGCGTGTCGAGACCCGCACATAGTCCATGATGCCGTATGTCTTGAAAATGGCGGTGACCGAGCCAAGTTCCTCATATCGCGCGGCCATTTGAGCAAAACGCTCAGCGGGAAACCAGCTTGTTGAGCGTGAAACCGGCAATCCATCTGCAGTGCTGACCGTCTCCAGCCGCACTACTTTTGCACCCGGCTCAAGGCTGAGGGATCTGGCGATTTTTGTTGAAGCGACATCAGTGCTGTGTTCTTTCAAAAAGCCCTTTCGCGCACGGGTCTGCCCTGCCAGGCCTTCGGAGAAACGGGTGCGCCTGCCAATGGGATAGCGCAGGCGTTGCTGGAGCTGGATGAATGTTCCGCGCCCCTGTTCCACACGCAAGACGCCCTCCTGCTCCAGCGAAGCAATGGCGCTGCGTACCGTATGACGATTAACGTCAAACCGTTTCGCCAGCGCCAGTTCACCGGGCAGTCTGCTCTTCTGGTCAAATTCACCGTTGCTGATGGCAATGCGAATTTGATCTGCAATCTGACGCCAAAGTGAAATGCCGCTGCGGCGTTCAACAAATTCCATTTTCACCATCTCCTGTCACACAGCCGTCATTATTGCTTTGTAGAGATAAGCATAAGATGTATAGTTGTCTAGATAAATAGACAAATTGAGGTGAATTGATGATCGATCACACGGACACCGCCAATCCGCAGAATGCCGTGCCGCAGCAACCAGAGGCGCGCAAACACACAATGGATATTTTGGCCAGTGCGACGGCAAATGAGCTGTCATCCGCCTGGGAAAACTGGGAACCGAAGCCGAATGTTGATCCTGTGCGCGGCCCGGAAACCGGTCTGGTCATGGTGCGCGGAAACATTGGCGGAGGCGGCGCGCCATTTAACCTGGGTGAAGCGACGGTGACCCGCGCAACGGTAAAATTATCCAACGGTAAAATTGGCCATGGTTACGCGCTGGGCACCGACAGAACAAAGGTTCAGCAGGCCGCCATATTTGATGCCCTCTGGCAGGATGAGAACACGCGCATGGATGTCGAAGAGCGTCTTGTACAACCCGTTGCAGAACGCATACGCACTGACGATGCGCGCAAGCAGGATGAGGTTGCTGCCACAAAAGTGGATTTCTTCACCATGGTTCGCGGAGAGGATTGAAAATGTTACAGGCTGAAAACACCTCGGTTTATCTGGGCGGATTTGTCCAACCCGTCTTTGATGCGCAAACGGTTTTCCGGCAGGTTATGAATGCAATGGCGCGTCCGGGAACAATTACGCGTTTTGATGCATTGACCACGCCACCGGCACCACTCATCAGCGTCACCGGCAGCATTGCTGCCGCGTTGTTTGATCATGATACCAGTGTGTGGCTTGAGCCGGCTCAGGCCAGTCAGCCCGCATTGACCGGCTGGCTGACATTCAACACATCAACCAAAATTGTCGCGCAGGGGTTCGATGCTGACTTTGCCATCGTGACCGACGCAGGGGCTTTGCCGTCTCTGGAAAGTTTTGCCCAGGGAACACAGGAATTTCCTGATCGTTCGACAACCATCATTTTACAGGTGGAGAGTTTGGATCAGGGGCCGCGTTTGGTTCTTGAGGGCCCTGGCATCAAGGAAAAGGCCTTCATTTCGCCCAGCGGGCTTCCCGATCAATTCTGTGAGCAATGTAGCGCCAATCGACAGCGGTTCCCACGCGGTGTGGACCTGTTGCTGGTCTCAACGCAGGGGCTGATCGGGCTGCCGCGTACTGTCAAGATTTCCCGGGGATAGAGCAATCAGGATGCACATGCCATGTATGTAGCCGTCAAGGGCGGAGAAACCGCCATCAATAATGCACACCGGTTGCTCGCAGATCGCAGGCGTGGGGACCGGTCGGTGCCAGCCATGCATCTCGAGCAGATTGTCGAACAGCTTGGGCTGGCCGTCGACCGCATCATGAGTGAGGGATCACTTTATGACTGTGAGCTGGCGGCCCTGGCTTTCAAGCAGGCGCGCGGGGACATGATCGAGGCGATCTTCTTGCTGAGGGCCTATCGCACGACACTGCCGCGTTTTGGTTATTCCAATCCGGTTGATACGAACAGGATGCACATCGAGCGGCGGATTTCGGCCACCTACAAGGATTTGCCCGGCGGCCAGTTGCTTGGGCCAACCTTTGACTACACGCACCGATTGCTTGATCCGGCCCTGATGGGTTCGCAAGACGTCGAGACGCCTGTCACCAAACAGGCAGCCGAGCAATCGACACCGCGTGTCTCGCAGCTTTTGACGCAGGAAGGTCTGATTGAAAGTGATGGTGATCTGCCGGACGACCATCAGACGGGCGATTTGACCCGTGAACCGATGGAGTTTCCGATGGCGCGGGATGTGCGTCTGCAGGCTCTGTCGCGCGGCGATGAGGGATTCCTGCTGGCGCTTGGCTATTCAACACAGCGGGGATTTGGCCGAAGCCATCCGTTCGTCGGTGAAATACGTATTGGCGAGGTGGATGTCGAAATTGATATTCCCGAACTCGGGTTTGCGATCAATCTTGGCCGTATTCGGGTAACGGAGTGCCAGATGGTCACCCAGTTTCAGGGCTCCGCTAAGTCACCACCGCAATTTACCCGCGGCTACGGTCTCGTTTTCGGTCAAAGCGAGCGCAAGGCGATGGCGATGTCACTGGTTGACCGCTCACTGCGCGCCCGTGAACTGGGCGAGGACCTGACGGCCCCTGCGCAGGACGAGGAATTTGTCATTTCCCATGCCGATAATGTTCAGGCAACGGGTTTTGTCGAGCATCTGAAGTTGCCGCATTATGTCGATTTTCAGGCCGAACTCGACCTTGTGCGCCGCATGCGCAGCGAGTTTGAGGCGGCGCAGGAACGGGACGGCAATGCTGGCGAAGATCTGGAGGCGGCGGAATGAATACCCATGGCGAACTTGCAACCTATAATTTTGCCTATCTGGATGAACAGACCAAACGCATGATCCGACGGGCCATATTGAAGGCCATCGCCATACCCGGCTATCAGGTGCCTTTTGCCAGTCGGGAAATGCCAATGCCCTATGGATGGGGCACCGGTGGCGTTCAGGTCACTGCTGCCGTCATCGGTCCGGATGATACGCTGAAGGTTATCGATCAGGGCGCAGACGACACCACAAATGCGGTGTCCATCCGGGCATTTTTCCAGAAGGTCACCAATGTCGCGGTGACAACCAGCACCCGGCAAGCGACCATCATTCAAACAAGGCACCGTATTCCCGAAGAGCAATTGGGTGAAAATCAGATCCTCGTTTATCAGGTGCCGATCCCTGAACCGCTGCGCTTTCTTGAGCCGCGTGAGACTGAAACACGCAAGATGCATGCGTTGGAAGAATACGGGCTAATGCACGTAAAGCTCTATGAGGATATCGCGCGCAATGGACATATCGCCACCACCTATGCCTATCCGGTGAAGGTTGAAGGACGTTATGTCATGGACCCGTCTCCGACACCCAAATTCGACAATCCCAAAATGCACATGTCGCAGGCTTTGCAGTTGTTCGGGGCTGGGCGGGAAAAACGTATCTACGCCATTCCACCCTATACCGAGGTTGTCAGCCTAGATTTTGAAGACCATCCATTCGAGGTGCAGACCTTCAAGGATCCTTGTGCGCTGTGCGCTGCAACCGGCGTCTATCTGGATGAAGTTATCCTGGATGACAAAGGGTCAAGAATGTTTGTGTGCTCCGATACGGACCATTGTGAAAACCGCCGGAACGAGGGCCATCACGGCCATCTGTCCGGGCAAGCTCTGGAGGCGCAGCAATGAACGAACAACCCCTGTTACGCGTCAATTCAATGACCAAATACTATGGCAGCAGAATTGGATGCCGCGATGTCTCCTTTGAGCTGTGGCCCGGTGAGGTCCTGGCAATTGTAGGTGAATCCGGTTCCGGGAAAACCACACTATTGAACAATATCTCGACGCGGCTGACACCCACGTCCGGTACGGTCGAATACCGTATGCGCGATGGGCAATTTCGCGATTTGTACCGTATGGGTGAGGCGGAACGTCGGTTTTTAATGCGGACGGACTGGGGGTTTGTGCACCAGAACCCGGCAGACGGATTGCGCATGACTGTTTCAGCCGGTGCCAATGTCGGTGAACGATTGATGGCCATAGGTGACCGCCATTATGGCGATATCAGGAATACCGCAACCCGGTGGCTGGGACGGGTTGAGATTGATGCCGACCGGGTTGACGATCAGCCGCGCGATTTCTCCGGCGGCATGCGCCAGCGCCTGCAAATTGCCCGAAACCTGGTGACCGGCCCACGGCTTGTTTTCATGGACGAACCCACCGGCGGACTGGATGTTTCTGTACAGGCGCGGCTTCTGGATCTGGTGCGCAGTCTTGTCAACGACCTTGGTCTTTCAGCAATTGTCGTCACCCATGATCTCGCCGTTGCAAGACTTTTATCCCATCGCATGATGGTGATGAAGGATGGTTATGTCATCGAGCAGGGGCTGACAGATCGTGTTCTGGATGACCCGCGCGAACCCTATACACAATTGCTGGTGTCTTCGATCCTGCAGGTTTGAGGTGCCAGGCTGAACCAGCGGACAAAGCGCATAATCCGTGCCGATCAATTCGAAACATATGGCCAAGGCCAAACGAACGGGAACTCAACCATGCCAACGCCCCTTGTTGTCTCAGAAGTCGCAAAAAGTTTTGTCATGCATTTGCGTGACGGTATCAAATTGCCGGTCGTGGAAAACGTCAATTTTTCGGTTGCTGCGGGAGAATGTGCGGTCCTTGGCGGGCCGTCCGGTATCGGTAAAAGTTCCATTCTCAAGATGCTTTATGGCAATTATGGCGTAGATGCCGGACAGATTTTGATCACCCACAATGATGTAACCGTAGACATAGCCGGTGCTGATCCACGCACAGTGCTCAATATCCGCCGCGATGTGATCGGTTACGTCAGTCAGTTCCTGCGTACCGTGCCCCGGGTTGCAGCTGTGGATGTTGTGGCAGAACCATTGCTTGCACGTGGCATCAAAAGCGACGTCGCGCGAACTCGGGCGATAGAACTGCTTGAGAAGTTGAATCTGCCAGAGCATCTATGGCAATTGCCACCGACCACTTTTTCCGGCGGTGAACAACAACGTGTCAATATCGCCCGCGGCTTCATCACCAACCATCCTTTGCTTCTGCTGGACGAACCGACGGCCTCTTTGGATGCGGAAAACCGCGCAGTTGTTGTTCAACTCATTCGGGAAAAGAAAGCCTCTGGCACAGCCCTTCTTGGTATTTTTCATGATCAGGATGTGCGTTCAGCGGTTGCCGATCGCATCATCGATGTCTCGATGTTTCGCGCCGGTCGGGAAGCCGCCTGATGAAACTGTCAGTCGAGCCCCTTGTTCATCCGACGGCTCAGGTGCGCGCATGTGAGCTCGGTCGATTTACCGAAATCGATGAACGTTGTCATATGTCAGAAAGTCTGCTGGACGACTATTCCTATGTCATGCGTGACAGTCAGATCTGGTCGGCGAAAATCGGAAAATTTGTTAATATCGCCAGTCATGTTCGCATCAATGCAACAAATCATCCCACATGGCGTGCCACGCAACATCACTTCACCTATCGCGCCGGGGACTATTTTGAAGGCGAAACCCACGAGGCTGATTTCTTTGAATGGCGGCGGCAGAGCACTGTCACAATTGGCCATGATGTATGGATAGGTCACGGTGCGACACTGCTTCCCGGCGTCAACATTGGCAATGGTGCAGTCATAGGCGCAGGTGCCGTCGTATCCAAAGACGTGGAAGCCTACACAATTGTGGGCGGTGTACCAGCGCGACTGATACGCCGACGCCATTGCGAGACCACATCAGCAGCAATGGATGCCTTGGCCTGGTGGGATTGGAAGCATGATGATTTGCACAGGGCACTGGTGGATTTTCGCACACTGACGGCAGAAGAATTTGTGAATAAATACAACTGACCAACCTTGTGGTTTTAACCGCATTGACCGCTTGAACCCGCAGTTACCGCTGCGGGTTTTTGCCGTTTCTCACATCTGATATTCCGGGAAGATCGTTTGTTAACAGAAAGGTACGGATTGTAATATTTGTGACATGAAACTGACATTGGACAGTCACGCAAAGGCATTATTCGGTAGCCAGGAAGCAATGGCCAACGGCCCGGGAAGATTATGCTCAAGCTGGAAAATGTAACCCGTCAGTTCGGTGATTTTACCGCAGTTGAAAAAGTGTCCCTGACAATTCCACAGGGGCAGATGGTTGGTGTGATCGGCCGCTCGGGCGCGGGCAAGTCGACACTGCTGAGGATGCTCAATCGGTTGATAGACCCAACCGCTGGTGTCATCCGCTTCAACCAGACGGAGGTTTCCGCCCTTGGTGGGTCGGCTCTGCGCAGCTGGCAGCGAGATTGCGCCATGATCTTCCAGCAGTTCAATCTTGTGCCGCGATTGAATGTTCTGACGAATGTGCTTTTGGGCAGGCTCAATCACCGTTCAACATTTCTAAATCTGATCGGTTCGTTTTCGGTGCAGGAGCGTGCCATGGCGATCGCCGCCCTGGAACGGCTTGGCATTGCACAAACAGCGTTGCAGCGCGCCGGAACACTTTCCGGTGGTCAGCAGCAGCGGGTTGCCATCGCGCGGGCGCTTTTGCAGCAACCAAAGATGCTGCTCGCCGATGAACCGATCGCCTCCCTGGATCCGATGAATGCGAAAGTGGTGATGGATTCACTGCTCAGTATCAATCAGCAGGAGGGCATAACCGTCATTACCAATCTGCATACCCTTGATACGGCCCGGACCTATTGTGAACGGATCATTGGAATGGCGGCCGGCAGGGTGGTTTTTGACGGACCGGCTGATGAGTTGAGCAAAGAGGCCGTCCGTATGATCTATGGTGTCGAAGGCGATGAGATATCCGAAGCGATAACCTCGACGAGCCTTGGTGCCGAACAAAACAGGAAATCTATGAGTTCCTTGCAGCCAGCCGCGTAAGCACTGAGCAGGGATCGTGATCGGTTCGCCTCCGTTACGGGTGGGAATGCAAACTTTATCGATGACTGGCTAAAACAGGAGAACCCCATGTTCAAGAAAATGCTTCTCGGTGCAGTTGCACTGTCAGCAATGCTGGTTGGTGTTGCACAGGCTGAAAACCTCAAGGATTTCCGCATCGGAATTCTTGGCGGTGAAAACGAAGCTGATCGTCTGCGTAACTTCCAGTGCCTCGTTGATACGCTGCCAGCAGCCATTGGTGTGGAAAAAGTATCTCTCTTCCCTGCGGCTGACTACGATGGCGTTATTCAGGGACTTTTGGGCGGTACGCTCGATTATGCTGAGCTGGGTGCTTCCGGCTATGCAAAAGTCTATCTTGCAGACGCCAAAGCTGTTGAGCCCATTTTGACAACAATCCAGACAGACGGTTCAACCGGCTACTACTCAGTGATGGTTGCGCGCAAGGATTCCGGCATCAAATCTCTTGAAGACATGAAAGGCAAAAAGATTGGATTTGCCGATCCTGATTCCACATCCGGTTTTCTCGTGCCAAGTGTTGCTCTGCCTGGTGATATTGGCATGACAATTGAGGAATATTTCAGCGGCAGCGGCTTCGGCGGCGGTCACGAAAATCTGGTTCTTGAAATTGTAAAAGGCAATTTCGACGGTGGTACAACCTGGTCATCAGGCGTTGGCAAATTCGAAGACGGCTATACGTCGGGAAACCTGCGCAAAATGGTCGACAAGGGCATTCTTGATATGGGCGATCTGGTGCAGGTCTGGCAGTCGCCTCAGATTCCCAATGGACCAATCGTTGTGCGCTCTTCCATGGATGGCGACATGAAAACCAAATTCAAGGAATTCATGATGGCATTGCCAAACAATGATCCTGAGTGCTTCAGCGCGATTCAGGGCGGCGATTACAAGGGTTTCACAGAAGTTGACGAAAACTTCTACAAAACCATCATCGCAGCACGTAAAGCCAAAATCGGCAGCTGAACCGCTGCACTGAAAAGCGCCGCTGTCTGCATGGTCGGGCAGCGGCGGCATTTTCCTCAATACGACGGAATTAAGTTGCATGAATTCTGAACCAACGCCCCTTCGGCTTTCAGCGCAGGGACAGCTTGTTGAGCGTCACTGGCGCGAAATGTTGGCCAAGCGACGCCTTTATACCGTGGGTGGCGCGATTGCACTTCTGGTTGTATTGGCTGGGTCGCTATGGTTTGCCAATGAGACCAATGCAGGTAAATTTTTTGATCGCTTGCCGCATTTGTTTGATTTTGTTGGTGATTTGATACCGCGAGACGGATTTGAAATCTGGCGCGCAATGTTTGATCTGCCCAGTCCCTATGCGGATGGCAGCTTGAAATTCAACTATCCCGAAGGCCGCTACTATATCACTGAAAATCTCTATGTTCCCGAATTCGTCTATAAGATGATTGAGACCATCAATATTGCCCTGATGGCTACCCTTATCGGTTTCCTGTTCGGATTTATCCTTTGTTTTCTGGCCGCATCCAATCTGACAACCCGGCGCTGGCTGCGGTTTTTTGTGCGCCGCTTCATGGAAGTGTTGCGGGCATTTCCCGAGATTGTTATCGCAGGATTTTTTCTCGCCATCCTCTCTCTGGGGCCAATACCGGCCATCATCGCCGTCTCAATCCACACAATCGGGGCATTGGGAAAAATGTATTTTGAGGTTGTTGAAAACGCTGACATGCGCCCGGATGAAGGCCTGCGTGCAGCGGGTGGAAGCTGGATTGAGCGTGTCTGGTTTGGCATTGTGCCTCAGGTCATGCCAAATTTTCTGTCCTACGCACTCTTGCGGTTTGAGATCAATGTGCGTGCATCAACCATCATCGGTGCCGTCGGAGGCGGCGGTATCGGTGAAAGCCTGCGGCTGTCGATCAGCCGCGGACATGAGGCCAAAACGCTCGCAATAATCATATTGCTGTTTGTGACCATTGTTGCGATTGACCAGCTGTCGGCGCATCTGCGCAAACGTATTGTTGGTGATCAGGCATTTGCATTCGGTCGGGGAGACTGATCCATGACAACATTAACCGCCGAAGCTGTAAGTGACATTGTTGGGCGACATTATGACGTATTCAATCGACCGCTGCTGGAACGGTGCCGTGCGCCCCTGATTGGTGTTGCGGCCATTGCTTATGTTGTCTTTGCTTGGTCACTGTTTGGAATTGGTGCCGCAATTTCCAATGGCAACTGGGGTATCGCAGGCACCTATCTGGCCGACTGGGTGAGTTATGAAATTCGCCCTGACATTGAATATGATGGCGATTATCTGGCCGTTGAGTTTCCGCGTTTTTCACCGCTTGGAAAAGATCCGCAACCCGCATGGTTGTCGCGCCAGACAGAAGATGTGCAACGTCCCGTCGTAACCGATACGGATGCCGGTTTTGGTACTGAAAACGGCACAAAATCTGTGGTCAACAGCTTCATGGCACCGGATGCACCAGGTGCGCAAGACAACAGCAAGGCGGCACAATCGGGTGGTGACAGTTTCATGGTTGAACCATCTGCCAATGGGCGTGCAAACAGTCCTTCCGTAAAGACGCCACCCACTGCGAAAACCATGAATGAGACTGTGGTCACAGCCGTTGATGTAAAAATTGGTTCGGCTGCCGTATCAATCCGTCCCGGGCAGGTTTCCGTTGACTATGCCGGTGAGCGGCTTGTCATTGATATCGTTGCTGACCAGATGGTTCGAGCCCGCGGGTCATTGCCCGAATGGGCACAGCAAAAACATCACGATGGCGACATATTGATGCGATTTGGTTTTGCCGGGTCGGTTGAAGTCGAAAACGATGAAGTCAAGGTGCGCCACAGGATACTGGGTTGGGAGAACTTCTGGTTCGATACCAATTCGCCCTTTTGGGGCAAATCGACCAGCACGGTCCTCAGCATGATTTTCTTTGGTGATCGCATCAGCCCGGCCATGTCAAATGCAGCATTGGCCTGGAACAATATTCTTTATAATGCCGAGTGGCAGCATGCGGATGTCTGGATCAAACTACTTCAGACCATTGTCATGGCGTTTGTCGGAACACTCTTTGCAACACTGCTGGCTTTCCCGCTGGCTTTCGCGGCGGCAAGAAACATTACGCCCAACCGGTTTGTCAATCAGCTCCTGAAGCGGTCTTTCGATTTTCTGCGCTGCGTTGACATGCTCATCTGGGCATTGTTCTTTACCCGGGCGTTTGGGCCGGGGCCACTTGCTGGTATTTCTGCCATCTTTTTCACCGACACGGGGACGCTGGGCAAACTTTATTCAGAAACACTGGAGAACATTGACGACAGGCAGCGTGAAGGCATACGGTCCGTTGGTGCGGCGCCGGTTCTGGTCCAGCGCTATGGTGTGGTGCCGCAGGTATTGCCGGTTTTTGCCAGCCAGTCTTTGTATTTCTGGGAATCCAATACCCGTTCAGCGACGATTATTGGAGCGGTTGGTGCCGGTGGGATTGGATTGAAACTCTGGGAAGCCATGAGAACAAATGCCGATTGGGAAAATGTTGCCTATATGGTCATTTTGATCCTGGCGACTGTCTTTGTCTTTGACGGTATTTCCAATGCCATTCGCAGCCGTCTTATGGGCAACAGCGCACGTTGATGGGCAACGTGACCTGATGCGCCTTTGAGATGTGTCTTGACTGCGCCTTTGCCGGGTTCCAATGGCAGGAATTTGACAGGGGCCGGGTTGTAATCAATGTCGGTGCCTTGCCGCCAATCTGCTTTGCAGAGTGCAGGCAAACGCGACTGAAAGGAATACCGAATGCGCTATGCGATCTATTTTGCACCACCGGTCAGTGATCCGTTGAGCCGCGTTGCGACCAATTGGTTGGGTCGAAATGCATTTACCGGCGAAACGGTAGAAGCACCGGCCATCACCGGCCTCAATGATGCAGAGATTGCCTTTCATACGGCCGCACCACGCAGATACGGGTTTCATGGGACACTGAAAGCGCCCTTTCGTCTGTCAGACGGCCACAACGAAGCAGACTTATGCCAGGCCCTGGAAAGGTTTTGCGATACGGTGGAACGTTTTAAAATACCGCAAATGGTTATCCGCCGACTTGGATCATTTTTTGCTCTGGTGCCAACAGCACCCGTTGCACCCTTGGCAGAACTTGCCGGTCGCCTCGTGCGGGAATTTGACGTATTTCGCGCCCCGATGAGTGATGCCGAAATCGAGCGGCGCAACCCGCAGAGTTTGACGCCAACCCAACTGGCGAATTTGCACCAATGGGGCTATCCTTATGTTGATGATGATTTTCGATTCCATATGACGCTGACCGGCCCGGTGGAAAGCAGTGACGCCGCACGGGTTGAAAAGGCCTTGCATACATTCTTTGATCCGGTGCTCAGCGAGCCGATTGAAGTGCGCAATCTGGCGCTGTTTACCGAAGCGGAAAGTGGTGCGCCATTTCAGGTTCACTCTCTTGTTTCACTGGAACGCGAACCGGTTTGTTGAGTATCAGATACAATGACAGATGCTGCGTCACACAAGTGATCGCAAAGGTTTCAATACGGCGATTGATTACAGGATTAAAATGTCTGAATTGCACTTGAAGAACGCTAAAATCATTCTGGCTGACGAGGTTATTGAAGGGTCTCTTCTGGTTCGCGATGGCAACATCGTTGAAATTGGCGGTGCCACAGCAAGGCCGGATGCACAGGATATGGGCGGCGACTATATCATCCCCGGGCTCGTGGAACTGCATACTGATCACCTCGAAGGCCACTATGCACCGCGTCCAAAGGTTCGGTGGAATCCCCTGGCGGCGGTGCTTGCCCATGATGCGCAAATCTGTTCATCCGGCATAACAACCGTGTTTGATGCCTTGCGCATTGGTATGGATGATGATGCAGAAATGAATGATGAGGACATGAGCCAGCTTGCCCGCGCCATTGATGAGGGATGCCGCAATGATCGGCTGCGGGCAGACCACTACCTGCATCTGCGCTGCGAAGTCTCCGCGCCTGACTGCATGGAGGGTTTTGCTGTTTTTGAATCCAATGATCGTGTGCGTCTGGCATCGCTGATGGATCACGCGCCTGGCCAGCGTCAGTTTCGCAACCTTGATGCCTATAGCGTATATTTTCAGGGCAAACTGAAAATGTCGGACCATGATTTCAGGGTTTTTTGTGAAAGGCGCATTGCCCATTCGCAGGCCCATTCGGATCGCCACCGCAAGGCCATATCGGCAGTCTGTCAGCAACGCGGCATCGTTCTTGCCAGCCATGATGATGCGACGGCCGCGCATGTGGATGAAGCAATCGAGCAGGGCATACAGGTGGCAGAATTTCCCACGACAATTGAAGCCGCAAAAGCCTCGAAGGAAGCCGGGATGGCCGTATTGATGGGCGCGCCAAATGTTGTTCGCGGAAGTTCGCATTCGGGCAATGTGGCAGCCGGAGAACTGGCTGCAAATGGTCTGCTGGATATCCTTTCATCCGATTATATCCCATTTAGTCTGATACAATCGGCGTTCTGCCTTGGCGACAAGGTTGAAGGCATAAAATTACCAGAGGCCATTGCCATGGTGTCGAAAAACCCTGCTGCCTCGGCCGGATTTGAAGACCGTGGTGAAATCGCCATCGGCAAACGCGGTGATCTGGTGCGTGTGCGTCATGATCATCAGGTTCCGGTGGTACGCACCGTGTGGCGTGAAGGGCACCGGGTCGCATAGTGAATATTCAGTCTGATCACAAAACTGCAGTACGGCCTGCCACAGGTGCCGGCGTATTTGTTGCGGTTGTTGGCCCCAGTGGCGCGGGCAAGGATACTTTGCTGAACTTCGCCAGACGGGCGCTTGCCGGACGCAAGGACATATTTTTTGTTCAGCGGGTGATTACCCGGCCGCTTGATGGTGCAACAGAAGATCACATCCCGGCAACGCAAGCGCAGTTTGAAGAAACATCACGCACGGGTGGATTTGCCGTTTCGTGGCAAGCCCATGGTCTCCAATATGGTGTGCCTGGCGATGTCGACCGGCAGATTGAAGGCGGTAAAACAGCGATCTGCAACGGATCACGGGCAGCGCTGGACGCATTGCGACAGCATTTTTCCCGGTTTGTGGTCATCAATGTAACCGCTGAGCGTGATGTTTTGGCAGACCGTCTGGCACAACGTGGCCGCGAGAGCCGCGACGAAATCCTGGCCCGGCTTGATCGCAATGCGATGCTGAACACATCAATGTCCGATGCGGTTATAATTGATAACAGCGGTGCCATTGAACAGGCGGGCCAGGCACTGGTGGGCGCCATAATGGCGGCGCAGCAAACCGGGTGACAATCCGGACTGTGCGGTGTTGATCGTTGTTGCGTCCTGATGTGAAACAGTTTCAATAAAAATACGGCATGTCGGGCGTCGAGTTTTTGGACGTGTGGTGTTAGCCTGTCACGAAATGACGGGAGCATCGATGTGACAGACTATCCGCGTGATATGATTGGCTATGGCCGCACAACACCCGACCCGAAATGGCCAGGTGGTGCCAAGGTCGCCGTTCAATTTGTAATCAACTACGAAGAGGGTGGTGAGAACAATATCCTGCATGGTGATGCCGGATCAGAAGCCTTCCTGTCCGAAATTGTTGGCGCTGTTTCCTGGCCCGGCCAACGCCATATGAATATGGAATCCATGTATGAATATGGATCGCGCGCCGGTTTCTGGCGGCTGTGGCGGTTGTTCACACAAAGGCAGATGCCGGTCACTGTCTATGGCGTTGCGACAGCGCTGGAACGCAACCTTGAAGTCGTTGCCGGCATGAAAGAAGCCGATTGGGAAATCGCTTCCCACGGATTGAAGTGGGTCGAATACCGCGACTATTCCCGTGAGGAAGAAGCCGAACATATGCGTGAAGCCATTCGCATTCATACGCAGGTGACCGGCGAGCGTCCCTACGGCTGGTATACGGGACGCAGCTCTATCCATTCGGCTGATCTGGCGATTGAAGAAGGCGGGTTTTTATATTCATCCGACGCCTATGCAGATGATCTGCCCTATTGGGTCAAAGGCCCTAAGGTACCACACCTGATTATACCCTATACGCTGGATGCCAATGACATGCGCTTTGCGACACCGCAGGGCTTCAATTCAGGTGATCAGTTCTTTGCCTATCTCAAGGACAGTTTTGACGTACTTTATGCTGAAGGACAGGCCGGTGCGCCAAAGATGATGTCAATTGGTCTGCACTGCCGTCTGGCCGGGCGTCCCGGGCGGGCAGCGGCGCTTGCACGGTTTCTCGACTATGTTGCTTCGCACGATGATGCCTGGGTCGCACGTCGCATAGATATTGCCCGGCACTGGCATGAGCACCACAAATCGGAGCACATTTAAACATGGTCAGCCGGGCAGAATTTTTGCAAAAGTGCGGCGGTGTTTTTGAGCACTCGCAATGGGTGGCCGAACGTGCTTTTGATCGTGGCGCGATAGAACAGCCACTGCGTGCGCAGGCCGTACATGACGCGCTGTGCACCGTATTTCGCGAGGCTGAGCATGCCAAGAGGCTTGATGTCCTGCTTGCCCACCCGGATCTTGCGGGCAAACTGGCGATTTCGGGCGACCTCACGCAGGATTCCAAATCGGAGCAGGCTGGCGCCGGACTTGACCGGTTATCCGCAAGCGAGCATGCCGCGTTCACCCGGTTAAACGCTGATTATATGACGCGTTTTGGATTTCCATTTATCATTGCAGTCAAGGGACTGACAAAGGATGATATCCTGGAGGCATTTCGAACCCGGATCGACAATAGCGTGGAAAAGGAATTTGAGACTGCCTGCGCACAGGTTGAAAAGATAGCGGGTCTGCGCCTTGCAGCGCTGTTGGTGGAGTAGACAGTGGCCAATTCACACAAGTCTGTCGGGTTCAAAAGTTTGATAGTTGAGCCGTTGACCCGTCAGGCCTTTGAGCCGTTTGGATCTGTTATTGAGATTGATGACGCCGAGTGCCGTATGATCAACGGTGGCAATACGCAGCGCTTTCATGCGCTCGCCAGAGTTGGTGTTGATGATGCGGGCCATGCCATCATCAATATCTTTCGCGGGCAGCCGCGGTCCATGCCCCATCATGTTGACATGATGGAACGCCATCCGCTTGGCAGCCAGTCATTTTATCCCTTGCAGGAACGTCCATGGCTGGTCGTTGTGGCACCGGATGACAATGGCAGGCCGGGCCCTCCAAAGGCCTTTCTGGCCAGCGGTCATCAGGGGGTCAATTATCATGCCAATATCTGGCATCACCCGCTCATGACACTTACCCGGGTCAGCGATTTTCTCGTTGTGGACCGTGATGGCCATGGTGAAAATCTTGAAGAATATTTTTATCCGGCCACAGATCCGGACTACGTGATAAATGAAGTTTAGCGCCTTTCGGGACTGTGAGCAGTATCCGGCTGGTCGGCAATCGAAGGAGAATTGACATGACTACAGATTCAGGGCGATTGACGACCCACGTACTGGACACGGCGTCCGGCAATCCGGCAGCCGGACTATCCATAGAGCTTTTTGCATTGGACGGTGAAGCGCGCAGGCACATCAAAACTGTGACAACCAACGCTGATGGTCGCTGCGACGCGCCTTTGTTGGCGGGCGAAAACCTGTTGGTGGGCACATACGAGCTGGTGTTTCATGCCGGAGACTATCTGAGGCAAAGCGGTGCCGCACTCGCACAACCGGCATTTCTGGACATTATTCCAATCCGTTTTGGTATTGCTGATGCTGGCGCGCACTATCACGTACCGCTGTTGATCTCTCCCTACGGCTATTCCACCTATCGTGGCAGTTAATCGCACAACGCACGACCTGTGCGATGACAGTACACTTTAAAATTACAAACGGTTGCGTCCACTGTTGACAACTGAACGGATCTGCCAATGGGTCACAGGTCTCCCAGGGGTTCGGTGGTGGATAATTCAAGATGTGTTGCCACGTTGTGTAATTTTATTAGACCGTTTCACGTTTTGTCAGAAACGGGACAACGGTGCCGGCTATTGATATTGATGATGCATTCAGGTTTTGCCAATCCCGTCAAAACCTGAATTGCTCTATGCGATTGCTGTTTCGATCTTGGGGCATTCGCAATTACTCAGCATTGAACGTATTTCGTCATGTATTAGCGTTGAGTAACGGGGCCTGGCTTTGGATTATGCGTCGGTCAGTCTGTGAAACTGTGTTGAGTGATGCAGTAATCCACACGCATTGTTTTCAATAATGTAAATATTCCAAAGCAACGTATTGATGCAAAAATGAAACAATACATAGATAAGTTTAAATATAAATACTACAAAATGTTGTAAGTATGGGTATTGTATAGTTCACTGACGTAAATTGTAGATTCTATAATTTGTATTGGGGAATTATGTGTCGAATTCAATTGGTAAATTGCTTCTAAGTTCTGTTTCAGCAGCAACCTTATGTCTGTCTCTGGCAAGTTCTGCTGGTGCGGCCGACAGGGATGGTGAGATCTTTGCCCGGTTTTTCCCCTGGTTTGAGTTTGGCGGCGTTGTGGGAACCGACAATTCCAGTCGCGGTGAGGCGACTTTCTTTGTGCCGCTGACGCAGACACACGACAGTCTGTTTTTCACTGAATGGCGCGGCAAATTGTTTGAACAGGATGTGCAGGAAGTCAATGCAGCCTTTGGCTACCGCCGCATGCTTAACAATGGTTACAATCTGGGTGTGTGGATTGGTGCGGATTATCGCGATACTTCCAGCAACAATACGTTTTGGCAGGTATCGGGTGGTGTTGAAGCCTTGTCTGAACGCTATGATTTTCGTGCCAATTGGTATGCTCCCATCACTGGCGCTCAGGGCGCAGCAGGCAATGGCAATGTGGTATTTCAGGCGGGTAATATTTTTCTCGTCAATGGCCAGGAGGTTCCGCTCTACGGGGCTGATGTTGAAGCCGGCATCCGTTTCGCACTTGATCAGGCAATGTTCGCACAAACAGATGCCGTTTTGGGCGTCTATGCCGGCGGCTTTTACTTTGATGCCAGCGATGCCAATCAGTCGGTAGCCGGACCAAGGGCGCGTTTTGAACTGTCATTTGAAAATATTGCGGCAACCATGCCGGGTTCGAAATTCACTGCCGAATATGAATATTCCTATGATGATGTGCGCAAGAGCAAGCACGAATTTGGTGTCCGGTTGCGTTTGCCACTGGGCAAAGTGGAAGAAGACCGCGGCCCTGATGCCGGCCAGTGGCGCCGGATGATGGCAGGGCTTGAACGTGATACTGATATTGTCACGGATGTTGTCGAAGCCGGGTTGGAGCTTACGAGTGACTACCACACCGGCGTTGATTATCTGCGCGCGGTGGTGGTCAATGACAATGCCGGTCTGGTGGATGCCCTGGCGCTGGGCGATGGCACATTGATTATTGCTGATGGGGTGAATGGTGCCTTCGAAGGTGGAATTGAAGTTGGTGCCCGGCAGACCCTGCTGGGTGGCATGGGTGATCTGCGGGTTGTGGGTGTCGATACCAACAGACAGGCCACGTTCAATGCGCCGGGTATGCGTCCGACATTTTTGGGTGGCGTTGTATCAATGCCCAATGAGGCGTTTGGCTACACATCTGCCGGTATTTTGCTGAATGAGCGATCCAAACTGCAGGATGTTGATGTCAGGGGAGAAGAATTTGCCTTTGTGTCTGACAATGCAGACGGCGATGGTTTTGATAACATCCAACAGGTCACATTTGATGATGAGCCTGTCCCGGGTTCGTTTCAGACGACGATTGGAGCCGGTATCGTTGCCATTGGTGATAGCGCGGTCGCAATTGATGTTGATGTTGATCATGTCAATAATGCAGCGCGTGTTGCGGGCATCGCCTGGTTCGGAGCCAATGGATATGTGGAGAATGCATCTGTCGGCACCGTGACCGGTTTCGAAGATTCGGCCGGGTTCTTATGGGATGGGGCTGCAGGTCGATTGAGTGGGCTGACTGTCGACAAAGTGGAAACATTTGTGCGCGATAGCGAAGGACAATTTGAGACATTCGGCTTGTACTGGAGTGGTGTGGATGGCCAGGCCGACCAGCTTGACATCGCAACTGTTCGCAACGAACCGGGCATATTAGGCATTCCTGATATTGGCAATGACGCCATAGCTGCTGAGGCGGTAATGGCACTGGATGAGCCCGATCCTTCCGGATTATTTTCGCGCGGCGTGAACTGGACAGGTGGCAATGGGTACCTGAGCAACGCACGTATACGCAACGTGGAAATGGCAACACAGGCAAGTGGCGTCTTTTGGTCGGGAGAAAATGGCAGGGCATCGCAAATTACTATCGACCAGGTGACTTCGGCCGATTTTGCTCTCAGTGGATCCGACCCATCGACCTCACCGGGAGATGGAGATGAAGGTGAAGGTGAAGGACAAGATAGTGCCCCGGGTACATTTGCCCTTGGTGTCTTCTGGCAGGGGAGCGGTGGTCTTCTCGAGCAGACAACAATTGGATCGATAAAATCCGGTTCACCTGAATTTGGTCAACCGACGACACCAATTGCTGTCGTCGGTTCACCTGAATTTGCTCAAACGACGACAGCAATTGGTGTCGGCTGGGCTGGAGAAGATGGCATCGCCCAGGATGTTACAGTAGATACGGTTGTATCTGGAAATCAGGGGGCTGAATTTGGCGGATTTACCAATGCTGGCGGATTTATCTGGCTCGGCAATAATGGTACTTTGCGTCGCTCTGCCATCACCGGCGGTGTTTCGTCTGGTGAGAGTGCCAATGGTGAAGAGAATTTATCGATTGGTCTGTACTGGCTTGGTGAGCAAGCGACTGTCTTTGAGGTCTCGCTTGGCACGATCACGAGTGGCAACAACACTGGACGCACCACATCTGCTGTGGGCGCGAATATCGCCGGCGCCAACAGCAACATCAGCCAATTGACAATTGGCAGCGTCATCAGCGGAGATGGGATTATCGGTGAAAACGAATTCGACGTTCAGATTACTTCTGCAGCGACGGGACTTGTAGTCTCAGCGGCAAACAGCCTGTTTTCCGGTGTTGAAATCGGGCCTGTTCGCAGTGGTAGTGGTCTGATTCAAAGTGATCTTGCATCGGTTAGGAGGGTAAATACACACGCTGCCGGGATGATCGTCGCCGCCTCGGAATCCCCGGGCGACAGCGGCGATAATACTGAACTTCAAACCACCGTTGACGGGTTGACCATCACGTCGGTTGCGACTGGATCCGGTGTGGTGGTGAGGTCTGGAGGAGGCGCCTTCGCACTTGCCGAGGGTAACTTGGAAAATGGTGAAGGTCCGGGTTCATCCAGTGAGGTTATTGACAACCCGGTTGTCCTGGCCAGGGGGATTGGCGTTGAGACCGGCGGCGTTACAATCCGCAATGCAACTGTGGGTAACGTGACTGGTGGTGATGTTGATGGTGATGCCGATGAGGTGGAAACACAGGTCGACGGCCTTATAATTGGAGTAGATGCTTTTCGAACAAATGTTTCTAATTTGGTGATCGGTGATGTTACGGGTGGCAGACGAACATCTGATGTTGATGGTGTCAGTCACTTTGGCAATGTTTCCGGCATGAAATGGGATGGCGAAGAAGGAAACGCGACGAATGTTATGGTCGGTAACATTCAATCTTCAGCCTATTCCGGTAATGTGCACGGCATGGAATGGGGAGGTGCGTCTGGTGCAGTCTCCCAAATCAGCATTGGGGATGTGACTGGGGATAATCCGCAAAGGGAATTGTTTGTACAAGGCATCAGAATTGTTGGAGATTCAATTGCTGCCAACGACATATCATTCGGCGATGTGACGATGCGCAACGACACAAATCCGAAGGACAACGCAGTCTCTGGTGTGTTTTGGAGCGGTGATAACAGTCAACTCACAAATGTGACAGGTGGCAACATTGCCTCAAATGCAGCACGGGTGGCCGGGATTCTTGCCCAGGCAGATACTGGCATTATGAACAACGTTACATTAGGCAATGTTACAACCTCGACTTCCGTCGAAATTGGTGCATCAGCTCACGGTATCCTGCTCGAAGGCACCGGCGCGGCGTTTGATGCGATTGATATCGGTAATGTAGCCGGGGGTGAGAATTCATTCGGATTGCGCATAATCGGTGTTACGTTCGCGGACCAAAGCAATCCGCTCCTAACCAACACAACTATCGGGACGGTGTCCGGTCATGCAATTGGGTTGTTGAATGATGTTGTCAATGTGGTCGCTTCCGGGGTGAATGTTGGGGGGCACACTGGAAGCGCCTGCCATACTGTTGGCGTTGGGGATACGACCGGTACCACCGTGGAATATTCCATAGGCGGAGGCGGTACTCAAAACTGCCCATGACTGGGTGAAAGTCACGAAATCGGTGTTGATTTGCTGTCATAGACACGTGCTGACACTGATTGGAGCAATTCAGGTTTTGGCGGAATTGGCAAAACCTGAATGCCGTGCCGAATGCAAAGACCGGCACCGCTGTCGCGTTCTGGACAACACGTGAAGCGGTCGGGTGCCTTCCGGCGCAAGTAGGCGGCATCCGGCGGTCGTGCATTACACAATTGAAATGTTCCCGCATTGCCCAGGTGATTGAAGCTTGACTGTTGGGGCCTTCGCAACGTCTCAGATCTGAAAGAGTTGTACCGGGTTTACGTGCTGAGTAGCACGGCATGCCTATGGATTATGCGGTGATCTTTTATAATTCTACGATGATTTATGGAATGGCAAAAACAAATCTTCACGATCCAGTAGAAATATATAAGGCAAAATATTGATGCAATTATGATACATTACAACAATAAGTTTAATATTTATAACTATAAAGCTATTGTAAACGTAAAAGTTATATTGTTCTCTAATGCAGATTGTAGATTCTATAATTTGTATTGGGGAATTATGTGTCGAATTCAGTTGGTAAATTGCTTCTGAGCTCTGTTTCAGCAGCAACCTTATGTCTGTCTCTGGCAAGTTCTGCTGGTGCGGCCGACAGGGATGGTGAGATCTTTGCCCGGTTTTTCCCCTGGTTTGAGTTTGGCGGCGTTGTGGGAACCGACAATTCCAGTCGCGGGGAGGCGACTTTCTTTGTGCCTTTGACACAGACACACGACAGTCTGTTTTTCACCGAATGGCGCGGCAAATTGTTTGAACAGGATGTGCAGGAAGTCAATGCAGCCTTTGGCTACCGCCGCATGCTCAACAATGGTTACAATCTGGGTGTGTGGATTGGTGCGGATTATCGCGATACTTCCAGCAACAATACGTTTTGGCAGCTATCAGGTGGTATTGAAGCCTTGTCTGAACGCTATGATTTTCGTGCCAATTGGTACGCACCTATAACCAGCGCTCAGGGCGCAGCGGGCAATGGCAATGTGGTGTTTCAGGCGGGCAATATTTTTCTCGTCAATGGCCAGGAGGTTCCGCTCTACGGGGCTGATGTTGAAGCCGGCATTCGTTTCGCACTTGATCAGGCAATGTTTGCACAAACAGATGCCGTTTTGGGCGTCTATGCTGGCGGCTTTTACTTTGATGCCAGCGATGCCAATCAGTCGGTAGCCGGACCAAGAGCGCGTTTTGAACTGTCGTTTGAAAATATTGCGGCAACCATGCCGGGTTCGAAATTCACTGCCGAATATGAATATTCCTATGATGATGTGCGCAAGAGCAAGCACGAATTTGGTGTCCGGTTGCGTTTGCCACTGGGCAAAGTGGAAGAAGACCGCGGCCCTGATGCCGGCCAGTGGCGCCGGATGATGGCAGGGCTTGAACGTGATACTGATATTGTCACGGATGTTGTCGAAGCCGGGTTGGAGCTTACCAGTGACTACCACACCGGCGTTGATTATCTGCGCGCGGTGGTTGTCAATGACAATGCCGGTCTGGTGGATGCCCTTGCGCTGGGTGATGGCACATTGATTATTGCCGATGGGGTGAATGGTGCCTTCGAAGGTGGAATAGAAGTTGGTGCCCGGCAGACCCTGCTGGGTGGCATGGGCGATCTGCGGGTTGTTGGTGTCGATACCAACAGGCAGGCCACATTCAATGCGCCGGGTGCCCATCCAACCTTTTTGGGCGGCATAATCAAAGTGTCGCAAGACGGCAATTTTGGTCCGACATCCGTTGGTATTGTGCTGAATGACAAATCCAAATTTCAGGACGTCAGTGTGGAGGGGGAAGAATTCATTCTGGCTGGTGGCGATCCGGTCGGCGATGATTTCGGTGACATCCAGGTGGCAGCCGTTGGTGATGAACCGGTTCCGGGTTCTTATCAATACACTGTTGGTACGGGCATTATGGCAATCGGTGATGGTGCCGTCGCAATTGATGTTGATGTTGATCACATCAACGGTGTTGCCGATGCAACCGGTATAGATTGGTACGGTGGTGATGGTCTGCTAAAATTTGCTGAAGTGGGTACGGTAATGGGCTTTGAATCCTCTACCGGTGTCAGATGGAATGGCGACGATGGCATTTTGATGGGGCTTGGCGTTCAGAATGTGGAAACTTTTGCCCTCGCGGAAAGCGATACTTACAGCGCTGTTGGATTGGCATGGCATGGTGCGCGAGGCAGGGCACTTGATCTTGCCATTGAAAACGTGAGCCATCAAATTCCGGTTGTTTCTGGCCAGGATAGTGTAGATGTCGGGATGAGTTCCGCCAGTTACATCGCACGCGGCGTGCAATGGACTGGCGACAATGGAACGCTCAGCAACGCATTCATCGACAATGTCGAGATGGCAACTCAGGCATCGGGTGTCTATTGGACAGGTGCAGATGGCGAATTAAATGCCGTTGCGATAAATCGCGTTCAATCTGCTGATTTCGCCGGTGTTGACTATCTGCCAACGCCACCCGGGCCAGATGGGGGCGACGGTGATCAATTACCGGCGGTTGCTGACGATGAAGTTGAACTCGAAGTTGGCACTGGTGCCTTTGGTGTGGCCTGGCTGGGTAGCAATGGTCATGCACACGACTTTACAATCGGATCGGTACAATCAGGCTCTTTGGAATACGGTGAGACCCTGGCTATTGGTGTTGGCTGGTTTGGAGAAGGCGGCACCATCCAGAATTCAATCCTTGGGCCAATTGCATCCGGAAATACAGATTTCGGCTCCAGCAACGCCGGTGGCTTTTTTTGGCTTGGCAACGACGGAAGTCTGTCCGGTTCTGAAATCGTCGGTGGTGTTTCGTCTGGCAATAGCGCGTTTTCTACGGAAAGTTTGTCAACAGGCTTATTCTGGCAGGGCCAAAATGCCACCGTATCAGACGTTTCACTGGGTGATATCACTGCCGGAAATGCTCTCAATATGGACGTCGCCGCCGTTGGTGCGCAATTTGCCGGCGACAATGCCAATGTCGGTGAATTAAATATTGGCCACGTGACAAGCGGTGACGCGAGTGGAGAAGCGGAAATTGCTGAAACGAGTGCCAGCGGAATTGGCGTGATCGGGTCAAACAGCTTTCTTGGCAATGTCTCGGTCGGATCGGTGCGCAGCGGCAATGGGTTGACCGGTGTTGTGCAATCCTTCGCAACCGGATTGCTCGTCGGCGACAGCGAAGGCGGCGAGGCGAGCAATTCTGTTACTGTTGATGGTCTCGCTGTTGAGTCTGTCGCCGCTGGAAATGGTCATATGGGCGTGTTGGTTCCAACGGACGGCGGCGGCGACAATTTTGCGAATCAGGCAGGACTTGATTCAATTGTCCCCGAAATCGATTCAACGGATATCGTCCCTGATTTGACGGGCGAGGCGCTGATTAGTGCAGTCGGTATAAATGTTGGCATTGTGGGTACAACCATCCGCAATGTCACCGTCGGCTCGGTGACCGGCGGCGATGTTATTGGAGAAGTAGATGGGGCTGAAACCTGGACACATGGGCTGTATGTTGGTGGGGATGCCACTGATGCAAATGTCTTGAATGTAACCATAGGTGATGTGACCGGCGGCATGCTGGCATTAGCCCCTGTAGCCGGTAACACTTCAATTGGCAGCGTATCTGCCGTCGAGTGGCGTGGCAACGCGGGCATTGCAAGTCAAATCACCGCCGGAAATATTCAATCCTTTGCCGAAAGAAGCCGTGTATACGGATCGAGTTGGCACGGTCAAGGCGGAGATATCACGCAAATAAGTGTTGGCGATGTAACCGCAAACAATGTGATGCTCGATTCTAGGGCGATAGGTGCATACATTCCAGGTGGGGCAAATAATGCCAGAGGGGTGTCATTTGGCAATGTGATTGTCAACGATGAAGCGGGAACAACCGGTGCTGCTTTAGCTGTTGGTGTGTTACTTTCAGGTAGCAGTAGTGCGTTGGCAGATGTTTCCGGTGGGAATGTCACTGCTGTTGAAGGACGCGTTAGTGGCATCGCGACATCCTCGGCCAGTGGCACCATCAGCAACGTCAGTTTAGGCAATGTCACGAACTCACCAACCGGATCAGGCACTGAAGCGGCAGGCATAAACCTGCAGGGATCCACAGTCTCGATTGATGCGGTTCAGATAGGTGATATCACAGGTGGTGACGATACTTTTGGATTGGATATTTTCGGTCCTCCGGGAGGCTCAAGCATCAGCAATGCAAGCATCGGTAACGTGACAGGACATGCGGTCGGGCTATCCGGCGAAGTACTCAATGTGACATCAACCGGATTGACCTTCGATGGGGTCACCGGGGATGCCTGTAAAAACAATGCGGCTGATACAACAGGAACCAGCATTGTGTTCAGTATAGGCGGTGGCGCGTTGCAAACCTGCCCATGATCAGAGCGCGATTGTCAAACGGTGCCCGAGCATGGCTGCGGCATATATGTATGCGAGCGCCGTTTGTTTGGAGATAGACAAAAAACGCCTGCCGGAGCAATTCAGCTTTTGTCGGAATCGGCAAAGCCTGAATGCAACAACAAAATCAAAGGTCGACACCGTTGTCCCGTTTCTGACAAAACGGATACTCTAAAGAGCAGATTTTGCAGGTATGCCGGCAACATAGGTTTCTGCAATTGATCGATCATCACCCAGTGTTTGCAGCAAAAACAGCTCTTCAGTCAGCCTGGTCACCGCATCCATCTTCAACTCCATGGCAGGCGTTGCCCGTGCATCAAGAATGACAAGATCCGCCTCATGGCCGACTTCAATGGAGCCGATTGTATCTTCCAGCGACAGAGCACGGGCATTGCCAAGTGTTATGCGGTAAAAACTCTCCAGTGGTGTCATCCGTTGCCCCTGCAATTGCAGTACCTTGTAGCCTTCATCCATCGTGCGCAGCATGGAATAGCTGGTGCCGCCGCCAATGTCGGTTGCTACACCAATGCGCACCGGCCTGTCGCGTTCATCCAGGGTTTTCAAACCAAACAGTCCGCTGCCCAGAAACAGATTGGATGTGGGACAGAAAACAGCAACAGAGCCACTATCCGACATGGCATCGGCTTCCCGGTCGCTTAGATGGATGGAATGGCCGAACAGGCTTTTGGGACCAAGAAGACCATAATGATCATAGACGTCCGTATAGTCTTTGTGGTTCGGATATAGTTCCATTGTATAGGCAATTTCAGCATCATTTTCCGACAGATGCGTCTGCATGTGCAGGTTCGGATATTCGCGCACCAATGTGCCGGCCATTTCCATCTGCTGCGGTGTTGATGTAATGGCAAAACGCGGCGTGATGGCAACCATCTGACGCCCCACACCATGCCAGCATTCAATCACCGCCTTGGTATCATCATAGCCGGTCTGCGGTGTATCCAGCAGGGCGGGCGGCGCATTTCGATCCATCATCACCTTACCGGCAATCATGCGAAAGTTGCGCTTGTGGCTCTCAGCAAAAAAGGCATCCGCCGAAGCTTTGTGAACAGAACAATAGGCCACGGCGGTGGTTGTGCCCTGGCGCACCAGTTCGTCAAAAAAGGCTGTTGCTATTTTTGCCGCATGGATCGGATCAACAAAGCGCTGCTCCTCAACAAATGTATAGGTGTTAAGCCACTCCAGCAGCGCTGCCGCATAGGAACCGACGACCTGCATCTGTGGGAAATGCAGATGCGTATCGATAAAGCCGGGCATGATGAGAAAAGGGCGATGGTCGGTTTCAACCGCATCGGCAGGTGCTTCGGCGCACACAGTGGCATAGTCACCGCGCGCTGTAATCAGCCCGTCCTGCATCAATACGGCCCCATCCTCCTCGTAGAAATAGGACCGGGTATCATCAATGTTTTGTGGTGCCTGCCGAAATGAAAGAAGGCGGCCCCTGATCAGTCGGGATGTCACTTGTTTTGTTCCTCTTTGGGCGAAACGGCGCTTTCAAACCAGGCCACAAGCATTTTGCGTTCTTCTGGCTGTATCTGGGTAATATTGGCTGGCGGCATTGCGTGGCTGCGTCCCGCCTGCAGATAGATTTCCATCGCATGGGCAGCAATTTCACCGTCATTTTCCAGAAGAACACCCTTGGGTGCGGCAACAATACCTTCCCACACCGGCTCCTTGGCGTGACACATGGAACAGCGTGACAGAACAACATCCTTTGCCGCCGGGAAGTGCACATTCGAGGCAAAGCGCTCAAAGGCCGGAGGCACAGCTGCCGCCATTTCTTCCTGTTCGCCGGTCAGGATTTTTGGAACGGTCGATAGCCACATGATGATGATGAACAGCACAACCGTGGCAATCCATGTCCAGGTGGGGCTGCCCTTGCGGGCATGACGTGTGTTGAACCAGTGACGAATGGTGACACCCATCAAAAACACCAGCGAAGCAATGACCCAATTATATTCGGTAGCGAAGGCCAGCGGATAATGATTGGACAGCATCAGGAATATGACCGGCAATGTCAGATAGTTGTTGTGGGTTGAGCGTTGCTTGGCGATTTTGCCGTATTTGGGGTCCGGCTTGCGTCCGGCAATCAGGTCAGCGACGACAATTTTCTGGTTGGGAATGATAACCATGAAAACATTGGCCGACATGATAGTTGCCGTGAAGGCACCCAGATGAACAAAGGAGGCACGGCCGGTGAAAACCTGCGTATAGCCCCATGCCATGGCAACCAGAACACCGTAAAGGAACACCATCAGAAATGTGTCGCTGCGCCCCAGAAAGGCCTTGCACAAAAAATCATAGGCGATCCAGCCAAAAGCGATTGATGCTATCGAAATGAGAATGGCTACCGGCGCGGAAATATCAAGCACAGCCGGGTCAACCAGGTAAAGGTCTGCGCCAGCGTAGTAGACGATGCACAATAGCGCAAAGCCGGACAACCAGGTAACGTAGGATTCCCATTTGAACCAGGTCAGGTGTTCGGGCATTTCGGCCGGTGCCACCAGATATTTTTGAATATGGTAGAAACCACCGCCGTGCACCTGCCACTCTTCACCGTGGGCGCCCTCCGGCATGCCTTCCCGTTGCCGCAGGCCAAGATCAAGCGCAATGAAATAGAATGACGATCCGATCCAGGCGATGGCCGTGATGACATGCAGCCAGCGCGCAGCGAACGAAAGCCAATCCCAGGCTATGGCAAACTCATACATGCTTATTCCCCAGTTGTTTGCGGCATTTTGACGGTCGGCGTCGTTGAAAGAAAGCAAAAACTCCCGGCATGACTTTCAAAAAAATCTAAATAATCATATGCTCAACCCATGTCGTACTTTGAAAATATAAAGGTCTTCCTGCGCGTGGTGGAACTGGGCAACCTGTCTGCCGCCGGTCGCGATATGCGTCTTTCGCCTGCGGTTGCCAGCAACCGGGTCAAAGAACTGGAGAAATACCTGGGGGTGCGGCTGTTCAACCGCACAACCCGGCAGCTTACCCCGACTGAACATGGTGAGATATTCTATCAGGGTGCGCAGCGTATTGTGCAGGCGGTGGAAGATGCCGAGGCATCAATCGCATCTGTGTCAGGACAGCCCAAGGGCACAATACGTGTGACGGCACCGCTGGGCTTTGGACGACGCTTCATTGCATCCGGTATTCCCGAGTTTCATAGTCAGTATCCTGATATTGAAGTGCGTCTGCGTCTGTCAGACCACAATGTCGATATGCTCAAGGAGAGTATTGATATTGCTTTCAGGTTGGGAACGATTGAGGATTCCAGCCTGCGCATGCGTGGCATAATGGATTGCGAGCGGGTGCTTTGTGCCGCGCCCGATTATATCAAAAAGGCAGGCATGCCCAATGACATCGATGCATTGTTATCGGATGATCACAATTGTCTTCTTTTGCGTTTTCCCGGATCGAACGAATTTGTCTGGACACTGACGACACCAGAGGGCCCGCGAAAGGTGGAAGTGAGCGGTGTTTTTGATTCTGATGATGGTGATGTGCTGCTCGAATGGGCTCTTGACGGACACGGCATTACCAATGTGCCGCGTTTCGAGGTGCAAAAATATCTCAATGCGGGTCAGCTTGTAACGGTTTTGCCTGACAACCCGCCCGCAGAGGCGAAATTGGCGGCAATATTTCCGCACAAGGATTTCCAGGATCCCAAGCTGCGCCTGTTTATTGATTTCATGGCAAGCCGCTGTCAGAAGATGGTGCGGGCGGCCCTGCAGACCAATGGTGGCCTGCAGACAAAAATCTAGAGAGCCTGATCCCGTCAGCAGTTTTGCGCGCGCGTAAGGTAACTGCGATTGACAGGGCTGTGCGGTTTCAGGGCCACACGTTCATTGGCCAGTGCCTCTGCAACATCTTTCATGCCACCGCGAATGGCAGCTTCTGTCAGCGTCCAGTCTATGACATCGCGCTGTGCATGGCTGCCGCCGAAGCTGTTGACGATATAGCGGGCTTTATGCAGCAGCTCTGTGGCCAACCGATAATCTTCATGCCAAAAGGCCGCAAAGCCCTCAATGAGCGGCAATCCGGTCTGTCGTGCCCATCTGGCCGTTTCCTGATCGTCTTCAGCCGCATCACGGTAGGATGAGAGGATGTTTTCAACCCTGTCTTCCCGTCCGGCGCCAAGATAGGCCATGGCGGCGTGCCAGTCGTTAAACGGATAAAGCCTGCCATCGGCGTGCTGGTCCCAGGCATCGGCCAGTTCCCCCCAGCGCGCGCCGACATCATGACCTGCCGCGTTCACGCGCCACAAAAGGGCCGAGGCGTCCAGCTGATCAAGGGCGACGGCACTTTTCTCGCCACGGATTGGGCCATCATAGAGGTCCATGACGTCGGAAGTTTTGCCGATATCGAGGTGATAAAGAGCATTGTGCCACCAATTGTGCACCTGGAAGAAGTTATCATCGCCGGTCCAAAGATCCTCCCGGGCCTTCATCCAGCCGATACCGTCTTCGGCACGGCCCTGCATCTCCATGACATGGGCCACGGCGTGATGTGCCCAGCAGTCGAGCGGCTGAATATCAAGGGCGGCGCGTCCGCTGTCTTCGGCGCGGGCATATTCACCTGCTTCTTCAAGCCCGAAAGCATACATGCCCAGCAAAAGAGAATATCCGGGCATATCAGGAGACCATTTGGGTAGGGTGCGGGCAATCCTGTCGCGAAGATCACGCGCGCTGGCCCGGTAGAAATCCATCAAATGGCCGACCTGCAAAGCCAGCAGGTCATGCGGAAACCGCATGTTGTGATGATCGAGTGAGACGGCTGCCGCAGTCCAATTGCCCTTCAATACATGATCAAGTGCAGCAACATGCGATGTTTCGCGATCATCCAGCGAAAACGCACGCAGGCCATCCACGACAGTCCGCGCCTCAACGGCAGCCTCCGGTTCTGTCGCCAGGGCGAACAAATGTGCTTTGGCAATATGCGCCATGGGCATCTCGGGAGATTGTATTATGGCCTCATCAAGCAGTGCGACCGGGTCGCCGCGATAGATGTTGAACGCGCAGATAGCATCGTTGTAAAGACCAGCCGCCTGGCTACCGGCGCCGTTCAACCCGTTGCCCTGTTGATCGGTGAACATCAAACCATCTCCTTTGTGCACCTGTTTTGTCGCATCGATCTGCCCGGTTTGCCCGATTCCGTATGTGGCATTTGCAACAGTTTGCGAAGCTATTTGGTATTTTTATTTCGACGTTTCGCGCCTGTTGCGCCTATTGAATGAGCCCGCTGCGCAGGGCTTTCACGGCCGCATGATGTTTGTTCAGGCTGCCAAATTTGCGCGAAGCCGAGGAAGCGTGCTGATTAACCGTGGATACAGACAGGCCCAGAATTGTCGCAATTTCTCCGGCGGTTTTGCCCTCCAATGTCCAGGCAAGGCATTCGCGTTCACGATGCGACAGTTCCACCTGATTTTCTCCATCCTCGCTGGGTGGCCGTTGCGAGGCCAAAATTCGGTCGTGCGTATCATAGGCCGCCGCCTGTATGCGCGTATGGGCTGACCTGGTCACATCATGCAGATGCCGCTTGTCCGAAGAAACCACATTGAAGACGGAAATTTCGCCATTGACACCACGAATGGGAATGGCAAGCCCGTAGGTTATCTGAAAGGCGCGGGCCTCATCAAAGACCAGCCGCTGCGGTTTTTTGAACCGCCGAATGAACCGGCCCTGTCCCCAGAAGAACGGCCGATAAGTTTTCAGTGTCAATGTGGCAACCGGATCAACGTCCGCGTAGCGCAACGCCATATAGCGTTCGACCCATTCATCCGGGTAACTGGTATTGAGCGTATCATTGGTACAAAACTGCTGCTGATCAGGGCCGCGTAAAACCAGGAATGAGAAATGGTCCAGGCCCAGTGCATGCACCATGGTGCGCATCCGCTCAGGCACATGTTCCTGCCCGTCATCCGGCTGATAATCGCTTTGCGTAATCCACGGCGTCATCGCATTTCCTCCATCAAAGGCGCGCAGAAGCAACATGTGCGGCCTCCGACGACCGTTCAATGCCCTATAAATGATCTCAAAACATCGTTTGGCACGCCATTATATCCATTGCGGTTCAAATTTAGCAAACCTTTGCAATTGAACCCTCATGAGCCCTCCGATTAGCTTCAGCACAGATAAAAAGACGTTTCAGAAATAGTGCCGGGAGCAAATCATGGGAAAATTCAAACGAATTCTATTGGCGGCGGCGGTGCTTACGCCAATCACTTTGGCATCCGCACTTGCGGATGTTGTGAAAATAGGTGTGCTGGCTCCATTGACCGGAGCAACGGCCTCGGACGGAGAGGAATTTGTGCGCGGCGTCGAACTGGCCGCCAAGGAGGTGAACGCCAATGGCGGTGTGGCCGGGCATACATTCGAAGTGGTGACAGCCGACGTCATCGACCATTCCGCAGCCAATGTGTCTTCTGCCGTAGAGCGTTTGCTTTCAACAGACGGTGTTGAGGTGATTTTGACAGGCTATGCCAGCCTGTCGATGTTTGAGGTGGAAATGATGGCGGAAGAAAACATGCCCTATATTCCGTCCGGTCCTTCACCCCAGTTTGCGGCTATCGTGTCACAGGACCCGGATGCCTACAGCTGTTGCTGGTCATTCACCGCCGATTTCAAGGGCTATGAAACAGACGTCACACCAACAATTGAAGCCTTGTCTGCTGCGGGCCATTTTGCGTTGAAGGATAAAACCGTAGCGATCATATCTTCGGATAATCCCTATTCAAAGACGATATCGGAGGGTATGAAAACCGCCTTCAAGGATGCCGGTTGGACGATCACCACGGATGAGTTGGTGCCATTTGGTCCGGTCAGCGACTGGCGGCCCATACTGGCCAAAGTTCGGGAGTCGCAGCCCGAAGTCATCATCAACACGGATTACATTCCATCAAATGCCGCCCTGTTTACCAACCAGTTTCAGGAGAATCCGATCAATGCACTGGTCTTTTTACAGTATGCACCGCTGGTGCCCGAGTTTGTCGAGCTGACCGGCGAAAAGTCCAATGGCATTTTGTACAATGCCATCGGTGCGACGCTGGACGTTGATGCACATCCACGTGGCCAACAGGTCGCTGATATCTACGAAGCTGAATATGGTGTGTCCGCTGGAGCCTATGGCACCGGTCTTTATGAACAGGCGATGATCTATTTTGATGCATTGGCTAAAGTTGGTGACCCAAAAGACCACACGGCGATTGGCAAGGCCATTGGCGCGATGAAGCGTCCTGTTACATCCGGTCATCTGGAGTTTGACCCCCAGACCCATGTCGCAAAGCAGGGCAATGATCACATCCCCGTAACCTTCTTTCAACTGCAGGATGGAAAGGGCGTCATGATAAGCCCGGAAAAATACAAATCCGGCGATTTCGTCACACCATCCTGGATGAATTGAGCACGGTTGCGGGCAATACGATGGCACCCATATTGCAGGTGGATGCACTCACCAAATCGTTCGGTGCGCTGGTCGCTGTCAATAATCTGAGTTTTTCGGTTGAATCAGGTGAAGTCCTTGGAATTGCCGGTCCCAATGGGTCCGGCAAATCCACACTTTTCAACCTGATCAGCCGGATACCATTTGGTGCCGACAGCGGCGGCATCCGCTATGACGGTCGTGCGATAGAGCGCATGTCCGAGATGCAGATCACCCGTCTTGGAATTGTGCGGACGTTTCAACGTGAGGCGGTCTTTTCGTCGCTTTCCTGTGTGGACAATATTCTGGTTGCGATAGAGCAAACACTCGGCATTCATGGCGCAGAAGCGGAACGTTTGGCCGATGAGGCATCCGACCTGGTGGGCTTTCCGCGAAATTTCCACAATATGAATGCTGCAACATTGCCGGTCTTTTATCAAAAACAACTGATGATGGCGAGTGCGGTTGCCCAAAGACCCAGGCTACTGCTGCTGGATGAACCTGCTTCCTCACTGGTTGAAAATGAAATCGACTGGGTGCGCGATACAATTAGCAACCTCAACGGGACAGGCATGACGATCCTGCTGATCGAACATGTGTTGCCATTGCTTATGTCTGTTTCAGACCGGTTGCTGGTCATGGAACTGGGCAGCATGATTGCGCTGGGTGATCCCGCTGATGTGACCCGTGAAAAAGCGGTCATTGAAGCCTATCTTGGACAGCCCGCATGAGTGCGCCATTGTTGCAGATAAGCAATCTGGCTGGTGGGTATCCGCCTGTTTCTGTTTTCCACGGAATTGATTTTTCCATAGGCGATCATGAATCGGTGGGTTTTTTTGGGCCGAACGGCCATGGAAAATCAACACTGTTGAAAACAATTGCCGGTCTCATTGATCCCTGGGACGGTGATATCGTGTTTGATGGTGTGCAATTGAACGCCAAAGGCCGTATGCGCGCCAGAACCTCGCGAAACCTCAATTATGATCTGTTTCGCAGGCGGCGAATGGTTGCACAGACCGCTGTTCGAAGCGGGCTGATCTATGTGATGCAGGGCAATCTGCTGTTTCCGGAAATGACGGTGGGTGAAGTTCTTGAAATTGCCCCGGTTGCCGCCGCAGGTCGCCAGGGCGTTGGTGAGATGCGAGAGCAGATAGATGCCCTTTTCCCGCGTTTGCGGGAACGCTGGACATCCAAAATTCGCTATCTGTCCGGCGGCGAAAGGCAGATGGTATCCATTGCGGTCGGGCTGCTGGCTTTACCCCGATTGCTGATGCTTGATGAACCGACGCTGGGATTGTCACCCAAATTGCGCATCGAACTTTCTGTGGCGATACGCAAGATCCGGCAAACCAAAGTGCCCTTGATCATTGTTGATCAGAACATTGAGTTTTTGACCTCTCTGGTCGACCGGTTGTTGCTGTTCGATCACGGATCAATCACCCGTGAGATCGCGGCGGATGCCATGCCTTCACATGATGAGGTCATGGCAATGATGTTTGGAGAGGCCAGTTGATTTCGGCTGACACACTGGCGTTCATTTTGATGTCGGGCATTCTCCTCGGCGGGCTCTATGCGCTCATGGCAACCGGGCTTGCCATCGTCTGGACAACATTGGGCGTGTTCAACTTTGCTCACGGCACGTTGTTGGCACTTGGCGCCTATGTGGCATGGCAGGTTACACAATCCGTCAGCGGTGGATTGGGTTTTTTGCTGGCCGTGATTATCTCCATGGGCGTGATGTTTCTCGTCGGGTTCCTGTTGCACTATGTGCTGATAAAACCATTCGAACGCCATGAAAACGTGGTTCTGCTGGCGGTGATTACAACGCTGGCCGGTGCATCGATCATAGAAAATACAATTTTATTGAGCTGGGGGCCAAGAGACAGGCAGATCTCGCCGCCGATCTCCGGAAAAATTGAATTTTTTGGCGCGGCTTTCAACACATACGACTTTGTTATTCTCGGCATATCGCTGCTGGCTCTATTGGCGCTGGCATTTTTCCTGCGGCACACCACCAGGGGACGTTCGATGCGTGCAGCTGCACAAAACCGCGAAGCGGCAGAACTGATGGGGTTGAACGTATCCTTGCTGTTTGCCCTGACTATTGGCCTTGCGGCGGCGACAGCCGCGCTTGCCGGCATCTTCATCGGATCATTGCGATTTATCAGCCCGGCATTTGGTGCCGACCCGCTGATGAAATCATTGATTGTGGTCATTCTGGGTGGTGTCGCGCGCTTTTCCAGCCCCATTTATGCAGCCTTCATTGTGGGTATTGCAGAATCCTTTTCCGCTTATTTTCTGGGCCTTTATTGGGCGCCGGCTGTCCTGTTTGCCATGATGATCGCGGTTCTCCTCATCAAACCTGAGGGCCTGTTCGGGCACCGGTCAAAAACACTGTAAGGGAATCCATTCGCTTGAAATACGCCCCGCCTTTTCATCGCAGCAACGGCTTTTGGCCGATCACCATCATCTTTGTACTGCTGCTGGCACTGCCGTTTGTGTTCACGGACACCTATACCCGGCACACGATGATATTGGTTTTCATCTATGCAATTCTGGCATCCAACTGGGATATTTCACTGGGGTATGGGGGGATCGTGAATTTCGCCCATCTCGGTTTCTTTGCCATTGGCCTTTATAGCTACGGCATTGCCTCCAAGGTCCTGGGTGTTGACCCCTGGCTTGCATTTATGCTTGCGCCGGTGCTGTCGGTTGCCTTTGCCGCACTGCTTGCCATTCCTATTTTGCGCCTGGAAGGCATTTATGTCATCCTCGTCACCATTGCGGCGACACAATTGCTGTTGCAGATCGTTGTAAGCCAATCAGCTTTCACCGGCGGTACCAGCGGTATGGTGTTGTTGCCACGGCTGAGCATTGCCGACTACAGATTGAGCAGTGACAATCGTATTGGCTATTACTATCTGGCCCTGGTGCTTTTATCGGTCTCGACGGTGTTTTTATACAAGCTGGAACGCTCATCGCTTGGCCGCGCCATAAAGGCAATGCGGGACAATAAGTACTACGCCATGGCCCGGGGCACCTCGGAAGGGCGTATACGTCTTTTGACATTGTGTGCCTCATCTTTCTTCCCGGGATTGGCCGGAGGGTTCTATGGTGCCTATCTGCGGGTCGCATCCCCGGATGTATTCGGGTTGGGTTTCCTGACGATTACCCTTTCGGTCTTGCTGCTGGGTGGTATTTCGACCATCTGGGGTTCATTGATTGCAGCATTTGTAATCACGATCCTTTCTCAAATCCTTGGTGATTATGGGTCTTGGCGAAACATCATCATTGCCGTTGTGATTATCAGTGTGGTGATCCTATATCCGGGTGGTCTGTTCGCTGCAATTCAGGAAATCTGGGGTGGTTTGAACAGATTGAAAACGCGGATCATTGCTTCATACCGCCGAATGTTTCGTGCCGGTGAGCGGCGCGCTGCAATGGGGTTCGCTGATCGACTGATGCGAACCCGTCACGGAGAGGTTTCCGTCTGCGATACGCGAACGGGCGATCAGGCACTCATTTTCATCCACGGTAACTCCTCATGCAAAGAGGTGTTTCGACACCAGTTTTCAGCCTTCAGCGACCGGTTTCGCGTTGTTGCCTTCGACCTGCCAGGCCATGGTGTTTCACCCAACGGCGATCCGGAAGTCCACTACAATGTCGAGGCTTATGCGCAAATTGTCGACGATCTTGTCGCGGAACTTGGCTTGGGCAAGCCGATTGTCTTTGGCTGGTCACTGGGTGGATATGTTGCATTGGAATATGCGGCCACAGGTGGTCCGCTGGCCGGATTGGCTATTTGCGGAACATCTCCCATCGCCAAATATCCTGATGATATGCCCCGTGGTTACGTACCGACGCCGCACATGGAACTTGCCGGAAAGCGGTTTCACTCGCCACACGAGAAGTACAATTACGCCACCCATACGATTGGTATGAAGAAAGGCCTGGAACCATTACTGTGGCAGGCCGTCTGGCGCACGGACGGGCAGGCCCGCGAACAGGTTTTCGCCAAGCTGAAAACGCTTGATTGGCCGAGACAAACCAGAATGCTGCGGTCAGGAGATATCCCGTTCGCCATGATCAATGGTCCCCTGGACCCATTTATCAACCATGGATACTGCAGGCAATTTACCTATGGGGACATATGGCAGGGTAAACCGCAAAATGTTGGTGATGCAGGTCACGCCCCCTTTCTGGAAAAACCCGAGCCATTCAACGCGATGTTGCGTGGCTTCATTGCCCGGATTTTTCCAGAAAAGGGGCAATTGTAACCCGGATCATCTGAAGCAGATCCAAACTGTTGCCTTGCGGTTTTATCATCCTATCTTGCCATGCCGCGCCAGAATTTATGCGCCCTGTTCAGTCGAACCGGACGGATATCCTGGTCACAGCTGATCGTATCCTGCATTGCAGTGATCTCCCGGCGATGACCGTGGATATCAGTTTTGTGAAGCTGCGTTGAATTATGGGCCATTTTCCTTTCCTTTCATAAAACATCACGGGCTTTGATCGCTACTGTGATGTTGCTCATTGTTATATATATATAGGTACTCAATGGCTCATTTAAACTGAAAACAAGTTAATATATGTAAAATATAATAATATCAACTGATTATACGCCACTCCGCGATGGTTCGATTTCCGGATGCGCTTTTGATATTTCCAAAATTTGAGATCAATTCTATCGCATAAGGGCGATAAGGCCGAAATTGCCTCCAAAGAAAGAACATGACAAATGCCACAATTTTCCAGTTACCGCAGAGCGATAATGCCAACGGATCGCGCCGGTAAGGAGGATTTGAATATTTTTGGGAAAATCAATTATTGCGAAGTGTCAGGTGTGAAAGGTCCTGGGTAGGCAGGGCAGTGGGGCAAAAACGCGAAAGTGTCTTCGCCAGCGGCGAATCCGGCGAAAACACTCCGGTTTTGAATGATTCTCGTCCTGCACAAACTGGTTTATCCTGCAATACGGCGCCAGAATTTGTGTGCACGATCGAGCCTGTTAAGCCGATCCACCTGATTCATGGACAGGTTGTCCTGATTGTCAACAAGTTGACGGATGCGGCCGTCAATATCATTCATTCTTCGGTTGGCCAGTTTGTTAAACATCTATCTATCCTTTCTTCTGTGAAACATGCTTGTCGCGGGTTAACTACCCGTACCACCCATATGGGTATATATTTCCGAGTTTAAACTTAAAAGAAGTTAATGTTTGCGCTGTGGTTGATGCACTGCATCAACATATGCCCAACACTGTTTGCAATCGCAGGGTTAGACCGGCTGCCCATCAAGCGACGGCCCCGTCTTCATCGACGCAGCCTATCTCGCTGTTTTTATGCTTTTGCGCCATCTGGCAGGTGTCATGCCGTAGATCTTGCGAAATTGGCGAATGAAGTGTGTGGTGTCCTGCCAGCCAACATGTGGGGCGATCTGATCAACAGCCAGATCGGTATGCTGCAACAGCAGTGCGGCCTTTGCCACACGCGCTGAGGTGATCCACGTACCAACGGTAAAGCCGGTCTCGGATTTTACCACAGCGGCAACATGTGCAGGCGTGCGGCCCACTGCATCTGCGACATCGCTCAAGGAAATGGGCGAAAGGCTCTGCTGCTGGATGAAGAGCAAAGCCCTGGCGACCAGGGCCGATGTTTGTGTGTCCTCGCCGGTACGCGGCCTGGCGCGGGACACCTCAGCCAATACCAGCGTAATGAGGCTGCGCTGAACGTCGGCGCTCTCCGGCGTTTGCAGCGTTGTTTCTGCAGCCAGCGCCTGAAACCATGCCTGTATACGCTGCTGCGCAAGCTGATCCAGTGCGACAACCGGAACCGTGCCCAGACGAACTTCGGCAAACGGGCGCATGATGGATTGGGCTTCATCAAAACCAAATCCGCCAGCAGAAAATCCCAGGAGCCAGTAATCAAGGTTTTCACCTGCAAGCGGGCGATGCGGCACGCCTGCCGGAACAATTGTGACACTGCCGGGAAGTGACAGCGCTTCATAGCGCTGCTCCATCGTGAACCATCCATTCAGGACAAGGATCAAACCGTGTTCAACATGCACTGCGACGGGAGCAGGCGACGTGGTTACGCCCGTCTCATGAATGACGTAACAGGACGGATGTGGTGCCTCGAGCGGGTTGTCTGTTGTCATGCGCAAATCTGCAAAATCATAAGATCAGCCGATAATACCCGTGTCCACGCTCTGAAGCAACGCGGTCGAATGGCCTAAACAAAGGGCTGTTACACACCGTGCACAGAAAGAGTTCGCCATGACGGATCAATCTTACGACCTTATTATTATAGGCGGTGGACCAGCGGGCCAGTCCGCTGCGCTTGTTGCCGGCCGGGCCCGCATGAAAACCGCGCTTGTAAATGCCGAGACCCCGCGCAATTTTGTCACCACGGCGTCTCACGGGTTCCTGACACGGGATGGTGCTCATCCCAGCGAACTATTGGCTGTAGCCAAACAACAGCTGAAGAAATACCCGTCCGTTCGCTATGTCACTGATAGTGTCGTGGAGGTTGCGCATATGCCCGGGGGCTTTTCAGCCACAACAGCTGCTGGCAAATCCCTGATGGCAACACGGCTGCTGATTGCCACCGGTCACCTTGACAACCTGGATCTGTTGGATTTGCCCGGCATTGAACCGGTCTATGGCAAAACGGTCTATCCCTGTCCGTTCTGTGATGGGTTTGAACATGCAGATGAAGCTCTGGCAATATTTGGCAGTGGTGCGGTGGAGCATTTTGTGCCGATCATGTCGATCTGGTCAAAGGATATGGTCGTTTTCACCAATGGCAGCCCACTGGAAAAAGCCCTGAAAGCGCAACTTTGTTCAAGAGGCATTGCAGTTGAGGAAAGCAGGGTTGCTGCGCTGCTGTCCGATGGCGGCAGGCTGACCCATGTTGCGCTGGAGGATGGCAGAAAGATCGCCCGTCAAAGCGGATTTGTCATAGAAGAGTTTTCCGAGCCTGCGACTGACTTTGCAGAGCGTCTGGGTGTGGTTTCAAATGACAAAAATGACTGGGGCATGGCAGAGCTTGCCGACGCATCCGGCAAAACCAATATTCCCGGCCTTTATGTCGTCGGTGATGCACGGATCGGATTCAGCGGCATTGCAGCAGCCGTGTCTGAGGGTGGATTTTGTGTGGAGATGATGGTCCACGAATTGGCGATGCAACGCTGGAATGCAGCACAGGCATGCCTGGTATGAGTACAAAGACCCTGGCCCTTTGGGAAAAACAGGACCGCCACAAGGGCGACCGGTGGCGGCTGTTTCAGGCCGTCAGCACGGCAGTATCAGCACAAAAGGTGCTTTACCCCGGCTGTTACGTTGATATTGCACCGTCTTTCGTGTTCGCAGATGTGACCTATGCCGACATG
Organism: uncultured Rhizobiaceae group bacterium; assembly: GCA_947501445.1. Lineage (GTDB taxonomy): Bacteria > Pseudomonadota > Alphaproteobacteria > Rhizobiales > Rhizobiaceae > Hoeflea_A. The sequence continues at coordinate 120,098 of CANMVS010000005.1, read as the reverse complement.
GACCGCCGCGCCGCGCAGTTCTTCGGTGATGAACCGGAAATGCGACAGATCATTGCCGATCATGGCGGTGCGCCACACGCAAAGGTACAATTTATTCATGGCGACTATCATGCACTGCCGTTGAAAGAACGCAGTTTCGATCTGCTTATCTCCCTTTATGCTGGTTTCATTTCCGATGCCTGTGGCCATCTGTTGGGTATTGGCGGGTTGCTTCTGGTCAATTCAAGCCATGGTGACGTTGCGCTTGCTGCGCTGGATCCCCGATTTGAATTGTCCGCGGTGGTCGTATCGGCAAGCGGCCAATATAAAATCGACGACCATGCTCTTGAGCGTTTCCTGATCCCCAAGAAATCACAGATCATCACGCGCGAGCGCGTCAGGCAGGGCGGGATTGGCATTGCCTATACGAGAACCCCTTATGCCTATCTGTTCAAGAGGGTTAGCTGATATGGGTGCGCATGAAACACACCCGGAACGTTATCAAAACGTCCATTCTAGCATGATGCGGCTTGACTACCCATCAGCACTGAAATCACTTCACTTGCAACCAGTGCTGCGATGACCTGCGGGCGTTTGTCATCGACGCCCACATCGCCAATCGGACAAATGAGGCGGTCACATTCAGCTTTGTCACCGCCCTCATTCTGATGCCAGCTGAGATAGGTTGCGCGTTTTGTTTTTGAGCCGATCATGCCGATATAGGCAGCATCCTTTCGCAGCAATGCCTGGCGGATAATGATGAAATCCAGAGCGTGGTCGTGTGTCAGTACGATGAAAGCGGACCCGGCCGGTGCCGCATCAATCAGACTTTCAGGCATGGCGGACAGGCGCTTTTCAATCGGTGCCGTTGCCGCATTGAGCTCGTCTTCACGGGTCTCAATCAGGAATGTGCGGACCGGCAACAGGCTCAAGCAGTGCGACAGGGCCTTGCCAACGTGTCCGGCACCAAAAACATACACATGTGGCCGTGCGTCATCGTCGCTTGCGGCGGTATCAAGCAGGGTTTGCGTCAGTTGCGCATCCAGTCTGGCCAATGTGAGGGCCACCCGACCGCCGCAACACTGGCCGATTTCGGGGCCCAGTGGAATATCCATGATCTGGTCACGCTGCTCAGATGCAATGAGGGATCGCGCCTCATTGATGGCCATGAGTTCCAGTTGACCGCCGCCGATTGTGCCAAATATATCGGCTACTGACACGAGCATCCACGTACCGGTTTCTCGTGGTGTTGATCCCTGTGCGCGTGTTACTTCCACACGGACGAGCGGGCCACTGGCATCGATAAATTGCTGCAGCGCGTCCGCGGAGGCCTTCATTGTCAGCCCTTTCTGAGCCGCTCGACAGCCAACAGGATACGTTCAGGGGTTGCTGGCGCGTCAAGGCGAGGGCAGGTTTTATAGTCGGCAACGCTGGCCGTTGCCATCGACAGGGCTTCGAGCACGGAATTGGCCAGCATAAAGGGCGGCTCTCCAACAGCCTTTGAACGTCGGATCGTGCGCTCCTTGTTAGTTGACCAGGTTGCCAGTTGAACGTTGAATTCCTTTGGTCTGTCCGAGGCCAGGGGAATCTTATAGGTAGAAGGGGCGTGCGTCCGTAACCGACCATTGTCATCCCACCACAATTCTTCCGTCGTCAGCCAGCCCATGCCCTGAACAAAGGCACCCTCAACCTGACCAAGGTCAATGGCCGGATTGAGTGAGCGACCCACATCATGAAGAACATCGACACGGTCAACATGATACTCACCGGTCAGCGTATCAATTGAAACCTCGGAAACCGACGCACCGTAGGCAAAGTAGAAAAACGGACGCCCCTGACCCTTTTCCCGGTCCCAATGGATATCAGGCGTTTTGTAAAATCCGGCGGCTGAGAGCTGCACACGGGCAAAATATGCCTTTTTGACAAAGTCGGCAAAGGGGATCAACTGGTTGCCAACCTGCACATGGTTGGGAACAAATGTGACCTGCTCCTCATGAACCCCATAGTGTTCAACCGCAAATGCAACGAGGCGGGTCTTGATCTGCTCCGCCGCGTTGGCTGCTGCCATACCATTAAGGTCAGAGCCGGAGGAGGCGGCTGTTGCAGAGGTATTGGGCACTTTTTCTGTTGTTGTGGCTGTGATGCGAATTGTTTCAAGATCGACCTGAAATTCGTCGGCAACAACCTGCGCCACTTTCGTATTCAGACCCTGACCCATCTCGGTGCCGCCGTGGTTGAGATGGATCGACCCGTCCTGATAGACATGTACCAGCGCGCCGGCCTGATTATACCAGGTGGCTGTAAATGAGATGCCGAATTTGACCGGTGTCAGCGCAATGCCCTTGCGTATCACCGGGCTGGTCTGGTTGAAGTCGATAATCGCCTTGCGCCGCGCCTGATAATCGCTGGAGGTTTCAAGTTCCTCGACGATCCGGGCAATGATGTTGTCATCGACGCTTTGATGATACGGCGTAATATTTCGCTCGGTCTCACCATAAAAATTCAGTTTGCGGATTTCCAGCGGATCTTTGCCAACGGCATAGGCAATCTCTTCAATAACCCGCTCGCCACCCAGCATCCCCTGAGGTCCACCAAACCCGCGAAAGGCTGTATTGGATACCGTGTTGGTTTTCATCGGGCGTGACGTCAGCCGGACATTGGGCAGAAAATAGCAATTATCGGCGTGAAACAGAGCCCGGTCCGTCACAGGGCCTGAAAGATCCGATGAAAAGCCGCAGCGGGCCGCAAAAACTGCGCTGAGCCCTTCAATGCGTCCTTCATCATCGTGGCCGACATCAAAGGTCATCAGAAAATCATGTCGTTTTCCCGTGGCGATCATATCATCATCACGGTCAGGACGGATTTTGACCGCCCGATTGTGTCGCTTGGCTGCAATGGCGGCTATGGCGGCAAACTGGTTGCCCTGCGTTTCCTTGCCGCCGAAACCACCACCCATGCGTCGCGCCTTCACCGTGACTGCAGCAGAAGGCGTTCCAAGGGCATGTGCCACCATATGCTGAATTTCGCTTGGATGCTGTGTCGAGGAAAAAACGATGACTTCGTCGTCTTCACCCGGGATCGCCATGGCGATCTGCCCCTCAAGGTAGAAATGGTCCTGGCCGCCAATGCGCATTTCACCGGAAAACCGGTTCGTGGCCTTCGACAGCGCATCATCCGCGTTTCCATAGGCCAGGGTCAACGGTGGGGTCACATGGGGATAATCTGCTTCAATGGCGCTGGAGACGTCAGTTTTGAAATCCCGTTCCTGATACTCAACCTTTGCCAGGAAACTTGCGGCGCGGGCTTGTGCCCGGGTTTTGGCAATGACAGCGAAAATGGGCTGTCCGTAAAATTCACACTGGCCTTCCGCCAATACGGGTTCATCATGGCGTGCCGTTGGGCTGATGTCGTTTTCACCCGGTACGTCGGCTCCGGTCAATACATCAACGACACCGGGGGCACTGCGCACTGCGCTCAGATCAATGGACAAAATAGTGGCGTGGGCTCGTTCAGACAAACCAAGATAGGCGTGCAAAGTGCCCGCAGGTTCTGGCATGTCATCTATGTATTCGGCGCTGCCAGTGACATGTTTGTGGGCTGAATCGTGGCGGCGGGATGTGTGAACACCACCGGATATCTGTTTGCTGCTGCGTGTTTCCGCTGCGTGTCCCATAGTCTATGCCTCCGCCAGTATTTTGTTGTGACGCAGCACCTGTACAGACTGCCCGTTTGTTTCCAGAAAAAACCGCTTGAGCAGGTTTCTGGCAGCCAGCATGCGATATTCAGACGATGCGCGCCAATCGGTCAGCGGTGTATAATCCTGTGAAAATGCATCCATGGCGCGATGCACATGTTCTTCGTCCCATGCATTGCCCAGCAGGATTTTTTCAACCGCTTCGGCCCGTTTGGGTGTGGCAGCCATGCCGCCAAACGCGATGCGTACGGATTGAACGATGCCATCCGGGTTCACATGTATGCGAAAGGCACCACAAACGGCTGAAATATCCTCATCGCGCCGCTTCGAAATCTTGTAAGCGGCAAATTTGTCCCCGTCCGGCAGGTGCGGTACATGGATGGAGGCAACAAAGTCGCCGGATTGACGATCCTGTTTGCCGTAGGCGATGAAAAAATCTTCGAGCGGCACTGTCCTTTGGGTTGCACCCTTTTGCAGCGTCACTGTTGCTTCAAGCGCAATCAATGGCGGTGGCGTATCACCGATGGGCGAACCGTTGGCAATATTGCCACCGACTGTTCCCATGTTGCGCACCTGCTGGCCGCCGATGCGGTTCCAGAAGTCGCCCATCGTTGGAATGGTGCGGGCAATCACCTCAAAAGCTTCGCTATAGGTGACACCGGCGCCGAAGGTGATGCCTGTGGCATCCTCGGTGATCATTTGCAGGTCAGGAATATTATTGATGAAAACGGCGGGCGAAATGTCCCGCATGTGTTTTGTGACCCAAAGACCAACATCCGTGGAGCCAGCGACGATCGTGGCATCTGGACTATTGGCCAATACGTTGGCAAGATCATCGGCGGATGCCGGCACAACAATTTCGCCATCAGTGCCCGACAGAACCAACCGGCTGCCATCGCGCAATTCTGACAGCTTCTGACGCACACCCTCGTGGTTCACAACCAATGTGTCGTTGCTATTGCTGCTTTGCCCCATTTCTTCGGCCGCACGCATGATTGCCTCATAACCGGTACAGCGACACAAATTGCCCTGCAGGTTTTTCTCAATTGTTTCCGCATTGGAACTGGGTGTTTCGAGCCACAGCCCATAAAGCGACATGACAACACCGGGCGTACAAAACCCGCACTGCGATCCGTGATGATCAACCATTGCCTGTTGAATCGGATGAAGGCGTCCGTTCAATTCTGCCAGGTGTTCCACGGTGACGACATGACAGGCGTCCAGCGAACCGACAAAGCGAATGCAGGCATTGACGGATTCATAAACAAGACCGCTCTGGCTCAATCGACCCACCAGCACCGTACAGGCACCACAGTCTCCCTCTGCACAGCCTTCCTTGCTGCCGGTCATTTGCCGATGCAAACGCAAATAGTCCAGCAATGTCAGCGTTGGTGACACCTGTGTCAGATGCACAACTTCACCATTCAAGAGAAAGCGAAGCTCGTTACGAACCGCGATGTTCATTCTGTCTACTCCACCCTGGCTATATTCGTTCTAATCTATCCTACCGTGCTGGCTGGAAAAAGAACCCGGCCAGCAACAAAAAGACTTTCAAGGAAAACTGCATAATACGCATTATTGATTATGGATTGGTTGAAAATACAACGGCATAGCCACAATGGTTTCAACACCATTATGGTTTAATTTCGTTCCGGCCTTGGGCGAAACCCCCTCATGCCAACGGGCCGATACCGACGGACTGGTCCAATTCGGCCTTCAACCAGGATTGAAACCTGGCAATATTGTGCGATTTGTGGGCGTATTGCCCCATGACCAGCCAATAGGAAAACTCCGTCTCCCGACGATCGGCAAATGGCGCAATCAAACGCCCCATTTGCACCGCGTCTCCTGCCAGTGTTTCCCAGGCCATGAAAATGCCCTGTCCGGCGATGGCCGCGTCGAGGCAAAGCGAGGCATCAGAAAATACCGGACCTTCCTGCAATATGGACTCATCCAGTCCATTGGGGCCAAGCCAGACATTCCAGTCAAACATCGCATTTTTATCCCGAATGACTGGATATTTTCCAAGATCAGTGGGGATTGTTATCTCACCGGCCATGGCCGGGCTGCAGACCGGAAAAATGCGCTGGTTCATCAGTTTTTCGGCTTTGACACCCGGCCAATTTCCACGTCCGACACGAATACCAAGATCAACATCACTGGTGTTGAGGTCGACAAGCCCATCAGACGCGTCCACCCGTATACGCACATCAGGGCAGACTTCACTGAACTTGTTCAGACGCCAAACCAGCCATTTGCCAGCGAAAACCGGTGCAACCGAAACGGTAAGACTGTCCTGTTGGTTTTGCATGGCAAGGCTGACCGCTGCGGACAGTTCCGCCATGCCGCTGGTCAAATGCCGCAGAACGGCCTGTCCATGCGCCGTGGCGCGCAGGCCCCGGGCATGCCGCTCAAACAGGCTGCGTCCCAATTGTTGTTCCGTCTTCAGCACCTGTTGACTGACGGCACCAACCGTAACACCCAATTCACCGGCTGCCTTCTTCAGGCTGCCGTGGCGTCCCACCGCTTCGATGGCACGCAATCCGCCCAGATGTATTCTGTTCAGGTTTTCCATATAGAATACCTATACCATGGTTAAGATAGAATCGATATTTTATAGTGCATTACGTCTGATAGCCTACAGCTATGCTAAATTATCTTAAAACATATCTATCCGACCTTTTTTCTGACAGGCCACGCGAGACACACGCAAGTCTGCACCTCGACAATGACTGGTGCAGAGATCCACTGTCGCATCCCGATCTTGCCAGAATGACCCAATCACAAATCGCGGATTTGCCCATGGACCCAAAGGCAATCTGCCGAAACTGAAGGTCAAATCAGGCCCGGCGTGGCGCCGTTTTGCCCCGTGCTGCCATGTGCTGCCATGTGCATCGGTTATCCCGTCTGATGCATGTATCGGCGCGGTGTGGTGCCGGTTGTCTGCCGGAAGGCGTGGATAAAGGCGCTGGGGCTTTCAAAGCCCACATCCAGTGCGACGCTGGTGACAGCCTGTCCGCGTGAGAGCATCTCGACAGCAGCCATCAAACGCGCCTGCCGCCGCAAGGACCTGAATGAAAGGCCTGTTTGGGTGCGGATGACGCGAATGAGGCTGCGTTGGGAAAAGCCCAGATGGGCGGCCCATTCGCCCATCGTTGTCTGATCGGCAGGATGGCTGAGAAATGCCTTTATCAAACGGGCAATACGGCTATCTTGTGCCATCGGCATGTGAAACGGTTCGGTCTGCATGATTGAAATCTCATCCAGCAGTAGTGCCGTGAGATGGGGTATTTGTCGCGGGTCACACCCCTCAGCCAATCGCACCATGATTTCACGCATCAATGATGATACGCCGATAACCCGTACATCGGCTGATGCCGCCGGATGATTGCCTGCCAGATAAACGGTGCGCATTTCCACGGTATCGGGACAATGGATCTGATGTGGAAACCGGGCTGGAACCCACAATGCACGCCCCGGCACCACAACCCACAGCGCATCACTGACCTGCACATGCAGAACCCCACTGATTGTGTGGACAATCTGATGTGTCATATGGCTGTGCCGGGCAATGTCCGTTCCTGCCGGATAGGTGGAGGCCAGACCTTCTACAGTAACGTCAGTCATTTTGGCACTTTCGCACAATTTCTTGTCATTTTGTCGATAGAATGTAATCGCTTTAGCTGACATCCTTCAAGGCAATTGCAAATGGAGTCATGGAAATGTCGCGCAGGGAAATATTGAATTTTGTCAACGCGGCCCATTTTTTCGATCATTTCTTCCTGCTGATCTTTCCCACAGCGGCGCTGGCTTTGGCACCGGCCTGGGATTTGTCCTATGGAGAAGCGCTTGTCCTGGGCACGCCAATTTACGCCCTGTTTGCCCTCGGTACGCTACCGGCGGGCTGGCTCGGCGACAGGTTTGACCGGATGAAACTGATGATCGTGTTTTTTCTGGGATGTGGCGCGTCGAGCCTGCTGGCGGCAATTTCCACCGGCCCGGTGAGCCTGATGGTGGCGCTTGGTCTGTTGGGTCTGTTTGCAGCGCTTTACCACCCGGTCGGCCTGGCATTGATAACCGATATCGGCCAGCGAACGGGCAGGGCGTTGGCGATAAACGGCGTATTCGGCAATCTTGGCCTTGCGGCTGCGGCTGTGACCAGCGGGTTCCTTGCAACGCAATTTGGCTGGAGAAGCGCATTTATATTGCCGGGTATTCTGTCCATTATCATTGGAGCTGTGCTGACCGTGCGCCAGACAAGGCGTAGCGCCGTTGTTGATACGGGCGGCAACAGGGTCGCCCCGCCTGCCTATGACACCGGGCGCCGGGAACAAATCACTGTGTTTGGGGTCATATGTGTTGCTGCATTGTTTGGCGGTACGATTTTCAATGCGGTCACGATATCCCTGCCAAAGTTCTTTGCAGAACAATTGACCGACGTGGCCGGAAACCTTTCCTGGATTGGTGCATCCGCCGGGGGCGTATTTGCCGTAGCTGCCTTTGCCCAGTTGCCGGTTGGCGAGTTGCTCGACAAATATGGCGCACGTCCCATTTTGCTGTGTCTGCTGTCGGTGCAGATTGCTCTGTTTGCCCTGCTGACGCAGATGACTGGATGGGGCACATTTGTCGTGGCGCTTGTTCTGATCATTTCGATCTTTGCGGAGATCCCCATCACCAGCTGGTTGCTGGGGCGTTACATTCGCTCCGGTTTGCGTTCACGCGCTGTTTCTGTGGAATATGTGCTGTCTTTGGGCGTCGGGTCCGCCATTGTGCCGTCCATTGCCTATGCGCACCGTGCAGGCTACGGGTATGATGTTCAGATCGCGACGCTGGCGCTATGCGCCGCAATCATATTTGTTGCAGCGCTTTTTCTGCCCATTGGACCTGTCCGCCAGCCAACGGACAGCCAATCAACGGACAGATTGCACAATGCGACTTCAAAGCAGATGCAACTCTAGTTTCCCAAAATGCCGGGCAGTCGCAGGCCGTTTTCCCGCGCACAATCGAGCGCAATATCATAGCCCGCATCGGCATGACGCATGACACCGGATGCCGGGTCATTCCACAGAACACGGCCAATCCGCTCCGCTGCGGCGTCGGTACCGTCACAACAGATCACCATGCCCGCGTGCTGGGAAAATCCCATGCCAACGCCGCCACCATGGTGCAGGCTCACCCAGGTCGCACCGGAGGCGCAATTGAGCAATGCATTGAGCAACGGCCAGTCGGAAACCGCATCAGAGCCGTCTTTCATCGCCTCCGTCTCGCGGTTGGGTGAAGCAACAGAGCCGGAATCCAGATGGTCGCGGCCAACGACGACAGGCGCCGAGAGTTCGCCGCTTTTGACCATTTCGTTAAAAGCCAGGCCCAGACGGTGTCGCTGACCAAGACCAACCCAGCAGATACGGGCAGGCAGCCCCTGAAAGGCAATGCGCTCGCGGGCCATATCAAGCCAGTTATGCAGGTGTGGGTCATCGGGGATGAGTTCTTTGACCTTTTGATCGGTTTTGTAAATATCTTCCGGGTCACCCGAAAGCGCAGCCCAGCGGAACGGGCCGACGCCGCGACAAAACAGTGGCCTGATATAAGCCGGAACAAAGCCAGGAAAAGCAAAGGCATTTTCCAGCCCTTCGTCCAATGCCACCTGGCGGATATTATTGCCATAGTCCAATGTCGGCACACCCATGTTCCAGAAATCAACCATCGCCGAGACATGGATCTTCATGGACGCCCGGGCTGCTTTTTCTACGGATTTGGGGTCGCTTTCGCGTTTGGCCCGCCACTCTGCCATCGACCAGCCCTGTGGCAGGTAACCATTGATTGGATCATGGGCGGATGTCTGGTCGGTTACCATGTCCGGTTTGACACCACGGCGCACCAACTCGGGGAACACATCTGCAGCATTGCCCAAAAGACCGACGGATTTCGCCTCGCCAGCCTTTGTCCAGCGATCAATCATCGCCAGCGCTTCATCCAGTGTATCGGCACGCTCGTCCACATAGCCGGTACGCAGACGGAACTCGATACTGTCCGGGTTGCATTCCACGGCAAGACAGCAGGCACCGGCCATTGTTGCCGCGAGTGGCTGCGCGCCACCCATGCCGCCGAGCCCACCGGTGAGGATCCACTTGCCTTTGAGATTGCCGTTGTAATGTTGGCGACCAGCCTCGACGAATGTCTCATAGGTGCCCTGTACAATGCCCTGACTGCCAATGTAAATCCATGACCCTGCGGTCATCTGGCCGTACATCATCAGGCCTTTTTTATCGAGCTCATTGAAATGATCCCAATTGGCCCAATGGGGAACAAGATTTGAATTGGCAATCAATACCCGTGGCGCATCGGCGTGGGTTCTGAATACGCCAACCGGTTTGCCCGATTGCACCAACAGGGTTTCATTGTCCTCCAGGGTTTTGAGGCTGGCCACGATGGAATCAAAGGCTTCCCAATTGCGCGCGGCACGGCCAATGCCGCCATAGACAGTCAGCTCATGGGGGTTTTCTGCCACATCCGGGTGCAGATTATTCATCAGCATGCGCAACGGCGCTTCTGTGAGCCAGGATTTGGCATTCAACGTGCTGCCGGTGGGCGGATAGATGTCGCGTTGGTTATGTCGGGGATTGTTCATGATCATAGCACCTTTGGCGTCATTTGATTGATTATGCGTTCGGCGTTTTTTATGTCGATCCGGAGCATTTCAGCCTCTCCTCTCAACCTGCGTCAGGGCCCAGTGTTCCATTGACACCAGAATATCCTTCAAATGCTGACGCAGGTGCTCCGCTTTCAAAGCATCCAGTGCGTAGGGGGCTTTTTCCGTTTGCAGATGCGTTATTTGTGCGAGCTCCATCTGAATCGCGTGGACACCGTTGCCCGGATTTCCGTAATGCCGGGTTGTCCAGCCGCCCTTGAACCGGCCATTGCTGATGCTGGAAAAGCCTTCTGCACGCGCGCATATGTCAGACACCAGGGCCTCAATTTGCGCTGCGCATGTCGCACCATTGTTCGTGCCGATGTTGAAGTCGGGCAGAACACCATCAAAAAGGCGCGGAGCGCGGGAGCGAATGGAGTGGCAATCGTAAAGTATCGCAATGCCGTGACGCGCGTGTACCCGGCGGATCTCAGTCTCCAGAGCCGCGTGATAGGGTGCATGGAAATCGAGCCGGCGTTGTTCGACCTGTGCGCTGTCGGGCTCCATTCCCGATTGATATATCGGATTGTCGTCAAAATCGCTCAAGGGACATAGTGCTGTTGTATATTGTCCCGGATAGAGGCTTTGTCCTGATGGATCACGGTTGGCATCAATGACATAGCGGTGAAACGTGGCGCGCACTGATGAGACGGATGGCAGCAATCCCTCATACAATGTATGAATATGCCAATCCGTATCCGTCAGTGCCCGTCCGGTTTCATTGAGTTGCGCGGCAATCGGGTCCGGCACATGCAGCCCGGTATGGGGCAGGCCAAGAATGACGGGACTATCGCCCTGAATGACTTCTACCGGGTTCATGCCGCATCCTTTGCAGGCATTCCCAACGGCGGTGCCAGTTCCATGCTGCAGGCCGTTACAAGTGCGCGCTGTCTGACCAATTGGGCAGCCTTTTCCAGATCATTGGCAAGATAGCGATCATCCTCAAGGGTTGCCACATGGCGCCGAAATACCTGTATCGCGCTTTGAAGCGGCGTGCTTGTTTTCAGCGGTGATCTGAAATCAATTCCCTGTGCTGCACATAAAAGTTCAATGCCCAATATACGCCCCAGATTGTCATTCATATCCGCCAGTCTGCGCGCGCCATGGGCTGCCATGGAGACATGGTCTTCCTGATTGGCGCTGGTTGGTGTGCTGTCGGTCGAGCAGGGGTTGGCGCGCTGTTTGTTTTCACTCATCAGCGCTGCGCTGGTCACCTCTGCGATCATCAGGCCGGAGTTAAGTCCGGGTCTGGGCGTCAAAAACGGCGGCAGGTCAAAACTCAGGGTCGGGTCAACCATAAGCGCGATGCGCCGCTGCGAAATGGCACCGATTTCAGCGATGGCGATGGCGATCTGATCGGCCGCGAAGGCAACCGGTTCAGCATGAAAATTACCACCTGAAACGACATCGCCTGCATCGGTGATAACCAGTGGATTATCGGTGACGGCATTGGCTTCTATTTCAAGGGTATTGCCCGCCTGTCGCAGCAGATCCATACAGGCACCGGTAACCTGAGGCTGGCAGCGGATACAATAGGGGTCCTGGACACGCAAGTCATCATCGCGGTGGCTTTCGCGTATTTGTGAGCCCTCCATAAGTATGCGGATTGCGCAGGCAGCTTCAATCTGACCGCGGTGGCCACGCAGTGAGTGTATTTCCGGTCGTGTCGGCGCCGTTGAGCCCATAATGGCATCGGTGCTCAGGGCGCTGACCAACAGGGCATTTTCGGCGCAACGCCAGGCTTCAAACAATTCTGCCAGCGCATAGGCGGTGGAAAACTGCGTACCATTGATAAATGCAAGGCCCTCTTTCGGACCGAGTGCCAAAGGGGACAGGCCTGCGGCTTCGAGCGCTGCGCGCCCCGACATTATTTGCCCGTCAAATTCAGCTTCTCCCTCGCCAATGACAACGGCTGTCATATGGGCAAGGGGTGCCAGATCACCCGATGCGCCGACGGATCCCTGTGCGGGAATAACCGGTGTGACCCTTTTGGCGAGCATCTGCTCAATCAGGGTGATCAGCTCCCAGCGCACACCTGACGCGCCCCGACACAGCGACAATAGTTTCAGGATCATCATCATCCGCACGATGCGAACGGGAATGGATGGGCCGACGCCGCAACAATGCGACAGGATGAGATTACGCTGAAGTGTCGCCGTGTCCTGCGGCTCGATTTTAACGCTGGCCAGCTTTCCAAAACCGGTATTGACGCCGTAGATTGCTTCATTGCCAGACGCCACACGGGCGATAATGGCAGCGGCCCTGTCGACAGCCGCGCGGCACGACGGGTCGACGCGGATATCCGGTTCATTCCAGTAAATTTCTTCCAGCTGTGGCAGTGACATGCAGCCGGGCCGAAGTGTGACAATTGCCATTAGAGGCTCCCGACGATGCGCTGTGAAAGCGGATTAAAACCAATGCGGTAGGATAGTTCCGATGGGTGCGCGATGTCCCATACGGCCAATTCGGCACGTTGCCCGGCCTCTATCGTTCCGATATCGCTCAGTCCAAGGGCTCTTGCTGCTTCACGGGTGGCCCCGGCAAGCGCTTCTTCAGGCGTCAATCGAAACAATGTGCAAGCCATGTTCAATGACAGCAGCAAAGATGTGACCGGTGATGAGCCCGGATTGCAATCCGTTGCGATGGCGATACCCACGCCCTGTTGGCGCAATAGGTCGACAGGCGGGCATTGCGTCTCTCGCAACGTATAAAAGGCACCAGGCAGCAAGACGGCAATGCTGCCCGATTGCTTCATTGCCAGGACACCCTCTTCGTCCAGATATTCCAGATGATCTGCGGAAAGTGCGCCGTAGCGGGCAGCAAGACGTGCGCCACCGAGATTGGAGAGTTGCTCCGCATGCAGTTTGACCGGAATGTCCAACGCCTGTGCTTTTTCAAAAACCCGCTCAATCTGCGCGGGCGAAAAAGCTATGCCTTCGCAAAAGCCATCTACCGCATCAACCAGACCTTCGTCATGAGCGGTTTGCAATGTCGGAATGCACACGGTGTCTATATATCGATCCGCCTGATCCTTGAATTCCGGCGGAATTGCATGGGCACCCAGAAAGCTGGTGCGAACGCGGATATTACGGTTTTCCGCAATGGCGCGGGCGGTGCGCAACATTGTCAGTTCGGTCTCGGTATCAAGCCCGTATCCTGATTTGATCTCTATTGTGGCAACGCCCTCCGCGATCAGATGGTCGACCCGTGCAAGGGCGCTGGACAATAGCGATTCCTTGCTGGCCTGACGTGTTGCACTGACGGTCGAATTGATGCCACCGCCTGCCTTGGCTATTGCCTCATAGCTTGCGCCCTGCAGGCGCATTTCAAATTCGCGGGCCCGGTTACCGCCGGATACGATATGGGTGTGACAATCGATCAGGGCGGGTGTCACGACCTTGCCGTCCAGAAGTTGCGTGGGAAGCGCTCGATACAGCGCGGGCAGCGCGTCCAGACTGCCAACCCATGCCACCCGCTCGTCGACCACGGCGATGGCTGCCTCATCAACGAGACCATAAGGATTGCCGCCATTCACACCGGATGTGGTCATGGTGGCGACTGATGCATTGCCGAGGACAAATCCACCCATGGGTTATTTTCTTTCTACATTCGCTTGCAATCATTATTATGTATATTCATAATAAAATTATGTCAATGAAACAGGAGCGACCATGACCACGCTTTTTGCCGAGCACGCCCTCCTTGCCGATGGCTGGGGAAGCAATGTGCGCATTGGCGTTGATGAAGCAGGCCGCATCAACGCTGTGGAACCCGATTGTCAGCCCGGGGCAGTTGACGTTGTGTTGAAATCAAGGTTGTTACTGCCTGCACCATGTAATCTGCACAGCCATGCCTTTCAGCGTGCCATGGCGGGCATGACAGAGTACCGCTCCGCACGTCATGATGATTTCTGGAGTTGGCGAAAGCTGATGTATCGTTTCCTGGATGTGCTGACCCCGGATCATATCGAGGCAATTGCAGCGCTGGTCTACGTGGAGATGCAGGAAGCAGGCTATGCGGCTGTCGGTGAATTTCACTATGTGCACCATCAGCCAGGCGGTGGTTCCTACGATAATATTGCCGAACTATCCGAGCGTATCTTTGCTGCCAGCACGTTGACAGGGATCGGCCTGACACACCTTCCGGTTTTGTATTCCTATGGTGGTGCGGCCAAGGCGCCGCTGAATGGCGGTCAATTGCGTTTTGGATGCGATCCCGAACGCTTTGCCAGGCTGCATGAGGCCGCAACTTCTGCAATGGGCGCGTTGGATAGCGACAGTGCTATGGGTGTTGCCCCCCATTCGATGCGCGCGCTGGACCCGGACTACCTGAAAACGATTGCCGCCACCTATGCCAACGGACCTTTACACATTCACGCCGCCGAACAGGTGCGTGAAGTTGAAGATGTGCAGGCCTGGCTCGGTGCACGACCGGTTGAATGGTTGTTGAATGAGGCCGGTGTCAATGAGCGCTGGTGCCTGATCCACTCAACGCAGATGAATGAGCAGGAAACCCTTGGTCTGGCCCGTTCGGGTGCCGTGGCGGGCCTGTGCCCGATTACCGAAGGCAATCTTGGCGATGGCATATTCAACGGCAGTGACTATCTGGCCAATGCTGGTCATTTTGGCGTTGGATCGGATTCAAATGTCAAAATATCGGTTTGTGAAGAATTGCGTCAGCTTGAATATAGTCAACGCTTGCGACACAAAGCCCGCAACATCATGACCGTTGGCGAACAATCAACCGGCGAGGTTCTTTATCGCAACGTGCTGGCTGGTGGTGCACGCGCAATGCAGCGCGACAATGGTGTGCTGGCTGTCGGTAAACTGGCCGATATGGTTGCCATCAATACCGACCACGTCTCGTTATGCGGCCTGTCCGGTTCACAATTGATCGACGGATGGATTTTTGCTGCTGACGATGGTGTTGTCAGCGATGTCTGGTCTGCCGGGCGACACTGTGTGCAAGATGGACGTCACAGGCAGCGTGATTCGGTTGAAAGCCGCTATCGCAGCACGTTGAAAGAACTGACCGCTTTGCTCTGACCGGATTAATACCATGCGCAGTTACAAGGACATTCACAACATCCTGCTGGACCGTATAAAAAGCGGTGAATGGAAGCAGGGTGCGCTGGTGTCTTCGGAAGCCGATCTCGCGCGCGAGTTTGGCTGTACGCGGGTGACGGTCAATCGCGCCATGCAGGCACTCGCTGACGCCGGTCTGGTTGAGCGCAAGCGTAAAGCCGGCACCCGGGTGGTTCAGCGCATGACCCGCAATGCACAGTTTCAGATCGCTATTGTACGCCATGAAATCGAACAGCGCGGTGGTCACTACAAATATCTGCTGATCTGCCGGGAGGAAACGAAGCCACCGCAAAAAATCCAGGCCGAGATGTCTGTTTCAGCAGACCAGAGCGTGTTGCATGTGCTTTGCCTGCATTTTGCCGATGGCAAACCCCATCAGCTTGAGGACCGCTGGATCAACATCGACACAATTTCGCGTGCCAGGGCCGAACCCTTTGACATGATCAGTCCGAATGAGTGGCTGCTGCAACAAATTCCCTATACCAATGCAGAACACGTATTCAGGGCAGCACAACCCGATGATCAAGAAATTGAACATTTGCAGCTGTCACGCGATGAACCGGTTTTTGTAATTGAGCGCACAACCTGGCTGTCCGATCAGGCTGTCACCCATGTACGTCTTGTCCACCCGGCAAACAGCTTTCAGCTGGTGACGCGGGATCAGCACGCAGATTTGCTTTAGAGCCTCTAAAGACCAATCGTCAGACTGTCAGGTGTGATGGACGGTTCGATGAATTCGCGCGACAGGTGCCAGTGTGCGTAAACCAGGTCTTCGGAGAGTTGCTCGTCGCGCGCGCGAAAGGCGGCAATCATCTGATTGTGCTGGGTCCCGGCGATGGACAGTTTTTCCATAAGTGCCGGGTCATTGGCACGATAAAATGTATTGGCAATGCGTGCGTGATCAATCAGCAATCGCTGAAAACTCGGCATTAAAAATTCATTGTCGGCCATTTTACCAATCAAATGATGAAAGTCATTATTGTGTAGTGCCAGTTCAATAGTTGAGCCGGCGCGACGGGCTGTATCGAACCGGGCCTGTATTACTTCCAGCTGATCGAGCATTTCATCATTTGCATTGCGCGAGGCAAGACGTCCGATCGCGGCATAGATCATGGGCGCCGTCAGAAAAAAATCGCGCAATGTCTTGTGAGACATGGGTGAAACACAGGCACCACGATTATCCGCGATTTTAAGATAACCCTCGCCGGCAAGGTGGCGAAACACATCCCGCAGAGGCGTGCGCGAAATGCCATACTGCTTACTCAGCTGCATCTCATCAAGATCTGCGCCAGGGGCCAATTCCAGGCTTATGATCTGTTGTTTCAGGTCGTTGTAAAGCGCCTGTTTGCCCTTGTTCAAATTGAATTCCAAATTCTGCGTCGTGTATTCATGCCCTGCGCGTTTCAAAATTCAACGCGCAATCTGGTAATTAAATGGCATTGTTCACAACAAAACAACCTGCAAACAATAGGCATGAACTAATATTTCTAGCAGATTCTACTGGATATCGATGGGCTCAATCAAACGCCTCAGGCAATTGTCTGTGGCAGGATAAAGGCCTGATTACCGTCGGGAATGGCCCCAACGCGCAATTTACACTCAAAAACAGACTGCAGCAGATGGTCGTTCATGATCGATTTGACTGTACCTGAACCCTGACATTGTCCGCGATGCATAACGACAACATGGTCTGAATACATCGCCGTTAAATTGAGATCATGCAGAATGGACAGCACCCCGCCGCCAGCCCTGGCAAAATCGCGGGCAATATCAAGAATGACCAATTGGTGACGGATATCAAGGCTCGATATGGGTTCGTCCAGAAACAGAAAACGCGGCCTGTTGTCGACGACGGGTTCCCAGACCTGACATAAAACGCGTGCCAGCTGCACACGCTGTTGTTCCCCGCCGGACAGCTCCTGATAGGTCCGCCCTGCAAACCCGTTAAGGTCCACTTTTTGCAGCGCTTCGCGCACCCGATTGCCGATCACAGCAGGGGGTGTTTTATGTAATCCTGTCGCGATACCCAGGCGCACAACCTCATTGACTGTGAAGGGAAACGACAGACTGGCGCTTTGCGGCAGCACGGCACGCATCCCTGACATTTGCCAGGGTTTCATGGCGCTGACTTCATGTCCCATGAGCTGTATTGACCCGCGATAGGCCAGATCACCCGATATGGCTTTCATTAATGTCGTTTTGCCACTGCCATTGGGACCGATTATTGTCGTGACCGCGCCCGATTGGGCGCTGAAGCTGACATTGGAAACAATCGGTTTTGCGCCGATTTTGACATCGAGGGTGTCAACCGAGATCATTGTCATTCCATCCATCTGTCAAAGATCCAGCATGCTGCGGCGGCTTAGCAGTATCCATAGAAAAAATGGTGCACCGACAATTGCGGTGATGATGCCTATGGGTAACTCGGCTGGCGCAACAATGGTGCGGGCAACCGCGTCCGCACAAAGCAGCAGCCCGGCACCAAGCAGCGCAGATGCCGGCAGCAGATAGCGATGGTCAGGTCCGATCCACAGCCGCAGGAGGTGCGGGACCACAATGCCGACAAAGCCGATGCCACCGCTGACGGCAACCGAAGCACCTGTGGCTGCGGCAACAACAACAATGGCCAATGCCTTGAAACGCTGCACCGGAATGCCGAGGTGTCGCGCTGTTGCCTCACCAAGGGTCATTGCATTGAGGCCATTGGCCAGCAATGGGCTGATCAAAAGGGCAGAAACGATAATCGGTCCGGCGGCCAGAACTTTCAGCCAGGTCGCGCCAGCCAATGACCCCATTCCCCAAAATGTCAGATCACGCAATTGCTGATCATCGGCCTTGAAAACAAGAACGCCCGTTGCAGCACCGGCCAGTGCGCCCAGCGCGATACCCGCCAGCAACATGGTTGCCACGGAAGTGCTGCCGTTTCGGGTGGAGACCCGGTAAAGCAGCAGGGTTGATATCAATCCACCGCCAAATGCTGCCAATGGCAGGGCGTAAACGCCCAAAAGCGCAGCCAGGGGTGCAAGAATGGATGAGCTCAGAACAATCATTGTAACTGCGCCCAGACCGGCACCAGCGGATACGCCGACAATGCCGGGATCAGCCAGCGGGTTTCGAAAAAGGCCCTGCATGGTTGCGCCACAAACGGCCAGACTGGAGCCAATAAGCAGACCCATAACCATACGCGGCATCCTGATATCATAGATAATCAGCGCATCGCGGGCGCTCAGTTGGCTTTCCCCACCGGTCAGCTGCATTGCCCAATCCTTGAAGACGGATAGGGCCGAAGCGTCTGAGGCACCGGTTGCGAGGCTGACGGCGGCGGCAATTGCCAGCGCCAGCAGCAGCAGCAAAGTGACCATTTTTGCTTTACCGGAACGGTCACCCTCCATATGGGGCGCAGCCGATGAACTGAACTCGGCTTCAGGCGTGCGTTGAAGCATGTTTATTGTGCCCGGGTCTTGAGGGCAGAAGACAGCTCTTGAATGGCCGATGCGGTGCGCGGGCCAAAGCCCAGCAGATACAGGCCGCCCATGCGTATGATCATGCCGCTTTTTGCCGCCGGTGTTGCAGCCAATGCGGGATGTGCCTGCACGTCGTTGCCGTCAGCACCGTGATCGCCACCGCGGTCCATCATCAAAATGACGTCCGGTGCCGCCGTGATTACCGCCTCATCGGATATCTGTTTATAGCCATGCACGTCGCTCAGGGCGTTTTCGCCACCGGCCATGGCAATGATACCCGCAGCACTTGTCCCGGCCCCTGCTGCAGTAACACGTCCGCCGCGCAGGCTGAGAACAAAGAGAATACGTTTTTTGGCGGTGGTCGATGCGGCCGATTCGGCAGCAGCAATGTCCGTTTCAACCTGATCGGCAAGTTTCTGCGCCTTATGCGGCACACCGAGGGCATCACCGATTACTTTTATCTTTTCAATGATACCCTGGCGGTTGTATTCATCCGGTACAGTTATGACCTGGACACTCGATTTCTTCAATACATCGAAGGCTTCCGGCGGGCCGGACCCCTCAAGCGCAAGAATCAGCGACGGATTGGTGGACAATACGCCTTCCGGTGACAGGGCCCGAATGTAACCCACATCCGGCAGCAGGTTTGCTTCAGGCGGAAAGACGCTTGTCGTATCGCGTGCGATCAGTTGGTCCTGCTCATCAAGGGCGTAGACAATTTCGGTGATTGAGCCACCAATGGACACCACCCCACCATCTGCTGCTTGCGCCTGCCCGACCCAAAAAAGGCCGAGCAGGGCACATGAGGTGGCAATGGCTTTATGCAGGCCATTGATTTTGTAAAAGAACATGGTTTTCTCCAGTGGTATTCGATCAGATCGCCACCTGGCGGGAAATCCGGGGCAGATTTTCAACAAGCAAACGCCAGTCGGCGCGCTCATCCGTGCCCTCTTTCCGGCTGCCGAAGAATTGAATGATCAGGTTCTGATCGCTGTCATAGGCTTCGATGGATGTGACATGACCGTCCTTGTTGGGCTTGCGCACAGCCCACAGCTCATGGATATGATCCATCCGCAGGTGCAGATGAAACTTGGGATCCATAATGTTGATCCAGGGGCCCATGGGTTTGATATTTTCAATCGGGCCGGTGTGAATTTGTATGCAACCGGTGCTGCCGACAAAACACATGATCGGGATCTCTTCGCTGCGGGCCAGATTGAGCGTGGCGGCCATGGCGCTTCTGTCGAGTGGCCAGGCGAAGGCGTCGTCGATGATGCTGACCGCATTGTGGCGTGTCAGATCGTAATGACGCAGCAAGCCCATGAATTGATGCACATCATTCATCGCGGCCCATTTGCCGCGCAACTCTGCAATCTGTGATTCGTCCAATGACGGGATTTTTGCCGGTTCAACAACCCTGGTCGCGATGTCCATATCCTGGCGCTGGTTTTCGGAGCGAAGCTGTAAAACCAGGGCATCATAGGCAGCGATATCAGAATCAGAGCGCAGGTGTACCTTATGGACGGCATCACCGTGTTCATCAAAAAACTGCAGGCTGCGTTTGACATTGTCGCCGTCTTTTTTCTCAACGGCAAATCCATGCACCCAGTGTTTATGGAAGATGCGCAGATCAATATCTTCACCCAGAACAATGGCGCCACGGGCGCTGGTGTGCACCTTGTCGTAGACGCCGATCTTCTCGTGGACTGCACTCTCGTTGCGGGTCAAAGCCATGACTTCGCCCAAAGCTTCAAGTCCGCCGAGCACCTCATTGACCCGCGGTTCAATCCTGGTGCTCGAAATGCCGCACCATGCTGCAACAAAGGTCGCCTCAGAAATATTCAGGTAATTGGCGAGATCGCGTTCACGCATTTTGGGATTATCGATCCGCGCCTGGCGAATTACTTCGGCGGCAACGACCGGCAGGCCGCTGGTTTCATTTGGCAGGTTATGTGACGTGGTTTCCATTATCGCACCTATTTATTCAGTATGAGTTTGCCCTGTCGGGTGATTTTCAATCGATACAGAGCGCCGTGATGCTCGATACCCAGTTCCCTGGCCCCATCAAAAAGCGTCAGACTATGGAGAATCTTGAGTTCCATTGCCTGTTCCGCTGAGTGAGCTTTTTTTGTTACTTCTTCGCTATGCGCTTGTTCTTGCACCGGGAATTTACTTTCTGTCATGGTCTCGCCGCCGATCCTCCAATGATCGGGGAACATTGGAAAAGGTGTTTCTATTAACTTGACATAAACAATCATGTTAATTAGGGAAGTGCAATACCGGAGTTAAATTGTCAAGTTTGAATGGCGAGTTTTTAAACGCAATTTTCCGGCTCAAATAAGCCAGCACGCATTTCTGCCAGCCAGCACCGAGTGATATTTATTGGAGAGTAATCAAATGGGTTTGGTTGGGAATAAGGCCGTGCATCTGCTGGGAAGTGCAGCATTTGTTTTGGCGGTGAATGCTGGCGGGGCATTGGCGCAGGATGTTGCGCAGGAAACGCAGGCCGTTGATCAACAGGGCAAGAAAAAGCGTGTGACGTCACTCGACCGACTGGTTGTCGGGGCAGGGGTGGAGAAAGTGGCGATTGATACGCCCCAGGCTGTATCAGTTGTGGATCAGGCGGAAATTGACAACGTCCAGGCGACGGTTATCACCGACATCATCGAGAATATTCCGGGTGTGAATGCGACTGGCGGTGCCAGCGCGCTCGGCCAGGGCTTCAACATTCGCGGCATCGGCGGATCGCAAACCGCAGGTGAAGAGGGACGTATCATCATCAATGTTGATGGTGTTAACAAATTCTTCGAACAATACCGCCTGGGTGGTGTCTTTACGGACCCTGAACTGCTGAAACAGGTGGAAATCCTGCGTGGTCCGGCCTCATCAACCCTATACGGTTCAGGAGCGCTTGGCGGCGTCATCAATCTGGTTACCAAAGACGCTTCAGATTTTCTCACAGACGACATCAATACAGTGTTGAAGCTGAAAGGATCATACTCGACGAATGGTGAGGATGCATTGGGATCTGCAGTCATTGCACACCGATTCAATGAAAATACTGAGGTTCTGCTCGTCGGTAATTATCGTGATTTTTCGACCTATACATCCGGAGACGGTTCGGAAGAAGGCTACGATTACGATTCACCAAATGGATTGGCCAAGGGCACTTTCACCTTTGGTGAAAATCGCGAGCAGCAAATTCGGCTTTCCTATGAGCAGGTACAGTTTGAAGCCAACAACCAGGAATTCAATGTTATCAACGGAAACATAAGCTCCTTTGGTATTCTTGATCAACGTATCGTCACGGACAAGACCGCATTGATTGCATACCAGAATGAAGCGTCCGACAATCCGTGGCTGGACCTTAACGTTCAATTTTCCTACTCGGATACCTATAATGAGCAATATTCCGCAAACGCGCCACCACGTCTGGATTCCTTCTTCAATGCTGACTACGGTTATGAAACCTATCAGTTCAATATTGACAACACATTTGAGCGCATAGGCGACAATTGGGAAAATTATCTGACGGTCGGCAACCAGACGGCGCATCAAAAGCGAACAACTGAAGAATATAAATCCACTTCACATGCCGAAGGCACCGATTTCCAAAGTGGGTTTTTTATTCAAAATGAATTCATTTGGGATGAACGACTGACCGTCATCACCGGCACAAGACTTGATTATCAAAAACTGTCAGCTGATGTTGGCACGCCCGTGGATGACAAGGATTATCTGGGCTTTTCCCCCAAGATTGCCGCACTCTACAAATTCACTGATGGATTTTCCGTGTTTGGATCCATTGCTCATACCGAGCGATTGCCAACGCTTGATGAAGTCTATGACAGTAGTTCGGGCAACAGCAGTTTTCACCTCAATCTGGAGCCGGAAAAATCAAACAACTATGAGATTGGATTTGCCACTTCAGGATATGATCTGGTGAGCGATGGCGATGTTCTTCAACTGAAAACGACCGCCTTCTACAATGACATTACCAATCTGATCGAAAGTAATTTTGGCTCTGTGCCGCGTTACTCGAATATTGGCAAGGCTGAAATTTACGGGGTCGAGGTGGAGTTGGCCTACGAGTCCGATCCATTTTACATTAACGCCGGGTACTCACATGTCCGTGGCAAAAACAAGGAAACCGGCGGTTACCTTGATTCGGTAGCACCCAATGAGTTTGTCTTCACGATTGGGCATGTCATGCCTGAAAAGGGCATTGATTTTGGTTGGACCAGTCGAATTGTCGGTCCGCAAAATGATACCGATGATCGCGTGCCAAGTGCCGGATTCGATACACATGATGTTTTCATCAACTGGACCCCGATTGAAGGGCCGCTTGTCGGTTGGGACGCGCAATTTCGGGTCGACAACATCTTTGATGAACAATTCAAGGAATATCTCGAATTCTATCCCGGGGTAGGCCGTACCTTCAAATTTACACTTGCCAAACAATTCGGGTGGTCATGACGACTTTTTTAACCAGAATAACGCTCAGCCGTTGTGCACTCACGGCAGCAATGATTTGTGGAGCGGCGCTCAGCGCCGCTTCGCAGGAAAAGGTGCCTTCAGGGCAATTATCCCTTGAGCTTAATACGCTGGCACCCAGCGAAGCCGGGTGCATGGCCACGTTCATGGTGAAGAATGAACTGACAACACCCCTGGATCAGGTCGCATTTGAAGTTGTTCTGTTCAACACGGAAGGCCTGGTGGACAGGCTTATGGTGCTTGATTTCAGCCCGCTGGACACCGCAAAAACCCGGGTACGGCAATTTGATCTGCCACAGACATCCTGCGACAGCATCTCGCGCATTCTTATCAACGACGCGGCATCGTGCAAAGGCGAGGGGATTGTCGCCAGCACCTGTATTGAAAATCTGCTGACAATATCACGACCGGGCATTGAGTTCGGAAGTTAGATAACCAGACAACACCGGATTTTCCGGTGCTGAAGTCATAAGGCCGGAATGTACACCATGTTCAACTACGCATTTACAACAGCTGCATCCCTGGTCGAACTTGGTGGCCCGGTCGTGGCCATATTGCTGGTCCTGTCTGTCATTGCTGTCGCGTTGATTCTGCTCAAACTGTTCCAGTTCTTTCACTGGCGTGTGGGCGCACGCAAACAGATTGATGCGGCGCTTCATCTTTGGACCCATGGAAACACCGAACAGGCTGTTCAGAAACTGGAAAGCAGCCGCTCATCGGTTGCTGCCGTACTGGCTATGGCGATGTGGCTTGGTCCTGATCAAAATGTACCGGCAGACGTTGTGGAAGAGGAAGTATCGCGTGTTGCACAAACGCGTCTGTACGCGCTTCAGCGCGGGTTTCGTGGTCTGGATGCCATTGTCCAGATATCACCGCTTTTAGGCCTGTTCGGTACCGTCCTTGGCATGATCGAGGCCTTCCAAACCCTGCAAAGTGCAGGCAATGCCGTTGATCCTGCAATTCTTGCGGGCGGCATCTGGGTTGCCCTATTAACCACGGCTGCTGGACTGGCGGTGGCCATGCCGGTATCGCTGATATTGACCTGGCTTGAAAGCCGCGTTGAAAATGAACGGGTGGCGATTGAAACCATGGCCACAAAGCTTCTTTCCGAACAGCGTATCCTGGCGGTAAAACACAGTCGCCAGAATAAACCGTCAGTCGTAAACCCGGCCCGGTTGGTCAGCCATGCGGGTTGAGACAATCGGAAAAAAGCGACGCAGGCTTTCCTTGACCTCTTTAATCGATGTCATCTTTCTCCTGCTGCTGTTTTTCATGTTGTCATCAACGTTCACCCGATTTGCCCAGGTTGATATCAATGCCGGTCGGGCAGGGACAGTATCGACCATCCAGAAACGCCCGGATGTATTTATCCGTCTCGACAAGGATGACAGCTGGAAAATAAACGGTGCCGGTCTCAGTGCCGATGCTGCTGTGGACGAACTCATCAGATTGCAGGGCCTGGGCGCAAAAACCGCCCTGTTGGTCGTGCGTGAGGATGTGACCTCGCAAATGCTGGTTGATGCCCTCGAGCGTCTCGGCAAACATGTGACACTGAAAATATCAGTGGCGGGTTGATCAGATGAAAAAACTGGCCAGACCCGCACAAAAACCACCCAGAGAAAATACAATCGCGCTGATCAACATCGTATTTTTGATGCTGATATTCTTTCTCATTGCCGGAACACTGGCACCGCCAATGGACGGTGACGTGGCATTGATAAAAACAGTGCAGGCTGAAGCCGTTGCCCCGCCAAGGGCTGTTTTTGTCACGCAGCAGGGTGTCGTGACATATCAGGGCGAGGTTATCACTGCTGATCAGTATCAAAGGGTGATCGCCAGCCAGCAGACTGACGGGGCAGGGGATGGACCGCTGGGTCAATCGGGTTCCGGACCTTCGATAAAAATTGCAGCAGACGGCAAACTGGCGGCATCCAGGCTGATTACCATAATTGATGAATTTAAGACGGCCGGTGCGGCGCGGGTTTCAATTATCACCGAGAGGAAGGACCAATGATGGTGCGATGGTGGCATTTTGCATTGGCGCTCACGGCATCCGTGGGGCTTCACGGGGCTGCAGATCATGTTTTGCGCGATCATGAACCAGCCATCACTGAGCAGGGGGCGACCGATACTCAAATCAGCCTGCTGGGCAGTGCTGAATTCAGCGCATTGCTTTCAGGGGACGAAACCGAGCACTTTGAACCAGTACCGGTGGTGCAAACAGCAGCCGTTGCTGCGCCAAGAATAGCTCCTGTGGAGCCGGTGCAAGCGGCAAAGCCCATAGTGTCTGCCATGGCTGCGGCCGTGACCCCGGCAGATGCAGCATCCGCAATGATTGCCGCCGCACCTGTGGATATGCCCGGGGAAAATATCGCAATCGTGCCGGTAGTCGCAGCGGCTGAAACGGTGCCAACTGATGCTGAGCAAAAGCCCACGCCCGAAAGTCTCAATCCGAGCATAGCAAAACCGGTTGCTGCGCAGCAGGTGAAAACACAACAAAACGCGCAAAGTAATGCGCCGGATGCAGCCGTTGCAAAGCCTGTGGAAGCACAAAGCACAGTCAAATCGGTGGCCGTTCCAACGCCAAAACCGCCAACACCAATAAAACCACAGACGCTTGAAAAGGCGGAACCGGTGCGTACCGCTGTGCTTGTCAAACCCAAATTGACTGACAGGAAAAAGTCCAAAAAGAAAAAGACAGTACAAAAGGGCGACAAGGGCAAAAACAAGCGCAGCAGCAAAAAGGGGCACGCAGACGGTGCTGCATCCGGCAATGCGCGCTCGGCAGGCAAATCGAAAAAGGCCGGCAAAACGGGTGCATCCGGCAATGCGGCTGTTTCAAATTATCCGGGCAAAGTCAGACGGAAATTGCGCCGGGCACTGCGTTATCCCAAAAAGGCACGTTCGGCAAAATTACGCGGAACAACGCATGTGCGGTTCAGTGTCGGTCCTTCAGGCAATGTCGGTGTCGCCGGTGTTGCACGCAGTTCCGGTTCTGCGGTTCTGGATGCAGCCGCATTGGCAACAGTTCGCCGCGCCGCGCCATTTCCCAAAATACCAAAGTCGGCCGGGCGTAAGAGCTGGAGCTTTACCGTACCACTTGAATTTGCACCGAGAAGCCGATGACACAAAAAACACCGCGATTGCGTTTGACCCGCGCCGCACAAATGCAGCGCCCGACAGGTCAGTTCAACGATGTTGAAGCGGCAATCAGACTGCCGAGAGATTTTGCCGTGACGCAATCATCCACGGGTGCCACAACATCCCGGCGTTCCTGGTTACACGGCAGGACAATGCTGTGTGTTGGCACCTGTCCTGATTTTCTATCGGAATTGGGCGCGTTGTTTGACGCCCGGGTGCTTTCAACCCGGTGCCCGGACACGGATGATATCGGTGAATTTTCCACTCTTCTACCGGGGGCAGATTGTGTCCTTTGTCCGGCCAACAGTATGGATGGCGCAACGCTGGAAAATCTGCAGCAGTGCTGCAAATTGCAGCGCAAGCCCTTTGTACCGCTGCGCAATGCCAGCCGCACCTGCTACCGCCATGCCTTCATGAAAATTGCCGATCAATTGCTGCATCGTGGAGCGTCAGACGTTGAGCGCCGATAGAGATATGCTATTCGCGGTTAACACGGGTTCAATTGTCCAAATCAACAAGCCTGTTGCAGGTCGTCATCCCATACAGGCGCTCTGATTATGCATTTGCGTATTTGTCACCCACTTCCTGTCTCAGCGGGTGCGTATCATAGAAAATCGACATGGATTTGAATTTTCCACCATCACCGAATGCGAAATAGTCGATCCCCTGAAATGTAAGCAGATCGCCATTTGCCAGTGTCCAGTCGTATTGAAAATGTGCAGCTGCGCTGTCACCCTCTTTTCCCAAAAGCACATCAAAAACAGTCAATTTGCTTGCGCGGGACGCATTGCCCAGTTTCCTGAAAAACGAAGGCGCATCCATTTTGCCCAAAAAGGGTGAATTGACAAATGCATCAGACCCAAAAAGCTCGATAATCCCTTCAATGTCCGATGCGGTCATGCGTTCAAAATAGGTATGAACCATATCAATTTTTTGCTGTTCATTCATCGCTGCATGCCTCTTTGGTTCACGTTTTACCTATCAATAGGTCTGTTGGGGTGCCGGCGCAATTTGGAATTGGGTCTTTGCCTGGTGTGTGAGGAGCGGAGAACAGTGGATTGTGTTGGCAAGAGTGGCGTTGCCGATTTATACGACTCAAAACCGGGTAAGCCTGCTCCATGCCATGTGTTCTTGCGAGACTGGCCGACCTAAAATTGATTGTCGCGTGCATAGACGCGACCGCGCTTGGACAGTTGAAACGGTCGAACACTTACGGAGCGGTTCAGACATCTATCTAATCAGCATTGAAGCCGTGCCGGATGAAGCTCAAATCATACGTCGCCTGTGCGGTCGAGACATGAACCAAATGTCGTGTTGGAAACGGCGGGGCGTTGCTTGTGCACGATGCTACAGGCGGTGAATCTGTGACTGGCATCAACATTTCTGAATTGCTGAATTCGATGGCCGTTGCGGCGCTGAAGCACACTGGCGCTGGCCAGATCGCCAAACCTAAGCCCGCCCACAGAATACTAAGATACCTGTCGCACCCGCACCTGGTTAGGTGTGCTAAGTGTGACCGGGTTGTGAGTTAGAAACAATGCGGGATCGGGTAGATTTCGACCCAGTGCACAATAGTACGCCAAGGTTGGCAGCGCGCACAATTCAGACCTACACGGCGATCAGTTCAAGGTCTGTTTTGCGGAACTTGCTCTTCCAAGAAAATAGAAGCGTTCGCGACTTTCGGCGCCGGTTTGTTGTAGTTGAGAGCTCCGACCTGTCTGGAAAGACGGACATTTGGTCGGATACTTTGAAGCTTCAGTGAAATGCCGAATCGCCCAAACCTCATACCTCAAATGCGATATTCAGATGAATGCGGTACGAACTTTCGATGTGAGCTTTGGCCGCCAATTCCGCCCGATCAGGATCGCGTGCACGGATGGCATCCACGATGGCCTTGTGCTCGTGGTAAAGCTCTTCGGGGCGGCCTTTAGGGATGTATCTGGCACCACGCAACAGCGCGAGATCATCGCTGATCGCGTTGAAGGCTTTCAGCAGATACCGGTTCTTGGCGGCATAAAAAATGGCGTGATGCAGGTCCCAGTTCACTTGGTTCAGAGCGCGTTTATCGGCGTTTTTACCATGAACACGTTCAAGAATGACATCCATCTGCTCGATCTCCACGTCTGATGCGTGCTGGGCGGCAAAACGCGCAGCGATGCCTTCCAGTTGTTGGCGCAGCAGGTAAAGCTCGGATATCTCCATACGATCCAGCTCGGCCACAACGGCGCCGCGCTGTGGCTCAATCGTGACACGGCCTTCGGACTGCAACCGGCGGATTGCCTCACGAACCGGGGTTCGACTGATCCCCAGACGCTTTGCGATAGAAGCCTCCTTGATTCGCTCACCGGGATGAAACTGACCTTCACGGATATCTTCCAATAGCTGGCGATAGACCTGTTCTGCCAGCGGCACATCTGAGTTGTCGGCTGTAGTGGAAATTCTGTGTCCTTCCAATTTTCTAGAGCACTTTGGAGAGCTGCTGTCGTTCCAGTGGGAACTGGCGTTGGACCCAATTACTGCAAAAAGCTTGAATTCTCAAAATGTTTCTGATTGTATGCAATTTAGAACATTACAGTGAATATGTGTATAGCACCAGGAGGAAACCGATGTTTGCCGCAATAAAATCAATCGTTCTGGGGGCCGCAATGGCGGTTGCCAGCACCACCTTTGCATTTGCGGAGGATTATCCCAAGAAACCGGTCAGCATGATCGTCGCTTATTCACCCGGCGGCGGTACAGATACGGCCGCCCGGATCATTGCAAACTACATGGACAAGCATCTGGGCCAGCGTCTCATCATCCGCAACAAGCCCGGCGCGGGGGGACAGGTTGGGTTTTCGGCCCTCGCGTTGGCCAAGAATGATGGTTACACGATCGGCTTCATCAACATCCCCTCCATCTTTCTGGTGAAAATGCTGCGCGACGATGTGCCGTTCGAGATGTCGGATTTTGAACCCATAGGAAATATTCAGTTGGACCCGGTCGTGCTGACCGTGCCTGCAGATAGTCCCTATCAGACTTTCGCTGAATTTGCTGAGGCCGCGAAGGCCAACCCTGACGGATTGACGGTCGGTGGTGACGGACCGCAGTCAAACAACCAGCTTCAACTGGTTGTGGCGGAAGATACGCTTGGCCTGTATGTGAACTTTGTGCCGTTCAACGGATCCGGCCCCGCCATCACCGCGACGCTTGGCAATCAGGTCGATGCCTCAGTGCCGTCCGCAAGCTCAGCCTCCAGTCAGGTGAAAGAGGGTCGCCTGCGGGCCTTGGCTGTCTTTGCCGATGCACGTTACCCCTACCTGCCCGATGTTCCGACAATTGCAGAAGCTTCTGGTGTGAAAGTTCAAAATATCGGCGCATCCATGCGGGGTGTTGCGGTGCCCAAAGGCATGGCGCCGGAGCAGAAAGCTGTGCTGGAAGAGGCGTTCGGGAACGTGGTCAACGACCCCGATTTTGTTGCGCATATCGAGCGGTTGGGCCTGCCACTGACCTACATGAACGCCGCTGAGTTTGGGAACTATCTGTCCTCGGCTGAAGCGGGCATCAGCAAATATGTCGACTTGCTGAAATAGTCCAGATCGGGGGTCGTGATCATGTTAACCGAACGTAGCAAGGATATCCTATTTTGCGCTCTGGCGATTATCGCGACCCTTGTCGTGCTAGTTGTCAGTTTCAACTATCAGGCGGCATCGGCATATTTTCCGCAGTTGTTGGCCGTTTTTATCGCGGTGCTTGCCATCTTGCTTGGACTGCAACGACTGAAAACACCAGCGGAGTCCGGCGCGAATGCAGACCACACGGAATTTCTTGGTTTAGTGAAGGTTGTAATCAGCATTCTCGCCTATACCGGTGCGATGCTCGTCATCGGATTTCCGATCGCGACGGCACTGTTTCTGTCCCTGATGATGCTGGTTTTAGGCGAACGCCGCCCGCTACTGATTCTGCCGATCGCGCTTGGCCTAACCGGTCTGCTGTATTCACTGTTTTTCTGGTTCCTAGGCGTTTATCCGCCTGAAGCCATGATTTCGTTCTGAACCGGTCAAAGAGACATCCCCATGATTGAGAACCTTCTTCTTGGACTGAATGCCCTTATGACACCGATGGCTCTGTTTGCGGTGACAATTGGCGTCATCGGCGGGGTGGTAATCGGCTCACTGCCGGGACTGACCAGCACGATGGGCGTGGCGTTGTTGGTTCCTCTGACTTTCTCGATGCCGCCTGAAGCCGGATTGGCGATGTTGGGCGGGATCTATCTTGCTTCGACCTATAGCGGCTCGATCAGCGCGATCATTCTCAACATCCCCGGCACACCGGCGGCCGTCGCTACCCTGCTGGATGGCCATCCTATGTCGCAGCGCGGCGAAACCACGCGGGCGCTCGCGTTGGCGACTTTCGCGTCCAGTATTGGCGGGATGCTGAGCGTGATTGCCCTGCTCCTGCTGGCCCCGCCCTTGGCCGAGTTATCGCTGCGGTTCGGCTCTCCTGAATACTTTCTACTGGCGGTATTTGGCATCACGGTGATCGCATCCCTGTCGGCAGGCACCATGTCCAAGGGACTGATGGCGGGCGCGATGGGGTTGTTGCTGAGCACCATCGGATCCAACCCCTTGACCGGAGAGCTGCGGTTCACCTTCGGCCTGCCTTCGCTATATGACGGCATTCCCATGGTTGTGTCCCTTATCGGGCTGTATTCGATCCCCGAAGTCATCTCGATGATCAGCAAAAAGACATTTGTCGTGCCGCAAGCAGATATTGGGGGAAGACGCAGCGCGTTTTCCTATTTGGGCGAGGTTCTGGCGCGCAAAGGCAACGTGCTGCGATCGTCGCTGATCGGCATCATTGTCGGCATCATCCCAGGTGTTGGGTGCAGTGTTGGCGGGTTTTTGTCCTATGACGCAGCCAAGCGCGCATCGAAAACGAAAGAGGAATTTGGCAAAGGCTCACCCGACGGTGTAATTGCCAGCGAAACAGCCAATAACGCCGTGACGGGTGGCACGCTGATCCCGTTGCTGACGCTGGGCATTCCGGGCAACCCGGTCACGGCGGTTCTTTTGGGTGGGTTAATGATCCACGGGCTTCGACCGGGGGCCGATCTGTTCACAACGAACGCCGATATCACCTATGGCTTTATCCTCAGCCTGCTGCTGGCAAACATCTTGTTCGTGCCGGTTGGCCTGATCTTCGCGCGCTATTGTGCAAAGGTCATCATGGTGCCGCGTGAAATCCTTGCCCCCTGCATTCTGGCCTTTGCGGTGATTGGGGCTTATTCGATCCGCAGTTCAGTTGATGACATCCTGATTATGTTAGCCGTGGGCGTGGTCGGGTTTGGCTTTAACTACTTTGCCGTACCACGTGCGCCGTTGGTGCTGGGACTGGTCCTTGGCACCTTGGCCGAAGGAGAACTGGCCCGGTCGCTGGCGCTGGTCAGCGGTGATGTTCCTGCATTCCTTCTTCAACTTTTGACACGGCCGATTTGCATCATCCTGCTGATCCTGTGCGCCATCGCACTTTTCCAGGGTGTCGTGCAGCACCGGCGCAATCCGCACATGCTCGACAGCTAACGATAAACACCAAAGGGAGACCACAAAATGATCCGTAAACTGACCTGTACAACATTCGCCTGTCTTGTCGCAATGTCATCCGCGCTGGCCGCGCAGGAGCTGACAGCAAAAGGTCCTGCGGCCTTGGACAAGGAAGGTGTGATCGAGATTTCGGGCACCGGATTTAACGCCAGTGCGCCCGTGCTATTGCTGTTCACCACCGCTGATGGCGTGACTGCAGAAATTGGTTATGCGCTTACCCCGCAACCCGTTGCGGACGCTGACGGCAACTGGACCACAAATTGATCCTATGGCCGCTATGTTTCGAAAAAGCTTGTTGTCGCAGGTGATTTCCACATTGCCGCCACAGATGAGGAACTGAACGAGATGGCGACGACGACGATCCGTTTCACAAATTAGACATCCAGCATCTGCAATCGACCTGCCTGCTCATGTTGGTAGGCAGCACTCCCGTTCATTATGAAAGCGCGGTATGTCCTCTTACGCCCCCATCCGACAAGTCGGCGACGCAAGCACGCACCATTTTTTTGGGTATTATAACAAGTCAAACTTTGATCGGGACAACAAGCGTTTGTTGGCAATGCGTGTGGACCGGTTTACGGGGGACGTTACCGGGACGGAGACGGCTAAACTGGGCTACTTTGACCTGACCGACAGCGACCGGTTTCATGCGGTTGGGCAGACCACCACCTGGAACTGGCAGATGGGTAGCCAGCTGCAATGGGTCGGGAACAAGAACCAGATTATCCACAACGCCCGTTGGGACGGCGCTGACCGCAAGACTCCCTACCCGGATTTTTGCGCGAAACTGGTTGATCTGGACAGCGGTACGACACGCACACTGTCCCTACCGGTCTATGTTCTGGCACCGGACGGGCGTTATGCGCTTTGTGTGAATTATTCGCGGTTCATGGTGACGCACAAGACAATAGGCTATCCGGCCACAAAGCGCGAGCCTAACCTGGGCCTGGCCCCCGACGATGATGGCATCTATCGAATGGACATTGTGTCCGGTGATTGTCGTCTGATCCTCAGCCTCGCCCAGCTTAAGGCGCATCAGCCGGCACCGTCGATGGACAAGGCCATTCACTGGATCACCCACCTTGAAGCCAATCCATCCGGCAGCCGTTTCCTGTTTATCCATCGCTGGACCGAACGGGTCGAGGACGAAACGTGTTTCCTGCATCGCCTTTACACCGTGAACGGTGATGGCACGGATTTGCGCCTGCTTGAATGTTCAGATCATTCGTTGCCGCAACTTGCCGACGATTTCGACCCGAACGCGGTGGGCACCTTCGATTACGAGAAATCTGAATACCAGATCTCGCACCCGATGTGGAAATCGGATGACGAGGTCATCGTTTGGGGCCCGCATAATGGCGCGATCCACTATCACCTTTATGATGACAAGACCGGCAAGGTGGATGTCATCGGGCCGGGCATCCTGACAGAAAACGGGCATATGACCTATTCCCGTGATGGTCGTTGGATTCTGTCTGACACCTATCCCGATGCCGGGACGAACGAACGCATCCTGTTCCTGTTCGATACGAAGGCCGGAACGCGGCATGATCTTGGGTCGTTCTACACGCCGCCGGATCTGGGCAAACTCAACCGTTGTGATCTTCACCCGCGCTGGAGCCGTGACAACAAGACAGTCTGCATCGACTCCGTGCATGAAGGCACCCGGCAGATGTATTTGGTGGATGTGTCAGCTACCACTGTCGAACAGTGAACATTCAACCCCCAGTCACGTACCACGCCAAACGGTCCTTGTTTCTTACCCACACGATGGCTGAGCGCGTGTAACAGACATTCAATCCAAGCGCGGCATTGGTCAAAGAGGGCTCATTGGAGCCATTCGCGCATTTCACAAACGAGGGTTTGAGACAAGGCCCAAAAAGGGGTGTTCTGGCACTCGCTTTGTGCCGCTGCGCAATGCCAGCCGCACCTGTTACCGGTATGCCTTCATGAAAATTGCCGATCAATTACTGCATCGCGGATCGTCTGACGTGGTGCACCGGTAGAGGTATTCTGCTGCTTCCTGAAAAGGCGAGGCACG
Source organism: uncultured Rhizobiaceae group bacterium (assembly GCA_947501445.1). Lineage (GTDB taxonomy): Bacteria > Pseudomonadota > Alphaproteobacteria > Rhizobiales > Rhizobiaceae > Hoeflea_A. The sequence continues at coordinate 85,931 of CANMVS010000005.1, read as the reverse complement.
TCCATTCCAAATTCATACAAGCGCAGGTGTGCGTTGATTGTATTTTGGCGTCGAACTGCAACTTAAGCTGGTTATAGTTGAATTTGTGTGCAATGTCGGTCTCATGGTTCCGCGGGCGAGGCATGAAAAAAAAAGATATCTTGAATGCGGTTGGCTGTGTACATCGTGAAAATACAGCCGGTTGAGGCATTTAACGACACCAGGATACGGAACAATCGATGGCTGGATCCAAAATCTCAAAATATGTCACCTGTTTTTCCATTGTTTATGTTGTTGTTATTATTCTGAGTTTGTGGAATTCACTCCAGCTCCCCTATCTTGAGGACGTGCGGGCAAACCGTAACAACAATTGTTACTGGACAGATGCGATGATCGCTTACGTTGAATGTGGCCATGAAATATTTGCTCATGGTCCGCGTGAGTTTTTTTATGGTTTCTGGATGCTTTTCATCTATGCCCCGATATTCTCCGCGCTTGGGTCGGTTACGTTCATTGCGGTGACGATACTGATTTACACACCACTGGTATTTCTCATTTTCTCTTTGGCCCGAGCCATACGATATTAACAGCCGTTGCGAATTTGGACCCTTTGCAACGGTTGTGTCTGCCGATCTGGGAAATGGAGGGCAAACATCCTCTACAAACGTACCATCAAGTCCGTGTTGAGACTTGGCGCGCTACAACAACACCAAAAACACATCAACGTGAAGATTTTTTCACGCCATGGATAAACCGACAACAGTCTGGATTCACACGGGAATCTTTTTAGAATAATTCTAAACAATTGTTTTCATTGGGAAAAATGGAATTATTTGTTTGACTTTTCATGCCGCAATAGTCAATTAGCCGATAACAGACGTGTAGTTGTGCTGAATGGGCGCTGACGTCTGTGTGCTTGGACAATTGTTGCGGTAGGCCAAAATGATAACCTGTCATTGTAATATCATCACTGAAAAGGAAATCGAGCAGACGATTGTCTCGCTGCTTGATGAGGATTGCTGGCAGCTTATTGTTCCGATGAAGGTCTATCACGCGTTGGAAAAACGCGGGAAGTGCTGTCGGTGTTTTCCGAATGTTGTGGACATAATCATCCGAACCACGGATGCCTATCATGCGCGCTTTGACAGAGCTGAGTCCGATATGATCTATTATCGTTCTAAACTGTTGGAACTGCGCAACCATTACACGGAGAATGTCTATGAAAGGCAGCCAAAAGGTCATCGAGCAGCTTAACGAGGCCCTGTTTCTGGAGCTGGGGGCTGTCAATCAATACTGGCTGCACTACCGTCTTCTGGATGATTGGGGTTTCAAGAAACTTGCCAAAAAGGAAAAGGCGGAATCGGTCGAGGAAATGCATCATGCAGATCGTCTGATCGAACGCATTATTTTCCTGGAAGGCCACCCGAATCTGCAGACCCTTGCACCCTTGAGCATTGGTCAGAACGTCAGGGAAGTTCTGGAGGCTGATCTTGCCGGTGAGTATACGGCCCGCACCGCCTATAAAAAATCGCGGGAAATCTGCCGTGATGAAGGTGACTATGTCACGATGGCCCTTTTCGAAGAACTTATGTCAGATGAAGAAGGCCATATTGATTTTCTCGAAACACAGCTTGAATTGCTGGGCACCATTGGTGAGCAGAATTACGGCCAGTTGAATGCGGTTTCTGCAGACGAAGCAGAGTAAAGCTGCAATCGCTGAGGTATGGATTGCAGCTTGTTTGACAATCGTTTCGGCTAAAGCAATTCAGGTTTTGACGGGTTAGGCAAAAACTGAATGCATCAACAAAATCAAAGGACAACACCGTTGCTCGGTTTTTGAAAAAACGTGAAACGGTCTAATTCTAAGAATAAAAAAGGCGCCACCTGGGCGCCTTTTTCAATTGAAGATTTTGTTGTTTCAATACAGCTTGTACTTCATACCAAGCCGAAATGTATGTGTGTGAGGCTCAATGGTTGTTGCTGCGCCTGCAATCGTTGTCGTTTCATCTTCATATTGTGTAAAACGGTATTCGGCGTAAGCAGTCATCCGGTCGCTGATTGCATGTTCACCACCAGTACCGATCGTATATCCGCTTGCACTCCAATCATAGGCAAAGACCGATGGCGATGTGCTGATTTCGAAATGCTGCCATGAGTAACCACCAATGACATAGGCTAATGTACTATTGTTGAAGACCTTACCAACCCGCAACAATGCGTCAAAGCCGTAGTCAGCCTCAAATTTCGCGGTGCCTGCACCAATAGCACCTGTGGATTCAAGGCTGGTGTAGCGCGCAGCAAGCACGGCACCGGCCACAATGCCATTGCCAAACTCGTGATCATACCCGACATTTATCTCACCGAGCACACCTTCGCTGCCCAACCCATCTGCCGTCGCGCCAATGACCGGTACCGAAATATCGGTAACAGCAGCACCAGCACCAATGGCAGCACCAACTTTGAGACCGGTCCAGTTGTAATTTACCGGTGCCATGGTTCTGCCGGAGTTACCACCATTGAGGCGATAATTCAGGGTTGTGCGAAACGTATGTATGGAGGGATCTGTCGTGACGAGGCCAGCTACATTTTCAGAACTGTAATTGGCATAACGATACTCGGAACGCAGTGTCCAATTGTCCCGGAAGGCCGTTTCCATGCCGATGCCCAGAACATAGCCACCCTCATTCCAATTGGTATTTAGCAGATTTGATGAAAGCTCAAAGCGCTGCCAGCTATAACCACCAAGCACAAATGCAAGGGTTTTAGGCGTAATTGAATAGCCGAGCCGTGCAACCGCATCAAAGCCGTAGGTTGCTTCCACATCGCCGACAAAACCACCGACAAGTAGTGCGGTTCCCGTATTTGCTGTGGATTTTACATTACCCCAGCGACCGGAGACGATCGCACCCAGAACGACACCATTGCTGAAGACATGATCATATCCTGCAGATATCTCGCCGAAAATGCCGTCTCCGCCAATACCGTCGAGAGAAACGCCGCCAAGTTGAGCGGTACTTGCATCGTGAATTACTGCGCCACGTCCGCCGCCGATGCCAACGTGAAAGCCGCTCCAGTCATAGATGCTCTCGCCGGTTGCAACCAGGCTGTCTGCTGATAATGCAGGTGCCGACAAAGCGACGAAAGCCAGACTGCTCAACAACAATTGTTTCATTGTGCGACCCCTTGGGCAAAAATTGATATATGAAACATTAGTGCATGATGCGCATTTTTAGTAGTGTCATTGTGTTGCTTTATGGCAACAAATGCGTCAAATGCAAATCTAAGTTGAGTAAAAACGAATTGAATACTCGAAACATGGAGCATCGTTGCATTCACAACCTGAAATACGCGAATGAAAACAACGGTTTTGACTGAATCGTGTGCGTCAAATCATGTGGCTGTTCGCGGCAGAATGTGTTTACGCCCTGTTAACCAAGGGTGCGGTTTTCAGTAAAAAACAGATACGAATATGAATCAGTATAGTTTCACTTTGAAACCGGCCCGTACGGTGTGGCTTGTGGTTTCAGCCGTGACATTGGGGTCGCCAAAGTCCATATCGCCATAATGCGAATAACGGTACTCGGTGTAACCGGTAATTTTGTCGCTTAATGCAACTTCAAGGCCGGTTCCGATTGTATATCCATTTGCACTGTCATCAGAAAGCCCGGCCATTGCCACATCAACCGAGACGTGCTGCCAGCTGTATCCCCCAATGACATAGGCAAGGGACGAACTGCCGACCATACGACCTACGCGCAACAGCGCGTCAAATCCATAGTCCGGTTTGCTTGTCGTTGTTGTACCGAACATGGTGATTTCATCGAAGGAAATGTGAGAATACCGGCCGGCGAGTACGGCGCCGGCGACCCATTTGTCATGAATGACGCGATCATAGCCAATATTGAATTCACCAAAAACGCCGCCATTACCCAGGCGGTCTATAATCGTGGCCGGGACCGTGGTTTCATTGATTTTTTGTCCGACGACTCCTGCACCAAATGCGCCGCCAACCTTAAGGCCGTTCCAGTCGTAGTTGACCGGTGTTGCCATCCTGTCGGATTGACCGCCATTTAATCGGTAACTCAAAACAGTGTGAAACGAATGTACAGATGGGCTGTATTCTCCAGTGCCAGAACCTGCGAGTGAGAAGTCAGCATAATCGGCATAACGGTATTCTGAACGCAATGTCCAGTTGTTCCGCAGTACGGTTTCAGTGCCAAGACCCACGACATAACCATTGCGGTTAACGTCGCCGATTTGCATACCCGTGTTGAAGACCTGAAAGTTGCGCCAGGAATAACCACCCAACACATAGGCCAATGTTGAAGGTGTTACAGCGTGCCCAAGCCGCGCAACTGCGTCAAAACCATAACGCGTTTTGACATCGGCTGTAAGGTTCATGCTGGTTATTGATGCGGTTTGATTGCCAAAATGACCGGTTATGATGCCACCCAGAACCAGACCATTGTCAAAGACGTGATCATATCCAACGGATGCTTCACCAAAAATCCCGTCGCTTGAGAGACCCTTGATGCTGTCCAATTGAGTAACGGCGGCAGCGCGTCCGCCGCCAAGACCAATGTGAAAGCCACTCCAGTCATAAATATACGCACCTGTTGAGGTGACCGGATCAGCGGCGAAAACCGATGTGGTACACAGCAGTACGGACAGGGTTGTCAACGTTGAAATATTCATGAGTGCCTCGCATCAAACTGTGTTGTCAATATTCACTTATACACTTCATGTATTGCCAATGAAGTGTATTTCAGAAATATTAAGCAAATAAAAACGAATGTTTGGCTTGCGGGCATTGAATTCAGGTTGTCTGCATCGCACACGTGTATTCTGCGCCGCATTTTCCTGGGTAGGTTCGGATTGCAGGAGAATAATGCGTCAGTTGTTCGCCAGAGGCTTCAACGTGTCGGCTATATGCCCTTCATTGATCAGCCAGCGGCGTATTGTGTAGCTGCGGGCGCCTTCCGCATGCATGGGATCTGCATCAGCGAATGCCTTGGCCTGATCGAGTGATTGTGCCTGATAAATGATCATGCCTTCGCCAAGCATGTTTTCTCCACTTTCGTCTGACAGTGGCCCGGCGAAGACCAGCGCGTGCGCATTTTGTTTTTCAATCTGATAGGCGAGATGGCGCGGCAATATTTCCTTCAGCTTTTCCGGCGGGGCTATTGGTGTGCTGGTAACGACAAAAAACTCTGCGGCAAGCGAACCGCGCGTCTTTGCCTCTTTCACATAATCCATCCACTTGGGCATTGCATTCCACCTTAATCCATTTTGCTCATTCTCAGAAAAATATCGATATAATTTGACAAAGCAAGATAAAATTGATTATTTCACTTCAAGCATGGAGGTTACGAATGCGTTTTATGGTGGCCCGAAACGGGCAGGGCACGGCACTCTATAGTGTTGATGGGGACAATGCCTATCGGATGACAGGTGTCGATGGTTTTGATGGTGATGATCTATCGGCGCTCATCGCAGCCGACGCAGCCCGTGTCGCTGTAATAGATGCAGCTGCGCGACAGCAGGGGCCAGTGCCTGTCAGTGCGCTGACACCGGCATTGCCATTTGGTCAATTTGGCAAAATATTGTGTCTCGGGTTGAATTATGTCGACCATGTCAAAGAGGGTGGTTACGAAATTCCCACCTATCCGGCGATGTTCGTGCGCATGCCCAGCTCCATGATTGCAGCAGACGAGCCCATGGTAAAACCCGATTGTTCCGACCGGCTTGATTATGAAGTTGAACTGATGATTGTTGTCGGCAAGGGCGGTCGCCACATTGCTGAGAATCAGGCGCTGGAACACGTATTTGGATATACAGTGTTCAATGATGGTTCCGTGCGCGACTATCAAAGAAAGACCCATCAGTGGACACCGGGCAAGAATTTTGATGGCACTGGTGCGCTTGGACCTGTGGTTGTGACTGCCGATGTTCTGCCGGCCGGGGCATCAGGCCTGAAAATTGAGTCACGTCTGAATGGTGTTGTCATGCAAAGCGCGACCACGTCGGAAATGATGTGGTCGGTGGCCAAGACGATCGCAACGGTTTCCGAGTTTGCGACGCTGGAACCTGGAGATTTGATTGCCATGGGAACACCGCCTGGTGTTGGTCATGCGCGAACCCCGCCCGTGTTCATGTTCCCCGGCGATATTATCGAGGTGGAAATTGAGGATATCGGCCTGTGCCGCAATCCTGTCATCAGCGAACAGCAGGCAGCCAGCCACGAGGCGGCGGAATGATAAAACAGGCGCAAGCGGCACCAGCGGGCGAAGAACTTGAAATCCTGCGCGCCGAGGCACAAAACAATATACGCACATTGCGACAAACAATCAGGCGCCTTGGAGAAGATGAAATCCGGTTGATCCTTTCGGATGCGCGATCACATTATGCCTGGACAGACAGGCCGGTGCCGGATGATTTGCTGGGTGAACTCTATGACATCGTCAAGATGGGCCCAACCAGCATGAACAGTTCACCTGCGCGATTTGTGTTTGTGAAAAGTCAGGAGGGGCGCACGCGTCTGGCCAAATCACTCAAACCGGCAAATGTCAGTAAAATGGCCACTGCACCGGTAACAGTGATTATTGCCCATGATCTGGAGTTCTGGCGCGAATTGCCCTTTTTGTTTCCCCATGAAGATCGACGGCCGCATTTTGAAGGAAAGCCTGAGCACAGCGCAGATACTGCCTATCGCAATGCGACGCTGCAGGGCGCCTATCTGATGATCGCCGCACGCGCGCTCGGGCTTGATGTTGGGGCGATGTCCGGATTTTCCAACAAAATTGTCGATCAGGAATTTTTTTCCGGAACAACATTGCGTTCGAACTTCCTGTGCAATCTTGGCTATGCGGACGAAAGTGCGTTGTTCCACAAACTGCCGCGTTTCGAGTTTGATGATGTGTGCAGTTTTGCGTGAGGATTGAACAATGGCCATAAGAATGAAAACCGACGTTTTTCTGCGCGCAAAGGCTCAATGTCCATCCCATTCCCGGGCGGATGTGGCGGTTCGTGATCTTGTGTTTGCCATTGATGAGCCAACCGAGCGCGGCGGAACCAATGCAGGGCCAACACCCACTGATACTGCCATAGCTGCGCTGATTGGCTGTACCAATGTCATTGGTCACAAATGTGCAGGCAAACTGGGAATTGAAATTGGTCACCTGGACATAACCGCCAAATGCACGTTCGATCGACGTGGTGTGACGCTCGAAGAGGAAATTGACGTCCCGTTTCGCAAAATTGAACTGACCATCAACGCAGATGGTCCGGTAACACCTGAAGACCTGCAGACGGTTGCTGCACAGGTCAGGAAATATTGCCCGCTTTCAAAACTTTTCAAGTCAGCGGGAACGGAAATTGTCGAAATTTGGCAGTCGGCTGAGTAGCCGCTGTCGAGATCGGTCGGCGGGAGGCTGACCGTTGCAATGGAGGAAGAAATGAGCATTTTGCTACGCAGGTCATTCCTGGGTGCCGTCGCTGCGATCGGTGCCGTGTTTACGACGACAATGGTGCCGGCAATGGCCACCGAGACGATCAAACTTATCGCAATTGATGGCTATCCTGAACGCTCGATGTGGGTGAAAGAATTTGCGAATTTTTTCATTCCCCGGGTTGATGAAGAACTGGCACGAACGGGTGACTACAAGATTGACTGGCAGCAGGCCTATGGTGGTCAGATCGTCAAACCACGCGGTGTTCTGGAAGGTATCAAGCTGGGGCTTGGCGACATTGGTATTGTAACCACAATTTTCCACAATTCAGCCCTGCCAAGCCAGGCCATTTCCGCGGCAACGCCAATGGTATCCACCGACGCGCGTGTGGTCGCACGGGCGGTGGATGAAATTGCCAGGGAATATCCGCAAATGCAGGCGGAATTCGACGCCGAGGGACAGGTCTATCTGGCCACAGGTGTTGTGCTTGACAGCTATCAGATATTTTCCAAGGAGCCGGTCAGCTCACTGGATGATCTGTCGGGTCTCAAAATGGCAGGTGCCGGTTACAACCTGCGCTACCTTGAAGGGCTGAATGATGTCGCAGGTGTGCGTGGAGGATTACCAAAATTCTACAACATGATTCAGACCGGTGTTGTGCAGGCTGCGATGTTGTGGCCGGAAGCAGCAATGACCTATAAAATCTATGAGGTCGCACCACATATGCTGAAAGTTGATCTGGGTGCCGTTAATTCCAAAACCGTAACAGTCAACAAGGATGTATGGGCAAAGCTCCCGGACGCTGTAAAACGTGTCCTTGAGACGGTCGCTGTCGAATATCGTGACCAGGTGGCAAATGTTGCAATGGACCGCGCAGCCGCGTCGCTGGATGCCTATAAGGCTGCAGGTGGCACCGTGGTCGTTCTGCCGCAAGATCAGCGCTCGGCCTGGGCGGATGCAATGCCAAATATTGCTCAGGAGTGGGCCGGTGCATTGGATAAGAAAGGTGCGCCGGGTACAGCCATGCTGGGTTCCTATATGAGCAAACTGGAAACAGCCGGCTCAGTGCCTGTCCGTGACTGGACGAAATAGAAATACGGGCGACCTGTCATGCATGAACAAACGAGTCCGGCTCAGGCCGCCCGAACAATAACCCGGCTGGTAAAGGGCGTTGCAATTGGTGCCAATGCCATTGGAACTTTGACCGTCCTTGTCCTGGTTGTGGTCATGAACATTGATGTTGTGGCGCGTGGGGTTTTTCACGCGCCATTTCTCGGGGTCGTTGAAATCGTGATTTTTTCAATGATCCTGATTGTTTTTCTGCAATTGCCCGACGTTGTTCGTGTCAACAGATTGACGCGCTCCGATGGTTTTTTGACCCTGATTGGTGACAGCCACCCCAGATTGTCCAATCTGCTGTCGCGGGCAATTGATTTGCTGGCGATGGTCGTGATGATCACCATAGCCTATGCCACATATCCCGAAATGGTTGAGTCCTTCGAGACCTGTCACTATTTCTCCCAGCCGGATTTTGGCCCGCCACCCACCGGCAATCTCTGGACTGATTTGACTGATGCGACTGCCCGGTGCCACTACTTCGGCACCCTGGGTGTATTCACGGTTCCCTGGTGGCCGGCGCGGGTCGCCATCACTGTCAGCGTATCCATTTGTGCGTTGCTGTTTTTCTTCAAGGTGATTTTCGGACCTGATCCACGCAAACGGTCCCTGGTGTCAAAACCTGCTGCACAGGAAAAACCTGCAATTTCCGAAGAGGCAAATTGATGAGTCCTGTAGAAATCGGCTTTCTTTCCGTACTGGCCATTGTCGCCCTGATCTATCTGGGGGTCTATATACCCATTGCCCTGGCCAGTGTTTCATTCGTGACAATCTGGATCGTCAGCGACAGGCCAATCCTTGCGGTGAATTTTTTACGCCAGGCCATTGGTGACAGCGTGACCGAATATGAGTTTGCAACCATACCGCTCTTTACGTTCATGGGTCTGCTCGTCTCCAAGGCCGGTCTTGGGACCGATGTCTATGAGGTCATGAACCAGGTCTTTCGCCGCATCCGTGGCGGCATAGGCATGGCGACCGTTGGCGCCAATGCGGTGTTTGCTGCGGTGACCGGCTCCTCCATTGCATCGGCGTCTGTTTTTACCCGGGTCTCGGTGCCCGAAATGCTGCGCCTTGAGTACAACAAGCGATTTGCCGTTGGTGTTGTCGCAGGCTCATCGGTGCTTGGCATGATCATTCCGCCAAGCGCGATGCTGATCATCTATTCCTTTGTGGCCGAAGTCTCCGTGGGCGACATGTTCATTGCCGGGATACTGCCCGGCATCATGCTGGCATTGGCATATATCGTGGCCATCGCTGTCATGGCCAGGTTCTGGCCCAATGCGGTTGGCGGTCGTATAGAAGATACCAAGCCGGAAGAACTGCTGGGTTGGGGAGAAGTGTTCAGCAAAAGTGCACCTATTCTTATCCTGATACTCATTGTCCTCGGCGGCATCTATACCGGATGGCTGACACCGGTGGAGGCGGGCGCTGCCGGTTCTCTGGCTGCGCTCGTCATCGCCCTGATACGCAGACGCATGTCCTCAGGTTCCTTCTGGGAAGCGCTGCTTGAAACCGGCCATATCACTGCCAGCATATTGTTCCTGATCACGACGGCATCGCTTTACAGTCGCATGTTGGGTTTTGTTGACTTGCCAAACGAGTTGCAATCTTTCCTGACAGGACATGAATTGAGCTTTTTGTGGATCATGGTTGCCTATGTCATTTTGATGCTCTTTCTGGGAACGCTGCTGGATACGGCGTCGATTATCCTGATTGTGGTTCCATTGTTCATTGATATCATTGAACCCATGGGGCTGAGCCTTATCTGGTTTGGCATCATCACAGTCATTGGTGCGGAAATCGGGCTGTTAACGCCGCCTTTGGGCATCTCGTGTTTTGTTATCAAGGCAACGCTGGATGATGACCGGATTACGCTGAAGGATGTGTTCCTGGGCGCGCTACCATTTGCTGGCGTCATGCTCGTCATACTGGCCATTCTCATTCGCTTTCCCGATATATCAACAATACTCTTGAACTGATTGGAGACACCCATGCGCAATGTCACCGAGGAAACACTCACGCAGATTTTTTTGGATTATTGCGGGCCGGAGACGACGCCGAGACTGCGTTATCTTCTGGAACATCTGGTGCACCATCTACACAGCTTCGTCCGGGAAACAGAATTGACCCATGCAGAGTGGCGCAAAGCCATAGAATTGCTCTCCAAGGCGGGTGAGATCAGTACGCCGGAGCGCAATGAATTCGTGCTGTTTTCCGATGTGCTGGGGCTGTCATCGCTTGTTGACATGGTCAATTCCAAACCGGATGCAACATCATCCAGCGTGTTGGGTCCATTCCACATACTTGGGGCTCCGGACCTGGCCTATGGGGGTGATCTGAAGGCAGATAATGATGGTGCGACGGTTGTGGTAAAAGGCAGCGTGCGCGATCGACAGGGTGAGCCCATAAAGGGGGCCGCGATTGAACTGTGGCAGACGGCAGAAAACGGTCTCTATTCCAATCAGGATCCTGCACAGCCGGAGTACAATCTGCGTGCACGCATGCATGTCGGCGATGATGGAGGTTATGCGCTGACGACCGTTCGCCCGGCGCCCTATTCGGTTCCTGATGACGGACCGGTGGGCGAGTTGCTGCATGCAACAGGCAGACAGCCCTGGCGCCCGTCGCACCTGCATTTCATCATCACGGCACCGGGGTACAGATCGCTGGTAACAGAGGTATTTCCAAGCGATGATCCCTTTCTGGATGCGGATGCAGTCTTTGGGGTCCGCGAAGATCTGATTATGGAATATGTCGAACAAACGGATAAACAGATCGTTTCCGATGATTTTGAAGCCCGGCAGAGGCTAACCTCGCCTTTTTACACGGTCGATTTTGATTTTATCCTGGCAGAGGAAACTGAATAGAGCGAGTATATGGCTAAAAACACCCTATTTGATGGTTTCCGAGCTGCGATTGCGGATCACACCCGACCCTTCATAATTGATGGCGATGCGGTGACGACCTATGGCGATATGCTGGAGCAGTCAGCGCAATACGCCAATGCGCTGGTTGAACTGGGCGTGAAACCCGGCGACCGCGTAACTGTGCAGGCTGCCAAGACAGTCGAGGCACTGATTTTCTATCTCGCCGTTATCCGGGCAGGCGGCGTCTATCAGCCATTGAACACAGCCTATACGATGACTGAAGTTGCTTATTTTTTGGAAAATGCCGAGCCAACCGTCGTCATAACGGATGTTTCGGCGATTGACGCCATGCAGGCACTTGCCGCCAAATCAGGCGATGCACGCGTCAAGACTCTGGAGCGGCAACATCCGCAGTCTTTGACAGACAGGGCCATTGCGCATCGGTCTGAATTTGACAATGTAGTACGTAATGACGCCGATCTGGCTGCGATCCTTTATACCTCAGGCACGACAGGTCGTTCCAAGGGAGCCATGCTCACGCACGCAAACCTGCTGTCCAACGCCGCAGCCCTTTGTGACATTTGGCATTTTTCGGCCGACGATATCCTCATTCATGCTTTGCCGATTTTTCATACGCACGGATTGTTTGTGGCAACCAATGTGGTTTTGCTCTCTGGTGCCGCGTTGCGGTTTTTCCCGGCCTATAATCCAGATACGGTTTTGGATGCGATGCCGGTTTCTACCGTATTGATGGGCGTGCCGACCTTCTATACCCGTCTGCTTGCCAGCGAGCGCTTAAACCGCGAGCAGGTCGCCAATATGCGATTGTTCATATCAGGATCAGCCCCGCTGTTGGCGGAAACCCACAAGCAATTCAGCGAACGCACGGGAATGGCCATTCTCGAACGTTACGGCATGACCGAAACAAATATGAATGCGTCCAATCCCTATGAAGGTGCCCGCAAGCCCGGCACCGTCGGTTTTCCCCTGCCTGGCACCCGGATTAGGGTGTGTGATCCCGATAGCGGTCTGCCGCTTGATAAAGGTGCCGTTGGCATGGTGGAAGTGAGCGGGCCCAATGTTTTTGGCGGTTACTGGCGCATGCCGGAAAAAACCCGCGAAGAATTCCGCGCGGACGGCTTCTTCATCACCGGTGATCTTGGTATGATCGATGACGAAGGCTATCTGGTTATCGTTGGTCGCGGCAAGGATTTGATTATTACCGGCGGGCTGAATGTATATCCCAAGGAAATTGAATCTGAAATTGATGATCTGGACGGCGTTTTGGAGAGTGCGGTTGTTGGCGTACCGCACGCCGATTTTGGCGAGGGTATTGTCGCTGTTGTCGTTCAATCGCCTGGTTCCAATTTGAACAGCGACGCGGTGCATGGCGTACTGGCGGCGCGTTTGGCCAAGTTCAAACTGCCCAAGGCCTATTATTTTGTTGATGCTTTACCCAGAAACACCATGGGAAAGGTGCAAAAAAATGAATTGCGCAATATATATGCCGATCAGTTCAATACGTCTGGCGAGAGCGATACGAGCGCGCCGGGCGCAAGGGGGTAATGATGCGATCTGCCAATCTGGGACTTGATGAGACACCGGTGGTAACCGGTGGCGCATCGATTACGGCGCAGCTGTTTGACCGGTTGCGTGCGGACATTATCAATGGTGTGCTGAAACCCGGGCAGAAGTTGAAAATTGAATCCTTGCGCGAAACCTATGATGTTGGCGCCAGTCCGGTTCGTGAGGCGCTTAGCATGCTGACCTCTGAAGGGCTCGTACAACGATTGGACCAGCGCGGCTTTCGCGTCTCAGAGATTTCAGTCAGCGATTTTGAAGAACTGTTGCGCACCCGCTGTTGGCTGGAAGACAGGGCGATGAGAGAATCCATCGCATCGGGTTCATCGGCCTGGGAAGAGGGGGTGCTTCTGGCTCACCACCGGTTGAAAAAGACGCCGCGCGCTGCAACGTCATCAGAACCTGCCAGCCCGGACTGGGAAGTTGCCCATAAGCTGTTTCATCTGTCATTGCTTTCAGCCTGCGGCTCGGACTTTCTTATTGGTTTTTGTGAGCAGCTCTATGATCTCAATATCCGCTACCGCAACCTGGCGGGTGCCGTTGCCTATCCATCACGCCACGTTGAAGACGAACACGCAGCAATCTGTGATGCGGCGCTTGCGCGCAATGGGGATGGTGCTGTTGAACTACTGGTTGACCACTACAAGGGCACTGGCGAATTTTTACGTATGCGTCTGAACGAATGGGCCAGTTGAGACAGGCATTTCAATAGAGCAATTCAGGTTTTGACGGAACCGGCAAAACCTGAATGCATCAACCGATCCCGGATCATGTCCCTGACTGTGTTTTGCCGGTGGAAGAAAATGCCACCGGCAAAATCAGATCGGCATGCTCAATTTTTTGCGGGAACGGTAATCGTCAGCAGATCGGTTCCAACAACCGTATTGCCTTCAAATCCACCTTCCTTAACGGCTGCCTTATAGTGGCTTTCGTCGAGCGGGCCGCCGGGGATCGGGTAGGGACCCTGCTTGGCCGCACCCATTGGCGGGATGAGGTGGGTCAGCATCAGCGTTTTCACACCAGCGCGTTTGGACAAAGCACCCAGATCCGCAGCATTGCTTTGCCGGAAATAAATGGGCGGCGGGAAACCGCTATCCTTGTCGGGACCCATGGCCGGATGGATGGTTGAATGCACCAGCACATCTGCACCCTGTGCAAGCTTTTCAACCTGCTCGGATGTAGATGATGGGCGTGGTGGCTTTGGAATGTCATTGCCGGCGTCTCCGCCTATAACCACGCTGCCTGCCGGCGTATCAACACGGTAGGACGCATGGCCCGGAATATGACGTGACCCGATGGCCGTTACCTTCACATCGCCCTTTTGCCATACCTGCAAGGGCTCGCCGCTGGCAGCGAAGGTGTTGACATTGACCAGATCAGCCGGACCACCCGGCAGACGTTTTTTGTTTTCTGCCAGTCTTTGAGAAATCTCGCCGGATTCAATAAGTGCATCACCGATATGAGCGACAAAGTTGCTGCAGCTCAACGTATGTCCGATAGGTGATTTGGCATCTTCGGTACATACAACATCGACTTTCGGTCCGCCCGAATTGAAGTGCCATCGCAATTGCAAAATATCACCGAGACCCTCAGTGTGGTCGGAATGCATATGGGTAAAGAAGATTGCATCCAGCTTGCCGACCGGCACTTTCATTTGTGACAGGCGCATATTGGTGCCGCGCCCGGTGTCAAACTGTAGTTTGACTGCGCCGCATTTGTCACTGTCATCACCATATTGGACCAGGGTCCCGGCTCCGGCCTGGCCATTGAACAGCGGCGGCCCGCCTTGTGTGCCTGTAAGGCTCACCTTCATACATGGATCTGCCGCCGCCGTGGATACTGAAACCACAAAACCAAACCCGGCCAGTGCGCACAATTTTAACATCGATAATTTCATTTTATATCCTCCTAAAATAGATAATAGCTCAGGAGTACAATAAAATCGATATTTTTCTTGTGTGTTGAACGACACAGGTTTGTCATATGATTATTCCAGCCCTAGCCGTTTTTACCCGGGTCGATATTGATCTGTTCCTCCAGAAACCGAATGAACCGCTGGGTCAGGCTGATGTCGCTGGAGGTAATGTGGTTGCCGTGTCCATGTCCGTACACGATAAAGATGGCCTGTGTGCCATGTTGAAATCGGGTGATGGTGAGGAAACACATCGCAGGCCTGGCATCATAAAGCCACTCACAATTCTAAAGGCTAATGATTAGATCTCCGGGAAATCGTGATGTAATCCACGGCAGGTGACAAAAAAACCTGCGGGCAGCAAATGCCACCCGCAGGCCTTGTAATCAGATGATTGTTACCGAACGATCAGATCAGAATTTTGATTTCAGACCGATGTTGCCGGACAGGCTGGTGAAGTCCGAGCCAAATGCAAACTGGCTGCCAACCTGAAGGCCCAGACCGGATGTGATGTTGAAGACCATCTGTGAGCCAAGGTAGCCGACTGACTGGAAAGTGTCTTCACCGGTAGGAACCAGAATATTCTGTCCCACCAAATTCACACCGACCGCATCATCACCAAAGGAACCACGCGCCAGGTAACCGCCATAGACACGGGCATGACCGGTCTGGAAACCCTTGCTGGCAGCAAGTTCAAGGCGCCCTTCAGCAATCTGAACCTGTTGGCTACCGACGATGGCATTGGCGTTGGATCCGGTTTCCGAATAGCCATCAATGAACTGAATGGCATAGCGGGCCCGTGCGGTTGGCACGATGCTCCAGCCGTCATGTTGGTGGACTTCGGTGCCAACAGCAATTTCCGGATTGATGAACCAGCTGTCATAGGATGAATTTGCCCAGGCGTTACCCAGTGTCTGGCCATTGGTCAGCGCCAGATTGTCATTGACAAAGCGCGACTGGTCAACATTTTGAAACCCGCCGTTCAGGCCAAAATCAATAAAGTGCTTGTCGATGGTCTTGCGGCCATAGACCCCGGCAAACCAGTTTTCGGTGTCATTGTTATAGGAACTGGTAAAGGCGCTGTTTGAATCCAGATTACCGTGGTAGTAGCCACCCAAGACACCAAGTGTCAGCCCATCAGCATAGATGCCGTCAAAACCGGCAGCGACACCCACCAGATCAAAATCATAGTCTGTCAAAATACCGTCTGCACCATAGCTGGATGTCAGGCCGATGCCCTGGACCCAGACATTCGTCGGTGACCCACTGCCATCCTTGTTGAGGTAACCAAACTCGGCAGCGCCCGGAGCACCGGCAGGCGCGCTGTTCAAACGGCCCTGGGTGACCTGTGAGAGAACACCGGTGGTATCGGCCAATATATCCCCCGCCGCACCAAAGACAGTCGGGTCAAAGGTGGCAAACTGGCGGGTTGCCGCGTTGTAAGCCCAAATGGCAGGCCCGGAAACATCCGGCGTTACCGGCGCGTCAAATTCCCACAGCACCGAATGGCTTGCGCCAGTTGTGATCGAGACATCGCTGTTGCCTATATCGATGTTACCGCCAAGAAAAGCCGGAGCAAACAGGTTCAGCGTATTTCCATTTCTAAACCTAAACGATGCACTGGTTGTATGAGCCGCAACCACTTTGCCGGATACATTGACGGTGTTGTCAGGCCTCAAAGTAACAATGCCAGGAGCGCGTCGGCCGAATGTTTCTATTGAGCCGGAACTGTTGACAATGTTTAGTCTCTGCATGCGGATTCCAAATGAACGATTGCCGGTTGTAGTAATTGAACCGGTGTTGTTTACGTTCTGGTTTCGGTTGCGAACCTGCAGGCCATCTGCCTCAACACCCTCTGTTCTGATCGATCCAGAATTCGTAACCTCGATATTTCTGTTATCAGCATCTATGCCATCTCCACCAAAACCGGTTGTCGTAATCGAGCCTGAATTGTTAATTGTGTTTCTGTTCCCAACTTCAAAGCCTTCAGCAAACCGGCCTGAGGTTGCAATCGAACCCGAATTCACAATTGTGTTGCGGTTTCCTCCTACGAAAACGTCTGCGAGGTTACCTGAAGTAACAACGGAACCGGAATTGACGACCGTATTCCTGTTTCCAAACTCGAATGCTTCAGCAGCGCGACCGGAGGTTGCAATCGAGCCTGAGTTTTCCAGTGCATTACGGTTTCCGCCCTGAATACCGTCAGCACGATTACCACTTGTGACAATGGAACCTGAGTTGACGACCGTATTTGTATTGTTGACGTCAAATCCTTCTGAAAACCTGCCCGAGGTGGTAATCAAACCTGAATTTTCCAGTGCATTACGATTTCCACCCCGAATACCGTCAGCACGGTTGCCAATTGTGAATATGGATCCGGAATTGACAACAGCATTCCTGTTATTGACGTCAACTCCCTGTGCTTGTCTGCCCGCAGTTCTTATTGAACCTGAATTTTCAATTGCATTGCGGTTTTCGGCGCGAATGCCGTCACCGTTTACCCCGTCTGTAACGATGTTTCCTCCATTGATTATTGAGCTGCGGCTACGCACAACTATGCCACTGCCCTGATCGCCGACGGCAGAAAGGCCGCCATCGTTGATAATTGAGGAATTGTTGAAGCCGTCGGTGTTGACAGCATCAATCCCTCCAACGGTGTTGATGGAGCCGGTAGTGGTGATTTTCAATGTGTCACCATTGCTGAGCACATTACCACCATTTTGTATCGCCGTTGCGGAATTGACCACAAACTCTTCAGCGAATGCGCCGTGAATTGTTGCGCAGCCAATCGAGAGCGTTGAGGCACTCAAAAATAGAGTGCGGCTTATTTTTGCGAAAATCATTAAATCCCTGCCTGAATGTACGAACCAATTTCGATTTATTCTCAGAGACCCCCAATTTTTCATATATGAAAAATTTGATTCCCGTTAGTCTTTATTGGCAGGTGAGTGTCAGTTGCAAATTGACGTAGCCTTTTTGCAACAGTGTTGTGGCGAAGTGGCCAATGCGCGCTTGTAATAGCTGATCCGTGCGAGGCGGAAAAAACCTATTCTTTGGTTGCTCTGGCATCTGGATATGGCATTTGTCACACCAGGTCCGCCGGGAATCATGGGTGTTATTCAAAAAACAGCGGGATCAAACAAAGGTCTGTGGACTGGCGGTGCCCGCCCCGTTTCTGACAGAGGTGAAACGGTCCAGTCTTGAGAAATCGTGATGTAATCCTCGGTAGGTGACAAAAAACCTGCAGGCAGCAAATGCCACCCCCAGGTCTGGTCAATCAGATGATTGTTACCGAACGATCAGATCAGAATTTTGATTTCAGACCGATATTGCCGGACAGGCTGGTGAAATCCGAGCCAAATGCAAACTGGCTGCCGACCTGAAGACCCAGACCGGATGTGATGTTGAAGACCATCTGTGAGCCAAGGTAGCCGACTGACTGGAAAGTGTCTTCGCCGGTGGGAACCAGAATATCCTGTCCCACCAGATTCACACCGACCGCATCATCACCAAAGGAACCGCGTGCCAGATAGCCGCCATAGACACGCGCATGACCGGTCTGGAAAACCTTGCTGGCTGCAAGCTCAAGGCGACCTTCGGCAATCTGAACCTGCTGGCTGCCGACGGTGGCATTGGCGTTGGAACCGGTTTCCGAATAGCCATCAATGAACTGAATGGCATAGCGGGCCCGTGCAGTTGGCACGATGCTCCAGCCATTATATTGGTGGACTTCGGTGCCGACGGCAATTTCCGGATTGATGAACCAGCTGTCATAGGATGAGTTTGCCCAGGCGTTGCCCAGTGTCTGGCCATTGGTCAGCGCCAGATTGTCATTGACAAAGCGCGACTGGTCAACATTTTGAAACCCGCCGTTCAGACCAAAGCCGATAAAGTGCTTATCGATGGTCTTGCGGCCATAGACCCCGGCGAACCAGTTTTCGGTGTCATTGTTGTAGGAGCTGGTAAAGGCGCTGTCTGAATCCAGATCACCGTGATAGTAGCCACCCAAGACACCAAGTGTCAGCCCATCAGCATAGATGCCGTCAAAACCGGCAGCGACACCAACCAGATCAAAATCATAGTCTGTCAAAATACCGTCTGCACCATAGCTGGATGTCAGGCCGATGCCCTGGACCCAGACATTTGTCGGCGAACCATTGCCATCCCTATTGAGATAGCCAAACTCGGCTGCTCCCGGAGTACCGGCAGACGTGCTGTTTAACCGGCCCTGGGTGATCTGCGAGAGAACGTCAGTGGAATCTGCCAATATATCCCCCGCCGCACCAAAGACAGTCGGGTCAAAGGTGGCAAATTGACGGGTTGCAGCGTTATAGGCCCATGGAACAGGCCCGGAGATATTCGGCGTGCTGGAGTCAGAAAAATCCCACAGAACCGAATGACTTGCACCCGTGATGATCGAGATATTTGTGCCCGGTGCAATGATCGCACCGCCCAAAAAGGCAGGTGCCACAAGGTTCAGTCTGTTGCGAAACGGTCCGAATTGCGGTTCGATCAGGAAGGACGGGCCATTTGCGCTGACAATCTTGCCGGAGATATTGGCGCTATTGCGCGCGCCCCCAATCAGAATACCCGGCGAGAACCCGCCAGATGTTTCGACACTTCCAGAAACATTAACAGTATTGCGCAATCCGAAGGACGCGATGCCAGGTGAAGCAAAGCCCTGGGTATCGATGCCGCCTGATACATCAATTGTATTTCGGCGACCGAAAGTGGCTATGCCGGACGAGAGAAAACCCCGGGTTTGGATGGTGCCCGAAACATTGATCGAATTGCGACCACCCAAAGCCAGTATGCCAGCGGAAAAGCGGCGGGAGGTCTGGATCGTTCCGGTGCTGTTGACCGTATTTCGCCTGTCCATCTCGATGCCGGCAGAGAAAACACCGTTGGTTGTAATGGAGCCGCTGTTGTTTACATTGTCGTTTCTGCTGCCGATGTCGATGCCGTCCGCGTTGAAACGATTGGTGGTGATCGCACCGGAATTTGTGACTTCGACATTGTCATCTTCAACATCGATACCATCGGCAAAACGTCCGTTGGTTGTTATGGACCCGGCGTTAATGACGCTATTGCCGTCATTAAGGTCTATACCCTGACCACCTGTTCTGCGTGTCTCAATGGAACCGGTATTGGTAACCGAGTTTGAGTCAGTCCCCTCAATGCCTGAAGAATCCGGGCCTCGTGTAACGATGGAACCGGCGTTTGTCACCCTGTTCCGATTGTCCACGTCAATGCCTTCAGATCCAGGACCAAACGTCTCAATTGAGCCAGCATTGACAATCACATTGTCGTCGTCGGCATCAATCGCATCGCTGCCCGGGCCATCAGTTGTCAATTTGCCATTATTTGTCACTGCATTGTCGTCATTGACGAAGATGCCCTCGCCACCGGGGCCTGTGACTGATAGGCCACCGTTGTTGGTAATCGCCACACCGTCTGCGGCTGCCTCAACGGCATTCTCGCCGGTCGTGTTGATTTGGCCATCCGGTGTGATCGTCAGTCTGTCACCTGCACCTATTGTGTTACCGCCATTTGGGACGGTGGTTACGGAATTGACGACGAAATCCTCTGCATGAACCGTGCCGTAAAGTGAAATCAGGGCTGCACAGGTTGAAATACCCAGTAGAAGGCGGTGGCGTTTTTGGTAGAAAGACATCGTTACCCCGGTATTGGAATCATTGCGGCTGGTTGCCATATTTTTGACGCAATATATGAATTCTGACCCTGTTTCCACCACAATATTGCATATGGCCAAATTGAGTAAGGCCCTGAAAATAAATATGAAAATCGCGCTGGAGAATCGTAAGGAGTAAAGCAGTTAAAATTAGCCGGTGAAGGGAATATTTCTGTCAATCTGAGGTTTTTTCAAATTTTAATGCCTATTGAAAATGTCAGTATTGCGAAATCGGAAGCGTAAATACGCATTTGTAAATTGTATTTCTTTGCACCGTTTTTCTATACAGTACGAACACTTGAATTTTGAAGGGTAGGCACATGATCATGCGGGTAGAATCTGATTCATTTGGAGCACTTGAGGTGCCATCCGACAAATACTATGGCGCTCAAACAGCCCGGTCGCTGATGAATTTTCCGATTGGCGGCGAGACATTGCCGGTTCCGATGATCCGGTCTCTTGGAATCATCAAACAGGCGGCGGCGCACGTTAATCGCGAATTTGGATTGCTGGACGCGAATAGAGCAGGGGCAATCATAACAGCGGCCGGGGAAGTGGCGAACGGTCAACTCAATGATCATTTCCCGCTGGTCGTCTGGCAAACCGGGTCCGGCACTCAGTCCAACATGAACGCCAATGAGGTGATTTCCAACCGGGCGATCGAATTGCTCGGCGGGCAAATGGGCAGCAAGGATCCGGTGCACCCCAATGATCACGTCAACATGGGGCAATCATCCAATGATACTTTTCCAACCGCCATGCACATCGCTGCTGTGCTGCAGATATCCGAAACGCTATTGCCAGCGCTTGAGCATTTGCGCCTTGCGTTGAAGGAGCGCTCAGATGCCTTTACCCATATAGTCAAAATTGGTCGCACCCACACGCAGGATGCCACACCGCTGACACTGGGCCAGGAATTTTCCGGATATGCTGCACAAATTGCAAAGGATATTGAACGGCTGAGAACCGCATTGGATGGTTTGCATGAACTGGCTCAGGGCGGCACGGCTGTGGGGACCGGGCTCAACACGGTTGAAGGGTTCGCGGAAGCTTTTGCTGCACAGGTTGCTGATCTGACGGGCCAGCCATTCAAAACGGCACCTAACAAATTTGAAGCTTTGGCCGCCAATGATGCCTATGTCTTTGCCCATGGGGCACTTGCCACATGCGCTGCCTCTCTCTTCAAAATTGCCAATGATATTCGCTTTTTGGCCTCCGGACCGAGATCCGGCCTTGGAGAATTGTCTTTGCCGGAAAATGAACCCGGCTCATCTATCATGCCAGGCAAGGTCAATCCGACACAATGTGAGGCCATGACCATGGTCTGTGCACAGGTGATGGGCAATCAGACGACCGTCGGTTTTGCAGGCAGTCAGGGCCATTTTGAGCTGAATGTCTACCGCCCGGTTCTTGCCTATAATTTGTTACAGTCCGTGCAGTTGCTTGCGGATGCATCGGTAAGTTTTGCAGATCGATGTGTTGTTGGCATAAAAGCCAATGAGGACAATATCAGTGCTCTGCTGGAACGCTCTTTGATGTTGGTCACGGCCCTTGCCCCGACCATCGGCTACGACAGGGCAACTCAGATTGCCAAGGCTGCACATAAAAACGGCACAACGCTTCGCGAGGAGGCGTTGCGTCTTGGTTTTGTCAGCGCTGAAGAATTTGACAGCGTTGTTCAGCCCGGGAAGATGATTGGTCCATCCAGGCTGCCCTGAATTGCCCTATCCGTCGTGTTGCAGTTTTTCGCCGAAAACCGAATAGAGGTTTGAGCGATCCAGATTGGTAACATCACGCTCGCCGCACAGGGCCATGGTGATATCGAATTCATTGCGCAGGATCTCAAACATCCTGTCGACACCTTCGCGTCCCATGGCACCGAGCGCGTATAGATAGGGGCGTCCGACATAAGTCCCTTTAGCACCCAGACAAATGGCCTTCAGGATGTCCTGCCCGGATCGAATGCCACCATCAATGTGAACTTCTATCTTGTCACCTACCGCATCGATAATTTCCGGCAGCATGCCGATTGCCGAAGATGCGCCGTCCAACTGCCGTCCGCCGTGATTTGAAACGATGATCGCATCCGCACCGCACTCGAGTGATTTTATCGCATCAGCCTTGTCCAATATTCCCTTCAGGATCAGCGGTCCCCCCCAGCGTTCCTTGATCCAGGCAACATCATTCCAGGATAGCTGCGGATCGAATTGTTCCGCTGTCCATGATGAAAGGGATGACAGATCCGCCACGCCCTTGGCATGTCCGACGATATTGCGGAATGTGCGGCGTTTGGTTTGCGCCATCTTTGCACACCAGATGGGTGATGTGGCCATCTGCCAGATGTGTTTTGGTGTGAATTTTGGCGGCGCTGACAGGCCGTTGCGCAAGTCCTTGTGTCGTTGCCCAAGTATCTGCAGGTCCAGCGTCAGAACCAGGGCCGAGCAGCCTGCCGCTTTTGCACGATCTATCAGGTCGCCGACAAATTCCTTGTCTCGCAAAACATAAAGCTGAAACCAGAAGGGCTTTGTCGTCTTCTCGGCGACATCCTCAATGGAGCAGATGCTCATGGTTGACAGGGTGAAGGGTACGCCAAAGGCTTCAGCCGATTGGGCTGCCAGTATCTCACCATCAGCACGCTGCATGCCGCATAGTCCGGTTGGTGCCAGCGCAACGGGCATGGACACATCCTGACCGATCATCCTGGTTGACAGTGTCCGGTTTGTCATATCAACCGCAACCCGCTGTCGCAGCTTGATATCGGCAAAATCATCCTCATTGGCCTGATAGGTGCTTTCAGTCCAGGATCCGGAATCGGCATAGTCAAAAAACATTTTTGGCACACGTCGGCGAGCCAGTTTCTTGAGGTCCTCGATTTCCAGAATCGGCGCCATAAATGTTCTCCACAATGTATTGAGATCAGTTTGAGTCTCGAGCGTCGCGGGCATAATAGTGAAGACGCGACGGCATGCAAGGTTGCCGGCGTAGTCAGTTGTCCGGAACAATGGTGAACAGTTGCCAATTCAAAACATATACGCCAGTGCAATTGCACTGGCATCGCCTGCGATGCCAGAAAGCGCATGTGCCCGCTGTGCGATCCCGTTTCTGAATGAGGGCCGATAATGTTCAAGTTGGCGCGATGGGGCGTGCGACCACAGGTGCTTCGAGGTGGACACCGGTAACGTTTGCAACGGCTGTTGGATTTGTGTTGACCAGCTGCGCATGTGTTCAGTATTCTGCATGTAAGTGGTCCGTAAAAACAGGCTTAGTCTATTGTTATTAAATATTAATATTGCCCGTTATTTACTGACAATTTCGATGGCTCTTTTCGCTGTGTTCAATGCAGTACAGGCAAGTGAGCAGGTTGATCGTTTATCTTTCGCCCGTGATGGCCGGGAGTTACCAGTCCTCGTCAGTGGCTGGTATATTAATGAACCCTATGAATTCATCTCAAATGAGTTTAGTGGCGGGCTGACCGGAATTGACATTATGGTCGTTCGGGAAATTGCCAATCGTATGGGGCTGTTTGTTGACTATGAATACCTGAGCTGGGCAAACCAGGTCAAAGGTGTACGTGAGGGCACATTGGACTTCACCGCCGCAGCTTCACCCAGTCAATCGCGCAGGGAATTTGCACATTTCTCAATTCCGTATCGCACAGAAGAAATTGTTCTTTTGACATCACAGGAATTGCAGCAATCTCTATCCGGGTTTTCTACCAAACAGATCGTGACATATTTCAGTTCCAATCAATTGCGGCTGGGTATTGTCGAGGGGGTTCTTTATGGAATGCCGGATCTGGATGCCTATGTGACGGGGCAGGCGGGCACCGATCTGGTCGTCCCGGTTGAAAATAACACAATCAGCCTTTGGAACCTTCGGGACGGCGAGATCGATGGATTTTTGGTGGATCGACTGACCGCGGTCGACATTATGGCAAAGAACAGTGCCTTTCATGATGTTTTTGAAGTCCCGGTAGGTGGGAGCAGCGATATATCCCTGATGTTCAGCAGGGCGAATATTCCGGAAGAGACAATTGAGGAGGTTAATGCTGCAATCGCCGGGATGAAATCAGAAGGAGTGATCAGCGAGATTCAAAAGAGATTCCTCGTTCCATTGTACTTTAATCAAACAACGGGATCTGCCTGGTACTGGCTTGTGGACATGATAGGCACGATTGCATTTGCCGCCTCCGGTGTCATTCTGGGTTGCCGAATTCGCACAAACATTGCCGGTTTTTTTGTACTTTCAGCACTGCCGGCAATAGGTGGTGGCATCATGCGTGATGTGCTGCTGGATCGCGACGTATCGGCGCTGTATAGCGTCCAATATGTGGTTGCGATCCTGGCCGTCTCTTCCATTGGTTATCTTGGGTTCCGGATTCAAAGTCGCAACAATCAGGAATTCAAAGTCACACCTTTGTTTGCCAGGCTCTTCAACGTATTCGACGCAGTCGGACTTGGCAGTTTCACTGTTACCGGTATTGCAGTCACAATTTCTGATCCACATCAGCATTCAGTGTTTTGGGCGCCGTTTGTGGGCGTCCTCACAGCAACCGGAGGAGGATTGTTGCGCGACACATTGGTTCAACGCCACCTCAATGTTCTGTTCGATGATCTCTATATGCAAATCTCACTTTTCTGGGGCGTTTTACTGACAGCCTATGTGGTGTTCACTCCGGTTCGCATTATCCCCAACCAATATGCGTATGTCATGTGGGGAACCGTGACCATGATCGTGCTGACACGTGTAGGCTGGCTTTATCACAAAGACCGATTATCCAATTTTTGATGCGTATACTGTTGCGAATGTTGTGTCGGTTGTGACGCGCCGGGACGCATTACTTCGTGTGGAGATCCAAAAGCTGCTGGCGGATGTTCTTGTCGCTGATACGATAGGCCGTGAACGGTTTTGACGGACCTCCAGCGAGGTCCGGAAACGGGTTGACGTTGACGAAGCCTGTGAAAAAATCAACGTGATTGCCCTTGATGCTGCTGCCCGTGTCAGCGGCAAAAACATAGCCGTCATGGGTGAATTTGCTGCCGTCACTTGAAACCAGCGCCCGGCCACGCAAATCGGGCACAAAAAGCAGTGTATTGTAGGCAATTGGCTTCTGGCGACGGTCGACCGCAATGGTGCGGAAACCGGCCAATGGCATGTCGTTAACGCCATACCCAAATTTGACTTTTGGGGATTTGACTTCAAAAAAACGCGTATGGCGCAAGCCAATGCGTGATCGCGCCCGTAGTCGCGGGTAGTATTTGTCACAATTGACCTGCGAGGGGCCACGCGCATCGCGCACATTAACAACCACATGGCTGCCATCGGGCATTTTTATCGACGCTGCCCCCTCAAGCGCTGCTTTACACCAATCCCTATGACCGAGTTTCGGGCCTATGGGCTTGTTGTCAGGCCCGATCAGTGCAAATCCATCTGGGGCATTTTCCGCAAGTTTGGTATGATAGAAGGTTCCCCAAAGCCGCATGGACTTGCCGGATGTGAGATTATCCGGTGGTGGATAACAAAAATCCAGTGGATTATCGCTGGCATTACCGGATCCGATCATCCCTGCCATAAGCATTGATACGGCCAACAATCCAATACGCATTTTGGTACCCCTATCCAAATTGCCTATGTCGAAGGACACCATACTATCGCATCATCGGCAACAATTGTGTGGTAAATGCCGCACATCTGTTGATCTGGACAGGCGACCGGAGCAGGTGCGGTGCCGCACTGCGCATGTTGCAGCCGTTGCATCTTTAGGAACCGAAGGTCCCCAGCAACACGGGTATCATGGTGCTCACCAGAAGCAGCGCCATGGCGATATTGAACAGCCTTGCTCTGCGCTGAGTGTCAAGCCATGTCTGCAGGGTCCTGCCAAACAGAGCCCAGATTGAAATGGATGGCAGATTGACCAATGCGAAGACCGTGATCATGGTGGCCAGACTGGCAAGGTAATTGCCCTGGTCTGTAAAGCTGACGGTGACTACCAGTGCCACCGCCCAGGCTTTCGGATTAACCAGTTGCAATACTGCAGCCTGGACAAATCCGATTGGCTTTGATGTGTGAGCTGCCATTGCGTTGCCCAAAGACCGTATGTGGGCAATCTTCCACGCCATCCAACAAACATAGGTGATGCAAAGGATCTGCAATCCCATATATATCGACGGATAGGCCCTGAAGACCTGACCAAAACCCAGACCGATGGCCAGTACCATTGACAGAAATCCGAAACATATGCCGAAGATCAATGGAAGTGTACGGGCGACGCCGAAGTTTGCACCCGAAGCAAGCAGCAAAAAATTGCCCGGTCCAGGTGATATGGACATGACGAATGCAAAGCCGACAAGGCTGGTAAAATTTTCAAAAGTCATTGCGTTTCCCGTTTGGAAACGTGTTTTGACAAATGCGTCATTGAATGTATTTGCTGTTTCATGCCGAAAATTGTGCAGATCGTTCCAATAAGTGACCAGATGGCTCCAGCCGACGTACTGAGCGAGCTTTTTCAAACGCTGCGTTTACGCAGTGATCTGTATTTCACCGCACAATTTGGCGAACAATACTCTGTCGCCATCCCACCTCAGGGACGCTGCATCCGCTTCCATCTGGTTCGGCGTGGTGAATGTTATGTGTCGAATGAGGATGGAAGTGAACCGGTGCGGCTTCGTCCCGGCGATTTGGCCATCGTTCCCAATGGTGTCGGGCATGTGCTGACCGATAACGTGCAGATAACACCGGTGCCATTGCCGCAAATCATGTCATCACAGACAAAAGCGCTGCAATCGGGTATTCTGGCCGTCGGTGCCGGCGAACCAAAAACCATTGTCCTGTGCGGATTTTGTACATTTGACGAGGATATTCGCCATCCGCTGTTTGACAATATTGCTGACCGGATGGTGCTGTGTGCGGGGAAGACACAATCAAGCCCGTCTATGGGAACGGCCATCAGGCTTTTGGGTGAGGAAGCGGAATTGGCCGCTGCCGGGACACGCGGTATTCTCAGCCGGTCACTTGAAATTATATTCATGCAGGCGCTCCGGCGGATCATGGAAAATTCTGCAACATCGCAACCGCAGTTTCTGCATGCTCTTGCCGATGCCCATCTGTCAAAGGCGCTGCAATCTATCCATCAGCAGCCGGCATTTGCCTGGACATCGGCGCTGCTTGCCCGGCGCGCGGGCATGTCCCGAACACGGTTTTCAATCCGGTTTACCGCCATGGTAGGGCAAGCCCCAATGGCCTATGTCACACACTGGCGTCTGATCAGAGCCCGCGTCATGCTGGCCGATACCAATCTTTCAACCGACGAGATTGCCCATCGGTGTGGCTACCGCTCGCTATCGTCCTTCACAAGGCGGTTCAAAGCAGTCTTTGGGTCAGGCCCCGGCGCTTATCGCAGGGGCCTTCACTCAAAATAGGCAACTTTACTATTTTGTCAGTGGTAACCGGTCCTCAATGATCCGGGTCCAATAGCCGATGCCGTAGGGCAGGGCCTCGTCATTGAAATCATATTCCGGGTGATGCAGGCCGGCTGTCGGGCCATTGCCGACAAATATGATTGCGCCGGGTTTTTCCTGCAGCATGTAGGAAAAATCTTCGCCGCCAAGCCGCACAGGTTGCACTTTGTCAACGTTGTCAGCGCCGACAATTTGTGCTGCCGCATCTGCAGCATGGGTAAATTGCGCGTCGTGATTGATGGTGACCGGGCAAAGTCGATCAAATTTCAGTTCGGCCTTTACCCCATAGGTTTTGGCTACGCCTTCGACAATCTCATTCATCCGGCGCTCGATCAGATCACGGGTCTCTTCGTGCAGATTGCGCACCGTTCCCTTGATCGTTGCCGTCTGCGGAATAACATTATTGGCTTCACCCGATTGCATCGCGGTGATGGATATCAGGCCGTTTTTAACCGGATTGGTATTCCGGGTGATGATGGATTGAAAACCACTATATATGGCATTGGCTGCCACCAGTGGATCCACGCAGCGGTGCGGCTGTGAGGCGTGACCACCAACCCCTTCTATCTCGACATAGAAGAAATCGGTTGCTGCCATGATCGGCCCGTTGCGCAGCCCAAATTGTCCAATTGGCATATTGGGCATATTGTGCATGCCATAGACTTCGCTGACGTCGAAACGGTCAAAGAAACCAGTCTCGATCATCGCTTTGGCGCCACTGCCACCTTCTTCGGCCGGTTGAAAAATCAGCACCGCTGTACCGGCAAAATTCCTGGTTTCGGTCAGATATTTTGCCGCGCCCAGCAGCATGGCACTGTGACCATCATGGCCGCAGGCGTGCATTTTTCCGGGGCTCTGTGAAGCATGGTCGTCACTTGAAAGTTCGTCAATCGGCAAGGCGTCCATGTCGGCACGCAGGGCGATGGTTGGTCCATCCCCATTGCCTTTGATAATAGCAACAATGCCGGTTTCGGCGATATTCTCGTGGATTTCATCAACACCGATGTCGCGCAATTTGTCCGC
Organism: uncultured Rhizobiaceae group bacterium; assembly: GCA_947501445.1. Lineage (GTDB taxonomy): Bacteria > Pseudomonadota > Alphaproteobacteria > Rhizobiales > Rhizobiaceae > Hoeflea_A. The sequence goes on along the minus strand of CANMVS010000005.1, from coordinate 56,856 downwards.
CACAAATGCCGACGTTTTCGGTAGCTCAAAAAGCAGTTCCGGATTTTGGTGCAACCAGCGGCGCCATTCACGCACTTCCGGTACAATATCTGCAATTCGGTTGTTGGTTGGATGCATAATGGAGCCTGTATTTGTGTGGCTTTCTGCATATCCTCCGTAAAGAAAATGCGTCAAGTCACGGTCAACGTTATCGGCGCAGTCTTATTCTGTGATGCAGATAAATCCATGCGCTGTGGAAGGAGCGCTATCTTGATCGTGCATTCAGGTACTTGTCAATCACCGGTGTCTGTAAACGCACGCTCATACGCGTGTCATATCAACACCCAGACGCTGTTGCAGTTCTTCCAGCGGAATACCTTTGGTTTCCGGAGCAAATTTCAATGCATAAACAAAGCCAAGAGTGCAAAACCCGGCAAAGATTGCGAAGGTTCCGACCGTGCCCAGCGAGCTGTTTAAAACGGGAAAGGAAAAGACGACGATAAATGTCATTGCCCAGTTGCTGAGTGTCGCCAGGGCCATGCCGCGGCTGCGCAATTCCGTTGGAAACAGTTCGGACATATAGACCCAGGGCAGCGGACCAAGGCTTATGGAGAAAAAGAATATGAACCCGCAAAGCGCATAAAGCGCAAATATATCATCCGCTTTTGTGGTGGTTGCCATGACAATGGCAACGGTGGCGAGCGTGCAGGCAGCGCCAACAAAGCCGACCAGCAGCAGGGGGCGCCGGCCATATTTGTCAATCAACAGCATGCTGAATGCCGTGGAACAAACCAGAATTATTCCTATGCCGACCGTTGCCGAGAGCTGGGCAGTGACTGCCCCGAAATTCAATTCCTTCATGATTTGCGGTGCGTAATAGATGACGACATTGATGCCGCTGATCTGCTGGAAAAAGAACGCTATCATGGCAAACTGGGTGATGTGACGAATGCCCGGTGCAAAAAGATGCGACCAGCCAACCTCCTGTTCCCAGGTGCGATCGTCTGCAACCATTTCGGCAACGGACGCGTCTATTTCACTTTTCGGTGTCTTGGGCTCAATCATTCTCAGCACACTGACCGCTGTATTGGCCTTGCCCTTCATCACCAGCCATCGCGGGCTCTCCGGTGCATCCCTGATGCCAATCAGCAGCAATACGGAGGGGATGACACCGACAAGAAACATCAGCCTCCAGCGCATGTTGTCAGTGGGCCAGTCTCCAAGATGAATGGAACCGATTGCCAGATCGGACAGATAGGCAAACAGGATGCCGAAATTGATCATCAACTGAAACGTTGTCAGAACCCTGCCGCGTATATTGGCCGGAGACAATTCGGACAGATATTGCGGTGCCACCAGCGTTGAGCAACCGATGGCCGCGCCAAGCAACAGCCGGGCAAAGGTCAACATGCCAATGCTGACAGATAAACTGCTGAGCACAGCACCCAGCACAAACAGGCCGGCACTGCCCATGATAAGCAGACGGCGGCCAAACCGATCACTCATCAGTGCGCCAAACAATGCGCCAGCAGCGGCCCCCAAAGGCACGGCAGATGTCATGATCCCCTGCCAGAAGGGTGAGAATGTAAACACATGTTCGAGAAACGGATAAGCCCCTGAAATCACGCCCTCGTCAAAACCAAACAAAAACCCGCAGAGCGCGGCGACGATGGTCAGGCGAAGGAGCATATCGTGTATCCAATCAGTAATCGCTTGTCAGATAATGTTCAATAATGAGCCTTTATTTGTAAAACGCCAGTGGAAATCGCTTCGCTGGCTATATTGACAGTTAACGTCTATGGCGATTTTCTGTTTTTCAAAAGAATGCTTGCGCTATTGATGGAGATACCCATGACGCAAAAACCGACTATCCGTGGCATATGCGAGACGGTTCTCTACAGCGATGATCTGGCTAAAAGCCAAACATTTTTTGAAGGTTTTCTTGATTTGCGTCTGACGCGTGATGGCCCGGGAATGTTGGTTTTTGAAGCCGGTACGGCGCAGGTCCTTATCGTTTTTCTGCGCGGATGGTGTGAAACGGATAAACCGTTCAACAACAGTTTTATTCCCGGGCACACGGCAAAGGGCCCTGCCCATATGGCGTTTCACATCTCTGTTGCTGACTACGATGGGTGGAAGGCCGCCTTTGAGGAAGAAAATATACCCATTGTCAGCGAGGTTGTCTGGCCGAGGGGCGGGCGGGCGCTTTACTTCAATGACCCTGATGGCAATGTGCTGGAACTGCAAACACCTGGCCACTGGGACAATTTTTGAACTGTCGGCGGAGATATCGCCATTGATTCAGCATTGAAATCAAAGCCGATGGCCGTAATGCGAATACTGGTTTTGCCGGTGACACATCGATCACGGCGAATTCGATCCGTGATGTGCCCCATGGTCCATCTTCAAAATGTATGAAGCTGGTGTTGCTGTTGGCCTACAATTTCTGAACTGCTACAACCCCATATGGAGGGACAAAAGAAACTCAGCGTTGCGGTTGGCCTACAAATTCTGAACTGCTACAACTCTTTGATTTGTTCGCGTGTGAAGGTCATGGTTGCGGTTGGCCTACAATTTCTGAACTGCTACAACCTTACTGGTTGACTTACTGGTTCCCTTACAGTTGCGGTTGGCCTACAATTTCTGAACTGCTACAACTGCGAAGGTTATACCCATGCGCAATGGCAAGTTGCGGTTGGCCTACAATTTCTGAACTGCTACAACTTGTTTGACGGCCATTTGAGCACGTGCCAGTTGCGGTTGGCCTACAATTTCTGAACTGCTACAACCTATCTGGAGTCCGTTCACGGGCTGGAATAGTTGCGGTTGGCCCACAATTTCTGAACTGCTACAACAGCTGTCGTCCAAAGTACTGAAAAGAATGGTATTTTGGACGATTTTGCGCAGAAAAAAACGCCATGGCGTGTTAAAACAACGCCAATTGAGACGGGTTTTTCTTGCGTTTTCGTCGCGACTGATCTGAAAATCTGGTTATATTTTCATATTGTCTGTCAGTAAATTGAAAGATGTAAATATCACCGCGTTCGGGCAGATTGGATTCGATTCGCCGGGTGTGTGCGTTGAATTGTTCCTGTCCGTTGCAAAAACGCATATAATTTGACAGCTGACTCATTTCATACCCCTGGTCCAGCAAAAACAGTCTGAAATCAGCGGCTGCCTTGCGTTGTTTCCGTGTTTCAACGGGTAGGTCGAATGTTACCAATATCCACATGAGTCGATAGGAAGAAAGCCATGTTGGCCCCTCCTGCCCTTTTGAATGTTGTGTATAAAGTGTGGTCAATCGTCTGCACCACGTCCAATACCGGCCAAAACAAGCGGCGGCGGAGGAGAGGGGAGCTGCAGGCCTGCTTTTGAACCCTCGTAGATAGCAACAAGAGACTGCAACAGGCGGCCGATATGTGTGGTCAATGGGCCGATACCATCTTCATTCATGAGGTCGAGTGTGCCAATTGAAGACAATATCGTCTTGGCGGATGTATCAAGATCACACATACCTCCTTTGATCATTGACCTGACAGCACAATCAATCAATGGCCGATAGGGTTCCATCAAGTCATCAGCAAGTGCAAATGCATTGATACGACTGGAATGGTGAAGCGAAAATGACGGATGGAGGCCAGCGCCACAAATTGCTCGCGAGACAATTGCCCGCAATATTGTGTACCCATAGTTCAATAGGGCATTCGCGCCGGTACCCTCCGAGTTGCGTCTGAATTCCGGGCCCATGAGGGCCGGCCAGTAACGCCTCGCCGCCTGGGCCTCCAGATTTTCAGGGTCTCCTGATCGCACACGCAGTGCCATTTGAGCCAGCGAAACTTCTTGACTGCCAATGGATTTGAGTACGGCGTGTTGCATATCGATTTTGCTCTGAACAACCTGACGCCACAGTCGCTTGCGCAGTGGCTTTGTCGCCCCTGCCTGAGCCTGCATGCGTGCGCCCTGCTGGTGATGGCCAACAATTGGCCATAGACATGAGACAGGGACATGGTTGGCGGCACAGATTACAACCGGAATGTTTTTTGTGGACAACTTGACAATCAAATTGTTGGACCAAATCAATCCGTGCGCATGAGTGATTATTGCACCGATATCGTCCAGTGGTATCCTGCCGATCTCTGCCTCGTCACGAGATACTTTGAGGAAACCGCGATAGACGGACAAGTGCAGCCCCTCACTTGATATGTCAACAATACGATCCATGATTGATTTGTATCATTGTTTGCGGCTTATGGGTGTAGGGTCTTAATATTTGGTTAACGAAGTGGTCCAGGATCAAAAATACGGCCAAGAAGGTCAATGCGCACCTGTCTTGCATTATCCCTTTTCAGGCTACCTGCCGATCGGTTGATATAGCGAAACGGATCCGCCAATTCGGCATCTCTCTTTTTCAGCGCGCCTGCTTCATGGTGTGGTGCCAGAACGATTTGAGATTGACCGAATTTGACCACTCTGCAAATACTGGTTGTGCCATCAAGATCAATCGCCAACATATCGTGCTGCCTCAGTTTCAAGACTTTTTTTGCAGCTGGATGCGGCCGATCATTGTGACAATTCTCCTGGAGTTGATTGGCTTCAAAAGTCGTCACTGCACCGGCTATCCATTTGCCGTCAGGCATTTGCCAGACCTCAAACCGGTCATTAGAATCTCCCTTGTAACTCTTGTAAACAATGCCGTTCCTGTCCCGTATGCCAATTGTCTTGAGGGTTTCCAATATGCGTATACGGCGCATATTGCGATAAATACCCGGCCTCTTTGAAAAAGCCAGCACTGCCTGTTCAAAATCCTTTCCGCCAAGGCCAGCAGTTGCCGCCTGCAATGCTGTCTTGAGGTGTTCGTCTCTTATGGCAGCGAGGTCGGCATATTTACTGAACTCGGCAATGGCTTTTCGGCGCACAACGATGGGTGCGCCCTTGCTGTCGGTCAATTGTGTTGGGCCATAGGCCGTGTCATTGTGCAATTTGCCGGTTGTCTGCCGTTTGGCGCCTCCGCCGGTGGTATTGTTGGGGCGTCCGTGGTCAGCCTTGTGACTGACAATGGCATCCCGCAGGAAACCACGCAATTCTTCACGCAAACTCGGCCAGGCTGGCTGTGATCTTGCCACGACCCGTTCCGCGCCTTCCGCTTCGCGTTGCGCAGAGGCGCGGGCAATATTCTGGATCATGGATTCACTTGTGCAGGCTATAACCAGCGCATCGATGGCGTGATGGCGGTGATCGGAGCGGTTTTTCTCCTGCGTTGTTTCGCTGTAATTGTGGTCCTGAAGCAAATCATTGAGGCCCCAATGACGACGAACCATTTCCGTCGTGCGCCCGGGAAGCGCCCGAACACGCTTGTGTCGCCTCAAAAGACCTGTCTCATCAGCCTCTTCTGTTGGATATAGTGCCGCCAGATAGGAAAGTGCGAGCCGGGTCATATATTGTGTGTCTGTTAATTGCCTCGCAAGAAAGCCGTTTTCCTCACTCGAACGATCCATGGCAGTATTTGCAAAACGCCACTGTTTGCCGCGCGGCAACGCGCGTGCACGTGCCAGAATATTCTCGTAACCCGCCTGCCATTCGGTAACTTCCGACGGAGCGCGGTTGCGTTTTTGCCGGTTTGAATGCGCTTTGCACAATATCTTGTTGCTCCGACTGTCATCCAGCGTACGAGAATAGGGCAAAATATGATCGACATCCACGTCCGGGGTGAAGACAGTTGAAATACTGATGGGTTCGCCTGAATAGACACACAACCTGTTTTCAGGGCTCTTTTCATTAAGTTCTTCCCACAAGTGCAGCCTGAGCCGATTGTAACCGGTGTCAGGCAGACCAAGTTCAGCAAGCTTGGCAGAGCGCATTTCTGCTGCCTGGGTATTGCGCGCCTGAGTTCGACGTATTTCTTCCTTTTCCCTGTCGCTGAGTTTCAGATCGCGGACCAGTTCCACTGCTATTTTATCGGGTTTTCCGTATTGGCCAATGATTTCATTGATCAATCTGCGCAGCTGGTTGAGGGCAATATGCACGGATGGATTGGTTATGCGACCCCTGTAGATATCATAGATATCCTTCGGGTTGCCAGTGCCCGGCGGAATGTGCTGCTCAAGCACTTCCTGATAGGGTGGCAGACAGTCATAACCCTCAAAATCCGGATCGGATTTGTCCGAATGATGATAGCCACAGCGTTTTGCCGCCTCGGCTTCTGTTATGACACGGCCCTCTTCATCCACTTCGTTTTTCAAGGCATCAAGCAGATTGCACAGGGCGGTGTGGCCAATACGGCCATAACCGATGGGCATGTTTAATCGGGCCGTAGCTTCAGCCTGTTCTTGCGTCAGTCCCGCATTATTCTGCAGCCAGTACACCAGGGATTGCGGGTCCTCGGTATCACGCAGCCGTTGGATGATCTCCCATTGGCGTGCCGTGGACAAGCTGGCCCAGCCATTGCCAAAGCGCGTCCTATTGGACAAATCAGCACAAACCTCATCACCAAGCAGCTTGCTGCGTGTTTCGGTTTCCTTGTTGAACCTGTATTCGCTGCCAATCTTGAGGAACTTTCGCAATGCCGCAAAGCTTGCTGATTTGGATGTGCGTAGTTTGAGAATCAGCGCATCCCTTTGCGCTACCGTCAATTTGACCGGTGTCTGGTCTTCGCCAATCAGGGCAAGTTCATTGACTTCCTTATACAGGCGAAATGTCTGGAACAGGGGATGTGCCTTTGCCAGTCGCAATTCATCGTTATTATAGCTGCATTTGCCTGGTTGAGGTGTCTTTAACGGTCGTTGGAAAAAAGTAATGTCACGTAGTTTGGCGATCGTTTCTTCATCAAGCTGATCCGGGTGATGAGTGCGCTGTGCTGCGCAAATGGCATCAAATTCTGCTTCCAGAAGATCGCGTGACGGGTAAAAATCATAACCATCACCACTGGTGCCCTCGGCCGCTTCAGGCCGAAGGCGGGTGCGTACGGATTGACCGTTTAAACGCCGTTGATGCAAAAATTCACCATAGGTGCGTGCCTTTTGGTCCGCCATTGCCATATCAAGCCGCGCGACACCCGTGGCGATTTTGCCTGCATCATTGTCGCCGCGGTCAGTGCGCCGATTGGATTTGAAGCCACGACGCTGGTCGAGTTGAAACAGAATGCGGCCAATTTGATGCGGATGCAGCCTATGATCGAGCGCTTTTGCCCGCAGCGCGTAGACATCCATTGACACATCACCGCCTTTGGCATCGCCGGTATCACGCAGCAGTTGTTTACGTGCCTGATCATCAGCGGGCATCAGGCCGGATTTTGTCAAAAGGGCGAGGAGCGCTGTGCGCCTTCGTACATAACGCTCCCGTCGCCGCCGCGCTGCCCGGGCCTGCCGCCTGTCGACGGCCAGCGAAGCTTTTGATTTTGGATCCCGGCCATCGGAAAAAATCCGCGAACCAAGCGCAATAATCCGTCCTACGTTGCCGCTGCAGGGTTCTCCAGCTGTTTCAATCAGGCACCATCCCAGCGAATTTGACCCGAGGTCAATACCGAGCGTTGTCAATTCAGGTTGTTTTTTCATGTGTCTCCCCGTACAGGTTGCAGAATTTGACACAGTACCGGAGATATGCCAACCTTGAATTGTTCAGAAAATGTAGGCCAGCCGTTAACAAGCTGGAATAGCACCAAATAAGGCAGTCGCTACGGCGGCTGCTTTTTGCTTTTTTAACAAATTGATCACATCTGCTGGATCCCAACCTGAAAAAAATGCATGAAAATGAGGGTAAATTCCACAGAATTAGACCGTTTTTCTCAACGATATCGCCAAAAAGATGATTTTTTTCAACTCTTTGGACGATATCAGTTGTAGCAGTTCAGAAAATGCAGGCCAACCGCAACTCCCGACGTGCAATCACCAGTAAACGACGAGTTGTAGCAGTTCAGAAAATGCAGGCCAACCGCAACCAAACGATGATGCGGGCGCCAAGGCGCTTAGTTGTAGCAGTTCAGAAAATGCAGGCCAACCGCAACGGCATGGGTCTTGACGGTTTCGATTTGATAGTTGTAGCAGTTCAGAAAATGCAGGCCAACCGCAACGGGTTGGTCCAGAACTCATGCCAGAAGCCGGTTGTAGCAGTTCAGAAAATGCAGGCCAACCGCAACACAACAGGCGGTGGCGATGGTATTCTTGATGTTGTAGCAGTTCAGAAAATGCAGGCCAACCGCAACAGCATAAAGCCAATTGACTTTTCGCTTGTCGTTGTAGCAGTTCAGAAAATGCAGGCCAACCGCAACTACAAGATCATAATACCGGTTGCTTTGTGCGTTGTAGCAGTTCAGAAAATGTAGGCCAACCGCAACGTGAGGAAGATGTTTGAGGATGCAGCGCCAGTTGTAGCAATTCAGAAAATGTAGGCCAACCGCAACATGCCAGCCCTTTAGTAATGCCGGGGACCGGTTGTAGCAGTTCAGAAAATGTAGGCCAACCGCAACACACAGGCGCAGCGTGCATTCTGGTTATTGGTTGTAGCAGTTCAGAAAATGTAGGCCAACCGCAACTTGCTCTTGTTGTCGCCGTCAAAGACGAGGTTGTAGCAGTTCAGAAAATGTAGGCCAACCGCAACTGTAGGCGCCGGTATACCAGCCGTGGAACGGTTGTAGCAGTTCAGAAAATGTAGGCCAACCGCAACCGGGGGCTGGCTGCATGAATATCCAGTCCGGTTTTAGCAGTTCAGAAAATGTAGGCCAACCGCAACACGGCAACCCGTTTGAACCACTGAGCGATGGTTGTAGCAGTTCAGAAAATGTAGGCCAACCCCAACCGGTCACGCTCCATTCCTCTGCCGGCGAAGTAATAAATTTGGGGACCTGCCATCGGAAAAATTCGTGAACCAGATGAATTGACTCTCACTTTATTGCCGTTTCAGGGTTCTCTGGCCGATACAATCAGGCACTTCGCCAGTGAATTTGAACTAAGTTCCATGCCAAGTACCGTGAATTTCGTAAGCATTTTTTAATGCGAAATACCCCCTAATTTCAACCTATCGAACTGTGATGATGCAATCTAAGTCATATACTTAATGTAGAGGGATTGACATGCATTGCTTGAATGCTATGTTTGTGTTGGGCATCAGATACTAAATCCAAAAAATCATCTGAGGTCCTAGCTACGGTATGGAGCCTGGTCGTATACCGGAACGTAAGCGAATTTCCAGGGAAGCCCGGATTTGACGCCACCCATATCCGGCTGGTCTATCACGGGCTCTTAAAGGAGCTTAATGTAGAGTTGCGGTTAGCCTGCATTCTGAACGACTGTGATGCGATCACACAGCTTATTGAACTGTGTGATCGCCCATTGTTTGATGTAGGCGTCTGATCACCGGTCATTCGTGCAGTAACGACAATCCTTCATTGTGGCGCATAAATCGCAGCAATTCTGAAAATGTAGGCCAACCGCAACGTGAGCGCGCACTTGTTGTTCTGCCTGTCCGTTGTAGCAGTTCAGAAAATGTAGGCAAATTTTGTCTGCGCAAAAGTATGCTGGGCGTATTGTGTGTTTGAAAAATTTGGCTGTACTGGCGATTGATTTCAAAAACGATTTCCTGTTTTCCCAGGAGTTTTCCGAAAAAAGCAACACCCCGATGGCGAGAAAAACCGGTTTTCACGAATTCTCCGGGATCGCCCTGCGAAGTGTCAATCGGATCAATAAACAGACGCTTTTTCGTGGATTTCAGGGTTGCATCTGGCACATAACGGATCGGGAGTGATGCTCCTGGAGAGCGGACACCACGGGTTCTGATTGTGCATTGTCCGGATGATATGAAGCGGGTGGATCCGACAGTTTCAATATGATTTTCGGGCTAAACTCAACGGAACCGACCCAATGGGCTTTTGACATATCCGCTGCAGATTGCGCCGGGCGGGCGCTTTATTTCAATGACCCCGATGGCAATGTGCTGGAATTGCAAACACCTGGCCACTGGGACAATTTTTGAACTGTCCCTCGTGAGACCGTCATTTCAATACCCTTGCAGTCAACCCCGCACAAACGCTATTAAGCTTTTACGTCATACTCGGGGATAATATACATGAACAATTCACACCACCGCATTGCCTGTGTCGGCGAAGCCATGATTGAGCTTGTGCTCAATGCCGATGGCAGCAATGCGAATATTGGTTTTGCCGGGGATACATTGAACACAGCGATCTATCTCAAACGGGATTTGCCGACTGAGGATGATGTTGCCTTTGTATCGGTCATTGGAACTGATTTGATGTCGTCACGCATGGTGGATTTCATCCAGGCGCAGTCGGTGTCGACCACGCAGTTATCCCGTATCGAAGATCGTTTGCCGGGGCTTTATACGATAACCACTGATGATGCCGGTGAGCGGTCCTTTGCCTATTGGCGGGAGTCCTCAGCGGCAAGGACCCTGTTTCAGACCAACGGCGAGGCAGATTTTTCCTGTCTTGACAGCTTTGATGTGGTTTATCTCTCGGCCATAACACTGGCCATACTGCCGCCTGAAATACGCGCAGCTTTGCTGCAATGGATTGAAACTTTTCGTGCAACGGGCGGGCGGTTTGCCTTTGATTCCAATTACAGGCCCCGGCTATGGGAAAATGTCGAGGTTGCCCGCGAAACCCTGGCGCAGGCATGGCGTCTTTGCGATATCGGCATGCCGTCGGTAGACGATGAAATGGCCCTGTTTGGTGATGCCGACGAAATGGCGGCGCTGGCCCGGCTCAACGATTATGGCATAAAAACCGGCGCCCTGAAGCGCGGTGCATCCGGCCCGCTACCTATCAATCAGACGATTGAACCCATGCCCGGGTTCACCCCGGCCATGAGTGTCGTTGACACAACTGCTGCAGGTGACAGTTTCAATGGCGCATTTCTGGCTGCTCTGCTGAGCGGAGAAACGCTGCGTGATGCCCTTCTGGCAGGGCATCACCGTGCAGTGCGCGTGATCGGTTATCGCGGCGCCATCATGCCGGCCGACAGTTGAAACACGGGCTGAAAGATCAGCCTGTTACTTCACCAATGAGCAATTGCGGTTGGCCGCTGTAGAAATTGGGAATGTCCTGCATTGCGGGGCCACCTGCAGCCATAGCGGCATCCATTGCCGCCTGGTCCGCAAACAGGATTGTCGCGATTGCATGGTAACCCGCTGGCGTATCCGGCCCCCCGGCGAGCCCTTTTGTCACGACGGTTTTCTCGATGTGTGGCCCCATGCACTGGCCGACAATTTCCATATGTTTGGATCCGTAATAGGCATGGTCGAACGTCGTACCATTGTCGGTTGGATAAAGTACCTGTAGTGAAACAGACATATTCATTTCCCTTTTTTGGTCAGCTGGTCCGGCTTGCAGTCGTGTCTATTGCGACGGTGCACAAACATTGCACCAATCCCATACCGCTTCAAGCGCAGACAATGATTCTGCGGTTGCACAAGAATTGTGCCGCAGGTTAATCGCCCGATGGTATTTCATTGACCTTTTTGGGCACATCATATCCGCGCTGCACGGCATCACGCGCGGCCAGGCGTTTGTACCACGCCTGAACATTGGGGTATTGTGACAGGGCGATCCCCTGCCAGTCATGGCGCGATACCCAGGGCCAGCAGGCCATGTCGGCGATTGAATAGTCATCAACAATGAAATCGCGTCCGCTCAGCCGTTCATCAAGCACACGATAGAGCCGGTGCGCTTCAGCAGAAAAGCGCTCTTCTGCATAGGCCGATTTGCCAGGGTTGTATTTGACGAAATGGTGGACCTGTCCGAGAATGGGACCAAGACCACCCATCTGCCACATCAGCCACTCGGTAACCCGCGCTCGTGCTTCAGGGTCCGTGGGTATGAAACGGCCGTATTTATCAGCCAGATAGAGCATGATAGCCCCTGATTCAAACAGTTTCAGGCCATTATCACGGTCCACAATTGCCGGAATTTTGTTGTTGGGACTGACGTCAAGGAACGCAGGCGCGTTCTGTTCTCCAGTGGTGATATCAATTGAGTGGACAGTGTAGTCGACACCCAGTTCCTCCAGCAAGATTGAAACCTTGCGACCGTTGGGTGTTGTCCAAGTATAAAGATCAATCATTTAAAAATCCGTCTTTTGTGGTTCAAATGTATCTCAAACATTATGGGGCTTTTCGTTTCTGCTGAAACAGCAAAATCAAAAAGTGCCGTGATTTCATCGGATCAAGTAGCGCAGCGATGCTCACTTGCCAGTGCGCCGGAAACAAAAGCGGGTTGAGAGACTTCCCATCATCAGGTGTCAATCTCCCCAATAGCTTGTGCCCGCAGGGATTTGCGGATGATTTTGCCGGTTGTTGTCATGGGCAGAGCGTCGACAAAGGTCACCTCCCGTGGGTATTCGTGGGCGGCGAGACGTTGTTTGACCCAATCCTGAATTTCACGCGCCAGGGCGTCGGTGCCATCAACGCCTTTCTCAAGCAGAATATAGGCTTTGACAATCTCCGTGCGTTTGGTGTCCGGCTTGCCCACAACACCGCACATGCGAATGGCCCGATGGGCAATAAGGCAGTCTTCAATTTCCCCCGGCCCTATGCGATAACCCGATGAGGTGATGACATCATCATCGCGCCCGACAAAGCGGATCCAGCCATCATCTTCCATAACACCCTGATCGCCGGTCAACAGCCAGTCATTGATGAACTTGGCTTCAGTTGCCCGGGGGTTTTGCCAGTATCCCAGAAACATCACCGGATCAGGGCTGCGAACCGCAATATTGCCAAGCACACCGGGCTGCACTTCCAGGCCGACATCATCGATGATGCTGACGTTATGTCCGGGGACAGGCCTGCCCATAATGCCCGGCCGCGATGGCATCAGCGATCCACAGGATGATACAACCAGATTGCATTCTGTCTGGCCGTAGGCTTCATTGATGGTGATACCGAATGTGTCGCGGCCCCATTCGAGCAATTCACTGCCGAGGGTTTCACCGCCGCTGAAAATACTGCGCATATCAAGTTTCCAGCGTTGGCCCGGATTGGTGACAGAACGCATGACCTTCAGGGCTGTGGGTGGAATAAAGGCATTGCGGATATTGTAATCCTGGATCAGTTGAAAAGCAGCCTCGCCGGTAAATTTGGCAAACCGGTGCGCGACAACCGGTACACCGTGATGCAAAGCCGGAAGCAGCACATCCAGCAGACCACCAATCCATGCCCAGTCCGCCGGTGTCCAGATACGGTCACCGGGGTGGGGGAACAGATCATGGCTCATTTCCATGCCCGGCAGATGACCAAGCAGAGTGCGATGGGCATGTAAAGCGCCCTTGGGTTGCCCGGTGGTGCCTGACGTATAGATGATCAGCGCCGGATCATCGGCGCGGGTCATGACCGGTTCAAATGTCTCTGACTGATCCTCCAGCGCGGCGTGAAGGTCCGTTGATCCGGCACAGGGACCGTCAATGGTCGCGATGTTCTTCAGTGCGGGCAATTGCGAGCGAATGGCGGCAATCTTCCCGGCACCTTCGCAATCGGTAACAAGCATCGCCACCCCCGCATTGCCCAGCCGATATTCCAGCGCCTCCGCACCAAACAGCGTAAACAGCGGCACCGCAATTGCACCGATTTTATAGGCAGCAATATGGGCAAAGGCAGTCTCGGGAGCCTGCGGCAGCAGGATACCAATGCGATCACCGCGCTGAATACCCATACCAGCAAACAGATTGGCCATGCGGTTCGACTGAGCCATGAGCTGCGAAAACGAAATGTGTGAGGTGGTGCCGGATTGATCAATGAATATCAGCGCGGTTCGATCCGGCTCCCGCTTTGCCCATCGGTCACATACACTGACACCAATGTTGAAAAATTCGGGGACATCCCAACGAAATTTTTCAAGCAGTTCCTCATAGGTCTTCGCAGCAGGCAGCATACCGTTCTCCGGACAGTTGATCCCGTTTGCGGCACATTCTTAACGTGCCCAATTCAATTGCCTATCCGCAGTAGTGCGGATGCGTTGGATTTAATCGATTGTAAGCCCGTCCGAGAGCAGCGTTACGGCGCCGATTCAGCAGAGCCGTAACCTTATTTTCAGTGCAGATGTTGGACTATGCCTGAACGGTCGTTTGAACCTGCGTACCCAGCCCCTCGACACTCAATTCGATACGGTCACCTGCCTTGAGGTAAATCGGATCGGGTTTTTGGCCCATGCCAACACCGGGCGGTGTGCCGGTCGAAATGATGTCCCCTGGCTGCAGGCTCATGAATTGCGACAGATAGGCAACCACATGCGCAACGCCATAGACCATTGTGCTGGTCGAGCCGTCCTGGAACCGCTTGCCGTTTACATCAAGCTGCATTGAAAGCGCCTGTGGATCAGGGACTTCGTCGCGGGTGACCAGCCAGGGACCAATGGGTCCGAATGTATCGGCTGACTTGCCCTTGACCCATTGCCCGGACCGTTTGATCTGAAAATCGCGTTCGGAAACATCGTTGATAACGCAATAGCCGGCGACATGGTCGAGAGCGTCTTCTTCGCTGATATATTTGGCTGTCTTGCCGATAACGACACCAAGTTCAACTTCCCAGTCTGTCGCCGTTGATCCACGCGGAATCTCGACATTGTCATTAGGTCCACAAATGGCTGATGTCGCCTTGAAAAACACAACCGGTTCAGGCGGCACATCCATGCCGGCCTCAGCGGCATGGTCAGAATAATTCAGTCCGATGCAGATGAATTTGCCGACACCGTTGACACAGGGCCCAAGGCGCGGAGAACCTTCAACTAAAGGCAATTGTGCCGGGTCAATATTGGCGAGCCTTTTCAACTCACCATCACCGAGCGTTGCACCGGTAATATCTGTTACGTGGCCTGACAAATCACGAAGCTGGCCATTGCTGTCCAACAGGCCGGGTTTTTCCTGTCCGGCGTCACCGAAGCGTAATAGTTTCATATTTCATTCCTGTTCATGGGGCCGCACAAATCGCGGGTCGAACCTGAACGGTTCAATTTGAATAAATCGGCATGTGGGGGACACTGCCTTGACCGGCTTGGGTAATCAACAGCATTCCGCTACGTAGTCAAATGTTTCCAGTTAAAATCTTCAGGCCCCATTCTATTGATTTTACCGCCGGGATCTATGTCTCATTATCTCAATTTATTGCTGCCGGTTGTCAATGAGGATGCCTATTCATTGGCAACCAGATTGGCCATGATCCGGAATGCACCCGGAACCAGCATGTCCATCTGGTGATGCAGGATGAGGGATGTATGTGTGTGGCGTCCCTTGCCTATTCGTGCCGTCAAAAGGGCACCCCCATGCGGTTTTTCGCCAGGATCAGCCATCGACAGGAGCGGCGTATAGGCCGGGTCCCAATCCATGGCAAAATACAGACCGCGTTCCTTGTGCCATCCCTGCCAGTCAGACTGCTGGATGACATTTGGCCGGTTCAGCAATTCATTTTGCGGATCAAGATGGGTCACCCAAGCATTTTGATCCGTAACGCGCCAACGCAGCGATGGTTTGCCTATGGTCAACCTGCGCGGTGGCACAACCACCGGATCCCATGCATCCCATGGCCGGTGATAAAGGGTGACAAGATTGCCGCCCTTTTCAACCCATTGATGCAGCAGTGCGATGCAACGCCTCAAGGTTGGACGGGTGCGCAGGGCAAATATGCCAATGACAATCGTATCGAACGTGGCAAGTTCATCGACATTGAGCGCGGCATCATCCAGAGCCGTCACGCACATTCCAGCTGCATTCAGCCAGTCACCCACCCGATCACTGCCACCGCCAAAATAACCGATTTTTGCCTTGGGCAAGGCCACATCAACCGCCAGAATACGAACGCAGGCGGTGCTGCAGCGCACCCTTGGCGCGATGTGAGGGTAGACTATGCGTTTAACCGTGGAGGCTTTCTGGCCATTGACCGTCAATGGCAATTCATAAAGGCCAGTTGGCAGAACTGCCGGTGCCGTTACACGTATATTGTTTGCTGATTGAACGGCAGTCCAGCCCACCGGCACAATCAACTCTGCCATTGCGCCGGCTGGATGAATATCGGTAATTGTTACATCAAACGTACGCCCTTGCGACCGGGTGTTGAGCAGTACCTTGTGCGGTGTAATTGCCGCAGTGTTTTGCGGAACCACCAGTGGTGGAACACTCAAGGGTAATCCGGTTGCGGTTGCAACACCGTCGATTTCAACGCTCAGACGGATTGCCGGAGCCGCCGGAACTCCTGGGATGTAGCTGGTAGGGTAGGGATTGCTGATTGCTGAACCGGCACCGATTGTTACGCTGCCTTTTGAGCCTGACCAGCCGTGCGGTGCAACCAGTTGCGCGGTTGCTTTTTCACCTCTGGTTTCGATGGAAATTTGTGTTGTTTCGCCAGGACGCACCATGTCCCGCGCAAGACTTGCCTGAGCATCGGCACCGGCAGCAAGACGAATGACGTGCGATAGTTGCTGCTGTTTCAAATCCAACCGATGAATGATGTCCTCTCTGGCCGAAGCCGGGCACAGATCGGTTGCCGTGCGGATGGCTGTAATGGCGCGCAGCGCCGTCTCCAGCACCCGGTCAAAATCAGGGAACGTGGCTATGGCCTCGTCACAGGCAGATTGTGCCTTTTTGAGCAGCGCGGCCACCTTGTGGTCTGCAACCACGACGGCAAGATCTGCCATGGTTGCGCAAAGCCCATCCGTCAAACCATTGCCGGCGCTATCCACAACGGTTCTTGCCAGATGCAGCGGCCACGTATTGGATGCGCCGTAAGGCACCCAGCGCCCCATCCCCTGGGTGCGATGGAAGGCGCGTGATAACTGGCCAATCTGCGCCCAGCTCATGCCGGATATGGGATCATCGCCGTTGGCATCAATGCGCAGGGTCTCTGCGGGCGGCGGCAAATCATCATCATAGGCATCGCCAGCACCCGACCAGGCAGGCAGATATAGCTTTTTGACCTGCCATGGCGGGCGCGCGCTGTTTACAAAACCCGGGTCTGCGGCTGCATCAAATGCAATCTGCGCGATCTGTGTCATTGCGCAGTGGTGGCCGTGCTGTCCGGGCATATCCAGAAAGGTTGGGCATATAATATCCGGCCGCTCGATACGTATGATATCGACGAGCCGCTCAAGGGTACGATCATGACCCCAGCGTGCCAGGGTTTCCTGGCCGCTTTTGGAGAAGCCGAAATCATGGACCGGGTCTTGCGGAGATTCTGAGAGCCAGTATAGACGCAGATTAAGAACATCGGCGGCGCGTTCCATTTCCGCCGTGCGCAGAACACCAAGGTCCTGCGCTGTCTCCAGGCCGATTTCGTTCTGGCCGCCTTCGCCTCTGTTGGCGCAGGCATAGGAAACAGATAGCCCGTCGCGTAGTGACAATGCCGCGAGCATCGAAGATGTCTCATCATCCGGGTGCGCGCCGGTGTTCATGAATGATACGACCGATCGTAAGGGTTGCAGCGCGCGCCACAGGCAAACGATGCGCGGGTTATTGGCTTTGGCAAACAGCCGTTCGGGATCGCTAAGGGGCATTCAGGTCTCTGTCAGCTGCGGGCGACTATGCGCGGGGTGATTGTATCGTGAATGACAAGGGCCGCACCACCAAGAGCCGCGGTCATACGTCCTGATGCGCCGCGCAATACACGCGGCAGTGTGCGGCCCAAACGGTTTGAAACGGAACCCTCAGGCAATATCAGCCGTTCAATCATGTCATCCAGAATGGCATCCGGCATCGCGCCACCAAGAATCACAGCTTGTGGATCGAACAGATTTTCGATCATGCCAATCGTTTGTGAAAGCGGGATGACAGCCTGTTCGATCCACGTTTCCAGGTGCGGATTTTTGGCAGCAAACAGATTTTCAAGATCATCAACGCCGTCGATGGTAACGCCAAATTTGCCCATGTGCTGTTGTACGGCAAGCCTGCTGGTATAGGTTTCCAGGCAACCGCGATTGCCGCAGGCGCACAGATTGCCGCCGGGTTTGACCACCACGTGGCCCAGCTCGCCGGCGTTGCCGAATGCACCGCGCATGATTTTACCGTCGGTGACAACCCCAAGTCCAAGACCTGTTCCGAAGTAGATGTAACAATAGGAACCAAGATCGGTCGCAACACCCGACACGTGTTCTGTGACAGCCGCTGCGGTCGCGTCATTTTCCAGTATGACCGGTACGTTCAGCGCTGCCTCCAGTCGCGCCGCCGCATCGACACCTTCCCATCCCTGCAGGGCCGATTGCCCAAGGCCGGAAAGGCCGACGTCACCAAATGGACCCGGCATCACAACGCCGGCACCCAGCATTTTGCCTGCCGCCATGGGGACGCTATCTTTTGCCTCCTTCATGATGGCACAGGCCATGCGGATGACAATGTCCGGAACATTGCTTTCAAGGGCATGACGGGACGCGTAAAGGGTTTCGCCAGACAAATTCACCAGCGCGGCAAACATGGCACTCGGCCTAACTTCGATCCCCATGGCAACAGCGCCATTGGCATTGACCGCATATTGTGAAGCCGGCAGCCCGCGGCCACGCACCTGTCGACCAACGTCGACCAGATACCCCTGACTTTCCAGTGCACTGATAATATTGCTGACGGTCTGGGTTGTCAGGCCTGAATAACGGGCAATTTCCGCACGACCAACCGGTTGGTGGGTTCGTACCAGCCCCAGAACCACCTGGCGATTGTGCAGCCGTGTCCGCTCGGCATTCGATCCGACTATTTTATGTGTGGTGTTGCGTTCCATACACATCTATTAAGTCAAAACACTTGAATATTCAATTCATTTGAATTAATAGCAAGGAGCAAGAATGCGATCCTGGCTCGGGCTCTTTTGGGGCTCATAAACAGCCAGGATTGTTACCCAATCAGATCGGTATCAACAGGCGGCTTCGTCTGTTTCTTTGGCAAGGGGCATAACCATGAACAAAATGCGCAAATGGATTTTGGGTGCAACGCTGGTCGGATCATTGGGGTTTGGCGGTGCTGGAAGTGCCCTGGCTGTCGAAATTGAATACTGGCAGTATTTTTATGATGCGCGGGTAAAGGCCATGGAAAAGCTCATCGAAAATTTTGAAGCGGCCAATCCGGATATCACTGTAAAGACAACCCATTTTCCCTATGCGGACTATCGCACGAAGGTGGCCGCAGCCATTCCGGCCGGGCAGGGGCCGGATGTGGTGCAGCTGTTTTATGGCTGGTTGAATGATTATGTTGAGGCGCGGCTCATTCAGCCGCTTCCGGCAGATGTCTTTCCGCTGGAACAAATTGAGACTGAGTTTTTCCCCATGGTTGCTGCCATGCGGCAGGGTGATGCCTATATGGCTTTGCCAACGGCGGTGCGTTCTCTGGCGCTTTTCTACAATGAGCGTCTGTTCAAGGAAGCGGGCATTGAAAATCCACCGGCCAATCTGGATGAACTGGTGGAAATCGCCAAGAAACTCACAAAAAGAGATGCTGCGGGTAATCTGACGCAGGTTGGCATCACCACCGGTATGACGGCCCAGGATCATCACTGGTTTCGTGAGGTACTGGTGCGCCAGTTTGGCGGCGATCCCTATAGCGATGATTATACCAAAGTGAACTACACCAATGATGCCGGACTTGCGGCGCTCAAATTCTATACGGGGCTTGAAAAGGAACACGGCGTCACAGCGGTGGGTTTTATGGATGAGCCACAGGCCGCGTTCAAGGCGGGGCGGGCCGGCATGCATATCGATGGTTCGTTTCGTATTGGTTCCCTGGACAAAACCCGTGGTTTGAAATGGGGCGTTGCGGAATTGCCCGAAGGCCCGACGGGTACCAAATCCAATTATTCATCCTATTGGGTGAACGGCATTACCACCAAGGCACAGGGTGAGAAATACGATGCTGCCGTCAAGTTCATGCAGTATCTGACATCAGATGAAGCCATGCAGATCTGGCTGGAAACGGTCGGTGAATTGCCTGCCAAACCATCAGCGGCCCTGACCGACAAGAACGTCAAGGATCC
This sequence comes from uncultured Rhizobiaceae group bacterium, assembly GCA_947501445.1. Classification (GTDB taxonomy): domain Bacteria; phylum Pseudomonadota; class Alphaproteobacteria; order Rhizobiales; family Rhizobiaceae; genus Hoeflea_A. The sequence continues at coordinate 36,936 of CANMVS010000005.1, read as the reverse complement.
GGTCTACGGACCCTTCATCAGCGGTCTTGGTTATGCCCATACAACAAAATTTGCCAATGAGAGTGCACAGCGACAGGCAATGATGGATATGGTTCAACGCACCGCGCTTGAGGGACAGGCCTTGCGCGATAGTCTGGAGCAGGCTGCTGCTGAAGAGCAGAAAGTTCTGGATGACTACTACGATTAAAGCCGAGCCATCTTGTGAGTGCTGTGCGCAAATTACCGTTGAAACCGCAGTCATGAAGTATGAAAGTCGTCTGACACAGTGGTAAAATTCTATCAGGACCTGTCGATTTCACACAAACAGATCGTTTGGGCCTGGGTGTTTTTGGCCGTGCCACTGATATTTTACGTAACCATCCGGTTTTACCCCACCGCAAATGCGATCATTCTGTCCTTTCAAAGCTGGAACCTGCTCGGTCCGCGCACATGGGCGGGAATGGAAAACTACATCAAGCTGTGGAATGACCCGGTCTTTTGGAAAGTGTTTCGCAATACATTCGTCTATCTGTTGATTGGGACACCCGTCAGTCTGGTCATCTCATTTACCATTGCCTTTCATCTGGACAAATTGCGCTTTATGCATGGTCTTATCAGGGCGTTGTATTTTCTGCCATTCATGACCAGTGCCGTGGCCATGGCCTGGGTCTGGCGCTGGTTCTATCAGCCGGTGCCAATCGGTCTGTTCAACAATTTTCTGGCATCATTTGGCATTTCCCAGATTGCCTTTTTGAATTCGACCACCAATGCCCTGCCATCCATTCTTGCGCCAGCCGTTTGGGCTGGTCTTGGATTTCAGATCATCATCTTCATGGCCGGGTTACGCGCAATCCCGCAAACCTATTATGAGGCGGCGCGCATTGATGGGGTGTCAGGCTGGACTATATTGACCGAGATAACCCTGCCATTGTTAAAGCCGACCATTGTTTTTCTTGTTGTCCTGTCATCCATCGGGTTTCTGCGGATATTCGATCAGGTCTACAATATGACGCTGCTTGATCCGGGTGGACCGCTGAATTCAACGAAACCGCTCGTCCTGATGATATATGATACGGCATTCAACGCATTTGACATGGGGTATGCGGCGGCACAGACGGTTGTATTGTTCACCGTCTTGCTGATTGTCAGTCTTGTGCAGCTTCGCATCCTGAGGGATCGCTAGGATGCGTATGGCTGACACCCCCATTCAGGCACCAACCCAAAGCCTGCTGGCAGATCGGACAACAGGTCCGCGTCGCAGCCACGGTCAATACATCCGCTGGGTCCTGCTGATGTTTGGCGGCATAGTGATGGTTATGCCGATCGCCTACATGCTGGCGACCTCTTTCAAATATTCCTTCGAGGTGCATACGCTCAGCCTGATCCCGCAGGAACCAACGCTGGAGAATTATCTTTTTGTTCTGGAAGACGGGCGATTTTACACCTGGTTTGGCAATTCACTGTTTATAGCCACCGTGACCACGCTTTCCAATGTGCTGTTTGACAGTCTGGTTGGCTACGCCCTGTGCAAGTTCAGGTTTCCGGGCCGCTACATATTCTTTATCGCGGTGCTTTCCACCCTGATGATCCCAACTGAAATGCTTGTCATTCCCTGGTATCTGATGAGTTCCACGCTGGGCTGGCTCGACACATCCTGGGGAATTATGTTTCCGGGATTGATGACTGCATTTGGAACCTTTCTGATGAAACAGTTTTTTGAAACTGTACCGGATGATTTTCTGGAAGCGGCGCGCATTGATGGCCTGAACGAGTTACAGATTTGGTGGACCGTGGCGATGCCGCTGGTCAAACCCGCGCTTGCGGCGCTGGCGATCTTTGTTTTCCTGGGCAATTGGACGGCTTTCATCTGGCCGTTGATCGTGACGACATCGCAGGACATGTACACATTGCCGGTCGGGCTGACCACATTCAGCGATGAAGTGGATGTCGAGTGGGAACTGATTATGACCGGCGCAGCAATTTCGACAATTCCAACACTGATTGTCTTTGTGATTTTTCAGCGCTTTATTATTCGCGGTGTTGTCATGGCGGGGTTAAAGGGATGAGCAATACTTCAGGGTTTCCCCATCCGGTGTACAGACAAACGGTGCTTGCGCCGCTGTTTGAAGGTGCCAGGACCCATCATGTCAACGCGCTGAGGGCCATCAATCAGGCCCATCTGATCATGCTGGACGAATGCGCGATCATCGGGCGGGACAAGGCGCAGGAAATCGCCCGGGCACTGGCTGATATTGACAGGAGTGTTGATGTTGACGCCCTGGTTTATACCGGTGAGTTCGAGGATTATTTTTTTCTCATTGAAGCGGCACTGAATGATCGGCTTGGTGCGGATGTTGCCGGCATGTTGCATACGGCACGCTCGCGCAACGACATGGATCACACCATATTCAAAATGGCGCTGGAGCAGCGGGTCGCACTGCTCACCGATCGGCTGTTGATGCTTTGTGAGACCATGATTGCCAAGGCGACAGATGAGCGCGATACGCTGATCGTGGCCTATACCCACGGCCAACCGGCACAGCCCACCACCTATGGCCACTATCTGGCCGCCGCCGTTGAGGTCCTGCTGCGTGATCTGCAGCGCCTTGGCGCAGCGCGCACCAATCTGCATTTGTGCCCGATGGGCGCCGCAGCCATCACGACGTCCGGTTTTCCCATTGACCGTGACCGCATGGCGCAACTTTTGGGCTTCTCCGAGCCACTGCTCAATGCCTATGGCTGCATTGCGGCGGTGGATTATTTAACCGGGCTTTATTCAGCTATAAAGTTGGTATTTCTGCATATCGGACGGCTGGTTCAGGATATGCAGTTCTGGACCGCATTTGAGGTTGGGCAGCTCCACGTACCCGATAGTCTTGTGCAGATCAGTTCCATCATGCCGCAAAAACGCAATCCGGTCCCCATTGAGCATTTACGGCTTTTGGCGTCTGTTACCTGTGGTCGCTGTGACACCATTGTAAACACCATGCACAATACCCCGTTTACCGACATGAATGACAGCGAAGGCGAGGTGCAGCAGGCAGGCTATGAGGCATTTGAGAGCGCAGTCCGGGTGAGCGATCTGCTGGCAGCACTGATTTCTGATTGCACGATAAATCATCAGCGGGTCGCATCCAATATGGATGCTGCCTGTATCACCATAACCGAGTTGGCTGACACGCTTGTGCGCAAGGATGGATTGTCCTTTCGTCAGGCACATCAGGTAGCCGCTGAAACGGCCCGTGCGGTTATCAGTCAGGGGCTGCCATTGCAGGACGGCTACGGGGCATTTGTTGCGGCATTTGCCAATGCAACCGGGCGAACAAGCGTGCTGGATGGCAATGCCTATCAACAGGCAGTAAGTGCACAAAGGTTTGTTGCGGTTCGCGGTCGACCCGGTGGTCCGGCGCCCGCGGCAATGGACGGTGCGCTTTCGCGATACCGCATCGATCTGCTGTCCCTGCAAAATGCCAGCGCGAAGTCAAAAGCACGGACTGCGCAGGCCGCAACATTGCGTCACGATGCTTTTCAAGCTTTGGTTCAGGGGACATAAGATGGCAACACTGTCTCTGAGAAACCTGGTCAAGACCTATGGCGATACGCAGGTTCTGCACGGTATAAATCTGGAGATTGGTTCCGGGGAATTTGTGGTCCTTGTTGGACCATCGGGCTGCGGCAAATCCACAACATTGAGGATGATCGCCGGATTGGAGGAGATCACCGCCGGTGAAGTCCATATCGCAGGGCGGGTGGTCAATAATCTTGAGCCCAAGGATCGCGATATTGCGATGGTCTTTCAGAACTACGCCATCTACCCGCATATGAGTGTGCGAAAGAACATAGGATTTGGGCTTCGCACGGCCAAAATATCTGCGAAAGACAAATTGGGCCGGCTTGAGGAGGTCGCTGAAATCCTTGGCCTTGGTGAACTATTGGACCGCAAACCCAGCCAGCTCTCCGGCGGGCAGCGCCAGCGCGTTGCCATTGGCCGGGCCATGGTGCGCAATCCGGCAGCTTTCCTGTTTGACGAACCACTTTCAAATCTTGATGCACAACTGCGCACGCAAATGCGTTTGGAAATAAAGAAGCTGCATCAACGGGTCGGCAATACAATCGTATTTGTGACCCATGATCAGGTTGAGGCCATGACCATGGCTGACCGCATCGTGATCATGAAGGATGGCCACATCCAGCAGGTGGGATCACCCCTCGACGTTTTTTACAATCCGGCAAATATGTTTGTGGCCCAATTCATCGGCGCGCCTTCAATGAACCTGATGCCAGGCGTCTGGTCGAATGGCGCTGTTAGTCTCGACAAAGGCGGACTTGTTCCCGCAACTGGTGTCAAAATCAGGCAGGGAGCCAGCGTTGTGCTGGGCTTGCGCCCGGATGATCTGCGGGTAACGCAAGAGGCGGGGCTGTTTACAGGCACCGTTGAGGTGACAGAGCCTTTGGGAAGCGAGACGCTGGTTCATGTATCCGCCGGCGGTCAGGAGATCATTGCCAAGGCAGCCGGAAAACATCCGCCGGTACTTGGTTCTTCAGTCCATCTGACCGCAAGCCCCGATGCATTGCATCTGTTTGACAAGAACACAGGGGAGGCACTTTTGTGAGTAAGAATGCAAGACCCGGTGTTTTGTGTGCGGGCCGCCTTTATTGTGATTTGATCTTCACCGGATTGCCCAAAATGCCGACGCTTGGCGAAGAGGTCTATGCAGGCGGACTTGCTATTCACCCGGGCGGCGGAGGCTACATCACTGCCGCCTATCTGGCCGCGCTCGGACGTCCGGCTTCGCTTCTGGCCAGAATGCCAGGCGGGCCCTTTGGAAAGGCGATCCAGTCCGAGCTGTCCAAAAGCGGCGTTGATCTGACCCACTGTGAATACGATTGTGGAGAGGTCGCGCAAGTTACTGCCGCCATGTCCGTTGCTGGCGAGCGGGCTTTTTTGACCCATCGCTCCGGGCCCGCGTTGCCTGAATGGTATGGTTCTGGTTTTGCCAATACGCAAACAGGTCATCTTCACATCGGAGAACTGGCAACGCTGATCGAACACCCGGAAATATTGAACAACGCACGTGCCAGCGGTTTGACCGTTTCACTCGACAGTGCCTGGGACGAGGAAAAACTGTCTGACAGCCAGGCGCGTGCGATAATCGACAGGGTTGATGTCTTCCTCCCGAACGAGCGCGAAGCATCGCTGCTCGGCATGGAGACCCCCGGGTCTCCACAAGCGCCCTTGATTGTCATCAAGGGTGGGGCGAACGGTGCGCGGGCCATTACAGTTGATGGGATCTGTAATGCGCCCGCCCATCGTGCCGATGTGGTTGACACAACCGGTGCAGGTGATGCTTTCAATGCCGGTTTTTTACATGCATGGCTGGCTGGCTGTGATCTGACTTCCTGCCTGGAGACAGGCAATGCCTGTGGTGCAGTGGCGGTTGGTCGATATGGTGGGGCAACCGGGTTGCCTGTTATGACCGATCTGCTGCGTTCGTCATTGGTATCGTGATCCACAACTCCGTTTCGAAATCGGAGACAGATGCAGACATTGAAGGTCTGCTGCTGTGATTATTTGCGTAGCTGATGTGTTGAATTTCAACGATACAGCAATAGACCGTTTCACGTTTTGCCAGAAACGGGACAGCGTTGTCGGCGTTTGATTTAATTGATGCATTCAGGTTTTACCGATTTCGCCAAAAGCTGACTTGCTCTGGCTTAAGCGCATCCGGACGCAAGGAAACGTATTTCCATTGATATAAATAATATATTATATGTTCATCACAATATTGGAATTCTATAGCGTATTTACAAAGAGTGATAAAGCTGAAATAAGTATAATTATTAGAAAATCCAAATAAATTATTCCATATACACAAACATTAATGTATTGTAATGAATAACAACTTGAAATAGTGAGTGCCTGATATATACATTAGGATGGTATCAGCGATCTTGCTTTAGGTTGCTGTTGCATGCAGGTGCCCGCCAGAGGCGCGCTGGCAGGTGCCTGTTTGTATCGATGAAATGAGATTGAAAAACCCCCGCCACCGGCGAGGGCCAGTCCGACTCTGGGGTAAGGCGCGTTTACCCGTTTTCAGGCCGAGTAAATAGAATACTTGCCATTCCCGGTTGTGTCCATCTCATCACGAATTTGTGATCTCATGTTGCTTGTCAACGGCTTAACAGCCTTTGGAGCTCGCCCCGGTTGCTGATGCGCTGCATGAACCTGGCCATAGGGGCTGTCTGAATTGTGAATAATTGTGTGCGTGAAGTCAGGATCTGCGGCTGGTTCAACGCTGTCTCGTCGTCATGGTTTTTCGAGTTTTATTGCACTGTTCTGGCCGCTATCGCCAAGTGCGGCTTTGAAAAACTTCCGTCGATGGTTGTTCTGACGTTAAACGCCAAATGGAGTAACGCCAAGGTTCGGCAAACCATCTTTTTCTGTACGGGCGCTTTTTTCCGGCGTTTTTCGCTGCACGCAGGATATATGAAATATTGCGGAACATCATAAAAAACTAATATGCAAAAAATCTGGGAACAAATAATAAGTACACATACTAATTTTCATCATCATCTTGACATTCGATGGCGAAAGGCGGTGAAATACACGGGGGGTAGGGACTGGCTAAGGCAGATTTTAATGGGGAAACTTCCGGTTTTCCCTGCGAAGCTGACGCCGGGATCGGGCTTTCAGGTATCGGTAGGCCTCCCAACAACGAAACGATACCGGACCCGGTGCAGTCGCCCCTGCACCGGGTTACCTCCATAGCTCTCCAATATGAACAGTTATCTTGAATAAACGAGCCAGTTTGGGCTCATCGTGTGTGCGGTATTTTGTAATTGTCGTGGACGCCGATCTCATGTGACTCGATTTTTCAGCAGTGTACATAGGGCTGGGCGAAATCCATGGGTTCGTCGCCAGTTTCAGGATTTCGCAGATGTGACCGAGAATTTTGCGCCTAACTACGTGCAGTGTGTCCGGAGCGTCCTCGAGCACCACGTTGTCGTGAGCACTGTCCTGCACGCGAATTCATCAGGTGTGGTTTTGTCTAATGAGAATTGGCTGGGGAACCTGGATTCGAACCAGGACTAACGGAGTCAGAGTCCGTGGGTCTACCGTTAACCTATTCCCCAAAAGCCTTTGGTATCAAATGCTCGTGGAAACGAAAATGTGAGGTTAGGCACTTTTGTCAGATAGGCTGAAAGCCTTCTGTTTACGTTTCGAGCCGCCTTGTAGCACATTCGCCCTATCAATCAAGCCCGAATTTACATCTACGGATGAAGAATAACGGGCGGTTCTGGAGCTGGTTGCCGACCAAGAATAATCCTTAATCCGCTCAGGGTTGTGACCTTAATTCATAGGCTCTTCGACAGGACGAAGACGTGGGCGATGGATTGCAGAATTGTGGACAATGCATCTCACCAGCGTTGAGACCGGAAGCGGCTGTTCGGTCATTGCTTGCCTGTCGCGGTGACAACCATTGCGGGGCGAATTCCTGGGTTTGCAGTTGTGCGAACCGCGCATACGTCATCGACCAGCAACACTCTTCTGTTGGGCGGGGTGTGCTGCCGGATGGTAGTTGAAGTGCCAGGGTTCGTCAGGGGAGGTGAGCGGCCCTTCAAACAATGGTCCGGCGGCGTCCATGCTTTCCTTGAGTTTGATGTCCCATCCATGGGCGCGCCAGACCGGGTCGATCTGTTTTGAATTTGCGCCGGCGATTATTTTACCATTCCGCATTATCTGGAAATCGATTGCAAGTGCTCTGCCGTGCAATGTCAGTCCGGGTGCAGCAAGATTGGCCCGTTTGGTGCTCACAAAGCCCGATAGCCAGCGACGCAGTTTTTCAGGGTCAGGATTGCCCTCATTCATTTCATTGGTGTTGAAATGCTCTTTCCATTTGGAATAGATTTCAACCGCCGCTATGCCAACGGAGACATTGCTGTTCCATTTGACTATCTGCGTATCAAGACTGCGCACTTTGGTATTGGCGTAAATTTCATAGCCTGGATTGGCCTGAGCAAAATAGGCACCTACCGCTGCGACTTCTGCCAAAAGTGCCTGTTGTGCCGCAGACCCTTGAAAATCCTTGATTTTCTCATCTGACCAACTCCAGCGTTCGACCAGATAGGAACGAGCCCGAACATAGCTTCGAAGTGCCAGGAGTTTTCGCCCGATATCGGGGATTTCGTCCAGTGCCTCATCTGCGGGCGGTGGTGCAATGGAAGAAAGAAATTGCCCGAGCGGCATGGTCTCGGATGCACGGGCGCTGTTGGCAAGGGTAAATGAAAGAAAAATGACTGACAGCGTCACGGGAAAATGACCCATCCTTTCAGCGACGCTGATTTTCTTCATTAACGCGTTGTGCATATAAGGCTACCCTGAATTCGTTCCCTGCTATTGCGACATGTGAAGGGTCAGCTTCTGCCGCCATGACGAGGGAATTGGGAACACAACGCCATGATGTTGCCTGCTGCCCACGCAACTTTAACCATGGTTTGGGCTTTTGAGAAGGCGAATGATCCTGCCCGTTCCGGCTCTCCCCGCCGCCGTTGTAATTATTGACGCGGGCAATGGCATCCGTTTGAAAAACAGTTTGTCGTCAGGGGGTGTCACTGCTAGAGTTCCGGTAACGAAGAACTTACGAGCGCCTGCAGCCAACAATTATGGCGCGGCGCGGCAGGAAACAGTGTGACAGACCCCGCAGACGGCGCAAATGCGTTCAAAAGCGGGGCGCCGAGAGCTGGCGACATGGATCGGAATTCGGCAGGCGGCAACGGCCGCACCGAAGCCGGACCGGGGAACAAACCCCGCAATACGCAGGCTTTCAAGCAATCCGGGTCTCACCGTGAGGCCGGGGATTCGCGCCCCGAATCATCCAGGCCAGCACCTGAAGCTGCAGAGTCTCGCGAAAATTTTGCCCATGGGCCTGACAGGACCGGACCTGAATCTGACAGGCCCGGATATGACAAAACCGGACCTGACAAAAAGAGACGTCGGCGTCGCTCGAGACGCAGAAAATCCAAAAATGCCAATGGAGCTGGTACCGGCGGTGTTGCGGCTAATCAGGAGCCGGACCTGTCGCATAAAATGCGCGGCCAGCCCAAAGGGCACCCCGATAACCCGGCGCCAGATGTCAAGGCTGAGCGGCCGGCACCAAAGCGCGACCAGAATACAAAGCCGCGACAGTGGCGACGTGATCGCGGCAATACGCCCCTTTATGCCGCGCTGGATCTGGGAACCAACAACTGCCGGCTGTTGGTCGCATTGCCGACAAAGCCCGGACAATTCCGCGTGGTCGATGCATTTTCGCGCATCGTGCGTCTGGGCGAGGGGTTGGGTGCAACCGGGCAATTGTCGCAGGCCGCCATGGACCGTGCAGTTGAAGCGCTCAAAGTATGCGCCAGCAAGCTTGAAAACCGTCCCGTGCGTCGCCATCGTCTCATCGCTACGGAAGCATGCCGGGCTGCCGGTAATGGCGTAGAGTTTTTGCAGCGCGTGACGGCTGAAACCGGCCTTGAACTTGAAATAGTCAATCGCGAGACAGAGGCGCGTCTTGCTGTTTCCGGTTGCTCATCTCTGGTCGGGCGGGAAACCGAAGGCGTTGTACTGTTTGATATTGGTGGCGGCTCGTCGGAAATTGCGGCGATTGACCTGTCAGGCAGCCGATCAAATCGCCTGGCAAATCACATCAAGGCTTGGACATCCCTGCCGGTGGGCGTTGTGACTTTATCCGAGCGCCACGGTGGCCAACACGTCACGTCGGAGATTTATGGCAACATGGTCTCTGAAGTCGCAGATCTTCTGGCCGATTTCGTTTGTCCGGAAATCCCTGGCTGTCAGGGCGCATCGGATGGCATGTTTCATCTGCTTGGTACATCCGGAACCGTGACAACGCTGGCCGGCGTTCATCTTGATTTGCCACGGTATGATCGCCGCCGTGTTGATGGTCTCTGGTTGACAAGTCAGCAGGTAGACCTCATGACACAAAAACTGCTGTCCTGGGACTTTCACGAACGCTCCTCCAATCCATGTATCGGTGCTGATCGCGCTGATCTGGTATTGGCGGGCTGCGCAATCCTTGACGCAATCCGGTTGCGTTGGCCGTCGGAACGTTTGCGCGTGGCAGATCGCGGACTGCGCGAAGGCCTGTTGACGGAAATGATGGCAGCCGACGGTATCTGGCGTCGTGGCCGCGGCAAGCGGAATTTTTATAACAGGCAGAATGCGCAATCGGGCAACAGACCCGGTAGCAATTCGGCAACAAAGGGAGCTGGTCGGTGACGCGATTGACAGCGGGAAACAGAACCGGGCGAAAGCTGGGTCAAAGGGTTAAAAAGAAGGGCAAGCTGAAAGCCTCTTCACGGCGCTGGATTGAGCGGCATATCAACGATCCCTATGTGCAGCGCGCGCAGCTGGAAGGCTATCGGTCGCGCGCGGCATTCAAGCTGCTGGAAATTGATGAGAAACATCACATTCTGGACAACGCCAATCGCATTGTCGATCTGGGGTCTGCGCCGGGCGGCTGGTCGCAAATTGCTGCCAAGGTAACCGGCTCGACGGATACAAACACCAGGGTGGCGGCGATCGATTTTCTCGATATGGATCCCATACCCGGCGTGACGTTCCTGATGATGGACTTTCTAGAAGATGATGCACCGGACAAATTGATTGAGGCCTGCGGCGGGGCGCCGGATCTTGTCGTGTCTGATCTGGCTTCACCGACAACCGGCCACAAGCGCACCGATCATCTGCGCACCATGCATTTGTGTGAAGTGGCCGCCTGGTTTGCAGTTGATGTGCTCAATGAGGGCGGACATTTCCTGGCCAAGACATTTCAGGGTGGAACGGAAACGGATCTGCTTAATATGCTGAAGAAGAACTTCAAGACGGTGCTGCATATCAAGCCACCGTCTTCAAGGGCCGAATCGGTGGAAATGTACCTGTTGGCCAAGGGATTTCGCGGTCGTAAAAGTATCGAGACCTGAATTCGCACAGGCGGTTATCAGCCCCATGGGCAATCGGGGGAATAACGGGATGTTTTTTCTGTTTCTTTCGCCGCATATCCATGGTACCAGCCATCGCCAACTTCTAATTGATCATATGTAATGCTGCGGATGCCTCACGGCAGGCTGTGGCATTCCCACACCATAGAGGATTGGCCATGGCGCGCATCATAGAATCAGCGACGGGACACGAAGCCCTTACCTTTGACGATGTGCTGCTGCAGCCGGGCCACTCCACTGTCATGCCCGGACAAACCGATGTCAGCACCCGCATTGCCCATGATATCGACCTGAACCTGCCAATTATTTCATCGGCCATGGATACAGTAACCGAAGGGCGGCTGGCCATTGCGATGGCCCAGGCCGGCGGTATTGGTGTGATCCACCGCAATCTCACCCCCGAAGAGCAGGCCGAAGAAGTACGCCGTGTCAAGAAATTCGAGTCCGGCATGGTCGTCAATCCGTTGACAATAGGTCCGGATGCAACCCTTGCCGACGCCCATGCCCTGATGAACACGCATGGGATTTCCGGTATTCCGGTTGTGCAAAATGGTGGTGCCGGTGGCTACGGAACAGGGCTGCTGGTGGGTATCCTGACCAACCGTGATGTGCGTTTTGCCTCCGATCCAAATCAGAAGATTCATGAGTTGATGACTCACGAAAATCTGGTGACGGTGAAGGAAAATGTTGAACAGCATCAGGCAAAACGACTGCTGCACCAGCATCGTATCGAAAAACTGCTTGTGGTTGATGCAGCCGGGCATTGTGTCGGCCTGATCACCGTAAAAGACATGGAAAAAGCCCACCTCAATCCCAATGCATCCAAGGACGCACAGGGACGGTTGCGGGCAGCAGCGGCAACCAGTGTCGGTGATGATGGCTTTGAGCGGGCTGAACGATTGATTGATGCGGGCATTGATCTGCTGGTGGTCGACACTGCCCACGGGCATTCACAGCGTGTTCTGGATGCGGTGACCCGTGTCAAGAAACTCTCCAACTCTGTGCGTATCATGGCGGGCAATGTTGCCACGCCGGACGGCACCCGCGCTCTCATTGATGCGGGCGCTGATGCGGTCAAGGTTGGTATTGGACCCGGTTCCATCTGCACAACGCGTATCGTCGCCGGTGTGGGCGTACCTCAGCTCAGTGCCATTATGGGTGCGGTTGAAGCAGCGCAGGCAGCCAATGTGCCGGTGATTGCTGATGGCGGCATCAAGTTCTCCGGTGATCTGGCAAAGGCCATGGCCGCAGGTGCATCGGCCGTCATGATTGGCTCTTTGCTGGCCGGTACGGATGAAAGTCCGGGTGAAGTCTATCTCTACCAGGGGCGCTCATTCAAAGCCTATCGCGGCATGGGGTCCGTCGGGGCGATGGCGCGTGGATCAGCTGATCGTTATTTTCAGGCTGAAGTGAGCGATACTCTAAAACTTGTACCGGAGGGCATTGAAGGTCAGGTGCCCCATAAAGGGCCTGTGTCTGCCGTTTTGCACCAGCTGGCAGGCGGGTTGCGTGCAGCCATGGGCTATGTGGGTGCCGAGCGGATTTCTGATCTTCAGGAGCGAGCGCAATTCGTTCGCATTTCCGGCGCTGGTCTGAGAGAAAGTCACACCCATGATGTAACGATCACCCGCGAGAGCCCGAATTATCCAGGCGGCGTTTAGCGGCCTGCCGGTGCCACCGGCGCGCGGGCCGTCGCAGCGATACTTGCTTAGAGGCAGGCGCGCGTGGCATAGTCGAACACAGCGTTGAACGCAGGAGTATGTCCGACATGAACAAGGGTCACTGACATCTGTCAGTACATGATGTGATCTAAATCGCTTCGGTTTTCCGGGGCATTTCGATGATTCTTGTTTTCGGAGCATATTATGCGAAAAATCTACTATGACGTAGCGACGTCCCTTGACGGCTATATTGCCGGTCCTGATGACGATATTTCTGCCTTTCCAATGGAGGGCGATCATGTCGAAGCCTATGGGCAACGGCTTGCCGGCTACGACACTGTCATCATGGGCCGTAAAACCTACGAGTTTGGTTTTCGGTTCGGACTGAAACCAGGCCAACGCGCCTATCCCCACATGCGCCATTTGATATTTTCCCGGACACTGCAACTGCCGCAGGATTGCGATGTGGAAATTATTCGGGAAGACTGGCCTCAGGTGGTCCGGGATCTCAAAAACACTCAGGGCGGCAGTATTTATCTGTGTGGTGGTGGTCAGTTTGCCGGTCTGCTGCTCGCAAACGGATTGATTGATTGTCTGCGGCTGAAAATGGCACCGGTCATTCTTTCAGCCGGTGTCGCACTTTTTGCCGGAGCGGCAGATGCGATCAGACTGCAACCAAAATCTGTCGCCCTGTGTAAATCAGGTGTTACCTACCTGGAGTTTGATCTGGAATAGGGGCGATCCTGCTTTGATGTGAATGCCTGATTGCCACAATTGCTGAGGTAACCGGGCATTCCATCCTCCCAGACCGTTTCACGTTTTGTCAGAGACGGGACAACGGTGTCGGCCTTTGATATTGTTGATGCATTCAGTTTTTGCCGATTCCGTCACAACCTGAATTGCCATAGTCTGAAAACCGTTTCACACAGGCCTGGAAACACGCTAGCGTTTCGAAAAATGATTCTGATCGGGAAACGGACATGAGTAATACAGCGATATTCTGGCCACTGATCGCCCAGACGGTCCTCATCTATGCCATCTATGTGGTGGCGTCCAAACGACGCAAATCAGCTGTACTCAGCGGCAAGGCCCGAGCGTCACAATTCAGGATTCCGACAGATGAGCCCGAAGCCAGTGCTACGGCCATACGCAATCTTATCAATCAGTTTGAATTGCCGTTCCTGTTTTATGTCGTTTGCGTCATTCTCTATATGGTCAATGGTGTCAATTATCCGGTGCTTATGCTGGCCTGGATCTTTGTTGGCAGTCGTATTGCACACTCATGGGTCCACATCACAACCAATGCCTTGCGAAAGCGCAGACCGCTTTTCATCGTCGGGTTTGGCGTCAATGCCATCCTGTGGCTATGGCTTGTATGGGTTCTGCTGCGGGCCTGATTCCAATCGGCCGGTCGTCCGGATATATGAATGCAGTTTTATGCTTCGGCTGGATTGCTACAATTGCAATTGCCGTATTTTAACCATCAATTATTGCGCCTGGCCGCCAATCAGGGCGCTTCAATCTGCATGTCTTGCCGGAGCTTTATCAAAGCGCCGGTTTTCTTTTGCCTGAAACTGCTCTAATGGTCCGCGCGAGTGCGTCAAACGTTGTGGGTTTATACAACCAGCCACCGCTCATCATTTAGACGAAGGATCATGAACATGCGGCTTGGTGGTCGGATGGCAGCAGCCATCGAAATCCTCAGCGATATCGAAAAACGTAAACGCCCTGTCGGCGACGCGCTCAAAGACTGGGGCCTTGCACACAGATTTGCCGGATCCGGTGATCGTGCTGCCATTGGCAATATCGTCTATGACGCCCTGCGGCAAAAACTGTCCCATGGCTATTTGATGGATAACGACAGTTCGCAGGCACTGGTCCATGCCGTCCTTTATCGTCAATGGGGCATCAACCCCGAGCAGCTTGTCGCGCAATTGCAGGACGACCGGTTTGCACCTGAAGCGCTGCCACAGACAAATGCGGATGCCTTTGCGACGCGAAATCTGGCTGATGCACCGCAACACGTTCAGGCTGATATTCCTGAATGGATACAATTTGCCTTTGAAGAGAATTTTGCCGATGAGTGGATTGCCGAGGCCAGCGCCTTCAGCGCACGCCCGCCACTGGATTTACGGGTTAACACGCTCAAATCAACTGTGCCAAAAACACTCAAGGCACTTTCAAAGATTGGTGCGGAGGAAACAGCCCTGTCGCGGTTTGGTGTAAGGGTCGCCGCCGGGGAGGGGCCGTCGCGGCTTCCCAATGTGACGGCTGAGGCTGGCTATCAAAAGGGCTGGTTTGAAGTTCAGGACGAAGGCAGCCAGATTGTCTCGGATCTTATCTTTGCGCAGGCTGGCGAACAGATATTGGACTATTGTGCCGGTGGCGGCGGCAAGACATTGGCGCTTTCAGCTGCCATGGACAACAAGGGCCAGATTCACAGCTGGGATGTTGACAAGTCACGACTTGCCCCGATTTTTGAGCGCATCAAACGGGCCGGAACCCGCAATGTTCAGGTTCACGACGCAGGCAGTGATCTTGCCGAATTGGCGGGCCGTATGGACCGGGTGGTGATTGATGCGCCATGCACCGGGACAGGGACCTGGCGGCGCAGGCCTGAAACCAAATGGAAGCTGACGCTGAAAACGCTCGAAGAGCGCGTGTTGCAACAACAGGAGGTGCTGGCCTCTGCAGCACCCTATGTGCGCCCCGGCGGGTTCCTGATTTACATCACGTGCTCGGTTCTGCCGCAGGAAAACGAAGCACAGGTCTATGGTTTCTGCGAGGATAACTCGGATTTTGAACTGGTGTCGGTCGGCGAGGTTTGGCAGGATCTCTTTGGTGAAAGCCCCTTGCAACCCTGGTCCGCTGATATGAAATCAATAACGCTTACCCCGGCCTCGACGAATACGGATGGTTTCTTTATTGCTGTGATGCAAAGAAAAACCTGACGGAAGCTGCCATGGTGCAATTTATACCTCGAAATCCGGACTTCGCAGACCGCGCACGCAACAGTTTTGATCGCCAGCAGGTCATGCGCACCCTTGGCATCACGCTTAACACTATTGAGCCCGGCACCGTTGAACTGGAAATGCCCTATGATGCGGCCTTTACCCAGCAACATGGTTTCCTGCATGCCGGTATCGTGTCCACGGTGCTGGATTCGGCCTGTGGTTATGCAGCCTTTACACTGATGTCGGCTGATGCTGCGGTATTGACCATTGAATTCAAGATTAACCTCCTGTCGCCAGCGCGTGGGCAACGGTTCATCTTTCGCGGCGCTGTCACCAAGCCCGGACGCACAATCACGGTTGCAGATGGTCAGGCTTTTGCGATCGGTGAGGATGGCGCGGAAAAACTGATTGCAACAATGACAGGAACAATGATGGCCGTAACCGGCAGGGATGGCATTGAAGGATGAACTCTGAATTGAAACAGGTGGGTTCCAAAAAACTGCTTTATGTCATGGCAGCACAGCAGGAATTCGGTCCGCATCTCAAAAGCCGTATCTCACCCCTGATGACCGGCGTCGGCCCTGTGGAAGCCGCGGTTAAAACCACGGCAGCACTGGATCTTCTGGTCGCCGTCGGCAGCAAACCGGATCTGGTTGTTTCCCTGGGATCAGCAGGCTCTGCAACATTGGAGCAGACGCAAATCTACCAGGTATCCAGCGTTTCCTACCGCGACATGGATGCCTCACCCCTTGGGTTTGAAAAGGGCGCAACGCCATTTCTGGATCTGCCGGTTGTGATGATGCTGGATCATATTATCGCGCAACTGCCCTCAGCTTCCCTGTCTACCGGTGCCAATATTGTTTCCGGTGACGCTTACGATGCAATCGACGCAGATATGGTGGATATGGAAACATATGCACTGCTGCGCAGCTGTCAGCACCATGATGTGCCGCTTGTCGGGCTGCGTGGAATATCTGATGGAAAAAGCACATTGCATCATATTGATGACTGGACGGAATACCTGCATATCATCGATGACAGACTTGCCGCTGCGGTCGACAGGCTTGAAGATGCGGTTAAGCAGGGTTTGCTGGATCCTTAGGCGAGGGCGCATCCTCACTGATCTTACGGTGGATGATAAGCCGGACACCGCGTTGCCACGTCAGATACAGCCAAAGCCAGTGTAACAGAACGAAAATTCGATTTTTGAAACCGATAAGAAAGAAGACATGCGCGGCCCCCCACAGGAGCCATCCGGCGCGCCCGGTGATCTTCATTCCATAGATATCGGCAACAGCACGGTTTCTGCCAATTGTTGCCAGCGAACCGGCATCTGAATAGTGAAACGCCTTCGAACATTGCCCGCCGGCGGCAAGTTGCGCCAGCCGTTTGCCTACAAAAATACCCATCTGCTTTGCCACCGGTGCAATGCCCGGCAATGCGGCGCCATCAACCTCATGGTGGGCAGTGTCTCCGATGACATAGACATTGCCGAGCCCCTCGGGCCTGAGTGTTTCATCGACCACGACATGGCCGTTGTCACGAACCGGCACATCAAGCCATTTGCCCGCAGCCGACGCTTCGACACCGGCAGCCCAGACAACAGTTTCGGTCATGATTTCCTCATGGGACGTTATCACTGAACTGGCAGTGATATCCGTCACCATCGTATCCGTATGGACTTCAACGCCCAGATCAGCCAGATCCCGCTGCGCGCGGGCAGACAGATCTTCTGCAAAGCTCGGCAGCACACGTGGTCCACCCTCAAGTAGCAATATTCGATTTTGCGAGCCATCAATACAGCGAAAATCGCGTACAACCGAGTGCGACAGTTCTGCAATGGCCCCTGCCATTTCAACACCGGTAGGACCGCCGCCCACCACGACGAAGGTCTGAAACCGTCTGGCTGAAATCGGATCGTCTTCAGCAATGATTTCGGCATTTTCCAGTGCAGTCAGTATCTTTTCCCGCAGGCCGAAAGCATCATTCAAGGTTTTGATGCCGGGTGCAAATTCCGACCACTGATCCTTGCCGAAATAACTGTGCCGTGCGCCGGTTGCAATGATCAGTGCATCATAGGGCACATGGCGGCCATCCTGGGTCAAAACCTGTTGATTTTGGGTATCCACGCCAACAACACGGTCCATCAGAACCTTGGCATTTTTTTGCCTGCGCAATATCTGGCGGATGGGAACGCCGATTTCGGCCGGTGTAAGCGCGGCAGTTGCAACCTGATAAAGCAACGGCTGAAACAGATGATGATTCTGCTGGTCAATGAGTGTGATGGATACCGGCGCGTTTGCAAGTTCCCTGGTTGCAGACAGGCCGCCAAATCCAGCACCGACAATGACCACATTCCTGATTGGCTGAGACATGATGACGCTTTCGGGTTCATGGAGCGATCACGGGTCATTGTGACCGTCAGAAAGATAGGCATTTACTGTACACATTATAGGGTTATCACTGACAAAACCTTTCGCAGGCAAATTGCATCCGTCTGATGGATCCTGCAAAACCTGAATGCATCAACACAATCTAAGACCGACACCGTTGTCCCGTTTCTGACAAAACATGGAACGGTCCTGCTGGCGCATTTGAACAATAAAGATTGCGTTGATGGCCCTGCGCGCTTGCACAAATCCAAAGGAATCACTAAAGCCCTGTCATGAACACGACAGCACAATCCGACAGCATCCTCATCATTGATTTCGGCTCGCAGGTCACACAGCTGATCGCGCGGCGCGTTCGCGAAACCGGCGTTTATTGCGAGATCATTCCTTTTCAGCTGGCTGAAGCCGGTTTTTTGAGAATGAAGCCCAGGGCGGTCATTCTTTCCGGCGGTCCTGCTTCGACCACGGATATTGGCTCGCCGCGCGCGCCACAGATGATTTTCGAGGCGGGTATCCCGGTATTGGGCATTTGTTATGGCGAACAGACCATCTGTGAACAACTGGGCGGAAGTGTCGAGGGCGGGCATCACCGCGAGTTTGGTCGTGCATTCCTTGAAGTTGAAAAAGATTGCGCCCTGTTTGACGGTGTATGGGCTGTCGGCACCCGCCACCAGGTTTGGATGAGCCATGGTGATCGTGTCACCAATCTGCCACAAGGGTTTGAAGTCGTTGGTACATCAAGCGGCGCACCCTATGCGGCCATTGCCGATGAGAAGCGCAAATTCTATGCGGTTCAGTTCCATCCGGAAGTGGTACACACACCAGACGGCGCCCGGCTTCTTAGCAATTTTGTGCAAAAAATAGCCGGTCTTGATGGCGGCTGGACAATGGCAGCCTATCGCCAAAAGGCAATTGATGCCATTCGCGAACAGGTCGGTGACAAGAAGGTTATCTGCGCCCTGTCTGGGGGGGTGGATTCGTCCGTTGCCGCCTTGTTAATCCATGAGGCGATTGGTGATCAGCTCAGCTGTATTCTGGTTGATCATGGTTTGATGCGTAAAAATGAAGCGACGGAAGTCCTGGCGATGTTCCGGGAAAATTACAATATTCCGCTGACGCTGGTGGATGCATCGGACACGTTCATCAATGCCTTGGAGGGTGAGAGCGACCCTGAAGCCAAACGCAAGACCATCGGTCGTCTTTTCATCGACGTGTTTGAGGCCGAAGCAGAAAAAATAGGTGGCGCAGAGTTTCTTGCGCAGGGAACGCTTTATCCGGACGTTATCGAGAGTGTTTCCTTTACCGGCGGACCTTCAGCCACAATCAAATCGCACCACAATGTTGGCGGTTTGCCGGAGCGCATGAACATGCAGCTGGTGGAGCCCTTGCGTGAATTGTTCAAGGATGAGGTGCGCAATCTGGGACGGGAACTGGGCCTGCCTGACAGTTTCATCGGCCGTCATCCGTTTCCCGGACCCGGTCTGGCGATCCGTTGTCCCGGCGGTATCACCCGTGACAAGCTGGAGATCCTGCGCGAAGCTGACGCCATCTACCTGGATGAAATCCGCAATGCCGGTCTTTACGACACCATCTGGCAGGCCTTTGCAGTTTTGCTGCCGGTTCAAACGGTTGGCGTGATGGGCGACGGGCGAACCTATGAATTCGTCTGTGCCCTGCGTGCGGTTACTTCCGTTGACGGTATGACCGCTGATTTCTACCACTACGACATGGAATTCCTCGGCCGTGCCGCCACCCGCATCATCAACGAAGTGCGTGGCATCAACCGTGTTGTCTACGATGTGACATCCAAACCTCCTGGAACGATTGAGTGGGAGTAGATTGGCAATGGAACCGGCTTTCGCACGATTGATCGAAATTCTCACAAGTAGTTGATATCAAAGAATTTTCTATTGGCAGCCATGCGTCGCCACTGGTAGCCATTTTGGTGAAGCGCGTTTTTTGACTATTTTCCGTGTGCCAGCCGTTGGGATTCCCAACTTTTGCTTCGGCTATCGGATTAACGGTCGGTGCGAGAACTTGGTTGTATCGCAAATTTCTCGTTAGGTGAACGGTATCGGTGCGGTAGATACAACTATTCTGCTAGGTTGGCGATGAGCTGGAAAACGGTTTGTCCGCTTGAGCTGATATGGCCTTTTCGGTTTATGCGAGCAATTTTAATTCATTCGAGCATGGCGCTGGCAGAATGAAAGGCTATGAACATCAGCATTGGCCTAATGATCTGCTCGATGGATCGCTTGTTTTGTTCGATTGGTTGTTGAGGTGTTTAATCTGCAGGATATTGATCAAACGGTTGAGTTGTACGAACTTTGATATCACGTTGGTCCATCCTACCCGGTACAGAACCATCCATGGGCCAGATTTAACCAGCAGGTAGCTTGTCAAGCTTGCCTGTTCCTCAAGCCGAAGCGTGAATTTGACGAACCAACGGATCAGCATGGAGTAATCGACATCCACAATGCGCTTGCTCATTAATTTTTCAAGATCGCGATAATACACTGAGTATCGTTGGAAGAATGTCACCGCAAAGGCGCCGCAGATTACCGGTAGCAGCAGTCTTTGGAATAGCTCGTTCTATAAATACAACTGTCACGTAAAGTTACTGACAGCCACGCCTACCGGTAAACGACTTAACGGAACCAAAATATTTGCGACAGAGCCGACGTTTGCACGGATTGCATACTCGCAAAAATACAGATGCCCGATATTGTTTTGAAGCGCGGTCTAATCGGGCTACGAATGTGTCCGAAAGTAAATTATATTTTTGTGAAATAAGTAAGCTTAGAAATAATTATAATGGGAGTAATAAGCATTGAAAATAAACTTTTAATAGTATTGTATTGCATTTAAATATTTGCGTATTTTTTCGGTCCATTGCGTGCAATCGGTTCTTTGGTTGGAGTGGGTTAATCAAATGAATGTTAATGTTGATGGGAAATATGGTCCACCACGTCGGCCTGGAGTACTGTCAACATCTGCCAGGACATTGGCAAAACTGCTTGCGACTCGTGCTGCAACTGATCCGGATCGTATTGGCTATACCTTTCTTCAATTTCGTGGCAGCAAAAAGCCTGAAGAAGAACATCTGACCTATGGCGGTTTGTTTGACCGAGCCAGGGCAATTGCTGCATCCCTGCAGCGGCAATGTGTGGTCGGAGATCGTGTTTTAATTCTGTGTCCGCCAGGGCCTGATTATATTGCCGCTTTCTTTGCCTGCCAGTTGGCTGGTGTGATTGCAGTGCCTGCTTACCCACCGCGCAACAGAAAGCACATGTCGCGTCTTGAGGCGATAGTTGCCGATGCAGGGGCGAGGATGGCGCTGGCTACCACGGATCTTGTATCGCGTCTGGACGAGTGGAACGAAGGCAGAATACTCTTTGAAGTTCTTGCCGTGGATTCTATCGATGTGGCGATGACATTGGACTGGACAGCCCCCAATGTCAATCCAGATGATCTCTCGTTTCTGCAATATACTTCCGGCACTACCGGATCACCCAAGGGTGTTATGGTCAGTCATCGCCATGTTCTGGATAATTTGGCACGAGTGCAAGCGGTCACCGGCCTAAGTCGCGATGATATCGGGTGTTTCTGGCTGCCACCCTATCATGACATGGGTTTAATCAATGGTGTGTTGGGGCCTATTGCCATGGGGTATACCAGCGTACTCATGACCCCTGCGAGTTTCCTACAGCGCCCGCGCTCATGGTTAGAGACCTTGGGTAGATATCGTGCGACCTATACGGCAGCGCCGAACTTTGCCTACCAGCTTTGTGTGGACATGCTGGCCGACAGCGACACTGGGGATATCGATCTTTCCAACCTGCAACTGGCAGTATGTGGTGCGGAGGCAGTTCGCCCGGCCACGCTGAATGCATTTGCAAAACGAATGGCTGGAACAGGGTTCAAATATGATTACTTCGCCACTGGCTTCGGCATGGCCGAAACAGTCCTTCTGTCGACTGGGTGTGCCATCTCCAATGGTCCCCTGGTTGTTGCTCTTGACAAGGCAGCCATGGCCCAAGGCAGAATGGATGTTATTGCGAGCTCTGTTGATTCTGATCTCTCAGATATTTGCGAAACATACGGGCCGCTGTCGGTGTCTTGCGGGCCAGCTATCCCGGATCATCATCTTCTCATAGTAGATCCGAAAACCTGCCGGGAGATTGGGGAGGGAGCAATTGGCGAGATCTGGCTAAATGGTCCTTGTGTTGCAAAGGGCTATTGGGGTCGGCTCGAACTGAGTGCGGAGACATTTAGCGCAAAGTTGAAGGGTCGGCGTGGCCGCAGCCGTGCCTGGCTGCGCACGGGTGACCTTGGTGCGGTAATGGATGGCGAGCTATTCGTGCTTGGGCGGCTCAAGGAGTTGATCGTCATCCGGGGTGGTAATCACTATGCCCAGGATATCTGTGCAACGGCCTGTGATGCCCATGATGTTCTCAGGCGCGACAGTGCAGCAGCCTTTGCTGTTGATGTGGATGCAAATGGTGAGACTGTTGCGCCAGGCGACGGTATTGAAGAGCGCCTTGTCGTGGTCATGGAAATTGGCCGCACGGCGTTACGCGGCCTTGATGCGGATGAAGTATGTGCTGCGATCCGCAGGGCTGTAGTCGATAATCATGAGATAGATCCGCATGCAATTGTGCTGATCAGACCTGCAAGTCTTCCCAAGGCGACGTCGGGCAAGATTCAGCATGGCAAGGCCCGCGACCTGTTTCTGGGCAACGAACTGACCGAGATTGGACGCTGGCAGCGCCCGGCAGAACAGGACACTGTTGCAGTCATGGCGTCCCATCGCGATGACGCACACGGGTCTTTGTCGCTCGAATGGGATTTGCAGCGCACGGTAGCAACACTTTTGGGGGTTACACCACAAGACATTCAACCCGATATGGCGCTGATGGATCTTGGCATTGATTCATTTCTGGCTGCCCAGTTAACCGGACAGATCAGCGAGGTCTATGGGCTCAGCCTCGATGCAAGCCAACTGTATGATTATCCGACCATAACGGCTCTGGCAGTCTATGTCCGCACAGCCAGCGGCAGCGAAATTGAGGACGGGCCTGCTGTCAACGGTTCGTCCGATACTGGCATGAGGAATGGTCATAGTAAAAACGAAGCCGAACCGATTGCCATTGTTGGCCTTGCGCATCGTTTTCCCGGCGCGTCGCAAAAGGGGCAGGGTTTTGCTGATTTTCTCCTGGACGGCGGTGACGGGGTCATTGAATTGCCGTCGGACCGGCGCATGGCAGGAACCAATGGCGTCGGCCACTGGCGGGGTGGCTATCTCGACGGCATTGATTGGTTTGATGCGGATTTCTTCCGCATAGCGCCGGTTGAGGCAATCTCCATGGACCCGCAACAGCGGCTCTTACTTGAGACAAGCTGGCATGCGCTGGAGGACGCGGGTATTGAAGCCACTGGACTGCAGGGCAGCCGTACCGGTGTCTTTTTCGGCATCAGCACGCATGATTATGAGACATTGCTGCGTGAAGCTTCCCAAAGAACTTCCATGCAGGAACCTTCAAACAATCTTTATACGGGCACGGGCAATGCGAGCAGTGTTGCAGCCGGGCGTTTATCTTATGTGCTTGGCCTTGAGGGGCCAGCCAAAGCCATTGACACAGCTTGTTCATCTTCGCTGGTTGCTTTGCACGATGCATGCGATGCGCTCAAAAGCGGACAAGTCAGTCTTGCCTTTGCTGGCGGTGTGAATGCAATCCTGGCACCAGACCTTACTGCTGCCTTTGCTAATGCAAGCATGCTGTCGCCGGACGGGCGCTGCAAGACCTTTGATGCGGGGGCAGATGGTTATGTTCGTGGTGAAGGTTGCGGCGTTGTGGTGCTCAAGCGGCTTAGTGTTGCGCAGTCGGATGGGGACAACATTCTTGCCACCATCAGGGGCAGTGCGGTCAATCATGATGGAGCGAGCAACGGGCTGACCGCGCCAAGTGGGCCTTCACAGACACGATTGATCAGCGATGCGCTTGCATCAGCGGGCATCAAGCCGGCGGACGTACACTATCTTGAATGCCATGGCACGGGTACAGAGCTTGGCGATCCGGTGGAAGTACGTGCGGCAGCTGCGGCCTATGGACCGGGCAGAAACGATGACAGCCCGCTGCTGTTGGGCGCAGTCAAAACCAATATCGGTCATTTGGAAGCCGCCGCTGGTATTGCCGGTCTGATCAAGACGGTGCAGTCGCTCAACACAGGCATTATTCCGGGCCAATTGCATCTTGAGACCCCCAATCCGCATATCGAGTGGGATACATTGCCGGTGGAGGTTGTTGGCGAGCAGCGCACATGGCCTGATACCAATGATGGCAGGCGTGTTGCAGCTATCAGTTCCTTCGGTTTTTCCGGCACCAATGCGCATGTGATTGTTGAGGGCTATGAAAAGCCCGATAACAATGAAGAGACAAATACGGCGCCGCTTCGCCCGCGCTATCTTTTGCCCTTGTCCGGCAAGACGGGTGACGCATTGGTTGATCTTGTTGCAGGCTACGAACAATGGCTTGCTGCACGTCCGGACATTACCGCTACGACACTTTCGGATACGGCCTATACGGCAGGTATTGGCCGTTCGCATTTTGAGTATCGTGCCGGATTGGTGTTTGGGACAGTTGAAGATCTGAAGGCACAGCTCAAGGCGCTCAAGCAGGGCAAGACTATAGCGGGATTGGTAACGGGAACTTCAAAGGCAGCACTAAAAATTGCCTTCGTGTTCACCGGTCAAGGCAGTCAGTATGTTGGTATGGGCAAGGGGCTCTATGACACAGAGCCCGTATTCCGAGATGTGCTGGACCGCTGTGATAGTATGATCATGGAACTACGTGGCATATCACTGTTGAGTGTCATGTTCGGGATGGATGGTAATGCCTGGTCCATAGATGAGACGGCATGGACACAGCCATGCCTTTACGCGCTTGAAGTCGGCCTGCTCGAACTCTATCGCAATGTGGGCGTTGAGGCCTCTGTTGTACTTGGCCACAGCGTTGGAGAATATGCAGCTGCCTATGCAGCAGGTGTATTCTCGCTGGAGGATGGGCTGCGACTGATAGCAGCGCGCGGTTCACTCATGGATGCTCTGCCAACTGCGGGGCCTGATGCAGGTTCCATGGCGGCGGTGTTTGCCGGTGGGGAAGTAATTACAACTGTTCTGGATGCTCTCAATACTGATAGCCAGCCACCGGTTGAGATTGCCTCATACAATGGTGCGCATCAGGTAATATCAGGTCCTGTTGATCTGATTGAAGCAGCCATTGAACGCTTTGAAGTAGACAATGTTCGTTGTCATCGATTGACCACCAGCCATGCGTTCCACTCCGGCCTGATTGATCCGATGCTGAGTGAATTGGAAACGGTCGCCGGTTCCATCGAGATGCAGGCACCTGTTCGTCGTCTGATCAGCAATGTGACTGGCAAGGCCTTTGATGCTGATGAAGTGCCCAATGCACATTACTGGCGGGATCATGCACGCAAGCCGGTTCGTTTTGCGCACAGTGTTGCTGCTCTGGCAGAGGCTGATGTTGATGTGGTGATCGAGATTGGCCCACAGTCTGTATTGAGTGCAATGGTGCTGCAGGCCTGGCCTGATGATGCTGGTGAAGAAGAGGTGGTTGCACCACCGGCAACAGTTCCATCGCTGCGCCGAGAGGGTGATGCATCTGGTCACTACGTGGCTTCTGTTGCCTCACTCTATGCCCATGGTGCGAAGCTGGACTTTGCAGGTCTTTACACGGGGGAAGACCGTGGGCGGCTCAGCTTGCCGACCTATCCGTTCCAGAGACAACGCTATTGGGTCGATACATCATCTCCAACAACTGATAAATCGACCTTGGACAGCGCACTATTCAGTCAACTGTTGAATGATGATCCGGGTGACCTGATGCGTTTGTTCGGTGTGGATGAAGAGCATGGATCGATCAAACAATTCCTGGCTCAGATACGCCATCGATATGAAGCTGAACAATCCCATGAAGCGTTGAACGGTTTCGTCCATCACGTTGTGTGGCATAGGGACGAGTTGTCAAACGGTCCTGTTGACGTGGGTGATAAGGGAGGTGATGCAGGCGGATCATGGTTGTTCGTGCGGCTGGCTGTTGGCGACGGTGCTTTTGGATTAGCCGAGACACTCATGGAGCAGCTCACGGAGAAAGGCCATAAGTGTGATGTGGTATCGCTGGATGAAAGTCCGGATGCCGTTGCTGCGTTTGTTGACTGGTTAAATAAGGCTGAGGGGCAATCAGGCCATATCGTGCTGCTTTGTGGTGCAGATGATGGTGCTGATCAGGCAGCGATTGCCGAACAACAGTTGATGCGACTTCTGACTTTGATACAGGCGGTGCTGTATTCACAAGCTGTAGTACCAATATCGATTGTCTCACAGGCGGCGCATCGCATTGATAGCGATGTGAAGATCTCACCTGAACAAACAGCCCTGTGGAGTTTTGGCCGTGTTCTGGGACTGGAACACCCGGATGTTGCGGGCCAGCTGATCGATCTGCCGGCGCAGGGTTATGACGGTTTGGGTGAAGCACTTGCAGATGTATTGCTGGGCGATAGCCATGAAGATCAGTTGGCATTGCGTGAAGATGGCATCTTTGTGCCCAGACTGAAGCCTGTTGAGACAGGCGCTGCTATCAGGCCTGTCAACATCAATGCTGAGGCAAGCTATCTGATTACCGGTGGTCTTGGCAGCCTTGGACTGGCCATGGCCCAATGGCTGGTAGATCAGGGGGCAAATCACATAGTGCTTGCCGGGCGCCGTTCACCCAATGATGAGGTTGCTGCTCGCATTGATGCAATGGCACAGGGAGCCAGCCCGACGTCAGCAACGTGTGTGATCGCAACGGTTCAGGCTGATATCGGCAATGCTGATGCGGTCAAGGCTCTTGTTGCACGCTTTGGCGCATCAAAAGATGAAGAAGAAACGGCCTGGTCTCATCTGGGTGGTGTGATCCATGCGGCAGGACAGGCATCAATCGAACCACTGACAGATATGACGGATGATGCTCTTGCAGGAGAACTATCCGGCAAGGCGCATGGTGCCTGGCATCTGCATGAAGCCACAAAGGCGATGGGCTCTGTTGATCTGTTTGTCATGGTATCCTCGATTGCCTCGGTCTGGGGCAGTCAGGGTCAGGCCCATTATGCCGCCGCCAATGGCTTTCTGGATGGCCTTGCTGCCATGCGCCATCAATCAGGTCTTCCAGCAACAGTACTGAACCTCGGACCGGTTCGTGCCAGTGGAATGGTCACCCGGCAGGCAGAAGATACACTGGCGCGCATTGGTGTGCAGACGATCTCGAACCGGCAGGTCACCGCTGGTCTCGGGTATGCACTTGGTTCAAACACAATACAGACGATTATCACCCATAACGACTGGGAACGATTTATTGCCGTCGTGGAAGCGCGGCGTTCACGTCCGTTCTTTGACGCTGTCCGCCCAGTGATAAGTGATCTGTCCAAAGCTGGTAAAACGGCGTTGATCGAACGCATTGAAGCAGCGCCTGCAGGTGAGCGCAAAGCGCTGATCATCACCCATATTCAGGATCTACTTCAATCGATCCTTGGCATGAATGAATGTCCTGCTGCAGATGTGGGCTTTTTTGATCTGGGCATGGATTCACTGATGGCGGTTGAACTGCGCAATCAGCTGGAACAGGCCTTTGGTCAATCGCTGCCAGCCACCATGGCAATCGACTATCCAGATATCGAGCGGGTGGCGGAATATCTGACCGATGCCATGGCTGGTGATTGGGCGGGCAATGCCTCATCTGCAGCCATCGTCGTATCAAACAACAGAGCCTTCTCATCCGATGATCCAATTGCCATTATTGGTCTTGGCTGCCGGGTTCCATCGGGGGCGGATGCGGATCGTTTCTGGTCACTGCTGATGGATGGTGGTGATGGTATCAGTGAGGTTCCAAAGGACCGGTTTGATATTGATGCGTACTACGATCCTGATCCGGATGTTGCTGGAAAAATCTATACCCGCATGGGCGGGTTCATTGATGGCATTGATCAGTTTGACCCACAGTTCTTTGGCATCAGTCCCAGAGAAGCCATTGGCATGGATCCGCAACAAAGGCTGCTGCTTGAGACCTCCTGTCAGGCACTGGAACAGGGTGGTATCGCCATTGATGGCCTTCGTGCCTCTCGCACCGGTGTGTTTGTGGGTGTTGGCCCCAATGAATATGGCAACCTTGGCGGTTTGTCCGACGGCAATGAGATTGATGCCCATAGCGCAACAGGTGGCTCACTGAGTGTGATTGCAGGGCGTGTATCCTATGCGCTTGGTCTTCAGGGACCGGCCATGGCAATTGATACGGCCTGTTCGTCTTCGCTTGTGGCGCTGCATCAGGCCTGTCAGGCATTGCGGTTGGGAGATTGCAATCTGGCGCTTGCAGGTGGTGTAAACACATTGCTGAGCCCGCAGGGCATGATTGCAACAAGCCGGGCGCGCATGTTGTCGCCTGGTGGACATTGCAAGACGTTTGATGCACGCGCGGATGGTTATGTGCGCGGCGAGGGCTGCGGTGTTGTTGTGCTCAAGCGGCTGAGCGATGCGCAGGAAGCGGGAGACAACATCCTTGCTGTTATTCGTGGCAGTGCAGTTAATCAGGATGGAGCCAGTTCCGGTCTGACTGTTCCAAATGGTCCAGCGCAACAGCAGGTGATTGGCGATGCACTGGCATCAGCGGGTATCAAGCCAGCGGACGTACAATATCTTGAATGTCATGGCACGGGTACAGAGCTTGGCGATCCGGTGGAAGTGCGTGCGGCAGCTGCGGCCTATGGACCGGGCAGAAACGATGACAGCCCGCTGCTGTTGGGCACGGTAAAGGCCAATATCGGTCATCTGGAAGCTGCTGCCGGTATTGCCGGTCTGATCAAGACGGTGCAGTCGCTCAACACAGGCTTTATTCCGGGCCAATTGTATTTTGAGACCCCCAATCCGCATATCGACTGGGATGTACTGCCGGTTGAAGTTGTCGCCCATAAACGTGCGTGGCCAACGAATGATGATGGCAGGCGCATTGCCGGCGTCAGCTCCTTCGGCTTCTCCGGCACCAATGCGCATGTGATTGTTGAGGGCTATAAGACAGCAGCTAGTGGCACTGAAGCTGCAGCAGTGGCTCCCACGCGAACTCACCACATTCTGCCTTTGTCTGGCAAGGTTGATGAGGCCCTTGTGGATGTTGCGAGTGGATATGAGCAGTGGCTTGATGCACGCCCGGATATCAATGCGGTAACACTTGCCGACATGGCGTTTACCGCTGGCACAGCACGCTCGCACTTTACCCATCGTGCAGGATTGGTATTTGAGACAGCTGATGATCTGAAGGCACAGCTCAAGGCACTCAAACAGGGCAGGTCTGCACCGGGTCTTGTGACGGGAACATCAAATGCCGCACCGAAGGTGGCTTTCGTGTTCACGGGTCAGGGCAGCCAGTATGTGGGCATGGGCAAAGCGCTCTATGACAGTGAGCCGGTATTCAAGGATGTGCTGGATCGCTGTGATGGCGTGATCAAAGAACTGCGTGGAACATCGCTTTTGGATGTGATGTTCGGGGGGAATAATAGCGCTGGGAACGTTGACGATACGGTCTGGACCCAGCCTTGTCTCTATGTGTTGGAAGTCGGCCTGCTTGAACTCTATCGCAGTATTGGCATTGAAGCATCCATTGTGCTTGGCCACAGCGTCGGTGAATATGCAGCGGCCCATGCTGCGGGCGTGTTTGCACTGGAAGATGGACTGCGGTTGATTGCAGCCCGTGGTGCACTGATGGGTGCCTTGCCAACGGAAGGACCTGATGCCGGGTCTATGGCAGCTGTGTTTGCCGATGCAGCGACGATCACAATTGTTCTTGATGGTCTTAATGCTGATGGCAAACATCCGGTTGAGATTGCCTCTTACAATGGTACCCATCAGGTAATCTCTGGTCCTGTTGATCTGCTTGAGGCAACCATTGAGCGCTTTGAAGCTGAAGACATTCGTTGTCATCGATTGACGACCAGCCATGCGTTTCATTCGAGCCTGCTTGATCCGGTGCTGGCTGATCTTGAGAAAGTCGCAAATACAATTGAGATGCAGGCTCCAGCCCGCCGTCTGATCAGCAATGTGACGGGCAAGGCATTTGATGCTGATAGTGTGCCGAATGCACAATATTGGCGCCAACATGCAAGGCAGCCGGTTCAATTTGCAGATAGTGTTGCGGCACTGGCTGAAGCGGACATCGATATTGTGATTGAGATCGGCCCGCAGCCGGTTCTGAGCGCGATGATACTGCAGGCTTGGCCACAGGCGATAGATGAGCAGGACGCCACACCACCGTTGGCCATTCCGGCGATGCGTGGTGGTGAGAAAGCAACAGATCACTATTTTGCTTCGCTGGCTGCTTTGTATGCGCAAGGGGTAAAGCTCGCCTTTGCTGGCCTTTACGCAGGTGAGGAACGCCGACGTATCAGCTTGCCCACCTATCCTTTCCAGCGACAGCGCTATTGGATTGAAGAACCGGCGCGCGGCAAGCGGGCATTGAATGGCGTGGATCATCACCCGTTGCTGGGCCTGTCAGTTGATCTGGCCGGAATGGGCAGGCGTATCTATCAGCAGGGTTGCACCCTTGGCACCCATCCCTGGATCGGTGATCATCGTGTTTACGAAGAGGCCGTTATTCCCGGTGTCAGCTATATCGCCATGGCCATTCAGGCTGCAGGCGTGCCGTGCAGGATATCAAACATCGATTTCCTGGAACCTTTGTTTCTTCACGACGGAAGCGTCAAACGGGATCTGCAGTTTGCAATGGACAGGGCGGTAGAAGCAGAGACCTCTTCCTTTGAAGCCTTCAGCAGACTTGCTGAGGGTGGTGACTGGCATCGCCATGTTACTGGCCGGGTAGACCATTTGGCAGAAGCCTTGCCTGAAGTCCACACCGACATTGCCGGTGTTGTCGAACGCACCGATGCGCTTGATGTGGATGACCTGACACAATTGTGGTCTGATATCGGTGTCGCCTATGGGCCGATGCTGCAGGCGGTCAGGCAGGCACGGTTGGGCAAGCAGGAAGCCTTGCTGGAGATTGAAGTTCCACAGGTATTGTTGCCATTGATACGGAATGAACCGGTCCATCCTGTGCTTCTGGATGCCTGTACGCGTCTTGCAGCAGGCATGGAAGCGTTCAATCAGGATGAGGCTGGTGTGTTCTGGGCACCCTGGCATGTGGAAAGCGTCACACTGATGCATGGTGTACCACAACGGTTCCATGCCTATGTGGATCGTCCTGCTGAACAGGCAAGCGATGATCAAAGCCTGCGTTACGACATTCACCTTCTGGACGAAGAGGGTGTGCGTTTTGGTCTGATTGAGGGCTTTACCCTGCGCCGCGCACCGAAGGAGGCGTTTCTGCGTGCCCTTGGACGCGATACAGCAGATTCGTTGACCTATGTTGTCGACTGGCGCGTTGCAAAGATTGCAGGGTCAAAGACTGGCGTGCCCCCCGAAGGTGCGATCGTACTGCTCGTTTCCGATGGCAGTGGTGCAGCACTGTCTGACCTGCGATCATCGTTTGAGGCGCAGGGTTTTAATGTCCTGAGCGGTACAGGCCGCGATGTGGCGAACCTTCTTGATGATGCGGCAGAACAGGCGACCTCACTCGGCAGTGATCTTGCTGGTGTTGTCTTCGCGGTCAATGAACAGGGTACTGCATCTCCAACTGATGGGCCGCTTACTCAGGTTCTCGCACTGGTTCAAAAGCTTTTGTCGAGAGAACTGAACCTGCCGCTCGGGGTAAGCGTGGTGACACGCAATGGTGTTGCAGTCGAACCGGGAGAGGCAGCCAATCCCGGTCAAAGTGCCATTTGGGGCTTTGGCCGATCGGTGCAAAGTGAACAACCGGGCCTTGGGCTGCGGTTGATCGATGTGGCAGCGGAGGTCGATACCGTTGATGTCGCGGTTGTAATTGCGGCAGACGGTGCAGAACCACAACTGGCACTGCGCCACAATCAGATGCTGGTTCCGCGTCTCGTGCGGCCCTCGCAGCCCATTCAGGTATCGCCAGACGGCGGTCGCCTTGAGATCAGCGAACGCGGTTCATTCAACGGATTGAGAATAGTGCCTGTCGATGACCGGCAACCTGAATCCGGTGAGATATGTGTTGACGTTCATGCAGCGGGACTGAACTTCCGTGATGTCCTCAACGTGCTTGGTGCTTATCCCGGGGATGCCGGACAATTGGGCGGTGAACTTGCAGGTATTGTCACAGCAGTGGGCGACGGTGTTGATCATCTGAGTTTGGGTGATCATGTGTTCGGCTTTGTTGAAGGTAGTTTTGCAAGCCATGTGACGACATCGGCCACCATGCTGTTGCCGATGCCGCGGGATATGAGCTTTGCGCAAGCTGCCACTGTACCCACGGTGTTCTGCACAGTTGCAGCGGCTTTTGAACTGGCCGGATTGAAAGCAGGTGAACAGGTTTTGATCCATGCCGGTGCCGGTGGTGTTGGCCTTGCTGCCATTCAAATGGCAAAGGCCATAGGGGCACAGGTCTATACAACGGCCAGCAAAGGCAAACAGGCTTACCTGCGCTCTTTGGGTGTTGACCATGTGTTTGACAGCCGCACAACAGATTTTGGTGAAGAGATATTACAGGCCACTGATGGGAAGGGTGTTGATGTTGTCTTGAACTCACTGACCAGTGAGGGCTTTATTGAGGCAAGTCTTTTGTGCCTTGGCGAGGCTGGACGTTTCATAGAGATTGGCAAGCGGGACATCTGGACATGTGAAGTAATGGCACAGGCTCGTCCGGATGTCGATTACACTATCCTGGCCATTGATAACTGGATGGTTGATGATCCAGGGCGGGTGGTTGAGCTGCTTGGCGGGCTGGTTTCCCGGTTTGAGGTAGAAGAACTGTTTCCACTGCGCTGTCATCTTTACCCGCTCAGCGAATCATCACAGGCGATGAAGCTGATGAGCCGTGCCGGTCATATCGGTAAGATTGTGCTGACGGTTGATCGCACCCACATTCGCGCCGACCGCAGATATCTAATCACCGGTGGCCTGGGTGCACTTGGCCTTGAGGCTGCCCGCTGGCTTGCCGGAGAGGGTGCACAGTATATCGTACTGACAGGACGCACAAAGCCCAATGAAGTAGCCACTGATACGATCAAATCTATCATGGATGAAACGGGCTGTGTGATACAAATTGCACAGGCAGACATTGGTGATGCAACCCAAGTCTCGGACTTGATTAATCGCTTTGGTGCGAAAGCGGATTGGCTCGCCCTTGGCGGCATTGTTCATGCAGCCGGTGTTCTGGATGATGGTGTTGTCAGTGAACAGACGCCGGAACGGTTCAGCAAAGTGCTTGCTCCAAAGGCTCTTGGTGCCTGGTATTTGCATGAGGCGACCAAAGACATCGATACGATTGATTTGTTTGTTCTGTATTCGTCGATCGCCGCCACATTGGGATCGCCCGCACAGAGCAATTATGCAGCGGCCAATGGATATCTTGATGGATTGGCGGCATTGCGAAGGTCACAGGGCCTGCCTGCCACCAGTATTGCCTGGGGTCCATGGGACACCGGCGTTACTGGCATGACCGGTGATGATGCGATTAAAACCAATTTGGCACGGCAGGGACTGCGCGGTTTGAAGCCCGAGGCCGGTCATCATGCGATGAAAGGCCTGCTCAACAGCAGCATTGCCAATGGTGTTGTTGTTGATGCGAACTGGGCGCGCATGGGCAATGCGCTTGGAAACTATAGACCACCGATACTGTCAAACCTGCTGCGCAATCCTGCCTTGCCCGGTAATAATTCATTGCTCAAAAGGCTCCAATCAACGCCGGCTTCGGGGCGCGAGGCGGTTTTGGTATCGTATTTGCAGGACGAATTGCAATCCATATTGGGGTTGGCCACGGTACCTTCACCCAATGCCGCCCTCCTTGATCTGGGCATGGATTCGCTGATGGCTGTGCGGCTTGTCGCGCAACTTGCTGAGACAACGGGCAACGAAGTGTCGGTGCGGATGGTGTTCGAACACAGCACAATTGAAGCGCTGGCAAAGGCGCTTGGCGAGTTAGATACTGGGGTTGTGAAAACCATTCCTGTTGCTGACCGCAAGAAGCCTCTGCCTCTGTCTTTGCAGCAGGAGCGGTTATGGTTTCTGGATCGACTTGATGCATCAGCCGGCGCTGCCTATCACATTGAGGGATCATCGCGGTTGCGAGGTACGCTGGACAGGGAGGCGCTGAAGAAGGCACTTGCCTGTGTCGTGAACCGCCATGAGGGACTACGCACCCATTTTGAACAACTTGATGGACGACCCGTGCAGGTAATTTCGCCAGTCGGTTCTTTCGATGTCGACGAGGAGGATGTATCCGGGCTTGACGAAGAGAATATTTCCTCACGTGTGAAAGTGTTACTTAGTCGTCGGTTTGATCTCTCAAAAGGCCCGCTGTTCCGTGCGACACTGTTGAAAGTGGCAGAGGACGATCATATTCTTGTTGTTGGCGGCCATCATACGGTGTTGGATGGCTGGTCAATCGATATTCTGAAGGGCGAGGTTGCTGCGCATTACAGCGCTTTTATAAAGGGAGAGCAAGCTCCGTGTGCTTCCCTTGCGGTCCAGTATGGCGATTACGCCGTCTGGCAGCGTGAAGTGTTGAACTTAGGTGATCTGAGTGAGAAAGCGAATTACTGGAAAGACCAACTTGCCGGTGTTTCGGACGCAATCAGCCTTCCATTCGACAGACCGCGGTCAAAGAAGGCCAATTTCAGAGGGAGTCATGTCACCTTCGATATTCCTGCAGATGTAGTCGATAAGCTTAAAAGTGTTGCTCGTTCGCATGATGCAACTCTTTTTATGGTGCTTGAGACAGCCTTTGCAGTTCTGTTGCACCGGATCGGTGGCGATGACGACCTTGTCATTGGCACAGCTGTTGGCGGGCGCCCCCGTGTGGAGCTTGAGCCGTTGATTGGCATCTTTGTCAATATGATTGCGCTACGGCACCGGTTTGAAGGTGATGAGCCGTTTCGAGATGTACTGAAATCAAACAAGCGAATGATATTGGACGGTTTTGCGCATCAAAATGTTCCATTTGAGGCAGTTGTGGAGTTGGTGCAGCCCGCGCGTTCGCTCAGCCATCAGCCACTTGTACAGGTATTATTCATTTTGCAGAACACCGCAGATACTGGCGGTAGGGACCTGGCAGCTGCTTTTGAGGGCATTGAGACCGAGGCTTTTGGCAATGATACCCACAACTATGAGCAGTTTGAGCTCTCACTCCTGATGACCGAGTTGAAGGGTGGAGGTCTCAGTGGATTGCTGAGTTATGCAACCCAACTGTTTGATGCAAGGACTGCGGACAGAATAGCAGGGATGTATGGTCGAATACTTGAAACAATCGCAGAGGCGCCGCAGACAACAATAGAGCAACTGCCAATTCTATCTGCAGTAGAGCGGAATGAACTGATCACTAACTTCAACGACACCGCTATAGACTATCCGAAGGACCAGACGTTTATTGACCTGTTCGAAGAGCAGGTGAAACAAAAGCCGAATGCGATTGCCGTGATCGACGGGGACCGACAACTCAGTTATGCTGAGCTTGATGCGGCTTCGAACAGGCTTGCCCGTCACTTGATGGCAATTGATATCGGGCCTGAATGCGTAGTTGGTGTGTGTCTTGAGCGCAGCCAGGAACTCATCGTTACGCTGCTTGGCATCTGGAAGGCAGGCGGTGCGTATCTGCCGCTTGATCCGGAATATCCGACTGAGCGACTTGCCTTCATGCTTGAAGATGCCAATGCCAAAGTGGTGGTTGCATCACAAGCAATGTTGCCGCAACGAGCAGGGCAGATCGTTGTAATAGATGAAAAGCATTGTGTTGCTCAAATTAATGCACTGCCAGCAACTGCCATTGGCGATGAAGAACGCCTTGCACCACTGGTGTCTGACAGCCTTGCCTATGTGATCTATACTTCCGGTTCTACTGGAAAACCGAAGGGTGTGATGGTTGGCCATGAAGGTCTAGCCAATGTAGCACGTCATCAGGTCTGTGCGTTTGGTCTTACAAGCGCAAGTCGTGTAGGCCAACTTGCCTCTATCAGCTTTGATGCCTACTTCGAGGAAGTGCTGTCCACACTCAGCGTCGGCGCCAGACTGGTGATCGTGCCACGTGATAACATGTTGGATGGTGTGGCGCTTGGAAACTTTCTAAAAGCTTTTGATGTGAGCGTGTGTGTTGCGTCGCCCGCATTGCTAGCCGCACTGCTTTCCAGTGCACCGGATGTATTGTCTGGCCTGATGCGTGTTGTCGCGACCGGTGAGGCGCTATCTGCCAGTCTTGCACGATTGGCGTCACAGCATTGCGTGCTCATAAACGCCTATGGCCCGACTGAAACAGTTGTGACCTGTGTGGAACACCTTGTGGACGAAGGAACACTTTTGGAAGGCGGCAGTGTTGCGATTGGGCGTGCGGTTGCTAACTGTCAGGCGTATGTATTGGATGAACAACTCAAGCTGCAGCCTATTGGTGTTGCGGGTGAATTGCTTATCGGCGGAGTTCAGGTTGGGCGTGGTTATCTGGGGCGATCTGGTCTGACGAGTGAGAAGTTCATTGCTGATCCATTCGGGAATGAACCCGGTGCCCGTTTGTACTGCACAGGCGATATTGCGCGCTGGCGTTCTGATGGCACGTTAGAGTTTCTGGGCCGTTCGGACTTTCAGGTAAAAATCCGTGGCATGCGGGTGGAGCTTGGCGAGATTGAAGCGGGACTGCAGGCGTGTGATGGCATAGCGCAGGCTGTTGTCGAGGCACGCAAGGACGAGACCGGTGATACAAGACTGATTGCCTATGTGGTGCCTGAGAATATGGACGCACTCGCTCAAGATGGCGGCGATGGTTGTGTGCGTATTGTGGA
>CANMVS010000004.1 GCA_947501445.1 uncultured Rhizobiaceae group bacterium | reverse complement strand
GGGGTGATCATACTCACGCACGGCTCTTAAAAAAGCCAATAGAAAACCGATCCATCCCCTATCGCCAGCTGCGGTGTTGCGAACGCCCGCAGCTGGCATCTCAAAATACATTAATGTTCAAAAATCATGAGACAAATAGAAAACAAATCAACCCCGCCTGCCAAACCCGCGTGTTCACAGGAAGGCTCATCTGAGCCGTACGCCGATCACTGATGGCTTTGTATAAATGTCTTCACGCCGTATCGCGCCTTTCGGCGCTGGCTCCAGACGGGGCGGGGCATAAGCCCCGACGCGCGTTCGCGCTTGCCCGCTGCGCGGGTAACCGTGCCCGCTCGATGGGGCACAGCGTACCGCTCGGGAAATCTCTCGAGTGTCAGCGCGTATCGCATCAAAAACTTGACTCGATCCTCAAATTACCCATATAAGTAAATGACCGGTCATTTACTTATGGAAACACCAATGCAATCAGAACCCAAATGGAGACGCAGGGCGGATGATCGGCCGGATGAAGTGCTGGATGCGGCGCTTGTCCTGTTTTCGCGCAATGGATTTGCAGCAACAAAGGTCGAAGACATTGCCAGGGATGCGGGGATTTCAAAAGGCGCTATCTATCGCTACTTCGACAGTAAGGAAAAAATCTTTGAGTCGCTGGTTCGCCGGGCCATAACGCCCCTGGCCGATCAGGCTGTCATTCTCGCGCAAACATCAAAAGATGATGCTGAAACATTACTTAAAACGGTTTTGACGATGGGCGCGCACCGGCTTTCAGACCCTAAATTCCTGGCACTTCCCCGCCTTGTACTGCAGGAAGCCGGCCGGTTTCCGGAGCTCGCCGAAATGTACCGCCGCGAGGTTCTGGACAAGGGCATTGCCGCATTCGAACTGATTATTCAGCGCGGCATTGATGCAGGCACATTTCGCCCGGTCAATGTGCCATTGGCGGTTCGAAATGTTATCGGGCCGGTTCTGGCCCACATGTTGCTCGGGCAGGTTTTTGGCATAGATGAAGATCAGACACGATCACCGCAGGCCTTCGTAGACAGCCATCTCGACATCCTGATCAATGGCCTGACACATCCACAGGGAGCACACTGATATGGATACGATTACCGCATGGTTTGTTGCTCTATTCACCGCCCTGTGGCCAGGTGCTGACCGACCAGCCGACCATGGGCGCTATTTTGGGTATGTTGAGGGCGAATATGTCTATGTCTCCGCTCAAACCAGTGGCGTTGTGCAATCACTAACGGTCAGTCGTGGTGACAGCATCGTCAGTGGGCAAGACCTGTTCACGCTTGATGACAACAAGCAGCGCTACCTGTTGGCCCGCGAACAGGCTGAACTTGCCAAGGCCAGATCGCAACTGGCGGATGAAAGCACTGGCAAGCGGCCTGAGGAGCTGGAAGTAATCGCCGAACAATTGCGCAGCGCCGAGGCAAGCTATGCGTTGGCGAAAGTCACTTATGAGCGTTCGAAAGACCTTGCTGCTCTTGATTTTGTTGCATCAAGCAAACTTGATTCAGACCTTGCATCGCTTGATTCAGCGGCTGCTATTGTCGAAGAACAGCGCGCGCAGTTAAAAGTTGCACAACTACCCGCAAGAAGCGCGCAGCTGGAAGAAGCCCGCCAGGCAGTTGTTGCAGCAAAAATGGCCGCCGATATTGCGCGGGTTGAACTTGAAGAACGCAGCGTTGTCGCCCCCTCGGACGGCTACATCCAGCAGACCTATTTTCTTCCGGGTGAATATGTTTCATCGGGTATGCCCGTTGTTTCAATTCTGCCTGAAGACAAGATCAAGTTCCTTTTTTACATCAGCGAACCGGACCGCGCTGCCATTCGGATCGGTGCGATGGTGGATATCGGTTGCGACAATTGCAAAAAGCCAATCAAAGCCAGGATTTCCTATATTTCAGACGCCGCAGAATATACGCCACCGGTGATCTATAGCCTGGAGGATCGTTCAAAACTGGTCTTCATGGCACAGGCCCTGCCCGTCAAGCCAACAGGTCTGCTGCCCGGACAGCCCATTGACGTGAGGCTTAAGCCATGAGCACGCCAACACAACAACCGGTGATTGACGTCAGCGGCCTGGTCAAACGGTTCAATGGCAAAACGGTTGTCGACAAATTTGACATTCAGGTGCCCAAGGGCGCGATTTACGGTTTTTTGGGACCAAATGGCAGTGGTAAAACAACAACAATCCGCATGTTGTGCGGTTTGCTGACCCCCGATGCCGGCGCTGGTTCCTGTCTTGGCTACGATATTTTGCGCCAGTCGGATCGCATCAAGGAACACGTCGGCTACATGACACAGAGGTTTTCACTCTATGAAGATCTGACCATTCGCGAAAACCTTGATTTCATGGGCCGCATGTACAAAATTCCCGCTCGGCGTGCCAAGGTGAGCGAAGCGCTTGAAACGCTGGGACTTGCCGATCGCTCCGGTCAGTTGGCCGGGGAACTTTCCGGTGGCTGGAAGCAGCGGCTGGCCCTGGCCGCATGCCTGCTGCATGACCCGGATTTGTTGCTTCTTGACGAGCCGACTGCCGGCGTTGACCCAAAAGCGCGTCGTGATTTCTGGGACGAAATTCGCCGCCTTTCCGATGAGGGTGTCACTGTCCTCGTCTCCACCCATTATATGGATGAAGCCATCCAGTGCGATAATATCGCCTATATTGCCTATGGTGAAAAACTGATTGACGGCCCGGCAAAGGATATTCCTCAAATCGTGGGGCTGGCTACCTGGCGCGTGGAGGGAACAGATCTCGCGGCATTATCAGCACAACTTGAGGGCAAACCCGGTGTTGAACAGGTTGCCCGATTTGGCTCTGCACTGCATGTATCGGGCACAGATAGTGAGCAGCTGGAGGCTGCCGCCAAACCATTCATGGATGACACGCGCTATAAATGGACCCGGCAACCGGCGGGCCTTGAGGAGGTGTTTATCCATTTGATGAGTGGCTCGACAGATAATTTCGCAAAAGACAAGGCTGCCTGAGATGGGCATCTCACTCAGCAGATTTCTGGCCATTTTGATGAAGGAATTCATCCAGATGCGGCGTGACCGGATGACATTTGCGATGATGATCGCCATTCCCATCATGCAATTGATGCTCTTCGGTTTCGCCATCAATTCAGACCCCAGACATCTGCCCACCCTGGTGGAAGTCCATGAGAGCGGACCATTTGCAAGGCGTTTCCTCGCGGCAATGGAAACATCAACCTATTTTGACATCAAGGGGACTGTCGCCAATGCGGCGCAGACAGACCGTATTCTCAAATCCGGTGACGCGTCATTCGTTGTGACCATCCCGCCCAATTTTGAACGCGACATCATACGCGGTGATAAGCCGGCTTTGCTTGTTGCTGCGGATGCGTCCGACCCCGCCACATCGGGCGCGGCTACCGGTGCGTTGACAATTTTGGCACAAAACACCATCAACGCATTGGCCATCGGACCCCTTGCCTATCTGGCAAGCCAGCCCGACGCCTTTTCCGTGATCTCCCACCAGCGCTACAATCCGGCTGGCAAAACCAGTTATAATATCGTGCCGGGCCTGCTGGCGGTCATTATATCAATGACCATGGTGATGATTACAGCCATTGCCATCGTCAGAGAGAGTGAGCGCGGCACCATGGAGACATTGCTGGCAACCCCTGCCAGAGCGCCGGAAGTGATGCTGGGCAAGATTATCCCCTATGTCCTCATTGGGTATGTGCAGACCTGTGTATTTTTCATCCTGGCATTCTGGGTATTTGATGTGCCATTCATGGGTCCGATCTGGCCATTCCTCCTGGGACTCAATCTTTTCATTCTGGTCAATCTGGCGCTTGGTTTTCTGTTTTCAACCGTGGCAAAAAACCAGATGCAGGCCATGCAGATGTCGTTCTTCTATATGCTGCCGTCAATCCTGTTGTCGGGCTTTATGTTTCCCTTTGCCGCCATGCCCGGCTGGGCTCAAACCATAGGCATAGCCATCCCCTCCACGCATTTCATGCGCATCATCCGCAAAATCATGCTGAAAGGTGCTGACCTTGGCGATATTGTACCGGACATGCGATCGTTGGTCATAATTCTGGCAATTGTCACAACCCTTGCCATGCTGCGATACAAACGGACGCTGGATTAAAACACCCGTTTTGATCAGGCCCAATCTGAAACCAATTAAATTACCTTTGAAAGGCAGGCTATACGTGACAACGACACGATTGCACGGAAACAACGCCGGGCGCTGCCGCGCAGTGATCCATGGGGGGCTGGTCTATGCGGTTGCGACCGATACCAGTTCAGCCCAAGGCATCGCCGCACAAACAAGGCAGACATTGCAGGCGCTTGAAAAGAACCTGATTGATGCCGGCAGTGACCGAACCTGCCTGCTGCAGGCAACAATCTACCTTCAGGATATGGCCATGAAATCCGAAATGGACGCCATTTGGTGTGCGTGGATCGGGGATGAGGAAAACTGGCCGCAAAGGGCCTGTGTCGGCGCAGATCTGGCAGGCGATGATCTGATCGAAATCGTTGTTACCGCGCGCCTGGCCGGGTGATGTGTCTGCGCTCTGATGTCGGAGGGGGCACAGACATCATCCCGGGTGCGCTTTTCGCGCTGCCGCTGCACGATGGCGCAGCCGGGATATTTGTGTTCCAACAGATTGCATTGGCGGCTTTCACGGCGTTCAGCTCTGTCTGGCTTGTCTGCGATGGCAGTACCGAGTAGACCCAACGATAGAAATCGGGGAACCAATTAATGTTTTTCAATCAAAACGACTTAAGCAAACTTGCCACACGTTACACCGAAGCCTGGAATTCAAAAGTACCGCAAAGCGTTGCTAACTTCCATGTTGCCAGCAGCAGTACAATTATCAATCGTGGGGAACCTTCTGTTGGTCATAGTGGGCTCACCGAGATGGCAGCAGGGTTTCACGCAGACGTACCCGACCTTGTTCTGCAAAATGATGGCATTCGAGCAGCAGGCGGTCATGTCGTCTTTATGTGGACCTTTACGGGACATCATGGCGAGACTGGAAATCCACTCGATGTAAGAGGTTGGGAAGAGTGGGAACTTGATGACGACCTGAAAATTACCGCTGCATTGGGTTGGTTCGACGCAGAAGAATACGATCGTCAGGTTGCCGGGTAATGTCTGGCGTGCTTTCAGGCTAGCGCGTCATCATTCAGAGTAATTCAGGTTTTGACGGAATCGGCAAAACCTGAATACATTGAAAAAATTCAAAGACCGGCCCCTATTTCACCAGATATGGTGCCGGCGCAGGGACAGCCCTTAATAACGGATCACTATTCACGGATGCTCGTTGAACCAGCGAACCGTGGTTGGGATCATCTTCTCATCCAGCGTTGTTGGGCCGGCGAAAGCATCCCACACATGGTCGGTTTCAAAAACAACCAGCTCTTCTTCGCCAGCGTGATAGTCAAGCAGCACGCGTCCAGCAAATGGCTGCGGCGTTACAACAGTGTCATTGGTGCCAACAATCACCAGCATCGGGCCTGGATAATAGGCGACAGCCCCGGCTGTGCTGGTTGTTGGCAACTGTTTGAAAAATGCTCCCTTGAGCGTTGTTTCCGCCCCCCAGGGCAAGGTGAAGGTGTGAGCCTCATCAATTGCTCCGTCGATCGCCTTGTCGACCAGCTCCTTGCCGAACAGGTTGGTAAAGACCGCCAGTGGATTTGTTGCCGGCGCCCACAAAACCATGGACCGGACCTCAGGTCTGGCGGCAGCGGTATGGGCGGCAACAAGCCCTCCCTGGCTCCAGCCAAGCAGTGATATCCGA
Source organism: uncultured Rhizobiaceae group bacterium (assembly GCA_947501445.1). Lineage (GTDB taxonomy): Bacteria > Pseudomonadota > Alphaproteobacteria > Rhizobiales > Rhizobiaceae > Hoeflea_A. The sequence goes on along the minus strand of CANMVS010000004.1, from coordinate 413,842 downwards.
CTGCCGTCAACATTGGCGTTGTCTTTCAGAAAATCAACCGCGGCCACCGCATCAACAATTTGTCCGCCAAAGGTTGTATCTTCCCAGGCACCTTCACTTTCACCTGAGCCCCGAAAATCAATTCGCAGGCTGGCAAAACCATTTTCCGCCAATTGACGCGCTGTTCGCGAAAATACACCCTCATCCGTATCCTTAACCGGTAACTCATCACGCGATCCGGTAAATCCGTGCAGCATCAGCACAACCGGTGCCGGACCCGCGCCGCCATCAGGTGTTTCCAGCGTTGCCTTGATCATCTGGCCATTGACGGGAAAGGTAACAACTTCCTCAGCCGCCTGCGCATTGCCCCAAAGGCCAAGCGACAGAACGCCCACGGCACCTGCACGGATGAATGATCTTAATGACGACGTCTTCATTGATAAATTCCCTCTTCCAATAATGGCTGCTTTTCCTGGTTTCGCTGGCATTGCCTGTTCAGATCAGTGTGCCGAAAAGCACTGCATTGCACAAGCGCCACCCGATCAACCGGCTCTTTGAATGTCCCGATCAAGATAGTTCACCTGCAGGGCGGACCCGACCTGTATCGCCATTTCCTGCAGTTCCTCGCCAATTCTGGCGCGTTTTTCCGGTGTCAGACTGCGCACCGATCCCATGGCACCAATACTAAACGGCGCACCGATTTCACCAATGCGCACAGGTGCTGCAACACTGGACATGCCGATCTCGATTTCCTCAACACATTCAGCATAACCGCGCGCACGAATCTGTTCAAATTCCGCCTTCAGCTGACCGGCACTCGTTTTGGTCAATGCCGTATAGGCCTTGAGCTTGCCCGAAGTAATCTTCTCCTGAAACGCAGCATCTGAAAAGGCCGCAATCGCCTTGGAGCAGGAACAGGCATGCATCGGTCGAAAACCCAAACCTGGATGAATAAAGGATATCTTCGGGTCATCCGGCGTTTCCACATGAATGATTTCAACGCCATCATTGCGAAACCGCGACAGAAAAAATGCATCGCCCATTTCAATGGCCGCATCTTTCATGATGGGCGCTGCGGCAAGGCGCACATCACCGTCAGTCTGTCCCATGAGTGCAATGCGCTTGAAACGTTCACCCAGCAGGAAACGCCCATCAGGCGGAACCTGCGTCAGCAACCGTTGATCGGTTAATGTTTGCAGCAATCGATAACAGGTCGGGCGTGGCAGATTGGTGACCTGTTGAACCTCAGCAGATGAAACCGGTCTACCGGCAACCGATACGGCTTCCAATATGGCAATCAATCGATCCAGGTGCATAATAAATTCTCATTTGCTAAGACAGTTGTTTCATTATATGATAATGATTGAACGAACACAATAACGTTGCCCGCAGTGCCGGGCCAGGCAATTTGTAGCAAGGATGATGAGAATGAGCGATACCCCCTGTTGCGGTCCCGGTTATGCTTCACCTGCGCAGGCCATGCAGGCACCGCGTGAAAAACTGCTTTATACCGTTGCGCTTTACATCGGAACCGGCATCCAGAAACCGGACTATCTGGCAACCATTGATGCTGATCCCGAAAGCCCGACCTACAGCCAGGTCATCAGCCGGCTTGAAATGCCGGGCATTGGAGACGAACTGCACCACATGGGCTGGAATGCCTGCTCCTCATGTCACGGCGATGAAAGCAAGGAGCGACGCTACCTGATTGTTCCAGGCGTGCGCACATCCAATCTTCACATCGTTGATTGTGTGAGCGACCCTAAAAATCCTGCGCTTCACAAAGTCATAAGCGGCGATGAAATCAAGGCAAAAACCAATCTTTCCGCTCCCCATACGGTACATTGTCTGGGCGCTGATATCATCATCTCCATGCTGGGCGATGCGAAGGGAGAAGCGCCGGGTGGTTTTTTGCATCTGAATGAGGATTTCGAGATTGTCGGGCGTTGGGAAAACGACCTTGGTGGCATGAAGTTCAACTATGACTTCTGGTATCAGCCACGTCACAATGTCATGGTCTCTTCTGAATGGGCCGCACCCAATACATTCATGCCGGGTTTCGATCTGGAAGAGGTTGGCCACCTGAAATACGGCCGAGAATTGCATTTTTGGAATTTTAAGGAAAAGAAGGTCGAAAACACGGTCTATCTGGGAGAAGACGGCCTGGTCCCACTGGAGGTTCGTTTTCATCACGATCCGGATTCCAGCCACGGATTTGTCGGTGCGGCGCTCAGTTCAAACATCATCCACTGGTACAAAAAGGATGATGAATGGATCGTTGAAAAGATCATTGACGTTGAAAACGTCAAACATCCCGATTGGCCCATTCCTGTCCCGGGGCTCATCAGCGTCATATTGTTGTCGATGGATGACCGATTTTTATATCTGTGCAATTGGCTGCACGGCGATATTCGCCAATATGACATTACCGATCCGCATAAACCGGTCATGACAGGTCAGGTGTGGATGGGTGGCCTTTTGGGCAAGGCGCCCATGGTCAATGGCCGCAAGATTACCGGCGGTCCGCAAATGATCCAGCTTTCACTGGACGGCAAACGTCTGTTTGTGACCACCTCGCTTTTTTCCACCTGGGACAATCAGTTCTATCCGGAAATTCGCACCAATGGCGGCTGCATGCTGATGGTGGATTGCGATACGCAATCGGGCGGCATGTCCATCAATGAGGATTTCTTCGTGGATTTCGGCAAGGAGCCTCACGGCCCGGCCCGATGCCATGAAACACGCTACCCCGGCGGTGATTGTACCTCCGACATATTCATCTGAAAATTCTCCCCCTGTTGTGAATTTGGGGAAACGACCACAGGATTCAAGTTCAAGGATCGGTAACAATGAACCATGATGAGGAATACCCGGCGCAATATCTGGGTGATATTTTAAACAGCGTCAAAACCATTGCCATGGTGGGTGCAAGTCCTGACCCGTCGAAATTCAGCTATGGCGTTTTGCGGGTACTTCATGAGACGGGCTACGACATGATCCCGGTCAATCCAATGGAGGCGGGCAATGAAATTCGCGGACTGAAAGTCTATGGCCGATTGAGCGACATTGACCGGCCGGTTGACATGGTCGAGGTTTTTCGCAGTTCCCATGCGGCCTACAGCGTAACCCAGGAAGCAATTGAAATCGGCGCCAAGGTCATCTGGATGCAGATTGGTGTGCGCAATGACGAAGCGGCAAAACTGGCTGAGGACGCCGGGCTCAAGGTCGTCATGAACCGGTGCCCGAAAATTGAATTGTTCCGCCCGTTCTGGAAACCAAGACTGAATCAGGCCATCTGACTTTGCCCGGCATTGTTTTTTGCCGGACAGAATATAGCCTGATAACTGCCGGTTGAAATCGGCGATAAGCATACAAAAGGACACATTCCATGGCACAGACCATCACCAAGGGTATCAAGGCACTGCTGGCAGAGGCCAATGCCATTGTCACGACCATGTCGATTGATGATGCGCAAAAACTCCACAACAATGAGGATTATGTTTTTGTGGATCTGCGGGATTTTCGTGAGCTCAAACGCGAGGGCAAGGTTCCGGGTGCATTTTCGTGCCCGCGCGGCATGCTGGAGTTCTGGATTGACCCGGAAAGCCCCTACCACAAGGATGTATTCGACCAGGACAAAACCTATGTGTTCTATTGTGCCAGCGCATGGCGATCAGCACTCAGCGCCAGAACCGCAATGGAAATGGGGCTCGCACCCGTTGCCCATATCGAGGGCGGTTTCAGTGCCTGGAAAAAAGCCGAAGCGCCGATAGAACCGGTTGAGTAGACCGTTTCACGTTTTGTCACAAACGGGGCGGCGGTCTAAATCTTCGCCAGATCATCGCGGTTGGCACCAATCCAGGCACTGGGCAATGCTTGCCCGGCCTCCAAAAACCGCCACAGTGAATCTGCCCGTTGCCCGCCCAAAAGGCTCACCGCTTTCTCCAGTACTTTCGCTTCGCGATCGGCCGCAGGTATCGGTTCACTCAGGTCAAACTCAGCCGAGACCGGATCTGCCCCGTGCCGGGTAATCGAAACAATTGCTGCCGTATCTGAAATGCCAGGTGGTGTTTCAACACTGACACGATTGCGCAAAGCAACCAGTGATGGATTGTCGCAATGAACATCGCTGAATGTTTCAAGGGACGCCGTGTCAAACCCGTAAAGGGCCATGGCAGTCACCATGCGAAAGCTGAATTTGATTTCAAGGCCGGTTTGGGGCTCAGCGATATCACACACATTCAGATAACGCGGAATAACACCGATCGTCACATGTTCTATGTCCTGCGGCATCAGGTTATGGTTCCTGCGCAGTATTTTCACCGCCTCGAGCGCCGCGTGTGTGCCATGGCAGCAGGCGTGAAACTTATGCTGTACCTGTTCAAAGACAAAGTCTGTACCAAGCCCTTCAAGCGCCGATGCCTCATACGATCCGTAATGGGTCGCGGCGAGCCCCTGGGCACCATCAAGGCCGTGCACCGACGGCACAAACCCGCGCTGCGCCAATAGTGCTGCCTCAACGCCGTTCGATGCCGCCATGCCAGCGTGATAGGGTTTGCCCATCGTACCAAATTGCGCCCGGACACCGGAAGCACGAGATGAGACCAGCCCCAGCGCATTGCGGGTCTGTTCCACATTCAGCTGCAATAACCTGGCAGCAGCCATCGCCGCACCAATACAGCCTGCAGTAGCCGTGGCATGAAAGCCTTTTTCATAGTGCTCACGCCCAAGCCAGCCACCAATGCGGCATGCAATCTCTACACCGACAAGGGTCGCATCAGCGAAAGCCTGTGGCGATGCACCAACCTTGTCGGCAATGGCCAGAGCTGCCGGAACAACCGCCACAGATGGATGCCCAAGATACATGAAATGTGTGTCGTCATAATCCAGTGCATGGGAGGTTGCCCCATTGGCGAGCGCCGCTGCGCGTGCCGGTCGCCTGTTGGGCGATCCGATGACAAAAGCCTGTGGTACGCCTGCTTCCTCATCAATCATTTCGCGAACAATCCGGGCAACTGGTTCATTGGTGCCTGCTATGGCAACCGCCGTCCAGTCAACCAGCGACAACTGCATCATGTGGCGGGCGGATGAAGGAATATCATCGGCAGAAAATGTTGCAGCAAATCGCGCAATCCGGTCAGAAACATCTGTGACAGTCGGGGGCATGGCAATAACCTGTGGTTGCTTTTCCAACGTGCTCCACTCCACAATACCGGTTGGCGGGGAAGCGTTTTTATGCGTCAGCTGTGGAATTATCGACCAGAACCCTGCGGAAGACAAACAGGTTTTCTGATTTGCGCCAGATGAACATCAATCCGCTTCAGATATTTTTGAACAGATCTTCACAATAATGAACCAGCGGCAAGGTCAGCGCGTCAGGCGGACGCGCGATATTATGGGCAATGACGATAGGTGTCGGCTGCAGCTCTTCATCAATCCCGATTGGTACAACATGATTACCGTCATAGGTTTCATTCGATGCCGGACGCATCGACAGGATTGAAACGCCGAGCCCATTGGCAACACTGCAGCGCACGGATTCGATTGAGGCCGAGCGGAACGCAATACGCGGACCGATGCCGTAACGGGCAAAAATAGAGAAAAAATAGTCACGGCTGCGCGGTGCATCAAACAGGATATAATCCTCCTCGGCTATTTCCTGAATGGAAACGCTTGTCGCCTGCGCCAGACGGTGGCCCGGTGGGACGATCAGATAGGGCGGTGCGGCGGAAAGACTGCGCCAGCCAATCTGGCCAGGATCCAGCCCCAAATCATAGAGAATGGCGAGATCAAGCTTGCCCTGCCGCACGGCGTCGGACAATTCCTCCTGCAGCATTTCCGTAACATTCAGCACCACACCGGGTGCACGTTCACGATAGCCACGCACTATACGGGCGAGACAAAATGGTGCGATCGACTGAAAACAACCAAGTCTTATGGTCCCGCTTCGGTGATCCGCGATCTTTTCAATGGCTGCTTCGGTCTCTTCGGCACGGACAACAAGTTCGGTAGCATGGCGAAGAAACTCATCGCCCTGCGCCGTCAATTCTACGCCGCGCGCGTGTAACCGCCGAATGAGTGTCAGGCCGGTTAAATCCTCCAGCTTGTCTATCGCCTGGGCAACGGCAGGCTGCGAAATGCCCAGCACCCGTGCCGCTGACGCAATGCCGCCGGTTTTTGCAACCGCACAAAAATATTCACACTGCCTGATTGTTATCCGGATCATCACACGATTCTAACCAATAAATTCTTTCTTTATAGCAAGAATTATACAGTTTTTTTAATCTTTATCGATCGTTTAATGTATCAGCAGTTGTTGGAGGAGAAAGACCATGGAACTGGATCAGATCGTCGACCTGCAAACCTATCCGATTGGTGCGCCCGCTTTTCGCGACACCTGCCGCCAAAATCTCGACGAAATCGGTGCGTTGATCATGCCCGCCTTTACCACGGCACAGGCGATACAATCCATCAGCGCGGAAGGCGTTGCAAACCGTGATAAAGTCTTTGCCAGCACGTCACGTCACACGGTCTATCTCAGCCCGGTAGACCCGGCCTATCCCGCCGATCATCCGCGTAACCGGCAGGTGGTTTCATCGAAAGGCTGCATTACGGACGAAGATATCCCGCAGGATTCGGCCCTCAGAGCACTCTACGACTCGCCGGTCTTTCGTGACTTTCTGTGTGCAGTGCTTGGTGAGACGGCCCTGTACAATTACGCCGACCCGCTTTCGTCGATCAATTTGCACTATGCTGAAACCGGTCAGGAGCTTGGTTGGCATTTCGACAATTCATCCTTTGCCATCACATTAATGGTTCAGCCGCCGGAAAGTGGAGGTGCATTCGAGTATGTCCGGGACGTGCGGGATGCAGACGCCGGTGAAATGAACTTTGCCGCCGTGGCCAATATTCTCGATGGGCGGACAAAGGTTGAGAAAGTTGCTGCCGAGGCTGGCACGCTGGTTATTTTTCGCGGCCGCAATTCAATCCATCGTGTGGCTCCCAATGAGGGTGCGCGAACCCACATGCTTGCGGTCCTTGCCTATAATTCACAGGCTGGTATTTCGCTGTCACCAGAGGCGCAAAAGACCTTTTATGGCCGCATAGCCTGAGCTTCGGTGATAAACTTTGTTGTGTGATAGAAAACCTCCAATTGCCCTGACAGGCACAGGTGCCTGTGAGCCTCAAAATACCGCTTGAATAAGGCGGCTAATTTTGCAACCCTGACGTTTAGTGATTTGACACAAACAAGGGCTGCGATAGGCGGTTTTGGGGAGAACAGATTGAAATTCCGTGCATCGTTGAGCATAGTTGCCATAGGCATAGCGGGCGCAATGCTTGCCGCCTGTGCCTCGTCAGATCTGGTCAAGGTCCAGCCGGTTTCCAAAGGTCAAATCAGTTCTATTCAGGTATCCCGTGTGGAAGTGGTTATAGCGACACCTCGGCCCCAGCCCCAGTTGAAGCTGGACCTGCAGCGGGAACTTGATGCCCAACTGGCAGCCTGCGCAAAAGGCAGCACCGCGCATATTGCACGGGTGACAATCAATGAATTTGAAGATCAAAATGTCGCCAAGTCGATCCTGATCGGTGACGAAATCGAATTGGGCGGCCGCGTTAGCTTCATCAACGAAAGCACCGGTGTGCAGGTGGGTGAATACTATCTCAAGGAATCCTTCTTCTGGAGCGGGCTGGCAGGGGCCGCAATAATGTCAAATGCCACACAGAACCTCAGTCGCGATTTTGCAAAGTCTGTCTGCAACAAGGTACTGCAAACCTGAGAAACTGAAACCGGCACGCTGAAGCAATTCAGGAATTGACGGGTGCGGCAAAACCTGAATGCCTGCGGTCCCCGCCTATAATTCACAGGCCGGTGTCTCGCTGTCACCAGAGGCGCAATAGACATTTTACCGCAAAGCCGGGGAGCGTTCTCCACGAACACTATGCCACATCCCTTACATCGTGCCACCATGCACACGTGCCACCAATAGTGACATGAGGGTCTCGGCATACTGGCGCAGCAGTTTTGCGTCGGTCGTCGCTCGTGAATACGACCACAGGCCCTGCACGGATATCATGGTAAAATCTGCAAGATCGTCGATATCAGCGTTGCTCAGCGTGCCGCTTGCCTGGTTTTCGCGGCTAAAAACGGTACGAAACCCCGCAGTCAACCGTCGGCTGTGGGTATCGAGACGCGCCCGGATTTGCGTATCCTCAGGCTCAATCTGTGCCAGTGTATTTGCGACAAGGCAGCCGATACCCGGTTCATCAGAGGCTTCAAATCGCGAAACGAGAGTTTCTAGATAAAGTCTTATCGCATCAAGCCCGGCGTCCGGTGCTTCAACCGGCGCGAAAACCGGTGTGACCACCGTTTCCTGATAGCGATCCAGACAGGCAAGAAACAGATCCTGTTTGTTGGTGAAATCACTGTAGATACCGCCTCTGCTCACGCCGGTTTCGCGCACCAGATCGCCCATGGATACTATATGATAACCGGTCTTCCAGAACGCCGCCAGCGCGCTGTCGACAAGGGCGGTTCGCGATTGTGATCTGGCTCTTGGCATATTTCCTCTTGTATAAGAACGATCGTTCCAGTACCTTTATACGTTCTCATGACGTAAAGGACAAATCATGACTACCCTCTTTCGCGACAAAAAGAAATTCTGCACGGTTCACGGCAAAAAAATGGCCTATGTCGATGAGGGGCAGGGCGATCCCATTGTCTTTCTGCACGGCAATCCGACGTCATCCTATCTGTGGCGCAATATAATGCCGCATCTGGCAGGCAGAGGCCGCCTGATCGCGCCGGACCTCATCGGTATGGGCGATTCCGAAAAACTCGATAACAGCGGGCCCGACAGCTACACATTTGTTGAACACCGCAAATATCTCTTTGCCCTTTTGGAAGAACTGGGGGTGAACAACAATGTAACTCTGGTTATCCACGACTGGGGGTCAGGTCTTGGTTTTCACTGGGCCCACACCCATCCAACCGCCATCAAAGGCATCGCTTTCATGGAGGCCATTGTCGCACCGGTCGCAAGCTGGGATCAATTTATTGCCTCAGCGCGCGAGATATTTCAGGGGTTTCGCTCACCGGCGGGCGAAGAAATGATCCTTCAAAACAACATGTTTGTTGAAGGCGTACTGCCAGCTTCGATCCTGCGCACGCTGAGTGACGAGGAAATGGCCGAATACCGCAGGCCGTTTGCCAATGCCGGCGAGGACCGCCGCCCCACGCTCACCTGGCCGCGCCAGATACCCATCGAAGGGACCCCGCCGGATGTCACCACAATAGTCACCGACTATAGTGCGTGGTTGTGCGAGACACAGATCCCCAAACTCTTCGTCAATGCTGAGCCCGGCGCACTGATTACAGGCGCCGCCAGAGACTATGTAAGATCATGGCCGAACCTTACCGAAGTGACTGTTGCCGGTTCCCATTTCATTCAGGAGGATTCACCCGATGAAATTGGCAAGGCCGTTCATGACTGGCATGCCAAACTCTAGAACTGGCATGGCATCTTCTACATAACGGGGATGCCATGAACCTTGTCTGATGACGGTTCTTTTGGCATGGCGCGCATCGCCCGCTCCAGAACATCGAAGACTTTTGGTGATCTCATCTGACTGACATTGAACCGCATGAAGTGAGTCATCGTTTGCGATACACTGAACACATTGCCGGGTGCCAGGACCACATCGTCAACAAGGGCTGTGCGGGCCAGTTCTGCCGAATCAACACCATGCGGCAAATGGCACCAGAGATAAAACCCGCCGCGCGGCATCAACCAGGGCGCAATGCCGATGGAGGTCAGCCGCGCTGCCACCTCGCGGCGGGAACGAGCCAGCCGACCGCGCAGGTCTTCCATATGTTTGCGATAGGTACCGTCGCACAAGGTAGCATAGACCAGCGCAGCAGCCACGGGACTGGGGCCGCCGAAACTCGTTGCAACCTGTAAATCAATCAGCGCTTCGATCCAGTCAGGCCGGGCGGCGATATAGCCACAACGCACCGAGGCCGACAGGGTTTTGGAATAACTGCCAATGCGAATGACCCGGTCTAACCCGTCAAGCGCCGCCATTCGCGGTGATGGTTCCGGCTCGAATCCGGCGAATATATCATCCTCGATGATAATCAGATCATGGGCTGAGGCCAGCTTTAAAACCCCGTGTGCCGTCTGCGGCGAGATCGTCGCGCCGGTCGGGTTATGCAGCGCCGAATTGGTGATATAAAGACGCGGCTTATGCTCGACCAATGCCTGTTCAAACGCATCGGTATCAGCACCATCGGCAGTAAAGGATACACCCACCACCTTGACCTGATGAGCACGCAGCAGCGCCTGGAAATTGAAGTAGCATGGATCATCCACCAGCACCGTATCATCCGGTCGCAATACGAAGCGACAGATCAGGTCGATGGCCTGTGTCCCTGATGGGGTCAGCAGAATATGGTCAGGATCACCCGAAAGGCCCTCATCAGCAAATTGACGCGCCAGCAGACGGCGCAGATCCAATGGTCCGCGTGTACTGCCGTAGTCGGTCAACAGCGCATCATCACCGCGCCCGATGCTGCGGATTGCCCGCCGCATGGCGCCATGGGGCATCCAGTCAGCAGGCAACCAGCCGCAACCCGGTTTCAGCGCATTCGGACTGGCATCCAGCGACTGGCGCGATACCCAAAACGGATCAATCGCCCGGTCAAGACGCGGCCCGGTCTGCGCGAGAGCCAAAGGTTGCGCCACTTTTGCAACAAAGAACCCCGACCCACGGCGCGCATGGATCACGCCTTCCGCAGCCAGACGATCATAAGCATCCACCACAGTCGAGGGTGACACGCGCATGGTTGCCGCAAAGGCACGAATGGAGGGCAATTTCTCTCCGGCTTCCAGCGCGTGGCTGCTGATCTTGCGGCGGATTGCTTGCATCACCTGCGTTGTGCGTGTGCCGTGTTGCATAATGATATCCTCGAAAGTGTATTGATCAATGTACCAGTACAGATTTCTCATATTGTATGGTTTTATATCTGTCCCGGCCAGCCCCCTTTGCATAAAACAGCCGCAAACACAGGGAAAACAACGATGGACCGGACAACAGCAGGATGGGGCAGCGGGCTGCTGGGCGTCATCATTTTCAGTGGCTCCTTGCCTGCCACCCGCGTTGCAGTGGGCGGGTTCAGCCCTTTGTTCCTGACATCCGCACGCGCAGTGATCGCCACGTTGCTTGCCGTCGCATTGCTTATGATGTTGAAACAGTCACGCCCGGCGCGTCACGATATGGCTTCACTGACCGTTGTGGCGTTTGGCGTCGTTGTGGGCTTTCCACTGCTCACAGCGCTTGCCCTTCAGCATATCACCTCGGCCCATTCGATTGTCTTCATTGGCCTGCTGCCATTTGCGACAGCGGTCTTTGGTGTGCTGCGCGGCGGGGACAGGCCAAAACCCCTGTTCTGGGTATTTTCCCTCGCTGGTAGCCTGACCGTTGCATTATTTGCCTTGTCCCAGGGTACCGGCGCATCGCTGGAGGGGGATCTATTGATGGTTGCCGCTATCATCCTGTGCGGACTTGGCTATGCCAAAGGGGCGGTTCTTTCCCGTCGGCTCGGCGGTTGGCAGGTCATCTCCTGGGCACTTGTGCTGGCACTTCCGTTCATGGTCATCCTTGCATTGGTCACCTGGCCACCATCCTTTGCCGACATCAGCACCCCTGCATGGATCAGTCTTGGTTATGTGTCGGCCTTTTCCATGCTCATCGGGTTCGTCTTCTGGTATCGCGGTCTGGCCCTCGGTGGCATTGCAGGCGTCGGCCAGCTGCAATTGCTGCAACCTTTCTTCGGGTTGTTGCTGGCCGGTCTGCTGCTGCACGAACCTGTCGCCCTGACAATGGTTGCTGTTACCGTAATCGTGGTGTTTTGCGTCGCGGGTGCAAAACGTTTTGCCTGAAGCGGTCCGGTCACACTGTGAACCTGAAGAATAGTCGAACGGCGCTTCACTTTCCGTTTTAACACGGCTTCACGCGTAATCGGGTGCGTCCAGTGTTTCACCATTCATGCTACCCTCAACAGCGGCACCATATGCTTTCGCTGTGTCCGAAGCAGACAGGCCGGAACTTGGGTCCACGCCCATCTTTTCCATCGTTTCTTTCACAAAGACGGGACTGACAGTGTTGACACGGATGCCCCTGTCCAGCTCCAAAGCGGCAGCCCTGGCGAAGGATTCAAGGGCGCCGTTTGCAAGGCTGATGACAACGGAGCCCGGCATGGGTTCACGCGACAGGATGCCGGCGGTCAGGGTAAACGAACCGCCCTCATTGATCTGGTTCATGCCAACACGCACCAGATTGACCTGGCCCATCAATTTATTGCCAAGAGCAAGATCATAGGCTGCATCGTCAAGATCGTTGAACGGTGCGAACCCGGCCAGACCGGCCGTGCTGACCACGGCGTCAACCTGACCAACTGCGCTGTACATCGCTTCGATAGAGGCCTTTGATCCAAGATCAACTGTCACATCTCCGTCCCTGTAACCGGCACGAACAATGTCATGGTTGGTGGAAAGATGGTCAGCCACAGCGCCGCCAATCAGGCCTGTTGCACCTATAATGAGAATTTTCATGGTTATCTCCGGTTTTGCGTGTCTGGCGTTGCCAGATTGTTTGTCGGGTAACGCAAATGTTTCGCGTTCTGTTAAGGTTTGACGCTGTAGTCCATGTCGAGTGGAGCGGGGCCCGTGGCCGGGCCAACCAGTTGCTCGATCTGCAGACGGAACCGCTCAACCAGATCGCGTTTCAACATGAAGCGGTGAAAATCAGCCGGTGATGTGTTGTAGTGTTGCACCGACTTGTAACCGGCCGGAGATTCAATATCCATGCGTACGGGAAACTGCAGCCACTTGCCCTGAAAATCCTCGGAAAGCATCCAGTTCAGATACAGTTTGGCGGCTGCTTTATTCCTGGCATCGGTCGGTATGGCCGCGATCTGAAACCAGGTCAGGAAGAAGTCTTCTTTCGGCAACATGAAGCGCGTATCGCTATCAGGCCACGGCACGAACGCCCAGGACGTGGTAAAGCTCGCTCCATACCAGCCATTGTCAATTGCGACATAGGGCATTGAGGTACCACGCACCCAGGTTGGCTCTGTCGCAACGAGTTTTTCCAGATACGCCCAGCCGTATTTTTCTTTTAAATTCCAGAACTGGTACAAAACCGCATCGTCGGTATGTGGATAGGTCAGAATTACCTTCCCTTTCAGCGCCGGGTCGAGATAGTCCAACGCATCGCGCGGCGCCTTGTCTTCAGCGACGACATTGATATTGACCACATTGCTGAACGCCACGCCAAACAGGCCGACCCAATACCCGTGCGGGTCTTTATAATCGGGGTAAATTTTGTCCCAGTTCCTTGGCTTGTATTTCTCCAACAATCCACGCTCGGCGTAGTAGTCAAAATCGTGCAAGGTCTGTAGTTGTATGATGTCCGGAACATTGGTCTTACCGTTATTTTTCCGGGAATTGTCAAAGCGGGATGCGTGATAAAAACTCAGATCAACACTGTGGGTGAGCTTGATTGCCGGAAACCGCTCCTTGAACATATTCAGGTAGTAATCAGCCTGATCGTCCTTATCTCCACCTGCCCGAAGGACAAGTTCACCACCTTCAGCAATTGCATCGGCATAGAGCTGATCAAGCGATTTGGTTTCAATTTCCTGTGCGAATGCGGTGGGAACCAGAAGCACCAACGCAAGTAATGAGAGGCCAATTCGTTTCATTGCATTTTCCTTTTTCGCAGGGGTTGAGAAATGTCAGGCGGCAACTTGCGCACTGGTTACCGTGTCATACGACCGTTTCAGGATGGATTTGACGACAGCGAGTTCTGCTTCATCACGGGGTGAAAACACCATGACCAATCCAACCGGACGACGCCCCTTCAGCACCAGAGTGTGATGTTCTCCCCATCCTTTTTTGAGCACTTCCACCGCATCATCTTCACGAAGCTGGACATGCATGCTGCCATTGTCCGGATGTGGATGGATGTGTGCGAATTCCCGGCCGATCATGAAACCGTCCCGATTGCATCCGCTTGACTGATGCATCACCATCGCCCGGGCGCCAGGAACCGACACAAGGCTGTCCTGGTTTTCAACCCCGGGTAAGGAGAAGGCCCATTCACGCATCTGATCCACAATGTGATCTGGACCATGCTGCGTGACTTGGGAATGGGGAAGACCGTGTGTTGTTTGCGGTTTCGGGCCCATTCGTTTTGGAAGGCTCAACAGGATGTTCATGGTATCTCTCCAATTCGATAGGGGCTCAAAATAGTTTGGCGTTTAGCGCAATGAAATTCGCGAAATTTGCAAATGAGATTTGCATGAACGCACAGAGTCAGGAGTGACGCTCCCTTTGCCTGTGATATGGGAAACCGGCGGCATGTCTGGTGCAACTCAAGTGCGGGGAGGCAATTATTCGACCTTATCTCGTCGGATCGAAGGTGTCAGAGCCTGGTTGGTGGGGAAGCGGTTCCATGCGACAGCTGTGGAATGGTCGACCGGCCCCCTCCGAAAGACAAGCAGGTTTTTCTGATTTGTGCCGGATGGACAACAATCCGCTTCAGATACTTCTGAACAGACCTTCTCCGTAATGAGACAGCAGCAATGTCAGCGCGCCTGGCGGACGCGCGATACTATGCGCATTGACGATGGTTGCGGTTACCGCAATCGTCATGCTTTGTGCCGCGGGTGCAATATTTTTGCCTGAAGCACTCCGCAGCCGGGGGATTACCCATTGGTGAAAGGGCATTGGGTAATAAGATTTACAATGCGTTCCGGCCTCGGATTTTCAACCGGTTGCTATTCGAATGTGTAAGAGCCAAGTTCGCAAAGGTCGAGGTCAAAATCCTCCAGCCTTTCGCCATCGCTGAATACAGCCAAAATGTCGTAGACGCAGGTTGAAAGACCATCTGCAATCAGAACATCAACCTCGTAGCCGGCATCCAGATAACCACCGCGCAACAGGTTGGATTCCCAGGAGCCGGAGCTTGCCGCAGAGACGTAAAATTCGGTGAGCGGGCCAGGGGAATCATTAATCAACAGGAACTCCAGATCCTGGGCGAATACCGGTGTTGCTGTAACACAAGCAACAACTGTGGCGATTACAAATCTGCTGATGTTCATTGTCGTTTCCCTGTGGATCAAACAGTCCGTTACCCGTCCATTTGCCTGATATTGGGGTTCAAATCAAGCTGACTTCCGCGATCTTCTTCCTGAATTGCTCTAGTAGGATCGCGGCATGTCCAGCACGTGTTCAGCCAGATAACTCAATATCAAATTCGTTGAAATTGGTGCGACCTGATAGAGCCTCGCCTCGCGGTATTTGCGCTCAACATCATATTCGGCAGCAAAGCCAAATCCCCCCAGTGTCTGCACACAGGCTTCCGCGGCGACCCAGGAGGCATCAGCAGCCAGAAGTTTGGCCAGATTTGCCTCTTCGCCCGGGTTGTGTCCGGCCTCATAAAGACGAGTGGCCTCATGGAGCATCAATTCAGCAGCACGCATCTGGCTGTAGGCCCGTGCGATGGGAAACTGTATGCCCTGGTTCTGGCCAATCGGACGATCAAAGACCATCCGCTCCGAGGCGTAGTTTGAAGCTTTTGAAATGAACCATTTGGCATCACCGATACATTCAGCGGCAATGAGGATGCGCTCGGCGTTCATGCCGGAGAGGATATATTGAAAACCCTTGCCCTCCTCACCCACAAGATTGGCGGCGGGCACCGGCATTTCGTCAAAAAACAGTTCGGTTGTTGCGTGGTTCATCATCGTGCGAATGGGACGGATCGTCAGTGATTGGCCCAACACATTGCGCATATCAACCAGAAAGACGGAAAGGCCATCGGTTTTTCGCGACACAGCCTCACGCGCCGTGGTGCGTGCCAGCAACAAAAGCAGGTCGGAATGTTCGGCGCGGGAGGTCCATATTTTCTGTCCGCTGACAAAATATGTGTCACCCTTGCGCCGGGCCATGGTGCGCAGTGCCGTTGTGTCCGTGCCGCTGGTGGGTTCGGTGACGCCGAAGGCCTGAAGCCGCAGACTGCCTTCGGCAATGCCTGGCAGATATTGGTTTTTTTGTTCATTCGATCCATGGCGCAGGACCGTGCCCATCGTATACATTTGCGCATGACAGGCTGCGGCATTGCAACCGGCCCGGTGAATCTCTTCAAGAATGGCCACACCAGCAGAAATGGGCAGACCCATGCCGCCAAATTCTTCCGGAATGAGTGCGCAAAGGTACCCGGCCCCGGTCAGCGCGTTGACAAATTTTTCCGGGTAGGCCTGCTCACGGTCGCATTCCTGCCAGTATTCCCCCGGAAAATCCGCACACAGACGCGAAACACCGGCACGAATCTCAGGATAATCAAGTTCATAACTCATGGCTTCCGGCCCTTCGGTAAGAATTGTTGCGTCGCAAACTCATCCCGGACAGACGCGCCCTGCTGGTCTAACAAAGGAACGCGGGTTTTTCTTGGATGATCCGTCTCCACCGGCAGGTCTGCAACGGACAGAATGCTATCACCAAAATATACATCCTGCTGGCGCAGCAAGGGATGCGCAGAAAGATCCGCGACTGTATTGAGGTTTGAACAGGCAATGCGGGCGGCATCCAGACGCGCGATGATCTGGCTGCGACTGAAAGGCTCAAATCTTTTATTGATCATTGTGGTCAATGCCTGAAGATTGGCGATGCGGGCTGGATTGTCCTTAAAGCGCGGATCTTCAATCAACTCAGGTGCATCGATGACCGCTCGGCAAAAATCTGCCCATTCGTGATTGGACTGGATCGCCAGCAGAACCTGATCGCCATCACCAGCTGTAAAGGCCCCATAGGGCGCGATGAAAGCATGGGTCAACCCAAGACGGGCCGGTGCACCTTCCAGATAGCGATGGCCCATTAGCGGCATGTTCATCCAGTCGGCCATGACATCAAACATCGACAGATTTATATCCAGCCCAATGCCGGTTCGTCCGCGCTGAATAAGTGCCCGCAAAATGGCTGAGAAGGCCGTCAGGCCAGTGGAAATATCGACCACAGACAGGCCGACACGGGCCGGTTGCGATTGTGAGCCCGTCACAGAACAAAGCCCGCTTTCTGCCTGCACCAGAAAATCATAGGCTTTCTTTTTGGCCGCCTCACCCTCATTGCCATAGCCGGTTATGGCACAGGTGATAAGCCCCGGGTTTTGCTTGCGCAGCACTTCCCCACCAAAGCCACGTCTTTCCAGCGAACCGGCCGCTATATTGCTCAAAAACACGTCAGCCTCATTCAGCATGGCGCGCAGCAGCGTCACATCATCATCAGTATTGAGATCAATACAGACAGATTCCTTGCCTCGGTTCAAAAGCGCAAAAAAGACGCTTTGCCCATCAGCACCGCGATCATAACCGCGGGCGAAATCGCCTTCCGGGCGCTCAACCTTGATGACCCGTGCGCCCGCATCGGCAAGCAGCAGGCTGCAATAGGGCGCGGCCACGGCCTGTTCCAGCGACACCACCAGCAGGCCTTCCAGTTCCCGGTCGAGTCCCATGAAATTGCACCCTTATGCTGATTCAACAGGTCAATGCCTACCAATATTGGCTGGTTATTGCCAAAAGAATTTGGAATAAGACTATAGATCACTGTCAGGACATTTGTGGCAGTGGTCCCACACCGGGACGGGCTGTCCTTTTCACACGGAGGTTCGATGGATCAGGATTTTTTGACACTGTCACTTTCCACCCCGCAAGATCATGTACTGATGGTGACCCTTGATCGGCCTGAAGCGTCCAACGCTTTCAACACCCAAATGGGTGAGGACATTGTTGCCCTGTTTGAAGGCCTGGCGCTTGATCCAGGTGACGTGCGTGCCATTGTTGTCACCGGCGCTGGCGAAAGGGCCTTTTGTGCCGGTGGCGACTTGAAACAACGCCACGGCATGAGTGATGAGGCCTGGGGCCGCCAACATCTGGTGTTTGAGCGGATGATCCGGGCGATAATCGACTGCCCGTTGCCTGTCATTGGTGCCATCAATGGTGCAGCCTATGGCGGCGGCTGCGAACTGGCGGCCGCAATGGATTTCATCTATGCGGCGCACCATGCCCGCTTTGCCCAGACGGAAACCAGGATTGGCATCATCCCCGGCGCAGGCGGCACGCAAACACTCGCCCGTGCCCTGGGTGAAAGACGGGCAAAGGAACTTATTTTGAGCGCGCGTGTGTTCAGTGCTGACGATGCCCACACCTGGGGGCTGGTCAATGCCGTGTATCCGCAGGCGGATCTGCTGGATGCGGCCCTGGCGACGGCCACTGCCATTGCCGGCAATGCGCCGATTGCCGTTCGCCAGGCCAAACAGGCCATTCACCGGGGGCTGCAAATGTCACTTGGTGACGGGCTGGCCTTTGAGATCGAAGCCTATAACCGAACAGTCCCCACGCAGGATCGCCGCGAGGGCGTGCGGGCTTTTAACGAAAAACGCCCGCCACGCTTTGAAGGGAAATAGGCCAAATGACACAGAGTGTTTCGGTCAGGGAAGTCGGCCTGCGTGATGGACTGCAACTGATCACGACGGTGATTTCCACCGAGATCAAAGGCACATGGTGCGCTGCGCAGGCAGCGGCGGGCTTTGGCGAAATTGAAGTGACATCCTTTGTTCCACCATCGGTCATACCGCAGTTTTCAGATGCGCCACAGGTGCTTGCCGATGCCTTGAAAATAGACGGCCTGCTTGCCACTACGCTGGTGCCAAATCTCAAGGGCGCCATTCGTGCCATGGCCTGTGGCGCGCAAAAGATAACCTTTGTGCTTTCGGCCAGCGAAGAACACAATATGGCCAATGTGCGCTGCACAACAGATGAATCGCTGGCAATGTTCGCCGCAATAATCGACGAACGTCGTTCCCGTGGCATGACGGACGGTACTCAGATATCAGCCGCCATTGCCACATCTTTTGGCTGCAGCATACAGGGTGCCGTACCACAAAAGCGTGTCGTTGATATCGCCGCGCAACTGGTTGCCGCCGGCGCTGATGAAATCAATATTGCCGATACGGTTGGCTATGCCAATCCGGCGCAGGTGCGTCGTCTGATCGTCGATGTGCAATCAGTCACCGGCGCGGTGCCTGTTGCCACCCATTTTCATGATACCCGTGGCATGGGGCTGGCCAATGTCACTGCTGCAGCGGACGTTGGCATACGTCGCTTTGATGCCTCGCTCGGTGGCCTCGGTGGCTGCCCTTTTGCGCCCGGTGCCTCAGGCAATATCGCGACGGAGGATTGTATCTATCTGCTGGAATCACTGGGGCTTGATACCGGCATTGAACTGCCTGCGCTGCTTGACGTGCGCGCAAAGCTGGAACACTGGCTTGAGGGCGAAACACTTGAAGGCAGATTGCTGAAAGCGGGTCCGGCAAAAACCTTCATGCCGGCACGATGAAGCAATTCTCGGGTTTTCAATAACCCATATCAATCCATTGCACCGATTTCCTCGGCTATGATTGTACCGATCAGGGTACAATCGTCGATACTGAAACTAAGTGGAATTCGAATATCCATCAACCGGCCAAGTATGGCGATTGTTCTATCGAGACGCTGCGGTTGAGCATAGGTCCAGCTGTCATACCGACTGGTAAACCCTGCCGGCACCGGATCGCCAAACCACTTGAGTTCAACACCCCGTTCTGCGCAACGCGCAACGAATTGACGGCATTTGGCATCGGGCCAGGCCGGAATCATAAACTGAAACGATGAGCCGACGAAATATTCACTTTTACTGCGTGCCGGAATACTGATCAGCTCTGCCTTGTCCACCGCCCGCGCCATGGCGTGATAGCGTGCGTTCCAGCGGGTAACATTCTCATCAAGGTTTTTCAGCTGTGGTCGCAGGATGGACGCCCGCAAATTATCCATGCGGGAAGAACAATTGGGCATTTCAAGTTTTGCCTGCACATAGGCTTCCATGTCCGGGCGGGCCTGATGTCTGTCATACAGCATGTAGGATCCGGAAAGTATGGTGGCCCGCGCCATGATATCCGCGTCATTGGTGGTTAAAAATCCGCCCTCACCGCTGTTCATATGTTTGTAGGTCTGGGTGCTGAAACAGGCCGCCACGCCAAAATTACCGCTGCGCCTGCCATTCCAGGTGGCACCCATGGTGTGTGCACAATCTTCAATCAGTGTCGCACCGGCTGCCTCAAGCAATTCACAAAGGTCTTCCATTGGTGCGATATGACCGCGCATATGCGATAGCATCAAAATGCTGGCGGATGACGATTGCAGTTTTGTCCGCAGGTCATCAAGATCAATGGTCAGCCCGGCATTGGTCTCAACAAAAACCGGCTCTGCCCCGACAGCGGCTATGGCGCCCGGAACAGGGGCAAGTGTAAAGGCATTGGTCAGCACCCTGCCACCCGGCTTTACTCCGTGTGCGCGAAGGGCAATTTGCATTGCCGCACCACCGGAGGCCGTTGCCAGACAATAGTCCACTCCCTGATAGGCGGCATATTCACTTTCCAGAAGTGCTGTCGGGGCCGTGGCTCCCGGCGCGGTATTGTAACGATGCAGACGACCAGCGCGCATGACATCGACCGCCGCCGCTATGGCATCTTCTGGAATCGCTTCCTGCTGCGTGAAGGACTTGTTGAAACTGATTTTTGACATTTCAGTGCACTCTCTTGACTGGCTGCAATTGCAGTGTCCAATGGCGACAATGCCATTTCAAGCGGAAACAGACGGATTTGATTTCATCAAGTCTATTATTTCTAAAAATGAAATATAGAACCATCGCATTGACAAAACGCCACACCTGCGCCGTTGAAATCAACGGGGCCAGGAGAGTTTGAGCCGGGATATATTGGACAATCTCGAGAGTCAAAGCTCGCAGCACCCGGTGCCTGCCTGCATTGCACTCAAACAGGCCGCGACTGCGGCCCGGCCAATAATTTGGCCGCCCCCTATGGAGGCAGGCGCGAAAGCGCCGGTGCGCCGTGAATAGAAAACAATCAACCCCGCCAGCAAAGCCCACGTGTTCACAGGAAAGCTCTTCTGCGCTGCACCCTGATCACTGATAGCTTTGTAGTATTGTCTTCCCGCCGTATCGCGCCTTTCGGCGCTGGCTCCAGACGGGGCGGGCCATCAGGCCCGACGCGCGTTCGCGCTTGCCGCTTCGCGGAAATTCTTTTGCCCTTGATAGAGCACGGTGTGCCGCTCGGGAAATCTCGAGTGTCACAGCTCGCAGCACCCAATACCTGCCTGCATGGCACTCAAACAGGCCACGACTGTGGCCCGGCCAATAATTTGGCCGCCCCCTATGGAGGCAGGCGCGAAAGCGCCGGTGCGCCGTGAATAGAAAACAATCATCCCCGCCTGACAAACCCACGTGTTCACGGGAAGGCTCTTCTGCGCTGCACCCCGAATACTGATAGCTTTGTAGTATTGTCTTCCCACCGTATCGCGCCTGTCGGCGCTGGCTCCAGACCGGGCGGGCCATCAGGCCCGACGCGCGTTCGCGCTTGCCGCTGCGCGGGAATTCTTTTGCCCTTGATAGAGCACGGTGTGCCGCTCGGGAAATCTCTCGAGAGTCAGAGCTCGCAGCACCTGGTGCCATCCTGCATGGCACTCAAACAGGCCACGACTGTGGCCCGGCCAATAATTTGGCCGCCCCCTATGGAGGCAGGCGCGCCAGCGCCGGTGCGCCGTGAATAGAAAAATCATCTCCGCCAGCCAAACCCGCGTGTTCACAGCAAGGCTCACCTGTGCTGCCCCCGGATCACTGATAGCTTTGTATAAATGTCTTCGCGCCGTATCGCGCCTGTCGGCGCTGGCTCCAGACGGGGCGGGGCATGAGCCCCGACGCGCGTTCGCGCTTGCCGCTTCGCGGTAATTCATTTGCCCTTGATGGGGCACGGTGTGCCGCTCGGGAAATCTCGAGTGTCACAGCTCGCAGCACCCAATACCTGCCTGCATGGCACTCAAACAGGCCGCGACTGCGGCCCGGCCAATAATTTGGCCGCCCCCTATGGAGGCAGGCGCGAAAGCGCCGGTGCGCCGTGAATAGAAAACAATCATCCCCGCCTGACAAATCCACGTGTTCACGGGAAGGCTCTTCTGCGCTGCACCCCGAATACTGATAGCTTTGTAGTATTGTCTTCCCACCGTATCGCGCCTGTCGGCGCTGGCTCCAGACCGGGCGGGCCATCAGGCCCGACGCGCGTTCGCGCTTGCCGCTGCGCGGGAATTCTTTTGCCCTTGATAGAGCACGGTGTGCCGCTCGGGAAATCTCTCGAGAGTCAGAGCTCGCAGCACCTGGTGCCTGCCTTCATGGCACTCAATCAGGCCGCGACTGCGGCCCGGCCAATAATTTGGCCCCCCCTATGGAGGCAGGCGCGAAAGCGCCGGTGCGCCGTGAATGGAAAACAAATCAACCCCGACAACCAAACCCGCGTGTTCACAGGACATCTCTTCTGCGCCACACCTCGACCGCTAGTCCGATATGGATAAACCACCGGACGTGGCGCTGGCCTTTTCATAGGCTAATGCGGCCAGAGCGAAATCGCCGATCGGGTGCGCACGGAAAACAAAGGCTGTGCGCTGTTGTTCATTGTCGCGACCGCTGAATTTCTTTTGTGCAAGGCCTGCCAGATCGCCCGAAACAAGCGCCGGATCGAGCAGTTTTTGGGCCATGCCTGCCTCCTGCTCAAGGTCATCAATCGTTACCCGGTCAAAGGCATCAAGGGTATCTTTTTTCCACGGGCGCAATATGTCAGTGATTGTTGCAAAGGCGCCGGGTTTCAGCCAATGCGCATCCACAAACGGGTCCATCTCACCTGTCAGTGTCACCGAAGAGACAATGATATCCGCATTGCTGACAGCCTCCTGCGGTGTCGCACTGGCGACAGCGTCCAATCCCCTGTCGCGTGCAGCACTGCAAAGTGCCTCGATATTGGCACCGCCACGGCCAAAAGCCTGTACCCGTGTGAGAGGATAGAGTTCGGCAAAGGCATCCAGATGGCTGCGCGCCTGCACACCACAGCCGATAAAGGCAATGGTGCTGGAATCTGCACGCGCCATATGTTTGGCGGCAACTGCACTGAGGGCTGCCGTGCGCACAGCAGTAATCCAGTTGCCATCCATAACAGCGACCGGCAGCCCGGTCTCGCTGTCGAGCACCATGATGAGGCCATTGATCTGCTCAAGGCCCTTTTGCGTGTTTTCGGGATTCAGCACAACGGATTTGACCACCAGAAGACGCGGATCGTCCGCAGCGGACAGGGTTGCCATCATATAGCGTCCATCCGGCGGGGTGATGACGGCTTTCGGCGCACTCCACACAGATCCCTCTGCCATGCCGACCAAAAGGCGTTCAATCGCATCAACCGCATTGGCTGTGGTAATGCCAAGTCCGGCCAATGTCTCGCCCGACAAATAGAGAAAATTTCTGGATACCGTCATTTAACCCTCCCGGCAGATCCGGTGATTCTGTTCAATGGTGCTGTTGTGCAGTTTAGCCATGAAAAACACCAGAGATAGAGATTGTCATGGCCATCTTTGCATTGGCACAACACAGGTGACTATCCGGTTCAGGTCATTGAAGCAAATGTACGGGTTTGCTTGACAACGCCATAGGCAAAGCTTGTATCAATGGATGCAACGCATCCGATACGGTGGACCTTTTGCCGGATAAATGTCTCATAGGCTTCCAGACTTTCCACGATCACCCGTAGCAGATAGTCGCAATCACCGGTCATAAGATGGCAATCAAGCACTTCATCCATCGCGGTGATGCTCTGTTCAAATTCCTGGACCGATTCCTGAGTGTGCGGCTGCAAACGGATACGAACAAAGACTGTGATCGGCAGGCCATAGGCCTTTTGATCAACAAGCGCTGTATAGCCCTGGATGACCCCCGACTGCTCCAGGTTACGCAATCGGCGCAGGCATGGTGAGGGCGACAGGTTTACCCGCTCGGCCAATTCATGATTGGTGAGGCGTCCATCGGCCTGCAGTTCGCGTATAATCTGTCTATCTTTGGTGTCCATGAAACCGTCTCATTGTAGCAGATACTGCCAAGATTTGCTTGTCTTTGCGCATATATAGCACGGAAATGCCTCTGTCGATGATACATAATTGTGTGATATTTTGCCACTCTGGAGTATTGTCATGTCCGCGCACACCACAAAAACCGGCTTTGCCACCCGCGCTATTCATCACGGCTACAATCCGCAGGACGAGCAGGGTGCACTGACACCGCCACTTCATCTCACATCAACATTTTCCTTTGAAACGGCACAGGCCGGCGGAGAAATGTTTGCCGGCGAACGTCCCGGCCATATCTACTCGCGCATTTCCAATCCAACCCTGGATCTTCTCGAGCAACGGGTGGCCAACCTTGAGGGTGGAGAAGCCGGACTTGCCACCGCCTCCGGCATGGGGGCAATTACGTCCGTGCTTTGGACGTTTCTGTCACCCGGCGATGAAGTGATTGTCGACAAGACCCTTTATGGCTGCACATTTGCCTATATGCATCACGGCCTGCGTCGTTTCGGCATTACCATCACCCATGTTGATATGACCAATCCGCAAAATCTCGCCGCTGCCATCAACGACAAGACAAAAATCGTGTTTTTTGAAACACCGGCCAATCCAAACATGCGACTGGTGGATATTGCAGCCATTGCTCAAATTGCCCACGGTAAACAGATACGCGTCGTAGTCGACAATACCTATGCAACACCGCTGCTGACGCGGCCGCTGGAGCTTGGTGCGGATCTGGTTGTGCATTCCGCCACGAAATATCTCGGTGGCCATGGCGATCTGGTGGCTGGACTGGTTGTTGGTGGCGAACAGGACCTCAGCGACATTCGACTAATTGGCATGAAAGACATGACCGGCGCGGTCATGGCGCCATTCAATGCCATGCTTGTGCTTCGCGGCATTAAAACCCTCGAACTGCGCATGGCCCGTCACTGTGACAGCGCTCTTCGCGTTGCCCATATGCTGGAAGATCACCCGGCTGTCCGAAAAGTCTATTACCCGGGCCTTGAGAGTTTCGAACAGCACGCGCTGGCAAAGCGGCAGATGGCAGATTTTGGCGGCATGATCGCCTTCGAACTGACCGGTGGCATGGCAAAGGGCATCGCCATGATGAATAGCCTCGAAATGATTCAACGCGCAGTCAGTCTGGGCGATGCTGAATCATTGATCCAGCATCCGGCATCCATGACCCACTCCACCTATACTCCTCAGGAACGTGCTGACCATGGCATAAGTGACGGTCTGGTACGTCTATCCATCGGGCTTGAAAATCCGGATGATATTCTTGACGATTTGACAGGTGCGCTGACAACGCCGAACAGTGTTGCCGCCTGAATTCGTCATTACATTCCAGCACCGGCATAATTTGCCGGTGCTTTGTCATTGTTAAAAGCAGTCTAATGGTCTAGATAGACCCCGCACCTGACGTTTCGCGCCAAGACGCGATGATCCCGAGACTATTTAAAACGTCAGAAATTGTAGATTTGTCCTGACACGAGCTGACATCATATGAAACAATCCAAAGGAAGCGACCTGGTCGACCGCCGCAAGGCTGCCGCGGAAGCCAAGTTGCAAATGCTGAAGAAATTCAAAGCTGCACCGAAACCCGATGATCCGGAAGTTGTGGCTAAACGCGAAGAACGCAAAGCAATCGCCGAGGCGCGAGAAGCACGGCGCGTTGAGCGTGAACGCGTGAAACGTGAGACGGTCGAGCGGGAAGCTGCGGAAAAGGCAGCCAAGATTGCAGCGGAAGAAGAAGCCCGCAACAGGGCACTGAAATCGGCTGCTGACAGCATTGCCGTGCGTGACGCTGAGCGCAAGGCAGAGCGTGACCGCAAATATGCCGCACGAAAAGCGCGCCAGCGCAGGTAATTTTAACCACGGGCCGGAAGATGTCAGTTTTTATCTGTCGCGAACCAGATGACATGTTTCGCGCCTTTGCGTTTGCCGTTGGCGCGTATGTTGACCTCTTCGACCTTCATGCCGGTTTGTTTGAGCCTGCGAGTGAACGCTCGGTCGGGCCCCGATGACCACACGGCCAGAACGCCGCCGGGACGCAATGCCGCTTGAGCTGCTTTCAACCCGGCAAAATCATATATGTCATCATTAGCCTTGCGGGTCAGACCTTCAGGACCATTGTCAACATCCAGCAGGATCGCGTCGAAACCGGCCTTGCTGTCAGCGATCAACGGCCCGACATCACCAATACTGACGGTGACACGGCCATCATCGAGACAGCGCCCGAAGACCGGTCCAAGCGGCCCCCGCGCCCAATCCACGACGGACGGCACCAGCTCGGCAACTGTTATGCGTGCATCATCACCAAATGCTGCAAGGCTTGCCCGCAGGGTGAACCCCATGCCAAGCCCACCAATCAGTATTTTCGGGTTTTTGCGGGTCTGCATGCGCGCGCACGACATTGTGGCAAGCGCCTCTTCTGAACCACTCAGGCGGCTGTTCATCAATTCGTTGGTGCCCAACATGATGGAAAATTCCGCACCGCGCTGCATCAGGCGCAACGCACCACCACCGGGCATATCTGCGGTATCCAATTGGGTCCAGGGAATCACGGGCAGCTCACTGTCTGAGGAATTTATGGGGCACCCTAGGGTCTGATGGTGCGTTCAGGTTTTTTTGATTTCGTCAAAACCTGAATTGCCCTATCACAAACAGGTGCCGCGACCAAGCACCGCCGCCTGGGCAGATCACCCATGCCTTGGAAACCAGCATAACAATCACAGTGCAGTTTTATTGCGTCAAAAAACTATTCTGCCCAGGCACAGATACGCGCCAAATCATTGAAATGGCAGGCTGGTTCTGCCGGGTCGCGCTTTAATACACCAAGGGTCGTATGCGCATGACTATCCCGGGCTTCATTCCAGGCAGAGGGGTTCCCATTCACATTTACATAGGCAAAAACGGAAAAATTGCGCTCCTCAACTTTTATGAAAAATGTGCCATTTTCATCGAACGAACTAAACTCACAGGTTCCGTTCATATAAATAATGTCCGCGACCATCATAAAACATCGGGCGGTTTTGCTGCCTGCCAGCACTGGGCTCGCCGCCAGAAAAGCCGGACCACCCAGTACCGCTGCGATTATCCAAAACTTGATTGCTTTCATACTATTTGGCCCAGCACATTGAAAAAGAAGTTATTTTACTGCCGATCTGTATTTCAGGTTTTGACGGAATCTGCAAAATCCGAATTCATTGACAAAACCAAAGGTCGTCACCGTTGTTTTGTTTCCAACAAAACGTGAAACGGTTTAAATCGCCCGCAGGGTTGCCAGCTTGATACCAAAGCCAACGAACACGGCACCGGTGGTCGCTTTCAGCCAACGCTGAAATCCATTGCTGCGTGCCCGTTTGGACAGTCTGTCAAAAAGCAGCACGATGGCTGAAAACCAAACCACATTGATCATCGAGTGAACCAGAACCAGCAGGAAAGCCGATTGGGCCGCGCCTTCTGCGACAGGGATGAATTGCGGAAAGGCCGCCAGATAAAACATCGAAACCTTCGGGTTCGATGCATTGGTCAAAAACCCTTCGGTAAATCCCTTTGACAGGGAACGTCGGCGTTTTGCCGGCGCCACAGAGGTCGGCGCTGCGGCACCTTTCCAGGCATCTTTGAGGGCCTTGAGCCCGATCCAGCACAAATAGGCGGCCCCCAGCATTTTGACGATAAAGAACGCCTGAGCCGATTGCACAAGGATCAGCGATATGCCCAATATGGACAGCGCACCATGAACATAGAATGCAGCAACAAACCCTGCCACATTGGCAAATCCGATGGTTTTTCCCGATGTCGGCACCGTCTTTGCTATCAGCATGCCATTGGGGCCAGGTGACAGCACCAGCAGGAGCGCCACGACCGAAAAACTGAGAACCGTCTGCCAATCCATCTGCTTACCAATCCTTCTATCATCATCAACAACAAAACTGCTGATGGGCAATCCCAACGTGATGTCGGACTATATAGATTTTGTTACCCGATGAATGCAACCCGCAGTCTATTATGAAACGTCAATCAGGCCCCCTTACAAAACCGGAAAGACGCTCGGAGGCATCCCTGACAACCTGCGCCAAATGGTCTGCGACAACCCGGACACGCCGAGAATTTGCCAGATCATTGTGGATCGCAAGCCAGATGGGTTGGTTGGCATTCACTTCAATGGTGTGACGAACAAGACCGGATTGTTCGGCAAGAAAATGCGGCAGGATTGCCATGCCAATCCCTGCTTCTGCAGCACTTAATTGGGCTGAAAGTGTTGTCGTGACAAGGGCATAGGGTTTCCCCCTGACCACATTGTCAATCCATTTGGCGGCTGGCAGATGTGATTGCGCCTCTGACCAGCCGATGAACTGATCCTGGTTGAACTGCTCATTTTCACGACCACCAATTCGTTGTTTGAAATAGTCGGATGATGCATAAAGTCCAAAACCGAGCGAACCCACACGCCGTGCCCGAATATTACCCCTGTCCGGTTTAATCATACGCAAAGCCAGATCCGCATCGCGACTGTGAAGATTGACGGCGGCGACATCAGTGATAATTTCAATCTCCAGTTTTGGATGCGCACGCAGCAACGTCGGCAGACTTGGTATGATCAGCGGATTGGCAAGGTTTTCTGCTGTGGCCAGTCGAACACGGCCCATCGTCTCATTTTGTATGGAAGCCTGAGCGGAAAAAACGCGCGCTGCCTCTTCCAGCACTTCTGCACGTGGCAATAGTGCTTCCCCTTCATCCGTCAGACGGTATCCGCTCTGATGGCGGGCAAAGAGCGGAACCTGTAACGCCGCCTCAAGCCGCTCAATTCTTCTGGATATTGTTGCAACACCACCGCCCAACTGCCTGGCAGCGCCGGTGAGTGTTCCGCAACGGGCAACGGCAAGAAACACCTTGGCATCGTCCCACAACAGTTCATCGCTCATCAGACATATTTTCCATTCTTGAAAAACGAAATTCTGAAACTGACCATAGCTTTCCTTTTTTCGAAAGACCATATTCAACGAAATACAACGAGGAAATAGACCTATGGAAACACGAATTTTGTCCAAAGGGCTGGCGGTTTCTGCCCTTGGTCTTGGATGTATGGGCATGAGCGAGTTCTACGGCCCACGCAATGACGAGGAGTCGATGCGGGTGCTCAATCGGGCTGTTGATCTCGGGGTCAATTTCTTTGACACCGCAGATATGTATGGACCGCATCATAATGAAAAACTGCTTGGCCGCTTCATCAGGGAAACAAAACCACAGGCTGTTATCGCCACCAAATTCGGCATCGTACGTGACGGCAAGGCCTATAGCCGAACGATCGACAATTCGCCTGACTACATTCGCCTGGCCTGTGAAGCGTCGCTGCGAAGACTGGGTCTTGAGTGCATTGATCTTTATTACGTGCACCGGGTGAACACGCAGCATCCAATAGAAGAAACGATGGATGCCCTTGCAAAGCTGGTTACTGAGGGCAAGATCACCCACATCGGCCTTTGCGAAGTCAATGCTTCTACATTGCGTCGCGCGCATGCGGTCTATCCGGTCAGCGCCGTTCAGAGTGAATATTCCCTTTGGACCAGAGAGGTTGAAGAATCGATATTGCCGGCCTGCAGGGATCTGGGCGTTGGTTTTGTCCCCTATTCACCTTTGGGGCGGGGGTTTTTAACCGGAAACTACACGGCGGATAGCCGTTTTGGTGCGGATGATTTCCGCGGCAACCTTCCGCGGTTTGCTGATGAGAATTTGCGCGCCAATCTGGCCCTTGTCGAGGTTGTGAAGCAACTGGCTGCTGAAAGGCAGTGCACACCAGCACAATTGGCCCTGGCATGGCTGCTGGCTCAGGATCAGTCCATTGTGCCAATTCCCGGGACCAAAAAACAACGCTATCTTGAAGAAAATGTCGCGGCGACAACGATTGGATTGAGCACAGCAGAAATCAACACTTTGACACGGGCCATCGATCAGCAGCGGGTGTGGGGTGAGCGTTATACGCAGGAAGGCATGAAGGGCGTCAATGTTTAGATCTGTATTGATCAAGACCTGGCGCAATTCAGGATTTGGCGGAATCGGCACAACCTGAATGCATCAACAAAATCAAAGGCTGATACCGTTGTTCCGTTTCTGACAAACCGTGAAACGGTCTAATGGCGAAAGTAACTCAGATTACACCAGCATCGAACTGGCCTGGGTGGTGATGGCCGCCCGGGTCACTTCATCAGCTCTGGCACGGGCCATTACACGCAGCCCAAGGAACAGACCCAACAGCGCTTTTGCTGTTGCCTGTGTTGGCGTTGTCGACGCCATGGAACCGGACTGCTTTGCCCTGTCGATCATCCGGGCAAAAAAATCCTCAACTTCCGCAAAGCTGACCTGTACCAACGCAGCGATATCAGGGTCATGCGGTGAAAGTTCAAGGGCCGTATTAACCAGAAAACAACCACCGGGATCGCCATCGCTGCCATCGCTGCGGGCGGCCGTTTCAAAGGCCACAACGATAGCATCTCTCGGCGGATATTTTTCGGCCAGTTCAGCAAGAAACTCTGACCGGTAGACCCGGTCAAAATGTTCCAATGCCGCTATATAAAGGCTGCGTTTGCCATCAAAAGCCGAATAGAGGCTGCCCCGGTTGATTCCGGTCGCGGCAACCAGATCACCGATTGACGTACCTTCATAGCCATGCGCCCAGAATGTCCGCATGGCCTGCTCAATAACGTCAGCCTGATTGTACTGTTTTTCCCAGGGCATTCTATTACTCCATAACTACACAAAACCATGTCTGGAACAATTAGTCCATATTGTGATTTGGACGTACTTATACAAGCGGCAACACAATGTATTGCGTTGAGTCTGATTATCACCCGTTGCACAGAACCACTTTTTGCATCGCGCAGGCAGCCATACGATGATGAAAAATGGCCTGATAGGCCTTGTCCTCGAACAAACGCAGCAAGGCAGACGTATCGGGATAGGAGCCTATGGCTATCAGGTCCCAGTCCTCATCGTCGCCTGCAAACATCACTTCGAATGGCGCGACGAGAAGAAAGCGGCCACCAGCCTTTTGCATTGCCGGCATGCTCACCGAAGCATAGCAGTCAAAGGCATCGCGTCCGCTGCAGGGTTGCATCTGCGGATCGCCGTAGATTGCCTGGACGCTAAATTTGAAAAAATTGACCAGCGTGACGGGCTGATCAACCGGTCGCTGCAGAATATGAGACCATTGGGCCTTCGTGGGCGAGGCACCGCTTTTGCCATCACCATAAGCATTCAAAAGATTATTCAACCGGTCTTCGATGTTTTCAATTGTGTTCATCCGAGTTCTCCAATATTTTGTTACACGTGTCAAATAAGAGGTTTTGTTACACGTGTCAAAAAATAAAAAATCACAGAGAACCCACGCGGAAATTCTGGACGTCGCCTGGGACCTGATTGCCAGCAAAGGCGCATCCGTCTCCATGGCTGACATCGCGGCGGCGGCACAAATGACACGACAATCGATTTATGTGCATTTCGGCTCGCGTGGCGGCCTCCTGTTTGAACTGGTCAAACGGGCAGATGAACGCTTTGGCATATGGGATGATTTCGGCGCTGCAATGAAGGAGCAAAACCCGGCTGCAAGACTGGATGCGGTCTTGTCCGCATGGCTGCGGTTTGTGCCAAAAATTCACCCGGTCGCAACCGACCTGATCCGCCTGCGTTCAGGGGACAGGGATGCCGAAATCGCCTGGGGAGACCGGATGACTGACCTGTTGGCTTTCTACCGGGTCCTTGTGACGCAACTGGAGAAAGAAAAGGTTCTTGCAAAGGGTTGGACTGTGGACACGGCTGCAGATTTCATATGGGTCACAAGCTCAATGCAATCCTGGGACCTTTATGTGAACGAGCGGTTCTGGTCGCCACAGGCCGCCGCACGGCAGATTCGCAAGACCATTGTCACGACACTGCTGGCGTGAATGACCACGCGCTGTGCATCAGATGGGGATAATCAAACCTTCAGGTCAGCCAGCGTTCGCTCGTTTGCAGTTGTCAGTTTTTGACGCAGGTTATTCTTGAACCCGGCCTGCAGGGCGAGTTTCAGGTCAGGACGGCGCTGCAGATGGCGCATCAGACCTTCCTTTTCAAATACCAGAGCCCGCAGGTCTGTGGTCGCCCTGGTTGACGCTGTTGCCGGCCGGCCGGACAAAATACCAAGCTCGCCAATAAAATCTCCAGGACCGCAATTGGCGACCAGGCGGTCGTTGACTTCAACATCGACAGTGCCCTCGGCAACATAGGACAAATTCTCAACCGTTTCGTCCTGACGGGTCAACACGGTACCGGCAGGCAGGTTTTTCCATTTGCCAATGCTGATGAACTGGCGTGCCAGCGCGGGCGGTACAAGAATGAGCGCATTTTGACAAAACAGGAATTCTTCGTCTGTAAACAGCACCTTGCGGCTTCGCAGATACAAAACAAACAGCTGAAACAGATTGGCCATTACAAACATGCCTTCCCAAAAGGCACCGACCGGATCATGCAGCACCATGCCGCTGTAGATCACCCCGGCAACCCCCGAGCCAATTGCGATGGCGCGCAGCCAGATAATGGAACTCATGAGCATAGACAGGACCAGCAATCCATAGGACACGTGACCGGCTATGGCCGATGGCGCCAGAAAAGCTTCAATAATCCAATGCAAGGTAACCCCTTTACGTGCGCGAATTTCAGTTGGTTTTCATTACCTTGCGGCAAGTGTAACACAATGATCCCAATGGCACTCCTTTACCGCCGGGCTCCTCCGTAATTTCATTGAGGAACGCTGCAGCGGGTAAATTGGAACCGGACCATCTGCCAATAGGTATAAATGCAGCATTCGGGCCAATATGTGGCATATGTCACGATCCGGCCTTAACCGGCCCATTGCGACGCAAAATCACCCA
Organism: uncultured Rhizobiaceae group bacterium; assembly: GCA_947501445.1. Classification (GTDB taxonomy): domain Bacteria; phylum Pseudomonadota; class Alphaproteobacteria; order Rhizobiales; family Rhizobiaceae; genus Hoeflea_A. The sequence goes on along the minus strand of CANMVS010000004.1, from coordinate 380,899 downwards.
CTGATCAGGACTTCAGCTTCAATTTCCACAGCCAGATTAAATGGCAATCCGGCAACACTCACCGCTGAGCGGGTATGGCGTCCGATGTCCTGGCCGAAAACATCAAGTATCACGTCGGAAAATCCATTGATGATGGCCGGTTGCCCGGTAAAATCCGGCGCCGCATTCACCATGCCAAAAACCCGGCCCCAGCCGCTGATCCGATCCAGATCCCCAAGCTCGGCTTTCAGGCTGGTAAGCATGGCAAGCGCCACTTTGGCAGCAAGCCCGGTTGCTTCATCAACACTGACATCAACCCCAACCTTGCCAAAAGGGCCGGACAGGGATCCGTCCGTCTCCTGTGGTCCATGACCAGAGATAAACACGCGCTCCCCGCGCACACTCACCCAGGGAAAAGAAAGCGTGACACCCTGCGGAATAATCAGCGGTTTTGGCAATTCAAGCCCTCTGGCCGCCAGTCTCGCCTCAACTTCAGACATCACAATCACCCTTTCCACATAAGCCTTTGACAATGCGTCACAGCATTGCCATTTGGTGATAATAAGCAACCGCGCAAATTGCCTGATCATCGCGATCATGCAAAAAACACTTCTGATGCATAAATGATGGGCAGGCCGGGATGTGGAATAGTGTCGGTATTTGAATTTGTCATGCCATCCAATTGGCACATCACATAAAATACTCGACTTCAATCGCCATCATGGTGAATATGAATTCATTCACGAAGGGTTCAGGGGCAAATATGGTAACGGCGCGGCGCCTTGCAACAATCGGGATACTATTGCTGACCGGCGGCGTGCTGGGTCTGCTGTTTTCCAGTTGGCAGGCCATACAGGTGCACAGTGACGGCGCACAACTGTTAAACGAAACGCGTGCCGGTGTGCAGTCCATACACAATGAGCTGCAACAGTTGATTGATCTGCAACGTTCAGCGCCCGTCGCCTCTGATGAGTGGACCTCACTTCTTTCCGGCCTTCAGGAAGCAAAGAAAGGCGCCGAAGACACACAGGAAAAGGCACCGCCGCGGCGTGTCGTATCAACGGGCACCACGATGGAAACCCTGGAAGCACTTTTTGCCGATGAGAACGACCCGCTGCTGCCTTCCAGCAATGATCTGGCACTCAATGATGACCTGGTGGAAGACCAGCCATTTTTGGACGTGACGACGGAACCTTTACCGGAGTATGGCCCTGTCCCTGGTCCAAAGCCCGGAACCGACGGTTCTTCAGCACAAATTCCTGCCCCGGCCCCGGAATCCTTTGACCCGGTCAGCCTGCTGGCAAAGCGCGACGGATCAGAAATTGAGCCGCCAACCCAGTGGCGTCTGCTGGATCAATCTGAATCGCTTGTCGAACGGCTCATGCAACGCGATGCAGCACTTGATATCAGACGGTCCAGTCTGGAAGCACAGATCGCACAGGTTACGGACCAGACAAATCGCATCGACCAGAACCTCACCCTATCGTCCGACGCCAGATCGGGGTTTTATCCAATTACAACAATAGCAGCGTCTTTGGCGGCGCTGCTATTGGGCACGATTGCATTGATCGCGGCGTGGCGTGTGAAAAATCTCGATTGGCGCAAGAGCGCCGCAGAAAGGGCGGCACTCGGGAATGGCAAGGGCGATACCGAAGCGTCATCCAAAAAGGCCGAACCGACCCCATCATCCAAACCGAAAACTGCAGAACCCCAATATCTCGGACTTATGGAGCAGCAAATCAGCCTCGGTCATTTTTTATGGTGACATGTGAGAAACTGTCTAGCCGAGATGGTGAACCTCCTGCAGCCCATAGACGGGTGTGGAAATGCCGGCTTCACGGGCCTTGAGCTGCAGGGCCAGAAACTGCGAATAATGCCGGGACTGATGCAGATTTCCACCGTGGAACCACAGCGCCTGCTGTTGTGTCGGTTTCCACATATTGCGCAACTCGCCTTCCCATGGCCCCGGATCCTTTGTGGTATCGGATCCAAGACCCCAGCATTTGCCGACCTTGTCGGCCGTTTCCTGGCTGATCAGTTTGGCAGCCCATCCGTTCATCGAACCATAACCGGTTGCAAATACCACCAGATCAGCCGGAATCTGCGTCCCGTCAGCAAGAACAACACACTCGTCTGTCAGGCTTTCCACCTGACCGAACTTGAGCTTGATCTCGCCATTGGCAACCAGTTCGGAAGCGCCAACATCAATATAATAACCGGACCCGCGACGCAGATATTTCATGAACAATCCGGTTTCATCGTCACCAAAATCCAACTGAAAACCCGCTTTTTCCAGACGCGTATAAAAATCGGCATCACGGGTCTTTGTCTCGTCACACGCCGGCCTCTGGACGTCAGGCAGAACCTTGTAGGGTATGGACGCGAATATCAGGTCCGCCATATCGGTGGTTACACCATTGGCAACCGCATCTTCGGAATAAAGTGCCCCCAACGCCAGGTCCATCAGCGTATCCGATTTCACAATATGGGTTGAACTGCGCTGAACCATGGTTACATCCGCGCCGCATTCCCATAGGTCGGCGCAGATATCGTGGGCAGAATTGTTTGATCCGATAATGACGGCTTTTTTTCCGGCATAGGCTTCGCCGCCGGGATGTTTTGACGAGTGTCGCACATCGCCTTTGAACCGGTCCATACCCTCGATTTGCGGCATATTGGCAATGCCCGACATGCCAGTTGCCAATACCAGTTGCTTTGGCTTGAGTACGACTGTTTCACCGTCGCGATCGACGGTCACCGTCCATTCGCCGGATACCTCATCAAAATGGGCTGACTGGCAGGTGGACTTTGTCCAATAGTTCAATTCCATCACCTTTACATAGCTTTCCAGCCAATCGCCCAATTTGTCCTTGGGGGAAAACACCGGCCAATGCTCGGGAAACGGAATATAGGGCAGGTGGTCATACCAAACCGGATCATGCAGACACAGCGACTTATAGCGCTTGCGCCAACTGTCTCCGGCACGCTCATTACGCTCAACGATTATTGTCGGCACACCAAGACGCCGCAATCGTGCACCAAGCCCGATACCGCCCTGACCGCCGCCAATAATGACAACATAGGGCTGTGTCTTGTAACCGAGTTCAGCCTGTTCACGGTCGCGCTTTTGCGCCCAGGTTTCACGGTTGCGATCCGCGCCATGCATGACGCCACGTTCGCGCTGTCGCCCTTTCTTTTCCTCATGACCCTTGAGTTCCTGCATGGTGGTCAGCAGGGTCCAGCAACCCTGTTCGACAAGGCGTAAATAGCCTTTTCCACGCCCGGTTTCCGTCTCGAACACCAGCCATGCTTCCGTCACACCTTCTGCTTCGGTGACATCACCTTCAATTGCCCAACCATGTGGATTGGTATTGGCAAGGGTTGCTGAAAGCATGTCGCCAATGGCGTCCCTGCCTTCCATCGTCTTGATATTCCAGGTGAAGGCAACAAGATCACGCCAATGGCAATCCTCTGCAAAGCATGCTTTGGCAGCGTCAATATCGCGTGCTGTCAGAGCTGCATTGAATTTGGCAAGCCATGCGGAAACTTTATCTGCAGGTGAAGTCATAGACGGTCGATCCTCCCAGAATTGCAAAGTATTTGTCGAAATTGACGATGGTGCCAATACAGGATGCCGCAGGCTGCAGCGAATGGCAAATTTGCCGTTGATGGGCAAGTCACTACGGGACGTTCATGAACATCTGGCCGAGGGTCGCCTGGTGCAGGTGCCCGCCGATTACAGTATCGAACCGCAATGGAAAATTGAACCGCCAGCGCGCCGTATAAACAACGGCTGATGATTGTGCGCGCACCTGGAGCCCAACCAACAGACTGCATTGCCTCAACTTGCATCAAGATTATCGGGTGGCTATCGTTGGTGTACATAACGCGCGCCGCCAGAACCGCATTTCCAGGATTTCCGGAATTTGCATCTGCAAATTGCCCTAACAGGAGTACAGCCCATGCTTTGCCGCATTGGTCAAATTGAAGTCTGGCGTATCCTTGAGATAAACGCGCCATTTCTGACGCCGGAAGAGCTCTATCCCACCGCCGGACCGGATGTGCGTGAGATCATCCAAGCGCATGTTCCGAACCAATTGTGCCCGGCAACCGGGCGTTTGATACTGCCCATCCAGGGGTTCCTTCTAAAAACCGGCACCCACACAATTCTGGTGGACAGTTGCGTTGGCAATGACAAGACGGTTCCCGGCAATGCGAATTGGAACAAACGGTCCGACAATCGTTTCATGGCAAGTTTGACGGCGGCGGGCGTGAGCCCTGAAGACATTGACTATGTTCTTTGCACGCACCTTCACATCGACCATGTCGGCTGGAACACCAGGCTTGAGGATGGACGGTGGGTACCCACTTTTCCCAATGCACGATATGTGATGCCCGCTGCAGATGATGAGGCATTTCGCCCGGGTGCCACAAACTCATATTGTGAAAGTGTCTTGCCCGTCATTGAGACGGGGCAGGCCGAACTGGTGGCGCCGGGACATATGCTCGGTGACAATGTTACATTGATGCCGACCCCGGGCCACACGCCCGGTCATGTGTCCATCCATTTGAAGAGTGGTACGGCACAGGCCGTCATCACCGGTGATGCACTGCACTCAACCGTGCAATGCTGGCAACCGGACTGGCTGTTCAAATTTGACATGGATGGAGGCATGGCCGCAGCCTCGCGCCGACAGCTTTTGGAAGAGGCATCGGAATCGGGCCGGATCGTCCTTGGTAGTCATTTTACGCTGCCGTCAATTGGACGTGTGAAGGTGCAAGGAGACGCGTTTCGCTGGGAGGAAGGTCAATAGGGGGATTGGGATTGCTGCAACAGGTAATTAATTCCAGCGGCAGGTGCAGTTCAATTCGGAAGGGACTCCGGAGCCCCTGCCTGATTTGGCGAAATACTACCGGATTTTAATATGCCATCCAATGCCATGGGCATTTGTGTGAGAACCAATTCTTTGAAACTGCTTATCGGGCCTGAAGCATCTTCGCCCCTTCGGCTAATCAGGCATATGTTTCTGACCAGAGCGGGTGCGTGAATGGGTTGGATTGCGTAATCACCGCGCCAATTAATTCTGGCCACATAGTGTGGAATGAAAGTGATCCCGAGACCGGCGCGAACCATGCCGATCAAACTTTCATTATGCACAACTTCGCGACGAATATTGGGTGCTACTCCGATTGATTTGAAAGCACGGTCAATGGTTTGCCAAAGTGCTGTGGCGGGTCCCGATACCAGCAGTGGCATCTCTGCAAGGTCCTGGAGGCAAACATCACCCTTGCCTTTCAATTCCCAGTTGGAAGGCAGGATTGCAACAATTTCATCTTCAAAGACATGTTCCTGCTTAAATGCCGAATCCGCATCAAATGCAGGGCCCAAACCCAGTTCCACCTTACCATCACATAGATCATCTTTCATTGAATCCTGCACTGCCTCACGCAGTTCAATCTCTATATCAGGATGCAGTCTGCGAAACTGATAGAGGGTACCGGCCAGCAGATTGTTGGACACTGTCGGTGCGCAGGAAATTCGGATTTTGCCGGTTTCCCGGCATTTCATCGATGATATTTTGGTCAGCCCGGTCGAAATCTCACCCAGCGCCGTTGCAACATGGGCATGGAAGGCTTCTCCTTCCGGTGTCAGTGTAACGGCTCTGGTCGTGCGGTGAAAAAGTGCGACGCCAATAAATTTTTCGAGACTATCTATCTGTATGGAAACCGCAGGCTGTGAACGGTTCAGCTGTTTCGCTGCTTCCCGAAAATTGCACGTTTTGGCAACGGCAAGAAAAGACTGAAGCTTTTTCAGCGACAACCCTCCCAGATTGGTAGGCGGTTTTTGTTTCAATCTTCACCTCGCATATCGAATTTCAGCGACGATATATTAAGAAACACAATCAATCCAGCGTATCAAATATATTGGTCGCCGTCGCAGGTTCTGTACTACCTTCAAGAGGCTTTTCCAACGCATGGCTTTTGACAAAGGTACGCATGACTGCATTGACCACCCTTTCAAAAATTCGCGGGATCATCCGGCGCGCATCGGATGGCATGATGCAGCTGCTTGCAATATTGGTCTTGGCGATGATGCTGGCAATTGCGGTTCAGGTGGTCGCCAGCCGGTTGGGTGTAAACAGTATTGTCAGCTGGCAGAATTCGGTTTTTTTGTTCGACCGTGCGATCACACTCAACTCGCTGATTGAACTACACTGGTATTTTTTGTCCGCAATCATTTTGTTGCCTATCGCCACCATTTGGGCCGACGATGCTCACGTGCGGGTAGATTTTATCTATAGCGCACTCAGTTCACGTGCTCAGGCTGCAATAGAACTAATCGGGCACTTTCTGTTTACCCTGCCATTCCTGATCATGTGTATTCCAGCCGCATGGAATATGACACTCGTTGCTTACAGCCGGGGGGAACGGTCGCAGGACGACGGGTTATTGGAACGGTTTCTGGTCAAGGGCATGATACCCTTAGCCTTTGGAATCCTGCTGATCCTGATCGCGGTGCAACTGCCATCGCTCATTCGGCGACTGTTGAGCAGGAGAAACCCATCCTGATGGAACATATGACCGCCCTTGCCATGGCACTGGTAACCCTGGGCGCAATCCTGGCAGGTTACCGCGTTGCATTTGTGCTTGCCGGATCAGCTGCATTATTCATTCTGGTTTCTGATATTCCGATCGCATTCTTCAATCTTATCCTGAGCAGGATATACGCAACCGCGCTCTCAAACTGGATTCTCGTTGCCGTGCCCATGTTCATCCTGATGGGTTATATTCTGGAAAAATCCGGTGTCGCAGAACAGGCGCTTCACGCTTCTCAAAAGGCCTTTGGCGGATCACCATTCGGAATGGTGGTGTCAGTTCTGTTTGTCGGGGTTCTCCTGGCAGCTTCATCCGGGATTGTCGGGGCCTCTGTGGTGCTGCTTGCACTTATTGCAATGCCAAGGCTCGTTGATGCCGGGTTGGACAGGCAAACAGCTGCCGGTCTGGTTGCATCATCCGGCACACTTGCCATCCTGATACCGCCATCGGTTATGCTGATTATTCTTGGTGACCAGCTCCAGGTGCCTGTCGGTGACATGTTTGCAGGTGCAATCGGACCTGGCTTGCTGATGTTCATACTTTACGGTCTTTACGCGGGTTATCGAACGATTGGTTTACCAAAAATGGCCGGTCATGTTTCACCACCAGCCTGGCGCACGCTCATTGACGTTGGACCGCTCATTTTGCTGGTTATCTGTGTACTGGGATCGATTATCAACGGTCTCGCTACACCAACCGAGGCCAGCGGGTTGGGTGCACTTGGTGCAATTTTCATCGCGATGATCTACCGGCGCTTTTCTATTGCAAAGTTGATGGAGTCCGCACGCGAAACGGTTCGGACCTCTTGCATGGTTTTTGCTGTTCTTGTTGGCGCGGTTTGTTTTTCGGCCGTGTTTCGCCGGGTTGGTGGCGACGAACTGATCCTGTCAGCAGCTTCTTTTTTTGGCGATGGACCCTGGACCATCATGTTTGTGGTCATGGGCGGGATTTTCATCCTGGGGTTTTTCCTCGATTGGCTGGAAATCACCCTGATCATACTGCCGATTTTTGCACCCCTCATAGCAACACTCGATTTTGGAAACGGATTGGTGGGTACCGAGTTGGTGGTTTGGTTCGGCGTATTGGTCGCAATCAATCTGCAAACATCATTCTTAACCCCGCCGTTCGGCTTTGCTCTTTTTTATCTGCAGGGCGTCATGGGCAAACAAATCAGAGCAACGGAAATCTACCGGGGCGTCGCGCCCTTTGTCGCGATCCAGCTGATAACGCTGGTCCTGGTGTTTCTGTTTCCAGTGATCATTACCGGCTTGATACCAAACTAAAGCAATTCGGGTTTTGGCGGATTCGGCAAAACCTGAATGCATCAACAAAATCTAACGCCGACACCGTTATCCCGTTTCTGACAAAACGTGAAACGGCCCAGAAACAACCAAAGGGAGAAATCCGATGAACAGGTCAATTTTATTGACAGCCACGATGGCGATAGCATTGGGCGGGGCCGTCCATGCCAAGGAACTGTCACTGCAAAATGCGTTTCCAAAGACCTTGCTGCTGGTTGGGCCATCAGCCGACTATTTTTCTGATCTGGTAAAATCGGGCACCAATGGTGAAATCGAATTTCGCCACTATGGTCAGGGCGAATTGTCTCCGCCAACCGAAATAGTGGACAATGTGGGAAGCGGCGCTATTGATGCCGGCTGGTCATACGGGGCTTTTTCAGCAGCCAAGGTGCCGGTTGCCAACCTGTTTGCCTCCATCCCCTATGGGCCGGATGCGCCAAAATATCTGGCCTGGATTTATGGAGGTGGCGGACTGGAACTCTGGCGAGAGGCTTATGCGCCGCTCAACGTCGTACCAATGCCCTGCACCGTTACGCTCGCAGAATCGGGTGGCTGGTATAACAAGCCGATAGATTCGCCTGAGGATTTCAAGGGTCTGAAAATGCGGTTTTCCGGTATTGGTGGCAAAATCCTCGCAAAACTGGGCGTCAGCTCACAGGCAATACCGGGATCAGAAATTTATACTTCAATGGAAACCGGCCGCCTCGATGCGTCAGAATACTCCTTTCCGGAAATCGACGCACTGCTGGGATTTGAGAAAATTGCGAAATATTATTACTTCCCCGGATGGCACCAAAGGGCCGGGTTTGTTGAATTGACAATCAACAAGGATGTCTGGGATGGCTGGACTGACGATCAACGCAATGTAATCGACATGGCGTGTAAGGCGACCATTTTGGAGTTTTACAGCCGACACTCCACAAGGCAGGCCGCCGCCATGAAGAAATTTGAGGCCGCAGGTGTGGAAATCAGGCAATTTTCTCCGGAAACGCTCGCCGCAATCGAAACCGCAGCCCATGAGGTCTATGCGGAGGAATCAGCCAAAGATCCATTGTTCAAAAAAGTTATGGAAAGCTACCGGGCGTTTTCTGAAGATTACGATTACTATCAGGACCGAAACAGCCTGAATTAACGACCTCCCAAGCCCTGCCTGCCTTCAGTCGAAGCGCAGGCAGGTTTGATCCGCTGAATACAACATCCACCGTTGCGAAGCCGCTGCATACAGTTCGGATTGCATTGACGCGTCTGCGCTGTGCAAAGCAAATAACATCTGAGAGTCGAGTAAATGCCAACATTTGTTCTCGTTCACGGCGCTTTTTTTGGAAGTTGGTGCTGGGATGGCGTCGCAGATTTACTGCGCGATGACAAAAACACTGCGATCGCCCCGACTTTAACCGGATTGGCTGAGCGAGCACATCTATTGTCGCAGGACGTTGACCTCGATTGCCACACAAACGATGTCGTAGCTGCAATTGACGATGCAAAGGACAACAACATTATTCTTGTCGGGCATTCCTATGGTGGCATGCCAGCAATGGCAGCAGCTGACCGGCGCGCCAAGTGCATCCAAACTATTGTTTTTCTGGATGCCTATGTTCCCGGCAACGGGCAATCCGCTCATTCTATCCGCAGCTCCTATACCGGTGCACAAGATCTTCACCCCTTGCCTGAGCCACTCAATGGCGCGGTTGCACCTTTGTCAGCACAGGTATTCGGGCTGACCGGAAAGCTTGCAGAAAGTGTGGACAGGCGATTGACGCCGCATCCCTACGCTACAATTACCCAACCCATTCGTCTGACCGGCAAATGGCAGAATATTCCCGCAAAACACTACATGCGGACGAGCCGGTTCGCTGCACCCTATTATGATCAGACGTATAATGAGCTGGTCGATGCCACCGATTGGCATGCCTCGATATACGATTGCGAACATTGTCCCATGTTGACCGAGCCAGCCTGGCTTGCTGACCTGCTTCGGTCATTTTCATAGCGATTTGAGGGCTGTTGGGCAAAGGTGCCAGCGACCGATCTCGAAACAACGTTCAACTGGTTATTTGGAAGAGCGGGCTGATCAACCGTCCCAGAGCATTCCCGATTCTGACAAAACGTGAAACAGTCTAATTCGCTGTCTCTTCCAGGCGAACGTCATACCCCCAAAGGTGTTCGAGGTGGGCAAGTGTTGCATCGCGCTGCCCTGCGTCCAGCGGCACGCCCTTGTGTTTGGTATATTGCAGTTTCAGTTGCCGGTCTCCGAGCAGATCAACATCCACCACCTGGATATGGGGTTCACGCGTTGCCACATCGTGGTTTTGCGCCAGTACATCGCGGATATGGTGAAAACCGCGCTCATCATGAATGCCGGAAACCAGATAATGCGGTTTGTCCGTATCGTCTGACAATGAAAACAGGCGAAACTGTCGGATAACCGTTGGGCTTAGGAATTGCTGGATGAAGGATTCATCGCGGTAGTTGGCCCAGGCTTCCTTCAAAACTGATTTCCAATCCCCGCTACCGGCAAAATCGGGAAACCACTCCCTGTCTTCGTCGCTGGGTGCGACGCAGATACGCTTGATATCCTGCATCATGGCAAACCCCAGCGCATAAGGGTTGATACCGTTGAAACGCGGATCATCAAAATCCGGCTGGAACAGCACATTTGTGTGGCTGTGAAGGATTTCGAACATTGCACCATCATCAATCAGGTTCTTGGCGTACAACGCATTGACGATGTGAAAATGGACGAAACAGGCACACCCCTCATTCATCAGTTGTGTTTGTTTTTGCGGGTAGAAATATTGGGCAATATTGCGAATGATACGCAGGATCTCGCGTTGCCATGAGGCCAGAACCGGACTGTAACGTTCCAGAAAAAACAGCAGATTTTCCTCCGGCAGATGCAGTGTTTTTTTGCGCTCCAGAGCTTCGCTGTCACTATTGGCGGAGACATTGGCACCGGGCAATGTACGCCACAGGTAATTGACGCTGCGCTCTTCCTCCGCCCGCTGTTCTTCCCGACGCTCCTGTTCGCGGCGAAATGATGGCTGACGCTGGCGCCGATAGCGAAAGACGCCATTGGGCATGAGCGCATGGCCTGCATCAAGCAATTGTTCCACCGTATCAACGCCGTGGCGTTCCTCGCACGTTGCAATGAAGCCGCGGGCATATTCCAGATAATCAAGAATACCTTCAGCATCTGTCCACTGACGGAACAGGTGGTTATTCTTGAAAAAATGATTGTGACCAAAGCCCGCATGCGCCATCACCAGCGTCTGCATTGCCATGGTGTTTTCTTCCATGCAATAGCTGATACAGGGGTCGGAATTGATAACAATTTCATAGGCGAGCCCCATCGCACCCTTGCGGTAATGCAGCTCGTCACGCACAAAATGTTTGCCGAATGACCAATGCCGGTACATCAGTGGCATTCCAATAGATGAATAGGCATCCAGCATCTGTTCCGATGAGATGATCTCAATCTGGTTTGGGTAAAGGTTCAAACCCAGATCGTCCCTGGCGATAATCTCTATGGCATCATGAACCGCGCGCAACGTGTCAAAGGTCCATTCCGCACCTTCAAACAGTGGCTTACCGCGACTTTTGGCCTTAACCATTGCTGCGCTCCGATGTTTTTTTTGCAAACAACTCGCGAAAAACCGGATAGATATCGGCGGGCTGTGAAATGCGCTTCATCGCAAAGTTTTCCCATATCTGTGCGACCGCGCGATAGGCACGCCACAATTCGACACCATTGTCTTCGCTGTTCAGAAAATCGGATTCCGCTTCATCGACAATCTCGACGTAGGCAAAATACTGGCAGTGTTTCATTAGTTCCTGGTTCAAAAGCGTGACACATCTTGCCGAGTCGCCGGAAAAGTTTTCACCATCGGAGGCCTGCGCCATATAAATATTCCACTGGGCGGGTGAATAGCGTTCCTCAATCAGTCGAATTGCTTCGTTCAGAGCTGTACTGACAACGGTACCACCGGTCTCCCTTGCATTGAAAAAGGTGTCCTCATCCACTTCCTCCGCATGATGGGTATGGCGGATAAATACGAGATCGACAGCATCGTAGCGACGGCTCAAAAACAGATGCAGCAGAATGAAAAAGCGCTTTGCCAAATCCTTCTCCCGCTCGCCCATCGAAGCAGAAACATCCATGAGACAGAACATCACGGCGCGTTCACGTGGTTCCGGCTGCTGAACAAAATAATTGTAACGCACATCCAGCGGGTCGATATAGGCAATGACACGCTGCCTGCGCAGCAGGTCGGCAAGTTGCTCATGCAGCTTTGACAGTTGCGTCCGCTGTTTTTGCGTTGGTGTCGAATTGGCCTCCAGCGCAAATATCTCTTCGCGCAAGGCTCGAACCGCCAGATCCTTGGGGCGTTTGAGCGCCAGGCGCCTGCCGAGCGCGTTGCGCATGGTGCGTGCAACATTGATGTTTGCTGGTGATCCGGTGATTGAATAACCGGCCCTGTGCGGCCGATCCATTTCAATCTGTTTCAGATCCCGCTTGACCAGATTGGGTAACTCCATGTCCTCGAAAAACAGATCGAGAAACTCGTCGCGCGACAGCACAAATCTGAAATCATCCTCACCTTCACCCTGATCTGCACCGGCCTTGCCGCCGCCGCCAGACCCTTTGGGTTGCCGCTTGATACGATCTCCGGTGCGAAATGATTTGTTGCCACTGGAGACATATTCCCGCTGGCCGGCATCGCGCGCATGCCTGAAGGTCGGCTCATTGATACTGCCTGAGGGTACAATGATTTTTTCACCGCGGTCCGCATCGGCAATACCACGCCCACGCACGGCCTCATCAACCGCCTTTTTAACGTGATGGCGCACGCGCTTGATGAATCGGCGCCTGTTCCCAAGGCTCTTGTCCTTCGGGTTCAGGCGCCTGTCGACAAAATGACCCATTGGAGCTGGACCCCTCTACCCGGCCTTGTTGACGCGCATGTACCATTCAACCAGCCGGCGAACCTGTCGTTTGGTGTAACCACGCTCAATCATGCGCTCGACAAATTCGTGATGCTTCGCATCAGCATCCTTGTCTCGCTTGGCGCCAAAACTGATCACCGGCAGCAGGTCTTCCACCTGCCCGAACATGCGCTTTTCTATGACCCGGCGCAGTTTCTTGTATTTGCGCCAATCGGGGTTTTTTCCGTTATTTTCGGCGCGGGCACGCAGCACGAATTTGACCACTTCATTACGAAAGTCCTTGGCATTGGCGATGCCCGCAGGCTTTTCAATTTTCTCAAGCTCCTGATCAAGAACGTCCCTGTCGAACATCTGCCCGGTGTCGGGGTCCTTGTAATCATGCTCTTCGATCCATGCATCCGCATAGGCAATATAACGGTCGAACAGGTTTTGTCCGTAGTCCGAATAGGACTCCAGATAGGCCTTTTGAATTTCATGACCGATGAACTCCGCGTAGCGTGGTGTCAGTTCGGCTTTGAGAAATTCAAGATAGCGGCCTTCAACATCATCACTGAACTGTTCGCGCTTGATGGCCTGTTCCAGCACATACATGAGATGCACAGGGTCAGCAGCAATCTCCTCGGTGTCATGGTTGAAGGTTTCCGAAAGCACCTTGAAGGCAAACCTGGTGGATGTGCCATTCATTCCTTCGTCAACACCGGCAACATCACGGTATTCCTGCAGTGACTTGGCCTTTGGGTCCGTATCCTTGAGCGTTTCGCCATCATAGACACGCAACTTGGAATGAAGCGTGGAGTTTTCGTGCTCATGCAACCGTGTCAGGACGCTGAACCTGGCCATCATGTCCAGTGTCTGGGGCGCACATTTGGCATCACCCAATGCACTGTCACTGAGCAATTTGGCATATATCTGCCCTTCCTCGGTGGCACTCAGACAATAGGGCACCTTGACCACGCTGATGCGGTCCAGAAATGCCTCATTATTCTTGTTGTTCTTGAATTGAAGCCATTCGGCCTCATTGGAGTGGGCAACAATGGTACCCTGATAGGGAAAGGCGCCGATATTTTCCGTACCGACGTAGGAACCTTCCTGTGTGGCCGTCAACAGGGGGTGCAGCACCTTGATCGGAGCCTTGAACATTTCCACGAATTCCAACATGCCCTGGGTCGTGCGGTTGAGACCACCTGAATAACTATAGGCATCCGGGTCATTCTGGCTCAAATGTTCAAGCTTGCGAATATCGAGCTTGCCGACAAGAGCCGAAACATCCTGATTATTTTCATCACCGGGCTCTGTCTTGGCTACACCTATCTGGCGCAGTCTGGATGGGTAGAGTTTAACGATTGAAAATTTGGAAATGTCACCGTCAAATTCGTCCAGCCGTTTTACCGCCCATGGTGATACCAATCCGGTCAGCAGACGACGGGGAATATTATATTTGTCTTCCAGCAGGTCTCCCATCCGTTCCGGGTTGAAGAGACCGATGGGTGATTCAAATACCGGACTGATCTGTTCTCCGGCTTTCAGCACATAGATTGGCTCATGCTCGACGAGACGTTTGAGAATTTCTGCAACCGATGACTTCCCGCCACCGACGGGTCCCAGCAGATAGAGGATCTGCTTGCGCTCTTCCAGACCCTGCGAGGCATGGCGGAAAAACCCGACAATGCGTTCAATTGTTTCCTCCATTCCGTATAGTTTGGAGAAGGCCGGATAGCGTTTGATGGTCCGGTTCAGGAACATCCGGCTCAACCGCTGATCCTGACTGGTATCAACCAGTTCCGGCTCACCGATTGCCGTGATCATACGCTCGGCTGCGGTGGCTCTCATGCCGGAATCATCACGGCAGGCGAGCAGGTAGTCCTGTAAGGTAATCTCTTCTACCTTGGTTCGGTCATAAACCTCAGATTGCAGAGAAAACACGTCCATTTCAATGGTCCTTTCCCGGCACATGATCGCCTAAACCAGCATCGCAATGATGTGCCGACTCACGATTACGTAACGCCTCCCAAACGCCCTCATCGGCGCTTGATGCAGCGGTCCAGATTTCTCCCACCCACTTGTTTTCTTGTCTTAAATTTAAATGGCGCTTCACCGTCGCTTTGCGAATCAATTCATCTTGATGAATTGTGTGGCCCCGTTGTTCAAGGGTGCTCGCAGACCTTGGCAAAGTCAACCTGCCGCACGAAGATTTTACCCTTAAATGATGGCGGGATTTGGGAAAAATGAAAATGATTTCTTCGTTCTTCCTGATCACATCAGGTTCATGCAGGCGCAAGGCGCGATGGATTTTCACGCAGGAAAAGCACGATCAATCCGGCCACCAACGCCAACCACAAGGAACCCAGCCACAAAAGATCATAATCGCCGGCATAGTCGAACAAATAGCCCCCCAGGAAGGCACCGGCGGCACCGCCAATGGCGTGACCCGCAGAGATCAGACCCATGGCAAGCCCCATCACGCGCAGCCCCACGTGGCTTGCAACAAGGCTCGCTGTAACCGGCACTGTGGAATAATCAACAGCGCCAAAAAAAACCGCAAAAAGAAAAAGCGTCTCTATGGAACTGCCAGGCAGACTTGCCAGATACCAGAACGACAGTCCGCGCAGAAGATAGATCATTGCCAGCAGAACGGGACGATTGATCCGATCGGTTAACCAGCCGGCACCAACCATACCAACCAGGTTCACCGCAGACAAAAGACCGTAGGCGGTTGCGCTTGGAAGCGGCGGAAATCCACAGAATGAGGCAAAGGGCAGAAGATGGGTTTCAATCACCCCCGTGGTGGTAAATCCACAAAGTGCGAAACTCCAGAACAATGCATGAAAGGCCGGGCGTCCAACGACACATTTCAAGTCGGCACCCAATCGGGAAACCCCGGTGCTGTTTTGGGATGCCTGTTGGGTTCGGCGGGCGGAATTATGCAGCAATGCCATGATGCAGGGCACAAGCAGAAAACTGGCAAGGGAAAGAGCCGCAAAACTCCAGCGCCAGCTGTTGATTGCCAAAAGGGCAGCAATCATTGGCACGACCAGAAACTGGCCACCGGTTGAACCGGATGTGGCGATACCGGTTGCAAGTCCGGACCGGGCCTCAACAGATTTTGCCACAGCCGTGGCGACGACATGATTGGCAACGAAACCAAAACCGATGGCCGCAAATCCGGCAAATCCGACCGTAAACAGGATTTTTCCATCCATAATGGCAACCAGCCCGCAGCCAATGCCCACCAGACCAAGACCGAAGTTGAGAACGAACCTGGGCCCATGGCTGTCGACCAGCCGCCCGGCTATGGGTGCAACAACAGCCATGACGACCAGGGTTGCAGCGCCGACACTTGATATGTAACTGCTCGACCAGCCAAATTCCGCCTGCCATACGGGCATCACCAATCCAAGCGCCGCACGGGCGGAAAAGGCCAGCGACAGGGCCAGAAATCCAAAGGTGACAACCGCCCAGCTTTGTCCTGTTTGCAGGGGTTTATTGATGTTCATGCACAATTATCCATGCCCGGACATTGTCACGGATCATGTGCTGTCAAAAACCAGAAATTAGCAATTTAAGTTTAGCTGTACTAAAGCTAACGGCTAGCCTTGGATGCCGCCGGTTTTATCGATGACTTTGCCTTGCGGACACCCGGAAAACTCTCCCTTGCGAGACCATGATAGACGCATGGTCTGTTTTGACATTAAAAGCGTTCGCATTTGACATGGGTCACAATCTTGTCGAAGGTCATCGTATAGTGTTCCGCCGGAACAAACACACGAAGGATTGGCAAATGGTTTTTGATGACTTGATAACCCGGATCAATATGCTTTTTGTCGAAATGGAGAACCAGCCCGAGGACGCCCATCAGTTGCGCCAGCAAATTCACATGGAACTCAATCAGCTGCGGGCGACAGGACAGCCTTTGCCCGACGATCTGGTGGAGCTGGAAAAACGCCTTGATGCCGAATTTGAAGCCGTCGCAGACAAGAAAAATCCTGCCGCCGATTAGGGTCTGTTGATGCATTCAGGTTTTGCCGATTCCGTCAAAACCTGAATTGCTCCATACGCACGTAAATCATATGGCAGGCATGTCTGTAAAAAAGTGCTGACGCGGCAATGGACCGCGACACTTATAACATATATGCTATATAGTTCTTATAGAGACATATTCAGGCAACATCCATCTGCCACGCCGACAATTTGCAAATCACTCTCAATCAGCTGTGGTACCTGCATTGATTGGAGAAAGGTCGCATTCCATTGCGCTTGACAAGTTTCACCGATTATTCCCTGCGCGTGCTTCTTTATGCAGAAGCACATCAAAACGAATTATTCACCATTGAACAATTGGCCAACGCCTATTCGATATCCCGTGCGCACCTGATGAAGGTGGTCAATCTGATGACCCGTGAAGGCTATCTCGAAGCCATCAGAGGACGTTCCGGTGGCTTGAGGCTGAAGAAAAAAGCAGAAGAGATCAATCTCGGCGAATTGCTCAACAAAACCGAACCCGACTTTCGCCTTGTCGAATGTATGCGGGCAGACAATGCCTGTATTTTATGCGGCCGTTGCAAACTTCCCGGCCCCTTGTCAGAAGCGATGACGGCTTTTCATGCGGTGCTTGCAAAATACACCCTTGCTGATATTGCACTCAATCCACAGGCGTTTTTGGGCAATGCAAATCAGGCCTGATACCTGCCGACGGGGTCAGCTAAAGCCATCTCAGACAAATACCGGTGGCGCGCCCTTCTTGCGTCTGCCAATCGCCACGCCATTAGCCAGACCCTTGCCGATACGATCCGCATAGGAACGCATGATATGGGCACGGTCCGGCGGCAGGACCTCATCCGCAACCTCATGGAACAGGGCCAGCCAGATCTGGAAATGCTCCGGTTGAATCTCCGTGTTTTGCATATGCGTAACCATTGGTGTGCCCTGATAGGCTCTGTCTATACCTGCAACGTTACGCCAGAAGGAGGCAATCTTGTTCTCATGGTGTTGCCAGGCAAGTTCATCGGTTCCAATAGCCCGGTTAAAAATCGGTCCCAACACCTCATGCACACGAATGTGCTCATAAAACACCCGCACAAGCCGATCGATCTCTTCCGTTGTTATATCAAAACGCTGCATGTGTTTTCCAACTGTCTTCATCCGATGTTGCAGCCAGGCATCAAAATGGCCCTGCAGGGCACCGGATCGACTATACATATATTCTGTATATATGTATTATTTATCCCCAGGGATAGGGGTTGCGCGCATCTTTTTTTGTGAGAAGACCAATTGCTATGCTAAGAACCCCCGCTGCCGGGATTTTGGCAGACACCATTTTGGACTATCGAAGGGAACAATGTCAGTATCAACACGCTCACAACCAGACAATATCGGGCTTTCCGGGTTTGCGGGATCGCAAAGGATATATCTGAGCGCTTTTTGGCAATCAGCGGTCGAAGCCCAGCCGGGCTCTCGCCTGTTAAGTGCTTTTATCTGCGCTTCATGTGTTGTATTGACTATCGCATTCATGGCCCGACAAGGCCTGAAATTCATTTTTCCACTTCCGGGATTTGCGACCTGGCGAACCTGCGGGTATATAGTCGCAAACCCTGCCGAGCCTGACATCAACACGACGACAGAGCTTGTCGGCTGAATAATAATCCAGACACAACAATTGTGTATTTGAGCCAACCTTTTCGAGGGGTATCTGAATTTGCAAAGAACCGCGGGACGCCATTCGGCTTTAGGAAACAACGAGGAGAAGCCGACTATGGCGCAAAACAGCTCTAACCACCACAATTCTGATGGTATTGCGCAGGCGGCAACGTCCAAACCGGTGCTTTACAACGGACGCCAATCGGCGCAGGGGCTGTATAATCCCGCATACGAACATGATGCCTGCGGCATTGGCATGATCTGCTCGATCAAAGGCATACGCACGCGCAAAATAGTCGAAGATGGTCTGCAGATTCTTTGCAATCTGGAACACCGTGGTGCGGTGGGTGCCGATCCCAAGGCCGGTGATGGTGCCGGTATTCTCATTCAGTTACCGCATGAGTTCTTTGCTGCCGAAGCGCAATTGCTCGGATTCACACTGCCCAAACCCAACCACTATGGCGTCGCCCATTTGTTCATGCCGCGCAACGATGAGTATCGCAGCGCCATTGAGGCTGCCTATGAAGCGGCGGCAATTCAGGAAGGCCTGAAAGTCATTGGCTGGCGTGACGTGCCGGTTGATTCAACCATCCTTGGCGAGAGCGTCAAATCAACCGAACCGGTTCAGCGACAGGTCTTTATCGCGCGCGGTGATGATATTGCCGATGATGATACATTTGAACGCAAGCTTTACGTTGCACGTAAAGTTGCCTCCAACAATGTGCGCGAGACCCATCCGGGCGTCGTTGAGGATTATTACCCGGTATCATGCTCGTCACGCACCATTGTCTACAAGGGCCTGGTTCTGGCCGACGGCGTGGCAAAATACTACAAGGACCTGCAGGACGAGCGGGTCATTTCCGCGCTGGCGCTGGTCCACCAGCGGTTCTCCACCAATACATTCCCATCCTGGCCGCTGGCGCATCCCTATCGCATGGTTTGCCACAATGGCGAAATCAATACGCTGCGTGGCAATGCCAACTGGATGGCAGCCCGTCAGGCAACCATGTCTTCACCTACATTTGGTGATGATATGCAAAAATTATGGCCCATCTCCTATGAGGGTCAATCGGATTCAGCCTGTTTCGACAATGCGCTGGAGCTGCTCTATCAGGGCGGGTATTCCCTGCCCCATGCGATGATGATGCTGATCCCGGAAGCCTGGGCCGGCAA
Organism: uncultured Rhizobiaceae group bacterium; assembly: GCA_947501445.1. Taxonomy (GTDB): domain Bacteria; phylum Pseudomonadota; class Alphaproteobacteria; order Rhizobiales; family Rhizobiaceae; genus Hoeflea_A. Next base: position 361,271 of record CANMVS010000004.1, on the reverse strand, counting down.
TCCGCTTATGGATGAAACATCGCGGGCGTTCTATGAATATAATGCTGCCTTGATGGAACCCTGGGACGGTCCGGCCGCCATTGCCTTTACCGATGGCAAGGTGATTGGGGCAACGCTTGACCGTAATGGATTACGCCCGGCACGCTATCTCGAAACCAGCGACGGCTACGTCCTGCTGGCATCGGAAATGGGCGTTCTGGATATCCCTGAAGAAAAAATCGTCCGCAAGTGGCGCCTGCAGCCCGGTAAAATGCTGCTGATTGACATGGAGCAGGGCAGGATCATTTCAGATGAAGATCTGAAATCGGAGCTTGCCACCGGCCATCCCTATAAGGAATGGCTTGCGCGCACCCAGATTCGCCTGCAGGATCTGCCGGAAGTCGGCCGCGCCCAGCCAGGCTCTTCCGTGCCTTTGTTAAAACGTCAACAGGCATTTGGCTATTCGGAAGAAGATATCAAGTTCCTTGTTCTGCCAATGGCACGCACCGGCCAGGAGGCAATCGGTGCCATGGGAACCGACACGCCGTTATCGGCGCTGTCATCAAAATCCAAGCCGCTCGCCTCCTATTTCAAGCAGCTTTTTGCGCAGGTCACCAATCCGCCAATTGACCCGATCCGCGAAGAAATCGTCATGTCTTTGGTGACCTTCATCGGGCCACGCCCCAATCTGCTGGATCTGGAAGGCACCTCGACGCTCAAGCGTCTGGAGGTCAAACAGCCGATTATCTCCAACAAGGGTCTGGAAAAGATACGTGCCATCGGTGATATCGCCGACAATCAGTTCCTGACAACGACACTGGACATTACCTTTGGAACGCATCGCGGTGCCGAAGGCATGGAACAGGCGATTGAGAGCCTGTGTGATCGCGCCGAAACCAGCGTCGGTCACGGCTATAATATCATCATCCTTTCGGATCGTCTGATCAGCGCGGACCGGGTCGCCATTCCTTCATTGCTGGCAACATCTGCCGTTCACCATCACCTGATCCGCAAAGGTCTGCGCACTTCTGTCGGACTTGTGGTGGAAACCGGTGATGCACGCGAGGTGCACCATTTTGCCACATTGGCCGGTTTCGGTGCAGAGGCCATCAATCCATGGCTTGCCTTCGAGACGCTCGAAGACATGCGTGACAAAATTGATGAGGACAACAGCCGCAAGGATATCAACAAACGTTATATCAAAGCTGTGAACAAGGGACTGCTGAAGGTCATGTCCAAAATGGGCATATCGACCTATCAGTCCTATTGCGGTGCGCAGATATTTGATGCCGTTGGCCTCCATTCCTCCTTTGTCGAAAAATACTTCACCGGGACCCATACGGCGGTCGAAGGTGTTGGGCTGATTGAAATTGCTGAAGAAACCATGGCGCGCCACGCGGATGCTTTCGGTAATAATCCGATCTATGCCAAATCGCTGGACGTTGGCGGTGAATATGCCTTTCGTATTCGCGGCGAAAAACACATGTGGACACCGGATTCAGTGGCTGACCTGCAGCACGCCGTACGTGGCGCCCTGCCGGAAAAATACCGGGCCTACGCCTCTGCTATCAACGATCAGAGCGAACAGCTGATGACCCTGCGTGGTCTCTTCCGACTGAAATCAGCCGAGGAAACTGGCCGAAAGCCGGTACCGCTGGAGGAGGTCGAATCAGCCTCTGAAATTGTCAAACGCTTTGCAACCGGCGCCATGTCCTATGGTTCCATCAGCCGCGAAGCGCACACCAATCTTGCCATTGCCATGAACCGCATCGGCGGCAAGTCCAATACCGGTGAAGGTGGTGAGGAATCGGACCGCTACACACCCATGAAAAATGGCGATTCCATGCGCTCGGCGATCAAACAGGTCGCGTCTGGCCGATTTGGCGTAACCGCCGAATATCTGGTGAATTCCGATATGATCCAGATCAAGATGGCACAGGGCGCCAAGCCGGGCGAAGGTGGTCAGCTGCCGGGGCACAAGGTGGATGCCGTTATTGCAAAGGTGCGTCACTCAACGCCCGGTGTTGGACTCATATCCCCACCGCCGCATCATGACATCTACTCCATTGAAGATCTGGCACAATTGATTTTCGACCTCAAGAACGTCAATTCACAGGCCGATATCAGTGTCAAACTGGTTTCCGAAATTGGTGTTGGTACGGTTGCTGCCGGTGTATCCAAGGCCCGGGCCGACCATGTAACGATTTCCGGATTTGAAGGAGGCACGGGTGCCTCTCCCTTGACGTCCATCAAACACACCGGTTCACCCTGGGAAATCGGCCTGGCCGAAACCCAGCAGACGCTTGTCATGAATAATCTGCGCGGTCGTATTGCCGTTCAGGTCGACGGTGGTTTGCGTACCGGCAGGGACGTTATTGTTGGCGCTTTGCTTGGCGCTGACGAATTTGGCTTTGCCACCGCACCACTTGTTGCCTCCGGCTGCATCATGATGCGCAAGTGTCATCTCAACACCTGCCCGGTCGGTGTCGCAACACAGGATCCGCAGCTTCGCAAGAAATTCACAGGCGCGCCGGAACATGTGGTGAATTTCTTCTTCTATGTGGCAGAGGAAGCGCGCGAACTGATGGCTGAAATGGGTTACAGGAACCTGGATGACATGATTGGTCAGACACAGGCCCTGGATACAAAGGCGGCCATTGACCACTGGAAACACAAGGGCCTTGATTTCGGCAAGCTGTTCCATCGGCCACAAAATGCCGATGACGTTGATACCCACCATACCGGTGAACAGGATCACCCGATCAAGGATATTCTGGATCGCAAATTCATCGACGTGGTCAAACCCGCTTTCGATGATGGCCAGAGTGTTCAGGCGAGTTTTCCGATCCGCAATACCGATCGCTCAGCCGGTACGATGCTTTCGGGTGAACTGGCCCGTAAATTCGGCCACGCCGGACTTGCCGATGATACAATCTGGTTGAACCTCAAGGGTATAGCCGGACAGAGTTTTGGCGCCTGGGTGGCAAAGGGCATTACGCTGGAACTCGTCGGTGAGGCCAATGACTACGTCGGCAAGGGGCTTTCGGGTGGCAAGCTGATCGTTCGTCCTGATCCTGCTAGCGGCATCAAGCCGGATGAAAGCATGATTGTTGGAAATACCGTACTCTATGGTGCCATTTCCGGTGAGTGTTACTTCCGCGGCATAGCCGGGGAACGCTTTGCGGTTCGCAATTCCGGTGCGATCGCTGTTGTCGAGGGCACCGGTGATCACGGGTGCGAATATATGACAGGCGGTATTGTTGTTGTGCTTGGTGAAACCGGCCGCAATTTCGCTGCCGGCATGTCTGGCGGCATTGCCTATGTGTTGGATGAGACTGGTGATTTTGCCAAACGCTGCAACCTTTCAATGGTTGATCTGGAGCCGGTTGAAGATGAAGAGCAGGAAATGGAAAAACTGCATCGCTCTGATATTGAAGCGCACGGTCTGGTCGACGTGCAATCCGATATGACACGCCATGATGCGGAACGTCTGCGGCAACTGATTCAAAACCATGCACACTATACAAATTCAACGCATGCCCAGCGGATTCTCGATGACTGGGACATCTATCTGCCAAAATTCGTCAAAGTCATGCCCGTGGAATACCGACGCGCATTGCAGGAAATGCAGGTCGAACAGACCGGCGAAATGAACATCGGTATCAGGAGGGGCTAATGGGTAAGGTTACTGGATTTATCGAAATCGGACGGGTTGATCGCACATATAAGCCTGCAGGCGACCGGATTCGCAATTTCAGGGAATTTGTCATTCCTCTGGAACAGCGGGACGTGGAACGTCAGGCCGCACGCTGTATGGATTGTGGCATACCCTTTTGCCACAACGGCTGCCCGGTCAACAATCAGATCCCCGACTGGAATGATCTGGTCTATAACGCCGATTGGGAAGCCGCATCAGACAATCTGCATTCGACGAATAATTTCCCGGAATTTACCGGGCGCGTTTGCCCCGCTCCATGCGAGGCGGCCTGTACATTGAATATTGATGAAGCACCTGTAACCATCAAGACAATCGAGTGTGCAATTGTCGACAAGGCCTGGGAAAATGGTTGGATTGAACCACAAATTCCCACGGTTAAAACCGGCAAGAAAATAGCCGTCGTCGGTTCCGGTCCCGCCGGCATGGCAGCAGCCCAGCAATTGGCGCGTGCCGGCCATGACGTGCATCTTTATGAAAAAAATGAAGCGCCGGGCGGTTTGCTGCGATTTGGGATTCCCGATTTCAAGATGGAAAAACGCCTGATTGATCGCCGTATGGATCAGATCATTGCCGAAGGGACGACCCTTCACTGCGGCGTTCATGTGGGTGTCGACATGACAGCCAGCGAATTGGAAGAAGGCCATGATGCCGTTTTGCTGACTGGTGGTTCAGAAATGCCCCGTGACCTGCCCGTTGAGGGCCGTGAGCTGAATGGTGTTCATTTTGCGATGGATTTTCTGCCACAGCAAAACCGCCGCGTTGCCCATTCCAATGCAGCCGGTGATGTTGAACCAATCATGGCATCGGGAAAACATGTGGTTGTCATTGGCGGTGGTGATACCGGCTCTGACTGTATCGGCACATCCATTCGCCAGGGCGCCCTGTCCGTGACCCAGCTTGAAATCATGCCGCAGCCGCCTGAAAAGGAAAACAAGGGCCTGACATGGCCTCACTGGCCGCTCAAAATGCGCACGTCTTCCAGTCAGGCAGAAGGCGCAGAGCGGGATTTTTCTGTCACAACAACCAGTATCGCCGGACGCAACGGTCACGTCACCCACATCAATTGCCAAAAGGTGGACGACAAATTCCAACCGGTTGAAGGCAGTGCTTTTGAACTGAAGGCCGAGCTTGTTCTGCTGGCGATGGGCTTTGTTCATCCGGTTGCAGAGGGCCTGCTGGCAGACCTTGGTCTGGAGCTTGATCAACGTGGCAATGTTCTGGCCAATACGGTTCAATATCAGACGTCACGGGAAAAAGTGTTCAGTGCCGGCGACATGCGCCGAGGCCAGTCCCTTGTCGTATGGGCCATTCGCGAAGGCCGTCAGGCCGCCCACGCAATTGACAAATTCCTGATGGGCACGTCCGCACTACCGCGATGATGGGCAGACATTAATCTGACCGTTTCACGTTTTGTCAGACAGGGGTCAACGGTGTTGACCTCTGTTTTGTTGATGCATTCAGGATTTGCCGGTTCCGTCAAAACCTGAATTGCTCCAGTACTTCCGGGGCAGAAGACTTGGCCGGCAATGCCGCTATCTCTGCCCCGTTTCATTGTGCTGCCTGTAAAAAATGCTCCAACCGATCCAAAGAACCCTGCCACCCGCTTTCATGGATCGTGCAGGCCTGATCTGATGGAATGCCCTCGTGGGTCACGATTACCTGGGTTTCATGGGCAACATCGATAAAATCGAATGTGACCCGCATGGGGATACCGGCCAGCGGGTCAGGTTTTTCCCATATCCAGCTCATGGTGATACGGGAAGGCTTTTCCAGTGTTTCATAGCATCCGCCAACCACCGGACATCGACCATCGGTCATCGTATAGCGAAATCTGAACCGGCCCCCTTCAACAAAATCAAAATTGAGCACCTCGACCCTGATTTCACGATCAGGTGTGAACCATTGCGCCAGTGCTTCAGCGCGGCTGAAAGCGCCGAATACATGGTTCCTTGAGGACTGAATGCGTCGTTCAACAACCAGTGGCACTGATCGCTTGCTCATGTCTCATCCTCCTCCCGGTTCTGTTCCATTACATAGATATCAAGATTTTGAAGGGTGCCCTCCCAGAACGCCTTATGTCTGGCAATCCAATCCTGTGCATCATTCATGGCAGCAACATCCAGCTCAAACAGATGTGTGCGGCCCTCAACCTCACGGCGCACAAGCCCCGCCTGCTCAAGAACCTTGAGATGTTTGGAAATCGTCGGCTGGGTCACATCAAAGGGTGCATGCAGATCATTGGCGCTCTGGCGGCCCCTTGTTGACAAGATCGACAGCATTTGCCGCCGTGTCCCATCACCCAAAGCGTGAAATATGCGGTCGAGCGGTTGTTGATATTGTATAGCCATGTGTCTATATATAAGCCCCGCAAGGCGGCCGGTCAATTGTCCGCCAGGGAAAACTGAGAGGTTTTATCGTGAGAAAACTTGCAATTTTGACATTCATGACCCTGGACGGCGTCATGCAGGCACCCAAGATGCCGGAAGAAGACCGCTCCGGCGGGTTCACCGGCGGGGGCTGGGCTGATCCCTATTGGGATGAGGTCATGCAGCTGGTGGGCAGGGAGGCTATGTCTGCACCTTACGATGTTTTATTTGGACGCAATACCTATGACACATTCAGCGCGCACGCACGTGAAGATCATCCGATGCATCATTTCAAAAAATATGTTGTTACCTCAAATCCCGATACGATGAACTGGAACAATTCAACAGCCATCACAGGCGATATCGCATTAGAAATTGCCCGTCTGAAGCAGCAAAAAGGCCCCCTGCTGCAGGTTCATGGCAGCCATGCACTGATCCAGTTGCTGCTTGAACACGATTTGGCCGACGAATTACGATTGTGGATATTCCCGGTATTGCTGGGCTCAGGCAAGCGTCTTTTCGCGAACGGGACACACCCCGAAAAATTCCAGCTTCAAAAGACCGACCATACGCACAATGGTGTCATAATGGGCCTATACAGGCGCAACACGTAACCATGGCATCAGTCCGGAGGATACCCAGATCGTGCATGACGCCGGTGGTAATTGCTGTCCGGATAGACTATCAGGTTGCCGCAATGATCGTATTTGCAGGTTTTGCCATAATTTTGTAGCAGGAAGCGGCCAGAATGCGGTCGATATTGTCAGCATGCGCCTTTGACGCGCATGGTTATTAAAAGCGATTGCTTTGAAAAGAGGACAATTATGCAAGACAAGCGGCTGATAACGTACCGGCGTCTCCTCAAGAAACCACCCACATTGCGCCAGGCCATTTTGTTTTTTGCAGCCTTCTTTGCCATTTGCCTGGTGGTCTGGTTGATCCAACAACTGGGGTACTGGCCGCAAAGCTGGACCGTTAATCCAAATTTGGGGCCTGAATAGATCAAACCTCTGGTCAGCGAAACATCAGGACGGCGGGTCTGGGTTTTTTGACAGGTCACACCGCCTAAGTTGTTTCGTAACAACAGACTTTATATGGCCATCACCGGGCTATTTCTGTCGTTCAGCAGGTAGAGCAATTCATGTTTTGACGGGATCGGCAAAACCCGAATGCATCAACAAAATCAAAGGCCGACACCGTTGTCCCGTTTCTGACAAAACGTGAAACGGTCAGGTTTGAAACGGTGCTCAAACAAACATCCGACCAGGCGTTTGGTCCGATGACCAGCGTTTGAAATTCACCATCCGGATCTATGGCAGTTTTGCCATATTGCTGTTTCCCGCTTTGTTGGTCTTCAATTGCACCGGGGTAATTGAACCGGAAAACGAGCCTTCATGTTGCGGCAAATGGAGCAATTCAGGTTTTGACGCAAACGACAAAACCTGAACGCATCAGCAAAATCGAAGCCCTCCACCGAAGTCCCGTTTCGGACAAAACGCGAAACGGTCCAGTCCGGCGAACATGCGTGAATGCTGCCCCGATTGTCATTGGAGACACAAACAAATGGCCCGATTTGCATTGAAACTCTGTCTGCTTCTGTTTTGTTGCCTATCCCCAACGACGCTGGCGGCAAAGCCCATCATAGATGCTGCGGTCTATACCAATGATCGAACCTACTTCTTTTCGACGATCGGCTACTACAGATTGAAAAACGGTATCGTTGAGAAGGGCTACCCAAAATTGATGCGCAATTGGAAGGGGCTGCCCGATGCTTTTCTGGCCGGCATTGACGCGGCCCTTTTCAATCCAAAAAACAAGAAACTCTATTTCTTCAAGGGATCGCAATATGTGCGTATTTCCGGGACGAAAGTCGAGGGTGGCTATCCCGCTCCCATTGCCAAATGGTGGAAAGGCCTTCCAAAACGCTTCCACAGCAATCTGGATGCCGCCATCTATCGCAAAGGCCATGCCTATCTGTTCAAGGGCAATGAATACGCCCGACTGACCAATGCCAAAATGGACAAGGGATATCCGAAAAAACTGCCGGGCGGCTGGGGATTGCCCAAGGGTTTCAGAAACGGCCTCGACGCGGCACTGAACAGCCAACAATACAAGAAGAATTATTTTTTCAAGGACAAAAAATATGTTCGCCTGACAGACACCAAACTGGACAAGGGTTATCCCAAGTCCCTGAAGGGCTGGAAGGGGATACTTGATAAGAAACGCTATGAGCCATCAATCAATACGGTCAATATTGAGGCCGATTTCATCACCGGACTGCTCAACACATCATTCGACGGTACGAAGCTGCGCCTGGACAATTACGATGGTGATCATCACCAATCCAACTATTCACGCCTGACCCTTCCAAAACAGCTCTTTGACGGCAAAGAGGGCAAGGACTACGTATTCACCATTCCGGAAGTCAACAAGGGCGCCTTTTACTATTACATCAACGATATTGATTCGACCGGCGTACGCTTTGCAACAAAAAAAGATCGCATTACCATGCGCATTGATTTTGAAAGCGGCGGCACAGAAATTCCGGGACGCTGTTTTCACAATGCAGTTGTCTGTATCGTTGGCAACGACAAGGCAGCGCCTGATGTTCAATGGAATAATCTGTCTGTCGAACTGCAGCTCAAACCGAAGGCCAAAGACGGCAAGGTCTATCTGACGGACCCCAAAATTGTCATTGGCGGCACCCCCAATGTGGGTGGTATCTGCAGCGCACTTCCAGTGGATCTTTGCGATTTTATTACCGGTTATCGGCAAAAGCTGAAACAGGCACTATCCGAAACGCTGGTCAGCGCCGTCAACAGCAAGGGTATTCAGGAAAGGCTGGCGACAACAATCCGCGACCGGATATTGAACAGCTTCAGTCTGGAACTTATTGCCGACATCAAGTTGAAAAATGGTGATTTCGTTATTACCCACGGCTTTCCGGAAACCAGCACATTGTTTGGAGAAAAACCCTGATATTTGTGGCTGACACTACAGGTGGATTTCTCCCAGCAGCAACGCTTTGGCAACCGCCTGCTCACGTGTTTTTGCATTCAGTTTGCGCTTGGCATTTGAAACATAAAGATTAACGGCAGATTCGCTGATCAACAGCTTGTCGGCAATCATCGATACGCGGATACCAGCGCATAACCAACGAAGACATTCGCGCTCACGCGGGCTCAGCAAACCCGATCTGCAGACCACCTGCACGGCGTTGGTATACATATGCTCATAGGCGACCACCGCTGCCAGGTGAAGTTCGTGTTGGTAATCATTGCACAGCAGATCAAAGCGTTGCTCGCTTTCTCTGGCCGAAAACATCCAACCACCAAACAGTTTGTTTCTTGAAGAATGGATGGGAACGCCAATGCCACCCACAGCGCCCGCGCTGGAGGCATGATCAAGAAATTCTCTGTGTTTGCGCGAGCCTTTCGGAAAACTGGAAAGATCACGTGTCACAATTTTTTTGGCAGACAGGGTTTCACAACCAAACAGCAAAAATGGATCGATATCGACAAGCCCCCTGTGCCGATAGGCGCTTTCAAAGTCGCCGGGGAAATCGGTCAGCAACCGGTCATTCATCAATCCGGCTTCTGTCCGCTTGACCATGGTCAGATGGCAGCCGCTAAATCCCATGTTCCGGCCGTAAGCAGCAGTATGCCTCCAGATATCAGCCTCATCCGTCAGATGGGTCAGTTGGTCAGCAAATGTGTCGAAACGCAATCCCATTTAAGCCTCGATTTGCCTGAGAGAAAGCCGTCGCCCATGCGACCTGAGTTGTTCAACGCTGATCACAATACCACTAAATCGGCATCCGGTCTGCTTTGGTACTCACTTCACATAGAACTCAGCTTCAGAGGCACATTAAATTTTGGCACAATTTTTGCTTTTCGAACTGATGATCCTGTTAAATTGTTTGACGCAACTGAAAGGGGCCAGAATGGATATTGAAGCTATAGGGCTATTTGCCCTGACCGAAGCTCTTTTGTCACTGACGCCCGGTCCGGCGGTTTTGCTGGTGGTTGGCCTATCCATACGCAAAGGTTTCAGGATTGGTTTTGCAGCCACCTTGGGCATTGTGCTGGTCAACGCGCTCTATTTTACCCTTTCTGCGCTGGGTATTGGTGCTGCAATTATTGCCTCTGCAACGCTCTTTACGATGATTAAATGGGCAGGTGCTGCTTATCTGATTTATCTCGGCATCCAGATGCTCCGACCGCTGTTGCAGGGCTCTGCGTTGAAGGGCAAGGCTTCCTCCGCGCTTGATCTGAATACAGCTGTGGCAATGGGTATGGGCAAAAACGACGCCGTATCGTCATCATTTCTGCGTGGCTTCGTCCTGCAGGCGTCAAATCCGAAAAACATCATGTTTTTTGTTGCTATCCTGCCCCAGTTCATCACCCCCGGTGACAATATTGTTGCACAAATGGCGATTCTCGGCACCGTTTCCATACTGCTGGAAATGCCAATCCTGATCATCTATAGCATCGCCTCCGCCAGGAGCGCACGACTGATGAAACAAAGGCTTGTTGACTGGCTAGAGGCCATTGGTGGCGGTGCCTTGATTATGATGGGCGGTGCACTGGCCCTATACCGCAAATCACAATGAGCAGGCCATGGATCCGTACACCTGCACGGATCCACCATTGCGTTGTCTCAAGGTAGTATTCAGGCCGCCTGCGCCTGTGGATTAGACCAGACATTTTGTTCAAATGGCTTGTCGACAGGTGTTTGTGCAATGTGGTTTGTATAATTCGACATGACCTTCAGGCTGGTACCGAGGATGACCTCAAATACTGTCTGCTGCGTATAGCCAGCTGCCAGAAATGCCTCAAGCTGCTCTTGCGTCGGCCAGCCGCGCGTCTGATTGATGGCGATGGAGAATACACGCAATGCCTCCAGTTTTGCATCACCAATTGCTGATCCATTGCGCAGTGCATCGATAATGTCGGCTGGCACACGGGCTCCCTGGGCAATAGTGGTATGGGCAGCCATGCAATATTCACAGCCATTCAGCCGGTTGTTGGTCATCAGGATGATCTGTCTTTCAGTTTCCGAAAGATCGCTCTTGTTGAAAATGCCCGAAAGCGTCATGTAGCCTTCAACTAGCGCTGGCGATTCCGCCATATTCGCCAGTAGATTTGGCACGAAGGAATAGGCATCGCTTGCCTTCTGCAAATAGGGTTTCGCGGCATCCGGTGCCGTTTCAATTGTATGGGTTGTGAATTCAGACATGGGAAAAATCCTGTTTTCGCTGTTTGTTTAAACCAATCGGTATAAATAATAGTTAGTCTAAACCGACCGTTCAAGACATGAGCGCAATTAAATAGGCCTGATGGTTGATCAGCGTGCCTCAGCCTGTTTGGAATCTATGCTTTTGTGAAAGACAAAGCCTGCGCACGTATGGCTTCGAGGCTCCTGGTATCAAAGACGCCGCGCGACAGGACGCGCAGGCCAACGACCTGTGACAGCAGCGATTTTGCAATTGTGTCGGCGTCCAGCGCATCGCGAACCTGCCCGCTTTCCTGCGCCCGGCGAACCATACGCGCGAAGAATCCTTCAAAATCACCCATTGCTGACGACACAATTTCCTGAACATCACTGGCATGGTGCGGTAATTCAATTGCCGTATTGACCAGCATGCAGCCCTTGTACTCGCGGTCACCAAGACTCTCTTTTATCATCGCATCAAACAATGCCTGGATGGCGGCAAGCGGATCATCCATGGCCTCAAGCCGACGCAGCAGCGCCTGGCGGTTTTGCCGGTCATATTTCAGCAATGCCTTGATAAACAACGCTTTCTTGTTGCCGAATGCATTGTAAAGACTGCCCTTGTTGATGTTCATCGCTTTGACAAGATCACTGATTGACGTGGCTTCATAGCCTTTCATCCAGAAAACCCTCATCGCATCATCAACCGCATGTTCTACATCAAAATCCTTTTCCCAGGGCATTTGGTTAACCTCTCACGCAGTCGCAGCAGCGTGATTTTTTCGATTGTTGGAGACCGTCTTACAAACAATAGTGAGTTTATACCAATCGTTCAACAACCGGTCGAAACGATAACCGATAGAGCGTCGGCACCCGGTGCCATCCTGCATGGCACTCAGTCAGGCCGCGACTGCGGCCCGGCCAATAATTTGGCCGCCCCCTATGGAGGCAGGCGCGTAAGCGCCGGTGCGCCGTGAGCAGAAAACAACCAACCCCGCCTGCCAAACCCATGTGTTCACAGGACGTCTCTTCTGCGCTGCACCCCGATCACTGATAGCTTTGTATAAATGTCTTCGCGCCGTATCGCGCCTTTCGGCGCTGGCTCCAGACGGGGCGGGGCATAAGCCCCGACGCGCGTTCGCGCTTGCCCGCTGCGCGGGTAACCGTGTCCTCTCGTCAGGGCACAGTGTGCCGCTCGGTAAATCTAACCAACGTCCACAGTTCGCCGCACCCGGTGCCATCCTGCATGGCACTCAAACAGGCCACGACTGTGGCCCGGCCAATAATTTGGCCGCCCCCTATGGAGGCAGGCGCGCAAGCGCCGGTGCGCCGTGAATAGAAAACAAATCAACCCCGCCCGCCAAACCCACGTGTTCACAGGACGTCTCTTCTGCGCTGCACCCCGATCACTGATAGCTTTGTATAAATGTCTGACGCCGTATCGCGCCCTACGGCGCTGGCTCCAGACGGGGCGGGCCATCAGGCCCGACGCGCGTTCGCGCTTGCCCGCTGCGCGGGTAACCGTGTCCTCTCGATGGGGCACGACCTGCCGCTCGGCGGCTCGTCAGCCAGTTAACCTGTCTGCTTCAACCGGTCTGAACCAGCCGTTGTTCGGCCCGGCGAAAACTCTCGGCCAGAATGGTCGCATCACCGAGCGCGTGAGCCAGCGATATGCCCCCCTGCCATTCGACAATAATCTCGCGGGCTTTTGACAGTGCAATGGATGGCCGTGAGCCGGTGCGTTGCAGTTCACGCCCGATAAATCCGGTCAGAAGTTCAAAGGATTCGGCGGCCCGTGCAGAGGCGGCTGGTGCCTCGGTGCGAAAATCCCGTACCGACAGAGCGATGGGACAGCCCCTTTCGACACGGCTGCGGCTTGATTGTGACAACCGTCTCAACAGGGCAATAATGCGCCGTCGTGGATCAGCCTCCACTTCACAGATTTCCTCCAGCATAAGCTGGGTTTCATCCACGAAAATATCAGCGACACCGCAGGCTATCTCCTGTTTGGTGCGAAAATAGTAATAGACATTGCCGATCGGCACATCCGCATCCTTGGCTATATCGGCCAGGCTGGTACTGCCATAACCAAATTGCCAGAACCGGTTTGCCGCTGCGGCCAGCAATTGACTGCGCCGCAATTCTCCGCGCTTGCTCACGCCTGCCACCTCCCGCAGTAAATTCGGTCAGCCCGCGTCATCAATTTGTCGTGCCTCCGAAGGAAGCATTATCGGAATCCCATCACGGATGGGATAGGCCAGCCCGGCGGCCGTCGAGACCAGCTCATTTTTTGCCTCATCCAGCTTCAGGGGACTTTTGGTCAGTGGACACACAAGAAGTTCCAGCAGTTTGCTGTCTATTGTGGCTGTGCGGCGCGGTGAGGACATGAGCGTGATCCGGTCAGTTGGTTTCAGGTCTTCCTATTGAAGCACCGTGTCATAGTCATCATTGTCCCGAGCCAGGGCTATTTCAGTAATGGCCACCAGCGTATCAGCGCGGGTTTTCAAATCGGGTGCTTCCAGCAGGGCCTGTTTTTCGGCCGGGCCATAGGGTGCCATCATCGACATTGTATTGACCAGCGTTACGTTGCTGGCCTGCTCGACACTTTCCCAGTCCGCCTCCAGCTGATTGGCCTCAAGATAGGCCTTGAAACTGGACAGCAGTCCCTCGCGATCAACGCTGTCCTCATTATCATCAGAGGCCAGATCATGCAGAAATGGCGCTATACGTGCCTGTCTGTAACTTTTTTTGGAGGTCGTTTCCTCCAGCAGCCTGAACCGGCAAATGCCGACCAGCGATAGAATATAACGCCCGTCTCCGGTTTCAGACAGCGATGTTATGCGGCCAATCGTGCCAACTGAACACAGTTTGGGACAATCGCCGTTTTCAACGCCGCCCTCCGGGTTAAATTGCGGCTGGATGATTGCAACAATGCGATTTGTTGCAATCACATCATCAATCATGGCCAGATAGCGTGGCTCGAATATGTTCAGCGGCATCTGCCCGCCGGGAAGCAACAATGCGCCCGACAGGGGGAATAAAGGAACACTTGCCGGAATGTCCTTCTCGGTCCGGTAATGTATGTTTCCTGCTTGCAATGCCATACGCCTCACTTGTTACACGCTACTTTAGAAGATTTGGTGTCTGTTACGCAATTCTCAAGTGTTTGAAAAACATTCTCTGCCACCAACAGTATGTTCAATCACCGGTAATTGCGACAACAACCGTCGCGCGAGTGCCAATAATTGACCTTCACACCCGGATTTTCCGATCAATTGGGCACCCACGGGCAGGCCGAGATGATCCAATCCCAGCGGAATGGTCACAACCGGATTGCCGATCAGCGAAACAGGTGTTGTGAAACCTGTCATAGCGTCAAGGTAATTGACCGCTTTTGCGCCAATCACAAACGGCTCGTTATAATTGCGCACCGGCCCGTGCCGGCTTGACGGTGTGCGGTGTGGGAAAGCCGCAACGCAGCTGACCGGCAATAAAAGCGCGTCATAATCGTCCATAAAGCCATCAAAGTGTAATTTCAGGTCACGGCGCACATCCAGCGCTGCCGCATAAGCGCCTTTATCCCGCCTGTATCCGGCATGCACGGGCGCAAGAAACCGTGGTGATTGCCGGGCAGTACCAGCACCAAATTTCCGCGCCATGAAGCGTTCAATCGGTCGCATTAATGCGCTGGTCTCATACCCCATGATCATACCGTAGGCATGCCAGGATTTTGATGACAAAAGTACTGGCGGCAGCACGTCTTCAATGCTGATCTCTTGTAGGCGGAAAACACCAATTGCGCGTTCAAAAACCTCGGTGATCCGACTATCCACCGGCAATATCCCCTGGCCGGTGCTCACGGCAAGGCGGATACTGCTTGTCGGACCCATGGTAACATCCTGTTCTGGCGACGGCTGCATATGTTTCCAGGCAAGGGCGAGATCATCGATAGTGCGTGCTATCGGCCCCATTCGGGCAAAATGATCGAGCGCCCCATCTCCCCCCATCAACATATGTTCGCCCGGTAGCGCGCCTTGCGTCGGCACCAGAGAGCAAACACCACAATAGGCCGCCGGGATACGCAGTGATCCCGCAAGATCTGCGCCAATGTCGATAAAGCTCATGCCACTGGCAACGGCTGCCGCCCCGCCACCGCTGCTGCCACCGGCGGTATATTTGCGGTTCCACGGATTACATGTGATGCCGACCAGATCATTGCTGGTTTGAAAATCCATCGCCAGTGGCGGCAGACTTGTTTTGCCAATGATCGACGCCCCGGCCCTGATGAGACTTTGAACCGGGGCTGCTGTCGCCAGGGGCATAAAAGGTCTTTTCGCCGCAAGACCAAAGCTGCAGGGCATGCCGGCAACGTGGATTTGATCCTTGATGCTGATGGGCAACCCGGCAAGCGGCAAAGCCTGCCCGGGATCAGTGACCTTGCCCTGCGTGTGGATGAAAGCGTGAAGCAGGCCATCAAAGGTGTGTCGACGCTGTGCAAGTTCCTCTATCAGCGCCCCATGGGAAACCCTGCCCGCTTTCAGCGTCGCGACCGTCTCAACTGCGTTGTCAATCATTCAATTATTCTCCGGTTATATTGCGGAAAACATTGTCACGGCTGCCACGGCCATTCTGTTCCGATCATGCGCTTTTCATCAATTGGCATCATCTGTGCAATCAGCGCCTGAATGGATCGACAAAATCAAAGGTCGACACCACTGTTCCGTGTCCGATAAAACGTAAAACGGTCTAAATGATCGGAATATGAATGAGAGCTGTGGGCATGTCGCGGTCCACCACATCCGGATCATTGACATAGGCCTCATAGGGCCAGGCGTCACGCAACGCGAGATCGGCGGTGACGACCCGGCTGCGATAGATCCGGTTCCAGCTTTGATAAAGGTATTTATAGGAACCAAAGTGCGGAAATATCGCCCAGCGCCCCGCATCAACACGCAACCAGATATCGCTCCAGCTGCTTGCGTATTCCGCTTCCATCAGACCGCCAAAATAACCACATACGGTGGGATCATTAAGTTGATCGGGTGCTTGCGGAAAGCCGCCTATTACCGCTCGTAATCGGGCACCAGCCTCATCCATCAGCTGATCAAATTCCGTCTGACTGACCGCCCGTGATCCGCCGAAGAAACTGCCATCCCGGGTTCCGCGAAATTGACGAAACAGGGCGTTTGATTGTGGCAGGGCTTTTATTTGCGGTTGTGCAATATCGCCGTCACGCCCCTGCGGCAGCAGCTTTTTGCGTGAAGGCGTGGCGCGGTGCATAAAAGCCTGCGGTTGGCGGCGAAACCGCGATGGCGCGCAGTCAAACTGCTGACGAAATGCCCTCGAGAAGGCGCTATGGGTCTCAAACCCGCAGTGCAACGCCACATCAATAATTTTACAGTTCGGCTCTGCAAGCATCAGCCGCACGGCCTCATCCAGCCGCCTGCTGGCAACATAGCCGCCGACTGTTTCACCCATATGAGCAACAAACAGCCGTTGAAAATGAAACGGTGAAAGACTGGCCTCACCGGCGATACGTTCGATTGTCAGCCGCTCGGTTTTGGCCTTGTCGATAAAGATCAGGGCACGTTCAAGCCGCGCCCTGGTATGGTTTGTTGGTGGTTTTCTTCCAGCCACGGAGGACGACGGGACCGATGGCCGTTCAGGAAAACATGATGGCAGACAGTTTGCGGCGCGAGCTCAATGTGGCCGCATCCGTCGGGCCCCATGCTTCAAAAAACGTCAACAGCTGCTTGCGGGCACCATCATCATTCCATTCGCGATCTGCCTTCATGATATACAACAGCGCGTCTGCGGCCTCGGTACGCTCACCTTTGGCATTGAGTATCTTGGCCATATCAAAGCGCGCTTCGTAATCATCGGCGTTGGCTTCAAGCCGGGCGGCAAGTGCCTGCGGATCCCCGAGACTGGCAACCTCATCCTCCAGCGCGAAGCGTGTTAACAGACTGGCGACTTCCGGCAGCGCCTTTTGCTCATCACTGAGATCAGCAATCAACTCGCGGGCGCGTTCGCTCTGCCCGGCGGCAATCATACATTCCGCCATACCGGCCATTGCCTTGGCATTGTCCGGCTCAGCCTGCAAAACACTGCTGAAAATCTGTGCAGCACCATTGATATCTTCCGCGTCAAGAGCAGCACGCCCTTCCGCAAGAATGCTATCAATATCGGGTGCAGCCCCATTCTCATTGATCTGCTTTTGAATAAATTCACGGATCTGGCTTTCAGGCACCGCACCCATGAATGCGTCAACCGGTTTGCCACCGGAAAAGGCGATGACAGCCGGAATCGACTGAATGCCCATTTGCCCCGGTATCGCCGGGTGATCATCAATGTTCAATTTGACCAGTTTGACCCGGCCTTTTTCTTCCGTAACCACTTTTTCAATGCTGGGCCCAAGCTGCTTGCATGGTCCGCACCAGGGCGCCCAGAAATCAACAAGAACCGGCTGATTTTGCGATTCCGCAATGACATCATTGCTGAAATCCGCCGTGGTCGTATCCTTGATCAGTGCGCCGCCAATCGGTGCATTTCCAAGACCGGTTGCAGCAGCGCCAGCTGCCGGTTGCGGTGCCGCAGCAGCGGGCTGGCCACCGCTATAATTGACAGTGCCGCCCATCTGATTGCCAAACGCGCCGCCATAGGGGTTGTCGCTGTCCTGCATGTGTATCTCCGCCTTCTGACCGCTCAACCGGTCGCTTAACAATTGTGCCACTCAAACCCGTTTTCCAGGTCACCATGGCTTATTATCGCATCTTTATCGCAAAATCGGTGCTGTTGGCCTAAGATTCAAGCTCTTTTGTCGAAACAGTCACGATTAATGGTTCGTGACCTGTCGATTCCAGAAATCGCAACAGGTCATCCCGCCGGATCGAGGTAGTTGCATCATTGCGCAGCGGGTGCGCATTGATAATATCATGTTTCATCAGCGCTGCATCCAGGACCACCTTCACACGGCCGTCCGTATCATTGATCGCACCAAAGGCTGTCACTGAACCGGGCACGACCCCCAGATAGGCCATCAACCGATCCGGTTTGCCGAATGACACACGGCCCCTGGCACCAATGATCGTATGGATGGATTTCAGGTCAACCTGCGCATCCTCTTCCACCGTGACAAGAAAGAAATTATCTTTCTTGTCTTTCAAAAACAGGTTCTTTGTATGGCCGCCGGGAATTTCATCCCTCAAGGATTGTGATTCGGTAACCGTGAAAACCGCCGGGTGGTTTTTGGTGCTGTATACAATGCCCAGGGCATCCAGGTGTTCAAACAGGGCCTGATCTGTTTTTGCGACGCCCTCGGCGGTGTTTTCAATGGATTCGTCACTCATTGGCATACCCTGTCGTTATCGTGTGCCTGGCGCCCGCAAGGCTCTTTCCGGTTTTCCTCAAATCACCCGGCACGAAAATGCCAGGAGACCGGCCATTGTGTTGATGTAATGTTTCCAGACTACGCAACAGGCTAAAAACAAAGCGTCATAATGTGTTGATTGTGATAGGCCGCGCGCCGTAAAATCGCAATGGTAAAGCAACCGCACATTTCCTTTCATTTTCCTGTTGCATTTGCCGCGCGGTTGCGCCATATAGCGCCGGACGCAGGGTTTAACCCTTGCGTATATCCCCGCTGTTGATTGTCAAAGATCTTCAGCAATGCCGAGCGGGCGTAGCTCAGGGGTAGAGCATAACCTTGCCAAGGTTAGGGTCGTGAGTTCGAATCTCATCGCCCGCTCCAATTTTCTCCCAAAAACCAATCATTTGGACCGTATGTCGGGTTGTTCCAACCCATTGCTCTTTGCAGCATGCTGCACAGCGCAATGGGTTTTGCCCAATTTGTATTTGACCCTGTAGTGGCTACAGGATGCATAGTCCACGGAGCCAATATCTGTCACCAAGACCGTTTCACGTTTTGTCAGAAACGGGACAACGGTGTCGGCCTTTGATTTTGTTGACGCATTCGGGCTTGCCGTTTGCGTCAAAACCCGAAGTGCTCATACAGGCGCAAACTGATGAAAAACAAACTTCTCTCAATCGGCATCATCGGTACCATCATTACCGCGCTGTGTTGCTTTACCCCGCTATTGGTTTGGGTGCTGCCGATATTCGGGCTTACGGCGATTATTGCCTATCTGGACATTTTCCTGTTACCGGCGCTCGCCATTTTCATGATTGTGGCGGGATATGCATTGTGGCAACGCCGGGTGCAATAGTCACAAGTTTCACAAAAACACCCCGATGCGTCGCCACACCGGGGTGATTTATTTATTGGGTATTGAGGTTTTGGGCTATTCAGCCGCCGCCTCTGATCCCTGTGCTGCGACGCTGCTGGCGTGTTTGTCGCGCAGACCATCACGATAGAGGGCCTTGATAAGCGAGAGGCACATCAGCACCATCACCATGGTAAAGGGCAATGCACCGATGATCATGGCACTTTTGAGCGCTTCCATCGGATCAGCCCCACCATTGGTTTTACCGGCAATCAGCAAGGTACCAATGACCAGCGTCAGGATGACACCCCAGACAATGCGGTGTTTGACACCTGTTTCCTGCTCACCACCGGACATGATGGTATTCATCACAAGAATGCCGGAGTCAGCCGAAGTCACCAGGAAGGTCATGATGAGTACCACGCACATGATGGTAATTGCCGACAGGAACTCACCTGAAAGCATCTGACCCAGTGTGACAAACAGCTTGGCCGTATTGGATGCTCCGATGATCGCACCTTCGGCAGTACCACTCAACTCAAGATCAATGGCAGTGCCACCCAGGATCGTCATCCAGGCAAAACAGACCAGCGCTGGCGCGATCACACACCCAAGGATGAATTCACGCACTGTGCGCCCCTTGGAAATACGTGCCAGAAACAGGCCGACGAAAGGTGAGAACGCAATCCACCAGGCCCAGTAGAATGTGGTCCATCCTGCCTGCCAGCCAAACTGACGTCCCTTTTCACCCGCTGCATAGACAGCGGCCTGAACATCGGGCGACAGTGCGGCTGCAGCGCCGGTCAATCCGCTTTGAAACCCGGCAAATGAACCCCAGGAATTGGTTGCACCAGCATAGAGCTCACTGGCCAATGGAGCGGCCTCAGCAGGCAGTGAAGCTGCAAACGCCGCCTCGGTTTCAGGTCCGTAAGCCCCAAATGACAGGGACAGGAAGTGCATCAGGTAATCAGCCAATGCAGTTGCATAGGTGGTCATGGCAAACAGGAAGGAGCCAAAGATCACAAATGTCAGCAACAGGATCAATGACAGCACCAGATTAAGATTGGACAGGTATTTCACCCCGCGACCAACACCGGACACCGCCGAAATTATCGACATGCCCATGATCACAACCAGTGCGGCAACAAGACCAACTGTTCCAGGCTTGGGTGCATCGCCGGTCATATCCATCATCCATTCGGCACCGGTAATCGCATAAACACCATCAACGAGCTGGCTGACGCCAAATCCGATGGTTACCGATACGCCCAAAATGGTTGCGACCACGCCGAGAACATCAACAAGATGACCAAGAAATCCATTGAGGTATTTGCCAAACAGCGGCGTCAGGGCGGAGCGGATTGTCAGTGGCATATCACGTGTATAGGCGTAATAGGCAAGTGACAGGCCGGTCACCACATAGATTGCCCAGGCATGAAAACCATAGTGCAGGAATGTATAGCGGTAAGCGGCTTCAACACCTTCCGCGGTATTGCCTTCAACATTACCGGCAAGAACTTCCGGGTTCGATCCCCACAAACCGAGCGGTTCGGCCGTGGCAAAGACCATCAGACCCACACCAAGACCGGCACCAAACATCATGGAGAACCAGGAAAAATTGGAAAACTCCGGTGCTTCGCCCGGTGTACCCATCAGCCTGCGTCCGGTTTGCGGCAGAACCGCTAGGACAACAAGAAGGAGCGCGAAGAACCCAACGCTAATGATGTAAAATCCGTTGAAACCCTCCAGAAGACGTCCGTTAACACTACCCAGAATGCCATTGGCATGCGTGGGCCAGAACAGCGCCCAGATAACAAGCAGAACCATGGTCAGCTTGCTGATGAGCGCAATCGGAATACTGTAACCTTCATAAAAACCCGCCGGAGATTTTTTGATCTCCATATCGGTGAATGGTGGTTTAATCGCCATTTGTTCCTCCTCGGAAATTGCACTGGCTATTTCGTGCATCCGGCTTCATTCAATGAGCCGGTTTGATGTGATCCGTATGCGACGATCAAAAACCGCGCGGTTCACGACTATTTGGAATTGAAACCACACTGCGTGCCAACAATCCGCCTCCCAACGCATGATAACCACGTTTATTGTAAACGCAGCCACATTTATTATGGACCCGGCCTTGTATTTCAGTCAAAATCAAACTTCTTAAAGTAATTTAAGGAAACTTGAAATTGGCTATCAAAACCGAAATGCTCCGCTGTTTCGCCACGGTGGCACGAAGCGGTAATTTGGCCGACGCAGCGGACAAACTCGGGCGCACACCGTCTGCCGTATCGATGATGCTCAAACAGCTCGAGGATCACCTTGGTGCACCGCTGTTTGAATCGGAACGCAAAAGCAAACTCACCACCCTGGGTGTTTATACGCTGGATGAAGCCCTGCGCGAGCTTGACCATTTTGAGCGGACAATTTCTGCCATCGAGAATTATGCCCGGGCCAAATCAGGGTTTGTCCGTATCGCTGTTGTACCGTCGGTAGCCGAAACGATTTTGCCGAATGTGGTGCAAATGTTCCTGAAAGATCATCCTCAGGTTCATATCGATATTCGCGACATGGATTCTGCTGCTGTTATACGCGAGATTGAACGTGAAAGGGTTGATCTTGGCATTGCATCGGGTGCGGGTTCGAACACGCAAATTGTCTGCGAGGAATTGTTTTCTGATGCATTTGGCATTGTCTGCCATGCCGAGCATCCGCTGACGCTAAGAGACAGCCCGTTAAGCTGGGAGGACCTTGCAGCCTGGCCGGTAATCGCCAATGGACTATGCGCCCAAATCAACAATGGGACTTTGCAGAATATTATTGAAAATTCCAAATTGATGGTTCGTAACACCACATCCCTGCTGGCACTGGTTCGCGCTGATGTTGGCATTACCGTGCTGCCAAGGGTGGTTGTTGGTCGTACCGAGGGCAATGTGCGTTTTCTGCCGGTCTCGGACCCGCATGCACGCAGGCACATCGATATACTGCGCCGTACACACACGCTGCTCTCACCCGCCGCTCACGCATTTCAGGCCATGGTGCGTATCGTTGCCGGGAATACTCAAATGGATGGCTATACACGGCAATCGGGCGACAGGTAACCGGCGCATAATTTGTGAACAGGAACCTGTGCCTTCGGCAGTTTCCTGCTGGCATGCGCGTCTGGCCGTATTTTCATTGTTCTAGACCGTTTCACGTTTTGTCAGAAACGGGACAACGGCGCCGGCCTTTGATTTTGTTGATGCATTCATGTTTTGCCAATTCCGTCAAAACATGAATTGCTCTAGAAGCGAAGCCGAAACTTTGCACTCCCTTCAACAGCACTGCTGTTTTCTGAAAAACTGCCGCCGAGATTGAGAGAGAATGAAAAGTTTTCATCCCGGGCAAGGTCCAGGCCGGCATCAATATCCAGATAAAGCCGATCCGAACTATTTGTCAGTTCCAGCCAGGGCTGTGAGGTTGCACCCTGAAATTGTTTATTCACCGTCATCTCATTGTCAGTTACGAAACCGGTTGCACCGATCCGAAAATAGTGTCGCCCGTGATAATTGACCAGACTGACCGGTCGGCCTACCTCAATCGACGGTTGGATGGCCGCAGCAAAATCGCTGAATATGAAATTAACTTGAGCAATATTTTATCCATAAATATATTACTGCTTATACATACGTTACATTGATATGTACGACAACTGTAAATTGATTTTAGGAAATATTTACTTGATGATTATTTATCGAATGCAATTGAAAGAGGAAATTCCTCAGAGTACAATTTGACTCTTACGATCATTAATCATGACTTATCGAGCCATGTTGAAGAACGGGCATATGGTCCCGGGGTTCATTGGAGTCGGATAACGCAGTAGCACGACTGAACTGCTGAGGAATTCTGAGCATGAAAATCACCAGACGCGATGTTCTAAAGGTAGGCGCAACTCAGGGAGTACTCGCCAGTGCCATGCCTCAAATGGTCAATGCCGGATCTACAGATGAGAAAAACCTGACGGCTGATCGCACCGCATTTGCACCCGATTACAGGCTCAATGTCACCCAGATTCCCTATGAGCGCTACGGCTCAAGTTTTAATGCCATTGTTGCTGAAGGGACATGGCCTGGAGCAGAAATTCGCTACCGCAAGGGCGATACCTTCCGGGTTATGGTGCAAAATCACCTCAATGGGCCGACATGTGTTCACTGGCACGGTCTCCTTCTACCGGCCCTGATGGACGGGGTGCCAGGCATAAGTCAATTGCCGATTGCCGCTGGCGCAGTGGATTATTATGAGTTTCCAATCCTTCAATCCGGCACCTACTATTATCACTCTCACTTTGAAACACAGGAGCAATACGGCCTGCTTGGCCCGCTGATATTGGAGGACCCGGATGAGCCCCATCACTATGACCACGATCAGACCGTCATGCTGTGTGACATACCAGGTTCCGATGCAAAACAAACCATATCAGATTTGCGCTCGGGGAAAATGAAACCTGATAGCGCCGTGCCCTATTTGCCCGATGGCAGCAAGGAATTTGACACAGATGTTGCTTATCCGGGCTATACAATCAACGGCCATTCAAATGATGACCCATGGACTTTGAGGGTTCGCTCCGGTGATCGTATTCGTTTGCGCCTGATCAATTCTTCCGGCAGCAGTTATTTCCGCGTCAAATTGGATGACCTCCAGATGTCTGTCATAGCGACAGACGGGAAACCGGTCGAGCCTGTCCTTGTAGACGATCTGGTCATTGCAACAGCCGAGCGTTACGATGTTATTGTCACGGTACCTGCCAGCGGAAATCATACGCTTCATGCAGCGGCGTTGGGCGTATCGGGGCAGGCTGTCGGGATCATCCATACCAATGATATAACGCCCAAGGCTGACAGCAGCCGCGCCAGGTTTTCCGGCAAAAGCCTCCGCCAGAACGATCTGCGCGCCGTTGAGCCATCTGATCTGGGCAAAGTCGATATCGTCCACGATGTTGTCCTGGGCGGCAATATGAAGGCTTTTGAGTGGACAATAAACGGCAATTTCTGGCCGGAACCATTCGCAGGTCCCGGTGCAAAGGAAACATTCCTGAGCGTCCAGGAAGGGTCCGTTGTAAGACTTCGGATGATAAACAAAACAATGATGGCCCACCCCATGCACCTTCACGGACATGTATTTCGGCGCGTCAGACAGCGTGATAATCGGTTCGCACCCTTTAAGGACACGATATCAGTGGGCGCAGGAGAGACTGTCGAAATTGAGTTTCTGGCGAATAACCCGGGTACCTGGGCATACCATTGTCACAATATCTGGCACCTGGCAGTCGGCATGATGCAGCCGGTTCGCTATATGCTGCCAATGGGCGAGCGTTGATTATGGCAAAAACAGATTTTAGAGCAATTCAGGTTTTGACGGAATCAGCAAAACCTGAATGCATCAACAAAATCAACGGCCGACACCCTTGTCCCGTTTCTGACAAAACCTGAAACGGTCTATTGGGACATGACAGACCACAAGGTTCCCCACACAAGCCCGGGCTTCAGCCAGCTGACTGTACGGCTATCAACAGGTTGACCGGATTTCAAGGTTCCGAGCGCTCTGATATCGCTGTGGTTCGAGGTTAGTGGATTGCCTGAAAACAAGGTGAAATCAGCCTGTTTACCGACGGAAATTGATCCAAGTACATCTTGCTGCCCGAGTTGGACAGCCGCATTGATTGTCATGGTTTCCAGCGCCTGCAGTGGCGTAATGGCCTGGCTTGGGGCGATTACATCGCCTGTGATACGCGCGGTGCGTTTGATTGCGGTTTGCATTGTTTGCAGCGGATTTATCGGCGTGGCAGGATGATCGCCATGCAGCGTCACCACCGCGCCCATATCCAGGGCTGATTTGACCGGCATATAGCGTGCAGTGCGTTCCTGCCCAAACAGCAGCGGCAGCACATGGCCGTAATAATATATGTGATCAACAAAGAACCCCAATGTGACCCCAAGACCGGCAGCACGTTCCATTTGTGCTTTGGTGATCAACGCATTGTGTTCCAGCCGGTGATGCAATCCGGGCATCGGATGTGCGCTCTGGACAAACGCGATTGTATCGAGTGCCGCATCGACGGCTCTCTCGCCCTGCACATGCAGCGCAATCTGGTAACCCTGCCTGTGCAGATTTTCGATGCGCCCGATCAGGATGTCAGCTGGTTGCATAACGGGTTGAACCAACCCGGCCTCAAGGCCAAGATGATCGTTGACAAAGGTGTTCTCGGCATAGGGTTCGGCTGTGGCAGCACCGCCGGTAAAAGGCGAACCATCCATCCAGAACTTTGCGCCTTTGATGCTGAAATTGTGATCGCCACCAATTGTATGTGCGTCCAGATGCCTTGGCAGCAGATAGACGAAGGAGCGCACTGCGCTATTGTCATCAACGCCGAGTTTTCTCAGCAACCCGATTGGATCACGATGCCGCCCGACAGCGCCGGCGACACCAATCGTCGTGAAACCTGCGGACGCATAACGGGCATATTGCCTGCGCACCAGTAATTCTGACACCGCATCGGAGGCTGGCGGGATCATGGCCACAACACTTTCCACCGCGTCTGTTTCATGCAGCAGACTACCATCCAGTGTAATACCAGCTGCCTCCACAGCTGCCGTATTGACATAGGCATCATGCAACATTTGTGTGAGGATCAACAATGGTCTGTCCGGCGCTATGGCATCCAGCTCCTCACGGGTTGGCGTGGTCAGGTCGGGCAATGCAACAGGGTCCCAACCATAGGCAATCAGCCATGGGGTGATGGCGCTTGCATCAACAGCCTCTTTCAGCGCCGCCATTATGTCTTTGCGGTTGGAATATTTGAAACCGCTGATATCCACCGTTGCACCCAAAAGTGCCGCGGCTATGGGATGTGTATGTGGTTCGATCAATCCCGGTGTTAGCGTGCCATCCAGTTCGATGAGTTTCGCATTTGATTGCTGCGTCAGCATATCAACCGCACCAACTGCTCTGATCACACCATTTTCAACCAGAATAGCCTCTACCGCGGGATTTGATCGATCAACCGTAACGATCTCGTCGGCTGTAAGAACATAGCGTTCCGGCAGTGAGGGCGGCTCCGCGTAGAATAAATATAAACCTGTAATACATGTCACAAATACGAGTGGAACCAAATATCGTTTCTTCATTTCGTCCCTGCAGCCGTCACCTGAAATTCAACCTGGCGCAGTTAAGTAGGATTCTGACCGGCAAGTCCAGCGCAACCTATGGGTTATGCCCATGGTTCCGGGAATGGATACATTTCGTATCCGCCGGAATCGGATCGTCTGCACATTGATGGATTTTAACACTTGCAAATATTGACCATAGTTGCGGTACATCCTGCCAGGGGAGCCGACAGATCATGCCTGAAATCACAGCAACACCGGATACTTCAATGCCCAGCGATCTTGAGACGATTTCTCTTGCCCAAGTCATGCAGCAGCTTTGGTCTCTGCAATCCCGCCCACGGCTGATCTTCGGCAACAGCCAGGCGACCTGTTTTCAAACTGCGCCATCGCGCTTTAGCGCCTGAGCCATGCAATGAATGCCACCACCGGTTTTGGATATCTCCCCGGTTTCAACGGTGGCCACTTCGAACCCGTGGGCGCGAAGGCCGTCGGCCAGCGCCCTGGATGAGTTTGGCACAATGACCCGGTCGCGGCCCAGCGACATCAGGTTACAGCCAAGCGCCATTGTGTCCCGAAAGGGCACATCGATTATCTTGTGCCCCTTCGATTTTAACCACGTAACAATTGAAGGGTCCGTGCAGGCCTCGCATACCGCAGTAAATTTATCTGCTATCGGCACAACCATCAGATCGATATGGACATAATATTCATCAATGAAGGCAAGACGGACTTCCCAGCCCTCGGATTCAAACCAATCGGCAACCTGACGGGCACCTTCCTCCTGCGTGCGTGCACCGCCACAGCCGATGAGTACACAGCCTTCTTCGATTACATTGAAATCACCCCCCTCGAATGTCCCTGCAGTCACCATGTCATAGATCGGGATGCCCAGTTTTTCATAGGTACGGATTGCGGCGTAGTTCTCGCCGCGACGCCACCATTGCGCCATGGCAGTGATAATTGCACCATAGGGCGTCATGACGCTGGAATCGCGTGAATAGACCTGCATCGGCAGTTCGGGTGACGGCGTGTGCATGTGGATGTTGACGCCGAAATGCTGATAGGCAGCCACAAGCTCTGCATGCTGCGCCTGCGCCACCTGCACATTGCAGGGTGCCTCCCGCAGATGTTTGCGTGACAGGCTTGAGGTCGCCAGATGCCTCAAATGTGCCGGTGATCCGAGCAGTACATCGGTCAGCGTATCCGTTTCATTGCGAAACCCCCACTTTGTCAGCGGTGGCGTCCCCCCACCGACGAGACGGCGCTGGAGGCTGAAGGATTCAGCGGTGTTGTGGAGGGTCATTGTCAAATCTCCTGGTCAGTCATGCATCGGGTAAGGTTGCCGGGATCCACCAATCCTGCCCGCGTGGGGTCGTTACATACTCCGGCCAACGGAAATGGATCGGTGGGTCGTAGTCACAAAGCGGCGGCGTCCATTCGCTTGCGCCGAGACCACCTGTGCGGACACGAAATTCTTCCATCGCCGCATCACGCACTGCGGCATTCTCAAGCAGGTGCAGCGCGCTTGCCGCAAGAACCTTCGCCGCCGTGCGAACCATCGGGTCAATGGTCGCCGGGATACCGCCAAGCGCGTTCATCACCCATGGTGGATACGTCCAGCCCGCCTTCGGCGATCGTAGCGCCGGTCGGGCGATGTAAAAGCGCGCCGTCGGCGCGTGCCAGGTCATATCCGTATAGTCGTCCGATGTTGAATTGTGCTGGCTTGGCGGCAAGTCATGGCGCAGGATCGCCTCGGCTTTTTCGGGCGCCAGCAGCCGCGTTATCTCATCAATAAACGGCAAATCCATTGGCTCTATTCCCAGATTGGTCTGAATCTCACGGGCTATCTCATACGCTGCTTCATCCCATTCGGGAGGCCCCACATCCTGCAGCGCCTCCCACACGACATTCGCCATCGTGTGATTGGCGATACCCGGACGCGACTTGCTGACCCAGTGACGCTCCCAGCGGCAACCGGTCATGGCCGCGGCTGCGGTGGCATTGCGGTCCAACGCGGCGGTGACCTGCTCAGCCATTGCGATCGTCGGTACACGGATCATATATTGCAGTTCGGCCAACCCGGCCGGCAGATCGTCCGCAGTGGCTTGACCTGCGGTCAGGATCGCCTCGGAAATCGACCAACCACCCTGATGCGGCAGCATCGCCTCGCGCAATGCCCTGGAAGACTGGTACATGGTCATCAGCGCGTCATTTGCACCTGGCGCCCGCACCGCGGAATGGGATTGTGGAATAGGGGCTCCATCATGCGGTCCCCAGCGCTCGGGTGCGTCGCACAGGAAACGATAGATCATCGCATAAGCGGCACCACAATGTGTGTCCCATCGCACCGTGTTGCACATGGGCAGCATATAGAATGGGTGGAACGAGAGCATCGCGGCCAGCCCGTCATAGTAGCCCTTTGCGGCGTGGATAGGTTTGGAGCCCCGTACTTTCTCAGCCGGTTCGCCGGTAAATCGCAGCCCGCCTTTGATCGCGTGCCGTTCCATCGCCGCCTTGGTGGCAAGCAACCCGCCGAGCGCCCCCACACCCAGACCCGAATGTGGATCGGTATGGCCGCCCGCCTGATAACCCAACCCGTTGCGTGGACCCCGACATGTGCCTGCAGCCTGACAGTTTCCAGGCACGGCATCATATTCGGCATACATTCCGATAACAGGCCCATTGCCGTTCGACCATTCAGCGCAAAAGGCGGTTGGCATGCCGCCCGAGGCTTCCTCGACCGTAAAACCCTCGGCCCGCAGCCGCGCCACATACCATGCCGCAGAGCGATATTCGCGCCATGCGGTTTCACCGAAATCAAAGATCGTCGCGCACCAGTCAGACAGCTCAGCCATCCGTGCATCGACGGTGGCAAGGGCATCGGATTGGGCATTCGTGCGTGGCATTGATATCTCCCTTTCCCGATAGCTAGCCCTGCATCAGCCAACGAGCCAAGTGAAACCTTTTTCCACCTTTGACAAATATTTCTCACCGAATGGGTGGATTATTGTATTTGACCGGCTCTACACTCGTGCCAAGTGAACAGGAAGCGATATGCCCCGAATACCCTCAACACAGGCGCTGCGTGCGCTGGAATGTTTTTCCCGCCATGGTACGGTCTGGGCCGCTGCCGATGAATTGAACCTGACCCGCAGTGCCGTCAGCCACCAATTGCGGATGCTTGAAAGGGATTTGGGGTTTCCGCTGTTCAACCGGGTTGGTACACGGATTGAATTGACCATTCGGGGTCGCGCCTATGCCATCGATGTGCGCAGGGCCCTGTCGGTCATTGCAGGTTCGGCTGCACGCAATGCCGGACACGGATTGTCGGGTGGCCTGACGATAAGCTGTACCCCTGGCTTTGCCGCCACCTGGCTTTGCACGAAGATCCAGCGATTTCGTACAACCTGCCCTGATGTGGCGCTAACCATCGTCACCCCCCGGCGCCTTGATGATGTCTCCAATCCCGGCGTCGACCTGTTTATTGCGTTCGGCGAGGGGAATATGCCGGACGTTGAGGTTGAGTTGTTGCAGGAAGTGGAATTTACACCGCTGATCAGTCCAATCCTGCTGAACCGGCTGGGCGGCCTGCAGGAACCTGCAGATGTGTTGCGGGCCGATTTGCTGCATCTGGCCAGCCGCGATGACTGGTTGGACTGGATTCTGCTTGCTGGCCTGCCGGAAGACACGGCAAATTCCGGCATTGTTTTTGCCGATATGAATCTGGTCTATGCCGCCGCGATGAATGCGCAGGGCATCGCCATGGGCGATGAGTTTATCTGTCACGAGGCGATGGAATCGGGCCACTTGATCCGGCCATTCGATCTGACAATAAAGTCGCCAAAATCATACTATCTGGCAATCCCGCCGGAAAAGGCCGATATCGCCACAGTCTGCGCTTTCCGTCGGTGGATTCTCGATGAGCTGCCCGGATAATACTTTTGCCATCTACCTCATTGTCAAATTTCATTTGTCATTAAGGGGAAAACATTTCGTTTGTCACCGTACAGCACAGACCCGTACGTTGAATGATGGTGGAGGTATACATGGCAGCAACAATGCATGCAGCCGAGATCGGCGCCCACGGTATCGCAAAGAACTTCGGCGCGTTCGTCGCACTTGACGACATCTCGCTCACAATCGGGCGCGGAGAGTTTTTGACACTTCTTGGTCCGTCCGGATCGGGCAAGACAACTTTCCTGATGGTGCTGGCCGGTTTCGAGAACCCGACGCGCGGGCAGCTGACCCTGGATGGACGCGATGTCACCGATGTGCCGGCGGAAGAGCGCTCTTTCGGTATGGTGTTTCAGGGCTATGCACTCTTTCCCCACATGTCGGTCGAACAGAATATCGCCTTCCCCTTGAAGGTACAGCGCCGCGGCGGTGCGCAAACACGAAAGCGCGTGGCCGAAATGATCGAAATGGTTGGCCTGGGAGGCCATGGACACAAACGACCCGCCGCCCTGTCCGGTGGGCAGCAGCAACGCGTTGCGCTGGCCCGCGCGCTTGCATGTGAACCATCCGTTCTGTTGCTTGATGAGCCCTTTTCGGCGCTCGACAGGAACCTGCGTGCTCAGATGCAGGACGAAGTGCGCCACCTGCATAGACAAACCGGCACAACCTTTGTCTTCGTCACGCATGATCAATCGGAAGCGCTTGCGTTATCGAGCCGCGTCGCGATCTTCGATAAAGGAAGGCTGCAACAAATCGGCCCTCCGCGTGATGTCTATGAAAAACCGGACAACCGTTTTGTTGCGGAATTTCTGGGTGATATCAACATCCTGCCGCTGACATCCGTCACCAATGGTGGCGCAGTGTCTGAAGGCTCTTTCGAAGGCCGGACGCTACGCGCGTCCTGTGGAAACCGGGGCCCGGGAGACATGCTTGCTGTCCGCCCGGAATACATGCGCCTTACCACACTTGAACCAAAAAGCGGCAATGCTGTACCGGCGACCGTCGTGGATCTGACATATCTCGGCGCCGAAACGCGGCTGGATCTCAAATCACACCAGGGTACGTCCCTCACACTTTCGCTGGCAACAACCGCACTGCCGGATGGTGTGGCGCAAGGGATTGAGGTCTGGACAGGCTGGCCCGAAGAGAAAGGGTTTTTTCTTGAATGATCTCTGCGGCGTGGTCCGCAGTGCGACCAAAAACACAAACAAATGGGGAGTGGAGACCATGAACGACAAGTTTCAACAGGATTGTCTGGAGATCCTGGCAATCCGAGCACGGCGGGGAGAAATTTCGCGCCGACGCTTCACACAGATAGCGACAGCCCTTCTGGGCACAACAGCTCTTGGCTTGAAAGCTGTACCGGCGCTGGCCGATTCGGGACGGCTTGTATTCGTCAACTGGGGTGGCGATGCAACTTCAGCCTACAACAAGGCTTTTGGCGAGCCCTTTCAGGCGGACACCGGTATCGTCGTGAAACAGGACGGTTCAGGGCCGACCGAAGGCGCGATCCAGGCGCAGTTCGAAAGTGGAAAACCCACCTGGGACATTTGTGATGCTGACCCGTTCTCAGCCGAAACGCTGGGTAAGAAAGGCATGATCGAGCCGATTGACTATAGTATTGTGGATCGCGCGAAAATGCGTGAGGGTTTTGGCTGGGATCACGCCGCCTCTTCCTATTTCTATTCCTATGTCATTGCTTATGACGCCAAAAAATACGGCGATAATCCACCAACAGGCATGGCGGATTTCTTTGACGTCGGCAAATTCCCCGGCAAGCGCGCAATGTACAAATGGGGCACAGCCATGTGGGAGGCGCTTTTGATGGGAGACGGCGTGGCGCCCGCAGATCTTTATCCGCTCGATCTGACACGGGCACATGCAAAACTTTCAGCTTTCAAGGAGCATGTCGTCTCGTTCTGGGGTGGGGGAGCTGAAAGTCAATCGCTTCTGCTCAACGGCGATGCGTCCATGGCTCTGGTCTGGTCGACACGGGCAAAGCTGATGGAGCAGGATTCTGACGGCGAAATCAAATTTATCTGGGATCAGGGCCTGGTTGCGCCGGGCGCCATGGCGGTAATCAAAGACAACCCCGGCGGCGCGCAGAACGCAATGAAGTTCATCGCATCCGCCCAGGATCCGGCGCGCCAGCTGGTGTTGTTTGAGATGCTGGCCAACGGTCCCGCCAACCCACAGGCTGATGCTTTGATTCCTGCCGACACGAGGCGTTTCAACCCGGTCGATCCGGCCAATTTTGCTCTTCAGGTGCCGTTGGACATGACCTGGTACGAGGAAAACTACGGTGCTGGCCTGGATGAATATTTGAAGATCATCTCTGCGTGACCCGTATCGCACCGCCCCTCCCTTCCGGAAGGCGGTGCTTTTTTGAAAGATCTGCATGCGAAGCATTCCCAAATCCGTCCTTCTGCTTGGTCCCATGCTGCTGTTTCTGGGACTGGCCTACGTGCTGCCCCTTCTGGGTGTAATCCGCTGGAGCATCACGCTGCCCGAGCCGGGACTGGAACAATACAAGACCGCGCTGAATGATCCGCTGATCCTGTCGGTGTTCTGGCGAACCCTGCGCGTTTGCGCAATGGTCACAGTACTCAGCGTCGCGGCGGCCTACGCGATCGCTTTGCTCTGGGTCCGGGGCGGGCCGTTGGCGCGACTTGTGAGCGAGCTTTGCATCATCATCCCGTTCTGGATATCTGTTCTCACCCGTGCCTTCGGCTGGTTGGCACTCCTGTCCAACAAGGGGATGATCAACGGCTGGCTGCAATCGGCAGGATTGCTGGATGATCCGCTTACGATGGTTCGCAACGAATTTGGCGTGGTCATCGGCATGACCCATTTCCTCATCCCCTTTGCCGTATTCCCGATAGCATCAGCCATGCGCAACGTGGATGAGCGTGTGCTGACGGCAGCGCGCGGCATGGCTGCCGGCCGTTTGCGGATTTTCTGGCAGATTTTTGTTCCAATGACAGCTGCAGGCATTATTGGAGCGGCACTGCTGGTCTTTGTCTTTTCCATCGGGTTCTTCATAACACCGGCAATCCTGGGTGGTGGTCGCAGCGTCATGGCGGCTGAACTTATCTATCTGCGTATCTTCCAAAGCCCGGATTGGGGTTTGGCAGCAGCAATCAGCGTCATTCTCATGGTTTCGGTCGCCGCCCTTCTTGCGCTTCTCATGCGCCAGCTTCAGCCGGGAAGTGCAAGATGAAAATACTACGCCCCGGCATTGTGGCGACAGCTCTTGCCATTGTGGTTGCCGTGTTCCTGATGATGCCACTTTTGGCGGTGGTACCGGTTTCCTTCACGCCAAAGCGGTTTTTGTCTATTCCGACTGATGAATGGTCGCTGCGTCACTATTGGGCGTTGATTGAAAACCCGGCATGGATCAACGGCATCTGGCTGTCTGTCCGTATCGGGTTGATCAGCGCCGTTTTGGCGACGTCCATGGGGTTGTTCTTCAGCCTGGGCATCTGGATGCTGCGACCGCGTTTTGCCGGCCTGTGGATGAGCATCGCGCTGCTGCCCATGGTCGCCCCGCCGGTGGTGTCGGCTCTGGCGCTTTATTTCTTTCTGATCAGCCTGAGCCAGTTCAACGACCTGGTTGCCTATGACACGTTGGCCGGGGTTGCACTGACACATGCGGTTATGATTGCACCATTTGCGGTCGTCCTGATTGCTGTCTCGCTAGCGCAGGTCGACCGAAGGATCGATCTCGCAGCGCGGTCGATGGGCGCTGGCCTGACGACCCGGATCTTCCGCGTCATCCTGCCCAATATCCGCTTTGGTCTGATTACCTCGTTTTTTTTGACATTCGTGCTGTCCTGGGAAGAAATCGCCGTGACGATCTTCATCACTTCAGTGGACGCGGTTACCCTCCCACGTTTGATGTGGATGGGGCTACGCGACAATATTGACCCGGCAATCGCGGCGATTTCCGTCATCCTGATCGTTATCGTGGCGATCACAGCCGTTGCAAAATCGGCATTCTCGGCACTCGCCAGCAGGCGTGAGGGCAAATCTGGCCTTCTTTGAACCACCATTTTCATGATCCGGTTGTTCGATCCGCCGGAAAGGCGGCAACGGTGAAATCGGTGCGATTGTGCCGAGCGGCGGCGGCTTGCATCAAAGTGGTGGCGCGCAAGAGCAATTCGGGTTTTGACGGAATCGGTAATACCTGAATGCATCAACAAAATCAAAGGCCGACACCGTTATCCCATTTCTGACAAAACGTGAAACGGTCTATAGGTCGATGTGACGTACAACAGTGAAACGAATGTTGTTGTACAGCTGACAATGGCAGGCTCATCAATGAGTATTCCATGCATCTATTAAGGCCTAACGGGTTTTAATACTTACAAACATTAGCCATAGTTACGGTACATCCTGCTATGAGGAGCCGACAGATTATGACTGAAAGCGCGACGACACCGGATCCTTCTGAACCCAGGGACCTTGAGACAGTTTCCCTTGCCCAAGCCATGCAGCAGCTCGCCGTTGAAGAAGACAAGGGCCTCAGCACCAGTGAGGCAGACCAACGGCGCATACAATACGGCCCAAATGCCCTACCGGAAGAAAAGGTTGGGCTTGCCTCACGCATATTTCATTACTTTATCGGCCCCATTGCTTTCATGATCGAGGCAGCAGCTTTGGTCTCTGCAATCCTTGGCCGCTGGGATGATTTCGCCATCATCTTTGGTCTGCTTGTTTTTAATGCCTGCCTTGAACTGTGGCAGGATTTGAAGGCCTCGAACGCGCTCGCAGCCCTTAAAGCAAGTCTGGCACCCCATGCAACGGCCCTTCGGGATGGACAATTTCAGACTATTGATGCGGCTATGCTGGTGCCCGGTGACATCGTGACGATTCGCCTTGGTGAGATTGTCCCGGCAGATCTGCGTCTTGCCTCAGGCAATTCCGCCTCGATCGACCAGGCTGCATTGACAGGAGAA
Organism: uncultured Rhizobiaceae group bacterium; assembly: GCA_947501445.1. GTDB lineage: Bacteria > Pseudomonadota > Alphaproteobacteria > Rhizobiales > Rhizobiaceae > Hoeflea_A. The sequence continues at coordinate 325,712 of CANMVS010000004.1, read as the reverse complement.
TCCTTGCCGGTTGAGAAAAAGATTGGCGATGCGGCCTATTCAGGCAGTGTCGTGCGACAGGGCACCATGACCGGTTTGGTTATTGCTACCGGCACCAATACATTTTTTGGTCGCACAGCCAAACTGGTCGCCAGTGCCGGCGCCGTCAGCCACGCGCAAAGAGCGATGTTTCAAATCGGAAATTTTCTCATAGTCGTTGCAATTGTTCTGGCTCTGATAATGGTCGCGGGGCAGGTCTATCGCGACATCGTCATAACCGGCAATTGGGGATTGGCCGACGCATTGGACATTCTGCAATTTGTGCTGATTCTGCTTGTTGCCTCCATACCGGTGGCAATGCCTGCGGTCTTTTCCATAACAATGGCTTTGGGTGCACTGGAACTATCCAAGGAAAAAGCAATTGTATCCCGCCTCGCATCCATCGAAGAAATGGCAGGCGTTGATATCCTGTGTTCCGACAAGACCGGGACCTTGACCAAAAATCAGCTAACCCTGGACGCGCCGATACCGCTTCAATCAGACGACCCCGGTGATATTGTGCTGGCAGCAGCGCTGGCGAGCGAGCCCAAAAACAGTGATGTCATTGACGCCGCCGTTCTGCAGGCACTAAACGACACAAAAGCCTTGGAATCCTGGACAGTCAATCAGTTCACACCCTTTGATCCGGTTTCCAAATTGTCCCGTGCCATTGTGACAAATGCCGATGGGAAGGTAATGCACGTCGCCAAGGGTGCACCCCAGGCGATTGTTGAGCTGGCTGCCCCCTCATCCGATATAGCAACGCAGGTTGATGCAAAGGTTGCCGAACTGGGCAAGCGCGGCTATCGCGCTCTTGGTGTTGCGCACTCTGCGGATGACGGAAAAACATGGGATTATCTGGGAATTTTGCCCATGTCCGATCCTCCGCGGGATGATTCCAAAGCAACGATCGAACTGGTTCGGGCTAAAGGTGTCTCGGTAAAAATGGTGACCGGAGACGATACAGCCATTGCCAGGGAAACATCCCGGCAGCTGGGTCTGGGTACCAATATCATCACCGCTGCTGACCTTTTTCCAAAGGACATGGATCCCGATCATGTGCCTGCAAAAATTGCTGATGCGATTGAGCAGGTCGACGGATTTGCGCGCGTTTTCCCGCAGCACAAATATGCCATCGTCAAATCCCTGCAGCAGCGCGGTCATCTGGTTGCCATGACAGGGGATGGTGTCAATGACGCACCGGCGCTCAAACAAGCCGATTGTGGCACAGCTGTCTCGGGCGCTACCGATGCGGCACGCAGTGCGGCAGCACTCATCCTGACAGCACCTGGCCTGTCTGTCATCGACAAGGCAATTGATGAGGCACGGCGTATTTTTGGACGTATCACAAGCTATACGATTTACCGTGTTGCCCTTACCATGGACATCATGTTCCTGGTTGTCCTGTCGACACTCTTTTTGGGGTTCCAGCCGTTGACTGCGATCATGATCGTCATCATGTCCCTGCTTGATGATGTCCCGATTATGACCATTGCCTATGACAGGACAGCCGTCGCACCCCTGCCCATTCGCTGGCGCATGCCGCAGTTGTTGTGCGTTTCCGCAGTGCTTGGTTTCGCATCCATTGTTCAGTCCTTTGGCCTGTTGCTCATCGGCATGGCTGTGATCAACCATCTATCGCTGCGCGAGCTGTTCAATCTGCACGATCAGGCGCACCTTCAATCTGCGATGTTTTTGCAGCTGGTAGCCGGTGGCCACCTGTTGTTGCTGGTCACACGCACCCGCGACTGGTTTTTCAAACCGCCCTATCCGGCATTGCCATTGCTCATTGCCATCGTGCTGACACAGGCACTGGCCGTGCTGATGTGCGGATTTGGCTGGATTGTGCCAAAAATTTCCTGGTCTCTGATCGGTTGGGTATGGGCCTATGTTATCCTATGGCTGTTTGTGCTGGGTGCCGTGCGTATTGTGACGGAAAGGCTGATGGAGAACCGGTCAGGCCGACGCAGCCGGGCCATTGAAATCCTGAACACACGACTGCACCATCATGCCAACTGAGGACACGAAGGGATAACCGGATGACCTATTACGATTGGTTTCTTTTGGCTGGTGTTCTTTATACCGCTGTCGGTTCAGACCTTCTGCTGAACTGGGGTGCCGGTCTCATTACCGGCAGGCGCATTACACCCGGCGGTGCAAACCCGCTGGACAGGCTATTTTATCTTATTCACGCCAAAGGCGACCCTAACATGCGCTCAACGGCGCCAGTGAATGGACCTTTAGAACGTATACCGGCATGGAATCATGCTCTGGCGGTGGGCAATGGAACAATTGTTCTGGCGATGGAAGCGCTCATCGTCATTGGATTTATTGTTATGGCCAGAAGTGGTAGCGTACCGGATTTCGCCCGTCTGGCGGCATTTGTCTGGCTGATGCGCAGCGTTTGGGGTGAAATATCCTATTGGCATGTGCTGACAGAAGGGGACATTGAACCGCTGCGTGGCCTGCGCCTTGCCTGGTATTGGTTGATCGGCATGCCACAGGCCCTGTTCCCGTTTCTCGTTGCTGAACGGTTTTATCCGCTGGACAGCTACAGTTTCACACCTTTGCGGTTTGCCGCCTTTGTTGCTGTTCCCATTGCACTGATGATCGTGATGAAGGTCACCTATCGTCGATCCGTGACATCAGCGGAAGAATAGCGCTATGCCAGTCGGCGGATCTTGAGACGCACGCTGCCCTTGTTGTTGCCGTAGGCCTGCCAGGCATCATTGGAAAAGCAGTAGAGGTAACCCTCATCTTGTGGGGATAATCTCATGCCATCGCCGATGCAAAACTGGCTGTGCGGTTTAACTCGCCCGCCTTCCATAACACCTTTGCCATCGGCAATGACGCCGACCAGAGAAAACCAGGCCATGCTCTCATCACGGCGTGTCATCCAGAAGTCCGCAACCTGATTGCCTGTGACCCGTTTGAACAGGTTTTCGACCATCCCAAGCCCGGATGCAACAACATGAGCGACTTCGCCCAGTTGAAAATGGCCATCAGCCGTTCCGCCGGGACCACAGGATATGGAACTGTCCAGCCATTGCCCGCTGGCGGCCAGTTCATAGCGTTCACCTGTTCTGACAAACAGACCGGTCGCATTCCATTTTTCAGCGGCATAGATATCGTATTCCGCCGTTTCACCGACATCAAGCGTTCGCGTTACCCAATAATCCGGCTGGGCCAGTGGTGGATTTTCCTGTCGCTCGAAAGCCGAACTGTGAATGGCACTCATCCTGGTATTATCGGTGACACGTGGCACACATCTCGGCCGCGTTTCCAGTGCGTTGAATACGCCGGTGAGGGAATCATGCAGCACCCCGTGTGGATCATTCTTTCCAATCTGGGCAATGGCCCCATCACGGAAGAGCAACCCGCAGCCCTCTGCCTCGCGAACCATCCAGTCCAATGTAATATCGGATAGCTCCTTTTCCACATAGCCACCACCAACATCCGAATGCACACCCACAAACCACTTTTGAACAACATCTGCATCATTGGAATAGTCTGTCCAAAGTGTCGGGGTAAAACTGGCACGCATCTCATCAATCGCCACCGCATGTCTGGCATGGGTTACCAGCGGACTTAATGACGTGTCGTGAAAAGCATGATCTCCCGGATCATCAAGTATATTCAACAGACCCAGATGATCCGGAATGCCAAGTGCACCTACGGTATCCCACACACCGACAAAATGAATGGGAACCCGTCCGGCACCGCTTTCACCGGCCTGGGCGTTGTTAAACCGCAGATCCGCGGAACCGATACTCACCTCACGATTTCTGTAGTTTGAAAAAACGGTCTCAACCCGTGACCATGCCAATTCACTGGCCAGCGCATCGTCAGTCAGATTCAGCAGACCCTGCGATGCAATCATGCCCGCAAGACTGCGGACCGTATAGGCACCACGACTAAAGCCGATCACAAAAATACGGTCCTCCGGCCGGTAATTGCAGCACAGCCACTTATAAGCGCTTTTGATGTTGGCGTTCAGTCCGGCGCCAATCCCGCCGCCAACCATGCGGCTGACCGCACCGCCCTCGGTACCGACACCGGGATGGTAGTATTTTTTCTGCTCGACCCTGTTGCTGTCTTTGCCATTGATCGCACCAAAAAACTTGACAACATTGCTCGGCGTTGGAATTCCCCCGTCCTCGTCTTCAGCCGTTTTCCAGGTTCCATCACAACAAACCACCAGATTGGCCATGTTCATATCCTCCAAAACCTGCTTTTCCAGATTTGGGAAAACCGAAAAAGCCTCAATTCAGGTTGGATCAGATCATATCAGCCGGTCCGCCCAGGTCTGTGAGATAAGCCACCAAACGCCAGGCCCACACCCGGGAAAGGCTCCGGGCGCTCAACGCCGTTGCAGGATCATGTCGGCAGCCTTTTCAGCGATCATCACAACAGGCGAAGCTGTATTGCCCGATACAATCTTTGGCATGATGGATGCGTCAACAACACGCAGATTGTCCAGCCCATGAACACAAAGGTCAGACCCCACGACGGCCCTTTGGTCATGGCCCATTTTGCAGGTTCCAACCGGGTGAAAAATCGTCGTTGCGATATTGCCTGCTTCACGCAACAACGCCTCGTCCGACGCTATATGCGGGCCCGGCAGAATTTCTTCCGGACTGTATTTTTCCAAAGCACGAGCCTTCATGATGTCGCGTGCCTGTCGCACGGATTTGATCGCCACCAGTTTGTCCTTTTCTGCAGACAGGTAATTCAGTCGGATTTCGGGCTGTTTGTGGGTATCGCGGCTTGAAACATGGCAATTGCCGACACTTTCCGGTCGCAGATTGCACACAGAAACCGTGATTGCCGGAAAAGGATGCAGCGGATCGCCCAGCTTGTCGGTGCTCAGGGGCTGAACATGATATTCCAGATCCGGTGTTTCGAGCCATGATTCACTTTTGGTAAACATGCCCAGCTGACTTGGTGCCATGGATAGCGGCCCGCTTTGGCGCAGCGCATATTCCAGCCCCATCGCGACCTTGCTCAACAGACTGTTGGCTTTCTGATTGAGCGTGACGGTATTGGCAACCCGAAAGACCGTCCGGATCTGCAGATGATCCTGCAGATTTTCGCCAACACCGGGACTTTCATGCGCCACTTCTATGCCGAGATCCGACAATAAATCCGGTCGACCAATGCCGCTGTGTTCCAGTAATTTGGGCGAATTGATTGCACCTGCGCACAACAGGACCTCGCGCGCGGCGCGCGCCTGGTGGCGGTTGCCGCGCTGCAGATATTCAATACCAACGGCCCGCTTGCCCTCCAGAACAATTCGCTCAACATGCGCATTCTTGATGATCTGCAGGTTCGGGCGGTTGAGGACCGGACGCAAAAACGCCTTGACCGCGTTCCAGCGGACACCCTTGTTCTGGTTCACTTCAAAATAGCCGTGCCCCTCATTGGTTCCGGCGTTGAAATCATCGCTGCGCGGAATACCAAATTCATCGGCGGCCCGCTGAAATGCCTCCAGAATTTCCCAGGACAGGCGTTGTTTCGATACTTTCCATTCACCACCCTGCCCATGCAGATCTGATGAACCATCATGATGATCTTCAGATTTCCTGAAATAGGGAAGAACATCATCCCAGCCCCAGCCGACATTGCCCATCTGCCGCCAGCCATCATAATCGGCAGCCTGACCGCGCATGTAGATCATTCCATTGATGGACGAGCACCCTCCCATGACCTTACCACGGGGGTAGGCGAGCGAGCGTCCGTTGAGACCCGGTTCCGGCGCCGTCTTCATCATCCAGTCGGTGCGCGGATTGCCCATGCAATAGAGGTAACCAACGGGGATATGAACCCAGTGGTAATTGTCACTGCCACCGGCCTCCAGCAACAACACATTGACCCTGGGGTCAGCCGAAAGGCGATTGGCAAGTACACAGCCAGCCGTACCGGCGCCAACGATCACATAATCATAATTCCCCGCAAGCAATTCCATCGTTCTCGCACCCCGTTTTGCATTGCGCCCGCGCGGCGCATCTCCCCTGCCATTGCTCATATCCTTTTCCCGCCCGATACAGCAATGGTGAATTGGTCGAAGGTTAAATCCTGCACAAAACATGAAATGGTCAGCGGCTGGTTTACTCCTGCACAAATTAACCGATGGATGACCAACCGGCATCGACATAATATACCCCTCGATAATAACATGCGGGTTTGACAAAGGCCCGCGCATGGGTACGAAGGAGCCACACAAAACAAGGAGGCGACATGTTTGCAAAACAGCACATGTCCTATTCACCCATGGCACTGCCGGACCGGCAGGAGCTGACAGACACCCAGATGCAGGCCGCCGCCGACACCTTTTACGAAAAGATGCGTCAGCGCCATACGGTCAGGCAGTTTTCCAACAGACCGGTGCCCCGTGGTATCATCGACAAATGCATCCTTACAGCGGGGACCGCGCCCAGTGGTGCCAACCACCAGCCCTGGCATTTTGCTGCCATAAACGCGCCGCGTCTCAAAAGCGCAATCCGCCGTGAGGCGGAGGTCGAGGAGAAAAAATTCTATGCTGGCGGCGCCGGTGATGAGTGGTTGAAGGCGCTTGAACCCATTGGCACAGATGGCTCGAAACCGCATCTTGAAATTGCGCCCTGGCTGATCCTGGTCTTCGCACAGCGCTATGGAACCTTTGAGGATGGAAGCCGCTACAAAAACTACTACGTTCCGGAGAGTGTCGGTATCGCGACCGGGTTTCTGATTGCAGCCCTGCATCATGCCGGTCTGTCGGCACTCACCCACACACCGAACCCGATGCGCTTTCTCAACGATCTGGTGGGCAGACCCGCATCGGAAAAGCCGGTGATGATCCTTGCGGTGGGTCACCCGGCCAGCAATGCCGAGGTCCCTGCGGTAGCCAAAATCAAAAAACCGCTGGATGAGATACGCTCCGTTTTTGAAGACGAATAGGGCCACACAATCACCATTGCAGACGCATTGCTGACACTATCTCACTCATTTTATGGCAAAATGCCAATTGCGATGGCGCATGGAATTGCCTATCAGTGGCGGCCATGAGTGTCCCGATACAATCCAATTCAAAAGCGGCAATGTGGATGGGTGGCTGGCTCGCCGCCATGGTAACCATGGCGATCGCCGGACGTGAAACCGTAAGCCAGTTGAGCGCATTTCAGGTGATGGAACTGCGCGCGATAATCGGCTTTATACTTTTGATGCCGCTGGTCCTGTCTGCCGGCGGGTTTTCGGCGATGAAATCACAACACCCATGGCGGCACATCTGGCGCAATGCCGTTCACTATACCGCTCAATATGCCTGGCTGGTGGCTGTCACACTGATTCCTCTGGCACAGGTTGTATCCATCGAGTTCACCATGCCCATTTGGACCGCACTGCTGGCAGTGCTGTTCATTGGCGAAAAGATGAATGGCTGGAAGGTGGCTGCCGTTGTACTGGGTCTTATTGGGGTTTGGATCATCGTGCGTCCGGATGCGCAAAACATTGATGTCGGTCAGCTGATCTCGTTTTACGCGGCGGTTGGTTTCAGCATTTCCGTCATACTGGTCAAGACATTGACCCGCACCGACAGCGTTGTGCAAATCATATTCTGGATGTTGATTATTCAGGCCATTATCGGCCTCGTCCCGGCCTGGTATTATTGGCAACCGGTGCCGAACCAGCTTTGGGGCTGGATTGTCCTCGTCGCCATTTGCGGCACATTCTCGCACTTCTGCATGGCCAAGGCGATGACCCATGCGGATGCCACTGTTGTGGTACCAATGGATTTCCTGCGGGTACCCCTGACGGCACTTGCCGGCTGGCTTGTCTACAATGAAGTGGTCGATATATATACGATAGCCGGAGCAACACTCATTCTGGTCGGCAATCTGTTGAATCTCAAAACGGCAACAGGAACGTCCAAGAAACAGTACCCGGTATCAACGCCCTGATTACTGCCATTTGAAAATCCGCGATTGGAGCATCCATGAAAACGAAACCTCTAGGCCGCACGGGTGTTCAGGTGTCCCAACTGTGCCTCGGCACCATGTCGTTCGGTGGTGATGCTGATTTTGATACCGCTCAGGCGGTCTACAGGGCCTGCCGCGACAGGGGCATTAATTTTTTTGATTGCGCCAATGTTTACAATGGCGGCCTGTCTGAAGAGATGCTTGGTCAATTCATGGCCAATGAGCGCGATGACCTGGTGGTGACTTCAAAATGCTATTTTCCGGTTGGCAATGATGTGAATGCGCGTGGCTCAAGCCGCCGCCACATTGCCCGTGCGGTTGAAGACAGTCTGAAGCGGTTGAATACCGACAGAATTGATGTGCTGTTTCTGCACCGCTGGGATGCACATACACCGGTGGAAGAGTCCCTGCGTGCATTGGAAGATCTGGTGCGCGCCGGCAAGGTTCTTTATACCGGCGCTTCCAACTTTGCGGCATGGCAGGTGTCAAAGGCACTGGGTATCAGCGAGCGTATGGGCTGGTCGCGTTTTGACGTCATTCAACCCATGTACAACCTGGTCAAACGTCAGGCGGAAATCGAAATATTACCGATGGCCGAGGCAGAGAACCTGGGTGTAATCAGTTACAGCCCGCTGGGCGGCGGGTTGTTAAGCGGAAAATATGCGTCGGACCGGGCAGCTGGCACCGGCAGAATTACCGACAATACTGTCTATGCTTCGCGTTATGGCGAAGACTGGGTGATGGACACGGCACGGGATTTTTCTGATCTGGCTGTTTCCGAAGGGCTGCATCCGGTATCCCTTGCCGTCGCCTGGGCAGGCGCACATCCGGCCATAACAAGCCCGATCATCGGTGCCCGCAATGTCGAGCAACTCATGCCCAGCCTTGGTGCAGCCGACATTGCAATGAGCAATGAACTGCACGAACGTATCTGTGCACTGTCCAGAACACCGGCACCCGCCACCGACCGGCGCGAAGAAACAATTGGATAGACATCCGGTTGGACCGTCTCACGTTTTGTCAGAGACAGGACATTGGTGTCGGTCTTTGATTTTGTTGATGCATTGGACATTATACCCAATATGCTGATCCATGAATGCATACAGCCTTAGCTGTGGCCGTCAGCCTGGCAGGTATATCGTACCTTCACAGACAAAGTGACAAACCGGTTGGGAATGTAATTTCTGGCTCGCATGGCTGCACGTGAATGAAACCATGGATTGCCGCCGGCAAGTTGTATTACCGTCGAGAAATTCCCTGTCAGATATCATATCACCGCTCTTAAATTGAGGTTGCAAAGTATTTATAATTACAATAACTACTTACAGCATTACTTAATTATTTGATGATATAGGTATTACCTTGAACAAATTTATTAGTATTGCGGCGTGTTTGGTAATCTCAATATTATGTATCCCATCCTCTGCCCGGGCATTCTCAAATTTTTTCATTTTTGGTGGCAGCTATAGCGATGCCGGCACCTACCTCGTACCCGACGCGGACGGATCTTATGTATTCAACGGACAGACATTCGATCAGCGGCGCTGGACCATTAACCCGCTGAAAGTCTGGAACCAGCACATTGGCGGGAATTATGGTTTTGACATAGATGCAAATTTGGTGGTCGATACAACTTCCAATGTCAATGATCCGGCAACACAAAACAATGGCGGCACGAATTATGCGCAAGGTGGCGCTGCGGTGACGGGATCAGGTGAATATGAATATAATACCCGTTCAGTGGCAGACCAGATAGGCCTCTATCTGGCGGGTACTGGCGGAAATGCGGACCCCAATGCCCTGTTTGCAGTCGAAGGCGGTGGCAATACGATTATTCGGGAACTGAGGGCCGCACAAAATGGTGATAAGACACTCGCAGCCGCACTGGCTGTTATTGCGGCATCTGCTGAAGCAACATCGGATTTATCCAAGGCACTGGGTGATTCCGGTGCAAATTCGATCATGATTTTGAACACCAATAATCTGGGTGCTACCCCCGCCGGGGATCAATTTACGCCTATTGATCGCGTCACTGTGGCGGGCGCTGTAGATCTTTATAATCGCACATTGCTCGACGCTCTCAAGAGCCACAACAGCACCAAGTTCATATATCTGGATATACATGGCCTTTTCGTTGAACTTGGCAAACCTGATGGTAACTACGGTTTTACAAATACAACCCAGGCCGCCTGTCTTGCATCAATTACAGACGCCATTTTCTGCACCACGGACACATTGGTTGCCGGGGCTGATCCCAATCAATATCTTTGGGATGGCGGACTGCATCCGTCTGGCGCGGGGCATATAGCCCTTGGACAATACATTCAGTCAATTCTATCAGCGCCTGGCCAATATGCCTATCTGGCCGAAGTCCCCCTGGTGCTTGGACAACAGATTGACCAGCATTTTGACAATAGGACCACCCGCAACCGTCAGACAGAGGAAGGATTCCGGTTCTTTGCAGATGGTCTTGCTGGATACATTGATCTTGATGGCAATGAGCCCGGACAGGGCGCAAAGGGTGCTCAGGGAACCATACTGGGCGGAATTGAATATGCCGACGGGGCCAATTTCCTCGCAGGCCTCATGGCTGGCTATAGCGGTGGAAATTTTGATTTTCCCAATGATTTCGGACAATTTGATCTGAATTTCTATTCAGCATCAGCCTACGCCAGGGCAACGATGGGAGACCTGTTTGTTCGCGCCATGGGTACCTATGGTTGGCTGAACTACGATTCGATTGAGCGCCGTTATGCCCTTTATCAGGGAAGCATTACACAAAACGGTAGTACGGATGGACATTATGTTTCAGCAACCGTTGAAACCGGATACACATTCAATCATGGGCAATTTGGTATAACACCCACAATTGCGCTGACGTATCAGAATGTCGATGTCAACGGATATACCGAAAGTGGACACGCCTGGAGCACCTTTACATTTGAAGATCAAAGTCGGGAATCGCTGATCGGTTCCGTTGGAGCGCAGGTTGCATCGACGATAAATATCAATGGACGCGACGCCAACCTGTGGTTCGATGCAGCCTACAATCATGATTTTAACGCAGGCAGCCGCTCCATTGTCAGCGGTCTCACAGCGGCTGAGGGCATGCTGTTTTCCATGCCTGTTGATGCTGGGCTTGAAGATTGGTTTAGCTTTTCCAGCGGTTTGGAAACGACCGTTTTTCAATCTGCCAATCTGTCTTTTAACGGCGGTTTGCGCATTGGGGAGAATGGCGTGGACAGTCTGTGGGGCGGCGCCCGGCTTTCATTTGCACTGAATTAGGGCAATTCAGGTTTTGACGGGATCGGCAAAACATCACACATGATGCAGTCTTGAAACCTGGCGCAAACAAAATACTGAACCTGTTAATTATTTATCGGTCACTCCAACTGGATTCTGACGCCCGGCTTGTCTAGTCTGAGTTGGCGGTAAACAGGAATCATCCGATGGACAATAATGAATTTCGTAAATGGTCACACAAGGCCAGTGACTGGTCTGCCGACTACAGGGAAACGCTGGATGATCGGCCCGTTCGCGCGCAGGTCAAGCCGGGCGAGATCGGCAAGCTCATTGAAGAAGTGCCCCCTGAGATGGCCCAGGACATGGAAACCATCTTTGCGGATTTTGACCGTATTATTCCGGGCGGCATGACCCATTGGCAACATCCGCGGTTTTTTGCCTATTTTCCCAGCAATGCTGCGCCTGCTGCGCTGATTGCCGAGCAACTCGCCAATACAATTGGCGCCCAGTGCATGCTTTGGCAGACATCCCCTGCTGCCACTGAGCTCGAGGTTAAAATGGTGGATTGGCTGCGCCAGGCGCTTGATCTGCCCGAAGAATTCAAAGGCACATTTCAGGACACGGCATCCTCTTCCACCCTTTGTGCCATTTTAACCATGCGTGAGCGTGCGTTGAACTGGACCGGCAACAAGACCGGCCTTGCTGGTCAAAAAACCCTGCGGGTTTACGCATCCAAAGGCACCCATAGCTCGATCGACAAGGCGATGTGGGTAGCGGGCCTGGGGCAGGACAATCTGGTGCATATCCCCATTGATGCAAAGGGCGCCATGCGCGCAGACCTGCTGCAGGAAGCCATTGATGCCGACCGCAAAGCCGGATATCTGCCTGCCGGGCTGGTTGTTTGTGTTGGCGGTACATCCATTGGTGCAACTGACAACGTTGAAGCCCTTTGCGCCTTGGGACGCCGGGAGGACCTTTTTATTCATGTTGATGCTGCCTGGGCCGGGTCAGCAATGATCTGCCCGGAGTACAGACATTTGTGGCAGGGCGTGGAAATGGCCGACAGCATTGTCTTTAACCCGCATAAATGGCTGGGTGCGCCAATGGAATGTTCCGCCCATTTTGTGCGCGAACCCGAAGCACTGGTGCGCACGCTGGCCATTCAACCGGAGTATCTGAAGACCTATGGCAAGGAGGGCCTTGTCAATTTCAGTGAGTGGTCTGTACAGTTGGGTCGCCGGTTCAGGGCGCTAAAAATCTGGTTCCTGCTGCGGGCCTATGGGCTTGAAGGCCTGCGCACCATGATACGCAATCATGTGAACTGGACACAGAAACTGGCCACACAGCTACAGGGTGAAAGCGATTTTGAGGTAACCTCACAACCGGTCCTGGCGCTGTTTTCCTTTCGCTACGCACCGCCCGGCTACGAAGGTGATCTTGACGAACTCAATCGGCGACTGGTCAACACAATCAATGATGATGGTCGCATATATCTGACACAGACATTACATGGTGGCATGCAGGTGATCCGATTTACCGCCGGTTCCTATGAAATGGAAGAGAACGATATCACCATAGCCTTTGAAACGATTTGCGAATTGGCGCGGGCCCTTTGAAGCAATCCAACAGCCAATTTGTCAGATTGTTTTGGCTGATTGCAGGTATCGCCTCTCTTGGTGCCGGTATCATTGGTATTGTGCTGCCACTTTTACCAACGACCCCTTTTTTGTTGCTGGCCGCCTATTGTTTTGCCAGGGGATCGCAGCGACTGCACGACTGGCTGGTAAACCATCCGCGGCTTGGGCCACCGATCCGTGACTGGCAGGCCCATGGCGCCATTTCCAGTCGCGCCAAGAAAATGGCTGTCGGGGCCATTATTGCGGTTTTTGCAGCGAGCTTCCTGTTGGGTGCACCGACGCGAATTATCATTATTCAGCTGGTGGTTCTGTCTGCTGTAAGCCTTTTCATTCTGACCAGACCTCTGCCGCCGGGCGATTGAGGGTATCAGGATGCAGGGCAGTGGTGCGTTCCTGTGAACATCCGATTTCCGCCTCAGTGAAAATTGCGCCCTGTCGGCAGGACACCACGGGTTGCTCCGTGTTGGGCAGTCTTGCGCATTTGTGGTGCCTGCTCAACCATCTGCTGCAATTGCCCCCGCCCGTTTTTTCGTGGTTTTTCTTGCCGTTCTCTGGGATCAACCGGTTCACGTTTGACCTCATCGGCATGGGCAAGTGCATCAATCGGCGCGTCCGCATCCGAAAGGTCAGCCATGAGGGGCGTCAGATCTTCCAGCTGTCTGGCAACGACATGGATGACGCCATCCTGGGATTGCAACGCACCACGAATGCCGACAAAGCGGCTGCCAAGGACAATGGTCCTGTAACGCTCAAAGACTTTCGGCCAGACAATGATATTGGCGACGCCGCTTTCATCTTCAATGGTTTCAAAAACCACTCCCTTTGCGGAGCCGGGCCGCTGACGCACAAGCACAAGCCCGGCCACCGCGATAAAACGGCCGGCACGGATATCTGGCAATTCGGCATTTTGTCGATAACCGGCACGCTGCAGTGCCTGACGCACAAAGGATACCGGATGTGCCTTGAGTGAAAAGGACAGGCTGCGATAATCGTTGATCACCTGCTCGCCCAGCGGCATCGGCGGCAGGGCGATGGCCGCCTCCTTTTGCAGGTTCCTGCTACCGGCAAGAGCAAAGAGTGGCAAACGTTCAGCGGCACTCAAAGGATCAAGGGCCCGCACGGCCCAAAGCGCATCACGGCGGCTAAGGCCGATGGAAGCGAATGCATCCGCATCAGCCAATCGCTCCATGGCCCGGCGTGAAAGACCCGAACGCATCCACAGATCCCGCACACTGTCATAGCCGCCAGCCCGATATTCAAGCAGCGCTTCGGCTTCAGCCTCGCCAAAGCCCTTGATCCGATGCAGGCCCAGCCGCACCGCATGGGTATTTTTCATGACTGATTTCATACTGTCATGACGTGCAGCAATGGCAGGTCTTGCAGCCCTTTTATCGCACCTTTCCAGGCTGGACAGCCAACCGGAATGATTGACGTCGACAGCGCGCACCTCCACACCATGTTCGCGGGCGTCACGCACCAGTTGCGCCGGTGCATAAAACCCCATCGGCTGGGCATTCAAAATGGCAGCACAGAACACATCCGGATAATGGCATTTGAGCCAGCAGGATACATAGACAAGCAGGGCAAAACTGGCGGCGTGGCTTTCCGGAAACCCATAATCACCAAAGCCCTCAATCTGGCTGAAGCAATGTTCGGCAAATTCGCGTTCATAGCCATTGGCAACCATCCCTTCAACCATCTTGATGCGGAAGGAATGGATCGTGCCAACCCGCCTGAATGTTGCCATGGCACGGCGCAATTTGTCTGCTTCACCGGGTTCAAAATTGGCGGCTACAATGGCGATATTCATGGCCTGCTCCTGAAAGAGCGGCACACCAAGCGTTTTGGCCAGCACATTCCTGAGTTCTTCCTTTGGATAGGACACAGGCTCCTTTCCCTGCCTTCGGCGCAAATAGGGATGCACCATGTCTCCCTGAATGGGCCCCGGCCTGACAATGGCCACCTCAATGACCAGATCATAATAGGTTCTGGGCTTGAGCCTTGGCAGCATGGACATTTGCGCCCGGCTTTCGATCTGGAAAACACCGATGGTATCGGCGCGGCAGATCATGTCATAGACCTGGGTGTCGTCATCCGGCAATGAAGCCAGGGTCTCACGCCTGTCGTAATGCTGATCAAGCATTTCAAACGCCTTGCGAATACAACTGAGCATGCCGAGCGCCAGCACATCAATCTTGAGGATACCAAGACACTCCAGATCGTCCTTGTCCCACTCGACAACTGTCCGGTCATCCATGGCGGCATTTTCAATGGGCACCACAGAGCTCAGACGATCGCGGGTAATGACAAAACCGCCCACATGCTGGGAAAGATGGCGCGGGAAACCGATAATCTGCGTCGCCATGTCGAGGATCTGCATCAGATGTTTGTCATGCGGATCGAGCCCCGCCCGTCGGGCATCGTCCTCATCCAGCCGCGAAGAAGAAGAACCCCACCGGGTACCGGAAATGGCAGTTATGGTATCATCGGACAGTTCAAAGACCTTGCCCACTTCACGCAGGGCAGAACGCCCGCGATAGGTAATCACGGTTGCGGCAAGTCCGGCCCGCTCCCGGCCGTATTTTTCATAGATATATTGAATGACCTCCTCGCGTCTTTCATGTTCAAAATCAACATCAATATCCGGCGGCTCATTGCGTTCTTCAGAGATGAAACGTTCAAACAGAAGATCAATTTTTTCCGGATTAACTTCCGTTATGCCCAGACAATAGCAGACCGCTGAATTTGCCGCTGATCCGCGCCCCTGACACAGAATTTCCTGGCTGCGGGCAAAACGCACAATGTCATAGACCGTCAAAAAATAGGGCGCATATTTGAGTTTGCGGATCAGGCCCAACTCATGTGCTATGGCTGCCAGAACCTTTTTCGGCGCGCCTTCAGGATAACGCGTCTTCAGACCGCTGGCAGTCAATTTTTCCAGTGTTTCCTGTGGCGGCAGGGTGCTGCCGGTTGGCTCCTTCGGATACTGGTATTTAAGTTCATCAAGAGAAAAAGACAGCCGGCGAAACAGTTTGTGCGTTTCAGTAATGGCATATTCATACCCCTTGAAAAGCCGCAGCATTTGCCCGGTATCACGCAAATGACGCTCAGCATTGGGCTGTAAATGTTTTCCGGCGGCACGCAGGGTCAGGTGCTCGCGGATACAGGTCAATATATCCTGCAGAAACCGGCGCTCCGGCTGATGATAAAGCACATTGCCAATGGCAAGCAGTGGCAACCTGTTTTGCCCGGCAAATTTAGCCAGCGCCGCCAGATAACGCTGATCAAGCGCACCATAGGTCCACGATGCGCAAATATAAAGCTGGCCGGCAAAACGCCCCATCAGACTTTGCAGACATGTCGGTACACTGACCGGCAGGCCGGGTGGCAAAACAAGCGCCATGAGCAAGCCATCACCATGGGTCAGCAGATCATCAAGCGCAAGATGACACTCTCCCTTGGGCGCCCGCCGCTTACCTGCCGTCAAAAGTTCGCACAGGCGACCATAGGCCTGGCGATCCTGTGGCCATACGAGAATATCGGGTGTGCCGTCGGCAAAGACCAGACGACACCCGGGCGCAAAGGCAAGCTTTGCCTCCTTTGCTGCCATATGCGCCCTGACAACGCCGGCAAGTGAATTACGATCTGTAACACTGATACCGCCCAAACCCAGACGCGCGGCCTCAACCACCATTTCTTCCGGGTGGGACGCACCGCGCAGAAACGAAAAATTTGTGGTAACGCCAAGCTCGACATAATGGCTGTCTGTCATGCGAAAACCCCATGCATGAACCAGTGAGGATTGGCCGTTTCGCGCTCAAAAAGCCCCTGTCGAAAAATCCAGAAGCGGTAGCCGTGATCATCCTCGACACGAAAGTAGTCACGGCTATGGCCACCGCGCCCGTCGCGCCACCACTCACAGGCAATACGCTCAGGGCCTTCTGATCGCGCAATACGGTAAAGTGTACGACGCCAGCGAAACCGGATCGGCGGACCATCAGGAACCTCGGCAATGGCTTCTACCGGCTCGGGCCTTTGAAACAGGATAACCGGACGGGTGACAACGGCCGGGCCGTTCACCCTGTCAGCCGGATCCTGCCTGCGCCACAAAGCTGCCTGCGCCGTATCCGCACCATGGGCAGATGCTTCGGCAACAAGGCCAAATGTACGTTCGGGAATATGCGTATCGGCAGCAACAAAACGATGCACCCTGTCCGTTCCAAGACGTGCACCCAGCTTGTCAACAAGGCTGGCAAAGGCCTCGCCGGGCCCGTTACCGCCGGCAAAATCCGCCTGCTCGCTCTGTCGGACCTGACTTTCCATAATGTTCAGGCGCAACAGGTCAAAGCCGAAACCGGCATCAAGATCATCATGAAACCCGGCGATACGCTCCCGAAACAGCATGATAATGCGATCAGCATGATAGACCGGGCTTGCCGAACGCACCTGAATGGATACGACATGACCATCAACGCGAAAAAGCTTCAACTCCAGCCGACGTGCACCCACCTGACGTTCATCAAAACGCTGGCGCAGATTATCGGCCAATTGTCCGATTGTTCTTTCGATATCATCCTGCGATACGATCGGGTCGGCAAAAATACGCTCACTGGACAGTTCAGCAACGGGGACACGTGGTGAGATTGCCTCCTCTTCCCGTCCAAGCGCCTGATCAAGACGCTGCAAAAGACCATTGCCAAAACGGGCGGCGAGGGGCGCGCGGGGCAGGTCGGCAATACACCCGATCGTGCGCAACCCCAGTTTTCTCAGCAGATCAAGCGTGGCCGTATCAAGCCGCAGACTGACCAGCGGCAAATCAAGCAGAACGGCTTTATGCGCCTGCGGTGCAATGATCTGCTTGTTGCCGTAGCGCGCATTGGCCCAGGCCGCACCCGGCGTATCCGCAATGGCAACCTTTGCCATGAAGCCGCCTGCGCGCAACCGCGACACCACATCATCAGCCATCACGTCTTCACCACCAAAAAGATGGGCGCATCCGGATATATCGAGAAAAAGCCCCGGGCAACCGCCAACAATATCGCCCTTGAGTGTTTCCAGTGCCACAAGCGGGGTGTAGCGGTCACACCAGGCTGCAATCGTGGCCAGAAGCGCACCGTCGCCATCGCGATCCTGCTCAAACACCTCCAGATCGGGAAACAGCGCCCGCGCATCACTGAGTGTCTGGTCAATACGCAAACCCGATTTACGGCCGAAACCATCCACGGCAACAAGGCGTATGGCGTTTTTAACCTTCGCTATGGCGGCAATTGGCGGCGCTTCAGGACGCCCGTTCAAACGCCATGACTTGCCCCATTTGCGGCGCGCCATCCGATCGGTCGAAAGGTACGGCAGGGCGATCGACATAATCCGTTGGGACATGTTCAAAACCATTCTTTTGCTGGTTCCATGCAATGATCCAATGCCCCGTTTGACCATTGCGGTTGCGTTCAAGGGCAAGATTCAGCCGTAAAAGCCCAATACCCCTTTCAAATTCCGGATCGGCAGCCGATGGCTGTGCACGCACGTGCCAGCGTGTTGCCGCCGCATTGGCTTCTTCATCGCCCCCCTGCCGCAGGATGGAAACAAAAAGCCCGTTTTGTTGCGCCTTGAGCATGAGACGGCGTGTCGCCGTCATGTCAAAGCTGGCCGGATTGCCTTTCACCTGAAAGACAATGCCTGCAAGATCGCTACAGTTTGCCGCTTCATCACTGGCCCACAGCGCTGCCTTGAAATCGGCAGGATGAACCATGACAAGCCGGGCCGGATCAAGTCCGAACATGGACAGGCCAGCCGGAAAAAGCTGGCCGCCATCAAGATGGCAGGCCGGATCGCAAATCCATACAATCCTGCCATGCCGGTGCTGCAGACATCCGGCCAGAAGCCCGATGAGAAACCCGCTGGCCGCACCAATGTCACGGGTCAGCGAACAGCGCACCTCATGCAGGGCAAAAGCCGCAAACCCATCCTTGAAAACATGATCAATGGCCGCAATATCAAAGCGAATGGCCCTGTCGCTGCCCTGTTGTGGCAGTTGGGCATGGCGCATGAAAGAAGCATGACGCCTGTCGATTTTCGCGACAGCACCCTGCAATGCTTCCATTTTCCGATGCGCATTGTTGCCTTGCATTGCCCATATGTTCCTGTTTTGTTCTATTATAGATTCCAAAAACAGCAGCTTGAGTCAAGGACATTTAACAGGCAGTGCCCGGCAAAATAGCGTGCCATCATGCTATCTGATTGAAATTCATCCCGGAAAGGTCGCGCCCACCATCCACTAAATCATGATATCCGAAGTTGTAAGCGCCCGTCCCTTGGCGATTTTTGTCGTAAGACGGAAGTAGGTTTCCAGTTCCTGCTTGTTCAACGGAGCAAAAATTTCTGATTGACGGTCGAATGATACCTGCCGGATTTCTGCAAGCACATCCTCGCCAGCTGAAGTGATGAAAATCATCTTTTCACGTCCGTCCTCGCGAGAAGCTTCCTGCCGCACAAGACCGCGCGCCTCCAACAATGATATGGCTCGACTAATCGTGTTCTGGGGACGCGGGAAAAGTTTTCTGATTTCCTTTGCCTTTATTCCGGGGAACGTTTCGATGGCAAAAAGGCTGGACCATGCCTGAACCGGCATACCAAAATTCTTTTCAATATAGCGGTCCGTTACCATGTTGTTACACAAAACAACATAACTCACCGCCATCAGATGCTTGAGTTCCAGAGAGAAAATTTGGTCAAGCTTTTCTTTTGAATTCAATACCATAAGCGCCTTCGATTCTCTTATTTAAG
This sequence comes from uncultured Rhizobiaceae group bacterium, assembly GCA_947501445.1. Classification (GTDB taxonomy): domain Bacteria; phylum Pseudomonadota; class Alphaproteobacteria; order Rhizobiales; family Rhizobiaceae; genus Hoeflea_A. The sequence goes on along the minus strand of CANMVS010000004.1, from coordinate 306,079 downwards.
TCTGTGTGATTCGCTCATTTAACACACCATGTAGAGAATATTCCAATCCCGTAACCCTATCGCTCGACTTATATAAAATGCGCCCTGGTATTGCAAATTAAATCCAAATGGATCAATCTATCGCTATTATAACGTGACGATCCAGCCATTTTTGCCTGCGTCTTTAGAGCTTTTGGAGAGTTTGCATGATTGTAATCGGTGTTGATGTCGGCGGAACATTTACGGACCTGGTTCTGGCTGATCTGCACAGCGGATCGATAACGACACACAAGGTTGCTTCAACCAACGCAAACCCGGCAGAGGCGGTCATCACCGGTATACGCGAGATATGCGAATTGTCGGATGTATCGCCTGGCGACATTGGCAGCGTGTTCCACGGCACCACGGTCGCAACAAATGCAATGCTCGAAAACAAAGGCGCACGCACGGGTCTCGTCACCAACAGCGGGTTTCGCGACATCCTGCATATTGGTCGCCATCAAAGAGAACAGCACTACTCGATCATGCAAGACCTGCCTCGGCAAAGCAGGCCGATGGTACGCCGCCGACACCGCAAGACAGTCGATTGTCGCATGGATGCGGACGGCATTGAACTCCAACCGCTTGATGAAGACGGTGTGCGGACTGCGGCACGGGAGCTGGGTGCCAACGGGATTGAATCCGTGGTCGTCGGTTTTCTGTTTTCCTATGTCAATCCGACCCATGAACGCCGCGCCGCAGAGATCATTCGCGAAGAACTTCCGGATATTTTTGTGACCACTTCAGCAGGCGTTGTTCCGCAATTTCGTGAATACGAGCGATTTACAACGGCCGCGATGTCAGCGTTTGTCGGGCCAAAAGTACGCGACTACATAGACAGTCTGCAGCGCGCGTTGACCAATTTGGGTGTCGTCAGCGAATTACGCATCATGGCCTCGAATGGTGGCGTCGCCACACCGGCCCTGGTTCGCGAACGGCCGGCCGTGACCCTAATGTCCGGACTGGTCGCCGGTGTGAAGGGCGGCGCATGGGTCGGTGCGCACGCTGACGCGACCAAACTCATAACGCTCGATATTGGCGGTACCAGCGCCGATATCGGGATCGTACAAGATGGGCAATTTGCCGAAACTGACGCCCGCAGCGCCAGCATCGCTGGCTTTCCTGTATTGCTGCCAATGATTGACATACACACCATCGGTGCAGGCGGCGGATCAATCGCACATTTGGACCGGGGCGGTGCTTTCCGTGTAGGTCCGCAGAGCGCTGGCGCTGATCCGGGACCCGCTGCCTATGCCAAGGGCGGCGACAAGCCGACCGTCACAGATGCAAATCTGGTGCTTGGCAGACTATTGGTCGATGACTTTCTTGGCGGCAATATGCAGCTCGATTTGCAGGCCGCCAAAAATGCCATCAACGGGCTGGCTGAAACGCTGGGTCGAAACATGGAAGAGACCGCCGAGGGTATTTTGACGGTGCTTAACAGCAATATGGCCAATGCCATTCGTTCACGCACAGTTCAAAAGGGCATTGACCCGCGTGCATTTACCCTGGCCGGATTTGGTGGCGCTGGTCCTCTTCATGCAGCCGGTGTTGCAGCAGCACTTGGCATCGAACGGGTGCTTATCCCACCTCATCCAGGCATAACATCTGCAATGGGTTTGTTGACAACCGACCTTCAATACGACGCGCTCAGAACCGCATTTGAAATCAAGGGCAACGTTGATTGCAATCGCATGGAAGGTCTGTTTGCTGACATGGAAACGGAACTTCGCACCCTGTTCAGCAAGGACGGGATCGGTTCTGACAAGATTGGTCTGCAACGCATTGGCGACCTTCGTTACGTAGGCCAGGGCTACGAGCTGAGGGTCGAGTTCCCCGACGAACCGGTTACCGACGAGACACTTAAGACAGTATGGCAGGCATTCCACGACCAGCACCGAAAGGAATATGGTCACGCATTTGAGAGAAGCCCGATTGAGATTGTGACCGTCAAGATCCGTGGTCTTGGGGACGTTGAAAAACTAACCAGATTACCACAACACGGCACATTGAAAAATGCTGAACCTGTTGGAACCGGCCAATGCATCTTTCGCGTCAATGACACTTTGAACACATTCGAGACCCCCTACTACCGACGCACTGATCTTGGAGCGGGTCAACGACACAAAGGTCCGGCGATCATCCTTCAAAAAGACAGCACGACTGTTGTACCTCCCGACTGGACCTTTGCGGCGGACGGATACGGCAACATATTGCTGGAGCGGGTCGGGTCCGATGTCAGCGTAAATGGAGGTGAGCAGCCATGAATACCAGAGTAGATCCGTTTCTCGCTGCCGTTATTCATGGTGCGCTGGAGAATGTAGCCATCGAGATGGGCCACAAATTGATGCGCATGAGTTACTCCAGCATCATTCGCGAATCCGAGGATTTTGGCACCGCCTTGACCGATGCGACAGGCCGGCAGCTATGCGAATGCACCATGAGCACACCCCTGCAATCTGGCCCGATCCCAGGCTATATCGAAGGTATTTTGAAAGAGCTCGATCTTCGCGGTGACGAAATTCGACCCGGCGATGTGTTCATGCACAATGATCCCTATGCGGGTGCATCGCACGGCCCGGATGTTGGCTTCGCCGTTCCAATCTTTCATGGCGGTCAACTGGCAGGCTTTTCTGTCACCACCGCCCACCATCTTGACATTGGCGCACTGACCCCGGGCAGCTGCGGTATTGTCGACGCTGTCGACACCTATGCCGAAGGCCTGCAGTTCAAGGCTATCCGCGTTTACGACGGTGGCAAGAAGGTCGAACCTGTTTGGCAGATCCTGCGCAGCAACATCCGCATTGCAGACCTGGTGGTTGGTGACATGGAAGCGCAGGTCGCGGCCGCCCGCATTGGTGCCGAGCGGTATTCAGCCTTGCTCGATCAATACGGCCTGCAGACGGTAACCGATGCCTATGAGGACCTGCTCGATTATTCAGAGCGCCTGATGCGCGATGCCATTTCGTCCATACCGGATGGCTCTTACAATGCCCGCACTCATATTGATGGATATCTCGACAGCGACGATCCCAGCCTGAAGGACCTGCCGATCGAAGCAACCCTGACGGTGAAAGGTTCGGAAATTCATGTTGATATGACCGGCACCGCGCCGCAAACAACACACAAGCCGATCAACATGCCTCTGGTTGGTACGGTCGATTGCGCCGTCTGGCTGACCCTGCGTTCCATACTGCTTGACAGTGAAACCTATGGATCGATCCCGCAGAACAGCGGATTGACCCGACCCATCACCATTTATGCGCCCAGGGGCTGCCTTGCCAACCCGATTTTCCCGGCACCTGTCATCGCCCGCTTTTGCCCCGGCAATGCCCTGGCCGACACAATCATGAAGGCGATTGCACCGGCAGTTCCCGAACAGGTCAGCGCTGGCATCGGCAACCTGCGCGTCATGGCTTTCAGCGGCGTCTCGGGCGGTAGCCAGTGGGTTCATATGGAAATTATGGAAGGCAGCTATGGAGGCCGCTTTGGCAAAGATGGCATGGATGCGGTCGATACGCTCTATGCCAACACCCGTAACAATCCGGTCGAAGACATTGAAGCCCACCTCCCGCTGCGGGTTCTCAACTACGAACTTCGGGAAAATGTGGCAGGCATCGGAACCTGGCGGGGCGGCATTGGATCAATTCGCGGTTTCGAACTGCTTGAAGATGGCGCGGTATCGATAGAGGGAGACGGGCAAAAATTCAAACCCTGGGGATTCCTTGGTGGTGAAGACGGCTCACCGGCAAACGTGCAACTGGTACGCAGCGGCAATGTCGTCGAGGAATTACCCTCCAAGATACCCTATCGCCAATTGGCAAAAGGCGACCGATTGATTGCCTTTGGCCCCTGCGGCGGCGGATACGGGGAACCCAAAAAGCGCCGGTCTGAAGATGTTCTGGATGACGTGCTCGATGGCCTGCTCACCGAGGATGGTGCGCGTGCGCACTATGGCGTTGTCATTACCGACGGCAAAGTCGACCAAACGCAGACACAGAGGCTGCGATCTCAAACGAGCTAAGCAACAATAAACCAATTGTTCTGCAAAGGAGGAGTGAAGATGAAACACCTAACAGGAGCGATACTGGTGTCGATGGCGACCCTGCTGGTCAGCACCGTGGCGCATGGCCAATCCGACGGGGTTGCTGCGGCCAAGGCCAACATCGACCGTTATTCCAAAATTCCTACGTTTGAAGCACCAGGCGAAGCATTCGACGCCAAGGCCTGTATGGCTGGAAAGTCAATCTTCACCATCCCTGCTTCCAGCTCAATTCCGTTCATCAAAACAATTGCTGACCACAGGAACGAGATCGCAAAGCAATTGGGTTTTGAACATTCCATTTGGGAAAATCAGGGAAATCCGACGCAATGGATTCAGGGTATTGATTTCTCAATCAATAATAATTTCGATCTGATCAGTCTGTTGGCCGGAGCCGATCCTCGCTTTTTCGAGCCACAGGTCAAAGCCGCACGTGATGCCGGGCTCGCTGTCGTGACCGCCCATCTGACCGGGCTCGAGCAGGACGTGCCTGGTGGCGTTACATCGGCGACTGCGATCGACTACAAAACAGCCGGGTCCTTGCTGGCAGACTGGTCGATCGTCCAGACCGACGGCAAGGTCAATGCTCTGGTTCTGGTGTCAAACGAAGCGCTGTCGACCGATTCCATGGTCAGCGGCCTGAAGGCCGCCTTCGATACGAATTGTCCCGATTGCAAATACGAAATCGTCAATGTGCCGATCTCTGACTGGGCAACCAAAATCCAGCCAACGGTAAGAGCCAAACTGCAGGCGGATGCAGACATCAACTACGTCATTCCAATTTATGACAGCATGTCATCATTCGTTGTTCCGGCAATCACCATCACCGGCAAGGGTGACAGCGTCAGAGTTGCAACCTTCAACGGAACACCTTTCGTGATCGATTTCGTTCGCGAGGGTCAGGTCGAAATGGATGTCGGGGAGAACCTGGACTGGATTGCCCATGCCATGCTTGACGCAGAGATGCGCATACTTTGCGGTCTTGAACCGGTACGTGATTCCAAAGTGCCGTTGCTGATTTTTGACAGGAACAATGCGGCAACCGCCGGTACACCAGCCGAGGCCTCAAAAGGCTACGGTGACGATTATGTCACCGGCTACCATAAATTATGGATGATTGAGAAGTGATAGCGACGCAAGCGGGGGCAGCCGAAAGGAAGCCCTCGCCCGTTGAACGCCTTTCCATTTGTGGTCTCACCAAAGTATTTGGCGGCAACCGTGCACTGGACGCTGTCGACTTTGAAGTCGCATCAGGCGAAATTCACGGACTGCTCGGTCAGAACGGGTCCGGAAAATCGACATTGATCAAAATCCTGTCGGGTTTTTACGCGCCCGACGCCGGGTCTATTTCGATAGACGGTCATCCAATACCACTTCCCATGCCGATGGGCAGACACGAGGCAATGGGTCTTGCGTTCGTTCACCAGAATCTGGGGCTGTATCCTGATGGCACAGTTCTGGAGAACCTGATTGCGGGTGACCATGGCCGGCTCAATTCATGGCGCATTGACTGGCGTCAGGAAGCTGCACGCGCCCGTGCACTTTTCGCCACATTCAAACTGGATCTGAAACCGAACGATCTGGTCGAAACGCTCTCGCCTGTTTTGCGTGCACAGCTTGCTATTGTCAGAGCTGCTGACAGAATTCAGCATGGCAATGATACAGGCTCAGCGATCCTAGTCCTGGACGAGCCGACACCATTCCTTCCCATGGATGATGTTCAGGCACTGTTTTCGATGATGCGGCAACTGGCGGCGACAGGCGTCAGCATCATATTCGTTTCCCATGATATCGATGAAATCATTGATGTCACCGATCGGGCAACAGTGTTACGCGATGGCAAAACGATCGGAAGTTTCGATACAGCCTCCATGTCGCGACCACAAATTGTCGAAATGATTGTCGGACACGCGCTCAAAACCGATCGGACGGCAGGCGACACAGTCAAGACAGATGTCAACGCAAATGTGGTTACCTCCAGCGTTTGTGGTCGTTTGATCCAAAATCTGTCCTTCGAAGTGAAACCCGGTGAGATCCTTGGACTGACGGGACTTATCGGCTCCGGCTATGACGAAGTTCCCTACTTGCTGAATGGCTCGACAACTGCACGGACGGGGTCGCTCGTGGTACGCGGCAATACATTTGATTTGGGCACAGTGACACCCGCCCGGTCGATGAAAGCAGGAGTTGTGCTCATTCCGGCAGACCGCCAGATTACCGGTATCGTGCCGGAACTGACGCTTTTGGAAAATGTGAGCCTGCCGGTGCTCGGGAACCATGAACGACCGGGATACATCAACCATAAAAAACTGCGTGACAATGCAGACCGTCTGTTAAAACATTTCAAGGTCAAGGCGGAAGGGCCGGACCAGCAGGCAGGCGACCTTTCCGGAGGAAATCAGCAGAAAATTGTCCTTGCGAAATGGCTGCAGTTAAATCCCGTACTGGTATTGCTGGACGAACCGACGCAAGGGATAGACGTCGGTGCCCGGGCCGAAATTTACGATTTCCTGAACACATTATGTGCAGGCGGCGCCAGCGTCATATGTGCCACATCGGAATTTGAACAATTGGAGGCCATTGCGCACCGGGTCCTTGTATTCGACCGTGGACAAGTCACTGTCGAACTCAAGGATGGTGACGTTACTAAATCGAACATTGCAAAAGCGTGTTATCTGAAGGCGACGACCACAAATGCACAGAATTGACATCAAATACGAAGCCGAGCGGTTCGGTCTTGTCTTCGTCTGGATTGCACTGATCCTGCTTTTCGGCGTCATGAGGCCCGAGACATTTTTGACCTGGTCCAATTTTTCGACAATCTTTGGTTCGGAAGCCGTTCTCGTCATCGTAACGCTCGGCCTCATAATTCCTTTGACTGCCGGCGACTTTGACCTGTCCATTGCCCAAAATCTTACGCTCGCATCAATGGTGACCGCGATCCTGAATGCCCGGCTGGGTGTGCCGATAATCGCGACCATCCCACTGGTATTGCTGATTGGTATGGGCATCGGTGTCGTCAACGGAGCCATTACGCTGTATTTTCGCGTTCATTCGTTGATTGTGACCCTTGGCATAGGCACTTTTCTGCACGGTATTACATTGTGGATCAGCAACTCCCAGACGATTAGTGGTGTATCGTCTTCACTGATCAAATATGTCATCGTGACCAGGATTTTGGGTATTCCGATTGAGTTTTATTATGCAATTATCCTGTGCGCAGTCATCTGGTATGTCTTTTCCTATACGGCCTACGGCCAGCATCTGCTTTTTACCGGAAGAGGCAAGGAGGTTGCGCGCCTGACGGGCGTCAATGTGGGCGCGGTGCGGATGGGAGCCTTCATCGCATCAGGGTTCATGGGCGCCGTGGCTGGAATTCTCTATACGGGAACCACAGGTTCAGCCAATCCCAGTTCCGGCACGTTTCTTTTGCTACCGGCCTTTGCAGCCGCATTTCTCGGTGCGACATGCATCAAACCCGGTCGGTTCAATCCCTGGGGTTCTGTCATCGCGGTCTATTTCCTTGTGACCGGCATCAACGGACTGTCCGTCCTGGGTTTCAGAACATTTGTGCAGGATCTCTTCTACGGCGGAGCTCTCGTTGTTGCTGTCATGGTCTCACAACTGATCAGCGGACGTAAGGAAAGGTCGATTTAGATGCACACTCCCCAACCATCAAGGTCTGGACACAACCGATTGCCGGAGCTCAGAATTAACGAAGAGCGGTTGTGGCGGCGGCACATGGAAATCGCACAAATCGGTGCGATTGACGGGGGTGGCAATTGTCGTCTTTCGATGACTGCGGAAGACGGAATGGCACGAGACCTGTTCCGGTCCTGGTGCCAACAGGCCGGCCTCACAGTCAGGGTCGACCGGGCCGGAAACATGTTCGCAATTCGTCCGGGAACCGACATGACAGCCCCGATGATTGTGGCTGGCAGCCATCTGGATACACAGCCGCATGGCGGGCGTTTTGATGGCATCTCCGGTGTTTTGACAGCTCTGGAAGTGGTGGATACGCTCAATGACGCCGGTGTATCGACCACGGCACCCATAGCGATCGTCAACTGGACGAACGAAGAAGGCGTCCGGTTTTCACCCGGTTTAATGGGATCATCATGGTTTGTCGGCCGCCTGTCCGACGAAGACATGTCCGGCGCGATTTCAAGGGATGGTCAGGGATTTGAAACCGAGGCTGATGCTATCGGCTACCTGGGACAGGAAAATCCGTCCGATTTCAATATAGGCGCCTACTATGAATTGCATATTGAGCAGGGTCCAATTCTTGAAAAAGAGCAACGGCAGATCGGTGTTGTTGAATCGGTGCAGGGCCTGCGTTGGCTGGATGTATCTGTTCATGGTCGCGACGCCCATGCCGGAACGACGCCGATGGATTTCCGGCAGGATACGATACAGGCCTGTGCGCGAATTCTCGTTTCGATAAATGATCTGGGCTGCAAAAATGCACCTGATGCGCGTGTGTCCGTCGGATATATCAAGCCGCACACAGACGGTGTGAGCACGATCTGTGGCAGAACTGATTTCGTCGTCGATATCCGCCACCCGGATACCCAAACACTCGACAGACTGCTGGAAGAATGCAGAGAGCTTTGCGAACGCGAAGCGCAAAAGCAGCGATGCGAAGCTGACACAAATTTGCGCATATCTGTTCAGCCGGGCAATTTTGATACAAATTGCATCGCCAATGTCGAAAACGCGACCTTGTCGCTTGGCTATCCTCATAGGCGAATGGCCAGCGGCGCACTTCATGATGCCTGCAATATGATGACAGTGGTGCCTTCTGCCATGATTTTTGTTCCCTGCAAGGACGGGCTAAGCCACAACGTCAGGGAAAGCGCAAAGTCTGAGGACCTTGCCGCGGGATGTAATGTCCTGCTGCACGCCGTTCTGGCATCAGCAGATTGAGTGATTCCTGACAAGAATGGCCAGGCTTGAGCAGGCCGCACATCTCATGCAGGGCAAAATCCGCAATCCCATCCTTGAAAACAAAAATCAAAGGCCGCACTGTCTTTCAACAATGCGGCCTGAAAAGAACTCAAAAACAAAGCGGCAGCCTATTCCGTGTTGTCTTCTGATTTTTGCTTCTTCAGCGCATTCAGTTTTGCGAAAACAGCATCGGCATCGATAATGTCTTCTTCCTTTTTCGTTGGCATCGTAGTGTCCAGCGAGTAGGTCTCGGTTTCCTGCGCCGGACGCAAAGTCGTGTCTTCGCGCACAACAACCTGATCCGGGCGATCCCGGCCAGCTTTTTCCACTTCAATATCGAGGTGAATCTGCGTGCAGAGCCCCAAAGTCACGGGATCAAGCGGTGTCAGATTGGCCGAATTCCAGTGGGTGCGCTCACGAATTTGTTCAATGGTCGATTTTGTTGTGCCAACCAGCCGTGAAATCTGCGCATCACGCAATTCAGGGTGATTACGCACAAGCCACAAAATAGCATTGGGCCGATCCTGTCGCTTGGATACCGGTGTGTAGCGCGGTCCTTTGCGTTTGAGCTCAGGCACATGCACCTTCGGTGCCGACAATTTCAACTTGTGGGTCTTGCTGGCCTCACCACGCGCAATTTCGTCGCGTGACAGCTGACCGGTCTGAATAGGGTCAAGCCCTTTGATACCCTGTGCAGATTCACCATCCGCAATAGCCTTGACTTCAAGCGTGTGCAGTTGACAGAACTGGGCGATCTGATCAAACGTCAAAGCCGTATTGTCAACGAGCCAGACAGCGGTTGCCTTGGGCATCAGCAATTGTTGAGACATAGGTATACTTCTCCTGTCCGCCTGCTCCGGTCTGGCAGGCCGTGGTATCGCCACATTATTTTCCGGGAATTCCTTCGGGTCTATACCGCCAAATGAAAATAATTGCAATCAGAGTAACCATCCGGCCAGATAATACCGGAGGAACCCGGAATAATGGCCCATCGTCTAATTGCTCAGGGCGAAACACCTGCTATTAAGACATCAACGCATCGCATGAATGGCTTGGTGGCGGGAATGAAGATTACCCGCAACAAGGCAAAGGAGGAAACCATGTCTGCAACAAAGCACAAAGTGCTCAAATCCGCCAAAAAACGCGCGCTCATTGATAATGATACCTATCTGGACTGGTATCGCCAAAGTATCACCAATCCGGACAAGTTCTGGAAGAAACACGGTAAGCGTATTGATTGGTTCAAGCCCTATTCCGAAGTCAAGAACACCTCCTATGACGGCGATGTGTCGATCAAATGGTACGAAGACGGGGTGACCAATGTTGCCTACAACTGCATTGACCGCCACCTCAAAAAACGCGGTGATCAGGTCGCCATCATCTGGGAGGGCGACAATCCTTATGACGACAAGAAAATAACCTATAATGAGCTCTATGATCAGGTCTGCCGCCTGTCCAATGTAATGAAAAAGAACGGCGTCAAAAAAGGCGACCGTGTCACCATCTACATGCCGATGATTGTTGAGGCGGCCTATGCAATGCTTGCCTGCGCCCGTATCGGCGCAATTCACTCCATTGTCTTTGGCGGGTTTTCACCCGATGCCCTGGCCGGCCGCATCATTGGTTGTGAATCAACATTTATCATCACCGCTGACGAGGGTCTGCGCGGCGGCAAACCAATTCCACTGAAACAGAACACCGATGAAGCCATCGAAATTGCCGCCAAAGGCGGCGTGACCGTCAAAAATGCGCTGGTGGTTAAACGCACCGGCGGCAAAACAGGCTGGGTCGAAGGCCGCGATATCTGGTATCATCAGGCTATCAAAAAAGTTAAGGGCGATTGCCCGCCGGCCAAGATGAAAGCGGAAGATCCGCTCTTCATTCTCTATACATCCGGATCAACGGGTCAGCCCAAGGGCGTGCTGCACACAACAGGCGGCTATCTTGTCTATGCATCAATGACCCATGAATATGTGTTCGACTATCATCCGGGTGACATTTACTGGTGCACGGCGGATGTCGGCTGGGTGACCGGTCACTCCTATATTGTCTATGGCCCGCTGGCCAATGGTGCGACAACGCTGATGTTTGAAGGCGTTCCAAATTATCCCGACCCCGGTCGCTTCTGGCAGGTTGTCGACAAGCACGACGTCAATATTTTCTACACCGCACCCACTGCCATTCGCGCACTCATGGGTGCTGGCGATCAGCATGTAACCGACACATCACGCAAATCCCTGCGGACCCTCGGTACCGTGGGCGAACCCATCAATCCGGAAGCATGGGAATGGTATTACAACGTTGTGGGTGAGAAGAAATGCCCGGTCGTTGACACCTGGTGGCAGACCGAAACCGGCGGCATCATGATCACGCCACTGCCCGGTGCAACCGATCTGAAAGCAGGTTCCGCCACGCGGCCATTTTTTGGCATTCAGCCTCAGCTGGTTGATGGTGAAGGCAATGTTCTGGAAGGTGCCACGGAAGGCAATCTGTGTATCGTCGATTCATGGCCCGGTCAGATGCGCACGGTCTATGGAGACCACGAGCGCTTCAAAACCACCTATTTTTCGACCTACAAGGGTAAATATTTCACCGGAGACGGCTGCCGCCGTGACGAAGACGGCTACTACTGGATTACCGGCCGTGTCGATGATGTCATCAATGTATCGGGCCACCGCATGGGTACCGCCGAAGTGGAATCGGCTCTGGGTTCTCACGACAGGGTTTCAGAGGCCGCTGTTGTGGGCTATCCCCATGACATAAAGGGACAGGGCATCTATTGTTATGTCACACTGATGGCCGGGCATGAGGGCAGCGATGAATTGCGTAGCGAACTGGTCAAACACGTACGTCACGAAATAGGTCCAATCGCCTCACCGGACAAGATTCAGTTTGCGCCGGGCCTGCCCAAGACACGCTCCGGCAAAATCATGCGCCGTATTTTGCGCAAAATCGCCGAGAATGATTTTGGCACGCTGGGCGATACATCCACTTTGGCGGATCCATCGGTGGTTGATGATCTGATCGAAAATCGTCAGCACCGCAAATAATCCAATGCAACTGGCAATGCACAAAGGGGCCTAATGGCCCCTTTGACGTGCGACAGGGGTTTACATTTCAACGCATGGATGAAGCCCGACCAAAGCATGAAGCGGTCTATGTGTCAGTTGAGTGATTTTTCCTTCTGATCAGCCCTCTTTGTTTTTGCCAATCGAACGGCTTTCAGTTGCAGGGTCGACGGCCGATTTTTTTCTTTTCTCGGTGGCTGCCCCTTTGATCCGGTTAAACCGGTTTTCATCCTGTTGTTTGGCTGGATCGGGTTTTGCCACATTTTTTTCAAATTTGATCATTGGCGGACATCCTTTGGTTTGGGTTTGGAAAATTCAGTGGGCACTTTGTAGGTCACGCTCAAGCCGCATCGGGTAAAATCTGAGCCGCCGGACACGGTCCTGCGACAGCGCCGTTCTTAACGAAGGTCTTGATAATATGCGGAGATGTCATGGCGCGCAGAAGGGCACTGTAATTGAGCTGGAAAGACACCTCGGAACCAACAACCAGTTTCCTGTCACCGGCATTCAGCACCAGATGATCACTACTTGCATCAAGCACCTGAACGCCAACAGGTGGGTCCAGTCCATCCGGATCAATGTCCTGTCTTCCAATCGCCAGGATCGCCTGATTGATATTGCCCTGACTGCCTGAAGCAGAAGCACCGTCAAATGCAGATTGTGCCACTGTGCCCCAGGGTTTCGACGGTTTTGTCTTACGCTCGATTACCTCTGCAACAAGGCTGATGGCATCAATGAAGAGGCCTGGAACCCGTTGGCGGTTAAGCGCTTCCCTGCCCAATAAAATCGCCTCACCAAGGCGTAAATTGTTGACCAGGCCAATATCATCGCCGGCGAAAACCCAATCCAGGTTACTGGAGTTTCCACCAGATACGATGGGCGGACAAAAGCCGCAGATACGCGCCGTGCTGTCTGCCAAAGCAGATAGCTGCGCCATATTGCGATTGTCCGGTGAAACACCATTGCGACAGGCCAGATTCGCCCCCACGCCCATGAACGTAATATTGGGCAATTCGCAAATTTTTTTCACCGTTCTTTCGACATCATGCGGCATGACACCTTCACGCAGGTCACCCAGTTCGATCATCAGCAGCACGCCATGGTTTTTGCGTGCTTTCACAGCTGCCATCGAAAGGGCAGCCATGACCTCGAGCTCTGTGTTGAAACTTACATCTGCCGAAGCCACCACCCGTTCTGTCTGGCTGAGCATTGGCGACCTGATGAGTATCATCTGTGCCTCAATCCCTGACTGCCGCATGCGCTCGATATTCTCAATTCGCGAGTCACCAAGACAAGTAATTCCGGCACGCAGCATCGCGCGGGCGATTTGTGGAGTACCAAGAAATGCCTTGGTGACCCCGGTAACGGAGACACCTTTGGTTAGCAACCGCGCGACCAATGTCGACGCATTGTGATAGATTTTGTCGAGATTGATATGCAGCCGCGGAGCACTCATTGAGCGCTGCTGGACAGCTTCTCCTTAAGCTTGGGAAATGATGCCAGTACCATTTCAACAAGCAATTCTGAAGGATGCGCCAAAGCATCGGTTACAGGAATACCAAGCTTGTCCTGATATTCTGCAATGCTGGCGTTGACCTCAGAGTCGCTCATGTGCTCATGGTTGATGGTCAGCCCGATAACACGCGTATCAGCAAAGGTCTCGATGAGATTGATTTCTGATTCAGGTGTCGGCATTTTCATTTGCTCAAAATCGCAGCGATGTTGACGTTTGGGCGCGTGTTGCAGAATAACGCCATCAGGCGCGCTTCCCCGCAGGATAAATGCCGAGGTGCAGAAGGCCGGATGACTGAGCGCTCCCTGCCCTTCAACGATAATTATTTCTGCATCATCCGTTTCAAATGCCTCAACAATTGTCGCCTCCAGTTCACCACTGCAAAATTGTGATGGAACCGCATCAAGGGCAAGGCCATGCCGTGAGCCCTGGATCATTCCTGTCTGTCCTGTGGTCACCATGGTCGCCCGAATACCCCGTTCGACAAGAGCTCTGGTCAATATGCTGGCGGTTGTTCTTTTGCCAATTGCGCAGTCGGTACCCAGAACAGCAATCCTCGGACAGGTTACCTTGTGGATGTTGCCGCTAAACAAACGCAAATCATTCTTGGGACGCGGTTTTCGGATGTCGAATATCACCACATTGTTGGCTTTTGAGGCGGCTGCAAATTCCGGATCGTCGTTCAAAAACTCGTGTAGCCCGTTGACGATATTCATGCCAAGCCCGAGGGCATCAAGAACGATTTTTCGCTCCGGCAGTGACAGCTTGCCGGTTGCAGGTGCCATACCGTAAACAAATGTGTTCGGCCTGGTTGGCGCATTCTCAAATGCCGCAACAAGATCGCCAAAAATGGGTATTCCATTTGGCTTGCCATCAAGCACGTCACCACAATCATTGCCCGCCTGGGTACTGTCGATGACTGAGAGAATTTGATATTTTTCCGAATGACGGACCAATCCATTTGCCGTCTTGCCATCGATCAATCCAAAGTTGCCCTCACAATAGACAAGCGCGGTCGCTATTTTTGCCTGGGATGGGAATGAATGTGGTCGATCGCAGGACTGAATTGTATCTGCTCCGAACGACGCACGCACGACGTCTCCGGTTTTAGACCGGCCGCTGAATGGAATAACGGTCATAAGTGCTCCTTGTAGGCGAGCACCAGCACGCCAATAGGACGCACAAGGGCTCTCTGCCTCGGCGCCTGATAAATGACCACGCAAAGGATAAATTGTTGAATATTATCTGCTATCCGTCCCCCGGCGAACCCGTCACGTCGGGTCTATGCACCGCGCAAAGTTCACAAAGGGCTATTATCGGATCAAATTGAACGCTGAGAACGTCAAGATTGGCCCACGCGTCGAAAACGGGTGAGCAACGCGGCAAGCATGCACCTTATGGGGGCAAATGTACAACGCTAAATGCAAAGAGTTCCACCTTCGACGCCTGGGAACGGCAAAGAATCCCTGATTGGTTGGAGTTTTTCAGCGATCTGCGAGGTTACAAAATCCCCATTCTATCGGTAGATATCTGCACGTGTTGGTGGCAAGCCGCTTGGACCGCGCGAACGTTTGCTGGCAAGCGTCTGATTGATCTGCACGGTGCCACGTTCAAATGCCAGCGCGCAGCCGGTCAGATAAAGCAGCCAAAGGCGCGCCCTTGGTGCGCCAACTTCCTTTATCGCCTCATCGAAGCGCGCGTGCAGGCGCTCTGCCCACAAACGGCAGGTCTGGCCATAATGCTCCCGCAGATTTTCACAGTCATGGACTTCAAAGCCATAACCTTCAAGATTTTCAACGCTCATGCCCAGATGATCCAGCTCACCGCCTGGAAAAATATATTTGACCAGGGCCAGGTGCTCGGCACTCTTGCGGTTAAACGCTTTTTTGGTGCGCTTGGCCCGGCGCGAGATTGCATGATGCATATAAAGGCCCCCCGGGGCCAACAGACGCTCTACTGTGGAAAAATAGGTGCCGTAATTGTCAATACCCACGGCTTCAAACATGCCAATTGACGAGATCTTTTCAAACTGACCTTCCATATGTTCATATGATTTGATCTCGATGGTGATCCTGTCTTCCAGACCCTCGGCACGAATACGCTCGCGCGCCAGTTCAGTCTGAGCCTGCGACAGGGAGACCCCATGGCCCGTCACGCCATAATTCTTGACAGCATGGATCAGCATTGAACCCCAGCCACAGCCAATATCGAGCAACCTGTCACCTGGTTTCAGACGCAGTTTTCGACAAATGTGATCAAGCTTGTCGGTCTGCGCCTGATCCAGCGTGTTGTTCCAGTCTTTGAAATAGCCGCAGGTATAGACCATGTTCTCATCGAGAAAGAGGCGATAAAAATCATTGGAAACATCGTAGTGATGTTCGATAGCAGCTTTGCTCGACCCAAAATCAAAAGGGTTCTTGCCAGCCAGCCCGGAATCGGCCTGCTGGCGGCCAAAAAGAACTGAAGGCACATCCTTTAAAAGCTGCCATTTTGGCAGTTCCTTGAGTCGGTGTTTCAGCTTGGTTTTTGTTCCCTTTTCAACGAGATCAAAAATCGTGCCTTCTTCAATGTCGACCTGACCGGACACCCATAATTCAATCACCGAATCCAGTTTCGGTTTCAGGGCCAATCTGCGAATGACCATAGGGTCATTGATGGCCAGAACCGGACCGCCTTCAGGTCCGATACGCTCTCCGGACCAAAGACGAATTGCAAATTGTGGCTCCAGAACCTCAACGATGGTTCGTATCATTTTGGCGGCTTTGTCTTCAGAACCCATTGATGTTTTCCACAATTGACACCCATTGCCTCAGTTGGCGGATACCGTTTGGCCCAATTCGCACCGCCTGTCCAGAGCAGGCAGTTATAACCGGGCAGTAAAATACCTTCCCCAAAGACAAAAAGGCCGCTCGCTTGCTGCGAACGGCCTCGATACCTGTAAGTTCGGTCCTGGTAACTTACTGGATCAGACGCAAAGACTGGATCGTATTGGCGATCGCCTCATAGGTCGCTTTCAGTTCGCTGGCTGTATCAGGCTCATAGTGATAGGTGATCTGACCTTCATCAGGGCTGGCACAGGCGGCAAGCAGGGATTCGGCTGAATTGCTGGTTTGGAATCCGATGGTGAAAATCTTGACGTTGCTGCCTTTTACCGCGTTACACAGCGCATTGGTGTGGGTTTTTGAAAGGCTGGATTTGCGGCATCCAACTCTGCTTGAGTTTGTCCCGGCATAGGCCGTGTTGAATGCACCATCCGTCATCAGGATGATATATTTTGACAGTTCATCATCTGTGCTCATGTCACCGGGTTTTGAGGCGGCTGGCACATAATCCGCCCATTCTTTTGAAATCGTGTACCAGGCCCATTGCAGGCCAATATGTCCGGCAGTACACCCACCTGTTGAGAGGCCTGAAATCGCATTTTTCAGCTTCGTCTCATCACTGCTCAGCAGTACGATTTCCGAGCTGGTGCAGCCGTATTTGGGAAGCCGTGAATCCCGGCTGATCATCCCCTTGGAGGGATTGGCATCCGAGTACTGATATGACTTTCCGCTGGATGGTGCTTTTCTATCGGTTGCACAGCTATCATGGCTTGAGCCGTCATTTTTGATCTTGTAGTCGCTGGGAAACCAGCATGACCCTGACCAGTTACATTCACCATATTGATCCAGAAGAAAATCCTTTTCATAACCAATTCCGGTGTCATTGAATTTCTGCGCGCTAAATACGGGAGCGTTGCTCTTGCTTTCGTCATAATCAGGGTAAACATATTTCGCCAGCGGACCGGCATTGACTGAATCGCTGTAGGGTACAAGGCTGATACGGATATGTTCATCGGTGTCGGTATTGACCTTAAGCAACTCTTCAACACCCAGTTTGGCTGCCGCTTTGAGACTGCTGATGCGTGAGCCGCCCATGGAACCGGTCACATCAAGCACCATTGAAATCTCAATATCCGACTGACCATAGCTGGAAGCGGAAAGACTGCCGACGACCTGCGTTGATTTATCGGTGCCAACCTGCATGAACAACAGTTTCTGATCATAGCTGGCGGATGCTGTCACCGTCTGGTTCACCGGGTCAATGGTGATATTGTCAATTGAATATTTGCTGTCGGCCAGATTATCGACACCAATATTGGCAGCAAACAATGCTGACAGATAAGCGTCTGCCTGCGGACGGGTGATTTCACCGATGGACAGGGCGCGCGCCGTTGCCAGTGTGGCAGAATCCAACGCATTGTTGATCCGGGTCTTGGTGCCGATCGAGCGGGAAAAATCAACGGCCAGACCGACCGACAGGAATATTGCCACGGCTGCAAAGGCAAATGTGATGGCAAAATTTCCGCCTTCATCACGTTTGAATTCGCGGCAAAGCGTGGCCAGTTTTCGCGTCGTCATTTTCCATTCCCCAACAATTTGTCTCTTCAGCAGTTTCGCCTACTGCGCAGTTGCGTGAACCACAAAGGTCACATTTGCTTGGATCTGTTCTAAAGGAATGGAATTGAAACGGATTTAAGCCGATTGATTGCATTTTAACAAAACAGATAAACCACTGAATAAATTTGATTTATTCAACACAACCGGATTGGAAAACAAAAATATCAAACGATCGAAATCTAAAAATCGACGGCCCGACCGTTGATTTCCCAGTCTCCATAACGCGCCGGATCAGCGCCCCCGCGACCACCAATTTCTGTTGAAGGCGCTTCTTTTGTCTCTTCTGACTTGCGCCGTTGCGCAGCCTCACTGAGCGCTCTTTGTGCGGCAGGCGACAGTTTTTTGATTTTGTCAGCGCCCGGCAGACCGGTTTCGTCATCTGATGTGTTGGAAGAATGCTCTTGCGTCATGATGGTACGACCCTGTGCTCACATTGAACAAACCTGATTTACTACCCATTATAAGGGAGTTGATCAAAATTTCGACCTGGACCGTATTTTCGTTTTGTCAGAAACCGGAAAACGGTGTCGGCTTTTGGTTTGTTTGATGCATTCAGGTTTTGCCGATTCCGTCAGAACCTGAATCGTTCTAGGTGGAGTATGTGCCATGAATATGGTGAGAACCGCAATGCTGTTGGCCGTCATGACGGCCCTGTTTATGGTCATCGGCTTTGCTATTGGTGGAACCGGTGGCATGATGATTGCATTGGCGATTGCGATTGCCATGAATGTCTTTTCCTACTGGAGCTCCGACAAGATGGTGCTGCGGATGCATCATGCCGTTGAAGTGGATGCACAATCGGCACCTGAATATTTTGGCATCGTGCAGCAGCTGGCCGAGCGCGCCAACCTGCCCATGCCAAAGGTCTATCTGATCAAGAACGAGCAACCCAACGCATTCGCAACCGGCCGAAATCCGCAAAATGCTGCCGTTGCGGCAACAACAGGCCTGCTTTCGCGCCTGTCCCATCAGGAAGTGGCGGGTGTGATGGCTCATGAGCTGGCCCACGTGCGCCACCGCGATACTTTGACCATGACCATCACTGCCACTTTGGCCGGTGCGATCACCATGCTGGGAAACTTCGCATTTTTTTTCCGCGGTGGTCGCGGTGGAGCGGCTGGCATCATCAGCACATTGGCGGCGATGATCCTTGCCCCCATGGCCGCAATGATCGTGCAAACGGCCATCAGCCGCACCCGGGAGTATTCAGCCGATCGCGGCGGCGCGGAGATATGCGGCCATCCGCTTTGGCTGGCTTCTGCACTGGGAAAAATTGCCGGTCGTGCCAAACAGGTTGTCAATGAGGATGCAGAACGCAATCCGGCAACTGCCCATATGTTTATCATCAACCCCCTGTCGGGTCTGAAAATGGATGGCCTGTTTTCCACCCACCCTCCAACAGAGGATCGCATCGCCGCCCTGCACAAATTGGAAGCGGAGTTTCGCCAGAGCGATGAACCGCAAGAGGCCTATTTCGAGGACCAGGCACCATCCGATGCGTCATCGAATGCTGTTGACGAAGAGCCGGCAATGGACGATAGCGGGCCATGGGGACGCAACCCCGGTAAAAAAATCAACAAGGGACCATGGTCTTGAACCAATCCACGCGGGGCCGGCGGCCAACCAACAACAATGATGATCTTGAATTTGAGACTTCTGAACTGGCAAAGCCGGGTCTCCACGCCAGAAAAGTGGCGGCAAAGTTGCTGTCGGCAATCGTTGAACGTGGCACATCACTGGATGGTCTGCTGGATCGAACCAATGGAAACCAGGCATTTCGCGGATTGAATGCTGCCGACCAGGCTCTGGTGAAAGCCATATTGTTGGCAACATTGCGCCATTTGCCGGTTATTGAAGCGACGCTCAGCTCACTGGTCGACAAGCCCCTGCCATCGGGAGCACGGGCGCTGAACCATGTGCTGCAGGTCGCAGCAACACAAATTCTCTATCTCGACATACCCGATCACGCGGCTGTGGATTTGGCCGTGGAGCAGGCCCATCTGGACCCGCGCAACCGGCGTTTTGCTGCGCTGGTCAATGCGGTCCTGCGGCGACTGATCCGGGAAAAAGACGTTCTGCTGCCAAAAATACAGGCCTCTACCATCAATGCACCGGCCTGGTTTCATGAAAGGCTGCAGGCTGCCTATGGCACACAGACGCAAAACATATTGGCGGCCCATGCCCACGAGCCTTCCATTGATCTGAGCGTGAAATCCGATCCGCAAATATGGGCTGAACGGCTCAATGGACTGGTCCTGCCGACGGGTTCGGTGCGGCTGCCAGGTGTCGATGGTCCGATCACGGATTTGCCGGGCTTTGATGAGGGAGCCTGGTGGGTCCAGGATGCTGCTGCATCCATTCCGGCCAGACTGTTTGGCAATTTGGACGGCTTGCACGTGGCAGATGTTTGCGCAGCACCAGGAGGCAAGACAGCACAATTGGCGCTGGCCGGTGCCCGCGTAACAGCCGTTGACCTGTCACGCAACAGGCTGAAACGGCTGTCACAAAACCTTGAAAGGTTGGGCCTTGATGCAATCTGCGTAGAAGAAAATATGCTCACTTGGCAGCCTGAGCAGCTATTTGATGCGCTGCTGCTCGACGCGCCCTGTTCATCCACGGGTACTGTCAGGCGGCATCCGGATATCCCCTGGACCAAAAATATCAGGGACATAGAAAAACTGGCAGATCTCCAGGAGCGCATGCTGCGTGCGGCTTTCAAACTTGTAAAACCCGGCGGAACAGTGGTTTTTTCCAATTGTTCTCTTGATCCGCTTGAGGGCGAAAGCATGATCGAAAAAGTCATCGCCACAGATGACAATGTGTCGCGAATACCCATTGACCCGGTTGATTGGCCGGGTTTGGAATCGGCGATAAATGCCCGTGGTGAGATGAGAACCACACCGGCAATGCTGCCAAATAAAAATGCCCGTTTGTCAGGTATGGACGGGTTTTTTGCCTGTGTATTGATGCGCAATGTGTGATTGTTAAACCTTTAATTAAATCAATGCTGTTCTACTGGTCTTGTGTTATTACTGCTATAAGGACGCTCCACATTCTGGGGCTTGCGAGGACCACCGTTGGCGGCAGTATTGTTGCAGTTTCGGCAATTTTTGCCGTTGTATATTCGTGAAAGCTGGCGCCGTGTATCGCGACAGATCGCGGTCGGTCGCGCCAGTCCGTGGCGCTTTTTCGGCCGGTCTCCAGACCGACTGGTTGTTGCACCCACAGATTTGCGCATAGCAGATTCCTACATCGCCCATGAAATTCATCACGGCCGCTTCCCCCTTGCTGGCCGGGTTTTGGATACTGAGGGCGAGTCCGCCTTTCTGCATGAAGGACCTTCAATCGGTTTTGATGAGGTATTGCATAGTTTCCGTTGGCTGCGTCATTTGCGTGCAGCCAATGATGCAAATGCCTATGCCGACGCCAAGGCGCTGACTGAAGAATGGATCAGCCTTTGGGGCAGACGTTTTTCCGGCGTTGGGTGGGAGCCCAGTGTTACGGCGCAACGGGTGATTGCCTGGCTGTCCCATTCACCGATTATTCTGAAAAATCAGGATCGCGGTTTCTATCGCCGCTTCATCAAAAGCCTTGCCCTGCAGATACGCTATTTGCGCAAGGTTGCACCCGCAATGCGCAATGGTGAGAAACGTTTTCAGGTGCGCATCGCCCTTGCCATGGCAACGCTGGCCCTGCCCGCAAATCCGGCTGCCATCAAAGCGGCTGCCCGTAATCTTGACAATGAAATCGAGCGACAAATTCTGCCCGATGGCGGTCACATATCACGCAACCCGCAAGTGGCAATGACACTTCTGGCGGATCTGTTACCACTGCGCCAAACCTATCTCAATCTTGGCTACACACCACCCAAAGGCCTTGTTTCCAGTATCGACAGGATGTTTCAGGCGTTGCGGTTTTTCCGCCATGTGGACGGCACATTGGCGCTGTTCAATGGCTGCACCGCACAGCCAGCCGACAGGCTGCTGTCTGTTCTGCGTTATGATGAATCAAATGGTCCGGCGCTGAAAAACGCGCCGCAGATGAACTACCAGCGGCTATCATGCAATAATACGATCATTATTGCCGATACCGGACCAATGCCGCCAGGTGAGCTTTCGGCAACAGCCCATGCCGGTTGTCTGTCCTTCGAAATGTCTTCCGGCCAGCACCGTTTCATTGTCAATTCGGGTAAACCGGCTTTCCATCACGGTGAGTATAATCGATTGGCACGGGCAACCGCTGCCCATACGACGCTGACCATCAACGACACATCCTCTGCGACAATTTTCAAATCGTCCTTTTTGGGACCCATTTTAACCAATGGGCCAAGCAAGGTGGATCTGGAGCGACGGGATGATGACGCTGGCAAACAGGGGTTTGTCGCCCGGCATGACGGATATGCAAGCCGGTTTGGCCTCATCCACGAACGCACATTACATCTGAGCGCCAATGGCAGCGTGATTACCGGACGCGACCGAATTGCCAAATCCGCCAACCATGTTCTCGGCATTGATGGCAATACACCGGCAACGATCCGATTTCATATCCATCCGAAAATTGCTGTTTCCAACGATAAAAATAACGATATTGTGCTGACGGCTACCGACGGACAGAGCTGGACATTCTATTCGCCCGACTTGATGGCGCAGGTTGAAGAGGATGTGTTCTTTGCCGATCTGGCCGGGCCGCGCAGATCACTGCAAATAACACTGGATTTCATCATTTCACAAAAATCCGAAATCAGCTGGTCGCTGGTGCGCTCGGCGACAAAGGCCAAGAAGCCACAAGCCTGATCCTCAACCGACCCGGAGCAATGCGGGTTTTGACGGAAACGACAAAAACTGAACGCGTCTACAAAACAAAGGCCGACACCGTTGTCCCGTTTCTGACAAAACGTGAATCGGTTTAGACCAGTGGAATTCCTGCATTCCCTGGCAAGCCGACGGTTTAATCTTCCTGAGCGCTATGTTAGAGCAATTCAGGTTTTGACGGAAACGGCAAAACCTGCATGCATCAACAATTTCAAAGGCCGACACCGTTGTCCCGTTTCTGACAGACGTGAAACGGTCTGGATCGGCCAAATCCAGCCAACGCTTAGAATGATCACAGGACCCGACCATGGCCGTTGCATCCAAAAAAATTCCCGCCCCGGAATTCATCAAACCCGTTCGTGCCCTGTTATCTGTCTCGGATAAAACCGGCCTCGTACCACTGGCCCGGTCTCTGGCTGAACGCGGTATCGAACTGGTCTCAACCGGCGGAACAGCCCGCACCCTTGGCGATGCGGGCCTTGCTGTTCGTGATGTATCCGACTTGACCAATTTTCCTGAAATCATGGACGGGCGGGTCAAGACATTGCACCCTGGTGTTCACGGCGGATTGCTGGCCATTCGTGATGACAAGGATCACATGCAGGCCATGGAAGCCCATCAAATCGGGCCAATCGATATTGCGATAATCAATCTTTATCCGTTTGAAACGGTTGCCGCCGCAAACAGCGATTATCCCACAACCGTGGAAAATATTGACATCGGCGGACCAGCCATGATCCGCGCGGCGGCGAAAAACCACGCCTATGTGACAATCATCACCGACAGTGCCGACTATGACAGTGTCATTGCCCAACTGAACAGCAATGACGGGTCACTGCCCTATGCTTTCCGCCAATCCATGGCGGCCAAGGCCTATGCCAGAACAGCAGCCTATGATGCGGCAATCTCAAACTGGTTTGCAGGCGCATTGAAGCTGGAACAACCAACGCACCGGGCCATTGCCGGAACGCTTAAAGATGTCATGCGCTACGGCGAAAACCCGCACCAGACAGCCGGATTTTATGTCACCGGTGACACAAGGCCAGGTGTCGCGTCTGCAACGCAGCATCAGGGCAAGGCGCTGTCCTACAATAATATCAATGATACCGATGCTGCCTTTGAACTTGTTGGAGAATTCGCCCCAAACAAAGCCGCCGCCTGTGCGATTATCAAACATGCCAATCCCTGCGGGGTGGCAACCGCTGCAAACCTGAGTGAAGCCTACCGCAAGGCACTGGCGTGCGATTCAGTCTCGGCTTTTGGCGGTATTGTGGCGCTGAATCAGACACTGGATGCTGAGGCCGCGCAGGAGATTGTAAAGATATTCACCGAAGTAATCATTGCGCCTGACGTCACTGCGGAAGCAAAGGCTATTGTTGCAGCCAAGAAAAACCTGCGGCTGCTGACCACGGGCGGCCTGCCGGATCCACGGGCCGGTGGTATAGCCGCCAAAACCGTGTCAGGCGGCATTCTTGTGCAGTCCCGCGACAATGGAATGATAGACGATATTGAGTTGAAAACGGTAACCGAACGCGCAGCGACGCCGGAAGAACTGCGCGACCTGATATTCGCTTTTCGTGTTGCCAAACACGTAAAATCAAATGCGATTGTCTATGCACGTGATGGTGCAACTGTCGGCATTGGCGCTGGCCAGATGAGCCGAATTGATTCATCACGCATAGCAGCCCGCAAGGCGCTGGATGCAGCACAGGCACTGGGGCTGACACAGCCATTGACGCAGGGCTCTGTCGTGGCCTCCGATGCTTTTTTTCCCTTTGCCGACGGTCTTGTGTCAGCCATCGAGGCCGGTGCAACAGCCGTCATCCAACCGGGTGGTTCCATGCGCGATGATGAAGTGATCAAGGCAGCCAATGAGGCCGGTATCGCCATGGTCCTGACGGGCATGCGACACTTCCGGCATTGACATGTTCCAACTTCCAGTTGTCCAACACGGCGGGTGTAACGCGGGTTACACCACCGACGCTGCCGCTTTCGAATGTGCACTTTTGACCATGGGCAGCAAAACCAGCCCGAGAAGAAATAGCCCGATTACCGGTGAAATGCCAAGGCGCTGACTGCCGAAATAGGCGGTTGCCGCCCCAATGAGCAAAGGACCGACAAATGTTGTGGCTTTGCCGGACAGAGCGTAAAGACCAAAAGCCTCGGTCACTTTGTCGGCTGGCACCTGATCAACCAGAAGCGTTCTTGACGCTGCCTGCACAGCCCCGCCAGCAGCGCCAATCAAACATCCGCAGATATAAAAAACGATGTCCGGAAGCGATGAGCTGCTGGCAGCAACTTTAATAAACAGAACTTCGGTCGGCGATGTTGAGACGATGACAATACTGCAAAGTGTCAGCAGAATAATTCCAACCGATACAACTGTTTTCGGCCCAAGCCGATCATCGACCTGACCACCGATAATCGCGCCGACCACACCCGTCGTTGCAGCCAGAATTCCAAAAATGCCAACCTGGGTGATCGACCAGCCAAGCACCCCGACGGCATAAATGCCACCGAAGGTATAGAGCGCGTTCAATCCATCACGGTAAAGCATGCTGGAAACGAGATAACTGAAATAACTTCTTTGACCCGGAAGTGCCCGCAGCGTTGTCTGCAGACTGCGTAACCCGCGCATAACGGCGCCCTTTGCAGCGACCCTGCGGGAGACATCCGGCGTGTAGAAAAACATCGGCAGAACAAAGACCGCATACCACAAAGCTGTCAAAGGTCCGGATGCACGACTGCCCTCATGAGCAGCACTGTTGAAGCCAAAAATTGGCTTGATACCGATTAGCGTCAAACCGGTAGAGGGTTGCGCCACCATGAATCCAAGCACAAAGATGAGAGAAAGAATCCCACCGACATAACCCAGCGCCCAGGCATTGCCTGAAAGGCGGCCAAGCCGTTCGCGCGGCACAAGATCCGGCATCATGGCATTGTTGAATACCGCGGCAAATTCCATACCGATCAGTCCCACCACAACGAATATCGCTACAAGACCAAGATTATTGGAACCCGGTTCTGCATACCAAAGCATCCAGCATCCAAAGAAACCAAGAATTGAAAAACAGAAAATCCAGGGTTTTCTCGGCCCGGCACTATCGGCAATGGCGCCCAGAACGGGTGCCATGAAGGCAATAATCACGCCACCTGCGCCAGTGGCAAACCCCCATAGTTCCTGTCCCTGAACCGGGTCTTTCGCCACATAGGACGCAAAATAGGGCGCGAATACAAAGGTTATGATCAGTGTGTGAAAGGGTTGGGTGGCCCAGTCAAACATCATCCAGCTAAAAATCCCCTTCCGGCCAACGCCCGGTTCGCCGGCAGCTGCATGTTTTGTCATAGATCCGCTATCCCCGCACGGCTCAGCCGCACATATCCCTGCTGTGCGGGCAACTCCATGCCCTATTCATTAAATCTGCGCCAGCTATCAATATACCGGCATCCGTGTCCTGCAATTATGTGTACCAATCATTTCGCAATTCCCGGCCAGGGCCGGGAACCACAATAATCTAAGTGCCACTTCGCGCAATATCATTCATCATGCCGGCAGCAACGGTCAGCCGCGCGACATTTATCTCGCCGCTATCGATCAATTCACTGATACGGTCATGGGCCCGGCCAATGCGTATCCGGTCCGCATCCCGCCATGCTGCAACCGGATCTTTTTCCGATCCAAACCGCTCCAGCGCCGTTGCCGTGATGGAGCGCCGTGCCGCCGTGATTTCATCAAGGCCGCGCGCCATTGCCAATGCCTCATAATGATCGGTCGCATTCGCCTGATGGGCTGCGGAGTCCAGACGGCCAATACGGAACATGTCGGTGACGTCTGAGAAGGATTTGGCGGTCTTTTTCAATTCTGCACCCGATTGCTCTGCTATCTGCATGATTTCAGGTATCAAAGCCAGGCTTGGCAAATGCGACAGCCTGGTTGCCAGTTTCTTGGACACGCCGTGGCTTACCGTACGCTCAAACCATAATGCAGATTCCTCCCGCATAAAGCTTGGCAGCAGCGAGGGCAGTGTTGTCTCCAGCGCCTCTACGGCCAACTGAAGTGCCTTTACTGTTGGCGCAATCTGCGATGCATTCACACCCGTTTTCAGGGCCCAGCGCGATACGGTGTGGATGACGTGCCCAACACCGGCATAGAGTTCATTTTGAAAGTCCCCCGGTATCGCATTGTCGAGTGCATCTATCGCGTCATACATCGAGGACAGGTTAAGACCATCACGCACCATCACATAGGTTTTGACAATATCCGACGGCAGCATGCCGGTCGCATCGCCCAACCGGCTCATAAACACGGGACCCCCGCGATTGACCGTGTCATTGGCCAAAATGGTGCCGATTATCTCGCGGCGCAGGCGGTGGCCGAGAATGTCCTTGCCATAGGTCTTATGCATGGCCTTTGGAAAGTAGTCGATCAGCGATGTTTCGAAATAGGGATCATCGAGCAGATTGGTTTTCGAGATATCATCAAACAGGAATATCTTGGCATAGGAAAACAACACGCCGATTTCTGCGCGTGTCAGGGGTTTTCCGGCAGATAGCCGTTCGGCCATCGTCTGATTGTCCGGCAGCATTTCAACGACCCTGTCGAGATGGCCGAAGGATTCCAACCGGTTCATCAACCGGACCAGATCGCCGGTCGCGCGCGCGCTTCGTCTTTCCACGAGTGATATGGCCAATGTCTGCAGATAGTTGTTGCGAAGCACCAGGTGCCCGACCTCATTGGTCATCGAAATCAGCAATTTGTTGCGATTGGCAAGTGTCAGTCGATTGTCACGCATGGCTGACGCAAGGGCAATCTTGATATTGACCTCAACGTCGGACGAATTCACACCGGCAGAATTATCAATTGCATCCGAGTTGCAGCGACCACCCTGCAGGTTGAAGGCAATACGGCCAAGCTGCGTAACACCCAGATTTGCACCTTCTCCAATCACCTTTGCGCCCACCTGATCGGCGGTAATGCGAATGGCGTCATTGGCACGATCCCCGACATCGGCGTCACTCTCGCCAATCGCCTTGATATAGGTTCCAATGCCGCCAAACCACATGAGATCAATTTGAGATTTCAAAATGGCGGTGATAATTTCAAAAGGCGACGCTGTGGATTTTGTCAGCCCGATTGCGCTGGCTGCTTCCTTGGTCAAAGTCACCGATTTCTCCGAACGGGCAATCACCATGCCGCCTTTCGACAGTTTTGAGGTGTCATAGTCCTGCCAGCTTGATCGCGGCAGCGCGAAAAGCCGCTTGCGTTCGGCAAAAGAGGGCGCGCAATCCGGATTTGGATCAATGAAAATGTCGCGATGATCAAATGCGGCGATCAACCGGATTTTCGGTGACAGCAGCATGCCGTTTCCAAAAACGTCGCCAGACATGTCACCGACACCGGCAACCGTGAATTCGGTTTTCTGTATATCGATATTCATCTCACGGAAGTGTCGCTCGACCGCTTCCCATGCACCGCGCGCCGTTATGCCCATTTTCTTGTGGTCATAACCATCAGACCCGCCGGAGGCAAAGGCATCATCCAGCCAGAAATTATGCGCCTGGCTGATTGCGTTCGCCGTATCTGAAAATGTTGCTGTGCCCTTGTCAGCAGCGACCACAAAATAGGGGTCTTCACCGTCGTGACACAGGGTCTTGTCAGGAAAGACGACGGAACCATCGACAATATTATCCGTCACCGACAGCAGGGTTGATATAAATGTTTTATAGGCGTTGCGGCCGGCATTGAAAATATCATCACGCGTGCCGCCAACCGGCAATTGTTTGGGATAGAAGCCGCCCTTTGAACCGACCGGTACAATCACGGCGTTCTTGACCTGCTGCGCTTTGACCAGGCCCAATACTTCGGTACGGTAATCCTGTGCACGGTCCGACCAGCGAAGCCCCCCGCGGGCGATCGGTCCAAATCTGAGATGGACACCTTCGACCTCTGCCCCGTAAACAAAAATTTCCCGATAGGGCCGCGGTTCCGGCAGCCCATCCAGCGCACGCGGATCCAGTTTGAACGCCAGGGTCTTTCTGGGTGTGCCATCCGGGTCCTGTTGAAAATAGTTGGTCCGCAATGTGGAAGCAATCGCATTGACGTAACGGCGCAAAATCCGATCATCATCGAGACTTGGGACATGGGCCAGAGCTGCTTCTATCCGGGCACTGCAGGCTTCATATTCCTGTGCCGCCGCTTTGGTTTTCAAATCCGGATCAAAGCGGCTGCGAAACAGACTAAACAAATCAGCGGCAATGAGCGGGTAGCGGTTGAGCGTTTCGCCAATATAGCCCTGTGAATAGGTAATGGCCGTCTGGCGCAAATATCTGGCATAGGCGCGCATGACGGTTACTTCGCGTGCGCCAAGCCCTGCATTGATAACCAGCCTGTTGAAACCGTCATTGTCAATTTGGGCGAACCACGTGGCCAGAAATGCCTCATCCAGCATCTGAACCAGACGGGCCAGGTCAACGGCAACACCCTCGCGGTGCACCAGCTCCATATTGTGAAGCACAACCTTCTGGGTCTGCATCACATCAGCGCCGACGGAAACTTCAAAGGTCTGTTCGCTGATAACACTGAAGCCGAGATTTTCAAGCAATGGTACGCGGCGCGATAAAGCAACAGGTGCGTCGAGATGAAAAATCTTCAAAGACAGATTTTCGCTGACTTCACCATCGCGCTGATAAAAATCGATGCAAATGGGGTTGTCCCTGCTGCACTGCAGAAAACTGGGCAGATCTTCAACAGCTTCTTCCGGTGAAAAATTGTCCCGATAGGCATCCGATGTATGCAACGCCAGACTGTCTGTACCTGCCAATGTGGCAAACTGGTCTTCCCAGCGCGTGACGATGCCACGTACGGTCTGTTCCAGAACATCCTGCGATACGCGCGGTGTTTTGCCACCAGATCGTCCAAGAATGAAATGGACGCGGGCGACACCCCCTTCAGGAAAAGCCGGATAATAGGCTGATACGCGTGCATCAAATGCATCTTTGAGGTAGGCGCCAATTCGTTCGCGCGCATCGGAATCATATTGATCTCTCGGAACATAGACCAGCACTGAAACGAAGCGGTCGAAACGGTCGATACGCGGCAAAACGCGAACCCGCGGCCGATCACTCAGTTCGATAATCTGTTCACAAAATCCGGCCAGCATTGGCACATCAATCTGGAACAGTTCATCTCGCGGATAGCTTTCCAGCGCGTTGAGCAATACTTTGCCGGAGTGGCTCTCTTCATCAAAGTCAAAGCTGTTTACAACAGCTTTGGTCTTGGAGCGCAACAGCGGTATGCGCTGAACGGAACGTGTGTAGGCCGTTGAGGTGAACAGGCCGACAATACGCACTTCACCAACCACACGGCCACTGTCGTCGTATCGTTTGACACCAATATAATCCATATAGGTGCGGCGATGGACGAGTGAACGCACATTGGCTTTTGTGACGATGAGCGCATCAGGCCCCTGCAGGAAAGCCAGCAGCTCCGGTGTTGTGGTTACATGGTCACTGCCAAGTCTGAGAACCCGAACATTAGGATCCGACAATATCCCGAGACCGGTTTTTTCAGCGCGCTCAACCGTCGCGTTCTTTCCGCTGCCGCGATAATTATATTCGCGCATGCCCAAAAAAGTGAAATTGTCATCCCGAAGCCAATCGAGAAAAGCCAGGGCCTCTTCGCGCTCAGCAAGGTTCTGGCTGCCTCCGGCGTTCTTCAATTCGGTGACAACACTGTCCATTTTCGTCAGCATCGGCCGCCAGTCGGCAACCGCACGATGAACATGATCCAACACCCCGGCAAGGCTGGCGTGCAACGCCTCAATGGCAGTTGCAGCCAATCGGGGAATATGGATTTGAATGATGCTTACTTTTTGTGATTTTTCGTCGTCCTGCCCGCCAATCGACAGAGAGATATCCTTGATGGCACCATCACCGGCCCGGTGAACGCTGAGAATCGGGTGCGCCGCAAGGCATATGTCCCGGTGTACATTGGATATTTCACCCATGACTGAATCGTAGAGAAAGGGCATGTTCCTGTCGACGATCGTCACGACAGTCAGCGCCCGCCCGGCCAGATCCAGCGCGTCAACGGGGCCCACGTGAACATGAGCATCCTCACCATTCCAGGCTGACAATTGCTCGCGTGCATGGGTACAGGCGGCAGCAAGTGCTTCAGGTCTATAGGCAAGAACATCATCGGCACTCACATGACCAAGCAACTGACCCGGGTCCAGATATTTGCTCTTTTGCTGCTTGAGTATATCTGCAATCCTGATGATCTGTTTGTCACGCTTTGGATGGCGACGCGTTCCCATAGTGCTCTCCCGGTCGAATATGGCAAGACCCTCGACCTTGCCTCCGGTTTGATGGTAGCAGAACTGTGGCCGGATGCGATTCAAATTATTGAAAACACAACAGGAAATACCGGAGTTCGACATGAGCAAGAAAAAATCAAACGTCACCGCGCTGGATCTGGAACCTGCACAACAACTGGGACCTGACACAAAAGCTTATTTTGACAAATGTCAGGAAAAACTGGGCATGATACCCAATGTCCTGCTGGCCTATGCTTTTGATGAAACGAAACTAAAAGCTTTCAGCGCATTGTATAATGATCTTATGCTGGGTGACTCCGGCCTGTCAAAACTGGAACGCGAGATGATCGCCGTCGTCGTCTCGTCGATCAATGCCTGCTATTATTGTCTGACCGCCCATGGAGCGGCAGTCAGACAATTATCCGGCAATCCTTTGCTCGGCGAACAAATGGTCATGAACTACCGCGCTGCGGATCTGAATGCCCGTCAAACTGCCATGCTGGACTTTGCTGCCAAACTGACAGAAACGCCTGACAAGATTATTGAAAAGGATCGCGCTGCATTGCGCGATGCAGGTTTTACAGACCGTGACATATGGGACATCGGCGCTACCGTGTCTTTCTTCAACATGTCAAACCGTATGGCCGCCGCTACCGATATGCGCCCAAATGACGAATATCATGCCATGGCACGTTGAGGGGGCACGTTGAGGGGGCACGTTGAGGGGGCACGTTGAGGAGGGGCACGTTGAAGAGGTGCGCTGACCTAAAATATGCCGCGCCGGAATACTGATTGCCCTGCCGGAAACACGGTCAATAGGTTTCAATGCAGATCAGGGCAGGTTTTTCAACGCACCCTGATCCCAATTCATCCGGCTAGGCCGTTTGACGTTTTATCAGAAACGGTACAACGGTGTCGACCTTTGATTTTGTTGATACATTCAGGTTTTACCGATTCCGTCAAAATCTGCATTGTCCTATTCGGCAGGCTCAAGCTTGTCCTGTGTCCTGTTTTGAAAATCTGAGGCATCGTGACGTTCGTGAAGCTGATTTTTCGGTTCGCCCCATGCACGATTGACAATCCGGCCGCGCTGCACAGCTTCGCGTTCTGCTATCTGATTGGTCCAGCGATTGATATGGGTATAGGTATGAGTCTCCAAAAACTCTGCGGCTTCATAGACCAGATTTGACACAAGAGCACCGTACCAGGGCCAGATGGCCATATCTGCAACACTATAATCGGCACCGGCGATATATTCATTTTCGGCCAGTTGGCGGTCCAAAACATCCAGCTGGCGTTTTACCTCCATGGCGAACCGGTCGATGGGGTATTCGAACTTTTCAGGTGCATAGGCATAGAAATGGCCAAATCCACCACCAAGATAGGGTGCGCTGCCCATTTGCCAGAACAACCATGACAGACATTCTGCACGTTCTGATGGTTCAGTTGGTAAAAAGGCGCCAAATTTCTCCGCCAAATAGACAAGAATTGCGCCGGATTCAAATACCCGTGTCGGCTTGGCTGTTGAATGATCCACGAGCACCGGAATTTTCGAATTTGGATTGGCAGCAACATAGCCACTGCTGAACTGATCGCCCTCATTGATCTTGATCAGCCAGGCATCATATTCAGCGCCGCTATGGCCCAGTGCCAAAAGTTCTTCCAGCATTACAGTCACTTTGACCCCATTGGGCGTTGCCAACGAATAAAGTTGCAGCGGGTGCTTGCCTACCGGCAATTCCTTGTCATGGGTGGGACCGGCGATGGGGCGATTGATGCTCGCAAAACGGCCTCCGTTTTCCTTGTTCCACTTCCACACTTTAGGCGGGGTATAGGGCGTTGCATCGGTCATAAACAGTCCATTCCTTTATGGGTATTTTCAATCTTCCTGAGGCAGGAAAAGGGCTAAAGGCAATAAATTCATCAATGTAGCGGCGGTTGTGCCATTGAACTCCCGGGCAAATATTCAGCAAAGCGCGTAAGAGCGTTTTCACGCATGTAACTCTTTCATTCGATTTGGCAAGCACCGGGGCAAGTTTTTGCTGTGCTCCAGTCAAGCAGACATTGCTGCGGACTGAGCAGCATCGCTATGGGAGGGATTGTGTTCAGGCACATTCGAATGCAATTGAACCTTTGAAAAACGCCCTAATCTGGCATAGTTTACATTTTCCAAAGTTGAGCGGTAAAAGCCCGTCCCGGAAACGCAGCAACAAATCAGCATCACAGCAATGATTCACACGCGCTGAATCAAAAAAAGGCTTCGCATCATGGGCAACACCAACAACGTCTTGTTTATCGTCATCGACCAGTTGCGTGCTGATTGTGTTGTTGGTGAATTGGCCGAGCATTTACACCTACCCAACCTGCGCGCCCTGATGGCTGACGCGGTGACATTTCAACGCCACTTTTCTGTAGTGAACCCATGCGGCCCTTCGCGGGCGTCACTTTTGACCGGTCAGTATTCGATGAACCATCGCTCTGTACGCAATGGTACGCCGCTTCGCCATGACGTGCCCAATATTGCGATCGAAATGCGCAAGTCGGGCTATGTGCCGATGTTGTTCGGCTATACCGATACGTCGCAGGACCCACGTGTCTTTCACGCCGATGACCCGGCTTTGTACAATGACGAATACCCAATGACCGGCTTTCAGGAAGTCGTCGAAATGCAGTTTGAGATGTCCTACCCATGGCGTTCGCATTTAATCAACGAAGGTTATGAAATTTCAAATTTCGCAAGTATACATCAGCCCGTTTCGCCAACAGGCGGGATGCCCAAAGTCAACGATCCTGCACGCTATCGTGCAGAGGACAGTGACACGGCGTTCCTGACCGACCGGTTTCTGGCCATGATGCCCGCTCATAAAGGACAGGACTGGTTCGCCCATCTCACATACATCCGCCCGCACCCCCCGCTGGTGGCCCCCGCCCCGTTCAATACGATGTACGACCCTGACAAAATTCCGTTGCCAACACGACTTCCCGACCCGGAAGCCGAGATCGCCAATCACCCCTTCTTTGGGCCAACGCTTGCAAACAATACAGTTGCACAGCATGTTGTTGGCTTCCCGGATTTAGAGCCTACGGATGAAAACATTCGGGCTCTACGTTCTGTCTATTTTGGACTTGTCACCGAAGTTGACCTGCACATTGGTCGGGTGATCAAGTTCCTCATGGATACGGGGCAATACGATGATACGTTAATTATCGTTACATCCGATCACGGTGAAATGCTGGGTGATCGTCATAGCTGGGGTAAATTTACGGTCCACAATGCAGCCTACCATACGCCGCTGGTCATTCGTCAACCGGGCAATGAAGCCCGAGCCGGGGCGGTGGTAATGGAGCCGGTAGAAACAATCGACATTACGCCAACAATTCTTGATTGGGCCGGGCAGAAAATTCCGAATTCGATGGACGGCAGATCCCTGCTGCCGCTCTTGTGTGGTGAAGTGCCGGACGATTGGCGCACCTATTCATTTTCTGAATTTGATTTTGCAGACCCGGAAGCTCCGACACTGTGGGAAAATGAACTTGGGACAGGACCCAGCGATTCCTCGCTGGCGATACTTCGTGAGACGCGGTTTACTTTAGTGGAGTTTGCCGCCGACCTTTCACCGATCATGTATGACCACGAAAAACGCGGCGAACAGGAAAACGTTGCCGATCGGCCTGAATATCAGAACGACTTGAATAGATTAAGCCGTTTGATGCTGCGTCACCGCATGAAGAATATGGATCACACGCTGTCGCTGGACACAATTACAAAAGGTGGCCCGCGTCAACAACGCCGTCACAAGAAGACTTTTCGATCCAACGGAAAGGTTGCATAATTTTGGGTGCAACGACGGTTTTCCTGGCCGGATCAGGCGTGGCGGATATTATACCAAGCGGCACTTATATTGACGCTTGGTATTAGCAAGTCGGGAGCGCTCAACGCGCCGAATGTTTGCCGCGTCCCAATGGAATTATTGTTTTGGGTCTGACTTGTTTTGGGGTGTGTCATCACCGTGACCGGTGAACTTGCCGTAAAGCCGCGAAACTTTGTTCATGCGAACCTCAACCTGGGGCCCCAATTCCATGAACACGCTATTGACCAGAAGATTGGCCAGACTGGCCATCTGTGCAGTGGATTCCTTAAAAAGGTTAAACGATGTGGGCACGACAAAAATCTCATCTGCGATTTTGTGGCCCCAGTCACAGTAGGGATCCGTTATGAGCGTCACCGGGACACCCGCCGCCTTGGCCTCAACGGCAAGCAGCTGGGCATTGCGGGAGTATCGACGCGCTTCAAAAATCACCAAGGCTGTTTGGGTATCCTCAGTCGCCAGAAAGTCTGCAAAATTACCGCTCGCCAGATCAAGCAGATGCACTTTGTCGCGAAGGTATTGCAATTGATGTGCAAAGATTTGCGCGATACCGCGCTCGGTCTGAAAGCCAACAACAAAGACTGACTTCGCCCGTGCCAGACGCTTGACCAACCGGTCCCATTCCACCGTGTGCGCCGCCTCATAGACGGCGACGAGTGCCGCCATCTCCAGTTCCAGACCCCGCGTTAATTGATCCTCGCCTGCCTTTGTTCGTTCTTGAAGGTCGCGTAACCGATCTCCAATCAGCCATGGCTGGTCTCCCATGTCGTTGCGCAGGTTATTCTTGAGGTCCTTGAAGCCATCATAACCAATGGCACGACAAAACCGCCCTACAGTAGGCTCGCTGACTTCCACTTTGGCTGCCAGACTCGCGGCTGTCTCGAAGGGAAGATTTCCAAGTTCGGCCAACATATAGGCCGCCAACGCACGGTCCGCTTTTGACGCGGACGACACGGCATTGCTAAGTCGTTCGCGCAATGATTTGGTTATCAAATAGGCCTCCTGTTAACTGTTTTTGGATAAGAAATAAAACGTTCATAAAGTCAATACGCTTTGGATTTATCAAAAATTCATCGCTTGTTTGCCTGTTGCAAACCGATTTGAACGGTTGTTGTTATACCAAGCGGACCAGATGTCTCCGTATAAAGATTTGCTGTTAATACCAAGCGTCACTTATATTGGGTCGATCAGACAGGTTTCTTCGCCCGGCATGGACCTTGTGGACGACAGGGCCGCAATATAAGGCAGCAGACCTGCAGGTTGCGTGGAACCCTATGGTGATTTCGCCTTCGAGCAGCACGACACTGCCGTGATCGGCCAATTCGTAAGCTGCTGATGATCCAGCAATCCACCGCCAACAACAAGAAAACCATAGACCACCGGAATTGCCTTTTGCAGCATGAAAGAATGCCATTTGAGTTCACTTATCCATTGGGCACATGCTCACGAAGCATTGCAAGAAAAAATAAAAAATTGACATCTTGCAAGTTATATTACTTAATTTCCACACTGGGTCACAAGGCGCCTTTCCAAAGGTCGCTATGTTCTGATTGCAATTCACTCGGCAGAATCATTTTTTGGCCACCTTCGCCTAAAAAATGAGAACGCTCCAATTCAGAAGGGTCACAAAATTGTTACGACAACTTGCTAACCCTGAGAATTTGGGAGCTGCCTTTGCATAACGCACAAAAGCAGCCTCCAAACGATCCAATCACGGACACGGCGTGAAAAACCAACGAGGAGACACGAATGAAGAAGACACTCTTAACCAGTGCGGCGCTGGCGGCTATGACAGGTGCCGCAATGGCGGCCTGCCCGGCCGTTACCGTATCGGATCCAATGGGTATTGCTGCCGGGGAATTCCCACAGCAGTATGAGTTAGCTGAGTTCCAGAACCTTGCAAACTGCACACTGGAGATGTCAGAAAACCCTGGCATCGCGGCAATGAATGGTCGCATCCGCGGTAATCCCGACATGCCCGTCCTGGCCAATCGTTTACCAGCGGAGCCACTGGTTGTGGCGCCCTATGATACAATTGGCAGCTATGGCGGCACGTTCAATGCGCTGTCCAATGCAACAGAGGCCGGCACGTCTGACTTCATGTCACTGCGTCACGTGAATCTGGTACGCTTTGCAGACGATCTGACGACGATCGTGCCGAATGTTGCAAAAAGCTGGTCTTGGAACGATGACTTTACGCAACTGACGTTTGTTCTGCGTGAGGGCCACAAGTGGTCGGACGGCGAACCGTTTGGTGCGGAAGATGTCGAGTTTTGGTACGAAAACCTGCAGATGGACTCCAATGTAATGGAAGTTCCGAAAGGCTGGTTACTGGCCGGTGGTGAGCCGATGACAGTTGACGTTATCGACCCGTTAACAGTGCGTTTCAATATGCCGTCACCAAAACTGGGTTTCCTGGCACACTTTGCAAACCACTATGGGCAGGGCTTCCAGCCAAAACATTTTCTTGGGCAGTATCATCCGGACATCAACCCGGATGCCGACAAATTGGCCCAATCGCTCGGTTTCGAGAATGGGTATGACCTTATTAAGGGCTATTATGGCAGTTCAGACTGGATGGACACACCGACACCCATGTTGTCCCATCCTGACAAAGTCGCAAATCTGCCCCTTGATGCCGCACCCACTTTGGAAAGCCATATCGTCATTTCCGACACGACTGAGGGTCGCCAATTTGTTGCCAACCCTTACTACTACAAGGTCGATACGGCAGGAAATCAGCTTCCTTACATCAATGAGATGGATGAACTCTATGTTGGAGAAAGCGAAGTTCGCCTGCTGAAGTTGGTCAACGGCGAAGTCGACTACAAGGCCCAGGCGCTGCAGATCGATTATGTTCCTTTGCTATTGGAAAATCAGGAGAAGGGCGGCTTTGTTGTCGATCTGAAACCTGACATCACGATGCCGACCTTTGCATTCAACGTCACGTCTGCTGATCTTGAAAAGCGCAAAGTATTTGGTGATCTGAAATTCCGTCAGGCCATGTCTGTCGCCATAAACCGGGATGAGATCAACGAAGTTGTGATGTTCGGTCTTGGAACGCCTCAACAATACGTTGGGTTCTCGCCCTCTCCTGATTTCATTCCAGCTAAATGGAAACAGCATTTCGCGCAGTTTGATCCGGAGCTGGCAAAGTCCCTGTTGGATGAAATTGGTGTTGTTGACAAAGACGGTGACGGCACGCGTGAACTGCCAAATGGTGACAAGCTGACGCTTAACCTGCAGGTCGCAACCCAGGGCATGTCGATTAAGATCGTTGAACTTGTCGGTCAGAACTGGCGTGATGTTGGCATCGACAACACGGTCAAAGAGGTTACGACCGACGAATATCGCTCGGCCCAATCCTCAAACCAGCTCGACGTCACCATGTATGAAAAAAGCGTGCCGTTGGTCGTGGTTCTTGCCAACCCTGAAATCTTCATCCCACCCTTCGACAACTACTTCAACATGCGTACCGCGATGTTGTGGGGGGAATACGTTGAATCTGATGGTGCCGCAGGTGTAAAACCACCGGAGTATGTCTACACCATGATGGGAGACATCAACGCATTCCAGGCGACGCCAGTCGGCACGCCTGAGTCTGATGCCCTGGGCTTGAAGCTGGTTGAGAACATGACCGGAAACCTGCTGTTTATCGGCACAGTAAAAGAACAAAAGCCGATTTATCGCTCGGCGGCGCTGAAGAACGTCACACCGTTTAAAACGGCGTCATATGCTTATTACCGG
Organism: uncultured Rhizobiaceae group bacterium; assembly: GCA_947501445.1. GTDB lineage: Bacteria > Pseudomonadota > Alphaproteobacteria > Rhizobiales > Rhizobiaceae > Hoeflea_A. Next base: position 267,310 of record CANMVS010000004.1, on the reverse strand, counting down.
ACGTATCCCTACCGTCCAGCGCAGTGGTTCCTTAAAGAATAGGGCCACAACCTACTGAATGCGCACATGTTGCGGGCCGCCTGTTTGGCCCGCAACGTAAATCAATAAGGCGAACCCAAACGGGTCGCACCATGCAGTGGGGCGCACGAACAGATGGTCCAGTTTCTTCGATTTGCAACGTTGCGCGCAGCACTGGCCTTTTTCACATTGTGCCTTGTTTCTTTCATTGTGTTTTCACTGATGGAAATGGTGCCCGGCGATTGCGCCGAGCGCTATCTGGCGTTCAAGAACTCGCAAGGCGCGATGATATCAATCGCTGATATTGAGTTCGAACGTGTTCGACTTGGTTTGCACAAACCGTTCCTTCAACGCTGGGCTACGTGGCTCTTTAACGCCTTTCAAGGCGAATTTGGTGACAGCTGCATTCTGCGCCTCAACATAAATCAGTTGTTAGGTCAAAAAATATGGCTCAGCATCGGCATTTGCCTTGGCTCACTTGTTTTGGCTTATGCTATCGCAATCCCTGTTGGGATCATCGCCGCCACATCGCGCAACCCCTTTCTTAACAACGGCTTGCGTCTGGTGAGCTATCTGGGCTTGGCCCTGCCCAATTTCCTGCTTGCCCTTATGGTCATGCTGTTTTCCACCGTCGTATTCGGCAACAGTCTAACGGGCTTGTTCTCACCCGAATTTCGAGACGCGCCCTGGAACACCGCGAAGGTCCTGGATTTTCTTGGCCACGTTTGGTTGCCTGTATTCATCCTTGGCTGGTCCGCGACTGCATTTGCAATCCAGACGGTGCGTGCACTGCTGTCTGATGAGATTGGCAAACTTTATGTGACCGCCGCCGCCGCGCGCGGCGTGTCCGGGCGCAGGTTGCTGATGCGATATCCGGCGCGCCATGCCCTGAGCCCTATCATCAATTCACTGGGCTTTGACCTGAACCGCATCTTCAATGAGCTTCCAATCGTCGCGCTGATCCTGACACTCACAGAAGCCGGATCACTATTGATTGAGGCGCTGGCACGGTCCAACGATCAGCAACTTGCCGGGGCCATCATCTTTTTCCTGACGGGCTGTATCATCGCGATCAACTTTATCACGGATATCGTGCTGGCACTGGTCGATCCGCGCATTCGTCGCAGCATATTGGGATAATGACATGACCAAGACCAATATCTACGACGCCTCTGTCAACCAAAGTGCCAAGGACGCGTATTTTACCGCCTCGCAAGGTCAGTTGATCTGGACGCGGTTTAAGAAACAAAGAGCGGCTATGGTCGGGGCCTGGGTTCTGATTATTTTGATTTTGTCGGGTCTGTTTGCGCCGTTTCTGACGCCCTATGATCCGACCATTGCCGGGCGCGACAAAGACTATCTTAACGGCGCTCCGACGCTCGTGCATTTCTGCGATGACAATGGCTGCTCTGTGCGTCCGTTTATCTACGCAGTAGAACGGGAACGTTCAATCAAAACCAATTTCAGATGGGTAACCACAGTAAACACCGACAAGCGTCTTTATGTTCAGTTCTTTGTCAAAGGGTCTTCCTACAAGATAGCCGGTATGAATTTTTCGGCCCATTTATTTGGTTTGGATAAAGGGTATATCCATCTTTTTGGAACCGATTCAACGGGCAAAGATATCTTCTCACGCACCTTCCACGCCATCAACACCTCTCTTGCCGTTGGTACAATTGGCGTCTTTATCGCGTTTGTTCTGGCTTTGGTCATAGGCGGGATATCCGGTTTCTATGGAGGCTGGATAGACTCGTTCATCCAGATGATCACCGACGCGGTTCGAACAATCCCGGCCATTCCGCTGTTCCTGGCATTAGCGGCATTCATTCCGGACACGTGGAGCGCGGAGGAGAGGTTTTTCTTCATCTCCATTATATTGGGGTGTATAGGCTGGCCAACGCTGGCACGACGGGTCCGCACCCATTTGTTAACAGAGCGCAATCAGGAATATGTTCTGGCAGCAAAGCTTTGCGGTGCGTCACCTGGACACGTCGTCCGCAAGCATCTGTTGCCCAGCTTCACCAGCTACATCATCGTCGATCTGGTGATCTCTTTTCCCTACATGGTGCTGTCTGAAACCGCGCTGAGCTTTATCGGTCTTGGCCTGAAGGATCCCGTCAATTCACTCGGCGTTATGTTACAGAACGTCACCAGCGCAGATGTCCTTCTTAACTACCAATGGTATTTCATCCCGGTGTTTTTCTTCATCATCCTGGTCTTGGCGTTTGTGTTTGTCGGTGACGGATTGCGCGATGCCGCCGATCCCTATGGAGATACCAAAAAATGAGCCGACTGATTGACGTTGAAAACCTGACCCTCCAGTTTGATACCGATGAAGGCCGCATTACCGCGGTGGATGATGTGTCATTCAGCCTGGATGCTGGCAAGATCATGGGGTTGGTTGGCGAAAGTGGGTCGGGCAAGTCTGTGACGGCCAAGTCATTGATGAAACTGAACCCACGCAACGCCGTTTATGGCGAAAACACCAAAATCACGTTGCACCTCGATGATGGCCCGGTCGATGTTATGTCGTTACAAAATGATCACGAAATGAAGGTCGTGCGTGGCGGCTCGATCTCGTTGATTTTTCAAGAACCAATGGCAAGTTTTGCCCCCGCAATTTCCATCGGCGACCAGATGATCGAGCAATTATTGATCCATACCAGCTTTTCCAAATCACAGGCCAAGGAAGTCTCTATCGAGATGCTGGACCGGGTTGGCATATCGGACCCCAGCATGCGTTTCAGCCAATATGCGTTTGAGTTGTCCGGCGGGATGCGCCAGCGCGCCATGATTGCGATGGCCCTGTCCACAAAGCCTAAACTGCTGATCGCGGACGAGCCCACAACCGCGTTGGATGTCACCATTCAGGCACAGGTAATCGACCTGATGAAAGACCTCGTAACTGAATTCGGCATGGGCATCATCTTCATCACCCACGACCTTGGGGTGATCGCACAAACCGCAGACAATGTTGCGGTCATGTATCTTGGCCGATTGGTCGAACAGGGAACCGTTCGCGATGTGATCCGCAGCCCTGCCCATCCCTATACGCGCGGGTTGCTGGCGGCGCTGCCGACACTGGATGACATTGATGCGCCGCTGACACCGATACCCGGCGACATCCCTTCCCCGCTGGAGCGACCATCGGGATGTGTCTACAACACCCGCTGTCAGGAATTTATCGGTCCACGTTGTTCGGCCAAAGTACCTGTGTTTTCTCAAATCGATGCTGGTCATGCAGCCGCTTGCCACCTTTATGACCGAGCAGGGGATGCCGAATGAGCCGGAAACCCCTGATCGCGGCACAGAATCTTTCTGTCCACTATCGATTGCGTGGCGGCTTGATCGGCCCTATCCCCTTTGTACGCGCAGTTGAAAATGTCAGCCTGGAGATTGCACCGGGCAGTTTCTTTGGTCTTGTGGGCGAGTCTGGATCTGGAAAAACCACCCTTGGACGCGCCATGCTGCGCGCCGCCCCCATCAGCCAAGGCGATGTGTTGTTTGACGATGGGGAGGTCGCATACTCACTGAAGAACCTGGGTAAAAAAGAGTTGAAGGATTACCGCAAACGGGCGCAGCTGATCTTTCAGGACCCCTACGCAGCCCTTAGCCCACGGATGACGGTGCGCGACATTATTGCAGAACCTTTGGAAGTCATGGGTCTGACCAAATCGCGCGCGGAAACTGACGAGCGCGTGCGCGAAATTGCGGTGAAATGCCGGTTGAACGTCGAACACTTGCGGCGGTTCCCACATGCGTTTTCCGGTGGACAACGCCAGCGTATCTCAATCGCGCGCGCCCTGGTGTCCGGGCCAAAATTCATTGTTGCGGATGAAAGCGTTGCTGCACTGGATGTGTCAATCCAGGCGGATGTGCTCAATCTTCTTAAGGCCATTCAGGAGGACATGGGGCTGACGTTCCTGTTCATCAGTCACGATCTCAGCGTCGTCGCCCATGTTTGCGATCATGTTGCCGTGATGTATCTGGGCCGCCTCGTGGAAACCGCGCCAACGCGTACCTTGTTTTCCGGACCTCGCCATCCCTACACAAAAGCGCTGCTGTCGGCGATACCATCACTTGATCCTGATGATCGCGGCAAAGCGCAAAAACTCGAAGGTGAAATCCCCACGCCCACCAACCCACCGCCAGGGTGCAAATTTCAAACCCGGTGTCCGGTTGCCATAGAGCGTTGCCGAATTGAAGAACCGGTCCTTGAGAGTGCCGGAACTGAACATAATGTGGCTTGCCACCGCTGGAAGGAACTTTTCAGCTAAGATCAGGCGGTCAGGATACCTGAACCGTCATCTCGATTTCGATGGGGGCGTCTGACGTCAACTGTTCCTGGTACAGCGCCGCAGGGGCGTGGCATCGGTCATAAACAGTCCATTCCTTTATGGGTATTTTCAATCTTCCTGCGGCAGGAAAAGGGCTAAAGGCAATAAATTCATCAATATAGCGGCGGCCGTGCCATCAAGCACCTGGCAATTTTACATCAAGGCGCGTTAGAGCGTTTTCACGCATGTAACTCTTTCATTCGATTTGGCAAGCGTTGCGGGAAAATTTTGCCGTAGTGCAAAGGCTTTGGGCCAGCGGACCGACCGAGGAGGCCCTGCAAAAGCAAAAGGCCCCGACGGATCCGTCAGGGCCTTTTGCATTGGTATGATTGGAGCTATTCAGCAGCCGGTATGGTGGTTGGTGCCAGTGTTGGAACACCGGCGGCGGCTCTCCGCCCATCATTCCAAATGGCTTTGACGAGGGCCACGCACATCAAAACCATCACGATGGAAAATGGCAAGGCACCAATCACCATCGCAGTCTGTATGGCGGATGTGCCACCGCTGATCAGCAAACCGGCAACCACAGCACCAAGTGCTGTGCCCCAAAACAGGATATGCGGACGTGCCTTTGGTCCTTCATCACCGGCAGCATTGATCGTATTGACAATCAACACGGCCGAATCCGCCGACGTCACAAGAAACGTCATCAGCAAAACCACGATCAAAAATGCCATCATCCAGCTCAACAACTCACTGATTGGTGTCAGCATGAAGGTGGTCATTGCGAAGATCTTGTCTCCATTGGGTGCATCATAGATCAACCCGTTCGCACCACCGTTCAATTCCAGATCAATGGCAGTGCCACCGGCCCAGGTAAACCAGACAAAGCACATCAGCGCTGGCACGATCATCGCACCCAGAACAAATTCCCGAATGCTGCGACCGCGTGAAATACGTGCCAGGAAAAGGCCGACGAATGGTGCAAATGCAATCCACCATGCCCAGTAGAAGACTGACCAACCGCCCTGCCAGGCAGCCAGTTTTGACACCACACTTTCGGGGTCACCATCCGATGACCAGATACGGAAACTCATATCCGGCATGGCAATCAGATAGTCCCAAAGCCCAAGGATCATTGCCTTGGCACCGAAGAAAGTCGCGCCAAACAGAATGAAAAAGGACAATAATACGATACTGAGCACCATATTGATGTTTGAGAGCCATTTGATACCCTTGCCGACGCCGGAAAGCGCCGACAGTGTTGAAGCACCCATAATGACAACAATGGCGACGATGATGCCAAATGTGGTTGTCGCCCCCTCGGCATTGGTTAATCCACCGATGCCAATACGCGTCAGACCTGCAACAAATTGCTCCACGCCAAAGCCCAGTGTCTGCGCAACGCCCAGTATGGTTGCAACAACAGCAACAATATCAATGACATGCCCAAGGCGCCCAGACAGGGATTTGCCAAATAGCGGTGTCAGTGACGAGCGGATCGTCAAGGGTAATCCGCGCCGGTAGCTGAAAAATGCAAGAGCCAGCCCGGCAATCGCATAACATGCCCAGGCACCAAGCCCCCAGTGAAGAAATGACCATTTGTAGGCCATGCGGACATTATCCGCGGCACCACCGGTGGTCAGCCCCTGGATGACTTCGGGGTTTGTACCAAAATGGGTGACTGGCTCAGCCACGGCCCATGTCAGCATGCCGACGCCAATACCGGCACCAAACATCATTGAAAACCAGGAGAAATTGGAAAACTCCGGCCCTTCACCGTCCTGCCCAAGATTAAGCCGCCCTGCAGCCGGCCACATCGCGAGACCAATGCACACGAGGACGAACATGGTTACGACCCATACATACCAGCTTGCAAAATTCTGCAGGATATATCCGTTCAAACCATTGAGAACCCGACCTGACTGTATTGGCCAGAAAATTGCCCATACAACCAGTGAGCCGATGATAATTTTACTTGCAACCGTCACATCAACGCTAAATCCGCGATAAAAACCACGATCGGCGGTTTTGATCGGCAGATCAGAAAGAGGAGGCTCTATCGCCATTATGTGTTCCATTCATTTTATGCTGCACGGGCGACGCTGTTATTTTCGCGCACCCGGGCAGTTTGATTGTTCCAGGGCGCTCCTGTCGTCAGACCACAACATTTTGAGGCCTTGAACTCTTGGTTTTTCTTCCCCACTTGCACCATTGCAGAATGGATTTGGTTTGATAACTACGAACCTTTAGGCATATGGTATCATTGGGAGGAAACTTTCTGTGGTAAAGCGAGCCTTACTCAAGAGCCTTGGCGACGTTGATATACGTCTGGTTCGAATTTTTGTTGCTGTCACCGAATGTGGTGGTTTTGCCGCATCCGAGCTTGAGCTGAACATCGGACGATCCACAATTTCCAAACATATTGCTGATCTGGAAGTGCGCATGGGCCTCAAACTGTGCAACCGGGGGCCATCGGGCTTTTCATTGACTGCGGAGGGCGAACAGGTACTGGCACTGTCGCACCGTCTGTTGAGCTCAATCGACAGCTTTCAGTCGGAAGTTGACAATATTCAGGAAAATCTCGCTGGTACCCTGCGTCTCGGGCTGTTTGATCAGTCAACCACCAACCCCCACGCCCACATACACAGTGCCATCAGCGCCTATGATAAATCAGCACCCAAAGTTTCCCTGGAAATTGCCATTGAGCCGCCAAATGTGATTGAAGCGCGGGTGATCGACGGCACCATGGAGGTCGGTATCGTTCCGGTCCACCGGCAGTCTTCATCCTTGAATTATCATGTGCTGTATGATGAGCATATGACACTCTACTGCGGTGATGGTCACGTGCTGTTCGACGCGGATGCAGACATGGAATCCCCACAATTCGATCTGTCCGAGTACAAATACGCCGGCTTTGGCTTCAACTCACCCAATATGAAGGCCGGCCAGAGCCTCGGCCTCCACCGTGCGGCGCGTGTTCAGGAAGAAGAGGCTCTGTCGCTGCTTATCCAATCGGGCTGCTATCTGGGTTTCCTTGCAGATCATGTTGCCGAAACATTTCTGTCAAAGGGAAAGGTTAAAGCCATCGCGCCGCAAAGGACCCGCTACATCAGCACCTTTGCAGCAATCACCAGCAGGCAACCCGAGCCGGATCGAAAAACCAAGGAATTTGTCAATTGCCTCAAGGCCGCACACGGCAAGTCCATGTACGGCAAGTCAATGTAATGGCGCATGGCGGCTGTTGCGTATTTCAGTCCGCAAGTGGCAGGTAGATATCTGTCAGCAGGTCCGATGCTGGTGTATCTGCAGGACTGTTGAGATAGCGTTCATAACAGGGTGCGTGCCTCGGCTCTCTGCCCGAACCGGGCAGCCAGCTTCCATACAGGAAATCATAGGCAGCGACCAATGCCGGGTAAGCACCCTTGTAGTGCAGGATGGCATAGGTGCCACCGGCCATCAAAACATCCTCCAAATCGCCAGGCAATTTGGTATTTTGCGGAACAACCAGACCGGCGTGACAGCGCAGGTCAGCATCTGGCACGCTGTGCGGATCGTCATAATAGACACTTGCCACACCCTGGACATGGGGCAACAGATTGGTCGTCGCTGCCGATTGGAAAAGCTTTTGAAAACAGGGGCCTACCAGCGTATAGGCACCCTGATGCAGCAAGGCGGCAAGGCGAAGCGACGGGACCTGTTTGATTTCAACCGGAAACATTTTGAATTTTCCTTTTGCTGCTGGTGTCGGGATTTGGTGCTCCCAATCGCCTTGTCGAAACTCAGCCGGCGGTACCTTGTAGTATTCGCCAAAAACGCGGGTAAAGCTCTGTACGTTGGGGTATCCGACACGTTCTGCAACCTGCGCAATTGCGCCGTTTTCAAAGGCCAGCCATCTGGCAGCTTTCAACATGCGTATACGTCGAACCGTCTGGGCGCATGTTTCACCGGTCATCGCCTGGAATACACGATGCCAGTGAAACCGCGACATGGCCGCGATATCTGCAAGCGCATCGAGTGACAGATCCGCCGCCGGATTGTCATCGATATATTGCAATACGCGAAGAATGCGCCGTTCATATTGGGTTGGCATGGTATGATCCCGGTTTTGCTCAGTGTATCCAGACAGTGGCTTTCCACCACTGCTTTCATGTCACAGGATTTCATGTCACAGGCTGGTTTCACAAATCTTGCTGAATTGAAAACCTGAATTGCTCTGAACAACCCGGATCCGCACTATGCCTTTGGACGCTCTGCCCGGGGATCATAGGGAGAGCGTAAATAGGCATCTGCGCGATAGCGCTTACCAGCAAGATCAATTTCGAACACGGCTGTTTTCAGCCCGTTGGCCACAATATTTTCTTTTGCATCGATCCGACAGAGTGCAACCGCAGCACCGAGTGTGTGGCCATAGGCGGCAGAGCGCACTTCACCCACTTCAATCCCATCACGCAGCACCGCCTCACCGCCCCAAAGCTGTGGTGCGCTGCTGTCCAGAACAAGCTGGATAATACGCGTATTCATGTGGTCAGGGTTGCTTCTGGCTGCCAGCAGAGCCTCCTTGCCAATGAAGCCGCACGCCTTTTCCCAATCGACGGCAAAGCTCAGCCCGGCCTGCATTGGCGTTATATCAGGCGTCAGCTCCCGGCCCCAGGCACGGAAACCTTTTTCGACCCGCAACCCTTCCAGCGCGTAATACCCGGCATCGCGGATTGCAAAGGCGGCACCGGCATGCATCAAATCCTCATAGACACCCACCGTAAACTCAACCGGTACCAGCAATTCCCAACCCAATTCGCCCACATAGGTCATGCGGTTTGCATAGACAGTCGCATAGCCCAAATCGATCTCCTGCACGTGGGCAAATGGGAATGCGGCATTCGAAAGGTCAGCTTTGGTCAGCTTTTGCAGTACCTGCCGCGAACGCGGCCCCATAAGCGCAAGAACCGACCATGATGACGTCACGTCCGTCAAAAAAACGTGGCTGTCTTCGCTGACGATTTTCCGTATCCAATCGGCATCATGCACCGCCTGCGCCGAACCGGTGATCAACAGATATTCCTGTTCCTTCAGCCGCAGCGCCGTCAGGTCACTTTCATAGCCGCCACGTTTGTTCAAAAGGCCGGTGTAAACCGTGGTGCCAACGGGAACATCGACATTGGCAGCGCATATGCGGTTCAGTTCCCGACAGGCATCGCGTCCCTGGACCAGCAATTTTGCAAATGAGCTCTGATCGAACAGGGCAACATTTTCCCGCACCGCCTTGTGCTCCAGGGCCACCGCATCATGCCAGTTCTGCCGGTCAAAACTATATTCGGTTTTGCGCGCCTGACCGTCCACAGCAAACCAGTTGGCCCGTTCCCACCCCATTTTGGACCCGAAGACGGCGTTCCTTGCCGTAAGCCGGTCGTATAGGGCGGATCGACGAAATGGACGCGCCGATTCAAGTTCGCGGTTGGGCCATGGCATGGCGTAGTGCAGACCCAGTGTTTCCTTAACCCGGTCATGCAACCAGCTGGGATTGTTGTTGAACCCGGCAAAGCGGCGGATATCGACGGCAAAAAGATCGCTGGTGGGTGCGCCCTCCACAATCCATTCTGCCAGGGCCCGGCCTGCACCGCCGGCACTGGCTATGCCCATTGAATTGAACCCGGCGCCGATGAAAAAATTCTTCAGTTCCGGTGCTTCGCCCAACAGGTAATTGTTGTCAGGGGTAAAACTCTCCGGTCCATTGTAGAATTTGCGAACACCAGCCTGCGCCAACTGGGGCACCCGAACCAGCGCATTTTCCATCAGTATTTCAAACTGATCCCAATCATCCGGCAATAATGAGAATTCAAATTTTTCCGGGATGCCATCCATGCCCCAGGGTTTGGCTTCCGGTTCAAAACCACCCATGACCAGGCCGCCGGTCTCCTCCTTGAAATAAATATACCCATCGGGATCCCGAAGGACAGGCAGATCGGGTTTTACGCCTGCAATTTTCTCTGTGACAATATACATGTGCTCAGCGGAGTGAAGAGGTACCGTCACACCGCACATTAAACCGATGGAACGCGCCCACTGACCGGCGCAGTTCACCACAATTTCCGCTTTGATTGTCCCCTGATCGGTTTCAACGCCGGTGACCCGGCCATCACTGCTCAGCACATTTGTGACTGTTACCCCCTCGATGATACGGGCGCCACCCATCCGTGCACCCTTGGCCAATGACTGGGTAAGGTCGGTCGGATTGGCCTTGCCATCACCCGGCATCCACAGACCACCCTTCAAATCATCCGCTTGCATGGCAGGCCATTTTTCATGCGCCTGTGAAGGGTCGATCACCTCGACGTCAACCCCTTGCGCCCTGGCCGCCGCGGCAGTGCGTAACAGCATGGTCATCCGGTCGTGTGTGCGCGCCACGGTCACCGAACCGCATTGTTGCCAGCCTGTGGCCAGGCCGGTTTCGTGTTCCAGTTCGCTATAAAGCTGGGTCGAATAGCGAATAAGATTTGTCATCGCCGGCTGGCTTCGCAATTGTCCCACAAGTCCGGCTGCGTGCCACGTCGTGCCACAGCTCAACTGTCCCTGTTCAACCAGCACAACATCGCGATGGCCCAGTTTGGTCAGGTGATAGGCAACGGAACATCCGACAATGCCTCCGCCTATGACAACATATTGGGCACTTTCCGGAACACGTTCGTCGACCATTGCTGTTCTCCAAATTTCAATACCAATGCCTGTTGCTCATGGCATATTTGGCAAAACTTGGCAATTTATTTCTAAATTTGGCTTAATTGGCAATGCAAACCCTGTGCGGAGCCAGATCTGTGGCATTGGCGATCTGCTGAGGAAGTGCTTCATCCACCACAATGGTGGCCGCCAGCGGCAACGGTTTCATGACAACCTGCCCGATCACCCCGAACTTGCTGCGATCTGCCAGAACAAAGGGCAATTCTGTGTGCAGCATCATCTGATGGCGCAAATTGGCACCTTCGCGGGTGAAATCGGTAAATAGAGCCCGCTCACTCAACCCGCCAACCCCGATCAGGCCGTATTCGGCCCGATACCGCGTCAGGTTCTCGATTGTCTCCATCCCGTGTGTTGCCATTTCCGAAACAACGACGCGCCCGCCAAACAATGTCAGTTCACGGGTTGCAGGCGCTATGGTTTCAGCAATTTTCAAGTCATTTGTGTAGATAATCAGACCGTTGCGCGTTTCAGCCAGGCGCTTTGCCACAGCCAAAGTCGTCGATCCACAATCGATCATGATAGACGCGCCGTCCGGGATCTGCCGCACGACAAATTCCGCGATACGGGCCTTTCCAGCCGCATTGGTTTGCGACCTGTCTTCAATCGACGGTTCCTGGGTGAGAATTCCGGTTGCCCCGCCGCGCACCTGCTGCAGCTTGTTTTGATGCGCCAGCGTTTCAATGTCCTTGCGCACAGTTTCGCGCGATACGCCCATCAAAACCGTCAAAGTACGAATGGAAACGGCAGGCTGACGTGACACTTCATTCAGAATGATTGCATGGCGTTCAGACGGTAACATGGGCAATTTCCTTTGCATAAGAGCAAATTGGGCATTTTTGCCAAAAAATGCAAAGTGTTTCTATGTTTTTCCTCCGACAGAGTTTGAATTCCGGCTTTAACCAATCGGTATTTTTGGCCCGTCCGGCGTAATCTCACTGGTCGAGAGTGTGGTGTCCGGATAGGCCATGCGCCGGTCAAGAAGTCGCCGCGTCATCATCAAAAGCGCATCGGTGTAATCCGGCTCACCGGCAACGTTGCGCATTTCCCCATGATGAGCATGGTCGAACAGCAGAGGAGGCAGACCGCCGCCAAAATGGACCAGCGTAAATTCCTGCGTGCGTAAAATACCAAGACTTGTATCGCGATAGTGCAGACCAAGCCTGCCCTGCGCAATTGTATCCTTGAGCGGGTTGCCAAATTCCAGCTCGGAAAAACTGTCACTGCGCCAGTGCGTGGTGTCAGTCCCATTGAGAAATGGCATCAGGGAGTGGCCATTGACGGAGGCGGGTACCGGCAGCCCCATCCATTCCATGATGGTCGGCATGATGTCCACGGTCTCGGTCGGTTTTGTTACCACCCTGCCGTGGGACGATGAATTGCGTGGGTCACGGATGATCAGCGGCACATGATAGGCTGCATCATAGACATTCGCTTTGCCCCAACTATGGTGGTCGCCAAGCATTTCGCCATGATCCGCCGTAACGATCAGCAAAGTATCGTCAAATTGCCCGCTTTCCTTGAGATACGAGATAACACGACCGATATGGTGGTCCACCTCGCTCGCCAGACCCAGATAGATTGCCCGAAGTAACTGTATGTTTTCCTCGGTGGCCTGGAAATCGGTAAAACCATCGACACAGGATGCAGCAGTCTGGGTTCCGGCGATCGCACGAAAAAACGGATGCACTGCCCATTGCTCCTCCTCGTTTCGATATCCGTGTGGTGGTGGAATGGCTGCGGGATCATACATCCTGTTGTAGGGTTCAGGTGCGACCAGTGGTGGATGCGGGCGAATGTAGGTCAGATGTGTGAACCAGCTTTCGCCTGCGCGTGCTTTCAGGGTGCTCAGGCAGGAATCGGTGAGAAATGCGGTGTCGCTGTCCTGCGCCGCGTAAAATGCCGGATCATCCAAGCGGCGTGTCTTGCCGGGTTTTGCCACGGGAACATAAAAATCGCGATAATCGGGCAGCTGATAGCCTTTTGATATCAGGTTAGCTCTCCATGGATAGGATTCACCCTGCCGCATTTCCAACATCTGCTCAAATCCGTACATCGGCTGTTCATAGCTTTTAAGTGCCGGATCATTCCTGTGGAAAGCACGCGGGTCCGGCGACATATCGGTATAGCCAAAAAGCATTGGCAGATGTCCGGCCTTGCGCACCTCGGAAGCCAGGTTTGTGATATCATTTTTCAATGGGGCGCGGTTACGGGTACTGCGATGGTTCATCGCATATTGGCCGGTCAGCAGGGACGCCCTTGAAGGGCCACAGGGATTGGCAACGGAATAATGCTGATGAAACGCAACGGACTCCTGCGCCAAAGCCCGCAAATTGGGCAGATCAACGCTGTCGCCCAACCCGCTGAACACAACGTCGGCGCGCAACTGGTCGATGACAATGAACATGACGTTCGGCTTTTCAGGCATGATCGGCTCCAACCCGGTATATCGGACAGAAGATACAACGGCAGTTTCCCTATGTGGAAATCTGGTTCAAAATAACGGGCGGGTGTTACCCCTGCGATATCATCAGGTTATTGGTCCTGGCCTGCAATTGTCCAGCATCAATGTTGCACTGTGTTATCGCAACAGTTCCTCACGCCATAATCCTTCCCTTTCAAGAATATTTCTTTGGCAATGTGATGGCCCGCTATTCAATAATCGACGGTCGATTGACAACTTAGGACAACCGTCCTAAGGTGACTTGAATAGGACGACTGTCCTAGAAAGGATTTAACGCATGCGCAACAAAACAACCCGGGAGCAGATCGTCGATGCAGCCGATCAGCTGATCTATCGCCAGGGTTTTGAACATACGTCCTTTGCACATATCGCCAATGCCGTCGGAATCTCGCGCGGTAACTTCTACTACCACTTCAAATCCAAGGACGACATTCTTGATGCTGTCATCAATGCACGTTTGGCTGACAGGCAGACAATGTTGGCGCGTTGGGAGGCCGAAGGAACCAGCCCTTTGGCGCGAATTCGCAACTTTATCGACATTCTCACTGTCAATGGTGAGAAAATCAAAAGGTATGGCTGCCCCATTGGTACCCTTTCAAGTGAGCTGGCTAAACTCAATCATTCGGCCCAGAGGCAGGCGAACAGGCTGTTCACTCTGTTCAGGACATGGCTGCGCAGACAATTTGTGGCATTGGGCCGAGAAACTGATGCTGACGCGCTGGCACTGCACCTTCTCGCACGCAGTCAGGGCGTTGCAACCATGGCAAATGCATTTCAGGACGATGCATTCGTCCAGCAGGAAGTCAGGCAGATGTACGAATGGCTGGACACGATCAGCGCGAACACAATGGTGCACCAGAGCAAGTCTGGCAATTAAACAGGCGGAACAGGCAACGCCAGCAACGTAATGAACCGGATCCAACAACCATCAATTCCCGGAGAAATAAATTGTATATTGTACTACTCAAATTTGCTGCAAACAAAGGTCAGGTCAGCCAGTTCGTCGATGGTCATATGGCCTGGCTCAAACGCGGCTTTGACGATGGTGTATTCCTTTTGGCTGGCAGACTTCAACCGGATGCCGGTGGCGGGATCCTGGCACATAATACATCCAAAGCAGACCTTGAAAGCCGGCTAAAGGACGATCCATTTGTGGCTGAAAACGTTGTAAGTGCAGAAGTCCACGAAATGACACCTTCGATGGCCGACGCGCGATTGCAGTTCCTGGTTGATTGAAACTTTCACAAAAACCACGGTTATCAAATCAGATTATTTTTAACAACAAGACAGGCAATCATGCCAGCACAGGACGGGAATTATGGATCAGGAACGATTTGAAAAAGGATTGTCGAAACGCAAATCCACACTGGGCGATGCCTATGTTGAAAAAAACCTCAGTGCCGCAGATGAGTTTACCCGGCCCTTTCAGGAGGCAATGACAGAGTGGTGCTGGGGTTTTGGCTGGGGTGATGAGGTCATTGAACCCAAAACCCGCTCAATGATGAACCTCGCCATGATTGGTGCCCTGGGTAAAATGCATGAGTGGGAAATACATTGCCGCGGGGCACGCAATAATGGTGTTACCATGGAAGAGATCCGCGCGATCATCCACGTGGTAGGCATTTACTGCGGCGTTCCGCAAGCTCTGGAATGTTTTCGCGTAGCCCGGAAGGTTCTGGAAGAAGACGGCGGCCTGTAAATCAGTCGATTTTACGGTCATTGCGCCTTCAATCCACCCGATATCCCTTTCTGCCGCTTGAACAGGCAGAAAGGATATTTATATCATCGTTGTTGGGTATGTGGGCAGCCGAAACAATTTCACACTTATGCGGAACTGCGCTACGGTCTTAAAAAAACAGGGTGCAGACAAGTGGCAAAAAAAGACGATCAGGCTCGCCAGGCGCAACGGGATCTCAAACGGGTGAACGAAGAAGGCGGTCTGCTGAGCGCACCCAAGCTGAATGCCAAGTCCAAGTCCGTCAAGGGTCATTTCATGGCAGATGATGTGGATGCATCGGACAGGATTGAAGTTTGGGGAAGCCGTATCGGGCGGATCCTTTCGCTGATTGCCGTTGGTGTGCTTCTCCTGTGGCTCGTCGACTTCATCAAGACCACCTAATTCTCATTGACCTGATTGAGGAACCCCGATGCCGCCAAGCGACGCGCATTCAGCACCAAAAGCGGTTCTGGTCATTTCCAGCCACGTCATCCGCGGTTCGGTTGGCAATCGCGCTGCTGTCTTTGCACTTGAAACACTGGGGCATCCCGTCTGGGCTGTACCGACAATTATTTTGCCCTGGCACCCCGGCCATGGCCCGGCGACCCGGTCGGTATTACCGCCAGACGATTTCACTTTGATCATTGATGATCTGTGTCGTGCACCCTGGCTGGGTGAAATAGGCGCCATATTGACCGGCTATCTTGGTAACGCCGAACAGGCGGGCGACATTGCAAGGCTGATTGGGGCAGTTCGTCAAAAAAACCCCGACGCACTTTATGTCTGTGACCCCGTTATGGGGGACAAGGGGGGGCTTTATGTCCCTGAAGCAACCGCCCGTGCCATACGGGACTTACTGATTCCGCTCGCCTCCATTGCGACACCCAATCGGTTTGAACTGGAATGGATGTACGGATCCGCATTGGCAGATAATAATGACATGATGCGTGCAGCCACAGCTCTGGGTCCCAAGCGCGTTCTTGTGACCTCGGCCATTGCCATGATGGCAAATGCAACGGGCAACCTGTTGATCAGTGGCAACAATGCAATGATGGCAGAGCATCAGGAAATATCGAACCCGCCAAACGGACTTGGCGATCTTCTTGCTGCAGTATTTCTGGCCCAGATCATGAACGGACTATCCGATGAAGGCGCGCTCCAAAAGGCAACATCATCGGTTTTTGAAATTCTGACGCGCACAGCGCGACGCGGTGCTGATGAACTGGTGCTTGAAAGCGAAACGACCAGTCTTGTACGCCCTTTCGCCATGGTTCAGATCCGTCGGATTATTCAATCAACAAAAAACGCAGCCAATTTAAACACCCCCAACAAGGCAGGATTAAGTGACTGAACGCTTGAAGAATTTCCCGGACAAACTATTGGCCGGCTATAGAGATTTCATGACAGGAAGTTATGTCAGCGAAAGCGAGCGCTATCGCGCGCTGGCCGAAACCGGGCAAAAGCCTGATACAATGATCATCGCATGCTGTGACTCGCGTGCGGCGCCTGAAACCATTTTCAACACTCGCCCGGGTGAATTATTTGTCGTGCGCAATGTGGCCAATCTGGTGCCCCCTTATGAGCCTGACGGAGAATTTCACTCAACATCGGCTGCCCTTGAATTTGCTGTCCAATCACTGCGCGTCAAGGATGTCATTGTGATGGGCCACGGCCGTTGCGGCGGTATTGCAGCTGCTTTGGATGAAAATGCTGAACCATTGTCGCCGGGTGATTTCATTGGCAAGTGGATGAGCCTTCTTGCACCGGTCAAAACACAAATTCAGCACAGCACGGTTTTAACAACCTCAGAACGTCAGACAGCGCTTGAACGTGTATCCATTCGCAACTCGATCGAAAACCTGCGTTCCTTCCCTTGTGTCAAAATTCTCGAAGACAAGGGCAAACTGCGATTGCATGGTGCCTGGTTTGATATATCAACCGGTGAACTATGGGTGATGGATCACAAGAGCAAGGATTTCATCCGCCCCGATATAAAATGAATTGGGTAAAGGTACCCTGAAACAAAACGTAAAACGGTTTAGGGCAAGTCAGATTTTGACGGAATCGGCAAAACCTGAATGCATCAACACAATCAATGGCCGTCACCGTTGTCCCGTTTCTGACAAAACGTAAAACGGTCTAGACGACCGAGAGGCAGGCACATTTTGCCAGATGGCCGATCTGTTGGGAGGTACTTCCCTGAACAAGTGCGCTAATGCTGCCCAGGCCCCGACGTCCGGTTACGATTAGGTCAGCGCCGCACCCGGTGGCGCACGCAACGATTGCATTTGCCGGATTGCCACGTTTCACCTGTGCGTGCGTAACGCTCAGGCCATACTCCTTTGCTATGGCCTTTCCTGAATTGATGATCTTGTCAGCGGCCTCGGTAATTTTTTCCGATGCCGGCATGGTCGTAGCAGTATGGTACCCGGAGACAGCTCCCAAGGCGAAAGCAACGGTCTGCGGTTCGGGCGTATGTACGAGATAGAGTTCAGACCCGTATTTATTGGCAAGATCACAAGCCAACCGCAGAGCGGTTTTCGAAATTTCCGAACCATCTAGTCCCACGACAATCTTGCTGAACATGTTCATCTCCTGCTTGTTCCTGAATTGGATAATGCAGCAGGATAAACCGGGTTGCTTTGACACGGATCAACAACGTGTTCATGTCATCGACATGCAGTTTTGCAAATTATGACAGACCCAACCCCGGATTTATTTCGCAGGTACCCGAACATACCGTCGTACGGCAGAACGACCATTCAGCTAGACCGTTTCGCGTTTTGTCAGAAACGGGACGCCGGTTTCGGCCTTTGATTTTGTTGATGCACTCATGTTTTGCCGATTCGGTCAAAACATGAATTGCTCTAGATTGGGCAAACATCAGTGGATTGGGATCTTAAATATCCTAACTGTCAATCTTCGCTGCAATGATTGCAATGGCCTGCTGATAGACACTTGCAGCATTCCAGGCCTGGATGGCGCGATAGTTTGCCTGACCGGGCTGGTACCCACGGCCCTTCTTCCAACCGTGACCACGCAGGTAGTTGGCGGTGGAAGCCAGCGCATCAGCTTTGGATGAAATCAGGTTGCGACTTCCATTGCGATCACCGTCAACAGCATATTTAACATAGCTGGACGGCAAAAACTGGGTTTGACCGAGTTCACCATGCGCCGCGCCGCGCATTTGTTTGCGGCTCATCTGCCCCTGCTGGACGATGGTCATGGCTGCATAAAGTTCTCTGGTAAAAAATGCCGAGCGACGGCAATCATAGGCCAGCGTGGCAAGCGCCGAAATCGTATCCTCATTGCCAAGAAATCCGCCGAACCCGGTTTCCATGCCCCAGATGGCCAACAGGACACCCGGTGGCACGCCATATCGCTTCTCAATAGAGTTAAACAGCGCCCTATGTCTTTTTTTGTACTGCTTGCCCTTTTTGACAATTGTTGCAGCGCCGCGTTTCTTCATGAACTGATTGAGGGAGAGTTTGAAACTGCGCTGGTTACGGTCCAGCTGGATGGTCTTTTTCCTGTAGCTGACGTTACCCAATGTGGCATTTATGGTCCGTTGGCTGAACCCTTTGGCCTTTGCGTCTTTCTTCGCCTGTTTTACCCATTGTGAAAAACCGGCCGACGTATTGCCACATTTGGCCGCATAGGCAGCTGGAGCACTAAAGGCCACCAGAGCCAGACCAAGGCCAAGCCCGCGCAGCAGATTCCCAAAACGTAATCTCATCCCATTATCCCCAAAAGACAAATTTGTTTCACGCCTATTGTATCTGCTTCGGCCGGTTATACCAAGACACACCGCTGCAACAAATGAGCAGGATTGAGTAAAATACCCACGCAATGGCATCCAGG
This sequence comes from uncultured Rhizobiaceae group bacterium, assembly GCA_947501445.1. Taxonomy (GTDB): domain Bacteria; phylum Pseudomonadota; class Alphaproteobacteria; order Rhizobiales; family Rhizobiaceae; genus Hoeflea_A. The sequence continues at coordinate 248,241 of CANMVS010000004.1, read as the reverse complement.
GGTAATAAAGAATTGCCACAATCAGGCAACAAAGGTGCTTTCTACAGGCGTACCGGCTGCCCCTCGAAGCCGATCACGTCTCTTTCACCACCATACCAGCGCTGCGTATCAACGACGTCAAATACAAGCGATATGGCGTTGATTATCAAAACACAGAAGGTAACCCAGGCCTCTGTCGCACCCATTTCAGCGGTAAAATGCCGATACAAAAGCACGATTTCCAAAGGTACCCAAAAGACAAGATGAGGGACGGCCAGAACACGGGAAAAGCCGCCATTTAACAGAACCAGGATTGTATTCACCCCGAGCGCCCCACCGCCAAGCACAGCGATCCACTTGCCGCTATTGGTATCCAACAGGGCAAACCCCGACAGATTTGCCGGGATCAGGATGAGCACCATCCACACCATTACAGCAGGTGGCAGAGCCAGAAGAGAACGAATGATACGCTGAACAAGATTTGTCATGGCGCGATGATGCGTGATCAGCAGCATGATCTCAACGTGAAAATCACTTATCCCAATATACCCCCGGCTTAAACCGCAATCTCCGTCAGACGATACCAATAATATTATGGAATAATTATTTACTTCACAAATATATATTTTCCATTTAAGGAAAAAAACATGCTAAATGCTAAACAGAAATTATTTTCGTTCTATGAATACTGAATAGGAATAGAACACCAAGTGCTCTTCAAACTAAATGACATTGCTCCTCCATCTAAATACGGCAAATTTTCTCCGCTACGGATAGTTTCACTACTACCGATAGTGTTTCCCATTCATGTTTCTTGCGGCAATTCATACTGCCTATTTTTCTTAAGAAAGGAATGAGAAACCAAAATGATCCGAACCTCCCAGACCAGTGACCCATGGACAAAACTCGACGATACGCTCTTGCGTGGCGTAAATCTGGAACAGATTGAAGAATCCGGGGAACACCGGATCGAGATTCCGGTTTACGCCAATATTGCCAGTGACACCATCGGGCGCCACGTAGCCAATGGTGCTGCAAATGAAACCGCCGTCATTCAAGCGCATGGGGATGAAAACCCGGTTCATTACACTTATGGCCAACTTGACCGCGACTCTGGTGTCATGGCTGCAGGCCTTGTGCACCTGGGCATCGAAAAAGGTGACCGGATCGCAATCCATCTCAATCAGGGCTATGAGACCGTCGTCTCCCATATGGCAATCTACAAAATCGGTGCCATAGCTGTGCCCATATCAGCCCGCGCTGGAGCGACCACTGTCCTGCATATTTTGAACGACAGCGGCGCGTGCCTGGTAATAACCCAGACAGGGCAATGGAAACGTTTGTCAGCACAGGGATATACGGCACAAACAAGGTGCAAGCCCGTGTTGGTAGACGGTAAAGGAATGGAGCAGCAGGCAACAACATTCACTGAACTCCTTGCGGGCGACAAGGCACTTGATCCAATAAGGACAACATCCGACACACCCGCACTGCTGATCTACACCTCAGGTTCAACCGCTGAACCCAAGGGCATTTTGCACAATCATGGGATCATCTGGGCTTACAACGTCTCGATGAGCTGGTTTTATAATCTGGAACTCTGCGAACCCGATCTGGTTCTATGGACGCCCGCTGACTGGGCCTGGGTTGGCGGGCTCAACGACACGGTTTTCCCGGCTCTGTTTCATGGCCATAGTGTCGTTGCCAGCAACCAGCTTTTCTCGGGCGAATTCGCCTTCAATCTCATGGAACAGCACCGCGTAACCCATGTTTTCATGACGGCATCGGGCCTCAAATTGCTTGCAGATATCCAATCACCGGAACAACGCTGGCCAGACCTGCAGCTGCGGACGGTCTGTACTGGTGGAGAGGCGCTACCGGGCTCTGTCTTCGAACAACTCGTTCAAAAACTTGGTATAACCGTCAACGAATTTTATGGGTTGACTGAAGTCAATCACATGATTGGTACATGCAGTCGCATCCGTCCGCCCAAGGCGGGATCGATGGGTTATGTGACGCCCGGCCACAAGGTCTGGCTGGTCGATGAGCATGGTGCAGAGGTTCCCCAGGGTTCGGTGGGGGAAATTGTAACGTCCAATGATTGCAAAACCCTCTATCAGGGCTATTGGAAAAGACCCGATTTGGATGAAACGCTCAAATTGGGACCGTGGATCAGAACGGGCGACATGGCGGTTGAAGATACCGAGGGTTACTTTTATTACAAAGGGCGCGCGGACGATCTGATCAAATCCTCCGGTTTTCGCATTAGCCCCATCGAGATTGAAGAGTGCCTGCTGCAGCATTCGGCGGTTGCTGACTGCGGCGTCGTAGGATTGAAAGATCCGGATCGGGGGCAGGCGATTCATGCCTTTATCGTGCCCGCTGTTTCGGTTGAGACCCCTTCCGATCTCATTGAAGAGTTGACGACCTATGTCAGATCCAGGCTGGGCTTGACAAAAACCCCGCATCAATTTCGCCTTGCTGATCTCTTGCCACTGACAAGCTCGGGCAAGATTTCCCGAAAAATACTGCGAAACATCGCCTAGCGCGCACCATCCAAATCGGCAATTGGCAAATTTTGCCTGTTCATTCAGAAAATCCGGAGAGAATTCGAAATGTTGAACGATCCAAACCGCTCCAGCAAGTCTCTACCGGATGATGAATCAGTTGCAACGCAAGACCAGCCGATCGCGATCATTGGCGCCGGTCTGCGGTTGCCAGGCAACGTATTCAGCCTGGACGATCTCAAACAGCTGCTGATGGACAAGCGCGATGCAGTTACCGACCCGCCGAATGGTCGCTGGTCACAGGACAACTTTGACCCAACTGGTACACGACCCGGCACAACTTACGTGCAGCGCGGGGGTTATGTAAGCGGACACGAATACATTGATACCGGATTCTTCTCGCTGTCACCAAAAGAAGCCGTGGACATTGATCCCCAGCATCGTTTCCTCCTGGAGACGAGCTTCGAGGCGATCGAAAACGCTGGCCAAAGGTTAGAGGACCTCCGTAAACACAGGGTCGGCGTATTTGCGGGTATCACTGGTGACGACTACCGTTTTATGAGCTCAAATGATCTCGTACACACAAGCGCTTATTCAGGCCTTGGCACATCATCAAGTATAGCAGCAAATCGGATTTCCTACGCTTATGACCTTCACGGCCCCAGCTTAACGGTGGACACTGCCTGTTCTTCCGGCCTGACAGCCTTGGACATGGCAGTCAAAAGCCTCCAGTCTGGCGATTGCGAATTTGCCATTGTTGGGGCAGCGAACGCACTAATCTCCACCCACACTCACGCGGCACTTTGCGCGGCCAACCTGTTGTCACCCTATGGCATATGCCGTGCATTTGATGCCTGTGCAGATGGCTATGTTCGAAGCGAGGGTGCAGTCTCGTTTTTGCTCCGGCCAGCAAGGACGGCGGTAAGGAACCGCGATCCCATCCTTGGCCTAATTCTCGGGAGCGGTTGCAACTCGGACGGACGCACACAAGGACTTTCCCGTCCATCAAGGAAAGCCCAGCGATCACTGGTTGAAATGGTTTGCAGTCAGGCACAGGTAAGGCCTGAACAGATTGCCTATCTTGAAACACACGGGACCGGTACGCCTACTGGAGACCCTGAAGAAGCAGCGGCGATCGGCAACGCACTTGGCAAGAAGCGCGGATCTGGCAATCCGCTACCGATCGGATCGATAAAAACCAATATCGGCCATACTGAGGCCGTCGCTGGGCTTGCTGGATTGGCCAAAGCGCTGGTCGTTCTACGCGATGGTATCATCGTTCCCTCCATCCACCATACGACACCCAATCCGGAGATAGACTTTCATGACTTGAACATCGATATGGTTACTGAACCACGGCCCATCGACCCGGCCACCTCCGTCATCGGGGTAAATTCCTTTGGCTTTGGCGGGGCGAATGCACATGTGATTGTGGGAAAGGCGCCCACTGCTGATTTACAAAACAGCCCGGCAACACCAACCAGCGCGTTGATGCTGGTGTCGGCCCGATCCAAGGAAGCACTGAGTGTGCAGGCTGAACAGCTTGCAGAGCATTTGCGTGAAAATCCGGAAATCAAATTGGGCGACCTGCAAAACACACTGCTCGCATGGCGATCATGGCACCCCCACCGCCATGCTTTTTACGCTTCTGATCGCGATGCCGCCTTGTCAGCGCTGGACGCTGCTGGACAGGAGGTGCGCGGAGCCATGAGCGCTCATGGCGTCGCACTGAAGGAAGCTGATCCGGTATTCGTCTTCTGCGGCAACGGAGTCCAATGGCAGGGCATGGGTAGCCAACTATATGCAGATGATGCCCTCTTCCGTGAAACGATCGACGAACTGGGAGAGGCCTTTGGGCCGATCAACGGCGCGCCGCTAAGCGAGCATATTCTCGCACCAAACGTATCAGAGCGGATGTCTTCGACGGCCATAGCGCAGCCAGCGTTGTTTTCCATTCAGGTGGCGCTGGTTCGCTGGTATGCCAGCCAGGGCGTTCGTCCTGGAGCTGTTGTTGGACATAGTGTGGGTGAAGTGACTGCGGCCTATATCGCCGGTGTCATTGATCTGCCCACCGCAATCATTCTCGTACGCGAACGCAGTGCCCTGCAGGAAGCGACGGCCGGAAAGGGTGCAATGGCTGTGGCTGCAATGAGCCCCGAATATGCAGCGACTCTACTGGTAAACGAGCCCGATGTGACCATTGGTTGCCGAAACGCCCCTGAAGCGGTGGTGCTGGCAGGGCCGGTAAAATCCGTGGAACGCGCGATTGAATTGGCTCAAGCCGAGAACGTAACCGCCTGGCAACTGGAGTTGAATTATGGTTTCCACAGTTGCGTGATGGAACCTCTTCAAGATGACTTCGTAGCTCACATCGGCGAACCAGCGCTGCACGAGGCTCGTTTGCCTATGTACTCGACTGTTACGGGGCATCGTGAGGATGGTTTGAATTTTGACAGCAGTCACTGGTGGCACAATATGCGCTCGCCGGTTCTTTTTGAGGACGCTATTGGCGACGCGTTGAAAGACGGGCATCAGCTGTTTGTGGAAATCGCACCGCACCCTGCGCTTGCTGGCTACGTTTCAGCGACTGCAAGAGCGCAAGGTGTGACCGTACGTACGGTTGAATCACTAAGACGCACTGCGAACGAGAACCAGTGTCTTGCAAAGAGTTTCCTCACACTTGTGGTCAGCGGTGCACGTGTTGATCTGAACCAACATATGCCAGAGCCGGTCCCACCTCTTGCGTTGCCGCTCTACCCATGGCAACGGGAACATCACTTTCGCGAATTCAAAGGGTCGTCGTCTTTTTTCCCCGGAACTCCGAACAATCATCCACTGCTGGAAAATCGACTGTCACTCGCAGTGCCCGCATGGTCCGCCCATTTGACACTTCAGGGCCATCCCGAGCTCGAAGACCACAAGGTACGCAATTCGATCCTGTTCCCGGGAGCAGGTTTTATCGAAATCGCCCTTGCTGCAACCCGCGAGGTTCACTCCACCGGAACACTCGTGCTTGAACAGGTGAACTTCACTAAAGCGCTGCAACTGAATATCCAAAAATCTACCGAACTCCAGACCTATGTTGATCTGGAAAACAATACATTCAAGATTGCGAGTTCGACAACCAATCTGACTGGCGACAACAGCGACCAATACGCTGAACACGCTCACGGAATGCTCTCATGCCGAGATGTACCAACGCGACATATCGATTTGAAAAAAATTGCCGGGCGACTTACAGAGGTCGTTGAATCGGATGAAATTTATGCAGAGACCACAGCGCGCGGTCTCCATTACGGCGATGCATTCCAAACCATTCAACAAATCCGGACAACCGGCAAAGAAGCACTGGCCCATCTGGTATCGCGCAGCAAAACGTCCATCTGCCAACAGATCGATCCAATGTTACTTGACGGCGCTTTTCAGGCAACCATCGGTCTCTCCGTTTCTACTGATGAAACTGATCTCTACCTGCCAACGAGTATAGACCGCTTCATGCTGTTCCGCGATACACGCGAGCTTGAACAACTCTACGTTCACATCGTTTTGATGCGTCGTTTGAAGCAAGAAATGGCTTTCGATCTGACTATTGCAACCGACACTGGGGAAGTCGTCGCATCCTTAAGCGGGTTTCGGGTGCGGCGTGTCTCCGGTGGACAGATGAAGACATTGTATCACGAGCACCGGCTCGTTCCTTTGGCAAACATTGAGGCCGAAAATTCCAAAATTGATTTCGATGAAATTGAACACCTGATCAAAGCTTCGCAACCATCCAGGCCAGCGACCGACACATCATTTTCCGATCAGGTTCTGCACCTTACCGGACAATCCGTGTCACGAGCCTTTTGGGAGTTATCTGGTGGACACCCGTTTGCTCTACACACTCTTGTCGAGGACGGCAAACTGGCTTCAACGCGGAAATCGAACGCAGAATGGCTTCTGCAGAATGCCCAACCCTATGCCACGGTGACCGCAGGCCTATGGACGGTCCGGCCCATAGATCAATGGGCAGACTACTTTCAGGCGCTTCTCGCCGAATTTCCTGACAGGGTCAGCGAACTGACAGTACTCTCGCTGTTCTACAATAATATCCAAGATATCCTGAATGGAACAACAGATCCGGATGATGTTTTTGGAACACTTCAAGCCAGTCAGTTTCTTGAAAGTATCAGCGAAAATGACCCAGCGCTTGTCAGGTTAACGGCGGCAATCAAATCGGTATTCCAAACCTGTGAAAAACGCGACGATCACCACCACGTAGTGCGGGCGATGATCGTGCAACCAGCAGCTCCCATCCCCCTCGGTTGGCTGCTGAACGCCTTGCCGCCGGGTAAATTCGAAATTGTGGTCCTTGTTAAAAATACCCAGGCACCGCAGCGCGTTGCCCGCCAACAGGGCGCCAATAAGAATGTTGATTTTTTGGAATGGGATGGTTTGTCGGAAATTCCCGCTGTGCGTGGTTCTTTCGACGCCATTCTGTCTCTCGACATCGAAGAACACGATCCGACAGAAGAATCACTGTTGGCCGAATTCAAGTCGTGTTTGAAGAAAAATGGCATTTATATTAATGCCTTGCTGCCTGCGCGGCACTTTACCGGGTTCGTTTTGGCCGCTTGCGACAAGACGAACGCCTCTGATCCAACCAGACCAAAACAAAGGTTGGCAGAAAGACCCGAGGAAGAAATTGTTAGGCAACTAAACTCGACCGGCTTTGTTGACGCCAGGGCTTTCCTGCGCAACGAAGTTCAAGAGCCGGCGGGCACACTAATTTTGGCATCGAACCCTGACTTGCCAACATCCGGTATGGACCTGCCTGACGATGCTCCTTGCCTTGGTAACGGTTTGCGTATTGCAATCACTGACGGCAATTCCACACTCGCCGAAGCCCTTGCTGAAGCATGTCAAAAAGTCTCCATTCCCCTCCTCACTCTGCACGTTCAAAATGATGATGTCAGTGCCAATTGGCAATTCAAGCCACCGCAGAAAATAGAGGCGCATGGAGAGGGGATTGAAGAAAAGCTCTCGAGTATTTTTGCTTCGATTATTGGCCAAAAACCGGTGGAAATTTTCTACTTCTCCGGCGATAGACAGTTAGATGAAAAACTGTCTCCTGACGAAGGCTGGCCGCTCGTTGCAGCCACAAAAGCGCTTGCATCGGCCGGTTTTTTCGAACTGCCGTCTTTGACCATTGTTACAGAGGGTGTGTTTAACCCGCCAGAAAACCTGAGTGGCGCGGCGGCCTGGGCAATTGGAAGAACGATTGTCAATGAACAGCCCGGCTGGAGTACAAGACGCGTCGACATTGAACGCAATCTTGATTCCCACTCTCAAGCGCTGGATCTTCTTCTATACCACCGCTGCAGGCAGGCAAAACCTGGGGACCTGGAGGCAGACGAATTGGTTGTGGGCGCGCGCGGTCTGCAAATGGTTCAGTTTTCGGATATTGATGACGACGACAAGTTTGCGAAACGAATGTTGAAGGACGGTGAGGAATTCTCGGTTGTCCTGTCTCACCCGGGGGCTTTTGGAAACCTCTCCTTTGAGCTCCAATCGCAACAAACACCGCCAGGGCCTGGGGAAGTAGAAATCAGTGTCCGTGCATTGGGTGTGAACTTCAAGGACGTCTTGCTGTCTCTCGGCGTTCTTCCGCCTGAACTGATGATTGAAACAGACCAGGGATTTGCTCTTGGGTTTGAAGGTGCTGGTATTGTTACCAGGAGTGGACCAGGCATCACGGATTTTCGCCCGGGAATGCGCGTCCTGTTTTGCTCAGACGGATGTTTTACATCATCAGTATCGGTTGACAGCAACCGTGTAATGGCTCTTCCAGATGGTTGGTCGTTCGAAGACGCAGCAACTGTTCCCGTTGTTGGGCTGACTGTATCCTATGCACTGAACACACTTGCAAAACTGCAAGAAGGTGAGACGCTTCTCGTTCATGGCGGAGCGGGCGGTGTCGGCATGATGGCAATTGCCTACGCCAAAGCTGTTGGCGCACGGGTTGTCGCGACAGCCGGGTCTGAAACAAAGCGCACGTTTTTGCGTTCAATTGGCGTGGACTTCGTGTGCGACTCTAGAAATCTCAGCTTTGTTGCAAGTACCCTCGATTACACAAACGAAGCGGGTGTGGACATAGTTCTCAATTCTTTACCCGGCGAAACAATGGAAGCGTCACTTGGTCTTCTGCGTCCCGGGGGGCGATTCGTTGAGATAGGCAAACGGGATCTGTTGGAGAATCGGCGGGTTGGCCTTAATGCACTTAAGCTCAATATTTCCTATTTTGCAGTAGACATCGGCGAATTCTCGCACAGCCATCCAAAACAATATGTTGCGGAGTTGCAGAAGCTGACCGGTCTTATCCATTCGAAACAAATTCGACCCATACCGCGCAGGCATTTTCCGATTTCGAGAATTGAGGATGCGTTTCGTCATCTTCAGGCGGGAAACAATATTGGTAAAGTCGTTCTCACGATTGATTCGCACCAAATAAGCGTCAAAGACAAAGTAGTGAACCGATTCCCTGTTGCCCCTGATGGCGTACATATTGTGACAGGAGGGCTTGGTGGTGTCGGCCTGCATGTTGCAAAGTGGCTTGCCTTGGGCGGAGCACAGGAGCTGGTGCTCATCGGTCGCCAGGGTATTGTCACGGATGAGCAGCGCGCTGCGATCCGGGCCATTGAAGCTGAAGGCGCACGGGTTTCGATACACCCATGCGACGTGGCCGATCTGGATTCACTTTCACAGGTGCTGAACGATGTCTGCTCAACAAAAGGCAGCATTCGTGGCATCGTTCACAGCGTTCTGGTGCTTCGTGATGCCGCCATGGTGAACATGTCTCACGAACTATACCGAGCGCCACTTGAAGCCAAGGTGCTGGGCGCCCAAAATCTTCATGCGCTGACCCAGAACGATGCCCTGGATTATTTTGTATGCCTGTCATCTGCATCTACCGCGATTGGCAATCCGGGCCAAGCGAATTACTGCGCGGCCAACGCAATAATCGACGCAATGATGGCAGCTCGCAGCACCCGCGGTCAGGTTGGTTTCTCGCTTGCGCCCGGTGCCCTGGGTGAAATTGGCTATCTGGCCAAGAGCGGGCAGGAACAGCACTATAAGGAACGCTTTGGCCTATTGATAACCCCGGACCTACTCACTCAAGCAATTGATACATTCGCTGCTTCAAAGCGTTCTTACGTCGCCCTTCTTCCGACGGACAACCTGGGCGGTCTCAAGATCACAGCAACACCCCGCTTCCAAGGCGCTGTCAGCAACCGACTTGCAGCAGGAAACAGAGAAAGCACGGGGCATATTGACCTAGCAGCACTGTCCAACGAAGAACGACTGAGTGTCGTGTGTTCCGCAATCGCCGACTGTTTTGCACAGGTCACCGGTCTGTCAAATGAACAGGTCAATGTTGGAGAGCCAATTGAGACAATCGGCCTTGATTCACTAATGGCCATGGAACTTGGTTTTCTTCTCGAAGAAAGTACCGGAATAAAACTACCCGTGGCCGCGCTTGTACCGGAAAAATCCATTGAGGATATTTCGCAAAATCTGCTTGTTGGGCTTGATCTGTCTTCTGTTGTTAAACCACGGGAAGACAATGGCACCTCCAAGACCGGCAAAAGACAGGAAAACAACGAGACTTTAACGTCAGCTGAATACAGACCTGAGATCGGCAGTCCACCCAAATTGGCTATCGAACAGTCAGCGGGTGCGGATGGAAATGAGAAGTTTCGGCTATTTAGGAACGTTTACACAGGTCAAAACCCGGTAATCCGGAAGGTTTTTTCCTATGCCGAGGACCGAATAGGTAGTCATCGGATGGTGCAAGGCTATGAACGGCTTGTTGATGGCATCAGGTTGCATGACAACAATGCCGCAGATAGGTTCATTGAGAACTGCGGCATTGGATTTGATATCCAGACAAAATCAAAACTGGAAACAATCGATACTAAAAACGGTATATTGTTGGTTTCAAATCACCCTAACGGCGTGTGGGATGGCATGTTCCTTACCGCTATCGCGTCACGGATCACCTCAAGTCTTATGATTCTTGCCGACGATCAGATACCCGAACTTTTTCCACCACTTAAACCGTTTATCCTTCCAATCAGCAGAGAACATTCGAAATACGGTACACAGATTAATTCACGGAGCCTGGAAAAAGCAGCAGACATTATGCGCAAAGGAGGCCTGATCGTTGTTTTCCCCAGTGGCGACGCAGCACATGCAACACCGCCTTGGTCCGCACCTAAAGAATTGCCCTGGCATCCGGCAGCCGGAACACTTACTCGGGTTGCAAATCCAACAATTCTGCCGATCCACATTACTGGCCAGCTACCCTGGTATTACCATGCGGGTTTCTCAATCAGCAGAGGCATGGGTGATTTCGCTCAGCGGATTGCATCATTGCGTTTTGCTGGGAAAAAAATCACGTTAAAAATTGGAGAACCCATTGCACGGGACCAATTTCACCATGCCGATGACGCATCAACAGTTACTGGCAAGTTGCGTGAAATTGTCATGTCACTTGGATCAGAGAAAACGAACGTGTGAGCGGCCAGAGCAATTCAGGTTTTGACGGGAACGGCAAAATCTGAATGCATCAACAAAATCAAAGGCCGACACCGTTGTCCCGTTTCTTGCAAAACGTGAAACGGTCTGGTCGCCGGCCTGTCGATTTACCTGCCTGGCCTTCAGGCTGCCTGGCTTTTGGCCTTGATCAGGCCCCGTTTGACGAGCAGTTCGGCGATCTGGATCGTATTGAGTGCCGCGCCTTTTCTCAGATTGTCGGAAACAATCCAGATGTTAAGGCCATTTTCGACGGTCGCATCTTCGCGGATGCGCGAAATATAGGTGGCATCTTCACCGGCACATTCGACCGGCGTGATATATCCACCGTCTTCGTGCTTGTCAATGACCAGACACCCACGCGCCTCGCGCAGGATATCTCGCGCCTGATCGGCAGATATCTCCCGCTCGAATTCAATATTGACCGCTTCGGAATGGCCAATGAAAACCGGGACACGCACTGCCGTGCAGGTAACCTTGATCTTGGGATCAAGCATTTTCTTGGTTTCGGCCAGCACTTTCCATTCTTCTTTGGTGTAGCCGTCTTCCATGAATTCATCGATATGCGGAATGACATTAAAGGCTATCCGCTTGGTGAAGAAATTTGATTCCATCGGATCGGCAACGAAAACAGCCCGCGTCTGATTAAACAATTCGTCCATCGCATCCTTGCCGCCGCCCGATACGGACTGGTAGGTCGAAACGACAATACGCTTGATACCCGCAGCATCATGCAAAGGCTTCAGGGCAACGACTAGCTGCGCTGTTGAGCAATTGGGATTGGCAATGATGTTTTTCTTCTTGAAATCATCAATAGCCTCGGGATTAACTTCTGGAACAATCAGCGGCACATCCGAATGATAACGAAATGCGGACGAGTTATCGATGACAACGCAGCCCTGCTGTCCGATCTTGGGTGACCATTTTTGTGAAACAGAGCCACCTGCCGACATCAGGCACAGATCCGTACCGGTAAAATCGTAATTCTCAAGGTTCCTGACCTTAAGCATCTTGTCCCCGAAAGATACTTCACGCCCAACAGAACGGCTGGAGGCCAGAGGGATTACTTCATCAACGGGGAAGTTTCTCTCCGATAATATCTCAAGCATTTCCCGGCCCACGTTTCCGGTGGCGCCAACAATAGCAATTCTAAATCCCATTTGATTTATCTCCTGTCTCTCTTCCTTGTCGGCAGCCCGCAAGCCAGCGGGCCAGTTCCCCGGCAGGACCGGGAAGAGAGCGGACAAGCCAGAGACGTCAGACCGTTTTGGTCGTCTTTGTGGCTGTTTTTTTGGTATTGCAGGCATGCACGTTGACACTTTCGACGATCAGCGCCGAATTGCGACAACTCCAATAATGCATATTGCACACGGGCATGGTTCAATCCTGTTCAATGGGCGTTTTACAGCGCCTGTGGAAGGAGTCAATCACCTGGGTCTGATCTTTGTAACGTGAATCCGGCAGAACTGACGAAAACCGATCACTTGAACGGCCAATTATTGTGGTCAGCCGCGTTTTCGGCGCCATCGACGCAGCAACCCATAACCGCGTTTGCGTATCGGCCAACCACGATCGTTTGTCGTGAACAAGATGCCGTAGCGGGCAAAAAACAGTGCTGAAAAATAGGCATACCAGGCACCAAAGGCCACACCAGCGACCACGTCACTGGGATAATGGGCACCGACAAGAATTCGCGTTGTTGCGAGCCATAGCCCGAGAATAAGCGCTGGCAGGCGCAGCGCCGGGAAGAATATCGCAATAGCTGCAAACAAAGCTCCGGCCGTTGTCGAATGTCCGGAAGGGAAACTGGCGAAACTGGCTTCCAGTGTAAACGAGTTGAAATAAAATGCGCCCAGCTCATCAAAATGCACCGGTCTTGCCCGACCGATCACAGCTTTGAGAATAGCCGCAATCAGTCCTGACGCACCAACGGCGACAAAGACATAGCCACTGACCGACATCCACTTGCCAAGGGTCAGTCGTGTGCGGCCACGAAACCGGCGCCAGTCGATGAGATAACAAAGGAGAACAAAGACACCGGTGGGTACCAGTATCCACCCGGACTGTGCCACATCCGTCAACTGGCTCGCCCAGCCTATGATTTCGCCGGGCCACTGGCCGCGATAGCTGCCAACCGGCAAATCCAATACAACGGCCGCCAATAGAACAACCATGGCGGTGACGAAAAAATATCGCACCCCATGCACCCGAATTGGCTGAAGTGCCCTTTTACCGGATTTGCGATTGTTCAAAAAAGCCCGGTTGGCGCTCACGTTACCGCCAAAACGACTGGCAATCGCGCCCATACTCTTTTTGAGACCGGAAGCTGTTTTATCCTGGGTTTCGGTGCTCATTTCACATTCCGTCTCATTACATCAAGGGAACTGATTTTATTGCTTCGGTCGCCTATTGATAACCACCGACCATGAAACCAGACTATCTGCAAAAGTTCCGGTAATCCAATGCACATAGCTGAGCCGACTGGCACTCTTGCGCAGTCGGCTCACAAGGTCAAATCAGTTTGACAGAGCCTTGAATTGGTTCAACACGGCATCACCCATCTGTGTCGTGCCAACCGGTGTGATTGATTCTCCGGCAATATCAACGGTGCGAATGCCGCTATCAAGAACAGCCGCAATTGCACTTTCAAGCCGGTCCGCCTCAGCAACCATATTGAAAGAATAGCGCAGGCACATCGCAAAGGAAGCCATCATGGCGATCGGATTGGCAATTCCCTTGCCGGCAATGTCAGGCGCTGAACCATGAACGGGTTCGTACAATGCCTTGCGTGTTCCGGTCACGTCATCCGGAGCACCCAATGATGCCGACGGCAGCATGCCAAGAGATCCGGTAAGCATGGCAGCAACATCTGAAAGCATGTCGCCAAACAGATTGTCTGTCACAATGACATCAAACTGTTTTGGCTGGCGAACCAATTGCATACCGCCAGCGTCAGCAAGCATATGATCCAGCTGAACATCCTGATAACTGGCTGCATGGGTTGCGGTGACAACATCATTCCACAACACACCCGATTTCATCACATTGCGTTTTTCCATCGACGTCACACGATTGCCGCGCGTGCGCGCGAGCTCAAATGCAACACCGGATATGCGCTCAATTTCATAGGTGTCATAGATCTGTGTATCGATGCCGCGTTTTTGGCCGTTGCCAAGATCAATGATCTCTTTGGGTTCGCCAAAATATACGCCACCGGTCAGTTCCCGCACGATAAGAATGTCCAGGCCTTCCACCAGTTCCTGCTTCAGCGAAGAAGCAGAGGCCAGCGCCGGATAGCAGATAGCTGGTCGCAGATTGGCAAAGAGTTGCAAATCCTTACGGAGGCGCAGCAGGCCTGCTTCGGGACGCACTTCATATGGAACGTCATCCCATTTGGGTCCGCCTACGGCACCAAACAAGACAGCATCGGCGCCAAGCGCCTTTTGCATATCCGCTTCGGAAATGGATTGCCCGTGTACATCATAGGCTGAACCGCCAACAAGCCCCTCTTCCAGTTCAAACCCGGCCTGAAGGTCCTCATTCATATAGGCAATGAGTTTTCTGACTTCGTTCATGGCCTCGGGGCCAATGCCATCACCGGGAAGTAGAAGAAGTTTGCGCGTTGCCATTGTCTGTCCTTTTCGCTCTATCTCAATTCAGTTGTGTCGCCGGTCCGCTATCGGGATGAGCGAAGCGCGGTAACTTCAATTTCTATCCGCATTTCGGGCCTTATCAAACCGGTGACCAGCATCGTCGCGGCTGGCCGGATATCCGCAAACAATTCACCCAGGACCGGAAACACCCGCCCGGCATCAGCAGCATCAGTGATAAAATATTGCGCCCGCACAACGTCCGCCAGATCAAACCCTGCTTCCTGCAGCGATTTCGAGATGGTCGCGACCGCATTGCGCGTCTGGTCTTCGACACGCTCCGGCATCAGCATGGTCTCATAATCGTAACCGGTGGTCCCGGCCACAAAGCACCAGTCTCCCTGAACAACCGCTCTGGAATAGCCTGCTGCCTTTTCAAATGGCGAGCCAGTGGTGATCAATGTGCGCATGTCGGCTCTCCAGATTTTCGCCCGTCGGGGTTTTGTTTGAATCGCGCTGCCCGGTCCAAAGATAATCAACGCCATGGTCTGAGGATCACACCCGGATAATCCGGATGGATTTCCTGAAGTGGCTCTTTAGTGCCACGGCCGGTGGTTTGTAATATGATCTTCGTGCTTGTCGATATGGTGATCTTTTTCCATGGTAAGACCAATGTCATCAAGGCCATTCAACAGACAATGTTTGCGGAACGGGTCAATGTTGAATTTCACAACACCACCATCAGGACCGTGAATTTCCTGCGTAACAAGATCGACCGTCAGTGTGGCGTTGGCGCCACGGGACGCATCATCCATCAAAAGTTCAAGTTCTTCCGGTTTGACCACAATCGGCAATAGGCCGTTCTTGAAACAATTGTTGTAGAAAATATCTGCAAAGCTGGTCGAAATGACACAGCGGATGCCATAATCCTCAAGCGCCCAGGGCGCATGTTCGCGCGATGATCCACAACCGAAATTATCGCCTGCCACAAGAATGCTGGCCTTTTCATAGGCTGGCTTGTTGAGAACAAAATCGGTGTTCTTGGACCCATCATCGTTAAAACGCATCTCAGCGAATAATCCGGTGCCCAGGCCGGTCCGCTTGATGGTTTTGAGATAATCTTTCGGAATGATCATGTCGGTATCGACATTAACGATCGGCAGTGGCGCTGCAACGCCGCTATGTCTGGAGAATTTCTTCATGGCGAAAACCTCGGTATTCAACGCCCGGCCTGACCGGCTCCCTCAAATAGGAGCCGTCATGTCTGAGCAAGGGAACTTTTGCCATGCGTTTATCAAAGGTTATGCAGAAAAAGAAGGGCCTAACCGCGAATATCGCGATCACATGTCGATAATGGTGCCATGTCCATCGTTCCAGACGCGTTTTTCACGCCGCTTTTGAACTTTCGAACGTGGGCCGAATTTTGCATAAACAAGCCCTATTGTTCCGGCAACAACGGCAAAACCGATAACGGCCAACCCGACAGTTGCCATGACAACAATCATCAAAGCGGCAATAGCCAGCCCGACAACGCCTATAATAATTGCGCGAAGATTTTCCATAATCTGATCCCCCGCTTTCTTTCCTGTTGTATGCCCGACCGGTAGCCTGGCAAATTGCTGCGTTCGACCATCGGATCGAACCTTTCATTTGAGATGGCCATTACAAGCACCAAATTCAAGCTGCGTCACGTTACAAATTGGTTACATTGCCTCCATAGTCAGGCTAAAACGCAGCTGCAGTCGCATTCACGTGAATACAAGAGATCTTCATGGGCAATTCAATTATGACATCACCAGCGCCAATGCGGCCAAAACGTTCCGTACTTTATGTTCCTGCGAACAATGCGCGCGCTTTGGAAAAAGCCACTGCTTTGGACTGTGACGCGATCATATTCGATCTGGAAGACGCCATTGGTCCCGATGACAAGGACCTTGCCAGAAACAATATTACCGCCTGGTTTGATCAAAACACCCGGACAAATGGCCAATATGCCATTCGCATCAATGCACCCGATACAGCCTGGGGCGAGCAGGATTTCCAGATGGCCTGCGCCTGTGCACCGGATGCAATCCTGCTGCCAAAGGTCAATACCGGTGATGACATTATCTCGGTGCAGCGCCGGATGATCCAACGACAGGTGCCGCATAAAACACGACTATGGGCAATGATTGAAACACCGCGCGGTATCGCCAATAGTGTGGAAATTGCTGATACCAGTGCGGAGCCAGACGCCCGGTTGGAATGTCTGATTGCCGGTACCAATGATCTGGCGAAGGTAACAGGGACCGATCCTGGCAATGGACGCCAGTTCATGATTGCCTGGCTCATGCAGATAATTCTTGCAGCCCGGGCCGCAGGGCTCGAGGCTCTGGACGGTGTCTATAATGATTTTTCGGATGTTCAGGGCTATGAGACCGAATGCAGAGCCGGCCATGCCATGGGCTTCGACGGCAAAACACTGATCCATCCAAAACAGATTGAAACAGCCAATGGGGTTTTCGGCCCGTCGCAGGAAATGGTTGCGCAGGCGCGGGCTGTGATCTCGGCATTTGCAAGACTTGAAAACCAGGGCAAGGGTGTCATTAAGCTCAGTGGTAAAATGGTCGAACGACTGCATCTCCAACAGGCAGAAGAGCTTTTGGCTAAATTCGAAGCACAGACCGTTAAAACCGCTTGATGAATACCACCACAGGGTCGCCATTCGAAGGCGAAAAAATACGCTTGACCTCAAGTATGGTTGAGGAATTATCATTCTCCCAACCTGCAACCATACGACCAAGGTCGGGAGAATTAGATGACCCAGTCTCAACTTGAACACGTTAACGTAACGGTCAGTGACCCCCTGCAGACAGCGACCAGAATGTGCGCGCTGTTTGATTGGGAGATTCGATGGCAAGGCGCGGCAATAAACGGTGGTCACACGGTTCACGTCGGCTCAAAGGACACCTATCTTGCGGTGTATAGTCATGGAACCCCACCGAAAATGCAGGGCAATACCTATACATCGCGTGGCGGCCTCAATCATATCGGCATTGTCGTCGACGATCTGGACCAAATCGAAGCGCGGGTGATCAAAGCAGGCTACACCCCGCATTCCCACGCGGATTATGAACCAGGAAAGCGGTTTTACTTTCATGATGAAGACGATATCGAGTTCGAAGTTGTCTCATATGAAGCGACTTGAATCCGGCTAATTATATTTGGGTTTGAATCCTCCACATATGCACACATGCTGACCTGTGATAGGGACCCTTGCCATTCTGCCAATCGGCGCATACAGACGATTGGCAGAAAAGCGAAATGGGAATTTGCACCTATGAAACTATACCGAATGCTGACCGGGCCGGATGATGCAACTTTTTGCCACAAGGTGAGTGAAGCACTGCACAAGGGCTGGACCCTACATGGTGATCCTGCCTATGCATTCGATACAGCTGCCGGTCAGATGCGATGTGCACAGGCCGTTGTCAAAGACATTGCCGACAAATCCTATACGCCGGACATGAAGCTCGGGCAGCAGTAATATTGTAAATGTCATTTTGGCGCCCACAGACCGTTTCAGGTTTTGCCAGAAACGGGACAAATGTGCCGGCCGTTGATTTTGTTGGGGCATTCAGTTCAGGAACGGCGCTTTTTTCTTGCACGCCCATTGCGCCGGCGCGATGGTACGGCCTGTACCTCAATGGCTGCTTTCAGGTAGTCGCAAAACAATTGAACGCCCGCGCTATTGTCTGTTCCCCTGTCCACATGCCTGAGTGCATGGATTGCGGCCGTTGATACGACAGCGCCCTCGGGCAGATCCAGCATCCAGCTGACGAGCGCATCTTCCGGCGAAACAGGCACAAGCAATGTCGAACACCCAAAATTGATTATATTACCCGGGTTGACCATATCTATGCGGCGCACAAGCATGCCCAGTTCACTATGATCCTGCATGGGGTACATCATCGCCTCACCATGGGTTCATCACTGTGGGGCAAACAGGAATATGTTGCGCGAATCTTGAACATCAGTCTCTCCTTCAAAAAGCAGAGACGGGGTAGGGAAAGGACCGGTTAGCCGGATAATAATCCAGCACCAGCACTGTTCCGGGGCACCCCGCCCGGGTTATAGTCATTGTGAAGGCAGGTCTCCTGGCTTGCGGGTCAACGTCTCGGCTTCCGCCTTCCCGGTCTGTTGACCAGTGGCTTGTGGAAGAGACTAACCGCATACAGTTGCGGGGGCAGCGCCGGATTTACACCGGCTTCCCTCTTGGCTTTCGGCAATTCATCTCTTTTTAAAAAGGAAACGAATCACTTCTAAGAACCTTCACACGCCAATGTTACCGTATTTTGGCGATTGTTGCCCGAGGCAGTGCGACGCATCGCGTCGCATCGGTTTGGGCTGCGCAAACGTCAGAGCTATTCAGGTTTTGTAGAATCGGCGAAGCAGGATCGGCGTCAGATACATCGGGACCTGATAGCAGCCGATAAACAGCAACAGCGGATCCATGACGCCCGCCGGAAGTGCCGCAAGGAAGAGCGCAATATTGCGATTTCCCGCCGACACGCTGATCGCTACCGCATCGGCGCGAAAACGCGTTCGGCCAACACTCAGAAAAGTCACCATTTGCAGCCCGAAATTGGCGATGAAGGCAACGACAAGATTAAACAGCAACCCATAGGGATTGGCCGACATGGCTGGACGAATTTCCGCCATCAGACCAATCACCATGATCGCCATGGTCAGTGCGGACATCCCATCCAGAGCCTTGAGCGTGTCCGGTCGGGGGGTCTTCAGCACAAATGCCCGAATGGCAAAAGCTACACCTGTTGCAATTACGATCAGGGCCAACAGCCGTAAAGATGCAACAAAAACACCGGAACCACTGACAAGATCGGGCAACAACCAGAAAGACGGAATGCTTGTAAACGGCAATAGTGCCGTTCCGACAATCAATACACGAAGAGCCGGTGCGCCATCGCGTCCCAGCAGCAGCGTCAGGCTTGGGCTGCCCGAGATGGGTGATGCCGTCAACATCAGTGCCAAGGCAAGTGCAATGGGACTTTGCCACCCGCTCGCCACCAGAATGAGTGCAAATATCAATGGGATCATCAACTGAAGGATGATGACGACCATGAATGATTGTCCAAGGTCACGCACAGCCCCGATCACCTGACGGGGCCCGACGCGCAGCGCGGCCAGAAACAGCAGCAGCGCCACGGCCCGCGGAAGTTGTTCCTCCATGACCGCCGCCATATGCGGCAAAGCAACAGCTGCAATCAGGCCCAATACAAGCAACCAGCGCCCCTGGTCAGCCGCAAGGATAAACGGTTTTAGCAAAAGGCGTCTCAAAACAGCCCTCTCAACACCAACAGCAACCCGGCAAGACCGGATAAGCCTAGTAGTAATAGGCGATACCAATTATCAAACCCGGCGCGCAAATGTTTTGCCAGATAGATGCCAAGCAACATCGGTGGCAACATCACAATAGCCAATACGGCATCCCTGGCCCCTGCCAGCCCCATGGCATAGAGGCCGACAAGTGACAGCAGACACCCGAAAGAGAAAAACGCGGATAGGGTTGCACGACTCTTGGCCGGATCACGCCCCTGATAAATAACAGCCAGCGGCGGCGCGCCAACGGATGTGATTGTTCCCATCAGGCCTGAAAGACAACCCATAAGGGACAGGGATAATGGATTGAATGGCAAATGCCATCCACCAACAGACAACAGCACGGCAACCAGCACGAACCCGCCAAACAGCAGATCAAAACCCGCATCACCAATGGTATATGCCATAATGAAAATACTGATCGCGATACCGGCAATCCGCCCGGCAGAACCGATAGCCACTTCAGACCATGTGATGGATTGACGATTGATCAGCGCCGCCCAACCGGCTGTGAACATGCCCAAAAACAGTGTTGGTGCAGGGACCAAAGCCGGATCAATCAATGCCAGAAGTGGCGCAACCGTCAGGCCAAATCCCATTCCCAACCCGACCTGAACTATGGCGCCCAGAAGGATAGCGCCAAAAATAAGTGCAATGGCCAGTTCCAAGGGAATCTGGGTCGTCAGATGGATATCCATGAGCCTAGATTGCCTCATGGATCGTTGGAAGATCAGGTATGACGTCGACATTGATCATCGGCATTGTATTATTTTTGTCCACTTTGGAGCGGTTGGCAGCCTGGCCTGATTGTTCACCGAATGCCTGTCGCGTTTTCTGTTATGACTTTTAGACCCTGCGCGGATTAAATCGTGCAGGAGAATAGGGTGCCATGTCGATATTCGGTTTATTTGCGGAAATGAGTTGAGCCAGCAAACGACCGGTTTTAGGGCCGCCTGTCAATCCCACATGATGATGCCCAAATCCGACAAAAGCACCGGACAGGCCAGGAATCTCACCAATCACCGGGATTGAATCGGAAGGGGCAGGCCGATGCCCCATCCATTGAGTTTCATCCTTCCAGGTCAGACCCGGTATCGCTTTGATAATATTATTGCGCAAAAGGTCGAAGGGTTTTTTGGATCGGGCATTCACCAGCCCGCCAAATTCAACGACACCGGCAAGCCGCAAGCGCCCCTCCATAGGGGTAACAACAAACTTGCCGCCAGCGATCATGACAGGGGCCCGGGGCATAATACTGGGTTCCCACAACTCCAGGTGATAACCCCGTTCACTTTCGAGCGGTATGTGCAGACCCAGTTTTTTGGTCAAAGCACTCGACCAGGCACCACCGGTTATTACAGCGACGTCCGCACTAACCGTTTCGCCAGCGATTCGAACACCACAAACCTTGCCTTCAATGCGGACAATATCTTCAACTTCGCCAGTTATCAGCTGGCCGCCCTGTTGTTCAAAATGATCGGTCAGATCGTTCAAATAAGCGCCGGGATCATCAATCATACCGTGCTTGCCAAGACGGGTGGCGAATTTTAATTCCTGAGAAAATACCGGGTCATATTCTGTCAGATCATTACTATCAAATTCATCCCAGGCATATCCAAGTTCCTTGCGCACCGACCATCCAAATGCATCACCGTGATAATCATCCTTGTTGTTGTAGATGAACAGATAATCCGATGGGCGGATGCGCTTTTGTGCCGCCGATCCATTTGCCAATGCCTGATGGTCTTCGAGACTATCGCCTATTATGGACCTGAGGGCAGCGGCAATCCGGCGGGTGTCCTGCGGATTGCAATGGCTGAGATATCTTAGCAGCCACGGCGTCAATTTTGGTAAGTAAGACCATTTTAAAAACAGGGGCTGGCGAGGATCAAAAAGCATTTTTGGTACTTTTTTCAACAACCCGGGCCCGGTCACCGGAATGACGGCACAGGAGGCAAGAACCCCGCCATTTCCGTAGCTCGCCCTGTCTTTTGCGACACCGCGATCAACAATTTTGACGCTGTGACCGGCCCTTTGAAGCCAGATCGCCGTTGATATGCCGACGATCCCGGCACCAATAATAATGACTGTTTTCATCGCCATTGCACCCCGAGCGAATAGGAAATCTAGATACCGTTGGTACTATGATCCAAGTAGGTCACTCTTCCACTCATCGCATAATGGGGCAATGATTTTGTGGCTCAGGCGGGCAATGGGTAACAGATTAGCCGGATAATTATTACAAATATACGAAGATCCAGGCCGCGTCAGCGAAACCGATCCGCGTCAAAGGGCCGTTCGTCACGTTCTTTCAATCTGTAATAATCAGCCAGAGTGCGGCCACGCTCGGGGCGAAACTGATCCGAGGTCTGTTTAATGGTCTCTATACGATCCAATCTGAAGGTGCGGAAATCAACCCGCAGCTCACACCAGGCAGCAAGTGTCCACACTTTGCCCCAGAACCACAGACCGAGTGGGCGTATGCGACGCGCCGTTGATGTTCCGTCCGCATCCTGATAGCCAATTTCAACGATCCGCCGCTTATCCGCAGCCTGCTCCAACAGATCAAACCGCTCCCGTACGTCCTGATGCATCATGAAGTCCGGTGCGTGAATTTCTGTCTGTGCAATTTGACCTTTGGCATTGTCTGGCAGCACCGCCTGAATTTTTATCAGCGCTTCTTCTGCAGCCCGCGCAACAGTTGCCCCTCCCCAGGCGCGCGCCAGACGCGCGCCGGTCACCAAAGCAACGATTTCATCGCGCGAGAACATCAATGGTGGCAGTTCAAAACCCTCACGCATGATATAGCCAACACCGGCTTCTCCATCGATCGGAACACCGGTTGATTGAAGATCAGCAATATCGCGATAAATGGTGCGCTCGGAAACTTCCAATCGCCCGGCCAGCGAAGCTGCCGTCACCAGACGGCCGCCCCGCAGGTATTGAACGATTTGAAATAGCCGATCAGCACGACGCATATTGCTCACTCTGTTCCATTTTGTCAGGTACTATAACCTGGAATGTCAGGATAGCGATCCGGACCGCAGATCCGGATCGCAATTTTTCAATTTGAAATTTGCCGCCCCGCCAGCGTTAGCCAAACAGGCCGATGCTGTTTCCATCAGGATCAAGACAATAAACAAAGCGGCCGGCCGGAATTGTCATGATATCGGAGACAACCTTGCCACCTTGCTCAACAACACGGTCCATTGCAGCTTCCAAAGGCGCGGGAACAGCCAGATGTATCGTATTTCCATTACCCGGCACACCGGGCTTTCCCTCATAAATATGGCCGGCAACACCGGACATCGGATCCTTGTTGGGAAAAACAGCGACCGTGCTTGGTCCCATATCTGTCTCAACCAGTTCTGTATCTACGACGGCATTATAGAAGGTCTGACCAGCTTTGAAGTCACTGACCGGTATCTCGAACCATACGGCTGCATGTTCAGGGGCACTTGAGGACATTGTCTTTCTCCGTTGTTAAGTCAACGGCGTCAATATCGCATACCCCTCCTGACAACATTCTGTCAGGAGTGTCATACAGCGCGGAGCATCACTCCTCCGGAACAGGTACAGTATAGTTCAGTGGCAGCCTGCCACCGTCAGCAAACAGTGTTTGCCCGGTCATGTAGCTGGCATCCTTCGATGCAAGAAAGGCTGCAACACCGGCTATCTCATCCACTTCACCAATACGGCCAATGGGTGTGCGTGACAGGATGCGTTCTCTGGCATTTTTATCATCGACGACTGATGCCAGCATGTCAGTCATTATGGATCCAGGGCCAATGGCATTGACCCGAATGCCATGCGGAGCCAGGGAAATGGCCATGACGCGGGTCAATTGACCAACCCCACCCTTTGAAACTGAATAGGGAACCTGATTGGCAATGGCAAATACCGCATTGATGGAGGACATGTTGATTATACAACCAGGTTCACCACCTTTTTTGACCTTATCGACCATATGGCGCGCGACAGCCTGGCCGCACAGGAACACGCCCTTGAGATTGACGGACAGAACCCGGTCAAAATCTTTCTCTTCCAGATCCAGAAAATCAGCCGCGTGAACCACACCTGCATTGCTGACCAGAACGTCAATATCACCAAATACATCAAGCGTCCCTGCCACAAGATTGCGCACATCAAGCCGCTCGGCGACATTGGTTGCAAGGAAGCGGACGTCGCCCAGTTCGGACAGATCCCTGGCAGCAGCTTCACCACTCTTTTCATCCACATCGGCAAGCATGACCCGGGCCCCGTCCATCAGATAACGTTTGGCAATGGCTTTGCCAATTCCCCGGGCTCCACCTGTAACAATGGCTACTTTTCCATCCATAGTGACGTCATCTCCTGGTCAATTTTGCGCCACCGGAATCACCCATGATACCCGGTGGCCGTATATCCAAGCGCCGGACACTGTACCCATCGGCGTTTGCCGTCAACGGTCCAAAGCCCGACGGCTCGTGTTATCAACGCCTTCAGGCTCTCTTCAGACCACGGGATGCCAGGGCATCGGCAATTTCGTCAAGTATTGCCGGATCATCGATGGTCGCGGGCATTTTCCATTCCTGCCCATCGGCAATTTTTTGCATGGTTCCACGCAAAATCTTGCCAGAACGGGTTTTTGGCAGCCGTGCAACGGTGATAACCAGTTTGAATGCTGCAACCGGGCCAATCTGATCGCGCACGAGTTTAATGACCTCTTTTTCAATCTCATCATTGGTGCGATCGACGCCACTATTGATAACCACAAAACCCGCCGGGATCTGCCCCTTGAGATCATCGGCAATACCGATCACCGCACATTCAGCAACATCGCGATGATAGGCTATGACTTCCTCCATACCCCCCGTCGAAAGACGATGTCCGGCGACGTTGATAATGTCATCCGTGCGGGCCATGATGAAAAGATAATCATCCTCATCCACGTAACCCGCATCAGCGGTTTTGTAATAACCGGGGAACTCAGCGAGATAAGCATCATGAAAGCGTTCTTCAGCCTGCCAAAGGGTAGGAAGGCACCCGGGCGGCAAAGGTAATTTGACCACGATATTGCCAAGTGAACCCTTCTCGACCGCATGGCCCGCATCATCCAAAACACAAATTTCATATCCGGGCATGGCAACTGTCGGCGAACCAAGTTTAACCGGCAACATGCCAAGGCCAACAGGATTGCCGGCAATGGTCCATCCGGTCTCGGTCTGCCACCAGTGATCAATAACCGGTACGCCCAGTTTTTCCTGCGCCCATTCAATGGTGTCCGGGTCGGCCCGCTCTCCTGCCAGGAACAGCGTTCTGAAGCCGGATAAATCATATTTGCTGATCAGAGAACCCTGCGGGTCCTCCTTCTTGATCGCCCTGAATGCGGTGGGCGCCGTGAACAGGGCTGCCACCTTATGCTCACTGATGACCCGCCAAAAAGTACCCGCATCAGGTGTGCCAACCGGCTTTCCCTCAAAGACAATGGATGTATTGCCATGCAACAGCGGCGCATAAACAATATAGGAATGGCCAACAACCCACCCCACATCCGATGCCGCCCAGAACACTTCACCAGGATTGACATCGTAAATTGCTTTCATGGACCAGTGGAGCGCAACCATGTGACCACCGTTGTCGCGCACGACCCCCTTGGGCTGACCTGTGGTGCCCGAGGTATACAGAATGTAAAGCGGATCGGTGGCCTCGACTGCAACACAGGGAACATCGCGGCCTTCGCTGCGGGCCGCCTGCATGGCGCTGGCCATATCGACATAACGCGCATCATCAAGCTCAGCCACATGTTGTTCGCGCTGCAATATCAGGCATTTTTCCGGCTTGTGTTCAGACAGGCTTATGGCCTCATCCAGCATTGGCTTATAGGGAACAATGCGATTTGGTTCGATCCCGCAGGATGCACCGATTATCACCCTGGGGGTCGCGTCATCGATACGCGTCGCCAGCTCATGACCGGCAAATCCACCGAAAACCACTGAATGGATGGCTCCCAGACGCGCGCAGGCCAACATCGACATCACCGCTTCTGCTATCATCGGCATGTAGATAATTACGCGGTCGCCGCGGCCAACCCCCAGATCCTGCAGCACACTGGACAGGGTTTTGACTTCCTCCAGAAGGGCACCATAGGTATAGGTGGTCTGGGTTCCGGTGATCGGACTATCACAGATGATCGCCGGCTGATCTGCTCTGCCACGCTCCACATGTCTGTCGAGGCAATTGTAACAGGTATTCGTCGTGGCTCCGCTATACCAGCGGCCATAGGCACCCTGATCAGGATCGAATACCCGCTCAATGGGGGTAAACCAGTCTATAGCCTCGGCTGCTGCAGCCCAGAATTGCTCCGGATTTGATGCCCAGCCGTCATAGGCAGCCCGATATCCGCTTTCCATGGTATTTCCTCCCATTTTTCACAGACGCTCCCCGACAGCCCACCAGCAACACAATGCTGTGAGGCCAATCGCATCTGTGCAATGAAGCCATTCATACAAAACAGGCTCCCATCGCGTAAATCCGACCTTAGAGTCATGCGACAATTTGGACAGTCTTTTATTTATCAGACCTGTTTGTCACGTTTACCAAATATTGCTGAACCAACACGAACGCTGGTTGCACCAAAGGCAACAGCCATGCTGAAATCCGCTGACATACCCATCGACAATTTTTCGACCTTCGCCTCACCAGCCAGTTTTTCCAGCAAGGCAAAATGCGGGCCGGGGTTTTCTTCAACCGGCGGAATACACATCAGCCCCTCAATCTGGAGCCCGTAGGTATCACGGCATAGCTGCACGAATGCAACAACAGCATGTGGTTCCACACCGGCCTTTTGAGGCTCAGATCCGGTATTGACCTGCACATAAAGCCGCAGGTTTTTCTTTTGCTTTTGCATCTCACGCGACAGCGCCTGGGCAATTTTTTCACGATCAACGGTTTCAATGACATCAAACAGTGCAACAGCATCCGCCGCCTTGTTGGATTGCAGCGGGCCGATCAGGTGCAATTGTATATCCGCAGCCAGTGCACGAAGCTGCGGCCATTTTGACTGGGCTTCCTGGACACGGTTTTCGCCAAATACCCGATGTCCGGCTTCTATCACAGGTGCAATCATTGGTCCGTCAAAGGTTTTTGACACAGCAACGAGCGACACCGACCCTATAGGCCTGTTTGCTTCCCGCTCAGCGCTGACGATCGCTGCCTCAACATCGCGTAAATTGTCTGCTGCACTCATTTTTGCCCACTCATCTGTCATCTCGCACTGCTTTGAGGTTTTTTGCATAGCTTGCAGGCCGATACAATGACCGGGCCTGATGACCAGAGTGTGTAAAAACGAAAGAAGGGCCACAATGCCTGGATAATCGTCTTTATTTGGTGTTTTTCAGATTCTTAAAAATTCGCAAAAAGCCCTAATCAGGTCAGAAACGGTTGACGCTTGGCGGGTTTCATGGTGAAGCTCGCCGCAAAGTTTCCTGATAACAACGGACCTCTCATTGATGGCCATTGAACGTTATAATCCGCGCGACGCGGAACCACGCTGGCGAAAAGTCTGGGACGACAATAAACTGTTCGAGACGGACAATGATGATCCCAAGCCAAAATATTATGTCCTGGAGATGTTCCCTTATCCATCCGGGCGTATTCACATAGGCCATGTTCGCAACTATGCGATGGGCGATGTTGTAGCGCGTTACAAGCGGGCATTGGGATATAACGTCCTTCATCCGATGGGTTGGGATGCCTTTGGCATGCCGGCTGAGAATGCAGCGATGAAAAACAAGGTTCATCCCAAGGATTGGACCTATCAGAATATCGATACCATGCGCAGACAGCTGAAATCCATGGGTCTGTCGCTGGATTGGTCCCGTGAATTTGCCACCTGTGATGTCGACTATTATCAGCACCAACAACATCTGTTTTTGGATTTTCTGGACCATGATCTCATTTACCGCAAGCAATCCCGGGTAAATTGGGATCCGGAAGATCATACGGTTCTTGCCAATGAACAGGTCATTGACGGGCGCGGATGGCGCTCCGGTGCATTGGTTGAACAGCGCGAGCTTACCCAATGGTTTTTCAAGATTACCGATTTCAGCGAGGATTTGCTTGAGGCGCTTGATGATCTGGATCAATGGCCCGAAAAAGTCAGGCTGATGCAGAAAAACTGGATTGGCCGTTCTGAAGGGCTGCATGTTCGCTGGCAAATTGTACCGGAGACTGCGCCTCAACAGGAGCGATTGCTGGAGGTTTATACCACCCGGCCTGATACATTGTTCGGCGCGTCATTCATGGCTGTTGCAGCAGATCACCCACTGGCGCTGAAAGCTGCTGAAAGCAATCAGGCACTGGCTGAATTTTGTGATGAATGCCGACGCATGGGCACATCGCTGGCTGCACTTGAAACCGCTGAAAAAGTGGGATTCGATACGGGGATAAAGGTAACACATCCCTTTGATCCCGATTGGCAACTGCCCGTCTACGTCGCCAATTTTGTGCTGATGGACTATGGAACAGGCGCGATATTCGGTTGTCCTTCGGGCGATCAGCGCGACCTGGATTTTGCCAATAAGTATGGCTTGCCTGTGACGCCGGTCGTTATGCCTGCAGATGGCGACGCTGCAACGTTCCAGATCACCGAAGAGGCATTTGTCGACAGCGGCATCATGATCAACTCGACGTTTCTGAACGGCATGACACCGCAGGAAGCTTTCGATGAAGTGGCAACCCGCCTGGAAGCCAGACAGATCGATGGAAAGCCGCAAGGGGAAAGGCAGGTCATGTACCGGCTGCGTGACTGGGGCATATCCCGTCAGCGCTATTGGGGTTGTCCCATCCCCGTCATCCATTGCGAAGACTGTGGCATCGTACCTGTTCCGAAAGGTGACCTGCCCGTTCAACTGCCTGATGACGTTGATTTTGACAAGCCGGGTAATCCGCTGGACAGACATGCCACCTGGCGCAATGTACCATGCCCCAAATGTGCTGCTCCGGCGCTTCGTGAAACTGACACTATGGACACATTTGTCGATTCCTCGTGGTATTTTGCCCGTTTCACGGCTCCCTGGGAAAAAAATCCCACTGATCCGAAGGCGGCCGACGCATGGTTACCGGTTGATCAGTATATTGGCGGTATCGAGCATGCCATTTTGCACCTGCTTTATTCGCGGTTTTTCACCCGCGCCATGCAGCTGACCGGACATGTGGGGCTGAAAGAACCATTCAAGGGCATGTTCACCCAGGGCATGGTCGTCCATGAGACCTACAAGGGCGAGAACGGCTGGCTGACACCTGCCGAGGTGCGCGTTGACGAACAGGGCGGAAAGCGCCGGGCATTTGTGCTGGACAGTGGTGATGAAGTCAAAATCGGTTCCGTCGAGAAAATGTCCAAATCGAAACGCAATGTGGTTGATCCGGACGATATTATCGATTCCTACGGCGCTGATACCGCACGGTTCTTCATGCTTTCCGATTCGCCCCCCGAGCGCGACGTTATCTGGACGGAATCGGGTGTCGAAGGCGCCCATCGTTTTGTTCAAAAGGTATGGCGGCTGCTTGGTGAAGCGGCGCCAGCACTGAAGAACGTTGATGCAATGCCGGCCCATGAGGGCAAAGCCAGCGAGATTTCCCGCGCGGCGCATAAAACGCTGAAGAATGTCGGCGAAGACCTCAACAAGCTGGCTTTCAACAAGGCTGTGGCCCGCACCCATGAACTGGTCAATACGCTCTCGGGCGCTTTCAGCATGGCTGCCAAGGGCACTGCGGATGCGCCAACATTGGCTGCCCTGCGTGATGCCACCGATATTCTGGTTGCCATTCTTGCACCAATGACACCGCATCTTTGTGAAGAATGTAATGTCGTGTTGGGCAATAATGACCTGGTGGCTGATCGCGCCTGGCCAAAATATGATGAAACACTGGTGACAGAGGCATTGATCACTTTGCCGGTTCAGATCAATGGCAAAAAACGTGGTGATTTGACAATTGCGCGTGATGCCGATCAATTGACTGTTGAAAATGCTGTACTTGAATTGTCAGTTGTACAGGCTGCATTGGACGGTAAGGCACCACGCAAGATAATCGTTGTTCCACAGAGGATTGTGAATGTTGTCGTATAAGGGGACCGCCGGTATGAGACAAATTCTGTTGGCAGGCGTATTGGGCCTCAGTTTTATTGGCCTGCAGGCCTGTCAGGTCAAGCCGCTCTATTCAAGCCAGTCCGGAACAGAAGCGAAACTGGCATCTGTAGCCATTGATGAGCCGGATAGCCGTGTAGAGCAGGAACTGCGCAACAAGCTTATTTTCCTGTACTCCGGCGGCAAAGGTGAGCCGGCTAAACCTGATTACAGGTTGAAGATTACCGTGGATGGCGTCGCCAGCCAGGCACTGCGCGAGCAACTGACAAATGGCATAACCTCCCAGCGCTATACAGCAACGGCGACCTTTACACTGCGCGATACCAAAACCAAAACTGTTGTCGACAGTGGCAAACGCACCGTCGTTACCTTCTATGACCAGACAACGCAGGAATTTGCCAACAGGCGCGCACTTAGAGACGCAGAAAACAGAGCTGCCCGGGAACTGGCTGAAATAATTCGCGCAGATACGGCGTCCATCGTCTCGCGATAAGTCATGGCGCAGAAAAAAGCTCATGAAGTAGAGAATTTTCTAAAACGGCCCGATTCTCAATACCGGGCCATCCTGATTTATGGACCGGACCGAGGCCTGGTATCTGAACGCGCCGGTATGCTTTCCAAAACACTTGATGTTGATCTGACTGATGATTTCAACGTCGTGAAACTGGATATCAGCAGTATCAAGGAAGACCCGGCCCGCCTGCTTGATGAAATCAATTCGATAGCCCTGTTTGGCGGTGATCGCTTGATATGGCTGCGTGGCGCCGGCAACGACAAAACAGTCGTCGATGCAGTGAACGCCATGTGCAAGGATCCACCGCACAATACAACCTTGCTCATTGAAGCGGGTGATCTGAAAAAGGGCTCTGGCCTGCGCAAGGCGGTCGAAACAGGTCGATCCGCCATGGCTCTTCCGTGTTTTGGCGATGATGGCCGCAATATTCATGCTTTGATAGATGAGGAACTGGGAAAATCGGAATTGCGCATAACCCAGGGTGCCCGCGCTCTTTTGGCCGAATCTCTGGGTGGTGACCGGTTGGCCAGCCGTGGCGAACTGCAAAAACTGTGTCTTTATGCCAAAGGCACCGAGCAAATCAGCGAAGAAGATGTTGTAGCGATCATAGGTGATGCATCCGCATTATCGGTTGATGAGGCTGTTGACAGCATTCTCACGGGCAATCTTGCGGGCCTGGATCTCGCCCTCACGCGCATCATAGCCTCAAAGATGCAGATATTTCTCGTCTTGCAGGCTTCTCTGCGCCAGTTTCAGATGATTGACGCAGTCCGGGGCCAGATTGAGGGAGAACACCGGCCGCTTTCTCAGGTAATTGCAGAGTATGGCCGTCGAATTCACTTTCGTCGGAAGCCCGCTTTTGAAGCGGCAGCACGGAACTGGAACGCAAAATCTGTTTCCGATGTGCTTGAACATATCAACAGGGCAATCCTGGAAACACGCAAACAACCGGCTTTGCAGGAGAGCATCGCCCGTCAGGCTCTTCTGGCAATCGCCTTGCGCTCGTCACGTCTGAACAGATAGCGACCAAATTTTCAGCTATTTATGTCACTGGAGCAATTCATGTTTTGACGGAATCGGCAAAACCTGAATGCGTCAACAAAATCAAAGGTCGACACCGTTGTCCCGTTTCTAACAAAATGTGAAACGGTCTAACCTATTGTAACAGTGACCAGTTTTACCCACAGGCTGTTGCAGGTAACAGATGTTTTGACTTGGACAGTGACTATGACGCAGGCATGCCCGCTTGATGCAGAAGACTATCTTTGCGCCTGCAGAAGTCTGCATAATTCATCAAGCTGCTCAAGCGAACGGTAATCAACGCGAACCTGGCCACCGCGATCCTTGTGATTGATTGTGACCTTGAGTCCGAGATTATCTGTCAGCATTTTCTCAAGCGCCAGCGTATCAGCGTCTTTGGGCTCAGGTGCACCACGACCATTTTGTGGTGCTTCACTTTCTTTTTGTGCCAGACGTTCCGCGTCACGGACCGACATGCCACGTGCAACGATGTTACGGGCGTGTTTCACCGGGTCAGTTGTAGAAGCAATGGCACGGGCGTGTCCGGCCGTCAAAGTGCCACTCGACAACATTTCACGCACGGTTTCCGGCAGTTTAAGCAGTCGCAGACTATTGGCCACATGACTTCGGCTCTTGCCGATGATGTCTCCGAGATCGTTCTGCGTGTAATCATGTTCGGCAATGAGCTGCTCATATCCCATGGCTTCATCCAGGGGATTGAGATCTGAACGCTGCACATTCTCAACAATCGCTATTTCGAGGGCCGTTCGATCATCAACATCCCTGACAAGAACCGGAATTTCGATAAGTCCCGCCCTTTGGGCGGCCCGCCAGCGTCTTTCACCTGCAATTATCTCGAAACGGCCCTCTTTGAGTGGCCGCACGACAACCGGCTGGACAATGCCATGCTGATTGATTGACCGTGAGAGATCATCCAGATCAGCTTCATCAAACTGCCGTCTTGGATTATTCGGATTGCGATCGATGAATTCTATTGGAACCAGCTGATCGGCCTGTGAAGCCGGTTTTTCACCCAGATCAAGCGGCTGATCCATTTCACCAATCAGGGCAGCCAGTCCTCGCCCCAACCGCTTTTTTGTATTATCGTCACTCATGGTCGTATCGCTATCTATCTGTTTTTTAACGTTTTACGCCAACCACATTTATGGTTAACAAAATCCAAATCAGGCCGCCTTACGTTCGCGTTCACGCTGAATGACTTCAGAGGCCAATTTGAGATAAGCCTGACTGCCCGAACACCGCAAATCATATAAAATGGCGGGCTTGCCATAGGAGGGCGCTTCAGAAACGCGTACGTTCCTGGGTATCAGGGTCCGATAAACTTTGTCACCCAGGTGAGAGCGCACATCATCAACAACCTGCTGAGCAAGATTGTTGCGGGAATCATACATCGTCATAACGATACCCTGAATATCCAGTCCCGGATTGAGGGTTGATCGGACCTGTCCAACAGTTTCGAGTAACTGGCTTAATCCCTCAAGGGCGAAAAATTCACATTGCAACGGCACAAGCACCGAATGGGCTGCGGCCATGGCATTTATTGTCAGCAAATTGAGCGAGGGCGGACAGTCAATGAGAATATAGTCATAGACACTGGCCTGCGGCGACGTGACAGCGGCCTTGAGCTTGAATACACGATCCTTTTGATCGGAGATCTCCATCTCAACACCAAGCAGATCCATTGTGGACGGAACAATGGACAAATTGGGAACATCTGTTTCAAGAACGATTTCACCAATCTCGGCAGCACCAACCATCAGGTGATAGGAGGACAGAACACGATCCTGGCGTTCGATGCCAAGACCTGTGCTCGCGTTACCCTGAGGGTCGAGGTCAACAATAAGCACGCGCTCACCAATAGCCGCAAGCGCTGTGGCCAGATTGATGGCTGTCGTTGTCTTACCAACACCACCTTTCTGGTTTGCAACAGTGATAATTCTGTTTCGCTTGCCTAACATATGCTTGTGCCTCGTATTTGATGGCGATCCAACGCCGGTCAATTGCGCATCAGGACATCAATGGCGACGTCTTGCATTGCTAATTTGCAAAATAATCGAATCCGCATCGATTTTGCTTATATGTTCTACCAGATCGAAGTCCCAGCTTCTACGGGCATTGTCTATCTCCGCCTGATAATCCCGGCCTTTATGCAGCCAACCGGTTGCACCAGCTATCATCCATGGTTCCATATAGGTGAGAAGTCCGCTCAGATTGGTCAGCGCCCGCGCAGATATCGCGTTGATTCCGTTTAATTTTTCTGCCGCACTCTCAATTCTGATGGCGTGAACTGTGCCATTTGCATCGGTTTTCATCAGAGCGTTGCGTAAAAAAGCGGCCTTTTTGTTGTTGCTTTCAACCAAATCCACATGGCCAGCGCCCAGTTCCCGTAACAAAATGGCGGTTATTATCCCTGGAAATCCGCCGCCACTGCCAAGATCCAGCCATCTGTTGGGTCCCGGATTTAATCTATAGAGCTGAATACTGTCGGCAACATGACGCTGCCACACATCGGACAAGGTCGATGGCGCTACCAGATTTATACTTTTTGACCATTTCTCGAAGAGATCCACAAACAGGTATATTCTGTCCATTGTTTCACGTGAAACATTGTGGATAAGTTGAAAATCTTCTGGAGCACTGATTGCCATTGAACATCCTGAACGATCATGCGATCACCTATTAACCGCATGAATGTATGAAGCAAAATGACCTTTCCGGCAACATAATACGCCTGTTATCCGGTGGACAACCGCTGTTCGCTGGTTCCCAAATGGGCCTCAAACTTCTTCAACTGAGCAAGAATCAGCGTGATCGCGGCAGGGGTCATGCCCTCCATTCGACTCAGGTGCGCTATTGTCCTGGGCCTATGTACATCCAGCTTATGTTTAAGCTCGTTGGAAAGTCCTGGCAGATCCTGGTAGCTGAAGGTTGCGGGTATAACCCGTGATTCTTCATGTTTTTGAGCAGCAATATCGCGATTTTGACGCTCCAGATAAACAGAGTATGACGCCTCGGTTTCCAGCGGCTCGACGAATTTCGGATCGACCGACTTCAGTTCAGGCCAGATAGCCGTTAACCGATCGATGGAGTTCTCAGAATATGTCAAAAGATCATAGGCTGAACGGCGCTGTCCATCCTGATTTATTTTGAGCCCCGCAGCCCTGGCCACCGATGGAGTGACACTGAATTCCTTCAACAGGTTACGCACTGAATCTATGCCGGCTTTCCAATTGGTAAACCGTTGATTCCGTTCTTCTTTTACCAATCCCAAGTCTTGACCAACAGGTGTCAAACGCGTGTCGGCATTGTCCGCTCTTAAACTCAAACGATACTCCGCGCGTGATGTGAACATGCGATAGGGCTCAGTTACACCCTTGGATGTCAAATCATCAATCATCACGCCAATATAGGATTCTGTCCGGCTGGATATCCACGGATCCTGATGATTGCAGGCCCGAGCCGCATTGACACCAGCGACAAGACCCTGTGCAGCAGCCTCCTCATAGCCGGTTGTTCCGTTAATCTGTCCCGCCAGATAAAGACCACTGATTCTTTTGGTTTCCAGACTGATTTCCAACTCTCGTGGGTCTATGTGGTCATATTCAATCGCATAACCCGGCTGAAGTATTTTAACCCGCTCCAACCCTGGGATCGTACGGATGAACGCATCCTGTACATCCTCAGGCAGGGACGTGGAAATTCCATTGGGGTAGACTGTTATATCATCAAGGCCTTCCGGTTCCAAAAATATCTGATGATTTTCGCGATCCGCAAAACGGGTGATTTTATCCTCAATTGAAGGACAATAACGCGGCCCCGTGCCCTCTATGCGCCCTGAATACATCGCCGACAAAGCGATGTTTTCCGCAATGATTTTATGGGTTTGTGGCG
This sequence comes from uncultured Rhizobiaceae group bacterium, assembly GCA_947501445.1. Taxonomy (GTDB): domain Bacteria; phylum Pseudomonadota; class Alphaproteobacteria; order Rhizobiales; family Rhizobiaceae; genus Hoeflea_A. The sequence goes on along the minus strand of CANMVS010000004.1, from coordinate 212,639 downwards.
TTGTTCGCGTAATACCACATTCAATTTGCGGAACGGTAATTGCATCTGTCATAAATGAAAATGGTACAGGATGATCATCTGCCTTCTGCCGATCCACGGCATCCCAGTCTATTGATCGCGTATCCAGCCTGGCGGGTGTTCCTGTCTTCAGGCGGCCCAGCTGAAAACCGGTTTCCAACAGTCTCTGGGCCAAACGCGTAGACGGTTTTTCACCCATGCGCCCGGCCGGTACCTGCTTTTCTCCAATATGTATCAATCCACGAAGAAACGTTCCTGTGGTCAATACAACGGTCTTGCTGCTCAACAGTGTTTCGTCAGCGAGTTCTATTCCACACACTTTTCCATTTTTAATCGTAATATCAATTACTTCGCCGCTAATGACGTCGAGGTTGTCCTGATCAGCGAGCGCCTGCTGTATGGCATTTCGATAAAGTTTTCTGTCGGCCTGTGTCCGCGGTCCGCGGACCGCTGGACCCTTGCTTCGGTTCAACAATCGAAACTGGATGCCCGATGCATCGGCCGCCAGACCCATTATGCCATCCAGCGCATCAATTTCCCGCACCAGATGTCCCTTGCCAAGCCCGCCAATGGCCGGGTTGCAGGACATGACCCCAATTGTCTGGCTGTTATGCGTTACCAGAGCCGTTCGGGCGCCGAGCCGCGCTGAGGCAGCGGCGGCCTCACTGCCGGCATGGCCACCACCAATAATAATGACATCATATGCTTTGTTGCCACTGGAGGACATTTTTAACTCCTGATCAGAGTAGGACAGATCGGATGCACGGTAACAATTGTCAAGTCTTAAGTGTTTCACGTGAAACACAATTTCGATTTTTGGCCTGGTCTGGACTCATATTCGCGGGCTGTTTCACGTGAGTCAGCAAATTGGCGGGGTTATGTTTCACGTGAATCATCAAGGCTTGTGGTGTTTCACGTGAGTCAGCACATACTATTTGCCAATACAGAACTCACCGAAGATCAAATCAAGGAGATCGTCGACATCAATACGGCCAGTAAGTCGACCGAGCCATTCACTCGCGCTTCTCAGCGATTCTGAACGCAGTTCCAGAGGCAGCGATTCGCCCTGCACCGCTTCATCAACAAATTGCTTGCAGAATTTTATATAGTCCCGGTGTCTCTGACGGGTGGGGACTGCTTCATTTAACAGGGCGCTGGCGGACATGACTTCATTTTTCAACAGGGTCAGCAGGGGGTCAGTACCGTCGGAATCTGTAATGCTGATGGTGCAATCCAGTCCATGAGGAACCTTCCCGCGCAGAAGATCGGCCTTGGAGCCTACGCGAATGGTCGCCGTATCAACTGCCGGACCGTTTGCTTGGGTCTGGTGCTGCGTGAGATCTTCCAGATAAATCAAGAGATCGGCATCGCGCGCTGCAGCCAGAGCACGGCGAATACCTTCCGCCTCCACACTGCCCACGTCGGATCTCAATCCAGCGGTATCACAGATCGTTATCGGGTAGCCGTCGATATCCAGATGCACCTCGAGAAGGTCCCTTGTTGTGCCAGCTTCTTCAGAAACAATGGCCACGTCCCGTTTTGCCAAATGATTGAGAAGGCTCGATTTTCCAGAGTTTGGCTTGCCCAGGATGACCACTCGAAGACCATTTCGTATGATTTCTCCCGAGCGTGCGGCATCCAGGTGCTCGGCTATCTCTACGGATAACTTGTGGAGATCGGGCCATATGGATTGTGCCACAGAACCGGGAACATCCTCCTCATCGGAAAAATCAAAATCAGCCTCGATAAGTGCCCTGGCTCGAATAAGTTGCTGCCGCCAGCGTTCATAAAGACGGAAGAGTTGCCCGGACGCCTGGCTGAATGCCACGCGCCTCTGGATTTCCGTATCGGCTGCTATGAGATCGGCCAGACCTTCGACTGCCGTAAGATCCATTTTGTTGTTGTCGAATGCGCGCCGCGTAAATTCACCTGCCTCCGCATGCCGATAACCATCGAGGCCAGAAAGGCGCTCAAGCGTCGCATTGATGACTGCCCGGCCACCATGTACATGAAATTCGGCGCAGTCTTCTCCCGTAAAGGAGTGAGGCGCTGGAAAATACAGCACCAGGGCTTTGTCAATATCCGTGCCATCGTCGTTTTTCAGGCGCCGCAGTGTGGCAATTCTTGGTTGTGGCACCTCACCAATAATGGTTTCGAGTCCGAATCGAACATTTTTACCGCTCAATCGCACAACTGCGACACCTGCCGTGCCTATACCACTCGACAATGCAAATATTGTATCCATATGGTAGTCAGTTCCTTCCAGAAACCAATTCAGCAACGGTGCGTGCGTCATGGCCAGTCAACAATTATCCAATGTCCTGGACCATTCGGCCAGTCCGTACCTGCAACAACATCGTGATAATCCCGTTCACTGGCAGATATGGGGAGAGGCTGCTTTAGGCGAGGCAAAGCGATCCGGCAAGCCCATATTGCTCTCTATTGGTTATGCAGCCTGCCATTGGTGCCACGTAATGGCACATGAGAGTTTCGAGGATCAAGCAACAGCCGACGTCATGAATGATCTCTATATCAACATCAAGGTGGATCGCGAAGAACGCAGTGACATTGACCAGATCTATATGGCTGCGCTGCATGCGATGGGGGAACAGGGTGGCTGGCCGTTAACCATGTTTCTCAATAGCAATGCTGAACCCTTTTGGGGAGGAACCTATTTCCCAAAGACCGCCAGCCACGGACGTCCGGATTTTATCACTGTTCTGCAGAGTATCTCCAGGGTCTATCAGCAGGAACCTGACAAGGTACTGCGCAATGCGCAATCCATCAAAACCCATCTTGACCATGCATTGGCCGATGCCGGTCATCCAGCCTTGCCGGCGGACGACATAATAACCAAACAGGCCAGGGGAATTTTGTCCATCGTCGACGCGCGTAATGGCGGTATTGGGCAGGCACCCAAGTTTCCAAACGCCTCGATGTTGGAATCCCTGTGGCGTAGCTGGATTAATGATGGCTCTGTCGAAGCAAAAGATGCCGCCTTACAGTGGATCCAGGCGCTATCCAATGGCGGCATATATGACCATTTGGGTGGTGGTTTGTCACGCTACTGTGTCGACGCACGGTGGCTTGTGCCGCATTTTGAAAAAATGCTTTACGACAATGCTCAATATATACGCGCGCTGAGCTGGGCCTTTGCGGAGAGCAACGACAGTTTGTTTCGAAACCGAATCGAAGAAACCATCGGTTGGCTGGAACGCGAAATGCTCATGCCCGGTGGCGGTTTTGCTTCCAGTCTCGACGCAGATAGTGAGGGTGTCGAGGGCCTGTTCTATGTGTGGCAAAAAACTGAAATTGATGGGCTGCTTGGTGATGATTCAGCGTTCTTCTGTAGTCACTACGATGTGACAGCGACAGGCAATTGGGAAAACAGCAATATATTGAACAGACTTGGACAAGCCGTCGAAACAGACGGCGATACAATGGCCCGACTTGAAAAATGCCGCACCCGATTGCTGAATAGACGTGGCGATCGCGTCAGACCTGGACGTGACGACAAGATCCTGGCCGACTGGAACGGATTGCTTATACGCGCACTCGCTGAAGCTGGCCTCCAATTCGACCGAAATGACTGGATGATGTTGGCTTCCAACGCCTTTGACTTCATCACGGGGTCCATGATGACGGAAGATCGACTGGCCCATGCCTATTGCAATGGCGTTGTAACCTATCCGGCACTTGCCAGTGATTATGGTGCTATGATCAACGCCGCTGTCGCCCTCTATCAGACCGCCGGTGACCAAAAATATATTGATCAGGCAAATCGCTGGGTTGATATCCTTGATCGTTATTATGCCGATGAGACAAACGGATATTTTTATACGGCGTCAGACAGCAATGATCTTCTGTTGAGAACCCGGCACGAGCACGATGATGCAACGCCATCGGCTGCAGGGCAAATTCTTGAAGCGCTTGCGCGCCTGTCACTGGTCTCGGAAAACCTTGATCTCAGCGATAAAGCGACGCAGATGGCGCAGGCAGTATGGGGCCGCGTGAACCAGATGCCAATGGCAGCCAGCAGCACAGTCAATGCCATTGCCACCATTCAAAATCCACTTAAGCTGGTGCTGGTGAATCCGGCTAATGATATGCGCTCCGTCATCATTAACAACCCCGATCCTGCCCGTCTTGATATCATCGTCACGTCAGGCGATGAAGTCCGTCAGCAGGTGCCGGATCAGTCGGTTCATGACAATAATGAATCCGGCGAAGAAAAAAGGCCCGCGGCCTATTTGTGCCGGGGCCCACAATGTCTTCCGCCTGTATTCGATGCCCAGGCGCTGGACGCATTATTGCGTCAAACAAATAGGCAGAATTAAAGCAATTCAGGTTTTGCCGGTTACGGCAAAACCTGAATGCATCTGCGAAATCAAAGGCCGGCACCGTTGTTTCATTTCTGAAAAATCATGAAATCGTCTAGGTGTTCATCGAGTCAAAGAATTCGGCATTGCTCTTGGTCTGCTTAAGCTTGTCGATCAGGAACTCAATCGCATCGGTTGTTCCCATTGGTGCCAGAATACGACGCAGAACAAAGATCTTCTGCAGATCCTGACGCTGAATAAGAAGATCTTCCTTGCGTGTTCCCGATTTAAGAATGTCCATGGATGGGAAGATTCGTTTGTCTGCAACCTTGCGGTCCAGAACAATTTCAGAGTTGCCCGTACCCTTGAATTCTTCAAAGATAACTTCATCCATGCGGCTGCCCGTATCAATCAGGGCGGTCGCGATGATGGTCAATGAGCCACCTTCCTCGATGTTCCTGGCGGCGCCGAAAAACCGTTTTGGACGCTGCAGCGCATTGGCGTCAACACCGCCGGTCAGCACCTTGCCCGATGATGGAACAACGGTGTTATAGGCCCGTCCCAAACGGGTTATCGAATCCAGCAGGATAACCACGTCACGGCCGTGTTCAACAAGACGTTTGGCTTTTTCTATGACCATTTCAGCAACCTGAACGTGGCGCTGTGCGGGTTCATCAAAGGTCGAGGAAACAACTTCACCATTCACAGAGCGCTGCATATCCGTTACCTCTTCGGGCCGCTCGTCAATGAGCAGAACGATCAGATAACATTCCGGATGGTTTGCGGTGATGGAGTGGGCAATATTTTGCAGCAGAACCGTTTTACCGGTGCGTGGTGGTGCAACAATGAGGCCACGTTGTCCCTTGCCCAGCGGTGCAACAAGATCAATCACCCGGGCAGACATGTCTTTTGACGTTGGATCATCAAATTCCATGTTGAACCGCTCATCGGGATAAAGCGGTGTCAGATTGTCAAAATGGGTTTTGTGACGGATCTTTTCCGGATCGTCAAAGTTGATTGTATTGACTTTCAGCAGCGCAAAATAGCGCTCGCCTTCTTTTGGTCCGCGGATGGGACCTTCAACCGTGTCGCCTGTCTTGAGCGAGAACCGTCTGATCTGTGACGGCGAAATATAGATATCGTCCGGACCGGGCAGGTAATTGGCATTTGCCGAGCGCAGGAAGCCAAATCCGTCCTGTAGAATTTCAACAACACCCTCTCCGATGATTTCTGTGTCCTGATCAGCGAGTTTTTTCAACATCGCGAACATGAGTTCCTGCTTGCGCATGGTGCTCGCATTCTCGACATCGAGCGAGTCAGCAAATTCCAGAAGTTCGGTAGGCGTCTTGTTTTTGAGCTCTTGAAGCTTCATTTCCTGCATTGGATATCCAGATTCTTTATTCAGGTTTATTATTGTAAGACAGTCATTTTGGGAAATTAGGCAACAACAGATGTGCTGTCACCGTCCGCCGGGGAGGGGATTTTCGCTACTGTGATTCACGTGAAACGTTGCGAAAAGCATCCGGTGACATCGCCTGTCGCATATTTTGTGCCAAACAGCAAGTCTCAAAAGGGTTTCACAATTACCATTATCACGATGAAGATCATCAACACGGTAGGCAATTCATTGACAAGACGCCAATGGCGAGCGGTTTTTTCACGCTGGTCGGCCGCAAAACCACGTACGGACTTGCCCAGGTACCCATGGACCATCGTCAGTGCGAAGACAGCGGCAATCTTCAACCAAAGCCACCAGCCAACAAAACCAAACCCATCCCAGGCCAACCACAGGCCCAGTATCCAGGCAATCATCATTGCCGGTGTCATGATCAGGCGATAAAGCCGCGATTCCATCAGTTTGAACGTTTCTGACGTGTCTGAGCCGACGGTGCTGTCGCTATGATAAACAAACAATCGCGGCAAATAGACAAGACCGGCCATCCAGGAAATTATGGCGATGACATGAACAGCCTTTATCCACACATAGAGCTCAGGCGGGTTCCACACCATCAAACCGGCAACAAGCACGCATAACACAATGATGGCCAGCTTTGCTTTCCTGCCGGCAGATTGAGCATCGCTCGACTGTTTCTTGTCCAAGGTCATCAACTCTCATTTTCAAGGCTTCAGGCATGCATGCGGTGTTCGATTATTGTGATGCCGTGCGCACCCGATTGACCAGTTGTGTCACATGTTCCGGATCAGCCTGTGGCGTGATGCCGTGACCCAGATTGAAGATCAGGGGTCCGCCGCCCAGTTTATCCAATATGGCATCAACACCTTCGTCCAGCGCTTTGCCGCCCGCAACGACGCGCATGGGATCAAGATTACCCTGAACAGCGCCTTGCTGCTGAAGCGTCCGGCCGAAATCCAGTGGTACCGACCAGTCAAGGCCAATTGCATCAGCGCCCACTTTTTCGCGGTAGGTCGAGAGCAATGTTCCAGCGCCCTTGGCAAAGGCTATAATGCGTGCCTTTGGATGGCGTTTCTTGACCTGTTCGATGATGGAACGGGTCGGACCGATTGAGTAGCGCTCAAATTCGGTTTCCCCCAGAACGCCGGCCCAGGAATCAAATATCTGCACCGCATCGGCACCAGCTTCAATCTGGGCGCACAGATAATCCGCCGAAAGATCCGCCAGCAATTGCAGCAGCGCATCAAAGGCCTCGGGTTCGCGATAGGCAAACAAACGCGCCGGGGCCTGATCAGGCGTTCCATGACCGGCAATCATATAGGTTGCCACCGTCCAGGGAGCACCACAGAAGCCCAACAGCGTTGTTTCGGTTGGCAGGGTACCGCGCAGCAGCGAAACCGTCTCCATGACAGGCTCAAGATGGTTCAGCATGTTCTTGCCATCCAGCCTTGCAATACCGGCTGCATCAATTGGTGCCATAAGCGGGCCACGGCCTTCCTCAAACCGCACATCACGTTTCAAGGCATCGGGGATGACCAGAATATCAGAAAACAGGATAGCTGCATCAAACCCATATCGGCGAATGGGCTGCAGTGTAACTTCCATAGCCAGTTTGGGTGTGTAGCAAAGATCCAGAAAACCACCGGCTTTCTTCCGCACTTCGCGATATTCAGGCAAATATCGTCCAGCCTGCCGCATCAACCAGATTGGCGGTGGAAATACGCTTTCGCCACCCAGAACCTTCATGACCTTGCGCTCGTCACTCATGCAGGCGTCCTTCATACATTAAAAAATAAAGGTTATCTAAGAGTCTTCTAATTCTTAGAGTCGGTGAGTATCAGGGATTAAACTTAATTCAAACCTTCTCCACAGGATCACAATTGCGAGATAAGGTCGCACAGGATCACCGTGAATTGGGTGAACAGTGGGGATAACATGAATTAATTTAATTTTATCAAAGATATAGTCTGTATATCATCGGATGAAAATTCGAAACAACCTGTGTATTAACTTGCGCTGTTTGTTGATAAAATCAAAATACACACCCCGCCGTAAATTCTGTCCCGAACGCCTTCACTGTGGAAAAAACTGTTGGTTATCCCTTGCCTCTTTGCGGTCGGCTTGCTTGGATCGAATTTGTGCACAGCTATCAACAGGGCGCCAAGAATATCGTGGATCAGCAAAAAAACTATTTTCACCTGCATCTCATTTCTGATTCGACCGGTGAGACTTTGATCACTGTTGGCAGGGCTGCAGCGGCTCAATTCACCGGTACACGGGCTTTGGAGCACATCTACCCACTGATTCGCTCGGCAAAACAGCTCGAGCCGGTGCTGGATACGATCGACGGTGCGCCGGGCATCGTCCTGTATACGGTGGTCGATCCCGACCTATCGCAAATGATCCATGATCGTTGCAAACAGATGAATGTTCCAAGCGTGTCCGTACTCGAACCGGTCATCGGGATCTTTCAATCCTATCTCGGTCCGCCATCAAAGCACCGCGTTGGTGCCCAGCATATGCTGAATGCAGAATATTTCCGGCGCATGGAAGCGCTTAATTTCACCATGGAACATGATGACGGTCAGCTTCCGGCTGATATTGAGGATGCGGATATTGTACTGGTCGGTATCAGCCGGACATCAAAAACCCCAACCAGCATCTATCTGGCCAATCGCGGCTACAAAACCGTTAATATCCCCATTGTCTATAATGTGCCCTTGCCGTCCGTTCTTGATGTCGCAAAACATCCGCTCATCGTTGGTCTGGTAGCCACTGTGGAGCGTATATCCCAGGTGCGAAAAAACCGCGTTCTGGGAACAACCCAGGGATATAGTGGCGATGAATATGTTGACCGGGTTGCGATTGCCGAAGAATTGAAACACGCCCGCAATCTCTGTGCCCGCCAGAACTGGCCGATCATTGATGTCAGCCGCCGGTCCATCGAGGAAACTGCTGCAGCCATTCTTGCGCTTGATGTGAAGACACGTTAGGCGCAAGAAGGTACAGTCCAGGGTGATTTTCTTTCAAAGAGAAAAATGAGGAAAAGCCACGTTGTGTGCAATATTCCAGGCGCATTGCCGCCAGCCTGCAAAGCGGGTCGCAAGCAATGCGGCTTAATAATAATTTGTGAAGGATAGGCCCTTGTCATCAGATCTGATCTTAGCATCGGCAAGCCCGTTCAGAAGAACGCTGCTTGAAAATGCCGGCGTCAAATTTGCTGTGCATCCCGCGCAGATCGACGAGCGGTTGATACAGGCACCACTTGATAAGGCGGGCGCCGCCGCCGATGATATTGCCAGCGTATTGGCGCGGGCCAAAGCCCTCGACGTTGCCGGCAGATTTCAAAACGCTCTGGTAATTGGTTCAGATCAAACACTGTCGCTGGGCGACACCGTCATGCACAAACCGGCTGATATGAATGCGGCCCGCGATCACCTGCTGTCGATGTCGGGAAAAACCCATCAGCTCAACAGCGCGGTTGTTCTGGCGCGCGGTGGTGAAATTGTCTGGAGCCACGTTGAGACTGCCGATTTGACAATGCGCAAACTGGATCCCGGATTTATCGGGCGCTATCTGGCCCGGGTCGGTGAAAAGGCTTTGACAAGCGTTGGGGCCTATCAGCTGGAAGGGGAAGGTGTTCAGTTGTTTGAAAAAATTGAAGGTGACTATTTTACCATTATAGGCCTGCCCGTGCTGGCGCTGCTGGGTGCACTGCGAGACCTGGGAGCGATCGATGGTTGAACAAATCAGAGCCTTTGTCACCGGATTTCCCGTCAAACACTCGCGTTCTCCGCTTATTCATCGCCATTGGCTTGAACTGGCCAAGATAAATGGATCCTATGAAATTATCGAAGTAACGCCGGAAAATTTTGCAGACTTCATGGAAAACCTCTCCAGCGGGCGCAGCGGCTTTGTTGGTGGCAATGTGACAATCCCACACAAACAGCAGGCATTCGCACTGGCTGTCAAAGCTGATGAGATTGCCGTTGAACTGGGTGCAGCCAATACGTTATGGCTGGAAGACGGGCGACTTTGCGCAACAAATACAGACGGCTATGGATTTGCAGCCAATCTGGATCAGTGGGCACCGCGATGGGATCAGGCAGATAGTGCGGTGATTTTGGGTGCTGGCGGTGCCAGCCGGGCAATCATACAAACAGTGCGCGATCGCGGCATTAGCCGCATCCATGTGGTCAACAGAACCGTTTCACGCGCCGCCGAACTGGCCGCGCGGTTTGGCAGACCGGTTGAGGCCCACCCCCTGGAGGCATTGGGTGAGGTGTTGAGTGGTGCGGGGCTTTTTATCAACACCAGTTCGCTCGGCATGCACGGCAGCGCGGGCGGTGATGTACCTGCGATTGATTTTTCCGTCATGGCGCCGGACGCGATCGTCACGGATATCGTCTACACACCTCTGGTCACACCCCTTATGACGATGGCAAAGCAGCAGGGACTGAAGGTTGTGGACGGACTTGGAATGCTGCTGCATCAGGCCGTGCCTGGATTTGAAAAATGGTTCGGCATCCGCCCTGTTGTTACCGATATACTGAGGCAGCGCATTGTTGCAGATCTGGAGAACCGGACATGATCACACTGGGACTGACCGGATCGATCGGTATGGGAAAATCAACGGCCGGATCAATGTTCACTGATCGGAAAATTCCGATGATCAGCGCCGATGAGATTGTGCATGATCTATATTCCGGCAGGGCAGCGCCCCTGATTGAGGCAGCGTTTCCTGGTACGACAAAACACGGTGTTGTGGATCGCCAATTATTGTCGAAAGCGGTGCTGAATAACGAAACGGCGTTCAAAAAACTCGAATCAATTATCCATCCATTGGTGGAGGATGAGCGCCGGCGCTTTGTTGAAGCCCAGGAAAAAGCCGGTGAACGACTGGTGGTTCTGGATATTCCGTTGCTCTTTGAGGGAAATGGACAGCATGGCGTGGACAAGGTTGTCGTCGTTTCATGTGATGCTGCCCAGCAAAAGGAGCGCGTCTTGCGCCGTGCGGGAATGACAGAAGACAAATTTGCCGCAATAGTGCAACGTCAGATGCCCGATAGCGAAAAACGTGCTCTGGCTGACTTTATTGTCTGCACTTCCGGCACGATTGAAAATACCCGGCTGCAGATTGATGCCATCATCGACCTTCTGCTGGCGGCAGAGACATGATCCAAGGAACAAAACCCATGCGTGAGATCATTTTTGATACGGAAACCACCGGCCTGGACAACAAAGAGGACAGAGTGATCGAAATTGGCGGTGTTGAACTGGAAAACAAGTTTCCAACCGGCCGCACATTTCACGTATTTATCAATGCACAGGGCAAAAAAGTGCACCCCGACGCTTTGGCCGTTCATGGCATCACGGATGATTTTTTGCAGGACAAGCCGACATTTGGCGAGATCATTGGCGATATGGCGCAGATTTTTGACGGTGCCATGCTCGTTGCGCATAACGCAAACTTTGATATCGGTTTTCTGAATGCCGAATATGCACGCCTCGGCCTGCCGCCAATTGATCCCGGGCGGGTCATTGACACACTGGCGCTGGCCCGGCGGCGCCATCCGATGGGGCCAAACTCTCTGGATGCCTTGTGTAAGCGATACGGCATAGACAATTCCCGCCGGACCAAACATGGTGCGCTGCTGGATGCCGAACTGCTGGCAGAAGTTTTCATCGAAATGAATGGCGGACGTCAGGCGGCGCTGGGTTTGAGCACAGGCAGCGCAAACCAGACATCACAAAGTCATACAAGTTCGGTTGCCAAAATGGGCGCCCGGCCTGAGCCTCTGGCCAGCCGTATCAATGCGCAGGAACGAGAAGCTCATTTGAAAATGAGAGAGGGCCTTGGTGAAAAGGCCCTCTGGAAAAACTATTCGGATTAACCCGCTGAGCGGCAATAGGCTCTAATTCGTGACAGACGGTACTTCGACCTGTGCCTTGGCTTTTTCTTCAGCCATGCGCTGCGCAAACATTTGTGCAAAGTCGATTGGGTCGATCATCAGTGGCGGGAAGCCACCGTTGCGGGTTGCATCGCTGACAATCTGACGTGCGAACGGGAACAGAAGCCGGGGGCACTCGATGAACAGCAGCGGCAACATATGCTCCTGCGGGAAGCCTGCAATGCGGAATACACCGCCGTAAACGAGCTCAACATTAAAAACGACCTTGTCACCATCTTTGGCTTCAGCATTCAGTGTCAGAACGACATCATAGTCGGACTCGGACAAAGGATTTGCATTGACATTGACGTTGATATTGATAGCCGGGCCGTTTTCCCGCTGTGTCAGTGACTGTGGCGCATTTGGATTTTCAAACGAAAGATCCTTGATGTATTGCGCGAGCACATTGAGCGAAGGTGCCTTGCCGTTTGCCGCCTCTGCGCCTTCCTTGCCTTCTACGGCTGGAGCTGGTTTCTGTTCAGGGGTGGGCTTCTTGGCCATAATTTGTCCTTACATTTGCAATTACCGGCCATCATTGGCCGCGGTCGGGCAATTGGCTATCATTTCAGCAGAATGATCACAACATTAAACAACAAGATCGCAGGTGCATTTACGCACAATTGCCTGAAAAATTACTGTCGACTGACAATTTTGTCAGTCTTTTTCTTTGTTCCAGGGAGAATTGGGATCAGGGTCACGCTGATACTCCTCCTCATCCAAATCTATTGTATTGGAGTCCTGCGGTCCCTGTTGAGGCCCTTGCTGTGCACTAAAGCCGCCCATTGATGCAACGGAAATCCGGCTTTTGATCAAGGCCCAGCCGGCATCGCGTATGGCCGGTACGAACAGTAAAAACCCGATGCTGTCGGTTATGAAACCCGGTGTAAGCAACAGGACACCCGCAATCATGACCATGACGCCATGAATCATCTCACGTCCCGGTACGCGCCCCTGTCCCATTTCCTGCTGTATTTTGTTCATCAGGCCAAAACCCTGAACCCGCAGCAGTATTGAGCCCAGCACCGCGGTAAAAAACACCATCGCCAGGGTCCAGAAGACGCCGATTTCGCGCCCGATGATCACAAATGCACCAATTTCAGCCAGGGGAACAATCAGCAACAGCAGTGGAATCAGTGAAAATGGCATCAGATGAATGTCTCTTGTTACGGCAGCAGGGATCGTTTTTTTGGCTTCAGCGGGTTCATTGCCCGGTATGTTAAGGCCTCACATCTATCATATAGAGACCAAAATGGCGTTTATGATGCAGACAGGGCAAAAATATAACAAATCACGGAAGAATCCTGTACGCTCTATTCGTGTAAACTATTGCAATCATGATTTGAATGATGTGCAGCAAAAGACTATATGGTTGACATGAGGGTGCATGCCCTGATTTCTTTTACTATGACCGGTATCGGGTGAAATGGGCTCCTTTGATTTTGTAACAGTATTTTTCTTTGTCGCTGCAGTGATCATATTCCTGCAGTTGCGCAATGTACTCGGTCGACGTACAGGCAGTGAAAGACCGCCGACTGACCCCTATAGTGCACGCGAGAGTGACACAGAAGCACCTGATAGTGACGATGACAGCAAGGTAATTACGCTGCCGCGCCGCGATGGCGACAAGGCGGTCGATGATCGCTATGCAGCGGCTGATGCCTACGCCAAGGTCGGTAGTGATTTGAACACGGCACTGCGCAGCGTCATCACGGCTGATTCCGACTTTGATCCCAAGGAATTTGCAGCAGGCGCGAAGACTGCCTATGAAATGATTGTGACCGCCTATGCGGAAGGTGACAAGAAAACGCTGAAATCCTTGTTGTCGAAGGATGTCTATGAAGGTTTTGTCTCGGCGATAAAGGAGCGGGAATCGCGTTCCGAGGTTATCAAATCCACTTTCATTGGTATCGGCAAGGCCGACATCGTTCAGGCGGAGATGAAGGGCACAGAGGCCAACATCACCTTGCGCATTGTCAGCGAGTTGATCACGGCAACCTATGACAAGGATGATAATGTCATAGATGGTGATCCCGAAAGTGTTGGTGAGGTCAATGATGTTTGGACCTTTGCCAGAGACACGCGTTCTCGCGATCCGAACTGGAAACTTATCGCGACTGAATCCGAAGACTGATCGGGTCCAACATGGCTGCAGCGCTAACGCCGGTTTTGTTTGAAAACCTGCCGGGCTGGTCTTTAGACAATCCCATGGATATCGTCGAGGGCCTGCAGGCTTGCGCTGCGCATGTTGACAACAACAGGCCCTATAAAACCGGATCGTTCAAAATAGACTGGGCGGATTTCCTACCGGCGATTGATGCGCTTGCAACACAGATCCCGCAGGACCCGAAGTCTGCCCGCGCCTTTTTTGAAAACCATTTCGTCCCTTGCCGGATTGGTTTCGATGGTGGGTTTGTCACCGGTTACTACGAACCGGAAGTAGCGGTGTCACCAGTCGAAACCCATCGCTACCGCTATCCGTTTTATTCAAAGCCCGGCGATCTGATCAAACTGGACGCCACCAACAGGCCACCTACAGTTGATGTGGCCTGTGCCTATGGCAGAAAATCACCGGATGGCATTGTCAGCTATGCGGATCGCAAGGACATGGATTGCGGTTTTTTGAAAGGTCGGGGACTGGAAATAGCTTGGGCCGAAAGCCGGATCGATGTGTTTTTTGCCCATATTCAGGGTTCAGCGCGGCTGCGCTATCCGGATCGCTCAATCAGGCGTATTACCTATAGTGCCAAGAGCGGGCATGCCTTCACGGCAATTGGCCAGGTATTGATCACTCTTGGAGAACAAAAGCCCGGATGTGTAACCATGCAGAGCATCCGCCAATGGCTGGATGACAATCCCGCCCGTGTTGATGAGATATTATGGCACAACCGATCCTACATATTTTTTAAACCGGTGCCCGATCACGCTGATTCACAAGGTCCGATAGGCGCTGCAAAAGTGCCCCTGATGGCCACCCGTTCACTTGCTGTTGACCGTCAGTTGCACACTTTTGGTTCTCCAATCTACGTGCAGGCAGATGACCTGACCCATTTGGATAATGCGCCCTTTCGTCGGTTGATGCTGGCTCAGGATACCGGATCGGCCATTATCGGCCCCGCGCGCGGTGATATTTTTACCGGTTCAGGATCATCGGCTGGAGAGGCTGCCGGTATTGTCAAACACGCGGCGACATTTTACCTTTTTATCCCAAAAAGTGCTGTCGGGCGGATAACGGGATGAGGAAAAAAGAAAAGAGCCTGAGCAAGGAAGACCGGATCCTGTGGGGTCAGGTGGCAAAAACAGTTGATGCCTTTCCCGGCCGCATGGAAAGTGTGTTTCTGGACGAAACCGATGCGCCGCCGACTTCTCCTGCACCGCGCAGGCAAAAAAATATCAATAAAGCAAAAACGGCAACACCGCCAAAGGTCAGTAAAACCACTGGCACTGCATCCCTCCAACAACCACTTAACCCGATTGACAAACCCGTCTACAGGAAACTGGCCAGAGGCAGGGTCAATCTGGATGCCCGTATCGACCTGCATGGTCTGACCCAAACGGCTGCCCACAATTTGTTGTATGGATTTTTGGTCAGTGCACACCAGCGCGGATTGCGCCACGTTCTGGTCATTACCGGCAAGGGTGCATCACGCGGCAGTGAGGGCATATTACGTCGGGCGGTGCCGCAGTGGTTAAGTTCAGTCGAGTTCAGGGGTTTGGCATCCGGTTGTGAGCCTGCAGCAAGGGGACACGGCGGAGATGGAGCGCTCTATGTCCGTCTCAAGAAAAGGTCCCATGAACTATGACCCCATTTGGTGAGAAGATACGAATGTTGCGCGCAGAACGCGGACTGACACAACAGCAGATGGCCAAGTCAATTGGTGTCTCGCCAGCCTATCTGTCGGCGCTTGAACACGGACATCGCGGTCAGCCGAGCTGGGAGCTGTTGCAGCGGATTATCGGGTTTTTCAACGTTATCTGGGATGATGCAGAAGAACTGCAGCGTCTGGCAGCCCTGTCGCATCCGCGCGTAACCATTGACACATCCGGGCTAAGGCCGGAGGCCACGGCCCTCGCCAACCGTTTGTCATCATCAATCAAGTCCTTGAAACCGGAAGATATTCGCCGACTGCATTCCATTTTGGACGATATCAAACACTGATCGCCAGACAGACTCTAGAATAATGGCCGCAGTTCACTCAACTTGTCGTTGACAAGCCAGCCATAGTAATTTTCTTCCGGCAATTGTGGTGCCAGACCCTGTGCCTTGCGTTTGCGGTTTTTCCTGGCCAGTGCGCGGGCTCTCACATCCGGATTGCCAACATTGTACAGTGTTGCCGTAACGCCCGGATTATCCGAAATGTCAAATCCGGCAATAGTGCCATAGGCATCAATGGAATGGCGCAATGCCGCGGCAACATAGGCCAGGGTCATATCCGGATTCATAATGGCTTTGTAAACACCATCACCGTTGGTATGGGATAATTTGCCATAGCCGGAGACATTGCTGACCATGTCAGACAGTTTAAGGGCCGTCAGCGGATTGAGCTGGCCCAGACCAAAGGTTTGTCCGGCATAAAAAGGTTGAAAGAATACAGCACTGAAGCGATCGTTTGGAAATCGCTGTCCGCCTATATTTTTGTTCCTGAAGGTGCTTTCCCAGATGCGTTCGCGACAGGACCACAGGGCAAAAGATTCGCGCAGTGTCTGACATTCGTCAAATTCACGTCGGCGCACGAACTGGTCAATGTCTTCGCCGTCATATTCAAAGGTAATGCCACCCGTCGCGTAGGAAAGGGCCTTGATATAATAGGACTGAAGCCGGTCATAGGCATCGACATTATAGGTATGCTCACCCACCAGTGCACCAACGATATGCATTGGGTCAATGCGATATTTATTGGCCGCCTTCTTGATCTTGGCACGCAATTTTGCGTCGCGGCGCAACAGGTCGCGAATCTTGGCGTATTTGCGTTCAAAGGTCGAATTGGTCTGCTTTGTGCGTTTGGATGATGCACCGGGTATAGGAGGTTGAGTAGCGTTACGGTTGCCTTGCGGGACAACTGTCACAGCGCTGCTGGCCACTGAAACGGCCAATAGGACAAGGCAGATTGTCAGGCTGAAAATATTGACCAGGTAACGTTGCACGATCCGAGGGCTCTCCATACGACTGCGTTTAACGGCATTTTACCGAATATCCGCACCGCAGACCTGGGGTAATACACCTTTTCACAACAGGATGGACTCTAAGAATACTCGCTCAAATGTCGAGCATCTTATTCGAAACCGGCGCATGCAACGCCAATCGCGCCGGTTTCTTTTGTCGGGCGGTGCGCAAAAGTCACAGAATATAGCGTGACAGATCGGCATCCCTGGCAATGTCACCGACATGTTTGCGGACATATTCCGCATCAATGACATATTCGGATCCCGATTTATCGGGTGCCTCATAGGAAATATCGTCCAGCACCCGTTCCATGACGGTCTGCAGGCGCCGCGCGCCGATATTTTCCACACTGCTGTTAAGATCGACCGCCACATCTGCAATGGCATCTATTGCATCTTCCGTATAGGTCAGCGTGACGTTTTCGGTCGCCATCAGAGCGATATACTGTTTGATCAGACTTGCTTCTGTCTCTGTCAGAATACGCCTGAAATCCTCTTTGGTCAGTGCTCGCAACTCAACACGAATAGGCAGGCGCCCCTGTAGTTCGGGCAGCAGATCAGATGGTTTTGAGACATGGAAAGCACCCGATGCGATAAACAGGATATGATCGGTTTTCACCGGGCCGTATTTGGTGGCAACTGTCGTTCCTTCCACCAGCGGCAGCAGGTCGCGCTGCACGCCTTCGCGGGAAACACCGGCTCCCATGCCGCCATCGCGTGCGGCTATCTTGTCAATCTCGTCGAGAAAGACAATGCCGTCATTTTGAGCAATCGAAACAGCTTCCAGATTGATCTGATCCTGATCCATCAGCTTTTCAGATTCATCAGTAATCAATTGGGCGTAGGAATCCTTGACGTTGGTGCGGATCTTCTTTGAAGATTGCCCCATGGCCTTGCCCAGCATGTCGGATATGTTCAACACGCCTACATTGGCGCCGGGCATGCCGGGTATCTCGAAATTGGGCATGCCGGAACCGGTGTCGGCGATCTCGACTTCAATTTCCTTTTCATCCAATTGGCCATCGCGCAGCTTGGTGCGGAAAGATTCGCGTGTTGCCGGTGACGCGGTAGTACCAACCAGCGCATCCAAGACGCGTTCCTCCGCATTGATATGGGCCTTGGCCTGAACTTCCTGGCGTTTTCTGTCCTTGACCAGCGAGATGCCCATCTCGACAAGATCGCGGATGATCTGCTCGACATCACGGCCGACATAGCCAACTTCGGTGAACTTGGTTGCTTCGACCTTGATGAAAGGCGCACCGGCCAATTTGGCCAGCCGGCGGGAAATTTCGGTTTTGCCGACGCCCGTGGGCCCGATCATCAGGATGTTCTTCGGCATAACCTCATCACGCAGATCATCATCGAGCTGCTGACGGCGCCAGCGATTGCGCAAGGCTATGGAAACAGCCCGTTTTGCGTCTTTCTGTCCGATTATAAAGCGGTCGAGCTCTGAAACGATCTCGCGTGGGGAAAAACTAGTCATGGATTTGAACCTGCTTTGATAGAATGGAGTGCCCGACACAGTTGAGCGGGGGAATGCGCATCAATGTGCGCCGAATAGGATGCCAGCCAATGCCAAGGCCGATAACAAACAGCGAGATGATCAGCATAGTCAAAAGGACGGCATTGTCTGCGGTACCGGCATTGCGCGATATCAGATACCACACGGCAGCACCAAGATAGGTAAGCGTTGCAACCAATATGGCCCGTCGGTTTATGACAAGGGCGAAAATGGCCAGAGCAATGAAGATCGCCACAACCCGCAGGGCAGAACCAACTGAAATGGCACCCTCCAGATCGCCCGTTGAGAGGCCGGCGATCAGATACATCATGGCATGTACGATGAGCGGGGCGGCCAGCAGATGAAGCCAGAAACCATAATCCGCGCGCCGTGAGACCCGTTCCGGATCAGCCCGGTCACAACGCAATGCCATTGTCAGTATGAGCAAACCACTCACCAGAGCATAGACAGCCGGTAAAAGTGGACTGTCAAACAAAGTGGAACCGTTTGAAAAACCGGCAAAAACACTCATGACGATCAGGAAACCCAATGAAACAAAGGCGCCACCGATCAGGATAACTGAAAATGGCAACCGAAAACGGTAAAAATAGACGATCGTCCAAAAGCAGGCGGCGATGCTCAATCCGTAAAGTTGAAACACATCACCGGATGCGGCGCTGAGTGTACCGGCAAACCGCTCGATAGCGCTATTGGTCGCAAGCAGTGCAAAGACGACAAATGCACCGGCGGCAAGCATGCTTGGTATGGCGCGGCGCAGACGCGTTGCAAGGATTTCGGAAATCAGCCACATGGTTGCGGTGACAAACAGATAACCGGTGAAACTGAAGTCAAACAGCTGATTGGCCACCAGCGACATGGCGACAATGAACAGGATGACACCGATGGCCAGAAAAATATCGTTAAACCCGGTGATAAAGCGAAACTGTTCTTCGCTGTTTGGCTCGGGCGTTGCACGCTGTGTGGGCTCGTGCGCCAGAGCCTGCAGGGCCGCGCGTTGCTCAACAGTGATAATGTTGCGCTTCAGGGCCGTTTCCAGGTGATCCTGTGTCAGGTTCAAGATGCGGTGCTTTCCATCGTTTCAATGACAATATTGCCATTGGTATAAACACAGATGTCGCCAGCTATTTCCATAGCACGGCGCGCTATTTCCTCTGCGTTTTTATCCGTATCCATCAATGCGCGTGCGGCCGCATAGGCAAAATTGCCACCCGATCCAATGGCCATTGTACCATGCTCGGGTTCAAGCACGTCGCCATTGCCCGTCAGTGCCAGGGTAATGGTCGGGTCCGCAACAAGCATCATGGCTTCCAACCGTCGCAGGTACCTGTCGGTGCGCCAGTCCTTGGCCAGTTCAACACTGGCCCGCATCAACTGGCCGGGGTATTGCTCCAGTTTCGATTCCAGCCGTTCCAGCAATGTAAAAGCGTCAGCGGTCGCACCGGCAAATCCTGCGATGACTTCGCTGCCGCCGGTTTTGCTTGACCCGATACGTCGTACCTTGCGCGCGTTGCCTTTCATGACAGTTTGCCCAAGGCTCACCTGGCCGTCGCCAGCCATTACGACCTGATCACCTTTGCGAACGGTAATAATCGTGGTGGCGTGCATTGTGCCATAAGGGTCATGTTCACTCATTGCGCTCTTCCTTTGTCAGAATGCCTTTGTGGCAATCAGGTCAATTCGGCCAGAATTCCCTATGTAAGACGCAAGCGCCGCTTTGCAAATCGTTTCGTCATATTTATGCGCTTCTGGAATTTTTGTCATCGCCCTGCTATGGACCCGTGACGTATATTCCATGGAGGTGGCCGAATGGTCCAGAACCAGCACGATCGCAAGGGTGAAATATCCCGAAAGACCAACGAAACTGATATATCCGTCACTATAGATGTTGACGGCAGCGGTATGTCAACGATCACAACGGGTATCGGGTTTTTTGATCATATGCTGGAGCAGCTGTCGCGTCATTCGCTGATTGACATGAAGATAAGCACAAAAGGTGATCTGCATATCGATGATCACCACAGCGTCGAGGACACGGGAATTGCGCTCGGCCTGGCGCTGTCCAAAGCGCTGGGCGAACGCCGCGGCATTGTGCGTTATGCATCGCTCGATCTGGCGATGGATGAAACACTGACACGTGCTGCCATCGACGTATCGGGCAGACCGTTTCTCGTGTGGAACGTTGACTTTACGTCACCGAAAATTGGTACCTTTGATAGTGAACTATGTCGGGAGTTTTTTCAGGCCTTTGCCCAGCATGCCGGTATTACGCTGCATGTAACTAATATCTACGGGGCCAATAATCACCATATTGCCGAGACATGTTTCAAAGCCGTTGCCCGTGTTTTGCGCATGGCAACAGAAATTGATCCGCGTCAGGCCGATCGCATACCATCAACCAAAGGGACACTCGCTTAGAGATCATGGCTAGCTACGTTGTTTTGGCACCGCCCGAAGGGGATGAACATGCGGTCATCATCCGGGACGGCTTTTCATTCCTGGCATTGATATTTTCTGTGTTCTGGCTTTTGTGGAACAGGTTGTTGTTTGCCGCGCTCATGATACTGGCTCTGGTCATTGCTCTTGGCTGTGTTGCAGAGTTTCTGCCGGGTTGGGCCGGTGTATCCTTTGCTGCAGGTGTTCTGCTTTGCATCTTTGTCGGTCTTGAGGGCAACGGCATGCGTATTGCGCATTTTGAGCGTAAGGGTTGGTCGTATCGACAGGTCATAGAGGCGCAAAACAGAGCGACGGCAGAGGAACTGTATTTTTCATCTGCACGATCTGATGATGATGTGCTGAATTCTCCTGTCAAAACGGTGCGACCGGCGCCAGCGCCGGTATGGCCAACCACCGCTTCTGCGGCGGGGAGCGGCGAGCCGGTTCTCGGGCTCATGGATTTCGAAAGAAAAGGCTGAACGCAATGCGTGTCGCAATTATCGATTATGGATCGGGCAATTTACGCTCGGCCACAAAGGCATTTGAGCGCTCTGCGCGTGAGGCCGGTATAGGTGCGGAAATAGTTCTGACCAGTGATCCGCTGGTTGTAGAGGGCGCAGACCGCGTGGTTCTTCCAGGTGTCGGTGCTTTTGCCGATTGCCAAAGTGGCCTGGCGGGCGTTGACGGGATGGAAGAAGCCTTGCGTGTGCACGTCGAAAAGAAGGGCCGTCCCTTTTTGGGGATTTGTGTTGGCATGCAGTTGATGGCATCGCGCGGCCTTGAAAAAACGGTGACGCCGGGGTTTGACTGGATATCGGGCGACGTGAAAATGATGGAGCCGAATGACAGCCAGCTGAAAATTCCGCAAATCGGTTGGAATACGATGGATGTTAGCGGCGAAAATCCGCTGTTTGACGGGATCAAAACCGGTGCTGACGGATTGCATGCCTATTTTGTCCACTCGTACTATCTGGATGCGGCGGATCCGACAGATGTTATAGCGCGGTCAGACTACGGTGGTCCGGTCACGGCGGCAGTTATGCGGGGCAATTGTGCCGGTACCCAGTTTCACCCGGAAAAAAGCCAGGCCCTGGGACTGGCACTCATTGCAAATTTCTTGAAGTGGGCACCATGATACTTTTTCCAGCAATTGACCTGAAAGACGGTACCTGTGTGCGCCTGAAACTTGGCGATATGGATAATGCCACGGTCTATAATGAGGATCCGGCGGCACAGGCGCTGTCATTTGAACAACAGGGTTTCAAATGGTTGCATGTCGTTGACCTGAACGGGGCATTTGCCGGCCAGAGCGTTAACGGCAGTGCTGTTGAAGCGATTTTGGCAGCGACCAGGAACCCGGTTCAACTGGGTGGTGGCATACGCAGCCTCGAACATATTGAGGCGTGGCTGGATAAGGGCCTGGCACGTGTTATTCTGGGAACAATAGCGGTGCGTGATCCCGATCTGGTCAGGCAGGCCTGTGCGCTTTATCCAGGCCGGATTGCGGTTGGGATTGATGCCAAGGGCGGCAAGGTTGCCGTTGAGGGATGGGCAGAAGCCTCGGAACTTGAAGTTGTTGAAATGGCAAAGCGTTTTGAGGGTGCCGGGGTCGCGGCGATCATCTATACCGACATTGATCGGGATGGTATTCTGGCGGGCATTAACTGGGATTCGACCCTGCATCTGGCCGATACGGTGGACATACCGGTCATCGCGTCGGGTGGTCTTGCCTCCATGGCAGATATTGTACGCATGACGATGCCCGATGCGGCCCGTCTGGAAGGCGCAATCAGCGGCCGTGCGCTCTATGACGGGCGCATTGATCCGGGCGAAGCCCTGCAGGTATTGGCAGATGCGCAAATGGGGACATCATGACACTGAAGGCACGCATTATCCCCTGTCTGGATGTCAAAGATGGCCGTGTGGTCAAAGGCGTCAATTTTGTCGACCTGATAGATGCAGGCGATCCGGTCGAGGCGGCACGCATATATGATGCAGCCGGTGCCGATGAACTGTGCTTTCTGGATATCACGGCGTCAGCTGACAACCGCGATACGATATTTGATGTTGTTGCCCGCACCGCGGAACAATGCTTCATGCCTTTGACCGTGGGTGGCGGTGTACGGGCGGTGAGTGATATTCGCAAACTGCTGCTGGCAGGTGCTGACAAGGTTTCCATCAATACGACGGCGGTCAACAAACCTGAATTTGTTGCCGAGGCGGCTGACAAGTTCGGCAATCAGTGTATTGTCGTATCGATTGATGCCAAAACCGTGTCGGCAGATGCGGAAGAACCGCGTTGGGAGATTTTCACCCACGGTGGCCGCAATCGCACGGGTATCGATGCTGTTGAATTTGCCCGCAAGGTCGTAGATCTTGGTGCGGGAGAAATAATGCTGACATCCATGGACCGCGATGGCACGAAGCTCGGCTATAATATCGGTCTGACACGGGCGGTCGCTGATGCTGTATCGGTGCCTGTGATAGCGTCCGGGGGCGTTGGTAATCTTGATCATCTTGTCGAAGGAATACGCGACGGCCATGCAAATGCCGTATTGGCGGCCTCGATTTTTCATTTTGGCACCTATACGATTGCGCAGGCAAAAGAACATATGTCCGATGCAGGCATAGCCATGCGGCTGGATGAAAGTGCGGACGGATAAATATTGCGACAGGATGGAGCTTCAATGAGCGAATTTTCACTTGCCGATCTGGAGAGAATAGTCGCAGCACGTGCTCAGGCACCTGTTGATGAATCCTGGACCGCGAAACTTGTTGCAAAAGGCCAGGAAAAGGCGGCACAAAAACTTGGTGAAGAAGCGGTTGAGGCCGTCATTGCTGCGGTAACAAATGACAGGAAAGCCCTGACAGCAGAAACCGCTGATCTGCTTTATCATTTGATGGTGGTGCTTAAAATTGCTGAAATTCCTTTGAGCGATGTCATGGCTGAGCTTGAAAAACGCACCGGACGATCGGGGCTTGCGGAAAAGGCCGGCCGTGCAACCGCATGAATGATCAGGTCAACAGCACAACGATAGATACGCGCAACCATTTTGAGCCGGATGATTATTCACCCTATCGTTCTTTCACCGCCGAACGCTGGGCCGAGTTTCGTGCGGATACACCGCTGACCCTTACCCAGGACGAGGTTTCCAGACTGCGCTCATTGAACGATCCGGTTGATCTGGATGAGGTGCGACGCATCTATCTGTCCCTGTCGCGTCTGCTCTATGCCCATGTGGAGGCGACCAAACAGCTGTTCGAACAGCGCAAGCAGTTCCTGTCAGTCCCCGATGTCAGCAAAACCCCTTTTATCATAGGCATTGCCGGCTCGGTCGCCGTTGGAAAATCCACGACGGCCAGAATTTTGAAAGAACTGCTGACACGCTGGTCAGGAAATCCGAAAGTTGATCTGGTAACAACAGATGGCTTCCTGTTACCCAATGCCGTGCTGCGCAGAGAAAGCCTGATGGACCGCAAGGGCTTTCCTGAAAGTTACGATGTCGCCACGGTTTTGAAGTTTTTGTCAGATATCAAGGCCGGTCGACCTCATGTTCAGGCGCCCTGTTACTCACATCTGACCTATGATGTCATTCCAGACAAATTCGTTACCATTGACCGGCCTGATATTCTGATCTTCGAGGGCATCAATGTATTGCAGGTTCGTGATCTGCCGGAGGATGGCAAGATCGTGCCATTTGTGTCCGACTTTTTTGACTTCTCCATCTATATCGATGCGCAGGAAGAACAGATTCATAACTGGTATGTAGACCGGTTCATGCGCCTGCGCGAAACGGCCTTTAAAAATCCGGATTCATTCTTTCATCGGTATTCCACCATTTCAGAAGATGCCGCGCTGGCGATTGCCAATGGACTTTGGAACAATATCAACCTGCGCAATCTGCGCGAAAACATCCTGCCGACGCGGCCGAGGGCGGATCTGATACTACGCAAGGGCGCGGACCACCTGATTGAACAGGTGGCGCTGCGTAAACTCTAGGCTCCACTCTTATGGCGCGGTGCTGGCTGGCTGTATTTTTGACACCCGCCGCAACGTGAGATTTATACGGCCACCATCCTTGAGCAACATTGACGTCGCCGGGTAAATGCGGTCGACACCGTGGTAGCAAAGGCGGGATGCCCCGCCCAAAATGATGACATCACCGCTGCGCAATCGTATGGATGTGGTTTTTCCGCCGCGTTGCGTACCCCCGACACGAAACAGACAATCATCGCCTAGCGAAACCGAGATGACCGGAGCACTAAAATCCTTCTCGTCACTGTCCTGATGCATGCCCATTTTGGCACTGTCATCGTAAAAATTTATCAAACAGGCTTCCGGCGGATGCTTAACACCACTCACAGTTTCCCATAAATCCAGCAGTGTTTGCGGAATGGGCGGCCAGTTCTGGCCACTCTTGGGATGGGTAGCCTGATAGCGATACCCGCCATCCTTGTCGGTAACCCATCCCAAAGACCCGCAATTACTCATGCGCACATGCATCGGTTTACCGGTCCGTGGCATGACGGGCACATAAAGCGGCGCACTTTGAACCACGCGCCTTATATCGTTGAGCAGAGATTGCTGGGCCGTGCGATCAAAGTAGTCGGGCAGATGGCGCACGCCGTCAGGAAGATTTTCAGTCATTGATTCTATTTACTCTTGGGGCGCTTTGTTCGCGGGTAAGTGTGATTGAGACTATAGCTGTGTCAATTGTATCGGGCCAATAATCCGGCGTCATTGCGCAAATTGATATTGATGATCCGGTTGGACAGCCATCGGTAATCACCGGAAATCGTGGGGTTTCAGCCATCGGGTGACCGCGTGGCAGCCCATCACGCTTTGTGCATTTCCGATAAAAAAGTGACAGCGGAAACGGTCATAATTCAGCAATTTTGTTGACTTATGTGTAAATTTGTGGAGTTTTGTGCGATTAATTGAGGATTACAGAACGAATGTCGGCGAAAAACTCTCAAACACATCGGGAACTGGAATTGTTGGATGCATTGCGTCGATCCGGAGGATTTGCGCGTAATTCCCAACTGGCCCTTTTGCTGGATGTGTCAGAGGAAACGGTCCGGCGGACCATAAAGGCGCTTTCAAAAGCCGGAACGATTGCCCGTGTGCATGGCGGGGCCTATCTGGTTGGCACACAGAGTGACCCCAGTTTTTTCAGGCGCATTGCTCAACGTTCTGATGAGAAACGGCTTATCGCCCAGGAAGTTGCGCGTAAAATTGCGGACGGCATGTCCCTGTTTCTGGATGTTGGCAGCACAACAGCATTTGCTGCCGAGGAGTTACGGGTGCGGCACAATCTGACGGTAGCAACCAATTCGGTTGGCGTCGCACAGGCGCTCGTTGGTCACAATAGCAATCGGGTTTTTCTGCTGGGCGGTGAAATGCATAGCGACGAATTGGGCGCATTCGGTTTTGTAGCCGAACGGCAGGCGCGGCGGATTTCCTATGACTATGCAATTCTGAGTGCCGATGCGGTCAACGACAAATTGGGTTTTTTATATCTCAATCCGGCCGAGGCTGATCTGGCTGCTGCCGTTATGGAGAATACGGAGATTACACTGATCGGCATGGATCAGCACAAGTTCGGCTCAAGTGCGCCGCACCGCGGATTTCAACCCGATCAGGTAGATGTGATGGTCTGCGATGCGGCACCCAGAAAAAGCCTGGCGGAAAAGCTGAACAGTTGGGGGATCACGGTAAATATTGCCAGGGGAAAAGAGCGCAATGCTGCAGCTGAGTGACACTATTTTGTCAAATGCCATCCAGATAGCGGACATGGCAGCGGCCAGTGCGAAAGGCTATTTTCGTGGCAGCCTTGGTGTTGAATTCAAGGCGGATGAAAGCCCGGTAACACAGGCCGACCGCGCAATTGAGGCGCAGGTGCGCGCCTATTTAAAACAGCATTTCCCGGACGATGGTATTTTGGGTGAAGAACATGGCATCGAGGGACACGATGCGCAAAATATGTGGATTATCGACCCGATTGACGGAACGAAATCATTTTTATCCGGTCATCCGCTCTTCGGCTTTCTTCTGGGGCATGTCAGCAATGGCGTGGCAGATGTCGGTCTGATCGGCATGCCAATGCTGGGCGAGTGTATTGTTGGGCAAAAAAATCGTGGTGCCACGATGAATGGAAACATCATCCGCACATCGGCGCAATGCGATCTTGATCAGGCTGTTTTATACATCAATGAAGGAGAAAAAATTCACCAGAACCACCCCGATGTGTTTGGCCGCCTGATGAAAGCGGCACAGACACGGCGGTTTTCCTATGATTGTTACCCGCATGCATTATTGGCCATGGGGCACGTCGATGCGGTGGTGGACTATGATTTACAACCCTATGATTACCTGCCGGTTTCGGTTGTGGTCGAAGCGGCGGGTGGCATGATGACGGATTGGCAGGGCAATGCCCTTGATTTACATTCGGGTGCCAGCGCGACCGTATCGGCGGCGACGCCACAACTGCATGCCCAAATCATGACGCTGATAGCAGGCAACACATGAATATTGTCAGCTTCCTCATAAACCTTACAGGTGCCACGATGCTGCTGCTCTTTGCAGTGCGTATGGTTCGTACCGGAATAGAGCGCAGTTTTGGTGCGTCATTCCAGCGGCTGTTGACCCAGAAAACCGGTGTTGTGGGGTCAAGTCTGACTGGTTTGATGTTGGCGGTCGTGTTGCAAAGTTCTGCCGCAGTTGCACTATTGGCCACCGGGTTTGCGGCCAGCGGATATCTGGCTTTTCCAGCCGGCCTTGCCATTGTGTTGGGTGGTGATCTGGGTTCAGCACTGATCATTCAGGTCCTGTCGTTCAAGCTGGATTGGCTGGTGCCATTGCTGCTGGCCATCGGTGGATGGTTGTTTGTGAAAGTCTCACACAACAGCTGGCGTCAATTGGGGCGCGTTGTATTGGGGGTTGCATTTATCCTGCTCTCGTTGCGGTTCCTGCGCCATGCGATGGATCCAATTCGAGACAGCGCTGTGCTTCCCATGCTTGCAGATTATCTTGCGCGCGATTTCATCACAGCCTTTCTGGTCGGGGCGGTTTTGGCATTCGTGATGCATTCCAGCGTTGCTGCAATTCTCATGTGTGTGACGCTGGCACAAATCGGCGCAATACCATTTGCTGCGGCCCTGTCGCTGGTTCTTGGCGCCAATATGGGCAGTTCATTCATTCCGATCTGGCTGACGCGCGGAATGCAGAGCGAGGCCCGCCGGATTCCCTATGCCAATATGGTGTTGCGGGGTAGCTGGGCATTGGCAGCGCTGCTTTTGATCAATTTTCTCACTGATCCGTCGATTTTCATGGTTTCGGGCCCCGGGCAATCACTTGTTATAGCCCATATTGCATTCAACCTCTCACTGCTGCTGGTGGCGCTGCCTTTTTGCCGGATTTTGGAAACACCGATGGCAAAACTGTTCCCGTTGATCGGTTTGAAAGATGCGGTCGCCGATGCAACACATACCAGCGTACTGGACAATTCAACGCTCGAAAATCCGCGTCTGGCGATTGCCGGGTTGAAGAGAGAATTGCTTTATATGAACGATCTGGTCGAGCAGGTTTTCCGCCCCATCCCGGGGCTGTTTGAAAACTGGAATGAGGGCGTCGCCAATGATCTGCGTGAGCGCGATTTTCTCATGAACGCGACACTTTCCGAAATCCGGTCCTATGTGGCCAATATGCCGATGGAGAAATACTCCAAGACGGAAACGAAAATTGTCCGTGGATTGATCGACTTTGCGATCCGCCTGGAAGCTGCCGGTGATGTGATTTCCAAGCAGTTGACCTCTATCGCAGAAGACAAGCGCAAGCACAATGTGCGGTTTTCGTCGGAAGGATGGATGGAACTGGTTCAGATGCATGAGTCCATTCTTGCCAATCTGAAACTCGCTGCAAATGTGCTGGTTTCGGATGACATTGAGAGTGCACGTTTGTTGATCATCGAAAATACCGAGATCAAAAGCGCCGAGCGTAAAAGCCGCAAGCGCCATTTGCGCCGGCTGCAGGAGGGCAGAGTGGAGAGTTTTGAATCCAGTGACATACACCTGGAAACCCTGCGGGCATTCAGGGACATCAGCAGCCATATTTCAGCTGTGGCTTACCCGATACTCTATCGCAACGGGCAATTGCTGGAAACACGACTGATTCAGGACATGAAAGCACAGAGCGCCGGATGAACATGCAATTGCTGCAACGGATCAAGCCACGGGCTGCAGAAAAAATGGGGGAGATGGATGTATAGGAAAAACTAATTATCTTGTAGATATTATCGATTTTTCTTTCAGACAAAACCTACGAAGATAGGGCGGCCCATAGGTTTGTACCAAGGGAACTCAGCGACGAACATCTGGGAGAAATAGATACAAATTGTGGAGGAGAAACACATGAAACTGACATCAACATTTTTAACGACTTTGGCCGCGGGGGTCATGTTTGCCGGTATGGCGGCAGCTGAAACCAATCTTACCGTTTATACAGCAGTCGAAGCAGAAGACCTTGCCCGGTATGCCGAAACATTCAATGAGAGCTATCCGGATATAAAAATAAACTGGGTTCGCGATTCCACCGGCATCATCACCGCCAAATTGCTGGCCGAACGTGATAATCCGCAGGCAGACGTCATTTGGGGTCTGGCGGCAACATCCTTGTTGCTGCTGAAATCTGAAGGGATTCTTGAAGCCTACGCGCCGGAGGGTGTTGGAGAACTCGACTCAAAATTTGTCGATGCTGATGCCCCACCGGCATGGGTTGGCATGGATGCCTGGGTCGCGGCGGTTTGCTACAACACGGTCGAAGCGGAAAAGGCAGGTCTGACCCCGCCAACATCCTGGCAGGACCTCACCGATCCGAAGTACAAGGGTCATGTGATCATGCCAAACCCCAATTCATCCGGCACCGGCTTTCTTGATGTATCAAGTTGGCTGCAGCTGTTCGGTGAAGACGGTGGATGGGAATATATGGATGGTTTGCACCAGAATATTGCCCGCTACACGCATTCGGGCTCCAAGCCATGCAAGCTGGCTGCTGCCGGTGAAATCCCGATCGGGATCTCTTTCGCCTTCCGTGGGGCCAAATCAAAAGCTGCCGGCGCACCGCTGGAAATCATCGTACCCTCTGAAGGCGTTGGTTGGGACATGGAGGCAACAGCAATTGTAGCAGGTACAGCCAACCTTGAAGCTGCTCAAAAACTGGTTGATTTCTCGGTCACCAAACAAGCCAACGAAATGTATAATACCGGTTACGCCGTTGTGGCCTATCCCGGTATCGCCAAACCGGTTGAGCATTTCCCCGAGGGGCTTCTTGAAGCGATGATTGACAACGACTTTGAATTTGCCGCCAACAATCGCGCGGCAATCCTCAAAGAATGGCAGAGCCGTTACGACGGTAAATCAGAGCCCAAGTAAAAGCGGCTGCGAGAGGTGCCATTCCGTGGGGATTGGCACCTTTTGTTTCCCACTCTGTTTCCCGTGGAATATTCCATGCGTTGGATCTGAGCCAAATGGTTTTGCTCCCGGGCAAAGCGAAATTTAAGGACATCCCTGTGAACCAATCTAACCCATCTGGCGCAGTATATCTGTGCATTGAGGACCTGTGGAAATCATTTGGCAGTTTCGTGGCCCTCAAAGATATCTCTTTGAACATTTATGAGAGTGAATTTGTCTGTTTCCTCGGGCCATCGGGTTGCGGCAAGACGACCTTGTTGCGGGCGATTGCCGGGCTGGATTTGCAGACAATGGGCGCTGTTTTACAGGATGGCAAAGACATTTCGAACCTGCCGCCATCCGAACGTGATTTTGGTATCGTGTTTCAGTCCTATGCGTTGTTTCCCAATCTGACGATTGAAAAGAATATTGCCTTTGGTTTGGAAAATACCGGGCGCAGCAAATCTGAAACGGCAGCCCGCGTTGCAGAACTGCTTGAGCTTGTTGGCCTTTCTGATCAAAGCAGGAAGTATCCGGCGCAATTGTCGGGCGGCCAACAGCAGCGCATTGCACTGGCCCGTGCCATAGCGACCAAACCCGGGCTATTGCTGCTTGATGAGCCGCTTTCGGCACTGGACGCGAAGGTCCGCGTGCACTTGCGCCATGAGATCAAGGAACTCCAGCGCAAGCTTGGGGTAACCACGGTTATGGTGACCCACGATCAGGAAGAAGCTTTGTCCATGGCCGATCGCATTGTGGTGATGAACCACGGGGTGATTGAACAGGTTGGAACGCCGACGGAGATTTATCGCGAACCCGCATCGCTTTTTGTCGCGGATTTCATCGGAGAGATGAACCAGCTGAAAGCAACGGCTGCTGCCCATGACAGCGTTTCAATTGGTGACGCCAGCCTCAAGAGCCAGACCCACACATTTGCCAGTGGTGATACGATCATCGCAGCCATACGGCCAGAAGATGTCATTCCACATGCACATGAAGCCTCATCATCCGACGCGCCGGGATTACAGGATGCACAGGAAAATACCTTCGAAGTTATGATTGCTGAGATGGAGTATCTCGGTTCATTCTGGCGTTGCCGCCTGCAAAATGCAGGTTTTGGAGATACGGAACTGATCGCCGATTTTTCCATTAATGCTGTTCGCCGTTTGAATTTGAGTGAAAACAGCACAATGCTCGTCGAATTGCCACAAGACAGGCTGATGGCCTTTGACTATGTGGAGGCACCGTGATGACCACCCATTCAACCATTACACATGAGCTTCCCGCAGGCCCTGTCGTCAAAGGCAAGCTCAGCCGCGATGATATAATCATGCGCGCCTGTATGGGGGTGATTGCACTATACCTGGTTCTGACACTGGCGTTCCCGCTTTATACCATGCTGTCCAAGTCGTTTTCCATTTACCGCGTGGACCTGTCACAATACGAGTTTCAGGTCAGTAATGAAAATGGTCAGTTCGATGGCACGATTGTAACCGGCGCTGAACTGAACGCGAAGACCGGGGTCTACACCGCTACTGATCTCAGCACCTCCGCGGATGGACGTATTGCGGTGACGAAGTTCTTTCCCGATTTCAGTTTTCGAAGCCCGGTCCTGTACCAGATTCGCAATGCTGTTCCAGGTGGCCGGTTCCTTGTTGGCTCGACACTGCACAATGACACCAATTGGCTGGAACTGAACTCCAATGATTTCAGGCGGGTTCAATTACGGCCGGTTAAATCGACCGGACTTGCCAACTTTGTAAACTATTTTTCCACGCCTGCCCTCTTCAACTCGATCAAGAACTCGATCTGGATTTCCGTGCTGAGCACAATTGTCACGGTGTCGCTGGCTTTCTGGTTTGCCTATGCCTTGAACCGCAGCTGCATGCGTTTCAAGGGTATTTTTCGTCTGATCGCAATGGCACCCATCCTGGTGCCATCGCTCCTGCCCGGTATCGCGCTGGTCTATCTGTTTGGCAATCAGGGCATGCTCAGGGAGCTTTTGTTCGGTCACAGTATCTACGGGCCGATTGGCATTGTCATCGGATCGATCTTTTTCACATTTCCGCATGCTTTCCTGATTATCTCAACCGCACTGGCAATCTCGGATTCGCGGCTCTATGAGGCGGCAACCTCTCTGAGGGCCACGCCCTGGCGAACCTTTTGGACCGTGACCATTCCAGGCGCCCGATACGGTCTGATCTCAGCCGCATTTGTTGTTTTCAATCTGGTCATTACCGATTTTGGTCTGCCAAAGGTGATTGGCGGGCAGTTCAACGTGTTGGCCGTGGATATTTACAAGCAGGTCATCGGTCAGCAGAATTTTGAAATGGGGGCGGTTGTATCGGTTGTACTGGTTATTCCGGCAATTCTGGCCTTCGCGATTGACCGTATGGTGCAGTCGAAGCAGGTGGCTTCCCTGTCGGCCCGTTCGGTTCCCTACCAGCCCAGCCCCAATGCGAAGATGGACCGGATATTCTTTGCCTATTGCACTCTGGTCGGTGTTTTCATTGTCGGGCTGCTGGCAGTCTGCCAATTTGCGGCACTGATCAAATTCTGGCCCTATGATCTGTCGTTCAGCCTGAATAATTATCAGTTTGACAAAATGGATGGCGGCGGTTGGAGTTCGTACTTCAATTCCATCAAGCTGGGTCTGCTGACGGCTGTTGCAGGCACCTGTATCGTGTTTTTTGGTGCCTATCTGGTGGAAAAATCAAACGGTTTCAAAACGGGACGCGCTCTTTTTCAGATGCTGGCCATGCTGCCCATGGCGATACCCGGTATGGTACTGGGGCTTGCCTATATCTTTTTCTTCAACAACCCATCCAACCCGCTGAGTGTCATTTATGGAACAATGGCGATCCTGGTAATCTGTTCGGTAACACATTTTTATACGGTGTCGCATCTCACTGCCGTTACCGCACTCAAACAGATGGACCGGGAATTTGAAAGCGTTTCGGCTTCGCTGAAACAGCCTACGCTGAAACTGTTTAGCCGGGTAACTGTACCCGTATGCCTGCCTTCTGTGCTGGATATTTCGATCTATCTGTTTGTGAATGCGATGACGACGGTATCTGCGGTGGTCTTTCTTTATTCCCCCAGTACGACCCTGGCATCCATTGCGGTCCTCAATATGGATGATGCCGGTGACATTGCGCCGGCAGCGGCGATGGGCATGATGATTTTTTACACCAATGCGGCGGCCCGGATCATCCATCTGATCGCCTCGCGTGGCATATTGAAACGCACGCAGGCCTGGCGTTCGCGGTGACGCGCATCCGGGTGCGCAACTGAGCCGGTTGTACGCAATGATCAACCGGTTCGCGCAAATTCCATAAAGGTGCGGATCAGCCTGACCTCACTGCGTTGACCAAGATGGATCATTGATTCACTCATATTCAGGTCAACATCATCAATGCTGATGGGTATCAACCGGTCATCGTGTCCGAATTCGGCCCGGGACACAAATCCGATGCCCGCGCCCGATGCCACGATTTCCCTTACCGCTTCACGGCCTTCGGCCTCGATGGCCGGTGTCAGGGTGATGTTCTGTCTGCTCGCTTCCTGCAGCAGTTTTTGACGCGTCTTTGAACCGGTTTCTCTGAAAATAAGCGGTAGATCAGCCAGGTCCCCAAGGCTCAGGTTTTGTCTGTTATTGGGTAGAAAACCCCTGGCACAAAAGGCGATGATTTCTGTTGTGCCCAGATTGACCGAAACCATATCCCGCCCGGATTCCATGCTGCCCACCACACCAATCTCGGCATTATAGGCACGCAGCTCCTCGATTATTTCTTCGGTATTGCCGGTGCGTACGGACACCACAATATTTGGATAACGCAGGCGAAAACGGCTGAGTATGTCAGTTACATGATGGGCGGAATCGGCAATGATTCTCAATTTGCCTTCGATAGTGGCACTGCTTTCCGACAGATATTCCCTGATCTGTTGTTCAGTTTCGAAAAATTGCTTGGTCAGTCGGAAAAGATGCTCTCCTTCCTGTGTCAGCCTGATGCGTTTGCGCTCGCGATGAAACAGCAGAACATCCTGTTCCTGTTCAAGCTTGCGCACCTGTTCGGATATGGCCGGCTGGGTCAAAAACAGCATTTCTGCGGCGCGTGAGAACCCGCCGAGAAGGGCGACATGATGGAAGGCTTTCAACTGACTGTGCCGCATGAATTGTTCTTTCTCAATTCCATAAGCTGAGCTTATGTTTTGATTGTTATTAGCAATTTTACATATGCATTACGTTTCTGCAATGGTGCAGTCAAATAGCCTTTTCGGAGATATTTAATGCCTGTTTCAGAACGACAGATCGAACCACCACGACTGGGTGAACCATACCTGCTGACGCCGGGCCCGCTGACCACCGCCTATAGCGTCAAGGAAGCCATGTTGCGTGACTGGGGAAGCTGGGACGATGACTTTCGCGCCATGACCCTTGATATGCGCATGCGGCTGTTGTCACTGCTTGGCAAGGGGGCGGAAGATTTTGATTGTGTACCCATGCAGGGCAGCGGGTCCTTTGCCGTGGAGGCGATGCTGGGCACATTTATTCCGCCTGATGGCAAGGCACTGGTTCTGGCCAATGGCGCTTACGGTCTGCGCTCTGCTCAAACGATGGCCTATCTCGGGCGGGATCATATCCTGCTCGACAAGGGGGATTATCTGCCACCACGAGGTGAAGAAGTTGCAGCGATTTTACACGATGATCCGGCGATCACACATGTTGTTGCGATCCACTGCGAAACCAGTTCCGGTATCTTAAATCCCATAGATGAAATTGCCAGAGTCACCCAGGCGGCAGGACGCAAACTGCTGATCGATTCAATGTCGGCTTTTGGTGCCATTGATCTGAAGGTTGCCGATATATGCTATGAGGCCATGGTATCATCAGCCAATAAATGCATTGAAGGTGTGCCGGGTTTCGGCTTTGTCATCGCCCGCAAGTCAGCGCTTGAAGACGCCAGGGGGAACTGTCATTCGTTGAGCCTGGATGTGCATGCTCAATGGGCGCATATGAACAAAACCGGACAGTGGCGATTCACGCCGCCAACCCATGCGGTTGCGGCGTTTCTTGAAGCCCTGCATCAGCACGAGGCCGAAGGAGGGGTGGCCGGTCGCGGTGGCCGTTATACCCGCAACCGGGACGTTTTGGTTGAAGGCATGCGCGACCTGGGGTTTGAAACCCTGCTCAAGGATCGTTGGCTCAGTCCCATTATTGTAACGTTTTTCTGTCCGTCCGATGACAGGTTCCTGTTTGATCGCTTCTATCAGTTGATGAAAGCCAGGGGCTTTATCATCTATCCGGGCAAATTGACGGTTGTCGACAGTTTCCGCATCGGCTGCATCGGTCAGATGGATGAAAATGTAATGCGGCGCGTTGTAAGCGCCGCCAAAGAAACACTTGAAGAGATGGGCGTGGCAAGTGCGACCCCCCCTGCAAAAGCGCTCGAAGAGCGTGCCAAACTGGCCGCCTGAGCCAATAGAGGAAAACCAATGAACCTTGAATCTCCCGTTGAAGCCAATGCGCGAATCTATTCGGCACCAAAAGTTCCCGCGATAGCTATTTGCCTTGACGGTTGTGAGCCGGAATATCTGGACAAAGCAATCGCCGATGGCCTGATGCCAACATTGAAACGCATGCGCGAGACGGGCACCGACCGGTTGGCGGACTCGGTCATTCCGTCCTTCACCAACCCCAACAACCTCAGCATCGCGACGGGGCGCCCGCCAAAGGTGCATGGTATTTGCGGTAATTACCTGATTGATCCCGATACGGGCGAAGAGGTTATGATGAACGACGTGCGTTTTTTACGCGCACCGACATTGTTCGCCAGGTTTTACGAGGCGGGTGCCAAAGTCGCCATTGTAACCGCCAAGGACAAATTGAGGGCCCTGCTTGGGGCTGGCCTCAAATTTGATGATAATCGCGCCAAATGTTTTTCCGCTGAAAAATCCGATACGTCGACCGCCGCCGAACACGGGCAGGAAAAAGCCAGTGAATGGTTGGGCATGGCGCAGCCGGAAGTTTATTCTGCCGCGCTTTCTGAATTCGTTTTCGCCGCCGGGGTGAAACTGCTGAAGGAGTGGAAGCCGGATGTGATGTATCTGACAACCACGGATTATGTGCAGCACAAATATGCCCCCGATGAGCCCGAGGCGAAATCATTCTATGAGATGTTCGACAGATATCTGACCGAACTGGATGCACTTGGCGCTGCAATTGTAGTCACCGCCGACCATGGAATGAAACCGAAGCATCTGGCTGATGGCAGTCCGGCGGTTGTCTATGTACAGGATCTGATGGACGAATGGCTCGGCAAGGATACCGCACGGGTCATTCTGCC
The DNA here is from genome assembly GCA_947501445.1 of uncultured Rhizobiaceae group bacterium. Lineage (GTDB taxonomy): Bacteria > Pseudomonadota > Alphaproteobacteria > Rhizobiales > Rhizobiaceae > Hoeflea_A. The sequence goes on along the minus strand of CANMVS010000004.1, from coordinate 176,028 downwards.
CATTACAGATCCCTATGTTGTGCATCATGGTGCCCTGGGCTCATTTGCCACCGTTTACCTGCCACAGGCGGCCGATCAAGGTGATGTCATTGCGAAGCTGATGAACACCCATGGTATAACCCACGTGCTGACGAAGGCCGAAGCGATAGACCGCTTTGAGCTGCCGGGTGATCGTATTGGTGATCTCGTGCTGGTTTCCGGTGAAAATATCTGCATCGGAACATCCGAACACCGTCATGATCTGGCAGCACTCAAAGAGCCGCTGCGCAGTCATGGCGGCCTGACCGAGCAGGTTGTTCCATTTATTGTCAACCGTGTCATTGACCTGCCTGAAAAACCACAATTGCGAAACTTTGACGCGTTCTATTACGCAACCATGGCCGCAGCTCTTTGATAGAAAGAATCGGAATATGAGCAAGATTGAAGTCCGAAATGAAGGCATGCGCATTGGCGGTGAAATCATATTCACTGATGATGTGGTCGAGGTTCTATATCCCTACACGGAAGAAGTGGTTGGCACTGTACCGGCTGGCCAGGCTGAACATGCGGCGCGCGCATTCGAAATTGCCGCGGCCTACAAACCGACACTGACGCGGTATGAACGCCAGCAGATCCTGTTTCGTGCAGCAGAACTGATCCGGGAGAAACGCGAGTGGCTGGCCCACTGGCTTACACTGGAATTGGGTATATGCCACCAACACGCGCTTTACGAAACGGGGCGCGCCTATGATGTGTTCACGCTGGCTGGCCAAATGGCAATTCTGGATGATGGTCAGATATTCTCATGTGATTTGACCCCGCAGGGTAAAGACCGCAAGATTTTCACCAAACGCGAGCCGGTGCGGGCGATATCAGCAATTACGCCCTTCAACCATCCGCTCAATATGGTCAGCCACAAGATTGCACCCGCCATTGCGACCAATAATTGCGTGGTCTGCAAACCGACGGAACTGACACCGCTTACAGCCATTGCTCTGGCTGATATTTTGTATGAGGCGGGATTGCCACATGAGATGTTCCAGATTGTCACCGGCTGGCCGGATGACATCGGTGATGAAATGTGCACCAACGACAATATTGATATCATCACGTTCACCGGTGGTGTTCCGGTCGGTAAAATCATAGCCAATAAAGCCGGCTACAAACGCACCGCGCTTGAATTGGGCGGCAATGACCCACTGATCATTCTCAATGATCTCAGCGATGCTGATCTGGAAAAAGCCGCAACGATTGCTGTGGCAGGGGCCACAGGCAATTCGGGACAACGCTGTACAGCGGTCAAAAGAATTCTGGTTCAGGAATCCGTGGCGGACAGATTTGTGCCTTTGGTGTTGGAAAAAGCCAAGGCCATCAGGTTTGGTGATCCGATGGATCCGGATACGCAGCTTGGCTGCGTGGTGCATGCAAAGGCGGCAGAAACCTTTGAAAACAGGGTTTATGACGCAGAGGCAAAGGGAGCAAAGATCCTGTATCACCCTGCCCGTCAGGGTGCCTTGCTGCCGCCTATTGTTGTGGATCACGTTCCCCATGACAGTGAGCTCGTCATGGAAGAGACCTTCGGTCCGATTGTTCCGATTGTGCGCGTACCGGACAATGACGAGGCGGTCATGACCATTTCCAACAGTACGCAATTTGGCCTGTCGTCGGGTGTGTGCACCAATGATCTGAACCGTGCCATTGCCTTCATCAATGGATTGGATGTGGGAACCTGCAATATCTGGGAGCAACCGGGCTACCGTATCGAAATGTCTCCCTTTGGGGGCATCAAGGATAGTGGCAATGCGGTCAAGGAAGGTGTCCTTGAGGCCATGAAGTTTTTCACCAACGTAAAAACCTATTCGTTGCCCTGGCCGAGATAAGGCGAACGCAACACCAAAACCCGGAGCCGCTGTTCAAGGTGGCTCCTTTTTCGGGTCAGGCAAAACACAAGATTGGGTTGCGCAATGTCATTGAAAATTGTCCATACAGAGGGTGAATCGAACACATCCGATGCCCGCAGGGACTGGACGTCAAAATCCATCGGCGCGAACTCGGCACCGTTGCTGAAACGCGATGCGGATGCATTTTTGCATCAAAGTCTCTCCAGCCCCTGTGTCAGTACCATTGCCAAGGCAGAGGGCATCTGGATCGAGGATCTGGATGGCAGGAGGTTCATGGATTTCCATGGAAATTCGGTTCATCACATCGGCTATGGCCACCCTCGCCTGCGCGATGCGATCAAGGCGCAGTTGGATGATCTGTCGTTTGCCCCGCGTCGTTTTACCAATGAGCCAGCCGTTGAGCTGGCAGAAAAACTGGCGCAGATCACACCGGGCGAACTGAGCAAAACCCTGTTTACAACAGGCGGGTCCGATGCCAATGAAGTCGCGCTGAAAATTGCCCGCGCCGCGACTGGACGGTTCAAGACCATATCGTTCTGGGACGCGTTTCATGGTGCCGGTCTGGGTGCTGCAAGTGTTGGTGGAGAGGCTACTTTTCGCAGTCACATTGCGGGCCCGCTGCTGCCGGGTTGTGAACATGTTGCCCCGTTTGCCTGTTACCGTTGTCCCTATAATCATGCAGGACCTGATGTATGTGGGCTTGCCTGTGCGCAGATGGTCGAATATGTCCTGGAGCGTGAAGGTGATGTGGCCGCCGTCATTGCAGAGCCGATGCGTGCTGTACCCTATGTGCCGCCGCCCGGCTTCTGGAAGGTCGTTCGCGAGGCATGCAATCGCCATGGCGCACTGCTGATACTGGATGAAATTCCAACCGGACTGGGCAAAACCGGGCGGATGTTCGCCTTTGAACATGATGATATCATTCCCGATATCGTCACCCTTGGAAAATCACTGGGCGGCGGTATTTTGCCCATTGCAGCGTGTATTGCACACCGTGATCTGGATGTTTGTGGTGATTTTGCCATCGGTCATTATACCCATGAAAAAAACCCGGTTACCGCCAGAGCTGCGCTGACAACACTGCAGATTATCGAGGAGGAAGGTCTGGTCGAGCGTTCTGCAACACTTGGCCATCATGCTATGGATCAGCTGCAGGACCGGCTGGCCGATGTGAAAACCGTTGGAGACATACGCGGCAGAGGCCTGATGTTCGGGGTTGAGATTGTAGAAGACAGAATTGATAAAACGCCTGGCAACTCCCGGGCGGAAAAAATCTACTACGCCTGTCTGGAGGCTGGTTTGAGCTTCAAGATCAGCCAGGGCTGTGTGCTGACACTATCGCCGCCGTTGACGATAGCCGGAAATGACCTGGATCGTGCGCTGGATATTGTCGTTACAGCCATAAAAGAAGCAGCAGTGTGACATCACCAATCATCATCATCGTGCTTTTTGCGGCACTGATGCATGCACTGTGGAATGCGCTGGTGAAAGGGGCAAGTGATCGCACGATTATGTTGGGTCTGATTGCCCTTGGCCAGGTCGTGCCAGGCGTGTTTATCGCCCTTGGACAACCTTTGCCGAATATGGCGGCCGTGCCGTATCTGATTGTCTCAACCGTGGTCCATTGGGGCTATTATTATATGCTGAATGTCGCCTATCGTCATGGCGATTTATCCGTGGTCTATCCGGTTGCACGCGGATTGGCACCCCTGCTGATTGCATTGGGTGCACAGGTCTGGATTGGCGAATATCTGCCCTGGCAGGCCTGGGCCGGCATCGCTTCTATATCAGGGGCTATTTTGCTGCTGTCGCGTGGATCGCGGACAGTTGCCACCGGAGCAACAGGTCTGGCGGCTGCGATTGCGACCTCTGTTATCGTGGCCATCTATTCAATAGCCGACGGCGTTGGCGTGCGCCTGGCGGGCAATGCGTTTTCCTATATTGGATGGTTATTTGCAGCCGAGATATTTGTGGCCGGCTATATTCTGGGGACCCGGTTTGAACGACTGCGGGCTTTGTCTGGCCGCGTGATCCTGCTTGGCATCGCCGGTGGCCTTCTGTCTGGTACAGCCTATGCGCTGGTGCTATATGCCAAGACGCTGGCACCACTGGGCATTGTTTCTGCCCTGCGCGAAACGTCTGTCATTTTTGCCGCTTTGATCGGTGTCATCTGGTTTGGTGAGAGACCCAGACGGCTGCGTCTGTTCGCCGCATCAATTGTCGCAGCAGGCATTGTTGCCATTGCGATGACAAAGTAGCTTCGTGGATCAATCAAAACCGGTTCCAGACCGTTTCACGTTCTGTCAGAAACGGGACAACGGTGTCGGCCTTTGATTTTGTTGATGCATTCAGATTTTGCCGATTCCGTCAAAACCTGAATTGCTCTATTCACGATCCACGGTGCTGCGCAGTTTTTTGAGGCCTGATCGGCTCGACTTGGCTTTCAGGCGTCGCTCAACAGAGCCTTTCGTCGGCTTCGTTTTACGGCGGCGGGGCGGTGGTGGCGCTGCCGCCCTTTCGATCAGATCCTTCAGGCGATCGCGCGCATCTGCGCGATTGCGATCCTGGGTGCGGAAACGTTCAGCCTCAATGATGATAACACCATCCTTGGTCATTCTCTGTCCGGCAAGACGCGTCAGGTTGTTTTTGACACGGTCAGGCAGCGCCGGAGAAGAACGCGCGTCGAAACGCAGTTGAACAGCAGATGATACCTTGTTGACGTTTTGACCGCCCGGACCCGATGCGCGGACAAACTGCTCCACCAGCTCCCAGCCTGCAATTGTAATCGATTGATTGATGTAGAGTGGATCGCTGGCCATCGTTTATTTCTGTGTCACACGTGTTCCATATGGGCGGGGTCAAGGGGTTCGCCGCATTGTGTGCAGACAATTACGCCGGTTGTCTCATGGCCGCAAGTTGTGTGGCGCAGTTTGAATGGTGACTTGCCATCGAAAAGCCATTTGTCGCCCCAGCGCGTCATTGCCAGCAACACCGGAAAAAACTCCCACCCCATTTGGGTGAGTACATAATTGTACCGTTTGGGTTTTTCACAATAGGGGACCTTCTCCATAAGGCCTTCGGCAACGAGCTTTTCCAGCCTTTGTGTCAGCGTATTGCGGCTCAGCCCCAGACTTGTCTGAAATTCATCGAAACGCGTTATGCCACGGGTGGCATCCCGCAGGATAAGCGGGGTCCACCAGTCACCAATCATGTCGCTGGTCCGGGCAACGGAGCAGGACCAATCATCAAAATGTGTCCGTTTCATACATAGTAAGTTGCATTATTGAACTGACTATGCAACACAAAGTGAGTTCAATAAGTGAACTCACCAATTGATTCACGATTGAACATCCGCAACGAGAGCGATTCAGGTTTTAACGGAACCGGCAAAACCTGAAGGTATCAACAGATCGAAAGCCGACGCATTTGTCCCGTTTCTGACAAAACGCGAAACGGTCCAGATGCAACAGGCACCAAAAGAGGCTGCTATGACAGATACTTACAATGAAACATTTTCCACGGGGGCAGCGTCACACGAGCCGTTCGCACCGACCCAGCGGCAGACCATCGCGCGGTTGACCGGGCTGGCGGCGGGTCTTGGTGCCCTGCTTGTTCTGACCATGGTGGGCATTATTGCCGCCAATGGTGTTGGGCCAAATGATTTTGAATCGCTGATCCGCTTTGGTACCCCGGCGGTTTTTGCCGAGCAGATTGCAATTCATCTGTCGATGCTGCGCACGATCTATCCGTTCGATACAATTTATGTCCTTGCCTATGTGACCATGACTTTCGGAATGATCGTCTATCGCGGTCAGATCACGCCGTTTGGCGTTCTGGCGATCATCGCGGTTCTTGCCACGGCTTTTTTGGATTTTGTCGAGAACAACCACATCATTGCCATGGGTATTGCCGCCAGCAATGGCATCGCACCCTCCGCAACTGAAATCACCGTACAGACCGTCATCACCCAGACAAAATTCAATGCCGGCCTGTTGCTGACATTTGTCATTTCAATTCTTCTGGATGTCGATTCATGGCTCGCCCTTGCAACCAGATGGCTTGCCCGCTTGCTCATACCAGGCGCTGTGGTTGCCATGTTGGCGCCATCAACAACGCTGCTTTATATATCGGCCAATATCATCCTGTTTGCGCTGATGGCTGTCATATTCCTGCGCCGGTCCGTCGCCCGATAGGTCGTGGTTTTCGTATTGGGCTCCTGCGGCATTTGCCACAGAAAGAAAAACCCGCAGCTTTTGCTGCGGGTTATAGATTGATTGCACATTGGTTTTGTTGCTTACAGCGACCTATTCAGCGGCCTGTGCATAGCGCGGCGCGGCACCACGCACTTCCGTGGCAACGTGTTCTTCGAACTTTTCAAAATTGTCGACAAACATCTCAACCAGGCGCCGTGCCTGCACATCATAGGCATTGCCATCTGACCAGGTGGATCGCGGATCCAGTATTGTGCTGTCGACACCATCGACGGCAACAGGAACAAGCAGGCCAAAATTTGCGTCTGTGCGAAATTGTGCGTTGTTGAGTGACCCATCCAGCGCGGCGGCCAGCAGCGCGCGTGTTGCCTTGATTGGCATACGGCTGCCCGTACCATAGGCACCGCCGGTCCAGCCGGTATTGACCAGCCAGCAATTGACATTGTGCCGTGAAATCAGATCGCGCAACAAATTACCATAAACGGAAGGATGGCGTGGCATGAAAGGTGCGCCGAAACAGGTGGAAAAGGTTGCCTGTGGCTCCACGACACCTTTTTCGGTCCCGGCAACCTTTGCGGTATAGCCCGATAGAAAATGATACATGGCCTGCGCCGGTGTCATTTTGGCAATTGGCGGCAATACACCGAAGGCATCGGCGGTGAGCATGATAATATTGGCTGGCTGGCCGGCCGTGCCGGTGGCGCTTGCATTGGGAATAAAATGTAAGGGGTAAGCGCAACGCGTATTTTCAGTCAGCGACCCATCGTCAAAGTCCGGTTCACGTTTGTCATCCAGCACGACATTTTCCAGCACCGTGCCAAAACGTTGCGTTGTGGCGTAGATTTCCGGTTCTGCTTCCTGCGACAAACGAATGGTCTTGGCGTAGCAACCGCCTTCGAAGTTGAAAATACCCTCATTGCTCCAGCCATGTTCGTCATCGCCAATCAAGGTGCGCGCCGGATCGGCTGAAAGTGTTGTTTTACCGGTGCCGGACAGGCCAAAGAATACCGCAGTGTCGCCATCGGGTCCCTGATTGGCAGAGCAATGCATCGGCATCACGGCTTTTTCAGGCAACAGGTAGTTCAATGCGGTAAAGACCGATTTTTTCATCTCTCCGGCATAGGATGTGCCGGCAATCAGCACGATGCGACGTGTCAGATCCACAGCAATGAGCGTTTCGCCGGTACTGCCATGGCGCTCAGGGTCTGCTTTGAACCCCGGGAAATCCATGATTGTGAACTCAGGCACAAAATTTTCCAGATCATTGCCCTGTGGCCGGATCAGCAGATTGCGGATGAACAACGAATGCCAGGCCAGTTCGGTGATAACACGTGCATTGAGGGCATGGCTGCGGTCAGCGCCGCCAATAAGATCCTGGGCAAACAGTTCCTTGCCTTGCGCATACTCCCTGAAATCTGACAGTAAATTGTCGAAATTCTGTGGTGTTATCGCCTTGTTGTTATCCCACCAGATCTGCGAGCGGGTTGTATCGTCACAAACAACATATTTATCCTGGGCGGAGCGACCCGTATGATGCCCGGTAAGCGCACGCAATGCGCCCTGCGCGGTTACCACAGCTTCATGGCGGCACAGGCTCTGTTCATACAATTGTGCTTCGTTCAGATTGTAATAAACATGCAGCAGGTCCTTCAGCCCAACGGTATCAACACCGTTGGATGGGTTACGCCTGCCGGTTTCCTGCCCCGTAGTCTGCATGGGTCTGACTGCCTTCTTGCTCAAGGTCGATGATTTAAAATTTTCCGGACCATAGGCAGCAAAAATTCAATACACAACAGACAAAATTAAAATTATGTAATAATATCAAGATATTAATCGATTTAAATTTTGTTGAATATTTTTAAATCGTTTTAAATTAACTCATTTGCCGGGAAAGAATCTTGACGCATCATCCATCATTGTCCATTGATCGATAATGTTAAAATGACATTCTTTGCAATCTGTGCCACATTTTGTTCCACCTTTGGCCTCATGACACGCCGATTGAATTATATGACCGATATGGCTTTGCATTCTGTGTGAATCTCAGACGAAACCAAAATGGCGGTAATTTGTAAGTGAGATGGCGTTTTCCCATATCCCTGCTTCAGGAAACGGAAAAACACCTAAGGGACACAACAGGCGGGAAACCGGAATTGCCCGGATTATGCCTGAACCTGAAATGACGGAGAGAATATTCATGCAGACAATCGCGCTCGTCGATGACGACCGCAATATCCTGACCTCGGTTTCCATTGCATTGGAATCGGAAGGATATCGCGTCGAAACCTATACAGATGGCGTATCAGCGCTTGAAGGCCTGGTCGCGCGCCCGCCGCAACTCGCCATATTCGATATCAAGATGCCGCGTATGGATGGTATGGAACTGCTGCGGCGCATGCGTCAAAAACTGGATATTCCGGTTATTTTTCTGACTTCCAAGGACGAAGAGATCGATGAATTATTCGGTCTGAAGATGGGTGCGGACGATTTTATAACCAAACCGTTTTCTCAGCGCCTGCTGGTTGAGCGGGTCAAGGCAATTCTGCGCCGGGCAGCCGGTCGCGATCTGGCAACACCGGCAAAACCGGGTGCCATCGAGACAGCATCACTGGAGCGTGGCCAGCTGGTAATGGACCAGGAACGGCACACCTGCACCTGGAAAGGGCAGCCGGTAACTCTAACCGTGACTGAATTTCTCATCCTGCATTCCCTTGCACAGCGTCCCGGTGTGGTTAAAAGCCGCGATTCGCTTATGGATGCTGCCTATGATGAACAGGTCTATGTGGATGACCGGACCATCGATAGCCATATCAAAAGACTGCGCAAGAAATTCAAGATGGTTGACGTTGAATTTGATATGATCGAGACACTCTACGGGGTCGGTTACCGGTTCCGGGAAGATTGACACCGGTCCGGGCCGAAAAATGACGGCAAGTTTTGATCACGAGAAAGCGCACGCGAAGCCGGAAACCGGGCAAACGGTTATCGGTGGTGAGGAAAGCGAGTCGCGTTCCTGGACCTATCCTTTTGCCCTGGTTCGCAGAACGCTCAGCCGGGTCATATTCTCAAGTCTGACCCGCCGTATCCTATTTCTCAATCTGGCCGCTCTGCTGGTGCTGCTGTCGGGCATTCTATACCTCAATCAGTTCCGTGAGGGACTTATTGATGCCCGGGTGGAAAGTCTGCTCACCCAGGGTGAGATCATAGCAGCGGCGATTGCCGGTTCAGCCAGTGTGGAAACCGATTCCATAACCATTGATCCGGCAAAACTGCTTGAGCTGCAGGCAGGCGAAAGCATCACACCGGGCGGCGATATTGAGGACCTTGAATTTCCCATCAATCCAGAGCGCATAGCACCGGTTCTGCGCCGGCTGATATCGCCAACCAGAACCCGGGCGCGTATCTATGACCGCGATGCCGGTCTGCTTCTGGATTCCCAGCATCTTTATTCAACCGGGCAGATATTGCGTTATGATCTGCCGCCGCTGGATGAGGAGACGCTGCCCTTTGCCGAGCAACTGCTGGAAACACTCAACAAATTCATTCAACGCGCAGATCTGCCGGTCTATCAGGAGCAGCCCGGCGGCGATGGAACCCTGTATGAAGAGGTATTGACCGCCCTCACTGGCGGACGCAGCGCGGTTGTGCGTGCAACACCCAAGGGCGAGCTGATTGTCTCTGTGGCTGTGCCGGTTCAGCGTTTCCGTGCCGTGCTTGGCGTATTGCTCCTTTCAACCCAGGCCGGCGACATTGACAAGATCGTTCGCGCAGAGCGTCTGGCCATTGTGCGCGTATTCATTGTCGCAGCGGCTGTTACAATCCTGTTGTCATTACTGCTGGCAGGAACCATCGCCAATCCGCTCCATCGGTTGGCGGATGCCGCACAACGGGTGCGCAGGGGCGTGCGTATCCGCGAGGAAATTCCGGATTTTTCCGCCCGTCAGGATGAAATCGGCAACCTGTCGAGTGCACTGCGTGACATGACGAACGCGATGTATGATCGTATTGATGCCATCGAAAGTTTTGCTGCGGACGTCAGCCATGAGCTCAAAAACCCGCTGACATCATTGCGCAGTGCCGTCGAAACACTGCCGCTGGCCAAAAACGACAATTCACGAACCCGCCTTATGGACATTATTCAACATGATGTGCGTCGGCTGGACCGCCTGATAAGCGATATATCAGATGCATCCCGGCTGGATGCGGAACTGGCACGTCAGGATGCAACGCCGGTTGATCTCAAAAGCATGCTGGAAGATCTGGTAAGCATATCCAAACAGATCAGACGCGGCGCCAAGGCCGTTGACCTGAAGCTGGAAGTGGTTCCGGTCAATGCACCCAAAAACCGCTTTATCGTCAGTGGTCACGATCTTCGTCTTGGTCAGGTCATTACGAATCTGATTGAAAATGCCCGTTCTTTTGTGGCTGCAAAAGATGGTCGCATCACCCTGCGCCTTACCCGTGACAAATCCAATTGCATCATATCGGTTGAGGATAACGGGCCCGGCATCAGCACGGAAAATATCGATCATATTTTCAGGCGATTTTACACGGACCGGCCTGAGGGTGAGGCATTCGGGCAGAATTCAGGTCTTGGTCTTTCCATCAGTCGGCAGATCATCGAGGCGCACGGCGGGACACTGACGGCTCAAAACGTCATCGACAAGACCACCGGAAAACGTCTCGGTGCGCGTTTCATCGTCGAATTGCCATTGCCTACATCATGATGTCCAAAAAGCAGACCGACAACAACAGCAGCAATATTCATGGGTCGGCCGTGGTGGTTGGCGAGACCGGTGTATTGATCATTGGTCCATCCGGTAGCGGCAAGAGCCGCCTGGCAATGAATTTCATTCAGTCGGCACGTGCCGTTGGTACCTATGCAGCGCTGGTGGGTGATGATCAACTCTGGCTGCATCATTGCAATGGTCGCACCATTGCCACGGTTCCGCGGGCCACGAGAGGCCTCATTGAGGTCCGTGGCTCGGCAATCCTGTCAACACCCTATCAGCACAGGGCTGTCATTCATGTGGTTGTTCGTCTTCCGGGTGCAGGCGAGGGTGACCGTCTTCCTGCCGCAGACAATCAGTTCGCCGGCCCCGGTGACACTTTCCTGCCACTGTTGCAAATCGTGCCCGGACAATTGCAAAATCCCTATGAATTGCTGCTTGCCTACACAGAAAATCGATTGCTGCGATAAATTCCCCTGAAATCTATTGAAATAAGCTGTTTGCGCAATTAAGCGTTAACATCGGACCATTTCCCATTCACACTGGTAATTGGGTCGTACAGGGTGCACAATAATTCCGGTTCTGATCAGGCACACGGAATCCGGTAAAGCCGGAACGCGGGAGCAATAGCATATGATAGGATTAGTGCTTGTCACGCATGGCAAGCTCGCTGAAGAGTTTCGCAACGCGCTTGAGCATGTTGTCGGGCCGCAGAAACTACTGGAAACCGTATCCATAGGTCCTGAAGACGATATGGATCAGCGGCGCATGGACATCATTGAATCCGTGTCCAGGGTTGAAGAGGGCCAGGGCGTCATTATCCTCACGGATATGTTCGGCGGAACACCTTCAAACCTGTCAATTTCTGTTATGGATGGTGGTCGCACCGAGGTGATTGCCGGTGTGAATCTGCCCATGTTGATCAAATTGGCCAGTGTCCGCACCGAAGACAATATGGAAAAAGCGCTCGCTGAGGCTCAGGATGCGGGGCGTAAATATATCAATGTTGCCAGTCGTGTATTGAGCGGAAAATAAACAATGAGTGACGCGGCAACACAGCCCCCAACACGCACATTCAATATTGTCAACAAACGCGGCCTGCATGCCCGGGCCTCTGCAAAGTTTGTCAAGCTTGCCGAGAGCTTTGATGCTGAAATAAGCGTCACCAAGGATGGAACCAGCGTTGGCGGCACGTCCATCATGGGATTGATGATGCTCGCTGCCAGTCCTGGCTGCTGTATCAGTGTATCGGCAGTGGGGCCTGATGCAAACGAAGCGCTGGACGCGCTGGATATTCTGGTCGCGGACCGGTTTGGCGAAGAGTGCTGAATGCGCCGTGCAGGCGGTGACAGGGCGTTGTCCTCACAACACATAATGACATAAAGACCTCTTTATATGCTGTTGCCCTTTTTGTCTCAGCCTGCTAAAGGCGGCTGATCCTAAGGCTGTCTGCAGATTTCCCATGTAGGGAAAGGTGCCAGAGGTCGGGATGCTGTCAATTTTGTGGGCGTTGTGCCTCTGGTCGAGCGCGCAGATTAACAAGCCGGATGTTTTAACCAAAGTCGGAAGCGGGCGTGTTCCCGGAACCGCAGTCGGAGCAAAAGATGAGCACAGGTACTGATTATATCATTGCAGATATTGCGCTTGCGGATTTTGGTCGCAAGGAAATTGAAATTGCCGAAACTGAAATGCCGGGCCTGATGGCCTGCCGCGAGGAATTTGGTGCAAGCCAGCCGCTGAAGGGCGCACGCATTACCGGTTCGCTCCACATGACAATTCAAACAGCCGTGTTGATTGAAACACTCAAAGAGCTGGGTGCTGATCTGCGCTGGGCCTCATGCAATATTTTTTCCACACAAGACCATGCTGCCGCAGCAATCGCTGCAACAGGCACCCCTGTATATGCGGTCAAAGGTGAAACGCTCGAAGAATATTGGACCTATACCGACCAGATTTTTCAGTGGCCTGATGGCGGCGTTTCCAACATGATCCTGGACGATGGCGGCGATGCGACCATGTATATTCTGCTTGGCGCGCGGGCAGAAGCCGGTGAAGATGTGCTGAGCAATCCCGGTTCCGAAGAAGAAGAAGTACTGTTTGCCCAGATCCGCAAGCGGCTTGATCTGTCGCCGGGCTTTTTTACCCGCCAGCGCGATGCCATCAAGGGTGTCACTGAAGAAACAACAACCGGTGTCAATCGTTTGTACCAGCTGCAGCAGAAGGGGCTTCTGCCTTTCCCGGCAATCAACGTCAATGACTCGGTCACGAAATCCAAATTTGACAATAAATACGGCTGCCGTGAATCACTGGTCGACGGCATTCGTCGTGCCACCGATGTGATGATGGCCGGTAAAGTGGCTGTTGTGTGTGGTTATGGAGATGTCGGCAAGGGATCGGCTGCCTCACTGAGTGGCGCTGGTGCCCGGGTCAAGGTCACGGAAGTTGATCCGATCTGTGCGCTGCAGGCGGCCATGGATGGTTTTGAAGTGGTCACGCTTGAAGAGGTTGCTGCAACCGGCGATATTTTCATCTCAACCACCGGCAACAAGGATGTCATTCGCCTTGAACATATGCGCGAGATGAAAGACATGGCCATCGTGGGAAATATTGGCCATTTCGACAATGAGATTCAGGTTCAGGCTCTGCGCAACATGAAGTGGGACAATGTCAAACCGCAGGTCGACATGATTGAATTCCCCGGTGGCAAACGCATGATCCTGCTTTCAGAAGGCCGGTTGCTGAACCTTGGAAATGCAACAGGGCACCCATCCTTCGTGATGTCGGCTTCCTTCACCAATCAGGTGTTGGCGCAGATGGAACTCTATTGCAGCGCCGAAAAATACGGTCAGGAAGTTTATGTGCTTCCAAAACACCTCGATGAAAAGGTGGCGAAGCTGCATCTGGACAAGCTCGGTGCGCGTTTGAGCGAACTTTCTGATGAGCAGGCCGATTATATTGGCGTGACAACCAGTGGTCCTTTCAAACCAGAACACTACAGGTACTGATTTTATTCTCAATACCCACAAGATATGGTGGCCGTGCTCTTGACTTTGAGCGCGGCCTCTTTTTTTGCCGCCCGCACCTTCACCATGATTCGGTAACAAGTTACTATAAAGACACAATGATTCGCGCACCCGCCACCATAAGGTCGGGGCGTGGCACCAAATGAACTCACCATTGAGTTCCTTTGGGAATAGCAGGGCTGTCTTGGCAATTTGCGGCAATAAAAGGAACAAGACATGCCGGAGACTTATTCGTCTCTACAGGTGGACGTCGCTAAACCGGCGTTCGGGGAACATATAGCGGATCGGGTGCGCAGGTTTGGGAACACACTTGCAGGCCTTGCCCTGTTCGTGACAATTTATCCTTCGGCCACTGCTCTTGCGCAATCGGCTGCCCAGCCGGGTGACGTCCAGTTGCTGCCTTCTGCCGGTGCGCCTGGAGCGCTGTTTGTAAATTCATTTGAAGTGATGAATTTCGCACTGGTCATCGGTGCCGTATCGGCGGCAATGATATCCGCCATCTGGCTCATTCGTGAACGCGGCAAGATCGCAACAGATAATGGGCGTCTGCGCGAAGCATTGGGCGATGCCAATAGTGAACTGGCCCGCTACAAGTCATTGATTGTGGAAAAGGACCGCAATTATGTCCTGTGGGATGGTCAGTCACCGGTGCAATTTATCGGTAGCCTGCCACTGCACACCGGCGCACCGCGATCAAACGCTGATTTCCTGGCTTTTGGACGTTGGCTGGATGCTGCCAGCGCGGCGCGGATTGATCATGCCATCGATTCGCTGCGTGCCAGCGCCGCAAGCTTTGACATTGAAATCGAAACACAGCGTGGCCATACGCTTGAGGTTCAGGGCCGCACATCCGGTGGCTGCGCCTTTGTTCGCTTTGCCCCCCTTACCAATATGAGAGCGCAGCTTGCCGGTCTGAAAACCGAACATGACCGCCTTGTGAACACCACGCAAACGCTCCATGCCTTGCTTGATATGATTGAAATGCCCGTCTGGATACGGGACACTGATGGCCAGCTGATTTGGGTCAATCAATCCTATAGTCATGCGGTCGAGGCCAAGGATGGACTGGATGCCGTTGACCGAAAACTGGAGCTATTGGGCACACAGGCCCGCGAGAAAATAAAATCTGAACGCATGCCTGATCGTCCCTTTGTCGGTAACCTTTCCACCGTGGTGCGCGGTGGCCGGGCCATTTACGACGTAACGGATGTCAGCAGCGCCGGTGGAACAGCCGGACTTGCACATGATGTGACTGACCAGGAGGCGGTCCATGATGAATTGCAACGCACCGTCAAAAGCCATGCAGATACGCTTAATCATCTGGCAACACCTGTTGCCATTTTTGACGCTGAACAACACCTGCAATTCTACAATCAGGCCTTCAAGAGTCTATGGGAACTCGATACGCCCTATCTTGAAAGCAAGCCGGGCAACGGCGAGTTTCTGGAGCGCCTGCGTGCGGATGGCAAATTGCCGGAACCGACCGCATGGCGCGAATGGAAGGACGGCGTTCTTTCGGTCTATCAATCCGTCGACCCGCAACCGGATCTGTGGCATCTGCCAGACGGGCAAACCCTCAATGTCTTTGCCAATATCCATCCCCGTGGAGGCGTGACCTGGATCTTTGAAAATCTCACTGAGAAATATGATCTGGAAACCCGTTATAATACGCTTGTCAAAGTACAGGGACAGACCATCGATCATCTCGACGAGGGTGTGTGCGTATTTGGTGCCGATGGCAAATTGAGACTGTCGAACCCGGCCTTCCGTGCGTTGTGGGCAATACCGGAAAAAGCTGCAGCGGTGGGCACACATGTCAATGAAATAGCTGAAACCTGCCTGCCATCGCATGACACTTCAGATGGCTGGGAACATTTTTCAGCGATTATTACCGGTTATGATGAAGAGCGTCGCACCCATGAGGGAAGACTTGACCTCAACAGCGGCCTGATTCTTGATTATGCGCTCGTGCCCCTGCCCGACGCACAAATGTTGCTGACATTCGTGAACATCACCGACAGCGCCAAAGTTGAAAAGGCCCTGACGGAAAAGAACGATGCCCTGCGCAAGGCCGATGCTCTGAAAAACGACTTTGTGCAGCATGTGTCCTATGAATTGCGTTCGCCGCTTACCAATATCATTGGTTTCACCGATCTGTTGAACACACCACAGATCGGAGACCTCAATCAGCAACAGGCCGAATATGTGGACCATATATCGTCCTCTTCCGCACTGCTGTTGACCATCGTCAACGATATTCTTGATCTGGCAACAGTCGACGCTGGCATCATGGAGCTTGAACTGCTGAGCCTGGATGTGGGTGAACTGGTTGATGAGGTTTCCTCTCTGATCGCCAACCGTCTGTCGGAGAACAATATTTCGCTGGTTGTGGAGATTGATGCGGATGTCGGAATGATCACGGCCGATCCTCAACGTCTCAAACAGATTCTGTTCAAACTGCTCAGCAATGCTGTCAATTATGCACCCGAGGGAACAGCGGTACATTTGTCCTGCAAACGTGAGGGTGGCGAGATTGTGTTTGCCGTTGATGATGATGGACCGGGTATACCGGGCGACATCCTGAAAACCATTTTCAACCGGTTTGAATCCCATAGTGCAGCGGGTCGCCGCAGCGGAGCTGGTCTGGGTCTTTCCATCGTTGACAGCTTTGTCACGCTTCACAATGGCTCTGTCAGTGTGAGCAGCGATGAAGGCAAAGGCACACAGGTTGTGTGCCGGCTGCCGGCGAACCCGCCAATTCCGCTACAGGCGGCAGAGTAGACGGCATTGGCTGCCGATCAACTTGAACTTTTGCTTGGTGACGAGCGCGCAACCCTTCGCCTCGGTATGGATTTGGCGCTGTGCGTTCAACGCGGCGATTGTCTGGCATTATATGGCGATCTCGGTGTTGGCAAATCGACATTGGCAAGGGCGCTCATCCGCTGTGTGGCTGGAGATGATGCGCTTGAGGTGCCAAGTCCAACGTTTACGCTCGTGCAAAATTATGAGCTGCGGCTGACCATTGCCCATTATGACCTGTATCGCATTGGCGATCCCGATGAGCTGATAGAGCTTGGGCTGGAAGAAGCACTGCAGGACGGGGTTGCGCTTATCGAATGGCCTGAGCGCGCACCTGAATATCTGCCAGCGGATACAATAATTGTTCAAATGCGCGAAGAGGGCACGGGACGCCGCATTACCATCAACGGTCCGCAGGCTGCGGTTGAACGCATCCGGCGCAGCCTGCAGATACGCGGGTTTTTAAATGACGAAGGTCTTGAGGATGCGTCACGCAGCTATTTCACGGGAGATGCATCGGCCCGATCCTATGAGCTGATCAATGACGGCGACGCAAAACAACTTGTGCTGATGAATGCGCCAGAACGCCTTCTTGGACCACCGTTGAAGGACGGTAAGCGCTACGCGCAGATCGCCCATGTGGCTGAAAACATTCAACCCTTTGTCGCCATCGGAAAATTCCTTGAGGGGCGTGGTTTCACAACGCCGAACATCCACGCCGCCAGTCTGGACGAAGGCCTGCTTCTGCTGCAGGATTTGGGTCGCGAGCCCATTGTGGACAGCCACGGGCAGCCAATCGTTGAACGTTGGGATACGGCCATCGATTGTCTGGTCGCATTGCACCGAACTGACATACCGGCGCAATTACCGCTGGCAGGGCATGTGCCCTATGAAATCCCGCCCTTTGATCGGGATGCGATGGCGATCGAATTGTCGTTGTTCCTCGAGTGGTATTTTCCCCATCGATACAACGCCGCGGCCGGCGATGACATCAAGGACCTGTTTGAAACCGGCTGGCACGCAATGATTGATCATCTGCAAACCAGTGACACCAGCCTTGTATTGCGGGACTTCCACTCCCCGAATATTTTATGGCAGGTCAATGAACCCGGCTTGAAACGCATTGGTCTGATCGACTTTCAGGATGCAATGATCGGGCCTGCTGCCTATGATGTCGCCTCACTGGTTCATGATGCCCGCGTTACCATTGCGCCCGATCTGCAGGACCATCTGATTGAGCGTTACTGTCGCGCCCGTTCAGGCGATGCGGAATTTGACGAAACGGCATTCCGGCGCGCGCTTGCCATAATGCAGGCACAGCGTGCAACAAAAATACTGGGCATATTTGTCAGACTGAAAATCAGAGATGGCAAGTCGGGATATATCCGGCACCTGGGACGCATTGAGACCTACCTCAAGCGTGCGCTGCGCCATTCGGTGCTCGAACCCTTGCATGAATGCTATACAAAGGCTGGAATCTTGTGAAACGAATCATCTTCGTTTGAACGCCACCGGAGTCAGCGTGCCAATGTCCGATACTGTGCCTGATACTGCGATGATCCTCGCAGCGGGTCTTGGAACCAGAATGCGCCCCATTACCGATACAATGCCAAAGCCGCTTGTACCTGTAGATGGCAAACCATTGATTGATTATGCGATTGACAATCTGCTGACTGCCGGTGTGAGCAGATTTATCGTCAATGTTCACCATCATGCAGACCAGCTTGTCCATCATCTCGAACACAGGCTCGATGGTCACTTCATCATCTCCGACGAAACTGGTCAATTGATGGATTCAGGCGGCGGTGTGGTCAAGGCTCTGCCCTTGTTGGGACATAAACCGTTTTATATCCTCAACGCCGACACGTTCTGGGCGGAAAATGACGCGGCGCGCCGTTCAAATCTGATCGTTCTGGCAGAAGTCTGGGACGCGGAAAAAATGGACATCCTGCTGATGACCGCAAGGCATGACCAGGTGGTGGGCCATAATGGCAGGCTGGATTTTGACCGTGACAGCGATGGCCGCCTGACACGCCATGGCAGCGCTGCCAAAACATCCGGCGAAATGGGTGATCCGGTCATATATGCGGGTGCGATTATCATTAATCCGACCGTATTTGATGATGTAGAGGATCAACCTTTCTCACTCAATCGCTGTTTCGATGCGGCAATCGCAAAGCGTCGTCTGTTCGGATCACCAATGCATGGGCTGTGGTTGACGGTGGGCACACCCGAAGCGATTGAAGAGGCTGAAACAGCGATGGCGGTATTTCGTGCCGATACAGCAATCACGGCAGGCAAAACCGCATCATGACAAAGGCGCCCAACCTCTTTACCATTCCGCCCGGTGTACCGTTTCTGCGGCAATTGGCCGGTGATTTGTGCAATGGCACACTTGTGGCGGGTTTTGGCTACCGCGTTGATGACCCGCTCAGTCTTTCGCGCGCCACCATTTATGTCCCCACCCGCCGTTCAGCCCGGGCGTTGCGGTCGGAATTTGTTGATCTTCTGAACCGGAAAAGCGCCATTTTACCGACCATCCGTACGCTGGGTGAACAGGAGGACGATGCTGACTTTCTTGAGGAAGAACAGCCAGCTCTGCTCGATCTTCTGCCGCCCATCGGAGCGACCGACCGATTGCTGGAACTGGCGCAACTGATCATGTTGTGGAAGCAGAACCTGCCAAAGAGTGTGTCGGAGTTTCATGGCGATAATCGCCTGATTGCGCCGGCCAATCCTGCAGACGCCGTCTGGCTGGCGCGCAGCCTTGCCGAATTGCTTGAGGCAATGGAAACGGAGCAGAGACCCTGGTCAGCCTTTGATGATCTGGTCGGCGCGGATTATGCGACCTGGTGGCAGCTCACGCTGGAATTTCTAAAGATAGCTACCCGTTTCTGGCCTGCACGGCTGAGCGAGCTTGACTGCTCTGATCCGGCCGCCCACCGTAACGCCCTTTTGAGCGTTGAAGCAATTCGATTGAGCAATAACGACATTGATGGTCCGGTAATCGTTGCCGGGTCTACCGGGTCCATACCGGCCACAGCCCAATTGATGAAAATTGTTGCCAGGCTTGATCAGGGTGCGGTGGTATTGCCGGGACTTGATACGATGTTGGATGAGGACGTGTGGGCGCTGGTTGGCGGTAATCCCACGGCGGCGGCCATTGATCCGGCTATTTGTGCCCATCCGCAATATGGTCTGCATCGCCTCCTGTCGACATTTTCCGCAACACTCGGTGAAATTGTGCAATTGGGCCAGCCACCGGAGACAATGGTGATGCGAAACAAGCTTGTTTCCGATGCCCTGATGCCAGCAGAGGCGACGGCACTTTGGGCCAATAGAGAGATTCGCAGCGATGACGTCAGCGCCGCTTTCCTTGAGGTCGAATTGATTGAGGCAGCCAGTGAACGCGAGGAAGCACTGGCTATTGCCACCGCCATGCGTTTGGCGGCAGAGCCCGCAGTGGGGCAGTCCGGTGAAACGCCTCAGGTGGCACTGGTAACTCCGGATCGAAATCTGGCACGGCGTGTTGCCAGTGAGCTTGACCGTTTCAACATTGATGCCAATGATTCAGGCGGGGTTTTTCTTGCCTCGACAATACAGGGCACCTTGCTGCAGCTGCTGTTGCAAAGCGCGTTTGGCAGTGAGCGCTCTTTGGCGCTGGTGGCGCTGATGAAACATCCGCTGGCAGGATTTGGCATGGATGCGGCAAGCGCACGGCACGCAGGGCGGATCATTGAACGCATTGCATTGCGCGGAGGAACCGGTGATGTATCGGTAACGCATTTGGTGAGCCTTTATGATCGCCGGCTAACGGAGCGGCAGGAACAAAAGCGCCATGCACCCCATTGGTTCAAGCGTTTGTCTGAGGTGGATATGTCACTGGCGCGCGATTTGGCCGTGCGTATCGAAGCGGCATTCAAAATCTTCAATGCCGAACCGTCACCCGAAGAAGTGTCAACAATTGTCGGTGTGAGCAGTGATGAATGTCCTGTCAGTCAATGGGCGGAACGTTCAGCGCGGCTTCTGGAAGCCGCAGTTGAACCCGATGCGGATGATACATCGTCCGACAACCAGGGGCCGATTACTCATGGACTGGCGGCGTTATGGGGTGATGAGGCCGGCGAGAAACTGGCACAATTGCTTGGTTCGGTAATGGAAAGCCGCTCGGCATTTTCCTGTGACGGAATGCAATGGGCCAGCATGGTTCCTGCGCTTGTTGCCGGTGAACTGGTCAAACCGCGTGCCGGTGGACATCCCCATATTTTCATCTGGGGAACACTTGAAGCCCGACTGCAGCATGTTGATACACTTGTTCTGGCCGGATTGAACGAGGGAACCTGGCCGGGCAGCCTCTCTAGTGATCCATTCCTGTCGCGCGCCATGAAAACCGGCATCGGGCTTGAGCCGCCCGAACGCCGTATTGGCCTGGCCGCGCATGATTTTCAAATGGGTCTGGGTGCAAAGCGGGTCATTCTCAGCCGATCTGCCCGCGCTGCCAATGCACCAACAGTTGCATCGCGATGGCTACAGCGTCTGGCCGCGGTTATTGGCAAGGCGCAAACAGATCAACTGCGCGCCAAAGGCGAGCTTTATCTGCATTGGGCGGGTCTGCTGGACAGGGCTGCCGAGACACCTCTGGCGCTCAGACCTGCGCCAAAACCACCGGCCGACAGGCAACCCAAGCGTTATTCTTTCAGTGAAATTCGCACTTTGCGCCGCGATCCCTATGCGATCTATGCCAAACGTATCCTGCATCTTGATCCACCGGAGGACCTGATCAGTGACCCGGGCGCCGCTGAAAGGGGAACGCTCTATCACCGAATTCTGGAGTGTTTTGTCAGCGAAAGATGCGATCCGGCAGACGAGGACGCGCTGGAACAGCTCCACGCCATAGCAACGCGGGAATTCGAGCGGGAAGGCCTGCCCGACCATGTGACCCTCGTCTGGCGTGCGCATTTTAACACCATGGCTTCGGCCTTTGTTGACTGGGAGCGCAGTCGCGCAGCGCAGGTGACTGCAAGCTTTACTGAATGCAGGGCCAAACTGGACCTGCAACAGGCGGGCATCACCCTTTCAGGCATCGCTGACCGCATCGACATTACAGATACCGGTCAGGCTGAAATTCTGGACTATAAAACGGGTGGTTCACCCAGTCGCAAAGTTGCCTGGACATTGCTTGATCCGCAATTGCCACTGGAGGCGGCGGCGCTTGATGCGGGGGCATTTGACGCTTTCGATGAGTTACAGACCCAAAGCCTGGCCTATGTGCGCCTCAAGCCGGACCCGGTGCTTAAGGTGGATCGGATTGAAGGCAAGGTAAAGGGACAGGATACCGACAAAACGGCCATGGATCTGGCCGATGAATCGGTGGAACGACTGACTGATCTTGTTCTCGCACTATCGTCGGGCAAGCTTGGGTTTTCGTCCCAGGTCATTCCTGACGCAACAGCGCGTTATGGTCATGAATACGATCATCTGGCGCGGGTGCGCGAATGGTCATCGGCTGACAGTGATGAAAATTCGGCAGGTGATGCATGACCCGGGAACCTTTGTCGGCACCATCATCGGTACCCTCCAACGACAATAGTGACGATCAGGCCGCCAGGGATGTCGACTGGACAACGCGGCAACAGGGGCTGGCTTCTGATCCCATCCGGTCGGCCTGGGTCTCTGCCAATGCCGGGTCCGGTAAAACGCATGTGCTGTCACAGCGGGTTATCCGGCTTTTGCTCGCCGGATCCCGCCCGTCAGCGATTCTGTGTCTGACCTATACAAAGGCCGCCGCATCGGAAATGGCCAATCGGGTATTTGATCGCCTGTCCGAATGGACCCGTCTCGATGATGCGGAACTGTCCCGGCGAATTTACCAACTTGAAGGTAAAAGGCCCGATGCGATTCAGTTGGGTTTTGCCCGGCAATTGTTTGCCCACGCACTGGAAACCCCGGGCGGCCTTAAGATCCAAACCATCCATGCGTTTTGCGAAGCCATCCTTCATCAATTTCCACTGGAGGCCAATGTTGCCGGACATTTTGACGTCATGGATGACGCGGCCACGGCACAGTTGTTGGCGCAGGCGCGTCAAAATCTCCTGAGCACCATAGCTTCCGGACAGAACAAAGATCTGAAAACTGCGTTTGACGCGGTGCTCGACGCTGCTGGTGAGTGGGGTCTGGAAGAATTGCTGGCGGAAATCGTACGCAAACGCCAGGCAATTCGCCAGTTTCTGATTGCCGCACAGCCACTCGGTGGTGTCGATTTTGTCCTGCGCAAGGCTCTGGGGCTTGGACCACAGGAAGATGAAGCCGAACTCATGGGCAGCATCTGGCCGCTTCCCTCAATGCAGGCCGCTGACCTGCTGGCCTATAAGGCGGCAGCGCAGGCCCAGTCTGCGGCAACGCCAAAGAAACTCGCACTGGGCCTGACTGAGATTGACACCGAGAGGGATGCCAAACGGCGGTTTGATCTGCTGCTGACCCTCTTTTTGACCAAGGATGGCAAGAGGCGTTCGCTGAAAAACGCCGCGTCTGCGAAAGTTCTGGATGCGTTTCCTCAGGCCGGTGAAAAACTGGAGGCGGCAAGCGTCCACGTTCATGCCATGTTGGACCGCCTGCATATGCTGCGCATGATCCGTTGCACCATTGCAGCGCTGGAGTTGGCCAGACATTTTGACCACGATTACGAGCAGTTGAAACAGCGTCAGGGCGCACTGGACTTTGATGATCTTGTCGCACGCACTGCAAATCTCCTGCAGCGCGATGGTGCCGGACCCTGGGTTCACTACAAACTCGATCAGGGTATCGATCATATTCTGGTCGATGAGGCTCAGGATACGAGTCCTGGACAATGGGCAGTGATTGCCAAGCTTGCAGAAGAGTTCTTTGCCGGCAAAACATCCGGTGGTGACAAACGCACACTCTTTGCCGTCGGTGATGAAAAACAGTCCATCTACTCTTTTCAGGGTGCCCGACCCGAACTCTTCATGCAGATGGGACGCTCAGTTCAAAAACAGGCATTCAGTGCTGAAAAACATTTTGACGCGCTCAACCTCTATCTCTCATTCAGATCGACCTCGGACATATTATCAGCCGTTGATACCGTCTTTGCAGATGAGCAGAACCGCCGGGGACTGGGTGCCACTGATGATGCGGTAGCCCATGCATCATTTCGTGCCCGTGAACCTGGTTGTGTTGATGTGTGGGAGATGATCGGCAAAGAGGCAGGCGAGGACCATCAGGACTGGAAGGCACCTTTCGATGCGACACCTGAATCGGCACCGCCAGCACAATTGGCCCGCCGTGTGGCCGGTACCATAAAACAATGGCTGCATACCGGCGAAACACGGGTCGAAAAGGGCAAACGCAAACCAATATCTGCCGGCGATATTCTCGTTCTCGTGCGCAAGAGAGACGGTTTTGTCAGCGCGCTGATGCGTGAGCTGAAACGCAACCATATTCCGGTCGCCGGTGCTGATCGTCTCAAACTGGTGGAACATATCGCCATTGAGGATCTCATGGCGCTTGGCCGGTTCATGACCATGCCGCAGGATGACCTGTCCCTGTGTGCTGTTCTGAAAAGCCCATTGTTTGGCGTTTCGGAAAGCGATCTTTACCGGCTTGCCGGGGAACGCGGCGAAGGTGAAAGTGTCTTTGATGCCCTGCGCCGTCTGGCGGCTTCCGAGGCAGGGCAGTGGCTTGATGCAAGCAAATATCTGACAGATTTGCGTGCGTGGGTCGATCGTACGCCGGTTTATGATTTTTATGCACGGGTGCTTGGCCGCGATGGCGGTCGCGCGAAATTTCTTGCAAGGCTGGGCAGTGAAGCCAGCGATATTCTGGATGAGTTTCTCAACTTCGCACTTGAGCACGAACAGGCCGACCTGCCAGGCCTGCAATCCTTTTTGACGACACTTGAGGCGCGTTCTCCGGAGATCAAGCGGGAACTTGAACAGGGCCGCGATGAAATCCGCATCATGACCGTACATGCCTCAAAGGGGCTTGAAGCGCCAATTGTGTTTCTGGTGGATTCGGGTGGGAAATCGGCAGAGGCTGCCCATATTCCAAAACTGCGCGAGCTATCGCTGGAATCGAGCGCAGCACTGCTGCCGCCTGCCGTCATCTGGGTACCCGGGAAATCATATGCCAGCCTGGCAACAGATGGGCTGAAGGCGAGGATAATGGAGGCCTCGGAAGAAGAGTATCGCCGATTACTCTATGTCGGCATGACGCGCGCGGCGGACCGATTGGTGATTTGCGGGTATCATGGATTGATCAAACCTGCCTATCAGCATTGGCACATGATGATATCGGCTGCGCTTGGAGACCATGCGGCGACAAGCGAACGCACCTATGAAACGGCCGGCCAATCCTGGCAGGGATTACATTATACGATCGCGAAGGCGCATCAGTCTTTCGAGCCACAGGCGACTGTTGCCGACACCAAAAAACACCCTGCCCTGCCAGACAGTTTCAATCGGCCTTTTGCCAGTTCCAAAAGACTGCCAAGGCCGCTAACTCCCTCTGGCACCGGTATTGTCATTAACCCGGAGGCCGGTGTTACGTCCAACCGCTCGGCATTGTTTGAGCAAAAACAATCGACAAACCATTCAATGGAACGTGGCCGCATCATTCATCGGCTGCTGCAACTGCTGCCGTCGATTGATCCTGCTGGCAGGCAACCCGCCGCAGAGCGCTACCTTGCCCGCGCGGCGAAACATTGGACCGGGGCCGATTGTGACAGTGTCATCGCTTCCGTGATGGCCATATTGGACGATGCAGATTTTGCAGCCTGTTTTGCACCCGGCAGCCGCGCCGAAGTATCCATGATGGGTACGCTGGTTGTTGCCGGTGAGGAACGTGCACTGTCTGCCCGGGTGGATCGCATTGCGGTGACAGCGAACCGGGTTCTGATCATCGATTATAAAGCCAATCGGCCACCACCGGTAACGCTCGATCAGGTGGCGCCGGATTACATCAAACAGCTGGCTCTGTATCGTGCCCTGCTTCAGCCGCTTTATCCTGACAGAGAAATTGAAGCAGCCCTGTTGTTCACCGAGGCACCGCGCCTGATTGCGCTTGAAAGCACTTTGCTTGAAAAAGCGCTGGAGCAAATTGGTCAGGATTGATTCCAAAGGAGCCAGTTGTATGCAACGTTATTGCGGGGTACCGGGCTGATATGGTCGCGCTGACAACAAAGTGACGTTCCGGTCCTTGAAATTGAAGGCCGCCTACAAGATATTACGTCCAACCAAGGCGTTTTGCTTTTACTGATTGAGGGGAACGCCGCCTGTCAACCCGTATTCCCGGCGCTTTGCCTGTGATCTGCAGTTCAGATTGAAAGCAAAGCGCCTTAGAGTGTTTACCGTGTTATGATTCTGCACGGAACAAACCCATTGCGAAGGAGCATATATAATGACCACCGTTAAGGTCGACACATCGAATTTTCAGGCCGAAGTTCTTGATTCCGCAGAACCTGTTGTGGTGGATTTCTGGGCTGAATGGTGTGGTCCGTGCAAAATGATTGCACCAAGCCTTGAGGAAATCTCAACAGAGATGGCTGGTAAGGTCAAGGTTGCCAAGGTCAATATAGATGAGAACCCGGACATTGCAGCAAAATATGGTGTGCGTTCGATTCCCACACTGGCCATGTTCAAGGGTGGAGAAGTTGCCGATATCAAAGTTGGCGCCTCACCGAAAACTGCCCTGTCGAGCTGGATCAGCGGTTCTGTCTGATCAGAACGGTATTACAATATTCCAAAATGACAAGACCACACCGTTTTTGTGATTTTCCCAGAGCAATTCAGGTTTTGACGGAATCGGCAAAACCTGAATGCATCAACAAAATCAAGGGCTGGCACCGTTGTCCCGTTTTTGACAAAACGTGAAACGGTCTGGTAAAAAGCACTCAAAACGGTGCGGTTTTTATACCGGTACGAGATCGTTTTCTGCCAGCACGTCACCAATCAGATAAAGTGAACCGCCGATCAGAATGCGCGGCGGGGCCTCCATGTCTTCCCAATCGTCCCGCATCAATTGCAGAGCCTGTTTGATATCCAGTGCCGGCTGTGCGGAAAGACCGGCATTGGATGCATCTTCTGCAAGCAAAACCGGGTCGATGCCAGCGTCTGATGCTGTCACAGGCACCGTGTAGACATGACGGGCCATACCGGTAAAGGCGCTGAAATATCCCGCCGGGTCTTTGGTATTGATCATGCCAGTGATCAGAAAAAGCGGTCTGGAACGTTTTTCCTCCAGTTCAGCCATAACTTCGGCAATTGCCTGTCCCGCTGCCGGGTTATGTCCACCATCAATCCAGACTTCAGCACCATCCACTGCCAGATCGACAATCGGACCGTGGGTAACATGTTGCATGCGTCCAGGCCAGTTTGCCGCCTGCAGTCCTGTTTCGATAGCCTGATCGTCCAGTTCAAAGCCAGCCGCCTTCAACGCTCTGATGGCAGCAGCAGCATTGGCCAATTGATGCCGACCAGGCAGTTGCGGCAGTGAAAGGTCGGACAGGCCGAATTCATCCTGATAGACGAGGCGTCCATGTTCCTCATGCGCATGGAAATCCTGCCCGTAGATGCTCACCGGGCAGCCCAGTCTGTCAGCGGTGGCCACAACAGTCTCGCGTGCCGCTTCCTCCTGCTGAAAGCCAACAACGACGGGCGTGCCCCGCTTGATGATGCCTGCTTTTTCCGCAGCGATGAGTTCGACCTGATCACCAAGAAATGCCTGATGGTCCAGCGAGATCGGCATGATCAGACTGACCGCTGGATGTTGCATGATATTGGTCGCATCGAAACGGCCACCAAGACCCACTTCAACAATCGCCGCGTCGGCCGGATTTTCGGCAAACAGGACAAAGGTAACAGCCGTAAGAATCTCAAAGACAGTAATAAAGTTGCCGTCATTGGCCTTGGCAACCCGTCGGATCGCATCGGCCAGCATGGCGTCTTCCACCAGTTTTCCCGGACCATTGGGCTGACCAATACGAAAGCGCTCATGCCAGTTGACCAGATGTGGCGACGTGTGGACATGCACCGAAAGGCCACAGGCCTCCAATATGGTACGGCAAAAGGTACTGGCGGAACCTTTGCCGTTTGTTCCGGCAATGTGGACGACAGGGGGGAGCTTGTCCTGTGGGTTGCCGAGGCGATCCAACAACCACTCAATGCGATTCAACGACAGGTCAAACCCTTTCGGGTGAAGGCCCATCAGCCGTTCAATTTCGTCAGCCGCGGTTGTCTGCGTCACGGTTTTCCGTCTCATCTGTGGTGACCGGTTCATTGGTCGCTTCGGGTACAGCTTCCTCGATTTGCACACTTTCTGCGGCAATCAGGTTTTCATCTTCGCTGTGCTGTTCGTCTGTGGTCTCTGCATCAGTTGAAACAGGTTCATTCATCATGATTTTGAGCAAACGGGCCAATGTGTCCGGTAAATCATGACGTGAAACAACCATATCGATCATACCATGTTCCATCAGATATTCAGCCGTCTGGAAGCCATCTGGCAGTTTTTCATGGATTGTCTGCTCAATGACACGTTTACCGGCAAAGCCTATTTCAGCACCCGGTTCGGCAATATGGATGTCGCCAAGCATGGCGTAAGAGGCTGAAACCCCGCCGGTCGTCGGATTTGTCAGTACGACGATATAGGGAAGGCCAGCTTCCTTGAGCATTTCAACTGCGACAGTCGTGCGCGGCAGCTGCATGAGCGACAAGATGCCCTCCTGCATGCGCGCACCGCCCGATGCGGGGAACATCACCAGCGGACATTTGTTTTCTATGGCAATTTCAAAAGCACGAATGATTGCTTCACCGGCTGCAAGACCCAGCGAACCACCAATGAAGGAAAAATCATGGGCACAGGCAACAAGACGAACACCCTTCACACTGCCAATACCGGCAATAATGGAATCTTCCAGACCGGTTTTTGCCCGTGAATCCTTCAGACGGTCGTTGTATCTTTTTGAATCACGGAACTTCAGCGGATCCTGAACAACCGCGGGTCGATCAATCTCATCAAATTTTCCGTCATCAAAAAGATGCTTCAGCCGGTTCGTGGCAGATATCTTCATATGGTATCCGGACGACGGAATAACCCAGAGGTTCTCCTCGAGATCCGTGTGGAACACCATTTCGCCGGTTTCCGGGCATTTAATCCAAAGGTTCTCCGGTACATCCCGATTGCCAAGCATCGAGGTGATTTTCGGACGCACAAAGCTGGTAATCCAGTTCACTGCACAAAACTCCAAGTCATCTTTAAAGCCGTCTTTAAGGTAATCATGTGGGCATTCTATTCAACTGCTGCAAGGCGGGCATTATGCACACCATTGGCAAGGGAGCGAATAAGATCGCACACACCGGCCTTTGTTGCGGGTGTGGCAGCCCCATCTGCGTCAAGGGAGTGGGCAATTGCATTGACGATGGCGGTGCCAACCACAACACCATCTGCCGATGCGCCGATGGCACGTGCATGGTCCTCGGTCTTCACACCAAAGCCCACGCATACGGGCAGATCGGTGTGTGCCTTGATCCGGTCAACGGCCGCAGCAACCTTGCCTGTATCGGGTAATGCTGAACCGGTTATGCCGGTCATGGAGACGTAGTAGACAAAGCCGGATGTATTGCTCAGAACCTTTGGCAGGCGCGCGTCATCTGTGGTCGGTGTCGCCAGGCGGATGAAGCTGATGCCCTTTTCCAGTGCCGGAATGCATAATTCGTCATCCATTTCCGGCGGCAGATCGACGACGATCATTCCGTCGATGCCGGCTGAAACTGCATCGCTCAAAAAACGCTCTACGCCATAAATATAGATAGGATTGTAATATCCCATCATGACGATTGGGGTTTCATTGTCCTGGTGACGAAAATCACGCGCCATCTGCAGGGTTTTGGCCAATGTCTGGCCGCCCTTGAGTGCGCGCAATCCGGCGGCCTGAATTGCAGGTCCGTCAGCCATGGGATCAGAGAAGGGCATGCCGAGCTCAATAATATCAGCGCCTGCACCGGGCAATGCTCTCATGATATCGAGGGATGCTGCATAATCCGGGTCGCCTGCCATGAAGTAGGTCACCAGAGCAGGTCGGCCTTCCTGTGCCAATGCGGCAAATCTTTGGTCCATTCTGTGCGTCATACTACAGCTCCACACCAAGATGTTTCGCCGCTGTGAAGACATCCTTGTCACCGCGGCCGCAAAGGTTCATGACAATAATCTTGTCGCGGTCCATTTTGGGTGCCCGCTTCATGACCTCGGCCAGCGCATGGGCCGGTTCAAGTGCAGGAATAATCCCCTCAATGCGGGTCAGTAGCTGAAATGCGTCCAGAGCCTCATGATCCATGATTGGCACATATTCCACGCGCCCCTTGTCTTTCAGCCACGAATGTTCCGGTCCGATGCCCGGATAGTCCAGCCCCGCTGAAATGGAATGTCCCTCTTCAATCTGACCATCGCCATCCTGCAGCAAATAGGTCCGGTTGCCATGTAGAACACCCGGGTTCCCAGCCGTCAGCGATGCACAATGTTCCTTCGTATCAAGGCCTTTGCCGCCGGCCTCAACACCGACAATCTGAACGCCCTCATCATCAAGGAAAGGATGGAACAGACCGATCGCATTTGAGCCACCGCCCACTGAGGCAACAAGCATGTCTGGCAGCCGGCCTTCCATGGCCATGAGCTGTTCCTTCGTTTCTTCCCCGATGACCGATTGGAAATCCCGGACCATTTCTGGATAGGGGTGCGGTCCTGCAGCCGTTCCTATCAGATAATAGGTGTCATCCACATTGGTGACCCAGTCACGCAGGGCTTCATTCATGGCGTCTTTCAACGTGCCGCTGCCAGCCGTTACCGGTATAACCTCTGCGCCAAGCAGTTTCATGCGAAAGACGTTGGGCGCCTGCCGTTCCACATCCGTTGCGCCCATATAGACCACACAGGGCAGGCCAAAACGCGCAGCAACCGTTGCAGCTGCAACACCGTGTTGTCCGGCGCCGGTTTCAGCTATGATGCGTGTCTTGCCCATGCGTTTGGCCAGCAGTATCTGGCCCAGGCAATTATTTATCTTGTGCGACCCGGTATGATTGAGTTCGTCTCGCTTGAAGAATATGCGGGCGCCACCCAGTTCATCGGTCAAACGTTCAGCATAATAAAGCGGGCTTGGCCGGCCGGTGTAATGGGTATTCAGATCAGTCAGTTCCGCCTGGTATTTTGGGTCTGATTTGGCATAATCCCAGGCCTCCTGCAACTCAAGGATCAGCGGCATGAGCGTTTCTGCCACGAAGCGGCCACCGAAAATACCAAAGCGGCCATCTTCATCTGGTCCGGATCGGAACGAATTTGGTTTTGCGGGCGAATTCACTTTCTTACTCCACAATCTCAGGCGGACGGGCGCTGTTCGGCGCGCTTAACCGCATCAAAAAATTCGGCAATCAATCGGGTGTCCTTTACGCCAGGCGCGCTTTCTACACCGGAGGACAAATCAATTGTATCTGTGCCGGTCAACTGCAGTGCAGCGGTGATATTTGCCGCATCAAGGCCGCCCGACAGCATGTAGTCGACGTCATCATCCAGATCTGCGAGAATTGTCCAGTCAAATGAGACACCATTGCCACCGGGCAGGTCAGATCCGGCAGGGGGCTTTGCGTCAAATAAGAACTGATCGACAATACCGCGATAGGGTTTGATCAGTTCGAGATCCGCCGCCTCGCGGATTGTAATGGCCTTGATTGCGGGAAGCTGATAGCGCTGCTTGATCTGCATGACACGCTCGGGACTTTCACCACCGTGCAATTGCAGATAATCCGGTTTGACAGCGGCGACAATGGCATCAAGCGCCGCGTCGTCAGCGTTGACGCTTACAGCGACGATTTTGGCCCGTCCGCGCGCCTGATCAGCAAGCACGGCTGCATTGTCCAGCTCTATATGGCGCGGGCTTTTGGGAAAGAAAATAAACCCGACATAATCCGCACCGCCTTTAAGGGCGGCTTCCATGGCAGCGTGCGTTTTCAAACCGCAGATTTTCACCGAAACACTCATGGTTTGCTCGTTACATGAAATGGTAAAAGAGTCGAGTAATTTGGTGCGGTTTTAGTGTTCAATGGCAGCAAAAAAAACTAAATTCCGAAATCAACCGCATGCAAGGCCGATCCATGATGTTTCAACCAGCTTTTGGCTTCATCGGTTCGCGGGCACAATTGGTGACAAAGCGTCCAAAAGCGCGGGCCATGGTTCATTTCGCGCAGGTGCGCAACCTCATGGGCGGCGAGATAGTCGATTACAAATTCCGGTGCCATGACGATGCGCCACGAAAACGACAATCGACCCGCGCTGGTGCAAGAACCCCAGCGGCTTTTGGTATCCTTGAGTTGCAGTGACGCAACCTTTTTGCCAATTGTGCTGCTATGTTTGTCGACATGGTTTTGCAGATCGATCCGGGCCTGTTTCTTCAGATAGTCCGCGACACGGCGTCCGGCATGTTCGGCTGCACCACCCACACGCAAGAGGTATTCATCATTGTCCTGCAGAATTTCACTGACGCCACGCAATTTTCCCGAACGCACCACCCGATGCGCAATGCCGCGTATCGCAATGACACTGCCTTCCTCTATGAGTGCTGCTTTGGGAATTTTAGTAAGTCTGGTGGCCAGCCAGCCATGGTGGCGCTGCAAAAACTGATCAATTTCCCGATCGGAAATACCCTGGGGCGCTGACAATTTCAGTCCATTGCCACCGGGGTCGATACGCAGGGTAAGGCGTGTCGCGCGTTTATTCTCGCGGATGACAAGGGGTATCCTGCGTCCTGCAACGGCAATGTCGCGTCCGCGTTCAAGGTTTTTTTGTTGAGGCACGGCGCGCTTGCCCACCTTTGGGGTCAGACCAAACATGCTGTTTGTTTACGTGATTCTTACCCAAATACAAAAACGGCGCCTCGTGGCGCCGTATTCTATGGAGTGTGTCTTGGGAGGACAGATCAATCCACATCGTTGTCGGCAGGACGGTCCTTGTCCGCCTTGCGTTTGGCCATGAAACGATCAAATTCCTTTTGATCCTTCGCACGACGCAACTCACGCACGTAGTCATCAAATTCCTCACGCGCATCATCAAGTTTCCGGCGCTCTTCAGCGAGGCGTTCAAGTTCTGCCTCACGCCAGTCATCAAAGGCGACATTGCCGGTGCGTGAATGCGTGTGGCTGCGGCGTGTAGCACGCCGACATCCGGAAAAAACATCATCCGTCGCCCTGTTTACATCACGTTTGAATCCGTCGAGCCGGTCACCCCAAATGATATAGGCAAGCATCGCCAGGCCAAGTGGCCAGAATACGACAAAGCCAAGGACCATCATTGCGATGGTGAGTGGGGTCCAGGCCGGACGCAACATTGCTGTATTGGTCATCGTTAAGCCCTTGTTTCCAGAAGGCGGCAGTTATTGCCGCTTACGTGAATTGATGTGGGGGTAAAAAATCTGGATTCAAGAAATGTCGGCAGCCAAAAATTGCAAGCGATTGAAATACAACGATATAATCGATTAAAATTTTTTAATGTTTGCTGTTGCATATCATCGGGAAAATCAACAGACGCCAAGTGCAAAGGAAAAATTGGCGCCAAAGTCTCCAGTCACTGCAAGGTCACACTTGTAACCTTCATTGCACGTTCAGCCAGGCTGGCTTCAAAACACATGGAAGATCGACAGCACGATCGCAAGGCAACTCAGCGGGCTGTGTTTCGATTGAAACATGCTTCCCGCCAGGTGCCGGTCAATTGGCAGGCAGTTACGATGCTTTTTTTCTGCGTGCCGGTGTCGATTTTCGCGCCGGAGCCGACGTTGCATTTTCATTGCTGCGCATGAAATCAAGAATGCGCGGTGCTATTTCGGCACGAAACCGTGAGCCGTTAAAGACACCATAGTGACCCACGTGCGGCTGCAGATAGTGCTGACGCATCGTATCGGGAATATTTGTGCACAAATCATGCGCTGCCCGGGTTTGACCGACCCCTGAGATATCGTCATTCTCGCCTTCGACAGTCAGCAGAGCGACATTTTTGATGGCTTTGGGGTCTATTCGCTCACCGCGGTGCGTGAAGGTGCCCTTGGGCAATGCGTGTTCGATAAACACCGTTTCCACGGTCTGCAGATAGAATTCCGCCGTCAAATCCATCACCGCGAGATATTCATCATAAAAATCGCGGTGCTTCTCTGCAGAATCCCCATCGTTTTCCACCAGATGCTGAAAAAACTCTTTTTGAGCCAGCACATGTTTGTCAAGGTTCATCGACATGAAACCGGACAGCTGTAAAAACCCTGGATAGACGTCACGCATGAAGCCGGGCTGCGGCCAGGGAACTTTCATGACAACATTGTCGCGGAACCATTCAATCGGCTTTGTTTCAGCCAGCTCATTGACGGCGGTTGGATTGATGCGCGTGTCAATTGGTCCGCCCATCAAGGTCATTGAGCGCGGTGTCGACGGATCGCCGCGTTTTTCCATGACCGCCATGGCAGCGAGCACTGGCACGGATGGCTGGCATACCGCCATAATATGGGTGTCCGGGCCAAGTGTGTGCAGCATATCGATTATATAATCAATATAGTCGTCCAGATCGAAGCTGCCGTCACTCTTGGGCACCATACGGGCGTCGATCCAGTCTGTGATATAGATATCAGCACTGGGCAGCAGCGTTTCTACAGTTCCGCGCAACAATGTCGCGTAATGGCCCGACATCGGCGCAACAATCAGTATTTTCGGGCCTTTGGGCTGGTCCGACGGTAGCGTCCGGTGGAAATTGATCAGATCGCAAAAAGGTTTGCGCCAGACTATTTCTTCATGGACACGGACCTTTTGTGAATTAACGACCGTCTCGTCAAGACCAAAGGTCGGTTTGGTGTATCGGCGTGTGGTGCGTTCGAAAACTTCCAGTCCGGCCGCCATGGCGCGCCCCGCAGGCGTTTGTGCGATCGGGTTTAAAGGATGTGTATAGGCGACATGCATCGCATCGGCTGCAACCCGCCAGGGAGACATTGCCGCGTGATTGAACTCGTACAACTGATAAAACATCAATTCATGAACCTTTGCTCGTGGCGCGGATCCGTATCAAAGATCTGTCGGCTCTGTCGGCGACCACTTCGTGAAGTTGTGCAGTGCAATGTCATCGGCCGCAGACTAACAGTTTTTTGCTGCGACGCAACAGGCACCATTCGAGCAATTCAGGTTTCGACGGAATCGGCAAAACCTGAATGCACCAACAAAATCAAAGGCTGACACACTTGTCCCGTATCCGACAAAACGTGAAACGGTCTGGCGCACACGCTCCATGATACCTGTTGTGTTATATATATCGTGTCAAGCGTCCAGATTTGCAACACTTAGCGCATTTTCCTGAATGAAATCGCGTCGCGGTTCCACTTCATCGCCCATCAGTCGGGCAAACAGGCCATCGGCATCAGTTGCATCATTGACCTTCACCTGAAGCAGTGTCCGGTCATTTGGATCAAGGGTGGTTTCCCACAATTGATCAGCATTCATTTCACCAAGACCTTTGTAGCGCTGCATTGACAGACCCTTGCGGCCGATGGAAAAAACGGCATCCAACAGGGCACTGGGTCCCGAAATCGCTATCGTATCGTCCTTGCGTCTCAGCTTGGCCGGACCGGCATAGGCTTCCGTCAACCGCTCAGCCATCTGGTCAATCCGGCGTGCGTCCGCTGACCCGATGAGACTGGAGTCGAGAAGATGGAATTCCTTCACGCCGCGCACGGTGCGTTCGAGCCTCAATCCGCCTTCATCGCTCATTGCACCTTCCCAGCCACGCTCGGTTTCTTCAGAGATCATATCGAGGCGAAGTGCAACATCCTTGGCTTTTGCGGTGGCCAGATCCGGATCATTCATCAGTTCCAGATTGAGGGCACCAACAATCGCAGCCTGTTCCACAATCGTGCGATCATAACGCGAGTGCAGGCCCTCGATCAGCTGACGCAATTTGAGTGCATCGCCTATTACGCCGCGCAGGTCTTCTCCCCTGCGCACTTCTCCCGTGTGCATTTCGAGCGCGGATTCTTCCAGTCCGATGCCAATCAGATATTCTTCAAAGGCTTTTTCATCCTTCAGATACTGGGCTGATTTACCCCGTGCCACCTTGTAAAGCGGGGGTTGTGCGATATACAAATGCCCGCGTTCCAGCAGTTCAGGCATTTGACGGAAAAAGAATGTCAGCAGCAAAGTGCGAATATGGGCACCATCAACATCGGCATCGGTCATGATGATGACTTTGTGATAACGCAACTTTTCTATGTTGAATTCGTCCTTCCCGATCCCGGTGCCAAGAGCGGTGATCAGTGTACCGATTTCCTGGCTGGAGAGCATCTTGTCAAAGCGTGCCCGCTCCACATTCAAAATTTTACCGCGCAAGGGCAAAATGGCCTGATTTTCACGGGACCTGCCCTGTTTGGCTGAGCCACCGGCGGAATCACCCTCCACCAGGAAGAGTTCGGATTTGGCAGGGTCGCGTTCGGAGCAATCTGCGAGTTTGCCTGGTAGTGAGGCAATATCAAGAGCTCCCTTGCGCCGTGTCAATTCGCGTGCCTTTCTGGCAGCTTCCCGAGCCGCGGCGGCTTCAACAACCTTGCCCACCAAAATCTTGGCTTCTTTTGGATGTTCCTCAAGCCACTGATTGAGGGCCGTATTAACCAGGCTTTCAACAACCGGTCGTACCTCGGACGAAACAAGTTTGTCTTTTGTTTGCGAGGAGAATTTCGGATCTGGCACTTTTACGGAAAGAACGGCTGTCAGACCCTCGCGGCAATCGTCACCGGTTAGTGAAACCTTTTCCTTTTTGGTCAGGCCGGAATTATCACCATAGCTGACAATCTGCCTGGTCAGGGCACCGCGAAATCCTGCCATATGGGTGCCACCATCACGCTGCGGGATATTATTGGTGAAGCACAGCACGTTTTCGTGATAGCTGTCATTCCACCACATGGCCACCTCAACAGATGTTCCATCCTTCTCACCTGAAATGGCAATAGGCTCATCAACCAGCGCCTTCTTGTTACGGTCAAGATATTGCACAAAGGCTTTGATGCCGCCTTCATAGGCCAATTCGGTCCGCTGGACGTCCGCCTGCCGGTTATCCGTCAACACAATGCGTACACCCGAGTTCAAAAACGCCAACTCGCGAAGCCTGTGCTCCAGCGTGTTGTAGTCAAACTCTGTCATGGTGAATGTATCCTGAGACGGCAGGAACGTGATATCTGTGCCGGTTTCATCACCCGCGTCGCCTGTTACCGCCAGCGGTGCGTCGGCGACACCATGGGTAAAGGACATTTCATGGATTTTTCCCTTACGCCGAATTTTCAGCTTCAACGAGACTGACAGTGCGTTGACAACAGAGACGCCAACACCGTGAAGTCCACCTGAAACCTTGTAGGAATTCTGGTCGAATTTACCGCCGGCATGCAGCTGCGTCATGATAACTTCGGCGGCTGATATGCCTTCTTCCGTATGCATGTCCGTCGGAATTCCGCGACCATTGTCGGTCACCGTGACCGACCCGTCAGCATTCAGTGTGGCGGTAACCAGAGTCGCGTGGCCTGCAAGGGCCTCGTCAATCGAGTTATCCACAACCTCATAGACCATATGATGCAATCCCGATCCGTCATCGGTATCACCAATATACATGCCTGGACGTTTGCGTACCGCATCCAGACCCTTCAAAACCTTGATGGAATCAGCGCCATATTCAGTATCAACCGGCGTTGCAGCCTGATTTTCGTTCTCTGGCGTATCGCTCATATCGGGTGGTCTTTCCTGCATTGTTTTTTGCTGCCCGACCGTTGTGCGAATCAGTCAGCGCATAGGTCAGAAATATAGTGATTTAAAGCGGTAAAGCCAATTTTTCGCTGCCTGCGAACAGACGGAAACATGCAGGGAGGCAATAAATCCCGACATTTTGTGGCTGGCCACACATCTATGTCCAAAATGGCGCCGTATCGGCGACCAGGCATGTGCTTCAAGCGCTGGCTTCTCACATTGATTCGCGCAGTAGAAAAGTCGTTTTATCTGGTCGTGCGTGACGTCTTGCCAACCACAATACCCGCATAAATATGCCCGAAAACCGTGGCGGTGATCGGGCATTGAAGAAATTCTGAAGATGACAGGATCGAAATTAGCGCACGGCGCTTTCAGCACTGCATTTGTCGATACCATAGGCAGTATTGCAGCCAACGCTGCTGCTTAATCCTGTACGCGGTGCCAAAAAAGCGGCCACCAGAATGACAGCTACAGCCAATACGAAGGATGAAAATATGGTTCTACCCATCATTTTTTGCTGAGTCATTGTCCCCTCACTCACGTTCTCTGTTTATCCCCGATAACTGACAATGCCAGCGGCAGATTCCCCTGCGCTACGACCGCCCCCGCGGTACGTACCGGCCAAACCTATCAGCCATTTCCTAATGAATTCACTACGCATGTAGCAACTGCTTTGCAAGGGTTCAAGAGGTCTTTGCAAAATTTTAACCAACAAGTTCGAGGCCGCGATACACCATATGCAGTGCCAGCACAGTGAGGACGATTTTGAATATCATGCGAAATCGCTGTTCGGGCAGATTATGGAGTATCCGGGCGCCGGTGAGCGTACCGACGAAGCCGCAGACTATCATTACCATGACCAGTGGTATCCACGGCCAGAAAACAAATCCGGCTACAGCAAAGCCGATGATCTTGAAACCGTGCTGGACGCTCATTATGGCGGCCAGTGAGCCGACCAGAACCTGACGATCTTTGAAGCTGTTGGACAGGAGTGCGGCATTTATCGGGCCGGTGGCACCAAAAAACATGCCCATAAATGTTGTTATCGCGCCGATCGCGGCTATACCTGATTTTTTTACCGCAACAAGCCTCTTAATCGGGATCCAAACGGAAAACAGGATAAACAGCCCCAAACCAAAAAGAATAATACTGCTGTCCAGTCGAACAGCGATTGCCGCGCCCAGTGCGGCACCAATAAAGGCACCGATGGAAAAGGCGACAAACCTTGGCCAGTCCACATGTCTGCGCAATAGAATGGTTCTTCCACCATTGGAGCCGAGTTGAACGGCGCCATGAACCGGTATCAGTGCAATCGGTGGCACAAAGTAAGACATCAGCGCGATCATCACCGCACCGCCACCAATACCGACAGAAGCGGTCAGCATCGATGTGAACAAACTGGAAGCGACCAGAAACACGGCCTGGAGAGGCGAGATTGCATCCGGTAGAAAATACGCGATGAGCTCCGGTAAATTACTCAGGCGACAAGATCTTTTGTAAACTGCCCGGCTGGCCGGAAACGAATGAGATAGGTTGGCAATATGGCTTCCAGTGTGTTTGCCTCTATGCCCATCCCCGCCAGCGTGCGGCCCTCATTATGAGCTGTTTCAGAAACAATATTATCCGCCATCAACTGCAGAACCTGATCGCGTGTCAGCGGTGGATCAATCAGCGGCACCATTGTCATGAGGCGCCCCAGGAGTTTGGCTGCAAACCAGGGAATTGAGATCAGGGAGCGTTTACGATTGATGGTTTTCAGCATCAACTCCATGCATTGCTGAAAAGTCAGAACCTCGACACCACCCAGTTCCCAGACTTTTCCTGCCCCAAGAGTGCCATCAACGCTTCTGGCAATCGCCTCGGCGACATCCGCCACATAGATCGGCTGAAATTTTGTCTGGCCGCCGCCAATCAGCGGCAAAAACATTGAAAAGCGTGCCATTTCGGCAAATTTGTTGAAGAAACCATCTTCGGGGCCAAAAATTATCGAAGGTCGAATGATGGTGGCGTCGGGAAGCACGTCGCGCAGGGTGTCTTCTGCCCGGCCCTTGCTGCTGGCATATTCAGACGGGCTGTTGGCATCAGCACCAATTGACGAAACATGGGTCAGTTCAATTCCGCCGTCTCTGCATGCCTGGGCGATGGCTCCGGTACCCAATTCATGGACTGCATGAAATTTATTGCGACCCTTTTCGAACAACAGACCCACGAGATTGACAACGTGGTCTGATCCCTGAACAGCACGTTCAACCGAGGCGCGATTGCGCAGATTAGCCTGAACAGCCACAATCTGCCCGACATTGCCCATCGGCTGGAGAAAGCCAGCAAGGTCGGGACGACGTACCGCGACGCGGATATTATAACCGCGCTGGGCCAGGGAGCGTACGACGTGACGCCCGACAAATCCGGATCCGCCAAATACGGTGACCAGCTTTGGTGCATTGCTCAGTGTCATGCTCGCGTGCTCCTTGCGATCAATAGGCTATTGCTGCCAGTCTCATAGTCAAATTGCAGCTTAAGGTGAAGACCATTGAACCTACATTTAGGGCTTTTTGCAATTTTCCTGGAATGAAAAATGGTAATCCCCAAAATGCGATTGCTTTTGCCGGCACCGGGGGATCCGCCAGCAAACTGTTGAAAATGGCAATCGGGACAGTTTCAAAGGGTCAAAATCATCAACAGTCGCTGTTCAGGATCAATATTTTCCGGGATTTCCGTCATAAAACGGTCAGCGACCCTGTTGGAAGCGTGTACCAATGGCAGCTCAACGAAACCCTGTGTACGATAAAATGCATCATTGAATGCAACATTGCGGAAGGTGGAGAGCATGCATTTTGACAAACCTTGTTTGCGGCCATCTGCAATGACAGTCTGCAAAAGTGCCGACCCCAACCCTTTTCTCGTGGCCTGCGGAACAACCGATAGCTGCCGGATGTACACATTGTCATCAAGTGTATCGGCAGCCACAAAGCCGCAAGGTTGTCCCCTGATGTCTGTCACCACATGGACAAGGCATCCATTGAGAATTTCGGCGAATTGTTCAAGCGTCGCCGGCGGACATCGTGCAAGCCCGGCAATTTTTCGATCCTCGACGGTCGCGAAAAGAACAGTTGCCTCAATATCAATTTGAAGCAGCCGTTCTTCTTCGCCTGAATGCATCAACCGGATGGAATATCCCGGTGGCATGCGCCCGCTTATCCGTCAAAACCTTCAACGAGAATCATTTCGGCGTCAGCGACGGTAATGCGGATGGCCTTTGCAGCCTGATACTCATCTGAATTGTAACATTCCAGAGCAACAGCCATTGAGGGAAATTCGATGACCACGTTACGGCTGCGATGACCACCTTCCAACACTTCGATTGCACCGCCACGGGCAAGAAATTTGGCGCCATAACGTTCAAATGCCGGTTTTGCGGTGCTTACATAATCCTTGTAGCGCTCCGGGTCATTAATATCCACGCGGGCAATCCAATAGGCTTTGGTCATGTCGTTTTTCCTTTTGTTCCGGAGTTAATCGCCGTTTTAATCTAATGCTGTTTCCATTTCGCGCAAAATACCTGAAGCCGCTTCCAGCGGGTCATTTGCAGCGATAATCGGCCTGGCGACGACCAGATGGCTGGAGCCGTTGCGCAGCGCATCTGCAGGTGTCACCACCCTTTTCTGGTCACCATGGTCTGCGCCCCGGGGCCGAATGCCGGGTGTAACAACTGCCATATCCGGACCGACAATTTTGCGCACTGTCGCGGATTCGGCTGCGGAGCATACGATCCCGCCCATACCGGCATCCAAGGCCTGTTTCGCGCGGATCGCGACAAGGCTTTGGGGATCATGCATATAGCCCGCGTCATTCAGATCCTGCGTATCCATTGAGGTCAGGACGGTAACACCGAGCAAACACAAATCCGAACCACGTGCAGCTTCAACGGCTGCACGCATGGCTTTGGGATAGGCATGGAGTGTCAGCATGGTGATGTTCATCCTGGCGATGTTTTCAACACCCTTGGCGACCGTATTATCGATATCGAGCAGCTTCATATCCAGGAAAACGCGCTTTCCATCGGCGATCAGTTCCCTTGCGAAGTCCAGACCGCCGGCAAATACCAGCTGGTAGCCAACCTTGTAAAAATCGACGGTATCGCCCAGCGTTGCAACAATGGATGCGGCCTGATCCGTCGTTGGAACATCAAGTCCGACAATTAACCGTTCGCGTGCCTTGGCCATAATGCGGATCCCCGTCGTTTGCCCGTATCGCTCAGTTTGAACCGATATGTGTTTAAAGGTAGTGCCCGGAGACTGTCCAGCGCATTTTCCGGCCAGGCACATGAAGTTATCATGTAAAGCCTGGCAGGGTGCTGCGTGGTCTGTTTGCTATGGGTGTCTGCCTGTTTTTGAACCGGCAGCCTATTGTGCAATTTCAAAGTGATCTTCGCGCAGCAGCGCGCGACCATCGGGCTGCACGACCCAAAGTTCATTGGTGATAGTACCGCTGGCATTGTTCATTGCCCAATCAGCGGCAATGCGTGCGGATTTGTCGTCCAGAACGGCGGTAACAGTATTGCTGTAGACCACGTCATCAAACCCTTTGCTCACGATATCGGTCCAAAACGCGAGAATTTCCGTCTTGCCTGTGAAGGTACCAAACGGTTTGACAACCATTACAGCATTGTCTTCGTACAGGGCGGCCGCACCGGCGGCATCACCGGCGTTGAAAGCATCTTTCCAGGCCTTGCTGGCGGTTGCCACCGCGATCTGGACATTCATATCCGCTGCAGCCTGGGCTTCCGGTTGCTGTGCATTTGCGTGGATACCGGACAGACAGACTGTTGACACAAGAACGAGTGCGCCTGCGATAGATTTGAAATTCTGCATGGAATTGCTCCTGTTTCGTAATTGCGTATGAATGTGAATTTGAACTATTTTTATTGTTTGAAAAACCGGCTATAATTGAAACTACAATTCATAAATGAAGAACAATTGTACGATGATATCCACCTTACCGCTGACTTTTGTGACCATAGTTGAACAGGGGTCGATCACGATGGCTGCAGCCGAGCTTAATCTGGCCAAGTCCGCTGTAAGTCAGAACCTCAAGCGGCTTGAAGATCATCT
Organism: uncultured Rhizobiaceae group bacterium; assembly: GCA_947501445.1. GTDB lineage: Bacteria > Pseudomonadota > Alphaproteobacteria > Rhizobiales > Rhizobiaceae > Hoeflea_A. The sequence continues at coordinate 133,470 of CANMVS010000004.1, read as the reverse complement.
CGGGGTAAAGCTGGCGACCCGGACAACGCGCACATTCAACCTTACACCGGCAGGTGAGCGATACTATTTACGCTGCAAGGAAATTCTGACGCTCTCCCAAAGGGCCTCAACGGAAATGGAGGCATTTGGTGCAACACCTGCCGGACCAATCACCATAACGGCACCGCACGCGATGATCGCTCCGATCATTGCACCGGCGATGGCGAAGGTCGTGGGATTGTTTCCAATGCTCAGACCATCGGTCATTGCAGATGACAAACGCCTTGGTCTGGTCGCTGGTGCGATTGATGTGTCGATCACCATTGGTGGCCTGAAAGACAGCAGCCTGAAAGCCCGTAGGGTTGGCACGCTTCGTGATGTATTGTGTGTCAGCCCCAAGCTCCTTGACGACAGGTACATAGACCCATGTGGCGACTTGGGAGCCGGCACGCTGTCGGCAATCCAGTCACTGCCCTATATTGCCCACGCGCGTGAGGGTCGCGTGGCACAGCATACCCTCCAACACGTGCATACGAACAGGCAATTGCAGGTCAGCTTCAACCCCACATTCTACGGCAATACAGTTGAAGCCCTTATTGCATTTGCCTGTGAAGGCCTGGGGGTGGCGCTGCTACCGGATCTGGCGGTTGTCGATGAATTTAAACGGGGCGCATTGGTTAAGGTTTTTCCGCAACATTCGCTTGAAGAGGAACCAATCTATGCGGTTCATGCCTATGACACGTTAGCGCCAGGATCGGTGCTTGAAGTCATTGGTGCGGTTCAGGCAGCATTGAAACAGTCCCTGCGGAACTGAAGGCCAAAACGCTATCTGGTCAATATACTATCTGGAATGAATTGCGTGACGCTTGCAATGATCAACGAGTGATTTGCAGGTCTTGTTAAGCATGCCTTCCGTGCGCTCATCGGTCAGTCTCCCGTCATCATCGAAGGCAGAACCGGCGCCACCGACTGAACATTGCTCGGTTACGATCTGTGTACCGACGGCCATCATCACAGAACGCAGGTGATTGAGGCTTCGCATTCCGCCCAATTTGCCGGGGGAAGCTGCACCAAGTGCAATGTAACGGCCCTGCCAGGGCGCAAACGGTTTGCTATTGTCCGCTTTGATCAGGCTGACCCAGTCAATTGCATTCTTGAGCAACGGTGGTATCGACGCATTATATTCCGGACTGGCAAGAAAAACGCCGTCGTGGCTGGCAATCAGGCGTCCGAGCTTCATGGCGTTTTGCGGGATGCCCTCGAGGGATTTCAAATCCTCATCAACCAGGGGCAATGGATAATCGATCAATGAAATACGGGTTACATCTGCGCCAAGCTGCGCGAGCACGAGCTGGGCGACATTGGCCAATTTGACATTAACGGATGCCGCTTTGATTGATCCGGCCAGGACTAGGATTTTCGGGGTCATGGATTAACTCGTTGTGCGAAATTTATAGACATATTAGAGCAAATCAGGTTTTGGCGGATTCGGCAAAACCTGATTGCATCAACAGAGCCTAATCAGGCCGCCGGTACATCCACATTTGTGCAGGTGGAATATTGCGGATTTCCCAGCCAAAACGCTTGACTGTATAGTGTCCATGGCCTGCTGGTATGGGGGACACCGGCCCGTAGGAAAATTGCAGCACCGGCCTGCCTTTGGGGATGCGATTGAGCAGATCCTCCAACAGGGCTACCCGGGTTTCCACTGGAAAATTCAATAGTGGTATGCCTGAAATGACACAGTCAAAGTGGTTTTTGTTGAGGTCTCCCAGCGTTTCCTGCAATCGGAAAGCATCACCCTGCACCAGATTGATTTGCGGCAGCTCGCGTTTCAGGTGGGCACAAAATTCCGGAGAATATTCAACTGATACCAGCTTTTTGGGGTCGATACCGCGGCGCAGAAGTGCCTTTGTGACAACACCGGTACCGGGGCCAAGTTCGAGAACGGACAGGCTCGATGCCGGATTGGCGACACTGGCCATGCGCCGTGCCATATAGACCGAGGTCGGCACAATGGCCCCGACCGTCTTGGGCTGACTGACCAGCCCTTTGAAGAAGCGTAGATTACGGCTGACGTGTTTGACCACATGTTGTGGCAAGTGATGCCGCATTCATGCATTCCCCCGTACAGGTGTTACCGTTTATCACTGTTCGAAGGACCACCTAATCCGGTCAATCACTCAGCGTATCGAAAAAATGTCTCATCCTTGAGAAGAAACCGGATGATTCAGGATTGTTCTCTTTCGACGACAATGCCTCAAATTCCTGCAGCAACTCCCGTTGCTTTTTGGTCAGGTTTTGTGGCGTTTCAGTGGTGATCTGAATATATAGATCGCCCTTTTGCGTCGAGCGTAACACGCCCATGCCCTTGGACCTCAACCGAAACTGACGTCCGGCCTGCGTTCCTTCGGGTACCTTTACCCGTGTTTTCGCACCATCCAGTGTCACCACATCGAATTGGCCGCCAAGGGCCGCTGTGGTCATGGAAATCGGCACATTGCAGTAGAGATCAGCGCCGTCGCGCTGGAAAAACTGATGCGGTTTTATGGAAAGAAAAATATACAGGTCGCCAGACGGGCTGCCACGCATGCCCGCTTCACCTTCACCGGCCAGCCGGATACGTGTTCCATCTTCAATACCTGCCGGAATGTTGACGGAAAGCGAACGTTCCTCGGTTACCCGGCCCTGGCCAGAGCACTTTGAGCACGGGTCTTTGATTGTCTCGCCGCGCCCATGACAGGTCGGACAGGTCCGTTCAACCGAGAAAAAGCCCTGCGAGGCGCGTACGCGACCTGCACCATGGCACATGCCACAGGTTTCCGGGCTACTGCCGGATTTGGCACCTGATCCACTGCATTCGTCACATTGAACAGAAGAAGGAACGCGAATTTGTGCGGTTTTGCCCGCATAGGCTTCTTCCAGCGTTACTTCCATATTGTAACGAAGATCGCCGCCGCGTTCGCGACCACCCGATTGCCGACGCGAACGTCCGCCACCCATCATTTCGCCGAATATATCTTCGAATATGTCTGAAAATCCACCGGCACCGCCGCCGCCACCAGGGCCGCCCTGTTCAAAGGCTGCATGACCAAACTGATCATAAGCGGCACGTTTTTGCGGGTCTTTCAGCGTCTCATAGGCCTCATTGACCTCTTTGAACTTGCGCTCGGATTCTGCATCATCGGGGTTTTTGTCCGGATGCAGCTTCATTGCCAGTTTGCGAAAGGCACTTTTCAGGTCCTTGTCGCTGGCGCCTTTGGAAACGCCGAGAGTTTCGTAGAAATCAGCCTTGGCCATTAATATGCTCCGCAGAACGAATGTCGCCCGATGTTTTCCAAATACCTTTGCCTGTTTCGGCAGAAATCAGTGTGATGGCATTGGACGGAAATTCCGGAAGTGTCAAATCACACGTTCCGGAATACCAGTTCGGGCGAGCCGCCGGTGTGGGGCTGTAGAGCATCGACACCGGCAGGCCGGCTTAAGCCGACTTTTTCTCGTCGTCGTCGTTAACTTCTTCAAAATCGGCGTCAACGACGTCGTCTTGGGCAGCATCTGCAGCAGCATCCGCCTCTGCAGCTTCCGCCTGCTGGGATTCATACATGGCCTGGCCAAGTTTCATCGCCGCTTCAGAAAGGGTCTGCGTCTTTGTCTTGATATCTTCAGCATCCGGCTCTTCTTCGCCAACAGCTGCCTTCAATGCCTCAAGAGCATCCTCGATGGCCTTGCGATCATCTTCACCAACCTTGTCACCAAAGTCAGACAGCGATTTCTCGGAAGAATGAATGAGGCTTTCTGCCTGATTCTTAGCTTCGATTGAGTCACGGCGTGCCTTGTCAGCCTCAGCATTGTCTTCTGCGTCTTTGACCATCTGTTCGATGTCATCATCAGACAGGCCACCAGATGCCTGAATGCGGATCTGATGTTCCTTGCCCGTGCCTTTGTCTTTGGCAGAGACATTGACGATACCATTGGCATCAATATCGAACGTCACTTCAATCTGCGGCACACCGCGTGGTGCGGGTGGAATGCCAACCAGATCAAACTGTCCGAGATTTTTATTGTCGGATGCCATTTCGCGTTCGCCCTGGGCGACACGAATTGTCACGGCATTCTGATTGTCGTCAGCGGTCGAAAATGTCTGCGACTTCTTGGTGGGGATCGTTGTGTTACGATCAATCAACCGGGTGAAGACACCACCGAGTGTTTCAATGCCCAGGGACAATGGTGTAACGTCGAGCAGCAGCACATCCTTGACATCGCCCTGCAGAACGCCGGCCTGAATGGCAGCGCCCATGGCGACCACTTCATCAGGATTGACACCCTTGTGCGGCTCTTTGCCAAAGAACTGTTTGACGACTTCCTGTACCTTCGGCATGCGTGTCATGCCGCCAACCAGAACCACTTCGTCAATTTCGCCTGCTTTGATACCGGCATCCTTGATCGCAGCCTTGAGCGGCGCAACCGTGCGCTGGACCAGATCATCAACGAGGCTTTCGAACTTGGAGCGCGAAAGCTTCATGGTCAAATGCTTGGGACCATTCTTGTCGGCGGTGATGAAAGGCAGGTTGATTTCTGTCTGCGCTGAAGATGACAATTCAATTTTTGCCTTTTCAGCAGCTTCCTTCAGACGCTGCAGCGCAAGTTTGTCACCCTTCAGGTCAACGCCCTGATCTTTCTTGAATTCCTTGGCCAGATATTGGACCAGACGCATGTCAAAGTCTTCACCACCCAGGAATGTATCACCATTGGTGGATTTGACTTCAAAGACGCCATCACCAATTTCCAGTACGGAAATATCGAAAGTACCACCGCCAAGGTCGTAAACGGCAATGGTCTTGCCTTCCTTCTTGTCCAGCCCATAGGCCAGTGCTGCGGCAGTTGGCTCGTTGATGATGCGCAAAACTTCCAGACCGGCAATCTTGCCTGCATCCTTGGTTGCCTGACGCTGGGCGTCATTAAAGTAGGCCGGAACCGTGATAACGGCTTTTTCGACTGTTTCGCCCAGATAGGTTTCAGCCGTTTCCTTCATTTTCTGAAGGATCATTGCAGAGATCTGTGATGGTGAATAAGCGGTGCCGGACGCTTCGACCCAGGCATCACCATTGTCAGCCTTGACGATCTTGTAGGGGACAAGATCCTTGTCCTTCTCAACCATCTTGTCGGTGAACCGACGGCCAATCAGACGCTTGACTGCAAACAGCGTGTCTTCCGGGTTGGTGACTGCCTGGCGTTTTGCCGGCTGGCCGGTAAGCCGCTCACCATCGTCGCTGAAGGCAACCATGGAAGGTGTTGTGCGTGCACCTTCCGCATTTTCGATGACCTTCGCGTCTGTTCCATCCATGACGGAGACGCAGGAATTGGTCGTTCCCAAATCAATACCGATAACTTTTGTCATTTTCTACATTCTCCTTGAAGCGAACTGTCCGGACCCGTAGCGGCGTTCCTTGCGACAGTCCCTTGCGATATTATCCCCCAACACCCGTATGGATGCTGTTGTTGAGCCGTATATAAGTAAGCCGTGAAGGGACTGCAAGTCAGGATACGGATTCGACGTTCGCTCTTTGCGTTCCCGCCGATAGCATTGCGGACGGGGCGTTGAAAAGCCCTGAATCGACAGACCGGACAATTTTTATGCTTTATGCAATTCTAAAGTGAAAAAATTTGCAGACTATTCAATTAGAAATAGCAATCTTCATCGTGCGATGGAAGCTGCCATATCGCCAATGGGCGGGTATGTGGCAACTGGCAGTGATGGTGAGGTTGCCAATATGTTTGTTTATGAGCGTGAAGGCGCAATTGAGGGAGTGGCAGGAATTGTCAATACAACTCCGCGCCTGCCCGAATTGGTGCCCGGTTTGAAACACGCCCACAGGTACTGGAATGATGATTTGAAATGTGCCCGGTTCAGCCTGTAACATCCGGTTTAAATCGCGGGCTGATGCAATAATACAACGAGCCAGCCAGGAAGGCACCGATAATCCAGTCAAAACCGCTCAAAAAATGAAGTGCCGGTAACCACACACCCGCCAGGGAGAAGATTGCAGACACAAGAAAGGCAGCCAATGCCCTCCAGTTCCAGCCGCTGCGATAGTAGTAGGCCCCATTTGGGTCCGCGGAATAAAGTGCGTTCAAATCCAGGTGTTGTTTTCGCACCAGGTAATAGTCGACAATCATGACACCGTAAGCCGGTGCCAGAAGTGCGCCGAGCGTATTGGCAAATCGTACAATGCCAAATTGACTGATCACTGATACCCACAACGCACTGACGACAAATGCCGCCCCTGCGGTTATCAGCCCACCAGTTCGAAAACTGATACGGCTTGGCATCAGATTGGCCAGATCATTGGCAGGGGGGACAAAATTGGCGACCACATTGATGCCGACGGTGGCAATGAAAAACACCAGCGCCGCTACAACAGTCAGTGAAAGACTGTCCAATCGGGCGACAATTTCCGTCGGATTGGTCAGCTTTTGTCCCAAAACAACCTCGCTTCCCGCAGTCACCATAAGTGCAATCAAAGCGAAAAAGGCGATGTTTACCGGCAACCCCAACAGATTGCCCTTTCTCATTGCCTTCACACTGCCGACATAGCGGGCAAAATCACCGTAGTTGACAATGATGGGAGAATAAAAGGCGATCATTGCGCCCATCACCGCAAAAAAACCTGCAACGGTATTACCGGTGGCCGATGCTTTTCCCTGTAATATTGCCGCGACTTTTGGAAGAAAATCAGGTCCTGCCCGATGCCACAGCATAAACATCAGGATGATCATCACTGCATAGACTGCTGGCGCTGCCCAATTGAGGAAAATGCGAATTGCGCCAATGCCCCTCCAGAAAAGACCAACCTGAAACACTGACACAAGAACAAGCGATATCCAACCGACAGCATCAAGGCCCAGCAGCGTCTCGCCAGAACCCGTATCAAGCACGGAGCGTATCAGCAGCGCTATAGCACCAGCAGCAACGTAAGACTGTGCTCCATACCAGAATATGGCGACCGTTCCACGCAGCAGCGCCGGAAAGTTGGCACCAAATACACCCATGCCCGCCCGTGCCATGACCGGATAGGGAATACCGTATTGGACACTGGGTTTTCCGACCAGATTGACGAGAAACATGATGATGAAACCGGCCAGAACGATGGCGGCGAAAACAGCCCACCCATTCAGGCCGTAGTTGAGGAAAAGTGAAGCTGCCAAGGTATAACCCAGCACACTTTGAGCGGTATTGGACCAGACATTGAAAATAGCAACCGAGCCCCACGACCGCTGCTCATCTGACAAGGGTGCCAGATCGGCATTATACAGACGTGAATCTGCTCCCGCCCCCTGTCGTCTGTCCTGCGCGTGTGCATTGGATGATTCTGGCATCGGTATTGAAGGTCTTCCCAGGAATGCCCTTGCCGTTGATCGGGCTGTAAACAGAAGATGCAGGACAAATGCGCCAAAAGCCAGCCTGTCAGTGATGTCAGGTTCCTATTGCACATGCTGATCTGCAACCTGATTTGTGTATGATTTATTGACAGCGCCAGAGTGTCATTCTACAAATCGCCACGCACAGTTGAGGGTGCCGCCCGGTCCACGGAGAGAGTTGAACTCACCTCATTTCAATGGATTGATCCCGAAGCTTTCTTTCAGCCCATCAAGTGGACCATGGGATAATGAAGGAAGGTTCCGTCATGGTTGAAAAACCGGATATCGAATTTCTCAAAAAACAGGCAAAAGACCTCAAGCGCCGGATAGTGCGGGGGGATAAGCACGCCCTTGCGCGATTTGCTGCAGTCCACAAACAGGCCCATGCGAATAACAGGGCGGACAATAATCACGCAAATTGCCTCCATGTCATTGCCGTGGAAAACGGCTATGAAAACTGGCCAAAACTGAAGCTGTCGATCGAAACCCGAATGATGACGCGCAAGCAGCGCATTCATCATCTTGAATTGGCGCTTTTTAACGGTCAGTTCCATCTTGTTGAAAAACTTTTCAGCCTTGATCCGGCACTGGCAGATGCCAATTTTGGCTTGCAGATTGCCCTTTGCAAACGCGACGTGGTTTTTGCGCAACTGGATACAGATCCATCGATGGCGACCGCCAGGATCGGTGATAAAACGGCACTGCTGCACCTGTGTTATTCCAAATATTTTCAGCACAAGCCGTCTGTCATTGACGATATGCTGGCGATTGCAGAACGTTTGATCAGCATGGGTGCCAATGTTGATGACACCTATGCGTGGTCGGATGGCTCGCCGCTATCTGCACTTTACGGCGCATTGTGTCATGCGGACAATCATCAACTGGCGGCGTTACTCCTTAGCCATGGTGCGAACCCCAACGATGACGAATCGCTTTATCACGCAACGGAACTTGGCCATCATCAGGCACTGCATTTGTTGATGAAATCTGGGGTTGATATCAACGCCAATCATCATTGGATCCGCATGCTGGATTTTGATGATCTGGCGGGCGCACAATTGTTGCTGGAAAATGGTGCCAATGCAAATCCTGTCATGCCTGATGGCACCATCGTCAGCACGCTGCATCATGCCATAAAACGCGGCCGTGACGGCCGTTTTGCCAGGTTGCTGATACAATATGGTGCGGACACACAATGCCTGGAGAACGGCCATACGGCCTATGGGTTCGCCTATATCCACAACAATCAAAGCATGCTGGATGCATTGGTGGATCTGGGTTGCAAAACCGAACTGTCACAGGCTGAATTGTTCATGGGCGCCCTGACGCGTGGTGACAGGCAGGTCGCCCTGACAATGTGTGAGAGCAACACAGATATCCTCGGGCAGTTGCACCCAAAAGATCTGGAAATACCCAGTGCACTGGCAATACGGCCCAATACCGAAGACGCACTGCGTATCATGCGTGATGTGGGCATCGACCTGAATACGGTTGACGATGGTTTCGGCATGCCGCCGGTCCATAGTGCTGCGTGGTTCGGGCAGGCCAAAAACCTGACGTTCTTTTTGACACTGAAGCCCGATCTGGAACAGACCAATTATTACGGCGGCACCGTGCTTGGTACAGCCATTCACGGATCATTTAACTGCCCGGACCGGCTCCAGGGAGATTATATTGCCTGTATTGAGATGCTTGTTGAGGCCGGTTCGAAGATACTGCCGGATCAGGGTCATTTGATCATGGGCAGCGAAGAGGTGTGCCTGTTCGTTGAGGATCTGGCCCAATAGAGCAATTCAGGTTTTGACGCTATCGGCAAAACCTGAACCCATCAACAAAATCAAGGGCCGGCACCGTTGGTCCTAGTGTGGTGGATTTGAAGTTCCTATCATTATTGCGGCTTGCTCGTGCGGGAACTTCAAATCCGTAAACCACACTAGTATCATAATCTTGCTAGTGTCCTTCTTGAATCCGAAGTTCGCTCTGAGTGTGCTGCAAAATGTGACGAACTTCAGATTCAGGACACTAGTCTTTGTTGCCAAGTATGATGTCGAGCAGTGTTGTTGGTTCGCTTTGACCGCGCTCACTGCCGACATTGGCCCGTGGAACAGGCCCATTTGATGTGGCCACGGGTGACACAGGTTGCACAGCAACGGGTGACGGCGGTATCGGTCTTCGTGTTGATCCGGTCTGGTCGTTCGAAACACCGGCGGCGGGCACCAGTATGCGGGCTTCATTGTTGGTGCGGGTTTGCGCAGGCTGTTGCTGCGTAACATTTTCAACCGGCCGTCGCACCGGTACTGCTACGGTTTGCGGATTGGCAGGCAGTGCATATTGACCCGGTAGCCGGTTGCTGGCGCGGCCATCATGGGCCTTGTCCATGAATTCTTTCCAGGCCAGTGCAGGCAGGGCACCACCGGTCACCTTTTTGGTCGGTTTGCCATCGTCATTGCCGAACCACACGCCGGTTGTCAGGTGGCTGGTGTAACCGACAAAAAGCGCATCCCTGAACGCCTGGCTTGTCCCGGTTTTGCCGGCTGCGGGCTGGCTGTTCAATTGTGCCCGGCGACCGGTACCCTCAGTGACCACGCGGGCCAGCATACCATTCATCATCGCCACAATTTGTGGTTTGAGAACCCGGGGTGGATTGTCATAGGTGTTTTCGTACAGAATTTTGCCATCCGTCGTTCTCACCCGCTTGATGATATGAGGCGTTGCCTTCAATCCGCCATTCATGAAGGGCGCATAGGCTGCGGTCAGCTCGGTCAATGTGACTTCAGATGTGCCAAGTGCAATGGACGCATTGGCCTGCATTTTTGATTCTATGCCCAAACGCCGCGCCGTCTTGATCACATTTTTGGGGCCTGCCTCCATAACCAGCTGTGCTGCGATGGTGTTCAGGGACTTGGTCAATGCGTCTGACAGGGTTACCGGGCCACGGTACTTCTGGTCGTAGTTTGCCGGTGTCCATTTGCCGATACGGATTGGCGCGTCGTTGCGCACGGACAGTGGCGTGCGGCCCTGTTCGAGTGCCGCTGCATAGACAAAGGGTTTGAAGGCTGAGCCCGGTTGCCGTTTGGCCTTGGTAGCCCGGTCAAACTGACTGACAGTATAATCATAACCACCCACCAGCGCCCGAATGGCACCCGTCCCGTCAATGGATACAAGCGCACCCTGCGAAACATTGAGTTTACCGCCATTGCGGTCGATTGCGCCACGAATGGCCTGTTCAGCCATTTGCTGCAGTTGGAAATCAATCGTCGTATCGACAATCAGATCCCGGGTGACCTTGCCGCCAATCAGCTCTTCGATCTGGTCCATCACCAGATCAGCACCAAAATTTTCAGCGCCGCTCCAGTAGCTTTTGGCGCGGGTTGGCGGGCGTGTCATGGCTGTCGTTATTTCGCGGTCCGTCACATAACCTTCATCGCGCATGGCCTGCAGCACGATTTGCCCGCGCGCCTCGGCCGCCTTCGGGTTGCGTGCCGGTGACAGCCTGGATGGTGCCTTGAGCAGCCCGGCAAGCAGGGCAGCCTGTGCCAGATTGACATCTCTGGCCGGTTTCTTGAAGTAGCGTCTGGAGGCGGCTTCCACGCCGTAGGAGCCGGAACCGAAATAGACCCGGTTCAGGTACATTTCCAGAATCTGGTCCTTGGTGAACTGGTGTTCAAGCCACACGGCGAGCAGCACTTCCTGAACCTTGCGTTCCAGCGTACGCTCCGGCGAAAGGAAGAGGTTTTTGGCCAATTGCTGGGTAAGGGTTGATCCACCCTGCACCATGCGTCCAGCCATCACATTTTTCACCATGGCCCGGGCAAGGCCAATGGGATCAATACCAAAATGCCAGTAGAACCGCCGATCCTCAATGGCCACCACTGCCTGCGGGATGTAGGGTGACATGCGTGAGAGTGTCAAAGCTTCGCCGCCGGTGGCACCACGGTTCGCCATGGATTTTCCATCTGTCGATAGAATTTTCACATTCGGTGGCCGGTCCGGCACGGACCATGTTGTGGCACTCGGCATTTTTGCGCCGTAGTAGGCAACCAGTCCGGCCACGCCGATACAAAGCCAGATACCCAGCACAAAACACCAGTACAGCGTGCGTTTGATAAATGCGGGCAAGCCTCTGCGCGCCGCACCGGATCGTGATTTTCTTCGTGCACTGGGCGTTTTTTTCTTTGCAGTCGAGCGTTTGCGGGTCGCAGAAGGTTTGTTGCCACCGGCAACCCTGTCCGCGCTGCTTGCACGAATATCACTTCCGCTGCTGCGGCGTTTGCCAGCGAGCGAGGGTTCTATTCGGGTCTGCTTTTTGCGTTTTCCAGCCATGCGATCCGGTAAATAAGAGGTTGATGAGCGATTGGACTTTAAATGCGGCAATTTAAGGGGGCGTTAATAGAATTACGCATCCTTCCGGAAAGTCGGCCCGGCGTTAATGTTTTGAATGGTTGATGGGTGTAAAATGGTGGCCAGTTAAAGCCTGATGCCTGCAATCTGAATGATAGAATGAAGGCAGGGCACTCACAGTTAATTGTGTTTCCGGCTGTTTTTCCGGAACGATGAAATAGCGACAAGCCGCATTGGAGTAGAGTTTTATGGTTGCCGCCGAACGATCAGAAGAGCCAGCCCAGGCACCACAGAATTACATCAGAATGGATGCGGCGCGCGTCGCATGGGTCGATAACCTGAAGGGCCTTTGTATTCTTCTTGTTGTTATGCTGCATTCGGTTCTGGGTGTTGAAAACGCAGCTGGTGAAGAGGGATGGATGCACATTATCGTGCAAATAACCCAACCCATGCGCATGCCGGCTTTCTTTGCAGCTTCGGGGCTGTTTTTCATGCGCAGTATCAATGCGCCGACGCGCCGGTTTATTGATGGCAAGGTCATTCACTTTGTCTATTTTTATGCGCTTTGGCTGACCATTCAATTTGCTGTCAAATCACCCCAGCTGGTGGCGGAAAATGGCGTCTCGGGCGCGTTCGCGCAATATCTCTATGCCTATATCCATCCCTTCGGGACACTGTGGTTCATATATATTCTGCCGGTCTTCTTCGTGGCTGCGCGGTTGACACGTGCGATCAATACCAGGGTGATGTTTGTTGTGGCGGTTGCCCTGCAGGTGCTGCCGATACACACGGGCATATTGGTTGTTGATGAATTCGCCACATTCTACATCTGGTTTTTTGTCGGATATGCTTTTTCACCGGTATTTTTCCAGATAGCGGACTATTGCCAGAGGAACCTGCTGGCCGTCACGCTTGTCAGCGCGTTATTGACCGTGGCCGTGTGGTTTTCAACCAGTTACAACGTCGATCTGTCTGTATTGAAAAGTTGGGTTGAGCCCCATTTGGCCGGTGACGGACTACCCCTGGCGCATGTGCCCGGCATGCCTTTGATATTCGGGTTTATCGGCATTTTTGTCCTGCTCAGCATCAGTGTGGGTCTCCAGCACGTAAAGGGCGCCGGCATCATCAACTGGTGTGGTGCCCATTCGATTGTCATCTATCTATCGTTCTTTTTCCCCATGGCGGTGACCCGCATCGTCCTGTTGAAGATCGGGATAATATCCGATGTCGGCACCATGTCGCTCATTGTATGGATTGCCGCAATCGTTGGCCCCGCCATCCTGTTCTGGCTTGTGGTCAAATCCGGCTATGGTGATTTTCTGTTTGTCCGGCCGTCCTGGGCAAGACTGCCCGCTTCGCCTCTACGCGCCGGTGTTTCAGACGCCTGAGATACCTCCCGGAATAGGTTCCGGGAGCGAATGATTCGAAATGATACGCGTCGACACATTGATGTCACTGGCAATCAGGTGATGCAAATCACCTGGCCAGTGCATCGAGGATGCGCACCCAGGACCGCACGCCCTTGTGAAAGGATCGAACGTCGTATTTTTCATTGGGCGAATGAATGCAATCATCCTCAAGTGCAAAGCCGACCAGCAGCGATTCCATACCCAGCATGGACTGGAAATCGCCGACAATGGGGATCGAGCCTCCCATGCCAATGATGGCGGTTGGTTTGCCCCATTCTTCGTGCAGGGCCGCCTGTGCCTTGGCCAGATCAGGTGAATCATAGGACAGATGAATGGCACCGGATGTGCCATGCTTCGTAAATTCCACCGAACAGTCAGCCGGTATGCGCTGTTTGACGAAGTCGCGGAAATTGGCCCGTATCGCGTGCGGGTCCTGATCGCCCACCAGCCGGAACGATACTTTCGCCGAGGCTTGAGCGGCAATAACCGTCTTGAACCCCTCGCCGGTGTAGCCGCCCTGAATACCGTTGACTTCTGCCGTTGGTCTTGCCCAGGTCTGCTCCAGCACGGAACGGCCTTTCTCACCCGATGGTATGGAAAGCTCAATGTCGCCCAGAAAGTTTTCGGCTGTACGGCCAAGGCTGTCCCACATGGTTTTGATGTCATCGGGTGTTTCAGCAACACCGTCGTAGAAATTGGCAATGGTCACACGGCCATTTTCATCATGCATGTCCCCGAGGATTTTTGTCAGAATGTGGATCGGGTTTGCAGCAACACCGCCATAATGGCCCGAATGCAGGTCGCGGCTGGCCGCCTTGACGGTGATTTCCTCGCCGGTCAGACCACGCAGGCTGACGGAAATGGCCGGTGTCTCGGCATCCCACATGCCTGTGTCGCAGACCATGGCGAGGTCAGCCTTGAGTTCCTCGGCATTCGCCTCAAGAAACGGTTTGAGTGACGTCGAACCGGATTCCTCTTCTCCCTCGAACAGGATGCTGACGCGGCAGGGCAGCGCGCCATGGGTATCCTTATAGGCGCGGCAGGCCTCGACAAAGGTCATCAATTGGCCCTTGTCGTCGCTGGTGCCGCGTCCGGTGATAACCTTGCGTCCGGGCGATAGCTCGCGGATTTCCGGTTCAAACGGATCGGTCGTCCAAAGGTCCAGCGGATCGACCGGCTGAACGTCATAATGCCCATAGAACAGCACATGCGGCGCGTCCTTCGGGCCGTCATGATGGGCAACCACCATCGGGTGACCGGGGGTGTCGCGAACACTGGCTGTAAAACCCAGTTCGTTCAGCGTTCCAACCAGCCATTGCGCCGCCTCGCGGCAATTTTGCGCGTAGGCAGGGTCCGTGGAGATGGATTTGATGCGCACCAGCGCACAGAGCCTGTCGAGGCTGTTTTCCAGATTGGCGTCAGCCTTTGAGAGTACGGCGTTGAGTTCGGCCATGAAGATGCTCCTGAATCGGGGGAATTGCGCGGAAGCTTAATGCGCGATTGCAACCGTGGAAACCATTGTTTGTCCAATGCAGGTGATTTTTCGGCATGGGGTTTTGGTTTTTGTCAGGGGCAGCTACTGTCGGCCCAGGGTCTGTTGAGGGGTAGGATCTGTTGAGGATCAGGGCAGGTTAACGCTAAACGGGGTGGAAAGCATGTCAGAGCCACTTGAGGCGCTGCAAAAATTCTATACGGAAATCCCGTTGCAGGAGCGGTTTGACGCGCTGGCCGATGCGCAGGCCTACCGGTCATTGCCATCGGGCTGGATCATTGGCACGGCAGACATTGTCGGTTCCACAGCCGCCATTGAGGCAGGCAGGTATAAAGTGGTCAATACGGTTGGTGCGGCCGTCATATCCGCCCAGATCAATGCGTTGGGCGGAGCGGCGCTGCCCTTTGCCTTTGGTGGAGATGGCGCGGTATTTGTGCTGCCGGAGGGCCTGGGCGATAAATGTGCATCAGCCCTTGGCGATGTCATTCGCTGGGCGGAAGATGAATTTGGCATGGTCCTGCGCGCCGCAATAATCCCGGTGGAAGACCTGCGCGCCGCGGGCTGCGATGTTGCGGTTGCCCGCTACAAGGCGTCGCCGGGTGTTGAATATGCCATGTTCCGCGGCGGCGGCATGAACTGGGCCGACACGCAGATGAAGGCTGGCCGCTACGGCGTTGCGAAAGCGCCCGAGGGGGCTTTTCCCGATCTGACGGGCCTTTCGTGTCGCTGGACACCGATGGAAAGCCGCCACGGCAAAATCCTTTCGGTACTCGTCCTGCCGCGTCAAAGCGAGATTACGTCTGCGCATGCACACCTGTTCCATGCCGTCATTGATCTTGCGCGTGGGCTTGAACGCGGTGGCCATCCGGTGCCGAAAAATGGTCCGGGCTTTGTCTGGCCACCGGCAGGTTTGGCCCTGGAAGCCCATGCGACGCGCGGCAAACGTTCGCTGGCGCTACGCAAGTTTCAGCTGTTGATCGAGACATTTATCGCGCTGATTTTCTTCAAAACGCGCCTCAAGCTGGGTTCATTTGATCCCATGCATTATGTTTACACATCAGGCATCAATGCCGATTTTCGCAAATTTGATGATGGTCTGAAAATGACAATCGACTGCGATGGTAAAACCAGGGCGAAATTGACGGCGCTGCTGTCACAGGGCGAACGGGAAGGTCTGATACGGTTCGCCATCCACGAACAGGATCAGGCGATCATGACCTGCATTGTTCCATCCGTAACACGCGATGATCATGTTCATTTTGTTGACGGGGCCGCCGGTGGCTATGCCATGGCTGCGGCCCGGTTGAAAAAACAGATGACCTGACCTGCGCCCCATACAGACGACAATTGCTTTAGGCAATTCAGGTTTTGACGCAATCGTCAAAACCTGAATGCATCAACAATATCAGCGGTCGGCACCGTTGTCCCGTTTCTGACAAAACGTGAAACGGTCTGGCGCATAAAAAAACCACCGTGGCAGGAGGGGGGGAGCCACGGTGGTGTTGGGGATGTGAGCGGTGACCCGGAGAGGGGGGATGAGGTCACCGCTCTAGTCCGGCGTGGCGGGGGACATGCCTCTCGCCAGACTTCGGCATATTTGCTTGCCGGTGTTTATGATTTGGGCCGACGAATGTGGCAATTCAAGGACACAACCTTGAGACGGCAGTCACGACTGTGTGACAAAATTTGGCGAATTCTCCAAGACCCATAAAATTTGACAGGTCCGATGACGCGATTCTACTGCAAGGATGAATTGGATTGGCAATCATCTTTCATGCGGGTGAACACCGATGTTATGTATTTCTTTGGTGAAGCGGCAGCAGGTTATGCTGGAAATTCAGCAACTAAGGCTGAACGGGACCATTATTCCATTCGCTGTTACGGCTCAAAATCGTCGTTTCCGGCCTGCGTGTCCTTCACTGTCACAAGGTTTGTAAAAAAAATCCATAGGTGTGACAACTTGACACATACATGCGGTCACTTTTTTTGCGCTGCGATTGTGTACACGCTTAACGTGTTAATGATATTACCCGGGAACTCCGATTTAATGCACGCAATGTATACAATCCAGCGTGCCATTTCGCGTAAACCAGAGGGTTGAATCCACGTCAATATCGGCGCGTTGGGCGGTCCATGACCCGTTTGCCAAACAGGCTTGCAACAAGATCCACCATCAGGCTGGCGGTTTTGCCGCGCTCATCCAGAAACGGATTGAGTTCGACGACATCCAGTGATGTGACCAGCGCGCTGTCATGCAGCATTTCCATCACCAGATGGGCCTCCCGGAAAGTGGCGCCGCCCGGAACCGTTGTTCCGACAGCTGGCGCAATGCCCGGGTCGAGAAAATCAACATCAAGACTGACATGCAGGGCACCGCCGGTGCTCTTTACCCGCTCCAGAAAAGGCGTCAGCAAAGTGGGCACGCCAAATTCGTCAATGGCGCGCATATCATGCACGGTCACACCGTCACGGGTCAGGGCGGTGCGCTCGTGCTGATCGACGGAGCGAATGCCGAACATGCAGACATTGTGCGTATTGACGACAGCGGGCAAGGGTGGAAAGGCCCCATCAAATCCCGGTTGGCCGGTTACGTAGGCCACCGGTGTGCCATGAAGATTGCCACTGCTGGTGCTTTCGAGCGTGTGATAATCGGGATGGGCATCAAGCCACAGCACAAATTGTTCGCGGCCCTGTTCCTGGGCAACACGCGCCATGGCGGAAACGCTGCCCATGGAAATGGAGTGATCACCGCCCAGAAATATCGGCAGATGGCCTTCACTGGCACATTGGTAGCCCAATTCATTGATCGATTTGGTCCAGCCGACGGTCTCCTGCAGGTCATGTATGGCTGGATTTGCATGAACCATCGCCTGTTGCGCCGCAGCGCGTGCATTGCCGCGATCATCGACAGCATAGCCCAGTTCCCCCAGCACACCGGCAATGCCGGCGGTGCGCAGGGCGTCCGGTCCCATCAGGCAGCCGGCCTGACTTGCGCCCGTTTCAACCGGCGCACCAATCAGAGATAAAGTGCTTGTCATTGATCTGTCCTGAATTGTCGTTGGAAGCGTTAGGCAATGATTATTCACCAGATGTGTGGCGGAAAAAACTTGACAATTTAGCCATATTGCGTTGCTCATGTGCCAAATTGGCGGAGAATTATATCAAAATGGATAAAACCGATGAGCGTCTGATTTCCGCCCTGCGTCACAATGGGCGTGCGGCGATCTCTGATTTGTCGATTGAGCTCGGAATTTCGCGGGCAACTGTGCGTTCGCGGCTGGAGAAATTGACACAAACCGGCGAAATACTGGGCTTTAGCGTGGTGTTGCGCGGTGATGCGCTGGAGCTGCCGGTGCGTGGCATAATGCTCCTGTCCATTGAAGGCCGCGGCACTGACCGGATCATTGCCCGTCTGCGCGGCATGCCGGAAGTTGTGGCCATCCATTCCACCAATGGCAAATGGGACATTATTGCCGAATTGGGCACCGATACGCTCGCCACACTGGACGGCGTATTACACAAGATCAGGCTGATAGACGGTATATCAGCCAGCGAGACAAACCTGTTCCTGTCAACCAAACGCAGTGCAGACCTGCGCCCGGATCAGACATCGGGCGTCTCCACCGGAATTTAAATCCGGGTTGCCCGGTGTCAGCAGTGATGAATTTTGTGCTGACCGCGGGATGATCGGCATGGATTTTGTAATGCCGCTGCGCTATCCCTGTTTTCATGAAAAAAGATGATCATCTCTTCCTGATTGACGGCTCGGGCTATATTTTCCGCGCCTATCACGCCTTGCCGCCACTGACCCGCAAATCAGACGGCCTGCCGGTGGGTGCCGTATCCGGTTTCTGCAACATGTTGTGGAAACTGTTGTCGGAAGCACGCGACACATCCGTTGGTGTTACCCCGACCCATCTGGCGGTGATTTTTGACCATTCGTCAAAGACCTTTCGCAAGGAATTATACCCCGAATACAAGGCCAATCGATCAGCGCCGCCGGAAGATCTGATTCCCCAGTTTGGCCTTATTCGACAGGCGACACAGGCCTTCAATCTGCCCTGTATCGAAATGGAGGGTTTTGAAGCCGACGATCTGATCGCCACCTATGCCAGAATGGCCGAGGCGCAAGGGGCCCATACGACGATCATCTCCTCCGACAAGGATCTGATGCAGCTCGTGACAGATGATGTCTCCATGTATGATTCGATGAAGGATCGTCAGATCGGCGCGGATCAGGTCATGGAAAAATTCGGCGTCCTGCCGGAAAAGATGATCGATCTGCAATCCCTGACGGGTGACTCGACCGACAATATTCCAGGTGTTCCCGGGATCGGGCCGAAAACCGCAGCGCAGCTTCTGGATACTTTTGGCGATCTGGACACATTGCTGGCACGCGCCGGCGAGATCAAACAGAACAAACGCCGCGAAAACATGATTGAATTTGCAGATCAGGCACGCCTGTCGCGCGAATTGGTCACGCTGCGCACCGATGTCCCGGTCACGGACGAACCGGGCGATTTCCTTCTGGAGCCGCAGGATGGTCCGAAGCTTGTCGCCTTTTTGAAAGCCATGAGTTTTACCACGCTGACCCGCCGGGTGGCGGAGGCGACCGATACCGATGCAGCCGTGGTTGAGCCCGGCGAGGTTGCAGTTGAATGGGGCGGTGCGGCACGCGGTCCCGATCTCGACAAGGGTGATGCTGCCAACGCCAAATCACCAACGGGCGACGCGGCGCAGGGTGAGTGGACACCCGTTGCCCTTGCGGCGGCCCGTGCAGAAAGCGCTGCCACGGCAAAGATTGATCACGACAGCTATCTGTGCATCCGTGATATGGCTGCACTGACAGCCTTCATTGAGGCCGCACGGGAAACCGGCACGGTTGCCTTTGACACGGAGACCACATCGGTGGATGCCATGCAGGCCGAGCTGGTCGGTTTTTCACTGGCCTATCAGCCACAGGATGTGACCTCGCCCTTCAGCGCGCCCATTCAGGCCGCCTATATTCCGCTGGCCCATAAAAGTGGCGTCGATGACCTGCTTGGCGGCGGCATGGCCGAGGGGCAGATTCCGATGGATGATGCCCTGTCGGTGCTCAAACCGCTGCTTGAAGATACGGCCGTGCTCAAGATTGCCCAGAATCTCAAATATGACTGGGTCATCATGAAACGCTATGGCATCGAAGTGCGCAGCTATGATGACACCATGCTTTTGTCCTATGCATTGGACGCCGGGCTTGGCGGGCAGGGCATGGATGCATTGTCGGATCGCTGGTTGGGCCACAAGCCCATTCCGTTCAAGGAGGTTGCGGGCAGTGGCAAGTCTCAGATCACATTCGATTTTGTACCCATAGACAAGGCAACAGCCTATGCGGCGGAAGACGCGGATGTCACGCTGCGCCTGTGGCAGGTTCTCAAACCCCGTCTTGCGGCAGAAGGACTTGCGTCCGTCTATGAACGGCTGGAGCGGCCACTGGTGCCGGTTCTGGCGCGTATGGAAGCCCGCGGTATCAGTGTCGACCGGCAGATTTTGTCGCGCCTTTCGGGTGATTTTGCCCAGGGTGCAGCAGCCCTGGAGAGCGAGATTCATGAAATCGCCGGTGAGAGTTTCAATGTCGGTTCGCCCAAGCAATTGGGCGAAATCCTGTTTGGCAAGATGAACCTGCCCGGTGGCTCCAAAACCAAGACAGGCCAATGGTCCACCTCGGCGCAGGTTCTGGAGGATCTGGCAGCCGAAGGGCACGAATTGCCGCGCAAGATTGTGGACTGGCGTCAGCTCAGCAAGCTCAAATCCACCTATACGGACGCCCTGCCCGGTTTCATCAACCCAGAGACAAAACGCGTTCATACCTCCTATGCGCTGGCGGCAACAACCACGGGTCGGCTGTCCTCATCTGATCCCAATCTGCAGAACATTCCCATTCGCACCGCAGAGGGGCGTAAAATCCGCACGGCCTTCATTTGTGAGCCGGGTAACAAGTTGATTTCTGCCGACTACTCACAGATTGAGCTGCGGGTGCTTGCCCATGTGGCTGATATTGATGCATTGAAACAGGCCTTTGCTGACGGCATGGATATTCATGCCATGACTGCGTCTGAAATGTTTGGTGTGCCGGTCAAGGACATGCCATCGGAAGTGCGACGGCGCGCCAAGGCGATCAATTTCGGCATTATTTACGGCATTTCGGCCTTTGGCCTTGCCAATCAGCTCAGCATCAGCCGGTCCGAGGCCAGTGACTATATCAAGACCTATTTTGAGCGCTTTCCCGGTATCAAGGACTATATGGATCAGACCAAGGCCTTTGCCCGTGAGCATGGCTATGTGGAGACGATATTCGGTCGTCGCGCCCATTACCCGGAGATCAAATCAAGCAATCCGCAAATGCGTTCCTTCAACGAGCGCGCTGCCATCAATGCACCCATTCAGGGATCAGCCGCCGATGTTATTCGCCGCGCAATGATGCAGATGGAACCGGCGCTTGAAAAAGCCGGGCTGGCCGCACAGATGCTGCTGCAGGTGCACGACGAACTGATATTTGAAGTGCCGGACAATGAAGTCGACAAAACAATAGAACTGGTGTGCCGCGTCATGGAAAATGCCACCATGCCGGCCCTGACCATGAAAGTACCGCTGAAGGTCGATGCCCGCGCAGCCAACAACTGGGATGAAGCCCATTAGCGACTAGTGCAGTTCTGCCAATCGGTTGCGATGAGGCAAGGATGAAAATGAAGCCGTTGGGACCATCGGCGGCGCTTTCGGCCCTTTGTGGACCTTCGCAGCACTGCCCAGAGCTGCGGTGCGGCAACTCAAATTCAGTCTTTCATTGAAATCGCAACATTATGGTCAGTCGGGTGTCAGCAATGCGGACAAAGCGCACTTTCGCTGCACGCGGCCCAATGGCCGCTTTGCGTTCGTTGCGCTCATCGCCATTGGCGTGCCGAATTTGGAATGGATTCCTCAAACAATAGTATGAAATGAGGGACTGACTTGGTTCGCGGACGTCATCCGGATCGGCAAGCTTAAAGACCAAAAAGATGTCTTCAAACGCAGGGACCGATAGGGCCCCTGCGTCGGACCGAGCAAGCCAAAGTCACGCAAACTCGTCCGCGTGCTCTTCGCACCATGCACGAAACCGGCGTGGCGCGATGCCGGTCAGGTTTGCGATGTCGTCGGCGAGAAAGCCAGCACGTCCTGCACGGAACGTCTCGTTGAGGTTGCGCAAGGCCTTGGCATTTGGCTCTGGCATGCCGTCCGCAATGTTCTGATCCTCAAGCTCCTTGGGCGTGACCGATTTAAACTCAATCGGTTGGTCGAGCACGTCAGCGAGGATCGCGACCTGTTCGCGGGCGCTCAGGGCCTCTGGGCCGTTCAGGATGTAGCCATGGCCTGCATGACCCGGCTCGGTCAGTGCCAGCACGGCGATACGCGCCACATCATGGGGGTCGACGATTGCAAGGGTGCCGGGATCGGTCGCGTCCACCACGCGGCCGTCTTTCTTGATCGCGTCAAGCCACCACAGGGCGTTGGACATAAGCCCATTGGCCCGCAAATAGGTCACATCCAGATCAGACTTGTGAAAGACCTCGTCGCGCTCGGCGATCATGGCACCGATCATCGGATAGGGTTGCAGGCTGGTCCCGAGCGATGACAGAAGGGCGATCCGTTTCACGTTGGCGGAATGTGCAGCGTCGACCATGCTTTGCGCCTGCTGGACGGATGGACCGACCTGCATAAAGAACACGCCCTCCACGCCCTGTGTCGCTTCGGCGATGCTTTTTGCGTCATCAAGCTCGCCGACGGCAAATTCAATACCCTCCGGCAGTTGCTTACTTGCACGGGCTTCATCGCGCACGAAGGCACGCACGGCATGGCCTTTTCGCAAAAGTTGAGCCGCGACTTCGCCGCCGACATTTCCGGTTGCTCCAAATACAAGATACATGGGATTTCCTTTCGATCATTTGGTTTGAGTTTGGGGTGGAGAGGTTTGAGGTGCCGCGTTGGCGAGCGCCCAGGCATCCGCGCCCGCAGGCAGGTGGTCAGGGCAATTCGGATCGGTCGCCGCCCGCCAGATCGCCTCGGTCACGTCCTTGATCCTTGTCGTGGCCGAGGGCGCGCCCAGACCGGCAAGCGCCTTTTCCGCGAAATCCGCATAGGCTGCAGGAATGCCGTCTGATGCACGCGATTGCGCATTTTCGGCAAAGCGCGTCTCGGCCTGCCCTGGAATGACAACCTTCACGGATACGTCGAATTCCTTCATCTCAAGCGCGAGGCAATCGCTGAACGCGATGATGGCAGCCTTGCTGGCGCTGTAGAATGAGAAAAGCGGGAAAGGTTTCATCGTTGTGCTCGTATTGACGTTCACGATGACACCCGACCGCCGCTGCCTAAACGCTGGCAAGACCGCTTTCGTCATTGCAATCGTGCCAAGCGTGTTGGTCTCAAAAATGGCGCGGATCTGGGCCATGTCGGTGCCTTCGACAGCGCTCAGCATGCCAATACCGGCGTTGTTGACCAGCACGTCGATGGGACCGGCGGCATCGATGGCCGCCGTGATGCTGTCTTGATCGGTCGTGTCCAGCGGCAGCACGCGCAGGCGGTCGCTCGGCCGGAACAGATCATCGTGCGGAGTGCGCATCGTCGCAATGACGGACCACCCTTTGTCGAGAAAAAGCAATGCGGTCTCCAGCCCGAAGCCGGAGGAGCATCCTGTAATGAGTACGGTTTTCATCTGAAGCTCCCTTTTTGCTATCGTCTGACACCAAATTAGGGATCGAAATGTGAACTATCGATAGTTGAAAGTCTGGTATTCATTTGCGATAGTCCTGATATGACCGATCCACTGACTGATGTGATTTCTCTGCTGCAACCACAGCCTGCCGCTATAAAGCTGGTGTATGGCGGCGGCGCGTGGCGTGTGCGCCGTGAAGTCACCGACCGGGTCTTTTATGGTTTGGCGCTGGATGGGGGCTTTCGGTTCCAAGCGGATGGACAGGCGGAAGTCGCCATTGAGGCCGGCAATTTCCTGTTGGTCCCCTCGGCTGCCGACTTTACGGTATCAAGCAAGATCGCTGTGACTGGCGACGCCCTTTCGGAGCTTCCCATTGATCTGTCCGGCGGGGAATATCGCGTGGGCGACCCTGATGCGCCGATCGATGTCAGGATGATGATCGGGTATTGCCTCTTTGGCTCGCCTGACGCGTCCTTGCTGGTCTCGCTCTTGCCTCGGATTGTCATTATCCGGAAAAATGACCGCTTGGCCGCACTCGCGCGTTTGGTGGACGACGAGTATCGAAACCGGCGCAATGCGCGCGACGTGATCCTCGATCGTTTGCTTGAAGTCCTATGCATTGAAGCCTTTCGCGCCCTACCTGACGAAGGTGGCTTTGCGGGACTTGTGCGCGGACTTGCTGACGACCAGATCGCGCAGGCCATCCGCCTCATTCACGAAGATCCCATACACAGCTGGACTGTCGATGAATTGTCGCGCGAAGCCGCGCTTTCACGATCAGCCTTCTTCGCAAAATTCAATCGCGTAGTCGGCATGGCGCCGATGGAATATCTGCAGAACTGGCGGATGTCGTTGGCCAAGAACAAGCTATGCGCAGGCGACAGCTCCATTTCGGAGATCGCCTACAGCGTCGGCTATGGCTCACCAAGCGCGTTCAGCGTTGCGTTCACCCGCATTGTCGGACGCCCTCCGACAGAATATGCGAGAGAGATCAAAAAGCGTGCACACTTGCTTCACTGACGGCCAAGACCTGCAGCGATGAACCGGGCGATCTTGTCTATTTCCACCCTGCTGACGCGACCTCCGGTCACTATAATCCGCCAATAAAGGATGCTTGCGAGCGCATCGTTGGCAAGTTCACGGTCCGCAGTTTCGGATAACTCACCACGTACGATGGCCCGGTCGACGATCACCTTGCCGCGTTCGCGGCGCTCATATTGCAGAGTGTTCCTTATCTCGGCACTCAACGCGCTGGTTCTGGCCATCTCGGCATGCAAGTCGGGCAAAATGCGCCGGATCAGCGGGTGGCGCAGTGTCCGGCGCAGCGACAACAGGATCAGCCGCAAGTCTTCCAATAACGATCCACTATCGGGGATGGATGTGAGGTTCAAGCCAACCGCTTTGATCAACTCAATCGCCATGTCCTGTTTTGACGACCAGCGGCGATAGAGCGCCGCTTTTCCAACACCGGCCCGCTTGGCGACGCGTTCCAGGCTTAGCGCACCAAGACCGGTCTGCGCCCATTCCTCAAAAAACGCTCGGGTAAGTGCATCGGTCACGGACGGGCGCATCACGGCCGCTCCACTAGGCGCGCGGGTGGACGCGTTCACTGCCAAATCGTCGTCGGAACGGTTGCGTTCCATCCATAAATCTCCTATATGGTCGATACGACACCGTTCCATCCAAAAGGGAGACTTGTCAATGACTGCCCAACAAACCCGTTTTGAAGGACTTACCGATATCCTGCGTGAAGGGCTCGGCACCCGGATCGCTCCGGAGGCGGAGAATTTCCTCGACATGTTCGCCGAGGACTGTGTGTTTGAAGCGCCTTATGCGCCACCGGGATTCATCGCTCGCATCGACGGCCGCGATGCATTGGAGCGTTATCTGATGGCTTTGCCCGACCTGATCCGTATCGACGATTTCTTTGATCTACGGGTCAGCGAAATGGTCGATCCCAACAAGGTTGTACTGGAGTTTCGCGGCAGGGGCGAAGGGCGGACCGGTGCGCCCTATGATCAGAAGTGGATATCAGTAATCGAAACGCGCGACGGCAAGATTGTCTATTACGCCGATTATTGGGATCCACGGATTACGCTCGCTGCGACAGGTGATGCGGTTCCTGAACCTGAAGGGGAGGGTTTTACCCGTGCCTGATACAATCCTTGTCACGGGCGGGACCGGCACGACTGGGCGTCGTGTATCCGCCCAACTTTCGGCCCGCGGCCTTCGTTATCGAGTAGGAACACGCAATCCCAGCGCCAAAGACCACATCCACTTTGATTGGATGGTTGAGACCACTTGGGAGACGGCGCTGGAGGGCATCAAAAGCATTTACCTCGTCGCGCCCAGCGGTGTTGCCGAGCCTTTGCCTGTGATGAGCCCTTTCATGGAACTTGCGATCCGCAATGGCGTCAAACGCTTTGTACTGCTCAGCGCGTCCTCACTAGACGCGGGCGGCCCGTTGATGGGAATGGTACATGCCTGGCTGCGCGACCACGCGCCAGAATGGGTCGTTCTGCGTCCGACATGGTTCATGCAAAATCTTTCCGAAGGACAACTTCTTGCCCCCGTCCGCGATGAGGGCGCGATCTTTACCGCGACGGGTGACGGGCGGATCGGGTTCATCGATGCGGAGGATATTGCAGCCGTCGCAGTCGAAGCACTGACCCAGCCGGAATGCGTGTCAGGCGATATGATCCTGACCGGACCTGCGGCACTCAGTTACGATGATGTGGCGCGGACACTCAGCGATGTGCTGAAGCACCCGGTCACGCACCATCACCTGAGCGTGGATGAGCTTGCCGCGCGACATATGGCCCAATCCGGCCTGCCAGAAGCCTATGCGCAGACACTCGCACAGATGGATGCTGACATCGCTGCTGGTTCAGAAGAACGCATCACCGATGCTGTGGCCAGCATGGCTGGTCGACAGGCACGCGCGCTGGAGGAGTTCATCGCCGCCAATGCGGGTGTTTGGAGCAAGAGGTGACGTATGGCATCGCCCATTGTGGGAACCAAACGACCCGATGCTTTTCGTGAACGCACGTTGCCATGTTTCTCATCATCAGATTGACGAATGACCATACGAAACATATACAATTCGTATATCAAGAACTCAAGGAGACGCAGATGGGCATCGTGAAAATCAACGACGACCTGCATGAAGAGGTCCGTCGGGCCAGCGCCGTCTTGTGCCGATCCATCAACGCCCAGGCAGAGTTCTGGACGAAGATCGGCATGTTGGCCGAAGCCAATCCAACTCTGTCCTTCAACGACATCGTGAAGATGCAATTGGAAGCAGCGCAGATGCGTGTCGCGGACGTCGCGGCGGCATAACATGGTAAAGACCCCCGACGAGCTGGATCTGATGCGCGTATCCGGCAGATTGCTGGCGTCGGTGTTCGAGATGCTGGACACACAAAAACTGGAAGGTATGTCGACATTGCAGGTCAACGACAAGGTCGACCGATTCATCACCGTGGATCTCGACGCCCGACCGGCCAGCAAGGGCCAGTATGATTTCAAATATGTCCTGAACTGCTCGATCAATCACGTTGTGTGCCACGGCGTGCCAGATCCGAACGAGATCATCCGTGACGGCGATATCGTCAATTTCGATATTACACTCGAAAAGAACGGCTACATCGCGGATTCAAGCAAGACGTATCTGGTCGGCAATGCCCCACCTGCTGCGAAACGACTGGTACGGATCGCCCAAGAGGCGATGTGGCAAGGCATAAGACAGGTGCGGCCCGGAGCACACTTGGGAGATGTCGGCTTCGCGATCGACAGATACGCCAAAAAGAACGGTTGCTCGGTTGTACGGGAATATTGCGGACATGGCATCGGTCGCGAAATGCACGAGGAGCCGCAGGTGCTGAACTTCGGACGACCGGGAACGGGCATGAAGCTGCGCGAAGGCATGGTCTTCACCGTCGAGCCGATGATCAACAAGGGAAGCCGTAAAGTCGCGACAGAGAGCGATGGATGGACAGTCGTAACTAAAGACAGAAAGCTCTCCGCCCAGTTTGAGCATACGGTCGCAGTCACAAAATATGGTGTTGAAGTATTGACCCTGCGCCGCGACGAAACTCTCAGTGTGGGCCGAGAACGGGTATCTGGCCGATTATCTGCTCGGCAACGAGAGGCAGGTCGCGATACCATTGACAGGGAAATGTAGCATCGCCGACGTCTATGTCGGCGATGCCACGACGCGCGCTTCAGATCGCTGCCTGTCCAACCGGAGACAGCAAGTCCTCCAGACTGATCCGCCGGAACATCTCGGCCCGGACTCGGTCAGCCACGCCGCTCACAATCTCGGATCCGTCGTGTGACGGATCAACGTGAACCCGGAACGGTCGTTTTCCGAACGGCATGTTCACGATGTCGACGATGCCCCGCGCCACGGCTGTCGGATCGGCGTCCGCAGGCTCAAGAGACCTGAGCCCATCAAGCGCCTTTGAAGGAACTTCGGCATAGGGGCCGGTCAGATAGGCGTCCGCAACCGGCGCGTCTTCGGGTTTGCCGGCATGGGCGAAGTGATTGGTACCGGTCGTGAAGGCACCCGGCACCATGATCGTGGTTTCAATCCCCCAGCGGGCCAGTTCGGAGGCGTAGGATACGGCGAGCGAATCCATCCCCGCCTTGGCCGCGAAGTAGGGCGAAAGGAACGGCGGCGTGCCACCGCGCGTGCTGCTGGACGACACCCAGACGATAAGCCCCTGGCCCTGCGCCCGCATCCTCGGCAGGGCCGAGCGCATCACGCGCTGCGTCGACAGCACATTGATGTTGTAGAGCTGTGCCATCTGTTCGGGTGTGAATGCCTCTGCCGGGCCGAATGACATATGGCCCGCATTGTGGACGATCACGTCAAGGTGGCCAGCCTCGTCAAAGATCTGATCAATCCCGGCGGCGACGGAAGCATCCTCCACCACGTCGATCTCAACCACGCGCAGATCGACATCGTGCTTGTTTGCGTAATCCTTGGCGGCCTTCGCCTTATCTGCATTGTGGCCGCTGATGCCGCGCATGGATGCGTAGACGGTGTGCCCGGCATCAGCGAGAGCGTAGGCCGTCATCTTACCAAAACCGCTTGATGCGCCGGTGACAACGATGACTTGGTTTTCTGATCCTTTTGTCATTTGAATTCTCCTCTGTCTTGGTTGGTCGGCCTCTTCAGACCAACCCACCGTTTGCACGCAATGTCTGTCCGTTGAACCAAGTGCCATCTGGCCCGGCCAGAAACGACACAGCATTGGCGATGTCGCGAGGTTCCCCAAGCCGTTCGAGCGGCACCATCTCGGCGAAGCGGTCGATCAGCTCCGGCGACTTGCCGTCTAAGAATAGATCGGTCCCGGTCGGCCCGGGGGCGATCGCATTGACGGTGATGTTGCGGCCGCGCAGTTCTTTGCAGAGGATCCCCGTCAGCGCCTCGATCGCGGCCTTGGTCGCCGTGTAGACGCCGTATGTCTCCAACTTGGTGCCGACGACACTGGTGGAGAAGTTGACGATCGTCCCGCCGCTTTGCAATCTATTTGCCGCCTCGCGCAGGGTATTGAACGTGCCCTTGAGATTGACGGCAATATGCGCGTCGAACAGGTCATCGTCGCTATCGGCGATCTTGGCTAGTTTCATGATACCGGCGTTGTTCACAAGGACATCGACGCTACCGAAGGCCGTTTCGGCGGCATCGAACATCCGGCGCACGGCGTTAGCGTCGGACACGTCTGCCTGGGCGGTGATCGCTTTGCCACCTGCGGCCTCGATCTTGTCGACAATGGCCGCCGCCGCGTTTTCGCTGCCGGCGTAGTTCACAATGACGTTGAAGCCATCAGAGGCCAGGCGTTCGGCAACGGCCGCACCAATCCCGCGCGAGGCGCCGGTGACAATCGCTGTTCTGGATTTTGTATCGGTCATTGAGTTTCCTTTCCGGTTACCAGCCCCATGCTGGTGATGGCTGGTATTTACGCCTTGTCACTAGCTGGATAATGATGTAGTTTCCGACATTACTATTCGGCTGACACGAACAATGAGGGGTGGATGGATCGATTTGATGCGATGCAGCTCTTTGTGCGGGTCGTCGAACGCCGCAGCTTCACCGAAGCGGCCCACGACACCGGAACACCGAGGTCCACGGTCACCGAAGTGATCAAGGCGATGGAGCAACGGGTTGGCGTGCAGTTGCTCCACCGTACGACGCGTGTCGTTCGCCCAACTCTTGACGGGCAAGCCTATTATCAGCGATGCCTTTCGATACTTGACGAAGTTGAAGAGGCCGAAGACGCCTTTGCTGGCGCGCCGCCCAAGGGCAGACTACGGATCGAAGTCCAGGGAACGGTGTTCAGACACTTCCTACTGCCAGGCCTGCCAGACTTCTTGAGGCGATACCCCGAGATAGAAATGTCGATCAGCGAACGAGATCGGTGGGTCGATCTGATTGAAGAAGGTGTCGATTGTGCGGTGCGGTGGGGTGACCTTCCCGACAGTGATCTGATCGTGCGTCCACTTGGCATGGCAAAGCGGATTACCTGTGCTTCACCCGACTATCTGCAGGAGTTCGGCAAACCAACTTCGCTCAGCGATCTGGAGAGCCGTCAAATGGTTGGCATCTGGCCCATGAGCACGGGAGCAGTCCTTCCGCACGACTTCGTTGTAAAAGACCAAGTCAAGAGTTTGAGGCCGCCAAGCCAAGTGTCGGTCAACGGCCCAGAGAGTTACCGCATGTCCACCTTGCTTGGTTTTGGATTGGCGCAGATGCCGCTCTTTCATATCGATGACGATCTTCGGACTGGGCGCCTAAGTCGTGTTCTGGAAAACTACGTTGTTCCATCTGTGCCCGTCTCACTTCTCTATCCACGAAGTCGTCAACTTTCGTCACGCGTACGCGTGTTTATCGATTGGGCAGTGAAATCGTTTCAGAATGAGAGGTTCATGTAGATCGCCGCAATCTGGTTGAGATCTTCGCACCGTGTGGCACGCAGAAAGGCAAAAGCAGACATTCACCGCGTTGCAGTATTCATGAAGTTCGGGCTCGAAGCGGTCACACGGTGGTGCAATGAGAGATGCGCATGTGCGCGTTTGAATGTCAGCTCCCAGTTTAGCCGTTTGCATTGCTCGCACCTGCGGCGAATTTACACTATCGGTCCATACCGTTGAATGAGATGAAGCCCGTAAGGCCGTTGTCCCGTTTCTGACAAAACGTCAAACGGTTTGGTGGACGGGTTTATTGCCGGTGTGCGAGATAAGCCGCGCCGCTATTGAGGAGGCCGTTGTCAGCGGTCCCCCAGGCGCCGATGATAGCCGTGGTGCCTGAAATAGCGACAGAAGCGCCAAAATAATCTTTCTTGGCGGCTACGCCGGGGGTGAGCTTGGCAGTCTGTTTCCCCGTGACAGTATCAAACAAATAAGCCGCACCGCTGGCGGTGTCCCTTTCAAAGGTTGAGACGATGGCAGTGGCGCCTGAAATCGCAACGGCAGCGCCAAAAAAGTCCTTCCTGGCTGGATCGCCACCGGTGAGTTTGGCCATCTGCGCCCCCGTGGTGGTGTCAAACAGGTAGGCTGCGCCGTGATTGTTATCGCTCCCTTTGGCCCCGACGATGGCAGTGGTGCCGGAGATCGCGACGGAAAACCCGAAAAAATCGTTCTCGGCAAGATCACTGGGGATGAGCTTGGCGGTCTGTTTCCCGGTGGTGGTGTCGAACAGATAGGCCGCGCCGCTGTCAGCGCCCCCCGGAGCGCCAACGATGGCGGTAGTGCCTGAGATCGCGACAGAAGTGCCAAAATCATACCTGGAGCTGTCCTTGCCGGTAAGCTTGGCGGTCTGCTTCCCGGTGGTGGTATCGAACAGATAGGCCGCGCCGTTACCGGTCCCCGAAGCTCCGACGATGGCGGTGGTGCCCGAGATCGCAACCGAAGTGCCAAAAAGGTCATTCTTGAAGGTATCGTTGGGGGTGAGCGTGACCGTCTGTTTCCCTGTGGTTGTGTTGAACAAATAGGCCGCGCCACCAGCGGCGTTGTTCTCAACAGAGGCCCCAACAATGGCGGTGGTACCGGAGATCGCAACTGAAGTGCCAAAATCGTCATCCTTGGCGGTATCACTGGTGGTGAGTTTTGTCTTCTGTTTCCCCGTAGCGGTGTCGAACAGATAGACCGCGCCGTTATCGGCTCCTGGAGCTGCGATAATGGCGGTCGTGCCCGAGATTGCGACCGAAAGTCCGAAATAGCTCTGGGCTGCGGCATCGCTGGCGGTAAGCCTGGTTTCAGTGAAGCTGGACGCCTGGACCGTCGCGGCGATGAGAAGCGCGGGCATGGCCGCGAACACATAGTGACGCATGAGATTAATCCTTAAAGCAGTTACGAGAAAAATTGCGGGCGCGGTCAGGAAGTCTGACTTTGCTTATAGCTTCTCTGCCGGTTGATGCCACATGGTAACTGGTCTTTGAAGAATCCCGCTTCGGCCCTTCCGATTGACGCGCCCCTTGAAAACAAATCGCGGAACCCGCTCAGGTTCGCCCGACAGGTGCGGGCCTCGTTACAGGGTTCTGGTGCAGATATGGCACCGCGTTGGCAGCTGGTGCGCCAGCGCATCGATGACGCCGTGTCCTTGTTGACGATATATACTGACACGCGGCAATACCGGGAAATTCACCGATCAGGACCGCATGAGGGAACGCCTCTTTGTGCTCTTTAGACCGTTGTCCCGTTTCTGACAAAACGTGAAATGGTCTAAATCGCCATATCGGGTAATTTGGGATCTGTCGACTGCAGCGCAGGCATGATCGAAATGAGTTCCCACCATTTGAGCAAAACAGGAAATGACGACAGTGCATCACGCCCTTCGCCAGCACGGACAAAGTAATCGATCATTGGTGCGAGGTGACAGTCTGCAAGTGTAAAATCGCGACCATTCAAAACGAGGCCTTCATCCGCAATGCCATTCAGAACCGCCAGAACGTGCCGGGATGCTGCAAGGCCGGCAGTGATTTCGTCTTCGTTTGAAGCCTCTCCTTCCAGGGGACTGAAAACTCTTTGGGAAAAGACCTGACGGACCATGGGCCAGTAGCCATAATTATCAATGATGCCAATGACCTGATCCATGCGCGCCAGTGCCTTGGCGTCATCAGGTTGAAGCGGCGGACCGGAAAATGCGTTGTCGATATAACGCGTTATCGCCCGTGTCTCGAAGATACTGAAAGTTCCATGCGTTAATGCGGGCACACGAGCGAATGGATGCAAGTCGAGATATGCCGGGTCGAGGTCGGTGAACGGATCGACCTCTACGGTGGTATAGGCGACACCTTTGTGATGTAACGCCATTCGGGCAACGCGATTGTAAACGCTGTACCGATAGCCATGAAGCGTAACTTTGTCAGCCACTTTTACCCCGTAATCATTATCCCGATGATAGATGATATCAATGTTCCAGCTGGCGCACAAAGGGCTCGGAAATGATGCAGTTCCGCCAATCGGTTGTGACGAGGCAGCAATGATACCGAGGTTGTTGAGACTTTCGGCGGGATATATTCAGCGGTGCTTTTAGCCCGGAGTTGCCAATTGGTTTTGCATACATCGAAATATAGTCATGCGCCAATGCAGTCATTCGCTCAAATGTTGGTCTTTGGCGGCAGCAATACGGACCCTGAACCTCTCCCACATGAGCCATTTTACGTCCACAATATTCATTATGATTATCCGGGGTCAATATGAAACAAGGCGCAGATCAGTTTTTCGAAAGCCAATAAATGTTCAAATTTCAACCCATTTCGGTTGCCTCCATTTGCACCTTTGTACCGATTACGCTGGCTGTCTCAGCCATCGTGTATATTCTGGCGGGTACCAGCGGCAGCATTTGGGTGGGTGCCGCTCTTGATACGAGTTTTGTTCTATCCATTTTCCTCAACGTCGCTGGTTATCTCTCTGCATTGTTCCATCGTTCAAGAACTTATTTTTTTGCAAACCTTGCCTTGTCGTTAGTGATTATTCTTATTTTTTTGGTGCTGTATTTGCTTCGTTTCCCGGAACTGGGGAAAGATATGGAAACCATGGCCTTGAAGGTTTTGCATATCTTGCTCTCGTCAACGCAGTTTTAGTTTTCGTTCAAAATGGAAGTCAGGCGAAGTCCATTGCCGTCGCAGTCGTTTTGGGTTTGTTGGTGTTGCCAGTTGCTACTTACCTCTACCTGTCGAAGCCACTTTACACGGCAATCAGAGAGATTGATCTGTCAGATACATGCCTCCTACAAATGTCGATCAAAGACCGCGATCGTGGATTTGAATTTGCACAAAGGATCAAATCTATTGAGGATTTGGAACTGAGCTTTTTTATCGGAGAACACTCGCCACGGGTCTACAAAATTTCGGATCTACGAGTAAATCGTTGGAGTTATTCAAAAAGAGAATTTGAGCGATCTTATACTCTTGAGAAACTGCCCCTGAATTGTACTCCCAATGCCCCGATCACCCATTAGACCGTTCACGTTTTGTCAGAAACGGGACAACGGTGTCTGCCTTTGATTTCGTTGATGCATTCAGGTTTTACCGATCCCGTCAAAACCTGAATTGCTCTGGGCCCAGTACCCGCGAAGCTGCGGTTTCTGACAAATCTCCTATTTGGCAATCCTGTTGACGTTAGCGGGTTTGTTCCGCTCGCGGCGAACTCGACGCATCCGGCGGAAATTGGTCAACACAATCATCCATCCGATCAGGGACAAAATAATACTGACCTTCATACCAAACAAAATCATCAATAACCCCAACACAAGGCCCAGAGCAGACACGATAATCACGCTGACTTGTTTCGGTAATTTGCCATCCAGCACCAAGCCAAGAATTCTTCCTCCATCAAGAGGGAAGGCAGGCAGAAAATTGAACACAAACATTGCCAGATTAACCACCACAAGCAACTGTAAGGTTGCTGTTTGCCAGTCTGTGATAGAGCCGGTGCGAGTTACCAATTTTTGCGGAACCAAACCGGTCAATCCAGGCAGCGACAAGATAAGCCAGAGAGTTGCAAAAATAACCAAGTTGACCAGCGGGCCAGCGGCTATGATGCGGATCATCACTGCGCGTGGAACCGCCTGACGGCGCAGCCTGGCGTACCCATAAAAACCGCCAATGACGACTTCTTGAACACCAACGCCGTAACGCTTTGCCGTCAGTGCGTGGCCAAGTTCGTGAAGCAGGATCGAGAAAAATATTCCGATGGCCCCCGCCGCAACTGCATACCAGAATTGCCCAAGCATGTTTACCGGCACGCCGTTTAAAGCAAATATCAACACCAACACAAAAGTAGCATCGAGCCGAATGGGAATAGACTGTATTTGTCCTATGGTTAGTTTCGGCCAGTTGCCAAACAATGTCTGAAACTCCCGCTTATTGTGACTATAGCTCCGGACGGAACCGAGTGTTACCCGGAGAATGGCATGGATTAATTCGACATTTCCCATATGGCATCTGAACAGATGCAGAAGGTAGATGACTTCCACTACAAACGGAACAATATTTTCCCCACGGTCAACAGGCAGTTACTTTTTGCCGCATTTGCGATTTTCGCAACCTCACATCCTCATATTGTCCGTCATGCAGCAGCACTGAAAGAAACGCAGTCGGATGGAATTCCGCTTTTCGCAAATTGACATGACCTTTGTGCACTTGCGGCGAATGCACCCTTTCCGCCCATACCGTTGAATGGGACGAAGCCCATTTTGGGGCTGAAAATTAAAATTTGACACCAGTGCACAAGGTTCACGATTGCTGCGGTCCGTCGGCCCAATGCCGCCGGTCCTGCCAAGTGAGTTTGCAATGATGGATTTCTTCAAACCGGATATTCAGATTTTTAACCGAACCAAAAGCCGATTGAGGCTGACAATGCGCAAAGCTGACTTTCATAATTTTTGGTGCTATCAATATTCCACCGCTGCGAATGAAATGTGTAGATGCTGAAACTGACGACGACGATTACCGAAATACTGATGGTGTTGTACTGGGTTTTGGCGGCAGCCTTGGTGTTGAACCTGATCAGTATCGACCCGTCTCTCATGTATTCCGATTATGAAAACCCGCTTGTTGTTGCGTGGAATTGGTCCTTCTTTCCCATTGATATTGCCTTTGCGAGCATCGGCTTGTTCGCAAAATATGGAAATGTGAAAAGCAGTCGAAAATTCAAGTTCGAAATTACAGCAGCGACACTAATGGTCTGCGCCGGTGTCATGGCCATTTCCTATTGGGTTATCACTGGCGATTTTAATCTGTCCTGGTGGGCCGTAAACATTTGGCTCATTTGTCTCGGCCTGGTAAATCTTCGTGCGGCAAACCTCGGTTATTAGCGCCACGTGCCAGTGCAATTCATGCTTTGACGTAATCGGCAAAACATGCTGACAGCCGCTTGGTAAAAGGAGAAGATTTTGGACATTCGGTGCCATTGCGGAAAGGTGAAGTTACAACTTCCCACTCTGCCAGTTAAATTGAACCGATGCAGCTGCTCAATCTGTAAGCGATACGGTGCGCTCTGGTCCTACTACGCCCCTGAAAGCATTAAGGTATCCGGTTCGACCGACACTTACATCTGGGGCGACAGGATGATCGCATTTCATCGCTGCCAAAACTGCGGGGTCGTTACCCACTGGACACGCATTGACGGGGGTTCAGGGAATATTGGTATAAATATGCGAAATAGCGATGCGGCCACACTCAGCGGTATTCCCGAATATGATGGACATGACCAAGTGATTTGATTGTGTAAACGGGCCTGGAGCGGTTACCCGGCGACACAGCATCACCGAAAGAAACGCCGTCGGATGGATGTCCGCTTTTCGCAAATTGACACAACCTCTGCGCATTTTCGGACCTTCGCAACACTGCCCAGCGCTACGGTTCAGCATCTCAAATGCAGCCTTTCATTGAAATCGAAACTTTATGGTCAGTCGGTGTCAGCAATGCGGATGAAACGGCCATAGGGTTGTGTCACGTTATGGTCCGCTTTGACCTATTGGCTGGATACTGCGATCCTTCAAATCGTTCGGACACTGCTCCACCCATGAACGCAAAGAAGGACCAATAGTTTGGATCGTATCGAGAAAATCGCCCGCAGACTTTTTGAGAATTGGAACTCCAAGATTCCTTACGAAACCTTGGCGGGCGATTTTGCGCTCAAAGAGACATCAAAAGCCTATGATGTCCAACACGCGCTGCAAAAGCTTCATGTCCCGACGCGTGGGGCCATAGCGGGTCGGAAAATCGCACTATCCTCCAAGGCCATGCAAGACATGATTGGCTATGATCAGCCAATTGCAGGAGCGATTTTCGCAAACGATATTCACGCTTCACCGGCGGAAATCGCCGAGGATGACTTTGTGCACCTTGGACTGGAATTCGAGTTGGCCGTTGAGCTGAACGCAGACATAGCACCTCAGACGGACCCACACACTACGCAATCCGTCAGGAGCCTTATCGCCAATGTGCGACCGAGTTTTGAGCTAATCGAGGATCGTGCCGCTGACTATTCCAAGCTCGACCCGTACACGCTTGTGGCGGATAACGCCTGGTGTGGTGGGATTGTGCTTGGAGATGCGTTGCCCAATTGGGCTGAGTTGAACCTTAACGATATTCCGTCAACGGTCATTCAAGAAAGCATAGAGCCAGAACACGCGAATACCGGCGCAGCCGATCCACTGGGGTCATTGGCTTGGGTGCTCAACCATTTGAGTGAGAGTGGGATTACGGTGTCAAAGGGCGAACACATTATTACAGGGTCGGCGGTGCAGACCCGGTTCCCCAAGCGCGGCGATCAATTGACCTACACAATTCAAGGCGCTTCCGTTCAAATCACGGTTGTTTAGGCAAGTCGATGGTTGGAACGACCGTACCATGGCGATGATCCTGGAGACTCTAGGTAACCAGAAGGCCCGTGCGGTATTTCAAATAGGCCGCATGATTTGGCTCAGGCGTCATCATTGTTTCCCGCCAAGCCACCTGTTCGTCATTTATGATAGCCAATTCCCACACACAAGCAATCACGGGTCGTTTAACCGTGTCCATGGGTTCTTGTACGTCATAAAGCTTACGATAGTTGCGCTGGCACAGCACCGAGCCTTGTATCCACCAGTGAGCCGAAATTGTAATCCCCCGACTGCCAGGATGAATGATTATAAAGCCCAAACCGTTGTCTTCGCCCTCTGCTGCAACATGCGCCAGGACATCATCTTTCAAAAACGACCGTGCTGTAGCCAACATGTCTTGGGTGATGTTTTTACCTTCATAAAGAAGCCCATAAACTTTGATTTGGAGCGGGTTAATTTCCCAGGTGCCGAGGTTTGATACAGGGCGTGGGCGATACTCTTCTACAAGCTGATCTCGCATAGTCATTCCCCTGATTGAACCTTTTGTGAGACCCTGTCAAAAATTCCAAAGCCGTCAATTGGGGCTCAGAGTTGTCGTTGATTTTTCCGAATCACTGGTCCACGATGTATAAACCGCTTCCCACCGAAGGCATAAACTATGAAATTGGCGTGTTATTTTATAAGCGGTAGCCCACCTTGCTGGAGCGTTATGCTGGCTCTCGCTACCAAGGAAATATCTTACGAACCGCGAAGGTTGGATAATTCCAAACAGGAGCAGAAGAGTGAATTTTTTATTTCAATCAATCCCAGAGGAAATGTACCAACCCTAGTCGACGGCGAGATAACTGTACGCGAGACTAACGCTATTCTGGCATATATTGAGGCGGCTTATCCTGATACACCTTTGCTTGGAACCAATCCCGCTCAGGTCGCTGAAATCTGGCAGATCATTTGCGAAGCGGACGGTCGGTTCAGAACTCCAATAGGCAATGTGTCCAGGCCAATTTTTCGTGGCCGCTCCTTGGAAATGGCTGCCGAAATTAAAGAGACTATTCATCCTGTGTATCAGGAACTGGCCGCCCTTGATTCTGATCTTGATAGCCGCCCTTATCTTTGTGGAGAAACACTAACCGCTGCAGATATTGTTGTTTACCCATCCCTGATGCAGTTGCTGCGGTGCGCGACCAGAGACGGGGTGGAGGCACTGGAACTTAAGGTCGCCCCATTGGAAAATTACTACCCGAACCTTGCAGCCTGGGCACAACGAATTGAGACTATGCCTCGATATATCGAGGCATATCCACCCCATTGGCGATAGGGATTTCCCCTCATACCATTACATTCAGTTTGCGACCGGGTTTGAGGGTCGTGAAAGGGCTCTGAGCAGTCCCTAGCTGCAATGAGTATGGGTCGGGCGCCTATTGGCGAGGCGGATGTCCGAAGAGCAGACAAACTGCCATTTTCAACTTGCTTTGTTGTCCAACAGGCGACCTGCCTGCTTTTGTCGCTTTGTGTCAGGAGGTAACCTGGAGGCATACGACCGCCAAATGCTGACCGCGGTGTTTAGAGCAATTCAGATTTTGACGGAATCGGCAAAACCTGAATGCGTCAACAAAATCAAAGGCCGACACCGTTGTCCCGTTTCTGACAAAACGTGAAACGGTGTAGCCTGCAACGCCGGAAAACATCTAACTCAGGTCAGCTGCCTTGCGAAGCGCGGCGTTTAGACGATCCCGCCATCCGGGACCATCATCCTGAAAATAAGCCAACACATCCCGATCGATGCTAATCGAGATGGTCTCTTTTCCAATGGGGATCATCGGTTTTTCTACAACGTCCTCCGGCTTGGTGGTTGTTGCTTTGAACAGTGCTTCCGCCTGATCCATGGCGTTGGTCGGTCGGCGTGTCTGACGTGCCATGGTGCTTCATCTCCAAATGATTGTGGCCGTCGCTCATCGAGCATCTATAAAAGGTCCCGGGGAAATTAGAACGATAAGGTCAAAATGACCAGAGCAATTCAGGTTTTGACGGAATCGGTAAATCCTGAATGCATCAACAAAATCCAAGGCCGACACCGCTATCCCGTTTCTGACAAAACGTGAAACGGTCTGGCTCATGACCCCGAAGAGTTTAACGAATTATCAGTACCCCCTGCAAGCACATATGAATGATCGTGATTGATGTGAGCCCCGGCCCATTGCGAGCTTTGCCACAACAAGGCGATGCCGCAGTGCAGCACCCATTCGTGCTTCGAGCTGCGATTCAGGGTGCGCAAGGTCAGGTGTGCGGACAAAGTGACCGAGTGACGCAAATCCAAAAAGAACATTGAAAATTATCAAATATTTCCAGAGTGTTGCCGTTGAAGGAGAATAAAAATGGCAATGTGCGGTTATCGAACCGGTCTGATCAGGGATGCGTCACGTTCAAATTGGCAAAACAATGCAGAACGTCCAATTGCATGGTCAGCGTGGTATCCAACAGAAGATGACGCACGTGTTGAACGACCTTCGGGGCAATTCTTTGAACTTGGTGAAGTGATCTGGGATGCTGCGCTGGTCACGAAGAAGGAATTGCCTGTCGTGTTGTTGTCACATGGTACTGGCGGAACAGCAGAGAGTATCGGTTGGCTGGCACGAGCCCTCGCTTGTAAAGGCTATGTGGTCTTGGGTGCAAATCACCACGGCAACACCGAATTGGAACCCTACCTCGCGGAGGGCTTCCTTTGTTGGTGGGAACGGGCAGCAGACCTTTCCGTACTGCTTTCATCAATCGGGGCAACGGGGTTCTTTGCCAACAGATTGGATTTCGATCAGGT
Organism: uncultured Rhizobiaceae group bacterium; assembly: GCA_947501445.1. GTDB lineage: Bacteria > Pseudomonadota > Alphaproteobacteria > Rhizobiales > Rhizobiaceae > Hoeflea_A. The sequence continues at coordinate 93,450 of CANMVS010000004.1, read as the reverse complement.
ATCAGCGGTTGGTTTTTCTCTTGGAAGCTATACAGTTATGGCTTTGTCAGGTGCGCAAACATCGTTGGACGAATTTGACGCTTGGCGCAGCGCCAACAATATCACGGTAGGCGGTCCAAAAGAGTTTCCAGATGCAGCACACAACATTCCAGCCCTCACAAAAACGTCGGATGCATTTCGCAAGTCTTGGGCACGGTACGGGGATGATTTCACGGACACTCGGATCAAGTCGGTTGTCGCGATTGCTCCTGCGCCGCCGATCCGGTCCTTTATCCCGAAGTCCATTTCTCAGCTAAAGCTGCCTGTGACGATCCTCACAGGCAGTGCCGATCACGAAGCGCCATCAGAGCATTGCGCCGATTGGCTTGTGACGCAAAATATGGGCTTTGAGCGTCATGATCTAGGTAGCCATGTGGGGCATTACACATTCTTGGATTACCCCTCCGACAAATCACTCATCGGAAAGGTCGATATCTTTTCGGATCATGAGAAAGTCGACCGAAGAAAAGTACACGAGGAAGCCACAAAAATAGTGCTCCACGCATTAAGGTGAACGGGTAACAAAGCGCTCCAAACGGTCATGCCGCGACGCGGTAGCACCGAAAGAAACGCCGTCGGATGGATGTCCGCTTTTCGCAAATTGGCATAACCTCTGCGTACTTGCGGCGAATTCCCACTTTCGCCTATACAGTTGAATGGGACGAAGCCCATTTAGGATACAGGGTCCGGGAATAGCGCAGTTCTGCCAGGTTACTCTAACTCAGAGGATCGAACGGTATTTCTCCGGCTAGTCTAAGGGATCGACTTAGTTTGTCGGAAAATGAATGAGCAAAGACTTCGCGTTCTGAACTGGGTTTGGAAAAATAGAGGTCTCTGGCGATTTCGATATCCTCATCAAGAGCCGTTCGATCATCGAGAACATCCTGATGATAGTGAGCCAAATGCCCAATCTCATGAAGCAAAGTGCGATAAAGTTTGGTATTTCGCACCGCCTGTTCGACTAGTTCTGATTCAAAATGTCGTTTTTTCTCCACAAAAGGGTGCCCGTCCGCAATGAGACGTTTGTATTCGGCTCGGCCATCTAACGTCATGCGCTTTGACCGCTTTAACATCGCACCCAGTTCTTGAGCTTCCAGTATGATTGCGGTTCCCTCATGTTTTCCAAATTCTGCAAAATAAACAAATCGCCCCCAAACGGGCATTTGTTGTTGCTGTTTTCGGGTTGGCTGTCGGAATGCAATGATGTCCGGCAGACAGGGTGATAAGTTTGCTACAGACCTCAATATTTTGATCACATCGCAGGGCGTACATCCGTAGGTGAAGCCTTCGCGCGGCTCTTCATACAGAATTTTCAATTGGAAATTGCCTATGTTTACCTCTTGCTCCTTCGAAGCATCGAGACGTTCATAAAACACCGAGTAATTTCCATGCTTGTCTTGCCAGCTTTCTGGAACACGCATGTCATTCGACCTGGAATATCCCGACCACGATGTTCCGACGTTCCGATTACGTCGCTCTGGTCGCCAAACACGTCTCACTGAAAAACCTCCGATACTTCCCCGAATGCAGACATTAGTTCGGGCAGGCTGGACATGCAAAACGGGCTCGGAGCGCTCATGCGCCGACGCAGTATCATCGAAAGTAACATCGTTGGATGGATGTCCGCTTTTGCCAAATTGACATTACCTCTGCACACTTGCGGCGAATTCACACTTTCGCCCAATGCCGCCGTTCGCACCAAATGAGTTTGGAACGATGGATTTCTTCAAGCCAGATATTCAGATTTTTAACCAAACCAAAACCGTTTGAGGTCGGCAGTGTGGACAAAGCGACATCAGCGTGTGCAGTCCGATGCCTGAACGTCACTGCAGTTGCACAAACACGCAATACCCTGTACGGGAAGGAATGCTCCAAGTTATTCTGTTCGGTGTGGTTATGACAACAATTCTCGACCCTATCGGGGTGGATGAGGCTCGGCTGAAGGTCGAGCGAGCCTCTGACGCCGATGTACTCTCCAGCTTGCATCGAAATGGAGATTGCGCTTCTGCAGTTCGTTCAATCGACCTTCGATTCGTGGGTGCTAAGTCGGGAATATCAGAGCTTTCCACAAAGTCTGCTGACCTCGGCTTCACAGTCATCCAGACCGTGCAAATGACGGACAGCGAAACAGCTATTGATTTATCGGTGCTATCGAACGCCTTTCCTTCCACAATTGATCGCCTGACTGTAAATGCACTGAAAATCGAGACCTATTTCAATTTGCATTATGACGGCTGGGGGACGACCGTGACAAAGTGCTGATCTGATGAGTATCTCTTTTGGGTCGTCTTTGTACTTTGCGACCGGTTGAATCTATCCCCACCGCGACATAACCTTAACGTCTCGAGTGGGCTTGGAGCGGCCATGCGCCGACGCAGCATCATCGAAAGAAACATAGTCGGATGGATGTCCACTTTTCGCATATGTTTGTTTGGGGACAGGGTTCGGGAATAGTGCAGTTCTGTTAAGCGGTTGCGACGAGGCAGCAATGAAAATGATGTTGTTGAGACCTTCGGTGGGATACTTTCAGCGGTGCTTTCGGCCCAGAGTTGCTGCTCAATTTGTTCATCAGTCTGCGTTGGGCGACAATAATACCGACAAAGTGACCAAAGCAAAAAACGAAAGTTTCCAAATTGCGACGCATTCAGTTTTGGCGGTTTGTGCCAATAAAGGCGAAGACGCGATCAACAAGTACCCTCTCAAGTTTCTGCCTCAACGAAGGCATCATTTTCCCAATCGCGAATGAATGCCGAGCCCACTGGGCTATCGATCAAATGTAACCAACTGTCGTCTTGGTTAAGCACTCGTCCGATGGCTGTGTACTGCGCCTCGCGGTCAGCGACTTCTTCATCAGATAGACCACGCCAATCTCCCCGAATGCGCCATCCGCTGTCTGGATATGCATCGCCATCTTCGCCAATGTCTGGTTCTTCCCGATAGATATATTGGACGAGTGCATTTTCTGACAGCACGCAAATATCTGCTATGCAGCGGTCAAAGTACGTAGGGCAAGGGAAAGTAAGCTGCCTGTCCTTTTCTTCGTCGTTAAAAACAACGTCTGTTATATGCCAAGGCTGAAATGAAACCTTAGTTCCAGGCATCAATCCAGTTAGCTCAAAAGGCTTATTTGCAAGGGTTCCGGAAAACCTGCCACCGTTAATTTCAGTTACTTCCACCCACATTCGTTCTGCACGCCATTTTGCCGCTTTGGACGTGGGACAAAAAATGAGTTTCACCAGGTCTCCGATACCTACGGCGTCAATCCGCTTCGGATGAGGCAATTGGTATGTGTATGGTGCGTCCGCTTGAATTGGGCGCGGGTCTTCCAATGTGAAAAGCGCGTGTTCCATTACACTATATACGCAAGTCGCGGATCAGAGTTCAATGCAATTGGCACCCAAACTCAGAGCAGATCAAACCCGGTGTAGCAGAACGATATTCGCGAAAGAGTAGGTTCAGCGGAAATTTGCTATTTTCCTGTCATTGAGGACAATGACCAGCACTGGAACTCGTAAAGGTAGGAGTGAGAACATCTTCATTGAGGGTTGGGCCTGCACTTTATGACTGATTGCTTCTATAGCGATCGCGACATGGTCCAGATGTTGTAAACGGCACTCAGCAGGTGTGGAGGCACCACCGGCAGTCGCCATCACTTGTACTCTATAGATTTTGCCCATGCCGTTGAATCGGGAATAGTGGCCAGCCAAACCCTAATCTGATCTTTGTTCCTCTTCGTGCTTTTTTGGAGTTGGACCTGGCGCTGCAATCACGGTGATGACATGCACACCCCACGACCACGAATTGAGCCATGCCGGGTCGTGTCAAAGCACCACAGTAGAAGAAACGTCCGGCAGGTTTCTCCCATGCGCCCGAAACACCAGCACCCGACCGAATGGCCGTCACTTCGGCAGAATATGGCGGAACGCCACGGCCAGTTCCCGGCTTTTTCGCTGGCCGGTGAGTGTGGCCTGGCGCACGCCGTCCCCGTCAAACAGCAAAAGCGTTACATGCGGAACGCGGTATTGATTGGCAAGCCTCTTGCCGTCAGCCGATCTGATATTGGCAACGACATAGTCTATCTCGCTGTCATTAAACTGCCCCAGTGCCTTTCTGGTTTCGCGCTGCAATGCAAGACACATTGAGCATTGCGGGTCATGTATCTGCACCACCGTTGGTGTGCCGTTGCCAATGCGCGAAAAATCATGTTCGCGCATGGTGCCCCTGACATGTTCCACCAGCAGAAAACCCGCACCCCCGGCGGCCACAACAGCGATGGCACCATTGCGGGTGAAGCCGAGAAAACGGCGGCGGCTCTTGTCGGTTGGCCCGTTGCCGTCAGCCGCGCTTTTGGCCTTTTGCTTTTGCGAACGGTTTGAATTCCTATGCTTTTTCACGGTTACTGTCCTTGTCCTTTGTGAGCGCCCTTGTCCGGGTTGCCTTGTCGCTGGTCCCTTTCAGCAGCCTCCCTGGCGTCGATTGATAGATTGCCTCGATCTGCAATGCCTCCTGCATTGAAAAGCCGATGGACCGGGCGATACACCCGATCTCCTGCGTCCCTTCACGGGCGTGCCGGGTCAGGTGTCTGTGGCCCAGCTCAAGCATGGTGTGTCGTGGCATTTGCTTTTTGAACGGCGCGCCCTGGCGCATGGAGCATTTGCGTTGCACATTCATTTTCCGGTTCCCTCTTCCACTAGATAACCACGATGGCTGACCCCGATTGCACCCGGTCATACAAGTCGATGACATCCTGATTGACGAGGCGCACACAGCCGCTGGAGACTGCGCGGCCGATTGAGGCCACCTGCGGCGTGCCGTGAAGCCTGTAGAGCGTGTCCCGCTTACCCTGAAATATGTAGAGGGCACGCGAACCCAGCGGGTTGTTCAGGCCCGGTGGCATGCCACCATTTTGCGCGCTCCATTTGCTGAGCTGCGGTTCCCGCCTGATCATGTCACCGGGCGGTGTCCAGGTCGGCCATTTGCGTTTCCAGGCAATGCGGGCGCGTCCCGACCAGGCAAATCCCGCCCGTCCCAGACCAACACCATAGCGCATGGCGCTGCCGCCCGGTTCCACGTGATAGAGGTAGAAATTGCCCGTATCGACAATCACCGTGCCGGGCTTTTCGGATGTGCGGTAGCTGACGCGGCGGCGTTGATATTTTTGCGGTAATTGCCCCGGCTTTACCGCCGGAATGGGAAATTTTTCATTCGGCAGAGCCCGGTAAAGTGCCCTGCTCGAGCGTGGCGATATTCCCTGTTTCGTTCCAGACGGGTCGCGGGTGTTCGGGTCACTGGCGGTTGTACAGCCGGCAGCGGTCAGCAGGCCGAAACTCCCAAGGGTGCGCAAAAACGCCCGCCGGGGTTGGCCGGATTGTATGTTGTTCATTTTTTTCAGGTTCCTGATGGGTTAACGACAAGCGGGCCGTGATGTTCCGCGCCAGGGCGGCAACACCGGCGGCAACACCAGCGCTGACCCTGGCGGATACGCCAGGCGCATCGCTGTTTCGAAGCCATTGTCGCTTGATGGAAAAACCGCGTCAGTGACACTGCGGGCGCGATTGGAGGCTTTGCCTCCCGTCGTGACAGGACATCTTGTCTGCATGATAGCAATCCTTTTGGAGCCATTCAGATTTTGACGGGATCGGCCAAAACTGAATGCATCAACAAATTCAAAGGCCGAAACCGTTGTGTCACCTTTGACAAAACGGGAACGGTCCAGGCATGAGGGCGCAGGCGGTGCGTGCGCAACAATTTGTTCTAAAGGCGTTGCCGGGGAGGTCGTTGTAAAAGGTACATCATCCCGGATTTGCGATCAGCATGCTCAAAGGCAAACCAGGCTTTTGTGACGCCGGGCAGACAATCGCCCCCGTCAACACCGGACAGGGCGAGCGTCACCCCGCAGGTCAAGGTCAGTGAATCCGATTTTTTACTGCACGGACATTCATCGCCCGTATTATCGGCGACCGTTGATTGCAGATCATCCGCAATGGCCTGCCTATCGGCAGGCTGCTGCACAAGTTCACCAAAACCCTGCCCATTATAGGCAATGACGGCAGCATCGGTCCTGTCATAGCCGACAAGTGCCGAAACCGACATAAAACTAAAAACCAGCAGGATCGAAACCAATGCACGCATGATGCAACACTACAACGTGAGATCGTTTGGAAAAAGTTACCGGCTGAACACGCTTTTGTGAGCGGGGGGTGGCTGGCATGGTGAAAGGAGGCAATGTGCGTTCAGTCTGGCTGTCGATGGGTTCTGAGGGCACGTGGGACGACTTCGTTCTTCCAAAGGCTGCGATGAATGAGACAATAGATTTAGATCGGCGGCAGCTTCTGGCATTTGCGGACGTTTAGCGGCCTTCTTGCCGAAGGTCGCTGAACCCGCGTTATATGCATTTGAGGTTTCCATTTCCCCAGTCCACTTCACCGATTGTAGTTTAGTGCCAATAGGAAACCTTCCCAGCTGTCTATTTTATCCAGTCAGATTGTTAACAATCACGAGTCTTCAATAACGTCTTCTATCAACTTAAGGTCCGACTTGGCGCGCACCTGTATGAACCCATTATTTTGCCGCCTCAAAATCACAAAGTCACTAGTTATCGCGAGCACAAACCAATCCGGCTCCGTGTAATCTGCATCGACAAATTTGAAAATACGAACAGGAGGCCCTCCTTTTGAATCGATCACATGATTTATTTCTGTGACCACACCTACACCGCCGTTTACGAACGCCACAAATACGAGGGTCGAGAACATGTATGCCTTTGGAGGGCTAACAAAGAATCGGAGACAAAAATATCGGACCATGGGCGCGCCTAGATACATGCAGGTAACAAAAAGCATAATCGGTTCAATTCTCCATTTTGTGAAGAACACCGCAGTCATTGCCGCTAGAGCCGAGAGTCCAGTGAAGTGCAGGAACCAGTTGTCTATACTTCCGAACGAAGAACGTTCTTCAATTTTCGCTGAATACAAGGAGACGGTATTTGCTGTGGCAAGCGACAGGAAAACGAAAAGGAATGCAATTAACGCAGCCACCAAATAATTATCTACTGCACTAACACTGCTTGCGATGTAGTCAGAGATTCCAAAGTAGCGTTGGTATGGGACTCCGAAATAGGAATTTACAGCGGCAACCTGCAAATATCCTAGGAGCAGCAATAAAGTTCCCGACAACGAAACAAACGCGGTTATGTCAGAAGGTGAAAAATCGAATTTGAGATAATTATTGTAAGAGAGGTCACGTTTGGTGGTCTTAATTTCCTTTTTCAAGTATGAAAGTATGGATCTCGGTTTGCATTTTTTGCGGAGTTGAGCGGGCAGTTTGTCGGTTAATACTAACTTCGTCCAGAATTCTGCACTTACATCTATTCCAAGTTTGGATTCGAGTTCAGAAATTTCATCAGTCGCACATTTATTTATACAATTTTGTATATTGACATAATTTTTTAAAATATCTGCAATGCGATATTTTAACACAAACCTGTAGTATTGTTTCCTTTTGTCGGATTCATTTTTTCGAATTATCCAGAATAAGTAGTTGTAACGAAGGATTTGACCCTCCAGTAAACCTATCGAGTCTCGCGACGTGAACGATTGCATCAGGTAGAAAGTCACAGCTTTATCCATTTCTTGATATAGAGAGGATTCAAAATCTACCGGTTTGCTATTAGAAATTTTGGCCCATACATTGAGGTTGCAGGCAACACGACAGCGGGACGATATTTTAGTAAAGCGCTTAGCTTTGCTGTTGATCATCTTGTCCACAAGTGCAAAAAATAGCTTTGTCAATACAGCAGTTAACTTGCGCCTAAATACCGCGACATAATTTACCATTTTGAAATACCCCAAGATTAGTAAAGCTTGCTAGAGTAAAGTTAAATTAGGTCCGCGTATTGCGTCGGAAATTACATTGGAAACATCAAATCATTCGCGCTATGGTCCATTTGGAAGAGACAAAATTACCGCCCATGACGTAATCTATGATTCCTGAGAATTAGCCAAGCTTGCCGGAGTTTTTCGATTTCAGCATGCTCCATTGCCAGCTCATTCCGAAGCCAAGAGTCCCCAAATATCGCGGAATTGAGACCTAGGTCCCCCCCAGATTCATGCACTTGTAAAAATGCTTCAAACTCAGTTTCTGATGGTTTGTGATGGCAGAAAGGCAGACTACGAAATTCTTTAGGAGTGAGCTCTAAGACCCCTCCACCGTAAAACCTTCCGAATATTTCGGAAAAAAGAAGAGTTAGAGTGTTATAGAATGAAAAGCATATACTTCTTGCCGTGGCTCCATTGAGCGGTGCAATGCCATATGCGGTGTCGGTGGTGAGCACGTTCGCGGTGTTTATCACAATCCGCGGATAGCGAAACGAACGCTTAAAGAAAAAGGCAGGCTGAGCTTTGACAATTGGAACCGCGTACCAAGGTTTTCTATTTCTGCATTTGTATCCCTGCGAATAACCGGCCGCTTCTCCAGTTTCAATGTAGGCTGCCAATGCATCAGGAAGATGTTGCACGTTCATTCCCTCCAAGTTGAGGAGATGGGCGGGATGGCGAGACTGAATATCTGTTAGGTTTTCTGCTGATAGGACAGGGTGATGGCGCAAGTAACTACCCTTCTTTAGGATTGGCATACACCATTTCTGCAAATCTCTTTTGAGAATTTCCTGTTCGCTTAAAATGAAAAATTCGTTTGCCCCGGTCACTATTCCGGGTGCGGTTCTGCAGTATTCAGACAAGGGTGGGAGAGCACATTTGAGGCGCTTTATGAGAGAAAGGGATTCCTGGTCCAGTAGATGAGCCTTTGAATCCAGAGAGGCAAAGTCCGAGTTGACCGTGTTGATTTTCGATTCAACGATAGTACTCCTTTGGGACAGTGTATCTAACGCTTGGGTGCCGTGTACATAAACTCCAGCTGGCTGGCTGCTTATTTTCTGCGCAACAAAAACTACAGCGTCTTGTTCAATAGTTTTAAATGCACGCTCCGCTGGAACATAAATGTCTACACGTTGGAAATCGCTGAAAATTTCTTTTTGAAGAGTGAGCCCATAATCGACATTCACAAGCTCATATGGGACGATGAATGCAAGTAACCCCTTCATAGATAGAAGACTATGCGCTGCAACTATAAATGCTGCCCATGCATTCTTTAAATGCTTGAGATCATATCCCGTTGCGTGACTCAATTTCTGGACTGACACCCTAAATTCGGGTGAAAAATCGTGCTTTCGAACAAATGGTGGGTTTCCGACGATCAGGTCGAATTTCTGGTGCGAATTTGCAATGGCGAATTCTAAGAAATCGCCCGCCAAAAACTTCGAGTCCTGGGAAAATTTGCCTCGATATTGTCTGATGACCTCGTCGATCACTTTCGAGTCTATATCAATGGCTGTTACATTTGCGATGCCACAGAATTCTGTTGTAATGGCTTCCAAAAATGACCCGTCACCAACGCTGGGTTCTAGTATTCTATGACGGACTGCCTGACTTACCTCCAACGCAAGCCGCACAACACTCTTAGAAACGGAGTGTGGTGTGTAAACCACACCCAGCGGTCTTCTGTCATCCGAAGGCAACCTAAGTCGCCTTGTAGTGTTTTAAAACGGAGACGTCCTTGAAATCCTTAGTATCCAGATCACATTCTTCAACGACTTCTAGAGGAATCGTAACTGGCCTCCGACTATCTTTACGTTTTAGCGCTTGGTTCATCTTCTCGGATTGATGAGTGAGAAGGCCAAGCAAGAGGCTAGAAGACAATGAAAGATTGACGGACTTTTTACCTCTGCCCAAGCGTTCTTCCTCGGCCATGCAAGCTTTCAATTCATCAAGTGAGATATCGGCTCGTGTCAAAATACGTTTGATGTTCTCCGCCATGCGCTTGTAGTCATGGCCGTGCTCGTCAGAGCTAGTACCAAATTCACTTTTCAAGTAGGTCGTTATTTGGCTCAGCATTTCATAATTTGGATTTCGCCGATTCAAAAACTTGGATGCTGCAATATTCTCCATCTCATTGATGGACAAATCAACGTTGTCCAATACTGCCTTAATTTGTGCGGACAAACGCTCTTTTGCCCAGCTTGCTTCCGCTCCTTTGTAAGAAAAGTCGTGAGTAGCTTTCGCCCAAGCATGTTCCAGAAGTGTCTTAATTTGTACCTCAAATTTTAGGTCACTGCGTTTTTGTTGGTTAACACTTGGTATTGTCCGACAATAAAGCCTGACAGAATCGAAGCCGAAGCTTGTTGGCAATGCTTTGGTCTCGTCGCCTGGCTTTTTCTCAATAACATCAAGGCACTCAGTCACAAGTTTAACTGCCTCAGAGACACCCCGGAGGTTGGGGACAACGACAGTGCACGCGTAGAAGTCGTCAATATCATATCCTTGAAATCGGCCTGTCATCAACTTGGATGCAAAGGATTCGGGGCTCTTCAACCGATCTTCAAATACCCACTTCTGTATTTCGCAGGTTTCTCTCAGTTGCTCTCGCACTTCCACTTGAACGGTCATGTACTGTTCGTTGAGGTATGAGTGCGCGCGCCTTATTGATGCCTCAACCTTTGAATTCATTGCCTCAGAAACTCCAAAAGGGCCTCGTGCCTTCTCTTTCGGTTATCTACCTCAGTTGCCGCACCCGTACTATTCCCAAAATAGAGTTGCACGTGTTTATCCAAATTGTCGGTGGGCATCCCATCTTTGGTCAACGCAAATGCGTCATCAACTTGTGAAATGAAGTTTGAATACTTTTCTGCGACGGTGGAGGCTTGCATCTGAATTACGTCGGCTTCCAGCGCCACAGCTGCCCACAACGAGTAGAGGTCTGTTGTAATTCTGCGCTTATGCTCAGTTACACAATTATTGTGGTCTTCCATCTTGGATAGGAAATTTTTGCACTGATCAAACGTGCGGTTGAATTCCGTAACAGTTTCTTTGGTTGTGCCAAAAAAGAACTCGTCAACATCATCATCTAGTTGAATTTCGTCTTCTGAATCTGGCAATTCTGAAAACGTAAAATCATACTTAGCGTATAGTTCGTCAATTTTATCCTGGGGGAATCCAACAAACTTACGCTCCAATAGGACTAGCATAAGTATCGAAACGAACTCCACATCTTTCATCCGTCTCGAGCGCGCGCTGGTAGAAACTCCAAAACGTTTCCAAAGTGGGCTCTCAGAAAGCTCGGTCTCAGCTCTCTCAATCAACCAACCGTCGAAACGAGCATGACGAAGTTCTTGCTCTCCCAATTTCTTTTGGTTTTTGTTAACACGCTGGAAAACTTCCCCCCAATCTACTTGAACGTCTGAGCGAATTTGCTCGACCATAAATATATAGTTATAAAAATCAGATACGTCCCCATCCGAAAGATCAGTAAATTTCTGCCCTCGAAGTCGCGATATTCCAAAATTCTTTGCCAACCGGATTTTTCCGGAATGAAAGTCAAGAACAGTGCTGAGACGCTGTTTTCCATCAACGACGTTGTACAAAGGGCCCTTGGAAGTATTTTCCTTTTGAAGATATACAGCTGGACAAGGGAAATTGTTGAAAACAGTATCTAAAAAGAACTGTTTATCTTTGTAGGTCCAGACGCTTTTCCTTTGGTATGGAGGGTTGAGTTCAAGGCGATTTTGCGTCAGCATATCTATGAACCAAGAGAGATCCTGCTGATTTGGGCTTCTTAAAAAATTCATATCGCACCACTTTGTTTGCCGTTTCAGCTACGTTAAAATCCGGACTAATCTTTCACGGATAGAAGTGGAAGGAAACCCAACCATTGTACGAACTTGATTGTTAAATAGTCGGCGAGTATCACGTTCGAAGTAGTTTGGTTTCACGCCAGCAGCAAACACTCGACTCCGACTCTTTGCGACCTAAATCTACCGCTTTACTGGGATTTCTCCACCTCCCCCACCAAAATTTGATCCCCCAAAACCCCCATTCCCATTTTCCCGGTTGCCTTTCGCCCGACGAATATCAATGATGTGCTTGGGTATGTTTTATGTATCCATACGGATGTGAGATGGTCGTTGGTGTTTTGGGGGTGCCGACATGCAATATGATGCAGCTGTAATCGGTTTGGGCATTATGGGCTCGGCAATGGCCGGCAGTATGGTGGCGTCCGGGCTGTCCGTTGTCGGGTATGATCCTGTAGACGATGCGCGCAGCAGGCTGGCGGCGCTGGGTGGTGGTGTTGACATGCGGGCCGGGCCAATCGCGTCCCAGGCACCCATTGTGATCACGTCCCTGCCGACGCCGCAGGCCCTGCGGGCGGTGACCCATGATCTTTGTCATCACGCAAAAAGCGGCTGTATCATCGTTGAATGCAGCACCCTGGCCATTGAGGACAAGACAGCCTGCCGCGATGTGCTGGCGGCCCATGACATGATCCTGCTCGACTGTCCGCTGAGCGGCACGGGTATGCAGGCGGCTGCCAGAGATCTGGTGGTGCTGGCGAGCGGTAACAGTGAAGCGGTGAAGGCCTGCCAGCCGGTGTTTGACTGTTTTTCACGTGAAACACATTTTGTCGGTGCCTTTGGCAATGGCATGAAGATGAAACTGATCGCCAATCTGCTGGTTGCGATCCACAATACCTCGGCGGCTGAGGCCCTGGCGCTGGCCGAAAAAGCCGGTCTTGATCCGCAACAGACATTTGACGTTATCAGCGCCGGTGCCGGTACATCGCGCATGTTCGAGGTGCGTGGCCCGATGATGGTGCAGCAAAAATATCTTCCCGCAACGATGAAGCTGGATGTATGGCGCAAGGACCTGGATCTGATCGCGCAATTTGCCGATGAAAACGGCGGGGCGACGCCTTTGTTTGATGTGACGGCAAGCCTTTATAATCAGACCAATACCATGGGTATCGGCGGCGAGGACACGGCGGCGATCAGAAAGATTTTTGATCTTTTGTCGGTGGATTGAACAGGTCGGTTGATTCGGATCAAAATCACAATTGACAGGAAGGAACTGACTATGCCCGCTCCACTGCTTGGCCGCCTGCGTCCGCACATCAACCGTTTCCGCCTTGGGTCCTTTGAAGTGACTTCCATTCTGGATGGTGTCATGGAAATGGACAGTATCCACCCGCCCTTTGGCATCGACAGGCCGGCTGAGGAGGTTGCTGCCAGTGCAAAGGCCAATCTTTTGCCGACAAACCGGCTGGAAAATTCATTCACGCCCAATCTCGTCAATACCGGTGAACAGCTGATCCTGTTCGATGTGGGGCTTGGGTCATCGGGCCGCGCGCGCGGCGCAGGTCAGGTGCGGCAATTGCTGAGTGCTGCCGGTTATCAGCCGGAAGATGTGGACATTGTTACCCTTACCCATGTGCATCCCGATCATATTGGCGGCCTGTATGAGGCAGATCAGCCTGCCTTTCCCAATGCGCGCTATGTGATTGGCCGGGCTGAATTTGATGGCTGGAAGGATGGTGCAACCATACCCGCACAGCGGCAGGATAACCGAAATCTGTTTTTGAAATATGTTGTGCCGCTGGCGCAGAAGATGGTTTTTCTGGAACCTGGCGATAGCGTCGTGCCGGGCATCGAGGCCGTTGAGGCCTTTGGTCATTCGGCCGGTCACATGGCCTATCATATTGAAAGCGACGGGCAGGCCGTGCTTTTGTGGGGCGATGTGACAAACCATTTTGTCCTGTCATTGCAACACCCTGAGTGGCAGGTTGCCTATGATGATGAGCCGGCGCGGGCCACGGCAACCCGCCAGCGTATGCTCGACATGGCGGCAACAGACCGGCTGCTGGTGCTCGGCCACCATATGCCCTTTCCATCCGTCGGATATGTGGAAAAGCTCAACGGCATCTATCGCTGGACCCCGGCGGCCTATCAGGTGGGCGGGTAACGCCGGGTCTATTCATCCTGCCTTGCGTTTTTCAACAGCGCCTTTGTCATGGCTGTTGCCAGCTTTTCAACACGGGCCGCGCTGCCGGTGTTGGTGGTGACCGCCAAAACGAGATCATTTTCCGGCTCAATAATGAGAATGGCATACCACATGGTGTTTGAACCATTGTGCCACACAGATGCGCCGCTGCCGTCAGGCCGGGGCTGAATCACCCAGCCATAGCCATAATCCTTGCTGTTTGCGGTTTGCATACGCTGGCAGTTTTCCTGGCTGAGGAAGGCAGGATTGGCCCCCTTGCAGGCTTTAAGGTGCGCCTGGCCCCAGATGACGAGATCATTCAGGTTCATGTGCAAGCGGCCCGCAGGCCCCATCCAGACAGGATTATCAGCCGGTTCGCTGCCATTGGGATCAGCCGGCCGTTTAAAGCCCGGAAAACCCCGGTGTCCCCAGGGTGCGCCTTCATTGTCCGGTGGGCCGAAACCAAGCGATGTCAAGCCAAGGGGCGCGGCGATCTGAGTTGCAACAAGCTCTTCCCACGGCTTGGCCGTGGTCTCTTCGGCGATAATGGCAGCAAGCACATAGCCGATGTTGGAGTATTTGAATGTACCGGACCGCCCGGTCAGCGGCCTGCTCCACAGGGATTGAAGGACGGCAATCCTGTCATCAACCGGGTTGGTGGCCGGGCGGGTCATATGCTCTTGTGACCCATTGGCCGGAATGCCAGCCGTATGGCTCAGCAACTGGTGCAGGGTAATGGTCTGCCAATCGCTGTGCATGTGATCCGCATGGCGTTTCAGATAGCCGCCTATCGGGCTATCCAGTGCCAGAACATCACGCTGTGCCAGTTGGAGGATCAATGTTGCGGTGAATGATTTGGTGATGGAGCCAATGTGCCAGGGCGCATGGGTGGTGACCTGATCATCACTGCCCTTGAAGCGCGGGCCGGCGCTGTACAGGCCGGGCTGGCTGTCGCCAACAGCATAGGCGGCGCCCAGGGCAAAGCGCTTGTTCTTGGCGGCGGCCTGCGCAAACAGGTTGCTGATTTCGGTTTCCAACGCATCCGCCATGGCATGGCTCCCCAGACCAAAAAGAACCAATGCAGCGATTATTGCGCGCATGATTATTCCTCAAAACAGGTTTTGTTGCATATGCGTATGGTGCTTTGCCGGTTCAAGTGTGGTGTGAAGGGCCGGGTACACGCTGCGTTGCAGGGGACACAGGCAGGCACGCGTGCAGATGTTATGGTCTAAGCGGTCTTGGCGGTGGCGTCAGGCTTGTTATCCAGAACATGCATCCGCGCTGCCGCATGGGATTGATCCGCATCGCCTGCCGCAATGGCATCGACAATGGCCTGATGGGATTGTGCCAGATCCAGAAGGTTTTTGCTGCTGCGTGATACATTGACCATGGTACGCATTTTGACGTTCAGTGTTTCCCAGAGTTCCAGCAGAACCATATTGCCGGAGCCTTCGACGATAATGCGGTGAAACTCCATATTGTGGTCTGCAAAGGCAAGGGAATCGCTCTTGCGGGCCGCCCTTTTCATGTCGCGAATGCAGGCTGTCAATTTGGATTTGAGGGCTATGCCGCTGCGGGTTACCAGTTCACTCGCATAGCCTTCAAGCTGCGCCCGCACATCATAAATCTGCCGTAGTTCCTCGTCGGTTATCACCCGCACCCGCGCACCCTTGTTGCGCAGGGTTTCGATCACGCCCATGGCTTCGAGTTCACGCAGTGCTTCGCGCACCGGTGCCTGGCTGGTGGCCATTTCGGCAGCGATTTTCAATTCGATCAGCCGGTCACCCGGTTTCAGCGCGCCTGTCATGATCCGGCTGAGCAGGCGGTCACGAATTTGCTGGGAAAGGGAAGCTCTTGAAAGGGGTTGAGCATGTGTCATGGCAGGCGGTTTGGTGCTTTCTGTGGTTGAGCTTGGCAACAACATCGGTTCTGCCACGATATAGACGATTGGGTTAAAAAGCCAAGTGAATTCCGAATTTGCCAATAGCAGAATGTGTATTTTCTCGATTATCATTGAACGATTATCGATAATATTTGACTCGCGGTGGACGGCGTGTATCATTGGCCGCAGATCATCCATTGCTGAAATCGCTGCTGCGGTTTTCAAACGTTCACAGGAATCATGAATGGCCAGCGACAGCCGCATCAAGACATCTCCGACGATGCCAGTACCCGATACCATGAAGGCATGGGTGATTGGCGATCCCGACGCATTGTCACTGATTGAAAAACCGGTTCCCATGCCGGGTCGGGCCGAGGTGCTGATCCGCATTGACGCGGTGGCGATCTGCGCAACGGATCTGGAGGTCATTCATTACGGCACGCCTGCCGTGATCCAGGGTGGGCCGCCCTTCAACCGGAATTTTACCCCCGGCCATGAATATATGGGCACGGTTGCAGCCCTTGGTCCGGGCGTCGATGAATTCGAAATCGGCGAGCGAGTCACGGTCGAAATTCATGCCGGTTGCGGCCAGTGCAAACGCTGTCGGCAGGGCATGTATACGTCCTGTTTGAACTATGGGCTCAACTATGGTGATGTTGACAAGGGGCACCGGGCCAACGGCTTTACCACCGATGGCGGCTTTGCCGAATATGCGATCAACAATATCAATACCGTGATTTCAGTGCCCGATACCATGTCTGACGAAGAGGCAACGCTTGTCGTGACGGCAGGCACATCCATGTATGGCCTCACCGAGCTTGGCGGTCTTGTCGCCGGTGAGAGTGTCGTCGTCATGGGCCCCGGGCCCATTGGCCTGCTGGCCGTTGCCGTGGCCAAGGCGCTGGGCGCATCACCGGTAATTCTTACCGGAACCCGTGACAGCCGGCTTGCCATCGGGCGTCAGTTGGGTGCCGATCATGTCATCAATGTGCGCAGCAGTGATGTCGTGGAAACGGTGAAGGGCATTGTTGGCCAGCGCGGCGCTGATTACGTGGTAGAATGCGCCGGCAGCCAGACAGCAATCAATGACGCCATTCATATGACCAACCGTGGCGGCAAAATCTGCTTTGCAGCCTTTCCCCACGAGCCGGCAACCGTGGATCTGCCGCATGTGGTCAAAAACAACATCTATCTCTACGGCATTCGCGGCGAGGGCCGCAGCGCAACCCACCGGGCCATGGCGCTGATGGCCGACAAGCGGTTCGATGCCAGTGTGATTCACACCCATACATTTGCGCTGGAAGATCTGCCCGAGGCTTTGCGCTATGCCCGCGAGCGGGTTGATGACGCCATCAAGGTTGTGGTCAAGGCGCGCGGCGTCGCACAAAAAACGCAGGCAGGGCAGTAACATGATGAGCAAGGCAAACAAGGGCATATATGCAGCATCCCTGACACCGGTCGACAAGAACGGTGAACCGGACGCACAGAAGCTGGTTGATTACTGTCGCTGGAACGTCGAGCAGGGTCTTGATGGCGTAGCACCGCTTGGCACGACAGGAGAGGGCAACTCCCTGCCACTTTCCTTTCGTGTGGCCCTGCCACAGGTGTTCGCACAGGCCGGCTTTGGTTCGGCTCAGGTAATCTTCGGTACCGGCTCCTGTGCGACCGGTGATGCAATTGTTGCAACACGCGCGGCGCTGGATGCAGGCTTTTGCAACGTCCTTGTATTGCCGCCCTTCTATTTCAAGAATGCACCCGAAGATGGCCTTTATGCCTATTACGCCCGGCTGATTGAAAAAATCGGCGATGCCCGGTTGCGGATCTATCTTTATCACTTCCCGCTCATGTCAATGACGCCAATCAGCGTCTCTTTGATCCAACGGTTGAAAGCCGATTTTGGCCCGATCATTGCCGGATTGAAAGACAGTTCCGGTGATTTCGAGGGCGCATTGAAATTCGTCGAAGCGGCCGATGATTTTGATGTCTTTCCTTCAAATGAAGGTGTTCTCCTGCGGGCGCTTGAAAGCGGCTGTGGCGGCATAATCTCGGCAACAACAAATGCGTCGGCGGCGCTGGCGCGGCTGACCCTTGATTCAACCGGGTCACAGGCGGCAGACCATCAGGAAACACTGACGGCCGTCAGAATGGCCATCTCGAAGCACCCCCTGAGTGCGGCACTCAAGCAGATTGAAGCCTGGCGGACCGGCGATGACACATGGCTGCCGGTCTTTCCGCCGCAGACAGGTTTGACGCGGCAGCAGGCAGAACAATTACGCGATGACCTTGAAGCGTTGGAGCCGCGCGCGGGCATCCTTGGCCGCCGACGGGTGGCCGCATGATCCATGTGCACGCACGATACGAAGGAGACTGTTATGGCGCAGATAGATGTTGTTCATGAACCCGGCAGCGGCCCAAACCCGCGGGCGCACTGGCCGGTCGACATGCAGCAGGAATTTGAGGAAAACCGCAACAGCGGCATTGTCGGCAGCGTATTGGTTTCGGAAACCGATCGCCTGAGGGTCTGGCACCTGCACCTGCCGCCGGGCGTCCGCTGCGGTTTCCATCGCCATGTGCTCGACTATTTCTGGTCCTGCCATTCCCATGGCAAAGCCCGTGGCTGGTACGATGATGGCCGCATCCAGGATGTCATTCATCATCCGGGTGAAACCAAACATTTCACATTTCCGCTTGGCACGGATTTTACCCACTCGGTCATGAATGTTGGTGATACCGACCTTTTGTTCACCACGGTGGAGTTCAAGGACAGTGAGAACGAACCGCTGGAAATACCCGATCACGTGAGGCTGAAAGAGCCGAACTGATCGCAGGCGATGAACACTGCAATTCAAGGGAGACGGGCATACCCGCTGCAAGGCGGCAATCAGAAAACGCCATAACCGGAAAATCCATCCATTGTGGCACCAAGGGAGGAAGCAATGAAATCGACTTTGATTACAACCGTGGTCTCAGCTGCACTTGGCCTATCTGTCAGTGCTGCCAGTGCCGATAACTTCAACCTTCGCATTGGCTCCGGGCACCCGCCCGGCGTTGTCTATGCCGGTCTCATGCAGAGCTATTTCCAGCCTGAGCTGATCAAAAGGGTGGCCGAGCGTACCGATCATACGATCACCTTCGTGGAAGGCTATTCCGGATCAATCGTCAAGGTGACCGAGGTTCTTGAGGGTGTTCAGGATGGTATAATCGACATTGGCGGCATGTGCTTTTGTTTCGAGGCATCCAATCTGCCGCTGCACGCCTTTCAGGTCATGCTGCCCTTTGGAACCATGGACCCGACAGTCAGTTTGAAAACGGCGCAGGATGTCTACAAGAAGGTTCCTTATCTGCAAAATGTCTTTGAGGAGAAATTCAACCAGAAGCTCCTCGCCCGCATCGCCGATGGCGGGTATAATCTGGGCACCAGTTTTGCCTGGGACAAACTGGCCGATTTGAAGGGTCAGAAAATTGCCGGTGCCGGTCTTAATCTCAATTGGCTTGCCTATGGCGGTGTCACGCCGGTGCAAAGCTCACTGGCAACCGCCTATACGGAAATGAAGACCCATGTTTATGAGGGCTGGATCATGTTCCCCAGTGCCTGGGTCAATCTGAAACTCTATGAGCCGGGCCCATTCTATACGCTGATCGGCTTTGGCTCGATGACCTGGCATGGTCTGACCATCAATATGGAAACCTATAATTCGCTGCCGGAAGATGTGCAGGCGATCCTGCTGGAGGTCGCTGCCGATTTTGAGGAACAGACAGGTTCGGTCAACAAGGATCGTTATGCCAAGGATGTTGCCACTTTGCGCGATACAATCACGGTGACGGAAATTGACCCGTCGGTGCGCGAAGACTGGGGCAAGTCACTGGCTGAATGGCCGCAGAAGATGGCCGCAGAACTGGATGCCCAGGGTCTGCCGGCCTCGGAAGTCCTGAAGCTGACAATGGAAGCGGCTGAAAGCAACGGCTACACCTGGCCGGTGCGTTACAACATCAAATAAATCAGTAATCGGCGCGGCCATGATGTGGCCGCGCCGATGATGTCTTGCGCTGGAACGGGTATTGCCATGAGCCTCATTCGCCTGTCAGATCGATTGACCAAACTGCTGATGATCCTGGCAGCTACCTGGGCATTTGTGCTGTGTTTCATTGCGCTGGCAGACATTATCTTTCGTGCAATCAACCTGCCGCTGCACGGGACAAAGGAGATTGTCGCCAATTCGGTGGTGATGATCGTATTTCTGCAGGTTGGATTTGCCATACGCAGCCGCTCCATGCTGGGTGCGGATTTTCTCATTCATCTGTTTGGTCCGCGCACGCGCCGCCTGCTGGCCGCCGCCGGGTTTTTACTGGGTGCAGCCTTTTTCATCATTCTGTTCAAGGGGGCGATTGATCCGGCTTTGCGCTCATTTGCCAATGGCGAATTTGATGGCGAAGGGGCGATGCGGGTGCCGGTCTGGCCAACGCGCTTCACGATCTTGCTTGGCAGTGCCTTCGCAGTCATCAACTACCTGTTGCTTGCAGCCATTGAGCTGTTTGGCCTTGATGCCGAGGAATTGACCCTGTGACAGCCAATCCCAATTTCGTCCGGCGTCCAGCCAGCCACCGCGGGGCAATAGTCAATCATGTTTGACGTCAATACCGTCATTGTCATTGTTGTGTTGCTTTTGGGGCTGGTCATGCTTGGCGTGCATGTGGCCATCGCCCTTGGCATGACCAGTGTTGTCGGCATCTATATGGTCACCGGCAAGTTTCGCATTGTCGAGGCGACCCTTGCCAGTACGGCGGCCGAAGCGCTGCGCGATTTCACCTTTGCCGTTATTCCGCTGTTCATGCTGATGGGTGAATTTATCGCCCGGTCGGGCGCCATGACCGATATCTATATGGCGATTAATCGCGGGGTGCGCCGCTTGCCCGGCCGCCTTGCCGTTGCGACAGTTATCGGCAATACAATATTCTCATTTGTCACAGGCGTGTCCATTGCATCGGCAGCGGCGTTTTCGCGCATTGCCTATCCGCAGATGAAGGCACTTGGCTACAACAAGGGTTTTGCACTTGGTTCCATTGCCGGTTCAAGTTGCCTCGGCATGCTCATTCCGCCCAGCGTTTTGATGATCGTATGGGGAATATTGACCGAACAATCCATCGGGCGTCTGTTTCTGGCCGGTATCCTGCCGGGCATTCTGCTGGCCATGCTGTTTCTCATCTATGTCATCGGCACTGCCATCGTGTGGCCTGAAGCCACCGGTGAAAAACGGATGCAGGATCAGGCGGCGCTGGATGGCCTGGTCCCGGGTGGGACGCAACAACCGGGCGGCTGGACGGTATTGGGAAGTTTTTCCGGCATCGGATTTATTGTTGCCGGTGTTCTGGGCGGTATCTGGTTTGGCATATTCACACCCACCGAGGGTGCAGGCGCCGGTGCTGCACTGGCATTGCTGTTTGCCTTTACCAAGGGCATGCGCACCAAACAGTTGCTTGCGGCGATTTTTTCCGTCGGCAAGACGGCAGCGCCAATCCTCATCCTGCTGCTGACAGCGGCGCTCTATTCACGCACCCTGGCGATGACAGGCGTGACAAGCGCAATCCAGAGTTTTTTCCTCGAATCCGGTCTTTCGCCCTATACGATCCTCGCACTGATGGTGCTGGTCTGGTTCATTCTCGGCATGGTGATCGATTCCATTTCGATCATGTTGCTTACAGTGCCGATTTTCGAGCCGCTTGCCGCCGCCCTTGGTTTCGACCGTATATCCTTTGCTGTTGTGGGTATTCTGGCCATTGAAGCCGGGTTGCTGACACCGCCCTTTGGCCTGCTGGTCTATACGGTCAAGGCGGCCATTGAGGATAAAACCGTCGGTGTGCGGGAGATATTCCGCCATTCGATCCCCTATTGGATCATCATGCTGATCGGCATCATTTCCATCGTCGTCTTTCCGGCGATAGCAAATTACCTGCCCGATCTGATGTTCTGACCGGGGTCTGCCACAGCAATTGAGGTTTTGACGGTATCGGCAAAACCTGAATGCATCAACAAAATCAACGGCCGACACCGTTGTCCCGTTTCTGGCAATACGTGAAACGGTCTAAAGGAGCAAAATGACATGCCAGCCTATTGGGTAGCCCGGTCCCGCATCAATGATCCCGTGGCCTATAAACGCTACACGGATCGGGTGCCGGCGATCATTGAAGCGCATGGCGGCAAGGTGCTGGCCCGTGGTGGCGAGGCCCGTATTCTGGAAGGAAGTGACCACTTCCACCGTTTTGTCGTCATTGAATTTCCATCGCTTGATCAGGCCGAGGCCTGCTGGCGCTCACAGGCCTATGTCGACGCATCAAACCATCGGCGCGGCGGCGCTGGCGAGGTTGAACTCATTCTTGTCGATGGTGGCGACGCCACCCGATAGCGCCATCAACACAATGCACTTTGAAACAAATTAGCCGACGAAGCGGAGTTGAATATGAAAACCACAGCAGTGACCATTCGAGCCCAGGGCGCGGCTGATGTGATGACCGTTGAAACGGTGGACCTTGATGCGCCAGGCCCCGGTGAAGTGCAGCTTGAGCAAACAGCCATTGGTCTGAACTATATGGATGTCTATCAACGATCGGGCCATTATCCGATGGATCTGCCTTCAGGTCTGGGGCTTGAAGCTGCCGGTGTTGTTACGGCCGTTGGCGCGGGTGTGCGTGACGTGGGTATTGGAGACCGCGTTGTCTACGGGCCGGTGCTGGGTGCCTATGCGGCACATCGCAATGTCCCGGCTGCACGTGTGATTGCCATCCCTGACGGTATCAGTGATGAAACGGCTGCTGCTGTTTTGATGAAAGGCATGACGGTTGAATATCTGATGTGCCGTGCCTATCCGGTCAAGGCGGGTGAGGATGTGCTGTTTTACGCCGCATCAGGCGGTGTTGGCCATCTTGCCGGACAATGGGGGCGTCACATAGGTGCCCGGATGATCGGCGTGACCTCCGGTGAACAAAATTGCCGTGAGGCGCTGGCCTGTGGTTATGCCGATGCGATTGACCGCAGGAGCGAAAACATTGCCGCAAAGACACGGTCCCTGACGCAGGACAAGGGTGTCAGCGTTGTCTTTGATTCCGTTGGCAAGGCCACTTTTGAAGCCTCAATCGACGCGCTGGCACCGCGTGGCTATTTCATGTCCTTTGGTTCCACAACCGGCGAAGCACCACCGGTGCCACCCGGTTTGCTGCAACACAAGGGTTCACTATATTTTTGCCGCCCGACACTGGCCAATTATATCGGCACGCGGGAAGATCTGGTGCATTCCGCATCGAAGGTTCTTGAACTTGTCGCAGCCGGCATCCTCAAGGTTTCCATCAGTCAGCGCCGCCCGATGAGCGATATTGTTGATGTTCACAGGGCGTTTGAAGCTGGCGAGACGACCGGTTCAACAATCATCATTCCCTAGCGCCCGCTTTCAAATCAAAAAGGGACGCAGGAGACGACAACATATGAGGCAGGATATTATAGATGGATCAGATTAATCTCGGCATAATTGGCACCGGCTGGTGCGGCGGCATTCGTGCAGAGGCGGCCTATGCCAATCCGCTGGTAGACGGGCTTTTCATCGCTGAAAACCGTGAAGACCGGCTGAAGGAAATCAGCGCGAAATGTCATCCCGCCGGGGCAACAACGGATTATCGCGAATTGATTGCCAATGATGATATTTCCAGCATCATCATATCGGCGACGCCGGAGACCATCCACTACCCGATGGCAAAGGCAGCGCTTGAAGCCGGCAAACATGTCTTTTTGGAAAAACCAATCGCGATAACATTGGCCGAGGCGGATGATCTGGTGGCCATCTCGCGTGCCCGGGGCCTCAAATTCACCATCGGCTATTCCCAGCGGTTCAATCCGAAATATGCCTATATCAAACAGAGCCTGGAAGACGGCACGCTGGGTGAGCCGGTCAGTGCCCTGATCAGCCGCCATATCACCCGCTCTTTGGGCAAGAAAATATCCGGCAGGGTAAAGCTTTCTCCCGCTGCCATGGAAGCCACGCATGATCTTGATTTTGTGCTGTGGTGTCTGGAACCGGCAAAGCCGGTCAAGGTCTATGCGCAAAATGTCTATCGCTTCATGCGAAGTCAGGGCATTGATGCACCCGATTGCACCTGGATCATCGTGACCATGGACAATGGCATTTCCTTTACCATCGGTGCCGGTTGGATCCTGCCGGAGGGCTATCCGAATTTCTCGTCAACAACGCTTGAAATGGTCGGCACCAAAGGTGCATTGCTGATTGATGACAGTCACCGTGATGTTGTTCTCAACACCACGGAAAAGGGCATCCAGTTTCCCATGTCATCCATGCCCGGTGAGTTTGTCGGCCATGTTTACGCTGGCCCGATGGCCGCCGAGACCCACCATTTCATTGAAGCCGTCGCACTGGATCGACCGGTTCTGGTGACGCCGGAACAGGCCCGCAAAGTCATGGAGGTTTATATTGCCGCCGATCTTTCGGCAGACCGCGGCGAACCGGTATCTCTGCCCCTGAATTCCAGCGATCTGTCTTCACTGGCCGGATAAGTGCGCCGGAACCGACCCCGCTTGCACATGGATTTGACCGCGTGCGTTGTCTCTATTCGAAACGGTGCTGCCGATGTGTGGTGCACCGCAGAACCAGTGCGCGAAAAAATGCATATAACACGCATTGATTGTGCCCATAAGGATAGATGATTCCCAATAAATTCAAGCAGATGGTAGAATTAGTCATAGAAAATTCATCCGGTGTTCGTGCCCGTCAGGGCGGGGAACACTGTCACAATAACGGTTATATAATGTGGAGGAACTCAACATGAATAGTCTCATCAGGGGACTGGCTGCTGCGTCACTTGCTATATTTGGTTTTGCAGGCTCGGCCACGATGGCAGATGTTGCCAGAGCCGATGTCAAACTGGGCGATGATACCGTTTTGTCACAGTCGCCCGCCTATATCGTTACCTATATTGAAGTTGTGCCAACAGCGGAGCAAGGGGCGGCCGATCTGCTCAGGAAACACGCTGAAGCCAGCCGCGGTAAAGACGGCAATATTGGCTTTGAGGCCGTACGGCGCATCGGTCGGGACAATCATTTTGTGCTGCTGGAAGCCTGGAAAGACCCGGATGCGCGCAATGCCCATGCAAGCTCGCAGGAAACCATTGACTTTCGCAAGGCATTGCAGCCGCATCTTTATAATCCCTATGACGAGCGTCCGCATGCCGGGCTTGCCGCCATGGATCCGACAACCATCGGCAAGGCGGGCAATTCTGCCATATTCGCCGTTACCCATGTGGACATTATTCCACCGGAGCAATTTGCCCCCTGCAAGCGTCAGCTCGATCCCAATGGTCCCTGTGGCAATGACCTGGTCAAACAACTGGTCAAGGTCGGTCAGGCAGCAAAAGGCAATCTGAGGTTTGACGCGCTGACCCAGGCCAATCGGCCCAACCATATGACGGTTGTTGAAATCTGGGATTCCGCTGACAGCCAGAAGGCCCACACAGCCTCCACACCGGTCAGGCATTTTCGTGATGCACTGTCTGCGGTCGAGCCTGGAAGTGGCGTTGCCGATGACCCGCTGTTTGTCATCAATCCACTGACCGGCAGCCTTTATGATGAACGCCTTTATCAGGCCATCAGATAACGGCATTGGCCCGGTCCTGCCATCGCTCGCCGTAATCCCCGTCATCTGATTTGATGATGAGGTAATTGGTCCGGGACCGGGTATTGTCAAAGGGCCAGGGCGGCGAAAATGAAAGTTGCATGAAGACAACTGCGAAACGCTGACAAGGGAACTGAATGTGCTGCAAAAAAGGGTAATCATGTTCGCGGCGGTAACCGGTCTGCTGGCTGCATCGGCAATCGTTGCCATGCCGTTTCTGGTTGCCAAACCGAAGCTGTTGTTTGGCCGTTCCCTGTCGGCCATTGATCCAACGTTCTTTCCCTTTATCACACTGGCGTCAATTGTCGTTTTGTCGATTGGCGTCATCATCATCGCAAGACACCAGTTGACGCTGGAAACTGCCGCATCGGTCTCGGACCCTTCAGTGCTGAATGAGGACACCCCGGACTGGTTCAGGATAGTGGCGTTTTTTGCAATCCTCATCGTCTACGCCCTGATGTTCAAACCTTTCGGATTTCTGATTTCATCCTTCATTGCCATTGCCGCATCCGCCGTGCTGCTCGGCAACAAAAACCCGCTGCAGATCGGCCTTCTGGCACTCGGATGTCCGGTTGGTCTTTACCTGCTGGCCACCAGAGGGCTGCTCGTGGCCCTGCCGGAACTCAATGCGATCGAGCTCTTTTACGCGCATCTGTTTGCATGGAACAGCGAAGGCACATGAAGCATGATTGAGGCGTTTTTCACCGGACTTGGCATGGCGATGCGTGTTGATACATTCATCATGGTGTCCATTGGCCTGTTCTCCGGCATGTTGATTGGTGCTCTGCCCGGGTTCACCACACTGATGGCGATGGCGATCCTGTTGCCGGTATCGTTCTTTCTCGAACCGATTGTCGGTATTCCCTTTCTGCTGGGTATTTACAAAGGCGGCATATTCGGTGGCAGTATTCCGGCGATTCTGGTCTCGATGCCCGGCACCGGCGCAGCCATCGCCACGACGTTTGACGGCTATAAGCTGACACAAAAGGGGCAGTCGCGAAAAGCCCTCGATATGGCGCTGTTTTCATCGATTTTCGGCGATACGTCGAGTGACATATTCACCCTGCTGATGATTTTCCCGATTGCGCTGATTGTGATGCAGTTCGGCCCGCCGGAACTGGCCGCAATTCTGTTTTTGTCGCTGGTTATTATTGCCGCAACAGCGGGCCGCAATCCGCTCAAGGGCCTGTTGATGATGGCGATCGGTCTTTGGTTCAGCATGATCGGTACTGATCCGATTGGCGGGGTTGAGCGATTTACCTTTGGCATTTTTGAATTGAAATCCGGGATACCGCTGCTGCCGATGCTGATCGGTGTCTTCGCCCTGCCGGAAATTGTCTCGGTATTCGGTGACCGGTCCTCCCATCTGCGTGGTGCTGCCAAAGTGCTGGGTGAGCGGTTGAAACTGGCTGAATTCAAACAGAGTTTTCGCACCATCTGCCGATCCACCATGATCGGCACCGGCATTGGCGTTATTCCGGGGCTTGGGCAGGTTGTCGCCGCGATGATGGGCTATACGGCAGCCAGGAATGCCTCACCAACACCGGAAAAATTCGGCAAGGGTGAACTGGAGGGTGTCGCGGCGGCTGAAGCGGCCAATAATGCCGTCAATGGTCCCACAATGGTGCCGCTTTTGACGCTTGGCATTCCCGGCGACAATGTCACGGCCATTTTGCTGGGTGCATTCATTGCGCAGGGCCTGCGGCCGGGACCGGAGCTTTTTGAAAGCCAGGGCAGTGTGGTCTTTGCCATTTTGATCGTCATGGTGCTGGCCAATATTCTGTTCCTGGCCATCGGTTATCTGTCGATCCCGTTTTTTGCCCGCATTGTCACCATCAAGAGCTCCCTGCTCATTCCCATGGTCATCATGTTTGCGGTCGCCGGGTCCTATGTCTTTCGCTCGGATGTCTTTGATATTTTGATGTTGGCATTTTTTGGCATTCTCGGGGTGATTGCCAGAGCCGCCAGATTTGATGTCATGCCACTTGTCATGGGCTTCATACTGGGCGAGCCGCTCGAATATGCATTCGGCCAGACCATGGCCATGGCCGATGGCAATTTTCTGACCTTTGCACTGACCGAACGCCACGGAATGCTGGCGATCCTGATTGCGACGCCACTAATCGGCTATTGGCTTTGGCGGCGCATGAACAAGGCATCGAAACCGTCCCCTGTGGACCAATTGTCATAACAAGTCTGGAGCAAAGCGAACCAGTCGACACAACCAGGCACTTTACTGATTTTCCCGACCGGGAAATGGCAAAAGCGCCTCAAATGGAATGCAAAACGGAGGAACTATCATGTCAAAGATGAATGTCCTGAAATCTGTGCTGCTGAGTGCGGCATTATCCCTTGGACTGACCGGGGGTCTTTCGGCGGCCGATTATCCGGAAAAACCGCTTACACTGGTTATCCCGCTGGGGGCCGGTGGTTCCCATGATCTGAATGCGCGGGTTTTTACCAGTGTCATTCCGCAATATATCAAACAGGCCATGATCGTACAGTTGTCGCCCGGGGCCAGTGGCCAAAAGGGTACAAATGAAGTCGCCAAGGCCGATGCGGATGGCTATACGCTGCTGTTTTCGCATAATTATATCGACCAGCTGCAGCAGCATGTGGAATCTCTGCCCTATGATCCGCTGAAGGATTTCGTCACGGTGGCCCGCATCAATTATGCGCCGATCGCCATCGTCGTGCGTGGTGACAGTCCCTATAAGACCGCTGATGATCTGTTCAAGGCCGCCAAGGCTGATCCGGGCAAGGTCCGTATGGCCCATTCGGGAAACTGGGGCGCGCTTTTTGTGCCGGCTGCCCAGCTGATGCAGGCCAATGATCTGAATTTCAATCTGGTGCCCTATAAGGGCGGTGGCCCTGCAATGCAGGCGCTGCTCAGCGGTGATGCGGATATGACAATGGGTTTCCCATCGACGCTTTCATCCCTGTTGGCATCGGGTGATGTGCGGGTATTGGCCACAGCCGGTGACGAGCGGATTTATCCGGATGTGCCAAGCTTTTCAGAACTTGGTGTCGGCGGCGATGTCGGCTTCATGCACCGCGTGGTTCTCGCCCCGAAAGACATTCCCCAGGACCGCCTTGATATGCTGCGGGATGCCTTTGCTAAGCTCAATGATGACAAGACCTACAAGCGGCTGATGAGCCGTCTGGGTGAAAATATCGATTATATGAGCGGTGACGATTACGAAAAGCTGCGGGCCGATCAGGCCGAGGCCTATAAGACGCTGGTTAATAAGATTACCGGCGGCTGAGCGCCAATAAAAATGCCGGCTGAACGCCAGTAAGCAAATGCCGGCTGAGTGCCCGCAAACAGGAATGCGGGAGGCTGTTTATGCAGCCTTCCGCACGATCTCATAAGCCCGACGGAGAATTGCATGGCGACCATCAAGGAAAAACCCATCTGGAAGTTCAAACTGTTCGGCAGTGCCGAAACCGGCACCCGTTCGCGGGTTCGATCGCGTGATGTGGAGATGATCATTGATGAGCCCATTGAGCGTGGCGGCACCAATGAGGGCCCCATGCCGGTGGAAATGGTCTTTGCCGGTCTCGTTGGGTGCACCCATGTGATTTCGAACAAGCTGGCTGTGGCCAACAACGTTGAAATTACCGATATGGACATTGATGTTGTCACCACCATGGATAGCCGTGGGACGCGGCTGATCGAACCGGTTGATGTTCCGTTTCCCGATGCCGTTTTGACAATCCGCGCAACAATGAAGGGCACCCAGTCCGGCATTGAAGCGGTCATTCACAAGCTCAAGGAACATTGTGCCGTATCCAAAATGCTGCGCCAGTCCGGCACAAAAGTAACAGAAAACTGGATCGTCAACGGTGACACTTACGTTGTATGATCTGCCAATGTTTCATCTACAGCGGACCATTGACGATCATCCGAAAGATACCGGCTTGGCCGTCGGTAGCGGCTTATACCGGGCGCAATCAGACCTGATCAACATCGGAATTGCCTGATGACAGGTGAGATTTTCACGGTTACAGCGCCGGTATTCATTATCGTCATTCTGGGTTATTTCTGGTCACTATGGAAACAGAAACTCGACACTGAAACCCTGTCCAACCTCGTTGTCAGGGTCAGCACACCCTGTCTGGTTTTCACGACCCTGACCAGTTTTCATGTCCAGTTCGGGCTCATCTGGCAGATGGCCTTGTCTGCATTTCTGGCGCTGGTTGCCTCTGCCGTGGCAGGGGCCACCGTGTTGAAGCTTTCCCGGTTGCCGCTCAATACCTATATGCCCTCGCTGATGCATCCCAATTCCGGCAATATAGGCCTGCCGCTTATCCTGATGGCCTTTGGCGATCAGGGGCTGGCGCTGGGCATTGCCTATTTCGTTGTGATTTCCATATCCCAATATACCGTCGGTTATGGCATCTCCGCCGGTTCCTTTTCGCTCGCACGGCTGGTCAGACAGCCGATCATCTATGCGGTCATCGCCAGTCTGATTGTCATGGCTTTTGACCTGCCAGTGCCGGCATGGCTTGGCAATACAACAAAACTTCTCAGTGGCATTGTCATTCCCGCACTATTGATGGTGCTGGGATTTTCGCTTGCCCGGCTAAAAATTGGCGATCTGAAACTTGCATTTTATCTGACCATCGTGCGGGCCACGATGGGTGTTGTCATCGGTCTGTCGCTGATCTGGCTGCTGGATCTGAGCGGCCCACCGGCAGGTGTGGTCTTTTTGATGTCCACCATGCCGATTGCCGTATTCAATTTTGTCTTTGCCGAGCATTTCAACCGCTCGCCGGAAAAAGTGGCCGGGGTTATTGTTGTGTCAACGGCAATGGCATTTTTGGCCCTGCCGGTTCTCGTCTGGATCGCCATCCACATCGCCAATGGTGATCCGATGTTTGGTTTTATCCTTTGAGAACAGTCTTTGCCTTCGCGAGAATTATTCTCAAGCCTTTGAAATTACACGCAGAAATTCACCATATCATTCGCTCTTCTGGAGAATATCAAAAACAATAATTTTGATGATGGGCAACAATGCTGTTTGTATGGGATGTCCCCTCACAGGACAGATCAGTGGGCAGAGATGCGCAAACAGGCCGATGGGCCACAATACCACAATGGCAACAGTCTGGACCGATGGAAAAACCTGACAAACAAAACAGCATGAATTTCGACGCCAGTTCGCTGCGCGAAACGTTGAGCCATTTTCCAACGGGTGTTGTGGTTGCGGCAACCTGCGGCGATGGTGGCGCGCCGGTTGGCCTGACGATCAGTTCCTTCAATTCAGTATCGCTTGAGCCGCCGCTGATCCTGTGGAGCCTGGCTTTGACTGCACCCAGTCTTTCGGCATTTCGGGCCCATGACAGTTTCTCGATCAATATTCTGTCGAGCGAACAGCAGGCGTTATGCATGCAATTTGCCAAACCGTCCGAGGACAAGTTTTCCGGCGTCGACTGGCGACCCGGCCATGGTGGCGCACCGGTTATTCAAAATGCACTGGCTGTACTCGAATGCCAGGTCTACCGCCGCTATGAGGGTGGTGATCACGAAATCTACGTCGGCGAAGTAATTCAGATTGATTCAACAGACAGAAAGCCGCTGGTTTTTCATCGCGGCCAATTTGTTGAGCTGGCAGACAGCGCGGCTTGATCATTGCTGACCAACACGCCCGCAATTCCTTTTGGCAACAACGGTCTGGAGATCATTCATGAGCATGCCGCAGCGTCTTAATTTTGCCATTGCGGGTTTTGGCTGGTGGGGTCAGCACATGGCCCGCCGGCTGGTGGGCAATCGTCGGATCAATGTTGCCGCCATCATCGAACCGGACATGTCCAGAACGGCGGATATCGCGGGCCTGGGGCTTCAACATCTGACGCAATTCGACCAGGTTCTTGTCGATCCGGCCATTGATGCCATTGTCTTGACCACCCCCAATACGATGCATGAAGAGCAGGTCGTTGCTGCGGCTGCCAGTGGCAAACATGTCTTTTGCGAAAAACCACTTGGTTTGAGCGGATCAAGTGCGCGGCGGTCCGTCAATGCATGTATTGATGCGGGCGTAGTCCTGGGTATCGGCCATGAGCGCCGCTTTGAACCGGCCCTGGTACGCGTGCGCGAAATGATCAATGATGGTTCTTTGGGCACGATCATGCATGCGGAGGCTGCCTTTAGTCACGACAAGCTCATTGGCGTTCAACCGGGTGACTGGCGCACCCGAAAAGAAACCGCACCCGCCGCAGCGATGACGGGCATGGGCATACATCTGACGGACCTGTTCATTGCATTGTTCGGGCCGATAAAAACCGTTCAGGCGCTGACAGCAAAAAGAGTTCTGGATTGGGAAACCGGTGATGTGGTGACCGCCCAGTTCAGGTTTGACGCCGGAATGACCGCGACGCTGAGTGCAATTCTTTATACCCCGCATTTCATCCGGCTGCATGTCTTTGGGTCTGAAGCCTGGGCACAGGTGCTCAATGATACCCACCCCGATACGCCCGGCGGCATTGCGCAGATGGAAGTGGCACGCACGGCAAGTGCGCCCGTGATGGAGCAGTTTGACTGGACAGATACGGTTGTTGCCAATCTGGAAGCCTTTGCCGACGCCATTTCAGGCATTGCCCCCTATCCCTATACGCATCGCGAGATGGTGCACAATATTGAAGTGCTGGAGGCGATCGCGCTATCGGCGCAAACCGGTGAAACGGTTCATCTGGAAGGATCGGTTTCACCATGAGCGCGGCAATCGGATTTATCGGCCTTGGTGTTTTGGGCGCGGCAATCGCGCAAAATCTTGTGCAGGGTGGATCGAAGGTTCTGGGATATGATATCGCACCACAGGCGCGTGCAGCAGCACAAAAATCCGGTGTGCAACTGGTCGGGACGCCCGCAGATCTGTGTGAAGCAGCGCCAGTCGTATTCACCTGCCTGCCCGGCAATGACGCGTTGTTAAAGGTGATGGAAGGGCCGGATGGTTTGCTGAGCCAACCGGCGCCGGGCCAGATCATTGTTGACCTGTCAACGCTCTCCCTGGCGCACAAACACGCCTTTGCAAAGATCTGCGAGGCGGCAGGGCGCATACCCATCGATTGTCCGGTGAGCGGCAACCGAATTCTCGCACTGAAGAAAAAGCTGACGGCCTTTTGCAGCGGCAATGAGGCCGTATTTGACCGGTTGAAGCCGGTCCTGGAGCAAACCTGCAGTAAAGCGCATTACGTCGGGGAATTTGGCAATGGCAGCAAGATCAAAATCTGCGGCAATATACTCAACCTTGTGCATAATACGGTTGCAGCCGAAGCGATGGTTCTGGCGATGAAATCGGGTATTGAGCCGGCGTTGTTTCACGAAGTGATTTCGGGCAGCGGATCCAGCTCCGGCATGTTTGAAACCCGCGGCGCCATGATGGTGGACGAGGACTATCAGCGCGAGGGCATGAATATGTCCGTGCCGCTCAAGGACGCACGTATTATCTCCGAGCATGCGGCCGAACTATTGTGTCCGTTGCCGCTTTATCAGGCGGCCTTGCAGCATTATTACGCTGCCGCGGCGCAGGGGCTGGATAATCGCGATGCGGCTGTTGTGTGCAAGGTGATGGAAACATCTGCCGCCGCGTCGCGGGTCTTAGCAACCCTGCCACCAAAGGGCGGGGCTGATCAGTCGTGACGGATACAGTCCAACAACCGCCGGCACCTGTTCAGGCTGACAGACTTAGCCGGTTTATTGATGATATTTTGCGTTCTGTGGGTGCCCCCCGGGCAGATGCTGCCCGCGTGGCTGATCTGATGACCCAGGCTGATCTGAGCGGTGCGGATGCCCATGGCGTCTTTCGCCTGCCGCAATATGTCAGACGCATAGGTGCCGGCGGCATGAATATGCGGCCGGACATTCGTATCATCAGGGAGCGTACCGCGACGGCACTGATTGATGGCGACAACGGGTTTGGCCATCTTGTCATGCAGCGTGCCGCCGAGATCGCTGTCAAAAAAGCCCGTCAAAGCGGCATAGCCTGGGTAGGCGCGCGCCACAGTAATCACGCCGGACCAGCGGCCCTTTATGCACGCATGGCCCTGCCCCATGACATGATCGGTCTTTATATCGCTGTCGGAAGTGCCAACCATCTGCCGCCCTGGGGTGGTGTTGACCTGTTGCTCAGTACCAACCCCATTGCGGTGGCCATTCCATCGGGGCAACAGCCCCCAATCATTCTTGATATGGCAACGACGGTGGCAGCCTATGGAAAAATCAAGACGGCGGCCCAGAAAGGGCAGACCATGCCGCAAGGCTGGATGATTGACCAACAAGGCCAACCATTGACCGACCCGCAGCGCGCGTCGGAGGG
The DNA here is from genome assembly GCA_947501445.1 of uncultured Rhizobiaceae group bacterium. Taxonomy (GTDB): domain Bacteria; phylum Pseudomonadota; class Alphaproteobacteria; order Rhizobiales; family Rhizobiaceae; genus Hoeflea_A. The sequence goes on along the minus strand of CANMVS010000004.1, from coordinate 59,678 downwards.
ATTTCTGCTGCCCATTGGAGGTCCGAAGGGCTATGGCCTGTCACTTGTATTCGGCCTGCTTGCAGGTACGTTGAACGGTGCCGCCTTTGGCAAAAGCGTGATCGATTTCAATACGGACGAAAAAACCACCACCAATACCGGACACCTTGTCGTTGCGCTCGATATTGCGGCCTTTACCGATGTGAGCGAATTCAAGAGCGCCGTGGATGAGGTTTGGGATGTCATGAAGCGTTCAGACAAATTGCCAGGTGTCGATGAGATCCGCCTGCCCGGTGAACGCCTTGCACGCACTGAGAAGAACCGACGGCTCAATGGTATCCCGCTTGGCCGTGAACTGATGGCACAGCTCAATAGCCTTGCTGATGATCTGGGTGTTGATCGCCTGTAATCCAGACCCTATGAGCTGTGATGCAGACTGCGGTCAAACATCGCCACAAGCGCCGGATCAAACTTGCTGCGCAGTTTTTCGATCTGTGGTGCTGTGGCCGCGACAAAAGCTGCTCTTTCGGCCGCACTCAAGGTCCGCACGTTAACCCCTTCAGCGCGCAGTCGTTCCGTGCAGATGGCGTCATCTTCGTCGGCTAACTGGCGTTGACGAAGGGTAGCAGCGCGCATGGCCCGCATCACACCCTCGCGGATATGGGGAGGCCATGCTTCAACATTGTGCCGGTTGAACAGCGCCAGTGCGACACCCAGAAGGTGGCCTGTCAGGCTGATATGACGGTGGGTTTCATGCAGTTTGAAATTGTAGATATTGGTGAGTGGATTTTCCTGCGCATCGACCGTGCCATCGCGCACGGCGCCGGGTAGGTCGCGCACATCAATCGCCAGAGGCTCAAAGCCCAGCGTGCGAAACAGGTCCTTGTGATCCTCATTGGCCAATGTGCGGATTTTCAACTGCTGACAATCAGCCGGGCTGACAATCATCGTGTCGCGGCTCGAGATATGGCGAAAGCCATTGTCCCAAAAATCCAGCACGCAATATCCGGTTTTTTCGGCGACGCAATGGGCCAGTTGTTTTCCCAGCGCCCCGTCGAGTATTGCATAGGCCCGTGTCCGGTCAGGCACGACAAAATGCTGGTCAAAGACACCCAGTTCCGGAACCCGGCCAGCCAGATAACTGGAGGAGAAATAACAGCCATCCAGCTCCCCTGTCTCAACCATACTCAAGAGGTCGGATGCCTTTTGTCCACGCTCCACGATATTATCATCAAATTCGAATGAAACAGCATCGCCCAGTTCCTGTTTCAGACAGTCGCCAAAGGCGAGACCGCCGCGTGTATGTACGGAATTGGGACCCTGATAGCCGCCGAAACGAATTTTTACCGGATTGGTCAATGGGCGATCTTCCTTGTTTTGTCAGATGGTACCAGGCCGTAGATTTTGTTGATGCATTCAGGTTTTGCCGATTCCGTCAAAACCTGAATTATTCTAGCGCAATTCATCCATCAGTTCCTGTGCCGACACCGGCAGTGAGACCGGCGCATTGCGACGGGCCGAAAGGTCCATTGCCATGGTCAGCATCAGATTGCTGTGGCCCTCGGCAGCCGTTGCATGCGGGGTGGCCTGACCGGCATACAGGCGCTGAAACCAGGAATTGGTTTCTTCTCGCATGGGCCCCCAAAGCTGGCCGCCCTGCATGTCACCGGGCGGGTAGCTGGTGAGAAAATCCACATGGCGCGGTGCGCCCGGTGCAAATCCGTCCGGACTGTATCCGGCACCCTGCGCCACATCGGATGCCAGCACCAGATCACGGTGGGTATCTTCGACATCAATCACACCCTTTGTGCCGACAATGCCGATTTCCAGCCCGTAAACCGCCCCCGGCCAGACTTCAGGCAGCGCCCAGCTGATGCTCATGCTCCAGATGGTGCCATCATCCATTGTCACAATGGCAAAGGTCGCATCCTTGGTGCCGTGTTTCCCCAGAACCCTGTCACAGGATTGGGCAAAGACCGAGACCGGTTGTTTACCTTCCATCAGCCACATTGACATGTCGAGACTATGGGTGCCTGAAACCACCATCGGTGTCAGGTTGGCCCTATCCTGCGTGCGGCTGACGGTGGCAATCGGCACCATTCGGTTCATGAAGGCCCGTGTCACAACGGTCGTTACGTCACCGATCTGATTGGTGACCAGCCGTTCCTTGATGGCCAGAAACCGGCGACGAAAGCGCTGCGTATAACCAACGACAGCATCTACACCGGCCGCCTCGATTGCCGCCAGTATCTGCGCGGACTGACGGGCATCGGTGGCCAGCGGTTTTTCGATAAACAGATCATGGCCGTGCTCAACGGCAAGGAGCGTTGGATCGGTGTGTAAATTCTCATCCGTTGCAATGATCACCGCATTGACTTCCGGGCGCGCCAGCAGTTCCCGGTAATCGGTGGTGAAAAAGTCGGCTTGCGTATCGGCAAGAAGGGCAGAGCCGAGATCAGATTTGAGGTCGCACAGCCCGATCCAGCCGACACCGGGATAATCGCGTGCCAGTTCGCCGCGAATTCTGCCGATAGTGCCACAGCCGATAATCGCCAGGCCGATCTCTCGCTTCTGCTTTGTCACGGATAAGTCTCCTTTGGTGGTAGAGCATTTTGTTCAAATATTGGACTTGGCAGGATCAGCAGCCGGGCGCAGCAGCCGTCTGATGCCGTCTATGATAACGATGGCAATAAAGATGATCAGCGCCGTACCAATCCATTGGGTGGCAATAAAGGACCAGGTCTTGTCCTCAAAAATGAGCAGCGAGCGTCGCAGGTTTTCATCTGCAAGTGGGGCAAGGATAACGCCCAGCACAACCGGGGCCACCGGAAATTTGAATGCGGATAAAAGCCAGCCGACGAGACCCGCAGCAAACATGATCCAGACATCAAAAATCGACAGTTTTACCGCATAGGCGCCAATAATACAGACCGGCAGGATAAGCGGCATCAGGATGCCCTTGGGCAGGCTGAATAATTTGACACAGGGGCGGATCAGCATCAAAGCCGCGCCATACATCAGCATATTGGCAACGACCAGTGCCGCATAGATGAAATAGATCAGGCCCGGATGATCGATCTCGATGGTGGGGCCGACAACAACATTTTTGAGGGTCAGCGCTGCCAACAGCGCAGCGGCGGCGGCATTGCCAGGAATTCCAAGCGCCAGCGTTGGTAGCATCGAGCCACCAATATTGGCGTTATTGGCCGTTTCCGCACAGACAATGGCCTCATAGCTGCCTTTACCCCATTTGGCCTTCTCTTCGGGTTTTGCCCGGCGGCGGCCGATATCATAGGAAAGGAACGAGGCAACATTGGCGCCGGCGCCGGGTATGGCACCGATGAAGGTTCCCAATATGCCTGAGCGCACGGAGGAGCCGAAATAACGCAGGATCATTTTGAGCGGCGGCACCACCCGGTCCACCCTGCCGGGGATCGTGGTGGCGCTGGGTGAGGGCAGCGTGCGCAGGATTTCCGCCAGGCCAAACAGGCCAATCAGCACCGGCACATAGGAGATACCGTCAAACAGCGCAAAAGTTCCAAAGGTAAAACGTGGTGTGGCATGAATGGAATCCAGCCCGACAAAGGCAACCAGCATGCCAAGCCAGCCCGATATCCAACCCTTGAGTGGCATCTCGCCGGTGGACATGGTGCCGGCGACAAGAATGCCGGTGAGTGCCAGCAAAAACATTTCCCATGATCTGAAGTTAAGGGCAAAGGTGAGGATCAGCGGTATCAGCGCGATCAGCAGGATAATGCCAACCCACCCACCGATGAAGGATGAGGCGATTGCCATGCCGAGTGCCTGTCCGCCTTCACCTTTTTGCGCCAGTTGGTGGCCTTCGATCATGGTTGGCACAGCATCCGGCGTGCCTGGAATATTGATCAGTACCGCCGATATGGCACCACCAAACACGCTGCCCGTATAGACACCCAGCATAAAACAGATGGCAGAATTTTGCCCCATGCCTGCGGATAGACCAATCAGCAGGCCCATGGCCATTGTGGTGGAAAGGCCCGGCAGGGCGCCCCAGATAATGCCCAGTGATACACCGGTGAGGGTGATCAGCAAAAGCATGGGCGACAAGGCTAGAAGGATCGAATCGACAATCATGGCTGTTCAGGACCCCGGCAATGGAACGTGAAAAATATTGCGGAAGACCAGTGATAAAAACAACGTCCAGACCACTGCGATGACGAGGCTTTTCCAAAGTGCACCGCGCCAGAATATCTGCATGAGTGCAACCAGCACCAAAATCGTTACCGGTTCAAATGCGCTCAGAACGAAGCGAAATGAGCCGATGACAAAATCCTGCCTGAAGCTCAAAAACTGCAACGCGCAGATATAGATGAGCACACTGACGGCAAGCGCCAGCGTGCGCCTTTCAGTCGGCACGTCACGTTCAATCGGCATTGTGTGGCCGAGACGGCGTTGACGCTGGAAAGCCGATACTGCCAGGCCAATGGCCATGAGAGCCATGCTGGCCGCGGTCAAAAACGGCAAAAGACCCGGCGCTGTTGTCACCGATCCCGGCACCGGCAGTGCCAAAGATCCGGCCATGAATGCTGCGGCGATGATCAGCAACACAGCGGAGGCAATCATGTCGAGCATCGGGTTGGCATAGCCTGCCCCAGCTTCCTCACCTTCGAAGATGGGCTGTCCGCCCGCCTGATTTGAATTACTCATGCTTTGTCGTTGTCCTGACGTCTGCGGATCAATTTATATCCCGGCTAATAAATGACAGCGGCAGATGGGCCGCCGCTGTACACGTCAGGAAGGTCTAGCCAATGGGCGGCTTTTTATAGCCCTTTGGCGGCCACCAGGCGTCAAATCCTTCCGGCGACGGCAGGCCGAGCTCTTCAGCTGTCTTCAGCTTTGCACCGATGGCCGCCTGGTTCTTGTTGAAAATATCCACGGTGATTGTTTCCATCAACGCACCTTCACGGTCCGCTTCAGCGCCAATTTTAACCTCCGGCTGCAGATATTTTGATTCCAGCAGCCCCTTGAATCCGGGTGAGTTGGCGGCCTCAACAAAGGCGTCTGCCACCTGTTGCATCACATCAGCAGGCACATCGCGTTTCATGATGAAATTATAGGTGGCACCGACCGGCAGGAACTTGCGTGATTCCGGCAACAGATTACCAATGCTTGGCAACACGGTGCCATCATCCAGCACAATATCATCAGCGCTTGTCTGGCACAGGCAACGCAGATCGCCGGCCCGTATCAGGTCAATGTGCTCATGCACGCCGCCGCCAGCAATATCCGTTTCGCCCTGCAGCCCTGCCAAAGTCGCTGGTTTACCGCCCTTATAGGGTACATATTTGAGTGAAACACCGGCCAGATTGGCAACAATAAGCGCCAGTTCATGCCACACACCACCGGTACCGGAGGTGGATATGGACACTTTACCCGGATTGGCCTTGGCAGCCTCTATGACATCCTGAAAGGACTGGAAGGGCGAATCCTTGCGCACGGACCAGCTTGCCAGCGCATTGCCGGCCTTGAACTGCACCCAGTTTTCCCACGGTACAAGATCAACATGACCCAGCACCCGGACAAAACGGTTGTAATTGGCGCCGCCAAGAACCGTATGTCCGTCTGCCGGCGCAGCGGCCACATATTGCGTGGCGACGCCGCCAACGGCTCCAGGCTTGTTGATCACATCAATGGACCAGCCCTTGGCATTGGCCATTTCCTCAGCCAGTTTGCGCATCACTGTGTCAGTCCCACCACCGGCGGAATACATGACGACGACCGTTATCGGTCGTTCAGGATAATCGGCTGCCAGTGCGGATCCCGGCATGGTGATCTGCAAAGCCCCAAGGCTTGCTGCTGTTCCTGCCAGAAAGTCGCGGCGATTGAGATTGAATGTCTTTTTGCTCATTGATCTTCCTCCCTATTGGCTGTTTTGCTGATATTTTGCCTATCAGTTCGTTGATGTTTATGTGCGCTATTCCGGTGCCCAATGCGGCTTGTCTTTGACAAAATCCGTAACGCTGGGCTCAACCTCGGTGGCGTTGAAGGCATTCCATCGGTTGTTGAAGCCGAAAAGGGCAATGACAGCCCCTATTTCGACAATCTGTTCCGCATTGAAGTGCTTTTTCAGTTCCCGCATATCTTCCGGCGTGGCATAGGCAGGGCACTGGCCGCCGGTAATCGCCACGCGCAGGGCGGCTTTTTCGGCGTCGGAAAAAAGCGTGCTGTCCTCAAATTGCCAGATGGCTTCGAGCTTTTCGTCCGAAACCCCGTTGTCGGCGCCATTTTTGAATGTATGCGCTGAACAATAGACACAGCCATTGGCCCGGCTTGTCACATGGGCCACCATCCAGCGCAGCGCCGGGTCGACCGTGCCATCCGGATTACGCACCACCGCCCGAATGAGGCCGAGTGCGGCCCGGGCGATTTCCGGTCGCCGGGCGAGCGTCAGCATTGAATTGGCGGTGAAGCCTGTCGAGGAGGCGAGCCACTCGATATCCGCTTTTGCGGCATCCGATTCATCCAGTGTCAATGGTTCAATATGTGGCATTGTCAGATGGTTCTCCAATCCGGTGCTTCGGTCCGCCGTCTGCATTATGAATTTATCGATCATCGATAAGAATGAGACCCGCGCTGTCCGTCCGCAAATCATTTGTCGGTATGGTCCGCATCAACACAGCTGATTGCTCCTTGATTTGTGGTGTTTTGAGCGTTTTTTTGGCGCGAACCACCGGTCGGGCGGCTGTGCTTTTGCTTGACAACAACCGTCACTAGGGCAATCATCCTGACTGATCTGTTTTTAAATTATCCATCAGGAAATCATATGCGCCTACGCCAGTTGAGATTTTTGGTTGCCGTCTATGAAGAAGGCTCCTTCACCACGGCCGCCCAGCGGGTGCACGCCACCCAATCGGGTATCAGCATGCAGATCAAGGCGCTTGAGGAAAGTCTGCAGGTTCGCCTGTTTGACCGTTCACCCTCGGGTGTCATGCCAACCCGCGCCGGTGAACTGGCCTATCAGCGGGCCACCCGGGTCTTGCGTGAAATGGGTGGTATCAAGTCGGATCTGGCGATGCTTGAAGATCGCATTACCGGTTCTGTCTCTGCCGGTTTCATGCCCACCACAACCCGCACAGTCATCGCGCCTGTGTTGCGTAATTTCGCTGACCGCTATCCCGATGTTGATATCAGGATGGAAGAGGCCTATAGCGCTCAGCTCAGCGCCGGTGTTGCGGCCGGCCGGCTGGATTTCGCCCTGGTGCCACCAACACAATCCTACCCCGGCCTGAAGACAACGCACCTGGCCAGCGACGTCGAAGTCTTCGTCACCGCGCCCAATCTGCAGCGCGAAAACCTCTCTCCCATTGACCTTACAACGGTCGAACCATTGAAACTGGTGCTGCCCGGTCCCGACAATGCCCGACGGGCAAAAATCGACACCTGTATCAAGACCTACAACATCCCCACCAAAGCCATCATGGAACTTGACGCCATGATGGCCACCCTTGACCTCGTCGCCCGCAGCGATTGGACGACGATCCTCCCCGGCTGCCTGGTCATCGATGATATCGATTCAGGCCAACGCAACCTCCACCCCATCGCAAACCCCGCCATGGGCGTCGACTACGTCCTGATCGAGCCAGCCTCGACCCCACTGTCCCCGGCAGCGCAACTGCTGTGTGATGAGCTGCTTTCGGAGCTGACAAAAGTATGCAAACGGTGCAGGGATGAATTGGGGGTGTGAGGGATAAATCTGATTGCTCAAGGTTATGCTGGTACCGAACCAATCCGGTGAGGTAGTTACGGTGAAAGCCTACTGGGTAGCCAAGGTATCAACCGCAACTATTATTGAATTCAATGGCTTAAACCTTCCGAGCATTGCATCTAGACAGTTCCACGTTTTGTCAGAAATAGGACAACGGTGTCGGCCATTGATTTTGTTGATGCATTCAGGTTTTGCCGATTCCGTCAAAACCTGAATTGCTCCAACAGAAAAAACAATCACCTCGACTTTTGAATTGGCGCCTGAATATTCAGTGTATGGTTGATCCAACTGCGTGTGTGAGAGCCCATATGTGAAGTCACTCACATACATGCAAAACGTTCCCGTCTAACTTCAACACATAATATGGATCGTTTTGGAATGAGGGCGGTAATTATTGCGTTGTTGAGGGGGAGGGCATGTACAAATATATCTGTATCGTGGTGTTTCTGGCAATATTGGTCGGATGCGGGCAGGGCATGCAGAACAACCTGCCGTTTCAATATGCGAAATCAGCCAGAAAAGTCGGCATTTTTCCCGTGTATCCGCCGAGGGAAGAATTTCAAATTGGTGATGTATATATGTGGTCCCAATCGAACAAAAATATAAACGATACCGAGACCGTTTATCTCACAACAATAGACTGGTTACGGCATGACGCTGATATCTTCATGAAGAGTAGGATAGTTTTTTCGAATACGACTGTGGATGCCGGTAAAGTGGCGACAAATAGCGATATACCACCCACGAGAGGTAGCACGACGAATTTGGCCACAAGAGGCGACCTGAGGGAAAGTGACCTTGCAAAATCACTACCGATTGCTGCCTTTCCCGCCGTTTCTGCCGATGCTGGATTCACAGGTGCATTTGGATTGACAAAAGCACTAATAGCAATTGGGATCGCCGGCGGCTCGCGGACAACGGTAACTTTAAATTTCAACGACGTTCGTACCTACTACGTGCCGAAAGTGAGTGTCCGGGACAAAATACATCTCGATGAGCTTCCCAAAATTTTGCCAACCTACACCGAGTTGGGTCGTATAGAGCTCAACAGACTAATTGCACTCAAACGTGGGCGGAACGTGAAAGCGTGTAGTGCTGGACGTGTGTGTGGAGTTTCAGTCGTCACTAGGGTCTACCTGACACGGCAAATCAACTACACGTATCGCAATGCAAAAATAATTTCAGCCGGTCTTAAGCGCACATCACAGGCACCGGTCGGAGGAAAGTCGTCAGGTCCATCACTGAGCGGTGTTGTTGTGTCGGTGGGATCAGACCAAAATAACGACAGCGCAGCATTGGCACAGCAGGTTGCGACACTTCAAACAGATGTCAATAAAATGCTGTCCGACAGCACTAGTGGTGAATCGGTGCAGTTCCAGGCTTGGGATGCAACCGGCTTGACTTATGCCAACAAATTTCAACGACCGGTGGTGATAGGTTGGGATGGTCCGGAGTATTCTTTCAACAATCAATAGCACGGAGCTGAATGACATGATGAGAGCAATCTATTATGCAATACTTGTAACATACGTATATGCCGGTTCTGCCGGATCGCAGGAGTTGGAGGCTACAATCGACCTGGCCAACCCGCAGTATCCGGTTGCAGTCAGTCTCCCGGATGCGTTGGAAAATTCCGGTTCAACGGAAGACCTCAATCTTAACTTTCTAACGTCCCGCTCAGGGGCTGTTATGGGGTTGTCTGGCGCAATTGCAGGCGCGAGAGCAGGATCCCTTTGTACACCAATTTGTTGGGGTGATCCCCCGAGGCAACAATGTATTTTCCCAGTGGGGTGCCCTGAACTAGGTGGGTCCGGCGGTGGTGGTGTGATGCTTCAAGCACCACTTTTAGTCGAGATATCGCCTACAGAAACTGACGCCGGCGAGCTGAAATTTGACCTGTCAGTTCGGGATCTGTCTGAGATTGGCGTCAATTCCGAAAAGAACTTTGAATACAAAATTATTGGACTTCCACAGCAATAGCGATTGAAATATGTCCGATGCCACGAAGTCCGGCCTGTTAGGTAAATTGGGGGTGTAGCAATGCTTTGCGTTGTCATTAAACGTCTTTCATTCATTTATTTGGCGCTGATTGTCTGTATTTTAGTGCCCAATTCACGGGTGAATGCTGAGCCCAAAGACGATATCCTGATAATCTTTAACCATGGATCAGCCGATGGTGAAGGAAATGATTGTTACGGGCGGTGGTTCAATTTGTGGCCGCGATGGCCGCGTTGGCTGAGGGATATCAACGGCAAAGAAGTAATTGGCAAAAGAATCAGAGTTGAAACGCCTTGTTCAAAAACCTCAAGGGGCACATTCGCAACAAACAAGTGTGTGGGTAACGTGTGGGTCTGTGAGCGTACCAATGAAATAATCTATGCGATCACAAATGCAGTCGAAGATGGATACCAACCCCAGAACATCTTTGTTGGTGGTCAATCTGCAGGTGGTTGGGCATCACTGTTGATCAAGAAATGGAACCCTGGTCTGTTCAATGGTGTTATCGCGACTGCTCCTGCTTTCAATGGCAGACGCAGGACCCGTCTCTGCAAATCTTCTGGATGTAAATTGAAACCGCAATGGGGTGGTGAGCGAAAACATCGTGAGATGCAGCGAAAATGGAACAGCCAAATGCGACGGCAGCATGACAAGCAACTTGGTTTGGATCCTGGCAAAAACCCAAGTTTGAGGGCATTGGTCTTTGCCTTTCAATGTGATCCCTTTGGGCACCCCGACGAGTACCCTTTCTCGGGGAATGACGATGTCCAAATGCAGGTTTTCCCCGCCGCATTGGCTTCCCAAAGAATAGGATGTGCTGTTTCTTGTCCGTATTACAGATATCGTGCAGAAGAAAAAGGCAATCCAGCTGTTTCTCGCTGCGAGTCGCTTGATAAGCAGATGACTCGTTTTGACAAGCGATGCAAGCCACTCATCGAGTGGAAACCATCGCGCAAAATGGAATGTGGCCCTGGCGACGAGGCCCCCAAATACGGAGTAATATTGAATTGTCCTCCGGGATTGGAAAAAATTTGCGGCATGAACCAGCATACACAATCCCACCGAAGCCGCGAATTTGCCAACTATATAGCGTCGGAAAACGTAGTTCTTGAGTTTATCGAAAAACAATTGAAAAAGCCGATACCCGAAAATATTACACCGGTTCACGAAAAGCCCTGTGATTTTATCAATATGGATGCGATTTGTGGCCCAGCATATCAAAAATAAATAATGATTGGTTTTGGGAAATGGGTTCCGCAGTATGAGGGACTCCGAAATTGCATGCTTGTATTGGCAGGCAAATCCGTGCGATCAACTGTTACTACGGTAGGCTCTGAACGGTTCCGCTCTGGCGCATCGCTCACCAAACAGGATCGACCATGCAGCAATTCTCCCTCCTTGATTTATCGCCCGTACCGCAAGGCAAGACACCAGCTGATGCTTTGGCCAATACGGTTGATCTGGCGCGCGCTGCCGAAAAGGCCGGTTATCATCGCTACTGGTTGGCCGAACATCACAATATGCCTGGCATAGCCAGTGCCGCGACGGCAGTGGTGATTGGTCATGTGGCGGCAAGCACAGCCACCATGCGCATAGGCGCAGGCGGGATCATGTTGCCCAATCATGCGCCGCTGATGGTGGCTGAGGCATTTGGCACGCTTGCAACGCTTTACCCCGGACGCATTGATCTGGGGCTTGGCCGGGCACCCGGAACAGACATGGCCACCGCCCGTGCGCTGCGTCGTCACATGGCGCCGGAAGACAGTTTTCCGCAGGATGTTCAGGAATTGATCGGATATTTTGGCGATATGCCCGAAGGGGCTGCCGTGCGGGCCATACCGGGTGTTGGCACCCATGTGCCGGTCTGGATCCTTGGATCGAGCCTTTATGGTGCACAGCTCGCGGCCTTTCTTGGGTTGCCCTATGCGTTTGCTTCGCATTTTGCCCCGGCCATGCTGCGTGAGGCACTATCGGTCTATCGCAGCACCTTTCGTCCCTCGCAAACCCTCGACAAGCCACATGTGATGATTGCGGCAGGGGTCTGCGCCGCTGAAAGTGATGCGCAGGCAGCCTATCTGCGTTCGTCGCAATTGCTTGCCTTTGCCCGATTGCAGACCGGCAATCCGGGCCTGCTTCCACTTCCGGTGAAAGATGTGGATGCGGAAATTCCAGCACCTGTCATGGCGCGGGTAAAACAGGCGCTGTCCTGCTCAGCGTCTGGCGCGCCGGATACGGTTCGCCAGCAACTGCGTGCGCTTGTTGATGAATACCAGCCCGATGAGCTGATGGTTACCGGCATGATCCATGATCATGCGGTAAGGGTTCGATCATTTGAAATTGCCGCAGATATTTTGACCGAAATGCGTGATGGGAGCTGAGGCGCATATTCGGAAGGCCGAATGCGGAAAGACGCACAATTTTGGTCAGGACGTTTCTATTGTCTTGTTTTCAGTATCCAGATTGAACGTTCCTCAACCGCTATGGACAATTTTTGCAGACGGTTGAGTTCTTCTGCCAATGCTGGGACGGGCTCCAGCGTTCGCTCAGCCAATTCTTCAAGCGTTAATCCGGTCTTGTGGCGGGCGAGCTGGTCAGCCAACAGCACAATCACCCGCTCAGACAAAGTGGTTTGCGGGGGTTTTTCTTCCGGCTGTTTCTTTACCAGCCAGTTGTAAAGCCGCGAAAGCCGATCAACGACATCATCGGCTGCTTCCAGGTGCTTGCTCACGGCCATCAGTGCGAGCGAGGCAGCGGTAACAATATCCAGCCATGGAATTTCGGCGAAACTGTCAGCTTCATTGGAGGCGGTTGCCCAATCCTCGAATTGCATGATGCGTGTGCCTGCGATGGCGCGAATGTCTTGTTCAGTTTCAAAATCGATCATTATCAAACCTCTGCTGAATTTCCCTGCGATGCCTGAAGCATGTCCATTGTCTTCAACGGATCACTCAAAACCAGACAAAGGCGCTGTATCAGGACACCGAGCGCACAATTGTCGGGCAGGCGGTCAAAAGCATTTTTTTCGGCAAGCCGGTCAAGTACCATGGCGGTCTGTTTATCAAGGTGATCGTCCTGCCTTAGCATCTGGCGAAAGTGTGGCACAAGCGCCACCAGCGCCAGGGCTTTCAAGGCACCGGACGTGTGCGGTTTTTCAATCTCCAGATGATCGCACAATGTATCAACCTGTTCCGCCAGATGGGCATAGGGCTGTGATGAAGTGTTTCGTATGCCATCTATTGTGATGTCCATGAACAGCCTTGTTTCGTTCCTCCAACTGGCCTGGACCTGTGCAAATAATGTGTCATCACCGTCAGGGCACAGCGGGTCCCGGTCAACGCCTGCATCTTTACAGATCCAACCGGCATGTATGTAGGATGAGGTAAATCGCTCCAGTGGCGAGGGGTGGGTTTTATTGTAGCCGGGTTGCTGCTCCAGCGGCTGATTGGGTGGAACATTGCGGTTTGCCATTTTCAACCGGCCAATATTGACAGAAGCCGTTGGTCCCGGGCCATGGACGTTCGACATATCCTCCAGCAGGAAGAAACCGGACAGCGCCAACAGGCGCAGTGTCAATGCATCCAGGACAGGCAATGTGAAGGTGCCCGATGCATCCATGATAGACCGCGAGACCAGCGCAAAAGCATCGCAAAACAACTCGTCACATTGCGCCCGGCTTATGGCGCTGCCGAGTTTGATCGTTTCTCCGGCTTGCCACGGATCACGATAAAATGCGTGATAACGCACGCCATTGGAACGATCCGCGCTATCATCATGATCACTCATTTCAACCCGAAAAAATGCATGTGAACGGCCACTTCGGTCACAATAGACATGGCCTGCTTCATGCAGGGCCACAAAATCCAGGAGTGTATTGAGGCACTCCAGAAACAGTGCGCGGCTGTTTGTATGGTTCAATATCTGAATCAGGATCTGATCCTGAAAGGGTATCGCCGAGCCCGGCAAAATTGCGGCATAGGTGAGCGTAAATGCCTGGGCGACACGTCCATCCAGTTCACCCTTGCCCAGTGCTCCAAAATACAAATACAGGGCCGAGCGGATCAACACATCGCAATCGAGAACAATCAGATCTCCATCCGGCAATTCATAGCGTGCGTGACGACCACCGTGGCTGGCAGCCTGCATCCACATGGAGCGGCCAACAGGCTGTGACAGGCCCAGTTTAACAGGTGCACGTTCGAAATCCGCGTTCAGGCAATCGGGAATTTGCGACAGCCGGTTCTGTATAATTGAATGGCCGATCAACGGACCCCGTTTCGAGCCCCTTTGCCTGGCGCTTTGAAAAGCGCTGGCAAGCTGATGTCTGACGGCACCAATTGAGCCAAGATTGCTGACCTGTTGCGCCGTCAATGCGTCAAACCGGTTTTGCCTGGCTGTATTGGGCAACGAACGGCTCCTCCAATTATTTGCAAGGGCGGCAGTCGTCTTAAATCGGACGCGTCGCTGGCTTAACTGCTGGCGCAAACAGCCTGGGTTTCATTGTCGTTTGCGCGGCATATCAAGGGCGTGACGACCCCATGGGCACACGCATCGGCCTACCATAAAACAGTGTCGCTGTCAGCGCAGCGCGCTATCCGGGCCTGTCTGAACTTTTTGCAGATTTCCGGTACCCGGTGGGCGACTGACCATAGACCCGCTGAAATTCACGATAGAAGTTTGAACGCGACATGAACCCGGATTGCTCGGCGATCCTGGTGACACTTTCATCACTGCCGACAAGCAATTGTGCCGCGTGCGAGAGGCGAAATTCGTTGACATATTGTGAGACGTTCATTTGCCGTATTCTGTTGATTGCACCTGACAGATTGCGCGCCGGGATGTGAAGACGTCGGGCGAGCCGCTGAACCGTGAGGTCCGGATCCAGAAACAACTGATCCTTCTCCATCAGTGCTCGCACGCTTGTCTCGATCCTGAAGTCCGGCGCGCCAGCCGGCTGCGCGCCCTTTACTGAGCGGGCAAGCAATGACGGGAGGGTAATGACCATCGCCAGCAGAAGGATGATCAACGGAATTGTGCCATAGGAGATCAATGTTGATGCGTTGGCGCCCTGGTTCGTTGCAAAATCAAGTGCAATCGCCGTGTCCAGAAGCAAGATGAAGATGAGCAGACCCATCCCCCGCACGATCCAGTTGGATATGCTGCTTGTAACGTCAATCCTGGCGTGGGTCAGCGCGTCCGGACCCTTTCGCCACAACAGGTATAGGGCCGCGATATAAAACAGATAGCTGGCACTGATCGCCCAATCGAGATTACGCAGGTTATCAGCCAGCAGCCAGAACAGACAAATGGCGATGACCGGGGCTCCAAGGTGAATCATCAGGTGTTTTGGGAATTGGCGTTTCCCGACCGACATCGAGGCAAAGCCCAGATACATCGTTGGCCCGAGAAAAAATGGCAGCGCCCGTTGCAGCGGGATCACCGTATCGACGCCGTATCCAAACCGTAATCCCACCAGAAGCGATTCGACGGCGCAAAATCCGAAGAGTGCCGAGAACAACAGGTTTGCTCGGGTGACCCCGATTTCCAGCCGCCAGACCAGCACGGCGATCATGGCGCAAAGGAGTGCGGTCATCATCGGCAGTGGAAAGTTGAGCAGTGTCGGGGCGTCCATCCGTCCTCTTTCTGTGTGGAACTGTCCTGCATCAGGATCAAGGACAGGTATAGACGGCGAACCCGGTTGTTTCAATTTGGTCTGCCGCCCAGTTTCAAGCCAGCTGATATCAACAACAATCGGAGCCTTTGATGAAAACCATCCTGTTTATTCTAACTGCGGTATTTGCAGTCTGCACCGTTTCGGCGCAAGCCCGGGTCTACCAGAGCGCCATGACCGACCTTGAAATTACTGACCCCGCCGCTAACCGTGATCTTGAGGGCTTCTTCTGGTACCCGACAGAAGCAGTTGGCCCGCTGACGCTCGATTTCGAAAGCAAAGTCTGGGTCGGCACCCCTGTCATAAAAGATGCAGATCCCGTACCGGGCCGGTTTCCACTGGTGGTTCTGTCCCATGGGATGTTCGGCAATGCCTTTAATCAGGCATGGCTCGCGGGAGCATTGGCAAAAAAGGGATATATCGTTGCCGCGATCAGTCATCCCGGCACATCCACCTGGTCGCGTGACCCCGACCAACGTCGCCAGCTTTGGGAACGTCCAAGGGACATCTCGCGGCTGATAGACTACACAATCTCATCATCCGGGCTTTCAGAACATGTCGATCCGGACAGGATCTTCATGGCAGGGCATTCGCTCGGCGGTTTTACCGCCGTGGCGCTGGCCGGCGGCCGTTATGACGCGGCAAAGCTGAAACAATTTTGTGACGCCACACCCGGAGAACTGGCCTGCGGTATTCTCAATGACTGGAAAATCGCACAAACACCGGCGGACCGCACACAAATGGAGGCGGATCTTTCCGATACACGGATCAAGGCCTTCGCAGTTTTCGACCTCGGGGGAACACAAAGCTTTTCCAACGCCAGTCTGCGCCGGGTCGACCGCCCGATGCTGGTATTCGGTGCCCCTATCATGAACTCGGGCCTGACCCTCGATATTGAATCCCGTACCCTCGTTGATGCTTTGCCACCTGAAAAAACAACATATATTGAACCCGCAACGCTGGCGCATTTTGACTTTCTGGGCAGATGTAAGGCCGGTGGGCTCGAGCTTCTGGCAAGAGAAGAACCCGCAGATCAGATTATCTGTGAGAACGGTGGTGCGCCGCGCGCGGCAAAGCACAAGATGATCATTGATGCAGTTGTTGAGTTTTTCTCTCAACCGTAGTTTTCCGCCAGGACTGCAGATTGGCAGCCCATAGAACCGCGTTGCCCGGCAATCCTTGCTTGATCCCCAGCGGGCCAAAGCCTATCAATCTGGACCATGCGCACACTCGACAACATCATCACTGACCGTGGTTCGAAATATGCCGTATCGGGTGGACCCTGCCGCTCGTCGGATGAGGCAAAGGCCTTTCTCAAGGAACTCAAACGCAGCAAAAAGTTTGCCAGGGCAACCCACAATACATGGGGTGTTGTATGTACCGATGGATTGCTGAAGAACGATGACGGGGAAAGCGGAGCCGGGATGATTATCCTGCGCATGCTCGAACGCGAGGGCCTGCGCGACCATATTATCGTGGTTACCAGATGGTATGGCGGCAAGCATCTTGGCGGTGACCGCTTCCGCCATGTTCAAACGGCGGTTCGAACCTATTTGGAGACGCTGCAAAGTGGTGAACAGGGACGATCAGAATCCTGAATGCATCAACAAAATCAAAGGCCGACACCGTTGTCCCGTTTCTGACAAAACGTTCAACGGTCTAATGGAAAACGCGACGTGGATTTTGTCCACGCCGTGTCCAGATCATGCAAATGGAAATTTTGATAACGCAGTGAATTATAAATCAGCTACAGCGGTGCTGCGAATGTCTTTCCAGTTGGTGGCCGCTTTGGAAATGGTACCGGAGCGATCCTTGTTGAAAGCGTCGAAGACGGCCTGGTTGAGGAAAACATAGAGCTTGTCATCGATAACGGCTGCATAGGAAGGATCCCCGTCAAATTTTTTCCCGACGGAAACACCGAATGTGCAAAAGCCTCCATTTTGCGGAAGATAGGCCGCTATGTCACTTTCAAAGGCTGTCTTATTGGCATCAGAGGCAAAATAGTAGGCAACGCCATCATGCACTGATGTATGGGTTGCAGTGCCTTCCACCGGATTGCCGGTCTGAATGAATGCGACGGGATCAACACCGTGCAGGCCCAGTGGAGCACCGGCAGCGGTAATACCGATTGAGATGTTGTTTTCATCGACTGCAAATGCAGGAAGGGCGATGGACGTGCCGGCAAGCATGATGGCGGCGATGGTAAGCGTACGAAACATTGGAAAGTCCTCATATTGATGTTCAATTCAGGTTCAGTCAGCGGCGATTTTTTGCGCCAACGCTGAAGCATGTGCTGTTTCTGAATGAATGATCAATATTTATGCTAGTTTCTCGTACTAATAGTAGGAAATTTTGAACGAATAGACAAGAATGAAGCGATTATCGGACGTTTTTCGTCGTATTTTCATCCCCAGGGTCCTTTACATATTCTGCAAAGCGTTGCCGGATCTTTGTCAGCTTTGGATCAATATAGGTCCTGCAGAACGGGCGCTGGCTGTCCTGACGGTAATAATTGTGAAACCGTTCGTCAGAATATTTGAAAGAACGGTATGGCAGAACCTGGGTAACGACGGTTTGCTCCATGTCGTCCTGCAAACTGTCAAGGATTGTGCGGGCGCTGGCGGCCTGTGCATCGTCAAACGTATAGATGGCGCTTCGATATTTGCCGCGCATTGAATGATTTGAGGTTGCCGCGTGGGTGCTGATGTGAACAGCAATCAGCTGCTCCAACCCGATACGCTCGGCATCGAAGGTGACAAGTGCAGCCTCTGAAAAAGCATCATTTGGCGGGTCGGAACTGATGAACCCCTGTCTGACCGTATCGACGCCGCGTAAAGACTGGAACACGGCTTCGGTGCACCAGTGGCATCCACCACCAAATCCGATCTCCGGCAATTTGGCGGTACTCATGTCATGGGTGTTCCTGTTAACAGGGTTGCGAGCCTGATTTCATCATCTGAGATAGAGCGCCGGTTTGCAATAACCAGCAATTCTCTATTCCAGCTGTTCCGCTGCAAAGGCCTCTTCAAGCAGTTCCAGAAATCGCCTTATGGCCGGGAACCCCATGGAGCTTGGCCGTACATAGGCCCCGGATGTGAAACTGGTGATAGACGGGATCGCCGGTAAAACGTGCAGCCCGGCCTTTTCGATTACCGGTGCCAGCTGGATCGGCGACATCATCACAAAGCCTGAGCCGCGTACCAGTCCAAGACCTGTTGCAAACGAGGCGGTGCGCACCGCAATATGCGGAAGACCGAGACTGTTGCGCTGAAAATAATTGTTCAACCAGGTGCCGGTGTCCTCATCATCTCCGTAAAGCACCCAGCGCATGTCACGCATCTGTTCAGGCAGGACACCCGGTTGATCAGCCAGACCGCTTTGCGGTGAAACGATAATGCCGTGTTCAAGCATTGTCATCGGCATGGAACGCAAAGCGCCGTCCGGACCGGTAGGCTGGATGACGCCAAGCACAATATCAAGATCACCCCTGATGAGCATTGGCAGGCTGATTTCATTGGGGTTCACCGTGAGATCCAGGCGCAACGCCGGGAATTCAAGCAGTAATTTTGAAAATACAGGTGCGACATGTTGTTGATGAAACAGCGGTCCTGAGCCAATACGCAGGACGTCCAGCCCGGCATCTTCCAGACTGCGCAGTTCCTCATGGGCCTGCAGCATTTCCTGTTCAACGCGTTGCGCACGACGAAAAAAGCTCTTGCCTGCCGGTGTGAGTGACATGCCGCGCCGGTGTCGGGTGAACAACTGGCATTTCAGCTCATGCTCAAGATTGGCCAACCTCTTTGTCAGTGAAGGCTGCGTCAGGCCGATCTTCTCGGCGGCTGTGGTCAGATTGCCATGTTCGGCAATGGCGAGAAATGCGCTTAGACCTTTGTCCATCTGGTATTCCAATTTTCTATCATAAGGCAATCTAAAAGCGATTTTACAGAATTATAGAAGAATAATAAATTGCCAATGTTCCCCGGCATCAGGCTGTGGGCAGGGAGGGCTGTCAATGCGCACAATTTTTGTGTTGTTCGATTCACTCAACCGGTTGGCTTTGGGTGCCTATGGTGGCGACGCGATTGCGACGCCGAATTTCGATCGATTTGCACAACGCGCTGTGACGTTTGACAATCATTATGTCGGTAGCCTGCCCTGCATGCCAGCCCGCAGAGACATGCATACCGGTCGCCTCAACTTCATGCATCGCCCGTGGGGGCCGCTGGAGCCCTTTGACAATTCCTATGCAAAACTGATGAGTGACAACGGCGTCTACGCCCATATTGTTTCAGATCACCTGCACTATTTTGAAAATGGCGGTGCAGGCTATGTCTCAGCGTTTGACAGCTGGGACTTCATCCGTGGCCAGGAATATGACCCCATCGAGGTTATGGTGCGTCCGCCGGTGGAACGTATTAGGGAAAAATTTGATTCCCACCACTATCCGATGGATGGTCTGGTGGAAGGCAGGACGGCGACACGCGGTACCACCTCCAAGGACCCGTGGCGCCGTTCCCGCCATGCCATCAATACGCAGTTCATGAATGAGGAAGATGATTTTCCGACAGCCAAATGTTTCAATCGGGCTTTCAAGTTTCTGGAGCACAATGGTGAGGCAGATGACTGGTTCCTGCAAATAGAATGTTTTGATCCGCATGAACCATTCACTGCACCGGAGCGTTTCAGACAGGCCTATACAACCGGTCGCAATGGCAAAATTCTTGATTGGCCGATTTATGAAAAAGTGACCGGCTCTGCTGAAGAGATTGCAGAAATTCGCGGAAATTATGCTGCGCTTGTTGCCATGTGTGACGAGTATTTTGGCCGGCTGCTTGATTGGATGGACACGACCGGTGCATGGGACAACACTGCGGTGGTGCTCACCACAGATCACGGTTTTCTGCTTGGAGAACACGAATGGTGGGGCAAGAACAAGATGCCCTACTACGCGGAGATTTCTCATATTCCGCTGATGATTGCCCATCCGGACAACCGTAAAAACGCCGGTGGACGTGTCTCGGCACTGACACAAACAACCGATCTGATGCCAACGCTGCTCGATTTTCACGGCATTCAAATACCAGCAGAGGTGACGGCCCATTCACTTGAAAGTCTTTTGAGTGGTGAGGCTGGCACACGCACCTGTGCACTGCTGGGCATGTTTGCGGGTCCGCTTTGTATCACGGATGGTCGCTACACCTACTTTCGCTTTCCGGTCAATCTGCAGAGCGATGCGCTTCCGCTCTATACGCTCATGCCTTCACATCTGGAGGACCAGTTTTCCATTGAGGAACTGCAGTCGGCGCAAATGGCGGCGCCCTTCGATTTTACCAAGGGCGCACCTTTGATGCGCATGCGCCTTTCCGCGAAAATTGCCGAAACCGGGGTTCACTGCGTTGAAAACTGGAACGGCAGCACCGGCCTGTATGATCTCGCAACCGATCCTGGTCAGGAAAACCCGATCGAGGATGTGATGATAATCAGTCGGTTAACTGACTTAATGGCAATAGAGCTCAGCAGGCACGACGCGCCGCCCGAAATCTATGCCCACTACGGGCTGGAGGCTCCAGTTCGACAGCAGCCAATCGCTTTGCATACATAATCAATAAACCGGAGGAGTACTGATATGAGACTGAGACGCATATTTTCAGCATCCATCGCCGCCGTGGTGATGATGACATCAACCGCCTTTGCCGATTTTCCTGAAAGAACGGTAGAAAATGTTTTCCCGTGGTCGGCTGGAACGGCGATGTCCGTCAGCCAGATCATAGCCAAGGCACTTGGAGAAGAGCTAGGTGTTTCTGTGCCCGTTGTTTCAACGCCGGGTGCTGCCGGGACAAAGGCATTCATAACCTCAATGAACCGCCCGGCTGACGGCTACACGATCATTGACGGTTATGTGGCACCGTTGGTTCTGCAACCGGTTCTGGGCAATGCGGATTGGAGTTTCAAGGATTTCAAGCCATTGCACGCTGCAGTATCAAACGCATTTTCCATTGGCGTCAAAAAGGGTGAAACCCGCTGGAGCACATTTGAAGAGCTCATGGAATATGGCAAGGCCAATCCCGGCAAGCTGCGCTATTCCTCCGGGTCACGCAACAATCTGCCCCATATGGTAATTGCCAAAGTGTTGCAGTCCTACGGTGTGGTTGCTCAAAACATTCCCTACAAGACAGATGGCGATGCAAGAAAGGACCTGAAGGCCGGTGTTCTGGATTTTTCCTTTATCAATGTTGGCGCGTATCTGCAGGACAAGGATGGATTTGAAATTCTTCTTGTGCTGTCTGAATTGCCGGGTGCAAAAGCGTCCTATGATGGTGCACCGAGCATCACGGACCTCGATATCGAACTCGGTCTGTCCGGGCTTGCGCCCATGGGCTGGACATGGTGGCTTGTGCACAAGGACACACCCGATGATGTCGCTGATGTATTGCGCGCGGCCATGAAGACGGCCATGGCGCGTGAAGATGTCAAAGAGCAGATTTCCCGTGTGGGATTTGTACCACTTGAATGGGACCACACCCAGTATGAGGAAATTGTTGGTCCGGTCGCAGGCCAGTTGGGTGCCATGGGCAATGCACTGAAATGGGAAGAGGACGAGCTCAAGAAGCTGAAGTAAGAAACCGAAGTTCCAAAAAAGGAGAGTGCAACCGTGACAATGCGCAAAAAACACATAGGCTGGATGGTTGTCGCATTTTTTGTCGCGATTATCGCGGTTGTCTTTCAGCAGATTTATACGTCCATGACCGAACAGGGCATCGCCTCTGGCGGACCCTATGACAATGCGGCGGCCTATCCGGCGGCCGTTGCGATCCTGATTGGTATTTTAGTGCTGCTGCAGGCGGGTCTTGGTCTGCTGCGCGCCCTTCCGCCATCTGATGAAGAAAATGAGGCCATTTCATTGGCCAGATTGAAACGACCCGCCGGGTTGTTGCTGATCTTCGGTATTTATCTGGCTCTGCTGGGCCCGCTTGGCTATCACCTTACAACGGCTCCAATGATTTTCGCGGTGATGGTTTTGTGCGGAATGCGCATCGCGCTGGTCACAATTGCGGTGTCTGTCGTGATTGCCTTTGTGCTTGCCTTTGCCTTTGAGGTCTTCCTCAAGGTCGTATTGCCGGGCGGCATCTTTGCACTCAACATACCCTGGTGACCCGGCATGCTTGTTGATTCAATCCTTGCTGGCTACGCCCTTTTCATGACCCCGGCTGCCATTGGGCTGACCCTGCTTGGTGTGCTCTTCGGTCTGGTTGTCGGCGCACTGCCCGGTCTCGGGCCGCTCATGGGCATCATATTATTGTTGCCGGTAGCGATTGGCCTGCCGCCGGTCGCGGCAATGGGTTTTTTGATTGCCATATTCGTCGGTGGATCCTGCGGTGGTTCAATCTCAGCCATCCTGTTGCGCATTCCCGGAACCCCACTGGCTGCTGCCACGCTTTTTGATGGCTACCCTATGGCCCAAAAAGGCCGGGCGTCGGATGCCATCGGCATTGCCATATCAGCTTCAGCCCTGGGCGGATTGTTCGGCGGCGGCGTATTGATCCTGTTGGCACCGGCACTGGCGCAATTTGCCAGCAATTTCGCGCCGCCCGAATATGCGGCCCTGGCCGTCACCGGGCTGATCGCCATCGCCGTTATTTCCGAGGGTTCCCTGCTGAAAGGTCTGATTGCCGGCTGTTTTGGCCTATTGCTCGCAACCATCGGCACGGATGAATTCTCAACCGGTTACCGTTTCACCTTTGACACCCATCACATGTTGAACGGTTTTCACATTGTAGCAGTGGTTGTCGGGCTCTTTGCCATATCAGAGATGGCCCATCAGACGATGGGGAATGACCTTTTAAAGAAGCCGAAAATAGACATTGCCCGCCCGGGTTTCGGCTCGGTACTATTGACACTCAAACATTGGAAGAACCTCCTGCGCTCTTCAACAATAGGGGCGTTTTTTGGCGCATTGCCGGGTGCTGGCGGGGTCATCAGTTCCTTTACATCCTACGCCGTCGCCAAGGCTGCTGCCGGTCCGGACGAAAAATACGGTGAAGGCGAAGAGGGCGGTGTTGTGGCGACGGAAAGTGCCAATAATGCCACGGTTGGTGGCACGCTCGTGCCGTCGCTGGCTTTGGGTATTCCGGGCGATGCCTCATCGGCAATGCTCATAGGTGCGCTGCTTATATTGGGTTATTTTCCAGGACCGACACTGTTTGAGCAACAGCCCGAAATTGTCGGCGGTATTTTTCTTGTTTATCTGACATCCAATGTCTTTCTTCTGATTGCCGGCATTCTGGCAACGCCGCTTTTTGTCTATGTGCTGCGTGTGCCCAAATCCTATCTCATTCCCATTGTTTTGCTGTTATGCACCATCGGCACTTTTGCGCTGCAAGCCTCCGTCTTTGATCTTTTGGTCATGTTCGGTTTTGGTCTCGTCGGTATCCTGCTGCGCGCCGCATCATACCCGCTTTCACCCATCGTCATTGGGATCATTCTCGGACCATTGCTGGAAAACAATCTGCGCCGCTCCCTGTTAATCTCACAGGATGGCTACTGGATATTTGTTGAGCGGCCCGTATCGCTGATCCTGATTATCGTCAACCTTCTGCTGATAGCCGGGTCCATCTGGTTTGCAGTCAGGAAAAAATCGAAGGCAGCGGACAAAGTGCCGGTATCTGATTGAATGACACACCGGTCCTGCAAATGGCCAGATCGCCAGGTTTATGCCGTAGGTGGCTGGGTGTTCTAGACCGTTTCACGTTTTGTCAGAAACGGGACAACGCTGTCGGCCTTTGATTTTGTTGATGCGTTCAGGTTTTGTCGATTCCGTCAAAACCTGAATTGCTCTATTTGCAGATCACACGCTCGATCTCCAATCCATAGCCCTGAAGATCATCATCAGTTCCACTGACTGAACTCAACAACAGGCTTGTAGGCATTCCCTGTTCATTCACACCATTGGGCAGGGCAAGACCTGGCAAATCCAGAAAATTACCCAGCGATGTATTGCGCAGAACCAGCGTGTTGATTTGATGAAAATAGGCCTTGTCGCGCTCAAGCCTGTCAATCTCAGGCGCGGTGATAGCGGTTGTGGGCATTGCGATCAGCCCATCAGAATAATTCGCCTTCATCCGGGCGATAAGGTCAGCACGGGCTCTTTGCAGGCAGATGACATCGGCTGCGGTCATGGATTTTCCGCCCAGAATGCGATCGACGACCCGCTGGTCAACCTGGTTGATCTTTGAGTTTTCAAACAAGTTCAGATGTTCGACATAGGCATCGGCAGCAGTCAATGAACCGTATGTTTTGCCAAGTCTGATAACCTCTTCGAATTCAACACAAGGCACTTCCCTGATGATAGCGCCCGCCGCCTCCAGTGAGCGCAGGCTGGATTGAAAATTTCGTGCAACGGCCGGTTCAATATCCTTCATGACAACAGATTGTGGAACATGGATCAAAAGCCCTGTTATGGCGCGTGCGGCAATGGTTTTGGATTTCAATCCGCGAAGGGCACGATCAAGGTGGATGCAATCCTCTACTGATCGGCCAAGAGGTCCGACCGTGTCCATAATACGCGAAAGCGGAAACACACCCGTCGTGTCAATTCGACCGGAACTGCTTTTGTAACCCACCAGACCATTAAAGGAAGATGGTATGCGAACGGAACCGCCGGTGTCAGTGCCAATGCCACAGGGCACAATATTGGCCGAAATTGCCACGGCTGTGCCTGAGGAAGAACCGCCAGGTACTTTGGGAACGTCGGGACTGAATGGATTGTGAGGTGTTCCAAAGTGGGGGTTCAGACCCAGGCCGGAATAAGCGAATTCGGTGAGGTTGACTTTGCCAATTGAAATGATGCCGGCTGCAGAAAGGTTGCACGCGACAGGGCAGTCCGAAGATGCAGCAGGCGCGTTGCGGTAGATTTGCGAGCCCGCTGTGGTAATTTCACCCTTTCTGTCGATCAGGTCCTTGAGCGCAATTGGCACACCATCCAAAGCTGACAATGGTTGGCCGCGTGCGTGCCTCTTCGAACTTTCAGATGCCTCATTCAAAGCCCGTTCGCGCGAAATGCTGATGAATATATTTGCCTGAGTGCTTTTCTCAGCGCGTTCCAATGCCACTTGCGTCAGGCCAACAGCATGTAACGTACCATCGACCAAAGCACGTCCGATTTGCGATGCTGTCAGTGTGTCCAGGGCCTTGCCATAATCCATGTGGTGGTCTCCATATGTCAAAAGTCAGATCAGAATACTCAAACCGGCCAGCGAGATGATTGAAGAAACGAGTATGGTCTGGGCGATGGCCCGCTCATTAATTTTGTAGTGAAGCGCCAATACAAATGGAAGAGCACCACAGGGGCCGGCGGCCACCAGTATCGCCATGTTGAGCGCTTTTGGTCCCGGTACCATCCCAGCCACGAAAATGAGCAGCAACAAAACCGGATGAACAGCGCTCTTTAAAAGCGCGATCGAGATTGGCAATGGCCAGTCGCCGTGATCATTGCGAAGACCCAATATCAGACCCAGAGTGAAAATGGCTGCCGGTGAGGCGGCTGCGCTCACAAATGCAGTGAAATTGGCAACGCCAATTGGCATTGCCAGATCACTGACATTGAACACGAGCCCGGCGACAATGCCGACGATGTGAGGATTTCGAAACGTTTGGCGCAGTACCTGAAACGGCGAGAGCCTCTTTGTTGTCAGAATATCGAGAACCAGAATGGTGCCTGCATATAAAAAAATGGAATCAATCACGACAATGGACATGACCGGCGCAATTGCCGAACTGCCATGGGCAGCGATAGCGACGGGCAATACAAAGAACACGTGATTGACAAAGGCTGACACCATGCCAATCAGAATTGCTTCCAGCCGGTCGCGCCTGAACCCAAAATAGGCAATTGCAAACCCGGTGAAATAGATCACCAATTCGCTCAGCAGATAACCACCTGCCAATGTCAGATTGAATGCGTCCCGTGGCGCCAGGGCGATGAGCTGGAACATCAAAGCCGGCAAGGCGATGTAAAAAACAAAGCGATTTATCGACTGGGCATCCTGGCGGGAAAATACCTCAAATCTGGCAAATCCCCATCCGATAAAGCCTATGGCAGCAAAGGGAGCAATCGTGTTGACGAAATTGTCAATCAACGCCGACAGCCTCATCAGAAAATGAAGATACGCGCCCGGCCAGGCTCAAAAAACCTGTCAATGATGTCTTGATTGCCGCTTCAGAAATACCTTTGGTTATGAAAATTATACGGGAATTACGATCATCACCGGGCCATTTTTCAAGGTGCATGGGCGCATGAACCACATGCTGCACACCATGCAGAATGACCGGCGTTGTGCTTTCTGCAACGTTCAAAAGACCTTTGACCCGCAAGATGCGCTCGCCGTGGGCATGAAGCAAAGACGTCAGCCATATTCCAAATGCAGTCCAGTCTATCGGGTTTTCATATTCGACAACGAATGAATTCAGACCAGCTGTGTTCTCGTGGCTGTGATGACTGTGCCCATGCGCATGTTTGTGATTTTTCATCTGCGCTAGCTGGTTCGCGTCAAACCAACGCCCAATCTCCGCGGCCCGCATTGCGGGATCATTGATGTCCTCATCAATGAGCAGTGATGCATCAAATCCGGACCCGGTTGAATGACCGATCAGGGCAAGCGGATTTACGCCATGCGCTTCCAATTCGAGTTGTGATACCAGCGCCGGTTCAGCCATATCTGTTTTGGTGATGAGAATGCGATCGGCAACGGCTATTTGCTTTATGCCCTCTTCATGATTTCTCAAGGTGCGCATTCCGGCAATGCCATCCAGCGTGCATATTATATTGCCGATACGAAAATGATTGCGAATGATAGGCTCGGCGGCAATCGTGGATACAATAGGTGCCGGGTCAGCCAGCCCGGTTGTCTCGATTACAAGGCGGCTGAAGGCGGGTATTTCGCTTGCTGCGGCTTTCGCCTGCAGGGATCTGATTGTCTCTTGAAGGTCAGATCGGATGGTGCAGCAAATGCATCCGCTTTCAAGCAACAGAATGCCCTCTTCAACTTCCTCCAGCAGGATATGATCCAGGCCCACTTCACCAAACTCGTTGACGATGACAGCGGTGTCATTGAACTCTGGTTTTTGCAGAATTTCCTTAAGCAGTGTGGTCTTTCCTGATCCGAGAAAACCGGTGACAACATTGACAGGTATCATTGCGATACCTGTTTCAATGTTTCCAGATAATTGGCATCAAGAGGATCCAGAATACTGCCTGTCAGCGTCTCGAATGCGCCCCAAACGGCCTGAATGTCATCAACAATAACGCTCTTGCCTGTGGGGGATGACAGGAGATAGCTGGTTGCCTGAAAGTCGGAAATACGAACCCGTTTCGGGCAAAGCGCAGCATTGACGATCCTGGTGCGATGGAGGCGCTCGGCCCGAAGGGTGTTACGCGTGTTACCGGTAAAAGCATCCGTGTGAGCCGACGTCTCTGTCCAATGTGTAATGCCCAAAAGGCCGCATAGTCCGCACATGTATAATCATCCAATCGAAATGGGGTGAAGCAAGGGTCTGCTCCACCCCTTTGACTTCAGGTCAGGCCTTGGGAGGATTGCGTTTCTTGAAGTCATTGGCGATTTCATCAAAAGTCACAAAAGACACACCGGGATGACGGATGATATGGTTGTAAAGGCGTTCCAGCATCATCAGAACATGCGGCTTGCCAGATACATCCGGGTGAATTGTAAATGTCACAACACCGTAATCCATCTCACGGTAGACCCAGTCAAACTGATCACGCCACATGCGCTCAACGACGTGTGGATCGACAAATCCATGACTGTTCGGAGCAGCCTTCATGAACATCATCGGCGGAAGATCGTCGAGCGTCCAGGAGGCGGGAATTTCGACAAGCTCGCTTTCCTGGCCCCGAACCAGTGGCTTCATCCACTCTTCTGCTTTCTTGGTATAATCAATCTTGGTCCAGCGATCACCAACACGCACATAATAGGGTTCAAAATCATTGTGCATCAGCGAGTGGTCGTATTTGATGCCTTTTTTCAACAGCAGTTCATTGGAAACGGGAGAAAACTCCCACCACGGCGCCACATAGCCGGTTGGTCTGCGACCGCACAGGTTTTCAATCAGCGTGATGGACTTGTCCATCACGGCTTCTTCCTGCTGCGGTGTCATGGCAATCGGGTTTTCGTGACTATAGCCGTGCATGCCGATTTCATGGCCAGCGTCGGCAACGGCCTGCATCTGTTCAGGAAATGTTTCGATGGAATGACCGGGAATGAACCAGGTTGTTTTGATGCCAAAACGTTCAAACATCTTCAACAGTCGTACAGAACCAACTTCACCCGAAAAGAGCCCGCGTGAAATATCACAGGGGCTGTCTTCGCCGCCATATGATCCAAGCCAGCCACCGACGGCGTCCACATCAACACCGAATGCACATTTGATATCTTTTGCCATTTAAAAATCTTCCTGTTTGGTTGTTCGACATTAAGAGGTTCGGCTAATTGGTGGTCTGCGCATCCCAGACAACCGTCGCCATTTCACAGGCCCATCGAAGATCGACAGAAGAGCCCGGGGTCAGGTCGAGGGCGGCAATATTTTCAGCATAGGTTTCGATCTGAAGGTCGTTGCCATCGGACAGTTCAAGAATTGTATGGATGACGCGCCCGACCCGGTTCAGGCCTTTGACGGTTCCCGATATGCCATGCTCGCCGGGATCTGGTTCGGAACCCGGTTTGTTGACGCTGACCAGTTCAGAGGGCACGACGACCTGAACGTCGCTTCCGGTCCGGGCGGCACTGCGATCAAAACTTGGAATGCCGGACAGCGTTCCAAAAGCCGTGCCCGCGGTGGCCAATTTGCCGTCAGAGCCGGCAAGTTTGCCTTCAATCAGGATATTTCTACCGATAAAATTGGCCACGAACGAAGATTTTGGCCGGGTATACAATTCGTAGGGAGCTGAAATCTGCTCGACCCTGCCAGCGTTCATAACGACGACCCTGTCGCCCATGGAAAGCGCCTCGGACTGTGCGTGGGTCACGAACACAAAGGTAATATTCAGTGAGCGCTGAAGCAGTTTGAGTTCTTCCTGAATGGATTTGCGCAGATTGGCATCCAATGCTCCCAATGGCTCATCAAGCAGCAGTATATCGGGTTCGGTGACCAATCCCCTTGCCAGAGCAAGGCGCTGTTTCTGACCGCCGGACAATGCGTTTTCCCGGGCGTGCTGGATGTCGCCAAGCTCCAGTTTTTCAATGATTGAATCGACCCTTTTGGTCAGTTCATTGCTGGCTACCTTTCGAACATGAAGACCAAATTCGATGTTCTCTCGTACGGTCATATGCGGAAAAATCGCGTAATTTTGAAATATCGTTGCGGTCGGACGTTGCTCGGTCGCAACATTGGTGAAATTCTTGCCGCGGATGATCAGATCGCCGGATGTAATGCTTTCCAGCCCCGCAATCATGCGCAACGTCGTTGTCTTGCCGCAGCCTGATGGCCCAACAAACGAAATGAATTCACCGCGTTCGACCTGCAGGTCAAATGCTTCCACGGCAAGCGTGTCGCCCGGATAGACTTTACGCAGTTTTTTGAGTTCAAGATCGAATGTTTTCATTGCTGTGTGATGCCTGTGAATTGCTTCATTCAATGGCTGTGGGCACTGCATATGCCCACAGCCCGGTTGGTCCGTTATGCGCTCAGGAATTCATCCCAACGTTGAATGAGGTGATCGTATTCATCAGGCCACTGGTGCCAGTAGGAGACCTTGCTTGCGCGCTCCTGCAATGAACCACCATCGCGAAGGTCGCCCTCCTTGATGCCGCGTTCCTCAGCACCGACCCAGGGTTTGCCCTCATACCAGAAGTCGTATTTGTCTTTCTGCATGACATCCTTGATGTTCGTTGTCGGTGAGTAGTAACCCTGCTCGGAAACAAGAACGCCGGGAGGTCCGGACAGCCAGTAATCGGCATAGGCTTCAACGGCCTGCGCATTGGGTGTGCCTGCCACCTGCGACACGCCAATTGACCATCCGCGATAGCCTTCTTTTGGCACCGCATATGAACAGGGAATACCCTGTGCCTTGACGGCCATGACGGCTGGCTGCCAGGCATCTGCAAGGATCATTTCCCCAGAGGCCAGCAGATTGACCAACTCCCCGAAGTCACCCCACAATGCGCGGAACTGACCTTCCTTCTTCTTGGAAATCAGGAACTTCGCGGCTTCATCAATCTCTTGCCTGTTCGGGTTGCCCGGGTTGGCAACATTGAGCAGGCCCAGTGAGTTCATGGCGAGAATGGCCTGTCCGATCGCAATAAGCGGATCAACGTTCAAACCGGTTTTTCCTCTGAACTTTGGATCAAACAGAGCTGTCCATGTATTGGCCTCTTCGGCACTGACCAGGTCGGGGCGGTATCCAATGGAATCGAAGTTGAAGACAGACGGCACCATCCACAATTCGGTTTTGGCTGCATCGGCCCAGATCTGACCGGATATCTGCGCGCGCGGTTCCATGCGTGGATCTGTGTCAACAAAGATTGAGCGAATATTGGCCCAGTTGGACAGGTTCTTGGTATCGATCGCGGCGATCGTGTTTGTCTGGGTCATCGCCGGCAAACGTTCGCCAATTATTTCCCAGCTGTCATACGATTTCGAACCGGATAAAAGTTCTGTTTGCGTATCAGGGAAGATAGCGGCCTTGCCATTGACTGAACCAACACCAGACTTGTTTTTGAAGTCGTTGAGAATGCGTTCCTGAACGGTGACCGAAAGGCCGACGGTGCGCAGCTCCTGATCTGCAATACCAGCTGCCCAGGCCATCTGCGAATTCATCAGCAGGGGCGATGCGGCTGCAACGGCTGCTGCTGTTCCGGAATTGGCAAGGAAGCGCCTCCGGTTCATTATAAAGTTGTTCATTCGTTCCTCCATTGAATTGTTCGTGCTTGTTTTGGCAAACTGGTTGGTCAGTAACGGCCAACCAGCAATCCCCCATCGACGGTCACAACTTGTCCGGTGAGATACCGGGCAGAATCCGACGCGAGAAATACGATGACGTCTGCAATATCCTCCGGCTCGCCTACGCGGCCGATGGGGATAAAAGACGCAGCTTGTTCCAGGCGCTCAGGGCCCAGTGAATGTTTTTCGGAAAGTGCCTGTGCGGTGCGAATGTAGCCGGGCGCGATACCATTGACCCGAATGCCGTGTCGGGCCAGCTCAACCGCCAGACCACGGACCAGACCCACGACACCGGATTTTGCCGCAGAATAATGAACATGCTCGTCCCACCCATAGGCAACGCCCATAATCGAAGACAGACAGACGACGCTGCCGCGACCCGCCTGTTTCATTTTGGCAGATGCAGCGCGCACCAGCCGCATCATTCCCTTCAGATCAATATCAAATGTGTGATCCCATTTTTCATCGGTCAGCTCATCAAGAGGAATTTTATGGGCAATACCGGCATTGGGCACCAGGCAGTCAATCGCGCCGTGGGACGCCTCGATTTTTTCTACAAGCGCGTTGGTGGCCTGTGTTGATGTAACGTCCAATGGATAGAACTCGGCCTTGCCACCTGATGCCTGAATTGCATTGGCAACCTCCTGGCCCTCATGCTCCAATACATCTGTCACGATCACGCGATAGCCTGCCTTTGAGAATGCATGTGCAGTTGCCCTGCCAATGCCAATTGCGGCGCCTGTAATTAAAACGGTTTTCATGGATCTTTCCTCACAACATCACATCGCCGGAATTGGGCCCCAACGTTTGGCCCACATAGATCCGGGCATCGCTTGAAGCGAGGAAGGCCACCGTGCCAGCCACATCTTCGGGTGATCCAAATTTGCCCTGCGGCAACGTGGCGGCTTTGGCGGTTCGCCATTCCTGCGAAAGGTCCATCACCAGTTCTGTGTTGATGGGACCGGGTGCCACGGCGTTGACCCGAATGCCCTGTTTGCTCAGTTCACGCGCCAGGGCCTTGGTGAGACCAATGATCCCGGCCTTGGCTGACGAGTAATGGCAAAGCTCAACGCCGCCTATTTGTCCCAATTGGGAAGCAATGTTGATGATCGAGCCGGACTTGCGTGCCAACATGCTCGGAACGGCCCGTTTGCAGCCCAGAAAACAGCCGCGCAGATGGACCGCAACCATTCGATCCCAGTCCTCGACGCTCAGGTCGACGAAGGGTTTTTGTTGAACGATTCCGGCATTATTGACCAGAATGTCGCAAGGTCCGAAGGCCTGTTCACAAAGATCAAAAGTCGCATTGATATCCTGCTCATTGCTGATGTCACCAGCACAGGCAATAGCCACATATCCAAGGTCTGCAATCGATGAGACGGTTTGTTGGGCACGCTGCAGATTGATGTCATTGATGACAACTTTTGCGCCTTCAACTGCAAGACGGTTGGCAATGGCCCGCCCAATGCCCGAGCCTGCTCCGGTCACGATAGCGTTTTGACCCTTGAACCTGCTCATGTCACGTCCTCCTGAATTCCAGTGGAACGGACTGATAATCGTCTCGCAGATAGCCCCATCAAAATGGCGTAAACAGACAGCAGAGCGAAAGAAAACAATGTTGTCAGGACACCGAACGCAAACAGGTTGGGGTGAATTTCAACCGAGAATGTGCCGTAGATTGCCAAAGGCATCGTCACCTGTGAGCCGCCGGTAAACAGGGTTCTGGGGAACTCGTCGTAGCTGAGCGTGAAGGCAAACAGCATCGCCGACAAAATGCCCGGAAAAATGATCGGGAAGGTCACTTTCTGAAAGGTTCGCCGCGGCGAAACGCCAAGGGCAAGCGAAGCCTCCTCAACGGATGCATCGAAGCGATTGAAAATGGCGAGCATGACGAGGAAGGCAAACGGGAAGGTATAAACCACGTGCAATACAAATGCTGTTGACCACCAGTTTCGGTCAATTCCAAATTGGGCGGCCACCAGCGACATGCCCAGTCCAAGCAATACACCAGGAACCATCATGCCCAGAACAACGAGGTAGAATACAAAGCCGGAGCCCTTGAATTTTGTGCGGAATGCCTGTGCCGTCAGCGTTCCAAGGATTGTCGATACGACCATGGTTGCAAAGGCAAGCGACAGGGACCTGATGAGTGCGTCGCCAACCGGCAGTGGTGCGACCCTGGATGCGGGCGCTATGCCGATGACGTGCTGATACCAGTATGTGGACCACTCGATAATCGGGAACTGAGGCCCGCCCTCAGGCCCCTGCTGGAAACTCAGGATCCCCATGACGACAAAGGGCCCGTATAGAAAGACCAAAAACAGAGCGGCGTAGACGGCCAGAGCCCAGCGGGTTTTTGTGAGATGATGCATGGTCAGTTCCTCACAATTCTTCGCGAAGGTTTACGAGGCGCAGCAGCGCTGTGATGACAATGGCCATGACGATGGTGAGGACCACACCGATTACGGCGGCGAACGCCCATTTGAGTGACCCAACTTGCGTAACGATGATATTGCCAAGCAGGTTCACCTTGCGTCCTGACAAGGCGGAAGCCGTGGCGAATTCACCCAACACCATCACCGAGACAAAAATGGCGCCAACGGTTACACCGGGCAGGCTGAGAGGGAAGATAACTCTGCGGAATGTCATCAGCGGTGTTGCGCCTATGTCGCGCGCCGCCTCCAGCAGACTGCCATCGATTCGTGAGAGCATGAAAGCAATCGGACCAACCATGAACACGACATAAATTTGGACCATGCCAATGACCACAGAGAGTTCTGTGAAGAGCAAAACCTCAATCGGTTGGCTGATGACGCCTATCTTTTGGAGGACCAGATTAACCGCACCTTCCTTGCCCAGCATGGGACGCCAGGCCAGAACGCGGATCAGGAATGAAGTCCAGAACGGGATAACACAGGCGACCAGCAGGAGCGTTTGAACGGTTTTGCTTCGAACGAAAAGTCCGATGAACAATGCTATTGGATAGCCCAGCAGAAATGTGAAAAACAAAACTGTCAGCCAGATTCGTATGGTGCGCAGGAGCGCACCAAAATAGGTTTCTGATGAGAAAAATGTGACCCAGGATTTTGTTGTCAAATCTGAGCTGATTGCAAATGTGGTTTGTGTCCAGAAACTGACATAGACCATCATCACGAGCGGTATGACGAGGAACAGGGCCATCCATGTCACACCCGGCGCGAGCAGAAAATAGGGAGCATACCTTTGAAAAAAGCGTCGTTGATCCGTGTTCTGACTATCGGAAATATGTGTCATGCTGCTCCCCGCAATTGCGCGCTGTTATTCACAAGGGAGCCGTCAGGCGCGTAGGTCAGAACGTCATTCACGTCCCAGCTCAAGCGCCTTGTTTCACCTGGAATGTAGTTAACCGGTGTTTCCCGACTGAGGTGACGCTCGACTTCGAACACCTGTCCGTCCTGGCGTTCGAACAGATAGACAACCCTGGACCCCATAAATTCACTGGCCACATAAGTTGCATCAATCGAGGCAGCATCCTTTCGTTCGGGCGCCTCGACAGGCTCGACCGCAACCTTGTCTATGCCCACAACGTAAAAAGCGGCATTCTCCACATTTGCCGGTATTGAAAGTCTGGAACCGGCAAAGACAAAATGGTTGTTCCGGGTTGAACCGGGCAGAATGTTATAATTGTTCATATGGCGCGCAACGCTGACGGTTGCGGGTCTGGAGAAAACATCGGCCGGTTTTTCAATCTGGATAACCGAGCCCTTATCCAGGACAATCATGCGATCGCCCATGCCCAAAGCCTCATCTTCATTGCCGGTCACATGCATGAAGCTGACACCAAGCCTTGCTCTGATATCGCGAAGTTCGACAGTCATGCGCTCGCGCAGATTTGCATCGAGCGCCCCAAGAGGTTCATCCAACAGGCACAGTTTT
Organism: uncultured Rhizobiaceae group bacterium; assembly: GCA_947501445.1. GTDB lineage: Bacteria > Pseudomonadota > Alphaproteobacteria > Rhizobiales > Rhizobiaceae > Hoeflea_A. The sequence continues at coordinate 24,423 of CANMVS010000004.1, read as the reverse complement.
GGTTTTGTGACCAATGTTCTTGCCAGCGAGACCCGTTGTTTCTGGCCACCGGAAATCTGGCCGACGCCGCGATCCGCCAGGCCGCTAAGGCCAACGATTTCCAGCATTTCGTCACACAGGCGATTGACCTCATTGGCGTCCGAGATTGGTGTTGAGTGATGGTTGGTCAGGCCAAAGCTGATGTTCTGACGCACGGACAAATGGGGAAAAAGCGCGTATTTTTGCTGCACAAATCCAAGCCCGCGCAGGTGCGTTGGCTTATTGGTGATATTTTGTCCGTTGAGAACAATCCGACCGGCATCGGGTCGATCAAGTCCTGCAATCAGGCGCAGGAGCACCGTTTTTCCTGAACCTGAGGGGCCCAGCAGTGTCAGGTATTCATCTTCACCAACGTCGAACGATACGCCATTTATTGCGCTTACACCGTCAAATGACTTCCCCAAGTCAACCAATTCCAGCATATTGGTTTAAACCTCCCTTGTGTGCAATTTTTTGTACACATAATGCACTTTGTGTTCAAAAGTCAATTATGAACACCGAAAAAGTACATTATTGTCTTAAAAGAGCCGCCAAACTTAAGGAATATGGCATTGCACAGAGGGAAAAAGACATAAAAAAACGTACATTGAACACAAAAATCGGTATAGAGAATTGTGATGATGACTGTTAACAACACTGCAAAACAGCTCGAAGCTGCTGATCTGGATGTCGCAAGACCTCGATATCAGGTCATTGCCACGAAGATTGAGCGCGCCATAAAAGATGGGCTGCTGCCCTCAGGTGCAGTGCTTACGGAAGACCCGATTGCCAAATTATTCAGGTCCAGTCGAACGCCCGTTCGAACGGCACTTGGGTTTCTTAATGAGCAGGGCCTGTTGAAACGGTTCGACGGTCGGGGATTTGTTGTTGCCGGTGACAATGACGACCACCCTTTGCGGGTCAATATAACCTACGACATGCTGGGCCTTTCGGAGGTCACGGCAAGCGATGCGGCACTGCTGACGTCAGAGCGCGTCTTCAGGGAATTTGAAAACGCCCTGGTCCATGCCCTTCCATTTGGAAAGTTCAGGATCAATGAGCAGGCCGCAGCCGATTACTTTCAGGTCAGCCGAACCGTTATACGCGATATTCTATCGCGCCTGCTGGTGCGCGGCATCGTTCGAAAAGACCCCCGTTCCCATTGGGTCATGGGGCCACTGACGGCTGCCGAGGTGGCCCATTATTATTCAATCAGAGCCAGGTTGGAGCCTTTGGCGCTGGAGGAAAGTGTTCCTTTGATCAATGAGGACCTGCTCGATGAGATGATGAACCGGTTGAATCAGGCTCAGCATGAACCCGACGAGATATCGGTGAGCCTTCTTGGTGAACTCGAGCGTGATTTACACACTACGCTGCTGTCAAAATCACCAAATCCACACCTGTTGCGCATGGTCAATCAAAGCCAACTCGCCCTGGTGGTGAACCATGTGTTTGCATCCTTCGTCGGGACACAACCTTTCGAGGATTCCTGGCAGGAACACGCACTGATATTCAATTTTGTAAAGCGCGGGAGTTACAAATTGGCCGCCCAGGCGCTTGAGGAACATTTAAATCGTGCTGCTGAACGCACGTCGAAGCGGCTCATGGCGATATCGGTCTTTCCCACCTCCGAAACCAAACCCTATCTGGTCAGAATGGATACCTGACAAAAAACTGGTCACGCAATCGCATTATCCCAGCACCGGACCAGATAATTGTGCTCCTGCATAACCGAATCCCAGACCGCGACACGGGACATTCTTTCATAATAGGAGCCGCCACCACGACACTCTCCAACATCGTAAATTTTTACTCCCCTGGGGTCGGTGATTGGCGTTTTTGCCGCTTTGCCTTCGTACCAGAATTCCCATTCGGCAGGACTTAGATGCAATTTGACAGCCTTTGAGTTCGTCATATAGGCGCCATTTCTGGCCATCAGGGCACCCGGCAATCCTGAAAGCCACCAATTCATGTAATCGTAGCTCATATCCAGAACGGCGCCCTTTGAATGTCTCGAAAGGGCTATGCCACCGAACCAGCCACGGTAGCCTTCAACCGGTGTCGCCATCGATACCGGAATACCAAGGGCGCGCAGTTTAACCGCGCCGGACCACCAAAGACTGCCGATAACAGGCTCATCTGACTGAAAGGCGCTGATGGCTTCAGATTCATCAGCCCAGAAAGCCTTGAATTGACCCAACCCATTGTATTCAGTCAGTTTTTTGGTGAGCAGGTCGATCTCGCTCAGCGACAGGTTTCCGATGTCCTGAATGTTGATATTCCTGGACGCACCAAGCGCCATGAGCATATCAAGACTGCCGATGGCAGCGTCGCTTTGCAGAATTATCTTTCCCGTCCATCGGGGGTCAATAAAAGCCGCCCAACTTTGAATATCGACTGACCCGGTGCCAATCGTACCGAAACTATCGGCATTATGCACTGTCGGCATCATGGATATCTGATGGGTGGGAATGTTGCTCAGTGACCCGTTTCTTTGCACAAACAGTTTTTGACTGGGATCTCCGCCGGGCGCAGTGACCTGTCCGGAAGACAGGCAACCGGTTTTCGGCAGATCACCAATATCACTCCAGCTGTCAATCCGCTCTACGTTGATGGGTTGGAGAGACCCTGTCGGCCAAATCAGATCAATATCATGGAACCATTGGTCGTACAGATCAAAGCTGGCAGGCGAAAGTGCCCCCCGACGTTGAGCCTCGGTTCCGTTCAACGTGGTGAATTCGATTTTAAGTCCCAGATCAGCTTCTGCCGCCACGCGCAATTCTTCGAAATGAGTGACAGAAGTACCAAGGACTCGAAGAACCCGTTTCGATTGAATGATATTGGGTGATGCCAATGAATTCTGTGCCGTTTTTGCCACTATAAATCTTCTGCCTGGAACCTGTTATTTTGCGTAAAAACCCCGCGATAAGCACCAATACCATATTGACCTGCGAAGATGAAAATCTTGTGTGAAGGGCAATTATCGCCATTGTGTTGATGCCACTATAGACGCGTATCATCTGCTGTTTTCATTCAGATGCTGCAGGGTGCTGTTTGCGGGTTGCATCCTCAATGCACCTTGATATCTGTGTCGAAAATGCACTGAGAATTCGTGATGCCCGCGCTTCCTTCCGCGTGACGATATAAAATGGTGACAGAAATGAAGCTTCATCCATGATCAGCATGCGCATTTCCCCGGCTGCGATCCAATGTTCGGCGTAATGATCAGGCAGATAGCCGACAAATCGCCCGCTTAATATGAAAATTGCCAATGCCTCCATATTCGAGGCACTGGCAGCGGCATGCGCTTTCTTGAAATATCGCATTTCCTGAAGGTCTCCGTAGGGACGCACCACAAATTTGTGCTGCTCCACTATGGCACGCGTGATTTTTTCTTCGGTAAACAATGGATGCGAAGCGCCGCAAAATACCGACTGCCGTTCGCGGTAGACTTCATTGTAAATCAGGTTCTCATTTTGGGCGGCGGCTGGCGTCAGGGCGAGATTGATATCGCCATTTAACAGTTTGGATTCAAGTTCGGGTGCGGTGCCAATGGTAATATCAACCTCCACGAATTTGGATTGTGCGAGGAATTGATCAAGTGCCCGGTGAACCGGCAGGTTTCGCTCGGTGACTGTGTTATCGACGATCCCGATCTTCAAATGTCCGGTGATCTGATTGCGCATCTCGCCCAGTTCGTCTGAAACATCATCAATCAACTGAAAAATCTGACGTGCCTGATTGTAAACCGTCATCCCTTTCTCCGTCAGGGAAAACCCGGACCGACCGCGTTTGCACAGCCGAAATCCCAAACGTTCTTCAAGCTTTACAATGTGTTGGCTCACCGAAGACTGGCTTATGTTCAAAGAATGTTGAGCCCTGACAAAACTGCCTTGCTCGACAACTTTGCGAAAAACATTGAGGCTGTTGATATCAGAACTTCCCAATCGCATCCGTGCAATCCCATCTTCCAAACGAAGTGATTGAACCACAATTTCTAATACGAACATAGGTAATAATGAATTTATTGGTTTCTAAAATCATTGGATAGTGCCTCAAAACTAACGCCGTCATGACAAGTGATGCAGGTTTAAAACAAGGGAGAGATTGGATGAAATTGGGAATTTGCCGGACGAAATATGCACTGATTACTGCAGCAGTGATGGTGCCATTTTTGGCAGCGCCTGAAATGGCGAGCGCTGATTTGCTGGATGACATAAAGGCACGCGGTGTTTTCAATGCGGGGACGGAATCGCGCTTTCCGCCATTTGAATTTGTCGAAAACGGCGAGATCGTCGGGTATTCCGCCGATATTATGGCAGAGATAATGAAAGAACTGCCGGATGTGACTTTCAACCGTCTTGATCTGCCATGGCAGGGGATTTTATCCGGGCTTGAAGCCGGCCAGTTCGACTATGTTGTGACCTCGGTTACTGTCAATGCAGAGCGCTTTGATCGTTATGCCATGTCGCGTCCGATTGCTGATGCAACAATGGCTGTGATGACCCTGACGTCAACTGACGGCATCAACGCACCGGCAGATATTGCCGGAATGGCAGTGGGAACGCAGGCCGGCAGTGTTCATCTGAGCGCACTTGAGGCCTTTTCCGGTACGTTGCATGCACCCGTCGAGATCAAGACCTATGTTGATTACAATGAGGCCTATGCGGATCTCGCGGCGGGCAGAATTTCAGCGGTTGCAAACAGCCTTCCAAATCTACTGGAAGCCCAACGGACCCGGCCCGAATTGTTCTCGGTTGTAGACGGAACTTTTGGGCCAAAAAAGTTTTACGCCTGGGTGGCACGCAAGGATCCGGAAAGCGCGTCGCTTGCTGCATTCATGGATGAAAGCCTGGCCCGCCTTCAGGCCGATGGCACTTTGGCAAAACTCCAGACCAAATGGTTCGGCGCACCCATGGAATTGCCAACGGAACCACTGGCACGCCCGGATTTCTGAGACAAACCGAATACGGCTCGTATCAGCCCTGTCTGCAGCAATTGGGTATATTTGAATGAACGCCTTTTTGAACATTTTATCCGGGAATTGGGCTGTGCTCGCTGAGGGCGCCGTTTTCACGGCTTCACTCTCGCTCTGTGCCATTGTCCTGGGTGTGTTTTTTGGCCTGTTGCTGTGCTTTGGATTAATGTCCAAAAACAAGAGCTTGCGTTTTGCCAGCAAGGTCTATCGCAGCGTGTGGCGTGGAACACCTTTGTTGGTCCAGTTGCTGATCATCTTCTACTTCCTTCCGCACGCCGGTATAAATCTCCCACCGCTGGGTGCTGCCGTGATCGCGCTGACAATGAACACTGCTGCTTTCCAGGCGGAAATTTATCGCGGCGGATTAATGACTATTCCCAATGGGCAAATTGAGGCTGCACGCATGTTGGGCATCAGCACATTTGCGATCCGCAAAAACATTCTCACACCGCAAATGTTCAGGGTTGTGTTGCCGTCGCTGATAAATGAGACGATTTCTATCCTCAAAAATTCATCACTGATTTCGGTGATCGGGGTGACGGAGCTTTTGCGTACCAGCCAACAGATCGTCGCAACGACATACCGCCCCTTCGAGGTCTATATTCTGGCGGCGCTGGCCTATCTGGCGATGACCATCAGTCTGGCGGCAATCGGCCGGTATTTTGAACGCCGTCTTGGCAAAGGACAAAGGGCAGCACATGTCCTTTGACTTTGATCTTCTTGTCCGCTTCGCACCGCTTTTGCTGTCAGGATTTTTGATAACTGTTGTAATCTGCTTTTTCGCCGGAATTGTCGCGATGATCGTCGGGCTGATCGTATCGCTCGGCCTGCTTTCAAAGTTCGCTCTCCTGCGCTGGCTGTGCCGTATCTATGTTGAGGTCATGCGCGGCACCCCCATCCTGATTGTTCTGTTTTTGATGTACTATGGCGGCCCCTCATTCGGCCTGACGCTGTCTGCCGAAACGGTCGGCATCTTCGGCATGGGCCTTTATGGCGGCGGTTATTTCGCCGAAATCTTTCGTTCCGGATTTCAATCCATTCCAATTGGCCAGATAGAGGCAGCGCGCATGCTGGGCATAGGAAAATCGGCAATCATCTGGCGCATCCGTATTCCTCAGATGTTAACGCTGATCCTGCCACCGCTCACCAATCAGATGATCCTGCTGGTCAAGGAGTCTGCTGTTTTATCCATCATTACGGTCGCCGAGCTTACCAAGAATACAACCCAGATGGTCAATGAAACATTTGCCACGCTCGAACCTTATCTGGCAGCGGCAATCCTCTACTGGATTTTGATCGAAGGGATCGCGCTGCTGGGCGCAACCATTGAAAAGAGGGTGAAACACTGATGGCGGACGCTGAAAAATTGGCCCTGAATGCGGCCCCGAACGGGGCCCCGATTATCGAAGTTCGTGATCTGCATAAGCGTTTCGGCTCACTTGAGGTATTAAAGGGGATTGAGCTTGAAGTCAGACCTTCGGAGGTCGTTTGCATTATCGGTCCATCGGGATCCGGTAAAAGCACCCTGCTGCGCAGCATGGCGTTTCTTGAGGAATATGAAGACGGGGAAGTGTTGATAGAGGGCAGGCTGCTTGGGTATCGCCAGACCCCCTCGGGCCGCCGCCGTGATACGGACCGCAATATTGATGCCGTTCGCAATTGCATTGGCATGGTGTTTCAACAGTTCAATCTTTGGCCCCACAAAACAACCCTCAGTAACGTCACTGAAGCCTTGCGGGTGGTACAAAAGATGGACAGGGCCAGCGCCGAAAAACGGGCCATGGAAAACCTGGAAAAAGTCGGGATGCGATCCAAGGCGCATGAGTATCCCGGACAATTATCGGGCGGACAGCAACAACGTGTTGCAATTGCCAGGGCGTTGGCCAAGCAACCAAGGATCATGTTCTTTGACGAGCCGACATCAGCGCTGGACCCGGAGCTGGTAGGCGAAGTGCTGAACGTGATGCAAACGCTGGCAAAGGAAGGCATGACCATGGTCATTGTCACCCATGAGATGGGGTTTGCGGCAAGGGTTGCCGATCGCGTTATCTTCATGGATCAGGGTGTCGTGGTGGAGCAGGGCGCACCGGCAGATCTGTTTGAAACCCCAAGAAGCAACCGGCTCAGGCAATTTCTCGAAACCTGGAACGAGCGTTCCAGCGGTGATGGCTAAAGCACCGGTTTACAGCTGCACACAACCATAAAATCCAACCCACAATACGGTTACAAGATGAACAGCAAAACACTATCTTTTCAGCCTGTCTCGGGAATGCAGGTTCCCCGTTTCGCGGGCATACCCACTTTCATGCGTTTGCCGCATGTGGCACTGGAGGATGCGCATATCTCACAGGTGGATATCGGCATTATTGGTGTCCCCTGGGATGGAGGGACCACCAACCGGCCTGGTGCGCGTCACGGTCCGCGCCAATTGCGTGACTATTCAACCATGATCCGGGCCCGTCATCCGGTGTCAGGCATGATGCCCTTTGAATTGCGTAACTGCGCCGATCTTGGCGATTGCCCGGTGAACCCGGCGGACACAATGGACACGCTGGCGCGGGTGACAGACTATTATAAAGCGCTTCACAATGCAGGTGTTACGCCGCTGACCGCTGGTGGCGATCATATGATTTCGCTGCCGGTTCTGCGAGGCCTTGCCCAAGGCGGGCCTTTGGGCATGATACATTTCGATGCCCATACGGATCTCTTTGATAGCTATTTTGACGGCTGCAAATTTACCCATGGCACGCCGTTTCGCCGCGCCATCGAGGAAGGACTGCTGGATCCGAAACGCGTCGTGCAAATCGGCATCCGCGGAACAACCTATGATGACTCAGATCTCATCTGGGGTCGCCAGCAGGGTATCCGGATTATTCCGATCGAAGAGGTTTACGAGACCGGTATTGATGCCATTATGCATGAGGCGCGCGCAATTGTCGGGCAGGGGCCGACATATGTGACCTTTGATATCGACAGTATTGACCCCGCCTATGCCCCCGGGACAGGCACTCCTGAAATAGGTGGTTTCACCACATTTGAAGCCCAGAAAATGGTGCGTCAGTTGGACGGATTGAACCTCGTTGGCGCCGATCTGGTTGAGGTCTCTCCGCCTTTTGATCCAACAGGTGGAACCGCATGGGTCGGCGTGTCCATCATGTTTGAGCTTTTGTGTGTCCTGGCTGGACGCCAATCCTGAATGATATGAACATTCGGGTACGCTCCGGTTCGTAGGAGATCAGTTTGCCCGTTCATTGCGTTTCGCCACCAGGCAATCGATAAACAGGCGTAAACATTCAACACGGCGATTTTGCTCGGGATAGTAAAGATAAAATGGCGGGAGTTCTTTACCGTACATATCCAGAACCGATTCCAATGCGCCCGCTCGCAAAGGTTCTTCAACAGTGGATCGCATCGACCAGCCAATGCCATGGCCGTCGATAGCCGCTTCCACGACACCTTGTATCGTATCAAAGATCAGTCTTGACGGTGGATCGATTGTCTTTGCATGTCCATCTTCGGTGAAATGCCATTCGGCGACCCTATTGGCTGTTGTGCGTTTATAGCGGATGCATTTGTGGTTCAGCAGATCGCGCGGATGATTTGGCCGCCCGTGTTTTGCCAGATAGGAAGGTGCGGCGGAAAATGCCGGGATTAAAGGTTCTGTCAGACGCACGGCAATCATGTTTGGTGCCAACAGATCACCCAGGCGAATGCCGGCATGAAACCCTTCCCGGACAATATCCACCAGGCCTTCATGCAGTGAAATGTCGAGCGTGATGTCAGGATAAGCGGATTGAAATCTCTCAAGAACCGGCGCGACAACGGTTGTATAGGCGCTGCGTGGTAGTGTCAGTCGCAATGTACCCTTGGTGGATTTGCTGAGTTCCCGGGTTTTTTTGACAGCATAAATGATGTCGCGATAGGCAGGTGCCGCAGAGTCAAGCAATACCTGGCCTGCTTCGGTAAGTTCAATGCTGCGGGTGGTGCGAAACAGCAGGTCGACACCCATGTTCTCTTCCAGCGCTTTCAACTGGTGGCTGACCGCCGGTGCGCCAACACCAAGCGATTTGGCCGCCGCGCGAAGCGAGCCTTCCCGAACAATGGCTAAAAACACCTCAATGCCGTGGATGGGTGGACGTATCATTATTCGAATAATTTCATCAATTACATGAAAATTCAATGCCTATTCAAATTATGGACAGCCGGTATAACGGATCGACGGGCAGATGAGGGCATTTGTTGGGGATCAGAAAATGGATGCAGCCGCCGCACAAGCAAGGCCTCAACGGGTGGCATTTGGTGTTACGCTGATTATTGCGGCTGTTTTCGGCATGTCGGTTCAGGATGCGCTCTTCAAGCTTTTCAGTGCAGATATGTCTCTTTGGCAAATTTTCACCCTGCGCGGCCTGCTTGCGCTGCCGCTGTTTTTTCTGTTGGCTTTGGTCCTGCGCCCGAAACGCAATATTCTGATCGGTGCCTTGCGCAAATGGCCATTGGTCCGCTCATTGCTGATGACAGTGATGTTTATGGCATTTTATGCCGCGATGCCGTTTTTGAACCTGTCGACCGTTGCCACCGGTATTTACACCGCACCCATTTTTGTCACCCTGCTTTCAGCCTTTGTCGTCGGGGAACCGGTGGGTGCGCGTGGATGGGTTGCGATCGCAATAGGTTTCCTCGGTGTTCTCGTTATTCTGCAGCCGGGAACAGACGCATTTTCTCTTTGGGCGATGCTGCCTTTGTTTGGTGGCTTCTCCTACGCGCTGGCCAATATAGTGACCCGTACCAGATGCCAGCACGTGCCATTGCCGGAGATGTCGTTGTCGCTGAACCTGATGATGCTTTTGGCTGGCGTTGTGCTGAGCCTTTGCCTGTTGATCTGGCAACCGGTCGGGGGTCTTGCCAGTGCGTTTCCCTATCTGTTTGACGGATGGACAACACTGGGTCCATTGCAGTGGCTGGTATTGGCACTATTGGCGGTATTTGTGGTTGTCATCGGTATGGGTCTGGCCGGGGCCTATCAGTCTGCACCGTCATCGCTTATTGCGACCTTTGACTACAGCTACCTGGTTTTCGCCGCCCTGTGGGACCTGCTGATTTTTTCAACAGTTCCAACCGCAACAACCGCGCTGGGAATAATACTCATCATGGGCGCTGGCCTGTTGGTGTTGCGCCGGTGAGATCGGCAAGTCTGACCATGGGCTGCAAGCCAGCATCAGGTCATCGGAAGCTCAACAATCTTGCCGGTATGCAAATTTCCGTCCGGCGTTTGCACTTCAACGCCCTGCCCAATGGTCCAGAATGCGCGATCAATCATCGACAGGCCGATATTGGCTTTCAATCGTGGCGACCAGGTTCCACTGGTAATGTCTCCGACCTGACGGTCTCCAACCATGACAGGCCATGGTTTCGAACAGGGTGGCACCGAATCACCGGAAAAAACAACACCGCGGATTTCACGCGAAACGCCCCGGGCGGCTATTTCCTGCAGCGCCTTGCGCCCGACAAAATCAATTGATCCATCCAGTTTGCAGAATTTTCCAAATCCCAGTTCCAAGGGGTTGTTGGCGCGCGTCATCTCGTTTCCATAGGAAAACAGGCCGCCCTCAACGCGTTCAATCAGATTGGGGTAGCCCGGTGCAATATTGTAGGCCTGACCGGCTTCCCAGACCCTATCCCAAAGATCATGCCCCAGGGCGGTATCGTCGAGGTAGATCTCAAAACCGCCCTGCCGGGAGTAACCGGATCGGGCGATTATCTGCTGCGTGCCTTGAAATTCGAAACGCTTGTATTTGAAAAAACCGACGGTGCGAATATCTTCCCCAAACAGCGAGACCAGCAGGTCCTCTGCCTTGGGCCCCTGTACGGCAAGGGGCGATACATCCGGTTCATCGATCTGAACATCCAGACCGGCACCGATTGCCAGACCGGTCGCATATAAAAGGACGTCGCTGTCTGCAATCGAAAGCCAAAACCGGTCTGCAGCGATCTTCAGTAATACCGGGTCATTTACCAGACCGCCATTGTGATCGACGATGGGAACATACATGCAGTCTCCGACTTTCGCCCGCCTGATGCTGCGCGGTGTCATCCATTGCACCAGACGTTCCGCATCCGGCCCGGTAATTTGCACCTGTCGCTGGCAGGAAACATCCCAGAGCTGCACGTGCTTGCGCAGGTGCCAATAGTCTTCTTCAACGCTCGATTGGAACGCCTTTGGCAGCAGCATGTGATTGACAACGGAAAATACGCGCACGCCGCATTTTTCGACCCGGTCCGTATAGGGGGTTCGGCGTATTCGGCGGGACATGTTCAGACCGTCGGACATTAGGCTTCCTTACCTTGGATCAACCACCAAACCTGGCCGCCATGTCCACGCTATATACACACCGTGCTGATTGGAAAGAATTTCGCGATGGTTGCCGTTTTGAGTGCGCCATCCTAAGTCGAAATTTTTTCTGATCTCCAATCGAATTAAGTCTGCAACTCATTCGAAAAATCTATGGAATGAACAGCGGCTCTCAAGATGAATCCATCAATCGTCAGGATAGTAACAAAAGCGGGTAGAGCGACATCAAAAGCAGCAAAGACATGCTTATATTGAACACACGCAGACGCAAGGCATTGGTCAGCAATCGTCTGATCTGCCGTCCGATAAAAATCCACAGGCTGCATGAAGGCAGGTTGATGAGGCCGAAGATCAGGGCACTTGTCATAACGGCGGAAAAATTTTGTGATGGCGTATAAACTGTAACCGCCGTCAGCGCCATGGCCCAGGCTTTCGGGTTGACCCATTGAAAGGCTGCAGCCTGCAAGAATGTCATCGGTGTGCCACTGGCACTCGCCTTGTTCGGTGCGCTGGCATTGGCAATTTTCCAGGCAAGATAAAGCAGAAACACCACACAAAGAACCTTGAGGATTACATAGGTTATCGGATAGGCATCGAAGACACGGATGAGGCCAAGGCCGACCAGCACAATCATTGTGGTAAAACCGGCACCAATACCCAGCCAATGGGGAACGGTTCTGCGTACACCAAAATTGGCACCTGATGTCATCAGCATGAGGTTATTTGGCCCCGGGGTGGCCGAGGAGACAAAACAAAACGTTGCAAAGGCGATTAATAATTCGATGGTCATGGCGCAAGATTAGGCCATTTATCATGGCATATTGTTGCGAAATGGATCAGTTTGGGGTTAATCATGAAGACTATGAGTATGGATAATCGAAAAAGTGACAGGATATTGCAGGAATTGAAGCGCGATGGTCGCATCAGCAATGCAGAATTGGCAGAGCGTGTCGGCATGTCACCTTCAACCTGCCTGCGCCGGGTTCAGGAATTGGAAAAGAGCGGTGTCATAAAGGGCTATCGCGCTGTTCTGGATCGCGAGGCAATGGGCGCCGGCTTTGCTGCCTATGTCACCGTTGGCCTGTCTGATCATTCCAAGGCATCACAGGAAGCATTTGAGCGCTCGATCTCGCTCTCACCTGCGGTACGCGAATGCCACAATACAACCGGTTCGGTCGAGTATATGCTGCGTGTGGAAGTGTCGGATCTTGCAGCCTACAAACATTTTCACACCGAGGTGTTGGGCACGCTGCCGCAGGTGAACGCCATCACATCCTATATTGTCATGGCATCGCCAAAGGATGAGCGGGCGTGATGCAGGCCCTAGCGGTCAACGCGTGCAAGAGCAAGACCAACACCTGAGCCGATAAACAGGCATCCGGTCAGCCTGTGGCGCAACCGCCCGAGTTTCATGATTGCCGGTCTGGCGATCTGCGCACAAGCCACCCAGCATAGATCGCCCAGCAGGACAACACTCAGATAGATGATCGCCGGTACCATCAGCGAAAAGGGTCCGGCTGCCTGAGTATTGACGAATTGGGGAAGAAAGGCAGCAGTGAAAAGCAGCGTCTTCGGGTTGATCATGGCCAACAGCAGGCCCTGTTGAAACAGCACGCGCATGGGTTTGCAGCGCGCGACAGGCGCTTCGATGGTATCGACACCCTGGCGCCACGAAACAATTCCCAGATAGATCAGATAGACTACGCCCGCCCATTTCAACCAGCCAAAGGCGGATGACGCAAACTCAAGCAGTGCGGCAAGGCCCAAAACGACAATGAGCAGCTGCAGTGCCACACCCAGGGTTGTTCCCAGAACCGTGGCAACACCAAAACGCGCTCCGTATGCAATGGTATTGGCAATAAATAGGGCTACATTCGGACCGGGTATTGTCACCAGTATCGCGGTTGCACCCGTCAGCGCCAGCGCCGTGTTAAAATCCATTCTGCATTCCACTTCAATCCGGTTGGTAAATGCAAAAATAGTCGTAAATTCCAGCGCCCACAACCAGACTTTCCTATTGAGATGCGACCAGGGTTCGCTCGCCCAGCCATCTTGTCAGCACGCGGTTGAAAGCGGCCGGGTTTTCAATATTGGACAAATGTGCGGCGTCAGCAATTTCCTCAAAGCGCGCACCCTTGGTCACTTCGGCCATATGACGCATGACATCGGCAGGTGCGGCCGGGTCGTGTGTGCCGCCTATGTAGATGGTCGGGACTGTGATGGTGCCAAGGTCTTCAAGCATGTCAAGGTTCAACAGGCAGGCTGCAGCGCCCACATAACCGTCAACCGCAGTTGTCACAATCATGTCGCGTACACGCTTCAGGTGTTCCGCGTTTAGCGGGTCATCACGGTAAGCCCCGGTGAACCAGCGCTCCAGCGTTGGTGAGGCGACCGCCTCCATGCCGTCCTTTTGGGCTTTGGCTATATTGGCAGGCCAGATCTGCTGGTAGATTTCCGGCGCATCGGCGCGGGCATCACAGCAGGCAAGACTTTTGATCCGGTCAGGATGTTTGAGCGCCAGCGCCAGCCCGGTCATGCCGCCCAGTGACAACCCGACAAAGTCGGCAGAACCGATGTCCAACCCATCCATAAGCCCCAGAACATCGCCGGCGAGCAGGTCAAATGTATAGGGTGCCGGTGGTGCGCTGCTTTGCCCGTGGCCACGCGTATCATAGCGCAGCACCCGGTGGGTTTTTGTGAGGTCCGCCATTTGCAGGTCCCACATATCCCTATGTGTTGCCAGTGAATTTGACAGGACCAGCCACGGCGCATGCTGCGGCCCGTCAATTGTGTAGGCCAGCTGAACAGACCCCATATCCATATGGATTATGTCGCTCATTGTGCTGCAGCAGTCTTGGCTGCTATGGCATCATTGACCTTTGGCATGACTTTTTCGGCCATCAGGATCATCGATTTTCTGCTCAACTCAATGTCGCTCCAGTCATGGCCGGCGTAGACCAGCTGTCCAAAATCGCCAACCTCTTCGCGAAAAGCCAAAATCTGATCAGCAACGCTGTCCGGTTCTCCATGGATGACAAGACGGTCCATGACATAGTCGAGTGTCACATCATCATCAGGCATATTTTGATCTTCCTTGAAGAGATTGGCCCGCCCGCCATTCTTGAGCTTGGTCAATAACTGACTGTAGTAGAGGACATAGGGGCTGCCCGGATCACGGGCATAGCGCCGTGCCGTCGCTGCATCGTCATGAACGCAGATATTTTTTGCGATGCGCCAGTTTGCCGGGCTGGCAGTACGCCCGCCCTGCTCGCAGCCCTCAACATAGTTCGGCCAGTGGGTTTTGACCCATCTGGGCAGTAGAAAATTGGCTGAAAGTGGTTCCCACCCTCTGGCAGCCATCGCTGTGACACCCTTTGAAAACGGTGCCACCACGGTTCCGACTATCGGCGGATGCGGAGTTTGATAGGGGCTGATAATGGTTCCCTGACCAATCTCGGGCATCATCGTTTTGGCCGTGGTTACCTCGTAAAAATCACCCTTGAGGTTATAGGGTGCCTGTCCCTTCCAGATATCCAGGACCATATCGATACATTCCACGAACATGGCGTTACGGTCCCGGTCCAGATTGCCAAAGACTTCCGCATCGGACATCAGCCCACCCGGTGATATTCCGAAGATGAAGCGCCCTTCAAGCATGTGATCAAGCATCGCCACTTCTGCAGCAACCCGGGCCGGGTGGGAGTTGGGCAGATTAACTGTGCCGGTGCCCAGACGAATGGTCTTCGTATTATAGGCAAGGCTTGCCATGAAGGCGACGGTGGAGGTGATGATTTCGGCCAGGTCGGTCGTATGTTCGCCGCAATAGCCCTCACGAAACCCCAGCTCGTCTGCCAGAATGAAGGCATCGCGATCCTCGCGCATACATTTGGAAATCGATTTGCCAACCGGATGAATTGGCATGGTGAAAAACGAAAGATCCATTGCGGCCTCGAGTGTTTGAACTGTCGGCAACATACGAATGAATGTCCGTTGATTATAATGATGATTGCTGATCTTTTCCATCCGGTTCGCTGATAGCCTGCGTCGAAAAAGAGTCTCCAAAACGGCGGATTGGCTAATGCAGTCTTGTTGCGACCAACACCAATCACGCGCTCGGAACGGGTGATTATGCAACAATCGTGCACCTCTTTTGGTGGCATGGCACTTTCTGACACCATCATGGCTTGACCTGATCAACCGGAGTTTCGATACTGCGCCCAGCATGCTTTCGCGGGGTTGGAGACATGTCGCATAATATTAAGACACGCTGTTCGTGGTAACACTGGGTGTATACGGGACGGCCAAAACAGGAGTGAATTGATGAGGGCTTTAGTAATTGTACTGGTAGCGGCCGCATCTTTGTCGGCATGTACAACGGCAGAAAAGACCGCGTCAGGCGCGGGTGTAGGCGCCGCCGTTGGCGCAGTGGCCACAGGTAGTGCCGGTGGCGCTGTTGTTGGCGCATTGATTGGTGGATTTGGTACTTATCTTGCCACAGCTGGAAATGGCAATTGCCAATACCGTAATTCCAAGGGCCAGATCTATACCACAAGATGTCACTGGCTGTAGTCGCCACGGCTTATTAATTCTGTGGGGCAGCTCAATTGGGCTGCCCTTTTTCTGTTGTGAACCTCATGTCACCACAGGGCTGTGTACGATAGCATTTGCGACGGTCCGCAATAGTCAGTCTTTCCGGAGTTTTTCTTTCAGCGCCGGAACCATGAATTCATCAATAATCCTGACCGGCAATTGCCAGGCATCCGGCTGATTGTAATTGCCGGCCAGCACCGCGATGATGAGATCATATTCGGCCTGTACCGTCAGGCGTTGCCCGCCATTACCAAATCCGGCAACCCATGAAGGTGGCTCGCCCCATGGCGCCAGCCACCATAAATAGCCGTAGCGAAGTCCGGTTTTAAGATTTGAATGGGCTGTAAATGAAACATCCAGCCATTCAGCAGGCACAATTTGCTGGCCGTTGAATGCGCCTTTTTGAAGAACCAGCTGGCCGATTTTGACCAGATCGCTGATGCTGAGCCGCAGGCCAGAGGCTGCGGATGGGACACCATCGCGGCCAACGATCCAGTCATATCGGGTGATGCCAAGTGGTTTGAACAGTTTTTCGCCGGCATATTGGTCGATCGGCATGCCGGTGCCGTCCGCGATCAGTTTTGCAATCAGTGCAACCGCACCGCCATTATAGGTCCACTGGTCGCCCGGTTCATTGACCAATGGTTGTTCAAGCACGAATCTATAGCGATCCGGTGCATTCTCCATGGCAATTTCCGAATTTTGCGGATTGGAATAGGGCAGGTCCTCATTCCATTGGATCCCCATCTTCATCGACAGGGCGTCCCGCACACGCATGGCATTGCGTTTGGGATCATTGGCAAGATCACCATATTGGGGAAATTGTGCGACCAGGCTCTCATCAAGTCCTGGTACCTTGCCCTCGGCCAGCGCAATTCCATAGAGTAGCCCAACCACCGATTTGGTGACGGACCGCAGGTCATGCAATGTATCCGGCCCGTGCGCAACATTACCAAGTGGTGCGCCCCAGCGTTCATCGGCGCCTTCAAAATAGCTTTGCGCCAGCACCTCACCATCGTGAATGATCACGACGGCGTGCAAACCCGAAAGTTCACCGGCTTCAAAAGCCTGTTGAAGCTTTTTGTTCAACACCGGATCATTCCCCAAGCGCTGGTCAAACCGACACAGGTGAGCATGGCCACGCACAGACAAAGGTTTTTCAGTTTCAATCCGGAAGCCATCACCCGCCCGTGTACGAATTAATCATCTGTGCCCAAATCAGCCACCCAGAAAATCGGCCTTGCCAATTTCGACCCCGTTGTGGCGCAGAATATCGTAGGCCGTGGTCATGTGGAAATAAAAATTGGGTATCGCAAAAACCGACAGATATATCGTGCCCGTGAATGTCAGTTCCCGCTGACCGGCTTTCATGTTGATCGTGCGGTCTTCCGCGCCTTCGAAGGTACTTTCAGGGACGCTTTTCATAAATTCCAGCGTTTTTTGAATACGCGCCTGCAGCTCGGAAAAGGAAGCCTCCGTATCCTCATAGACCGGATTTTCCGTCTGCGAAAGCCGCGCCGCTGCACCCTTTGCCGTATCACAGGCCGCCAGCACATTGCGGGTAAAATTCAACATATCAGGATAAAGCCGCGCATTGAGAAACGCTGACGGATCAATTTTGCGCTCGGCACAATGGGCATCGGCCTTGTCCAGAATTTTGGCCAAGACTCCCAGTGAGTGAGACAGCGCTGGAACGGGTGATTGCATGGCAGAACTCCTGATTGGCAATGCGGCATGATCCGCCGCGATAAATTGTCGATTAGACCAGTAACACAAGAGATGGATTGGGCGGTGGAATTGTCAATGATGGGGCGTGGCGGTTTGTGGGTGAATTTGGATATTATCGATTACACCAAGGCTTATCTCAAAGAATAAAACGCACCGCGGCCTTTACCATTGAGAGTGATTTTCCCGGCTTTGACAAGTGCCTTGAAATGAGGCTTGAGCGTGTTTCGGCTTACGTGTGTTAACGCAGCCATTTCTCCAACGGAAACACGCCCATGGTCTTTCAGGTGGTCAAGGATATGCAGATCAATCGCTGACATCGAGGTGAATAACAGTTTTTCGCGCTCAACCTTGGCTGACAACCGCTTCACCTGGAGGCGAAGCGCTTTTAGAAAAAAGACCAGCCAAGACTGCCAATCCGGCTTATGCGTACGAATTGTGCCCTGTGTCTGTCGCAAGGCCAGATAATAACCTTCTTTACTTTGCTCAATAACACTCTCCAAAGATGAATAGGGTACGTAGGCATATCCTTCTTGTAACAGCAGTAACGTTGTCATCACCCGACTAAGTCGTCCATTACCGTCCTGAAAAGGATGGATCTCCAGGAAAACAACCACGAAGACCGCAATGATAATCAGCGGGTGCAGTTTGTCCTGATCGCGAGCTTCATTCACCCAAGCGGTGAGCTCAGCCATCAATCGCGGTGTGTCAAATGGTGTCGCAGTTTCAAAAACGATTCCGACCTGATTACCGTCGGCATCAAAAGCCGTAATGTTGTTTGACGAAGTCTTGTAATGACCTCGGTGGCGTTCATCTTTTGCACTGTGGATCAGAAGGTCGCGATGGAGCTGGCGGATGAAGTTTTCGGTTATTGGTATTTCTGCCGAAGATACAAAGATTGTCTCCATGACATCGGCATAACCGGCCACCTCCTGTTCATCACGGGTATCAAATTGTTTAATATCGAGATTGCGCAAAAGTGCATCAATATCACGATCTGAAAGTTTGCTGCCCTCAATACGGGTAGACGAGCCGATACTTTCAATGGTTGCGACCCGGCGCAATGCCGATAAACGTTCTGGTGCCAAAGTACCCAGAGCCCGCCATGCGCCCTTGAACTCATCAATTTCAGAGATGAGTTTAAGGATTTCAGGTGTGATTGAAATGGATTCCGTTTGGATCATGCATCCAATTATATACCCATTTACATCCAATTGCATCCGATTATTACTCTATTGAATATTTACCCTTGGTAGGTCGGGGATCGGAACCGGATCGATCTTCGGGTGTCAGGATATTAGCATAGCACAAAGATCACAGTGTTCTGTGATGTTGCATGAGACTATCTGATATCTACTGAGAAAGACAAATGGTGCGTTTGGGGTATTGGGGTGTTCGGCTTTCGTCGTTGGAAGGCTCGTCAATAAAATCCTATTGCGATTCATCTCAACTAATACTGCAGTGTTCGACTTTCCAAAATCGACGGTTTTTGTTAGTCTGAAATATCAACTCGGTGGAGGATCTAAACCATGAAGTTTATTCTCATGTTGGCGGTTGCAGTAGGTCTGATTGCCGGGGAGAGGGTCGCACAGTCAACGCAAGCCTCGGAAAAGAAAATTGAGACAGAACAGGAGTTTCGCTCAAAGCTGATCGACAAACGGCTGGTGAACCACCGGGGAGATTGGGCAATGATCAAGGCCGACGGAACCATCGACGGAATGTTTGAGGGCAAAAAACTGACAGGGACGTGGTACTGGAAAGACGGCGAATTGTGCCGCGACGCGCGCCTTAATGATCGGGATTTCAAGGACTGCCAGATCTGGGCGGTTGACGGCAACATGGCCACTGTGGTGCGTCATGACGGGCAGGGCGAAAAAGTGGAATACCAGGTAGAGGCTCCGTGACCGAAAATACGGTTGTTGTTTTGGACGCCGCTTCGGCTTCGCGGTAGCAATGCTTGAGAGTGTCTAGATAGATCACAATTCACAGGAGCTATCGGCGCGCATACATTGCCCAAAGCGGTTTTTGCTTTTGGAACTCTGACAATGTTTCGCCTCGGCAACTTTCTTAAAATCCTGCTTGACGTGCCTCGGGACGAGCCAAATAGGCCAAGCCATTGGTGCCGAAGAAGCCTGAACCAGACGTAATTTTACAATATTGTGGTGTGCGGCAATGGCAGTTCCGAGCCCATTCTGCAAGTTTTTTGTAGTGCAGCTGACGTCTGGTTTGAAGGTTAGGTTCGCAGTGGGACGATTGCTATACTTACGGCGCTGCGTAATATTAGTGCATCGCTTCATAGTAAACCAAAAGAAAGTGAACCAAGTGTGTGTCCGGAAGAGTACGATACCTCATTGAAAACTTCCTCAAATCTAACTCGATCCTGAGTTGACCCATTGGAAAACTCTAAAGACATTCAACCCCTTCCAGAACTTTGGATCAACGACGATGGCTTCAGTTGGAGGGGCAGTCATCATCAGCACGTTGACATCACATCGATCCGATTCACTGCCACAGTCACGCAAAACTCGATCAACGGCATTCCAACTGGGAAGACTTACCAGGCATTGCTTTCGGTGAAGCTTCATTCAGGCACCACGATCTCACTCACCGGGCCTGGTCGCGCGATTAGGAGCGGGCTTAAGAAGGAAACCTTCGAAGGCTTGCTGCAGGCAAATGCTATCCTATCGCATGTCTCGCTAGTACAGCGGCTAAAGCCAATGGAGAATGAACTTGCAACAAAGGGTTTCTTCTCATTTTCCGGCCATCAATTCAACAAGTCTCGCGAGGTCTTTAGAGGGGGGCAGCTGGTAGCGAAGCTGGATAATCCTGACGTATCGTTTTTCAAAGAATCTTTTTCGGTGGTGATCAGTCGTAAAAAGAAAGGACTTGGAGCAAAACTGATTGGAACGATGTTCAACGATGACATCCGTGTATCTCTGGAATGGGATCAGGATTGCTTTCTCTACATGCTCAAACTGGCCACCGGATATTCTTGGCAGGACTCGCCACCACCGGAGAAGCCAATCAATCGCAAGGCATTGTACTACCAAACAGTTGTGAGATTTGGAGCAAGTCTTGCGATTGCTGACGGTACTGCAGATGCCAGAGAACTTGCGCAACTCAGGCGCTTCTTCGAGATTGATACAGAAACGCTGCCCGACGCTGCTCGCCTTTTCAACGAAGAGCTTCGCATCCGGTCTTCGGTGGAAGACATCTTGTCTGAATTCGCCCAGATCTTCGCAGATGCAGTTCAACTGCGTGAGACGTTCTTGGTTGGAATGTGCACTGTCGCACTGGCGGACGGGCATCTCGACGATAGCGAACTTCGGAAACTGCGACTTGCGGCTTCAGTACTTCGGTTAGGAGAGGGTTCCCTTGTACGTGCATTCCTCGCGGCGGGTTTTGATTTTGAAACTTTCATGCGCGACAACCGATCAGGAGCCGGATCAACCAGCAAATCCGGCCGGATTTCTCTCGAACTGAAAATTCTTGGTCTCAAACCAGGCGCTACGCGAGACCAAGTCCGCATGGCTTATCTCGAATTGGCGAAGCGATACCATCCCGACATTTTACGCGGTCAGGGTCTGCCAGAAAATGAAATAGCGAAAGCAGAAGCAATCCTTAAGAGGATAAATGCAGCCTACGAACATCTTACGCGGTCGAATGCCAGCACGGCGTAACCAATTAAAATGATGAAGCTGAAATTGAGCGGGTGTCCATATTGCCGCCCGCCTGACGGATCAATTCGACGGTGTATCCTCTGTAACTGCCGCCGCTAATATTGAAGTTGAAAATGTTGGAAGAAGTCTGATAGTTGGTCATGTTTCCAGGGCCAAACAAATGTTGCATGCCGCGCCAAATGTCGCCGCTTGCGTAGCGCATACGGTATTGGCCAGCGGGTACTTCAACCTTGAGTCGCTGTCCGCCTTTGACAAAAATGCCAATCCTCTCAGCACCAGTGGAACTGTCAACCAACTTAACGAAATAATCGTTGCCGGCAGAAGTCACGATTACAAAGGGGTGATTACCGCTAGCCCCGGTTCTGTTGAAAATGACGCCTGCGGTCTGAAAAACCGCCGGCGGAAGAGGCGCGGCAGGCACCTGCTGTGTAGCTGGAGATGTTGCTGTTTGTGACGGTGACCGGCGATCACTTTCGTTGTTTGAAACAATAACGGCGACAATGATCCCTGCCACTACTAGACCTATGATTAACTTGGCTTTTCCTGCACCTTCGTGCGAAGGAGGGGTTCGGGCGGACGTGGGAGGCGTGCCTCCTTTTGGCGCTCGCGGTGTTACCGAGGATTTTTCAGATTCCTCTTCCGGAAAAAGATCCGTCTTGCATTTCGCACATTTGGCGCGGATTCTGTTTGCAGTTGCCGGGACCCTGTTCTTAGTTCCGCATTCAAAGCAGAGGTAAATGTCATTCGCCATTTGAAAACAAGCTCTACATAAACAAAATTCAATCTATGTTAGTATATGGTGCTGAACTTTTCGGGTCTAGCGGTAGAAAAGCAGCTGTTTGAGGACTGAAGTCGAAAGACGGCTCTGTCCGATCAACCGACATTCCACAACCATGCGATGAGGAACGGTTTCGAGATCAAAGAACCTCGTACAGGCGTAAATATTGCGAATGTCGATCCAAAGCCCGTATCACCATACCGGCACGACAATTGCCACCCAATGACCTGAATATGCACTCTACTGACCGGAAATTACAAACGTGACCCGTATACAGCACTCAATCGTTTCAAATATGCTCGAAAACAACCCAATTGCCTCTGAGAATCGATTTGAGGCAAATTCCAGCCCATACACCTGAAAACAGAAACGGCGCTGTATAAGCCCCATCACCAACGGTGTTCGCGAACCTGCGGGCCAAGGAGGCAAATTTCACTAATCCCATTACACTGGAGTGAAACGGGTGCGAGTTATCTCTTGCTAGGAGATGTGGTCCAAGTCTAATGATGATTAAGCAGGACGGACACGTCGGGGAAAACCGTCGGTTCACCTTTAAAATATGTGGAACAAGCTCTGTGCACCAATATCTCACGAAATTTGCGAAGGCCTATCTGCTCATGACCATTTTGGGTATCGCAT
The DNA here is from genome assembly GCA_947501445.1 of uncultured Rhizobiaceae group bacterium. Lineage (GTDB taxonomy): Bacteria > Pseudomonadota > Alphaproteobacteria > Rhizobiales > Rhizobiaceae > Hoeflea_A. Next base: position 1,666 of record CANMVS010000004.1, on the reverse strand, counting down.
TAGTCAACGTTGCAATGCGATTTATCGACTTTGAACCAGGTTCATCTTGGTCAATTGGTATTTTGATTGGAGCAACAAGTTGGGTTGCGCAGGCGGTCGGACGCGACGAAAAAAGAGTTCCGGAAAAGGCAGAAAGTTGGCGTTTTGCAATTCTGAGCTTACCTATTGCGTTCGCAATTTCGCTTATTGTATTCGGTGCTCTGGAAATAGTGTTGCGTTCAATGGGCCCTGAATCGTTGTTTACCGATTTACCTAAAGCTCCCGTTTGGATTTGGTTGATCGCATTTGTATTTGCAGCCTTGGTGCATATTCTTTTCGTACGTTTTTCCTTCCCATACTTTGCTAAATCTACGCTTAAGATTGCGGAAAAGGCAGCAGCAAAGCGTAAATAGTTCGAAACCAGAAGTACGTGTCCGACCTGAGTGACCTCGCGCCTGCCTACTCGTTCGTTTACGATTTTGACCTGCTTCCAATAAATCGGACCATTTAGAGCTGGAATTTTCCAATTATAATCCCTGGTAAGGGAGGAGGAGAGTTTCATGAAGAGATCGAAGTTCACAGACGCGCAGAAAGCGTTCATTCTACAACAAGCGGAGGAAGGTACGCCGGTTTCGGAGATTTGCCGCAAGGCGGGCATATCAGATGCAACGTTTTATACGTGGCGGAAGAAATACGCTGGCCTAATGCCCTCTGAGATGAAACGGCTTAAGCAACTTGAGGAAGAGAACAATAAGCTCAAGCGGCTTGTTGCCGATCTTTCACTGGACAAGGCGATGCTGCAGGACGTCATCAAACGAAAGCTCTAAGGCCTGCTCGTCGCCGTGAGATTGTCGATGACATGAGATCGGTATGGGGTATTTCGATCCGTCGCGCATGTCGGGTGATTCTGGCAACGCGATCGACCTACCAATACAATTCTCGCAGCAACGACCAGGCCGAACTCAAACAACGTATTAAGGAGATTTCCCAGACACGGGTGCGGTATGGGTACCGTCGGATCCACATTCTTCTCAGACGCGAGGGCTGGGCCATCAATCCGAAGCGGGTCTACCGTCTTTACACGGAAATGGGCCTGCAATTGAGGAACAAAGCTCCCAAACGCAGGGTCAAGGCCAAGCTGCGGGAAGGTCGGGTTGAGGCCTGTCAGGCCAACGAGACATGGGCCATGGACTTCGTTCATGACCAACTGGCGACGGGGCGGAAGCTGCGAGTGCTGACCATCGTTGACACCTTCAGCCGATATTCTCCCGCCGTTGACCCTCGGTTCAGCTACCGCGGAGAAGACGTGGTTCAAACCCTGGAGCGGATCTGCAGGCAGACAGGCTATCCAAAGACGATCCGCGTTGATCAAGGTTTTGAATTCATCTCCAGGGACCTTGATCTGTGGGCCTATCAGAAGGACGTCGAATTGGACTTCTCGCGGCCCGGTAAGCCAACGGATAATGCGTATATTGAATCGTTCAACGGCAAATTCCGGGCCGAGTGCCTGAATACACATTGGTTCATGAGCCTTGACGACGCCCGCTCAAAAATGGAGGAATGGCGTAGAGACTACAATCCTGTTTCATAACGCCCATCTGTCTATGCTTTTGATGTAAAAAGGTTTTGTTGTTTTAAGCCCGGTCCTGCGGGGTGTTTGCGTCTGTTTTTCGCCCTTTTTGAGATG
>CANMVS010000003.1 GCA_947501445.1 uncultured Rhizobiaceae group bacterium | reverse complement strand
TCTCATAACCGCCAACGCACTTTTGAGAGACAATCGTAAATGGAATGAAATCAATGCTTGACTAAGACAGATACTCACGGCGTATCGCGCCTGCGGCGCTGGCTCCATAGGGGGCGGCCAAATTATTGGCCGGGCCGCAGTCGCGGCCTGTTTGAGTGCCATGCAGGGTGTCACCGGGTGCTGCGCACTCTGACTCTCGAGACATTTCCCGAGCGGCACGCTGAGACTTATCGAGATGACACGGTTACCCGCAAAGCGGGCAAGCGCGAATTGCGCGTCGGGGCTTATGCCCCGCCCCGTCTGGAGCCAGCGCCGACAGGCGCGATACGGCGTGAAGACATTTATACAAAGCCAGCGGCGGGCGTTATGATATGATTTACCTCGACAGACAAATGCCCGGCAGGAAAATCCACATGAGTGACACAGACCGCATCTCCGATTCGGCATTCAAAGCCATTCGGTCAATCGATTACACGGTAATATTTGTCCGCGACATGGAGGCCATGCGGCGTTTTTATGAGGATATTCTCGGGTTCTCACTGACGCGTGAACTGTCATCAAACTGGTATGAATATCAAATCGGCAACAACACATTGGCCTTGTCCAGACCCGGCCTGACGGCATCGGACATTCCAATACCCGCTGGCAGTGCGACACTTCAGTTGGCATTCAAAGTGTCGGCATCCGATGTCAATCAATGCGCCGAAGAACTGCAGCGCAAAGGCGTGGAGACTGTATCACCACCCACTGATCGCGACTTCGGCCATCGCACGCTGTTCTTTCGCGATCCTGATGGCAATTTACTGGAGATGTTTGCTGAAATATAGGACCATCATGCTATTGTTATTGATAGGGCGCGTCTCAGGCAAAAGGGGAATTGCATGAATAAAACGAACCATTGTCAACTATTACAGCGAATTGTCTGCGGCCTCATCGTCCTTTGCGTTTTACTCGCTGGTGCCCATCAGGGATTGGCACAAACCAAGTCACGAATTCTGCCGGTTGAAATTTACCGCGCCATGCTCGATGGCAATCGCCAGACAGGCTGGGTGCAGTTTCGCAATTTCAATGGCAGTCAGTGGATCTATTTCACCGCGCTGCAGACACTGCACTGTCGATTGCAGGAAATTCGCTACTCGATCAACTCAACCGCACTGGACAAACGATTTCCTCTGGTCAAATGCAATCCACAAAACCCGATGGCGTTGCCTTCAGACGCCGGCGTCGAGGTGATTGCATTGCAACTGGCCGCCGATACCGCAACAACTGTTGCCGTTCAGGTGGTCTGGGAGGATGGCAGCGAAAGCGAGGTTGCCCTTTACGAGCCCTGTCAGGACGTCGGCGAACAGTCCTGTGCCTGGCCGATTGAGTAGTCACTGACCATCAATTTGTGACCAGCCAGCCACTGGTTATGCGCAGTTTCCACAGGCACATGTAACGGCATGCTGGACATTGCGGGCATTTCGCGTAAAGTTTGCTTAATCGTTTAAGCATACCTTATGCAACGTGAGGCTATGAACAAAGTGCAAGCACGCGTCAACCTGTCGGATATTGCCAGAGCACTGGGGGTTTCAGCTGCGGCTGTTTCCAATGCCATGTCGGGCAAAGGACGCATTTCGGAGGATCTGGCCGCCACAATCCGCAAAAAGGCGGATGAAATGGGTTATGTACCCAGTGTGGCCGGTCGCGCATTGCGCACTGGGCGCAGTGGGGTATTGGGGCTTGTGCTGGCCGATATTGCCCATCCGCTCTTTCCACAAATTGCTCAGGCAATAGAAAATGCTGCATCGGACAAAGGCTATGGAATTCTCATAGGTGACAGCCGTGGAGATATCAATGCGCAGACCAAGGCCATCAGTCGTCTGATAGAGCGTGGTGCGGACGGTTTGATCATTGTGCCCAGACACGGAACCCGCATTGCCCACATAAATCACCCGGTAGCAATGATCGACGCACCATCGACACCCGGGAACACGGTGTCGGCAGACCATTGGGACGGTGGCGTGCAGATTGGCAGCTATCTGAGGAAGCTGGGCCATCGCAACATAATTGTCATCGGCGGTTATCAGGACTCCAATGTGCAAAATGACCGGCTGGGCGGCATGAAATCAGCTTTGAGCGACAGCGCCCGGGTCGAAGTCATCTGGGTGGAAGCCCTGGAAACGCAGATGGGATCAGGATGCCCACTCGGTCTGGTGCCCAAGGCACAACATGGCGTGACGGCCTTTGCCGCACTTTCTGATTTGCATGCCCTGCGCGCGGTTACTGAATTGCAGCGTGCCGGCATCGATGTGCCGGGCCGAGCCACCGTGACCGGATTTGATGATCTGATCTGGTCCATTAATATTTCCCCCGCACTCACCACCATGCGCATGAACATGGAAGAGATCGCCAATATTGCAGTGCGGGCACTCATCACACAGATCGAACAGAATTCACATGCCGAAGGACCTGTGCCCGGTGGCACAGGCGATGAGGAACCATCCACAAAGCGGGTGCCAATGGAGCTGGTCATCCGCGATTCTTCCGGTCCGGCTCCGCCCTGATGAAAGTCAAATCCCATCCTCCCAGGATGATCTGCCACATACTGTCCAACCACACATGAAAGGCATCTATTATGATCAAAACAATTCTCACAACCGGCGTTGCTCTGGCGCTTTGCAGCGGCGCAGCCCAGGCCGCTGACAAAAAGCTTGTCATATCTGTCTATGGATTTTCACAGGATGCCTTCAAGGAGATTGTCTATACGCCCTTTGAAGCAATGTGCGGCTGCGATCTTGTTGTTGAAACCGGCAATAGTGTTGAGCGCCTGGCCAAGCTGGAAGCGCGCAAGGATGATCCGGAAATCGATATGGCTGTGATGTCGACCCATGATGCGCTGGCCGCGTCACGCAAGGGCATTACCCAGTCAATCGACACCTCCAAATTGACCAACTACGACAAGCTCTATGAGATTGCCAAGGATCCGCTCGGTGATCATCTGGGCATTGGCTATACATTCTATGCAACGTCGATAGTCTATCGCTCAGACAAGGTCTCAATTGACAGTTGGCAGGATCTGTTCAAACCGGAGTTGAAGGGCCGGGTTGCCTTCCCCAATGTCACCACCAATCAGGGACCACCATCGCTTTACATGCTGGGCAAGGCAATGGGCAATGATGCAGCCGATCTGGCAGCACCCATTGGAGAAATCGCATCCCACAAGGATGATATTGTTACATTCTACGTACGCTCGTCGCAGGTGGCACAATTGATGCAGCAGGAAGAAATTCTTGCCGCGCCGGTCGGCCGTTTTGCCTGGGGAGCCTATACTAAAATGGATATGCCCATCAAATGGGCGACACCCAAGGAAGGTCAGACCGGCGGCATGAATGTCATGATCATGACCAAAGGGGCCAAGAATGAAGATCTGGCTTACCAGTTCATGGATTTCTGGCTTTCCACGGACATCCAGACCAAACTGGCAGAAGCACTTGTTGACAGTCCGGCCAACGCTGAAGTCAAGGTTGACGCAAAAATTGCCGCCAATCTGACCTATGGCGAAGATACGGTGAAATCACTCAACCTGCTGCCACCTGCGGTTATTCTGGATAATCGGGAAAAATGGCTTGAGGAATGGAATGCGCAGGTCGCGCAGTAACCGTTCTCTTTCCACGATGATCCGACGGGCACTGCATATTCTATTGCGCAGTGCCCGTATTGAAGCGGAGATTACTGATGTTTCAAAACAGGGCAGAGGGCCTGGCACTGGTTCTTCCGGGCGTGCTGTTTGCCGCCCTGGTTTTCCTGCTGCCTGTTGGCATTTTACTGTCAGAAGGTTTCCGCACGAGTGAGGGATGGACACTCACACCCTATTATGAATTTTTTGCCAGCGAACGTAATCGGGCGGTATTTTTGCGCACGCTGAAGTTGGGTGCACTGGTCACGGCTGTGGCCGCCGTTATCGGCTATGCAACTGCCTACTCTATCGTCACCCTGCCCGCCACGGCTCGCGGTCGCATGATCGGACTGGTCATATTGCCGCTGATGATATCTCCAGTGGCCCGGACCTATGCGTGGATTGTCATTTTGGGCCGTACAGGCATCGTCAACCGCGCACTCACCTTCCTTGGCCTGTCGGATGAACCGGTGCGGTTTTTGTTCACTGAAACTGCGGTTTTTATCGGCCTGTTGCAGTTGTTCCTGCCGCTGATGATCGTTTCACTGACCAGTGCGCTGGAAAATATGCCGAAGGATGCGGTTCCCGCCGCGCGTGTTCTGGGTGCGAACTGGTTTCAGGTATTTTGGAAAGTCATTTTGCCGCTGACCCGCGAAGGTCTGGTTATTGGCGGCACACTTGTCTTCACCGGTTCACTCACGGCTTTCATCACACCCGCCATTCTGGGCGGATCAAAGGTTCTCATGCTGGAAACGCTGCTTTATCAAAGGGTCACCGTTGCCAATGATTTTGCCTCGGCAAGCATTATCGCCATGATCCTGATGGTCATGAGTTTTTCCGCCAATCTGCTGCTCAAGCGTTTGGCAACCGCGAGGCGCAGACGATGACCGCCCGGCTATTATCCTATGGCGTTCTGACGCTGGTTCTGCTGTTTTTGATCGGACCTTTTTTGATCATAGTTGCTGCAGCACTGTCTGCCGGGGAATCGCTGGCCTTCCCACCACAGGGCCTGTCGCTGCGATGGGTATTCAAGGTTTTTGAAATCGAAAGCTTCCGCGAGAGTTTCGGTCTGTCCATGGCACTGGCGATCTTTGGCACACTTGCCGCACTCTTGCTGGGTGTCCCAATTTCCTATGCTATCGCGCGCTACCGTCTGCCCTTTGGTGAAACGCTGCGCACCATTGTTTCGGCACCCATCATTGTGCCAGGCATCATTGTCGGGCTGGCGCTGTTGCGCTACCTGGTCATTCCACTCGATGTGGATATTGTCCTGGCCCTTTTCATTGCCCATACGGCGCTGGTTCTGCCCTATGCGGTGCGTGTTGTATCGGCCTCTCTTGAAAATCTGCGCAGTGATATCGAGGAAGCCGCCGTCCTGCTTGGATCGTCCCGTGTGGGCGCATTTTTCCGTGTTGTACTGCCCAATATTCGCGGTGGTATTCTGGCTGCCTTTATTTTGGGGTTCGTTACAAGTTTCAATCAGGTTCCTGTTTCACTTTTCCTGTCCGGCCCCGGTGTACGCACGCTGCCCATCGACATGATCTGGTATCTTGAGATTACCTATGATCCTTCGGTGGCGGCGCTGGCAGCTCTGCTCGCCTTCATGTCGATCGCGATTGTATTCATCGCTGAACGTTTTTTGGGATTTTCTCGCTATGTCTGAAGACAGTTTCCTCTCACTCAACGCACTAACGCTGGCCTACGGCAAATCCGTTGCCGTCGACAATCTCAATCTTTCGATCAAAAAAGGCGAACTGATTGCTTTTCTGGGACCGTCAGGTTGCGGCAAGAGCACAACCATGCGTGCAATTGCCGGGCTGATGCGGCCAATGTCGGGAACCATCACACTTGATGGCACGGATATCACCCGCGTCGCCGCCAACCGGCGTCAGGTCGGTCTGGTGTTTCAGTCCTATGCGCTGTTTCCGCATTTGAGCGTATTTGAAAATGTGGCTTTTGGCCTGCGTTTGAAAAGGCTGGAAGCAGGCAAGCTGAAACAACAGGTTGAAGAGGGCCTCGCAACTGTTGGTCTGACAGAATTTGTCGACCGCAAACCGGCAGAATTATCTGGCGGGCAACAGCAGCGTGTGGCGCTGGCGCGTTCACTGGTGATGAACCCGAAACTACTTTTGCTCGACGAGCCCCTGTCCAATCTGGACGCCCGCTTGCGGCTTGAAATGAGAACGGAGCTACAGCGCGTGCAGCGCGAAACCGGATTGACAATGATCTTCGTGACGCACGATCAGGGCGAAGCCATGTCGCTGGCCGATCAGATCGTGGTGATGAATGGCGGCCTCATAGAGCAAATTGGCACACCGGAGGATATCTACAACCGGCCTACCACACGTTTTGTCGCCGATTTTGTTGGGTTTGAGAATATTTTTGCCGTTAAAAACGGCCAGTTGGCAACTGAACAGGGCCTGGCGACACTGGGCGATCCGATTGAGGGACACCCGTCAGGGCTCGCATGGCGCCCGGGCATGGTAAAAATGGGTGAAGGTCAGTTTGAAGGTGAGATCATCGGCAGTTCCTTTGCCGGTGGTACGCGAGAATATCTTCTCAGGTCTGAACTGGGCCCCATCAACGCCGAGGTAGATGCAACGCAGACGATTTACCAACCCGGCCAACGGGTTAATTTTGATCTGCCGGTTGCACGCGCGGCCATCCTGCAACAGGTGGACTGAGCCATGTCTTCGCTGTGGATCGACACGGATATGGGGTTTGATGACATGCTGGCGATCATGATCGTCACACAGGCAGCCCCGCGTGCAGATCTTGCTATCGCAGGCTGTTCACTGGTGTTTGGCAACGCGCCACTGGAAAAAGTCCAAAGCAATGCTGCAAATATGGCCGATACGTTCAACTGGCGGTTCCCAATCCACTCCGGTGCAGCCGCTGCGCTGTGCGGAGATGTGATAACCGCAACCAATGTACTTGGCGAACAGGGCATACCAACATTGTCGCGCCGCCTATCGGAATCAGCGCCTTTACCCATACGTTCGAGCGCTCTTGACGGGCTGGTCAGTTGGTTGGAAGGCAACGATGAAAATCGGCAGCTTCTCGCCTTGGGCCCGCTGACCAACATTGCCCGGCTTTGTCATGCCCGGCCCGATCTGCTGGTAAAAATCGAGCGCATAACCTGGATGGGCGGTGGTGCCGGGCGGGGCAATCACACCGCATTTGCCGAATTCAATGCCTTTGCTGACCCCGAAGCACTGGCTGTCGTATGCGACGCCGGTATCCCTTTTCGAATGGTTGATCTTGACTGCTGCCGTCAGGTAACCGTGACACCGCTTGATCTTGATGAACTCAGACAGTCGGATGGGCCAAACGCTGCCCTGCTTCACGACCTGTTTGGAGGCTATATAGATATTGGCATATCGCGGGGCCGGCCTTCCATGGCACTGTATGATCCGGTTGCGGCCGCCTGTGTTGCAGATGAGCAGACCGTGACTTTTTCATCGGTCGCCATCAATGTCGATTGCACACAAAACCCGACCCGGGGACAGACGAATATAGACCATTTATCCGAAGGCGCCGCTTCTTCTGCAATCCAGATCGGTGTATCTGCGCATGCAGGTAAAATTCGCGCAATGGCTCTGCGTGCTCTGATGAAGGCTTCCCAATGACGACGCGATTGCCCGAACCCGATGATCTGAATGAACGTGGTCTTCGCGATCGCGCGGTCGCGGCTGCACGCGGTGATCTACGCTTTGATTATCTGATAACCGGTGGAAAAATCCTTGATGTTATCACCGGTGAAATACGCGCCGCCGATATCGGCCTTACTGGCCCCATGATTGCCAGTGTTCACGCGGCAGGGTCCCGCAATGATGCCGCCGCGCACATCGATGCTTCAGGCAGGATCATTACGCCGGGCCTCATTGATACCCATATGCATGTTGAAAGTTCAATGGTCACGCCAGCGGCCTATTGCGATGCTACGCTGCCGCGCGGCGTGACCACACTGGTCTGGGATCCGCATGAATTCGGAAATGTTCACGGTAAAATTGGTGTCGATTGGGCGGTTGAAGCAACGGCTCATCTTGACCAAAGGGTGATTGTACTGGCGCCTTCCTGTGTCCCGGCAGCGCCCGGCCTTGAGCGTTCCGGTGCTGATTTTGACGGCAGTGCAATGGCGAGCATGCTGAAACATGACGCAATCGGTGGTATTGCTGAAGTCATGAACATGCGCGGCGTCATTGATCGCAAGCCCCGCATCACGGAAGTCGTTCAGGCCGGCCTTGCCAGTGGCAAGCCCGTGTGCGGCCATGCCCGCGGATTGGCAGGCAGCGATCTGGCCGCCTTTATGGCTGCAGGCATCTCTTCAGACCATGAGTTGACTTCGGCGGATGATTTTCTTGAAAAATTACGTGCTGGCCTCACCATCGAATTGCGTGGTTCCCATGACCATCTTTTGCCGCAGATAGTGGCGGCGTTAAACAAGCTGGGTCATCTGCCGCCGACGGTAACCGTTTGTACCGACGACATATTTCCCGATGAATTGCACAACAAAGGCGGTCTTGACGACGTGGTGCGCCGTCTCGTGCGTTATGGAATGCCCGCATCCTGGGCGGTGCGCGCTGCAACAATCAATGCCGCAATTCGCCTTTCCCGGCGCGATCTCGGGCTCATTGCTGCCGGCAATCGGGCCGATCTGGTGATGTTTGACGATTTGGAATATTTTGCAGCCGATCAGGTCATTGCCAATGGTCAGGTCGTTGCAAGGGGCGGCCAGCCGCTTCAACCTTCGATTACACACAAAGACGATCCATTGCGCAATTCGGTTCACTGTTCTGTATTGTGTGCTGCAGATTTTCAGATCGCCAGCAATGCAAAACGCGTGCGTGTGGCTACAATTGATCGTCCGCGCTTTACCCGCTGGGGAGAGGTCGAAGCGATTGTTCGCGACGGGCATATCGTGCCACCCGAACACGTGACGCTGATGAGTGTCATTCACCGTCACGGACACGCAGAGCCGAAACCGCAGACCGGTTTCCTCACCGGATGGGGAAACTGGAAGGGCGCATTTTGCACCAGTGTTTCCCACGACAGCCACAATCTGACAGTTTTTGGCAACGATCCGCACGATCTCGCCGTTGCCACCAACGCCGTTATCGCCATGGGCGGCGGCATGGCTGTCGCGAAAAATGGCACGATCACCGCATCGATGGCACTACCGCTCTCCGGTCTCATTTCTCCTGCGCCACTTGCAGAAATCAGCACAGATTTCTCATCCATACGCACGGCGATGGATCAGGTCATTGACTGGGAGCCGCCCTATCTGATCTTCAAGGCCTGTTTCGGCGCAACACTGGCCTGCAATGCCGGTCCGCATCAAACCGACATGGGTATCGCCGATGTGACGCGGGATATGCCGCTGGAAAACCCGATACTGGCAGAGATTGAATAGGCCCCGAATACAAAAAAGGCGCCATCCGCAGATGACGCCATGTGTATCGGAAAATCAGATTGCTCTAGAAATGGTAACCAACACCCACACGTACGTTGTGAATATCTGTCGAAATGCCCGCAGGTGCGCCAACATCTTCAAAAGTGTCTGAAAAATTCATGTAGAGATATTCAGCTTTGGCGCTGATATTGTCCATGAACATGTGCTCGACACCTGCGCCAAGCGCATAGCCTGTTTCCAGGCCCGGATCGCCAGCGCCCGTAGACCGCTCATAATCCATCAGTGCAAGACCACCGGTGGCAAAAACCATTGTGCGGTCCATGGCATAACCGGCACGGCCTCTCAAACTGCCGAAACTCGACAGTTCGTAACCAAATCCGCCGTAGGTTCCAAACGCCTTGTTATAGTCGCCCTCAACACCCAGAACGAACCGGTTGTTGATCTGGTAGTTGTAGCCCGCGTAGCCGCCCAGATTGCCGCTCGACTGGCTGCCTGGTGCACTATCAACGCTTGTGTCGAAATAACCGCCCTGAATACCGGCATACATGCCGGTCCAACTGAAATTGGGCGCTTGAAGTTGCACCACCGGATCGGCCTCAACAATAATGTCGGCTGACTGGGAGACCCCGGCGAATGCCAGAACCGAAACGGCAGCAATTGTGGAGCGAATTAGGTTTTTCATTCTGTAACACCCTGTTTGCTTGGAGGAGGCCACAATGTGTCCGCCAATCATGTCATCATTGGGCAAAACGGATAAAATCTTCGGTTCTTGATTAATGATTTGTTACCATTGAATAGCCGGCAAAACCGGCGATCCTGAATGCGTCAACGAAATCAAAGGCTGGCACCGTTGCCCCGTTTCTGACAAAAAGTGAAACGGTCCAAGACGACCGGCTCACTGTATTACGCAGGGCTAAAACATCCGAGTATTTCAGCTTGTGTGTTGTGTTACAAAAGCGATGCGGCAGTGAGCGGGGGAGAGCGGTGCCGCATCGCAATTTTATCCTGATGAAGAACCAGGATGGAGACCCTTGAACCGGTTGGGACGGATTGAAGGGGACAGTTGCGAATGGGTCGGTTGCGGGGACCGCATCGCAACGGTTCTTTGTTTCTTGTTGTTTGTTTACTTATTCTCGAAGGTCAGTGTTTTTTGTCGTTTCGGCTTCTTCCTTAGCGAAGCGGTAGGCGCCAAAAAGCATGAAGGAGATGACAGATCCGCCGACGAGTAATACGAGGATTTCGAGGATAGGCATGGCGGGTTTCCTTCTTCATGTTGGAGTGTTGGAGTCTGAATTCTGGTTCAAGTTAATTGGTTAGTGCGAAACGGCGCTCCATTCGACTGATCTGGTCATTCAGGTGGAGCCGCATCTTTTTCAATCCGCGAACCTGTAGGCTGTCCGGCCTTGGACGATTGAGCTCACCGTGGATTTTCGATTCGACAATGCCGTGCCGGGCGTAGAGAGCTTTTAGATGGTTGTGCATGTTCGTTTCTCCTTGATGAGACTGATATAGGAAGAAACAGCAAATAGCTCAAATTGATTGTATCGATTGGGTTGATAGATAATATCTATGATACAATGAACCAGTCGATTGCGCCTGGCGGTACGCAGTCATGCGTGACCTGTGGAACCAATGGCATCCAACTACAACAGGCCCAATGCAGCTATCAGCGAGGGGATGTATTGGATCGGCGAGCCCGTATCAGATCAGTTGCCGGACAGCTGCTGCTCAACCAGACGCGCCCAAAAACTCACTCCCGTCGGTATCGCCGCATCATTAAAATCATAGGCTGTATTGTGATGCAGCGCACCGTCGACAGCAGGCCCATTGCCAAGCCACACGTAGGCGCCTGGAATATCATCAGCAAAAAAAGCAAAATCATCCCCCGCCGTCGAAGGTGGAAAATTGGTGCGAACACCCTTGGCACATACAGACCGTGCTGCAGCCAGTGCATTGGACGCTGCATCGGGATGATTGATCACTGGCGGAATGCGCCTGATGTAGCTGTATTCAGCTTCAATATCGAACATTGTAGCAATACCTTTTGCCAATCGACCGATTTCGACTTCAAGCTGGTTTCGCACATGCGGTGAATAAGCGCGTGCTGTGCCGCCAATTTCCACGTGATCGGGAATGACGTTGAGCGCCTTGGGATCACCGGCCTGGACGCTGCAGGCACTGACGACCGCTGGCTGCAACGGATCGATAATGCGGCCCGCTATTGTCTGCAATGACGCAAGGAAGTGGCCACAGGCGGCAATGGCATCGCGGCCAAGATGCGGTTTGGCACCATGGGTTCCAATACCGCGCAAGGTCACCTTCCACGAGTCGGAACTGGCCAGTTGCGGTCCGTTAACGACAGCCATTTCATCTGTATCAAGCCCCGGCATATTATGAAGCCCATAGACCATGTCACAGGGAAAGCGTGTGAAAAGCCCTTCATCAACCATTCGCTTTGCACCGCCGCGTCCTTCTTCTGCCGGCTGAAAGATAAAATGGACTGTGCCGGAAAAATTACGTGTTTTTGCCAGATAGCGCGCTGCACCCAGCAAAAGAACCGTATGACCGTCGTGCCCGCAGGCGTGCATCTTTCCATCAACGGTCGATTTATAGGGCCGTTCGGCCGTTTCAGGCATTGCCAGCGCATCCATATCCGCCCGCAAACCTATTGCGCCAGCCCCTTCGCCGTTGACAAGCGTGCCAACGACACCGGTCTGTCCCAATCCGCGATGGACTGCGATACCGGCTTCCGACAGAATATCCGCAACGCACTGGCTGGTTCTTTCTTCTTCAAATCCCAGTTCCGGGTGCGCATGAAGGTCCTGTCGAAGGGCGGTCAGCATCTCCAGTTCACCATCGGATTTCAAATCAATGTGCATTGGCAGCCATACCTTTGTCGTGCGCCATTACAGCGCTTGTTCTTTGTTTCAAAAAAACCGATTGTGCGGCTTGAATGTTAATCAGCACGAACCGGATACACAATGAACGCAACGTCATTAACTGCACAGCCGCACACATTTTGGCAGGAGATCGTCGCTGCGGGCACCTATGACGACACGCCTGTGGACGGCTTTTCAGATTTTTATCCGGCGCGTCTGCCTGATGGACGTCAGCTGGCTTTACCCTTGCGCCAGCGCAATGATGGCAAAGAGGCACTAGCGTCACTGATTATCAATCAGGCCAGTTTCACGGTGCTTGATACATTGGCTGGCCATCTCGCCGACATGGCCAAAAAGGACAAACCGGCCGTCGTTGTCGGCGTGCCCACTTTGGGCCTTGCATTGGCGCAGGAAACTGCACGCCGCCTTGGCCACCAGCGTTATGTGGCGCTAAGCACCTCACGCAAATTCTGGTACGAGGATGCGCTTTCCGTGCCCATGCGATCCGTCACCAGCCCTGATCAGGAAAAGCGGCTCTACCTTGATCCGCGCATGCTGGCGCTGCTGAAGACGGGACCGATCATGCTTATTGATGATGCGTTGAGCACCGGGACCTCGATCATTGCCGCTTGCCGATTGCTGGAAAAATGCGGCTTGCATGCCGAGATCATTGGCTGTGCCATGCTGCAGACTGACCGATGGCGACAGGCGCTGATTGCCCAATACCCACAATTGGCTGACCGGGTGCACGGTGTCTTCCACTCACCACATCTGTTTCGATCAGAAGACGGTAATTACCGTCCGCTGTAGATCGCTTCTCGTTTTGTCAGAAACAGGACAACGGTGTCGGCCTTTGATTTTATTGACGCATTCAGGAAATCAACTGTTATCGAGGCCACAGGCCCGCAGGAACAATGCGGTGACATCGGTGATGATGCGTTCTTCGTCAATTGGCTGATCATCATCAAGGTCAAGCATGAACCGGACCTGCGCTTCATAATCGGCAAAATGCTGTGTGACAGCCCACATTTCCATTTGGAACAGATAGGGATCCACAGCTTTTATTTTGCCCGCTTCAATCCATCCGCGCATGAGTTCTGCCGCCCGCTCGACACCCTCGCGCGATGCGGACCAGTGCCGACGCAAAATCGGCGCACCACGGGCGACCTCATTGGCAAATAGCCGGCAAACCTGAGGCTGGGCCAGTGCATGCCTGATCTTGGTGGCAATATACTCGGAGATAACGGTTTTGGGATCGTCTGAAACCGACGACAGAAAAAACTGATCACTCCACTCGTTGATAATGAAAAGCAGGGTCTTCTCGTAGAGCTCTTCTTTCGTTGAAATGTAATAATGCAACTGTGGTTTGGACAGGCCGGCGCGCCGTGCAATGGCCTGCGTCGAGGCCCCATCGAGCCCCTTTGAAGCAAATTCCTCAATGGCTGCGTCGCGGATCGCCAGATGAATTTTCTGGCGCCGATCAAGAAGTTTCGCGTTGGCTGTCATGATTTATTCGGGAGCCAAGCCGTGGCTTCGACTTCAATGAGAATGTCATCTGTCGGCATCATGGCACTGACTTCCACAACGGTGGAAACCGGGGCCTCCTGCGGGAAAAACAGACTGCGAACCCGATTGTAATTGGGAAAATCCCGCAGGTCTTTGAAATATTGCACCAGCTTGAATACATCGCTCATCTGCCCGCCTTCGGCTTCGATCATGAGGCGGATACGCTCAAGCACATACCAGCTTTGTACCTTGAGTGATGCCTCTTTGATATCAACCGAAAACTCACCTGTTTCCCCCAGTTTTAGGCGCGCATCTGCGGGCAGATCATCAAATCCGGTGATGATTTTTTTGGCATCCGGATCAACTGCAATGACGCCGGACATGAATATGAAGTCGCCCCGCCTCTTGAGGGCAGCATATTTGGCCAATGGTTTGGCAATGCTCATGGCAGCTCCATTCATATTTTACGCAGAGCGCGATCAACCCGGTCCAGAAAACGAGCTCTATCCTTGTCGGTGGTGTGATTCATATCATGCAGCTGATACCAGCGCATGCGGCAGCTGCGGTGAAAGAGCACCCTTTGACCACGGGTAAAAAAGCTTCTGCCCGGATCACGGATCAAACGCAACCACCACCATGGTGATCCCGAAGTCGTGATGGTAACGAAAAGTTTGATATTTTTTAAAAGACCCACGGCAATTTTTTTCCTGCCGGGCGCAACATCGAAGGCGATGCCCGGCAGCCAGGTACGCTCAAGCCACCCCTTGAGCATGGCGGGCGGCCCGTACATCCATGTCGGATAGATAAGAATGAGACCTTCGGCCCACTTTAACGCATCCACATGGCCTTGCACGGCGGCGATGTTTTTATCCGTATCATCAAGGTAACTCAGCCATTCTTCGCGGCTGAGCACCGGATCAAATCCATCCCGATACAGGTCAATCACGCGGACCTCGTGCCCGCGTGCTGCAAGTGCGGATTTGGCGCATTCAAACAGCGCCGCACCGTAGCTTTCCTCATAGGGATGACTGAATACGAGCAATATACGCACGTAATTAAATCCTCATTCGCCTTTGAGTTTCTTGGCAATATCCATGCCGTGGCCTTTGTTGACGAACTGCTCCGTCGCGACCTTCGAAACATCGACAGACCCTTCCTCGAGAATGCCGGACTTGATGGCACTGTCGTAAAAGGCCTGAATACGCTCAGCACTCATGGCGCCAATGCCCAAGGTTGTTGCATCCCCGACATCAATGATGCCAAGCTTTTCGAACTGGTCCATTTCCGCATCCAGTTTCTCCTTGGTCATTTCAGGATTGTCCTTGATGATCAGGGCGTAGGCTGCAGTCCGGTCGCCATAGAGAAAATTGTACCAGCCCTCAATGGAGGCATTGACGAAGCGCTGTACAAGCTCCGGATTTTCTTCCACCAGCTGATCACGGGTTTCAATGGTGGTTGAATAGGTGTTCCAGCCATGGTCAGCCAGCAGATAGGCTGCGGGTTTTGCACCTTCCGCCGCTGCGTAGAGCGGTTCCGAGGTACCGTATCCCTGCTGCACCATCTTCTCGTCGGTCAGAAATTGCGCGAGGTTATAACCGTAGGGGCGCAGCTGATCATCGGAAAACCCGTGCTCGGAAACCAGCCATTTCCAGAAGCTGAACTGACCGTCCTTGCCAATCAATACGGTGGGCGCATTCTTCAGGTCGGCAAAATCCTTGTACGCACCTTCGTGGGCCATCAGTATCTGAGGATCTTTTTGAAATATTGCAGCCACCACGGTGGTCGGAATTTCATTGCGCACATTGTCAAAGGACAACAGCAGATTTCCACCCATCAGAAAATCCAGTCGCCCGGCAGGCAGCATCGGACGGTTGTTGACCTGTGGTCCGCCCATCATGATTTCAACATCAAGACCATATTTTTCATAGGTACCGTCAGCAACGGCCTGATAATAACCGCCATGGCCACCCTGTGCGAGCCAGTTGGTTCCAAACACAACCTTGTCCGCTGAAAAAGCAGCGCTGGTGCCAGCCAGAACAAGAGCGGCAGTGGTTACAGCTTTTAAAATTCCCTGCATATCTTTCTCCAATATTCCCTCTGAGTGATTGATCGTTTGTTATTATTCCTGAACCGCCATGTCGGCGGTCCACCCCCGGGTTTTCCCCGGGTTCATCAGGCCATGTGGATCGGCCAGTTTCTTGAATTCAATCTGCGCGTTATCGATCTCCTTCATGCCACCATCTTCAATGGTCACCACATGCGGATCGTAAATTGTGCACCCGTCTTCATTTTCCAAGGTTGCGATCAGCCGGTACATGGCATCACGTCCGCGGTAGCGAACAAGCGGCAAAGCAAAAATCTGAATATCGCCTTCCATGCGCGCCATTTCATGGTGCCAGAATATTTCATCGCCATGGCGTTGCATCTGCTTCATGACAAGATCGGGCGAAAACGGACGGGGATAGGCCACCTGAAGATAGGTCCAGCCCTTATCAACCTTCAATGCCTGAAGCGTCGTATGGTTCCACCCGCATTCATAGGCTGGTTGCAGACCATGGCTGTGCAAGGCATCCTTTTTCATCGCAAAGGATACATGGCCGCCAAGATCGGCAGTCATTGCTTCAAACCGGGGCATTTCCTGCGGTGCCACCATGGCAAAAACCGCATCGCGATTATCTGGAAAGAGCTTGCCAAATTTCGTGTAATAGGGAGCAAAACGCCGTTCCACCGTCGTCAGCAGGTAGCAATCCAACTCGCATTTCTGCGCGCTGATGGCAAAGTTCATGGCGCTGTCATAGCCATCAAAAAGCGCTGCACAATGGATCCAGTCCGTGGCCTTTGTCAGCGCCAGCTCCAGCTCCAGTATGATGCCATTGGTGCCATAGGCATGATGAACCTTTTGAATGTCAGCGCCAAAAAGCTCTATGATCCGTGGTTCCTTTTCCACAGTCAAAACCTTCGCATAGCGCACATTGCCCTCGTCACGCAGCATGCCATGACGCAGGGAACCAATGCCGCCGGAACCACCGGACAGAAAACCGCCAATCGTTGCGATGCGCCGTGTCGATGGATACATCAGCAATTGCTGGCCGGTCTGGGCGCAGGCATCATCCAGCGTTGCGATCCGCGCGCCCGCCTCAACCCGAACACTGCCCGGTTTGATTTCAATAATGCGGTTCAGTTTGGTCACATCCAAAATGATGCCGCCTGCAAGCGGAACACATTGGCCATAGTTCCCGGTCCCGCCACCGCGGATCGTCATGGGAATTCCAAAACGGGCTGATGCGGCAGCAACCCTTAGCACTTCATCCTGATCCCTGGGCACAACCAGCAAGTCACCGGTCTTGTCCTGCAGCATTTCATTCAAAATGGGGCTGTACCAGTAATAGTCACCGGAACGGGCCTTCACCATTTTCGCATCGTCAATCACCGAAACACCATCAATGGCGGATCGAAAACCGGCCCAGTCAATGGACCTTTCTTTCAGCTGCACGTCACTCATGATGATTTTCCTGTGCTTGTGTTACCCGCCTGCCTGCCCGCCAGACATGACGCCGTGCCGTGGCTCTGGAAATCAGATCGCCAAAGTCTGCTGCCTCAAACTGCAGAAAGTCCGCAGGCCCACCGGTTTTCGGCATTTGAGTGCTTGTTCCACACCAGCGGGCCGCCGTCGTGGTGATGGTGTCGAGCCAGTCCTGCGGTTCAAATTGGGCAGCCAGTTGCCCACCACGCAAAATGTCCAGCGGGTCATAATCACCGTAGGGATAAAAGGCATCGCGAACATTGTCCGATGCCAGCATGACATCCATGCCGGCATTGCGCGCTTCCTGCACCGGCGCAAGGCCGCGCATGCGGGGCGTACGCCCTATGGTGCGATCCTGCAAATAGGCATTGGTCGTTGGCAGGCTAACAAGGCCGATACCAGTGGCAGCAGCCCTTGCGAGGATCGCTGCAACGTCTTCTGGCTTGCGCAACGACAATGCACACACGTGTCCACACAGGATCGGCTGCGTGCGTGCATGGTGCTCGGATGCCGCGATGATGGCTTCAAACCCACGCGCTTCGTCGTCCAGGCCTTCATCAACATGAAAGTCCAGCGGCAGGTCCAACGTATTGGCCAATTGGAATAACTGACCCAGTTTTTCGCCGATGTTGTCGTTGCGAAATACAAATGCACCCAGGACACCACCGTCCCTATGAACGCTTCGGGCGATTGTCTCACCTGATTGTGCAAGCAGATCAAGCGGCGATAATGAAGCCAGTTGCAAATGAATGCGGCCACGCCAATCCTTGGCAAGTTCACGCAGAACCTGCCAGGCTACGGGCTCCTCGGGTTCTGTCCAGTCCACATGGGTTCGCATGGCGCATACACCGTGGGAATAGGCCCTTTCCAGCGCCGTGCTCGCACGCGAACGTATATCGTCAGCACTCCAGTTCGCCCTGTCGGAATCCATCAGATAGATGGCATCGAACAGGCCGCCAACAGCACTGCCTGTACGGCCGATTGTATAGGTCTTGTCGAGATGCACATGAACATCGGCCACCAGAGGCAACAGGACCCCGCCGCCATCATGCGATGATGGCTCGATCGAATGTATCAACGCTCCATCCAACAACACATCAACCGGCCGGATGGCAGAGCCAAGACGCACGCCCTGCAAGCGCACGCCAGCGCTGCCTGCCCGTTGATCTGATTGCCCAAGCTTCATTGACATCCCGGCCTAGTGCTCCCGCTTTATTTCGCTCTCGTGCCACCGGCCAAGAACAAGTTTGGAAAGCCAACTGGTTGCCAGAAAGATCGCAATACCAAGCAGGGATACAAGGATGAGAGCGGCAAACATGCGCGGGATCTCATTGCGGAAACTGGATTCCAATATCCGCGAGGCCAGGCCAGAATTC
This sequence comes from uncultured Rhizobiaceae group bacterium, assembly GCA_947501445.1. Taxonomy (GTDB): domain Bacteria; phylum Pseudomonadota; class Alphaproteobacteria; order Rhizobiales; family Rhizobiaceae; genus Hoeflea_A. Next base: position 521,384 of record CANMVS010000003.1, on the reverse strand, counting down.
TGTCCCGCTGTGCCAGCTACAAATTCGGCAACAACGGCACCAATCAACGAAAGACCTCCGGCAATTTTCAAAGCCGCCATGAAATTGGGAAGCGCGCTTGGTGCAAGCAGGTAGCGCAAACGCTGCCACGGTGTCGCCTTATACAGGGTGAACAGATCGCGCAGATTGTGATCGGCACTGCGCAACCCGATGACCGTGTTGGACAGGATGGGAAAAAAGGCAACGATCCATGCACAAATCAGCAGCGCTGCAAATGTGCTGTGAACATAGATCAGGATCAAGGGCGCTATGGCAACGACCGGTGTCACCTGCAGGATGACTGCAAAAGGAAACAGGCTCATCTCAATTGTGCGCGACAGCGCAAAGAGCATGCCAAGGGCAACACCGCCTATGATGGCCAATAGCAGAGACAACAAAGTGAGTTTGACCGTGAACCAGGCTGACCCCATCAGGGATGGGCCGTCAGTTATGAGCGTTTCACCGATGCGGCTTGGGGCAGGAATGAGATAATGCGGAATATCGTAAATGTGTACCAGTGCCTCCCAGACCGCAACAGCCGTCAATAACGCCACAACAGGCATGACGATGCGCAGGCGGCGATCATTTCGCTCCCGTCTGGCCTGTTCAGCATTCAGTATGATGCTATCCTCATCATCAGTCTCTTCAATGATCGCTTTCGTCATGATCCAGCGTTCCTTTCAGCGCCCTGGTTACTATGCGGGTGTTTTCGGCAAATTCCTGGGAGGTGCGATACTCATCCGTGCGCGGATAGCCACCGGGTAGCGCTATATCGTCAACGACACGCCCTGGACGGGCTGCCATCACCAACACACGGTTTGACAGATAGACAGATTCAAAAATGCTGTGGGTGACAAAAATGACCGTGAGATTGTTCTCTTCCCACAGTTTCAATACGTCATTGTTGAGTTTGAATCGGGTCATTTCATCCAATGCTGCAAAAGGCTCGTCCATCAGCAGCAGAGCCGGTTTTGTTACCATCGCACGGGCAATCGAGACCCGCATTTTCATGCCACCGGACAATTCTCTCGGAAAGGATTGGCTGAAACCCAGCAGACCGACATTGGACAGGGCCTCATTCACCTGATCCTTGGCTGCCCGACGCGATGTGCCAGCCAGCCGCAAAGGCAGATAGACATTGTCAAAAACAGTGGTCCAGGGCATCAAGGTGGCTTCCTGAAAGACAAAACCCACGTCACGCCCGTCACCACCCTCTCCGGCCGGATGACCGTTGACGCTTATGCTGCCCGCCGAGGCTGAAAGCAGACCGGCGATCATCCGCAATGCCGTGCTTTTGCCACAGCCCGATGGCCCCAGAAAACTGACAAATTGTCCCGGTTGAATATCAACTGACATATCTCGAACAGCCAAGGTTCCATTGCCGAAACGCTTGTGCACGCCGTTCATGCTGATCTGCGCAGTATTGTTAACGTGCTGCACTTTTTGCTCCATGGATGATCACCATTCCGGGTTATTTTCAAGCCATGTGAGGGGCGCTCTATCCACTTCGTCAAGCACCTCCACAATCTGTTGCGCGGCAAAGTCGATGGTGGCCTTGCCCTTGTGCGCTGTCGCTACAGCCGCGTTGCCACAGGCACCTGCCGGATGCAGATCATGGGCCTGCCAGCCGGGCTTTGCACCACGGCCGAGACCAATGTGTTTGTAGTCCCGATGGAAGGTTTCGATCAAAGGTCTGAAATCGCGTGCCCTGGTCATGTCCACAAGGTCCGGTGCCAGAGCCAGCATCATTGACGTTTCCATGTCTCCGGCATGAACGCCGAGCAATTGCTCCTCATCGCTGTACAGCCCCTCAGGCAGCCCCAAACCAAACCAGTTGACTGAAAACACCAGCATAGAATGGCGAATACGCAGCTCCCGCGCGACGATATCCATGGAAGATATCTGCCCGCCATGGCTGTTCAGCAACACCATTTTACGGACACCGCTTGCTGCGACACAGTCACCTATTTCGGTCCAGGTGCGGATGAGTGTTTCGGCGGAGAGGGTCAGCGTACCGGGATAGCGCAAATGCTCATTGCTTTTGCCGATCGCCTGCGTCGGAAGAAAAAGAGCCGGATTTTCCTCAGGCAAACGACCGGCAACCGCCTCAACCAGGCCATCGGCGATCGCCGCATCAACACATAGCGGCAGATGAGGACCATGTTGTTCTGTGGCGCCGACCGGAAGCACAGCGATGAGCCGTGAGTGGTCAAGTCTGGAAAAGGCTTCACTCGTATAGTCAGACCAATAGCGTTTCATGGCTGTCCTACTTGTTTGTCGTGTCCCTTGTGCCGGCGTCATTGATCAGCCGATCATTTGCCGCTGCACCCATGGCCCGTGATCAGGCCATACAGCGGTCATTTTTTTCAAGCCTAGTGCGATTTGATCGATCGGTCAAACTGATTGTACAAATCACAATTTTAAGGACAAATTTGTCCGTTGACATGCATTGCAGTCACATCCGCTGTTGTTTGGCTGACAATTGAGGATCAACAACGCCCCGGTAATCACTACCGCGCAGAAACCCACAATGACCGATGATTGGCAATCTGATTTATAATACTGCGCCAAACAGAGCTCGCAGTTCCTCAGGCTTTGTCGCGGTCCCAAGTATGTATCTGTCAGGGCGGATAAGCACAGCCTTGCAGCCCAGGTCATCAAGATATCTTTGCGCCTCAGGGACATCATCATCAAGCAGCAGGAACACCTCAATGGCAGGTGATTTTTCATGCAGATCACCAAGCTGTCTCCACCAGGACCCGTTGACAATCAGACAATGTGCATAGGCCACAACATCATCCATCAATTGCCCGTCAGCAAGGCGCAATTGCGGCGCCAGAAGTCCAACGTGAGACAAGGCGCCGGCTGCAAGTCCGGGCCCAAGCCTTGGCGCAATCGAGGACATACGCGTCGTTCCATCCGGTTGGCGAAAAGCAACGTTCAATGCGTCCTGCGTATCACTTGTGTTGATCAGTGCACCCAGACGAATTGCCGTCTTTATATAGGCCTTTGCATGCGGCGCGCGCTCACTTTGGTAGCTGTCGAGAAGGTTTTCATTTTCTCCCACTGCAACACAATGCACCAGTTTCCATGCCAGATTGGAGGCGTCACGAATACCGGCACACATGCCCTGCCCCATGAAAGGCGGCGTCTGATGGGCCGCATCACCGGCAATCAGCAAACGGCCCTTGCGCCAGCTTTTGGCAATCAGTGAATGGAATGAGTAGACGGCAGCCCGCTCCAGTTCGGCGTCTGCGTCCGTGATCCAATTTTCAAGCAGTGCCCAGACGTTTTCCGGTCGGACAAGCTCGCCTGGCACCTCGCCATCCAGAACAGCGATTTCCCAGCGCCGGCGCATGCCTGGCCCCCGGGCGTAGGTCGCGGGACGCTGCGCGCTACAATATTGAATTGTATGATCACCCAATTGCGGCATGGGCCGCTTTAACAGCACGTCGACAACGAGCCATTGTTCATGAAAATCATAATCATGCATTGTGGTGTCGATGATCCGCCTTACGGCTGAGCGTGAGCCGTCGCAACCGACAATATATTTGGCTGAAACGCTGCAGGGCTGATCATTGCTCAGGTCCTTATATTGTATCATCACGTTCGCGCCGCGATCCTCAACATGGGTGAGCTCACATCCGGTTCGCACCACCACATTGTCAAAGCGTGTGAGTCCACGGCGCAGTTCACGCTCCAGATCAGGCTGATGAAACCGATAGCTCGGATACCACCCCTGAGCACCGGGGCGTTGTGGCCGCGGCCAGTCAAGCAACAGTTGGCCTTGTGCATCGACAAAGCGCATGCCCTTGTTGACGCGGATGTTTTTTTCGATCCTGCCTGCCAGACCGATTGTCTGAAAGACGCGCATTACTTCATCATCGAAGTGAACGGCCCGTGGCAGGGCAAATACCGCATCCTCGCGCTCCAGAACCAGGGTTGAAATGCCACTTGGTCCCAACAGATTGGCCAGGGTTGCACCAACCGGGCCCAGCCCGACGATGACAACATCAAAATTGCCGCCCTTTGGCTTGTCACTGTCCACGTCGGCTGCTCCGGGTACGTCCTGCATGTTCAATTATCTTGTGCATTCACGGCTGGTCTTTGGAAAATGTGCTGTAGAGCCAGGGGCATTCGACGATTGGCGGTGCCCGTCGTCCCTTTTTGGCGGCATCCAGACGCAGGTTCCGCAATTGAGCGCGCGGTTCCGGCGGCAGGTAAAGCCGCTCGTGCCCCCAAAAACTGGGTCCGTCAAAAGTTTCGTGCGGTTGCCAGGTTGCGGGATCAATGACGCGGCCGCCCCAGCCACTTTCAACAAAAAAACCCGACGGTGAATTGGCGTAGTAGGAGGTCATATAATCATTGGTATGACGGCCAAGCGTATAGGCCACCCGCTCATCTTCAAGCTGCGCCAGATCAAACCCCTGTCCAACATCATCAAGGTTTTGAAACTCAACCATGAAATGATGGAATCCGGACCGCCCGGACCCAACCATTGCAAAACTGTGATGGCGGCCATTGACGTGGAAAAAATACAGCGGATAGGGCGACAGACCATAGTCACTCACATGAAAATCAAGCATATCCCGATAGAATGGCAGCAGTGCCTCAATATTGCGCACGTGAAGCACCGCATGGCCCATGCCATAGGGCCCGGTGTTAAAACCCTGAATTGGGCGGCCCGGTACAAATGGGTCGGTCGCCCGCATGGGTGCCCATACCAGTTCCACCCTGTTACCATCAGGATCATCAAAAACAATCAGGTCCGATACAAAACGACGATCGGCAAGTGATCGACTGCCGTGTTGAACACCAACTCCGGCAGCTTCGAGGCGGTCGGCATAGGTTTCAAGATCCGTTTTGCTTTCGACTTCCCACCCCATGAAAGCCAGCGTTTCGCCCGGTTCATCGCTGACGACCAGCCGCTGCTTGTGATCGTCCATTCGAAACGCCAGCGCGCCGCTGCCCCTGTCGATTGTCTGCATGCCCAGCAAATGGCCTGCAAAATCAGACCAGTCATCCAATCGATCCGAGCGCACACCCAGATATCCAAGTGCAATAATCGCCATACTCAATTCCCCGTTCAGGTCAACACCCGGCGAACCCGTGCCAAATCGCGACTATTATCGCGGGCTAAACCGACACATGTCCACCATGGCGGTTTTGTATGGCAGTGACACGTTGAGCTCTTTTGCATTGCTTCCCTGTTGTCTTTATGCGCTGTTATTGAAAATAATCCCAGAGCCAATATGCTGATGGCTGGTTCCGCACGTCCGCCTTGAATTTTCATCACCAACATTAATGGCAAGCGATGTCCACTGCACAACATTACGCGATTGACCCCCAGGCTTTCTGGTCCGATCCATATCCCGATCTCAAACGGATGCGGGCGGATACACCCATTGCCTTTGTGCCGCAGCTGGGTGCAACATTATTTACCAGGCGTGATGATATCTTTGTCTGCGAAAAGAATGTGGCCGCCTTTTCATCTGATCAGCCCGGAGGCCTGATGAATGTGCTGATGGGGCAAAACATGATGCGCAAGGATGGTGACACACACCTGAATGAACGAAAACAATACTATCCGGCCGTTTCGGTAAAAACGGTACGCGCGGTGTGGAAAGACCAGTTTGAGGCCCATGCAAACGACATTCTGGATGTGTTGGAAACAAAAGGTTCTGCCGATCTGGTCCGCGACTACGCGATGCCCCTGTCAGCACAATCTTTGAAGTCAATCACCGGTCTGACCAATATGCGGATGCAGGATATGGACGCATGGAGCCAGGCAATGATTGATGGCATTGCAAATTATGGCGGTGATGCGGAAATTGAAAAGCGTTGTCACGCAGCCACTGCGGGTATTGATGCTGCCATTGATGACATGTTGCCGATGGTTCGCGCACATCCCGACCATAGTTTGCTTTCGGTCATGCTGGCCGCAGGCATGCCAATGGAGAACATCCGTGCCAATATCAAATTGACCATATCGGGTGGTCAAAATGAACCCCGCGATGCCATAGCCGGTTGCATTTTTGCGCTGCTGAAATACCACGACCAAAAGGCGCTGGTTGATGGTGGTGAGGCGAGTTGGAAACAGGTTTTTGAGGAGTATTGCCGCTGGATATCGCCCATTGGCATGTCGCCGCGCCGCGTTGCCCAACAATGTGAGTTTGGCGATGTACACTTTGAAACCAATGAACGTGTTTTTTTCATGTTTGGTTCGGCAAACCGTGATGAAACCCATTTTGAAAACCCTGATACTTTCGATGTCTTGCGCGACACGCGAAAAAGCATGCCATTTGGTGCCGGACCCCATTTTTGTGCCGGTGCCGCTGCATCAAGTGCGCTCGTGGCCGAGGTTGCATTGCCGATGATCTTTGATCGATTGCCGGATCTTGCACTTGACGAGACAAGAGACGTCAATATTGGCGGCTGGGCATTTCGCGGCCTGCTGAACCTGCCTGTCTCATGGCATGAGGCCCCTGGCACCGGCAAACACAATGGATAACCAAAAAACTGACAGGCCGAAAGTTTCCCTTTGCCCCATGTCGCGCACTGAATACCAGCGCTGGCTTGATCATTGCGTTACAGATTATGCCAATGACAAGATGGCCGCGCTTGAATTAGGCAGGGAACAGGCGCTGGCGCTGTCCCATCAATCTTTCAGCACACTATTGCCCAATGGATTGGAGACGCCGTGTCATTATCTGCATTCAATAGTTGACGCACAGGAAGAACGTGTCGGTACGCTGTGGTTTGCCATCCAGTCGGAATGGGGTGTCACCAGTGCCTTTATCTACGATCTTGAAATTGTCCAGACACAACGCCGTCTGGGATACGCATATGCTGCAATGTCAGCGCTGGAAAATGAAGTCAGTTCACTGGGAGCAAGCCGGATTGCCCTGCATGTCTTTGGTCACAACCGTGGTGCAAAATCACTTTATGATCAGCTTGGCTACCAGGTTACGGACATATCCATGGCAAAGACCATTGGTCCATAATCTGCAGATACTTTTACAAAGGGACAGTTCATTTTTCATACCAATTCGCATACAATAACGCTTTGCGATGACAAATGAGCTGCCATGACCCTATCCAGAAGCCGCGGACGCCCGCGCACATTTGACAAATCCGAGGCCATGCGCACGATCCTGCAGGTATTCTGGCAAAAGGGATTTACTGCAACCTCTCTTGATGATGTATCTGCGGCCACGGGCCTGACCAGACCCAGCCTTTATGCGGCCTTTGGCAATAAGGAAGCGATGTATCTGCAGGCGCTGGATGCCTTTGCCGTCAAAATGGCCGATGCCGTCGGTCCGGCTCTTCGCACAGCAGACGAACCGAAGACCGCGCTTTTGCAATTTTATCAGGCGTCATTGGGGGTGTATTTTCAAGCGAATGGACAAGCGCTTGGCTGCCTTGTCTACACAACAGCCATAAGTGAAACGGCGACACACCCTGAAATCAAGAACTCACTCAACCGTTTTTTGAAACGGCTGGATACGGCGCTCTATCGCTATTTCCGTTCACTGTCTCCACCGGTAAACGAAGCAAAAGCGATGGAATTGGCGCAGCTTTCATCCAGTGTATTAATCGGCCTGTCGGTCCGGGCGCGTGCCGGCGCACCCCGTGATGAATTGGACAGACTGGCGGCATTTTCTGCCGATACAATTGCCCACAGCGCTAGCGCAACCGATATCATCAAAACTCAGGATTAATCCGCCCTGATGTTCTCCTGCGTTACAAGACAGCAACATATTATGTACCGATCCGCATATTATAATTGACGATCGGATTTATTTATATACTATCTCGCATATTAATAGATCTGATCTGTCAACACGGGAGCTCCCATCATGAATATCAATGGATTTGACTTGGCCATGCCGGATACGGATATATGCAAATCCGCATTGGATCTTGCACGTGAAACCTCGCCGCCATTTCTCTACAATCATCTTTTGCGCTCCTATGCATTTGGCCACGGGGTTGGACAGGCGGGATCATCGACCTATGACCACGAGATGCTTTTTCTGGGTGCAATTTTCCACGATCTGGGCCTGGTGGAACGGTTCATCGGCAATGGCCGGTTTGAAATTGATGGCGCGGACGCGGCAGCAGAATTTCTCTCCACGCGCGGCTACAGCGATGCGAAGATAGCCGTCGTATGGGATGCGATCGCGCTTCATACGACACTGGATATACCGCAGCGAAAAAGCCCGGAGATTGCACTGGTGCAACTGGGTGCAGGTGTTGATGTGGGGGCTGTTTCACGGGACCTGCTGTCACCGGCCGTCATCGATCAGATACTTGAAGCCTATCCACGACTGGGATTCAAACAGGCCATTCTTGATACACTGGCCGACGTCATCCGGCGTAAACCCATGACCGGAATGACAAATCTCATGGGTGATGTTGGCCATGCATGTGTGGACGGCTTTCACATTCCATCCTTCTGCGACATTGTTCATGGTGCCAAATTTGCAGAATAAGTCATGCGAAGGATTTTCGAACACGGTGCTATTGGATCTGCCTGTTTCAGACCACCTGTCTTTGCCTGCATAAAGGCGCGGCACACCCTGCAGCATATAATTGACATTCAGGGTGTGCTTGACAGTTTTTACTCTACCAGGTCATCCGCCTCAGCGTTCTGTCGCGGTCCATCAGATGATGCTTGATGGCGCCGCTTGCGTGCAAAAGCACGATGGCCAGCAGACCATAGGACGCATAGATGTGCATCTGAATGGCGATATTGCGCATCGTTTCCGATACGGGAAACAGGGACGGAATTTCAAAAAGGCCGAATATAGGCACGGCCTCTCCATTGGACGTTGTAAACACATAGCCGGACACCGGAATCAGCAGCACACTTGCAATCAGCACCTGATGCACAAGTTTTGACGCCTGTCTTTCAAACCCGCTATGGTTTGCCGCAGATTGCGGCCGCGGCGAAATCCATCGCCAGATGATCAACAGCAGTCCAAGCATGAATACGCTTACACCCAAAGCCTTATGCAAGGCTGGTGCGGTGTGATACCAGGTGCTGTAATAGCCGAGCTGGATCATCCACCACCCCAGAGCGATGAGGCCGATCATCAGGATGGCAATGAGCCAGTGAAGCAGTTTGCTCACCAGCCCAAAATTTTTCTGGTTGTCTCTAACCACGTTTGAGCGCCAATCCGAACTACTGGTCTTTGGTGGCTTCTATCAGCAGCGAAAGCTCGATGTTTTCCGCCGCGGGACCGAGATTGGTCTGATCCAGATTGAAATCCTTGCGCGCAAGTGTGTAGCTGCCTTCAAATCCCACACGGTAACCGCCCCAGGGATCTTCTCCCTCAGCGATCAGCGTAACCGGAAATGAGATTTCCCTGGTCACACCATGCAGCGTCAGGTTGCCGGTCACTGTTCCGCCAGCGGCGTCACCGTCAAATGCAGTGCTTTCGAAAGTTGCCGTAGGAAATTTTTCGACATTCAGAAAATCGGCACTGCGCAGGTGTTTGTCACGGTCTGCCCAATTTGTGTCGATGCTGGATGTATCAATATTGATGATGATCTTTTGCTCGGAGGCGGGCTTGTCAGCGCTGTAGGTCATTTTGCCATCAAACTTGTTGAACTGACCCGGCAACCAGGAATAACCAAGGTGTTTGGTTTTGAACTGGATAAATGAATGGGCCGGATCGATCGTGTAGGAGTCGGCCAAAGCTGAACCCATTGGCAGTGCAATAGACGCCAAAAGCGTTGCTGACATCAGTGATTTTGTCAATGAAACGGACATGAATTTCCCTGTCTTTGCTGCATATGTTGAGCGGTAAATCGCCACTGACTTGCCCTGAATGAGGGCGTGTCACCGGTTTTCACCAACTAGGTATCGCCCGATGCAGCAGGCCGCAATTGCGCAATATGTGAACACAATGTCACGCGTTATGCTTATTCAAAAACAGTTGAATGTGCCTATGCAGGTTTCATAGGCTCCGCCGCTCGAATGTCGGACGAACCATGGTATGACAGCGGTTTATTTAGGCAATTCCGTGCCCATCGTTTCTTTCATTGTCAAAGTCGTCAGGAATGAAATCAGTCCGGCGGCCATCAGATAGTAGGCCGGGAAAAAATCATCCGATGTTCTTTGAACGAAATAGGTTGCGACAAATGGCACTGTGCCACCAAAAAGGCCTGCGCTGAGATTATAGGCCAGTGCAGATGCACTGCACCGTACATGGGTGGGGAATATTTCCACCATAACAGCTGACAATCCTGCATAACCAACACCGTAAAGCACCGAAAATCCAAGCTGCCCGATCAGTATCAGCATGAAACTTTGGTGATGCATGAGCCACCAGAGGGGCCATGCCGCGAATAATGTCCCAAGTCCCACAAAATACAGCAGTGGTTTGCGGCCAATTCGATCAGACAAAATTGCGGCAAGGGTTGTAGCGGGCAACATCGCAATCAAGCTGAGAGTATTGATGTCCAGCGCATTGGCCGTGGAAACATGCATGCGATCAGTCAGATAGGATGCGGCATAGACCCAAAGCATGTAAAATCCGACGCCGTTTACCAGGGACAAGCCGATGATTTGCAAAATGGGGCGCCAATATTCGCGAATCGCCACAATGATTGGCGCTTTGGTTGACGGTTTTGCCTTTTTGAAATAGGGCGGTTCCGTCATATGGCGGCGAAAATATGCACCGCTCAATGCAATAAAGGCACCAAACAAAAAAGGTATTCTCCAGCCCCAGGACTCCATGGATGCGTCACTTAAAAACGTGCTCATGACAGCACCAAATCCCGACCCTATAAGAAAGCCAACGATGCTGCCAAACAGCGGCCAGCTGGCCGCATAGGCCCGGTTATGGGAGGATGAATGCTCCGCCAGGAACACAATGGAGCTCGGATACTCCCCGCCGACTGAAATTCCCTGTACAAATCGCAGAAATATCAACAACGCGGGTGCGGCAATACCGATTTGAGCGGATGTGGGCAGCAACCCGATTGCAGTTGTTCCAAGACCCATCATCACAACCGATAAGATCATCACGGCTTTGCGTCCGTAGCGGTCCCCAATATGCCCCATCAGTACGCCACCCAGGGGCCGGGATATATAGCCGACAGCGAAAACACTGAACGCCGCAAGGAGTGAAATCAAAGGGTCATCAGAGGGAAAAAAGAGCTTTCCCAAAATGGGTGCAAGTGTTCCGTAAACGGCGAAATCATACCACTCCAGAACATTGCCGATCGCACCAGACATTATGTTGCGGCGGCGTGTGACTTGAGTATTAATAGCAATATTCCTTAAATAAAAAATATTAGTAATACGGATTATCCATTTATTCTTACATATATTTATCCAGAAGAAAAGTACTTAATATATGCCGTTATTTTTGCATTTATATACATCAGGGGATCATCCGGGAGCGCAGCGTGGAAGCAGGGTCAAACTGTGCTGCAATCGACCGCAACCTTTCCAGATTATCCCCCCAATAATGCACATGGTTGTCCAACTGATCAGCATAATTGAGATAGCGACCACCTGTAACGTGTGAACCGAGCGCGGCGCGGGTTTTTTCAAGCAGATGATCATGGCGCGCTGTCAGCAACGCGTCCTGCGGCTGTGGCGTAAACAGCTCCCACTGGTACAAAACATCCGCATTGCGGTGCGCATAGGGTGATGCCTCGTTTTCAATACGACCAATGGCACCGTTGCATGGTTCAATGAGTACCGCGCCACCCATCACATCCGGATCATTTTGCAAATAGTCGACGAATCCAACAAGTGCCCTCGCGTCGTCCCGAGACACCGGGCCAGCACCAAAATCGCTGGCAACACGGACGGGGCGCAATGTTGGTGGTGCCGGATTGTTCAGCAAATCGATGGCGACCAGTTCCAGCATGGCATCCAGATAGTTCGCGCGATGCACTGTTGCTGTTAGTACATTGTCATTTTCAAGCAACGGTAAAAGGATCCGGCGCGCCTCCTCCAGCGGACCGAGAAACTGTCCATCAATATGTATCTGAGGCGTGCCTGGAATAGCATCCGAAGGACCGGAAACTGACATGTCAAGAAAACGGTCCGCACCGGTTGTGCGGATTTTGAGCTTCAAATCCAGCTTGTCCGGCGCCGATTGCATGAGTGTCGAATGCAAATGAATGGCCTCTTCGGCCGCCTGCCAGCGCCATGTAATCGTTATTGCGGTCAGTGTATCCAGGGCTATAGTTTCAAAAACCAGTTCCGTCATTATACCAGCACAGCCACCGCCGCCGCGACAGGCCCAAAACAAATCAGTATTTTGCTGTGCATTCGCCACCCGGCATTGCCCGTCGGGTGTAACAATGGTGACTGCAACAAGGGCATCCATGGCCAGACCGAGATGTCGACCGCTGTACCCCAACCCGCCGCCAGCAACCAAACCACCGATTGCTACTGTTGGGCACTCCCCCAGCGGTAAGACACGTCCTGCCTTTGCCAATGGAACTGCAATATCGCGAATCACAGCACCTGGACCCACGTGGATATGCTGCGTCCTCTCATCATAACGGATGGCACATATTTCCTGCAGGTCGAGCAGCACACCGCCATCGCGAACCGGAAAACCGTCAAAACTGTGGCCCCCGGAACGCACTGAAAGCCGCTCGTTGTTGTCTGCAGCCCAACGCAACACAATTCCAACCTGGTCAGCATTCAGGGGACGAATGACGAGGGCGGGTGAACGGGATCGGGCTGCAACGTTGAAGACTGTTCGAGACCGGTCGTGCATAACCGAACCGGGATAGCCGATACGCCCTGGCAGAAGGCCCTCAAGGCTGTCCAGATGAGCCAAAGGCAATGTTCAAATCCTCTTCGAACAGCATTTCGGTGTTTTACACTTTGTTGGATAGGACAAATTGCAATAAACCATTCCGTGAAACCATATTCACAACCCTCTGTCTATCAAGAGAATTGCATTTTGCCATCCAGCACACAATTGATGACACAATATGCGCCGTACAAAGGTGCCTGTTTGATGGTTCTTGCCAGTATCTGCTTTGCCACGGCATCTTTGATTATCAAACTGGCTGCACAAGAAACAAATGCCATAGTCATCACGTTCGTCATATTTCTTATTTGCGCGATCGGCATCACACCCGTCATTTTGATACGGGGGGCGCGATTCATGATCCCGAAAAATCCCATCCTGCTTTTGACCAGAGCTACCGTCAGTGTTTTGCAAACGCTGACGCTTTTTATATCGCTGCACACAATTCCGGTGGTCGATGCCATTTTGTTGCGCTCAACCGCGCCGCTGTGGGTGCCGGTGTTGTTGATGCTGATCTGGCACCAGACAACACGTGCAAGCCTTTGGCTGGCGATTGTCCCCGGTATGATGGGGGTATTTTGCATCCTGCAGCCAACCGTCGCGCCGCCGGCCTGGGGCTACGCATTTGCCATCGTCAATGGCGCACTTTTTGCCATGCAGTCGATTTTATCGCGTCAGTTGGCCGAGCGTGGTGAACCGCCGGTAAGAACTGTTTCATATGTTTTTTTCATTGGCGCGATTTTACTGTCTGTACCTGCATGGCTGCTCTGGCAGTCACCTGTTGGTGGTTTTTGGTGGCAGGCGCTTGTCAGCAGCGCACTAGTTTTCGTATCAACGATATTGGTGCTCAACGCCTTTCGTCATGCACCCGCCTTTATCATTGCACCATTTGGATATACTGGCATTGTAGCCTCCGCTTTGCTTGAGTGGTATGTATTTGACCAAATACCCAATTGGCTGACACTTCTTGGAATTCTTCTGGTGCTGAGCAGCGGATGGCTTGTCCTTTGGCTGCAAAAATCTTCGCCAGCCAGGGATTAGCTGAAAACATGATAAATTATGTGCCTTTATTCATGAGCACATGAGAACCACCAGATAACCACTTTATAATTTTATCCAAAGCTGTCTTGCGACAGGATTTGACAGGTTGTTTCATCCCTATACAGTCACAATGCCCGACCACAAGGGCTGTAAATAAATATTTGGGAGGAACATCATGAAACTCAGGACGCTTTTACTTGGCACCGTGGCTGCTTTGACCTTTAGCGGATTTGCTGTTTTTGGGGCTGCGGCTCAGGAATGCGAGCGCGGAACACTGGATGCCCGTTATTGTGACACCAATGGTGACATGTTGGCGGATACACCCACCGATCCGTCAAAACTGGCTGATCCCTCGACATTGGTGTTCGCTTTTACGCCGGTTGAAGATCCTTCAATATACAAAGAAGTCTGGAGCGATTTTTTAACGCATCTGGAAAATGAAACCGGGCGAAAAGTGCTGTTTTTCCCTGTTCAAAGCAATGCTGCACAGATTGAAGCCATGCGTTCAGGCCGTCTTCACATTGCCGGCTTCAATACCGGATCCAACCCCATCGCGGTCAATTGTGCGGGGTTTAACCCCTTCACCATCATGGCGTCTGAAAACGGCGAGTTCGGATACGAGATGGAAATCATTACCTATCCCGGTTCCGGTATCGAAGAGGTTGCTGATCTCAAGGGTAAGCAGCTTGCCTTTACCTCACCCACGTCCAATTCCGGCTTCAAAGCGCCATCGGCCATTTTGAAAGCCGATTTCGATTTGATATCCGAACGGGATTTTGAGCCTGTCTTTTCCGGCAAACATGACAATTCAATATTGGGTGTTGCCAATAAGGACTATGCCGCAGCTTCCATTGCCAATTCCGTACTCAAACGGATGATCAGCCGGGGTGTCATCACGCAGGATCAGATTAAGACCATCTACCAGTCACAGACATTCCCAACCACCGGTTTCGGGGTTGCTCATAATCTGACACCCGAACTGGATGAGAAAATTCGCAATGCGTTTTACAATTTCGATTGGGAAGGCACCAGCCTGCAAAAGGAATTTGAACAATCCAATGAGGACCAGTTTCTTCCAATCGACTACAAGAACCTGTGGGATGTCATCCGCAAGATTGATGCAGCAAACGGCGTCGAATATACCTGCAACTAGAGCAATTCAGGTTTTGACGGGTTTGGCAAAAACTGAATGCATCAACAAAATCAAAGGCCGACACCGTTGTCCCGTTTCTGACAGAACGTGAAACGGCCTGGATGAGAATTCTGCCGCGGGCATGCCCCGCGGCCTGTTTCACATCAACAGCAGGTGACAATGCTCAAGCTTGAAAAACTGACAAAAACCTACCCGACCGGAGATCAGGCACTCAGGGCAGTGGACATGGTTGTTCCCAACGGACAGGTCCTGGCGCTGATTGGCCCCTCTGGTGCCGGTAAATCGACACTTATCCGCTGTATCAACAGACTGGTTGCACCAACATCCGGCAAAGTCATTTTGAATGATCTGGATATTACCGCGCTTGGCAGTGGTGGGCTGCGCAGGGCACGGCGAACGATGGGTATGATATTTCAGGAATATGCCCTGGTGGAACGACTGACCGTCATGGAAAACGTGCTGTCAGGGCGTCTTGGTTATGTTGGTTTTTGGCGCAGCCTTACCCGTCGCTACCCGCAAAGCGACATTGACGAAGCGTTTCGCCTGCTCGACCGCGTCGGCCTTCTGGATATGGCTGACAAGCGCGCGGATGAATTGTCTGGCGGTCAACGACAGCGTGTGGGCATTGCCCGCGCACTCATACAAAATCCGGAACTTCTGCTGGTTGATGAACCAACAGCATCGCTTGATCCCAAAACTTCGCGGCAGATCATGCGTTTGATTTGCGAGTTGTGCCGCGAACGCGGTCTGGCTGCTGTCATCAATATTCACGATGTCGCCCTTGCGCAGATGTTCGTTCAGCGTGTTGTCGGTCTCAAGTCCGGTGAAATACAATTTGATGGCGCCCCAGGGGAGATGTCTGAAGAGGTTTTGACACGCATCTACGGTGAAGAAGACTGGAAAGCAACAATTGCCAAAGCTGAAGATGAGGTTGTAGCATGAGTGCCGCCACACTGGAGGCCAGACTGGGTCAGCGCTGGCGAAAACCACCGTTCATCCGCAACAATTTGTTGCGGTGGGCAATGGCTGCGGGTGTTTTTGCATACCTGATTTTGGCCATAGGCTCATTTGATGTCAATTGGGCCCGGGTGAATGAGGGGCTGGTACGTGGCTGGCTCTTCATCAAGGCTTTCATGTCTCCGGATTTCCTTTCTCGCAGCATCGAAATTCGTGAAGGCATGCTGGAAAGTGTCATCATCACCATAACGTCAACCGTGGTTGGTGTTCTTATCTCGATCCCGATTGGGCTTGGGGCCGCCCGCAATATCGCGCCACTGCCGGTCTATCTCATCTGCCGTGGTATCATCACCCTGTCACGGGCGCTCAACGAAATCATCGTTGCCATTTTGATGGTTGCAATCTTCGGGTTTGGACCGCTCGCCGGCTTTATTACGCTAAGCTTTGCAACAATTGGATTTCTTTCAAAACTGTTGGCCGAAGACATTGAGGATATGGACAAGGCACAGGCCGAGGCGATTCGGGCAACGGGATCCTCCTGGATGCAGTGGATCAACTATGGTGTTCAACCACAGGTCATGCCCCGTTTGATCGGGCTGTCCATGTATCGGCTTGATATTAATTTCAGAGAATCTGCAATATTGGGCCTTGTTGGTGCAGGCGGCATTGGCGCAACCCTCAATACCGCTTTTGATCGGTACGAATTTGATACGGCTGCAGCGATACTGATTATCATTATCGTCACCGTCATGGTGCTTGAGTATCTTTCAGGATTTATCCGGGCATGGGTGCAATAATGCCGGTATCAACAAACACGGCAGGCAAAAAAGTCTGGCAATTGCGCAACCGCAATGAAACGCTGACACGCTGGTTCTGTTTTCTCGTGCTTGTGGCCACATTTATGTGGTGCTGGAAGTATATTTCCGATGCAACAACGTGGTTCTTCGTCTGGGATGCTCCCAATATTGCTGCTGACATCGGGTCGCGTGCATTTCCACCGCGCTGGTCCTATATGGACAAATTGTGGGGTCCCATCTGGGATACGCTGAACATCGCAACAATCGGCACCGTGCTTGCGCTGATCATCGCCGT
The DNA here is from genome assembly GCA_947501445.1 of uncultured Rhizobiaceae group bacterium. GTDB lineage: Bacteria > Pseudomonadota > Alphaproteobacteria > Rhizobiales > Rhizobiaceae > Hoeflea_A. Next base: position 504,329 of record CANMVS010000003.1, on the reverse strand, counting down.
GCCGGTGGCATTTCTGGCGGCACGCAACACAACGCCCAGCACTCTTTTTATTCGTCCCATTGCGCTGCTGATAATCGTATCAACACGGTCAATTAACTCACTTATCTGGGCGCTTTTGCTGGTCGCCATTATCGGGCCAGGGACTTTCGCCGGGTTGATTGCCATCGCCATACGCTCGATCGGTTTTTGCGCAAAACTGCTGTATGAAGCGATTGAGGAGATCGACCACAAACAGGTGGAAGCCATAACGGCAACCGGTGCCAGCCGCATGCAAATCATGATCTACGCCATCGCACCGCAAATCCTGCCAGCCTTTGCAGGTATTTCCGTGTTTCGCTGGGACATCAATATCCGGGAATCAACTGTATTGGGTCTGGTCGGCGCCGGAGGCATCGGTCTGCAATTGCAATCATCGCTCAATACGCTCGCCTGGCCGCAGGTTACACTGATATTGACGGTAATCCTCGTGGCAGTCGTAATAGGTGAATGGGTTTCAGCAAAAGTGCGCGGCGCAATTATTTAGACCGTTTCACGTATTGTCAGAAACGGGACAACGGTGTCGGCCTTTGATTTTGTTGATGCATTCAGGTTTTGCCGATTCCGCCAAAACCTGAATCGCTCCGGATAGCCCGGTCAGTATTGAACTGGCCGGGCCAAACACACCTGATGTGGTTGGAGCTTACTTTGGCAGGACAACGGCATCGATGACATGGATGACGCCATTGGATGTTTCGATGTCAGCGCTGATGACCTTGGCCCCATCGACCATTACACCGTCTGTTGCATCGATGGACAATTTACCGCCCTGCGCCGTTTCCACCATCATCGTTTTGCCCGCGATATCACCAGACATGACTTTTCCGGGCACCACATGATAGGTCAGGACAGCAACAAGCTTGTCCTTGTTTTCCGGCTTCAAAAGATCTTCAACTGTACCAGCTGGCAATGCAGCAAAGGCATCGTCAGTTGGTGCAAATACGGTAAAGGGTCCCTCACCCTTCAATGTGTCAACGAGACCAGCTGCCTGAACTGCGGCAACAAGCGTGTTGAACTGACCTGCAGCAACAGCCGTATCAACAATATCAGCAGCCTTTGCGGCAACTGCGCCAAATGCAAGTGAAGCAGCTGTGATGGTGACGAATGCGGTACGGCGAAAATTGAACATGTTAATCTCCCGATTGGTTCAAATGAGTTACGGGCACATAAACGTCGCTTTCACAGATCCGGATCACACATATAAATCAATTTAATCTATTGTGATGCAGATTGACTGTTTCCAATGATGTGTTTTCATTGAGTACGTTCGTGTATTTTGAATAAATTCGAAGCCGGGATGGTGTAACCAGACCGTTTCACGTTTTGTCAGAGACGGGACAAGGGTGCCGGCCTTTGATTTTGTTGATGCATTCAGGTTTTGCCGATACCGTCAAAACCTGAATTGCTCTATGGAAAAAGACAGGGAAACATCGGGGGATTATATGATGAAAAGGCTGCTACTGGCCGTTGGTTTGCTTTGCATTGCGGTGCCTGCGCATTCGCTGAGCAGGTACAATACGCCCGGATTGACCTGTGAGCGTATTCAGACAATTTTGAAAACTGAGGGCGCCGCCATTTTACGTTTTCCATCAGCACGCAATGCACAGCTTATTTTGTATGACATCTATGTTGCCAATCCTGTTTTCTGCCAGAGCGGCGATATTGCCCGCTCCGCGACGATACCATCAAGCGACAATCGCCGCTGCCGTGTCCGGCTCTGCCAGCCCTATACCAGTGGCGGTGATCGCTAGTGGATTGATCGAGACAGATGGTACCCATAGATCCAATATCGCGGGTTCTGGATGCGTTGCGCGATGTTTGTGATGAAAGTCACGGCACATCACGCGCCTACCCGGATGAACCTGCAAATCCGTCTATGGGCATCATCTGTCTCGATCAAACCACTAGGCCACCAGCCAGATCTATTGCGCTGCTTCACAATACTCCGGCAGTATTTCCGGTCGCGGGTACAATTCATTCATAGGCACGGATTTGCCGTTGTCCTGGACAATGCGCACATGTTCGCGGCGCAAAAGGCGTGGTCGGCGAACGCCACAGGAATGCGAAATGACTTCGACCTCGTGGATCATATTGTGGCAATAATTGGCAACTTTCGTCGCCTTGTCTGTCGGGTTCAGGCCTTTTTGCAGGCGCTTGTTATGCGTGGTAATGCCTGTCGGGCAGGTATTCCTGTTGCATTTGAGTGCCTGAATACACCCCAGAGAAAACATGAAACCGCGGGCGGATGTAACAAAATCAGCACCGGATGCCAGCGCCAACCCCACTTCCGAAGGCGTGATCAATTTGCCCGATGCGATTATGCGAATGCGATCGCGCAGAGCGTATTTGTGAAATATGTCTGAAATCAGCGGCAGGGACTCCTTGACCAGAAGGCCAACGTTATCCATCAACGCCATTGGTGCAGCGCCGGTTCCACCGTCTCCACTGTCGATCGTTATGAAGTCAGGCGCGCATTCGATGCCACGGGTATGGATTTCCTCGCACATGGTTTCAACCCATCCAAATGCACCTATGACCGCTTTGAACCCGACAGGTTTGCCAGTTACATCCCGGACTCGGTTGATCATGTCGAGCATTTCACCAGCGCTGTCGATTTCCGGATGGCGATTTGGCGATATGGAATCCTCACCAGCGGGTATGCCACGAATTGCTGCGATTTCGGGGGTGACTTTTACACCCGGTAAAATGCCGCCCTTGCCGGGCTTTGCACCCTGGCTCATCTTCAGCTCGAACATGCGTACATTCGGGTTGTCGGCAACGTCGCGAAGCTTGTCATCGCTCAAATTACCAAGTTCATCGCGCACCCCGTATTTGGCTGTGCCAATTTGAAATACAATGTCGCAGCCACCATCCAGATGATGGGGCGACAGCCCCCCTTCACCGGTATTCATCCAGCAGCCGGCCATGCGGGCGCCATTGGCCAGCGCCTTGACAGCGGGTTTTGACAGGGCGCCGTAACTCATGCCGGATATGTTAAACAGGGATGGCGCATCATAGGGGTGCCTGCAATAGGGACCAATTTGAAGCGGCTGAATGACAGCTGCATCTTCCGTCAGTGTTGGAAACGGACAATTGACAAATATGGCCGTGCCAGCGGGTGACAGATTTTTGCTTGATCCGAAAGCAATCGTATTGTCCTTGTTTTTTGAAGCCCGGCCGATCCACTCACGCTCAGCACGATTGAAAGGCATTTCTTCGCGGTCCATTGCAAAGAAATACTGCCGGAAGAATTCACCCAATGTCGTGAACAGGGAGCGAAAACGACCGAGGACCGGATAGTTTTTGCGCACAGCGTCATTGGTTTGGCTTACGTCCATGACAAAGACAACGGCAATGACCAACACTGCCAGACCGATTGCAAACACAAACAGTGTCGACATGAATTGCAGTGCACCCATAACAAACAGGTTGGAGATACTATCCATGAGCTGGCTCCTTAGAGGTGAGCGCGGCCAAATTGACGCACTGGTCCAAATAAAAATGTAATAGCGACAGGCCGCATCAATGCAGAATTGGATTTACGACCACAGGATTTGCCTCCCGCTCAAATTCACGGCTCACTTCTTGTCTTCGATCAGTTGATCAACCGCAAAACATATTCCGGTGAGGATTGAGTGATCATTGCGTGCGGAGCATCAACGCGGCACCCGGTCGTCTGATATGAAGTGGACAGCAATGGCACAAATATTCAGTCGCGCACCAGCAAATGGCTTTTCATTATGCCTGCAAAACGTTCCATCATACGCGCCAGATGATCCGGATCAGACACGAACCTTTCGTGGATCAGCAATCCCCGAATGAATGTACGGCAGATGCTCCACAAAAGTGCGGCATCATCGTCCGCGTCGCCTGAGCCCACATACAGATCACTGATTTCCGCAACACTTTCAGCGTTCCAGGTGTGCAGGTCTTTTGCCAGCACATCGTAAAGATCACGGTCTGTGCGACAGGCCACCAGAATTTCCACAAAGGCACGACCCTGCGCTGTGTTGGCGACATCGGTCCAGGAAGCCATCAACAGATCATATACGGGATCAACACCGGCACTGCGCCGACCGGACCTGAGAGATTTTACCGGTTTTGCAGCCGCATGAAGCAAACGCATGGCTGTCTCGGCCACCAGTGCCTGTTTGGTCGGGAAATGATGGGTCAGGGCACCGCGCGAAACACCGGCTCGTTCCTGAATGCGGTTTATTGACGTTTCGGCATAACCAAGTTCATCAATACAGGAGACCGCAGCAGCACATATGCGGCGCTTCATGGCCTCAGCCTTGATATCCTTTTTTGACGGTAATGCTGCCGGCATGTTTCACGATTGTCCATCTCGTTATGGTGTACAAATCGGTATATCGCCTTGACAGTCGTTCTGGCAAGATATTAAAAACAGAATGTTCGGTCTGCTTTGTTGGCACAATGCCCGCTGTTTGACGATGGGTCTCAAGGCAGTACATTTAGTCATCAGGACGATAGCTCACTGTGCGCCCGGAGGATAACGTGACTGACAATCCATTGATCATTGGCGGCGCCAGCGGGTTTTGGGGCGAAGCACCGCATGCAACAGCGCAATTGCTGAGCCATGATGGTCTTGATTTTATTGTCTATGATTATCTGGCCGAAATAACCATGTCCATCATGGCGCGAGCGCGAATGAAAGACCCAGAGCTTGGATTTGCCACAGATTTTGTGACAGATGCCATGGCGGGTAACCTCAAACGGATTGCCGAAAAGGGCATACGGGTCCTTTCCAATGCGGGCGGTGTCAATCCGCGCGCCTGTGCAAAAGCGCTGCAGCAGGTTCTGGACAAAGCGGGCATTTCACTGAGCGTTGCAGTCGTGGAAGGCGATGGCCTTCTTGACCGGGTTGATGCCTTTGGCGGCATGCGCGAGATGTATAGTGGCACCACCTTTCCGGACGCGGATAAAATTGCCTCCATCAACGCCTATCTTGGGGCTTTGCCCATCGCTGCTGCGCTGGACGCCGGTGCGGACATCGTCATAACAGGTCGCTGCGCAGATTCTGCCCTGGCACTTGCAGCCTGCATTCATCATTTCAAATGGGTCTCTGGCGACTATGATTTGCTTGCAGCCGGGTCCTTGGCAGGCCACCTGCTGGAGTGCGGACCACAGTCAACGGGCGGTAATTTTACCGATTGGGAGATGTCCGGCGACCTGGCTGATATCGGTTATCCGATTGCGGAGATTTCGCAGGATGGCCGATTTGTCATCACCAAACCGACAAATACAACCGGCATTGTTTCGCCTGCATCTGTCGGTGAGCAATTGCTTTACGAGATTGGCGATCCCAAGGCGTATAGGTTGCCTGATGTCATATGTGATTTCTCTCATGTCACGGCGCGTCAGGAACAAGTGGATCGGGTGCTGGTTACCGGTGCGCGCGGAAGAGCACCAAGTGGGCAGTTAAAAGTATCAGCCACATTTATGGATGGGTTTCGTGCCGGACATGTGTTGCATTTCAATGGACGGGATGCGCGCAAGAAGGCGCGGACCTTTGTCGAAGCCGGGCTGCGGCGCGCTTCAGGGCGGCTTAGCGCGATGGGCGCGCCCGGTTTCGACGAGGTCTGTATCGAGACTTTTGGTGGTGTACCACCCGGCAAAACCGATGAGGAAATCACCATCAAGGCCGCGGTGCGGCACAGCGATGCCAGGGCGGTCGGGCTTTATTTAAAGGAAGTGATCGGCGCCGCCCTGGCAACACCGCCAGGCCTGCATTTCTTCACCGGCGGTGGTCGACCGCGCCCCTCACCTGTTGTGCGCCTGTTTTCATTTCTGATTGATGCCGCCGACGTCCAGCAAAGCATCAGCATCAATGGGAAAGACATTGGTTATCGCGCACAGACTGCGGCAATTGCAACTGACCCATTGCCCCAGCCCCTTCAACCACCCGACAGATCTTCCAATACCGGTCCATGTGTAACATGCAGGCTGGAGGATATTGCCTGGGCGCGCTCGGGCGACAAGGGCAATGATGCCAATATAGGTGTGATTGCCCGGCACGAGGCCCTGCTGCCGTGGATATGGCAGGCATTGGATGAAGCAACAATCAGACAGATATTTGCACCCGGCCTGAAGGGTTCTGTAGAGCGATTTTACCTGCCGGGACTTCATGCCATCAACATCGTGTTGCATGATGTATTGGGCGGTGGCGGTGTTGCCAGTCTGCTGAATGACGCGCAGGGAAAATCATTTGCTCAAAAATTGATTGCCTTGCCGGTTACGGTACCGCAAGCGCTGATTGATAAAGCGCAAGGAGGGTCAGCCTGATGGGATTTGTCAGCCGGATAGACAGTGGATCGAAGCTCTATGAGGACAATCGTAGCGATATGCTGGCGCTGATCGAGCGTTTGCGGACCCTGGAGGCACGCGCTGCCACGCTTTCGGAAAAACGGCGCGGACGATTTGAGGAACGCGGGCAAATTACGCCGCGCGAAAGACTGGCGCGTCTGCTCGATCCCGGCATGCCGTTTTTACAATTGCACTCACTGGCAGGATTTCTGGTCGACAGTAGCGATCCGGAAAAATCAGTGCCCGGGTCATCCCTTATTGTCGGGGTTGGATTTGTTGGTGGTGCGCGATGCATGATCTGGGTGGATGACAGCGGCATCAAGGCCGGTGCCATGGGTGCAATGAGCCTGCCAACAGCCATGAATATTCAGCAACTGGCCCGCCGGCATAAATTGCCGCTGATCCATCTCGTCGAAAGCGCGGGTGCCAATTTGATGGAATACCAGGTCGAAGGCTGGGCAAAAGCCGGGGCTGTCTTTCGAAATCTTGCCCTGCTGGGGGCTGACGGCATTCCCACGGTTGCGGTCCTTCACGGCCCGTCGACGGCAGGAGGTGCTTATATGCCGGGCCTGTCGGACTATGTGATCGGTGTGAAGAAAAACGGCATGGCCGCGCTTGCCGGTGCTGCTTTGGTGCATGCCGCCACGGGCGAAATGGCCGATGACCGCGAACTTGGTGGTTCTGAAATGCATGCCAGCACATCAGGGCTGGTGGAATATCTGGCCGATGATGATGCCCATGGCATTGCCCTGGCACGCGATGTGGTGCGCCGGATAGACTGGAACAAGAGGCTGCCAGCGCTGCCTGCGCGTGTATTTGACGAGCCCTTGCATGACCCGCAGGAACTGGCTGGCATCGTTCCGGTAGACTATCGCAAACCCTATGATGTGCGCGAAGTCGTCTGCCGGATCGTCGATGGATCAGATTTTGAAGAATTCAAACCGCGCTATGGCGCAGCAACCCTGTGCATTCAGGCTTCAATCAATGGCATCGCCTGCGGACTGATTGGCAACAATGGTCCAATTGATCCGGCGGGAGCGACAAAGGCAACACAGTTCATTCAACTGTGCGATCAGGCTGATATGCCTATTGTTTTTTTGAACAACACAACCGGCTATATGGTTGGAACAGCCTATGAGCAGGCCGGGATGATCAAACACGGGTCGAAAATGATTCAGGCCGTATCCAACACGCGGGTACCCCGTATCACGCTGTATATTGGTGCCAGTTTTGGTGCTGGAAACTACGGCATGAGCGGCCTGGCTTTTGAACCTGATTTCATCTTTGCCTGGCCCAATGCAACAACCGGTGTCATGGGTGGTGAGCAGGCGGCCGGCACCATGACAATGGTCGCAAAAGTGGGTGCCAAACGCAAAGGTATCGACATTGATGAGGCTACGCTCGCCGCACAGCACAAGACCATAGCAACGCATTTTGATCGTCAATCGGATGCGTTTTATACCTCGGGTCGATGCCTTGATCACGGCGTTATCGATCCACGGGACACCCGCAAAGTGCTGGGATTTTGTCTGGAGACCTGCCTTGAAGCTCGCAACCGGACCCTGCAACCCAATTCCTTTGGCGTGGCAAGAATGTAGGAGTGACATCATGCGGGATATTCCTGAAACCGGATCACTCGACGTCGAGCTGGACAATGGCTGGCTAAATGTCTGGTTCAATCAGCCGGAAATTCGCAACCCGCTGACAAATGAGCGGGTCCATGACCTGTTCGCCGTTTGCAAGTCAATTCGTGATCGCCGCGATATCAGGGGTGTCACCTTTCGGGGGCGGGGCGGCATATTTTGTGCGGGCGGGGATCTGAAGTCATTCAAAACAGCATTCCAGGGTGGTGGCAGCCACGATGATGTTGTCAAACTCAGTCTTGGTGCTGCAGCGTTGTTTGATGAAATAAACACATTGCCCCAGGTCACCGTCATGGCTGTGGAAGGTGCAGCGATGGCCGGCGGATTTGGACTGACCTGTGTCGGTGATGTGGTTATTGCCGATGCACATGCACGATTTTCCCTCACTGAAACAATGATCGGACTGACGCCTGCCCAAATATCGCCATTTGTGCTCAAACGCCTCGGTGAACGTCAGGGACGACGGCTCATGTTGCTGGCCTCAAGCCTGCAGGGCGATGATGCTGTTAATGTGGGTCTGGTTGATATTTGCGTGTCGGGTGCATCGGCCATTGATGCACAGATTGCAACAATACAAAAACAGGTCAGGCGCTGCGCCCCGGGTGCCGTTGCGGAAACAAAAAAACTGATCCTTTCGATCCCTGAGCTTAATCGCGAGGAACAGGCCCGGATGGCTGCAGAAAGTTTTGCAGAACGCATGTTGTCCGATGAAGGACGTGAGGGCATTGCAAGCTTTTTCGAAAAACGCAAACCCCATTGGGCAGAGGACTGAGCGCTTGGCATTTAATTCCCTTCTTGTCGCCAATCGTGGCGAAATCGCCTGCCGGATACTGCGCACGGCACGTGACCTTGGGCTGCGTACCATCGCGGTTTATTCACAGGCTGACAGCAATGCACCACATGTCCTGATGGCTGATGAGGCGGTGCTGATTGGCCCGGGACCTGTTGGACAAAGCTATCTGGATCCGCAAAGGATCCTCAAAGCGGCAAAAAAGACCGGTGCCACCGCAGTCCATCCAGGCTACGGTTTTTTGTCGGAGAATGACGGGTTCGCCGAAGCCGTAAACGATGCAGGTCTGGTCTTTGTCGGTCCCAGCGCCAGAGCCATTTACCTGATGGGCAACAAGGCGGAAGCCAAACGGCTGATGATTGCCGCGGGCGTGCCCTGTGTGCCTGGTTATCAGGAAGCGGACCAAAGCGACGCTGTTCTGATCAAGGCCGCAGAAACCATCGGCTACCCGCTCATGGTCAAGGCGGCAGCCGGCGGTGGCGGTCGTGGCATGCGGCTGGTGGACAAATGCGAAGATCTGGAAAATGCACTGTCGCTGGCGCGCTCAGAGGCGATCAGTGCTTTTGGATCGGGTACATTGATACTTGAAAAGGCTATTCAAAGGCCCCGCCATGTCGAGATACAGATTTTTGCCGATAGCCAGGGCAATTACATTCACCTTGGCGAGCGGGATTGCTCGGTTCAACGCCGACATCAAAAGGTTATTGAGGAATCCCCCTGCCCGGTGATGACACCGCACCTTCGGGCGCAGATGGGTTCGGCAGCCATCGCCGCGGCAAAAGCCGTGGACTATTGCGGCGCAGGAACCGTTGAGTTCCTGCTTGATGCTTCGGGGAATTTCTACTTTCTTGAAATGAACACACGATTGCAGGTCGAGCATCCGGTTACAGAAATGGTCACCGGGCTTGATCTGGTCGCCTTGCAGTTATCCGTTGCGCAGGGCAACCCATTACCCCTCAAACAGGAGGACGTCAGGCTGGATGGTCATGCCATGGAGGTGCGGCTGTACGCCGAAGACCCGGCGCAGGATTTCCTTCCGGTGACAGGGGTGATTGACCTGTGGCGACCCGCCATCGCAAAAGGGGTGCGGGTAGATGATGGCATTTGTACCGGGATGGAAGTTTCACCCTATTACGACCCGATGCTGGCGAAGATTATCGCCTGGGGCCCCGACCGACAGGTCGCCCACAACCGCTTGACCAAGGCCCTGCGTGCCTCGGTACTGTTTGGGCCAACCAGCAATGCCACCTTCCTTATAGAGGCGCTGGAAACGGACACATTTGTTAAAGGCGAGGCCACCACAGCATTCATCGAAGAAACCTTTGCCAGTGGCATAGAACTACCTGTTCCCTCGGCCGCAGATGCGGCGCTGGCTGCCGTATTATTTTTGCGAAAGGAACAAAATGATGCTTTCGCAAGAGCCGGATATGTTTCCAGAACGCAGCTCGGCTGGTCCAGTTCGGCGTTACCGCCGGTTCCATTGCAACTGACGAGCAACAGCGAAACATTTAACCTCGTCGTGCGATGCATGGGGTCTATGTGGACCATCAAAACCAAAGACGACACCATATCAATATCTGTTGACGCCGAAGAGGATGCTGCCGTGTCCTGCCGGATTGACGGGCGCACTGTGTTCGCCACCGGCCTCGTCAACAACCGGGGTGATCTTGGCCTGGCAATAGGCCAATGGCGTTATGTCTTTCACCGTGTGCAGCCAGGACAGGACGACAAGACAGCCAGCGGTGGCGGCCAGATATTGGCGCCCATGCCCGGACTGATTATTGATCTGGTCGCCGTTGAGGGGCAGACAGTTGCCAAAGGCGATGTTCTGGCTGTGCTGGAAGCCATGAAAATGCAGCACCAGATCACCGCACATGTCGATGGTGTGATCAAATCGGTGGGCGTGCGTCTGGACAGTCAGATCGCAGCAGGTGATGTGATTGTTGAAATTGAGGAACCCACGGCTGCAGTCACGTAGCCACCGGAGCAACGATCAGTCTTTTGGAGATGTAATATGGAACAGGCGCAGGATTTTCTGGATGAGAGTGAGGCGCTGGCGGCAATTCTTGTTGATCTGCCGCGCCAGGACTTTGACCGCGCGACACAATTCAAGGGTTGGACGATCAATGATGTTCTGGTCCATTTGCATTTTTGGAACAAAGCGGCAGATCTGTCGCTGACGGATCAGGATGCGTTCCAGGCCATGATGGCGAAGATGATGGCAAGCATATCAGGAACCGGTCTGCGTCCCGTGGAAAACGAGGCCATTGTTGAACGCGGGTTTGATCTTGTGACAAATTGGCGAGCGCTCTATCAAGACATGGGTGCACGCTGGAGCAAACTTGATCCAAAGCAGCGGGTAAAATGGGCGGGTCCTGACATGTCTGTCCGTTCGTCCATGACAGCACGGCAAATGGAAACCTGGGCACACGGTCATGAGGTTTTTGATCTATTGGGTATCAGGCGTACAGAAGACGATCGTATCCGAAATATCGTTGTATTGGGCGTCAATACCTATGGCTGGTCGTTCAAGGTGCGCGGCAAGGAAGCAACCGAGCCGATACCCGAACTGAAGCTGATCGCACCGTCCGGTGTACAGTGGGAAATTAGCGAGCCCTCACAAAGCGAATGTATTGAGGGTTCGGCTGTGGAATTTGCGCAAGTGGTTACACAGACGCGCAGCATCGGTGATACGAACCTGAAAATCACAGGTCCTGTTGCCAGTGAATGGATGGCCAACGCCCAATGTTTTGCAGGACCTGCAGAAACACCGCCAGCACCTGGCTCACGCCACCTCAGCGGATAAATCGTTTTCCCGGCATGCCATTCCTATCGCAACATGAACGCCGGCAGCGCGGTCGCCAACCATGGCACCAGCAAAACAATGAAGGCGGCAACAAGAATGAGCAAAAAATAGGGAAATGAGCCGATAAATATTTTGGACAAGGTGACGGTCGGATCGGGCACCGACCCCTTGACCGTATAGACCAACAGCCCAAAGGGCGGCGTCAGCAGGCCTGCTTCAATGATCAGGATGCCGAAGATGGCAAAGGATAGCGGGTCATAGCCCATCGCCATGGCGATGGGCGAGAAGATCGGAACGGTCAACAGGATGATTGATACGGAATCAATCAGCATGCCAAGCAGGATCCAAATCACAACCATCAGAGCGATGACCAGCAATGGATCCACGCCGATGGTCAAAAACAGCGATTTGATATAGTTGACCGTGCCGCCAATGGCGAGCAGACGGGAGTACATCTGCGCGGTGATCAGCAACAACATGATGGGCGCGGTGGTCTTGCCCGCCTGAAACAGGGCTTCCGTTATGGCCTTGAACCGCATCCCCTTGGCAACGCCGATCAACAAAGCGCCAATAGCACCAAAACCGGCAGCTTCCGTGGGTGTAAAAAAGCCGAACCAGATGCCACCAATCACCAGCAGGATCAAAAACAATATACCAAACCCGCCGATAAGCTCTGAACGAATTTCGGCGGGTGTCATCTCCACAAGATCATCATCAAATGGTGGCGCAATTGATGGGTTTCGGATGGCAGCGACCACCACATAGGTGGAAAACAGCAGCGCCAGCAGGATACCTGGAATGATGCCTGCAACAAACAGCGCGCCAACACTCATTTCGGTAAGAATGGCCCAGACAATCAGCAGCACCGATGGCGGGATCAGCATGCCAAGGCAGGCGGAACCGGCAACAGCCCCCAAAGCAAAAGTCTGCTTGTATCCGATTTTTCGCATTTCCGGATAGGCGATGCGTGAAAAGGCTGCCGCCGCCGCAATTGAAACACCTGTTACAGCCGCAAAAACCGTATTGCCTGCAATCGTTGCAATGGCAAGACGGCCAGGCAATCGCCGCAAACCCCTGTCGCATATGCGGTATAAATCCGCCGCCGCCCCGGAGCGGGCGATGAAATCACCCATAAGCACAAAGAGCGGTATGACCGCGAAAACATCCTTTCGAACCGCCTCAAATGCCGTATTGCCCAAAATGGCCAGCGCGGCCTCCATGCTGCCCAGCATCAGCCACACGCCAAGCGCACTGCAGATGGCAAAGGCTACGGCAATATGCACGCCGAGAAGAATGAGACTGACAAGCAGCGCCAGCATCCACAGAGCAATATCACCACCCATGAACCGGTCCCCTATCTGATTTTGAGTGATGCGGACAATTCACTATGCTGACCCGGGCGCCTGATACTCGTCGATCAGCCTTCCCTGCCAGTCGAAAATGATCATCATGCAATAGGCGACAGCGCCAAAGGCGGACATAACCAATACGCCGCCGCGCACAGGCCAGGTTGGCACCCGTAAGGCCCCCTCGCCCTCATATTCGCCAATACGATAGGCATCCATCAGCGGCTCCCAGGTGCTGATGACCAGACCGAGGAGAAAAGCAATGCCCAATAGGGATGCAAAGGTCCGCAAAACAAGTCTCATCCTGAGGGGAACCGCGTCTGCAAAAATTGAGGTGCGCAGCATGGAGCCCCCATAGATCGCCAGTGGCAATTGCAGGAAAGTGATGGCGACTATGGAGTTTTGCACAATCTCCTTGGTTCCGGGTACCGGGCTATTGAGCAATCCGCGACCAAACACATCCGTGAATATGAGCAAAGCCAATCCCAGCGTCCAAAATGCCGAAATCAGATGGATGACGCGCGCGAGCCAGATCGCTCCTCCCATGAATTGCTCCTCCCAGTGCCTTCATTTGCACGCAGGCTAGCGGATGGCGGCCTCTTGCTCAAGCCTATTAATCAAGTGATAAATAAGAAAAGCTGATATGGAGCATCAAAAAATATCATACGCATGCGTGTGGCATGACCGGCTGAATTTTCACTATTGTTTAGCCAACAGATCTGCACCCACTTGACCACGCACCTCGTTTGTGTGGAAATAAGCACTTGTTTAGCGATCGATAAATAAGACGCATAAAAATGCGCAAATGCCAAAACAATATAGCAGGGCGTCACATTGTGTGTGCCTGGCAAGGGAGGAAATGATGAATTCTAAGAAAATCACCAAAGGGATTACATCGGCGCTGGTACTGGCTGGTGCCTGGAGCATGACTGTACCCGCCAGTGCTGAAACATTCACATTGCGTGTGGGGGCGGGGCATCCGAATGGTCCGGCAGTCTATGTGGCAGACGTGGCCAACTATTTTGTGCCCGAAGTCAAACGCCGCGTCGCCGAGGAGACAGACCACGAAGTGGAGTTTGTCGAAGGATATGGCGGCGCCATTGCCGGGGTTGCAGAAACCCTTGAGGCCGTACAATCGGGCATTCTGGATATCGGCGCCTATTGTTTCTGTTTCGAACCGGCGAAACTGTTTTTGCATAATTTTCCCTATTATGCGCCGTTCGGACCGCAGGATTCCGAGCAGGAAATGCAGGCAGCACGCGCTGTCTACGACAAGGTGCCCTGGCTGACAGATGTCTTTGAAACAGAGTACAAACAAAAGCTCCTGGGACTTCACGGCTGGGACAATTACCACCTTGGAACAACGGATCCATGGGAAAAGGTCGAAGATTTGAAGGGCGTCAAAATTGGCGGCGCAGGCCCCAATTTGCCGTGGCTTGAGTTTGCCGGTGCCATTCCTGTGCAATCCACATTACCGGACGGCTATCTGTCGCTTCAAACCGGTGTCTACAATGGCTGGCTGATGTTTCCATCGGCCTATCTGGGTTTCAAATTCTATGAGCCGGCCCCCCACTACACCCAAATCGGCTTTGGTGCGATGGGCGTCAACGGATTGACCATGAACAAGCGCAGTTTTGACAAATTGCCACCCGAGGTTCAAAAAATCATCGAAGAGGTTGGTCGCGGCTATGAGGAACAGTCCGGCAAGTCACTCAATGGCAGACAAAAATCCGGACTTGAGGGCCTGCAAAAAGTTGGCGCTCAGGTAAAGGAACTGGGCCCCGAAGCGCGCGCCGGATGGGCGCAATCGCTGGCGGATTTTCCCTCACGCCAGGCCAAGGAAGCAGACGGTCGCAACATGCCGGGGACCGAAGTCATGAATGCTTACCTCGGTGCTGTTGCTGATACGGGGTATGAATGGCCCTTTGTCTACGAAATCAAGCAGTAGATTAGAGCGGGGGCACACCTGTGCCCCCCCTAAAGCTATTCAGTTTTTGCCGATTCCTTCAAAACCTGAATGCATCCATAAAGTCAAAGGCGGCCCAATGAAGAGGCTTAGCGACCAAATTCCCTATCAGGCCATCGTCGATCGTCCAAAGCTGGTGTTCCCCGGTGGCAAGAAAATGGCTGTGTGGGTGATCGTCAATGTTGAAGAATGGCGTATCGAAAATGCCATGCCACGTACAGTGTTATCCCCGCCGATGGGCCAGCCGCTGTTGCCAGATGTGCCAAACTGGTCCTGGCATGAATACGGCATGCGCTGCGGTTTCTGGCGTCAGTTGGAGGCTTTGACACGCCGCGGCATTCCGGCAACGCTGGCGATCAATGCCAGCGTATGTGGCCAATATCCACGCGTTGCCTGCGCGGCAAAAGACGCAGGCTGGGAATTCATGGGGCACGGATATTTTCAGGGGCCCATGCACAAGCTCAAGGATCAGCGCCGTTCCATCGGTGATGCTGTGCAGACCATAGCAGATTTTTGGGGCGCTCCACCGCGCAGTTGGGAAAGCCCAGGTTTGACACAGACCGCAGAAACGCTGGACCTTCTGGTTGAGCACGGCATTGAATTCGTTTGTGATTGGGTCATGGATGACCTGCCGCAGGTAATCAATACGACCAATGGCTCCATCACATCCATCCCCTATACCGTTGAGACCAATGATATTGCCGTCTATGCACTGCAAAACCACCGTTCCGACGAACTTTTGAACCGCGGCATTGACCAGTTTGACCGCCTCTACCAGGAGGCCGCGCAAAACGCCCGCATTATGGCGATTTCCGTGCACCCCTATATCACCGGCGTACCGCACCGTATTCGTTATCTGGAGGCTTTGCTGGATTATGTTGCAGGACATGATGACGTTGCATGGATGACAGCTTCGCAAATAGGCGACTGGTACAGCGCGCAGATGGAAGATCAATCGTAGGATTGCCAAATCATGGTGACAAATTTAGTCTCCTGTCATGCGTGATCCCTTTTCAAGACAGGCTGTTCGAACCGGCCTATTTTACCGCGACCCGCTTGCTGCACTTGTCTGGATCGAACGAGCCTTTGGCTTTACCCGTCTGGTTGATATGCGCGATGCACAGGGCAGGCTTGTTCACGCGGAAATGGCCTATGGCAACGCGTCCATTATTGTCGATGCGGAATGGAGTGACTTCGTCGCAAGCCCGGCGTCGGTCGGTGGCAGGAATACCCAGCTGATCTATGTTCAGGTTGCCAGCGACATTGATGCCCATTGTCAGCACGCGCGCCAGAACGGTGCAACCATTTTGCAGGAACCTGAAGATCAGTTTTACGGCGACCGCACCTATCGTGCGCGCGATCCCGAAGGGCATGTGTGGACATTTTCACAGGCTGTGCGTGATGTAGGTCGCCGGGAAGTTGAGCAACTCGGAAATGTTAAAATATCAGGCTGGCATCGCGAGTAGTCATCCGGGAACTTCCGGCTCCCCTGATTTTAATCAACCGGCGACATTTCGTTCACAATGACATTTTCCACAGCGCCCTTTGTGGCTTCAGCGAACAGGGCCAGATGGGGGGCATTCATATGTTCCTGCCACAGGTCACGGTTTTCCCAGTTTTCGTAAAACATGAAATGAGCCGGGTTTTCATTGTCCTGATGCAGGTCATAGTTGATGCAGCCGGGTTCCGTCAGGGTTTTTTCAATCAGTTTAACAAGTTCGGATTTGACCAGATCAACCTGATCAGGCATGGCGTGAATATTGGCAACGATCGTAAGTGGCATGGAATATCCTCAGCCTTGTTTGTTTGTGATGTCCAAAGCTTGTTGCACCTTTTTTGAAACCGGAAAAGCGAAAACGCCATGATGCTATGTGGCGCGTCCCAATCGCATCAGGCCGAAACCCACACATGATAACGCCGCACCAGATGCGAGCGTACGTGCCAGGTTCCATTGCTGCCAGACCGATGAATAATCCTGCCAGATAGTCTGTGCCAATGCCTCATCAGTGGGCACCACGATGCCGGCCAAAGCCTCGTTCATGGGAACATTGACCCACATTGTCAGCAGCAGGCCGCCACACAGATAGATAAGCGCTGCAGCGCCAAAGGCGTAGGCTGCATCACGGCGACACAGGCGAAAGGCCAGAATGGCGGTTACCAGCAGAGCAAAAGGTGTTGCGAAGAACGCGGGTGCAAATGCGGCATTTCTGACCGACGCATTCATGGCCTGCATTGCAGCAATTGCCACTTTCGGATTTGCCTGATCAAGCCCCCACATTGTCGAGCAGACCCAGGCATAGAAGAACCCGAATATCGCCCCGATCAGGAGCAGGGATATCAGGGCGGAAAATGTCAGTGCTTTGTGCATGGCGGTACTCCTGTCAGGTAATTCAATCCGTCAATTCTATGCGCAGCCGGGATCGTTAGGCTTTGAATAAATACGATAAACAGACAAAACCGTAATTATATGTACGCTTGCTTAATTCCGTAATAGAATGTACGGTTAGAGTCAATACCGAAAGGATGATTTATGCGGGCCGAAACACGCCAAACCAGAAAAACCCAGATAGAAAACGCTGCCTATGATCTGCTTGAAAGCAATGGTTATGCGGGCATGTCGATGTTATCTGTGGCCAAAAAGGCAAAGGCCTCCAATGAGACACTCTATCGATGGTACGGCGACAAGGTCGGCCTCTTCACAGCCATGGTTGAAAGCAATGCACTGGAGGTGAAGTCGTTGCTGGAAACAGACATTGCAGTTGAACGCGCGCCACTTGAAACGCTGTCATCCCTTGGTCCCAAATTACTCAAGCTGCTTGTCAGCCCGAGAGCCATCGCCCTAAACCGCGTAGCGGCAGCCAATGCAAGCGGCGTTTTGGGTGCAGCGCTTGCCACTGCCGGGCGCGAAACGATTGTGCCTCTGATCGCCAAAGTATTCCAGCGCGCCAATGCGCAGGGACATTTCCCAAATCTTACAATGCCCGAGGCTGCTGAAATCTATGTGAACCTGCTCGTTGGCGATTTGCAGATCAGGCGCGTAACCGGGGTCATGCCTTTGATGAGCGATACTGAAATAGCCAACCGGGCAAAGCGTGCCCTTGCCCTGTTGTTAAAACTTGGCGCCGCCTGACAGTGCGTGCCTGAAGTTTCAATTTAAAAGACCCTGACCCGAGTTCACCAACGCACCACATCAGCGACTGAACATTGAATGACGATTGCCGACCCCAAATTCTCAACATGATTAAATTCCCTCATGCCTGGCACCTGACAGCAACCATGATGATCCATGGCTCCACGTCACCGGCGAGCCCAAGATCTTCGCCCTTCAGGGTTTCCAAAACAGTAAATCCGGCATCGCCAAGGAATGTGGCCAGCTGTTCTTCGCTGTAATAGGAGTAGAGGCGCCCAAGCCTGTCGCGTGATGCTCCATCACCAAGTTTCATACCGATGTGCAAGATGCCGTCTGGCTTCAACGCATGATGAAGCGCACCTAGATGAACGGGAAAATCAGCGGCAGATGCATGCAAAAGGATAAAATTGGCCCAGACGCCATCATATGTTGCAATAGCTTCGATTTCACTGAAATCGGCCTGTCGGGCACCAATATCATGGGTCGCATTGGCAAGTTGCACCATTTGGGCAGACGCATCAACAGGATCCACACGCAGTCCATTGTCACGCATGATAGCCGAGGCGTTTCCAGGGCCGCACCCAAGATCAAGAACATAGCCACCGGTCGGTAAACGCGCGATAAATGCAATCAATGCCGGATCAGGTTTGTCGCGTTTTACAATGTCGGCATAGGCATCCACCCTTGCGTCATAGGCTGCGATGGTTTCAGTGTCGGTCATGGCTGGCCTCATTTGTCTCGGTGTCGGTTTTTCAAAATCGTCTGATATTTGCTTAGACCGTTTCACGTTTCGTCAGAAACGGGACAACGGTGTCGACCGTTGATTTTGCCAATGCATTCAGGCTTTGCCGATCCCGTCAAACCTGAATTGCTATAGGCAATTTGGTCACGAATATCCAGCACCAGCCCGCCGACATGGGTGAGACCAGGCAGAATTGGGCACAGCAACCAGCACGCCACAGATACCTAGTGTGGTGCTCATAGTTGCCGCTGAAGCCATTTTCGGGTTATTAATTTACCAGGGGCCACAAAAGCGATGCATTCATCCACAGTGCCATGCTGAATTGGCCAAAGGGAGATCGATATGAAAAGGCGCAATTTCATTGCCGGTGCTGCTGCCGTTACCGCGGGCCTTGCTGCACCGAAAATGCTGCTCGGCAATGCTGCGGCACAATCCAAGGCCATCTATTTCAAAGGCGTCACAGACGACAATGGCTATCGTTTCAAAAGCACAAATTTTGCCTCAGTCGACAAACGCTGGCACCGGCAGATGGTGAAGTATTTTTCTTCAGAGCCAGAAGGTACGGTGGTGATCGACACAAACAACCATTACCTTTACTGGATCTGGGAAAACAATACGGCGCTGCGTTATGGTGTTGGTGTGGGACGTGAAGGTTTTCAGTGGTTTGGTCGGGCCAATGTTTCGCGCAAAGCGCGCTGGCCACGCTGGGTTCCACCCAAGGAAATGAGAGAGCGCCAGCCAAGTCTTCCAGAATCCATGGAAGGTGGCCCAAACAATCCACTTGGTCCGCGCGCACTTTACCTGCACAGCGCCAATGGTGGTGATACCGGATACCGGCTTCATGGAACCACGGCACCCTGGTCAATCGGCACAAACGCTTCATCGGGCTGTATCCGCATGTTCAACGAAGATGCAATCGACCTTTATCGCCGCTGCCCGATTGGTACGGATGTATTGGTGCTGGAACACATTGCCGACCGTGCCTGACGCACGGATGAAATAAAACCGGGGGAACGAATATGAAGGCTGGTCTTCCAACAATAATGACCTGTGTCCTGCTCGCACTGACGCTGGCAGGGTGCATGGGCTCCGCCAGAGACACACTGTCGGCATCATCGAGCGGGGCGACAGATGAACCGGCAAAGGGTTTTGCGCGTGTAAACTCCGGCAGTGAAGAAGAATTCATCATGGACGTCGGGCGCCGGGTATATTTTGCCTCCGGTTCTGCCAAACTGGATGATGTAACGCGCGAAACGCTGGATCTTCAGGCGGCGTGGCTGGTGCAGCATCCGAACTGGCTGGTCAAGCTTCAGGGTTACGCTGATGACCCAAGCAAGAATGTTGCACTTTCAGACCAACGGGCCAAGGCAGTCATGAATTATCTTGCCTCCAAGGGCGTCAATCCGCAACGCATGTGGGCCAAGGGTTACGGTACGGAACGCAAGGTTCGCAATTGTGCTGCCAAATCGTGCAAATCACAAAACCGCCGTGTGGTTGTAAATCTGCGCAAGGAATTTGACGGCGCCGCGCCACAGGCCAAGCAGAAACAGAGTTAGCCTGCCAATTGTGATTAACGCCTGATATTGGCGACACCTCAAACAACGCCGAGCGCCTTCAACAGGCGCTCCGGTGTCATCGGCATTTCAGATATTGACGTATCAAAGGCGCGCAGGGCATCGTTCACGGCATTTAGAAGCGCCGCAGGCGCGCCGCCGGTCCCGGCCTCACCGGCGCCTTTTGCGCCAAGGACTGATGTTTTGGTCGGTGTCTCGACATGGGCAACCACGATATCGGGCATTTCGGCGGCCATTGGCACCAGATAATCCGCCATGGATGCATTCAGCAATTGGCCGTTTGATGAATAGATACATTCCT
This sequence comes from uncultured Rhizobiaceae group bacterium, assembly GCA_947501445.1. Classification (GTDB taxonomy): domain Bacteria; phylum Pseudomonadota; class Alphaproteobacteria; order Rhizobiales; family Rhizobiaceae; genus Hoeflea_A. The sequence continues at coordinate 483,671 of CANMVS010000003.1, read as the reverse complement.
CATAGAAGGCACCGCCTATGCCTTGAACAACACCGCCGCGTATCTGCTCGTCGACAAGTTGCGGATTGATGACACGGCCACAATCCTCAACGACCCAAAAACCAAGCAGCTTTACAAAACCGGTTTCGGGATCAAGTTCCACTTCCGCTGCCATCGCACCATTGGTGAAAACAAATGGAAAATCAGTGACGCGATAATGCCGCGTTGCGATCAGTTCAGGTTTTACGTCTGGCGGTAATTCATTGCCGCGAAAATAAACGATCCGACCCAGCTCCCGGAGCGTCATACGCTGCGCGGCTGTCTTAACGTCGACAATGGAACCGCTCAGGATATCAAGCCGGTCCGGGGCACATTGTAATATGGTACCGGCAACCTCCAGAACCTGCCCCCGCAGCGCAGTGGCAGCCTGAAGTACGGCTTCACCGCCAATACCTGCACCGCGCGACGCCCAGGTACCCCCGCCATAGGGCACGTGCGCTGTATCACCGGTGGTGACTTTTACCCGATCGATTTCCACGCCGAACATGTCTGCTGCGATCTGGGCGATGATGGTATTGGTTCCCTGCCCCTGTTCGGTAATCGAGGCCGAAACATGAATGGCACCTGCCGCATCCAGTCGCACCGTGGCACCATCCTGTGCGGCAATTGATGCCCCGCCAACGCCATAAAACAACGGGCTTGGATTGGTAACCTCGACAATGGAAGCAATGCCTATGCCGCGGTGGATACCGCTGCTTCTCAACTTTGCATGTTCTTCGCGCAAGACATCGTGCCCCATAATGTCCAACAGTTTGTCCAGCGTCCTGCAATGGGACAGATCATCAAACTTCATGCCGGCCGCTGATGTGACCGGGTAGGCATCATCCCGGATCAGATTTCTTTTGCGTATGTCAACAGACCCTAGACCGATTGCCAGTGCGGCATCTTCAAGCAGTCCTTCCGCCACAGCCATGGCCACAGGATGCCCGACAGCCCGGTACTGGCTCATGAGATTCTTGTTTTGAAAAACAACCTGTCCACGGGCGCGGTAGTTTTGAATTGCATAGGGCGCACCGGTCAAATTGAGCACCTGATTGCACTCTATTGCCGAGGTACGCGGATACATGCTGTAGGGACCAATACCGGTCAGATCATCAATTTCCAAAGCTGCAATTTCACCATCCCTGGCAACGGCCATACGCCCATGTATGCGGTGGTCGCGGGCGTGGATATCCGTTAAAAAACTCTCATTCCTGTCAGCGATAAATTTAACCGGCCTTGCCAGGATGCGGGCAGCGACAGCCGTTGCAATATCATCCCCATAGGTATGAATTTTTATACCAAATGACCCGCCGACATCATTGGCAATCAGGCGAATATTCTCCTCTGCAAGGCCAAGATGTTTTGACAAAATGGCTTGCATCATGTGCGGCGCCTGACCAGCATACCAATAGGTCATGGTTTCATCTGCAGGGTTGAAATCCACCACAGATGAACGTGGTTCCAGGGTGACACCGGTATGCCGGTTGAAGCGAAATGTGCGCTCGACGATGGTAACATCATTGCGGGCAAAAGCCGCGTCCACATCGCCGCTGTCCACGATCCGCTCCCAAGCCAGATTATTGCCGAATTCGGGATGAATAACCGCTGCATCCCGGTCCAGCGCGGCTTCAACGTTGCAGGCTTCCGGCAGCAGTTCATAATCCACATCAATCAGGCCGCAGGCATCCTCGGCGAGAGCACGGCTTGTGGCGACGACCATGGCGACCGGCTCTCCCTGCCAGCGGACCACATCAAGGGCGAGAGGATATTGTGGCGGTGAGCGCAACCCCTGCATATGTGTGAGCGTACCGACCCAGGGTTCACAGTGATCTGCCATATCGCTGCCGTCATAGACAGCAACCACCCCTTGCATGGTGGCAGCCTGCGCACCATCAATGCTTACTATGCGTGCGTGGGCATGGGGCGAGCGCACAAATGCCGCATGAACCATGCGCGGCAATTGCTGGTCATCGACAAATTGACCCCGACCAACCAGCAGGCGCGCTGCATCGGGCCTAGGAACCGACTTGCCGATATAGGCATTGGGCCTGTCAAAAATACTCAAGGGACCGGTCATTGTGCTTCCTCCGCCGCAATGACTTCATAAATTGCATCAACGATCGACTGATAGCCCGTGCAACGGCAATAGTTACCGGCAATATGTTCGCGGATCGCCGCCCTGTCCGCCGCACCACCGCGTTCACAATATTCCAGGGCGCTGGCAAGCATACCGGGCGTGCAAAAGCCGCACTGCAAGGAATTGCGCCTGTGAAACGCCGCCTGAAGCGCCCCTGCCCTGCCGCTGGCTGTCAGACCCTCAATCGTTGTGACCTCCAGTCCGTCAGCCTGAACCGCCAGCATCAGGCAGCCACGCACACACGCACCGTTTACTTCAACAGTACAAGCCCCGCACACACCGTGTTCACATCCCACATGGCTGCCTGTCAGTCCCAGTTCATTGCGCAGAAAATCGACAAGGTTCATGCGTACAGGAACCCGGTGCGTGGATCGTTCGCCATTGACCGTCAGATTAATTTCCTCAATTGCTGTCATGTGCACAACTCCGTCAAAGCCCGTTTCAACAGAACGCCAACCAGATGCAGTTTGGTTTTGTCCGTTGCGTTGAGGTCATCCTGAAACGCCATTGACCCGATGGCCTGTACCGCCAGTTTCATTGCTCCGGCATCGCCAACACTTGTGTTTTCCAGTGCCTGTTCGATTGCAACGGCTCTGACCGGCCGGTCACTGACACTGAAAAGTGCGACCCTTAGCCCCCGCATTGGCATAATTTCCTGTGCGGTGATGGCGATGCCCACGATCGCATAATCGCCGTGCCGCCGGGCCAGTTCGCAAAAGGCAAAATGGGCAGGCGCCTTTGACCTGGGCACATGGATTTCGGTGATGATTTCATCGTCGGCAAGCGCAGTTTCATAAAGGCCGAGGAAAAATTCGTCTGCCAATATGCGTCGTACGCCGCGACTTGAGACAACGGTGATTGTCGCTTCTAGCGCCAGCATCAGTGCCGGCATCTCGGCGGCCGGATCGGCCAGTGCAATACTGCCGCCAATTGTGCCGCGGTTTCGAATGGCAGCATGCGCGATATGCGGTAGCGCTGCGCAGATCAACGGTATATGCGCCGCGATCAATTCAGAACATTCCAGTTCACGGTAGCGGGTCATGGCTCCAATGATGATGAAACCGCCCTCATCGCGAATGCCCTGCAATTCTTCAAGCGCATTCAGATCCATCAGCATATCGGGCTGCGCCAGGCGAAAATTCATCATGGGCATGAGGCTCTGGCCACCGGCAATGGGCCGTACTTCACCCTCATGACTGGCAAGGATTGCCAAAGCCTCATCCACCGTTCGGGGCTTTGCATAATCAAATTCTGCAGCCTTCAATTGTCCACTCCCCATCATCGCGCTGCGACAGCACATCAACAATTGCTGTTGAAGTTCTGTCGTCTATTCATTATTTATCGAATTATAAATAAGCGGCAAGAGCGAATTGGAAAAAAGCAACAATGGTGACCATTAGGCAGAAAAAAGCCATCGAGATGAGAATGACCGCAAAGGGCGAAACGCATGCCCGCACACGCGTTGGTGTCCGCGATCTGGAAAGCCTGATCGATGAGCCCGTTGTTCGCGGCGGAACAAATCAGGGGCTCTCACCGACCGAGACCCTCATGGGCTCACTGATGGGGTGTACAAATGTAATCACGCAGCGCATTGCAGAACATATGGGCGTCACTGTCAGCGCCCTTGATATCCGTCTTTCATCACAGTTTGATCGGCGTGGCGTCTTGCTCGAAGAGGAGGTTGAGCGCCCCTTTGATGACATTGTGCTGGATATTGATATCACAACAGATGCAACGCCACAGCAAATGCAAAAGATCCAGACTGATCTGCAGAAATATTGCCCGATTGCCAAAGTCATTCGCGGCAATGGCGCATCGATAACCGAAAACTGGAATGTCACCGGCCTAGATGGCAAGGACAATTGATATGACAAACAAATTGACACCCGACACCAAAGTTCCAGCACTCAATGTTCAAACGCTGGATGGCACTGGCTGGAACATTGCTGAGCAAAATCCGCAAAACTTTTCCATGGTTGTTTTTTACCGCGGCTATCATTGCCCCGTCTGCAAATCGTATCTCGGCACGTTGAACCGCCTGGCTTCGGCCTATGAGACGGCAGGCTTCAATATCCTGGCACTGTCCATGAACCCGGCAGATCTGGCACAAAAATCTGCTGATGAGTGGGAGCTGTCCAATCTGACAATTGGCTATGGTTTAAGCGAAGAAACGGCTGTTGAATGGGGTCTTTATATTTCCACAGCCATTAAGGAAGCCGAGGCAGAGACATTCTGCGAGCCAGGTTTATTCTGGGTCAGGCCAGACGGCAGATTGTACCTGGCCGATGTATCCAACATGCCCTGGGCACGTCCTGATCTGGAGTTTTTGTACGCCAAAATCCCATTTGCGGTAGAAAACAAATATCCCGCCCGCGGCACAAAGACACCATAGAGCAATGTTCACCGCGGCACTCGGTGTGGCGGTTATCGGACCGTCGCATCGCCGTCCAAAAAAGCCGGAATGCGCTCGAGAAAAACATCAAGCGCATTGGCAATGACCCGGGATTTATCTTCAAGAACGGGCGCTTCATAAATGTGTTTGCGCACGCCATAGTAAAAAATTCCGCCGTGCATGACCCACGCCAGCTCCTGTTCTTCAGGGGTTGGTGGATTACGCGCATCAAGGCCTGCCTCATGGCGACACTCATTGACGATGCGATTGAGAATTCGCTCATTGACCAGACTTACATACCAGCGATTGATATCGACACCCTTTAATCCGGAAAACAAAAAAATGCGCAACCACTCGCGGGTAAAAATCGCGTCCGTGTAGGCCTCATAGAACTTTTGCAAACGGGGCCTCAATGCAATGGAGCGGTCACACAGCAGCGTATCCCATTCCGGTTGCCAGCGATTGAGATAAACCGTCTGATAAACTTCCTTGATCAGATCGTCCTTGCTGGGAAAATAGCGATAAAGAAGAGGCTGGGTGACACCCAGTCGACGGGCCAGTTCCCGTGTACTGCTTTCAAAACCTTCTTCGGAAAAAAACTCGATGGCCTTTGTTATGAACTCCTGACGTCTTTCAGCCGAAGACAAACGCTTTTTGCGTGGCCGACTTTGTGACATCTCGCTCATGTAATCCCCTTCCAACACCCCACCAGCAGGGATGATTGTGGTGCCTGGCCCCGAATTTAGCTGCACATTAGAGCAATTCAGGTTTTGACGGAATCGGCAAAACCTGACTGCATCAACAAAATCAACGGCCGACACCGTTGTCCCGCTTCTGACAAGCAGTGAAACGGCTTAGCTGCGTCGCGTGTGGATCGGCACAATAATATACTCCATATCACGCAAAACAGATCAGCATTGCCGCAAGACCGAAAAACAGTGCCTATAGCGTAGGATTGTCGGAGGCAAGGCCGAGTTCCACCGAACCGTTATTACTACCCGCCGCATCAAAATTGAATGCTATGTGAGCGTTAATCGCATGGGCATCGCGAAACTGCCGCTGCAACCGCCGCCCGGTATAAAGTGCACCGGCGCCGCTGGCAGAAAACAGGCCATCGACAGCCTCGGTACAAAGGCCAACGGCAAACGCTCCGTCCCGCCGGTAGCGCGTCTTGGTCAAAAGATCGGGAACATGGTTGTTTTGCGCATCCTGCATCGCTTCGATGCAAATACCGCGCATGATCCGCCGCGCGGCGTCAATTCTGGCACCAGCGGCTGCAATATGTATGCGGACTGACTGCAATTGTGAAAGTTGCGTTCCACTGTATTTGGATGCCCGCTGGCCGGTCCATTGGACAAAATCATCGAGACAGGCCTGCGCGTTGCCCAAAGCACACCCCGATAGAACAAATGGGAACAGGGCAAAAACAGGCAACCGGTAGAGCGCACTGCCATTTGTCTGTGACCCCGGCGTGGCACCGCCTGATATTTCACCAACGCCGAGTGTCATGTCCTGAGAAACAAAGACATCTTTGACCTCAACGTCCTTTGATCCGGTGCCTTTCAATCCGGTGGCAAACCAGGTGTCCTGAATTTCATAGTGATGCCTTGGCACAAGAAAAATTCTGTATTCCGGTGGATCACCATCCACTTGTGACGCCACCACAGCACCCAGCATGTTCCAGCTGCTGGGATCAACGCCCGAGCAAAAGGGCCAGCGGCCGGTCAGACGATAGCCGCCCTCTTCGGGTGAAGCCTTGCCTGCAGGGAAAATAAAAGAAGAGGCAATCAACGCATCGGGATTATTGTCCCACACCGCCGACTGTGCCGCCGGCGGAAACATACCAAGCATCCAGTGATGGCTGGAAAGATTGGCGACATTCCACGCCACAGATGCATCAGCTCTTGCCAGTGCCTCACAAATATCGACCAAAGCCACATAATCCAGCTCAAAGCCACCCAGACGTTCAGGCTGAAGGATTTTGAACAACCCGGCTTCATGTAACCAGGTTTCCGTCTCCTGCGGTAAGCGGCGCATTTCTTCGGTTTGATCAGCTGCTGCGGACAGAGCAGCCGAATATAGTTCTATACTGCGCAGGGCCAGTACGGTCCGTTTGTGTTTGTCGCCGCTTGTATCCGTTTCCATGGGGCCCGATTGTTTGGTGCAATATAATATTTATCGAACGATAATTAACAGATTACACCTTTGCTGCCAATAGTGTTTGCCAAGTGTGACTGATTGCTTTGATCAACCAAATATTTGACATCCCCTGCTGCTTATTTTATCGATCGATAAACAATTTCACATAAATAATCTGACGCAAAGGTGGTGTTATGGCTTTTCGAAGGGATACGATTTACAAGGCCGCCAAGGAGCTTTCCAACTGGGGGCGCTGGGGCAAGGATGATCAGATTGGCACGCTGAACAACATCGAACCGCAGGACATAGTCAATGCTGCAGGTCTGATCCGCAAGGGACAGGTTTTCTCGCTTGGCCTGTCACTGAAAGAGCCAATCCAGTCCGGTCTTTTTGGCGGTCGCTGGAATCCCATACACCAGATGCTGGCAACAGGGACGGATGCAGCTGCCGGAAAACAGGATGGTGACGGCACCGCCTATCTTCGTTACGCGGATGATGCGATCAACATGCCCTGCCAGGCATCCACTCAATGGGATGCGCTCAGCCATATTTTTCTGGATGACAAGATGTACAATGGCTATCCGGCGAGCGATGTCACCGTCCAGGGTGCCGCGTCTCTGGGCATCGAGAATGTGCGCGACAAAATGGTCGGCCGTGGCGTGTTGCTGGATATCGCCCGCCATAAGGGCGTGACATCACTGGATGATGGCTACCCGATTACCAACGACGATTTGAATGCCTGTGCACAGGCGCAAGGCGTGGAGGTGCGCAAAGGCGATTTCGTCCTGGTGCGAACAGGTCATCAGGAGCGGTGCCTGGCAAAGGGTGACTGGAGCGGATATGCGGGCGGCGATGCACCGGGACTGGCATTTGAAACAGCCTATTGGATCCGCGAAAGGGATATTGCAGCCATCTGTGCTGATACCTGGGGCTGCGAAGTGCGTCCCAATGAAACGCAGGAAGCCGTGCAGCCCTGGCACTGGGTTGTCATTCCGGCCATTGGCATCTCGATGGGCGAAATCTTCTATCTGAAGGAATTGGCAGAAGACTGTGCTGACGATGGTGTCTATGAGTTTTTCTTCACGGCTCCGCCTTTACATCTGCCAGGTGGTGCCGGATCCCCGATCAACCCCCAGGCAATCAAATGACAGGCGTGGCATTCATTCACCGGAACTGAAACGAAGGGCGATTGTCATTTCTCTCCGCCAACAAGCCCTTTCACAAGCCACTTTTGCAGCACAATCACTACAATCACCGGCGGCAACATCGCAATGATGGCAAGCGCCATGCCGTAGTTTGACTGGGTGCCAAAACGCTCAATGCCACGTACCAGGGTGAAGTACCCCTCACCGGTGGTGGTGATCATCAGTGGCCACAGATACTGGTTCCACCCCAGAACAAATGTGACCGCAAACAGCGCCAGCACCATTGGCCATGATAGTGGCAACAGGATATCCACAAGAAAACGTGTCGGGCCGGCACCATCGATTCGCGCTGCTTCATGCAAGGCATCGGGAATGGTTTTGAAAAACTGCCGGAAGAAAAATGTGCCCACAGCCGCCGCCAATAGAGGTAGGATCAGACCGGTATAGGTATTGAGCAAACCAAGCGTATGCACAACCATGAAACTGGGCAGAATACGGGTCTCAATGGGCAGCAAAAGCGTTGCAAATATCATCCAGAAAAGAAAAGAAGCGAAACGCAAACGAAAGTATACGAGCGCAAACGCAGACAGCACGGACAATACACATTTGCCCAGTGCAAAACCAAGTGCCAGAATCGTTGAATTCAGGGCCATTCCACCGGCGGTAATGGTTTGGCTGAAGCCCGCCTTTGCCGTCATCACCTGACTGTAAACACGGGTAAACTCCCCCCCCCAACTCATCTGTATTCCGTCTTGGGAAATAACCGAATTCTCATGCGTTGACGTCAGAAATATGGCTGCAACCGGCAATAGCATGAACATTGAGCCTGCTACCAGCACCATATGGTCAATGATCGCCGTCATTTTGACTTTTCTTGTCATAGCAAAATTGGTTCCACAGATGTTCGACAGGGCGTGTGATTCACAGAATCCAGATGACATCATACCCATTTATCACGGATTGAAATTTTCGTTTTGACATTTTTTTCTGTCATAAATACTTCATTTTTTTGACATCTGCGTGTTACTTGCCATAGCCTAGTTTCCGTCGACCGCGACCGGCCGGTAGTAATCCGCGCCGTATCGGGGTCATTTCGTTCAATTCTGGGGAGCCGAATTTATGACAATTCGCAATCTATTCGCCGGTGCCATGGCCACAGCCATGACGGCAACTATCTCACTACCGGCACTTGCCGCAACGGACATCACCTGGTGGCACGCCATGGGTGGACAACTTGGCGAAACCGTCAATGAAATTGCTGAAAAATTCAATGCGTCACAGTCTGACTACAAAATCACACCTGTCTTCAAAGGCACATACGAAGAGACAATGACTGCTGGCATTGCTGCATTCCGCGGTGGTGAACAGCCAAATGTCATTCAGGTTTTTGATGCCGGTGCAGCAACGCTGATCGGCGCCAAGGGCGCGGTTATTCCTGCACAGGACCTGATGAACGATAATGGTGTTCCCTTTAACATCGAAGATTACATTTCAGGTGTTCGTTATTTCTATGCCGATTCCGATGGCACGATGATCGGCATGCCGTTCAATTCATCAACGCCTATCCTTTACTACAATGAGGATGCGCTGAAAAAAGCCGGTGTTACGGCACCAAAGACCTGGGAAGAGTTCCAGTCCGTGACGGCACCAAAGCTGAAAGAAGCCGGTTATGTGCCGCTTTCGCAGTCTCACCTGCCATGGATTTTCACCGAGAACTTCTATTCACGCCACAATCTTGAATTCGCTACCCGCGCCAATGGTTATGAATCCGGCACCCCCGTCATGCTATTGACCGAAAGCCCAATCAAGGGCCACTTCACAGCGGTCAAGGAATGGTATGACAATGGCATGTTCGGCTGGTATGGAACCGGTTGGACTGACAATCAGAAACCATTCAATGAAGGCCAGGTTGCCATGTGGCTCGGCTCATCGGGTTCATTTGGCGGCGTCAAGGCTTCTGCCAAGTTCCCGTTCTCCGCAACATATCTTCCTTACTGGGAGTCCATCACCAAGGATCCAAAACAGACCTTCATCGGTGGTGCTGCCCTTTTTGCCATGTCGGGCCATCCAAAGGAAGAAAACGAAGCGGTTGCGCAGTTCTTCAAATTCCTGACATCGCCTGAAATCCAGTATTTCTGGCACAAGGAAACAGGTTATGTGCCGATCACCACGGCTGCCTATGACCTGGCCAAGAAAGACGGCTACTACAAGGAAACACCACAGGCTGAAATCGGCATCAAACAGCTTTCATTGCCTGCCGGTGAGTGGACCAAGGGCTATCGTCTCGGCTTCTACGTTCAGGTTCGTGACGTCATGAACCGCGAATACGGCAAAATCTTTGCTGGCGAGAAGACTGTTGACGCCGCTTTTGAAACCATTGAAGAAGAATCGAACAATCTGCTTGATCGTTTCTCAAAGACAATGGGCAATTAAATACTGATGGTGCGGGGCGCGTAGAACGCGCCCCGTATTCTATTTGGGGCTGTACGATCGCATGAAGAAATCTCAATTCCGTTCACCACTCTATCCCTATCTGCTGTTGCTGCCACAGCTATCCATTGTGGTCATATTCTTCTACTGGCCAGCAGCAGAAGCCATCCGTTCGTCCTTTTATCTTGAAGACCCGTTTGGTTTTTCTTCAACCTTTGTCGGTCTCGATAATTTCAAGGATATGGTCTTACGGTCCGACTATGTCGCCACGGCGCGATTTACCGTGATATTCTCGGTTCTGGTTACTTTTTTCTCCCTTGCAACAGCGCTGTTGCTGGCTGTGACAGCCGACCGCGTGCTGCGTGGCGCATCGACGTATAAAACACTTCTGATGTGGGTATATGCGATTGCACCACCTGTTGCCGGACTGATCGGCATCATGTTGTTTGACAATCTTGTCGGCCCGATAACAGAGTTTTTCAGAACGATCGGGTGGGATTTCAAACTGGGCGTCAACCGCTTTGACACCGCATTTGCAATGATCACCATATCCATCTGGAAGCAAATTCCGGTCAATTTCATCTTTTTCCTGTCAGGACTTCAAGGCATTCCAAAATCTGTTCAGGAGGCAGCCTCCATCGATTGCAAATCCACATTGCGACGGTTCTGGACGATTACATTCCCGCTGCTGGCACCAACCGGTTTCTTCCTCCTGATCATCAATATTACCTATTCGCTGTTCGATACATTCGGTGTCATTGACGTCGTGCTGAAAGGCGAGCCCGGCAATAATCCGGTAACGCTTGTCTACAAGGTCTTCCTTGATGGTTTCCGCGGCAATGATCTAGGCGGGTCATCTGCCCAGTCTGTCATCCTGATGGTCCTCGTTCTGATTTTGACGGTATTCCAGTTCCGCATGATCGAACGACGTGTCCACTATAGTTGAGGCGGCGATATGAGCACCACTGATATGTCATTGGATAATGCCAGTTCCACAACAGCGGCCAAAGTGTCACCAGCACGCAAAAGACCGTTCAAGTGGAGCGTGGTTTCCGACCACCTGATCCTGATCATCGGATCATTGTTCATGCTGATGCCGGTCGTTGCGGCGTTTTTAACGTCCAGTCACGACAATGCGACGGTCCATTCCGGCGGGCTTCAGATGTCGATAGGCGATGAACTTGCTGCCAACTACTACAACGCCATGCTTGTGCCGGGCGGCTTTACCAAATCGGTGGATGGTATGCGTATGCTGGGCAATTCTTTCATTCTTGGAATCGGATTTGCTGTCGGCAAAATCATAATCTCCATGCTGGCTGCCTATGCCATTGTCTATTTCCGTTTTCGCTTTGCGACACTGGCATTCTGGCTGATATTTACAACCCTGCTCCTGCCACTTGAGGTGCGCATTCTGCCGTCCTACGAGATTGTGCAAAGCCTTGGCCTGCTCAATACCTATACCGGGCTGATTGTGCCGCTGATAGCGTCTGCCACCGGAACCTTCTTCTTTCGCCAGTTCTTCAAATCCATTCCTGATGAACTGATAGAAGCTGCACGTATCGATGGTGCGGGGCCGGTCAAATTCTTTTTCGATATCCTTATTCCGCTCTCCAAAACCATGATTGCTGCAATCTTCATCATTATGTTTGTATTTGGCTGGAACCAGTATTTGTGGCCAACCATGATGACAACCGATGAACGTTTCTTCACGCTGGTACGCGGCATATCCCAAATCATGCAGGTATTTATCGGGTCCCAGATTCCTGATTATGGAGAGGCTATGGCACTGGCAATTATCGCCATGCTCCCTCCCGTCCTGATCGTAGTTTTCTTTCAAAGATGGTTCGTCAAGGGCCTTGTTGAATCCGATAAATAGGTGAAATGAATGACCAAAGTTGTCATTGACAAAGTCCGCAAGGTTTACCCAAACGGAACAGAAGCACTATCTCCCTCCAGCCTGGACATCGCCCATGGCGAGTTCATTGTTCTGGTTGGGCCATCAGGTTGCGGTAAATCAACACTGTTGCGCATGATTGCCGGACTGGAAGAGATTACCGATGGTACCATCTCGATTGGAGACCGGGTCGTCAATGATCTTGACCCGGCCGAGCGGGACATTGCCATGGTGTTCCAGAACTATGCTCTTTATCCGCATATGTCCGTCTATCAGAATATGGCCTATGGCCTGAAGAACCGCGGACGATCAAAACCTGATATAGAAACTGCGGTCTCCAAGGCCGCCAAATTATTGCATATCGAGGAGTTTCTGCATCGTCGTCCCAGCCAGCTATCCGGCGGACAGCGTCAGCGTGTTGCCATGGGTCGCGCTATTGTTCGCGATCCTTCGCTCTTTCTGTTTGACGAACCGCTGTCAAATCTGGATGCCAAATTGCGCAACCAGATGCGGATCGAAATACGTAAATTGCAGCGCGAGCTAGATGTGACATCCATCTATGTGACCCATGATCAGATTGAAGCCATGACCATGGCTGACAAGATCGCTGTTCTCAACACCGGGCGCATTGAGCAAATTGGTACGCCTTCGGAAATTTACCACAAACCTGCCAGCATATTCGTCGCCAGTTTCATGGGCGCACCGCCCATGAATATTCTGGATGGGAAATACAATGGCAATGGCGGTGTCGAGGTTGCGGACCTTGGTCAGCTGACCATTGACCATGCGCTAAAGACGACCGGCAAAGTTCAGGTTGGCATTCGCCCTGAGAATGTGGAGATCCGCACGGAGGCTTCGCAGAACACAGTCGCGATCAAGATCGATTTTCTGGAGGAACTGGGGGCTGGTCGCCTGTTGCACACAATGATCGGCAGCACGCCATTCATTGCGCATCTGGATAATGAGCATCCGATTGATAGTGACAATATCTTTGCACATTTGCCGCCACAGGCCCTGCATCTGTTTGATGCGGAAACGGGTCAGCGCGTTTAGATCGTTTCACATTTTGTCAGAAACGGGACGACGGTGTCGGCCTTTGATCTTGTTGATGCATTCAGGTATTGCCGATGCAGACACGTATAAAAATGGACCTGGCATCAGCCTGGTCCATTTATGTCTGTGCGCTGTGTACTCAGAGAATTCAGGCCGTCCGCCTTGAACCCCACCAGCTATGCAGGTTCTTCATAGGTGACCAGCGTCATATCAGCGGCCTCATTGCGCAATGGAATCAATTGCTGGTAATCAGCTGAATTGTACCAGCGCTCAAGTGCATCTGTATCGGCAAATCTGACAATTCCGACGGCATTCGGGTCGCTGTGACCAGAAAGCACATTGACCGATTTTCCGCGTAAAACCATTTCACCGTCATACTGAGCAATGGATGCGCCGGCTTTTTGCGCATAGGTCTGGAATTTGTCCGGATTTTTGACTTTTGTCGTTGCGATGAAGAATGCAGCCATTGCTTTGGTCCCTGTCTGTTTGATTGACCCGAAGGTTTTGGTCACTTATGTATAAAACACATCAATGTTATTTTGTCCACATGTGTATAAAATAATTCACTACCTATGGGAATTCGCAAATGGGACGGCCATCAAAATTTGATCGCGACGAAGCTGTCGATGTGGTGATGAATGCCATCTGGCGAAACGGTTATGAAGCATCCTCGGTCAAGGCATTGTCTGAACAATTGGGTATTACCCGTTCCAGCTTCTACAACGCCTTTACCAGCCGCGAGGCATTGTTTCGCGAGGTGCTGGAAAGATATTGCGACCAGTCACCGGACAAGGCACTGACGGAAGCAAAGCAGGGAATTGCGATCAAAGCGCTCTTGACGCGGACCTTCCGCAACGCATGCAAAGCGCGATCAGCGGACACGGAGGGTCGCGGGTGCATGGTCATCAACAGCGTCAGCGAGTTTTGCAATGTTCATGATGAACTGGGCGACCTGATGGAAGGCGTTGTTCTGGGCAGTCTTGGCAACCTTGAACGGCTGCTGCATCGGGGCGTAGCGCAGGGCGAGATAGATGAAAAACGTGACATACACGCCACGGCACTTGCGCTGCAAAATCTGCTGATGGGGCTCAATATCATGTGTAAGGTTGTGCGAAGCGAAGCGGAGCTCTGGTCAGCTGCCGAGACAACCCTGTCCGGTCTCGGCCTGCTTGAGGACAATAACACCAGACAAACAGGAAATTGACCCGTATTACTGCAACGCAATCTGTCAGGACTTTGGCGCTGGTTTACCATTATCGCGTCTCTGCCGCATTGCTCGATTGCCAAAGTAACAAAACTGTCTAGATTGCCTCGAATGGAAGAACGCTGGACTATCGCACAAATTTTTGACAGGGCCCTGCTATCGCCCATTCAAATTTATGTCGGTGTAGCTTTACTGTTGCTGGCAGTGAATTCTCAGGCCGCTGCCCAACAGGGTATAACTGATGACCGTATTATCTTTGGTCAATCAGCTGCCTTTGATGGTCCTGCATCCTCGTTGGGTACAGATTATCGCAATGGTCTGCTGGCTGCATTCAACGAAGTTAACCGAGCCGGTGGTATCGATGGGCGTCGCCTGGAACTGATCAGCTACAATGATGGGTACGAGCCGGAGCAGGCTATTGAGAATACAAATCGGCTGATAAAGGATGATCAGGTGTTTGCGCTTGTGGGGCAAGTGGGAACACCAACAGCCCAAAGCGCTCAACCCATAGCGCAAAAAAACAATATTCCTTTTGTCGGCGCTTTTACCGGGGTCAGTTTTTTGCGCAATCCGGCACTGCGCAATGTCGTCAATTTCCGGGCTTCCTATGATCAGGAGGCTGAAGCACTGATCGACTACCTGACCGGTGATCTGGGCCTGAATAAAATAGGTGTATTGTATCAGGATGACACATTTGGCCGTGCTGGTCTGACAGGCATCAATCTGGCGCTACGCAGGCGCAATCTGCAGCCAGCAGCCGATGGCACCTACATGCGAAACACGACGGCAGTAAAAAGGGCATTACTGTCAATTCGCAAATCAGATCCTGACGCGGTGGTCATTGTGGGTGCTTATAAACCAACCGCGGCATTTATTCAGACGGCCCTTTCAATCGGCGTGGATCCGGTTTTTGCGGCACTTTCATTCGTTGGTGGCAGCGCACTTGCCGCAGAACTGGACGCAATCGATCAATCGGTTTTCGTCTCACAGGTGGTTCCGCTCTTTGAGGACATTCCACTTGCCACGAGGTTTAAAACCGCGCTGGACAATTATTCACCGGATACGGCGGCAAACTTCATTGCCTTTGAAGGTTACATCGTTGGACGCCTGCTTATAACCGCTTTACAAAAAATCGGACCAATCCCAACCCGGGAAAAATTCATAGAGCTATTCAACAAGGACACGCGGTTCGATCTGGATGGTCTGGAACTGACATATGGACCCGATGACAATCAGGGTTCGGATGAAGTCTACCTGACTGAAATTGGCAAGGATGGCTCATTTACCGCCGTAGAAAGAAAAAACAGCGAGTGACTGTCAACCGATCCGAAACAGGTAAAGATCAAAAGGAGCAGACGACACCGGTTTCCCCTTCAGGGTCGGTTCGCTCAGCGGCTGCCAAACAGCATTACCGGTTTGGCATCAAGGCCAAGCTTTCAGCAACACTCTTCACTCTGGCTGCCTTGACCGCCGTTGCCTGTATAATTGCCTGGATTGTTTTCGAGCAGATCGAAGCAGCGGTGACGGATATCACTGCAGAGAGTATTCCGGAAATTACGCTGGCGCTCAAAGTTGCTGAAATCAGTACGGACATAGCGGCTGGCGCACCGTCAATCATGGCAAGCGCGACTCATCAGGAGCGCCTCGATCAAAAACAGGTTCTGGATAAGGCAATCGTGCAACTGAATGCACTTATCCAACAATGGCAGGCATTGGGTATCGCCCCTGACATTGCAATGAAATTTGCTGCATCATCATCCCAGATCACAACCCAGCTGGCGATAATGGAGTCAGCCGTCGAAAAAAAATTGACGCTGACGAAACAACTGCACGAAGCGTCCACGCTGCTGTCGAGAACCCACAACACCTTTCTGGAAACGCTGGAGCCACTGGTTGACAATGCGGTATTTGATCTCGTCATTACCAGCGAGACAAGCAATTCCGACACAATAGAAGCACTGAAATCTGCCATCGAGGCCGGAACATCCCGCCTCGGACACCTGCTGGCCATACGGACCAATGGGGGGTTGATTGTCAGTCTGTTGCGTGAAGCTGCCGGGCGGGCTGTAACCAGACTGGAACCACGCACCCGATTGGCTCTTGGGCAACTGCGCCAACGCTTTGATCGGGATCTGGCGGCATTACGTGATGATGACACCAGTGACTCATTGCGCGCGTCAGCAGATACTCTGCTGGTTTATCTGGACGCCATTTCTTCAGCGACAGACAATGCACCACTCACAACCGACCGCGATACCCGACTGACGGCGCTGGCGGCTGCGCATAAGGAATTTCTTTCGATACTGACGCCGGTTATTTTCGAAGCCAGAGATGAAATAATCACAACCATCGAAACCATTGCCGAGGAACAGGCAAATGCAATGACGGAACTGGTGGATACCGGATCCTTCAAACTGCTGCATTTGATGTCTTTGCGCGCAGAGGGCAATCTTGCTTCAGGCCTGCTGAGTGAAACTGCCCATGTTTTCGATGGTCAATTGCTGCCTCCGCTCAGGGAGCGGTTTCAGGCCTCAGCCGGACAAATGCAACGCGCTCTGGATGAACTGCCACAAACCGCCAGCCTGCAGAATCTGCGGCAATATATTGCGTTACTGCTGGGTCTTGGACGCGACACGGATAACATTTTTATTTTGAAGCGCGCTGAGTTGGACCAACAGGAAATAGCCCATACAGCGCTTGATATAAGTCAGGCACAATCTGTTGCCATGCGCTCAGCAGTGACTGATTTTGTGTTGTTCACACAACAAATGAGTGATGCAACCGCAGCAAAAGCCCAGGAAAGAATTCGAAACAGCAAAATCATAATGGTGCTGATATCGGCCGCCAGTATCATTAGCGCATTTCTGGTCATGATTGTGTTTGTTGGCCCACGCATCGTTCGCCCCATTGAAGAAACGACACTGGCCATGACCAAACTGGCGGGCGGCGATACAAGTGTCGATATTCCGGGCCGTGAACGCAAGGACGAGCTTGGGCATATGGCGCAGGCCCTGGGTGTATTCAGGGACATTACGATCGAAGTGCAGGAATCCAACCTGCGTGAAATTGATACGGCAAGACGGCGCCTGTCCGATGCGATCGAGAGTATTTCTGAAGCATTTTCACTTTATGACAGCAATGACCAGCTCGTAGTGTGTAACAAAAAATACGGTACGCTCGTTCACCCGGAAATAGCGGATCAGATACGCCCTGGCCTTACCTTTGAGGACATATTGAGGCGCGCGTTGAAAGCGGACTTCATCGAAGCCGCCAGAGGGCGGGAGGATGAATGGCTGAAACAACGCATGGCACTGCACAGAAACCCGGGTCCGCCCCATATCATGCAACGTGTTGATGGTGTGTGGATCATGATCAGCGAAAGGCAGACTGCAGAAGGCGGCGTCGTTGCCGTCTATTCCGACATCACCGAGTTGAAGGAACGCGAAAACGAGCTTGCCGAAAAATCTCGGGCCCTGGAGCAACTTTCCAGCCAGCTGTCGAAATATCTCTCGCCACAAATCTATGAATCAATCTTCACCGGCGAACAATCTGCTGTTGTGGCCAGCAAACGCAAAAAACTGACGGTCTTTTTCAGCGACCTGGTCGGGTTCACCGAAGTCGCTGACCGGCTTGAATCGGAAGACCTCTCCCAGATTATCAACGAATATCTGACCGAAATGTCACGCATTGCACTGTCCCATGGTGCAACAATCGACAAATATGTCGGCGATGCCATCATGATCTTCTTTGGTGACCCGGTGTCACGCGGTGTCAAAACCGATGCCCTGGCCTGTGTCCGGATGGCAATTGAAATGCAGAAGCGGCTGGACGAATTGACACTTTCCTGGTCAGAACATGGTTTGGTCGAACCGATGAAGGCGCGTATTGGCATTGCGACAGGATTTTGTGCCGTTGGAAATTTCGGCAGTGATGTGCGCATGGACTACACAATCATTGGCGGCGTCGTAAATCTGGCTTCCCGACTGGAACATAGTGCAGTACCGGGCCGCATCCTCCTGTCCGCTGAAACTTATAATCTCATCGGTGAAGAAATTCCCTGCCAGGAGCACGAAACCGTCAAGATCAAGGGCTTTGCCTATCCGGTAAAGACCTATCATGTCATTGACGCACCGTTGCAAAACGACGCGGATGCGGACAGAATTTCTGAAAAACGCGCCAGTCTTTCCGTTGATCTGGATGTTGCTGCAATGTCAAATGAAGATCGCGAACAGGCAACACAATTGCTGCGCGATATTGCCGACAAGCTTGACAAAGACAAAGACTGATCTTTGACCCTAAACCAATTCACGTTTTGTAAGAGACGGCACAACGGTGTCGGCCCTGGATATTGTTGATGCATTCAGGTTTTGCCGATTCCGTTCAGATCAGCTTTCGTCCGGCAAGAGAATTCAGGACCGAGCGAACAGCAGAATTCTCCCGCGCTGACGGTGTCATTGAAACACAAAGGGCCCGTTGCAACACAACCTTGTTATGAAACGGTGCGACCAGCTCACCGGATGCCAATTGTGCCTCCACCATCGCGCTGTGGCCCATTAGAACGCCAGCGCCATTTTTGGCCTCCTCCAATGCAAGGCTATAGAGTGAATAGACAGGGCCAACTGCTTTGATGTGTGTCGCCTCAGTTTCAAGCCAGTGCTTCCAGTCCCCAGACCAGGTTGAATCATGCAGACAGGCTATGTTTTCCAGATCACCGGGTTCGTTCAATCGCCTTGCCAATTCGGGCGCACAGACCGGAAAAATCACATCGTTGGCCAGTATTAACTCTTCCGGCTGTATCGGCAGGTCCCTGAAGAAAATGCATAAATCAAATGGTTCGCGCAGCAAGTTGGGCGGTGTCTCCATTGCCGTGACCGAAATGGTTGTATCGGGCGACAACGCCCGGGCAGCAGGAAGTCGCGGCGACAGCCACAATTGTGCGATGCTGGGCAGGGCCGCGATCCGGATATGGCGCGGTGCCGCGCGTGATCGCAGTGTTTGCACGGCCTCTCCGAGTTGATCAAACGCCAGACTGAATGCTGAGAGCACACCTTGAGCGAGCGGCGTGATTGCAACGCCCTGGGAACGACGTTCAAAAAGGGGTGCACCCGCCCAAGTTTCCAGCGCCTTGATGTGTTGGGCAATGGCACCGGGCGTGACACATAGTTCATCTGCGGCGGCTGCAAATCCGCCCAGTCTGGCTGCGGCCTCAAAGGCTCGTAGCGCATTCAACGGCGGTCCCTTGGGACGTGGTGGTGATAAGGACATGTACTTGGCCTAGTTTTTCTAGGCCTAATATTTAGCAAAACTGGTTTGCAGGTGTCCAGTAAATTTGTTTGTGTGGATGAAAATCAGGAGACACAACATGACATCGTTGAAACACCGTCCATGGGTACCACAGCCAAGTGAGCAATTTGTTCAGCAGATTGCTGAACGCACTGCCGCAACCAACGCAAGCGACATAGCTCAGCGGCTTGAGGAATTGGCCAACAACAATCGCGTTATTCACGAGCAGGAGTGTTTCAATCTCAACCCGGCAACAAATGTCATGAACCCAAGAGCGGAGGCGCTGCTTGCAGCCGGCCTCGGATCACGTCCGTCCCTTGGGTATCCGGTGGACAAATATGAAATGGGTCTCGAGGCCATTGAGGAAATCGAGGTGATCGCCGCTGAAATCTGTGCGGAAATCTTTCAGGCGGATTATGCCGAAATCCGTGTCGCATCCGGCGCCATGGCCAATCTATATGGCTTCATGGCAACCTGCCGCCCTGGCGATGCGATCATTGTCCCTCCGGCCACTATTGGCGGCCATGTCACCCACCACGCTGACGGCTGTGCCGGCCTGTATGGCCTTGAAATCCACCACGCGCCGGTTGATGCCAGTGGCTATTCGGTCTCACTTGAAGGTCTTGAAACACTCAGTCAGAAGGTGAAGCCCAAACTGATCACAATCGGTGGCAGTTTGAACCTGTTTGAACATCCGGTTGCTGAAATCCGCAAGATTGCCGACACCGTTGGTGCCAAGGTGCTGTTCGATGCGGCGCATCAGTGTGGCATCATTGCCGGGCGCGCCTGGAAAAATCCCATCCATGAGGGTGCGCACCTGATGACCATGAGTACATATAAAAGCCTTGGGGGACCACCCGGCGGTTTGATTGTATCCAATGACGCCCCGATCACACAGCGCCTCGATGCCATTGCATTTCCCGGCATGACGGCCAATTTCGATGCGGGTAAATCTGCTGCACTTGCCCTGTCCATGCTGGATTGGCGTGATCATGGCAAAGCCTATGCACATACGATGATTGACCTTGCCCAATCGCTTGCGGCCGCTCTGCAACAACGCGGCATTTCTGTATTTGCCAATGACAGGGGTTTTACAAACTCCCATCAATTCGCGATTGAGGCAGCGCCCTTCGGTGGCGGACAATCTGCCTCAAAAGCTTTGCGAAAAGCCGGTTTTTTGGCTTGCGGTATTGGTTTACCCGTAGCGCCGGTTGCAGGTGATCTTAATGGGTTGCGCATTGGCACACCCGAGCTCGTTCGCTGGGGTGTAACGTCAAAGGATACACAAATGCTGGCAGACCTGATCGCCAGGGGCCTGACCACCAATGATCCGCAATCCTTGAGCGCTGAGGTGCGCGACATGCGGGCACAATTCAGGCAGTTGCATTTCATCAATGGTTCGCTGTTGGATTAATCTCTCGCACTTTTGTCAGGCGCTGACGATAATATTTGCACTTTGTGGTTGTTCAACATAACGTCGCGCCATGACTGAAGACCGACCGCTTCTCGGCATTTTCCTCATGATGGGATTTTGTGCACTGGCACCACTTGGCGACTCCATCGCCAAGGTGCTGGGGGATACCGTGCCTTTGGGCCAGTTGCTGATTGTGCGCTTTGCTGCCCAGGCGCTATTGCTGCTGCCGATTATCCTATGGGCCCGCCGCCCGGTTTACATGTCTCAGCGTGTGTTCATACTTATGGTGGTGCGCACCATTTTGCACATGTTTGGTATCGGTGCGATGTTTGCAGCGCTGCGCTACCTGCCATTGGCCGATGCGGTGGCAATTGCCTTCGTCATGCCATTCATCATGCTTTTGCTTGGCCGCTTTGTTCTCAAGGAGCAGATAGGCATACATCGTCTATCTGCCTGCGCAGTGGGCTTTGCCGGAACGCTGCTGGTCATTCAACCCAATTTTGCAACGGTTGGCGCACCGGCGCTTTTGCCTTTGGCCGTTGCGGTCATTTTTGCCCTGTTCATGCTGGTTACGCGTCAAATTGCCAAGGAGACCGATCCCATCAGTCTGCAGGCGGTCAGTGGAATTGTGGCCACGGCTCTGCTCGGATTTATTTTTTGGGTAACGGATGGCGATGAAGTGCCAGCCTTTGATCTGATCATGCCCACCACTACGGATATGATGCTGTTGGCCGCCATTGGGCTCATTGGCACACTGGCCCATCTGCTGATGACCTGGTCACTTCGTTTTGCGCCTTCCGCGACCCTTGCACCGATGCAATATCTGGAAATTCCATTCGCCACATTGATCGGCTGGATTGTCTTTGTTGACCTGCCGAATGGATTGGCTTCACTCGGCATTGCCATTACAATGGCTGCTGGCGTCTACATCATTTATCGCGAGCATGCCGCCGCCAGACCCTTGCCCATGGATGCTTGATTTCCAGAGCATGCTTCCAGACAGAATATTCAATTCATCAGTCTGGGCGATGTTTCCTTTTCAATATTTTTGCTTTCGACTGCGACAACCTGCTCAGGCGTTATTGGTGCAAACAGTTCAATCTCCTGCGACACCCCAACCAGCCGATGAACGCCGGTCGAAACCCACTGTTCCGGTTCTATCGAGGCAATTTCAGGTGTAACAAGGGCATTTGCCTCGACGGCCTTTGTCATCGCTTCTATGCGCGAAACCTCATTGACAGTCGGTCCGATAACGGAAAATGACAGACGTTCCTCGACACCGATGTTTCCAAACATCACCTTGCCTGCATTGAGCGCCACGCCGAATTGAATTGCAACCTGACCATTTTTCTTGCGCGCCACGTTCAGTTGTGTTGTCATTTGCAGCGCCTGACGCAATGCCTTGGTCGCCGCACAGGTTGCTTTTTTGAATGCATCTTCATCGGAATAGGGAAAGATGGCCAGGACGCCATCACCTATAAAGTCCAGCACCTCACCGCCTTTCTGGATTACCGATGCGGCGGTACATTCAAAATATTCATTCAGTAATGCAAAATAGTCGTCCGGAACCATTGTATCGGCAAGGGCTGTGGAATTGCGTAAATCCGAATACCAGACCACAGCCTGTGTATCATAACCGTCACCACGTTTTATCGCACCGTCCAGCACTTGTTTACCGGCATTTTTGCCCAGATAGGTCTCAACGATATTGCTGGCAATACGCGATTGAATGGCTGCTTTGCAGGCCACGGCGAAACGCCGTTGAATTTTCTGAAGAGCTGCGATGTCCTGATCCGAAAAACCGCCCGGACGATCAGAAGACCAGGCGACAATGAGGCCGTATTGTTTGCCATCATCTGAATTCGACGTGCTGATAAACTCAGTAGCAATGGTCAGATAGTCGGTAAGCCCCTGTTCCACGAGTTCTTCAAGAATAGGGAAATCAATCAGTTTGTTGGGCCCGTCCAGATTGCGTCTGAGCACATTCACCTGATTTTCAAACATGAAATGCATCGGGCTTTTGTAATATTCCTCGGTGCGATCATTCTGGTGTCTGAACTGCTCCAGCTTGGGCGCTGAGCCGCGCTCCCACAGGGCCGTTTCAGCCTGAAACAGCGGGTGCAGGGTGGACCAGGAAACACGTGCCCGCGCGACCGGCACCCCGGCACCATAAAGACGATGACAAACATCATTGAACATCTCAATGATATCCGGTTCGCTCAGGGCCTGATCAACCAACCATTCGCCGATCCCCTGAATTAAGGTATTTTCTGCCATCTATGCCGTCCGGGTTTTCTGTTGCATTTGCCTGACTATAGATCGTTCTCACAATGCCAAATTGCAAGGGATGCACACTGTGTCTACTGACAACGATCCAATTAACCTCAATGGTCGCCCCAATAGTGCGATCCATCTGGTCATTATTCGGTCTCCAGACCCCGATCCAGATGCCCGCGCCATGGTTGTGAACCCGGCCGACAGTACCGCCGGGTGCACATCGCTCCTGACATCAGGCGGCATTGTCCAGAGCGCCATCCGCAACCAGTGCGTTGAGTGTAACATAATCGATCTTGCCAGTGCCCAATACGGGTATTCTACACTGGCGCACCTGTGAGGGAACCATGAGATCGGAGGCACCTTTAGCGCGTGCATGATTGAGAAAATCATGCCGATTGGCATTTTGCGCCTCGCACAACAAAATCAGTTTCTCGCCTTTCTTTGCGTCGGGCACACACACGACAGCACTTGATTGACCGGGCCATATTTCAGCCGCAAGTGCCTCAACTGCCGCCAGAGAAATCATCTCGCCTGCAATTTTTGCGAAACGCTTGGCACGGCCACGGATTGTTATAAATGCATCATCGTCAATCGTGACGATGTCGCCTGTATCATGCCAACCATCGGTTGGTTTCTCCAGTATGCCGGGACGCTCTGCCCTCAGATACCCGGCCATAACATTGTCACCACGTACAAACAGCCTGCCGGCACCGGTGACACCTGGCACGGATTGCAGGCGATGTTCCATACCCGGCAGCATTTTACCAACGGTACCGGACTTGTTGTACATCGGTGTGTTGATTGAAATGACCGGCGCTGCCTCAGTGACACCATAACCTTCAAGAATGCGCACACCGAATTTGTCCATATAGGTATCACGTGTTGCGCGCTGCACCGGTTCGGCACCGGCAAAGCAGTAGCGGACCGAACGGAAATCATAGGGGTGCGCCGTGCGTGCATAACCACTGAGAAATGTATCGGTACCGAAAATGATTGAAGCGTTGGATGCATAAATCAGTTCCGGAATAATGCGATAATGCAGGGGCGAAGGATACAGATACACCGGCACACCCGATATCAGCGGCAAAATGGTTCCGGCCGTCAGTCCAAAGGAATGGAACATGGGCAGGATATTGAATACCTTGTCGCCAGCATTGAAATCAATTCTGGAAGCTGCCTGTGCAGCATTCGACAAAATATTGCGGTGTGTCAAAACAACACCTTTTGGCGTGCCTTCTGATCCGGATGTAAACAATATGACGGCCGGATCATCAGCCTTTGCTGTAACCCATGGGCGGCCGCGGCGAAGAACACCAAGCATCTTTGTTCCAATGTGAATGCCCATGCGCAGGTCATCCATGTAAACAATCTTAATGTCCCCGCCGAATTCATGGAGAACCGTTTCCAGGTTTGCCTGTTGGATGAATGCCCGCGACGTCAGGATCGTTGTGACCTGTGCCGCCTTGCAGGCAGCCCGAATATTGGCTGATCCCGCCGTAAAATTGAGCATCGCCGGAACTTTGCCTGCCGACATGACGCCAAGCACTGTGACGATGGACCCATTGGCATTTGGCAACAGAACACCCAGATGTTTTTCGTTGGGAAAGTCCTTTTTGAGTATTTGACCGAGAACAGCTGCGCCCGTCAGCAATTTGCCATAGGTCAGGTTGCCGGTCATCGGGTCCTGTACAGCCAGCTTCTTCATACCCTGCTCCATCCCGGTATCGATGATTTTCTCCAATAGGGTTGTGTCTGTATCGCTGGTGCGAAACACCAGCTGGGACATGGTCTGATAAAGGCTGTTGCCTGCGGCGGAACGGCGCGCCTTGCCTCTTAAACCGGCATCCACTTTGAGCTTTACCGGTTCCAACACAGTAACCTTGATTTTGGGAAAAAGCTGGCGGCGGCCATGTTTGGCAGTCAACCGTGAGAAAAAGCTCTTCTCCAACCCTTCAATGCGAACGGGGACGATCATTGAACCGGTCTTGTCGGCAACCATGGCGGCACCATCATAGACCTTCATCAGACCGCCGGTTACGGTGATGCGTCCTTCCGGGAAGATAACGAGTGGACTGCCGCGCCCCACAGCATTGATGAGCGTTCGTGTTGCCATGGGATTGGATGGATCCAATGGCAGAAAGTTACACATTTTCAAAAAGGGCCTGATCCACCAGGCTTTGGCGATGGAGTAATCGACGGCGAACACCGGCTCCTGATCCGTCAAAGCCAGTGCAAGCGGGCCATCCAGAAAACTGACATGGTTCAGTGCCAATATGGGAGCGTCACCGGCTTTGGCAATATTTTCAAGCCCTTCAACGTCCAGCCTGTGAAAGGCGCGAAACAGGATCGAGATAAAATCACGCAGCGCATTGGTCGGCAGATAACGCAGCATCAGCCATGCAGCGACGACATTTGCGACTGCAAGACCAACCAGAATTTGGGCAACGGAAACACCGCCAAACTGTAACGCAGCCAGCAGGGCGCCGCCTGCGGTCATGAACCCGGCAGACAATATATTCACCGCCGCAATGTACCGTGCACGACGATCACCGGGAGCCCATATCTGAACAGCTGTGAAGGTTGGAACAACCAGGAAGGAACCGGCAATAGCCAGGCCAGCCAAATCAATGGCCACACGCACCGTGTTTGCGCCAGCAAAAAATTCCATCAATGATGCGGCAGGCACGGGCGCGCTCATACCTGAAACCGACCAGGCCAGATCCAGGCCAAATGCAGCCATTAACGCAGTGCCAACAGGTGCAGGCAACAGGACAACACGCCCCGCAGACATCCAGGCGGCGGCCGCCGACCCAATGGCAACAGCGACCGCAAATACCGTCAGATAGGCCGTTATTGCCAACTCGCCTCCCCCCAGAGAATCCTTGACCAGAACAGGCAGAATGGAGAGCACAATGGCGCCGACCAACCAGAACCATGCGACCATGAGACCGGCACGCCAGATTTTTTTATCCGAGCGCAAATCGCGCAATGAAGCACAGGTCGAGCGAAAGATGTTCCAGTCTATTTTCAGATTTGGCGATGCACTTCCGGTTTTTGGAATGAAACGGCTGACAACCCAGCATCCAACAGCAAACATCATCATCAGTGGCCCAAAGACTGCAATATCAACGCCGCCAACCGCAGCGAAGCCTCCGGCTATTGTGCCACCCAGAATGGCCACAAATGTCGCCGCCTCGATCCAGGCATTCGCACCTGGCAATTGCCACGTTTCCAGATGGTCGGGCAGGATACCATATTTGATAGGCCCAAACAGTGCGGAGACGATGCCAAATACCAGCAGGGCAACCATGAGAACCGGGATTGAGGATAGAGCCATCCCGACCACGGCAAGTGCTGCTGCGCCAATCTCGACGGCTTTCAATCTTTGTGCAAGCCAGGCCTTGTCATAGCGATCAGCCAGCGCACCACCCAGGGATGACAACAACAGGAATGGCGCGATGAATATGGCACCTGCCAGGGTTACCAGCGAGGATGCCGCCTGCGATGACAATTGAAACAGGATCAGAAAAACCAGTGAGTTCTTCAGAAAATTGTCGTTGAATGCTGAAAGAAACTGCGTCCAGAACAAGGGTGCAAAACGCCTTGATCTCATGAGATTTTTTTCCATGATTTTCTCCGCTACGCCCACCGCAGGTACCAGGCTGAATTACAGCATCGGCACAGGCGGCGCGGGCGCATCACTGAGTTGGTTCGTTGCGTGTTGAAGCCGACAATCAATGCAATTGCCGGAATTGGTCAGACTATCAGGCTTCCGGACGGTTAATGTCCATGAGCAGCTTTTCAGTTTTGGCGTCTTCAATGCGGTTAATGAACCGTTTGTTTTCATCATTGTCGCGCAGTGTTTTGGTTATGGTGATGGAGGTGTGCACCAGCATTATGGCGGCCATGGCGTAAAATCCCTTGGCGGCAAATCCGGCATCCATGAAGAATATCCCGCCCGCCATCATGGCAGCAGCCACGACGAAACTGACAATGGTGAAGTTAACCCAGTTGCTGGAGTGTTTGATTGACATTTGCGACATGACTTTGTTCCTTTGATTGCGGTAGCGTTGAGCGAATTGATTGATGGCTTCAGGACATTTGCCGGCTTTGTTGCTCAAGACGCGCCAGCACATCATCAGCGGATGAATTCAGCGCGTCGCCGCAGCCGTTTTGCGCCAGTTTCTCAATTATTGCGGCGGGATTGGCAGTGTCTTCCATGTCTGCCATGACCTGATTGACGGTGTCGATCTGCTGCTGGCGTGCCCGCAGACGAAGCAGTGTTTCCTCCGCATCCTTCAGTGTTGCCAAACCATCCGAAGGGTGATCATTTCGCAGTCGTTGCGTTTGATCGGTCGCTACCGCCAGGCGTTGTCCGCGTTGCAGCTCCTTCAATTTTGCCTCTGCCGATCGCACCACACCTTTCAGCCGATAAATTTCGGTCAGGAACTGATCCTGGGCTGCCGTGGAAGCATCCCGCTCGGCCTCCAGGAAGGCAATGGATTGTGCCGCCTCCCGCGCCAGTTCATTCTTGCCCTGCTCCATGGCGCTCATAGCGCGGTTTTCGAGATCACCTATCTGATTGATGAGGCGGTGATGCTGGTTTGCCTCCTGTTCATTTTGGGCAATGGCAATGGCCACTGCCCTGCGTGAAGCTGTGACCGCTGCGGCGCAATCATTTATCTGCTGCTTCAGGATCGCCAGCGCATGGCGATCACCGAAATCTTCCGAAGCCTGGGCTGCGGTGCCGCGCATAAGTGTAATAATCTTGTTGATCATTTGGTTTTCTCCATTTATGAACAATGTTCATGATTGCGTTAAAACACAAAACTGAACGATGTTCAACAATAAAATGAACAATGTTCAATTTATTTGGAGCGATAAGAATATGGCTGGCTTGCGGGAAACAAAACGACGTGCACTGCGCACCGCCCTTATAGAAGCAGCCAGAGGCCGTATCGAGGCAGATGGTCTGGATGAATTACGGGCACGGGACATAGCCCGGGATGCCGGTTGTGCGCTTGGAAGCCTTTATACGGCATTTGATGATATTGACGCGCTTATCCTGCATGTAAATTCAATCACCCTGGCGGCTCTGGGCACGATGCTGGAAACGGCTGCTCAAACGACGCAGGCACCAGGTGACAAACTCGCCGCCCTTGCCAGCGGCTATCTGCACTTTGCTGCAGGCAACAAAAACCTGTGGTCGGCGCTCTTCGACCACAGGATGCCCGCAGGGATGAGTGTGCCCGAATGGCACCTGCAGGAACACGCCGTCCTGTTCATTCATATTGCCAAACCACTGTCGACCCTGAAACCCGATCTTGCAGAAGATGATCTTGCCATTCAGGCACGTACGCTTTTTTCCGCCGTCCACGGTATCGTTTCAATCAGCCTGCAGGAACGCACCATTGCAGTTCCGGTAGAGCATCTGGACGCGCAATTGCGCGATTTCGTGGCGACGGTCGTTCGTGGGATGACCAGCGCTTAGAATTTTAGGTCAGGGCGTGTTCAATCTGGAAAATCCACGACGTTCAGCTGCATTGGATAGGCATCCTGGATTTGCCGGGGTTTCCCGGTTAGATCGGCAGCGAAGTCATCGGTCAGTTCCTCAGAATCCTCAAAGGACTGTCGGCTCACCTGACCGACAAAAGTGAAGTGGTCCAGCAAATAGGGCTGCCCATCCGCGCCCAGGGCAGACGGCCCTGTCATAACATGAATGTGCAGATGCGGTGCTGACGTATTGCCGGAATTGCCCAGCAGTCCGAGTTGATCGCCACGCGCCACTCGGTCACCAGGCTTGACACTGACCGAACCCTTTTGCAGATGGGCGTAAAAAACATAATACCCATTGCCCAGATCCAGAATGATGCTGTTGCCGTCAATTGTTTTCAACGTCAGTGTTTGTGGATCCGGCAAAGAACCGGGAACCTGATCATCCAGATCGTTGATGACATGCACCACCGTTGCATCGGCCACCGCATAGACTTTTGAACCATAGCCCTGCCAGTTTGCTGCAATGTCGGTTTTTCCACGCACCAGCGCCCCGTCATCACCTAGCTGCATCCAATCAATGGCAAATCGTTGCGCATTGACCAGCGCACCGTTGATAGGAAGAATTGACATGCGATGAGGAAAACCTGTTTCGCAACATCCATTTATGGCAACCCAACCTTTCCCCTTCAACGGCGTCCCAAGAACCAGTTGTTGTGGGGCCGATACCGGCAATTGCGCCACAAATGTGCGGGTCTCAACCGGCGTCCGGGAACCGGGGTTCACGGCAGCAAGGGCAGTAATACGGTGGATGATTGTGGTGGGTGCAACAACAGTGCTGTCCAGTTCCAGGTTCATCGCCAAAAGACGGCCTTCACCAGGACCAATATCAAGATCGTCGGCAGGCTGTGCGCCAAGCCCAAACAAATTGTCCTGCAACGTATCACCCCAAAGAGCACCAAGCACAGCTCCATTTTCACCACCTGACAATGCTTCTATCCTGATGATTGTCGCACCAACACGCCGCGAGGCATTTTCAAGAACCAGTTCGTAAGCGATATGAATTTTTTGATCGCTGCCCAATACCGGTAATGCGGGCTGGCTAAGGGGTCGCGCCAAAATCGCAGTATAGGCCTCACGGTTCTCATGCTCATCAGCTTGGGCAGGTGTCACCATATCGATTGCCGACATGGAAAGTAGAATGGCAAGGAAACCAGCTAAAAAACCTTCTTTTCGGGCAAAAATATGCATTGCGAATCCCTTGTGTTACTGCGCAGAAAAGCAGATTCCATGCTGCGATCTCACCAGGTGCTCAGGCTATGCCGAAGCAATTTGGAATGGCCTGCCAATCGGCAACGTTACCGGTTGGCTTCACGCACTGAAAACGTATCGAAGAACTCGTTGAACTCGGTAATCCTGCCGTTGAAGAAACGATGGATATCCAACTTTTCACTACGCGCCGGATTACCCGTTCGCCTATTGGTGAATTCGACCTGTGCGTGAAGAGCAACGAGATCGTCCTGGGCGATAATATTGTTGACCGTATAGTCAACAAGCGCATAGTCTTCGGCAATCCGAGCAATGTTTTCTTCAAATGCTGCGCGACCGCTCCAGGGGCCTGCAAAACTGAGGTCATCGTGTTTTGCAACTGAATTATAGGTGACATCCTCCGCCAGAAGCGACAACAAGGGTTGCGGATCGCCCCGCCCATAATCGCGATAGGCCGCTTCAATTCTGGATTTGTTTTCGCTCACTTCATTTGATGAAACGTGCGATGCCTTGTTTGCGCAATTCATCATGGTGCACTCAGGATGTGATCCACCGGCGCACCAGTCGGCCAGACCCGCGCTATCAAAAAACTCGACGAATTCTGCAATTTTACCATTCTCAAACCGGGTGACATCCGCCAGATGCATGGATGTTTCACTTCCGGTTCCGCGGTGACGAAGGCGTCCACCAGTGACCCCAATCACACAATCACCCTCGGCGATAAGTTCAAGATTGTTGAAACTCAACCATTCAAACTCCTGCGTGATATTGGCGACCGCCGCTCTGGCGCCCTCCGGTCCTATATAGCTATCCACAAACGCTGCAGACTGCGGTGCCGCCACATAGCGAACGACCCCGTCATCCGCCATCAAATTGATGAGTGGTTCTGCGTCGCCTTCACTGTAGGCCGCGTAAACCATGGCCATTTTTTCTGCTGATTCATTCAATCCCATTGTCATATCCCCCTGCACGCATCTTACCGTATTGAGGGTCATTTACAACTATGTGGGGTTATGGCGCGGATCCCTGAAATTTGACCGCTGCACATATCATCACAAAAGGCACCCCACTGGAATAATCTCCGGGCTTTGCGAGTGAAAAGCGTTGCCCTGCCAATCTCCAATCCAGTTTTCAGCCCGCAGTCCGGCATCCCCAAGCAACAACGCCAATACGTCGATGGGCGTATAGCGAATTTTGGCCGATGCTTCATAGGTCTGATCTGTCGCCACCACACGGTAACTGTTCTTATAGGTCAAAATCATTCGCTCGCCATCATAGGTCGAGCTATTCCAGGACTCTATTGCCCCCTTGGCTGGATGCATATGTTGTTTAAAACTGTCCTCACGGCTGTTTTCCTTGCTACCGGGCGACTGCGGGTTTCGTGTATCAAATATGAACCGCCCCGTTGGCTTTAAATGCGCCGCGATTGTCGATAGCACGGCCTTTTGATCACCGGTGTCAAGAAACACCTGAAACGCATGTCCGGTTAAAAGCACCAGATCAAATTGGGTGCCCAAACGCACAGAGCGCGCATCCGCCTGAACCCAGTGTACCTGCTCGCCTCCCGGACGCTGACGCGCCACATCAAGCATCGCCGCTGCCGGATCAACACCCGTGACCGCGCGCCCCTTTGACAGGGACGCAATCAATTCACCGGTGCCACACCCAAGATCAAGCACGCTATTCGCACCATCGGCAAGGGCGGTGCAGTAATCAAAATCTGCATCCCAGCGATTGTCCAGATCATAAAATTGTGCAAGGTCTGCGTCATCGTACAATGTGTTGTCTGAGATGCTGGTCACCGCCTGTATCCTCTGATCATCTGTACAATTGTCTCGAACCGCCAGCAAAGGGCCGGATTGGGTCGATCCCGACAAAATTGCCGCAGATTGGACGAAAATCTCTTTTTTAAGCGACCTGCGTGACAAATGTGGTTACCATTGCCGCCATTATGGAAGCAAATATCTTTCCTCAATACACGGTCTCTGAACGGATCGCCGATGGTATCGTACACGTTTTGAGTGTAGCCGCCAGTATCACTGGCGTCGTATTGCTGTTCCTGATCGCCAATGGCGCATTGCCGACAAAATCAATCCTCAGCCTGTCTGTCTACGCTGTTGGTCTTGTGGCCGTTTTCCTGTTTTCTGCCGCTTATAACCTGACCGGCGGCTCACCCATCAAGGCCCTGCTGCACCGTTTTGACCAGGCTGCGATCTATCTCAAGATAGCCGCAACCTATACACCCTTCATGGCGGTCAAACTGGCGGGTTGGACCGGGGCGGGCATGCTGGCTCTTGTCTGGTCAGCCGCCACATTCGGCATTACTACGAAATTGTTTTTCCCAAACAAAATGAAACGAATATCCATTATTCTCTATCTTGTTCTGGGATGGTGTGTGGTTCTGGTTGCGGTGCCTTTGTTTGGTGCCCTCACCTCGCGCACGCTATTGTTGCTGATTGCAGGTGGTGTTCTTTATTCTGTTGGCGTCATCTTTCACCTTTGGGAAAAGCTTCGTTATCAAAATGCCATCTGGCATGGTTTTGTGCTTGGCGGTTCGGCCTGCCATTATGCGGCAATCGTCGATTCCGTCGCTCTGGTCTGAAACCCGCCCATTCGGATTGTGACATCCTTCATTTCAGGCGGGATCGTTGAAGCTTGGCAGATGGCGCGTGAATTCCATTTTGCAATCACAGACGTATTTTGTGAGGTTTCAAAAAATGAATGATGAAACCTTTCATAGCCCCACCCACGCCAAAAACCGGAAGTTTGTCGAATTTGCGCGATCACACATCGGCACCTGAATTGCTCAGGCACCGCTGTGCGGGACATCGGTTAAAATCAGTATTTTTTGGCAGGGGCATTTGGGAAGCACCCATGCGGGCCTATATGATGCACATGACCATTGCAGATCGCCTGTTTCGTCCATTTGAAACCCTTGTCCGCCCGCTTGAGCTGCCCGTTCGGCCCATGCCGGACAAGGGTGCTATTGCGCTTGTGTGGCATTTTGCCCGCATGTTTTCAGGCGTTCTGGCCATTGTTGCCGTCCTTTCGGTTCTTTCAGCGCTTATTGAATTGACGCTCGTCTGGAGCCTTGCATTTGTTGTGGACGGCGTTACCCGTATGGGCGCCGCCGCCTTTATTGATGGGCATTTGACGGCCCTGTTTGCTTTCCTCATCCTGTTTGCCGTCATCGATCCAATCATCGTATTTGTACGCTCGGCTTTTATGTCGCAGACCGTTCAGGTCATCTTGCCCGCTGCCATGCGCTGGCAGGGCCACAAGGCGGTTGAATCTCAGGACGTGGCGTTTTTTGAAGATTTGTTCGCCGGACAGGTTGCCGCCCGCATTGGACAGGTGACCGGCGCAGTGCAGCGCCAAATGCTGATCGCGGTCCAAACGGTTCCGCGTACCTTTATCCAGTTCGGAGGCTCATTCACACTTCTGGCTGTCCTTGCCTGGCCGTTGGCAATCCCGGTTCTGGTGTGGATTGTTGCCAATTCAATCCTCGCCTGGAAGGCCGTCCCCATGTACGCGCGGCTATCGGGCCGGGTGGCTGCGGCATCGAGCAGGGCAACAGGCGCAATGACAGATGTCTATGCCAATATCGCCATGGTCAAACTGTTTGCAGCCGAAGATTCAGAAGCCGGGGCGATCCGGCAGGTGATTGGTGAAACCATCGATACACAGCACCGCGAAAAACGCTCCTATATTACCACGGACCTTGCCGTTCACATGCTGAATGTGGGTCTGCTGGTTGCCCTGCTGGCGGTTGGTCTGTGGGGTCTGGTGGATGGGTTTGTGACATTAGGAGACTTTGTCGCTGCGGCTGCCATTGCCCGTTCACTGGCCAGTTCCTCCGGTACGTTCATTCGGCTGGGACAATCGGTTTCACGGGCCATCGGTACAATCCGCGATGCCATGCCGGTTATGACGACACCCTCAACCGTCGTTGACCGCGTCAATGCACCGGTCTTGAACGTTACCAAAGGCGCCATTCGCTTTGACCACGTCAATTTCACCTATGGCAATGCCGATACGGATACAGCAAGGGCGCAAGGGCTGGTTGTGCGTGATCTTTCACTGGTAATAAAACCGGGAGAAAAAGTCGGCATCGTGGGTCTTTCCGGGGCCGGCAAATCAACGCTTATTGCCTTGCTGATGCGCCTGAGAGACGTTGGCTCCGGCGCGATTACCATTGACGAACAGGACGTGCGCGATGTCGCGCAGGCAAGTCTACGGCGCCAGATCGGCGTTGTTACGCAGGATATTTCGCTGCTGCATCGCTCGATACGCGATAATATTCGCTACGGGCGACCGGATGCCTCGGATGAGGAGGTTGCACAGGCCGCTGAACGCGCACAGGCTCACGAATTCATATCTCAATTGCGCGATGCAGACGGACGCACCGGACTTGATGCCTTTGTTGGCGATCGCGGTGTCAAACTCTCGGGTGGTCAGCGACAACGGGTGACAATCGCCCGTGTGTTGCTCAAAAATGCCCCGGTTCTGGTGCTTGATGAGGCCACCAGTGCCCTGGACTCGGAAGCCGAAGCTGCCATTCAGGACGAGTTGGAAACTTTGATGAGTGGCAAAACGGTCATTGCTATCGCTCACCGCCTTTCGACCATCGCAGCCATGGATCGCCTGGTTGTCATGGATGCAGGCATGATTGTTGAAGAAGGCACCCATACGCAACTGGTTAAAAGAGGCGGTCTGTATGCACGGCTTTGGGCACGACAATCGGGCGGTTTTTTGGTGTATGACGCATAACAACAAAAATCCCGCGGACTGAACAGAAACTCTAATACCCGGTCATTTCCAGATATCCCTTGCCTGAACGCGAACCGGAAATTTCCACCGGCCCTTCCCAATAGGGAATGGATGTGGCCATCCACGCCTGCGGATTGAGCGCATCAATTTCAACATCCACGCTTCTGGAAGGCAATTGCACCCGCCAGCGTATGGGTATCTCCCTGTCCGCGACAGATACAGTGGTCAGCGGCGTAAGGCTCAATTCACCGTTGCTGATTGCATCAGGCTGGCCATTGGCAGCAATCCATGTCGCCGAGGTGAAATGTGCCCCATCCGTTTGCCTTAATCGAAAACCCATCAGCTTTGCTCCATCGTCAAAACTGAGCGAAACCCAATCCCAACCGTTCTGGTTGTCAGCCAGGGGCTGTGAAGACCATTCGCGATCAAGCCAGGCGCTGCCAGTCACCTCAATGGTACCGGATGGCAGCATGAGTGTTCCTTTAACGCTGTAGGATGGCTGTGAGTAATAATGGCTTGCCTGCCCGCCGGATGATTTGATCGAATAGCCCTCATCACCATGCAAAACCAACGGACCATCGGCTGTCAGATCAAGCTGATATGAAAATTGTGACCCTGACGCATTCAACGCAAGACTGGACAGCGCGTCAGCATTTGCCTGCGCCGTGGAGGTCATTGCCCAATCATTGATCCGGGCGCTAAACGGCTCCATTGTGACACCTGCCTGCCCGATGCCGCCACGTGCACGCACCTCACTGACAAAATGATGATCCCTGCTGGTGACGGCAGCATGTCCCATCCACAATTGCGGGCTTGACCAGCCCACAGCCTGATTTTCCCGGTCTTCCGGCCGCAGGGCAGATCGAAACAGCGTCCATTGCACGCCATAGGATTGACCGTCAGCACCGGTCAGATTGGCGGTCAGATACCACCACTCGATACGAAAGTCCGTATGAGGCCCATGATCACGGGGAAATGTCAGTGATACCCCCCGCTGCGGCACCGCAAAACCTTCGGCCGTAGACCCAAGACCACCAAATCCCTGGCCGTGGCCGGGTGTCACCAACAGCAGCGACATGAAAACAAAGAGTATCCTAGCGCTCATGGGTGAAAACCTTGACGAGTTCTGCCGGAGATATTGTTGCCATGCGCCGGGCAGGCAGTGCTGCAGCCAGGCAGGCGGCGATCAGGGCAAAAGCGCTCAGACGCAACCAGTCGCCCACAAACAGTTCCATTGGCAATCGCCAGCCAAAGGCTTCGACATTAACCACCGAAAGCAGCAGCCATGCAACGGCCAGACCAATGGGCAAGGCAACAATTGTTGTCAGCGCGGCCAGTAAAAGCGCGCGGATCAATTCAAGCCAGGCAAGTTTTTTGCGGGTCATGCCCAATGCCCAGACAGGTGCCAACTGCGGCAGCCGCATCGTCGCAAGCGTCAACAATGAGGTAAAAATGGCAAAGCCAGCCACCGCAAGGGTTAATATGTTCAGCGCGTTGGTTACAGCAAATGTCCGTTCAAAAACCTGCTTGGAACGCGCCTTGATCGTCGCCTGATCAACAATATTGCGATCGCCCAATTCAAAGGTCTCGCGCATTGACGCTGCAAGCGCTGCGGCTTCATCAGGATGAACCCGGACAGCATGACGCAGACGCGGCACCCGTGGATACCATTGGGTGAGACGTTCAATACTGATGATGGCCTGGGGTGCGGGGTTACCATAATCGGAATAGACCCCGGCGATAGGCAGTTCATGGCCACCGGGCAGTGAGACAATATCACCCGGCAGCAATTTTTGACGCCGGGACATCTGTTCGTTGATCAAAGCGGCCTTGCCGTTCGCCACAGCATCCCAGGCATTGGGCAAGGCGCTTAAAACAGGCCAGTTTTCACGATATGTGGGGTGATCGGCAACCCCGAAGACTTTGCCGGACGTACCATTGAGTTGTGCATCAATACTCCATACCGGCAGCACAGCATCCGCACGCGATTTCAACCAATCGCGCATGGATGCAGCCTGTGCCTCGTTGTCGGCGACAAAATACAGTTCTGACGCCAATCGCTGGTCAATCCAGCCGGTGAAGGTCGTTCGAAAACTGCCGACCATGGTGCTGACGCCAATATTGACCGAGAGCGCCAGAAGCAACGCCATGAGCGCCAGCGAAAGACCGGGAATTTGCTGGCTTGTATCTGCCCAGAACCATTCTGCCAGCGGTCCACGGGACAAACATCGGCCGATGGCAAGAAAACCGACAAAAAATGCCGGAAGCATCAGCGCGGCACCGACAAGCAAGGCACCGACGATTGCGAATCCTGCGACCAGCCCTGATCCCCAGACGAGCAACAGCAACGCCGCGCATAGCAGAGCAACAGAGCACAATGCCTGCAAAATAATCCTTTGTATGGAATATAGAGCCCAGGCGCGCGGTTGAGCCGACGCGAGAATAGGCAATTGAGCGATATGCCACAGGCTGTTGGCCCCGGCTATTGCGGTGCCCAAAAGGGCAATAGCAATGCCGCCCGCCCACCATTCCATCCGGAAGACCAGGACACCGGAGACTTGCGCTCCATATAGGCCGCGCAGGGTAGCGGCAACATCAGGCAAAAGAGCAGCCGCAATGAAATATCCCAGGGCAACACCAATCGCGCCTGCCAGCAGGGCAAACACCAGCAACTCCGCGGCAAGTGCCGACATCAGTGTGCGGGCTGATAGTCCCATCACACGCATTGTGCGAAACATGCCGCGCCTTTGTTCAAACGCCAGACCGATGGCTCCATGTACAATGAACAAACCAACACCAAATGACAGTAAGCCGAACGCTGTCAGATTCAGATGAAAACTGTCCGTCAAACGATTAATATCCCCGCTATCCTGGGGGGCCTGCAAATTGACCTGCGGCGCCACCTCAATAAGTGGCCTTTGCCCCAGCGGTTGGTCCTGCAATACAATAAGACTGGATACCTGCATCTCACGGTCCATCAGGCGTGCCGCAACGCCAATATCGGTGAGCAATAGATCGGGTGTAAAATCAGCAACCGCTGTAATTTGAACGCTGTCGTCAAATGATTCCAATTGCCTGGCGGTTTGCGGGGCTGCAAATATCCGATCGGCCAGCGAGATTGCCGGGTTGGCACTATCTTGTGTTCGCTGAACTCTGGTCATGAGATCAGCTGGTGCTGTCATTGGATCAATACCGATAATTCGGTACGTGTTCCCGTCAATCTGCAACGCGCCTTCCAATATCGGTGAGGTGCGCCACCCTGCCCGCTGCAGAGCCACATAGGTGTCCACACCCATCGTGTTGCCCGTGGCAGGTACCAGTGTGGAATAGGGGTGCGACAACAGGCTGGTCTGGGCGTCGGCATAGCTGCTGCGCGCTTCGGTGTTGATTGCCTGGACGCCCGTCCAAAGACCCGTCGCAAGCGAAAGACCAATAATGAGCGTTGCCAACTGGCCCGGCCTGCGCCGCCAGTGGGACAACAGTACGGTAATGGCGATGAATACCCTCATACCACCTGGCCGGCCGCAAGATGAACCCGAATATCCATTCGGTCTGCCAATCGGCTGGAGTGGGTAACCATCAGCAATGCGGCATTGGTCTCGCTCACCAGATCAAGCATCAGTCCAATGACGGCATCTGCCGTCTCTTCATCCAGGTTGCCGGTCGGCTCATCCGCCAGCACAAGCCGCGGCCGTGCAGCAAGGGTCCTGCCGATTGCCAGGCGCTGCTGTTGCCCACCGGACAATTGCTCCGGATAATGTTTCATATGCTGCTCAAGCCCGAGGCGGGTAATAAGCGTCTGGTTCCATTGTACATCTTCACGCCCGGCGAGACGTGCATAAAAACGCAGGTTACCCATGACATTCAGCGAGGGAATGAGGTTGAACTGCTGAAAGATGACACCAACCGTATCACGCCGCAGGGTTGCACGCGCTTCATCTCCAAGTCCGCTTATCGAGCGGCCTTCAATGGCAATATCGCCGCTGTCAGCCGCTTCCAGACCGGCAATCAGATACAAGAGCGTGCTCTTGCCACTGCCCGATTCCCCGGTGAGCGCCATGCGATCACCGGCTGCCAGACCCAAATCCACACCACGAAGGACCGGCTGCATGCCTTCCTCCGTCGAAAACCCCTTCGTCAATCCGGAAACTTTCAACAACATGATGTGAACTTACGCCAATTCAGATTATTGCGCCGCAAAATCATATAGTCGCTCGGTGCGACATATCCATGCACTATTGACGTTTTGGAACGTTTTGTCTTCAGTTCGAAAGTGTTTTTTCCTGTTCGGAAACTGAACAAAGGATACCGTTTGGCAAAAGCAGTGATCTGCCAAAACAGCCCCATAAACAAACTGATACATTTGAGACAATTGAGACAATTGAAGGGCTGGTCCGGCACCTGGTGCTGGTTCATTATCATTTTTCACACCACCACAAGGTTCTTCAGCCGAAGCAAGGTAACAAGATGCCAATTTGGGCAAAGATTTGCGCACTTTTCATACCGGTCGTGTT
The DNA here is from genome assembly GCA_947501445.1 of uncultured Rhizobiaceae group bacterium. Lineage (GTDB taxonomy): Bacteria > Pseudomonadota > Alphaproteobacteria > Rhizobiales > Rhizobiaceae > Hoeflea_A. The sequence goes on along the minus strand of CANMVS010000003.1, from coordinate 444,236 downwards.
TTTCATCATCGGGATATTTGCCGCCCGGGAAACCTGGCAATTCCAGTCCGACAGCATTCAAACCACCGCTGAGATCGTATCCATTCGCTATGAATATGGCAGCCGCACAGGACACGACGGGTTTAGTGAGGATACATCAAGCGCCTATCCAATGCTCAAATTCACCGACCACAATAACAATATCCACCTCGCAGAAAGCTCTCAGCCTGCCAGTGGTTTTGAACCGGTTGAAGGTCTGATAATACCGGTACGCTACTGGGAACCAAATCCACAATGGGTTCGACCGGCCTTTAGTTGGTGGAGTCTGTGGGCAGGGCCGGTGCTGTTTTTGGGCATAGGCCTGGGCACGATGATTTTGCTGGGGTTCATATTCAGAATTATTTCACGCGCGGACCTGAAATCAAACGGCCTCAAACGAATTTAGTCCAACAACAACAGTCTATTGCACACCACCGCCCTGCACGGCAAAACAGCTGTAATACAGGCTGGCATCCAGTTCAGGATTGGTGGCGCATAGATGAAAATTCACCAGATCCTGTTCCTTGGTAAATTGTGTGTAGGGACCAATCAGATAGCGACCGATACCACTGTTGTAGTAGCCATAACGATCAATCTGCCCGGCCGTCGAGGGATCGGATTCCTCAATGGCCAACCGTAACCGGTCATCGGTATTGAAATTATCCGGTAGCTGATCAAATGGGCCGTCATAGTAATTGTTGACAGCTACATTGGCTGCATGAACACCAATCAGTATCTTTCTGTCCAGTCCGGCATCGCGATAAAAGGCAAATCCCGAGCGCCTGCCAATAACAATTCTGTCCGTATAGGATGCAGGGATAAGTGCATCGGGAATGGCTGCCCGTTCGTTCAGTACGTAGTGAAAAATCTTCAGGCGCTGATTGTACATAAGGTAGAATTGTATGCCGGATTCGTCATAGACCGGGCCAAGGTATATTTCGTCATCCGCAATCAATTCGGGCGGTGGCTCGACTGTAGACAGATCGTTCAGGTCAAAAATAACAGTTCTGCCCTGATAGGTTATCGAATAGGAAAGCGGCCCAAGACGCTCAATGGCAACACCATCGTCACTGCCCAGAAGCTTGTAGCGCATTTCACCTTCGGAACGCCCCGCATTGGCTGCCGGGAAATAGGCAAAATGCACAAGCCCCTCGTCACGGTCAGCCGTGGCCAGCCGGATGTTACCGGCATATTCAACACCGTTTTGGAAAAAGCGGAAATAATAGTAATTTTCAGTCGGATAAACGTGCACACGGTCGGGCAACTGCGTCAGAATGTGACCGAAGACCTGGCCTATATCATCAACATCAAACGCCGCGCTTCCAGCAAGATTTTCAAGAAATGCCTGATTGGTAACGATATGGGGAGCCTCATGTGCCTGCGACACGCTTTGCGCATTCGCGCCATAGGGCTGGAGCAGGAATGACGCGGCAATTGCAAAAGCGAAAACGCCGGGTGCCAGCGTTGATTGAACTATGGCGATGAATGCCCCCAGGGCCGTTCTGATATGTGGGTACAATGAGAACTCATCTTTCCTGATGCAGCCAGACCGTTTCACGTTTTATCAGAAACGGGACAACGGTGTCGGCCTTTGATTTTGTTGATGCATTCAGGTTTTGCCGATACCGTCAAAACCTGAATTGCTCTAATTACTGACATTGTGCAAATCACAATTGATCATTCAATCCTGTGGTTTCAGTAATTGCTGCAGTTGGTTCAGCGCCTTCGGATTGACCTTCAGAATCTGGTTCTGATTCTGTTGCTGTTTTTTGCGGTTGTTTTGCTGTGACTGATTAAGCTGAAGGGTCGGCTTGACCGGTTTTGGTTTTTGCACGGATCCACGCGGCTTGTGTACAGGCTTGACCGGTTTGATGATCTGCACCGATCCGCGGGGCTTGTGCACAGGTTTGACAGGTTTGATGGTCTGCACTGAACCGCGTGGCTTGTGCACCGGCTTGACTGGCTTGATGATCTGCACCGATCCGCGTGGCTTGTGTACAGGCTTGACCGGCTTGATGGTCTGCACCGATCCACGAGGCTTATGTACAGGCTTGACCGGCTTGATGGTCTGCACCGATCCACGAGGCTTGTGAACCTGAACTGAGCCACGTGGTTTGTGCACAGGTTTAACCGGCTCGATGATCTGAACAGACCCGCGCGGCTTGTGCACCTGTGGTTTGGAGCCGATTGGAAGATGTATCTGTGGTGTTGAGCCAACGGGCAGGTGAATTTGAACCGAACCGCGTGGTTTGTGCACAGGCTCGACTGGTTTGATGGTCTGAACAGACCCGCGAGGCCTGTGCACCGGCCTGTTGGATACAGACGGCTGATGTATCTGAATTTTTGAACCCACGGGAATGTGGATCGAGCCGACAGGTTTGTGACCTGTTGAACCGACAGGCAGGTGGATTGAACCCGCAGGTTTGTGTGTAATCGAGCCTGCCGGCAGATGCACCGAGCCAATCGGCTGGTGTCCAACGGAACCAACCGGCAGATGGATCGACTTTGGAAACGCGTGATTTCCCACAGAGCCAATCGGCAGATGCACCGATTTGGGCAACAGATGTTGCGGATTTGAACCTATCGGCAAATGGATCGAATTGGGGAATTTGTGGCCGCCGATTGATCCAACAGGCAAATGCACCGATTTGGGGAACTGATGTTGCGGAACCGAACCAATTGGCAGGTGGATCGATACCGGAAAATTATGTCCCTGATCAGAACCCAGCGGCAGATGGATCGAATTCGGGAACTGATGGCCACCATCCGAACCAAGCGGCAAGTGCAATGACTTGGGAAAGACGTGTTGAGGCGCGGAACCAACGGGCAGGTGAACCGATTGTGGGAACACATGCTGGGGAACCGAACCGAGCGGCAGATGGATCGACTGCGGGAACTGATGCTGCGGAACCGAGCCTATCGGCAAGTGGATCGATTTGGGGAATTGGTGGCCGGGATTGGACCCCAACGGCAAATGCAGAGACTGTGGGAATTTGTGGCCCGGGTTCGAACCGATCGGCAGATGCACAGATTTAGGGAACTGATGGCCAGGATTGGAGCCCAGTGGCAAATGCAGCGATTGCGGGAATTTATGCTGAGGCACCGAGCCAATCGGCAAATGGATCGATTGCGGAAACTGGTGACCAGGGTTGGAGCCAAGCGGCAGATGCAGCGACTGCGGGAACTGGTGACCAGGATTCGAACCGATCGGCAGATGGACCGACTGCGGGAACTGGTGACCCGGGTTGGAACCAAGTGGCAAATGCAGCGACTGCGGGAACTGATGGCCAGGATTGGAGCCTATCGGCAAATGCAGCGACTGCGGGAACTGGTGACCGGGATTCGAACCGATCGGCAGATGGATCGATTGCGGGAACTGGTGACCGGGGTTGGAACCAAGCGGCAAATGCAGTGACTGTGGGAACTGATGGCCGCCGTTGGAGCCCAATGGCAAATGAATTGACTGAGGGAACAGGTGACCGCCCGAGCCAATTGGAAGATGAATGGAGTTGGGGAACAGATGTCCCGGATTGGAACCAATGGGCAGGTGTATCGAATTGGGGAACAGATGACCGGGGTTTGAGCCAATGGGCAAATGGATCGAATTGGGGAATACATGCGCAGGTGCCGAACCTAACGGCAAATGAACAGAATTGGGAAAGACGTGCGCAGGGGCAGAGCCTATAGGCTGATGAATGGATCCTGGTGCCAGGTGACCCGGACGCGAACCGACGGGCAAGTGGATACCACCGGGCGGAGGATTGCCAATGATTTGACTGTTGTCGCATGCTTCGTCGTTGCTCGGATTGCCATCGCCACTCCAAAACGCGCTGCCCGCATAAAGCAATTCAAGTGTTGCAGCATCAATGGCACCGGTAATCGGCATGCCATAATCAGACTGGAGCTGAGCAATGGCTGCGGCCGTTTTGGGACCCATCGCACCATCAATTGGACCCGGATCATAGCCAAGCAGTGTCAGTGTCTTTTGAACGGATGCGACGATGGAAGCAGGATTGGCCGGATTGGTCAGCGGCCAGTCAATGGCAACGCAATTATTGATATTGTCAAAAGCAAAATTGTTGGCGACAGCAATATCGAGGACCATCGGCAGGCTCTGGCCGGGCTTTAATGTCACAAAAGCATGGTAGCAAGCGGTTTCACCACCGATACCCAGACATTGCCAGGGCGCACCCACTGCCAAGAATCCGAGCGCCGGGGGAACGGTAAAGTCGCGAAGGAATATCGGACCGTTCCAATCAGCCGTGCCGACATTGGAAACGCTGATATTTGCGGTGCAAATCGACCCGCGCAGACAAAAATCCGGCATTAATTTTGAAACGGCAAGATCAGGATTTCCAGGGGCTGAGGGTGTTCCTGTGCCCTTGAGTATTTCAACATCACCATTCCAGCTCGACATATTTTGAGGTGACGTTTGCACAAAATAGGACCCGGCAGGACCATCATCCGGCGTCGCCGGGCCTGCGTCTGGATAGTCACCATAGGCCGTATCAGGGTTGAGCAGCTGCAGGATATCCGATGGCTGTCCCTGCAATCCGTTGAGCACATCTCCAACACCATCACTGCACGGGCTTTCCGGGCGACACAGGAGATCGCCGGTGGACCAGACAAAACGATCTCTCTGACCGGTTTCAAGTACACCCGCAGGAGAATATCCGTAACCAAAATCGACCCCGCCACTACCGGCGGCTCTCAGATAGGGCGGTCCAAGATCCTTGCGATCATACCAGGAGATATCGTGCCGCCCAACGGGAATCCAGACACCATCATCGCCCCTGCGTGCCCGCACCGTGCGGGCTTCATCCGGCCAGGCAAATGGCGCTTGGGCACTCAATCCGAGATTGCGCATGCCACCGCGTTCGGCCAGGGCCATCTCTCCATTGTCATCCAGTGCAATATCGGAAACCGGGTTGCTGGCTCCGGCCCGTTGATAATCTTCCTGTGTTGCAGAAAAACCAGGCATGGCGAATTCCCGGCGGATATCATTTGTGTCAAATGCACCCTGTGCGCTCAGCCCAATCGACCAAATGCTGTTTTGCTGTTCGTTGACATCGCCGCTCCAATCCGGGTTGCCAAAACCCTGACTGGACCACAGGGCATAATAAAGCCGGGTCTGCTGGCTTGATGCATCAGTATGAGCTGCCACCCCCCAGACCCGTCGCCTGAAATCAGCGATATTCCAGCATTCAGGTGTGTTGGAAAAAACCCCCGTTTCACAAGACTCAACCTGTGCATCGGATGCTGGATCAAAGGCAACCCCGGGAAGATTTGTCACCGCGCCCGTTGCCGCCTCAATAAATTGCGATCGACCGGTCACACCGTGATCGTAGCGCTCCAAAATATTACCCGCCAGATCAAGATGATAAATCATACCGGATTCAAGGTCACTCACATACAGGCTGCTACTTTGACCATTGAAGGTGATATTACCCAGTCCGGCAGCAGAATTCAGCCGACCATCAAGGTTGATTCTGGAGAATATGGTGGGTCTATATCCGTTACTGGCGTCCAATTTGTAGATTGTGCCCGGATCACCATCCTGACCCCATTGACCTTCCATCCACGTTCCGGCGATATCATCCCAATGCAATCCATAGGCGGATGTAGCTGTCAGATAAATATTTGCCGGTGACTGATTATCAAATGCAATACCGAATACCTGGCCTGTATCACGTGCAAGGACCTGTAGTTTTGTCGGTGCATCGCGCCATGGCAATCCAGCCGGAGGTCCACCAGGGTTTCGCAGGTCAATCGCCTGTGCCACAGCGCCATCCGGATCAATCACAGGACTGCCGTCACCTGACAGGCGCGTCCCCGAGAATTGCGTCACAAAAGCGTCGCCGACGTTCAATTCCTGCGCCAGAGCGTGCATCGGCGCGGCCATAAATGTGGCCACAACAAGGCCAATCGTCAGCATAAAACGGCTTGAACGACACTGATGCCCGGCAAACGCAAATATCCCCTGATTGCGTATACGGTTCAACAAGATGCGAAACTTACCAGCAAAAACAGGCATTTCGCCAGTCCCCCATGCTCAGTCTGTTTGCTACAATTGTCATTTCACAATCGCTACAAGGTGAAACGCCAAGTCATTATGATGACGTAGCACTTAGCCTAATGCAATTGGGGTGCATTGTTATGTGAGTTTCGCTACGGACACAGATCTTACTGTGGCTACCATGTTCATGACCTGGAAAAATTGTGGATTCCATCAAATTTACACGAGTTATGACAACAAATATTGCACCAAATTGGAAACCCATTAAATATAACTATTTTCTGTGATACTGATCCCACTTCGCCGAACAGATAAATACTCCGGACATTTCTATTTCAAGCCGGATCATGCCGGATTTGATATGAAAAAACTTGTCATTGTGGAAAACAATCTATCCATCCGATCCGGGCATTTTCGCTCCACCCCGAAGTCCATTGCCACTGTCTATCCGCAATATGAACATCACTTGCTTGGTGATGCGCAGTTACCTTCCCGGTTGCTTGGGCCCATATTGTCAACAGACACGTCTCTGACAAAAGTTGCATGGCCGATCCTGCCCGGTACAATTCGACCAACCAGAAAAAAAATCAAACGTCAGCTGCGGTTGAATCTCGGATTGAGAGCAACATTTGCGAAAATGCTCCTATCCTATTTTAACCGCATGAAAGTTTGCACAAAAGACCACGTTCTCATTCCAAGCTGTGACATCAGGACGTTGGTTGGCGTTCTGGACACGCTGCAGCAGAATGCGCAAACGCCGACATTTCACATACGTTTCATTTTTGAGGAGATGCCCTTTGTATTTGTGAAGCGCTACGGATGCGAACGACTGAAAGCATTCATTGATCAGGGACGATTGAAAATATACACAGAAACGCAACAGCATGGCGCAATACTTCGTACCAAATACGGCATTCACGCTTGCGGTACATTAATTATTCCCTGCACGATTTATCCAGATTCCCTGAATACAATTGCAACAAATTCACCGCGCAAAGCCAATTCACCGTTCACAGTCGGGATATTTGGTGGTCCCAGACCAGACAAGGGCAGCGACCGCATTGCTTCCATCATTAAACTGCTCCGCGCGCTATGTGCAGAACAGGAAAAACCACCATCTATTGAGTTTGTGATTCAGATTCCAGTGCCCGAAAATACAAGTAGTGCGGCTCCATACGCCAATCTGCGCGATCTTCCCGTTGAACAGGACTCTGTTTCCATCAGAGCGATCAATACGGGATTATCTCCAGCAGACTTCGCAAAGTACTTTTCCTCAACTGATGCAATTCTTCTACCCTACGACGCTGCAAAACACAGGTGCCAGGGATCCGGAATTATTCTCGATGCGGTCTTTTCCCGAATACCAATCATTCATACAAAAGGCATCGCCTTCGGGGAGTTTCTTGATCACGGCAATGCGTTGGCGGGTCACGATGATATGCAGCTGGCTGCTTTGGTTCTGCAGCTGGCCACAAATCCGGCGATACTGACTGAGGGTTGCAAAAAGGCCTATACGTATGGGCAGGAAAAAACCCGGCAGCCACCCGATCTGGAAGTCAATCCTGCCGCATTGCTACCGCAAGCAGATTTGCAATCTACACAAATTCAGCAGACCTCCGGTCCCATCACCACCAACAGTCGGCAGGAACGAACATGACATACAAAAATATCCTCGTTTGTGGGGCAGGCGGATTTATCGGATCGCATCTGGTCAAACGGCTCAAGACCGAAGGACATTGGGTTCGCGGGGTTGATGTAAAACATCCGGAGTTCAGTAAATCACCAGCCGATGATTTTGTTATCGCCGACCTTAGCAGGCAGATTGAGTGCGCAAAGGTATTTGACCGGAGTTTCGACGCGGTTTACCAACTGGCAGCAGATATGGGTGGTGCCGGATATATTTTTACCGGAGATAACGACGCCAACGTCATGCAAAATTCGGTCGCCATTAACCTGAATGTTCTTGAGGCGGCACAAAATTGTGGCACGCATCGAATATTTTATTCTTCATCCGCCTGTGTCTATCCTGAAGGCAATCAGCTGGATGAAAACAATCCTGTTACCAGCGAAGCGAGCGTTTATCCTGCCAATCCGGACAGCGAATACGGATGGGAAAAACTATTCAGCGAACGTTTGTACATGGCCTACAATCGCAACAATGGAATGAAAAACCACATTGCGCGTTACCACAACATATTTGGTCCTGAAGGGACCTGGTGTGGCGGCCGGGAAAAAGTGCCCGCCGCGCTCTGCCGCAAAATCGCAGAAGCAGCAAATGGCGGTTCAATCGAGATTTGGGGCGATGGCAAACAGACCCGCTCGTTCCTGTATGTGGACGCCTGTGTTGAGGGTTCGCTGCGTCTCATGGACAGCGACTTTGAAGGACCTGTCAATATTGGCTCAGAGGAAATGGTATCCATCAATCAGCTTGCTGGTCTGATCATGGATATTGCAGGTAAGAATCTTACAGTTGTTCACATTCCTGGTCCATTGGGGGTGCGCGGCAGGAACTCCGACAACCGCCTCATTCGTGAAAAGCTTGGCTGGGAGCCTGACTACCGGCTTGCTGACGGAATTGAGAAAACCTACCGGTGGATTTTTGATCAGATCAATGCGCGCTGAAACTTGACCATCATGCACCTCAGGGGCTGCGTTCCAACAGCGGATATTGTTCCATAAAATACTGCCATATCTTTTCACCAATCAGGCAATCGTAGCCGTTTTCCTGTGCACCGGTGAATGCTACTTTGTGAATAGGCCACTGACGGGACATGGGTGAATTCCGCGCCAGTTCGAGTTGCAGTTTTCTGCGTACAGCTTCGGCAAATCCGTCCCACTCGACGACAGGAATCACAAATGAACCGGGCCCACCAATCACGCAATTGGTGTAGTAATCGTCAAGGTCATCCAGATGAAATTGCATCCCCAGCCCCTGCCGGGTCATCAATGGCAGGCCATTTATCGTTATGCCTTTCAACAAAGCCTGATCTCGGGCCTCTTGAACCGGTCGGCCCTGATTATTGGGACCATCACCGGAGATATCTATGATCTGCCGACGGGCCGTAAATCCATTGCTGTCAAACTGGCCGGAGGCATGATCAATGATGCCCGAAATCGACGTTCGTCGTAACGAACCATCAAATTGCGCGGTCAGACGGGCTGCAAACATCTCAACATCTTCGCGATTTTCGATCAGCGTCCAGTCGATGATGGTGCGCTGCCACTGGCTGCCACCCCATTCTATATAGGTCAGTGCAATTCGCCCTAAAAGCCCATCCTGGATGGCCTGAACCACCGGTGCACTGACAAGCGCTTCGGCGTAACCGCGCCGCTGAATTTCCAACTCAAATCCGGTCATTGAACGTGAAACATCAACAGCCAGAACGAGTTCCACATCCACCTCGATATTGTCCTGTGCATGAACGCTACAAAGCCCAATACTGAAGACAACAAGATATAGAGACAGGAGTGCCTTGAATCGAAAAACAATTTTTTGCATAGCAAAAGCCCTGAATGCAGCGCGCTGGTGATCCCCTTCCCAAGGCACCAAAATACTGCGACATAATATGTCCCCGGCTCATTTTAACAGTCACATTGTCACAGTCCACAGTTCCCTCGGCAATGTTACACCTTATACCAGACAAACCGGGTATTAACTCTCCAAAACCATGTGATAGGTTTTGCCCATGCTCGCGATTCTTGCCAATCGAACATACGCCAGATTGTTTTCTGCTCAGATCGTCGCCCTTTTGGGGACTGGCCTTTTGACAGTAGCATTGGGACTGTCTGCCTATGAAATTGCAGGTGGGGCCGCCGGGGCCGTTTTGGGCATGGCTTTGACCATCAAGATGGTGGCCTATGTTGGCTTCTCACCCATCGCCAACGCGCTGGCCGGACAACTGGACCGTAAAAGGGTTCTCATTGCAGCAGACCTGTTGCGAGTTGTAATTGCACTGATGTTGCCGTTTGTTGATGCAATCTGGCAGATTTACCTGCTGATCTTCGTATTGCAGGCTGCATCTGCCACATTCACCCCGACATTTCAGGCGCTAATTCCAGATATTCTTCCAGCGGAAGCTGACTATACCAAAGCCCTGTCACTATCGCGGCTGGCCTATGATCTGGAGAATGTCGTCAGCCCGGTTCTTGCCGGATTGGCCTTGAGCGTGATCAGCTTTCACTGGCTGTATGCTGGAACAGCCATCGGTTTTTTGTTTTCATCACTGTTGATCATGGCCACACAGGTGCCTGGCCTCCAGATCACAAAACGCCGCGGGTTTGCAGACCGGCTCTCGCGTGGCGCCCGTATTTATCTGGCGACGCCCCGGTTGCGTGGCCTTCTCGCGCTCAATCTCGCGGCCGCATCAGTAGGCGCGGTGGTCATTGTAAATACAATTGTCATCGTGCGTGTCTTTTATAATGGCACAGAAAGTGATGTGGCCGTGGCTTTTGCCTGCTTTGGCCTCGGATCAATGTTATCTGCTTTGGTACTGCCCTCCCTGCTGAATGCATTGCCGGATCGCCGTGTCATGATGATCGGTGCATTCATGGCCGCGACTGTGCTGACTGTTTTCGGCCTGCGGATCCAGTTGGCCGGCTGGGTATCCTGGCCATTGCTGTTGGGGATCTGGTTCCTTATCGGATTGTTTTATGCATCCATCCTCACACCGTCCGGACGGCTGCTGCGTCGTTCTGCACATGCGGAAGACCGGGCTGCGATTTTTGCAGCCCAGTTTGCTCTTTCTCACGCCTGCTGGCTCGTTGCCTATCCACTTGCCGGGACCCTCGGAAACAGCGTTGGCATGGCCGCAATGATGCTCGGGCTGGCGGGGCTTGCCGCCCTGTCCCTGATCACCGGTTATTTTGTCTGGCCGCATGAGGACAGTCGGGTCATTGAACATAGCCATGATGACCTGCCGGCAGACCATCAACACTTCAAGGAAGCCGCGCCGAGCAGTGGCACGCGCCGCCATCGACATGTCTTTGTGATCGATGATGAACACACCGTTTGGCCAACCCAGGGCTGAACAATGCAGGCGCTTGCACATTGTGTCCCTCAACACTCAAGAACCATGAAAGATACGGATTATGGATAGCCAAAACATCGAAGAAGCTGAGGCACTTATTGACGCTCTGCAGTTGGCCAGACATCCCGAGGGTGGGTGGTATCGCCAGACCTGGCAGCATGAGACAGCCAATGATGAACGGGCCGCCGGCACCTGCATCTATTTTCTGCTGCGCGCCGAAGAACGCAGCCACTGGCACCGGGTCGATGCAACCGAGATATGGCACTACTATGCCGGCGCACCCTTGTTGCTTTCCATGGCGCGGGATGAATCTGGGCCGGCATCAGACCATGTGCTTGGCCCAGACGTTTTGAACAACCAGGCGCCACAAATCATTGTTCCAAAGGATCACTGGCAGGCCGCCAAAACAACAGGCAAGTGGACACTGGTTGGATGCACGGTCTCTCCCGGGTTTCAATTTGATGGGTTTGAATTGACGGAACCCGGGTTCACGGTTCCGGGATCAAATATCTGAGCTTGTCTGACGGAAAGCAACTGTTTAGCGGGTCATCAATGCTTCCATAGCGCTACCATACCGGCAGGCGTCATTTGTTTTGCCTGCACCAAAAATATCGGCGATGAGCGTACTTCCCATGTTGAAGACGAACCCGTCATCGGGAGACACATTACCAACCAGAATGACGTCAGCATCCCAGGGTATGACCAATTGTCCTGGCTTGAAATCACGGACCTTCAAAGTGTCACTGACAATGTCCTCTCCATTGCGCATCGACCATGCGGTCCATTGGTTCATAACCAGGGCGGCAACCGGTCCACCATCAGATATTCCTATGGAATTGCCCGAGAAGCCACCCAGCAACAGTCGCAGGGAACGCGGCTTGCACCAGGCGCTATCGCGGTCACGAACTGTCACAGATGCGTGGCCGATGGCCCCCCGCAGCATCAATAATGAACCCCGCTTCATGCCTGGCGCATAAACCACAGCCCATGCGCGTTCCAACAATTGGTTCATGACCGGTTCAGGCCTATCCAATAGTGGTTTGCGGGTATCTGCCGATGCCGGAGCAAGCAACGTCAGAGAGACAATGAACAGCGCTCCTACAAAAATTCCAGTCTCTTTGAGAAATAGCACAGCCGCATCCCTTCATGATTTTCCGATGGTTCCGGCAATTGCCTGACCAACCTGTGACAGGGTGCAATTGTTCACGAACGGCCAAACAAGGCGTCCAAAATCGCGATTCAGGACGTACTCCATCATGATTTGAGACATGTTCCTGCGACATTGTCGCCTGCAAGGGTGTATGAATGCGATGCGCGTTACCGCATGGAGCGCTATAAATCACTGACGCCAATAAAGTTGACTGTATCTGATGGACATTATTTCTATTCCGCTACCCTTTTCAGCAGCGCTGCTTGCTGGCGTTGTTGCTGTCCGGGTGCTGTTACTGCGCGAAGGCCGTGGACCTGCCGGTATTCTGATCAGTCTGTTTTTTGCACTACTGGCCGTGCAGGGGATTCTTTCAGGGTTGCGATACGGCTATTCAATTTCCTTTATGATTTTGGTTCAACCGGTCCTTGCCATGTTCATTGGGCCTTTGGCCTATCTCGCCTTTCGATCCCTTGGTGCTGGCGACGACACCTCCCTTGCCTGGCGCGACATGGTACATATTCTTCCGGCTTTGCCCGTCGCCGCAGTTCAATGGTTCAATGCACCATTGCCTGTATCCATTGACCTCATCATCTGGTGCAGCTTCGTTTTTTACGCGTTCCAGCTTTGCCTCCTGGCGCGTAAAGGCCCGGATTCGTTTGAAAATTCAAGCACACGCGACATGGTGATCCTCGCGCGTGCAACCCTGGTGACTGCAACCATTCTTCTTCTCATCTCGGTCATTGACGCTGCGATCTATGTCAACATTGTGTTTTTCGGCGGAGCGGCTGTATCCGTTCTGTTATCTACCGGCAGCCTGCTGCTGATATTGATCATGATCGCAACGCTCATCATTCCGCCTGAGTATCAGCCTGGTTCCATTGGTTTGCCATCGCACGGTGCTTCCACACCACAAACAAGCGCATCCGCTGACGATCTGGTGGTATTCGATTTGCTGGAAAAACAAATGATGGGCAAGAAATCCTATCTCGACGCGAATATAAATATCACCCGGATCGCCCGCCAACTCAATCTGCCGGCACGGGCGATATCCAGGGCCGTCAACCGCGTGACGGGGCAAAATTTCTCCCAATATGTCAATCGTTACAGGGTCGATGAATCCTGCCGAATGCTGCGCGACACAGAAAAGACAATCACGGAAATTCTCTATGAGGCCGGTTTTCAGACCAAGTCGAATTTCAATCGTGAATTCCAGCGGTCCACCGGCCTGTCGCCATCCGCCTTTCGAAGCGCTGCATCCGTTGGTGATTGAAAACGTCTATGCGGCACTACTTCTCCGGCAAAAACACGATGCCCTGACCTCCACTTCCGCACGCGCCTGTGCAAGATCGAGCTGTTGCTTGATCAGCGGTGATTCCACCTTTTCTCCACGACGCTGCAGACACTCATAAAGGCCATGCAGGCTCCAGATGTTGTTTGGGTGCTGGCAGGCCCGGCTCAATGTCTGATCCAGCCCGAGATCCGCCCGGTAGATTTTTTCTGCTTCTTCAGCACGGTTTTGCTCCAACAACAGCGCTCCCAATGCATGACGGGTCGGCTGCATCCAACCCCAGGGTTCGTCATAGGGCAATGCATCATCCAATGCGACCGACTGACGAAGATGAGCAAATGCCACATCAAAATTTCCACGACGGTATTCCAGTTCACCGTTGAGCATTTCCTCGGCGATATCCAGCAAATCTACGACCTTATTATTGTGCACAAGCCGGGTTTCAGGCACTTTTGCCTTGGCTGCCAAAAATGCCGATCGTTCATTTTCAGCCTCGACAATATTGCCAAGTGCTGAATGCGCCACTGATTTTGCGTAATACATAAAGGCGGTGGTGCAACAATAGAGCGTGTCGTCATTCGGCTGTGATTGTGCGATTATTTCATGCCATTTTCCAAACCTCACAAGGACGTGTTGTTTCATTGAAATAAAGGCTTCCACGAAATCAGCCATCGGCGGCGACTGAACCAGCAGTAGCGCCTCAGGTATCGTCTCAATCAATGCTTCTGCCAGTTTTAACGCTGTCTCACCGCGCCCAAGAAACATCGCTCCATAAATGGCAAAATGATAATTGTGCGCCCGGTACAAAGCATAAAAGCTCAGTGCATCAGCCTGATCCAGATACCGGTGATCGGCGGCAATGGCTTTTTCGTTGTAGACCACAACATCCTGATAGAGACCGCACAGAATATCTATATGGGTCGGCATATGTATCAGGTGCCCGGCGTCAGGCACCAGGGTGCGCAAATGATCACCCACACGCAGTGCCTTTTGCGGGAACGGCGACATCTCCATGAGATGAATATACAGGTGCAGCAGGCCAGGGTGCCGCCAGGCCTGCGGTGAATCCTGAAATGCGCTCTCCAGCACATCACGCGCCTCAGCGGTACCAGCGCCCTTGGCGATGTTACCGGATTTCAGATCCCACATTTGCCAGGGGGTGCGGTTCATGATGGCTTCTGCAAATATGGCCCGCACCTCCAGATCCGCCGGAAATGTCTGATAGACCTGGCGCATGGCATCGGCAAAATCATCGTCCCAACCGGACTGATCCTCAATGGGATCGCGTTGTGGATAACGTGCGCCTAACGCCTTGATCAGGGCCTGCTCAACTGGTGTGGTACCGGCCATATTTTTATGCGCCATTGCCGTTGCATCAAAGGCAGCGGCAAGTGCCAGCTCTTTTCCTGCCTGATCATAAAGCCGCCAGGGCAAATTGTAATTGGGTCCGGAGGCATAGGCGATGCCCCAATAGGCAAAGGCGCAGGTTTCATCATGCTCGAGTGCCTTTTGAAAACAGGCAATCGCTTCCTGATGGTTATAGGCATAGGTCCAGATCAGACCGCGATTGGCCCAGACACCTGCTTCTTCAGATTTCGTTGTGATGGCCCGGTTGAATTCACCCAGGTTAAAATATGTCATCTGACCCCCCTATTCACAGCTGCGACAGATCGCTGAAACGGTCTATGGGAAACATAACAAATCTGCAGGCGCACTCCACCCGGGTGGGGTATTTTATATTTGCCGCCTTGCCCGGAACACACAATACGACAGGTGCATTCCCGGACAATCAGACGTCAGATGGCAAGGTATTCGTTACGCAATTCCTCATTGTCGAGAACGTCCTGAGCCGAACCTGAATAGGCCACTTCGCCCATATCTATGATCACAGCCTTGTCGGCGAGCTTCAATGCGGCCACGGCGTTTTGTTCCACAATGATGGTGGTAATACCCAGTTCCTTGATCTCCCGGACAATCTTTTCGATTTCCTGAACGATGACCGGTGCCAAACCCTCATAGGGTTCATCCAGCAACAACAGTTTGACATCTCTTGCCAGAGCCCTGGCAACCGAAAGCATCTGCTGCTCGCCACCCGACAGGGTCGTTCCAATCTGGGTTCGGCGTTCCGCAAGACGCGGAAAGTGATCATAAATGCGTGACAGTTCCCACCCACGTGGTTCTGCAACCTGTGCCAGTGTCAGATTTTCCTCAACGGTCAGACCGCCAATGATGCGTCGGTCTTCGGGTACCAGTTGCACGCCCAACTGGGCAGCCTGATAGGATTTTTTGTCGTGCAGACTTTCACCGCCAAGATAAATTTCGCCGCTTTTCAACCCCGGATCATCAACTCTGGCAATGGCCCGCAATGTGGATGTTTTTCCTGCACCATTGCGCCCCAGGAGCGCAAGGATTTCCCCCTCGTTGAGCTCCAGTGAAATGCCTTGCACAATATAGGATTCGCCATAATAGGCATGAATATCGCGTACGCTAAAAAAAGACTTTCCAGGTTCTGGCAATTCCAACTCCGTCGCACCCAATTTCAGATTGCTTGGATCAGTTTTCGTCAGCATCTTATTGTGCTCCACCAAGATAAGCTTCCTGTACTTTCGGGTTCCCCTTGATTTCATCAGGTGTTCCCGAAGCGATTATGCGACCCTGTGCAAGCACGGATATTTTGTCAGCTAACGAGAACACCACATGCATATCATGCTCGATGATCACCTTAGTCATACCACGTGCTTTGATGGTCTTCAAAAGGTCTACAGTTCTATTGGTATCATGACGCGCCATGCCGGCCGTTGGTTCGTCCAGCAGCAGCAGTTTGGGGCGCTGGATCAGGCACATGGCCAACTCAAGGCGCCTCTTGTCACCGCGCGACAATGATGCGGCTTCACGCGTCTGCAACGCCTCCAGTCCAACATCGGATAAAACCTGCTCTGCCTCCTGCCTGATCGTTGTTTCATGGCGCAGCTTTGAAAAAGGTCTGAGGCTGAAAGAACCATCCCTATGGGCAAATGCCGGGATCATGACATTGTCGAGCAGTGTCAGATCAGGGAAGATTTCCGGTGTTTGAAAGACCCGGGATACACCCAGTTGGTTGATTTCATCGGGTGTGTGGGCATCGAGCACCTCGCCATTGAATACCACATGACCGCTGTCTGGTTTGATGCGTCCGACACAGACATTCAGCAGTGTTGATTTACCTGCACCATTGGGTCCGATGATGGCGTGGGTTGTACCCTCTTCGACATTGAGATCAACATCACTAAGCGCCTGCAGACCACCAAAACTCTTGTGGACATCAGCCACATGTAAAACACTGTTTGCCATGATCTGACCTCCTATTCTGCCGGTTGTACCGCTGCATTGGGTGAAGATGCCGGTTTTGTGCCGCTGCCACCGCCAAAGCGACGGGTAATACGACGCCAACCCTCCATAACACCACCCGGCAGGAATATAACGATCAGCATGAACAATACGCCCAGCGTCAAATGCCACCCTTCACCGACAAACAGGCTGGATACATCGACCGCCACAGTGCGCAACCCTTCCGGCAGGAAAGAGAAGAAGCTCTGCAGTGTTTCGGGGTTGAATGCAGAAAAGATATTCTCAAAGTACTTGATGATCCAGGCACCCAGCATGGGGCCGATCAAGGTACCGACACCGCCAAGGATCGTCATGAGAACAACTTCGCCTGATGCTGTCCACTGCATACGCTCGGCACCGGCCAGGGGGTCGGTTACGGCAAGCAGAGACCCGGCCAGCCCGGCAAACATGCCGGATATGACAAAAGCCGTCAGCGTGTAGGGCCGGGTGTTGAAACCGGTGTAATTCATACGCGATTGATTTGACTTGATACCGCGCAATGTCAGGCCGAAGGGTGAATAGAAAATGCGTCTGGAAATGAAGAAACAGACGATCAGCACAACCGCACAAAAGTAAAATCCGGAGTAGCCGCTCATCGACAGCCCAAACAGTTCAGTCGAGGGCAATCCCTTGCCAGGTTCCGCCAGTGCCCGGTCAATAATACGCGGGTCCTGCAGGGTGAGTTGCAACCCGGTTTCACCGTTGGTAATCGGGGTCAGCACGGAATAGGCCAGATTGTAACACATCTGTGCAAACGCCAGCGTCAATATGGAGAAATAGATCCCCGACCGCCGCAGGCTGATAAAGCCGATGAGAAGTGCAAACAATCCCGAAAATGCGACGCCAAAAAACAATGCTGGCAGCACATTCATTGTGAAGAGTTTGAAAGACCAGACTGCAGCATAGGAACCAATACCAAGAAAGGCAGCGTGTCCAAATGAAAGGTAACCCGTCAGGCCAAACAATATGTTGAAGCCCATCGCGAATATCGCGTAAATCGTGAATTTCTGCAGCAGATCCGGGTAGTTGGCACCCAATGGGGCCAACCAGATTGGCATGGTCAAAATGACCAGACTGAATGCCAACAGGGCAAAAGGTTCGCGAGAAAGCATCTGTTTCATGACCCTATTCCTCCATCACGCCTTCACGGCCCATAAGTCCGCGCGGCATTGTTAACAGGATCACCACGGCCACCAGATAAATGATAATCTGATCAATGCCCGGGAATATGCTTGTTATTTCATTCATTGACGCGAACGACTGCAGGATGCCGAGCAGGAAACCTGCAAGAACCGCGCCGGACAATGACCCCATGCCGCCAACAACAACGACAACAAAAGACAGGACCAGAAAATCCATTCCCATGTGAAAATCGGGTGGCAATATGGGCGTATACATGACGCCAGCCAGACCAGCGACCACCGCGGCAATGCCAAAAACGACGGTGAAACGGCGCTCAATATTGATACCAAGCATGCCGACCGTTTCGCTGTCGCGCATGCCGGCACGCACCACCATGCCGTAGGTGGTAAATTGCAGGAATGCGAATACCGCCCCTATGATAAGCGCTGAAAAGCCGAAATAAACCAGCCGCCACCACGGGTAGACAATATTGTCGCTGAGCCCGAGCCATGCACCTATGTTGGCGCTTCCGGAAACAATATCCGGTGCAGACTGCGGAATGGGATTGGCACCGAAATAATGTTTGATGACTTCCTGAATGACAATTGCCAGACCAAAAGTCACCAGAATCTGATCTGCGTGCGGGCGTTTGTAAAAGTGTTTTATCAGGCCGCGTTCCATCGATACGCCAATCAGCAGCATGACCGGGATGGCGACCAGTATGGATATCGGGACTGAATAGTTCAGTATCTGTGTGCCGAAATCGCCAAACCATGCCTCGATGTAAGGGGTGCGTATTTCGACTGCGGTGCCCCAGGCGGTCTTCTTGGTTTCATCAAGAACCACCAGTTCATAGCTGAGAAATTTGTTGAATGTCACAGCGCAAAAAGCGCCCAGCATGAAAAGAGCTCCATGCGCAAAATTGACGACACCCAATGTGCCGAAAACGAGAGTCAGGCCAAGCGCTATCAGCGCATAGGCACCGCCCTTGTCCAAACCATTCAGAAATTGAAGAAATATCGCATCCATTTGCGAAGCGCCCCACTTGTCAACGCCGTATTTACCGGGCTGACCGGCCAGTTACCGGCCGATCAGCATTTGTCTTCTCAGTTTTACAGTTCTGCTTAGCAGGCTTTGGCGTCTGCCGGTCCAAGGTCACCGCCGAAAATCGCCGGATCATAGGTAACCTGATCGCGTGGAACAATCTTGACGACTTCAAGCAGGTCAAACTGCGACGTTGCATTTTCGTTACCACGCACGACCAGCACATCCTTCATGCACTGATGGTCGGCGGCACGATAGAGCGTCTTGCCATTGCCCATACCATCAAACTCAAAGCCTTCAAGGGCTGCAATGACCTGTGGTGGGGCAAAGGTTCCAGCGCGCTCACATGCATCGGCATAAAGTAATGTCTGTACATAACAGGTCTGCGCTGCCTGCGATGGCGGGAAGCCATATTCCTGTCCAAATGATTTTACGAAGGCTGTTGATCCGGCATCCTGAAGCGACCAGTTCCAGTTGGTGGTACCCAAAATACCCTTGATGTTTTCACCGGCACCCTGCGCCATCAAACGCGAAAACAACGGCACAACAATTTCGAAATCCTTGCCATTGACCTGTTTGGCGCGCATGCCGAACTGAACCGCCTGTGTCAGCGAATTCACCATATCCTTGCCATAGTGGTTGAGGATCAGAACGTCGGCACCTGAGTTAAGAACAGGCGTCAGATACTGTGAAAAGTCTCCAGCACCAAGCGGTGTTCTCACGGCGTTGACCGTATTCCAGCCAAGGCCCTCTGTGGTGTTCTTGATGGATTCTTCCTGCGTCCAACCCCAGTTGTAGTCCGCGGTCAGATGGTAAGCACTGCGTTCCTTGCCAAGCTGATCGGCAAGAATGGGACCAAGAGCAAGACCGGACTGATAGGCATTGAAGAAATGGCGGAAGCCATAACGCTTCTTGTCTTTTCCTGTCGTATCATTGGAGTGTGTGAGACCGGCCATGAAGATGACCCCGGTTTCCTGACACAATCCCTGTACGGCAACAGCCACACCGGAGGAAGATCCACCGGTGATCATGATGGCACCGTCTTTTTCAATCATCCGCTTGGCCGAAGCGCGCGCGGCATCGGATTTGGTCTGCGTGTCACCCGTTACATATTCAACTTTCTTGCCCAGCACACCATTGCCTTTGAGAGCTTTGGACGTGAACGTGTTGAGCATGCCACCATCGCCTTCACCATTGAGGTGTTTGACGGCCAATTTATAGGCGCGCAATTCGTCAGCACCTTCGTCCGCATAGGCACCGGTCTGCGGCACATTGAAGCCAAGTGTTACGGAACTGCCGGTTGGCATGTTGCAGAAATCTGCTGCATGGGCTCCACGTATAAAACTCATGGGTGCCGCGAGAGCGACACCGGATGCGGCGCCCGCCTTTAGCAAGCCACGACGGGTCATGGTTAGTCTGGACATTGAATTCCTCCCAAATGTCGCTGATCAAGTGCTCCGTTTCCCTAAACAGAACGCCCGCCAATGCTAAACTCAGGAGCGAAAGTCGCAATAATCCATTCGTGTATAAGACTTTGGTTGATGAGACTTTTGGATAAGCCAAATGGACTGACCACGTGTCAATTGTACTCAAATACACGTGATATATTGATCGGGATCAAGCCTGCGGCATAATTTCCTGTTTAGAGTTCATCTAAAGTCTGATAGGACTTTTTAACAGAATTGCTGGTTATCCATGTAACAATCGCCAGCGTTAGTGCGGTCCGCAAGTGGGATGCAATTGTGCCTCATCTTGCGAATTGGAGTGTGAGTTCAATGGATTATCGCAGCATTTTTCAGGACGCGGTTGATCAACTGCATGCCGAAAAACGCTACCGGGTCTTTGCAAATCTCGAACGCATCGTCGGTAAATTTCCCCGCGCCATTCATCGAACCGGTGGCACCGCCCGTGAAGTAACGGTGTGGTGTTCCAACGATTATCTGGGCATGGGTCAAAACGAAAACGTTATCAGTGCGCTTTGTGATGCCGCAGGCAAAATGGGGTCCGGCGCAGGAGGTACCCGCAATATCTCCGGCACAAACCATCCATTGGTTGAACTGGAACTGGAGCTTGCAGATCTGCACAGCAAGGAAGCTGCACTGGTGTTTACATCGGGATTCATTTCCAATGAAGCATCCATTTCCACCATTGCCAAACTTCTGCCCAACTGCCTGATTCTGTCCGATGAATTGAACCACTCTTCGATGATCGAAGGTGTGCGTCGCTCGGGATGTGAAAAGAAGATTTTTCGACATAACAACCTCGCACATCTGGAAGAATTGTTGCGGGCAGCTGACCCGCAGCGAGCCAAACTGATTGTGTTTGAATCCATTTATTCGATGGATGGTGACATTGCGCCGATCGAAGCGATTGCCGATCTTGCCGACAAATATGGTGCCATGACCTATATCGATGAGGTCCATGCTGTTGGCATGTATGGCCAGCGCGGCGGCGGCATTACCGACCGCGAAGGCCTTGCGGACCGCATTGATATTATTGAGGGGACTCTGGCAAAGGCGTTTGGGGCGCTTGGCGGCTATATCACCGGATCACGCGCGGTTATTGACGCTGTTCGTTCCTATGCACCTGGCTTTATATTCACGACCGCCCTGCCCCCTTCAATTGCAGCGGCGGCGACGACCTCCATCCGACACCTGAAAAATTCGCAGTCGGAACGCGAAGCGCATCAGCGCCAATCCCAGGCCACCAAAACAGCTTTGACCGGCGCCGGCATGCCTGTCATGCCATCGCAAACCCATATTGTGCCGCTGCATGTCGGTGATCCGGAGCTTTGCAAGATGGCCGCCGACAGACTCATGGATGTGCATGGAATTTACATTCAGCCAATCAATTATCCCACCGTGCCACGCGGCTCGGAACGGTTGCGCATAACGCCAAGCCCGTTCCACGATGATGCATTGATTGGCGAACTTTGCGAGGCACTGAAGGAAGTCTGGTTTACGCTGGGCATACCGTTTGCCGCCGGCAGCAATGACGGTCCAGTGGAATCTGATCGCATTGTCAAACTGACCGTGCCCAAGTCCGGCGGATAGTAAATCTGTCGCGAATGCTCTCATAGGGAAATTCGGACAGGGAAACCGGGGCAGGTTTTTCAAAACACACTCCCCACATTTGAGCGGGGAGCGCATGTGACCGTTTCACATCTTGTCAGAAGCGGGACAACGGTGTCGGCCTTTGTTTTTGTGAATCCATTCAGGTTTTGCCGTTTCCATCAAAACCTGAAGTGCTCCAACTGAATAAAATCAGGCTTTCTTCAGGAGATCGCGAATTTCCGTCAGCAATTGTACGTCCGCCGGAGGCGCGGCCGGTTTGGCTGGCTTTGCTTCTTCCTTGCGACGCATGTTGTTGACACCTTTCACCATCAGAAAAATGATCCAGGCCAGGATCACAAAATTGATCGCAACGGTGATGAAATTGCCGTAGGCCAGAACTGCACCCTGCTCACGCGCCGCCTCGAGCGTAGAGGCCGTCACGGCACTGCTGAGCGGAATGAAGTAGTTTGAAAAATCAAACCCACCGAATACCGCGCCGACAACCGGCATAATGACGTCATCTGTCAGTGATTTGACGATAAGGCCAAATGCGCCGCCAATAATAACCCCGACGGCCAGGTCCATGACATTGCCCTTGGCAACAAATTCGCGAAACTCTTTTAACATGCATAGTCCCCTATTTGATTTTTGTTATGTTTTACTTCAATAGAATAATTTTTCTGCAAATTGAAGCCGCCGAAAATCAAAGGCCGGCACCATTGTCCCGTTTCTGACAAAACGTGAAACGGTCCAGTCACGCCGCTTGAGCGCCTTGCGAATACAGGCTGTGCCTGATGTCTGCTCGGAGACAACCCTGTACAAACCAATGGCCGTTACTTTGGTATGATTTGCGTCAACGGCTATTGCGTCTATGCTTTGCATTGCGTGTTCGTTGATTGGGAGGTTTGGTACAGGAATGCTGGCAGGTTGGGTCATTGTAACCTCTGCACTGCTCTACCTTTTGCTGCTGTTTGCAATTGCCAGTTACGGCGACCGCAAATCTTCGACAAAGCGTCGAGACGGCAAAGGACGACCGCTGATTTATGCACTGAGCCTTGCTGTCTACTGCACATCCTGGACCTATTTCGGCGGTGTCGGACTGGCAGCTGGTCGCGGGTTCGAATTTCTCGCCATTTATATTGGCCCAATCCTCATGTTCACCATAGGCATGCCGCTGGTGAGGCGTATTGTTGAATTGGCGAAGGCGGAAAAACTGACCTCCATTGCTGATTTCATAGCAGCACGTTATGGAAAAAACCCCACCGTTGCGGGTATCGTGGCAATCATCGCTGTTGTTGGGACCATCCCCTATATTGCGCTTCAGCTAAAGGCCGTCTCCTCGTCGGTCACCATCATCATGGCCAACACAGCCTTCGACAGCCAGCCCGGTTCTTTTATCCTGACGGATATATCCCTGATTGTGGCGCTGTTGCTTGCCGGTTTTGCGGTGATATTCGGCACCCGCCATACGGATGCTACGGAACACCAGAACGGTCTCATTCTTGCTGTTGCAACAGAATCGGTGGTCAAACTCATTGCCTTTACCGCCGTTGGATTGTTCGTCACATTCTTTCTGTTTTCGGGACCGGCAGACCTGATAAACCAGGCCAGGCAAAATGAAGCCGCTGTTGCCGCCATGAGCTATGAAACAGCACCAACACGGTGGCTGGTGCTGATCGCCCTTTCCGCATTTGCCATTTTGGCATTGCCCCGCCAATTCCATGTGACCGTGGTGGAGAACCGCACAGAGAGCGAGCTGCGTACTGCCCGCTATCTGTTTCCGCTCTATCTTGTCGCCATCAACCTTTTCGTCATACCAATCGCAATGGCCGGTCTTTTGACCTTCGAGGCCAATGAACCGGGCGATCAATTTGTGCTTTTACTGCCGCTGGTGCAGGACATACCGTGGCTTTCACTGTTCACTTTTATTGGCGGGTTTTCAGCCGCAACCGCAATGGTGATTGTTGCATCGGTTGCCGTTGCGATCATGATTTCAAATGACATCGTCATGCCTGTTCTGCTGCGCCAGAATATCATTCGGCGCGGTGGCGACATGAGCGATTTTTCCGGAACCATACTCAGGATCAGACGCACAGCGATCTTCTGTATCCTGTTGCTTGGATATGCCTATTACCGATCTGCCACCATCAACGCCGGGCTTGCCTCCATTGGCCTTCTTTCCTTTGCCGCCATTGCACAGTTTGCACCGGCATTGCTGGGGGGCCTCCTGTGGCGACGCGCAAATGCGCGCGGTGCGATTATGGGCCTGTCGGGTGGGATGTTTGTCTGGGCTTATCTGCTCTTTGTGCCCAGCTTCGGCGGGCCGGATAATTCAGGCATTGCTGCTGCCGTATTGAGTTTTCTTCTGCCCGGTACCGACATTTTTTCAGGCAATCGGGCAGACCCTCTGGTCAATAGCGTCATCCTCAGTCTGCTTGTGAATACAGCGCTTTTTGTCTTCGGTTCCCTGAGCCGTCCCGCGAGAGCGCTCGAACGCATGCAGGCCGGGGTCTTTATTCCGCAACGAAACACCAACAGGCCAGCCAGAAACGACTGGCAAACCGGCATAACAGTAAAGCAGCTCAAGCAATCGATCACCAAATATCTTGGCGCGGAGCGGACCGAACGCTCGTTTCACACCTATGAAACAACCCGTGGTCGCTGGCTGGAGCCCAGTGCCCCGGCTGACATGGATCTTGTGCGCTATGCAGAACAGCTGCTTGGCAGCGCCATTGGGTCAGCCTCAGCCCGGTTGGTGTTATCACTGCTCTTCCAAAAGCATGACGACACATCATCGGATACGGCCCGCCTGCTCGACGAAGCCTCGGAGGCCCTGCAATATAATCGCGATCTGCTGCAGACGGCGCTTGGGCAAATGGATCAGGGCATTACGGTTTATGACCGGACCAACAAATTGAGCGTTTGGAACCGACGCTTCAGATCCCTGTTGGACCTGCCTGAATCAGTAGGCCAGGTGGGATTTGCACTGGAGGATATTGTTTCAATTCTGGCCGATCGCGGTGATATTGCCAACAATCAGGTTCGCCAGACAGTCGACAATTTTTTGACGATGGATTCGTCCTGGACGCTGACACTGAAGAGTTCCGGACGTATTATTGAAATTCGATCCAACCCGATGCCTGACAGTGGTGTCGTAACAACCTATGCCGACATAACCGAACGGGTGGAATCGGCAAAGGCTTTGACAAGGGCCAATGAGACGCTTGAGCAAAGGGTTGCTGCACGCACGACGGAACTGGTGCGTGTTAACGGGGAACTGGCACAGGCGCAATCGCTCGCCGAAGAGGCCAATATAGGCAAAACCCGTTTTCTGGCCGCCGCAGGCCATGATATTTTGCAGCCGCTCAATGCGGCTCGCCTGTATTCGTCGTCTCTGGTTGAGCGACTTGGCGAATCAGCCAATCGTGACCTGGTTCAAAACATTGATTCATCTCTTGAATCCGTGGAAACAATATTGGGTGCTGTCCTGGACATATCACGGCTTGATACCGGCGCAATGAAACCGCAGATATCCAGTTTTCCGCTCAATGATGTTTTACGACGGGTAGAAACCGATTTTGCACCCATTGCCGAAGAAAAAAAGCTGCAGCTAAGGGTTATGCCAACAACGGCGCTGGTACGCAGCGACCCTAATCTGCTGCGACGCCTTATTCAAAACCTTGTCTCGAATGCCATCAAATACACGACCAACGGCCGGGTTCTTGTTGGCGTCCGCCATCAGGGTGACAGCGTTGCTGTGCAGGTTGTCGACACTGGTATAGGCATTCCTGTAGGAAGTTTCAAAACCGTCTTTCGTGAGTTCATTCGCCTGGATGACGGCGCAAAGACGGCTGCCGGGCTCGGTTTGGGACTTTCCATCGTGGATCGGATAGCGCGGGTCCTGTCCCATCCCGTTGAACTCAAGTCGCAGATGGGCAAAGGGACGGATTTCCGTGTCGAGATACCGGTGGAAACCAATATCAAACGCGTGCAGGTTGCCACGGACCCGCGGACTAAAATCCCTGTACCGCTGACCCTCGATGGCCTGTCGGTACTTTGTATCGATAACGAACCAAAAATCCTGGATGGCCTGCAACTGCTTCTGGAAGGTTGGCACTGCAAGGTGGATGGCGCGGGGTCTTTGGATCAGGTGGGTCAACGGATAATGCAGATGACCCGGCCACCCGCCGCCATTATCGCTGATTATCATCTGGATGACGGCAACGGCATTGAGGCCATTTTGAATATACGCCAGCATTGGCAGATGGACATTCCGGCGGTGCTGATTACGGCTGACCGGACACTTGACGTGCGCAATCGCGCAGAAGAGCATGCAATATCAGTATTCAACAAACCGCTGCGGCCGGCGGCCCTGCGCGCCTTTCTCAATCAGATTGCCTTTATCCGCAAATCTGCGGCAGAATAGATCAGACCGTTTCACGTTTAGTCAGAAACGGGACAAAAGTGTCAGCCCTTGATTTTGTTGACGCGTTCAGGTCACAGGACCGGCCTCATTGTCGCGCATTTCCGTGCTGATTTTTGATAGCTGAATAACGGCCTGCGTGCGGCTGTCAACGGCCAGCTTTTGCAAAACAGCTGACACATGCGCCTTGATCGTCGCCTCGGAAACACTCAATTCGTAGGCAATCTGCTTGTTGAGCAGGCCTTCTCCCAGCATACCCAGAACCCGGCTTTGTTGCGGTGTCAACGTCTGCAGGCGTGAAATCAGGTCACCAATTTCCTCATCCTGTTCCGGGCCGAGTTCAAAACCCCTGGGCGTAGCAACATCGCCTGCCAATACGGATTTAATGCCGTCGCGAATTTCATCAATGCTCGCTGACTTGGATATAAATCCGGACGCCCCCAGATCGATCGCACGGCGCACCGTGGTGTGATCGTCAGAGGCAGACACGATGACAACCGGCAAGCTGATATGTTCAGCGCGCAGTGCAATGAGCCCTGAAAGGCCACTGACACCCGGCATTGTCAAATCGAGCAATAATAAATCGGCATCCGGATTATCAGCGGCCGCAGCGCGTGCCGCGCCGAAATCTCCGGCTTCCACAATGTTCAATCCATCTTCAATTCCCGCCAGCGCCTGTCTCAGGGCACCGCGAAACAGCGGATGGTCATCTGCTATAATAAATGTCCTAGCCAATTTGATCGCCCCCTCCCAGAGGCTAGGGTCACTTGAGAAACAATAGGGGCGGCATCCCGACGGGATGTGACCAGACTTGTCTATTTCCGCTCAATTCGTTGTTGAATATGCGCTGCATGTCCGACTTCCCCTTGAAACGAAAGTGAGCAAATCTCATCAACCCAATACCACAATCCTGCTTCTCAACAGACCCTCACACGGACCGAACGGAGATACACTCTCAGTTTCCGTTGCGATCTACGGGCTCAAAATCATTTTTGCCCCCACGTCAACGCCACGCCATGCTAGCGAGGCTGCACCTTTGCGCAAGCAAAAAACTCGACCAGCAATGTGGATCGTGTTCGAACCAGGATATTTTGCCAGCTTCCTGAAACGGAAAAAGACAAAAGTCCGGTGGATTGCCCGCGCCACAAACGTCATTTATCCGATCCGCAGAGCGGATAATGAACGCAGCAAATATCACGAACTATCGGTTAAGCGGAAATTGATACGAAATCAAGCATGTGCCTTCAATACTTTCTTGATATCAAGAGGCGTGCCTGATGTGGGTACAGGATTTGGATTCAATGTTGATTTCACAACACTCAATACACCCCATTACCTGTGGTCGATGTGTTTGTGCTTTTTTAATCGCGGAGGCACTGCCCCCATATTCACCAAGATAAATTCTGTAGTAAAAATCCGGTAACTTTGAACAGGAATCGCAATGCACGATGTGCACGCCATTTTTTGGTTCTTCTTCCAGATAATAACTGGCCACTTGGGCGTTCCTCCCCTTAGAAACTCGGCATAGTTACTTGTGTAATATAGCCTGTTTCTTCAATCACATATGATGCCGCCCCGGCACAATTTCTAACTCATAACATCTTGAGCAGTATATATACATTATATGTTTACCCTTAATCAACCAAGGTTCAACTTATATTCCTGCTATCATGTTTTATCCGCTTCACTTTTTTGTTTGTTGGTCTTGCCGTCGAAATCCTCAATGACTCCCATGAAACGCCGCATCAACTTTTCCATAACGTCAAATGTGCGATCAAGCTCTGCTTCATCCGGCAGGTTGTTTTGTGGCTCAATACCGCGTTCTTCAAGGGTCAGCGCCATAAAGGTCAGCTTTTCTTCCAATGCATCAATCTGCTCCTCGAGCACGCGCCGCTCATCTGCAGCCATGCGGCAGACGAGTTGCCCTTCATTGATCGTACAAACTGAAAGTTCACCGGTGAATGTATCCAGACGCACAAATCCATTGTCGGATCGCTCCATGACGTAGCGACTTTCCTGTGCAAAAGCGGTGCCGGTCAGGCTAACAGCCACACTAATCCCGACGGCACAGATGATTTTTTTTAAAAACTGGTTCATACCATCCCCGCACATGGTGAATTTCACGTAGCATGTTGGTAGATATCAGACGATCTTGCCCAAATTGCGATGGATGACATAATTCGTGATTGCCTCGGTCGCACCGGGTTGCGCGGGCACCACACTGGTGAAACAGATGCCGACACAGGAACAAATATGCCAAATCTGATCTATAAAATCACACCACAGTCCGAGTGGCAGAACGCAGTTGAAACCGGTGTGTTTGCAGGTGCCGCCATTGATCTGAAAGATGGCTATATTCACTTTTCAACGGCATCCCAGGTACCCACGACCGCTGCGTTGCATTTTGCCGGGCAAAATGATCTGCTCCTGGTTGCCGTCGATGGAAATATGCTCGGCGATACACTGAAGTTTGAACCATCACGGGGCGGGGAATTATTTCCACACCTATATGCTGCATTGCCGCTGGATGCCGTTGTGTGGACAGCACCCATGCCGCTTGATGAAAACGGAAATCATGTTTTGCCGGATCTGAGGGAACAATGAGCCTGTTTAGTACGCTCGGTCGAACAGCCCTGTTCACGCTGGATCCGGAAACAGCACATCATTTGTCAATCAAGGCACTTAAATCGGGTTTACTGCCATCGTGTTCGCAATCGGCTGATCCGCGCCTTCGCGTGCAAACCTGCGGACTGACATTTGCCAACCCTGTCGGCATCGCAGCCGGTTATGACAAAAACGGCGAAGTACCGGACGCGATCCTGAAATTGGGTTTTGGATTTTGCGAAATCGGATCAGTCACCCCCCTTCCCCAAAGCGGCAATGAAAAGCCGCGCATTTTCCGGCTGCCCGAAGATCAGGGCGTTATCAACCGGCTGGGTTTCAACAACCACGGTCATGCTGCCGTATTGAGCCGTCTTGAAACCCGAGGCAACAGGGCAGTTGGACCACTGGGCATCAACGTGGGTGCCAACAAGGATTCTGCCGATCGCACCAAAGACTACGTGCTGGGCATTGAGACTTTTTATGCCGTTGCAGACTATTTTACGATCAATATATCGTCTCCCAATACGCCGGGTCTGCGCGATTATCACGCGCGCGACAGCCTCGCCGGTTTACTTGAAGCCGTTATGGAAGCGCGGGACAAATGTGCAGGGGCTGGCGAGCAAACCAAACCGATATTCCTTAAAATCGCCCCAGATCTGGCCATCGGTGATTTGGAAGATATTGCCGCAGAAATGCACCAACACGCCCTTGAGGGGCTGATCGTCTCAAATACAACGGTGTCTCGCAGCGGCCTGCACAATCGGCAGCATGTGAACGAATCAGGTGGTCTATCGGGAAAACCGATCTTCGAACGCTCGACGATCATGCTTGCCAAAATGCGCAAACTGATGGGGCCTTCAACGGCACTTATTGGTGTTGGGGGCGTGGATAGTGGCGCTGACGTGCTGGAGAAAATTCGTGCCGGTGCGGATCTGGTGCAACTCTATACGGGCTTTATCTACAAAGGCCCCGGTCTCGCCAGGGAAATTCTCAAAGACCTGTCCGGTCGCGTTGCAACACAAAATATCAAGACGATCAGCGAACTCAGAGACACCAATGTCGATTACTGGGCCGGACGAAACCTGCCAGTTTGAAATACACGGTCGGCGCGCCTGCCCATCATGGCGTAAAGTGTGCCACCGCGCATCCCGAGAAAAGCCAGCAAAGACAGCCACAAACCATGGTTTCCGGCGGCCGGAACCAGTGTTACCAGAAGCACAACGAATACGACCAGCGAAGCGAGCATCATGTTTCGAAGATCGTGTGACCATGTGGCGCCGATGAAAACACCATCCATCTCGAAGGCCAGAACACCGAACAGAGCGGTCAGCGATGCCCAAATCAGATAGGTGCGGGCAGCATCCCGCACGTCTTGCGATGTGGTCAGAAAATCAATCACAACACCGCCAAAAAGAAGAAAGAAAACCGTTGTAGAAACCGCCAGTGCAAGGCCCCAAAGAAGTGTCAGCCTGACGGCACGATCAAAGGCGGGTCGATAATTTGCGCCAACCGCGCGCCCGGCCAATTGCTCAGCCGCCGTTGCAAAACCGTCCAGATAATAGCCCGCAACCAGAAAGAAATTCATCAGCACAGCATTTGCGGCCAGTGTAACGGCACCAAATTGTGCCCCCTGGCGTACAAAAAGTGCAAACGCCACCAAAAGGGCAAATGAACGGATCATGATGTCGCGGTTCAAAGACATCAGCTTTCCAATTGCCTGTTTATCTGTCAATTGCCGCCAGCCAGGACGCGCCGCCTTGTCAAACCGGGTGGTCACATAGATGAACCCGGCAATCATGCCGACAAATTCACCGATAACCGTGGCCCAGGCAACGCCGGCGATACCCCATTCCAGATGAAGTCCAAGCCATATGGACAGGCCAATATTGATCCCGTTGATCAATGTTTGCAGCAAAAGGCCCACAACACCCTGACCACGACCCAGCACAAAACCAAGAATAGCATAATTGGCAAGACCGACGGGCGCAGAAACCATACGAATGGTCGCATAGGTGTGCGTTGCATCCTCAACGCCGGTGCCTGGTGCCATTGCCCAAATACCGAGTTTTATGATCAGCGGTGACAGCAGTAAAATAACGGCGCCGCAGATTAGTCCGATAATCAGCGATCGCCAGAAGACTGCCTGCTCCTCGCTCACATCGCCCCGACCAAAAGCCTGGGCGACAAGTCCGGTCGTGGCAGAGCGCAAAAAATTGAAAGTGGTAAACACCAGATCAAACAGGATTGCACCCACTGCAAGGCCGCCGATGAGAACCGGATCACCCAGCTGTCCGACCACCGCCATATCCACCAGACCAAGCAGCGGCGTTGTCAGATAGGCCAATGTCATGGGGATCGCAATCGACAGCACCATTCGGTTTGTCACCGTGAAGGGTCTGCGCTGCAGCGTCAATTCCGCGCTCATCTGATTGTCTTGCGCATTCACCATTTGTCTGAACCCGACCAACGCCTGCTGCCCGATTGAAAATCAGACTCTTGTTAATTTCACCTGCCCAGGAATGTTGGTGCGGGCACGACTCGCGAATGGATCAATCGTAACGGGTCATCCAGCGGACATCCAGTGACGCTGGCACAATTTGATGGATGATTACCCCGGCGCGGCAGGGCCTTTGCGCAATTGGCGTTATCGGCGATAACTCAGGACGCGCATAACCAGAAAAACCGGTATGACAATGACGGCCCCAAGCACAAGATAGTCGCCAAAACGACCCAGTGCTGCAAATCCGGTTTCCCAGACATTGACCAGAAAATCGCGTACCGCATAGACAACGTCGAGCGGATACCAGTTAAACGCACTCATCACCGCACCCACTATGAACGAAATCACGATCAGTTTGACGATGGTACGGGCAACGCTGTCACCCAGAAATCTGTTCACATTGCCGGACATTCGGCATTACTCCAAATTGCTCTTTGGCCATAGGTAGTCGCAATCCGTGGCGGGTTCAACACCCAGTCCTCATTCTGAGGCAAGACTTTGCTGTCCCGGTGTTAGAGGCTATTGTTTGCTGCAATCTGACCAAAACATCCACTCAAACAGCAATGTGCGACCAGCAACGGGAATATTTGCAAATTCTTGTTTTCAACAATCCTAGTGGATTGATCGAGACAGATGGTACCCATAGATCCAATATCCCGGGCTCTGGGTAGGAGAGGTTTCGCAGTCGATGCGGGCCATCTGCAAGAAAGCTCGACGCATCCAGAACCCGCGATATTGGACCCGCAGGGCGGGTTTACAGGCCCACCGGATGCGTTACGCGATGTTTGTGATGAAAATCACGGCACATCACGCGCCTACCCGGATGAACCTGCAAATCCGTCTATGGGTATCATCCGTCTCGATCAATCCACTAGGCCTGCAGGCTCTGATTGCAAAATGAGTACTTTTAACTGTAGCAATTCAGCCATACTCTTAAGCGCAACAATCCAACTCAAGTCTGGCACTTCGCAGCCAATGCCATATGGAACCTGTATTTTGACAAAGCTGATAACCATTTTGAACGGACCGAATCTCAATCTGCTGGGTAAGCGACAACCGGAAATTTACGGGTATGACACGCTGGCCGATATTGAAACCCGGTGCGCTGACGTAGCTGAAACACTGGGACTGACCTCGCAACTGCTGCAATCCAATCATGAAGGTCAGATTATCGACTGGATTCACGAAGCACGCGATACCTCGGCAGGAATCATTATCAACCCTGCCGCTTTCACACATACGTCCATTGCCATTTTGGACGCGCTCAATACGTTCGAAGGTCCGGTTCTGGAAGTTCATATTTCGAATGTTCACAAACGCGAGAATTTTCGCCACCATTCCTATGTTTCACTGCGTGCAGATGGCGTCGTTGCCGGATTTGGTGTTGAAGGATACATGTTGGCGATGCGCCGCATGGGGTCTTTGGTGAACGGATGAATGTGCGCGTGGCCGTTGTCGGTGCCGGGCTTATCGGTCGTCGCCACGCAGATGCCATTGCCGTCACAAAGGGTGTGACCCTTGCATCCGTAGTCGACCCATCGCCGACCGGCAGTCAAGTTGCTGAAGTGCACGGTTCACAGCATTATTGCGCGCTTGATGAAATGATCCGCAAGGACCGACCTGATTGCGTCATCCTGGCAACACCCAATCATTTACATGTGGAAATGGTCATTGAATGTGTGGCAGCAAAATTGCCGACACTGGTGGAAAAACCGCTTGCGACCGATCTTGATGGTGCCGAACGGATTGTCGCTGTTGGCAAAGCTGCAGCCATACCGCTGCTGACCGGTCACCACCGTCGCCACAATCCATTGATTGCCCGAGCCAAGGCCTATATCGAAGACGGCGGACTTGGCCGGATCACCGCGGTACAGGCAACAACATGGTTGTGCAAACCCGACGATTATTTTGATATGGACTGGCGGCGTAAAAAGGGCGCTGGCCCTGTCTACATCAATCTGATCCACGACATTGACATGCTGCGCCACCTTTGTGGTGAAGTGATCAGTGTTCACGCCATGGAATCCAGTGCCATTCGCAACAATGAAGTCGAGGATACGGCCGTAATCCTACTGAAATTTGCCAGTGGTGCGCTATGCACAGTCAATTTGTCGGATACGGTGGTCGCCCCCTGGAGCTGGGAATTGACGGCGCGCGAAAACCCGATGTATCCGGCGACAAGCGAGGCCTGCTATATGATTGGCGGTACGCATGGTTCCATGTCGCTACCCAATCTTGCTGTGTGGACGAACCAGGATCAACGCAGCTGGTCCGAACCCATAAGCGCCACTAAACTTCTTTTCGACTTTGAGGATCCGCTTGTTCGACAGGTTCGCCAATTTGCGGCGGTTGTGCGTGGTGACGAAGAGCCGCTTGTTTCCGCCGAGGAAGGGTTGAGAAACCAGCAGGTTATTGAGGCTGTCAAAACGTCTGCAGCGACGGGTCAGACAGTGGCGTTGAACTGAGGCGACGATGGGCCGGCAAACCGATAGGCAATCATCTATGGAGACATCATGAAAAATCCGAAAAACCTGTTCAAGGCGGCACTGAAATCCGGAAAGCATCAACTTGGCATCTGGAATTCCATTGCCGGTCAGCCCGTTACAGAATATTTAGCGACCTGTGACTTTGACTGGATTTTGATTGATACCGAACATGCCCCGGTTGATGTGATCGATGTACTACCGGCGCTGCAAACCATTGCAGCCTATCCGCATGTCAGCGCAATTGTACGCCCGGCCATCAACGACACGGTTCTGATCAAAAGGCTACTGGATCTTGGTGCACAAACACTGTTGATCCCCTATGTGCAGTCTGCAGATGAAGCCAGAGCAGCAGTTGCCGCGATGCGATACCCGCCGAGCGGTGTACGCGGTTATGCCGGCATGACCAGAGCCAGCCGCTTTGGCAAGGTGGAGGGCTATGGAACAGGGGCAGCAGATGAGCTGTGCCTGATTGTTCAAATTGAGACCGGAACCGCTTTGGATCAATTGGAGGAAATTGCCAGGGTTGAGGGCGTGGACGGTGTGTTTATTGGGCCTGCCGATCTTGCCGCAAGCCTTGGCCACCCGGGCGATCTGGCACACCCCGACGTTGTTAGCGCCATAGAAGATGCTTTCAGGCGATTGGCGGCATTAGGCGTGCCTTCCGGGATTTTATCATTGGATCGCCCCTTCGCAAAACACTGCATGAGCCTTGGCACAGCCTTCACAGCCGTGGGCATCGATCTGGCCCTGCTGGGTAACGCCGCAATGGCCCTGTCAGAGGAATTCCGCAGCCTGGAGTGAGGTGCGTCGGCGCATACGCCTCTCCAGCCTGTCGCTTGGCGTTTACTTCCCGACACCCTAATCTGGCCGTGTGACCATTGATTCTAAAATCCGTGACGGGCTTGAAGCATCTGCTTTACCTGAACCATTTGCCAGCTGGTTTGCCGGCCGAGGCTGGCAGCCGCGCGCGCATCAGCTTGCCCTGCTGGATCAGGCACAATCGGGCAATTCATCACTGCTGATAGCACCGACCGGCGCCGGTAAAACGCTGGCCGGTTTTTTGCCGACACTGGTCGATATTACAGTGCACGAGCATAATCAGAAAACCGGCGCTGTGCGACAGTCAAAGGCTCAATCCAGGCGTCGGGGCATTCACACTTTGTATGTGTCTCCGCTGAAAGCACTGGCCATCGACATTGAACGCAATCTGGCAACACCTGTTGAGGAAATGGGCCTGCCGGTGCGGATTGAGACCAGAACCGGAGATACGCCGCAGCACAAACGGCAGCGGCAAAAGCTCAATCCGCCCGATATTTTGCTGACAACACCGGAACAGATTGCCCTGCTTATTGCCAGCAATGAAGCGTCGATGCTGTTTGCTGATCTGAAATACATTATCTTCGATGAGCTTCATTCGCTGGTAACATCAAAACGCGGACATTTGCTGTCACTCGGTCTGGCGCGTTTGCGCCAGCATTGCCCACAATTGCAGACGATCGGTCTGTCGGCGACCGTTGCTGATCCGGAGGCGCTGCAGGCATGGCTCGTGCCGCAAATCCGCGGCGAAGAACCGGCACTTTCAGAACGGATCATCATCACAGGTGGTGCCAAGCCACACATAACAATATTGCAAACGGATGAACGGGTTCCCTGGTCCGGACATTCTGCGCGCTATGCGATGGCCGACGTCTATGGTGCGATCAAGGCGCACCAAACGACACTTTTGTTTGTGAACACGCGCAGTCAGGCGGAAATGCTGTTTCAGGCGCTGTGGCGTATCAATGACGATAATCTGCCCATCGCCCTTCATCATGGTTCGCTCGATGCCAGCCAAAGGCGTAAGGTGGAAGCGGCAATGGCACAGAACCGACTGCGTGCGGTCGTCGCCACATCGACGCTTGATCTGGGTATTGACTGGGGCGACGTTGATCTGGTGGTTCATATTGGTGCGCCCAAGGGTGCAAGCCGTCTGGCGCAGCGTATTGGCCGTTCCAATCACAGAATGGACGAGCCGAGCCGAGCCATTCTGGTTCCGGCCAATCGTTTTGAAGTGATGGAATGTCAGGCCGCACTGGATGCCAATTATCTGGGCGCTCAGGATACTCCGCCCATTGGTGAGGGCACCTATGATGTCCTGGCCCAGCACATATTGGGTATGGCCTGCGCCGCGCCTTTTCACGCAGATGCACTCTACGGGGAAGTTACCTCCGCCTCGCCCTATACAATGATTGAACGCGATCAGTTTGACCGCGTGTTGGAATTCGTGGCAACGGGTGGCTACGCGCTGCGCACCTATGACCGCTATGCCCGTATCAGGCTGACCAGGGACGGCACCTGGCGTGTCAGCAATCCAAGAATTGCACAGCAGTACCGGCTCAACATAGGCACAATTATCGAAGCGCCCGAGTTACGTATCCGCCTGACGCGCCATGCGGGCAAAGGAACCAATGTGCGTGGTGGCCCTGTATTGGGCAAAGTCGAAGAATCATTTGTCGAAATGCTGGCACCGGGCGATACATTTTTGTTTGCCGGAAAAGTATTGCGCTTTGAAGGCATTCGCGAAAATGAGTGTATCGTTTCAAAGGGCGGCACAGGCAGCCCCAAGATACCCGCCTATGCTGGTGGTAAATTTCCACTGTCCACCTATCTGGCGGAACAGGTTCGCGCCATGCTTGCCGAGCCTGATACCTGGCATGTGCTGCCACAACAGGTGCGTGGGTGGCTTGAAATTCAACGCCTGAAATCTGTTTTACCGTCGCGGTCAGACCTGCTGATTGAGACCTTCCCGCACGAAGACCGGTTTTACATGATGATGTATCCCTTTGAGGGACGATTGGCCCATCAGACGCTGGGCATGCTGCTCACCCGCAGACTTGAACGGGCCCGGGCGCGGCCGCTTGGATTTGTCGCCACCGATTACGCCATGGCCATATGGGGCCTGCGCGATATGGGGCTGATGTTCGAGCGCGGCGAGGTATCCTTATCCGATCTGTTTGATGAAGATGTGTTAGGGGATGATCTGGAGGCGTGGCTGGCTGAATCGTGGATGTTGAAGCGGACATTTCGCAATTGCGCGGTCATCTCCGGCCTGATTGAACGCCGCCATCCGGGACAGGAAAAAACCGGACGTCAGGTCACTGTTTCTGCCGATCTGATTTATGATGTTCTGCGCAGTCACGAGCCCGACCATATTTTGTTGCAGGCAACACGCAATGATGCTGCCAGCGGACTACTGGATATTCGCAGGCTTGCCGATATGCTGGAACGAATCAAAGGCCACATAATAGTGAAACGTCTGGAGCAAATTTCGCCGCTTGCGGTACCTGTCATGCTGGAGATCGGCAAGGAACCCGTAGCCGGAGAGGCCCATGATGACATATTGGCAGAGGCCGCTGATGAGATAATTGCGGAAGCCATGGGCTGATGAAAACCTGACAACAGAGGGACCGGGAGAAATGGCTGCAGATGAATAGGGCTAGCGCTGCACAGGCGCTGATCAGCGATGACATGATCAAGACAGCGGAAATAACCATATGCGCGACAACTGCGATCTGTGATCCGCTCGGCGCTTTGTATTTGCCTGAAAGCCAGACAATTGTTGTCTCTGATCTGCATCTTGAAAAAGGCAGTGCCTTTGCCAGACGCGGTCTGTTGTTGCCCCCATATGATACGATCCAGACACTGAAGCTTTTACAGGCTGTGATCGAGCGCTATCAACCAAAATGTGTCATCAGTCTCGGCGACAGTTTTCATGATCGTGTGGGTGCTGCCGGACTATCATCCGAATGCCACAGCCAATTGAGCGCATTGATTGCCAACCGGGCCTGGTACTGGGTCGCAGGCAATCACGACCCTGATCGGCCTGCCGGCCTTGATGGCGATTGGGTGGATGAACTTTATCTGGAAGGATTGTGCTTTCGCCACGAGCCATCATCAACGGAGGCAACGGGTGAAGTTGCCGGTCATCTGCATCCGGCTGCGCGGGTGGTG
Source organism: uncultured Rhizobiaceae group bacterium (assembly GCA_947501445.1). Taxonomy (GTDB): domain Bacteria; phylum Pseudomonadota; class Alphaproteobacteria; order Rhizobiales; family Rhizobiaceae; genus Hoeflea_A. Next base: position 406,149 of record CANMVS010000003.1, on the reverse strand, counting down.
CGGCGCGGAAAAGGTGTGAGGCGGGCCTGTTTCGCCACGGATGCAACCCGGTTGATCATGCCTTCGTTTGGCGTGACCACAGGCGGGCTTAATTTGAGACATCAGGCTTTTCGCGGATTGTTCAACAAAGGCCAGCTCATTGCCCATCTCATGGGCCGTGATCGGATCTATTCGGTGCCTTTTGAACGTTTGATTGCGTAACACTCGCGTGGAAAATTCAGTCCCTGCGGAACATGACGCTCGCGGTCCACCCGGTCAACATGGCCAATACAACAGCCAATACGCCATAGAGAAATGCGTGTTGATGCGCCAATTCGAAGATGAATTGCTCAATGCCGGTTTTCACCACCCGAAGGGGTAGCTCGCGTTCCATGACAAATTCATTGTTCTTGAAAAGGAAAGCACGCAGTTTGTGACGGCCCACAGGAATGCTTGCAGGAAGTCTCAAGGTTGCCCGAAACAGACTTGAGCTGACAAATTCCACGCCAACGGGTTCGCTTTGGTAAAGACCATCGTCCACTCTGAGCCGCAACAATGCTTCTTTGAACTCCGGCACGAGTGTGCCATCACCCACACGGCCCGAAGGCGTTAAATGGATGTGTTCTATGCCAATGGTTCGACCGCTCAGATCAATCTGTTTGGCAATACGGTCAATGGGTATCGTGCTTGAGATCGAATAGGACGCAGGTGCCGGCTCGAAGGTCATCGAATGGCGGTTGATCCAAATGCCAAAGAACCGTTCTTTTCTGCGCACCACCGTTCTTTTTGCCGGCCCCTCCAGAGCAACGATTATGTCGTATTGACCAATCTGCAGCAAAAACCGGTCGGCATTGTCCAATGCCCCAAATACGGTCAGGTCAGCGCCAGCGAAATCTGAGGTAATGGCAATCTCATTTGTCGAAATACCAATATCAAGTTGTTCTTCCTGCGCCCGGCCCTGTTGTGCCATGATCATCATCAGGCAGGTCGACATAAATGCTATCAAGAAAGCACGGGAAAGTTTCATCAGAAACCTTCCTTCGTCGTGACAACGGAGTAGAATTCATCCGGCGTCAGGACAAGGTCCAGAGCCAGCCGAACACCCACAGCCAGCACCAGCAGGGCAAGCAGTGCACGCAATTGCTCACCGCGCAGTTTTTGCCCTACGCGAACGCCGTATTGCGCGCCAATCACACCGGCAATCATCAACATTCCAGCCAGAAATATGTCTACCGACTGATTCGCGGTTGCCTGAATGACGGTGGTGAATGCGGTCACGAAAATGATCTGAAACAGTGATGTGCCAATGACGACATTTGTCGGAATGCGCAGCAGGTAGATCATGGCGGGAACCATGATAAATCCGCCACCAACACCCATGATCGAAGTGAGCACACCGATACCAAATCCGAGAACCACAACCGGAATGGCGCTCAAATAAAGCTTTGAACGTTTGAACCGCATTTTGAAGGGCAGTCTGTGCACCCAGTTGTGTTGACCGGGTTTGCGCAGGGTAACGGGCCGATTGGCCGCCGCGCGCCGAATTGAGTTGACGCTTTCGACCAGCATCAATGCGCCGATGATGCTCAAAAAGGTGACATAAAACAGCGAGATTATCAGATCGAGCTGCCCGAGCCTTCGCAACAGGGTGAACAGATAAATGCCGACAGATGCCCCCACAAGACCACCGGCAAGAAGCGTCAGACCCAATTTTATGTCCAGTGTGCCGCGTCGAAAATGAGACATGGCACCCGAGAATGAAGACGCTACGACCTGATTTGCACCGGTTGCCACAGCCACAGCGGGCGGAATATTGTAGAAAATCAGCAGCGGCGTTATGAGAAAGCCACCACCAACACCGAACATCCCGGACAAAAAGCCCACGGCTGCACCCATACCCAGAATGATGAAGGCATTTACTGAAATTTCTGCGATGGGCAGATAGATGCTCATATCAAGCCGAAAACTAATACCAATGAAACCAACGATGACGGCGAGTGCAAATTGCGCTCAGAAGCTGTGTACAACAAGATAGACCCATTTGAAGGATCCGTTCGGTTCACCGGGCATGGCGCGTAATCGCCGTTCTGCCTCGTGCAATGAATTGACATCGCACAAGCGTGGACATGGTGCCGATGGGCCAAGTTGAAACCCCTCTGGGCCGCATGCACGTTCAAGAATTAGACGACCCGTACTGCTATTTTGCGTTCTGCCATCGCTGAACATGCTCCTGATGTATCCCACCATCACGCATGTTCCGGGCTGGCAGCGAACAAAATAGCTCAGTCAAATGATTCTATCTTGTCGCACTCGGCTCACGATTGTCATGCGCCTTATGTCTGGCCGTGTCAATTGCGATGGCTGGGACCAAAAACACAAGAATTTGAGTCCAGTTTGGCGATCCGGCCAAATGATATCGCAGCACACATCACCCTGTCGGCATTTGCATCGGCTCCGGCAGGATTTCATGACCTGCCGCTTGAAACTGAATCGCCTATTTGTTGCGCGCGATCAACTCTTTAACCAGCGCATCATCCACCTCACCTGTCGGTTCAAGGCCTACCGATGTCTGAAAGGCTTTGATGGCCGAAATCGTGCGGTTACCCATAATTCCGTCCGCGCCACCGGTATCAAAGCCGTTTTGTGTCAAAATGCCTTGAATATTGCGGATGGCCTTTTTCATATCGACGGAAGCTGTGGTCGTGGTGTCGCCGCGCCATTGTGCCGGTACAATGGTTGAATTGGCTGTTTCGACAAGCGCACCCGGTTTCCATTCTGCCACTTTGCTCTTTGCACTCTGCAACTGTTCGGGACGCAGGGCATTGCCCACCTCGTCACGTTTTTTTGTTGCATCCTTGTCACCGGATTTTGCAGCGATGGCAAACCACTTGTATGAATCTTCGAGGTTCTGCTCTACACCGGTGCCTCTGGCGTGAAGAATGGCCAGATTGAATTGACTGTCCTTGACACCCAGATCAGCGGCCCGGGTAAACCAGTCACCGGCCGAATCGTAGTCCGAAACACCATCGCTGCCCATGGCATAAAGCACAGCCAGATTATGCATGGCGCTTGCGTTGCCCTGTTCGGCGGCCTTCTGATACCAGGTCATGGCTTTTTCGACATCGCGCTCCACGCCTGTGCCTTTTTCATAGAAATTGGCAATCCTGTATTGCGCGGGCGCAAATCCACGCTCGGCTGACAACCTGTACCATTTGGCTGCTTCGGAAAGATCAACCGGAACACCACGGCCATCCGTATAGCGTGCACCGACTTCGAAAAGTGCAAGGCTGTCACCATCGGCGGCGGCCTCACGCAATGACAACGGACCCACCGCTTCAGGTGGCAAGTCAATCTGCGCAACGGGTGCTTCAACTTCGTTGGTCAGGGATGCAACCTGCGTATCAGGTATCTGTTCCGGCGTCAGGAAAGTGCTGCTTTCCTGCTGCTCATTTTGAGTTGAAAGCATCTGTGTCGGCGCGGACTGGAGGTTGTCCTCGAAAACATCAGCTTCTTCACTCATGGTTTCAGCCACACGGACCTGCGGCAATTCTTCGTCAGCATTTGGCGTGACCTGCGTCGCCGGCTCCACAACCGGTTCAATCACCTCTTCGACGACGCTGGACTGTTCAAGTGTTGCCGATACGGTCGGGCTTTGATCGCCATTGATAAAGCCTGACACCAGGGGAAAGGACAAGACAGCGAGTAGAATCGCGCCTGCAGCCAGCAATATCGGCTTGCGACGGCTGCCAATCGCTTTACCGAGCGAACTGCCTTTGTTGTCAGCGCTATCCGCATTATCCAGCTCGGCAGCCTCAGAAGCTGCGGCACGGGCAGCCCGACGGGCAGCGGCGATGAAATCAGCTTTATCCGCCGGGCCCTGATCATCGCCTGCGGAACCGGCATTATCCTGCGCGGCCATCGTCTGGGCTTCACGTACCTTCGCCATGATGCGCTTGATATCCGGCGCGCCGGAACCGGGCTCCAGTGGCATATTGGCGGCTTGCGAATCCATTTCTGAAACGGGATCGATCGATGGTGCACTATGAACCGTCTGCAATGCATGCTCACGATGCGCCTGTGTGACGCCGGAACGCGAACCGGTCAGTTTTTCTTTAAGGCCGGAAAGAATGGACCTGCCGGGTTCTGCTTTTTCTTCAATAACATCCTGCTGGCCGATTTCGGGGACAAACCCACCATTGATTGCGTCATCGCTGGCGGCGGCGGGTTGCGGATACACTGCGGAAGCAACCTGACCCGTGTCGTCAGCTGGAGGCGCGAAAACAGACGCCTGTTCATCGACGGCACGTTCCGGCCTGTCTTCCAGCCTTTCCAGTCGACTGGCTATTTTCAGCAATGTGTCATGAACTGCATCAATGGTACGTGTGCTGCGCTCTTCACTTTTTCGGCTGAGTGCTTCCAGGGACCGCAAGTCGCCAACCAGGGTTTCAATCGTCGCCATGTCGGCGGCTGGCGCTCCATTTTGCTGAAACGTCAGCACCGCTGCTTCTGCAGCCTGGCGCGCTGTTTCAATGACCATGTCCTGACTATCCATCCGGTTGGTCTGCAAATGGTCTTCTATTGCCGCCAGTCTGGGCTCAATGTCAGGTGCCCCGTCATGCAAATGCGCCGGGTCAGTCAGCAGTTGCGAAAGACTTGTAACCTGATCTTCAAGGCTGCGAATGGATTCTTCACTGGAGTGGTTTGGCACCTGTTGGGCATCCAGACGGGCCACAATGCCGGCCAACTGATCTTCCAGAGGCGTGAAGTCGACTGAATTGGTCTGAGCCACATTATGCTCGACACGATCGGCAAGATCCTCAAGACGACCATAGAGCATATCCTGGTTGCCATTCGTCGCCGTCAGATCCTTGCTGATGTTATCAATGCGATGGGACAGGTCACTCAGTTGCTCGTTCAGGTGTCCGTTCACCACCTCAAGATCAAGCGTATCAACCTTGCGGGAAAGCTCTTCAATATGGCTAATCAGCAGCGGGTCTGGCGTATTTGATTGTTGCACCACAGCCTGTGACAGCAGATCAAGACGCTCGATCAGCCCGCCATAGGCCTCCTGGCTTGCCAATTCCCCAACCCGGCTGGTTAATGCTTCAAGGCGCAGGGACATCTCACTTTGCTGATCGGACTGACCCAGGTTACCAATGTGATCGACAACGGCATCAAGACGGTCTTCCAGGCGGGCAATGACCGAATTGTCGATGCCCTGTGATTGCGAGACACTGCTGGCAACGATAGCGCGACTGATTTCGTCAAGACGATCATCCATGATGGAGAACTGGCGGGCAATCTCCGGATCAGCAGCACCCGGCTGGCGTGACATGGCGTCAATGGCGCTCACCAGCATTTTGATCTTGTCTTCCAGCGCGTGAAGCGGCAGCGCGGATGGCAATTGTCCAATGGATGATTTGATGTCGTCCAGTCGGTAGGAAAGCGTAATCATCTCTTCACGAATGGCAGCAGGGTCCAAATCGGAAATGCGTTCCTCAAAACCGTCCCAGCGTGTTTCCAGTCGACGCATACTGTCTTCACGGGCCAGTTCATTGACCACATTGCGCAGTTCGTCCAATTCCATATGCAGCGTATTCATACCGCCCGTATTGCGCGAATGGTCAATGGATTCGATCTGATCGGCCAATCTTGCAAGATCTGATCGAATATCCGTTGGCATTGCACCTGAGCCGGCCATCGTCTTGATCTCGTCAACATCACGCCGCAGATCATTGCGCAGAGATGCCAGCGATTCAGCAATTTCACGCATGCCTGCGTTCGGTGCATCATAGTGTCGGCCACCGGCATAATCATGCTCGGAAGCGGGTGTGCCATTGCGGGCGTATCGGGCCTGCATACCATTGCGGGCCTGCAATTTTTCAGCTCTTAACGTGTCAGCACGCATTCGGGCAATATTTTCCTGCTCCATCAACCGCTGGCGCATCACAGTTTCTGATGCTGCCGGCTGCGGTTTGTTTGCAGAACCGCGACCACGCGCGTTCAGTCCCTGGATACGCGCTTCAAGGTCGGCAATCGACCGGTTCAACGCCTCAACAGATGAGGACTGCCTTGTATCGGACCAGTTATTGGAAGATCTCGATCTATTCATAATATTATCCGCATCGACTAAAAGAATGGGCACAATTTCCCTATCTCTGGCCGCGTCTGGACGCCGATCTTGTAAACGGATGCAATGCCCTGACGCGTGAGGCAATCCGTCAGGGACGAAAAACAGGGGAATCAGGAATTACCGCCGCGTCCCCACCTTCTAGAAACGTGGTAAACAAGCCGTTAACCAAAGTTACTTTTTTGACAAATCCATCAACCTGACGATTTAAATGATAGATACGCTCTTTCGGCGCGTGCACCGTACCGGTTGGACCCGGACCAATTTATGTTGAACAGATCTGTGGCGATTGGCGTGTCGCAAAACGGTTTGATGGCGGCATCTTGCCGCGCATTTGACAAATTGTTCGTGAATCCTAAATTTTGACGTTTACGCAAACGTCAATTATTTGTATAGAACGTCAATCATCTTCCGACCCTTTGGACCAGACAAGAGAGCGCCCATGCCCAGCTATCAGGCCCCTGTCAAAGACACGATGTTTATTCTCAACGACGTGCTTGGCTATGAACGTTACAACAATCTGCCCGGCTTTGCCGAAGCGACCCCCGATGTGGTGGAAGCCATTTTGCAGGAAGGCGCCAGACTGGCGGAGGAAATATTGCTGCCGCTCAACCAGTCAGGTGATCAGCAGGGGTGCAAGCGCAACGACGATGGGACCGTGACGACACCAAAGGGCTTCAAACAAGCCTATGATCAATACCGCCAGGGCGGTTGGATGGGTCTTGTTGCCAATCCCGAATATGGTGGTCAGGGTCTGCCGCTCGTCCTTCATTCAGCTATCAGCGAATATTTTTCATCCGCAAATATGGCCCTTATGATGTACCCGGGCCTGACGCTGGGAGCCATGGCCGCAATCGCCGAACACGGCAGCGAAGAACAAAAAACCAAATGGTTACCAAAAATGGTTGAAGGTGCATGGACCGGCACCATGAACCTGACTGAGCCCCATTGCGGTACGGACCTTGGTCTGTTGCGCACAAAGGCCTCGCCGCTGCGCGATGGCAGCTACAAGATTTCCGGGCAGAAAATATTCATATCGGCTGGTGAGCACGATATGTCGGAAAATATCATCCATCTGGTTCTCGCCCGCATTGAGGGTGCGCCCGAAGGCGTCAAAGGCATCTCGCTGTTTATCGTGCCCAAACTGTCGGTGGATGACCATGGCAGCGTTGGTGAACCAAACGGCGTCAGCTGTGGGTCCATTGAAGAAAAGATGGGCATACATGCCAATTCCACCTGCGTGATGAATTATGACGATGCCGTTGGCTATCTCATCGGCGAAGAAAACAAGGGCCTGAAGGCCATGTTCGTGATGATGAATGAAGCGCGTCTGGGTGTTGCAACGCAGGGGCTTTGCCAGTCCGAAATCGCCGCGCAAAATGCGGCGAACTATGCCCGTGAACGCATTCAGGGCAGATCCCTGACCGGTGCGAAAGAAACGGACAAAAAAGCCGATCCGATTATTGTCCATCCGGATGTCCGCCGTACCCTGATGACAATTCGGGCCTTTAACGAGGCAAGCCGGGCGTTGCTGCTATGGACAGCCCTCAAATCGGACCTCAAACACCGCGCAGAGGCCGAAGAGGACCGCCAAAGCGCCGATGACATTCTTGGTCTCATGACCCCAATCTTGAAGGGTGTCCTGACAGACCGCGGCTTTGACAATGCGGTCGCAGCCCAACAGATGTTTGGCGGCCACGGCTATATTGAAGAATGGGGCATGAGCCAATATGTCCGCGACGCGCGCATTGCCATGATCTATGAGGGTGCCAATGGTATTCAGGCCCTTGATCTGGTTGGACGCAAGCTGGGCGCCAATGGCGGCCGGGCAGTGACCGCGTATTTCAAACAGGTTGGGGATTTCTGTGAAGAAAACCGCGGCGATGAAAAGATGGCCGCTTTCACCAAACCGCTGAAAAAGGGCCTCAATGATCTGCAGGCCTCAACCATGTGGTTTATGCAAAATGGCATGAGTAACCCTGACAATGCGGGTGCCGGATCGACCGACTACATGCACCTGTTTGGTCTTGTTGCACTTGGCCACATGTGGGCCATGATGGCAAAAATTGCCCAGGAAAAACTGGATGCAGGTGCTGGTGATGATGCGGAGTTCCTGCAAAACAAGCTGATTACGGCGCAATTCTTCATGGAGCGCATGTTGCCGGAAACAGTGCTGCGGCGTCAGCGCATCGAAGCCGGTTCTGAAACAATGATGGCGCTCGACGCCGCGGCGTTTTAGTTTCACGTTACCGGCAACAGGCAGGGTTTGCGTTCTGCCTGTTTGCTCCTGTCTTACTTGCGCATCACGGTGCCACCGGGACCGCGCAGCGGAGAAACATAAATGGCAACACTCCCATCACAGGTTCTCGATGTACCCCGTCCAAACTGGATGAGCGATGATGTCTCCATGCTGGAAGATATGGCCAATCGGTTCCTCGAAAATGAGATAGCGCCACATTATGAGCGTTACGAAAAACAACAGATTGTAGACCGGGAAGCCTGGGAAAAAGCCGGGGAAAATGGCCTTTTGTGCGCATCTGTGCCTGAACAATATGGTGGCTCGGGCGGCACCTATGCCCACGAAGCGGTTATCGCAGAGGCCATCGGCCATGTGGGCGTCGATGGCTTTGGCATTGCGCTGCACAATGCGATCGTCGCACCCTATATCCTCAATCATGCATCGGAAGAGCAAAAGCTGAAATGGCTTCCAAGGCTAGCCAGTGGTGAATTGATCGGTGCCATCGCAATGAGTGAACCGGGGGCCGGATCCGACCTGCAGGGGATCAAGACCTCAGCGCGCAAGGATGGCAATCACTACGTCATCAATGGCTCAAAGACATTTATCACCAATGGTCAAAATGCCAATTTGATCATCGTCGTCACCAAGACCGATCCATCGGCCGGGGCCAAGGGCACGTCTTTGATGGTCATTGAAACCGATGAGGTGGATGGATTTGAGCGTGGACGCAACCTCGACAAGATCGGGCTAAAAGCCAACGACACATCCGAACTCTTCTTCAACAATGTGCGCATTCCCACTGCCAATCTGCTTGGCACCGAAGAAGGTCTGGGCTTCATTCAATTGATGACCGAGTTACCACAGGAACGGCTGCTGATTGCCAATCAGGCGATTGGCATGATCGAAAAGGCACTGGCGCTGACTATCGACTATGTCAGGGAACGCCAGGCGTTCGGCAAATCCGTCCTGTCTTTTCAAAATACGCAGTTCAAGCTGGCCGAGCTGAAATCAGAGGCAACCATGGCGCGGGTCTTTGTCAATCATTGTGTGGAACAGCATCTGGCACGCGCCTTGACAACAACCACCGCTTCAATGGCCAAATACCTGCTCACCGACTTGCAGTGCAAGGTCATGGACGAGTGTTTACAGCTGCATGGTGGCTATGGCTATATGAATGAATATCCAATCGCACGCATGTTCCGCGATGCGCGCGTACAGCGCATCTATGGCGGTACCAACGAAATCATGAAATTACTCATTGCGCGGAGCCTTTAGGCCCGCATAGCGACAAGGAGATACCACAATGGCTGATGCCTTTATTTACGACCATGTGCGCACACCACGCGGACGTGGCAAGAAAGACGGCAGTTTGCACGAAGTTCCCGCTGTGCGGCTTGGCGCCAAGGTTCTGGAGGCCATCCGAGACCGCAACGATATTGATACTTCAACCGTTGATGATGTCATTTATGGCTGTGTTGACCCGGTGATGGAAGCTGGCGGTGATATTGCCCGTGCATCAATCTTTGAAGCCGGCTATGCAACGCAGGCTCCGGGCATGCAGATCAACCGGTTCTGCGCCTCCGGCCTCGACGCCGTCAATATGGGCGCTGCCAAAATTGGCCAGGGTGCAGACGATATTGTCATTGCCGGCGGTGTTGAATCCATGTCCCGCGTTGGACTGGGCATGTCTGGTGGTGCCTGGTTCATGGATCCATCGGTCAATATGCCAAGTTATTTCATGCCACAGGGCGTTTCTGCTGACCTGATTGCCACAAAATATGGTTTCTCGCGTGATGACGTTGATGCCTATGCGGTTGAAAGCCAAAAGCGCGCTGCCAACGCCTGGGACAAAGGGTATTTCAAGAACTCGGTTATTGGCATCAATGACCAGAACGGGCTGAACATCCTCAATCATGATGAGCATATGCGTCCCGGAACAGACATGCAGAGCCTGGCATCGCTGAATGCATCATTCGGCATGATCGGCGAAATGGGCGGCTTTAATGCTATTGCCATTCAGGCCCATCCGGATGTTGAAATGGTCAACCATGTGCATCATGCCGGCAATTCATCGGGCATCGTCGACGGTGCTGCAGCTGTGCTTATGGGCTCGGCTGAAGGCGGCAAGGCCATGGGCCTGACACCACGCGCCAAAATCCGCGCTTTTTCCAATATTGGTTCCGATCCGGCACTGATGCTGACCGGCCCTGTTGATGTGACCAGGAAGCTGCTGAAACGCGCCAATATGACGACGGATGATATTGATCTGTTCGAACTCAATGAAGCTTTTGCCTCCGTTGTTCTGCGCTACATGCAGGCGCTTGAAATTCCGCATGACAAAATCAATGTCAACGGCGGGGCGATTGCCATGGGGCACCCGCTCGGTGCAACCGGAGCCATGATATTGGGCACAGTGCTCGACGAACTTGAACGCCGCGATCTCAACACCGCACTGGTGACACTTTGCATCGGTGCCGGCATGGGAACGGCAACCATCATCGAGCGCGTTTAGCATCAGGGAGACAATCATATGACTTATAGCAATTTTACCGTTGAAACTGATGGTGATGGCATAGCCCTGGTAACCTGGGACATGCCGGACAAAAGCATGAATGTCTTCACCGAAGAGGTGATGGGTGAACTGGATACCATCGTCGATGCCGTCGTCGCAGATGATGCGATCAAGGGCGCGGTTGTCACCTCCGGCAAGGAAACATTTTCCGGTGGCGCAGACCTGACGATGCTGAACACCATGTTCGAACGCATTCACGAAGAAAAAGCCAGTAATCCCGAGGGCGCTTCGCAAATCCTATTTGATCAGGTGGGCCGTATGACGGGCCTGTTTCGCAAACTGGAAACCTGCGGAAAGCCCTGGGTCTCGGCAATCAATGGCGTGTGTATGGGCGGTGCATTTGAACTGTCGCTTGCCTGTCATGGCCGGGTTGCCGCCGACACCAAGTCGGTGAAAATGGCATTGCCTGAAGTCAAGGTTGGCATCTTTCCCGGTGCCGGTGGTACGCAACGGGTACCGCGGCTGACCAATCAGCAGGACGCGCTGATGATGATGACAACCGGTCAGAACCTCAGCCCCAAAAAGGCAAAATCCCTGGGATTGATCCACCAGATTGCCGAGCCTGACGCCCTTATAGAGACGGCGAAACAGATGATCCGTGACGGATTGAAACCGGTTCAGCCGTGGGACGAAAAAGGGTTCAAACTGCCAGGCGGACCGGTGTGGAGCCCACAGGGCGCACAGCTTTGGCCTGCAGTTTCTGCAACGCTGCGCAAGCAAAGCTACGGCAATTATCCAGCCGCCTACGCAATCCTGAAATGTGTATTTGAAGGTCTGCAGGTTCCCTTTGACACGGGGCTGCGCATCGAACAGCGCTATTTCACCGAAATTCTTCAGACGCCTGAAGCCTACGCAATGGTGCGCTCGCTGTTTGTCTCCCTGCAGGAACTGGGCAAGGGAGCGCGCCGCCCGGCAGGCGTGGAAAAATCCAAATTCACCAAAGTGGGTGTGGTTGGCGCTGGTTTCATGGGTGCCGGCATTGCCTATTCAACAGCCAAAGCCGGCATTCCGGTTGTGTTGATCGACCGGGATCAGGACGCCGCCGACAAGGGCAAAGCCCATTCAGAAGGGCTCGTTGCTGCTGCGGTCAAAAAAGGTCGCATGTCACAGGAAGAGGCGGAAAAACTGCTGAGCCTGATTACGCCGACGCCTGATTATGCTGCGCTCGACGGGGCACAGCTTGTTATTGAAGCGGTGTTCGAAGACCGTGGCATCAAGAAAATCGTCACCGAATCCGCTGAAGCCGTGCTGGCACCGGGTGCAGTTTTTGCATCCAATACATCCACATTGCCCATCACCGGCCTGGCAGAAAACTCCAAACGCCCTGATGATTTTGTCGGCATTCATTTCTTTTCTCCGGTTGATCGGATGATGCTTGTTGAAATCATCATGGGTGGCCAAACGGGTGACAAGGCACTGGCCGTTGCACTGGACTATGTTCAGGCCATCAAGAAAACGCCGATTGTCGTCAATGATACCCGCGGTTTCTACGTCAATCGCTGCGTCATGCGCTATATGACGGAAGCCTATAGTATGGTGGTTGAGGGCATTCCGGCGGTGATGGTCGAGAATATTGCCAAAATGGCAGGCATGCCGGTTGGGCCATTGGCTCTCAATGATGAAGTTGCCATTGATTTGTCGCAAAAGATCAACCGCGCCTCCATCGCCGATCTTGGTGAAGATGCTGTTGATCCGCGCCACGTAACATTGATTGATACGATGGTTGATACCCACGGGCGTTTTGGCCGCAAAAACGGCAAGGGCTTTTATGACTATCCGGCAAAACCTGCCAAGAAGCATCTTTGGCCCGGCCTGAAGGATCTGTATCCCCAGCAATCGGCCGATGATGTGGATGTGGAAGAGGTCAAGAAACGCTTTTTGGTCACGGTCGCACTCGAAGCTGCTAGAACCATGGAAGAAGGCATTGTGGTCGATCCGAGAGAAGCCGATATCGGTTCCATCCTCGGGTTTGGTTTTGCGCCCTACACGGGTGGTGCGCTTTCCTATATTGACGGTATTGGGGCTGCCGAATTCGTCAGCCTGTGTGAGGCACTGTCACAAAAACACGGAGCCCACTTCAAACCGACACCGCTGTTGAAGGAAATGGCGCAAAACGGCGAGAGCTTCTACTCGCGCTTTGGTGCCGCAGCAAATGTCGGCAAAGCCGCCTGATTTCAGACAATCAGCGAAATTAAATGTCGGAACCCCGCTTAGAGCAATTCAGGTTTTGTCGGAATCGGCAAAACCTGAATGCATCAACAAAATCAAGGGAAGACACCGTTGTCCCGTTTCAGACAAAACGTGAAACGGTCCGAGTGAATTCATATGTGCATACGATTCCACTCAATGGTCATATGCTTTAATTCAGCCAGTTATTGCGTCCATCAATGCCAAGCAACCCACCAATCCACCAGGCACCTGCCCGAAGTGCATTGAACCATATTGCGGCAGATTCGCGAAAAATCATGCTCCATTGCCAGGTACCATCATCCTGCAGCCTGATTGGTGCTGACATGTACAGATCCACATCCTGCGGTCCGAAAAATCGAAAAGTTGCGGCGCTTCGGGGCAGGTGGAATGCTTCTGTCACAATAATAATCCGGTCAGCATCGGCCAACATGGGTTGTGAATAATAGGCGTTCTGCAGCGTTGATTGCGAGTTATTCTCGCGCGTAATGGCTGATTCAGGAACATGCATGGCCTTTGCCAGCAATGCCATTTGTTCTGCTGCGGAGGGTCCTGTCGGGGCGGCGCGACCACCAGTAAAATGGATACGGGGAGCAACGCCTGCCTCATACAAGTGCGCGCATGTACGGGCGCGCAGGATGGCGGGCGGATGTAACGTACCATCAGGATCCATTCCGGCGCCCAGACAAACGATGACATCTGCATCTTCAGGGTGGGAGGAATTCATCCATAAGTAGGTAACTGCGCTGATGGCCAGAAAAGTCAGGCCGTATACAACACAACCAAAGATCGCCAGACCAGCAAACCATATTTTCATTCTTCGACTGAGACGCTTCAATAAGGCACTCCCTACTCATAAATCACAAACCAGGATAGACACGCACCTGGACCGTTTCACGTTTTGTCAGAAACGGGGCAACGGTGTCGGCCTTTGATTTTGTTGATGCATTCAGGTTTTGCCGATTCAGTCAAAACCTGAAATGCTCCAACCGGCAACTGCCTGTATCACAATGCGCATATTCATTGCACAGGAATGTGCTCCCTGCAGTCGATGTCACCAGACGGTTTGCTGACACGGTTCGCTCGAACCAGGCATGCAATCGCATTGATGGCGCCAAAATACACCTGTACAGATCGTTCCAAGCTTGATACAACCTATACGACCTTATATAACAATATGCAACCACTATTAACCTGGATATGGAAGGCCCACCTGACATGAAGAAAATTATCTGTATGGGTGTTACTTTATTGATTTGCCTCGTCAGCCAGGCTGCCAGCGCGGCAACACAGATGGTGGTGGTTGTGGTGCCATCAGGGGAAACGACCCCTCAGGTTCACACGCAGGTCCTCCCCGATGAACACGCAGAAAACTGTTACCTTTTGGGGCAGAAATTTCAGGAATCCTCCCGTCACAAGGAACCGATGACCCTGAAATTGCGAAACCCGACGGTGACAGGAACCGTGCTGGAAATAGCCTGCATTGCACCTGATGGTTCGACCTATCGACACACCCGTGACGGTGAAATTTTGCGCGACGCTCCAAACGCCCAATAAACAGGCCGATATCGGCAGGCATCTCTCGCGTGCCTGATGTTGACGGCATGGATTCCAGCGCCCGGGTGCATGGCTTGTTTGCTGGCCTTGTGTGCAAAATTCCATCAGCAAAAGAACGACGTGGCCGAACCCTGGTTTTGGCAGATGCGCTGATCACCAAAGGCTTGCCCGAATGGCTGCTTGCTGGCACAAATGCATCAAGATTTTCATGACACAATAAAGGGTTCCCTTATGTATCTCGACCAGGCGATGCAAGAACGTCGCTCTATCCGTGGCTTCAGGAAGAAGCCGGTCTCACGCGATCTGTTGGAAGAAATCATCACGCTTGCCAACCGTGCGCCCTCGTCGATGAACACACAGCCGTGGCATTTGCATGTTCTGACCGGTGAGCCGCTCGAACAGGTGCGCAAGGGCAATACAGAACGCATGTTGGCGGGCATCACACCAAGTCGGGAAATAGAAGACTACGCCGCCTATGAGGGCGAGCATCGTAAGCGGCAAATCGAAATTGCGGTGCAGCTTTTTGAAGCCATGGGCATCGAGCGTCACGATGCGGAAAGAAGACAAGACTGGGTTATGCGCGGATTTCGTCAATTCGACGCGCCGGTATCTGTCGTCGTGTGTTTCGACAAATCACTCCTCAATAATACGATTGCGCATTTTGATTGTGGTGCGATGACCTTCGGACTGGTGCTTGCTGCATGGAGCAAGGGTCTGGGCGCCGTGATCAATGGCCAGGGCATCATGCAAAGCCCGGTGGTCCGCGAAGTGGCGCAGATTCCGGATGATCAGGTTATTTTGACCTGCGTCGCACTTGGCTGGCCGGACGATGAATTCATTGCAAATTCAGTTATCTCAAGACGTCGCCCCACGGACAATATCACGCGCTTTGTGGGCTTTGAAAATTTGGAATAACTGGTCGGCACAAAGGTCCATGCCAAGGTGAAGGTTTTTGACCCAGGGTCTGTTGAAGCATTCTGGTTTTGCCGATTTCGTCAAAACCTGAATTGCAATAGGGCATCATGCCATTGACATTTAAGTATATACCTAAATATAATGAATGATGCCTCCGAGTAAAGCAACATCCGACGTCTTTCACGCCATAGCCGATAACAATCGTCGGCTGCTTTTGGGTTTTTTGGCACATGAGGCCCGACCGGTTGGCGCCTGTGTCGAAGCACTGGGGATCACCTACGCGGCGGTCTCGCAACACTTGAGCGTGCTGTACGCGGTGGGGCTTGTTGAACGCGAGGCACATGGCAGACAACGGCTTTATCGCGCCCGGTTCGAACCGCTGCAGGAGGTCCACGACTGGACCGGCATGTATCAGACCTATTGGCAGGACCGCCTCAAGGGACTGGGTAAATATCTGAACAGGAGCGAGGATCGCGAATGACACAAGTCCTCAGTTTGAATCTGGAAGAGTTCTACCCCAAACCAATCGAAACCGTATGGCAGGCGCTCACTGATCCTGCCGCCATCGCAGAATGGCTGATGCCGTGCGACTTTCGACCCATCATAGGTCACCGATTTACCATCCGTGGCAATGCGACCACAAATTGGCGTGGCTGGACCACATGTGTGGTGCTCGCGCTCGAGCCGCCACGGCGCATGGAATGGCAGTGGGAAAGCGCGGATATCGATGAGCCAACCCGTGTGTGTTTTGAACTTCGTTCCGTCAAGGGCGGTACCCGGCTGACACTGCGTCACAGTGGCATGACAACACGCACAGACATTGAAAGCCTGTCGCAGGGCTGGCCCATAAAGCTCCGCCAGCTCGATGACTGGATCACCAGCCGTGCACCCCTGGCCGCCGGAGACGACCTATGACCGGATACAACAAAACCGTTGAAATCGACGCGCCGGCAGAGGCCGTCTATGGGGCCATTACCGGGAATATCACCCGATGGTGGACGACCGGCTCGGGTGACGCGTCAGAACCGGGCACGGTGTTCACCACCCGGTTCGGTGCAACCTATAATCACATCAGGGTCAGTCACCTGACACCCGGGCGACGGGTCGAATGGGACATCGTGGAGCACTATCACGCCCATGAGACCCTGAGCCGGAATGACGAATGGACGGGAACAAGAATTCTGTGGAGCCTGACGCCTGTAGGCGGCGACAAAACCAGGCTTGATTTCACCCATGAAGGGCTGATCGAAAGCATGGCGTGCTGGGATATCTGCGAGGCGGGTTGGGATTTTTTCCTCGTCGATAGCCTGAAGCCCTACCTCGAAAACGGCAAAGGCCAGCCATTCCGGCACGAATTACCGTGAGTGCATAGACAGTTTCACCTTTTGTCAGAAACGGGACAACGGTGCCGGCCTTTGATTTTTGTTGATGCATTCAGGTTGGCGATGCCGGGTAAGCTTGTTTACTGGGCCTGCACCACAGCCTCGAACAGATAGGAGGCAAGCTCTTTTTCCAGCGCGGGAATTTTTTCCCAATCACCCTCAGCAAGCGTAACCGTTACCCGCATGCCGCGCGCACCGCCATCAATCACGTCAATGTCGGCCCCCGGCATTCCCAGTTCATTGTGAACCAGGTCGCGAACCTTTAGCCTGGCGGCTTCGCACCGCAGGCTCGGCTTGTAGATCTTGCCTACCGTCGTCAGCGGGATCGTCTCGATAATTTCAATCTCTTTGGGCCAGGCGGGGCGTTCATCAATGCTGCTTCGGGCATGCGCATGTAAATCTTCACTGCTGACATCAATCCCCGGATGCAGTTGAACAAAGCAGACCGGCAACTCTCCGGCATAGGCATCAGGTTGGCCAACGGCCGCAGCAACGGCGACGGCCGGATGGGTGCTCATGGCATTTTCAATCATGGCCGGATCTATATTGTGGCCGCTGCGAATGATCAGATCCTTGGACCGTCCGGCGATATAGATCCGCCCCTGCTCATCCTTGTATCCAAGATCACCCGAATTCAACACGCCATCATTGAATACACCCGCATTGTGATCGGGGTTGCGATACCCCGGCGAGACATGATCACCGCTGACGGCAATGACACCAATTTCCCCAGCCGCGCAAACCTCACCCAGACCTCCATCGGCGTTGAGGCGCAAAACATCAACCTGCGTATAGGGCAAGGGCCATCCGACGGAGCCGATACCACCGGGTCCGCACAGAGGATCAATGCTGATCAACCCGGATGCTTCTGTCATGCCAAGAATCTCATACAGCGTGTGTCCCGTCACCTCCTTGAACCGTGCGCCAATTGCAGGCGGCAACAGGGCAGCGCCGGTCAGCCCGGCGCGTATGCTGCCAATGTCGTGATCTCCCACGGGAACCTGCAGCACAGCGCCGACAGCTGTCGGAACACCACCAACAAGCGTGGCCTTATACTGTGCCACAAGCCGCCAGTATCCCTCCACGATAGCCGGGTTGCGCAAGCCTGCCGGCGACATGATCACCAGCTCCACACCTGCCATAAAGGCACTCAGGCCGGTAACAATGGTTCCGGCAACATGAAACAGCGGCAGTGTGGCGGTGAGAACGTCTTCAGCCGTATAGCCGCACATTGACGCACCGCCGAAAGCAGCAACCAACTGGCCGCGATGGGTGTGGGCGACGAGTTTGGGAACACCGGTCGTGCCGCCGGTATGAAAATAGGCCGCAACATCATCACCACCACGTGGTTCGCCAAATATCAAATGATCATTGGGCTGAGCCATCAGTGCGGTGCCAAAATCAATCACCCCATCCTCAACCGGGGTTCCGGGAGGGCAAACGCGCACCAGAATGAGGCCGGGCACCCTGTCACGCAGCTCCAAAGCCTTTTGCCAGATATCGAGCTGCGGGTGGGACCCGAGAGCCACCAGAATCTTTGCACCGGAGGCCTTGAGCAATTCGGCAATACTATCGGGCTGCAGCAGAAAGTTGATGGGCACCGCATAACCGGCTGTTTCGGCAGCCCAAAGGGTTACATGGGTTTCAATCAACGACGGCAGCATATAGGCAACGCCTGGCGCGGGGCCACCGAGATCTGAAAACACATTGGCAGCACCGCGGATCAGTTCGAGCAGCTGATGGTAGGTTACCCGGCGCGGCTGCTCATCGGGCGCTCCCGTCATCAACATGGTCATGGCAAAGGCGTCACCATGGCGTTCGGCACTGGCAATAAAGACATCCAGAATGCTGCGTTCCGGCAGGCGTTGTTCCAGTGTCTTTTCAGTTTCGAACCGTTCAAGGTCCTCGAAAGTACGAATTGAACCATTGCCCAGATCAGCCATCAGTTTTCCTCATCCCCAAAACCGGATTATCGCAGTTACACTAACCAGATTAGCGTTTTCTACAAACCTGTTTCGAGGTGAATGCAGCTCTGTGTCAAAGTGGCCGCAGAAAACAAGGTCACGGCGCGGTCGTCCTCATCGACGGACAACAGGGGCAGTCATTCAGCCTGCCCCTGCGTTCGCCCCATACGCCAGACGGAACGCCACTACTGCATGGAACTGAGACCAAACATATTGCCTTCAATGTCCTGACACAGCGTGACCCAGCCAAATTCACCGATTGAGAACTTTGGTCTGACGACCTGGCCGCCGGCATCAGCCACGCGTTTTTCCTCCACCGCGCAGTCTTTTGTAGAGAAATACACGATGGTGCCGCCGATGCCGGGGCCGGCATGTTGCGACTTTGTCAAAGCGCCGCCCGCACCGTAGGCATTCATATCGGCAGGAAAACTCATCATTTGTGATTGACCTGTCGGATCAACGATTTCCTCAAGTTTGTGGCCCAACACGGTTTCATAAAATGCGACGGCCCGCTTCAGGTCGTCCACATAGATGTCAAACCAGCCAACAGCGTTCATTTTTGTCATTTTCAACTCCATTTGTTGTCGATTATGTCAATCAACTAGCAAGCTGGCGTTGGTGTGTATTGTAGATATCAGACATCGAATTTTTTTGAATATTTCCCTGGCGTGTAGCCTGTGGCCTTTCGAAACGCGTGAATGAAATGCGACTGGTCGGCGTAGGATGGTGTGTCGTTTCCATTCAAGGACTGTTGCAGGCGGAGCACCTTGAGAAAATCGTGCGGCGTAAACCCGGTCGTTCGTTTGAGCGTTCGTTGCAACTGGCGTGGTGATACGCCTGAAACCGCTGCCATGTCTGAAACCGTGTGGATCGCGTCGAGATTCTCAAAAATCTTTTCAGTGACCGGATTTGCGACGACCAGCTTGCGATCAATCAGACATTCCACGAATTTCGACAAAACCAGCTGCTTGTCCCCAAACGCCCGATTGACAAGGCGGCAATTTGTGTCGATCAACGGCAGATCACCTGCATAGGGCATATTCACCATACCGTAGGTCACCTGCTCGCGGTCAACTTGCCATACGCCCGGCAAAAATCGAATGTTCACATAGTGAAAAACCCTGCCCAGGTTGAACTCTTCTGACTCGGCTCTCAATTGGGAGACACCCGCGATGTTTGTGTCCAACTGATCAAAGACAATATAGGTGCATGCATCCGGCAATGCATGAAAGCGATAGTCATCCGCCAGCGCGCCATCTGTCTTGAGTTCCAAAAAACGATGGACAATGCCACGCAAATGGTCTGGAGGTTCCACCTCGACAAACTGTACGGATCGTACCGCTTTTTCCTTGCCGTTGCCTTTTGGGTCGTACATTTCGGTTGCAGTTCTCCTGCTCGGATATCGCGTCACAATAACACGTGTTGGTCATACAACACCGATTGGCGCGTGAAAATATCCACGGGTGACGAACCTGAATTGCCAATGCACTCTCAGTTATTTTGAACAACGGGTTCGGCCATATTTGTCAGGGTACACCTGCTGCAAGATCTGACATCCGCAGCGTATTATTCCTGTCCGATTGATAGCCTGCGAGCCTGCGCCATCACCAGGCCAGTGGTAAAATAGATATTGGGTATTTCAAATCCCGCGTGATATAATCCATTGCACGTCAAGTCATTCATTCGAGGCACCTCAATACATGAGCAGCATCAAGGATATCGCCCGAATATCGGGCACATCGCTGGCCACAGTATCCAGAGTTTTGAATGATAGCGGCTATGTTGGCAAAGCCACCCGAGAGCGTGTCGAATTGGCTGTTACCGAGCTGGGATATGAACCCAATGCGGGCGCGCGTCAGATGCGCAGCGGCAAAACCCGCCTTATCGGTATTTTATTGCCAACGCTTGATGTTTCTTTTTTTGGCATTTTGGCGCACACGCTTGAACAATGTCTGTTCGATCACGGTTATCATGGGCTGATTTGCAGCACCTCGGAAAATGAAAAGCACGAAGCCCGATATATTTCCACACTTCTGGCTCAAAATGTTGATGGCATCATAGCCGCCAGTGCCTTTACTGAAACCCGGCATTTTGCGCGGGTGGTTCAGGAAGACATTCCGATAATCGCGATTGACCGTTCATTGGGCGATATGACTGAGCATTCGATTGCTGTGGATCATCGTGAAGGTGGACGGATGATGGCACAACATCTGGTTGACCTGGGGCATAGAAGAATAGCTGTTGTTGGTGCGCCGGGACATAGTTCACCGATTGGCTTGCGGGTTGCGGGCGTGTGCGATGTGCTTGAAAAACTGGATCTGGAACCGGCCGCGATCAAACTCACGGAAACGCATAGTTTTTCCGCCTGTTATGCGCTTGCGCATGAAGTTTTGTCACAGGAAAACCCACCAACAGCCATCATTGGTACAACAGATATCGCTGCAATTGGCAGCATCCATGCGGGCCACGATCTGGGGTTCCACTTGCCTGGCAATCTGTCGGTGATCGGGTTTGATGACCTGCCGGAAAGTGCTTACGTATTGCCACGCCTGACCAATGTTGCCCAACCCGTGCGAGAGTTGGGCAAAGCTGCGGTTGAACAGCTTTTGCATTTGATTGAACCCGACAAATTTCCTGAACCACCCGGACGTGACCTTGGTCTGGAACTCAAGGTACGCGAAAGTACGGCGGCCCCGGATCGATCATTCTAACGGTTCTACAGATATCGAGTAATCTGT
The DNA here is from genome assembly GCA_947501445.1 of uncultured Rhizobiaceae group bacterium. GTDB lineage: Bacteria > Pseudomonadota > Alphaproteobacteria > Rhizobiales > Rhizobiaceae > Hoeflea_A. The sequence continues at coordinate 384,486 of CANMVS010000003.1, read as the reverse complement.
CGTCCAGATTTGTGATGCATCCAGTAAATGCGAAGTCGCAATTCCAGCCCGTGACAGCGGATTGTCATTGATGGAAACGTCGGTGCCAAGATCAAATGCAGAGCATACCGGCTCGACACCCAGGGCAAGGTGCCGGCCATTCCAGGGAGCGCCCTGTCTGCCGTTGTTGCTGATCCATAACAGCACGGAGGGAAAATGATCGGCATTCCACTTGAGGGTAACGCGATAGTTTTCATCCAGATTCTCAAGTGAGAATGTACCGTCTGTATGAGACAATAACAACAGATCTTCACTTTGGAATTCAAATGGAAGCCGGGTTGCATCAATTTTTACACCGCCACATCCCTGCAGGTTTTCCAGCCGTTGGTATCTTTTGTTTTTTTTAAAAAGACTGGTACCGCCGGTATCTCCCGGATACGTCCATATTTCACCGTATTGCCCCGGACAAAGTCGCATGCCCCCTGCCCGCTCTGGAAGACGGAACACCGGGTGAAGTCCAACCGGAATTTGCGTCTGGTGTCGCGCAATTATGCCCAGTGACAATTCCAGCCTGGCCTGACCGGGGACTGCCCTTACAGTACGTGTCAGACCTATGATTGGTGCCACTTGAGGATAGAGGATCGACGCCGCTATCATTGCCGGATCGCTGGCGTCCAAATTCCAGTGTCTGTTGGAACCATAACCGTGGGGATGCTCCTCCGCGGCAGCGGCCCCAAAGGGCACACAGGGCCATTCCCCACGAAGATACTGTAGCAGCGGTGGATGGTCGCCGATGCCTTCCTCATCAAGCCAGGGTGCCACATGCATCGGCGAAACTGTCCGCCGGTCGGGCAGCACAAACTCAATGGGCGCCAACATTGCACCCAGACTTTGCAACTCTGCCCGTCCACTATCCCAGTGCAGCGTTTCGGAAATATTTGTCATTATCTTTTGTCTATGAAGAAATTGACGAAGACGGCTGCCAGTATCAATGCGCCTTTGACCACCTGTTGTGCATAGGGGTTGAACCCCCAAAGCGTCATGGCATTGAGCAGGACACCGAGAAAAAGCACACCGATAAAGGCCCCCCATATCGACCCCTTTCCACCGAACAGACTGACCCCGCCAATGATCACAGCAGAAATGACCTCGAGTTCCATCCCGCGCGCAATGGTCGGATTACCGGAGTTGATCAGCGATGAGTATATAATCCCCCCGGTTGCCGCAAATACGCTGGTTATCATCAGGCAAATGGTTTTGGTTCGCCAAACATTGATGCCCGACAATCGGGCAGCTTCCATATTGCCGCCAACTGAGTAGATCGAGCGCCCCAGGGTCGTGAAGTTGGTGATGGTAAAAGTGATGATGAAAGCGATAACCAGAAGGAAGACCGGGACAGGAATATTGAAGAAGCGTCCACTTCCAATGATGTAATACCATGATGGAAAGGACTCAATTGAGCTGCCATTGGTAATCAGGTTTGCCAATCCTGCCAAAGTGGCCATCATTGCCAGCGATGAGATAAATGTCGGCACGCCCACTCTGTGCCGCAATACGCCATTGAACAACCCGATTCCGGCAGCAAAGACAATCGTCACGAGAAAGGCAAAAGCAACAAAATACCAGGCTGGCTCGATTGCATCACCAGATGCCCACTCAACCACCCATGCGGTCATACAGGCAGAAACAGCAACCATTGATCCGACCGACAAATCGATCTCACCAACAATGATCACCAGGGTCATTCCGAAGGCAATCATCCCCGGAACTGCTATGTTTCTCAATATATTCAGCTGGTTATCAATGGAGGTAAACCCCTTCGCCGTGCTGGCGACAATGACGTATAAGATCAAAAGAATGATCAGCATGGAGTTGCCCCGCAAAAGGGCGGAAATGGATTTCCAGGTCAATAGATCGTTCCCGTCTACTTTGCTATTGGGATTTCAGGATCGGACATGCAGGCCGAATAGAGAAATTTCGGGTCCAGTCCGTCATTATCGAAATTCCTGGTGATGGCGCCCTCGTGAAGGACCAGTATCCGGTCGCAACATTCAACCAGGTCTTCAAGCTCTGTTGAAATTACTATTGAGCTCAATCCGGCTTGTGCCTTTTCCCAGATGATTTGATAGATTTGCCGCTTGGCCTGAACATCGACGCCGCGGCCCGGCTCGTCAAACAACAGAATATCCGGTTGATTGTTCATCCAGTTCCCGACAACAATTTTTTGCTGGTTGCCACCCGACAATGAAGAAACCGGCAGCTTTGGATCCCCGGCCTTAATAAGCAGATCTTCAACTTGTCGATCCACAAAGGGTGTTTCCCGGCGATTTGACGTCCATCCCCTTGGGGCGATTTTTTCCATGCCTGCCAGGCACAGATTTGCGTGACTTGAAAGCAGTTGCACAAGACCGGCAGACTTGCGGTCTTCTGATGTGTAACCGATACCGGCCGCTTTCATCTTTCGGATGGTTGGCCTGGAAATCTCCCGGCCATTGACGGCGATCCGGCCGTGTTGCGCTGATCGGGCACCGTAAAGACAATGTAATAATTCTGTACGCCCCGACCCAAGCATGCCGGCGATACCCAGAACTTCGCCGCGGTAGAGTTCAAAATTCAAATCCGTGAAATAGGGAGCCAGTGTCAATCCGCGGACCTGCAAAGCAGGATCATCGCTACCAATCCTGCGTATGGGGCGATGCAGCGGTGGCAAATCACCAAACATCATGTCCAAAATGATGTCAGGCCTGGCCTCGTCGATGGGGATACTACCGACCATCACACCGTCGCGAATTGTCGTCACCCTATCGGCAATTTGCTGCAGCTCGGAAAGCCGATGAGAAATATAAATTATAGTGACCCCAAGATCACTCAATTTGCGCACCAGCCTGAACAATTGATGCACTTCTGTTTGCGCCAGCGCGGAGGTGGGTTCGTCCAACTGCAATATCTTCGGGTTAAAGCTCATTGCCTTAACAATCTCGACAATTTGCTGTTTACCCACGGATAGAGACGAAACCGGCGCGTTCGCTGATATATCGGTGGCGCCAATTTCATTCAGAAGCGCCTGTGCATCCTGCCTCAACCTTGGCCAGTCGATCAGAAGACCGGCAGAACCGGCCCGTTTGGGCAATCGCCCGAGGAAGATGTTTTCTGCAACACTCAGTTCAGGGATCAGGCTGAGTTCCTGATAGACAGTCACAACACCCTTCTCAAAAGCGTCTTTCGGGCTGGAAAACGAAACGGCAGCACCGCCGAGCCTGACAGAGCCGGATGTGGGTGTGATGGCACCTGAAATCATCTTGATGAAAGTGCTTTTTCCGGACCCGTTCTTGCCTATGAGCGCGTGAATTTTTCCGGCTGCAAATCTATGCGTGAAATTGTCCAGCGCCTTCACGGACCCATAGTGCTTGGTCAGATTTGTCAGTTCCAGGTCAACCATGCGTACCAGCGCTCCACGCCAAAAGCTTCTGCCTCGACTGTTTCACGTTTTGCCAGAAACGGGACAACGGTGTCGGCCTTTGATCTTGTTGATGCATTCAGGTTCTGCCGCACCCGTCAAAACCTGAATTGCTCCAGTAACTGAGGCTGAAAACACCGGCGACCGGTTCATCGCCGGGCAGCCGGTGTTGTCAAAAAACCTACTTGAGCACTTCAAGGAAGCTCATGACACCATCTTTATTGCTTCGGGCCAGTAACAGCGCAGGCACTGTTGTGCTTTGATTTACCGACTTTCCACCGATCACGTTCAGCGCGGCTTCAACACCAAATTTGCCCATTTCAAATGGCGATTGAGCCGTCACCGCCTGAAGAACATTATCTCCGGCAATCAGCCCCTTGGCCAGTTGCTCTGAACCGTCAATTCCAAACACAAAGACCTTGCCTGCTTTCCCGGCATTGCGAACAGCCTGCATGGCGCCAATCGTACCACCCTCATTGGCGGCATAGATGACATTCACGTCTGGATTGGCTGTGAGAATATCCGTCGCTACTGTGACAGCTTTTTCCGGCAACCAGGCATCCTGTTCCGTGACAACCTGAATGTTGTTGCCTTTCGCAGCCATTTCCTTGAAGCCATCGGTGCGCTGCCCGCTTTGCTCGGGCAGGAGTGATGCGAATGCAAGAATTGCAATTTTGGCCTCGCCATTGAGCTGGTCGGCAATAAAGCGGGCAGCCTCACCACCGGTGGAACGGCCCAGATCAACATTGGCGGTTGAAAAAGTGGCGTGTGGTATGCTTGCATCTTCCAGCCCACCATTAAGTGCAATAACGGTTATCCCGGCATCACGCGCTCGCTTCAATGCAGCGGCTGAGTTTGTCGCTGAAAGTGGCGCAATAATGATAGCGTCAACACCACGGGCGATATAGGTATCGATCGCCTGAATTTCGCGCGCCTGATCGCTATTGATGTTAATCTCCAGGACTTCCGCTCCCGCACCTTCCGCAGTTTCGCGAATGCCTTGCTGAAGAGACTTCATGAATTGGTCACCCTGAAAAACGACACTGGCTATAACGAGTTTGTCCTGTGCCAGGGCCTGCCAACTCATGCCAACAGCCATTATCGCGCCAACGGTTCCCATCAATGTACGTCTGGTAAAGTTCTTCATCGTCTTCTCCCTTTGAAAATCAGTTTTGGTTCAACGTCTCCCATCTCCTGCCCCATGGTTTGAGCGGGAAAATTTCGGCAATAATTCACAAATGGGTTTCACCCCATCTGTTGCGGTTAGTCCTCCAAGGGCCGCGCGGGCTGCCTTGTGCGCCAGTTTCAAAGTCTGTTCAGCGCTCCATCCTTCGTGGATGCCAAAGATAACCCCCGCACAAAAAGCATCGCCCGCCCCTACCGGGCTCTTTATTTCGTGGGGCTCCACGGGTTCTGGTTCTGACCAAATCGGCAGGCTGTCCTTTGCAAGCCATAGCGCAGTCTGTGGGCAATGAACGATAACGGCCGTTGAGACACCGTTATCCAATGCATATTGCGCTGCGGTTAGAAGCAGGTCGCTGTCCAGCGTGCCGTCCTCGCCGAAAACCGGACTGCCACAGGTACGGGCAATTTCCGTCTCATTGACAATCAGATAATCAATGTAGGGCAAAGCGGCACAAACAATTGCCTCGAACTGCGCCGTTTTGGTGGAGACAAGGTCGACACAGGTTTTCATGCCACTATCTTGTGCCTTTTCCAGAACCTCGCCTGCCTGGGTTGTGCCATCGCTGCGGACAATATCCAGTCTGCCCAACAGGGTGAGATATCCAAGGTAAAACACCCTGGCATCAAGCTCTGCCAACCGTTCCATCGGCACATCATCAGCATCAAAAGTGTCATTTGTCCCACCCTGGTAGAAGAACGTGCGGCTATCACCGGGTAAGTTCATCACGTGGGTATGGGCTGTGGGCGCTGTGTCATCCTGCACCAGGAAATCCAGTGGAAACCCAAATTCCCTGCAGTGCTTCAAAATAATCTCTGCGTATTGGTCCCGGCCAAGTTTTCCAACCGGAACAAGCGGAAACTCTGCGCCCAGAGACCGCAGATCAGACAGAACATTCGCCGCACCGCCGCCGACACCAACGGTTTGAGAATCGATGCGTACCAGATCGTTTTTTTGCGGCCATTGATCAATCCCATGGACCGTATCAACAATCCAGTTTCCCGCGCAAACGACACCTGATTTGCTGGTGGTTGCGGTCATGATCCACCAACCTCATTCCACAAGGGATGCATGGGTGGCACGTCCTCTTCAATCGAAGAGAAGCGGCCAATGTCCTGCAAGAAATAATTATCGCCATTGTCATCATTGATTTGCGACACCTCACCTGCAAGCACAGTCCCGCATCCGGCTTCCGCATAGAATCTGTGATAAAGGCTGCGGGCCATCGTCACACTCTGGCCGGGTGCCAGCCGAACGGGTTCACGCGGCGCAACAGTCTGGCGCAATCCATCAACCGAAATCGTAATCGGTTCCCTGTCCTCAACATGCTGGTGGCAAAACTCGACGATGAGGTTGCCGCCACCACGGTTGATAATGTCTTCCATCTTTTTCAGATGTCGATGAAATGGTGTTTCCTGGTTCTCCTTGATGAATAGGAGTTTTTCAGCATATGGGATGGAATTCTCATCATGGCCGACACCATTTCGGGCGCAGAATAATGTCAGCCCACGGCGATCAAAATCACCCAACCCAAAATCAGTCACGTCCCATCCCATCTGATGGCGGTTCAAATGGACGGCCAGATCGGGATTGGCTTTATATTCGGCATTGCTCCAGTAAGCCCAGGCTGGAAGGGTCCATCTGAATTCCTTCAACAGGGCTTGTGCTTCAGCCAGGGCTGCATTGACCTGTGAGCGCTTCATGAGGTCGCACCCGCATAATCGACGCGCACGGTTTGTCTGGACAACCCCGCCTGCAGGGCGGCAGTCAGGATCGCATGATGATCCGAGGCCTCCTGCGGCGTTGCACAATGGAACCCGTTGGCATTTCCACCCGCCAATTCATGCAGAAATGCGGCCCACATCTGCTGAATGGCATCGGCAAAACCGAATTCAAAAATTCCACCGGTTATGGCCGGAAACAGGGATTGATAGCCAAGGTCCTGTACCTGCCAGACCTGATCCCCACCGGATTCATAGTTCATCCACTGCCACTGGCGCGGGTTTTTGGTGGAGAAGAAAGCACTCTTTTTCATCCCCAGAATACGCAGGCTCCAGCTGTTGGAATCGCCGGGTGAAATACGCCATGTTTTCAAAACCATGGGAAATTCATAACCCTTGTGCGGCACGTTTGCGGTTATGGTCGCATTGTCCCATGTATTGCACGCAACCATGTCGCCTTGAGCGTTGGGGCGCTGGCTTACCCGCTTGACCAGAGAAGCCGAAACCTGATCCGGTCGCCATCCAAGACGCAAGGGGATATGCAAAACATGCATGCCCAAATCACCCATACACCCGTAGTTGCCATTGATGGTTTCAATGCGCTTCCAGTTGATCACCTTGTTCGGATCAATGTCGGAAGAATGCAAAAATGAGGCTTCCACCTCCAAAATCTCACCCATCTCGCCGGATCGGGCAAGCTCCATGACCCTTTGCGCACCGGGGAAGAAAGGCATCTCCGAGGAGCATCTGACCAGTGCGTCGGGATTGGCATCCAGGGCAGTCTGGATAATTCTGTTTTGCTCAAGATCCATACCGAATGGTTTTTCACCGAGGAAATGTTTACCGGCAGCAATGATCTGAGGGTAAATTTCTGCGTGAAGTACATGCGGCACAGCGCAATAGACGGCGTCAACATCCCGGTTGGCAAGCAGCTCGCGATAGTCGGCGGTTTTTTGCGTCACGCTTGGTACATGCTCACCGAACCAATCCATCAGCCGGGTATCGGTGTCACAGACTGCAACGATTTCAGGACGGGCAGGTGCATCATTGAGGTGAAGCCACCGTGCAGCCGAACTGGCAAATTCCCGCCCCATGAGGCCACAGCCAATAACACCAAACCGGATGGATTTCTGAGCCATATGATCGCCCTACGCCAAATGGCCAATGGCACTGTCGACCGATGCACCATTGTGGACGATTGCCATCAACGCGCTTGTCATTCCAGCGGGATTGTTATGTTGGACAACATTGCGGCCGTAGACTATTCCACGCGCGCCCTGGTCCATCAGGTCCTTTGTCCGGGTGAGAATTTCACGGTCTGAGACCCGACCACCACCGCGAACCAGAACGGGAGCATCCTGTGCAATTTCGATCACCCGATGATAGTTGGACACGTCATCGCATGGGTCTGCCTTGACGATATCTGCACCAAGTTCCACGGCTTGACGGACCAGCGGTAATATCTTGCTGATATCGCCGTCCACCATATAGCCTCCGTGCTGATTGTTGTCCCGCATGACCAGTGGTTCCACCATCAGTGGCATTCCATAAATTTCACACTCGCGCTTGAGCCCATTGATATTTTGGATGCAGGCGCGGTGAATTTCAGGCTGATCGGGCAACTGGAGCAGATTCACGACAACACAGGCGGCATCAAGCGCGACCCCCTGTTCCACCGGGTTCGCTATGACTTCGGAAAACAGGACCCTTGGCAGGGGCGAGCCATAAACGTTGGCAATATCTGTTCGAAGGACCAGTGCAGGTCGATCTTTGCCAACAATGGCTTGCAGGATTGGTGCGGTGCCCGGTGGCAGCTGTATTGCGTCGGGCCCGGCAGCGGCAACCCTGGTGATGGCAGTCGACATATTTTCAATGCCGCCAAGGAAACTGCCTTCGTTGAACATGCCGTGGTCAATGGCAACGTCAAAGCAATTTCCGGATTCAGCAAAGAGCCTGTTGAGCCTGGCTGTCTTCACAATTATTACTCCGTATCAAAACATGGAAACGTTTCCACATTCAGGATGACTGAACTGAAAACTTTGTCAATCATTTTCTTGAAACGCCTCAAAACATTGAATAGAAACGCTATTTGTCTATTCTCTCGTCATTTTCCCGGGAATCAAAATCTGTGTTTTCCTGTAAAACACGGCTTCCACGCTTCTTGCGGGATATGCCGGGAAGGCCGATGGAAACGTCGAAAACAGGTCAACAGGGTTCTGAAAATTGTTGCCGTGGGCAATAGTAAGGCGCGTCATGAGGAATGCGGTCAACCGCGATAGAGGTATCGGTAAGCCACCGTTGAAACGGGCAGGAACCACGGCGTGATCCGGCTGCGTGGTTGCATCCGGACAGCGGCGATGCCAGTGTGTGCTGGTGTGTAATTTATCTTCGAAACAGGGGCCTGATGACACAAGTGTCGGCGGATGATGAAATGCCCGAACACTTTGATGTTCTCGTCGTTGGCGCCGGAATATCCGGGATAAATGCGGCCTATCATCTGACAAAACAGTGCTCTGGCACCCGCTTTGTTGTGCTTGAGGCTTTTGAGACCTTTGGCGGCACCTGGTGGTCGCACAAATATCCCGGCATTCGCTCCGACAGCGATCTGCACACATTTGGCTACCGGTTCAAACCCTGGGTTGGCCCGCCGATTGCCACGGCAGAAGAAATCCTTGCCTATATGGGTGAGGTCATCGACGAAAATGACCTTGCCGGCCACATCCGTTATCGCCACCGCATCACCTCGGCTACCTGGTCAAGCTCTGACAATCTTTGGACGGTCGTCGCGCGGCAACCCGATACCGGCAGGGAAAGCCGTTTCACCGCCAATTTTCTGTATATGGGCCAGGGTTACTATCGCCACAATGAAGGCTATTGGCCCGACTGGCCCTTTATGGACCAGTATGAAGGGCAGCTTGTACATTCGGAAGAATGGCCCGAATATCTCGACTATGCGCACAAGCAGGTTGTTGTCATCGGTTCCGGCGCCACCGCAGCGACGATCATTCCGAATATGTGTGACAAGGCGGCCCATGTCACAATGCTGCAACGCTCCCCGACGTTTTTTCGCACCGGGCGTAATGCGATTGAGATCGCCGAGACATTGCGCAAACTTGAGATCGATGAATCCTGGGTCCATGAAATCACACGCAAACAAATCCTCCATGATCAAACCGCTTTTACCGCGCGCACTTTCGAAGAGCCTGAGGCGGTCAAAGAGGAACTGATAGGCGAAGTGAGGCGTCTTTTGGGCCCGGACTACGACATCGAAAAACACTTCACGCCAAGCTACCGCCCCTGGCGCCAACGCATTGCCTTTGTCCCGAACGCCGACTTGTTTACGAATATCGCTGCAGGCCGCGCCAGCGTTGTCACCGACGAGATCGAGTGTTTTACCAGGACAGGCATTCTTCTAAAATCCGGTGAAGAACTGAATGCAGATCTGATTGTCGCCGCAACGGGCTTCAACATGAATGCCTTCGGTGATATCGCTTTTGAGGTCGACGGCAAAGTCGTCAATCTACACGATACGCTCACCTATCGCGGCATGATGTGCACGGGCCTGCCCAATCTCGTTTCGGTATTTGGCTATTTTCGCGCAAGCTGGACATTGCGTGCTGATCTGGTTGCTGACTTCTTTTGCCGCTTGATGACCCACATGAAAGAAACGGGCGCAGGCGCGGTAGCGGTTGCACCAGGACCTGAAGAGGCTGACATGCAGATCGGTGACTGGGTCAGCGACGAGGATTTCAACCCCAACTACATAAAGCGCAGTTTACACCTGATGCCAAAGGCCGGCGATCGGCCGGAATGGCAGCACACACAGGATTACTGGCGCGACAAGGATGAGATACCGGCGATTGATCTTGATGGTCCCGAGTTCATCTACAACGGCCAGGTCAAGACACCTTTGTGATGCAAAGGCACGCTCGGTCAGGCGTTGTGGTCCATGCGAGATCCTGATCCGGCAGCCACGGAAACCTGAGGCTCAACTCAAGTTTCTGTGGCTTTGGTAAACTCAGAATTTGATGCTGAGGCCAGCTGATCCCTGATGGTCCTGTGAGGATTGTGAGAAAGCGCCATCATAGCGAAGATGCGTACTGATGGTGTCAGAAAAATGCAGGGCTGTGCCAAAACCAATGGCAATTCTGTTGCGGTCAATTCCTGCTGAATTGGTAACAAATGTTGCATTTGCCAGCGGAATGCTTGCCGTGGACGAGACGGCCGCATCACCAAACACATGTTCCCAGGCGACACGGGTATCTACATTTACCCGTAAGGTTCCGACGCTATGCGTCATGCCAATGGCCATACCCAGACCCGTAGTCATCTGCTGGGCATCATCCTTGCCAAGGGCTAAATTGAGGATGCCGGCATCTGTTTCAGTCAAACTGTCGCGAACCCCATAGGCAGCATCCATGGTTGCAAGCGGGCCGAAACGAATGGTACGGCCAGATACCAGTTCGGCCCCATCACCCGATCCAGCGATATTGTAAAACACCTCGCCCGATGCGGCCACGGTGTAGCCGGTGGCATCGCTTCTTGCCGTTGCACTTCCGCCGACGCCAAGATCGACCAGACGGCTAAAATCATACGACTGATGGGTATAGGACACGGCACCGGATACGCTGAGTGCGCCTTTAGCCATTGCCCCATAGGCTCCCACATGCACGTTTTCGATATCAGATTTGGAGCTACCGCTTGTTACATTCGTTTGGCTGTAACCGACTGCTATTCCGATAGTTGCAGGTCGGCCACTGAAACGATGTTCAAAGCCACCAATCAAACCACCGCTTTCACTATCCCAGCCGGGTGTGGATCCGGATGAATTTGTTTTGGATGTATCACCAAATGCCGCCCCCCAAATGCCGGAATTGGGCTCTGTTGCCGATTGTGCCAGGCCGGCACCCGTTTCAGGTGTTTGCCGGCCAGCATTGCCAAAATTAAACCCGGCGGCGGATCCAATTCGGGTTCCATCGGCTCTGTTATACAGGCCGCCGCGGCGGCGCAGTGTTTGTGTAAAACCATTGGCTACATCGAGCCCGGCAGCCAGGGCGGACGGGAAAATCTGCTTGGGTGTGCCTTCCAGCGCCGCTGCCTTGATGTAGGTCAGCCGTACTTCATTGCCGGTATAAATTGCCTCCAGATCAATGTCGGGCAAATTGTCCTGAACGGCGGAAAATTCACCGGTGACGCCACCAGCCGATGTCAAAACCGTATAGGTGTCGGTGATGGGGTAATCGCCCGGCAAGCCAAACACATCCAGAATTGTGCCATTGTTGGAAATTGTCGTCGTCCCGGTCGCGATTACCTGATCTGAATTGGCCCTTGCGTCAATTCTGGCACGGAAAACAGACCCGACCTCAAACACCAGATCTCCATTGGCATTCAATGTACCAATGCCTGCACCGCCCACAGTCAGTGTTCCACCGGACCGAATGGTTGCATTGCCGATGGTTCCGGTGCCGCCCAGTGTCGCGCCATTGTTCACAAATGCACCGCCGAGAATGCTGCCGTTGACAGTCAGGAAGCCCGAATTGACATTTGTATTACCTGAAAAACTGTTGGCAGCAGACAGTGTCAGATTACCTGCGCCATCCTTGATCAGGGAACCTGTGCCTGAGATTACGCCACCAAAATCCAGGTCATCAGTACGGTTAAATGCCATTTGCGCGTTGTTTGTAACTTCGCCTGCCAGATTGCCCGTTATACCACCATCGCCAATCTGTAATCTGCCGGCAGATATCGTGGTGTCACCTGTGTAGGTGTTCTCTCCGGTGAGGGTAAGCGTTCCACTGCCCATTTTGACCAATCCGCCTGAACCTGATGCAATGCCTGAGAACAATGTATTTGTACTGTCGCCGGTTGTCAGAGACCCGGCACCGAGGGTCACATTGCCAGCACCGGACAATGCACCAATTGTTTCATCAAAACCGTTCAGATCAAACGTTGCACCGCTGGCAATGGCAACAGAGCCACTATTCAGCAGTCGCTCTGCAGCACCAAGTTGCAAGGTGCCACCGGAAACAGTTGTTCCACCGGTAAATCTATTGTCGCCTGCAAGAACCAGTGTTCCGAGATCAGTTTTGTTAAGGCCGCCTCCACCAATCAAATCTGATGAAATAACGGCTGTGATACCCGCACTTTGCGCACTGCCATCGCCAACGCGAATTGCCGAGCCGGCATTGGCAAGCGTTACGGAATCTCCCGTTATGTTGTAGCCGTCAATGACAAATTGCATACCTGTTACGGAAATGTCTCCAGCAGAATCGTCCACTGTGACGGTCCCGGCATTTCCCTGAAACACTGCAAATGTGGGGTTTGGCTGGTATGGGCCATTGATGGCACCACTGGCTTGCGTCCATGCCCGATCATTTGCAATCCAGGTTCCTGAACCTCCGTCAACCTTGTTATCGTTGTGCAGCAGGATGTTGCTGCCATCCCAAAACCCGAGATTCAGACCGAAGCTGGAAATCAGGTTTATCTGGCTTGCTACTGATGTCTGCACATTGAGATTTTCAGGCATAACGCCGGCCGGCATTGCGCCCAGGTCCAGGCCGTTGTCGATAAGCGATCCACCATAGTTGATCAACCGGTAGACACCTGCTCCAAAGCCACCAATGTCGGTAATATCAAGACGGCCATCCAATGTGAGATCACCGGCCACATTAATCAGATCGTTTCCAGCACCGCCGGCTGGAGTCGTTGCGGTCCCGAGTTCAAAATCCAGAATTGAGCCGTTGCTCAAATCGAGAGAGCCGACATTGAGCGTTCCGACACCACCAGCGCCGGGCGAAATTGTGCCACCGCTTGCAATCGTTGCTATTCCGCCAACCGTTCCACTGCCTCCAAGTGCAGCACCGGAAGACACATCGGCAGCACCACCCAAAACACCATTAACGCGCAGCTCGCCATCAGAAACCATTGTTCCGCCGGCATGTGTGTGGGTATTTGTCAGCGTCAGCGTGCCGCCACCGTCTTTAAAAACGGATCCAGTGCCGGAAATGGCACCATCAAAAGTCATGTCAGATGAATAGTCAAAGCCGAACCGCGCATTGTTGAGCACATTGCCCAAAACACTGCCGGTCGTTCCGCCATTGCCCAGTTGCAAGGTTCCGCCGTTTACGGTTGTTCCGCCATCATAGGTATTCGTGCCTGACAAGGTGAGTGTACCGGTGCCGACTTTGACAAGGGATCCGCCGGTTTCTGCAAACTCTCCGCCCAGACTGGAAATCATACCACTGACTTCAGTTGAATCACCATTGGCACCCACAGTGAACTGATTTTTACCCAGCGTGTATCCCCCCGTGCCGTCTATCGAGCCTGCACTGACACGAAAATCTCCCAACGCACCAAAAGTTACAGAAAAGTCGACTGGTATCTCGCTGTTTTGAATAATGCGCGCATTCCCTGCGTCGATAGTATTGGGTGCGCGCGCATCGAATGGGCTATGCGGGACATCCGGGCGATCAAATCCAAACGATAAAGACGCACCCGCATTGTTAAAGATTGTGGCGTTCCCGGCCGTGCTGTTGCCGATAAATGTAATATATCCGTCTTTGTTATTGATGATTGTTGCATTATCTGCAGTTGAGTTCTCCCAAAACGTTACGCCCGAATTTTCATTCTTGATTGTTGCAGCGCCAGCGCGCGCGTTACCAAAGAAGCTCAAACTTCCCTGCCCCGGAGCAAAGTTAAATGAAGGATCGCCATTTTCAATGGTCGCGTTCCCCGCGCTCGAATTTTCAATAAAATACATATTGAAGGTAAACTCGCCCACTCGATTCTGAATCAGAGCATTTTCAGCACTGCTATCGTCTGAAAATTCCGTATAATACTTGTTAACAATTGTTGTACCACCAGCCTTGCTGGCATTTCTGAAATGCAAATTATCTTCGTTTTGTATTGTGACGTTGACTCCATTGGTAACGAGCCCGGCACCCAAAAATCTCAAAGCACTTTCCGGGCCAAATGGCATCGGTACCCTGGGCACAGTGATAACGTAGTCAGGCGAGCCGTTACTGAACGAAAATGCACCGACTTCCAAAATCTCATTCGCAAGTATGAGGTCTGTTTGGCTCGACGCGCCGAAAAAACCCGTACCGGTCGAGCTTGGGAGAGAACCAGTATTCCAGTTTCCACTGATATCCAAAACGTTTGATCCTGGATTTGCCAACCAGGTCGCGTCCTGTGCTTGTGCGACACCGGAAAACCAACAAAGAGTCGTGGTCAGCAGCAGAGCCCTGTTGGACAGGCGTACAATGTTGGGGAAACGCAGATGACAACGAGATTCTATATTCATTTTTTTGAAAACCCATCTTTCAAATACAAACACGTTTCCTCGACATTGTTTGGCATCAACAACGTTTGGAAGGCTTCAACGGACGGATAAACAGCGGAGTTTCGGCCTACAACCGGAGACGCATATTATGAACATCTGCGCACAAATCGTGCGAGCGTGGTGTAACACTGGCATTGCGGCGATGGCGTTGCTCAATCTCGATGACCTGTCAGGTTCAGGTGCAAATGGCGCTTATTCACATCAACTCAAATCTTGAGCGACGAGACTGAGATGAATTTGACAGATTGCGTGACCAGAACTGGCGTCCTGGCCCGTACGGCATGAGTTTCAAGGTAAATTTCAAACACTACCGGTCTGTTTGGTGTTTTCCTCATTTCATCCACAGGACAGTCAGGCAGCCATTCGAGGCCGCTGAACTTGCATCAAATTGACCATTTTTCCACGTTCAATACCAGGCTCATGATCGGCTGATGGGGCGCTCCAAAAAATAGTGAATTTCATTTTCACCGATAACCGGAAAACCGTGCCGCAGGTATAATCTTCCAACCGGATTCCATTTCAGATATTCAAGCCTTACGGGTAAACCTTTCTCGTCGGCAACAGACAAACAGTGCTGCAATATTCTGGTCCCCAGCCCATTCCCCCGATAAGGGCCACGCAAGTAGAACTCTCCAAACTGAATATAATCCACTGAAGCAAGGAACGAGACTATTCCGACACACACGCCACCCTGATTAATCTGGAAGAACGGCTTGATAGCAAAATGCTTTTTGTGGATTTGAAGCTGCACATCCTCCACCCAGCCCCAATGCTTGATGACGTGCGGTCCCATGGCATCACGTTTGATTTCGAATATCAATGCGGATGCATCATCCGTTTTCGGCAATAGATCGAAATCAATATCCGGTATCAGCGGCGGAAGTGTGTTCATAATGGAGGTCATAGCACCCAAAGTGCCAATCGATAATGGTAGTCAAAACCAATTGTCTGCTGGCAGCCCCATCTGCGTGCAATTCCGCGAATGCAATTGCCCGGTCACTTCAACTGATCAAGCACGGTCTTGGCCTCCGTTCGACAGGCCTTGCTCACACGGTTGGACCAGGCATAAAGACAGCCCAGCAGCCGATCTTCGCCAGCCGCGACATCCGGACAGAACGCCTTGATGTCAGCGGCACAGATCTTTCTAAGGCCGGCCTCATAGGGTGTGTTGTTCAGGTTGCGGATGCCGGCCGGGATCATCCGTTCGAACGTCGAACCGGAGGTGACTTTGGACAATTCAGGTTTACAGGCGGCCGAGACCTTGTTGCTGTGCGCATAAAGACATGCGGAGATTCGGCCGCGTCCTTTGTTAATGTCCTTGCACAGCGAAGCAATATCCGCTGAACAGGCGTCCATGAGCCCGGCTGCGTAAACCGGGGACGCTGCCCCCATTTCGATGGTAAGCACAAGACCAAGCATTGCAGTCCGAAATAGTCTGGTCATCAAATATGGCCTTTTGGATTTATTGGAACACCCGTGGTCGAATCGTACAACCATATTTCAATTATCAAGTGCACGGAACCACGAAACACAACGTGTTGCCATCGGTTTGCAGACCACACTTGCCTGTACCCCGCAAGTGCGGCACGACCTGCCCGGCAAAAGCAATTCAGGTTTTGACGAAATCGACAGAACCTGAATGCATCAACAAAAACAAAGGCTCACTTGATTTATCCTAAAGTCTCAAAATATACGGTTTTCGGCTTATTGGCCAGATTATCCCACTAAAAATTGATCAAGACACTTGCCAGCGCTGTTACAACTGCTAAATCGCCTGTTGTCCTGAAGGAATCGATATTCGCGAGAATCCCTATTCCGGCGGATGGGTGCATCATAATTTTACAGGTGCACCGGGGCCTTTTTTCGATTGTTGGAAAAAGGTTTTCAACGCGATTTATGAATGTCAAAAGGAATACCCATGGCTGTCGTTGACTATTATTTTTTTGGTATCTCGCCATTTACCTATCTGGGGCATAAGGTCCTATTGGATGCTGCGGCAAAACACGGCGCGCAGATCAACTACAAACCGGTCAATCTGATGACCCTTTGGGCACAATCAGGTGCCGTTCCCCCCGGACAACGCCCGCCGGTGCGCCAGCGCTATCGTATCGTCGAGTTGCAGCGGGCAGCAGAAATGCGCGGCCTGCCAATCAATACGGCACCAAAACATTTCCCGGTCGATGCTAGTCTTGCCGATCAGGCCGTTATTGCGCTTGTGGAAGCAGGCCACAATCCAGCCGACTATATGCAGAAGGTTTTTGAAGGCGTGTGGGTCGAGGATCGTGATTTGTCCGACAGGGACGTCGTTGCACAAATTCTCGCCGATTGCGGATTTGATGCCGAGACCATCCTTGAACGGGCAGGATCCGACGAAATAGCTGCGATCAGAGCCGGCAATTCCGAGGAAGCCGTGGCGGCGGACGCTGTTGGCGTGCCTGCCTATGTGCTCAACGGCGAAGTCTTCTGGGGCCAGGATCGCATAGAATATCTGGAACAGGCGCTCAAAACCGGCCGCCAGCCCTATAAAGCCTGATCGAACCTGCATCCCGGCTTCATTTACTGACGGACATACTCTAAACAGGAAGGATGATTGATCCCTATTCCTGTTGGTGAGGCCGGGCATGCTGTCCCATACACAGATCTGGTCGGCAATTGATGCACTGGCCGTTAGCAATGGCCTGTCGGTGTCTGCACTTGCCCGCCAGTCGGGCCTTGACCCGACGGCATTCAACCGCTCGAAACGCAGCGCTGCAGACGGGCGCAAGCGCTGGCCGTCTACGGAATCGGTCTCGCGCATTCTGGCATCCACCAATTGCCCGCTTGATGCCTTTGTTGCACTGGCGCAATCGCCCAAAGAAGAAGCCGCATCCGACCGGCGCATTGCCCGGCAGTCTGTCCCATTGCTGGGCATGGCGCAGGCCGGCGATGGCGGTTTTTTCGATGATGGCGGATTTCCGGCCGGGCACGGCTGGGACACGGTGGACCTGCCAGCAGCGGCGGCCAGACATGCCTATGCGCTGAAAGTGCAGGGCGAATCAATGCTGCCGGTCTATCGCGATGGCGATACGCTGATTGTCGATCCGGAAGCGACGGTGCGCAACGGCGACCGGGTCGTCGTTAAAACCTGCGAGGGCGAGGTACTGGCCAAACTGCTGCTGCGCATGGACCAACAGACGATACAATTGGCCTCGCTCAATCGGGATCATCCCGATCGGCAGTTCCAACGCAGTGACATCGACTGGATCGCCCGTATTGTCTGGGCAAGTCAGTAGCATGCGCAATACACTTATCACGCTGGTGTTCATTCTGGTCGGGGCCATTGTCCTCTACCAATTTGTGCCGGATCGGGATGCGGGTCCTGTCGCCGGTCCAAGTGAAAAAACCGATGCACCGGAACCACCCGAACCGCTGAAACAAAACACAGTCCAGAAAACCGGCCCGCGCGTTATTGCGCCGGTGCAATTTGCCCAGCCATTTGCCGAACACGCCAGCCAATTGGAACGCATTGAACCGCGCCAGCCTTTGACACCGCCAACACCTGTCGACACCACCCCCCGGGCCACCCTTTTGCATCGGCCAAAGGTCGTTGCGGCGGGCATGGTTTCCTACAAGCAGGGTGTTTTGACATTTGAGGATATTGACCCGGTCAGGCCTGAAGAGATGTGCGATGGCCCCACTGGTGATCCCTGGCCTTGCGGCATTATCGCGCGAACCGCCTTTAGAAATTTCCTGCGCGGGCGGGCGCTGGCCTGTGTGGTGTCGCAGGGACAGTGGGATGATGGTGTTGTGGCCAGTTGCCTTGTCGGCAAACAGGACCCTGCCGCATGGCTGGTCAGCCACGGATGGTCACGGGCGTCCAGACAAAGCACCTATGGCAAGATGCATGCAGAGGCCCGTGCTCAATCCAAAGGCCTTTATGGTGGTGACCCTCGCCAGCCCCTGGACCTGATCGACAGCCAGATCGAACCTGCTATCGGACTGGACGACACGGAAAGCGTCGTCAGCCCTGCGCCAGATTCCCCGACAGAGCCTCTTTGATCAAAGCGCGGGTTTCATCAATACCGTAAAGGGCTACGAATGAGCCGAACCGTGGTCCGCGCTCCTGCCCCAATAGCACCTGATAGAGCATCTGGAAAAAAGCCACCGATACGCCAGGGCCGCCATCGGGGCTCTTTTTCTTTGGATCCTGATAGCGTTCGATAACACGGGCAACGTTCAAGATAGCATCCTGAATGGCACTGCCATCGGCACCGGCAGGCAATTGCGCCAATTGCCGGTCAATCCCTTCAAGCGCTTCCAGCTCCACCGCATCGGCGGCTCTGAAGACCTTGTTGGGCTTCACAAAATCGTTGAAATAGCGAATGGCGTAGCCAACGAGTTCATCCAGCTTTGGATGGCTTTCCTTTGAGACACCCGGCGCATAGCGCGAGATAAAGCCCCACAGCACATCGCTGTTTTCAGCATTGGATGCGCTGACCAGATTGAGCAGCATGGCAAAGGGAACAGGATTGTCCGTTGTCGGCGGATTGCCGTGGTGCATATGCCACACGGGGTTGCCGAGACGGCTCTTCCAGTCCTGTCGCGGATAGGCAGACAGAAAGGTATAATATTCGTCGACAGCCTTTGGAATCACATCAAAGAACAGCCTTTTTGCGGTCTTTGGCTTTTGGAACATATAAAGGCTGAGGCTCTCGTCAGACGCGTAGGTCAGCCATTCGTCAATGGTCAGGCCGTTACCCTTGGATTTGGAAATCTTCTGGCCGCCCTCATCCAGAAAGAGCTCATAGTTAAAGCCCTCGGGTGCGGGCCTGCCCAATACGCGGCAGATTTTGGATGACAGATTGACGCTGTCGATAAGGTCCTTGCCGGCCATTTCATAATCCACACCAAGCGCAAACCAGCGCATGGCCCAATCGGCCTTCCACTGACATTTCACCTGGCCGCCGGTGACCGCCGTTTCGATATGCTCACCGGTTTCCGGGTCTTCATAGGTAATGGTGCCCGCTTCCACATTGCGGGCGATCATCGGCACCTGCAGCACCACACCGGTGCGTTTGCAAATCGGCAGGAAGGGTGAATAGGTGCCGCGGCGCTCCTCTCCCAATGTTGGAAGGATGATCGCCATCACCTCATCATAGACTTCGAGCATGCGCTGCAGAGCCGCATCAAAGCGTCCCTGGGTATAATAGTCGGTCGAGGAAGCAAATTCATAATCGAAATTGAAACGATCCAGAAAGGCCATCAGCCGGGCATTATTGGCCGCACCAAAGGAAGGATATTCGTTCGAAAACGGATCGGGGACACGGCTGAGCGGCTTGCCCAGATGCGCCAGCAGCATGTCCTGATTGGGCAGATTGGCCGGTACCTTGCGGAAACCGTCCATATCATCTGAAAAGCACAATATTTTTGTCTTTACCGTATCACGGGTCAGCACTCGAAAAGCCTGACGTACCATGGTTGTGCGGGCCACCTCGCCAAAGGTGCCAATGTGAGGCAATCCTGATGGGCCATAGCCGGTTTCGAACAGCACCACATCGGGATAGCCGCTTTTCCCGTAGCGTTTGACAAGTTTTCGCGCCTCTTCAAACGGCCAGGCTTTCGCCTCAGCCGCAGCCGCAATCATATCTTCATCAAGATCGATCTGGGTCAGACGGTTCGTGCTCATCATATCACTTTCGCAACTAAAGCAATTCAGGTTCTGACGGGTTCGGCAAAACCTGAATGCATCAATAAAATCCAAAGGCAGACACCGTTATTCCGTTTCTGACAAGGCGTGAAACGGTCTAAAGGAATGTCTACACCGGTTCATGCGCATTGACCGCACGAATGTCACCACAGACGTGGCCGCATTCCTGTCAGATTGCATTTGCACCGGATATTTCGCCGCACCAATCTTGCGCGTGCTGCAGCGCAGCGGAACCTATGCTGCCAGCAGGGCCGCGTCAATATTGTATTGTTGGGCAATGATCGCTAAGAACCTTTGCATAACAGCATCTGACGAAGAACTGACTTGCGCTTGATCGCGCTGGTTCATAGTTTAGGTGCAACGCAAATCGGAAGCCGATGTAGAAGGATCTTGCATGTCATCCCCGATCACTATTCAGGACGCGCTAATTTATGTCATGGTCACAATGTCAGCTGTTGACCGGACAATGACTGATGCCGAATTGGCACAAATCGGCAATATCACGCGTACCCTGCCAATCTTTCAGGACTTCAATGAAGAACGCCTGGTTCGGGTCTCCAAGGACTGCGGTGCCATATTGAGTGAGACCGATGGTCTCGACACGGTGCTGCTGATTGCCCACGATGCCCTGCCGCATGGCCTCTATGACACGGCCTATGCACTGGCGGTGGAAGTTGCCGCTGCAGATTTGCACGTTGAACAGGAAGAACTGCGTCTGTTGCAGATTTTGCGTGACCGGCTTGGTCTCGACAAATTGACCTGTGCAGCGATCGAACGTGGTGCCATGGCGCGTTTCAGAAGCCACTAGATCATGGAACTGTTTGGCCTCTCCGAGCCGACTGTCCGCCTGCTGGCATTTGCGGCCATATTTATCTCAATGGCCGTTTTTGAACTGGTTAATCCGCGGCTCGAGCGTGGAGAGGTGATGGGCGCACTCAAGGCGAAACGCTGGTTTACCAATCTATCCATTGTGGTGATTTCGTCCGTTGCCCTGCGGGTGATTTTTCCGCTGGCAGCGGTTGGCACCGCCCTATGGGCTCAGGATAATGGTTATGGAATTTTTACCATCCTTGAGTTGCCCACCTGGCTGGCTGGCGTGCTGGCGTTCATCATATTGGATTTCATCGTCTGGGTGGAACATTGGGCCAGCCACAAAATTCCGCTGTTATGGCGCATCCACCGCATGCACCATTCCGATACGGGATTTGATCTGACAACGGCGCTGCGGTTTCATCCGCTTGAGATTGTGCTGTCGATGTTCTGGAAAGCCCTGATCATTGTATGCCTGGGGCCACCGGCGGTTGCTGTGTTGATATTCGAGATTGTGCTGAATGGCACCGCCATGTTCAATCATTCCAATGCCCGCCTGCCGCTTGGCCTGGACCGTGTCTTACGACTGGTTCTGGTTACCCCGGATATGCACCGGGTCCACCATTCCAGCGATAACCGCGAGACCGATACCAATTACGGGTTCAATTTCCCCTTCTGGGATCGCCTGTTCAAAACCTATTGGGCGCAACCGCGCCTTGGTCATGACGACATGGAGATTGGCCTGAAGGAATACCGCGATACTGCGCCCAGCCGACTGATATGGACGCTGCTGCTGCCATTTCGGAAATAACCGGTCAGCCAGAACATTTTTTTTGAATACTCTATGTGCCTTTGGTGTAATTCCTGTCACGCAGCATGGTGTTTGAGATGCTCAGCAGGTGGGTTTCCATCACCTCAGCCGCGCCGCGACTGTCACGATCTGCAATGCAGCTGTAAAGTTGTTCATGCTGCTCACCCAGCCGGATCAGCGTTGGTTTTGAATAGTGTTTATCGCGGCTCTTCGTCCATTCAGCCTGCTGGCGCACGGCGCGGATTGAATCGTAAACCGTAAGAAACAGCGGATTATGGGCCAGCTTTGCAATCGTATAATGGAAAATATCGTCCGAGGCGGCGTAGGCAGCGGTGTCTGAAGCCGTCAAGGTCGCCCGCATCAACTGTTCCAGCGCCTTCAGTTCCCTGACCGAGGCACGTTGAGCGGCCAGTGCAGCCAGCGCGGGCTCTATCTCAAGGCGCACCTCAATCACGTCCCGTGGCATGACACGGGCGGCAACGGTCCGAAGCGGATTGGCCTCGACAGCGGGCGGCGGCGAGGCAAATGTCCCCTGGCCGTGACGACGAAATATGGTGCCATCCTGTTCCAGCAGATCAAGAACCCGGCGCAACTTGGCCCGTGTGACATTGAGTTTTTCAGCCAGGGCGCGCTCCGGCAATAATTTACCGTCGTTCAAGAACGTTCCTGCAGCGATACCAGCGTATAGGGAGGCCATCAGCTCGCCATCCGAGAAATTATTGACCACCTTTTACCAAACTCCGATAAGATCATAGAACATTCGAATTGACGTAAGCATCAGGAAGCAACTGAACGCAAGACGCAGGGCACGTTTTGGTATCGAATGAGCAATGCGAACACCGACCTGTGCAAATGTTGTCGACATTGGAATGATGACCGCTGCCGCCAACAGGTTTACATAGCCGAGTGAAAACGGTGGCAAACCGGTTTCACCCAATCCTGTCCAGGCGTATATCAGCGCACCGGGCAATCCAATCACAAAACCAATGGCCGCCGAGGTTCCCACTGCACGGCGAATATCATAGCCCAGCGCACTGAGCACCGGGACACAGATCGTTCCGCCACCAATACCCATCATGGCCGAAAGCCCACCGGCAAAGACGCCGGTTATGGCCCAGATCCAGGCCGGAAATATGCGGACCTCATCGCTTTCGCCCGGGGTGCGTATGATCATGTCCAGCGCAACAAATCCGGCAACCAGACCGAAAACCGCCAGCAGAATATAGCCGCTGACGAGACCTCCCAGGACACTGCCGATGATGACGCCGATCAGCACCGCAGGTACCCATTTTTTCAGCAGCGCCGTGTCCAGTGTGCCGCGCCTATAATGCCCCCAGCTCGAAGACAGCGAGGTAAAGACAATCGTGGCCAATGATGTCCCGACAGCCACTTTCATGGTCAAAGCCGTGTCACCGCCGGTGAGAGAGAGCGCGAAATATAGCGATGGGACGATAACAATCCCGCCTCCCACACCCAGAAGGCCGGCCAGCACACCACCAAAGACACCGGCTGCCGCCGCTATGGCGATCAGCGTTGCCAGCGTGTGAAAATCAAACGCAGCCAAAACTCAACCCGCCCCGGTGGCAAAAGACCGGCTCTTGCGGCCTTCAGCCTTGCGCCGTTTGTCCGCTCTACGAATGGCGCGGTCCAGTGTTTCGCGTTGCGGCGTGCCGGAAAAATTCTTTTCTGTCGGCATGGCTTCGACAAAATGC
Source organism: uncultured Rhizobiaceae group bacterium (assembly GCA_947501445.1). Lineage (GTDB taxonomy): Bacteria > Pseudomonadota > Alphaproteobacteria > Rhizobiales > Rhizobiaceae > Hoeflea_A. Next base: position 360,786 of record CANMVS010000003.1, on the reverse strand, counting down.
AAATAGCGCTCACCGGAGACATCCCAAAGACGCCGAAGTTCAAACAGCGGGTCGCCATGGTCGTCAACGCGCAGGTCAAGCCATGGATGGGCTTGCCCGCAATTGATCAACAGACCCGCCGCCTGTTTTCCACGCTTGTCCCCCCCTGCCCGTTCGCCCGCTTCCATTGCACTGAGCAAACGCTCGGGAAAGGATAAAGTGTGTCCATCCTCATAGGCCGCAAAAGTTGCCTCAACAACCTGTGGCCCCGCCAGCATATTGCCGGCGACAGAGTGGTTGGTGCCAATTTTGTGCCCTGCCCAGTCAACACAATCAGCGCCCGTATAGGCATGAAAATTCCCCGATTTGTCCAGCATATGCGCCTGCCGGTTGGCGCGGCCCTCATCGCGGGCGACAAAGTCGGCCATCACGGCCTGCGCCGTTTCCCCAGCCTCAAGGCGACGCAAACCTTCCGTGCCCCAAACGGGATTGGAGAATGCCTGTGTGGCAACGGCGCTGTATTTTCCAACATTTGGGACCCGGGCACCACAGGCAAAAAATCGACTGGCAACAATGATGCCGATATCACGTGATGTCGGGTCTCTGGCAATGATTGAATAGGTCATCTTATCGTCCTACCGCATAGGCCTGCATCAGCCGTGGTGTGGCCGCTGCACGCAATAATCCATCCGGTTCACGCAGGGCAGCCGTCAACCGCCCTATGGTCCATGGATCTGCCACTGTTACCACATGTCCGCGATCTTTCAGATCATCGATGACGCTTTGTCCAAAGGTGTCTTCGATCATCATCGCGCCCGCATGGGTTTCTCGCGGATAGAACGATCCCTGAAAATGCATCGAATGAAACAATGGTGCATCCATACAGGCCTGCATATCCTGTCCAAAATGCACAAAGCGCAAAAACCAGATCAACTGCCACTGGTCCTGTTGATCTCCACCCGGTGTGCCGAACACCAGCTGTCTGCCATCCTTTTCAGCCAGGCTCGGTGTCAGGGTTGTGCGCGGACGACGGCCCGGTGCCAGCGACGATGGCAGCCCGTTTTCCAGCCAGAACATCTGAGCGCGGCTGTTGAGTGGAAACCCGAGACCGGGAATGACAGGCGAGCTCTGCAGCCATCCACCCGACGGGGTTGCGGCAACCATATTTCCCCACCGGTCAATCACATCCAGATGAACCGTGTCACCGCGTTTTTCTGTCAGATGAGACATGGTCGGTTCGCCGGCACTGGCACCCTTGGCCGCCCGGAAATCACGGGTGGACCTTTCAAGATAGGCGTCAGCAAGGTGCTCAAATCCGGGCACAATGCCTGGCCGTTGATCGTGTGATGCCACATCGGATATCAGCGCGCGGCGCGCGTCGGCATAGGCGTCACTCAGCAGATATTCCATCGGAATTTCGCTATGGACCGGATCACCATAATAGGCCTCACGATCAGCGTAGGACAGTTTCATTGCTTCAATGATCGTATGGATGAACTGTGCGCCGTTGGGGTCCATGGAACCAATATCCATGCCCTTGAGCAGAGCCAGCGTCTGCAACATCACCGGACCCTGGCTCCAGGCATCGGTCTTGTGCACCGTCCAGCCCTCATAGACATATTGCAGGGTTTTTTCATAGGTTGCCTGCCATCCGGCCATGTCCTGTGGTGCCAGCACTGCCCGGTGACGGCTAAGGGAAACGTCCATTACTTCAGCGTCTTTGAGGTAGTCAAAAATGGCATCGGCAACAAACCCTTGTTTCCAGGCGTCCCGCGCGGCATCAATCTGTGCCGTACGGTCGGTATGGCTGGCTTCGCTGTCTGCAACCAGCCGCTCATAGGTTGCCGCCAGATCCGGGTTGCGGAAAATTGCATTTGGTGCGGGTGCTTTACCGTCCGGCGTCCAGACCTGTGCCGAGCTTGGCCATTCCCTGGCAAAATAGTCGGCAAGACTGGCAATCGTATCTGCAACACGCGGCAGCACCGGATGTCCGTCACGGGCATAGTCAATGGCCGGTTGCATGACGTCACGCAGCGACAAAATTCCATGATCACGCAGCATCAGCATCCAGCCATCAAATGCTCCGGGGACAACCGTTGCAAGCAGACCGGAACCCGGCACAAGGGTCAGCCCCTGATCGGTATAATGTTCCACAGTGGCTGCTGCCGGGGCTGGCCCCTGTGCACATAAAACTTCTGTTTTTCCGGTTTTGACCGAATGGAATATCGCCGGCATGTCACCGGCAGGACCATTAAGATGCGGCTCAACAACCTGCAATGTCAGGCCGGTGGCAACGGCGGCGTCAAAGGCATTGCCGCCCCGTTCCAAAATACCGAACCCGACAGCGGAAGCGATCCAATGGGTCGATGTGGCGACACCGAAAGTGCCGCGAATTTCAGGACGGGTGGTAAAAACTGACATGGGTATCTCCGGTTCGTTTAGTGTTCGCGGGGGTCCAGAGCATCACGTAAACCATCGCCCAACAGATTAAAGCCCAACACCACAAGGAAGATTGCGATGCCCGGCCACAGGGCCATCCACGGAGCCTGATTGAGAAAATTCTTCGCTGTGTTCAGCATGGAGCCCCAGCTGGGATCGGGTGGTTGCTGTCCCAGGCCGAGAAAGGAAAGCGAGGCTTCGGCAATGATGGCCGTTGCGATTGTCAAAGTCGCCTGTACCAGTACGGGTGGCAGAATATTGGGAAAAATATAGCGCACCAGGATTTTGGGTGTCGACAGGCCAATTGCCCGGGCGCTATCGACATAATCTTCGGCCTTGACGGATAAAACCTGACCGCGCGTCAGGCGGATAAAGATCGGCGTGGCGGATATGCCAATGGCAATCATCGCGTTGGTCAGTGATGGCCCAAGAAATGCGGCCAGTGCGATTGCCAAAATCAGAAACGGCGCGGCAAGCAAAGCCTCCGTACAGCGCGATATGGCCGCGTCGCTCCAGCCACCGAAGTAACCGGCAATGATGCCCAGCGGCACCCCAAGAAGCAGCGCGATTGCCACCGAGACGACGCCGGCCAGCAGGGAGGCTTGTGCACCCCATATCATCCGGGACAGGACATCGCGGCCAATTTCGTCGGTGCCCAGCCAATGCGCAGCAGAGGGTGCCTTGCGCACCGCACCCCAATCTGTCGCCGCCGGGTCGGGAATTGGCAACAGTGGTGCTGTCAGCGCTATGAGGATGAAGAAAACCACCAAAATGCCACCCAGCATGGCGCTGCGGTGATAGCGAAACTTCTTCCAGACACGATTTTCCGCCCGATGGGAAATTGCAGGTTCGCTGACGCTCATCTACTGCCCCCTCAGCCGGGGATTTAAAAGCACGTAGAGCACATCAGCAATCAGATTCATGAAAATGAAACCCACTGCCGTTACCAGCACGATGCCCTGGACAACGGCATAATCTCTGTTGAAAACAGCATCGACCACAAGCTTGCCAAACCCGGGGATGGTAAAAATCTGCTCTGTCAGCACCGCACCCGCAATCAGCTCTCCAAACAGCAATGCAGTCAGGGTGACAATTGGCGTAAGCGCATTTCGAAATGCATGTTTGAGCACAACAGACCGCTCACGCAGCCCCTTGGCGCGTGCGGTGCGGACGTAGTCTGACTTGAGAACGCCGAGCATGGCGGACCTTGTGTGGCGCATCAGTGTCGCCGCCAGCGCTGTACCGAGCACGAAGGCCGGCATCAACATTGTGGTGATTGATTTGACCGGGTCCTCGCTGAGCGGCACGTATCCGGAAGCCGGCAGCAGTTTCCAGCGCACCGAAAACAGAAGAATGAGCATGATCCCAAGCCAGAAATTGGGAATGGACAAGCCGGACAGTGCCACGGTGTTGGCCACATAATCCGTGACAGTTCCCTTTTTGACCGATGAAATAATGCCGACCGGGATTCCAATGACCAGCGCAAATATAATCGCCATTGTGGCCAGTTGAATTGTGACAGGCAGCTTGCTGGCGATCAGTTCGGTTACCGGTTGGTTGGTTCGCAGGGAAATGCCCAGGTCACCGCGCAGGGCATTGCCGATCCAGGTAAAATACTGCACCGGAACCGGATCATTCAGGCGGTATTTTTCGCGCAGAAATTCCAACACATCGGGATCGCGTTCCTCGCCCGCCATCGCCAGAACCGGGTCTCCGGGGAGAAGTTTCTGCAAAGCAAAAACGAAGACCGAAATCAGGATGATCGTAGGTATCGCTATCAACAGCCGACGCAGGATAAAGGACAACATGTTTGGCGCTCGCGTTAAGGAGGCTGCCCCGAAACATCCGGGGCAGCACGTGATTTATCACTTTTCGAGGGTCACACCTTCCAGGCGGATCATACCGTCCGGATAAGGCGTAAAGCCCTTGATTGATGAATCCAGAGCCCAGATCCATGTCTGGTGATAAAGATATACGATGGGCAGTTCATCAATCAGAATTTTACGGGCCGCATCATAACTTTCCTTGCGTGTTGCAACGTCTGTCGAGGTGCGTGCCGCGTTCAACAATTTATCCACTTCGGGGTGAGAATAATGACTGTCATTGATCCCGCCACCGGTTGTCATGAACTGATGGATATTGCCATCCGGATCAACCCGGCCTGACCAGCCGATCTGGCTCGCCTGATAATTGCCGGCACTTTGATCGGCCAACAGGGTCGCAAATTCCTTCGACGTTATCGTGATATCAATGCCTGCTTCAGCGGCCATTGCCTGAACCACCTGCATCAATTGCAGCGGCACGGTTGTATTGGGCACCTGGACCTCCAGCTTGATCCCGTCCGGATACCCTGCCTCAGCCAGAAGCGCCTTGGCTTTGGCAACGTCGCGTGCCGGGACAGGGTGATCTGCATTATACCAGGGTGACGTCGGGGGATAGGGCTGGTTTCCGGATGCGAAGGCACCATCAAATACAACCTGATTAATGGCTTCGCGGTCCATTGCAAGGCTGAGCGCCTGGCGCAATCTTTTGTCATTGCCCCACGGGTTGTCGCCCTTTTCACCATTGTTCACATTCATGGTGATGCCCTGATAACCCAGTGACACAGCGCTTTCTACATTGACACCGGCATCGCCATTGGCCTGTGTCAGATCTGTGGCAGCCAGACGTTCCAGCATGTCAATGTCACCGGACTGCAGATTGGCAAGACGTACGGTCGTATCGGGAATGGGCAAATAGGTCACAGTGTCGAAATGGATCTGATCGGCATTCCAGTAATCGGGAAATTTTTCCAGCACGATGCGATCCTGCGCGACACGCTCCTTGAATTTGAACGCGCCGGAGCAAACTGGATTAAGACCAAAATCAGCACCGGCAGCATTGGCAGCTGTCGGCGAGACCATCATACCAGCCCGGTCTGCGAACTGTGCCAACAACGTGGCGTCCGGTGCGGCCATGTCGAAACGGATTGTGAATGGATCAAGAACCTCCATCCCGGTGATTGATTTCAACTCGGATTTGCGACGGGAAACATCCAGCGTTTGCGATCGGTTGATATTGGCTGCAACAGCTTCCGCATTGAATGGTGTGCCATCATGAAAAACCACACCCTCGCGCAAGGTCATTGTCAGGGATTTGCCGTCCGGTGACCATTCCCAACCCGTCGCCAGTTGCGGGTTCAGCTTCAGATCCGGCGTGATGTCGACAAGCTTGTCGCACATGGATGCATAAACAATACGCCCAACAAATGTGCGCGACTGATCAGGATCAAGAACATCGGCATCTGATTGCAGCGCAATACGCAGGTCCTGCGCACCGGCCGGCAGGGCGATGGCACCCATCAGGGCACATAACAAACTGATTTTTGCGAGTTTCATTTTCATTCCTCTCTGGTTAATCGGATATTTTCCGGACTGTCATTCACGCTCTCATTGACCGCTGCCTGATACATGGCAAAGCGTTTCGCCACATTCTCGCTGCGTGGTTTCATCTGCTCCGGCGGCGCGGTTTTGCCGATGTCACGCCAGTGATGGCAGGCAACTGAATGTCCCTGCCCGGCTTCATCGAGCTGCGGTTCTGTTGTTTTGCAATTGTCCTGCACAAAGGGGCATCGGGTATGAAACCGACAGCCGCTCGGCGGTGCCAGCGGGCTTGGTGTTTCACCGGTCAATTGCATCGGATTGCGTTTATGATTGTGTTGTGGTTCCGGGATCGACGACAGGAGCGCCCTTGTGTAGGGATGCCGCGCTGTTTCAAAAACCGCATCGGCCGGACCAATTTCGACAATCTGGCCCAAATACATGACGGCCACACGATCACTCATATGACGCACAACCGCCAGATCATGGGCAATAATCAGCAGCGTCAGCTTCAGTTCGGATTTCAGATCACTCAGCAGATTGATTACCTGAGCCTGAACAGACACATCCAGTGCGGAAACCGGCTCATCACCGATAATGGCCCGCGGACCGGAGGCCAGCGCTCTGGCAATGCCGATCCGCTGGCGCTGACCACCGGAAAATTCATGGGGGTAGCGGTTGGCGTGTTCAGGCAGCAGACCGACCTGAGCCAGCAGCTGCCCTACCTTTTGGCGACGGGCATCGGCGTCCAGTTCAGGCGCATGCACCTCGATGGGTTCACCCACCAGTTTTCCGACAGTGATACGCGGATTTAACGATGAAAACGGGTCCTGGAAAATAAACTGCAGATCACGGCGCAGTTCGGTTAATTCCTTGCCTTTCAAGCCACGGGTTTCGCGCCCTTCAAACAGCACTTTCCCGGCTGTCGGATTGTCCAGACGCATCAGCAGCCGGGCAAGTGTTGATTTGCCGCAGCCCGATTCGCCAACAATTGCAAATGTTTCGCCGCGTTCAACCTGCAGTGATACACCATCAACCGCGCGTACCCGTTTGCCCTTTTTGAAAAGGCTTGAGCCCACTTCAAAGTGGCGCACCAGATCAATCGCTTCCAACAGGACATCACTCATTGAACCGACACCACCTGTTCCAGCGGTGCATGATGGCAAGCCACCTGATGCGCCTTGCCTATGTCGATCAAAGCCGGTCGAACCGCGCATTGTTCGCTGGCAAATGGACAGCGTGATCTGAACCGGCAGCCCTTTGGCATATTGGCAATTGTCGGCACAACACCCGGCACGGTCGTCAATCGCGCCCGTGGTCCGCTCAGGCGCGGGACGGAGCTCATCAGCCCAAGTGTGTAGGGATGTTGCGGGTCATCAAAAATGTCAGCAACACGTCCGCTTTCGACAATCTGCCCGGCATACATTACGGCCACTGTCGTCGCGATTTCGGCGACCACGCCCAAATCGTGAGTGATCAATATGGTGCCCATGCCGGTTTGATCCTGCAGGTCGCGAATCAGATTCAGTATCTGCGCCTGAATGGTCACGTCGAGTGCTGTTGTGGGCTCGTCAGCAATCAGCAGTGACGGGTCATTGACCAGCGCCATGGCGATCATCACACGTTGGCGCATCCCGCCGGACAATTGATGCGGATATTCGCGCATTCGCTGCTGCGGCGCGGTTATGCCAACCCGGTGCAGCATTTCCAGTGCGCGCACGCGGGCTTCGGATTTTGTACTGTCTGTATGTCGACGCACCGCCTCCGAAATCTGGTCGCCAATGCGAAAGGACGGGTTGAGCGAGGTCATGGGTTCCTGAAAGATCATCGCCATGCGATTGCCACGCAGGTGTGCATCCAGCGTGCTTGTTGTCAGATCAAAGGATTGACCCTCAAACCACATCTCACCATCGGGAATATCAATCACATCTTTGGGCAGCAATCCCATCAACGCCATCGCCGATACGGATTTCCCGCAACCCGATTCTCCGACAATGCACAGGGTTTCACCGGCGCTTACCGAAATATTCAGTTCATCCACGACGCAAACGTCGTGGCCCTGAAAGCGCAGACTGAAATCTTCAATCCGCAACAATGGGTCCGTACCGGTACCATCGGTTTTTTCGTGCATTTTTGTCGAGAATTCCATTGAGACAGGTCAACCTTTACAGCAACCAATATCATATTGGTTGCATTTGAGCGAGAACATGTCAACAAGCCGGCAGAAAATTGATCGCCGCATATCGATAATAATCCGCCAGATACAAACGCTCGCTATGGCTGTAATCTGTTATCCAGGATTGGCCCTGATGGTTGACGAAATTCCTGACCGGTCATCGCTGTCAGAAACAAACAGGCTGCCTGGAGCAGGTCTGCAGGTTTGCAATGGATTCTGCGATCCGTTTAACCTGCCTGCCGACCGAGCCACTCCATTACGTTTGCTGCATCGCTGTCAGGTGGAAAAACCGGATAGCGAATGAAGATGATTGAACCGTTTTCAATCACCATTGTCAGCCGTTTGAGCAATGTCTCGCTACCGACATTCATGGTTGGCAGGCACAGCGCCTTGGCCAGAATCAGCTTTTCGTCTGACAACAGGGGAAAGGGCAGATGCAGGCGTTCGCATGCTTCCTTTTGGTAATCTGTGGATTGGGTTGACAGGCCAAAAAGGTGGCTGACACCCATGTCCTTCAGCGAAGCGAAATGGTTGCGAAACGTACAACTTTGCGGCGTGCACCCACGCGCTCCGGGGATCATGTCCCATCCATCAGGCAGCGGCGTATCTGGACGGCCTGTCATCGGGTAAATATAGATCACCGTCAGGCCGTCGAGGTCGCTCAACGTGACGCTCTGCCCATTCGTTGCGGGCAAACTGAGATGCGGAAGCGTTTTGCCGCGCAGGTGATCTGCCGCACCATCATCTTCTGGTCTGGGAAGGTCATCCCAATTGACGTGTTCCAGCGAAGGTGCATTGGCCATGATTGATTGTTGCTCCGTTCGATGTGTGAATGCGGACAACTTGCCCAACCCGAGGTAACCGGGCAACCGTTTTTTGGCAGTTTGATGAAATGTGCAATGTCTGTGGAATTTCCAATGATCGCGCCGCTGTGCGGACGGGCGCTGTGATAAGCTCCGGGCGATGATTGTACAATGACACATCCGCAAGAGACTTTATCGGGACCACGCACTGACACAATGAAGGCGCAGAGATGGTGAGAGCTACGAACAATCGCGCCTGGTTGCTGGTCCTGCCGGCACTTGTGCTCATCATAGCCAGTGCCGGATTACCGTTGATGGCGGTGATCAATTACGCCTTTCAGGACGTATTTCCGGGCGATAACTATTTTTGGGTTGGCACCACATGGTTCCAGGAACTGCTGAACTCCTCCCAATTTCGCTGGGCGCTGGCGCGAAGCCTGCTCTTTTGCCTGCTTGTTCTGGCCATCGAGTTGCCACTGGGCATTTTCATAGCGCTGCGCATGCCGGGCAAAAGCCGCCTTGCTGGCTTTTACATCATTTTGATGTGCATTCCGCTGCTGACCCCCTGGATGGTCGTCGGGCTTGTTTGGAAACTGTTGATCAATGTTGAAACCGGACTGCTGGGTTCAGCACTGGCTGCCATAGGGCTGGTTTACAACCTGGAGAACCCCGTCGTTGCCTGGGCGACAATCATTGCAATGGATGTCTGGCACTGGACCAGCCTTATCGTACTGCTTTGTTATGCGGGACTGATGTCCATTCCAGATGACTATTATCGTGCTGCCCGCATTGATGGCGCCAGCAAATGGAGCATTTTTCGCTATATTCAGTTGCCCAAACTGCGCCGCGTATTGCTTATCGCCATATTGCTGCGCTTCATGGACAGTTTCATGGTTTACGCGGAGCCATTCGTGGTCACCAGAGGTGGTCCGGGAACCGCGACGACATTTCTGTCCGTCGAACTGGTGCAAACTGCATTGAAGCAATTTGACCTCGGTCGCGCCAGCGCCATGGGTGTCATCTATTTCCTGATCATGCTGGCGGTGTCGTGGTCGCTTTTCAAAGTCATGATGAAACCGGCGGATTAGAACATGCGGCAAATGCACAAAAAATCCCGGCAATCCATCGTACCTGCCATCTATGTTTTCCTATTGATGGTGCCAATTTACTGGCTCATCAATATGAGTTTCAAGACACAGTACGAAATCGGATCGCAAGTAACCCTTTGGCCGCATAATCCGACACTGTTCAACTACGCCATCATCTTTTCTGATCCAAGCTGGTATCTGGCCTATATGCATGCGGCCATCTATGTGCTGATGAATGTGGCCATGTCCATTACCGTTGCCCTGCCTGCAGCCTATGCGTTTTCACGCTACCGGTTCATGGGCAGTCGACACATGTTTTTCTGGTTTCTGGCCAGCCGCATGACCCCGCCCGCCGTTATGCTGGTGCCGTTTGTGCAGGTTTTTTCCGAGCTGCAACTGATTGATACGCATTTTGCAGTCGCCCTGGCCCACTGCATGTTTACGGTGCCGATTGCTGTGTGGATTCTGGAAGGCTTCATCTCTTCCGTCCCGCGTGAAATTGACGAGATGGCCCGTGTGGACGGTTACTCGCTGCCGCGTTTTTTCTTCCGGATTCTCATCCCACAGATCGCGCCTGGCATAGGTGTTACGGCCTTTTTCTGCTTTATGTTTTCCTGGATCGAACTATTGCTCGCCAATGCGCTGACCACCATCAATACCAAACCCATTGGTCCCATCATGGGCCGGGCGGGCGGCCTGGTTGGCGGTGTCCATGAGGGTCTGCTTTCCGCCGCCAGCGTTCTGACTATTTTGCCCGGTGTCCTGATGATCTTTTTCGTGCGCAACCACATCGCCCGCGGCCTGTCCCTTGGGCAGGTAAAATAATTTGTTGTGCCTTAAATCCAGAACGTCAATGCCAGGGTCAGCACCGGCACCGTCAGGAGTGTCGAGACAAGAATGAAACCAGCCACCTCATGGGCAAGTTCATGGACGTGCCGATCCACAAACAGATAGGTCGCAACCGATACCGGCATCAGACAGCCGAGAATGAAGACGCCGCGTTGTGTGCCGGTGAAGCCAAACAGATGGACAATGCCGAATGCGACGGTGACAGCCATGGCGATGTGAAACAAACTCAGATAGGTCGCTCGCCACATTGTATTGATCCGCAGTGTTGCCAGCGTGTGCCCCAGTGTCAGCAGCATGAGGGGAATGGAAAGACCGCCCAGAATCTTGAAGGATTGGGCTATCGGCGTTGGAAGTTCAGTTTTTGTTGCCATGATGATGAGTGTAATGATGACCGCATAGATGATCGGTGATGTCAGCAATTGTCGTATGGAAAACCGGCCCATGGGAACCCACATGCCGATGGTGAACGTGCTGACAAGAACAACAATCACGAACGCCATTGCATAGGCAAGACCGGCATCACCAAAGGCGAGCATTGCCACAGGCAGGCCGACATTGCCGACATTATTGTGCATCATGGGCGACAGGAAAGCGCGTATTTCCAAGCCCATGATCTTGAGAAATATGAAGCTGATAAGTCCAAAACAGATGACGGCAAGAGCGGCAGCCCCGAGCATATCGACAAAGGCCCCCAGCTCAATATGCGCGCCGGTCAAATGAGAAATGATCAACGTCGGATAGCCTATATTTGTGACAAGTGCACTTATTGTCTTGTTGTCGAAGGGAAGTGAAAACCTTGAAAGTCCGTACCCTGCACACACGCAGATCAATATGGGCAAAATGACATTGGTAATGTGAACAAAGAGCGTTTCCATTGAGACCATTTCCCCCAATTTTCTCTATATGATCTTAACCGGTGCAGCTCAGTGCACAACAAGCTCTAATACAGACCATTTGGAAAATATTGAAGGTAGAGTTCACGCATGCGTCCATCACTGCTTATTGCGTGGATCGCATGATCAAAGGCATCAACAAGGTCAGCGCTTTCACGCGGCACGGCAATGGTCAGGCCTTCACCAAGAAATGCTGGCGCGAAATAGGGCCCGCCGACAAATGAACAGCAATCAGCGGCACCTTTGCTGGCCAGCCAGAATGACATATGCACCCCATCTCCGAAGGCTGCATCAATCTCACCGGATTTGAGACCATCATACACCCAGTCCGCCTTTTCATAGGTAACCGGATTCATATCGGGAAAATATGCACGCAAGAGCGCCTCATGGGCTGATCCCGCCTGCACACCAATTCGTTTCCCTGTCAAATTGGCGATGGCATCCCCATCAGTTTTGCTGTTGTTTTTGCGGATAAACCGTGCCGGGAATTTGATAAATGGGCGGGTGAAAAGATAATCATCGCGGCTTTTCTCGTTCACTGCAATACCGGCAATCAACGCGTCCCCCTGCCCGCTGGCCAATGCGGGAGCCAACTCCTCCCACGGCAGCATCTGCACCTGACATTTGTCCGATATGTCAAGTTCCCGACAGATTTCGCGCGCCAGATCAACCTGAAACCCGGAGACCCGCCCACGCTGGTCAATGAAATTGAACGGCGGGAAATCATGGGTTGTCAGAAAACGGAGGCGGTTTCGTGTCGACAGATCAGGAACGATGACACGTTCGCGCGGGTCCCAGTAATTGGGTACGCTGGCCGGTTCTGCCAATGTCTGTTCTGCTGTTGTTTGGGCCAAAGCTGACAGTGGAGCCAAATGCAATATTGGAGACAGGATGCTGATAGTCGCAACAAGCACAACGCGGCAAATCAACTTCAGGACCATCAGCAGGCACTCGTATTTTCCATAGGCGGGCATTCGAGGCCCGGCTGACATGCGCGCATGTCCAACTTTGCGAAACAAAAATCAATCGACCGTCAATACGATCAGGATTTTTGACAGGCAACAGTGGCATGAATCCACACGCAACAGCAACAATTCAATAAAGGAAATTACTAGATCGTTTCACGTTTTGTCAGAAACGGGACAACGGCGTCGGCCGTTGATTTTGTTGGTGCATTCAGGTTTTGCCGAGTCCGTCAAAACCTGAATTGCTCTATGTCAGGCGTTCCAGGGCGGCGGATTTTTCGCCGCCCTGCACAGAGTTACTCTACCGATCTGGCAGCGGCATCCATTCGGTCACGGCAACATCCGCATGGGCAAACTGCGGCAGTTTTGCCGAAAGCTGTTCCATGTTTTCAATGCCAAGATCCATCAGCATGTCACGGGTGATCAGCGTTGGTGGCACGATCACATTTGAACCCGGATCCTCACCGGCAAGAAGCATTGCCAGCGCACGAACGGAGACTTCTCCCACAACAGCAGGATTGGTTGCAGCTGTCGCAACCCAGGCGCTGTCGTCTTCACGCATGGCCTGAATGTCGGCTGAAGAAACGTCGGCGCTGTAGATTTTGACATCCTTGCTGACACCGGCCTCGTCCACCGCAATTTTCACACCTTTGGCGAATTCATCATAAGGAGCGAACATTACGTTGATTGTCGGATTGGCCCGCAAAACGGCAGATGCCTGATTGGCAACGGAATTGGCGATTGGGTTGTCCAATGTGCCAAATTGTGCGACTTCATTGATGCCGCTGTAGCGTTCCTTGAATTCGCGCCATTTTTCATCACGCCGGTCAAGCGGAGCAATGCCGGGCACATAGACATAGCCTGCTGTGAAGCTTTCGCCATTGTCCTTGATCGCCTGTTCCAGCGCCAATTGGGCCAGCAGCTGATCGCTTTGCTCAACCTGCGGAACCGCATCATTTTCAACATTAACATCAAAGGCAACGACTTTGATGCCTGCATCAACTGCGCGCTGTACAGCTTCTGTCATGGATTCAGTCAGACCGTGCTGAACAACGATACCATCGACGCCAAGGGCGATGGCCTGATCCACCATATCAGCCTGTAATGCAGCATCCTGACGTGAATCGAATATCCGCAGATCCACACCCAGCGCCGCCGCCTGGCGTTCAACGCCCGAAAGATAGGCCTGGAAAAAATCGCCTGTTGAAAGGTAACGCACGAGTGCAATCTTCACGTCGCCCGGGTTATCAAACGGTTTGGGCATATCAGCAGCAAAGGCCGAAAACCCCATTCCGGTTGTTGCCACTGCGGCAAGCCCGAGCATCATGCGCCGGGTAATACTGGTAAGCATTATTGTTTCCTCCCATAGGATAGACCGGTGCAATATGCATCCGGCACACGAAGTTCCAACGCGGCAACCGCGTTAGCGACGAACAGCCCTTGTGAGGCTGAAGGTAAATACAAGGGCAACGACAAGAACGGCACCCTTGACAAAATCCTGTGCGTAGTAGGGCGCATTCATCATTGTCAGACCCTGTAGCAAAACACCGACGAAGAGCGCGCCAATCAACGTTCCAAAAGCGTTGGGTTTGGCCACACCCAGAACGGCGAAACCGATGAGCGCCGCCGCAACCGCATCAAGAAGCAGGTTATTGCCCGAACTCACGTCACCGCGCCCCACCCGGGCGGCAAGCAGGATGCCGCCGATTGACGCAGAAACGCCGGAAATCATATAGGCGGCAATCTTGTAACGGGCGACGGGTGCACCAGCCAACCGGCTTGCCAACTCATTGCTGCCAATCGCATACATCACCCTGCCCCAGCGGGTGAATTCCAGAAAAAACCAGATCGCCAGCGCCAGAACAAGCATGATGAGGACGGAAACCGGCAGGATATCCCACAGCCGATGCCGACCCAGATACAAAAAGGATTTGTCGAATGCACCGGTTGCGGTTGATCCATCAGGCAGCATCATGCCCTTGGCAATGGAACGTCCGGCCGTTGGTATCAGCTGCAACCCGAGAAGCAGGAACATTGTGCCGAGTGTTGCCAGAAGATCCGGGACCCGGGCAACCACAACAAGCAGCCCGTTGAACAGGCCAACAGCCAATCCCAAAAACAGGCAAAACGCCACGGCTTCAACCGAACTGAAACCCCAGATAACCATCGAATAGGACGCTGCCATCATCGATGATGCAGCAACAGAACCGATGGACAGATCGAACCCGTCCACAACCAGCGTAGCCGTCACGCCAAGCGCTAGAATGGCGGTGATTGACACGGATTGGAATACGAACACCATGGAACGCAGTGACATGAATGCCGGTTCCATGATGGAAAAGAAAATCACGATCCCCAGCAGCAGAACAAGGAACCCGTAGCGGATCGCTAGGTCCCGGAAACGCGGCTGTGCCTTGGGGCTTTCTGGCATTCTTTAGTTCCTGTAGGTTGATTGTAGGGATTCAATTTCGGACGGAGCCATGGCAGTTGCTCCGGATATCTGAGACATCAGCAGATCCATATTGAGATCAGCGGTCAGGTGTTCTCCAACAATCGTATGATTGCTCATGACAAGAATACGATCGGCAATTTCCAGGGCTTCATCCAGCTCAGCCGTCAGCACCAGTGTTGCCCGTTGATCGGATGTGTTGCGCAGTTTGGTGCCGATGTCACCACGTGCACGGATATCCACGCCCTGAAATGGCTCATCAAGAACAAGCAGCTTGCTGGGTTGTGACAGCCACCGGGCAATAACCACCTTTTGCTGGTTCCCGCCAGAAAGCGCCGAAAGAACATCCTGCTCGGATTGGCACACAACATCCAGGGCATCAATCATGGCGCGGGCGGATTGTTTTTCACGGGCCAGCCGAACGGTGCCTGCAGTTGAGAACCGTGTGAGAAATGGAAGAGTCAGGTTCTGGGCAATATCAAAACCTGGAATGATGGAGGAATTGGCCCGGTCCTTTGCCACCATGAAGACGCCCCGCGCAATGGCGTCTCCCGGATCAGTCGGATTAAATGCAATTCCATCAAGCTCAAATGAACCTGCGGCAGGTTTTGCCACACCGAAAATACACTCGGCCAGCGCCGATTTACCGGTGCCCACAAGCCCGGTAAGAACCACGATTTCACCGCGATGCAGCACCAGCGAAAAAGGGTCACTGGTCGGTTTCAACCGGATATCAGATGCGCAAAACAATGCCTCGCCTCGCTGTGCCACCTGTTGCCCGGTCACCTCAATGGCATGTCCGAGCATGGCGTGGACCGCAGCCTCATAATTCAGCGGCTTTTCAAATGTGCCGGTTATCGTGCCATCGCGCAACGAGATAATGCGATCTGCAAGGCGGCGGATATCCGACATGCGATGCGAGATATAAAGGATTGCCACACCGCTTTCCTTCAAACGGTCAATAATGGCAAACAGCCGTTCGGCTTCGCGCTGCGACAGGGAGGAAGTGGGTTCGTCCAGAATCAGCAGTTTTGGATTTTGCGCCAGGGCACGCGAGATGGATACAAGCTGCCGGTCAGCAAGGTTCAATTCATGTACCGGGCGGTCGAGATCCAGATCAAGTTCAAGCGCTGCGGCAATGGCGGCGGCCTGCTTGCGGGCGCGGCCCGGCCGAAAAAACAATTCCGTTTCACCATTGCAGAGCCGATCAAGCAACAGATTTTGCGCCACGCTCAAATCCGGTGCCACACCATCATTGATTGACTGGTGCACAATGCATACGCCCGACCGGATTGCTGCTGCAGGAGTTGATGGCTGGAACGGCTTGCCCTCAAGCTCAATACGGCCCTTGTCAGCGGCATGGACACCAGCGATGATTTTCACAAGCGTCGACTTGCCGGCACCATTGGCTCCCATGAGCACAACGACTTCACCCGCACGTATCGATAGATCAACACCCTGAAGCACCTTGTTCGCACCAAAGGACTTTTCCACGCCCTCCAGATCAAGCACCAGGGACACGGAAGCTTCATGCAATTTTTCTGCACTCATATCTCACTCCCTGCATCAAACGTTACAATCAATCTGTCAAAAGTCAATACATCTTGACATAATTCAATTTGACGCATTTACTGGAACGGATCAAAATCGTTTTCGTCCGGCATGTCATAGTTACAACCGGCAATAAACGGATGTGCCGCAGAGCGGCTGTGGTCGGTATGCGCGATACCCGGAGGAGGCGATGGCAATAGAAACACCAAAGGACTACACGGCGTTTTCAGCTGAGACGATCAAAGCTTATGTTTGTGACAGCCCGGCGCTTGCGGCCATTGTTGGTGGCAAACAATCCGACCTCAAGACAGTGGAAGTGGGTGACGGCAATCTGAACCTAGTGTTCATTGTTGAAGGCCCATCCGGTTCCCTTATCATCAAGCAGGCCCTGCCCTATGTGCGGCTGGTGGGCGAATCGTGGCCTTTGCCACTCAAACGATCCTTTTTTGAGTATCACGCGCTGACCCGGCAGACCAATGCTGTTACGAGTGGTGCGCGGGTGCCGGAAATATATGCTTTTGACGAAGCCAACGCGCTGATCGCAATGGAATTTCTTGCCGAACATATCATTCTGCGCAAAGGATTTATCGCCGCGACGATCTATCCGAAAATTGCCCATGACCTTGGCACATTCATGGCGCAAACCTTGTTTCGCACCTCAGATCTGCACATGGAGACGGCGCAAAAGAAAGGCGATGTCGCCCTGTTTGTCGATAACGTGGAATTGTGTGACATCACAGAAAGCCTGGTCTTTACCGATCCCTATCATGATGCGGAACTCAATAGCTGGACGACACCGGAACTCGACAGACTGGCATTATCGCTGCGCACGGACCGTGATCTCAAAGTCGCGGCCCAATTGATGAAACAGCGCTTCACCAGCAACGCACAGTCCCTGCTGCACGGCGATCTGCACAGCGGTTCTGTGATGGTGACGCAAGATGACACGCGCGTCATTGACCCTGAATTTGCTTTCTATGGCCCGATGGGTTTTGACACCGGTGCCCTGTTTGCCAATTATTTTCTGGCCTATTTTTCTCAGGACGGCCATGCGGAAGCGCCGGGCAGCCGTGATGCGTATCAGGAATGGCTGTTGTCAACGGTGATGGATACCTGGGCAAGCTTTGAAACAAGCTTTCGGCAATTGTGGCATGAAGAACGCACCGGTATTTTGTTCCCGCGCACTCTGTTTGAAGACCAGGACGATGCCATCGGCTCGGAGCAGGCGCTTACCAGGGTCCTTGATGAATTGCTTGCCGATACGATTGGATTTGCAGGCACCAAGATGCTGCGCAGACTGGTTGGCCTGGCACATGTGGAAGACCTGCAATCAATCGAAGATCCGAAACGCAGAGCACCATGCGAGGCCAATGCACTTGCAATGGGCCGTGAATTGCTCGTCGGACGCAATCATTTTTCCGGAATGGGTCAGCTGTGCGCGCTGGCGCGGGCCATTAAAAGCCGGGGTGTATCATTATGAAAATAGACGGCAAAAAATACCGTTCAATCTGGGCTGAACCGGACGGAAAAACAGTCGGTATCATTGATCAGACACGACTGCCGCATTCCTTTGTGACTATTCCCCTCAAGTCCCGCGATGACGCAGCTATTGCCATTGAGGATATGTGGGTGCGCGGCGCGCCGCTTATTGGTGCAACGGCGGCCTATGGCATGGCGCTTGCCATGCAAAAAGATGCCAGCGATGAGGCACTTGGCCGCGCCTACGATATTTTGCATGCAACGCGGCCAACGGCCATCAATCTGAAATGGGCCCTTGATGAGGTTGTCGGTCACTTGCTGCCACTGCCTGCAGACCAGCGCATTGCTGCGGCCTGGACCCTGGCGGCTCAGATTTGCGACAGGGATGTTGATACCAATCATGCGATCGGCAAACATGGCGTTGATATCATTCGAAACATCGCCACACGCAAGGCACCTGGCGACCCGGTGAATATACTAACGCACTGCAATGCCGGTTGGCTGGCAACGGTGGATTGGGGCACGGCGACATCACCGATATATCAGGCCCATGATATGGGTTTGCCCGTGCATGTGTGGGTGGACGAGACCAGACCGCGCAATCAGGGTGCCTCGCTGACATCCTGGGAACTGGGACGACACGGGGTCAACCACACGTTAATTGTGGATAATTCAGGCGGCCACCTGATGCAGCATGGTAAAGTGGATCTTTGTATCGTTGGCTCCGACAGAACAACTGCGAGCGGTGATGTATGCAACAAAATAGGCACCTACCTGAAGGCGCTGGCGGCACGCGACAATGGTGTGCCCTTTTATGTTGCATTGCCATCGACGACCGTTGATTGGACCATCAATGACGGGCTTCGTGAAATTCCCATAGAAGAACGCGACGGCAAAGAGGTGTCCTGGGTTGCGGGCAAGGACAAGGATGGCAAGGAGACCAGTGTTTTGATTTGCCCTGAAACCACGCCCGTTGCCAACCATGCCTTTGATGTCACACCTTCACGTCTGGTGACCGGGCTGATAACCGAACGTGGCGTTTGCAGTGCCAGCAAGGCAGGCCTTGCCAAGCTGTTCCCGGAAAAAGCCGGTAGCGATGTCATGCGGGCTGTCTAGAGTCTGTTGCAGAACCCGCAGTCAAACGACATGCGAGCCAGTTCGACGGTGCGATCCCATTTGGAATTATTTCACCACAGGACGAAGTTCGTTTTCTGATTTCAAGGCATCATCCAAACCGCAGGTTTCAATGTAGGATGATATTGAATCCTTGTTCCTGGCATAGATCGCGGCGGCTTCTTCGTCGTGAAAAAGGCAATTGACGCTGCCAACACAAATTCTTTCTGAACAGATCGGAATGTTCAACACCGAGCAAAACCCATGCGTCAGGATTTCTCGATGATCTGCGAAGGTGTTTTGAATCTGCTCGCTACCGGTGAAAATGGCGGGAACGCATTTGGTCACAACAAGGTCTGTCCAAAGACCCGTGGGAATTTGTTTCGTGCCGAATAATGGAAAAACGTCAGAAGCTGAAGAATAGATTCGGCGCGCTGCACCAGTTTCGGTATTAATCGCGAGTATCGTGATTGCCTTGCATCCAACCAATGCCTGGAGTTTAAGCGCACATTTGGCAACAAGGCGCTCGGAACTCGAGGACTGGTGGCGGGCGTTACGGATAACTGTGTCTGAGCCATGGTCAACCATTCTTCACCTCACAGGATCAAGTCTTCCAGCAGATCAGGGCTCGACGTCAGGCATTCCAAACCATCATCGGTAACGACAACAGTGTCCGAGTGACGAAAACCGCCCAGTCCCGGGAGATAAATTCCGGGTTCGATTGAAAATACCATGCCCGGGCGGATCTCGCTCTCATCTCCGTCTGCAATAAATGGAGCTTCGTGTGCGGTTACCCCCATACCGTGACCTGCCCTGTGTCGGCGGGCCTCGGCGTATCCGCTGTCTGCAAACAGCTTGTTCACTGCCCGGTCAACATCGCCCAGAATGTTTCCGGCCCGTGTGAGCTCGAACGTCAGACGTCGAGCTTCCATCATCGCCTCAAATGGAGCTTTGGCGTCTTCTGGTACAGCTCCGAGAAAAAAGGTGCGTTCTACTTCTGCGCCATATCCATTCAGAACCGAGTTAAAGACGGTGATATGGGGCCCTCCTGGTAACATCGCCATATCCAGATCCGTGAAATTGTGCGGATCATGGGAAACGCGTTGATTTTGGATCAAGGTCATGATGCTTGTTGCAAAGGGGTTCATAGCCGCATTGTCGTCTCCAAGCCGCTTCAGGACGGACCTTCCTATGGTTTGATTGATATCACTTTGTGACATGCCAGGGTGTGCCCTGGAAAGCAGATCGATATGGGCATCGCTCATCAGGCGGCAACCATATGCGATCCTTCCAAGCTCATAGTCTGATTTTATTGCTCGCAGCAGATCAACCAGATCCAACGGGGTAACGCGATCTCCGCAGGCGCGAACGATTGCATTCGGCAGCATTTCCTCGATGCCGATGTTTCCCGTGACAGGAAGAATGTTGGAAAAACGATCTTGCCAGCGATTTCCGTCAGGGGCGGGAAACTCAGAATAAGTGACAAACTCAACGTCTCCAACCACCCGGTGATTTACATGGTCCAATTCCAATAAAGGCACCAAAAACATCGGCCTGCCATTTTGCGGGACTACCAGGATAAATGGGCGTTCGTGAATGAAGTTGGCAAAATTCGTCAACCACAGAATGTTGGCTGGCGCAGCGCTGACATAGGCGGCCAAACCCCGTTCTTGCAGTTCTGCCTGAACCCGGCCAATGCGAGATGACATTTCAATGGTGGACGGTCCCACGAAAATTTCTTCGATTTTCATATTTGTGTCTTTCAATTCAGGAAGCTAGGCAGCCATAGAGTGATGGAAGGGAATGTGATGAGGATAACCAGCGTGACAACATCCATGGCAATGAACCACGTCACACCTTTGAAGATGGCTGGAAGCGGAACCCGACCTGCCAATGAGCCCTGGATTACAAAGATATTCAGCCCGACAGGCGGCGTTATCAATCCAATTTCAAGAAGCTTGATGAGGATGATTCCAAACCAGATCAAATCAATACCGAGAGAATTTGCCAGCGGAATGATCAGTGGTGCAGTCAGCAAAAGCAACCCGATTGAGTCGATGAACATTCCGAGCACGATGTAGAGAAGCGTAACGGCTAAAATCAGGGCAATAGGTCCTGCCGCGCTTTGTTGGAAAACATCCTCCAGTAGCCGGTTTAATCCTGCCACAGCCACAAATCGCGTGAGCAATGCACCACCGATTACGATGATGAAGATTGATGTGAACGAGATCGCGCTGTGTTTCAGTGCGCTAAAAAAAGCGCGCAATTGAAAACGCCCTGAGATTAGTGCGATCAGCACGGCACCGATTGCGCCCAGCGCACCTGCTTCAGTGGGTGTGGCAATCCCAAAAGAAATGCTGCCCATCACAATTGCAATCAGGGCTGGCAAAGGCGCTATATCCATCACGATTTTGCTAAGGTCGGGCCTGGGGCCTTCATCCACAAAGTGACTACCTCCAAGATTTGGGTTCAGTTTGCAGCGCGTTACAATCATGCTCATGTAGATTGCGACAGAAAGAATCCCCGGTATTACACCAGCCATGAATAAGGCTCCGATGGATACGTCTGAGTAGACCCCGTAGAGGATCATGAGAATGCTTGGCGGGATTAGGGAACCCAATGTGCCCGAGGCCGCGATTGTACCGCATGCCAATCCCGGATCATATTTGCGATCGAGCATCTCTGGAATTGCAATGCGGGACATGGACGCAGCCGTGGCGACAGAAGACCCCGAAGCTGCTGCAAACAACGCACTCGCCATGACGCTCGCACAGGCCAGAGCCCCGGGAAGCTTGGACAGCAGAACACGCGAGGCACCGAAGAGCCCTTTGGTCAGCCCCGTTTCAGAGGCGACGTAGCCCATCAGGAGAAACATTGGAACGGCTGAGAAACTCCAGTTGGTTGCCAACTCATAGGGGAGACGCGCAATTGATCCAATTGCCGCCCGAACGCTGGTTTCATATGCGATACCCACGAAGGAAACAGCAATCAGCGCCAAGCCGATCGGCGTGCGTATCGCAATGAGAAAAAGCAACACTCCAAACGCGACGAGAACTGGAAGGAGTTGCTCAAGCATCGTTATTTCCTTTTCGGATTCGATGGACTGTAAAGAGCATTGCTGCCAGTGCAGAACTGGCAAAAACGAGCGGCAAAACCCATCGCACTGGCCAGATCGGAATGAGATTCACGCCCATTGCGACTTCACCGCTCTTCGTCGATGTGATGGCCTGTTTGAACGATAGAAACGCAATCACACTGTAGATACAGATCGTGATCAGTCCTGAGACAAGATCAGAGAATTTTTGGAAACCTGTTGGGAACAGGCGATAGAAGAGGTCAGTGTCTATATGCGTGCCGGTATGCTCCAGATACATCATCGGAAAAAACACAACAGGTATCATGTAATAGAACGAAACGATTTCGATGGTGGAACTGAGGGGAGCATTCAAAGCGGCGCGCAGGAATACGTCGAGGGATATTGTCAGCAGAATTGCCAGAACGCCGATTGCGGATAAAACCAATTGAAAATTTGCCATGCGCCCCACTGCGCGATTTATCCAGTCCATGTGCTGTCCTCCCGCTCTTTTCAGGAGGCCGGGGCACCCGGTGAACCCCGGCCTTTATACCAAGCGTCGATAATACTGACCCCTATGACTGGAGTTTCTGCGGGTTTTGGCTAGGCGCGGTCGGCGACTTGGTACTGGTACCACGAGCCGATCGCAACGACGTCCATAACCTACAGAAATTCCAGCCTGCGGTGGCCCAAATTCGCCCGCCGAGCTGCGTTACGTCTCTCGAACGATGACCCGTGCTCAATTGACGCCGTAAGTCGCCAGATCGAGCTTGTCATAGATCTGTGTACGGATGAGTGTAGCCAACGCAGCCTGGTCTTGCACCGGTACGTCTTGCAGGAGCTCTTCCCACTTTTTTACGGTTGCTCGGAACCGGCCCAGCAACGCCTCGGGATCTTCAATATTGAAAGTATCGCGCACTACATTGACCGCAGCTTTTGGCTGCGCTTCGCGGAATGCAGTGATGGAGGCAATCAGGTCATCCTGCGGCTCGTGAAACAGCACACCTTTCTCCTTGAGTTTTTCGCGTGCAGTTGCTTCTTCCAGCAAGGTTCCCTCGACAATCAGAGCAGCCATGGCATCCGCTTCTGCATTCAAGGCAGCACGGCGTTGCTCGATCGTCAGTTCCGACCAAACGCCTGGATTATATCCATGACCAAGACCAGCCCAGAAGAGCGTGATGGGCAAATCGGTGACATGGGGAGCAACTTCATAAAGTTTGCGCACATAGGCGTCTGCTGCTGTCGTCGTCGTACAAGTCAGTGCGCCCTTGTCCAGCGCGCCATACTGCTCGTTGGTGTTAAATGCGACGGTCACCGCGCCGGCAGCGTTCGCCCACTCAGCAGGTGCCCGCCCAGGGAGCCGAAGTTTGGCACCCTGCAATTCTTCGAGGTTTGTGATTTGCTGGTTACAGATGAATTTGTAGTGATTGGTTGCGTACGAGCCAGCAAACACAACGTCATGGTCCGCCCATTCAGCCTGCAGATCGGGATCCATAACGTTGAATTCCGTTGCCGCAGCAATGATGACCCTGGGATCCCCAAATGTCATCCCCAATTCCTCAACGGCATTGGAGACCGGCAATTCACTTGGCGTGTATTGTGCAAAGTGTCCGGAAACATCGGCCAGGCCATCTGCTATTTCTGCAAGGTTACTCGATGCGGTGACGCGAGGTGAGCCCAGTTCCACCTCAGCGGTTAATGCTCCACCAGAGTGCATTGCCAGCCGCTCTGCCCAATAGGTGTAGAGAAACCGCGAGTATTGGTGATTGGGTGGTAACCAGGTCGCAGCCACAATCGAATCTCGTGCCAGTGCAGGACCAGTTACAGTGACTGCACCAATTGACAGCGCCAAAGCGCAGGTCAAAAGCTTCATAATACTTCCCCTTGATGATCGGTTTATTTGTTGTTGAGTTGGACGATATTTTCCTGCTCTGGTCTCACGACCGCACAGTTCAAAATGAGCTTGGGAAAACCACGATAGAGCCTCTCCTTGGCTTGCGGACCTGCTCCGAAGGAGGACGAAAACGCGTGACCTCGAAGCAAATTTGACGCCATCGCCCAATGGGTCGCGCGGTCTTCTGCATCAAAGCCCGGAAGGTCAAATGTGCTGTTCCAAAAGTCAAAGAGCGATAGACGCCAATCGGTAATTGCCTTTTCAACCAAAGGCGAAAGACCAAACTCTGATCGAATTCCGAGCGAAATTTCCATACATCCCACAAAGAGATCGCTGGCCATTGTGTCGCTTATCCGGACCACAAACTCATCAATCGAGATCGCGCCGCGCCGCAGGTTTCGCCCAATTTCATGCATTTGCTTCGCAAAATCCTTGAGAAGCTCTTCGAAGGATGCAGCTACCAAATGGTCTTTCGACTGGAAGTGATGAAATAGCGCACCACGAGATACTCCGGCCCTCTCGCAAATTGGTCCAACCGACAAACCTGCAAAGCCATTGGATATCAGTTGCTCCATGGTTGCCCTCTTGAGAAGTGCCACCGTGCGCTCGCCATCACGCACCCGTTGATTTGGCTTTTTCTGCTTCATGAAATTCCCTCAGGTTAAAACTGAATGTTTCGCCATCATACATACCAACCGGTCGGTATGTAAAGATCATGCGCCCATTATTTTCATTGAGCCCCCATTGAAGCGGGCAAAGAAGGTCCGTAATTGGTACCAAGGGATCTGGGAATTGACTCACTGCATGCGCTGGCGCAATTCAGGTTTTGACGGAACCGGAAAAACCTGAATGCATCAATAAAATCAAAGACTAACACCGTAATCCCGTTTCTGACAAACCGTGAAACGGTCTAATTCATCGCACCCGCATTCGTGCTCATCAAACGAGATAAAAATGGAATTCGACAACACACTCGATTAATACCAAGCATCGATATTATGGCCCCAATGATGACCCGGAATCGTCTGAAGACAAGGCGGTCTGAAAGGGCGATACGGGTCATCGTTCGCGAGTCGCAGTGCAGCACACAGGCAAAATTTGGATCACCGCAAACAGAACTTCGACTGGTTTTGGTCGTCATTGCGTTCGGCTCGTGGACCAGTATCAAGTCGCCAACCACACCTGAGTTGCCTTAATATCGCATTATCTGCAATTTTATTCCGGCTATGTATCGAGATTGAGCAGCGCCTGCGCTGTGGGTGCATCCGTGACCAGATGGGTAACATAACCGCCAAGCATGGCTGCCTGCATGCCTGCCACCTTGTCAAACCCGTTGGAGACAAGCATGCCAACCGAAAGGCCGCGCAATGCATCGGGTGTAATACCGATCATTCTTTCATCAAGCGGACCAACGATATGTGCGCCTGCAGCATCAATAAAACGACCGCACACAACGCCAACAGCACCACGTGCCTTATAGGTCTCCAGGTCAGCGGGCGATGCAATACCACTTTGCACGACATGACTGTCCATCTCGCACGAACCTACCGCAAACACAGCCTTGTTGATTTTATTCAACAGTTCAAACTGCGTACGAATTATCGGTTCCTGCATCAATATATCAGCGGCCTGCGCCGATGACAGGACTGCCGGCGCATAGAAATTTGCCACGCGGGCACCAAGCCTGCGGGCAATATTGGTTGAGCAGCTTTCTGCGGCAAAGACATATGGACTGGCCATTGAGCCGACCATTTGGACAATTGTGACATTATCGATGGTGCGCCGGGTCAATTTTTCCGACAGGCTGAATATGGTCATGCCCCAGGCGACACCCACCACATCCCCGGGTGACAAAAGATCAGGCAGACGCCGGGCGGCACCAATGGCAACACCGGGCAGTGAGACCTGGGTGCCGGGCACGACCACCGCCTCCTGCAGGCCATACTTGCGGCATAATTCGACAGATATGCGTTGTCTGTTAAAGGCCGCCGGATCCAACCGGATCTCAACAAGACCGCGTTCACGAGCCTGCTGCAGATAGTTGACCACAGTCGCCCGTGACACACCGAACGCCTCTGCAATCTCGTTCTGATTCTGATTTTCGTAGTAGTAAAGCCACGCGGCACGCAACAATGTATCTTCTACAGATTCATCCGGCCGGTAACGACGGCGCGCTTTTTTCTTTTCCTGCCCCAATCGTCAATCACTCCCAAGCAGCCATCCTGAAGGATTGTTAAATCAATCCGGACACTTAATCAAAGCCATAGTTCAGGCTCATCCATAAAGGAATGCCTGTGTTTTGGCAGCCATCATTCACCACCACCCACGGCAGCATGAATATTGGGCCATAAATCATTGCCTGCCCAGGGTCTCGCGCAACAGATCAAACGTTAACATAATCCGTATTGACGTTTGTCATTACATTTTGACTATTGTCAATAAACGGGGTTTCCGCTAGAAACAGGACAAATCATACAGTGATGATACGTTAACGGAGTGGGCAATGAAAAACCTGTGGAATGATCATGAGGCAAGCGCCTGTATTGCACGTTATGCGGCCAACAATATCTCTGAAGATCTGGCTTTACGGGTTTATACGACACAACTTCTGGGCGGCGTCCAACAACTCGTGCTGCATGGCGGCGGTAACACATCGGTAAAAACACGCACATCAGATATTCTCGGAGACGTTTGGGATGTGCTGTGCGTCAAGGGCAGCGGCTGGGATATGGCCGTCATCGAACCCGCGGGCCTGCCCGCCGTCAAGCTGGAGCCACTGTTGAAGGCGCGTGCACGCAACACGCTCAGTGATGAAGACATGGTGGCGCTGCAACGGGCCAATCTTATCGATCCATCCTCCCCAAACCCGTCCGTTGAAACCCTGCTTCATGCTTTCCTGCCGCACAAATTTGTTGATCATACCCATTCCACAGCCGTACTTGCGCTGGTGGATCAGGAAGATAGCGCCGGGCGCATAGGCAAAGTCTACGGCAGCCGCATGGGGTTTGTGCCCTATATTCCGCCGGGGTTCGAATTGGCAAAGGTGGCCGCCGAAGTCTTTGACAAAGACCCATCAGTCGAAGGTCTGATCCTCGACAAACACGGTATATTTACTTTTGGCGATACGGCCAAACAGGCCTATGACCGGATGATTGATGCGGTCAATGCTGCCGAAGATTATGTTGCTGCCAACCACAAAAGGGTGATCTCTGCCCGTCCTGACCTGCCTGTACAATCAGCCGATGCCACGGCACTGGTGCCCATTTTGCGCGGCGCTGTGGCCGAAGCTCTTGGAGAGGGGCACTACAATCGATTTGTTGCCGATTTCAGAACATCCAACCGGGTTCTGGAATTCATCAACGGTGCTGAACTTGAAGACTATGGTATGCGCGGTGTGACAACGCCGGACCTGACGATCCACGTTAAAAACTGGCCGGTCATTCTGCCACCGTGCCCGGCAGATGGTGTTGATGCCTGGGCACCAAAAGCCCGCGCTGCAATCGCTGCTTATGCAAAAAATTATCAGGCATATTTCGAAAGCTGCAATGGCGCTGATGATATCGAACGCACCATGCTGGACCCAATGCCGCGTATGGCAATCGTTCCGGGTTTGGGTGTATTCGGCTTTGGCCGCACCGCCCGCACAGCGCACATATCAGGCGATGTTGCCGAAGTGTGGATGGATACGGTTGCCAACGCCCATAGTATTGGTGACTTCTCCCCCTTGCCGAAAGAAGACCTGTTCAAACTGGAATATTGGTCGCTCGAACAGGCCAAGCTCAAAAGCCGTAAAATTCTGCCACTGACCGGCCAGGTCGCTCTTGTGACAGGCGGGGCTGGCGCCATTGGTGCGGCCACTGCACGGCTGCTCTCACAAACCGGAGCGCATGTGGTTGTTGCCGACCTTGATGGCGAAGCGGCATCCGCGGTTGCTGCTTCAATTGGCAATGACGCCGTTGGTGTTGGCTGTGACGTGACGAATGCCGCCAGGGTTCGGGCTGCCTTTGATCGTGCAACCAGCCAATTTGGTGGTGTGGATATTGTCATTTCCAATGCCGGTGCAGCCTGGCAGGGTGAGATCGGCTTGCTTGAAGATGAAACATTGCGCAAAAGCTTCGAACTGAATTTCTTTGCCCACCAATGTGTCGCCCAAAATGCGGTGCGTCTTTTCAAGGCGCAACAGACCGGTGGCGTGTTGTTGTTCAATACCTCAAAGCAGGCCATCAACCCCGGCGCCAACTTCGGTGCCTATGGCCTGCCAAAAGCCGCCACCTTGTTCCTGTCCCGCCAGTATGCCCTTGAATACGGCAAAATTGGCGTCCGCAGTAGTGCCGTTAATGCCGATCGCATCGGATCCGGCCTGTTGAGCGATGATATGATTGCCAGCCGATCAAAGGCGCGCGGCGTCAGTGAAGATGATTATATGGCCGGCAACCTGCTGAAACAGGAAGTCACCGCCGACCATGTGGCGCAGGCTTTCCTCGACCTTGCATTGTCCGAGCGCACAACAGCGGCTGTCCTGACCGTGGATGGCGGAAATATCGAAGCGGCTTTGAGGTAACGGCTGGAACCTGAGCGTTGGACCTATGGCAATGGGGCCAACCTTCGCGGCTTTATCAAATCATAATGTCCAGCTGCGTTTGCCTGCCATCCGGTCCATCCGCAAAATGCATCTCCACCTGCCTTCGCTCTTCAGCGCTCAAGCGGCGAAAAAGGCTGTCGCGCTCGTTTTCGGGATTACCGGCAATGTAAAATTGCGTGGTCAATTCGTTGCCACCGGATATCACCTTCACATGAATGTGCGGTGTTCGTCCGGGATATGGCACGGGCATGATGGTGCGAAACGCATAAGCCCCGCTCTCATTTGTGACCACATGGCCAAATCCCTGGAAACCCGGGTCCCGGTCCGCGGAACCGCTGTCGCCGGTGTGGAGGTAACGACCATTGGCATCACACTGCCAAATCTCAACCCTTGCATTATCCACCGGCTCACCGGTTGCGTTTGTGACTTTCCCCGTGAGAACGACAACCGTGCCCTGTGCCTTGGCATCTGAGCCCTCAATCTGAAGAAGATTATTGTCCGCATCACGAAACCGCATGTTTGGTGTCGGATAAAAGGGTCCCTCGGCCGCGCCGGGCGTAGGCGTCGCTGAAACTGCAAAACCGGTAAAATGACCGATCCACGGCAGCGTCAAAAACAGACGCAAAAGATTTCTGCGGTTTTGTCTCATTCCGGCTTTATCCTTGTCTCAAGGCGAGCAGACTAGGCAATCTCATCA
This sequence comes from uncultured Rhizobiaceae group bacterium, assembly GCA_947501445.1. Classification (GTDB taxonomy): domain Bacteria; phylum Pseudomonadota; class Alphaproteobacteria; order Rhizobiales; family Rhizobiaceae; genus Hoeflea_A. The sequence continues at coordinate 331,397 of CANMVS010000003.1, read as the reverse complement.
CGCCATTACAATACAAATCCAGGTGAACCCTGGTTTGAAATGGGCTCGACAATTGTCGGCAATTTGATTTCACCGGTTGCAGAAGCGAACTACAATGCGGTTTTCAAACGCAATCTGTTGGCGCAAACAGCGCGCACACGCGCCTCATTTCCTGTTGGTCATGGTTATTGCGACCACCTGAGGAGTTCTTTGCAGGCGTTATGCGCCGCATTGTGAACACTATGATGCCATCATGATTACCTCTCGGCCTTTTGGCTGATGAGGACAATTCGTTGCTGGAGAAACTCCATGTCATACGCATTCAAACATACTTTTATGGCTTTACTGGCCACATTGCTGCTCGCCGGCACATCGACAGCGCAGGAAGCCAAACGCGAAATCACCAATGTTGCATGTGATGTGTACCGGTTTCAGAACAACGCTCATTTTTCACTCGTTGTTGTCACCAGCGAAGGGGTCGTGGTTGTTGACCCGATCAACACAAATGCCGCGCAATGGCTGTCGGGGAATCTCGACACAATTACAGACAAAAAAATCAGTCATCTGATTTATAGCCACAGCCACGCGGACCACGCATCCGGTGGCCAGGTTTTTGATGGCGCCCAGGTCATCGCCCACCAAAATGCGCCTGCTACAATTGACGGTGTCAAACCGGACATTCGGTTCAGCGACAAAAAAACACTGATTATTGGTGACAAGACCCTTGAATTGACCTGGCTTGGCGAGGGTCATGGAACCGACCTGATTGCGGTTGTGGTGCGCCCGGAAAACGTCGCCTTCATCGTCGATGCCGCCTCACCCAGGAGATTGCCGTTTCGCGATATGGCCGGCGCCAATATTGATGACTGGATTAATCAGGTACGGATGATTGAATCATTGGATTTCGAAATTTTTGCACCAGCACACGGCAATATTGGCGTCAGGGCCGATGCAACAGACGCGCGCATCTACATGGAGACTTTGCGTGAGGAGGTTTTGGCCGGCTTAAGAGCCGGGAAAACCGAGGAAGAACTGGCCAACACAGTAACACTGGACGCCTACAGGGATTGGGCACAATACGATGCCTGGCGCGCGCTCAATGTTCGCGGCATGGCGCGGTTCCTGAAGGAAAGCGGCCAGGTCAATTAGACTGTTTCCGTTTAGATCGGGGTCCAATTTTGCATAAGGTGACGGCACAAGCCCGTTACAATGGCATTGTCATTTTCAACGAACCCTGCTGGTTTGTGGTGTCCTTGCCAAATTGACCGCCGACACCAATCCGCAGGTTAACGCCATTGTTCAAAATCCAGTCGACACCCGCATCCAGGGTCAGTAATGAATCATCACGACCGGACTGGATAATGGCCGGAGAGACACCATCAGGTGTGCCCACCAGCGATGCCGCAACTGAGGGCGCTTCGCCCAGATACTGCAGCAGGCCGACCTTGGCCCTTGCGCGCAGAACCGATCTGGTGAGTTCAACTTCGCCACCCACTTCAATACTCGGTGCAATTGACCAATAGACCTGCGAACGGTCGGCAATGGTCAGATTGGTCAGTCCACCGCCGGTTTCCGTGAAGGTGCGCTGGTGCATATAGACCGCAGATCCATCCAGCGATGGCAGCAGATAGGAATCGCCAAAATTGAACACATGGGACAGGTTCACATTGGACGACACGTACCGAATCTGTTGTGTCGCATCGGTTATGCCGCCCAGATTAGCGATATTGACCACGCGGTTTGTATCGTAGACACCAAAACCGCCAATCAATGATCCAGCTAACTTTGTGCCATCTTTAATATGTTTAAGCACAGCACCCAATTGCGGCCGCAACCCGTCGCTTGACGCATTAAGCCCGGAACCCGTTGTGGTATTTTCAAACGAACCGGCAATGCCCAGATATCGGTTGTTTGAAACATCCCACTGGCCGCCGCCTGCAAAACGATAGCTTTGCTCGTTATAGGCAAAATTCTCGGTATTGCCGGTATAGTTCTGTTCGCCTTTGGCCGCCTGAGCCCACAGGCAATTTCCTTCGGAAATAAATCTGTCTTCCCCATCCGGTTTACGGCAACTCATCATGGCGCTGTTAAAATTACCGATGCTGGTGACAGTTGCCGTCAGATTGTTGGCATATGGTTCGGGGCTCAGCGAATCATAGGCAACCTTCAAACCATCCAGCGTTTCAATCTGGAATATCGTGCCGACAAGATCAGCAAATGTGCCGGAGCCCCCGGCCAACTGAACATTGTTGATATAATCACCAAATGAGGTCTGATTGCCGTTCAGGCCTATGGGGGAAAAATCAACCACATATTCAAATTTGGCCTCTTTCAGGCTTGGGTACAAAATATCATACATGGCGACAGCGGAGACCGGTGCATTCAGGGTCAGATCCTGCAAGGTCATATCCTGCTGTGTCGTAAAGAAAGTCACTTCGTGGGTGCCGGGTGCTGCCGCATTGGGATTGACAACAAACAGGTCGAGCGTCCCATCAAGTGAAGCGGAGCCGGTCGCATTTATGCGGTCAATTTTACCTACTATTGTGTCACCAGATACGAAGTCGAAATCAGCTTCCATGTTTGCCGAAACCGTTTGCACAAATGTGCCACTCAGGTCGGTGGTGGATACCGTCTCGATCTTCCCCGTATCCGCAAGTCGGATTGTTCCATTGTTGTAGAGCTGGTTGGATGCCAGGCCCAGATCCACTGTTGTGCCCATATTGAAAAGGGATGTTTCCAGATTATTGTTGAATCTGTTCGTACCGCCCGCAAGCTTCAAACTACCGATTATCAGTTCATTGTTTTCAATCGTGTCATTGCCGCTGGTCCCCGATACAGCCAGCCCCTTCAAAAGCGCCGCTGTTGTTATGATGCCATCATTGGTGATTGTATTTTGGGCCCCTTCTTTGAGGTCAATGCCCACTCCGTTTGCGCCACCCAAAACAACCCCGCCGGCTTTCAGAGTGATTGAGATGTCGCCACCGGATGTCCCGGTGCTTTGCGCCATCACCGCTGTGGATGTTTCGTGACGGGTCTCAACCCTGCCATCAATGGTCAGGTCAATGGTATCACCAACGCCATTGCCTCCGGCAGTACCGGCAAAGACCCCATCGATGAAGCCGCCACCGCCGCCAATGCTTTGCAACAGGATACCAAATGAGCCTTCGCCGATTGTTTCAACATCACCGGTTTGCACCAGTTTGACGGCACCGCCATCTCCTGAATTCGCCGCACTGAGTGTATTGCGCACCAGACCCGCATCCGCATCGTGCAAAACCGCGCCACCGCCGCCACCGATCGATTGCAACAGAATACCATGCGAACGGCTGCCATCGGTGAGAACCATGCCGGTATTGTGAAGGGTTACCACATCTCCATTGCCGCTGGCACCGGATTGCCCACCAAGCTGGACATCCAGCAGGGAAGTGCCGGCACTCACCTGCTTGGCGCCGCCGCCAGCGCCGATGCTTTGGTGAACAAATGCGCTTGCGTTGTCACCAACCGTGACCGTGTTTCCGACTCTTGTAAGATCAATTGCACCACCATGGTTACCGGCGCCGCCATTGGCACCCAGCACCAGATTTACCGGCGGGGGCGCAGCTGCTGCAGCAACAAAAAGCGTGGCCTGTGACGTTGTGGCCTGTGTCGTGGCGACAGGTGTTGCAACGGCAGAAGCAGGCGCAGGCGGGGTCGTGTCAAACGTCTGGTAACCGCCGCCGCCACCAATGGATTGAATGAGAACACCAATGGACTGGTCACCGGCAACCATGATGAGATCATCAATACGATAATTTACCGCTCCACCTGCTTCTGCAGTGCCGTTGGTTGAGCCCAGTTTCAATGTTGAAAGGCCGATCTCGGCGTTGGTCCTGTCAACGGTGAAAATAGAACGCCCACCGCCGCCACCAATACTTTGCAACAAAACACCCTGACTGTCGGAACCCAGTGCATAGAGAATCCCGGCATGCCCGCCTGTTATGGCGGCACCATTGTTGTTGTTGCCGTTTTCACCGCCCAGGGTGGATATTAGCTGCAGATCTTCCGCGGCTGGATCGACTGATGGTGCGAGCACCAGCTGCGTCAGCGTTGTACCGCCACCACCGCCAATTGCCTGTATGCTGCTGGCCGTATTGTGGTTGCCTGTCAGACCGAAAGTACCGGTTGAATTGACAGTAACGGCTTCGGCGCTGGTGTTTTCAGTGCCTTTGCCACCGGCGATAATTTCGATCACCGCTGTTGTGCTGGTCGTTGTCGCACCGTTGCCTATGGGAATGGGCGAACCGGACCTGAGAGCCGAAACAGCATTCATATCCAGTATGAGGCCGCCACCGCCGCCATTGATGCTTTGCGCCTTGATCGCCTGGGAACCTTCTCCTGTGACCGTGATATCGCCAGAATGGTTGACCGTAACCTTACCCGCCGCCCCGCCGGACCCGCCGCCAATACCACCCACGACGGCTGACAGGGTGTTGGCAATCGCCGTGACAGCCTTGTCGGTACCAATGTTAAGGCCAAGAGCCGCATTGCCACCGCCGCCGCCAATGGATTGCGCTAATATGCCATGGCTGTGTTTGCCTTCGGTTCGAATGGTCCCGGTATTGGTGACTGTTACATCACCGGAGTCTTCACCCGAGCCGCCCCTGCCGCCCAGCGCCAGCATGGGGCTGACGCGCGTCGGATCCTTGGCCAATACAGCGTTCATCACAATGGCGGTTCCACCGTTACCGCCGCCGCCGCCAATAGACTGCGCGAAAACGCCGTGCGCCTGATTGCCCAGGGTCTGGATAGCGCCATCATTGGTTACCACCACATTGCCCGATGTACTGCCACTGCCACCGGTACCACCAAGACTGATTCCAGCAAGAACGCTATCCTGCCCCTTTGCAATGTTTTTGGTAACGATGCTGCTGCCGTTGCCACCACCGCCGCCAATGGATTGGGCAAAAATCCCGTGGGCGTTTTCGCCATCGGTATCTATGCGGGCAGTGACCTTGTTTGTAACGGCAACGTCGCCACTGCTTGAACCAGTGCCACCCGAACCACCAATATTGACATCCAGTCTCGTCGCTGCACCGCCAGCGCTTGGCTTTGACAGAATGGAATTGGCAATCACACCACCATTGCCACCGCCGCCGCCAATTGATTGTGCCTGAATACCGTAGGACTGTTTGCCAATCGTATTGATATAACCGGCATTCTCGACATGGACGGCACGGCCCAATCCACCGGTACCACCACTGCCGCCAATACTCAGATTGACAGCCTTGCTGGACTGACCACCTGTGCTCGTTTGATTAAAAACCAATCCGCCGTGACCACCGCCACCGCCAATGGATTGCGCAACAATGCCGGCAGAACGATCCGCCCCTGTCTCGATAATACCGGAGCTTTTGACGGTAACCTTTTCGGCCTCAGCGCCTGTTCCGCCGCTGCCACCAACGCCCACTGTTACTGTTGTTGACCCTCCCGAAGCGGCACCACCTGCAAGTGCCGCAATCGTTGTGGCATTTCCACCGGTGCCACCAGAGCCGCCGACAGACTGGGCAAAGATGGCGTGGGAGTCTTCCTTGCTTGTCTTGATATTGGCTGTACTGGTTACATCAACAGTGTTGGATTTTGCACCGGTACCACCGACACCGCCAACGCCAATTTTGGCAGAGGCACTTTCCCTCAATACGACATTGTACACAGAGCCACCACTTCCGCCGCCGCCGCCAACACTTTGTGCATGGATGCCATGGGCTGTTTTGCCGCCGGTGAAAATGGTACCGTCGGCTGTCACAATAACATTGCCACCGGCGCCGCCACTACCACCCTCAAGGCCCACCGATACTTGCAGCGCCGACGATTTCTCACTGCCCTCAGGGCCTGACTCGCTGGTCAGACTGACCGTCGTTGCGCTGCTGCGACCGCCGCCATTTCCTATGCTTTGCGCGACAATGGCAGATGCCATATCCCCGGACGTGGCAAATATCCCATTTGCAGCGACATTGACTGTTCCGGCGGATCCGCCAGTGCCACCCGTGCGCCCAAGGGCAATATTCAGGGATTTACTGGCACGCGGATTGGGCGCCATACTCAGGGCAGTGCTGCCACCGCCGCCGCCAATGCTTTGTGCAAGAATGGCGGACGATCCAAGGCCCGCTGTTGTGATGTTGCCCGTATGGTCAACGGTTACACTGCTGCCGAGCCCACCGTCGCCGGTACCGCCGCCAACCGCCAGATTGATTGCCAGAGAATCCTTGTTGGTACCGGCACCTATATTGAAATTGGCATTGCCGCCACCGCCGCCAACCGATTGTGCCAGCAGACCAACGGATTGATCCCCTGCAGTTCTGATATCGCCCTTCTGGTTCACGGTGACACTTGAAGCATTGCCGGCAGCACCACCGGCACCACCGACAGCCAAAATCAGCGACTGTTTGAAGGAAGGCCCGGTCACACCCAGCGCCAGAACAATATTGATGCCCGCATCACCACCGCCACCGCCAATGGACTGGGCCGTAAGGGCTGTGGCATTATTTCCAAAGGTCTGCAGCAGGGACTGTGATGTCTGACCGCGGTTGACCAGGACCGCTCCGGCATTTCCCCCGCCGCCACCGGTACCACCAACACCTGCAGTCAGCGGGCTGCCGCCAACCGAAAAGGCACCGGCCACATTCATCCCGCCGGAACCGCCACCGCCACCGATGGATTGCACCAAAATTCCATTGGCCCGATCTGTAAAATCCACGCCTGCATTTGTAAGAGGCACATTTTCATACAGACTGTTGGAGTTGCGGGTTCCGTCAACTGTCACTGCGCCGTCGCTGTTGAGAGTAACCATTTTTGAGTTGGCCCCGGTGCCACCGTTGCCACCAATGCCGATTGCAGCATTATGGCCGGTGCCCAGCGCCAGATCGGCGGTAACATTGAGCCCGCCGGTGCCACCACCACCGGCGATGGATTGCACCAGAATACCGGTGGATTCCACACCGGCAACGGAAACGTCACCACTTTGGGTCGCGAGCACTGTTCCACTGGCGTTGGCTGCACCGCCTGCACCACCCAGACCAAAGGTAAGAGATGGGCTTGTCAGCCGGTTATTTTTCTGAATACCACCAGCCACATTGATGGAGCCATTGCCACCGCCGCCGCCAATGGATTGCGCAACAAATCCATTTGAACGTGCACCCGACGCTCTGATTTCACCTGTGACAGTTGCCGTGACATTATTGCCCTGCCCCGCGGCACCGCCCGATCCACCGATGCCGACCGCGATACCGCCGTCAACTCTGATGCCACCGGCCACATTAATTGCGCCATTGCCGCCGCCGCCGCCAAGGCTCTGTGCCAGAACAGCGGATTTTCCAAACCCCTCCGCCGCAATCAATCCTTGTGCCGTGATCGTGCCGGCAATTTCTTTTCTTTCGGCAAGTACCAGCAAACCAACGTTACCGGCATTTCCACCTGCGCCGCCATAGCCGCCAAAACCAAGGGTTAGCGCATAGTTGCCACCGCCGCCCGGCGAGCCAAGCGACAGACCGCCGGATACGTTGATCCCACCATTGCCCCCGCCACCGCCGACAGATTGCGCCACAACACCGTTGGCCCCCTGTGCAGACAGCAGACCGATCATGGCAGGATCAACGCCCACGCCGATGTTTTCACCGGTGGCAATGACGTCACCGGTCACACGACCCAATACGTTTCCAGCGGATCCACCGGTTCCACCGAAACCACCAATGCCGATGTTAACCGCAGCAGATGTACCTGATGTTGTGCCCGCAATTCCGCTGCTGATATTGACCGCACCATTGCCGCCGCCGCCGCCGAGACTTTGAAAGGTAACGGCGTCGGACAAAATACCCGTTGTTACCGTATTGCCAATGCGGCCATAACTGACATCACCACCCGTTCCGCCATTGCCACCAAAACCGCCTATTCCAACCGAGGCGGTGCCCGATGTTTTCTTTGACAAATTAAGTGCACCGGTAATGTTAACGCCACCATTTCCGCCGCCACCGCCAACAGACTGCGCCATGACACCAAACGAATTGGCCCCGGATGTGTAGACCAGGCCATTAAGGGTGCCGTCAACACTTTGACCGCTGCCGCCGCCGCCGCCAAATCCGCCAACGCCCAAGCCGATGGATCCGCTGTTGCCGGTCGCTAACGTTATGGCTCCGGTCACATTCAATCTGCCATTGCCACCGCTGCCACCCAGACTCTGGGCAAGTGCGCCATAGGCATTGTCTTTGGTGGTGGAGATATTGCCCTGCATATTCATGGAGACCGTACCGGCATTCCCACCTGCCCCGCCAAACCCGCCGACGCCTGCGCCAACTGTTGCGGCACTATTGCTCGAAGCGGTGAGACCGGCAGTCACATTGAATGCTCCGTTGCCGCCGCCGCCACCTACTGACTGGACGAGAACTCCATTGGCACCTTTTCCATCGGTGAAGATATTACCCATGATGCTGGATCCCACCGCACCGCCAATGCCGCCGCCGCCGCCAAAACCACCAACGCCAACGCCAACCGATGCCGCGCCAACACCGGCCGAGGCACTGAGCTGTGCGGAGACATTAAACCCGCCATTGCCGCCACCACCGCCAATCGATTGATTAACGAATGCACTTGAATAGGCACCCATGGTTCGGATGTCACCGGTTTGATTGGCTATGGCTGTACCACCATTGCCACCCAGCCCCCCCGTTCCACCGACACCGACAGAGACCGCACCGGCACCGGTTCCAGCCGCCGCCAGAGACCCTGAAATGTTGAACCCGCCATTGCCACCGCCGCCGCCAACAGATTGCGTCAGCATGCCTATGGCATGGTCGCCCTCAGTGTAAATTTGTCCAATCGAAATGGACTGCACCAGATTGGCACTGCCACCGCCGCCGCCAGAGCCACCCACACCCACTGAAACCGCACCCGCGCCAACGCCGGTGCCAGTAAGACTCCCGGATACATTGAAACCGCCATTGCCGCCGCCGCCGCCAAGGCTTTGAGCCACGATACCGTCGGACCTGTTGCTTCTGGTGCTGACGTTGCCCGTCACATCAAGTTTTACAACGCCTCCGGTGCCACCACTGCCTCCAGCGCCACCAACACCGACTGTAGCAGATCCGGCCCCCTTGCCTGCGCCCGCAACAGCGCCGGAAACATTAAAGCGACCATTGCCACCGCCACCGCCTACACTTTGCGCAACAATCCCATCGGAATCATCGCCAAGTGTTGTTATTGTCGCAACTACATCCAGATCGACCGTCGAACCATGCCCGGCGCTGCCCCCAGAACCACCGACGCCGACAGATACTGCACCCGCACCGGCGCCCGCACCGGCCAGCGAACCGGAAACATTGAAAGCACCATTGCCACCGCCGCCGCCAACAGATTGTGCGACAATGCCCGATGACCGATTGGCTTCTGTGCGGACACTGCCACCTACCAGGCCGACGACCACACCACCATTGCCGCCGCCACCACCGGAGCCGCCAACACCAGTTGTAACGGCACCGCTTCCAGCGCCTGCACCGGTGACAGCGCCTGACACATTAAAACCACCATTACCACCGCTGCCGCCAATAGCCTGTAATACGATACCGGTTGATTGGGTCTGTTTTGTCGTAACGTTGCCGACATATTGCGCATCAACAACACCTGCCGTACCGCCGCTGCCGCCTGTACCGCCAATGCCAACAGCTGCACCAACAGAATGAACGCCTGAAACCGCACCGGATACAGAGATCGAAAACCCGCCGTTTCCGCCGCCACCGCCAACGGACTGAGCCAGCAGCCCAGTAGACATAGTGCCATCGGTCGTAATGGAGCCGCCTGATCGAACCTGAACCCTGCCGCCAGCGCCACCGGCGCCACCAGAACCACCAATACCGAGTGAAGCAGATACCGATCCTGCGGTGTTTGCGGAAAACGCAACTGAAGTCGTGGCACCACCATTGCCGCCGCCGCCGCCAATACTTTGTGCAACAATGCCGTCTGACTTTATACCCTGGGTGGTAATTGCACCACGTCCATTGACCTGGACCTCACCGCCAGCACCGCCCGATCCGGCTTTGCCGCCAATACCAACCGACATGGCGGCCGCTGCACCCACCGCTACAGAGGCTGAGAAACCACCGTTGCCGCCGCCACCGCCGACCGATTGCGCCAATATGCCATTTGATCGATCGCCTTTGGTTGCAATGAGCGGGTCAATGGATGTTGGTGTGCCATCGATGATAACCGTACGTGGTCCCAGATTGACCGTGGTTGTTCCCCCGGTGCCGCCATTGCCACCTGTTCCACCAAGGCCAAAGGATATAAATGCACCCGCAGAAAAAGCACTGCCGCCGTTGCCGCCACCACCGCCAACCGATTGCGCAAATATTCCGTTCGCATCATTTCCATGCGTTGAAATACTGCCATGGTTTGTCCCCGTAACAACACCACCATTACCGCCCGCGCCACCGCCACCACCGATAGACAGGAAGCCGCCACTGGAACCGCCATCACCACCGCCGCCGCCAACGGACTGAAGCTGAATCCCGTGGGAGGCATTCCCAAGGGTTAAAATTTGTCCCAGGTTGCCAACAACAACAGTTCCGCCGTGGCTGGCAATACCGCCACTGCCGCCGATGGCGACAAAGCCACCACCGTCACCGCCGGCCCCACCTCCGCCGCCAATGGACTGCGCAAAAACACCACGTGCTTTATGGCCTCGGGTTTCCAGTGCTCCCTCGTTGTGAACAGCTACAGTGCTGCCTGCACCACCCCTTGTGCCCGTTCCACCGAGCGCGACAATTCCACCACTCGCAGCACCGGAGCCGCCGCCACCACCGACAGATTGTGCAAATATGGCATCGCTTCCGATCGCATGGGTCAACACACCGCCGAAATTGTGAACTGTCACCGTATTGCCATTGCCTCCGGCACCACCTTTACCACCCAGCGCCACCGCGCCACCGGTCCCCGAAGCCGACCCGCCACCGCCACCAATGGATTGAGCGTATAACCCTTTTGCTTCGGCATTTGTGGTGATAACCACTCCCCTGTTTTCAACAAATACCTGTCCGCCATTACCAGCAGTATTGCCATCGCCACCGAGAGCTGCCAAACCGCCTGCGGTGCCACCTGTTCCTCCGCCACCACCGATGGACTGGGCAAAAATACCGTGACCAGACACGCCCTGCGTTTGAATGGATGTTGCGGCTTGCGTTTTGACTTCCACGTATCCGCCGTCACCGCCACGCGAGCCCCTTGAACCGAAAGATGCTATTCCGACCGTGACGCCGCCGCTGCCCCCGCCACCGCCGACTGACTGTGCAAAAATCCCGATCGAACCAATGCCCCGGACCAATATTGTGCCACCGGCATTATTGTGCACGTAGACATTGCCGCCAATTCCACCGCCAGCACTGTCGGAACTGCCGCCAAAGGCGACAATGCCGACGGAATCACCGGAGTTTCCACCGGTGCCGCCGATGGATTGGGCCTGAATACCGTGGGCATTTGAACCTCTGGTTTCTATGTTTCCGGCATTGACTACTCTAACGGTGCTGCCATGGCCGCCAACACTACCGCTATTGGCATCGCCAACAATTCCATAGCTGCTGCCACCTGCACCGCCGCCACCGCCAATTGACTGCGCAAAAATGCCGATTGCATTCGCGCCCGTTGTGAGAATTTTACCGGTGTTTATGACAGTGACCGGGCCACCGGCACTGGCGGGGCCTCCCGCACCGCCGCCGGAGAATATATAGCCGTTGCCACCATCACCGCCCTTGCCGCCGCGGCTCTGTGCAAAAATACCGTGAGCGCCGGCCCCACTTGTGGAAATCTCAACGCCGGAATTGACGTATACAGACCCGCCCAAACCCGCAGCACCTCCGTGCCGGGATGGCAGGGAACCATAGGAATTGCCGCCATCACCGCCATTGCCACCATGACTAATGGCAGTGATGCCGGAAAGACCATGTGAGACTGTCTGAATATTGCCTTGGTTTGATGGCAATATGTCGCGATGGACCGTTGGCCCGTTCCCGCCAGGATCGCCGTGATGCCCGCTGCGACCGACGACAAAACATGTCTTGAACTTGCCGAATCCAATACAGACACCCACGCCATACCCATTGCGGCCATCCGAACCGCGCGGTCCGACCTGGTGGTCATAAACGACGTTGACATCGCCCTGCGCAACGGTAACGTTCACCGGGCCACCGGCGTTGCCAGGTGTAATACCGCCGGTGCCACCGCCGGTATCCACCAGGGGCGCGAAGGTATCGCGGTCCACTTCCTCAGTACCGCCAACCTCTTTGAGTTTGATCGAAATGACACGCCCGGCGGCATTTTTTGTCACGTCTTCAATGGCATAGACCTTGCCGTCAAAAGTGTATTGATCGCCCACAGCAACGCGGGTCAGAATGGCATTGTTCTGATCGGTCAGGACAGTCCCGTCACCCAACACCTGCACGACGGTTTCGGTTCCACCGGTATGCGGATTGACAACCGGATCACCCACGGCGACCGCATAGACACTGACAGGCCAAAGAATGAGAAACAGCGCAACACAGCCCAAGACGCGCCCAAGGGTTCGCCTTTTAGGGCGAATTTTCCCCGCCTTGGTGCTGTGCGCTACTTCGTACATTCGGCTTCAACATTCTTAACAATGCGTTAATTCGCGGTGATCTGCATGGGATATACGGGGCGTATCCTTCACCGTCATGATGCACGCGTACTATGAATCCTGATTTTCTATGCTAACCTGCGGCTGTAATCAGGGAACTGGGCGGGATTCTGGTGAGATGGAAAAACGGCTGTCATCAAAACAGGCGGATTTGCTGCACAAGCATGATCTGGCGATGCGTAATCTGGACGATTACAGCGCGTTTTTGGAAGCCTGGCAGTTGCTGATTGATGAAAACGATACCGATAGTCTGCCCAATCATCGCATTTTTACAGATTTTGAGCGCTACGCGTCCTATGCCGTTCAGAGTTTTCTTGAGACCGGACAGGAGTCGTCCGGAGGTGATCTTGGGCAACATGAATGCGGCGCCGCTCTGGTCAACGGTTCCGGTATCATAAAAAAAGTCAATGAATTTGCCAGCCGATCAGAGAACCTGATACCGGGCCGCAGCCTTTCAAGCTGTGGCATCCGATTTACCAATGAAAACAACATAGAAGGCCTGCTGCAACAAAAGGGGAAAGACAAGCCGTCAACATTTTATCTGGTTCAGGCAAAGACCAGCCACTCCAGCGGATCAGTGGTTCTGGTAATATCAAAAATTGATACAGATATCGAGCAGGAAGCCCATTTCCTTGTGCTGTTCATTGTCCCACCGGACGTACGATCAACTGCAGCGGTAATGGCCAATAAATTTGATTTCACGTCGACGGAGACAGAAATTGCAAGCGCGTTTCTGGAAGGAAGCGCATTGCGGGATATAGCCACCCAACGCGGGCGGTCCTATGTGACGATACGCAATCAGTTTCAACGGATTTTGGAAAAAACCGGCTGCGCTTCTCAAACGGAACTGTTCCGATTATCGTTCAGCCTGATGTCGCTTATCGGTAATCCGATTAAGGACCAGCAGAGCAGTAACCGCAAGCTTTGCCGGACCATGACATTGCCCCGATCCAATGGCCGCATTGTTGAATTGGCCCTGAGCGGCGATGAAACAGGCCAGCCCGTGCTGAGCCTGCCCAGCCTTTTCGGCCACGGCATAACTCCAGTTGTAGAACGACTATTGCGTAATCGCGGCATCCTGCTGATCAGTCTGATGCGCCCCGGATATGGTGGAACGAGCCCGCCTTCAAAGGGACAGGACCTGCACGACTGCATTGCCAGTGACGTGCGAGCCATATTGGATAGCCTTGAGATTGAGAATTGCCCCTGTATTGCCCGCGCTTCAGCTGCGCGCCCATTTTACAATCTGCTGGCCCGACTGCCCGACCGGTTCAGTCGCGGTGTTCTGGCCAATGGCATGATCCCACGCGAATATATCGAAGGCAAAAGCATTGTCTCCAAATGGACAACCGCATTGATGAGTGCCTCAATCGTATCCTACCCCATCGCCAAACTCATTTTGGGAACCGGCTACGGCCTGCTTGTACGCTCTCATGGTGCATCCTTTTTGCAAAGGATGTACCAAAACTCAACCTCTGACTGCACCATATTAGGCGACCCGGATGTGGTTGCATCAATTCGGGCAGGCGCTAATCAGACAACACAACAGGGTCTGGGTGCGGGTGTCCAGGAAATGGTCGAAGCATTTCAGAACTGGTCTGAAGAGATACGGAACCTCAAGACCCCGGTTACCCTTTACCACGGATCCCATGATCCCAACGTCCCCATTGAGGGCGTTCGCGAATTTGCCGCACATAATGCGCACTGTCTCGATCTTGTCGAAGAGCATGATGGCGGCGGCCAATTGTGCTATTCCCATACGGAAAAATTCATCGATCTGGCGCTGCAAGACACGTGAACACCACTGATACCGCCGGCGCCAAAAATACTCAAGACCTTAAACAGATTGGAGCGGGTAGCGGGAATCGAACCCGCACGTCAAGCTTGGGAAGCTTACAGGCTGCCATTACATCATACCCGCCTGAGGCAGGTTTGCCGGGCACCCTGCCTGTAATTAACATGAAGCAATGATGAAACCTGTCAAGTGCGACTTGACAGCGCCATAGTCCATTGCCATTTGCAGGGCTGTTCTTCTCACCGGTCAAAATTATGCTTGCACTCAAAACCCTGCTGGAAAGCCGAAAATTCGAATGGTTCGTAACGGTCATAATCGTTATCAACGCGGTTACGCTTGGTCTTGAGACCATACCGTTTGCGGTTGCGAACTTCGGCACGGTGCTGTTCTTCATCGACAAGTTGATTTTGGCAATCTTTGTTGTTGAGCTGCTTGGCCGATTTGCAGTCTATCGCCAATCATTCTTTTCGGACCCCTGGCGCATTTTTGACCTCATTGTGGTCGGTGTTGCGCTATTGCCCGCAACGGGCAGCCTTTCGGTCCTGCGGTCCCTGCGCATATTGCGGATATTGCGGCTTGTCAGCATGGTGCCGTCGTTGCGTCGGGTCGTTGGCGGCCTGATATCAGCGCTGCCGGGCATGGGCTCCATCGTGCTGCTGCTCGGGCTGGTCTTCTACGTATTCTCCGTCATGGCAACCAAGCTGTATGGCGCAACATTTCCTGAATGGTTTGGATCGATACCAGCGTCGGCCTATTCGCTTTTCCAGATCATGACTCTGGAAAGCTGGTCGATGGGCATTGTGCGACCGGTGATGGAGGTCTTCCCGCTGGCTTGGGCGTTTTTTGTGCCCTTCATTGTCGCAACATCCTTTACCGTGCTTAATTTGTTTATCGGCATTATCGTATCGGCCATGCAGGCTGAACACGAAGCAGAGGCAACCGCCGACCGGGAAGCTCTGCAAAATGAGCAGCAGCTCATTCTTGGCGAGATCCGTGCCTTGCGCTTGGATATCGCAGAATTGCGCGAAAGAAATGCCGCCGTGGACGGCAAGACTATACCCTGAAGTGCTTTGACAGCTTAAGTCCCTGGGCCTGATAGTTGGACCCCAGATCAGTGCCATACAGCGCTTGTGGCCGGCGCAGCATATGTTCAAAGATCAATCGACCGACAATCTGGCCATGGTCAAGAATGAAAGGCACTTCGTGGCTGCGCACCTCCAGAACAGCACGGCTGCCGGAACCACCAGCCGATGAATGGCCAAAGCCCGGATCGAAAAAACCGGCATAATGAACGCGAAACTCTCCAACCAACGGATCAAATGGTGTCATCTCCGCCGCATAGAGTGGCGGCACATGTACTGCCTCTCTTGAGACAAGAATGTAAAATTCATCCGGATCAAGAATGAGGTAACCGTTGCCTCTGGTATAGATCGGTTCCCAGAAATCCAGAATATCGTGCTGGGCCTTTTTATCCACGTCAACTACGGCGGTATGATGCTTGCCCCGGTAGCCCGCCAGGCCATCAGGGCCATTCTCCAGGTCGACAGACAGCGCAATTCCGCCACCGGAAATATTTGGCGTTTCCGACGCGACAAGCACCTCGTTTTCATGCAAGACAGCCAATGCCGTTTCGTCCAGTCCGGCGTTTCCTTTCCGGAACCTGATTTGCGAAAGACGTGATCCGGTGCGCACGACAATAGGGAAGGTGCGTGGACTGACCTCCAGATAGAGGGGCCCATGATAACCGGCCGGCATCTTGTCGAATTCCTGCGCGTGATCAGTCATGACACGGGTGAATATATCCAGTCGGCCTGTCGAGCTTTTCGGGTTGGCGGAGGCCGATATCTCCTGCGGCAGTTCGAGACTTTCAAGCAGCGGCACAATGTAGACACAGCCGGTTTCAAGCACTGCACCCTGTGACAGATCTATCTCATGCAGTTTGAGCCGATCAAGCTTTTCGACCACAGTGTTCTTCGGGCCGGGTAAAAAACTGGCGCGGACGCGGTAGGCGATCCTGCCCAGACGCAGATCAAGGCTGGCGGGTTGAATCTGATCACCATCCAACGGGCGCGCCGCAATCAGACGTCCAGCCTCAAACAACGCTCCAATATCCTCGTCCGCCAGAATTCCCGCGTCACGCATGCCATAGTCCTCGTTGGTTACATCCTATCATTTACAGTGCAGCGTGATTGACGCAAGCATATGGGCGCTGTAAAGAACCCTTATCCCGTGGTGATTTGGCCGACCGGCTTGCTACCACGTTAAACAAGTAGCTAAAAGGTCGGGTTGAAACCGGCGTGCTATTTGTGCGGCCGGTTTTTTTAATGGGTGAAAGAAAATGACGGATAACAATCTCAAGGCTGGTGACACTGAAAACACCAACTGGCGCCCTGCTACGAAAATGATCCATAGCGGGATCAGCCGCTCACAATTCGGCGAAACCTGTGAAGCCATGTATTTGACCCAGGGGTTTGTCTACGACAGTGCAGAAGCCGCAGAGGCACGTTTCAAGGGCGAAGATGACGGGTTCATCTATTCACGCTATGCCAACCCGACCGTCGAAATGTTTGAAAAACGCATGTGCGCACTGGAAGGCGCCGAGGATGCCCGGGCCATGGCATCCGGCATGGCAGCCGTTTCCGCCGCACTGCTCAGTCAGGTCAGTGCCGGTGATCATGTTGTTGCCGCACGCGCGCTGTTTGGTTCCTGTCGCTGGGTCGTTGAGACCTTGATGCCACAGTATGGCATCGAAACGACCCTGATTGACGGCACAAAGCTGGAAAACTGGCACAATGCGGTGCGACCCAACACAAAAGTGTTTTTTCTGGAAAGCCCCACAAATCCGACACTGGAAGTCATCGATATTGCAGGTGTTGCTGCGCTGGCTGACAGCATTGGTGGCAATCTGGTGGTCGATAATGTGTTTGCAACGCCGCTTTTCCAGAGACCACTGGAACTGGGCGCCCATGTGGTTGTCTATTCAGCAACCAAACATATTGACGGACAGGGCCGCTGTCTTGGCGGCATCGTCCTGTCCTCAAAGGACTGGATTGACGAAAACCTTCACGATTATTTCCGCCACACGGGGCCATCGCTTTCGCCATTCAATGCCTGGACCCTGATGAAGGGGCTCGA
This sequence comes from uncultured Rhizobiaceae group bacterium, assembly GCA_947501445.1. GTDB lineage: Bacteria > Pseudomonadota > Alphaproteobacteria > Rhizobiales > Rhizobiaceae > Hoeflea_A. The sequence continues at coordinate 313,818 of CANMVS010000003.1, read as the reverse complement.
AACCCTGCCGGTCCGCGTCAGGCAACAGACCCACAGTGCAGCGCGCATTGCAGACCTTTTGGCAGAACACAATGCCATCAACCAGGTCATCTACCCCGGACGCGCTGACCACCCGCAGGCCGATATTGTCAAGAAACAGATGCATGGCGGCTCAACATTGGTCGCTTTTGAAATTGCAGGTGGCAAGCAAGCAGCTTTTGCATTTGAGAACAGGCTCAATATCATTCGCATATCCAACAATCTTGGCGACGCAAAAAGCCTCATCACGCATCCGGCAACAACGACCCACAAGAACCTTTCCGAGGAGGCCCGGTCGGAACTTGGTATTTCGGATGCCGCCGTTCGGCTATCCGTCGGGCTGGAAGATGAAGATGATCTGATGGAAGATATTCTTCAAGCACTCGATACAGTCTGAATATTGCGAACATTGGGCCCGGCCGATAGAGATTTGAGCGGGCCTGACAACTCAACGGGGGTTGAAAACACGGTTCGCAAGAATGATGCGAGACAGCGCTGTGTAAAAACAGATACCCGCATAGATATATGCAACGATCGAGAAATGTTGCGGAAACAGGCAAAAAGCAGAGAGCACCGCAATCGTTTCTGTGCCTTCCGCCAAACCGGTGGTGAAATACAAGGATTTCTCACCACGCTCAGTGCTGACCATATCCTGTTTTTCGGCCATGATCGCATAGGCCAGAAATGTTGTTCCATTGACATAAAATGAGAAAATCAGAACGCTGCCTGCAACGCCATTGGCTGATGGATCGGCCAGAATAAAGCCAAGCGGAATCGCCCCGTAGAAAACAAAATCCAGCACAATGTCCAAAAAGCCGCCAAAATCAGTCGGTTCGGTCACCTTGGCAATAGCGCCATCGAGACCATCACACAGACGACTGGCAAGCAATAGCACAAGGCCAACGACATAATAGTGCTGCCATATGGCAAAAGCGGCTGCCAGACCAATAATACACCCGGTAATCGTTACAGAGTTGGCTGTTACGCCGAGCGCAGCGATACGTCTGCCGCCAGCGTCCAGTGTCGGGTCAATGAGTTTTCTGACGGCCCCGTCCAGCATCTGCAGTCCTCCCCGTTTAAACACGGTTTTGTACCGTACAACGGTTTGTGTTTTTCAAGCCTATGTACTTCCAAACCATGTTTCAATTAAACAAAAAATGGATCGAAGCGCTTTTGTGACATGCATACAGGTTTAACCCTGGTACGAAAGCCATCATTTCTCACAATTGCGTCACCCATCGTCTTGCTCCATACACAAAGGTTTTCACGCCCCATGGAACTGTCCGCATAGTGACACTTGTTAATTAGACCGTTTCACGTTTTGTCAGAAACGGGACAACGGTGTTGGCCATTGATTGTGTTGATGCATTCAGGTTTTGCCGATTCCGTCAAAACCTGAATTGCTCTGGAAGGTGAAAACAGGTTTCACCTTTTCCCCATGATGATCTATATAAGCCGCAGATAGCGAGGGAACTTGAATATTGACCCGTTAACCGCGAGGGTTCAGCCTGACCGGTTAGGCGTGTTTTTTACCAAAGTGTTTGTCAAACCAGGTAAAATGCAGCAGGGTCAAGCAAGCTGGCAAAGAGGGTGCGAGCGCGCATGTACCGTGCAACGACACAAAATATCGAGATCACGGCGGAGCCATTTTATCTGGAGGAGCAATCCGAACCGGAAGACAGCCGCTATGTTTGGGGTTATCGTATCACCATCACCAACCACTCATCATACAGCGTGCAATTGCGTGATCGCTATTGGCGCATAACCGACGCAGCCGGCCAGGTGGATGAGATCAAAGGCGAGGGTGTCGTTGGCAAGCAGCCGGTATTGGAGCCTGGCGAACAGTTTGAGTATTCATCCGGCTGCCCGCTGGACACATCATCGGGTGTTATGGTTGGCCAATACCGCATGGAGCGACAGAACGGGGAATCTTTTCTCGTCGACATTCCGGCATTCTCGCTTGATGTTCCGGGCTCCACGAGAATACTCAATTGAACGGTGCCCTGGATTTTCGACCGGTCGTCCTGGTGTCGGGCATTCTGATCGCCACATTGGGGGTCGCAATGCTTCTGCCAATGATCGTCGATCTGGCTGCGGGCAACGAGGACTGGTCGGTATTTTTTGCGTCGTCACTGCTGACTATGCTTGTTGGCTTTTCGCTGTTTGCAGCAACCCGCGGCACGCCAAAAGGATTGTCCACACGCCAAGCCCTGTTGATGACTGTCGTATCCTGGGTTGCACTGGTTACATTTGGGGCATTGCCGATTTTCTGGTCTGGTGTCGTGCCGACCTATACGGACGCTTTTTTTGAGTCCATGTCCGGATTGACGACGACTGGTGCGACTGTAATCCATGGCCTGGACAATGCACCGCCAGGGATATTGTTTTGGCGTGGCCTGCTGCAATGGATGGGCGGGCTTGGCATCATTGTGATGGCGATTGCCGTTTTACCCATGCTGCAGATTGGCGGCATGCAGCTCTTTCGCGCTGAGGCCTTTGACACTGCAGAGAAGATCCTGCCACGCGCCACACAGATTTCCAGTTCCATTACTCTTGTCTTTATCGGTTTTACAGTGACCTGCTGCATTCTGTTTCTCATTGCCGGCATGCCGATTGATGATGCGGTTATTCACGCCATGACAACCGTGGCAACCGGTGGATTTTCGACCAAGGATTTATCGATCGGGCATTTCAACAGTGCCGCCATAGACTGGATAACCATTGTTTTCATGATTTTGGGCTGCATCCCGTTTGTTCTTTACGTTCAGATGCTGCAGGGCCGTGTTCGCCCGTTCTTTGTGGATTCCCAGGTCCGCGTGTTTTTGGCAACGCTGTTGATTGCAACCATTATAGCTTGGCTGATGGCCCATTACGGTGAATATCACCTGGGGTTGGACGGTCTGCGCTTTGCCGCCTTCAATACAGTCTCGATCATGACCGGAACCGGCTATGCCTCGACTGACTATGGGATTTGGGGCCCTCATGCGACGTCGTTTTTCTTCGTGATCATGTTTATCGGCGGCTGCGCCGGATCAACGTCCTGCGGGATTAAGATATTCAGGTTTCAGGTGCTGTTTGAGGCCATTCGCCAACACATCAATCAGGTGATGTACCCACACGGCATCTTTCGTCCCAAATTCAATGGCAGGCCGATCGACTACCGCGTCATCGCGTCGGTGATGAGTTTCATGTTCTTATACGTGCTGAGTTTTGGTGTTATCGCGTTCGTGCTGATCCTGACGGGTCTGGATACGACCACAGCACTTTCGGGCGCCGGTTCGGCAATTTCCAATGTGGGTCCCGGGCTTGGAAGCATCATTGGTCCTGCTGGCAATTATGGCCCGCTATCAGACGAGGCCAAATGGATACTCTCAGCCGGTATGTTGCTGGGTCGATTGGAGCTTTTCACAATACTGGTGCTCTTTTTGCCGCGTTTCTGGCGGACATGATGCCCGTGGTACAAACGCTACATTAGGTACCCATCGTCAGGAAGCGCTGCTTATTTTCTGCTCATGCCCGAATACAGCAACAAACAGATTGCGAATATCCTGTCCTATGGCGACCAGGGCCGGCACCAGGAACAGCACCAGCAGTGTTGCCATGGCAAGCCCGAATACAATTGTAACGGCCATTGGCAGCAGGAATTGTGCCTGCAGGCTTCTTTCAAACAGCAATGGTAACAGGCCGCCAATCGTCGTCAAAGAGGTCAAAAGCACCGCGCGCAGCCGATCACGGCTGGCACCGGTCGCGGCGTTTTCCAGGTCTTCACCTTCACGCAAACGCTCATCCAGCCTTGTTACGAGAATAATCGAATCATTCACCAATATGCCGGAAAGACCAAGCAAACCGATCATTGAAAGTATGGTGAGTTGCACGCCAAGCAACCAATGGCCAAAAACAGCCCCCACAATGCCAAAGGGTATGATCAGCATGACGGCAAAAGGACGCCAGTAGCTTGCAAAGACCCAGGCCAGAATGATGTAGATGACCGACAGTGCCACGATCAGTCCAAGTTGCAGATCGGCAAAGGCTGTTTTTTGCTCTTCCGACCTTCCGCCATATTGATAGTCCACACCATATTTGGAGGCAACAGCGGCTATTACACCGGTGTTTTCCAGTTGTTCTATAACGCCATCCGTCGTGTTGATTTCATTGTCAATATCACCGGTGACTGAGATTTTGGTTTTACCATCCCGACGCGATATATAGGCAAACCCCTGTCTTTCAGTCAGCGTCGCGACTTCGGTCAATGGCACGAACTCACCGTCGGGGCTGCGCAATTCAAAACTACGCAGAGCACCGGTTCCGCCCGCCCGCATGATCTGCGACACGCGTACTGTTACCTCATCATCACCACGGGCAAAGCGGAACGGTATCTGACCATCAAATGCGTTGCGCAACTGCCGACCGATGGAATTTGCCGTAAAACCCAGTGCCGCGCCGCGCGGCAACATTTCTATCACCAGTTCAGGCTTTCCGTAGGGCAAATTGTCATCAGCACCTGAAACCCCGTCAATGGACGCCAATAGCGGTATGATTTCAGTGGCTGCGTCCTTGAGATCGGTAATTCTGTCACCGCGCAATTCGATATCGATGTCACGTCCTGGCGGACCACCACGTGACTGGAATACAGAAAACCGCGATACACCCGGTATGTCAGGAACGGCCTTTGTCCAGGCGCGCACGATATCGGGTGTGCGCACGTTCCTGTATTCAGAAGATGTCAACTGAATCTTGATTGTGGCGCTCGTACCGCCAAACCGACTGGCCTTGCTAAACATGACAAAGATGGCATCGGCCAGTTTTTCGTCCCCCCCGGTGAGCTCCTCCTCGACAGTTCTGAATGCAGCTTCAATTTGCGCAATTGCCTGCAGGGCATCTGCTTCGGGAAAACCGGCGATGAAGCCGACATTGCCACGCACATTTTCAGCTTCCGGCGATGGGAAAAAAACAAATTCGACTTTCTTCGACTGAATAAGCCCGACAACCAGAATCAGAACCAAACCAACAGCGATTGAAACGGTTACATAGCGCCAGCGATAGGACAGAACCACCATCGTATTGAAAGGGCCATCGCGAAACAGGCCAAAATAGTGATCAAAGTGCTGGCGAAACCCACTGGCCCCTGTAGCGGAACTTGAATCGGCCTTTTTGGAAGCGGCGCGTTTTTTCAAACCGACAATTACAAATTCAACGGATGACCCAACCAACAGGGCAAATCCACCAACCAGTATCGCACGCACGGGGGCATCAATATTGTTCAGGCTGTTCAGGAAATTCAGAACCGGTGACCCTTCCGGCAGAAAATCATCCGTAAACCCAAGTGGCGAAGCAATGGTCCAGATAATAACAACCAGACCAAATGCGATGGAAAACTGCCGCCAATAGGACCACCGCGGCCCCGGCTGACGCTCCAGAGCATGGGCAAGGTGGCCGGGCAGTACATAGAAACACTCAAGCAGACTGGCGATGATCACCGCAATCACCACCAATGGCAAAACACCCATGATCTGGCCAATGGTATCGGTTATCAACAGCATGGGTGCAAAAGCAGCCAATGTGGTCGTCATGGCTGCCAACACCGGCTTGATCATCATGCCGACACCATTTTCAGCGGCCATTGCCGGACTGTCACCCATCTGGAGGCGCGTATTGGTGTGCTCGCCCACCACAATAGCGTCATCCACGATGATACCCAGCATCATGATCAGACCGAAAAGTGAGACCATATTGATCGATTGGCCCGAGACAAACATGAATCCAATGGTTGCAAACAGCGCTACCGGAATTCCTGCAGCAACCCAAAATGCAATCCGTCCGTCAAGAAAGATGAACAGAATGACCACCACAAGAATCAGACCGCCAAGACCGTTTTTTACCAGCAGCAATATGCGGTCCAACAGCGCATTTGCTGCCACTTCATAGGTTTGCAATTCGATATTGTGAGGCAGTTGCGGGCGCAATTCCTCAAGATAGTCGTCCAGAATGCGTGCGGTACGCAAGGTATCAGCGCTGGTCGAGCGCCGTACATCAATTTCAATCGCAACGGCACCATTGGTAAAGCCACGTGTTGCCGTTGTATCATAGGCGTTTTTCACATCGGCAATATCGCTGAGCCTGACTTTTTCTCCTGACGAAAAGGCGACAATCTCCATCGCGCCCAGCGCCTTTGGCGTTTCCGCATCAGCCAAAGATCGCAGTTGACGTTCAATCGCTCCATCCAGGCTGCCGGATGGAAGATCCCGACTGTTGTTGGTGATCCGGCTGGATATATCATCGATTGTCAGGCCAAGCCGGCGCAGTTCGCGCTCGGGAATATCAATCTGTATTTCCTCATCGCGCAGTGCCGTAAAGTCCACCTTGTCGATGCCCCGTGCGATCAGATCATCCCGGATACGTTTTGCCCATTCCCGTTTGATGGATTCGGGCGCTGAGCCGCCAACCGATACACTGGCCACACGGTCAAAAAAACTGGCTTTTGACACTGTGGGCGTTTCCGCGTCTTCCGGCAGGGTACTCAGGCCCTTAACCGCGGTTTCTACTTCCGACAATGCCTTTTGCATGTCAGAACCTTCTTCAAATTCCAGCCGGATTGATCCCGATCCTTCACGGGCCGTCGATGTCATTTGATCGACACCCTCGACGAAACGTACCTCCGGCTCAATCACGGCCAGAAGGTTGGCCTCTATATCTTCGGCACTGGCACCCGACCATGAAACCGCGATATTGATATTAGGCCGGTCAACGGACGGAAAGAACTGTGTGTTGATTTTCAACATGCTGAATATGCCGATAAGTATCATCAGCATCATCAGCAAATTGGCGGCGTTCGGGTGGCGTATAAATGTGCGCACAAGACCGGCAGATCCGCGTAGGTCATCTGCTGCGTGTTCCAAAGAGCGTGATACCATGTTCAGCCCCCTCTTGAGGTCTTTATGGCTGCTTCTCCGGGCGCGCTTGGTTTTGCCAGTGCGGGTAGACGAACCGCAACACCGTCATCAGCCTGGGTCAGATGGGTCGTCATGACGGAATCACCGGGCAGCAGGCCATCCACAATGATGATATCCTCACCATCAAAGGCGGCTATCTGTACCGTTCGGCGAGCCAGCTTTCCATCTTCCACGACAAATATCTCATTGCCACCAAACAGTGCAGTTTCGGGTATTTTGTAAGATTGTCGATAAAGACGGTCAGGCACATCAATCTCAACAAAGGCACCCGGCCTCAGTTCAATTGCGGCGCCGGTCGGGTCGATACGTGCAACAACCTCTATACCACCGCGCGCAGAGGCAATTTCGGCGCCAATCCGATCGATCACGCCGGCATACTCATAGCTGCTCAGCCCGACATTCCATTCAACTTCAATGTCCCGTCCAATAAGCGGATCGTCGCCGGTAGAGATGCGACCAAACTGAGCGTCCGTCAATGTGAAGCGTGCTTCCAGGGCAGCGTTATCATAAAGCGTGGCAACGACATCTGAAGTGCTTACATAGCGACCGGCCTCGGCATTTTTGGAATTCACCACACCGGTAAAGGGCGCTTTGAGCACCGTGTTCTGCAGATTGCGCTCCGCCTGCTGAACCTTCCATACCAGACTGTCAATGCTGGCGAGTTGCTGGTCCCGTTTGGCTTTTTCGATGAGCTGGTTGTTTCGCCGTTGACTGACCGCCTGATTACGCTGCGATACGATCAGTCGGCGGTCCTCCACCTGCTTTTGGGTCAGCGTTCCGCTGGAGACCAGCGAGCGTGCCCGTTCAAGATCGCTCTCGGCTAGCTCCATCTGTGCCTGTGCACTGGTGAATTGTTCCTGCTCGGATACGAGCCGCGCTTCGGTTTCTGCAAGCAGGGCACGGGCCTGCGCCAGATTTGCCCGTGCTTCGGCAAGCGCTCCCTGATAGTTGAACAGGTCTAATTCGATGAGTATGTCACCGGCGAAAACGGGTGATCCGACTTTTAAATTTGGGTTGATCGCAGTTATTTCACCATTGACCAACGGTCGCAGTTCAACGGATCGTGCAGCCTGCACTTCGCCAAAAAGCTTCAATTGGGGCCGGTTATCCTGCGCATTGGCTGTTACGGCCTCAATTGTATAGACATTGGTGCGGGCGGGACGCGCATCGCGGGTTGGTTTGGAATCGATCAACCGGTTCATCGCCGCATAGGATCCGGCCAGAACGACGAACATCAATATGGTTTGCAGTAGAGCTCTGCCGCCGCGCAAAACCGGTGATTTGGCATCCCCCGGCGTTCCTGACGCGCCGTCGGTTCTCGCTGCTTCCGCGTCCTGTTCGTCATCATTCGACTTCAGCATGCATATTCGCTCCGACTAATGCGCTCTGGCCCCAATCTGCACTGCAGATTGGAAACAATGCGCCAAGAATACTGCGATGATGAGGCGTATTCCCATTTTACCGATACAGAAAAATGGCAAAACCAATCCCTGCAATTTATCTATTTAGCCCAATTCACACAAAATGAAAGTTTATGGGTGTAAAGATATGTAAAGTCGTCAGCGATGAAACAAGGGTATATGCGTTGCCTTATCCGTCAATCTCGGATGGATCGAATTGGTAATTTGTCGAGCAAAACTCACATTTTACCGATATTTTCCCATCTTCAACGCTCTCGGCAATCTCATCCTGGTCAAAGCCATCAAGCACGGATTTTATCTTTTCGCGTGAACACGAGCAGTTGTCACGCACAACAATCGGATCGAAGACACGCACACCACGCTCGTGAAACAGACGGAATAACAGCCGCTCTGAACCGACCTGAGGATCTGCCAGTTCGTCATCAGCAATGGTCTCCATCAGTGCGCGGGCTTCCTCCCAGTCTTCGTCCTCCTCGAACTCATCATAGTCAACATCGTCGTCATCCGGATCTTCAGGCACATCACCGCCAGGCAAATCCGGTTGCCGCCTGCGTTCTGGAGATTCGGGCAGAAACTGCAGCACGACACCACCGGCGCGCCAATGATGTTTGCGATCACCTGTGTTGTCCGGCGCATAGAGTTGAGCTGCCGCCAATCGGACCTCGGTCGGTATCTGCTCTGACTGGCGGAAATAGGCACAGGCAATTTCTTCCAATGTGGCACCATTGAGCTCAACTATGCCCTGATAGCGCTGCATGTGAGACCCCTGATCAATCGTAAATGCCAGGGTGCCCTTGCCGAGAAGTTCATGGGGCTCGAGCGCCTTGTTCGCCTTGGCCTGCGCGAAGGCATCTTCGTCATAGCGTGCATAGGCGCGAATACTGTCCGGTGTCGAGAAGTCCGCCACCAGCATATCCACCGGACCATCGCTCTGGGTCTGGACAATGAACTTTCCCGAAAATTTCAACGATGTACCCAGCAGAACCGTCAGTGTCACGGCCTCAGCCAGCAATCTGGCAATCGGTTCAGGATACTCGTGGCGCGCCAGAATTGCATCCAGCATGGGACCAAGCTGGACGGCTCGGCCACGCGCATCGAGACCTTCAACCTGAAAAGGAACAACCTGATCATCACCGGCGAAGCCGATTTGCCCAAGTGTCATATCATCTGCGCTCATAGCGGAACCCGATCAGTTAAATTACTTCGCCCAGACCGTTTCACATTTTGTCAGAAATGGGATAACGGTGTCGGCCTTTGATTTTGTTGATGCATTCAGGTTTTGCCGATTCCGTCAAAATCTGAATTGCCCTGTCATTCGCAATCCGGACGAGCAGCAGTGCATCGACAGTCTCCATCGTTGTCTGTCATTTTTCTCTTTAACCTGATTCAGGAAAATCGGAAAATGCCCTTGTGCACCTAGATCTTGTCAAAACACCAGGCGATGATGGCCTTTTGTGCATGCAGACGGTTTTCCGCCTCGTCAAATACGACGGACTGTGAGCCATCAATCACCTCATCGGTGACCTCTTCTCCCCGATGAGCAGGCAAACAATGCATAAACAGTGCGTCGGCGTCAGCATGGGCCATCAACTCTGCGTTCACCTGATAGGGCTGGAAAACATTATGACCACGTGCGCGTTGCTCCTGTCCCATGGAAATCCAGGTATCCGTGATGACACAATGCGACCCCGCAACCGCAGCGACCGGATCAGTGGTAACAGAGATATTTCCACCATGTGCTGCCGCCCATTTGGCATAGTCAGGTGATGGCTCAGAGCCTTCCGGCACCGCGATATTCATCCGATAGCCAAAACGGGCAGCGCCTTCGATCAGCGAATGCAGCACATTGTTGCCATCGCCCACCCAGGAAACGGTTTTGCCAGCGATCGATCCACGGTGCTGCTCATAGGTCATGACATCCGCCATGATCTGGCAGGGATGTGTATCATCGGTCAGTCCGTTGATTACCGGGACGGTCGCATATTCAGCCAGTTCCAGCAGCCGGTCATGCTCCGTTGTACGGATCATGATTGCATCGACATAGCGTGAAAGGACGCGTGCAGTATCCGCAATGGATTCAGCCCGGCCCAATTGCATCTCGCGACCCGATAGCAGTATCGTCTCACCGCCAAGCTGGCGCATGCCAACATCAAAGGATACGCGGGTTCTGGTCGATGGCTTTTCGAAAATCATCGCCAGCATTTTGCCTGCAAGTGGTTTGTCTGCCGTTCCGTCTTTCGTTGCCGCCTTGCGTTTATGCGCGTGGTCGAGAATATCGCGCAGTGCATCGTCTGCGACAACAGAAAGATCAAGGAAATGACGAGGGCCGCCATTGGTAGTCATAGCTTTTTTCCCTGTAATGCAGAATGGTGTGACCCGTGCTGCGTTCTAAGCGCCTGATTCAAGAAGCCGGATCCAAACCAAATGGCGCATCATTGCGGACCTGGAGATTTCGAGTAGAGTCTAGGCTGATGCGCCGGATACGGCGGCGGCAGCGGCCTCAAGTCGCTCAAGCCCCTCTCGGGCCTCTTCCATCGTTGTTGTCAGCGGAGGCAGCAGGCGAATAACATTGTCTCCCGCCGGAACACCCAGCAGATTTTGCCCGCGCATCGCCACCAGCAAAGCGCTGTTGGGGCATTTGCACTTTACGCCCAACATCAATCCTGTGCCCCTGATTTCATCGACTACATCGGGATAACGATCTGCGATGGCAGCCAGCCCTTGCGAAAATACATTGCTTACGTCGCGCACGTGTTGAAGGAAATCATCCTCCAGAACAACATCAAGCACAGCGTTGCCAACTGCCATTGCCAGCGGATTGCCGCCATAGGTCGTCCCGTGGGTACCGGCGGTCATGCCACTGGCGGCCTCGTCTGTTGCCAGGCAAACACCAAATGGAAATCCACCACCGATCCCCTTGGCAACGGCCATGATATCAGGCGTTATGCCAGCCCATTCGTGGGCGAACAACCGTCCGGTTCGGCCAACACCGCACTGAACTTCATCAAGGATAAGCAAAATGCCATTCTCATTACACAGGGCACGCAGATCACGCAGCCATTGATTGGAAAGTTCGCGAATTCCGCCTTCGCCCTGCAGGGGCTCGACAAGGATTGCTGCAGTTTCCTCAGTGATGGCTTCTTTGAACGCATTCAGATCCGAAAATGGCACCTGATAGAATCCAGGTGCCTTGGGGCCAAACCCTTCCAGATACTTTGCCTGACCACCGGCCGCGATTGTCGCCAGCGTTCTGCCGTGGAATGCACCTTCCATCGTTATGATGCCAAACCGCTCCGGTCTTCCATTGACATAATGGTAGCGCCTTGCCGTCTTGATCGCGCATTCCAGCGCCTCAGCGCCCGAATTTGTAAAAAATGCCTTGTCGGCAAACGTCGCTTCGGTGAGCCTGTCAGCAAGTCGGCTTTGACCGGGCATTTCATATATGTTGGACAAATGCCAAAGCTTGTCTGCCTGCTCCTTGAGCGCGCCAACAAGATGCGGATGAGAATGCCCCAGTGAATTGACCGCAATACCAGCGGCAAAATCAAGGTACCTGGAACCATCCTCCGCAATCAGCCACACGCCCTCGCCGCGCTCAAATCGGATCGGAATGCGCATATAAGTATTATATAGCGAGGTGTTTTCTGACATGGTTCAACCCTCCCAATGCAACAGCTCCGGCTGTGTTGTTGGACGAAATCCTCGAACAATCCGACCCATCGGACCGGACAAAAACAAATAGCTGCCCCGAAAGGCAGCTGTACCAGTACCTTTATACTGCGTGTGGCCATCAATCAACTGTCTCAATTCGTGACGCCCAAACACCATCCATTGCGCCCCATTTGAGAAAAATACCCATATTTGGCACGCAAGTTGGGGAAAACCCCAAAAAGGATTCCCGTTGATTCGCCAGACTCTTGTCACCGAGTCTCGCGATCACTAGATTAGGGGCAGGAATTTGGACTGCATGCGGCGGGCCTTGTAACCTTCAACCGAACATTAGTTTCGGCCCCGAAATGACTTCGGGGTCCGTTGAAGGATTCGGTCGCCCATGACGAAATGACAAGGAATATTTCACGATGAGCTGGACTGATGATCGGGTCGAAAGACTAACAAAGCTCTGGGCAGATGGACTGAGCGCCAGCCAGATTGCCGCTGAACTGGGCGGTGTCAGCAGAAATGCTGTCATTGGTAAAGTTCATCGGTTGTGCCTGCCCGGCCGGGCAAAATCGGGTGGCTCCACTGCTGCACGCGGCAAACGCGCAGCTTCGCCTGCCCGTAGCACCAACAATACCTATAGCACCACGAGAACAACCGCTGCACCGCGCGCCATGCCACGCAGCAATGGCGCAACGGCACTGAAGCAGGAAGTCATTGCCGATGCTGTTGCACATATTGACATGCGTCCGGTTGAAGATGTTGTCGTGCCTATTTCGCGCATGTTGCCGCTGACTGAACTGACGGAGAAAACCTGCAAATGGCCAGTTGGTGACCCGTTGCAGGAAGATTTCTATTTCTGCGGCACGGATTGCGACGATTCAGCGCCCTATTGCACCTACCATTCGAAGCTGGCTTTCCAACCAACAAGTGATCGCCGCCGCTCACGGTAAATGTCAAGATACAATCCAACAATCAGGCGGTTCCAATGGACCGCCTTTTTTGTGTCAACTGTTTTACCAGACCGTTTCACATTTTGTCAGGAACGGGACAACGGTGTCGGACTTTGATTTGTTGATACCTTCAGTTTTGCCAATCCCGCCAAAACCTGAATTGCCCTATGGACTGCCTGCGTCCTCATCGCCATTTTTTGGTCCTCCGCTTCGGGCCAGCATAATCGGTGCCAGAAATGTCAGGATAACCAGCCGCCACACATGATGGGCCGCAACAAATGTCGGATCGGCATTCATGATAACAGCCATGGCTGCCATTGACTCTACACCACCGGGTGCAAATGCGATCAGAACCTGCGGCAATGGCAAATCAACAAATTGTACCAATAGAACCGCGAATACGATTGTAACGACCAGGGCAACTGCGGTCAGTGCCAGTCCGGCACCCAGTGCCTTGCGTAATGTCGTTAAAGAAGCCCCGGCAAACCGGCTGCCAATCAGGCAACCCATAATTACAAAGGCTGGAATAGCCGCCCATTGAGGCACATGACCTTCGACCAGACCACTCATATGCGTCAGCGTCGAAAACAGCATGCCACCCAGCAATAGAGCGGCAGGAACTTTTACCAGATTAAGCAAAAAACCCAGACCAAGAGCCAGCAAGGCGCTGACGGCCACAATCTGCGGGGTCATCTGGGCACCCGGCAACCCCATTTGCGTCGTGTCATAGCCCAGCATGCTGACAGCAAATGGCACCAGCAATGTCAAAGCCAGAACCCGCGTACTCTGGATAATGCTGATCGTGGGAATGTCACCTTTTGTCGTTGCGGAAAGGCCGAGCACGTAACTCAGGTGACCCGGTGTGGATGCCAGAATTGCTGTCGGGCGATCCTGCTTCCAATACCGCTGGAGCATCCACTTGCAGCCGATGAAAATGACCACAATACTGGCTGCCAGAAACACAAAACTGATTGGCCATTCACGCGCTGTTTCCAGTACCTGCGGTGTTACGCCCGTCCCCATGGACAAACCGATAATTACAAAACAGGCATTGCGCAGAAAATTTGGAACAATGGCGTTTAGCCCGGCCAGACACAGCAACGTCACCATTAGTGCCGGTCCGGTTAAGGCTGGTGCGGGAAAACCGACATACCAAGCACCCGAAAGACCGGCCAGCCCGGCAAAGACGGTCAATATCGAGTTGAGTATCCTGTTGTTCATTCTGCCTCGTGAGCGCTATGCAAATAACGAAGAACTCTGCGATGCCACTTCGCTGCCAATCCGCACAGCAGATCAACAGCAAAACGCATCGATGACTTCACCCAATCAGCCGCCTTCACCTGCCCGGTCCGCACCCTTGCGCAGACGCTGAAAGCGTCCCCAGAGTATGGGTGCAAACAGACAGGAAACCGCAATCACCAGGATTGTCAGTGTCAGCGGACGCTGCCACATAAAGCTCCAGCTGTCATCATTGATAAGCAGCGCCCGGCGCAGATTTTCCTCCATCATGCCACCCAGAATAAAACCAAGGATCATCGGTGCCATCGGAAAATCCAGGAACCGCAATACCACGGCTATGAACCCGAACAACACCATCAACTGGATGTCGAATGTATTGAAACTGACGAAGTAGACACCAATGAGTGAGAAGAACAGGATCAGGGGCAGAAGGAAGCGGGCCGGAATTGCCAGAATTTTGGCGATATAGGGAATGAGTGGCAGATTCAATATGAGCAATACGATATTGCCAATCCACATCGATACGATGACCGACCAGAAAACATCCGGCTCATCTATATAAAGACGAGGCCCTGGCTGAATGCCATAGCCGATGAGTGCGCCAAGCATGATCGCTGTCGTTCCCGAGCCCGGAATACCCAGTGTCAGCAACGGCACGAAAGAGCCGGTTGCTGCAGCATTGTTGGCTGTTTCGGGTGCAGAAAGACCACGTATCGAACCCTTGCCGAATTCCTTGCCCTTTTCAGGTCCGGCGAGGCGTTGTTCTGTGCCGTAAGCCAGAAAACTGGCAATCGTTGCACCGGCACCCGGCAATACACCGATAATGAACCCCAGAACGGATGAGCGACCAATCACCGGCGCCATCTCTTTCACCTCGGCTTTCGAAATCGCCATGGATCCCAGGTTTGAAGACGCCTTTCTCTCAGCCTCCCGACTGTCATCGGAGCTGGGTTTTAATATGGCGATAAGCGCCTCGGACAAGGCGAAAGTGGCCATGACCAGCAGCAGGAAGGAAATACCATCTGTCAGGTCGATCATCCCCAGCGTAAAGCGCGGAACACCCTGCGTCTGATCCGTGCCCACTGTGGACAACATCAGACCAACCACCGTCATCAGCAGAGCTTTCAGCACATCCCCCTTACCGGCAAAAGCGGCAACTGCCGTCAGTCCCAGCACCATCAGGGCAAAGTAGTCTGATGAGTGAAATGAAAGCGAGACCGCCGCCAGATAGGGCGCGGCTATTATCAGAAAAATGGCAGAAATGATGCCGCCGCTGAAGGATGAATAGGCAGCAATTGCCAAAGCCTTGCCTGCCTTTCCCTGTTTGGCCATCGGGTAGCCATCAAAGGACGTGGCAACAGTACTGGCGACACCCGGCGCATTGATGAGAATTGACGATGTCGAACCGCCAAAGATGGCCCCATAGTAAACAGCAGCCATGAGTATGATGCCGGTGGACGGTTCAAGACTTGCAGCCACCGGGATCATCAGAGCGATGGCCGACATGGGGCCAAGACCCGGCAGCATGCCGATAAAGGTTCCAACCAGACAGCCCGTCAACACGAACAGGATATTGATGGGTGTGAGCGCGGTACCCAGGCCGATAAGAATTCCCTCAATCATCCCATCAACCTTTCAAAAACCAGGGTAGTGGTTCAATGAACACATCAAGCCCCTGCGTCATCAGCACCCAAAAACCCACAACCAAAGGCACGGCAACCAGAATGAGCTTCACCAGGGAACGCTCGCCAAGCAAGGCGAATCCGGCGATGAGAAACACCGACGTGGAGGCAATGAAACCAATGGGTCGAACCGTCAAACCATAGGCAGACATCAAAACAAGAAACAGCGCAGCGGTGCCCCAGTTAAATCCTGCAAGCTTCGGGCGGTCCGGCGAACCTGGAAATATGATCACAAGCATCGACAGACCGATACCCAGAACTGTGAGCACCTCTGGCATGGTACGGGCGGTAAATGCGGCCTTCGCCTGTATGGGTAACAGGGTAATATTCTGACTAAGAAGACCATAGGTAAGGCAAAATACCAGTAGCAGGGTGCCGCCAATACGGTCCTTTGAGAAAATCATGGATATCCTCCCGGCAAGGCGTTGAGCGATGCCTATCGCGATTTAAGGACTGTGTTTCAAAAATTGAATTTTCAATTTACGGAGCGTATTCGGTTTACTCCATATGTAATTCTTTTCGTATTTCCCGTGTGGGAAAAACAAGTGGCTGCCGCAGAATTATCGGCATAGGCCACACTGTGTCTCTTATTCGCCCTGCACCCAATAAGTGCAGAGCGATATTCGTTCAAAGTTCTTCAGTTGCCTGTCTTAGAGGAAACCGAGTTCTTTCATGAGACCACCAACTTCCTCTTCCTGCTGTTGCAGGAAATTGGTGAAATCTTCGCCTGGGTTGAATATTTCCACCCAACCGTTGCGGTCACGAACTGCAATCCACTCGGGAGTTGCATACATTTTTTCAAATGCGGCCACATAGGCTGCCTTCTTGTCTTCCGGCAGACCAGGTGCTGCAAAGAACCCCCTCCAGTTGACAAAATCCGTACCGGTAGAGCCGGCCTCATCGCATGTCGGTGTGTCGGGAGAGGCGTCCGGGCGCGTCAATGACGTCACACACAAAACCTTGACTTCACCTTGACGCGCCAGCTCCAGCGCTTCACCAAAACCGGTTGTCAACGCACTGATCTCACCCGAAAGCAGGCCAGCCATGGCTTTTCCACCCGCATCGTAGGGGATGTATTTGACGTCGGTTGGGTTCTCGCCGGCATTTTTCATGACAAGAGCGGCAATAAGGTGATCCATACCACCAGCCACTGATCCGCCGCCAATCGCCACTTTCTTTGGATTGGCCTTATAGGCTGCAACCAATCCACCCAGATCACTGATATCGGAGTTCTTGCCGACAACAATCGCACCATAGTCACCAATAACACCGGCAATCGGTGTCAGATCACGGAAAGACTGTGGAAATACCTTCTGCAGCGAACGGATGACGATCGGTGTCGAATTGACCATCAAAGTGTCATGGTCCTTGGTCTCGATAATATGCGCAATGGCCTTACCGCCACCGCCACCGGACATGTTTTCATAGGATGCGGATCCGACGATGCCGGATTTTGTCAAAGCTTCGCCTGTTCCACGTGCTGTTCCATCCCAGCCGCCACCTGCGCCGCCAGGGATCAGAAATTTGATTTCTTCAACTTCTTGTGCCTGCGCAACCGATACAGCTGCACCAAATACAAATACGGACGCTGCCAGCGCCATGGACATTTTTTTCAACATGAATTCCTCCCAGAGATTTCTGCAACAGCCCTCGACAGGCTGCCTTGTGACAAGACAAACACGAAAACCTGTCATGAAACTGACACCGGCATAATAATTTTCGTCCAGACAGTCGTGTGCTCTGCACACTGCGAATGGTTGCAGGTCAAAAAAACCAATTTACATTGGGCGATTCAGGTCGGCGCTACTTGATTTGCAGCGCTTCATTCCATTTGGATATGAACCGGGCGCGTTTTACCTGATCAAGATAGACAACAAGTCCGGGGCTGATTGATATCGGACGAAGTTGCGCACCAAACTTTTTGCGCATGGCTGACGCGGTATTCTCGCCGCTGATTTCAGGATGCAGAGCCGGCAGCTTTACATCCTGCGCCATGATTGTCTGACCCCGGGCCGACATGAGGAAGGCAAGCATCTGCCTGCCCAATTCAGGGTCTGCAGCGGCCTCGGGCACCAGTGCAATACGCGACATGACGACGGTATAGTCCTCCGGCAGGATAATGCCCAGATCCGGTTTCCGGCTTGCCCAGCTCTGGGCATACGAACCCAGAATATTATAGCCAAGGACGAAACGTCCATCGGCCACACGATCCAAAATTGCCGACGAGTTCGAGTATAATTTTACACCCGCCCCGCCAAAGGCGGTTATCAGATCCCAGATATCGCGATTATGTTCCCTGTCGCGGGCAAGAAAAAGAAATCCCAGACCAGAGCGTTCAACATCATATGTCGCGATACGCCCGTAGTAGTGCTCTTCATCGGTCTTGAGCATATCGATCAGTTCCGCCCGGTTCTTCGGTAGCGGCAGCCCGTCAAAACTTGGTTTGTGATAAACAATCACCGAGGGCTCGAATGTCAACCCGAATGCGGTATCGCGCCAGCTGGCCCAATCGGGCCAATTATCGGCGGCAACCTGCGGCACCGGCTGTGCATAACCATCATTGACCAGCTTCACCTGAAGATCCATTGCCGATGAAATCACCAGATCAGCGGTCTGCTTGCCGGCATCCGTTTCCCGGATGATGCGTTCATAAATTTCCAGAGACTGCAGATCTTCGTATCGCACCGCGATACCGGGGTTTTCATTCTGGAAGGCTTCAATCAACGGGCGTGAGACATCCACATCCAGCGACGAATAAACCGACAGGGTTTTGAACGGCTGCAGATTGCCAACGGGCGGAAAAACCGTGGCTGCCCAGACATTTCCCGGACCGGTGAGCAACATTAGTAAAAGCAGGACCATACGCATGCGCCAACACTGCCCGTCAATTTCGACATTCACAAGTGCCTAATGAGTGTCTACCCTTAGGGCCGGAGGAACCATGCGCATATTAATCGTTGAGGACAACCGCAAACTGGCGGACGGGCTCAAGCAACTGCTGGCTGGCAACGGCTATGCGGTCGATTGTGTTGGCAATGGTGAATCCGCCCTGTCTGCTGTACGGGCACTGACCTATGATCTGGTGGTTCTTGATCTCAGCCTGCCAGAGATGGATGGTCTTGAGGTACTGCGTGAAATGCGCAACCGCAGGATCATTGTGCCGGTTTTGATACTGACGGCCCGCAGTGGCCTTGATGAGCGCATTCGCGGGCTGGATCTCGGCGCAGATGATTATCTGGCAAAACCATTTGAATGGGGAGAACTAGAAGCACGCATCCGCGCACTGTTGCGCCGCTCCGCCGCCGACAAATCATCACTGTTGGAAGCGGGCCCGCTTAAGTTTGATCTGAAAAACAATCAGGTTCTCATCGATGATGGTGTTTTCGACATTCCGGCGCGTGAAACAGGTGTCCTGCGGGCACTGATGCTTGCAAACGGTCGCATTCTTTCAAAATCGCAGCTCATTGAATCGCTCAGCAGTTTTGACGAAGACATCAGCGAAAATGCCATTGAGCAATATATAAGCCGGTTGCGACGCCGACTTGCCATTCATGACATATCAATCAAGGCAGCGCGTGGACTTGGGTATTATCTCAAAGCGCCCGGAAACGATTAATGGCTTTGGTTTCAACCTCTTACTCCCTTCGCAAACGGTTGCTGCTGTGGTTGCTGTTGCCATTGTTGATTATCGGACTGCTGGCGCTTGTGGATTCCTATCGCTCTGCACGACAAACAGCCGACGAAATATCGGATCGTGTTCTTGCCGGTTCGGCTCTGGCGATCGCTGAGCGGGTCTTTGTCAATGACAATGGCTCACTGGAGGTCGACATTCCCTATGTGGCACTTGAGATGCTCACATCATCAGAGGAAGATCGCGTCTTTTATCGCATTGAGGGACCCGATGCCCAATTTATAACGGGATACAGACAATTGGCTGTACCGGCTGAATTTGCGCGACGCGAACGCGACATGGGATTTGTCAATGCCCAGTTTCGTGGAGACATCATCAGGGTCGCCGTGTTTTCCGGCGCGGCAGCATCGGACACCGTTTCACTGGCCTATCGTGTCGCGGTCGCAGAGACCACCAACGCCCGCAATAAAATGGCCCGCGATATATTGTTGCGGTCGGCTCTACGCCAGGGCCTGCTGATTGCAACAGCAGCATTGGTCGTGTGGATTGCGGTAACCCGGGCTTTGCGTCCACTTTATCGTCTGGAAGAGGCTGTCGGACGCCGCAGTGCAGAAGAATTGCGCCCGATAGAACATCGCGTTCCAAGCGAGGTCAGCGGCCTTGTGGCGACAATCAACGATTTGATGAACAGATTTGGCGCGTCCATTTCCGCACTGCGCAATTTCACCTCCAATGCCAGTCATCAACTCAGAACACCGCTGACAGTCATGCGCACACAGCTTGAAATTGCCAACCGTGCCACAACCGCGGCGGATCGTACCAAAGCGCTCGCAGAAACGGATGAAGCCATTGGCGATGCAGAGCGTGTCTTGTCGCAGTTGCTTGTTCTGGCGCGCATTGATTCGACCGCACAAAAGGACCTGCTGGACCAGGACTGCGATATGGCACTGATTTGCAGGCAGGTCTGTGAAGATCTGATTGCGGCGGACCTTCCGGCAGATATCGACCTTGGATATGAAGGCCCAGACAGCATCCTGATGCGCGGCGATCCGGTTCTTCTGCGCGAAATGCTGCGCAACCTTGTGGAAAATGCGATGCGCCACGGTGGCCGCCCAATCGATATCACTGTGCGTGCGCAATCACAGGCAACGAATGTGACTCTGGACATAGAGGACAATGGACGCGGAATCGCACCTGATCAGCAGAACGTGGTTATGGAACGATTTTTTCGCGGAAAGCAGGCCCAATCCGATGGCAGTGGCCTGGGTCTGGCCATTGCACGCGATATCGCGCATCTTTTCGGTGGAACATTCGCACTCAAAAAGCCACCCACAGGCAAGGGTCTTGTCGTCGCAATGGAATTTCCCAAAGACAAATAAAACCTGATGCGTTTGGAGTTATTCAGGTTTTAGCAGTATCGGACTGGCGCATGTGAGCGCTGAATTTTCACCCGATCAATGCATCAGTATTGCCGATTTGTTTGAGCTTTCCTTGCGGCATTGATGACGGACTGTCCCCTGGCATTATGTGCAGTCACAGCGCGCCGCAATTCGCTTCTTGTATTTAGTACGATGTTGCACTATATAGTGCGATATCGTACTAATATTGGAGATCGAATATGCCTATGAGCCGACGTAAAGTCCTGACAATTATCGGAGGTGGCACAATATTGGCCGCCAGCGCATCCGCAGGCCTGTTTGCTGCCACCCGTACACCAAACAAGGCATTGGCCCCATGGTCTGCCGCTGGGCGCGATGACGATGCGCGCAGGCGTGCTTTGTCTTTCGCAATCCTGGCGCCAAATCCCCACAATCGCCAACCCTGGCTGGTGGATCTGAGTGAAGACAATCGTGTAATGCTCTACAGAGACAAGGAACGTAACCTGCCAGAAACAGATCCATACGCCCGTCAATTGACCATTGGCCTTGGCTGTTTTCTGGAATTGATGCATATGGCAGCAGGCCAGAGCGGGCATGATGTTGAATTCGACCTGTTTCCCGAGGGAGAGGACGGGCCGGTAGCTGTTGCCGACTTCAAGCCGAATGGTCAGGCTGATCCGCTTTTTGCCCATGTGCTGGAGCGTCGTTCGTGCAAGGAACCTTTTTCTGATCAGATGGTTCCTTCGAGCATGGTAAGCCAGCTGCAGCCACTGGCTGACATACGAACGGACCCGAAGGACGTTGCACAAATTCGCGACCTTACCTGGCAAGCCTGGGAAACGGAGGCATTTAATCCCCGCACCATGAAAGAAAGCGTGGATCTGATGCGTTTTGGCAAATCGGAAATCAATGCCAATCCGGATGGCATAGATCTGGGAGGTGCTTTCCTGGAGTCGCTCATGGTTGCCGGTCTTTTGAACCGCGAAGCTCAATCCGATCCCAATTCCACCGGGTTCAAGGAAGGCGTGCGCATGTATCGCGAAATGCTGGCCGCCACGCCCGCCTATGCGGTCATCACGACAAATGGCAATACCCGCGCTGATCAGATCGAGGCCGGGCGACGCTGGCTGAGGTTGAACCTTACAACCACAGCACTGGGTCTGTCTCTACATCCGGTCAGTCAGGCACTGCAGGAATTTCCGGAAATGGCATCTTCCTACGCCACCGCACATTCCTTGTTGGCAGACTCTGGTCAAACGGTGCAGATGCTTGGTAGATTGGGATTCGGCCCGCAAGTCAGCCAGTCACCAAGATGGCCCCTGGAGTCTCGAATAATTAATGGATAGCAAGACGATTTCAGTCTATTTTACGCTCTTCAATGAAATCGGTATCATCGAGCAGCTTAGTCGTGCCCTGTTGGAGTCCCGGCTGCCCGATGGTTTTCTTGTCTCCCATTTTGCGGTACTCAATGGCCTCATCAGAGTGCGCGACGGGCGCACCCCGCTGGAACTGGCAAAGGCCTATCAGGTTCCCAAAACAACGATGACCCACACGCTTTCCGGTCTCGAAAAAAGCGGCCTTATTGTTATGCGTCCCAACCCCAGGGACGGGCGCAGCAAATGCGTGTGGTTGACTGACAGTGGCCGTGAATTTCGGGACGCTGCAATTGGAAATATGGTACCGGACATGATGTATCTTGCCGAAATGTGTCCGATAGAAAGTCTCGACGGCGTCATTGAGAAATTGTCAGAGATCCGTCAGATCATGGATGCCAAGCGGGATGAAGACCCTGCCTGAGCGTTCCTGAAGCAAAAAACCGGCAACTTCAGCTTTCAAGTGAATAGCCGGCACCGCGTACGGTGCGAATGACATCACGCATATTGGCAAGATTAAGCGCCTTACGCAGCCGCCCGACATGCACATCAACGGTGCGCTCATCCACATAAATATCGTGTCCCCATACACCGTCCAGCAACTGGGAGCGGGAGAAAACCCGCGTTGGCGAGGTCATGAAAAATTCAAGCAGACGAAACTCTGTGGGGCCGAGCCTGATCTCGCGACCACGACGATAAACCCTGTGGGTCTCACGATCCAGTTCGATGTCACCATTCTTCAAAATGGTTGAAATTGATTCCGGATTGGCACGGCGCAACAGCGCCCGGACCCGCGCCATCAGTTCCGGTGTGGAAAATGGTTTGACGACATAGTCGTCCGCGCCGGTTGAAAGCCCGCGCACCCGCTCGCTTTCTTCGCCGCGCGCTGTCAGCAGGATAATTGGCAGACGCTCTGTCTCCGGTCTCACACGAAGCCGGCGACAAAGCTCAATGCCGGAAAGCCCCGGAAGCATCCAGTCCAAAATGAGCAGATCAGGTAAACGTTCGCGAAGACGAACTTCGGCTTCATCGCCACGCAGAACCGTATCGACTTCATAGCCTTCGGCTTCCAGATTATAGCGCAGCAGAACACTCAGCGCCTCTTCATCTTCAACAACAGTTATTTGAGGTGCAATACCCATATCAAATCTCCGGTCGTAGCGCCCTTTCATCAGGCACCACGAGCATCATTCAGCTTTCAACCACGACTGTCGCAGATTCATCATCTTTCGGACGTTCGCTGGTCAGTTGTGAGCCTGTTGCCATGTAATAGACTGTTTCCGCGATGTTGGTCGCGTGATCACCAATGCGTTCAATATTCTTGGCGCAAAACAGCAGATGGGTACAGGCCGTAATATTGCGTGGATCCTCCATCATATAGGTAAGCAATTCGCGAAACAGAGACGTATAGATTGCATCGATCTCGTCATCGCGTTCACGAATGGATTTGGCCAACTCCGGTGAACGTGAGGAATAGGCATCAAGCACTTCCTTGAGCTGCGTCAACGCCAGTTCAGACAGATGTTCAAGACCGCGCACCAGCTTTTTCGGCTGCGCCATACCCTGTACGGCAATCACCCGTTTTGCGATGTTCTTTGCCATATCGCCAACGCGTTCCAGATCCGCCGCGATGCGAATTGAACCAATGATGTCACGCAGGTCAGAAGCCATCGGCTGTCGTTTTGCTATGATAAGAACGGCTTTCTCGCCGATCTGGCGTTCAGCATCATCGAGAATCAAATCATCCGATATGACCTTTTGGGAAAGACCCGCGTCTGAATTGACCAGTGCATGAATGGATTCTTCCACCATACGCTCGGAGATACCGCCCATCTCCGCAATGCGGCGAACCAGAAATTGCAGTTCTTCATCGTAGGAAGATACTGTGTGTGCGGCGTGCGTTGTTGTATTTTCAACCATGATAAATTCTCACCGTGTGATTTGAGCAATTCAGGTTTTGACGGAACAGGCAAAACCTGAATGTATCGACAAAATCAAAGGCCGGCACCGTTGTCCCGTTTCTGACAAAACGTGAAACGGTCTAGCCAAAGCGACCGGTTATATAATCCTGCGTGCGCTGGTCATCCGGGTTTGTGAACATCTTGTCCGTGTCGCCCTCTTCCACCAGACTGCCCAGATGGAACATGGCAGTACGTTGCGATACACGCGCAGCCTGCTGCATCGAATGGGTTACAATGACAATCGTATAGTTGACGCGCAATTCATCAATCAGTTCTTCGACCTTGGCAGTGGCAATCGGATCAAGTGCCGAACAGGGCTCATCCATCAATATGACTTCAGGGCTGATCGCAATCGCGCGCGCAATGCAAAGACGCTGCTGCTGGCCGCCCGACAGTCCGGTGCCAGGGCTGTGAAGGCGGTCTTTCACCTCTGCAAACAGACCGGCTTTCCGCAGGCTGGTTTCGACAACCTCATCGAACTCTGACTTGGTACTGGCCAGACCATGAATGCGCGGGCCATAGGCAACATTTTCATAGATTGTTTTTGGAAACGGGTTGGGTTTTTGGAATACCATGCCAACATTGGCCCGCAGTTCCACCACATCAATGGCCGGATCATAGATGTCGGCACCGTCCAGCGTGATCCTGCCTTTGACCCGACAAATGTCAATCGTGTCGTTCATCCGATTGAGACAGCGCAGGAATGTGGATTTGCCGCAACCCGATGGTCCGATCAGCGCGGTGACCTGGTTCTTGCGGATATCCAGGTTCACATCAAACAGGGCCTGCGTATCGGCATAAAACACATTGACCATGCGCCCCTGCATTTTGATCGGCGGTTGCGTTGCCGTCTTTGCACCGACGGCTTCTTCCACAGCTGCTTCCGACATCATATTCATCCTTCAACACCTCAGTAGTGTGCCCGCATCAGGGTCACGCAAATTATCCGGCTCAATTCATCCGTGTGCAATTCACCACGCTACCAGCGTCGCTCGAAACGGCGCCTCAGCAATATGGCGGTAATATTCATGACCGCAAGGAAAGCCAGCAGAATAATGATCGCACCCGATGTGCGTTCAACAAATGCCCGCTCAGCCTCATTCGCCCACATGAAAATCTGCACCGGCAGTGCGGTTGCCGGATCTAGCGGGCTGGCGGGATAGCCAACCACAAAGGCAACCATGCCTATCAGCAGCAATGGTGCTGTTTCACCAAGTGCCTGTGCAAGTCCGATTATCGTCCCGGTCAAAACGCCAGGTGCCGCCAGAGGCAATACGTGGTGAAAGACCATTTGGGTGCGAGATGCGCCAAGGCCCAGTGCTGCAGAGCGGATCGATGGTGGTACCGCCTTGAGGGCTGCACGTGTTGCAATGATTATGGTCGGCAAGGTCATCAAGGTGAGCACCAATCCACCCACAAGTGATGCGGATCGTGGCATGCCGGCAAAATTGATGAAGACTGCAAGCCCCAGCAATCCGAAAACAATGGAAGGTACGGCGGCAAGATTATTGATGTTCACCTCGATCAGGTCGGTCCAGCGGTTTTTGGGTGCAAATTCCTCAAGATAGATCGAAGCTGCAACGCCAATGGGCAATGCCAGAACCAGCACTATTCCCATCATGTAAAGCGAACCGATAATGGCAACACCGACACCCGCCGTTTCCGGCCTGCTGGACGCACCAAATGTAAACAGACCGGTGTTGAATTTCTTGACCATTGTGCCATCACGCACCAGTTGATCCATCCACGCAACCTGTTGATCACTGACCTTACGGCGCTTTTCATCTACAGACAGATCAATCTGTCCCTTGAGCGCTGAATCAATGTCACCGCTGGCCAGAAGCCACACCGGTACCGTCTTGCCGATCAACGAAGGATTGGCCACAACCATGTTGCGCAACCTGGTTCGCGAACCACCCGAGATCATCTTGCCGACGGCACGAACCGCCTTTTTATCTTTTGGATCAATGCCCAGCTCTTCAATCAGACCATTGCGTGCCAGAACCGGATAATTGGCCGTCATCAGCAATTTCGGGTTGTCCGCCCGCTCATTCTTCGGGTCAATAATGTCCTTTGAGAAGGTAACAGGGATGTTGATCGCTGTTTGCCGAAATGCCGTATATCCTTTGGAGATTACAGTTCCAAGCAACAGCATCAGAAACAGCAGACCCAGAGCAATGGCAATCAATCCATAGGCCCTGAAACGTCTCTCGGCGGCATATCGGCGTTTGATACCAATATCGCGTTTGACCAAACCCGCGCCGGCGACGCTGGCAGGCGTTGTTGTTGCATCGCTCATTCGTATTCTTCCCGATATTTGCGCACGATATAAAGCGCATAAAAATTCAATCCGAGGGTGATGACAAACAGGGTAATCCCCAAAGCAAAAGCAACAAGCGTTTGCGGAGAGGTGAACTCAAGGTCCCCGGTAAGCTGATTGACAATCTTGACAGTGACTGTCGTCATCGGTTCAAACGGGTTGATTGACAGTCGTGCAGCAACACCGGCGGCAAGCACCACAATCATCGTTTCACCGATTGCCCGTGACGCAGTCAGCAACAGGGCTCCGACGATGCCTGGAAGGGCTGCGGGAAAAATAACCCGGCGCACGGTCTCCGAATGGGTTGCCCCCAGGCCAAGCGAGCCGTCCCGCATCGATTGTGGCACCGCGGTGATGATGTCATCTGAAAGCGAGGAAACAAAGGGAACAAGCATTATGCCCATGACAAAACCGGCAGTCAGGACACTTTGCGCCTGGATGAAAGAAGCCACATCACCCGTCGCCATCTCGTTGATTCTGGCACTTATGTCGCGAAGAAACGGGCCGACCGTTGTCAGTGCAAAAAAGCCGTAAACAATGGTCGGAATCCCCGCCAGAACCTCAAGCAGCGGTTTGACAATCGATCGCATGCGGCTGGAGGCATATTCGGACATATAGATCGCTGCATAAAGACCAATTGGCACGGCAACCAACATTGCAACGACGGCAATATACAATGTGCCCGCCAGCAGGGGAATTAGTCCAAACTGACCGGCGGAGGCCGCCTCTCCGGCCGCGGCAAAACGCGGATCCCAAACGGTGCCGAAGAAAAACTCCAATGGTGGTACGGAGGAAAAGAACCGCCATGTTTCCGAGATCATGGACATGACAATACCGACGGTTGTCAAAATGGCGATGCTGGATGCCAGCATAAGCGCTCCAAGAATGACCGTTTCCACACGATTGCGGGCGCGCATTCTCGGCTTGATCTGCAACCAGGCCCAGACAAATCCGCCGATACCCAGCAAAACAACCACCACGGTTCGCATTGTTGAGCTGGTGGCGCGATAGGCATTCAGCCTACCTGCTGCCTCAGGCATATAGGCGTCAATTTCACCGGCAACAGCGATACCTTTTTCGCCGAGTAAAGCACGTAGGTCGACCGAGCCTGACAGCGCCGCTGCATGTTCGTCGGCCGTTAATCTTGCCAGGCCGGTGGCAATTGCGTTGATCTTGTTCAACTGCAGTGACTGGTCTGCTTCAGATATCGATTGTATCGATTGCGGCAATGAATTGAAAACCTGATCATTGATGATCAACGGGCTGACTGCCAGCCAAATCGCCAATACAGCCAGTGAAGGAAGCGCGGTCCAAATGAGGACAAAAATCCCGTAGTACCCGGATCTGGAATGAGACTTGAGACCCTGGGTGCTTACCAAAGCAGCCGCTCTGAGGCGACCAACCACATAACCTGCTGCGGCAAGACACACAATGATCAATAGGGTGGATGCAGCACTCATCTGGCGGGCTCCGCTGGGCAGAAAAATCGAGGTAAAAAAGAGGCGCATCGGGTAATGCGCCTCTGATTGGAACAAATACTAAAGCATCTTGCCGTCTGAAAAGTTCTCGCGGACTGCATCACGCTCTTCTTCAGGCGCGGATACAAGGCCATATTCAGCAAGCGGAGAGTCCGGGCCAACCATCTGGTCTGATGTGAAGAATTCGACATATTCTTTCAGGCCAGGGATAACACCCAGGTGCGCACGCTTCACATAGAAGAACAATGGACGTGAAACGGGATACTCGCCTGACGCAATGCTTTCAGTGTCCGGCACAATGTCATTCACCGTGGCAACTTTGAGCCTGTCGGCATTGTTTTCATAAAAAGCGAGACCAAAGACACCAACGCCGGTTTTGTTGGAGTCGATACGAGCCAGTGTTTCCGTGTAATCACCGTCAATATCAACGGCATTACCGTCCTTGCGTACGGCTATACAGGCTTTGCCGGCAGCTTTTTTGTCCATGCCGCCGTCCATATAGGCTTTTTTGTCGCCAACTTCCTCGCAACCAACTTCAAGCAGCTTGTCTTCGAACACTTCGCGTGTTCCGTGCTTTTCGCCTGGAATGTAAGCAGCGATATTCCAATCTGGGAAATTCGGGTTAACCTGTGACCACTTTGTGTTCGGGTTTGCGACAGGCTTGCCGTCAACCATGATCTGAGCAGCCAGCCCGAGATAAACATCTTTCGGTGTCAACTTGAAATCCGGTCCATTGATGTCGGTTGCAAAAACAATGCCATCATAACCGATGCGGATTTCCTGAATTTCGGTCACGCCATTTTCTGCACAGGCCTTGATTTCATTTTCGCGGATGGGGCGCGATGAATTGGCGATGTCGATTGTCTGCGGACCAACACCTTTGCAAAATTCCTTCAATCCACCGGAAGAACCGCCTGATTCAACGATCGGTGTCTTGTAGTCGGGAAAGGTCTCGCCGAATGTTTCAGCGACGATTTTTGCGTAGGGTAAAACTGTGGAGGAACCAGCAATCTGGACCTGATCGCGTGCAGCAGCAGTGCCGGCAAATGCAGCGGATGCCACCAGCATGGCGGCGGTGAAACGAAGCGTTTTCAATGTATATCTCCCGTCGATACGGTGTGTTTTATGCGTCCATTTGAACGCAGCCGGTATCCTTACTGGCACGGACTTTCTAGCAGTCCGCTGAACGCAGTTTTATGACGGTTGGATTACAATATTGTGACAGGCCAACTATTTGATTTAATTTGCTTTATTTTAGTTGTTACGGCCACTTAACGTTTCTGATCGTTGAATATGACGGTAAATTCCGCCCCTTCCCCCAGGACAGAATGAATGGCCAGTCGCGCCCGGTGCCGGGTGAGAATGTGTTTAACGATGGCAAGTCCGAGGCCTGTACCCTTTTTTGACCTGCTTGCCTCAACGCTGACGCGATAGAACCGCTCTGTCAGCCTGGACACGTCCTCTTTGGGAATACCCGGTCCATAGTCCTTGACCACCACTTGCACAGCGTGTGCAGCATCGTTCAATCGATCAATGCGCACGTCGACCTTTTTGCCGCTCTGACCATATTTGCAGGCGTTTTCGATAAGGTTTTCAAAAACCTGTATCAATTCGTCCCGGTCTCCCGTCACGAGTACGGTATCATCAGACGACGCGACCTCGATGTTTACATTCAGTTCCTCAGCCAATGGCTTGAGCGTATCGCAAATGTGACTGATTAGTGGAATGATATCCACATCCTCTGTCGGCTGCATATGGGCTTTTATTTCAAGCCGGGACAACGACAGCAGGTCATCCACAAGGCGTGTCATGCGGCTGGCCTGCTCATACATAATCGTCAGAAATTTTTCTCTGGCAATCGGATCATTTTTAGCGGGGCCACGCAGCGTTTCTATAAAACCGAATAGGGAAGCAAGGGGCGTACGCAGCTCGTGGCTCGCATTGGCGATGAAATCTGAACGCATTCTGTCGATGCGCCGCGATTCACTAAGATCGCGAAAGGTCAACATATAGAGTTCACGCCCGCCTTTCATACTGGTGAAGCCTGTCATCGGCGCCACACGAACCAGGTACCAGCGCTCAGCAGGAACCTTTTCGACATATTCGATGGTATTGATGTCACCGGTTGTCATGGTCTGTTGGACTATGTCGAGAATAACCGGCGCGCGCATGCGCGAAGAAAGATGCGCCCCGGCTGTCATTTGGCCAAACTGCTCAACGGCGGCCCGGTTTTGATATTTGAGAATACTGCCGGACGCCAGAATAAACGCCGGGTCGGCCAGTGTTTCACAGGTGGCAAAAACAACAGCCTCCAGTGGCTCGCTGCGTTCGCGTTGCAACAGTCTTTCACGTTTGCGTGCTGCACGGGAGCGCACTGGAACTGCAGCGGCAAGAAACAAGGCACCCAGACCGACCAGAACCTGCCAAAGTACCAGATATCCACTGGCCACCAGCCCAAACGCCAAAAGCGCCGCCACAGCAAGGATATGGCGTGCATCATACAGCCGCCGGGTTATCTTTTGTCCGCGTTTATTCCCGTCATCTCGCATGTTTAGCCGTCATTCCTCGTGAGGTTGCCACTCCATCTAGCCATTGCACCTGCAAAAGGCAAAGCCGCTTGTTGTACAACAGCATCAACCGCTCAAATGTACGGGTTGTCTATGTAGAAGGAAGGCCTTTAGTCCATACAGATGACAGCGCCATGACTGCGGGTGAAAATTGGTCATTGCTACCGGGACAGATGTTGCTGTTAATATGCGGTAATTATTGCGACGGGGAACAACGGATGAATGATCAGAATTCTGACCGAACGGTTGAACTGACAATTGATGGGCAGATGCGACGCTTTGATATTGACAACCCGAAACTGCCTGGCTGGATCAAGGACAAAGCCTTCGGTTCTGAAAACTATCCCTATGAACAGAAATTGAAACGGGACAAATACGAGGAGCAACTTGAGGCATTGCAGATCGAACTCGTCAAGGTTCAATCATGGTTGCAAACCAGTGGCCAAAGGGTCATGGCGGTTTTTGAGGGGCGTGACGCTGCGGGAAAAGGCGGCACGATCGGCGCAACACGGGCCTATATGAATCCGCGCACTGCGCGGGTGGTTGCCCTGCCCAAGCCGACAGAGACAGAGCAGGGACAATGGTACTTTCAGCGCTACGTGGACCATTTTCCAACAGCTGGTGAAATGGTGCTGTTTGACAGATCCTGGTACAACCGCGCAGGAGTGGAACCGGTCATGGGCTTTTGCAGCCCTGAACAACACACTTTGTTTTTGCAGGAAACACCGAGTTTTGAACATATGCTGGTGCGCGAGGACATTCATCTGTTCAAGTTCTGGCTCAATGTTGGCCGCGAAATGCAGCTTGAGCGGTTCCATGATCGCAGACACAACCCGTTGAAGGTCTGGAAATTGTCACCCATGGATCTGGCAAGCCTCAACAAATGGGATGACTACACTGCAAAACGGGACCTGATGCTGAAGCACACCCACACCGCCCATGCGCCGTGGACTGTGGTGCGTTCAAACGACAAACGCCGGGCCCGCATAAATGTCGTAAGGCACATTTTGCTGAATCTGCCCTATGACGGGAAAGATCACGCAACCCTGGGGAAAACGACGATAAAATCCTTGGGTCGGGCCACGGGTTTTTTGAAGATTGATACCAGCCTTGGTTTTGCTTACTGCGGGCGAACCCGAATTGCATAGATATCAATGCCGCTGTTCGTCCCGGCAACATCGCTGTTTAGAGCCAGAAAACCCGGTTCGCCGCTTGTTTCCTGCTTGGTGAGGTCAAGGCTGAACACCACATCATTGACCTCATAAGTAACATCAAAGCGATGGCGCCCGCATTCACCACCGCCGGGCAATATGCATTTGACATAGATCTGCGTTGGTACTTCCGTACTTGAACGCAATGTCATGGCAACGAGAGACTGACGCCCGGCCAGCGTGTCCAATATCCCTGCTCCCAGTTCAAAAAGAACCTCACCATCCGGACCGGTGCTTTGCGAAACAACCTGCAAAGCAGGACGTCCGCCACTTTCTATAAGTGCCGCCTTTGCGCCACCACGTCCTGCCACCCGGGAGATATCATCCGGAGAAAACACATCTATCCAGTCCCCGGAAAAGGCACCGTCTGCTGATGGGTTGCCGGCAAAATCTTCGCTGTTGATGGTTGCAGGCGGATTAGGCACACTGGTGTCGCGTTGCTCCGGGCTCAGCATAATACCGCTGAAAATGGCCCACATAACGCCAATCCCCAAAAAGGCGAGTGCAAGAGAGACAACCAGTATGATCGAAAAGAATGGCCTTCGACGTTTTTCCCTGGGTGCCTGATTTGACATGCCGATGGATTGAGACATCAACAGGTCATCTGCACTTTGCTTTTTCTGCTTTTTGCGCCCTAACAGCGGTTTTTTCGGTTTCCGGGGTGCCTTTTGTGCGGCCGGTTTTTCATCCCGCGTAAACCCACCGACCGTTGGGATCTCATCACTCCATTGCACACGCGGTTCAACAGCGCGTTGACGGCTGCGCTGTGCGCGGGCGCGAATGGGTTCGGGAACGGCTTTCTGGGTGGGTTCCGGCCTGACTGCAGGTTTCTCGGGCACGGGTCGGGCCGCAGGTTTGGGTGCGCGCTGTTGATACTCTGCCTCAATTCCACTGATCAGGGTTTCAAGCCTGCGTGTTTGCGTCGCAGCAACATCAGTGCCCCACATGCCCTGCTTGGTCTGGCTGTTCGATAAAGCGGTTCTGGCCGATTCATAAATGCGAACGCGCTGATCCGGAATGCTGTCGTCAACATTGCGCAACGCCTTTCGAATGGCCGTATCAAATGCCTTCACACCATACTCCCGCTATCCGGCTTGCGCCCGGCTCAAACTGACTGGCGAACACGATGATTATGTCGCTGTCTCACTACCCCGAAGCACCTCTTATCAGGTCGCAAAGTTTTTACAAATACTCCTGTGACTGCAAAGCGAAATTGATTTTGGCTTCCCACCTTGTCAAAGGTCTGCTATTTGCTCTTACGTTTCCGTAAACGTCAACCAATCGGATTTTGCTCTATGGCGCTGCCTGATATTCTCAAGAAAAATCTTCGTCTTCCCGTTGTTGGATCTCCCCTCTTCATCATTTCTCATCCACCTCTTGTTCTTGCACAGTGCAAGGCCGGTATTATTGGTTCCTTTCCGGCGCTCAACGCGCGGCCGGAGGCACAGCTGGACGAGTGGCTCGCCGAAATGACTGAAGAACTTGCCAATCACGATGCAAAGCATCCGGAAAGGCCCGCTGCTCCATTTGCAGTCAATCAGATCGTTCACAAGTCCAACACACGCCTTCAGCATGACCTGCAGATGTGTGAAAAATACAAGGTCCCCATTGTCATTTCTTCCCTTGGTGCAGTCGCGGAAGTGAATGAGGCCGTTCACGCTTATGGTGGTATTGTACTGCATGATATTATCAACAACCGGCATGCCAATTCGGCTATTCGCAAGGGTGCAGACGGACTGATTGCTGTCGCTGCCGGTGCTGGTGGGCATGCCGGACCACTATCCCCCTTCGCACTTGTGCAGGAAATTCGCGAATGGTTTGACGGGCCATTGCTGCTGTCTGGTGCCATAGCCAATGGCGGCGCTGTGCTGGCCGCAGAAGCCATGGGGGCTGATCTTGCCTATATTGGAACACCCTTCATTGCGACGAATGAAGCCCGTGCAATTGACGAATACAAACAGATGATCGTTGATAGTGCCGCATCAGATATTGTGTATTCGAATTTCTTCACCGGCATTCATGGCAACTACCTCAAACCGTCGATCGCAAGGACGGGAATGGACCCTGATGATCTGCCAGTGGCAGATCCGTCGAAAATGAATTTTGGCGATGATCGATCCGGCGCCAAGGCATGGAAAGATATCTGGGGTTCCGGCCAGGGTATCGGGGCCGTGAAATCCATTGGTCCGGTATCTGATTATGTTGACCGGCTGGAAGTCGAATATAACGCAGCACGCCGCCGACTATTGGGTTGATTCTGGGCTCAGAATTGTCTTGGGGGCCACTTGGGCCCCCATTACTTTGTCGATTGGAAAACCGGAATATCAGCGCTGTAGCGCGCCAACACCTGAAAAGCGGAAAGCTTCTTTTTCCAACGCATCGAGTTCTTCTGCACTCATCTCGTCATGGGCAATGGTAATGCGCCCGAGAAAGACCAGCGGCAATTCATCTTCACGGCCTTCAAGGTGGGCACGGATCGCTTCGGCTGTTGCAGCACCCACGTCATCGCCCATGCGCATTGGTGTTGCATCCAGTTCACCGCGACGAATAGCATCCAGCTCAAGGCCCGTACCGCCCCAGCCGGTGGAAAAGATCTCTTTTTCCTTGCCTGATGATACCTGTGCCTCAACCGATCCCATGGCCATTGCAGTATTGGCATTATGAATGACCTTGGCTTCCGGATAGGCCTGAAGGATCAGGCTGGTGCCGGTAAAGCCACCCTCACGCTGGTACTCACCATAGTGCTCATAGACGGGGTTCCAATTGCCCTTTTCTGCGACACAATCCTTGAAATCTCCCGATCGCTGATTGTCGGTGATTCCGGGAATACCGCGGTTCATGGCATAGGTCACATCCTTGCCAAGGCGTTCCAACATATAGTCACACATTTTCAAGGCACCATAGGCCGATGAGAAATCGAACCAGGCTGCAGGCTGATTTTTCAGGTATTTAAGCGGCGTATGAAAAGCCCAGACAAATGTCGTCAGGTCATCTGTTCCCGACAATTTGTCAATATTGTCGGCCTGTGTGGCCAATTCAGACGGGCCGAAAATGACAATGTCATATAGGTCCTTGTCCTGAAATATCTGGTTCGCATAGGTTGATTGCAGCGCATGTTCGATCTGTCTGGATGCGAATTCGCGGGTTTCATATTTGATGCCCAATTCATCCAGCCGTTTGGTCATGGCCAGATAGTTTCGCGCCCAGAAGTCCGACACATCCGCTGACGGATAGACCAGAGCAATCTGCAAGGGCTCATCCTGGGTTCCGGTAAATTTTACCGCCTTTTCACCGGTTACTTTCTGCAGCGCTTCAAGTGCGCCGTCCTTGTTCACCTGCTGTGGCAACCAATGATCCCGGTCGCCATCGTCAGGCAATGCTTTGAGTGGCAGGCCCTGGCCAAATGCAGCCGTTGTTGCAAGCAATGTAGCTGCAAATGCCAGTTTTGAAATCACCTTCATGGTTATTCCTCCCTAAGGTATTTTGAAGGCATATGCCTCCGGTTGCGTGGGTAAAGTTACCCACTTGGATTGGGGTTACCCGAAAGCAGGCCCCCTGAAATGAATAGGATTGCCAAAATGCCGATCAGCAGGGCGGCCAGTTTCAACGTCTTGACGTTGTCCGGATTTGCGAAGGCCGACATCAGCCCCGTGGCCCCATCGCGATCAGATTTCTGCAGCCACGTATAGACCGCGACCGAGGTGATGATCACAACGCCGGAGGCAACAGACTGCCAGAAGAATTCTATCCGTAGTGTGACCAGCGCGTTGATCATCATGGACAGCAGCAGGACACCGGCAAATGATCCGAGCATGGATGCGCGGCCACCAAAAAGAGATGTTCCACCAACCACAACTGCAGCAATCACATGAAGATTGAAATAGGGTGCCGACGTTGCCTGAATGGCATTTAATTTGCCCATCAGCATGACACCGGCAAGACCAGCCATGGCACCCATTAATACGTAGGCATAGACCCGATGTCGGTCCACTGAAATACCGGTCATCTCAGCAGCTTCCGGATTTGATCCGATAGCAATTGTGTAGCGGCCAAAATAAGTGCGTGTCAGAACAAAATATCCGGCAATGAGCGAAAGGACGCCGATCACCACTGGTGTTGGCAGGATGTAAAAGGCCTGCCCGCGCCCGATTTCTGTAACCAGCTCCGGAAAACGCGCCAGAACCAGGCCTTTAGCAAGCACCAGTGCAAAGCCACGATAGACAAGGTCCATTGCCAAGGTTCCGATCAGATCGGGTACCCGGAAGCGGGTGATGACAAGGCCGTTGATGAACCCCATGCCAGCACCCAGTGCAACGCCGATGATCAGCGCAATCCAGGCGGGAAAACCATATTGCTTGATTAAGAAGGCGACAATAATGGCACTTAATGCGGCAACCGATCCGATAGACAGATCAATACCGCGCTGTGTGATGACAAATGTCATCGCCATGGCCATCGGCATATAAAGCGCACTTTCAAGCAGAATGATATTCAGATTTGAAAGGCGAAAATATCGCGCTGGCTCAAATATACCCATTGCAAGAGCAATAAGTGCAATCATCACCAAGGGACCGATGATCGCCAGATAGGGCTCCAGACGTTCATTCAGTGTCACGCGCGTGTTGTTGTTTGAATTTTGTGAAGCAGACATAATTGTTGTCCTGTGTGTGATGCTGAATCAGGCAGCCTTATGGGCACCGACGA
Organism: uncultured Rhizobiaceae group bacterium; assembly: GCA_947501445.1. GTDB lineage: Bacteria > Pseudomonadota > Alphaproteobacteria > Rhizobiales > Rhizobiaceae > Hoeflea_A. Next base: position 277,274 of record CANMVS010000003.1, on the reverse strand, counting down.
TCAGCCCGAGAACTGTCTCGCGGTTGGATTGGTGGGTTCTTTCCACGCCAACACAACGTCCACGCCGCATCACATGAATTCTGTCGGAAATTTCGAACACATCGTCCAGTGAGTGGGAAATGACGATGACCGCCAGGCCCTGCGCCTTGAGAGCCTTGATCAGTTTGAGCGTTCTGGCGGTTTCCTGCGGTCCGAGCGCAGCGGTCGGTTCATCCATGACAAGTACGCGCAAGTCCGAATGGCGCACCGCGCGCGCAATGGCAATTGCCTGACGCTGCCCGCCGGAAAGACTTTGGGTGGCGACATCCATGCTTTTGAGCGTTACCCCCAACCGGTCCTTGAGCACGCGAACGGATTCCGAACGCATCTTGCGATTGTCCAGAAAACGCATACCCAGGAATGATTTTGTCAGTTCAGCACCGAGAAACAGATTGGCTGCCGGATCCAGATGATCTGCAAGGGCCAGGGTCTGATAGACCGCATCGATGCCACGTTCAATCGCTTCAGAGTGGCTGGACATTGTCAAAGGTGCATCGTCCAGAAACATGGCACCGCTTGTCGGCTGATAAACGCCCGTCAGGATTTTGATCAGGGTGGATTTGCCCGCGCCATTGTCACCGACGATGGCCAGAACCTCGCCGGGATAGGCATTCAGATCCACATCATCCAGAGCAGTTACCCCGCCGAAGCGTTTGGTAATGCCGGACATGGCAATGATCGGCTTATCCGTTTCCATATATTCCTCCCAGATTTGCACTGCAGTCAGCACGCATGTTAGCGATAACAATCTTGGCCAAAAAAAATCCCTGCCTGCCACGCGATCCGGTGACAATTGGACGTCGCCCGCATGGCGACCCCGGCCTGCTTGTTAATGCGGTCAATCAATTGGAGGCGATCAAACAGGGCAGTTGACCGCCTCCGATGCGTGAAGCAGCGCTTCACACAATGTCGGTTATTTTTTCCAGATTTCTGAATACTGATCGCGGTAGCCATTGCCGGGATCAAAAATGTTATTATCGCCACCGTCGAAACTGATGTTATCGGACGTCACAACATGCAGTGGCGATGTGTAGCCGGACCATTGTGCACCCGACATGGCCCGGTTCAGTTCATCAACCAGCTGCCATCCCTGCAGATTAAGTGGTTCTGCCACCGTCACCGCCTGAAATTGATTGCCACGAATGCGCTGATAGGCGCTTTCCGAGCCGTCACCCGCAGCAACGGACTTTGGATTGGCATCGCCCTTGATCCCTGCGGCAGCCAGAGCCGGCCCCATGAAATCAAAATAGATATCGTTGATCGCCAGACTGTGGGTCCATTTGTCGCCATGACGCTGTAACAGCGCTGTTGTGAGGGTTGGCATACGGGTTGATGTCTCGGCGATTGGTGTATCCACATACTCCAGAACCGTGCCACCCAGCGCCTCGATTGTTTCCTTGATGCGGTCTGCCTTTGCAATTGCGATGGCATAGGTGGAATCAGTAAAAATGACCACACCCGGTTTGCCACCAGCATCCGCAAAAGCCCATTGGGCTGCCGCCGCCGAAACATCCATCGCATCTGTTGAAACATTGGCAAAAATACCATTGTCCGGATCAGGACCGATGACCGGTGATGCGTGCCAGCTTACCATGGGGATATTGGCAGCACGTGCCTGTTCCATGCCGGTTTGCTGTTCAACCGCATCAAATCCGTTGATGATAATACCATCGGGCTGAAGCGCGAGCGCCTGGCCGAAGGCTGCCGTGCGTCCGGAAACGGATCCCGCGCCATCAAGCACACGTACCTGCCAGCCGACCTTCTCTGCAGCTTCTTCTACACCCTTGGTTACACCAAGGACACCGCCATTCTTCATGTCAGCAGCAAGCACAACAATTGTCTTGCCGTCAGCGGCAGCCGGCCCGGCTGTTGGTCCGTCCCATTTATCTTTCTTGCCGGCATGTTTTTGGACCTGCGCCATGGCATCGGAAATGGCATCAGCCTGTGCCGGTATTGCAATGCCCAGTGCGAGCGTGCTGGCCACTGCGGCCATGAGTGTTCTTCTCAACATAGTTTCCTCCTTTTGAGGTTGAGACCTACTTTTTTGAAGCGCCCTTGCGGCGCTGTGCATATCCGGCAATACCGATGGCGACCAGGAGCGTTACCCCATTGAACATGGGCTCCACCCAGAACGACCCGCCGATCTGTTGAATTCCGGAAATTCCGATAGCAAGAATGGCGACACCGACGATGGTGCCCCAGACATTCACGCGTCCGGGTTTGATCGTTGTGGACCCAAGAAACGCGCCCACGAGCGCCGGCAACAGATATTCAAGACCGACACTGGCCTGCCCGATGCGCAGCTTCGATGCCAAAATGACGCCGGCCAATGCTGTCAGCAGGCCGGATGAAACAAAGGCGCCCATGACAAATTTTCGTGTCGGAATACCATTGAGTTCAGCGGCGCGCGGATTGGCACCGATCGCGTATAGATAACGCCCGATCGGGGTGTATTCGAGCACCAGCCACATCACCACCGTGATGGCCAGCACATAATATCCGGTGATCGGCAGGCCGAATACAAATGTCCCATTGATGGAATAGAACCCGTCGGGCAAGACGCCAACAATCTGGCGACCACCCGTGTGCCAAAGAGCAAGGGCGTAAAGTACGGTTCCGGTGCCAAGCGTTGCAATAAATGCATCAATTTTTGCAACCTCCACCAGCAGACCGTTCAACAGACCAACCAGCGCGCCAAGACACAGAACGATAACAACGGCTATGGGCCAGGGAATACCAAACATCGTCTGCAGTGAAATTGCCAGAATGTGCCAAAGCACGATGCCATAGCCAACCGTCAGATCGATCCGGCCCGCTGCCATTGGTATCATTGCTGCCAACGAGAGCAGCGCAATGATGGCCTTGTCGGATACAATCGCACGAATGTTGAGCATCGTCGGAAACGTGTCAGGCAAAAGAACGGAAAACAGGATCAGCAAGGCCACCGTCAAAATGACCAGACCATAGACTGGCAACAATCTGATCAGCTTTGCACCAAAGGACAGTTTCTTGAGTTCAGAGGCTGTTGGTTCAAGTGCGTTGGATTCAATTGATTGCATGTTTCACCTGTTCGGCAGGATTGTGTTCGACCTCACCGGCCGAAGCTGCCTGAATGAGAGATTCAGTGGATAGTCCCACCCCTGATAAATCCGTGACCACCTGCCCCCGGCTGAAAACCACAGCACGATGGCAGATCGCAGCAACTTCCTCGAAATCGGTCGACACAACAAGAACGCCCATCCCATTGGCCAATGCCTCAAACAGGAGGGCGTATATTTCAGCCTTGGCGCCGACATCGACCCCTGCGGTCGGATCTTCGGCGATCAATAGTTTTCTGCCGGTTTGAAGCCAGCGCCCAACAACAACCTTCTGCTGATTGCCGCCGGACAGGGCTTCAATTGCCAGTGTCGGATCATTGGGACTCAAACCGAGTTTGTGACCAACAGCCTGCGCTTCTGCATTTTCCTGATTCACACTTTTGAATGCCAGCAATGTCCGTCCGGACGCTTCCGGGTTCAAATACATGTTCTCGCGTATGCTCAGCGATGGCGCGATGGATTCCACAACCCGGTCCCGTGCCACGAGGCCGATACCGGAATTCAAAGCGGCGCGCGGCGAAGACAGATCAGGCGCAATGCCATGAAGAGCGATGCCACCACTGAAACGGCGCTCACCGAACAGACAGCGCCCAATGTCCTCATGCCCGGCACCGCGCAAGCCGACAAGCCCCACGACCTCTCCCTGCCTGACCGTCAAATCAACCGGTCCAACAGGTCCCACATGCAGATTCTGCAGGGTTAAAACGGATTTGCCTTCTTCAATGGCGGGTCTGTCGAATTCACGTGCTCTTCTGCCAACGATCATTTGAACGAGTTCATCGGAATTGGTGTGTTTAACATCACGCATGCCGACCATCATGCCATCGCGCAGCACGGCCACCCGGTCTGCAATCTTGAAAATCTCATCAAGGCGATGGGAGACATAGATCATACCAACACCTTTTTCCCGCAAGGGCCGCAGCGCCGAAAACAACCGTTCGACTTCGTCGGCGGGCAGGCTGGCTGTCGGCTCATCGAGGACCAGAAAATCACACTCAACCGCCAGCGCACGAGCGATGGCCACGAGAGATTTTTCCGTTCGGCTCAAATCGGAAACCCGCATGGATGGGTCAAAATGACAATCTACTTTGGCAAGCGCGACACGGGCACGCTCATCTGCCTCATCCCAGTCAATCAGTCCAAATTTGCGCTTATAGCCCTGTGCCAACGCCATGTTCTCGGCAACGGTCATCCACTCGATCAACCCCAGGTCCTGATGGATGAATGCAACCGATTGTTTTTCATTAACCCGGCCGGGCTTATGGGCATAGGACACACCGTCTATGAGGACCTGACCGCTGTCTGCTGAATGGATGCCGCCAAGCACTTTGATAAGGGTGGATTTGCCGGCGCCATTTTCACCCAGCAGTGCGACAATCTCGCCACGATCGACGTGCATTGAAACGCCACGCAGGGCCTGCGTACCGCCAAAGCTCTTGACGATCCCGTCAAAAAACAATCCGCTTTGAATCTGCGGCGCCATCACTTCCTCCCAGTACCGGCGCACCAATTTTGATTGCGTTACCGGTAACTCTTCTGCTAGCCTAATGCATATATTGTTGCGGTCAAGCGAAAAATGTTATCGGTAACGTTAGTGCATTCCACTCCAGAAAATGGCTGTTCATGTGTCTGATAATAAAAGAAAAAAAGAAAACATAACCTTGGCTCAGGTAGCCGAAGCTGCCGGTGTCTCCAAGATGACGGCCTCACGTGTGCTGCGCAATTCAAGCGGTTTTTCCACCAAGACCCATGATCGGGTGATGCAGGCCGTAGATCAACTTGGCTATGTACCGAACCGTCTTGCCGCCGCCTTCGGATCAGACAAGTCCTCAACACTCATTGGGGTGTGTGTACCGCGCCTGACCAGCGGTATGTTTGGATCTGTCCTGGACAGCATTGATCACACGCTTTCGCGGTTGGGTTTTCAGACAATGATTGGTTCGCATGAACAGCAACCGGAGACTGAGCAATCCTGGTTGACGACTATTTTGTCGTGGCGACCGGCTGGTGTGATTCTAAGCGGGCGCACCCACACACAGACGACACTATCAATGTTACGCGACTATGGGATCCCGGTTGTGGAAATCTGGAACCTCAATACCAGCCCGATCGATATTTCCGTCGGCTTCAATCATTATGATTGTGGACATGAAATGGGGCGGTACATCGTCGGTCGCGGATACCGTAAAATTGCCTATGTCGGCGCCGAGGCCAGCACGCCGGGTATGGGCATGGTGCGCCTTTCCGGTTTCAAGCAGGCCCTGGCCGCAAACAACCTCGATCTGGCAGCGCAGGAGCTGTTGATCGACCGTCCGGGTTTTTATGCGGGGTTCTACGGCACAGAAACGATCCTCAACCGGACCAGCAATGTCGACAGTATTTATTATCAGGAAGATACGATGGCTGTTGGCGGGTTGTTCTATTGTCAATCCAAAGGATTGCGGGTTCCTGAAGATATCGCCATCGCCGGATGGGGCGGCATGGAAGTCGCCTCTGTTCTGCCAAAACGACTGACAACGACATCCGTAACAACACAGGCCTTGGGCAAATCCGCTGCCGAGGCACTTGTTGCCCGTATTCGCGGCGAGCCTGTGCAGGACGTGATTGTTGCCCCAACACGCCTTGTGCCTGGCAGTACTGTCTAGAACCCATTCAAGTTGGAATGACAGTCAGTTTTGCAGAACTGAACGCCCCACGATTTTTAAAATGTGCCATTGCACAACAATCACATGCAATCCGTAAGGTTTTCATGAACATTGACTCTTAATATACGGAGGATTTACATTACAACTTAATAAAAACACCGATTTATGATTTAGTAGTAGAGAGGTGTGAAATGAGATTCATTGTTCGCTTATATTTTTTTACTATCGGCACAATCGCATTATTATTCACAATATTTCTGGTCAGCAGTTATCTTTATTCCCGTCACGTGGTGCAGTATGATTACCAATTGACAGCCTGGCCAGATAAGTCGGACTTTGGAAAACCTGTCGAGATGGTCGCTGCCGCACCGAGGCGCGTACGCATTTTGGCCATCGACGGCGGTGCGCTTTTTGGACTGGCAGACCTGGAAGTACTGAAAGCTATCGAAGAAAAATCCGGTAAGCCGATTTTTGAATTGTTCGATTTCGTTGCGGGTTCGTCAACCGGGGCTATCATCTCAACCCTGCTTTTGCATCCGGACAAACAAACTGGCAAGCCTATGTCTGCTGAGGATGCCATTCACAAATACGAACAATTTTCCGGACAGGTTCTGGATGGACCACTCTATCACAAGATTCTCACCGCGTACGGGTTGTTCGGGCCTCGCCTCACAAATCAAGGTCGCATCAAGTCCGCCAAAATCACCCTCGGGAATTCGCAGTTCAGAGAACTCTTGCGCCCGACTATGTTCCCGGCCTATTCGCAAAAAAACGGCGGCCTGAAGGTTTTCAGAAATTGGGACCATAAGGAGTCCAATTTGTATTTGTGGTCACTTTTGACCGCGGTAACCAGTGTACCAAGCGTGTTTCCCGCCGTTACGCTGATCGGGGACGACACTGAAGACTATTTTTACGGTGATCCGGCATTCATCTCCAACGAACCTGGTGATCTTGCATACCTGCATGCACGCAGTCATTTTCTTGATGCCGATGAGTTTGTCGTTGTTTCACTGGGCACGGCGCGTTCCTATACCATCACCAGGAATATTGGCATAAGAGGTGGCTTGATCCAGTGGATCTCCCCTGCATTCAATTTGTTGTACCGTGGTGAAACGACGATGAGTCAGGGCCCGCTGGAAAGACATGCCGCCTTTGATTCCACAGTCGATGTATCACTGGTCGTCCTGTCACCGACAGTGGCTGATGGTACCAGCAGTTTCACCGCTACACCGAGCAATATTGCATATATTAAACAGGCTGGTCGCCATTTCGTGCGTGACAACGAAAATCAGATAGATGCCCTCGTTACACTGCTGGCGCCTGTTCAAGAATAGAAAAGGGCAAGTGTTTCAACCCGCCCAAGGGTTTGATCAGTGCGGTTGGGATAAATTTGGAGCCTGTCTTTTTTAAATGGAAGCATTTGATGGCGGAAAGTCGATCCACTCGGCTAGGCGCGTCGCGCAGCGCGATGTGGTGCATCGGGCAAGTGGCGCAACGACGCCGATGGGTCGACTTTCTGTCACCCCTGACAGGCCGAAACAGTTGAAATTCTGCGATAAATGGGCCGGGCGATTTTGCCCCCTGACAGTATTGGCTCGCACTTGTGGTGGATGACACCACTGCGTGCAATCCGCCTTAAGCATTTCCGGAAAAATGTGAAACAGTTTTCCGATGGGACAATGCGCCAAAAAGGGATCGGGACCTATCTTCGCAGAAGCGACGATAGGTCTTGTCAGCGAGCAAAATCGCCCGGTCAAATGTTTTCATTTAAAAAAGACAGGCTCTGGTCTACTTGCGAACCGCACGACAGCGATTATCATGACTATAAGGAAATTCGTTCCCACGGCACACAAACTGCCATCAGACCAGAATTTGGGCACTGATGTCGGGTCCACTCTGGTGACGTTGTGAGGTGTCAAATGAAGGCTTTCGTCCGCTACTGCATATATGCAGTTGGCTCGATCACATTGGCAGTCGCGAATTTTCTGGCCAGCAGTTATTTCTGCTCCGGATACGTGGCCAACTATGACTACAGGTTGACCACAGGACCGGCAGAATCGGACTTTGGAAGACCGGTCGTTGTGGCCGCAGCCAACCCCAGGCGGGTGCGTATATTGGCAATTGAAGGCGGCGCTCTTTTCGGCTTGCCGATTTGGAAGTGCTGAAAGCAATCGAAGAAAGATCAGGCTGGCCGCACCTACGCGCGCGACCATAAGGAACAGATCAATGGCCTCGTTAAACTGCTGAGCGATGATTCATCAGAAAAATAAGTCCAACTTCGTAGACATTGTTTCACGTCAGAGCTTAACACCACTCGCAACAACGGACGAACGCCTTACCCACCAGCACCCCAGGGTCCGTGATGAGCGCCATCAGCATCAATACGTTCAAACCCATGGGCACCAAAAAAATCTCGTTGGGCCTGTATCAGGTTCGCAGTTGAGCGACCGGTGCGCATGATATCAAAATAGGAAAGGCCCGCAGAAAGTGCTGGTGCCGGCAGACCACTGCCTGCTGCCTTGCTGACGGTTGCCCTCAAATCATCCTGGGTTTCGCGCAGGCGCGAAGCAAAGAAATCAGAGAACATGAGATTGACACCGGGCTGCTTTTGCAAAGCCGTTGCCATGTCGTTGAGCATGGTTGAACGGATAATACAGCCCTCGCGCCACACGCGCGCAATATCAGGCATGGGCAGGCTCCAACCATTTGCGCCTGACATGGCTGCAAGCAATTCAAACCCTTGCGCATAACACATGATTTTCCCGGCAATCAGTGCATTTTCAAGCGTACCAATTGTCAGTGCCTCAGGATCCACAGGCAGCGGCGCGGCACCAAAAATATCTTCCCCGGTTTTTCGTGTATCCAACTGGGCTGACAGGTTGCGGGCCGCAACTGCAGCCTCGATAACAGAGGCGGGAACACCCAGATGCTGCGCCTCAATGGCTGTCCAGCGTCCGGTACCCTTTTGTCCGGCGCGATCAAGAATTATGTCCAGGACCGGCCTATGCGTCTGTGGGTCAATGGCAGCAGAGACCTGCCCGGAAATTTCCATCAAATAGGATTTGAGGACACCCTGGTTCCATTGGTTGAATACATCTGCGATCTGCTGTGGCTGCATGCCAAACCCGTCGCGCATGATACCGTAGGTTTCGGCAATCATCTGCATGTCCGCATATTCAATACCGTTGTGAACCGTCTTTACAGCGTGACCGGCACCACCTTCACCCATCCAGGTTGCACAGGGCGCCCCCTCGTAGTCGGCGGCAATGGCCTCAAGTATCGGCGCGACACGATTCCATTGGTCACGCGGGCCACCACCCATGATCGACGGGCCGTGTCGTGCGCCCTCCTCACCACCTGAAACACCAATGCCCAAAAACGGCTCACCGCCTGCTGCGCGGCGGTTGGTATCATGAAAATTGGCATTACCCGCATCAATAATCAGATCATCCGCATCCATCAGCGCACGCAGGGCCGAGATATAATCATCGACGATCGGACCTGCGGGTACCATCAAAATGACTGAGCGTGGTTTTTTCAGCGCACCAATCAGCGCTTCGAGCGTTTCACATCCGATCAATTGCTCGCGCAGGGATCCGGCACCGGCGATAAAATCACCAATTCTGCTTGTGGTGCGGTTATGCACGGCAACCTTGAAACCGTTCTCGGCTATGTTGAGCGTCAGATTTGCGCCCATGGTGCCAAGCCCAATCAACCCAATATCACCCAGGTTATTCTCACTCACGGTTTCTGCACTCCCTGTCTGTTTAGCACGATGCGGTAAACACTTGTCGTCGCTGTCATGTAGAGTTGATGTTTTGCCCGTCCACCAAAACATACATTTGATACCATTTCAGGCACCAGAATTTTTCCAAGCAACGCCCCACCTGGATCAATGCAATGAACGCCATCACCGGCTGACGACCAGATATTGCCATCTGTATCCAGGCGAAACCCGTCAGCAGCACCCGGACCGATAACATGAAACACATCGCCCCCTGAAAGCCGGCCGTTACCATCCACATCAAATGCCCTGATGTGCTGTTTGGCATTGGCATCAAACATGATGCCGGTATCAGCCACATAAAGACGCTTTTCATCGGGTGAAAAGGCCAGGCCATTGGGACAGTCAAAATCCGTCAATACTGCTGCGAATGATCCGTTTGCCGGGTCAACACGGTAGACATTGCAGGGCAGTTCCTGTTCGCCGCGAAAACCTTCATAGTCGGTTTTGATGCCGTAATGGGGGTCGGAGAACCAGATCGTTCCGTCAGATTTCACCACCACATCATTTGGTGAATTGAGCCGTTTGCCTTCAAAACGGTCTGCGATAACCGTAATGGACCCATCGTGTTCGGTACGGGTCACACGGCGGGTCCCGTGTTCACATGATATCAATCGCCCCTGAAAATCTCGGGTATGGCCATTGGCATAATTGGATGGCGTGCGATAGGTTGATGTTCCCACATCGGGTGTCCAGCGCATGATCCGATTATTGGGAATATCGGAAAAGAGCAGGCAATTTGCATCACCAAACCAGACCGGCCCCTCGGTCCAGTCAAATCCGGTTGCAATCTGCTTGACGGGCGCATTGCCCATCACATAACTACTGAAAACCGGTTCGACTACCTCAAAAAAAGACATAATAGGTTTCTCATACTTTCGCTATGTGTTACCGATAACATAATTGTTTGATTTCGCAAGGAAATTTCTATGCAGGCTTTTGAAAACCGACTGACACTCTCCCATTCAGCCACGATGATTATGCTGAGCGCCGCGATCAGCAAAGCCGAAGAAATCGGTCAGCCGCAATGTATCGTCATTGTCGATGCCAGTGGCGAATTGCATGGAGAAATTCGCATGACGGGTGCCAAGTTTCTCAGCCGCAAAAGCGCCCGTGTCAAAGCACGCACCGCTGCATCCAATGGGGCGCCAACCGTTAAAATTCCAGACTCCTTTCGTGCACCCATCGCGGCTGCCACTCAAGGAGAGGTCACCGCCCTGCCCGGCGGATTGCCGATCATTCATAACGGTCAACTGGTTGGCGGTATTGGCATTGGCTCCGGATCAGGGGAACAGGATCTCGCGGTTGCCAATGCAGCACTTGCTGCTGTTGGTGCCGATACGTTTGAAGACCTGATTTAAAGCCCATCACACAAAGGCGATCTGCGTCTTCATTGCCTGGCTGCGATCACCGGCCATGGTGAAAGCTTCATGTGCCTGTGCCAGATTGAATGTGTGTGAAATGAGCGGTTTCACATTTATTCGACCTGCCTGCATGAGCTGGACCGCGGTCGCGAACTCCTGATGGAAACGGAAAGATCCGCGTAAATCCAGCTCCTTTGCGGTCAGTTGCATCATTGGGACATTCATATCGCCACCCAGCCCCAGTTGCATCACCACACCGCGCGGGCGCATGGCTGCAATGCCGTCAGCAAGGGCCTGCGGTGCCCCCGAACATTCATAAAGAACATCAAAATAGCCTTTTCCAGCTTTAAAGGGATCAAGATCGCCTGGTGCATCAGCCATATCAATCGTTCGGTCAACACCGACTTTTTGTGCAAACGCCAGGGCATTGGCTGAAATATCTGTTGCAACTATTTCAGTGGCTCCGGCGCTGCGCGCTGCCAGAATGGCCAACGTCCCAATAGGTCCGCACCCGGTGACGAGAACCCGCTTTCCCAACATCTCACCTGCCCTACGTGTCGCGTGCAGCGTCACAGACAAGGGTTCTGCCATAGCTGCCTCACCGGCCGTCAGACCCTTTGCGGGCACACATTGGCTTGCCTTGACGGTCAACACCTCACGAAAGGCGCCCTGAATATGGGGAAACGGCATTGCCGATCCATAAAACCGCATATTTTCACAATGATTGGGCAGTCCCTCACCGCAATAGGCGCAATTCCCGCACGGACGCGATGGGGATATAGCAACCAGATCTCCTGGCGACAGGCCAAGGACGCCTTCACCCAGGGTTTCGACAATACCGGAAACCTCATGCCCCAGGATCATCGGCTCCTTGAGGTGGACAGTGCCAAAGCCGCCGTGATTGAAGTAGTGCAGGTCAGATCCACACACGCCGCCCGTCGCAAGGCGTATCTGAACTTCACCGACACCCGGCGCCCTTTCATCACGGTCTTCTATTCTCAGATCTTTTGCTTTGTGAATTACAATTGCACGCATGATTGTGTCCCGGAATTCGAATGGCCTTTGAGGGTAAAGCCAAAAACTATGTTACTGCTTATATCAGGCTTTCATCTGCTCTGGATTTTGAGAAAAGCGCCGACAATCCTATCGATGGTCAATTGACCGGCGTTGGCAGTGCCTGCCCTTCAAAATGAGCCACAAGATTATCGCGAACCAGCTTGCCCATGGCTTTTCGCGTCTCAACCGTTCCGGATGCATGATGAGGTTGCAGCAGAACATTGTCCAACTGTAAAAACCGCTGGTTCAGCGCCGGTTCGCCTTCAAAGACATCAAGCGCCGCACTTCCAAGTCTGCCGTCTTCAAGTGCGTCCAGCAATGCATTTTCATCGATGTTGGACGCGCGGGAGATATTGATGACCATGCCCTGCGGCCCAAGCGCTTCAATAACGTCCCGGCCAACAATATGACGCGTTGCAGGCGTGGCTGCCAGCGTCACGAACAAAAAGTCACATTGGCTTGCAAGCGTGATCGGATCCGCCGCGAATTGCCACGCATCGGCAAATTCGCGTGGCCGCAGATCGCTGTAGACAACGTCCATGTCAAAGGCGGCAAGACGCCGGGCAACCTCAAAACCGATCCGCCCCATGCCGAGAATACCTGCCCGCTTTCCGTGAACGCGGGTTTTGAGTGGGTAAAGGCCGCGCTTTTGCCAATCGCCGTCTTTTACCCAGGCCTCCGCACCGATTATGCCACGTGAATGCGCCAGCATCATTGCGACCCCCAGATCTGCAACATCACGTGTCAGAACATCAGGTGTATTGGTGACCCTGATGCCACGTTCAGCTGCCGCATCAAGATCAACCGCGTCATATCCAACACCATAAACCGAAATGATTTCCAAAGCCGGAAGTGCATCAATCATTTGTCTGTCAGCCCCCATCTCGCCGCGGGTGGCAATGGCGCGAATCGACTTGCCGTGACGGGCCAGAAATGCCACCTGATCTTCAGCCTCGAAATAGCGATGCACTGTAAATGTCTCGTTCAAAGGCCCCTCATCCCAGCTTGGATAGGGTCCGACTTGCAATAGCTCAACCTTTGTCATTTCATGCCTGTTCCATAATTTCACTTGCATAATGTTAGCGATAACATATACAAGATGAAAAGCACTTGTCGAGGGCAAAAGGAAATTATCACGGTGTCTCACGGAACAGATCTATTCGACCTTTCGAACACAACAGCGCTGATTACCGGGTCATCTCAGGGCATTGGATATGCACTGGCGAAGGGTTTGGGTGATGCAGGTGCAAACATTGTTCTCAACGGTCGCAATGCGCAAAAGCTTGCAGATGCCGCAGCGACGCTGCGCCAACAGGGACTGACTGTTCATCAGCTGGCCTTTGATGCGACGGACAATGAAGCGGTGAAAGCGGCGGTTGATGGATTTGAAGCTTCCAGTGGCCCCATCGGCATTCTGGTCAATAATGCCGGAATGCAATTTCGTACACCGCTCGAGGACTATCCGGCAGATATGTTTGCAAAACTACTGGCGACAAATGTAACCAGCGTGTTCAACGTCGGACAGGCCGTTGCGCGTCACATGATCGACCGCAAACAGGGCAAGATCATCAATATTGCCTCGGTGCAATCAGCGCTCGCCCGACCGGGCATTGCGCCTTATACGGCGACAAAGGGCGCTGTAGCGAATCTGACCAAGGGCATGGCGACCGACTGGGCCAAATATGGCATGCAGATCAACGCCATAGCGCCGGGATATTTCGACACACCACTGAATGCCGCCCTTGTCAGTGATCCCGAATTCAGCGCCTGGCTGGAAAAACGGACACCTGCCGGTCGCTGGGGCAATGTTGAGGAACTGGTCGGCGCCGGCATATTCCTTTCATCGGCAGCCTCCAGTTTTGTCAATGGCCATACGCTTTATGTGGATGGCGGCATCACGGCGTCCCTTTGATATGAACCGTCTGTATGTTGTCATGGGTGTTTCGGGCTGTGGCAAGTCGACCATAGCCGAGGCACTTGCTGCAAAAACCGGTGGCTCCTATCTGGACGGCGATACATTTCACCCGCCACACAATATCGCCCTCATGCGAGCAGGCACACCCTTGAGCGACGCGGATCGGTGGCCCTGGCTGGAGATCGTGGGTGCCCAGCTGGCGCAAAAACGCGGTCAGGTCTTTTGTGCCTGTTCAGCCCTAAAACGAGCCTATCGTGCGTATATCACCCGAACGGCAGGAGAGCCTGTTTGCTTTTTGCACCTGCAGGGTTCGCGCCAAATCATTGAAGAAAGAATGCAGGCCCGAACAGGCCACTTCATGCCACCCAGTCTTCTGGACAGCCAGTTTGCAGCACTGGAAGTGCCACAAAATGACGAACTGGCAATCAATATCGATATTTCAGGCCGTGAAAGCGACATAGTAGAGCAACTGGTTGCAAAAATTGGAGAGCTAAATGACCAATGAGATTGCGTTGATCGGTGCCGGCGTTATGGGAAGCGCGATCGGCACACGACTGCTGGAAACCGACAATAATGTGCATGTATTTGACCTTGATGCGGTCAAAGTCAGCGCTTTGGTAGCCAAGGGTGCAAAGGCGGCACCATCGGCGGCCAGTGCTGCCGGCAAGGCTCAATATGTCATACTCAGCCTCAATTCCGCTGCCATCGTCCGCGCAGCCGTTTTTGGTGCCAATGGTGTTGTAGATGGGGCGCAACCTGGCACAACGATCATCGATATGTCCTCGATTGATCCGGCATCCACACGCGCTCTGAGTGAGCAGGCCCAGCAGCGCGGATTGCGCTGGCTTGATTGCCCGCTTTCAGGCGGTGCGCCCAAAGCCGCAATTGGTCAGCTGACAGTCATGGCCGGTGGACAGGCCGACGATTTTGAAGCAGCGCGCTGCGTCATGGATCATCTGTGCGGTAATTATACGCTGATGGGCCCGTCAGGTGCAGGACAAACGACAAAGCTGATCAATCAGGTGTTGTGTGCACTCAATTTTGTTGCGGTGGCAGAGGCAACACAACTGGCGCTCGATGCCGGTGTGGATGCCAAGATGATTCCGCAGGCCATCAAGGGTGGCCGTGCAGACAGCGCCATTCTTCAGGAATTCATGGGCAAAATGGCCGTCAAGGATTACACGCCAACCGGCCGTATCGACAATATGGTGAAAGATCTCAACGCGGTGCAGGACCTTGCCCGCGATACGCAGACAGCCATGCCGTTAACAGCGGTCTGCGCCGAAATCCACCGGCTGCTGACATCGGCGGGACTGGGCGGCGCTGACAATGCCGCTTTGATGAAATATTTTGAAGGACCGAAACAAGGAGAGCCTGCATGATCACCCGATACGCACTTTTCGAGGGCTCCGTTAAAGCGGGCAAGACAGACGCTTTCCGGGCCTTCGTCAATGCCAATCTGATACCCCTTTGGACAAAGTTCGACGGCGCTGCAGAAGTGCGGGTCATGTTCAGTGATGAGCGTGATGAAGGCGCACCGGAATATCCTTTGATACTGGCAATCAGCTATCCTGATCTGGCATCCATGGACAGGGCCCTGCAATGCGACGCTCGTTTTCAGTCCAAAGACATGACCGCCAAACTGGTCGATCAATATTTCGATGGTCGCATACACCACCATGTCACGCAGGCACAAAGCTTTGTCCTGTGATCTGAACGATCACTGATACGCCCCACACTCGATAGCAGCCACCTTTCAAAGTCTGTGCGGACGACCGCAACGGACTGCTCGTGATAAAAAAGCCACGTCCACAGGACCGGACATCAGGCCGATGGTGACGGGCAACGCATGTCCTGCAAAAAGGACTTGCGAATCACATAAGTATCTGCTTATGTGTTGTCATGATGGAAAATGACATATTCAAAGCTCTGGCTGATCCGACCAGACGCGCGATCCTGGAGAAATTGTCTTCAGGAGAGATGAACGCCAGCGCGTTGCGCGAGGGTATGGAGATCAGCCAACCGGCCATGTCACAACATCTGACCGTTTTGCGGGGTGCAAAGCTGGTGCAGGAAGAACGACACGGGCGTTTCGTAAACTATCAGGTCAACCCGGACGGCCTGGTGTTCATAGCGCAGTGGTTGACGAAATACAGATCCTACTGGCCAGCGCGGATAGACGCCCTCAAAGGGCTGCTGAAGGACATGGATCAATGAAATACAATCAAGCCAATAAGCAGAAAAACAGAGTTATATTGGACTATGAAATTGACGCGTCGGTTCAAAAGGTCTGGCGGGCGATCAGCATTGCGGAATTTCGCGAAATATGGTTGCCCAACGCAGAATTATGTGATCCTGAAGCGATCTCATTCATACCGGAGCAGGAAGTTCGTTACCGGATGCTTGATAGCGATCCGCCATTTCTTGAAAGCGTCGCCACAATTCAAATCACCCCCAGCCAGACTGGTGGAACAAATCTTCGCATTATTCATGAGCTTGCGGACGCAAGGCAGGATCAAAAGATGATCGCAAACGACAACAGGTCGCCCGTTATGCAGGCCGCCTGACACACCAGAGCAATTCAGGTTTTGATGAAATCAGAAAAGCCTGAATGCATCAACAAAATCAAAAGCCGACACCGTTATCCCGTTTCTAAAAAAACGTGAAACGGTCTGAAATCACAGTTAAATTTATAGAAGATTGGAGTTCGCCGATGAGCGAAGCGATGCAACTCGTCCCAATGGTTGTTGAACAATCAAGCGACGGAGAGCGGTCTTTTGACATCTATTCGCGTCTACTACGCGAGAGGATTGTTTTTCTCAACGGTGAGGTAAATGATACCGTGTCCGCACTCGTATGCGCACAATTGCTGCACCTGGAAGCTGAAAACCCCAAGAAACCGATCAGCCTCTATATCAATTCACCCGGCGGTGTGATTACCAGTGGCCTTGCGGTCTATGACACGATGCGTTTCATTCAGGCACCGGTTCATACGCTGTGCATGGGAACAGCACGCTCGATGGGTTCATTCCTTTTGATGGCAGGTGAACCGGGTGGCCGTGCTGCGCTGCCCAATGCGAGTTTGCATGTGCACCAACCTCTGGGTGGCTTTCAGGGACAGACTTCAGACATTCTCATCCATGCAGAGGAAATGAAGCAAACCAAAAACCGCATCACCAGACTATACGCGCACCATTGCGGACGCACTTTTGAAGAGGTGGAAAAAGCGCTTGATCGCGATCGTTTCATGACCTCGCAGGAAGCACTGGAGTGGGGATTGATAGATAAAATCCTCGACGCACGCGTCGGATGAAATGAGTAGCGAAAGCCGTGGAGCCGACGATCCCACTGGTAGTTGACCGAAGGCCGATCGGGGTTCGCAGTGCCTGGCATCCCTTATTCTGTGCAGAACATGGCACAAGAGTTCATTTTTTTGGGTAAAACCGCCTGTTCGCCTGAGGTGCGCTTGTCATCGGCCCTTTGGTAGCGATAACAATCAGTGCAGAATGAAAAAAACCAGCAAAACGCCGACAATGGCAGATGTGGCACATGCGACCGGTGTATCGTCGATGACGGTTTCACGTGCCTTCAAGGATGACGCCTCTGTCAGCAAACAGACCCGTGACCGGATTAGGGAAGCCGCTGATGCCCTTGGCTATGTGATTGACAGCACGGCTTCCGGGTTGTCCTCGCGCAAAACGGGCTTCGTTGCGGTCATTATTCCATCGGTCAGCAATGCAAATTTTGCCGATACGCTGCGCGGCCTGACCGAGGGTCTGCGGGAAACCAACCTGCAGATATTGCTTGGCTACAGTGACTATGACGTCAAAGAAGAGGAGCGGCTGGTAGAATTGTTCCTGCGACGACGACCTGAAGCTGTTATTGTAACGGGTGGCACACACACGGATCGATGCCGCCGGTTCCTGGTCAATGCCGGTGTGCCCGTCGTTGAAATGTGGGACCTGCCGCATGAACCGATCGATCAGGTGATCGGCTTTTCCAATGCACAGGCTGGCCGGTTGATGGTTCAACACTTTGTTGAACGGGGCTATGAACGCATCGGCTTTATCGGCGGTGACACCTCGCGCGATGCCCGTGGAGCGGACCGCAGGGCGGGTTTTTTGCAGGCGCTGTGCGACAGCGGGCTGGAAGCTACACGGCTTGTCGCATTTGGCACACCACCGATCACCATGCGTGAGGGTGCCCGCGCGATGAAACAAATGCTCTCACAGTGGCCCAATACGCAAGCTGTGATGTGCGTTTCAGACCTGTCGGCCTTTGGCGCCATGACAGAATGCCAGCGCAGTGGACTTCGCGTACCGGAAGATATGGCAATCGGCGGGTTTGGCAGTTACGACCTTTCTGAACATGCCATTCCGGCAATCACCACAATTGATGTCGGTGCGCGCAATATTGGCAGGCAGGCCGCAATGCGTATCGTTGCACTTTTGTCCTCCACATCCCAGGGCAATTGGGAACCCATGCAAATAGAGCCAGAATTGATCGTGCGGCATAGTTCCTGACATCAGTTGCTTACCGCACCGGTGCGTTGGCGCATACGCTGGATCAGAAACCAGCGGTTACCAACGCAGCAGTTTTGTTTTACCGGCAATTGATCATTGACCATATTGCGCCTTGAATTTTGTGTCGATTGCAGGTAATCAGCGCGGCATTGAGGGTGTTGATCACCAATCAATTGCACTGTCCCCATGGGGATCAGGGCCGCTTTAGCTCAGTTGGTAGAGCATCGCATTCGTAATGCGGGGGTCACGTGTTCGAGTCACGTAAGCGGCACCATTGTCTTTCTTCTAAGTTGTTTATTTTAAATACATAATTGTGTTTCCGTCAGCACCCAATCGGGTAATTTCGAATTTTTGCGTTCCTGCGGGTATTTTGTGGCACGGCAATCATCGATCACTGACAAAATACGCTGCAGGAATTCAGGCATATCGACAAACCCACATATGCGCGCAAGAGCCCGAAGATAGGGTCTGTAGAGGCCACCCTTGTTCGCCGAGATGCACATGAAGAAGCAGATAATCCGTAGGGGTCAAGCATTCCTTCCGGCGACATCTCTGCTGGCATCCAGAGGCGATACGAGGCGGCAAATAAGTGCAGGATAGCGTCCTGTCAGTGGCGGGCGTATTGTTCAGCCCTTGCTGGCTGCGTCCGGCTATGGCGCTTTGCAAACGACTGTTTCGGCCAATGCCGATAATCTCAACGATATTGGGGATCAGGTAGACCGTAGTGAAAACCGGTCAGGCGATGCACGTGAACTCCTGACCGGGATTGAAGTGCTTCAAAAGGAGCAGTCAAAGACACTGGAACGGATATTAAAGGCTGTTGAGAGGTAAATTCAACACGCGCGAGACTTGGACCCGTATATCAAACTTAGCAGTCCCTTTTGTGCTTAACCGTATAGCCATTGCCCCAACAAAAATAGAAACTCGCCCTCTCGGCCGCAACCTTCCCACCTGCTTTTTCACAACTCGCCCCATCCTGCGTCAGCACAGCAACATCATTAATTGAGCAATGCGTTGCATCGATTGTCTGTGCTGCCTGCGGTGCATGTGTATGCGGCGGGACAGGTTGCACTGGTGCAGCCATTGGCTGTCCATACATCTGCTGCGCAGGCACATAGACAATCATGGGAACCATGCCGGGAGGGGCGGTGGGAAGGCTGAATTGTACAGCCGCTTGTGCCTTTCGCATATCATCCTGCGCATACACCGTTCCAACCCCAGAAACACTAACCACCAAGCAAGCCGCCAGTGCAGTCTTGAGTAACTTCGATTTCATAAATCCATACCTCCGAAATGATGTATTTCGTTAGTATAAGCACAAATATATTTCAATTGGAATGGTGAATATGCATTATTTCTCCGAGTTACTGATTTTCTCAATCAACTCACGCTCCTTATTCTTCACACTACCAATGTCTTTTGATAGTGGATAGCTGACCAGATCGGCACCATGGTTGTCTTGCAGCAGCTCAAGCGCGTCGTCCTTATTGGTTTCCGTGTTCATCCGTGTGGCCTGTACATTGCACTTTAAGGTCACCGGCATGCGGTCATATATGTGGGAAATCTTGTCTGTGGTCGTCAGCGTGACGATCGCAAATGTTCGCGTATCCAATATTTTGTTGCAGGACATGATGCCGGCAAAGGTGAATGGTTCGAAAGTTGGCGCATGAATCGCCTGCCATGTATTGCACTGAAAAATGCGCACTCAAACGAAGCAAAGTCCTTCGCACTGAAAAACCGTCAATTCATTCAAGCAGCGCGGTTTGGAGCAATTCAGGTTTTGACAGAGCCGGCAAGACCTGAATGCGTAAAAAACATTCAAATACTGCCACCGTTGTACAGTTTCTGGCAAACCGCGAAACCGTTCAATTCTTCTACCACTAAACATTTCCGCTCTGTAATTCTTGAAACACCCCAGCCACAACATCCAAAAATGCATTAATACTCGACATGCTTTGCAATCATCGGTTGTTTTCTGGTTAAATATACCATGGAAACATATAACTAAATATTAAATTGTGTTACACTCCATTCTGCGACATATAATACATTGTATTCTATGATTTATTCATAATATTTGATTTTTTATTTAAAATTTTCAATAATAAAAGTTGTGCATATCTTAATTTGATATAGTATAGATAGAATAGAATAAAAATTGCTTTGTGGAGCAAGTGATGAAAACTGTGAATAATGAAGGAAAACGAGTGCGTGCTGGAGACATATCTGCTCCTGCCCATAATCCGCGCGAGTTAATTCGACTGTCTGAACCACACGCTCAGCACATCAACAGACACGCGGCACACGAACAGCAGCCTGCCGTTCACCACCTGGTGCCTGCGGTCTATCCCGAATGGCTTGGCTCTCAAGTTTTTACCAGCACATATCAATGCAGGTTTGCCTATGTGGTGGGAGAAATGGCCCGTGGTATTGCTTCAGTTGACATGGTTGTTGCGGCCGTTAACGCGGGAATGGTGGGCTTTTTTGGCAGTGCCGGGTTAAAGCCTGCGACCATTGCCGAGGCTATTGCCGAAATACAATCACGCACAGATCAGGAATTCAGTTGGGGCGCAAACCTGATTTTTTCGCCGGATGATCCGGAATTGGAGCGCGTGACAGTTGACCTTTTCCTCGAAACAGGCGTCAGGCTTGTTTCAGCCTCCGCATTCATGAAATTGACACCCGACATTGTACGGTATTCAGCCAGTGGTCTTGAGCGTCGCAGCGACGGCACCATTGCCCGTAACACCCATGTTTTCGCCAAGATCTCGCGAACAGAAATCGCCGCGCAATTCATGGCCCCGCCACCCAAAACCATGTTGGAGAAACTGGTAGCTGACGGTGCGATCACCGCACAACAGGCTGAGATGCAGAGCAAACTCCCGGTCGCACAAAACATAACGGTTGAAGGATGTTCCGGTGGCCATACAGATAACCGGCCGCTGACATCATTATTCCCGGCCATCGCCATGGTGCGCGAGCGATTGTCACAAGAACACGGTTTTGAAGAAACCATTCGTCTGGGCGCAGCCGGTGGTATTGGCACACCGCAGGCAACAGCAGCAGCATTTCAAATGGGCGCTGACTACATACTGACCGGTTCGATCAACCAGAGCGCCGTAGAAGCTGGCCTTTCCGAACAAGCTCGTGGGATGCTGGCGCAATGCGAAATCGCGGATGTGGCCATGGCCCCGGCGGCAGATATGTTCGAATTGGGCGTGGAAGTTCAGGTCCTCAAACGCGGTACGATGTTTTCCGTGCGAGGCAAGAAATTATATGCGCTGTATCGCACCTACGACAGTCTCGAAGCCCTGCCCGAAAAGGAACGCAGCTGGCTTGAAAAGCAGGTACTGAAGGAATCCATAGAAACCGCATGGCAAAAGGCCCGCACACGCATCGCTTTGAAGGACCCGCAACGGGCACAAAGGGCTGATGGCGATGCCAAAATGCGCATGGCAATCGTATTCAAGGGCTATCTGTTTTCCGGTGCTCAATGGGCCCGTGACGGCAAGGTTGATCGAAAGGCAGATTATCAAATCTGGTGCGGCCCTTCGATGGGTGCCTTTAATGATTGGGTTCGAGACAGTTTCCTGGAAAAACCCGAAGCACGCACAGTTGAGCAAATTGGACTGAACCTGCTGGAGGGCGCTGCAGCGATTACCCGTGCGCAGCAACTGCGATCCATGGGGTTCAATGTACCCGTTTCAGCATTTCACTTTAAACCACGTGCTCTTGCACTTGATTGATTTTATTTGGAGTTTTCAAAATGACATTGCTTAAAAAGGAAAGTCCGGTACCACCGATTGCTGTGGTTGGCATGGGCACCATGTTCCCGGGCAGAGGAACGACAGTTGGTTATTGGCGCGATATTGTAGAGGGAACAGACGCATCGTCCGAGATTCCAGGCACCCATTGGTTGCCATCTGATTTTTATGATGCCGACCCGTCCAAGCCGGACAAAACCTATGCGAATAGAGGTGCTTTTATCCCGTCGTTTCCCTTTGACCCGGTTGAATTTGGAATTCCACCAAACGTCATTGAGACCACCGATACTGTTCAGTTGATCTCGCTATACATCGCCAAACAGGTACTCGCACAGGCAAGCCTGAACAAATTCAATGATATTGATCGCGAAAAAACCAGCGTCATCATCGGTGTTGCAGCCGGAACGGAGTTGATCGGGGACATGGCCAGCCGCCTCAATCAACCGATGTGGCTCAGAGCCATGCAAGAGGCCGGTATTGAAGCCGATAAATCACAGGAAATCGCCGCCAGGATTTCATCCCACTATACGGAATGGCGCGAGAGCACATTCCCCGGCCTGCTGGGCAATGTTGTTGCCGGACGTATTTGCAACAGGCTGGACCTCAATGGAACAAATTTCACGGCTGATGCAGCCTGTGCCAGCTCACTGGCTGCAATGAAACACGCGGTTCATGAATTATGGCTCGGTGAGTCTGACCTTGTCATAGCTGGCGGGTCAGACGCGCTGAACAATATATTCATGTACATGTGTTTTTCAAAGACACCCGCCATGTCTCCTACGGGACTTTGCCGGCCTTTTGCCGAAGACGCCGATGGAACCCTGCTTGGCGAAGGTTGCGGCCTGTTTGCATTGCGCCGCCTTGAAGACGCAGAACGTGATGGCAATACAATATATGCAGTGCTCACCGGTATGGGTGCCTCGTCTGATGGCAAGGCAACAAGCGTTTACGCGCCAAGATCAGGAGGGCAAGCCCTGGCCATCAACCGCGCCCTGGATGCGGCGAATATTTCAGCAAGAACAGTTGAACTGGTGGAAGCGCACGGCACAGGAACCAGAGCAGGCGATGCGGCAGAATTCGGTGGCCTGAAACAGGTCTTTGAACCAACCGCACCCGGCGACAAGAACTGGTGTGCAGTTGGCTCGGTAAAATCACAGATTGGCCATACCAAATCAGCGGCTGGCGCAGCAAGTCTGGCAAAGATCATCAGCTCCCTGCATCAGGCAACCCTGCCACCAACGCTGCACGCCGACAAACCAAATCCCAAGATGGATATCGGCAATTCACCGTTCTATCTGAACACCAAAACACGGCCTTGGATCAGGGGCGCGGACCATCCACGCCGCGCTGGCGTCAGTTCGTTCGGCTTTGGTGGCAGCAATTTTCACACCATCGTCGAAGAATACAAAGGGCCGGGAAAAATCGCGCCGCGCCTTCGTACCGCGCCAACTGAACTGTTTTTGTTCTCTGCCAATTCCGCCGAAAATCTTTTTGCAAAAGCAAAATCACTGTGTGAAGAGATTCGTCAGGACAGCAACCTGCCGCATTTTGCGCAGGTTTCGCAAAAGGATTTTGATGCCAAACAGCCATTTCGGCTATCTATCGTCACAAAAGATCTGAAGCATTTCGCCTCTCAGTTGGAAAAGACGGCCAAAATGGCCAGTCAGCAGGCTTCATTCTCCATGCCGGACATCTGCTATCAAAGCAGCCCGGCTTCAATCGGGAAAATTGCTTTCCTGTTTTCTGGTCAGGGCAGCCAATACGTCGGCATGGGCTCCGATCTTGCCTGTTCCTTCGATGCAGCAAGACAAATCTGGGATTGGACTGCCGATCAGGACGATCTGGCAGACAAGGCACTTCATCAGATTGTCTTTCCTGTTCCGGCGCTGGACAAGCAATCCGAGCAAAATCAAATCAATTTGCTGAAACAGACGCAAAACGCACAACCGGCAATTGGTGCGGTATCACTGAGCCAGCTGGCGGTTCTGAAAAGCCTCAAACTGCAACCTGATTGTGTCGCAGGTCACAGTTTCGGAGAAGTCATGGCCCTGCATGCCGCGGGGGTTTTCGACGATAAATCCGCGCTTCACCTGGCAAGGGCGCGCGGCATGGCCATGGCCGAAGCCGCAAAAAACGCCGAAGGCAAAATGTTGTCGGTGAAACTGGATCGTGCATCGATTGCGCAATGGTTGTCCACATCGGACATTGACGTTGTCATTGCCAACGACAACAGTGAAAATCAGGTTGTTCTTTCCGGCAGCAGTGTCGAGATCGACAAGGCCCAGGCATCGCTGGAAGGCCGGCAAGTTGCCTGTACTTTGTTGCCCGTGGACACCGCGTTTCACTCGCCACTGGTTGCAAATGCCGCGCTGACTTTCGGTGCCCATCTCAATTCACTGAATTTTGAATCTCCCCGCATTGATGTCTATTCCAACACATCCGGCAAGAGACACGAAAATGATGTCTCGGTGATCAAGGCTCAACTGGGCGAACAACTTGCCAAGCCTGTGCATTTTCGCAGCATGATCGAACAGATGTATGCCGATGGCGTGCGCACATTTATTGAGGTCGGACCGGGAAATGTCATCACTGGTCTTGTTGAAACCATCCTTCAGGCCAGGGAGCATCTGGCTATTTCTATCGACAACAAGCGGACCCATGGCTGGTCGGCGCTGCACCAGGCATTGAGTAAATTAGCCATCAATGATGTTGCGGTTGATCTTGATGCGCTGTGGCAGCACGCACCGGCTCCCGCACCGCTGGCGGAACCGCGGAAACATGCCATCTATCTCAATGGTGCCAATCACAACAAACCGTATCCGCCCAAAAATGCAGAGGTAATACCGCCACAAGCTGACACGCGGATAGAATTGGCTGCGTTGCCAGCCAACCCTGTTGTTTCAACACCAACCGTTGCAGCCGCCCGGCCAAATCAGCAGCAACTGTCGGCAACGGCAAACTCCCGCGTTGCAATGCAGACTGACAACACCTCATCGGGTGCAAGTGTAACGACGGATTTTCTGGATGAATCAAAAGCTGCACCGCAGCCAATTGATGAACTGCCTGATTCAATTTTGCAAATCATGCATGGCGAGATAAAATCGACTGCAATCCAGCAAATGGAACTGCGCACAGAAACTGTGCCGACCCCCGCCGCGGCAGTTACACCTGAGACAGACGCTACAGACACCATGGCCCCGCTTGTTCTGGAGATTGTGTCCGAGAAAACCGGTTACCCGCAGGACATGCTCGATATGAATATGGACCTGGAGGCAGAGCTGGGTATCGACAGTATCAAACAGGTCGAAATCCTCTCCGCACTGCGCGAACGCATGCCTGATATGCCGGAGATCGATCCGGCAAGGCTGGCGGAACTGAGAACACTGGCGCAGATTGCCGAGGCCATCGGTGGCGCTGCTCCACAACAATCCACACCTCCCTCTGGGCTCAACGGCGCTGCTCCACACCCTGCGCCTGAGCCGGTCGCAGCTGCTGTCACACCACAAGAGGATGTGACAGCAGCCGCACACCCTATTGCAACACCAGCGGCGGCCCAGGTTGACACCATGGCCCCGCTTGTTCTGGAGATCGTTGCCGAGAAAACCGGTTACCCCCAGGACATGCTCGACATGAACATGGATCTGGAGGCAGAGCTGGGTATCGACAGTATCAAACAGGTTGAAATCCTCTCCGCACTGCGCGAACGCATGCCTGATATGCCGGAGATCGATCCGGCAAGGCTGGCGGAACTGAGAACACTGGCGCAGATTGCCGAGGCCATCGGTGGTGCTGCACCACAACAATCCACATCTCCCTCTGGGCTCAACGGCGTTGCTCCACACCCTGCGTCTGAGCCGGTCGCAGCTGCTGTCATGCCACAAGAGGACGTGACCGTGACAGCAGCCGCGCAACCCATTGCAGCTTCGGTGGCAACACCAGCAGCGGCCCAGGTCGACACCATGGCGCCGCTCGTTCTGGAGATCGTTGCCGAGAAAACCGGTTACCCCCAGGACATGCTCGACATGAATATGGATCTGGAGGCAGAGCTGGGTATCGACAGCATCAAACAGGTTGAAATCCTCTCCGCACTGCGCGAACGCATGCCTGATATGCCGGAGATTGATCCGGCAAGGCTGGCGGAACTGAGAACACTGGCGCAGATTGCCGAGGCGATCGGTGGCGCTGCTCCACAACAATCCACACCTCCCCCTGGGCTCAACGGCGCTGCTCCACACCCTGCGTCTGAGCCGGTCGCAGCTGCTGTCACGCCACAAGAGGACGTGACCGTGACAGCAGCCGCGCAACCCGTTGCAGCTTCGGTGGCAACACCAGCAGCGGCCCAGGTCGACACCATGGCCCCGCTTGTTCTGGAGATCGTTGCCGAGAAAACCGGTTACCCCCAGGACATGCTCGACATGAACATGGATCTGGAGGCAGAGTTGGGTATCGACAGTATCAAACAGGTCGAGATTCTTTCAGCATTGCGCGAACGCATGCCAGATATGCCGGAGATCGATCCGGCAAGGCTGGCGGAACTGAGAACACTGGCGCAGATTGCCGAGGCAATCGGTGGCGCTGCTCCACAACAAACCACACCTCCCTCTGGGCTCAACGGCGCTGCTCCACACCCTGCGCCTGAGCCGGTCGCAGCTGCTGTCATGCCACAAGAGGACGTGACCGTGACAGCAGCCGCGCAACCCATTGCGATGCCAATTGCAGCTCCGGTGGCAACACCAGCAGTGGCCCAGGTCGACACCATGGCCCCGCTTGTTCTGGAGATCGTTGCCGAGAAAACCGGTTACCCCCAGGACATGCTCGACATGAATATGGACCTGGAGGCAGAGCTCGGTATCGACAGCATCAAACAGGTTGAAATCCTCTCAGCGCTGCGCGAACGCATGCCAGATATGCCGGAGATCGATCCGGCAAGGCTGGCGGAACTGAGAACTCTGGCGCAGATTGCCGAGGCCATCGGTGGTGCTGCACCACAACAATCCGCATCTCCCTCTGGGCTCAACGGCGCTGCTCCACACCCTGCGTCTGAGCCAGTCGCAGCTGCTGTCACGCCACAAGAGGACGTGACCGTGACAGCAGCCGCGCAACCCATTGCGATGCCAATTGCAGCTCCGGTGGCAACACCAGCAGTGGCCCAGGTCGACACCATGGCCCCGCTTGTTCTGGAGATCGTTGCCGAGAAAACCGGCTACCCCCAGGACATGCTCGACATGAACATGGATCTGGAGGCAGAGTTGGGTATCGACAGCATCAAACAGGTCGAGATTCTATCAGCATTGCGCGAGCGCATGCCCGATATGCCGGAGATTGATCCGGCAAGGCTGGCGGAACTGAGAACTCTGGCGCAGATTGCCGAGGCCATCGGTGGCGCTGCTCCACAACAATCCACACCTCCCCCTGGGCTCAACGGCGTTGCTCCACACCCTGCGCCTGAGCCGATCGCAGCTGCTGTCATGCCACAAGAGGACGTGACCGTGACAGCAGCCGCGCAACCCATTGCAGCTTCGGTGGCAACACCAGCAGCGGCCCAGGTTGACACCATGGCCCCGCTTGTTCTGGAGATCGTTGCCGAGAAAACCGGTTACCCCCAGGACATGCTCGACATGAACATGGATCTGGAGGCAGAGCTGGGTATCGACAGCATCAAACAGGTTGAAATCCTCTCCGCACTGCGCGAACGCATGCCTGATATGCCGGAGATTGATCCGGCAAGGCTGGCGGAACTGAGAACACTGGCGCAGATTGCCGAGGCGATCGGTGGTCGTGAAGTTTCAGTTCAGGCTGAGGCTGAAGTGGCAACTACTCAACCAACTTTAGTTCAGTTGGACGAAACGACACCAGCGCGAGCTGGACAAATGGGTTTGTTTCGGCAGGAAGTTGAGCTTCAGCAGGTTGTTGCCGATCATAGTGCCGCACGTTGGCTTCAATCTTCCGATACGATTTATGTAACCAATGAGGCACCTGATGTAGCAAATGCCCTTGCAGAGAAACTGACCGAGGGTGGTCTTGCCGCAACGTGTTGCTCAACGGTCACCCCCCAGGCTCGTATTGTTATCTCAACCGCCGGCTTACAACTGGATGCCAGCAGTTTGCAGGTCCATTTGAATGCCCTGCGTACCGCGCGCACAATTGCCGATGTTTTTCAGCGTGAAGGCGGTGTTTTCATCACCCTGCATGATACCGGTGGCAGGCTTGGTCGGCATCTGCATGACATAGAGGCGGCCGCGCGTGGCGGTCTGACCGGGCTGGCGAAAACGGCAGCCCTTGAATGGCCAAAAGCACATGTCAAAGCCATAGATATTGCATTATCAGAAGCCGGGTTGGAATTGGCCGTCCAGGCAATTGCTGACGAATTGCTGTTCGGTGGCAGTGAAACCGAAGTTGGGTTACTGGCCGATGGTACACGCCTCGTACCAAAATCCCGGCAAGTGGCGCAATCCACACAGAACATCAGCAATCTGCGCGATGGAATGACCATTGTTGTCTCCGGTGGCGGTCGCGGGATTACCGCCTCCATCATTACCAATCTGGCGCAGGTAGCCAAATTGAATTTTGTGCTTCTCGGCCGAACCCAATTGATAGATTGGCCAGCAGATATAGACGCAGATATCAGCGACACGGCATTGGTTGGTGCCCTTGCCGACAAGGCAAGAAACACCCCGCAAGCGTCATCGCTGGCTGAACTGCGTGCCGCATCCAGTCAATTGCTTGCATCCAGGGATATTGCAAAAACCATCGCCGCGATAGAAGCCGCCGGGTCGAACGTATTGTACTACGCTGTCGACATTACCAATTCTGAGCAGGTGGAAAACGTCATCTCTCAGGTGCGCAAAAACTGGGGCAGCATAAATGGGTTGATCCATGGTGCAGGTGTGCTGGCTGACAAATTGATAAAGGACAAGGCGGATCAGCAATTTGAACGGGTTTTCAAAACCAAGGTTGATGGTCTGATGGCCCTGCTTAGTGCGACCGATGCCGACGAACTGGAGTTTGTAAATCTGTTTTCATCCATTGCCGGCCGATACGGCAATACCGGCCAATCGGACTATGCCATGGCAAATGAAGTGCTCAATCGCATGGCCTGGTCACTCAAAAACCTGATGCCAAAATGCAAGGTGAGCTCCATAAACTGGGGGCCATGGGAAGGTGGCATGGTGGATGATGCGGTCCGGGCCAAATTCCAGTCAATGGGAATTCCCCTGATACCCGAAGCAATTGGGGTTGATGCCTTCCTGCGTGAGTGTTTGCGTGGCTCTGGCTCAAATCCGGAAATTGTCTTTGCCGGAACCGGTCGAATTGAAACATCCACGCCTTCGACCAACGGCTGAGTGTGTGTGTCGAAGGCGCGCCGGATTTCATGACAAATCTACCGGGGAACTGAAATGGCATTTACGCCAATAGCGATAATAGGAAGGGGCTGCATCGTTCCCGGTGCCAATACACCGCGTGCTTTGTGGGAAGCGATTGCCTCCGGTAAAAATCTGATCACCACTGCCAGCCGGACCGATGACAAGCAAAGGTCCGGCGACTGCAGTGAAACAAATGCACACCGCTTCATTTCACCGGTTACGGCCCCAAGTGGTTTTGTCTCCGGTTTCGAAGCGTGTTTCGATCCGAACGGATTTTTGCTGCCGACAGATCGCGTATTGGGATACGACCGCTCACTGCAATGGTTGCTGGAAGCAAGTCGGCAGGCTGTGCGGGAGGCTGGTTATAAAAATCTCAAGGGAAAAAATTCTGCCGTCGTTTTAGGCAATCTGTCCTATCCATCGCGCAGTCTTGTTGATATCACTTTTAAATCGCTTGTGGTTCAGCCTCTTTTGCGCGAACTGGCCTGTGATAACATCCCGCAAATCAGCGAATCGGAAGCTGAAGAACGCTTCTCATCGGGGCGACCTGCACATATGCTGGCCGCAGCACTGGGGATCAACGGTCCCGCATTCGCCCTTGATGCGGCCTGTGCAAGCTCGCTCTACGCAATAAAATACGCCTGTGACCTGTTGACGGAGGGTTCCGTGGACGTTGCACTTGCCGCCGCCATGAATGGCGCCGACAAAAGCCTTTTACATCACGGGTTCCTGGAAATAAAAGCCCTCAGCCCAACAGGCTGCAGCAAACCATTCAGCCGCAGTGCAGATGGTCTTGTTCCGGCGGAAGGCGCAGCAGTTATCTGCCTGAAACGTCTTGATGACGCTCAAAGGGACAACGATAATATTTTAGGCCTGATACGCGGCGCCGGTCTGTCTAACGACGGACGGCAACGCGGACTTTTGTCACCTGACGCCGAGGCACAAACCAGGGCCATCCGGATGGCTTATGACGTTGCAGAGCTGGACCCAAAATCCATTTCATTGCTGGAGTGTCATGCGACCGGGACCCCTGTTGGTGATGGTGTCGAAATCATAAGTTCTGGCGACGTTTTTGGCGAAAAAATCGACTTGCCGGTTGGATCACTCAAATCCAATCTCGGCCACCTGATGGCTGTTGCCGGCATTGCATCCGTTATCAAGGTTCTGGCCGCCATGGAGGCGCAGATAATGCCTCCAACGCTGCACGCCGATGACATGCGCGACGAATTCGCAGACTCTCCACTGAGGCCTTTATGCAGGGAGGAGCCGTGGAATACCGCATCCGTGCGCAGGGCAGGCATTAACAATTTTGGATTTGGCGGCAATAACGCTCACCTCATTCTGGAAGAAAAACCCGCCACAGGCTTATCCTACCCGGCTGCGGTACCGGTGCAGCCACCAGCAGATGACATTGTCATATGCGGGATTGGCATTCGCTATGGGTCACTCAAAGATACAAAGGCATTCAATGCCTATGTTAATGGAAATTCGATCCAACCTCCTGAACTGCGGGCTGAATTGGCCCATTTGCCTTTGACCGGCATCAAATTTCCACCGGCTGACATGAAAACCTGCCTTGGGCAGCAGACACTGATTTTTGAGACCGTATTACAAAGCCTTGCTGGCATAAAACCGGCCGATCCGATCAAATCCGGCATATTCATCGGCATGGGATGTGACGCAAATGCTGCACGCCCTGAAGGCAGTCTTGGCATTGAAGCATTCTGCAGGAATTTGGATCTGGACCTTCCCAAGGACAAATTAAAGGATTTTGTCGATAGCATGGAAGGCATCAGGGTCGGCAATCAGGTGCTCAGCACGATGCCAAATCTGCCTGCCAATCGACTGAATGTGCAGTTGGACTGGCGCGGGGTCGGGTTTACCGTCTCAAGTGAGGAGCTCTCGGGTTTTGCCGGGGTCGCTCTGGCGGTCCGCGCCCTTCAAAATCGCGAATTGGATATGGCGGTTGCAGGCGCTGTGGATGTTTCTGCAGATCAAATACACAAAAATGTCCTGTCAGCGATGGGGCTGTCATCCCTTGAGGTTGCCGACGCCGCTGTATCAATTGTCTTGAAACGCAAAGAAAATGCACTTCGCGACGGCGATCCAATTATTGCTGAAATAGCAATGCAGCCAACAGACAATCAAATGGTTGATAAAGAGGCTGATCCACTTGTAATACCCGAATTGGCGACCGCACATGCGGCGCACTCGATGATCAGGCTGGCCGCCACAATTGGCTGTGCTTCCACGATGGTAATGCGGGCTGAAGGCGATCTATTGGCCCAACACCTGAATGCAAATCGCAAGATGCGTCCAGTCACTGCCACTAGTTTTACCGGGCAGCAACAATCCGTTTATATTAAAAACATATCCGCATATCCGGCCAGCGGTTCCCATCCAATTGCACCATTCATGTTTTACGCGGCGGCAAACAGCCGTGAAGAACTGATCAAAAGTCTGGCCGACGGGCAGTCGGGCGGTCAGGGCACATGGAAACTGGCAATTACTGCGGAAAATCAGGAAAAGCTCAATCAGCGCATACAGGCAAGCCTGAAGAACCTCAAGGATGGCAAAAACCCATTCGGTCCATGCATATATTTTCGCAATGAACCAATGCACGGCAAAATTGCCTTTGCATATCCGGGTATTGGCACACTTTACCCCGGCATGGACATGACACTCCTGGAAATTTTTCCGGATATCCGCATCGATCTTCAAACAAGATACCCCGCTGTGTCCCGGCAGGTGATTGAGGCGCTCACTAACAATGATGAGATCCCGCAGGATCATGCGACAAGAGCAAAAATATTGACCTATCACAGTGTCTTCATGACACAGTTACTGCAAAAACATCTGGGTGTTGAACCCGATATCTGCCTTGGAATCTCGCAAGGCGAAGCCAATATGATTGCGGCCATGGATGTTTGGGAAAACGGCATGCCCGACATCATAGACCATGTCGTTGAAAGTGGCTTTTACACAGAGCTGGCCGGCGATCATCCGCTCATCGCTCAGCACTGGAAACTGCCTTCGCATGAGGCACCTGACTGGCTCAATATTGAGATCGTTGCACCCATTGAAAAGGTCGAGGACGCGGTAAAAGATTTCGACCGCGTCTATATCACGATCGTCAATAGCCCCGAACAGTGCCTCATTGGCGGACAGGCCGATCAGTGCCGCGCGGTTATGGACAGGCTTGGTGGCAAATGCGGTATTGAATCAAACACTGACCTTGCCTGGCACGGCACATTTGCCGCAGCATTCGGTGACCGCTTCTATGATTTGCATCACCACCCAATCAAACAGATCCCGGATTGCCGGTTTTACTTCAACGCCAGTCACAAAGCGGTAGATCCGGATTCTGATCGTATTGCGGATCAATTGCGTCATCAGGGAATCAACCGTGTGGATTTTCCGCCAACTGTACAGGCCGCATGGAACGACGGGGCCAGAATATTTATTGATATTGGTCCTCGCGCCGGGCTGGCAACCGCAATTTCGGCTGCATTGAAGGACCAGGATCATATTACCGTAGCAGCGGATCGCAGCAAACGCGATGCCCTTCGTCAGATCGTTGATATGGCGGCAACGCTTTACGCCCTTGGTGTGCCGGTAAACATGGCGCAACTTGACAGACGGGTTACACACGTTCGCCAAACATCCAGGACATCGGATCAGGTCGATAAAAAACCGCAGTTCGACGCGCCGGTCCACATGTCTGAAGTTGCCATTCCCCGCCCAATAGAAGCCACCCCAAAAAGGCAGCAATCAATGACAAATGACGCCGACAAGCCAAAACTGGAGCTCGTGGCCATGGCAAGACCCTCAACCCGGAATACATGGGTTGTTGCCGCGCCCGCTGAGGATTCGGTGAACAGGAACCCTGTTCAAGCTGCAGCGCAAATCATGACAGCACCGGTGATGAGGGCCGCACCAGCGTCTGAACCGGAGACAGATGGACCGATGACACTAGAGCAGTCGAAAATAGCCGATTTTCCCGGAGCGAAGGCCGAAGCAATGCAAAAAAACGTGACGTTGGGAGAACACACAGGCAGTTGCGTCAAACCGCTTGATATCAT
Organism: uncultured Rhizobiaceae group bacterium; assembly: GCA_947501445.1. GTDB lineage: Bacteria > Pseudomonadota > Alphaproteobacteria > Rhizobiales > Rhizobiaceae > Hoeflea_A. The sequence continues at coordinate 243,640 of CANMVS010000003.1, read as the reverse complement.
TGAGCCAACGGGCCCGACGTTCAACCGAAGTGATCTTGAAATTCATGCCGGTGGCCGGATTTCTGAAATCTTTGGCTCATTGTTCCATCAACAAGATGGCCACAGCGTCCAATGCCGGATGCCGCAACCACCTTTGCTGCTGGCTGATCGTGTCACTGGAATAACCGGTGAACCGGGCAGCATGGGCAAAGGCATATGCTGGACAGAAACGGACGTCACACACGACAGTTGGTATCTCTCTCAAGACAGGATGCGCACCGGAGTGGTGATTGAATCCGGCCAGGCTGATTTATTTCTAGCCTCGTGGCTTGGCGTGGATTTTTTGAACAAGGGTCAACGGGCGTACCGCCTGTTGGGTTGCGAGATTACATTTCACGAAGGTGATCTTCCAAAGCCTGGCGACACGTTAAAATTTCAAATTCAGATTGAAGGTCACGCCAATCTTGGTGACCAGCGTTTGTTTTTCTTTCAGTACGACGCCCGAATTGGTGATCGTCTGCTGAGTTCCGTACGCAATGGCCAGGCCGGGTTCTTCACAGCACAGGAACTTGCAAATGCGACCGGAGTGCTTTGGGAGGCAAAAAACGATCAGGCAAAACCCGATGCAATAATGGATCCAACCCCTCTGGCAACCGCAAAACGGGCTTTCAGCGATGCCGACATTCTGGCATTTTGCCAGGGTGATGCCTATACCTGCTTTGGTGACGGTTTTACCAATACAGCAGCGCATACACGCACGCCAAGAATTCCCGGCGGCCGCATGCGCATGGTTGATCGTGTTGTTGAATTCGACCCGACTGGTGGACCCTGGCAACGTGGGTACCTGAAGGCAGAATTCAATGTGCCGGCTGATGCGTGGTTCTATGACGGCCACTTCAAAAACGACCCCTGCATGCCCGGGACATTGATGGCTGAGGCAGCAGCACAGGCGCTACAGGTCTATATGGCTGCTTTAGGCCTGACGATAGAGCGGGACGGTTGGCGGTTCAGCCCGGCGACCAATGAAGCCTTCAAATTCGAATGCCGCGGACAGGTCATTCCGGACAAAGCACATCTGGTTACCTATGAGATTTTCGTTGAAGAAGTGATTGTTGGATCCGAGCCAACCGTTTACGCGGCACTTGTGGCGCGGTCCGACGGCTTCAAGGTTTTCATGTGTCGCAGATTTGGCATGAAACTGGTTCGCGATTGGCTGCTGGAAGAGGATACTATTGCCTCATTGCCTGCCCATCAGCCAACGGTTGTCTCGCCAACAGGTGATGTGCGCGGCGATATTGGCGCTTTGATTGCCTGTTGCCAGGGCAAACCTTCTGTCGCGTTTGGCAGCATGTATGCCAAGTTTGATCACGGGCACAATATTCCGCGTTTGCCACAGCCGCCTTATTTCTTCATGTCTGAAGTTGTCAGCGTAGATTGTGATCCTGCAAAACCTACGGAAAACGGCACCATGATCTGCAAATATCATGTGCCTGCGGACGCATGGTATTTTGATGACGGCGGCAACGAAAAGATGCCATTTTCCGTGCTGACCGAGTGTTTCCTGCAACCATGCGGCTGGCTGGCGTCCTATATGGGATTTGCACTGGGTCCACAGGTAAAATTCCGTAACCTGGATGGGCAGGAAGTTATCGTTCACAAAGAGATCGGCCGCGATGAGGGAACGCTGGAATTTGAGGTGAAATTCACCCGCTCCGCACAAGCCGGACCGATGGTCATTGTATTTTATGAGGTTCTTTGTCGCTCCGACGGGCAAGTCATCGGCAGTTTGAAAACCGACTTCGGGTTTTTCCCACCTGATGCTTTGAAAGCCCAAAAGGGTCTGCCGGTAAAACCGGAGCACCGCGAGCAACTGAAACTGGAACAACAGAAAGGACAGGTGGACAGCTCGGTATTTCAGGATACTGATGCGCCCAAAATGCCGGCAGATCGTCTGTTGATGGTCGACCAGGTCAGCTATTTTTCAAACGAAGGTGGCCCGGCAGGACTTGGCAGGGCCATCGGCCAACAGGAAATTGATCCGCATAGCTGGTACTTCAAAGCCCATTTTTGGGAGGACCCGGTCCAACCCGGATCACTTGGGCTGGAGGCAATCTATAATCTGTTCAAAGCCGCAGTAAAACTAAAAGGGCTCCACAAACGGTTCAGCAACCCCCGTTTCGAAGGCCCCGCCATCGGCGAGACACTCGAATGGGCATATCGCGGCCAGATCGTGCCAACCAACACAGTGGTCACCACCGAATTTGACATAACCGAGATCGTCGATGAAGGAGATACCATTCTGGTGCGCGGAAGCGGCAGCCTGTGGGTCGATGAATTGCGCGGATACGAGGTAAAAAATTACTCCTTGCGTATCAGGGAAAGTGCGCTTGAAAAGCCAGGGCTTGCGGATGACCCGATGCAATTTACACTGGACCTGGATAAACAGCCTTATCTGCTTGATCATTGTCCCAGCTACGTCATCCCAACCTATCCGGCCATGGGTTTTGTCGGTAAGATATTGCACCATGTTTCCACTGAGAATTCACCGGTCGTGAAGATTGAAAATCTCGAGATCAATTCTTGGATTCTCTATGATGGTGGGCGAAATTCCATCGCAATCGAAAGCGAGCCGATAACCGATACCGTCTCGCAATTGAAATTCATCTCAACCCAGCAGCAGTCCGGAATCAGGAAGAACGTTGGTCGGGTGCGTGTCACAACAGCAGATCATTATGAACAACCGCCGGTGGCCTGGGAGGCACCGATGGAAATATTAAGCCGTGATGATCCTTATGCATCCGGCAACCTGTTTCACGATACAGCATTTCAGTTGGCCAGATCGGTCAATATGGCCGCCACATCATCGGTCTTTGAATTCAGTGCGCAGGAAGCCATTGAAAATGCTGATGGCGATTGGGTCATTCTTGCCGACGCACTCCTGCACGGCATTCCCCATCAACGTCCACAAATATGGTTTGGTGACAGAGTTAACGATCTGACCTGTTTTCCTTACCGCATTGATCAATTGTCGATCTATGCCGCGCCTCCTGAAACCGGCACCATCCATGTGGTATCCCGCGCATTGAAACAGACGACCGCGCGAACAGTTCTGGTTGGCGTTCAGGCCTCTTATGAAGGACGTGTGTTCCTTGAAATGACGGTGACCGAGGCGCTTTGTCCGCTTGATGGGCTATTGCGCATGTCCCCTGCCAGTGTACGCGATTACTTTCGCAACAAAGCCTATTTCGAGGGTTGGTGTGTGTCAGAGCAACACGGCGGAACGTCCACACTGACAAAGTCCAAGGTCAAACGTTTGAACTGGCTGCCTGGCACACTGGAAATGCTGTATGGATTGTCTGAGGCCCCCATTACAGACCAGGCCAAATTGACCGAACAGATTGCATTGAAAGATTATTTTGCGACCCGTTTGAAACTGCATCCTGCCCATGTTCAGTTAACCGAAACCCATGTTGTGATCGCGGACAGGAACCCGGTTGCACTTGATCAGATCGCATATGGCTGGATTTCTGACGAGGCGTTTCAGGTGGGCAAATGATGCTTCGTTCGTTTGGTGTCGATGCCGCAGTGGTGCTGATTACGCTAATGTGTGGCTAGCTGAGCAAGCCACGTAGTTCTGCCACGCGTTCGGCATTATCGCGCGCAATTGAACCATCGCGGTTATGCAAATTGTTCTCAAACCCGATACGCGCCGCGCCTCCGCGCCGCACGGCCTCAACCAGGCAGGCGGTTTCCTGTTGCCCAAAGGCACAAAGCCCCCATTCGATTTTCACTGCATCGGTTTTGTGCTGCTCCAATAAAGATAGATAAGGATCAATGTCGCTCAATCGGCTTTGCTGATTGTAAACATAACGCCCCAGCACGAACAGCAACTGCACATTGCCAGCAGGAATTATACCTTTTTCAAGTGCCACAAAAAAATCTGACAGATCAGCCGGTTCATACAGAATGTGCTGGATCGTAATATCGGCTTCCCGGGCCCAGTGATAAAATATACGTGCTGCTGAAGTCTCCCCCGGGTCCGGCAACATCTCGCGCAGTGCAATGGAAACCGCTGATGGCAGGACATCGCGGACCACCTGGCGCTGTTCAGCTGCCGTGTAACGCCCTACCGCCTCTGTGGTGATCTGAACGGCCATTTGCGGAACCGATTGCCTCATCTGTTCGATGAGTTCGCGATAGCGTCCTGCGTCCAATACGTGCTCTGCCTTATCGTCCCTGACATGGGCATGCAAGGCGCCTGCCCCGGCGGCGTAGCAGGCTTTAGCGGCTTCGACAGTTTCCTCAATTGAGACTGGCAGAGCAGGATGATCTGCTTTTGTGCGGCGTGCACCATTGGGTGCCACCATAATCTGAGGAAGTGTGATGGACATGATATTCCTATAGGTTCGGGCCTTGAAATGACCTGCAAAGCGGATTTGTCATACAGGGGAAACCTGCACAATGGCCTGTTCCGCAAAACCAGTCAAATCTGCTGATACAAATGTAACACAGATTGACAACAAACGATTTGTTTGAAACAGTCTCGAAACAGAACCGGATAACCGGCGGAGGCTGGGTTGGACACCCGAATATCGATCAATGATTTGATAGCACTTCATTATGATACACTGAGTCCGCAATTGAAAATTGCTGCGGACCATGTTGTCAATCATCTTGATGATGTCGCCAGCCGTTCACTGCGTGCGGTTGCGGCGGGCAGTAATCTCAATCCACCCACCTATTCACGTCTGGCAAGGGCGCTTGGATTGGAATCCTATGAAGAAATGCGGGAAATGTGCCGCAGCGCCTTCAAACACCGCAATATCGGCTTTGCGGAAAAAGCCAGCCTGCTTCAATCAGCCGGCAATGAAGACGAAGATGCGGCACGAACACCATTTGCGCTGCAACAGTCGGCATCCGCTGTTCGCAATATTGACCAGTTCATCAATGATCTGGATATAGACCGGCTGCGCACCGTCGCAGACGGCTTGCTGGGCGCTGAAAGGGTCTTTGTGGTGGGATCACTCGCCTCTGTCGGCTTCGCACAGTATTTTGGCTATATGGCCAACCTTGCCTTCACCAATTGGCAGGTCGTCGGACAAAACAGCGTGTCCCTGACGGTGGCGCTGACAGGATTGACATCATCAGATGCGGTCGTTGTCATCATGAAGGAACCCTATGCGAAACGGTCTGTGGATGCCACGCAAATTGCCCATGAATCGGGTGCATTTGTTGTTGTCATTTCGGATTCGATATCATGCCCGGCATTTCGCTATGCCACACACTATTTCATTGTCCCCACGGACAGTCCGCAATTCTTCTCCTCCTATGTCGCCACGCTTGTGCTGCTGGAGTGCCTGATGGGAATGGTCATTCGCCGTTCAGGACCAAAGGTGCGCAAACGTCTAGAGGATGTGGAGAGGAATAATCACCGGCTTGGCGAATACTGGCAGGTGACACAACCAACATCAAACAGGGAGCAAGTATGATGTTAACAAGGAGCATGCTGGCCGGATCGGTCATGGTTCTTTCCATGGCTGTCGGTGGCGCGGCCATCGCCGCAGAAAAGTTCGTAACGATCGGAACCGGTGGTCAGACAGGTGTCTACTATCAGGTGGGTGGCGCAATTTGCCGTCTGGTCAATCGCGGTTCGAAAGACCATGAAATCAAATGTACCCACACCACGGGTGGTTCCGTTGCAAATATCAATGGCATTCGCACTGGAGACCTTGATTTGGGTGTTGCACAGTCAGACTGGCAGTATCATGCCTATAATGGCACGGCACCAGACAAATTTCCGGACGGAAAATTTGATGGGCTGCGTGCTGTATTCTCCGTGCATCCGGAACCATTTACGGTTGTTGCCCGGGCTGACTCAGGCATCAACTCCATTGAGGACCTGAAAGGCAAAAGGGTCAATGTTGGCAATCCGGGTTCGGGCCAGCGTGGCACAATGGAAGTGCTGATGGAAAAAATGGGTTGGACCATGGACGATTTCGCGCTCGCATCCGAGCTGAAATCCTCCGAGCAGGCAGCAGCACTATGCGACAATAAGGTTGATGCGATTGTCTTTACTGTCGGCCATCCAAACGGGTCGATCAAGGAAGCAACAACGTCGTGTGAATCAAAGCTGATCAATGTCAATAACGCCGAAGCACAAGCCCTGGCCAATGACAATGATTTCTATGCCATGGCGACCATTCCAGGTGGCATGTATGCAGGTACGGATGATGATGTCAGCACGTTCGGTGTTGGTGCCACATTTGTTTCTTCAGCCGACACACCGGATGAAGTTGTTTATGAGATCACCAAGGCTGTCTTTGAGAATTTTGCCCGGTTCAAGAAAATGCACCCGGCATTTGCCAATCTCAATGAAGAAAACATGATCAAAAACAATCTGTCAGCGCCAATTCATGATGGCGCAATGAAGTACTACAAGGAAAAAGGTTGGATGTAATTCAACGTTACGGGGGGCGGATACCAGTCCGCCCCTTTTTGATCTATAAAACAAATAGATAATAATCGTTCGAGGGGGCAATCGAATGTCGCAGGATAATACAGACGCAACAAAGCTGAGCGATGCTGAACTGGAAGATCTGGTTGCCTCGACAGACACTGGCGGGCGCAATCCGACCAACCGCCAGGTGGCGTTGCTGATTGCAGGTACAGCACTTGCCTGGTCGCTTTTTCAGGTCTGGATTGCCTCTCCCCTGCCCTATACGACCGGGTTCGGTGTTTTCTCCAGCGGCGAGGCGCGGCCGATCCATCTGGCCTTTGCCCTGTTTCTTGCCTATCTGGCATTCCCTGCGTTCAAAAACTCACCCCGGCGATCCATCCCCGTGGCCGATTGGGTCCTTGCAGTTTGTGCAGCGCTTTGTTCGCTTTACCTGTTTTTGTTTGACACCGGCCTCGTCAAGGATCTGATGGGGACACGCCTGTCAGACCGGCCGAACAATCCCAACCAGCTTGATGTTGTTGTTTCTGTTATCGGTATTTTGCTGTTGCTTGAAGCAACGCGCCGGGCACTTGGGCCGCCATTGATGGTGGTTGCGATCATATTTCTCGGCTACACATTTCTTGGCCCCTATGCACCCGGCTTTCTGGCCTGGAAGGGTGCCAGTTTCAATGCGGTTGCCTACCACCAATGGCTCTCCACCGAGGGCGTGTTCGGCATTGCATTGGGTGTCTCAACCGATCTGGTATTTCTATTCGTCCTGTTCGGCGCATTGCTCGACAAGGCCGGGGCTGGCAACTACTTCATCAAAGTGGCATTTTCAATGATGGGCCACTTCAGTGGCGGACCGGCAAAAGCTGCCGTTGTTGCCTCCGGTATGACCGGTCTTATTTCCGGTTCCTCCATCGCCAATGTAGTCACAACAGGCACTTTCACAATTCCTATGATGCGTCGCGTCGGCTTCAGTGCCGAGAAGGCTGGCGCCGTTGAAGTTGCATCATCCGTCAATGGCCAGATCATGCCGCCGGTTATGGGTGCTGCTGCATTTTTGATGGTCGAATATATCGGCATTTCCTATTTTGAGGTTGTCAAACACGCCTTTGTTCCGGCGATTATCTCCTATATTGCCCTTGTGTATATTGTGCATCTGGAAGCCAAAAAACAGGGAATGGCCGGTTTGCCGCGCGCCAGTGAACCAAAGCCCCTCAAGTGGGGTTTGATTTCCTTTGGTGTCACCATGGCGGTTATTCTGGCAGCAGGAAGTGCCATCTACTATCTGTTTGAGGCCTTTCAGGCACTTCAGGAAGCAGACAACAAATTGCTCGCTGTTGCCGTTGTCATTGGCTTGATCTTTACCGCCTTCGCGCTTTTGGGTGCACGCATGACGGAGGATCGCAAAGCACAATTGTTTTCAACCGGAGCAATGGTTCTGGGGACAACGGTCATCGGCGCCTTTGGCGTCTTCTATCTCATTCAGGTCATTGGCAAATATGCGGGTAATGCAACCCCATGGATAATTGCGGCGCTTCTGGTCGCCACCTACGTGGGTTTGATCAGGTTCTGTTCAAAATATCCGGATCTGGAGCTGGACGATCCGAATGAACCGGTGGTCAGGCTCCCGGAACCCGGGCCAACGGTCAAATCCGGCCTGCATTTTTTGCTGCCGGTTATGGTGCTGATCTGGTGTCTGATGGTGGAGCGTTTATCGCCTTCCCTGTCGGCCTTCTGGGCAACCGCATTCATGATCTTCATCCTTTTGACCCAGCGCCCGCTGTTTGCCCGGTTCCGCGGCGAAGCCCTGACCGGCACCTATAATCGTGGCTTCAACGAATTGATTGATGGCATGATCGCCGGCGCCCGCAACATGATTGGCATTGGCATCGCCACAGCTGCCGCTGGCATTATTGTTGGTGCGGTATCACAGACCGGTGTTGGCGCGGTGCTGGCTGCTTTGGTGGAATTTTTGTCTCAGGGCCAGATCATGCTGATCCTGATCTTTACCGCGATCCTCAGCCTGATCCTTGGAATGGGGCTCCCGACAACAGCAAATTACATCGTTGTATCCTCGCTATTGGCGCCCGTGATTGTCGCACTTGGTCAGCAAAATGGGCTGATTGTGCCACTTATTGCGGTTCACCTGTTTGTATTTTATTTCGGCATTATGGCGGATGTGACGCCGCCGGTGGGGCTTGCGTCCTTTGCTGCGGCGGCCGTGTCGGGCGGTGACCCGATACGAACCGGGTTTGTGGCCTTCTTTTATTCGCTGCGCACAGCTTTGCTGCCGTTCCTGTTTATATTCAACACGGACCTTTTGTTGATTGATGTCACCTGGGCGCAGGGCGTATTTGTGTTCATAACGGCAACGGCGGCCTTGTTGATATTTACGGCCGGAACACAAGGGTACTTCATGACCAAGTCCCGAATATGGGAATCTGTCGTTTTGATCCTCATCGCCTTTACCCTGTTCCGCCCGGGGTTTTGGATGGATTATGCCTCACCACCCTATAACAGCGTAAATCCATCCAGTTTCGTTGAGGAAATTGGCAAACTGGACCCTGGATCGAAGGTCAGGGTAATCGTTGATGGTGAGGACAGCATCGGTGATCCAATCACACTGACAATGGAAGTGGATGTCGGAAACGAGGCAACAGGTCAGGAGCGGCTGGAAGCCTATGGTTTGGAGTTGTTTGAGGACAACGGCAAGATGCTGGTCGACAATGCGGTTTTTGATTCAAAAGCACAGGCCGCAGGATTTGATTTTGATCAGGTTATCACCGAGGTTCTGGTGCCCGTTTATCAGCCGCCCAAAACGCTCTTCTTCATTCCGGCTTTGCTGATGCTGGGGCTCATATACGTGTTGCAACGCAGACGCAGAGACACCGAAACACCATTGGCAACCGAACAGGGAGCATAGGTATGAATTTGTTCAAACGCATCCTTGCAACAGTGGATCTGGGTGACGAGGAATCGTCTGTCCGCGTGGTCAATGCAGCACTGGAAGTCATGACCGGAGACGACAGCGTACACGTTGTATGTGTCGTGCCCGATTTTGGTAGCGGTGTTGTCGGCACATTTTTTCCCGATGGTCATGAGGCCGACATGATCAAACACACCACAGATGCCCTACACGCATTCACGGCAAAGCACCTGCCCAAGGGAACGCGGGTTCAACATATTGTTGCCCATGGCAATATTTATGAGGAAATTCTTGAAGCCGCGAATAAAATTGGCGTCGATCTGATCGTCATTGGATCACATCGTCCAGCCTTGAAGGACTATCTTCTGGGGCCAAATGCCGCGCGGGTTGTCCGGCATGCACGACAATCGGTTCTTGTGGTGCGGCACTAGACCGTTTCCTGATCAAGCCGCACGTTGATCACGCATCTGCCAGGTGGCACGAGACGAAATGACCGTTTTCAAGTTCCCGTAGCGGTGGTGACATCTGATGGCACTGTTCCTGCGCCAACGGACAGCGCGAGGCAAACCGGCATCCTTTCGGCAGGTTGATCGGACTGGGTGGATCTCCCTTGAGGCGTTGCCGTGTGGCACGATTTTTTCGGTCGGCATGCAGGGATGGCACAGAGGCGAGCAAGGCCTTTGTGTAAGGATGCATGGGGTTGGAAAAGAGTGTCATGCGATCTGCCCGCTCGACAATCTGGCCCAGATACATGACGGCGATTTCATCGCAAATATGCTGAACAACACCCAGATCATGTGAGATGAACAGATAGGTCAGCCCAAGCTCTTTCTGCAGGCGGCTCATCAGATTGAGGATCTGTGCCTGTATGGCCACATCGAGCGCCGAGACCGGTTCGTCACACACAATGAGGTCCGGTTTCGTTGCCAACGCCCTGGCCAGCCCGATGCGCTGGCGCTGCCCTCCGGAAAACTGATGTGGAAACAAAGCACCCTGCTCGGGCCGCAGGCCAACCTGCTCCAACAGAGCATGCACCATTTCAGCGCGCTCTTCAGGTTTGCCGACATCCATGAGGTCAAGCGGATCGCGTATAATGTCGAACGCCCTTTGCCGCGGGTTCAGGGAAGAATAGGGATCCTGGAATACGATCTGAAAGGCGCATCTGGCCTGCCTCAACGCCTCCCCCTGCAATGCGCCGATATTCGTTCCATCCAGGAAAACAGCACCGCTGGTAATATGGGTTAATCGCATGATGGCCAGCGCGGTTGTTGTCTTTCCAGAGCCGCTCTCGCCCACAATGCCAAATGTGGTTCCCTTTGCAATATCAAAGCTCACACCATCGACCGCATGAACAATCGACCCGCTGCCAAACAACGATTTACCGCCGAAATGAACCTTCAGCTCCTGTACGCTCAGATATTCCCGCTCACCGATCTGATCAGACATCATCCGCCCTCGCCTCGGTTACCCAACAGGCGACCCGATGGCTGTTATCCCCCGTATCAGGAACGGTCTCCAGAACAGGCTGGTGTTGAAGACATTTTGAATGCATCCGATCACATCGCGGTGAAAATGCGCATCCTTCCCCAAGTTCGGTGAGGCTTGGTACGACGCCGGGAATTTCCAACAACGGGTGTCTTTGCTTTGTTGGCTTTACCTGTAAATGCGGGACACAGGCGATCAGGCCGCGCGTATAGGGATGGCGCGGGTTGCTGAGCACATCATCCACTGCTCCGGTTTCGACTATGCGACCGGCATACATCACCGCAATCTTGTCCGCCAGCTGTGCCACAGCGCCCATATCATGAGTGATCAATACAATGGCGGTTCCACGGTTTTTTTGAAGTTCCTCCAGCAGATCAAATATTTGTGCCTGAACCGTGGTGTCCAGAGCCGTTGTCGGTTCATCGGCAATAAGAACGCGCGGATTACAGGCAAGAGCAATGGCAATCATCACCCGTTGACGCATGCCACCTGACAATTCATGGGGATAGGCACGGGCCCTTTTTTCCGGTTCGGGAATGCCAACAGCCTGCAACATCTCCACTGCCCGCGCAAAGGCAGCGCGCGAGTCAGCACCCTCATGCAGCCGCACGCTTTCAGCAATCTGCTCACCGACCGTAAAAACCGGATTGAGCGATGACATTGGCTCCTGAAATATCATCCCGATTTCATTACCGCGGATTGTGCGCATCTGTTCGGACGAAGCACCGGCGATTTCACGTTCGTCCAGTTTAATCGAACCCGCAGTGATGTTTCCCGGCGGGCTGGGTACCAGCCCCATGATGGACAATGCGGTCATTGACTTGCCGCAACCGGATTCGCCCACAATACCGAGAATTTCCCCTTCATCTATTTCCAGACTGATGTGATCGAGCACGCGCGCATTGCCCTGACGCGTGGCAAAATCAACAACCAGGTCCTGAACCCGCAAAACCGCCATGATCAACGATCTCTCAGTTTGGGGTTAAAGGCGTCATTCAGTCCATCGCCGACCAGACTGACACCAAGAACCGTCATGAAAATCATGACGCCGGGCAAGGTTACCACCCACCAGGCATCCAGAATATATTGCCGGCCACCGCCAATCATCAGCCCCCAGCTCATGACGTTCGGATCGCTTAATCCAAGAAAACTCAAGCCAGCTTCAAACAGAATCGCAATACCAATGGTCAACGTTGCCGACACAATCAGCGGCGCAAGTGCATTGGGCAGGATGACACGCCAGATCAAACGGCCGTTGCGCGCGCCAATGGATCGGCCGGCACTGACGTATTCCAGCCCACGAATGCGCATAAACTCCGCTCTTGCCAGACGGGCTGTGGCAGGCCAGCTGACGATGCCGATCGACAGGGCAATGACAACAAGCGATGGCGAGAATAGTGTCACCAGAACCATGGCAAACAGCAAAGGGGGCAGTACCTGAAAAAACTCGGTGATGCGCATGAACACATCATCCACCCACCCCTGATAATAGCCGGAAAATGCGCCGATGAATATGCCAATACTCACCGTGATAAGCGCTGCTGTCAGACCAACAAGCAATGTCGCACGGCCACCGATGATCAGACCGGCCAGAATATCGCGACCCAGATAATCTGTTCCCAGTGGTGCCGTTGGCGTTTGAAACGGGGCCGTAAGCGGTGCCCAGACAATCTCGAATGGATCAACGGCATAAACCGATGGTCCGATAATAGATACAACGCCAATGACAACAAGCAGCAGCAATCCAAAAAGGGCGGCAGGACGGGTACGAAATACCCTCCAGGCCTGTGCGGCGGGATGTTCGGGACGCGGCTCCATGTGGGGTGTTTCAGCAATCGTCACTTTTGAGCCCCAATGCGTGGATCGGCGAAACGGTAAAGCAGATCGGTTATCAGATTGGCCATAATGACGATCACGGCGGAGAAAAACAAAATGCCCAATATGGTGGGATAATCACGTGCCAGAATTGAATCAAATGCCAGCGTTCCCAAACCGGGCCAGTTAAAGACGGTTTCGACCAGCACCGCGCCGGAAACAATACTGCCAAACTGCAAGCCGGCGATGGTGATGATTGGCAAGATTGCATTTCGTAGCGCATGGCGGGCGTATATCTGACGTTCTGATACGCCCTTGGCTCTGGCGGTGCGTATGTAATCACTGCCGAGTATCTCCAGCATGCTGGCTCTGGTCAGGCGACTGTATTGAGCGAGATAAACAATGCCGAGCGTGAATGCGGGCAGAACAAGATGGTGCAGCACGTCCATGACGTGACCGATAGGGCCGACGTCTTTGGTTACATCATACATGTTTGAAATGGGGAAGATTGGCAGCACCGACGCAAACAGAATAATCAGCATTATCCCCGTCCAGAATATTGGCGCTGCATAACCAACGACCGAGAGAACCGTGACAAGATTGCTGATGAGGCCGGTGGGTTTATAGGATGCCAGAACACCGAGGAATGTGCCGGTCACGATAGCAAAACCGAGTGCGGTAAAAACCAGAAGCAAGGTTGCACCCGTGCGGCTGATTATCAGATCAAGAACCGGCACATTGTAGAAATACGACTGTCCAAGATCGCCGGTGGCGGCGTTTTTGAGGTAAACCCACAATTGCACATATAGCGGCTGATCAAGCCCATAGGTCTTGCGAATGCTATCCAGTATTTCCTGTGTCGCACCGCCCATTTCGCCAGCAATGACGTCTGCCGGATCGCCTGGTGCCAGATGAATGAGCAGAAAATTGAGGACCAGAACAGCCACCACCAAAATAGCCGAATACAATAGTCGGCGCAACACGGTCAAAAGCAGCATTGTGGACCAGATCTCCTCAACAACAGCAGCCACAATGGCCATATTCCTGACAGGAGCGCTCCGCTTCAATCCGTCTGTCGGAATGGAGCTCAGGCCCCTTTTTCACAGGAACATCACACAGTTTTCAATCCATTATTGCGCCTTGTAAACATCGTCCAGTGGCGCCATCGTTCCCCAAATTGTAACTGGTGCATTGCCAACTTTCTTGTTGTAAATGGTATGATAGGGCAGCTCATTAATAAACGCCAATGGCGCATCATCAACAATCAGCGCCTGCGCCTGCCGGTAGAATTCGGCCCGTTTGGCCTTGTCCGTTTCAACGCCGGCCTGCTCCAACAATGCATCGACCTTTTCATTGCAATAGCTTTGTGTATTCGACCAGATCACGCCGGGGCGAATGTTGTTGCAAAGATAGGTTCTGTGAACACCGATAACCGGATCACCCCAATTGAAAACGATATCCATCGACATATCAAAATCGTGCCCGCCAACGCGCTTGGCCCAGGTTGGAAAATCCGGCGACGCCCTCAGCTCAACGTTGATACCGGCTTTTTTGAGCTGCGGCCGCAGATATTCCGCCACAGTTTTCTGCATTTCCGCAAATCCGGGGATATAATCAAGCTTCAGCGTAAAACGCGTACCATCATCACCGACCGGATAACCGGCCTCATCCAGAAGCGCATTGGCCTTGTCAAGATCAAGCGCATAGGTGTTTACGTCCGGGGCGGCAAACGGGCTGCCGGATACAATTGGCCCCGTCACCGGCGAGGAAAATCCACCATGAAGGGCATTGACAATGAAGTCCCGGTCAATTGCGTAGGCAATTGCCTGGCGGACCTTTTTATCCTTCAAAATGTCGTGTTTCGTATTAAAGGCCAACCAGTTGACCGGCCCCACCGCGGCGTAGCCCTTGTTCGTTATTTCCAGGTCATCATTTTTTTTCAGGCGCGCAAGATCACGTGTACTTGTCATAAAGGGTGCCATGTCCACCTCACCCTTGTCTGTAGCCAGAACCAGGCTCGTTACATCCTTGTAGTTCTTGATAATAATGCGATCCAGATACGGTTGACCGTCGATAAAATAGTCCGGGTTCTTCTTCAGGATAATATGTTCACCTGGCTTGAACTCACTTAACATGAAAGGACCGGATCCAACCGTGTTATTGTTGGCAGGGTGAGACTTCGGGTCCTGACCATCACCATAGATATGTTCAGGCAAAATTGGCAGCAAGGCTGATGACATGGCAAGCAAGGCTGCAGGATGCGCTGATTCAAAATTTATAATTGCTGTAAGGTCATCCGGTGTATCAACAGAGGATACGGGCGCAAACATTGTCTTGAACGGATGGTTTTCCTTTACTGTTTTAACAGAAAAAGCCACGTCCCTGGATGTAATTGGTTTGCCATCATGGAATTTTGCTCCCGCGCGCAATTGCAATGTGATGGATTTTCCATCATCGGAAACTTTCCAGCTTTCAGCCAGATAAGGCTGTGGATTCCACTCAGCGTCAAAACGCAATGGGGTTGCAAAAATCTGGGCACCAGGCACCGCAGTGGCTATCCCGGACTGGACCGCCGGATTGAGGTGACGCGGTTTTTGCGTCGATCCGATAACAAGCGTGCCGCCTTTGACAGGTTCCTGCGCGAAAAGAGCAGTGGACATAAAAATCGATGCAATGAGCGCCGAACCGGTTAACAACCTGCTGAGTTTGATCATCTGCAAACCTCCCTTTAATACTGGATTGCCCGGCCTATTGT
This sequence comes from uncultured Rhizobiaceae group bacterium, assembly GCA_947501445.1. Taxonomy (GTDB): domain Bacteria; phylum Pseudomonadota; class Alphaproteobacteria; order Rhizobiales; family Rhizobiaceae; genus Hoeflea_A. The sequence goes on along the minus strand of CANMVS010000003.1, from coordinate 228,235 downwards.
GCGCCATTTTTATTACCGACAATCAACTTTGGTACGTTATTGATGATTGATTGATTTGGAAAAAGCATTTTTCACCACCAAACCCTCAAAAAAACCAAACAATGATTCACCAGAACCGTGAAAACCTTCCCCGTTGAAACCTGGCTCCTATGTCGCAACAAGAAGCGGTTTGAAGCGGCCATCCAGATTCAGTTGCTGACAGGTCTCGATCAATGCCGTCTCCACCCGCGTTAATTTTTTCTCGTCACGGTACAAAAAACCGAATGTCGGTGTTTCATGCCTGGACTTCAGTGGGATGCGAACAATGTCACCGACCACATAGGTTTGCTTTTTGAGTGGCCTGACGTTGAAGATCGCATAACCCAATCCCGAAGCGACAAGCGCTCGCACCATATCTGATGAGCGGGACCTGTGGACGATTGTCGGATCGAGACCACGCGCCTTGAACAGGCCGAGAATATAGTCGCGCGTCACTTCAAGATTCAACAGAACCAAAGGGTCGTCCTGAAGTTCCTCCAGCGCGACCATGGCTCGACCCGCCAATGCATGTTCACTGTTCAGCGCCACATGTGGCGGCGCATCAAACAAAGGAGAGAATCTGGCATTGGTCGCAAACCCCTGATCATAGCCCATCGCCAGATCAAGTTCACCATTGGTGATCATGCTGGAGATTTCTGCCGTATCACCTTCAGCAATGTCAATCGAAACTGTCGGATAACGAATGGATATTGATTTGAGTACGACAGGCAGCATGATTGGCGCAAGAGGAGCAAAACAGCCCAGACGAATGTGCCCTTCCAACCGGTCCGAAACACCACCCAGAGATTTTTCAAACTGGCTGTGTTGTTCAAGAATATCGTGAACATGGCGCAAGAATCCCTGTCCGTATCGCGTTGGCGTCACGCCTTTGGATGGGTGCCGCACAAATACCGTGCCGGAAATCTCGTGCTCCATTGCATTGATCGCTGCGGCAATCGAAGAGGGTGAAATATTAAATTCATCCGCGGCGCCGGTGATGGAGCGATGGCGGGCAGCGGCATCCAGGTACTTCAACTGTTTCAATGTGTAGTGCACAGTTCCTCCATTTTTTTGAGGATGTTGAGCAAGACAATACATTTTCCCGATAAATCAACAATGCCTAATATGTTAACCGGTTGATAAAAAATAGACGCAACACTTTAATATTGCAGTGAAAAACCATGCCAGACTTGCGAATCTACAAAGCCCGAAAAATTGTCACAATGAATCCGCAGCGCCCTGAGGCCACGCATGTGGCCGTGCGTGGGGGCCGGATCGTGGCAGTGGGTGATGCGAAAGATGTTGAGCATCTGGGGGTAGCACAGATAGACACCCGTTTTGCCGAAAAAGTAATTCTCCCGGGATTTGTGGAGGGGCACAGCCATTTGTTTGCAGGCAGTATCTGGACCTTTGTCTATATAGGTTATTATGAGCGGACAGACCCGGATGGGCGTGTGTGGAGCGGCCTTCGATCCACTGAGGCTGTCGTCTCCAGAATGAAACAGGCACTGGAGAACCTCGCTGACGGTGAACCACTGATAGCCTGGGGTTTTGATCCGATATATCTGGAAGGGCCAAGGGCTGACCGTAAGGTCTTTGATCTTGTTTCCACCGAGCGATGTGTCGCGGTTATCCATTCCAACTTTCATTTGATGACGGTAAATTCCAGGACTTTAAATCTGGTCAACTACACTGCTGATTCAGATATCGAGGGCATCGTTTTGGGTGAAGACGGCCATCCCAATGGTGAGCTGCACGAAATGGCCGTGATGTTTCCGATCATGCGCCGCCTGAATATCGATATGGCAAGCCTGGCATCAAATACACAGGGCATTCAGGCTTTCGGTCGCGTTTGCAATTCCGTGGGTGTGACAACCGCGACAGATCTGGCCGGCAACTATAACCCGGAAAATGTGGCCACGCTCACCGCAACAACCGGTGAAGCGGATTTTCCGATCAGATTGGTATGCGTGCTGAATGCACTGCTTCAACCACCTGAGGAAACAGTGGGCAAGGCACGGGCCCTCCAGCTACTGAGCACAGACAGGCTGCGTCTTGGCGCTGTGAAAATTATTACAGATGGGTCCATACAGGGTTTTACCGCCAGAATGCGTGCGCCAGGCTACCTCAACGGTGCTTCCAATGGGCTTTGGAACATTGCGCCAGATCAATTGGCACTGCTTGTCGACATTCTGCTGCAAAATGGTGTTTACACCCATATTCATGTCAACGGAGATGAGGCCATCCAGGTGGCCATAGACGCCATCGATGAATCACTGACCAAAAACTCAGCAGTTAACCACAGAACCGTGCTGCAACATTGTCAGCTGGCAGATCATACTCAATTCAGGAAAATGGCAGATCTGAATATCTGCGCCAATCTCTTTTCCAATCATATTTACTATTTTGGTGATCAACACAGGACAATTACCATCGGCCAGGAGCGCGCTGAACGCATGAATGGTTGTCGCTCAGCACTTGATTTTGGCATTCCAATCGCAATTCACTCAGACGCCCCCATCACACCCCTCCGGCCCTTGACGACCGCCTGGGCTGCTGTGATGCGGCAAACCGCAGGTGGCGAGATTTTGGGAGCGGATGAACGCATTTCACCCTATGAAGCCCTGCATGCAATAACGCTTGGTCCGGCTTATACGCTGCATCTGGATCACGAGATCGGTTCGATCGAGCCGGGCAAGCAGGCTGACTTCGCCATCGTTGAAGACAGCCCGCTGGATGTGTCACCGCAGAAAATCAAAGACATTGATGTCTGGGGCACTGTTATTGGCGGGTCAGTGCATCCCGCGCAGGCAATACCCGCATGATCGCCTCCCGACAGCCGCTTTCGACAACAATCATATCGGGTTATCTGGGTGCCGGAAAAACGACTTTGGTCAACCATATATTGCGCCATGCGGATGGCCAAAAACTGATGGTCCTGGTCAATGATTTTGGGGAATTGCCGATAGATGCCGATCTGATAGAAACAGACGAAGGTGATGTGATCAATCTGTCCAATGGTTGCGTGTGTTGTTCGCTTGGCGGGGATTTGTTTGCCACATTTGCTCAGATTTTTGATCGCGTTCCCCAACCCGACCATCTCATTATTGAAGCCAGCGGCATTGCCCAACCGCGCAGTATTGCCAATATCGCCCGTGCCGAACCAGACCTGCATCTGGACGGTATCGTTACACTTGTCGACTGCACCATGCTGGAAGATTGTCTTCGCATGGAACAAATTGCACCAACGCTGGTTGATCAGATAAAATCCGCTGACATACTGCTGACGAGCAAGTGCGACCTTGTACCCGACAAACAACGGGCAGCTTTCAGGCAACTGCTGCGTGATCTCAACCCTCTGTCACCAATATTGAATTGCCCCGATGGTGCCATTCCAACCGAAATCGTACTTGGTGGATACGCATCAACCGATGAAATCATGGAACAGCCACTGGACGCCAGACACAGCCACCTCTACGCACACTGGTCATTCGAGCGGTCAGTGAGGTTTGATGTCAACGACCTTTCCAGACAGCTCGAGAGTCTGCCAGAGGGTATATTGAGGGTAAAGGGAGTCATTCATCCTGAAGATCACACAGGCCCCATCGCCATACACAAGGTCGGCAATCGTGTTTCCATTGTTCCCGCACCACAAGAAACAAACTGTGTTTCAAGGATCGTTGCCATCGGCATGCGCGATCAGATGAACGATGCACTGCTGGATCAGACGATCACCAATGCCGTTCGCTGATTTGAGGGTTGCAAAATGAACTGTCCGCGGTCAGGTTTCCAACTGAGATCACAACAGTCCTAGACCGTTTCACGTTTTGTCAGAAACGGGACAACGGTGTCGGCCGTTGATTTTGTTGATGCATTCAGATTTTGCCGATTCCGTCAAAACCTGAATTGCTCTAAATGGGAATTAGCCGTGTTGACCAGGGTTGAGGGCATATTTGTAAAAATTGCCTTTGCTGACAAGGCGGATGTCTTTTTGTTGCGCGGTGATCCAAACAGACCGGCAGCGCGATTCAACAAAAAAGGTCAGGATGCACTCTACCTGAGCCCGGACGAGGCCAGCGCGCGTGTTGCCATGGGGCAATATGTCAAGCCGCTGGATCCCGCGCGCGTGTTGATACGCTACAGGATCGAACCCTGCTGGCTGTTTGATCTTCGTCACAACGATACTGCTTCGCTATATGCATTAGCGCGTCAAAGCTGGCTACCATCATTTGCCAGGGGCGAAGCACCGGCATCATGGCAGGCCGCCGATATTGTGCGTCAATCGGGACATGTTGGCCTGATTGATCCTTCGCGGCGCAAACCTGGATTGTGGCACATAACACTGATGCGCTGGAATGAGCCTGGCGCTCCCCATGTACAACAATTAGGCAACCCCCAGCCCATCGACATACAGCCAGTCAATGGATGATACATGGTGCCGGGCGCGACTGACGAAGTACCTGTATTGCTTCAGGAGTTCTAGGCGTCCCGCCATCCGGTATCGGTCTTCAACCGATGGCGAACGGTATTTTTAACACCCAGTGTCTGCTCCAGAAAACATCCCTTCTTTGCCGTTTCAATCAGCTCCAGAACCTTTTCTTCAGGATCAGGACTGTCAATCATGACGTCGATCTCGAAGCTTTTGGGCGCTGTCTCATAGACCCGCCCCACCACTTTCCAGTCCCATTGCACCCGCGTGTCAACATCAAGGTCGTTGATGGTAACACCCAACCGTTTTGCAAAGGCTCTGATCTGCGTCATGATGCATCCGGTCAGGGCACCAACGAAAAGCGCCAGTGGTGGTGGCGCGGTGGCATCTCCGCCATGAAACGGGCCTTCATCCGTTGCCATCTGAAAACGTTCTTCAAATGGCTTTACCATCTGCACTTCCAGGTCATTGCGCATCTTTCCAACGGCCTTGCCCTGACAATCAAATTGTACGACGGCTTCGCTCGGCATTGCTGTCATCGAATTTCCTCCCGCTGTTTGCTAAAATTTGACCCGGTCGCCACCCTTGAGTTGAAGAATTGAACGGGCATCATCCGGCGAAGCGATTTCCATGCCGAGTTCCTCCAGTATCGTTCGGATTTTGGCAACCTGTTGCGCATTGGACGTGGCCAGTTCACCGCGCCCTATATTGAGCGAGTCCTCAAGGCCGACCCGCACATTGCCGCCCAACATTGCAGCCTGGGTCACAAAGGGCATCTGAAACCGCCCGGCTGCCAGAACCGACCAGACATAATCATCACCAAACAGGCGATCAGCGGTCTGCTTCATGAACAGGACGTTTTCCATATCCGCGCCAATGCCACCCAGAATACCGAATATGGACTGCACCAGAAATGGCGGTTTGATCAGGCCGGCGTCAACAAAATGCGCCAGATTATACAGGTGACCAATATCATAACATTCGTGTTCAAAACGGGTGCCACATCCCTCCCCCAGGTGCTGCAGGATCTGGCGAATATCACGAAAGGTATTGCGGAATATAAAGTCTTCACTTCCTTCCAGGAACTGTTTTTCCCAGGGATGTTTCCAGCTCGGATATTTTGCTGCCAGGGGGTGCAGAGAAAAATTCATCGAGCCCATATTCAATGAACACATTTCAGGTTCCGCCCGCAAAGGTGCAGCCAACCGTTCCTCGACGGTCATTCCCAAACCACCACCGGTGGTGATATTTATCACCGCATTCGTCGCCTGTTTGATACGTGGCAGGAACTGCATGAATATGTCGGGATCGGGGGTTGGGCGACCATCCTGCGGGTTGCGCGCATGCAGGTGAATGATTGAAGCACCGGCTTCCGCAGCATCAATGGACTGCTGGGCAATCTGATCCGGCGTGATCGGCAAGGCATCGGACATTGTCGGCGTATGCACACCCCCCGTGACTGCACAGGTGATAATCACCTTTTTCATTTTTTTAGCCATAGGATTATTCCTCGTCCTGAAAGATTGCGACAGCTCTGGTAAATCCGGCTGATGCGCCTTTGATTTTGTAGGGGAAACAGGCAATTTCGTATCCGCTGGCGGGCAGCGTTTCGAGATTGGCCAGTTTTTCGATATGGCAATAGCCTATTTCCATACCGGCCCGATGCCCTTCCCAGATGATACTGGCATCGTGGTTTTTCTGATATTCCTGCGCCGTATAGACAAAGGGCGCATCCCAACTCCAGGCGTCCGTGCCGGTTACCCTGACACCACGTTCCAGCAGATAGAGCGTTGCTTCGCGGCCCATGCCACAGCCCCTGGCCAGATAATCGGAGTATCCGTAGCGTGCACCTGCGGATGTGTTGATCACCACAATGTCCAGCGGCTGAAGCTCATGCTTAATGCGCGCAAGTTCTGCCTCAACATCGCTGGCGCTGACGACATAACCATCTTTAAAATGCCGGAAATCCAGTTTGACCGCGCGCTGAAAGCACCAATCAAGCGGCACCTCATCAATGGTTATGGCCCGCTCGCCATTATTCATTGTCGAGTGAAAATGATAGGGTGCGTCAAGATGTGTGCCATTGTGTGTTGCAATACGAAGCCGCTCGATGGCCCACCCTTCCCCACCGGGTAAATCCTGTTTTTTCAGGCCGGGAAAAAATGCAGCGACCTGTTCTGCCGTCGCCTGATGATCCAGGTAATCTATTTCCGGCAGCATAACCGGGGGATCCGAGGCAATGTCTGTCTCCAGCGGAACAGACAAATCTACGATTCTGCGAGGCATTTATATCTCCCTCAATAGCCGAGTGGCAACGTTGCCAATATCGGGAACATCAGCACCAGAATTAACACAAAGAGCATCATCAGCGCGAAGGGCGCAGCCCCGATAAAAATGTCACCAAGACTTATTGTATCGTCATTCAACGCCGACTTGATCACAAAGACGGAGATACCAAAAGGCGGCGTTAACAATCCGATTTCAACAGCCAGTACCGTCACAATACCGAACCAGACGAGATCGATATTCATCGGTTGGACCACCGGCAGCATGAGTGGCACCAAAATCAGCATGATGGACGATGAATCAAGGATTGTCCCCATCACGATGACCAGCAACACATAGGCCAGAACAACACCCCAAAAACCAATATCGGCATTTGCAACAAACAGGCCAAACTCACCGGGTGCACCCGAAAGGGCCAGCATGCGCGAGTACATTTGTGCCGCAATGATCAAGAAACACACGGAGGCAGTTACAAGCCCGGTGTCGGTCAGGACACTCCAAAAATCCTTCCAACTCAAGGATCGGCGGGCAAGGCCGATGAGAATTGCGCCCAGACAGCCAACGGCACCTGCTTCGATCGGCGTGAACCAGCCCGCATAGATTCCACCCAGAACAAGAAATATCAGGGCTGCAATCGGCAAGCCTTTTTGCATCATTTCAGTGGTGCTCAACAGGGGTTCGCTGGCATCGGTGAGGTTTTCGCCAATGAATTTTGGCCACAGACGGGCCATTGCATAAACACCGATGCCAAAAACCAGCGCGAGCAGCAGTCCGGGAATAATGCCGGCAATAAAAAGATCCCCGACTGATTGTTCCGTCAAAAGCCCATAGAGGATCAGCAACAGGCTTGGCGGTATCAGCATGCCCAACACTGAAGACCCGGCAACAACACCAACGGAAAACCGCTTCGTATAGCCATGACGGACCATCTCCGGCACTGCAATGCGGGTAAAAACCGCGGCGGACGCGATTGAAATGCCGGTGATCGCTGCAAAAATGGCGTTTGCGCCCACGGTGCCAATACCCAGTCCGCCATGAAAGCGCCGGAACATCTGATTGGCAACGTCAAATGCGTCCCGCCCCATACCGGTTACCGACACCACGTAACCCATGAGAACGAAGAGCGGCACAACACCAAAGAAATAACTCGAAATTGTTTCCGACGCTGCCAAAGCCAGCAACTTGCCAGCCAGCAATGGTGAACCTTTCATGGCCCAGACCGCCAAATAGGAAACCAGCATCAATGCCAGCGGTACATACATGCCAATATAGACAAGCACGACCATGACAAGCAGTGCGATCAGACCGATTTCAAACGGCGTCATGCGCAGACTCCTGAACAATCGATTCCGCGTCGTCGCCACCCGCGCGCCACATGGTTATGAAAGCACTGATCGTCGCCATCGCCAGCTGCATCAACAGTGCCGCGCAACCAATCAGAATAATGAGTTTTACCGGCCACACCGGCGCAATGAAATCGCCGACGGTACCAACATATGTGTCCCGGTCCCAGGCTTTGATAAAGAGCGGGTAACTGGCGTAGAGCAAAACCGATATTATGCCAAAACCGGCAAGACAGAAGATAAGTTCCAACGCAGCCTTCACTCTCGGCGCCCGTTTGGAAAGCGCGTTCAAAACGGCATCGGTTCTGGTGAACCGTCCCATGCGAAATGCTTGAGCCACCTGCAAAAAGACAATCGCCACGATGGACATGCTCACCATTTCGGGCACCCCGGAAATGGGCGACCCGAGAACACCCCGCCCAATCACATCGCTATTGATCAGTATCATCAGTGCAACGATCAAGAAGGTGCCTGCTACATTGAGCGCCATTGTCAGGCGATCAACAATGCGGCGCGTCCATTGGAATGCTCGACCCATGGGAGATTTCCTGATGCGAATGGCGTGGAACGTGAAGGCATGGCAGGGCGAAACATACTCAATCCGCCCGAACCAGAACTTTGTGCAGGTTCTACTCCTGATCCCAGTTACGCACTGGCTTGGCACCATCTTTGCGCATGGCGTCCATATAGGCGGATAGAACCTTCGAGCCGGGCTGACCTTTTCCATCGAGTTCTGCAGCCCACTTCTTGGCCACATTATCCATGCCTTTTGCCCAATTCGCCCGGAATTCGGGATTTACATCCGTAATGGTCGCACCCTTGCTGCGCATCGTCTCCAATGCACTGGAAACGGCACTATCAAGATCCTTGAGGTAGGCCTCGCGCTGCGCTTCACCGCCGCGATGCAATGCATCTTGAAGTTTACGGGGCTGGGCATCAAACCAATCCTTGTTGGCGGCAATGCCACCGGCATATTGGGCGCCAAATCCAACACGGGTAATATGCGATGCCACCTCATACAGCTTGCCGGGCAGAGCCGCCGAGGCAAAAACAATCACACCGTCATAAACCCCTGTTTTCAACTCGTTGTAATAGGTCGTCAGATTTCCCGAAACGCCAATCGCGCCTGTCCCCTTGAGCCAGTTTACCGCCGGTCCGGGGGCGCCAATTTTTTTGCCCTTGAGGTCTGCCAGCGAATTTACCGGAAAATTGGTCATCAGTAGATAGTCATCTATACCGATGGCTGCGCCCAGATATTCCAGATTATTGTCTTCCCACGACTTGCGCAGTTCCTTGTTTTCCCTGTGCAACTTGTCCATCAGATTGGCGATGGCAGTCGCATTGCTGGAAACAAAGGGGGTGTAATAGGTCACATTTTGCGGTGACAATTTGGCCGCTTCAAAAAGGCTGGAAACGAGCCCGACCTCTGCAAGTCCTTCCTCGACAGCTTCCAGAACGCCGCCGACCTTGGCAAGTGAACCGCCATATTGTTCACTCCACTTGACTTCGATGTCGCTGCCTTCCAATGCCTTGTTTACGGCTGGAATGAATGTCTGATTTGCATGTTTGACCCAGCGAAACACTGGCGGGTGGCCAGCAGCCAGTGTGATATCAACTGTCTCGGCTTTCGCCGTGAGCGATGCCGCCGACAACACAAGTGTTGCCATGAGCGTTGCTACAAATTTATTCATTGCTTCCTCCTGATTTCAAATGTTCCCGTGACACGGGGCACGTCTTCAACTCCCCTGCCCGGGTCTTTCCACTGCCATTTGAGTTTTAGTTTCAATTATCCTTCTTGCTGGCCAAAGCCCGAATACCTGCACAGGCAAAGGCAACCGAATTCGCCACGATTTCTTCCGTATCTGAATCATCACAAAGACCCTGTGAGAGGCGCGCGGCGCGACCCGTTTTAGCCATCACGGACAGTGCCAGACTGATGGAAAACAGATAACCGCGCACGGCATCAGCTTCGCTCAGTGCGGGCATGACGCGTTTCATTGCAGCGATAGAGCGCCTTGCAATAGGGTCGTAATATTCTTCCGTCACCCGCTGGGAACGCTCATCGGCCGCATTGTTGAATGACACAATCAGCCGCGCATAGGCAGAGCCGCCGCGTGCATCGTCATGCCCGATTTCAATTGTCGGCCGAAGCAGCGCTTCCATCAATACCTCGAGAGAGGGTATTGCATCGTTGAACAGCGCATCCAGCGCATCATCCCGGCGACTGTTGATCTCTCCGGACCGCCGCGCAACGACGGCCGAAAAAAGCTGATCCTTATTCTGATAATAATAATGGATCATCGCCTGGTTCACGCCTGCTTCACGCGCAATCGCCCGGATGGATGCACCGCCAAAACCCAGATCTGCAAAAGCGCGCTCCGCAGCCTGAAGAATATCTGCACGGCTGTCCTTGGATTGTTTACGTGTCGGTTTGTCAGATTGCGTCAGCATTCATTCAGCCAATTCGAGAAGATCATTTTCTTTATTAAACGTTTGATTAAATTTTTTCAGATGTCAAGCCTTGAGAAAATGGTGAAAACAGAGCCGTTTCAACACCTTGTTATTTAACAGTTTAATCCTGCCACCGATGAAATGGACCAATTTGATCTAGCGAAATGAATCGTCAATTTCCTCGAAATATGCTGCATAAACTCCATTCATCGATAGGTATTTTGCAACGCAGGACAACGCCCGGGGGCTGTTCAAACAACGCACCTTTCCGCAAGGCAATATTCGGCAAATTGCAACAGGTTGTTTTTCCGGGACGCTTCGGGCGTGGCAATAATACCGCCCGCAAAGACAGCAAAAGTGTTAACTGTGTGTCCGCGCAAATGGTTTTTCACCTCTCGCATCACCCGATCCGGATGCCCTGCATTGATTGATTTCGGGTAACGGGTAGAGATAATACAAACACAACAAGGGCGATCTTCACAATGAGCAGGGAATTGATCAATTCACTATGTGCCAAGTTCCCGGGAGCCGAGCTTTCCGATCCCTGGGGCGGTGGGCATGATGCCTGGAAGGTGGGCGGTAAAATGTTCGCCTGTATCGGCGCAGTCGTACCCGGCGTGTCGGTCAAGACCGACAGTATCGAAACCGCACAAATGCTCATTGATACCGGTATTGGCGTCAAAGCACCCTATTTTCATCGCTCATGGATTAATCTGCCGTGGGAAACAGCCGAGGATGAATTTCAATACCGGTTGGAAAATTCCTACCGACTGGTCCGCAACAGCCTGACAAAAAAATTACAGGCTGAGCTCGATACATTTGAATGATCTGAAAGCGATCTGGCTTCAAGAGCTTCTCCTATCTGGACGAAACCATTTTAGGCACTGACACAACCGAATCTATTTTCGGCAACTCACAATTCGCCTGTGACGGAAACCATCTGGACCGTTTTGCGCTTTGTCAGAAACGGGACAACGGTTTCGACCGTTGATTTAGTTGAAGCATTCAGGTTTCGCCCGTCCCGTCAAAACCTGAATTGCTCTGACACGTTCGCTCAGCAATCCAATGTTTCGAGCGATGGGTGGCTTACAGAATATCAAGCGTGACCTTCACGCGATCCATGACAATGGATGATGTGAAACGGCCCACATTGGATTCATCAAAGAAATAATCCTGAGTGAATTCCTCATATTCCTTGATGTCCCGGACGACGACAATCAGGACAAAATCCGCCTGTCCGGTTGTGTAGTAGCATTGCTGAACGGCCGGGGCACTGCGCATTCTTCGTTTGAAGGCATCCAGGTACATGCGGTTTTCGCGCTCGAGCACCACTTCGACGATCACCGTCATCTCCCGCTCGAGTTTTGTTGGCGACAGAACGGCGATCTCGTTTTCGATAACACGCGTTTCGCGCAACCTCTTCAGTCGTTTTTGAACGGCAGGCGGTGAGAGACCGACATCAAGCCCCAGTGCTTCTGCCGTCAGTCGCGCATTCGACTGAATGAGTTTGAGTATCTCGAGATCTTTGTCATCCATAGTCTGATTAAGATCAAATTACCTCATCATTGCAACGTTTTTTTGTCGTGTTCGCCCGAATTACGACGAAAACACTCCTTGTCATTGCTTACCATCAATCAGCAGGAACAGGGAGGAATGTTAATTTTCACAATGGAAGTCCGGAAGTTGCGACCCTGTTGCGTTTGATCGGCCTTTGCCGAAACGGCTCAGGCAGTTCCCGGAAAAACTGTGCAATGTGCAAGCAAATTGCACATTTCAAATCATTGTGGGCATGGAGGAAATAATGCTAATCAAACTGACCAAAATCATTACAGCTACCGCAATTTTGCTGGCCGCAGGTGCTCTGGCCACTGTTGCTGGTCCGATCACAGACCGAATTGAAGCCGGTGAGCCAATACGGATAGGCTTTGCCAATATTCCCATATGGGCCTACCCGGACGATGACGGCAATGCTGACGGCTTCGTCAATGATATCGCCGCCGAAACGCTGAAGAAAATGGGATACTCAAACATCGAACCCGTCGTAACCGATTGGGGCGGGTTGATCCCCGGTTTGAAAGCCGGCCGCTACGATATGATCACCGGCGGCATGTATATTCTGAACTCGCGCTGCAAAAATGTGTCTTTCTCGGAGCCCGTTGCGGCAGCCGGAGATGCCTTCCTGGTGCCTGCCGGAAACCCGAAGGGTATCCATAATTACGCCGACATCATGAAGACCAATTCAATTCTGGTCACCGGAGCGGGTTATAATACGGTTGAAGCTGCCCACCGTGTTGGCATCACCGATGATACGCTGATGCAGGTTCCCGGACCAAGTGAAATGGTTGCTGCGGTCAAGGCCGGACGCGCCGATGCGGCTGTTTTGACATATTTCGAAGCTTCGCACCTGGTTGAAGCATCGAACGGAGAGCTTGAGTTGGGTGACCCTTCCAAAATGCCTGAATGGAGCAAGAACTATGCCGGCATCGGGTTTCGCCATGAAGACCAGGATTTTCTGGCGAAGTTCAATGAAGCTCTGACAGCTTATGTCGGCACAGACGAGATGATGGCGGTAGTGGCCAACCACGAATACACCAAGGACCATCTTCCCGGTGACGTGAAAGCCGCATGGGTTTGCGAAAACCGCTAACTGAATGACGGCGGGCCTTTGTGGCCCGCCGCCTTCGCTGAACATCAGGCAATCACATGACAATCTTCGAATTCGTCGGCCAATACTGGCCCCGCCTTCTCTCAGGCACCGGGGTCACGGTTACCCAGTTTCTGGCCGCAACTGCGCTTGGCATTGCCATCTCGCTCGCAATGGGATTACTCAGGCTCTCCCATAGTATGATGCTTCGGGGATTTGCCGTAACCTACATCGAGATTTTTCGCGGCACATCCTTGTTGGTGCAGCTCTACTGGATTTTCTTTGTCCTTCCCCTGTTTGGGATCACCGTTGAGAAATTTACAGCCGGATATATGGCCGTTGGCATGAACATCGGCGCCTATGGTGCAGAACTTGTACGCGGCGGCATTCTGGCGGTTCCGAAAGGACAATGGGAAGCTGCCCTTGCCATCAACATGAGCGCGGCCAAGCGGATGTGGCGGATCATTCTGCCTCAGGCGCTGGTCAACATGCTGCCGCCATGGGGCAACCTGATGATTGAGCTTTTGAAAGGCACCGCACTGGTGTCGCTTATCTCAGTGACCGACCTGATGTTCGAGGCCAAACAAATCAACGGCACCACCTTCCTATCCGCCCAGGTCTTTGGCGTGGCACTGATCATATACTACATCCTTGCGCGTTTTATGCTCACACCGTTCATGCGCTGGCTGGAACGCTTCATGGCGCGCAAGATGGGAAGGGCGTAAATCATGTTTGACTGGAATTGGGCATTTACCTGGGAGATTTTGCCCCGCCTTATTCATGCCACCGGCAATACGCTGATTGCAGCAGGCGCAGGCTATGCGATTGCCCTGGTCCTGGGGCTTATTCTGGCCCTTGCACAGCGATCGCAATATCGTGCATTGACCTTCCTGGTTCGCGAATTCGTCGAGTTCATTCGTTCCACCCCCTTGCTGTTGCAGATTTTCTTTGTGTTCTACGTGGGGCCGCAGTTCGGTATTCGGCTAAGCCCCTGGGCGTCGGGTATGATCGCAATCGGCCTGCATTATTCATGCTATTTGTCCGAGGTTTATCGCGGTGGCATCGAAAGCGTACCGCGCGGTCAATGGGAAGCCGCAACGGCGCTGAACATGACAATGTTGCAAACCTACAGGCGGGTTGTCATCCCGCAGGCTATCCCCTCTGCACTGGCCGGAATGGGGAACTATCTGGTCGGCATTTTCAAAGATACACCAATGCTGTCTGTCATCGGTGTCGCTGAACTCATCCATACGGCCAATGCCATCGGGTCGGAAAACTACCGTTTTCTCGAACCCTATACGATGGTCGGTCTGATTTTTCTGGCAATCTCTTTACCTGCGGCAGGGTTGATCCGGGTCTTCGAAAGCTATGTGCGCCGCAAACTGGGAATGTAAAAAATGGAAAATATGTCCGCGTACCCGCAGGAAATATCGGGCGAAAACATCCCGATGGTGAAATTTGCAAAAGTACGCAAAGCCTACGGCGACCTTGTCGTTCTGGACGATCTTGATCTGGACGTAGCCGCCGGAGAAATGGTGTCGATCATCGGTCCCTCGGGATCCGGCAAGACGACTGTATTGCGCATGCTCATGACGCTGGAAAGGATCAATAGCGGCTGTATCTATGTGGACGGCAAGCCGTTGACACATATGCCCGCCAATGGCGCGCTTGTACCGGCAAGCGAGCGTCATCTGCGCAAGCGACGCATCGATATCGGCATGTGTTTTCAGCATTTCAATCTGTTTCCGCATATGACAGCACTGGAAAATTGCATGGAAGGGCCGGTGCAGGTGCTGGGCCTGTCCAAAGCCGAGGCCCGCGACCGCACTGAAGAACTGCTCGAGATGGTCGGTATGATTGCCAAAATGGATCAACACCCATCGCGCCTGTCAGGCGGCCAGCAACAGCGGGTGGCCATCGCACGTGCATTGGCCATGCGGCCGAAGGTAATGCTATTTGACGAGGTAACCTCGGCGCTTGATCCGGAAGTCATCGGCGAAGTGACGAATGTCATTCGCCAGCTTGTCTCGGAACACAATCTGACCATGCTTATGGTCACGCATCAGATGGGATTTGCCCGCGATATTTCGGATCGGGTCTGCTTTTTCTACGATGG
Organism: uncultured Rhizobiaceae group bacterium; assembly: GCA_947501445.1. Classification (GTDB taxonomy): domain Bacteria; phylum Pseudomonadota; class Alphaproteobacteria; order Rhizobiales; family Rhizobiaceae; genus Hoeflea_A. The sequence goes on along the minus strand of CANMVS010000003.1, from coordinate 212,948 downwards.
TAAGATTGAGGAGCAGGGACCTCCCGCTGAACTCTTTGGAAACCCGAAGAAAGAGCGGACGCAGCAGTTTCTCAGCGCCGTGAAAGAAGCCGTTTAGACCGTTTCACATTTTGTCAGAAACGGGACCACGGTGTCGGCCATTGATTTTGTAGATGCATTCAGGTTTTGCCGATTCCGTCAAAACCTGAATTGCCCCAGGCATCGGTGACGCGTGTAGGTGACAGGCTTAGTTGAGGCCACTTCACGGTTGTTGTTTGCGGGCATTCAATACCCATCCGCTTTGTGACCAAAAAACACCTTGGTAATCTCCTCAAGCACATCCCAGGTCACCCGGCTGCCATCGCGCACAAACAGGCTGTCACCCGGTCCCAGATCATGGACCTGCTCCGTGGCATGAATAATCAAACGACACCTGCCAGACAGAACCGTCATAAGCTCATCGCCCTGTTCCGTGCAGTCAAAAGAGCCAATGGTGCACCGCCAGATGCCATAACGGGTCGTATTGCCTGGCCCACCTGCATCGATACGTCCATATGTTTTGGGCAGGCCATGCTTGATCCGGTAGTCGCTCGCGGGATTGTCAAATGGCCAATATTCGAGTGGGCCGACATCATCACCGGGGTGGTACTTGTGCATTGTGTTGCTCCGCTTGGCTGCAGTCTTGTCAGCCTGTACTCGTTTCCACCAACCTCTGCCGGCCCGGCCTTAATGCCAGGGGAACTGGCAGCTGGATCAGATGACAGGCAATTGTGGTGCAGCGCGGGTGCTCAATAGCTCGGCACCATCTGCACGCACCACGATGTTTTCTTCGTGCACCATCATCAGCCCATCGCCGTAGCCAAGCGACGGCTCAAGCGTCAGCACCATATTTTCCTCAATCACCGTCTCGTCAAAGGCGGCGTGGGATGGCTGTTCTGTCAGTTGCATACCCAATCCATGTCCCAGTCGGCCAATATCGCCACCACTCTCATCCATTTGCGCGATGACCGCACGCATGGCTTCAAACAGATCACGGCAGGTATTGCCATGGCGGGCCGCCTCAATACCGGCTTCGGTTGCCCGCCAGAGCACATCATAGGCTCGCCGGGCCATATCATCTGCCTGTCCAATGGCCCAGTTTCTGTCAAAGTCGCAAAAATAACCATCCCAGGTCGCACCGGTGTCCAGCATCAAAACATCACCCGCCTGAAGCGGGCGGCGAGACGGCGGCGAAATGACATCGCCATAACCACCCTGATTGGCCGAACCGACAAGGTAGGGCACGTCGTCCGCCCCTTGCGCCAGTGCTTCGCGACGAAAGGATCGAAAGACCTCCTCCAGAGGGCTGCCCTCTGCCACAAATTCAGGAACCCTGGCAAAAGTGTCCGATCCGATGGCGCAAATATGTGTCAGTTTTTCAATCTCAGCGGGTGATTTTACCATGCGCAGCCCCTGCACCAGCCCGGTCGCATCGGCAATCTCCAACCCGGCAAGACCAGCGGTCAGCCGCTCCCAATCACCCAGAGGCATTCTCAGCGAGGTTTCATGCCCTTTCAGTACGCCCAGTCTTGCCTGCTTTGCCGCCAGCGGCAACAGCAGCTCTGTCAGCAGACTGATGCCATCGTCCGCCGGGGCAGGCGCGCTCCATGTCCGGATATCCTTAATCCAGCTTTGCCGCATAAGCGTCGCGCCAATCTCGGGAATAATGGCGACCGGTTTGCCCTGCGCTGGCACGAACAGAAACCAGGGCCGTGTGGGGCTCTGCCAGAACAGGGTCTGAAAGCCGCTGAAGTAGCGCACGTCGGGCTCGCTCATCAGCAATAGACCATCAAGGTTCTGATCCGCCATCAGGGCCTGTGCCTTGTGCGTCCGGGCGGCGAATTCGCCTTCCTGAAAGCCGCGTGCCGGTGTCTCAGGCCGCATCACGCCCCTCCATAATGGCGGTGAAGATCACCGGGTCGGTCACGCCTTCTGAACCGATCAGCAGTACCCGCGAACCGGCATCAAGACCGAGCTTGGCAGAAATCTCGGGTTTCTGCCGGGCAAGAATTAGCGCCGCCAGCCCGGCGACAGCACTTTCTCCGGCCTCAATGGCCTGATCACCTTCCAGCGGCCTGGCCAGCAAGCGCACTGCCGGTGCCACGACGGATTCCGGAATAGTCAGAAAATCCGAAGCCTCTTCGGCCAGAATTTCCCAGGCAAGTTCAGACGGTTCACCGCAGGACAGACCCGCCATCAATGTTTCCTCGTTAATCGTGACGCTGGTCGCCGCGCCGTTACGGGCGCTTTCAAACAGACAGGCAGCCAGTTCCGGTTCCACAATAATAACCCGGGGTGCATTGTCACCCCAATGTTGGCGCAATCCGGCGATCACACCGGCAGCAAGTCCGCCGACCCCACCCTGCAGGAATATATGGGTTGGTGGCTGATCAAGTGCATCACAGATTTCCTGTGTCATGACCCCGTAACCTGACATGACATCACGCGGCGGCTGCGAATAACCCGGCCAGGATGTGTCGGACACAACAAACCAGCCGTTTTCCTCGGCCTCTTTCTTGGCCAGGGCCACCGATGCGTCATAATCGCCCTTGATGCGGATCACGTCCGCTCCCAGATCGCGCATCGCTGTCGCGCGGCCTTCACTGACCTGTGCATGAATGTAGATCCGACACGGGGCGCCAAAGTACTGGCAACCCCAGGCAAGCGAACGGCCATGATTGCCATCGGTGGCAGAGACCAGTGTAATGCCAGCGCATTCCGCCCTGTATTTACCGGTGCGGACATCAGCGAGTGTTACCTGCTGTCCGGTCTGCCGGGTTAACTCGCGTTGCAGAACACATTGTGCCGCGTAGGATCCACCCAAAGCCTTGAAACTTCCCAGACCAAACCGGGGGCCTTCATGCTTGTAGAGGATTGCACCAACACCGACCTTTGAAGCCAGCGCCGGGAGCGTGACCAAAGGGGTCGGTTCATAGCCCGTCCATTCGATGATCTCTGTCCGGGCGTTGTTAAAATCCTGTTGTGACAGAATGCGCAGAGCGGCATCGCCCTGTTGCGCATTGAAGGCGACATGCCCGAGGTGGGCGGCTGGAAAAAAGTCTGTCATTGGTCTTCCTGTCTGGCTGGGAGACGATCGCGAACGAGTTCCGCCCAAAAGGCGGCACCAATTGGCAATAGCGCATCGTTAAAATCATAATCTGCCGAATGAAGCGGTTGGCCATGCGAGCCGGTCTCGCCATTGCCCAGCAACAGAAAACAGCCGGGAACGGCTGCACTGAAATGGGCAAAATCTTCGGAAAAACTCATTGGCGGGCGGTCGCCAATGGACTTGAGCCCTGCGGCACATGCGGCGCGAATGACAGCATCGGTAGGTTGTACGGCATTGATGGTCTCGATGAACTCCGTGTTGAAAATCACATTGACCTTTACCCCGTGAGCCCCGGCAATTCCATCAACAATCTGCCGCATCAGTTTCTCAATGGTATCGCGATCCTCGGGCAGCCGCGCTCTGACATCTCCCTTGAGCGTCGCGTTACCGGGCAGCACATTGCGCTGACCATCAGTCAGGAATTCCGTCACCGAAACAACAGCGCCCGCACCCGGTGCCAATTTGCGCGAAACGATGGTCTGCAAAGCCTGCACCATTTCGGTTCCGACGGTAATCGCGTCCACACCGGCCTGTGGCATTGATGCATGTCCGCCCCTGCCGGTGATTTCGATCTCAAACAGACTTTCGCTGGAGCAAATCTGTCCCGGTCGCGTCGACACCTGGCCTGTCTGTGCACCGGGCAGGTTATGAATGGCATAGACCTCGTCGATCGGGTACCGCTCCAGCACCCCTTCCCTGATCATCGCCTTCGCACCCAACCCATGTTCTTCATTGGGCTGGAAAAGGAACACGACAGTACCGTCAAAATTCGGATTTTGTGTCAGCAGTTCTGCCGCGCCCAACAACATGGTTGTATGTCCGTCATGGCCGCAGGCATGCATGACGCCGGGAGATTGAGACACGTAGTCATGGGTGCTCATTTCCTGAATCGGAAGCGCATCCATATCCGCTCTGAGTCCAATTGCCCGGTTGCCACCACCTGCTTTCAGGATGCCAACCACGCCGACCCCCTCATGCACCTCAAGGCCCAAATCACGCATGATTGTGGCGACTTTGGCTTTGGTGCGTTCTTCCTTGAAACCCAGTTCCGGATTGCGGTGAAAGCTACGGCGCAGCTCAGTCAGCTTATTGTGAAATTCATCCATGACCAATCCTTCAGGCAGCAACTGACAGGGTACGTATCAGAGCCGAATATGGTCGTAAATAATCCATCAACGCGTGATAAAATTTCTCCCGATTGTCCGTAACAACGATCTTTTTCGGAGCGACAATCAATTAGCGGGAGTTTTCCAGCGGCAATTTTACTGTGTCGCGCCCCGGTTCACAATCGCCTTCGCCGAAAACTCGGCCAATTCCCCGCGCCATATCTGCCGGCCAAAGCAGAACGGTTTTCCGGCCTCATCGCGAATTACCTGCTCCAGTTCGATGCCAGACTGAATGGTTGTCAGCCCCAGTAATCTGGCTTCGTCCGTGTGCAGGGCACGCATGCGAATGACGATGTCACCGGTATGTGCAATTGCTCCATATTGTTGCTCCAGCAACAGGGTCGAGGATTGGCCAAGATCATGCGTGAGCAAGTCCGGAAATCGTCGCGCTATGACGTATTCGCTCTCTATGAAGGTGGCATGTCCTGCGCTGCGAAACAGGCGCGTGTATTCATGCAGCGCTTCTCCGACCGCCACCCCCAGGGCAGCAGCCGTCTTTTGATCAGCCGGGATCGTTGCCTGCGAAATGAGCTCAATCTCAAGATCAGTACCCTTTGATTGTGCATCAGCTGCGAAACTGACCAGATTGCTGATATCATATTTCAGGCGCCTGGGTGAGACGAAACGACCTTTGCGCCCTTCGCTATAAGCCAGGCCTTCGATTTCGATCGCAGACAGCGCACGGCGTGCGGTCATCCGGCTGACCCCATGAAGCTGCGCTACAACCCGTTCTGACGGCAGGGCGGAATGGACTGGCAGCCTGCCGCTGATGATCTCGCGTTTCAGGTGCTCGACAATCTGTCTGAAGCGCGGAGACGGGGCGGATGTTTGGGGCAGGGATTGAGACATTATAGCATGATTCCAAATTTTTCTTTTCCTAACACACCATTTGGTATATACCAAGATTCAACTGGTATATACCAGCGCATATACGTGTGCCATGATGACCTACCTATTAAAAGCAGGATCTGTGTCAATGACGACGAAACCACATATCGAATCCCTGCCGTTCGAAACGGATGCCGGCCTTGGACAAAAGGCACGGATCGGCCTGATCATTTTACAGACCGATCAGACAATAGAACATGAGTTTGCGACGCTCATGCATGGTGACGGGGTGGCGCTCTATCATGCACGCATCGCCAATGCGATGGATGTCACACCGCAAACACTTCGTGACATGGAAAGAAATCTCCCGCAGACCGCAGCATTGTTGCCGCAGCAATTCGATTTCAATGCAATTGGCTACTGCTGTACTTCGGGAGCCACCCTGATTGGTGAGGACAGGGTTGAGCTACTCATTCGGCAGCTCCATCCGAAGGCGAAAATCAGTAACCCGCTGACAGCGTGCAAAGCCGCTCTCTCGACGCTTGGTCTAAAGCGGATCGCACTTGTCACGCCCTATGCCGCTTCGGTTACCGCCCAAATGCAGGAAAATCTTCAGACAGCCGGTTTTCGAACCAATGCCGTTGCCTCTTTCAATCAGTCAGATGACTTCACTGTTGCACGGATCTCCTCGCAGAGCATTTTGGATGCGGTTTTGAAAATCGGTGCGCGCGAGGATTGTGACGGCGTGTTTATTTCATGCACCAGCCTGCGGGCCCTGCCGATAATTTCCGTCGCCGAGGCACAATTGGGCAAGCCCGTCATCTCAAGCAATCAGGCGCTGGCCTGGCATCTCAAACGCCTTGCCGGCATCAATGACTGCCCGCAGGACACCGGGCGGCTTTTTCAGAAACAACTGGCAAACCACGGCTGACAATCCATCCATTGCGGACAGACAGGACCCTCCAGACTATGCATAAAAAACTCCCTTCCCACGCGCAGGTTGTCATTATCGGCGGCGGAATTCACGGCTGTTCGGTCGCCTATCACCTGGCCAAAGAAGGCTGGAGTGATGTTGTATTGCTCGAACGCAAGCAATTGACCTGCGGCACCACCTGGCATGCGGCCGGACTGGTCGGGCAGCTTCAGGGCAGCCATGCAACCACCGCATTTGCCAAATACGGCATCGAGTTATTACAGGACATCGAGGCAGAAACCGGCCAGAACCCTGGCTACCGACGCTCGGGTTCCATTTCGATCGCGGTGAATGACGAACGTCTTGCCGAGTTGAAACGCAAAGCGGACTTCGCATCGCTGTTCGGAATTGAAGCCCATTATCTCAGCACACCGGAAATAGAAGAACGCTGGCCGTTGATGAACCCCGAGGGCGTATTGGGTGGCATTTACATGCCCAGTGACGGATCTGCAAATCCTGTTGATCTGACCATGGCCCTGGCAAAGGGCGCAAGGGGTCGCGGCGCAAAAATCATTGAGGGTATCGCGGTTGAAGAAGTGTTGGTTGGCAACGGACGGGCCAGTGGTGTGCGCACAGATCAGGGGACTATCACCGCCGATTTCGTGGTCAATTGTGCCGGCATGTGGGCGCGCGATCTGGGACGTCAAAACGGTGTAGGTGTGCCACTGCACGCCTGTGAGCATTATTATCTGGTTACTGAAACCATTGAGAACCTGCCGAACGATCTGCCCGTGTTGCGCTCCTATTGTGATGGGACGTATTTCAAGGAAGACGCGGGGAAATTATTGTTTGGCTTTGCCCACAATCAGGCCAAGCCCTGGGGCATGCAGGGAATTCCGGAAGATTTCTGTTTCGATTCACTTCCGTTCGTTGAGGACGACGTGATGGATATTCTGGAACTGGCGATGAACCGGGTGCCGCTGCTGCAGGAAACCGGAATACGTACTTTTTTCAACGGACCGGAGAGCTATTCTCATGATGGCCGTTTTACGCTTGGCGAAGCCCCGGATGTAAAGGGATACTTCGTTCTGGCCGGGGTCAACTCCACCGGCATTCAGTCGGGCCCCGGAGCCGGACGGGCACTGGCCCAGTGGATCATGGACGGCCATCCACCGATGGATCTGAGCGAAATGGATCCCAAACGCTGCGAAGCCTTTCAGGCACGTGACATGTATCTGCAGGAACGTGCCCCTGAAACGCTGGTACTGACCTATGCCATGCACTGGCCAAACCGACAGCGTACCACCGCCCGCAATTTGCGCCGCACACCGTTTCACCATGCGTTGAAACAGCATGGTGCCTGCTTTGCCGAAGTGCAGGGTTGGGAGCGGCCGGGCTGGTTCGCGCCGCAAGGGGTCGAGCCGGCATATGAATATAGTTTTGGTCGCCAGAACTGGTTTGAATTTGCGCAGGAAGAACAAAGGGCCGCACGCGAAGATGTGGCAATGATCGACTACACCATGCTTGGCAAGCTGATGGTCGAAGGTGCCGATGCCGAGGCGTTTCTTCAGCGCATTTGCACCAACAATATGGCGATGCCGGTCGGACGCCTTGCCTATACGTTGATGCTCAATGAGCGCGGTGGAATAGAAAGTGATGTGACCGTTGCACGATACGCTGAAAATTCTTTCATGATGATGAGTTCCATCTCGCACACAAGACGTGACTATCTGCATCTGCGTGATCACCTCCAACCGGGTGAAGATGTTCGTCTGCACGATGTCACAACATCATATGGTGTGCTTGCAATCATGGGGCCCAGGAGCCGTGACCTGCTGGCGTCTGTGTGTGATGAGGATGTGTCAAATCAGGCCTTCCCGTTTAACCATCATCGGACGTTTTATATCGGCCATGCCCGTGTCACCGCACAGCGTCTGTCCTATTCGGGCGAACTTGGCTGGGAAATCTTTGTCACGCCGGATTTTGCCGAACATGTCTTTGAGATACTGAAGGATGCGGGACTGGAATTCGGCCTGCGACTGATCGGGGGCGAGGCCCTGAATGCATTGCGCATTGAGAAGGGTTTTGTCCATTGGGGGCACGACATGGCCTATACCGAAGCACCGCATCAACTTGGGTTGGAATTCGTCTGCAAACCGAAGAAGGAGATCGCGTTTATCGGCCGCGACGCCTATCTGGAACGTAAAGCCACGAATAAAGGTCCATTTTTGTGTTCGCTCAAACTGCGCGACGCGGCTCCCCTGCTGCATCACAATGAGCCGGTGCTGCGAGACGGTAACGTTGTCGGCTTTGTGACTGCTGGCGCTTATGGTCGGACTGCCGGTGCCGCGGTCGGGCTCTGTCTGATATCTTTGCCCGATGGTGAAACGAACAAGCGTGCAATTCACAATGGTGACTATTCGGTCATGGTTGAAGGCCGGCAAATCGCCGCCGACGTCAGCCTGGCTCCGTTTTATGATCCTGATAGCAAGCGCATGTTTGCCTGAACAGGCAAACGACGGCGTTCAGTGAAATTGCGATCAATTTGATCACGTTTCGTTGTTTTTTTGCGAATTCCCCTCCTGGATGCCCACTAACCTGTGAATTACAGGTACTGGCATAAATCAGGAGGTTTTGATGATCCCGGGGTTGGAAACCGACATTGTCGATAAAAAGGCATATGACAGGAATATCGAACACCTGCAGGGTGTGGGGCTGGTCTTGCCGCGCATTTCGGACCTTGCGGATCCACCTGCCAATCTGGCAACCAAAATGGCGGAAATTTCGGATGCCGACCCGGATACGCCAGATCCCCGCAACCTTTTTCGGGTACACTGGCACAACGGCGCTGACCGTCGATGCCTGACGCAGGTGCCTGAACATATCGTGCTGCCGCAGGACTTGACCGGGGTTACGGCAAAGATCGTCGTTGCCCTGGGTAATCGGTTTCCGATGATCAATACACATAAGGTTCTGGCCGCCTACGGCTGTCTGATCCCGCGGCTGCTGTCCGGGGCATTTGATGCCACGAGGCACCGGGCCGTGTGGCCATCCACCGGTAACTACTGTCGTGGTGGTGTTGCCATCGCCACACTATTGGGATGCCGTTCGATCGCGGTTCTGCCGGAAGGCATGAGCCAGGAACGTTTTGACTGGCTCAATCGCTGGCTGGCCAATCCGGATGATATTTATCGAACGCCGGGCACCGAAAGCAACGTCAAGGAGATTTATGACGCCTGTCACGATTTATCGAGGAACCCGGAAAATCTGATCCTGAACCAGTTTGGCGAATATGGGAATTATATCATCCATCGGTCGGTAACGGGTGCTGCCATGCAACGGATTTTCGATCACGTGAATTCGAATGGCAATCTGACGGCCCGCGCCTTTGTCGCAGCGACGGGTTCGGCAGGAACCCTGGCAGCCGGCGATCATCTGAAACAGGCTTTGGGCACCCATACCGGCGCAATCGAGGCACTGGAATGCCCGACGATGCTGTATAACGGCTATGGTGAACACAATATTCAGGGGATCGGTGACAAGCACATTCCCCTGATCCACAATGTCATGGGCACTGACTTTGTCATTGGCGTGTCCGATGGAGCCTGCGACAGGCTCAATCTCGTATTCAATACCACACCGGGCCGCAGATATCTGGCCACCTATAGAGGATTGACACAGGCACAAATCGCAGCGCTGGGCGATCTGGGTCTGTCATCTATCGCCAATATTCTGGGCGCGATCAAATATGCAAAATATATGGATCTAGGGGCAAATGATGTTGTCCTGACAGTGGCGACTGACGGTGCCGACATGTATCACACCGAGATGTCCATCGCCGAAAACAAGCACTATGGCAACGGGTTTCACGAGGTGCAGGCCGCTGAAGCCTTTGGCCAGAACATTCTGGGTGCAGGTATTGATCATGTGCAGGAACTTGGGCGATTTGACCGCGAGCGGATTTTCAATCTTGGATACTACACCTGGGTTGAGCAACAGGGTACGTCGCTGGAGGAATTCGACCGTCGCCGCGATCAGTCTTACTGGGACGGCTTGTCGGGTCTTGTGCCCGTCTGGGATGGTATGATTGACCGTTTCAATGCTGCGGTCTGATGCAGCAGCCAAACGCCATGTCCTATTCCACAACATCAGGACAAAGGCGCATGAGTGAGCGAACCAACCACAGGCTGACCAGCGCGCATTGGGGCACCTACCGCGTCGAAACCCGCGATGGACATGTCACAGCATTGCATGGGTTCGAAGAAGATCCCGACCCTTCGCCGATCGGCGCGGGCATTGTCGATGTTCTGGATGGGCCCACCCGGATTACATCTCCGATGATCCGCGAGAGCTGGTTAAAGGACGGCCCCGGCGCATCCACTGACCTGCGTGGCTCAGATGCCTTCGTTTCAGTCAGCTGGACCGAGGCGGAAAAAATCGTTGCTGGGGAATTGGACCGTGTGCGCCATGGCTTTGGCAATCAGGCAATCTTTGGCGGGTCCTATGGTTGGGCCAATGCCGGACGCTTCCATCACGCACAAAGCCAATTACACCGGTTTCTCAATTGCATTGGTGGTTATACAAAGTCTGTCAATACCTACAGCCTGGCCGCAGGTGAGGTCATATTGCCCCATGTGCTGGGGGATTTCGCCAGCTTTATGCACAATCAGACCAGTTGGTCATCCATCATCGGCGCAACCCGACTATTGGTGGCCTTTGGTGGGACGCCGCTGCGCAACAGTCAGATCAGCGCAGGCGGTGTCGGGCGTCACCGATCAAAAGAAGCATTGCATCAAGCCGCCGCCGCAGGCGTTCGCTTTGTTAATATTGCGCCGCTGAAATCCGACATGCCGCAGGACATGGACGTACAATGGCTGGCACCACGCCCGGGTTCGGATGTCGCACTCATTTTGGGACTGGCACACACATTGCTGGTTGAGGACCTTTGCGATCTGGCGTTTTTGGCACGCTATACAACCGGCTTTGAACCATTCAGCGATTATCTCATCGGCAAATCCGATTGTGTTGAAAAATCAGCAGACTGGGCAGCTTCGATTACGCAATTACCAGCCGACACTATCCGGACATTGGCCCGACAGATGGCCAGGACACGCACAATGATCTCGGTCAGTTGGTCAATGACCCGGCAGGATCATGGCGAACAACCGTTTTGGGCAGCGATTGCACTTGCCGCCATGCTGGGTCAGATCGGATTGCCAGGAGGCGGTGTGGCATTTGGATATGCTGCAGCCAACTCAATCGGGCTTGAGCGGCAGAAACTGTCTTACAAAGCACTGCCACAGGGTAGGAACCCAATCGGTTCCTTTATACCGGTGGCGCGTATAAGCGACATGCTGCTTAACCCCGGAGCATCGTTTGACTATAATGGTCAGACACATGATTACCCCGATATCCGGCTGGTCTATTGGGCAGGCGGCAATCCGTTCCATCATCATCAGGATCTGACCCGTCTCAAATCAGCATGGCGCAAGCCGGAGACAATCATCGCTCATGAATGGTGTTGGAACGCACTTGCCAAACACGCTGATATCGTTTTGCCCTGCACCGTTACACTTGAGCGTCGCGATCTGGCGATGACACCCCGCGATCCCTACATTGTTGCGATGGAGCAGGCAATTGCGCCTGCGGGCAACGCCCGCAATGACTATGACATCCTCGCCGCGATCAGCCGGGAAATGGGCGTTGAGGAACACTTTACCGAGGGGCGCGATGCGGAAGCGTGGCTGCGCTGGATTTATGATCAAAGCCGACAATCGGCTGCACAGACCGGCACTGACCTGCCATCATACGAAACACTGCATGAGAAGGGTTGGCATAAGGTAGAGGCCCCCGACGTTCCATTCGATATGCTATCGGATTTTCGCCGCGATCCGATCGGCAATCCACTCGCAACGCCAAGTGGCAGGATTGAGATTTATTCGCAGACGATCGCCGGGTTTGCCTATGACGATTGTCCCGCACATCCAACCTGGATGGAGCCTGAAGAATGGCTGGGCAAGGCTGAAAAACCTTATCCGCTTCACCTGATTTCCAATCAACCGGCCAACAAACTCCATTCTCAACTGGACCATGGACAGGTCAGCCGCAGGGGTAAAATCAAGGGTCGTGAACCCATCCTGATTCATCCTGAAAATGCGGCCAACCGCGGTATATCCGACGGTGATATTATACGCGTGTTCAATGGTCGCGGCGCTTGCCTTGCAGCGGCAACAATAAGCGATGACATTCGCCTCGACGTTGTTCAAATGAGCACTGGTGCCTGGTTTGATGCAATCAGCCAGCCGGACGGTACCTTATTGTGCAGACATGGCAATCCCAACCTGCTGACGATGGACAGGGGCACATCCCGGCTCGCCCAGGGACCAACCGCCCATTCATGTTTGGTTGATATCGAAAAATTCGAGGGTGAATTGCCGACAATCGAAGCCTTTGATCCGCCGAAAATCAGGTGAAGGAGCAATTCAGGTTTTAACGGGATCGGCAAAACCCGAATGCATTTCAAAGCGATCGCACAAAACGCTCCAGCGCCGCCCGATCCTCTTTGTTGAGTGCGGCAAAAGCATCGCGTGAAGAAAGTGCCTCGCCGCCATGCCATAAAATAGCCTCTGTCACATTGCGTGCACGCCCGTCATGAAGAAGATTTTCGTGACCGGATACCGTGATGGTCAATCCGATGCCCCACAGGGGAGGCGTGCGCCATTCCCGTGCAAGCTGGTCGTCTTCGCCACCCGGGTCTGCAAGCGCTGCTCCCATATCGTGCAACAGAAAATCAGAATAGGGCCAGATAAGCTGAAAGCCATTCGGATCGGATTGCGGACCGCGCCGCGTCACAAATTTTGGATTGTGACATGCAGTACAGCCTGATGCATAGAACAGCGCCTTGCCACGCAACACCCGCGGGTCTGATACATCTCGGCGAACCGGCACAGCCACATTGCTGGAAAAATAGGTCAGCAGATCCAGCAGGGTTTCCGGCACCTCGTGTGCCCCCAGTCGGGGCTGTGCACCGTGGGGAGCACTGCGACAGGCGGTCTGATTTTGTGAACAATCCCCCGCATGATCGGTAAACGGGGCGCTGGACAACCCCATGTCGTTGGACAGGGCAGCAGCGCTCTGCGAACGCACAGTGGGCTGGGTGGCCTTCCAGCCAAACAGTCCGGGCCGGCGCTCACCGGTTTCACGATCCGATGCCCAGGCAATGCGACCCGAAATTCCGTCGCCATCCATGTCATCCGGGTCCGCAAGACCCTGCAGGTCATGCGCAGCAATTTTTTCCACCAGACCAAGCCCGATCATCGGTGGCGCCAGGCGTGGTGACAATGTTGTTGAGGAAGCCAAGGGGCCGTAATTCAATTCTGTCAGCTCAATTATTGGCTGACGCAGCATATGGGTTGTGCCATCGGCCAGCACGAACGGCTGCTCCACATAGGTGGTGTTGGATTTGACCTCTGCCAGATGCCCCTGAATAGCGCTGGATTGTAACTGCGTGCCATAGTTGGGGTCAGGATGGGCTTTGTCAGAGGCAGGTAAACCGGAATGCCTGTTGACCAGTTGCAGGACCTGTGTGCCCTCATTGCCTTTGCCATCCGGCGCCAGCCCGCGGCCATTGCGAATATGACAGGTGCTGCAGGCCCGTGCATTGAAAAGAGGCCCCAGGCCGTCAGACGCCTGCGTCGAAGAGGGCGCGGACACCCAGAGCTTTGCAAACAATGCCTCGCCGAGATAAAAATCTTCGCGCGCCTCAAATGAAATATTGGCTGACGGGTGCGAAAATGCCTTCCGGCTATCATCTTTGACATTTGTACCCGCACCGCCTGACATGCTCTCATGGGGTTCAGCGGTCGAAAAATCTTCAGCCGGTTTGACGGCACGCGCAACGCGGCGCTGATCCTCGCCAATATCCTGGCGCGGCAACGGTGAAGCGGCGATAAGAACCATCGCCGCCACAGGTATCAGAACACTGCAAACCGCAAATCGCTGCAGGTAATCAATCATGAATTATTCAAAAACAGATGTCGGATTGTCGAGACTGTCGGAGCCTTCAAACTCAAGACTGCCAAGATTGAGCGCCGCGACAGCACGTTCAATTGATTTGGTTTGAGTGACCAGGGCGTCAACGGCTGCCTGCACACGCGCATTGCCTTCAACATTGCCCTCGCCAATCTGCTGATCATAGGCCTCGCCGTTTTGTGCTGCATCGGCGATTGCCTGCATGGCGGTTATGGTGGCAGCAATCTTTGCAGTCAGTTCCTGGTCAACCTGCGGCTTGGCGGCCTTGACCAGGTCCGAGACTGAGGGGCCGGCAACGACGGAACCATCTATGCGGGTATATTTTCCCTCATAGACATTGCGGATTCCCACACTGTCATACAGGTGCGAAATATGGGTATTGTCTGAAAAACAATCATGCTCTTCTTCCGGATCATGCAATAGCAGGCCCAGTTTCATGCGTTCGCCTGCAAGCTCACCGTAGGACAAGGATCCCATACCGGTCAAAATGGTTACCACGCCCTGCTGAACATCGCCATTAAGCACAGCAGCGCGTGCTTCACCTTTGGTTTCCCAGTTTGCGACCATTTCTTCCAGGTCCTGAACCAGCAATGTTGCCGCCGCTCCCAGATATTCACCCCGTCGCGCGCAATTTTCTCCGGTGCAGTTTTCAACATCAAAATCCGTATAGGGCCGATTGCCAGCACCGGGATTTGTTCCATTGGTATCCTGACCCCACAGCAAAAACTCTATGGCATGATAGCCTGTGGCCACATTGGCCTCCACATCGCCTGCCTCATGCAATGTGCCTGACAAAAATTGCGGCGTTATCTTGCTGGCATCCATATTCTTGCCGTTGATCGCAATGTCCTTGTTGGCAATAATATTTGCGGTGTAGAGCTGGTTCAGGTCAGATTCTGAACCGTAACCCGCATCAACATAGTCGATCAGCCCCTCGTCCAGCGGCCAGGCATTTACCCGTCCCTCCCAGTCATCGACAATGGGGTTTCCAAAGCGAAATGCCTCGGTTTGCTGGTATGGAATACGCGCGGCCTTCCAGGCTGTTCGTGCATCATTCAGCGTTTTTTCTCCGGGATTGGCGATCAGGGCACCAACAGCCACTTCAAGCGCTTTTGCCGTTGTCAGCGCATCTGCGTAATTCGCATGCGCTATGTCGGCATATGTCGTAAGAACAGCCTTGCCATCAACCGGTGTCTGGGCGAGCGATACGGCCGCCGATGCCAGTAGGAAGGTTGCTGTAAGGGTGGTCGTCAACCTGCTGTATTTGTACATTCGCTTCGAGCTCCGGCTTGATTATCTGCAACGATCGATATTCGGTTGACGCCTGATACTGCAAAGATTGTCACGCATAATAATACCTGACTCCTTAGCTCAAGATCAACACAGTTGTAAAACCTGTTGGCTCTTCACAAGTCAATCTTTTTTTGCGAAAAAGCGCAAAAAATCAATAGTTTATATCCGTTCTAAACTAGCTGCTTCCGGGGCACTTCTCGAGACCCGGCTGTCATTTCGGAGAAATTTCAACACGATACTAAAAACGAATTGCGCACCGGCGGTGGCTTCGCATAGATGGGTCATCATTCATAACACAGACCATTACCCATGAACCTATCGAGCGAGCGTCACGCAATTCTGCTGGACATTTTGCGCTGGCGTCGTGACATCCGCCACTTCAGCACCAGAAAGCTCGACCCTGCTGCCATTGAGCAAATTGAGGCGTCGGTGGATTATGCGCCTTCGGTTGGCAACAGCCGCCCGTGGCGTATCGTCCGTGTCAATGATTTGGCCCGGCGGGGAAAAATAGCGGCTTCATTTGAACAGCAAAACCAAAAAGCCAGTCAGATATATGAGGGCGAAACACAAAATAACTATCTTTCATTGAAGCTGGCCGGACTGCGTGATGCGCCCACACATCTGGCCTTTTTTACCGACCCGACGCCGGCAGCTGGCCGCGGGCTCGGTCGCCAGACAATGCCGGAAACACTGGTCTACTCAACAATCATGGCCATTCATACCCTGTGGCTGACTGCCAGAGCGCTCAACATAGGTGTTGGCTGGGTGTCCATTCTGGATGCTGAAACGGTAAAATCCGCGCTGGAAACACCACCGTCCTGGCAACTGACAGCCTATTTATGCATCGGCTACCCCGAGCAGGATTTTGATACGCCGGAGCTTCAGCGGGTCGGCTGGCAGGCAAATACACCGACCGTCTGGCTGGACAGGTAGCATTCAGGCCGAAAAAGCGCTGCCTTATCCATCTCATTTCTTACTTTTACGTAAAATGGCACTTGCGCCCGTGCGCCACCGACAATAAATCAGTGGGTGGAACTGGGAGAGACGGGCTTTGTGATCATGTCGAGTATGGTTCAGAGCAAATAATCCGTGTGCTATTGTCGGCCATGTGCCGTCCGGGAGGGAACTATGACGACCACACCAAAGAAAAAACCCGCATCAAAGAAAAAAACCGCCACCAAAGATAAGGCATCAGCAAACAAACCGGCAAACAAGCCAGCAAACAACAATGACAAAGTCTGGCTCAAATCCTATCCCGATGGCGTGCCTGAAGAAATCAGCGAGCCAAAGCACCAATCGGTCGGCGCACTGATTGCCGCATCCTGCGATAAATTCGCATCCCGCGCCGCCTATACATGCATGGGCAAAACAATCACCTATGGTGAACTCAAGACCTATTCAGCACAGGTTGGTGTCTGGCTCCAGTCATGTGGATTGGACAAAGGTGACCGCGTCGCCATCATGATGCCGAATGTGCTGCAATACCCGATTGCGGCGGCAGCCATTTTGCGCGCCGGTTACGTCGTCGTTAATGTGAACCCGCTTTACACTCCAAGGGAACTGGAACACCAGCTCAAGGACTCAGGCGCAAAGGCGATCTTCGTTCTGGAGAATTTTGCCACCACGGTGCAACAGGTTATTGATAAAACCGACGTCAACCATGTGTGCGTCGCGACCATGGGAGACATGCTGGAGCTCAAGGGACACCTGGTCAATTTCGTCGTGCGCAAAGTCCGCAAAATGGTGCCCGAGTGGTCGCTTCCCGGTCACGTTTCCTTCAAGGCAGCGCTCGCCAGCGGCGCAGATGCAGCCTTCACTGACGCGAGCTGCACACATCAGGATATTGCCTTTTTGCAATATACCGGTGGCACAACCGGTGTGTCGAAAGGGGCGACCCTGACAAATGGCAATATTTTGGCCAATGCAGAGCAGATTGATGTCTGGTTGGCGGCTTTGCGCAGAAAAGAAACACTGCCCGATCAGCTGGTCTATATCTGCTGCCTGCCGCTTTATCATATATTTGCGCTGACGGTGAACGCAATCATGGGAATGGATCAGGGTGCCCATAACATCCTTATTCCCAATCCGCGTGATATTCCGGGTTTCGTCAAGGAATTGGGTCAACACAAATTCCATATTTTGCCTGGACTGAACACGCTGTTCAATGCGCTTCTTGCCAATGAAGATTTTCAAAAACTCGACTTTTCCCACATGCGGCTGACCATTGGCGGTGGCATGGCAGTTCAACGCCCCGTTGCCGAGCGTTGGCAAAAACTGACCGGTAGTTCCATCTGCGAAGGCTATGGCCTGTCAGAGACCTCGCCGGTTGCCACAGCAAACCGGTTTGATGGATCGACGTTCTCAGGCACGATTGGCCTGCCCGTTCCGTCAACGGACATTGATATTCGTGACGATGATGGCATTTCACTACCTCTGGGAGAGGTTGGCGAAATTTGTATCCGCGGACCACAGGTAATGGCCGGGTACTGGAACCGTCCAGACGAAACGGCCAATGTCATGACAAAGGACGGATATTTCCGTTCCGGCGACATGGGGTTCATGGACGAAGATGGATATACCAGGATCGTGGATCGCAAGAAAGACATGGTGCTGGTATCGGGCTTTAATGTGTACCCCAATGAAATTGAGGAAGTGGCCGTCAGTCACGAGGGTATTCTGGAGGCCGCCGCCGTTGGTGTACCCGACGAACACTCGGGCGAAGTGGTCAAACTGTTCGTGGTGAAAGCCGATCCGGCGATCACCGAAGCGGATGTGAAATCCTGGTGCACAGACAATCTGACAAATTACAAACGGCCAAAGTACATCGAATTTCGCGATGAATTGCCAAAAACCAATGTTGGCAAGATCCTGCGTCGCGAATTGCGTGATACGCCCGAAACCAAATCGTCCTGAGCGACCGGTAAAACGGTTACCACAGGTGTGCCAGACAATGGCGCACCTGCAAGACGTATGAAAGTGTCACCGCTGGAGCAATACCCGCATTCCAGAGCAATTCAGGTTTTGTCGGAACCGGCAAAATCTGAATGCATCAACAAAATCAAAGGCTGAAACCGTTGTCCCGTTTCTGACAAAACGTGAAACGATCTGCGTACACTTCTTTGTGCATACGACTTGAACAGCGGACGGGCTGATGTCATTTATGCGCGCGGTTTCCATTTTTCCTGAATCAGGAAAATTGCAACAGGCCTTTATCAGACAGGTACGCACATGACACCGCAATTTGAGCAAATCCTCACAGAGCTGCAGGCTCGCCACGACGCAGCAGCCCCCCTTGATATGCGTGCCGCCTTTGACGCTGACAGCAGGCGGTTTGACAAATACACCGCCCGACTTGATGATCTGTTGCTCGACTATTCAAAATGCAGCGTTGATGAGCGGACAATGCAGTTGCTTGTTGAACTGGCACAGGCCGCTTGTGTTGCAGAACGGCGGGATGCCATGTTCGCCGGGGAGCACATCAATACCACCGAGGATCGCGCCGTATTGCATACTGCGCTGCGCAACACGTCCTTTGACCGCGTCATGGATGAGGGCATCGATGTAATGCCGCAAATCCGCTCAGTGCTTGATGCCATGACATCTTTTGGCAATCAGGTGCGTGACGGGTCGATGACCGGCGCGACCGGCAAACAGTTTACCGATGTGGTCAATATTGGCATCGGGGGGTCCGATCTTGGCCCGGCCATGACCTGCCTTGCCCTGACGCCCTGGTGCGATGGCCCACGTGCGCATTTTGTCTCCAATATAGATGGCGCTCATATCGCGGATACCCTTGCAGCTCTGGAGCCCGAAACCACACTGATCATCATCGCATCCAAAACATTCACAACAATTGAAACCATGACCAACGCTGCGACAGCCAGGCAATGGATTTCACAATCGCTGGGTGACGGCGCTGTTGCTGATCATTTTGTGGCCGTTTCAACCGCGCTGGAAAAAGTTGCCGATTTCGGCGTAAGGGCAGAGCGGGTATTTGGCTTTTGGGATTTTGTTGGCGGGCGCTATTCCATCTGGTCCGCCATCGGTCTGCCGCTCATGCTGGCGATTGGCCCCGACCAGTTTCGCCAGTTTCTTGCCGGGGCGCATGCGATGGACAGGCATTTTCAATCAGCCCCGACGATGCGAAACCTGCCAATGTTGCTGGGGTTGATCGGTTTTTACAACCGGGCGGTCTGTGGCCATGTATCGCGCGCGGTCATCCCCTATGATCAAAGACTGTTGCGGTTGCCAGCCTATCTGCAGCAACTGGATATGGAATCCAACGGCAAAAGTGTGACAATTGATGGCGCTGCGCTGGGCGGCCCGTCAGGACCACTTGTATGGGGAGAGCCTGGTACAAACAGCCAGCATGCCTTCTTCCAGCTGTTGCATCAGGGCAGCGACATTATTCCGGTTGAATTCATCGTTGCGGCGATTGGACATGAGCCGGACCTTGCTCACCAACACGCCCTGCTCGTATCAAACTGCCTGGCTCAGTCCGAGGCCCTTATGCGCGGCAGGACATTGGATGAAGCACGCAAATTACTGCAGGCAGCAGGGACGAAGGATGTGGAGAACCTGGCACCACACAAGGTATTTGCCGGTAATCGGCCATCCACAACACTTGTTCATCGCCAGTTGACCCCTTATACGCTCGGACGGTTGATTGCGCTTTATGAGCACAGGGTTTTTGTCGAAGCACAGCTATACGGCATCAATGCCTTTGACCAATGGGGTGTGGAGCTTGGCAAGGAACTGGCCACAGCGCTATTGCCTGTTGTGGAGGGCAAAACGAATGCCGACACCCACGACAGTTCAACCGCAGGACTGGTTGCCTTCATCCGCCATGAGCAACAGGTTTAATACCGTGGGAATGCGGCAGATCGCGACAAACCGGCGTGTGTGACATTATCCCCGTTCGACTCGGCAGAAGTAGCAATTGTTCTGCGTTGATCGAATGTGGACGAAATCAACCATCGGATCTGCGAATATCTCTTTGCAGCGTGTTTCAATATCATCCGTTTCAATGACACCGCCGGTGCCGTAACTGATACGGTCGTCAGCGGTGTAGCCACGGACAATGAATCTGGGGCGTGAGGCCACAATGGGTGGTAATTCAGCACTATCAGGGTTGCGTTCGCACGGCTCGGCACACAGAAATATCGGTCCACATTCCGCATAGGCCTGGAGATTTTCAAAAGGCCGGTTGCCAAGGGCCAGCATGGTCTCACCTTCGGCGATATCCTCAAGACAATGGCGACACGGATTACCACCACCATCTGAAACCAGCTTTTCAGGTATCTGCCCATTGCTATCAGGGCCACCTGCCTGAAGTGCTCTTACATGTTTCGTATCAAGTGCTTTGAATATTACCGGCATTATCATTCTCCTTTTGCCAAATGGAAAATGCAAAAAACTGATCTGCCACGCACTCCGATTGTTGCTCTCAAATAAAAACGCCCACCAAAAGGCGGGCGTTTAAAATTCAGTGCGTGAAAAATCAGCTCATTGTCGGGATGACAAATTCTGCGCCATCCTTGACACCTGATGGCCAACGGGACGTGACGGTCTTTGTCTTGGTGTAGAAACGGAACGCATCCGGTCCATGCTGATTGAGATCACCAAAGGAAGAGCCCTTCCAACCACCGAACGTGTAATAGGCAATCGGGACCGGGATCGGCACGTTGATGCCAACCATGCCGACTTGAACGCGCGAAGCAAAATCACGTGCGGCATCTCCGTCACGGGTAAAGATTGCAACACCATTGCCATATTCATGTTCGCTTGGCAGCTTCAATGCATCTTCATAGGTATCAGCCCGCACAACGGATAAAACCGGACCAAAAATCTCTTCCTTGTAGATGCGCATGTCAGGGGTCACATTGTCAAACAGACAACCGCCCATGTAGTAGCCGTTCTCATAGCCCTGCAGGGTGAAGTCACGGCCATCAACCACCAGGTTGGCGCCCTCTTCGATACCCACATCAACATAGCCTTTGACACGGTCAAGCGCCTGCTGGGTGACCAGCGGGCCAAAATCTGCTGATGGATCGGTCGACGGCCCGACTTTCAGGCTTTCAACGCGCGGAATCAGTGCTTCAACCAGGCGATCAGCGGTCTGCTGACCAACAGGCACAGCAACCGAAATTGCCATGCAACGTTCACCTGCGGAGCCATAGCCTGCACCGATCAACGCATCAACGGTCTGCTCCATGTCGGCATCAGGCATGATAATCATGTGGTTCTTGGCACCACCAAAGCACTGAACCCTTTTGCCTTTGTCGCATCCGCGGCTGTAGATGTAATGTGCAATCGGCGTCGAGCCGACAAATCCGATGGCCTGAATATCAGGATCATCCAAAATGGCATCCACAGCTTCCTTGTCGCCATTGACCACATTCAAAATGCCATCCGGCAGGCCGGCTTCGCTGAACAGTTCAGCAATGCGCATCGGCACGCCGGGATCGCGCTCAGAGGGTTTTAGAATGAAGGCATTGCCCACAGCCAGTGCCGGGGCAATTTTCCAGAGCGGGATCATTGCCGGAAAATTGAATGGCGTAATGCCCGCAACAACACCCAGCGCCTGGCGCATGGAATAGACATCAATGCCGGGACCCGCACCATCGGTGAATTCACCCTTCATCAAGTGCGGTGCACCTATGCAAAACTCCACAACTTCAAGGCCGCGTTGAATATCGCCCTTGGCATCGGGAATGGTCTTGCCATGTTCGCGCGCCAGAATTTCCGCAAGCGAGTCATATTCGGCGTGCACCAAATCGAGGAATTTCATGAAGATCCTGGCACGGCGTTGCGGGTTCGTCGCAGCCCAGGCAGGCTGTGCCGCCTTGGCATTTTCAACAGCGGCGCGCATTTCTGCGGCATTGGCCAATGCGACCTTGCCCTGCACGGTGCCATCCATGGGCTGCAACACATCTGCAGTGCGCCCGCTCGTTCCGGCGACATTCTGTCCACCGATGTAATGTCCTATATCACGCATGAAAACCTCCATTGACCTGTTGGCGGCATTGTGCGCTATAATTTATGAAAATCAACGCGCATGTTTTCGTAACCGTTGTGCATAAATAGATGTTCGCTGTTTGATGCGCCTGCAGGAAGCAACGAGATGAATTGGGACGATGTACGCATATTTCTGGCCGTTGCGCGCAGCGGGCAGATACTTGCCGCCTCGCGGCGGCTGGATCTCAACCATGCCACAGTCAGCCGCCGGGTCTCCGCGCTGGAGGCGGCCCTGCAATCAAAGCTGCTTATCCGCAGAACCAATGGCTGTGACCTGACACCCGAAGGAGAGGCATTCCAGAACGCTGCCGAACGTATGGAGGCTGAAATGCTATCGGCCCGCGCTGCGGTGGGGATGACGGACACTGAAGTCGCAGGCGCTGTACGTATTGGCGCAACGGATGGATACGGCATATCCTTTCTGGCCCCGCGCCTTGGCGATCTGACCAGACGTTACCCGGGCCTCAAAATCCAGCTTGTGCCAGTGCCGCAGAGCTTTTCGCTTTCGCGCCGTGAAGCCGATATTCTGATTACTGTTGAACGCCCTGACACCGGCCGACTGATCACCCGCAAACTGGTTGACTACGCCTTGGGCCTCTATGCCTCCAAACACTATATCGCCGAATTCGGCATGCCGCAGAATGATGAATCCCTGAAAAACCATCGGTTGATCGGCTATGTGGAAGACCTGATCATCTCTCCCCGGTTACACTATCGTTCGGATTTCGTGCGAAACTGGGAATCTGATTTCGAAATTTCAGCGGTACTGGGGCAGGTTGAGGCTGTGCGTGCAGGCGCCGGTATCGGCATATTGCACAAGTTTCTGGCGCGCCCGCACGATGACCTTGTGCCTGTCCTGCCGCACAAACAGGTCGATCGCGCCTATTGGATTGTCTATCACGAGAACCTGCGCGATATTCGCAGGATCAAAGCCGTTGTCGATTTCATTGCTCAGGAAACGGAAGCCGACAGGGCTTCTTTCCAGTAGGTACCAGGTCGGGGTTTTGATCAACAATCCGCCCCTCAAGCAGAACCAGGTGTATCCTGTACATTGAAACAATCGATGTGATTTTTCAGCGCTTGCTTTGCGCACGACACTCTATATTTACAAGCATTTACACATATACATTACAGAAAATCACACAATTCTTCCGACAATCTAACCTGCGTCAAATTTCAACATTTATTACAACCAGTAATATTGTTGACTGAGTACTGTGGACGTCATGTCATATATTTTTCCACCTTGTGCGCAACAGATGGACACAAATACTATTTAAAATCATTACGGAGAATGCTTATTTTTAAGGCAATACAATGAATACTTAATTTATTGTTGCATTATACGGTTGTCACGTTATATATAACCTCACTGAAAATGATAGTTTAACTCTACTGCCGATTGAGCGACCTCACACATGATGGCGTGTCGGCATGTCCGCAGTTACGACGACGGAGGCAAGACATGGCACGCAGATCTTCTTTTTCCAGGCAGTTTGGCACCTGGGGCAATGACACATTGAATGGAGGCGCGCTCAGCGACTGGCTCTTCGGCCTCGCTGGCGATGACAAATTGTCAGGTGGTGCGGGAAACGACTTCCTTATCGGCGGTAGCGGTAATGATCATCTGGACGGCGGTGAAGGCAATGACGTTCTGATCGGCGACGGGTTTGGTTTTTGGTGGAACCGTCACAATGCAGATGACACCCTGATTGGCGGTGCCGGCAGTGATACTGTCCTGGCCGGACGTGGCAACGATGAAGCCATCTATCAAATGGCATTGAACGATGGCAGTCACGATAGGTACAACGGCGGTAGCGGCATCGACACCCTGACGCTGACATTTACCCGCTCCGAATGGATGCGAGAAGACGTGCAGGCCGATATTGCGGCCTATCAGCAGTTCTTATCGGACAACACCAACACCTGGAACGGACAGGCCAACGGGCGCACCTTTCAGTTTTCGGCCTTCGGCCTGGATGCTTCACGCTTCGAGAATCTCAAGGTTATTGTCGATGATGAAGAGCTGGATGGTTCCGATGAGCCCGTTACGGCTGTCGATGATATGGTTTCGACCAGCGAGGACAGTGACGCGATTGAATTTAGCTCCGTTCTGGCCAATGATATTGTCCCCGATCTTGTCAAGGCTGTCCGTCTTGTTTCAGGCCCGTCCAAAGGCGTACTGGTATTCAATGAAGGCGCTCCCGGTGCGCCCGATGGCAGCTTCAGCTTCGATCCGGCCGGTGGTTTCAATGACCTGAATGAAGGTGATGTGACGACTGTAAGTTTCATCTATGAAGTTGAAGATGCCAATGGAGACGTTGCGCAGGCGACGGTGACAATAAAGGTTACCGGCACCAATGGACCGCCGGTTGTGACCCCCATAGAACCGATAGGCATACATGAAGACATGGAGCCCATCACCATCAATTTGCTGGCCGGGGCAAGTGACCCCGATCTGAATGACGATCTGGATGTCGCCAATGTGATTGTAAGTTCCGACAGAGCCGGACCTCCAATCGCACTTGATCTGAACCCGGAAACCGGCGAATTGATGCTCGACCCGAGACAATTCAATGATCTTGCCGTCAATGAGACCGTCACCCTGACGATTAACTATAATGTGGTCGACGGCAAGGGCGGCATTACGCCCAATACGGTGGTGATCGTCATTGAAGGGCGTAATGATGCCCCCACCGTCGTTCCCATCCTATTGGATCCTCTACATGAGGACGCCGCACCGCTGAATTTCAGTCTGCTCGACAATGCACAAGATGCCGATGTATCCGATGTGCTCAATATCACGCATATCGAGGTGACATCATCCAATAGCGAGCGCACAGTATTATGGTCACTAGGTCAGGCTCCAGGCGACCTGCTCATTGACCCTGCACAGTTTAATGATCTGCCGCAAAACGCCACGGAAACGATAACCGTGGAGTTCGACGTCTATGACAGCAATGGTGGCGTTGCGCACAACACGGCGACACTCGTTGTTGAAGGACGCAATGATGCACCAGCTATCATCACTCCGCCAACGGCTGTAGCTGATACAAGCGAAGATGATGCACCCATAACGTTCAATTTGTTGAACGGAACTGATGATCCGGACAACACAGACATAATTAGCCTGAGATCAGTGCTCATTTCCTCAGACAATAGCGAACGAACCGTTGCATTTGACTATGATCGCGATAGCGGCGATGTGACCATTGACCCGGCACAATTCAACGATCTTTCCGTTGACACCAGCGAAACCCTGACTGTTTCCTATGCGATTACCGACAGTAAAGGCGGCTTCACCGAAAATACAGTTCCTTACACGTTCGAAATTCTTGGTGCCAATGACGATCCGGACAGCACGCCCTTAGTTGCGACGACAAATGAAGATGCCGGTCCCTTCACGATCGATTTGCTGCAGAGCGCATCTGATCCGGATAAGGATGATCAATTGTTCATAGGCGAGTATTTCGTTTCCGTCGACTTTGACTTCGGGAACAACACGTTGGAACACACACTCCTTGGTGGAAACTTCAGATTTGATACCAGCCAGTTCAACTATTTGGCCGCCGGGGAAACAGCAACTGTAAGCGTCGGCTACGACATATCTGACGGTCATGGTGGTAGTACCCCAGAATCGACAACGATTACGATCGAAGGCCGAAATGATCCACTTGTGATTACTCAGATTGAAACCAGTTCAGCAAGGACAGATGAGGACCCACTTGTTTTCGACCTGCGGGCAAGTGCAGTCGATCCGGATGTCGGACCTGGCGTGATTATCGATCTTCTGTTTACTGATTCAACCCTCCCGGATCACGACCTGCAGTACTCCTTTGATGCTGCAACAGGGGAATTCTCAATTGATCCGGATCAGTTCAGTTCCCGTCTCGGTCCCGATGAGACGGCAGCAGTGAGCGTCGTATACAGCGCAGAAGGTGACAATGGTGATCAGCAAACCGGTAGTTTTACCATCACCGTGCAGGGGGTGGCAGATGTCACCATCGAAGAAGATGCCGAGACATCAGGCAACCTGCTGGATTTCATTCCTCTAAACCCCGATGAATCATTCGTCGAAGGTTCCTTTGTCACGGACCATGGTGGCCAGGTGACAATCGCCGCCGGTGGTTCATACACCTACAAGCCCGCAGCCGGTTATAATGGATATGACAGCATTCCTGTTCAAGTGCAAAGAGATGGAGGAGATGTTGTTTTTCCCCCCATGGTTGCTCCCCCCGTCTATATCGATATTGGTGGAGGCCTTGGTGGCATTGGCGGCGGCAGTAGCAGTAACAACCCCACTAGCGTGACGGAAGATAGTGGGCCTGTCCAATTGTCTCTTAAAGATAGTTCTGACTCAACGATCAGTTACGGTGTTCTGAGTGTGTCATCGTCAAACAACAGCCGAACCGTAGAATATTCCCAACATTCATCCGAGGTCAGTATCAATCCAGCCCAGTTCAACGACCTGGCTCAGGGCGAGAGTGAAAAAATTACGATCCGCTACGTTGAAAAGACCGGGAATACGGGTGAGCCGGAAAAAACCATATTCCTGACAGTGCACGGCCGCAATGATACGCCAACGGCGGTGATAATTGACGCAGGCACTCACGATGAAACTGACGGCCCGATTGTTATTGACCTTACGGGAAACAGCACCGATCCAGACACCAGTGACGGTGCACCCGGTGCTGGTAGCGTGAAGAATATTGTGGTTACCTCCAGCAATGATCAGCGTGTGGTCAACTACACGTCCGATGGGCAAAACCTCACAATCGATCCGTCTCAATTTGAAGGTTTGGACGGTTCCAGCACCGAAAAGATCACAGTTAGCTATGATATTACCGATAGCAATGGTGGAGTAGCACATAGTTCCGCAAAACTGATTGTGGCAGGGGAAAATACCGCTCCCTCCGCAACCCCTGATAAGTTGGTGGACCAAATGACCAGCAAGGAATTCCTGGTCATGACGGATAATCCGGGTGGACAGGCGTCTCCGGATATGGCGACACTCGCCAATGGCAATGTTGCCCATGTGTCGAGCTATAATGGCAATGGTATTGCGCTCAGAATAGTCGACACGCTGGGGCAGGCTCAGACAAATGAAATCAAGGTAAACGAGCAGGATGGCGGCTCCCGCGGCGCTGCAACGGTGGCAGCCCTTGCAGATGGCCGACTTGTCGTTACCTGGCATACCAGCGAACAGATTGACGATACGGAAGGGTATGGAATAAAGGCGCGCATTTTTTATGCCGATGGTGTTCCCGCCGGCGAAGCGTTTCTGGTTAATGATACCACCGCCGGCAATCAGCTTGCACCCACTGTTACCGGCCTTGAAAGTGGTGGCTTCGTGGTAACCTGGTTTGGTGGTGGCATCAAAGCGCAGCGCTTTGATAACGACGGTGTAAAGCTGGGCAATGAAATAACCGTAGATGAAGAAAATGTGACATCGGGTGGCACAATCCCATCAGTGTCTGCCATGCAGGATGGCGGGTTTGCTGTCTCATGGAATGCCAGCACACATGTTTCAGCTGATATGGACGGTGACGCAGTCTTCGCTCAAATATTCGATGCCAGTGGTGAACCGACAAAGGACGCTTTTCTTGTCAATTCGGCAACTGCAGGTAATCAGTGGGCTTCACGTATTGAAACACTTGCAAGCGGCCGGTTGATTGTCACTTGGCAATCATTCGATTCTGACCCGGGAACACCTGATTTTGCCATCAAGGCGCGGTTGTTTACTGAAAACGGGCGGGTCCTTGGAAATGATCTTCTGGTAAGCAGTGTATCAAAATCTTCCCAGGATTCTCCAGACATCACCGCTTTAACCGGTGGTGGTTTTGTCATAACCTGGCAATCGGATGAAACATCAGCAGATGGGATTATCCGGATTTCGAATGCCCGTATCTATGACGCGTCCGGCAATCCAGTCAGCGATGAATTTCAGATAAACGAAACCATAAGCGGCGGTATTTACAGTGTGCCTGCTGTGACCGCTCTCTCCAATGGCGGTTTCATGATTTCATCGACGTTCTCTGACACCAACGCCTCCCCCCAGACCAGTGAAGTCAAGGCACGCGTATTCGACGCTAACGGCCAACCAGTAACCGAGGGACTGGTTCGCGAAGGTGCCGTGTCCGTGATTGACATATCCGGGCTGACCGCCAATGACAGTGATGTAGATGGTGACACTCTTGAAATTACCGCGGTTGCAGCAACAAGCACGCTTGGCGCCTCCCTGACGTTCAATACAGACGGAACCGTCAGCTATGATCCGACAAGCTCGGATGCAATCAATGCACTGGAGTTGGGCGAGACCGTGGAGGATACCTTCAGCTACACCATCACTGACCCTTTTGGTGCCTCCGACACTGCCGATGTCACCGTTATTGTCACCGGCACATCAACTTTCGGCGCTTCGGTTGTAGCCGCAACATCTTTTGCAGCGCAATCGGACATGATCCCCGGAACCTCACTTGAGGGAACCGATCAGGATGAGGCTCTGGTCGCAACGAATGGTGATGACGTGATTACCGGCGCTGGTGGTGACGATACGCTGACCGGACTGGCCGGGGGCGATATATTTGTTTTCAACCTGGGTGATGGATCTGACGCGATCACCGATTTTGCCGCAGGTGCTGAGGGTCGCGACGTTCTGCGGCTCATCGACACAGGTTTTGCCGATGCGCAGGCCGTTATCTCGGCGGCGCAGGATGTTGGCGACAATGTGGAGATCACCATTGGTACAGACATCGTTACGCTCCTTGATGTTCAAGTTGCGCAATTCAATGTGGATGATTTCCACATAGTCTGAGCACCAAGTCAGCATCAGAACAACACAATATGCTGCACTGCAGCACAAAAATTGCTGCATTTATGCTGCAGCAATGCTGCGCAGCATTTTTTGTTTAAGTGATTATGTATCAATAACTTACAGAATATATGCTGCGTTTACTGATCGCAGATTGCTGCGCTGCACTATCAGGACAGACGGCTCTCAAAATCAACATAGGAAAACTCCCGGGCAATCTTGAGGACATCCGTATTACTGTCCCACAGGGCCAGGGCCGGCAGCGGTGTTCCGTTGAACGTTGTTGCCTTGACCATCGTGTAATAGCCAAGATCCAGAAATATCAGTCGGTCACCGACCTGCGGTATTTTTTTGAACCGGTAGGTGCCAATAACATCTCCTGCCAGACAGGTAGGCCCACCAAGGCGAATGATGTGCGGTTTGTTGGCGGCCGGCTTCTTGTTGCGCGACAGCGCCTTTCCACCGATCACGTCCGGCGTAAAGGGTGCTTCAATCACATCCGGCATATGGCAGGTTGCAGACGCATCCATGACCGCCAACTCGCCAATATTACTGCTGCGATCCAGCACTTCAGAAACCAGCGCGCCAGCATGCAGTGCGACGGCTGTGCCCGGCTCCAGGTAGATTTTCAACCCGGTACGCCCCTTGAAGCCGGCAAGCCGGTCAATCAGTTTTTGCACCGGAAACCCGTCATCCGTGATCAGCAGCCCACCACCAAGATTGATCCATTTGATGGCGGTAAACAGATGGCCACAGTTCTCTTCAACTGCTGCCAGCATGCGGTCGAATGCATCGTAACCGTGATCGCACAGCCCATGCACATGGATACCTGACAATCCATCCAGATCATCGGGTGTGAGTTGACTGGCCGGAACACCCAGCCGTGACCAGGGTGAGCAGGGATCATAAAGCGGCTTTTTAACTTCACTATGGCCAGGATTGACACGCAGACCGATTGCCACATCCGGCTTTTGCTCCAGGAGATCGCGAAAACGCTGCCACTGGCCAAGGGAATTGAGGATCAAATGATCCGAAAACCGCAACAAATCTGCGATTTCAGCCTCTTTGAGCCCCGGGACATAGGCGTGCACCTGACCGCCGAAACGTTTTTTGCCGAGCCGTGCTTCGTACAGACCACTTGCGGCTGTACCGTTGAGATATTGATTAATCAGATCGCTGACGGCGAAACAGGAGAAAGCCTTGAGCGCGAGCAGAACCTCGACATCGGCCGCATCAGCAACACGCCGCAGCAGTTTCAGATTGTCTTCCAGGCGCGCCAGGTCAAGCACATGGCACGGGCTTGGCACCCGAACCGGATCAAACTGTTCAAATGCGCTGGACATGGATCACTCAAACTTTCGCCGGATAGGGCCAACTGCCATCAACCGGCAATTCTTCCACATGCCAGTCGATACCAACATCGGGCATCAGATTAAGAAAGGGATCCGGGTCCATTTCTTCCACATGAACCATGGTTTGCGGGTTCCATGCGCCAGAAGCCATCAACCGTGCAGCAGTGATAACGGGAATGCCGGTAGAATAGGAAATGGACTGGCTGCCCACCTCGCGATAATTGTCCTCATGATCACAATTGGACCAGATGAAAAAGCGCTTTTCCTCACCATTTTTGCGGCCGCGAATATCAACGCCAATACAGATCTTGCCCGTATAGCCCTCGGCAAGTGAGGCCGGATCCGGCAACAGTGCCTTCATCAGCCGGTTTGGCGCAACCTGCACGCCATCAACGGTGACGGGAATGGACGATGTCAGGCCAAGCTTGTCCAGAACATTAAACACATTGAGATAATGATCGCCGAACCCCATCCAGAAGGTAATACGATCGGTTCCGGGAAAATTGACCGCCAGAGATTGAATCTCATCATGCCCCATGGAATAGACCCGATGGGTGCCGACCTGTGGCAGCACTACATCCATCCATTCGGAGTGTCGCGGAATTGTTTCCCAGGCACCATTGCGCCAGGTGATAACATCTTCCTTGACTTCACGCAGGTTGATATCAGCATCAAAATTCGTGGCAAAATAGCGCCCGTGGCTGCCCGCATTGACATCGATTATGTCAATCGAGCTTATTTCATCAAGAAGGTGCTTGCGTGCGTGGGCACAAAAAATATTGACCACACCCGGATCAAATCCCATGCCCAGGAAGGCATTGACTTTACGCTCTGCAAATTTCGGGCGGCGTGGCCATTCCACATAGGAGTACCAGGGAGATTTAATGTCCTCGATAAACTCTTCTTCACCAAGCGCTGTGTCCAGATACTGCGCACCGGTTTCCACACAGGCATCCAGTATCGTGGCGTTGCAATAGGAAGAAGCAACATTCAGCACGATCTTTGCATCAATGTCGCGGATCAGATCAACCATTGCGGCAGGATCACGCGCATTGACAGACCGCACGTCCAAAAATGACGCATCGCCCGCCTGCCCCCAGCGGGTCTGTATTTCAGCGGCAATTTTCGCCAGTTTTTCCTCATTGCGCGCAGCCAGCGTAATAGAGCCGAAATCATCGCGGAACTGAACTGCCTTATTGGCAGTGACCTGACCGACACCACCAGCGCCGACGATCAAAAGATTGGGTTTTGCCATCTGTGGACCTCACCGTTTGTCAGGGTTTTTCAGGAAGCACGGAAATGCCGCCATTGCGCGCAGACCATTCCAGTGGTGCATTCAGGAAGGCCTCCACCTCTGAAAGGGTCTTTTCATCGAAATAGCCATTCTTGCGCGACACCGCCAGCACATCCCACCAGGTGGCAAGATAATGCAGTGTCATGCCATGGGCTTTCAAACGCTCCGGCGCATCCTTGAAAATATCATAATAAAAGACCGCAAATGTGTGGTCGATCGTTGCGCCTGCGGCGCGAATGGCTTCGGCAAATTTGATCTTGCTGCCCCCGTCTGTGGTCAAATCCTCCACCAGAATGATGCGGCTGCCTTCGGGCATTTCGCCTTCTATCTGGGCATCACGGCCAAAGCCCTTGGGCTTTTTGCGGATGTATTGCATCGGCAGTCCCATGCGCTCCGAAATCCAAGCGGCGAAGGGGATGCCGGCTGTTTCACCACCAGCGACACCATCGAACTGCTCAAACCCTGCATCGCGTTGAATGGTCGCAACGGCAAAATCCATGATCGCCGAGCGTATGCGCGGATAGGAGATCAGCTTGCGGCAATCGATATAGACCGGACTGGCGAGCCCGGAGGTGAATGTATAGGGCTCATCTGCACGAAAATGCACCGCCTTGATTTCAACCAGCATCTTGGCAACCAGTTCGGCAACCAGTGTGCGCTCAGGATAGGTATTGGAAAACATGGATTATCCTTTTCAAATGCAATCGGTCACAGTTCATGCGCCCGTGTCGACATCCCAGTGAATGGCAAACATTGGATCAAAAACCGTCACCGGCCCTGATCGTGTCTCGATTTTTTCCGGGAAAACCACAGGTGCTTCCCGCCGTATCATTGTTATCTTCGCCTCATTGGCGGCAAGGCCATAGAACCGGGGCCCGTTCAGGGATGCAAAGGCCTCAAGCCTGTCCAGAGCGGCTTCCTGCTCAAAGACATGGGCCAGACACCCCATTGTATTGATGGAGGAAAAGACACCGGCACATCCACAGGCGCTGACTTTGGCCGGATCAAGATGCGGTGCAGAATCCGTACCCAGAAAAAACCGCTCGTTGCCGGATGTTGCTGCTGCCCGCAACGCCAGGCGATGCTCTTCACGCTTGGCAACAGGCAGGCAATAATAGTGCGGACGAATGCCGCCCGCCAGGATCGCATTGCGGTTGATGATCAGATGATGGGTTGTAATGGTGGCAGCAATTCCATCTGGCCCGTCGCGTACAAAATCCACGCCATCGCGGGTTGTCACGTGTTCCATGATGATACGCAGTTCAGGAAATCTTTGACGCATCGGCGCCAGAACCCGATCGATGAAGACCGCCTCACGATCAAAAATGTCAACGGCGGGATCTGTTTCCTCGCCGTGCACACACAGGGGCACACCGGCTTCAGCCATCCGTTCAAGAACCGGGTAGACCGTTTCAATGTCACGCACACCGCTTTGCGAATTTGTTGTTGCACCGGCAGGATAAAGTTTAACAGCTGTAATGGCGCCACTTTCATAGCCGGCGACCACATCATCAGCTTTTGTTGTTTCCGTCAGATAGAGTGTCATCAACGGGGTAAAATCATGCCCGGATGGCAGCGCCTTCTCGATCCGCGCACGATAGGCATTGGCGGCATCCACATCAATAACCGGCGGCACAAGATTGGGCATGATGATGGCACGGCCAAAATGGGCACTGCTGTGCGGCAAAACGGCTTCAAGCATATCGCCGTCGCGCAGATGAAGATGCCAGTCATCGGGGCGGCGCATGGTCAGTATCTGCATGGAATGATCCGTCGTTTCCGGCCATGCCACTCACGCCAGCAGGCCACACCTTCTTTGCGGCCTGCATATAGGCAAAAAACAGCAAGAGCCAGTGCCCAAACGCCATTTACAGCGCAATTTAACCATAATTGCACCTATAAGCTTCATTTTCGTTGCACCAGACCGTTTCACGTTTTGTCCGAAACGGGACAATGGTGTCGGCTTATGATTTTTATTGATGCATTCAAGTTTTGCCGATTCCGACAAAACCTGAACTGTACTAACCTCGTCACTGTTCTTGTTGATCAACACATACTATGTTGAAGGCTCGACAAATCTTCCCAAAGACGTTTGAGGACTGACCTGAATGAATCTGGATCTATTGCGCCGCCTTTGTGAAACGCCGGGCGTGCCTGGCCATGAACACAGAGTTCGTGCGCTTATCACTTCGGAGATCAGTTCGCTGTTCGACGAAATCACCGTTGACCCCATGGGCTCACTATTGTGCCGCCGTGATGCGCGTAAAAAAACTGCCGACACCAAGAAAATCATGTTGTTGTGCCATATGGACGAGATCGGTTTTCTGGTCTCGCATATAACGGACAAGGGGTTTGTCTACGTCCAGCCCGTTGGTGGGTTTGACGCGCGAAATCTGTTTTCGCGGCGGGTGCTCGTATCGACAGACAATGGCGACATAAAGGGGGTCATGAACCCTGGCGGCAGGCCTGTGCATATTGCATCGCCTGAAGAGCGCAAGAAAATTCCGGAAGTTGCCGAGTTCGTTATTGATCTGGGGCTTGGCGAAGCCACGAAAGATCACGTCAATGTCGGTGACATGGTTACCATGGACGAACCATTGATTGAGGTTGGCGAAAAAATCGTCTCCAAGGCATTGGATAATCGCGTCGCCTGCTGGCTTGGCATAGAGGCCATTCGCGCCTTGGGCGATGCCCAACACACATGCGAAATTCATGTCGCCTTTACCTGTCAGGAGGAGGTTGGTCTGCGCGGTGCACGCACTGCTTCCTTCGCCATCAAACCAGACATCGGTATTGGCATTGACACAACACTGGCCTGTGACACGCCGGGTGTTCCCGAACAGGACCGCACCACCGAGCACGGCAAAGGCTTTGGTCTGCATGTCAAGGATTCCAGCTTCATCGCGGATCGCGATCTTGTGCGTGAAGTCGAAGCCATTGCACTGGATGAAAAAATCCCATTCCAGCGCACCATGTTGCGGGCGGGCGGACAGGATGGCGCTGCTGCCCAACAGGCCGCAGCCGGCGCGCGCGCTTTCGGCATCGTTGTTGGCACCCGCTATATTCATACGGTGACAGAAATGATCCACCGTGGTGACCTTGAGGCCGCCCGCGATATCATTGCCGCATACCTCAAACGCGCCTGATACACCGTCATCTTTAGCCTGTTGCATTGATTCAACAGGCGCAATTCGGATTTTTGCCGTCGCTGACAAAGAGGCATTTTCCGTAAAATTCCGCGATTGTAGCGCCATTGACAGCAATGGAGCAGATCGCGGCATGGGTGCTTTTTCGATATCAAACCAGAAGATAGACCCTAGTCGCCGACGGGCAACACCACTGAAACCCGACGGCACACCCGATGACAATGACCGGGTTGAGATTGGTCCGACGGCGCTGGCTTTTGCCGAATGGCAGGCGGCCGGCCTCAGCGCTCCAAATCTGGATGCGATGCGGCAATACCGGCTGGAACGGCTGGTGCAACAGATCCGCAAACATGATTACGCCGGGCTTTTGTGTTTTGATCCGCTGAATATTCGCTATGCGACCGACACAACCAATATGCAGCTGTGGATCACCCACAATCCGGTGCGCGCCTGCTTTATCTCGGCGGACGGTTATGTGGTCCTGTGGGATTTTCACAGTTGCGAACATCTCTCAAGCCATGTGCCCCATGTGCGCGAAGTGCGTCACGGCGCCAGTTTTTTCTACTTCGAAAGCGGCAGCCGCGTTGACGAACACGCCCGACTGTTTGCCTCGGAGGTCGATGATTTACTGCGCCAGCACGGTGGCTCAAACCGACGCCTCGCCGTCGACAGAATTGAACACGCCGGCTATGCAGCCCTGCAAAACCTGGGCGTTGAAATACACGATGGTCAGGAAGTGACTGAATTTGCGCGTGCCATAAAAGGTCCCGATGATCTGCTGGCAATGCGATGCGCCATGCACGCCTGTGAAGCCGCTGTTGGTGAAATGCACATGGCCGTGCAGCCTGGCCTGAGTGAAAATGATGTCTGGGCACATTTGCATACGGGCAATATTCGCCGCGGCGGAGAATGGATAGAAACGCGGCTGCTATCCACCGGTCCGCGCAGTAATCCCTGGTTTCAGGAGAGCGGCCCGCGCATTATGCAGCATGGCGAATTGCTGGCCTTCGATACGGACCTGATCGGCGCCTATGGGATATGCATTGACATGTCGCGCACCTGGATGATCGGCGACTTCGAACCGACACAGGAACAGCGGGATCACTATAAGATCGCCTATGAACACATCATGACCAATATGGAACTGATGCGCCCGGGTATGGGCTTTGAAGAAATCACCCAAAAGGCCCATCGCCTGCCAGAACAATATCGCGCCCAACGTTACGGTGTCATCGCCCATGGCGTCGGCTTATGTGACGAATTTCCCAGTATTCGCTACCCGGAGGATTACCAGGCCTGCGGTTATCCGGGTCAACTGGAACCTGGAATGGTCCTGTGTGTTGAGGTTTATGCGGGTGCCCTTGGCGGCAAGGTCGGGGTCAAACTGGAAGATCAGGTTCTGATAACCGACGATGGCTATGAGAACCTGACCAGCTATCCCTATGAAGAAAGGCTGTTGCGCTAGCTGCCAAAGGTCTTTTCAAGCACGCGCAGCCAGTTGCCATGGCATAGTTTTGCCAGCAAGGCGGCATCATAGCCATGGGCACGCATTGCTTCACACAGAACCGGCAAACCTGATGCATCGCCGATGACCTGTGGCACAACGGCACCATCGAAGTCCGATCCCAGACCAACACGGTCTTCACCCAGATGTTCAATCAGATGGTCGATGTGACGCAACATATATTCGACCGGCACATCGTCATTCATCCTCCCGTCCGGGCGCAAAAACGCTGCGGCGAAATTCAAGCCCACCATGCCATCACTTTCAGCAATGGCCGCAAGTTGCCTGTCGGTCAGGTTACGTGCGTGAGGACAGATCGCATGGACATTGGAGTGCGTGGCGACCAGCGGGTGATGGCTGCGCGCCGCAACCTCCCAAAAACCCTTTTCATTCAGGTGCGCCAGATCAATCATGATCCGCAATTCATTGCATCTGTCGACGAGGCGATGCCCGGCCGGCGTCAATCCTTCGCCCGCATCCGGAGAGCCGGGGTAACGAAAAGGCACACCATTGCCGAATATGGTCGGCCGGCTCCATACGGGCCCTATCGAGCGCAAACCCGCATGATAAAAAACATCCAGCGCCAGCAAATCCGCATCAATGGCCTCAGCCCCCTCCATATGCATGAGGGCGGCAAGCTTGCCGGTGTTCAGGCATGTGCGAATATCAGCGGCATTGCGACAAATCTTGAGTGCACCGCGGTCCTCAAGACGGATGAGCAGTGCCGCCTGTGCGAGTGCATCTTTTGTTGCAAGGTCCAGCGGCACCGCATCTGGCAGCGGCAAATCATATTTTGGTTGCGCCATCGCCTTCAAGGCATCACCAAGGTCCATCGGCGAAGACACCCAAATGGCAAAAAAACCGCCGCCCAACCCGCCCTTTTGCGCCTTTGGCAGATCAATATGGCCATCATTGCCAGTTATGAATGCATCTATTGCAGACGGGCCACCATCTTTGAGCATTTTGCCAAGCACATCATTGTGCCCGTCGAATATCAGTGGATTGTTCATTTAGTCCCCTTGGTGAGCCTGTCATTTTCCGGGTCTTTTGACCGCAGCAGTGCTTTGGCAAAATCAAGATCGCCCTGCTCCTGATTTCTGAGTTCCGGCAGCCCGACCAACTCGGTGAATTCGTCGAAACTCACCATACGTTCACGTTCATTAGCCGTTGTTCCATCCGCTTTTAATCCGTCATAAAGCCTGGTCAGCGCCTTTGTCATGGTAAAAATCGAACTCAACCCCCAACAGGCTGAAGCATATCCGATCGCATGCAATTGTGCGGCTGTCAGATCCGGCGTCATGCCATGATCGATAATATTGGCCATGTGCAATCCGCCCAGTTCATCAACAATGCGCTGCATCTCTTCAACACTGGTCGGTGCTTCAACAA
Organism: uncultured Rhizobiaceae group bacterium; assembly: GCA_947501445.1. Lineage (GTDB taxonomy): Bacteria > Pseudomonadota > Alphaproteobacteria > Rhizobiales > Rhizobiaceae > Hoeflea_A. The sequence goes on along the minus strand of CANMVS010000003.1, from coordinate 175,077 downwards.
ACAGTACATCAGCGCCGGCTTCACGGTAGAGGGCAGCACAGTCAATCGTTGCTGAAAGTCCTTCAACAGCCAGCGCATCCGTGCGCGCCATGATCACCAGATCATCATCGAAACGGGCGTCCGTTGCAGCCTTGACCTTGGCAATCATCTCCTGTGCTTCGACCACCGCCTTACAGGGTGTGTGTCCGCAGCGCTTCGGGAAAACCTGATCTTCAATAAAGAAGCCTGCAACCCCGGCACGTTCCAACTCGCGCGTTGTTCTGCGAACATTGGAAACATTGCCAAACCCAGTATCTGCGTCGGCGAAAACCGGAATTTCAATGGCGCCGGTTACCCGCCTGAAATGTTCACAGATCTCGGCAAGCCCCAATTGCGAACTGTCGGGTGCAGCCAGAAGCGACCCGGTCATGGGAAAGCCGCCCATGATGATGGCGTCGAACCCGGCGCGCTCAGCAAGTTTGGCCGACAATGCGTCGTGGGCACCCGGCAGAACCAGTATTTCGGGCGCATTGAAAAGCGCGCGCAGCCGCTTGGTCGTTTTCATCTCGTGCCTCGAAAAACCGCGTGAATCAGATGTTCATACTAGAGCAATTCGGGTTTTGACGGAATCCGCAAAACCTGAATTGCATCAACAAAATCAAAGACCGACACCGTTGTCCCGTTTCTGATAAAACGTGAAACGGTCCAATGGGAATCGAGTGAGTATTGCCAGTAGCTTGATTGATGATCACCCATCGTGCGTGAACTGGTGGTGTGGAGCGTGCACGAGGCGCCTAGTGATACGGGTACTACCCGCGTCAAAAGCCAGGTGTATTCAATTCAACTTCGGGAAATGCCAATTCGGCCCAGCGCAGGCACTTTGATTGCCGGTCGCAAAAGATCCACGCCGAGCGTTTGCCCCAACACATGGAATTCCAACCCCTCAACAATGCCGAACGCCATACCAAAATAACCGGCGATCGAAACCTGCCATCCGGATTTTGAAGGGGTCTGCATTATCGACAACCAGCGATGAGCAAAGTCTTTGCCGATTGCCTTGGGGGGAAGTGACACCCGCAACTCTGGCACCTGCCTGATGATATTGGCCACAAAACTGTTGGAATTGGGACCGGGCCAGGCGATGTAGCCAACAGCATCGATATAGGGGTAGCTTGCTATGGCAGCCTGGATTTTCGGAATAGCTGATTTGGCACTTTCACCGCGTATCTCCTCAACCACCTCCGGTTGGTTTCCACACCAGCGACTGTCAGGAGGCGCCATACAAAACCGCAATGTCTCTCCCCATCCGGCCACGTCGTAGCGGCTGTATTGATCGGCACCTTCTTCCTTGAAGACAAGCCAGGTATGCACGGCAAATATACCAAGCCAACCATAAGCGCGGGCCGAATAGATCTGCACAATTGCTGATTTTTCCACAGCCGGATCCGGCGCTAGTCCAGTCGATGAACTGTCTGCCATATACCATTCGACCTGAGGCATGTTTGCTGCGTATACCAGGAAGCACACCAGCATTGGCGCAAAATATACAGCAAGTATAAATAATACAAAAGAGGTCATTTGTTAAATTTTGCATTTTATATACTATTACACAACTGTTTATTTTTACAATTAGTAAATATTTGTGGAAATTTTGGCGAATTTTAACATTGAACGTTATCTATTAGAAAATTTGTTCATATTTTTCAAACCGATATAGATGAATTTCCACCGATACAGGAATAGTATTCGAACCTACGCCAACCCATGGTGTTTCGGGCACCCAATAGGCCGCCCACAGAATATGACATTGTAACTCAGGTCATGTTTTTACGTTTGCGAAGCCGGATACCGACCCCTTGCAAAGGCTGACGCATCAAACAAAACGGTTGACACCCGCTCCGTCATATTATTTAGTTCGGTAACTGGACGAACTAAATAAGGACCACCATGGACAACCCTGCCAATCTTCCTCGACGGATGTCTCTGAGCGCTGTTGTTCAGGCAATTACGACATATGGTCCGATCTCACGTGCCAGTGTGGCCAAGATGACGGGCCTGTCAAAACAGACCGTGTCCGAGGTGGTTTCCTCTCTGGAAAGTGACGGCTGGGTTCGAACCGTGGGCCGCACCGAGGGCAATGTCGGTCGCCGTGCCGTCATCTATGAAATCATGCCGGACGCAGCTGTGGTTGCCAGTGTTGATCTGGGTGGAACCAAGGTTCGTGTGGCGCTGTGTGACCTGACCGGTGCCGTTATCGTCGAACTGGTCGAACCGACAGACCGGGACGGGGGCGACGCTGTCGTGCATCAAATCTGCCGTCTAATTCTGGAGGCTGCCGAAAGTCACAATTTTGGCCCAGACAAAATCCGGGTGGCGGTCATCGGCGTGCCGGGCGTGCCTGATATCAAAAGCGGCAATATCCGCATGGCGCCCAATATCGCAGGCATCGACCGGATCAATTTTGCCGGACTGCTGCAGACCCGACTGGGCGTGGAGGTCCTGGTTGAAAATGATGTCAATCTGGCAGCCCTTGGTGAGCACTGGATGACCCATCAGGGTGACCGGGACGATCTGGTCTTTTTATCCATCGGCACTGGTATCGGCGCAGGGCTGGTCATTGGTGGGCAACTGGTGCGCGGTGCCAATGGCGCAGCTGGCGAGATTGGTTATCTTCCATTCGGTGCCGACCCGTTTGAGCCGGAAAGCCTCGAAATTGGCGCCATGGAGCGGGTCTCGGCCACCCAGGCAATGATTTCCCACTATCAGGCGCTGACGCAGCAACATAAAATGGTGCCCGAGATATTCGAAGCCGCCCTGTCCGGGGAGCAGGCAGCAAAGGATGTGCTGGCGCGCGCGGCAAAGTTCATCGCGCAGGCCATCGGAGCCATCGCAGCAGTCATCGATCCATCCTGCGTGGTCGTGGGCGGGTCCATCGGCGCACGCGAAGAACTGTTGGCACTTATCCGACCGGCGCTAGAGGATTGTTTCCCTCGCCCCATCGCTATTGAAACCTCAGTATTGGGCGATCATGCGGCATTGGCGGGCGGCACATCAGTTGCCCTGTCCCGTCTACATATCGCGCTGTTTTCCGGCGGTTTGCGCGGCGCGGAGATCATCGTCCCGCCACCACAGATCAAAACCTACCAGGAGGGCGCTGCGTGACTATCACTGACCTGCCCTCCAGATTGCAGACGCTTCAGGATGAAGCGGCGGATATAGCGCTTTTGTGCGAAGCCATCGGACGCGAAAGTGTCACGGGCAACGAGGCCAATTTTGTCGCCCACCTGAATGCTGTAATGACGGAATTCGCGCTTGCGCCGCAAATGGCTGAATTTTTGCCGGGACGACCAAACATCTGGGGCACCCGCAAGGGAACGGGCACCGGGCAAAACCTCATGTTCGTCGGCCATACAGATACCGTGCATGTGCGCGGATGGGAGGAAAAATGGCGCGATACTGAGCGGCAAGACCCCTATTCGGCGCCGCAAATTGACGGCGAAATCTGGGGGCGTGGTGCCTGCGACCTCAAGGGCGGCATTTGTGCGGCGCTAGCGGCACTTCGCCTGCTGGATCGCGCCGGCGTAAAACTCAACGGTGATGTGTCCTATGCCTTTATTGGTGATGAGGAAAGCGGCGAACCTGGCACCGGTGTCAGCGCGGGTGCCAGGGATCTGGTTAAACGTGTGGAAGGCGGCGCGCTCGCAGCCCCGGATTTCGCCATCTATGTGGAGCCGACCAGGTTGAATGTTTACACCGCACAAATCGGGTTTTTCATAGCCGATATCAAAGTGACCGGAAAATCGGCCTATTTCGGCACACCGTCCAAAGGCGTCGATGCGCTTAAGGCCGCCCACGCCATCCTGGCGGCGATCTGGCAGCACGGCGAAAAGTTGAACGCAGGACCGAAACACAGTTTTGTTGGTCCTTCGGATATTCTGGTGACCACGATCAATGGCGGTGGCTATATCGCAGTTCCCGGACAATGCAACCTGTCGCTCATCCGCAAGCTTCGGCCATCAGAGGACCTGAATGAAGCTGTGGCCGCATTCGAAGCGGCTGTGCACGCCGTCAAAATTGCCCCCGGGATTACAGTTGAAATCGACTATCCCGCAGGCCGTGATCATCCCTTGGGCGGGTCCCCTGTCGAGATTGATCCTCGGCATCCTGCCGCTCTCACACTGTCAGACTGCATCGCCGACATCAGTGGCGACAAAGGCACAATCGGCGGTGCACCCTATTGGTCTGAAATGCCGTTTCTGGTGTCACAGATCGGGTGCCCTGCGGTCTATTGCGCACCCGGCGATATCAGTGTCGCCCACACATTCGAAGAACGCATCAACTGCAAGGAATATCTGGCATCCATCAGGGCTTTCGCCCTGTTCATGGTTCGCTTTTGCGGTGCGTCAACACAGTCGGAAATTTTAACAGGAGGAACCCCATGAAACATTTTTTGAAAACCTGCGCTGCTGCGGTCCTTACCGTGGCCGCCCTACCCGCACTGGCTCAAACGATAGGCCCCAATGGTGAAACGGCAACCCCGTCTTCAAGCATCACCGTACCGCAGGCCGATGTGGATGCCGTCAAGGCCGGCAATTACACAGCCGCACTGCTGTGGCATGACCAGTCGGATTTTGTGAATGCCGTAACCGCCGGTGCGACAGACGAATTTGACCGCCTGGGGATCAAGGTTGTTGCCACGACAAGTGCCGGTTTTGACGCTGCCAAACAACGCAGCGATATCGAAACGGCTCTGACAAAGGAACCCAGCATCATCCTGTCACTGCCTCTGGACCCGGTAACGTCCGCTGCGGCCTTTGAAGAAGCCAAGGAAGAAGGCGTGAAGCTGGTTTTCCTGTCGAACCTTCCCGCAGGCTATGAACACCCCAAAGATTATGCGGCAATTGTTACCGATGATTTGTTCCAGATGGGCAAACAGGCCGCCGATGCGCTAGCCGCCTCGATGGGCAATGAGGGCACTGTGGGCTGGATTTTCCACGATGCCAGCTATTACGTCACCAACCAGCGCGACAATGCGTTCAAGACGACGATTGAGAATGACTATCCCAATATCTCCATCGTTGCGGAACAGGGCATCAGTGACCCGGCACGCGCCGAAGAGATTGCCAATGCCATGCTGCTCAGAAACCCCGATATCGGTGGTATTTATGTGACGTGGGCAGGCCCTGCGGAAGGCGTTTTGGCTGCATTGCGGGCCAATGGCAACAAGGACACTAAAATCGTCACACTTGACCTGTCGGAACCGGTGGCGCTTGACATGAAGCGCGGTGGCAATGTTGCCGCGATTGTCGCCGACGAGGCCTATGAGCTGGGCCGGGCCATGGCGGCAGCAGCTGTGCTTGACCTGCTCGACCAGGATGTTCCACCCTTTGTGGTGGCCCCGGCTGTCACAGTTACGGCAGACAATATTGCCGAAGGCTGGATGCAATCGTTGCATATCGAAGCGCCTGAAAGCGTTCGATAATCGTCTTGCGCGGGCAACCTGCTTTGCCCGCGCGTCCTCATCCGAGTGACATGGAATGTCCGATATGGAAAGCCCGATATGGATCGCATGAAAACAGCAATACCCGGCCTGGATCTGCAGCAGATGGTCATCTATGTGGGATTTCTGGCCATCTTTGTCTTTTTTGCGCTCACGCTGCACGACGATGGTTTTTTGACCCAGCGCAACCTGACCAATATTGTCCTGCAGACGGCACCGGTGACAATCATGGCCATCGGACTGGTTTTTGCACTTTCGGCCGGTGAAATCGATTTGAGTTTTGGCTCCATCGTTGCGGTCTCTGCGTTGTCTGCGGCAGTTGTGATGCAAAGCATGCCAATGTTTGTGGGCATCGCCGCCGGGCTGGGTGTCGGCATCGCAATCGGAGCATTCAACGGCCTGTTGGTAGCCTATCTGAAGCTGCCCTCTTTTCTGGTGACTTTGGCAACCATGGGGCTGTTTGCCGGGATCGCACGCTCGATGACCGATCTGCGGTCCATCCCGGTAATCAACGACAGTTTCACGGCAATATTCGGGTCCGGCAAATTATTCTCTATCCCGTCACTGGTGATCTGGACCGTCCTGGGTGTGGCACTTGGCCATATCATATACCGGCACACCCGGTTCGGCGCCCACGTGCTTGCCACCGGTGACAGCCCGCGTGCGGCACAGGTCTCGGGCATCAAGGTACCGCGAATTCGGCTCTATGTGCTGACTATCTGTGGCGGATGTGCCGGGTTGGCCGGGCTGCTTTATGCCGGTCGTCTTCAGGCAGCCAAATATACATTGGGCGAGAGCGATCTGATGACGGTAATCGCCGCCGTTATTGTCGGTGGCACTGCACTTAACGGCGGTAAGGGCTCTGTTATCGGTGCCCTTCTGGGATCACTATTGATGGGGATGCTGAACAACGGGCTTATCCTGATGAACCTGAAAGTCTCGGACCAGATGATCGTCCGGGGTCTGATAATTTTAATTGCGGTCGCCATTTCGCTGCGCGACGTCAATCGTTAAACGGGGGACCAGGTATGTTTCTTGAAACCTTAATCAGCCGCAATCCGAAATTCATCGAAGCCGCGATGGCTTTGCATCAGGACGGCAAAATACCAGCCAATTCCTATGTGCTGGACCTTGATGCCATCGAACAAAATGCCCGAATATTTGTGACCGAAGCCAATCGGCTGGGGCTCAAGACATTTGCCATGACGAAACAGGTCGCACGGCATTCCGGCTTCTGTCAGGCTATTATGCGCGGTGGTATCAATCGGTCCGTAGCGGTGGATATGGAGTGCGCGGTGGCCTGCCATCGCGCCGGACTGAAAACAGGGCACCTGGGTCACCTTGTTCAGGTGCCGCATGGGGATGCGGATTTTGCCGCCGCCCGATTGCGGCCTGACTATTGGACCGTATTTTCCGTGGAAAAGGCAAGGCAAGCTGCGGCCGCCGCCCACAATGCAGGGCGCATACAAAACCTCATGGCCCGCATCCAAACCGAAGGCGATACATTCTATCACGGCCACGAAGGCGGCTTTGCTGCGCAGGATATCTGTCAGGTGGCCGATCAGATTGATGCACTGGACGGCGCGCATTTTGCCGGGATCACAACGTTCCCGGCACTGCTGTTTGATCTGGACAGCCGCAAGGTGACCCCCACACCCAACCTTGCCACATTATCACGGGCATCAGAAACACTTGCCGCTTCAGGGCGAACCGGCATTGAGGTGAATGCGCCAGGTACAAATTCCACGGTTATGCTCCCGGCACTGGCTGAGGCGGGCGCAACCCAATGTGAACCCGGAAATGCCCTGCATGGCACCACCCCCCTGCACGCGATGGAAGATCTGCCCGAAGACCCGGCAGTGCTCTATCTGAGCGAAGTCTCCCACCATCACGGTGACAATGCATTTTGTTTCGGCGGCGGGCTTTATGTTGACCCGGTATTCCCCAAATACGATGTGAAGGCGCTTGTATCGGGTGAGCCCACCAGTGAACGCAGCGCATTGGCCCCGGTCGAAATTCCGGATTATTCGGCCATCGACTATTACGCAATGATAGATGCCACCGGCCCGGTACGTCCCGCCACGGGTGATACGGTGATTTTCGGGTTCCGCGGGCAGGCTTTTGTGACCCGCGCCAATGTGGTTGGCGTGGCCGGCATCTCGGCTGGCGAACCGCAGGTCACCACCATCGAAAATATTTATGGACAGCCGGTCAACTGGCCCGAGAGGTCTTTGTCATGACCACACAAACAAGCGTATTGTCGCTAAAAAATATTCACAAGTCCTTTGGCGGTATCGTTGCCATTCAGGATTTCTCGCTGGATCTTCATGCCGGTGAGATCGTTGCACTCGTGGGTGATAACGGGGCGGGCAAGTCAACACTGATCAAGATTGTTTCTGGTGTCTATACCCCAACGTCGGGTGCCATCGGTCTGGATGGCGCGCCCGTCGCATTCAGCGATGCCAGTTCTGCCCGGGCCAGGGGAATAGAAGTGGTCTACCAGGACCTTGCACTGGCTGATCAGCAACCCGTGTTCATGAATATGTTTTTGGGTCGTGAACTGACCAAACCACCCTTTGGATTGCTGGACAAAACCCGAATGCGTCGCGAATCTCAGCAGCTGGTGGATGACCTGGATGTGCGTATTCCTTCAGCCGGCTCAACCATCCGCGATCTGAGCGGTGGGCAGCGACAGGGCATAGCAATCGCCAGGGCAACCCATTGGGCCAGCAAACTAATCCTGCTTGATGAACCAACCGCAGCGCTCGGTGTCGCCGAAACCGCCAGAGTGGAAGAACTGATTGAAACCCTGAAGGCGCGCGACCTGGCTATCCTGATCATCAGCCACAGTCTCGATCAGGTTTTTCGGCTGTCAGACCGGATCTGTGTCTTGCGTCGGGGGCAACAGATCGGTGTGCGCGAAACGGCCAATACCGACAAGAATGAAATTGTGTCGATGATCACCGGCGTGGCGTGACGGTGGACCGTTTAACGTTTTGTTGGAAACAGGACAACGGTGTCGGCCTTTGATTTTGTTGTTACATTCAGGCTTTAACTGCGTGAAAGCCCGATACGGCCGAAGGCCGGTAGTTTGAGCGCTGGTCGCAGTATATCAATGCCAAGGGTCTGTCCAAGCAGGTGAAACTCCAACCCTTCAACACGCCCTATGGCAAGCCCCGCATAGCCGGCGATTGAAATCTGCCAGCCTGTGTTGGAGGGGGTTTGCATGACCGACAACCAGTCGGGTGCAAAATCCTTGCCCACCGCCACCGATGGAAGTGCAACACGCATTTCAGGCACAGCGCGCGCGACATCAGCGATAAAGCTGTTGGAATTGGGGCCAGGCCAGACCACGTAACCATGATCATTCGAATAGGGATAGCGTTCGATGGCGCTTTGAATTTTCGGGATCATCGCCTGAGCCTGCGCGCCACGGACATCATAAATAACCCACGGCTCATTGCCGACCCAGCGGCTGTCCGGCGAATTGTAACTGACCCGAAGCGGCTCGCCCCAGGCTGTTACATCATAGCGGGTGTAATGGTCAGCCCCTGCCGGCTTGATTGCCAGCCAGGTATGGACCGCAAAGACACCGCGCCAGCGGTAGGTTCGCGCCGCGTAGATCTGCACGATGGCGCGGCGATGCGCCAATGGATCAGGCGCAAGACCCGTCGGGGAGCGATCAGCCCTGCTCCAGTGCATCTGCTGTTCAGTTGCCGCATAGACCGCAATACGCGCTGCCACCGGGCCAAAATAGAGCAGGATAAAAGCAATAATTACAAATCGCATACCTTCGCTCTACGGATAAATGCGCGGATCTTCAACCAAACATTCCGTGAGGAATCGTCAAACGTAGCGAAAGACAACGATTGCCCACACGATAGCGATCCCCAGCGGCCACCACAGCGGTGTTCCGAACAGAAAAATCCAGGCGATGAAGATAAAGGCACTGCTCAACAGTGAGATGAACAGCCGGTCGCCCCGTGTCGTGTCGATGGCGAATATGCCACGACGCGGATTGCCGCCGGGGCTGTAATATTCCCAAACGGCCATGGCAGAGATGCACAGCACAATAAAGAGAAAAAAGCCAATCGTCGCGCGGGTCCAGGCCATCCAGGACCCAAGCGGTTGGGTCCACCAGTCAAACCCGAATAGTGTTATGTCCTGCATCAGACAGTCTCCGTCACACGCGACCCAGGGCAAAGCCCTTGGCGATGTAGTTTCGAACAAAATAGATAACGATAGCGCCAGGAATAATCGTCAGTGTGCCTGCAGCTGCCAGCAGTCCCAGCTCATAGCCGGATGACGAGGCGGTTTTCGTCATGGCCGCCGCAATTGGCTTGGCAGCGACTGCTGTCAGCGTTTTGGCAAGCAGCAGTTCCACCCAGGAAAACATGAAGCAGAAGAAAGCCGCAACACCGATACCGGCAGCAATTGTCGGGATGAATATGCGAATGAAAAAGCGCCAGAACGAATATCCATCCACATAGGCCGTTTCATCCAGCTGCTTGGGCACGCCGGACATGAAACCCTCAAGGATCCACACGGCAAGCGGAATATTGAAGAGCGTATGGGCCAGAGCCACAGCCAGATGGGTATCAAAGATACCGACCGCGGAATAGAGCTGAAAGAAAGGCAATGCAAAGACCGCAGCCGGTGCCATACGGTTCGTCAAGAGCCAGAAGAACAGGTGCTTGTCGCCCAAAAACCTATAACGGGAAAACGCATAGGCCGCAGGCAGCGCAACGGCCACTGACAAAACCGTATTGATAATCACGTAAATTATGGAGTTCACATAGCCCATATACCAGCTCGGATCGGTGAAGATCACATAGTAGTTTTCCAGCGTGAAATTCTGCGGCCACAGGGTAAATGCACCCAGAATCTCATTGGTTGTCTTGAACGACATGCTGACCAGCCAATAGATCGGCAGCATGAGAAATATGATGTAAATGGTCGGGATCAACCAGGAAGCGCGTTTCATCACTGTTCCTCGTTTCTGGTCATGAGTGTGTAGAAAATCCAGCTGAACAGCAGGATAACAAGGAAGTAGATCAGCGACATGGCCGCTGCCGGGCCGAGGTCAAATTGCCCAAGTGCGATCTTCACCAGATCCAGCGACAACAGTGTGGTCGAATTGCCGGGTCCGCCGCCGGTCAGCACGCTTGGCTCGGTATAGATATTGAAACTATCCATAAAGCGCAGCAGCACGGCAATCGTCAGAACCCGCTTCATCTTGGGCAGTTGAATATAGCGGAAAATTGCCCAGGAACTGGCACCGTCAATTTTTGCCGCCTGATAATAGGCATCCGGTATGGACACCAGTCCGGCGTAGGACAGCAATACGACAAGCGAAGTCCAGTGCCATACGTCCATCAGGATCAGCGTGAACCAGGCATCACCTGGCTGGCGGGTATAATTGTAGTCAAACCCCATCGAGTTGAGCGTCTTGCCGAGCAGGCCAATTTCAGGCAACGCAAAGATGTTCCACATTGCACCGACCACATTCCACGGAATCAACAGCGGCATGGCCATCAATACAAGACAGACGGACACCCAAATTCCCTTTTTGGGCATGGCAAGGGCAATAATGACACCCAGCGGTATCTCAATGGCAAGAATTGTAAAGGTAAAGGTAAGCTGTCGTCCCAATGAAGCGTGAAAACGCGGTGAGCGCAGCATTTCCTCAAACCAGGTCAGGCCGGACCAGAAGAATACATTGTTGCCGAAGGATTCCTGCACCGAATAATTGACCACTGTCATCAACGGCACAATGGCGTTAAACGCGACGAGTGCGAGAACCGGCAGAACGAAGAACCAGGCCTTGTGATTGACTGTCTTGTTCATGATGATGCCTCCCGGCCCATCAACCACCCATCCGCATAGATACGTGTTCTCTCGGGATTAAAGGCAATTTTTGTGGTTTCAGAGGGTATCTCGGCGCCCTCACCGACCAGAAGATTAACCCGGTTTCCACCGCATTGCGTTTCAACAACATTGAAACGTCCTGTATCACTGACCCGTATAACCTGTGCATCCAGCCCCTGATCGGAAAATGTAACATATTCGGGACGCACGCCGATCTCGGTTTTCCTGCCATTGACACCATCGGCATCATTGGCGGTTTCAACCCGTTGACCGGCAAAATGGGCCGCGCCATTGTCGATGTCACAGGGCAGAACATTCATGCCCGGCGAGCCGATGAAATGACCCACAAATGTGTGATGTGGCACTTCAAACAGTTCTTCAGGCGTACCGATCTGTACCACCTCTCCGACATTCATCACCACAACCTTGTCAGCGAAGGTCAGGGCCTCGGTCTGGTCATGGGTGACATAGATCATCGTATTATTGACACGATGGTGCAGTTCCTTGAGCTTCAAGCGCAGCTGAAACTTCAAATGCGGGTCAATCACCGTGAGCGGTTCGTCAAACAGGATCGCATTCACATCCGTTCGGACCAGACCGCGTCCAAGGGAGATCTTCTGCTTGCCATCGGCGGTGAGACCGGATGCACGGTTCTTCAGCATGGCTGTCAGGTCCGTCATCTCGGCGACTTCGCGCACCCGCACATCAACCAGATCTTCGGTAACGCCGCGATTGCGCAAGGGAAAAGCCAGATTGTCATAGACTGTCATCGTGTCGTAAACGACCGGAAACTGAAAAACCTGCGCAATCTTGCGCTCTTCCGGGGCCAGTGCCGTTACATCGCTATCATCAAACAGCACCCGTCCATGGGAGGGGATCAACAGACCCGAGATGATGTTAAGCAGGGTTGTTTTTCCGCAGCCGGACGGCCCAAGCAGCGCATAGGCACCACCGTCGTCCCATTCAACATCCAGCTGTTTCAATGCCCAGTCGGCATCGTTGGTGGGGTTCGGCATATAGCTGTGCTTCAGATCGGAGAGGGTAATTCTGGCCATATCAGTTCACTCCTGCTGAATCGCTGGAGGAAACCAGCCTGCCTGCCGGATCAAAATAGAAGCAGTTTGATACATCAACAAAAAGCGTCGTCTCTTCGCCGGTGTCGAAAGGATGAACGCCATGGGACAGGGAAACCCATGAATCGCCATAGGCATCAAAATGGATCATGCTTTCTGATCCACTCAGCTCTGCGACATGGACGGTTCCGGTGATCCCGACATCCGATTCATGGGTGCGAACAGGTGATACATGATGAGGGCGAATGCCAATCGTATATTCCCCGTCAGCAAGTGCTGAGGATGCCGGCCAGGAAACGTTCTCGTTCAACACGATCTGATCGCCGGATTTGCGCACGCCGGCAATGTTGATGGGCGGTTCTGAAAATACTTTGGCACTGGTGAGATCGGCAGGCTGGCAATAGATTTCGCTGGTTGGTCCATAGTCGACGACACGGCCCTCATAAAGGGCTGCCGTATGGCCTCCCAACAGCAATGCTTCGCTTGGTTCGGTTGTGGCGTAGACAACCACACAATTGCGTTCAGCGATAATCCTGGGCATTTCGTCACGCAATTCCTCGCGCAATTTGAAATCGAGGTTGGCCAATGGTTCATCGAGCAGGATCAGATCTGAATCTTTTACCAAAGCACGGGCCATGGCGGTACGCTGCTGCTGGCCACCTGAAAGTTCTGATGGTCTGCGGTCAAGCATTGCTGAAATTTTCATCAACCCGGCCATTTCCTCAACCCGCTTGCGAATATCTGCTTCAGCCATGCGTGCGACGCGCAGCGGCGATGCGATATTTTCAAAAACCGACATATTCGGATAGTTGATGAACTGCTGATAGACCATCGACACATTGCGCTTTTGTACCCGCTCACCGGTCACATTGCGGCCGTTGAACCAGATTTCGCCGGACGTTGGCTTTTCCAGCCCTGCCATCAGCTGCATCAAAGTGGTTTTACCTGCCAAGGTCGTGCCCAGCAGGATGTTGAAGCGTCCGGGCTCCAAAACAAGATCGGTTGGATGTATGTGAACATCGCCGTCCAGGGTTTTGCCCACATGTTTTAATTCGAGCGTCATGGATGACCCTGCGGTTGTAAATGGTTGAATTATTGTAACACAGGTGATGTTGCCGCGTGCGATCCGGCCCGGATTGGGCCGGATCGCTTTGCGCAATCAAAGGTCAGGCGCTACTGGTTCCAGCGCTTGACAAGTTCGTCATAGTTGATGGTTTCGCCCTGAGGCTTTTCATTGGCAAGTTTGGCTTTTGCGCCACCTTTGCCAATCCACTCCGAAGGATCCTTGGCTTCGTTCAGACGCGGTCCGCAACCACCATAGGTGTTGTTGGCCTCATCGGCACGTTGCATGCGGCTCATCACCTGATCCATTTCACCGGCAAGGCGATCCATGGCTGCCTGCGCGGTAAATGCGCCGGAGTTCACGTCACCAATGTTCTGCCACCACAACTGGGCAAGCTTTGGATAATCCGGCACGTTAACACCGGTTGGGGTCCAGGCAACCCGATCAGGAGAACGGTAGAATTCCACCAGACCGCCAAGGTTTGGTGCCCGTTCGGTGAAGCTCTCATGGTTGGCTGTGGAGTCACGAATGAATGTCAGACCCACCTGACTCTTTTTCACATCAACTGTCTTTGAGACCACAAATTGTGCATAGAGCCATGCAGCCTTGGCACGATCTGTTGGTGTTGACTTGAACAGTGTCCATGAACCAACATCCTGATAGCCAACTTTCTGGCCTTCTTCCCAGTAGGGACCGTGTGGTGATGGAGCCATGCGCCACAATGGTTTGCCTGCTTCATCAACTGTGTTGTTGCCGGCACTTTGCGGGGCAACCATGTCAGCGGTGAAGGCTGTATACCAGAAGATCTGCTGGGCAACATTGCCCTGCGAGAGTGCTGGCAACGACTGATAGAAGTCATAGTCAGCGGCGGCTGGTGGGGCGTATTGGCGAAGCCACTCATCCCATTTGCGAATGGCATAGACGGCAGCAGCACCATTGGTTGCGCCACCGCGCGATACGGAAGCACCCGATGGGTTACACGAACCCTCGTCCATACGGATACCCCATTCGTCGATTGGACGACCATTGGGAAGTCCCTTGGATCCGGCACCGGCCATGGAAAGCCATGCATCAGTCATGCGCCAGCCAAGGTCAGGAGCGCGCTTGCCATAGTCCATGTGACCATAAACGCGTACACCGTCGATTTCCTTGACATCATTGCTGAAGAATTCAGCGATATCCTCATAGGCCGACCAGTTGACCGGAACACCCAGATCATAGCCGTATTTTGCCTTGAAAGCCGATTTCAGATCTTCCCGGTCAAACCAGTCCTTGCGGAACCAGTAAAGGTTTGCAAACTGCTGATCGGGCAACTGGTAAAGCGCCCCATCAGGTCCGGTGGTAAAGGACCGGCCGATAAAGTCATCCAGATCAAGTGCAGGATTGGTAACATCCTTGCCTTCGCCAGCCATCCACTCGGACAGGTTTACTGCAAGCTGCAGGCGCGAATGCGTGCCGATCAGGTCGGAGTCATTGATATAGGCATCGTAAAGGTTACGGCCGGTTTGCATCTGTGTCTGAACAGCCTGCACCACTTCGCCTTCACCCAATAGCTGGTGATTGACCTTGATACCGGTAATTTCTTCAAAGGCCTTTGCCAGGGTCTTTGATTCATAGGTATGAGTCGGAATTGTTTCCGACAGAACATTGATTTCCATGCCTGCCAAAGGCTTGGATGCGTTGATGAACCATTCCATTTCCTGCTTCTGTTCGTCCATTGACAAAACAGAAGGCTGAAACTCTTCATTGATCCATTTTTCTGCTTCTGCCATGCCGGCATAAGCAGGTATCGCAGCAATATTCAGAGCAGCAGCCGCGGCAGAAGCCAAGAGCAGCTTTTTCATGATATCTCCTCCACTGATAATATTCCCGATTCCTGGTGTTTCACCAGAACGAGCATAAGCGTCCCATCCGAAAGAGTTCCGTAATGTGAACACGTCTAACCAAATACGAAAAAAAACGAAAGTCAATAGTTCATTAGTTGATTTTACCGAAAAAATCCGCAATTAATAGAAAGTGCCTGAGGAGAAAACTGTGCCACGCTTGCAACCAAGACAGATAGACATACTCGACATTGCACGCCGCGATGGACGGGTTGATGTGGAAAACCTTGCAACTCATTTTGACGTTACACCGCAAACAATCCGCAAAGATCTGAACGAGTTATGTGATCTGGAAAAACTGCAGCGTGTACACGGCGGCGCGATTTTCCCTTCAAATACCGTCAATATGGCCTATCAGTCGCGCCGTGATATTGCATCGGAGGGCAAGGCCCGCATTGCACAGGTTGTCGCAGATCTGGTGCCCAATAATTCATCTGTCATTCTCAACATCGGCACAACGACGGAACAGGTTGCCTATGCCCTGCGTCGACATGTGGGCCTGATGGCCATCACCAATAATCTCAACGTGGCATTCATTCTGTCCGAGGCGGAAAATGTGGAAGTTGTGATCACCGGTGGCATGGTGCGCAAGGGCGACCGGGGTATCGTGGGTGCTGCAGCAGTTGATCTCATCCGGCAATTCAAGGTTGATTTTGCCATCATCGGCGCATCGGCCATCGATGAAGATGGTGAGTTGCTCGATTTTGATTATCGCGAAGTTCGCGTGGCTCAGGCCATCATCGAACAGGCACGCAAAAAGATACTGGTGGCAGACAACATCAAGTTTCAGCGCAAGGCACCGGTTCAAATTGGCCGTCTGGCCGATATCGATGTTTTTGTAACCGACGCCCCGCCGCCGCGAAAAATTGTACAGCTATGCAGGGACTCAAGCGTTGAGCTCATTGTTGCCGGCTAGAATTAAGACAAGGCGCAAGCCGGACATATGGAGGAGCTGGTGTCGCATTACGACATTTTCATCATAGGCGGCGGCATCAATGGCGCTGGCATTGCACGTGACGCAATCGGACGCGGCTATTCTGTCTGTCTTTGCGAGTCAGGCGACTTTGGCGGTGGCACATCATCTGCGTCAACCAAGCTTGTTCATGGCGGTTTGCGTTATCTGGAACATTACGAGTTCCGGTTGGTGCGTGAAGCACTGATGGAACGCGAAATCCTGTGGTCCATGGCTCCGCATATCATCTGGCCGTTGCGGTTTGTGCTGCCCTATCACAGCGGTCTGCGACCAGCCTGGCTCCTGCGGCTTGGACTGTTTCTTTATGACCATATCGGCGGCCGCAAACGCCTGCCCGCCACGCGCAGCCTCGACCTGACCAGCGATGAAGCCGGACGGCCGCTCAATGAGACCTTTCGCAAGGGCTTTGAATATTCTGATTGCTGGGTTGAAGATTCACGGCTGGTTGTCCTCAATGCCCGCGATGCCGCTGACCGTGGTGCGGACATCCGCTCACGAACCCGCGTTGTCAAGGCCGAACGCCAGGATGGCACGTGGCAGATTGATCTGTGCGATGAACAATCGGGACACACGCATAGTGTTACCGCGGATGTGGTGATCAATGCGTCAGGGCCGTGGGTGGATAACGTGTTGAAAACTGTTTTCGGCCACAATGATGCACACAACGTCAGATTGGTGCGTGGCAGTCACATTGTCATTCGCAAAAAATATCAGCACGAGCGCTGTTACATTTTCCAGAATACGGACGACCGCATCATTTTTGCGATTCCTTATGAGCGAGATTTTACGCTGATCGGCACCACAGACGCCGAGCAAGGGGACTTGCATGAAAAACCGCAGATAACGCCAGAAGAAACAACCTACCTGTGCGAGATGGCCAGCGCTTACTTTCGCGAACCGGTGAATATTGACGATGTTGTGTGGACCTATTCGGGTGTTCGTCCACTCTATGATGACGGTGCCTCAAAAGCACAGGAAGCAACGCGCGATTATGTCATCAAACAGGATGGCGACAAACAAACAGGTACTTTGTTGAATATATTCGGCGGCAAGATCACCACCTACCGCCGCCTCGCCGAGAGCGTCATGGGCAGTATCGAAGCTGTCCTTGGGGCGCGTCAACCGGCATGGACCGCCGGCGCGACATTGCCCGGCGGTGATTTTGGCATCGATGGCTATGATGCGCTGGTCAATACAATACGCAAGAATTGTACGTTTTTGGAACCATCCGTGGCACAACGGCTGGTGCGGCTCTACGGCACGAATGCAACCAGGCTACTCAAGGATGTGAAACACGCGGAAGACCTCGGGCAGCATTTTGGCGCCGGGCTCTATGAAGTGGAAGTGCGTTATCTTCAGGCCAATGAATGGGCCGTTGATGCGGAAGATATTTTATTCAGGCGTACAAAACTTGGCATCAGACTGAGCAACGAAGAGCGGCAGGGATTGACTGACTATCTGTCCAATCAACGCCTGTAATCGACAGGCTCTAAAGCAGCAGCTGGACGACCCCGATCAGTATGAGCAGTGCACCCGACATCTTCACCAGCCCCTGCGCCTTATCGGACGACTTTTCTATCACCATAAGCACCGTCAGTGCCGCCATGGCGAATATATTCATCAGACCAAAAACGAACATTGTCAGCATCAACGGCCAGCAACATTTGATGCAATGAACAGCATAATTGATGCCGTTGTGTGTCTGGCTGTTTCCATCACCACCAAAGGCGCGCTTGAGGGACAATCGGCAGGCTTTGAGATGATGGCGCTTGGCCTGCGACAGCTGGTAGGACCCGGCGGCAATCAGCAGCGCAGCGTTCAGCCAGGCACTGGAAGAAACCATATGATCGCTCAGCACCAGATTTGAACGCAGTCCCCATTGCAGGGCAACCATTGCAACGCAAAACCCCAGCCAGACAAAGAGATAGCCACCGACAAACCCCAGCAGGGATGTCAGTTTGAGGCGCGGCAGATTCATATTTTGAAACTGGGCTGCAAGTGTCGGTACCATCATCGCCAGGACCATCGCCAGCCACATGCCGAGCGCTTTGACAAAATCAGCGCCGCTCCACACAAGAGACTGGGTGGTGCATATCGAATAAAGCGCTGCAAGCGTGAAACCCTGCGGTAGAAACCAGGTCTTCAACTGGTCGAAAAACCCCATCCCGGGCCCGGCGCTGGCAATGGTGCCACGCATGGTCAATTCCATCAGTTGAAATGCCATAAACAGCCAACCGGCAACAACAAGAGCCGTGGTCAGTTCACGCGCCAGGTTGAAACCGCTGCGCACATGCCCATGGTTCCTGGCCGCCAATCTCATGGCTTCGGTTCCTTGTTCACAAACTGGAACTTGCCGGTTCCGGCTGTTGGGCTGGGGCCTGTTGATGGATTGGGACCTGCCAAAGGGCCGGGATTCGCAAAGGGATTGACGTAGAGGCGGTCGTGGCTTTCGACGCCAACTTCAAGAACACAATCAGTTTTCGGTCGCGCAACGCAAAGCAAAACATACCCTTCCTGCGACTGGCGCCTGTTCAGCGCCGTACCATTGGGTTGACGAACCTTGCCATCAATCAATCTGGCAGCGCAGGTTATGCAACCACCATAGCGACAGGCTATCGGCAATACCTCACCGGCTGCCTCAGCCGCATCAATTATGGCCTCGTCCTCACCCACTTTCAGGGTCAGATTATCACGGTTTTTCAAAATGACATTGAATTTGGCCAAAGTGCCCTCGTGTCTGCAGATGCCGTTATTTGGACGATCACCTGCCCCGGTACCGGGACAGGTGCCTGCTTCATGGTTTAAATCCAGATGTCAGACGAGCAATCGCCGCCCGGGTAACGCGTTTCATGCGCCCGGGCCGGCCCATGGGGCTCCTTGCCGAAGTCGATCAGGAAGTTTTCATTCAGCGTCATGCCACCATTTTCATTGTCGCAATCCACCACCAGCATCACACCACCATCGCTTTTCATATCGGGGTAGAACTGATTATCCCAGGTCGAAAACAGTGATGTCGTGACATAGAGCCGCTTGCCATCTAGCGAAAGCTGGATCATCTGCGGCGCGCCTGCCACCGCCCGGCCATTGACCACCGGTGCTTTGCCAAGCAGGCCACCAATCCACACCTGACCTGTCAGAACGGGTTTGGACGGGTCCGAGATGTCGTATTGCCGCAGATCGCCATGCAGCCAGTTGGAGAAATAGAGGTATTTGTCATCCATGGACACCAGAATATCAGTAATGAGCCCGGGCATGGGCACCGGGAAATCCGCCACATCAATGGATTCCACATCGATCACTTTCTCGATCTGTACCTCACCCTTGTCATCCTTGAACCAGTGGAAAATATTGGATGACAAGGTTGCGCCGACAAAGCCATGGGTGGAGTCAGGGTCATGATGGAAACGCACTTCAAGTGGTATCATGCCCTCCGCGCCCAGATCGACAGAGCGCTCTATACTGCGGTTGGCAAAGTCCCAAAAATGGATATGGCTGCCATATTTCCCATTGCCGACATCTTCCAGATCAAAGCCCGGCATGAAAGTGTTTGGCGCACCCCATTCGGTTGAAACCATCATGTTATGGCGCGGTTGATACCAGAAATCATAATTGAAGTTCATGCCGGAAATGTCTTTTTCCCAACGGCCGACAATCTCGAAATCCTTGTTGAGATGCAGGAAACCGCCGGGGGCATTGCCATCAGCGTCACCCAGCATGGACACGATTATGTCCGAACCCAGACAGTGTACCGTATGGGGGGCAGACAGGTTGGTTTTCTTCTTGATTTCTTCACCGTCAATTGTCTTGAACAATGTCGGATTACGCGGGTCCGTTGCAGTGTCAACAATGTAGAAATTGGACGTGCGGACACCCGGAATAATCAGATATTTGCGCGACATGCCACTGTCAGCATGACAGGACGAGCAGGCATTCCAACCCATGTGATGCAGTTCGTCACCAACGATGGGCATTTCAGTTCGGGCAATGACCTGCCCATAGGTGTCGCTGTCTTCGTCGACGTCAATTGTCGCAAGATAATCCGGCTTCTCGATACCGGTTCCTGTATAAATGCAGATCGTGTAGACAACTTTTTCACGCGGCGCGCGGATAGCCTCCTGCGGCGACGCGTAGCCGGGTCCTGTGCAACATTCTGTTTCTGCTTCAGACATTTCCAGTTCTCCCTTGATTGCAATTGCTTGCGTTACAAATCCAGCCGGATCCTCCAATCCGACCAGGCGTGCAACCGCTCACTAAATGTCAGTGACGTTGCACAGTTGAATGGCAGAACCGACCCTTTCTGCCAGTTTTGCCAGATATTCCCCGACAACCTTGCGGTTTTCATGATCAAAATGACTGGCGTGGGCCACCGCGCCAACACTGAATGCCACGCCAATCGTGCCGAATTGAACAGGTGCGGCAACGCTGGCAATGCCCAGTGATATTTCCTCATTGCACTGTGCGTAACCGCAGGCACGAATGGCGGCGAACTCAGCCGCCAATGTGTCGGGGCTGGCATGGGTATGATCCGTGAACTGCGTCAATACGCCGTTCAAAATCTCCGCCTGCAACTCCTTTTCGGCATGGGCCGCGATGGCTTTTGCCGACGAACAGGCATGCAACGGGCGGTTCCCCAGGCCCGGGTGAATATGAGATTTGGTGACATCATCAGGTGTTTCCACATGGATAATCTCAACATGATTGTTGCGCAGACGGGCCAAAAACGCCGCTTCTCCCAGATGGATGGCCGCCTGTTTGATGGTGCTGGCCGTTGCCCGGCGCACGTCAATATCAGACTTGCCCAACAGCGCCAGACGAATAAGACGCTCGCCAATGACAAAGCGGGAATCGGGTTCTTCCACATCAAGCAACTGATGATCGGTAAGTGTTTGAACCAGACGGTAGCAGGTGGGACGCGGCAAGCCGGTTGCCTTTTGCAGATTGGCAACGGATACGGGCCGGCCTGCAATGGCGGTCATTTCCAGAATGGATATCAAGCGTTCAAGCTGCATTGATCGTCTCAATTCTCGGACATTTGTCTCGAATATTGGACGCTTTTTTGGTTTTTGGCAAGCATAAATTCAAACTGTTGAATATGTGTGGGTCAACGCGCGTGAGTCCCGTCAGGAAGAAATTCAAAATACTCCCGCATTCCTTCCTGATGGATTCACACGCATATCGATACGGCACGATCCGGGATGAACGCACAGATATTGGGTAGGCGATCTAAAGTGTGGCGAGCTGAACATTGCTGCCTTTTGGGCCTGGCGGACCGGGTGTACCCGACCGTCGCATCGAAACTATTTGATCAATGCTCGCAACACGTCGTTGATTTGACGCTGCCAATCTCCGCCAGTTTGCCTGAAGTAATTGGCAATGTCCGGGTCCAGGTGCATCGTTATTGCGGGTTCTGGCTCATCTACGGGCGCTTCAGCCTCGTTAAACAGTGCATCAATGGCTGCCTGTTCCGAATTTGTAATTGTACAAGCGTATTTGCGAAACCTCTTTACCGGGTCCGGTTCCGCGTCAAACTCACAAACCGCTGCATTTGAGATCGTCCGGCTATAGATATGGATTGTGTCCTGTACACCTGCCATGAGATTACTCCGCGTTGCGCCTTCACCTTGCCAAGTTGCCCTATGATACAGCTAAACCGGTTCAAATGAAAATTCGGGCGACCATTGACCTGACTTTTGAGACATTCGCAGCCTGTCGCCATAAGAGCACGAAGGATAACGCCCTATTTTTTGGAATTTCTCCTGCCAGCAATAATACGTTGCATGATCTGGATATATTGCTTCTGTTCTTCGTCCGACAGGACAGACAAATGTTCCTCATTTACTCTTCTGGCGGCATTTGTCGCCTCGAATTCAAGCAATTTTGCCTTTTCTGTCATGTATATTGAATGGGAACGACCATCCTCCGGGCGGGGACGGCGTTCAATCAGTCCATCACGTTCCATTCTGGCTATTGTGTTTGCCATGGTGGCCTGTTCGACATCGAGCAGGTCAACGAGATCTTTTTGTGACAAACCATCTTCACGCCAAAGCTCCAGCAGCGTCATGAATTGAGCCGGGGCAATACCAAGCGGGGCGATCTGTTCACGCAAATCCTGAAAGCACAATCTGGCGATGTGATTTATCAGGTAGCCTGCCGAATCCATTTTCTCAAAAACCATGCATATATTCCCCACTTGAATAGCGTGCTAAGTAATGCTAATTTTAAATAGCAGACTATGCAAAAAGCCGTGTTGCTCACTCAATTTAGAGAGATCGAGGAGAATAGGGAATGAAAAAAATGACATTGGTTGGCGCGGTGCTGACCGGCGTGATGACAAGTCATGCATGGGCATTCGACAAGCAACTGGATGACCTCAATTTAACTGTTTTCGAGACTGTTGATGCGAATGAAGATGGAATGGTATCGAGACGCGAGGCCGAGCATTTTCGCGACCTGGTCATGTTGTCGATGGACAGCAATGGCGACGAACAAGTCACTCTTTCCGAATATATGTTTTGGGATTTGGGGTGGGCTGAGCTTGCGAAAGAGCGCAACAGGCTGGCTCAATATCGACAGGCCCGTGCAGATGTATTCGAAGTTTGGGATAGCGATGGTGACGGCACCCTCTCGCAAGGCGAACAAATGCTGTCGAATGCAAGGGATTTCTATTCCGCAAATGACAATTCAAATGACCCGATGGATTTGAGCAAATTCTCCACACGTTTGCGGATCATGGCAGCAATGAATGAAGCTGTCACAGGTGAAAGCGAACCTGTAACGCTCATCAATGTGTTCGACGTGCCAGCTGGCAAGGAAGAGGAATCCATTCGGTTTTGGGAAGAAGGCGCCGAGTTCTTAAGCGGCCAGCCAGGATACATATCCACGGCGCTCCATCAAACCATACTTCCTGATGCCAGGTTCAGTCTGATCAATGTTGCCAAATGGGAAAGTATCGAAACCTTCCAAAGCGCAATCATGGCAATGCGCACCAAAAGTGGCATCAGGATAACCGAAGGGCTGATCCCCAACGCGTCACTGTACAAAATTATCAGGTCAGACTGACGGGGAACATGATGACAAGACGAAGTGATGATTCACATTATGGCACTGTGGCTGTGACAATTCACTGGCTGTCAGCATTGCTTATTGTTGTGCTTCTCGGCACGGGCTTTCGCGCAGGTCAAACGATAGATCCCATCGCTAAAGCCGACATTTTGAGGTTCCACGCTCCAATGGGATTGGCAATTCTGGTCCTTACCATAGCGCGCATTATCTGGTGGTGGCGGTTTGATACGAAGCCTTCTGCAGTGGGGAATGACCCACGTTGGCAGAGCCTGTCTGCAAAGACGGTTCATGTATTATTCTACATCATTATCATTGGGATGACCGCGAGCGGCATTGGCATGATTGTCCTGTCAGGGGTTGGGCCAATTCTGTTCGGCGGTGCAGAAGGCACATTGCCAGACTTTACCCTATACCTGCCACGTATCCCCCATGGATTAGGCGCACGCGCGATGCTTGCCTTGCTGATCCTGCATGCCGGCGCGGCGCTCTATCATCATTTCGTCAAGCATGACGTAACGCTGCGAAGAATGTGGTTTGGTCGTGGAGGCGCTAAATGAAAACGAAAATTCACGCTTTTGCCGGGGTAATCAGTTTCCTGACTATCCTGATGTTCTGGACATCAACCATCTATAGTGAAGTGTTTGGTTCATACGAAACCATCGCTGCTGTTAAGGCCATGATACTGAAAGGGGTGTTTGTTCTTATTCCTGCAATGGCAATTGCCGGTGGTTCGGGCATGTCCCTGGGTGGCAAGCGGGTCGATGCGAAGGCCATAGCAAAGAAAAGGCGGATGCCTTTCATTGCAGCCAATGGGCTTCTGATTTTGGTTCCTGCTGCATACTATCTTGAATCAAAGGCATCATCCGGTGTGTTCGATACCAACTTCTACCTGGTGCAGGGGCTGGAGCTGATTGCCGGTGCGACCAACCTTGTACTGATGGGACTGAATATTCGCGACGGCCTGACGATGACAGGCCGGATTGGTGGGCAGGCACCACAGACAGATGCATTGCCAATGGGGTCGAGTATTGAAGCACGAGACGGTGGCCCGCTCGTTGTCAAAGGAATTACGCGACTAACCAACCAGGACGGCAAGGCTCTCGAACACGGCGCATTGATAGCATTGTGTCGATGTGGAGCATCAAAAACAAAGCCCTATTGTGATGGTTCGCACAGTGAAATTGGTTTTGACAGTCGCTGCTCGAACGACCATACACCCGATAGCCTGAAGACATACGAAGGCAAGGACATGGCTGTTCATTACAACAGACTGCTATGTTCCCATGCAGGTGAGTGCGCGAAACGCCTGAAGCCCGTCTTTGACCCTTCGCGCAAGCCATGGATCGTCCCGGACAATGGATCAAATGGCGAGATCGTTTCCGTGATCAAGGCATGTCCATCAGGTGCATTGTCGTACAGCCTGGATGGGCGCGAACCTCGACATGAATTTGGTGGAGAAGCCGGGATCAGCATTGAGAGGAACGGCCCCTATCGGGTTGTCAGTGTCCCGCTTCTGTCTCCACGCCCCGGCCAGGGCGCGTGTCTTGAAAAGCTGGTTCTGTGCCGCTGCGGCGCCTCAAGAAACAAACCATATTGTGACGGCACCCACCACGACATCAACTGGCGTGATGACGCTCAGGGATGATCATGACCATGTTCAACATACTTGCAATCTGAGGAGCGACCAGATTCCCCGGCATTATGCTTTGCATTAGACCGTTTCACATTTTGTCAGAAACGGGACAACGGTGTCGGCCTTTGTCTGCACTGGAATTTTTGACCTGGTTCGCTGCCCATACTCAATTTCCAATGACAGTTGTTTCGGTGACTGTCCCGCTACCGTGCGCGTGGGATGAAGCCCGGCGCCCACACCATAACGGGAGAGGAATAGGAATAAACCGTGGCGGAAAAGGGTTTCAGCAGGAGATAAGCCGATGAAAATATTAGTCTTTGGAGCATCTGGAGGTTGTGGTCATTGGGTGGTTAAACTGGCTCAACAACGAGGTCACGACGTTACCGCCCTGGCCCGTCCTGGCTCATCTTATGTCGCCCCCAAAGGCGTATTGTTGCTGAACGAAGAAATCTTGAACGATGGGGTTCTTGAGCGAATTTTGCCAGGCCAACAGGCCGTAATCTCCTGCCTGGGCATGAGCCTCAGCAAATCAGGCAACCCTTTCCTCCCCCTTCGTTCTCCACCGGATCTGATGTCATCCGCAGCCAGACGATTGTGTAGTGCCATGCCTGTTTGCAACGTTAATCGTGTTATTTCCATTAGCTCAGGAGGTGTTGGTGACAGCGCCGCCAACACCAATTGGCTGATACGGTTTCTTTTCAACCGCAGTAATATATCCATATCGCACAGAGATCTGGCAACGATGGAACAGCTCTATGCGAAAAGTGGACTGGACTGGCTGGCAATTCGCCCGGTTACACTCAAGGAAGGTGGCCCAACCAATACAGCTAAAACTGTATCGTTCTATGGACTGAGATCGAAGATCACCAAGGGAGAAGTCGCCAGATTGATGGTGGATGCCGCCGAGCAGGCCAAGCCTTTTTCCAATCATACGCCTCTGTTTGCGGGTTGATCACCAATAGTATTGGCAGCAAAGCAGATGCATTACAATCTGCATGAATTAGTATGAGTGAAATGAAGCGGACCTCCGCTGGGAGTTGATCCATCTGTTGGATCACGCTAAAGCAATTCAGGTTTTGACGGAATCGGCAAAACCTGAGTGCATCAACAAAATCAAAGGTCGACACCGTTGTCCCATTTCTGTCAAAACGTGAAACGGTCTGGATAAGGTTCATGAATAATACGCACAAAACCAACCTGTCGATTATGACCACCGTTCATTGAATGGTGGGTTTGTGCTTGTTTATTCCGTATTGAAAACAACCCGCCCCTGAGGCGGTTTTTTTATCTCTGTCTCTGTAACTACAAGGAGACGAAGATGTCTGACCATGAATTGAAACAACTGATCAGGGCCGCGGACAAGGCCATCACCGAAGAAGACTTTGACGCCTTGATGGACTTCTATGCCGCAGATGCAACGCTTGTTGTGAAACCCGGCCTATGCGCCACCGGTCCTGAACAGATACGCAGGGCGTTCACCGCTATCGCGGCGCATTTCAACAACCAATTGAATGTGCAACAGGGCCGAATGCAGGTGATCGAAGGGGGAGACACAGCACTGGTCATTATGGAAACGCTCCTCGAAACGCAAGATCAGGCGGACCCCATTGTGCGACGGGCCACCTATGTTTTCCGCAAATCCGAAGACGGTCGTTGGCTGTGTGTTGTCGACAACTCATATGGCACATCGCTGCTCGACGATTGAGCACCGGGCATGATTGGCGGTGCCAACTATGGGTGCGAACGTGCAGAGTTACACAATGGGTGTATCCCGCGTCATTGCTGTTGTTCTCATTGGTGATATCAACGAGGGCTTGGCGTCCGAAGCATGGCGATATCCCGCATATCTTGACCTGTTCGATGCCGTGTTTGCGGTTCCGTTGATATGGCCGCCGGGATGCGTCGCGGCATTCTTACTTGGGCCTCAATGGTGGTCTATTGGGCCATCTCAATTGTGGATCACATTGGAAATTTTGTGACGACCACCTTGGTTGGCCCGCCGACGATCGCCGAAGGGATGGAGACGCCTTACCTCGTTCCAGCAATTCAAACTGTACTGGACGTTGTATTCCTCGCCTTGCTGTTTGTTCCAGTTGGTCGCGATCTGTTCTTCAAACTGAAGAATTCAGACAATTGAGCTGTCAATGCCTGAAGTATGTTCACGGCTTAGAATTATCGACCATAAACCGCACAAACAATGTTGTCAGATTTTCGCGGCGAGATTGGCTTGGCCAAACGGCATAGAGCCCGAGAGGTTTAAGTTTCCAATGGGCAAGAACGTGCACCAATTCGCCCCGATCAAACCCCCGGCACGCAAGGTGCTCAGGGATGGCGGTGACGCCCAGTCCCCGTGCCGCAAATTCATAGAGAGCTTCGGCAGAATTTACTGTAACGTTCGATTTTCCAACAACCGATACGAGCTCACCGTCGTTGGACGTCAAGTCCGTCTGATCAGGCCGCATTGCAAACCTGATCCAGTCCCACTCTTCAAGGTCACTCGGGGTAGTAGGGGTGTTTCTGGATTCCGAGTATTTTGGACTGGCCACCAAAAACCTGTCGGTGTGTCCGATGGTGCGCGACATTAGTTCGCTGTCTTCCAGCCAGCCCGCACGGATCGCAATATCAAACCCATCCTTGATGAGATCTGCGCGCCGATCCGAAAATTGGAAGTCAATATCCACATGAGGATGTTCAATCGCGAATTTTGCGAAGGTATCCATCAGCTTTGTTTGAGATATGAACGCGGGTGCAGACACCCTCAAAGACCCGGTTGGAATGCGTGCCGTTGGGCCGATCTGATCCAATCCCATTTCAGCCGCTGCCAACATATCTTGCGCTTTTTGATGCAGAAGGCGCCCTTCGTGGGTGAGCGACAATTGCCGTGTCGTCCGATAGAGCAAAGTCACTCCAAGCTCCGCTTCAAGCTGCGACACGACTTCGCTGATGCGCGACGGCGCAAGACCAAGATGCTGCGCTGCGCCACGAAAAGACCCTTGATCCACAACCGTTGCAAAGATCGCGATACTGCGGAGCTTATCAATCATTGTTCACCTCACCCGATCAGTTCCATCTGCAAATACCCAGTTATTGAGAACAGAATCAAGCGGTATGTGACTTGTGTGGAGGCCGTGACGCGGCTTCAGACTCAGAATTTTGGAGTACTCATCATGACTGTTAAGAATCTCATCGGCGCCGCATCCCTGGCTATTATCGCAGCATCCAGCACAGCAGCGCTTGCCGATAACAAGGAAACCGTTTCGGTTTTTTACGATCTGCTCAGCAATCCCGGTGATGCAGCTCAGGTCGAGGCGTTTCTGGCTGCCACATCGGAAAACTGGGAAAGCATTGGCAACTACTCAGGCGAGAACAAAAGCCGCGACGCGTTTCTTGGACAAGTGGGGGGATTTGCCCAATTGATGCCTGATTTGGACTGGGCTGTTCAAGAGGTGCACGAGGACGGCGACACAGTCGTTGTGCGCAGCCGTGCGACCGGCACACCTGTTGCCCCCTTCTTTGGGGTCGATGGTCAAGGTCGAAACTTTGACATCATGACAATCGACATTCACCAGCTCGAAGATGGCAAGATCATCCGCACCTACCACGTCGAAGACTGGGCCACCGGGCTGCAACAGCTCGCTGGCAAATAATTAAGGCACTTTGGCGTTCCTGGATACGGAGCGCCATTTCATTTGAGGAGAACGACATGCAACGTAGGAATGTTTTGAAGGCGTCTATCGCTGGTGCAATCGCCATGACCTTGGCGAGCCACGCCAGCGCGCAGGAACTTGACGACAAAAGCCAAGCGACACTGGATACTGTCATGGCTCTCATGGGTGCAATGGGAGCTGGCGATATGGACACGCTCATTGCACTGATGGACGACGATATGGTCTGGCACAACGAGGGAGACAGCAACCTCCCGTGGATTGGGCCATGGAAAGGAAAGGACGAAATTCTCACGTTCCTTGGAGTCTTTGGTCAGAACTTCCAAACGACGAAGTGGGAAAATACTGACGTCCTGGCGTCTGGCGATACCGTCGCGGTCTTTGGCGACATGAACGGCATCACGACACATTCGGGCAAAGAGATTGGTGATTTCACCTTTGCCCTGCGGGCCAAAGTGCGCGACGGCAAGGTCGTTCTGTGGAACTGGTTCGAAGACAGCTACGCCGTCAGCCAAGCCTACAACGGTTAACTATGCTTCAGCGCGTACGACGGGCGGCGATATGCGCCGCCCCCTCCGAAGCCAACAACAGATGGTGAAGCCAATGACCACACTTTCGAGAGTTTCAGCCGCAGTGTTATCGGTTTTTATCGGGACATCAGCGGCCGCCGACGACATTACGCTGCCGACCAGAGATGCGGAACGGCCCCAGACGACAAGTGGTATTCCGCACGTCCAACTAGGTGGTATAAAAGCAGACCCAGACCTGTCCGACGCGTTGCTTGAAAGTGTCGGCAATCTGCCGGGGGTGAAGCTTGGTGCGACGCGGGTATCATTGCCGGGTGCAGTCGGTTTCCAAATCTCCAGCGACATTGATTTGGCCAATCCAGACGCAATAGTCGGGGGCCGCGAGTTTGCGCATTTGCATCCTGACGGCAGCCTGCATGCATCTTTGGATCCTGAGCTCGCACGGGCAGCGGTGCTGGCGGGTTGGGCCACCCCACATCCTTGGGCAACACAGCGCGAAAGTTTGGCTGGCTTTGTCCTAATTTACACCCCTCAGACAGAGGAAGAGTTGGCGGTCGTGATCCGCCTCGTACAGGCGTCATACTTCTATGTCACCGGGCAAGCCGCACCAAATTAAAGGTGATACATCCCAAATGTATGAAAAAGAAAAAGACTGACATGACGGTACTATCAAAGGTTAAATAAGCGGTGCGCAACGCTGGAGGTCGCCCAAGTCTACCGCTGCTGATGGCCAAAGAGGCTTGGCGCCTGACGCCAAACATGATCCGTGCCGTTTTTGCGAGACCAGAGCTTGCGGGCTTTCCTGAAGGCAAGGAAGGCGGTATTTGCAAGCCGATGATCCCTATTGTAGACGAGTCAAAAGAGAGTCCTGCCTCCCGTTGGGCGAGCCATGCAAAACCGGACGACTTTCTCGAGTTTACAGGGCCAAGCGGACCTAAAGTCACGCACTTTGAAGCTGACCGATATCTCGTCGCGGCAGACCCGTCCGCAGTTCCTGCCGCAGCCGCCGCTTTGGAAACTATGCCGCGTAACGCGAAAGGTGTCGCGATATTCAAAGTGACCACCGGCGAGGATCGCCCGGGATCTGTAGTATTTTGGGATCAGTCAGAGGGGCTGAAGGTGCTTCTGCGCCCTCAGAAATCCAACCTGTCCCTGAGGAAGTCGAGAACGTCCTTTTGTACGGATTTGTACTCCAGTAACCCGTGCTTGTCTGCCAAAACTCCATCCCTGTACACAATGGATTTGCTGCCATTATTGGCGTTCAGGAATCGTGTGCAGTCGCCTTTGGTCCATTGGTTTTGATACCACGGGTCCCCCTCGCTCACGAGCGTTAAAACCGGTTCACTTTCGGGTGCATTGATCCCACGGTAGTCCGACCAGGGTGCGTTACATGTCCAGCCTTCAAAGACCCTCGCTCTCACCAGTTGTTGTTCGTTCCGGGCCTCAAAAGTAGCGGCAGCGGCAGCTCCCTCACTAAACCCCATCAGAACGATGTTCCTGTCATCGACGATGGAAATTTTTCGCGCCATTTCGATGGCATAACCGGCATCACGCCTGCGTAACGCCAGGGCACCGCGGAACAGCCCTCCCTCGTGAGTCTTCACATTGCAGGATCGAGGGTATGTTTTGCGGGCCAGACTTGCTGGAGCAATAACAAGAAAACCATTGTCTGAAAGAAATTTCATCCGCTTGTGGGTGCCCGGCCAAATTCCGCTACAGCCATGCAGGTAAATAACGGTTGGCAACTTTTGCCTGATCCCCGTTGTCTGTTGTCGCAGGTCATCAGTTGTCACCTGTTTGGACTGCCCTGTACCGGCAGGAACACGAACAATGGCGGCTCGCCATGTCCGATCCAGTTCAAGCGGGTCATCATAGTCCTTCCAGGAAAGATCCGCCGGGGCCGAGAATGATTTCGAACTGTTGTGCAGGCCGCTATCCTGCGAAAATGCGGGAACAGACAGCACGAATGCGCCAAAAAAAGCGATCAATACACCAATGTTCGGTGCTTTTTTACCGTTAGTTGAAAGCAAATGCGCAACCTCCGTTAGAGCAATTCAGGGTTTGACGGAATCGGCAAAACCTGAATGCATCAACAAAATCAACGGCTGACACCGTTGTCGCGTTTCTGACAAGATGTGAAACGGCCTGGCAGGCCGGTGGGTGTTGATCGCAAACCGGGTGTCGTCTCTTCATTCTACCCGCCCACGCTGAATACCAGATGACGAACAAATCTCCATGCAGCATTGATTGACCTTCGTCACCAACTGAAATTGAAACTGTACGGGCTCAGACAAACCGGACCTTTAACCAAGCCAGTCAAACAGCAGGCACGCTCAGATTGCGTGCCATCGTATAGGGAAACGCAATGGCGGTAAAATCCGCATTGCGGTTGGCGGTTTGTCCGGCGGCGCACGGCCGTTTCCGGCCGAATTCACGCATACGCTGCACTGATACATGCTCAACGGCAAGGAATGCGCAACGACGCCCCACGCAACAAGCCGTGTCAACGGGGCTCCATATCAAATTGAAATTCTGCGCCACGTACATTTGGTTCGCCCAGAATCTGCAGTATTTTGGGATCAATCAGACGGGCAGAAGGTAGAAAAAGCCCAACGGACTTCATTGCCACCTTCAGCTCGATATTGTTACCCAGATAACGCCACACCGTGCGGGACATATAGGGGTTGCGCTGACGGCTGGAGAGGCCAAAGGTAACGCCGCGCAGGTAATTCAACTGGCTCCGGCCAACCGGATGCAGCACGGTTTCGACAATGGCATCCCTGGCAAGGCTTTGATATTCCGAAACAAAAATCTTGTTACCCAGATAGGCCACCTGCCCGTCATATTTTGACAGGTAGAGATTATTGTCGTCCAGATCGCGGCAGCGCTCGATGGTGCGGGTGCATATCTGGCCGTCCCGATGATACATGTGGGTCAGGGCGCAAATAATCTGATCGCGCCAGCTGAAAGAATAGAAATAGCACAGATAATACCCCAGATAGCGACTGAGGTTTCGTGTGTGCCCATTGAAGGCTGCCCGATAGGCAGGCCCGGCGGTCACCTGCCCCGTCAGCCCGAGACGGCGGCTTTCGATGATCTCACTATTGGCAAATTCCAGCGCCGGCAGATAGAGATCAGCCTGACGCACATTGAAATGGTTGCAAATCTTGTTGAGGTTGCGTGCTGAGGGTCGTGATAGTCCACTGAGGTATTTGCTGAACTGCTGGCGATTGATGTTCATTTCCCGGCAGGCATCGGAAACGGAATGTTCGAAATCACACAGCAATCGCAGGTTCTGACTAAATCCACTCTCAGTTTCTTCCATTTAAACCCACCCGCAAATTAATTTTTCGCCAAAGCATCTGGCTCTGCAAATTATTAGCGAGTTTAAGCGAATTTCGCAAATAAATGCGCAAAGTCGCGTTTGTTCGCACAATTGAACATGGGTCTTTGGCCTGCCAGATTATTGCCAGGGAAGCCCGCAGCAGCATCTTTTCAACAACCATTTTGCAGCATGGCGGCGTCTTCAGCAGAAAAGTGGAGGAGGAAGAAATGAACAAACCAAACATCCAATGGACAAAATTGCCGCGTCGGTCATTTTTGAAAGGCGCGTCAGCGCTGGGTCTGGCAGCCGCTGCAGGTGGCGGCTTTTCCCGGCACGCCTTTGCCGATGGAACAACATTGAGAACCCGTGCCTATTCCGATATGCGATCGCTGGACCCGGCCTTCTCACAGGGCGTTGTTGATGAAGAAATTCAGGCGCCCATTTACAACAAGCTGATCCAATATCAGCCGGGCCGCGAATGGGGCTGGCAACTGGATGCGGCGCAAAGCATCGAACAGGCTGATCCAACCCATATCAACTTCACATTGAAGGATACGATTGGCTTTACAAATGGCTTTGGCGCCATGGGTGCAGAGGATGTCAAATTCTCATTCGAGCGCATTATTGACCCGGCGCTGGAATCGACCAACAAGCCCGACTGGGGACCATTGTCACACGTTGAAGTGACCGGTGAGCGCACGGGTACGATTGTGCTTAAAACACCTTTCCAGCCGCTTTGGAACATCACCCTTCCCTATATTGCCGGTAACATCGTTTCGAAAAAGGCATTTGAATCGGTCGGCGGTAAGATAGACACCACCCCCGTTGCCACTTCAGGCCCCTATCTTCACAAGTCCTGGGAACCAAAACAAAAAACAACTCTGGTGCGGAACCCCGATTGGAAGGGAGAAGCGGGTGCTTTTGATACAATCGAGATATTCCCGATTGATGATGAGAAGGCGGCAGAAATTGCCTATGAGGCAGGTGCAATCGACTTTACCCGTATCAGTCTGGATTCACTGGAGCGTCTGAAAGCATCGCCACCGGCAGACAGCACTGTGGTCGAATTCCCGTCACTATTCTACGTGTGGGTCGGCATGAACCTGGACAACCCGAAACTGGAAAACCCCAAATTGCGCCAGGCGATACAGCATGCCATTGACGTGCCGTCAATCATGCAGGCTTCCTATTTCAGCGGCGCTGAACCATCAACGGGCATCATTGCGCCGGGCCTTGTCGGGCACCGGGAGCAATCCATGACCGGCATTGCTGCCAATTTGGAAAAAGCACAGGCACTGCTGGATGAATCCGGTGAAAGTAATGTTTCACTGGCAATTGATGTGCTCAACAAGTCGACCAATGTTACCACGGCGCAAATCCTTCAGGCCAATCTGGCCGCGCTTGGCATTGCACTTGAAATCCGTCTGCACGAGGGCGCAACCTTCTGGCAGCTGGGTGAGAACAAGGATCTGGAACTGATCCTCAATCGCTTCTCCATGACACCTGATCCCTATTATGCGACCTCATGGTTTATCTGCGAACAGGCCGGTGTGTGGAACTGGGAGCGCCATTGCAGCGAAGAGTTCGACAAAATTCATGCCGATGCCCAGGCGGAAGCCGATCCGGAAAAACGGGCGGCCATGTATCGCCGGGCCCAGGATATCATGGAGGAAAGCGGCGCGTACAAGTTCATTACCCATGAAGCAACGCCGGATATTTTCCGCAACACGATCGTTCCAGCCCTTCGTCCGGACGGATTACCGCTTTATCGCTATTTCGGCAAAGCCTGATCCGCAGATAACCGGCGTGGCGTGTTGAAAACGCCACCCGGTGCTTCAATCGAAGCTGGGCACCATTGGCACATTAAAAAAAACCGGAGGCTGAACAATGCTCGCCTATACAATCAAGCGGTTGGGCTTATCCGTGGTCATTACCATATTAGCCATCACACTGCTTTTTCTGATCATTCACATGATTCCGGGTGACCCGGTCAGCACCATGCTGGGACCGAAGGCCTCACCGGAACTGCGCGCAGCGCTTGAAGAAAAGATGGGGCTTAATCAACCGCTGCCGGTGCAGATCGGGCTGTTTTTTGTCAACATGTTGCGTGGTGACCTTGGGGTCGATGTTTTTACCAACCGACCGGTTTCCCAAATCGTGTTTGGCCAATTGCCCTATACGCTGGCATTGATCGGGACGGCAATAGGCTGGTCTGCTCCACTCGGCATTGCTCTTGGTTGTGTTTCTGCCGTTCGGCGCGATTCATTCATTGACCGGCTGACGGGCATTTTATCCGTCAGCGTAATTGCTGTGCCAGCCTTTGTTGTTTCCTTGTATTCACTGCTGTTCTTTGCGGTTCAGCTCAAGTGGTTTCCCGCCATTGGCGCCGGAAAATCCGGTGATTTGCCGGATCAGATCTGGCATCTGGTCCTGCCGGCCTTTGCCATCGGCCTGTCGTGGGTGGGCTACATTGCCCGTCTGGTGCGCGCCTCCATGCTGGAAATTCTGGGTGAAAACCATATTCGCACGGCGCGTGCCTTTGGCCTGCCGGAGAACTGGATCACTTTTCGCTATGCTCTGCGGCTGGCCATTTTGCCGACCATCACGGTGATCGGCGTCGGCATGGGGTTTTTGCTTTCAGCAGCCGTGTTTACCGAAATCGTATTCTCGCGACCGGGACTGGGTAAACTGGTGATCGATTCCATCACCACCCGCAACTACCCGGTGGTCATGGGTTCAGTACTGTTCAGTACTCTGATCTTTGTCGCGTCCACCACGATATCCGATCTCATCAATGCGCTCGCCGATCCGCGCATCCGAAATTCGACGTGAGGGTGCGATCATGGAACAGACATTGAAAACACGCGGCGAAACAGCCCAGATATTCCATCATCTTGTCCGCGACCCACTGGGGCTTGTCGGCCTGGCAATCGTATCAATCATCCTGCTGAGTGCTTTGTTTGCCGATCAGATCGTGCCCTATGATCCGGTTGCGCTGAATATTCCGGACAGACTTCAAGGGCCAAGCCTTACACATCTGCTGGGCACCGATCAGTTGGGCCGCGATACGTTCTCGCGCATGTTGATGGGTGGCCGTGTTGCCTTGCAGGTTGCGCTGCCCACCATCGCCGGCGCCATGAGCCTTGGTCTGTTGCTCGGCATGATCGCCGGCTACGGTCCGCGTTGGCTGGACAATCTCATCTTGCTGTTTTTCGACACCATCCGCTCCTTTCCAACTGTCATGTTTGCCCTGGCTGTTGTTGCCCTTGTCGGCCCCAGTTTGAACACCGTCATCCTGGTTATCATGGCGACCTCAATTCCCACCTATGGCCGGGTCGTTCGCACGCTCACACTATCGTTGAAATCGGCAGAATTCATCACCGCCGAAAAAGCACTTGGTGCCACCAACAGCAGAATTCTGGGCGTTCACATATTGCCCAATGTGCTCGGGCCAATGGCCGTGATTGCAGCGATGGATATACCCACCATTGTTGGTCTTGAGGCGGGTCTGAGTTTTCTCGGCATGGGTGTCAAACCACCGACGCCATCGTGGGGTTCATTGCTCAATGATGGCTATTCGCTGATCCGCAATACGCCCTGGCCAATC
The DNA here is from genome assembly GCA_947501445.1 of uncultured Rhizobiaceae group bacterium. GTDB lineage: Bacteria > Pseudomonadota > Alphaproteobacteria > Rhizobiales > Rhizobiaceae > Hoeflea_A. Next base: position 138,919 of record CANMVS010000003.1, on the reverse strand, counting down.
ATCGCAGGCGGTCTGCCACTCATCATCACTACCCTGGGCTTTACGTTTCTGGGTGAAGCTTTGCGCGATGTCGTCGATCCGAAATTGCGTGGGCGTGGAGGTAAAAAATGATGGCCGCACCTGTTCTGGACATACAAAACCTGAGCGTGAGATACACCACCGAACGCGGAAATTTGCAGGCGCTGCGCGGGGTCAATCTGACAATCCCTGAAAAATCCATTGTCGGTATCGTTGGGGAAAGCGGTTGCGGAAAATCCACCCTTATCTCCACCATAATCCAGTTGCTGGCGAACAATGCGAAAATCACCTCCGGAGACATCCTGTTCAAGGGAGAATCCCTGCTGGACAAAAGCGAAAAACAATTGCGTGGCCTGCGCGGCACTGAAATGTCCATGGTGTTTCAGGACCCCATGCAGACCCATAATCCGGTTCTGACCATCGGTCGGCAAATGATCGATATTCAATATCGCGATCCGCTATCCAAGGCCGACAAACGTCAACGGGCCGCCGAAATGCTGACACTTGTCGGCATTCCCGATGCGAACCAGCGGCTGGACCAGTTTCCGCATGAGTTTTCCGGTGGCATGCGCCAGCGCATTGCCATTGCGATGGCTTTGATGGCACAGCCGTCCCTGCTGATAGCAGACGAACCGACCACCGCCCTTGATGCCACATTGGAAGTGCAGATTATCAAGCGGCTGCGGGAATTGCAGGCCGAGATCGGTTGCTCGATCCTCTTCATTTCCCACCATCTGGGTGTCATTGCCGAATTGTGTGACAGTGTCATCGTCATGTATGCGGGCGAAGCGATCGAACAGGGTTCGGTGCGCGATGTATTTCACACGCCTGCCCATCCCTATACACGCGCCCTGCTGCAATGCGATCCGGGAAACATCAAGGAAAAGACACGCAATCTGCCGACGATCCCGGGTGAAATTCCTGATCTGGTGAACCTTTCGCCGGGTTGTATTTTTCAATCACGCTGCGCCCAGACAATACCGCAGTGCGCTGTGGCACATCCTGAGTTTCATACCAGCAAAACAGGACATGTGGCTGCCTGCCACCTCCTGCAGCCGGAGGTACAGGCCCAATGACCGCTCTTCTGGAAATTGACGATGTGGCTGTGCGGTTTGCTGTGCGCAGCAATCTGCTGACGGAAATCGGCCTTATGCCTCCCGCGGTCATTGAAGCAGTCAGCGGGGTCAGCCTCAAGATCGAGGCTGGTGAGACCTATGGAATTGTTGGTGAAAGTGGCTCTGGTAAAACCACGCTTGCCCGCGCCGTTGCCGGTCTTCACCACGCCAGCGCCGGTTCAATCCGCTACAAGGGCACCGAACTGCGGGGTCTGCCCGAAAGCCGGTTTCGTCCTTTGCGGCGTGATATCGTCATGATGTTTCAGGACCCCGTCGGCAGTCTCAGCCCGCGTCTGACAATCAAGTCACTGATCACCGAGCCATTCCGCATACAGGGAATGAAAGACCGGGATATGGAAGCGGAAGCCGCCCGACTGCTGTCCATGGTCGGATTGCCACAGGAATTTGCCGGGCGCCATCCACATCAGCTATCCGGTGGGCAGGCGCGGCGTGTTGGTGTTGCCCGCGCTCTGGCGCTCGACCCCAAACTGCTGATTGCCGATGAACCAACAGCTGGGCTTGATGTTTCCATTCAGGGTGAAATGCTCAATCTTCTGGCGCGATTGCAGGATGAACTGGGACTGGCAATCATGATCATTACCCATAATCTGAACGTCGTTCGTCACATCACTGACCGCGTCGGCATCATGTATCTTGGCAAGCTGGTTGAGGAAGGTCCGACGGAAGACATATTTTCCAGCCCATTGCACCCCTATACGCTGGCACTTCTTGCTGCAAACCCTGAACCAAACCCGGACGCCGAACTGCAGCGGATCGAACTGCAGGGCGAACCGCCGAGTATTTTGAACCGGCCGACCGGCTGTGAATTCCATACACGCTGCCCGTTTGCACAGGCAGATTGCGAGGCGGACACACCGGTATGGACCGCCACATCAACCGCACACAATCATCGCTGTCATTTTCCGGAAATCTGGAATGAACAGCGCCAACCGACTGAGCACGCAAATTAATGAGCGAAAATGCCACAATCCATTTCAATGGTCCCATCCTGACCGTTGACAGCAATGACACAATTGCCGAGGCGGTCGGTGTCGTTGGTGAGAGAATTTTCGCTGTCGGCTCATTGGCCGAGGTTACGCTGGCCATGCCAAACTCTGCGCGTGTGCATGACCTTGACGGCAAAACGATGATCCCGGCTTTCATTGACCCGCATGGCCACTTTCCCGATCCCGGATTTGTTGCGCTTTTCCGGGTTAACCTGTCCAGCCCGCCGCTTGGCAATTGTCTACATCTTGAACATGTATTTGAGCGTCTGCGCGACAAGGCAGCGCGGTCACCTGATGGAGAATGGGTGATGGGTGTGATGTTTGACCACACGGCACTGGAGGAAAGGCGCTTTCCGACCCGCGCTGAACTTGACGCAATTTCAACCCGACATCCGATTTGGGTTCTCCACGCATCCGGCCATTCCGGCTCGGCAAACTCACTGGCTCTTGCAAGCCAGAATATCACCGAGACCATTGATGATCCCATCGGCGGGCTGTTTTTCCGTGATCCGGAAACAGGCCTTCTTAACGGCATCATCGAAGGTATCGCGGCCATGGGCGCATTGGGTGATACGCATTTTCTGATCAATGAAGAACGCTATCAGGCCGGTTTTGACACTGCGCGACAGGAATATCTCAGTCAGGGTGTAACGCTGGCACAAAACGCCTGGGCATCACATCACCTGCTTAATCTGTTTGCCGGATCGGCCCGTGACAATGATCCGGGCATGGATGTACTTGTTCTGCCTGTCGGTGAGCTGGAGCCGGATTTTTCCAATGGCAAGTCCGATATAGAATGGACGGTCAATGACCACATTCTGCTTGGTCCGCGAAAACTGTTTACCGATGGCGCTTTTCAGATGCAGACAGCCCTGTTGAGTGAACCATACTACCGACCGGCAAATGGCAATCCGGACCATATCGGCATGAGCTATGTGGAACCTGATGTGCTCAATGCCAAGGTCCAGCTGCTGCATGATCTTGGCCTGCAGATTCACACCCATGCCAATGGTGATGCCGGTGCAGACATGTTTCTCGACGCGGTGGAAAAGGCGCTGGAAAACAACCCGAGAACAGATCATCGCCATACGGTCATTCACGGACAGGCCCTGCGTGAGGATCAGTTGGACCGTATGGCCCGGCTTGGCGTCACGGTGAGTTTTTTTGCTGCCCACATCTACTATTGGGGTGATCGGCATTATGATACTTTTCTGGGACCTGAGCGGGCCTGCCGCATTTCGCCGGCTGCATCAGCGCAACGGCGCGGTATCCGCTACACAATCCACAACGACGCCTCGGTAACCCCGACACGGCCATTGCATCTGATGGCCTGTTCGGTCAATCGCACAACGGCCTCGGGTCGGGTACTCGGACAGGAACAAAGGGTTTCAGCCCGTCAGGCACTGCGTGCCCATACGGCGGATGCCGCATGGCAGGTGTTTTTGGAAAAAGAACGCGGCTCCATCGAGGTTGGCAAACTGGCAGAATTTGCCATCCTGTCAGATAACCCCCTGGAAAACCCTGATACAATGGCGCAAATTCAGGTTGAACAAACAATCCGGCGGGGCAAGCTGGTTTATTCCAAATGAACAAATGTCAGCGCACAAGCTCATTTTTGAGAAAATCTGACATGGCCGCCGCAACGGCGGCCGTTTGCTCAACATGCTGAAAATGACCGCAATCCTGTAGCGTGATGAATTTCGAATTGGCAATTGCCTGCGCCATGGTGCGGCTGGTCTCCAGCGGCACCATGCGATCATTGTCCGAGGCAATGACCAAAGTGGGCATTGTTACCGCGCTCAATTCAGCCGACAGATCAAACTGGCTACAGGCATAAAAATCATCATGAACCACATCACTGCCAGCTTCCAGCATTTGCTGGCGGGCCTTTTGTTTGAAAAAATCTCCGGTGTCCCTGTTCCAGGAATATTTGACAATATTGTCGACCGTTGCCTCAAATGCACTCTGCAGACCGGTCAATATTGCGTCCGATACAGCCAGTCGGCTGGAGCCGCCGATGAGTGCAATACCGGCCAGCCGTTCATTTTTTCGAATACTCAGCGTCAGCGCGATACCCGCTCCCATTGAGTGCCCAACCAGAAGAACATTTGTCAAATCCAATGCTTCGAGAAAACCGGCGATGGAATCCGCATAGGCATCTACAGAGCGCTGGCTGTTGCCACCCGATTGTCCATGACCGGGCAGATCAACGGCATAAATGGGATAATTATCCAGATCACCGCTGTGGGATTTGGGGGTCAGCCCCATCTTGCGGGTTATATCATCAAGGCTTCGCCATGCGATTGGCCAGTCAAGTTCCTGCCCTCCGGCACCATGCACCAGCACAAGAGTCAAACCATCGGTACGGCTTTGAGCACCATTGAAACTATAGGAAAGTTCGTAGTCCGCAACGCGAATAGCTGGCATGGTACCCCTCCTGAATCGGCGTGGGGTCTTTCTGCGATCCCCTTACGATTTTTCCAATACAGGACACCTGTGCGCTTGCCTAGGCCGTTTCACGTTTTGCCAGAAACGGGACAACGGTGTCGGCCTTTGATTTTGTTTTTGCATTCAAGCGAATTCCGCTTTTCAGGCGGCAAGTGCGCTGGCCTGAAACCCGTTCTGCAATGTCGTCAGGCAGACGTTGGCGCCGTATTCTGGAAGCTTGCACGCCCTTTGATGCCATCAAACCAGGCGGATGTGTGCGGGTATGCTGACAGGCTGCCGCCACTCATTTCATATTGCGCCAGCGTTGACGCAATGCACAGATCAGCCATGCTCAACTGGCCACCAATACCCTCCCGGCGTTGTATGCCTTTTTCAAGAATGTCCAGAACGCCCACCGCTTCATCTTGCGATTTTGCTACCAGTTCCTTGTCGCCATTGTCGCCCAGAACGAGCGTATGAATGGTGATTGTCTGAATGGGCGGGTTTAACTTGCTGTGCGTCCAATCCATCCACATATCAATATTGGCGCGGGCTTTCGGATCCTTTGGATAAAGCGCCGGATCGTCCTGATCACTGATGAGATATTTCATGATGGCATGGGATTCTGCCAGCACATAATCGCCGTCCTCAAGCACAGGCAGCTGCCCAAACGGGCTCATTGCGAGAAATTCGTCCGATTTGTGTTCGCCGGATAAAAGATCAACCAGCTGTGTATCGATTTCCAGGTCCGATTCCGCACAAAGCATCATGACACGACGGCAATGCTGGGAAAGGGGATGCGTGTGCAGTTTCATGACAAGTCTCCACTATGGTTTTCCTGCATGTAGGCATAGATTTCTCCAATACCATCGCACAAAACGAACATTACACATTTGTAACGGACAATCGCTCTGCCAGAGGCCGGCACCGTTGTCCCGTTTCTGACAAACGTGAGCCGGTCCACATATCACCAGCTAAGCTGTTTCCCCTCGCTCACGGTGAAGGGGTATTTTCCGGATTTGTCATGCCAATAATAGGTGTCACCGTCACGCGTAACCTTATAGGGCGTCCAGCCCGTTGAAGCCCACCAGGATTCATAGGCGTTTTTATCCGCATCGACGCGCCATTTTCCTTCATCCATGGCGCCGCCTTCCGGGGCATACATGGTGAAGCCGTCATCGCGGAAATATTGTTTGTATTTGCCACCCCAGTCGCCATCAATCGTGTTGCCGGCAAGGATGGTCTCTATTTCTGCGGCCGTCAGTTCGACTTCAGCAGCGAAGGAGAATCCCGTGCCAACTGCCAGTAACATCGTGCCTGCCATAAAGGTGCGCCTCAGCATCGTCAGTCCTCCGGTCAATTGGTGATGTGCAATGAAACCACGGCACGTGTCGACCCGTCAACCAGGACCACGGAAACCGGCTCATCTCAATACCTAGTCAAGTGAAACCCAGGCGGCATTGCGGGCGGACGAACGGACGCAGGCGTCGATGAACTGTACCCCCAGAAGGCCGTCTGCCACGGTGGGAAAGACAACATCCTGCGGTATCGGCTCGCCAGACTTATGGGCCTGGATAGCACTGGCCGCTTCGCTGTAAATCATGGCAAAACCTTCCAGATACCCTTCCGGGTGACCCGGCGGGATGCGGCTTGCACGGGCTGCTGCCTCGCCAGCACCAGCACCACCGCGGGTGATTAGACGCTTGGGTTCGCCAAACGGTGTAAACCAGAGATAATTTGGGTTCTCCTGTTCCCATTCCAATCCACCCTTGTCTCCATAAATGCGCAAACGAAGGCCGTTTTCATTGCCCGGTGCCACCTGGCTGCACCACAACATGCCGCGTGCACCACCGGCAAACCGCATCATGACATGGGCATTGTCATCGACCGGACGGCCGGGCACAAAGGCCTGAAGATCAGCTGACAGGCTTTCAAGCGATAATCCGGACACAAAGGAAGCAAGGTTGAAAGCATGCGTGCCAATATCACCGGTTGAACCGCCTGCACCGCTGCGCGCGGGATCCGTGCGCCATTCGGCCTGCTTGTTGCTTTGCTCCTCGGTCAGCCAATCCTGTGCATATTCCACCTGGACCACACGAATTAAACCGATATCGCCATTGGCGATCATCTCGCGTGCCTGACGTATCATCGGGTAGCCGGTATAATTGTGCGTCAGGATAAACAGCGCATCCGAATCATCGGCAGCCTTCACCAGCTTTTTGGCATCCGCAAGGGTCGATGTCAGCGGCTTGTCACAGATGACATGAATGCCACGTTTGAGAAATTCCCGCGCTGCTGAATAGTGAACATGGTTGGGCGTGACGATGGCAACCGCATCAATCCCGTTTTTCAGCCGTGCTTCACGTATGGCCATCTGTTTGAAATCATCATAAATGCGATCATCATCAAGACCCAAAGCACGCCCGCTTTCACGTGCCCGTTCCGGTGTTGACGACAGGGCGCCTGCAACAAGCGCAAACCGGCCATCCAGACGTGACGCAATGCGGTGCACGCCACCGATAAAGGCATCACTGCCACCACCAACCATACCCAGCCGCAACGGGCCCTTTGTGGTTTCACTTTTGCCCGTTATGGCCATTATTCATTCTCCAGTCCAAGCATGCGCCGGTTGGCCGCATGATCTGTCTCACCACCAGCAAAATCGTCAAATGCGCGTTCAGTCACACGGATGATATGATCCCTGACAAATTGAGCTCCCTCGCGCGCGCCGTCTTCCGGGTGCTTGATGGCACATTCCCATTCGACAACGGCCCAACCATCAAAATCATTGGCTGCCATTTTTGAAAATATCGCGGCAAAATCCACCTGTCCATCTCCAAGACTGCGGAAACGTCCGGCACGGTCAATCCACGGTTGATAACCACCGTAAACACCCTGTCTGCCGTTCGGATTGAATTCGGCATCCTTGACGTGGAACATTTTGATCCGGTCCTTGTAGATGTCGATATTATCCAGATAGTCCATACATTGAAGCACATAGTGGGACGGGTCATAGAGCATGTTGCACCGTGGATGATTATCCAGTCGCTGCAGAAACATTTCAAATGTCACGCCGTCGTGCAGATCTTCACCCGGGTGAATTTCATAACATACATCAACACCGCAGGCGTCCGCATGATCAAGGATCGGGCGCCAGCGCCTTGCCAGTTCGTCAAAAGCCGCATCAACCAGACCATCGGGGCGCTGCGGCCAGGGATATAAAAACGGCCAGGCCAGTGCACCGGAAAATGTTGCATGGGCGTCCATGCCAAAATTTCTTGATGCAGAGAGCGCCTTGATGAGCTGCTCGACTGCCCATTCCTGCCGGGCAGCAGGATTACCGCGTACATGCGGTGCCGCAAATCCGTCAAAGGCCTCATCATAGGCCGGATGAACCGCAACAAGCTGGCCCTGCAAATGGGTGGACAACTCGGTGATCTCCACCCCGTTTTCACGCGCGCGGCCCGTAAGTTCATCACAATAATCTTTGGAAACAGCGGCCTGATCAAGGTCGATGAGCCGCGCATCCCAACTGGGGATCTGCACACCCTTATAGCCGCAATCGGCTGCCCATTTGGTAATCGAATCCCAGGAATTAAAAGGCGCCTCGTCCCCTGCAAACTGCGCCAGAAACAGCGCCGGTCCCTTGATTGTTTTCATAAATCAACTCTCCTGCAATTAGTACGGGGGGCAGATCCTGGCCCCCCGGTATTTCCTGATGTTTACCTTCAGAAAGAAGATTTATCAGAACGGCGAATCCGGGAAATAGAACTGCTCCGCGTTTTCCGGTGTGATGACCGTTGCACCAAGAATGTAGCGCCCGGCAACGGGACCATTGGATTTGAAGTTCGCTACGGTCAGATCCATGGCAGTTGCCAGCATTGCCGGTGGATATAGAACATCGATCGGGATCAGCGTGTCGCCATCCATGATGCTCTTGATTGTTTCCTTCATACCAGCACCACCGATGACAAACATGCCGTCGCCATCACGCCCGGCCTGTTTCAGCGCAGCAACAACACCAATGGCGATATCATCATCCTGCGCCCATACGGCATCAATATCGGGGAAACGGCTGAGAAAATCCTGCATCACTTCAAAACCGTCATCGCGGTTCCAGTTGGCATGTTTGTGGTCAAGCACATTAATGCCCGAACCTTCAAGTTCGGCCATGAAGGCATCAAAACGCTCAGTATCGATTACCGTTGGAATGCCGCGCAACACAACAATATTGTCGCCGTCCTTAAGGCGGGTCTTCATATAGGCAGCAGATACACGGCCCAGTTCCGGGTTGTTGCCCGCAACATAAAGGTCCTCGATGCCAGGCTGGCTCAAACCGCGGTCAACGACGGTGATGAAGGCACCTGATTTTTTGACATTCAGCACCGGATCAGTGAGCGGTTCTGATTCAAATGGCAGAACGACCAGTGCATCAATCTGATTAACCGACACCAGATCTTCCAGTGCGCTTGCCTGCGCAGACGGGTCTGGCGAATTCACCAAAATAATATCGATGTCCGGATAGAGTGCCTCGAGGCGTTTTGCGGCATTCTCCGCATGCCAGTTCATCCCGGCAGCCCAGGCGTGGGTGGGTGTCGGATAGGACACACCAATTTTGATTTTATCCTCCGCGAATGCCGTTGCCGACAAGGATAGAACGCCGCCAATCGTCAGTGCGGCCAGTGTTTTCATTAAATGCATAGCTTTTCCTCCGCGCTATGTTTTGAAAGGTTGGAACCGGACAAAGGTTGGCTGGTTCACACTTCTGCATCTGCGATCTGTCCCGACCGCAAATGCAAAATTTCAATCAGGTTTTTGCACGCCTGGCCCGTCCCCAGTCGCCACGCTGCAACCAGACAGCCACGATGATGATCAGACCCTGCATGGTTCCGTTGAGATAGTTGGAAATCAAATCGGTAAAGTTCAAAATATTGCCGATTGTGGTCAATATCAGCGCGCCCAGGATTGTCCCGCCGATGCGGCCATACCCGCCCTTGAGCACGGTGCCACCTATTATGACGGCAGCAATGGCCTCAAGTTCCCATAACACGCCGGTTGATGATGAAGCTGATCCGAGACGCGGCACATAGATGATGGTTGCCAATGAGACACAAAGTCCCTGGATCACATAGGTCCACGTCTTGATCCGATCGACATTGATGGCCGAATATCGTGCAACCGCCTCGTTCGAGCCAATCGCCATGCAATAACGCCCGAAAGCCGTTCTGTTGAGCAATATCCATCCGACAATGGCAACAACAATAAAGACCCATACCGGAATGGGCAGTCCAAAGAATGAATCGTAGTAGACCGGTCGATAGGTGCCGCGAATGGAAAAATCCAGCGACAACGTACCACCGTCGGCAAAATAGGTAACCAGCGAGCGATAGATGCCCATGGTGCCAAGGGTCACAATGAAGGCCTCAATTTTCCCCTTGGTCGTTAAAAAGCCATTTGCCCAGCCTGCACCCAGACCCAGAATGACGCTGCAACCGCAGCCTATCAGCACCGTGGTAACACCGGCACCAAATGTATCGACCACATTGTTCATGATAATGATCATGACACCTGCAATGACGGCCGCCATGGAACCGACCGAAAGATCAATGCCACCGGATGTAATGACAAAAGTCGCACCCACGGCAATAATACCGATAAAGGCGGAGCGTGTGAGCAGGTTGGTGATATTGCCTTCACTGGCAAATGCCGGATTGAGCGCATAGCCAATGATGCAAAGCAGGATCAGCGCAATGGCCGGCCCCATGGTCTTTATGTCAAATCGTGGCAATTTCATCTGCACACCGCGATCATGCGCTGAGTCGCTCATCGGCCCTCGCCTCCTTCAATCCGGCGGCATACCGCACAATTTCATTTTCATTGATTTCATCGCCTGACAGAACAGTCATCAACCGTCCCTCCCGCATCACTGCAACGCGATGACACATGCCAATCACTTCCGGCATTTCTGACGAAATCAGAATGATCGACATGCCATCTTGCGCCAGAGCCGCGATGAAGTGATAGATTTGCTGCTTGGTCCCCACGTCAATGCCGCGCGTTGGCTCGTCAACCACAACAATATTGGGCTGACTTTCCATTATCTTGGCCAGCAACAGTTTTTGCTGATTGCCACCGGACAAATCGCGCATATTGACACGATGGTCTCTGGCCCGAATGTCAAACCTGCGCTTGGCCGTGACCAGCGCCTCATCTTCGGCGCGCTGATTGATCATGTGCCGCCGAATGAATTTCGGCAGTGCCAGGAGGGTCAGATTGGGGCGCATGCCCATATTGAGCAACAGGCCCTTTTCCTTGCGATCCTTGGTCAGATAGGTGAGCCCGGCATCACGGGCCTGCGCAACGGATGCGAATTGGCCGGCACGACCATTGACCTCAATGGTACCGGAATGAACGTCTGACAGACCACAGATCGCTTCAAAAAGTGCGGTGCGACCCGAACCAACCAGACCGGCAAACCCCAGAATCTCGCCTTTACCAAGATCAAAACTGACATCGGCCACGCCGCCTTGTGCGGTCAGATTTCTGACCCTCAATACCTTTGGGACATCAACGTCAGGTTCTGTTTTGGGTGGGTAGAGATCGGACAGTTCCCGCCCGACCATCAATTGGGCCATGGAATCGGGCTGCATATCCGCCGTATCCTTGGTCGATATCCATTGACCATCACGCAATATGGTGACGCGATCGGATATTTCCTTAACCTCATCAAGCTTGTGCGAGACAAATATTATGGAAACGCCCTGCGCCTTCAGGCTGCGTATCTGGCGGAAGAATATCGCGGTTTCTGCTGGTGTCAGGACAGCCGTCGGTTCGTCCATAATAAGAATACGGGCGTTGCGGCTGATTGCCTTGGCAATCTCGACCATCTGCTTTTGTGCGATGGACAAATCCGATATTCTTGAATCCGGTGCCACATCAAGCCCAAGCTCGCTCAGCAGCGCACGAACCTGCGCCCTCATATGCGTGCGATTGAGAAATCCATAGCGGCTTTCTTCGCGTCCCAGAAAAATATTCTCTTCGACAGTCAGTTGCTCTGCAAGACTGAGCTCCTGATGGATGAGAACAATGCCGAGTTTCTCGGCCTGCCCGTCTGTGGGCAGTTCAATCGGCTTACCATCCAGATGTATCGTGCCTGTCGTGGGGGCATGATAACCGGATAGAATTTTCATCAAAGTGGATTTGCCAGCACCATTTTCACCGATGAGTGCGTGAATTTCTCCAACCCGTACGCCCATGCTGACGCTAAACAGAACCGGGATCGTGCCAAACGACTTGCAGATACGGTCTGCATGTAGAATCAGATCGTCGCTTCTGTCCCCCTCCAGCACTGTGTTTCCCCTCCCAAGGCACATCTCGTATTGGCAATTAAAGGCTGATGTAAACCTTTTCACGATTGATGTAAAGGTTTACATTGCATTTTCAGACCCTCGGATTCTATCTGCATGGAGCAGTCGGCTATAGGGTCAACCGGTTAATTGCATTGAGGGAGACACAATGGGCGGCGACGCATTCAAGACGGCCACAATTGAGGATGTCGCCAGTCTTGCAGGCGTTTCAATTGCCACTGTCAGCCGGGTTATGCACAGCCCGGAGAAGGTTGCCGAAACCACCCGCAAAAAGGTGACTGCAGCCATTGCCCGTACCGGCTATACGGCAAATGCACTGGCACGCAATCTGCGCATGCAGCGTTCGCAAATGATCCTGGTTCTGACGTCGTCGATTTCAGATCCGAACTTCCCCGGTATCCTTCTCGGTCTTGAAAAAGCCGCCAGCGCGCGTGGATTTGGTGTCCTTATCGGTAATACCGAAGGTGAAGTTTCGCTGGAGGAAAATTATATGCGTTTTATTTCCACCAGCATGGCAGGCGGCATCATCCTGTTGACCGGGCACCTGCCTGTCGCCGGGTGGCCCAATGCATCACTGACGAATTTCCCGCCGGTGGTTGCTGCAACCAGGGCCATAGAACGCCACAATGTTAGCTATGTCGGCGTCGACAATGAACAGGCATCGCTGGTTGCAACTGAATATCTTCTGTCACTGGGCCATCGCGAGATCGTCTATGTCTCCGGTCCAGGCGGAGACATCGTATCGGAAAGCAGACAGTCGGGGTATAAACAGGCCATGACCTCTGCCCGCCCGGATGACAAACCCTGGATTATCGAGAGCACCGGCACCAGCGAAGGCGGCAGAGCAGCCCTGGAACGGCTGTTTATTCGCGACACACTGCCCACCGCTTTCTTTTGCTGCAATGATGACACAGCCATGGGCGTGATAGCCGCAGTCAAATCACGCGGCATGTCCGTTCCGGGGGATTTTTCCGTCGTCGGTTTTGACGACATCCCCTTCTCCAGCAACATTTCTCCGGCCCTGACCACTGTTCGCCAACCGCGCAAGCAGATTGGCGAAATGGCGATGAACCTGCTGCTGGATTCGCTGTCGGATCGAACACTACCGGCCCGGCAGAACCTTCTTCACGGTGATCTGGTCATCCGCGATTCCTGCCTGCCGCTGTAGACCGTTTCACATTTTGTCAAAAACGGGACCACGGTGTCGGCCGTTGATTTTGTTGATGCATTCAGGTTTTGCCGATTCCTTCAAAACCTGAATTGCATTAGAGCCTGCGATCAACTCTGGCCATGAACAGCGATAACAGCAGTTGCTGCTTCCAATGCACCCGAACCATGTGGAATATCCAGTGCCTTCAATCCGGCATCCATGGCACCAAGCGTACCCATAACCATCGGAACATTGAGATGCCCCATGTGTCCGATACGAAATGCAGCATCCCATTCTTCCGAACCCGGCGTACCCAGCCCCAGCGGAATACCAAGGGTGACACCTGCAATGCGCTCACACCAGTCTCGAAGGCGCGTGCCCTCACCCTTGCCTGTGCGCACTGTTGTTACGGCGCGCGAACGCCGTTCGGGGTTTTCAATATTGGCCCTGAAAGCCCCACCACGTCCCCAGGCCTCAATCGCCGCCCAATAGGCGCGCGCAAACGTCTCGTGACGCTTCCAAGCGGCCTCAATACCCTCTTCATGCACCAACATGTCCAGTGCTGCACGCAAACCATATATGTGATGGGTCGGTGCAGTGCCACAGAATTGCTGGTAGTAAATTTCGGGATTGGCTCGGGGTTGCCAGTCCCAGTAACTGGTCACCAGGTCAGCATTTTTGCGCGCTTGAGCAGCCTTTTCATTGAAGAAGACAAAGGCAATGCCAGCCGGGGTCATAAGCCCTTTCTGGCAGGCAGCCACCATGACATCAACGCCCCAACGGTCCATCTCATGGGGCTCGCAGCCCAGTGATGCGATGCAATCCACCATGAACAACGCGGGGTGCTGGCTATCATCCAGCGCTTTACGCAAAGCCGGTATATCATTTTGCACGGATGACGCCGTGTCGGTCTGGACCGTCAGCAAAGCCTTGATTTCGTGCTGATGATCAGAGCGAAGGCGTTCCTCAACTTTTGCCGGATCCGCATCCGTCAAATCGCCAAAATCCATCAGTTCGACATCAAGGCCCAACTGCGCACCCAATTCTCCCCAACCAATCGCAAATCGTCCTGTTCCCAAAACCAGAACCTTGTCGCCTTTTGACAGGCAATTGGCCAAAGCCCCCTCCCAGGCGCCATGGCCATTGCCGATATAAATTGCCGCCTCGCCGCTGGTACGTGCGACGGTTTTGAGGTCGGGAAACAGGGTTGCCGTGATATCATGCAATTCGCCGGCATATATGTTAGGGGACGGACGATGCATGGCGCTCAATACGCGTTCGGGAATTGTCGATGGGCCTGGGATGGAAAGCAGGCAGTGACCATAGTGAAGAGACATGGGGTATGGGAACCTATGGATGGTATGGTTGCATAAAGTTTGAAGCGCGTAATTTTCGCGACTGGAGCGGAGGATACACATTGCGCGCAGATGGGCAATGTGTGAATAAAATTATGACGTTCTTTTGAAAATCAGGCAGCGGTGCGAACCAAAAAGGCTTTCTGATCATGCAACGTCGGCATTCACAAATGTTTGCCACTGTTGCGTTACAAATGGCCTCGGGCGGCGTCAGACCGCACCAGCCAATATTTGAATGCCTTTGATTGTTGTAGGGTTGTGACATGGAAGTGATGCAGAAACCAACCAGAGATGCGCTCGCAGAACTCAGTGACGATGCGATCATAGCGCAAATCAATCTTCTGCAGCCCGACGACGCCACCCGATTGATGCGCAAGCTGCCGGCTGGTCGACGGGGTGCACTCAATGCCAGAATTGCCACCGACCGACGCGCGGAAATTGCCAATCTGGCGGAATATTCCGAAGACACTGCTGGCGGGCTGATGAATTCACGCTATGCGGACCTGCAACCAACAACTCGGTGCAGCGACGCCGTTCGCCAGCTTGCGGCGGAAGATACCGCCGAAACAATCTATGTGGCCTATGTGACGGACGAAGATCACAGACTTTTAGGCAGTGTCAGCCTTCGCCAGCTGCTTCGCGCCTCAAAACACGTTCGGGTTGGTGACATCATGACCCGTGATGTGGAGATGGTAAATGTTGACGATGCGGCCGAGGAAGCCGCACGCACCCTGTCGATAAGCGGACATGCGACATTGCCTGTTGTCGACAAGGACAATCGCCTGCTTGGCATCATCGCCTACGATGATGCGTTCCGGCAGATTGAAGAAGATGATTCCGAGGACATGGAAAGGTTTGCCGCGCTCACCGGTGAGACGGATCTGGATTATCTCGATGTCCCGATATGGCTGGATTTTCGTCGTCGGGCGCCGTGGATTTTCAGCCTCGCCATCGCCGGTCTGCTGGCCGGTTATATTGTCCATGTCTATGAGGATGCCCTCAGTACCCTGGTCATTCTGGCGCTCTATATGCCAATGATCGCCGACACCGGAGGCAATGTCGGCACCCAGACTTCAGGCCTGTTGATCCGTTCAATCGCAACGGGTCATGTCACCGCCAGGGCGGGTGCCCGGGTTTTATGGCGTGAACTGCGTGTGGCCCTGTTGCTGGCTGCAATGCTGTTTGTCTTTGCCTGGCTGAAAGTCATGTTCGTTTCCAACAATGCCGATGTTCCGCAAGGTCTGACCTTGAGCATGATTGCATTTGCAATCGGTACCGCCATCGCTGTGCAGGTCATTGTTTCAGCCATTGTCGGGGCAGTGCTGCCATTGCTGGCCGTCGCAATACGCCAGGACCCGGCGATCATGGCAGGTCCGGCGCTGACAACCATTGTCGATACGACCGGCCTTTTGATGTATTTCACCATCACGACAACGATACTTGGGATTTAACCCATTGTTCAACGCAATGTTTCATTGCGTGCAAACTAGTGGATTGATCGAGACAGATGATGGGCATCATCTGTCTCGATCAATCCACTAGCCAACGGGTGACAAGCTGACCCAATCAGTTATACTGGAGTAATGCCCATGACGTTATCGCAATCTGTCCGATCTGTGTTGTCCAAATATGCCACTTTCACCGGGCGGGCCACACGGTCTGAATTCTGGTACTGGATCCTGTTCGTATTCATTGTGTCACTTGTTGTCCAACTGCTGGATGGGGTCATCATAGGGCCACTTTTGGGCTTTGCACCTTTTGCCTCTGATGCCGGTGACCCGTTATCCATGCTGGTTGGTCTGGTGTTTTTTATACCCAATATTGCAGTCGCCGCCCGTCGCCTTCACGATATCGGACGATCCGGCTGGTGGCAGCTTCTTATTTTTGTGCCACTGATTGGATTTATAGTTTTGATCTATTGGTATGTTCAGCCAAGCCAGGAAGACCAGAACCAATTCGGATAACAGCGGTTCAGCCGCGAATTCCAGATGAAAAGCGTCGCCTGGACCGTTTCACGTTTAGACAGAAACGGGACAACGGTGTCGGCAATTGATTTTATTGATGCATTCAGGTTTTGGCAATTTCGTCAAAACCTGAATTGCTCTATTTAAACTGATCGCTCAGATGATCAATGAGCGCACGCACCCGGGCTGTCAGATGACGACCCGGTGGGTAGACTGCGTAAAGGCCCAATTGGCTGGCACAATAGGAACTGAACAGGACCTCCAGCGCACCATTGTCTATGAATGGTCTGGCCACATAGCTTGGACAAAGAGCAATCCCCAGACCGCCCACCGCCATATGTGTGACGGCACGCGGTGAATTTGCATGGAATGAGCCATCAACGCTGAATGAGCGCGGTTGTCCGTCGATGAGAAATGTCCAGGTATGCGGATCACTGGAACTGGTCTGAATCAGGCAATTGTGCGTTGCCAACGCACTTGGATGGGAAGGATTGCCGTGTTCTGCAAGATATTGCGGTGAAGCAATGACCACAAGTGGCATGGTGGTCAGCTTGCGGGCTATCAGCGTTGAATCCTTCAGGCCCCCAAAACGGATAGCAAGATCAAATCCCTCCTCGATTACGGAAACATGCTGGTCTGACAGGTGCATTTTTATATGCACGTTGGGGTGGGCGCACTGGAATGGCCGAATGGCTTCCACAAGTTCCCGACTTCCAAGCCCTGTCGGTGCTGTCAGACGAATTGAACCGGCAAGTTCACCCTGGCGCTCCTGAACCAATCCTTCCAGCTCATCAAACTGGTCAAGCAGCGGCATGCAGCGCTCGCAATAGGCGCGTCCGATATCAGTCAGTGTGACGCTGCGTGTTGTCCGGTTGAATAATTGCGCGCCGAGCCGTTCCTCCAGCTGCCGCACATATTTGCTTGCAAGCTTGGTACTGATTCCAAGTTGCTTCGCGCCACCGGTGAATGAACTACACGCTGCAACGGCAGCAAATGTGCGCATGCATTCCACTGTATCCATGAGACAGCCTTTGCTGTTCAGCCGTTATTATGAACGATATGAACATGATATATCCCAAAATCAAGTGATTATAATCTGAATTGACGACGTTAAATTGACTGTATCGAGCAACATCGCTGTTTCATCAGCCCGTCCATAGGAATTCAGATAATGTCACAAGCCATCCAAATTCACGGTTTTCCACTTTCCGGCCATTCTCATCGCGTCGTTCTGTTTGCAAATCTTGCCGGTATTGCCCATGAGGTAAACACCATCGACCTGCCCAATGGTGAGCATAAAAAACCACCCTTCCTGTCTCTCAATCCACTGGGACAGGTTCCTGTCATTGAGGACGGCGATACTGTTGTTTTCGATTCGCTGGCGATCCTTGTGTATCTGGCGCGCAAATATGCACCCTCCTACATTCCATCTGACCCGCAGCAGGAAGCCGAGGTTCAGAAATTTCTGGCCCTTGCAGCTGGCGAACTGGCATTTGGCCCGGCCTCCGCGCGGCTGGTCAATGTTTTCAATGCACCCCTTGATGCAGATTTCTGCAAGGCGACCGCAGCAAAAGCACTGGGCAAGCTGGAGGCACATATGGAGGGACGAGACTTTCTCGTCGGTGACAAACCCACCATCGCCGATGTAGCCATCTACTCCTACACCGCCCATGCTCCCGAAGGTGACGTATCCCTTGAGCCTTACCCGAATGTGCGGCGTCTTTTGGCCAATGTGGAAGCATTGCCCGGTTTCGTTCCCATGCCTGTGACCAGGGTTGGCCTCGCAGCCTGATATCGACGCATCGAGCCCCGCTACGGCCATTCTGTCGGAGCGGGCATCGTTGGCCAGCACTTTGGGGTATCAACCGCTCATTGTGCTGCACCAACCCTGACGATCATCCTTGAGAGGCACCAATGCAAAAGGCACAATCACAAGATACAATTGTCTCGCCCTTTCACCCCGGCGAGCAACAGGTACAAAGCCGTGTCGGCGTGCGCAAAATGATGGAGCAATTCGGCCAAAGGGTCATCCGCCCCTACATGCCGGATGAACATCGCGCATTCTTTGAGCAATTGCCATTTTTGGTTGTTGGCGGGGTTGATGATCAGGGCTGGCCCTGGGCATCACTGCTTTGTGGCACACCGGGATTTATCCAATCGCCGGATGCTAAAACACTGACAATCGGCGTCGCGCCGGCAGCGTCCAGTCCACTGGCTGGAGCGATTGAGCCGGGCGCGCAATTGGGCCTTCTGGGCATCGAGATCAATACCCGGCGCCGCAACCGGATGAACGGCCATGTTGGTGCCTTATGCGATGGTGGCTTCACGGTTTCTGTTGATCAGTCCTTCGGCAATTGCCCACAATATATCCAGCGTCGATCGGTCGATTTCATCCGGGACCCCGAGCAGGTGAACCATCAGGCAGACGCGTCACATTTTGTCGATCTGGATGGGGATACACAGGCGATGATCCGTGCGGCCGATACATTTTTTGTCGCAAGTTTTACTGATGGCGACGAAGGCCGAAGAACCAATGGCGTGGATGTTTCACACAGGGGTGGCAAACCCGGATTTGTAAAGGTGGAAGGCAACACGCTGACTGTTCCCGATTACGCCGGCAATCAATTTTTCAATACGCTTGGCAATTTTCAAACCACACCGAAAGCGGGACTGGCATTTGCTGATTTTGACACAGGCAATTTGTTGATGTTGACCGGCACAGTTGAGCTATTGTGGGAGAATAATGCACAGGTGCAGGCCTTTCGCGGCGCAGAGCGGGCGTGGCGTTTTACGCTGGATCACGGTGTCATGCTTAATGATGCGCTGCCGTTCAGAGCCAGACTTGAAGACTATTCACCCATGACCATGATCACCGGCGACTGGAATGAAGCCGAAGCGGTATTGTCAGCGCAGGCCAAACACCAATCCTGGCGACCATTTCGCCTGATGCGAACAGAAGATGAAAGCAGCGTCATCCGTTCCTTTTATCTTGAACCCGCAGACGGCGGCGCTGTCGTGCCTTTCGAAGCCGGTCAGTTCCTGACGCTCAGACTGACACTTCCCGGTTCAAAAAAACCGGTCATCAGAACCTATACGGTCTCCTCATCGCCCGATCTGCCATTCTACCGCATTTCGGTAAAACGTGAAGACAATGGCGTGGTCTCCCGATTTCTGCACGACAGCCTCAAGGTGGATGACCTGATCGATGTGCGCGCACCACGCGGTGATTTCTTCATCGATGCAGCGCAGAAGCGGCCCGCCGTCCTTATCGCAGGTGGTGTCGGTATAACGCCGATGATAGCTATGGCCAGCCATGTAATGAAAGAGGGCATGCGAACCAGACACACGCGCGCGCTGACAGTCTTTCATTCGGCCCAAACGACTAAGCAGCGCGCTTTTGCACAGCATTTCAAGGCACTGGAGCAGCAAACAGACAATAGGATACGCTATATTTCACTGGTTGATCAGCCCATGAACGGCGAAGAAGCAGGCACCGATTTCCATCACACCGGCTACATCAATGCCGATATTCTGCGGCAGGCTTTGCCGCTTGACGATTATGATTTCTACCTGTGCGGACCACCGCCATTCATGCAGTCCTTATACGACACTTTGCGTCGGCTGGGCGTCCGCGATCAGCGTATTTATGCTGAAGCCTTCGGTCCTGCTTCGCTCCAGCGTTCCACAGACAATGAAAGCACCGCCCCGCCGCAGGCAGAAGAGGTGGAGGAAGCCGATCAGGCATTGATCAAATTTTCCAAATCACAATTTGAGCAGCGCTGGAGTGCCGGAGACGCAACATTTCTCGAGGTGGCAGAAACCCATGGGCTTGAACCGAATTATGGCTGCCGGAACGGCGTCTGCGGATCGTGCAGTGTCAAATTGAAGGCCGGTGCGGTCACCTATCGCACAAGGCCGACCGCGAAAATTGCGCAAGGCGAGGTGCTGATCTGTTGTTCTGTACCGGCAAAGGGTTCAGATACGGTTGAAATTGAACTGTAAGGTTCCAGTTGATTGTCCATTGACGGTGTGGAGATCAATCGGGAGGATACAAACCGAACGGAAATTGGTCTAGAGCTATTCAGGTTTTGACGGAATCGGCAAAACCTGAATGCATTAACAAAATAAAAAGACGACACCGTTGTCCCGTTTCTGACAAAACGTGAAACGGTCTAGTAAGATACCACAGGGGCCAAATGGCCTTGCATTCAAACCATCATAAACGGCAAAGAATCATACCCATGACAATAGAACGCATCAAATCCAGCAAACGAATGAGCCAGATCGTCAAACATAATGGAACGGTCTATCTCGCAGGCCAGGTCGGGACGCTGGACGATAGTGTTACCGACCAGACAATCGAGTGTCTCAAACAGGTTGATGACCTGCTGGCCACGGCCGGTTCGTCGAAGGAACAGATCCTGCAGGCGACAATCTGGCTGTCTGACATGGCTTATTTCGGCGAGATGAATGACGTCTGGGATGCCTGGGTGGCCGAAGGGCAAGCACCGGCCAGAGCCTGTGGTGAGGCAAAACTTGCGCGCCCGGGATTTCACGTTGAAATCATCGTTACGGCTGCCTGCGACTGACAATCGGTTTTATTGGCACGCACTCTTTTCATTCCAGCAACGCCCCGGAGCTCAGCATGAGTGGACCACTGACCGGCATACGTATTGTGGATCTGACACAGGTGATTTCGGGGCCCTTGACCACGATGATGCTGGCGGATCAGGGTGCGGATGTCATCAAGATCGAGACACCGAACGGTGGCGATTTTGCCAGGCACGTCGCCACCCGCCGCGGCGGTTTTTCGGCCTCTTTCATTAACAACAACCGCAACAAGCGCTCAGTAACACTGGATCTGAAATCGCCGCAGGGCATTGAAGCATTCAAGGCAATTGTCGCAACGGCTGATGTTGTGATTCAAAATTTTCGACCGGGCGTGGTTGAACGACTGGGCATTGGCGCTGATGATTTGCGCGCCACCGACCCAAGATTGATCTATGTATCCATCGCCGGTTTCGGCTTCGATGGTCCATTGGCACCAAAACCGGTCTATGATCCGTTGATACAGGCTGTGTCGGCCCTGACAACGGTGCAAGCCGGGTCCGATGAGGAGCGTCCGCGCCTGGTGCGCACCATTCTTCCGGACAAATTAACCGGGTTTCAGACCGCGCAGGCCGTGACCTCCGCCCTGTTTTCCAGGGAACGCACGGGCGAAGGTCAGGAGGTGCATGTCTCGATGCTCGACACCGTCGTCTCCTTTTTGTGGAGTTCGGATATGAACGGCCATACCTTCGTTGGTGACGAGCTGGAGCGTGAGGAAGCGCAATCCTTCATCGACCTGATCTATGAAGTCGATGACGGTTACGTCACCGTGGCTGTTATGCAGGACAAACACTGGCGGGACTTTGCCCATGCTATTGACAGGCCTGACCTTCTTGACGATCCACGGTTTGTAAGCGCTGAGCTGCGCGATATCAATCGCCATGCCAGGCTGGAGGCGACACAGGACGCGTTGTGCGGTTTCAGCGTGGCGCAGGTTGTAGAACGCATGGAAGCTGCCGATGTTCCCTGCGCGCGGATTTTAAACAGAACCCAGATGCGCCAGCACCCCCAGATTGTTGCCAATGGCACCATTGTGGAGACAGATCACCCGGTAGCAGGACGGCTGCGTCAGGCCCGCCATGCTGCTGTTTTTTCCAAAACACCGGCATCAATCCGTCGCGGCGCCCCGCAACTGGGCGAACATACCCGCGAAGTGCTTGACGAAATCGGATATGACACGGCCAAAATCGACCTGTTGACGCCGCAGGACTAGCGCAATCCGGCTTTACTCGCCAAAGGCTTCCTCAATGGCTGCCCGCAGCGTCTCGGCGCTGCCGGTGCCGCTTTGTGCGCTGAGGTTGGCTGCCCGCAAGGCCAGGACGGCCTCATGGCCGAACATCTTGGTATCGGGCGCTGCGCTGAGTGAATAGCCGGCACCCTCAAGGGCAGCAAGCAACCTGCCCCTGTCAATTTCACGCAGGGCCTGCACCTGCTGCATCACCTCATCGGTTTTGCCGCCTGTTGAAACCCGCAACTCATAGGCTGGTATATTGGTCAGTGCCGGTATGGACAGATAATAGGTTCCCGGTTCCAGTCTTGCCTCCAGCATTTCATTGGTATTGCCCTGAAAATCAGAAAAGGCAACGACCTTGTATTTGTCATCCATCAAGATGAGGTCGGCATCGCCGGTTTGCGCAACGAAGGCGATGTCGACAATGGTCGGCTCTTCAAGCGTCATGATAAACTCGAGCTGTGCACCCGCGCCAAGGCGCGCACCGAAGTATCGGCCCGCCTGTGCTATGTCACCACCAGTCAGTTCAAAATAACCATCCTTCTGATTGAGCGTATTCAGCCGCCTGAGGCTCTGATCGGGTTGCTGTATTTTCGATACAAGCTGCCGGGCGTTTGACTGTGGGTCGAACAAGGGCGCAATCCAGGCATGGTTTTTATTGTCAAATTTGGCTGAACCGGCCGCAAACACACCACCATTGTCCACTGAAGCAAGATGTCTGATGTGGGCATGTTCCAATCCATCGACAAGTCTGGGGGCTCTTACCTGCTCAAGTGTATCGCCTCTGGTTGCATACATGCTCCAGATTGCGTTTGGCTGAGGTGAATCATGTGCTGCTGATCCGGCGACAACATAACGACCCTCGCCGGCGATTTCGTGAACTGCATAATATCTGGATCGACCATCTGTTCCAAACGGGTGGTGATCATTTTTCAAATCGCTGATACCGGCAGATTTGGCATTGACCAGGTAGACCTGCGCGCCCTGTGTTCCCGTTGCGGTGTTGTGACCGCGCCCGGCAAACAGATATCGCCCCAACCCGACATGCTGGGTTGAATAGGTCAGATCATGATGCGTGGCGGATCCAATGGTTTGCGGTTGCGTAACAATGGCTGCGAAGCGCGACTGCGCTTCACCATCTTTTATCGGTGTTTCACCGGGAATATGAACAACAGACCAGAATACATTGTCCTGACAACCGGATGTCGGACCACTGCCGCTGGTTTTGGGGGCCGAGCGAAACCCGGTAAGAACATATTCGCCCGGATTATCGGTGGCCGAAATGTCATAAAACGCATGTCGGCGTGCAGGCAATTGGGTGGGTTGTGCGCGATCCTGCCGGGCAAAGAAATCATCGATTGCGAGATCATCAGCTACAACCACATCGCCATTCAGATCAAGACGGGCCACCAGACTGTTTGATTGAAATTCACAGGTGCCCTTCGGATCAGCGCCCTGTTGCGCCCGTCCTACAACAATCAGAGAATTGGTGTTTCGATGGAAGTGGGCACTTTCAAAACGAACATAGGGCCGTGAATTTTGATTGTCTCCCATCAGGGAGGGCCTGGAATAGAGCCTGTTCCACAACGGTTGTGCATTCTTATCGAAGCGGATTGCCCAGCCGACAGACCAACCCGGCCCGTTTTCCTCTGAAAACTCTATCTCGCCAGCCACAAAAATACTCTCACCATCAACAAGCAGATGCCTCAACCGGGGTTTCAGCACCGTTGTTTCAGGCAGCGAATAGGCCGACAGCTGGTCCCAGGGCAGCGGTATCACAACGCTCGCCAATGAGCCGGTATCAAGGTCCTTGCCTATCCGAACCAGTGAATATTGCCGCGGTCCGTCATTCTTCTCGTGTTGACCAAGGGCTATCAGCCACCTGCCGCTCCAGACCATGCCATTGATGTTGTCAAAACCGTCGATGCAATAAAACTTCTGATCCTGCGGACAGGCAGCCTGCGCCGGCACTGCGGCCAACCAGATGAGTACACCCGCACAGATAATTCCCATTCGTCTCAACGGTCTCAGCATCTGCCATACTCCCTCAAACATCAAAACTTATTGGCACCGGCCGCGGGCTTTGCACGGCTTTTTTCAATCTTCGAACTCAACCCAGAACGATGCTTTGGCCACCGACCCGCTGGCATCGATAACACTGATTGTCTGCTGTCCTCTGCCCGGCACATCAATCGCCAGTTGGCGTGACGGATCCGGTTCACCTGCGCGCCCCGCAACAACCCACCGATAGGGTGCCTGTCCACCACGCACAGACACCTGCAGCTGCCTTGCCACACCGGCATTTCTGCCCACCACAATTTGCGAATTATCCGTCGGAAAAGTGATTTCAAGTGACGGTGGCCGGTGTGCTGCGGGCAAAGGTGTAAACCGCGCCAGGCGCTGCGGCAGTTTTCGCGGGCTTTCCAACGCGCCCTGCGGTTGACGCTCAAACAACAGATCGCGCTGCGGATTTGGCAATTGATCAAACACCCGCATCATAACAGGTGCAGCAGCCGTGCCGCCATAGCTTCCCAAATGCGCGGCACCGTCGGGTTTGCCGAGCCAGACACCCACTGTGTGATGTTCGTCAAAGCCGATTGACCAGGCATCGCGAAAACCAAAGGACGTGCCGGTTTTATAGCCGATGCGGCGGCCACCATCTACGGTGAGGCGGCGCGCAAAACCGGTTGGCGGCGGCATGTCTGCCAGAATATCGGCAATGGCCAGAGCCGCCTCCCGGTCGAACACGCGCCCCATTTTCACCACTGGTTCGCCTTTCAATAGACGCGGACGCATCAGCATACCTTCAGAAGGAAAGCTGCTGTAGAGCCACGTCAGTTCACTCAGCGTAACGCCGGCACCACCCAATGCCACGGCAAGCCCCGCCTTGCCTGCATTGCCCGGCAGCCTCAACGGCACGCCGACACTTTCAAGGCGCAACAACAGGCGATCTATGCCGATACGGTCCAGCAGCGCCACCGCAGTTGTATTGATCGACTGGATCAATGCCTGCCGCACGGGCAGTTCGCCGGTAAAACTCAGCAGCGCATTCTGGGGTGCATAACCATCAAAATTCAAAGGTTCATCGACAATGATTGTATCCGGATGAACAGCAAGTTCCTCAAAAGCCAACGCATAGATGAATGGTTTCAAAGCGGAGCCGGGCGAACGCACGGAGCGCCCCAGGTCAACATGGCCTTTCCGACTGGCCATGTGCAAATCCGAGCCTCCCGAATAGGCGACGATCGCACCATCGCGATTGCGCATGACGACTACAGCCACGTTGACCTGCCGGGACCACTGGCGCAAAGCCTGACGGGCAATGGTCTCGACCTGACGTTGCAGCCGGGCGTTGATGGTGGTGACGATCGTATCACGGCCTTCATGGTCGCTGCCGTCAACCAGCCGGCGTGCCACATGCGGCGCATTGCGCGGCAACTGCCTGATCCTGACACCAAGCGGCTGGGCAGAGGCCGCTGCGACCTGTTGCGCCGCCAGCAGACCGCGGCGCGCCAGTCTCGCAAGCACCTGATTTCGTGCCCGTTTCGCATCCGTCGGATATAGATCGGGCCGGCGCGTTTCCGGTGACTGCGGCAATGCAATCAACAGGGCACTCTGTGCCAGCGTGAGGCGCTGGGGATCAATGCCGAAATAAATCTGACTGGCAGCCCGAACGCCCTCAATATTGCTGCCATAGGGCGCAATGGACAAATACATGCGCAACAACTCGCCTTTGCCAAAGCTGCGCTCAAGGCGCATCGCCTTGAGTATCTGATCGCGTTTGGCATCCAGGGTACGTGGCTTGGGTTCGAGCAGGCGAACCAATTGCATGGTAAGCGTTGATCCGCCCGATACGATTTCGCCCTGTCTGATTGCCTGAAAACCGGCGCGAAGCAAAGCAACCGGATCAACGCCCGCATGGGATGCAAACCGCTTGTCCTCATAGGTTTTCAGCAGATCTACAAAGACATCATCAACCGATTCAGCATCAACCTGAAGCCGCCATTTGTCATCCGAGGACAAAAAGCCCCACAGAACCGACTGATCGGCAGCCACCACCAGTGTCGACCGGTCATCAAGTTTTGCCATATCCGGCAATGGCGTCAGACGAATGGCCGTTTCAATCAGTAAAAACCCGGCCAAAATCAACAGGCTGAACTGGGAAACAAACGCAGCGCAGACGGCTATTTTACGGTTTGCAGCAAGCCGCCTGAGGCGAGGCCACCATGCCATGAATACCTGTGTGTGTGCCCGTGTGTGTGCCCGCGCGTTCAACTCACTGCTCCGACGACTTTACGCGAATGGTGCCTGCAACGCCGCGGCGCGTGACAACCGGCGGGTCAACAGCTTCCAGGGTTGGTGCGGGAACGATGAACTCACCCGCCAGGGCAACCCGTGTCAGATAGGCAATGCGCAACTCTGCTGTTGAGTTGTCATTACTCTCAGGCGGTTCTTGTGGCACCGGCTTAAATCGCTCCGGTATCAGGACGCTTACGAGACGCCCGCCGCCTTGGCGCACAGAGCGCATATTGCCACGTTGATCCAACGCATCGAACGCGCCTGCACGAATGGGAGGTTCAACCTTGAAGGCATTCACGGCAACCACTTTGAGCGTACTGGGAAGCTGATCAACCAGCAAAAGAGCGCGGCTAACGGAACCCGCAAGCGGACCATCGGATGCAATCAGCGAATCTATGGCGTTGGGCTCCGCTTCAACGACAACGATCACCCGTTTTCCATGCGGCAGTTCCAAAGTACCGTTGACGGGTCTGATTTCCTGTCTGGTGTCAAAGTCGAAATACCGTTTCCTCAAGGCGCCCTGCGGCAGCGCCTCACGCTCTTCAGGATTGATCAATGTGCCTTCAAGCGTCAAAAGACCGCGCGCGGTCTTGCCACCATCATTGAGAATTGCCAGGGGCGCGGTGCCAAGGGAAGCGATATCCTGTAATTTGCTGTGCCAGATTTTCGGTCCATTGCTGACAAACTGGTCGCTTTGCGCATTTTCGAACCGGATATCAATTACACCGGTCTCATCGCTTCCGGTTGACAATTGCTCACCCAGAACGGTTTCAGCCTGTGCCAGCCATGCAGCTATATCCTGTGATGAAACAGCATCATTCAGCGAGATTTTCTGAACGCCGGATTGTATGACCGGCAGAATTTCACGATCAACGTCTGCTTTGGCCAGGAAGTAGAGAAGCATTGCTGTTTTGACATCGCTTTCAAACTGAGTGCCATCCTGCAATTCATCGCCCAATGAGGCCAGTTGGACGCGTGCCCGGTCGGAAAACCCGTAGTCCTGATCAATGGCTGCGGCCAGCGCACGCGAAAGCGGATCATCAATGTTGCAAAACCGCATTGCCTCTATCCAATCCGCAGAGACCGGTTGCTGCGCAGCAATCAGTACAAAAATGCCGTAGAGAGATCCTGCGCGACAAAAATAGGGCGTTTCCTGCCCCGAATATTGGCCCTGGGCTTTGTACAAAGCACCAACCTGCTGATTGATATAGGCTGTCGCACTCTCAATCAGGGTCGTATCAACGGCCTGGATTTGTGCAACCTGCTGCAGAAAATGGACGGCGCCCGCGGTACGGAAAATGCCGTCGCGGAATTCCTTGTCTTCGTCGAAGACATTTACTTTGCGCATACCCAGCTCTTCGGGGGTAAATTGCCCGTCAGTGCGATAGGGAACGAACATGCCATCATCCAGCTGCAGCGCGGCCAGTTGATTGACAATCGAGCGCAATTCGGCTTCCCGGCCGGTCTCCTGTTTGGTTTTGGCGGCATTGACCAGTATCAGTCCGCGCGCCAGAAGCCGGTTGAACTTGCCACCCGTATCATCGGACGCGACCTGCGTTGGACGCCCCATCAGTGCCGCCGCGCTATCAGACACGGAAAAGCCAAGCTTCAGATCATTGGCGTGGTATTTTGCGATCAGATCGCGCGCCAGAGTGTTGAGAACTATTTTTCCGCCATTTTTGGGTATTGGAAAACTGACTGTCTCTACCGAGGTCGGCGCACCGCGCCGTATTCTTGACTGCCAGTTGAATGCCCAGTCGCTGTTGTTGGGTGCTGACTTGATGATCGAAGAGAGCGGTTGCAGATCAACTTTGACAAAACCGTCACGCCCCGATGTATCCCCTTCAACCGCCAGGGAGACAAACGCTGTTTTCACGGTTCCGCGTGGAAGCACCACCTGATAGGCGCCGTCAGCATCACGCTGCTTTTCGCCCTCACCTGCCAGCCTGACACCGTTGATCCTCAGACCATCAGACAGGTTGAACCGCAATTTATAGGCCCCCACATGAACATGGTTGCGGTTGGCGATACGCAGCGGCACCTCGACTGTATCGCCAACGTGAAGCGCATCGGGAATTGACAGTTCTGCTATAAGAGGGCTCGACACAAGGATGTTTTTTGACGCTGCATCGGAGTGTTTGTCAGACCAGGCAAAGACAACAATCGACAAATTGCCCGATTGCAGACCCAGATCGGCAAATGAGAATTTGGTACGCCCCTGTGTCAGCTTTTGAATGCCGGATGAGCGGGCAACAATATGATCGGTTGTATAATTTGACAGGATGAGCCGATTGGGACGGTCTCCGCCTTCCTTCAACAGGAGCTGACCATAATTGTCCATGAGTGTGACCTGCAGTTTCTGCTTGCCGTAAAAGCGACGGGCAGGATCAGGCAGACTTTCGTGGTGACGGGTCTGATTGAGGATGCCCTGATCAACGACATAGGCAACGGCGTATGCCTCCGCAGGATTGGCTGAAAGACAGTTGTCATTGCGGTCAGACAGGCAGATGTCGAATTCAAGCTGCTGATCGGGCCGGTGAACGCTGAACTGACTGCCATCCTTCATGTCTATGCGAACCTGAAACCGGTCCTTTGCATCGACAACTGAAAAATGTGCCGCGCCGATTGCGCGACTTGGCCCCAGTTTACGCGATCCATCGGCATTGGCCCGATAGACACTCGCCAGCGCATACAGCCCCCTTTTTGGCCATTCCTGTTTGATGTCCACGGTGATCGTCGCTTCACCATTCTTCACTTCAAAGGGAACACTCCAGTCGACAACATCTTCATCAACAAAGGCTATTCGGCCCGGACCATCAAGGGGTGAAGAAATTTTGAAAAGTGCTTTTTCACCGGCTTCATAGGTGCGTTTGTCGGTGGACAGGTCCAGCAGATTGGGCGCCAGTTTTTCCTCTTCAATTCCATTGGCACCGACCTGAAATTGAACAGAAGTGCTGGCACCTGAAGGCCTGGCAACAGCAGCCAGTGTATAGCGCCCCGGTTCCAGTCCCTCGGCAATTTGACCAACCTGCATGCGCGCAAGACAATCGACGGCCTGAGTACTTTCGCGTTGACGAAAATCAGACGCATTCAAAGCAACTTTTTCAACCAGCGGGCGATCAGCGCTATAGACCGGCTCCCAAACACCGGTTACCGTTTTTTGCCAGACAAAATTGACATTTTCCCGGCGCAGCTCCAGATCCAGTGCGCTGGGTATCTGCGGTGCACCCAGCCCCGACAGGCCGGTAAAAGCAACGGCCAGATCAAAAGTGCCCGAACGTTTGCCCGGTGTCAAAATGGGCCTGTCAGACAATCCCAACCACTGCTCAACCTGTCCGGCAATGCGCACGCGCCGACTGCCTGAGGCAATCGGACCAACCTCGTCGAACAGTACAATCGACACTGCGGCCTGCAGGGGTTTGTCCGTTTGTGGCAGGCGGATGCCAGCCAGATCCAGCTTCAGGCGTCCCTGGGCATCGGCTTTGACCAACCGACGCTCCAGAACGGGAACGACCCGGCTCTCATAATCACCAAAGGCAAGATTACCAAAACATCCGCCCAGTTCCTGATTGATCTGGTCGACACGAATTTCCACCTCAGCGGTCAGTCCGCCGACTGATCCACCTGCGAATGTATCGCTGGAAAAGAGGTAACGGGCCAGCGCATCGCCCTTCAGTGAAAACCGGCCGTTACCGTCGGCAATTGCTGTCCATGAACCGTCATCAGGATCACCAAGATCCAGCGCTGCCCTGTCGGGCCGTATGGCACCAATGGTCACCGGTACTTCAGCCAGCGTATTATCGTCACTGACCCGAACCAGCGCGACGTTCGCAAGGCCTGTCCTGACATTCCTGCCGACATCGATATTGACCTCTGCAACACCGTGTTTGAGCATTGCATGACCGATCGGTTGCTCCGAAACCGTGCGTCCGTTGGTCTGCAGCCTTGCCACCAGGTTCGGCAATTGCCCGGGAACATTACCGTTGGTGTCACGAATCTGCGCCAGCAGCGTTATGGATTCGCCCGGCTGATAAATCCCGCGTTCTGTATAAAGATAAGTCTTCAGCCCCGTGACCGGCTGTTCCCCGTCAACATCAAGTCTGGACAGATCGAGATGCTGGGGACCGTAGCGCACAAAGGAAAAATCTGTCCCGCCATAAGCAAGTACACCGACCATACGATTGGCTTTGACCCCGCGGGTCAATGCTATTGGAAAACGGGCGATACCCTGTTCATCGGTATCTTGTGATCCGATCAGATCGTTGCCAGCGTTGATCAATTCGATACGCGAAGGGAGCGGTTTGCCGGTTTTTAGCGAGCGGGCAACAACCGTGAGTTCATTCGCACCGACATAATAGGTCAGACCTATGTCGGTATCCACGAACCATTGCACTTTAAGTCTGGTATCCTCGTTGTCATCACCATTGCCGCAGGTTTCCGTTCCCAGATCCGCCGTGCCAACGACACCATTATTGCTTTCCCTGGCGATAAGCGCATAGACGCCATAACGCCGCGACAGGTCACGTGCTGTCTTTGAACCACTTGCATGAAAATTGCCGCTGGCCTTGAACGCTGATGCCGCATCCAGCTCCACACCACGTTCAACCGATACGACCGCCTTGCCACTGATAAAATCATCATCCGTTACATTGTCGCCAAGCCAGGCCAGCCGCTGATCCAGCAGACGCCGAATTGGCAGGGAAACCGCAACGGATTTATTGCTGACGCCATTCTGCGCACCCAGATCTATGGCACCGGACCATAATTTTTCTGCAGAATAACGGGTCATCTCGCAAATTTCCCGGTAGGACAAAGCACCTGGAAGTTGCCCAAGCGCAATGTGCCGATTGAGACTGCGATCCGTCACCCGAAACAGTTCAAGCGCTGCCGTTCTTAAATTGGTCACGGAAAAATCCAGATCACCTGGACCATTGGCCGGAAGGATGAACCGCCCGTCCTTGAAAGTCACTGCTGAATCCAGGTTTTCCGTTTGCACATAAAGAGCAAGGTCCGCCTCAAGCGTGTCCCCGTCTTCGGACTGAATTTGGCGGTTCACATTGACCGAATAATATTTGCCCGGTTTCAATCCGAGCAAACAAAGGTTCTTGCCGTTGACAGCGGCGACAACATCTGTTGCCGGAAAACCATCCAGAAGAACTTTGACATATTGCTGCAGCTCTGTGCCTGCCGGTTTGAACTTCTGGGTAAATGGCAGGCAGGCCTTCACATTTTGTCCGGAAAATTCAAACGTAAATGTGTCGCTCTCCTTGGCAAACCGCGTCAGCCGGTTTTCCTGTCGCTTCAGATCCACCGGGTTAATGCGCCCGGTTACGCTGGCGATATCGACGTAAACGGCGTCCAGATCACCATAGGTGGCCATGAGTTCACGCAGCACAACCTCACGTTCCTGCTCAATGCGCGCAATGTTTTGGGTGAGACTGGCAATGGATTCACGTGTTTCACCAGCTGGCGTATCCGGCGACGATGTGGCGCCACCTGAAGCGCGCAACACCTGCAATCGGTATTGGGCTGCGCGGTAGCGTCCATCGAGCTCACCATAGGCTTCCTGCAGCGATGCGGCCCTGCCGCGAAATGCGACGGACAATTGCAGCAATGCCTCAATGATCTGCGCATCGCCCCGGGCAAGCAGATAGCCATTATAGGCCGCCGCCAGCGCCTTGTCGGCGTAGCCCGGCAGCCGTTGCCACGCCAGAGAAAGACGCTTCCAGGCCGAAAAATTGTCAATGCCCAGCATCACCAGTTGCTCGGCAAGATCGGCGACATCCTTGTCAGCGTTCAATTCCGATTGCTTCAGCTTGCGCAATATGAAAACGGCATCTGTCCCGCCACCGGATTTTTCAGCCAGTTCGCCACGATAGGTCTGGGCGTCATGCGCGATCTTTGGCAGGTCCAGATCAGCGCGGGCAATGGCGCAACACATCAGTAATGTTGTGAATGCAGACGCAAGTCGGAAATAAAACACGATTGAACCCCCCGGCGTATCGAAAACTCACCATCCCCCTGCGCGACCGGGAGAATTGTGTTCATCATAAGGTGCAGTATTGACGAAAATAAGAGTAGTAGCAAATGGGGGGTTGCACTTTGCAGCCATCTCGTTGTTGAATTCAACTTTGGTGCTTTGCTTTGCTGAATTCGAGCTAAACACCAGTGGCATTAATAGTATTTTCACATTTTCCCTTATTGCTGATTTCGGGAAAAATGTGAAAAGCCTTAATGGCCGGGGGATTTGCGGGCAATTCATTGCCTGTGGTCAATTTTTGACTCTAACGATTTGGCGACACAATGAAAAACCTGGATCCGGTGCTGCAACTACTGAAGCTGGATAAACGCCTTGGCACCATCGTTCTGGCGGCCATTGCACTGATCTCGGTCGCAGCGATTTTTGCCACAGCTTTTGAAGAGCAGTCGAAGAATATTTCGCCCTTCATCGTCATTTTGTATCTGCTTGGCTTCGTACTTATTCTGTATCTGATAAAATCCATCGTCAACAATGGTGCCATGAAAACCGTGCTCAGCTGGTTCATTGTTGTCTTCATGGTCATCTATATCTGCGTTATCTTCTTCTCGGTTCTGTTTCCCGGCACAGTCCTGCCTCCTTCCCATTGCATCATACAGTTCTGGGAAGATAATGCTGCCTGCAAAGCACCGGTGTTGAAGGTAAAAACGCCTGAAGTGCCAAAAATGGTCTGGAAGGATATACCCGCCGGGTACCGGATTGTTACATTGGGCAGCAATTCAATTCCGATCTATACGGACGCTGATACCAGTGCCACACAGGTGGGCAGCCTGGTGCCTAATGTGATGTACCCGGAATTGTCTGATTTTGCCATCAGAAGGGGCAATGAGGGCGGCGTCATCTGGTATGAAGTCGTCAATAATGATGATGGCAAGATTGTGTATATTCCAGGTGCGCAGGTGACCTGTCTGGATGACAATAACAACCAGTGCTGAACGGCAAATCAGCGCAGGCCATGAAACGGACCTGAAGAAAAATCGCCGGCGATTGCCGACGATTTTTATGTGTACTCGGTCACTGGGCGGCAACCATTGCATCCTGCGGTTTGTGCAGACCGACGACCAGAAGCACGGTGGCACCCAGGACCCAATAGTAAGCTGCATCCAGCCCAGCCAATCCCAGAACCAGCGGGGCTGCCAGGAACACAAGCCCGACGGCAAAATCCACGGCCAGATGAAAACTGTAGGGAAGCACCCGAAACAGGCCGAGGTGATGGTCCGTCAACAGTGTCAGCACAAAGGCCGCAATACCGGTGACAACCGACAGCCATAATGCATAGGGGCTGGATGCGCCCAGCCCCAGAATGAACGGCATGGCAACAAGTGCTATTGCAACCGGGTAATCAAGATAGGCATGAATGGTTTTGGTAACGAAACGTGGCATTTTATTCTCCTGATCCTGGGCTTGATGCCCGTAGGCTGTACCGGCCCGGCTTGAATTTAGGTTGTTTGACCGGGGCTCATTGTTCCCATCGGCAAACTTGATTAAACGGACTTATTGTTGAATAATGAATGCCTGTTCGTTCCAATAACTTGATCATTCGTACGAAACTACGAGAATTTCCAGTTCATCCTTTCACGAACCTGAACGCAATGGGCACCGGTTCCATGATCGCTGCAGTGACAGGCGTCCTTGGGGTTCCAAACAATAGTTCAGATTGATAGTGTCGAGCGCAACGATAGATTTTTACAATTGGAGTTCTTATGGCCATACGACCGACCCACAGGCAGCTTGAATATCTGGTGGCAGTCGGCGAGACAGGTCATTTTGGCGAAGCAGCACGCCAGTGCCATGTCTCCCAACCGACGCTTTCCATGCAGTTGCAATTGCTGGAGGACCGGCTGCAGGCCAAACTGATAGATCGCGCACCAGGCGGCGCGCGCCCGACACCCCTTGGCGAAACGATCATTGGCCTGTCGCGCAGTATTTTATCCACACTCGATGAAATCCAGCATGTGACCAACAATGCGGCTGAAAATCTTGGCGGCCTGATCCGGCTTGGCGTTGTGCCGACATTCGGGCCATATTTTTTGCCCCATGTGCTGCCACGGTTGCACAAGCACTATCCCGGGCTTGAGCTCTACATCCGCGAAGAACGCCCTCACGATCTGGAGCAATCGATTCTGGCCGGCACACTGGATTGTGCACTGACACCACGACCGGTCAGCACCAAGCGTCTTGTCTACCACGACCTGATCACCGAACATCTGCAACTGGGCCTGCCCGCCGAACATCCCCTGGCCGCCCATGATACCATCAGCCCCGACATGCTGCGCGGTGAGCGCATGTTGACCCTTGGGTCCGACCACCAGCTTAACCGCAATGTACAGGCGTTTTGCGAGTCATCGGGCGCTCTTTTGCATGAAGGTTATGAAGGCACCAGCCTCGACGCCATCCGCCAAATGGTTTCGATCGGCATGGGGCTGTCGCTGTTTCCCGAATATTACATCAAGTCGGAATTTCCGAAGGAAAACAGCGTTGTCCTGCGCGACGTAACCGGCTGGTCCCTGACCCGCACCATCGGCCTCATCTGGCGCGAGGGCTCAGTGCGCACCCCGCAATATCATCGCTTTGGTGAGGAATGCGAGCATGCAATGATTGATGCGGATAGTGAGGTGTGAACTGCAACTGCTGGTACAGCGCGAATTCTCGGTTTTGCGTTGAGATAGCGCGCTCGGACGATAATTGTTCAAACGCACTTTTCGAGACTTTGGAGGACTGGGAAAGCTATTTAAAAGCTGAAAACATTGATCCGGACAAACCCTGAAAAAAGCAAGCCGTGCCAGTGCGGCGGGGCCTTCCCTATGACGGTCCCTACGGTTTCACAAGCGGATGTCAGCATTAAACAGGATTTTGTTTCTGCATCAAAAGCACAGGTGACACGAAAGAAACCCGCTTCCCGAATAACACTGCGCCTGACTGAAGATGAGCTGGTAAAACTCAAAAACCTGTCCAATGGCATATCGTTAAGCGCATATGTCCGTGAATGCCTATTCGGCAAGGATGTAGCACCGCGCAGGACTCGGTCACGTGTTGCTGTCAAAGATCAGGAAGCGCTTGCGCAGGTGTTGGGCCTGCCGGGGCAAACACGTATTGCCAACAACCTCAACCAGATCGCCTATGAAGCCAATTGTGGCTCATTGCTTATGGATGAAGAAACAGAATACGTTCCTGCCAGTACTTTCGAAAAAGCCATTGCCGATATCGAGAACAAGATCGGTCTTGCTGGCCAGCCCCGCGTGATTGTCTTTCATGAAAAGGAAGGCCGCAAAACTGTCCAACAAACTGGGACCACGAGATTTGGGATGATTTCGTCTTTCTCACATAACCCTACATTATCCTACATCGATCAGCATAAAGGGCCAACAAACATATTATTCAGACTTGGCAACAACATCGATATTGAGCCAGTACCGGGTATGCCGTCGTTCGCCGGTACGGGTAAGTGCGCCCTTTTCAACCAAATCAGTCAAATCTCTGGTGGCTGTAGCCCGTGATGTGCCTGTGATGCTGATATGGTTTTCAGCGCTCAGGCCGCCCTTGAATCCTTCCAGCCCCTCCCTGAACATGCGAGCAATGATTTTATCCTGACGTCCGTTAAACTGTCCACGCAGGCGGTCGTATAGGCGTATCTTGGCAATCAGGTAATCAATCAATCGCTGTGAATAGGATTGGGCTTCCAGAACGGTATTGGCAAAATATAAGAGCCAATCGGTGATTTCCAAATCTTTGTTATTGAGCTCTAGATTTCGGTAATAAGCCTTTTGTGCATTTTGGATCGTATAGGACAGCGCCAGCAAAGTTGGTTGCCCCAAACTTTGCGAAAGTGCCATTTCCGAGATTGCCCGGCCAATACGGCCATTACCGTCCTCAAAAGGATGGATGCAGACAAAATAAAGATGCGCAATCCCCGCTCGGGTTAAGGCTGAGACAGGGTGTTTAGCATCTGGTCCACATCCATTGAACCAATCGATAAATCGATCCATCTCCGCTTTCATCTGTTTGGAAGGCGGCGCTTCAAAATGAACTTTAGGATCGTGCATTGCGCCAGAAACTACCTGCATTGCATCTGCGTGGGTACGGTAGCGACCAATATCTGTCAGGTTTCGCCGACCACTGGTCAGCATCTTGTGCCAGGTAAAAAGTTTCGAATGTGACAGTGGCTCATCAAATGTTCGGTATAAATCAACCATCATCTCGGCAATGCCCTGTTCGGCGGGCGGTATACGGCGATTGTCGGTATCAAGCCCAAAATTACGCCGAATGGAGGATTGAACCGAATCCCTGTTGAGAATTTCACCTTCGATTTCTGACGTGTTTATGGCTTCCGTGCTCATGAGATCAATGGTGAGACGCATTTTGTCGTCCGCACCAATATGCTTCAAAGTACCCTGAAGCATGCCGGATTGCAGCAGAAACCGGCCCTCCAACTCGTTGAGAGCGGCAGAGTTATAATGAAATTTTGGCCAATCCTTTTGTTGCCAATTCCATTCCATGAGTTATAGACGCCCTTTCTATAACTCATATTATCAGCTATTGGTGAGCTATAAAAGGAATTTCTATGCGTCATGCAGAATTTTAACATCACTGATGTCGGCCAAATTGCAAAGCAGCTCAACAAACCGACGAATTCTCCAAACAACTGGAGGAGAGTTGGGTCTCAGGTCAGATGCGTTGCGAGCTGCGCGTTAGCCCAAGAACAAGAGAAATCAACAGCTTCTACACATGAGCGCAAGGTGTGCGTGGTCATACCACGCAGGTACTCGCTAGGCTCGGCAAGGGAGACGCTACGCTCTCCCGTTGCATCCCTGTGGCTTATACGCATCACGACATCCAGCTTCCCGGTTGTGCTGTATGAATGCGTTCGTCGGCGATATTCTCAAGGAACTGTTCGGGAAGCACCCTTTCCCAAACCGCCAAAGAGGCTTTGATGATAGCAAGATATTCATCAGTGTCGCCACCCTCTACGCGCCGCCATGTGCTCGGCATATAGCGCACTGCAATAGAAAGGACATACAACGCTGTTAATGCGAGCGCTCTGTACTCACTCAAGCCACCGATAGTTGGTAGCAAAATCGTGGTGCGGTGTTTGCTTGGGGAGCTATGGGTTGGAATTACGTCCCACCACAATTTATGGCCTTTATGGTCTACTCTTGCGCGATAAGCTTGTCCTTCATATTTCCATTCATCTGGATTGATTCTAAGAAGCTCAGCTATTGGCAGTCCCGCATTCAACAATCGTTCTTGTTTAATTTCTCCCGAATAATCGATCAATTTGCAGTAGGTACTGTCAGCCCTTTTACCCGTTGCATGCATTGAGGGCTGTTCGTTGGCAAAGGTGTCGTGAACAGGAATTACCCAGCTTGGCTCCAAGCCAAATACGTCTTGATACAAATCATCAATCTCCGGGAATGATCCTAGAAGATGGGCAAAGCTGCAACTCATATGTTCATCATGCTTTTCCAAATCACCTAGGTTTTTCGCTTTTCTCTTCGGGAAATTGCTTGTGTCATAACCTAAAAATGCCAGCCAGCGTGGGAAAAATCCTGTAGCAAGAACGCCGACACGCAGCTCTGAAATCGAATGTAGGTCGCTAGGAAGTGTGTACAGGCCGTGGCCATACCTTGTCATACCTTCCACTTCATCGAGATCATTTGGACCATTTGGTGAGGCCAGCATTTCCGCAAAAGCAAATGCCAAAGTCCCATAGTAGAGACCAAGAATTCTTTTGTTCAGTGAACCACTGTTGTTGTCACGGTAATAATCGAGCGCATTCCGCATCGAGTAGGCTAAACCAGATGACTTTGTCTGGATAATTTCTTCGCTCAAAGCACAATTATCATCAGCACATCTTCTTCTAATCAGTTTTTCGCAGAGCTTGACGCTGGTGAATTGTTCGAGCCGCGAAGCTATCGCTTGCTGAGGGTTTTCATCAGTAAGGCGCTTTGAGCGTTTCTTTTTTACAGCTACCGCGATCGGGGTTTTGTCTGGCTCAATCTCTTTGTTGAGTTGAACCAAAACGGGAAAGAAATCTCCCATTGGCTCAACTGGTACGGAAATACCCTGAGCAAAACCATTTAGTTGATAGGTCGATCCATGGAAAAATATTCGCTCGTTTCGTGTGGCTAATTGCTTGTAATGGGCATTATCCGTTGCTGTACTGTACAGAACTGCGAAGTTAGCCGTTCTGCTTTGTCTAGTCGCGCTGAATTCAACGGATGAATGATGATCGTGCTCGAACGTGAAATCCGCATTCCATCCATGAGAACGTAGTGGTTTGAGAATCTGTTGCTCAATATCACGTTTAAGAATCTGAATTCGAGGGTTTTTGCTTTCTGCTTCTATGGCTTCCATGCTTTGGCACCTTCGTGAATTTTCAGGTTATCTGATAAAAACGCGACGCTATATTTTGCCCGTGTAACAGCCACATAAAAACGGTTCTGTTCTCGATCTGTCTTAAGACCTTTGAAGGCACTTGCATCTCCTGATAAAAAAATTTTCTGTCGGGGAGTTGGAATAATCAGAATACGATTGAATCCTAGTCCTTTGGCAGCTCCGAAATTGAGAGCTGGTTTGTTCTCACATAGCTCCGGTCGGACGGTTCTCTTATCACGTAGTATGATCGGTTGATACTCGTAACAGTAGTGTTCATATTGCTCTTCAGTAACAACGAAAACACCGGTGTGATCTTGAAACTCCTCAGGTATTTCCTTGGTTTTAGACTCTGTTGGAGGAAGTCCGAGATGAATGTGAATGTTGTCCGCAAAACTACAAATTGGCTGTACGCAGCGATGACTTATAAATAGGTTTTCGCGATCAAAACTCAATTCTTCAAATTTCTGTAGTTTCTCGGCGTTGGTATTTGGTTTTTTGTTGTCGTGGTGGGTGAGATAAATGGTCTGACGAAAATCACCTACGCAAATGAAATCGGTGTTTTCAAGTTGAGATAGTTTCGCAAGGATTTCATAGTCCCAACCAGTTATATCCTGCGTTTCATCAAGAATAATGCAATCGAAAATTTCACCAACACGTTTAAACGAAAAACCTTCTTTAATGCGCTTCCGTCCAACCTCTCTTATCGTATGTATTCCCTCAGCCTCGGAAATCCGATAGGCAAGCTTTGAAAGGAATGAGGTGTGGGCTCGATCTTTCCCTTTGGTAAGAAAATGCTTACAGTTCAATTCGCCACTTTGTAGAAGTTCTTGCCGACCTCTAATTTGAAACCGTTGCCCATTCAGAATGTGTGGGTTGCTGTCATTGAAGTACACATTTTTAATTCTCTTTTTGAAAAATACCCTCTGATACGGGCGTATCAAATCTTCGAGTAGAAAAGTAAACCAACCTTTTATCTTGATGTTGTCAGGGACGGCGCCCACTTCACGTGCTATCCGTTGCCTAATTTCGGCTTGATTGTTCTCTGTGTATGCAACGATCAAAACAGTTTTACCTTCACGATACCTCGCAATGGCTTCACTGATTAACAATTGTGTTTTGCCTGCACCTGCACTGGCAAGAACAAGCTTTCTAATCATCGAATTTCAATGCCTCCAGCAGGTAGTCGGGGAAGAAAAGCTCCTCATCACTATCGAAAATCCGCATCGCAGCATCTACTTTCTCTCCTGCGCTACTTTTTCCTTGGTATCGCTGCCTTAGAAACTCTTTTCGCTCGACCATTTCTTGCCCCAACGCATTGTAATCCTTGAGTACCTGAGGGCCTAAGACAACCGATGCCAATTTATTCAACTGCATGATATCTTTGGCATTCTCTTCAATTAGTGCTGGTTCTAAAGAATGCAGCTCATCATTCTGCGATGAGAATATGCTTATGAACCCCAGCCCGTCATAGTCGCCTGCCCATGCGGCTATGTTTCGCTCATAGTCATGATCGTTGTCCTTCACCACATGCGTGCTGTGCTGAAGGTGCCTCAGAATATTGAGGTAATTTTTAAACCCAATACCGCGCACAACGATGATATCAATACCATCTTCTTCTGGGAGTTTTTCTCGCGTTTTGAGATAAATTTTCTTCAGCAAGAGCTCATCAGAAGGGCCTTCAACAAGTATTATTTTGGAACACAAAACAACTCGAAGCGTGTCGTAACCGGGTAGACGCTTTAGCGTTTTGACGGTATTTGTATCAACTTCCGAGAGGCGAATGTATTGTTCAGATAGTAGGCATATTTTTTCAAAACTTAATTTATTCAAAACATAAGAACTGTGAGTGGAAACAAATATTTGCTGACCTGTAGCATTTTCCTCAATGTATTTAACTAACTTCACTAAACCTATGTGGGAAAGGTGATTTTCTGGCTCTTCAATCATCACAACGTTGGTATTTTTTGATTTTTGCCAAAGTGCGAGCTTGATTTGTATTTGGTGCTGTTCGCCTTTTCCGATCTGCGTGAAAGGTACATCATCGATGTTAAGCTGAAGGTTGTTTTCCCATGTCGATTGCGATGCGAAATCTACGGAAATCTGCAAATCTTTTTCCGTAACTGTGTTGTTCTGATCCAGTTCTTTGTTCACATTTTTGATATCATCTTCAGCATCAAATTTTTGTTTTAGGCGTCTAAAGTTTAAGTTCAGAAGCGACCTAGTAACAGGTTCAAGATTCGAGCTAACTATGTCGGTAATATATCTTTTTGAGCCAAACGTTGGGTGTAGACGAGGTGGGTCAACGAATAAGCAGCGGATTTTCTTCGAAAACTTGTTGACGTGATCCCATGCAAAATTTGACCATTCGGTTTTATAAAACTCAATGGGTATAGTGTCTAAATCAGGGTTTTCCTTGAGGAACTCTGAGTAATGCGTTCCCATATCCGCATCAAACCCTATTCGGACAAATAACCCCTCACGATCTTCACCTAAACTGTTGTTGGTTCCCTTATGCTCAGGACAGCCATCAAGATAGGCCTCAATCAATATTTCAGGAAGCTTATCTTGTGTCTTGTCGCTTTCGACAAATTCCTGAACACAGCCATTATTGAATAAATCAATTGATAGATTTGAAGCAAGAGCCCGCCCGCCGTAGGTGTTATTCAAAGCAATATCCACCGCCTCTAAAACACTACTTTTTCCTGTGGCATTGTCTCCAACTAGTATGTTGATATCGCTATTGAAATCGAACTTATGATTTCGAAATCTTTTGAAGTTTTTAACTATGAGTTTTTGTATGAACATATGGAATATCTTTTCTTATTAAATACTTATTTTGGCTGAATGGAGTAGCGCTAACGGCTTGTTCTGCGACGAACTACTGTGTGATTGAGAATCCGCCGATTGATTTTTCGTTTCCACTCAATTTGCTTTGTTGAGAGGTTTCTCTTGTTTTTCGTTTGCTTTAAAAACGTGTACTCGCTTTCACCAAACAAATACCCGTTTTTGTAAGCGTACTCGATCACGTCATCATTCGCGTTAGCGTCATTATTTTTAGAAATTCGTTTTAGACCAGCAAATAGTGTACCCGTAGAGATCTCCATGAAGCGATTAATGCAAACATTGCCCACATAGGTTTGCTGTCCAGTCAGACGATTTTGGATAAAGCAATGCTCTTTGATTTGCTGACCGCAAGGACACTTATCCCACTCCTCAGTGACTTCCACCGCAATCAAATCCCACTCACCTCTCGCAACGTTGAAGTTTGGGGCGAAAGAAAGCGGAATTATATGTGCTTTTAGCTGCTCAAGGCTGTGACTCATCGCATGCGTCCAGAGGTAAAATGTTTTAAATACATTTAAGAGAAAACACCGTGATGATGATACATCAAGTCAAAACTAATATTGAAACGATCATATACCCATCGTTGTATGTATCTACCTTATGTACATCATGGCGATCAAGGCCGATTAAGGCTTGGGGCTTCGCCCTCGGCGCTCTTCAGAAATACAGACGGCCTCCCGAGGCTCGCGTAGCGGCGCCCGCCGTCGATTTTTCCTTCGGTTTGCACACCCACTGTTCAGCCACGAGGCAGGGTTGCATGCGCAACCCATACTCAAGGAAGGAACAAAACATGGAAGGACAACAATCAGAAATCTGAATCTACGTTGCGTGCTTGGCAGCTTACAATAACGGATACTACATGGAGGCTGGATTGATGCCTGTCAGGATGCGAATGCAATCTATGAGGCAGTCAAAGACATTCAAAAACGCTCCCACATTGAATGCGCCGAAGAACATTCCATTCATGATTATAAGGGCTTTGAATGCGTCTCAATCAGCAAATATGAAGGCATCGTTCAGGTGGTGGAACTGGCATTACGGTGACAGTTTACCTATTTCACCCGTTGCTGCTGCATGATCACCATGGCTCGCCTTTCCCACCTCATCGTTCCGGGACGCCGCATCATATAATCCAGCCCAATAATCGGCGCAAAACGACCTTCTTTACCAAGGACGACTATGCC
Source organism: uncultured Rhizobiaceae group bacterium (assembly GCA_947501445.1). Taxonomy (GTDB): domain Bacteria; phylum Pseudomonadota; class Alphaproteobacteria; order Rhizobiales; family Rhizobiaceae; genus Hoeflea_A. The sequence goes on along the minus strand of CANMVS010000003.1, from coordinate 95,938 downwards.
CTCTATCGCGACTGGCTGTTCGAATGAAGCAGACGGGCCGGGTGCCAAGTCTGGGTCTATTGCCTGATGCCCAGCCATGTCCATGCCATTCTCGTACCGTCCGATGAGGACGTTTGCGCAAGACCTTCGCCGATCTGCATCGACGGTATACAGCCCATATCAATGCCCGGCTCAAGGTCACCGGACATCTATGGCAGGGCCGCTACGGATCGGTGGTTATGGACGATGAATATCTGTTCAACACCATCTGCTATGTGACGCTCAACCCGGTACGAGCCGGCCTGACATTACGGTGACAGTTTACTTATTTCCAAGGCGAAGACGGCGCGATAAAGCAAACACCAGTTTCAAAGCGTGTCACCCACGTCCTGGGTACAATCTGCTATTTATGTGATCAGAATGGACACTTGAGAAAATGGCGCGCTCGGGAAGATTCGAACTCCCGACCCCTAGATTCGTAGTCTAGTGCTCTATCCAGCTGAGCTACGAGCGCGTCGGCGAAAGGCAATGCCTGTTCGCGAGAGCTGTACCTAATCCCAACGCTGGACGAATGCAAGCGCTGAATTGGGAAAAAGGTCGCTTTTTTGACAAAGAATGCAACGGCGTGATTTCGCCAGACCGTTTCACCTTTTGTCAGTAACGGGACAACGGTGTCGGCCGCTGATTTTATTGACGCACTCCGGGTTTACCGATTCCGTCAAAAGCTGAATTGCCCTATTCACCCACCTGCTTCATAACGATTGGTTCGTGTGACAGAACGCAGTCATTCATGGCCGGTTGATCCGGCAGGACAATGCGGAACAAAGTGCCGGAACCGGGTTTTTCAACCAGCGCAATTGTGCCGCCGTGGGCCCGAATGATCTCATGGGCAATAGCCAGACCCAAACCGGTACCACCCGAGCGGGCGGAGCCATGAAAGGCGGTAAAAAGGTGTTCCCTGGCTTTGGCAGGCATGCCCGGGCCGGTATCGTCAATATCAATTGTCGCAATGCAATCGCTCACCGATGCGGAAACGGTAATGCGTCTGATGACGGCCAGATCATCATCACCGTCAGTGCTCAGTGCCTGCAGTGCATTTCGGCACAGATTATGGATCACACGGAAGAGCTGCTCGCTGTCCACTTCCAGCTCGAGGCCATGGGGCACATCAACAACAAAATCAATCGGACTTTCTTCACCCGGATGGTTGGCATCGGCCTGCATATCCGCATCCACGATCAGCATATCGCGCACATCGGTTACCAGCGCGTAGAAATCAACCCGGCGGCGTTTGGGCTCGGCTTCCGTGGCGCGGCCATAGGCAAGGACCTCACCCGTATAGGCAACGGCCCGGTCCATGGTGCGCAGCAACTTGGGGGCAAACCGTTTAACCATCGGGTCATCCACCATCGAAAGGCGGTCCGACATCAGCTGAGCAGAGGCCAGAATATTGCGCATATCATGATTGATCTTCGAGATGGCCAGACCGAGATTGGCCAGATGCTGCTGTTCTTTGAGGGTTGCCTGCAGTTCCTTTTGCATGGCTTCCAGATGCAGTTCCGCCACACCGATCTCATCATCCGATTTTCGTGGCTTGATGATACGTGACGGATTGTCCGGTTCGCGCGAAAAAGCCTCCATACTGTGGGTCATTTTTCGGATCGGGCGGATCATCATGCCATTGATGGTCACAAAGACCAGACCGGCGGTGATAAATGATATCAGCAGCGACAGCAAAAATACGTTCAGGCCATATTCCAGCATGGCATCGCGCAGCGGGTCTTCTTCCATCACAATGTCGATCATCATATCAGCCCCGTCGATGGGGCCATAAACGCGGATGATACGATCGTCGGAAAACAGGGTCACAAATGCGTCCTGTATTGCCACCAGCGGCGAGACACTGGTCAGATCATATTGCTGATCGACTCTTGGCGGCATATCGGTCATGGCAATCAGCCGCGACATACCGTCTGTCTTGAGCGCTATGGATTTTGTGCCCGTGGCCATCAGCGCATCGTCCTGGATGGGCTGCGGCAGTTCCATATCCTCCCAGCCCTCCACCACCAGGCTGGCTGCTGCGGCAGTGCGCAGCCGATCTTCAAGCCAGCGCATGCGGGTATTGGCAACCGAGGGAACAAAAATCAGCACTTCGGCCAGCATGACAAACAGGATTGTCAGCACCAGCAGTTTTCCGGACAGGCCCCGCCAGGGATTTTTATTGCCGTTAACACCATCTGCCCGGATGGTTTTATCACTCTGTGTTGAAGCCATATGCCGTACAGTCCTGAAAATACCTGTTTGCTGTCAGGTCACATTTTGTGCTCTGAATGACATTGCTACACCAAAAAACCAGCGGTTGCCTATCCAAAACGGCGCAAAAAGCTGATGAGGCGGCGCACAAACGGTTTTCGTGTCACAGGTGTATAATAGGTTATTGCCGCGCGCTTTCCAATCTCGGCCATTGTCGGATAGGGCGGCACATAGCCACGGACATTGGACAATTTCATTTTGTTGGTAATGGCCAGCGCCCAGGTATTGATCATTTCACCGGCGCCGGCGCCGGCTATGGATACGCCCAGAATGCGGCCTTTTTTATCGGTGATCAGCTTGATCATACCATCGGTCTTGCGTTCGGCGCGGGCGCGGTCATTTTCCGCATAGGGCCAGCGCAATACATGGATATCGCCAAAACGCTTGCGCGCATCCGCTTCGCCGAGGCCGACATGCGCCAATTCCGGATCGGTAAATGTGACCCAGGGAATGATGTCGCGGTTTTCCTTTGCCGGCGCGCGAAACAGAATTTGCTGCAAAACAAGGCCGGCGTGATAACCGGCCACATGGGTAAATTGCAATCCGCCCGCCACATCCCCAATGGCATAGACCCGCCGGTTGGTGGAGCGCAGGTTAGAGCCTACCTTGACGCCGCGTCGGTCATAGTCGATGCCTGCCGCTTCAAGACCAATGCCCTCGACATTGGCAGCGCGGCCGGTTGCAACCAATATGTCCGATCCGTCAATGGTTGTCTCACCATCAACGGTTTGAACCGACACCCGAACACCGGAGCGACCGTGTTTTTTGACAGCGGTTACCGTTGCGCCCTCCAGAATTTCAACACCTTCGGCACGGATACGTTCCAGCACAATGGCGGTAAGCTCCGGATCATCCTTGCCGAGCGCCTTCAATCCTTCAATAACGGTGACCTGTGATCCCAATCGCCGGTGCGCCTGTGCCATTTCCATGCCAATCGGCCCGCCGCCTATCACAATCAGATGGCGCGCCAGTTTGGTTCGATCAAAGAGTGTTTCATTGGTCAGATAAGGAACCGTATCGAGCCCGGGGATCGGCGGAACAAATGCGGATGAGCCGGTTGAGACCACAAAGCGCCGTGCCTTGATTTCATAATCACCGGCAACAACCGTGTCGGCGCTGACAAAGGCCCCTGCCGCCTCAATAACCTTGACGCCAAGGGCGGTGAAACGCTCCACGGAATCGCTGGGGGCAATACCATCAATGACCGCATGAATGTGGTCGTGCACCTTTTTGAAATCTACTTTGGCTTCACCGGCGCTCACGCCAAATTGCGGCGCGATCTCGATGGCATGGGCATGTTTGCCAGCTGCGATAATCGCTTTGGACGGCACACAGCCGTAGTTAAGGCAATCTCCGCCCATCTTGCCTTTTTCGATGAGAACAACGTCAACACCGAAGGAAGCAGCGGCGGCGGCAACCGTCAGACCGCCGGATCCGGCGCCTATGATACAGATATCCGGACGAAGCGTTTCGGTCATGGCAGGCTTTCCATCGGTGCGTTGAGCAAGGGCGCGCGTTAAGCGAATTGCTGAATTGAATAATAGTCAGATTGTTTTGCCAGCGCGAAGCTTTTTAATCACAAAGGGAATAGCCGCGACTGCAGCAAGCGCCGCAAAGGCAATTGTCAGTTCAGTTGTCACCAGATCACCGACCGAGATATCCCGTCCGGCCTGTTTGGCCGAAAGGATGACACTGTCCAGCCCCTCACCCAGATAGGAATAGGCGTAGGTGCCTGGCAAAATGCCGAGAAATGTTGCCGCGACATAGGTACGCAGCGGCACATTGAACAGCGCCGGCGCTATGTTGATGGCAAAGAACGGAAAGATGGGCGCCAGCCTCAAAACCAGCAGAAAGCTAAAGGCATTTTCCTTGAAACTGTCTGCAAGTTTGCCAATGCCCGGCCCGGCCAGCTTTTTGAGCAGATCACCAAGCGCTGTGCGGGCTGCAAGAAATATGATTGAAGCACCAATTGTTGCGCCAACAGCCGTCAGTGTGCCGGCCAACAGCCAACCAAAAAGAAACCCGCCCAGAATGGTCAGCAGGGATGCGGCGGGGAAGGAAAAGGCCACAGCGGTAATATATACACCCAGATAAATCAGGCTGGCACGCACGATATTATCCATAACATGCATCTTCAATGCATCGCGGTTCTCGACAAGCGATTCAAAACTGAGAAATTTATGCAGACCAAAAAAATAGCCGATTGCCAGACCTGCAGCGATAATCAGGAGCGGTGCAAAGCGTTTCAACCTGCTCTTTTCGCCACTTTCCTGATTGTTTTCGAGATCTGAATTCATCATTGCCTGTTTGCCAAGTGGCACACCTGTTTCCTGATCGGCGGCATTTGTGTCGATGTGCATAGAGTACTCCAGGTCAAGTCATTTGCAGTTGTCATGTCAGAATGGTTCCGCAAATTTTCATTCTGCCAACCTAAGGTCTCACACCGCGTCTTCGCCAATGAACTTAACTGTTTTTTTCAAAAGAGTGTGTGACCACAATTGCCCACACGCTCACAATAGCGTGAATATTGCCGATCAGATCTCATCGGTTGCATTGCAACAACCGCTAACGCACATCGTTCAGCGACCAGTCGTAGGTAAAACGACCAAGGGACGCCGGTTTGATGGCAGCGACCAGTTCCGGCTCGCCGTATTGACTCCAATGGGTCTTGAGCCGCCTTTTTCCGCCAAAATCCTGTGCATACCAGGAGTAGATTTTTGATGATGTGATACGACCGGACTGAACCGAGACACCCCGTTCATGATTGACATAGTCGCGGGCGTTTTGGGTCAACAGTGTATTGACGTTCGATCCGGTGAAAGCGCTGACAGCCAGATTGGGGCAGGAGTAGGATGCACAATTCAAGCCGTAGTGCGACAGCGGATCCACAAAGATCGGACGCACAATGCGGTGTTCAATATCGTCAAGCGAAAGGGGCATGCCCTCGACCGTCAACAGCGGTTTCGACCAGGGGCCTGAGCCAAACAGCCCACCGCCGCCAAGGTTTATCTTCTTGATGGATTTGACCGGATAATGTTCAACCACAACATCCAGTGTCGCCGCATTGTAAAGGTTGATCCAATAGGCATGAGCTTCGGCCCTGGTCAGGGTCGACGGACGAACCTCCTGTAATGCGACAAGATAGGCTTTGAGCGCTGCTCTATTGGCTTTGACGCCACGATAATCGACCCGGTGGTACCCCTTCGCGTCGCGCTTCACATGCACCTTGAGCAAGTCATCATAGGCTGAATGGCTGACGCTGGCACTGCCATTGGGCCGAAACTGCACAAATGCGCTGGCAGCAAATCCTGCCGGAGCGCCAATGAGCGTGGTGGCTGTAAGACCCGTTATGCCGGCAAGGACCGTACGGCGTGTTAATCTGGTCATTCAATTCCCTATTGGTTGTGATAGTGCAAAGGACTGAAATTGCGCAGCAGCATACAAGAGGCAATGGGGAACCAGGCGATCTCACCGCCATGTGATTTAAGGTGATCAGCGAGACTGATTTGGGCCGGCGTATCGACTATAAACCCGGTTCTTTGGAACATAGGGTGTGCAGCACGGTCCGGACGCATCAGTAATTGACTTGACGCAACCGAATGCGTATAAGCCGCGCACGTTCGGGAATTGCTGTCCGGCGCTGACATAATTGCGCCTGCACCACTCTAACGATAATCGCAACGCTGCTGTTTTCAGACAGTCCAAAGAAGGACCGCACACCGCGGTATTTTAAATAAATGACAAAGCGTACCTATCAACCTTCCAAACTTGTGCGTAAACGCCGCCACGGCTTTCGCGCACGCCTAGCAACCACTGGTGGCCGCAAAGTATTGACCGCGCGCCGTGCACGCGGACGCAAGCGTCTGTCGGCATAGTTCGGCCCAACGACAACCGAAGAAGGGCCTATGGCACCAGACAGGCCATCGCCAGAGGTCGGACGCCTTAAAAAGCGCGCCGAATTTCTTGCTGTTCGCGATGGCGAGCGGCGAAGGGGCCCTTTCTTTGTGCTTGAGGTTCTTGATCGTGGCGTTTTGGATGAAGCGCCACGCATCGGCTATACCGTCACCAAACGGCAGGGAAATGCCGTTGAACGCAACAGGATGAGACGGCGTCTGCGCGAGGCAGTGCATCTTGCTGCCGGGTTTGATATGAAGCCTGGTCATGACTATGTAGTCGTGGCGCGTCGTGACACGCTGAAAGCACCTTTTGCAAAGCTTACCCAATCGCTCGTGAACCGTATTGAGCAGCCGGCACGCGAGCGCCGACCCAAAGCGCCAGACAACAGGACTAAATAATGCAACAGAACCGCAATTATTTCATTGCAATTGCCCTATCGGTATTGATTTTGATTGCCTGGCAATTTCTGTATCTTGGTCCAAAAATGGAGCGCGATCGCGCTGCTCAACAGGCGATCGAAGCGCAACAGGCAAGTCAGCAGTCATCAACTGCGTCAAGTGCGTCCGTCGGCACAGGTGATCTGCCGCAATCGGGCGCTTCGACAAATGATCTGCCAGGTTCCGTCGGCGGCGATGCGGCCGATACCAGCGTCAGCAGAGAAGCATCACTTGGCGCGTCGAAGCGTATTGAGATCAACACACCAGCGCTGACAGGCTCCCTGAACCTGTCTGGAGCGCGTTTTGATGACCTCAAGCTGAAAGAATATCACGAGACGGTTGATCCACAGAGCCCGATCATTGAACTGCTCTCACCGGCTTCAATGCAGGATGGATATTTTGCTGAATTCGGATTTTCCGGCAATGATGCCAGTGGCGCGGTCCCTGGTCCCGACACCGTATGGACTGTTGATGGCACCCCACAGCTGACACCGTCAAACCCGGTAACATTGACCTGGAAAAACGACAAGGATCTGACGTTTGAGCGTACGATCAGCGTCGATGACGATTTCATGTTTACTGTTGAGGATTCCATCGCCAACAATTCTTCGGCAGCCGTTTCCGTTTCACCATATGGACGTATAACGCGCTTTAACAAACCTGCCGTTACCGGCATCTATGTACTGCACGAAGGCCTTCTTGGTGTTATCGGCGAAGATGGTCTTAAGGAAATTGACTATGATGATGTGGAGGAAGACCGCACCATCACGCCTCCCAAAGCCAGCAACGGCTGGATGGGCATAACCGACAAGTACTGGGCAACTGCGCTTATTCCTACCCAGGAACAACCCTACCAGGCACGCTTTTCCTATTTTGATGATGGTGGTCGTCCGCGCTACCAGACAGATTTCCTCAGTGATGCCATTACCATTCAGCCCGGCCAGGTTCAGACCACGGAAAAACACCTGTTTGCCGGCGCCAAGCAGGTTCCGATCATAACCGCCTACCAGGACAGCTACTCAATCGACCGCTTCGACCTGATGATCGACTGGGGATGGTTCTATTTCATCACCAAACCGATGTTCTATGTGCTTGACTATTTCTACAAATTCTTCGGCAATTTCGGCGTCGCCATTTTGGCGACGACCGTGCTGTTGAAGCTGATTTTCTTTCCATTGGCCAATAAATCCTACCGTTCGATGGCCAATATGAAAAAAGTCCAGCCGAAGATGGAAGAGATCAAGGCCAAACATGGTGATGACCGTCAGGCCCAGCAAAAGGCCATGATGGAGCTGTACAAGAAAGAAAAGATCAATCCGGTGGCCGGTTGCTGGCCAGTGCTGTTACAGATCCCGGTCTTCTTTGCACTCTACAAGGTGCTTTACGTGACCATCGAAATGCGTCACGCACCGTTTTTCGGCTGGATCAAGGATTTGTCCGCGCCTGACCCGACGACCATATTCAATCTGTTCGGACTGATCCCCTTCGATCCACCATCGTTCCTGATGATTGGCATATGGCCGCTGCTTATGGGTATTACCATGTTCCTGCAGATGCGCATGAACCCAACACCACCCGATCCGACACAGGCGATGATCTTCACCTGGATGCCCGTTATCTTCACATTCATGCTGGCAACTTTCCCGGCAGGTCTTGTGATTTACTGGGCCTGGAACAATGCATTGTCCATTGTTCAGCAAGGCGTCATCATGAAACGCCAGGGGGTCAAGATTGAACTATGGGACAATCTTGCGGCTCTGATCAAAAAGAAACCCAAAGCGGCTGAATAGCCGCTCCAACCCGCGTATCAGGCTGGCAATATGACCAATACCAAAACGTTTTTTGCACAGCCCTGGGTCTTTATTCGTGGTGTGCCATCGATGAAGTTCCTGCCGCCGGAAGGCCCGGCGGAGGTCGCTTTTGCCGGCAGGTCGAACGTCGGAAAATCCTCGCTGATCAATGCGCTTGTTGGCCAAAAAGGCCTGGCACGGACATCCAATACGCCCGGACGCACGCAGGAACTGAACTATTTTGTGCCCGATGGCTATTCAGGCAATCAGGGCGACATGCCGCCGATGGCGCTGGTGGACATGCCCGGCTACGGTTATGCCAAGGCACCCAAGGAGCAGGTCGACCAATGGACCCGGCTGGTCTTTGATTACCTGCGCGGCCGGGCAACGCTGAAGCGGGTGTATGTACTCATTGACGCGCGACACGGCATCAAAAACAATGATGTAGACGTGTTGAAACTGCTGGATACGGCTGCCGTATCCTATCAGATCGTGCTCACGAAAATAGACAAGATCAAGGTAGCTGGTGTGGAGGGTTTGATGACCCGCACGGTTGATCAGATAAAAAAACACCCGGCCGCCTATCCCGAGATTCTTGCCACATCGTCCGAAAAGGGATCCGGACTTGTAGAATTGCGGCAGGCCATCATCAAGGCGACCGAGAGTTAACGCTTGCCAAATGCTTTAATTCCAAAAATTATGGGCACGTGGTAAATCTGCAGGCACTCGGCTACCGGCCAATGCCACAGGAGCCAACTGAAATGGAGAAACCCGTCAATGCGTGATGGCGACAAGCATGAACCACAGCAGGTCGCAATGGCCTGGGCAGTCCATGCCTTTACCGCCTCGGGTATTGTTCTTGGCTTTCTGGCTCTTGTTGCCATTTTGGAAAACGACAAGAACGCCGTATTCATGTGGCTTGGTCTGGCGCTGTTCGTCGATGGCATCGATGGCACGCTGGCGCGCAAGATGCGCGTCACTGAAGTCACCCCGCAGCTTGACGGTACAACGCTCGACAATGTCATCGACTATTTCACCTATGTCGCCGTACCAGCCATGATGGTTTACTGGTTTGGTCTTGTACCGGCCGGCTGGGAAACGGTGACAGCTGCAACGATTATGGCGGTGTCGTGCTACACATTTGCCAATACCGGCATGAAGACTTCCGACTACTACTTTTCCGGCTTTCCGGCCCTGTGGAATGTCGTTGTGCTGTATTTTCACATTCTGCAAACCAGCCAGCTCACCAATCTGATTGTTCTGGCCATATGCGCCGTACTGACCTTCGTACCGCTCAAATATGTACACCCTTTTCGTGTCGCTGACTGGCGCAGCGTTACCATTCCGATGACTGTACTATGGGCAGCAACGACACTGCGTCTCGTACTGGTGCCCTCAGAAGCAACAACCCAAAAAGCCTCTTCTCTGATTTTCTGGCTGTGGGTCCTGTCATCGGTGTATTTCGCCGCTCTGTCGATCTGGCGATCCTTCCGGCCCGAAAAACCCAAGCAAGACTGAGGCTGATGCCCGGACTTCCGCACCGCTGGTCGTTGATTTTGTTAATGCATTCAGGTTTTGACGGAATGGTCAAAACCTGAATTGCCTTAGAAAATAGCGATCGACGATCAGGCAATCAGCATTTCAAAACTATCAATCACGCCGATTTCCTGCTGAAAGCTCAAGATGGCGATATCCTCGTCGTTGTGGCGCATCTCCTTGTCATGCGACTTTTCCTCGCGAACACGAAACTGAGCCTCTCCACCACATTCTCTGGACCGCAATACGGCGGAATCTGATCCGCTGATGCCCTGCATGGCAGCCATCATCTGGCCGTCAGGACCATCCACACCATCGCGCCATTTCTGGTCAATGCCTGAAAGGGTTTCGAAATCAAACAGCGCATTGTCCTCGTTCTCAAATGCCAGATAGCCGACTGTTTCAACGCCATGACCATCCCGGTTTGCCTCTTGCTCCTGCAACGTCAATTCAAATCCGTCAGCATTGATGCTCTTTTGACGCGTTGTCACCCACTCATCGTCATTGCTGGTATTGACGGACGTGAATACCAGGGGCGTGTCATCAAAATCGGCGGCAAATTCAACCTGCTCAAATCCCTGCGACAACGTGCTTTGATTGACCTTGTTCGTTTCGATATTGCCGACCTCAAACAGAACACCATCGGTCGTTGCATAGGTTCCGGCCTCCATGACAATATAGTTGACGGTTTCCATCGTGTGCGACCCGTCACGCACCTCCGGCTCCTGTAGCCTGATCCTGAACCCGTTGCCATCCAGATCGCTTATGCGTGTCTGTACAAGATGACTGCCATTAAAGGTGGAGATATAGGCAATCACCACCGGATTTTCATAGGCATGAAGCAATTCAACATCTGCCCAGTTATGGTTGAGGCTCAGCGTGCCGGTTTCTCCTTTTGCGGGTGAGGGATGTGAAACTTCATCGGCCTGCAGCTCAACTGGCCCCAGATCCGTTGAAGATGCGCCACCGGTGACATCAACCGGTCGTTCTTCACCGCGGGCATCCGTTGCCAATCCGCCATCTGTACCTGCGTCCAGTGCCGGATTAGTCAAATCTGCATTAAGCAGCACGGTTTTGACAGACCCGCCATTGTCGGCAAGCGCACCGCCACCGGTTGTCTCATCAATCGAGTCAAAAATGTCCACCAGTTGAATGTCGCTTTGGACAGCTGCCCCATTAACAAACAACGTATCGCCGACAATATTGCCGTCGTCACTGGCCACACTTGAGCTGCTATGTCCCCCGATATCCACATTTCCATTGCCGGCAACAATGCTATTGGTCAGCACAATTTCTCCGTCCCGACCAACGTAGATGCCATCCGTACTCCCTCCATCATTGCCAGTGACCGTGGAATTGGCCAGAGAAATGGTGCCAGGGTTCGTACCCAAAAATATTGCACCACCTGCACCAGCCGAATTATTGCCTTCAAGCGTACTGTTGATAAAATTGATGGATCCATTGTAGGCAGCCTCCAGGGCACCGCCCCAACCTGCTGTGTTTCCACTCAGTGTACTGCTGGCGATTTCAATCTCACTATCAAGATATTTGCTGAATACCCGTATGGCTCCACCGCCATCTCCGGCGGTATTTTCAGACAAGGTAACGCCATCAAACCTGGTATCCTTGGCCTGCCCCAAATACACAGCGCCGCCGTATTCTCCGGATTGATTGTCCATGAGGACTGAATCAGACATATTCAATTTTGAGCGAAAGAGGTGAATGGCACCCCCATCTTTTGCAGCCGCATTGCCTTCAAACCTGACAAAATTCAGAGTCGCTTCATTGTCGAGCAGATGAAGACCACCACCGTGATCGGAGTGATTGCCCAGAAACGTGGTGCCCTCAATCGTCACGGCGTTGCCGAAGGCATAGACGCCACCGCCAAAGTCCGTCGATTGGTTACCCGCAATTAGGGAATCGGTAATTGTGAGGTCCCCGTCAATCAGTTTGATGCCACCCCCTTCACCAAAAAAAGAACCGTTGTCCTGGACGGCACTCCCACCTGTCACAACAAGACCATTTACTGTCAGACCGCCACTATTGACTTCAAAAACCCGAATATTGTCCGATAGCTGCTCATCGGTCGCACTATCCAAATCGGTGACTTCATGACCATCTGCTGTCTGGAAGGTTGCGTCATCGTCGCCGACGTCGCCAGATATCGTAATATCAGCATCACCATCACCATCGATATCACCGTCGATGGTCAAAACCTGCGAAATGGACAGTGTACCCAGCTGTGACAGATTGATTGTCGCACCGCTCAGGCCTGCGTCAAAGACTATTGTGTCTGCCCCTTCAGACGCGGCCGCCAGTTGGATGGCCTCGCGCAATGAAGTGATTGATTCGTTGCTGTCGATTGTGTCCGTGCTCGTATTTACAACATAGGTTGCCATGAAGCATCTCCTGGATTTTTCCATATCGTCGCCAGCAGAAAACCCATCAATTATTCCGCCACATATATATCACAGTAATCGATACATTCAGTCAATGTTATAATGAATAACTTTTTCGTATATGTATTCTTGATCACAATAATAATCGCAATAACGTCTCTACATAATTGTATTTTATCAATTTTATTGATTTTTTATAAATCAATACAGAAACAATAAATCAACCCAGTACGCGACGTTCGGTCCAAGTGATGCGATTTATTTACGCCAAAGAAACGTATTTATTCGCCAAGCTGGATATCTTCTTTTGGGTAATTGCCAACACACTGTGTCCCATCGAGAGGACACGGTTACCCGCGCAGCGGGCAAGCGCGAATTGCGCGTCGGGGCTGATGCCCCGCCCCGTCTGGAGCCAGCGCCGTAGGCGCGATACGGCGCGAAGACAGAACTACAAAGCTATCGATGATCGGGGTGCAGCGCAGAAGAGACGTCCTGTGAACACGTGGGTTTGGCGAGCGGGGTTGATTGTTTTCCATTCACGGCGCACCGGCGCTTGCGCGCCTGCCTCCATAGGGGGCGGTCAAATTATTGACCGGGCCGCGGTCGCGGCCTGTTTGAGTGCCATGCAGGATGGCACCAGGTGTTGCGAACTCTGACTTTCGAGAGGTATTCCGAGCGGTACGCTGTGTCCCATCGAGAGGAAACGGATCACCGCGAAGCGGCAAGCGCGAATTGCGCGTCGGGGCTGATGCCCCGCCCCGTCTGGAGCCAGCGCCGCAGGCGCGGTACGGCGCGAAGACATCAATACAAAGCCATCTGTATTCAGGTCGCAGCGCAGATGAGGCGCCCTGTGAACACGTGGGTTTGGCGAGCGGGGTTGATTGTTTTCCATTCACGGCGCACCGGCGCTTGCGCGCCTGCCTCCATGGGGGGCGGTCAAATTATTGACCGGGCCGCAGTCGCGGCCTGTTTGAGTGCCATGCAGGATGGCACCGGGTGCGGCGAGCCACTGAATCTCAGCATTTCCCCAAGCGATACGGCGTGAATACTACCCTTTGCTGACACACAACCCCGGCAGGGCAGCACTTAACTGGGCAATCAGCACCTGCATGTCCGCCACATCGTCATTCCGGCTGCCGATACGGCCGTCTGGTCTGATCCACAAAACGGACCTTTGCGCGATACCCAGTTGATTGTGACCTCTGAATTCAGGATCGACCAACAATGCATCTTGCTCAAATGCCAATATTCTGCGAGCGGCAGCTCCCTCGGGGCTATGTGCAATGACCCTGAGATCAATGGTGCCACCAGCGGTCTCAACCAGATCGATTGCAGCGCTGACCAGTTGCTCGGCCTCCAGCCCACCGTCACCGATCAACAGCAGAATTGTCTGACAGGGGGTCGCCAGCGCGCTGGTCAGATAGATCGGTGCCCCATCGGCCTGATGCAAACGGATATCGGCAGGCAAATGAGTTCCGGCGCCCAATCCAACGGGTGGTCGGTCACCCACCACAATTTGACTTGTCTCATAATGCCCCATCAGCGGTTCATAGCCATTGCCACCGGCGCGCAGATAAGCCCACATATTCACCGAGAACTGGCGGATTGCGCGGCTTCTGTCTACCGGATCGGCAATAGACCACAAATCATCGTTCTTTTGCCCGACATCAATCATGGCACGGCCAACGGGTCGCCGTTCACTCTCATAGGTATCCAGAAGGTCATCTGATGCGTGATCGTTAATGACTGCTGCAAGTTTCCAACCGAGGTTTATGGCATCCTGGATCCCAGAATTCATGCCAGCTGCACTGGCGGTGGACATTGAGTGGCTTGCATCGCCGCAAATCAATACCCGCCCTGCCCTGTAGCGGGAGGCCAGACGCGCCGAACACTGGAAAGAAACATCCGAAATCGGCGGACCAAGCTCAACACCGGGCGCTGCATCGCGCAGCAGGTCCCGCATTGCGTGCCAGCTGCCTTCAGACGGATCCTGCGACATTGAATAAATTCTGAATGCGGATCGGGTCTGATAGATGGCGGCAACGAGATGATCCAGCAGCAAAATTCCGTGGTTTTTCGTATAGGGCCAGCCATCTATCTTTGCATCAAGCACATGCCAATGGAGATCGCTATCGTGACCATCAAATGCAATTCCGGCAGAGCGGCGAACCCGGCTGTGCACACCGTCACAGCCGATCAACCATGAGGCATCAACGTATTCTTCACGGCCAGCTCTGTTTTTTAAGGTGACCATTGCACGATCGGGATTTTGCTCAAACCGCACAAGCTCAACCCCGCGCTCGACGACAACACCAAGACTTTCAAGCCGTGCAACCAGGATGGGTATCAAGTCGTCTTCGCCCAGATTGATGTGCCAGGGCCATCGCTCGTCCGGTGACTGGGCGAGAACCGCAGTCCGGCCGCGATACGAATGCTCCATAGTATCAACATTGACCCCCATTTCGAGGATCTGATCAAGGATACCCAATTGTTCTGCAGCGTAGAGCGTTGATGGTTTGACCACAAAGGCGCGCGGTGTCACGGGCGCAGAGGGTTCCCGATCAAAAATACGAAAATCAACGCCCCGGCGGGCAAGCTCAATAGCCAGCGTCAACCCGCTGGGACCAGCCCCTGAAATGAGTATTTCGGTCAAACGGTCGCTCCTGTCGCGTGGCGGTCCTATTGGAGAAGACTACACGGTTGTATTTACAATATACAATGCGATTGGTGATCGGGGTGCAGCGCAGAAGAGATTTTCTGTGAACGCGTGGGCTTGGCAACGGGGTTGATTTGTTTTCTGCTCACGGCGTACCGGCACTGGCGCGCCTGCCTGCGCAGGGCGCGGCCAAATTATTGGACGGGCCACGGTCGCGGCCTGTTTGAGTGCCATGCAGGAGGGCACCGAGTGCGGCGAACCATTGTTGAATCTCAGGATTTCCCCGAGCGGCACCCCGAGTCCATCGAGGGCAAAAAAGTTACCGCGCAGCGGGCAAGCGCGAACGCGCGTCGGGCCTGATGGCCCGCCCCGTCTGGAGCCAGCGCCGACAGGCGCGGTACGGCGCGAAGACAGTGCTACAAAGCCATCGGTGATCGGGGTGCAGCGCAGATGAGACGTCCTGTGAACGCGTGGGTTTGGCTGGCGGGGTTGATTTGTTTTCTGCTCACGGCGTACCGGCGCTGACGCGCCTGCCTGCACAGGGCGCGGCCAAATTATTGGCCGGGCCACGGTCGTGGCCTGTTTGAGTGCCATGCAGGAGGGCACCGGGTGCGGCGAAGCATTGTTGAATCTCAGGATTTCCCCGAGCGGCAGCCCGAGCCCATCGAGAGCAAAAAAGTTACCGCGCAGCGGGCAAGCGCGAACGCGCGTCGGGCCTGATGGCCCGCCCCGTCTGGAGCCAGCGCCGACAGGCGCGATACGGCGTGAAGACCGCCACAAATGCCTGATCTACGATCAGGCAGCTTCAAATGTCATTGCAACACCGTTGATGCAGTGACGCAGTCCGGTGGGTGGCGGGCCGTCATTGAAGACATGGCCCAGATGGCCGCCACAGCGACGGCAGTGAACTTCTGTGCGCGGCAATATGAGTTTGAAATCCCGCTCTGTTTCAACAGCGTCGGGCAGTGCCTCATAAAAACTTGGCCAGCCGGTTCCACTGTCGAATTTGGTTTCAGACGCATAGAGCGGCAACTGGCAACCGGCGCAATTATAGGTGCCCTGACGCTTTTCATTCAGCAGCGGACTTGTGTATGGACGCTCGGTCGCCTCCTGACGCAATACGGCATATTGATCCGGGCTGAGCATGTCGCGCCAGCGGGCTTCCGTATAACTGATTTCAAATCCGTCTTCACCGGCAACAGCATCTACAGATGATGGTTTAGCCAGGTAAAACCCGCCCACAGCAGCGACGGCAGCACCCGAGAGTAGAAAATTTCGACGATTCATGACGAACCTTCCTTGATTACGTTTCTACCAATATAGCGATGATTGCCCGCAAGACCGCATGAACTTTTCGCGATCAGGCGAAACTGGGCCCTGACAAAACGGTGATTGCCCCGGGCGACTATAGCCGTTAAAAGGCCTGAAATTCAAAGGAACAGCCATGACAGATATCGGCCACGATCACGGCGAAAACAGCGAAATGCAGGCAAAACTGCTGTCACAGGCGCTGCCCTATATGCAGCGCTATGAAAATTGCACCATCGTCGTCAAATATGGCGGTCACGCCATGGGTGACCCCGAGCTTGGCAAGGCTTTTGCACGTGATATCGCACTGCTCAAACAATCTGGCGTAAACCCGATCGTCGTCCATGGCGGCGGACCGCAAATCGGCGCGATGCTCTTGAAAATGGGTATCGAATCAAAATTTGAAAATGGTCTGCGTGTCACCGACGAAAAGACAGTTGAAATTGTTGAAATGGTTCTGGCCGGATCAATCAACAAGGAAATTGTGGCGATGATCAATGCCGAGGGCGAATGGGCTATCGGCCTGTGCGGCAAGGACGGCAATATGGTCTTTGCCGAAAAGGCGGAGAAAAAGGTTCTCGACCCGCAATCCAATATTGAACGTGTTCTGGATTTGGGGTTTGTCGGGGAAATCGTTGAAGTCGATCGCACGTTGCTCGATCTGCTGGCAAAATCCGAGATGATCCCAGTCATCGCCCCGGTTGCACCGGGCCGTGACGGTCATACCTACAACATCAATGCCGATGTGTTTGCCGGCGCCATTGCCGGATCACTGTCGGCGACACGGCTGTTGTTTTTAACGGATGTGCCGGGGGTTCTGGACAAGAATGGCGAGCTTATCAAACAGCTGTCTGTGTCTCAGGCGCGGGCGCTGATTGCTGACGGCACCATATCCGGCGGTATGATCCCGAAAGTCGAAACCTGTATCGATGCTATCGATTCCGGTGTCGAGGGCGTTGTCATACTCAACGGTAAAACAGCCCATGCCGTGCTTTTGGAAATATTCACCAAACACGGCGCCGGAACACTGATCGTGCGCTGATTATACGCTAATTATTCTGGCATAAATCCTCAACCGAAAAGAACCAGCGCCACCACCCCGGCAACAATCAGGATGGTGCCCAGAATTTCCAGCCGGTTGATGGATTCGCGAAAGATGAAGACTGATGAAGCGAAGGTGAATATGATTTCCACCTGCGCCAGTACCTTGACATAGGCGGCCTGCTGCAGGGTCATGGCCATGAACCAGCCGAAAGAGGCCGTGGCTCCCGCAAGCCCCACCACCAGAGATGGTTTCCAGGCGGCCTTTATCAGAGCGATTTCACCTCTATCGCGCAAAAGCATCCATATGAGCATCACTGTGGTTTGAAAAATGATCACAAATGCCAGTGTTACGGCAGCCTGCATCATGAAGTTCGGTCCACCAAGTGACAGGGACGCCGCCCGGTATGACACCGCTGCCACACCAAATGCGACCCCGGACGACAGTCCGATCAGAGCGGTTCGACTAAAAACCGACGTGACAAGCGTTTTCCAGTTAACAGCGCTGCGGGCAACTGAAATCAACATCACTCCAACCACCGATATGGCAATGGCGAAAAGGCTGCCGGACGTTACTGTTTCGCCCAGAAATATCAGCCCAAAAAATGCTGCCTGTGCAGGCTCGGTGCGCGAATAGGCGGTTCCAACCGTAAAATTGCGAAAGGAAAACAGATAGACCAGCAACAAGGTGCCGACAATCTGCGCAATGCCACCCAGCAATGCCCACAGGACAAAAGGCATGTTCCACACGGGAAGCGCCATGCCAAAGCCGATATGAAGTACTGCCACAAACAATAGCGCAAAGGGAAAGCCGAAGCCGAAGCGGACAAATGTCGCCCCGGTTGTGCCCATAACGCCCTTGAGATGTTTTTGCATGGCCGAGCGCACATTCTGCAAGAATGCGGCGGCAATCGTGATCGGTATCCATAATTCCATGGCCGCGCTCTACCACGTCATTGTCAAAACGCCAATGCAACAGGCAGCAGCTTTGGCCAGTGTGTCTGCCAGAACATTTTTCGGAACATTTGCCAGATGATTTGCCAGAACATTAGAACGTGCACACAACACCCATGTGTGCCATAAAATGCCATGGCAAATAACTTACCTGATGCGGGCGATTTCGACGCCGTCACCGAATGGGTCTTCGACCTGGACAATACGCTTTATCCGCGACACATCGACCTGTTCTCACAAATCGACCAGAAGATGACATCCTATGTGTCTGATCTGCTGAAACTGCCCCGGGACGCGGCAAGAAAAGTACAAAAGGACTACTACAGGAATTATGGCACAACGCTCAACGGACTGATGACCGTGCATGGTATCGACGCCAATGATTTCCTCGAAAAAGTCCATGACATCGACTATTCCTGGGTTAAACCCGATCCGGCGCTGGGTGACGCCATACGCTCGCTGCCCGGTCGCAAATTCATTTTCACCAATGGTGACACCCCGCATGCGGAACGCACCGCATCCGCGCTTGGCATTTTGGATCATTTTGACGAAATTTTTGACATTGTGGCGGCCGATCTCACGCCGAAGCCAGCCGCACAGACCTATGACCGCTTCCTTGAACTGCATTCGATACCCAGTAAAAAAGCTGTCATGTTCGAAGACCTGCCGCGTAATCTGACCGTTCCCAAATCACTGGGCATGCGAACGGTGCTCATTGTTCCCAAAAACATCGATATCGCACTGGGCGAAGATTGGGAACAGGATGGGCATGACGGCCAACATATTGACTATGTCACGGACGACCTGTGTGGATTTCTCACCCATTATCACGCAGACAGATCGCGTTAGCGCAATTCAGGTTTTGACGGAATCGGCAAAACCTGAATGCATCAACAAAATCAAAGACCGACACTGTTGTCCCGTTTCTGACACAACGTGAAACGGTCTAAATCTCAACCGGTGTCACAAGAAGCACCGGTATGATGATAGTGGTCTGTCAGTTGGTCTTTTTGTGTTCGACGCCATGGTCCATCGTTGAGTGGTCCATTTTCTTGGTACGGGCCGGCAGGATAGGCAACATCAGATCGACCGGGCCAGCCTTTTCGAAAACGAGTGTGACAGGAACCATTTCACCTTCAACAAATGGCTTCTCAACGGCCATGAACATCATGTGAAAACCGCCCGGCTTGAGCGTTACGGTTTCACCTGCACCGATCACCAGACCATCCTTGAGTTGACGCATGCGCATGACATCATCAACCACCGCCATTTCGTGGATTTCTGCCCGATCGGTTGCTGATGTTGATACCGACACCAGACGGTCGTCTGCACTGCCACTGTTCTTCAAAGTAACATAACCACCACCCACTTTTTGACCCGGAAGCATGGCCCGTGCCCAATGGTCGGAAACATGAATGTCACCAACCATGACCATATTGTCGGTCATCGCCGGCTTTGCGGCATCACCGGCAAAAGCCACAGAAGGTATTGTTACAAGGCAACCTGCAATCGCGGCGGCCAGAATTTTGTTTAACACAGGCATTGTATTTTCCCATTTGTCATATCTGAAATATTTCATCCGGTGATCTTTTGCCGTTCCCGGTCGGGAAAAACAGCAACAGGCCAGGGGACGTCGGTGAAATTCAGAGCTGATACGGAGGGCCACGTATGTCATGGCTGCGTTGCAACAGGGAATCAGGCAGGGCACGGTTTTGGAACCTGTGCACCCAACTCGTTGATAAAATCAGTGTGTGTTGTGTGACGGCCTCGGCGTTGAAAGCCTTCAGCAGTTTTCCTGCAGACATGGCCGCGCACAGGTTTATACACGGGCTGTCGTCCGGCGCACCGATCGGCAGTTCGTCAGAGGTGCCAGGCTGGACACCAAAACTGGTACAGATGATTTCGGCGCGTCCATTTTGCGCCGCACTGGCTTCTGCCAGCGGATGCAAAACCAGCGGTATCGTCAACACCATCAGGCACAGGCAGACAAACCGTCGCAATTCCGCCCTGAGTTCGCCAATCAGGCTTTTGTGTCGCAGCATTAACATGCCCCGGTATAGCGGCCCTCAGCCGCCATGCCAAAGGACAAATTGCAGCACCTGTAATTTTGGCCGCCCAAGCATAAGAATAAGCCTGGCGTGAACCCGGTTCATCACTAATTCAGATCATAGTGATTCGCTATGATCTGCCAGGCCTCATCACCGGTTTCAACAAAATGGATGAGATCAAGATCTTCGGGCGAAATCGTGCCGAAATCCGCTAATTCCTGGAAATTGATAACCTTGTTCCAGAATTCACCGCCAAAAAGAATGAGTGGTACCGGCTCCATGCGACCTGTCTGGATCAAGGTCAGCGCCTCAAATAATTCATCCATGGTTCCAAAGCCGCCAGGAAAAGCCGTGACGGCCTTGGCCCGCATCAAAAAATGCATTTTGCGAATGGCGAAATAGTGAAAGTTGAAACATAGTTCAGGCGTTACATATTCATTGGGTGCCTGTTCATGCGGCAAAATGATATTCAACCCGATGGAGGGTGCGGAACAATCAGCCGCGCCGCGATTACCGGCTTCCATCACGCCCGGTCCACCACCCGTAACCACGACGAATTCGCGATGGTAGCTTTCTGCGGAATGCCGCGAGCATATCTGGGCAAATTTGCGCGCCTCGTCGTAATATTTGGATGCAGCGGTGAGGTTTTTGCGTTGTGTTTCGTTTTTTGCCGCCCATGCGTCCTTGCCGGGTTCGGGAATGCGTGCACCGCCAAACATAACGACGGTTGATTTGATACCGCGTTCACTCAGCAATATTTCGGGCTTCAGCAATTCAAGCTGCAGGCGAACCGGACGAAGATCTTCCCGGCACATGAAATCATCATCCGCAAAGGCCAACCGGTAGGCGGGTGCCTCGGTCTGCGGTGTTTTCAATACATCTGCGGCTCGAATTCGATCCGACTTGGAATCGAATAGCGGGTCCCAGACATCATCCTTGCGATTGGCACTCATTTGTTCACTTTCACTGTTCTTACACATGACAGACCGTCGTTGACGCGATTGACGATCCGCCGTTCCTCGCTTAGAGCATGTCCGACAAGCGTTAACTGGCCTGCCAGGACCATGACAACGCCGCAAATGCAACTGCATTTTGGCGCAGTCCTACAGAATATGACATTGTCGGAGGGCAACAATGGCTCTCTACTACAATAATGTGTGACCGTTAAGGAATAACTCCAAGGATAAACTGATGAGTAATCCCGATCTTGCCGCTCTTGAAACAACAATCAATGCGGCCTTTGACAACCGCGATGACATCAATACCGGAACACGTGGGGAAGTCCGCGAGGCCGTAGACGAAGCGCTCAATCTTCTTGATCGCGGTACCGCTCGTGTTGCCCATAAGGGCGAAGATGGGGACTGGCACGTCAATCAGTGGCTTAAGAAAGCCGTTCTTCTGTCTTTCCGCCTCAACCCGATGAACATCATAAAAGGTGGCCCGGGAGATGCTGTTTGGTGGGACAAGGTACCCTCAAAATTTGACGGATGGAGCGCCAACGCGTTCGAAAAAGCCGGTTTTCGCGCTGTTCCAAATTGCACCGTACGCCGCTCAGCTCACATTGCCGCAAATGTTGTTTTAATGCCGTCCTTTGTCAATCTGGGTGCTTTTGTCGATGAGGGCACAATGGTAGACACCTGGGCAACCGTGGGTTCGTGCGCCCAGATTGGCAAGAATGTTCATTTGTCCGGCGGTGTTGGCATCGGTGGTGTGCTCGAACCATTGCAGGCCGGACCTGTGGTCATCGAAGACAATTGCTTCATCGGAGCCCGCTCGGAAGTGGTTGAAGGCTGCATCGTGCGCGAAGGTTCCGTATTGGGCATGGGTGTTTTCATCGGTCAGTCCACACGTATCGTCAATCGGGAAACGGGCAGCGTTACCTATGGTGAGGTTCCGCCCTATTCTGTTGTCGTTGCCGGATCCATGCCGGGCAGCAAACCAATGGGTAACGGACAGCCCGCGCCCCATCTCTACTGCGCTGTCATTGTGAAGCAGGTCGATGAAAAAACCCGTTCAAAAACGGCGATCAATGAATTGCTTCGTGATTGAGCAACAGGTGACTGATCCATGGGTGATGAGCAGGCATCGCGGGTAACCACAGATCCGGGCATCGGCTGGCTTCTGTTCAGCCTGTCCGGGCGTATTGGCCGCAAGCTCTATGTGCTTTCAACCCTGTTGATTGTGATGGTTATAGCCACCATGGTCAGTCGTTTGTCGGCAATTCCGGAAGGTGGAAATGAATTCGCGCTGTGGGGCTTTGTATTTATCATAATGATGCCTGTTGTCCTTTGGATATCTCTGGCAACAGCAATCAAGCGCTTGCATGACATGAATACACCCGGTGCCGTGGCAATCTGCCTGCTGGTACCGGCGGTATCCCTGCTGACGATCCTGATCCTGTCAATCTGGAAGGGCAATAGCGGCCCCAATGACTACGGACATTTTGCAAACAGGCCAAAACAATGACCAAGACTGATCCCGTCGCGCTGCTGTCAGCCCTTATTCAATGCCCGTCGGTAACGCCTGACGATGCCGGGGCATTGGATATATTGCAGTCCATATTGACGTCACTCGGCTTTCAGGTGCAACGGGTCTCATTTGAAGATACCGACACACCTGCAATCGATAACCTTTATGCCCGCATAGGCTACGCGGGACCGCATATTATGTTTGCCGGTCACACCGATGTTGTGCCTGCCGGCGATACTGACGATTGGACGCACCCGCCGTTTGGTGCCGTCATTGACGATGGCAGACTTTTTGGCCGTGGCGCCGTGGATATGAAGGGTGGCATTGCCTGCTTTGTGGCGGCCTATGCACGCCATGTGGAGGTATATGGTCATCCCCAGGGGTCCGTCTCGTTGCTCATAACTGGCGATGAGGAGGGACCGGCGCTCAATGGTACAGTCAAACTCCTGCAGTGGGCTGCAGACAGGGGTGAAACCTGGGACGGGTGCATTGTTGGTGAACCGACAAATCCTGACGCATTGGGAGACATGATCAAGATTGGTCGGCGCGGGTCACTCAGTGGAACAGTAACGATTGAAGGTATTCAAGGGCATGTCGCCTATCCACACCGTGCCGACAATCCCGTGCGCGCATTGCTGCCCATGCTGGAAAGCCTGCTGGATCCGCCGCTGGATGCAGGATCGGAGAATTTTCCACCAAGCAACCTTGAGATCACCAGTGTCGACATTGGAAACAAGGCAAGCAATGTAATCCCGGGCAGGGCTACCGCCTCCTTTAACGTTCGTTTCAATGATCATTGGACCGCCGATACACTAAAAGCTGAACTCACAGGCCGGCTGGACCTGTCGGCCGCAGATACCCGCCTGCGGGCAGACCGCGGCAAGGCGATGTTTGATATTGCCTGGACGAAACGTCCATCACCGGTTTTTCTGACCCATGACGAGGCGTTGATCAACACGCTTTCGGCAGCCGTGGAAGCAAGAACGGGACGCAAACCCGCACTCTCAACAACGGGTGGAACCTCAGACGCCCGTTTTATCAAGGACTATTGCCCGGTTGTTGAATTCGGCCTGGTGGGACAAACCATGCATATGGTCGATGAATGTGTTGCCATTGAAGACCTTGAAGGACTGACCGGCATCTATGAGGAATTCCTGCAAAGCTGGTTCAAAACCTGATGGCGCCTTCATCTCAGGAAATTCGCATCTACCTCACCGGCATTGTCAAAATGGCCCGTGGTGATGCGACGGGACTTAATCATCTCGATGTGTCGATGCGCGGTTTCTGGCGCTCGTTCTGGGTATTGCCGCTCTGCCTGCCGGCTTTTGCCATGTTCTGGATAGCTGACCGTAACGCACTTGTTGCGGACCACCCTGACATGGAAACCGGTTTCGGTTTTTTTGTCAAAGTCGCTCTGACAGACCTAGCTGGCATTTTGCTGTCACTACTTGCTGTCGCGGTGCTGGCCCGTCCGTTGAATATGACAGATCGTTTTGTGCAATGGGTCATTGCCGGAAACTGGCTGTCTTTGCCGTTGGCCTATTTTATGGCGGCTGTCACATGGCTTTCGGTTAAAATGCCAGGTCCCGAAGGTGCAGACCTGCCTTTCCTGCTCATCGCCATTGGCACCGCATTGTTTGCCTCCTACCGCGTTTCCAAGGTCGCGCTGAATGGCGACGGTATGCTTGCTTTCGGTCTGCTGATAATGACGGAATTGATATTCATGCTCAGCACAATAATGCTTGGATAAAAGTACCGGCGGACACAGGTTCGTGTATTATTCAAAGTGCGCTATCGTGCAAGGATGCACTGCAGTTCTTACATCTCTGTATCCCCGTCATCCAATTTACACAGTGTGAAAGAGCCGACCTTCCGGCCAACGGCCAAGGGACCGCCAACAAACAATTGTTTTGGCTTGTGGGACACGACGCCTTCGGTTTATCGTCATGCAAAATGGTTGGGAGGCCTGTTGATGCGTGACCACACTGCGGCAACCGAATATCAGGTTGTGGACTGGATTTCTCACCATGCGGAGGCAACCCCTGACGCTTTGGCCATGCATGAACTGCCCAGTGGTCGTAGCCGCAGCTACCGGCAGGCAGATGAGCGGATCGGCAGACTGGCCGCACACCTTCAATCCATCGGGGTAACAGAAGGTGACCGTGTTGGATTTCTGGCGCTTAACTCAATCGACATTCTGGAACTGGCCTTTGCCACCTGGCGCATCGGCGGCATTGTACTGGCGTTGAATTTTCGACTGACGGCAGCCGAACTGGCATTCATCATTGACGATGCCACGCCAAAGGTCATGGTGCACGATCAATCGTTTCCCGATATTGTTGATGCACTACAGGGCGACATGAAGGTACAGACCTGGATTGAAACCGACGGTGAAGGCGGTAACAGCCCTTTTGAGCGGGCAATCAGCACCAGCCTGCCCCCAATACGCAAGCGCATTGAGCAGCCCCTTCATGCCCAGTGCATGCTGATGTATTCGTCCGGCACAACCGGCAGGCCCAAGGGGGTCATTATCACCCACGGCATGTTGCATTTTTCTGCCACGGCAGGCACAGGCCCCGGGCGTACCAGCCAGCAATCGGTCTCACTTGCGGTCATGCCCATGTTCCATATTGCGGCGATGAACGTCAGTTGCATGCCGGCGTTGGCACTGGGTGCAACAACGATCATCATGCGCGCCTTTGAACCGGGAGCCGTTCTGGCAGCCTTGAACGATGAAGCACTGGGTGTGACGCATTTTTTTGCTGTTCCGGCAGCATTCAATGCATTGCGTCAGCATGGCAATGCGCAAACCACTGACCTTTCCCGGCTGATCACGGTGCTCTCGGGCGCGGAAACCGTCCCGCCACCGCTTGTCGCCTGGTGGCTGGCGCGTGGCGTTGCCATTCAGGAGGGCTACGGCCTGACGGAAACAGCCGGTCAGGGCTGTCTGTTGCCGCACGATGACGTGGAACGCAAGATCGGGTCTGCGGGAAAACCCCTCATGCACAGCCAGATGAAAATCATGACAGATGATGATACCGAAGCCGAACCCGGCATGCCGGGCGAAATCTGGGTATCAGGCGGGGTGGTTACACCTGGCTACTGGAACCGTCCGCAGGCAAATCAGGATGCCTTTCGCGGACGCTGGTTCAAAACCGGGGATATTGGCCGGCGGGATGAAGAGGGTTACTTCTATATCGAAGATCGGCTGAAGGACATGTATATTTCGGGCGGAGAGAACATATATCCGGCAGAAATTGAGGGCGTGCTTTATGGCATTGAAGCCATTGCCGAAGTGGCGGTCATCGGTGTGCCCGATGGACAATGGGGAGAAGTGGGTTGCGCAGTTGTGGCGCTGAAGGCGCAAATGCAACTGTCGCTCGACGAAATTTCGGCTTTCAGCCGGGAACGGCTGGCGAGCTACAAACATCCTGCACATCTTGTGTTTGTCGATGCACTGCCCCGAAATGCCACAGGCAAAGTGCTGAAATTTGAGCTGCGGCAATCTATTCCACAACGGCTCGGGTTAGCGGACTGACACAAACATGCGGGGTGATAGTGCATGGTGTTGGCGTCAAAACCTGAATAGCTCTGGAAAGCTTCAACAGACCCTAGACCGTTTCACGTTTTGTCAGAAACGTGACAATGGTGTCGGCCTTTGATTTTGTTGATGCATTCAGGTTTTGCCGATTCCGTCAAAACCTGAATAGCTCTAATCTGACTGTTTGTTTTTGGCAGAACGGGCAAGAATGTTCAGCCCCTCGACCAGCGCGGAAAATCCCATGGCAGCGTAAATATAGGCACGCGGGATATGGAAACCGAAGCCATCAGCGATCAGTGTTGTGCCGATGAGCAACAAAAAACCAAGTGCCAGCATGACAATCGTGGGGTTGCGTTTGAAGAACTCGGCCAATGGGTCGGCGGCGATCAGCATGACAATCACCGCGAAAATAACTGCAATCATCATGATTGGCACGTGCTGCGTCATGCCGACCGCGGTTAGGATGCTGTCAATTGAAAATACCATATCCAGCAGTAATATTTGAACAATGGTAGCGGCAAACCCGCGCGTGACAGCCGCGGCGCCATAAATTGTCGGAGCCGGATTTGGATCGACAAGGTGATGAATTTCCCGGGTCGCTTTCCAGACAAGAAACAGCCCCCCGCCAACCAATATGACATCGCGCCAGGAAGGAGCGAAACCATCCCAATTGACAATGGGTTTTTGAAGATGCACCAGCATTGCAATCATCGAAAGCAACGCCAGACGCAAAATCAATGCCAGGGCAATGCCAATGCGACGTGCTTTTAATTGCTGGGCTTCAGGCAATCGATTTGTCACAATGGCAATGAAAACCAGATTGTCGATGCCGAGCACAATTTCCATCACGATCAGCATCGCAAGCGCAGCCCATGAAACCGGATCAAGAAAAATTGTAATGAGCTGTTCCATTGGCATTTACCCTTGGTGGTACACAGGCCACCACAATGTTTCCATTTAAACAGGACAGGCGCTAGCCTTCATTTACAATCTGGCCATCTTCCTTGGCGAAGGAACCCAGATCCTGCGCATCAAGCAACGACACAACCTCTTCGGAAGGCCGGCACAATCTGGTACCCTTGGGCGTAACAACGACCGGCCGGTTCATCAAAATCGGGTGCGCTACCATGAAGTCGATCAATGCATCATCGCTCCATTTCTCATTACCCAGGTCGAGTGCATCATAGGGGGTTCCCTTTTGCCGCAACAGCGCACGGGCAGAAATCCCCATGGCCTTGATCAGGGCGACCAGCACCTGACGACCGGGCGGTGTTTTCAGGTACTCCACCACCTTTGGTTCGACCCCCGCCTGGCGGATCATTGCCAATGTATTGCGTGACGTTCCGCATGCCGGATTATGATAGATTGTAACGTCCATGATCGTCCTCTCTTTTCAGATCATTACTCGTTTTCAGGGTAGTCAACCCGCATGAAATACAACCCCTGGGGTCCGGCAACCGGGCCACAGTTTGAACGATCCCTGGATGTCAGGGCTGCGGCGACATCGTCTGGCGTCCAGTGCCCCTCCCCCACCATGCGCAGGGTTCCGGCAAAGGAACGGATCTGATTGTGAAGGAATGAGCGTGCAGAGGCACGAATTTCAACGACATCCCCATCCCGGGTCACATCCATCAGTTCGAGCGTACGCACCGGACTGTTGGCCTGGCATTGCGATGAACGAAAAGTGGTAAAATCATGCCGTCCCACCAGCCGTTGCGCGGCATCATGCATGGCATCGGCATTGAGCGGCTTTGGCACCCACAGGGCACGGGAGCGATCCAGCGCCAGCGGGACCCGCCGGTTTATCATGCGATAAAGGTAATGGCGGGTGAGCGCTGAAAACCGCGCATCAAACTCATCGCTGACAGGCTCTGCATTGAGAATGACAACACGTTCACCTGCTTTGCCCATATGCGCGTTAAGCGCATCGCGAACCGTGTCGGCGTTCCAGTCCTTGTCAAAATCAACATGTGCCACCTGGCCGCGGGCGTGGACACCGGCATCTGTGCGACCGGCTCCCTTGACGGTAATCGCATGGCCGCAAAATTTTGGCCCCGCCTTTTCAATGGCACCTTGAACAGAGGGGCCATTGTCCTGACGCTGCCAGCCTACATAGGGTGTCCCATCATATTCAATCGTCAACCGGAAGCGCGGCATCAGCTGATTTCCAGTCCGGATTCCACCGGATTACCACGCAGAAAGTCCTGGGCTGACATGGCGTTGCCGCCAGCCTTTTGCAATTGCAAAAACCGGATACTGCCACTGCCGCATCCAATGGTCAGTCTATCGTCGAGCACAGTGCCAATCGTGCCGGTATCATCAGCCGGCTTGGCACGCAATATTTTGACCCGCTCCGGTTTGCCCGAAATGGTCATTTCGCACCAGGCGCCCGGAAATGGCGCAAGACCGCGAATGTGATTGTGAACATCACGTGCAGCGCCGGAAAAGTCGATCCGTGTTTCCGCCTTGGTGATTTTGCGCGCATAGGTCACACCGTCAGTGGGCTGCGGCGTCAGGGTCAGGGAATCCCGTCCCAGCGCTGCCATTGCGCGTTGCATCAGGTCGCCGCCAATCAGCATCAGCCGGTCGTGCAGATCGCCAGCCGTCATGTCCGGCGCTATGGCAAGACGCTCCTCCATCGCAATGGGGCCGGTATCAAGTCCGGCATCCATTTTCATGACCATGATGCCGGTTTCATCGTCCCCGGCCATAATGGCGCGCTGAATGGGTGCCGCACCTCGCCAGCGCGGCAGCAGTGAAGCATGGCCATTGTA
This sequence comes from uncultured Rhizobiaceae group bacterium, assembly GCA_947501445.1. Classification (GTDB taxonomy): domain Bacteria; phylum Pseudomonadota; class Alphaproteobacteria; order Rhizobiales; family Rhizobiaceae; genus Hoeflea_A. Next base: position 66,796 of record CANMVS010000003.1, on the reverse strand, counting down.
ACAGCCAAGGCGGGTACCGTTTAAAATGGCTTCGGGTAGCAGTTGCCCATAGGCAACGACAACAGCAACATCGGCATCAAGAGCGCAAAACCGCGACTGTTCCTCGGGATCTTTCAGGCTTGTTGGCGTGTAAACCCTAAAGCCTAAAATTTCAGATTGGCGATGCACGGCGGATTTGACGACATCCAGTCCCCGACGTCCGGCCGGGCGGGGCGGCTGGGTATAAACAGCAACGATCTCATGGCCAAAACCTGCCAGGGATGCCAGTGTCGGTACAGCAAAATCAGGCGTTCCCATGAATATTATACGCAAGGTACTTCTCCTGTCCGCGTGATTGGGCATAGCGACAATTGTGTCTTATCCAGCGCCTTACAATTGCGAGCCTTCGCGGCTCCTGGCCAGTTTAGTGAATTTCTTGACAACCATATTGCGTTTCAGCTTGGAGATATGATCGATGAACAGGACACCGTTCAAATGGTCAATTTCATGTTGCAGGCAGGTGGCAAGCAGGCCGTCAGCATTGATTTGTTGCTGTTTGCCCTCACGATCCAGATAATCCACAACAATTTCAGCTGGCCGTTCAATCTCCGCATAATAGTCGGGAATTGACAGGCACCCCTCCTCATAGATGGAACGCTCATCCGAACTGCTCAATATTTGTGGATTGATGAAGACAATTGGTGCTTTGTCTTCTTCGTCCTTGGAACAATCGATAACAAGCATGCGGCGGGCGATGCCGACCTGTATGGCAGCAAGCCCAATGCCTGGCGCATCATACATGGTTTCCAGCATATCATCGGCCAATGCCCTGACACTCTCGTCAACACGTTCAATGTCGACTGATTGTTTGCGCAGAACCGGATCCGGAAGGAGTACAAGTGGTTTTATCGTCATGGCATGCATCTACGCATTCATGGCCGCGAGGTCAATTCTGAACCTGCGGTGTGTTCTCGTTTTGATCTGGCAAAAATCAAAGAATCAGATAAGCTTGTTTGATGAATACAGCCCAATTGTCTTTCGACCAGCCCTTCGCCCAGATTGGGCAGTACATGATCACACTTGGTGTGATGACATTGATCGTGGCTGGCGCTTTGTGCCTTTTGGTCGTTGTGATGGTGCTCAGATCCAGAAGCAAGGCCGTGACGGTGGCCAGGGAGCGGCTTGAAGCCGAGCGGGCCGCAGAGCAACGGGCACGCGACATGGAGGCCAAATTTGCTGATATTTTGAGCGCCCAGTCGCAGATGCAGGGCCGCATGGCCACCATTGCCGATGTATTTGGCTCGCGGCAGGGCGAAATCAACAAGACAATCAATGAGCGGCTGGACACAATGACCCAGCGTCTGGGCACAACCATCACCGAACAGACGAAAGCCACCCATGAAAACCTGACACGGTTGCAGGAACGGCTCGCGGTGATCGATACGGCGCAAACCAACATACAGGCTCTGGCCAAGGATGTTGTCGGTCTGCAGGCAATCCTGTCCAACAAGCAAACGCGCGGTGCCTTTGGTCAGGCGCGTATGGAGGCGGTCATTGCCGACGGGCTGCCCAGCAACGGTTATGCCTTTCAGCCGACACTTTCAAATGGCAGCAGGCCCGATTGTCTGGTCTATATGCCCAATCAGGCACCGGCACTGGTGGTTGATGCCAAGTTTCCGCTTGAGGCCTGGAATAATATCCGGGCCGCCGAGACGCCCGAGACAACGAAACAGGCAACGCAGCAGTTTCGGCGGGACATTGAAGTTCATATCAAGGACATTTCAGACAAATACCTGCTGAAAGGCGAGACGCAGGATACCGCTTTCATGTTTGTGCCATCTGAATCAGTCTTCGCCGAAATTCACGAAAACTTTGAGGGGCTGGTTCAAAAGGCGCATCGCGCCCGGATCGTCATTGTATCTCCATCACTGCTGATGTTGTCGCTGCAGGTCATTCAGGCGGTTCTCAAGGACGCGCGCATGCGCGAACAGGCCCATCTCATTCAGGGTGAAGTCGTTCGTCTGATGGAAGATGTCGTACGCCTTGATGACCGTGTTCACAAATTGCAAAGCCATTTTGGCCAGGCACAACGCGACATCGACCAGATTCTCACATCGACAGACAAGGTCACAAAACGCAGTGCCCGGATTGAGGCGCTGGAAATCCAGGCAGACGGCGCTCAACAGCCGGACACACCGGACAAGACAAATGTGGTTTCCGTACCGGAACATACGGGGCGGTTGAAACTTCACGCCACCGATTGAGATTATTCTTCTTATTGGAGCAATTCAGGTTTTGACCAGATCGGCAAAACCTGAAAGCATCAACAAAATCAAAGGCCGACACGGTTGTCCGGTTTCTGACAAAACGTGAAACGGTCTAAGCAGATGAACGGAACGATTAATTGATGACTGAAAAACCGGCACAAACATTCGGTATTGATCACCTCGGCCTGACAGTGAGCGACCTTGATGCATCACTGGGCTTTTTTACTGATTGTATCGGATGGGAAAAATTTGGTGGCAATGCGGATTACCCCTCAGCCTATATTACCGACGGTACGTCAAAGATTACCCTTTGGGCAACAAAATCGCATCCCGCTGTTTCTTTCGACAGGCATCGAAATGTTGGATTGCATCATGTTGCCCTGAAAGCACCAACTGCCGACGCACTCAACGCGATCTATGGGCGGGTATGTGACTGGCTTGGCGTTACAGTCGAATTTGCACCGGAATTTTCAGGCGCAGGGCCGAAGGTTCATTTCATGATCACCGAACCTGGCGGAAACCGGCTGGAATTTGCTTACGACCCACGATAGAGGTCACAGCATTGTTGGTTACCAGGTGATAGGCAAGCTGCAGGAGATTACCACCAGGCTGACGCCCGGTCATATCAACTGTGATTGTCCGTTTTGCGGCGCAACCGCACAACCACGTCCACGTGGGCAATCTCCATGCCCTCCGGTGCAACCGGAAGACCATGCACAGTCATGTTTCCAACCGGAATATCCATGACTTCATTGTCCCCTTCGATGAAGAAATGATGGTGGTCGGATACATTGGTGTCAAAATAGGTTTTTGACGATTCAACGGCCAAAACCCGCAACATGCCAGCCTCGGTAAACTGGTGCAGCGTATTGTAAACCGTTGCCAGCGAAACCGGCACGCCGTCGCCTACCGCTTCTTCATGCAGCTCCTCGGCGGTCAGATGACGATCACCCTTGGCAAACAGAAGTCCTGCAAGCGCAATACGCTGGCGGGTTGGTCGCAGACCGGCAGAGCGCAGGCGATCACCGGCAAAACGCGTTGGACAGGGAGTGTATTGCGTGTTGTTGATCATTGGCTTCATCTTGACTGACGCCCGGCAATGGGCAATTGGACGACATATAACTTTTACCGCGGTAATTTTCAATAGTGGAGTTTTAATGTCCATTTTGTTTTGCCGGGTGATTTTCCGGTAAAGTGCCTATCAAATCTGCTTGTAAATGATATTAGCAGCCCATAATTGGGATCGGGTGCTTTTCGCCAGCAAACAAGCTGTGATAGGGTCACATTTCATTGCGCAGGTCACAGTGCCAACAGGTGCGTCGTTTTCGGGAGTTTATATTTTAGATGAATACAAGGCAGTCCAGCTTCAGCTATGAAGATATATTGACCTGCGGGCACGGAAAAATGTTCGGCGCGGGCAATGCTCAGCTCCCCTTGCCTCCGATGTTGATGTTTCACCGCATCACGGAAGTTTCCGAAACCGGTGGTGAACACGGCAAGGGATTTATCCGCGCTGAATTCGATGTCACACCGGACCTGTGGTTCTTTGGTTGCCATTTTGAAGGTGACCCGGTCATGCCCGGATGCCTGGGTCTGGATGCCCTTTGGCAGCTCACAGGGTTTTATCTCGGCTGGCTTGGTGAACTTGGCAAGGGCCGCGCCATTTCTGCCGGGCAGGTCAGATTGACCGGCATGATTACACCTGAGACCAAACTTGTTGAATTTGGTGTCGATTTCAAACGCGTCAGGCGCGGACGGTTGGTTCTGGGCATGGGCGATGGATGGGCGACAGCTGACGGCGAATCGGCCTATAGGGCAGATGATCTTCGCGTTGGCCTGTTTCAGGAAAATGCAGAATAATATTTGACGGCATAGGGGCCGCATGCCCACATCTGGAGCATGACATGCTCCAGGGCATAAGAACCGCAGTTCCTGTGGAAAGGATACCGTATGAAACGTGTTGTAGTCACCGGCATGGGGATTGTCTCCTCCATTGGCAATAACGTCACGGAAGTCACCGATTCGCTTCGCAACGCCACATCCGGCATTTCCTTTTCCGAGGAATTTGCCGAACATGGGTTTCGATGCAGGGTCTGGGGGGCACCGACACTTGATCCGACAGATTTGATCGATCGGCGCGCCATGCGGTTTTTGCACAAGGGTGGCGCATGGAACCATGTTGCCATGGATCAGGCCATTGCGGATTCGGGCCTTGAGGAAAAAGACATTTCCTGCGAGCGCACCGGCATCGTCATGGGTTCAGGTGGTCCTTCGACAAAAACCATCGTCGGCGCTGCCGATATAACCCGTGAAAAGGGCAGCCCCAAGCGCATTGGGCCGTTTGCTGTACCCAAGGCCATGTCATCAACCGCGTCGGCAACGCTTGCCACGTGGTTCAAAATTCATGGCGTGAATTATTCCATTTCCTCGGCCTGCTCGACATCTGCCCATTGCATCGGCAATGCCTATGAACTCATTCAGATGGGCAAACAGGATATTGTATTCGCCGGTGGCCATGAAGATCTGGACTGGACCATGTCCAATCTGTTTGATGCCATGGGTGCCATGTCTTCGAAATATAATGACAGTTCTCCGACAACCGCGTCGCGTGCCTATGCCGCTGACCGGGACGGCTTTGTGATTGCCGGGGGTGCGGGTGTTCTGATACTTGAGGAGCTGGATCACGCGATCGCCCGAGGCGCAAAGATCTACGCAGAAATTGTCGGCTACGGTGCCACATCTGATGGATTTGATATGGTTGCTCCGTCCGGTGAAGGCGCTGCGCGCTGCATGCGCCTGGCGATGTCGAGTGTTGAAGGTTCAATCGACTATATCAACACCCATGGAACATCCACGCCAATTGGCGACAGCCGCGAAATTGGCGCTATCAAAGAGGTCTTTGGTGATGCGATGCCTCACATCGCTTCAACGAAATCCCTGACGGGCCACTCTCTTGGCGCCACAGGCGTGCAGGAATCCATCTATTCATTGTTGATGATGAATGAAGGCTTCATTGGTGAGAGCGCGCATATTGGCACTCTGGACCCCGAGTTCGAAGATGTACCGATTGTCCGGGCGCGTATCGATAACGCGAAGATTGATACGGTCCTGTCAAATTCCTTCGGGTTTGGTGGCACCAATGCGACGCTGGTGTTCCAGCGTTATGGAAAATAGGTAAATTGTAATGAGTGAACTGATGAAGGGTAAACGCGGCCTCATTATGGGTGTCGCCAATGACCACTCCATTGCCTGGGGTATTGCAAAATCGCTGCATGAGCAGGGTGCTGAACTGGCTTTCACCTATCAGGGCGAAGGATTTGGTAAACGTGTACGCCCCCTGGCTGAACGGCTTGGCTCGGATATCGTTATCCCCTGTGATGTTGAAGATCTGGATACGGTCGATAATGTTTTTCAGATCCTTGGCGACAAATGGGGCAATATTGATTTCATTGTCCATGCTATCGGCTTTTCAGATCGCAACGAGCTTAAGGGTCTTTATGCTGATACCAGCCGGGAGAATTTCTCCCGCACAATGGTCATTTCGTGTTTCTCCTTCACCGAGGTTGCCAAGCGGGCAGCAGCTTTGATGAGCGACGGTGGCTCAATGATCACCATGACCTACGCGGGCTCTACCCGCGTCATGCCGAACTACAATGTGATGGGCGTTGCCAAGGCGGCATTGGAGGCCAGTGTTCGCTACCTTGCAGCGGACTATGGCCCGCGGGCAATTCGGGTCAATGCCATTTCCGCCGGTCCGGTTCGCACGCTTGCGGGTGCCGGCGTTGCCGATGCGCGCGAAATGTATAATTTTCAACAAAAGAACTCGCCAATGCGCCGCAACGTTTCCATTGAAGATGTTGGTGGATCGGCCCTTTATCTTCTGTCCGATCTGTCCAAGGGTGTCACGGGTGAGGTTCACTTTGTTGATTCTGGCTATCACGTCACATCCATGCCTATTCTGGAAGAACTCAAGAGCAAATCATAGACTGGTGCCGGGATAGTGATGCCGACTTCCTGGCAGCGGCCCGGTGGTTCCTGTTCAGCGGTCCAATAGTCCCGGATAGTGATGATTATAGGCAAGCCTGTTGTCGGTCTCATTCATGAGAGAATAGAAACCGACACGCTTTGCCCATTCTCGCTGGCTATCGATGACACGGCGGTAAAATTCATCTTCGCTCAGCCGCTCGATCACCTTGTCCCAGGCATCCAGTTGCGCCTCGAGGATTGATTGCGGCGTGCGATACACTTCCACGCCGTGCTCATCGATCAGTGCCTGCAGGGAACGGGAATAGCTGTCCATGGCAAGGCTGAAATTGGCCTGGCTCGCGGCCTCAACGCTGTATTGCAGTATTGCCTGCAAATCAGCAGGCAACGCATCAAATCGGTCCTTGTTGAATATAACTTCGAAGAACTCTCCGGCCTGGTGAAATGAGCTCATCATATAGACCGGACGAGCTTCATGTGCGCCCAACTCCAGATCCGAGGTCGGGTTGTTGTATTCAAAGGCATCTATCGAACCGGCATCCAGCGCCGGGATGATTTGGCCGCCAGGCATTCGGCTGACATGCATTCCGATACCTTCCATCACATCAGCAGCAAGACCAACTGTGCGGTAACGCAATCCCTGTAATTGCTCCAGGCTGGTAACGCGCTCTGAAAACCAGCCCAAAGGCTGGGCCGGCATTGGCATGCAATAAAACCCCACCAGATTTAGGCCCATGACGTCCTGGACCAGTTCACGGTAAAGCTCCTTGCCACCGCCAACCTCCACCCAGGCAAGAAGTTGAGATGGATCAACGCCAAAACTGGGGCCTGTCCCGAACAGGGAGGCGGCGCTGTGGGTGTTGAACCAATAGGCGCTGGTCAAATGCGCCGCGTCAATTTTGCCGGAATTGCAGGCCTCCTGTATCTCAAAGGGCTCGGCAACACTGCCCACTGGCAGCAGATCAATCATCAAACGACCGCCAGACATTTTTTCAACCCGGTCGACATATTGTCTGGCCATTTGCTGCAGCAAAGATCCCTCTGCCCAAAGGCTCTGCATGGTCAATGTAATAGGTTCGCCAGCCTGTGCACCGGCGGGCGCAGCAACAGCGGCAACACCGGCGGCGGCACCACCCTTGAGAAAAAGCCGGCGTGTGGCACAACCGCCATTTGAGTTTTGTAACTTCGATCGCAACAACACATCACTCCTCAATACAAAAACAAAAAATCTGACCGCAACGGCATATTACACTCGAAATACTTCTCTCATTTTGTATCCTTTTTGTCATTTTTGAAACTATTCCTGACAATATACACAATATTTTCTGAGGATATTCTTCCGACAAACGCATCAACGGCATGCCGTTGCATGCCGCTGACTCCCTGTTTGCCTTGCGGCTAATAAAAGCTGGGTTTAAACAATCAGATCCTCCTGCAGTGCTATATTCACCGCGACATCACGATCGACGTAAATACCGGCCTGACCACTGGTGTAGTAGTTGAACGCGTCATCGGTTGAGGTTGCAGCCTCAAAGCCAAAGCCAAGATTTACGGTGTCTCCATCGGTTCCAAAGACCTTCAGTTCATTGGATGTATCCGACAGATTGAGTAATTGCAGGGCATTGATGGTTAGCGTGTTGTTGGATTGTGCATTTGTGCTGCCAAGATCAATTTCCTCGATACCAACGACCCTGATTCCTGGTTGAAATGCTGCATTGGAGAAGTCGAATGCCTGATCTGCAGTATCCAGGATCAGCCTGTCTGTTCCGTTGCCTCCGTCAATGTGGCGGAAAGTCAAATCGGCAACGGTCAGAAGATCATCTCCGGCACCGCTGCGCAAAACATCATTGCCACCGCCGCCGGATATGGAATCAGCCCCGTCGCTTCCGATCATCACCTCGGACAGTATGGTTCCTGTCTTATGGACCAGATTGGAAAAGTCACCACCATAAACAACATAGCTCGATCCGGATGCAGGATTGCCATTGGGATCGGCATAATTGGCACCTATTATCAGGTCGTCAAAACCATCGCCATTGATATCACCCGCACTCGATACGGAGGTCCCGGTGTAATCATTGACACCAATTCCACTGAATTTTATGCCGAAGTTGGCAACGCCATTGCCAATATCTATCAGCTCAATGGCGCCATCACCTCCCGTCAGGTCGCCGGAACCGCCATATACGACATAACTGGCACCGGCACCATCTGCGTCATTCAGCGTTGCCCCGACGATAACATCGGCAAAACCATCACCATTGATATCACCGGCCGAAGCTACCGACACACCGGTGTTGCTGTCATCCACAACACCATTGATGACAAAGCCCTTGCTTCCGTCTCCATTCGAAATGTCAGACAGGTTCATTGAAACCTGATCTGTCCCGGACTGACCGTAGACGACAAAACCGGCACCGGTGACACCCAGGCGCGTGTTCTGACCGACGGCTCCAATGATGAGATCATCGATACCATCTCCATTCACATCACCCGCAGAGGAGACAGATGTTCCACTCAAGACATTGCCGGCTGAACCAAATATGGAAAAACCGTTAGGTTCACCGCCGTCGGCTATGTTCTGCAGATTGACAGCAGTGCCATTCAGATCGGCACGACCAAAGACGATGTGACTTGCACCGGCATACGTACCGGCACTGCTGTCAAACAGGTCACCGATGATTACATCTGCAAATCCATCGCCATTGACATCACCCGCAGAGGCCACCGACCATCCGTTGTAGCTGGCATTCACACCGGCATTAATGACAAACCCGCGCGTATCTATATCGCTGGCTATATCTGGCATGGTGAGATAGTTGCCAGTGCGTTGATTGGTACCAAAAATCACATAACTGGTGCCGTTTGCAGCGTGATATGGAGAGCCGACAATGACATCATCAAAACCGTCACCATTCATATCACCTGCTGACGAAACAGAGTATCCGGTATTGGCGTAACTGCCATCGCCATATAACGCAAGTCCGTCGACATGGCCGGCATGAATGTCTCCCAGATCAATGACCGATGCAGCCGATACTGCTCCGCCAAACAAGATGTAACTTGCGCCTGAATCGGTCGCGACCCCATCCAAGCCCTTGGCACCAATGAGTATATCGGCGAATCCGTCTCCATTGAAGTCACCCGCCGAGGAAACGGAATAGCCCGCCTTGTCTCTCGAATAGGTGCCATTTATCGCAAAACCGAGGCTTCCGTCACCGTTTTCTATATCGGCGAGATTAATGGTGCCATTGGTCAGCCCGTCCGGCCCACCATATATCAGATAGCTTGAACCAGCGTATCTGACGCCATTGGGACTGGCATCCATGGCACCAACAATAATGTCATCGTAACCGTCACCATTCACGTCACCGGCATCCGACACCGAAACACCGGACTTGTCACCACCCGCTGCACCATTGATGACAAACCCGCCGCTACCATCACCTGTTTGAATATGTATCAGATCAGGAGCCTGTATAATCACGTTGCCAAGATCACCATTCACGTCGGTGCCATCATCCGGCTGTACGACAGCAACTGCAATTGACGCGGAGGCTGCAGCGGACCGGCTGCTTTCATCCAGAACTGACCCGCTCTCAACGGCGTTGACCTCGACTGTCAGCCCGAAATCGGCAGTTTGGGGCGGTACCTGCAACGAAAAGCCGTTTGTCAAACCAACAAAGTTCATGCCGATATCCGTAATTTGCCCTTGCTGCTGGGCGTGCACGACCTGAACACCTTCCGGTAACCCGGAAAAGGAAATCACAATATTCTCAGAGCCGTCATTGTCAGTCAGTTCAGCCACCAGTGTATCAAGGTCGAATTCACCCTGAGATGGATCCACAGAAATGGATGCCGGTGCAGACAGTGTGGGGGCGTCTGCGACCGCATGGATAGATACCGTCGCTTCAGCCTCGCTGTCATGAACACCATCGGTGACGACATATCTGATTATATCAGAACCCGAGTAATTGGTGTCGGCGGCATAAGTCACGGTGCCGTTGGGTTCAATCACAACGCTACCGAATTCGGCGACTGCAGATTTTATCGTCAGCCCATCTCCATCGGCGTCACTATCGTTTGCCAACAGGTCAATATTAACAGAAGTATCTTCCGTGGTGGTAGCGGTTTCACCTATCGCATCAGGTGCATTGTCATTGACGTTGATCAATGAGATCGTCACGACAGCCAGATCTGTTGCACCTTCGGGGTCGGAAGCCTGCACTGTTAATTCTATCGATTGCCGGGCTTCATGATCAAGAACGGTAGAATCCGCAATTGTTATGGCACCGGTATTTTCATCGATCCGGAAGCCCCCCAATTCGTTGCCATCAATGATACTGAACATCATTGGATCGCCATCCGGATCAGAAGCAGATAGGGGCGCAATCCATTCGGTGCTGTTTTCATATGTGCTGAATGATTGATCAGACACTACGGGTGCAGCGTTTGTGGAGGCGATGGTAACACTCACCTGCGCCACGCTCGTTCCACCGTTTCCGTCTGCTACAGCATAGGTAATAATGTCCGAGCCGTAAAATCCTGCATTCGGCGAATAGGTCAAAGAGCCATCGTCCTCCACCGCAACCTGCCCATTGTCCGCATAGGCACTTGCGACGGTCAGGATATCAGCATCTGCATCCGTATCATTGCGCAAAACATCAATGTTGACCGTAGCATTTTCATCAACTGATGCGCTGTCGTCCTGTGCTTCAGGCGCAACGTTGAAAAGGTTGATCTGCTGATCATCGACCAAAACGATGAGATTTTCAAATCGCGTGACTGTCAGATCTGCGAATGAGAATTCGTAATAGGTCGCCTTCCGGCCACCCTGCCAGTCACTGCCCAGTGATTGGGCTGCGAGCAATTGCGAATACGCCTGTACGTCAGATCGCAAGGCATCGTTGTTTTGCCACTCATCTGCAGTAAATGCCAGGATCAGCGTGTCATTGTGGCGACCGCCGTCATAATAGTCCGTGCCGTCACCGGATGTTGCCAGCTCAAACCTGGCCGTATCGCGACCGGATTGACCATAAAATTTGTCACTCCCTGCGCCTGCCACCAGGGTGTCATCACCCGAGCCTGCTTTGAACAGGTTCGTTGCAGATTTGGCAAAATAGGTATCATTGCCTCGGCCACCGTAGACAGAACTGTCGTCAATCAGATCCGAACCGATGATGATGTCGTCTCCACGACCGGCTTTTGCGATTGCCTTATAGGATTCAGCCAGTGCGATCAGATCGATCGTATTGTTGTTTCGATTAGCGGTAACATATTTGATCGTTTCATTACCGTCGGCAATTTCAGTTACAATAAAGTCAGCCATAAATCTGTTGCTCCATACAAGCTATGACAAGGGAGAAAGATTCTCCCCATCGAATTTATTAAGTATGTCGCCACCGTTGGGAGAATAATTACACAAATTTAATTTAATACAAGTATTTCTTCAGTATTTTACATTTTTTATATTGCTTTAGCTAAAAATATATTCAAAATAATTTCCATTGTTATTAATTTTGTAAAAAAATCAAACAATTACAATATGTAACTAATTGCTTGAAATCTCATTTTTACTACCAATAATTTTCCGAAATTGCATCGCCCTGAAACATTTTATGTTTCTATGCAAACAATAATCCCGGCGAAATTGCTCTGCACCCGGCACAGAAGCCTGACGCAACAAGACAACAAAAAACCCGCTGTCCAGGACAGCGGGTTAATCATTGATACCGATAGAATGAACCAGCCACAATCTGTGGCTGGCAAATTCGAACGGGAAAGACCTATTCAGATGTTTCGCGTGGTATTTCCTGGCCGGTTTCCTGATCAACAATCTTCATGGACAGGCGAACCTTGCCACGATCATCAAAGCCGAGAAGCTTGACCCAGACTTTTTGACCTTCCTTGACAACATCAGACGTCTTCGCAACACGCTCGGGAGCCAGCTGAGAGATGTGAACAAGGCCATCACGCGGGCCAAAGAAATTCACGAAGGCACCAAAGTCGGCAACTTTGACAACAGTACCTTCATAAATGACGCCCACTTCCGGCTCTGCAACGATGGAATGAACCCACTTTTTAGCGGCTTCAATTTCCTTGGCAGAAGCGGATGCAAACTTGATCGTGCCATCATCATCGATGTTGATTTTTGCACCGGTCTTTTCGACAATTTCGCGAATGACCTTACCGCCCGAACCAATCACATCACGGATTTTATCGACCGGAATGTTCATGACTTCAATGCGTGGTGCAAACTCACCGAGTTCTTCGCGGCTTTCGTTCAGTGCATGGCCCATTTCACCCAGAATGTGCAAACGGCCATCCTTGGCCTGTTCCAGGGCAATTTTCATGATCTCTTCGGTAATACCGGTGATCTTGATGTCCATCTGCAATGAGGTGATACCGTCCTGGGTACCTGCAACCTTGAAGTCCATATCGCCGAGGTGATCTTCATCACCCAGGATATCGGAAAGAACGGCAAAACGCTCATCTTCCTTGATAAGACCCATGGCAATACCGGCGACCGGCTTGGACAGGGGCACACCTGCATCCATCAGCGCCAGCGATGTTCCGCACACTGTGGCCATCGAAGATGAGCCATTGGATTCGGTAATTTCAGAGACAACACGCAGGGTGTAGGGAAACTGCTCGCCGGTAGGCAGCAGCGGATGCACGGCGCGCCATGCAAGCTTGCCATGGCCGATTTCGCGTCGTCCGGGTGATCCCACGCGACCGGCTTCACCAACCGAATAGGGTGGGAAGTTGTAATGCAGCATGAATTTTTCTTTGTACATGCCGGTCAGGCTATCGACATATTGCTCATCTTCGCCGGTACCCAGTGTGGCAACCACAATCGCCTGCGTTTCACCGCGCGTAAAGACAGCGGAACCATGGGTACGGGGCAGCACACCAACTTCAGCGGAAATAGCCCGAACCGTGGCAAGATCACGCCCATCAATGCGGCTTTTGGTATCCAGAATGTTCCAGCGGACGATTTTGGCCTGCAGTGATTTGAAAACCGAGCCAATCTGTTCTTTGGTATATTCGTTTTCTTCGGCATCTTCGGGCAGGAAATGTTCGGTGACCTTTGCCTTGACCGCATCAACTGCAGTGTAGCGATCTGCCTTGTCGATAATTTTATAGGCGTCGCGCAGTTCATTTTCAACAAGACCAAGCATGGAAGCTTCCAATGCGGACATATCTTCAGGAACATAATCGCGGGGTTCCTTGGCGGCAACTTCGGCCAATTTGATAATCGCATCAATGACCGGCTGGAAGCCGTTTTGACCAAAGACAACAGCGCCGAGCATTTCTTCTTCAGACAATTCACCAGCTTCGGATTCAACCATCAGCACAGCATCTTTTGTGCCGGCTACAATCAGATCCAGCGAAGATTCTTCCATCTCATCCACATGCGGGTTGAGAATGTACTCGCCATTGATAAAGCCAACACGTGCGCCGCCGATTGGGCCCATGAAGGGAACACCGGACAGGGTCAGCGCAGCAGAGGTTGCAATCAGTGACAGAATATCCGGGTTGTTTTCCAGATCATGCTGCATCACTGTTACAATGACCTGAGTCTCGTTCTTGTAACCATTTGGAAACAGCGGACGGATCGGGCGATCGATCAGACGACAGACCAGCGTTTCGTTTTCGCTGGGGCGACCTTCGCGCTTGAAATATCCGCCTGGTATTTTACCGGCAGCATAGGTTTTTTCCTGGTAGTTGACCGTCAGGGGGAAAAAATCCTGGCCAGGCTTGGCTTTTTTTGCCGAAACAACTGTCGCCAGAACGACGCTTTCGCCGTAAGTGGCCAGAACCGCACCGTCAGCCTGACGGGCAATCTTACCGGTTTCCAGAATGAGCGGGCGTCCGCCCCATTCAATTTCGACCTTGTGGTGGTTGAACATATCTTGTCCTTCGTGAGGTGACAGCGCAAACCCATTTCGCACTGTCCCGTATTAACCTACATGGCCCATGCGGGCCGGATGATCATATGCGTCACGGGCAAGACAGCGGGTAACTTGATCGTTGACACTGCAAGCGACCGGCAATCCTGCCCCGTGACCGTTCCATCGGGTATTGTTATACCCGGAAACGCGTTCGGCGGAGTGCAATGCACCCCGCCGAATAAACCTAGCGGCGAATACCGAGACTCGCGATAAGTTTCTTATAACGCTCTTCGTCCTTCTTCTTGACATAGTCGAGAAGGGAACGACGGCTTGAAACCATTTTCAAAAGTCCACGACGGGAATGATTATCCTTTTTGTGGCCTTTGAAATGTTCCGTAAGATTAGTAATGCGCTCCGTCAAAATGGCAACCTGAACCTCGGGAGATCCGGTATCGCCTTCTTTGGTGGCGTATTCCTTCATCAGTTCTGCTTTGCGTTCAGCAGTAATCGACATCGTACCTTCCTTTCATACTGGAGGGATAAGGACGCCCGGGGCCGAGATGTCGTCCAGCCTGGGCCTAAACTGACGGAACTATTGTCCGTACCGCGCTGCATATAAGTCACAATGGTGCAAAAAGCCAGTGTTATTTGTGCATTGCCATGGTTGAGGTGCGTGGCAGCAAATCACCATTTACCGGTGTTTCCGGCCGTTCAGGCGAAAACCCGACGCGGACGAAATTCCCCTTCGGTGATCTCACCGATAGCAATCAGTTTTCCGCTGGCAGTCGCATAGGCTTCATCAGCAGGAAGAGGCGCATCACGACCACGCAGCAAAATCGGATTGCCGCGTTGCAGGCGCTGTGCCTGTTGATCAGTAATGGCAACATGCGGCAGAAAGGCAAGCGCTTCACCTGTCTCGATCAGGTAGGAATCCAGAGCGGCCAGCCGTTCTTCATCATCCTCAACGGATTCGAGCGCAACCAGCGTCGCCAGAGGAACCATATCGGCTTCATTGAAGGGGGCGACATAGGTGCGCCGCAGCGATGATATATGACCAAAACAGCCCATATCACGGCCCATGTCGCGCGCCAGTGCACGCACATAGGTCCCCTTGCCGCATTCAATCTCAAAGACGGCCGAATTGGCATCAGGACATGCAACCAGTTCCAGCCTGTGAATTTGAACTTCCCGCGCGGGAATATCCACACGCTCACCCTCACGGGCGAGATCATAGGCGCGGCTTCCGTCAATCTTGATCGCAGAAAATTGCGGCGGCACCTGCTCAATGGTGCCCCGATAACGCGGCAACAATGCCAGTATATCGGCCTCCTGCGGGCGCAAATCGCTGCTTTGGCTCACTGTTCCTTCAAGGTCATCTGTTGTGCGCTCCTCGCCCCAACACACCGTAAACCGATAGATTTTGCGTCCGTCCATCACATAGGGCACGGTTTTTGTCGCATCACCCACTGCAATCGGCAGCATGCCTGAAGCCAGGGGGTCCAGCGTACCGGCATGACCGGCCTTTTGGGCTTTGAGCAACCAGCGAATTTTGGATACGGCCTCTGTTGAACCAAAATCGACCGGTTTATCCAGTATTAGCCAACCGGATATCGCCCGTCCCTTTTTCTTGCTCCGCCGCCCCATTATTCCACGTCGCCTTCCGGTTCACCGTCCAGATCCTGCATCACCTGTGGTGAACGCAGCAAATCATCGATACGCTGGTAATTCTCAAAGCTCGTATCATCGCGAAAGCGCAGATCGGGCATATATTTCATCTGGCGCAAAGCAGGCGACACCCGTTTGCGGATGTAACGGGCGTTACGGTTCAACGCCTCTACAATGGATGCGTGATCAACCTGCCCCAATGGGGTGATATAGGCTGTGGCAATCTTCAAATCCGGTGACATGCGCACCTCGGATATGGCAATTACCGTTTTTTCAATCAGTGGATCTGTGATCTCACCACGTTGCAAAACGGTGGTTATGGCTGAACGAACCTGTTCGCCAACGCGCAACTGGCGCTGCGAAGGCCCGGAGGAAGCAAAGCGGGACATGTGTTTTCGACCTTTCATACATCGATGGCGGAGTAGGACCGCGCACAAATGAATGCCGATGCCGCTTGCCACGATATGACAGGTCGGCATGCATGAACGGGTGCCTCTCAGGGCACCCGATGTTGATTAAGAACCTAAAGGGTCCGTGTAATGTGTTCCACACGGAAACACTCGATGACATCGCCAGCGCGAATGTCTTCGTAATTTTCAAAGGCCATGCCACATTCCTGACCGGCATTGACTTCGCCAACTTCATCCTTGAAGCGCTTGAGCGTTTTCAGGCTGCCCTGGTGGATAACAACGCTGTCACGGATAAGACGAACACCAGATCCGCGTTCAACCTTGCCTTCAGTGATACGACACCCGGCCACACGGCCAACTTTTGTGATGTTGAACACTTCCAGAATTTCGGCATTACCGATGAATGTCTCGCGACGTTCAGGCGAAAGCATGCCCGACATGGCAGCTTTCACATCATCGACCAGATCATAGATGATGTTGTAATAGCGAATTTCTGTCCCGGCAGCGGCGGCCGCATCGCGCGCCTGATTATTGGCACGGACGTTAAAGCCCATAATCGCTGCGTCAGATGCTTCAGCCAGCGAGATATCCGATTCGGTAATACCGCCTGCACCTGAGTGCACAATACGGGCGCGCACTTCATCGGTGCCCAATTTATCCAGCGCACCGGCAATGGCCTCGATCGACCCTTGCACGTCGCCCTTGATAACCAGCGGGAATTCTTTGACACCAGAGACCTGCAACTGGGTCATCATCTGCTCAAGAGAACCACGTGAACCGGCCTGCCTTGCGACAGCCTTGTCGCGTGCGAGACGCTGGCGATATTCGGCAATTTCACGGGCACGGGCTTCATTTTCAACAACCGCGAGACGGTCACCCGCCTGTGGTGTTCCCTGCAGCCCCAGAACCTCGACTGGTGTCGCCGGTCCTGCTTCCTTGACCTGATTGCCATGGTCATCGACAAGCGCCCTGACCCGGCCCCACTCATCACCGGCGACAATGATGTCGCCAATTTTCAAAGTACCGGCTTCAACAAGAACGGTTGCCACCGAGCCGCGACCACGATCAAGCTTGGCCTCGATCACAGCACCTTCGGCTGTTCTGTCAGCATTGGCTTTGAGGTCAAGAATTTCCGCCTGAAGCAATATGGCTTCCAGCAGCTTATCAAGATTGGTTCCCTTGATCGCCGATACTTCGACATCAAGAACCTCACCACCCATGGATTCTACAAACACCTCGTGTTGCAGAAGTTCCGTGCGCACCTTGTTAACATCCGCAGAAGGCTTGTCGATCTTGTTGATCGCCACGATGATCGGCACTTCGGCTGCCTTGGCATGATTGATGGATTCAATCGTCTGTGGCATGACACTGTCATCGGCTGCGACAACCAGAATGGCGATGTCGGTTGCCTGGGCGCCACGTGCACGCATGGCCGTAAAGGCGGCGTGACCCGGTGTATCAATGAAGGTGATCTTCTGACCGTTCTGTTCGACCTGATAGGCGCCGATATGCTGGGTAATGCCACCGGCTTCGCCTGATACCACATTCGCTTCGCGAATCGCATCCAGAAGCGATGTCTTACCGTGGTCCACATGGCCCATGATTGTAACAATCGGCGGCCTGGACGTCAGTGAGCTGGCATCGTCTTCAATGTTGAAAATGCCATCTTCAATATCCGATTCCGAGACACGTTTGACGGTGTGCCCGAATTCGCCTGCAATCAATTCGGCCAGATCAGCATCGATCACATCACCGGGCTTCATCATCTGCCCTTCTTTCATCAAGTATTTGATGACATCGACAGAACGTTCAGCCATACGCTGAGACAATTCCTGAATGGTGATTGTTTCCGGCAGGGTGACTTCACGCGCAATCTTTTCGCGTGTTTCCTGCATTTGCGAGCGACGCAATTTTTCCTGACGGCGGCGCATGGCAGACAATGAACGGCCACGCTGATTTCCATCATCGCTCAAGGCTGCATTCAGGGTCAATTTACCGCGACGGCGATTATCTTCACCACGCGGGCGCGCAGGTTTTTGTACCTCGGGACGCACCGGAGGCTTGCCACGCGACGCTGCTGGCCTGACACTTCTTGGCGCACCGTCACCGGCGGCCTCATCATGGCGCTGTGCACGGGCCGGGCGCTCGACCAGTGGCTCCACAGGCACTTCGACAACAACAGGTGGTTCTGCGGGTGCGGCTGGCGCTGGCGGTGCCTTGGCCTTTACAGGCTCAGGTTTCTTGCCGGCCGCAGCATCAGCAATGCGCTGGGCTTCTTCTTCAGCCTGGCGCTTGGCTTCCTCTTCAGCCAGCCGCTTGGCTTCGGCCTCAGCCTCCAGCTTGCGTTTGGCTTCTTCTTCAGCACGAATTTTTGCCTGCTCAGCGGCGCGTGCGCGCTCTTCAGCATCACGCACCTGCGCATTGGCAAGCGCACGTTTGCGCGCATCCATCTCACCAGCCGACAGTTGCTTGAGCACCGCACCGGGCTTTTTGGGCGGACGTCGGGTCTCAACCGGCCTTGGCGCTGGAGCGGCTCGCTTGGGCTGCACGACAGGTGGAGGCGGAGCGCTCACCGTTTCAGGCGCCGATTTTTCATCCTCGGGCCTTGTCAAACGACGTTTGCGCGTTTCGACAACCACAGCCTTGGTCCGGCCGCGTCCCATATCCTGGCGCACCGTACCCTGCTCTACACCGGAGCGCTTCAGCGTCAGTGTTTTCTTGCCTGATACGCTGATGGTTTTGTCGTCGTTAGTGTCGCTCATTTAGAATCCGTTTCCTCTGCGGGGTCTCCCGCTATCTGACCGTTGTCTGCTCCATTGCGATAACGGTCAAGTATCTTTGCGCGTTTCACTACACCCTCACCGGCCTGCCCTGCAAGCGCTGCGAGGTGGATTACGTTACTTCCTGCGGTCACAATTGCCATTTCTTCACCATTTAGGAGATGAAATGACGGAATTTCGTGCCCGCCTGATGCTTTCCAGGCCCACCGGGCCTGATCCATTTTTCTGACCCCGTCAACCGCAGCGTCGCTTGAGTGGAACAGAGCAATCGCCTGCCCTGACCTGGCTGCCGCGTCGACTTTTCCCGCACCGGTGGTAATCTGACCGGCTTTGCGAGCCAGTGCCATCATTCCGGTCAAAGCCGTTACCATCAGCCCATCAATTGTCGCATCGAGCCCTTCGGGCACAGTCACTTTCATTTTCAGTGCCCGGGCAAACAGATTTTTCTGCATTGCCTGAAGCACTATCTTCTTTTCAGCCAGAACCCAACATCCACGCCCTGGCAATTTTGCCTTCAAATCCGGAACAATCGAACCATCAGGCGCCGCCACAAATCGAATCATCTGGTCCGGCGACCCGGTTATACGCGTTACAATACAAGTCCGATCATTCATTCCGGCTCAAGCTTTCCCGGTTACCTCAGTGTATTCACATCGGGATCAGGCTTCAGCAACGACCTCAGTCGCATCACCTTCCGGAGCTGCTGTTTCTTCACCTTCAGCTGCTTCACCTTCGACTTCCTCTTCAGCAGCTTCGGCTGCCGCCAAATCTGCCTCTGTTATCCAACCAACGGCCAGACGGGCGGTTACAACCATCTGCTCTGCATCGACACGCGATACATCCATTTTGGAAAACACGCCATCGAATTTAGTTGTTTCACCGTCTTTGCGTTCCGTCCAGCCCACCAGATCATCCGCAGCGCAGCCAGCGAAATCTTCCATGGTCTTAATGCCGTCTTCACCCAGTGCCACCAGCATGGCTGTTGTCATATTGGGCAGTACACGCAATTCGTCAGTCACGCCCAGTTCCAGGCGTTTGGCTTCGTATTCTGCTTCAATCCCGTCCAGGTATTCGGTTGCACGGCTTTGAATCTCGTGGGCAGTGTCTTCATCAAAACCTTCGATTGAAGCCACTTCCTCGATATCGACATATGCAACTTCTTCCACCTGGGAGAAGCCTTCCGATGCCAGCACCTGGCCGACCATTTCATCCACATTAAGGGCATTCATGAACAATTCGGTGCGCTCGTTGAATTCCTTCTGGCGACGCTCGGATTCTTCCTGTTCGGTCAGAATATCAATATCCCAGCCGGTAAGCTGTGATGCCAGACGAACATTTTGCCCGCGGCGGCCAATCGCCAGCGAAAGCTGGTCATCAGGCACAACCACCTCAATGCGTTCAGCCTCCTCATCAAGCACAACCTTGGCCACTTCAGCCGGCTGAAGCGCATTGACGATGAAAGAGGCCGGATCAACCGACCAGGGAATGATGTCGATTTTTTCGCCTTGAAGTTCGCCAACAACCGCCTGAACACGGCTACCGCGCATACCCACACAGGCACCAACCGGGTCAATGGAACTGTCATTGGAGATGACGGCAATCTTGGCACGTGAGCCAGGATCACGGGCGACGGATTTCAGTTCAATAATTCCATCGTAAATTTCCGGCACTTCCATGGTGAACAATTTGACCATGAATTGCGGATGCGTGCGGGAAAGAAAAATCTGCGGCCCACGTTGTTCGCGGCGAACATCATAGACAAATGCCCGAACCCGATCGCCATAGCGGAAATTTTCACGCGGAATGAGTTCGTCGCGTCTGATGATTGCTTCACCACGCCCCAGATCAACAATGACGTTGCCATATTCGACGCGTTTGACGGTCCCGTTGATGATTTCGCCAACGCGGTCCTTGAATTCTTCAAACTGACGGTCACGCTCGGCCTCACGCACTTTCTGCACAATAACCTGTTTTGCCGACTGCGCCGCGATACGGCCAAAATCCATCGGCGGTAAAGGTTCAGCAATAAAATCGCCCAGCTGCGCTTCCGGGTTTTGATCCTTCGCAAGCTCGATATCTATCTGCGTTGCATAATCTTCGACCTGCTCAACAGCTTCGAGCAAACGTTGCAGTTTGATTTCGCCCGTCTTTGGATTGATGTCTGCCCGAATATTCGATTCCGAACCATAGCGGGAGCGCGCCGCCTTCTGAATAGCATCAGCCATTGCTTCTATGACGATATCACGGTCGATCGCCTTCTCGCGTGCCACAGCATCCGCAATCTGAAGAAGTTCGAGCCTGTTTGCACTCACTGCCATTTTGCTCTCCATATAATGAAGCAGAGGGCCCTTGCACCGCTGCTCCCAATTCACACTATTCGTTGTCGTTCTGTGCCTGCTTCACCTGCGCAGCCTTTGCGGCTTTATCCGCCGCCAGCGCATCACGGATAAGCTCATCCGTCAGAATTAGTTTTGCATCACTCAGCGTTTCAAACGGTATGTGCACTGTTGGCTCGTCACCGTAGGTTGCCTTGTCCCGCTGTAGAACAAACCCATCTTCATTGACATCGGTAATTGTTCCGCGAAAACGCTTGCGCCCTTCAACAATGATCGATGTCTCACATTTCATCAGATGGCCCGTCCAACGGGCGAAATCGGATTTTCGAACCATCGGCCGGTCAATACCCGGTGATGACATTTCCAGATGATACGCCCTGTCGACGGGATCATCAACATCCAGAACCGGTGAAATGGCCCGCGATAATGTTTCGCAATCCTCAACGCTCATCGTGCCGTCGTTACGCTCGGCCAGAATTTGCAATGTCAGGCCATTTTGCCCGGACATGTTCACCCGTACAAGCCGAAAGCCCAGATCAACAAGAACAGGCTCGATGATCTCGGCAACCCGCGCCTCAATACCTGACTCCACAATGAGGCGAGGCTCCAGCGCCGCTTCGTCCAGTTGGTTTTCACCTGTCGACATTTCTTCTGACAATCGCTGTCTCTTTCCACACCAGGGCAATTCAATCAGAGCCCTATCAACAAAAAAGAGCGGGTCCGGGGGGCCCACTCTTGCTCGGTCTGATCAAGATTTGCGCCTGATATACGCCCGCAAAGCCACAAAATCAAGGTCATAGCGACGCGGTACCTGTATAATTGCCTGCATTACAGCAAAGGAACGGCAAAATCGCCCATTTCACCGGCTTGATTCCCGGGTCAGCAGAGAAACAAAGTTGGGTGTCCGACAGCTCACCGCGCTCCAAAACGCCGCAACAATGCAGACGCCAAAGCTTCCTTTTTTCCCTCATCCGCTCTGATGCTGCGAACCCTGCAGGTTCGCAGCATCAGAGCCTGATAAATGTCAAATAGGCAGGTGTGCGCCCTTCACGAAACGCCTTTGCTTCATAGCGGGTTCCAGGCCAACCCTCATAGGGGGTCTGCCAATCACCCGCAGCGCTCGCCTGCCAGGCAAATGCGCTGTGACGCCGGCAATGCAGCAGCGTCCAGTTCACATAGGTGTCTATGTCGGATGCAAAGCAGAATTGGCCGCCTTTTTTGAGTACCCTTACAATCCGCTCGAGATTGCCCTGATTTACAAAACGCCGCTTCCAGTGTTTCTTCTTGGGCCATGGATCGGGATACAACAGATCAACCTGATCCAGTGACGCGGACGGCAGCCAGTCCAGCAAAACCGTGGCATCATCGTCAAACAACCGCACATTGGGCATGGGTGCAGTACTCAAAGTGCTGACGCATTTCGCCAATCCATTGACGAATGGTTCGACACCAATAAATCCTGTTTGGGGGGCTTCAGAGGCGCGGTGCAACAGATGCTCTCCGCCGCCAAATCCGATCTCCAGGTGATGACGGGCATAGTTTGCGTCAAACAATGCATCTATCGTCTGCGGTGCCGGTTTGGACGTATCCACCCTCAATTGCGGCAGCGTGTTTTCCAGAGCGTAAATCTGCAACGGACTGAGGGTCTTGCCCTTGCGGCGTCCAAAAAAAGCCTCCATCAACCGGTGCGGATGGTCAGTCGACATTTCATTCATTCCCAGATCATGTCTTGTTCATTTGGCTTCATATGACCACGGCGTTTGTGGCTTTTGACAAAGTGGGTCGCATACCGTGGTGCCAACCCGTCACAGTGCCAGTCAATGCTTTCATTGAGGACCTTGTGTCAAACCCCAAAGACGCCTGTTTTCAAGCGTGCACGCCGTCAGGCCACTCTATGGCTTCGCGCAAACGTTCATTTTTCGCACTATCTCATCTGGAAGCCCGTGTGGCTTCCAGCAAATGCGCCATCAAACTCAAGCCTTGATTGCTTCCTTGAGGGCTTTGACCAGATCAGTCTTTTCCCAGGAAAACGAGCCATCACGTCCACCCTTGCGGCCAAAATGTCCGTAGGCGGCTGTTTTGGCATAGATAGGCTTGTTCAAATCCAGATGGCGACGGATACCCGTTGGCGAAAGGTCGATGACCTTGCGGATGGCGCTTTCAATCTCTTCTTCGGTAACAACACCCGTTCCATGCAAATCAACATAAATCGACAGGGGTTGTGCGACACCGATTGCATAGGACAGTTGAATGGTGCATCGCTCAGCCAGTTTCGCAGCAACAATGTTTTTTGCCAGATATCGGGCCACATAAGCGGCGGACCGATCAACTTTTGTCGTGTCTTTGCCGGAGAATGCTCCGCCACCATGCGGCGCTGCACCACCATAGGTGTCAACAATAATCTTGCGTCCGGTCAGTCCGGCATCACCGTCAGGGCCACCAATGACAAATTTTCCGGTCGGATTGATATACCAGTTGCAGTCGGCCGCAACCGGAAGATCTTCAAATGCTTCCATGATGTATGGCTCAACAACAGCCCGTACCTTTGCCGAGTCCCAGCTCGGATCAAGATGCTGTGTAGACAATACGATCTGCGTAATCTCAAAGGGTTTACCGTCCACATAGCGCACGGTAACCTGGCTCTTGCTATCGGGGCCAAGTTTGGCGACTTCGCCCTCGCCCTTTTTTCTTGCCGTGGCAAGCAGCGCCAGAATGCGGTGGGAATAGTAAATCGGCGCTGGCATCAGTTCCGGCGTTTCATTGCAGGCATAACCGAACATTATGCCCTGATCGCCTGCGCCCTCATCGCCCTGCTGATCAGCAGCATTGTCGACCCCTTGGGCAATATCAGCAGACTGCGAATGCAACAGCACATCTATCTTTGCTGTTTTCCAATGGAACCCGTCCTGTTCATAACCAATGTCACGAATTGCCCGCCGCGCGGCAGAACGGAACCGTGACGGATTGATAACATCCGCGCCGTTCTTGCCCTTTTTCATCAATGTGGCAGGCACACGCACCTCACCCGCAATGACGACTTTGTTGGTTGTGGCCAATGTTTCTGCCGCAATCCTGACACCCCAGGGATCGGTGCCGGTCTTTCGGGCTTCCTTGTAGATCAAATCGACAATCTCGTCTGAAATCCGATCACAAACCTTGTCTGGATGTCCTTCAGATACTGATTCACTGGTGAAGAGATAATTGTCTCGCGCCATACCCGCCTCTCACAAATGCTCTGTGGTCCGGACTTGTTATTGAAAACAACCGGCAAACACAAGCGCAGAACGATATAAATATATCTTGATATGAATAACCGGGATGTGCGTGTACCGATGGCAACGGAACATCGACAGCCTGATGCGCTGCAATAATGCGCTTTTGCGCTGCAGCCGGAATGAATCTTATGCCCAAAAATTCATTTATTGATTGTGCAAATATGCGCTGCAAACAACACCAGGAGGACCTCCGGTGCGTTGCCAATCATTATCTATTCAGAATCAGCGGCCAATGCCTTGACCAGATCGACGATTTTGCGCCGAACCTTTGGATCTTCAATTTTCACAAATGCCCGATTGAGTTGCAGCCCTTCCGAAGAGGACAGAAAATCGACAACATAATTTGAGCTGGATGCTTCCGAGGCGCCTGGCTGTCCCGTGGACGGATCGCCCGGTGCATCTTCAAAAAAGAACGATACTGGAACGTTAAGTATAGATGAAATATTTTGAAGTCGGCTTGCACCAACCCGATTTGTACCTTTTTCGTATTTTTGAATTTGCTGGAAAGTAATCCCCAGTGCTTCTCCCAGTTTTTCCTGGCTCATGCCCAGCATGGTTCGTCTCAATCGGATACGACTGCCAACATGAATATCAATGGGGTTCGGCTTTTTCTTATTTACAATAGTGTTCATATTTTTGTTCCCGCAGACTTGTTCATGTCCGCTACGTGTTATTGGAAACTGATGCCTTGTAAGTACTTTCCCCTCCGCCCCATAAGAGGACTGCACCGTGTAAAACACCAGCAGTTCAACCTGTACAACATATCTATGCAATTTTAGGGGTTTTTGGTCAATTCCCTGTTCTAATAAAACTGTAGCGCGAGTTCAGCGCTCCGAGCAAAAGTAATGCGATTATCAACCAAAAGGACAGTTGAGGTAACCAAGCACTTCTATTAACGTGTATTTTTTTGGGAAGATAAACATCCGCAAATCCAATCACGTTTTGTGACAACCCATCAATAATCCTGCCATTTCCATCAGTAACGGCAGAAATTCCATTGTTGGCAGCACGAATTAAAGGCAGCCCTGTTTCCACTGCACGTAACTGAGCTTGGCGAAAATGCTGCGGCGGCCCGGGTGTATCTCCATACCACGCATCATTCGTCACATTGATCATGAAATCGGGCACTGGCCCTTCAAAAACCATATCCTGCGGAAATATTGCCTCATAACAAACAAGCGGCAAAAAATGCAGCCCAGGCTGAACAGGCACTGACCGGCGCACCGACCCGGCGGAAAATCCGCCTGGTCCCCTGGCGATCGTATCAAGACCAAGGCTGCGCAATAGTCCGGACAGGGGCAAATACTCGCCAAATGGAACCAGATGAAGTTTGTCGGCAGCCTCAATAATCTGCCCATTATGGTCAATGACATAGATTGAGTTGTAATAGCGCGTCGCTCCCCCCGTCTCGTGGCGCTCGTTACGCACGGCACCGGCAATCAGTGTCTGCCCCTCCTGCAGGGTCTCAGCAATGATCGCCAATGCATTTGGATTGCTTGTCAGCAAAAACGGAATGGATGTTTCCGGCCAGACAATAATCGATGGCAACACGCCTTTATCAGGCGGCGGTTTCGCCGTGATGGCGAGCAATGTCTGAAATATGCGCTCGCGTTCCGCGTCATCCCATTTCGCAGATTGATCAATAGAGGGCTGCACCAGACGAATTACCGGTTGGCCGTCACTGCGCGCATCACTGTCCATCAAACGCAAAGAACCATACCCTATGTGGGCGCACAAAAGCGTCGCTGCAATAATCAGCCCCGGCAACAGGCCCCGACGGGTCGCAATGAGCGCAGGAACGCTAAAAACAAACACCGCCAGCGCTGATACACCAAACAGTCCAATGATCGCAGACGACTGCATCATGACCGGTACCGGCATGGCACCATAGCCTATGGCATTCCAGGGGAATCCGGTCAGGACGAAACTACGCAACCACTCTGCCAGACCAAACCCTGCAGCCAGTGCACACAGCCGGCCAAGACCATCGGACCACAAAGCCCTGGCGCAGGCTGCTGCCAGGCCATAAAATATTGCCAGGATGGCTGGCAATCCCAGCACTGCCAGGGGAGTGGCCCAGGCAAATTCTCCCCCACCCACCAAAAGCGCATTGGCGAGCCACCACAGGCCGCCAACAAAATAGCCAAACCCAAACCACCATCCAGTCCAAAATGCGGGTTTCAGCTTACCCAGGAACCCGGCATCAGCATTGCCGTTTGCACCGTCGAGCAGCCAAACCAGAACCGGAAACGACACGAACAGAACGGCAAAAAAATCAAAGGGTGGAAGGGAAAAGGCGCCGAGGGCACCTGCGATAAAAGCCAGAGCCCACCGCCGTATTCCCCACAGCAACATTATCTGACCGGCAATACGCTCCATGAATTCTCCAATATACACCACCCGTCACTTGCCAGACCCATAGCTGACATGGGCAAAACAAGCGTGTTTTGCCTCTTTCCCGGTTGGGGACAATGGCAAAATGCCTGAAACCGCGCATTAGACCGTTTCACGTTTTGTCAGAAACGGGACAACGGTGTCGGCCGTTGATTTTGTTGATGCATTCAGGTTTTGCCGATTCCGTCAAAACCTGAATTGCTCTAGCCGGTTTTTCATTTCCAGGCAATCTTGCTGCGGATCGCCATAATGTCAGACCCCAAAGATGACAGCGGCGAACCTGCTGACAATTGACCGTATGATGAAACGGTCCAATAGAGAGCGTTATGCTCAACGGCCCGGGTGAACACATCAGTTCGGCACGCTGACAATTATGATTGCGAATCAGATTGTCTGATCTCTTCAGAATAATGTATGAGGATTGCCCGAACCCTGCGGGTATTGATATTTCGCCGCTGGAGCCTGTTTTGTTCAAACCCCTGGGGCGGCAGGTGTCTGCCCACCCCGCAAGGCGCAAAATCAGGAGGCTTTATCCTGTGGTTGCGCTTCCGCTGCTTCTGCCGATGCTTCGTTTTCCACCTTTTCGATGCCGGACACGTCAAGGTCTTCGGCTTCGGATTTTACCGGCCTGCGTCTTCTTTCAACAGTCCGCCGGCGAACGATCCGAACCCTGCGTATTCGGCGTGGATCTGCTTCAAGAACGTGAAACTCAAACTCGGGAATCGATCGAACCACCTCGCCGCGCACCGGTATTCGACCCAGAGTCGAAAAGATGAGCCCGCCGAGCGTATCCACATCTTCGCGCTTGTCCTCGACATTGAATTCCTTGCCTATGATCTTGGCAATGTCTTCGAGTTCGGCCCGTGCATCAGCCACAAAGGTATCTTCGGAAGTCTGCGCGATCATATCAGCTTCGTCATCATGCTCGTCTTCAATATCACCAACAACCATTTCGACGATGTCTTCAAGCGACACCAGCCCGTCTGTGCCACCGTATTCATCAATAACCAGCGCCATTTGCGTGCGCGTTGCCTGCATTCTTTGCATCAGATCAGAAGCCAGCATGGATGGTGGAACAAATAGCACCTCCCTGATCAGTCCCGCTTCCTGCGCAGTTTTTGTCAACTCCACTCGGGTCAAATCAAAAGCATTTGGCTTTGTTGTTGCATCCCGTTTGGCGGGCTGACCGTTACCAACGGTTTTGGTGTTACTGTTTTTTCGGCCGCTGCGACGACGGTTCAAGGCCTGTCTGGTGATATAGGCAACCAGGTCACGAATATGGACCATGCCACGCGGATCATCCAGCGTGTCGCCATAGACCGGCATGCGCGAGTGCCCGGATTCTTCAAAGAGAACCATCAGATCATTCAAAGTGATAGTGCAGTCAATTGCCTGGATATCCGCGCGGGGCACCATGACGTCTTCCACCCTGACTTCACGAAACCGCAAAATATTGTGGAGCATGGCCCGTTCTTCGGGCGAAAATGCCGCACCGGATACGCCTTCCGCCAGCAAAGCGTCTGCAAGGTCTTCTCTCAATGCATGCGCGTCGGATGGGCGGAAAAGCCGGATCAGCCGGGTCAACCAGCTATGTCCGTTTCTTTCCGGTTGGCGAACCGGAACAGGTAAAAGCCTACTTCCGGGGTCCTCGCCGCTGTCTGCGTCCTCATTATCCACGGACGCATTGGTGGATGTCACCGGTGTATTGTGCTGGTTCATCGGCCTTCAAACTGGAAAAGTGTTTTCATAAGGATCAGATAGGTCAAGTGTCGCCAAAATACGAGTCTCGAGATTTTCCATAACCTGTGCTTCTTCATCATCTATATGATCATACCCCAACAGGTGTAAAAATCCATGCACCAGCAGATGGGTTAAATGATCGTCAAATGCAATGCCAAGTGACCTGGCTTCATTTTCAATTGTTTCACCGGCAAACACGATATCGCCGAGCATGGAACCGGCAATTTGTCCCGGTTGAACCGGATGGGCCGGGAAA
The DNA here is from genome assembly GCA_947501445.1 of uncultured Rhizobiaceae group bacterium. Lineage (GTDB taxonomy): Bacteria > Pseudomonadota > Alphaproteobacteria > Rhizobiales > Rhizobiaceae > Hoeflea_A. Next base: position 37,815 of record CANMVS010000003.1, on the reverse strand, counting down.
GACAGAACATTGGTCGGTTTATCCAACGCTCGCCATTGCAGATTTATGGCCCGCACAGCCGGATCATCGGTAAAGAGCAGGGACAATTCGACAGCCGTAGGGAAGGGCTGTTGGGTTGTTTCAATCAGAAAGCGTGTTGCAGCGTCAATGCATCGCCCGCACAGCGCTGCCAACAGCGGCTCATCCTGCCACAGCGCTGCCTCCACGCTGATTTGAATATCAAACACCGGCAGCCGCGGATCATTTGCGTTCATTCCATACCCGGCTTGCTGCTATCAGCGATCATCGTGGTTTCAGCGTCATAGGCTTCAACAATGCGCCCGACAAGCGGATGACGCACAACATCCGAACCGCGAAACCGCACCGTTATCACACCATCGACACCCCGCAGAATATGAAGTGCTTCCACCAGGCCTGATTTGACACCACGCGGCAAATCGATCTGACTTGGATCGCCAGTGACGATCATGCGGGCATTTTCACCAAGACGGGTAAGAAACATTTTCATCTGCATTGAGGTCGTGTTTTGCGCCTCATCCAGAATGATCGCCGCATTGGCGAGCGTACGACCACGCATGAACGCCAATGGCGCGATTTCAATAACGCCTGCCGTGATCGCCCGTTCCACCTTGTCTCCGGGCATCATATCGTAAAGGGCATCATAGAGCGGACGCAGATAGGGATCGACCTTTTCCTTCATGTCACCGGGCAGATAGCCCAGCCTCTCGCCTGCCTCAACAGCAGGGCGCGACAGGATAATCTTTTCCACCAGGCCACGCTCAAGCAATTGTGCTGCATGGGCAACCGCCAGATAGGTTTTGCCGGTACCGGCAGGCCCGACACCGAACACAAGCTCGGCGCGATCCATGGCGCGCACATAGGCATCCTGTGTCGGTGTACGTGACACAATGGTTTTTTTACGCGTTGCAATCTGTGCAAACGCCATTTTTCCCTTGTTTTCCATGGTCGGCAGCACCAGCTGATCATCCGCTGCTACGGACATGCGGATAGCGCCCTCAACGTCGGAAGCCGCCAGGGTCTCACCTTCCTGCAACCGTTCATAGAGATAATCCAGTGCGCGCCGCGCCTGATTGATGGCATTTTCATCGCCCTGAATGGCGACCTGATTACCGCGGGCACGTGCATCAACACCCAGTTTCTGCTCGATCAACGCAAGGTTCTGATCAAACTGGCCAAACAATTCGCTGGTCAGGCGGTTATTCTCAAATGTCAGGACAATATGCGTTGTATCCGAAGCGCCGGATGATTTTGCGTCAGCTTGTTTGGCAATCGATTCGGGTCTGCTCAAAAGTAAAACTCCACATTCAGCTCCTACACACAATCAGCATAGAGCGAATTTGTTCCCGTCCGCGTGATTCTCACTTTAACAATGTCACCGATTTGCGATGGGTTTGCATTAACTATTACGGGCTGCAACCACGGTGACCGCCCAATCAGCTGCCCCGGATCACGTCCGGGCTTTTCCAGCAGCAGGTCGATGGTCTGTCCCACGCAGCCGTCAGCAAAGGCGATCTGGTGCTCACGCAACAGGGCCTGCAGGCGCTGCAAGCGCTGCGATTTAACATCTTCGGCAATATGGTCGTCGCGCTCTGCACCGGGGGTGCCGGGGCGCGGTGAATACTTGAAGGAAAATGCTTGAGCGTATCGAACGGTCTCAACGAGACGCATTGTGTCCTCAAAATCCTCATCCGTTTCACCCGGAAAACCGACAATAAAATCACCCGACAGCGCTATATCCGGGCGTGCTTGGCGGATCCGTCCGATCAAATCAAGGTAGTCCTTGACCGTGTGACGCCGGTTCATGGCCTTGAGAACGCTGTTGGAACCCGACTGAATGGGCAAATGCAGATAGGGCATCAGTTTTTGCAGATCATGATGAGCACCGATGAGCGCGTCATCCATGTCGCGCGGGTGGCTTGTTGTATACCGCAAACGTTCAAGGCCATCGATTTGTGACAATTGGCGCAACAGCGCTCCAAGGCCCCACTCTGTGCCGTCATTGCCCTGACCATGCCAGGCGTTGACATTTTGCCCCAAAAGCGTGATTTCGCGAACGCCGGCTGCGACCAGCATGCGTGCTTCAGTATCAATCTGCGCAACCGAGCGGGAAACTTCAGAGCCCCGTGTATAGGGAACAACGCAAAAGGTGCAGAATTTGTCGCACCCTTCCTGCACCGTCAAAAAGGCTGATACACCACGCTTGGCAATTACCTTGCGGTCAGGCTGTGGGAGATGTTCAAACTTGTCTTCAATGGCATATTCGGTTTCGACAACCTTCTCACCCTTGCGTGCCCGGGCAATGGCCTGCGGCAGCCGGTGGTAGGTCTGCGGACCAATGACAATATCAACAATCGGTGCACGGCGGATAATCTCCTGCCCTTCAGCCTGCGCCACGCAACCGGCAACCCCGACCATCAGTTCACGTCCCTGCTCGGCCAGCGTCTGCTTCATTTGGCGAATGCGCCCAAGCTCGGAGTAGACTTTCTCGGCAGCCTTTTCGCGGATGTGACACGTATTGAGCAACAGAAGGTCGGCATCCTGCGGATTATCCGTCGTTTGATAGCCATCCTTCGACAGCGCATCAGCCATACGCTCGGAATCATACACATTCATCTGGCAGCCATATGTTTTCACATAGACTTTGCGTGTATTGCTGCCATCTGCTGCCGGTGCCGCGTTTGCGATATCTGTGTTCATTTGTGCCCGTGTTTGTATCAAGTCTATTCCTGATGGAAAAATCCCACCACCTGCCCCCTGTTTCAGGGCGCATTGTCCCGACACAGAAGAATTTACTATTTCAATACGCATTCACTGCTGTTCGGCGCAGAGTCAAGCCAAAAGCCCATTATATTGCTGCTATCAGCAAACAGAGCACCCGAGTGTGGCTGGATTCGGCCTGCGTTGTGCCGCCAATGGCAGGCACCTGAATACATGCAGCGCCTTTGAGCACGCTTCACCACCAGTATATGGGTTCAGCCATCACCATTCACAACCGGCGCACGTCCGTGTATTTGCGCCTGCAACATTGAACGCACCTGTTGTTCAACATCCTTGGTAACCCGTTTTCTGTTGCTGTCTTTGTCGTAGTGAACCGGATCGCCAAAACAGACCTGCACATCAAGCGCCCCTTCCCTCAAAATACCGGCAAGGTGCGGTGGCAATTTAATCACACCGGGCCAGGACGCAAGCGGCCTTGCGTAGCGTCCAAGCGGCACGCCATTGGCATGGGTATAGGCGATGGCGACCGGCTGAATGGCAACGCTGGATGTCGACGCCACCTCCAGCGTTGAAGCCGCAGCACCGAAAAGAGAGCTCTTGAAATCCAGCACCCGATTGCCATCCGATGTGGTGCCCTCGGCAAACAGAACGACAATTTCACCGTCGGCCATTCTCCGGGCTACTTCACTGACCTGCGCACCGGTCTGCCTGCGGCGCTGGCGTTCAATGAATATTGTGCGTTGCCAACGCGCAAGCCAGCCAAAAACCGCCCAGCTTTTGACTTCAGATTTTGCGATAAACACAACATCAGCCACAGCGCCAAGAATGAGAATGTCAAGCCAGCTGGAATGATTGCATGCAATCAGTAACGGACGGCCCGCTTCCAGTTTTCCGTGGCGGATTATGCGAACCCCCAAAAGCCAGACCGCAACCCGATGCCACCACCGTGGAATATAGCGGGCGAGTTTCCAGTTGAAATAATTGCTCAACAGCTGCAGCGGCAGCAACAAAAGGGTCAAAAGCACAATAATCGTCAGCACAAGACACGTGCGTATTTTTGCAATCATCAAAGTCGCCCAAACCGGGCCACATCACCCGGATCAAAATTCAAATGCCCCATCATGGATCAGTCTTTTGCCTTGTCCAGTGGAATTCCATAAAGTTCAAGGCGATGGTCAACCAGTTTGAATCCATGCTCGCGCGCAATTCTTTCCTGCAGTGCTTCGATTTCAGCTGACTGGAATTCGATGACCCTGCCGCTGCGCAGATCAATCAGATGGTCATGGTGTTCATCTGGAACCGTTTCATAACGCGAGCGGCCGTCGCGAAAATCATGGCGTTCGATTATGCCTGTATCTTCAAACAATTTGACCGTGCGGTAGACCGTTGAAATCGAAATATTGGGATCGACCCTGGATGAACGTTTGTATAGTTCTTCCACGTCAGGGTGATCTGCTGATTGTTCCAATACGCGCGCGATAACCCTTCGTTGCTCGGTCATGCGCATGCCACGCTCAACGCATAGCTGCTCCAATGTCATCAAAACTTCAGTCACAGCCCACCTCATAACAAGCCAATTGCGCAATTTAGGCCTTTTACTATTTTCCAGGGGCAGGAAAAGCTAAAAAATGCCAAAAATCCATCAATGTTATACGCGCATCGCCTTCAAATTGGGCTTTTTGCGCTTTCCGACTACGCGGAAACGAAAAAACCGACATAAATTCCCTCTTGTTGGCACCCTGCGCTTATGCCGCGCTACATATCAGGCACAGGGCATCTGCAAGGGATTACTCAAGATCGAGCCGCAGGACAAGCGCTGCCGTTCTGGCTCCACCGTCTTGTTTGTAGTAGGCCTCCCGCTCGCCGACCTGCACAAATCCAAGTTTTTGGTACAATGCAACTGCTGCTTCATTGCCCTCATCGACCTCCAGAAACAGCGTTTGCGCTCCTTCTGCGCGCAGATGACGCAGCACAGCGCCCATCAATCGCCAGCCGATGCCGCTTTGACGATATTTGGGACGAACGGTAATTGTCAGAATTTCTGCCTCATTGGCCGCCAGACGCGCCAGCACAAACCCACCCGGTAATGATTGCGTTCCCTTGTTGGTACGCCGGGCGACGAAGCCGAACACCGTTTCCTGGCTTACAAGTGCCTGTATTTCGCCATCGCTCCATGGACGTTTGAAACCCATCTCATGTAATGTTGATGCCGAGGCACAATCTTCACTTGTAAGGGGCAGTATTTCAAACTCCGCGGGTCTGCGGAAAAAAGACGTTGCACTCACTGCACCGCTCCCTGCCGCGGCAAAGCAAATCCCAATTGTGGTTTTGCGTCTGCAGAGCGCAAATACAAGGGCTTGGGCCTCTCATCGCCCGGAACTTTCAGCGCCGCCAATCGGGCAAGAGTAACTATTCCAAGCGTAGACCGGGTTTCCAGTACATGGGGCGGTTCGTCGCCAGTCGGCACAGCTTCAAGCAGAATATTGCTGCCTGATCCGGTTAATTGTGCACCTGCCTGATTGGCTATCCTTAGCGCTTCATCCGGTGAAATTGCCTTGCAGGCCTGTGCAGCCCTGCCGAAGCGGTCAAACAATTGCGCGTAGACCTGATCACGCCGTGCGTCCAGCACCACGAGCAAAGGCTGACCGATTTGTGTTTCGTCAGCCAGCCCTTCAAATATGGTGACGCCGACAAGCGGCAAATCCAGAGCCAGGGCAAGACCACGCATAGCTGACACGCCAACCCGAATGCCGGTGAACGACCCCGGACCGATGTTAACACCCAGCCGGTCAAGATCCTCAAATGTCAGTTGTGCCTTGCTCAGCGCTGTTTGTATGAGTGGAAAAAGCCGCTCCGCATGGCCACGTCCAATATCTTCTTCGGCCTGAGCAAGCACCAGCCCGTCAACATCATCAAAAATGCATGCCCCGCAAATATGCGCGGCGGTATCTACTGCCATTGTGATCATCTGGCTTTTAATCGTCCATATTCATATTTGTGTGCCCCCAGGTGACACCTGTGAGCGACATTGCGTCACGCGGTAGCTGCATCCAGGAGTAGCGCGTTAAAAAGCTCCGGTCGCGTCAAAAATGACGCATGGCCTGCACCCTCAATGACTTTGACATCGCCTGTGCAGCCTGGAATGCGTTCAGCCATGAAAAAACTCGCTCCCGGCTTGCAGACACGATCATCGGAACCACAAATGATCGTGGTCGGCAGGGTTATCTGCGCAAGCAGATCAAGCTGCGAGCGTGCATCCGTGCTGACGTAGTCATTGATCGCCACGTCAGGTCGCGTACGCCTTGCTATATCGGCAATAAATTCGGCAACCTGCCTGTTCTCCGGTGAAATGCGTTCGCCAAACAGTGTACAGGTGGCCTGATAGTTTTCTTCCAGGGCCTTTTTTGTTTTCGGTGTGCTTTCAGGGTCCTGACCGAAGGGAAACCGCTCATCGGTCAGTCTTTGCGGGATTGTGTCAACCAGCACCAGACGTGCCACTTTTTCAGGATAACGAGTGACAAAAACCTCGCAAATCGGTCCGCCCATGGACCAGCCGAGCAAGCTTATATCCTTCAGTTCCAGCAGCTCAATCAAGGCTGCCAGATCATCACAGTGATCTTCAAAGCTGATATCAGCAGATTTCGCTGACGATTGGCCATGTCCACGCAGATCAGGACAAACACAACGAAAACGATGTTGCAGGGCAGCAACCTGCTTGTGCCACACCGTATGATCCATCATCGCGCCATGCACAAAAAGGATCGCAGGCAGATCGCCACCACTGTCGGCGATGAATAGACGCTCACCGCCAATTTCAATCAGTGATTTTTTCATTTTTTCGGGGAACTCCATCTATGCCAATGGTTCACGAGAGCGGTTCAGGCATTATGGCACGGCTACTCTCGTGAAATGGCACCAACAGGGGCTATACCGCTTCAACTTCCTGCACTTCAGGAATGAAGTGACGCAGAAGATTTTGAATGCCGTGTTTCAATGTTGCCGTTGATGACGGACAGCCGGCACAGGCGCCTTTCATGTGCAGGAACACGCGCCCTTCCTTGTAACCACGAAAAGTGATGTCGCCGCCGTCCTGGGCCACGGCCGGACGCACCCGTGTATCAAGGAGTTCCTTGATGGTCGCAACGATCGTTTCATCACCTTCGTCGAAAAACTCGCCGTCATCGTTAAAATCAACATCGGCCATGGCGCTGTGCATAATCGGCGCCCCAGACATGAAATGTTCCATGATAACACCGAGAATCGCCGGTTTGAGGTGCTGCCACTCAGCGCCATCCTTGGTGACTGTGATAAAATCATAGCCGTAGAATACACCCGTTATCCCGGGAACAGCGAACAGGCGTTCCGCGAGTGGAGAAGCCTCGGCAGCGCTTTCGGCGTCACGAAAATCAGCAGAGCCGCCCTCATAGACCACTTTACCGGGCAAAAACTTCAAGGTCGCCGGATTCGGCGTGGCTTCGGTCTGGATAAACATGAAATTTGCTCCTGGGCGGCGGTGGATTCATCAGCTGCCATTTCCGCCAATACTGTTTGTAGAAAATAGGTCAAAAGCAGCTTGTTTTCAAGCGCTGCCAATCGGATCGTGTTCCAATAACGCATTCTTGGGTATTGCTAATAAAAACCGGCGTTAGAGCAATTCAGGTTTTGACAGGATTTGCAGCAAAGAAACTTTGGCTCAGCAAAGTGCATCAATGTCGGCGTCACTAAGCGCATCGGGAATAACGGTGACCGGAATGGGAAAGGCGGCACCTCTTCCGGCAATCGAGGAAACCAGTGGACCAGGACCGTCTTTTGCCGAGCCTGATGCAAGCACCAGAATTGCAATATCCTGATCTTCCTCGATTTCCGCGTGAATTTCCTCTGCCGTGGTGCCGGTCCGGATTTTCATTTCGGGTTCTATGCCGATTGTTTCGCGAACCTGTGCCGCAAAGCGCTCAAGAGCGACCTCGGCGCCTTCACGCGCTTCGGCCTTCATAATCTCTTCGACGCCAAGCCAATGCTGAAAATCACCTGGCTCGATAACAAATATGAGCACCAGAACACCATTGGTGCTCTTCGAGCGGGCTGCTGCATAATGCACCGCCCGTTCACATTCGGGCGTGTCATCAATCACCGCAAGAAACTTGCGGCGGTGCCCTACTTCTCTGGATAATCGTTTCGATACCATGACGTTGAGTTTGCCATTCACTTTCTCGCCGGGCAAGCGTTAGTTTTCTGCCGTCCCCAGAGCGTTCAATTCGTTTTCAGCAAGGTGGTATCAGCACTGAAGACCAATGATGTGTTTGACATCTGTCATCGTGCGGTCAGCAATTGCACTGGCCCGCTCGCCGCCATCAGCCAGAACGGCATCGATGTGGGTCGTATCATTCAGAAGGCGTCGCATTTCTTCGCTGATTGGCGAGAGAACGTCGACAGCAAGTTCGGTCAGCGCCGGTTTGAACGCCGAGAACTGCTGCCCGCCAAATTCTGTGACAACTTCAGCTTTTGTCCTGTCGCAAAGCGCCGCGTAGATGCCCACCAGATTGTCCGCTTCAGCACGCCCGACCAATCCTTCCACATCGCTCGGCAGCGCCTGCGGATCCGTTTTGGCCCTGCGGATCTTTTTCGAAATGGTATCCGCATCGTCGGTCAGGTTAATGCGCGACAGGTCCGAAACATCTGATTTTGACATTTTCCTGGTGCCATCGCGCAGGCTCATGACCCGCGGTGCCGGTCCATCAATCAGCGGTTCTGTCAGTGGAAAATACCCATTGATCAGTTCCTTGCCAACCTGCATTTCGACACCCAGGCCAATTTCCGCAATGCGATCAGAAAAGTCGCTGTTGAATTTCTGCGCGATGTCGCGTGTTAGTTCCAGATGCTGCTTCTGATCGTCACCAACCGGCACATGGGTTGCCCGATACAGCAGGATATCAGCCGCCATCAGGCTGGGGTAGGCCAATAGGCCAAGGGATGCATTTTCCCGATCCTTGCCGGCCTTGTCCTTGAACTGGGTCATCCGGTTCATCCAGCCAATGCGTGCAACACAATTGAATATCCATGCCAGTTCGGCATGTTGCGGCACTCGGCTCTGGTTAAAGACGATATGGGCTTTGGGATCAATGCCGGCGGCCAGAAAGGCAGCTGTAATGGAGCGGGTTTGCCCGACCAGATCCTGGTGGACAATCTGCGCCGTAAGTGCGTGCAAATCGACAACACAATAAATACAGTTGTGACTTTCCTGCAGGGCGACAAATTTTCGGATCGCACCCAGATAATTGCCCAGATGCAGATTGCCTGTGGGCTGCACACCGGAAAAGACAAGCGGCTTGAATTCGGACATGGATTTTCCTGAACATCTGTTCTAGACCGTTTAACGTATTGTCAGATACGGGATAACGGTGTCGGCCTTTGTTTTTGTCGATGCATTCAGGTTTTAACGATTCCGGCAAAACCTGAATTGCTCTAATGGATATTTCGCGGCGGGTTATGCACGCGCGCAGCCATTCAATCAAGATAATTAAACAGGGATTGACCTTTCGGCACCTCAAATGCGCGATTGTCTACGGCCTGTCCACATTGACCGGTTGCAGCAAATCCCACTTGTTACCAAAGGGATCCTGGAAAACAGCCACGGTGCCATAGGGTTCGTCGCGCGGCTTTTCCAAAAATTCAACGCCCTGTTTCAGCATATGCGCATGATCGGTGGCAAAATTGTCGGTAAACAGAAAAAATCCAACGCGCCCGCCGGTCTGATCTCCAATGCGCTCTTTCTGCCGTGTGTCACGCGGTTCGGCCAGCAGGAGTTCAGCACCGCGGGTGTTTGGCGGGCGCACAGTGACCCAGCGCTTGCCATTGCCCAGCGCATTGTCAGTTACAAGTTCAAAGCCCATTTGACCGACATAAAAGGCAAGCCCGCTTTCATAGTCAGGCACGATAAGGGTTACTTGAGCAATTGTCTGCATCGGCTAACCCGGTTTTTTATTGCGTCTGATCATTGAGAGCAACTGTTTGCGATCCATCGCGCCGGTCAGCAAAACAAAGGCAAAATAGACAATGGCACCCGCACTCATAACAACCAGCATCAATACGATACGGACAAGCAATGCCGCGTCCAGCAGTTGCGTTCCGATCTGCGCCATTGCGAGCCACAATAATATGCCCATTACAAGTGCACCCGATACAATCAGCACGACGCGCCGAATTGTCAGCGCACTCGGCCTGAACTGATCTTCGCGATACAGCAGCCCACCCAAAAGCAGCGCATTGACCCATCCGGCCAGCGATGTGGAAATGGCAATGCCCACAACACCGATGATCGGGAACAAAATCAGGCTGCCCACTATGTTGACGCCGGCGTTGATACCGGCAAACCACATGGGTGAACGCATGTTTTCGCGTGCATAAAAAGACGGGGTGAAAATCTTGTTCAATACGAAGGCCGGCAATCCTGCCGAAAATGCCGCCAGCACTGCGGCGGTTACCATTGTCGTATCGCGATCAAAGGCACCGCGTTCAAACAGCAGTGCAACAATAGGCACCGGAATGACCATGAAGGCAATGGCAGCCGGCACGGTCAGACCAAGACCAAATTCCAGACTGTGGTTCTGCAGGCTCTGTACAGTTGTCCGATTGCCCTCCTTGAGCGCCCGCGACAGTTCAGGCAGAAGAACAACGCCAATGGCAATGCCAATAACCCCCAGCGGCAACTGCATTATTCTGTCAGCAAAATTGACCGTGGCAATGGCACCATCCTGACCCGAAATGATGATCTGGCCAATCAGCAGATTCAATTGCGTGATGCCGCCGGTAATGGCCGCCGGTAGCGCCAGCCATAACAGCCGCCTGACCGGTGGTGACAGGCGCGGTCTACCAAGCTGAAGGTTGAAGCCGGTTCTGCGCACCCCATAGACAAGCAGACCCAGTTGCAGCAGGCCGGAAATTGTCACGCCGACAGCCATGGCAATACCGATCCATGATGGCGAAGCAGCTGTCAGGCTGGCATAGTAGAGCACTGCGACCAGCACCACATTGAGCAGGACCGGACTGATGGCTGCCAGAAAATATTTCCGGTAGGAATTCAGGATGCCTGACAGCATCGCAACCAGCGACATGGCCATCAAATAGGGAAACATGATCCGTGTCAGTAATACGGTCAGTTCAAATTTCTCCGGAATCTCAATAAATTTCGGCGCTATAATTGTTTGCACAAGCAAGGGAGCAAAAATCATGGCAATGGCCGAAACACCGATCAGTACGAACAGAAGAACCGATAGAACCTGACGGGCAAAACCCTGCGCGGCCTGCGCGCCACCACCTTCCAGTTCTTTGGCGAAAAGTGGAATGAAAGCCGCATTGAACGCACCTTCCGCAAACAATCGCCGAAACAGATTGGGAAACCGAAACGCCGCATAGAATGCATCCGATACGGGTCCGGCACCCAATGTATAAGCAATCAGCGCTTCGCGAACAAAACCCAACACGCGGCTGGCCATTGTTGCAGAACCGACGCTGGCAAATTTTCTGAACAGACTCATGGTTGCTTTACACGCTTGAGCCCCGCCTCTCGTGGCGGTGCAATCATGCCTTGAGGCATTTTCTGACGCACATCTTCCTTTATTCCGGCCAGCATGGCCTTCAACCTTGCGATGATATTGGCGTGGCGGTTTTCATTGGTGATTTTGTGGCCAAACAAATCCGTCACGTAGAATGTATCGACGATCTTCTCTCCAAAAGTCGTAATATGCGCCGATGCTATATCCAGTGACAGATCAGAGAGAACCTCGGTAATTTGCGAGAGCAGACCAGTGCGGTCCAGTCCTTCCAGCTCAATGACAGTGAACCGGTTGGACAGCAGATTGTTGATGGCGACCTTTGGTGTAACTGTAAAGGGTTTGGATTTGCGCCGGTTCTTCGACCGGTGCGCAATAACCTCCGGCAGATGTTTTTCACCTGCCAGCACATGTTCAATCATCGTACCGATGCGTTCTGCCCGGCGCAACTCATCGGAATCATTGTCAAATGCGCGGTTAATCATGATCGTGTCGAGCGCCCGACCGTCAGAAGTGGTAAACACCTGGGCATCCGCAATATTGGCGCCGGCGGCAGAACAGGCACCGGCGACGATGGACAGCAATCTTGGATGGTCCGGCGCAAAGACGGTGATTTCAGTGATGGCGTGAAAAGAGTGTGTCCGCACCATAGTTGCCAGCGGTTTTCCGGCATCCATCGTCCGACGCACAAAAGCCGCATGACGTATCTGGTCATCAAGATCAACGGTCAGCAGATAGGGCAAATAGTGCAGCTTAAGATAGGATTTTCTTGCCTTTTCCGGCCAGTCTGCAAGGCCCTCGGCAAGTCGAAGACGGGCGTTTTCAGCACGTTCCCGGCTCGACATGGCAGAAAAGCCACCGGATAACATCAGCTCCGTCTCGCCGTAGAGCGTGCGCAACAATTGACCTTTCCATCCATTCCATACTCCCGGACCGACAGCGCGGATATCACAGACCGTCAGAACCAGTAGCAAACGCAACCGGTCAAGTGACTGCACGACTTCAGCAAAATCCTCGATGGTCTTGCGATCATGCAGGTCGCGCGACTGGGCGGTCATGGACATTGTCAAATGTTGCTCAACGAGCCATGAAACAGTCGCGACCTGTTCAGCATTGAATCGAAAGCGCCGGCACAGTTTTCGTGCAACGCGCGCACCGGCGATCGAGTGATCTTCCGGGCGTCCCTTGGCAATGTCATGCAGCAAAATGGCGACGTAGAGAACTTCGCGTTCCTGAATTTCGGGCATTATTCCGGCGATCAGCGGGTGCGCTTCCTCTTCAAGCCCCTGTTCGATGCGGGACATGACATCAACTGCGCGCAGCAGATGTTCATCAACCGTATAATGGTGGTACATGCTGAACTGCATCATCGAAACGATTTTGCCAAATTCCGGAATGAACCTGCCCAGCACACCCGCTTCATTCATTCGGCGCAATATCAGGGCCGGACGACGACGCGACGTCAAAATGGACATGAACAACCGGTTTGCCTCTTCGTCATCGCGTACCGGCGCTTTGATCAAGGACAGGGAACGGCTTGCCAGTTTCAAGGCGTCAGGATGGAATACCAGATCGTGGATGTCGGCCAGATGAAACAGACGTATAAGATTGACCGGGTCGCGCTTGAAGACATCTTCATCAGCAATTGTAATGCGGCCATGATCATCGAGAAAATCCAGCGTGCCGGGTATTTTACGTGCACGGCGCGCCAACCGCCGCAGGACCCGTGAAAATCCGGGCGCATCCTTGGCCTGGTCATTTTCCAGCGCAGCGCAAAGGATACGTGTGAGATCACCCACATCCTTGGCAACCAGAAAGTAGTGTTTCATAAACCGTTCAACGGCGGAAAGGCCCGGGTGGTCGTGATAGCCGAGTTCGGCTGCTATTTCGCGTTGAATGTCAAAGGACAGCCGCTCCTCGGCCTTGCCGGTCAGGAAGTGCATGTTGCATCGCACAGCCCACAGAAAGTCTTCGGATTTCTCAAACATGGTCGCTTCACGCCGCGACAACACCCCCAGTTTGACCAATTGACGAAGCGAACGTATTCCATAGTGGTACCGGGCAATCCAGAAAAGGGTTTGCAGATCGCGCAACCCGCCCTTTCCTTCCTTGATGTTTGGCTCCACAAGATAGCGGGTATCACCAATTTTTTGATGTCTCACATCGCGCTCGGCAAGTTTTGCTGCGATGAATTCACGGGCGGTATTGCGCAGGACATCAGAGGCGAACCGCTTGCCCATGTCATCAAACAGCGCCTTTGTCCCGCAGATGAAACGCGCGTCCAGCATGGCAGTTCGAATGGTCATATCGGACAGTGAGAGCCGAATACATTCATCAATGTTGCGGGTCGCATGACCTACCTTGAAACCCATGTCCCAAAGCATGTAGAGCACATATTCGACAATCTGTTCAGTCCACGGTGTTGGCTTGTAAGGCAAAATAAACAGCAGATCGACGTCAGAACCGGGGGCCAGCGTCTGGCGGCCATAACCACCAACCGCAACCAGGGCGACATGTTCCGAAGTCGATGGATTGTCGACCGGGTAAACATGTCTGGTCGCAAAACTGAAAATTGTCCGAATGATCCCGTCCTGCAATTGCGACAAACGTTTGGCGCACAGCAATCCGCTGCCATCCTCGCGCAGCATTACAGCGATTTCCGCGCGTGCATCGGCAAGAGTAGACTTTATCTTTGCAAAAAATGCATTGCGTGCCTGCAACGAGGAAGGATCAGCAAATTGTGCAGCAATTGCATCACACGCGACATGCATTGCGTCCAGGTCCAGAACACGCTCGAAATTTAAGTTTTTTGCAGCCATGCCAATCCGAAGTTTCTACCTAGACCGTTTCACGTTTTGTCAGAAACGGGACAACGGTGTCGACCTTTGATTTTGTTGATGCATTCAGGTTTTGCCAATTCCGTGAAAACATGAATTGCTCCAACATCCCCAAGCGAACCGGCACTGCTGTAGCGTGTTTTTGAGGAAAGAACCACACCGCTGCCAAAGGAACCGGGAATTGCTCTTGCATGCCCCTTCAACAGGTGGCAATTTTACCACCGCATCAATGTTTAGGAAATTCACCCATGATAACTGTTCTCGGCTCCATCAATATGGATCTGGTGGCAAATGTAGACCGGCTTCCCGCGGCCGGTGAAACTGTCAGTGGCGGGGCATTTGCCACACTTGCGGGTGGCAAGGGTGCAAACCAGGCACTGGCAGCCCGGCGCGCCGGCTCCACCGTTCAGATGCGCGGTGCCGTTGGACGGGATCAGTTTGCTGATTCGGCGCTGGGCTCACTCAACCGTGCCGGCGTTAAACTGGCAGGCCTTCGCAAGGTCGAAGGCGCAACGGGCACCGCCCTGATACTTGTGGATGGCACCGGCGAAAATATGATTGCTGTTGTGCCCGGCGCAAACGGGAAAATCGGCGATGTCGATGCGGCAGTTGCTGTTGATGAAATGTCAGGTGGTGACTATCTTTTGTTGCAGCTGGAAATTCCGGCAGCCGCCAACCGCGCAGCCCTGCGCAAGGCGCGTTCAAAAGGTGTTGTTACCCTTTTGAATATAGCACCTTTGACGAATGACGCAGCGGCCTTAGCCCAACAGGCAGATATCGTGATCGCCAATGAGACAGAATTCGAGCGGTTGGCCGGGCAGTCTGATCTGGACACGGCCACACGGGAAATCAAACTCATGGAACTCCATGCGGCATCCAACCAGACATTGATTGTCACACTTGGTGCCGATGGTGTGGTGGCCGCCCATGAGGGAACGCTTGTAAGGGCAAATGGTCTGGCCATCGATCCGGTTGATACTGTCGGCGCAGGTGATACTTTTTGCGGCTACCTGGCCTCGGGGCTGGACAAGGGCATGGCCTTCGACATTGCCCTGCACCGTGCAGCGGTCGCAGGCAGCCTGACATGCCTCAAATCCGGCGCGCAGCCGGCAATCCCGACTGATCGGGATGTACAGGCCGCACTTTGAGTGCCTTCAAAGAAAATGACACTGGGCATCGCATGCGCTCTGAAACTCAGTAACGCGCCAGATGCTCATTAAGCAGATCAAAAAAACCATCCGCGTTGACATCGCGGATGACCAGCGCGTTGTGCGCCCTGTCGGTAACCTGCCACCAATCGACAACCGTCATGCCGTCCGTCAGAGACGATCCGGTTTCAATTTCCACATTGCAGTAGCGGCCGGAAAACAGTTCCGGCTTCAACAGCCATGCAATGACTGTTGGATCATGGAGCGGCCCGCCATCCGTACCATATTTTTCTTCATCAAAACGCTCAAAAAACTCCAGCATTTCAACGACAAACCTCGAAACGGAAGATCCGAGGGCTTCGATCCTGGCGATGCGCTTTTTTGTGGTCATGACCTTGTGGGTCACATCCAGCGGCATCATCACAATGGGTACGCCTGAGCCAAATACCGACTGGGCGGCCTCCGGGTCAACGTAAATATTGAATTCGGCTGCGGGCGTAATGTTGCCACCTTCAAAAAAACCGCCACCCATCATGACAATCTGCTCAATACGGTCAGCAATCTCGGGGGCCTGCTGAAGGGCAAGCGCAATATTGGTCAGTGGGCCGAGGGTACACAGGGTCACGTCACCGGCAGGCTGCGAAAGCAGTGTCTCGACAATGAAATCGACAGCGTGCTGTGGCTGCAGTGCCATGATTGGGTCGGCAAAATCCGGTCCGTTGAGACCTGTACTGCCATGAACGTTTTCAGCTGTGACCAGCGGACGTTCCATTGGGGAGCGTGCACCGGCAAAAACGCGTGTTTCGGGTTTTCCAGCCAGCTCGCAGATAACGCGGGCGTTTTTTTGCGTCAGATCAAGCGGTACATTGCCGGCAACCGCTGTAATGCCCAATACATCAAGGTGTTCGCTTGCCAGCGCCAATAAAATGGCCACAGCATCATCCTGACCGGGATCGGTATCTATGATGATTTTCATCGGTTCTTGCGATTGATCGCTCATGGGTGTTTCGCCGCTGAGGGCGCCTTTTGATGCTGCTGCAAATAATGCGCTTAGCCTATAGCAACCACAAGATGCTTGCGAAACGAAAATCTGTCACCATATTATCAAGGATGGCGGGTGCCGCAATCGGGCCCGTAGATTTGTCGCTTGAGAACAAGGACAGGACGCAAACATGTCTCGTATGACACCATTTTCCAGCCCGCTTATGCTTGGCTTCGATACGATGGAAAAGACCCTGGAACGTATCGCCAAGGGCAGCGACGGCTATCCACCCTATAATATCGAACGGTTTCCCGAACAGGGCGAGCAGGGTGAAAAACTTCGCATAACGCTGGCGGTCGCCGGTTTTGCCCAGGATGATCTTGATGTTTCGGTGCAGGAAAACCAGTTGCTGATCCGCGGTCGGCAAATTGAGACAGAAGACCGTGAATACCTGCACCGTGGCATTGCCGCCCGGCAGTTTCAGCGCACATTCATGCTTGCTGACGGTATGCGGGTGCTTGGTGCCGATTTGAAAAACGGGCTGCTGGCCATAGATCTGGCCAAACCGGAACCGGAACGACAGGCCAAGAGAATAGATATTTCAGTCTCGGAATAGTCCAATCAGATAAACTCCAAAGAGCGCTGAAACCTGCTTTCAGCATTATCTTCGCAAGGAGGATAAAATGACTTTCAACAGCAATACGATACAAATCAGCAAAGCGGAACTTGCCCATATCGGTGAAGGCCAGGTTGGCTATATCCGCAAAATGAAATCCGATGAGGTTATCGAACGGTTTCCGGGTGCACCGGAAATGCAATCAGGTATCGATCTTTGGGCACTCTTTGGTGCCGACGGCACACCGATTTTCCTGAGTGACGATGCTTCAACTGCCTATGGCAAAGCAATGGAAGACGAAATCAGCACCGTCAGCATTCACTAGAACGTTTCACGTTTTGTCAAAAACGGGACAAGGGTGTTGGCCTCAGATATTGTTGATGCATTCAGGTTTTACCGATTCCATCAAAACCTGAATTGCGCTAACTCAATAGTCCAAATTACCAAGGCCTTTGCCGTGCGGTACCTTCAACGTTTGCCGCGCGGCAATACCATTCAGTCTTTTTCATCAAGCCGCCATACCCCATCCCAATAATCCGGTGGCCCATTGGTTTCTATATGGTCCAGTCGGCGTAGATAGGTTTTGACAACCGGATCATTCGGGTCGGATTTCAGACAGCCCCTGAACTTTTCAATGGCAACACGCCAATCGCCATTTTGATAGGATTGCAGCGCCTTTTCAAATTGATCGCGATACTCAAGCACCTGTGGTGAAAGTGAATTGAGCCTACCCAGTGGCTGAAAGACCGATATGGGTTCCGTTTTTCCAAACACGATCAGGTCGTCAATCTTCCTGAATTCAAATGCGTCGGATGCCATTTCAAAAGTGCGCCGGCAGACAAGAATGGTGGTTCCATAGGTTTTATTGGCACCCTCAAGACGCGATCCAAGATTGACCGTATCTCCAATGACGGTGAAATTTTTGGTTTTTTGCGAACCCACCGATCCAACGACCGCGTCGCCGGTTGCAATGCCAATGCGCATGTTCACATCCGGCAGATCGCGTCGTAACCCCATGAGTTCGGGCAGTTCCTGGCGAAACAGCTCCAAACGATCCATATCCTGCATCGCAGCGGTGACTGCCAATGAGGCCTGTGTACCGTCAACACAAAAGGGTGGCGCCCAAAACGCCATGATGGCGTCGCCGATATATTTGTCGATAAGGCCATTGTTTTCCACAACAGGTGCAGACATCAACGACAGGTAACGATTAACGAGTTTGACCATGCCGTCGGGTGTAAATCGCTCGGAGATGCCGGTAAAATTTGCAAAATCAGCGAAAAAGACCGAGGCAAGCTTCTTCTCCCCATTGACCAGTTCCCTGTTCGAATCATCAATCAGGCCTGAAACGACACGCGGATCGACATATTGACCAAATGTGTCCTTGATCTCCTCTGTCTTGCGCAATTGCATAACCATATTGTTGAAACTGCTGGTCAGCTCACCAATCTCGTCGCGGGTATCAACGGACAGCTCGCCGGTAAGATTGCCCGCCTCAACCGCCTGAGTACCCTGCACCAGCCGCTTGAGTGGCTGTAACATACCCCGAATGACAAAGGCTGAAAGCAGCAGTGATAGGACACCCGCGACGACCGCCAGAATTACGTTAACGAAAAGAACAGCCTGCTGGTGACGCTCCACCGTTTTGGCGGAATTTTGCGTCAAAAGGGCTATTTTCTTCCATATGCTGTCGATGCGTTGGGTCAGTTGCTCTCTTTCTGATTCAACGAGCGCTTCCAGATCCGTGAGTATCGGGTTGTTCTGTTTGTATGCCCCAATCAGCAGGTTCATCTGCGCATGAAGATTGGCATGTTGCTGATCCACCGACTGGAGCAATGGCGACAGGGCTATCAGGGTCGCGCGTTCCTCATCTGAGGCCGCTTTTGTCAAAGCATCGATGACAATTTTTTCAGCACCCGCAATGGCCTGATCCACCTGGCTCAGTCGCGATAAAAACATCTTTTCTTCCGCTGCAATCCTGTCATTGAGTGCAGCACGTTGTTTTTCCAGAAACATACGCCTTTGGGTGGATGTTTTCTGACCGGTACTGGATGACAATGCAGTCTTGCCTGTTTCAACCTCAGTCAATTGCGCATCGATCAGCTTGACCCGGGTCAAGTGTTTTTCAAGTCGCTCAAGATGCAATTCCTGCTTGGCAGTCTGCAGATCAACCTTCGCAACCAGTTCAGCCAGCGGGATGAAGCTTGCGGCCAAACTGGTGACTTCATCTTTTACACTGTAGAGCTTGTAGGTTGAATAGACGATGGAGGTGCTCATTAACACGAGAACCAGCACCGCAACGCCAAAAATCTTGTAGGGAATTTTCATTCAACACGTCACCCGGTTCGCCGCTGCACAGTTTTTCCCGGTGCAATCTATTCCAGTTGAGGAAACCGGAACAGTACCCTGTTGGGTACGACAACACCGCAGAGCCTGTCTTTAGGCCGTTTCACGTTTTATCAGAAACGGGACAGGGGTGTCGGCTTTGATTTTGTTGATGCATTCAGGTTTTGCCGATCCCGTCAAAACCTGAATTGCCCTATGCGGCGTTTGACGTCGGTGTAGCCGTCAAAAAAGTATAAAGCGCGGAGGCGGATTCCGTTTGCCGCAGCTTGGTGACCATATCCCCGTCCCGCAATACGCGCGCAATGCGCGACAGAGCTTTCAAATGATCGGCCCCTGCTCCCTCGGGTGCCAAAAGCAGAAAAACAAGATCAACGGGCTGATCATCCAGCGCTTCAAAATTAACCGGGGTGGCAAGACGTGCAAATACACCGACAATATGGTTGATTGAATTCAATTTGCCATGCGGGATGGCAATGCCGTTTCCCACACCGGTGGAACCCAGCCGTTCGCGCTGCAGGATGACGTCAAATATCTCACGTTCGGAAAGCCCGGTAACCTGAGCAGCCTTGGACGACAGTTCCTGAAGAAGCTGTTTTTTTGAATTAACATTGAGTGTGGGAAGTACTGCGTCCTGTACAATCAAATCCGCAAGTGACATCGCCTGATCCTCGAGTGTCGTATATCTGTAAAATGGGGTAGCGCCAGGCTACCCTGTTGTTAAATAGAGCGCTCAGCTCTTAATGGCAGCTGTGTCTATCCAGCCAATATTGCCATCCGTGCGACGGTAAACAACATTCACCTCGCTGTTGCCGGCATTGCGAAACACCAAAACCGGATTATCCGTCATATCAAGCGCCATTACCGCACCGGCGACTGTCATGGTTTTCACGACCTTGAATGATTCTGCAACGATGGCCGGTGCGTAATCTTCTGGCAGTTCTTCTTCGTCATCGGTCACGGAATCCATAATGCGGTAGGCAACTTCCGCACTGCTGGCATTACCATTGGCATGATGATCTTTCAATCTTCTCTTATAACGTCGGAGACGCTTTTCTACCCGCTCTGCTGCGGCATCAAAACTTGCCTGTGGTTCCTGAGCCTGACCCGTCGCATGCAATGATGCGCCAGTATCAAGATGAACAACACAGTCCGCGGAAAATCGGGAGCCTGATTTTTCGACAGTCACCTGTCCTGAAAAACCACCATCAAAATATTTTGCAACAGCGTCGCCTATTCGCTCCTCAATTCGCGTACGGAAGGTTTCCCCGATTTCCATGTGTTTGCCCGATACGCGTACGCTCATTGTACAACCCTTCTTGTTGTGACCTGTTATTGCAGTCTATGCGAGTCTGCCTCAC
Organism: uncultured Rhizobiaceae group bacterium; assembly: GCA_947501445.1. Taxonomy (GTDB): domain Bacteria; phylum Pseudomonadota; class Alphaproteobacteria; order Rhizobiales; family Rhizobiaceae; genus Hoeflea_A. Next base: position 17,240 of record CANMVS010000003.1, on the reverse strand, counting down.
CATCCAAGTCGAATGGTGTTCAAATTGATGCTTCAGGGATCTGGCTGTGTAAAAAGTCCGAACCTGTCAGCAGCCCTGTTGGGCTCTATTGCCTGTGGACGCGGCGGCTTTAAGGCGTGCGGCGACAAATGTCAATGCGAAGCGCATTCTAAGCCATCTTTCACAACAATAAACAACATTATCTGATGATTTATTCAACTTTCCTTGTGAATAGACCAAATTTTACTTTATTGACCGGCGCGCGCCAATGCCTTTTTTTCCCGGCGCCTTTGCACAGATGAAGCGATATTCATTGCCTCGCGGTATTTTGCCACAGTGCGGCGGGCTATTTCGATCCCATCATCCTTCAACTGACCAACGATGACGTCATCCGAAAGTACTTTTTGGGGTGATTCAGCGTTTATCATCTCGCGAATACGATGGCGTACAGCCTCGGATGAATGCTCGTCGCCATTGTCCGTTGACGCAATCGAGGCGGTGAAAAAGAACTTCAACTCAAAAATTCCACGTGGGGTCGCCATATATTTGTTGGACGTCACCCGGCTGATTGTGGATTCATGCATGCCGATTGCATCCGCGACTGCCTTCAGCGTCAAGGGACGCAGATGGGAAACCCCGTTCTGCAGAAACTGCGATTGCCGCGTTACAATTTCACTGGACACTTTGAGTATGGTCCTGGCGCGCTGGTCAAGGCTGCGCGTGAGCCAGTTCGCATCACGCATACATTCATTGAGGTAAGCGCGATCGTCCGTCCCGTCTGCTGTGGTGGAAGATACATGAGCAAAATAGGTTTCACTGACGAGAACACGCGGCAGTGTTTCCGCATTCAATTCAACGGTCCAGGTTTGTTTTGGCGCCGGGCGTACCGTGACATCCGCAACAATTGTTTGAACATTGGCACCATCAAAACGATTGCCTGGCTTGGGATCAAGCGCCCTGATTTCCGCCAGCATGTCCAGCAGATCTGTTTCGTCCACACCACATAGCTTTTTAAGGGTTTTGAAATCGCGGCGTGCCAGCAGATCCAGATGGTCCACAAGGCTTCTCATTGCCGGATCATAGCGATTTTTGCGACGCAATTGAATGGCCAGACATTCAGAAAGAGAGCGCGCAAACAATCCGGCAGGTTCAAACTCCTGAAGCGCGGACAAAATGCGTTCAATTGTGCTGTGTGTCGTATTCAGTCGGACAGCAACCTCTTCAACATCCATCTGCAGATACCCGGCAGGGTCAAGATGGTCAGCAATATCTGCTGCAATGATCCGCTCATCGGCCTGGACAAATGCAAAGGCAATCTGCTCACTGACGTGATCGCGCAGGGTTTGCGGTCGTTCGGCAAAACCATCCATATCGTGCAATGCATCTGATGATTGTCCACCACCTCCCGGCATGGATTTCCAGTTGATGGCCAGTTCCGGCGCATTAAGAACTGGCGTTCCGGCATCCTCGGGAAACACGTCTTCAGGTGCTGCGTCCAATCGGGCCGAAATCTCACTGCCACTGTGGCCGAGATCGTTCTCAAACCAGTCTGTGTTGTTGCTATCATCAGGTGATTGAACATTCACCGGTTCTTCAGGAGCATCATCTGCGCTGCCCGCTGGCGCGTCTTCGACAACGCGTTCAAGCAGCGGATTTTTTTCCACTTCCGCATCGACATACTGCATTAGTTCAACATGGGTCAGCTGCAGCAGCCGGATCGACTGCATCAATTGCGGCGTCATGACAAGCGATTGACTTTGCCGCGGCTGCAATGTGGCCGTTAACGCCATGAACCATCATACTCCGTTACACACAGGAACCAGGCTTAATGCAAATTGACCGGCCCGGCCGGTAATCTGGCCCAAAAATTGCTTTTGGACAGAAATGTCAAGGTGAAACTACCACAACCCCCGCTGAAAGCCGCCTGCTCAAACAGGCGCTTTATGCGTAGTGCTTTGATATCAATGGAGAAACAGCTGTGTGTCGCAAGGGAGGTTATTACCCCCGTGTTTCAAAAAATGAAATATGGCCGGTGCAACGATCAGAGGCGAAACTCTTCGCCCAGATACAATCGCCTGACATCGGTATCTGCAACAATATCTTTTGGCCTGCCATGGGTCAGCACCTTGCCCTCATGGATAATATAGGCCCGGTCTATAAGCCCAAGCGTTTCACGAACGTTGTGATCCGTAATCAATACACCAATGCTGCGCTGGGTAAGGTGCCTGACAAGAGCCTGAATGTCTTTGATGGCAATCGGATCAACACCGGCAAAAGGCTCATCAAGAAGCATGAATGTCGGATCAGCTGCCAGCGCCCGGGCAATTTCAAGACGTCGGCGCTCTCCACCGGACAAAGCAATGGAAGGTGATTTGCGAAGATGGGAAATGTGAAACTCTTCAAGCAGTTCATCAAGCTTGTCTTCTCGAACGGTCTTGTTGCGCTCCACAACTTCCAGCACGGCACGAATGTTTGCTTCAACACTCAGGCCACGAAAAATCGAAGCCTCCTGCGGCAGATAACCGACCCCCAGACGGGCCCTGCGATACATCGGCATTGAGGTTACATCGTTACCATCAATGCGAATGGTGCCCTCATCAACGGGAACAAGACCCGTTATCATGTAAAAACAGGTTGTTTTACCCGCACCATTGGGACCAAGCAGGCCAACTGCTTCACCGCGCCGCACGCCAATGGACACACCGTTGACAACCCGCCGTGACTTGTAGGTCTTGGTCAGATTTCGCGCAACGAGCGTACCCTCGTAGCGATCAGCGTCGAATTGATCGCCAGTGTGCTGAACATATTGTTTGCCAGAACGGGCCGTTAGGCCGTCCATCTCGGACTTGCTTCCGAACATTGCTGAAATGAATGCCAACCTGTTTGCCCCTGAGGCCTATTTGCGTGACTTTGGATCAAGCTGAATTCTAACACGCTTGCCACAACTCTCGAGCTTGGCTTCACCGGTTTTCATGAAAACCGTTAATTTACAACCTACAAAGACATTTTTACCCTCGGAAAGAACCACCCGATCACCGGTCAGTTCAACAACCTCGGTTTTCATGTTGAAAGTGCCGCGATCAGCACTTGCCTCCTGCGATTCAGATTTGATGTAGACTTTGTCACTGACATCAATTCGTTCGATCTGAGAGGTTTCAGTTGCTGAACCACCGTCGGACTGTGCCTTGTCATCCTTGGAATAATGGACAACCATCTTGCCGGATTTCATCAGCGTTTTGCCCTGAACGACCTGCACATTGCCGGTAAACACAGCCGTTCCATCCGCGTCCTGAACCTGCAACTTGTCGCTTTCAATCTGAATGGGATCATCACCTGACAGTGACAGACCGTCCAACCGGCTGTTTGTTTCCTGCGCATGGGCGGCAACAGGCCCTAACGCCAATGGTGCCACCAGTGTCATAAAACAAAGGGCGGCAAACGAGGGAGCAGAAAGCTTAAATCCGGTTTGTGCGTTCAATGTGTTCTACCCCTTGCCAGCCTGGCGCCCAATACCCCATGGCACGCCTTACGTATCATTATTTGTCCCGGAAACGGATTTAACAGCACCGGGCTTAATTGTCATGCGAACATTGTGTTCAAAGATAATCTTCGCGCCCTTGTCCGTCATCTTCAGGGATTCGGCCTGAATGGCAGCCTTATCCGTATCAATGCTGACAGCCTTGTCAGTCGTGAGCTCGCCGGCCTTGATATCGATCTGTGCCGAATTCAGTGAAGCGGTCATCCCGGTTTCAGTTGTAATGGTGAAGGGCTGGTCCAGCGACAGGAATTCCTCATCGCTGTTGTAAATTCCGCTTAACGCATTGAGCAAAGCCATCTCACTGGTCCCCATCGGGAAATCAGCAACAATATCCTCAAGCCGTATCACCGAAGGTGTAGACAGGTTCTGTATGGCCCGCACGGCTGAAACGGAGTAGCTTTGAGTGTCACCCATCTGCCCGGTCATCACCGGATTACTCATGATGAGTTTGCCACCCGAAATGGCGGCATTATCCAAAGATGCACCCTCAGGCAAAGCCCGGGAAATCATGGTGGAACCGGTAAAAGCAGCAACTGCAACGACGGCAGCAATGGGAAATGCGAGTTTCAACAATCTCACGCGCCCCGAGTGGCGTCTGGCAGCAGCATAATCACCGCCGACCCTTTCAGGTCGATCCATATAAAGGTTCTCTTTGTTCATCTAAGCCCGTCTGCCCCCGGCCAATACCACGCTGGTCAATACAAAATACAAGTGCCGTCGTGTCGCTCGAGGGAACTTATCACATCGGTGCAGGCGCTTACAAACCCAATATGTCATTTATATGCAGTGCAATACCAGCATAGGTTTTTTTCAACTGTTGCAATTTGTTGTTAGGCGCAGGACGATCAATCTGATATCCCATGCCAAACTGGCTGGATGGTAATTGGGCATCACACCCACGCCAGTCAAGTAAGAGCGTTGATAAAAAGAGACAGATCATGGACCAGCAAGCTATAGCGGACCGCCGTCGTCTGCGACGCAAATTGACTTTTTGGCGCGTTGCAGCCTTTGTCGTGGTCGTCGGTGCCATCGCAGGCCTTGCAGCAAGCAACAACTCCAGCACGCCGATCGGAGAACGCTCTGCCGACCATATCGCCCGGGTAACCATATCGGGCGTCATTACCGATGATACGGAATTGCTCACGCGGTTGGAAACCATCCGCAAGAATAAACTCGTCAAGGCACTCATCGTCCGACTGGAGTCGCCTGGCGGTACATCATACGGTGGAGAAGCTGTTTACAGGGCTGTACGCGCGGTTGCGGATGAAAAGCCGGTCGTAGCCGAAGTAAGGACCGTGGCCGCATCAGCGGCTTATATGATCGCCTGCGGCACCCACTATATTGTTGCCGGTGACACATCCATCATCGGGTCCATCGGTGTTATTTTTCAATATGCCCAGGTGTCGGAACTGCTGCAAAAAATTGGCGTATCGGTAGAGGAAATCAAATCCTCGCCGCTCAAGGCCGAGCCATCACCGTTTCATGCAGCCAGTGATGATGCAAAGGCGATGATCCAGTCGATGATCGGCGATTCCTATGACTGGTTTGTCGATCTCGTCGCAGAAAGCCGCGGCATGACACGCGCCCAAACACTCAAACTGGCTGACGGCAGCATATTTACCGGCCGTCAGGCCGCCGACAATGGACTGATTGATACCATCGGTGGCGAGAAGGAAATCCGCCTGTACCTGAGCGGGAAAGATATCGATGATTCTTTGAAAATCGTCGAATGGGAACGACGTAAATCAAACAGCGAATTCTTCTTTGGAGATGCAATGGTAAAGCTGCTCAGTGCACTGCAGGGTGGATCAATTCCCTTCGCAGATGAGTTGCGTCAATTGGCAGATCGCAAGTTGTTCCTTGACGGCCTTGTTTCTGTTTGGCAATTTGGCCCAGCAGAACAATAAGCGGATGAGGGGAACAACCGTGATAAAATCGGAATTGGTGCATATAATTGCTGCCCGAAACCCGCACCTGTACCATCGGGATGTGGAAAATATCGTCAATGCGATCCTTGACGAGATAACGGACGCTCTTGCTGAAGGTAATCGGGTTGAATTGCGTGGTTTTGGCGCTTTTTCGGTTAAAAACCGACCATCGCGATCAGGCCGCAACCCAAGGACGGGCGAATCCGTTTTTGTTGAAGAAAAATGGGTTCCATTTTTCAAGACCGGCAAGGAATTGCGCGAGCGCCTTAATCCGGGCAGCGAAGCGTAGCGTCATATTGGCGCTATTTGCCGTGTTCATATGATCTGGCAGATGGATTGTGATGAAACGATCTGGTGCAAAGCGCTTTGCGGTGTTATGCGTCGTTGAACGCCCATTGCCATTTTTTTGAACCGGGCAAAGGACATGCCGGGGCTTATGGGTGATGTCAGCGCCTTGCCTTTATGGTGCGGTGCAGACTAAAAAACAGAACGCCTTATCAAAACAGGTTTGCAAATCATGACCCGAAAACTGATCACCTTTCTCATTCTTGTGCCAATTGCGATCGTGCTGATCGTTCTGTCCGTGGCCAACAGAAATGTGGTGACACTGGCGCTCAATCCCTTTGACCCGTCTGACACAGTTCTTTCGCTCAGCGCGCCGTTTTTCGTATTTTTGTTCCTGGCCTTGATGCTGGGTATGCTTATTGGATCGCTTGCAACCTGGTTCAAACAAGGGAAATACCGCAAGAAAGCCAGAACAGAAGCCAAGGAAGCCGTTAAATGGCACACCGAGGCAGACAAGCAGCGCGAGCGTGCCGAGACCGTTTCCGGCACCGACAACAAGGCACTGACGTCGACATAGTCACATCGGCGTTCGCTGCTATTCAGACGAACCTGGTCTCGATTTATTCGCCGCCCACAAGTTCACCAAAACTGGTGAAGAACTGGCCAGCCAGCTTCTTTGACGTTGAATCGATCAACCGCGAACCCAGTTGAGCCATCTTGCCACCAACCTGCGCCTTGACATCATAGGTCAAAATGGTTTCGCCGCCTTCTTCGCGCAAGGATACATCGGCATCACCCTTTGCAAATCCGGCGATGCCTCCCTTACCCTCTCCGGATATGGTGTAGCTGTGTGGCGCATTGATATTGAGGAGTGTGACAGCACCTTTGAATGTGGCGGATACAGGTCCCACCTTTAATTTGACTGTCGCCGCCATTGTATCATCGCCGGTCATCTCCAGCGATTGGCACCCTGGAATACACTGTTTGAGAATGTCCGGATCATTCAGTGACGTCCAGACCACATCCTGCGGTGCAGAAATTCTTTCTTCGCCGTGCATTTCCATGGGGCAATCCTCGCGATAGAGCAATTCAGATTTTGACGGAACCGGCAAAACCTGAATGCATCAACAAAATCAAAGGCCGACACCGTTGTCCCGTTTTTGACAAAAGGTTAAACGGTCTGGTCGTGGCCAGGCACAAATGGTGTGCTGTACTTCTATGCCGTGACAAAACGCCTTTGCCAAGCCATGCAGCAATGCTATTTGCATGCAATAACCTCATTGGGCCAATATCAGCTTGAACGGACTGAATTTTTGAAAGAAAAAAATAGCCGCAATCCGCAGCGTAAAAAACCGGCTGACAGGAAATCAACACGCCAGCGTGCACACGCTGCTGCACCGCGTGATACGCGCCCTGCCCGTCGCCCCTCCGTGTCCATAACCGAACCGGCGGAACCGACGAACAAACGTCCCCTGACAACCAGATCAGGAGCGCGGCCGCAGGAGCGTGTTCCGATTATTCTTGAAACGGCCGAAACGGACGGGTTTCAGTTACTCGATTGTGGTGACGGGGAAAAGCTCGAACAATATGGCCCCTACCGAATAATCCGGCCGGAAGCCCAGGCCCTTTGGCCGCGCAGCCTTGATGCGCAAACGTGGCAAAAGGCAGATGCGATTTTTACCGGTGACACTGAAGAAGACGGCATGGGGCGCTGGCGATTTCCCGAGGTCCAATTGGGCGAAACATGGCCGATGCGACTGCTTGATGTCGATTTTCATGGCCGATTCACAGCCTTTCGGCATGTTGGTGTTTTTCCCGAACAGATTGCCCATTGGCGCTGGATGCGCGAAAAAATTGGCAACAGCAAACGGCCCTTGAAAGTCTTGAACCTGTTTGGTTATACGGGCGTCGCCTCGCTGATCGCCGCCCACGCCGGTGCCCAGGTCACCCATGTCGATGCATCCAAAAAGGCGATTGGGTGGGCGCGCGAGAATCAGGCGCTTGCCGGATTGGAAGACAGGCCAATCCGCTGGATTTGCGATGATGCGATGAAATTTATCGCCAGGGAAGAACGGCGCGGCAACAGCTATGATATTATTCTGACGGACCCGCCAAAATTTGGACGGGGACCCAATGGCGAAGTCTGGCAGCTGTTTGATCACCTGCCGATGATGCTTGATATTTGCCGGTCCATTCTATCGGAACAGCCCACAGCACTGGTGCTGACAGCCTACTCCATCCGTGCATCTTTTTATTCAATGCACGAGCTTATGCGTGAAACAATGCGCGGTGCCGGCGGCACAGTTGAATCGGGTGAATTGATCCTGCGGGAGCAGGCAGCCGGGCGTGCACTTTCAACATCACTTTTCAGCCGATGGGTGCCTTCATGACATACAAAGACAATACATCCGGCTCCAATGAGGATCGCGATCCACGCAGACAGCGCGTTGGGCAGGTTAAGGAAATTACCAGCCTGACCAATCCGATTATCAAGGATATTCGTGCGCTCACCCAGAAAAAGAACAGAGACCGGTCATCCAGTTTCATGGCTGAGGGGCTCAAGCTGGTTATTGATGCGCTCGATCTTGGCTGGCAGATCAGAACGCTGATTTATGCCAAGGCCGCCAAAGGCAACCAGACCGTCGATCAGGTGGCTGCCAGAACGGTCGCAAAAGGTGGCCTGGTGCTTGAGGTCAGCGAAAAGGTTCTTGGTGCGATCACCCGCCGCGACAACCCACAGATGGTTTGCGGAATTTTCGAGCAACGCTACAGCGCATTGGACGATCTGATACCGAAAACGGGCGAGACCTATATTGCACTGGACCGCGTGCGTGATCCGGGAAATCTCGGAACCATCATTCGCACTGCCGATGCCGTTGGGGCCAGCGGAGTTCTGCTTGTGGGTGAAACCACAGATCCATTTTCACTGGAAACCATCCGCGCGACCATGGGCTCGATATTTGCCCTGCCGGTGACACGGGCCGCACCTGCGGCATTCCTCAATTGGTGTTCCAGGCACAAGGTCCACCTGGTTGGTACACATCTGGCCGGTGCCGTCGACTATCGCACCATTGACTATACCGGATCTTCAACCGTGATTTTGATGGGTAATGAACAGGCTGGTCTGCCAGATGAACTGGCTCAGGGGTGCAGCGAACTTGCCTTGATACCGCAGGCGGGTCGCGCCGATTCGCTCAATCTGGCAGTTGCTACCGCAATCATGCTTTTTGAAGCGCGGCGCCACCTGCTGGAGGTTGCCGAATGAAGGCTGTACGATCGCTATTTTCACGGCCACGCTATGCCATGATGCTGGTTGCCACGCTGGTAACACTCGATCAACTGATCAAGTGGGGTGTTGAAAAGCTGCTCGAATACCAGCAGTCTTTTGAATTGCTGCCGGTCCTGTCCTTGTACCGTACACATAATCAGGGTATTGCATTTTCCATGCTCTCCGGCCTCGGCGACAAATGGCTCGTCGCGCTCATGCTGGTCGTTATAGCTTTTGTTGCCACATTATGGGCACGCAGCGACGCGGCACGCTGGCTAAGCCAGTTCGGCTTTGCACTTATCATTGCCGGTGCCATTGGCAATCTGATTGATCGCGCCATGTTGGGTTATGTGGTTGACTATATTCTGTTTCACGTGGGCTCCTGGTATTTTGCCGTATTCAATTTGGCAGATGCGCTGATCAGTGTTGGCGCGGCGGCGATTATCATTGACGAATTATTCGGCAAGTGGCTCTATTCCGCACAGGCGGAAGACAACGAGTAACCGGCCGTCCAACATATCACACCGGCAGCGAAGCTCATGCGGCAACATAAGGGGACAAATATGCAGGAACCATTCAGGGCCATTGTCATCTCACGTAATGAGGACAAGGTACAAAAGGTCGAGCAAACCGAAATCAATCTTGCAGATCTGATGGATGGCGATGTGCTTGTCGAAGTGGAAGCAACAACCGTCAATTACAAGGACGGTCTTGCGATAACCGGCAAGGCGCCTGTCATTCGCAGATGGCCCATGGTTCCAGGTGTCGACTGCGCCGGAACCGTGGTGCAATCAAGCAGCAATGACTTCAGTGAAGGCGATGCGGTCATTCTCAACGGCTGGGGCGTTGGCGAGGCCCATACCGGTGCCTATGCCAAATATGCGCGTTTGAACGGCAATTGGCTGATTAAACGGCCACAAAACATCAGCGCGCGCGATGCGATGGCCATTGGAACGGCGGGCTATACGTCCATGCTGTGTGTCATGGCTCTGCAACGCTACGGCCTGTCGCCCGATGACGGCCCTATTCTTGTTACGGGTGCAAACGGCGGTGTCGGATCAATTGCCATTTCAATTCTTTGGAAACTGGGATTTGAGGTCATAGCTTCAACGGGCCGGCCAGAAGAAGAAGCCTTCCTGAAATCTCTGGGTGCCAGCGCCATCATCGATCGCAACGAGCTTTCCGAACCCGGTCGTCCCATGGGCAAGGAGCGTTGGGCAGGCGGTATCGATGCCGTCGGCAGCCACACCCTGGCAAATGTGCTGGCCCAGACAAAATATGGTGGTGCAGTCGCGGCCTGTGGTCTTGCCGGAGGCATGGATCTGCCAGCCACAGTGATGCCCTTCATCCTGCGCAGTGTGGCGCTGCTGGGGGTCGATTCCGTCATGGCACCGAAATCACTGCGAGAAGAAGCCTGGCATCGCCTCGGCGACGATCTGGATACAGATAAATTACACGCCCTGTCAAAAACCATCGGCTTTGACGAAATCATCGATACAGCCCAGTCAATCGTCGACGGAAAAATACGTGGCCGGGTTGTTGTGGATATGAGCGAATAAATACAGGTGAAATGATCGAAGAAAAAACGAGTGGCTGTTTGAGGCAAAATCGCGCGGTGATGTCACCCCATTGTCGTAATATTCTGGTTATTGGTGATCAAGAAAATCATACAGGACTGATTTGTCATGACACTGAACATGCGCGCATTGGACACATTCAAGACTGCCAACCCGGCAGTCATGGCTAAGGTGATGTACCCACATACACCCGTGCTGGGCCGCATAGGCAACCTTGAGACGCGTCTGGCTGCTTCTCCAGGTGAAATCGCTGCCGCGCAATCTGTGCGGTTTCGCGTTTTTTCCAAAGAAATGGGCGCAAGACTGCCTCCCGAATGCATTCGGCAAGGCCGTGATATGGATGCTTTCGATTCATTTTGTGATCATCTGCTGGTGATTGACCGTAGCATTGATGGTGATAGTGAAGAGCAGATTGTTGGCACCTATCGTCTGTTGCGTCAGGACGTGGCACGCGCCAATACCGGCTTTTATTCGACATCAGAATTCGCCATAAGCGACATGCTGGCCAAACATCCGGAAAAACGTTTTATGGAACTGGGCCGCTCCTGTGTGCTGCCCGATTATCGCAATCGCCGCACAGTTGAACTTTTATGGCAGGGCAATTGGGCCTATGCATTGGAACATGGGATCGACGCGATGTTTGGTTGCGCCTCGCTTCCCGGCGCCAGACCCGAGGCGCATGCTTTGCCATTGTCGTTTCTGCATCACAATTGTCAGGCAACCGGTCAGTGGGGCGTAACAGCCAGACCGGAATTGCATACCAATATGGACATGATGCCACGCGAAGCTGCTGATATGCGCAATGCCATGCGTATGCTGCCGCCACTGATCAAAGGTTACCTTCGGATTGGGGCAATGATTGGCAATGGAGCCGTTGTTGACCGGGCCTTTGGGACAACGGACGTCATGGTTGTACTGCCAATCTCGCAGATAAATGACCGTTACCTGAACCATTACGGCACCGACGCCAGCAGGTTTTCTGCCTGTTCCATGACCAGAGCCATCGCCTGATACAGCCTTGCATCAGAATCTGCTCATACCCTGGAGCAGTTCAGGTTTTGACGGAATCGACAAAACCTGAATGCATCAACAAAATCAAAAGCCTACACTGTTGTTCCATTTCTGACAAAACGTGAAACGGTCTAACTCCCGACGTTATAGGCTGCAATTGCAGCCATATTAACGATATCGGAATCCCGCGCACCCATCGACACGATCTGGACTGATTTGTCGAGACCGACCAGCAGGGGACCAATGACCGTTGATCCGCCCAATTCCTGCAGCATCTTGGTTGAAATCGACGCGGAGTGAAACGCCGGCATGACCAATACGTTCGCAGGGGCCGACAGCCGGCAGAATGGATATTGTGCCATGCGCTCGACATTAAGCGCCACATCAGCGGCCATTTCACCATCATATTCAAAATCCACCCGACGTTTATCAAGAATGCTGACGGCTTCACGCACCCGCTCTGCCCGTTCACCGGGCGGATGACCAAAGGTCGAATAGGCAAGCATGGCAACCCTGGGCTCATACCCCATGCGCCTTGCCATACCGGCGGCTTCTTCGGCAATATCTGCCAGTTCCTGCGAATTGGGCATGTCGATCACCGCGGTGTCGGCCACAACCACAGTGCGGCCACGGCACAATGCAAGCGACACGCCGATCACCCGGTGCCCGGGTTTGACGTCTATGCATCGCCGTACATCGTCCAGCACAGTTGAGTAGTTACGTGTTGTGCCGGTAACCAAAGCATCCGCATCGCCCAAAGCAACCATACAGGCGGCAAAGTGATTGCGATCCGTATTGATCAACCGCTGGCAGTCACGCAACAAATAGCCCTGGCGCTGCAGCCGTGCATAAAGATACTCCGTATAGGCATCACAGCGTTGAGACAGCCGCGCATTGATCAGTTCGATACCCGGCTTATCAAGATCAATCCCAGCCTGCTCCGCCATCTGCTCCATCTGTTCGGTGCGCCCAAGCAGGATTGCAGTGCCAAGGCGCTGGTTCACATAGGAGACAGCCGCGCGCATAACGTGTTCTTCTTCACCTTCCGCAAAGACCACCCGTTGCGGTTTGCGGCGAACCCCCTGATAGATGCGCTGCAGTGTCGATGCGATTGGATCGCGCCGCGCAGACAGTTCCCGTCCATAGCCGTCAAGATCAACGATGGGTCTGCGTGCAACACCAGAATCCATGGCGGCCTTTGCCACGGCAATTGGTATGTCGCTCAGCAAACGCGGATCAAAAGGCACTGGAATAATATATTGCGGGCCAAAGCGCGGCCTGTTGCCCTGATAGGCGGCAGCCACCTCATCCGGCACATCTTCACGGGCAAGACTGGCGAGCGCCTGCGCAGCCGCAATTTTCATGGCGTCATTGATCGTCGACGCATGCACATCAAGCGCGCCGCGGAAAATATAGGGAAAGCCAAGAACATTATTGACCTGGTTTGGATAGTCCGAGCGACCTGTGGCCATGATTGCGTCATCGCGAATTGCCGCGACTTCCTCAGGCGTCACCTCCGGATCGGGATTGGCCATGGCAAAAATAATCGGATTGGGTGCCAGTGAACGGACCATGTCATCGGTCAGCGCTCCTTTGACCGAGAGACCGAATACGACATCAGCGCCATCCAGGGCTTCGGACAATGTGCGAGCACTGGTTTTGACCGCATGGGCTGACTTCCATTGGTTCATGCCCTCTTCACGACCCTGATAAATAACACCCTTGGTATCGCATAGAGTGATATTTTCAGGCGCAAATCCCATCGACTTGATGAGCTCCATACAGGCAATGGCTGCGGCCCCTGCCCCGTTGCACACCAGCTTGGTGGACTTCATGTCCCTGTTGGTCAGATGCAGCGCATTGATCAATCCGGCAACGGCAATGATGGCGGTGCCGTGCTGATCGTCGTGAAACACCGGAATGTCCATGATTTCACGCAGACGCTGTTCAATTATGAAGCAATCGGGTGCCCTGATGTCCTCAAGATTGATCCCGCCGAATGAAGGCCCCAGATATCGAACACTATTGATGAATTCATCCACGTCTTCGGTCTCAATTTCGAGATCTATGGAATCGACATCGGCAAAGCGTTTGAACAGGACTGCCTTGCCTTCCATCACTGGTTTTGAGGCCAGAGCGCCCAGATTGCCAAGCCCCAAAATGGCTGTGCCATTGGTAATCACGGCAACCAGATTGCCACGTGCCGTGTAGTCAAAGGCCCGCGAAGGGTCCTCTGCAATTGCCCGCACCGGAACGGCAACGCCTGGCGAATAGGCCAGCGACAGATCGCGCTGTGTTGCCATTGGTTTGGTGGCATTTATTTCCAGTTTTCCCGGACGGCCGCGTGCATGAAAGTCCAATGCCTCCTGTTCGGTGATGGTTGACATGGATCGTGACGCTTTGTCCGTTGTTGGCATGTTTGCTAACCTGTTGTGGGTGAAGTGCATTCATCGCTCTTACCCTGTTGTTTTTTTTGCCCCACCACCGTTAGGGTGCCTTCGGCAATGTGTAAAGTTCCGCATCGAAGATGCAGCTTAACGAAATGTTTGAAAGTGCCAACCGCCGATCCGGTGAAAGCGCAAATTTATAAGACCGCCAGGAATGCAGATCATGCTTGATACCGCAACGCTCGCAACGGCTGAAAGCCGCGCAGCCGCAACCCCGATGATGGAACAATTTATCGAGATCAAGGCGGCCAATCCCGACTCGATGCTGTTTTATCGTATGGGTGATTTTTACGAACTGTTTTTTGGCGACGCGGTCGAAGCCTCAAAGGCGCTTGGCATAACACTTACAAAACGCGGCCAGCATCTGGGTCAGGACATACCCATGTGCGGCGTTCCGGTTCATGCAGCTGATGATTACCTGCAAAGACTGATTGCCAAAGGTTTCAGGGTTGCTGTGTGCGAGCAGACCGAAAATCCGGCGGACGCCAAAAAGCGTGGTGCCAAATCCGTTGTCCGGCGCGATGTTGTTCGTCTGGTTACACCTGGAACGCTAACAGAAGAACGGCTGCTTTCACCGGCAGAATCAAACTACCTGATGACACTGGCACGGGTAAAAGGCATGGGTCAGGGTGGTTATGCGTTGGCCTGGGTTGATATTTCCACCGGCACATTCCGGCTTGCCGAAACCACAGCCGGCCGTATTGCCGCCGATGTCATGCGCATTGATCCGAAAGAACTGATCGTGGCAGACCGGGTTTTTCACGACGAGGAGCTCAAACCCGTGTTTGACATGCTGGGTGCCATCGTTTCCCCTCAGCCGTCCGTTCTGTTTGACAGCAGCAGTGCGGAAGGACGCATTACGCGGTTCTTTGACGTCTCAACCCTTGACGGTTTTGGCAGTTTTTCCAGGCCAGAGCTTGCAGCCGCGGCGGCTGCCATTGCCTATATTGAGAAAACCCAGCTGTCCGAGCGCCCGCCGCTGGCCAGACCGGAGCGTGAAACCGCCAATTCCACTTTGTTCATTGATCCGGCAACACGCACCAATCTGGAACTGCTGCGTACATTGTCTGGCGATCGCAAGGGAGGATTGCTGGCCGCGATTGATCGGAGCGTAACCGGTGCAGGCGGACGACTGTTGGCCGAAAGGCTGATGTCGCCACTGACCGATCCACAGATCATTGATCAACGGCTGGATTCGGTTTCCTGGTTCATGGCCCAATCCGGGCAGGCGGACAACGCGCGGGATATTTTCAAATCCACACCGGATATGCCCCGCGCACTGTCCCGATTGGCGCTTAATCGGGGCGGACCGCGCGATCTTGGCGCCATTCGTCAGGGGTTGGCCACGGCCCGATCACTGGTCACGCTGTTTGCCGGTCAATCGATGCCGGCAGAATTGTCTGCGTCGGTGCAGTGTCTTGCCGACCTGCCTGATGATCTTGCGGGCAGACTTGACGAAGCGCTTGGCGATGAATTGCCGATGCTGCGCCGTGATGGCGGTTTCGTGCGTCAGGGCTTTGATGTCGACCTGGATGAAATGCGCGCATTGCGGGATCAGTCACGCAAGGTCATCGCCGGGCTGCAAACCCAATATGCCGATGAAACGGGCGTTAAATCCCTAAAGATCAAACACAATAATGTTCTGGGTTATTTCATTGAGGTTACCGCCGGCAACGCCACGGCACTGACGCAGGGCGACGAGGCAAAGGCCAGATTTATTCACCGTCAGACCATGGCCAATGCCATGCGCTTTACCACCACCGAACTGGCGGACCTTGAAACACGCATCGCCAATGCCGCCGATCGGGCATTATCCATTGAATTTGGTGTGTATGACGCATTGACCGAAGCGGTTGTTGCCGCTGCCAACACCATTGGCGCGGCGGCGCAGGCGCTCGCGGTGCTGGATGTTTCTGCTGCTCTGGCACGCCTTGCTGAAGAACAGGGCTATTGCCGCCCTACGGTTGATTTATCCACGGCGTTCAAAGTCGTCGCTGCCCGACATCCGGTCGTCGAACAGGCGCTTCGTCGTCAGGCGGAAAGCCCCTTTGTTGCCAATGATTGCGATCTCTCCCCGACCGACGATGGCCATCAGGGTGCAATCTGGTTGCTGACAGGCCCGAACATGGGCGGTAAATCCACCTTTTTGCGCCAGAATGCCCTGATTGCCATCATGGCGCAGATGGGTTCATTCGTTCCCTGCGGCAGCGCCCATATCGGCATCGTCGATCGCCTGTTTTCAAGGGTCGGAGCCTCCGATGATCTGGCCCGTGGACGATCAACCTTCATGGTCGAAATGGTAGAGACGGCAGCCATACTCAATCAGGCGACAGAACGCTCTCTGGTTATTCTGGATGAAATAGGCCGCGGTACAGCAACCTTTGATGGTCTTTCCATAGCCTGGGCGGCAGTGGAGCATCTGCATGAAGTCAACTGCTGTCGCGGTCTGTTTGCCACCCATTTTCATGAACTGACCGTTCTTTCAGACAAACTCGACCGTTTGAGCAATGCCACCATGCGCGTCAAGGAATGGGATGGTGATGTTATTTTCCTGCACGAGGTCGGACCCGGTGCCGCCGATCGATCCTATGGCATCCAGGTCGCCCGATTGGCAGGCCTGCCCGAATCAGTCGTGGAGCGCGCACGCAATGTGCTCAGCCAGCTGGAAGAGGGCGAACGCAAGAGCCCGGCCCATCAACTGATTGATGATCTGCCCTTGTTCAGTGCCGAGATCAAACGCGAAGCACAAAAGAGCACCGGCCCCTCTGAGATCGAAACAGCTCTGGCGGAGATCGATCCTGATGATCTGACACCACGTGATGCGCTTGAGGCACTTTATGCGCTGCGGGCAAAACTCGTGGTGTAAGGCCTGGTGGAAAGGTGTGCTCCTGTGGACGCGTGGATTTGGCGGGCGGGGGTGATTTGTTTTCCATGCGGAATACCGAGTCCCATCGAGGGCAAATGAGTTACCGCGAAGCGGCAAGCACGAATTGCGCGTCGGGGCTTATGCCCCGCCCCGTCTGGAGCCAGCGCCGACAGGCGCGGTACGGCGTGAAGACAGAGCTACAAAGCTATCAGTGTTCGGGTCGCAGCGCAGAAGAGACGTCCTGTGAACACGTGGGTTTGGCTCGCGGGGTTGATTTGTTTTCTATTTGTCTCATGATTTTTGAACATTAATGTATTTTGAGATGCCAGCTGCGGGCGTTC
>CANMVS010000002.1 GCA_947501445.1 uncultured Rhizobiaceae group bacterium | reverse complement strand
ATAGAAGCTCGCATCCGACATGCCGTGCTTGCGGCACAGATCCTTGGCCGAAATACCTGCTTCATGTTCTTTCAAAACTCCTATGATCTGCTCTTCGCTAAAGCGTCTCTTCATCAGTGCTCTCCTTCTCAGTTAAGAAAATCACTAACTCAGCCGTGGATCAATTCCCGGGGAGAGGATCGATGGCCATGTTTGATTGGTCCAAACGAACGGGTGTCGGCCTCCACTTCATCAACCCAGGCAAACCGAATGAAAACGCCTTTGTGGAGAGTTTCAACGGCAGACAACGTGATGAATGCATGAATGAGAACCTGTTCTCAACACTTAACGAGGCTCGAGCAATCATCGAAAAATGGAGATGTCATTACAATGAATTGAGACCACATTCGGCATTGAACTGGCTCACGCCACATGAATTCATATCCAAACAAAGCATCGAATTGGACACAGCCGCATGAAAATGCAATCACAAACAAGCTAACTCAGAAATGGCTCTAGCTTTGGGAGAGGGTCGGCGCCAACACGACCTCAATGCAAACATGGTTTTCCGGTGGCGTCGCGATTGCCGGTTTAGCCCCGGGCGCGACGCGGCGATTTTTCTACCGGTTGAGGTGACTGCGACAGAGGTTTCAGTTCCAGGGGAACCGGTTCGTCCGCTCACCGACAGCCGGATTGAGATCGATCTTTCATCAGGTCATCGTTTGACGCTCAGCGGTGCCTTTGATGCGGACATGGTTGTACAGCTGGCGCGTGGTTTGATCGCATGATCCCGGTCCCTGCAATTACGCGTGTCTTGCTGGCGGCCGGTGTCACCGATATGAGGAAAGGCTTCAACGGTCTTTCGGCGCTGGCCGAGAAGGTATTGAAGCAGGATCCTTACAGCGGTCACATGTTCGTCTTTCGTGGTCGGCGCGGCGATCTTTTAGAGCAATTCATGTTTTGACGGAATCGGCAAAACCTGAATGCATCAACAAAATCAAAGGCCGACACCGTTGTCCCGTTTCTGACAAAACGTGAAACGGTCTAAAGGTGATCTGGTTCGACGGCCAGGGTATCTGCCAGTTTTCCAAGCGTCTTGAGAAAGGTCGGTTTGTCTGGCCGTCGCCGGCTGATGGCAAGATTTTGGTCAGTGCCGCTCAGATGGCGATGCTTTTGGAGGGGATCGACTGGCGAACGCCGCAACGCACGTGGCGACCTTTGACGACGGGATCGCGAAGCCGATTGATTGCAATGGTTTGAGTGCCTTGAGGGATTCCCTGCCAGGTTGCGTTCTGCTATACCCCCGCCATGCTCGATAACGCCAATCATTTGCCTGAAGATCCTTTGCAACTGAGAACAGTGGCAACACTGCTTTCGGCGACTGTAAAGTCCCAGGCGCTGAGGATTACGCAGCTCGAGCATCAGCTTTCCAAACATCGCATTGACAGGTTCGGATCAAAGTCCGAGACGCTGGACCAGCTTCAGCTTCGACTGGAAGAAGAAGAGATCGCGGCAAAGGCATGATAGATGTACTCGAGCACCCTCTGTCAATTGAGTGTTTGATGCGCCCTGCTCAGCTTTCCTTTAGTCACTCTGCTGCATCGCGATGCGGGGCGCCTTCTCCGTAAGGGATATTGATCCCGCCATAGCGGCGAACTCGGACATTACACTGCTCAGCGTGACCAACGAAGCCTTCAAGCATGCAAAGACGAGAGCCATATTCTCCGACCATCGTGGCCGCCTCATCTGTAGTCACGCGTTGATAGGAGTGTGTCTTGATATACTTGCCGACCCAGAGACCGCCGGTGTACCTACCTGCTTTATTGGTAGGCAACGTGTGGTTGGTGCCGATCACCTTATCGCCATTTGCAACATTGGTTCTGGGGCCAAGGAACAGTGCTCCATAGCTGTGCATATTGTCCAGGAACCAATCATCACGGTCTGTAATTACTTGCACATGTTCGGAAGCGATGTCGTTTGCTACATCCAACATCTCTTCATAGGAGTCGCAAACAATCACTTCACCATAAGTTTCCCAACTCGCCTTTGCCGTTTCGACTGTTGGCAATATGCTAAGAATGCGGTCGATCTCTTCTAGCGTTTCCTTAGCCAACTTTCGTGAATTCGTGACCAACACACAAGGGCTGTTGTAACCATGTTCAGCCTGTCCCAGCAGATCCGTGGCGCACATCTCGGCGTCCGCGGCAGTCTCATCTGCGATGACCATCGTTTCAGTGGGGCCAGCAAACAGGTCAATCCCGACGCGGCCATATAGTTGTCGCTTAGTTTCGGCTACAAAAGCATTTCCGGGCCCGACCAACATATGAACCGGATCAATTGTCTCTGTCCCAATCGCCATAGCACCAATCGCCTGAATCCCGCCCAGGACGTAAATCTCATCAGCACCCCCCATATGGATAGCAGCAATTACTGCCGGGTTTGGCTTCCCCTTAAATGGGGGGGTGCAAGCGATAATGCGCGGGACCTTAGCGACGTTCGCCGTAGCAACTGACATATGGGCAGACGCAACCATAGGGAACTTGCCACCTGGAATGTAGCAGCCAACAGACTGAACCGGGATATTCTTATGCCCAAGAAACACACCCGGCAGGGTCTCCACCTCGATATCCTGCATGGAATCCCGCTGCGCCTGGGCAAATTTTCTCACTTGTTCCTGGGCAAACTTGATGTCTGCCAAGTCGTTAGGAGACACCTGGTCAATGAGACAATCAATTTCATACGGGCTGAGACGAAAAGAAGCCGGGGTATAGCGGTCAAATTTCTCGCTCAACTCTCTGATGGCCGCATCACCACGCGCTTCTATGTTGGTCAGAGTCGATTCCACGATTGCCCGCACCTTTGTGTCATCGTCGGCTCGCTCAGCTTCCGGTTTCCCACGCTTCATATAAGATATTGTCACAACATATTACTCCTAAACAAGTTTTTCCTTTGGTGTCAGCCGCGCGTTTTTCTTGCAAAAAAAGCGGCTGCCCCGATGATAATTACACCTTTGATTACAAGCTGAGCCTGGACCGGGAGTCCGACAATAATGACGATGTTGAAGAGCACGACCAGTATGAGCGCACCCAAAATAGCGCCCAACAATTTGCCCTTTCCACCGCTTAGTGCAACCCCACCGATAACGGCTGCAACGATAGAATCCAGCTCATACCCACGGCCGACAAAGTTATCGACAGTGCCGACGAAACCAACCAGCAGCAGCCCGGCAATCCCTGCCATAATCGAGCAAATTATGTAGCAGGTGATTGTCACATTGTGCGAATTGATGCCAACCAGATCCGCAGAAGTGGGGTTGCCGCCGACAATGAATATCTTCCGCCCAAATACCGTTTTCTCAAGCACAAAGGTCAGGAATACGAAAAGCAAAATACACGCTATGATGTTAGCCGGGATACCCAAGTACTTGCCGGTTCCCAAGTGACGAAACCCTTCGGGCAGAACACCGGCAGGTGCGCCTTGTGTGTAGTAGAAACGCAAGCCTTGCAATACAATCATCATTGCAAGTGTTGCCAAGAATGGCGATACATTGCGCTTGGTGACGAGCCACCCGTTGATGAATCCAACAATGGTGCACAATAAAATTGCTGATATGAAGATGACCGGGATCATGGTGTTATCTTGGGTATTGAAAGCGGTCGCTATCACCGCTACGGTTGCCATCAACGAGGCAACGGAAAGATCCAATCCGCGAACGAGAATCACAAAAGTCTGCCCAATCACGACAATCATGAGTGGTGCCGCCTGGGTCATCACATTCTGGAAATTACTCACCGACAGGAATGATGGAGAGATAACCGTGGCGAATATCAGCAGGCCGCAGAATATGGCTGGGAGAGCCCATTTTTGAACAGTAACATCAACCAGGCCGGGTGAACGTTCTGCAATAGTAGATCCAAACGTTGTCATGGTTTCTTTCTCCGATCCACGTAGACCGCAACCGCAATGATGATAATCAAACCTTGGATCACCCACTGTATGAAGGTGGAGATGTTTATGTAGTTCAGCAGATTATTCAGGAGCGAGATCATAAAGACCCCCAGCAGGACTCCTGTTATCCTTCCGCGTCCCCCGCCCAGGAGACACCCCCCCACAATTACAGGCGTAATTGAGGCCAAAGTATACGGGTCACCCACACGCGGATCACCAACACCAGTTCGGCTCACGAAATAGGCACCTGCTAACGCTGCAAAGAAACCTGAAGCCGCATAGGCCAGAATGGTAATTCTATTGTTACGGATACCGTTCAATCGGGCTGCCTCCGGATTGCCGCCAACGGCATAGACCGCCCTACCGGTTTGGCTATACTTAAGGAACAGTCCAACAGCCAAGAAGCAAAGCAACATAACAAAGCCCGAAATAGGAAATCCAAACACCCGGCCATACGCAAATTCCTCAAACCAGAAGGGTACCGATCCCGTTGGCTGCAAGGTATAAAGCAGAACCAACCCTTGCAGGACTGATGCCGTCCCCAAAGTAACAATCAAAGGGTGGACGCCGGTTGCGACTGTGATCCATCCGTTCATAAAACCAAAAGCAGCTCCGAAAGCCAGAACCAGGA
Organism: uncultured Rhizobiaceae group bacterium; assembly: GCA_947501445.1. GTDB lineage: Bacteria > Pseudomonadota > Alphaproteobacteria > Rhizobiales > Rhizobiaceae > Hoeflea_A. The sequence goes on along the minus strand of CANMVS010000002.1, from coordinate 605,131 downwards.
TCAAGGCGGGCATCATCATCGCATCATTGCCGCTGACCGTTCCTGCCAGCAATACATTGGATGCAGTTACAACAGCACCGATAGAGAGATCGATGCCGCCGACAAGAACAGCAAAGGTCTGCCCAAGCGCGAGAAAGCCAAGCGGCGCCATTTGCTCGAAGAGATTGAGAAAGTTGCGGATGGTGCCAAAGCGCTCGTTCACAAAGAATCCGATAATGATAATGAGCAATGTGAGAGCAATCACCATCATGATGGCGGGCTCGGTACGTTTTATTCTAAATGTCAATCCCGACATTGATCTCGCCCCCTAGGCAGCGTCCTGAAGCGTCGCAAGACGCATTATTGCTTTTTCGTTCACATCTTGCCCGGATAGTTCACCGGTCATCACACCTTCACGCATGACAAGGACGCGTGAGGACAGACCTACCACTTCCTGCAGTTCCGAACTGATCACAAGGATTGCAATTCCTTCTCCAGCCAGCCGGCGGATCATCTTGTAAATTTCGACTTTCGCACCGACATCTACACCGCGCGTCGGTTCATCCAGAATCAAAACGCGATGGCAAACTCGCGCCCAACGGGCAAACAGGATCTTTTGCTGGTTACCGCCGGAGAGGTTCCAAACGTCAGAACGCGGGCCGGGTATCGCAATCGCGAAGCGCTGAATTTCATTCTCCGCGATCACGAATTCCTTATCCCGGCTGATAATCGCATTGGTGGATATCTCTCCAAGACCAGGCGCAGTTATGTTGGCCGCTGCATCCAGCAACGGCAGAAGCCCCTGTTCTTTCCGATCTTCAGTCAGAAACCCGATTCCCAATTCAATCGACTTCTTCGGTGTTGGCGTATTGTAGGGAGCACCATTTACCGTAACCGATCCGGCGTCTCGCTTCATTGACCCGAAAAGAGCATGTGCGACCTCGGACCGACCAGAGCCAACCATTCCCGCCAACCCAACTATCTCTCCAGGGAACAGTTCGAAACTCACCGACTTGACCCGTGGTGTCAGGCTGAGATCGTGGGCTGTGAGCACCGGCACGTCGTCGGCACGTTTCGACTTAGTCGGGTAGATGTCAGAGAGTTCACGCCCTACCATCATGCCAACCAGGCGGTCCTTATCAATGTCAGTGATGTTTTTTGTCCCAACGTATTGGCCGTCCTTAAGAACGGTAACGCGATCGGCAATTTCGAAAATCTCTTCAAGACGGTGTGAAATGTAGATGATGCAGACGCCTTGTTCCTTTAGATTGTTCACCCTTTCAAACAAAACGGCCGCTTCCCGTCCTGATGTGATAGCCGTAGGTTCATCCAACACCAGCAGTTTCGTGTCACCAACCAGGGCCTTTGCAATCTCAACCATCTGCTGATCAGCAACAGTAAGGTTCTTCACGGTTTCCGAAGGCGCCAGCACATGGCCCAGACGATCCAGAATCTCCCGCGCCTGCATGTGCATTTGCTTGTAATCGATTTGCCCGAAACGTGTCCGAGGCTCTTTACCAATGAAAATGTTGTCAGCAACCGAGAGTTCCGGGAACAACATTAGCTCTTGATAAATTACATGGATACCGGCATCCTTCGCTTGTTTTGGTGACTCCCAGTTGCGGGTTGTACCATCGAAGATGATCTCTCCTTCTTCGGGGATATAGGCACCAGCAATTGTCTTAATCAAAGTTGACTTGCCCGCCCCATTTTCTCCCAGTAACGCGTGAATCTCACCTGCCTTTGCCTCAAAAGTCACCGCGTCGAGCGATTTAACGCCGGGAAATGTTTTTGTGATGTTATTCAGTTCAATCATTGGAACGTCCCGTCATCAGATAGCCAAGAATGTGAGCCTTTCCGTACCTTCTGCCGGTAGGAACACGCTGCTTTTCAATGCGGTGATCATGCACCAGGCAAAGCTTGCGCCGCGGCAGAACCTGACTGTCTGTCGCGGCACAATTGGGAAGATTAATTTGGGTAGTTGGCCGTGAAGCTTTTAGAATCGTAATCGTTGCCAATTCCATGGCCCATAATGTAGTCGCCAGGTTGATTGGTGGCTGCGTAATCTTTCAGTGCGACGGTACCCTTGATTGTCTTGGTGTTATGACCTTCGGAGACCACGATCGGTGCTGGCACAACGAATGACTTGGGAACCGGCTTACCTTCAAGAATATCAATTGCCAGGTCGACCGCGGAACCACCGATAGCCGGCGTATAGTCGACACCAATGAATGGGAAGCCATGCTCAAGCGCCAAGAGGTACATTCGGTTCAAGTCGCCGCCGGTATGTGGTGGAACATCCTCAGATTTGAAACCGGCATTGAGAAAGGCCTCAACAGATCCCGAACCTTGTAGTCCTGAGTCAGCCCATACGCCATCAATGTCTTTCCCATGGCGCTGCAGAATCGCGGACATAATCGATTTCCCATTGGCCGGGCTCCAGCCGGTGTATTGAACATCGATGATCTCGATATCCGGGAATTTTGCAAAAATTTCCTTGGCCGTATTCAGGCGTGTTTCGGCTGGGCTGGCACCTGCTTTGCCTGGAAGCAGAACGATTTTGCCTTTGCCTTCCAGATGCTCTGCCAACCATGTAGCGCTGTGGCAGGCAAGCGAAGTATCAGATGCTGTTGCAAATGAAACAAAATTATCATCTGTCTTAACCCGACGGGCTGCACTGACAACCGGAATCCCCCTGCGCATAACGCGACCGACGATGGGGTCCAGTGCGTCGGCTGTTGCCGGGTTCACAAGCAGCAAATCGATGTCCTGGTTCATCAGATCCTGAATATCGGATATCTGCTTGGTAGGATCACCGTTGGCATCTGTGATAATGAACTTGTCAAGCTTATCAGCATGCTTTTGCGCAGAGTGTTCAACGGTGTGGAAGAATGTCACAAGCCAGCCGTCGCCCTTAGCGGCATTTGCAAAGCCGATGCGGAATGGCGGATCCTTTTTGTATTTGACTGTGTCCATCATTTCTGCAGCGGCGGGAGCGCATTCTGGGGCGGAAGCATTTGCCTTAGTTGAAAGGCCAATCGAAGAGACGGACAGAAGGGCACCAGCGGTCAGAACCACTGGAATGCCAAATTTGAATGTCGAATATACCATAGTTTTTCCTTTCTGTAGGTGCGTTTGGTTTTTTGACTAAGCGCGTATCAACCGACGGCGCCTGATGCTTCGACGATTTCTACATTGGATGTGTTGCGGCCCTGATGCTGCTCGGCAGCAATTCCTGCATGATAATCTTGGCGCACAGCTTCTGGTGCTGTTGGGACAGGTGGAAAGTCCCACCAGCCGACTACGTTGGACGCCGCTATATTGACGTCACGTGTGATCGGAACCTCGACTAGGGCAGGTCCGCCGCTATCAAGGGCAGCCTTGATTGTCGGCCCAATTTCATCGACCGCCTGAACCTTAATTGCAAAGTCAAGGCCAAAGGATTTGGCCAAAGCAGGAAACTGGACTGAATAAGGTTCGGAATTATCACCCCGATTAGAAAATTCTGAGATAACATTACGACCCATGAGGGCGTCTTGCCCGTCGCGGATTGAAATATAGCCAGAGTTATTCAAAACCAGAAACACGACGGGAATGTTGTATGCGACGCAAGTTGCAAGCTCCTGCATGCACATCATGAAGTCACCATCGCCGATGATACACACAACCGGCGCGTCTGGTTTTGCCAGTTTGGCGCCGATTGCAGCAGGAAGAGCAAAACCCATCGGCGAATAACTGCCGGGCGTAATATGGGTGCGCGGCACATATATCGGAAAGTCTTGTTTTGTAGAGCTTTGAGGATGCCCGGAACCGACTGTTACAATACCATGCCGAGGAAGAACCTTTCGAAGTTCACGTAGTGTCCTGAGCATAGTCGTTGGGATTTTATCATGCCTCCGGCGCGGCTCCATGATTTCATTCCATTTTGTCCATAGCCTGGCTAGACGGTCATGATGGGCAGTGCGTTTCTCATAGGCTTTACGTGCCTGGTTATCGGATACTCCTGCGTCAATATCCTCAAGTACAAGCGAAATGTCTCCGACTATTCCAACTTCGACCGGATAATTCTTGCCAATTTCCCGAGGATCAATGTCAACGTGTATGAGTTTGCTTTCCGGTATCGAGTAGCTAACGCCTTTGCGCCAAGATGAAGCAGACCAGTCGGTAAACCGACATCCGAGGGACATAACCACATCGGCTTGGCTAGCAAGCGTGTTGCCGGTTAGAGAACCAGGCCATCCAACCGTACCTGCGTTCATTGGATGATCTTCCGGCAGCGCTCCCTTGCCATTCCAAGTAAACACCACCGGAATTCCCAAACGCTCCACAAGCCGCCGCAACGCTCCGCTGGCGTTGGAAGTGATGGCACCACCTCCGGCCACAATACATGGCCGCTCTGCTTCGAGCAGAAGCTCAATTGCTGCATCTATTGCCTGGCTGTCTGCTCGCTGTTTACCGGTCGGCAATCGCTTTGAAAGGTCTTGGACATCGATGTCCGTTTCGGCTGATTGTATATCTAACGGAATGTCCACGTGAACTGGGCCAGGCCTGCCGGTCATCATGGCACTGAAAGCGCGATGCATGACAAACGGGGCCGAATCCGCAGTTATCAAGTCAAAATTCCGCTTCGTGACTTGCGATGTCACCTTCGTGAAATCTGGCGTGTTCTCCCGATCCATTTCTTGCATCACACCATGCCCTCGCATGTGAGTTGATGCTGCTCCTGTTATGAGCATCAGAGCCGTGGAATCACAATGGGCGTTGGCAAGTCCCATTACGGTGTTTGCAGCACCTGGGCCAATCGAGGTGCAGGCTGCTATTGGCTGCCCAGTGACACGAAAATGTGCATCAGCAATATGAACAGCGGCCTGCTCATGCATTGTCTGGACTATCGGAACATCAGAGCCGGGGTCGTTAAAGGCATCGATTAGGTTCCAGTTGCCGTGACCCGGAAGTCCGGTGATGTAGGGAACTCCGTAAGCTTTAAGAGCCTTTCCGATAAGGTGGCCAACTGTCTTCATTTCGCATTCCTCCCTAAAACTTTCCGCAATATTTCCGCAATTTTGAATCTATGTCAAGACTATTTTTGAGTGCATTACCGGAACGGATTTTGTATAAAATTAGGGAGGGCGTCCTGAAAACGACGAAAAATTTCCGCGTGGCTGTTGAAAATTTCTCGAAAAGTATGGAAATTGCGGAAAGACCCATGCAAGATGAATAGAGGTTTGGCGATGGCAAAGGTGACGCTACGAGAGGTAGCAATTAGGGCAGGCGTTGCTGAATCTACCGTGTCACGCGCTCTGGCAGGCAGCGGACAAATCTCTCTGGAAACGCAGGAGCGAATCGTTAATGCGGCAAAGACCGTTGGCTATGAGATCAAAAACCGTACGAAAACGGAACAGCGAAACAGCAACGGCATCATTGGAGTAGTCGTCGCAGCGCTGCATAATTCGTTTTACCCTTATTTGGTAGATCGTCTTCACAACGAACTCGACGACTTGGGCTATGGTATGGTTCTGATAATCGACGAGCTTACACACGCTCGTGCCAATCGAAAATTGCGTTCGTTGATCGATCAATTGGATGGTGTGATCGTTACGACGGCTACTATTGGTTCCCCTATGGTTGAGTTCTTGGTCGAACGAAAAATGCCAACCGTCCTGGCAATCCGGTCGGCTTTGAATCCAGCCGTAGACGTTGTCGAAAGTGATAATTTTACCGCCGGTGCAGAGGCCATGAAACACCTGGTCGAACTCGGCCATACATCCATTGGCATTTTGCTTGGCCCAAACAATACTTCGACCTCCTGCTCTCGCCTTGATGGGGCATTGAGTGTTTTGTCCGAGTATTTAATCCCGCTGGAAAAGGACCGCATTATCAATGGAGATTTTACCCATGGGTCCGGCTACTCCGGTTTGGTTCGGTTGATGCGCGGCAAAAATCCACCCACCGCAATTTTTTGCGCAAATGATGTCATAGCAGTTGGCGCACTTGAAGCCACACAGAAGCTGGGAATACGTGTGCCGGAAGATCTTTCACTTATCGGAGTCGATGATATCCCTATGGCGGCTTGGAGTATGATTTCGCTGACTACAGTCCGTCAACCAATAGGCCAGATTGGCTCAAAAGCGGCAGAACTGATTGCTGCAAGAGTGGAAGGTCGACTCGATCCTGAACCTGTTCATCACATATTGCCGACTAGCATTTTGCAACGATCTACAACCGCGCCTCCGTCAGACTCAAATACCTTGGAACAATGAAGGCTTTCAGCGCAGCGAATGAGAATAGCTAGCGGTCTTATCGTCACATATCCGTCAATTGTGGTTTGTCTTCTGTCTTTTTGTCGAGTTTGTTTGCTGTGATGCTCGGTGCAACAGTGTTTACCCAAACCAAACTTTCTGCTCTGCACACTTGGGTGCATCCGACCTCGAGTGTGCTGTCCCAGTGTATTTTAGTGCTGTAGCAATCGCACGCAGGCCAATTTGGAAATGGCACAAATTCCGGGAGAGGGTCGACCCATTCATGTCACCAATCGGCTGCAATATATTGTGTCTCCATGAATTCCAGCATGCCTTCGTGCCCACCCTCACGGCCAAGGCCTGATTGTTTGACACCGCCAAATGGTGCGGCGGGGTCGGAAACCAGACCGCGATTGAGGCCAACCATGCCGTATTCCAACCGTTCACAAACCTGCATGGCGCGTTTAAAGTCCTCTGAAAATACATAGGCCACCAGCCCGTACTCCGTATCATTGGCACGGCGGATCACGTCTTCCTGATCTGTAAAAGTCTGTATGGCGGCAACAGGGCCAAAAATCTCATCGCCGACGCAATCGGCGTCTTCTGTGACATTGGTCAAAACAGTAGGTGGATAGAAAAACCCTTTGCCATCCATCGGCCTGCCACCCAATAAAATCCGGGCACCTTTTGCAACCGCGTCATCGACAAAGGCTGCGACCTTGTCGCGTGTCTCGGCATTGACCAGCGGGCCAACATCCACATCGGTGTTGAGGCCATTACCGACTTTCAGTTTGCCCATGGCGATTGAGTATTTGCTGCTGAATTCATCGGCGATCTGTTCGTGCACATAAAAACGGTTGGCGGCCGTGCAGGCTTCGCCCAGATTACGCATTTTTGCCAGCATCGCACCCTGGACAGCCTTTTCGATATCGGCATCCTCAAAGACAATGAGCGGGGCGTTACCGCCAAGTTCCATAGCCGGTTTGAGTACCTGGTCTGCCGCTGAATGCAGCAGCTTGCGCCCAACGCCGGTTGAGCCTGTGAAGGAAACCACCCGCACGCGCGGGTCGTGCAACAGGTGGTCGACAAGTGCGCCGGTCCTTTTTGACGGCAGCACATTGATGAGGCCCTTTGGCACGCCCGCTTCTTCAAGCAGCGGCATAAGCGCCAGCATGGTGAGCGGTGTTTCGGACGCGGGCTTGATGATGACCGCGCAGCCGGCGGCAAGGGCAGGGGCGATTTTGCGTGTGCCCATGGCTGCCGGATAATTCCACGGTGTCACCAGAACGGCGATGCCAGCCGGTTTATGCTGGACAACAATGCGTGCACCGGATGCGGGTGCATGGGTTATCATGCCGTCAGCACGGACGGCCTCTTCCGAAAACCAGCGAAAGAATTCTGCCGCATAGGCCGCTTCGCCCATGGCATCCGCACTGGCCTTGCCGTTTTCAAGGGTGATAATGCGGGCAAATTCCGGCAGGCGTGCTGTGAATAATTCAAAAGCCTTGCGCAGCACTTCAGCGCGCGCACGCGGCGTACGGCATTTCCAATCGTTCATGGCGGTTTCGGCCGCGTCCAGCGCTTTGTCTGCATCGGCCATGTCGGCTGATGCAACTGAGGCGATCACATCTTCAGTTGCAGGATTGTATACGTCGAAACGCTCACCGCCAGTGCCATTGAGCCATTCACCATTGATGTAGAGATCTGTGTATTTCATGGCACTGGCCAACCTTATAAAACATGTTTGAGGGGATCGTTCAGGCGTGCGCAAAAGTCGAGCATGAACGCGATTGCCTGATCATCGGTCATTTGCCGGGACGTGAATTCAAGCGAAAGCAGATAGTGTTTTTTTGATTTTGCAATAGTCAGAACCGGTGCCTCGCGTGCACCCAGCCGCATTTGGGTGATCGGATTGTCGGTTATGTCTCTTACAATGAAATCGGGCGTCGCTTCGTCATCGGATGAAACCATTTTCGAAAGTCGTTGTCTGTCCGCATCCAGAAAGGAGGCAGTGGTGCCGTCAAGGCGAGTGACGCGCAGTGATAAAACTGTATCCTCAGCCTGTGTTGCTTTTCGCAGGCAGGCGGCGGCATAACTGGCCCACACATGCGGTGTCTCCAGCCGGATATTTCCGTCCGTTTGCATCCATTCAAGGAACGCATTCAGACCCTTGGTTCTTGCCTCAAGTGCCAGGAAGCGGGAGGCATCGGCCGGCTGAACATCCGTTGAGGGCAGGGCCGATGCGGCGCGCGCAGCCAGTGATTTCAAAACCTCAATGTCAGCAAAATGATAGGGCTGGGCGTGCCCCGTCCGTGCCAGATCGCTCAGATCCAGACCCAGTTCGGCAGCAATACGTTTGGCCTTTGGTGACGCGAGTATCCTGTCGCCTGTGGGTGGTACGGCAACAATTGTTTGCTCAATTGGTTCATGTGCCCTGTCAACTGGTGAGGGCACATCGGTAGCGGGCGTTGCTTCGGCCTCCTGGGCTTGCCTGACAGTTTTTTCTGCGGGTGTCGCAGCACCCGGCGTTTGCGATATCAGCGCAATGACGTTTCCGACCGGAACATCATCGCCTGCCGCTGCGCAAATGCCGGTCAAAAAACCTTCAGCCTGAGCATCAACTTCCATCGTTGATTTGTCGGTTTCTACCTCAAACAGAATGTCCCCGACCTTGACCGGGTCGCCTTCGTTTTTCAGCCAACTGACGAGTTTGCCCGTATCCTGCGTCATTCCAAGCGCGGGCATGATGACGTCATGCGGCATGGACCAGCTCCCCACGCACCAGTTTGCGCGCATTGTGGGCAACGCCCTCGGGCGTTGGAACGGTCAAATCTTCCAGTGCCGGAGAGAACGGCACCGGTACATCCATTGCACCCATCCGGATCACCGGCGCATCCAGATGATAAAACGCCCTTTCGTTGATCCGGCTGGCGATCTCGGCGGTAACACCATAGCTTTGGTGACCTTCATCGATAACCATCGCCCGCGATGTTTTGCGTACCGAGTTCAGGATTGTTTCTTCGTCCAATGGCACGATGGTGCGCGGATCGATGATCTCAGCGCTGATGCCGTCGGAATTGAGTATGCCAGCGGCTTTTTCAGCGACCTGAACCATCGAGGATGTGGCGACAAGCGTAATGTCTGTGCCCGGTCGTTTGATGTTCGCGACGCCAAATGGAATGAGGTATTCTTCTTCTGGCACCTCAGCCTTGTCCTGATACATCAACTTGTCTTCAAATATGACAACAGGGTTGTTGTCACGAATGGCACTCTTCAACAGACCCTTGGCTTCATAGGCGGATGAGGGCAGGGCGACTTTCAAACCGGGAATATGCGCAACCAGCGCATGCAGCGACTGTGAGTGCTGCGCCGCGGAGCGCCGTGTTGCCCCAAGGTTCGTGCGCAGCACAAGCGGGACATTCAATTTGCCACCCGACATATAGTGCGTCTTTGCAGCCTGATTGCACAGTTGGTCCATCACCAGAAACAAAAAATCACCGAACATCAGATCAACAATCGGCCGGGTGCCGGTCATTGCCGCACCAACCGCAATGCCCATGAACCCGGGTTCTGCGATTGGCGTATCGATGATCCTTTCGGTGCCGAATTCCTCCACAAGACCGGACAGGATTTTGAACGGCGTGCCTGCCTCTGCAACATCTTCGCCCAGCAGGAATACCGTTTCATCGCGCCGCATCTCTTCGGCGATCGCCTCATTGACGGCTTTGGACAGCGTTATCTCTCGCATGATATTTCCTTACGCATTGGGTGCAAAAACGTGCATGTCGACTTCAGCTTCATTGGGGTATTTTGCATCCAGCGCATAGGCCACGGCTGCTTCGGCATCCGCCATGACCGCGTCACTGATCGTGCCCAGTTCGTCTTCATTGACGATGCCTTCGCTGAGCATCCATTCGCCAAAATTGGTGATCGGGTCGTGTTCGCTCTTCCAATGGGCCTCTTCGTCTTTCGACCTGTAATATTCCCGGTTGATATCGCCCACATGGTGACCGTGGTAGCGATAGGTCTTCAGCTCGATGAAAAACGGGCCTTCACCCATTCGGCAACGGGCAACAAGCTTTTGCGTGAGTGCGTTGACCGCCAGAACATCCTGTCCATTAACGTTGAAAGCCTCCATACCAAAGGCTTCGGCGCGCGCCGTCAGGCTGCCCGCAGCTATTTCGTGGGTCTTTGTATATTCAGAATAACCATTGTTTTCACAGGCATAGATGACGGGTAATTTCCAAAGTGCAGCCATATTCATAACCTCGTACCAAAGACCCTGGGCTGTGGCGCCATCGCCAAAAAAGCACACGGTCACATCGTCTTTGCCAAGGCGTTTTGCCGTTAGAGCTGCTCCCGTTGCGATGCCCATTGACCCGCCAACAATGGCATTTGCACCCAGATTGCCGTGACTTTGGTCGGCAATATGCATGGAGCCGCCCTTGCCGCGACAATAACCTTCTTCCTTGCCGAGCAGTTCGCAGAACATCTGCTGGAAGTCTGCCCCTTTGGCAACGCAGTGCCCATGGCCCCGGTGTGTTGATGTAATCTTGTCGCTGTCTTCCAGGGCTTCACACATGCCAACGGCTACGGCTTCCTGGCCGGAGTACATATGTGTCAAACCGGGCATTTTTGCTGACAGGTAGAGTTGGTTGGCGTTGTCTTCAAACGCTCTGATACGCACCATCTGTGTGTACATGCGGATGTAGTCTTCAGTGTTGGTTTTGGCTGGTACTGGGCTCATCGCTCGATCTCAAAAAAAGGTCCACCCCGGCGCGCCTCCGGGGGGACAAGTTTGCAGGGCATCAGTAGCGGTTGGCGATCGGCAGATCCTGCGCCGGGAAGAGCGAAATCACCTTGCAACCCGTGTCGGTTACAACGACTTCTTCCTCAATCCGTGCTGCAGAATAACCGTCGGTGGCCGGACAATAGGTTTCGAGTGCAAAGACCATGCCGGTCTTGATTTCCATCGGGTTGTCCAAGGATACTGCGCGGCTGATGATGGGGCGCTCATGCAGCGCCAGACCCAATCCATGGCCAAATTGCAACCCAAAGGCCGACAATTCATCGGGAAAGCCAAAGTCTTCAGCTTTGGGCCACTTTCCGGCAACTTCATCGGTTGAAACACCCGGCTTGATGGCTTCAATGGACGCATCAATCCATTCACGCGCCTTTACATAGGCATCGTTTTGACAAGGGGTCGAAAAGCCCACATTGAATGTCCGGTAATAACAGGTTCTATAGCCCTGATAGGATTGCAGAATATCAAAGAAAGCCTGATCGCCCGGACGGATGAGACGGTCGGTAAAATTGTGCGGATGCGGGTTGCACCGCTCACCGGAGATGGCGTTGATTGCTTCCACATCATCCGAGCCCATTTCATAGAGCAGCTTGTTGGACATGGCGACGATATCGTTTTCACGTATACCGGGTTTCAGCTCCTCATAGATCATGTGGTAAACGCCATCCACCATGCTTGCGGCCTGGTTCAGCAGCTGTATTTCGTCGATGTTTTTGATCTCACGCGCGCTCAACATGACCTGCTGGCCATCAACAACATTCAGGCCCGCCTCCTGAAGAGCAAAAAACATCGCCGTTTCGGCGTAATCCACCCCCACAGGCATGCCTGCCATGCCGGCTTTTTTGATCAGCCCTGCAATCTCCTCAGCATAGCGTTTCATCAGACCAAAGCTTGGCGGGATGGTGCCGCGCATGCCAACAACACCGGCCAACATGCGCTCCGGGTCCAGCCAGTCGCAATATTCGCGGTGATGCACCGCCGCAGAACCAAAGTCCCACACATAGGGTTCGTCATCGCCAGCGAGCAGGCAGAAACGGCACATTTTGTCTCGCTCCCATTCGCCAATCTTGGTTCCTGAAACGTAGCGGATGTTGTTGACATCGAACATCAGCATGGAGCCGAGGTTGGATTTTTTCAGTGCGTCTTTGGCGCGAGACAGCCGATAGCGGCGCAGGCGATCATGGTCGACGCGGCGCTCGAAATCCACGGCCATATGGCCGGATGATGGGATATGTTTGTCCCATCGCCAATTGGGATCAATATCACCCGGTTGCAGGATGCGCGGATTGAGCGCGGAGATGTTTGGTTGAGCCATGATAGCCTCTTTCGCGATGCGTGCCCGCGTTGAATCTTGTGAAGTATGGGAAGGTCGGCTGCCCTTTGTTGTTATTGGATGACCCAGCCACCATCGATGTGGATCATCTGACCGGTCATATAGTCGCTGTCGTGACTGGCCAGAAACGCAGCGGTGCCCTTGATATCGTCCGGATAGGAGACCTTTTTGAGTGCCAGGATTTCGGCGATATCATCAAAGGCCTGGCCCGCACGGTCTTTGAAACCGATTTCGACAAGATCCTTGTCGAGTTGTTCCCAAAGCGGTGTTTTGACAACGCCCGGCGCATAGCCGTTCACGGTAATATTGTGTTTTGCCAGGGCAACGGCGCCGCAATGGGTCAAAGCAAGGCAACCATATTTGGATGTGCAGTAAACGGTCACATCCTCAAGGGGTTTACGCGAGGCGACGCTGCCCACATTGATCAGCTTGTAGACATGTTCCTGCGGTCCCTGCGCGATCATTTGCCGGGTTACTTCCTGCATCCCAAGCATCATGCCCTTGGTGTTGACATTCATGATGAGGTCCCAATTGTCCTCGTCGATGTCCATAAAGAAGCGCGGCTTGTTCAGGCCGGCATTGAAAACACCAATGTTAATGGAACCAAAGGCTTCAACCGTTGCAGCAACAGCGCTTGCGTTGTCCTCGCGTTTGGTGACATCCATCCTGACGGCAATTGCCTTGCCGTTGCCACGCGCATTGATGCGCTCGGCCACGGTTTGCGCCATGGCTAGGTCGACATCACCCAGGCACACATTGGCACCCTGTTCAGCAAAATGTTCAGCGTTGGTGGCCCCCATGCCCTGAGCGGCACCGGTTATCAGAATGTTTTTACCCTTTAGGCGATTGGGGTCCATGATTTCCTCCTCGTTAGGTAAGACCAGATTGGGTGATGATTTTGTCAGCGCGCGCCTGAGCCTTGGCAAGTGCCTCGCGCGGAGAGACGATACCGCGCAGCATGTCGTGAAGCTCTTCTCCGCATATGTGAATGATGTCGCTGATTTCAGGGATTGGCGGACGCGGCCAGAACTGCAGTTCGTCCCGCCATGACATGGCGTCCACGGCTTCAAAAATTGTCGAGGTGCGCCGCACTTCCGGATCCGAGCCAACGGAATATCTGGAGTTGGTACGGCTGCCGTTTTGCACATAGAGCTTTTGCGCTTCCGGTGAGGTGAAGGCGATCAACGCCTCAACGGCAGGCTCGATCCGCTCCGCCGCGATATTGGCAGGAATACACATGACATATCCACCCACCGGTGCGACCGGTGATGCACCGGGGCCGGTCGGGTGGGCAAGATATCCGGTTTGATCGGACGCAGGGGATGAAGGGTCCAACTCAAAATAGGGTGCAAGCAGGGTGTAGCCATAGGCCAGGGCAATATTACCCGCCGCATAGGGCCGGACGCGCTCATACCATGACATCGACAGGATGCCTGGCGGTGAGAACTGCAGCAGCGCCATCAGATATTCAGCCGCTGCAAGGCCCTTTTCAGTGTCGATCAGAACACGGTAGCCACCCTTGTGCAGATTGTCGGTGTTGTAGCCGCCGGCATTTTCCTCCAGATCAAGTATGGACGCGCCGAAATCAGCCAGCGTCATCAGGAACGTATGCCCGAGAGCTGTCCCGCGTGCAGCGTTCCAGGCGATGCCATAGCGACCATGTATGGGATCATGCAGTTTTTCTGCCGCCGCAAGCAGATCGTCGGTCGTTGCCGGTGGCTCAATGCCCGCTTCGGCAAACATGTCCTTGCGATAAAACAGCAGTTCGGGTGTCGTTTGAGCCGGGACGCCATAGGCGCGTCCACCCCAATGGGCAGCCTTCCAGCCTGCAGTGTGAAAATCCGCCGGGTCGAGGCGCTGCAGGTCAAAAGCCTCATCCAGCGGCATTAATATGCCTTTTTCGACGAGTTCGCCGACCCAGGGCAAGTCAACAGCAACAATGTCGTAGCGGCTTGTTTTGCGCACGGCATTTTTCAATAGTTCTTCGTGCAGCCGGTCAATGGAAAATGCCCGTTGATGTATCTGGGTGCCGATGACATTTTCAAACTGCCGTTTGAGCGCGTCCATAACCATGAATGTTGGATCGCCATGGACAAGAACACGAATGCCCCCCGCAATTTTCAGCGGTTCGGGCAGAACCTGCAGTGGCGGTATGGTCTGCGCAGCAAGGTACGAACTGCCATAGTAGTAATCATTGTTCCCGGTCGTGCTGTCTGCCAGCTCAAACTTTTGTTCCGCCAGTCGCTTTATACGGGTCGTTAGTCGCATCCAGGAGTCCAGTAGTTTCGGACTTGGATGAACTGAAAAGGTTTTGCCGGTTCGGGTGCGCGGGCGCAGTTCCAGCAGCCCTGAATCGACCATCTCTTTCATACGGCGTGTTGCGGTGGCATAGGGAACGCCTGCTTCACCAATCAATGATGTGGGGGTGACGGTCTTGGCTTCGAAGTGACTGCGGATCAAATGTAAGGACATGCGGAAATATGGATTCGGCGCATAAACATCGACGACACCTTCCAGCTCGTCACCAAAATCCTCCAGAAATGACAGTGTCTGAAGAATTTCTGTTTTTGTTCCCGACGGTGCCGTCAGGTCTTGCGCGCTTGAACCTCCCATTTGATAAACCCCTTTGTTTATCCTCGCGTTTTGCCGATTGGCGTTTCGCGGGGATTGCGGTCTTTTTGGGTTTGACACGGTGACCTCCAGCAAGAATGTTCAAATTGAATGATTGTAGAAAGCTGCATAATATCCATTATGGATAGAAAAATATCCAATATGAATATATTTCGGACTCACTGAAACCTCTCTTTGCGGCAAGTTAACCCCGCACACTCCAGTTGTTGGGTGGTCGGCTTGGACGAACTGTGTTTGGGTCGGGAGGAATTAACGCGAGGGCTTTTGGCCCGGGAGGAAAGACAATGAAATTTAGCAAGCTTTTAGCGGCGACTACTGCAATTGCGGCTGTATCGTTGGCCGGTGCCGCATCTGCCGAGGGCATGAAGATCGGGATCACCCAGAACAATGTTGGCGTGGACAGTTATCAGACAACCTACGAAAAAGCGTTTATTGAAGCAGCAGATGCCAATAGCGACGTGGAAGCCGTCGTGCTTGATGCTGGCGGCGACGTTGCACGGCAAATTGCCCAGATTCAGGATCTGATCCAGCAAAAAGTTGATGCCATCATCATCTGGCCAACAAATGGTAAGGCCGTTGTTCCCGCCGTGCGCAAGGCGCAACAGGCTGGTATTCCGGTAATTATCACCAATTCGAACATTGCAGCTGAAGGCATGGAATTCATTGCAGCATTCTCTGGCCCGGATAATATTACCCAGGGCGCGCGTTCTGCTGAACTGATGTGCGAAGCGCTCAGCAACAAGGGCGAAGTTGTACAGATTTCCGGCCAACCCGGTTACACCACAGCTATCGAGCGTCAAAAAGGTTTTGAAGACCGCCTGGCAGAAGCCTGCCCGGATGTGAAAATCATTGAGACACAGCCAGGTGACTGGAACCGGGAAAAATCACAGCGTGTGATGGAAGCATTCCTGACCAAATATGACAATATCGATGGCGTTTACGCTGGCGATGACAATATGGGTGTTGGTGGATTGAACGCTGCCAAAGCCGCCGGTCGTACCGGCATTGCTTTCATTGGCGCAACAAACTTTGCTGTTGGCTATGAAGCCATGGGTCGCGGTGAATATTACGGCTCGATCTATCAGTCTCCGGTTGATGATGCGAAAGCTGCACTGCAGACTGCAATCGATGTTCTTGGTGGCAAGGAAGTGCCGAAATTGAACTATTTCGATACACCGAAAATCACCCAGAAAAACATGAACGAGTTTACAAAACCCGTTTTTTGATAATCTCCCAGGTGGCGCGGAGTTTCGATTTCGCGCCACATTTGTTTTCTTTTACGCTTTAGAGAGGACACGCTGTGGGCAGAGTGTCAGGACGTTCCTGTATCGTGACGGGTGCGGCGCGGGGAATTGGGCGCGCGATTGGGGAAGCGCTGCTTGATGAGGGCGCGGATGTATGTTTTGCAGATCTGGACGCAGAACTGGCTGAAGACGTTGTGAAGGCAAATCTGGGGCGTGCGGCACAAAACGGCGCAAAGGTTGTTTCCGCAAAGGTTGATGTAAGCAAACGTCAGGATGTTCGCGACATGATTTCCAAAGCGGTCGATGCCTTTGGAAAAATCGATGTGAAATTCAATAATGCTGGCATCAACAAACCGATGAATTTTCTTGATGTGACCGAGGAAAACTGGCGCCAGATTATGGAAATCAACGGCCTTGGCGTTCTGATTGGCATGCAGGAAGCCGCCAAACAAATGATCAGACAGGGCACCGGCGGTAAAATTATCAACACCGCATCGATCGCCAGTCGTCAGGGTTTCGATAATGTTGCACCCTATTGTGCGTCGAAATTTGCTGTCGTTTCACTGACCCAATCGGGTGCGCGTGATCTGGCAAAACACAATATCACGGTTACCGGTTTCGGACCGGGTGTTGTTGCGACAGAAATGTGGAAACAGCTCGACCAGGATTTGATGGAGATCGGGGCGTCGGAGCGAGAGGGGCAGGCGATTGCTGAATTTTCTGCTGACATTTTGCGCGGACGGGTCGCGACACCATCGGATATAACGGGCACAACAACCTTTCTGGCATCGAGCGATAGCGACTATATGACGGGGCAAATCATTATGATTGATGGTGGAATGACGCTAGTTTGAATGTTGCCGGATGTAAAAGCCGGACATGGATTGTCGTGGCGGGGGCAACGTGTGATCGGGGAGGATCAAAGAGTGGCTGCGATTGAAGTTGGCAAAGAGCCGGCAAGCATCGATGTGAAATCCCTTCTGGCTCGCCAGGGGATATTCATCGCATTCGTGCTCTTTATGATCGGGTTTGGGATATTTTCAGACAAATTCCTGTCGCCCGAGAACCTGCTGACCGTCTTGCGCCAATCCGCGATCATCGGTGTTATGGCAGTCGGCGTGACCGTGGTGGTCCTTTCAGGAAATCTCGACCTTTCGGTTGGATCCATGCTTTCCTTCGGCACAGTCATGGTTGTTGATCTTCATGATAAATTGGGAGCGACACCGGCAATTGGCATCATGTTGATTGCGGTCCTTGTCCTTGGGGCAGTCAATGGCTTTTTGATTGGCTTTCTCAAATTGAATTCTCTGATTGTGACACTGGGCATGCTTTCCGCCATTCAGGGGCTTACGCTCATCTACTCCGGCGGCAAGAATGTTGACGTTGCTGATCAGGAAACCACATGGTTTGCCATTTTTGGCCGCGGTGACATCCTGGGTGTCGCCACACCGATTGTCATATTCGCCGTTCTGGCGGTTATCATGCATATCGTGATGTCGCGCACTCCCTATGGCCGGCGAATTTACGCGGTGGGCGGCAATGCAACAGCGGCTGTGTTTTCAGGCATTCGCCGCAATCGTGTTGTGTTTTCAACCTATCTCATTTCCGCATTTTGCACCGGCATTGCCGCGATAATTCTTGGCAGTCGTGTGATGGGATCACAAAACAATGTGGGACAGGGCTACGAGCTCCTGGTGCTTGCGGGTGTCATTCTGGGGGGTACGTCGCTTCTGGGCGGGTCGGGAAATATCCTGAAAACGGTGCTTGGTGTGCTGATATTGGGGTTCATCCAGAACGGGCTTTTGCTGCTCGGATTTCCGTATTTTGCCCAATGGATAGTTACCTGGGTCGTCATCATCCTGGCCGTGTGGCTCGACGTTGCTGCAAAACGCGGGCGACTGTTGTCGCCGATTGCCTGAAGGAGATCGCCATGTCTGACATCGCCGCACAGAAAAAACCCAATGTTGCACTCAACTGGATTATTCGCAATCCAATCTGGGTATTTGTAGCAATCATTTTCATCTTCTTTTCGTTCGCCAGCGAGTATTTTTTCGACGCGCAGAATATGAAAAACCTGCTCGTCCAGACCTCGACAATCGGTCTGATCGCTCTTGGCATGACCCTTGTGATGATCAACGGCAATATTGATCTGTCCGTCGGTGCAACGCTCGCACTTGCGGCAAGCCTTGCCGTCAGCATCATGGGCTGGCCGATGTTCGACAGTTGGGGGAACTGGCAGATGTTGCCAGCGGTTGCAGCCGGGTTGTTGAGCGGTATTGTCCTTGGGGCCGTCAATGGTTTCATTGTCTGGAAAACCGGTGTTGATGCCTTCATCGTTACGCTTGGCGCGATGCTCGGTGTGCGTGGTTTGGTTTTTGTCTATACCGAAGAGCAATCATTTTATGCGGCCAATTTTGCTTATTCCGATTTTGGTTCCAGTTCCATCGGCCCTGTGCCGACACTGGCGCTGTTGTTTATTCTATGCGCTGTCGCTGCTCATATTCTACTTTCGCGCACTGTACACGGCCGAAATACCTATGCCGTGGGCGGGAACAGGGAAGCCGCTGTAAACGCCGGTATCCGCGTTGGCCCGAACATGGTGATCAATTTCATGATCGTCGGGTTTTTTGCCGCACTCGCCGGTATCACATTATCCACCCAAATGGGTGCATCAACACCCAATCTCGGCCGGGATTACGAGCTATGGACCATCACTGCTGTGGTTCTGGGAGGAACCAAACTGACCGGTGGTGCTGGCAATATCATCGGCACATTCGGCGGCGTGCTGGCCATTGGTATTTTGCGCAACGGCATGAACCTGATGCAGGTTCCGGCATTTTACGTGCTGGTCATTCTTGGGGTCATTTTGATCGCTGTTCTTTACCTCGATAAGCAATTGAACCGTAAGGGCGAAGAGGAGTTGCGCTTATGAGCATCAGCAATCCGACACTTCAGCTTGTGGGGATCGTCAAGACCTTTCCTGGTGTTCGCGCGCTTGATGACGTCAATTTCGACGTGCAGCCGGGTGAAGTGCATGCTCTGCTCGGGGAAAATGGCGCAGGCAAATCGACACTGATGAAGGTGCTGGCGGGCATGTATCAGCCCGATGGCGGCAAGATTGTCATCGACGGCAGTCCGGTTGTCATGCGGACACCACTTGAAGCAAAGCAAAGCGGCGTTATCCTCATCCACCAGGAACTGTCGCTGGCTGAGGAAATGACGGTTGCGGAAAATGTTTTTCTGGGTGAGTTGCCGAAAAAACGCTTTGGACTGGTTGACTGGAAAACGCTGCATCAGCGTGTCTATGTCATATTGAATAAACTCAACTGTGACTTTGAGCCAACAACCCCGGTCGATTCCCTATCGATTGCAAAAAAGCAAATGGTGGAGATAGCGCGCGCGCTTACCCACGATGCAAAGGTGGTCATTTTTGATGAGCCAACGGCTTCACTGACCGATCAGGAAAAAGTGGTGCTGTTTGATGTCATTCGTGATCTGCAGGCTGACGGCGTGGGCATCGTCTACATCTCCCACCGCATGGAGGAGATATTCCATCTTTCCAACCGGATTTCGGTTTTGCGTGATGGCACCTATCGCGGAACCCTGATGACAGCTGAAACCAATGAGGACGAAGTAACCCAGCTGATGATTGGTCGCAGCCTTTCCTATGAGCGCCTCCACGAGCACGTTGAAACCGGTGATGTCGCGCTTAGCGTTGAAAATCTTTCCTGCGGCAAGCTGTATCAGGATGTCAGTTTTGAAGTGCGAACGGGTGAGGTCGTTGGTTTTTACGGTCTGGTTGGTGCGGGGCGGACTGAAATTGCGGAGACTTTGTTTGGTCTTCGAAAACCCACGAGCGGACAAATCCATCTGCAGGGCAAAGCTGTTGACATCAATTCGCCTGTGGAAGCCATTCAGTTCGGCCTGTCGCTGGTGCCGGAAAACCGTAAAGAACAGGGCCTCGTTCTGGCCATGAGCTGCAGGGACAATATGACCTTGCCGCAGATTGATGCTCTGACCACGGGGCCATTCGTATCGGGCACTGAAGAACTGAAGATTTACAACACCTATCACGATCAGCTGGAAATCAAGACGCCAAGTTGGCGGCAACCGGTTCAAAATCTGTCTGGCGGAAACCAGCAAAAGATAGTCATTGGCAAATGGCTTGGCATGCACCCGAAGGTATTGATTGTTGATGAACCAACACGTGGTATCGACGTTGGTTCAAAATCGGAGATCCACAATCTGCTGCGCAAACTTGCCAAATCAGGCTACGCGGTTGTTGTCATCTCGTCCGAGATGCCCGAAGTGCTGCATGTTTCTGACCGTATAGTCGCAATGTACAATGGCCGGGTGATGCGTGAGTTTACCTCTGACGAGGTAACCGAGGATAATCTGATCCAGGCAATATCCGGCTTGTCAGACAATAACCTCAAGGTCGCTTGATCATGAAGATGGGTTTTGGCGGCCTGGGTCGCATGGGCAGCCGTATGGCAGCCAATTGTGTTGGTGCAGGCCATGATCTGACCATATGGAACCGCAGCCATGCTCCGGCAAAACGGTTCCTGAATGCCCATCGGGCAAGAAGCGTGGAGCGCCCAGCGGATCTGGCAAACGGCAATCAAATCGTCATTACCATGTTGGCCGATGATGCAGCGGCCCGCGCCGTCTATCTTGGACGTGAGGGGTTGGTTGCGGCAGATGGCGCCTCATTGCTGGTTGAAATGGGCACAATGAGCCCGGATCTGGTTCAGCAGATCACTGTGGAGGCAGAGCGGGTCGGCAAGACATTTGTAGACGCTCCGGTTTCCGGTTCGACGCAAGCCGCTCAAGACAGGCAGCTCTTGATAATGGCTGGATGTGCGCAAAACGCTTACCCCGAATTGCATCAGGTGTTTGGCGCGATGGGACGCAAGACTATCTGGCTTGGCCGCACCGGCGCGGGTGCGGCCATGAAGCTATCGGTCAATATGCTCGTTCATGGTCTTAATCAAACGGTCTCGGAAGCGCTCACGCTTGCCGGTCGCGCAGGCATCGCAGAAGCTGATGCCTATGATGTCATAGAAAACTCTGCTGCTGCAGCACCAATGCTGTCCTATCGACGCGAACAATACCTGGATGAGGCAGGGCAGGCTGTATCATTCACGGTTGATCTGGTCCGCAAGGATCTGGAACACGCACTCGCGCTTGCTGACACACTGGGTGTTTCCATGCCGCAAACCAGAACCACGCTCGATGTTGTCGAGGCTGCCCGAAAGAATGGTTTCGGCGAGCGTGACATGGCTTCGATTTTTGCATTCATGAAAGAACAATCACAATGAAAGCAGCATTATTTGTCGGCGGTTGGGAAGGCCACCGACCAACAACATTTGGCGATTGGTGTGAGGCTCTTTTGATAGAGGAAGGCTTCGATGTTGTGGTGCATAACACGCTTGCACCGCTTGCTGACCCGGATGGGATGGCCGACATCGACCTTATCGTGCCGATCTGGTCCAGCGCCCGGTCATCCCATCAGGATGAATTTGGCAATATTACCCGCGAAGAAGAGTTGGGTCTTTTGAAACTGGTTGCCGACGGATGCGGTATAGCCGGTTGGCATGGCCACATGGGTGATGCGTTCCGTGACCATCCATCCTATCATTTCATGATTGGCGGGCAGTTTGTCGCACACCCGCCCGGCTGGCCTGACAATCCGGTCCCGTCGGACGATTTTGTTGATTATGATGTCACCATCACCCGACCGGATGATCCGATTGTCAAGGGCATCAGGAGTTTCAAGCTGCATTCGGAACAATATTACATGCTGGTTGATCCGTCGAATGAGGTGCTGGCGACGACAACGTTCTCCGGTGACCACCTTTGGTGGATTGAAGGCACGGTTATTCCCGTGGTTTGGAAACGCCGGTGGGACAAAGGCCATGTTTTCTACTGTTCCATCGGTCATACACTGGACGATCTGAAGGTGCCGCAGGTCACACAAATGATGCGTCGGGGAATGGCCTGGGCGGCACGCAAATCCTAGGAAACAAGCGCCAGCTACCCGATTTTCAGGGAAGTTTCATTGCTTCTGTGGTGCATTGAACGCTCGACGCATTGGCAAAACCTATATGCCTTTGTTAATTCACGTTGCATCAATTGAACCGCAATGCCAGTTTGCCTGTAATGACGATTACCTGATGGAACAGGGCTGGTTGTATGCATGCATTGAATATATCGCTGGTGAGGGATCTGCCGCCATTTGACGGTATGGAGCCAAATGCGATTCAGGACCTGCTTGACCAGGGTACGGCGCAGCGCTGTGAAAAAGGAACAACCATTTTTCGTGAGGGCGAACAGGCCCATTCGTTTTTTTTGCTGCTCGATGGTCATATTCAGGTTGTGAAGATCAATGCTGAGGGCGAGCAGATGATTGCCCGCTATATTTCAGGCGGTGAATTATATGGCATTGCCAAAGCGATTGGTCGCGACACCTATCCGGCAAATGCGATTGCTGCGGTTGACTGCGTTTCGATCATCTGGCCGACCCGGATATGGGATCAGGTGATAACCACCCACCCGGCTTTTGCAACGAATTCCTATGCCACGGTGGGCAAACGTCTTGCGGAAACACAAGATCAGGTCATGGCCCTGGCGATGAACAAAGTGGAGCAACGCGTTGCAAATGCCTTATTGCGGCTTGCCAATCAAACCGGGAAAAAAACCGATGAGGGGATCCTGATCGACTTTCCGATTACCCGTCAGGATATTTCAGAGATGACCGGAACGACACTGCACACGGTCTCCCGCCTGATGAGCAAATGGGAAGAAATGGGATGGGTATCAAGCGGTCGCAAAAAGGTTGTCCTGGTCGAAGGCCACAAGCTGGTAATGGTGGGCAGTGGCCATGATTGATCGTGCTCTACGCCAGCCTGGCTGATGCCGCCAGAATAAACTCGGAGAGCAGGTAATCCTCATCAAGATTGTGCTCGCGCGCCGCATCGCCGACATTGTGAAAAGCGGCAAGAAGGCAACCGAAGCAGTGGATTTTGTTATCAAACAGCACCGGCAGGGTTTCCGGATATTGCGCCATCAGAACATCCATTTTTGTCGATATGGTGATTTTGGGTTTCGTTGACATAAATCACTCCAGCCGTGTGACCTTACACGGCCCCTACCAATTATCTTTGCGCATTCGCAAACTACAACTTCGCGCATTGGTGGCATTTTTCGTCAATACCTGTGCGGTCAACGTTCAATTGCCAGCGTATTTTGAATGCTCTTTGTTCTATCGCAAAGCACGGGTATCGTTTTTGGAGGATTATCAGCCAAAAGACCGACAAAGCCGCGCATAACCTGTTGCGGATGCAGGAGTTACATTGATGTCAGCGGTATCCAGACGCGATTACAAAGGGTTGGCGTTTCTCAGCGGCGGTTTCAGGCCGTTTTTTCTCTTTGGCGCACTTTACGCCGGTCTGTCGATATTGCTCTGGCTGCCGCAGTTTCAAGGTGAACTGGATCTGGCCAGTGCATTTTCGCCCCTTGATTGGCATGTACACGAGCTTTTTTTCGGGTTCCTTCCGGCCATTGTTACCGGGTTTCTTTTTACCGCCGTGCCCAATTGGACCGGTCGACTGCCCGTGAGGGGCATGCCGTTGTTGCTGCTTTTCATTGTCTGGATGTTGGGAAGAATTACCGTCAGCTTTTCAGCCGGTATTGACTGGCTTTACGTGTTGTTCATTGACGTCAGCTTCACCGCGCTGGTGGCAGCGGTTATCGCCAATGAGATAATTGCTGGAAAAAACTGGCGCAATCTCAAGGTTCTAATGCCGTTGTCCGTCATTGTGCTGGCCAATATAGGGTTTCATCTGGAAGTGCATTTTGATGGAACGAGCGATTACAGTCGCCGGGCCGGTGCAAGCGCCATTATCCTGCTCATCATGATCATCGGCGGACGTGTCGTCCCGAGTTTTACCCGAAACTGGCTTGCTCGCCACAATCCCGGACGGCTGCCGGCACCATCTTCACGCTATGACATCGCCACAATTGTGATATCGCTTTTGGCACTGGTCGTGTGGATTGTGGTGCCCTTTGGATTGGTCACGGGCTGGTTCATGCTGATCGCTGCGGTTTTACAATTTGTCCGCCTGGCCCGCTGGGCCGGTGACCGCACGTTTGGCGATTTTCTGGTCAGTATCATGCACATCGCCTATTTGTTTGTGCCCGTGGGGTTTGGATTGATCGCCGCATCCGTGTTCTGGCCCGATGATGTGGCACAACTGGCGGGCATCCATGCACTTGGCGTTGGGGCGATCGGATCAATGACGCTTGCGATTATGGCCCGCGCATCGCTTGGTCACACTGGTCGTGCCCTGAAGGCGACCACACCGGTCAAACTCATGTTTGCCGCCGTTATCATGAGCGCTGTTGCGCGTATTCTGGCCGGACTGCAGATCGGCCCATACGACACGCTGATCCATATTGCAGCTTTTGGCTGGTCAGCTGCATTTATAGGTTTCGGCATCGTTTTTGCACCTGCATTGCTTTTGGCGCAACGCCACGCATCTTAGCTGCAGCACGTCTGTGCAAAACAACGGTTTATCATCCGATTGACTGGAGTATGGTCTGGTTCAGCGTGTCGAAAGGTTTATATTTTGAAACAAATTCAATAGCTTAAATAATAAATTCGGCAATACGCAAAACCCCTTAATTGTTTGATGTAGCGCAAAGTGTGGAATTGAAGAAGGTTTAAGTTCGACCCGAATTTGAAAGAAACTGGGTCGATATGCGATTAGATCGGGAATACGGTCGCATCCTGCTCACAGCATTACTTGTCGCACTGACTTGTATGTTGGCTGGCGTGCGTGCCGGCCACAGTGAGCCGCTTGTGGCAAAATTTTTAGACAAGGTAGACGTCTCGGAACTGGTGCCCGGGGCAGATAGCTTTGGTGAAATCCGTAGCGATATCGCTGTTGTCCCTGCATTGAAGCATGGCCAAACCGTTGGCTATGTCTTTTTGACATCAGACTTTGTGACGACCACCGGATACTCCGGCAAACCAATTCACGTTCTGATGGCGGTGGATGCCAACGCCAAAGTGACGGGCGTCAAGCTGGTCAAACACTCCGAACCCATTGTGCTGATCGGCATTCCTGAATCAAAAATACGGGCCGTTACCGAAAAATATGCCGGGCTTGATCTGATCGCTGAGGCGGAATCGGGCGGGTCTGCGCACAAGCTTGATATTATATCAGGTGCCACCGTGACGATCATTGTGATTGATGACTCAATTGTCCGCGCCGGTCTGAAAGTTGCCCGCCAGCTTGGTCTGGGTGGATTGACGGCTGAGCTTGCCGAGAGCGGACCGCAGAAAAAACTGTTAATGCCGTCGGGGGCCGATGTGCCGATCTCCGATTGGCAAACACTGACAGGCGATGGCTCTGTTCGCGCACTTCTTCTTGATATTGGGCAGATCAACCAGGCTTTTATCGACAGCGGCGACGCACGGGCCATCAAACGTCCTGAACGGGGGAACCCCGAAGATACATTCATTGAATTGCATCTGGCGCTGGTCAGTGCACCTGAAATCGGTCGCACACTCCTCGGTGCCGACGAATATGCCAATCTCGTTGAATGGTTGGATGATGGTGAGCAGGCCATTCTTGTGCTTGGCCGTGGCCAATACTCCTTCAAGGGGTCTGGCTACGTGCGCGGCGGTATTTTTGACCGTATTCAGATTATCCAGGGCGATACTGCCGTGCGCTTTTTTGACAAGCAACACCGGCGTCTGGGACGCCTGGCACCCGGCGATGCACCATCCTTTGCCGAATTGGATCTTTTCAAAATTCCGGCTGATATGGAATTCAAGCCATCTGAACCGTTTCGGTTACAGCTACTGGTTCAACGGGCGGTGGGGGCAATTGAGAAAACGTTCATTACATTCGATCTTGGTTATAAAACGCCGGATCGCTATTTTGAGACGATTGCCAGTGCGACACCTGCAAATGATGTTTCTATGCAGCTATCTGGTGATATTGCTGCATCCAATCCGGATGAGTTGAGCCATCTGTGGAAACGCATCTGGGAGCAGAAGAAGGTTGAAGCAGCGGTTCTTGCCGTCGCACTCATTTTGCTCACCGGTGTATTCTTTTTTCAGATGCAGTTCACCCGCAGCGAGCGGTTTGTCTATTGGTTTCGCATCGGCTTTTTGTGTTTCACTTTGTTCGGCCTTGGCTGGTATGCAAATGCGCAACTGTCCGTCGTCAATGTCCTGGCGTTCTTTTCAGCCATAACAACCGATTTTTCATGGTCAGCATTCCTGATGGATCCGCTGGTATTTATCCTCTGGTTCTCGGTTGCAGCATCCTTGCTGTTTTGGGGAAGAGGGGTTTTTTGTGGCTGGCTGTGTCCATTTGGTGCGCTGCAGGAGCTGACAAACAAGATCGCCCGACTATGCAGGATCCCACAGATAACTGTGCCATGGGGTGTGCATGAGCGGCTTTGGCCACTGAAATACATGATCTTCCTGGGTCTGTTCGGAACCTCGCTTTACTCGCTGGAACTTGCCGAGCAACTGGCTGAGGTTGAGCCTTTCAAAACGGCGATTATTCTCAAATTTGACCGCACCTGGCCTTACCTCCTGTTCGTCGGATTACTGTTGGGTGCTGGCCTCTTCATCGAACGCTTTTACTGCCGCTATATGTGCCCGCTCGGTGCGGCACTCGCCATTCCCGCGCGAATGCGGATGTTTGATTGGCTCAAACGCTACAAGGAATGCGGTGATCCATGCCAGCGCTGCGCGAAGGAATGTTTCGTTCAGGCAATTCATCCGGAGGGCAATATCAATCCGAATGAATGCCTGCAGTGTCTGCACTGTCAGGTGCTTTACCAAAGCAATTCAAAATGTCCGGTCTGCATAAAGAAAGTTGCCAAGCGCAAGCGATTTGAAGACCGCAACCGTATCAAACCAATTCTACCGACCGACGAAGCCGCAGGAACGGCTTCAGTGTTGGCGGAGTAATTGACGCTTTCAACAACGCGAAAGGAGTAAGCGCCATGTCAGCTGAAGAAACCAAGAGGAAAGGTCTATCAAGGCGAAGCCTGATGACCGCAACTGCAGCAGGCGCATTTGTTGCCGGGACCGGTTTGGGTTCAGACCTGCTAAGCGGCAGCGCGGTAACGACCGCAAGAGCTGCCTCACCAAAGCTCAATCTCGAGCCTGGTGAACTGGATCCCTATTATGGCTTCTGGTCATCGGGCCAAACGGGCGAATTACGCATCCTGGGCTTTCCATCCATGCGCGAACTCATGCGCGTGCCGGTTTTCAACCGCTGTTCTGCAACCGGTTGGGGGCAAACAAACGAAAGTCTCAAGATACTGACCGAAAACCTGCTGCCGGAGACCAGGGAATTTCTGGCCGCTCGCGGCATGAAGACCTATGACAATGGTGACCTTCACCATCCGCATATGTCGTTTACCGACGGCACGTATGACGGGCGCTATCTGTTCATGAATGACAAGGCCAATACCCGGGTTGCACGGGTGCGCTGCGATGTCATGAAATGTGACAAGATCATCGAGGTGCCAAACGCACACGACATCCACGGCATGCGCCCGCAGAAATATCCGCGCACCGGCTATGTTTTCGCCAATGGAGAGCACGAAGCACCGCTGGTCAATGATGGCACCATTCTGGATGATCCAAGTCAGTACACAAACATTTTCACTGCCATTGATGGCGATGAAATGGAAGTGTCCTGGCAGGTCATGGTGTCGGGTAATCTGGATAACACCGATTGCGACTATCAGGGCAAATACGCATTTTCGACATCCTACAACTCGGAAATGGGCATGGATCTGGCCGGGATGACCGAAAATGAGCTTGACCATGTTGTTGTGTTCAACATCAAAGCCATTGAGGAAGGTGTGGCGGCTGGTGACGTGCAAATGTTGAATGGCGTGCCGGTGATCGACGGACGCAAGGGGTCCAACAAAAAATACACCCGCTACATTCCGATCCCAAACAGTCCGCATGGCGTCAATACCGCGCCGGACAAAAAGCACATCATGATCAACGGCAAATTGTCTCCGACAGTTTCTGTCATTGACGTGACCAAGGTTGATGCGCTGTTTGCAGAAGATGCTGATCCACGCTCATGTATCGTGGCCGAGCCGGAACTGGGGCTTGGGCCACTACACACGGCGTTTGACGGCAAGGGCAACTGCTTTACCACGCTGTTCCTGGACAGTCAGATTGTGAAATGGGACATCGACAAGGCGATTGCCGCTTTTAATGGCGAAGACGTTGACCCGATCATTTCCAAGGTCGATGTGCACTATCAACCAGGCCACAATTCCACATCAATGGGGGAGACGGCCGAGGCCGATGGTCAGTGGCTCATTTCGATGAACAAGTTCTCAAAAGACCGGTTCATCAATGTCGGCCCGCTCAAACCGGAGAATGAGCAGCTCATCGACATTTCATCTGACGACATGAAGGTGGTTCATGATGGCCCGACATTTGCAGAGCCTCACGATTCCATCATCGTACGTTCGGATATCGTGAACCCGGTTGATGTCTGGTCACGTGATGATCCCATGTTTGCTGATGCGATAGCACAGGCCAAAGCTGATGGCGTTGACATTGAAGATGAAGACATTGTTATCCGCGACGGCAACAAGGTGCGCGTCTATATGACATCGGTCGCGCCTGTGTTCGGTCTCGATACGTTCACGGTCAAACAGGGTGATGAAGTCACTGTCTATGTGACCAATCTGGATGATGTGGACGATGTAACGCACGGCTTTTGCCTTTCAAACCACGGCATTGCCATGGAGGTTGCACCACAGGCGACGGCATCCGTCACCTTCACGGCAGATCGCCCCGGTGTTCACTGGTACTATTGCCAATGGTTCTGTCATGCGCTGCACATGGAAATGCGCGGCCGCATGTTTGTTGAACCGCGCGCGGCCTGAGGTGCGATGACATGAAAAACATGGTCCGCACAATCGGCAATGCCTTTGTCTTTACCTTGCTTTGTGCATCGGCGCTTGCAGCTGATGTCACTGTGGAGCCAGGTGCGCAAACGCTTGTGCGGGCCATTGAAAACGCCAGGGATGGAGACCGTCTTTTGCTCCGTCCAGGCGTCTATGGCGGTGGGATTACGCTGACAAAATCCATTTCCATCGAGGGTGATGGGCAGGCCCACGTCATCGGCGATGAGATCGGATCGGTACTTCGTGTGGACGCGCCCCATGTGACCGTATCCGGTCTCAAGCTTACAGGATCCGGCTCTGACCATCAGACAATTGACAGTGGGGTTCAACTCACAAAAAAAGCAACAAATGCGGTTGTTCGAAACAACCTGCTGGAAGGCAATCTGTACGGCGTTGATATTCACGGTGCAAAAGATGCTGTGGTCGAAGGAAACACGATTATTGGCAGACAGGATCGTCTGATGAACCGGCGCGGCAATGGTGTTTATGTATGGAATGCCCCGGGCGCGCGCGTGGACAATAACACGGTCCGGTTCGGACGCGATGGCATTTTTGTCAATTCCAGCCGTGAAAACAGGTTCCGAAACAACCGTTTTGAGGACTTGCGATTTGCCGTTCACTACATGTATGCCGATGACAGTGAGGT
Organism: uncultured Rhizobiaceae group bacterium; assembly: GCA_947501445.1. GTDB lineage: Bacteria > Pseudomonadota > Alphaproteobacteria > Rhizobiales > Rhizobiaceae > Hoeflea_A. The sequence continues at coordinate 575,283 of CANMVS010000002.1, read as the reverse complement.
TTCCGGCAATGTGTCGATCGGTAACCATCTGGGCTATGCGATCATGTTCACCAGCAGGGTCAGAATTACCGGCAATACGTCCATTGGCGACCGAGATCATGGCATTATGCTCAACTATGCCAATGATGCCATTCTGGAGGGTAATGTCGTTAAAAACGGCGGCAAGAAATGCCTCTTTATGTACAATGCGAACAAGAACATCATGCGCAACAACCACTTTGAGGGTTGTCCCATCGGCATTCATTTTACCGCCGGTTCGGAACGCAATGAAATCGTCGGAAATGCATTCATCGGCAACCGTACCCAGGTGAAATTTGTCGGATCGAAAAATCATGTCTGGTCCGGCAATTACTGGAGCGATCACAGCGCCTATGATGTGAATGGTGATGGTATTGCAGATCAGGCGTTCCGGCCGAATGACACCATGGATCATATTTTGTGGACGCAGCCGTCAGCCAGGATGCTTCTTGGCAGCCCTGCTGTTCAGTTGATCAAATGGGCACAAAGGGAGTTTCCGGCCTTGCTGCCGGGCGGCGTTATGGACGACCGGCCCCGCATGACGCCCGTCGTGCAGTCTGAGTCCAACATTGAGCTGGAGGTACACATTCGATGAATTCCGTTCTGCAAACACATGCCGTTTCGAAACACTTTCGTAAAGTCGAAGCGCTCAATGCCGTGTCCCTGAATGTGGCACCGGGTGAGCGTGTTGCGCTGCTCGGCCACAATGGTGCAGGCAAAACAACCCTGTTTCGAATTGTATTGGGATTCCTGAAGCCGGATGGTGGTTCAATCAGCATTGCGGGTTCAAAACCCGGCAGCAAACAGGCCCGCCGGTCTGTCTCCTATCTTCCCGAAAGCGTGGCCTTTCCCAAGATGCTGACAGGCCGTGAGGTCGTTTCCTATTATGCAAAACTCAAGGGGGCGAGACACAGTGATGTGCTGTCCGCGCTGGAAAAAGTGGATCTTGTCGATGCTGCAGATCGTCGCTGCGGTGGTTATTCCAAGGGGATGCGCCAACGACTGGGATTGGCGCAGGCATTGATTGGCGATCCCAAATTGCTTCTGCTGGATGAGCCGACGTCCGGTCTCGATCCAATCTCGCGCCAGAAATTTTATCAACTGGTGTCGGAGTTTGCGGGCAGGGGAACCGCCGTTCTTCTTTCTTCACATGGCTTGAGTGAGCTGGAAGCCAGGACTGATCGTGTTGCAATTTTACGCAAGGGTGTATTGGTGGCGAATGCACCACTGAGTGACCTTCAGGCTTCGGCAAACCTGCCCATTCGAATATCTGTACGATCCACGCAGGCAAATGTGGATCGTGTACATCGCCAATTGGGTGGAAGCCGCATTAATGGTGTTTCGGTCGAGCTGGAATGTAGACAACCACACAAGATGGCCCAGCTTGCCGCCATCTCGAAGTTGGGTGCTGCGGTGAATGATGTGGAGGTCTCACCCCCAAGCCTTGACGAAATTTATCGCCATTTCTCCAACCATCATGACCATGCGGGAGATGCCAAATGAGTGCTGTTCTTGCCATTGCGCAAACAGAAATACGGATTGGAATTCGCAACCGCTGGGTCATGCTCGCTTCGGTCATTCTCTTCGTCTTTGCGCTCCTGCTTGTACTGTTGGGCAGTGGACCTGGCGGAGCCACGCGCGCGGATGGGCTGACTGTCGTGGTTGCCAGTCTGGCAACGCTGTCTGTCTATCTGGTGCCGTTGATTGCGCTGTTGCTGTCATTTGATGCAATAGCCGGAGAGATTGATCGTGGCACGCTCCAGTTGACACTCGCCAGCCCTGTTTCGAGAGGGCAGGTGTTGATCGGGAAATTCATCGGCCACGGGTGTGTTTTGGCCCTGGCTGTCATTTTTGGGTACGGTGTGGCTGGCGCGGTCGGATATTTTCTCGGGCATAATGTTGGCCTCGACGGCATCATTGATCTTGGCCGGTTGATTGTGACCAGCATTGCGTTGGGCGCGACCTTCATCGCAATAGGGTATGTGGCAAGCGCCAGTGTGCGTCAGACCGGCACTGCAGCGGCGCTGGCCGTTGCAATCTGGTTGTTTGCCGTTGTGCTGTATGATCTGGCGCTGCTTGGCGGGTTGATCACAAGCTCAGATGGTTTATTTGCCAAGGTCCTGTTTCCCTATCTTCTGCTGGTTAATCCGGCCGATGCGTTTCGCGTCTTCAATATGGCAGCCATTGATGCCGGTGGTCTGTCAACCGGTTTGGCAGCGCAGGGCAATTCGATGCCATTTCAACCCCATATCGCCATTGTCAGCCCTTTCATCTGGATGGTGATTGGGTTGGGGTTATCAACCCTCATATTGAGGAGAGTTCAACCATGAATATTGGCCTCATAGGTGCGCTGCTTGCTGCTATCGTACTGATGGGATGCAATGAGCAGAGCGCACAAGTGGATGCCCCTCAGCCAGTCGCTATGACGGAAGAAGCGGTGGGCCATTATTGTCAGATGAATATTCTGGAACACACCGGGCCAAAAGCCCAGATTCATCTCAAAAACCTGATGCACCCGATCTGGTTCAGTCAGGTTCGTGATGCGGTTGCATTTACCCGTCTGCCTGAGGAGATGCAGGAGCCGGTTGCGATCTATGTAAATGACATGGAAAAGGCCCGGCAATGGGATTTTCCTGGCGATGACACCTGGATCGATATCGAGCAGGCGTTCTTTGTAATCAACAGCAACCGCATTGGCGGAATGGGTGCGCCGGAGACAATACCGTTCGGTACAGAGGCAGGGGCAAATGGCTTTGCCATGCAACATGGCGGTCAGGTGGTCAAATTGTCTGAAATCCCGGATGCCTATGTGCTCGGGCCTGTCGAGATTGATCTGCAAAAGCACACAGTCACAGGGGCGCTGTGATGCGTATTACAAGACGCAGGTTTATTGCAATTTCAGCCGGATTGTTTGCTACATGCGGTGCGGCATCGGCCAATACGAAATCTGTGGAGTGGCACGGCGTTGCATTGGGTGCGGAAGCCAGATTGCAGATATATGGTGTATCGCAGGCAAGGGGCCAGCGACTTGTTTCACTGGCCCGTGCCGAGATTGAGCGGCTGGAAAACATATTCAGCCTCTATCGCATCGACAGTGCACTTTCGCGATTGAACAGGGACGGCCTGTTGATGTCGCCGCCGGCAGAATTGCTTGCACTTTTAAGCATGTCCAGAGGCATTCATGCAGCCACTGGTGGCCGGTTTGATCCAACCATACAACCTCTGTGGACACTTTATGCCGCAAGTGCAGGGCGGCCACCACCAAGCCAAATCAGGGAAGTGCATAAACGCGTAGGGTTTGCCAAAGTTGAATTGACTGCAAGCGCAATCAGGTTTGCGGATCATGGTATGGCGCTATCGCTCAATGGCATTGCACAGGGCTTTATCACGGACCGGGTGGTATCACGCCTGCAAGCCGAAGGCCTCGAAAATGCAATTGTCAACATTGGCGAAGTTTCCGCCATGGGTCACGATCCTGCGGGCAACCCGTGGCAGGTCGGATTGGCGGAAACGGGTGGTCAAAAACCGAAGGAATATGTGTCACTGACGAACCGCTCCATCGCAACGTCTGCACCGGGTGGAACGACATTTGATGGCAAGATAAGTCACATTATCAATCCACTGACAGGCATGGCGGTGCGTTCGCCCTGGCAGCGCATAAGTGTTATTCATAAATCGGCTGCCCATGCAGATGGTTTGTCGACAGCTTTGGTCATGATGAATGAGGCACAATTGCATGCAAGTGCTGGTCAGGACATCATCGCACTGGCTCAGGATGGCCGCACAATACGGGTTTGAAATGGCGCAAGCTGCGCACTGCAGTGGTTTTGCCGAATCCGTAAAAACCTGACTTGCTCAAGGTGCAAGGATCCTGATTTCACGACACAAAGAAGAAGCAAGGGCTTGGGACGCAATGTTCCGTACATTTGAGATTCGCGGTCAGGAAGCTTCATTCCCGGTTTTCCGCGCGATAGTAAAAAAGCCTTGAAATGGCGAAGTTGGGTCTCTGCCAAGTTCGATACCAGACTACATACGGGTATCGCTTCAACGGCGGATACTATGATTTGGAGAGATTGAGATTGTCGAACTCTTCCATTTTGTCGACGATAACGGATACGAGCGAGGGTCAGATGGTTATTCGTGAAAACGATCCCGATTGGTGGAACCTTTGGCTACGCGAGATGCAATGAGAGGCTCACCCGCGTGAAACAGACATTTACAAATTGAGTGTGTCAACGTATATATATTGTAGTATATACAGGAAGAAAGATCGAGATGACTAGAGTAGCAAAAGTCTTCAAATCAGGTAACTCGCAGGCTGTCCGATTGCCGAAAGAGTTTCGGTTTAACGTTGAGGAAGTAGAAATTTCTCGCGAAGGCGATGCTATCATTCTGAGACCGCATTCTGAGAGCAAACGTGGCTGGAGTTCGTTGAGATCCGCTCTTAAGCGTGGCGTGAGCGATGACTTCATGAAGGATGGAAGAGAGCAGCCCGCAGAACAGGGGCGTTCGGCTTTGGATGATGTTTTCAATTGATGCGGTACTTGTTTGATACGAATGCTGTAATATCGCTTCTAGGCAAAAAATCCAAAGCGCTTACAGAGCGGTTGTTTCAATGCTCCGAAGGTGAAGTCGCGCTGCCGTCAATCGTATGCCATGAGCTATATTTTGGAGCTTACAAGAGCCAAAAGGTTTCCTTCAATTTGGAAACCCTGAGACTGCTTCTAATAGACTTCCCGGTTTTGCCTTTCGAGCGTGAGGATGCTCGCGTTGCTGGTGAAATTCGTGCGGCTCTGAAAAATGTTGGCACACCTATTGGACCTTATGACGTGTTGATAGCGGGTCAAGCCAAAGCCCGTGGCCTGGTTTTGATAAGCAACACTATGGGTGAGTTTGAGCGGGTCACAGATTTGCAGCTCGAAGATTGGACCCGATTGTGAAGAAGATACCATTCAAGGTATCAGCGCGAGCGGCGCGTCTTATCGGACGTAAAAACGTTGCGATGTCACAAGGTGCTGTCACTGAGCTGGTGAAAAACGCCTATGATGCTGACGCTGCGGCTTGTGCGATATTCTTTCTGCGTCGCAATGACGGTGTGCCAGAACAGCTATCGTAAATCCTGATATGACCAATATGCCGGTTTGGGCGTTTGGGACCTTCACACACGATCTGCATGATTTGAAAGAGTGACGGGTCCAGCACTTTGTTTCGCGCGTTTCTTGCCGTATTTGATGATTTGTGTGCGATCAAGGTTGGAAATTTGGACAGCGCCGAGATCTTTCTTAAAGCTATTCAGGACAGCTCGTTTGGAATTTCTGACGGGTTTGCCTACCTCTGACAAATCCGAGATATGAAAATCTATCAGATATCCAATGGTTTTTCTTCTCCGCATTTTGTCCTTGTGAGGTTCTGCGCAAATGTCTACTAGACGCTCAGTTTCAACAACCCATTCATCAGCGAGTGTTTTGAGCGCGAAGATTTAGGATGTATGTTTTCCCTTGCGGCGCACCTGGGCTCGCCAGTTCCTTTCTTTTGTTTTAATTATGGTTCCCATGACCCGTGCAGTTTCCTCAATCCGTGCCCTCATGTTCCCGGTTTAGTCTGTTGTGATGTATAATAAGCTATTGAAAAATAACGAGAAAATATTCTCCATCGCCCCGATGATGGATTGGACGGACAGGCACTGTCGGTTCCTGCACCGGCTGCTTACGCAGCAAGCATTGCTCTATACGGAAATGGTCGTTGCGGACGCTGTCATTCATGGCAACCGGCAGCGTTTACTTGGGTTTGATGCTTCGGAACACCCCGTTGCACTGCAACTGGGTGGATCTGACCCGGCCAAAATGGTGCAGGCGGCACAGATCGCCGCGGATTTTGGCTATGATGAAATCAACATGAATGTTGGATGTCCCTCCGACCGTGTCAAATCCGGTCGCTTTGGCGCCTGTTTGATGCTGGAGCCGAATGTCGTTGCGGAATGTGTCGGTGCGATGAAGGCTGCGGTCGCTGTACCCGTAACCGTGAAATGCCGCATCGGCGTGGATGAACAGGACCCTGAAATTGCACTCGATGCCATGGCGCAGCAGGTTTTTGATGCCGGTGCTGATGCACTTTGGGTGCACGCGCGCAAGGCCTGGCTCAAGGGGTTGAGTCCAAAGGAAAACCGCGATGTGCCGCCTCTTGATTATGATCGGGTCATTCGATTGAAGCGCAAATATGCGAGTCATTTCATCGGCATAAACGGCGGTATTGAGGATTTGAATCAGGCGCTTCAACTGGCAGATGATGTTGATGGTGTCATGCTTGGTCGTGCCGCCTACCACAATACCAGTCTGCTGATTGATGTTGACGCGCTTTTTTATGGTGCCACACCGACGGCAGTGGATTGGGGGCATGTGTGTGATGCGATGACCGACTATGCGGCCGGTCATATGGCACAGGGTGGACGTTTGATCCATGTGACACGTCACATGGTTGGCCTGTTCCACGGCGTTGCCGGCGCGCGCCGATATCGGCAGATTTTGTCGTCCGGTGCCAGTTCAAAGGACGCTGGCCCACAGTTGATAAAAGAAGCGTTTGATGCATTGCACTTCAGTGAAGCAATTGTTGCCTGACCGTTTCCTGCTCAAACAGCCATCGATATTGGGCAAATGTCGCTCAGGACCTGTGCGATGGTCAGCAACCTGCGGTCCTGGCCCGCTGGCGCTTCGAGCATCAGACCAACCGGTAAACCTTCATCGGTGAAGCCAATCGGAATGCTGACAGACGGTACACCCGCGACACTGGCCGGGGCGGTGTGGCGGGCATAGGTCGAAAACGTTGGCACCTGCCGGCCGCGCAAATTCACCGTTTCATCCTGGCCAATGGGCGCAGCGGTGAGGGGTGTTGTTGGCATCATGATGATATCGGCACCCTGATTGAAGATAGTCCTATAGGCCTGCTGCAGGGCTGGCCGGGTATCACCCATGGCCCGTTGATAGGCATCAGGTTCGTCAAAATCATTCAGGCTTGAAACAATGGTCCGCACATCAGGGCTGGATATTTTTTTACTGAAACCGGCGAGATCGCATCCTGTTGACCGGGCCAGCCCGATTAATTGCTGTTTTGCCTCCGTCAGGGCAATCATGAAGCCACACTGCTCTTCGAATTCAAACAGATCGCGACCACTGTGGTGTTCAGTTGTCCCGCCGGCATCTTTCAGGGATTTGAGGAAGCGCCGGACGACTTTCAAAACGTCATCATTGACGTCCTGCATATAGGGCTCGGTAAGAAGCGCAAATCGGAGTTTCGCCATATCCGGCATGACATGGCAAACGGCATCGCCGGTCAAAACCGTATCCACCAGAAGCGCGTCATCAGCATTCCTGCAGATGAGACCAAGTGAATCACGCGTCGGCGAGACCTTTAACAGGCCTTTATCCGGCCAGCGGCCAGTCGTGGGGCGAAAGCCGACGACGCCGCAAAGGGCAGCCGGAATCCGTGCCGATCCGCCCGTATCTGCCGCCAGTGCAAAGGCCACGGTGCCGGAGGCGACAGCGGCTGCGCTGCCACCGGACGATCCGCCTGCGATGCGGCCGTGTGCCAATGGATTGCCGACCGCACCATAGGCTGCGTTGTTGCTGGTTACGCCGAAAGACAGCTCATGCATATTTGTCTTGCCGATGAGGCTGGCACCCGCTTCATCGATCAGGCGGATTGCCTTTGCATCCTCCTGGCAATTCAAATCCTGGAGGGCTGGCGATGCGGCGCAGGCGGGCAGGCTGACCGTCATAATTGCATCCTTCGCCCCATAGGGAATACCTGCCAACAGGCCTTTGCCTGTTTCGCCCGGACCATCGCGAAGTGCGGTGAACATGTTGAGATGCGCATTTTGACCAGCAAGCCGCAGCGACGTTTGGGTCAATTCTGTCGGATCGACCGACCCGGAATCTACGGCCCGCGCTATCTGTCTTAGTGGTTTTTTGAGCAGTAATTTGGTCACTGTTTGAATGCGTCCAGATTTTGGGAAATGAAGGTTTCAAGCGCATTTGCCGGTTCACCGGTTATTTGCTCGATGTTCTGATTGACCTGGCTTTGCGCCCCGGCACGAAGCGCTGTGAGCAAATCAACAACCAGATTGGATTTCCAGCGCGGCATGCCGGTCATAAATGGCATGACAATCCGGGCCACAAGGGCAGGTGGGCTTGTATAGGCTATCGTATGGCCAAGTTGCTTTGACAGGCATTCCACGACATCACAAAAGCCATGCGCGGATGGACCGGTTAACACATAGCTCTTGCCAAAATGCGCCTGGTTACCGATGACAGCCGCTGTAGTTCTGGCCACATCATTGACATCCACCATGGCGATTTGTCCGCGACCGACAGGCGCAATAATACGTTTTTTACCGCTGACATCTTCGGCAAACAGCAACAAGGACTGCAGGAAGAAGGTGGGCTGCAATATGGTATAGGGCAGACCGGACTGCTCAATGGCGATTTCAGAGCGGCAATGGAACACCCCGAAGCTTACCGGTGGTTTCAAACCTGCCGATTGAGCTGAGAGTTTGACAATATGCGGCGCGCCGGCCTGTGCGATCATCGCAACAAATGACTGCTCGATAATATCCTGTTTTGGATCGTCAGCCGTAGCGAGAAACACGGCATCAATATCCGCTATCCGGTCACGCATCGAATCCGGATTACGGATATCGGCAAGAACGGCCTGTGCACCACTCGCCCTCAACGTTTCAACACCGTTTTGTCTGCTGGTAACGGCAAGTACCGTATGACCTTTGGCCAAAAGCATTGGCAGCAAAGCTGATCCGACGCGGCCAGTGGCGGCAGTGAGGAGAATACGGGCCATGTGTTTCTCCTGCTAAAGGGTGTTTTGGATGGATTTCAGCGCAGCTTCGGCTTCGCTCATCATGCGTTCAACAACCGTTGCGGCGGTGGGTACATCCACGATTTGATCCAGCCCTTCACCGGCCAGAAGCGGCAGTTCACCAAAATCACCCGTTGCACCTTCCATGGGAACCATATTGGTGAATTTGTGAAGTGGCGTATCTTCACCAAACAGGTTCATATGGCCAATGACCGGATGGTCTGCACTGTCTGCGGAAATTTCCGATACGCGGTCCTGCCATTTGGTCACGACATCATTTTTGAGGACGCGGATTGGATTGAATTCGGGATGATGGCGACCAAATACATGGGTGCGTGCGGTATCGCAGGTGCGTGATGCAACAAGCTGCTGCTTGTATTCCTGCGCGACCGCACTTTCACGGGTGGCGACAAAACGGGTGCCGACCCATACTCCATCTGCACCCAGCATCAGAGCGGCTGCCAGGCCACGACCATCGCTGATGCCACCTGAGGCAAGCACCAGCGCGCGATCGCCAACCGCATCGACGATTGCAGGCGTCAGTGCAATGGTACCTGCAGTGCCGTAATTATGGCCTCCGGCCTCGCTACCCTGCGCGATAACAACATCTATATTGTCTGCCACCGCAGTTTCAGCGTCACTGACCGAACCCACCTGTTCCCATACATCAATACCGGCATCGTGCAGTTGTTTGATCCAGCCTGGCGACGGGTGACCCCAGTGGAATGAGACGGCACGTGGGCGCATCTCGCACATCAGGTCAATATGGCCCTGCTGTGTGTAGCAGGTGATGAAATTGACATGGAAGGGACGTTTCGTTCCCGCCTGCACGCCCATAACCAATTGCCGCACACCTTCGGGTGGAATGATGCCGACGCCGGCGATTGAACCCATGGCACCGGCTTCGCTGACGGCAATACCAAGAGCCGGCGTCATTCCGGCAAAGGCCATGCCTGCCTGTACGATGGGTGCAGTCAGTGCGTATTTGTGCATCAGGTGCGTTGCGATAATGTCAGCCATGGTTATTCCTCCCGATAAAACGTTTCGCAACAGCCTAGCTCCTGTGAACGCGATACGTTTGACCGTGTGTGCACGCGCCTTGCCCCAAAGCGCACTCTGTATGCTGTGGTTGCCTTGAACGCGGTTAGCTGTCATGTTTTTGCAATGGAAGCGGTGCATTCAAACTCCCGGGTATGGTCAACTGTTGGCAACCAGGACGCCTTTGCGCACTGGCGTGAAGTTGTCTGCCAGGCCTTTACGCGCCTGTCCCCGGAACGACTTGATGAAAATCCGTTTGCGGGAGAAATCAGGCTTTCGAAATTCGGCGAAGAGGGAACGTTTTCCCGCATTACCGCCGGAGCGCAGATTGTTCAACGTGGACGCAGGGATGTTGAAACGAGCCCCTGCGATGCGGTTTTCGTCAATATTCAGATCTCGGGCACCAGTGTCGTGCGTCAGCGTGAGATAGAAGCCAAGCTTGTGCCCGGTACATTTGTTATGCTGGATGCGCGGCAACCATTTGACATGCGCTTTGATGGCAATTTCCAGCAAATCTGTATGCATTTGCCGATGGAACTGCTGCGCGCGCACCAGTTTGATCCATCCATCGCAATAGCCAGAACAGTCTCCCGTAATCAGGTCTATGGCGCGGCATTGCTGGACAGTGTGCAAGCGGTTTTGGAGGGTGTTGGAACGGAAACGAGCAATGAGCATCTGGTGCAATTGCTGCAGTTAAGCTTTGCCGGTGGCCGTTCGGATGCGCTTGCCGACCGTCATCTCAAGCACATCAGGCATTTTGTTGCCCATAATTGCTCGGATTCGGATATGTCGCCGCGCACCGTTGCTGAACGTTTTCGCATATCGACGCGCCATCTTCACAAGCTGTTTTCCCGCTCAGGAACGACATTTGGGCAGTTCCTGCTGCAAAGCCGCCTGCGCAAAAGCAGGCTTTCCCTTCTGCTTGAGCCGGAAAAAACCATCCTTGATATCAGCCTTGCATGCGGCTTCCAAAGCTCAAGCCATTTCTCCAGAGCATTTCAGCAGGCCTTTGGCCTGTCGCCAAGCGCGCTTCGCCGGCAGGGTCGCAGCAGCTAGGATTGCAGATGCTGATACAGCGCCTTGATTGCCTCTTTCAATTCCTGACCCATGCCATTCGGCAATCCATCCAGCAGCATGCGCTCGTGGTTTTGGGCGAGCGGGATAAGGGCATTGATCTGATTGCGCCCTGTTTCGGTCAGAAAGACCCTCACTTTGCGGCGGTCCAGGCTGTCTCTGCTGCGCATGACCAGCGTCTTCTCATGCATCTGGTCAACCACCTTGGTAAGCCGGGATTGTTCCATCAGCGATAATTTTGCCAATTGTGTTATCGGCAATCCATCTTCATCGTGCAGGCAGGCAAGAACCCGCCATTCGGGCACGCGCAGACCATGGTTGCGGACGGTCTGATGAAACTCAGCGCTTGCGTCATGACTGGCCGAAGCAAGCAGAAATAAAAGATAATCCGCTACAAATGGCTTTTGCCCGGGTTCCGCTTTGGCTGTGTCTGTCGTCATGTTTTGCCGCAAATTGTTTAGGGTTCAGATGGATGCATATGGTCAATGATGACAATTTAACATGAAATTTCATATTTTTAAACTTAAAGCTTGACGCGATATCCATGAAAATTCATATTAATCGGCAGGAGGAATACCGGTGACGGAACTTGTCTCGCTAAAATTGGATGCTGCGGAACGCGTCGCCCGCAATGTGCGACTGATGCGTTTCGTACACGCTGAGGGGCAAAATCTTGCTGGTTTTGATCCTGGAGCGCACATTGAGTTCCAACTGGGAGTGGGCCTCAAACGTGCCTATTCACTCATCGCTGACGGCGCCTGTTCAACAGCCTCAAGCTACACGGTGGCTGTCCTGCTTGAAACGGATGGCGATGGTGGATCGGTTGCCATGCATGCCATGCAGGTCGGTGACACTGTGAATTGCACGGCCCCGGCCAATGATTTTCCGCTGCATGCTGCCGCGTCTCCTTCTGTTCTCATTGCCGGGGGCATTGGCATCACGCCGATGATTTCCATGGCTGGCGCGCTAAAGGAGGGGCAAAGACCCTTTCAATTGCACTATGCCAGCCAGAGCCGTGATCGAATGGCATTTGCCGATTTACTTGCGGCAAAACACGCTGACCACCTGAGTTTGCATTTTGATGACGAGGCCGGAGCGGTTCTGGATCTGAGCGCAATCATGTCTGGCTCTGACAAATCGGCACATATTTATATATGTGGACCAGCCGGCATGATCGAAGCGGGCCGTATGACGGCGCAGCAGGCGGGCTTCCCGCCGGAGCAAATCCATGTGGAACTGTTCACATCACCGGATGTCCGATCAGGCGATGTGCCATTTGATGTGGTTGTAAACTCGTCGGGAGAACGGTTCACCGTACCGCCGGGCAAGACGATCATCGAAGTGCTTGAAGAGGCCGGTCTCGATATCATGTACGATTGCCAGCGCGGTGATTGTGGCATCTGTCAGACAGACGTGCTGGATGGGGTGCCGGACCATCGTGATGTTGTCCTGTCCGAAGCCGAACGCTCAGAGGGTAAGGTCATGCAGATTTGCGTGAGCCGTGCCAAAACCGATACGCTTGTTCTTGATTTATAGGAGGAATTGCCAATGTCCGGATATATGCAGGATCAAAAGGCGATTGATGGGCTTGTGCGCTCCCATCAGGTGCATCGCGACATCTACATAGATCAGGATGTCTTCCGCATGGAAATGCGCAATCTGTTTGTAAATACCTGGGTGTTTGTTGGCCATGAAAGCCAGACGCCCAACAAGGGAGACTATTTCACCACTCAGATTGGTGATCAACCGGTCATCCAGGTTCGTCACTCTGACGGCAATATCCACGTGCTCTACAATCGCTGTCCGCACAAGGGGACAAAAATTGCCATAGACCGGTCAGGCAACACCGGCAAGTTCTTTCGCTGTCCCTATCACGCCTGGTCGTTCAAGACGGACGGGTGTTTGCTGGCGATCCCCCTCAAGAAGGGGTACCGTGATACCGGTCTGGATCAGACCGAGAGCGCCAAGGGGATGAAGGCGGTTGGCGCGGTCAAGAACTATCGGGGCTTTATATTTGCCCGCCTGGCTGCTGAAGGCGTGGCCTTCGATGCGTTCTTTGGTGACAGCCTCAGTTCCATTGACAATATGGTGGATCGCTCACCGGCAGGTCGGTTGGAAGTTGCCGGACCGCCGCTGCGTTACATGCATAAATGCAACTGGAAAATGCTGCTCGAAAATCAGACCGATACCTGTCATCCCATGGTTGCCCATGAAAGTTCGGCGGGAACAGCGGTGCGCCTGTGGGATGAAATGGGACAAAAGGGGCCAACACCGGCTGCAATGCAGATCATTGCACCCTTTATGTCACCCTATGAGTTTTTTGAGGATATGGGCATTCGAACCTGGCCGAACGGCCACGGGCACACGGGTGTGCATAATTCCATCCATGCCAATTATTCGGAAATCCCGGGCTATATGGAGAAAATGGTCGAAGCCTATGGCGAGGAGCGGGCAAAACAAATTTTGGGCGAAAGCCGCCATAATACCGTTTATTTCCCTAACATCATGATCAAGGGGCCGATCCAGCAGATGCGCGTATTCATCCCGCTCGCGGCCGACAAAACCCTTGTTGAAAGCTATATCTACCGATTGGTTGATGCGCCGGACGAACTGTTGGCCCGAACCGCCATGTACAACCGCATGATCAATGCACCGACATCCATTGTCGGGCACGATGATCTGGAAATGTATGAACGGGCGCAGGAAGGCCTGCACGTGGACGGTCTCGAGTGGGTCAATGTTCAGCGTCTCTACGAGGAAGGTGAGGATATGGAGACCGAGGCTGTCGTCAATGGAACCACGGAAAGGCAAATGCGCAATCAGTTCCACGCCTGGCTTAAATTTATGCGCGCCCCTGGTTCCACAGACGCACAGGTGGCCGCACAATGACCTTTCCGACAAAGGATGACCTCATCGATTTCGTCTATGCGGAGGCCCGCATGCTGGATGAAGGGCGCTATACACAATGGCTTGAAAGCTGGATGCCCGATGGCCACTACTGGATGCCGCTGGACTACAAGCAGGAGGACCCAAATCTGGTGACGTCGCTGCTGTATGAAGACAATTTCATGCTCAAATTGCGGGTAGAGCGGCTCAACGGTGCACGCACATTCAGTCAAAAGCCCAAGAGCCGCTGCCATCACGTTCTCCAACGACCATTTGTGGATGAGATGGATCACGAGAATGGCCGGTTCATCACCAATACGGCGATGCATTATGTCGAGACCCGGTTGGACGAACAGTTTCTTCTGGCGCTCACCGCTACCCATGAGCTGACCCTCGATCAGGGCATCCTGAAAATTGCCAACAAACGCGTGGACCTGCTCAATTCAGATGCTGCGTTTGGCAACATCCAGCTGCTGCCATGAATCCAATGGAATCGCAGAGCGTTTATCAGGCGCTGATCACAGCCGCCCACAAGTGGCCAAACAGGCCGCTGTTTAATGTGCTGCCTGAAACAGCGTCGGTCTATCGCATAGCGGCCGGTGAACAAACCTATGCCTATTGCCTGTTGCGGGCTGATCAATTGAGATCAGCCTATGAAAAGGCTGGTTATCGCCCCGGCATGCGCATCATGTTACTGCTGGAAAACCGACCGGAATTCTTCCTGCATTTTTATGCGCTCAATGCCCTGGGACTTTCCATCGTACCGGTTAATCCTGACCTGCGCGCAGCAGAGTTGGAATATATGATTGGTCATTGCGAACCGGCTTTGGCCATTTCCATAGCGCCGCGTCGCGCGGAGCTGGCACAAGCAGCAAAAGCTGCTGGCATCGATATGCCAGTTTTACAATTGGGCGAAGTGGTTCCACCGTGCCGGGCACGCAAACCGGCCTTTGAGGCCGGTGACAGTCTGCATGATCGCGAGGCAGCCATCCTCTATACATCCGGAACCACTGGCCAGCCAAAGGGGTGTATCCTGTCCAATGGTTATTTTCTGATGGCTGGAAACTGGTATGCATCCAGCGGCGGCCTCATCGCTTTGTCCGACAGGGGCGAAAAGATGATTACCCCGCTGCCGATTTTTCACATGAATGCGCTGGCCTGCTCCATGATGGTGATGATGGCTGTTGGAGGAAGCCTGACGTGTCTTGACCGTTTTCATCCACGAAGCTGGTGGGAGAGCGTCAAGAAGGCGCGGGCAACCTGCCTGCATTATCTTGGGGTTATGCCGTCGATGCTCATGGGAATGCCCGAAAACGCCGGCGATGCCGATCATAGCGTTCGATTTGGTTTTGGCGCCGGTGTGGACAAAAAACTGCATGCTGATTTTGAAAGGCGGTTTGGCTTTCCACTGGTAGAGGCCTGGGCAATGACGGAAACCGGTTGTGGTGCGGTGATTTGCGCCAACCAACTGCCGCGCCGTGTCGGGGAAGCCTGTCTGGGCCGGGTTGAAGCCGGTGTCGAAGTGCGTATTGTTGATGATAATGGCAGTGATGTTAAGGTTGGTCACGAGGGCGAATTGCTGGTGCGCCACGGCGGCGATAACCCCAGGGACGGGTTTTTCAGCGCCTATTGGAAGAACCCGCTTGAGACAGAAAAAGCCTGGGCCGGTGGGTGGTTTCATACCGGTGATATTGTCCGCCAGGAGACGGACGGCAATATGTTCTTTGTGGATCGCAAGAAGAATGTCATTCGCCGGTCAGGAGAAAACATTGCTGCGGTGGAAGTGGAATCTGTATTGATGCGTCATCCGGCCATTACAGCTGCTGCAGTTGCCGCCGTTCCGGATGCCGTGCGCGGAGATGAGGTCTTTGCCTGTTTGTGCACAAATGGCGATACGGGTGAAGCGATGGCTCATGAAATTGCCATTTGGTGCCTCGATCAGATGGCCTATTACAAGGTCCCAGGTTTTATCGCCTTTGTGGAAGCACTTCCGCTGACCTCCACACAAAAAATCCAGCGTGGCGTCATGAAGTCGCTGGCACTGGAACTGCTTGATGATGAAAAGACCATCAACACAACCCATCTCAAACGAAGGCAGGCAAGCTGATGGCGCGCCGTGCCTATGATGGCGTTGTCTTGACCGCGCCTGTCACGGTCCCCTATCAGCGCTATTCCAATGAAACGGCCCATTGGTGGATTGCGCGGGCGCTGCGTGAGGCTCTGTCTTTGGCGCAGATGAAACCACAGCAATTGGATGGGCTGTCTGTTGCCAGTTTCTCGATGGTTCCTGATACTGCCGTTGGACTTGTCCAGCATCTGGGTCTGTCACCGCGTTGGCTTGATCAGATTGTTACGGGTGGTGCAAGCGGTATCACGGCGTTTCGCCGGGCGGCGCGTGCGGTTCAGGCGGGAGATGCAGATGTTGTTGCCTGTGTTGCAGGAGACACCAATCGCATAGACAGCTTTCGCAAAATGCTGTCGGGCTTCAGCCGTTTTGCCATGGATGCAACCTATCCCTATGGCGCTGGCGGACCGAATGCATGTTTTGCGCTTCTGACGGACCACTATATGAAAACATATGGTGCGACACGCGAAGACTTTGGACGGCTGTGTGTGGCCCAGCGTGATAATGCCCTGCGCAACAGCGATGCAATCATGAAAAAACCACTGACACTGGAGGCCTATCTGGCCGCCCGCATGGTGAGCGACCCGATTGCCCTTTATGATTGCGTCATGCCGGTCGCAGGGGCCGAAATATATCTGGTCATGCGCGAGGATGATGCCAGTGCGCGCGGGCTTAAATCTGCCCGTATGGCGTCCACGATTGAACGGCATAATGCGCACAGCGATGATGCTATCCAGATGCGCGGTGGCTGGAGCGTTGATATGGACGAATTTTACGCCATGGCGGATTGTGGGCCGCATGATATGGATCTTGTTCAGACCTATGATGATTATCCGGTCATCAGTTTCATGCAGCTGGAGGATCTGGGTTATTGCGACAAGGGTGGTGCGGCAGATTTTCTGCGCGACAGGGATCTGCGCATCGAAGGCGATTTTCCGCACAATACATCCGGTGGTCAGCTATCGGTAGGGCAGGCCGGGGCCGCAGGTGGTTTCCTGGGGCTGACAGAAGCTGTTCGCCAGGTTACCGGCCAGGCTGGAAGCACACAGGTTCCTGGCGCAAAACGAGCACTGGTTTCTGGCTTTGGCATGATCAATTATGACCGCGGTGTCTGTTCTGCAGCCGGTGTGCTTGAGGCATTGACCTGATGAGAGCGCTGCCACCCCCACCCAAAAAGAATACCCAGCGGCGCACCAAAGTGCCGACATTACCGCCGTTGATGCGTTCACGCGCGGCGCTTGGTTTGACAGCCGCAGCCAGCCGGTCCGAGCTCAGGCTGCAACAATGTGATGATTGCGGCAGTGTGCTTTATCCTCCGCGTGACGCCTGCTCCTCCTGTCTGAGTGTGGATCTGTCATGGCAGGCAGTCTCTGCGCTCGGCACCCTGCTTGCGCAGACAAATGTGCACATATCGACCAACACTTATTTTCGCGAACGCGCGCCATTGCGTGTGGCAACGGTGCGCATGGATGCGGGGCCGTCGATCATCTGCCATGTCCATGCGGATTGTGAAGCAGGTGCGCGCGTGCAGATGATCAATCGACTTGATAAGGCCGGGCAGGGGGTTCTCATGGCTCTGCCACAGAAGGTGACACCCAACATGGATGATGACCCGCAATTGCGTGAACTGACAGCACACCCCAAACACAGGCGAATATTGATCTCAGATGGCCGGGCCGGTGTGGTGCCATTTCTGGTCGAGGCGCTTCAGGAAGCTGGTGCCGGTATGATATTTGTCGGATTGCCAGAGGACTGGCGGCCCGAACCCAATGGGCAGGCCCTGAGAGACAGGCAGGGCGTAACGCTCCTGCCGATGGATGTGACCGATACGTCATCAATCAGGCGCATGGCCGGTGAAATCGGTGGCAAGGTTGATATATTGATCAATACCGCCCGTTTCGTTCGACCCGGAGGCATACTTGATCGCCGGGATACGGTTTTCTCAAGTGATGAGATGGAGGTCAACGCAATGGGCATGATGCGTCTGGCGCAATCCTTTGGGCCTGCCATGATGATGCGCGGCGCTGATGGTGATGGAAGCGCTGTTGCGTTTGTCAATCTTCTGTCAATTCATGCGATTGCCAATGATCCGGCTTTTGGCAGTTTCAATGCTTCGCAGGCCGCGGCCCTGTCAATTTCGCAATCATTGCGCGCCGAAATGCGTTCTGGCGGTATTCGGGTCATGAATGTCTATGCCGGTCCCACGGACGATGAATGGCATCAACCGCTGCCATCCCCCAAAGTGGCACCTCAGGCCCTCGCCCGGTCGATTGTGCAGGGACTGGTTGACGGCTCGGAAGATGTGTTTTGCGGCGATTTTGCCAAGGACATATTCGAGCGTTGGTGCAGGGACGCAAAGGTCCTCGAAATAGAATTGGGGCAGGGGACAGGATGATGAACGCAACCGTGCTGTCGGATATGGCTGTAAAATTGGCCAGCGGAGCTATCAGGGTCGTGGATCTGACCCACACGCTGGATCCTGATTTTCCGGTCATCGTCCTGCCTCCCGAATTTGGGCAATGCGGGCGTTTTCGCATGGAGGAAATTTCAGCCTATGACGAAAGGGGGCCGGCATGGAAATGGCACAATTTTACCTGCTGTGAACACACGGGAACTCATTTCGACGCCCCCAATCACTGGATTTCAGGTAAGGATTTACCCCATTCAAGTGTGGATGAAATTGATCCTGCGGCCTTTGTTGGCCCTGTCGTTGTCATCGATTGTGTCGAAGAAACACGCGCAGATGAGGATTTTATCTTAACAGTCGATCATGTCATCGCCTGGGAGGCGCTCCATGGTGCCATACCCGCTGACAGCTGGGTCCTGTTGCGCACGGATTGGTCAAAAAGACGCGGTGCCGCCTATCTGAATATGCGCGATGATGGTGCCCATTCTCCGGGCCCCGGTGTCGAGGCCGTGCAACTGCTGGTCAATGAGCGTAATATTCGCGGGTTCGGAACAGAGACCATCGGCACAGATGCCGGGCAGGCCAGCGATTTCATCCCACCCTATCCGGCGCACTATTTTCTGCATGGCGCGGGTAAATATGGGCTGCAATGTTTGAACAATCTGGATCAATTGCCAGCGACCGGCGCCATTTTGATGGCAGCGCCTTTGAAAATCAGAAATGGAACCGGCAGTCCGTTGCGCGTTCTTGCTTTGGTGGAGGAAAACGGATGAGTGATTTCACAGCGGTCATCACCGGCGGCAACAAAGGCATTGGTGAGGATCTTGCCGCACGCATGCTCGACAAGGGTTACCGGGTTGTGTCCGTTGCACGACATGCCCCCGCGAAGCAGCATCCGATGCTTTCAAGTGTGGAAGCCGACCTGCTTGATCCCGCAGCGGTCGAAGCTGCAGGCCGTGAGATTGCCGAACGCTATAAGGTAACGCACCTGATACACAATGCCGGCCTCATCTGGCCAAATCTGGTGGAGGATGCAAAACCATCTGATATCACCGGGCTGGCGCAATTGCATCTGGGATCGGCGCTGACACTACTCCAGGCGGTATTGCCAAATATGAAACAAAGGCAATTTGGTCGTGTGCTGTTCAATGCCTCCCGCGCGGCTCTGGGGGTTCCGACCCGCACGGCCTATAGTGCCAGTAAAGCCGGTATGATTGGCATGGCCCGCACCTGGGCTCTTGAGCTCGCCCCCCACGGGATTACAGTCAATGTTGTGGCGCCGGGACCCATATTGACTGATAATTTTTGGGGCATTGTCCCAAAAGGCAGCGAACGGGAAGAGGAACTGGCCAATCGTCTGCCGGTCGGACGGTTGGGTACTGTTGAAGATGTTACCAATGCGTTTTTGTTTTTTGCTGACGAAGCCAATGGTTTCGTCACCGGTCAAACACTCTATGTGTGTGGGGGGGCCAGCATCGGGACAGTATCGATCTGACTGTTGGGTTCGTTGCAACAATGAACAGCCGGCAGCAGACCAGGAACAGCCAACCAGGCGGACCCGATTGATTTGACGGCGGTCAGAACACGAATGTTTTATTGAATGTCTCTTGATATGGATTGCCGGTTCAGGTCAAAAACAGGTCACAAGCTGCGCCACAACAGAAATACGGAAATCCCATGGATAGCACACCGTTAAAGTTCGATCTCGCTGCGGCCCTTGCTGCACTTTCGCTGGAAGAACTGGATCGCATAATTGCGGCAGGTGAGACAGCCAACGAATACCTGCGCCTGCTCAAGAAATCCGAACAGAATGTGGTTGGCCAGTGCCTTGCCAATCAGGGTACTTTTTTTGAAGAAGAACATTACCCGCAAGGGGATGTGTTTGATCGGGAGTCGCACGCGCAATATTATTATCATGCACACCGGCCTGAAAGCGGCGAACATGGCCATTTTCATACTTTTCTGCGTGCTGCTGGCATGCGCAGAATGGTCAAGCCGGTTCCGTATTCGGGCAAAACCAAACGGCCATCCGGCAAGGATGCGCTGTCGCATATTGTAGCCATATCAATGAACCGACCGGGAATGCCAGTCGGCATGTTTACGACAAACCGCTGGGTCACCGGTGAGACGTTCTACCGGGCCGATGATGTCATTAACATGATTGACCGCTTCAGCATTGAACAAAGCTACCCGTGCCTGGCGACAAACCGGACCATTTCGTCACTGATGCAACTATTCAGGCCGCAGGTGGTTGCTCTGCTGGAACAACGGGACAAGACCCTGTCTGCCTGGGCGACGCTTCATCCGGACCGCGATATCTATGAAGACCGTGAGTTGGAAATAACCTCGATTGTGGATATCAATATTGAGCGCCAGCTGACGGCGGTAAAAAAGGCAATCAGACAACGCAATAAACACTGATTGCAAGGGTTACCTGTCTGGCGAATTGTAGGTGATCAACCTGACGGGCCTGCACGCCGTGGTCGGCAAAGTGATCAACCCACCAATATGGGTGCTGGTTCGAGCGATAACATCAACCTCTCAAAATGTTGACCCGGTGATCAAGTGATTGTGAGAACCGGAGCTTTAGATACATTCTAATGTTGTTTCGTTGGCTGACAATTGGTTCAGGCCCGGAGGACGGAGGATTTCATGGCAACATTCAAATCAAAATTATTAACGACGGTGGCGATTATGCCGCTTGCTCTGGGAGGGGCAGCCGGCGCGGCATTCATGCTTTCGGCAGGCGTGGCAACGCCAAGTGTCGCGGCATGCACGGCAAATCCATGTGCGGCAAAGAAAGTGTCGGCCTGCAATCCATGTAACCCGTGTGCAGCCAAGAAATCAGCCTGCGGTGCCTGTAACCCGTGCAACCCCTGCGCAGCCAAAAAGGCCTCGGCCTGTAACCCCTGCAATCCATGTGCAGCCAAAAAATCCGCTTGTGGTGCCTGCAATCCATGTAATCCCTGTGCGGCCAAAAAGGCTTCGGCCTGCAATCCATGTAACCCATGTGCAGCCAAGAAATCAGCCTGTGGTGCCTGTAACCCATGCAACCCTTGCGCAGCGTCAGCCTGTAACCCGTGCAATCCCTGCAACCCTTGTGGTGCAAGTGCCGGACTGGGCGCAACCGAATGCTACGTTCCACGGCTTTGGAATGCATCAGCCTGCAATCCCTGTGCAGCGAAGAAGGCTTCGGCCTGTAGTCCTTGCAACCCCTGTGCAGCGAAAAAATCAGCCTGCGGTGCGTGCAATCCATGCAACCCCTGTGCTGCCAAAAAGGCCTCAGCTTGCAATCCATGCAACCCTTGCGCCGCCAAAAAGGCATCGGCTTGCAACCCGTGCAACCCTTGTGCGGCCAAAAAGTCAGCCTGCGGAGCTTGCAATCCCTGCAATCCATGTGCTGCCAAAAAGGCGTCTGCCTGTAATCCATGCAACCCTTGCGCAGCAAAAAATCCATGCGCGGCAGGTGCCTGCAATCCTTGCAACCCCTGCAATCCGTGTGGAGCGAGTTCAGCGGCAGCTGACCCGGATGATCTGAATCTGGGACCGGAAGAAGTCATTGCCCTATACGATTGTCTGAAGTCCGAAATGGGCGCTCAGTACAAGGGCGGTGGACATTGGGCTGTCAACAAGTGGCAGGGTTTTGACCACTTCTCAAAACATGCCTATCCGAGCGCAACACACGGCAACAGGTTCGTGGTGAATTACACCAACAAGATTGGCTCTGCTGCCTACGGCAAATATGGTGAAGAACCTGTTATGCCAATCGGAACGACGGCAGCCAAGGCCAGTTTTGTGGTGGATGCCAAAGGACAGGCTTCTATAGGCCCGTTGTTCATCATGGAAAAAATGACCCGTGGCTTTAACGCCGAGACGGCAGACTGGCGTTACGCGATGGTTATGCCGGGCGGAACAACTGTTGGTCTGACCGGCGGTGCTGGCAGTGCTGCAATGACATTCTGCCATGATTGCCACCTCGGGGCCGAGGAGACGGACTATATGTTCTTCCTCCCCGAAGAGGTGCGACGCTAGCATTTGAAATTGCAGGTGCCGCAGGAAATGATGCGGCACCTGCAAAATGAATCATGATTAGAAATACGGAGCTGTTCATCGCGGGTCCGTTTTTTGCATTTATGATCGGAGGTGGCTTTTAACCACAGGGCGCAGCTGGCCAATGCGCGTGAGAATTACCTGTGTCTGCTGGGTCTCAGAGGGCTCACGTGTTTCCGTATCGACAAGAATCGATCCAGACCGTTTTACGTTTTGTCAGAAACGGGACAACAGTGTCGGCCTTTGTTTTTGTTGATGCATTCAGATCTTGCCGATTCCGTCAAAACCTGAATTGTTTTAGTCGGCTGGTGCATCCGGAGAAAAGGTTCTCACATAGGCAAGTACATCGATGCGTTGCTGCTCTTTTTTGAGCTTGAAGGTCATTTTGGCTTTGGCCTTGGGGTCATCAAGATAAGTGCGTAAAAAGGTTTTTGGATCAGTAATATAGTCGATGATTAACTCATCCGTCCAAATCAGGCCGTTTGCCCCGGCCTGTTTCATGCCTTTGCCGTATTTATATCCGTCGACAGATCCGGCGGCGCGGCCAACCACATTGTTCAAATGCGGTCCTACGCCGTTTTTCGCATCATCGCCCACCTTGTGGCAGGCCTTGCATTTCTTGAAGACCGTTTCACCAGCAGTGACATCCTGCGCAAGTGCCGGAAAGGCTGTTGCCAGCACGGACAGGACAACGATCGTCCAGGGAAGCGCTCGTTTCATGATCCCATATCCCCATAATTTTGCCAGGACCGTTTCACGTTTTGTCAGAAACGGGTGAACGGTGTTGGCCTATGGGGCTATTGTGCCAAAACGGATGCACCGATGCGCGTCACGATGGTGTTACACCAACGTGAACACCAATGGTGAATGCCGGGCACGCACCAAATTTCAGAACATCAATGACCCGGCCTGCCGGTTTTCCCGCGTGTCATTTTCTTGCGCTTTTGTTCAGCAGGGTCCTCATAGGATCCAGCGCCAATTTTCCCGCGCTTTGTCGGGCCGGTATCTGAGTGGCTATCCGTGCCGGAAGGCTTTGCCGGGCGTTTCGCCGAGCCGACCGGTCGCGCCATATCTGTGCCTGGTCCCATGTCATCCAGTGTCGGTTTTTGAAAGTATCCGGGGTCTCTTTCGCTGCGCGGAAGCGGCCCTCTGGGTTTGCCTTTTTTCTCGCGACGCGCCCGGGGGCTGGCGTCCATATCGTTTTGCAGGCGTGCCAGTGGATCATCCATGATTGCAAGCTCGGTTTCCCGCAGTCTTTTAACCTCATCGCGCAGCCTGGCGGCTTCTTCAAAGTCCAGATCAGCCGCAGCATCGCGCATTTGTTTCTCCAGGCTCTCAAGATGGGCAGCCAGATTGTTGCCAATCATCTCGCCACTTTCCTTGAAGCCTGAAATGTCTGCACGTACATGATCTTTTTCGTAGACGCTGTCGAGGATATCTGCGATGCGGGATTTGACGCTTTCCGGTGTTATGCCGTTCTCGGTATTCCATGCGACCTGTTTTTCACGACGGCGGCTGGTTTCACCCATGGCGCGTTCCATCGAGCCGGTAATGCGATCCGCGTAGAGGATTACCTTGCCATCGACATTACGTGCCGCGCGTCCGATGGTTTGTACCAGTGATGTTTCCGAGCGCAGAAAACCTTCCTTGTCAGCATCAAGAATGGCCACGAGTCCGCACTCGGGGATGTCCAGTCCCTCGCGAAGCAGGTTGATTCCCACGAGCACATCAAAGGCACCAAGCCGCAAGTCCCGTATGATTTCGATACGCTCAAGCGTATCAATATCGGAGTGCATATAACGAACACGTATGCCCTGTTCATGCAGATATTCAGTCAGATCCTCCGCCATGCGTTTTGTCAGTACGGTGACAAGGGTACGATAGCCTTCCTTGGATTTGCTGCGAATTTCATCGAGAACATCATCCACCTGACTTGTTGCAGGGCGAACTTCGACCGGCGGGTCAATGAGGCCTGTGGGACGAATGACCTGTTCAGCGAACACACCGCCAGACTGTTCCATTTCCCAGCCACCCGGTGTTGCTGAAACGGCGACCGTCTGTGGCCGCATTGCATCCCATTCCTCAAAACGCAAAGGACGATTGTCCATGCAGGAGGGAAGGCGAAAGCCATATTCAGCAAGGGTGGCTTTTCTGCGAAAGTCACCGCGGTACATCGCGCCGATCTGGGGTACTGTCACATGGCTTTCATCCAGGAAAATCAGTGCGTTGTCCGGGATGTACTCGAAAAGTGTCGGCGGTGGTTCACCTGGCGCGCGTCCCGTCAGATAGCGTGAATAGTTTTCGATCCCCTGGCACGAGCCTGTGGCCTCCAGCATCTCAAGGTCATATCGGGTCCGCTGTTCAAGCCGCTGGGCTTCGAGCAGGCGCCCGGCCTTTTCCAGTTCAGCCAGGCGGTGTGTCAG
This sequence comes from uncultured Rhizobiaceae group bacterium, assembly GCA_947501445.1. GTDB lineage: Bacteria > Pseudomonadota > Alphaproteobacteria > Rhizobiales > Rhizobiaceae > Hoeflea_A. Next base: position 550,400 of record CANMVS010000002.1, on the reverse strand, counting down.
CTCTTCCTTGATGGATTTGGCGGCCTGATTGAGCGTTGGTCTGGGTGTTACATAGTGCGAATTTGCGTAGATCTTGACTGATTTCAATTCATCCGTCTTGTGACCGGTAAGCGGGTCGAATTCGGTAATCGTGTCAATCTCGTCGCCAAATAGTGATATGCGCCAGGCTCTGTCTTCAAGGTGAGCCGGGAATATTTCAACGGTGTCACCACGGACCCTGAAGGTACCGCGCACGAAATTCAGATCAGAGCGTTTGTATTGTTGGGCAACAAGATCAGCCAGAAGCTGTCGTTGGTCGATCCGGTCCCCGAGCGCCATTTGAAACGTCATTGCAGTATAGGTTTCGACAGAGCCAATACCATAAATACACGACACTGATGCGACAATAATGGCGTCATCGCGTTCCATGAGAGACCGGGTGGCCGAGTGGCGCATCCGGTCAATTTGCTCGTTAATGGACGATTCTTTTTCTATATAGGTGTCAGAGCCTGCGACGTAGGCTTCCGGTTGATAGTAGTCGTAATAGGACACGAAATATTCAACGGCATTATTGGGGAAGAAGTTCTTGAATTCACCGTATAGCTGCGCCGCAAGCGTCTTGTTGGGGGCTAGGATAAGCGCAGGACGTTGTGTCTCCTGAATCACCTTGGCCATGGTAAATGTCTTGCCCGATCCGGTCACGCCCAACAGAACCTGGGTCCTGTCATTGTCCTCAAGCCCCGATACAAGATCCGCAATCGCAGTGGGCTGATCGCCGCTGGGTTCAAATTCGGTTTCCATTTGAATTTTAATGCCGCCTTCAGACTTGTCCGGACGGGAAGGACGGTGGGGCAGCCAGGCCTTGCCATCCTTGAACAGGGGGTTGCCTGATTCAATCAGTTTTGACAGGGCATCAACGGTTGCAGTGACGCCTGAGCCTTCAAAGTCGGCGTCAGCATTCGCATCGGTTTTTTTCGCGGACCTGCTATTCGATTTAGCCTTTTTCTTGGCCTTCAACTGCAGCGCCTGGGCTTCTTCCAGACTCATATCCAAACCCGCAACCGGGTTCAAACCGGCCGCTGCCCGGGTTTTCGGATCATTGCTGCCGCCAATTGAGGTACCACGCGCCGTGCGTCCTGCGGTCACACCTTTGGCAGCCTTTTTAACCGCAGGCTCTTTGGACTTGGAAGCCTGACGTGATATCTCATTTGCCCAATCACCGATTGGCCCGCTTACAGGCGCGCCATCAAGCGGTTTTTGCGGTGCCTCTGCGAAGCCAGCCGGCCGGGATTTTTCATCGTTTTTGCTCATAGGGCGAATATGGAGAGAGATTGCCCAAAGGGAAAGGGCAATTGCGTGGAATTTGCGATCCTGCTGACACCCTTTTGTCAGGATGATTTTTAATTTGGCATGGTGTCCGCATGGATTGAACGGCAGTTATAATCTGAAAATGGTTCAAATGTACCAATTTTGGCAGCCAAATTGCTGGAAGCCATGATGGGCAAAAAACGGCGGTATCAAAACATTCGTTTTTTTGCGGCTTGCACTTGTTTTTATTAGACATATGGTGGGTTGAGATCAGTATTTGCAGGATGTCTTTTGCCGGATTGGCGGTTCTGATGATTGAAGGGGAATGGTTTGACTGACAACTCTCATGACCGTGTAGAAAAAAACCAGGATGAAGAAAACAATACCAGCAAAATGCGGGAAATATTTGTCGTCATTGGCGCGTTGGCTGTTGGTGCTGTGTTGTTGTTTGGCATTTATGCCTATTGGAATTTTGAGCGGGATCACCCGGCAACCGACAATGCCTATGTTCAGGCCAATTATGTTTGGATTTCACCCATGGTCAGTGGGCCGCTGACTAAAGTCGCTGTCACGGACAACAGTTTTGTAAAAAAAGGCGATTTGCTGTTTGAAATTGATACGCGTTCCTATGATGCCGACCTTGCAGCGGCGCAGGCGGCTCTGGTGCTTATTCATCAGGAAGTGACGGCTGGAAAGGCGAAAGTCGTGGCAGCGCAGGCCGCTGTGGCGCAGCAGGTCGTGGCTGTGAATACGGCTAAGGAATTGGCTGATCGCAACAAACCCCTTGTACGCGATGATGTATCACCCGTGGTTCAGGGCATTGAACTTGAAAACAGCCTTGCGGAGGCAAGATCGAAGCTGGAAGCGCTAAAGGCGGCGTTGAAGGTCACACAGGCAGAATATGGCTCAGAGGCATCCATCAAGGCAAAAATTGAACTGGCAACGGCCAAGGTGGAGCTGGCGCAGCTTAACAGGGACTGGACCAGTGTTGTCGCACCTGCCGATGGCTATGTGACGGATTTTGTGCTCCGCGTCGGCGATGTTGTTGAGGCACAGTCGCAGCTTTTTCCATTTGTTGAGTCTGGCAAATGGTGGGTGGATGCCAATTTCAAGGAGACGGGCGTTCATCGCATCCGACCAGGTCAAAAGGTTGATATCACGATCGATATGTATGGAGGCAAAAAATTCTCCGGAACGGTTGAGAGTATCGGTTCCAGTTCGGCAGCATCGTTTGCTCTGTTGCCGCCTCAAAACACGACGGGAAACTGGGTCAAGGTAACCCAGCGCATTCCGGTTCGTATTGAACTGGAAGCCGAGAACAAGGACTTTCGCTATCGTTTGGGTGCAAGTGCACAGGTGGAAGTCAATACAGACCCGCCATCTGGAGGACAGTAGGATTGCGGTGATTGGAGAGCGCCATGGCTGAAGACGTGGCAGGTGCCATCAAGCCAATACCGCCCGGTTTCAAGCGGAATATGATCATTGCGACGACTTTGTTCGTTGCTCTGATGGCGTCAATCGATCTTACTATTGTGACGGTGGCTCTTCCCTATATGGCGGGGAACCTCAACGCGACAGCCGATGAAATTACCTGGGTTGTCACCATGTTTGCTGTCGGGCAGGCAATCATCATTGGCATAACCGGCCATCTTTCACGCCTGCTCGGACGCAAAATTCTGGTGCTCACCTCGGTTATCGGTTTTACCCTGTCGTCGGTTGCCTGCGGCCTATCTGAAGATCTGGAGATGATCGTATTTTTTCGCTTCATCCAGGGGCTGTTTTCCGGACCGTTGATCCCGCTGTCTCAAGCCATGCTGATGGATGCGGTGGAGGAAAAGGAACGGGCGAAAATCCTGTCGTTCTGGGTGATTGGCGTGATGGGTGGTCCGGCAATCGGGCCGCTATTGGGCGGTTATCTGGCTCAGCATCTGGATTGGCGGTGGAATTTTTGGGTTAACGTTCCGGTCGGTGCACTGGCATTGATGATGATCCTTCAATTTGTCAGACAGACGGTACGAAAACCGGTCAAAACTGATTGGTTTGGCCTTTTGGTCCTGTCCATAATGTTGGGCAGTCTGCAAATCGCGCTGAACAAGGGAGATAATCTTGATTGGTTTTCTTCAAGCACGATTGTCATTTTGCTGCTCATTTCCTTTACTGCGGCCATTGTTGTTGTTTGTCGTGGCATTTTGTTGGGAGAACGCCACATTATCGACATTACCCTTTTTGCGGATTTCAACTTCAGTATTTGCTGCATATTGATCGCGACGTTCGGCAGTGGATTTCTGGCACTGATGATCCTGACGCCGCAATTGTTTGTTGATGCCTTGGGGTGGGAGCCGTCAACGGCAGGCATTGTCATCGGCTGCTATGGTGTGGGCGCCGTCGTGGGCAGCTTTGTTGCCGGCCGGCTGACGACGATACTGACAATACGCCAGTCATTTATCATTGCATGCCTATTATTTGCTATTGGCTGGTTCTGGTTTAGTCGATTGGATCAGGATATTGGCATGTGGCAGGCGGTGCCGCCCGGTGTGATCATTGAATTTGGCATGATGCTGGCATTCCCGCTTCTGGCCGCACGCGCATTTGCCTTTATTCCCGCACACAAGCGCGATGAGGGCGCTGGAATGTTCAACCTGGTAAAAACACTGGGATTTTCATTTGGCACAACTGCTGTCGGCGTGCTGTATTATGACGGTATTTTGTCAAACTGGTCCCGCTATGTTGGCAATATTTCCAACGCCAATCCGGCATTGACCCAATATCTGGCCGATATGGGAGACAATATCTCCTATGAAACCAAAATCGCCTATGTGGCAGAATTGCTTGATAGGCAGGCACAAATCCAGACGATATTGCAGATTGCAGAAACAATAGCGGTTGCAAGTGTTGTGCTGGCGTTCTTTGCGATTTTTCTGGGTGAACCCAAGCGCAAGACACAACCGGCGTGATTAGACCGTTTCACGTTTTGTCAGAAACGGGACAACGGTGTCGGTCCCTGAATTTATCGATGCGTTCAGGTTTTGCCAATTCCATCAAAACCTGATTTGCTCTTGTGTATCTGATCAGCCCATCGTGCTGATGGGCGTAGGTTTTCCATCATCATCAAGGGCAACCATAACAAATCGACCAACAATAAGTTTTTCCCGGATCGGCTTGAGATAACGTTGCGCCCAGGCCTCGACCAGGAGGGTCATCGACGTGCGCCCGGTTTTTTCAATTTCTATGTAGACGCAGAGCGTATCGCCAACGTGCATCGGTTTTTCAAAAACCATTTCATTGACGGCTGCGGTTACAACACGGCCTCCGGCATGTTCTGCCGCACGAATCCCACAGGCCAGATCCATCTGGGCCATGACCCAACCGCCAAAAATGTCGCCGGCAGCATTCGCATCGCCCGGCATGGCCAGTGTGCGCAGGGTTAGCGTGCCATTGGGACAAGGGGGCTGGGTGTCGGTCATACTGGCCTCGTTTCAGGTATTTTACCCAATACCGTGATCCGGATAAGAGTAAAATCCAATTGTGGTCGGTACAGCCGTCATAACGACTTGCCGACGACAATGCGAGGCCAGATGATCGTTTCGATAAACTCAGTCGCCGAAATCATTATAATTGACTGATTCACAACGACGAACGCGACAGTTTGGGTTGTCTTTTGAAGGCACAAAGGAGATTTGCGCCGTTTCATTGATGTCACAAAAATTGGCGTTGCGAACATATCGATCATAGAGCGGCAGGGAAGGATTACGCGCTGAGCGATAACGCAATATGGCCGCACCATCCTGTTTGACCGCTGATTGTACAGCACTGCAGGTCATGGTTTGGACATTGTAGCGATTGATGGCGAGAGCCGGGAAGCTGACAGCCACTATACAAAGCGTGAGAAGGGCTCTTTTCATGTCGAAAGTCTCCAGATGCTGACGATAAAATAACAGTTCAGTAACCTTCAAAGGAACTATAGCAGATCAGACGGTTGAAAAGAGGCAATCACGCGAATTCTACCGGCCCATGCATCCAGATTACAATAATGTGAGAATGCTTTGTTGTTGATGATGCAAATTGTCAACATGAAATGGATTTCATCTCGATTGTCACCGGAATTGTGCCCTGATTTGTCAATTCAAATGATAGGGATTTGGCTGGATCAGGATGTAAATCACAACCAGATGTATGCGGTGTTGATCTTGCAATATGCAATGACTTCAAGCTATCGTCAGAAGATTCTTGAGCGTAAAAAATGTGTAACCAGTTGAATTGATACAAATAAATAATAACCGGTGGCAGTTTACGGCGTGCCGGTTTTTCGCCGGTTTTGAAATCAGATCATGGGCACCGAGTGTCGTGATCAGGAGCAATTTATGCAATATGCAATTCTGATTTATTCTTCTGAAGATATTTTTGGCCGCCTCACGGATGAAGAACAGGAGCAGGCGCTGGACAAGCATCGGGCCTTGCAACAGGAACTCACCGGCAGCGGTACGCTTGATGCGGTTGCAAAACTGATGGATACATCATCGGCAATGACTGTGCGTCAAACTGGTGAAAATCTGCTTGTGCTTGATGGCCCCTTTGCCGAAACGAAGGAACAGCTGCTTGGTATCTATGTGATCGAATGCGAAACAATCGATGCAGCGATTGAACAGGCAAAGAAACTGCCGCAGGGCATAGCAGCCTACGAAGTGAGACCGATTGGCTGGGGCGGTGGCAAGATCGCCGTTGAAGATGCTGATAGCTGATTCGTTGGATGAATCCGGGGCCATAGCCGCACATTTTTCCGCAGCCAGAACGCGTGTTCTGGCTGCACTTACGCGTCAGTTTTTCGATCTGGATATGGCGGAGGAGGCCTATCAGGAGGCTTGCAAACGCGCGCTCGAGCGCTGGCCATTACAGGGCATTCCGCGCGATCCGACAGCCTGGCTGCTGCTGACCGGCCGCAATGCGACAATAGATCGGCTGCGAAAGGACAAACGGCTCGTGTTCAAGGACGCATTGCCGGATGTGCCTGTTGAGGGTGGAAATATTGAGGCCGATATTGCCGAGTTGATTGACACGGCGGAGCTGCGTGATGATGTGCTGCGGCTCATGTTCATGTGTTGCCATCCGGATCTAGCCCTACAGGATCAGTTGGCGTTGGCGCTGAAAGTCATTGGTGGATTTTCGGTGGATAAAATTGCCCGGGCCTTTGTTGTCAAACCCAAGGCCATGGAACAACGGATAACCAGAGCGAAGAAAAGAGCGGCGGCCATTGCAACCCAGCTGGAAAGTCCCACGCTGCAGGAGCGGGCGGCTCGATTGAAGGCGGTCTGCGTCATGGCTTATCTGCTTTTCAACGAAGGCTATTCGGCAAGTGGCGGCGATGTTCATATTCGCGAAGAACTATGCGATGAAGCCATCCGGCTGGTGCGCCTTCTTATCAGATTGTTTCCTTCGCAAGCAGAGGTCATGGGTCTGCTGGCACTGTGTCTGTTTCAAAATTCACGCCGCGGGGCGCGGTTGACTTCTGATGGTCGCCTGGTTGCTCTGGAGGATCAGAACAGAACGTTGTGGGACCAGATCGAGATTGCCGAGGGGCGTGTCTTGCTTGAGAAGGCGCTGCGTCACGGGCGTGCAGGACCCTATCAGATACAGGCTGCTATTGCGGCAACTCACTGCAGGGCACAACAGGCTGAAGACACTGACTGGGCAGAGATTGAAAGGCTCTATGCCGCGCTCGAACAGGTACAGCCATCTCCCGTTGTTTCCCTGAACAGGGCGGTGGCACTTTCAAAAACCAGCGATGCGCAAACCGGACTTGCCTACCTTGCCTCCCATGCAACAACGTTGGACAATTATCTTTATTTCCACGCGACCCGTGCGTCCCTGCTGCAAAGTGCCGGACAATTCGAGCAGGCCATTGCCGCCTATGAGCAGGCTTTGCTGCTCGGTCCGACGGGGCAGGAGAGGGAGCATATTCACCAGCAAATTGGGTCATGTAAAAAATCTGAAAAAAATATTGTGACTGTGTAGGGAATCCATATTCCCGTTCGTCCTTGGTTTATCGCAACTGATTTAAACAGGGAGAATGAGATGGATAATCCAATGCAAACACATGGCGCGGCGAGCTGGATTCAACACAGTGGCAAAGATCCGGCGGCGGCACGCAAGTTTTACGAGTCAGTTGTTGGCTGGCATGTTGCTGATATGCCGATGAAAGATGGTTCATCCTATGCGGGAATCATGGTCGGTGAGGGTCCGATTGGCGGCTTCATGCCGCATCCTGTGCCCGAAGGAGGATGGACCATTTACATCACGGTTGACGACGTTGATGCACGCTACCAGTCAGCGCTCGACAATGGCGGTGAAAGTGTCGAGGGACCTGCTGATTTCCCCGGTGTTGGGCGCATGGCCACAATTCGCGATCCCTTTGGCGCCTCCATTGCTCTAATAACCTATGAAAGCATGCAGGGCTGATCTTATGGGCGGCGTAATTTATTTCGCCGCCCTGTCTTGGAATTGGGAGGTTTGAAATGGCACATGATCCGCATCTGGCTGAATTGATGCGTGAAGCTTTGGCCGGTCGCATGGGTGTTACAGAGAAAAGAATGTTTGGCGGCGTCTGCTTCATGCTCAACGGCAATATGTTGGGCGGGGTGGCAAATCATGACAAGTTCATGTTTCGGGTTGGCAAAGCGCTGGAACAGGAAGCACTCTCCAGGCCGGGCGCATTGCCGATGGATTTCACCGGGCGCAAAATGGGTGGAATGATCTGGGTTGAGGCCGATGCAGCACTGGAAACCGGTCTTGAAGATTGGATAGAGTTTACTGCAGGCTTCGTTGGTGGATTGCCACCAAAGTGACAGGAGAATATTTATGTTTCAGGGTTTCCCCAAGCAGACCGTTGAATATCTCAAGGCTTTGAACAACAACAATAATCGGGAATGGTTTGAAGCGCATCGTTCAGACTATGAAACCTATTATTTGGAGCCTGCACTTCAGCTGATCGAGGCGCTCGCACCGGCTGCCTTGACACTTGAACCACCGCATCAGGCGGTTCCCAAACTCAATAAGTCTCTGCGCCGTATTAATCGCGATACCCGCTTTTCAAAGGACAAGACCCCCTACCACGCGCGCATCCATATTGTTTTGTGGACCGGTGACCATCCCAATCGATCAGCCGGGATTCATTTTGTCATGGCGCACGATCATTTTGGATTCGGTGGCGGGCACTGGGCTTTTGCCGGCGATGGGCTGGATCGATATAGGGCTGCTGTTCAGCAGCCGGCGACACGAAAGAAGCTGGAACAGGCTTTGAATAGCGCTGCTGAACTGGGATGTCTGCCCGGAGAACCGGAACTGCGAAAAGTACCAAGAGGTATTGAAGCTGAGGGTATGGTGGCTGATTTGCTGAGACGCAAAGGACTGGTGGCACGCACGCCTGACGGTAACGGGTTTGATGAACGGCTGTTTGGCCCTTCTGCGACGGATTATCTTGTCGGAATCATGCGGTCACTTGCTCCACTCAATCAATGGGTTGCCACAAATGTTGAATCCTGAACATCACTGCTGATGCCTCATTGAAAAAGAAAATGTGTCGACTGCCCGAAATGTGCAAAAAATATTCCCAATGCCGATGACGACATGATATCGCTTCCACATGAAACGGATATTGATGATGGTTGCCGGTCTTGTTGTGATCGCACAGGCAACAGGCAACATCGGGTCAGCATACGCTGAGACGAAGATACCCGTTCCAAAAGCCCGTCCAGTTCTTACAAAGATCCCGGTTCCGCGACCGCGTCCAACGGCTGACAAAATAAAGGCAGAGAAGAAGAAAGCCGAAAAAGCGGAGAAAATGTCTGCGGAAGAATTGACTTGCCGCAGCAAATTGCGCCGTGCGGGAGTTAAATTCAAACCGGTCAAACCAATCCATGGCAAGGGCGGTTGCGGTATCAAACATCCGATATCAATTACCGGTCTGCCAGGTGGTACGAAATTGTCCGGAAAGACCGTTGTGGCCTGTGCAACAGGGCTGGCATTGTCGGACTGGACAACAAAATCGGTCGTGCCAGCGGCAAAAAAATATCTCAAAAAGGAACTGACCGGCATCGATCAATACGCCACTTATGATTGCCGGTCCCGTAATTCTCAGTCCGGAACGAAATTGTCTGAACACGCAAAGGGGAATGCGATCGATATTGGTCGTTTTCACCTGGCAGGCGGAGACAAACTCGAGGTTGGCTCGGTAAAGGGCAAGGCACAAAAAAAATTCATGAAATCAATACGCGATGCGGCTTGCAGCTATTTCACCACGGTCCTTGGACCAGGGAGTGATATATTCCACAACGACCACTTCCATTTCGACATTGCCAAGCGCCGGCGCGGGTATCGCTACTGCAGGTGACCTCTGCCATAAGCGATACCCCCGGTTTTCAAACCAGACCGTTTCACGTTTTGTCAGAAACGGGACAATGGTGTCGGCCTTTGATTTTGTTGATGCATTCAGGTTTTGCCGTCTCCGTCAAAACCTGAATTGCTCTGGTACGGGCTAAGATTTGTCGCTGACGCCAGCCTGCTCGAAGGTTGCCATGCCTGTATGACACTGGGCAGCTGCCTTGACGATACCTGCGGCCAAGGCGGCACCGGTGCCTTCGCCAAGGCGCATCCCCAAAGATAACAAGGGCGTTTTGCCCAGTTTTTCGACTGCCTTGATGTGACCGGGTTCGGCAGAAACATGTCCGATCATGCAATGATCCAATGCAGAAGGATTGGCCGCATGTAAAACGGCGGCAGCAGCGGTTGCCACATAGCCATCCACGATTACCGGGATCTTTTCCACGCGTGCAGCCAGTATCGCTCCGGCCATGGCTGCAATCTCCCGGCCACCCAGTCGCCGCAATACTTCCAGCGGATCACCCAGGTGCGCCTTGTGCAGCGTGACTGCCCTTTCAACGGCATCGATTTTACGTTGCAGGCCTTCGCCATGAGCACCGGTACCCGGACCAGTCCAGTCCTGCGCAGCGCCACCGTACAGGGCATAGAATATTGCCGCGGCGATCGTTGTATTGCCGATACCCATTTCGCCGATACAAAGCAGGTCTGTGCCACCGGCGATTGATTCCATGCCAAATGCCATCGTGGCCGCGCAAGCACGCTCATCCATTGCCGGTTCTTCGGTTATGTCTCCGGTGGGTAATTCGAGCGCCAGGTCAAAGACTTTCAGGCCCAGGTCATTGGTAATGCAAATCTGGTTGATCGCAGCGCCACCAGCAGAGAAATTGGCTACCATCTGGGCCGTGACATCTGAAGGGAAAGGCGAAACACCTTGCCGTGTGACACCATGGTTACCCGCAAATACAGCGACAAGTGGCCGGGTTACCGCCGGTGGACGCCCTGTCCAGGCGGCAAGCCACTCGGCGATATCTTCCAGCCTGCCAAGTGCGCCGGGTGGTTTGGTCAAAAACTGATCGCGATCGCGTACGGCCTTGACCGCAGCCGCGTCCGGGCCGGGCAAATTGGCAAGTAATTCTCGAAAGTCATCGAAGGGAAGGCCGGTGTGCGCCATCAATTATGTCCTTGTGTTGCAAAAGCAGTCTGGCAATAGGATATACGTGCATAATTGCAAATCTCATTGATTGCCATGCCTGGACCGCCGTAAATTGACGCTTGGGGATAACCATGAACGAACTTGTTCTTGATACTGGCCGCGCCGTGGCGTTTTTGAGCCGCATTCCGGTTCCTGATCGTTTTTTCTCAAAACAGGATACGACACCTGCCCGATCGGCGCGTGCCTATGCTTTGGCCGGTATCATTGTCAGTGTGCCCGGTGCCATCGTACTGGTGATGCTTCTTGGTGCCGGTCTTGACCCGCTATTCGCCGCCGCCCTGTCTGTTGTTTGTCAGTTGCTGACAACAGGTGCATTGCACGAGGATGGCTTGGCCGATTGCGCCGATGGTCTTGGTGGAGGCAGGGATCGCACTGCCGCATTAAACATCATGAAAGACAGTACAATCGGCGCCTATGGGGGAATTGCGCTGGTGATGGTTCTGGTTTTGCGTGTCTCGGGCCTTGCCGCCATTGCCACAGCATCGGGGCCTCTAGTGGCTGCAATGGCCTTTGTGTCCGTTGCGGTTATCAGTCGTGCGGCCATGGTGTGGCATTGGTATAGCCTTCCGGCAGCCAAATCTGATGGAGTCGCCGCAACGGCCGGCACACCCGATTGGTCGGTCACTCAAATGGCCCTTGTTTCCGGCGGCTTGATATCCGCAGCGCTGTGCCTGCCCATTGTCGGTATCACCGGTGTTGTCGCATTTCTTGTTTTGACGACCATTGCATGTGTTGTTTTCACACGGACCGTTCGAGCCAGAATTGATGGTCACACCGGCGATACAATTGGCGCGACACAGCAGATTTGCGAGATTGCAGCACTTTTTGCTCTTGCCGTTTGGCTATAAGGCGACAATATGCACTTTGAACCTTCAGTTCCTGGAATGGCCAATAGAATGAGCAACATTGAATCGCCCTGCATCCTGGTATGCTCGATCGACATGAAGACCGGCTATTGTTTCGGCTGTGGACGCACGAGTGATGAAATCGCCTCCTGGATGACCTATTCCGCCGATGAGCGCCATGTGCTCATGGATGAACTGCGCGAGCGCATGACGTTGATCGAGCGTAAACCACGGCGTGAGACCCGCCGAAAAAGGATGGCACGTGAAAGCCAGGAGAGCTGATTGTGGGGCGTCTCCTTTGGATCATATTCGGTGTCATTGGCTTCGGTCTGATTCTTCTGCTTATCAATCATGAATCGGGCCAGACCCTGGGTCTTCCCAATGACAGATTTGCCAGTCTTCTGTATCTCGGCGTGCTTGGTACAGTTGTTTCAGTTGCAGTGCTTGGATCAAGAAACCGTCTTGGCGAAATGGCCCGAAATGCAATAATCTGGCTGATAGCCATCCTTGTTCTGTGTACCGTCTATGTTTATCGGTATGAACTGCAGGATGTCGGGATGCGCCTTGCCAGCGGACTTGTTCCCGGGACACCGATCTCCCGCGTGGCTTCCAATGGTGACGTCGAGGTCGTTTTGGCAAAGGGGCAGGGTGGTCATTTTCAGGCACGTACACTCATCAATGGTCAAAAACTGAACATGCTCGTGGATACCGGTGCCAGCACAATTGCGCTGTCCTATGTCGATGCGGAACGGATCGGATTGGATATGGGCAGCCTGCGCTTTATACAGCCGGTGCGGACCGCCAACGGAACAGCCATGGCGGCGCCTGTGATCCTTCCCGAGGTGACCATTGGCCAGATCAGCCGCAGCAACGTCAGGGCTGGCGTATTGGAGCGCGGCAAACTTTCAGAAAGTCTGCTTGGCATGAGTTTTCTGGAAACACTCGGTTCATTCCAGATGAGCAGAGATGAACTGGTTCTGCGTGATTAGCATGGATCGCGTTCTGTCAGAAACGGGACAATAGTGTCGATCTTTGATTTTGCTGAATCCGTCAAAACCTGAATTGCTTTGGCGTCGATCCCGACGAGCAGATTTTCATTAAAAATACAGGCTCCAGACAAACCGCCCTGCAACCATCAGCAAGAAGATGCCAAAGGCCACTTCCAGTTGTCTTTTGTCCAGTTTGTGGGCGGCATGTGCGCCGAGAGGGGCGACCACAAGTGTGATGGGAACCGTGAGGGCAACAGCAATCCAATTGATGTAACCCGTCGAATATATCGGTAAACCCGGGTCACCCCATCCAGCCCACAGATATCCGATCAGCCCTGGCCATGAGATCAGAATGCCAACACCTGCAGATGTTGCAACGGCCTGATGAACCGGACGTCCGAACAGGGTCATGAATGTATTATTCAGGACGCCGCCGCCAACACCCATCAGTGCTGACAGCAGGCCAATGCCAAATCCAACAATTCCTCTTATCGGGTTTTTGGGCAGATCATCGCCCAGACGCCAGCTGTCCCTGTTGAAAACCATGCGCAGCCCAACAAGGGCAGCGATACAGGCAAATATCCCGCGTAGAACCGAGCTTGATGTCTCGGCAACGATAACGGACGCGATGATGACACCCAGCGGGACGACAATGATCCAGCCATTCAACAGCGCCAGATCCGGCGCATTCTTGCGGTAATGGGCGCGAAAAGAGCTAATGGACGTCGGCACGATGACCGCCAGTGACGTTCCGATGGACAGATGCATGCGTACCGAATCCGGCGTATCAAGCAGTGTGAACGCCTGATAAAGCACCGGTACGAGAATGGCACCACCACCGATCCCAAACATTCCCGCCAGGAAGCCGGCAATCGATGCAGCCATTGCCAAAATGACAACAAACCAGACCAGTTCATGAAAGGGGATCATAGGGAAGCTCCTGACAGAACGTCCGTTTGTCATGTTGTGCCAGATGGGTCAAGCAGCGGTATTGAACACCCGGGCCACCCGCTGGAAAACGAATTTTCGACAATTGTGCCTAGGCAAAGGAGCGGTGCCTTTTTGCCGCTGGTTCGGGCGTTTCGATGCTCGGCGCCTCGACCAGAACACGGTTGCGCGGGATTATGGCGATGGCTTCGGTTCCTTCACGCAGCTTCGAACGCAGTACAAATTCGCCGCCGTGTTCTGCCAAGATGGCCTGAACAATGGGGAGGCCAAGGCCGGTTCCCTGTTCTGCGCTTTTGATCGCGATAGACCCCTGACCGAAGGCAGACAGAACAATCGGTATTTCATCTTCAGGAATGCCGGGACCATCATCGGCGACCGAAATATATTGCCCGCCGCCTGCTGTCCAACCCACTTTCAGGCTGACATTTCCGCCCTGTGGGGTAAATTTCACGGCGTTTGAGAGCAGGTTCAGGATAACCTGACGGATTGATCGCTCGTCAGCCCATATCTGAGGTAAGGCCTGTTCGAACTGACCGGCGATGGATATGTTTTTGTTCTGGGCGCGCAGTTCAACCATGGCAATACAGTCGGCTGCAATATCGCGCATATTGATCGGCTCTTCATTGAGTTCGTATCGTCCAGCTTCAATGCGAGACAAGTCCAGGATTTCATTGATCAGATGCAGCAGGTGGTCGCCAGAACGGTAGATGTCCGCGCAATACTCACGATACATGTCATTTTCCAGTGGCCCAAGAACCTCGTTTTTCATCACTTCCGAAAACCCGAGAATGGCATTGAGCGGCGTGCGCAATTCGTGGCTCATGGATGCCAGAAACCGCGATTTGGCAAGATTGGCCTCTTCTGCCCGCAGGCGCGCTTCATCCGAGGATGAATTGGCCATTTCCAGCTCGGTGATCAGCCAGTCCTTTTCGGCCTGAACCGACAGCATAATCAGGTTGGCGTTGTAGAGGCGACCCGATACGAACAGGAAAAATATCAGGGTGAGCATCAACATGGCAATGATCGATACCTGAAATGGTGTTTCAGGTGGCGCGCCAAGCAGGGTAAAAACCATGATTGGTGTTGAGAATACCAGCAGCGGCAGGCGTCTTAACGTGAAGCTGGACATGGCAGTGATGGCGATTGCCACCAAAAGAACAACACCCTTGTAGAATGCATATTCCTGGCCGTCACAAAGGGCACAGGACTGATAGGCAAATATGGCCCAGCCAAAGCCGGTCAGTGCGTGTGCCGCAATAAAGTGTCTTTCCCAGCGCTTGGCATCGTCAAAACTGAGTTTCTGTTTTGACGCCTTTCTCGCCAGATAGGCGGAAACGGCATAACCGAAGAGGGTCACAATCGTCCACAAGAAGACATTGGAACCGTGGAAGAACACAAGACTGACACCGGCGGCCAATAGCACGAGGACAGGCATTGCTGCAGCACTTTGCAGGGCGGAGCTGATGAACATGCCCATGAGTTCACGATCATATTGGGCGTTGTGTGTCCCATCTGATTGCAGACGATCACGTGTCGTGCGCACCGTGCGCGCAATCTCGGGGTTGCGATGATTGCGCGAACGGTCGACGATGTTCTTGTCAGCGCTGCTTGTTGCCAAACTCATATCAATCCGAACAAATCCTGTTTGATTTGACATTAGGCGTGAATGATTAAAAGAACCTTCTATATGCATGATCATTGTTGTGTGCAGGCGTTTCTGCCCGGCGCGCATGATAGGCAATGAAAATGAAGGCTATTGGAGGAATTTATGCTGCTATATGACGGTGGACGTGCGCCAAACCCGCGCAGGGTGCGCATTTTTTTGGCAGAAAAAGGAATTGAAGTTCCCTTAAAATCTGTCGATATGACCAAGATGGGGCACCGCGCCGACGAAATTACGGCACTCAATCCATTTCAGCGTTTGCCCGTATTGCAGCTGGACGATGGCACCGTGTTAACTGAGTCTGTCGCCATATGCCGATATTTTGAAGAAATGCATCCGGAGCCTCCATTGCTGGGCGTTGACAGTGTTGACCGTGCTGTTGTTGAAATGTGGAACCGCAGAATGGAATTGCAGTTTCTGCTCTTTGTGGCATCGGCATTCCGTCACACCCATCCGGCCATGAAGGATTGGGAAGTGCCGCAGATAGAGGCCTTTGGCGAGTCAAACCGCCCGAAGGCACTCAGGATGATGGAATTTTTGGACGTTGAATTGAGCGCGCGGACCTTTATCGCTGGGGAGCGTTACACGATCGCTGATATTACCGCCATGATGGCCATGGATATGCTGAAACCGGCACGGATTGATAAACCACTTCATCTGGATAACCTGATGCGCTGGTATGAAGCGGTTTCCGGCAGACCGAGTGCTTCCGCATGATGCTTTGGAACCTTACCGCATGACGTTGGAACCATTGTTACAGAAAATTCGGCGGTGCCGTGTGTGCAGGGACAGCCCGGAATTTGGCCAACCCTTGTCCCATGAGCCGCGCCCGGTGTGCGTGGCATCCGATACTGCGGGTATTCTTATAGCGGGACAGGCTCCAGGTACGCGGGTCCATGCAAGCGGAATTCCGTTCGATGATCCCTCGGGCGACCGGC
The DNA here is from genome assembly GCA_947501445.1 of uncultured Rhizobiaceae group bacterium. GTDB lineage: Bacteria > Pseudomonadota > Alphaproteobacteria > Rhizobiales > Rhizobiaceae > Hoeflea_A. The sequence goes on along the minus strand of CANMVS010000002.1, from coordinate 534,144 downwards.
TTCGAACGTGGATGAATGTTGATCGCGATACGTTTTACGATGCGTCAAAAATTGCCATTGTACCGATGGGGTTTTGTTTTCCCGGGCTTGATGCAAAGGGCGGAGATTTGCCGCCGCGAAAAGAATGTGCACCTCTTTGGCGTGATCAATTGCTGCAGGCATTACCCGGGATCAGACTGACACTTGTCATCGGACAATATGCGCAGGCCTATCATCTTGGCAAACAGAGAGAAAAGAACCTGACTGCAACGGTTGCAAACTGGCGTTCGATCCGCGCCAACAACAATCAATCGGTCATCTATGCGTTGCCTCACCCATCCTGGCGAAACAGTGGGTGGTTGAAGAAAAACCCATGGTTTGAGACCGAATTATTGCCCGAACTACGCCGCGATATCGCGGATATTATTTCAACCTGACAGCAATAGGTTTACGATTATGGCGCTTGAGAAAGTGTCGGTGGAAAATAATTTCTCCGTTTGTAAATTTTGGGGATTGATTTTTTATGTTGGCTCATAACATAGAGTGTGAGAATTGAACGCTGAACCATAGGCGCTGACCCTGACCAACAGGGCGTTGCCGAACAACTGGTATGGTCTGTGTTTTATTGTGTTGTCATGCGACCTGGAGTACGGAACATGGACCGGCTTGATCGAAAAATTCTTCGTTTATTGCAGGAGGATTCCACCCTTGCAGTTGCTGATCTTGCCAAGAAAGTCGGCCTGTCCACAACACCCTGCTGGCGCCGTATTCAAAAACTTGAAGAGGAAGGTGTCATTCGGCGACGTGTCGCGTTGCTTGATCAATCCAAGATCAATGCCAATGTGACCGTATTCGTGTCCATTCGAACGAATTCGCATTCGAATGAATGGCTGCTGCGGTTTTCCGAAGTCATTACCCAGTTTCCTGAGGTTGTCGAATTCTACCGCATGAGCGGTGATGTGGACTACCTGTTGCGTGTCGTCGTTCCGGACATCGCCGCCTATGATGCCTTCTATCAAAGGCTGATCCAGAAAATTGAAATCCGTGACGTATCCTCTTCCTTTGCGATGGAACAGATCAAATATACCACTCAGCTGCCACTGGATTATATGGTGCTTGATGGAGGCCGCTCCGGCGATCACGACTAAGCAATTTAGGAATTGTTGGAATCGACAAAACCTGAAAAGGTCCAAGCGATATCAAACCGCTGAATTAACGGATCATTTGAGCGCGTTTTTCGCTGCCTTGGCGTTCAGACGCGCAATCACCTTTTCGCCGGATAGTTCCTTTGCCGCGTCGCGGCCGATCCAGCGCTCGGTTTTATTGTCACTGTGCTCAAGCTTCCTGGCGAGCGACAACGCCGGTGTGTGCAGCAGCAATGAACGTTTGCCAATCTGCCGAAGCGCCCAGTTAACAGCTTTGCGGACGAAATTGCGCTCATCACGGGCGTGCTGCTCGATCAGGGGGAGCCAACCTGCGATCATTGCGTCCGGTTCTTTTTTGAGATGCAGGGCACCCCAGGCGATCATGGCAAATCCGCACCTGCGAACAAACTCCCGCTCATCTGATGTCATGGGAACAACCAGCGCATCGTGCAGTCTGGCTTCGACAAACAAATCTGCAGCATGATCAACGATATCCCAGGAATCAAATTCCTTTGACCATGTCCATGCCTGTTCGGCGCTCACCTTGCTTGGTTCTTCGGTGAAACACGCCACAAGTTGCGCTTCCCGGATGCCCGTTAGCCAAAGTGCATGCGCGCGTTCATGGTTGCGTTTGACCTGACGGGACAGGGGGCGCAACCGGGCATTGGCAATGCCCAGTGATTTGTCGGTGGCGATCCCAAAGCGTGATTTACCCGCGACAACTTCAGCAGATGCATTGGCCTTGAGCCAGGCAACAATGCGTTCGCTATCCCAATCGGGGCAGGGGTCATCCGGGTGCAATTTATTTCTCCAGACGTGCCAGCAATGAGGAGGTGTCCCAACGGTTTCCACCCATTTTTTGTACTTCGCGGTAGAATTGATCCACTAGCGCGGTTACAGGCAGACTGGCGCCATTGACCCGTGCTTCATCCAAAACAATGGACAAATCCTTGCGCATCCAATCGACAGCGAAACCGTGCTCGTAGTCGCCACTGTTCATTGTCTTGTGGCGGTTATCCATCTGCCATGACCCGGCAGCGCCCTTTGATATGACGTCGATGACACTTTCGATATCAAGCCCGGCCGCCTTGCCGAAATGAATGCCCTCGGACAGTCCCTGAACCAATCCTGCAATGCAAATCTGATTGACCATTTTGGTCAGTTGTCCACTGCCAACATCACCCATCAGGCCTACCATTTTTGCGTAACAGTCAATGACTGGCCTTGCCTGTTCGAACAAGGCCTTGTCGCCACCAACCATGACAGTCAAGGCACCGTTTTCTGCCCCTGCCTGTCCGCCGGATACCGGCGCGTCCAGAAAACCAATTTGTTTGGTACGGGCGATGGCATCAAGTTCACGCGCGACTTCTGCCGACGCTGTTGTGTTGTCTATGAAAATGGCACCGGGTTTCATGGCGGAGAAAGCACCCTCGGTGCCCGTTGTTATGCTGCGTAAATCATCGTCATTGCCGACACAGGCAAAAACAAAATCAGCGTCGAGAGCAGCTTCGCGCGGTGTTGGGGCCATGCGACCGCCAAACTGGTTAACCCATTTTTCAGCTTTTGCAGTGGTTCGGTTGTAGACACATACGTCATGGCCGCCTGCCTTCAGGTGACCAGCCATAAAATATCCCATAACGCCCAGACCGATAAATCCAACTGTTGCCATGTCATGTGCCCTTCTTCAAAGTGCAGTTTAAAATCTGATATGAAATTCCTCTGGAGGAAATAGATCAATGCGGCGGATCATCAAAGCCCTGGTTCGGTTTATTTTTGTGGCTTTGCCACTTATTCTGATCGCTGCGGGGGCGGGACTGGTTTGGATGGCCCGTTCATTGCCACCTGGTTCGGGTACGATGGATGTTGCGTCGCTTTCTGATTCTGTCAGTATTGTAAGGGATAAAAACGCTGTCCCACATATTACGGGCACGTCTTTGGAAGATGTCTACGCGGGGCTGGGTTTTGCCCACGCCCAGGACCGGCTTTGGCAAATGGAGGTGACGCGCCTTGCTGCGCAGGGCCGACTGTCCGAACTGTTCGGTACACCAACTGTTGATGCGGACAAGTGGTTGCGCAGTATGGGTTTTTTTGAGGCCGCTGAAGCCTCCTACAAGCAGTTGTCTGAACCCTCCAAGCGCGCCCTTGCGGCTTACACTGATGGGATCAACGCATGGATGTCGCGTGATGGCAGAACTTTTGCATCGCGGTTGCCACCGGAATTTGTGATCCTCAATCACGAACCGGAACCATGGCAGCCTGTTCATTCCGTTGCGGCGCTCAAAATGTTCTCAATTTCGCTTGGCAAAAATGTGCAGGCGGAAGTTATGCGATTGTCCTTTGCCCGGTTGGGCCTGTCTGCAGCGGAGATGGATGACCTCCTGCCGCATGTCGCAGGGGATAATCCTCCAGTACTGCCTGATCTCACAAACCTGCTGGGACTTGAATCCGGCCCCATTCAACCAACCGATGATGATGTTGCATTGAACAGTGGGCAGGTTTTTGATGGAATGCCGGCCACCATGGGTGCTTCGAATAATTGGGTCATTGCGGGTGATCGGGCCAAGTCCGGAAAACCCCTGCTTGCCAATGATCCTCATTTGTCGCTGTCTGCACCTTCACTTTGGTATCTGGCGCATTTGAAAATCGATGGATCGTCAGAGGAGCTTAACCTGGTTGGTGCAACCAATCCCGGGCTGCCTCTGATCTTTCTTGGGCGCAACGATCACATTGCCTGGGGGCTCACCAATACTGCCTCGGATGTGCAGGATGTATTCATCGAGCGGGTAAATCCGCAGGATCCATCACAATATCAGACACCCGATGGTTGGAAGAGCTTTGGAACGAAGCAGGAAGTCGTCAAGATTCGTGGCGGTGAGGCGGTTACCTTTGAAAGGCGGTGGACACGGCACGGGCCGGTATTACCTTCGACTTATCTGAATATTGGAGCCTATATTCCTCCCGGCAGCGTGGCTGCGCTGCAATGGGTTGCGCTGGCGCACGATGACCGTACGTTTGACAGTTCGCTGGCCATGAACCAGCAAAAAACAGTGGATGCATTTCAAAGTGTTATGGCTGATTTTGTAAGTCCCATGCAGTCGATCGTAACAGCCGACACTCAGGGCAATATCGGTCTGTTGGCACCGGGGCGCGTTCCGTTGCGCGCACCGCAAAATCTGGTCATGGGCAGGGCACCGGTGCCCGGTTGGGATGCAACCTATGACTGGAACGGCCAAATTCCGTTTGAGGGTCTGCCGCGCCGGATCAATCCCCAAATTGGTGCCATCGGTACTGCAAATACAAAGATTGTCGGTCCAGACTACCCCTATCATCTGACCTTTGATTGGGATGAGCCATGGCGACAGGAGCGGATCGATAAACTGGTGATAGACAATCCGCAGGCACAGACTGCTGCCATGTCCAGGGATGTTCAGGGTGATGTTTACTCCATGGCCTTTGCTGCTGTTGGTCCAAAAATGCTTGCGCTTGTTGAAGGCCAATCAGGTCTTGATGCGCACGCTTTGGAGACGTTAAAGAACTGGGATTATCAGATGGCGCGTGACAGCACTGCACCGCTGATATTTCTTGCCTGGTATCGCGAAAGCATGATTGGTATTTTTCACGATGATCTTGGCATAGCCTTCGAGCCGTGGTTTCGAGCCAGAGTGACGTCGATGTTGCGGATACTGGATGCAAAGGCAGCCAGAGACTGGTGTGATGACAGAAATACCCCGGGTGTCGAATCCTGTGCCGACCAGTTTGCTGCCGCCCTGAACCGGGCCATTGCTGATCTGGAGGGCCGATATGGTACAGACCGTGCGGATTGGAAATGGGGGAAAGCCCATCTCACATCGGGTTCACATGCGCCATTTTCCAATGTTCCAGTTCTGAAATGGTTCTTTGATGTTCAGGTGGAAAGCGCGGGCGGTCCATTCACAATTGATCGTGGTGTCAGCAAAATCAACAATCCGCAAACCCCGTATATCAATACGAACGGCTCAAGTTTTCGCGGCATCTACGATTTTTCTGATCTGGAAAAATCGCAATATATTCAAACAACAGGTCAATCAGGCAACCCGTTCTCAAAACACTACCGTGACTTTGCAGAACCCTGGTCAAATGTTGAATCCATAAATATCCCGACGGTGCCCTCGGCCTATGAAGGTGATGCAACGGGATCGTGGCAATTACTGGCACCGTAGACCGGTTCAGGTTTTGCCGATCCCGTCAAAACCTGAATTGTCCCGGCAGAAATGTTGATGCAACACCTGATTATCGTTTCAGGTGTCGTGTCAGTCGTTTTTCCATCATGTTCCACAGGTTGCGCAGGATTTCGACAATGGTCAGATAGAAAATGGCCGCCCAGATATAGGCTTGAAAGTCGAAGGTCCTGGAAAATGCCCGGCGTGTTTCTCCGAATAAGTCAAACACGGTAATAATTGCAACAATAGCCGAACCCTTGATCATCAGAATTATTTCATTGCCATAGGGTCGAAGCGCGACAATCAGCGCCTGCGGAATTATGATCATCCGGTAGGTTTGAATGCGCGACAGCCCCAAGGCTGCGGCACCCTCAAACTGACCAGTGGAAACACTGCGCAGAGCACCACGCAATATCTCTGCCTGATAGGCAGCGGTATTCAGTGTGAAGGCAAGAATGGCGCAGTTCCAAGGATCGCGAAAGAACCCCCATAGACCAATTGACTGAAGTTCGACGCGAAATTCACCCAAACCGTAATAAATCAGGAAAAGCTGTGCGATCAGCGGCGTTCCGCGAAAGAAGTAGACGTAACAATAGGCGGGCCCCGAAAACAGCATGTGTTTTGACATGCGTCCCATTGCAACCGGTATTGAAACGATGGCGCCCAGTACGATCGAAATGCCGACAAGCGACAGCGTAACCCCGAGGCCCGAGAAATATCGTGGACCGTATTTTTCGATTTTTTCCGGGTCCCATTCTGTTGTCAGAAACAGGATGATGCCAACGCCTATGACAAGCCACAGCGCCATCATACCCATTCCGGCAATACGTGCCGTCGTCCAGGGTGCAGGAGGAAGGGGCGGTGGCCGCTGTGCTTCGACAAGCTGCTTTATCGCGCTCATGTGCGAATCCCCGATTTTTCAACCTGTTGTTCGATTGCCCGGATCACCATCGAAGACAGGATAGCAAGCACCAGGAAAAGCAGGCAGGCAATACCAAAAAACAGGAACGCTTCTTTACTGACCCTGGCAGCAATGCCAGCCTGGCGCAAAATATCCGGCAGGCCAATCACTGACACAAGTGCTGTTTCCTTGAGCAGGATCATCCACAAATTACCCAGTCCCGGCAAGGCAATACGGATGAGTTGAGGCAAGATGATCTTGTACATTGTTTGAGCCTTGCTCAGGCCCAGAGCATGACCACCCTCGTATTGTCCGGCAGGTATTGCGCGAAATGCGGAGAGGAAAACTTCACTTGAAAAAGCCGAGAACACGACACCAAGTGCGATCATGCCAGCCACAAATGAGTTGATCTCGACTTCTGCGGGAACGCCCAGAAAAATCAATAATTGGCGCAGTCCAATCTGCAGGCCGAAATAGACCAGGAATAGGGTCAGCAATTCCGGCAGGCCGCGAAAGACTGTTGTGTAAATTTCAGCCGCAGATTTAAGCGCTTTTTCATTGCTCTGCTTGGCAAGCGCTAAAAAGAACCCGGCCACCAGTCCAAAAGGCAATGTACAAATTGCAAGCCCCATCGTGACCAGAACGCCGGTCGCTATCTGATCGCCCCAGCCGTCAGGCCCAAAACTCAGCAGTGATAATGTGTGTTCCATGAATATTCTTTTTTGGTTTGATAACTATTCTGATCAATTATCTGCTTATGGCAACCACCTATAAAAACGGCGGGAATGATCCCGCCGAATTACGTCAATACATGTTGTGAGAATTACTCACCGTATACATCAACATCGAAGTATTTGTCGTTGATTTCCTGATATTTTCCATTGGCGCGAATTGCGACGATTGCCTCGTTGAACATCTCCCGCAGTTCATTGTCACCCTTGCGAATGGCAATGCCTGCGCCTTCACCATTGATGACTGGATCGGGCGTCAGTGTTCCGAGGATTTTGCAGCAGGCACCGTCATCTGTTTCGAGCCATTCGCCAAGGACGATGACATCATCAATAACACCGTCTACGCGACCGTTGACAATATCAAGCTTGTATTCATCAGGCGTTGGGTACAGCCGAACGTCGGCGGAGGAGAGTTTTTCTTCCGCATAAATTGAGTGGGTTGTTGAGCCCTGCGCCCCAAGCACACGGCCGGCAAGTGCTGCGTCCGTAGCTTCGGTGATATCTGAATCCTTGGGTACAGCGATGGCCGGTGGTGTATTGTAATATTTGTTGGTGAAATCGACCTTCTGTTTGCGCTCATCGGTGATTGACATTGATGCGATAATTGCATCGAATTTTCCACTTATCAGGGAGGGGATTATTCCATCCCAGTCGTTCGTTACAAATTCGCACACAACGTCCATTTCTGCGCAAAGTGCAATTGCTATATCGATATCGAATCCTACAAGCTTTCCATCAGAGGTCAGATTGTTGAAGGGCGGGTAAGCGCCTTCAGTGCCGATCTTGATTTTCTTGATATGGCCATCTGCATGGGCGATGCCCATGGATACCGTGAGCGCAAGCGCGGATGCGGCCAGTGTGAGATACTTTGAGATTCGCATGATTGTCCTTCCTGTGGCGTGCCCTGATTGATTGATTGTGTTGTTGGCACTTTGGTGCCCCCCCTTTAGGTGTTGTCCCGCACCGATGGCGATATTCCCATTGTTTTCAACGGAAATGCAACCGTAAAATTTGCCTGAACCGGAAGAAACTACTCAGAAAATCTCAATATTGGTGGATGCCGGGAGATGAGGCAGCGGGCAGGCCGGACTAATGACAATGTGGCCGGGCATAAAAGGCCTAATTCGCAGGAATGCCAAATTCTGTAAATGGAATGTAATTGACCAGGGTACCGTGTTCGACCCCGCGTATATCTTCTGCCAGTTCGATAAATCCGTTTGCTCTGCACAGGCTGGATATCAGGCCCGATCCATCATGCGGGAACTTGCGGACAACCTGTCCGCCGCTCTGATCGTGCTCCAGCCACCCGCGAAGGAATTCTCTTCGATCCGTTTTTTTGCTGGCGATTTCAAAGCCTGCAGCGACACGATAACGTGTCGGTTCGATGTGGTGGCCGCCGGACAGCAGACGAATTGCCGGTATGCAATAGAGCAGATAACAAACAAAGGCAGCGACCGGATTGCCGGGAAGGCCGAGAAAGACACAATTGTCTATCTGGCCAAAAGACATCGGACGTCCGGGTTTGATGGCGATTTGCCACAGATGGCGTTTGCCGATCTGGTCAATGGCCCGCACGACGTGATCCTCATCACCTCTGGATGCACCGCCGGTTGTCAGGATGACGTCGTGGTGCCGGGCCGCCTCAGCCAGTGCCGTGTGGGTGGCTGCTTCATTGTCGGGAATAATGCCCAGATCAGTAAAATCAACCGGAAACGCCGCGCAAAGTGATGCCAGCATATATCGGTTTGAATCAAAAACCGCACCAGGAGCCAGACTGTTGGTTTCGCCCGGGCGAATGAGTTCATCACCGGTGGACAGGATTGCTATGCGTAGTCGGCGATAGGTGGAAACGCGTGAAAACCCAAGAGAGGCCAGCGCGGCGATGTCCTGCGGACGCAATAATTGCCCGCGATAGAACAATTCCTCACCCGATTGGACATCTTCACCGGATCTGCGTCGGTTCGCACCCGGTTTCAATCCGTCTGGTATGTGCACACGCAAACCATCAGATGAAACCGTGCAGTCTTCCTGCATGGCGACCGTGTCTGCATTTGGCGGCATCATTGCTCCGGTGAATATGCGGACTGCCATACCACTGGACAGGGCAGCGGGTGCACTTTCACCTGCAGCAATACGACCACCGAGCTGAAGAGACGGCAATTTCCTGTAGTCGGCGTGATTGAATGCATAACCATCCACCGCGCTATTGTCGTTGAATGGAACATTGCGCGGTGCGCGCACTGATTTGCCAATGTGCAGGCCCAGCGCATCCTCGAGGGGCACATCCTGCAGCCCGGCGACCGGGGTCAATCTGGCTTGCAGCTGTGCAATGACATCATCATGTTTCAACCGATCCCGGTCATGCAAAAAACAATCATCTTTCAGGCGAGGGGGCTGTGTCATACCGTCCCCCTTTGCGCCGGCGTGCAGTCCTTAAGACCGGTGTAGGTTTCGATGAAATCGGCGATAGTTTCTGTGTCATCCAGATCAAAAACAGGCAGTGTCGAACGATCAATCGCTCGGTCTGACGCAATTGCGACAATGGAGGAATCATTGTCAGCCAATGGTACATCGCTGTTGGCTCCGGACCGACGGGTTTCCATCTTTGCGTGGTTTTGTGCCTTGTACCCTTCAATGATGATCAGGTCGCAAGGTGCGAGCCGATCAATAACGGATGCCAGATCCGGTTCTTTTTCGTCGCGAAGTTCGTGCATTAATGCCCAGCGGGCGCCAGACACAATGGCGACTTCGCTCGCGCCCGCTTCACGGTGGCGATAGCTGTCGGTATTGGGATGGTCGATATCGAAGGCATGGTGCGCGTGTTTAATGGTCGAGATACGCCAGCCGCGCCTGGTCAAAGTTTCAACCACACGCACAGTCAAGCCCGTTTTGCCGGAATTCTTCCATCCGGTAAAACCAAATATTCTCCGCTTCACCGACTGTCCTCCGTTGTTGCGATGTGGCAATTGTCCTCACACACCAATTTGATCGACCAAACGTTGTGCAACTACCAGATCTTCTGGTGTGTTGGCGTTAAAAAACGGATCAAAGATTTCCTGCGGTGTTTCGATCATCGGAAAATCGACCATCTTCAATTCATGATTACGAGCCCATGCCACGACCTTGTAGGTGTCTGTGTGCTGCAGCCAGTGTGACAGGTCGTCTGCAAGGTCTATCGGCCAAAGTGCGAAGACAGGGTGCCTGTTTCCCTGTGACGACGCCATCACGATTGTATTGGCGTTCAACGGTTTACCGGAAATGAATTGATCCACCAGATTGTGCGGGAAAAATGGTGTGTCGGCTGCGGCAGTGGCTATGTGCGTGCAGGTTGGCACATTTTGGCGCGCCCAGTTCAGTCCGGCAGAAACGCCAGCAAGCGGGCCTGCAAATCCGTCTATGTCGTCTTGCACGATGGCAAGATTATAATCGGAGAACCGGGCAGGATCACCATTGGCATTGAGCACAAGATGACGCACCTGCGGCCTCATGCGCTCAACCACCAGATCAAGCATGGAGCGGTTCTGCAGCAGGCGCAGGGCTTTGTCGCCGCCACCCATTCGCCTTGATTGGCCGCCTGCAAGGATGCAGCCGACGATATCAGTTGGCATTATCCGGTTTCCCGTTTTGACTCACTTTTTCGACGATGCTTTCGGTCCTCATCGACAACCTCTTGCGGGTCCATGTCAAATACAATTCGTTCAGAACCTGCAAGTGCGACAAATCGCTTGCCGCGTGCACGACCAATCAACGTCAAACCAATGGACCGGGCAAGCTCAACACCCCAAGCGGTAAACCCGGACCGGGAAATCAATACCGGAATGCCCATCATTGCCGTTTTGATGACCATTTCAGACGTCAATCGGCCGGTTGTATAAAATATCTTATCATGTGCCGGAACGTTGTTCATAAACATCCAGCCGGCAATTTTGTCGACTGCATTGTGACGTCCGACATCTTCCATATAGGCCAGCGGCTGATCTTCACGGCACAAGACACACCCATGAATTGCGCCTGCCTCCAGATAGAGCGACGGGGCCGTATTGATGGCCTTTGTCAATGTGTAGAGCCAGGATGTGAGCAGCCGCGCATCCGGGTTCAGACTGATTGAATCGACGCCGTCCATCATGTCACCAAACACCGTGCCCTGTGCGCAGCCGGAGGTGCGAACCTTCTTTTGAAGTTTTTCCTCATAGTTGGTTTCACGTTTTGTGCGAACCACCACGACTTCCAGCTCTTCGTCGTAATCGACGCCGGTGATTTCATCATCCGATGAAAGCATATTCTGATTAAGCAGATATCCGACAGCGAGCAGGTCCGGGTAGTCGCCGATGGTCATCATGGTGACGACTTCCTGACGGTTCAGGTAAAGCGTGAGGGGCTTTTCAGTTACGACCCGCGTCGTAACGGGCTGACCCTCATGGTCAATACCCTCTACTGTCGTCGACAGGCGCGGATTGTCCGGATCTGGTCCAATCAGAAAACTCGCCTTGCTCATCGTGTCCATTCAATCTCAAACCTGTTTCAGTTCACCAAGTGCGACCTGTCGTGCCACATGCATGACATATAGCGCCATGCCTGCACCAAAGACAGATGACAAAAGCATCAGATACAAAATGGGGTAGGGGCCTGTCTGCGGCCCGAGCATGGCGCCGGACAGAACCGACAGGACCGCACCGCCGCCAATCATCAGGGCACCGCCCAAACCGGCGGCTGAACCAGCAAGGTGAGGGCGTACGCTGACCACGCCGGCATTTGCACTTGGCAAACTGATGCCATTGCCAAGTCCCATGAAGGCCATAAAGCCGAAAAACGCCAGCGGATGCGTCGCACCCATTGAAAAGGTAATGATGGAACCAATCATGCCGCAGCCAGCCACGATATTGCCAGCCAACAACATGGTGTTGATACCTACGCGCTTTGCATATCGGCCCGACAGAAAGTTGCCTGCCATATAGCCGACAGCCGTAAGGGCAAAATAGGCACCAAGTTCTGATGGCCTGAGCCCAAGCATATTAATCGACACATAGGGCGCGCCACCCAGAAACGCAAAAAAGGAGCCGGAGGTAAATGCGGCAGATAGTGCATAACCCCAAAAGCGCCGTGAACGAACAAGCTCAGGATATGCACCAAATTGCGCCTTGAAACTCATTGTCGGGTTTTTGTTCGTTTCGCCCATGTCCAGTACGACCAGCAGCAAAACGAGTACGCCAAACACCAGTGAGACCGAGAATGCGGCCTGCCAGCCAAATATTTCATCCAGAATACCACCAATCATTGGGCCGACCATGGGGACAAGCGCCATGCCCATGGTAATATAGCCGATCATGCTGGCCGCTTCATCTGTGTCCACCATATCGCGCACGGCCGCCCGCGACAGCGCCAGCCCGGAAACAATCACCGTTTGGATCATGCGGCCTGCAAGCAGCATTTCAAAACTTGTTGCAAAAATGCACAGCAGTGTCGCGGCCAGAAAAATGCTTATGCTGATGATCATGACCGGGCGTCTGCCGTAGCGGTCAGATAGCGGGCCAATAATCAATTGCATGATGGCAGTTGCTGCAAGATAGGCGGATATCAGCAATTGAACGTAGCTGTAGCTGACATCAAAATAGCTGGCTATGCCGGGCAGGGACGGCAATACAATATTCATATTCAGGGCACCGGCCCCGGTAATGATGACCAATGTGGCGATGTGGGGCGGTGTGTTTCTGTTCAGAAAGTTGCTGCGCTGGCGCAAAATGGGATCCTTAAGGCAGGTGCGCATCGGGCGCTGTCTGCCGCAGAGTGGTTTTAAATGGCCTTATACCAGCGAAGCCGGTAATTTGTTGCACGCTATGCGCGCTTTTGAAGCTCATGTTCACGGTATAGTGTATATAGCCCGGTAATGACAATGACCGCACTTCCGACCACGGTAAATACGTCTGGAAAGTCGGAAAATACAATGGCACCGAGCAAAATGGACCATAGCAGGCTGGTGTAGCGAAACGGTACCACGAACGAAATATCACCCTCTCGCATCGCCAGCACAATAAACTGGTATCCAACAAGAATAAAGATCGATGCAGCCACTGATTTGATAATATGTGTGGCGTCAATCGCAGCCCATTCGCCGCTGCTGATCCACATCACCATCCCACTGAATGTAACAGCAACAGCCGTGAGCGCGGACAAAAACAGGGATGGTATTGCCACATCCATAACCCGGGTGCTGAGATCACGCAGCGCGGCAAAAAATACCGCGGCCACCACCAGCAGCGCATAGGGTGTGTAGCCCTCAATACCCGGCCTTATGACAATAAGGACGCCGGTAAATCCGATCAGAATTGCAACCCAGCGCCGCCATCCGACAGCCTCACCCAAAAACAGTGCGGCACCGACGGTCACAGCCAGCGGTAAAGCCTGCAAAATGGCTGCGACATTTGCCAATGGCATATGCGCCAGCGCGGTCAAAAACAGGACAGTGGCGAGCGACTCACCGATGGTTCGCTGGAGTGGCATGCGTTTGAATGCAATCCTGATCGGACGCAACGCACCGCTACGCCAGGCGATAAGGGTTATGAGAACGGAGGCCACAACCCCGCGCATGACGATTGCCTGACCCATGCTCATGTCCTGAGCGAGGTCTTTCATGAAGACGTCATTGAAGACATATCCTGCCATGGCAAGCATCATGTAAACTGCGCTGCGCATATTTGCTGTGCGCAGCATCAGTTATTGTCGCGATCGGAAATTTCCGTGAACTTAATCTGGAGCATTTTGAGTGTCAGCCGCCCGTCACACTCATATGCCTGGCAACGGCCGGTTTGCTGCTGCGTCGATCGATGATGAAATCATGCCCCTTTGGCTTTCGGGTAATGGCCTCATCAATTGCGGTGGACAAGAGTTCGTTGCCTTCCGAATCACGCAATGGTTTGCGCAAATCTGCGGCATCATCCTGCCCAAGGCACATATATAGCGTGCCTGTGCAGGTCAGGCGTACACGATTGCAGCTTTCACAAAAATTATGGGTCATGGGCGTGATGAAGCCAAGTCTACCACCGGTTTCAGCAATTTCCACGTAACGGGCAGGCCCGCCTGTCTTATAGGCTATTTCCTGCATGGAGAACTGATTGGCAAGATCCGCGCGCAACACGGAAAGCGGTAGGTAATTGTCCGTGCGGTCCTCGTCAATTTCACCCATCGGCATGGTTTCAATGACGGTCATATCCATGCCCAGACCATGGGCCCAGCGGATCATGTCCGGAATTTCCTGATCATTGAAACCTTTGAGGGCCACGGCATTGATTTTGAGTTTCAGGCCCGCTTTGCGTGCTGCGTCGATACCGGCAAGAACCCGGTCCAGGTTACCCCAGCGGGTGATGGTTCGGAATTTGTCGGCATCAAGCGTATCCAGTGAAACATTGATGCGACGCACGCCACAATCCACGAGCTCATCGGCGACCCGGGCCAATTGTGAACCGTTTGTGGTTATTGTCACTTCGTCGAGTTTTCCTGAATCCAAATGCCGGGACAAACCCTTCATGAAATGCATTATGTTTTTGCGCACAAGAGGCTCGCCGCCCGTAAGCCGCAGGCGCTTGACACCCTTTTCGACAAATACAGTGCAAAGCCGATCCAATTCCTCAAGAGACAGCAGATCCTTCTTGGGCAAAAATGTCATATTCTCGGACATGCAATAGGTGCAGCGAAAATCACATCGATCCGTCACCGAGACTCGCAGGTAATTGATGGCACGCCCGAAAGGGTCAATCATGGGGGCAGCGTTTTGCGTGCCTTCGGCCTGAATGCCGTGCGCGTCTGGACTGTTTTGCACTATAGAACTCCCGAAACCTCTGCATGGCAGGCGGGTGCCTGATCTGCTCTCCTTCGTTCGACAACCGTGTATCGAGACGAAAACATGATATGTTGCGCTCCAGGAGGGCTTCGTCAAGATGCAATTTGTCGCTGGCGTCCGGATCAACGGTGCAAAACGGTTATCCGGGACTGCCATTTTGCAGACGAAAGGCCTGTTCCCGGCACAAATGGAGGCCGGGATCAGCTGGAATACGCATGTGGCCAGCAAACCAGACACTTCCTTAAAAGTCGTGGCAATAATGCTGATCTTGTCCTATGGCTGTGTCACACAACGATAATGACCGCTTATAGATGGGTTAGAGTACAGAGGCCACAGCACAGGATTTTTAATGGCTGATTTGATAGACAGACGACCAACAGAGTTGCGCGTTTCGAAGGACCGCAAAACCCTTACAATATCATTCGTGCAAGACGGAACTTTTGATCTGACTGCCGAGGCGCTCAGGGTCCTGTCACCGTCGGCTGAGGTGCAGGGGCACTCTGCGGAACAAAGAGTGACAGTGCCGGGCAAACGTGATGTGCAAATCGCCGGCATTGACCCGGTTGGCAACTACGCCGTCAAGATAACGTTTGACGATGGGCACGATACCGGGATTTTCACCTGGACCTACCTTCATGAGCTTGGCAGTGATTTGACAAAACACTGGACTGGATACCTGCAGGAACTGGAAGATAAGGGCATGACACGTGATCGGCCGGATTTGCCGAGATAACCACAACAGCATTTTCAATTCCTATTTGCCCCAGGCATCCATCTGATCAATCATTCGGTTCATGATTCTGCCAACCTGGTTGCACTCGTCCAGATTGGACGTTGAAAGTGAATGCTCAATCAGTTCCAGTTCGATTGCCAGAGCCTTTAATGTAACCTCGCGACCCTTGTCTGTAAGATAGAGCCGCAAGATACGCTTGTCCGTTTCATCCTTGCGTCTTTCGATCAATCCGCGCTTCTCTATTTGCGGAAGCAGCATGCTGATATTCGATCGCCCGACCAGTAATTTGTGGGCCAGATCCTGCTGCGAAATTCCCTCGAAGCGATAAATATTTGCCATGATATCGAGATGAGGCACCTTAATATCCAATGATACCAACGCTCTACCCAGTTTTTGGTGTATCAGCTGGCTTGCTCTGGCCACGGCAATCCAGTTTTTAAAACGCGGATTATCCCACGGAAGGACTTGATTTTCGTTCATGGTTGTACAATTATGTTCATAGTTGAACTTACTTATGGATTCTGACTATGCCATCATTGATACAAAAGGTCATCCACCTGAGCTTTGTTATCACAGATCGATTTGCACCCGGATTTGCCGGGGAACTGGCTTTTCGATTGTTCTGTACAACGCCTGGGCGCAAACCACGCAGTGAAAATGCGCAAAAAGTTCTTGTTGCGGCAGCACCGGTGATGGCACAGACCACCCGATCGGTATTGACAATATCAAAGGGCGCAGTGAGCGCCTGGTATTTCAAGTCGCCGAAGGGCAGGGACGCGCCACTGGCTCTTGTCACACATGGATGGGGCTCGCGATCGGAACATATGCTTTCGATTATTCAGGGATTGCAAAATTCCGGCCATGCGGTTGTCGCGCTTGATCTGCCCGGGCACGGCCACTCTACCGGCAGAAAGCTTGATATGGCTTTGGCTGTGCAGGCTGTTGATGCGGTATGGCGGCAATTTGGACCAGTTTCCACGATGGTTGGTCACTCCTTTGGTGGCGCTGTCGTTGTCAATGCCGCCTATGGATCTGTCTGCGGCATACCTGCCCGTCGGCCAAAAAGGCTGGTGTTGATCTCTGCACCCAGTGCACTGCCTGCCGTATTTGTGCAGTTTGCCGACTGGCTCGGGTTGGGAGACAATGGCCGCAAGGCTTTATTTGACAGGGTTGGGCAAGTAACCGGACGTCCCTTGCGAGAGTTCATTGGTGCCAGACAGGTTGCCGAACTTGCTCTACCGACGCTTGTCGTGCATGCGCGCGAAGACCGTGAAGTCTCTGCCGATCACGCACGTGACTATGCTTCATCAGGATGTCATGTTGATGTCCTATGGGCGGATGGCTATGGTCACCGCAGGATTCTAAGGGCACCGTGCGTTGTCAGTTCAATTGTGGATTTTGTTGATCAGCAACCTGCGGCACAAGCAGCATAACGGTCAAATTGCGTCGTCATCGCGCAATTGTGGCCTTTCACCATTGCGCGAATTTAATGGACGGACACCATGCAGATGATCGAAACAATCGAGGCTCTTGAAGCACTCTACGGTGTGCCGGGGGATGCCTCGCTGGTCAAAGTTGCAACATCATTGACCGATGCCTATCAGCGTATTATCGAGCACGCGCCCTTTTGTGCTCTGGCAACTGTCGGGCCGGAGGGCCTGGATTGCTCCCCGCGCGGAGATTTGAAGGGATTTGTGCGCACACATGATGCGAAAACATTATTGCTGCCGGACCGACGCGGCAACAACCGTATCGATTCCCTGCGCAATGTCGTACGCGACCCGCGTGTTGCGCTGATGTTTCTGGTGCCGGGGTCTGGCAATGCCTTGCGAATTAATGGTCGTGCCCAGATAACCGCTGATGCACAATTATTAGAGAGCTTTGCGGTAAAAGGCAAAAACCCGCGGTCGGTCATGGTCATAACAATTGACGAGATTTATTTTCAGTGCGCACGGGCACTCATACGTTCGGCGCTTTGGAAGATTGACAGTCATGTTGACCCAAAAACGCTGCCGACACCTGGCAAGATACTTGCATCAATGTCCAAAGGTGAGGTCGGTGGAAAATCCTATGATGATGCCTGGCAGGAACGGGCAGAAAAAACCATGTGGTGAGTTGGATCCCGACATTCCAGGTTCCTATGGGGTCCAAGCTGTTGATGCGCCTATCCGGCGCGACACAAAACCTGCATGAACGACCTGTATCGCCTCGTTTCAAAAGTCTTCATTGGGAAACAGAATAATATGCTGACGAAAATCACCGGCGCGCGGGTCCTGTTTCCCGACGATATCGTTGAGACGGATGTGCTTGTTGATGGAGAACGAATCGTCGAACTGGATAGTTCGGTACTTGCTGACAGAACCATCGACGGCAAAGGACAGCTGCTCGCACCGGCGATTGTGGATATTCATGGAGATGCGTTTGAACGCCAGATGATGCCCAGGCCAGGGGTGTTGTTTCCGCTTGATGCGGCACTGCTGGAAACTGATCGCCAACTGGCGACAAACGGCATTGCAACGGCCTATCATGCATTGACCTTGAGCTGGGAACCCGGATTGAGGTCCGTTGAACGTGGTGAGGCCTTTGTTGATGCACGTGACAAGCTGGAGCACAGGCTAACGGTGGAAAACCGTATTCAGTTACGCTGGGAGACCTTTGCGTTCGAAGCCTTTGATCTGATTGAACGGGTTCTTCAGGGCGGCCTTACACCATCCCTCGCATTCAATGATCATACGTCAATGTCCATGCGCAGCCTGGAACTGCCTGTTCAGGAACGTCTGTTCGAGCATAACCCGGCTTTTGGCGTTGCTGACACGCATAGCCCGAAATTTGCCAACAGAATCAGTAGTAGTGCCAAACGGGCAGGTCTGGAAACGGATCAATATCGTGATCTTATCAATAGTATCTGGGATCGCCGCGCCGAGGTACCCGCCATGATCGAGCGGGTGGCGGGCATAGCGCGGGCAAGATCAGCGCCGATGCTGTCCCATGACGATACGCAGGATGAGACACGTGATTACTTTCGCTCGCTCGGCGCAACCATATCCGAGTTTCCGATGCGCATTTCGGTTGCCCGGGCCGCAAAAACCGCTGGTGATGCCATTGTATTCGGTGCACCCAACGTCGTGCGCGGTGGCAGCCATATCGGATCGGTTCATGCGGGGGATATGGTTGAGGACGGGCTTTGCGATATTCTGGCGTCGGATTACTTCTATCCGGCGATGCTGGCAGCTGTTGCACGATTGGCAGAGGAGAAGCGTGCGCCCCTTCATCAACTATGGTCGTTGGTATCGATAGGCCCTGCGCTGGCAAGTGGTTTGCGTGACCGCGGTGATATTGCTGTCGGCAAACGCGCTGATCTGGTTCTGATTGACTGGCCGCAGGGTGCGCCACCGGCAGTAACACTGACAATGGCAGCAGGCCGCGTTGCTTATCACGCGGCCCGTTAAGCCGTTATTTTAAGGTTGCGTGGTTCGGGTATCTTGGAATGATATAACCCCGATAGGAATTGGTTTATTTGATCAATGTAACTGCAGCTCCCAATCACTTGTCCTGATTGGTGCCAGTGGCCATTGCAGGGCAAAAATAGCAGGTCAGCCCGGCAAAAAAATGCATTTCGTTTTCTGACAGACGTTTGTCGTGCATCTGTGCAGTGTTTGTATTATTTTTGCCAAATCCGCTTTGATCTGTTTGTGCTGTATTGCTCATTGTCTTGTCCTTTTGAATGAGTTGGAATTTTCCTACTCTTTCAAGGTGTGTGGTTAAGGTGCGGGTTTCAATGAGAAATATATTACTAATGTGTAATGATGCGTTTGTATGACCTGGGGCGCCGTTTCAAACCTGCGCCGCTCTATTTGTCCGCCTGTGGCTGCCAATGTATCCAGCGCCCGTGGAAATCAACACGGGCCAGCTCCAGCATGATATATTGCGGCCAGCATGAGAGTGTCAGCGCGCAGCCGGGGTGCTTGCCGTCAGCCTCCATACCAAGCAGAAAAACTGGTGCGCTGGTGGTCGATCCGCGTGCGGCCTGATGAATGACACTTCTGGCTTTTTGTTTGTCTGCATCAGAAAAATACTGCCATGCAATCGAATGCATGATGACATGGGCCTGGTCTTTGCGGGTGAACGAAAGCCTGTCTTCCAACCATGTTGCGGCATCACCAACATCGACATTGCCCGATGATCTGGCCCTGATTGAAAGTGCCGTACGGGTTGCTTCGAGGCGCTCTGTCTGGTCGGCCCATATATATGATAGTAATCTCGACTGCTCTTGATCTTGTGTGAGATCAAAGGGGTAGAGATCACATCCGGCCCGCTCAGCCACGACGGGTTCAGCAATTGGTGCCTGTTCGCCATGCCATTCGGGATTGAGGCCAACATCGGAGGATTGCATCCCACAGGTTTGCTCACCCAATTGGTAGTGGTAGTGATCCAACTGCAGATTGAGACCGGCGCTTGCACCCAGCTCGGACACAACAATGGGAAGGTCGCAAGATTGCGCAATGTATTTCAGGCCTGCATAAAGGGCAGATGCGCGGCCAATAACGTTGGTTTGCGGGGCCCGCGTAAGGCGTTGGCAAATGTGCGTTGTATGCTGCGTGATGGCTGCAGCCAATCTTTCATGCAGCCGGGTATGGTCGGGTTCGCCATGATGCGGTGGATACAGGTTTGCAAGATCGGGTGCTTTGCCCCGTATTGTCAGTTCATGCAGGGCAGCGCACAGACGCAGGGGCACAGCGTCCCCGACCGCTGTAAGATCACCCTGCCAACCAAACAGAACATCGCGAACGGGGCCCTGCGGCAGACCCCGCTCTGCAAAGAGGCGGCAGATCAATGCGGTAAAGGGTGAACCAAGATCTTCACACGCCTGCTGCTGCCGCGCGAAGGCGTCAGCAAGTTCCGGTCCGGGCGTTGCAAAATTCAAGACAGGTTGAATTCCTGGAAGAAATCATTGCCCTTGTCGTCGATGACGATGAAGGCTGGAAAATCAACAACTTCGATTTTCCAGATCGCTTCCATCCCGAGCTCAGGATATTCGAGCACATCGACTTTTTTGATGCAGTCCTGTGCCAGTCTGGCGGCGGGGCCACCTATGGAGCCCAGATAAAATCCGCCATGCAACTTGCAGGCTTCACGCACAGCGCGTGAGCGATTGCCCTTGGCCAGCATTACCATCGAACCACCAAATGACTGGAACTGGTCAACGTAGCTGTCCATGCGGCCAGCGGTTGTTGGTCCAAAGGAGCCAGAGGCATATCCCTGTGGTGTCTTGGCCGGACCGGCATAATAGACCGGGTGATCCTTGAAATACGCTGGCATTTCTTCACCCGCCTCGAGACGGGCGCGAATTTTGGAATGTGCCAGATCGCGGGCAACAACGATTGTTCCACTCAAGGAAAGTCGAGTCTTTACAGGATGTTTCGTGAGTTCCTCAAGAATTTGATTCATCGGCTGGTTCAGATCAATATTGACAACATGTTCTGCAAGATCCTTCTCGTCGATCTCCGGCAGATAGTTGCCCGGATTGGTTTCCAGTGCTTCAAGGAAAATACCGTCCCGGGTGATTTTGCCCTTGGCCTGTCGGTCTGCGGAACAGGAGACACCAAGGCCAATCGGCAATGACGCACCATGGCGGGGCAGGCGGATAACGCGCACATCATGGCAAAAATATTTACCGCCGAACTGTGCTCCAATACCCATTTGCTGGGTCAGCTTGTGAACTTCGGCTTCCATTTCAAGATCGCGGAATGCGTGACCCAGTTCGGATCCGGCAGTCGGCAGGTCATCCAGATAATGGGTGGATGCGAGCTTGACCGTTTTCAGGTTCATTTCTGCAGACGTGCCGCCGATGACAATTGCCAGATGGTAGGGCGGGCAGGCGGCTGTGCCGAGTGTCAGAATTTTTTCTTTCAAAAATTCAATCATCCGGTCATGGGTAAGCAGAGAAGGGGTTCCCTGGTACAGGAATGTTTTATTGGCTGAACCACCGCCCTTGGCGACAAACAGAAAATTGTAGGCGTCGGTGCCTTCTTCGTAAATATCGATCTGGGCAGGGAGATTATTGCGGGTGTTTTTTTCTTCGAACATGGCGATGGGTGCCAGTTGGGAGTAGCGCAGGTTCTTCTTTTCATAGGCATCACGCACACCCATGGCCATCGCTTCCTTGTCGCCACCTTCCGTCCAGACCCGACGCCCCTTTTTGCCCATGACGATGGCGGTGCCGGTATCCTGACACATGGGCAATACGCCACCGGCAGCAATATTAGCGTTTTTCAACAGGTCGTAGGCCACGAAACGGTCGTTTTCTGTTGATTCCGGATCATCAAGAATGGAAGCCAGTTGCTTGAGGTGCGCCGGTCGCAGGAGGTGATTGATATCTGCAAAGGCTGCTTCTGCGAGCAGACGGATGCCTTCCGGTTCAACAACCAGTATGTCCTGACCGCGGAATTTTTCATTCGTCACGAAATCCGAGCTAAGCTTCTTGTAGGGTGTCTTGTCAGTTTCCAGCGGAAATAATTCAGCGGGGCTCGTATCGGACATGGAGATTTCCTCTTGTTGTGCTGGGCTATCCTGGCGACGGTATGCAACAATATCTCAACCAACCGTTTATGCCGAGGCCTGACGTATTGCAATGCGATGTCCGAGCAATCAAATGAAAAATGCCAGGAATTGACGGCAATGTTTTCAGGCCCATGGTCGCGTTTGTCAAAGGCGCTGAATTCCAGGGTGATGAGACCGAGAGCGCGGTTTGCAGATACCAATGCATACAAATACACCGGGCTGCACGTTGAGTGCAGCCCGGTGTTACTGAATGAATGTCTATGATTTAGCTGTTTTGCTT
Organism: uncultured Rhizobiaceae group bacterium; assembly: GCA_947501445.1. Taxonomy (GTDB): domain Bacteria; phylum Pseudomonadota; class Alphaproteobacteria; order Rhizobiales; family Rhizobiaceae; genus Hoeflea_A. Next base: position 511,781 of record CANMVS010000002.1, on the reverse strand, counting down.
TTTGACGTATGCCGCAATCTGGCCAGCCAGATCCGTATATTCGCTGCAGCCGCGGCCTTTGCACAGCCGTTTGATTTCCACAAGCTGCTCCAACGCGCCTTCCAGGTCACCTTTTTGCAGCAATGCTTCGCCCATATATTCACGCACCAGCGTATATTCCGGATCAAGTGCCAGCGCCTGGCGATAATACTTCAGGCCAACTTCGATGCGGCCAAGCTTGCGGTTCGAATAACCAAGATAATTCAAAACCCGCTTGTCATTGTCTACAGAAGCAAGACTGAGCACTTCAATTGCTTCTTCAAAACGTTCGGCATGGGCCAAATCTCTGCCCGCCTCATAGAGGCTGTCCTGATCGAGGCTGGCGTCTTTGCGGACACATTTTTTTGCTTTCTTGTCCCAAACCCAACCATTGTTGCAGGTATTGGAGCTTGAATTGGAGTTATCGCCTGCGGCAAACACCGGCGTTGTGGTTAACATTCCTGCGGAAAAAAGCAGTGCGACTGAAACGATTGCAACCTTCATCAGTATCCCTCTGGTCTATTGCTTGTGATCATTATCATACATGTTCTGAAACAAAGTGCAGTTCACGATGATATGAGTATTGTGTGACGAGATAAAGCCAATTCCTTTCTACAGCAGTGCTGCGATAAACGATAGTGACGACCGTCACACGCACGTTTAGAATTACAGAGCAAGGATCGGGCGGCGTTCAAAGTGAAGTCGTTCTAAAGTCCCACCATCGATATTATATCAATGTGGGCAGGGAGAATGGCCATGACTTTAGTGCCGATGAATTCAAGTGATGTCCGTGTAACGGATGATGCCCGTTGGCGCGCTGTTGAAACACGCGATCCGGCGGCTGATGGCCAATTTGTTTTTGCCGTCAAAACCACCGGTATATATTGCCGCCCGTCCTGTTCTTCACGACAGGCACGCAGAAAAAATGTGCAATTTTACGCCGGACCGGTGGACGCTGAAGATGCGGGCTTTCGAGCCTGCAAGCGTTGCAATCCGAAAAAACAGGCACCTTTGGAGCAGCGGGCGCAATTGGTGGCTGCAGCATGCCGGATGATAGAAGCTGCGGAAGAGCCGCCAAGCCTTGAAGCGTTGGCGAAAAATGCCGGGATCAGCCGTTTTTATTTTCACCGGTTGTTCAAAGAGGTGACCGGCATTACGCCCAAAGCCTATGCCGCTGCGCATCGGGCAGCCCGTCTACGCGGGGAACTGACTGGTGGGGCATCGGTTACCAGTGCAATTTTCGATGCTGGCTACAATGCAATCAGCCGTTTTTATGAGGAATCGGGCCGACGGCTTGGAATGCGGGCAACGCAGTTTCGCGATGGCGGCAAAGATACGATGATCAAATTCGCGGTCGGCGAGTGCACTTTGGGCAGCATTTTGATTGCCGCCACAACAAAAGGGGTTTGTGCGATAGATTTTGCTGATGAGCCTGAAATGCTTGTGAACCAGCTGCAGGATCGTTTTCCAAATGCCGAACTTGTTGGTGGTGATCCTGAATTCGAGGCACTTGCGGCTTCGGTCATTCAATACGTTGAAACCCCTCGTGGCAGTCTTGATTTGCCGCTGGATATTCGCGGCACCGCCTTTCAGGAGGCAGTATGGGAAGCACTGCGCAACATACCAACGGGTGACACCGCCAGCTATGCGCAGATAGCCGTTGCTATTGGACGTCCCAAGGCGGTGCGGGCGGTTGCGCAGGCCTGCGGTGCCAATACAATTGCTGTCGCAATTCCGTGCCACCGGGTTATTCGCACGGATGGAAATCTGTCAGGCTATCGCTGGGGCGTGGAGCGTAAACAGGCATTGTTGGCCCGTGAGGTGGCATCCTGATGACGCATCACACACCTACGATAGGATCGTTTGACTGGCAGGCGATCGCAACCGACCTCGATACCCGCGGCTACGCCGTGACGGGGTCGGTCTTTTCCTCACAGGAATGTGCGCAATTGGCCAAATCCTATGATGAAGAGGCGCAATTTCGAAAAAAGATCGTTATGGCGAGACACGGCTTTGGCAAGGGAGAATATAAATATTTCAACTATCCGCTGCCGCACAAGATCAGCGCTCTGCGGGGGGCTTTTTACGCCAGGCTCGTTCCTGTGGCCAACAACTGGCAAAGCATGATTGGGCGGGACATCCTGTTTCCGGATGCGCATAACGCCTTTGTTGAACGCTGTCATAAGGCCGGTCAAACCCGCCCGACGCCATTGATGCTGCGTTACGGAAAGGATGACTATAATTGCCTTCATCAGGACCTGTATGGTGACCATGTTTTTCCGCTTCAGGTGGCAATCATGCTGTCATCACCCGGTGAGGATTTCAGCGGTGGCGAATTTGTTCTGACAGAGCAGCGACCAAGGATGCAATCACGGGCTGAAGTTGTGTCACTTGCCCAGGGTGAAGCGGTGATATTTGCCGTGAATGAACGCCCTGTCCGTGGGACACGAGGGACATACCGGGTGCGCATGCGCCACGGTGTCAGCAGGGTCAGGGATGGCCAACGTCATGTCCTGGGTATCATTTTTCATGATGCGACCTGAATTTCGGCTGGTGCATTCAGGTTTTACCAATTCCGACAAAACCTGTATTGATCCAAACGAAGTGGACACTCTGCTAGGGTTCATCCGGCGGCGGGACTGATGCACCGGCCGCAGCCTCAACGGCGTTCTGTGCTGCTCCGGCTATGGCTTTTTGTGCTTCTTCATCCAGTTCCTTGTCGCTGACCACTTCAACGGTGACATTGCGCTGGGCAAAGCTTATGCCGTTTTCTTCAAATGCATCCCGCAGCTTTTGATAGGCGTCACGACGAATGAGCCATTGCGCACCGGGTTTTGCCATGAATTTGACCCCGATGACCATGTTGAATTCTTCCATTCTGCGTACGCCTTGCGATTTCAGGGTTTGCAAAATGCCATCGCCGTAGGTTTCGTTAGCCTCGAGCTCAGCGCCGATTTTCTTGACGATTTTTTTGATCAGTTTCACATCCGTATCAAAAGGCACACGGAACTCCAGGCGCATGATGACCCAGTCGCGGCTGTAGTTGGTCAGCGAAGTCAATTCGCCAAAGGGGATCGTGTGAATGGCACCCAGATGGTGGCGGACCCTGAGCGAGCGGATAGACATGGATTCCACGGTTCCGCGCAGGCTTCCGACTTCAATGTATTCCCCGATCCTGAAGGCGTCGTCAATCAGGAAGAAAATACCCGACACAATGTCCTTGACCAGAGCCTGTGCACCAAAGCCAATGGCAATGCCAAGCACGCCGGCACCGGCGAGCAAGGGGCCAACATTGATACCCATCGACGAAAGCATTGTCATAAAGACGATGGCAATAAGAAAGACCATGAGTGTGACACGTAAAATGGGCAATAGCGTCGCCATGCGCGCTTCCGGGCCCGGCGCTTCGCTGCCTTGTGGCGGCACATAGTTTGCCAGACGTCGGTCAATGGCTGATTTCGCCCAGACCCATACGAGATCGGCAATCAATATGGCCGTTACGATGTCGGCGATGATGCCAACCAGACGGCCTGACGATGTTTGTGATTCTGAAAGGCTGAAAATGTTTCCACCCCAGGTATTCAATAGCGCCAGGATGGCGCCCAGAAGAACGACAAAACGGGCAAACCGCCGCGCCACCGGTCGATACAATTCCAGTGAACTGACCGCCTCGGCTTCCTCCTCCTCTAATTCCTCGACCAGTGCGGGATCGGCCTGTGATGTCTGCGGTTGTTCAGCTTCGCCCGGATCTTCCACAGCATCAGCATCTGGTTCGACGCTATTTCGCACCAGCAGACGGCTGGCATCTTCAGCCTGATCGAACAGATGATTGATGCATCCGTTGAAAAGGCTTGTGGCAGGATAAACCAGACCTGCAATGATAACCGTCCACATGATTTCCGGCGCATTGAGCACCCACAGTGCAAATGCGATCAAAATCAAAACGGACAGGTATCCGGGCCAAAAGTTCGTTGGTTTTTCAGCGCCTGTTCGCATCGTTTCGCTGCGGGATCTTATGCCCCTGTCAATGTGCCAGACGGCCAGAAGCAGAAGCAGGACACACACGCCGACAGCTTCGACTGAAATGGCCAGTGTCGCCCCGACGGCATCCGTTGAGCCTGCAAGGTTTTCGAAAACATCTGTCAGGGCAAATGCAATTGTTGCAAACCAGGCAAGAACGACGATCCAGCCATGCACAGCATAGGCCAGGTGATTGTCCAATGGCACCAGACGCAGTGCTGCGACACGCGGTGCGAACAAAAACAACGAGATTGTAGAGGTCAAACGAACGATGATGACAATCAGCAGCAAATTCAACACAAGATTTTCTACAAAGGGTGGCCATTCAAACCCGAGGAAAGTGCCAATTGTCCCGACAGAAAATATCAGCAATCCGCCGGAGATGATCAACGCACGACTGACTGCAGCCTGAAATTTTCCCCAAAGTGTATCCCTTTGCCGAAGTTCCAATTTGAGCAGTGTATATTGGGTATATTGGCGATAGAGCCACTCAAGACCGCCACCAATCACCAGAAATATCAATACGTAGGTGATACTGCGCAATGTTTCACCGGCAGACATTTGATCACGCCAGGAATCGGCCAGATATTGTGGCGCTGTCGCTACGTTGCGCCAACTTATGACCAGGTTTTGCAGTCGGGTGCGGATGCGCTCCACACGGTTTGCAAATTCCTGCTGCAGACCGGGAGCCTGCTCAAATGATCCATCCGCGTCGAGTGCGCCCTGATCCTGTCCCTGTGTCTTCAGCCATTCAATCATGCTCTGGTCGGATAACAAGCGCATCAGTTCGCGAATATCATTGGGTGAGGGGGCTGGCGTAGGTGTTTCCTGTGCCTGCGGTGCAGGTGTCAGAACACCCGATGGCATTTGTGCTGCTGCCTGATCAACAGGGCACGCCAACAATAGGGCAAACAGACAAATGGCTGTCACCACGATCTGTTGAAACCGAAGCACCCTATGCATTGGCAGGCTCCGCGTCTGCAGCCTCTGGCTGGTCTCCCCTGATCTGGTCGGCCAAATCCAGCGGGGTGACATCGGGCGCCACAAGTCTTTCTATGGCCAATGCCCCAGCGGTTGGAATGCATTGACAGGCAAGACGTATGTCGGGACCGCAGTTCAGTCGATCCAGGGTTTTTCTCTCAATTTCGCCAACCTCAGGCAAGGCAGGACTGGCCTCGAGAATGCGCAGTCGACAGGTGCCACAGCGGCCGCGTCCGCGACAAAGATTTGCGTGTGGTATGTCATGAAGCCGGGCAATTTCAAGCAGACTGGCGCCAATCTGTGTATCGAATTGCGGGCCTTTAAGGTAACGAATGGTTGTTATGCCGCCTGTCGTGTGTCGCAATCGCACCGCGCGGGCAATCAGTGTCAGCGCGACCAGTACGGTATAGACAGCCAGTACTGACCAAAGAATTGTTTTTTGCAACGCTACTTTCGCCTGAACGGATGCGGTTTGATCTCTGGCTGCCTCCTCCTGTGCGGCCAGCTCTGCCTCTGATAATTCAGGCTGTTCTTCCTGAGCCGGTGTCTCATCACTCATTTGCATCTCGATGATCCGGTTCTGTTCTGCGATGACAGAATTACCGGCATCGACAAACCCAAGCAGTGAGAGAACCGGAACCGCAACGACAAAGGGATAGACAAACCATGATGTACGACGCCACCACGGTTTGATCCGCATCCAGCTGAACATGCCGATACAGCCATGAATCCATGCAACCACGACGACCAGTACCTGCCGCAGGCCTTCCAATGGCACATCAAGCCAAAAGTACTTCAAAATAATCTGATAGGTGGGATCAAAGCCGTAGATGTTTTTGGCTGCCCATATGCCCACAACATGGGCCGCCAGGAGTGGAATAACCAGCAGGCCGGAAATCAGTTGAAGGCGATCATATCCGGACATACGCAAGGTGTTACGCTTGTAAAGCGACTGCAATCCCAATGCCAGGTGGACCAGCAATGATGCAAAAAGAATGAGGCTAAGCGGAAAATAGGACCATGGTCCCGTCAGATACCGGCGCGCTTCTTCAACTGCATTCACTGAAATCAGGCCAAATGCCATATTCATCAAATGGCTGGTCACAAATATCAACAGGACCGTTCCTGAAAGCATGCGCAGATTTCGTATCATAGGTTTCATTCCCCAAATCATCGGTCATTTTTGGAGTTTATCCCGTATAAGGTCAAATTTTCCGTGAACTGACCTGTGTATGAATTCCACGCAGCAGCCGCCAATCGCGACATTTGCGGGCCGCATCGCAATGAGCCGTTTTGTGAATTTTTTGTGTCTGTATACACAATTGCAGACCACAGCCGATGTCTCATCGGACTTTACACCACGATTGGCTTGCAATCATCGATAAATCATGATTTCCAGAAGTCTAGATAGGTTGGCGGTCTGTACCCGGCCGACCGGATGAAACATTGTGTGGTCTTGGACCAAGGCAAAGTTGGGGAATGATAAAGTGCAAACGCCGATAAATGTTCTGATCCTGTGTACTGCCAATTCCGCCAGATCGATACTTGGCGAGGCATTGCTAAACCGGCTGGGAGAAGGGCGCGTCCGCGGATTTTCCGCCGGGTCATACCCAAGGGGCACCCCTAATCCCCATGGCATTTCACTGCTTGCAGACCTTGATTATCCAGTCGATACGTATCGGTCCAAAAGCTGGGATGAATTTGCCAAAGACGATGCACCCCATATGGATATTGTAATTACGGTTTGCGATTCGGCGGCTGGTGAAAGCTGCCCATTATGGCCCGGGCAACCGGTAAAAGCACATTGGGGTATTGCTGATCCGGCAGGCATTGGGGAGACGGACGCCCAGAAGCGCGCAGCCTTTTTGCATGCATATGAAAATCTCGAAGCCCGGATCAAAGCGATGATTGCACTACCCCTGCAGACAATGAACAAAGACGAACTTCAGCACGCATTGGCACAGATTGGCTCTATGGCGGGTGCAACAAAGGTTGCGATTGCCCAGGCTGCTATTTGACCGGCAATTGACTGGACTATGAATTGATGGACGGAGATTGAAAATGGTTGGCAATATCGCAAGGCGACTGGGCGCCGAATTGGTCGGTACGGCCTTTTTGCTGGCAACGGTTGTTGGATCCGGCATCATGGCTGAAACCCTGTCGGGTGGAAATGTCGCCATTGCACTGCTGGGCAACACTTTGCCGACAGGTGCGATACTGGTCGTTTTGATAACCATGCTGGGCCCCATCTCCGGCGCTCATTTCAATCCTGCCGTGACGATTGTTTTTGCCGTGCGCGGTGACATCGCGCGCAGATCAGCCGTGGCCTATATTGTGGTGCAGATTATTGGTGGGGTTATCGGCGTTTGGGCCGCGCATTTGATGTTTGATCAGGACGTGCTGCAATTTTCACAAAAAGCACGAACCGGGTCCTCGCAATGGTTTGCCGAAGGTGTTGCCACATTCGGTCTGGTGCTGACAATTCTGGCTACATTGAAGGCGCGCGAAAGTGCAGTGGCAATGTCTGTGGGGCTCTATATCACGGCGGCCTATTGGTTCACCGCATCAACATCTTTTGCCAATCCTGCGGTTACAATAGCACGCGGGTTTTCCAATAGTTTCGCTGGAATTCGACCGCAGGATGTCGGCCCATTCATCGTTGCACAGATACTGGCAGCATTGATTGCGCTGTGGTTCTGCGGTTGGTTATTAAAAACTGACAAATAAGTCACACGGCATAATTGTTGATCAATTTTTTAGGAAATCCGCCGTATTTTAGTGAAATTATGAGCGTGACTGTTGCGCTGTGACCGTAACAAGTCGTAGCAATGACATAGGAATCTGTCGATGAAACAAGGCGGATTCGTGGGATATTACCGGAGGGATCGGGTTTGAAGTCCAGGAAATTGGGAATGCGACCAAGTTTGGTAGCGCTGACATGTGTATTCACATTGGGGGCCGTGCTACCGGCGACAACACAACCAGCCAATGCTCAAAGTTCACTGTTTGAAGTCATATTCGGGCAAAAGAATCGTGGTGCCCGCCATCGTAAACGCGAAATCGAAAAACTGCGTGCCCGTCAGGCGGCCCAGGCCGCTCAACCGGCGCCTAAAGTGCGTGGCCCCAGATTTTATACCTATAAACCGGATTTGTTGAAATCAGTCAGTCTGGCTTCTCTTGCCGTTGTTGAAGAGATTACACCTGAGACGGTTGATGAGAGCGCCATCACCTCAAGTGTTGAAGTGGTTAGTGCTGATCCTACCGTCAGCGTTGCATTGCCGCCTGTTGAGCCGGCGGCGGAAATTGCGCCCAAAGATGCTGCATTTGATGCTGCCCGTCAGTATTTGAAGGATGCTCGCATTACCGCTCTTCCCGAAGTCGGCAAGGCGCTCATCGAGTATTACAGCGAAAACCCTGCTTTTATCTGGGTGAGTGAGGGCGCCGTCAATGAACGCGCGCAGCAGGCCATTGCGGCCATGGCCAAGGCCGAAGATTACGGACTGACGCCGTCAGACTACGAAGTCACATTGCCGGCACAGGCGTCTGATGATGGGGTACAGGAAGATGCTGCCCGCTCATTGGTGCTTTTTGAAATGAATATGAGTGCGAAAGCACTTGGCTATGTACTTGACGCCACCCGTGGTCGGATCGATCCGAACAGACTTTCAGGGTATCACGATTTCAAACGCAAGAAAGTTGACCTGGTATCGGCTCTGGGCAATTTGGCCGCAACCGCTGATACCGGCGTTTATCTTTCAGGCAGCAACCCGGGGAACCGGCAGTTCAAGGCACTGACCGCTGAACTTGCACAATTGCGGACTGCGGATGCTGAAAATAATATTGAGATTGCCGATGGAACCTTCCTGAAACCAGGGGTTACCAATCCGGAACTGCGCAATGTCGTTGCAGCCATTCGCAAAAAGGGTTCAGACGAGCTTATTGTCAATCACGGTATAACGCTTGTCGAATTCAAAAATGGCGAAAGTAATGCCTATTCGCCGGAACTTGTCGCGCTGGTCAAGGATTTCCAGCGGGAAAACAAATTGTCTGCTGACGGCATTGTGGGAAAAAACACAATCCGCAAGATGACTGACATGTCGAACGCCAGTAAAATTGACATGGTGGTATTGGCAATGGAACGTTTGCGCTGGTTGCCGCGCAATCTGGGTTCACGCCATGTCTTCATCAATCAGCCAGCCTATAACGCGGCCTATATCAACAATGATAAGGAAGCCATTTCAATGCGTGTTGTGGTTGGTAAAAAATCCAACCAGACAAGTTTCTTTCAGGACGAAATCGAGAGAATTGAATACAATCCCTACTGGGGCGTGCCGGGCTCGATTATTGTCAATGAAATGGTTCCCAAGCTGCGCCAGGACCCCTCTTATCTTGACCGTCTTGGCTATGAGTTGACAGATCGCAGGGGAAGACGTGTTTCATCCAGAAATATCAATTGGTATGGCGTAGGTCCCAATTCGATACCGGTGGATGTGCGCCAGCCGCCCGGCAAGAAGAATGCTCTGGGTGAACTTAAAATTCTCTTTCCCAACAAACATGCGATTTACATGCATGACACACCTTCAAAGAACCTGTTCGATCGGGATTCACGTGCGCTCAGTCATGGGTGTGTGAGATTACACGATCCACGGGGTATGGCGGCGGCAGTTCTCGGGTCAACCCGCGAACATGTCGCGCAGCAGATCGCACAAGGACGCAATCTTGCTGAACCCGTACCGGGTAATATTCCGGTCTACGTGTCCTATTTTACGGCCTGGCCGAAAGAAGATGGGACAATTGGCTATTACGCCGACATGTATGATCGTGACAAACGCCTCAATGATGCGATTGCTCGTACCGAAAAAACCAGAAGTGCCAAAGGCTAGGCATTTTTGAAAATGCGCGAACCGGGCAGGGCCTGCCCCGGGTCGGATCGCGCATCATCCCATCCGCTGGGTTTTGCTCCAAAACAGGGCTGAACTGTTCCGGCCGGATCATTGCGCTGTTAACAGGGTGTGGATCAGATCCGTTGTCAGCTCATCGTAATGCGAGATTACCCGGGTCGGGTTCAGTTCTGCGATGGGCTTGTCGGTGTAACCGAATGGAACACCGATTGACGGGATACCCGCATTTGCGGCCGCAGCAATATCATTTATGGAATCGCCAACCATGATGGCGGCGGAGGCATTTCCTCCAGCCCGTTTGATTGTTTCAAGAATGTGCCCGGCTTGCGGTTTTCTAACCGCAAATGTATCGCCGCCGGTGACCGTGGCAAACCGCGGCAGATGGCCAGTCAAATCCAGCAATCGAAGTGCCATCGCTTCAACTTTGTTGGTGCATACAGCCAATTTCATGTCTGCTGCAGCCAATCTGTCGAGTGCATTGTCAAGTCCTGGATAAGGCCTAGACGCTCCAGGCATTTCAGCACTGTAGTGATCAAGGAACAGGTCAAACAGGCGCTCATGTTCCGTCTCACTTATCGTGGTTTCGCGAAGCGCAAGTGCGCGTGAAATCATCATGCGTGCGCCGGCCCCAACAAGAAATGTCATGTCGGGATAGGCCACCGGTGCCAGATCGAGCGTTCCTATCACATGATTGAGGCTTGTCATCAAATCCGGCGCGGTGTCGAGCAGGGTGCCGTCGAGATCAAATATGATGAGTGGGGTTGTCATTGGGGAACCGTCTTAAAAATTGAATGTATCTGCGGTAGGCCAGTGGCCGATCCATTGCAAGGAGTTTTGCCCCGATGCAACAATTGATCAATCTCAAACATTGATGGAATGGTATTTTCAGTTGATGGAGCGCCCCTGATCCGGATATGCGAGAATTACGTCTATGCTTGTGACGAATGACATGGTAACAGCGCACAGACAATGACTGGGAGAAATTGGCGTATGGACGCCCGTCAACTGAAAATTGAAGCCGCGCGCGTTGCATTGGGGCGTGTTGAAAATGGCATGCGCCTCGGCATTGGCACCGGCAGCACAGCAGATGAATTTGTGCGTCTACTGGCTGAAAAGGTTGAATCCGGTTTTGAGGTAAAGGGCGTTCCAACTTCAGAGCGCACAGCTGGCCTGTGCGTTGAACTCGGTGTACCTCTTTTTTCATTGGAAGAACTACCTGAACTTGACCTGACAATTGATGGGACAGATGAGGTTGATGCGGCGTTACGGCTGATCAAAGGCGGTGGCGGGGCACTTTTGCGCGAAAAGATAGTTGCTGCCGCATCCAAAAGGATGATCGTCATAGCGGATGAGTCCAAAGTTGTTGATACATTGGGCGCATTTGCGCTACCCATTGAAATCAACAAATTTGGCATGACTGCAACACATAGGGCACTTGACAAGGCGGCTGTTCGTCTTGGTCTTGGCGGCGATATCAACCTGCGGATGGATGGCACAGTGCCGTTTGAAACAGATGGCGGGCATTTTATTTTTGATGCATCTTTTAGCCTTATTCCAGATGCAGAAGCGCTGTCTGATGCGCTGCATGCGATACCAGGTGTCGTAGAGCATGGCATGTTTCTGGGTGTTGCATGCGAAGCGATTATTGCCGGTCCGTCTGGCATAAAGATAATGAATAACAAAGGAAGTCAGCAGATATGAGACAGATGAGCATGGCCAAAGGGTTTCACCGGTGTGCATTGGTGTTGATTGCCACGGCAACGGTAGGTCTCTCGGCGCCCGCTATGGCGCAGGAGCCATCCGCCGAGCATCTGGCGGCTGCGCGCGGTGCAATTAATGCGATCGGTGCGACAAATCAGTTCGATGCCATTTTGCCAAATGCGGCCCAGAATCTTAAAACCGCGCTCATTCAGACCGCACCAAATCTACAGGAGGCCATTTCGGTCACTGTTGATGAGACGGCCATTGAAATGGCCGGGCGGCGCGCAGACCTGGAAAGAGAGGCAGCTTCCATCTATGCCAAGAATTTCAGTGAAGAAGAACTGACGGCGATTCAAACTTTCTACGACAGTCCGGCGGGCAAGAAACTTCTTCAGTCCGGTCCGATTGTAACACGCGAATTGCTTCAGGCGGCTGAAATCTGGTCCAATGGGATATCGCGTGATCTGTCGGCTGCAACGGAAAAAGCGCTGGTTGCCCGCATTGGCGAAACTCCCGCCGAAGCAAAAACCGAAGACGCACAATAGCGATTGTCACGCAGTCGTGAAAAAAGCCCGGTTCAACCGGGCTTTTCTTTTGCTGGATGGTTCCTAAATTGTGATTTTCCATGGGACCCCTCCAGCCTCTATTCCGAGTGAGATAAAATGACCGATTTTGAATATGACTTTTTTGTGATTGGTGGCGGATCAGGCGGTGTTCGTGCCGCCCGTCTTGCCGCAGCAATGGGTAAGAGAGTCGGTATTGCTGAAGAGTTCCGCTACGGCGGAACCTGTGTCATTCGGGGCTGCGTTCCCAAAAAGCTGTTTGTTTATGCATCCCATTTTGCCGAAGAGTTTGAAGATGCGGAAGGCTATGGCTGGAGTGTCGGGCAAAGCCGATTCGACTGGAAGAAGCTTGTTGCAAACAAGGACAAGGAAATCGCCAGACTTGAAGGTCTGTATCGCAAGGGGCTTGGCAATGCCGGTGCGGAGATTTTTGACAGCCGTGCTGAATTGGTCGATGATCACAAAATCAGAATTTTAAGTACCAATCAAATTGTAACTGCTGACAAAATTCTGATTGCAGTGGGTGGTAAAGCCAACCCGGCTGATGCGATGGAAGGCCATGAGCTGACGATTACGTCGAATGAAGCGTTCGATCTGGCCGAACTGCCAAAATCCATTCTGATTGCCGGCGGCGGATATATTGCGGTCGAGTTTGCCAATATCTTTCATGGACTGGGTGTGGAAACGACCCTGATCTATCGCGGCGTTGAAATATTGAAAAACTTTGACCGCGACCTTCGATTGACGCTGCACAAGACGATGGAAGAAAAAGGCATCAGAATACTTTGTGGTGAAGTAATCAACAGCGTCAAACGCTCTGCTGATGACCGTTTGGACGTCATCACTTCTGCTGGCAAGAACCTCAAGGTTGACCAGACCATGATGGCAATCGGGCGTATTCCCAATACTGCGGGGCTTGGTCTGGAGGCTGCCGGTGTCGACGTGGACAAAGCCGGTGGCATTGTCGTTGATGAACATATGCGCACGAGCGTTGGTCACATATTTGCTGTTGGGGACGTGACAAACCGGGTGCAATTAACCCCCGTGGCTATCCATGAGGCGATGTGCGTGATTGACACCGCATTTCGCGACAACCCTGCCACACCGGATCATGATATGATCGCCACCGCTGTTTTTTCCCAGCCCGAAATCGGTACTGTGGGGTTGTCAGAAGACGAGGCCGCCGGTAAATTCGAGACATTGGAGATTTACAGCGCATTCTTCCGCCCAATGAAACATACTTTGTCCGGGCGACAGGAAAAAATGGTCATGAAACTTGTGGTCAACGCTGCTGACAGACGTGTTGTTGGCGCCCATATTCTTGGACCCGACGCAGGCGAACTGGCGCAGGTTCTTGCGATTGCTCTGAAAGCAGGGTGCACAAAGGATGACTTTGACAGAACAATGGCTGTGCACCCCACTGCAGCGGAGGAACTGGTCACCATGTATTCGCCAAGCTACACCGTTGTGAACGGCCAAAGGGTCGAATAGACAGCACTATGCGTCAAAGGAATTTGCAGCGACATTCCTTTGGCCCGTGCTGCTGCCGAGCAACCAGTCAATTGCATTGGGCCAAAGCGTTTCCTCGAAGTGCGACCTGAAAAAACCCAGATGTTTGATCGGTTTGCCCCCGGCATCGTCCGGGGTTAACCATCGTGCGGTTATGTCGGCGTTGGTCATATGTTGAAAGAACTTGCCCATGGCAGTCGGACCACTCCATGGGTCGTCGCTAAATCCAAGACCCAGGATTGGTATCTCGACACTGGCCATTCGTTCTGCCGCCTGCAATTGTTTGTCTTCAAAGAAAAAGTTCGGATTGTTGCACCATCGGGTGCAGTCCCAAACAACACTGGCGGGCGTGGGGACACCAAAGCCAAGCCATCGCGGAGAGGTGCCGAACAGGACTGATATTGGCAAGCCAAAAAAATTCAACATGAAAAATACCTGCCAGGGCGATTCAGTGTGACGCCAGTGGCCGAGGCTCGATGCGACCGTGCAATAACGCTCATATCGATGAGCCTCACCGCAAAGCCCGATGGCCAGACCACCAAAACTGTGTCCAATGCCCACCAAAGGATGCTTCGGGTATTCCTGTTGCAGCCGTTCTGCAGCAGCCGGCATATCTTTAACGCCCCAGTCACCCATGTATATTCGTTCTCGCCAGTTTCCGGGCTTTGGGCTTCCAGGCAGACCTCGATAGTCATAGGTCATTACGGCCTGACCACCAGAGGCGACAAGTGCCCTGGCAAATTTTCTATAAATATCGCGAGACGTACTGGCCGCTGAAGAAATCAGTATAAGCGGTGCGTCTGAACTTTTTTTTGGGGCGCTGCCTGTAAACAGCGTTCCGGTCAGTGGAAAACCATCTGTACTCGGAAAACTAACAGTCGTCTGCGTGATCTGATTTTCTACAGATTTATTTGCATCAGTCTGTACGGTGGAACTATTGTACATTTGGGTTTCCGTGCATTCATCAATATTAAGATATATATATCGATAATTGATAGTATATAGCAAAACAAATAATAGTTACACGTCGATATTTATTGGATCTTTTGGGGCAGGTTTCCGGAATTATGTGTTTTTGTGGCTGATCGCCAACAGCCAGTTGCCGACATCCGGCCACAATGTGTCGCGGAATCGCGATCGGAAAAATCCCAAATGCCCAATTTTCAGTCCTGCGGTATCGTCAGATGAAAACCAGCGCTGGATAATTTCCGCGTTGACATAGTGTTTCATCAATCCATTGATTGCTGCTGGCGTACCCCATGGATCATCACGCATGCCCAAGGATAAAATTGGCGTTTTGACCCGGGCATAACCCTCTCGGGCGGCGACAAGGGGATCGTCAAAGAAGTACTCGTGATGATTGCACCATTTTGTCCAATCCCGGAACACGCTGGCCGGGATGGGTTCGCCCAACCCCATCCACGTTGCAGTACGCCCAAGCAGTGCTGTAACCGGCAGCCCCATCAGGTTCATTTTGATCAGATTTTGCCATGGCGTATTCGTATTGCGCCAATAGCCGGACAGGCTGGCGACCATGCAGTAGCGCTCGAACCGATCCGCCATACCACAAAGACCGAGCGCCTGACCGCCAAATGATTGTCCGACGCCGACCATCAAATGGCCGGGAGCTTCAGAATTCAACCTTTCAATGGCTGCAGGCATATCCTGCTGTCCCCAATCGCGCATATTAAGACGCCCGGAAAACCCGGCAGGAGGAGGGGAGGCTGGGAGTCCGCGGTAGTCGTAGGTTAACACCGCACGGCTGCCGCTTTCCACAAGGTAACGGGCAAATGACCGGTAGAATCCCCTCGGTGCACCCGTCGCTGATGAAATCAGGACGAGCGGTCCGTCATTCTGTGGCGATGACGTCGTTGCTGCTGTGAACAGGGTTCCGGCCAGCGGAAAATTGTCTTCGGTCGTGAACTGAATGTTGGATTCAATGATTGCTCCATCCGCCTTGCTATTGCCGGCACCGGATTTCCCGCTTTGCTGTGACGCGGTCTTTGCGCTCATTTGAGCATTCACATTATTGTCCATTGTAATTTTGCTCACATTTGTCAGGTCGGTTGAACCTACCATTGACGTTTACGTCAAAGTCAATACCAAATTACATTTGTGGCTTGAAGAAAATGCCGCGCGCTATATAGCCATGTTGAGACAACCGGAGTTCGTTGACCATGTCCCAATCTGAAGGTGCAGAATTGGTCGCACCACGATCTGATACACTTGTCGCCTATTTTGGCTACGGTTCTTTGGTGAACCGGGCAACGTTGCGCACCGCTTATATCGCTGCCCAACCTGTGCGTTTGCGAGGGTGGCGACGATGCTGGAGGCCGCGCTCGTCTGCACTGCCGGCGCGGGCAGAACCCAATGCTTCATTGTTGAGTGCCCGACAGGTGCCTGATTCTGTTATTGATGGCTTGCTTGTGTTTGACCATGTGCAGAATTTACCTGCCGTTGATGAACGCGAAACGGGTTATGATCGTATATTGGTTCCACCCGGATGTATTCAGGTTCTGGATGGCGAGGTTCCCGATTGTCCTGTCTATGTCTATGAAGCGCACACGAATTCGGATGTGCATGATCCACAGGCCCCGATTTTACACTCCTATCTTGATGCTGTGTTTCAGGGTTTTTTGAATGAATTCGGCAAACAGGGCGTTCATAATTTTATCAGAACAACGGATGGGTTCGACCGGGCGGTTCAATCGGACCGTCATGAACCCGTTTATCCCAGGTCTGTACTGTTGAGTGCGGATGAACAGGCTTTCTTCGACCATCTGTTGGATGAGCTTGGAACCGATTTTGTTTGAAGAACTCAACCAGCCGTCACACGCTGAAGGCGCACTGTAGATGGTGTTTTTGTTCTTTGCCAAAGTCCTGTCGACCATCGTGATGGTTTTGGGGCTTTCGGCAGTTGCAGAAAAAGTGGGCCCGGTGTTTGCGGGAATTTTTGCCGGATTGCCGCTCGGAATTGCGATCGTATTCATATTCGTGGGTATGGAGCAGGGGCCCGGTTTTGTTGTTGCAGGGGCTCCCTATGCAATGGCAGGTATCGCAGCCACTTTGGTATTCAACCTGGTTTATTGGGCCGTATCGTCGCAGGCGGTCAGAACCGGCAAATACAAAAGGTTTGATCTGCCCATTACCCTTTGCGTATCTCTTGCTGCCTATCTGATTGCCGCCTTTGTCATAACCAGTCTGGATGTGAATGTATGGACTGCGATGGTGCCTGTTGTCCTGATGGGCGCGGCAAGTGTCTATGCGATGGGCTCCATTGCGCCTACGGCAATTGGATCGCGCATGAAACTCACGTGGCGTATGATTGCTATTCGCGCTGGCATGGCGGCGGGTGTTGTTATCGCGGTCACCGGAACAGCCGCTGCAATAGGGCCGCAATGGGCAGGATTATTTGCCGGGTTTCCCATAACATTGCTGCCACTTCTGGTGATCCTGCATTACAGTTATTCGCCACAGGATGCCTATAGTGTTCTCAAGGGCTTTCCCTTTGGTATGCCCAGCCTCATGGTTTTTATTGTTGTTGCTTCATTGACTTTCAAACCCTTTGGTGTGCCGGGCGGGTTTGCCTTTTCCTTTGGCGCATCGGTCATATGGTTGATTGGCTATTTTCTTGTAAAGCGCAATTTGCCTTTACTCAAAAGCTTTAGCGGTCGGTGAAACACGTCCCTGGTGTATAGGCCGCTTTATGTTTTGTCAGAAACGGGACAGCAGTGTCGGCCTTTGATTTTGTTGATGCATTCGGATTTTACCGATTCCGTCAAAAGCTGAATTGCTCTACATGTGTTAAACTTGCCAAAGATAGCGGCAATCGTACTGGCTATTGCGGGAAAATGTCGCTATAAGCCCGCCGTTGAGGCTATTACAGCCCATTAATGTAAAAACTCAGGTGAGTATTATGGCACACAATTGGACACCGGAAAGCTGGCGCAGCAAACCCATCCTTCAGGTGCCGGATTATCCGGATCAGAAGGCAGTGGATCACACAGAGGAACGCCTTGCGTCCTATCCACCTTTGGTTTTTGCCGGAGAGGCCCGCCAATTGCGTGACCGTCTGGCTGACGTGGCCAATGGCAAAGGTTTCCTTCTGCAGGGCGGCGATTGTGCAGAGAGTTTTGCCGAGCATGGTGCGGACAATATTCGGGATTTTTTCCGCGTGTTTCTGCAGATGGCTGTGGTGCTGACTTTTGGTGCTCAGCAGCCTGTCGTAAAGATTGGACGGATTGCCGGGCAGTTCGCAAAACCGCGCTCTTCCAATATGGAGCGCAAGGACGATCTGGAGTTGCCAAGCTACCGTGGTGATATCATCAATGGCATAGATTTTGACGAGGTATCACGCATACCGGACCCGCAGCGTCAGGTCATGGCGTACCGTCAGTCTGCTGCGACATTGAACCTGTTGCGCGCATTTGCACAGGGTGGCTATGCCAACCTTGAAAACGTACATCAGTGGATGCTGGGATTTGTCAAAGACAGCCCCCAGGCCGAGCGCTATCGCAAACTTGCAGATCGTATATCGGAAACGATCGATTTCATGCGGGCGGTTGGCATAACGGCCGATAATCATCACAGCCTGCGTGAAACTGAATTTTTTACCAGCCACGAGGCACTGCTGCTTGGCTATGAGCAGGCATTGACGCGTACTGATTCAACCTCCGGCGACTGGTACGCCACTTCGGGTCACATGATCTGGATTGGTGACAGAACCCGCCAGCCGGATCATGCACATGTTGAATATTGTCGCGGTGTCAAAAACCCATTGGGCCTTAAGTGCGGTCCATCCATGGATCCCGATGGTCTTCTTGAGCTTATTGATCTGCTTAATCCGGAAAACGATCCTGGCCGCCTGACACTGATTGCGCGTTTTGGACATGACAAGGTTGCAGATCATCTGCCAAAACTCATTCACGCCGTCGAACGCGAAGGCAAGAAGGTTGTCTGGTCCTGTGACCCAATGCATGGCAATACGATTACACTGAATGATTACAAGACACGTCCATTTGAGCGGGTTCTGTCTGAAGTTGAGAGCTTTTTTCAGATTCACCGTGCAGAGGGCACGCATCCTGGCGGCATTCATATTGAGATGACTGGTAAGAACGTCACCGAATGTACTGGTGGTGCACGGGCTGTCACTGCCGATGATCTTTCAGATCGCTATCACACCCATTGCGATCCACGACTTAATGCTGATCAGTCACTGGAATTGGCATTCCTGGTTGCCGAGCTCATGAAGGGTGGTCGTGATGAGGAAGAGCGATTGGCGGTATCCGCCTGATCGATTAGACAGGATCTTGAAAATGAGGGCAGAAACCACGGTTTCTGCCCTTTTTTTGTGAAACGTTTCTGGATGTAGAATTCTTTAAGACCGGATCAAAAATTCTGGTTTGTATTTTATCGCAACCGGGTGAACTCTTGTGCGAGAATGGAGGATTCAGATTGACTCAATCTTATCAGGGATCATGTCTTTGCGGCAGCGTGCACTACAAGGCCGATGGTCCAATCAGCGATGTTGTTGCATGCCACTGTACCCAATGCCGCAAGCAATCGGGACATTTCTTCGCTGCTACCAATATCAACGACGCACAGCTCCACATTGAAGGTGCAGAGAACCTTAGCTGGTTTCATGCCAGCAAAGAGGCTGGACGCGGGTTTTGCAGCAAATGCGGATCGACGCTTTTTTGGAAGCATCAGGCAGACCCCTTTACGTCGGTCCTGGCCGGCAGTCTGGATGGAAAAACCGGGTTGAAAATTGCCAGGCATATATTTTGCAGAGACAAGGGCGACTATTACGATCTTGAGGATACAATCCCTCAGGAAGGGTAACGCCCAATTCCGGTTGTTGCTGTGATTGTCAGGCTTGCGTTCACAATTGCTGGAAGCACTGTAAAGGACATCACATCTGTGATTGCTTCGGCTTTGCGCTAGGTTTTGGGTAAAGAGGATTGCCCATGCATAGAGCCAATAGTCTGTTTATTTCACACGGGTCGCCTGATACGGCCATCGTAAACACCAGCGCGCATGAATTTTTAAAGAGCTTTGCGAGAACCGGTACCAGACCGGACGCAATTGTGGTCGTAAGTGCCCATTTTGAAGCTGCTGGTGTCGCCATTTCAGGCGATTGGAGGCCACAGACCATTCATGATTTTGGCGGGTTTCCTGCAGAACTGCGCCAGATTGAATACGCAGCACCGGGCTGTCCGGAACTGGCTGATGAAATTGCGCACATGTTGCAAAATGCCGGATTGGCCGCTGGTGTCATATGCGATCGTGGATTTGATCACGGGACCTGGGTGCCGCTTTTCCTGATGTATCCTGAGGCGGATATTCCGATTGTGCAGGTCTCGGTCGATCCGGCGGCTGGCCCCGGCCATCACTATTCTTTGGGGCGGGCGTTGGAACCACTTTGTCACAGGAACATTCAGATTGTCGGGTCGGGGTCAATGACACATAACCTGCGTGAGGCTATGGGTGCTTTTGGAAGCGGAAAAAGAGATGCCGTTATGCCGCAGTGGGTCAGCAGTTTTGTGAACTGGATAGAAGATCGTCTGCTGCACCAGGATATGGATCGTTTGCTGGCCTACCGTAAGCATGCCCCGCATGCCGTCAGAAATCACCCGACGGATGAACATCTGATGCCACTGTTTTGTGCATTGGGCGCTGCAGGCGAAAACTGGACGGCTGAGCGGCTGCATCGTTCAAATGATTTTGGCGTTCTGTCGATGGATGCTTATGCATTTATGCCCGGTTCACAGTGACGCGTGCCTGGTGACAAAAATAAGACCTGTACGCCCGATTTTCGGTGGATGATCACAAGGCCGTCGGGGATCAATTCAATGGGTTCTGCGCGACATCAGCACGGATGTTGGCTTGCGGGATTGCAATGCTGATTTTTGCAGGATAAATGGCATGGCATGACGCAAGCATCTCAATTGAATGATATTATTCGCATCGCCGTTGTTCAGGAAAATCCGACAATGGGTGATATCGCCGGTAATGTGGAGCTGGCTCGCAAGGCACGCGCGGACGCGGCCCGGCAGGGCGCTGATCTGGTGCTGTTTACGGAACTGTTCATTTCCGGATATCCACCTGAAGATCTGGTCCTCAAACCGGCATTCATGAAGGCCTGCGACGTGGCGCTGCAGGCGTTGGCTGGCGATACGGCTGACGGTGGCCCTGGTGTTGTCATGGGCGTGCCGAGGCAAAATGATGATGGGCGTTTCAATGCTGTAGCGCTTCTGGATGGTGGTAAAATTATAGCCGAGCGCTATAAGGTCGATCTGCCGAACTACAGTGAATTTGACGAAAAACGCGTGTTTACACCGGGTCCGATGCCAGGTCCTGTCAACTTTCGCGGCATTCGTTTGGGACTGCCCGTTTGTGAGGATCTTTGGGGGGACTTCGGCGTTTGTGAGACCTTGGCTGAAACAGGCGCTGAACTGTTGCTTGTTGCCAATGGATCGCCCTATTACCGGGAAAAAATCGACGTTCGCCAACAGGTCGTCATCAGACAGGTCATCGAAAGTGGACTGCCGATCATTTTTGCCAATCAGCTCGGTGGTCAGGATGAACTGGTGTTTGATGGTGGCAGTTTTGCCATCAATGCGGATAAAAGTCTTGCCTTTCAGATGAGCCAGTTTGAGGCACAGACAAGTGTCACCACCTGGCGCCGTGTCGGCGATGTGTGGTTCTGCAACAAGGGGCCGATGTCGATTCTTCCTGACCGTGAAGAAGCCGATTATCGCACCTGCATGCTTGGCCTGCGTGACTACGTTAACAAAAATGGTTTCAGTAACGTCGTGTTTGGCCTTTCCGGCGGCATTGATAGTGCGATTTGTGCGGCGCTTGCGGTCGATGCTCTGGGAGAGGAGCGCGTACGCGCCGTCATGCTTCCGTATCACTATACGACACAGGAATCGCTTGACGATGCACAGGCTTGCGCAAAGGCCCTGGGGTGTCGCTACGACACAGTACCAATATCCGGCCCGGTAGCTGGCTTTACGGATGCCCTGTCTGAGCTGTTTGAAGGAACCAATGAAGGCATAACCGAGGAAAATCTGCAGAGCCGGACCCGTGGCACAATACTCATGGCCATATCAAACAAGTTTGGCTCAATGGTCGTTACAACCGGCAACAAGTCGGAAATGTCCGTCGGCTATGCCACCCTCTATGGCGACATGAACGGTGGTTTCAATCCGATCAAGGATCTTTATAAAATGCAGGTCTATGCGCTGTCGCGCTGGCGTAATGCCAATGTGCCAGCCGGGGCCATGGGTCCCTCAGGCATTGTGATCCCGGTCAACATCATCGATAAGGCCCCTTCGGCGGAATTGCGCCCCGATCAGACGGATCAGGATTCATTGCCTGAATATCCTGTGCTGGATGAAATTCTGGAATGTCTGGTGGAAAGGGAAATGGACGTCGACCTGATTGTTGAACGTGGCCATTCGCGTGAACTGGTATGCAGGATTGAGCATTTGCTCTATATCGCTGAATACAAACGACGGCAGTCGGCTCCGGGTGTAAAAATCACACAGAAAAATTTTGGCCGTGATCGCCGCTATCCGATAACCAACAGATATCGGGACCGGTAGCGACCGACCATAAACCCGGATCTGGCCATAGTCTACACAAGTGCAGTGACTGATCGCACCAGGATATAAAACCCGAGCAATGCCAGCGCGTAGAGAAAGACAAGTCGAAAGGTTCGTTCCGAGATGCGTTTTCTGATCTGGCCGCCAAGAACCATACCGATCATCGTCGGCACGACCGCTGCCAGCGAGACGAGGCCCAGTTCCTTGCTGAGCAGATTTTGGGAGCCCATTGAAAGGGCAAGACCAATCGTCGACAGGGTAAATAGTATGCCCATTGCCTGGACCAATTGTTCGCGCGGCATTTGGGTTGATTGCAAATAGACCACACCAGGAACGGTAAAAGCGCCGGTAAGACCGGCCAGCAGACCGCTGAAAGTACCCATGATTGGATTGAGCCGCTTTTCCATATGCTGTGGAACAGAAAATTGGGCATGGGTCAGCGTGAAGATTGCATAAAGTATAAGCAGAACGGCCAGCAGGGCAGACAGATAGTTCACATTGACCCGGCTCAAAGCAAGTGTTCCGGGCCAGATGAAAATAACTGTTGGCAGGAACATCGTCCAAAATCGCCGCAACAATATCGCTGTATGTGCACCGGCAAAGCCCTGCCACAAATTGGTGACAAAAGCCGGAACCAGTAATAAAGCTATGGCTGTTGGAAGCCCTACGATTGCGGTCATAATACCAACCGCCACCAACGGCAGGCCAAAACCGACAATGCCCTTGATACAACCGGCTGACAGGAATACGACCCCGGTAGTGATGAGTAGCGCGTAATCGGACATGGTTTGCTCTGGATACATTAAGCGCTTGAAGGAAATGCCTGGGCCAACCCGTTTCAGGGTAACAACAGGCGTTCTACACAGTCCCGCATGACCTGTAAAACGCTATAATTGGATTGTGGGATATGGGGCCGATGCAGACTGCAGGTCCATTCATCTGCTTGACCAAATTTACCGTTCTGGTGCATAGAACCATTACCAAGTTCCTTTGGTGTAACACTGAATTTCCTGGAACATACCGATGCATCAGCGCTGCTCGACCTGACTGTCCGCATTTTCTCGAAACCCAGGAGTGGGCCACTTAATGTCATTTGCTGCCTTTTTGCGAGACAATGTCCGATGGCTGGCTGGCGGATTTCTGCTCACTTTTTTTTCAAGTTTTGGACAGACCTTCTTCATTTCTCTTTCTGCTGGAAGCATCCGGGCTGATTTTGGCCTGAGCCATGGGGAGTTCGGGACTGTCTATATGATCGCCACACTGGCCAGCGCCCTGACACTGACACAACTTGGAAAAATAGTGGACATTATGAGTGTCTCCCGCGTGGCACTCATTGTTGTGCCCATGTTGGCCGTATTCTCACTTGCCATGGCATTTGCAGATACGCTGACCACACTGGTAATAACGATATTTGGTTTGCGTCTGTTTGGTCAGGGCATGATGACCCATAACGCCATGACAGCCATGGGGCGTTGGTATGTTGGACAGCGTGGTCGTGCAGTCTCCGTAGCGACATTGGGCCAGCAGGCCGGTGAGGCAGTTTTGCCTATCATCTATGTCTCGATTGTGCTCACGGTTGGCTGGCGTACCACCTGGCTTTATTCCAGCCTGTTTCTGATTATTGTCGCCCTGCCACTCATTTATGCACTGATGCGGGTTGAGCGTCAGCCGCGTTCAACTGATGGTGTTGAGCCAAACAGTGCGCCTAAAAACTGGAACCGGCAGGAAGTCCTCAAAGACCCGCTTTTTTGGATGGTCCTTTTGGGAATACTGGCGCCGGGGTTCATTGGTACATCAATTTTTTTCCATCAGGTTTATCTTGTTGAATTGCGCAGTTGGTCAATCGAGGCCTTTGCGGGGTCATTTGTTTTCATGGCGGTGATGACCATCTGTTTTGCCCTGATTGGCGGTTATCTCATTGATCGGTTTTCTGCGATTTCAATACTTCCATATTTTCTTCTTCCCCTGTCTGCATCGTGCATTGTGTTGGCTCTGGCTGAGGCGCAATGGGGAATATTTTTCTTTATGGCATTTCTGGGCGTGTCATACGGTGTGTCATCAACACTATTTGGCGCGCTTTGGCCGGAGATTTACGGTTCACGACACCTGGGCAGTATTCGCGCCGTCGTGGTGGCGCTGATGGTGTTTTCAACGGCATTGGGCCCGGGTGTGACGGGATTCCTGATTGATTACGGCATTGATTATCCGACCCAGATATTGGTTATGGGGCTCTACTGTTTTGCCACATCCTTTATCATGGCTGTGGCTAGCCGACGGGTACGCAGCCGAAATGTGCAACTTGCTGCACTGATTGTTGCATAATTACGCTTGCCAAGAGCGACAGGCTTGAGTAACCCGGCTCCTATGAGTGATTTTGACAACAACCGCCCCGTTACAGTCCGTTTTGCGCCTTCGCCAACAGGACGCATCCATATCGGCAATGTTCGCACCGCCTTGTACAACTGGCTTTTTGCCAAAAAATACGACGGCCAATTTGTGCTGCGCTTCGATGATACGGACAAAGCCAGATCCAAAACAGAGTTTGCCGACGCCATTGCCGAAGATCTGGCATGGCTTGGCATAAATCCCGATGTTGTTGCCTGGCAATCCAAACGCTTTGATGCCTATGATGAAGCCGCGGAAAAGCTGAAAGCCGCAGGTCTGTTGTACCCCTGCTATGAAAGTGGTGAGGAGTTGGACCGTCGCCGCAAATTGCGCCTGGCCCGCCGATTGCCGCCCGTTTATGATCGCGATGCGCTCAGGTTGACGGCACAGGATCGCGAGACGCTGGAAAAAGAAGGCCGCCAGCCTCACTGGCGTTTTCTTCTGCCAAATTTTGCCGATACACCATTTGACACCCGCCGTACCGAGATACATTGGGATGATGTGGTGCGCGGGCCGCAAACGGTGGATCTGGCATCCATGTCAGACCCGGTGCTCATTCGTGAGGATGGCACCTATCTGTACACGCTGCCTTCGGTCGTTGACGATATTGAAATGGGCGTTTCGCATGTTATTCGCGGCGATGACCACGTTACCAATACCGGCGCGCAGATTTCACTATTCCATGCGCTTGGAAGCACAGCACCGTCATTTGGTCACCACAACCTTCTCACCACCATTTCAGGTGAAGGGCTGTCCAAACGCTCCAATGCATTGTCCATCGGATCATTGCATGCCGAGGGTTTTGAACCGATGGCAGTCAATAGCCTTGCGGTTCTGATCGGGACGTCTCACAGCGTCGAAGCCATGGTGTCAATGGCCGCATTGCTGGAGGTTTTTACACCCGACTTTGCGTCCAGGTCGGCCGCCAAATTTGATCCGGCCGAATTGACCAATTTGAATAGCAATCTTGTCCACGCGCTTGATTTTGAAGCCGTCGCCCATCGACTGCAGGCGATGGGCATTGGCAGCGATGGAGCAGAGGCATTCTGGCTTGCGGTGCGCAAGAATACCGGCTTCGTCAAGGACGCCAAACGCTGGTGGGATATCATCGAGAACGGACCGGAAGCTGGCGAACCTTTGGATGGTGATGATCTGGCCTTTGTCCGTGAAGCCTTTTCGCAACTGCCAGCCGAACCCTGGGATGATACAACTTGGTCGACCTGGACCAACCTTGTGAAGGCGCAAAGCGGGCGCAAGGGACGTGCCTTGTTCATGCCCTTGCGTATTGCACTTACCGGTTTGCGTTCGGGGCCGGAGCTTGCAGATCTATTGCCTCTGATTGGTCGGGCAAAAACATTGGACCGACAACCCTGACACGCCTGTTGGGATCCATATCGTGAGATTGCGGCCCTTCTTCCGGGTTGGAAGATGACGCCCCGGTTTGCGCATTTGAATTGTCTGTCTCTTCCGGATCATCACGACCAAGGATGATGATTGCGCTGCCTGATGAGCGCGGCGCCGTTTCTGCCTTGGGATAGTCGCAGCTGCATTGCTTCGTATTTGCGCCGCGCACACGGTAGGCAAATGCACTGGGTAAAGAGCGATAGGGTGTCTGGTCGCGCACGGACACCATATCTTCGCTCTCCTGATCCGGAACGGTATGGGCAAACAGTGCCACTTCCGCGCCGGGGCACATGTTTTGGCACCGTTCTTCATCATGGCCAAACTGCTGCGGTGAGGAGGCAAATGAGATGGGAAAATAATATCCATCACACGTGCGCACGCACAATGTGCGGAACTGCTGATATGGATCGACCACATCAACCAGCGCCTGGTCCCCGGACACACCCAGCGACTGCCGAATGATCACATCGGTTTCTTCCATACAGCCATTGGCTTGCATGGCATCCAGAATGCGTTGATTGCCCGGTGTATTTGCACGTCTGGAAACAGGAGAGGGTTTTCTGCGCTGCAGGAGGCGAATATCCGACTCGAGACGGGATATGCTCACTTCGATGCGTCGACAACTGGAGCGGTTGGCATTGCCATATACAATTACGCTGCCGCTGGAACAATCCAGGTTGTATTGTTCCTGTTGAAGTGCGTGAATTCGGCGTCTGTTTTCCTCAATTACCTGTCTGGTTTGTTCAGACATCCGTTTGGCAGATGGATCGGGTGCATGATTGTCGAGTTGCGAAGCCAGACGCTCACACACGGTTGCTTCCTGAGCCTTTGCATATTGGCTTTGCGCGCCAAGACATACCAGTGCCAGTAGAGCTGACACCCAAAAGCCTGTCGCCTGTTTATCCCATGCCACTGTCATCGACCTTGTCCAAAGCGCCGTTATTCCATCAAATCAGACTTGACGCGCCTATCCTACCCAAGGAACTCAATTCGAGTAATATTGAGCATGTCCCCCTCGTTGTTTTGAGGCTTTTTTCACAAATCCTCAACCGGGAAAGGTGAATACACCCAATATTATTGTTGCTGAGGGCGCCTTGCCTTCAATCCGCAAAACAGATCGAAGGCAAGATGGATTTGGCAGGTTAGGCAAATACTTTCCGAGTGCGATGGTCGCACCCGAAATATCCGGTAGAAATGGACAGCTAAGCTGCGATGCGTGCCTCTTCCAGTGTTTGCGGAACAGCGAGTACGTCGCCTGATATGGATGCCATGACCTTCATTTGTGAAAGAAGTTCCTCGGTTACTTCCCAGCCAACGGCGACCGCGATAACGGATCCAATGCGCAGGGGTTTTCCAATACGTTCGCCGGGACAGCCCATCCTGCGGAACATGCGTTCCAGAAAGATGTCGGTTACGGTTACAATGTGGCTGATGCCCGAACGCAAGCCGAGTTCACCAACACCACACATCAGTTCGGCAGCTGCAATGGTGACCTGATTACTGGATCGATCCTGTAGCAGGTCCGGATCGATGCAAAAGCGACTTGATTCCCAAATGGAGGCACTTCGGATTTCCGGCTCACCGTTCATCAATTGCGGAAATGTATCCGCAAGCATGTTGGGTCCCAATGTTGGTAAAAGTCGCAATGCACCACGAAGTTTGCCGCCGCCCGACGCACTCGACGTGACGTAAATTGGATTTGCGTCGTCAAAATGATCTATTTCCTGATCGCCGGAAATCTGAACATCCCATTTGAGCGCATCGTGAAAAACACGTTTGCGCAACCTGTAGATGTCAGCAGTTTTTTCAGGGTTCAGCTTGCGGTCATGCCCATTAAAAATGCGGATCATGATAATTCTCCAGTTGTAGTTGAGGACTGGAGTATTATGTGGTGCAATCGCCTCTAGTGGGTACTGTCGGTTGCGACAGTATTCTTGATCAACAATTGTGTGAAATATTCAGGTACAGTGGCATTTGTCGGTCAAGTGTATGAAAATCGCAGTTTAATTGGACGTTGGCGCGTTCAGAAAATAAAGAAACGCCGCAGCCTTTGATATAGACTGCGGCGTGGATTGTGTCTCGCCCGGACCGTTTCACATTTTGTCGGAAACGGGACAGGAGTGTCGGTCTTTGATGTTGCTGATGCATGCAGGTTTTGCCGATTGCGTCAAAACCTGAATTGCTCGAAATCCGGCTCAAAGAGGGATGATGCCCCTCCAGACCCCCTGGGCAACCGCCTGTGAGTTTGTGACAACGCCCATCTTGTTGCGGGTATTTGTCATAAAGAACCGGACAGTACGTTCAGAAATTCCAAGGATCATTGAAATTTCCCAGTAACTCTTGCCCGCTGCAGTCCAGGTCAGAACTTCGGATTCACGCGCTGTGAGTTCCGGTGTTTCATCTTCCTGTGCCAATTCCTGTCTCGCAGAGTGCAGATATGTGGCTAGAATCTGCAATTCTCCAATGTATTCCGTGCGATATTTGAACCAGTCTTTTTGTGGAACATCTGCATTAATTGAATACATCGCCGCCTGGCTGCCTCTGCAAAGCAACGGTATAGTCAATCCTCTGTCGGTAATGCCGAACTGTGAGGCCAATGAAAACAAAAATTTGGCACTGGGTTCATTGCGGTATTTTTGCCAATGAACCGGTTTGATGCCGGATAGCCCTGATTGTGCAATCGGGTCAGTCAGGTGTAGATCTTTCTCCTTGTATAATTTTACAAATTCCTCTGGAAAAGTGTGATGTAGATCAAGTGCATTCTGCCTTCCTGCGGCAAGAGAATAGTTGACATAAGACTGATGCCGTAGTCCATAATTCTCTTGCAACTTATCGAAGAGTTTATCGGTGTCTTTGCGCCTCTCTTGCTCCAGTTCGCTGAGCAGGTCATAAAATACTTGTCGCCGCGACATGCTTAATAGCCCCCTAGATTATCGGGAATTGCTATTGTCAGGACCAACCTGCCATAAGTCTAGTGAATTCAGCGGTCAGAGTATTAATTTTGTATTGTATACAAGCGGTTTTGCGGTGATTTATACGATATATCAAGTAGTTGCCAGATTTACTTAAGTATTTACTCCGGAATGGAGGCTTCAACCACTGCAAGTGTTGCCATATTCACAATACCCCTGGATGTTACAGAGGGAGATAGAATATGAGCCGGCTTTGCACCCCCCAAGAGGATTGGGCCGACGTGAAGCGCATCTGTCATGGTTTTTACAACGCCCAGTGTGATATTGGCGGCATCAAGATTGGGAAATACCAGTAGATTTGCCTCGCCTGACAATATGGAGTTGGGCATTACACGTTTACGCAGCATTTCTGAAATGGCGGAGTCTCCGTGCATTTCACCATCCGCCTCAAGGCCAGGCTCCATTTGATGAATGAGACATATCGCTTCGCGCATTTTGCGCGCTGTGACGGAATCGCGCGTGCCGAAATTTGAATGGGAAACGAGCGCGGCGCGGGGGGTGATGCCAAACCGGCGAATTTCCTTCGCCGCCATCAGGGTGGTCTCAGCAATTTCCACTGCCGGGGGATCCATGGACACATAGGTGTCAGTAAAGAAAGTGGCGCCGCGTTGAGAAATCAACAGGCTTAACGCGGAAAAATCCCGAACACCGTCGCGCTTGCCGACAACCTGATCCACATCACGCAGATGCCGCGCGTACCTGCCTTCAATCCCACATATCATTGCATCAGCATCATCGCGTCGAAGTGCCAGTGCACCAATCACCGTTGTATTGGTTCGCACGATCGTGCGGGCAGCTTCCGGGTTGACGCCGGTCCGCCCAACCAGAGAAAAATACAGATCAACATATTCGCGATACCTCGGGTCATCATTGGGGTCTGTGACCTGAAAATCGGTGCCAGGGCGAATTTTTAACCCAAACCTTTTCATTCTGGTTTCGATAATATTCGGACGGCCAATGAGAATGGGTTCTGCTATTTGTTCTTCGACCAGCACCTGCGCAGCGCGTAAGACCCGCTCGTCTTCACCCTCGGCAAATATGACACGTTTTTTCGCCGCGGTTTTTGCAGTGGCAAACAATGGTTTCATGATGAGGCCGGAACGGAAGACGAACCGGTTGAGTTGATCCATATAGGCTTCCATGTTGGCGATTGGTCGCTGGGCAACGCCGGACTTTTGGGCCGCAATGGCAACTGCTGGTGCAATACGCAGGATCAAACGCGGATCAAAGGGCGAGGGGATCAGATAATCCGGACCAAAAACCGGCGTATCTCCGGAATAGGCTTTTGCGGCGACATCGGATGCTTCTTCGTGCGCCAGTTCGGCAATGGCGTGCACGGCCGCCATTTTCATTTCCTCATTTATCGTACTGGCCCCACAATCCAGTGCACCGCGAAAGATATAGGGAAAGCACAAAACATTGTTGACCTGATTTGGAAAATCAGACCGACCTGTGCAAATCATGGCATCGGGACGTGCCTGACGGGCTTCGCCCGGCATTATTTCCGGGTTCGGATTTGCCAGCGCCATGATGAGCGGGTTTTTGGCCATCCGTTCCAGCATTTCAGGCTTGAGAACATTGGCAGCAGATAGGCCCAGAAAGACGTCAGCATCAGGAATATTTTCAGCAAGCGTCCGGTTTTGCGATGGTTGGGCATAAACCGATTTCCACCGGTCCATCAGGGTTTCCCTGCCTTCGTAAACCAATCCCTCGATATCATGGACCCAGATATTCTTGCGTTGCGCGCCGAGCGTTACAAGAAGGTTCAGACATGCCAGTGCTGCTGCACCCGCGCCACTGGCCACGATCTTCACATCCTGCAGATTTTTTCCCGCCAGTTTCAATCCATTCAGGATTGCGGATGCGACAATGATAGCTGTTCCGTGCTGATCATCATGAAAAACCGGAATATTCATCTTTTCGCGCAATTGTGCTTCAACTTCAAAGCACTCTGGAGCCTTGATGTCTTCCAGATTGATTCCACCAAAGGTTGGTTCCAATGCCGATATAACGGACACCATCTGGTCTATTTTGGGTGAGTCAATTTCAATATCAAAAACATCAATGCCAGCGAATTTCTTGAATAATACCGCCTTGCCTTCCATCACCGGTTTTGAGGCGAGGGGACCTATGGATCCAAGCCCAAGCACGGCGGTGCCATTTGATACAACACCAACAAGATTGGCACGCGCCGTGTAGTCAGCAGCAGTCGAGGGATCGGCCTGGATTGCAAGGCAGGGTGCTGCCACACCCGGCGAATAGGCCAGTGCCAGATCGCGCTGATTACCCAGTGGTTTTGTGGACTGAATTTCAAGTTTGCCGGGACGTGGGTGCTTGTGGAAGTAAAGGGCGGCTTCGTCGAGATCCAGTTCGCTGGATTCGCTGAAATCATTATTGTCCGAACTCATCTGGCTTTTCCTCATTATCTGCCTGCGTGGCATTTGCTACGCCATCTCATAAAGGCTCTTGAATGTCTTAATTGCAACACGTCCTGACGTGTAGCACTTTCAAAACAAACATCTGTGTGTTGATCTTTACCCCAGACCATTTCCCGTTTTGTCAGAAACGGGACAACGGTGCCGGCCTTTGATTTTGTTGATGCATTCAGGATTTGCCGATTCCGTCAAAATCTGAATTGCATCAGCCTGGTTTTCAAAACGCGCTTGGATACAATCCGCCATCCACCAACAGGTTCTGGCCGGTAATATAGGCGGCGTGTGTTGAACACAGGAAAGCGCATGTATTGCCGAATTCTGATGGTGTTCCCATCCTGCCAGCAGGCACCTGTTTCAGGGCGTTGGACTTCACCTCCTCTATGGAAGCACCGGTCTTTGCGGCGGCACTTTGAAAGGATACTGTGAGGCGATCTGTGTCCATTTTGCCGGGCAACAGCGTATTTATTGTAACGTTCTGCTCTGCAACACTCCTGGCAACACCGGCAAGAAAGGAAGTCAGGCCTGCCCGGGCGCCCGACGACAGGTCAAGCCCGGGGATTGGCATATAGACCGACGAGGAGGTTATATTGACAATGCGACCGAACCCGCGCTGGCACATTCCGTCAATGACGGCCTGGATAAGTTCGATCGGGGTAATCATATTTTGAGAGACACCCTGAAGCAGAGCTTCGCGGTCAAGTTCGCGAAAGTCGCGAAAGGGAGGACCGCCATTGTTGTTGACGAGAATATCCGGGTCTGGACATTGTTTCAAAAGGGCAGCCTGTCCTTCAGCAGTTGATACGTCCGCTGCGATTTCATGAACGATAGTACCGGTGCGTTCCCTGATTTCTGCGGCCGTTTTGCCGAGTACATCTGCATCGCGGCCATTAATAATGATCTCACAGCCCGCCTCGGCAAGTGCGATTGCGCAGCCTTTGCCCAGTCCGCGGCTTGATGCGCAAACAATAGCTTTCTTACCCGACAATCCAAGATCCATCGTCAGTATCCTTTCATCAATAAACAAAAATGAAAAACCTGCGCCACACACCTGCGCCGCTTCAAAAAGACATTCAGCCTTCGCTGTTATCGAATTGTGACACGAGTCTGATTATCCATCCACCCATAATCCTGAATCAACGTCGATGATGGGCGATACAAAGGATTTTCAAGGTTTCTAAAGCGGCCTCACACTGCGGGTATTTTTTTGCGTGGCAACGCCTGCAGGAGAGCTATGATCTGCTTTTGAGTTTTTCTGGCCTCGGCAAAATTCAGCAGCATCCATACATGAAACATCTCTTCTTCCAAAAACAGATCCACGCGGGAGCCTGCCTTCCTGGCTTTTTCTGACAAAGCCACGCTGTCCGGATACAGGATGTCATGCTTGCCAGCAAAAAGACTGGTTGGCGGCAATTGTGACAGGTCACCGTAAATGGGACTGAGATGATAATTCCTCAGATCACTTCCCTGCGCATACAGACGCGCTGTTGCCTTCACGCCATCTTTGCTGAGCCATGGATCATCGGGTTCCACCGCGGCGATCGCCGGATTGGACATTGTCAAATCGACCCATGGGCTCAGGAGCACCAGGTGATCAGGCTGTGCTATCGCTCTTTTGGATGCCTGCATGGATACCGCCAGGGCCAGGCCGCCACCTGCAGAATCTCCCATTAACACCATCGGGTTTGAGGATTCCGGTTCCCGCATACGCTCATAGACCGGCATGATCGCCTCAAAAACATCCCGCCAGTTGTTCTCCGGTGCAAGCGGGTAAATTGGAATGACGATGCGCGCGTTTAAATGCCGACAGAGCCTGGCGAGGAATATCCAGTGATAGCGTGTGATTTCAAATAGATACCCCCCTCCATGGAAGTAGAGAATGTCAATTTTAGGTGCGGAATGCTTCTGGCGTAATGTATAGATAGTCCGGTTTCCAGCCATATCAGTCTGAAGATTGAATTTTGACCGCATCGAACGGGGAGGGCTATGATTTTCACGCTGCCTCTCATTCTTTACCCGGTTGGTTACGGATTGCGCCGATGCATAGCTATTTTTGCGCGTCAACCGAATGACGGATGTTATAATTTTACTTGAGAAGCTGGTCATCGTTCATCCGTGTGCATGAAACCGAGCAAGAGCAGGCATTAACATGCAAAATTCGATCCGTCGATTAAACCTTCAATCGTGAACAACCTCATTGGACACCACATGTGGCACAGTGTGTGGCCATGGGCGCATGAATCCCGGGATTGGCGCTCCCCGTCACAAAGCGGCATGCCGTGTGGCTCATATCAAAAGCTCATGAAACCCAAAAGAATCAGATACCTGATTTGCAATCATCCGGATATTATGTCCGGCATCTGATCGATTTGCGACAAAATCAGCGTCCAGGTGAATGATGGCTGCAACAGTTTCCCACGGAATGACATTTGTCATTGTGTTTGCGATTGTTTGGCGGTGACACAGGCACAAGAACTGAGTATGTGTCATTCATGTCTTTGCAAACGCAAGAGGAATCAGATTCCTCCAACTCAGCCAAAACCGATGTCACGGCGGTTGACAGGTTTGTTGTGCCGAAAATTGATGTTCTGAGTGCCAATGGGCAATCGCATCTTGCGTTATCCGGCGATTGGCAGTTGTACTCGGTCGCACAAATAGATGGTGCCGTCAGGGACCTTGGAAATTCTATTGATGATGAGCGGGTGACCATTGATTTTGGTGGGATAGGCAGGCTCGATACATCAGGTGCCTTGATTGTCGAGCGGCTTCGCGACAATCTTGAGCAGAGAAACAAGAATGTTGTCTACCAGACCATCACACCGCAATGGCGTATTCTGCTTGAGGCGGTGAGCAATGCTCTGCGTGTTGAGTATGCAGAGGAGGAGCCCGAACCGTCAATCAGTCTGGCAGAACGCATATTTGCGCCTGTTGGCAGGTTTACCTGCGCATTCTGGGACGATTTCATTGCTGCAATGTATATTCTGGGTTCGGCGGTCCGCGGAGCCCAGTTAAAACGCAACCGCGCATCTGGAATATCCGGCGCTGCAATCGTCAGCCAGATGGACCATATGGGCGTCCGCGCAGTGCCGATTATTGCACTGATGTCCTTTTTGATCGGTGGTATCATAGCCCAGCAGGGTGCATTTCAGCTGCGCTACTTTGGTGCAGAACTGTTTGTGGTTGATCTGGTTAGCATATTGCAATTGCGTGAAATCGGTGTGCTGTTGACGGCCATCATGATCGCCGGGCGTTCAGGTTCCGCAATTACAGCCGAGATCGGTTCCATGAAAATGCGCGAAGAGGTGGATGCGCTGAAAGTGATGGGGCTTAATCCGGTTAGCGTGCTGGTTTTCCCGCGGCTTGTGGCGCTTACCATCATGCTGCCAGCCCTGACCGTTGTCGCCAATTTTGCGGCCCTTTTCGGGGCCTGTATGACCACATGGGTCTATTCCGACATTACACCGGATACATTTGTTGCCCGCCTGCGCGAAGCAATTGACATGGGCACAATTGTGTCAGGCATGATCAAAGCACCTTTCATGGCGCTTATCATTGGCGTTGTATCCTCGGTGGAGGGGTTGAAAGTGGGCGGTAGCGCAGAATCGCTTGGACGACGGGTGACCTCGGCAGTGGTCAAATCCATTTTTGTGGTTATTTTGGTGGATGGCCTGTTTGCCATCTTCTACGGAGCGATTGATTTTTAAACCATGAGCGATCACCCCGATAATCAGCCGGCTCCAATTGTCGTGCCACAGACCAAGGCGGCGCGGGAATGCATATTGCAGGCCCGTGACATCAGTGTCTCCTTCGGGTCTCACCGCGTGTTGGAAAATCTCGACCTGGACATCTGGCGCGGAGAAATCCTCGGTTTCGTC
Organism: uncultured Rhizobiaceae group bacterium; assembly: GCA_947501445.1. Taxonomy (GTDB): domain Bacteria; phylum Pseudomonadota; class Alphaproteobacteria; order Rhizobiales; family Rhizobiaceae; genus Hoeflea_A. The sequence continues at coordinate 476,411 of CANMVS010000002.1, read as the reverse complement.
GGTGCATCCGGTGCCGGAAAATCAGTTCTGCTGCGTACAATTCTGCAATTATCGTCACGTCAGGGTGGATCAATCAGAATTCTCGGCGCCGACTATGATCACGCCACGCCCAAACAACGGCTGGCTCTTGATATGCGCCTTGGTGTGCTGTTTCAGCAGGGTGCCTTGTTCTCGGCGCTGACTGTGCTTGAGAATATTCAGGTGCCCATGCGCGAGTATCTCAACCTTCCCAAAAATCTTATGGATGAACTGGCTTTGCTCAAGATTGAGCTCGTTGGCCTGCGCCCGGAAACAGCTGACCTTTATCCATCGGAACTGTCGGGTGGCATGATCAAACGTGCGGCGCTGGCGCGGGCGCTGGCGCTGGATCCTGATCTGGTGTTTCTGGATGAACCGACATCAGGTCTCGATCCGATAAGTGCCGCCGAATTTGATGAGTTGATTGCCAAACTGCGCGACACGCTGGGACTTACCGTCTATATGGTCACGCATGACCTGGACAGTCTGTTTTCCGTATGTGACCGAATAGCGGTTCTTGGCAATCGGAAAATTGCGATTGAGGGAACAATCGAGGATATGCTTGCGAGCGATGAACCTTGGGTCAAGTCTTATTTCCATGGTAAACGTGCGCGTTCCCTTGTACGGGCGAAGTAAAACGGGTCATAGTTGCGGGGCTGGAAAATTGAATAGAATCATGAAGTCGTTACAGGCAAACCGGAATCGATAACCATGGAAACCAAAGCCAATTATACAATTGTCGGTTTTTTCACGCTTGCGGTGATCGTCGCCGCTTTCGGGTTTGTCTACTGGATGGCAACATTTGGTAAAAGCGGTGAGATGGCCCAGCTGGAAATCAGAATACCCGGATCTGCCAGTGGATTGAGTATTGGTGCGCCGGTGCTGTTTAACGGCATTCGTGTTGGATCTGTTTTATCTTTGACCATTGACGGCGTTGACCCGAACTATGTTTTGGCCATGACTGAAGTACGTGCTTCTGCGCCTGTTTTTGCATCAACGACGGCAAAGCTGGGCATTCAGGGACTTACCGGTCAGTCCCATGTTGAACTGAGCGGCGGCGATACCGGTGGTCAAAATATTCTGGAACAGGCTGTAGAACGTGGCAGTTATGCCATTTTGACGGCTGATGAATCAAGCGTGACAAACCTGCTGGCGACGGCTGAAGATATTCTCAGCCGGGTGAACAAGGCGGTCACTGGAGTCGAAGAATTTGTCACGACAGCCAAAGGGCCTTTGACAAAAACTGTCGACAATATGGAGAAGTTTTCCGGCGCATTGGCTGACAATTCTGATGGAATTCGTGACTTTCTGGAAAGTGCATCTTCACTTGCGGCGACCATCAAGAAAGTCTCCGGCAGCCTGGAGGGCATTGTCACAAAGGCAGAGACACTTGTATCGGCAATCAATCCATCAAGTGTCTCCGACATCATCTCCAATGTAGACAAGGTCACCAAAGGGCTGGCGAATGCATCGTCACAATTTAAGCCTATGGTAGACGAGTTCCAGGCTGCAGCCGCTAGCATGGGCAAGTTGGGGAAACAGGCTGACGTTACGCTTGTAAGGGTGGACAAACTGATCGCCGCTGTCGATCCGGAAAAAGTATCGATAACCGTTGATAATGTATCGGCTGCCAGTACACAGGCTCGTCAGGCGATCGCCAGTCTGAACACCGTTGCCACAACAATTGGTAACCGCAACAATGACATTAATCAAATTATCACCAACGTTGATCAATTGTCGGATCGTCTCAACCAGGCGGCATTACAGGTGCAGACCACATTGAAAAAGCTGGATGGTGTGCTTGGAAACAGCGATGCTTCCGGTCTGGTTGCAGAAGCCAAGAAAACATTGAAGACAATTCAGGATGTTGCCAACAAGATCAATGCACATATAGGTCCAATCGCCAGCAATCTGCAGCGGTTTTCCGGTTCCGGACTGCGTGACTTTGATGCCCTGGTTTCGGAGGCACGCCGTTCGATTACGCGTATCGAACGCACCATCACCAATATTGGTGACCAGCCACAAAGCCTGATATTCGGTACATCAGGTGATGTGAAACAATACGACGGACGCAAACGCCGTTGACATTGGAACAACGAGCGCTGATAGCTAATTATGTTCGGCAGGGTGGCCGAAGTGAGGGGGTCTCTTGACAGGCAGGACCAGGAATATTGCGACTTTGAGCATCATTATTGTTGGTGCATTGGCTCTTGGTGGTTGCTCGCTGTTCAGCGGCACGCCAAAGGATACCTATGAGCTGACGGGAATCGAACCTGTTAAAGGACCCTATTCAAAACGTCGACAGATCGTTGTGACAGATCCATCCGCGGTTAAATCACTTGATGGCGCCAATATTGTTGTCCGTACATCTCCTTCGTCCATTCAATATCTTGGGCAGTCCCAGTGGAATGATAATTTACCGGCGATCGTGCAGCAAAAATTAATTGAGGCATTTGAAGACTCAGGCCGCCTCGGCGGCGTTGGCAAACCGGGTGACGGGCTCGCCGTTGATTATCTGGTTGCGCCGACAATCCGCTCTTTCGAGATTATCACAAGTGGTGCCGATACCGCCGTTATCGAAATCTCGGTACGTATCATCAACGATCGCAATGGCGTCGTTAAAGCGCAGCGGACCTTCCAGTCAACAGCACCGGTTTCCGGGGTCGACAATGAAGATTTTGTCGTTGCGCTTGATCGGGCAAATGGTGAGATCATGAATGATATTGTCACCTGGGCGCTGAAGATCATCTGATCAATCTGCCTGAAGACAGGATTGAATCAATCCTGTGCTGCCCAGCTTTCGGCCCACACTGCCAGTTTGACCACATGATCGCTCAATTCTCGGCCTGACTCAGTCAGGCCATAGCCCATATCCGTCAATTCCACGAATTTGGCCGCACGCAGTTCCTTAAGGCGTGCGTTTAGAACGCTTGGGCTCGTTTGGGATGCCGATTGCAGTGGACGGAATTTCAAATTGCCATTTCTCAGCTCCCATAGGATACGCAGGGCCTGCCGTCTGCCCAAAAGGTCCAAAAGGACCATGATTGGTTTGCCGGTGGTCGAACCGCGAACCGGTTGGCCTGGTAGGGGTAATTTCATGCTATTGAATCCGTAGCAATAGTGCAGTAGCTTGCTATCATTATGATAGCAAAGGAAAGCTGACATGTCGATGCGCGTGAAAATGATTGACCCACCTTATCCGGAGGACCTCAACAAAGTATTTGAACGGATAATGCCCGAAAGTGTCCCGGTACTGTCGTTGTTCAGGATGCTGGCACAGGACAGCCGGTTGTTTCAACGGCTCATGGGCGGCAATCTCCTGGACAAGGGTAATCTGAGCATCCGGCACCGGGAGTTGATCATTGACCGTATTACTGCCCGGTGTGGCGCAGAATATGAGTGGGGGGTCCATGTGGCCTTTTTTGCCGAGGCTGCAAAATTGGGTGAGGCGGAGATCTATTCATTGGTCCATGGAGACGCAGATGATGCCTGTTGGCTGGATGAGGGTGAGAGGCTGCTTATTCGTATGTGCGATAGTCTTGATGTGGAGTGCGATCTGGACGACGATTTGTGGGGTGCTCTCACGTTGCATTTTAGTGATGCCGTACTGCTTGAGGCGATCATGTTGTGTGGCACCTATCGCATGATCTCATATCTCGTGAAAGCGGCCAGGTTACCGCTGGAGCCATTCGCATTGCAGTTTCCAACGCGTCGGGAGCCTGTGTGCCTGGCATGAATGCGGTAAAAAAAAGGGCGGATCAATGTCCGCCCTGTTTTCCGGTTTTACTTCAATCGGCCACTTGCATGGGCAAGCATCGTATAAACCTTACCCGTATCCGATGTCAGATACGTCTGGGTTACAACCTTGTCGCGGTCATTCTTCGCGACGTCACCCAACAGTTTTTCAAAGTCCGTGATGTAATGATCAACAGCGCTTCGGAATTCCGGTTCCTGGGTATATTTGCTTTTGATCTCCTCAAAGGTTTTCTGGCCCTTGAGAGTATAGAGGCGACGGGTGAAAATATCGCGTTCACCGGCCTGATAACGGCGCCACAGATCAACCGAGGCATTGTGGTCAATGGCCCGGGCGATATCGACAGACAGAGAATTCAGTGATTCAACGACCTGACGCGGATTGCGTGTGCGGGCACTGTTTGCGGGTGCAGCGGTACTGTTGGTGCGTGGCGGTTGTGTGGGCTCACCGTCTTCGCGTGATGCGCTACGCAGCAGATCGCGAACCCAGCCGCCTTCGCCCTGCTGCCTGCGTTCAATTGGTGCCCCACTTGCCGGGGTTGATCCACCCTGCATAATGCCCATGCCACCGCGAAGATCGGTCTTGGGGGCCACACTTGGTGGCGTTGTGGCCGTTGCCGAGACTGGCTCAAGTGCTGGTGTGGTTGTTGCCACTGCTGCTGCGGATTGAGCTGCAGCCACCGCCATCGGGCGAGAGGATGCAACCGCCGCTGCAGCAGGCTGACGTTGAGCCGCAGCGGAACCACGCGGGCTTGAATGCTCCAGGACATGTGATGATTGTGATACAATCGACGAAAGATCCTTCAGCGCCTTAATCTGCTCGGAGACAGCATTGCGCATAGCCGCTGTGCTTTCGCGTGTTTCTTCCGGCAGATCAAAGACACCTTTTTTGATTTCGCCACGTGTTGTGTTCAATTCTTCACGTATATCGTTGGCAGACTGGCGAATTTCTTCGGTTGCGCCTGAAAAACGCGATACTGCATCTTCCACGGCTTCCTTGATTGCCTTTTTCATATTGTCAGCTGTCGCAGTAGATTTTTTCTCGGTGTCTGAAAGCAGGCCACCAATTGTCTCCAGCGATGAAGAAAGACTGCCGGAGAGCTCGGATGCGGTGCTGCTTGCCTGCTCCTTGGCCTTGCTGAACGCTCCTTCCACGATTGTTTCAAGCGAGCGCATATTTTTTTCAATTTCTTCCGAACGGGTCACCAGACCGCTGGACAGACCATCCAGAGCGTCCTTGCGTTCTTCAAGCGTGTTGGCCAGGCTTGATTGTGCCGATCCCAACAGGTCGGATGCTGATGCCAATACCTTGGAATGATCATCAAAACTGCCTGCTATCGCGCTGACCCGGCCAAGTGTGTCATTGGAAATTGTGTCCAGGTTTGAGATGTTTGTCTGCAACATTTGAGTTGAGTCCGCGAAGAGTTCGGCAGCACGTCCGGCAGAACCGGCAAATGTTTCCGTGGTTTTGGTCAGGCGTGTATCAACTTCCTCAAGTGTCGAGGCGGTATTTTCAACCAGATTTGAAATGGCTGAGTTACTACGACCCAGTTCCGCGATCAATTCGGTTACTTCGTTTTTCAGGCTGCTTCCGGCATTGTTGATTGCCTCAAGTGTTTCCTTGGTACGCGATGACAGGGCGTCGACCAAAGCTTCACTTTGGGCCTGCAACTGGTCGGCGCTGGCCAAAGTGATATTCTTCAGGTCGCCGGTAATCTGTTGACCGCGCTGGGCAAAGGCTTCAACAAGTGGCGCTGCCTGTTCGTCGATCAGTCTTGACAGCTCTGTCGAGCGCCCGGCGAGCATTGAATTAAGCTCCCGGGTATGTTCATCAAGCGTTGTCTTGATGGCGCTGTTACGCACATCCATCGCCTTTTCGCTTTCGGCAAACTGTTCCACAATCTGTTGTGCCTGTTCGCCGACTTTTTCACCGGCTTCAACGGCTGCACTTGTGATGGCCTGTGCCGCTCCAAGAATTCCTGTTTCGCTTTCGCTGAGGCGTCCTGTCAGTTCACCAAACTGCTGGTTCAAAGACTCTGTGCGCTCTGCGAGGCGGGATTCAATGGTTTGTGAATAATTGGCAGCGGCATCAGTGAGCTGGCTGGAGAAGTTTTCGCCAATTCCATGCAGCGATTCTGCTGAGCGTTGTGCTTCCGCATCCATATGTTCAACAGCACTGGAAACGGTCTCACGCAATGTCGAAGCCATACCAAGGGCGCGGTTCTCAATCGTGGCATTAACGTTTTCAAGACCGGCGTTCAATGCTGAATCCATGATCTGCAGCCGCTCATGCATATTGGCGGTGCGATCATCGATCGTAGCGCCGATGCGATCCACATTGGCGGCAAGGGTGGTATCCATCGCTGTCACACTGTCATCAAGCTTCGCGGACAATGCCATGAATTCGCTGTTCAGTGTTTCGGAGATTTTGCCATTGCCGGCATCAATCAAACCATCCAGACGCTCGGCGTTGCTTTCCAGTGTTGTTGCCAACACTTCCGTGTTGCCTGTCAGCGATTCAGTGATGTCCGCAGCGCCACGCTGGATCAGATTGTCGATCCGTTCAGCATTGCTGCCCAATGTGTCGGCCAGCGTCTGTGTATTGTCCGCAACGGAGCTGGCAATTGAACCTGCACCCTCACGAATGATCGTGTCGATCCGGTCAGCGTTGGAGCTGACGGTGCTGTTGATGAGTTCGGTATTTTCAACAACCGACTGGGATATGGAACCCGCGCCTTCACGAATGATCGTATCGATCTTGTCGGCGTTGGAACTCACCGTATTGTTGATAAACTCTGTATTTTCAACAACGGACTGGGAAATGGAGCCTGCACCCTCGCGGATGATCGTATCGATTTTGCCTACATTGGCATCCATTGTTTCGTTCAACAGCTCGGTGTTTTGTGCAACCGACTGAGTAATTGACCCGGTACCGTGGCGGATAATGGCATCCATACGCTCGGCATTTGCACTCATCGTGCTGTTGAGAATTTCAGTATTCTCGGCAACAGAACTTGTTATCGAACCGGCACCTTCGCGAATAATACCGTCAATTCGCTCGGCCGCCGAACCCATTGTAATGGAGAGGGCTTCTGTGTTTTCCGAAACGGAATTTGCGATGGAATTCGAGCCGTCACGAATGATCGTATCGATCCGTTCTGCATTGTCGCCCAGGGTATTGGACAATATATCGGCATGTTGTGAAACAGAATTCACAATTGATCCTGTGCCCTGCTGGATAATGCCTTCGATCCGTTCAGCATTTTCACCAAGAGTGGATGCCAGGGCCTGCGTATTGTTTACAACCGAATTCTCGATTGCGCCCGAGCCTTCCTGGATAATACCCTCCAGACGCTCGGCGTTCTCGCCAAGGGTTGTTGCCAGTGTCTGCGTGTTGCTGACAACGGAATTTTCGATTGCGCCTGTGCCGGCCTTGATCAGATTATCAATCCGCTCGGCATTTGATCCAAGTGTGACCGCCAGTGCATGGGTATTTTCTGTAACAGCCTTGCCCACAGCAGTGGCGCCTTCACTCAACAGACCCTCAATGTGGTTGGCGTTGGTGCCGAGGGTCTCAGTCAGCGAACGCGTGCCTTCTTCTGCGACTGTGCGAACGGACTGTGTTCCCTCCTTGATCAGGGTCTGCAGACGTTCGGCACTTGATCCCAGAGTTGTTTCAAGTTTCTCAGCGCTATCAGATGTTGCGTTATTGATGGCCGCTGTGCCAAATCCAATGAGGCCTTCGAGACGCTCGGCACCGGTATTGAATGTGGCTTCAATATTCTGCGCATTCTCAATGGCGGCATTGCTGATTGTCTGAGCACCATCATTGATAAGCCCGGATATATTGCTTGCACTGGTATTAAGCGCCTCAGACAGTGCTGTGGTTCTTTCGCTGACAGCCCGTTCGATATTTTCAGTGCCACCCTGCATGAGGGCATCAACACGGATGGAGGTATTTTCCATTGCCGCTTCAACCGCACCCACTTTGTCATTGAGTTTGTTTTCAATGTCAGCGCCGCGGCTTGCCAGCAGGGCGTCCAGTTTGTTGGTGCGTTCAGAGAGTGTTTCGGCGATGCGGTTGGCATTGCTGGACAACATGCCCTCAAGTGATCCCGCATTGCCGGTGAGGGTATCGTTGATGGTCTGCAGGCTGTCGCTGAGTTTCGAATCCAGTGTGCCACTGCGGTCGTCGAATGCAGAGGTAAATTCTGCAACCCGTTCGTCAAAGGCCATATTGAGCTGAGAGATGTTGCTTTGCAGTCGTTCCTCGAAGAACCCGGAGCGTGTATCAAGATCGCTCATGGCATCTTCGGCGTGATGCTGGAGGCTTTGACGGAAATTGACAGCCTTTTCGTCAAGTTTCGCATTCAGAGTTTCAATAACCCCATCAAGACCGCCACTGAGGGCCTGTTCACCAACACTAAGGCTTTCGCTGATTTCGCGTGTGCGTGTCACAAGCGTTTCGTTGAGTTGACGGGCGCGCTCATTCAGGATCGTGTTGAGTTTCTTGGTATTATTGTCCAAAGATGATGCACGTGTTTCGAATTCACCGAGCAGGCTTTGGCCATGCTCCGTTAGCGTATCCTGCAATGATTCCAATCGGTTATCGAACTCTTTTGCCAAAGCGCGGCCGGAGTTTCCGAAGGATAGCATTAAGGCTTCAGTTCTTTTTTGCAAAAGTTCAGACACGGACTGTGTCAGGTCATCAGCCTGACCGGTCAATCGTGTCGTGCGTGTATCCAGAAGTTCAGCCACGGCTTTACCGGATGTGGTCAGGCGATTGGAAATCTCGTCCCCGGCCGTTTCCAGCTCTTCACGCAGTTGTTCATGAGCACTGACTATTGAGGCGCGCACCCGTTCTGAATGGCTGACAATGGCTTCGCGCTCATTGCTCAGGCCTTCAACCAGGCTGCGCAGGCGTACTTCATTGTCAGAATAACTGTGCTCCAGCGCATTAATTTCGGAATGCACAAGCGTTTCGAGTTCTGACGCCCGGGCAATTGTCCGCTCGATGCCCTCATTGATGGCGGAAACTTCCCGTCGAACAGCCTGGCCAACACGCATGATGTTGTCTGTTGCCATTGTTTCGGGTTCGAACAGGCGAACGGCAAGTTCAGCCATCGATTTGGCAACTGAGCGCATTTCCTGTGCGCGCGCAATCATCAGTCCGAATGCCAAAAAGATCAGGACCGGAAAGAACACAGCCAGAAGGGACGTGATATATTCAGGGTTTGCCGCCAGATCCGCGGAAGAATTGATCCGCCAGATGTCCGGTCCGTATAGGAGATTGGTAAATCCAAGACCGCCAATGACCCACAGGGCACAGATCGAATAGGTTGTGATACGTGCAGATCGTCCACCTTTGCCGTCAATTGAGCGCATAATGGCAGCGCGTGACTCCCGGCTATCATCGTTTGCCGGTGCAAACAAAGGTGCCTTGGGGCGCGACGTGGCCGGTTTTTGAGGTGCTGCAGGCTGCAGGCGTTTTTGCAATCTGCTCTGCGGCTTGTTTTGCGTGCGCGCTGTGCGGGCCTTATCGGTGCTTTCGGGCTTTTCGGCGGTTTTTTCCGCGGGAAGGCGTGCAGCCGGGGCTTTCGCCACAGTTCTGCGGACAGGGGCCGGCTTTTCGGCTGGCTGTTTGGCCTTGCTGTCCGTGTCCGATTTGGCAAGTTCAGCTGCTGCTGAAGCGACCTGTGCTTCCAGATCCTCCAACGAGGGTTCGTTGGTCAGGCCAGCTGCATCTTCTTTTTCAAGGTCGAGACGCAAAGCGTCTTCCAATGCCTTGAGTGGGTCATCATTTTGCGCGCTTCTTTTCGCCATACTGATCAATGCCTCGTACTCTGTACACAACTTCCCGGGACATCGCCTGGGTTTCTGATCCGTTTAAATGGAAGGAATGATCGCTGCCCCAATCTGCTGTGACACCGGGAAAATACTCAACCCGCTACCACCCGAACACCCCTCATGCGTCGTCCCGGTTACTGCAAGACAGGCGCATATCAGCGTTCCTTTCTTGCACAGAACCTGTCCGGAAACAATTTACACACACCGATAAATGGTCAGTCGTGCTTAACGAAGCATAATGACCCGTCATCAGTCAGCCAAAATTCGCTTTGTTTCCGGTCTTTACGATGCATTAACCATAAATGCAGATTTTGCGGCATTTCTATGCCCACATTAAGGCGATGCCGACATTTGTGGAGTGCACTGTCCCGGTAAAGATCGGGAAAGGGACCCAGCAAATGGTACTGCATCAGGAAATATTCGAGCCACCAGACCATATCCACAAAATCAATCCGTCCAGTGAGCGACCGATAGACCTTGTTCACCTTGCGCAGCGCACATCCGGCAACAAGGAAGCAGAGACCGAAGTTCTGTGCCTGTTTGCCCGCCAGGCGCGCCAATGTGTCAACCAGCTATGCGGTACCAATCACCATACGAGCAACGAGGATCTGCTGGCCGTTGTGCAAACCTTGAGGGGGTCGGCATCAAGTGTAGGGGCTTTTTGCATTTGCAGAGCTGCTGAAAGTCTTGAAAAGAACCCAAAGGATGGCGTTCTGCACGACGCTTTGACGGATGCTGTGGTCGATGTTGAGAATTTCATTTTTGGTCTCTCGCGATAGGGTCGTGTCGCAAACGTCACAATTGTTGCTGTAACTGAGGTAATTCAGGCGTTGAGCAACAAGAAATACGGTGAGGCGCTTGACTTCCGCGCTGGTCCCTTTAACTCCGCATTGTTGCAATATATGCGGAGCCCATTTTAATGACCAAACTGACAATCGTAGCCCATGATGGCGTAAAATTTGATATCGACGCCGAAAACGGGTCAACGGTCATGGAAAACGCTATTCGCAACGCCGTACCTGGCATTGATGCCGAGTGTGGTGGTGCCTGCGCCTGTGCCACATGCCATGTCTATGTGGATGAAGCCTGGACCGAAAAAGTGGGATCTCCTGACGTGATGGAGGAAGATATGCTCGATTTTGCCTATGATGTGCGTCCAACGTCCCGATTGTCCTGCCAGATAAAGGTCTCATCCGATTTGGATGGGTTGGTTGTTCAGGTGCCAGAGCGGCAGGCCTGATACTGCAACAGATGATCAGGTGGTCATAATGGGTACGTTGATTGAGACTGATATTGTAATTGTTGGCGCTGGACCCGTTGGGCTTTTTGCTGTTTTTGAACTCGGTCTTTACGATCTCGAATGTCATTTGATTGACATTCTGGACAGGCCTGGGGGCCAATGCGCAGAACTGTATCCTGAAAAACCCATTTACGATATTCCCGCATGGCCGCGTATATCGGGCAATGAACTGACCGAAAAACTGATGGAGCAAATCCAGCCGTTTTCACCAAAATTTCATTTCAACAGAATGGTAACGGGCTTGACCAGACTCGAAGATGGTCGGTTTGAGGTCTCCACTGACGATGATGAGGTCTTTCGGGCCAAGGTTGTCGTCATCGCCGCTGGCGGCGGCTCGTTTCAGCCAAAACGCCCGCCAATTCCTGGCATTGAAGCCTTTGAGGACAAATCGGTTTTCTACTCGGTACGCCGTATGGAAGCCTTTCGTGATCAGGATGTTGTCATCGTCGGCGGCGGCGACTCTGCGCTCGATTGGACACTCAATCTGCAGCCAGTCGCTTCTTCAATTACACTTGTTCACCGGCGCCCCGAGTTTCGCGCAGCAGATGACAGCGTCAACAAGATGCTTGCTCTACGCGAACAGGGAGCCATCAATTTCGAGATTGGTCAGATATCCCAACTGCACGGCGAGGATGGTCAACTGCGTGCGGCGACGATCAAACAGACCGACGGTGAGCTGGAAATAGCCTGTAGCCGAATGCTGCCTTTTTTCGGTTTGACCATGAAATTGGGCCCGATTGCCGATTGGGGACTGAACCTGCACGAAAATCTCATCAAGGTTGATACGGAAAAATTTGAAACCAGTGAAGCCGGTATATTCGCCATTGGTGACATCAACTGGTATCCTGGCAAGGTGAAGCTGATTTTGTGCGGATTCCATGAGGCCGCATTGATGGCTCAGGCTGCGAGAAAAATCGTCAATCCTGATAAGCGGGTGGTTTTTCAATACACGACGTCTTCCACCAGTCTGCAGAAAAAACTGGGCGTTAAATAGGATCGCGTTCAAATGCCCTATTCCGACAAGGACAATAGTGCCGCGCAGGCAGGTTTCGCCATGCAGACCTGGCGTTTGGCCCATGGTCGCACGCTGGACCTTGGGGAACGCGGACACATCAAGGCGGTTGTTAATGTAACACCGGACTCCTTTTCAGATGGGGGGCGCCATCAGTCCACGTCTGCTGCGGTTGAGGCCGCCGAAGAAATGGCCGTGGCAGGTGCCGCAATTATTGATATTGGCGGGGAGTCGACACGTCCGGGTGGACAGCCTGTGGACGCCGTCACAGAGCAGTCAAGAGTGCTTCCGGTCATTGAGCTGCTCGCCGGACGCAGCAACGTGCTGATATCCATTGATACATACCGCGCCGAAACCGCACGCCTTGCCATTGAGGCAGGTGCTCATATTGTCAACGATGTCTGGGGCCTGCAAAAGGACCCTGACATGGCGCCTACCATTGCACGGCTCAAGGCTGGTATCTGTATTATGCACACCGGTCGCGAGCGGCAAAAAAAGCCGGATGTCATTGAAGATCAACTGGAATTCCTGGGCCAGTCTCTAAAAATAGCCCATGCGGCAGGTTTGCCAAAAGACGCAATCGTTCTTGATCCGGGTTTCGGGTTTGCCAAGGATAGCGATGAGAATATTGAATTGATGGCGCGGTTTTCGGAATTGCATCAACTGGGTTTCCCCCTGGTTGCCGGCACATCCAGAAAACGGTTTCTGGGCGCGGTCAGCGGACGCGATGCGGCCTCCAGGGATGTGGCGACGGCTTCAACAACGGCCATGCTGCGCATGGATGGGGCGGCAATTTTTCGTGTTCACGATGTGGATGGGAACAGGGATGCACTGGCCATGGCGGATGCAGTGCTTGCGGCCAAAAAACAAAGGGCGGGTTCATGAGCAATACATTTCGCATCGGTTTGAGAAATTGTGCTTTTTTTGCACGACACGGTGTTTTTGAAGCGGAAATGCAACTGGGTCAGCGTTTCTTTGTCGATGTTGACATGGATGTCGCATCCGGCAGTGCATTGACCAATGATGATCTGGAAGGAACCGTTGACTATGGGGCAGCCTTTTCGACCGTTGAAAATATCGTAACCCAGGGGCGTTTCAAGCTCATTGAAGCCTTGGCCTATCACATCGGGAAGGGCTTGTGCGACCAGTTTGAGATCATCGAACATGTCCGCGTGACCATTCGCAAACCCGGCGCCCCAATCCCGGGGATATTTGATCATGCCGAGGTGTGTGTTGACTATACTCCCCAGTCATAAGCCCCTGTCCCATTTCGCCACCCTCGGTCTGGGTGGAAACATAGGGGATCCGCCTGTAAATATGGCGTCTGCGCTGAAGATCCTGGGGTCAAACTCGGGTATTGAAATCGTTGCTGTATCGCGTCTCTATCGCACGCCGCCGTGGGGCAATGTTGATCAGGACTGGTTTTATAATAGTTGCGCATCAGTGAACACATCCTTGAGTGCCCATCAATTGCTGGACGCGTGTCTTGCGACGGAGGTGAAGCTGAAGCGTGTGCGCAAAAAGCGTTGGGGCCCACGCACGATTGATATTGACGTTTTGACCTATGACAGCGCATCCATTCACGAGGACGGTCTGAGTATTCCGCACCCGCACATGCATGAACGGGCATTTGTGCTGCTGCCTCTCAATGACATAGCGGCCTCGCTGAAAATTCGCTCATTGCCCGTTTCGCAATGGATGCAGAGTGCAGACAGCGCCGGTATAGAATGCGTCAGCGAAGATGATGGCTGGTGGAAACCCACTTCAGATTAGTAAAAGTGATAACAACAGCCGGACGACGTCCCATATTAAAGCGGAATGCCGAAGGACTGGTGGCCAACAACTTTAGTCAATACATCTTTGTTCGCTGGGTCGCCGGATTTGGACCGCTTCACGTTTTGTCAGAAACGGAACAAGGGTATCGGCCTTTAATTTTTGATGATGCGTTCAGGTTTTGCCGATTCCGTCAAAACCTGAATTGCTCTATCGGGCAGAGCCAACCTTCTGGTCGCGCGCCAGAGTCATGCCAATGACTGGTACCAGTTGATCCTGAACCTTGACCGAAATGGTGATATTCAACTTATTGGGTTCCTGCAAATGGGCAACCATCGCACCATTTAACTTCTTGCGGTTGATGCCAACAACTATCTTGTTGCCCTTGACCCGGCCGGACGTGATATCCAGACCTTCGCCGGCTGCACCATCCAGAAATTTCCCGGAATATTTGCCGCGGCTGTGATTTATGATTGCGGACATCTTTTGCGAGAAAATTCCGACGCGACACGTGCCATCCAGCGCGATACCCAATTTTTGTTCTGCTTTGGGTGCACCTTTCAGGTTACAGACAAATTTGGTGCCCTTGTATTTTCCCGCAACAATTTCCCCCGGACCACGCCAGGTGCCCTTTACAGACTTGAAAAACACATGGTCCTTCGATCCAGCCCACGTTGGCGTCGTCATTGCCGAGGCAAAAAGAACAGTGACAGATAGCAGAATTCGAAAAATCATGGTCTAGCCCGGGCCAGTTGTGATGCTGCGACACCATTAACCGGAATGGTTAATGGTGTATTGAAATGAATTCACGGATTGTAACAGAAGCAGAAAAATATACGAATCTCATTCAAACCATGCATATTTTGCACACTATAACGCATTTTTGATCTTCAAAAGATAATACCAGGGTGAAGTTGCCTGAGGTGACTTCAAAATTACCCGTAGGCGCATTATGTTGGGTGCATGGATGAAATCACCGCAGCAAAATCCCTTTCCGCACTCGGGCATGAGGCAAGATTGTCTGTTTATCGGTTGCTGGTAAGAGCAGGGGATAGCGGGTTGAATGTGGGGGAAATAGGTCAGCACCTCGTCATACCGCCTTCCACCCTGGCTCATCATCTCTCAGCGCTGGTGGATGTCGGCCTGGTGCGTCAGATGCGCAGTGGTCGTGAAATCAGAAATTATGCCAACTATGATTCGATGGCAAAGCTGGTGGATTTCCTGACTCTGGAATGCTGTGTTGGCGTCCAGGTTTCTCAAAGTTGATACTATAAAGTGCTGCGCTGACACCGGCGCATTGAACCTTGATCCCGTGTCAAATGCTGCTCCAACAGAGCGATGGCTAGCCAGCGTATCCAAAGAGATGCGGGAGCCACAGAACCAGACCCGGCCACAGCACCAGTCCCAACAGGGCTACAAGAAGCGTGAGCAGGAATGGCCATATCTCGCGGATGATTTCTGACAACGGAATACCGGTTACCGCGTTCAGCACAAACAGCAGTATGCCGTAGGGGGGCGTGATCAGGCCGATCATGCAGTTGACAACGGCAACGACGCCGAAATGAACCAGATCAATGCCAAGATCACGGCAGGTCGGCAGGAACAACGGAATGATCACAAGGATGATGGTCGTTGCATCAAGCACGCAGCCCAAAAGCAGCAGCAGCAGGTTGATCCCGAGTAGGAATACCAGCGGGTCGACATCCAGACCGACCAGTTGCTGTGCCAAAATGCCGGGGATATTTTCCGATGCAACAACATAGTTCAGTATCAGGGCTCCACCGATGACCAGGCCAACCGCCGCCGATGAGCGCGCGCTTTCCACCAGGATACCGTAGAGGGCACGAATGCTGAGCGCGCGATAAAACAGGGCCGCGAGCACCAGTGCGTAAAAGGCAGCGACTGCTGCGGCTTCTGTCGGTGTCGTTACACCGCCATAGATACCGTACAGCAGGATTGCCGGCATCAGCAGAGCAGGAAACGCGTTGGCTGTGCGTCGGGGTAGTTGTGACAGAGGCACAGGGGTTTCCAGTGCAAACCCCCGGCGATGGGACAAGGCCGTGTTCATCGCCATGAGAACCGCGCCCATCAGCAAGCCGGGGATAATCCCGCCCAAAAAGAGGTAACCAATGGACGTGTTGGACACCAGCGCATAGAGCACCATGGGAATCGAGGGCGGTATAATGGGCCCGATCGTGGCTGATGCAGCTGTGATCGCCGCCGCGTAACCACGGGTGTAATGGCCGCTTTTGGTCATCATCTCAATGATGATTTTGCCGATGCCCGCCGCATCGGCCACCGCCGAGCCGGACATTCCGGAAAAGATCAGAGAAGCGACGACATTGACATGTCCCAGCCCGCCACGAAACCGACCGACCAGAGCGACGCAAAAACCAAGCAGCCGGTCACTGATTGTGCCAGCGTTCATGATGTTAGCTGCAACAATGAATAGCGGTACTGCCAGCAGAATGAAACTTTGGTAGAGCCCATCCATCAGAACTTTGCCAACAATGCCAATGCCTTGCCCGGCAGCGAAAATGTAGACAATTGAAGCCACTATGATCGAATAGGCAATCGGCGTGCCGATCCCGGCCAGAAAGAACAGCGTGACGATACAAGCGAGAAATTCGAAGCTCATTTCGCAGTGTTCCCGTCCGTATCAGTGGTGGGCTCTTCTACCCCAAAACGGACCGCCCTATAGACAGCCCAGGCATAACGCAGGGCCACCGCAACGAGGAATACGATGTAGATTGAATAGATGTCCCGCATTCGGATCCAGTCACCGAATACGGCCGAAAGGGTCGCGGTTTTCTTGATTCGAAGGATAAAGAATTTCGTCCAGGTGGGTTCGATGGACAGAACGAAGCTTATGCAGATTGCGAGCCCCGAGATAATGATAAACCAACGGCGCACCGCGGGGCGTACGGCATGAAACAGGATATCAAATGTCACGTGATCGCGGTCTCTGACCACAAAGGCATTGCCCCAGAATACCAGCCACACCCAAAGCAGCAGGCAAAACTCCAGCGTCCAGCCGTATAATGTTGGTTCAAGAAAGGGAAACCGATCAGGCAGCCATTCAACCCGCGCGGAGTATCGCACGATGATCTGCAGGATGAATGTCAGGAACATGGCGGCCATCATCGCGGCAGCAACAGCCTGGGCGATGTGGCCCAGGCCAGCCTGTATTTTCTTCATGGAGTTTTCCAAATGCACAAAATCGCACGATAGTGGCAGCCCGCCGAAGCGTCAAAGAAGGGACAGGTCACCCTGTCCCTTCGTGCCAAAGCGCTAGTTGCCGAGCGCGTTGATCCTGTCCAGCACTCCTTCGGGCCAGCTTGCCGCAAGTTCGGAACCGGCATATTGACCCTGCACATGCTTGCGGAAGGCATTCAGATCCGGTTTGTAGATTTCCATCCCCTGTTCCTTGAGGAAGGCGACCAGGCTTTCTTCTTTCTCGAGCTGTTTTTGACGTCCGCTTTCTGCGGCTGCCTCTGCGGCGGCCTTGACTGCGGCCTGCTGGTCAGCGCTCAAGCCATCCCACACGGATTTGGAAAAGGCGACATAGTTCAGGTCCACCAGATGTGAGGTCAATGCGATCTGGTTTGTAACCTCATAGAACTTTGCGTCCACAACGGTGGGCAGTGGATTGTCCTGACCATCTACTGAACCGGTCTGAAGTGCCGTGTAAACCTCGGTAAATGCCATTGGCGTGGGGTTTGCCCCAAGCGCCTTGCCAAGGAATTGCCATGCATCAGTGCCCGGCATTCGCAGGTTGATACCCGCCAGATCTTCCGGGGTCATCACCGCCAATTCGTCCTTGGTCTGACGCAGGTTCACATGGCGCTGCCCCAGATACATCACGGCAAGCAGTTTGACTCCAAGTTCATCCTCAACCTTCTGTTTGAACGGTTCCATCAACGGGTCGTTGAAAACATCGACCTGGTGGGCCGCATTTTGATGCACGTAACCGGTCGCAAAAATCGAGAATTCAGGGAAGAATTGTGCCAGCTCCTGAGCCGAGGTGATTGACATTTCAAGATCGCCGGAAGCAATGGCTTCCAGTTCGGAGTTTTGTGCGATCAGCGAGCCATTGTAATGGGGCTCATAGGTGGCAAATTCAGCCACGGCCGGCGCAAATACCTCAGCAAGCGCAACCGAGCGCTGATCTGTTTCCGAAGCTGGTGTGGACAGGCGCAGGTTGACCTTGTCGGCGGCGTAAACAGGGGCAGCAATTGCGACCACTGTCAATGCCATCAATGTGCGTCGTGTGAAATTCATTTTCATTCGAGTTCCTCCTCCGTGATTGCGGGGTCCGTTCCGCAGATTTACCGCGAGGCATACGCCCCACGAATTTGCTTCACATGCCTAACGCTCGTTTCTTGGCGCTGTTGATATGTGCGTGAATTGCCAAAACAGCACCTTCGCTGTCGCGTGCTTTCAAGGCGTCGAAGACGGCGAGATGCTCGGTCAGAACCGGCACCACAAGCTCTGGAAGCATCCGTGTGTCAGAGTTGCGGATGAGCCGGATCTTTATCGCATTGACGCGGTGGATATCCGAAATGATCGAATTTCCCATTGCGTCGATAATCCGGTCGTGGAAAGCCCAATCGATTTGCTGCGCGGTCTGAAGCAGATCCGGCGTTACCTTAGCAAGAGCGCCGTCGCGGATGTTGCGATGCTGTGTTGCGAGATGGTCGATCTCATCTGTTGTGGCGCTTTTGCAAAACTCCCGGATCGCTTCGCCTTCAATGATGGCGCGCAACTGGAACGCATTGCGCACAAGGTCGAGATCAATTGACAGGATCTGAAGGCCGCGTTTGGGAACGGTTTTGATCAGCCCGTCGGCTTCAAGACGCGGGATCATCTCGCGTATCGCCCCCAGAGGCATTCCTGTGAGTTCCACCAACTCTCGCTGCGATACAATCTGTCCGGGTCTGATGTCCCGTGCCAGCAGCTTTTCCGTGAAGTTGGAATAGGCGTGATCGCGCTGGCGAAGTGCGTTTGAGTTGGTCATGCGACCTTATCCCGGGAAAAATGTGCAGCAATTACCGATCTGTCCGCCCCTTGAAGAGCCTGCAATGGCGCACGCAAATTGGACCAGCCCGGATTTCCGGTCCGGGCTGCCATGAATTGTTTCAACGCGGGAATAATGGGGACAGAAACAATTACATCGACCTCTTCGCTAAGTGCGACATCCTCGGTTTGGGTGTCGAATATTGTGCGCAGGCGTCCGGGGTGAAAATTCGCCATGCCACATATGGACCCTGCCGCGCCGCGGGAGGCAGCCTTGTGCAATAGTCGCTCGTCTCCGACCAGCACCGGAATTATGCCGCTATCCAACAGGGCCAGCGTATTGTCCCACTGTCCCGCACTGTCCTTGATCGCGAGAACACGTTCAGGGAAAGTCGCGCGTAACCGTTTGACAAGCTCGAGGGATAGGGGAACCTGTGTCACTTGCGGGATGTGATAGAGGATAAACTTCGCACGTTGATCTGTTGCTTCAAACAAGCGCGAATACCATTCGAACAGCCCCGCATCGTTCAGATCCTTGAAATAATAGGGTGGCAAGAGCAGGAATATTGTTACGCCAAGCTGGAGCCCCTGTTGGATCTGCGTAACCACATCCGAAATCGCGGACCCGCCCACACCAAGGATCATCTTGTCGGCCGGGATACCACTGTCGATCATGGCAGAGATCGCTGCGGGGCGTTCGTTCAGGCCGACAGAAGCACCTTCGCCGGTGGTTCCAAACAGCGTTACCCCATTTGCGCCACCCCGAAGCGTGCCATTGGCGTGCTCGCACAAAAGCGGCAAATTCAAACTTCCATCCCCTTGAAACGGGGTAAGCAGTGCAGTCGAGATACCAATATTTGCGATGGTGGCCTCCGCTTCGCAGACACAAAATGCCTGTCCGAGTTCGAGCGCCATGATACTGACTGCGTGTTGATTGTCAATGTAACATGTTAGATAGGCAATCAGTGCTTTGCGGCGATATAGTGCGGGGAGATACAGACAGTGCAAGGCATTGATTACACGGACAGGATTGCTGCCGGCCCTGCATCTGTTGTTGATGTTTTATCGGGGGTATTGTCAGGTCTGTTTGTTTTTCGATCCGGTTGCCTGACGGGTCAGATCGCCAACGAATTCACCGAGTCCCGGGCGTTTGAGTGCCGCGAAAGGGAGCGGGCGGCACAGGTCCATCGCTGCAATACCAACCCGCGCTGTCATCATGCCATTGATGACACCTTCACCCAGCCGCGCTGACAGTTTTGATGCCAATCCATGCCCAAGCAATTGTTGAATGACGCCATCTCCAAGGGAAATCGAACCGGTCACCGCAAGGTGGCCAACCACGTCCCGCGCCAGACGCAGGGCACCAAGCGATCCGGGGCGTCCACCATAAAGCCTTGCCAGATTACGTATGAGGCGCATGGCTTCATAGAGTACATAACCAATATCAACCAATGCACGCGGGCTAAGCGCAGTCACGACAGAGACCCTTTTGGACGCGTTTAAAATCAATTCGCGCGCCTGTTTGTCCAGAGCGGCCATGAGCTCCACTTCTGCCAGTTCCATCAGGTGAGGCCCGTCAATAATCTCTCCATCCAATTGCTTTAATTGGGCTCGTGGTCGTGCTGTTTGCGGATCATGGGAAAACATGCGGATGAGTTTTGCCAGCACCAGCCTTGCCTTGGCGGGGTTTTTCTCGGCTCTTGCCTGCGCTGCTGCCTCGCGCATTGCATGGACCGATTTAAGCCGGGCGAGGGCGCGTGCTTCGCGAATAATCAGCCCTGCCAAGGCACCAATTGCGATCGCAGAAAGGCCGGTTGCCGCCCAGCCAAGCCATTCGGATCGGGCAAAAAATGAGGTGATCAGTCCGTCCAGCCAAAGGGCGAATGCCAGCGACAGCAGCAGCCCGAATGCACCTGCAGCAATCTTGCCCAGCGACAGCGTCGATTTTGACTTTTGAGCAGGTGGCGGTGTCAGTTTTTCCGCCAGGGCAATGTCTTCAGCACTTGGTTGAGCTGCGGTTGTCTCAGCGGAAAACGGATCATCGGCCTGCGCTGAAAATTCGATATCATCGGTGACTGCGATGGGAGTACGTTTTTCCTGTACCTTTGTTGTCTGTGCCTTGTCATCGTCGCCGTCTACCGGGTTCGTGATGTTGAATGCGGCTGGTTTGCGCGCTTTCTTGTTCATGCGAGCCAATCTCCAAACAGGAACTCAAATGCCCGATCAAGCCTTATATGCGGCAGGGAAAGTGTCACACCTTCCGCAGTTTTCTCCAGTGTGGGTGGGCGAAACCGCACAAAGTTCAAAGGAGGATAACTTGCCTCTTTTTGCGTTTTGAGTTCATTGAAAAAGGCATCCGCATTTGACGGCAGGTCACCGGGAAAAATGCCGGTCTGCTGCTTGCCATCGAAGGTTACGCCTTCAATCTTTTCCCCCTTCATAGGGGTTCCAATGATGAGGGGCAGTTTTTCCTTGCCCTGTTTGGTACTGCCTTCCCGGGTCGCCCGTATCGCGGCCATCGCCAGTACTTCAACTTCGGTTCTGGCATAGCCTGCCTTTTTCGTTGCCCGGTCGACCAGACGGGTGACAATGGCTTCCAGCCTGTCATGGCTTTCATGATGCAGATGGTCGGCTTTGGTTGCACCGATCAAAACCCGATCTATGCGCCTCGACAGAATTGACGAAAACATATTGCTTCTGCCAGGGCGAAAACACGACAGGATGTCAACCAGCGCCCGCTCCAGATCTTCGACCGCTTCCGGTCCGGCATTCATCGCCTGCATGGCATCAATCAGGATAATCTGCCGATCAAGCCGGGCAAAATGATCGCGAAAGAAAGGTTTTACAACCAGTGACTTGTAAGCCTCATATCGCCGCTCCATCATAGCCCACATAGAGCCGTTTGGCGCTGTGCCTTGCGGTATTTCTGCCAGTGGTGAAAAGGTCAATGCCGGAGAACCTTCCAGGTCTCCGGGCATCAAAAAACGCCCCGGCGGCAATGTGGACAGCGCGCGTTCATCTGAACGGCAGGCTTTCAGATAATCGGCAAATGAGGCCGAAATTTCTCGCGCAAGCGTTTCGTCCGCATCCTGTGTTGGCGTTAGATTGCCAATTTTGTGCAGCCAGGCATCGGAAAGATCCGATCGCGCCGGAGAGCGTGCGAGTTCGAGTGCATTGGCGCAAAATTCACGGAAATCCTGTTTCAACAGGGGTAGATCAAGAAGCCATTCGCCGGGATAATCCACAATGTCGATCGACAATTGCCCGCGTGAGAGCATCCGGTTCCAGACGCTTGCCGACTCGTATTCGATCGTCAGCCGCAGTTCTGAAATTGCTCTGGTCGATTGGGGCCATATGCGATCGCTTATCAGCGCCTGCACGTGATCTTCGTATTGAAACCGCGGCACGGCGTCGTCGGGCTGTGGCTCCAGGCGCGCAGATGCGATGCGCCCGGTGTGCTGGGCTTTGAAAAGGGGCAGACGTCCACCGTGCAGCAGATTATGCACAAGGGCTGTTATGAAAACTGTTTTGCCGGCCCTGGAAAGGCCGGTTACACCAAAACGCATGTTGGGTCGTATCAGTGCACTGGCCTGATCGGACAAATTGTCCAGCGTAATAAGAGCCTCGTCCGATAGTCGCGAGAGTGTTGAAACCAAAATGCACCTCTATGGCACCATTGCCTTATCGCATATAGGTGGCGGGCCCTATCGAGTTCAAGTTGGTGCGCAATACTCTTTTTATTACAATGGATTATAGCAGGAATATCACGAATGGATTCAAGTCAGCTCAATGCCGGTCATCTTCTGCGCTGTTGCCCGTCTGCTTGCGCAGACGTTTGGGCGTTATGAAGTCGGCGAGGTGTCCGTTTGAAATCAGTACAGCACCGGGCTGATGTATATCGACTGTGGCGAGGCCAGCGGTTGGGAAGCCCTTGTACAGCCTCTCACCAGGCCATTCAGCCGCCGTTGTACATAACGCGCGTGCTGTATCATCCATCATGGGATTGTGTCCAACCAGAAGGATGGGTTCGCTGGTCTGTAGACCCAACAGTTCGAGATAGTAGTCATAATCATTGTGATAAAGCTCGGCCGTTCGTCTGACCTCGGGAGCGTGTGGCAGATGAGACAAAATTATATCACAGGTCTGCTGACAGCGCCGCGCAGATGAACACAAAACGACGGCAGGCAGCCTGTCAAACTGGGCAAATGCTGCAGCAATCAGACGGGCATCATCCACCCCGCGCTGATCTAGGGACCGGTCGAAATCGCGCTGTCCGGGTCGCGCCCATGCTGCGTGAGCATGACGCAGCAGATAGATCGTGGTTGCGTGCTTTTGCGTATCTGTCATCAGGGGCCGGTCGCCTGTCGCTGGTTGGACGTAAAGAATACATAAAATTTTCTTTGATGCGAGCAGGAAGATTTGTGTGTAGGGAACGCCCAACAATTCATGTGTGTTTCTGCACGGGCATATAAACATCAATTGGCAACCAGATGTTGGATCTGCCGAAACGGTCTTGCACCGACAGGGTGCACAAACGGGATCAGGGCTTGAACAATGAATAAGCAGCTAAAGCAGACAGGACAGGAACATGTGCAAAGCTATTACGCCGCGCAACTGCCGGTTCGCAGCGCATATGAAGGCCCGACTGGCCAGCTGGATAAGGATGTTGCGGTCATCGGTGGCGGCCTGGCCGGACTGACCGCGTCGCGTGAGCTGGCAGCGCGTGGTTACTCTGTCATTCTGCTCGAAGCAAATAAAATTGGTTGGGGAGCATCCGGACGCAATGGCGGGTTTGTATCCCCGGGATACGCGCAGGGTATTGATGCCATTGAGAAAGCGGTTGGCATTGAGGGCTCAAAGCGCCTTTACGAGCTATCAGTCTCCGGGATGAAATACGTTGAAGATACCATTACCGCATTGGGGCGGGCTGACATCATCAAGGGACGCGGATGGTTGCATGTTATCCGTCACAGAAAAAAGTCGGCACTTCAGCGCTGGCAGGAAAAAATGGTATCAACCTATGGTGCAAACATGCAGTTTTGGGACGCAGGTGAACTGCGCCAGCGACTGCACACACAATCCTATCGTGCGGGTGTCGCCGATGCCGGGCCTTTTCACATTGATCCGCTTGCCTATGCAGAGTTGCTCGCCAGTGCCTGCAATGCCGCCGGCGTTGCGGTCTGCGAAAATGCACGCGTTGCGAATATCTCCAGACAGGGCAATCGGTTTCAGCTTGTCCTCACAGAAAAACGGGTTCTTGTCGACAATGTTGTCCTTGCAACGAGTGCCTATGGTGGTCCTTACAGTGCTCTTGAACGAAGTGTATTACCGGTTGCGACCTATGTTGTTACCAGCAAACCCGGCTGTGCAAATCTTGCATCAGCCATCAATTATGATGGGTGTATAGCCGATACACGCAGGGCAGGTGATTACTACCGTGTAGTCAGGGACAATAGTGGAGCGCGGCTTTTATGGGGTGGACGTATCACCACCCAACTGGCGGAACCCGACGACCTGGCTGAGGGACTGCGACAGGAAATACAGCGGATTTATCCACAGCTTGCAGATATCCGGATTGACTATGCCTGGAGTGGTTTGATGGCCTACGCCCGCCACAAAATGCCAATCATCGGGCAGATTAGCCCCGGGCTCTATGCGCTGACAGGTTTTGGTGGTCATGGCCTCAATACAACTGCAACAGGTGGTGTTGCGGTTGCCAGGGCCATCGCAGGTGACAAAGATGACATGGATGCATTTCAGAAATTCGGACTTGCCTGGTGTGGTGGTGCAGCGGGGAGGCTTGCCACACAATTGGAGTATCGGCGATTACAGGTGCTTGACTACATTGAAGAATTGTAGATCAACACTATGTGTAACGACTATATGACAATTAGATAAATCAAATTAAATGCTTAATTCGAATGCAACACCCACAAAAAACTGAGCTGCAAGAAGAATTCCTGCTTGTAAGGAGAGTGCTGTGTAGCTATACACACGCCAAAAAAGCACTGCCACCAGAGGAATCACCATGAACAAAATGATTGATATTGGTTCCTATGTACCCTCGGATGACGAGGCGTTCATGAATGAAAAACAACGTGCATATTTTCGAGACAAACTGAACGCGTGGAAAAATGAAATTCTACGTGAAGCACGTGAAACTCTAGGGAATCTACAGGAAGATAGCGCAAACCATCCTGATATCGCCGACCGGGCTTCTTCGGAATCTGATCGGGCAATTGAACTGCGCGCAAGAGATCGTCAGCGGAAACTCATCTCGAAGATTGATGCAGCTTTACGCCGACTTGACGAAGGAACTTACGGTTACTGCGAGGAGACGGGTGAACCAATTAGCCTTAAACGGCTGGACGCCCGTCCCATTGCAACGCTTTCTATCGAGGCTCAGGAACGCCATGAGCGCCGCGAAAAAGTTTACCGGGACGAATAGATAGATTCAGTCTTAAAGCTGGATCAGGGGCAGCTGCGATGCAGTTGCCCCTTTTTTGTGATTTTATTTTTCAGACTTTTCTTCAAGACCGACAAGAAGTTTCTTCATTTCGTCTTCAAGTGAAGCGGTCTTTGATGTCTGATCGGCCGTGTCGTCAGAGGCCGTCTCATCTTTGTGCGTAGCCTCGTTCGCATCAGGGGATGCAGGCTCGTTTTTAGCTGCGGCCATCTCTTCGCTTGCACGCTCTTCCGCCTTGTTTATTTCCGCTTCCAGAACTTTGTCAAAATCTGCGATCAGCTCGTCAGCGGTAATGCTCTGGGTCGGTTGCGTTTCAGCATCAGCTGAATCAATAGACCCAATCGGGGCATCCTTGATGTTCTGATCCACAGCAGGATTATCCTGCGGAAGCTTTGACATTGGCGCTGTATTTTCCTGCTCTGATGAAGACGTCATGACCCGATCCCGCGCAGCATCCAAAACGCTTTCGAGTTCCGTGGCCATATCTGTTTCATCGGACTTCGCGTCGTCAAGTTCTTTAACAGGCGCCGGTTTTGGCGAACCGGCCAGTGATGCGGCGGTGGCCAAAGTGCCTGCTGCCGACACTGCGCCAGTTGCATGATCGGGTGTCTTGTTGTCCGGTCGGCCTGCATGCGGTGTCGGCCGCGATTGAGCAGGTTGCGCCGCCTGTTCGCTGCGTAGCGGTCTTGCTGCTGCTTCGGCTCGTTTATCCGTTACAACCTCTGGCCTGTGTGGCACTGGCCGCGCTGGGGGAGCCGGGGTATCAGGCTTAGGCAAATTCAACGGTTCCATTTCAATGGGTTTTGACGCGGCTGATGTTGCCATTGCTGCCGTGGATGCTGATGCAGCAACTGTTGGCTGGGCTGGCACTGGCTGGGCCGGTGTCTCGGGTGTGGCAGGCGGCGGCGTTGGTGTCTCGGGCGCCGCTGCCTTGGCTGGCGGATGTGGCTGTTGAGCCCTTGCAGGTGCCCTGCCGGCTGACGGGCGGGCCGTTGCCTGGCCAACAGTGTCTGTCTGCACGGATTTCGTTCTGTGAATGCCGCTCTCAACAACAACATCGCTTGGACCACCAATCAGGATAAGATGTTCGACATTGTCACGCCGAACCAATACCAGACGACGGCGCGCATCGACAGCCGCCGCATCCAGTACAGCCAGCCGCGGTTGTCTGTTGGTACCGCCGCGCATGAAGGTCATATGACCGCGCCGTCTCAAAAACCAGAACAATGCAATGCCGATGATGATGACAGCTATGGCAATGCCAAGCATGGAACCCCAAGACATACCATCTGCGCTCAAAATTGAATCACTCATAAAATTGCGTCCCGAATACTCTTCCCTCATAGCCGGGTCGCCTACCACCCAGCCCCGGCAAAGGGTAGAGGTCCATTCGGAGGCACGCAAGCGTGGGTACGGTCAAAAATTGTATTACACACAGGTTGGCCTTAGATACGAAAACTCGTCCTTTTGCGCCCAATGGCTTCTCCTGAAAATTTCGGCGCCTGGTAAATTGGCACCAAGATGTTGAATTTTAAAGAGAAATGGGCGATTAAAAAGCTATCCCTTTTATTGTGTTAAGGAATATGGTCCAAACTGCTAAGCGAAACGCAGGGAATCAAACTCGCTTCAAGAGGACCATCAATGGCGCGAGAAAATCAGTCGGGCAATTATCCGACGCCAATCATTGACAGGCACTCGAAACCTGGAACCGTAAAACGTCTGATCATCCTGGCGATTGTATTGATCGGTGCTGCCGTTGCATTCGTATATCTGGAGGGGCGGGTCAATACCAATCTTGGCCTTGGATTGCTTGGCATCCTTGCGATGGTGGGTATTTTTTATCTTGTGTCCACCTTTATCGGGTTTGTTCAAATCATGCCGCGTGGCGGCGGCGATGTCTTGTCCAGGCTGTTCATTGACGGCCACCCGGAAGGGACAGTGGTCACTGACCGCAAGGGACGTGTGGTCTATGCCAATCAAACCTATGCAACCCTGACCGGTGCCAATGGCCCGGATGAGGTCTCTTCCATTGAAGCAATCCTGTCACGCGACAATCAGGCGTCTGAAGCGGTCTATCGGCTGACAAATCAGGTGAGGGAAGGCAAGGAAGGTCAGGAGGAATTTCGGCTGCTCAAGGGACTTGGCGATGGGCTTGAGCAGGCTCAGGGACCGCGCTGGTACAGACTGCGCGCCCGGTTGCTTGATCTGGGCGGGGCTGGTGAAAGGCTCTACGCCTGGCAGCTTTCGGATATTTCATCCGAGCGTGATGAACAGGAGCAGTTCTTTCGTGAGCTGCAGCATGCCATTGATTATCTGGACCATGCACCTGCCGGCTTTATGTCCACAGGAGAAAATGGTGAGGTTGTCTATATTAATGCGACACTTGCAGACTGGATAGGTCTTGATCTTACCCAGTTCTCACCCGGATCTGTGGCGCTTGGTGATCTGGTTGCCGGTGAGGGGATGGCGCTGATCGATTCAGTTCAGGCAACCCCTGGTGTGGACCGAACAGCGACGCTCGATCTTGATATGTTGCGCAAGGATGGCAAAAGCCTGCCTGTGCGTCTCGTTCACCGTGTCAGCGTGACACGTGATGGTGCGCCCGGAGAAAGCCGCACCATTGTATTGCTGAGAACCGGTGACGGCACCAGCGCAGGCGAGGCAACCGCTGCTGAAATGCGCTTTACCCGCTTTTTCAACAATACACCGATGGCCATTGCATCGGTAGATGGCAGCGGGCGAATTCAACGCACAAATGCACCCTTCCTGAAAATGTTTACGGACGCTGTTTCACGCGATGACCTGGAACAGGGCGCACGTTTTGAAACCGTCGTGCATGAGACGGACCGCGATTTGCTGGAAACTGCGTTGGAAGCCGCCAGAGAGGGCCAGGGCGAGATTGCTCCCGTGGAAACCCGTCATGCCACCGATGAAAACCGTTTTTTCCGCTGCTATGTGAACGCGGTTCTTGATGGTGGTGATACTGATGAGACTGCCATTATCTATGCCGTGGAGACAACAGAGCAAAAAGCCCTTGAGGCGCAGATGGCCGAAACGCAAAAAATGAATGCCGTTGGCACGCTTGCTGGGGGTATTGCCCATGACTTCAACAATGTACTGACTGCCATATTGCTTTCAGCCGATCATCTTCTGTTGTCTTTGCGACCATCTGATTCCAGCTTTGCCGATCTGATGGAAATCAAGCGCAATGCCAATCGCGCTGCAGTTCTGGTGCGTCAACTGCTGGCCTTTTCGCGCAAGCAGACCATGCGGCCAACCGTCCTGTCGATGACCGATGTCCTTGGCGATCTGCGTATGCTGATTGATCGTTTGACCGGTACGAATGTCAAACTTGCATTTGAATTCGGTCGTGATCTGTGGTCGGTGAAAACTGATCTGGGGCAGTTTGAGCAGGTAATCATAAATCTTGCGGTCAACGCCCGTGATGCAATGCCGAATGGCGGAACGATCAGAATCAACACGTCAAATGTTGAGGCCAGAGAGATTGAGGCACTCAACTACAGGGGTCTTGAGGCAGGCGATTATGTTCAGATATCCGTTAGTGATGAAGGAACCGGCATGTCAGCGGAACTGATGGATCAGATATTCGAACCGTTTTTCACGACAAAGGACGTTGGTAAGGGGACAGGGCTTGGTCTGGCGATGGTTTACGGAATCATCAAGCAATCGGGCGGTAATGTCTATCCGGAATCAGAGATCGGCAAGGGTACAACGTTTCGCATCTTTTTGCCCCGTTTTATCGAAGAGCCTCAGGAAGATCAGCCAGAGAAAATGATGCTGGCCCACGAAAACAGGACACCAGCATCCAATGGTTCAATGGATGGCAAAGGCGAGCCCGTGCCGCATGAGCACACGGATCTGTCCGGCTCTGCGACTGTATTGCTGGTTGAAGACGAGGAAGCGGTAAGGCGTGGTGGCAAGCGTATGCTGGAGACGCGTGGATATACGGTGCATGAGGCTGGGTCCGGGCTTGAGGCGCTGGATATTATCGAGGAACTCGATGGCAAGGTGGATATTGTCGTTTCTGACGTGGTCATGCCCGAAATGGATGGGCCGACATTGCTGCGCGAATTGCGCAAGGATTATCCGGATCTGAAATTTGTCTTTGTTTCCGGATATGCGGAAGATGCTTTTGCCAAAAATCTGCCGGAAAACGCCCAGTTCGGTTTTCTTCCCAAACCATTTTCGCTCAAGCAGCTTGCTACTGTGGTCAAGGATGTTATCGAGAGCACGGACGATTGATAAAAGTCTCCGAAATCATCCGATAATCTGTTAATTGTCATTTGTGTATAGAGATCACAATGCGGCCTCAAACGGCCTTTTTTCAGACAATCCATCCGGATATGCAATAGAGTACCATACCAGTTGAGCCGTTACATATTCAGCAATTGGAATTCCGATTGTGAGATGTGACCATTGTTTGTTTGGGTGCGCACGTTGCAACACGATCTTGAAGCCATCAGTCTGTTACGGGGTCGCAGCCAGATAGAGCGACATTTCCACAAAGTCTGTGGTCGTTTTGGTTTTGATCATTTCTCAGTTCTGTCGCTGACCCCATTGGCTGAAACCTCTTTGCCATCGCTGTTGTTGTCGAGCAACTGGCCGAAAAAACTGGCTGACAGCATTGAAGCCGAATTCCTGCGCAATACCCACGAGACTTTTGTGGCTTTGCGACGCTCTGCTGTGCCGCTCATGGTCTCACAATCCGAGCAGTCGACGGGCAATCAAAACCAGCGTGAATCGGGTGAAAGTGGCGCGCACCCCGACAGTTGGTTGGGACGGTTCAGTGTTTTATACCCGGTGCTCAGCCGCGAAAATCATCGCTGTGTTGTTGGTTTTCACAGCCTCAATTCAGCAATTGACCCGGGATCATTATCGGAACTTTATGTCCTTGCTTCGGGTCTGATTGAACGGCTTTGGGAAGGCCTCGGCACATCGGAGCGACAGCTGCCTGAATTGACAATACGGGAAGTGGAATGCCTGCGCTGGACGGCCGCTGGCAAGACCAGTCATGAAATTGCCACGATCCTTTCGATATCGCAGCATACGGTGAACCATTATATTGCGGCGGCCAGCAAAAAGCTTGATACCGTCAATCGCATTCAGGCAGTCGCCTGTGCCATCAGGCTTGGGATAATAACCTGACCGGATCGTGACATTCCCCCTGGGTGCGGCGTTCTGGGCAGGGTGGCCATGTCGGAAATTGCATTTATATTTGGACCGTTTCACGGTTTGTCAGAAACGGGGCAACGGTGTCGGCCTGTGAATTGTTCCAGTGACAATTCAAACTTCCTGGTTCAATTGAGTTTTCTTGGCGTTGGCAGGCAGAGATGCTAATAATCATCCATAAGAATCACGGTGTTGCAGCCATAATGGACTGAGGCCTGTAACCAAACAAATTGCCATTCGGGCAGCATGTACCCAACCAATTGAACACATTGGCGCCGTATTGTTGCTATTGAAGCAGGACCAACCATGAATAAATTACCTGAGACGGGGGAATTCGAATGTTCAAAAAAGTAGCGATCCTGATGACTGCCGGCGTGTTTCTGACAGCCTGTACAACCGACCCCTATACGGGCCAACAGCAGGTTTCCAGAACAGCTGGTGGAGCGGCTCTTGGCGCTGCAGCTGGGGCAGGGCTGGGACTGCTGGCAGGCGGCAATGACCGACGCAATGCGTTGATTGGTGCAGGCATCGGGCTGCTGGCAGGCGGTGCCATAGGCAATTATATGGACCGGCAGGAAGCTGATCTGAGAGCGCAGCTTCAGGGCACAGGCGTGTCCGTTAGCCGCAATGGTAACAATCTGGTTTTGAACATGCCATCCAATGTGACATTTGCGCTGAACCAGGCGCAGATTGATCCCAGTTTCTACAATACATTGAATTCCGTGGCGATTGTTCTGTCAAAATACAATCAGACCCTGGTTGATGTATATGGATATACCGATACCACCGGTTCAGCCGCCTACAATCTGAACCTGTCTCAACAGCGTGCCCAGTCGGTCTCACGCTATCTTGGCAGTCAGGGCATCGACCCGCGCCGCATGTATGTTACCGGCTTCGGCGAGGAACGGCCAATTGCCAGCAACGCAACGGAAGCTGGCCGGGCGCAAAACCGCCGCGTAGAAATTCAAATTGTGCCACTCAGCCAGTAAAACAATTTTGAAGGAAGTCTCCAAAGGGCGTCTCTCCGGTGGCGCCCTTTTTGTTGGCTGGAGCAATGTAGGTTTTGATCGAATCGGCAAAACCTGAATGCATCAATAAAATCAAAGGCCGACACCGTTGTCCCGGTTCTGACAAAACGTGAAACGGTCTATAACGCGGATCGATTATTAAAACGCACAGGCGATCTGCGCGGCCAACCGAGCGTTGTTCTTTACAAGCGCGATATTGGTTTCAAGGCTCTTGCCATTGGTAATAGAAAAAATTTCTGAAAGAAGGTAGGGGGTGACCTTCTTACCGGATATGCCGTGTTCTTGCGCGCTTTGCAGCGCCTGATTGATGTGGATTTCCATCTCGGGGCGTGAGATTTCATCGGCTTGGGGAACCGGATTGGCGATCAGCATGCCACCATTGATGCCCATGGCTTCACGTGTCTGCTGAAAATGTGCGATCTGCTTTGCATCATCAAGGCGAAGCGGGCTTCGAATACCCGATTGCCGCGACCAGAACGCGGGCAGCTCGTCACTGCCAAATGTAACCACCGGTACGCCCTTGGTTTCCAGAACTTCCAGCGTTTTGGGAATATCCAAAATGGCTTTGGCGCCGGCGGACACGACAATTACCGCTGTCCTGCTCAATTCTTCCAGATCGGCGGAGATATCAAAACTCTCCTCGGCACCAAAATGCACGCCGCCAATGCCACCGGTGGCAAAAACCCTGATGCCGGCGAGGGCGGCAGCCATCATCGTGGCTGCAACGGTGGTTGCGCCGGTTTTGCCGCTGGCCACAGCAAAGGCAAGATCAGCGCGTGAGACCTTCATGGCATCAGTTGTTTGCGCCAGGGATTCCAGCGCCTGTTTTTCAAGGCCGATATGCAGCGTGCCGTCAAGGACGGCAATCGTGGCCGGAACAGCGCCACATTCACGAATGATGTTTTCAACACTATTGGCCATCTCCAGGTTGCCGGGCCAGGGCATACCATGGGTGATGATGGTTGATTCCAATGCCACGACGGGTTTGTTGTCGGCCAATGCAGCGCGAACTTCGGTGGAATAGGTCAGGGGAAACGTGACGTTCTGGCTCATAGGACTTCCTGGGGGTGGTTAATTGTATGTCTCACGGCTGATGGATGGCCTCAGGGACAAGTGATAGTGCATTCGCCAACGTCTGTGTATTCAACTGCGGGGATGCAGCATGCGGCGATTGAATGGTGAGATAGGATGCGGCTATGCCGTTGCGTACAGCATCGCTGAATGTTTGCCCGACCGACAGTGCGTGAATTGTCGCAGCGGCAAGTGCATCGCCTGCGCCGGTCACATCCATGATTTGCTCCAGCCTGGGCGGTGCAATCTCAAAGCAGCTGTCTCGGTCAAAACAAAGAACCGGTTCTGCCCCCCGTGTAACAACAGCGCGGCTGATGGCACGTTTGCGCAGCAGGGCAGGCCATAGTTCATAATCTGTCTCGCCGCCGCTGAGCTCCAGCGCCTCGGCATGATTGAGAAACAGGACGGATAGTTGCTCGAACGCCCCGGCAAGTTTGCCGACTTTGGCTGGTGATATGGCGATGGCTGAAATGGGTTTCAGGCGTTTTTTGACCGTCACGGACAGCGCGGTTAATGTGTTGGCAGGCAGATTGGCGTCGCACAATACGGCGTCGCATTTGTCAATTGCATCACGAATTGACTTGCGGGCAAGCTGTCGGTCAACGAACCGGTCGTAAAGATCCATATCGGCTATGGCGATCACCAGATCGCCGTTGTTTTCCAAAATAGCGGAATAACTGGGGGTTGCCCGATCCAGGAATACCTGTGCCAGGTCTTCGATACCAACCGCATCAGCGGCCTGTTCAACCAATTGTCCGGCTGCATCGCCGCCCCGGACAGAAACCATTGTGACTTCATTACCAAGGCGCGCCAGATTGCGGGCCGCATTGAACCCACCGCCACCTGGTTCTTCATGCCAGTGCCCGGGATTGCTGGCGCCGCCTATGGTGCGTCCGGAAATTCTTGCCCGTCGATCAATATGTGCGCCGCCAATTACAAGAATATGGGTCATCCGTGGTGTGCCTTTCCTGCCGGCAGCAGCCGTGCAGTGTTCAGAGTGCTGGCTTACTGCAAGCGGCCCGGTTTTTCAATTTCCCAATTGTGTGCACAATCGCTCCATTGCGCCGGGATAGGCCACATGGGTTCGGCAAATAAGGTGGGATGTCCCAACGACGGGCAAAGTTGATTCGCTGCGCAATGAACCCGGGGGCAGATGACTTTGCGCTATGGCGTGTTTTCCATTGTTGATGCTTGCATCGAAAACAAAAAAAGAACATGCATTGTTTTATTATTTAAAAACAACAGGATGATACTCTATTGCAATATGAGAACAAATGCGGTACAAAATTTACGTGCGGCTTTCATTGCCTGTAATGTGTATATAACCTAAAGGTGGACAAAATGGCTCAGAACTCATTGCGGCTCGTAGAGGAAAAATCGGTGGACAAAAGCAAGGCACTTGATGCGGCGCTCTCTCAAATAGAACGTTCCTTTGGCAAGGGCTCAATCATGAAGCTCGGATCCAATGAGAAGATTGTTGAGATTGAGACTGTATCAACCGGATCACTCGGGCTTGATATTGCACTGGGTATCGGAGGCCTTCCCAAGGGGCGGGTTATTGAAATTTATGGTCCTGAAAGTTCAGGTAAAACCACAATGGCCCTGCATACGGTTGCCCAGGCGCAACGCAATGGCGGCATTTGTGGTTTTATTGATGCTGAACATGCGTTGGATCCGGTCTATGCGCGTAAATTGGGTGTAGACCTTGAGAGCCTGTTGATTTCCCAGCCCGACACCGGTGAGCAGGCATTGGAAATTACCGATACGCTGGTGCGTTCCGGTGCGATTGATGTTTTGGTCATCGATTCCGTTGCAGCACTGACGCCGCGGGCTGAAATTGAAGGTGAGATGGGCGATTCCCTTCCTGGCCTTCAGGCCCGTTTGATGAGCCAGGCCCTTCGCAAACTGACGGCCTCCATTTCGCGTTCCAACTGTATGGTCATTTTCATCAACCAGATACGGATGAAGATTGGCGTGATGTTCGGCTCACCTGAGACAACGACCGGTGGTAATGCGCTGAAATTCTACGCGTCTGTTCGTCTTGATATCCGCCGTATCGGTTCGGTTAAGGACCGTGACGAAATTGTTGGTAACCAGACCCGCATCAAAGTTGTAAAAAACAAGATGGCACCGCCTTTCAAGCAGGTTGAGTTCGACATCATGTATGGGGAAGGCGTCTCCAAGACGGGCGAGCTTATTGATCTTGGCGTCAAGGCCGGCATTGTGGAGAAATCAGGTGCCTGGTTCTCCTACAACAGCCAAAGGCTTGGTCAGGGACGCGAAAACTCCAAAAATTTCCTGCGTGAGAATCCGGCAGTGGCAGACGAGATCGAGTTGGCCTTACGACAAAATGCCGGACTTATCGCTGAAAAACTGCTTGATGCGCCAGATAAGGATGATGCCGCTGAGGGGTGATCAACCCTGCATGTGGCATTGGCTTCATGCCTGATGTCTTCGGCAGTTAAAGACCATATGGCTGGTAACACTTGTGTGTGTTGCCAGCCATATTTTTATGCGGAAATTGAAGCTGTGGCTGCAATGGAACCGCTTAACGCTCCATCAATCGACCGGTTCGCTACGGTGTGTCTGGACAGTCCTGCAACAGACAGATAAAAGCCGAACGAATTGTCCGCTGCCGATCGGTAGGTGGTTCGCAGATATTTAGATAAAAGGGCCTGTCATGAGTGGCGTAAACGAGATCCGTACGGCATTTCTCGATTATTTTGGCAATAACGGACACGAGATTGTGGCCTCGAGTCCGCTTGTCCCGCGCAATGACCCGACCTTGATGTTTACCAATGCCGGCATGGTACAGTTCAAGAATGTTTTTACCGGACTTGAGCACCGCCCCTATACGCGTGCCACCACGGCGCAAAAATGTGTTCGTGCCGGCGGCAAACACAATGATCTGGATAATGTCGGCTATACGGTCCGCCACCATACGTTCTTTGAGATGTTGGGCAATTTTTCCTTTGGTGACTATTTCAAAGATGAGGCGATCCAGCTTGCCTGGAAACTGATCACCGGTGAATTCGGTATCGATAAAAGCAAGCTGCTGGTTACTGTCTATCACACCGATGACGAAGCCTTTGACTTGTGGCGAAAGATTGCCGGACTTCCCGAAGATCGGATTATTCGTATCCCAACCCACGATAATTTCTGGGCCATGGGCGACACCGGCCCTTGCGGTCCCTGTTCTGAAATCTTTTATGATCATGGCGACAGCATCTGGGGTGGTCCCCCCGGTTCCGCTGACGAGGACGGTGATCGGTTCATCGAGATCTGGAATTTGGTGTTCATGCAATATGAGCAACAGAATGCCGATACACGCGTTAACCTGCCGCGCCCTTCCATTGACACCGGCATGGGTCTGGAACGCATTGCAGCACTGTTGCAGGGCAAACACGACAATTATGACATTGATCTGTTCCAGGCACTGATCAGCGCTTCTGTCGAATTCACCGGCGTGCGGGCCGAAGGCAAGGCCCGGGCCAGTCACAGGGTTATTGCTGATCATCTGCGGTCATCCGCCTTTCTTATTGCGGATGGTGTGTTGCCGTCCAATGAGGGCAGGGGCTATGTGCTGCGCCGCATTATGCGCCGCGCCATGCGCCACGCGCAGCTGCTGGGTGCACATGAACCGCTGATCTGGAAATTGCTGCCTTCACTCGTTGAGCAGATGGGCCTTGCCTATCCGGAACTGGTGCGCGCAGAGCCCCTCATCTCAGAGACGTTGAAACTTGAAGAGAACCGTTTCGGCAAAACGCTGGAACGCGGGCTCAATCTTCTGTCCGAGGCCAGCGCCGATCTTTCAAAAGGTGATGAGCTTGATGGTGAAACCGCCTTCAAACTTTATGATACCTATGGTTTTCCATTGGACCTTACGCAGGATGCTTTGCGGCAAAGAGGCATCAGCGTCGATGACGCAGGCTTCAAGACCGCCATGCAACGCCAGAAGGCAGAGGCCCGCGCCAATTGGTCCGGATCGGGAGAGGCGGCGACAGAAACCGTTTGGCTTGAATTGCGTGACACGCTGGGCGCCACCGAGTTTCTTGGTTATGATACCGAACAGGCTGAGGGCATCGTGCTGGCTATTGTTCGTGACGGTGCGCGGGTCAAAGAGGCGAAAGCCGGCGATACGGTTCAAATCATCACCAACCAGACACCATTTTATGGCGAGTCCGGCGGACAGATGGGTGATACCGGCGTGATAACAGGTGATGGCGTTCAGGCGCATGTCACCAATACGCTGAAAAAAGGCGACGGCCTGTTCGTGCACACAGCGACCATTGATGAGGGGTCGCTAAGCGATGGCACGGAGCTGATTTTGCAGGTTGATCATGCGCGGCGCAACCGGTTACGCTCCAATCACTCCGCGACCCATTTGTTGCATGAGGCCCTGCGTGAGACGCTTGGAACACATGTTGCTCAAAAGGGATCGCTGGTTGCACCCGATCGGCTTCGCTTCGACATTTCTCACCCCAAACCGGTAAGTGATGAGGAGATAGCCGCTGTTGAGAACATTGCCAATGAGATGATCATTCAAAACAGTCCGGTAACAACCCGGTTGATGGAAGTGGATGAAGCCATTGCCGAGGGTGCCATGGCGCTGTTTGGTGAAAAATATGGTGACGAGGTCCGTGTTGTCTCCATGGGAACGGCGCTGCACGGTGATAAGCAGGGAAAGACCTATTCAGTCGAGTTGTGCGGTGGCACCCATGTGCAGGCAACCGGCGATATCGGTCTGGTGCGCGTTGTTGGTGAAAGCGCTGTCGCGGCGGGTGTGCGTCGCCTCGAAGCGCTGACGGGCGATGCAGCCCGGCAGTATCTGGCGCAGCAGGATACACGGGTGAAAGCGCTGGCTTCGACGTTGCGCGTCCAGCCTTCTGATGTGGTCTCCCGTGTGGGTTCACTGATGGAGGAACGCAAGAAGCTGGAGCGTGAAATCAGCGAATTGAAGAAGAAACTGGCGCTTGGCGGCGGTGCTGATCGTGAAGACGAAGCGCGAATGATTGCCGGTATCAAGTTTCTTGGCAAGACGGTTACCGGCGTTGAACCGCGTGATCTGAAGGGCATGGCTGATGAGGCCAAAACAACGCTTGGCAGTGGTGTTGTGGCGCTGGTTGGTGTTTCCGATGACGGCAAAGCCAGTGTTGTGATTGGTGTCACCGCGGATCTGGTCGAGCGTTTCAGTGCTGTTGATCTGGTGCGTGCGGCCTCTGTCGCGGTCGGCGGCAAGGGTGGCGGTGGTCGCCCGGACCTTGCCCAGGCCGGCGGGCCGGAAGGTGACAAATCGGATGCTGCCATTGAAGCGGTTGCCGCGCTCATCTCCTAAATCCGTTTCCATGTATTGGTAGTTTCCCATCCACTGTGCGGGTGGGAGACTGGAAAATCAAATTGCACCCGGAGGCTGCAATAGGGGCTGGTGATCGCACCCGAAATCTGTAATCTGCAAAACCTGAAATGGAGAGCAGATTACCATGAGATTTTGTGCGATATCGATTGGCTTCAGCCTGGCAGTATCATTGAACCCGGCCCATGCGCAGCAATCAGGAAAAGCCGCGCTGGATGAATGGCTGGATGATCATCGGGCGATTGGCGTCGAGGCGACCTATGATTCCGTAGAAACTGCAGGAAACACTCTGATCATATCCGGATTGACTTTTGCCTATTCCGTAACGTTCGAGTTGCCTGAGATGGAAGCAACAGCCGATCTGAAGGGTCCCATCAGCCTTTCCGCCAGCTGGCGCACGCCCAGACTTACTGCAACGGGACTGAGTGCGGGTCGTGACGGTTTTTTTGCCGATACAATGGCATTTTCCAGCGATACGACATTCAGTGTTGAAGTCAGCCAGTCTCAACAGGCCATCCTGGATTTTGACGGTAAGATCGAAAATTACGCGCTCAACGGATATGGTTGGCCGCGCTTCCCGATGATTGATAGTGATCCCAGTCGACCGATCAGTCGTTGGATGCCTTTCCTGACAATCATCAACGACTACAGACTTGATCTGGGGGGCTACAGCCTGCTGACAGCTGATTTCACATTTGCTGGCCTGGGTGAGGATATGCCAGCGATGACCGGCAATATTGAAAGCCGGGATGCTGTTGTGAAAGGCATGATTGACGGGCGAATGGCCGAATATCGTGATGGCGGTAGCATTCAGAAAATCGACGTTATTGGTCCAGACGGCACACCCTTTGAAACCAAAACACAAACCGGTCCTACCATCATGAAAGGGATGGACTATGTCGCCCTGATTAATCTGCTGGATTCTGATGGACAGGATACGCTGACCTATCGCCCTTATATCGACAGTTACATTGTTGAAGGGCAACAAACTGATGAAACGATGCAGTCAAGCCAGGTCAAATTGTACGGTATCGAGGGCCTGTCCATTCGGCCACCTGAGATAAATATCGTTGCCCTTGCCGATGAATTGGTCCTTGCTGCGACAAAACAGGCCGAGCCCGACGCGCAATTTATCAAGCAGGCAATCAGTGGTGCCTTTGAATTATATCGCTCGTTTTCCATAAAGCGTGCCTTTGCGCAGGAGGTGTCAGTATCGACCAACATTCCGGAATTCAAATTCCGGCTGGAGTTGGGACAGATGGAACTTGTGAATATGAGTTCTGACGGGTTGGGCGAATTATCCGTACAGGATGTGCAGGTCAAAAGTGGTGCCAGGCAAATGGCCTCGATCGGTTCTATGACATTTGGACCTGTTGAATTTCCTGCCTACGAACCCATTCGCGATTTCATTGCAAATTTTGACCTGGAAAACGAACCCGATCCCATGACAATGGCACGGCTTTTTATGCCAACATCCATGGCATATGAATTGAATGATGTCATTACCATCAATCCTGATACCGGCTCTGATATGAGTATGGGTCGTTTTTTCCTGAGCACCAGTAGCGCTGTGCCACCTGTGCCAACGGAACTGGAATTGTCGATGAGCGGTGTGCAGGCACCGATCTCGGATTTGGATGATCAGGACGTCGAGGCCATATGGCGGTCGATGGGGCTGGAGAATGTGAGTCTCAGCTACGATATGAAGCTTCGCTGGGATGAGGCAAGTGAAGACCTGATTGTTGAAAATCTGATGATTGATATCGGCGAGCTCGGCACGGCAAGGGCAAGCGTTCGACTGGGTGGCATACCACGTGGCCTTTTTGAGAATCCGGAGCAGGCAGAGACGATCGCCCAGTCAGCTATTTTTACGGCCAGCTTCAAATCTGCTGAGATCAGTCTGATTGATGAAGGTGCCATGGAGAAGGCTCTTGCAATAGCTGCCGATTCACAAAATGCATCCGTTGATCAGATCCGCGAAACCGTTCTTGAGCGTCTTGAAGCGGAGATGACTATATTGGACAACCCGGCATTTTCGGCCATGGTACTGGCTGCTGCTGCTCAATATCTGGAAGATCCGCAGAACTTTCGCATCATTGCTGCGCCTGAAAAGCCCGTTGCCGCTACAGCAATTATGAGTGCGGTGACCCTGGCACCAGGCGAAATGCCGGACCTGCTCGGCATTACAGTTAGCGCCAATAAGTAGCAGTTCGCCAATGGATTGAGCAAACAAAAGCCCCGCAGAACATTTTCTGCGGGGCTTTTTCATTTCAATGACCTGTTGCCAATCAGGCTGCCATGGCTTTCTGCAGGTTTTCATCAACCTTGTCCAAAAAGCCGATGGTTGAGAGCCAGGGCTGATCCGGGCCGATCAACAGCGCCAGATCCTTTGTCATATGGCCGCTTTCAACGGTAGCAACACAGACTTCCTCAAGCGTTTTGGAAAAGCGTGCAAGATCGGCATTGTCATCCAGCTTGGCGCGGTGCGCGAGGCCACGGGTCCAGGCGAAGATCGACGCGATGGAGTTGGTCGATGTTTCTTCGCCTTTTTGATGCTGGCGGAAATGGCGCGTCACCGTGCCATGGGCAGCTTCCGCTTCAACCGTGCGACCATCCGGGCTCAGCAGCACGGATGTCATCAGACCGAGGGATCCAAAGCCCTGTGCCACCGTGTCGGACTGTACGTCACCATCATAGTTCTTGCAGGCCCAGACATAGCCACCGGACCATTTCAGGTTCGCCGCAACCATGTCGTCGATGAGGCGGTGTTCGTAGGTGATCTTGGCTTCCTTGAAGGCTGCTTCGAATTCTTTCTCATAAATCTCCTGAAAGATATCCTTGAAGCGACCGTCATAGACTTTCAGGATGGTGTTCTTGGTGGACAGATAGACCGGGACACCACGCTGCAGACCATAATTGAGCGATGCACGGGCAAAATCTTCAATGGACTTGTCCAGATTGTACATGCCCATGGCAATGCCGGCGGCAGGCGCGTCAAAAATCTCGTGTTCGATTTCCTGACCATCCTCACCGACAAATTTCATTGTCAGTTTACCCTTGCCCGGAAATTTGAAATCCGTCGCACGGTACTGATCACCAAAAGCATGACGTCCAACGATGACCGGCTGTGTCCAGCCCGGCACGAGCCGCGGAACGTTTTTACAGATAATCGGCTCACGAAAAATAACGCCGCCCAGAATGTTGCGGATCGTGCCATTAGGCGAACGCCACATTTTTTTCAGGCCAAATTCTTCGACACGACCTTCATCCGGAGTAATGGTTGCGCATTTGACGCCGACACCATGTTCCTTGATGGCGTTTGCCGCATCAATGGTGATCTGGTCATCGGTTGCATCACGGCTTTCCATACCCAGGTCATAATACTTCAGGTCAATATCGAGATATGGGTGAATCAATTTGTCTTTGATGAATTGCCAAATGATCCTGGTCATTTCGTCACCATCGAGTTCGACGACCGGATTTGCGACCTTGATTTTTGCCATATGAAATGCCTCGTTTTTTCTTGAAAGGGGCCTCGTGCCCGCTGGACTTTTGTAGTGTTGGCGCTCCTATACCACTGTGATGCGCGAAGGCAAAGGTACTGTGTCTCGCGAATTGGTCTAATGCGTCTTCACGGGGCGGATTCTGTGCTATCAAGGCTGAAAACGGTGAGTAAAGGGGTGGCGTCGCACACCAGTGTTCGACTTGTTGCCGGTAGGGACGATTGGAATGGAATATAAATCAGCGGTCTTTGACGATGGCGAGCGCACAATTCACTACAAGACAATGGGTGATTCCACCCGGCCACTGATCCTGTGTCTGCACGGTTTTCCTGAATATTGGGGCGCATGGCGCGACCTAATGCCTTTGCTGGCGG
Source organism: uncultured Rhizobiaceae group bacterium (assembly GCA_947501445.1). Classification (GTDB taxonomy): domain Bacteria; phylum Pseudomonadota; class Alphaproteobacteria; order Rhizobiales; family Rhizobiaceae; genus Hoeflea_A. Next base: position 434,707 of record CANMVS010000002.1, on the reverse strand, counting down.
AGCGCTACCGGGTCGTCGCACCCGATCAGCGCGGCTTTGGTCGCTCCTTCAAGCCGCAGGGCGTATCAGCCTATCAGACACGCAATCTTGTTGGGGATATCGCAGCGCTTGCCGATCATCTGAGTGCGGACAAGCCCTTTGTGCTCTTCGGTCATGATTGGGGGTCTGCGGTGGCCTATGCGTTTTCTTTCTGGATGCCGCAGCGGTTGAAGGCGCTGGTGGTCGCCAATGGCGTGCACCCATACGCTTTTCAAAAAGCCATAATAGATGACCCGCTGCAAAGGGCGGCCAGCCAATATATGACGGTATTGCGTGGCAGCGATGCAGCCGAACGCATGAGCAAAGACAATTATGCCCGTACGCTCAACATGATCGCCGGATTTTCAGCGACGGGCTGGATGGATGAAGAAGCACGGGCGGGCTACCTTGAAGCCTGGAGTACACCCGGAGCAATGGAAGCCATGCTGAACTGGTATCGCGCATCGCCCGTGGTGGTGCCTCCGGTCGACCAACCCGCAGCGGAACTGGAGGGAAAAGTACCGGTCTTTGCTGTCGATCCCAAAGTGATGACGGTAAAGATGCCGCATCTTGTCATCTGGGGTAATCAGGATGAGGCGCTACGCCCGGTGTGTCTGGAAGGCATAGAGCAATTTGCGGCCGATCTGACGATCAAACAGGTTGATGGCAGTGGCCACTGGATTTTGCACGAGCAGCCGCAGGTCGTCGCATCAACATTGATTGAGTGGCTGAGTGCCCGGGGTATGGACACGTGAGCCGGATACTTTTGTGTGGGGCTTTCGTGTCGCCTGCAATTGTGGCAGTGAACGCGGCTTGTTGATGATAATTGGACAATGAAGAAATGGCTGGAACGGACAGACAAAGAAAATTGCTCACCGAAGGGCCAGCCATTATTCTGGTTGAACCGCAATTGGGTGAGAATATCGGCATGGTGGCACGGGCCATGGCCAATTTCGGCCTGTCGGAACTTCGCCTTGTCACACCACGTGATGGCTGGCCCAATGAGAAGGCACGCGCAGCGGCCAGCAAGGCTGATCACGTCATCGATGGTGTCAGGGTCTTCGATACGCTTGCGGATGCAATTGCCGATCTGAATTTTGTCTTTGCCACCACTGCGCGGCAACGCGATGGCTTCAAACCGGTGCATGGGCCGGTTCATGCGGCGGATGAATTGCGCAGGCGATTTCATGATGGCCAAAAAAGCGGCATCCTTTTTGGCCGCGAGCGTTGGGGATTGAAGAACGAGGAAGTCAGCCTTGCTGATGAAATTGTGACTTTCCCGGTTAATCCGGCCTTCGCCTCGCTGAATATTGCCCAGGCTGTTTTGTTGATGTCCTATGAATGGATGAAATCGGGTCTGGAACAGCCAGACAGAACCTCCTTTGAAGAGCAGGAAATGCATCCGGCGGAAAAAAACGATCTTCAGGGCCTTTATGACCACCTGGAAGATGCGCTGGACAAACGCGGCTATTTTCGCCCGCCACAGAAAAAACCAAAAATGGTGGAGAACTTGCGTGCGGTTCTGGCACGTCGGGCATTCTACAAACCGGAAATCCGCCTTCTGCGCGGTGTCATTCGATCGCTTGATCTCTACAGCCGCAAAAAACCGCATGGCAGCGGTCCGCCTGAAACGTTTGATTCGGACGGCCCGCAAAAGGACGAGCAAATGAACGAAGAGCCGGAAAATGGTGGAAAAGGGGATGTCATATCTTGAGCGCGCCGCCCGTATTGGTTTTCGATTCAGGCATTGGTGGTCTGACCGTGCTGCGTGAAGCCCGGGTGCTGATGCCGGAACGCCAATTTGTCTATATCGCCGATGATGCGGGCTTTCCCTATGGTGATTGGGCCGAGGCGGCCCTTTCCGAGCGTATTGTTACACTTTTTGCAAAGCTGCTCGAAAAATACAGGCCGGAAATCTGTATCATTGCCTGCAATACGGCCTCGACACTGGTTCTTGAGCAGTTGCGAAGTCATTTCCCCGACACGCCATTTGTTGGCACGGTGCCAGCGATAAAACCGGCGGCAGAACGAACCCGGTCAGGTCTGGTGAGTGTTCTTGCAACGCCCGGAACCGTCAGGCGCGCCTATACACGAGACCTGATTCAGTCCTTTGCCTCGCAGTGCCATGTGCGATTGGTCGGCGCTGAGAACCTGGCAGCACTGGCTGAAAGCTATATCCGTGGTGAGGTGATCGATACCGAGCGGCTAAGGGCGGAAATAGCCCCTTGTTTCATAGAGCAGGATTCATCAAAGACCGACATTATCGTGCTTGCCTGCACCCATTATCCTTTTCTGGCCAATCAGTTCAGAAATATCGCTCCCTGGCCTGTGGACTGGCTGGATCCGGCCGAAGCTATTGCCAAACGCGCCAGGTCCCTTGCTGCACCGCTAAAGGAGGCGTCGCAGGAAACTGACCGGGCAATGTTCACCTCTGACAATCCTGATTTTGCCATTAAACGGCTGATGTCCGGATTTGGGCTCGATCTGTCATCAATCGGCCATTGACAACAACACTGTACTGTCTTAAATCCCCCCAGTCTCCGGGTGCTTGCGCCCGGTTTTATTACGTGTCCCGTGAGTGACCACCTTTGCTAAAAGAGTTGGACATTCTGTCAGTCGGCAAAAACAGCCGGCAGAGGAGGGCGCGTTTCCTTCATCCGGTTTGGGAACAAACCGGTGTAACACTTTGAAAGGGAATGCGATGAGTAAGCGCGATTCTTCGAAATACAAAATTGACCGCCGTATGGGCGAAAACATCTGGGGACGTCCAAAGTCTCCAATCAACCGTCGTGAATATGGTCCCGGCCAGCACGGACAGCGCCGTAAGGGCAAAATGTCCGACTTCGGTGTTCAGCTTCGTGCCAAGCAGAAGCTTAAAGGCTACTACGGCGACATCCGCGAAAAGCAGTTCCGCAAGATTTATGATGAGGCCAACCGTCTTAAGGGCGATACACCAGAAAAGCTGATCGGCCTTCTGGAATCACGTCTGGATGCTGTTGTATACCGGTCAAAATTCGTTGCGACTGTTTTTGCCGCCCGTCAGTTCGTCAACCACGGTCACGTGACTGTAAATGGCGTTCGCACCAATATTCCTTCATACCGCTGTAAGCCTGGTGATGTGATTGAAGTGCGCGAAAAATCCAAGCAGCTTGCTTTCGTTCTGGAAGCAAACCAGCTGGCCGAGCGCGATGTGCCTGAATATATCGACGCCGACCACAACAAGATGGTTGCGACTTATGTTCGTGTACCAGCACTGGCTGACGTGCCTTATCCGGTCGTCATGGAACCAAATCTGGTTGTCGAATTCTATTCGCGTTAATTGTCGCGATGTGATCTACACAAAGCCGCTGGTGCAAACCGGCGGCTTTTTTTGTTTTTTGAGATACCGCGCAGATAACGCACGGTATGGTGATTGGTGAACCAGGACAGGTCAATGGAAACGCTTGATGCAACCGTCAACCCATCCATGACATCCAAAATTTCCGGGGATGTATCGGGAAATGCCGACGCGCCGACGCCGGGCGATGTCTGCCATCCGATGTTTCGCACTGCACCTTCATCGGTCAACTTCAACCGGTTGCGCAAGCGGTTGTTGCGGCAGACCCGCGAGGCGATTGACACCTTCGGAATGCTGGAAACTGCGCCGACCAGGCCACAAGGGCGCAAGCCGCGCTGGCTGGTTGGGGTTTCGGGCGGTAAGGATTCCTATGGTCTTTTGGCCCTGCTGCTTGATCTGCAGTGGCGTGGCCTGCTGCCGGTTGATCTGCTGGCCTGCAATCTTGATCAGGGGCAGCCGAATTTTCCCAAGCATGTACTGCCCGAGTACCTGCAGAAAAACGGGGTTGCCCACCGGATTGAATACCGCGATACCTATTCCATCGTGACGGAGAAAATTCCGCAAAATGCCACCTATTGTGCGCTGTGCTCTCGGTTGCGCCGGGGCAATCTTTATCGGGTGGCGCGGGAAGAAGATTGTGATGCGCTGATTCTTGGCCATCATCGCGAAGATATTCTGGAAACATTCTTCATGAATTTCTTTCACGGTGGTCGCCTTTCTGCCATGCCTGCAAAGCTGCTCAATGATGATGGTGACCTGCTTGTGTGCCGTCCGTTGGCTCTGTGTGCCGAGGATGACCTGGAGAAATTTGCCCAGGCAATGAAGTTTCCCATCATTCCCTGTGATCTTTGCGGCTCACAGGACGGGCTGCAGCGCGATGCCATGAAGGTGATGATCGCTGATATTGAAAACCGCATGCCGGGACGCAAGGATTCGATGATACGCGCTCTGGCAAATGTGCGTCCTTCGCATCTTTTGGACCGGGAACTTTTCAATTTTGCTGATCTGTTTGCCCAACAACAGGATTGACCATGACATTTAGTAATAGTGACATTGATCTGCTTGATGGCTTGCTGCGGCGCGCCGGTTCCAAGGAGATTGTGCCACGTTTTTTGCGTATCAATGATGGTGAGGTCAAACAGAAGAAGGCGGCCTGGGATGTGGTCACCGAGGCAGACACCGCAGCAGAGGCCTTTTTGACCGCTGCGCTGCTGGAGCGCTACCCGCAGGCAAAAATTGTCGGTGAGGAGGCCGCCGCCGATGATCCTGCCATCCTCGAAGGATTGGCAGATGCCGAACTGGCCTTTGTGATCGACCCGGTTGACGGTACGTTCAATTTTGCCTCCGGCATGCCGCTCTTTGGAACCATCCTTGCGGTGATCGTGAATGGAGCGTGTGTTGCCGGGCTCGTTCATTACCCGATGAGCGGCGAGAGTATGATCGGTATTGCTGGCGGTGGCAGCCGCATTGTGGACGGCACCGGCAAAACGCAGGCAATCCGCGTCGCAGCACCGGTGACACTTGATCAGATGGTTGGCACTATTTCGTGGGGCTTTATGGAAGAGCCGGGACGCAGCCGTGTCGCGGCCAACCTTGCCAAAATAGGCATGGCCTTCGGGTTTCGCTGTTCGGCCTGGGAATACCGTCTGGCTGCAACCGGCAAGGTTCACTTTGTTGGCGGGCAGAACATGATGCCGTGGGACCATCTGGCCGGCGTTTTGATCCATCAGGAAGCCGGGGGCCATTCAGCATTGATCGACGGGCGAGCCTATAGGCCCGGCATGATGCAGGGTGGATTGCTGAGCGCACCGGATCAGGAAAGCTGGACCCGGATCCGTGACGAAATCATCAACGCCTGATGCCTGAATTGCTTAGGTCTCATCAACAGGACGGACAAAAAGCCTGCCCCGTTCCGTCACCAGAATAATGCCTGTGGCCAGCCAACCGAAGATGGCGAAACTGACCGCAAGTGGGACAAGTGTGCCGTCAAAGGCCTGACCGACAATACCGCCCAATATCGCGCCACCGGTAAAGGTGATCACACCCAGTGCTGAAGATGCGGTTCCGGCAATATGCCCCAGCGGCTCCATCGCCAAGGCGTTGAAATTTGGTGGCACCAGCCCGAATGCGCCAACGATGGCGGCCAGCATCAGATAGGTAAACCAGAATGATGGTTGCCCGGCCAGACAAACGATCAGCATGATTGTGCCAAGCACAGCGAATGCGATAAGCGCCGTGTGGGAAATGAGCCGCATGCCAAGCCTGCGTACCAAAAATCCATTGGCAAAATTGAGCACTGCCATAACGCCCGCATTCAGCGCAAAGGCTGCTGCAAACCATTGTCCAAGGTCATAGACGGATTGGAATATTTGCTGTGCGGAGACCACATAGGCGAACAGACCGCCAAAACAAAGCGTTGAAGACAATGTATAACCCATCGCCAGCTTGTTGGAGAATACCTCCCAAAAAGCCCGACGCACACCCACGAATGATAGCGGCCGCCGCTCGTTGTCAGGCAGGGTTTCTTTGACCCGCACACCACTCCACAAAGCCAGCGCAGCACCTGCAAGTCCCAAAAATACAAAAATCCAGTGCCATGAACCGATAGCCGTAATCCACTGTCCAAATGCGGGTGCGATAATGGGAACGATCATGAAGACCGTAAATGTGTAGGACATCACCCGCGCCATGTCGCGGCCGCCGAAACAATCACGCACAACAGCATTGACGACAATGCGCACAGCCGCTGCGCCAACACCCTGCGCCAACCGCAGCAACAGCAGCATGGTGAAAGAATCAGAAAATGCCGCGGCCAGTGCCGTGATCGCATAAAATACAATCGCCGGCACAAGGACGATCTTGCGTCCGTAGCGATCCGAGATCGGTCCGAAGAATATCTGGGCAATACCGAAGCCAAGCATGAAGACAATAATCACTGCCTGCCGGTCATTTTCATCGGAAACCGCAAAACTGTTGCTGATCTGCGGCAGGGCGGGCAGCATGATATCGATGGAAAGGGCAACGATGGAGCTCAGCGCTGCAATCAGAACCACGAACTCGACAAAACCGATGTTCGCCCGAGGCACTTTACCCGTATTGACCGGTTGACCCGATACATTGCTTTTCATATCCATGACGGCCTTCGTCTCCGCTCAATTTACGGCAGAATGGTTCGCGATACCGCGCTGTCGAATGGTCCAAATTTTGGCATGTTCCCGATAGGGACTGTCTGTGGCACGCCAGTGCATTACCCATGGCAACGGGCTGGCAATTTGTGATGTCGTTGTTTCATGGAAGAGGGGGCAGATGCAACCCGATATTGTATCTGGAGCCGGTTTTACGCTTCGCTCCGTGCAATCCAAACCGGACAGCGCTTTTGTCGTGGCTAACCCGTGCCTTCCCAAATTGGTTTTTTGCCGATCTTCTCAAGCAGGAAATCAATGAATATTCTGACCTTTGCCGTCAACATCGGAAAGCGTGTGCGTTGCAGTCAACAACCGGAGCGCGCTAAAAGGTGAGCGTAATCTGTTGACGTAAATACAAAACATGCACGGAAGCCCTTATGACAATGAAGCCTGAGCGCGCGGGTCGCCCGCAGATCGACAGCATATCGTCCGGTGCTCAATTGCGGGTCTGGTATTGGCGAAAGGACGAGCTCATTGCCCATGCCAGATTTCTCGGGTTAAAGACAACCTCCGGCAAATTCGTCATCCTGGATCGCATCGCCCATTTCCTGGATACAGGTGAAAAGCAATTTCCAGGGGACATGACCGTCAGCCCGAAATCAACATTCGATTGGCACAGCGAACCCCTGTCGAACAGCACGCGGATCACGGACAGCTACAAAAGCACCCAGAACGTGCGCCGGTTTTTCAAGGGCGCGATTGGAGAAGGCTTCAAGTTCAACATTGCCTTCATGGAGTGGATACGGGCCAATGTGGGAAAGACACTCGAAGATGCCTGTGAGGCCTATCTGGCCATACAGGCAGATCAGCAGGCTCCGGGGCATAAGACCACCATCAAAAGCCACAATCAATTCAACCAGTACACGCGCGATTTTTTGAAGGATAATCCGCACGGTAGCATGGATGATGTTCGCAGGATCTGGGCGCTCAAAATCCAGCGGCCATCACCAACAGGGCGGCACATCTACGTTCGCTCTGATCTTGATCTGGACGACTGCGATTAGTCGTTCAAAAATCGCCCACATCACACTGTAGACATGTGATGCCATTTCTGCGCCACATATCGACCACAGACTGCCGGTCGTCGACGGCAAATAAAACCTCAAACCCGGCCTTTTGGATTTTTGCCAGAATTTCCTGTTTGATCACAACATCTGATCTGAAGTCACCGGATGGGCGCATCAACAGCTGCTCAAATGGAATTTCATTCCAGATCAACCATTGCCGGGTAATGGCGCGTTGATCCTCGCTTCGACCGGATACAAGGATCAGCTCGTATTTGTTCGACTCCCACATTGTCCTGTAAAGTTCGACCACAGGTGTGTTGGGCAGGTCATCGCCCATACGGGTGTTGAACGATTTCCAGTCGGGTCTGTCACCCTCCAGAAAATGTCGTCGGTGGCGTATATCGGCAATCGTTCCATCAATATCAAACAGTACGGCTTTTCTCATTTCATCCACGGCAATCTTAAATCTGTAGGCGAATTGCCTATCCCAATGTCTGAAGGCTTGCAACGGACGTGCTTGTTTCCTATATTTCTGTCATGACAGAAATAAGCGAAAATAACACACAACTTCCGAAATGTATTGATGCCTTTGTCCTTCAATGGGGTGAATTTGGCGGACAATGGGGCGTCAATCGGTCGGTCAGTCAAATCCATGCATTCCTCTATATGGCTGATACTCCACAAACCGCTGATGATATTGCGCAGGCCCTCGGAATGGCGCGTTCAAATGTTTCCAACTCAGTCAAAGAGCTGCTCGCGTGGAAACTCATCAACCGCATTCCCATCAGAGGCGAACGCAAAGATCATTTTTGTGCCGAAACGGACGTGTGGAAAATCGCAACCCGCATTGCTGCCGTTCGCAAGGCGAAAGAAATAGATCCTGCCCTGGTTGCTTTGAAGGATTGTATTGCTGATGCGCAGGATGATCCGGGCGTCAGCGCCAGCCAGCGCGAAAAACTGAAAAACATGCTGGAATTTACCCAATCAGTCGACCGCTGGTATGAACAGATGCTGTCTATTCCCCAGGCCAAGCGTGAACTGCTGTTAAAGCTTGGTGCGAAGGTTTCGGCCTACCTGCCAGGTGGAAGGTGAGTTGAATGACCAGCCTGAATGCAGCGAATGAAGATTTTTCTTACCGCTCGGACGCAAGCGTTCCGGCTTTCAGCGACGACGGGCCACGCACGGTTATGGATGCCCACTGTGCGCTGTGCGCCCGGGGTGCCCGATGGATCGCCCGAAACGATCACCAGCAAAAATTCAGGATCATTCCGCTTCAATCCGATTTGGGGCGCGCTTTACTGGTACACTATGAGCTTGATCCGGATGATCCGCTTTCATGGCTCCTGATTGACAAGGGCCGCGCCTATACATCCATGGATGCAGTCATACGGGTCGGGCAGCATTTAGGCGGTTTGTCATCCGCCCTCATTGTTCTGCGGGTCTTGCCGCGTCGGGTGCAAGACGGGATCTATGGGTTTTTTGCGCGCAATCGCTACCGTTTTTTTGGCCGAACAGACCTGTGTTCCATTCCCGATGAACAGGTTCAAAAGCGGTTGATGCAATGAAAATACTGATTCTGGGTGGTTACGGTGTCTTCGGAGGCAGGCTTGCCGGACTTTTGTCAGATCTACCGGGACTAACTCTTTTTATAGCAGGCCGCAGCGCTTCAAAGGCCAATGAATTTTGCAATGAGTTTGACGGTGTTGCCGAAGCAGTTCCACTCGTCATGGATCGAAACCAAATTGACGGAATCCTGAAAAAACTATCACTCGATCTGGTGGTGGACGCATCAGGACCGTTTCAGGATTATGGCGATGATCGCTATGGCGTCGTCAAGGCTTGCATTGCAACGCGAGTTCCTTATCTCGACTTTGCCGATGCGGCTGATTTTGTTTTTGGTGTTTCCCAATTCGATACGGCTGCGCGCGAAGCCGGTATCTTTGTCCTCTCAGGTGTCAGCAGTTTTCCGGTTTTGACCGCCGCAGTCTTGCGGGAGATGGCCACGGACATGCAAATACAAGGTGTCGAGGGCGGTATCGCACCATCGCCCTATGCGGGCATCGGCCTGAACGTCATGCGCGCTGTTGTTGGATATGCCGGTGGGCCGGTGAGGCTTATGCGCAATGGCGTACCGACAACGGCCATAGGGCTGACTGAAAGCCGCCGGTTTACAATCGCACCGCCCGGTAAGATGCCTCTCAGGAACCTTTGTTTTTCACTTGTCGATGTGCCGGATCTTCAGGTCATCCCACCGGAGCATAGAACACTGCGCGAAATATGGATGGGGGCTGGTCCGGTGCCTGAAATCCTCCATCGCCTGTTAAACATGCTGGCCAAGGCCCGCGCTGTTTTTAACCTGCCGACCCTGACACCTTTATCGCCACTTTTCTATCGCGTTTTAAATCTGATGCGATTTGGCGAACACAGAGGTGGCATGTACGTGCAGGTAAACGGCTTGCAAGGCGGCCAACCAGTGAAAAAATCCTGGCATCTTCTGGCAGAAGGTGACCATGGGCCATATATTCCCTCCATGGCGATTGAAGCCATCATCCGCAAAATATTGAAAGGCTGCAAACCGGAAGCGGGTGCCAGACCCGCGACACAGGCGTTGTCTCTTGCAGATTACCGGTCAATGTTCCAAGGTCGATCAATTGACTTCGGCATCCGGGATGATTCTGTCAAATACGACAGGATTTACCAACAACTCCTTGGCTCTGCATTCGAACAATTGCCGACAAAGATCAGGGCGTTTCATGGTGGCGCGGCAAATCAGGTTTGGCGCGGTGAGGCTACAGTCGCACGTGGTAATTCAATCCCGTCCAGGCTTGTCGCCTGGTGCCTCAATTTTCCAGCCGCAGGCAGCAATGTCCCTATCGAAGTGACTGTGATTCGATCTGCCGATAACGAGATATGGCAGCGCGATTTTGATGGTGAATTGTTCCAAAGCACGCAAAGGCCCGGCACCGGGCGGCAAAAACACCTGCTCATAGAAAAATTCGGCCCCATCAGAGTGGCGCTGGCATTGGTTTTGAAGGCTGACCGCCTCTATTTGATACCCAGGCAATGGTCAGTTTTGGGGGTACCATTACCGAAATTATTGCTGCCGGATGGTGAAAGTTTAGAAGCTGAAAAGGATGGCGCTTTTCAGTTCGATGTAACGATCAAGGCACCGATATTCGGAGTGATTGTAGCCTATTGTGGGATGCTAAAGGTTGTCGAACCTATCGAGGCTGACTGTGGCTGAATTTCCATGAATGCAATAGTTTAGGTTGCCTGCACAAGGTCTCGCCTGGGCGGAGCATGCAGTGTGCAGGTAATGGCTTGCCGAACAATGGTACTCATGTGCCGGCATTCCATCAGGTCACACGTTTCACACCGAAATACCCCTTACCCCGTATAACCCGCAAGGCTGCCGTTAATCACATAGTCCAGTATCTGCACGATCTGCTCGGGCGTTTCCACCACGGCGAGCGCAGCGGCATCGACTTCCTTCAGCGCGTGCTGATGGTCAGGGCCGTGCATGACGATGAGGGATTTGCCAAGGGCGGCGGCATAGCCGGCGTCGAAGGCGGCATTCCATTGTTTGTATTTCTCACCGAAGCGCACCACCACAATATCGGCATCAGCGATGAGCGTGCGCGTGCGCATGGCGTTAACCTTGGCGCCCTTGTTGTCGTGCCAGAACTTGTCGGGTTCTGCGCCCAGGATGGCCACGCCGCAATCGTCGGAGGCCTCGTGGTGGGTGACCGGGGCGTCAAGATGAACGGGTAAATCCGCTGTCCGGACGCCCGCTTCAATCTGCGCGCGCCAGTCTGAATGGATTTCGCCGGAAAGATAGACCTTCCAGGTGCGCATCAGGCTGCGCCCTTGACGGTTATGCCTTTTTCAGTGAGATGGCTTTGCAGCTCGCTGGCCTGGAACATTTCGCGGATGATGTCACAACCACCAACAAATTCGCCCTTTACGTAGAGCTGCGGAATGGTTGGCCAGTTGGAATAGGTTTTGATGCCATCGCGCAGGTCCGCGTCGGCCAGCACGTCAATGCCTTTGTATTCAACACCCAGATAGTCCAGGATCTGAACAACCTGACCGGAAAAGCCGCACTGTGGAAACTGGGGTGTGCCTTTCATGAAAAGCACCACATCACCGCTTTTTACTTCACCATCAATAAAATCATTTATGCCAGTCATCACAATATTCCTCGTCGCTGCCGGGGAAAAGGCCCGGAGTTTCTCTTTGCTTGGTAAATAACCCTGAAGCGTAAGAATTTCCAGCCCTGTTGGGCATGAAAAACACATCATGTCCCTTTCGCCGCCTTGGCCGCAGCGAAACCGATGCTGCCACTACCTTTTTGCGAATTTGACCGTTTCACCTTTTGTCAGAAATGGGACAACGCTCTGCTCGTTGCGAAACGGACAGCCCGGGTCAACAGGGATCGACAGGATGATGCGCCAAGCGAGGCAACCGGTGACGACATTGCAGGTCATTCTGGTGTCCCCTGGCGTTGTGAATAAAACGCGCTCACATAAAAAGGCTGCGGACATGCCGCAGCCTTTGTCTTTTGATTTAAGTTGCTGATCAGAAATCCAGGCACTTATCCAGCAATACAGGGTCCGGATCGCTGGCATTGGGGCCGAATTCCGCATAGCAGGCGGCTGTCCAGGCATAGGCAGTATTGTCAAAAGGCTTGGCAACAGGACCACGTCCGGCAGCTTTGAATGATTTTGCGCCGCCGGTGGATGCGCCTTGCGATGGTTTGACCTTGAACATCCGCATGCAAGCCTGTGCGTCGCTCTGTGTGCCGGTTGCGGTGACCACACGGCCATCGGAACATTGCACGCGGCGGATTGTGTCGGCGTTGGCGGGAGCGAATGCGGCAACAGAAACAGTTGCTGCGATGGCCAGTGATGCGGTAGCTGCGATAAAGGTTCTCATTGTCTCTCTCCTTGGTTCATTCATCCCCTTGTGGGTACAAATCAAACTTATGAGAGATCGGCTGAACCAAATTGGAACGGTGCATTCACCTGCTGTTCATGCCAGGATTGCCGTCCCGTCAGAGCGGCTGGAGAGCCCGCAATCGCGCTCCCCTGATTTTCATCAGACCTGAACCTATTCAGGCGCGCTGGTCTGCAACGCCAGAGCGTGCAGTGCCTCACCCATGTTGCCCTGCAGGGCCTGATAGACCATCTGGTGCTGTTGGACGCGTGATTTGCCGCGAAAGCTTTCGGAGACGACCTCGGCGGCATAATGGTCGCCATCACCTGCCAGATCGCGGATCGTTACAACCGCATCGGGGATGGCGGTCTTGATCATGGTTTCAATGTCTCCGGCACTCATGGCCATGGCATTCTCCTGCATTTATGCGTTGTTCGTATTGCGCCCGCAATCACTCAGCGGCTGCCAGTGATGTGTCGGCGTCCATATAATCAGGGAACCATGATTCATGGGCGTGACGCAATTGTTTTACTGATATGGAGAGATGGTCATCAATGGTCAAATGATCGCCCTCAACAAAACCGATGCGGCGGAAGGAAATACCCGCTCCTTCAGCATTCATGCACAGGAAATTGGCCAGGTCTGACGAAACGGTCGCCACATAGCGGGCCTGATCTTCGCCAAAGAGCAGAGCATGGGCCGGGCCGTTATCTGCACCCAGCTCAATCTTCATGCCCAGATCGCTGGCCATTGCCATTTCTGCCAGGCACAGCGCCAGTCCGCCATCGGAAATATCATGACAGGCACTGAACTGTCCGTTGCGGATGGCCGAGCGGATGAAATCGCCGTTGCGCTTTTCCACCAGCAAATCGACCGGTGGAGGCGGGCCGTCGGCCTGATCGAGACATTCGCGCATATAGGTGGATTGACCTAGGTGGGTGCCATCACCGCCTATCAGGATGACGGCATCGCCGTTGTTGGCGCCGCCAATCGTTGCCATCTGGCTCCAGTCGGGAATAAGGCCAACCCCGGCAATGGTTGGTGTCGGCAGGATCGCTTCACCGTGAGTTTCATTATAGAGCGAGACATTGCCCGAAACGATGGGAAAGCCCAGTGCCGTGCAGGCGTCGCCGATTCCCTCAATGGCCTTGACCAGTTGGCCCATGATTTCCGGACGCTCCGGGTTGCCGAAATTGAGATTATCCGTCGAGGCCAGTGGTTCGGCACCGGTGGCCGTCAGGTTGCGCCAGCATTCTGCCACGGCCTGTTTGCCGCCCTCATAGGGATCGGCCTCCACATAGCGCGGGGTAACATCAGAGGCAAAGGCCAACGCTTTGGTGGGGTGGCCCTCAACCCGCACAACACCGGCGTCACCGCCTGGCAATTGCAGGCTGTTGCCCTGAATAAGCGTGTCATATTGCTCATAGACCCAGCGGCGTGACGCATTATTGGCCGAACCGATGATTTTCAACAGGGCCGCGCCATAATCTTCCGGTTCTTCAACCTGATGGGCAGCCAGCGGCGAATAGAGGCCCGTTTCGCGCCAGGGACGATCGTATTCCGGCGCTTCATCGCCCAATTCCTTGATCGGCAGATCGGCAACCAGCGCGCCAGCGTGAAATATGCGGAAGCGCAAATCATCTGTTGTCTTGCCGACGATGGCAAAGTCGAGCCCCCATTTGACAAATATCGCCTTGGCGACGGATTCCAGTTCCGGGCGCAATACCATGAGCATGCGCTCCTGGCTTTCCGACAGCATCATTTCATAGGCTGTCATGTTGTCTTCACGCACGGGCACCTTGTCGAGGTCCAGCTCAACACCAAGGTCGCCCTTGGCACCCATTTCAACGGCTGAACAGGTCAGACCGGCTGCGCCCATATCCTGAATGGCGATGACAGCGCCTGAGGCCATCAGTTCAAGGCTGGCTTCCAGCAGGCATTTTTCTGTAAAGGGATCACCAACCTGAACTGTGGGGCGCTTTTCCTCGATTGTCTCATCAAATTCTGCCGAAGCCATGGTTGCACCACCGACGCCATCGCGGCCGGTTTTGGCGCCCAGATATACAACAGGCAGGCCAACCCCTTCGGCCTTTGAATAGAAAATCGCATCGGTTTTTGCCAGTCCCGCAGCAAAGGCGTTGACGAGGCAGTTGCCGTTGTAGCGGGCATCAAATTCCACTTCGCCGCCAACGGTTGGCACGCCGAATGAATTGCCATATCCACCCACGCCGGAGACAACACCGGCCACCAGATGGCGGGTCTTGGGGTGGTCTGTCGCACCAAAACGCAATGCGTTCATCGCGGCGATGGGGCGCGCACCCATGGTGAATACATCGCGCAATATGCCGCCAACACCGGTTGCTGCCCCCTGATAGGGCTCGATATAGGAAGGGTGGTTGTGGCTCTCCATCTTGAAGACCACGCAATCACCGTCGCCGATATCCACAACACCGGCGTTTTCTCCCGGCCCCTGAATAACCTGGGGCCCGTCTGTGGGCAGCGTGCGCAGCCACTTTTTTGATGATTTGTAAGAGCAATGCTCATTCCACATGGCAGAAAATATGCCGAGTTCGGTAAATGTCGGCTCGCGACCCATCAGGTCAAGGATACGCTCATATTCATCAGGCTTGAGGCCGTGGGCCTCGATGATTTCCTGGGTGATCTCTATGTCATTGGGGCTGGTCATAACGGGTTTTTGCTTGTCAGGTGTTTCTATTGAACTAGTTGCAGGTGCTGGAGCCTTTGGCCCAGCCTTTGATATCGGCTGCCATACGGTTGCCGGTGGATGCGGACATCAACGGACCATAGGCGTGTATGGTAGCCGGATCGCCCTGCGCTTCGATAACGGCCAGCGGTCTGTCCTGCGGGCGGTTGCGCGGCACAATCAGCAGCCGTGGTTTGCCGGAGTAGGAATTGAGTTCCGGCGCCATCCGGTAAGCTTTGAAATCAGCATTGCCGCTCTTGAACCAGCATTTCCCGGCAGCCAGCGATATTTCTTCCATGGCAGTGAGGGCGCGTTTGTCACTCTTGATGGTCAGGCTTCCGGGGCCGGGTTGCGCGCTTTGGCAGGCGGCGAGCGCACCTGCCAGGAAAAGCACGGCAAATGGTTTTGCCAATGGCAGTCGGGCGGTGGCTGTGCATCTTTTGCCAAATGGGTTCAAAACCGTTTCCTTATGCTGGTTTGCGCGGTTGGATGTTTTGCTGGCCGTGTTTCAGGCCGCAAGCCCCAATGCAGCACTGAAGAGTGCATAACCGTCCTTGCCACCATGGGCAGCCTCAATCAGGTTTTCCGGGTGCGGCATCATGCCGAGCACATTGCCGTTGCGATTGATGATACCGGCTATATCGTTCAGTGACCCATTGGGATTGGTGCCATTGGCATAACGGAACGCCACCTGTCCATTGTCTTCCAGTTGTCGCAGCATATCGGGTTCTGCAAAGAAATTGCCATCATGATGGGCAACGGGGCAGCGAATGATCTCGCCCTGCTGATAGTGCTTTGTGAACAGCGTATCGGCATTGGAGACTTCAAGTTGAACCTCCTTGCAGACGAATTTCAGCGACGCGTTGCGCATCAGTGCGCCCGGCAGCAGGCCGGCTTCAACCAGAATTTGAAAGCCATTGCACACGCCAAGGATGCGGACACCTTCGCGGGCCTTGCGCCGCACCGCTTCCAGAACCGGCATGCGGGCTGCAATGGCGCCGCAGCGCAGGTAGTCGCCATAGGAAAAGCCGCCGGGAATGACAATCAGGTCAACATCGGGGATTTCGGTTTCCGTCTGCCACACAGTGACCGGTGGTTCGCCGGATATGGTTGTCAACGCGGCAATCATGTCCCGGTCTCGGTTCAGGCCGGGGAGGAGAAGTACTGCTGATTTCATGGTCAAATATTGCCAGATTCGATTTTTCGGACGGTGCGCCTGCCTTTTAGATCATTTCTTTCTCAAATGGAAACAATTGATGGTGGATAGTCGGTCCACCCGGCCCATGATGTAGCAAGGCGCTTAAAGCAGCGCGATATGGTGTATCGGGCAGGTGGTGCAGTGGCGTTGGTGGGCCGAATTATGGCCGCCTCTGATAAGCACAGGATGCAGATACTTTTGAGTGGATGCTTCCATTTGAGAAAGAAATGATCTGACGCGGGTGGCGCGGATATGCGATAGCTGTTGCAATGCCACCCGGTGCCAAGTATCGTCATGATAGTTTATACTTAAAATAAATTGCGATTCACAGCCCGGTGGCCAGAAAACCGGGTGTCCGCGTGGTTTGCAACAATGCGAAAGCAAGGAGCCGAAATTGGTGCAGGAAAAGAGCCGCGTAGAGAGCGGCATGTCGCTCGACTTCAAGGATCGCATGGCCTACGGCGATTATCTGAAGCTGGATGCACTTTTGTCGGCCCAGAAGCCGCTGAGCGATGAGCCGGATGAAATGCTTTTCATCGTGGTCCATCATGTTCAGGAACTGTGGCTGGGCCTGATCATTCATGAGCTTGAATTTGCCATGCGTCATTTGCGTGAAGACAAGGCCGGTATTGCTTTCAAGGCGCTGGCTCGCATATCGCGCATTCAGGAACAGCTTGTGGCCGCATGGGATGTGCTGTCGACGCTGACCCCGTCGGACTATATGACCTTTCGTGATAAGCTGGGGCAGGCATCGGGTTTTCAATCTCACCAGTATCGTCTTGTGGAATTGCTATTGGGCGCCAAGGATGCCCGCATGCTGGCCCCGCACCGCCATAAGCCGGAAAATTTTGCCCGACTGGATGCGGCACTGCACGCCCCCAGCATTTATGACGAGGCGATTGCCCTTGTCGCCCGCGCCGGATTTGCTGTGCCAAAGGATCTGCTGGAGCGGGATTTTTCAAAACCTCATGTGTTCAACGACGCGCTGATGCAGATCTGGCTACAGGTTTACCGCGAGCCCGAGGGGAATTTTGAACTCTACGAATTGGCTGAAGAACTGGTGGATGTGGAAGATCATTTTCAGCAGTGGCGCTTTCGACACATGAAAACTGTCGAGCGGATCATTGGCCACAAGAAAGGCACAGGCGGCTCATCAGGCGTCGGGTTTTTGAAAACGGCACTGGATCGGACATTCTTTCCCGAGCTTTGGTCCTTAAGGACTGAACTCTAAACCGTTTCGCGTTTTGTCAGAAACGGGACAACGGTGTCCGCCTTAGATTTTGTTGATGCATTCAGGTTTTGCCGCACCCGTCAGAACCTGAATTGCTCCAGTCGAACAAAATGGCGATAATTTTGTAATTATATAACATTTTGTGCGGTTGCCCGATTGACCACCACCTGCACACAATAGTATGTGCCATCCAAAGGTTGTGTCGGGCAAGGGATGTGCCGCACCGCCGGTCGCTTGTGGCTCTGGTCTTTGTGAGAACATGATTTGTTTCATCTGATGAACAGATTTGGAGATTTGCGGCATCTCGGCCTCCTGCCGGTTCTCGCCTGGCTGCTTATCCAGCTTGCCATGAGCAGTGGCGCGCTTTCGGCCGATCTGGCCGGCGTTTCTGCGCAGGGTGAGGCGGGTTACACAACCGTTATTTGTACCTCAAAGGGCATCAAGACCGTCACCGTTCTGCCTGATGGCAGCATCGAGGAGGGTGAACAGCCCATTGCTTCGGGACACGGCTGCAAATGGTGCCAATCGTTCGGCTCGATTGTCTTTCTAACGGCACCGCATGCAAACAGCCTGTCTGCAAAACGCTGGGAAAATGCCGGTCTTACCCATTCAAACGACGCGCCTGCGCCGCATAATAGCAGCCGTACTGGTTTCCGCAGCCGCGCACCGCCGATTGAAGTGACGTCCTGATTTTAATGCGCTGGCCGCAGGTCTGCGCACATCAACGTTATTTCAAAAAGGTACCTCAAAGATGATGACTGCGATCACCCGTGGCCTTGCCGTTCTGGCAATGGCGATGACACTTGCCGCGCCCGCCTGGGCGCAAACCATAACCGTTAGCGATGCACTCGACCGCAAGGTGGCAGTGCCACAGGATGCACAGCGCATACTTTTGGGGTTTTACTTCGAAGATTTTTTTGCAGTTGGCGGAGAAAATGCTTTCGATAATGTTGTCGGTATTTCCCGTGCCGCCTGGGAAGACTGGCGGAACCTGCAGTGGAAAGCCTATGTTGCCGCTGTTCCCAAAATTGCCACGTTGAGTGATGTTGGCGAAGTGGACGCGGGCACCTTTTCCCTTGAAACTGCGGTTTCCATAAAACCGGATGTCGCCATTCTCGCCGCGTGGCAGTTCAGTGCGCTCGGTGATGTCGTATCACGGCTGGAAAGCGCCGGAATACCGGTGGTGGTGCTGGATTACAACGCGCAGACGGTGGACAAACACGTAAAATCCACCCTGGCTCTGGGGGCGATCCTTGGTAGGCAGGAGCGGGCAAAAGAACTGACTGATGCCTATACCGCAGCCATTGCGGACATAGAACAGCGTGTTGCGAGCCTTGATAGCAGACCAAAAGTCTATGTTGAGCTTGCCCGCAAAGGGGCAGAAGAAATTGACAACTCCTATGGCGATACCATGTGGGGCCGACTGGTTGAGAGCGCCGGCGGTACCAATATTGCCAAGGGACAGATATCCAAATGGGGCCCGCTCAGTCCGGAACATGTTCTGGCGCAAAACCCCGATTTCATATTCCTGGCCGGATCAGGCTGGGTCAACCGCGACAAGGCGGTGCTGATGGGGCCGGGTGTTGATCTGCAAATCACCCATGAACGGATGAGGCCCTACGCGGCGAGACCCGGATGGAACGCACTGACTGCCGTCAACGCGCAGAATATTCACGCCATATATCATGGGGGTGCACGCACGCTTTATGATTTTGTGTTCCTGCAGTATCTGGCGAAAGCAATGCATCCAGAGGCCTTTGCAGATATTGATCCGCAACAAAATCTGGACAGGTTTTTTGCCGATTACATGCCCATTCAGTTCAGCGGAACCTATATGACACGTCTGCCTCACAACCGTGGCGGATAACGTCTGATGGCTGTTTCAAAATCAACCGGGGCGGCGACAGCCGCTCCGACATATCAGCATTTGATGGTCCAAAGGCTGGTCTGTCTTGTTGTCGGGTTGTTGGTCACCTGTGTGGCATTTGTGGCCGATATTTTGACGGGTCCGGCATTTCTCAGTGTTGGTGATGTTGTTTCGTCTTTGCTCTTTCCAGCGGATGCCAGTGCAACAACCGTCGTCATCGTGCATGAAATCCGCCTGCCCATGACCCTTATGGCTGCGCTGGTCGGTGCATCGCTTGGCATTGCTGGCGTGTCCATGCAAACCATTTTGGGAAATCCGCTTGCCAGTCCCTATACGCTGGGCTTTTCCACTGCCGCAGGCTTTGGCGCGTCAATTGCCATATTTACCGGCATTTCAATACCAATGGCGCCATGGCTGACCGTTCCTGTGGCGGCCTTTATCATGACCATGTTTGCAGCCGTTCTGGTTTATGGTTTTGCCCATGTGAGGGCGATGAGCTCTGAGGTGATGATCCTTTCAGGCATTGCCACCTTGTTTTTATTCCAGTCGTTTCAGTCGCTTGTTCAATATCTCGCGGCACCGGAAGTGTTGCAGGCGATCGTCTTCTGGCTGTTCGGATCGCTGCTCAAGGCAAGCTGGTCCAATGTACCGATTGTCGCCACCGTCCTGCTGGGGTGCGTGATGTTCATGATCCCGGAATTGTGGCGGCTGACAGCTTTGCGGTTGGGGGAAACGCGCGCCGCTGCCATCGGTGTTGATGTGAAGCGACTGCGCATCAAAATGTTTGTTCTGATCGCCCTTTTAACCTCGTCAGCAGTGGCATTTGTCGGGACCATTGGCTTTGTCGGTCTGGTGTCTCCGCACATTGCCCGCATGCTGGTGGGAGAAGACCAGCGCATTCTGGTGCCCATGGCGGCGATCACGGGAGCATTTGTCATGATGACTGCATCAATTGCCTCAAAACTCATATCGCCGGGCAGTGTAATCCCGATCGGCATTGTCACGGCCATTATTGGTGTGCCGTTTCTGTTCATTCTCATCTTTCGCAACCGACGGAGAAACTGGTGATGTTATCAATCAGCAACATGACTGTTTCGCGCGGCAATAATCCCATTATCAGGCAGGCGAGTGCGCATTGTGAGGGCGGGCAGGTGACGGCGCTGATCGGTCCGAACGGTTCGGGCAAATCCACGCTTTTGCAGGCCATAGCCGGGATTTTGCCAAACATTGGTTCGGTCAGCATTGAAGGTGAGCCGGTGCCAGACAAAGGCCGGCAAAGCATCATTACCTATATGCCGCAGGATACGGGCGGACAATCATCATTGACCCTGATGGAGGTCATATTGCTGGGGCAAATCAATGTGCTGGGTCTGTCGATACCACCAGCGCTGATCTTGAGTGCGGAAAAAGCGCTGGACCGCTTTGGCCTTTCAGCGTTGCAAAACCGGGCACTGGATGAAATCAGCGGTGGGCAAAGACAACTTATTTTTTTGGCACAGGCCCTGTTCAGTACGCCCAGGGTTCTGCTGCTGGATGAGCCGACCGCAGCCCTAGATCTGCGCCACCAGATGGTTGTTCTGGAAAAGGTACGCAGCTATGCGCGCGATCAGAACATTCCCGCGGTTGTGGCAATCCACGACCTTTCATTGGCAGCCCAATTTGCTGATCAGATTATCTGTCTGGAAAATGGCCGCATCGATGGGCTGGGTGTGCCGAAGGACGTGTTGACAGTCGATCGGCTGCGCAGGCTCTATGGCGTCAATGTCGAGATCGAAACCTCTGCTACAGGCCGACTGCGTGTCACACCGCTATGCGCGATTGATGGCTGACAGGTTCGCAAATCCCGTTCAGTCTTTCGCCGTTTTGAAAGATCGCCAGTGTACTATAACAAATTCGTTGCTATTGACGTCCGGCGTCTTACCGGCAGCAAAAATGGTTAGCGTTGACGACGCAAACCCTAGTCAAACAAATGACAATGTACCTTGCGTGCACCGATGCGGGTGGCTTTGGGTTCTTCAATCGCGCAGCGGTCAAAGGCGTGCGGGCAGCGGTCGCGCAGCCTGCAGCCTGAAGGTGGGTTTCGGGCATCCGGCGCACCTGCCTTGATGGGCAACGGGGCATGGGATTGGGCGGGGTGTGGTACGGGAACGGCCGCCACCAGCGCTTTGGTATAGGGGTGCATCGGATTTTTGACGATTTCTTCCGTCGGCCCGTCTTCCACAATACAGCCCAGATACATCACAATGGTACGCTCACACACATAGCGTACCAGCGCCAGATCATGGCTGATGTAGATGGCGGTGAGGCCCATATTGTCGCGTACCTCGCGAAACAGGTTCAATATGCCGGCTCTGACACTGACATCCAGCATTGAAACCGGTTCATCGGCAACCACGAATGTGGGTTCCAGGATTAGCGCACGAGCCATCACCACCCGTTGCAGCTGCCCGCCCGACATTTGATGAGGGTAGCGCTCCAGAAACTGAGCCGGATCGGGCAGATGAACCAGATCCATGGCCTTTCTGATCCTGTCAGCGCGTTCTGCTTTTGCTATATTCGCATTGGACAGCGGTTCATCCATGGATTGAGCGATGGTGAAACGCGGGTTGAGGGCTTCAAACGGATTTTGAAATATCATCTGGGCGCGGGCCCTATAGGCGCGCAGCGCCGGTCCCTGCATGGTGGCCAGATCATCACCCTCGAAAAGGATACGGCCTTCACTTGGTTCGTCGAGCTTCAAGAGCATGCGACCCATTGTGGTTTTTCCGCAGCCTGATTCGCCCAGCAGTCCAACGCTTTCACCCTTGTTGAGCGTAAAGTTAACGCCATCTATGGCCTTGACCACCACCGACTTGCGGCGCATGGCGGCGGCGATCGGGCTTCCGACGGCAAAATGTTTGCGTATGTCCTCCACGGCGATGACTGGCGAGGGGGTGCTGGTCACAGCTTTTCCTTGTGCGGATGTCATATTGCCCCCATCCAGGTTTGCGTCTGTGCCGCCTGCTCACGCAGTTGCTGCGCTTCGTCAACACGCAGACAGGCAGACACGTGACGTGACCCGACCTCCACCAGTGTCGGGTTCTGAGTGCTGCAAGGGGTTTGTGCAAAGGGGCATCGCGGCGCAAAGCGGCAACCGTCGGGTGGATCGCTAAGATCGGGTGGGTGGCCCTCAATAGGTGTTAGCAGACCTTCACTTGACTGCAGATCAGGAAAGGCATTGTAAAGCCCCATTGTATAGGGATGAAAGGGCTGGGTGAGTACGGTTTCGGTGTCTCCGGATTCAACAACCCGCCCCGCATACATGACAACAATCCGGTCACATACATAGGCAACAACTGAAATGTCGTGCGTTACGAGAATGACCGATAATCCAAGCCGTTCCTGCAGGGATTTCAATGTGTCCAGAATCTGCCTCTGGACAATCACGTCCAGTGCGGTGACCGGTTCATCGGCTATTATCAGCTTCGGATTGAGTGCAAGTGCCAGCGCAATGGCGACACGCTGGCGCATGCCACCGGAAAACTGATGCGGATAATCGCCGAGGCGTCTGGGGTCGATGCCGACCATGTCGAACAGTTCTTCAGCGCGCGCACGGGCCTCTCGCCTGTTCATGCCACCGCGCTGAATGAGTACTTCATTGAGCTGTTTTTCGATGGTGTAGACCGGGTCAAGCGAGTTCATGGCGCTTTGCGGAATAAAGGCGATATCACGCCAGCGTAATTTATTCATATCCGCCTCGCTGAGACCCAGCAGATCGACGCCGTCGAACAGCATTTCACCACCCTCAAATCCGGCTGCCTTGGCCATCACGCGGGTGAGGGCACGGGCAACGGTGGTCTTGCCGCACCCCGATTCCCCGACCAGGCCGACGATTGAGCCCTTGGGGATGTCGAAAGTGGCATCGTCAACAGCCCGTATTCGGGCTGTGCCGACACTATAGGTAACCTTGAGGCCTTTGACACACAGGATGTTGTCACTCATGTCAGGACTAATCCTTGAGTTTGGGAAACAGAATTTCCTCATAGCCGCGGCTGATGAAGAACCCGGCAACCACCACCAAGATGATGCAGATGCCAGGGGGAACAAACCAGTAGTATCCGCCAGTGGACAGGGCCTGAGAGGCATAGGCATCCTGCAGCATGTAGCCCCAGGAGATTGTTTCAGGATCACCAAAGCCCAGAAAGCTGATGGCTGCTTCCGTCAGGATGGCCCAGCCGATTGCTATCGATCCGTAGAGGAAGCTCAATGGCAGAATGTTGGGCGCGATATGGCTGAAGACAATTTTCATATCCGAGGAGCCGGCAATGCGGGCGGCATCGATATAGGTCCGGGTGCGCAGGGTCAGAACCTGACTGCGGATCACCCTGCCGGTATCGCGCCACAAAATGAGTGCCATGGCAAAGACAACATTCCAGATGGAAGGTTCGAGAAAGGCCGATAGAACAATGACGAATGGCAGGAACGGAATGCCAAAGGCGATGTCCGCCGCGCGCATCAAAACAATGTCAATCCATCCGCCGAAGTAGCCTGACAGCAATCCAACGATGGTGCCGATGACCGCTACCATGAAAGCAGCTGTTATGCCAATCAGCAAGGCACTGCGTGACCCATAGATGAGCTGTGAGTAAATATCACGGCCAAGGCTGGTCGTCCCCAAAATGAAGCCATCTTCGCCGGGCCTGAGATTGGAGGACAGTTCGTAGGTTTCACTATACAGGATCTCCAGCGGATCGTGGGTCGCAAGCTGATTGGCGAAAATGGCAACCAGAATGAACACCGCATAGATGATCAGACCGGTGACGGCAAAGGGATCATCCAGCGGGATTTGCAGCCGTGCAAAGCGACGGGTGAGCCAGTGCAGGGCATGGGGTTTGCGTGCTGTGGTCAACTCAGGCATGCGACACCCTCGGATCGAGCAGGCCGTACAGCAGGTCTGCCAGCAGGTTCATCAGCACCACGACCACTGCAATCATCAAAAAGGCACCTTGGGCGAGAGGGTAGTCACTGGCCGATACGGCATTGACAAGTTCGCGGCCAAGTCCGGGCCAGGAGAACACCGTTTCGACCACCACATTGCCCTGTATCTGATAACCGACAGAGATCGCAAAGGATGTCATGACCGGAAGCAGTGCATTGCGCGCCGCATGACGCACCACAACTGTCCAGTTGGACAGGCCTTTGATACGCGCCATTGTGACAAAATCCTCATGCATGACTTCAAGCATATTGGAGCGCATGAGAAGAAGCGGCAGCCCTTGAGAGTAAATGGCCAGCGTCAGCGCAGGCAGCACCAGATGTGCCAAAAAATCCCGTGACGTATAGAGCGCCAGATAACCGCTGTATTCAGAGCCGGGACTGCGTGTGCCTCCGGCAGGAAACCAGCCAAGCGAAAAACTGAATACGGCCAGCAGCAACATACCCAACCAGAATTCCGGCATTGCACGGGTAGCCAGAACCATGGGAATGGAAACCCGTTCTGCAAAGGTATCGCGTTTCCATGCCAGCCACGCGCCAGCGATAATACCAAACATGTAAGCCACAATCAGCGAGCTGAAGGTCAGAATTAACGTGTTTGGCAGCAGCTCAAGCACCCGTTGACCGACAGGCTGACGGTAGAAAAAACTATCGCCCAATTCGCCGTGAAGCAGGTTCCACAAATAGATGAAATATTGTTCCCAAAGCGGTTTGTCCAAACCGAACTTGGCCATCAGGATGGCCTGCTGCTCAATGGTGAATGTTGGATCTATGTAGGCCGCCAAAGGGTTGCTTGGCATCAGGCGGAACATGAGAAAGAGAATTGTTGCGACCGCCCAAAGCACAAATACCAATTGTGCCAGGCGGCCGCCTATGTGTTTAAGACCGGAAATGATTCAGTTCCTCTCGGTTCTCGATCTATTGTCCGAGAGTCTCTTTGACGCCATCAGGGTAGTGCAGTGCCTTGCCCTTCAATTCATAACCGGCCTTCTCCAGCGTGGATTTTGCCAGATCGGTTCCGGTCGGGAAATTATCGACGGCTTCATTATGCCAAAATCCAAGAGCCGGGGAAACCACGGAGTTGGATTTGACCGCAAAGCCTCTGAAGGCAGCGCCGACAATCAGATCCCGGTTGATGGCTGAGGAGAGGGCCTTGCGAAACTCGGGATCATTGAATGGTGGACGGCGATGATTAAAGGCAACATAGCGAAAGCCCATATCAACTGTGGAAACCACCTCCAGATCACCATCCTGCTCTACCAGGTCGAGCAGAATTTTCGGGTCACCGGAAAAGTCCGCCAGGAAATTGATCTCGCCTGAACGCAGCATGCCGATGGCGGCTTCAGTGTTCGGTACGATTCTCAGGATCCAGCGGTCTGCCTTGGGAGGCGAAAAATGTTCCTTGTTTGCGCTCAGCACGATTTCCTCATTGGTCGTCCAGCTGGTGAATTTGTAGGGACCGGAGCCAATCGGCATTTCTGCCTGGAAATCTTCAGCATTGTCTTCACTGGCAGCAAGATCCGTCAGGATCGGTTCCCAGATATGTTTGGGAATGATGTTCAGTTTTGCCAGGCTGGCCGTAACAAACGCGGCACTGGGGTTGGCAAGCTTGAAGATGATCCTACTGTCGCCAGGCGTTTCAATGGCCTGAATGTTGCCGACAAATGGCTTATACATAGGTGCTTCGTCGCCCATTGCGGCTTCAAACGAGAATTTGACATCGTCAACAGTTACCGGTTTTCCGTCGTGCCACTTCATGTCATCGCGCAGCTTCAGCTCGACAGTGGTTTCATCGACCCATTTGTAATTTTCAGCGGCCCATGGCTGGGGCAGGCCATCTGGCCCGATACGCAGCAGTCTGTCCCAGATCAGCTCGGTGATCCAGCTATCGGTGGCGCCGGATACATAGAGCGGGTTGATGGAAACGATATTGTCAGACGAGTTCAGTATAATGTCTTTTTGTTCGCCCAGTGGTTCCATGGACAGGAATGTCCAGGTGTTCTTGATGCCAATGCCACCCTGATCAATAACCGTTGCCGGGTTCCAGACTGTCTTGTCAAAAGCAAAGGTGGATTTTGGATGGACAAGCATCATGTTGGGCTGGTCATCGGCCAGAATTGACTGGGCCTTGTGGATCAGTTCCTGACGTTTTGCAGGGTCTGTCTCGATGCGTTGCGCTTCGACTGTTTTGTCAAAATCGGGATTGTTGTAGCCAATAAAATTATATCCCTTTGGCGCGGTCGAAGAATGAAAAAGATTGAAGATCAGCTCATCGGGGTCAGAACGTTCTGGCCGACCAACCATCTGCCAGCCGGTCGTGTCCCACTTATCGCGGTTATACCAGACAAGATCAGCCATCTGTTCCCATGGCATAACGTCCACTTTAACATCCAGTCCAAGTTTGCGCCATTCCTGGGCAATGAGCTGCGCACTTTGAAATTCCTGTGGCTGCGCTGCCTGGGGCCGGGTTGTGATGGTTATTTCCCTGATCTTGTCGCCGGCGGCCTGTGCCTGCGTAGCAATTGCACCCAGTGCAAGCGCGAGTGCCAAATGACTGAATTTTATCATTTTGTTCTCCCATTATCTTTCTACTGATGCCGGACGCAGGGAAACCCTCTACCCGACTTTGAGATCCGCGACGGATTGCCCCCTCGTTACTTTCGGAGGTGTTGCAAAGGCGGTTTTTGAGTGACCAAGACCCAGTGATACGAGTGTTTCGGCCTGTTTGAGTGCAGCTTTTGCCGCATTGACACAGGGCACGCCCAACGAGGTTGAAATTTCTTCATTGATGCCCAGAAATGCCATGGTCATGCATCCAAGAACAACCACATCAGCGCGGTCCTCCTCGATACAGCTGGTTGCGACATTCATCAGTCTGGTTTTTGTGGCGTCACGGTCTGACATCAATCCCAATACGGGGGTATTGGACGCTCTGACCGAGGCGAGTTTTTCGCGCACACCAACCCGGCTCACCAGATGTTCCTGATTGGCAATCAGGCTGTCAAAAAGTGTCAGCACACTGAATTTATGCCCCAAGGACGCGGCCAGCAGCAGCGAGGCTTCACAGGGGCCTATTATGGGCATGGTGCACAATTCGCGTGCCGGTTCCAAACCGGGATCTCCGAAACAGCCAATAATCGCTGCGTCGAACCCCTTGTCTTCGCAATCCATCAGCAAATCGAGGGTTGCCGGGACACACAGCGCTTCCTCATAGGCCGATTCTATCGACGTCGGCCCGGATTCCACATCCATAGCTTCCACGGTTGTCCCGTCAAAGGCCCATGAATTCAGCAGTTTTTCACGCCGCCGTATTTCACTGGAGCCCATTGGTCCTTTGGACATTGG
The DNA here is from genome assembly GCA_947501445.1 of uncultured Rhizobiaceae group bacterium. Lineage (GTDB taxonomy): Bacteria > Pseudomonadota > Alphaproteobacteria > Rhizobiales > Rhizobiaceae > Hoeflea_A. The sequence goes on along the minus strand of CANMVS010000002.1, from coordinate 406,906 downwards.
ACCCGGGATGACATAGGCAATACGCATGATTGTCATTCCACACTTGACATTTGTTGTTTCACTAGGCAAAACGGTGTTTTAATTTGTTAAGCCTACGTCAATCGTTGGGTTGGCGCAAGTCCCACTGAGGAAGTTCGTCATGGTCGAAACCAAAAGCTATCGGATCGCTGCCATTGATCGAGCACTCAGCGTGCTGGAAATACTGAGTGAACGCGGGGAGCTTGGTATCACTGAAATGGCAGGTGAACTGGGCATGACCAAAAGCCTGGTGTTTCGGGTTTTACAGACACTTGAAGCGCGCGGTTACGTGGTTAAAGACGCGGTTAACGCGCATTATGGCCTGGGCTACCGGGCCTGGCATATTGGTGATGAGGCGGCAAAACAACGAGGCTTGCTGGCCGCAGCCGAGCCATCTCTTGAGGCACTGCGTGACCAGTTCAACGAAAATGTCAATCTGCTGGTGCGCGACGGCCTCAATACGCTGGTGGTCGCAACACGCGAAAGCCGTCACTCGATGCGTCTTTATGCGAAAGCGGGGCGCCACGGTCCGCTTCATGCCGGTGGTGGATCAATGGTGCTGCTGGCCTATGCGCCTGCACAGGTGCGCGAGGAAACGCTGGCAGGAAGCCTCAAGCAATATACGGCTGAAACGATCACCGATCCGGTAAAACTTGAAAGCCGACTGGGCCAAATAACAATGCATGGTCATCACATCACCCGTGATGATCTTGACCTTGGCGCATTTTCCATTGCCGCCCCGATATTTGGTGCAGGTTCGGATGTTCTGGCGGCGATATCCGTGGCCGGTCCGGTAACCCGTCTGAATGAGGTCGTACAGAACGAAATTCTCGCAGGCGTTCTCAAAGCAGCCGGACAGATCTCCCTGGCACTGGGCTTTCCTGAAAAGTCTGCAGTTTGAATTTGCTGTTGCTGAAACCAGCCAGTGAACAGGATCGTTGTTGCACTGCGTGTGGTAGTCCGCTAGGCCGGTAACATCTTTGATCTGCGTCTCGACAGGTCGATCTTGCAATGGACAGCTGCGAGCCGGGTTCCCATGATACCAGACATACCTATGGATCGGCGTGCAAATCTGATTGGAAGTTGCTGGATGGTTCTGGCGATGGCCAGTTTTGCCGTCGAAGACGTATTTGTCAAAGCTGTATCGTCGCTGCTGCCGATTGGCCAGGTGCTGATTTTGTTTGGTGCCGGTGGAGTGATTGTATTTGCCATTGTTGCACGAATGCAGGGAGAAAGCCTGTATAGCAAACAGGTCATTTCGCCACCCATGTGCATTCGCATGTTGTTCGAGATACTTGGACGCTTGTTTTTCACTCTATCGATTGCACTGGCTCCGCTTTCCTCTGCAACAGCAATTTTGCAGGCGACGCCGATTGTCGTGGTCGCCGGTGCTGCTTTGTTTTTTAACGAAACAGTCGGCTGGCGACGATGGACGGCCATCATCGTCGGTCTGTTGGGTGTTTTGATCATTCTGCGCCCGGTATCGGACAGTTTTACGGTGTTTTCTGTATTGGCAGTGCTTGGAATGCTCGGCTTTGCCGGCCGTGATCTGGCCAGTCGTGCCGCCCCGTCAGTATTGAGCACAGCCATTCTTGGCCTATACGGGTTTGTGGCAATTATCATCGCAGGGATTATCTATTCATTGTGGCAGGGAGAGCCATTTGCTCAGCCAGATGTACAGGCGTGGTATCAACTGCTGGGTGCCGTCTTTTGGGGCGTTATCGCCTATGCAGGGCTGATGAAGGCCATGCGTACCGGGGAGGTGTCGGCGGTGACACCATTCAGATATTCGCGACTGCTGTTCGGACTGGTCTTTGGCATATATTTGTTCGGTGAGCATCTGGACACATCGATGCTGATTGGTTGTGGTTTTATCGTTGCCTCCGGCCTCTACATTCTTTGGCGAAGCAACAGGGTCATGACCAAACAATAGGCTGGCTGACCCCGGAAATGATTTCTCTCACCAAATCCGGATGCCAATATATCCAATCAGCAAAGCCGCTATGAATTCCTTACAGGCTCGGGTTTTCACGCAATCTTCGAGGCGGGCGCGGGCACATCGTGATCCCACGGTATCGCGGTGGTTACGGCCGTTTCCAGCAACAATAACAGAACGCGACATGTGCCCACTGCGGGCACTCTTGCCAGCGCTGGCACAACTGCTGCGTGCTCATGTGCGTCTGTCCGGTCCCGCAGTTCACCGGCAAGGTTCGGTGATCATGGGGCACTTGATTTGCAGTGATAAGCTTGCTATTCATAAAAAACAAAACAACGTTTCACTCAGTAAAACGATCATGCAGGCGGAATGCCTGCGGGGCGTCGTTTTGCACGCGTAACCCGCTGTGGTCTGGAGGACCCCCGATGAATGATCTGGAAAAAGCGCTATTGGCTGATGTTACTCTTGATGAGCCGTGGGGGCTTGTGGAGAGTTTTTCAACCTTCAAGCGGGAGCATCCGAATGATGTTGATCGCGGCATGGACGAAGTCGTATCGCGACTGAGGGCGCATGGCGTTGAGGTCAAGGTTCATGAGCCTGAATTATATCTGAGTATACCGGGAGAGGCCCGTGTTGAGGTCAACGGAACGACGTATCGGGCAAAACCACCCGCATACTGCGTCGACGCACCCGATGGGCTGGAAGGGGAACTGGTCTATATCGGCGCCAATCAGGCCGACGATATTGATACAATTTTTGATAAGAAACTGGATCCGACACGGGACGTACGCTCGCTCATTTCAGGAAAAATCGTCATTTCCGAAGGGTTTGCCAGCCCCGGCATGATTGCACAGTTTGAAGAGTTGGGTGCGATCGGCGTCATTGGCATCAATCCGGGCATCGACATTCACTGGGGCATATGCACAACCATCTGGGGCACGCCCGATCTCGACGATTTACCCCGCAAACCAACGGTTGTTGCCGTGGCAGTCAATAATCCTGATGGTCTGGCACTCATCGAAGTTGCAAAGGCGGGCGGTCGGGTGAAACTGTTTGCCAATATGGAAGAGGGCTGGTTCAAATCCAAACTGCCTGAGGTCTTTATTCGTGGTTCCGGGGATCCTGACAAATATGTCCTGCTGCATGGACACCTGGACAGTTGGGATTATGGGGTCGGTGACAATGCCACTGGTGATGCCACCATGCTGGAAGTCGCCCGTGTTCTGTGGAAAAACCGCGACAAGCTCGACCGGTCGGTGCGCATCGCCTGGTGGCCCGGTCACTCTACAGGCCGTTATGCCGGTTCAACCTGGTTTGCCGATGAAATGGCGATTGATCTTGAGGAAAATTGTGTTGCCCAGGTCAATTGTGACAGCCCGGGATGTCGCTGGGCAACGGAGTTTCTCAACCTGTCGCGCATGACCGAGACGGATGCCTTCATATCAGAAGCCATCAGGGATGTTGCAGGCAAGGAAGCATTTGGTGAACGCCCGCACAGGGCCGGCGACTATTCGTTCAACAATATCGGGATCACCGGCTATTTCATGCTTTCGTCAACCATGACAACGGCCCACCGTGAAGAATTGGGGTATTATGCCGTCGGTGGCTGTGGCGGGAATATTGCCTGGCACACCGAAAACGATACGCTGGAGATTGCCGACAAGGATATCCTGCTGCGCGATATCAAGCTCTATCTGCTTTCTGTCTTTCGCAATGCAAATGCACCGATCCTGCCGTTTGACTGGCGCGGAACCGCGAAGGAATTTCTGGAAACTATAGCAGCCTATCAGACACAGGCAGCAGACCGGTTTGATTTCGGACCGTCCAGACAGGCCGCTGAAACCATGGGTGCCGCGCTTGACGGCTTCTATGCAGCAGTTGCGGGCGGAACAATTAATGCCGATGATGCCAATGGCGTCATCCATGACCTGGCCAGAATATTGATCCCGATCAATTTCACGCGGGAACAGCGCTTCCGCCATGATCCGGCTTTGACTGTACCGGCATTGCCAACATTATCTGCGGCAAGTGAGCTGGATACGCATTCTGATCAGACATTGGGTTTTGCATTGACCCAGCTTACCAGAGGCCAGAACCGCCTGATTTCGGCATTGCGACAGGCCACGCGCCGCGTTGAACAGGTCATGGGCAGCTAACCATGCGTGCTGCCTGGTATCGGCAAACCGGTCCTGCGAATGAGGTTCTGATGACCGGTACATTGCCGGACAGACCCATGCAGAAGGTCGGTGCCGGCCAGGTGAGAGTTCTAATCCGCGCCTCCGGCGTCAACCCTGCAGACACGAAACGTCGTGCCGGATGGGTTGGCGTCGGGATGATGGATGACCTGATCATACCTCACGCGGACGGAGCCGGAATTATTGATGCGATTGGTGATGGTGTAACCCATCTGAAGAAGGGTGACCGGGTTTGGCTTCGCAATGCCCAGGGCGGTTACGGGGAGGCGGGTAGGGCCTTTGGAACTGCTGCCGAGCAGATTGTGCTGCCCGCAAAGCAGGTTTTTGCCCTGCCTGATGCATTGACTTTTGCGCAAGGCGCCTGTCTGGGTATCCCAGCATTGACAGCCTATGATGCCGTCTATGGCGATGGACCGGTCAAAGGTCAGCGCGTTCTGATACAGGGTGTTGCCGGTGCCGTAGGCCATTTTGCCGCGCAGTTTGCTCTTGCTGGCGGTGCGCAGGTTATCGGAACCGTAAGTTCGCAGACCAAGGCAGACCATGCACAAGCCATTGGTGTTCACTCGATTATTGATCGCCATCAGGGCGATGTGGCGGAGAAGATTTTGTCGGCAACGGATGGTGCCGGTGTCGATCGGCTGATCGAAGTGGATTTTGGTGGCAATCTCGACGTGACAAAGCAGGTGCTTGCGCCCCATGCGGTCATCGCCAGCTATTCATCCACACGCGTGCCGGAACCGCTGCTGCCCTACTACATATTTGCCATTTTGGGCGCAACGCTCCATTTCGTGCAGGGATTTCTTCTCAAGCCGGATATTTTGAAAGCTGCCGTTGGCTGCATTCGCCAAATGGCAGAGCAGGGCCACCTGCAGGTCGCTGTTGCGCAGCAGTTTGCCCTTGAGGATATTGTCCTGGCACATCAAATGGTTGAATCAGGGCAGGCGATCGGCAACGTCGTTGTCGCGCTGGATACCAAATAGGTCTCCCACGCTCCAATGCCGTCTCCAACGGGCTTGTATTCAGAGAATTTCGACCGCGTAGTTTTCAATGACCGTATTGGCCAGAAGTTTCTCGCACATCGCCGTCAGCTGCACCGTCGCCTCCGCAGAATCGGTGGTTTCAAGGCTCACTTCAAATACTTTGCCCTGACGAACCTGACCGACACCTTCAAACCCGAGTGATCCAAGAGCACCCTCAATGGCTTTCCCCTGCGGATCCAGCACACCGTTTTTCAAAGTAACTGTTACACGTGCGTTGATCACGGTCTTTTCCTTGCTGAATATGGCTATTTGACCAGAACCGGTCCGGTGCCGCGAGGCGGTTCATTTTCGTTGACGATGCCAAGACGACGGGCAACTTCCTGATAGGCCTCAACCAGTCCGCCAAGATCACGGCGATAACGGTCCTTGTCCATCTTGTCCTTCGTCTCAATATCCCAAAGACGGCAACTGTCTGGGGAAATCTCATCGGCAACCACGATGCGCATCAAATCGCCTTCAAACAGGCGGCCACATTCGATCTTGAAATCAACCAGTTGAATGCCAACACCAAGAAACAGACCGGACAGGAAGTCATTGACACGAATGGCCAGCGCCATGATGTCATCAATCTCCTGAGGGCTTGCCCAACCAAAGGCTGTTATGTGCTCTTCGGATACCATCGGGTCATCCAGCGCATCGGCCTTGTAGTAGAACTCGATTATGGAACGCGGCAACACAGTCCCTTCATCCAGCCCCAGACGTTTGGACAGGGAGCCGGCGGCGACATTGCGCACGACAACTTCAAGCGGAATGATTTCCACTTCCTTGATAAGTTGTTCACGCATGTTCAGGCGGCGAATGAAATGCGTCGGAATACCGATTCGATTCAGGTTGTTGAAAAGATACTCGGAAATGCGGTTGTTGAGCACGCCTTTGCCTTCAACAACATCATGCTTTTTGTTGTTGAATGCGGTGGCATCATCTTTGAAAAACTGAATGAGTGTACCGGGTTCAGGACCTTCATAAAGGATTTTGGCCTTGCCCTCATAGATGCGGCGGCGACGATTCATGGTTTTCTCTGTTTCTGCGATGTGATGACTGCGCATCGCGTCCATTAGCGACAATTTTGCTATGATCTAGCTTAAAGTGTACAATTTCACAATCGGTCGGTGCCTGCATTTTCGCCGAATTCAATTGTTATTTTAACGAGAACCAATGCAATGATTGATCTTTGGGTGCGTATTTGGTTTACAGGCACGAGTTGAACAGCGAAAGTCTCTGTTCAAAACACGAATAAATCACACGTTCAGGAGAACTGAATATGAGCGGCATGGACGAACGCAGCGACGCGTATGAAAATAAATTTGCTCACGATGAGGAGTTGCAGTTCAAGGCTGAAGCCCGACGCAACAAACTGCTTGGACTTTGGGCTGCCGATCTGCTTGGCAAAGAAGGTGAAGAAGCCGACGCCTATGCCAAGGAAGTTATAATGTCCGACTTCGAGGAAGCGGGCGATGAAGATGTTTTCCGCAAGGTGCGCGGCGATTTTGATGCTGCCGGTGTGAATCAGTCCGACCACCAGATTCGTCGCACAATGGATGAATTGATGCGTACCGCACGCGAGCAGATCGTTACAGAATAGCACCAGTTTCGGCCCCACGGTGTTTTCATCGTGGGGCCGCAATTTCAGTTCTTCAACTGACCCATGAATTTTGCAAATACCATCAGACCTTCCGGCCATGGCCCAAAACCTGATTCCTCATTGATATGGCCAACTTCTCCCGCTCCCATGAACAAAGAGCCCCAGGCTGCTGCGATATCTTCCGCAACGTCATAGGCGCAAAACGGGTCGTTTTGACTGGCAACAACGATTGACGGAAATGGCAGTGGATCGCGTGGGTAGGGCCCGAATGTTCTCAGGTGACGTGGGCGTATTTTTTCGTTCGCCACATCCGGTGGTGCGACAAACAAAGCACCGGCGACTTTACGCTCAAATTGGGCGATTGTCTGAATTGATGCAGCGCATCCCAGGGAATGTGCGACCAGCACAACCGGTCTTGTCGCTGCGTTAACGGCTTCAGCAATAGTGGCTGTCCATTCCTCACGGACCGGCTTGGCCCAGGATTCCTGCTCCACACGACGCGCGGTTGACAGTTTCTTTTGCCATCGGCTCTGCCAGTGATCCGGGCCGGAGTTTTTATAGCCCGGTACGATCAATATGTCCGCTTCAGAAGCTTTCATGGTGCATCTCTACAGGTGGTCACAAACAGTCAGGAAGTCTCGCCGAAGACCCGGGTGAATATCGTCTCGACGTGTTTGGTATGGTAGGCGAGGTCGAATTTTTCCCGAATCTCTTCTTCAGACAAGGCCGCACAGACATCGGCGTCGGCAAGCAATTCAGTCAGAAAATCCTTGTTGTCTTCCCAAACACGCATGGCATTGCGCTGAACCAGCGTATAGGCATCCTCGCGGCTGACGCCCGCCTGTGTCAGTGCCAGCAAAACGCGCTGTGAATGTACAAGCCCTTTGAATTTATTCAGGTTTGCCATCATGTTTTCGGGATAAACCAATAGTTTGTCGACAACGCCGGTCAGCCGGGCCAGGGCAAAATCGAGTGTCACCGTGGCATCCGGCCCGATCATGCGTTCAACGGACGAATGGGAGATGTCACGTTCATGCCAAAGGGCTACATTTTCCATGGCGGGCATGGCATAGGAGCGCACCATGCGGGCAAGTCCTGTCAGGTTTTCAGTCAATATCGGGTTGCGCTTGTGCGGCATGGCTGACGAGCCTTTTTGGCCCGGTGAGAAATATTCCTCGGCCTCCAGAACCTCGGTGCGCTGAAGGTGACGAATTTCCACCGATAACCGTTCAACGCAAGATGCAATTACACCCAGTGTTGCAAAATACATTGCGTGGCGGTCGCGCGGAATTACCTGCGTTGAAACGGGTTCTGCGGTCAAACCCATGGCCTTGGCAACATGCGCCTCTACCCGCGGATCGATATTGGCAAATGTGCCGACGGCGCCTGAAATGGCACAGGTGGCTACTTCCTCACGTGCAGCAAGCAATCTGCTTTTGCAGCGCTCGAACTCAGCGTAGGCCAGAGCCAGTTTGACACCGAATGTGGTTGGCTCTCCGTGGATGCCATGACTGCGGCCAATGGTGATTGTATCTTTGTGCTCAAGGGCGCGGCGCTTCAATGCATCAAGGAGTTTTTGCATGTCGGCCAACAAAATGTCGGTGGCTTTGACCAGTTGCACATTAAAACATGTGTCCAGAATATCAGAGGAGGTCATGCCCTGATGGACAAAACGCGCATCGGGGCCGACGATCTCAGACAAATGCGTAAGAAACGCGATGACATCATGTTTTGTGATGGCTTCAATTTCGTCAATCCGGGCAACATCGAAAACCGCGTTGCCGCCTTTTTCCCAGATCGTTGCTGCTGCTGATTTTGGAATGACCCCCAAATCTGCAAGTGCATCACAGGCGTGGGCTTCAATTTCAAACCAAATGCGAAATTTTGATTCAGGAGACCAAATGGCAACCATATCAGGTCGGGAATAACGAGGGATCATGGGAGATTCTCACTGGTGCTGATAAAAACAGGCGCAGCCGACAGCCGGGCACGAATAACGTTGCCTGCCTGCTAGCAGACTTTCATTGTGATCTCAACGCATGGATGCCGCCAGCCAGAAGCTGGTAGCGATCAGAAACACAAATCCGACAGGAAAATACAAGCGCAGACCTATCACCGCAAATTGCACCAGGGCCGATGCGGTGGTGAATATAAATTGGTAGGTCCACAGCACTGTCAGGAATTCTCCGTGCCACTGGGCGTAGAGATTTCGATAAATCAGGGCAAACAGGATAGCTGTAATACCAACGGTCACCGTTGAAAGACACAGGAAAACGGCGGCAAATCGTGTTTCGGCTGTCCGCCTGTCGGATAGGAACCGCGCTACGAAAATTGCGATCGGAAACGATGCGGCAGCGCCGGCAAAATAAATCCACAGCAGTGGGATTTTATGGATGGTGTAGCCTTCGATGGAGAGTTGCAATCCGGCAACAAGCGACAATGCCATGGCACAACCCCACAGCAATGTGCCTGTCAGCATAAATGCTGGGGATGGCAAAGAGCGTTTGGCGCGGGCCAATAGGGCGTTCAATATGGTTTGTTCCCTTTTAGGAGCTGTTTGCAGCAAGTCGCCGGAGTGCGGTCACTAACCTGTGGCGCCCACCGCTGCGGCTCGAATTGCGGAAATATTCTCTCTGTAGGCTTCTATCGTGCCGCCACGAAAGACTGCTGACCCCGCAACGAGCGCATTAATGCCTGCTGCTGCTGCCAATGGCGCTGTTTCGACTGTTATGCCGCCATCGACTTCAAGATCGATGGCGCGGGTTCCAATCATGGCATTGATCCGCCGCGCCTTTTCAAGGATCGAGGGAATGAATTTTTGCCCGCCGAAGCCTGGGTTAACGCTCATGATCAATATGAGGTCAACATCATTAATGACGGGTTCAATCAGGCTTTCAGGTGTCGCCGGATTGATTGCAACACCGGCTTTCTTTCCGAGAGACCGCACAGCTTGCAGTGAGCGGTGCAGATGCGGGCCCGCTTCGGCGTGCACTGTGATGATGTCACAGCCCGCCTTGGCAAAGGCCTCCAGATAGGGATCACAGGGGGAAATCATCAAATGACAATCAAACACGGCCTCACTGCTCGAACGCAGCGCCTTGATGACATCCGGACCGTAGGAAATATTGGGAACAAAATGCCCGTCCATGACATCAAGATGTATCCAGTCCGCCCCGGCATCGGTTACATCGCGTACTTCCTTGCCAAGTTTGGCAAAATCAGCGGCTAGTATGGACGGTGCGATTTTGATCGGGCGGCTCATTGTGTGCTCCGGGTAAGGGGTTATGGCGCGGCCATAGCACTAACGCCTTTCAGAGACAAATGGATGATCTGTGATTGCCCCGTTATCCGAATCTTTCGTGCCAGCTGGGTTTGATATCACCGGGTTTGCCTTGTGCATGATAAACGCCTCTTGCAATGGCGCGCGCCATTACCGCGGCAGCACCGGCGCAAAGGTCGAGGAAATCATTTGTATCAATTTCCCGGCCGCTTTTTCCAGTCGCCAGGGCGAAAATAAGATCACCGTCAAATGGCGTGTGCGCCGGCCAGATGGCGCGGCTGAAACCATCATGAGCGGCAATTGCAAGGCGTTTGGCTTCTGCCTTGCTCAACACCGCATCCGTAGCAATGACGCCAATGGTGGTATTGGCCCCGTCAGGGCTGAAATCATCGCGAAATTTTATGCGCAGGTCTGTGGTGCTTTCGGGAAAGGGCGAGGGCCAGCCCATGCCGCCAAATTCACCGTCCAGCTCAAATGGCGCAGCCCAAAAGTGTTTGCTGCCACCCACATTGACAGTGCCCATTGCGTTTGGCGCAACAACAGCGCCGATCGTGACACCACTGTCGAGGACCAGCGAGGCAGAGCCCAGACCGGCCTTGCAGTCTGCGGTTAACGCGCCGGTGCCAGCACCCACGGATCCAATCTCAAAGTCGCGGGCCGCATTGCCAATGGCCTCATAACCAAGAGCCTGATAGGGCGAATATCGACCCCAGTTCTTGTCGCCGCCATTGGTAAGATCAAACAGAATGGCACTTGGAACGATGGGGACGTAAAAGCCACCAACGTGATGCCCGATGTCCTGTTCGCGCAGCGCAGCCTGCACGCCTGAGGCAGCATCAAGACCAAATGCCGAACCACCGGACAGGACAATGGCATTGATTGAGCTCACAGTATTATGCGGCTCCAGAAGATCGGTCTCGCGTGTACCTGGAGCGCCGCCCAGAACCTGCACCGCCGCGACAGCGCCATCGGGGCAGAAGACAGTTGTTACGCCTGACTTCAGCTCATGATCCTGCGCATTGCCGACAAGCAGTCCCTCAACATCAGTGAGTAGATTGCGCGCACCCATTTGTTTCATTGCGAAGGCCCTTGCGAATTTGCATCGTTGGTCAAATCAGACGGCACAAAGACCCCGTCATACCAGACCATCAATTCGAACGGATTGTCTTTGCGCTCGCCGAAAGAATCGAATTCTATCGGCCCGATGACGGTCTCATATTCGGTATTTTTCAAAGCTTTGGCGAGCGTCAGGTCGGGATGTGCGTCCCTGGCAGCCAGCAATACCTGTGTTGCTGCAAAAGCCGGCAGTGTGTAGCCGCTGACACCCAGCTCTGCAGCATCAAACAGGGCTACAGCACGCCGTGCTGATGGCTCGATTTGTGCCTGCGGCAACGTCACTGCAAGAACGCCGTTGGCAAGCGCCGGTTCGCCATCGGTCGCATTCAATGCATCACCACCAAGAAACTCCAACTGCAGACCCGCATCTGCGCTGTCTCGAACAATAGTGGCTATGTCCTGGCGATCGCCGCCAACAAATACATGGGTCGCGCCGGATTTTTCCAATCGGCGGACGAGGCTGAACTGCCTGTCCTGAGAGGGGCGAAAATTATCCGTGAAAATCGGACTTATTCCGATTTCCTCAAGCATGAGGCGAACGGACTCAGTCAGTTCCCTTCCGTAGATGGTGCCATCCTCAATCAACGCCAGTGGCTTGCCCAGCCACTGCGTTGAAATCGTATAGGTTATCTTTCTGGCTTCATCATCGGCCCGCGGTGCCATGCGAAAGAACAGCCAGTTATTGCGGGCAGCGTCTTCCGCGACAATGCCGGATCGGACCCCGAGCGACAATGATGGTATGCCGGAAGCGGAGAGAATTGGCAGCGCTGTTGTCAGGCTTTCAAGGCACAAAAACCCGATTACGGCATCAACGCCAGCCTCGACGAATGCGCTGGCTGCGTCTGTTCCGCCCTCCGCGTCACATGTGTCCGGCTCAACCAGTGTTTGGGTAATCTGAACGCCGGTGTTTTCTCTCATCACCGTGACGCCATTGATTATCTGATCTCCCAGAATGGCAAAGTTGCCATCACGCGGCACCATGATGCCAAGCCGCAGCCCGGTGTCTGCGCTTTGCGCAAACGCGGGTGCCAGAAGGGCTTGCGCTCCGGTAAATATGGCTGCTGCAAGCAGGAGTGATTGTACCCGTCCGGTCACTATTTGCATTGCTCCTGTACACCTTTGGAATTGTGCATTTGCATTCGGATGGATCTTTGCCCGAGTGCGCAACTGTTCCATCACATAATTCCTACGTAAATCAATGGCTTGTCAATCTTTTCTTCAATCTTGATTCACCCTGATAGAGTGTCTCTTGCGGAAATATTGTATCGGTAACCATGATTACATGTCCCTAGCGATAGCAGATTGGAAATGTCACACCAAGTGATTTGGGGCCACAAATTGCTGTGACACCAGGAGGGACAAGACTTTTGATTTATGCGGTCAACTTTGTTTGGCCGCTGACTGTCGTTTGCCGGTGTCAAAAGAAAAACAGGGTCCGGTGGTTTCAAAACACGCAGATATGTCTATGTATGCAAACACGATCTGGACCGTTTCACGTTTTGTCAGAAACAGGACAACGGTATCGGTCTTTGAATTTGTTGATGCATTCAGGTTTTGCCGAACCCGTCAAAAACTGAATTGCTCTAGTGGATGACCGCGGTTGTTGGAGACAGTGGGTGTTGAAAAGAAAAACCGTCCAGTCTGAGGACTATCGCAATGCCATGGCACATTATGCCGGGCATGTGCAGCTTGTGACGACAGAGCACGCCGGTTTACGCCGCGGTGTAACGGTGACGGCTGCCTGTTCGGTTTCCGATGAACCACCAATGGTGCTGGTCTGCCTTAACCGCTCCAACCCGAATAACCGGGTTTTCCTGGAAAGCGGCAAATTCGCCCTGAATACGCTGGCCGTTCAGCATCAGGACATGGCGGCTGCTTTTGCCGGATTTGAAGGCAAGGATGCCGATGCTCGTTTTGCCATGGGCGAGTGGGATACATTGTCCACCGGATCTCCCACGCTTGCCGATGCAATGGCCGTTTTTGACTGCAACATCACCGAACACACAATCATGGCGACACATATGGTTTTGTTTGGTGAGGTCGTGGGATTGCGTATCGGTGAAAAACAATCGTCACTGTTGTTCATGGATCGCGCATGGCGCAGCCTATAGGCTTTGTGCTTCGTGGCAGTTGCCTTTGCAGCATTTGGGCTTTGGATGTGGAAAAAATTGTGATCTGGAGCATATTTCCATATAGGTAAAACATGCTCCACACGAGTTCGGACGCGCGATGCATCCGCAATGTCAAAGGACCTTTCGTTGAGTGATTCCAAGACAAGTCTGCCAGGTTCAATAGACGAAACACTGGCATTGCTGACTGACCAGAATTATGTCGCCAGCCGGGCTTTGGCCACGGTGCTCTTTTTGAGCTTGCGCATGCGTCGTCCATTGTTGCTGGAGGGAGAGGCGGGAGTTGGCAAAACTGAAATCGCCAAAGTCCTGTCTGCCGGGCTCAACCGGCCGCTGATACGGCTGCAGTGTTATGAGGGACTTGATATTTCCACGGCTGTATATGAGTGGAATTATCCGGCTCAGATGTTGGAAATCCGGATGTCGGAGGCAGCGGGGGATACGGATCGTTCGACCCTGGAACATAATATATTCTCAGATCGTTATCTTATTCGAAGACCGGTGCTGCAGGCTGTGTCCGATGCGCAGGGACCTGCACCGATTTTTCTGATAGATGAACTGGATCGCACGGATGAAGCCTTTGAGGCCTATCTGCTGGAGATTTTGTCTGAATATCAGGTGACAGTGCCGGAGGTTGGGGTTTTCAAGGCAAAGGAACCACCGATTGTCATCATCACAACAAACCGAACCCGGGAAATTCATGATGCGCTGAAGCGGCGCTGTCTTTATCACTGGGTTGATTATCCGCAAGCTGATGCCGAGTTGGAGATTGTTCGCCGCAAAGTGCCTGCCTGCAATGAGATACTGTCAGGGCAGCTGGTTGCCTATGTACAGAAACTGCGCAAGCTTGATCTGTTCAAGAACCCGGGTGTTGCGGAAACCATTGACTGGGCAACGGCTTTAACCGAACTGGACAGTGTGGCGCTTGATCCCGAAACCATATCCGACACCATTGGTACCCTGTTGAAATATCAGGACGATATCGCCCGGATTGAACAGGGCGAGGGGCGCAAAATTCTCGATGAACTCAAAACCGAGCTTGAACCAACCTGATGGCTAAGGTGTGTGTCATGTGGGTTGATGGAGGGCACAACTGGGCAATGTGAGCGCCGGGCAGGCGGAACCCATACACCACGGTCGGCTGGCAGATAATATCGTCTATTTTGCCCGGGCGCTCAGACGCGCCGGAATGCGGGTTGGTCCGGCCGCAGTTACCGAGGCCATTGAGGCTGTGATGACTGTGGGCATTGGCTCAAGGGACGATTTTTACTGGATTTTACATGCGATTTTCGTCAACCGGCATGAGGACCATGCTGTTTTCGACGAGGCATTTCGGCTCTACTGGCGATCACGAGACCTTATTGAAAAAATGATTGCCATGTTTTCACCTGTTGCTGCCGACTACCGTGACCGGGAAAAGAAACGCGCGGCAGAAACGCGCGTTGCGGAGGCATTTCAAAATCAGCAGGAAGAAACCCGTCCGGTAAACGAAGAACCGGAAATCGAAGTGGATGCCCGCTTTACCAGTTCAGGCAACGAAGTCCTGCGCAGCCTCGACTTTGCGCAAATGAGTGTCAGTGAGATTGCAGCGGCCAAACAGGCACTTGCCAGGCTTGTGTTGCCCCACGATAAAGTGCGCACGCGGCGTTTCAAACCAACGACAAGGAAAACGATTGTTGATCCGCGCGCAACCATGCGCATGGCCATGAAAACCGGTGGATCGCTGATTTTGCCGCGGTATCGTGAGCAGCGCCATGTCAACCCGCCGCTGGTCGTTCTTGCCGATATTTCGGGTTCAATGAGCCAATACACCCGAATATTTCTGCATTTTTTGCATGTACTGACGGAGAAACGCAGGCGCGTCCATACCTTCCTGTTTGGCACACGCCTGACGAATGTTACACGCCAGATGCGCAATCGCGATCCTGATGAAGCGCTCGATGAATGCACGCGTGCCGTTCAGGACTGGTCAGGCGGTACGCGGATTTCTGAAACGCTGGCCGAGTTTAATAGATTGTGGTCGCGGCGGGTGTTGTCACAGGGCGCCGTGGTTCTACTTATTACGGATGGTCTTGAGCGCGAAAGTGTTGATGATCTGCCGCAACAGATAGAACGGCTGCAAAAATCATGCCGCCGCCTTATCTGGTTAAACCCGTTGCTGCGGTTCGAGGGGTTTGAAGCACGGGCCATGGGCGTGCGGGCAATGCTGCCCCATGTTGACGAATTCAGGTCAGTGCATAATCTGAATGCCATATCTGATCTTGTGTCGGCACTGGATGGCAAGAACAGCCGTAACAGTGATCCAAGGCGGTTTTTGGCAGGCCGCTGATGGAATTGAGGAGTTGGTGCAATGGAAAATGACATTGAGACGCTTGATCCACTGATGGTCGCAGAGCGCTGGATTGACGAAGGTCGCGATGTTGCCATTGCAACGGTGGTCGATACATGGGGCTCCGCACCTCGGCCTACCGGCAGCCAATTGGTCATCGATCGCGATGGCAATTTTCACGGATCCGTATCCGGTGGTTGCGTCGAAGGCGCTGTCGTCAGCGAGGCTGTTGATATACTCAGTGATGGCAAGCCGCGGATGCTGGAGTTTGGTGTTGCAGACGAGACCGCCTGGCAGGTCGGGCTTTCATGTGGAGGCAAGATTCGTGTTTTTGTCGAAAGGCTGGGCTAGACAATGGACCCTCATCTTCTCAAGGAACTGAATGTGGAGCGGCGTGCGCGTCGCGCGGCCATACTGGTTACGGATCTGGAGGATGGGTGCGACCGGCTGGTCAGGGAACGTGATGTCGTCGACGGCGCATTGGGTTCGGCATTGGAACGGGCCTTTCAATCCGGTAAATCTGCAACAATTGAGGCTGACGGTCGTTCCTGTTTTCTCAATGTGCATTTGCCACCAGCGCGTTTGGTTGTCATTGGCGCTGTGCATATTTCGCAGGCTCTGGCACCCATGGCTGCCCTGTCCGGCTTTGATATGACCGTGATTGATCCGCGCACGGCCTTTGCCACACCGGAACGCTTCGACAGCGTTGCATTGATTGCGCAGTGGCCGGATGATGCCCTCAAACAGGTTCCACTGGACGCCTATACCGCTGTTGCTGCGCTTACCCATGATCCGAAAATTGATGACGATCCATTGCACGCGGCCCTCAAAGCAAATTGTTTTTACGTTGGTGCACTGGGCAGCCGCAAAACCCATGCGAAGCGTGTTGACCGATTGCTGGCGCGCGGACTGACCCTTGAGGAGATCAATCGCATATCTGCGCCTATTGGCCTTGATATTGGCGCCGCCAGCCCTGCCGAAATTGCTGTTGCCATAATGGCCGAGATCATCACGTCTTTGAGAAACCGATCGGTGACTTCATCGTGAAATTTGGTCCGGTACCATTGGACGAGGCTTTGGGCGTGGTTTTGGCGCACTCCGTTGCCATTGGAAAATCCCGCCTGAAAAAAGGCCGTATCCTTGATGCAGACGATCTGCAACGGCTGCAGGAAGCTGGCATCAGTCAGGTCATTGCGGCGCGCCTTGAGGCATCGGATATTGGTGAAGATGCCGCCGCGCGGCGCATTGCAGACAAATTGCAGGCGGCAAATATAGTGGCTGGTACCGCTTCAACCGGACGGGTCAATCTATATGCGGACTGCAGCGGCCTTTTTCGCGTCAGCAAAGAGCACATAGACGCGTTCAATCGGATAGACCCGTCTATTACGCTGGCCACTTTGGCTGATTATACACAGGTGAACGCCGGGGACATGGTTGCCACAATCAAGATCATTCCGCTTGCAGTGCAGGCCCGGCAACTGGAACGGGCAGTTGCAGCGATCGCCATTCCGCAATTGATGATGGTCAAGGGCTTCAGACAGTCCCGGGTCGGGTTGGTGGCAACCCGGCTTCCGTCGCTAAAAACGTCAGTCATGGATAAAACGGCACGGCTGCTTCAGGAGCGGCTCAATGCGTCAGACAGTCAGATTGTTGCAGAACGTCGTGTGGACCACGATGAGATGGCTGTAGGCAAGGCGATTGTTGATCTTTTGGCACAATGCGACCTCATTATTGCTTTCGGAGCCTCGGCAATCGTTGACCCTGCCGATGTTCTGCCTGCAGGAATTCTAGCCGCCGGTGGCACCGTTGATCAGGTGGGAATGCCTGTGGATCCGGGAAATCTTCTGGTTCTTGGGCATATTGATGATGTGCCCGTGATCGGAGCGCCCGGGTGCGCGCGCAGCCCCAAGGAAAATGGTTTCGACTGGATATTGGCACGCCTTCTTGCCGGAGAGGTGCCAAAGGCCGAAGATATCATGCATATGGGGGTAGGCGGCCTATTGAAGGAAATTCCCGGGCGACCCCAACCAAGACTGGCAAGTGAGAAAGTTGTCGTGAGCGACGCACCGATAGAGATTGTGGTTCTGGCGGCTGGGAGAGCCAGCCGCATGGGCGGTCCCAAAACTGAACGCAGTGGCACGGCTCCTCATAAGCTTCTTGCCGAATTTGACGGTATTCCGCTCATTCGTAAATCTGCGCAAACGGCGCTGCAAAGCGGCCTTGGCCAGGTGCATGTCATCACGGGCTACCGCAAGGATGAAATGGAGCATGCGCTGATCGGGCTTGATCTCAATTTCGTGCACAATCCGGACTTTGAGGAAGGTATGGCTTCTTCGCTGCGTTGCGGTGTTGCTGCTGTCGGTACTCAGGCGGCAGGCGTCATGGTCATGCTGGCTGATATGCCTGGCATAGGCCAAAATCACCTGATGCGGCTGGTGAAGGCTTTTCGACATGCGGGTGGTAAAGCCATTGTACGGGCAGCCAGCGGCGGTGTTCGCGGCAATCCGGTCTTGCTGCCAAGAGAGACATTTGATGCCCTTTCACGATTGGAGGGGGATGTTGGTGCCCGTCAGGTCATCGCTTCGGCAGGCCTGCCCATCATTGACGTTGACATTGGCGATGCGGCCCTGCTGGATGTTGATACGCAACAGGCCGTCATTGACGCCGGTGGTATTTTGAAACTCTAACACGCCTAAAGTCGGTTGAATTCAATCGGCATTGAATTGACAGTCTTATCGCATCGATCGCTGCAACGCATATTAGATGAGCCTCACGACACCTTATGAAATTGCAACCAGAAGAAAAGAAACATCAAATCGGGGTGCTCACGCTCACCCTCATCACCGCGGCGCTATTCATGACATTGCGCAATATGCCGATGATGGCTCAGGCGGGTATGAGCATGATATTCTTCAATGTCATAACGATCATTGCCTATCTTCTTCCCGTTGCCCTGATCTCGGCTGAACTGGCAACCGGCTGGCCAAAAAATGGTGTCTTCCACTGGGTGGCTGCGGCCTTCGGTGCGCGTCTGGGTTTTGTTGCCGTATGGCTGCAATGGTCACAAAGTATCTTCGGAATTACATCCATCGTTGCCTATGTTGCAGCATCGCTGGCCTATGCTTTCGATCCTGATCTGGGGAGCAACAAGTTCTTCATTGTCGCTGTAATTCTGTCGGTATATTGGGCGGCTACCCTTGCCAATTTCTACGGATCAAAGGGCTCAGGCCTCATCAGCACGATTGCGGTCACGACAGGAGTATTGCTCCCGACCGTTGCCCTGATTGCACTGGGTGCCATTTACGTTGGCGCTGGCAATACCATACATTTCGACACGCAGCTGACGACCGACAATCTGGTTCCCTCAATAAGCCAGACCGGTAACCTGGTTCTGTTTTTGAGTTTCGTCTTCGGCTTTGTCGGTGTGGAGGTCTCGGCAAGCCATGCAAGAGAGGTGAAAAACGTTCGGCGCGTCTATCCGACAGCGATCTTCTCGGCCGCCGCAATCGGTTTTGTCCTGACCCTGTTTGGCGGACTGGCAGTTGCTGCCATACTACCAGTCAACTCCATTGACCAGATCAATGGTGCCATGCAGGCTTTCTCTGCACTTTTTGAACATTTTGGCCTCCTGTGGCTCACGCCGGTCGCGGCGGTTCTGATTGCTTTTGGCGCGACTGGTCAGGTGAGCACCTGGATCGTGGGACCGGTCAAGGGTCTGCTCGCTGCAGGGCAGGCGGGTAATCTTCCCCATTGGGCACAGAAAGTGAATGCAAAGGGTGTACCAACCAATCTTCTCATCGTTCAGGCGACACTTATCTCGTTCATTGCGTTGTCTTTTCTGATTGTCGATAACGTCAATACAGCCTTCCTTATTTTGACTTCTATCGCGGTTCTTGTTTACTCCCTGATGTATGCCTTGATGTATGCGGCAGCCATTCGCTTGCGCTATAGCCATCCGGAAGTTGAAAGACCGTACCGGGTACCGGGCGGCAAAATTGGCATATGGATTGTTGGCGGCGTCGGTCTGCTGGCATCGGCCGCATGTTTTGCAATTGGTTTTCTGCCGGCATCAAGCGGTGAACTTTCTGTCGAGACATTTGAGATTATGATGATTGTTGGCGTTTTGACGGTGACAATCCTGCCTTTTCTAATTTTTGCACTCCGCAGATCAGGCTGGTCAGCCAGACCTGCGCAGTAAAAACGGGATACCTGAAATGACCGATTTTGAAAAAACGAATAAAATCGCAGAACCGATCTCATCTGTTCTGACACCGTCTTACGGTGGGCGGATGATGCGCGAGTCTGTTCCAAAATTCAGGCTTCCGGATGGTGAAATGGAAGCCGATACCGCCTATCGCGTTATCAATGATGAACTGATGCTTGATGGAAATGCACGGCTCAACCTTGCAACATTTGTCACGACCTGGATGGAACCGCAGGCTGAACGGCTTATGGCCCAGACGTTCGACAAGAATCTGATTGATAAGGATGAATACCCGAACACTGCGATGATCGAGGAGCGTTGCATCAAAATCATTGCTAACCTGTTTAATGCGCCGGAAAATTCGACAGGCTCCTCCGCCATTGGTTCGAGCGAAGCTGTGATGCTTGCCGGAATGGCGTTCAAATGGAAATGGCGGGACCGTCAAAAGGCCAAAGGCAAACCGACAGACAGGCCCAATCTGATTCTCGGGACAAATGTTCAGGTCGTCTGGGAGAAATTCTGCCGCTATTGGGATGTCGAAGCCAGATATGTCCCGATGGCTCCAGACCGTTATGTGATCGATCCGCAGGAAACAATTTCGAAGATTGATGAAAACACCATTGGGATCGTGGCCATTTTGGGAACCACCTATACCGGCGAATATGAACCGATAAAAGCTGTGCACGACCTGCTCGTCGCATCCAACGAAGAGACCGGCTTTGAGGTTCCATTGCATGTCGATGCAGCAAGTGGAGGATTTGTGGCACCATTTCTGGAGCCTGAACTGGAATGGGATTTTCGCCTACCACTGATCAAATCCATTAATGTTTCGGGGCATAAATATGGATTGGTGTATCCAGGTGTAGGCTGGATTGTGTGGCGTGACAAAAGCGATTTGCCGGAAGACCTGATCTTCCACGTCGATTATCTGGGCGGCGACATGCCTACCTTTACGCTGAATTTTTCACGCCCAGGTAATCAGATTGTTGGCCAATACTACAATTTTCTGCGTCTGGGACGGGATGGATATACCCGAATAATGGACAACCTGCGCTCCGTTGCGCTGTATCTGTCGCAAACGATCGCCCAAATGGGCCCATTCGAACTATTGAGTGACGGCAGCACAATCCCTGTCTTCGCATTCAAGCTGAAAAATCCGGACAAATACTCCGTCTATACGCTGTCCAGCCATCTGCGCATGCACGGATGGCAGGTGCCAGCCTATACGATGCCCGAGGGTGCTGAAGATATCCACGTTCTGCGAATTGTTCTTCGGGAAGGCTTTAGCCGCGACATGGCCGAACTGCTCGTCAAAGACCTTACAAAAACCATCGATAACCTGGAAAATCAGTCAGGCGCGGGCGGTGAACAGCCCGCCAGGCACTTTGCACACACATGAGCATCCATTGCCGTCAACCGAATGGTACTTTGCCGATCGTTGGTCGGCATGATTACGGTGTTGACCTTTGATATGGTTGATGCATTCAGGTTTTGCCGATTCCGCCAAAACCTGAATTGCTCTGGATGTATCTTCATGTGAAGCCAGCGCAATAAATCGTATATATAACAGACAATTGTGCTGTGTTTCTGATGAAGCGATTCAGCATGCTGTCAGATAATGTTGTTTGCCGCTTCAAGTCCCCGTTCAATATCGATCATGAGATCTTGTGCATCCTCAAGGCCTATTTGCAGGCGGATGACGGACCCCTCAACAGGACATTTCGCTATTGTCCGGTCTTCCAGGTGAACCAGCACGGCGAGGCTTTCGTAGCCGCCCCAGGAATAGCCCAGCCCAAAAATCTGCAAGGCATCCAAAAAAGCATGGGCCTTTTCGCGCCAATGGTCCGGATTGCCCTTGGCATCCAGCACAATGGAAAACAGGCCGCTTGAGCCGTTGAAATCCCGTTTCCACATGGCATGATCGGGAAAATCCGGCAGGGCCGGGTGCAGAACGCGGGCAACGCCAGGCCTGTCCTGCAGCGCTGTGGCAAGATCCAGCGCGGATTTTTGGTGGCGTTCCAGCCGAATGCCCATGGTTCTCATGCTCTTGAGAACCTGGTAGCTGTCATCCGAGTTGGCACAGACGCCGGTAACGGTCTGCACATCAAGCAACTTTCGCCAATGTTTGGCATTGGCAGATACGAGGCCAAGCAGGACATCAGAATGCCCGCCCGGGTATTTTGTACCGGCCTGGATGGTAATGTCGACACCAAAATCAAGGGGTTTGAAATACACGGGCGTTGCCCAGGTGTTGTCCATCATCACCACAGCATCTTTTGTGTGCGCCGCTTTCGAAATTGCGGGGATGTCCTGAATCTCAAATGTGTTGGAACCGGGAGACTCGGTAAAGACCACCTTTGTGTTCGCACGTATAAGGGCGGCAATGCCTGCGCCGACATGTGGGTCATAATAGGTGGTTTCCACGCCAAGATCACGCAGCATCGTGTCGCAAAAACGACGGGTTGGATAATAAACTGAATCGACCATCAATAGATGATCGCCAGACTTCAGAAATGCCAGCAAAGGCATCGTCACGGCGGCAAGGCCTGAGGGCACGATAATGGTTCCGGCAGCACCATCCAGAACATTCACCGCCTCCGCAAGCGCATCGGTAGTGGGAGTACCATGGGTGCCATAGGTGTAGCGTTGTTTGCCACTTTCCAGTGTAGCGGCATCGGGGAACAAAACCGTGGATGCATGTACAATGGGTGGATTCACAAACCCAAAATAGTCGTGCGGATTATTGCCGGAATGAGCCAGAGTTGTATTCAGACCCCGTTTGGCTGTGTGCGATTTGTCGGTCATTTGCGAATCCTGGTTAGCATCTTGTAGTTGCGGTTTACAGTTTCGGTGGCACAGGTTCAAAGGCCAACATGGCATCCTGATCAATTTTTTTGGATAATCCTCCCAAAAATTCCATTTCTCGCGGCCCGTTTAACCAAATTGGGCAGGAAATGTCGGAAATTGGACATAAGCACTTGACCCGGGCGACGAATTGAAATTGTGATAGCCACGTCAAAAGCACAAGACATGGACGATGAAGACATTTCGTTTTCAAGATACTGCGTCGGTGCTTTTTGGGAGTGACACACAGGGCAACAGAAAAGGTTGTATAAAATGACAAGAAAAATCCTGTCGGCGATTGTCGGCACGGCAGTTCTCGGACTTAGTGCGGGTACTGTATCAGCTGCTACGCTTGACGACGTAAAGGCGAAAGGCTCCGTTCAGTGCGGCGTGAGCCAGGGGCTGCCCGGCTTCTCAAATGCAGACCAGGACGGCAATTGGACTGGTCTTGATGTAGATTTCTGCCGCGCAGTTGCTGCAGCAGTTTTCGGCGATGCATCAAAAGTCAAGTACACACCACTTTCAGCCAAGGAGCGTTTCACGGCGCTTCAGTCTGGTGATGTGGATGTACTGTCCCGCAACACCACCTGGACCATGAGCCGTGATACGGCACTCGGTCTGAATTTCTCCGTTGTCAACTATTACGACGGTCAGGGATTCATGGTTCGCAAGGACATGAACATCAACTCTGCACTGAACCTGTCGGGTGCTTCGATCTGCACCAACACCGGTACAACAACAGAGTTGAACGTTGCTGACTATTTCCGTGCCAACAAGATGGAATATGAGCTGGTTGCGTTTGAAAAGGCTGACGAAGTTGTTGCAGCTTATGATGCCGGTCGTTGTGACGTTTACACGACGGACCAGTCTGGCCTGTATGCTCAGCGTCTTAAACTGACAGATCCTGGCGCACATATTGTTCTGCCGGAAATCATCTCCAAAGAACCACTTGGTCCTGTTGTCCGTCAGGGTGACGATCAGTGGCTTAACATCATCAAATGGACGCATTTTGCAATGCTGAACGCCGAAGAACTCGGTGTGACGTCAGCAAATGTTGATGAGATGAAGAATGGCGACAATCCATCCATAAAACGTCTTCTGGGTACAGAAGGTGAATTTGGTGGTGCCATCGGTATCAGCAATGAATGGGCTTACAACGTCATCAAAGAAGTAGGCAACTATGCCGAAACTTTTAACAGGAACGTTGGTCCCGACACACCATTGGCAATTTCACGCGGTGTGAATGCACTGTGGTCAAATGGTGGTCTGCAGTACGGCGCACCCGTACGTTAAGACCGTTGCAAATTTCCATCCGGCGACTTCGTCATCGCCGGGTGGACTGCATTGAAATAATGAACGGATCCATCAACAAGATGGACGTGGGGAAAATACAGGCCCAGCCGACAAGTCTTGATTGCGGCATGGGTAGGAGAATTTAAATGGCTTTGCAGGACGTTTCACAGGACGTCGGACAGCCAAAGGTTGCCATATTCAACGACCCGAAAATTCGCGGCTGGGTTTACCAGATTCTGCTGCTTGCGGTCATTGTTTATCTGGTCGTCGTGGGCGTCCAGAATATGTTTGCCAATCTGGCTGCTCAAAATATCGCTTCCGGTTTCGGGTTTATGGGGCGCAACGCGGGATTTGCGATAAGTCAGTCACTGCTGCCTTATGATCAGGCGGCGTCCAGTTACGGCAAGGTCTATATGGTTGGCTTGCTGAACACAGTCTCAATTGCATTCATAGGTGTAATTCTCGCGACAGTGTTTGGGTTTGTCATCGGCATAGCGCGATTATCCAACAATTTTGTTGTTCGTTCCGTAGCGACTGTTTACGTCGAGGTTTTTCGCAACATTCCACTGCTTCTGCATATCTTCATCTGGTATTTTGGTGTGCTGCGGCTTTTACCGCACCCGCGCGACAGTGCCGATCTGGGTCTTCTGGGGCTGTTGAACAATCGCGGCTGGTTTGCGCCAAAGCCAATACCACAGGAACTCTTTTTTCTGACCGGGGCGGCATTTGTCATCGGCATTGTCGTTATGCTCGGTATTTCGAATTGGTCACGCAAGCGCCAGATGGAAACCGGACAGCAGTTTCCCGTGTTTTTAACGGGGATGGGATTGATATTTGGCCTGCCATTTCTGGTCTTTGTGTTCACAGGGCTGCCGCTGATATTTGAATATCCGGTCGCCGGTGGCTTCAGGCCCAAGGGCGGAATGACGATCATTCCGGAATTCATGGCGTTACTACTGGCTCTATCGACCTATACGGCTGCCTTCATTGCCGAGATCGTGCGTGCCGGTATTCTTGCTGTGGATAAAGGCCAGACGGAAGCGTCACATGCATTGGGTTTGCGCAACGGACCGACACTTCGGCTGGTTGTAATTCCGCAGGCCATGCGCGTTATCATTCCACCGCTGACAAGCCAATATCTCAATTTGACAAAGAACTCATCTTTGGCCGTTGCCATTGCCTATCCCGATCTGGTTTCTGTTTTCGGCGGAACCGCACTTAATCAAACGGGTCAGGCTGTCGAAATTCTGGGTATGACCATGTTGACCTATCTGGGAATATCACTTCTCACATCGGCCTTCATGAATTGGTACAATGCCCGCGTGGCGCTGGTGGAGAGGTAAGGTTATGGCTGATACTTCAAAAAATGCCTCTTTGGCCTTTGTTCGCAACGACATGTTGACGGAAGCTGCGGCACCAAGTGGTGCCGTGGGAACCGTGGCATGGATAAGAAACAATCTGTTTTCAAACTGGTACAATACGGTGTTGACCCTGTTGGTGCTGTATATCGCCTACGTTATTATCCCACCGGTGATCAGGTTTGGATTTATTGACGCTGTGTGGACAGGGACAGACAGGCAGGCCTGTTCCACCATTGCTCAGGGCGGCATCATGCCTGATGGGTGGTTCGGCGCCTGTTGGGCCTACGTTGATGCCTATTTCAATCAATTCATCTACGGGCGTTTTCCCGATGAATCAGAGTGGCGTGTAAACGTTGTTTTCCTGATGTTCTTTGGCGGTTTGGCACCGCTGCTTATTCCTTCTGTACCGATGAAACGGGCGAACATCATATTTGTCACCGCAATATTTCCGGTGGCGTCATTCGTTCTGCTCACTGGTGGAAACCTGCATTATTCCGGTTTTCTGCTACCTGATTTCCTCATGGAACCATCGGCTCTGCGCTTTTGGACAGAAATTGTTCTGATAACTCTGATACTGCTGGCCATTGGTGTCGGCATTGCCCGGGGCACAGATTCTGATCCGAAGCCAACCATTGTGGCCATTCTTGGATTTATGGGTGCAATAGCCGTCATTCTTGCCCTGTTTGCCGTGGATTTTGGCCTTTCAGAGGTTCCAACAGATCGCTGGGGCGGGCTGCTGGTAACGCTGGTCATTGCGGTCACCGGTATCGCGGCATCCATGCCAATCGGCATTGCGCTTGCTTTGGGCAGGCGCTCGAATATGCCGATCGTCAAGTTGGTTTCGGTGGTGTTTATTGAATTCTGGCGCGGTGTTCCGTTGATCACCGTATTGTTCATGTCTTCAGTGATGTTGCCACTGTTCCTGCCTGAAGGTGTGCATTTTGACAAATTGTTGCGGGCACTGATTGGTGTTGCACTGTTCTCCGCGGCCTATATGGCGGAGGTCATTCGCGGCGGTTTGCAGGCCATTCCGAAGGGGCAATATGAGGGCGCTATGGCTCTTGGATTGAGCTTTTGGCAGATGATGCGAATGATCATTTTGCCCCAGGCACTGACTATGGTCATCCCGGGGATCGTCAATACCTTCATCGGGTTGTTCAAGGATACAACTTTGGTGCTGATTATCGGCCTGTTTGACTTTCTTGGATCAATCCAGTTGAGCTTTACGGATCCGACCTGGGCTTCACCGGTTCAGCAAAGTACCGGTTTCGCATTCGCGGCATTTGTCTATTTCTGCTTTTGCTTCGGCATGTCGCGCTATTCTGCATATATGGAACGCCGCCTCGACACCGGCCACAAATCATAAAAAGGGGAAGAGTTATGGCGGAAAACGCTGCTCAAGAAACAAACCGAGCAACAATGACCGTATCCGAAACGGATGTGGCGGTTGAAATTGTCGGGATGAATAAATGGTATGGCGACTTCCATGTGTTGCGCGATATCAATCTGAAAGTGATGCAGGGCGAGCGAATCGTGATTGCCGGGCCTTCAGGCTCCGGAAAATCGACCATGATCCGCTGCATCAATCGGCTCGAGGAACACCAGAAGGGCAAGATCGTTGTCGATGGAATTGAACTGACCAATGATCTGAAGAAGATCGATGAAGTTCGCCGGGAAGTCGGCATGGTTTTCCAGCACTTCAATCTGTTTCCGCATCTGACAATTCTGGAGAATTGTACATTGGCGCCAATCTGGGTGCGCAAGATGCCAAAGAAAGAGGCTGAAGATGTTGCTATGCACTTCCTGGAGCGGGTTAAAATTCCCGAACAGGCACATAAATTTCCCGGCCAATTGTCCGGCGGTCAGCAACAACGTGTGGCCATCGCCCGTTCACTGTGCATGAACCCGCGCATTATGCTGTTTGATGAGCCGACATCCGCACTGGATCCGGAAATGATCAAGGAAGTGCTCGATACAATGGTCGGACTGGCGGAAGAAGGCATGACCATGCTGTGCGTTACCCACGAAATGGGCTTTGCCCGTCAGGTGGCAAATCGGGTAATCTTTATGGATCAGGGGCAGATTGTTGAAGAGAACGAGCCTGGCGAGTTCTTTGATAATCCGCAGCATGAACGCACCAAACTGTTTCTCAGCCAGATCCTGCACTAGACCTGTTCAAACCATCATTGCTGCCGGTGAAAAGGCAGTGATAAGGAAAAAAATTGAAAAGCCCGCCACGACAGGCGGGCTTTTTGATGCCGGTAATGCAGGCATAACAGGATGAGCATTATTCCGGCAATTGATCGGCACGGTGATTGTGGATCCAATCCAGACCGGCTGCGAGCGTTTGCTGTCTTCGAAACGCCAGCACCGCATCACGGGCAATGCGGGCAGGGCCGCGGACGTGATAGGAATATTTGTTGAAATCGCCGCGCTTGCGAACCCTGTCTATGCGTGGTTTTCGCAGCGTCTCATAACGTGCCATCGTGGTTGGAAGATCTCCATTGGACGCCGTAAAACAGGTCGCAAGGCACAAAGCATCTTCAATTGACATTGCAGCACCTTGAGCAGCATGGGGCGTCATTGCATGAGCAGCATCACCGATGAGAATTGACTTTTCGCCAATGCGCCATTGATCATTTCTGACTTCAAACAATGGCCATCGCTTCCATTGTGCCGCGCCGAGCGCTGATAGAATGCCCTTGTTCCAACCCTTGAACTGATCGATCAGCGTGTCAACATCGCCTGACTGGTCCCAGTTTTTCGCCATGGCATTGCCAGGCGTAACCGCAACCATATTGATATCTTTTCGGTGGCCAAGGGGATAGCTGACCAGATGGGTTTTGGCTCCGAAAAAAACGTTCACATTACCGGGCTCGCCGAGCGATGGAAAATCCTTTGCCGCAAGCGTGGCCCGCCACGCGGTCGAGCCGGAAAATGTTGCCGCGGTTGACTGCGGTGCAAGGCCTCTTAGTTGAGACCAGACACCATCAGCACAAATGACAAAGTCAGGCTCATGACCCAATTCGTGCGTCAGATTTGCAAGCAGCTCCTGCTCGGAGTTTGCCCCGATGGGTTTCCCCAAATGCAGTTGGCACGCTATTGATGCATTGACAGCGCTGGTCAGAACATTCTGAAGGTCGGCACGGTGGACAACGACGTAGGGCCAATTCCAGCGATCTCTTGCATATTGGCCAACTGGCACCCTGGCCAATTGACGCAGGCTCTTTCCAGAGTTCAGCCGCAAAAACGCCGGCTCGTGCCAAAGCTGGCTGAGTGATTCTAAAACGCCGATTTTATTGAGCAGATGTGTCGCATTGGGTGATAGTTGCAATCCGGCACCGACTTCTTCAAGCGAATCCTGGCGTTCAAGAATGTCGACATGGCAGTTCCGGTGTGCAAATGCCAGCGCGGCACTTAAACCCGCGATGCCAGCACCGACGATGGCAATTCTTGGTTGCATTGGTGAATGCATGCCCCTTGACGAAAACAACAACAGGTAACAGCCTGAGTAAAGCCGCTGATATCCGTCAACGTAGCAAATGAAAATCCGATAAACCAGCTTGGAATGGCGATTTTTACGGCGTTAGTTCAATCGACTTCAATCGTATAGCTACATCCATCTGGACGGGAGGCACTGGCACTCAAAGATGAGTCAAATCGGTAAAGTGTTGAGCAATAGGGACAAATTATTTCCACATCATCGCCCATATCCAAATACTCATGCGGATGATCAAAAGGTGCATTTGCACCAACGCACATAAATTTCCTGACGCCAACGTCTATGGCTGGATGTCCTGCGTCATTTTGGAAATGCGGGATCGGGTGCCCGGCCATCTCGGTACTCCAGTTCAATTCTCTTCAGCGGAACATATACGCTAGGTTGTCAATTGTGTAGCAGAAATGTGCACAATGCCACGATAAATTTGGTATAAATCACATGGTCAGCCCATTTGCTTTATTGGTGTTTCCCATGACTGAAGTGGAAGTCAGTGGTGCGTTGATCCGGCGACAACTTCAATGGCGCTGAATCGGCAGTTACCCGGAAATTGCACACGGTGGTTGAGAAATGCCGATGATTGCCATAACCAGAAGCGGACGAATAATTTGTAATGGTGTGTGCGAATGAATATTGATCGGTTGCCCATGAATATGTTGAGCAATGATGGCGTGGAGATTGCCTATCTGGACGAGGGGCCGCGCAACGGCATAGCCGTTCTACTAATCCATGGATTTGCATCAAATGCCCATGTTAACTGGGTTTTCACCGGATGGGTCAAGAGCCTGACTGACGCAGGATTTCGGGTAATAGCCTTGGACAATCGTGGGCATGGTGCAAGTCAGAAGCTGCATGACACGGCGCGTTATACACCGGTTCAGATGGCCAGCGATGCGCTGTCACTCCTGGCTCACCTGGCAATTGGATCTGCACATGTCATGGGCTATTCGATGGGTGCCCGTCTCAGTACGTTCGTGGCGTTGGCTGAGCCGGGACTTGTGCGAACGCTGACACTGGGTGGTCTGGGGTCCGGATTGACCGAAGGGGTTGGTGATTGGGATCCGATCGCTGCCGCCCTTCTGGCACCCTCAATTGATGATGTGATGGACGAAAGGGGTCGGACGTTCCGAAATTTTGCCGATCAGACCCACTCGGATCGACTTGCTCTGGCCGCATGTATCAAGTCTTCGCGCACGCTGGTAACGCAGGATCAACTCAAGACATTGGTTATGCCAACGCTCGTCGCAGTCGGCACAAGAGATGATATTGGTGGCTCGCCGCATAAATTGGCGGATATGTTGCCCAACGGACAGGCCTTTGACATCGAAAACCGTGACCATATGCTGGCCGTTGGTGATCGCAGCTACAAAGCCGCGGTGTTGGCGTTTTACGGGGATTATGAAGCATCGTGAGTATTGAACAATCTGCGGTCTCTGCTTTGGACCACTTTGAAAAGAGTTTTACCGGAGCGGATGATAATCACCTGGCGGCGAGTGTATTTGAGGGCGGCGGGCAACCGATTTTGCTTTTCCACGGAGGTGGGCAGACGCGGCACGCCTGGAACCGGACAGCCAGATCGCTCCAGGGGTTTGGCCATACGGCCATAACTGTAGATTTGCGCGGTCACGGTGACAGTGCCTGGGTGCAGAACCAATCCTATTCATTTGATGACTACGCCAGCGATGTGGCCATCATCGGCAAGGTGGTCTTTGAACACTATGGAACAAAGCCGATTGCTGTTGGAGCATCATTGGGCGGTCTGTCGAGCCTTGCGGCTCAATTTGATTCAGATCAGACACTGTGGTCTGCGCTGGTTTTGGTGGATGTAACACCGCGAATGCAACGCGATGGCGTCGAGCGTATAATGGGATTCATGTCCGACCGGATGACCAATGGATTTGCCTCCCTGGAAGAAGCAGCGGATTCAATTTCTGCCTATTTGCCTAACCGCAGCAAACCCAAATCTTTGAATGGTCTTGCAAAAAATTTACGGCTTGGCTCGGACGGGCGTTATCGCTGGCACTGGGACCCGGCCTTCATTAATGGTCCCCGTGCGGTGAACACAGGACGAACCCAATCCGTTGAGTTTCGCATGTCTGCCGCGCGCGCGCTCAATATCCCGACACTTCTCGTGCGCGGACAACAATCAGAACTGGTGTCGGAGGAAATGGCGCAGGAATTTTTGCAACTGGTCCCCCACGCGCAATTGGCCGACGTCTCGGGGGCCGGGCATATGGTTGCCGGAGACCGCAATGACATTTTTCAATCCGCCATATTGACGTTCATTGAACAGACGCTTGCATAGACCGGAATTTCCGCACCTGGAATTTGCCGTCACGGTTAAACGGCAATGACGGGTTTTTCAATGACCGCCAAATTCCGGGGTCCGCTTTTCACGAAAAGCTCTACGGCCTTCGTCATAATCCGCACTTGAAAAAGTGGATCGTGCCAGGTCATCCGCCAGCAGTCGGTCTTCTTTTTTACCGCTGAGTGTCGAACGGATGGCAGCTTTGGATGCGCGGTTG
This sequence comes from uncultured Rhizobiaceae group bacterium, assembly GCA_947501445.1. Lineage (GTDB taxonomy): Bacteria > Pseudomonadota > Alphaproteobacteria > Rhizobiales > Rhizobiaceae > Hoeflea_A. The sequence goes on along the minus strand of CANMVS010000002.1, from coordinate 375,555 downwards.
GACATGGGGGCATTGGAGCAAATCTGATCAACGAGCGCGCCGGTTACCTTGGCCAGATCTGCCCGGCTGCACACGGACAGGAGAAAATTGGCGGCCAGGGCCTCACGCGCTGCCATTCGTTTTCCCGTATAGAGCAGTGCACGGGCCTGTTGCGGCCCCAGCGCTTCAACAATATCACTCATCGCATCAACAGGGTAGGCCAGCCCCAGACGCCCTGCAGGCACGGCAAACATCGCTTCATTGCTTGCAATTCTCATATCAGCCGCTGCTGCAAGCCCGAAAGCGCCGCCAAAACAAACACCGTTGATCATCGCCACTATCGGTATCGGACAAAGACGAACAGCGCGAAATGCGGATGTATTTGAGAGCTCGTATTCCTGTGCGGTATCTTCTGTCTGGCGCAGGTCGTCAAATTCGGTAATGTCCGCACCGGCGGAAAAGTCGTGGCCACCCTCACCATGCAGAACGATGCAGCGAATGTCGCCCTGTCCACATAACCAGTCCAGTGCCAGTGGGATCTCCCGCCACATGCGAAAACTGATGGCATTTTTGCTCTCAGGCCGATTGAAACTCAAAGTACCGCGATGGTCCTCGGTGGTCGCCAGAAGCGTATTTTGCGCGAAACTATGCTGTGATTTCATTTTATGCCATCCACCTGATTGGGTTCATTTGGTATCAGCCCGTGCTGCCAATGTCAGCAGGTTCACGCAGGATTTCGGGGCTGATGCATCTGATTCATCCATTATACATTGTCTGACCTGGTTGTTGATGCATAGCGGTGCGTGTTGGTCACACCATCAAAAATCTTGACTATCGGATGAATTAATTCGATTTGAATTTACCGCTATCTGACCTATCTTTACTGAATGTTGTTGCTGGTGCCTTTATACGTGGTGCCGGATTTCCAAATTGATGGTTGCCAGCGTTCAATATGGCTGGTCCCACGTCGGAGGGTAGAACATGGTAGTTGGCAAGGCGGTCAGTCCGTTACAGGTCAAGTCAATGGATCCCATTTGGGATGCCATACGTACAGAAGCGCTGCAGGCAGCCGAGAACGATCCTGTTCTGGCAACGTACCACTATTCGACTATTCTCAATTTTCGTTCGCTTGAAGAGGCGGTTATCCACCGTGTATGCGAGCGGCTCGATCATCCTGACATGCCAACAAATCTCCTGCGACAGACATTTGAAGAAATGCTGATGGACTGGCCGGAGTGGAGCTCGGTGCTGCGTGTTGATGTTCAAGCCGTTTATGACAGAGATCCTGCCTGTGACCGCTTCATAGAACCGGTGCTCTATTTTAAGGGCTTCCATGCAATTCAGGCCCATAGGCTGGCCCATTGGCTGTGGGAAGGGGGGCGTCGCGACTACGCGCTCTATCTGCAAAGCAGATCGTCGGAAGTATTTCAAACAGATATCCATCCGGGTGCTCGCATGGGCAAAGGCATTTTTCTGGATCATGCGACCGGATTGGTTGTCGGTGGGACTGCAGTCATAGAGGATGATGTGTCCATACTGCATGGTGTAACACTGGGTGGAACCGGCAAGGATCCGGGCAATCGACATCCAAAGGTTCGCCACGGGGTATTGATTGGCGCTGGCGCCAAGATACTTGGTAATCTGGAAATCGGCTGTTGCTCGCGAATTGCGTCCGGATCGGTTGTTCTTCAGGCTGTTCCGGAAGCAACAACTGTTGCAGGCGTGCCTGCGCGTGTCGTTGGTAAGGCCGGTTGCCGGGAACCCGCGCGGTCGATGGATCAGATTCTCGGTCAGGAATAGATCTGTAGCGCATATCGGGGCCTGTTTCGGGTATCGTCGGTATGCGAAGATTGGTTCTGCGTTTGGTGTGATTTATCACAAGAGCCTTTACAGCCTGATTGTCGGCATGCGAGAAGCCGGTCAGTTCAGACAAATCACGGAGAGCATCTTGAAGCCCGAAGAACTGAGAAAGCTTAATTCCTACTTTAAGCACACATTCAATCCGCAGATGGAAGTCAGAGCCCGTCCGCGCAAAAATGACTCCGCCGAAGTCTATGTTGGCGACGAATTTATGGGCGTCGTGTTTCGTGACGACGAAGACGGTGAATTGTCCTACAACTTCTCCATGGCCATTCTGGATATTGATCTGGACGACCACTGAAGGCCCAAGGCTTCTTTATTTGTGAATCTGATTTTGAACCGGTGCATTGCAAGATGTACCGGTTTTTTGTTGTTTGCAGGAATTGGCGCGGCGGTTGGACACCCCTTTGCAAGTCCAGGCGCTGCATCGTCAAAATGACGCGTTCCGAAAATGCCTCTCATCCGGCCTTTCTTGCGAATTTGAACAGACTTGCATAATCCTGTTTGATCAATGTTGAGCACTGATCTGGATTTATTTCAAAATGTAACGTGAATGAAATCCGCGACATTTGTCTGCATCGCCGACGCGCCATTAAGTTTTGAGAAATGTCCCCATTGATCGCTTCTGATATACATTAAAAAAATCAAAGGCATAGCGCCTTTTTTCCGACTGTTTTTGCCGGTTTCAAAGCGTGACTGCCGATCTCCATTTGGTCAAATTGTAGCCGCAGAACCACCATTTTTTGAGACCCTTTTCTGGGACCCAACCGATCCGCTCCACGGTGTGGAACGAGCCGGTTGTAATCGTAAATGATGTTACTTTGGAAAGGACGTTCACATGATAAATCCAACCTCATTTGAGCAATATATGCTCGAGCTCGTCAATCTTGCCCGCGCTGATCCGGGCAAGGCAGCGGAGCAATATGGGTTCAATCTTGGTAATATTCCAGATGCTGCACTTGAGCCTTTGGCAATGAATGAGGACTTGCTGGAGGCTGCCAGGGGCCATTCCGACTGGATGGAACAAACGGATACTTTCAGCCACACGGGCGCTGGCGGTTCATCGCCAACGGAAAGAGCCGAGGCTGCGGGTTGGGCCGGCAATGGTGTCGGTGAGAACATCTCAGGCTGGTTCAGTTTTGGTCAATCAGACATCAATCAGCAGGAAGTCGTGGAAGAGCGTCACGGATCACTGCTGCGTTCACCTGGACACTTGAGCAATATAATGAATCCCGCCTGGAGCGAAGCGGGAATTGGTGCAGCAACGGGTGATTGGCAGGATGGGGGCCGTAATTACGATTCCGCCTTTTTATACTCTCAATCGTTCTCCGACCGTGGATTGAGTTTTCTGACCGGCGTTGCATTCGATGACGGTGATGGTGACAATTTTTACGATGTTGGCGAGGGATTGGGCGGCATCGAAATCAAGATCACTAATGCGGATGGTGAAATTGTGGAAACATCATCCTGGGATGCCGGCGGCTACCAGATAGCACTCGATGATGGTGATTATACAGTTCAGTTTTCTGGCGAAGGCATCAATGGTGTTGTTGAAAAGACGGTGACCATTGCTGGCGGTAATGTAAAGCTGGATATCAACAGTGATCTTGAGGTGCCGGTTGTTGCCGACCAGGATCCTGATCCGACACCGCCTACCGACGAGACCCCGGATGTTGACGAGCCAACAGACGAGACCCCGGATGTCGACCAGCCAACAGACGAAACACCCGATGTTGATGAGCCGACAGACGAAACGCCTGATGTTGATGAGCCGACAGACGAAACGCCTGATGTTGATGAGCCAACAGACGAAACGCCCGATGTTGACGAGCCAACAGACGAAACACCTGATGTTGACGAGCCAACAGACGAGACACCGGATGAAGAACAGCCCGACGTGGTGCAGGGGCCTTCAGTTGTCAGTGGGACCGCTGGTGATGATATTTTCATGGATATGGCCGGTGATCAGATTATCCTTGCAGGTGATGGCAATGACGTTTTTGACAGTGAAAACAGCTTTGATGATTACCAGTTCGATATTCTGCCCAATGAGGGGGTCCTGCTGCGCGGCGTCGATTCGACCAAACTATTGTTCGGTGTTGAAACGCTGGAGTTTTCAAACCTGACCATTCAATTCAAGCCGGGCGAAGCGGACGTGCCTGCGCCAGGAGATGATGGTGGGGATACCGATCCGGACCAAACCGCCGACGGTGCTGACGTTGACACGACGGACGGGGACATGGGCAGGCCCGACGACTTTCGGTGGGGCTGTAACGCCGATGACATGATGGTTGCCTGATAGCGCGTCGTCGCACATGCACAAATTGCATGTGTTTCCCGTGGCCAGCTTTTCGCTGGCCACCTCCCGCTACAGCAACGAAGAGTGTCAAAATGCAATTGAAAAATCTATTGGCGCGTCGCGTTAACGGGCCAGGTCGACATCCCGCACGCCTTTCAAAGATTGCCTTGGGTATCACTGCGATGCGTAAACAACAGGCACCTGTGCCCAGATCCAACGGCGTTGCCTCCAGCGGGAACCCGATGGGGGATGCACTTCGGACCTGCCGGGCAGCCATCTGGGGACTTGGTTTATTCAGCTGTCTGTCAAATCTGCTTATGCTGACCGGGCCGCTGTTCATGATGCAGGTCTATGATCGTGTTCTCACGAGTGGCAGCCTTCCAACGCTTACCGCACTTGTTGGGCTCGTGGTATTATTATATCTGTTTTACGGCCTCATTGAGCTGATCCGGTCGCGTGTATTGCTGCGCATCGCACGCCGGGTGGACGAACAGCTCTCGCCCTCGGCCTTTCAGTTGATATTGCGTCAACCATTGCAGCGTAAATCCAATGAAAGCACCACTGCGCCAATACGGGACCTGGATGCGCTGCGACAGTTTTTTTCCAGCCAGGGTCCAATGGCCATCCTGGATATGCCATGGATGCCATTCTATCTTCTTATCCTGTATTTATTTCATCCGGTTCTTGGGTTGATCGCCACAACCGGGGCCATTTTGCTTCTGTGTCTGGCAATCATCAGTGAGATTTCAAACCGAAAAACCATACGTGATGCCACCCGTATTGGCACAAAACGTGGTGCCTTTGAGAGCAATTGCCGTCGCAACGCCGAAGTCGTGCAGGCGATGGGGATGGGGCCTCGCCTTGGCGCTTTGTGGTCAGACATCAATACGCACTATCAGGACTTGCAGGGCAAAGCGGGAGACCGCGCAGGGTTGCTTTCCACCATTACCAGAACCATGCGGCTGCTTATGCAGTCAATCATTCTGGCTGCCGGTGCCTGGCTGGCAATTGGACAGGAGATTTCCCCCGGCGCTATTATTGCCGGATCCATCATCATGTCCCGGGCGCTGGCGCCGATTGAAACAGCAGTGGCCAATTGGCGGGGCCTCATCGCGGCGCGCCAAAGTGCCGGGCGTCTGCGAAAAGCGCTGGAAACACCGGGCAATGAGATAAAAACCCAACTGCCAAAACCAGTGCACAGCCTGAATTTAAGCAGCGTTACACTGGCACCGCCTGGCAGCCAGAAGATAGCCGTGGAGCGGGTCAGCTTTACGCTGAATGCCGGTGACGGACTTGGGATCATTGGGCCCAGTGCCAGCGGAAAATCCACCCTTGCGCGGGCAATTGTTGGCGTGTGGCCAATGATATTCGGCCGTATATGCCTGGATGGAGCGCCGCTGGACCAATGGGAACCCCATGCGCTTGGTCAGCACATCGGGTATCTGCCGCAGATGGTTGAACTGTTTGACGGAACGATCGCACAAAATATTGCACGCTTTGATCCCGATGGTACTGCGGATCAGGTCATTCAGGCGGCGCGTGTTGCCGGTGTTCATGACATGATCCTCAGCCTGCAAAATGGCTATGACACAAATATCGGTGAGGCGGGCTCGGTCTTGTCGACCGGACAGCGCCAAAGGATCGGTCTGGCCCGTGCACTCTACGCAATGCCTTTTTTGGTTGTCCTTGATGAGCCAAATGCAAATCTTGATGTTGAGGGGGAAGAAGCGCTATCGCAGGCTATTCGCCTGCTTCGGCAAAATGGATCCATTGTTGTCGTTATTGCTCACAGGCCCAGTGTTCTTGCATCGCTCAGCCACATGATGGTGATGGAGCGGGGGAAACTGAAATCCTTTGGACCAAGTCAAAAAATTCCATCCAACAAAGCGACCCATGCGGCGGTCAGAACACCAAGAGTGAAGGCAGAACTGTGAACAGGGACAATTTCAACTTTGGATTTGAGCCCGCGTCGGGTGCAGCAACAAATTCTCATTCGCCGATCGCCGTTACAGCGGCAACCGTTTCGTTGCGACGATATGTGATTGCCGGCTGTCTGATATGTGGCGCATTGGTTTTCGGCATTGGTGGCTGGCTGATGTTTGTATCAATTGCCAGTGCGGTCATTGCACCGGGAAGTGTCGTGGTCGAATCCAACAGCAAGCTGGTTCAACATGCGGAAGGGGGCATCGTCGATGAAATTCTGGTGCGGGACGGAGATCGTGTTGTTGCGGGACAACCATTGGTGCGACTTGATGGTACAGCGATAAAGGCAAATCTGGCCATTATAGTTTCCCAAATCAACGAATTGAACGCACGCTCTGTGCGTTTGCTGGTCGAACGTGATCAACGGGACGTTCTGACGTTCCCGGCTGAATTGCAACAGGAGTTCATGGCGACAGGCAATTTGGACATTCTGGATGGTGAAACCAAATTGTTTCATGCCCGGCGCGAAACAATTGTCGGGCAAAGGAAACAGCTGCGCGAACGAATAACCCAGATTCGAGATGAAATCATCGGCCTGACGTCCCAGAGTGAGGCCATGGTGGCCGAACTGGACCTGACCAACAAGGAACTGGATTTGCTGGTTGATTTGAAGAAACAGCAACTCATCAGCCTCGAACGCTATATGCCGCTGGAACGTGGTGCCGTAAAACTACAGGGTGGACACGGCCAGCTAATGGCGGATATTGCACGGGCGCGGGGCCGGGTGAGTGAAACAGAGTTGCAGATTATTCAGCTGGACAAAGAGTTTCGGGAATCGGTACTTGGTGAATTGGCCACTGTGCACACGAGCCTTTCTGAACTGACAGAGCGGCGAATAGCTGCCGATGACCAGCTCAGACGACTGGATATTCGTGCGCCCCAAGCCGGTATTGTCCATCAACTCGCCATACATACCCGCAGCGGTGTCATTTCACCGGGACAGCCATTGATGCAGATAATTCCCCAGGATGAAGGTCACGTGATCGAGGCAACGGTTTCGCCGGGCGATATTGACCAGGTCAGGGTGGGACAGAATGCCGTGGTGAATTTCAGCGCCTTCAATCAACGCACAACCCCGCGTGTCAAGGCCACAGTTTATTCCATATCAGCAGACCTTACCGAAGACGAACGCAACGGTAACAAATATTATGTTGCGCGGATCAGGTTGAAATCCGGCGAGCTGGAGCGTCTGGAAGGGCTCAGTCTGACACCTGGCATGCCTGCCGACATATTTATTCAAACTGGCGACCGCAGCGCGATGAGTTACCTGACGAAACCCTTCATGGACCAGCTTAATCGCGCGTTTCGCGAGGAATAGAGCGCAATTGCAAAGAAAGGTTGGATGGATCAAGTGAGGCGTTTTGCATTGTGATTGCACTTTTGACGAATGACTGAATTGCGCTGTCCAATTGTTTCCAGTCCGCAAGAAGGCTGGTGGAAAATCGGTAAGTCAACGTCAGGCCGGGGTGAATATTGACATCACGCATACAGGCACGCGACCCCTTTGGCAGGTCTGTATCCTTTAAGCAGCGCGCCGCAAAAGGTGGCGCGTTGCTGCGCGTTCCGACATATAGAACTTCATCCGGATAACGCGTACCACGATCAAAACCATAGGCGGTTAAACCGGCATTTGTTCCTGCAGAACCATCGCTTACCAATTTGCTGTAAACGGGGCCAAGTCTTGCCGACATATCGAGCGCCATTGTTGCCTGTGCAAGCGACAGAAAAATGAGTTGGTCCGACTTGCTGCTATCAACGAAAATCTGGCGATTGGCGCGCGAATAACCCTCAAGCTGCGGCCAGACCAGATGCAGATCAAGCCGTTCAACGGGACTGGCATTCAGTTGGTTCGCAAAGCGGATCATATTGGCTGGCAAGGCAATCTGGTTGCTGCCAATATCAACCGACTTCATGCTGGCATCAGCGCTGTACCCACCGTCTGCCATACGTTCCGTAAACCACTGCCCGCCAAAGCTCAACAACAGGGTCAGCACCCCCAAAATGACAATGATTGTCATGACTTTGCGCAGGAAAATCGGCGATATCAGTGGCTGCGAAGGTTCGGTTGGTGCTGATCCTGTGTCATCGTTCATGTGCCGCAAGTCGCTTGATTGTTCATTCATCTGGAAATTGTTGAGGTAACCAGATATCAAACCTCATCATTGAGGTATTATGGTTAAGACGCGGTAAATTCCGGATCCTGTTGCACCTGATCTGAATGGGTGAACAACAGATATTCGCCAGGGAATATGTCCGATTGTGCCGCATTGGATTGTCCGTGTGATTTGGGCATGTTGCGCGGCGTGATAATAACGATGATTCTTAAACACAAATCTTGAAGGACTGCATTATTGGCAGTTTCGACTGGGAGAATTCAATGCCGCTTTATATGTTGGATGGCGTCCGTCCCGAATTGCCGGATGGTTTTTGTTGGATTGCTGACACGGCAACGATTATCGGTCGGGTTATTGTCAGTGAAGATGTTGGGATCTGGTTTGGGGCGACCCTGCGCGGCGACAATGAGGCAATAACCATTGGGTGTGGAACGAATATTCAGGAAAACTGTGTGATGCACACGGATATGGGGTTTCCGTTGGATGTTGGACGTGGCTGCACAATTGGCCATAAGGCGATGCTGCACGGTTGCACCATTGGAGACAACAGTCTTGTCGGCATGGGCGCAACGATCCTCAATGGTGCCAAAATCGGCAAGAATTGCCTGGTCGGCGCCGGCGCACTGGTTACCGAGGGAAAGGTGATTCCCGATAACAGTCTGGTGGTTGGTTCACCCGGAAAGCCGGTTCGGCAACTGGATGACAAAGCTGTTGAAATGCTCGCCTGGTCAGCAAAACACTATGTCGCCAACGCGCGTCGGTTTTCACAAGAGCTGGTTCGAATTGACTGACAGAACCGTTTCACTTTTTTTCAGAAACAGGGCAATGGTTGAGTGTGCTTATAGTTCCACACCCGATAACAGGTGAAAAAAGTATGGGAGCCGATCATGGATCGACTCCCAAAGGCCTGGTCTGAGACGGGAAGGGTGGGGACCGACCAAGGCCTGTCTGAAATAGGTTTTACAAACCAAAGGGCTGCGCGCTTGCAGCGAACCCAATGCTTTCCTATCGGATGCTGCCAACCGTTGTGGGGCGGCTTGGTTTCAGTTTTGTCCATTTGCCGCTGTGGCGTGAGGACTGGCGTTTGAGGAAGGTGTATTCCGTATCGGACCACAGCAGTACCTTTGTGCGCATACTGTCCAAAATGAAATCACCCATATCGGACCGGACAGTCAAAACAGCGTGCCCAGAACCATCAGGTTGCTTGACGACTGTGATCAACAGGTCAGAGGCGCGAAACCCGGCTTTCATCAACATGTGACGTTTGAGCAGCACATAATCCTCACAATCACCGGCTGATTGCGGATAGGACCACACCTCTGGAACACCATACATTTCCATATCCGTCAGTGGTTCAATCGCTCTGTTAACCGACTGATTGATCGCAACGAGCTTTTTCCACGCCTTGCGTGTCAGCTTCATGGGTTCAGATTTTCTTGACTTGACTTTGCATTCTGCGGGGTTTTCCCGACAGAAGTTATAGTGACCAATCGGCTGGCTGGTCAGGCCAAGGGTCGTCATGTTTGAAGCATTGGCTGTACCCTGAAAGGGCAATGCAAAAAGGGCGCATAACAGTGCGCATTTCAATGTCTGTGAATAGTTCATCCTGCCGTCTCCCCGTCGTCGTTGAGGGAATAATGACAGTTACGTTTTTATATTACGCAAATATAAATCGTATAATACTTTGAAAATTGAATTTATATTTTAGGAAAATGAGTATAAAATAATAATAAAAATTACATAAAATTTTATCAACCGGATTTTGTCTTTGTTCAATGTCGATAAACATTGGTGTATTGCGCTGAAACCTGTTGGCGTAGCGGCTCTGCAATCGGTTGAAAGAGTACAATCCAGCCCCCGGGACCGTTTGGCGTATTGTCAGAAACAGGACAAGCGTGGCGGCCTTTGATTTGTTGATACATTCGGGCGCGATGCCTGTGTCAGGTCTCGATATAGGCATAGGCGCATGTTGCGCTGGCGCATATTTTGGGGGATGTTTTTTGCCGGAACTCAATTCTGGTGGTGGCCATCCGTCGGCCATTGGACAGAATATGCACGCTGGCACTGATTTCACCTGCCATTACCGGACGCATGAAGTGGGTGGTCATGTCGACCGTCGTCATTATTCTGTCGTCCTGATTATGGGCAATAAGTGTCAGCACTCCAACAGTGTCTGCGATTGCCGAAAGTGCCTGGCCACATACGATGCCGCCAATACGCGTCAGCTCAGGATTTTGCGGTACAAGAAAAAGCGCGCCGTAATCAACGATTTCCAGTGGTTTGATATTCAGTTGCTGAACCCAGGGAGCGAATGCTTTTTGTAAGAATGCATCCAAGTGCTCAATTGAAGTATTGTCGTGCCCCACACTATCCTCCACAGATGCGGTCAATGTGCATCAATGGTGCCACTGCCGTGTGATTCCCACAAGCGATTGTGCAGGTTATCGGCAGGCGTGTGTTCTCTTTGTCGGCGCAACCCTGTTAATCAGGAGATGTAGCGGTCGATCAGGGCAATATCACAGTAGCGGCGAACAGGCTGATCTGCATATTCCGGGAGGCTCGTTGGGCCTCGTGAACGTGTTCGTTCATACTGGACGAATGAGATTAAATATAATTCTCAAGGGATTCTGGCGGTTGAATGGTCGCAAATTCAACTGCAATGCCGTCATCAAAATGACGAATAACACGCCCGCGCATGCTGCCCAGGATGACTTGGGAGCCCATTTCAGGCCGCGCTTCCAATTCCAGCGCAGCACCGGACATGGAAAGGTCAACAATACGGCAAGGGTAGGTGTCACCATCTGCCAAACGCACCTCGGCATTTGGATTGCGCGGTACAATGCGTTCATGCCGTCGGTCTTCCGGAAGACCAAGTTCATTTTTGTTGGCAAACCAGGTCAATTGAGCTGCCAGTTTTTGTCGTTTGCGTTCGGTTGCATTGATGGCAATTTGAAAACCGTCATCATTCAGCGCGGACACTTTACCCTCAATACGACCGATGTGATCGATATAGGATACAATGCGTTCATGCGGCCGCGGCCGCGCCGCGCATCTGAAGGAAACCTCACCCGGTGACATTTCAACAGCAATACACTCATATTCATTGAAGTCCGCGCACATTAAGCGGCCGTGCAAATCAACAACGACATTTTGGTAAGCCGTGTCGTCGGATGAATCACTTTTCAGTATATGTGACGACCCTTTGGCGAAATGCATGAGTATATGATTCCATATTAAATTGATTGATGCCACTTTAGTGGGTTCTGGTTAACAAGCGGTAATCACCGGATCAAACCGTGTGGTGTGTTGGTGTTCAACCTCCAGCGTATCCATGCGGCTCCGATTGCGGGATGTAACTGATCAGGAATTTCCAAAATTAAGGTTAATATTCGGTTTACATTGAAGGTCTGCGGGTGACGTGGCATAGAGTATTCAACACATCATTGGATGCTGTCTCCACAGCAAACAAGCACAAACTCAGGTTCCGGTGGGGCCGGTCATAGCCGTTTGACAGCAATGTCAGGCGGCTTTTTTTTTGGATTGCTGCTGCTATAAGTGCAGCTACCAAGTCTCGCTGAAGGAGCGCAAATGTCGCATGATGGGTCAAATGACCATAATCCAGGATCCATCTCACGGGATGAAGCACAACACAAGCAACGCCAGCCGATTTTCAATTTGCCCTCCATCGTCACCTGGTTTTTGGCCGGCATGTGGCTCATTCAGCTTGCCCGTGACTACCTGCTGACGCAGAGCCAGAATTTCCAGGTTCTTCTTGAAGGAGGATTTATCCCACTTCGATACTCAATCCAGTCTTCCGAGCAGAGCCTTGCCTGGATTTGGACGCCTGTTACCTATTCCGTGCTGCATGGCGGCTTTGCTCATCTTATTATGAATTCGATTTGGTTGATGGCCTTTGGCGCCATTGTTGCCCGTCGCATCGGCGATCGAAAATTTGTTGTTTTCTGGGTCCTTGCATCAATTTTTTCTGCAGCTCTATACTGGACGATGAACCAGCAAAGCAATGTTCCGATGATTGGCGCATCAGGGGTGGTTTCGGCACTCATGGGTGCTGCAGCGCGGTTTGCCTTTCCCCGGGACGGTCGTTTCAATCGGCTTCATGCCCACTTGCTGCCGCGTCTCAGCATCATGGAAGCCCTGAGTAACCGCACGGTTCTGACATATGTCGCTGTTTGGTTTGGTGTAAACGCTTTGGCCGCTTTCGGATTTGCCGCCGGTGCTGAGCAGGGAGCTCAGATTGCCTGGGAGGCGCATATTGGCGGGTTTGTGTTTGGTTTTCTTCTGTTCTCACTGTTCGATACCGACGCAGCATAAATGTGACGATTGGATCACCCATCTTAATGTTGTCGATGCCTATGGAGACGCTTGCAATTGTAACAAACTCCGCGCACCATGTTCGGATGGGTTAGAGTACGTACAATTCCAGCGTGCGTAGTTTCAGGTGTTACCCTGTGAAAGGAGCTCACAATGACGGTAAAAGCGATATTGGATGAAAAAGGTCGTGACGTGGTGACCGTAGGGCCGGAAATGACACTCTCGGATGCCAACAAGCAGCTTTCAAAGCATAAAATTGGTGCCATCGTTGTCGTGGATTCGGAAGACAGAATATGCGGCATACTTTCAGAGCGTGATATTGTGCGCTCATTGGCGGCAAAGGGCCCGCCGGTGCTGGACAATGCCGTATCGAGCGTCATGACATCGAACGTCAAAGTTTGTGATGAGAGCCATTCGGTCAATCAACTGATGGAAATGATGACAAAAGGCCGCTTCCGCCACCTGCCTGTAGAGGCTGACGGGAAAATTGGTGGCATTATATCAATCGGTGACGTGGTTCGCATGCGCATTGAGCAGGTTGAGCGGGAAGCAGAAGAGATCAAGGCCTATATTGCCAGTTGATCCTCGATCAACCCTGGATTGTTCACAGCCCACGGGGTCGCCGCGGGCGTGAGGCCACAAACATTCGAAAAGCGGCCCAGCGCCAGTCCTGGACCGTTTGACGTTTTGTCAGAAACGGGGCAGGGGTGTCGGCCTTTTATTTTGTTGATGCATGCAGGTGCCCTCCGTCAAAACCCGAATTGACCCTATGTAGATGCCTGCTCACACACATGCAGCCGTTCACCGGAGGCACAGCTCAAAGCAATCACGTCAGGGCCTGTCTGATTTTTTCTGCGTTCACCTTGAGTATCTCCGGGTCTTCCATGGTGCCGGAATGAGGCTGCAGTTTTATGCCGGTAAATCTGGGAATTATGTGGAAATGCAGGTGGAACACGATCTGTCCGCCGGCATGCTCGTTAAACTGTTGAACAGTCACACCATCAGCCTTGAAGGCTTTTACAACCGCTTTAGACAGCGTTTGGGTTGTTTTGATCGTATGGCACAGATCTGCCGGATCAATATCAAGGATGTTACGTGCGCCGTTCTTCGGGATCGCCAGACAATGGCCCGTTCCTCTGGGCATGATGTCCATAAATGCAAACGTATGGTCATCCTCAAATATCTTGTGGCACGGCATGGAACCTTCAATTATTTTTGCAAATATATTTTCGCTGTCATAGGGGACTACATTCATTACCTGCTGATCCTGTCACGGGGCTATTCATTGCGAGGTATCCTGATTGGCGTTATCAGGATGCGTGTGGTTGAACTACGATTGCCAGTCCTTCGATCGGTGGTCAAGGTTACACGCATCGCAAAGGGTAGGGATAAAATTTCCACCATTAATTTGCAATTATGCGGCGTGGTTCACTGACGACCCGGACACTGAATTAATGTCGGGTTACCTGGCTCTCTTGTTCACTGGTACCGGAGAGCATCTCGGGTGGAAGGATTACATCGGTTTCACGCGGAATTTGCTGCGGTTTACGTCCTGCACATAGCTCAAATATCCAGGGCCATTCGGTAAACAACATGTATTGGCCAAATTCGGCATATAGGGTCAGCGTGGCGTTTGGTAGTTGGGATGCCAGTTTTTGTGCGCCCCCGGCGGGGTGGACGTTGTCGAGTGCTCCGTGAAGCAATGTTACCGGTGATGTTATGGCGTTCAGGTCAAAATCCCAACCATGCACACTCAGGTGGTTTTCCTGAATAAAACCGTCATATCCATTGGCCGTCCGGTCCTGCAGAATTTCAGCAACGCGCTTTTGCGCGCTCGGACTATCACAAATAACTTTGTCCGCATCACAGGCAGCGATTGTGTTGGGGCTTTTGAAGAACGTTGCCGGATTTCGCACAACAGAACGCAGGAAGAATGGCAGTATGGAACGCAAAAGCCAGGGTGCCCGCTTTCCGATTACATTCGTGATTGTGTAATAATTGTCCGTGCCACTTTGCTTGCCGTGCTCGAAGTCGGGAAAACTTGTTGCACACATAACAACCTGGTCAACGTATTCAGGAATAAGCGATGCCACGGCCAGGGCCGGACCTGAGCCCAGTGTTTGCGAAAGTAGTGTCGCGTTTTCAATATCGAGCTGGTCCATCAGCAGCACGACATCGACGGCCATCTGGCTCAGACCGCGATAAAGTTTGAAATCCGATTTGAATGTTCCGGGTCTGCAGGGCGTGATGAGCCGCAGATTATTTTCCTCAAGCGATCTGATGTAGCGCTCTGGAGTGCCAATTGTATCCAATGCCAGGCCGGATACACCGTCAAAATGCAGCACAGGATATCCATCTTCTGGCCCAAGGCTGAAATATTCCATCGTCAAGCCGTCCGGCTGTTTTATCAGACGGCGAATTTCAGGGTGCGCATTTTGCCTTATACTGAAACTTTGAAGCACACTTGCTGTATTGCCATCCACCAACTTGATCAATGATTCCAGGTCTTCGACATCAATCTTCTTGTACACGCGGTCGCGGTGCGTTTCGGCTGCGCTCAGTTCCAGTGAACAGTAAATGGCCGCTTTACTCAGTTTCCTGAATTCGTAAAGCGCCGCAAGCAAATGCGTTTCTATTTCGTTGAGGAAATAGGTTTGCTGAATATGTAAAAAGACCTGATCGATGGCGCTTGGCGTACTAATGGCCATCGCTGCAATGTTTTGTGGCAATCCCAGTTTTTTCAACATGCTTGAGGGAAAAAATGCGAATTCGCCAGGCGCGTCCTTGCTTTCATAAAATGTTGGTTCAATCAGATCCGCCGTC
Source organism: uncultured Rhizobiaceae group bacterium (assembly GCA_947501445.1). Taxonomy (GTDB): domain Bacteria; phylum Pseudomonadota; class Alphaproteobacteria; order Rhizobiales; family Rhizobiaceae; genus Hoeflea_A. Next base: position 360,165 of record CANMVS010000002.1, on the reverse strand, counting down.
ATGTTTCGTGAGACAATTTCGTGAAATTGAACGGGTTGTTCATCTGGCTGTAGCAGGGATTTCAGCAGAGTCGCATTTTGTGGTTGGTCCAGAACCTGTTTTTTCGCTTCATGGTTAGCGTAAATGACACTGCCATCAATAGCATAGACGACCGCTCCCATCGGAACGGTATCCAGAATGTTTGTTAGAGTTGTGTTTTTATCGCTAAGATCTGCGATGCCCTCACTCAGCCGAAGCGCGCGTTCAAAGTGTTCGGGTATGCCCGAAAATGTATTTCGGGATCCCAATTGCATGGCGGCGGTTTTTGGATCGGAGTCAAGGCGTTCCAGCACGACATCAACCAAATCGGGCCAAAGAGAATTGTCCACAACTGCCTCATAGAGCATGTGGACGAGTTTCTCTTCCCCCGCTGAAGGTCGGGAAATGTTCGAGGTTTGGATTTTCATACCATCCTGCATGCTTCATTCCACTGCACTTGAACGGATAATGCAAGAAATATTTATATGTTGTCATGTTGAGATAGCAAAAATTTGGATAAACTCACGCCTTTTACTATGTTTTTCGAGTGAATATGTAAAAATAGTAACCATATTCAAATTTTCATTAGCAAAACAGTTTTTCAGAAGGCATGTGCCGTAAATTTAAACTCTAGAGCAATTCTGGTTTCTACGGAATTGGCAATTCTTGAATGCATCAACAAATTCAAAGGTCGACACCATAGTGCCGTTTCTGAAAACCGTGAGACGACCCAATGGGAGCGCCAAACTTGCCTGGGTGATTGTGTGGGTATTTAATGTCTATTGCTAATGCTGTGTCGTAATTGGGGTCGGCTGACCCGATGATGACAGCATTTCGACCGGAACAATGGTATCGGTTTGACGGGGCAGGTTGATCGGCGTTGCTCCTGCACACATCTCCAGTATCCATGGCCATTCGGTAAAAAGCATATATTGACCAAAATCCGCATATAGGTTCAGAGTGGCATTTGGCAGTTGTGCCGCCAGTTTTTGGGCACCACCGGCAGGGTTCACGTTGTCAAGCACGCCGTGGAACATTGTGACTGGAGATGTTATGGCGCTTAAATCAAAATCCCAACCATGCACACTCAGGTAATTTTCCTGAACAACACCATCATATCCGTTGGCCGTGCGATCCTGTAGTATTTCCGCAACGCGCTTTTGTGCATTCGGACTATCAAAAATCATCCTGTCGGCATCACAGGCAACCATCGTATTGTGGCTTTTGAAGAACTTCACCGGATCCTGCACAACGGAACGCAGAAAAAATGGCAGTATGGAACGCAGAAGCCAGGGAGCCCGTTTGCCAATGACATTGGTAATTGTGTAGTAGCTGTCCATGCCCCGCTGCCTGCCGAGCTCAAAATCCGGAAAATTGGTTGCGCACATGACTACCTGGTCGATGTAATCCGGTATCAGCGAAGCAACGGCCAATGCAGAACCGGATCCCAGCGTTTGAGAGAGCAGGGCTGCATTTTCAATTTCAAGCTGATCCATCAGGAACACGACGTCGACAGCTGACTGACTTAATCCACGATAAATTTTGTAGTCTGACCTGAAAGTTCCTGGTCGACAGGGGGTAATGATCCGCAGATTGTTCTCTTCCAGGGCCTTGGAATAACGCTGTGGTGTGCCAATCAAATCCAATGCCAAGCCGGAAAGTCCATCAAAATGAACTATGGGGTATCCGTCTTCAGGCCCAAGGCTGAAGTATTCCATTGTCAGGCCGTCGGGCAGTTTGAGCAGACGGCGAACATCCGGTTGCTCTCTTTGTTGAACATTGAAATTTTGAAGCACATTCGTCGGACTACCATCCACCATTTTGATCAGCGACTTGAGATCATCGACATTTACCTTGATGTAGATGCGGTCACGGTGCGTTTCGGCCGTGCTCAGTTCAAGTGAGCAATAGACAGCTGCCTTGTTCAGGTCTTTGAATTCATAAAGTGCCGCAAGCAGATGGGTTTCTATATCGTTCAGGAAATAGGTCTGTTGAAAATGTAAAAATACCTGATCGATCGCGCTCGGTGTGCTGATAACCATTGCAGCGACATTTTGTGGTAACCCCAATTTCCTCAACATGCCGGAAGGAAAAAATGCAAATTCTCCGGAATCATCGCAACTTTCGTAAAATACCGGTTCAACAAGATCAGCACACATATTCCGCGTCACGATCTTATGAAATTGGGTTGGCTGTTCGCCTGGATTTAACAGTGGTTTCAACAGCGTTGCATTTTGACGCTTGTCCAGAGCCTGTTTTTTAGCTTCATGGTTGGCATAGATGATACCGCCGTCAAGAGAATAGACGATTGCACCCATTGGAATTGTATCCAAAATGCTGGTTAAAGTTGTGTTCTTGTCGCGAAGATCCGCAATGCCTTCGCTCAGCCGAAGTGCGCGTTCAAAATGTTCGGACACACCGGAAAATATTTTGCGCGACCCTGATTGCAGAGCGGACGATTCTGGATCAGAGTCAAGCCGCTCCAATACAACCCCCACCAAATCCGGCCAAAGAGAATTGTCAACCACAGCTTCGTATAGCATATGGACGAGTTTCTCCTCGCCTGCCGAAGGCTTGGAAATTTTCGAGGTTTGGTTTTTCATACCATCCTGCATACTTCATTCGACTTCACCGCAGCAGATAATGCAAGAAATATTTATATAATGTCACAGCAAGATTGCGGAAAGCTCGTTTAACTTAGTTTTTACCATTAGTCCTAGTGTGAATGTGGGTGCTATATGGCAATATTCGCGCTTTAGTCTGCAAAGCGGGTGCCATAAACAGCATATGTAAAAATATCAAGCACTTTTTCAATGCTTCATTTGCGCACATGGTCCATTTTTTTGGGATTTAATGTATATTACTAGAGCAATTCAGGTTTTGCAGGTATCGGCAAAGCCTGAATGCACCAATAAAATAAAAGGCCGGCACCATTGTCCCGTTTCTGACAAAGCGTGAAATGATCTAATGCTGTGTCGTTATCGGACTGGCCGGGTTCGATGATGACAGCATTTCAACCGGGACGACTGTGTCGGTTTGCCGGGGCAGGTTGATTGGTGTTGCACCTGCACACATCTCCAGTATCCAGGGCCATTCTGTCATAAGTAAATATTGCCCAAAATCAGAATAGAGTGATAGCTGTGCATTTGGTAATCTGGATGACAGCAGTTTGGAACCTTGCGGTGCGTTCGTATTATCCAATGCACCGTGTAGCAGATGAACAGGGCAGGTGATGGATGCAAAATCAAAATCCCACCCGTGTACACTGAGATAGTATTCCTGAATTATGCCGGTAAAACCGTTTGCTGAGCGCTCAGCAAGCGTATTTTGGGCGCGCCAGTGCAAATTGGGGCTTTGCAGAACCGCGATATCCGCAGCGCAGGCTGACCGGTTAATGCTACGTTCAATGAAGCTTGATGGATCCTGCATAATGGATCGTATCAGGAAGGGTAATATCGAGCGAAGGAGCCACGGCGCGCGCTTACCAATGACGCTGGTAATAATGTAAAACATATCCATGGACCGCCAATCGTCCGGCTCAAAATCGGGATAGTTTGCCGCGCATAACAAGACCTGATCAACGGATTCAGGCACCAGGGATGCGATTGATAGCGCAGCGCCCGTACCAAGTGTCTGGGATAGCAGGGTAAAACGTTCAATGCCCAAACTGTCCAGTAGACAAATGATATCGATCGCCTGCTTGCTGTATCCCGGGTAGGATTTAAAATCTGACCGGTATGTTCCTGCCCTGCATGGAACGATGATACGCAGGTTGAGCTGCTCCAGTGTGCTCAAATAGCGTTCCGGAGATCCAAGAATATCCAGCGAAACGCCAATCATGCCATCCAGATGCACAACAACTTTTCCATCTTCAGGACCGATAGAAAAATATTCAAAATTATGTCCATCGGGCAGTAAAACGGATTGACGCATCTGGTATTGTGTTTTCGACAGGGGGGCTTGTGACTTCAACAATGCCAGTGGTTTTTTATCCAGTGATTGCAAAAATGCATTGATATCGTCTACACCGACCTTTGTGCAAATCCTGCTGCAAAGTGTTTCCGCCAAGCCATAGTCGAGGGCGCAAGACGCCGCGGCCTCACGTAGTACATGCCTCTTGCTGAGCGCGGTGAGCAGACATGTTTCAATATCAGTGAGATAATATGTCTGTTGCAGGTGGCTAAACAGTTTTCCTGTTTTGACCGGTATGCCGATAGCGATTAACGCGGCATCGAAGGGCAAGTCGAGATTTTCAATCTGATCTGCCGATATCAATCTGATCTCACGCCATGCGCTATTACGCCAAACCCTTACTGATGATGGCATTTGAGTCACATCGCACTCCAGCAGCGAATTCAGCGGTATCATAAGTGTTTTGTCGGGCGGCCCGGGCAATTTGATGTTGATTGCGTCCGGTCTGTCCAGTGCCTGTCTGCAGGCTTCTGCGTTGGCATGGATCACCGATCCATCTTTTCTGTAGGCTGCAATGCTCATAGGCAGCGCATCCAGAATGCCCGTTAGGGTCGTGTTCTTCTCCTTAAGTTCCACAATACATTCACTCAACCGCAATGCCCGATCAAAGTGCTCGGTCATTTCGGACATCAACCAGGAAGAATTGATATTGCTGGCTTGTTGAACCTGATCAGCGTTCATCTGCATTAAAAGTTCAGAAATTATCTCTGGCCATAGAGCGTTGTCTAGCACAGCATCATAAAGCGCGTGTACAAGTCTTTCCCGGTCAGGAGCCGGTTTTGCGTTCCTCAAGGAGTGGGAGTTGCCTGGGTTACTGATCTCGGACAAGTTACTTATTTACTCCGGCTATTAAATCAAAACAGTTCAGCGTCACAATTTGTATTTACTGATTTTTTTTAGATGAGATATTTCGGTATCTATCATTTGTTTTGAGATTTTTTATCGCGTGGCAGAAATTCCGAGCGTACTCACACCTTTCTACAAACAATAGTATAGATTGTATTGGAGGCTAGGTGCAATCCAATAATGTTGCAAGCAATGTTTTGTTATCGATGAAATAGGCGCCAAAATTTGCTACTGAATTAGACCGTTTCACATTTTGTCAGAAACGGGGCAGCGGTGTCAGTTTTTATTTTGTTGATGCATGCAGGTTTTGCCGATTCCGTCAAAACCTGAATGGCATCTAGTGATGGGTGTTGTCCGGCAGATCGTTGAACGTTTTGGATAATAATTCAGCGGGTATAATGGTCGTTGTTATAGAGGGGATGTCAGTAGGCATTCTGCCCGCACATAGCTCCAGGATCCACGGCCATTCGGTGACCAGAAGGTGCTGCCCCAAATCTGAAAACAACGAGAGATTGGCATTTGGTAACCTGGAAGCCAATAATCTGGCCCCTTTCGGGTCATTGGTCGCATCAAGCGCGCCATGCAACAGTTGAACCGGGCAGGTGATGCTCGATAGTTCGAAATCCCAACCATGAATACCAAGATAGTTTTCCTGAACGATACCGTCATAGCCAGAGGATGTGCGTTCAGCCAATACGTCCTTCAGGCGGCGTTGAATGTTGGGATTACTCAGAATTTCTATATCCGCCCGGCAATAGGTTCGCCTGATGCTCCGTTCAACAAATTGTTTTGGGTCGTGCATGATAGAGCGGACAAGGAATGGCATGATGGACTCCAGCATCCATGGCGCGCGTTTGCCGATGAGACCTGTAATGACAAAAAACAGATTTTTGGATTGCCAAGCATCAGGTTCCTGCTCCGGATAGACTGCGCCGGTAAGAACCACCTGGTTGACACGTTGTGGAATGGCAGCCGCAACTGACAATGCAGCACCCGTTCCAATTGTCTGTGACAAAATACTGATCCGATCAATATTGACAAGATCCAGGAATGTTATCAGATCGGCGGCCTGTTCGCTAAATCCCTTATATCGCTTGTAATCGGAGGAAAATGTGCCTGGTCGGCACGGGGTAATAATGCGCAGATTCAGTTCCCGCAGGATTTTCAGGTAACGATTGGAAGCACCCAGAACATCCAGAGATATCCCTATGAATCCGTCAAAATTCAATACTGCATGTCCCTCCTCAGGGCCAAGCGAAAAATACTCCATTTTTCTTCCATCAGGGAACGTTACCATGCGTCGCAGGTTCGACCCGCTGACATCGGCAGCTTCCAGCGTATGTATGACATAGCGCGGATAGCTGCTCATCAGATCGACAAGAGAACTTGCATTCTCAGTACAGGTTTTGGCACTGATGCGATCAAAAGCCCGTTTCGCATGTGTGGGACTGATGGAGCATTCATTTGCAGCAGCTGTAACGTCTCCGGTCTCAATTAGGGCTCTTAGCAGCCGCATTTCGGCAACGGTAAGGAAATAGGTTTGCTGTAAATGCTGGTCCAGTCGTTCCTGAGAATTGGGGGTACTGATCAGTATTGTTGCAGTTTCGGTCGGGAAGTTTCGATTGGCGATATTGTTTGCAGCAAGCGCAGTGAGTTCACCGGACCCTGTTTCGTTGCGATATTTGGCTGATGCAAATGGTTCTGGAGGGGTAAACTGACTTACAGCCTCATCAAGCGACAGTTCAATGGGGGGGTGGTTTTCGGTCGTGCAGGTAATGGTTGTCTGATCAGGCTGGTCTAATCCATGATTGCATGCCTGCGTATTGGCATAGAGCAGGACACCGTCACCTGAAAAGGCTGCGATACCAAGTGGCAGCATATCCAGAACGCCCAATAAAGTATCGTTTTCACCCTTTAGATCATGCAATCGATCACTGAGCAGACGCGCACGCGTCAGGTGCTCATTCAGGTCAGACATCAGCCAGGGCGCTTCAATGTTGCTTTGTTGCCTGGCGCCAGCTTCATCGATATGTAACAGAAGTTCGGAAATGACTTCAGGCCACATCGTATTGTCCAGAACAGCATCGTAGAGCATGCGGACAAGTTTTTCACGATCTGCTGTGGCCGTCTCGCCATCTTCATGATTTGTGCGAAGTTTATTTGTCATCGCGAAACATTCATGTTTTTTCCGATCGATACAACAGCCAACTATACAGACCTCCCTATCAAATTTTTCCAAGTAATGGAACATAAGACTGGCATTGGAAATAGTCATTTGGCAGATTATTGATGGCCAAAATTTATCATGAGTATTTGCTGTGAACACTGGTGCGCTGATCAACAGTGCACCTGTGTTTGAGTGTTTCAGCGGTATTTTCATGCGACGTAATCGATGATCAAATGTCTTCAGGGCCATTGCGTAGAGAACGCTTTTGTCACACTCACCAAGAGAATGTTATGTGCGCGTGAGGAATGCGCTATGGTCATGGTTATATTTTGGTGAGGATTATGTCTTATAGTTAGCGTCCAGATAATGCAGGGGAGCCGTTCTGAGAAGGATGGCGATTGTTCGCGGTTATCTGTGGTAAGGATTCTGGTGGCAGCAAACAGGAAACGATCCGGTTTGCGGTTTGTGTGAGTGAGTAGGTCTAGGGAAGGGTTAAACAGCGCAGCGTACCGGCAAACGGTGAAAAACAGCGATGACTGCTGTTTCAGCCATCAGCGCCCGGTGTGTCTATGTTGATTTCCAATGAGTGGCATTCAGCAAAATAGATTCAGAATGATGCCAGCATCAACTTTGATCGTTGCTGCAGCGTTGATATATGTTGGAACCAGTCTACCGGCTTACTCCTTCGATTTTTTCGGCTTTAATCTATTCGGGAAAAAAACCGAAAAAGAAGAAGTTGTCGAACCCGTTCCAGACCCCGTTCAATATGATGTCACACTGACGGTCGATGATGCTGATCTCAAGGAACGAATGGATGGTGTCTCCATCCTTGTAACAGATAAAGACAAACCGCCCTCTGGCACCATTGGCCTTTTGACCCGTGCACGAAATGACAAGCGGCGATTGATTGCTGCCCTTTATGCATCCGCTTATTATGGTGGAACAGTCAATGTTCTCATCAATGGTCGACCATTTGAGTTGATACCAATTGATACGGTTGTGAACCGTGGTGGTATTGCGCATGTTCAAATACACATTCAGACCGGTCCGGTTTTTACCTTTGACAAGCCGCAGGCAAGAACGACGTCCGGAACGGCGATAGATCTTTCAGACTTTGGAATTGTCGCTGGAGAGCCAGCACGTTCAGAACTCGTTGTTGAGGCCGGTCGTAAACTCGTTTCAGCCTGGCGTGACAAGGGATATGCGTTCGCACGTGTAGTGGATCGGGAAATGACGGCTGATCACAAAGGCGACGATCTTGAAGTGACTGTCGTGCTTGATACCGGACCGCGGGCCACTTTTGGTGCTGTCACAATTGTCGGTGCAAAAAATGTGGATGCTGACTTTATCAAAAAGCAGGCGGATATACCGGCCGGGGCAATTTACAATCCGAAACGATTAACGGATGCGAGCAAGAATTTGCGCGGGCTCGGCGTGTTTGACAGCGTTGTTATTGTTGAGGCGGAAAAACCAGGCCCGGACGGTTCCGTTGCCATCAGTATTGAAGTCAGCGAGAGAAAACCCCGCACTTTGGGCGTTGGTGTGACGGCGGCGACGGAAGACGGGCTGGGGGCAGAGGCCTTTTGGACCCATCGCAACCTGTTCGGACGTGCAGAATCACTGAAACTGGAAGGTGCCGTTTCGGGTATCGGTCGGTCCACCTTTTCAACGTCACTCGATTACAATGTCGCTGCAACCTTCAGGAAGCCTGGCTTCCTCGGCCCAACCACTACATTTGTTGCACGCGCGGAGGCCGAATTTCAGGACACTGACGCATTCAACAAAAAATCTGTTGGCGGCAGTGTTGGTCTGATAAAAGAATTTTCCGATCAAATGTCGGGTAAAATCAGCCTGGATGCTGAATATGCCCGTTTTACTGACACGGTTGGTCCACCCAAAACCCTGATAATCTCGGCACCAATGGAGTTAACACGCGATACGCGTGACAATACGGCATTTCCTACATCGGGTTATCGCATGTTGCTGACAGCCGAACCGGCCTATGACATCCACAACGGCAATGCTTTTTTCAAGACAATGGCTGCCTTCAGTGCCTATCAGGCGATTGACAAGAGTGGTGATTTCGTTCTGGCTGGCCGACTGGCGGCAGGATCCATTCTAGGTTCGAACCTTTCCCAGGTTCCTGCTGACCGGCGCTTTTATGCCGGCGGCGGTGGTTCCATTCGCGGATATGCCTTTCAGGCGGCCGGACCAAGAAGTGGTACTCAACCGACCGGCGGGCTGTCACTGGTGGAGGCAACTTTGGAGGCCCGCTACAAGCTGACACGTTCCTTTGGACTGGCTGCATTTGTGGATTCAGGTGGCGCATTCACCTCTTCCACACCGGGAAAGGGTGGCACCTGGTTTACCGGGGTTGGGGCAGGGATTCGCTACCTGACACCCGTTGGGGCATTGCGGCTTGATGTTGGTATTCCCCTCAAAAAAATAGAGGGCGAACGTGATTTTGGAATCTACCTGGGTCTGGGACAGGCATTTTAACGCGTCGTGCGGTATAGTCTTGTCACGAATCTGCCTACAGGACCTGATCAATGAAGCGCCTGATACGTATTGCCGTCTATTTTTGTGTTCCATTGCTGCTGCTATTGCTGATCTTTGGTGCACTGCTGGGAACCAAACCGGGCCTGACGTTCACCGCGTCAATGATAAACAGACTTGCCAGCACGTCGGAACGCACAATCACGATCACTGATCTGTCAAACGTGTTGGCCGGAACGCCATCTGTCGGGCAACTAAGCGTTGGAGACGCAGATGGGGTTTGGCTTGAAGCAACAGGCATTCAATCCAGAATAAATCTGCTCGCACTTTTGTCTTCGAAAATTGAGATCGGATTGTTATCGGCACAATCGATCGAAGTGAAGCGGCAACCGATTGCATCAACCAATCCAGGTGAGAACACCAGTGAAGGCGGCTTGCTGCCCGCGATTGATCTTGCAATCGATAGTTTGTTTGTGAAATCCATGCATTTATCTCAACCTGTTTTGGGTGAGGAAGCCACGCTTCAGGTGACAGGTGCCATGCGTCTGCAGGACATGCCTATCAATCTGTCTGGCCAGCTTGAAGTGTTGCGTATCGATGGCACCAAGGGTGATATATCGGCAAAGTGGACGATATCTCCTGACAAAAATGAACTGTCGCTCGATCTGGAGGCCAATGAACCCTCCAATGGCCTGATCGCGCGAGCAGCCGATATACCGGGCTTACCCTCTATCGGTCTCAAAGTGGTCGGATACGGCCCTTTGACTGCCTGGAATGCCAGTCTGTCTGTCGATCTTGATGGCTCAAGGACTGTTGATGGAGCGGTTGAACTCTCACTTTCAGATCAAAGGCAATCGATCAGTGGAACCTTGAAGGGGAAACTGGCACCGCTCCTTCCAACCCCTGTCAAACCATTGTTTGCCGGCGACACCGATATTCAGTTGTCAGCGGAACGCGATAACAAAAAATCATTGATTGTAAAGCAGTTTTCTGCACGCTCATCGCTGCTTGATGTTGAACTTGACGGGCATGTTCTGCCGGATGCGAATGCGGTTGATGTCAACGCCTCTATCACATTTGGCAGGGCGGACAGTGTTGTGGCTGTACAGTTGTCGGATACCCAAACAGTGGATGTCGGGCTGACCAGGGTGCGTTCAAATCTCAAGGGAACTCTGGACAATGCTGATTGGTCTTTTGACGGCTCTGTCGCCTCAATTTCGGATGGCACTATTTCAGCATCAGGCGTCGTGGTGAACGGGCAGTCAAATACGGTTGATTTTCGCCGGGAAAACTGGCCTCTCGACGTGCGTATTGTATTGGCCGGACTTACGACCGGTCAAGATGATCTGGATGCACTGTTGAAGGGAGAGGTTCGTGGCAATGTAAAGCTTCTGATTGCCCGTGACCTCGTTAAATTCGACACAATGCAGGTTGCAGCCCGGGAATTCACAGTGGAAGGCACAGGCCAGCTGGTGCCCACAGACAGAACTTTTGACGCAGCAGTGACAGGACGGCTTCTCGAACAGAAAAGCGGTGTGCTTGCCATGCTGTTTGGAACAAAAGGAGCGAATATTTCTGCCCAGATCGACCGGCAGCAAAGTGGCAGAATGGCTTTATCGCAACTGAAGCTCACGAGTGGTAATTTGCAGGCATCAGGCGGAGGGACATTTGAATCAAATACCGTGTCGGCCGATGCCGATTTGTCGCTGGATAACCTTGCACTTATACGTGACGGACTGTCGGGAGCTCTGGCAATAAAGGCTCGGGTGAACGGTGACATCGCTGCACCGGAATTCGAGTTAAATGCTGATGGTAGGGATTTAACGGTACTTGGTCAGGCTCTGGAGGCATTTTCACTCGTCGCATCGGGCATTGCTTCCGGTACAAGTCCGCAAGCGGACGTGAAACTCAGTGGCCGATACGAGGATCAACCGGTTACGTTGTCGGCCAGGGTGAAAACCGCCACGGGCGGCTCGGTTGTTGTCGAAACTCTTGATGTCGCCGCTCCCGGAGCGCGTGGTCAAGGCAAATTTCAAAGCAATGCAGCCGGTGTGCTCACCGGTAAACTCGATATAGATATAACGTCCCTGGAGGAATTTGGACCGCTGCTGTTGCAAAGCGGTCTTTCTGGAGCTGTAGACGGTTCACTTGAACTGGAAGATACCGCGAACGGGCAGCAACTGTCCGCCAATTTGAACGTTCCGGCATTAAGTGTCGGTGGTTCCAAGGTCAGCGATATGGCCGTTCGTGCCACGATTAGCGACCTGCAATCTGAACCTTCCATCGACGTGCAGGCCTCTGCTGGTTCCATTGACGCAGGCGGTTCATCCCTGTCGAACATTCAGGCAACGGCCAAAGGAACTGTGCAGGATTTGCCGTTTACAATTGGTGGTCAGTTCATGAATGGCCCATTGAATGTGGCGGGGCGGTATATTGACCAGGAGCGTGGTCGACGTGTCGAGCTGAACAGGATTGAAGCAAATATCAGATCGATTCCTGTCAAGTTAACCGAGCCAATGACAATATCATTGGGGCAATCTGCCACGCAGGTCGAAAAGGCGACGATACGGATCGGTAGCGGTGTTGCGACGATTGAGGGGGCTATCTCAGATCAACTTTCCATCGACGTTTCCGTCAATGATCTTCCCATTGCGCTCGCCGAGAATGTTGCGGCAACCGGTCTTGGACAAAGTGGGACGCTGAGTGGAACAGCAACCATCAGAGGAAAGCCATCGCAACCCGATGTTGACTATGAATTGTCGATCACCAATTTTTCGGTTTCACAATCGCGTCAGGCACAAATTCCGACCATAAATGTCAATTCCGCCGGTAAACTTCGTTCCAACAAGCTGACAACTACAGCGCAGGCCACCGGTAGCGGACTGGATATGAAACTGTCCGGCACTGTTGACCTGGGTAATGGACCAGCACTCAACCTGGACATATCCGGTACAGCACCTTTCGGGTTTGCGGCATTGCCGCTGTCTGATGCCGGTATTCAACTTGACGGAGCAGTCCAGATTTCTGTTCGCGTTGCCGGAACGGCGCAAAACCCCAGGATAACCGGAAATCTGTCTACGTCCGATGCGGTATTCATTGAATCCAACAGTCTGCTGACCGTGCGTCAGATAAACGCGCAAGTCTCATTTGATGGCACCAAAGCGGATATTGTGCGTCTGGACGGCAGATTGGGTTCAAAGGGGACCGTGTCAATTGGCGGCTATGTTATTATCGATCCTGCAGAGAACATGCCTGCAAATCTTACCCTGACCGTTCAAAATGGCACCTATACCAATGGCGAACTGGTCACAGCGCAATTTGGCGCTGATATGCGTGTTGTTGGTGCCTTGCTGGGTTCGGGAAAAATTGATGGATCGGTGAAGCTAACCCGAACAGACATCAACATTCCCGAAAGTCTTCCTGCTTCCATTCCATTCGTGGATGTCAAACACAAAAATGCCTCCAAGCAGATCATCGCTCAGGCAAAGGAATTCGACACATCCGCCAATCAATCTGAAAGTTTGGATAATTCGGGCGGTTTGCTGTTGGATGTCGCTGTTGAATCTCCTGCCCGGATTTTCCTGCGGGGAAGGGGCATTGATGCCGAGTTTGGTGGGTCTGTGCAAATAACGGGGACAACGCGTGCGCCGCGCGTGCGTGGGAATTTTCAGATGGCGCGCGGCCGTATCGACATACTCACAAAGCGCTTTGATTTTGATCGCGGCACAATAACATTTGCTGGTCAGCCGGATCCGCTCCTGGATTTTCAAACCACCACCACACAAAGTGGTGCTTCCTACTCCATTCTTGTTGGCGGCACCGCCTCGGCACCTGATATTTCATTTTCCTCCTCACCCTCCATGCCACAGGATGAAATTCTGGCCAATTTGTTCTTTGCAAAGGGATTGTCCAAATTGTCGCCATTTCAAATCGCGCAACTTGCTTCAGCGGTCGCATCAATAAGCGGGGTAAGCTCCGGGCCAGGTGTGCTTGACCGTTTGAGAAACCTTGGCGGTCTGGCCGATCTGGATATTAATTCGAATGGCGAGGATGGTGGATCGGCTATCGGTATTGGACGCTACCTGAATGACCGTACCTATATCAATATTGAGAAGGGACTATCGGATGATGCCGGAAAGGTGACGATAGACCTTGATCTGACGGATAATTTGAAGGCCCGCGGTGAAGCCGACACGGATGGCAATTCAAAAGCTGGGCTATTTTTTGAACGGGATTATTAACAGAGCAATTCATGTTTTGACGAAATCAGCAAAACATGAATGCATCAACAAAAACAAAGACCGACACGGTTGTCCTGTTTCTGACAAAAAGTGAAACGGTCTAATGAAGTCTGTGGCTGGTGGCATTGCTTGGCATATCCAGCAATCGCGCAAAATCAACAACAGATGTGCAGGCGCAGATTTGCTGAAGGGTCAATGATTGGCCCGTATGCTTTTCAATTTTCAGGATAAGCGTGATCTGGGTAATACTGTCCCAGGTTGGCAGATTTTTGAGTTCATAACTGCAATCTATCTGCTCGGGCGGCACATCCAAAATCTGTGCAACCATATTGCGAACTTCAACAATACTGCTATCCATGTGTAATCCGATACAATACTAAGATTGCCTATATACTTAGTCACCCACATAGATATCAATTGTCACACCAAAGACAATCAATTCTTATGGGTCAATTATCGCGTCAAGTAGGCGGAATTGCGGCATATTTTCCCGACAGGTCAATATCTACGCGTTTTTGACGCACTCATTGGTTGTATCGCAAAAATATAAGAATAAAAAGATGACTATTAAATTATTTATAGTGACGCGATGAAATATAATGTGTGCCACAAAAAAATTGTTTTTTATTTACAGGTGTAAGTATTGAGTATATTTTTCGATCATAGGAGGCTGTATGTGGAACATATATCTTATATCCTGATGTATGCCGCACCAATCACTGTTTTGGTGTATGCCGGGTTGGTCGTTCTTTCGGCGCTCTCACTGCGAAGTGCCAGGAGCAATTCCCATGCGGCAGTTAATGGTCGATACCGATTTCTCTTTGATGCAGTTTCCGCAACATCGACCGATGCTTGCAAAGTCGACGATGAAGGCCGTTGTGCAAACGTAACCACGAATACCGCCAATTTAGCTTAGGCCTCTGTCGGGAAATCGACGAAATAAATAAGTGTGGACACGTGCCTGTTATGAGTTTGTTGGCGGGAGAGGTGGATTTGGAACTTTTCGAGGCGCGAATCGAACTGTCGGAAGTTTTAAATCCACCATCCGCCTTCATCTGCACGAGCTGCCCGGTTTTGCCGGTTGTTGCGGCGACTATCTCCTCGGTACATTGCAATAGCTCGTTAGAGCAATTCATGTTTTGACGGAATCGGCAAAACCTGAATGCATCAACAAAATCAAAGACCGACACCGTTGTCTCGTTTCTGACAAAACGTGAAACCGTCTAGAGCGATAAACAGTTTCAACTGGTCCCGGTGTAATATCCCGACTGATTCTGATATCCATTCTACATTGAGGTGACCGGCTGTGCGGCGGCCGCATTGTTGCTGGATGGCTATGGCAGGCCACCGTGTTTTGGGAATTATTGCAATGAACAATCAGTTGGGTCGCCGGGTCGACCAGGGTAAACGTAGCAGTCCAGCGGATCTGGTGTTGAAGGGTGGGCGGGTATTTGATCTGATTTCCGGATCGATCTTCGAATCCGATGTTGCCATTTGCGGGGGCACGATCGTTGGCACCTGTGAGGAATATCGTGGAACTGTCGAAATTGATGTTTCCGGCAAAACGATTGTGCCTGGATTTATAGACACACACCTTCATATCGAATCATCGCTTGTTACACCTTATGAATTTGACCGCTGTGTTTTGCCCAGAGGAATAACCACCGCCATTTGTGATCCTCACGAAATTTCAAATGTCATTGGCACGAATGGAATTCGCTATTTCCTGGATTGCGCCGAACAAACATTGATGGACATACGTGTTCAACTAAGCAGCTGTGTACCTGCAACGGGTTTTGAAACCTCCGGCGCGTCCCTCGATATTGGTGATCTGCTGCCTTTCAAGGACCATCACAAGGTCATTGGCCTGGCAGAGTTCATGAATTATCCAGGCGTGTTGGCCAAGGACGTGGGATGTCTGGCGAAACTTGATGCTTTTTCCGATCGACCCATAGATGGGCATGCGCCGCAGTTGCTGGGCGCAGACCTCAACGGATACCTGGCAACGGGCATTCGCACGGACCATGAAGTCACCACAGCAGATGAAGCACGAGAAAAACTTCGTAAGGGCATGCATGTTCTTGTGCGCGAAGGTTCGGTTTCGAAAGATCTTGAAGCGCTTATTCCCATTATAACAGAGCGGAACTCACCCTTCATCGCGCTATGCACGGACGACAGAAACCCATTGGACATCGGTGAGTGGGGTCATATTGACCATATGATTCGAACCGCAATAGCCGCTGGCGTTGAACCATTGGCTATCTATCGGGCTGCGAGCATTTCTGCCGCCCAACTGTTCGGGTTACGCGACCGTGGGCTGGTTGCACCTGGATGGCGCGCAGATCTGGTGGTTCTGGATGACCTTGAAGCATGCAAAGTATCACAAGTGATCTGTGCCGGGTCACCGGTTGCAGATACCAGTTTTGGCAACCGAAAAATTATCCCGCCGGTAGGGCGCAACAGTGTCAAATCGAGTGCCATAACGAAGGAACAGCTGAGAGCACCGGATTTTGGAGATGAGACTCCTGTTATTGGCATCATGCCAGGCAAGATCATCACGGAACATCTGCGGTTTTCGCTGCCCCACGAGAACGGCCGACCGCAAATCGATCTTACCCAGGATGTCATTAAAATTGCGGTTATCGAACGCCATGGCAAAAACGGCAATATTGGTGTTGGTTTCGTCAGGGGTTTTGGGCTTCAGCGCGGTGCGATTGCCTCTACTGTTGGTCACGACAGTCACAATGTTACGGTTGTTGGTGCCTGTGAAAACGATATGGCATGTGCCGCAAATCGTTTACGCGAGATCGAGGGCGGTTTTGTTGTCGTTCACAATGGTGAAGTGCTGGCTGAGATTGCATTGCCTGTTGCAGGCTTGATGAGCCTGGAAACGCATGAAGTTGTCTACCAAAAACTTGTAGATCTCAGGCAGGCCGCCATTGAACTTGGCACCGTATTGGAAGAACCATTCCTGCAGGTGGCCTTTTTGCCGCTGCCGGTCATTCCCCATCTCAAGATCACTGATCGCGGATTGTTTGATGTGGATAGGTTCTCTCTGGTGGCAACCAGATGATCCGTTTGTGCGGGCATGAATGAAAAAATGCACTGTACGAACACAGGATGTTCTATGCACTTTGGAGCTGAAGACCATGTGTGGCTGAGTGTGGCGGCTTTTTATCCTTAGTGTCCTGGTCGGCATTAAAAAGCGGACGTTGATATTTGATCTCAAGACCTATACAGCCCCATATGATCCCAAACAGAATAAACAGGTGGCGCCAGTGATCGGTATCGATGATTGTGGACATGGCTATATGGCCAACAAATACGACATAGGCACAGATCAAATAGGGTTGCCAGGGACGCTCACGCAAAAGGCTCCTGAAGCCTGTTGTGAGCGTGCATGCGACCAATGCGAGAAAGGCCACAAATCCAACCCAGCCATAGGCCACCAATGATTTGAGCCAGATATTGTGAGGGTCCTCGCCAAACTTCTTGCTAAATGAAAATGGGCCAATTCCCAATGGTGATTCCAGTGCAAGGGCAAAGCCCAGCCTGTGATTGGAAAACCGGCCAAACTGCCCTGCGTCATAAGATTGAACCAATTGCGCGCGATCAACAAAAATTTTCGATACCGCTGGAAACTGCATCAGAATTGCGATCGCAGTCGCCGCTGCCAGCAGGCCAATCATGCTGAGCAACAGGATACGCAATCGAAACACTGCTGAATTGTGTATCAGCAGTGTGATAAATACCAATACAATCGAACATAGCAGGTAGAGCCCCCAGGCGGCGCGAGAGAATGAAAGAAAGATGGCTATTGTCAGGACAACCAAAACCACCGCGCGCTGTATTATGCCGGACGCACCTGAATTGAATATGCGATAGAGAAGATAACATGCCGGCAGCACCAGAAACGGGCCGAATACGTTGGGATCCTGAAAAGTGCTGGTTGCACGACCATACCGCGTAAGCAGATCACTGAACGGGAGCAATTGAAAGTATCCGGCAATACCGAGCAAGGCTGTCACAACTGCGCTGCACAGGTAGGCACGAAAAATTGTAGCAACAATCAACGGATCGGATTCTATGACCGCTGCTATAAAAACGGCTGATAACAACAGGAATGCGGTTGTTATTACATACAAAATAATATCGCCAGTAAGGTCATCAACCATTGCCAACGACAAGATGCCGCCTGCAACAAAGGCACAGCCAATCGCCAGAAACATTCCGGTACTGCGCGACAACTTGAGATAAAGCAGAAATGACACGCTCATCAAAGCCGCCATATAAAACTCATAGGGTGCGGGTTGGAAGGTGACAAATCCACTCAGGAATATGCCAAAACCAATCGCGTATCTGGACAAAATTGCCCGTCCGGCTGACTGTTGATGAGCCGTTGTGCTTGTGCGCTGTTTCAATAGGCATTTTCCGTATTGAAAAGTCGAATTGGTGTCAGCAACAAAATTTTCAGATCAAAGAGCAATGACCAGTTTTCGATGTAGTACAAATCGAAAGCAATTCTGCCCTTGATTTTCTCATCACGATCAGTTTCACCGCGCCAGCCATTAATCTGTGCCCAACCTGTGACACCTGGTTTTACCCGGTGGCGGGCAAAATACCCATCAACAACCTCGTCATAATATCGATTTTCGCTCTGTGCATGCAAAGCATGGGGGCGAGGGCCAACCAGAGACAGATTGCCAATCAGGGCATTAAAAAACTGCGGAAGTTCATCTATGGAAGTTCTTCGAATGAAACGTCCGACAGAAGTGATACGTGGGTCCCCCTTGGTTGCGAGCACACGGGCACCAGGGTCACTTTGATCCTGATACATGGAACGGAATTTGTACACATTGATGATTTCATTGTTGAAACCATGACGCTTTTGCACAAATAGAACGGGGCCCCTTGAGTTGAGCTTGATGGCGATCGCGGTTGCCAGCATGATAGGTGAGAACGCGATTATACCCAATAGGCTGAAGACGATGTCGAAGAGACGTTTGGCAACCGAATCCCAATCATTGATCGGGCGATCGAATATATCGAGCATTTGAACGTCACCAATGCTCGAGTAAGTACGGGGACGGAACCGCAATTCATTTGAATGAGCGGCCAATCGGATATCGACAGGCAGAACCCACAATTTCTTGAGCAGTTCCATTACGCGTTTTTCAGCGGTAAAGGGCAGCGATATCAACAACATGTCGATCCGAACCAGACGGGCAAACTCCACAAGTTCGTCTATATTGCCCAGTTTTGGGTACCCGGCAATGATAGATGGTGATCTGCGATCACTCCGATCATCAAAAATACCACAGATACGGACATCATTGTCGGGCTGTATTTCCAAAGCGCGTATGAGCTGTTCAGCGGATTTACCGCCGCCAACGATGACAGCCCGGCGCTCCATGGTTCCGTCCCGAGCCCAACGCCGGATCATGAATGAAATGGAGCTGCGGGCAACGAATAGATAACAGCACCCGCCTATATACCATGTCGCAAACCAGACCCGTGAATATTCCTCGCCCATTTTCAGAAAAAAGGCCAAAAGTGCCATGATTGCAAATGTGATTGTCCAGCAGGCGAACAATCTTGGAAACACACGGATCGGAGATCGTAAGGATTGTACCAGGTAGCCATCGCTGGACTGAAACAATATGACGGCCAAAGCGGCGGCAGCGAGTGATGTAATTATGTAGTTGGTATCGAAACCGCTTCTTGGCAGAACGTAAACCAGAAACACAACAATGCCGGTCATGCCGAGACCTGCAAATTCGCAAATCCGGGCCATACCCGTAATCATCGCTGGAGAATAATTCTCGTCGCCCAGTTGTTTGGTAATTTGCAAGGCAAGCTTGCTGACTTTGTCAGCAGTTTCCTTTTTGCTGGTTTCGTCGTCAGGCATTCCGTTTTCCGTGTTTGTGGAATTCGGCTTAACGTGCTCACCAGATGGGTTTGCTGAAGTCATGGACTTTTTCGATTGCAATATTTTGATGTACCGTCATCCTATCATAAAGCTGTTAATAATGTTTCACCGCACCTGGAGTGTTTCACATTTTGTCACAAACGGGACAACGGTGTCGGCCTTTAATTTTGTTGATGCATTCAGGTTTTACCGATTCCGTCAAAACCTGAATTGCTCCGGTCAAAAACCTTGTCGTCAAACAGGGCAATTATAGTCGGGTTTTGTTCAGTTGTCTTGCGGCCTGAAAATACAGGCAGGCTATGCAGAAAAACACATGCGGGCAAGATTTTGCATTATACCCGGTCGTTGCATGGTGATTACTTCATACTGCAATCCGGTCCAGGCATCTTGAGTAAAATTCCTGTGTTTTTATCGCCATAAGATCAGCCGAAAAATTCTGTTTCAACAGATCTGCCTGTGGCATGGTTGCCGCATATTCACTCGCCCGCAAAGCTGATTGCGCCATTGCTCCTGCAAATCCTTCGACATCACCGGCAGGAATCAATGCGTTTTCAAGGCTATCGAAAATTTCATGGATACCGCCAACATTGGAGGCGATAACAGGTCGCCCCGCCGCAAGTGCTTCCAGTACAACATAGGGCAGCGATTCAGCCCGCGATGGCAGAACAACGGTGCGGCCAAGCTTAAATGCCTCTCTGGCAGGCATGGAGGCCATGAGGGTTATACGTTTCGATAGTCCCGCATCAACAATAGTCTTGGTGAGTTCATCTTTGGTCTCACCGTCACCAACTATCACGGCAGAAAGAGGCCGCCCGGTGATTTCTTCGGCTCTGGCAAATGCTGCGACGAATATGTCCGGTCCCTTTATCTGACGGATGGTTCCTATGAAGAGAAAATCGGCTGCATTTTTCTCCGGTACCACAGTGTTAAACTCGGCATCTGTCAGTCCATTGTAGATGAGTTCATTCACAGGCAATGGCTGCCCTACCTTTTTGATATAGGCATCGCGTTCAAATTTGCTGACAAATATTAACCCGTCGGTTGATTGGCGCAGTCGCCGCTCCAGAAAGAAATATACCCGTCCGGCAATTTTTTTCGGGTGATAATGCAAGCTCCCGCCATGGGGCGTATAGAGCCGGGCCACTTTTTTTCCTCCGGCCTGAAGGCGCGTTCCAACATGCCTTGCAAGGGCGCCACCTTTTGCCCCGTGTCCATGCAGTATGTCCGGATCTTTATTTTCCAACAATTTCATAGATTTACGAGCCAGACCTAAGTCGCTGATTCCGACGGACCGACTGATGGGAATCCGGGTAAGGCCGAGATCAAGGTAAGGCAATACAGCATCAACAAGTGCTTCTTCATGGGGGCTGCCGCGGGTTGCATCACATAATATCCCGACTTTGTGACCCTGGGCATGATGTTTTATTGCCAGGTCTCTTACGTGACGAAATACACCGCCCACCGGGGCACGAAAGCAATGCAGAATACGAAGTGGTTTGAATTCCGACATTTGTTTCAATGTTCCCTGGGTTGCGTTTGTTTGCTCAAGATATTGGGTGAGGAACACACCTTGGTGTTAAAAATGATGTCACTGGTCTACCCTTATCCCGGGCAGGACCATTGCAAAATCACTAGAACAGTCGTTCGCGGACGTAAATTGTATCGCCAGCCAATATCGGATCAGAAATTGTCACGCGCCCGGTCAACACTTCTCCATCCACTTTGCGCGTTATGTCAACATTGATCTGGTTTGCTCTGGCTGTGTATCCGCCGGCAATTGCAATTGCATTTTGGACGTTCATTCCTGGCACGTAGGTATATTGTCCCGCCCCATTTACTTCACCCAGGATAAAGAATGAACGGTGCTGATCTATCTGGATTGAAACATCCGGATCACGCAGGAAACCCTGACGCAATCGACCCGCAATCTGCCCTTCCAGTTCCTGTGCCGTTTGCCCGCGCGCACTGACCGCTCCAATGAGCGGGAAGGCGACATAGCCGGCCTGATCGATCGTATAGGTGTTCGACAAATCATCCTGCTCAAATACTGTAATGCGAAGATTGTCGCCGGAATCCAGGCGATAGGGTTCTATTACCGCTGCGTGAAACGCATCGGGAGCGGGCCGGTAACCTGAGCAACCGACCAATGCAAACAGCACGCCGGACAGGGCAAGGGCGGTCAGGAATTTCAGGTGTTGGAACGCCATATTTCGTGCATACTCTGTAACCATGGAATGATCGACTTGTGCCATTTATCAATCAGTTAAGGTTAATAGCGAGTAAAGCGCAGGGAGAAATTGTTGGCAAAGGTGGTCGTTATATGCATATGCAGGGTGCGGTAAACAGGGTGTAAACAGGCGCTTAACGCTTAAGTTACCATAATCGTTTAATTTTTCGCCAGTACTGATTTGGAGAGAGTTCAAATGCCTCGGGCGCAAGATAACGGCAACGACATGGATATAGATATTGTGCGATTGTTCGCTGCGGTATGGGAGCGCCGACTGGCGCTCACGTCGTTGACACTTATTGTTTGCGCCATTGCCTTTGTTGTCTCAGGGACAATAACACCGCGCTATCGGGCGGAAGCTCAAATATTGATTGTGACGCGGGATTCGGTGCAGGCACAACCAGAACCGGTCGATCGGAGTCAATCGCAATTTCTCGATGCCCAAGGCGTTGCCAGCCAGGTTGAGATCATCAAATCCGCCGATCTGATTATGGCCGTTGCGAAAAAGCTGGGTCTGACGGATAGCAAGGAGTTTGGTGCTGCGGGACCCTCATTCTTCAGCAACATCCTCATAACGCTTGGGCTTTCTACGGACTCTTATAGTTCCGGGCCGCAAACACGCCTGATTGAAAAATTCCGAGATCATATGACCGTTTTTCAGGTTCGGAACTCGCGTGTGATTGGCATCAGATTCTGGTCAACTGAACAAGCACTTGCTGCAAAAGTTGCCAATGAGATTGCACAGGCATATCTGAGTGTTCAGACCAGTGCGAAGTTGCTCGACAATACTGACGCAGCCGCCTGGCTTGAGCCTGAAATCGCTGACTTGCGAAACAGAGTTCAAATTGCGGAAGCCAAAGTGGCAGACTTCAGGGCACGTTCCGGCCTGTTGCTGGTGGATGAGACGGAAACACTTGCAACGCAACAATTGGGCGATTTATCCAGTGAGTTGAGCCGCGTGAGAGCCGAAAGGGCGGATGCGGTTGCCCGTTCAACGGCCATTGACAATGCTTTGGGCCGCGGTGAAACCGTTGAGGATTTTACCAATGTTGTACAGTCAGATGTCATCCAGCGACTGCGCAGCCGACAAACAGATATAGAGTCGGATATTGCTGATCTGTCGGTATCCCTGCTCGAAGGGCATCCGAGAATCAAAGCTTTACGCGCACAGCTGAATGGCATTGCAGTGCAACTGGAATCTGAAACCAGGAAAATACTGCGTAGCTATCAAAATGAGGCACAACTGGCGCTGCTGCGCGAACAGGAGCTGCAGGGGCAGTTAAATGCATTGAAAACGGATTCGGCCCGTGCTGGCGGTGAAGAAGTTGAATTACGAGCTCTGGAACGCGAGGCAACTGCCCAGCGTGAATTGCTCGAGGCCTATCTTGCCCGCTTTCGCGAAGCTGTTTCGCGGACAGACCGTGGCAGTTTGCCACCTGATGCACGCATTATCTCAAGTGCCTTTGAGCCGTCCAAGCCCTATTTTCCGAAACCAATTCCTATAATAATCATTGCGGGATTGGTAACACTGCTGATGTCGATCGTCATTATCATGTTGCGGGAACTATATACCGGCAGGGCTCTGAAAGCTGCAAGCGAAAACCGGTTCCAACAGGTGGCGCATGAACCGCCGGCACCACAACCCGAATCTGGGCAAGCAACAGCAGATGGCCCAAAATTCCAGACTGATCAAGCCTCATATTCCGGATCGCGCCATGAATCCGATGGTGTTTCTCAGGTAAATGATGTGACGGCAAAGCCCGTGCATGAAGCTGCGGACATTCATGAAAAAATGCAAAATGAGACCGCAAATGATGTCGGCAGTGCAACCACAATCGTTGATCCGGATGCTGAATATAGCGTGAGCGCTATTACCGGGCACCTGCTTGCAACTCAGGTGCGGGTTGCCATTGTCGTATCACCTGAAGGCGACAAAGGGTCATCAACCTCCGTGATGCTTGCACGCATGCTTGCAAACGAAGGACGGCAAACACTTCTGATCGATCTGACCGGTTCAGCCTGTCCGACGCGCATGATGGTATCAAAGGCCGATCATCCGGGTATCACCGATATTTTGAGTGGGCGGTGTGAGGTGGCTGAGGCGCTGCACGCTGACAGGCTGTCAAATGCACATATTATGCCCCAGGGAACCGTCGATCCGTCAAAAGCCATGTCTGAAGCGGCCTTGCTTCCGGAGATAATTGATTCAGTATCGAATGTTTACGACATTGTCGTTGTGGAGTGTGGTCCGGTCAACACGATTGGTGTGAAACGACTGTCGCAAGGCCGCAATGTCGAGTTGATTTTTTCCGTTGTACAGCCCGATGAGGCATTGATTTCTGAGTATCTTACGGATTTTTATGCCGAGGGTTTCGACAATTTACTGCTGATGTCTCCAGGTGCCGGACATCAGCCAACCGAACCGGACAGAAGCGCCGCCTGATGGTTTGAGTTGGTTCCCGCAAAACCTGAATTGCTCCATTGGCAATCCGATGGGTTCTTGCGAGTATTCAGTCAATGTCACAGGCAGCAGATCACACACCAGGTGATCAAATCCCTAGATCGTCTGGCGCAGTAGATGAAAATGTGCCGCCAAAAATCCCCATTGGCCTTATGTTCCTGTGCTGAAGCTCTTGTGAAGAAAATGCAGACGGATGGTCTTGGCGATGTTAAAAATTACCGGGTGTGATTTGACGAAGCGCTTGAGATGCTTTTGTGACCGGGCGAATGATGCACCGAGTTTTCCCGCGGTTGTCACCGCGATTGTCGTATCATAATGGATGGTCGTAATATTACACCAGGAGCGCTTGAATTGCTCGTCACCAATGCCAAAATCAAATAGTTGAGCGCCACGATCGCAAGCATTTTGGATCATTAGATAAAATAACAGTTCGCCCGGACTTGCAGATTCCAATGGACCATCTGTGATTGAGCTGAATTGGCAGGTGGCGTGTTGTCCCTTGTAGGACAGGGCGGCTACCGCGCATACAGATCTGTCACCCTCCTTCAGGCGTATTGCATGCAGTTCGAGCAGCTTTTGATCGCGGTCGAGGCTCGTGGTGGCCATTCGGATAAATGCCGATCTGGTCTTTGCATCACAAAAAACATCCGGCAGGCCTAGTTTTTTAAACCGTTTGGTTTTTTGATGAAAGAATGCCTCCAGGAGGTATTCGGATTCTTCTGCGGTATCTGCAATTATGTAATCGTATCCACCGATTTCATTCAGGCGTTTTTCAGACGTTCTGAATTTTTTTCTGCGACGTTTCGCCTTGCCACCACCAAGAATTTGCTCAAATCCACCTTCCAGATCAATCTGAAATGCATGATTTTGATTTTCAACACTGTGCCAGTATGAAAACGGGTGAGGTACGCTGCGCCAATGCCGTGGCTGCCGATCCAACAATATGAAATCAACACCCAGAGGCAGTGCAATTATCTGTTGCTGGATTTTCTGCATGACTGATTGATTGGAGTCACGCAAAAAGGCAGGGGAGAACACGCCGAAATTGAGATTATTGAATGGCGCGCTAATGTACGTCGCAAATTTATAAGGTCCGAATTTGTGTTTTTGGAGCGGGACAATGAAAGCAATGCTGCCTTCATTGGGACCATATGCGTAGGTACCTGTAATTATGAGGGGCGTTGCGTGTTTTTCGGCAATCCAACTGCGACACCAATCGTACGTCTGGTGAATGCTCAATTCAGGAGTTTCGTCCAATGAACGCCATGCGGCCTCGATTGGCTCAAGTTCTTCCAGACACTCAAGGTGGAAACCTGGTTCATCGACCTCAGGCATCTGTATCTCCCGCAAACACTGGCAACGCTCCCGCAATAAATCACTCATGGGCGCATTATAGGTCAGGGGTTCTAACAATCCGTAATTGCATTGAAGGTTTATGCAATTTAATTTACCAGGCTCATTTTGATTGTACAGGCTTTTCCATCCACCGAATAATGAACATTGCAGGCACAATCCATAGCAGACCCGTAAACAGAAAATACAATAAATGTATCCACCAGGGCGATTCAGCCAGGCGATATGACGCAACCGTGGTTGCGATCAGAGCATAGAGAATCACCAGTGCAACCAGCAGAAAGGTTCCGATCAGTTTACGAAGGCGTAGCGGCATATTAATCTCCAATAGGGGAGCCATTAAAGGAAACGCCACTGCAATCAAGTGAAATCTCGCCGGTACGGGTGAGACATCTTGGTGCTTGCCTTCCTTGCCGGACTGAGACACATGTGCGACGTAGCCCAAAAGCGAGATACCTATGAATAGTCCACATCTATCACCCGATGCAGCGCGCAATCGTATCATTATCAGAACATGGCTGGGAGTAGTGGTTCTGGCTATCGTCGCGCTGGTGATTGTTGGTGGTGCAACACGATTGACGGATTCCGGCCTGTCCATCACCCAGTGGAAGCCGATCCATGGCGTGGTTCCACCGCTGACACAGGCCGATTGGGAGGAGGAGCTGGAGCTTTATCGGCAAATTCCCGAGTACCAGCAAATCAACAAGGGCATGAGTCTGTCCGAGTTCAAAACCATCTATTGGTGGGAGTGGGCTCATCGATTGCTGGCGCGGGGTGTTGGTCTGATTTTTGCTGTTCCGTTGCTTGTCTTTTGGGTGTCAGGCCGCATTGAACGGCCGTTGAAACTACCCTTGGTGATAATATTGGCGCTGGGTGGTCTGCAGGGGGTTATTGGCTGGTGGATGGTGTCATCCGGTCTCGTGGACCGGGTCGATGTCAGTCAGTATCGACTGGCGACACATCTGACACTGGCCTGCATTATCGTTGCAGCCATCATTTGGGTTTCGCGTGGTCTGGTGCGCTATAGCAGCGATAAACCTCCATCCGATCACTCGGTATTGGTTGCCGGTGTTTTGGCGATGATGGTTTTGTTGCAGATTTATCTTGGCGGGCTTGTTGCCGGACTGGATGCGGGTTTGGCCTATAATACCTGGCCTTTGATGGACGGCACGCTGGTGCCGCCAAACCTGTTTGTCATTGAACCCTGGTGGCTCAATCTCTTTGAAAATGCCAAAACTGTTCAATTTACCCATCGTGTCTTTGGCTATGTTTTATGGTTCTGTGTGCTGATCCACATGGTCTCGAGCATGGCACAAGCGCCCGGATCGACCCATGCGCGCAGGGCACTGGTGCTGTTCGTACTGGTATCGTTGCAGGCTGGCATTGGCATTGTGACCTTGCTTTTGCAGGTGCCGGTTTTCTGGGCACTCGTGCATCAGGCTATGGCGCTTGTTGTTCTCGCATTTGCAGTTGCGCACTGGCGCGCATTGCGCGGTAGTTATCATCCAACGGGCATTGCAATAGAGCAATTCAGGGTTTGACGGAATCGACTGAACTTGAATGAATCAACAAAATCAAAGGCCAATACCGTTGTCCCGTTTAGCGAAACGATCACATGATTTTATAATGCACTTTTGGGATATTTCGGGCTGTCGATCAATCGGTTGAATGACAGCCCGATAAAGTCACAATTTAGCTTGCTAGCATGAGGTTCATATTCTGCACAGCAGCTCCGGATGCGCCTTTACCAAGATTGTCGAGCAAGGCAACAAGATTGAACTGGCTGCCATCCGGACTGCCAAATACGAACAGTTTCATCTCGTCACTTCCGGCCAGGGACGCGGCATCGATGCGCGCCAGATCAGCGCATTCATCAGCCGATGCCAGTTTGACCACAGACTGACCCGCATAGTGATCGGCCAATGCCGCATGAATTGTATTAATCGTGGGTGATCCGTTCAGCATTTCGGCAAACAGTGGTACCTGCACAATCATACCCTGGGCAAAGCGGCCGACGCTTGGTGTAAAAAGTGGCGTACGTTCAAGCAATCCATGGGTGCGGATTTCGGGCACATGCTTGTGTCTGAGTGAAAGCGCATAGGCAAAGTGCGGCGATGCAATGTGATCAGGATTTGATTCGTCTTCCATTTGCGCAATCAGCTGTTTGCCACCGCCGGTATAGCCGGAGACTGCACTGATAGAGATGGGGTAATCGCCTGGTAAAATGCCAGACAAACGCAAAGGACGCAGCAGCGCTATGGCACCCGTGGGATAACAACCCGGATTGGCTACAAACCGGGCATTGGCAATTTTTCGGGCCTGTGCGTCATCCATCTCCGCAAATCCATAAGCCCAGTCAGGATCGGTCCTGAAGGCTGTGCTGGTATCAATGACCCGCGTGGAATTGCTGCTTTGCAACATGTCAATGGCCTGCCTTGATGCGGCATCAGGCAGGCAAAGGATCGCAATGTCCGCCTCATTGAGCCGTTCTTCGCGCAGGGAATCGTTGCGGCGTTCAGACTGATTAATTGAAAGAATATCGACATCATTGCGGTCAGCCAGGCGTGTGCGAATCTGCAGGCCGGTTGTTCCGTGTTCACCATCAATGAATAATTTCGCTTTCATGTCAGTCTCTTCTCAAAATGCAACTGGATCGACGTGATCCGACAGGCAATATATCCTAATTGCGGAAATAATAAATATTTAAAACCAACTGCCTTTTTCAGGTGCAGACGATTTGCGCAGCCTGCGACAAGAATGACGTTTCATTTGACTTTCCAAAGCTTTAAAACAAGGTGGCATTCAATTTCAATAGGGCAGTCAGATGTTGGCAATTTCCCGTCGGTGCATGTGGGCGCTGACGCTTTCGACTTCAATCGCATATGGATTTGGCGCCTACGGTGAGAATCTGGTCTATCCATCGCAGGAGGCGTTGGGCAAGGCGTTGTTTTCAGACGTAAATCTGTCTGCCGGACGAACACAAGCCTGCGCCACCTGCCATGACGCAAAAAATGGTTTTGCCGATCCGCGCGACAACGGATTTGCATATCCCGTTTCACGGGCTGTGTCTTTGGGGGATGATGGTAAGTCGATTGGGGACCGCAATGCACCATCGGCCGGCTATGCGCGTTACAGCCCGTCATTTCATCAGCGCGAGGACGGGATCTATGTTGGTGGCCAGTTCTGGGATGGACGGGAGGCAGATCTGGAAGGGCAGGCGGGCGGACCACCGCTGAACCCGCTGGAGATGGGCATGGCCAGCAAAATGGATGTTATGATCCGTCTACAGGAAAACCCGGATTATGTTGCTGCGTTTACCAGACATTTCGGTGATGCGGTTTTTAAAGATCCCGACAGTGCCTATGAGGCCATGACACGCAGTATTGCGGCTTTTGAACGGACTGATGAATTTGCACCCTTTGATTCGCGCTATGACCGATATCTGAAGGGTGAAGTGCAATTTACCGATCAGGAAGAACTGGGTCGTACATTGTTCTTTTCGAGCCAGTTTACCAATTGCAACCTGTGCCACCAGCTGCAGAAGATCCCGGGGGCGGCAGAAGAGACCTTTACCAACTACGAGTACCACAACACCGGAACGCCGGTGAACGCACCGGTGCGCATCGCCAATGGTGGTGGCATTGATGCGGCAGATCTCGGGTTACTGGCCAATCCGGCTGTCAGTGATCCGGCACAGGCTGGCAAATTCAAGGTACCTACCTTGCGTAATGTGGCCGTAACCGGCCCGTATATGCACAATGGGATTTTTGCCGATCTTCGCACGGTTGTTTTATTTTACAACAAATTCAACTCCACTGCAGATGCCGCTCAGATTAATCCGGAAACTGGACACCCCTGGGGTAGAACTGAATTCAAGAATACGGTCTCAACAAAGGAACTGACAACGGGCCCCGCACTTGATGATGTCAGGATTGATGCTCTTGTAGCTTTCATGAAAACATTGACTGACGCGCGTTATGAGCACCTGCTTAAGTAAGATACATCAACCGGGCGCATAGCACCGCCTGATGGTGCCAAGGTTCATCAGGTGGCTTTCTGGTCAATTGAATTTCTCCAATTGGCGAATGATCAATTCGCCAGTGAGCACCCTTTTTATAAAGCCTTGGTCTGCCAGGAGATAGCGGCCAGGAGATCGCGGCATAAAAAAGGACCTGCAATTTCTTGCAGGCCCCCGATTCAATGCCGTTGGATAAATGGCGTTGCTTAACGCTTGGAGAACTGGAACGAACGACGGGCTTTGGCCTTGCCGTATTTCTTACGTTCAACAACACGGCTGTCGCGCGTCAGGAAACCACCCTTTTTCAGCACGGCCCGCAAGGCTGGCTCATAAAGTGTCAGGGCCTTTGAGATGCCGTGACGCACAGCGCCGGCCTGGCCTGAAAGACCACCACCAGCAACAGTTGCAACAATGTCAAACTGACCAGTGCGTGCAGCCGCAACGATTGGCTGCAGCAGAACCATCTGCAGAACAGGGCGTGCAAAATACGTGGTGTAATCTCTTTTATTGACCGTGATTTTGCCCGTGCCCGGTTTAATCCAGACGCGTGCGACAGCGTCTTTCCGCTTGCCGGTTGCATAGGCACGGCCATGTTCGTCCAGTTTCTGAACATAGACGGGAGCCTGAACTTCTTCGGCTTCTGCTACGGTGCCGAGTTCTTCGAGCGAGTTGAGTTCAGCCATAATCAGCCGTTCCTTTTGTTCTTGGAATTCAGCGCCCCAACATCAAGTGCGGCTGGCTGCTGAGCTTCATGTGGGTGATCGGTTCCGGCGTATACACGCAGGTTCTTCATCTGGCGACGACCAAGCGGTCCACGGGGGATCATCCGCTCTACAGCCTTTTCAAGGATGCGCTCCGGGAAGCGTCCTTCAAAGATCTGCCGCGCGGTGCGCTGCTTGATACCGCCAGGGTAACCGGTGTGCCAATAGTATTTTTTGTCTGTGTATTTTTTGCCGGTGAGGACTGCTTTGTCAGCATTAATGATGATGACATTGTCGCCATCGTCCACGTGCGGTGTGTAGGTTGCTTTATGCTTGCCGCGCAGGCGCATGGCAACGAGAGAAGCGAGACGACCAACGACGAGACCCTCGGCGTCGATTATAACCCACTTCTTCTCAACCTCTGCAGGTTTTTGCGAGAAGGTTTTCATAAGGATAACTCTCTTTTTTGATCCTTTGTTTCCAAAGGCGTTTTTTGTTGCTTGGTGCCGATCCGTTCCGGCAAAACAAAACCGGCCCTGCTCAGGACCGATCTTGGATGCTTTATAGTAGATGAATTGAGATGCTGCAAGGCCAATATTATTGAAAATACCGAAGATTATGTAGCAAAAACAGACAGTTAAAAAATAGGTATTATATTACCACACTTAGAAGAGTTGTTTGTTGCTATCAAAAGCACTCATCGACGTGGCGGAATGGAGTAGGTGCCTGTGGCGTGTGCGACGATCTGGTCATCAGGTCCGGCACGCATCTCAATGTCAAACACGACCAGAGACTTGCCAAATTTGAGAATGCGGCAATGGCCATCAATCGGGCCTGGTTCGGCCTTTCGCATGAAATTGATGTTGAGGTTGGTCGTTACACAAAGCGCCTCTGGCCCCAGGTGAGACAGCACGCAGACATAACCGCCAATGTCGGCCAGGGTAAACAGGGAAGGCCCGGATACAGTACCACCGGGGCGCACATGCAAATCGGACGCATCCAGGCGCACATGACAACCTCCCGGCACAACATCGACAGCATAATAGGCGGCGAGGTCGTCGTTCAACTGTGGATAGACCTGCTTGAGAAAGCTGTTGACCTCCTGTGCTGACATGACAGGCGTCAGTGAGTTCTTTAGCATTGCGGGAAATTCCTTTGGTGATGTGGACGCATAGGGGGATTGCACCTTCAGCGTCAGCTTCCTTTGACGGAGTTAATAGGGCGGTTGTTTGTCCAGTCAAACGTGCCAAGATCGCGCTCGCTGACAGCCTGTTTCCATCCAACGTCTTCTGCACGGGCCTTGAAATTCAGACCTTCGGGGGAGTGTCTGGTAATGCCATCAAACAGGGTGGCAAACATTTGCGTTTGTTTGAGCCCCATGGCCTCGATTGCCTGGTTGACGACAAGTTTTTGCATCATCAGTTGATTTTTGGGCACGCCTGCCATGCGTTCTGCAAGCCGGTCTACATCCTCATCAAGATCGGTTGCCGGTGTGGATTTTATCACCAGACCCATTTGCTCCGCTTCCACTCCGGTGATTGTATCGCCAGTGAAGAGCATGCGTTTGGCTTTTTCCGGACCCAGCCGATAGACCCACATCGCGGTTGTCGGACAGCCCCAAACGCGGGTTGGCATGTAACCGATCTTTGCATCATCAGCCATAACAATGAAATCACAACACAGTGCTATGTCTGAACCGCCCGCAACGGCAAAACCGTGCACTTTGCTTATAGTGGGAATATGGGAGCGCCACAAAGACATGAAGGCTTCGGTATTGCGCATCATGAATGCGTAATCCTTCATCGGATCCCATGGCATTTTCTGCGTTGCCTGGTGGCCATCACCCTCACGCGATTGCGCATAATAGGCAAGATCATAGCCCGCACAAAACCCTTTTCCTGCTCCCGACAGAACAATGACATGCACATTGGGATCACTGTTTGCCTGCAAAACAGCCTGCTCCAGTTCGCCGGGTAGATCGTCATCGATTGCATTCATTACATCTGGGCGATTAAGCGATATACGGCCGATACGACCATCTTTTTCATACAGGGCCTTTGCCATGCTCTTCCTCTCTGGACCGTTTCACGTTTTGTCAGAAACGGGACAACAGTGTCGGCCTTTGGTATTGTTGGTACATTCAGGTTTTGTCGATTCCATCGAAACCTGAATAGCTCCGGGCGCATACAAATCGGCGACTCTGCCGTTGACGTAAACGTAAGCGGATAAATCTGGTTTGCCAAGTTTGACGCGCGCGGTATTCCAAGTGTGGTGATTTCTTATCGTTAGGGCCTGGGAAACAGGAATTGTCAAACACAGTTGCCAATGTATTCAGCACCTTGCCTTCCACGGACAGTGCAGATTAAATACATGAAATTGCAAACATGCATGACGTTCGACGATATTTTTTCGACGAGATCGTATTGAAACAGGAAACAGACATGTCAGACCCAGCCCAGGTACAACAGCAAGACGAGCGTGCGCTGGTTGTTCAGCAACTTGCCAATGGTGTTTTGCGGCTGACATTGAACAACCCGCCGGCCAACGCATTATCAATAGAAATGATGCAGTCCCTGAAAGACGCTTTGGTTGCTGCCGGGCAGAACCCCGATGTCCGCGTACTCATCATCGCTGCGGCAGGGAAACTCTTTTCTGCCGGTCATGACTTGAAAGAACTGTCGCAACACAGAAGTGATGATGATCGTGGGCGTGCTTTTTTTGAAAAAACCATGCGACTTTGCTCTGATGTGATGATGACAATCACCAGATTACCCAAGCCGGTTATTGCGGAAATAGATGGATTGGCAACTGCCGCCGGTTGTCAATTGGTTGCAACCTGTGATCTGGCGATTTGCACCGACAGTTCAACCTTTTGCACGCCAGGTGTGAACATTGGTTTGTTTTGCTCAACACCCATGGTTGCCGTGTCGCGTGCGGCACACCGCAAGCAGGCCATGGAAATGCTTTTGACGGGTGAGAAGATTGATGCCTCAACTGCCAAGGACTTTGGTTTGATTAATCGTATCGTCCCGAAGGAATACCTGCGAACGATTACGGACAAATATGCCGAAGTGATTGCATCCAAATCGCCTTTGACGCTGAAAATCGGCAAAGAGGCATTCTATCAGCAGATCGAGCGCCCACTTGATGAGGCCTATGATTATGCTGCGTGGGTGATGACGGAAAATATGATGGCGCGGGACGCGGAAGAGGGGATCAGCGCTTTTCTGGAAAAACGTGATCCCCATTGGTCCGGTCATTGATCAGACATATTTTTTATCGGTTCTCACCTGAATTTGAAACCGGTTTGCATTCAAGTACAACACACTGAATTGTATCACTCGCCGGAACTGATGTTTTGGACCCGCGTGTACCGGCGCCACAATAGCGCGTATTTGATACGTAGCGATCATACAAGGTCAACTGTGCGATCCGCGGCGACTGATAGCGTAAAATGGCAGCATTTTCAGCCGAGAGAATTGATTGTATGCGATTGCAGGTTAACCGCGCAGTATCATACCGATTGATGGCGTAAGCCGGAAAACTCATGGCAATCAAGCAAATGAGCAAAACGATCCTCTTCATTATTTCATATCCCCTCATATTAAACAGTGCCGGTTGAACAGTGCCGGGCGGCAAGGTTGTCTGTGGAGGTACCCTGCAGTATGCATATGTCACTCACAAAACAATTATACTTGAATTTTTCCATTGCCAGTCAACCGGTATATACACTATCTGCTGAGTTGGCGAACATCAAACCACCGGCAAATTTCCTCCAACCACATGGCTCATGTGTAGGGGCCGGTCCGTATTTCAAGAGATAATTATGGCGCATAACACCTATTCTGACCGATATATTGCCGATATTTTGCACAATGTGCGCACCATTGCCATGGTTGGCGCGTCTGCAAAGGATGTGCGCCCAAGTTATATCGTGATGAAATACCTGCTTGCCAAAGGCTATAGGGTTTTTCCAATCAACCCGGGGTTTGGCGGCCGCGAAATTCTCGGCCAGATGACCTATGCATCACTGGCTGAATTGCCGGAACCGGTTGACATGGTCAATGTGTTTCGTGGTTCCCACGCGTTACCGGCGATAACCGAAGAAGTGCTTCAACTTGTGAACCGGCCGGATGTGTTGTGGGCGCAATTGACAGTCCGCCATGACGAGGCGGCCAAAATGGCTGAAGCGGCCGGTATGAAGGTCGTCATGGATCGGTGCCCAAAGATAGAATACGGGCGGTTGTCGGGTGAAATTGGCTGGAACGGTGTTAATAGCCGTATTATTTCGTCCAGGAAACAGGTGTCACGGGGCGGGTTTCAGGCTTTGGGCATACGAGGCGTATCCAGGTAACTGATGCTGGTCCATTGGGTGCATGAGGCAGTGCAATTCTGACCGCCATTTGTTGATGAAATGGAACTGAAATTCACCGTCGCATGAACATGCGCAAATTTCTTCTTTGACCTGAGCCCGTGTCTACGGGATAACCCTTGCTTGTTTCATCAACCGTCGAGGGGGAATCTCATGTCGAATAGTGAACCGGGTTTCAGTACACTGGCCATTCATGCCGGGGCGCAGCCAGATCCAACAACCGGTGCCCGAGCGACACCTATTTACCAGACAACCAGCTTTGTATTTGAAGATGCCGATCACGCAGCTTCGCTGTTTGGCCTCAAGGCATTCGGGAATATTTATACGCGCATTACCAACCCGACCACGGCAGTGCTTGAAGAGCGGGTCGCAGCATTGGAGGGTGGCACAGCCGCTCTGGCGACAGCTTCCGGACATGCAGCGCAGCTGTTGGTTTTCCATACCATGATGCAGCCCGGTGACAATTTCATTGCCGCCAACAAGCTATATGGCGGCTCGATCAATCAATTCGGCCATGCTTTCAAGAGCTTTGACTGGCAGGTGCGCTGGGCTGACCCTGAGCAACTGGATACGATTGAAAGCCAGATTGATGAACGCACCAAGGCTGTCTTCATTGAGAGCCTTGCCAATCCCGGTGGTACCTTTGTTGATATCGCCGCTATTGCTGAAATCGCACACAGACACGGTTTGCCGCTGATTGTCGATAATACCATGGCAAGTCCTTATCTTTTGCGTCCGATTGAACATGGCGCGGATATCGTTATTCATTCCCTGACCAAGTTTATCGGCGGTCACGGAAACTCCATGGGCGGCATCGTCGTTGATGGGGGAACCTTCAACTGGTCTGAGACAAACAAGTATCCGATGTTGTCTGAACCACGCCCGGAATACGGCGGCGTCGTTCTGCATGAGACCTTTGGCAATTTTGCTTTCGCCATTGCCTGCCGGGTGCTTGGATTGCGCGATCTGGGGCCGGCCATTGCGCCTTTCAACGCATTTATGTTGCTTACCGGTGTTGAGACTTTGCCTCTGCGCATGCAGCGTCATTGCGACAATGCACTTGAGGTGGCACGTTGGCTCAAGAGCCATGAGAAGATTGACTGGGTTTCCTATTCTGCACTGGAAAGTGATGATAATCATGCCTTGATGCAGAAATACTCGCCCAAGGGTGCAGGTGCCGTCTTCACCATTGGTTTGAAGGGTGGTTATGAGGCCGGTGTCAAGCTTGTTGATGCATTGGAAATTTTCTCGCATCTGGCAAACATAGGTGACACCCGTTCACTCGTCATTCACCCGGCCTCCACAACCCACAGGCAGTTGTCTGCGGAACAGCAGGTTGCCGCAGGTGCCGGACCAGACGTGGTCCGCCTGTCGATTGGTATAGAAGATGTTGCCGACATCATCGGTGATCTTCAACAGGCTTTGGAAGCCGTTTGATCCACATATTGTGCGTAAATCCACGGCATCGGCAACCGCCGGTGTCGTGACTGAGCATAGGCTTGCAGCGGCCGGGACTAGTGCTTGTAATCAAATGAGTTCATTGGCCTTCGGGTCTCAGGTCCATTGCAGATCAAGCCTTTCAAGCCCATGAAAATGGTAGGCGTCGCGATACCGCGGCGCGGCGCTGAGGGTTAATCCAGGCAGACGCTGAAACAGAATTGGCAGTGAAATCTGCATCTCCAGGCGAGCCAGTGGCGCACCGATGCAAAAATGTATGCCTGCCCCAAAACTGACATTTGCCTGATCGGATCTGTCCTTATCAAATGTTTCCGGGCGATCAAATTGTGCAGGGTCACGGTTGGCTGCACCAAGCATCAACCCAATCTGTTGGCCTTTTCGCACTACAATATCCTCACTCAGCGTCACGTCTTCGAGCGCGTAGCGGGTGAACATATGCAGGGGTGCATCGTAGCGCAGTGATTCTTCGACAGTTGCCTCACAGGCTGCCTTGTCGGCAAACAATGCTTGCGGATCCAACCCATTTTCAAGAATTGATTTCACCGCATTGCCGGTCTGATGAACGGTTGCCTCATGCCCGGCATTCAACAGGAGAACGCTTGTGGAGATGAGTTCATCATCATTGAGACGTTCTCCTTTTCGCTCGGTCTGGATCATGTGGGTGAGCAGGTCTTCCTCGGGAGCTCGCCGCCGTTGCGCGATGAGTTCTTTCAGACAATCGGCAAATTCAACAGCAGCAGCATTGGCGGATATCTCAATTTGTCTTGTCTGGCCAAACTCATACATGCGCACCATTCGATGAGACCAGTCCAGCAGCGAATCCGTCAGGCTGAGCGGTACGCCGAGCATTCGGGCGATAACGGATACCGGAATGGGCTCAGCAAAATGTTTGATAAGCTCAACGTGTCCATCACCGGCAAAACGGTCAATTGTGTCGTGGGTAAGCTGTTCGATTTCAGGACGCAGACGTTCGACCTGACGCGAGACAAACGCCCGGTTGACCAGCGTGCGCAACCGTGTGTGGGCCGGTGGCTCCAGTTCAAGCAGTGAGTGGGCTTCAATTGCATCAAACCGGGCAAGATGTGGTTTGGGTTCTGCAAGGCCTGCTTCTTCCCGGGTGGCAACATGCAATATCTGACGTCCAAAGCGTTTGTCACGCAGCAGTTTGCTAACCGCCTCGAATGTGGAAAAGCACCACATTTGATAATTGTTCCAGTAAAATGCGGGGCAGGCTGCCTGGATGTCTGCGTAGTAGGGATAAGGATTGCCGAAAAATTCCGGATCTCTGGGGTCAAGTTCGACGGATTTGTTGTTTTTGTCGATTATCATGTGCACGCTGGTCGGCCCTGTTTTTATTTGTTGTGTCATCACACAATTGCCTGTTTTTTTGACAAGCGTTGTTTTGGTGTGTCGCTAACCATTTCGACAGGTTTCGGACGCAAGTCAATGAAGGACTTGCTTCATCTCTTGAACCCTGATGCCATGGCATCCTATGTATGCGGGAACCGTTTTTAATCCGATTCTCCGATTCGACCGTTTCGGGGCCAGTTTGCAAAGGCCATTTTATGTCCAATCCCGTAGATACCGCATTGTCACTTGTGCCTATGGTTGTCGAACAGACCAACCGGGGTGAGCGTGCATTTGACATCTTTTCTCGCTTGCTCAAAGAACGCATCATTTTCATAACCGGTCCTGTTGAAGATCAAATGGCAATGCTGGTCTGTGCGCAGCTGCTTTATCTTGAGGCAGACAATCCGAAAAAAGAGATTGCGCTTTACATCAATTCGCCGGGCGGCGTTGTTACCGCCGGCATGGCGATTTATGACACCATGCAGTTTGTCAAACCTGCGGTTTCAACGCTGTGCATGGGGCAGGCGGCCTCCATGGGTTCACTGTTGCTTTGTGCGGGTCACAAGGACATGCGCTTCGCCACACCGAATTCGCGTATCATGGTTCATCAGCCATCCGGCGGCTTTCAGGGTCAGGCGTCCGACATCGAGCGTCACGCCCAGGATATCGTCAAAATGAAGCGGCGCCTGAACGAGATTTATGTGACGCATACCGGCCAGGAATATGAGACCATTGAAAAGACGCTTGATCGTGATCACTTCATGACATCGGACGAAGCACGCGAATTCGGGATCATCGATAGGGTGATTACATCGCGCGATACAATGGAAGAAGATAACAAAGATTGACGCCGCTAAACCATTTTGCCGCTTTGTGGGTGGCAAAACGGCAACAGATTGACGTATATGAGGCTGGAACTGGTACTCATGTGCGTTAAATCTGGGCGTTAAGAGTATATTCAAGCCAAAGCGCATAGCTTTGTATAGGCTGCCCGCTATATTGGCGTGTATGTTTCGTGTAAGGGCATTGTCATAATGTGTCCTGATTGACAGTCATCTCTGTTGGTCAATACTGAAGTGGCATATCGGATTGTATGACCTGACGCATGTTCAGGTCGCTGGAAGGAATGAAGTATGAGCAAGGTCAGCAGTGGTAGCGGCGGCGACTCAAAAAATACGCTCTATTGTTCGTTTTGCGGCAAGAGCCAGCATGAAGTGCGCAAGCTGATCGCAGGACCGACGGTATTCATCTGTGATGAATGTGTCGAACTTTGCATGGATATAATCCGCGAGGAAAACAAGTCCTCGATGGTAAAGTCCAGCGATGGGGTTCCTACGCCGCAAGAAATTATCGAAACACTGGATGAATATGTTATCGGTCAGGGGCAGGCCAAACGGGTTCTGTCGGTGGCCGTACACAATCACTACAAGCGACTGGCCCATGCCAGCAAGAGTGATGATATCGAACTGGCCAAGTCCAATATTATGCTGGTTGGACCCACCGGTTGCGGGAAAACCTATCTGGCCCAGACCCTGGCCCGGATTATCGATGTTCCCTTCACCATGGCTGATGCGACAACACTGACCGAAGCTGGTTATGTTGGTGAAGATGTTGAAAATATTATTTTGAAACTTCTTCAGTCTGCCGACTACAATGTCGAGCGGGCACAGCGCGGTATCGTTTACATAGATGAAGTCGACAAGATTTCACGCAAATCAGACAACCCATCCATCACACGTGATGTATCGGGTGAGGGTGTTCAGCAGGCCCTGCTGAAAATTATGGAAGGCACCGTGGCATCGGTTCCTCCGCAGGGTGGGCGTAAACATCCGCAGCAGGAATTCCTGCAGGTCGATACAACAAATATCCTGTTTATCTGTGGTGGCGCTTTTGCCGGTCTGGATAAAATCATATCTGCGCGCGGCGAAGGGACTTCGATTGGATTTTCGGCGACAGTGCGGGCCCAGGACGAGCGCAGAATCGGCGCCATATTGAGAGAGCTTGAGCCGGAAGATATGGTCAAATTTGGCCTGATCCCCGAGTTCATCGGCAGATTGCCGGTCATCGCGACGCTTGAAGATCTGGATGAGGATGCTTTGATCCAGATTCTGTCAGAACCGAAAAACGCCCTGATAAAACAATATCAACGTCTCTTCGAAATGGAGGACGTGGAGTTGAATTTCCATGAGGATGCGTTGCGCGGAATCGCCCGCAAGGCCATTTTGCGTAAAACAGGTGCACGTGGATTGCGTTCGATCATGGAAAAAATCCTGCTCGATACAATGTTCGAGCTGCCTTCCCTGGAAGGTGTTCAGGAAGTGGTTATCTCAGATGAGGTGGTGACTGGTTCAGCCCGGCCTTTGTACATCTATTCCGAACGGGAAGAAGAAAAGGGCAATGCAACAGCCTAGTGCCTGCAAATGCCCAAGACACAAAACCCGCCAGATACGGCGGGTTTTTTTAGTTGAGGTCGCAATTGATGCTTTTTGCGGTTTTTCGGGATCAGTAAAACAGGCGCGATCAATGTAACCATTGTCGGATGGAGCACGCGATTGTGCGCTTTTCCGTCTGTGTCTGGCGTTGATGAAAGGGTGCCTCAATCCGGGATGGTTTTAGCCTGTGGGTCAGCCCTTGCTATTTCATCGTGGGTCGTGGCAATAATTGGGTGAGACTGTGATGTTGAAATTCGACTATGACTATTCAACCGAGCGTGACGCAATGCGAAACCTTGGATTGATTGTGCTCAAATCTGATGAAACCATCGAGCACGAATTTCGCTCGCTCATACCTCACGATGAGTTTGTTTTGCACACGACACGTATCGAAAGCGACCCTGTCGTCACATCGCAAACGCTTCAATTGATGGAGCAAAGGATTCCGCAATCGGTGAGTCTGTTGCCTGAAGCGCCCACATTCGATGTTGTCGCCTACGCATGCACATCCGGCGCAACGACGATTGGACCGCATAAAGTGTCGCAGGCGGTCAATTCAATTTTACCCAATGTCAAAGTAACCGATCCCCTAACTGCCATTATCGCCCGGCTTAATGATGTTGGTGCGCGCAAAATCGGATTGCTGACACCCTATATTCCATCCGTTACTGACGCCATGATCGAAAAACTCAGCCAAGCCGGTATTGACATTGCTGTTGCTGGTTCGTTCTACGAGGCGAACGAGGAAAAGGTTGTTCGTATCGCGCCGGCATCCGTTCACGCAGCAGCAGTAAAACTGGCAGACAGTGCGCATTTCGATGCGCTCTTTATCTCCTGCACAAATCTGCCGACGCTGGATATCCTGTCACAGGTGCAAAAGCGCATAGGGGTTCCGGTTTTCAGCAGTAACTCCGCTTTGGCGTGGCATATGATAAAACTGGCTGCAAATAGGTGAAAACTGTCCTTTAGCGAAATAGCCATTGTCGCGAAACCTGATAGAATCTACCGCGGTGCAGATTCGCTCGAATACAGGCGAAATTTACAGCCACTCTGTGAGATTGGACTTGAAAGAAGAAAAGTGACACTCCACTTAATGAGCAAGTGAAGTGATGGCCGGTTCAGGGCCTCAATCTCCTGGACCGTGGCCGAAAGGAAACAAAATGAATGAAGTGACTTCCCAACAGGATGATACGGCAACATACCCGGTGTTGCCCCTGCGCGATATTGTTGTGTTTCCGCACATGATCGTGCCGCTGTTCGTCGGTCGTGAAAAGTCCATCCGTGCGTTGGAAGACGTTATGGGTGCAGACAAGCAAATTCTTCTGGCAACCCAGATCAATGCGGGTGACGATGATCCGCATACAGACGATATTTATGAAGTTGGCACAATTGCCAATGTGCTTCAGCTGCTCAAACTACCCGATGGTACCGTTAAGGTACTCGTCGAAGGCAAGGCACGTGCCCGCATCACCGGTTTTGCCGGTAATGTTGAATTTTTTGCCGCAAAAGCGGATGTGCTTCCGGAGCCCGAAGACGACCCCGTCGAGGTCGAAGCACTGTCGCGCTCTGTGGTTTCCGAGTTTGAAAACTACGTCAAACTGAACAAGAAGATCTCACCCGAGGTTGTCGGTGCAGCCAGTCAGATTGATGACTACTCCAAACTTGCCGACACAGTGGCGTCCCATCTGTCGATCAAAATTCCTGAAAAACAGGAAATGCTGGCAACCGTCAGTGTTAAAGGTCGGCTTGAGCGGGCGCTGGGATTCATGGAAGGTGAAATTTCCGTATTGCAGGTGGAAAAGCGCATTCGTTCGCGCGTCAAACGGCAAATGGAAAAGACCCAGCGTGAGTATTATCTCAACGAACAGATGAAGGCGATCCAGAAGGAGCTTGGTGACGGCGAAGACGGCCGTGACGAAATGGGCGAACTGGAAGATCGCATTCAAAAAACCAAACTGTCGAAAGAAGCACGCGAGAAGGCAGATGCGGAGTTCAAGAAACTCAAACAGATGAGCCCGATGTCGGCTGAAGCTACAGTTGTGCGCAATTACCTTGACTGGCTGCTGGGTATTCCCTGGGGCAAGAAGTCACGCATCAAGATCGACCTGAACAAGGCCGATGGCATTCTTGAAGAGGATCACTATGGCCTCGAAAAGGTCAAGGAACGTATCCTCGAGTATCTTGCCGTCCAGACACGCTCCAACAAGATAAAAGGTCCGATCCTTTGCCTCGTTGGACCTCCCGGTGTCGGTAAAACCTCATTGGCCAAATCCATTGCCAAGGCAACCGGCCGTGAATATGTGCGCATGGCACTTGGTGGTGTGCGTGATGAAGCTGAAATTCGTGGCCATCGTCGAACCTATATCGGATCGATGCCTGGCAAGATTATCCAGTCAATGAAGAAGGCAAAAAAGGCCAATCCGCTGTTTTTGTTCGACGAGATCGACAAAATGGGTATGGATTTTCGTGGTGATCCGTCTTCAGCACTGCTTGAGGTGCTCGATCCGGAGCAGAACTCAACATTCATGGATCACTATCTGGAGGTTGAATACGATCTGTCGAACGTGATGTTCATCACAACGGCAAATACACTTAATATTCCGGGCCCGCTGATGGACCGTATGGAGATCATTCGCATTGCCGGTTA
Source organism: uncultured Rhizobiaceae group bacterium (assembly GCA_947501445.1). Lineage (GTDB taxonomy): Bacteria > Pseudomonadota > Alphaproteobacteria > Rhizobiales > Rhizobiaceae > Hoeflea_A. The sequence goes on along the minus strand of CANMVS010000002.1, from coordinate 317,477 downwards.
CACGGAAGACGAAAAACTCGAGATCGCCAGACGACATCTTCTGCCAAAGGCTGTGCGGGATCATGCGCTGCAGGAAAATGAATTCTCGGTCGATGATGGAGCCTTGCGCGACATTGTGCGGCGCTATACCCGGGAAGCCGGGGTGCGAAATTTCGAGCGCGAACTCATGTCTCTGGCAAGAAAAGTTGTGACAGTCATATTGAAGGATAATGTCAAATCGGTTCACGTGACCGAAGACAATCTGGACAGTTTCCTGGGTGTACCCCGCTTCCGCTTCGGTGAAGCCGAATGGGATGACCAGGTCGGCGTCGTTACCGGTCTTGCATGGACTGAGGTTGGTGGTGAACTTTTGACCATCGAGGGTGTCATGATGCCGGGCAAGGGTAAAATGACAGTCACCGGCAACCTGCGCGATGTCATGAAGGAATCAATATCGGCTGCGGCCTCTTATGTCCGCTCCAGGGCAGTGGACTTTGGGATCGAGCCGCCGTTGTTCGACAAATCGGATATTCATGTGCATGTGCCCGAAGGTGCGACGCCAAAGGATGGTCCTTCAGCTGGTGTTGCCATGGCAACATCAATTGTGTCGATCATGACGGGCATCAAGGTGCGTAAAGACGTTGCCATGACCGGGGAAGTTACCCTGCGCGGTCGCGTTCTGCCCATTGGTGGCCTGAAGGAGAAGCTGCTTGCTGCACTTCGTGGTGGTATCAAGACGGTTCTCATTCCGGAAGACAATGCCAAAGACCTGGCCGATATTCCGGATAATGTGAAAAATGAGATGGATATCATTCCCGTCGCGCAAATGAACGATGTGCTTAAGCACGCGCTGATAAGTCAGCCTGAGGCGATTGAGTGGGATCCAAGCGAAACGCCCCTGCAAACGGAGAGTTCGAGTGATGAGGCCGGTGCCACGATTGCACACTGATTCCGCCAGAAATCACGATGTTTGACGAAATTGAAACGGGCTTTTGCCCGTTTCTTTGTTTTTGAGCAAAAAAAACGCATAAAACGCCGGAAAACGGGGGTTTTGAGCTTGTAAATCATTGTGGTTTGCCGATTGGCGCGTACAATTCTCCTCGACTTTGTACTGAGTCGATTCATACACACTGAGAGGGTTGGATAATGAACAAGAACGAACTGGTTGCTGCCGTTGCTGACAAAGCTGGTCTGAGCAAGGCCGACGCTGGCTCTGCAGTTGAAGCTGTGTTCGAGACCATCACATCTGAATTGAAGGGTGGTGGTGACGTTCGCCTGGTAGGATTCGGTAACTACACCGTGTCACACCGGGAAGCTTCTAAGGGACGCAATCCAATGACAGGCGCGGAAGTTGATATCCCTGCCCGTAACGTTCCCAAGTTCTCGGCCGGTAAAGGCCTCAAGGACGCTGTTAACAGCTAATCTCATCATTTCGATGCGGTGATCAAGATCCAAACCCGGCATTCGTGCCGGGTTTTTTGTTGACTGGAGCAATTCAGGTTTCGACGGAATTGGCATTATCTGAATGCATCAACAAAATCAAAGAACGACACCGTTGTCCCGTAATTGGCCGTGCACCCTCTTTGTTTTGCCTCAGATGGAATTCTTGCGACGGATGATTGCCCACGCCTGATCTTTACACTATGGATTGAGAACAACGTCCAAACCCATACCATGGTGAATCATGAATCAGTTGCACAACCCAAGCGGGGAGGGCTCAACGTCCGTTCTGTCCTGGACCGGCCACGCCAAGGCAACACTGGCGCTGGGTTTGCCATTGATTGGTGCCCAGCTTGCGCAAATGGCTATCAATGTAACTGACACTGTTATGGTGGGCTGGCTGGGGGCCACGGAGTTGGCGGCGGCTGTACTGGCAACGCAGGCATTTTTCCTGGTGTTTATTTTCGGTTCCGGATTCGCGATTGCCGTCATGCCGGTTGCGGCACAGGCTCACGGGCGTGACGATGTGCGCGGTGTGCGCCGTTCTGTTCGCATGGGCATGTGGGTCATCCTGATTTATAGCGCCCTCGTCATGGTGCCATTGTGGATGACAGAGAGCCTGTTGCTGCAACTGGGACAAAAACCCGAGATCGCATCTCTTGCCGGGGATTATATGCGGGTTGCGCAATGGGCCATGGCGCCCGCATTGCTGATCATGGCTTTTCGGTCCTATCTCAGTGCACTCGAAAGGGCGCAGATTGTACTATGGGCAACCCTGGTTGGTACCCTTGCCAATGTGTTTTTCAATTATGTCTTCATCTTTGGCAATCTGGGTGCGCCAAAACTTGGTATCGTCGGAGCGGCGGTCGCGTCACTGGGTACAAATGTTCTGACAAGCATCGTTCTGCTGCTTTATTGCCTGTGGAAGGAAGAGCTGAAACGTTATGAATTGATGGTGCGTTTCTGGCGACCGGACTGGCAGGCATTTTTCGAAGTTCTCAAATTGGGCTGGCCTGTCAGCGCAACTATTTTGGCTGAAGTGGCACTCTTTGCAGGTGCGTCTATCATGATCGGCTGGATTGGAACGATTGAGCTTGCCGCCCATGGCATAGCACTTCAATTGGCCGGTATAGCATTTATGGTGCCGCTGGGGCTTTCCAGTGCAGCAACGGTCCGCGTTGGCAATGCCTATGGTCGCGGTGACTGGTTCAGCCTTGGGCGCGCCGGCATGGTGGCGATATTACTGGTGATCGTCATAACGCTCGGTCTTGCCGTCATTTTTTGGACGGTGCCTGAACTGCTGATCGGTTGGTACCTGGACAAAAACAATCCCGATGCGGCGGCAGTGCTGTTGCATGCGGTACCGCTCCTGGCAGTTGCTGCGACATTCCAGCTGGTTGATGGGCTGCAGGCCATCGGGGCAGGGCTTTTGCGGGGCCTGAAGGATACCAAGATTCCCATGGTCTTTGCGGTTTTCAGCTATTGGGTTATCGGCATGACAACGGCCTATATATTCGCTTTTCCGCTGAATATGGGTGCAACGGGCGTTTGGTGGGGCCTGGCGCTTGGTTTGGCCGTTGCGGCCGTGCTGATGAACTGGCGGTATATGCGACGCGAAAAACTCGGTCTGGTGGGCGAGCAGGCCGCCTGAAGCCTCCGGGACATTCCTGTGGATCTTTTGCTGCGGGAATAGTGTGCGCCAATGTTCAGTTGGCATCACGCCCGTTTTGCTACCCATTGGCAAGAGCAATTCAGGTTTTGACGGAATCGGCAAAACCTGAATGCATCAAAAAAATCAGAGGCCGACGCCGTTGTCCCGTTTTTGACAAAACGTGAAATGGTCCAAACGGGTCGGGGGCAGATGGTGTTGTTTTTGCTCTCTAACATCGTCTCGCCATCGCGAAGGATGTTTTCGGTGCCAACACACGACCGCAGCCAATTGCTGCGCCTGGTATTGTGAAAAATGATGCGGGAAGGAAAATTCGAAGGATGGTGGGCGGTGAGAGACTCGAACTCCCGACATCCTCGGTGTAAACGAGGCGCTCTACCAGCTGAGCTAACCGCCCTTCTGAATTTCTTCGGATCGTGTATGCGCTTCGCGGCAGATGTGCAAGCAAAAAGACACAGAAAATGCAAAGTTTTTAACTTGGGAACATCGAATTATAGCCGAACGAAAAATAGTCGCATCTTTGTTACAAAACCATCAGATGAGTGCTTGACAGTTATGTGCGAACAGCTTAATTCACCGCTCACGTTCTGCAGAAATGCAGGGCCAAGCGCGGGTGTAGCTCAGCTGGTTAGAGTGCCGGCCTGTCACGCCGGAGGTCGCGGGTTCGAGCCCCGTCACTCGCGCCATTAAATCAATGACTTAGATTTGATGTGACATTGAAAAGTTGAAATGGGTGGTCGTACATTTCAACTTTTACCCACCTTTGTTCTCTCTTAGTTTCCGTCTTTCTTTCATTCGGGCAGCGTCAGCCTCTCGAACCATCTGGACATTTACGGGAACATAAGTCTGCTCCAGTTTCTTTGCTTGGTCTATGGAATTGGCGAGCTTTGCCGATGGCTGCATCTTGTTTACGCCGCCTGCAATGGCTTCAGCGCCAGCAGAACGACGGCAATCAAGCATCAGTCCTTTATCCTCTGGATACGCATTTTTTTTAAAAACCTTGAAGATCCTCACACAACGAATTTTTGCGATAGGCCGCACCTTTGCGTGTCTTGAAGGGTTCCAGTGTCGGCTGGGACTCAACAGGAGATGCAGCACATGACCAACACAGAACCATTTGAAGAATACAAACCTGACGAATTGCTCATGCGGGCAATCGGCAAGTTTCGGCGCGTTGTTGTGATCGGCAGTGATCTGGCTGGCAACGATGCATTCATGTGCTCACTGCCGAATACCGGAGCCGCGATCTACGATTTTGAGCGCGCCAGGAAAGCGTTGCCTGATAGCGGAGGGGCAGGCTGATGGGCAAGTACAACAAGCTCTGAGTGGCCGTCGCCATGATGGCCGGAAACTTCATTCGTGACTATTGGGGCATTGATCCGGGTGTTGATGAGACCACGGCCAGCCTGATTGTCGGCGGCCTTGGATCAATTGCTATCTGGGCGGTGCCAAACACATGAGCACGCTTATGGGTCTGCTGTCGGGTGGTTCCGGCACACTGGCGCTGATCGTGGCCGGTGTTGTCGCCGTGCTCGGTTTCATCTGGCGCGTGTTTGCTGCTGGCAAGAAGGCCGAGCGCGTCAAAAACCTCCAACAATCCAACAAACAATGGGTAGAAGCCAATGACCTTATTGGTAAAGCACAGGATGCGCGCCGCCATGCTGGCGATAGCGCCAATGGTGACGGCCTGCACGATGACGACGGATTCAAACGGCCCTGATGTAACAACAGTGGCCTGTCGCTGATTCGAGCCGGTCACCTGGTCCGATACGGACAAACAATCAGACAGATCAAACAGCACAACGCTGCATGGCTGGCTGTGTGCACACGGAAAGGCTGAGACGATGAACAGCAATGTAATTGTCGTCATAGCGGTCACATTGTTCTTTCTTGGGATAATGTTGGGCGCTTTATTGTCACAGGAGCACCCATTCAACGCCAAACCTTTGCCTGCCTGCTGGCACAAGGATGTGCTCTACGAGACGATGGTAAAGCCGCTCAGATACCGCCTGTCATGGTCTGGTAAATTCCGGGAGCAAGACGAAACCTTGGCCATGTTCGTCAATGATAAGGAAGGTGCATGGTTTCTTGTCGCAATGAAGATCGACAGCATACGCGCCTGTATCCTCGCACGCGGCGATAAAAGCCGTCTGTGGTTTGGGAGATCGATGTAATGAGCATACTTGGTGACCAACCAGCCAATCCAAAGGGATCATCATCATTGGAACGATGGACGCAGCACATCGGGCAGGCGTAGACCATCGCCGCAATCGGCTGGTTTGCCCTTCAGGTCACCGAACTGAAAACGTCGAATGCGGTTCTGGCAACCAAGCTTGAAGCGCTTGATGACCGCATAGGCGAGCTTAAGGGCTCAGTTGGCGACCGGTTTACGGGGACAGATGCAAACCGGGCCATTACCACCATCTACGAGCGCTTTGCAGACCATGAGGCCCGATTGCGTGAACTGGAGCGCGATGGGTGAGGCCGGACCAGGCGATGTGCGTGAACGCCTGACCGGAATTGAAGTGCTTCAAAAGGAGCAATCAAAGACACTGGAGCGGATATTGAAAGCCGTCGAGAGGTGAACGGAGTTTAATCCGACATCATGGGCATACAGGTTGCGTTTTTATTAATCCACAGTTTGGAATTTCAAAGCTTGCCCTCTCTGCCACAACCTTTCCACCAGCTTTCTGACAACTCGGCGCATCCTTTGTCAGCACAGCCACATCATTAACTGAGCAATGCGTTGCGTTGATCGTTTGCGCTGCCTGTGGCGGCATTGGTGCATGTGTATGCGGCGGTACGGGCGGTGCAACAGGTGCTGCCATTGGTAGTGCATGCAGGGCCTGTGCTGGCACATAGACAGTCATGGGGACCATGCCAGGAGGGGCGGTGGGTATGGCGTAACTTGCAGATGTTTTTGACAATTGTCTTTCTAATCGCGCCTGGATCTCTGCCTGCGTCTCAGCCGATACTGACTGTGCAGTCATCCCCGCCATCACCACGCAAGTTGCCAGTGCAACCCTCAATAACTTCGATTTCATATAGCTTTTCCTCCTGTTTGATGTGTGTGAACACCTAACCGGGATTGAAGTGCCTAAATACACGCGGCGGCACATGGGTTGATAAAGTAGATTACTAATTTGCATGGTTTCAATTTGGCGACTTATTATGACAACCATTGTAGGCAAAACACCCATTAATATAAAAACTGGCCCTCTCCGCAACAACCGTCCCACCGGCTTTCTGACAACTCGGCGCATCCTTTGTCAGTACAGCCACATCATTGATCGAACAATGCGTTGCGTCTATCGTCTGTGCGGCCTGTGGCGGCATTGGTGCATGTGTATGCGGCGGTACGGGCGGTGCAACAGGTGCTGCCATTGGCTGTCCGTGTAGGGCTTGTGCTGGCACATAGACTGTCATTGGGACCATGCCGGGAGGGGTGGAGGGGATGCCATACTGTGCAGCATGTGTTACATACCTGTCCATCATCAAAAATGGGGCCATCAGCCTAGCCCCCGCTGGCGTTTCAGCAAAAGATGGCTGTGCGGTCACCCCTACCATCATCAAGCAAGTAGCCAGTGCAGTTGTAAGTAACTTCGAGTTCATATTGCTATTCCTTCTGTTTAATGTACGTGAACCCCTGACCGGAATTGAAGTGCTTCAAAAGGAGCAATCAAAGACACTGGAGCGGATATTGAAAGCTGTTGAGCGATAGGGAGTGAAGTATGTTACCAATCACCCGGGCCGGAGCATCCTGATTCGCCACAAATTTGTACACTAAACGTTGCCCTTTCAGTCACAACCTTGCCACCAGCTTTCTGACAACTCGGTGCATCTTTCGTCAGCACGGCCACATCATTGATCGAGCAATGCGTGGCATTGATTGTCTGTGCGGCCTGTGGCGGCATTGGTGCATGTGTGTGGGGTGGTACTGCTGCTGGCTGCATTTGCTGTGCAGGTACGTAGACAATCATGGGGACCATGCCGGGTGGGGCAGCGAGGGGCTGTGTCGGGGTTGGCTTGGTCATTGCTGAATGAATACCAAAATCGGGAAAGAGGATAACGGGTTGCCTGGAACCATTGTTTCCCGTTTTAAACACCATTGGTTCTGCAAAGCTGGATGAAGTACCTAATGAGGCAATGGCTATACAAGCAGCAATAGCAGCACTTGATTTCTTATAAATCATAATACACATCCTGTGGTTTACGTTATAAGTAATAGTAAGTAATATTTTAGTATAAATCAATAGTTGCTGGCGTTTTATTTGTATTTCCCGCTTCCCCTTTGAGGGTTTGTGGAATACCAGCTTGCAATAGCTCCATTGTCAGGAGTACAAAATCGGAACATGTCGGGGCAACCAACACAGTGCGGAGAAAGAATGATGACAAATGAGCAAGGGCAGACGTTCCGCGTTCCGCAACACCGACGTACTTGAAAAGCTCAAAGCAGGCAGGACAGGTGCAGTCACGGTCATGGCCGGCTCACCGCCATTCAAAGAACGATATAACAAGGCTCAAGCGCTCGTTGAGGCTATTGACGATCTCGCCGAGGAATTGACCGGTGACAGGGAGTGATTTTGAGGGGAAGCACAGTTCAAGCGTGCCTTGAGCAGATGATGTGCGTCATTGGCAAGATCACACTGGTCCTGCGATTTATGGCGATAATCTGTTGACAGTGCTGTGTTTGCCGGGATGTTCCTTGGTGCAATGTTGGGCGGTGCCTGCCCGAATGACAGCAAATGTCTTCCCGGCACATCAATGGCAGAGGTCAAAGCCCATATTGCCAATGTCGGCCAGTCGAAAGGCGTGCGTTACGTCACCAAGCTGGTATCGCGTGAAACGGATGAACGATCGGTTCTTTTCCTGATTGATGAAAGCGGCAGTTCTGTTGCCTGGCTCATGTCCAAAGAAGGCTGTCAGGTAGCATTCATCAAGAATGGATTGCCTGCTGAAACCGTTGCATTGGTTGTCTTCGGCAAGCCGTTTAAAGACATATTCCCACCGGAGATGAACAGTTAATGACCAATCCAGCACCGGGCGGGATAAGCCTCAAAATGTTTCTGTCAGTATTCGGGGTCCTTGCCGTTCTGGGTGCTGCTGCTGGCGGATATGGCGCACTGCAGACAACAGTTTCGGCCAATGCTGAAAACCTCAACGATATTGAGGATCGTGTGGACCGCATTGAAAACCGGGCAGGCGATGTACGTGAACGCCTGACCGGAATTGAAGTGCTTCAGAAGGAGCAATCAAAGACGCTGGAGCGGATATTGAAAGCCGTCGAAAGATAGGTCTGTTTTGACTATGAGCAACCAGACATACCCGGTAAGCAAAAGGGGAATGCAAAGCTTGCTTTCTCCGCCACAACCTTCCCACCTGCCTTCGTACAACTCGGTGCATCCTGTGTAAGCACAGCAACATCATTAATCGAGCAATGCGTCGCATTGATTGTCTGCGCTGCCTGTGGCGGCATTGGTGCATGTGTATGCGGCGGTACGGGCGGTGCAACAGGTGCTGCCATTGGTAGTGCATGCAGGGCCTGTGCTGGCACATAGACTGTCATTGGGACCATGCCGGGAGGGGTGGAGGGGATGCCATACTGTGCAGCATGTGTTACATACCTGTCCATCATCAAAAATGGGGCCATCAGCCTAGCCCCCGCTGGCGTTTCAGCAAAAGATGGCTGTGCGGTCACCCCTACCATCATCAAGCAAGTAGCCAGTGCAGTTGTAAGTAACTTCGAGTTCATATTGCTTTTCCTTCTGTTTAATGTACGTGAACGCCTGACCGGAATTGAAGTGCTTCAAAAGGAGCAATCAAAAACGCTGGAGCGGATAATGAAAGCCGTCGAGAGGTAGATTGTTTCTTGCCAATGGTCTCTATCAGCAAGACCCTTTCCATAGCCAATTGGTCGGAATACAATCTGTCTCGCTGAAACTGGCCCTTTCTTCCACAACCTTTCCACCAGCTTTCTGACAACTCGGTGCATCTTTCGTCAGCACGGCCACATCATTAACTGAGCAATGCGTTGCGTTGATTGTCTGCGCTGCCTGTGGTGCATGTGCATGTGGTGGGATTGGTGCTTGCATCTGTTGTGCAGGCACATAGACAATCATTGGCACCATGCCGGGAGGGACTGCCAAGGGCTGTGTCGGGATTGCGAAACTAGCTATTCCCCCGCCAATGTTCGGTATGGTCCATCCATCAACACTGCTAGAGCCACTTCCGGCGCTGTCTTGGGCGTTCACAGCAACAGAGCTACCTGCTAACAGCGCAGCACATAATAACAATTTTAGTTTGTTCGGGAACATAATTTTCAAACCTCTGTATTATTAAGGTGCAAAGAGTATAAACATAAAAGTAGTTATTAATAAAGTATAAAATAAATTATATTTATAATACATTGGATTCGCTAATTCGAAAAACAGGCTTGCAATAGTTCCTTTGTCACGAGTACAAAATATGAACATGTCTGGGTAGCCAACACAGTGCGGCGATAGATAGATGACAAAGGAGCTGGGGCAGACGATCCGCGTCCTGTAACTCTGACGTACCTGAAAAACTCAAAACAGGCCGGGCAGGCGCTGTCCTGGCGGGATCTCTGCCATTGAAAGAGCGATACAACAAAGCTCATGCGCTCGCTGAGGCGATAGACGGTCATGCCGAGGATTTGATTCAGGAAGCGGCGTGGATACAGTGTGTTGCGGGTTCAATATGCGTTGGGCCAGATGTGTGCAGAGTGCTATGGGTGCGGGATTCCATGGGTTGGAGGCCGGATTGAATGGTCACAGGGCTGTCTTTGATGATCCCGTCATGGGCGGGTCGGGTGATCTGCTCAACGTGCTTAAAAGCAACATGCGCGTTGATTTGTTGATCATCATGCCTGGCAGCAACTCATTCAATGCAGATTGAACGCCAATGCCGAAGAAGTTGCCTGAAGCCTCTGGCGTTTGCTGTAATTCGCAATCACATTCGTATGCGGTGCTGCCAGACGGTCGCCTGAAATTCCGGTGCTGATTCCGGCGGTTGTGGGGCCGCTCGTTGGATTAATAATCGTTCCTTTGTTTGGCAATGAAGAAGCCAGATAGAACCGCAAAGGCTGAGAGAAACCTATCCGTCCATTGCGGGTGAGTAGGGTGGCTATTGTTATGATACAGCGCAGGCCATCTCAGCGGGTAAAACCGAAGCTGTTCATGGGTATTCGGAGCAATTGCAGCCGTTTGCAACGGCAGTGGCACAAGCGATAGGAAAAGCACTCAATCCGGGCGCAAACCGAGGATAATCTGACGAATGACAGATTCTGCATCGGCGGGTGTCAATGGATGATCATTGTTCAATTGTGCCAGCGCTGCCTCGGCAATCGCAGCATTGAGTATCAGAGCGGTCATTTCCAGTGACTGGACTTCAATTTCCCTTGCATTTAACGCCTCCTTGAGAGACGCACGCATGATGCCAAGGCTTGATTTGGCCTCCAGCTTGCGTGCCTGCTGCCAGCCAAGTGTGGCAGGTCCCTGTTCCAGCAAAATTGATCGCAAGGCCGGGTCCTGAACTGTTTTCAACCAGGCAAGAGATCCCTCAACAAGCTTTTCAATCGGCGTGGATGCAGGGTTTACTGACCGCAGCGTCATCGTGATTGCTTTTGCGGAGGCCTGCTCGAAAACGGCAACAAACAGCTCCTCTTTGGTGGCAAAGTGGTGGTACATTGCACCACGACTGATTTGGGCGCGCTCCAGAATCATTCCGGTTGACGTGGCCTCATAGCCCAGTGTGGAAAACAGATCGAAGGCGGCGTCTGTAATCCGTAAACGGGTGGCTGTGCGCCGTTCCAACTGTGTGGCCATGCATGATCCTGTTCAGTTATTGCCAGCTTTACCGACTTGTTGTCTGTATGTATATTACCGACTGTCAGTCTGTAAATATGGAGTTGTGAATATGATGTCTGTCCCGACCGTGTTTGACAATATGTTGGCAGCCTGGAATGAGCGCGATCCGCAGGCCATTCGTCAACACCTCAACAGCGCGGTCAGCGAGAATGTTACTTTCTGCGATCCCAATTATGCGATTGAGGGCAGGGATGCCTTTGAGGCAATGATACGCACCTTTCGCGCGACGATGGCTGAAGGGCAATGTTCACGCACAAGCGGAGTGGACGGCCACCATCATCTTTTCCGTTATAGCTGGGCTGTTCACAATGCAGGAAAACTGATTGTGGCTGGCAGTGATGTCGTGGCCGTGGATCAAGCCGGGATGATTTGTCGTGTCGACGGATTTTTTGGCCCGATCCCCGATATTCAGCTGCCATAGCGAGGGCATCCGGCCGGTGGATCCATATTGTTGTGCATATGTGTGACGGAAATTTTGGTGCCGGATGGTGGGTGCACATTCCGGATCAAATGGTAGTTTTGCAGGCAGCCTCCACGGGCAAATGACCGCAGACAGTCGATGTGATGGCACTGGCCGGTATGAATTGCTTCATCACCTGTTATGATCGAAATTCCAGCAGCGACATTTGTTGAGCCGAATCGTCGCATTTATGTGCTTAGGAAAGGCCATTTGCGTTGACTGTACGGGTGTATTGTGTAAACCGGCACATTAGAACCATTCGTGACCGCAACTTGTGCAAGCCAGCAAGGAAACCCAGATGACTGAACTTCTAAGTTCATACCTGCCCATTGTGGTTTTTCTCGGAATATCTCTTATTATCGGACTGGCCCTGCTGGTCGCACCATTTGCCATTGCCTATAAAGCGCCCGATTCGGAAAAGCTCTCGGCCTATGAGTGTGGCTTCAATGCATTTGATGATGCCCGGATGAAATTTGATATCCGGTTTTATCTTGTCGCCATTCTTTTTATTATATTTGATCTTGAAGTTGCTTTCCTGTTTCCCTGGGCCGTTTCCTTTGACGGTATCGGGTGGTTCGGATTTTGGTCAATGATGATTTTTCTGGCCATTTTGACGATTGGCTTTGTTTATGAGTGGAAAAAAGGAGCGCTGGAATGGGAGTAGGTGACAACACCTCGACAATGGTCACGCCCCAGCCGCGTGGCATAATTGATCCTTCAACCGGCAAGCCGGTTGGTGCAAATGATCCTTTTTTCGGTGAGATCAATAATGAGCTGGCGGACAAGGGGTTTCTCGTCACGTCGACCGATGAGCTGATCAACTGGTCGCGGACGGGTTCGCTGATGTGGATGACATTTGGTCTTGCCTGTTGTGCCGTTGAAATGATGCAGATGTCGATGCCACGTTATGACGTGGAACGTTTCGGATTTGCACCGCGCGCATCCCCGCGTCAGTCCGATGTGATGATTGTGGCAGGAACCCTGACAAACAAGATGGCGCCGGCTTTGCGCAAGGTCTATGACCAGATGCCAGAGCCGCGTTATGTGATTTCGATGGGCTCATGCGCCAATGGCGGCGGCTACTACCACTATTCCTATTCCGTGGTGCGCGGATGTGATCGTGTCGTACCTGTTGATATTTATGTGCCCGGCTGTCCTCCGACAGCAGAGGCACTTTTGTACGGTGTGCTTCTTCTTCAAAAGAAGATCCGTCGCACCGGCACAATTGAGCGATAGGGAAGGCGGTTTCAATGAGTGAAGCGTTAGAGGAACTATCCGCCTATCTTGGTGAGCGAAAAGGTGAGCAGATCACCGGTTCACACATCAGTTATGGTGAGCTGACTGTTGTGAGCGAACCGCAACATATTATCTCGCTTTTGACCTTTCTGCGCGATGACGCGCAGTGCCAATTTGTGAATATTACAGATATCTGTGGCGTTGACTGGCCGTCCCGCGAACAACGGTTCGATGTTGTCTATCATCTGCTGTCACCCCGGCAGAATTTCCGGATCCGCCTCAAGGTCGCGGTGGGTGAAGGCGATACCGTGCCCTCTGCCACCAGCGTCTATCCCGGCGCAGACTGGTTTGAGCGCGAAGCCTACGACATGTACGGCATCCTGTTTACCGGCCATCCGGATCTGCGGCGCATTTTGACCGACTATGGATTTGACGGTTATCCGTTGCGCAAGGACTTTCCGACAACCGGTTTTGTGGAGGTTCGCTATGATGATGAAGTCAAACGCGTTGTCTATGAGCCGGTTCAGCTCAAGCAGGAGTTTCGTAACTTTGACTTCCTGTCGCCATGGGAAAGCGCTGAATATGTGCTGCCCGGTGACGAGAAAGCCAGTGATTAAACGCGTATAGAGCGGGGACTGATGATGACACAGGCAGATTCTGATACCAGGCGATTGCAGGCAAAATGCCTGTGCGGTTCGGTGCGGCTTTCTGCTGTGCCCGCAGATGCGCAAACCAGCGTTTGCCATTGTGACATGTGCAAGCGCTGGTCCGCCGGCCCGTTTTTTGGTGTTCACTGCGCCGACAGTGTGGTTATCGAGGCCGGTGACGATCTGGAGCTTTATAATTCGTCTGAATGGGCCGAGCGTGGATTTTGCCGAAAATGCGGTACCTCCCTGTTCTGGAACCTTTCCGGCAAAAGTGACTATCATGTATCGCTGCTGGCGTTTGATCCCATGCCTGATCTGGCGTTTTCGATGGAAATCTTTATCGATCAGAAGCCCGATTGTTACAGCTTTGCCAATGAGACTAAAAAACTGACCGGTGAGCAGGTATTTGCCATGTTCGCTGAAGGGCAGGATTCCTGAAATGACAGAACATAATGTACGCAATTTCAACATAAATTTTGGCCCTCAGCACCCCGCTGCACACGGTGTCCTGCGTCTGGTGCTGGAGCTTGATGGTGAAATTGTAGAGCGTGTTGATCCGCATATTGGTCTGCTGCATCGTGGCACTGAAAAGCTGATCGAGTCCAAAACCTATATGCAGGCAATTCCCTATTTTGACCGGCTCGACTATGTCGCGCCGATGAATCAGGAGCATGCCTATGCCATGGCCGTGGAGCGCCTTGTTGGTGCGGAAGTGCCGATGCGCGGTCAGCTTATTCGGGTGCTTTATTCGGAAATAGGCCGCATCCTTTCCCATATTCTCAATGTCACCACACAAGCGCTGGACGTTGGCGCACTGACGCCGCCGCTTTGGGGCTTTGAAGAGCGTGAGAAGCTGATGGTTTTTTACGAGCGGGCCTGCGGCGCGCGCATGCACTCTGCCTATGTTCGTCCAGGCGGTGTCCACCAGGACCTGCCGCCGGAGCTCATCGAAGACATTGGCAATTGGTGTGATCCGTTTTTGAAGGTCTGCGATGATATTGAAGGTTTGCTGACCGACAATCGGATTTTCAAACAACGCAATGTTGATATTGGTGTCGTCAGCCTGGATGATTGCTGGGCATGGGGCTTTTCCGGTGTCATGGTTCGCGGATCCGGTGCCGCATGGGATTTGCGTCGCTCGCAGCCCTACGAATGCTACAGCGATCTCGAGTTTGATATTCCGATCGGCAAGAATGGCGATTGTTTTGACCGCTATCTCATCCGTATGGAAGAAATGCGCCAGTCCGTGCGTATCATGAAACAATGTGTTGAGCGGCTGATGGGGCAGCAGGGCGCCGGGCCTGTCTCTTCCATTGATGGCAAGATTGTGCCGCCCAAGCGCGGTGAAATGAAGCGTTCCATGGAAGCCCTGATCCATCATTTCAAGCTTTATACCGAGGGCTATCATGTGCCTGAAGGTGAGGTTTATGCGGCAGTTGAAGCGCCCAAGGGCGAATTTGGCGTCTATCTGATTTCAGATGGTGGCAACAAACCCTATCGATGCAAGATCAAAGCACCGGGCTATGCGCATCTGCAGGCCATGGACTACATCTGTCGTGGCCATATGCTGGCTGATGTTTCAGCTGTCCTGGGATCACTCGATATCGTGTTCGGGGAGGTCGACCGTTGATAGGACTGCCACTAAAATCACTCATGATTATTATCGCCGGAACCCTGATTGGCGCGACATCTGCATTCGCCCAGTCTTCGTCTGGCGGTGAATCCGTCTCCATGAAAAGCCTCTTGAACAGGGGTTTTGAAATCAAAGCGGCAGCACCCAATGGAAGCAAATATGTTGTTTTCCTGCAAAAGGACAAAGCTGCCTACGCCTGTGAATTTGTAACGCTGAAGACCTCGCGTTGCGGTGCCATAAACAATGAGGCCAATTGAGTATGTCTGTTCGACGTCTTGCTGAAGATGCTGTGCAACCCGCTGCTTTCGGGTTCAACCGTGAAAATACCGCCTGGGCCAGGGCAACAATCAAGAAGTATCCCAAGGGCAGGGAGCAGTCTGCAGTGATTCCGTTGATGATGCGGGCTCAGGAACAGGATGGCTGGGTCACCAGGGCCGCAATTGAATCGATCGCCGATATGCTTGGCATGCCCTATATCAGAGCGCTGGAAGTTGCGACATTCTATACGCAGTTTCAACTCAAGCCCGTGGGTACCAAAGCCCATATCCAGGTGTGCGGCACAACCCCATGCATGTTGCGTGGTTCAGAAGAACTGATCAAGGTTTGCAAACGCAAGATTGGCTCGGAGCAATTCAAGCCGAATGAAGCCGGAACGCTTTCCTGGGAAGAAGTCGAATGCCAGGGCGCTTGTGTCAATGCACCCATGGTGATGATTTTCAAGGATGCCTATGAAGATCTGACACCTGATCAGCTTGCAGATATCATTGATGAATTTGAAGCCGGTAAAGGTGATCAGGTAACACCTGGTCCTCAAAATGGCCGCCATCTGTCGGCCCCCCTTGGTGGGCTGACAACGCTGACCGAACCTGATGCACCGGTACAGGCAAAGCCTGCGCGCAAGGCACCTGCCAAGGCCGCCGTGTCTGCCAGTAAAACGACAACTGCGGCATCATCGGATAAAAACCGCCCCGCCGGAATGGATAAACCTGCTGAGATTGATGACCTGAAACTGATTTCAGGCGTTGGTCCGAAGATTGAGGGCATTTTACACTCGATTGGCATCTACAAGTGGGAACAGGTTTCCAAATGGAAGAAGGCCGAACGCGAGTGGGTTGATGGATTCCTGAAATTCAAGGGACGCATTGATCGTGAGGACTGGGTCAAGCAGGCCAAGGCACTGACAAAAGGCGGCATAGATGAATATGTCCGCGTCTTTGGCAAAAAACCACGGTAGGGATAGATTATGCTGCAGGATAAAGACCGCATCTTTACCAATATTTACGGCCTCAAGGACAAAAGCCTGAAGGGTGCCATGTCCCGTGGTCATTGGGATGGCACAAAGGCTCTGATTGAAAAGGGGCGTGGCTGGATCATTGACGAAATGAAAACCTCCGGTCTGCGCGGTCGCGGCGGCGCGGGTTTTCCCACCGGTCTCAAATGGTCATTCATGCCGAAGGAATCAGACGGTCGGCCGCATTACCTGGTGGTCAATGCGGATGAATCCGAGCCTGGTACCTGCAAAGACCGCGATATCATGCGCAATGATCCCCATACGTTGATTGAGGGGTGCGTCATTGCCGGTTTCGCCATGGGTGCCAACACAGCCTATATTTACATTCGCGGCGAATATATGCGCGAGCGCGAAGCGCTACAGGCGGCGATTGACGAATGCTACGATGCCGGATTGTTGGGCAAAAACAACAAGTGCGGCTGGGATTATGATGTATTCCTTCATCATGGTGCCGGCGCTTATATTTGCGGTGAAGAGACTGCGCTGCTGGAAAGCCTTGAGGGCAAAAAAGGCCAGCCACGCCTCAAACCGCCATTTCCTGCCAATGTTGGCCTTTATGGATGTCCGACAACGGTCAACAATGTCGAATCGATCGCCGTGGCGCCAACAATTCTGCGACGTGGTGGTGCATGGTTTGCCGGTTTTGGTCGGCCAAACAACCACGGCACCAAACTTTTTTGTGTTTCCGGGCATGTTAATCAGCCGGCGACTTTCGAAGAAGAAATGTCCATTCCTTTCCGCGAAATGATTGAACGCCATTGCGGTGGCGTGCGTGGCGGCTGGGACAACCTCCTGGCGGTTATTCCCGGTGGTTCATCGGTCCCCTGTGTTCCCGCTGAGCAGATCATTGATTGCCCGATGGACTTTGACAGTTTGCGCGACCTCAAATCCGGTCTTGGAACGGCAGCCGTCATTGTCATGGACCGTTCGACCGACATCATCAAGGCGATCGCGCGGCTGGCTTATTTCTACAAGCATGAAAGCTGTGGTCAGTGTACACCTTGCCGTGAGGGCACAGGCTGGATGTGGCGTGTGATGGAGCGTATGGCAACCGGTAATGCGCAGAAGAAAGAAATCGATATGCTCTTCGAAGTGACCAAACAGGTCGAAGGGCACACAATTTGTGCATTGGGCGATGCTGCGGCCTGGCCAATACAGGGACTGATCCGGCATTTCCGCCCGGAGATCGAAAAGCGGATTGACGAATATACGCATAATGCTGGAAGTGCCCCGGCACTTGAGGCCGCAGAGTAAGCAGCGGCTGGATCGCTACAGACAAGGTGAAAGCGGGTAACCGCGGAACTGGACGAGTAATGACGAAGATCAAAGTTGACGGAAACGAGATTGAAGTTCCGGACCACTACACGCTTTTACAGGCGTGTGAAGAGGCCGGATCGCAGGTGCCACGATTCTGTTTTCATGAACGGCTGTCCATCGCGGGCAATTGCCGTATGTGCCTTGTCGAAGTCAAAGGCGGCCCGCCAAAACCGGCTGCTTCCTGCGCCATGGGCGTACGCGACCTGCGTCCGGGACCAAATGGTGAAACGCCGGAAGTCTTCACCAATACACCAATGGTCAAAAAGGCCCGTGAAGGGGTCATGGAATTTTTGCTGATCAACCATCCGCTTGACTGTCCGATTTGTGATCAGGGTGGCGAGTGTGACCTGCAGGACCAGGCGATGGCCTTTGGTGTGGATTCGTCCAGGTACCATGAGAACAAGCGCGCGGTGGAAGACAAATACATCGGGCCGCTCGTCAAAACCATCATGACCCGTTGCATTCACTGCACCCGCTGCGTGCGCTTTACGACGGAAGTTGCCGGAATTTCGGAGCTTGGCCTTATCGGCCGTGGTGAGGATGCGGAAATTACCACCTATCTTGAACAGGCCATGACCTCGGAAATGCAGGGCAATGTTATTGATCTGTGTCCGGTTGGTGCGTTGACATCAAAGCCCTATGCATTTCAGGCGCGTCCCTGGGAGCTCAACAAGACCGAATCCATTGACGTGATGGATGCCTGTGGGTCTGCCATTCGGGTGGATACGCGCGGCCGGGAAGTCATGCGCATTATGCCGCGGGTCAATGAGGCCATCAACGAAGAATGGATTTCCGACAAGACACGCTTCGTATGGGATGGCCTGAAAACCCAGCGGTTGGATCGCCCCTATGTGAAGCGCGATGGTCGGTTGCAACCGGTCAGTTGGCAGGAGGCTTTTGCGGCGGTCAAACAGGCGATTGACGCGACATCCGGTGATAAGATTGGTGCAGTTGCCGGTGATCTGGCAACCGTGGAGGAGATGTTCGCACTCAAGCTGCTGATGCAGTCACTGGGCTCGCAGAACATCGATTGTCGTCAGGATGGCGCAGCTCTCGATCCTGCACAGGGCAGGGCCAGTTATCTGTTCAACCCGGGCATTGAAGGGATTGAGGATGCTGATGCGCTCCTGATCATTGGTGCGAACCCGCGGTTTGAAGCATCTGTGCTCAATGCCCGTATTCGCAAAAGCTGGCGTCAGAACAATATGCCTATCGCGATGATTGGAGAAAATTCCGATCTGCGGTACGACTATGAATATCTTGGTGCCGGTCCGGATACGCTGGCTGATGTCGTCAGTGGAACCAACAAGTTTGCGGCCAAACTCAAGCGTGCCAAAAAACCGATGATCATCATCGGGCAGGGCGCATTGGCCCGAGGTGACGGCGGTGCAGTTCTTGCAAATGCGGCCAAACTGGCAGTTGATGTAAAGGCCATATCGGATGGTTGGAACGGTTTTGCCGTTCTGCACACGGCAGCCAGCCGGGTTGGTGGATTGGACGTCGGATTTGTACCGTCCAAAAAGACCTCAAACGCTGCGGCAATGTTGTCGGATATGGATGTCCTGTTTCTGCTGGGCGCAGATGAGTTGGACATGACCAGGCGCAAAGGCGGCACGACGGTCTATATAGGCAGCCACGGTGATGTGGGTGCCCATCATGCCGATATCATTTTGCCTGCCGCAACCTATACCGAAAAGTCCGGAACCTTTGTTAATACCGAAGGACGTGTGCAATTGGCCATGAGAGCCGCATTTGCCCCCGGCGAAGCAAAGGAAGACTGGGCAATTTTGCGGGCCCTGTCGGATGTTCTGGGAAAAACACTGCCCTTCATCAGTTTGCAGGAATTGCGTGGCGCTCTTTATGAGGCTTATCCACATTTTGCCCGAATAGATGAAATCGCCACTGGTGAGGCTGCCGATATTGTGGCACTTGCCAGCAAGAGCGGACGACTCAATAAATCAGGATTCGTTTCTCCGGTTACGGATTTCTACATGACCAACCCCATCGCCCGTGCATCAGCGGTCATGGCCGAGTGTTCCGCACTTGCCCGTGACACTGGCAAGATCGCAGCCGAATAAGGATAATCAAGGACAATGGAAGCGTTTGTCACAACCTATCTTTGGCCTGCAATCATCATGATCGGGCAGTCCCTGCTGCTGCTGGTCGCGTTGCTGCTGTTTGTTGCCTATATTCTCTATGCAGATCGCAAGATCTGGGCTGCTGTGCAAATGCGCCGCGGGCCGAATGTGGTTGGTCCGTGGGGGCTGTTTCAGTCATTTGCCGACCTGTTGAAGTTCGTCTTCAAGGAGCCGATCATTCCGGCTGGCGCCAATAAGGGCGTCTTCCTGCTGGCACCGCTGGTATCTGTGACGCTGGCACTGGCTGCATGGGCTGTTATTCCGGTTGCCGAAGGCTGGTCCGTTGCCTCCATTAACGTTGGTATTCTCTATGTCTTCGCTATCTCTTCACTCGAAGTCTATGGCGTTATCATGGGCGGGTGGGCATCCAACTCCAAATACCCATTTTTGGGCGCGTTGCGATCAGCCGCTCAGATGGTATCCTATGAAGTCTCCATTGGCTTCGTCATCATCACCGTCCTTTTGTGTGTCGGTTCGCTTAACCTGACGGACATTGTGCTGTCGCAGCAGGATGGCCTTGGCACGCGACTTGGCTTGCCAAACACATTCCTTGACTGGCACTGGTTGGCGCTGTTCCCGATGTTCATCGTGTTCTTCATTTCAGCTCTGGCTGAAACCAACCGACCGCCGTTCGATTTGCCGGAAGCGGAATCTGAACTGGTCGCGGGCTTTATGGTTGAATATGGCTCGACCCCATACATGATGTTCATGCTGGGTGAATATGCGGCCATCGTCCTGATGTGTGCCCTGACCACATTGTTGTTCCTTGGTGGCTGGTTGCCGCCGGTTGATGTGTGGTTCCTCAATTGGGTGCCTGGCATTATCTGGTTCGTGCTGAAAGTCTGTTTCGTTTTCTTCATGTTCTCCATGGTGAAAGCTTTTGTACCGCGCTACCGCTATGATCAGCTGATGCGCCTTGGCTGGAAAGTTTTCCTGCCGATCTCGCTGGCTATGGTCGTCATTGTCGCCTTTGTCCTCAAACTGACCGGCTGGTCCGCCTGAACCGGGAGAAGGAGAGAACATGTCACTCGCACAAGCTGCCAAATCGGTCTTTTTGAAGGAATTCGTAAGCGCCTTCTTTATGTCCATGCGTTATTTTTTCGCGCCGAAGTCAACCATCAACTACCCCTTTGAAAAAGGCCCGGTAAGTCCCAGGTTTCGCGGTGAACATGCGCTGCGGCGTTATCCCAATGGGGAAGAGCGTTGCATCGCCTGTAAGCTGTGTGAGGCCATCTGCCCGGCGCAAGCCATTACCATCGAAGCAGGACCGCGCCGCAATGACGGCACGCGCCGCACCGTTCGTTATGACATCGACATGGTCAAATGTATCTACTGCGGTTTTTGTCAGGAAGCCTGTCCGGTGGATGCCATCGTTGAAGGGCCGAATTTCGAGTTTGCAGCGGAAACGCGCGAAGAGCTTTACTACGACAAGGACAAGCTGCTGGACAATGGTGACCGGTGGGAACGTGAATTGGCGCGCAATATTTCAATGGATGCTCCCTATCGGTGAGTGTTCAGGGGGAAAGACCTGAGGGGCTTTCAAAAGGATCGTTATGCAGCGATCAGTGAATTGGCTGGTTTGACTGGAATGTCAGTGGGATCGGTCGCGATATCTTGAGCCGGACAAAGCCGGCAAACCATTTTCGGAAGTCAGGTCAATGACGGCTGGCTTCGGGGGAAAACAAAAAGGCACAGGTCATGGGTCTACAGGCTCTGTTTTTCTATCTGTTCTCGGCCATTGCCGTGGCATCGGCATTTATGGTGATTTCAGCCAAAAATCCGGTTCACTCGGTATTGTTCCTGATATTGACGTTTTTCAATGCGGCGGCACTATTTCTGCTGACAGGAGCTGAGTTCCTGGCGCTGATCCTTGTTGTGGTCTATGTCGGTGCGGTCGCCGTATTGTTCCTCTTTGTTGTGATGATGCTCGATATTGATTTTACCGAGCTGCGGTCCGGTGTGATGGAATATGCCCCGGTGGGCGCGCTTGTCGGACTGATCCTTGCGGCCGAACTTATTCTGGTGCTGGCCAGCAATGCCTTTACAGTTGTGCCGGTAGCCAACCCGGTATTACCCATCCCGGACCTGAATGAAGTGACTAATATTCAGGCACTTGGTGACATCCTCTATACAAATTATGTCCATTTTTTCCAGATCGCCGGAATGATTTTGCTGGTTGCCATGATTGGTGCCATCGTTCTCACCCTGCGTCATAAGGACAATGTTAAACGTCAAAATATTTCCAAACAGGTTGCCCGCACACCAGAGACGGCTGTTGAAGTTGTCAAGGTGAAGCCCGGGCAGGGCATATAGGCGGGGTTAGGAACAAGCATATGGAAATCGGTCTTTCCCATTACCTGACGGTAAGTGCCATACTCTTCACGATTGGCGTATTCGGCATATTCCTGAACCGTAAGAACGTGATCGTCATCCTGATGTCGATCGAGCTGATATTATTGGCGGTTAATTTGAACTTCGTTGCCTTTTCGGCCCATCTCAACGATTTGATCGGTCAGGTTTTTGCACTGTTCGTTTTGACAGTTGCGGCGGCGGAAGCTGCAATCGGACTGGCGATCCTCGTGGTCTTTTATCGCAACCGCGGGTCTATCGCGGTTGAAGATGTCAACGTGATGAAGGGCTGACGGGATCATGTATCACGCAATTGTCTTTTTCCCGCTCCTTGGTGCATTGATCGCCGGCCTGGCTGGCCGGTCCATCGGATCAAAGGCGTCTGAATATGTAACCTGCGGTCTGATGGTGATCGCAGCACTTTTGTCCTGGGTGGCGTTTTTCCAGGTCGCTCTCGGGCACGGTGAACCGATCAAAATTCATGTTCTTGATTGGGTGCAATCGGGCACATTCTCCGTCGATTGGGCGTTCCATGTGGATACTTTGACCGCGGTGATGCTGGTTGTCGTCAACACAGTTTCAACGCTGGTTCACATCTATTCCATTGGCTACATGCATCATGATCCGCATCGGCCACGGTTCTTTGCCTATCTGTCATTCTTCACGTTTGCCATGCTGATGCTGGTTACGTCGGACAATCTGTTGCAGATGTTCTTCGGCTGGGAAGGTGTGGGCCTGGCGTCCTATCTGCTGATTGGTTTCTGGTATAAGAAACCGGCTGCAAGCGCTGCCGCGATGAAGGCATTCATTGTCAACCGTGTGGGCGATTTCGGTTTTGCCCTTGGGATATTCGGCGTTTTCGTCCTGTTCGGCTCCATATCGCTGGATACGATTTTTGCAGGAACAGCACAATTTATGCCGGGCGAGGCGACAGCCAGCAAGGACGTGATCCTTGATCTGTTCGGCATGCAGCTCGACAAGAGCCACGCCATAACTGCGATCTGCCTGCTGTTGTTCATGGGGGCGATGGGCAAGTCTGCCCAGTTCCTGCTGCACACCTGGCTTCCCGATGCAATGGAGGGTCCAACGCCGGTTTCTGCACTCATCCATGCCGCAACCATGGTGACAGCCGGTGTGTTTCTGGTTGCCCGCATGTCGCCCATCTTTGAACTGTCGGTGGATGCGCTAACCGTTGTGACCGTCATTGGCGCAATCACAGCCTTTTTCGCAGCAACCATCGGTCTGGTTCAAAACGACATTAAACGGGTCATTGCCTATTCGACCTGTTCACAGCTTGGCTATATGTTCGTGGCGCTGGGTGTTGGTGCCTATGGCGCTGCCATATTCCACCTGTTCACCCATGCTTTCTTCAAGGCTTTGCTGTTCCTCGGTGCCGGTTCAGTCATCCACTCCGTATCGGATGAGCAGGACATGCGGCGCATGGGCGGGCTTCGCAAGCATATCCCGGCAACCTATTGGGCCATGATAATAGGCACGCTGGCACTGACCGGGTTCGGCATTCCATTTACGCCAATTGGCACAGCAGGCTTCATCTCCAAGGATGCGATTATCGAGGCTTCTTATGTGGGGCAAAATCCTGCTGCAGGATTTGCATTTATCATGCTGGTGGTCGCCGCTGCCTTTACCAGCTTTTATTCCTGGCGGGTGATCTTCATGACTTTCCACGGCAAACCACGCGCCTCCTCGGATGTGATGCACCATGTGCATGAATCGCCGCTGGTCATGCTGATACCTCTGGGCGTGCTTTCACTTGGCGCCTTGTTTGCCGGGATGATTTTTGTCGGCGATTTCTTTGGGCATCACTATGAAGAGTTCTGGAAGGGGGCACTTTTCACGCTTCCGGACAATCATGTGCTGCATGACATTCACGAAGTTGCAGCCTGGGTAAAACTCAGTCCATTTGTGGCTATGGTTCTTGGATTTGTCGTTGCCTGGTATTTCTATATTCGCTCACCGGAAACACCCAAGCGGCTGGCTGCACAATACGGCGGGCTCTATCGGTTCCTTTTGAACAAATGGTATTTTGATGAGTTGTATGACTTCCTGTTTGTTCGCTCATCCAAATGGCTGGGCCGCTTCCTGTGGAAACAGGGCGACGGCTGGATGATTGACGGCTTTGGGCCCAATGGCGTTGCTGCGCGGGTTCAGGATATCACCAACCGCGTTGTCCGACTTCAAACCGGATACCTTTATCACTATGCCTTTGCGATGTTGATTGGTGTTGCTGCACTTGTCACCTGGATGATGCTCGGGAGTGCCGTGTAATGACTGACTGGCCGATCCTCACTCTGGTCACTTTTGTGCCGCTCTTTGGCGCGCTGCTGATTATGCTCACCAGCGACAAAGACGATAACGGGCGCAAGAATATTCGCTATATCGCGCTTATTGTTACCGGCTTCAACTTCGTATTCTCGCTCTATATCTGGGCACAGTTCGACAACAGCGAATTCGGCTTCCAGATGGTTGAGAAGGCAGATTGGCTTGGCTCGGGTATTTCCTACCATATGGGTGTTGATGGCATATCCATGCTGTTTGTCATCCTGACCACCTTTTTGATGCCGCTGTGTGTTCTGGCGAGCTGGCAATCGGTAACCACGCGCCTGCGCGATTACATGGTTGCGTTTTTGATCCTTGAGACACTGATGATTGGTGTGTTCTGCTCACTGGACATTGTTCTCTTCTATGTGTTCTTCGAGGCAGGCCTCATCCCGATGTTCATCATCATCGGTGTTTGGGGTGGCAATCGACGGGTCTACGCCAGTTTCAAGTTCTTCCTCTATACGCTTCTCGGATCGGTTTTGATGTTGCTGGCCATCATGGCCATGTATTGGAACGCAGGCACGACCAGCATACCGGAACTGCAGGCACATACTTTCCCCGAAGGCATGCAAACGTGGCTTTGGCTGGCATTCTTTGCATCCTTTGCTGTTAAAATGCCCATGTGGCCGGTCCATACCTGGCTGCCGGACGCCCACGTTGAAGCGCCAACCGCCGGGTCGGTTATTCTGGCGGGTATTTTGTTGAAGCTTGGCGGCTATGGGTTCTTGCGGTTCTCACTGCCAATGTTCCCGCTTGCCTCGGATATGTTCGCGCCGCTTGTCTATACGCTGTCTGTCATAGCCATCATCTACACCTCGCTGGTGGCGATGATGCAGGAGGATATGAAGAAGCTCATTGCCTATTCATCCGTTGCCCATATGGGCTATGTCACCATGGGTATTTTTGCCGCCAATGCGCAGGGCATCCAGGGCGCTATCTTCCAGATGCTGTCGCACGGGCTCGTATCGAGTGCCTTGTTCCTGTGTGTCGGCGTCATCTATGACCGCATGCACACCCGTGAAATATCGGCCTATGGCGGGCTGGTGAACAATATGCCTAAATATGCGGTCGCCTTTATGGTCTTTACCATGGCCAATGTGGGTTTGCCGGGCACCTCCGGTTTTGTCGGCGAGTTCCTGACACTCATTGGTATCTTCAAGGCCAATACGCTGGTGGCCCTGTTTGCCACGACCGGTGTCGTTCTATCTGCGGCCTACGCACTGTGGCTTTATCGCCGGGTTGTCTTCGGGGCGCTCGAAAAGGAAAGCCTGAAGGCACTGCTTGATCTTTCAGCGCGTGAGAAGATGATTTTGTATCCGCTGGTGGTGCTGACCATTTTCTTTGGTGTCTATCCAATGCCTGTGTTCGATGTGACCGCAGCATCGGTGGATGCCTTGATCAATAATTATACCGCTTCGCTTGATGCCGCCCGCGGGCTGGCGCTCGCAAACTGACGAACAGGGATTGTCACGTCATGACAGCTGAACTCCTCGTATCAAGCCTGCAGCTATCGCTGCCCGAGATCGCATTGGCCGTTGGTGCCATGGTCCTGCTGATGATTGGTGTGTTTTCCGGTAGTAAATCATCATCGCTTGTAACCGGGCTCTCCATTGCGCTGCTGGCTATCGCAGGCGCATTGGTGCTTTTGTCCGGGGAGGGGGAAGCCTTCGGCGGCGCATTTGTGCAGGATTCCTTTGCCAAATACATGAAAGTCCTGACCCTGGTTGGTTCAATTACGGCGCTGTCCATGGCTGTCGGGCACCCGGGAGAGGAGCAGATCGACCGTTTCGAGTTTCCGGTGCTTATTGTTCTGGCAACGCTTGGCATGCTGTTGATGATTTCGGCCAGCGACCTTATTGCGCTTTATCTCGGCATCGAGCTGCAGTCTCTGGCGCTCTACGTGGTGGCAGCCATCAACCGTGACAGTACCCGTTCGACAGAGGCTGGTCTGAAGTACTTTGTTCTTGGTGCTCTGTCTTCGGGGATGCTGCTTTATGGCGCGTCGTTGATTTACGGGTTTACCGGTCAGATCGGGTTCTCGGAGATTGCTGATGCACTGGCAAGCAGTGATCGCTCACTCGGTGTGATCTTTGGTCTGGTGTTTTTGCTGGCTGGTCTTGCCTTCAAGATTTCCGCTGTTCCCTTCCATATGTGGACACCCGATGTCTATGAGGGCGCGCCGACGCCCGTTACAGCTTTTTTTGCCGCTGCTCCGAAGGTCGCTGCCATGGCGATGCTGGTTCGCGTTGTTATTGAATCGTTCGAACCCGTCACGCCTGATTGGCAGCAGGTTATTGTATTTGTGTCCATCGCCTCGATGGTATTGGGTGCATTCGCAGCCATTGGGCAGCGTAACATCAAACGACTGATGGCCTATTCGTCGATTGGTCACATGGGTTATGCCCTTGTCGGGCTGGCAGCCGGATCGCAGGTCGGTGTCAGCGGTGTTGCGCTCTATATGCTGATCTATATGATTACGACGCTTGGAACCTTTGCCTGCATTCTGGCAATGCGGCGCAAGGAAGAGGGCAATGTCGAGCAGATAGATGATCTTGCCGGGCTTTCTTCGACCAATCCGCTGATGGCGACGATCCTGACCATATTCATGTTCTCACTGGCTGGAATTCCATTCCTCGCCGGTTTCTTTGCCAAGTATTTTGTTTTTGTGGCTGCCATTGAAGCTGGTCTGATTACATTGGCCATTATTGGTGTGCTGGCCTCAGTGGTCGGGGCCTATTATTATCTGCGTATCATCAAGATCATGTGGTTTGATGAACCAACAGGCAAATTTGTTCCCATATCAATTGAGTTGCGTATTGTGATGGGCCTGTCCGGTCTGTTTGTACTCGGCTATGTTCTGATTGGTGGACCGGTTGGTCAGGCTGCAAGCGCTGCTGCGAAATCCCTGTTTACGGCCGGGTGATCGCTTGCCAGTTAGCGAGAACTATCGACACATCAGTCTTGGCGATGTTGAGTCAACAAATCTGGAATGTCTGCAGCGGGCCCGCGATGGCGATGGTGGCAACCTTTGGATTACGGCCGAGCGCCAATTAAGCGGACGGGCGCGGCGCGGCCGCTCCTGGGTATCTGAAACCGGCAACCTTTATGCATCGTTGTTGCTTATCGATCCGGCACCGGCGGCGGCACTTGCCAGTTTGCCATTGGCCGTTGCGGTTGCTGTTCATCGTGCGATTGCCCGCGTTATGCCATCGGGTGTTGATACACCGCGTATAAAGTGGCCCAATGACGTTCTCGTCAATGGGGCGAAGATATCGGGCATCCTGCTGGAAAGTGAGATATTGCCGGGTGGTGCGCGTGCCGTTGTCATTGGATGTGGCATCAATATTGTACACGCACCCAAGGATGCAAACTATCGGGCGACAACGTTGAATGAAGCTGGTTCCAGCGTATCGGCCGAGGAATTATTTGCCAGACTGTATCAGAGCATGGCAGAAGAGTTGACAACGTGGAACCAGGGCCGGGGTGTCGCTGCTGTGCGCAGCAACTGGCTTGACTATGCACAAGGCATTGGCAAACCCATTACAGTCAATCTGCCGGACAGATCCATTTCCGGCACCTTCAGGGATATAGATCATTCAGGATGTCTGATTTTGGTTGATCGCGATAATAAGACCCAGACCATTGCGGCTGGCGATGTGTTTTTTGATTAGTGTAACAGGCCGGAAAATTGTTTCTGGCAATGAGGTAATTTGAACCGGATGGCAAAACAGGAAGAACTGGTATTTCTGCCGCTTGGCGGCGTCGGCGAAATCGGGATGAATCTCGCGCTTTATGGGTATGGGACAGCCGGCCACCGCGAGTGGATCATGGTTGATTGCGGTGTGACCTTTCCGGGTCCTGAACTGCCCGGGGTGGACCTCATCCTTCCTGATATCAGTTATATCGAAGATGAGAGGCTGGACCTCAAGGCGATCATCATTACCCATGCGCATGAAGATCACTATGGCGCCCTGGCTGATTTGTGGCCCTATCTGGAAGCGCCCGTCTATGTAACGCCGTTTACTTCGGGCATGCTGGAAGCCAAACGGGCCTATGAACGAAGCGCCAATGGCGTGCCGGTGACTGTGTTCAAAGCGGGTGAAACGTTCCAGGCGGGGCCATTTTCCATTGAAGCCGTTCCAGTCAACCATTCCATCCCTGAACCGGTATCACTGGTAATTACGTCACCGGCAGGACGTGTGGTCCACACGGGTGACTGGAAGATAGATGAAGCGCCTTCACTTGGGCCATTGACCGATGAAAACCGGTTTCGGCAAATTGGTGATGATGGCGTGCTTGCGCTGATCTGTGATTCAACCAATGCCTTGCGTGATGGTGTATCGCCTTCTGAGAAGGAGGTCAGCAAAAGCCTGGAAAACATCATCAGTTCGGCGTCGGGCAGGGTGGCGGTCACGACATTTTCTTCAAATGTCGGTCGCATTCGTTCTGTTGCAGAGGCTGCGCGGGATGCAGGCCGCAAAGTGTTGCTATTGGGCAGTTCCATCAAACGCGTTGTCGATGTGGCCAGCGATCTTGGTTACATGGACGGTTTGCCACCCTTCATTGATGAAGAAGAGTTTGCCTATATCCAGCGCGACAAGATTGTCATCATTCTGACCGGCAGTCAGGGTGAATCACGCGCTGCCCTGGCAAAACTGTCGCGCGATGAAATGCGCAATGTTGCACTGACAAGCGGAGACACTGTTGTCTTTTCCTCTCGTACCATTCCGGGCAATGAAAAGCCGATTGTCGATATCAAGAACGGTCTGATTGAGCAGGGTGTCCAGATCATAACGGACAGTGAAGCACTTGTTCATGTCTCTGGCCATCCACGCCGCAATGAACTCAAGCGCATGTATGAATGGATCCGCCCAAAGATACTGGTGCCGGTTCATGGTGAGGCGGCGCATTTGAGCGGGCATGCCAGTTTTGCGGAACAGTCGGGCATCAAATTTGTACCACGCGTGCGCAACGGTGATATTGTTCGACTGGGACCTGGCGCTGTAGAGATTATCGGCGAAGCGCCTCATGGACGTATCTTCAAGGATGGCGATCTAATCGGCGATTTTGAAGATATGGGCATTGGCGAACGTCGCAAATTGTCTTTTGCCGGTCATATCGCAGTCAATGTTCTGCTGGACAAGAATTACGAACTCATCCGTGATCCGGATATTTCTGCATTTGGTTTGCCCAGTGAAGACGACGATGGTGTATTGTTGTCTGATCGTCTCGAAGAAGCGGCCTATGCAGCGGTTGGCAGTATTCCACGCGGGCGACGACGGGATATTGATGTGGTGCGCGAATCCGTGCGCCGCGCTGTTCGTGCAGCCGCACGCAATGTGTGGGGCAAGAAACCGGTCATGACAGTATTTGTCACGCGGGTGTAAATAGCCTTGTGTGCTCAAGGTTTTGAGCATGCGATAAATATTTGGAAACAGGGGTTTAGCGGAATTGATTGGCAATTTGAATCACGTTGCGATTGCAGTGCCTGACCTTGATGCTGCCACCTGTCAGTACAGAGATAGGCTTGGCGCGCGGGTTTCTCAGCCGCAGGCCTTGCCAGAGCATGGGGTCACTGTTGTCTTTGTTGAGCTTGGCAATACAAAAGTCGAATTGCTTGAGGCACTGGGTGATAACTCACCCATTGCAAGCTTCCTGGAGAAAAACCCTGCTGGTGGCATGCATCACATTTGTTACGAAGTGCAGGATATTCAGTCCGCCAGGGATAGGCTGGTATCCAGCGGAGCGCGTGTTCTGGGTGATGGCAAACCAAAGATCGGCGCTCATGGCAAACCGGTTTTGTTTTTGCACCCGAAGGATTTTTGCGGCACGCTGGTTGAGTTGGAACAGATTTGATTAGGTCACACCAATGAGCGTTCTGACAGGATTTGCGGTCTATTTTATCATCTGGTGGATTGTATTGTTTGCCGTTTTACCTATTGGCGTACGCACGCAAGCCGATGAAGGCAACGTGACGCTTGGAACGACAGAAAGCGCGCCATTGCATCTGCGCATGCGCAAGAAATTGCTGTTGACGAGCCTGATTTCTGCAGCGCTGTTGGGGATCTATTTCCTGGTGACGGTTGTCTTCGGCCTGTCATTTGATTCAATACCACGTATCGTACCGGATTTTTCCAAACAGTAGTCCCGTTGAACTGCGGGTAAAAGAGCCTGCTTGAGGTCCAATCCGACCTGCAACAGCGGGTTTGAATACTTTGATCTTTGCGCGTTCAATTATTGACAAATAGTACTGCGCGAGGCCACCCTCATGGAGCCAACGCCAGCACAAGCGGGATATCAAACCAGCAAGGATGTCATCCATGAAATCTTTCCGATTGCTCCAAAAACTCATTGTCGGCCTCACTCTGCTAATTCCAACTCTTTGTGTGTCAGTTGCCACAGCAGATGATTTCCACACTGTAACGGGAACCTGGGTTGGGTCCTACAAAACTGCTTTCCCCAGAGGCCATTCCCAGTTTCCTGATCAATCCGTAAATACAATTATGGAGCTGGAGATTTACCGGCAGGAAGACAATCTTATCTGGCTTGTAAATCGCTGGCGGCGTGGTGAGGACCTGCCATGGGTGATTGAATATGGTACCGGCAGCTTTGACCTGGACGATCGCGATAATCTCTACATCTCTGAAGCTGGTCCACCTCCCGAATCCTGGGCCAACACCGGCACTCTTATTGGCGAATATGATGACGGTAAACTTTACCTGAACTATTTCGGACCCGGTGATGGCATCACCTTTTCCGTCGAACTGCGTCGTGTTGGTGGTTAGACGACACTGATCTTATGACGACGCAAAGACAAACTGAGGCGCAGCAGCTGCCTGCAACCATTGGATCGCATCTCAATCGGCATGTTGATACTGAGCGATTGCTAGAGATCAAACGATTGATAAAGACCAACGACAGGGCAAGTCTCAGGGAGACTCTTGAGGATTGGTCTCCCGAGGCCATTTTTGAGCTTCTGATTCATTTGCCCCTCAAAAGTGCCAGCCTCATGTTCAGTTGGCTGGAAATTGGCAAGTCGGCTGTCGTGATAGCCGAGATAAAGCCTGAGTATCGTGCGCTGCTTACGCGATATTCAAATTTGGATCGGCTGCGGGAGATACTCGATTGTTTGCCTCTTGAGGAGGCAGCAGAAACTCTGAATGTCCTGCCCGCTGAAGTTCAGGCAAAACTTGTTCCTCAACTGGAGCGATCCGAGGAGTTTGCCAGAAGACTGCAGCAACCCAAAGACACCATCGGGCGTGTCATGAGCCGTCAACTGCTGGCTCTTTCCGGCCAGTGCACAGTAGAAGAAGCTATTGTGGAGGTAAGGGAAAATGCGGAAACGATCCGCAAGCTTGATGATGTTACTGTCATTGATGATGATCACCGTCCGATTGGCACAGTCAATTTAAAGAGGCTCCTGCTGTTGCCGCCCGACTCCAAGCTGGGCGATGTGATGCGCGGTGAAGTACAGGTTGTTTCGGCGGTAACCAACAAGGAGGACGTCGCGCGTCTCTCCGCACATGAAAATCTGCAGTCGGTGCCCGTCGTGGATCAGGCAGGCCGCCTGATCGGTCAGATCAGCGTTCGTCAACTTCAACAGATCATGCATGATGAGGCCACAGGGGATTTGCGACTGATCAGCAGGCTTCCCGTCGTTGCAAGACCGACAGATCCCATCAGGCGGATAGTCAAGGGGCGACTTCCCTGGCTGCTTGCCGGGCTGGTCGGAGCAACATTGGCTGCAATGATTGTCGGATCCTACGAAGATGAATTGGAGCGCGCGGCGATCGTTGCGGCCTTTATCCCGGTGGTGATTTCGCTGGCAGGCAATGCCGGCCTGCAGGCATCCTCAGTTACAGTGCAGGCTCTGGCCACCGGGTCAATCTGGGCACGCGAACTCGATTGGCGGTTTTTCCGTGAGTTGGGCGGTTCTGTTATAAATGGCGTCATTGTGGGTATGATCCTGGCCGCGATGATCGCGATTGCAGCACCGGTTCTTGAAATTGAACAGGCACTGCATCTTGCCATGGCCGTTTCCATTTCATTGATTACCGTCATCATTATAGCAGCGCTTGTCGGCTCCTTTGTGCCAATGTTGCTGAAGCGCCTCGGCATTGATCCGGCTGCGGCAACGGGCGTGTTCATAACCACAAGTAACGATGTTCTTGGAGTGCTGATCTATTTTGTATTGGCGAACCGATTGTACATTGCACATTTTTGATGATGCACGATCGCGTGGTCTGATTCAGCTCTATGCTTTCAGGATTGAAAAGTTTGATATCCCATTCAAAGCGTCTTTTCAAAATAGACGCGGTCGAAACCATTTTCCCTGCGGCGGTCGGTTTCGCGAAATCCCAGTGACAGATAAAATGGGATATTTTCATGCATATGGATATTGGTATAGAGACGAAGGGTTTTTACGCCGCCTGCCAGCGCATGATCTTCGGCAAATTTCATCAAAGTGTGTCCATAACCATGCCCCTGACAGGCGGGGTCAATGGCGATATTTTCCACGAATATACAATCGCGCTGATCAAATAATACGATGTAGCCAACCGGGTCCTTATCAGGTGATTGCAATATATGTACGTGTTCACTGGCGATCAGCTGATTGAAGTTCGCAACCATCGGTGCGGGCGGCTGGCCAATCCGCGACACATAATGCGCATAAGCGCGCTGTGCGCAGCCGGTGACAAATTGCAGATCGTCGGGTGAGGCTGGTCGTATGGCGTCCACGGCACAATCCTTTGACGGGCAATTCAGGAGACTTTGGTCAAAGCAAAAAAAAACAAGGCTAAAAGCCTTGTGTTATAAGTATCGCGTCGATCATTTAACCGAAAAAATCGGCGGCTGCAGATCAGACCGCGCCTTAGATCCATCCTCCCAAGACTTTGACCGCGGAACGGACGGGGATCAATTGCCCCTGCCTCATTGGTCGTGGAAACTAGCGGATTGTTTTCGCGCTGTCACCTTAAAAGTGACATTTTTGTCGCTGTCGAGATATATTCTTTCGTTTCCGCTGCGGTGTTCCGTCGCGCCGCCATGCTGGCCGGGGAATTCATCTTGCTGCGCGGCTTTTCTTATGGTGACGAAACAGATAAGACTTCGGTCGATTTTACCGTCATTTCGCCTGATTCCTCGTTTAGGCGAAGCTGCATAACCGGATGTGATGATGCGCCTTTCCCGCTATTTTTTGCCTATACTCAAAGAAAATCCCAAAGAGGCTGAAATTGTCTCGCACCGTCTGATGTTGAGGGCGGGCATGATACGCCAGCAATCCTCTGGCATTTATTCCTGGCTGCCGCTGGGTAAGCGGGTACTGGACAAGGTCAATGCGATTATCCGTGAAGAGCAGAACCGGGCAGGCGCCATCGAAATCATGATGCCGACCATACAGTCGGCTGAGCTGTGGCAGGAAAGCGGGCGTTATGATGATTATGGTCGCGAAATGCTGCGTATCTCGGATCGCCAGGACCGGCCGATGCTCTATGGTCCAACAAATGAAGAGATGGTCACGGATATTTTTCGCAGTTACGTGCGTTCCTACAAGGATTTGCCGCTGAACCTTTATCATATCCAACTGAAGTTCCGTGACGAAATCCGCCCACGGTTTGGCACCATGCGATCGCGTGAGTTCATGATGAAGGACGCCTATTCATTCGATATAGACAAGCAATCGGCGACACAGGCCTATAACCGGATGTTCGCCGCCTACCTGCGTACGTTTTCACGTATGGGCTTGCGGGCTGTGCCCATGCGGGCAGACACGGGCCCCATAGGCGGTGACCTCAGCCATGAATTTATCATTCTGGCGGATACGGGCGAGTCGGAGGTTTTCTGCCATCGCGACTATCTTGAATTTGATATTCCAGGCGGCGAAACCGATTTTCAGGATGCCGAGGCCCTGCAGACCATTTTTGACAAATGGACCTCGCTCTATGCGGCAACCTCTGAAATGCACGATGCGGATGCCTTTGCGCAAGTTGAAGCAGGCGCACAACTTTCTGCTCGCGGTATTGAAGTTGGCCATATTTTCTATTTTGGCACCAAATATTCAGAACCGATGGGTGCCAAAGTCATGGGACCCGATGGCAAGGAACATCTTGTTCACATGGGGTCCTACGGCATTGGACCAACACGCCTCGTGCCCGCAATCATCGAGGCCTCCCATGATGACAATGGCATCGTCTGGCCTGACGGTGTGGCGCCGTTTGATATCTGCATCATCAATATGAAGGCAGGTGATGCTGCCTGCGATGCGGCATGCGAAAAACTCTATGGCGAATTGAGCGCTGCGGGCAAAGACGTCATCTATGATGACCGTAATGAGCGTGCCGGCGCAAAATTTGCGACAGCCGATCTCATCGGTATCCCGCAGCAGGTTGTTGTCGGGCCCCGCTCGGTTGCTGCCGGAGAGGTGGAGATCAAGGATCGGAAATCGGGCGAGCGCAATACATTGACACTTGAAGCAGCGATTAATCGACTTTCAGGTGCAGGCTGAGGAGCATCAGGTGAGCGGCGACATCGCACAGACTGCCGGGAAAACCAAAAGCAAATCAAAAGCCCTCTTCGGGGAGGCCTTTTGTGCTTATGAACGCATGGTCGCATGGCGCTATCTGCGCTCGCGCCGTCGCGAGGCCTTTATCTCGGTCATAGCCGGGTTTTCATTTGTTGGCATTATGCTTGGTGTGGCGACGCTGATTATTGTCATGGCCGTCATGAATGGCTTTCGCGGTGAGCTGATTGACCGGATTCTGGGTGTGAATGGCCATATGATGGTTCAACCGATCGATGAACCATTCAAAGATTATAATGATCTTGCCATTCGCATAGCCGGTGTTGAGGGTGTCAAATACGCAATCCCGATGATCAATGGTCAGGCACTGGTATCAGGCTATCGCGATAGCGGAACGGGTGCACTTGTGCGCGGTATCCGCGCAGAGGATCTGACCAAACTGGGGGTCGTTTCCGACAATATTCAGTCCGGAGATCTTGTCGGATTTGCCGCCGGTGAGGGGGTTGCCATTGGTTCTCGCCTGGCGAGCAATCTCGGATTGGTGGCGGGAGATACGATCAAGCTGATTTCACCCGAAGGCGATGTGACGCCGCTTGGCGTGACGCCGCGCATAAAGTCCTATCCGGTGTCGGCGATCTTCGAAATCGGCATGTCGGAATATGACGCATCAATGATCTTTATGCCGCTCCCCGAAGCGCAGCTCTATTTCAATTCCGATGGTCTGGTTCAATCCATTGAGTTGTTTGTCGACAATCCCGACGAGATAGATTCCCTGCGCCCCCTCATAGAGCAGGCGGCGGACAGGCAGATATTCATTACGGACTGGCGTCAGCAGAACCGGACATTCTTTTCTGCCCTGGAGGTGGAACGCAATGTGATGTTCATGATCCTGACGCTGATCGTTCTTGTGGCTGCACTGAACATCGTCTCCGGCTTGATCATGCTGGTAAAAGACAAGGGGCATGACATCGCGATATTGCGAACAATGGGTGCCACATCCGGTGCCATTTTGCGCATATTTTTCATGACAGGTGCTGCCATTGGCATAACCGGTACATTTGCAGGCGTCATACTGGGTGTGATTGTTTGCTGGAATATCGAATCCATACGCCAGTTTTTTTCCTGGCTATCGGGCACGACCCTTTTCAATCCGGAGCTGTATTTCCTGAGCCAGCTCCCCGCCGACATGAATCTCGGCGAGACACTGACAGTGATATTCATGGCTATAGGGTTGTCCTTCTTGGCGACCCTCATTCCAGCCTGGCGTGCATCCCGGCTCGATCCGGTTGACGCTTTGCGTTACGAATAGGTTTTTCAAAATGAATGATATTGTTCTGCAGATTGAAAATGTGCAGCAGCACTATGAGCAGGGAGACAATGTACTGTCTGTTCTCAAGGGCGCGAATTTCTCGCTCAAAAAAGGCGAGACAGTTGCCCTGGTCGCACCATCAGGAACAGGCAAATCAACACTGTTGCACCTTGCCGGACTGCTTGAAACACCAGGTGACGGTGAGGTCTATATTGGCGGTCGGGCAACAAGTACGCTGGATGATGATGCCCGAACGGCCATGCGTCGCTCGGAACTTGGATTTGTCTATCAGTTTCATCACCTCCTGCCGGAATTTACGGCACTGGAGAACATCATGATGCCTCAGATGATTGCAGGGCTTTCCTATAAGGAGGCATCTGAACGCGCCGCTCAATTGCTGGATTACATGCGCATTGGCGCGCGCGCCAGCCACCGACCGGCTGAATTATCCGGTGGTGAGCAGCAACGGGTTGCAATTGCGCGTTCTGTAGCAAATGCGCCGCTGATACTGCTTGCCGACGAACCGACGGGCAACCTTGATCCGGAAACCGCTGGCTATGTATTTGAAGCTCTGGAGGCACTGGTGCGCCAGTCGGGCCTTTCGGCGCTGATCGCCACCCATAATCACGATATTGCGGCCCTTATGGATCGCCGTGTGACCCTGCGGGACGGGCAAGTCGCGGAGTTTTAACTGGGTGGTCTGGTCCTGCTGGCGTTGAAAGTACTGTTGTCCGTCGCGCAAACAGACGAACATTGAAATCGGTAGTTTGTGAATCCAAAACCCCGCCGGCTTACTGTGCGGGAATTGTAAAATATTCTGCGACATACCCGCCTGAAATCATCCGAATTGTCTGAACCAGCGCACCCTGAAGGGTGGGTTGGGTCTGCCCAACGTTGTCCAATCACCACGATGCAACACCCTCCGGATGCAGCCGAAGGTGGTGCTTTTATCGGTCTTTACACTTCCTTAAGGATGCTGGGCAATTCGCTTGACTTTAGAACAATATGAGAACAAAATGAATACATAAAGAGAATTAGGAGGAACTTATGTTCGAAATTGCAAAAGACTGCGCCGCCTTCGCCTCCATGATCATGTTTGTTACAAGCCTGACCATTGTTATGATGGCGCTCTGATAATTTGCCCGGTCCGGGCGGTTACAAGCGATTGCATTACCTTATTCGCTTATAGAGCTGATCAAGACCCAGGATGAGTATTCCGGCAGATAATCCCCAAAAGGCAGACCCCACGCCAAATGCCGACATGCCCGATGCCGTTACGGCAAATGTGCTGATCGCTACAAATCGATCCTCGTCGGCAGCCATGCTGCCGCTGAGGGAAGCAGCCAGTGGTCCGATAAGCGCTATTCCCGCTACTGTTGTGATGAGGGCCTTGGGAAAACTGGCGAAAAGTACCACCAGCGACGCGCCAAATATTGCCAGAATGACATATCCCACCGCATAAACCGGGCCGCAAAGCCAGCGTTTGTCCTTGTCCGGATGTGCATCCGGGCCGGTGCAGATTGATGCTGTTATTGCGGCCAGATTGGTCGCGTGAGCACCGGCACCAGCCGTTAACAACGACACCAGACCGGTTACGGTCAGAACCGGGCGGGTGGGGACCGTATAGCCGGCGGCCTTCAAGACTGCGAACCCCGGCAGGTTTTGTGATGCCATCGTCACAAGATAGAGTGGCAATGCGATGCCAATGGTCGACTGCACATTAAATTGCGGTGTTATCCACACCAGGCTGGAAATATGCAGCGGACCAATGGTGGTTGTCATGCCAAGGACCAATGCAAGACCGATCCCGGCGAACAGGACAGCAAGCACCGCCCATATGGGCGAGAACAGTCGAATGACGACATACAGCACCAATAAAGGCAAAACCAATTGCGGCGCTGTTTTCACATGGTCAAACAGGGCCAGTACAAAACTGAAAAGAACACCGGCCAGCATCGCCGAAGCGATAGAGGTGGGTATGCGTTCGATCAATTTTCCCAGCGGTTTGAAAATGGCAGTAAGCAATGTCAAAACCGCTGCGATAAAAAATGCACCGACTGCTGTTTCAATGGTCTCGCCGGTACTGGATGCAATCAGTGCAGCACCCGGTGTCGACCAGGCCGCGACGACAGGCATGCGATAACGAATGCTCAGGATTGCTGTTGTCACAGCTGTTGCCAGACAAAGTGCCGCTATCCAGGAGGATGTTTGCGCCTCATTGGCACCGACAGCAGCAGCTGCTGCCAGTATAATGGCGACTGAGCTGCCGAAGCCGACAAGAATGGCAACTGTGGCGGAGATAATGACCGATGCGCGCATCATGAACCTCAATTGGGTCTAATAAAATCTGTCAGTCGGCTTGGGATCTGTCGAGAATCAGGATTTCGGCGTCGGCGCTGACCATTTTGTTGCTTGCAGGGCGCGAAACGTGCTGCAGTGCCAACCACTTCAAGCGGTTCGCAACGATGTCCAGAAACAAAATGGGCAGTGTCCCGTAGGGATTTGACCAGATTTGCCCACCTTCGCTCCATTCGTTCATGAATATGCGCTGCATGTCCTGCCTCCTCATGAAACGAAATTGAACAAATCTGATTAAACCGACACCACAAGCCTGATCCTCAACAAACCCTGGTGCGATGCAGAAGGGACAACGATACACGAACATTTTAAAAATCCGCCAGCTTCGCTTCATGATCCACAGAAATGCCATGGACATTGGCAAGGGGAGAGGCGACACTTCACACGATTCCGGACGATGTAGTAATTCCTTGGCCCAAGGTTGTTTGCCATCTCCCGACGGGGCAACATGCAAAAGCACTACGGTATGATTGCCGCGCCCTGCTAACGTGTAACACATGGTAAAAATGAAGATGAGCGACCATCAAGCCGAAGCGTCTGGCAATCACTCTAACGGACCGGGATTTGTGCATCTGCGCGTCCACTCTGCTTTTTCCCTGCTTGAGGGAGCCTTGCCGCTCAAAAAGGTTATATCAATGGCTGTTGGCGATGGTCAGCCGGCCATTGCCGTAACGGACAGCAACAATCTGTTTGGTGCACTGGAATTCTCCGTAAAATCGGTGGAAGTCGGGCTTCAACCCATATTGGGGTGTCAGCTTAGTATCGATATGGAAGATGCAGAGGCTGACGAAAAAAGAAGTCATCGCGAACAGGTCGCTGAGCGACCGGCAATCGTGTTGCTGGCAGCCGATGATATTGGCTATTCCCATCTGGTCAGTCTTGTAAGCCGGGCTTATCTTGATGGATCAGATACAGAATCAATACATATAATATTTTCATGGCTTGCAGAGGAATGTTCCGGTCTGATTTGTCTGACCGGTGCCCACGGTGGCCCGATAGATCAGGCCTTGCAGGCGGACAATCGATCACTGGCTTCCACGCGGCTTGATCGCCTCAAGGCAATCTTCGAGGATCGCCTGTACGTAGAATTGCAGCGCCATTCGGATTTTGACCAAAACCACGAAAACAGCGTTCTGAAACTGGCCTATGAGAGCTTTCTGCCCATCGTTGCCACCAACGAACCATTTTTCCCCGCTCCGGATGATTTTGATGCTCATGACGCACTCATGGCTGTTGCCCACAACGCCATGGTCTCGGATGACAGCCGCTTCCGTTTGACCCCAGACCACTATCTCAAGTCCCGTGACGAGATGTGTGACCTGTTTAAGGACCTTCCAGAAGCACTTGATAATACAATAGAGATTGCAAATCGGTGTTCATATATTTTGAACACGACTTCTCCAATTCTGCCACGTTTCACAGGTGCTTCTGCTGATCCGGAAGAGGCCGAACGTGCTGAAACCCGTGAGCTGCGTGCACAGGCTGTGGAAGGGCTTGAAAAACGTATTGCGGCACTTGGCTGTGCCGAAGGGTTTGAAATAAAGGACTATGACGAACGCCTGGAAGTCGAGTTGGGCATTATCGAAAACATGCGCTTTCCGGGCTACTTTCTCATTGTCGCCGACTTTATCAAATGGGCCAAAGCCAATGATATACCGGTTGGTCCCGGACGTGGTTCCGGTGCGGGATCGCTCGTCGCCTATGCATTGACCGTCACCGATGTGGATCCGCTGAGATTCTCGCTCCTGTTTGAGCGTTTCCTCAATCCGGAACGTGTATCGATGCCCGATTTCGATATCGACTTTTGCCAGGACCGGCGTGATGAAGTCATTCGCTATGTGCAGCAAAAATACGGACGCGAGCAGGTAGCGCAGATTATTACCTTTGGATCCCTGCAGGCCCGTGCAGCCCTGCGCGATGTCGGTCGGGTGCTGGAAATGCCCTATGGTCAGGTCGACAAGATCTGTAAACTCGTGCCCAATAATCCGGCGGCACCAACACCGCTGCACAAGGCTATTGCGGAAGACCCCAAATTCAATGAGGAGGCAGAAAAGGAGCCGGTTGTTGGTCGGCTGCTTGATATTGCCCAGAAAATTGAAGGCCTGTATCGGCACGCATCCACCCATGCCGCCGGTATTGTCATCGGCGACCGTCCGTTGTCCCAGCTGGTGCCCATGTATCGTGACCCGCGATCGAACATGCCGGTAACCCAGTTCAATATGAAGTGGGTTGAACAGGCCGGGCTGGTCAAGTTTGACTTTCTTGGCTTGAAGACACTGACGGTTTTGAAGACGGCCATCGATTTTCTGCGGGAGCGGGAGATCGAAGTCGATCTGGAAGCGCTGCCGCTGGATGACAAGCTGACCTACGATATGCTGTCCCGCGGTGAAACCGTTGGTGTATTTCAGGTGGAAAGCGCAGGCATGCGCAAGGCCCTGATCGGCATGCGGCCCGACCGAATC
Source organism: uncultured Rhizobiaceae group bacterium (assembly GCA_947501445.1). GTDB lineage: Bacteria > Pseudomonadota > Alphaproteobacteria > Rhizobiales > Rhizobiaceae > Hoeflea_A. The sequence continues at coordinate 276,444 of CANMVS010000002.1, read as the reverse complement.
GAGGATATTATTGCGCTGGTGGCGCTTTATCGTCCCGGCCCGATGGAGAATATTCCAGTCTACAACGCCCGCAAACATGGTGAAGAGGAGCTGGCCTCCATTCACCCGAAGATCGACTATCTGCTTGAAGAGACACAGGGCGTTATCGTCTATCAGGAACAGGTGATGCAGATTGCCCAGGTCCTGTCAGGCTACTCGCTGGGCGAGGCTGACATGCTGCGTCGTGCCATGGGTAAGAAGATCAAGGAGGAAATGGACAAGCAGCGCAGCCGTTTCGTGCGTGGTGCGATGGACAATGGGGTTTCAAAACCCCAGGCCGATCTGATTTTCGATCTACTGGCCAAATTTGCAAACTATGGCTTTAACAAATCACACGCCGCCGCCTATGGCATCGTCTCCTATCAGACGGGTTATCTCAAGGCTCATTATCCGGTTGAGTTCCTTGCTGCGTCGATGACGCTTGATATGTCCAACACGGATAAGATTAACGATTTCCGACAGGATGCTGCACGTCTGGATATCGAAGTGGTACCACCATCCGTGCAGACGTCTCACAGAATATTCAAAACGGGGCCAAACCGGATTTACTACTCTCTGGCGGCGATCAAGGGTGTCGGCGAGGCTGCGGTTGATCATATCGTTGAAGTGCGTGGTGATAAGCTGTTTGCCAGTATTGAAGACTTCTTCGTGCGGGTGGACCCGAAACTGATCAACCGACGGCTGATCGAGCACCTTATTTGTGCCGGAGCCTTTGACTGTTTTGGTCGCGAGAGGGCGGAGCTGGTCGGCGGCATCGACCGTCTGCTCGGCTTTTCACAACGGGCTATGGCAAACCGGGTCAGCGGGCAGTCAGATATGTTTGGTTCAAGTTCTGCCACTGGTCCGGAGGTGATTCACTTTGCGGCCGTAACACCTTGGATGGCCTCGGAAAAACTGCATCGGGAGTATCAGGCGCTGGGCTTTTATCTTTCCGCCCACCCACTGGACACCTACAAGGAACTGCTGGACAAAATGCGGGTTCAGACATTCGCGCAGTTCTCTCTTGCCGTCAAAAAAGGCGCGACAGCCGGTCGCCTTGCCGGCACGGTTACATCGAAGCAGGAGCGCAAAACCCGCACCGGCAACAAGATGGGAATTGTGGTCTTTTCTGATGCGTCCGGTCAGTATGAAGCTGTGTTGTTTTCGGAAGGGCTGGCGCTTTATCGCGATTTGCTGGAACCAGGCAAATCCCTCGTTGTCACTGTTGACGCGGAAGAGCGGCCTGAGGGGATTAGCCTGCGCATACAAACCGTAAAGTCGCTGGAGGAACGGGCAGTGCAGACGCAAAAAGCCCTGCGCATCTTCGTGCGGGACGCAACGTCACTTTCGCAGATAGCCGGTCATCTCAATACCAAGGGTGAGGGGCAGGTGTCCTTTGTCGTCATCAAGGAAGATGGTCGCCGGGAAATTGAGGTTGAGTTACCGCAACGCTACCGCATTTCGCCGCAGATCGCTTCCGCCCTGAAAACAGCCAGGGGTATTGTCGATGTTGAACTCGTTTAGGAGTGCATGTCATGTCAGCAATTGAACGGCCTGTTGATCCCGAGTCGGACCCGCGGGTAAAAGCGGTATTTGACGATATCCGCGAAACACGTGGCAGTGATTTCATAAATGAACTGTGGATCTATCTGGCCTTTGATCCGGACCTGTTGGAAGAAATCTGGACAGGGGTCAAATCTGTCATGGCGCAACCATCGGCTCTTGATTCAAAGACGAAGGAAATGCTCTATATTGCTGTATCCATTGCAAATTCATGCAGCTATTGTGTGCATTCACATACGGCAGCTGCACGGGCCAAAGGCATGAGCGATGCTGAATACGCAGATTTGCTGCGGGTTGTATCAACCGCGTCCCGAACCAACGCACTGCTTAACGGACTGCAAATACCGGTGGACCCGGTGTTCAACAGGGAGAATACATAAGTGGCCTATTCAATTGTAGCGGAACGCCCTGGCGGCAGCGATGTTCTCAAGGTTCTTGAAATGGATGTTCCTGTGCCGGGCGAGGGCGAGGTGTTGTTGCGCCAAACGGCCATTGGTGTGAACTTTATTGATACCTATTTCCGCACCGGGCTTTACCCATGGGCTGTGGATGAAAATCTGGTGCTTGGTTCGGAGGCCGCCGGGGTTGTCGAAGCGGTTGGACCGGGTGTTGATACATTGCGTATCGGTGACAGGGTTGCCTATACGACCGCCAATGGAAGCTACACCACACACCGGGCAATAAGTGCCGGGCAGCTGGTTAAAATACCCGACGGTGTATCAGATGAGACCGCCGCAGCAGCATTGCTGAAGGGCCTGACAGCGCGTTATCTGCTGCACGACAGTTTCAAGGTACAAGAGGGGCAAAAGGTGCTCTTTCATGCCGCCGCCGGTGGTGTCGGGTTGATTGCCGGTCAATGGCTCGCTGCCATGGGACTTACACCCATAGGGACGGCAGGCGGCGCTGAAAAATGTGCTTTGGCCAGCCAAAATGGCTATGCAGATGTCATCGACTACCGCTCGGCTGATTTTGTACAGGCAGTGCGTGAACTTGTGCCCGAGGGGGTCGATGTTGTTTACGATTCAGTCGGCAAAGACACATACCCGGGTACGCTGCAGTGTTTGAAGAATCACGGAACGATGGTTAGCTTTGGGCAATCATCCGGTCCCGTCGCGGAATTCAAGTTGCCTGACCTTGCAGCAGGCTCATTTCATGTCACACGGCCGGTGTTGTTTCATTTTACTGCCTTGCCCGGTTGGCTGGACACGGCCGCCCAGCAGCTGTTTGGTCTGATCGCTGACGGGTCGATCAAAATAAATGTCAATCAGCGCTTTGCCTTGAAAGATGCTGCTGCTGCGCATGATGCACTTGAGGGACGTACCACAACGGGCTGTACTGTTCTGGTGCCGTGAACCCCTTCGGCTGGCCAGGTATTTCGAGTGAATCAGCTCTTGTCTGATCCTTCCTGATCGCGTTGGGGGCGGGCAGCTTTATGGCGGCCAAAGGTGTAGCCGGTTTCCACAGCATCCTTGCCAAATCGGGCGCGCACCTTGTCGATGGCGCGTTCGGCAACGGCTCTTTGTGTTGCTTCAAGATCAACAAGGTCGGGTGGGTCTGCAAGATCAGCCTTGGTAAGATCGGATACACCGATGCCCAAAAGCCTGTATTTGGTTCCGTCAAGTTCGCGTTCCAGCAGTGAAAGTCCGGTATGGAAAATCCGGTCTGCAAGGCAGGTCGGATCATCGAGGCGTTTATTACGGGTGCGCAGTTTGAACTCGGCACTTTTGAGTTTAAGCACGACTGTATGGCCGGCCGTTTCACTCTTTTTCAACCGATAGGCCACTTTTTCAGAAAGCGAACGTAAAACCGGCACCAATGTGGTGCGGTCGGCATAATCGCTATTGAATGTTGTTTCGGAGGAGATGCTTTTGGCGCTGTCGCGGGTATGTACACTTCTGGTGTCCTGGCCTCTGGACAAATGGAACAGCCGCTGACCGATGGAGCCATAGCGCCGCATGAGGTCGCCTTCCTCCATCAATTGAAGTTGTCCAATGGTTGTAATGCCATCCTTGCGCAGCGTGGCCTCAAATGCCTTGCCAACACCCCAGATCGTGGTTACCGGACGATCCTTGAGGAAGGTCAACGCTTCGGCAGCGCCAATGATTGAAAAGCCCCGTGGTTTATCGAGGTCAGAGGCAACCTTGGCCAGAAATTTGCAGTAGGAAAGTCCAACGGACACTGTAATGCCGATTTCGCGTTCAACACGATTGGCGAAATCGGCGAGCGTGCGGGCAGGCGGGTTGCGATGCAGGGCCTGGGTTCCCGACAGCTCCAGAAATGCCTCGTCAATTGATATGGGCTGCACCAAGGGTGTCAATTCTTCCATCATCTGGCGAACCTGTCTGCCGACGCGGCTGTATTTTTCCATGTCAGGGCGCACCACGACGGCCTGAGGACAGGCTTCCAGCGCCTTGAACATTGGCATGGCAGAACGGACACCATGGATCCTTGCAAGATAGCAGGCGGTCGATACGACGCCACGTTTGCCACCACCAATAATAACCGGTTTGTCTGCCAGTTCCGGATTGTCGCGTTTTTCCACGGTTGCATAAAATGCATCGCAGTCGACATGCGCAACCGTCAGTTCATACAGCTCATCATGGCGCAGCACCCGAGGGCTGCCGCACTGTATGCAACGACGATTTTCCTGGCCCTGATAGATCAGGCAGTCACGGCAAAACCCAAATTTGGGATCCAGATCATGCTGAGGCATAGCAGTACCCGTGCGGAACAAATGTTGAACAGTTCGGGTTTACGCCGGTTCACATCGGCAATCAAGCGTTGATGGAATCGAAAATGATCTGCTCGATTTCGTCCCAATCACGGGCCTGAGCAACATCGTCACCAGGATGCGGTGCCATGGACCTGAAATGAACATTGCTCATGAAATGGATCGTATGTGTATGCGGCGCATGATGTTTGACGGATTTCAGGTTGTAGGCCATGTCATCAATGAAGAACAACGGGTGCGCGCGTTCGGCATGAATTTGCCGGATCAATGGTCCCTTGTCATCTTCCGTGGCAACAAGAGGGTAGGTCATGCCATGCATATCCAGCAGGGCACGCCGGACATCAAAATGTCGCGGTGGCATGGCTGTGAGAAACACGACATCGGCAATTTCGGCGACATTTGCCAGCGCAGACGATGCTTTGTGTGTCGGTGTCTGCCATGTGTCCTGTGCAGCAAAGAAGCCCTCCAGCAGATCGTTGACGGCTGACGAGCTTGCCTCACGGGTTTCATCATCCAGGGCAACGACATTGCCTGTCAGTCGAAAGGAACGCGGCAGCAACTGGTGGCCATTTGCCTGCAGGAAATTGTCGAATGGTGCGATAAAATCCAGAACAACCTCATCGACATCGCAAACAACCAGCGCGCGGTCACGCAATTTGAGATCCGTATGGCCAACTGTGGGGGGACCATCACTCATATGCTGTTCTCAAATGCGGAACTTTCACCAAGATCATGCCATGCGGCAACCACCTGTTCGGGTGCAATACCGCGTGCCTCGCAATAGGCCATCAGGGTTGGTTCATGTCCCATCAGAAAATTGACGACCCCCGCCAGAAATCCCGGCTCACCGGCTGCATCGCGCATGGTGTCGGCTTCCAGGCCAGACAATGCAAGAAAGCGCAGCATCAAATCCTCGTCCTTGGTAATCCACGACAGCATATCGATACACAGCGCCTCGGTTTCCGGTTTATTTTCAAGATTGCTTCGATTTGACGTCACAAGTTTGCTTTTCTTCAACCAAATTGAACTAGGATTGATTTTAGAAGGTTCGAGATTCGCTTCTGGCAGCCAGCATAGGCGCTGGACACAGTAGAGCAAGATCGAAAACTGACGGAGCACGTGAAATGCCTAAACGGGTGATGATAGTCGAAGATAACGAGCTGAATATGAAGCTCTTTCGCGATCTGATCGAGGCGTCCGGGTATGAAACAATCCAGACGCGCAATGGGCTCGAAGCACTGGATTTGGCCCGTGAGCACCGTCCGGACCTTATTTTGATGGACATACAACTGCCGGAGGTATCCGGGCTTGAAGTCACAAAATGGCTCAAGGTAGACGACGAATTGCACGTGATCCCGATTATTGCAGTGACAGCCTTTGCGATGAAGGGCGACGAGGAACGGATCAGGCAGGGAGGGTGCGAGGCATATATGTCGAAGCCAATCTCTGTACCAAAATTCATTGAGACGATTAAAAATTATCTGGGCGACGGATAAGCTGAAGGATTTTTATTATGACAGCCCGTATTCTTGTCGTTGACGATATTCCCGCCAATGTAAAATTGCTGGAAGCCCGTCTGCTGGCCGAGTATTTTGAAGTGTTGACGGCTAATGACGGACAGACGGCACTTGATATATGCCGTGCCGGGCAGGTGGATCTGGTTTTACTGGACATCATGATGCCGGGAATGGACGGGTTTGAGGTTTGTGAGCGATTGAAGGCTGACAAATCCACCATGCATATACCTGTTGTTATGGTCACATCGCTTGATCAACCGTCAGACCGGGTCACGGGCCTGCGCGCAGGAGCCGATGATTTTCTCACCAAACCTGCCAATGATCAGCAGCTGATGGCGCGGGTCAAAAGCCTGGTGCGTTTGAAAACGCTGACCGATGAGCTGCGTATGCGTGCGTTGACGGCGCAGGATATCGGTATCGATCATCTGCTTGGAATTGATGCTGCAAAGGCTGAAAAAGGCAAGGCACTGCTGGTCGACGGGCGCCGTAATTCGCAGGATCGAATACGGCAGATTTTGCGAAAACATGCAGATCTGAATGTCATGAATGATCCTCAGGCCGCATTGTTTGATGCCGCAGAGAACAATTATGAATTGATCGTCATTTCGACCAATCTGGAAAACTACGACCCCTTACGTTTGTGTTCGCAATTGCGCTCACTTGAGCGAACCCGATTTGTACCGGTATTGCTGATAAGCGAACCCGGGGAAGAGGGTATTGTCAATCGTGCGCTGGAGCTTGGTGTGAATGATTATATTGTGCGCCCCATTGAGCCCAATGAGCTGATCGCGCGCTGCAACACCCAATTCAAGCGCAAGCGCTACAATGATCATTTACGCCTCAGTGTTCAGCACTCCATTGAACTGGCTGTAACCGATCCGCTTACCGGCCTTTACAATCGGCGCTACCTCGACACGCACATGCAACTGCTTATTCAGCGGTCGCTCGCGCGTTCACGCAACCTTTCGGTGCTGGCGATTGATCTGGATCGGTTCAAACGGGTCAATGACACTTTTGGTCATGATGCTGGTGATCAGGTGTTGTGTGAATTTTCCAGACGCATTCGCCTTGCAATTCGGGGCATTGATCTGGCATGCCGGCATGGCGGCGAAGAGTTTATCATTGTGCTGCCGGATACGGATGCGTCAACCGCGGAAGTCATCGCGGAAAGGCTGCGCATTGAAATTGCAGATCAGCCATTTCAGCTGGACCAGTCAAAGCAGGAGTTGCTGATAACGGCCTCTGTTGGTGTGTCCTCATTGTCAGGTCCTGATGAAACACCCTCGGCATTGCTCAAGCGTGCCGACAAGGCGCTATACGAGGCCAAATCCCGCGGTCGTAATCGCGTCGTGGCCATTGCCGCCTAGAGCAATTCAGGTTTTGACGGAATCGGCAAAACCTGAATGCATCAACAAAATCAAAGGCCGACACCCTTGTCCCGTTTCTGACAAAACGTGAAACGGTCTAAAGCGCATTTGCTTCATGTTTGAGCCGCACGAATGTTGGAACTTCTTCAAAGCAACAGGCTTTGCACAATGTTAATTGCAGAACGCTTTAGGCGACTTCAGCTCATCCATGCGCACTGCATGGCTTATTGAAGCTGTCGTTTTTGCTGTGGTCGGGTGTTTGCGTTGTTTACCATTTCGGCAATTCGTTATTTGATTTAGTTAAGAAAACGTTGATTTTTTTGCTCCAATGAGCAAAAGTTGTGGATAACAACGGCGATAGAACACGAAATGTGCTGTCTGCAAGCCTGCTGATTCGAATACCCCATGGTGCTCAGGTCCGCCGCATCTCCTGGGTCGTGGGGCCGGCTGGTCGGTTTCGGGAATTGTGGCCTCCTCGTACCGCATCCTGAACTGACCAGCCCCCAAAACCACAAAAGCCGCTTCGAATGAAGCGGCTTTTGTGTTAAACACCCACCAATTGGTCGGCTTCGCAACTGATCAGTTCTGAATAAGGGAAGAGGCATACTTGCGATACTTAGGGTATGGCGGCCTATATCCCCAAACAGGAAAACTGCAAAACCTATTTGATTTTGGTTTCTTTGAATTCAACGTGTTTTTTCACGACTGGGTCATATTTGGTTTTGACCATTTTTTCAGTCATGGTGCGGCTGTTCTTTTTGGTTACATAAAAGAAGCCGGTATCTGCAGTCGACTGCAGCTTGATTTTGATTGTGGTGGCTTTAGCCATTGTTCTACCTGCCTTGCAAAAACGAAGCCGCGGACTGCCAGAAAGCATCCACGGCGCAATTCTGGCCGGAAACTACAAATCGGGCGCGAAAAGTCAAGTACAATCATCGGCCCGGATTGAAGATCAGGCGACTAATCGTGATAACAACGTAAAAAACAAAGAAAATTGACAGACTGAGTGCAAAACCGTTGGTTCCAACAAGGTCCATCGTGGCGCCGATTGTCTGAGGCCCGACCAGCATTCCAATTGCATAGCAGAAAACGAAAGCGGCATTGGCTGAGGCCAGATCACCGTCTTGCAGACGTGAACCCAGATGCGCCAGACCCACCGTATATAGTCCGGCGACAACGCCGCCCCAGATGAACAGAACACCGGCCAGCAGCCACCAGCTGCCAGAAACGATCGGCATGAGCACGCAGCCCACCAGGCCAATGGCGGCACAGGCAAACAGCAATATGCGGCGGTCACCGATGCGATCTGAAACCAGTCCGAGAGGAACCTGCAACAAAACGTTGCCCAATCCAATCGTTGTCAACAGCAGTGCGCCATCGACTTCGCCAAAACCCAGGCGCGACGAAAATACCGGGAACATTGCAAAGCCGCCTGATTCTACGGCACCAAATACAAAAACAGCGGCTGTGGCCGTTGGCACAAGAACGACAAATTTAACAAATGGTCCGCCAGGTAACGTCGAAATAATGGGGCTCTCGCGCCGCGCCAGCAGGATTGGAATGGTTGAGAGCATGATTATCACCGCGCCGGCAATGAAGGGCGTCGGACCAATGGAGCCCAATATGGAAAACAGCAGTGGCCCGGCGGCAAAGCCCAATGACAAAACCGTTGCGTAAATGCCCAATATAAAGCCCCGGCGTGCTGGCGGTGCGGCAGCATTGATCCAGAATTCAGACAGGATGAAAAGAACCGTTATTGCCCCATGAAAGGAAATTCTGAGCAGGAACCAGGCCCATATTTGTGGGGCAAGAAAAAAGCCGACCATAGATGCCGCAGCAATGACTGTCGCCAGCAGCATGGTGTCTGCAACCCCAAAGCGATGTGCAATGCGGGTGCAATAGGGCGCAATGGCAATAGACGCTGCACCTGCCATGGCTGAGTTCAGGCCAATGAGCGTTGCCGAAGCGCCGCTGTTTTGTAAAACGACGCTCAACAAAGGCAATCCCAGACCCAGGGCAATTCCTACCGCCGATATTGCAGCAATTGCCGCCGAAACAGGTAACCAGCGAATAGGTTCATCAACCGGGCGTGTGGTTTTGTCTGGGGAGGTAACGGGTGTCATTTCGCGTCTAAAGAATTTCGCGGGTAAAACGCCCATAGCGTGCCTGATAGAAGGGCACAGGCTGGTCGAATGGCAAAGATGCATCCTGCTCCAGGGCCTGGGTGATATCGGCGATCACGGCCTGTGTAATGCGCGGCATGTTCACCGTGTTACCCTGTGACAAGCCGACCCATTTGAGGTCCAGCAATTCGTTGCTGGATTCAGCTTCCGCAGTACCAACTTCATCGCGAAAACAGGCAAAAAACCGTGTATCAAAACGTCGCTTTTGTCGCGGCGGCGTTATGGCTCTTGCCACATAGCGCAAGGGAGACAGCCGAGGTGCCAGATTGCGTTGGGTAAAGGCAGACCAGCCCGGTTGGCGGCAAAGTGGTCCTTCACCGCCTATGAAGATGCCCACTTCTTCCTGTGTTTCCCGTATGGCTGTTATGGCCAGTGCCTGCGCCCGATAGGCGGAGGCAGGGCTGGCCATTTTACACTGCAGTTTTGCTTCGACCAGCGGGTGTAACGGTTCAGAAACAGGAACGCGGCCATCGTCACGGTCCCGGCGACCGCCGGGAAAAACATAGGTATCGGGCATAAAAGCATGGGCCTGATGGCGTTTGCCCATAAGCAGTTTGGGCTCACTTCCCGAGCGATCAATAAGGATCAGGGTTGCGGCATCCTTCGGCCGCAATAGCGGGAACTCACCGGTTCTTGTCTTTGCCTCGGCATCCAGAGCCGCCTCTGGATGATTCGCATTCGCACTGTCGTTCATGGGCGTGTTTTACTAACTCCAACAACAGCGCAAGCAGGCTACTCGGGCTGCAAAATTTCCACGATATCGTCTTTCTGACCACCAAACCCATGCATGTAGTTCGCCCATTGCAGACCAACGACCGCGCCCTTGATGGGCTGCATCATCAGCAAGGCCATCAGCACCGTGATCGGTGACCAGATTGCCAAATGCTGCCAGCTGTTAAGCTGCATCATGGTTTCTGAAAGCAGATATCCACCGACAACAATATGCCCCACAATGAAAATAACAAGATAGGGCGGTAAATCATCGGCTCTTTGATGGTGGAATTCCTCATCACAGCTTTCGCAACTGTGAACAGGCTTCAAAAAAGAGGCAAACAGACGTCCGCTGCCACAATGCGGGCAGCGCCCCATCAGGCCATGGCTCATGGCGCGCCAGACGTTGCGTACCGGTGTGGATTTATTGGCATTGGCAGTAAAAGTGTCTGGCGTCGCCATAATCAGTGTCCTTTACGTCTTTTTCCGCGACCCGGCTTGTTTTTTGCAGGCGCGCGTTTTGACTTGTGAAACGAACGGTTTGCGCTGGGCAGTTTGCGCCCCTCACTAAGCATCTCAAACCGAAGTGCGCCCGCCAAGGGAATAGCCTCGGACAAGCGAACTTCAACTGTATCGCCAAGCCGGTAGCCCATTCCGGACTTTTCCCCGACAAGCGCCTGATGTGCTTCGTCGTAGATATAGTAGTCCAGACCCAGTGTGGAAACAGGGATAAAGCCATCTGCGCCAAAATGTTGCAGGGCGACAAACAGGCCGGCCTTTGTTACGCCCGATATGCGGGCATCAAAATCATCGCCGATACGGTCAGCCAGATGATGGGCGATCAACCGGTCAACAGTCTCGCGTTCTGCTGCCATGGCTCGCCGCTCAAGTGTTGAGATCTGCGCGGCGATCTCATCAAGCGTTTTTTCTTCGTCCGGGGTTATGCCACCTTCGCCAAGTTTTACACTGCCAACCAGTGCCCGGTGGACGATCAAATCCGCATAGCGTCTGATCGGGGAGGTGAAATGCGCATATTTCATGAGATTCAGGCCGAAGTGACCCAAATTATCCGGACTGTACACCGCCTGACTTTGCGAACGGAGCACCATTTCGCTGACCATGGATTCATACGGTTTGCCCTTGGCTTTGCTCAAAATGCCATTGAAACTATTGGCCCGCAGATTGCCGCCCTTGGACAGGGGAATGTCCAGTGTTCGTAAAAACTCACGCAGCGATTCCTGTTTGGCCAGCGAGGGTGTGTCATGGGTTCGGTAGACCAGTGGCTGACGCAGTTTCTCCAGGGTTTCAGCCGCTGCGACATTGGCCTGGATCATGAATTCTTCGATGAGTTTGTGTGCATCGAGACGTGCCGGAATATCCACACCCGCAACCGTGCCGTCTTTTGCCAGCCGCAGTTTTCTTTCCGGCAGATCAAGTTCCAGTGGTTGGCGTTTTTCACGTCCTTCAAGCAATACGCCATAGGCTGCCCAAAGCGGTTTTAACACGCGGTCCATCAGGGGGCCGGTTGCCTCATCAGGATTGCCATCAATCGCTGCCTGCGCCTGCGTATAGGAAAGCTTGGCGAAACTCTTCATCAGCACCCGGTGAAACGTATGGCCAATCTTCCGGCCATTCGATGCGTAGACCATGCGTACAGCAAGAGCAGGGCGGTCGACACCTTCTTTTAGTGAACACAAATCATTGGAAATGCGTTCAGGCAACATGGGTACGACACGATCCGGAAAATAGACCGAATTGCCACGCTTGAGCGCTTCACGGTCGAGCGCGGTGCCCGATTGTACGTAGTAGGACACATCGGCAATCGCCACATAGACCACGACGCCACCCGGATTTTCCGGATTTGAATCCGGTTCGGCATAGACAGCGTCATCATGGTCCTTGGCATCAAATGGGTCGATTGTAATCAGCGGCAGAGTGCGCCAATCCTCGCGCTTTCCCAATGAAATCGGTTTGGCCTCATTGGCCTCATTGAGTACTGCCGGTGGAAATTCGTATGGAATGCCATGGGCATGAATGGCAATCATGGATATTGCCTTTTCACTGGCAACGGAGCCGACGACCGACAGGATCTTTCCGCGTGGCATGCCATAGCGTCCGGTTCGTGTGGTTTCAACCTCCACCAGGTCTCCATCCTTCGCCTTGTCGGCATCATCCGGATCGACAATGATTTCCTTGCCGCGCCGTTCAATAGGGTCTATGCGCCCGCCACCACCGGGCATTGCCCGGTAGACACCAAGTGTCGCGCCGCTTTGGCGCTCCAGAACCTTCATCAGACGGGCCGTATAGGCGGGGCCAACATCGTTCTTTGAGTTAAAGATGCGGGCCAGTACCCTGTCGCCGACACCGGCGGTCGGACTTTTGGATTTGCCTTTGCCGGAGCGGCTGTGGCGGATGAGGACAGCCGGTGGGACAGTGCCGTTCTCAGGCCATTCTGCTGGCCGAGCCAACAGATATCCATCACCATCGCGTGCTGTGACATCGAGTACGGTAACGGGTGGCAAAGCGCCGGGACGCACCAGTTGTTTGCGCTGGCGTTCAATCAGACCATCGTTTTCCAGGTCTCTGAGAAGTTTTTTAAGTTCCACACGTTGGTGGCCACTAATAGCGAATGCTTTTGCGATATCGCGTTTTGAGGATTTTGCCGGATGGTCTGCGATGAACCGCAATATTGTTTCACGATCCGGCAAATTCTGCCTCGTTTGGCCCGAATCCTCGGGCCCATTGTCTTTTTTCAAATTTATTCCTTTGCCGCTGCCGTTTTGGCTTTTGCCTTTGTTGTACTGGCTTTTGCCTTGGTGGTTTTGGCTGGTTTTTTAGTTGTTTTCTTTTTCACCGTCTTGGTTTTGCCGCCCTTGGCTGCCTTCTCGGCAATCAGTTCAAGGGCTTTTTCGACGGAAATGGATTGTGGGTCTGCGCCCTTTGGCAGGGTTGCATTGATTTTACCCCAGTTCACATAGGGGCCGTATCGACCATCGCGTACGGTCATGGGACCACCATCGGGATGATCACCCAGCTCTTTCAGTGCTGCAGCTTTGGCGCCGCGCCCCGGACCCTTGGCCTTCTTCTCGGCCAAAACGGTGACGGCACGGTTCAGACCAACGGAAAAGACGTCTTCAATTGTTTCAAGATTGGCGTAGGAACCATCATGCAGCAAAAAGGGTCCGTACCGACCGAGGCCGGCGGAAATCATCTTGCCAGATTCAGGATGCGCACCCACATCGCGTGGCAGCGACAGCAGGGCGAGAGCCTTTTCATGATCAATATCTTCCGGTTTCCAACCCTTTGGCAAACTGGAGCGTTTTGATTCTTTACCTTCACCGCGCTGCACATAGGGTCCAAAGCGACCGGTGCGCAAGGTAATGGGTTCGTCAGTCAGCGGGTCATTACCCAGATCCTGCGGTTCATTTGAGGCATTTGCCGCATCGGCTGATCCGTCTGCCGAGAGCTGTCTGGTAAAACCGCAATCAGGATAGTTGGAGCAGCCGACAAATGCGCCGTAGCGGCTCAATTTAAGCGAAAGATTGCCTGATCCGCATTTGGGGCAAATTCTGGGGTCGGATCCGTCTTCACGGGTGGGAAATACCAGTGGTGCAAGTTCTTCATTCAATGCGTCCAGCACATTGGTGACGCGCAATTCCTTTGTCGCATCCACATAGGTTAAAAAGTCCGTCCAGAACTCGCGCAGAACATCTTTCCACGCCAGTTCACCCGCAGAGATGCGGTCCAGTTTTTCTTCCAGCCCGGCGGTGAAATCATATTCGACGTAGCGGTCGAAGAAATTTTCAAGAAAGGCTGTTACCAGCCGGCCTTTGGCCTCTGGAATAAGTTTGCGCTTGTCAATGACAACGTATTCGCGATCAGCCAGTGTTGTCAGTGTTGCAGCATAGGTTGACGGCCGACCGATGCCCAGCTCTTCCATCTTCTTGATCAGCGACGCCTCGGAGTAGCGTGGTGGCGGCTCGGTGAAATGCTGCGTCGAGGCGATTTTCTCGCGTGCCAGATCGTCCTGCGCATCAATAGGCGGCAGGCGTTTGCCGTCATCATTGTCGTCGCTTTGCTCGCCGTCTTCCTTCTGGTCGGTATAGGCCGCGATGAACCCGTCAAAGCGGACCACGGAGCCCGTTGCTCTCAAGCCGGCATGTTCCGCACCGTTGTGGGCTGAAATATCAACTGTAGTGCGTTCAATTTCCGCTGATGCCATCTGACTGGCAATCGCCCGTTTCCAGATAAGATCATAAAGTCGAAACTGGTCACTATCCAGATGGGCTTTCATCCTGTCCGGCGTGCGATTGAAATCCGTAGGCCGGATCGCTTCGTGCGCTTCCTGGGCATTCTTGGCCTTTGTTGCATAGAACCGGGCCTTGTCGGGACAATAACGCTCTCCGAACTGGGAAGCGATTGCAACGCGCGCACCATCTATTGCCTCAGAGGCCATCTGCACGCCATCAGTACGCATATAGGTGATCAGGCCAACGGTTTCGCCGCCAAGATCAAGTCCCTCGTAAAGCCGCTGTGCGACCTGCATTGTGCGTGAGGCATTAAATCCGAGTTTTGACGATGCTGCCTGTTGCAGCGTTGATGTGGTGAAGGGTGGTGACGGGTTTCTTTTGGTCGGCTTGGCTTCCACACTGTCGGCAACAAATGTTGCGCCTTCCAGCAGGGTTTTCAGACGGCTGGCCATTTGCTCATTGCCAACGGACAATCTTTGCAGCTTTTGGCCATCTGCCAGAACAAGGCGTGCCTCGAACCCTTCACCCCTTGGTGTTTTCAGGTGCGCAACAAGCTGCCAGTACTCGTCAGAAACAAAGCGCTCGATCTCGCCTTCACGATCACATACCAGTCTCAGCGCCACAGACTGAACACGGCCAGCGGAGCGTGCACCCGGCAGCTTACGCCACAGGACCGGAGACAGATTAAAGCCGACAAGATAATCCAGTGCACGGCGCGCCAGATAGGCATCGACCAAGGGCACATCCAAATCGCGCGGACTGGCCATTGCATCAAGAACGGCCTTTTTGGTGATGGCGTTGAAAACGACCCGTTGCACCGGCTTGTCACCAAGGACGCCACGTTTTTTGCGCAGAACCTCCAGAAGATGCCAGGATATGGCCTCGCCCTCACGATCCGGGTCAGTGGCGAGGATCAATCCATCGGATGTCTTCATCGCGTCGGTGATGTCCTTGAGACGTTTGTTGGACGCTGCATCCGTCTGCCAGGTCATTTCAAAATCTTCGTCCGGTTTGACCGATCCATCCTTGGCAGGCAGATCGCGAACATGACCGAAAGATGCAAGAACCTTATAATCTGAACCCAGATATTTATTGATTGTCTTGGCTTTGGCAGGTGACTCGACGACGACAAGTTTCATGAAACAACTCTGAAATGCTGCCCAATCGGGCGTTTTAGGAGCCGGATTTCGATCTGATCCGGCAGTCTCAGGTCTCGAGATGAACATCGATTGATCGTTGGTCAAGGCCTGAAAGTGGAATTTTTGTTCAATCGACCCCTTTGCAACACCTTAGTGGCAGGAGCGTTAAGCCATTGTTTACAAGCTCATTGGGAGACGTCGATATACAAAACAGGCAATACACGCATATATATGTGAGCACAAGCCCAGGCCGGTTTCGTCAAAACCTGATTGCTCTAGCTCAGGCGATGTGAGGGAACCATGGATACGAGCCCACCGGGATGGCGTTCCAGTCGACCGGCCAGATCAAGCTCCAGCAGCACCATGTAAATTTCGGCCGGAGGCAATTGCGTCAGTCGCACCAGGTCGTCTATTTCAACGGGAGAGGGGCCCAGTGCCTGGACCACCCGCTGCCTGCCGGATTGTGTTGGCGATGGATCATTTGTCGAGACATCGTCTTCTTCCTCCAAGCGCAGCGGCAGTTGGGCAGGTGTTGATGCCATGCCTGCCATCGGTGTCAGTGCTGCTATCACATCCTGTGGCTCACTTGTCAGAAGCGCGCCATCCTTTATCAGATCATTTGTGCCGATGGCCCGTGGATCGAGAGGGGAACCGGGAACCGCAAAAACAAGTCGCCCGAATTCGCCGGCAAGCCGCGCGGATATCAGGGAACCGGATCTTTTGGCGGCTTCAACAACAACCAATCCAAGGCTGATGCCCGCAATCAACCGGTTACGGCGCGGGAAGTCACGTGCACGCGGCTCCCAGCCAAGTGGCATTTCGCTGACCGCAATCCCGTTGTGACTGGCGCATATGTCGTCGAGAAGCGGAATGTTCTGTGCCGGGTAGGGGCGGTCCATTCCACCGGCAAGTACAGCTATTGTTCCGGTGGCTATCGCTGCATCATGCGCCGCGGCATCGATGCCGCGTGCCAGACCTGAAGTGATTGAAAATCCGGCCTGTCCGACACCGGTCGCCAGACTGCGCGCCATTTTGACACCAACCATTGAAGCATTACGCGATCCAACGATTGCGACCGAGGGACGCTCAAGTATATGCAGATTGCCACGGATGGTGAGCAGGGGTGGCGCAGCGTCAATCATCCGCAGGGCCGGCGGGTAGTCCGGTTCTGTCAAAGCCAGCATTTGCAATCCGAGTTGTCGGGCAAGGTCCAGTTCCCGCTCGGCATCATCTGCGGGACAGATACGCAGGTTTTTTGTTGCGCCTCCACGTTGCGAGAGATCGGGAAGCTGCTCGAGCGCCGATTCGGCTGAGCCAAAGCGTTGCAGCAATTTATGAAAAGT
Organism: uncultured Rhizobiaceae group bacterium; assembly: GCA_947501445.1. Taxonomy (GTDB): domain Bacteria; phylum Pseudomonadota; class Alphaproteobacteria; order Rhizobiales; family Rhizobiaceae; genus Hoeflea_A. The sequence continues at coordinate 259,622 of CANMVS010000002.1, read as the reverse complement.
GACCGGGCCGACATTTTCGCTGCGCGTGAGGCGCAGCCATGCAAGCTTTTGCTGATCTGTCAGCACGGTGCGCGCACCGTCACCGACAATTGCCATTAGCCCTTGTCTCCGATTCGGCTTTCCTGCCCGGATATCAGACGGGAAATATTGGCCCGATGCTTGATGATGGTAATCGCGCTCATAACCGTAAAGAGTTCAGCGATCTGAATATGGCCAAGCAAAAACATTGCCACAGGCACGACGATAGCGGCGATAAGCGCTGCCAGTGATGAGTATCGGCTGATTAATGCCGTCACCAGCCAGACGATGGCGAATATGGCAAGACCAATCGGCAACAGACCAAGCAGTACACCAATGTAGGTGGCCACTCCCTTGCCACCCCTGAATTTCAACCAGACGGGATAGAGGTGACCAAGAAATGCACCAAAACCGGCGATGATTGCCACGTCCGGTCCGTACATTCCACCGATCAAAACTGCTGTGGTGCCTTTCAGTGCATCCAGAAGAAGCGTAGCAGCGGCCAGTGATTTATTGCCGGTGCGAAGGACATTCGTCGCCCCGATATTGCCGGAACCGATGTTGCGCACATCACCAAGACCAGCCATTCTGGTGATCAGCAGCCCGAAGGGGATTGAACCCAAAAGATAGCCAAGAAACAGGGCGGCTGAAAAATAAGGCAAGCTTACCTGCCAACTGATGGGATCAGGCAAGGTTTCGCTCCATTTTATCGCCCCACAATTCAATCATGCATTCATTGCACGCCTATTGATAGTCGTAGACGATTGCTCCGGCAACCATTGTCTTTATGACACGGCCCTGAAGACGGGCGTTTTCGAAAGGGGTGTTTTTCGAACGCGAGCGCAGGTCTTTTTCCGATACCAGCCAGGGTTCATTCATATCGACTATGGCAATATCCGCCGTGCTGCCCGGTTTCAGGGAGCCTGCTGCCAGTCCGAAGATCTGCGCTGGGCGGGTCGACAGAGCATCAATGAGCCGCATCAAAGGCACATCGTCGCTATGATGCAGCCGCAGGGCTGCCCCAAGCAGGGTTTCAAGTCCCACTGCGCCATCGGCTGCATCAGCAAAGGGCAGCCGCTTCGTATCGACGTCCTGTGGATCATGCGAAGAGACAATTATGTCGATATCGCCATCGGCCAGCGCAGAGACCATGGCGCGCCGGTCATCTTCACTGCGCAGCGGTGGCGTGAGTTTGAAAAAAGTCCGGTATTCGCCAATGTCATTTTCGTTGAGCGACAGATGATTTATGGAAACACCACTGGTTACAGCCGCACCGCGCGATTTTGCCTGCCGTATTGCCTCGACGGACTCTGTCGTGGATATTTTTGCGGCGTGATACTGCGCGCCGGTCAATTCCGCCAGCCTGAGGTCACGTTCAAGCGGTATGATTTCGGCTTCGCGCGGAATGCCCTCCAAACCCAGCCAGCTGGCATAGAGCCCTTCGTTCATGACACCCTGTGCCGCAAGAAATGCGTCCTGTGTTTCACAGGCGACGACCATACCGAAATCGCGGGCATAGGTCAGGGCCCGGCGCAATACCAGCGTATTGGATATGGTATGACGTCCATTTGTCAGCATGACCGCGCCTGCATCGCGCAGCAATCCGAACTCGGTCAGCTCGTTGCCCGATAACGCCTTGGTCATGGCAGCGGATGGATAGATGTTGACGCAGGCCTGTTCTCTGGCTGTGCGCAGCACAAATTCCACCAGCGCAACATCGTCGATGACCGGATTTGTATCAGGCATCATGATCAATGAGGTGACGCCACCGGCCGCGGCTGCATTGCTGACAGAGGCGATGGTTTCACGGTGTTCTGCACCGGGTTCACCAACAAACACCCTTGCGTCCACAAGGCCCGGTATCACCAGCCTGCCGTCACAGTCTATTTGACTGGCCCCGCCTGGCAAGGCGCCGATTGGAGGGCCGCAATGTTCAATTATTCCGTCTTTGACAACAATGTCACCCAGTGTGTCCATCTGCTGGGAAGGATCAACAATCCGGGCGTTTTTCAATAGGGTGGTGCTCATTGCGCTGGTCCCCCTTTGCCAGCCAGCATCAGGATTTCCATCACTGCCATGCGCACAGCAACCCCCATCTCAACCTGCGATTCAATAACGCTTTGTGGCCCATCAGCGATCTCGGAAGCGATTTCGACGCCACGGTTCATCGGGCCAGGATGCATGACCAGCGCATCGGGTTTCGCGTAGGCCAGTTTGGCTGCGTCCAGTCCGAAATAACGAAAATACTCCCGTACCGAAGGCACAAAGGAGCCAGACATGCGCTCACGCTGCAATCGCAACATCATCACAACATCCGTGTCCTCCAGGCCGGATTTCATATCGTGAAAGACCTCAACGCCCATCTGTTCGATGCCTGTCGGCAATAGCGTCGATGGCGCAACAACCCGCACACGCGCACCGAGCGCATTCAGCAGCAAAATGTTGGAGCGGGCGACACGGCTGTGGCGCACGTCACCACAGATTGCGACGGTGAGACGGGCAATCTTTCCTTTATTCCGGCGAATTGTCAGTGCATCCAGCAGCGCCTGTGTGGGATGTTCATGTGCGCCATCACCGGCGTTGACAACCGAACAGCTGACTTTTTGCGCCAGCAGCGCCGAGGCCCCGGCGGACGAGTGGCGCACGACCAGAATATCCGGATGCATGGCGTTGAGGGTCATTGCGGTATCAATCAGGGTTTCACCCTTTTTGACGGACGAATTGCTGACTGACATATTCATTACGTCAGCCCCCAACCGTTTGCCGGCAAGCTCAAAGGAGGCCTGCGTTCTGGTCGACGCCTCAAAAAACAGATTTATCTGTGTCAGTCCGCGAAGCGTTGATGTTTTTTTCTCCCGTTGTCGGCTAAGCTTGACAGCCTCGTCGGCCTTGTCGAGAAGATACGATATATCCAATTCCGAAAGCCCGTTGATGCCAAGCAGGTGGCGATGGGGAAAAACCATGGATAATACTCGCAAATAATATCGTGTGGCGTTTCTATAGGCGTCATCATTGATTTGGGCAAGAATGGCTTGCACATATACCGGGTGATTGTTACCCGAATGCAGGTAATGAATTAACAGGGGCCCGGCCCCAACAGGACCGTATTACTGATGTCAAAAGCGCCCCAGAGTCGAGCAACACATGAGGTCTTCAACCAGCCACGCCCCTATTCAGGTGTGAATGCCTATCAGGCCGACCCCATGTTGTGTGAGTTTGCCAGTGGCATGCCGAAGGAATTGCGGGAGGAATTTACCGCGATAGGGCGGTTTGTCACCACGGTGGAAGCACAGGATCTGGCGCGCATTGCAAACGAATCAACGCCAGTCCTCAGAACTTTTGATGCGACGGGTCAGCGGCTGGATCAGGTGGATTACCATCCTGCCTACCATGCGCTGATGCGCCGTGCATTCAACAATGGTTTGCATAGCTCCATCTGGCAGAACAGGGCGCAGGAAAAAGGTGTCGCGCATCAGGCGCGCGGTGTGCGGTTTTTTCTGACCGCAGGGCTCGAGTGCGGGCATCTGTGCCCGATAACGATGACCAATGCATCCATGGCGTCAATACAGACCAACAAATCTGTCACCCGCACATGGGCGCCCAAGATACTGTCACGCAATTATGATTCCTCCCACCGTCCCATCAGTAAAAAGAACAGCGCGACCATCGGCATGGGGATGACAGAGAAGCAGGGTGGTACTGATGTTCAGGCCAATACCAGCAGTGCCCAATTGGCAGGAGAGGGGGTCTATCGGCTGACCGGGCACAAATGGTTCATGTCGGCGCCGATGAGTGATGCATTCCTGATGCTGGCGAAGGCACCGGAAGGGCTGAGTTGCTTCTTCGTTCCCCGGTTTCTTGAAGACGGCAAGTCTAACGGGCTGCAGTTTCAGCGATTGAAGGACAAACTCGGCAATCGTTCCAACGCATCCAGCGAAGTCGAATTTGCCGATTCCTACGGCTACGTGCTGGGTGAGCCGGGCAAGGGTGTGCGCACAATTCTTGAAATGGTGACGTTGACCAGGCTTGATTGCGCGCTTGCATCTGCCGGAATCATGCGGGCCTCGCTGGCAGAGGCCATCCATCATTGTCGGCAAAGAAAAGCTTTCGGCAAACCCCTTGCCGACCAGCCGCTGATGGCACGGGTAATGGCGGATATGGCGCTCGATGTTGCCGCTGCCACGGCACTTGTCATGCGGTTGGCTCGTGCATTTGACCATGCGGCCAGTGATCCTCAGGAGGCAGCCTATGTGCGTTTAATGACGCCGGTCGTCAAATACTGGATCTGCAAGATGGCACCCGCCCTGATCTATGAGGCGATGGAATGTCTCGGGGGCAGCGGTTATGTTGAAGAGCGCTCACTGGCGCGGCACTATCGCGAGGCACCGGTCAATGCAATCTGGGAGGGGTCGGGCAATGTCATGGCTCTTGACCTGTTGCGGGCGCTGAACCGCGATCCCGGCCATCTGGAAGCTGTGATCACCCTGATTGCGACGGACCTCGGTCCGTTTGCCAAGCGCACGGTGGATGTTATCGCCGCTGCCGCCGCACTTTGTCAGCGCGACGAGAGTGCCGCGCGCTTGCTGGCCGAACAATTGGCCTATTCAGCCGCAACTGCGGAACTCTACCGCATGGGGGCCGGACGGATAGCAGATGCATTCGCCGAATCACGCCTGGCCGGTGCCTGGCGCACCACCTATGGCATGCTTGATCTGCGTTTTGACGCGCAACAGATCGTCAATCTGCTTTATCCCGAAGCGACATAGCGGGCAGCGTAGACTACAAGTGGAATGGAAAAGAATGACAGCGCCGTTTGTAGCGTGGCGATCGTTGCATAAAGCGGCGCATCGCCGCCCAATTGGCGGGCAAGCAAATAGCCATTCATGGCAGTTGGCACACTGCCAATCACCGCAACGATGACCAGTTGCTCGCCGCGAAGGCCGGCAAGCCAGCAAATGCCCGTCAGCAATGCGGGATAGAAAAACAACTTTAACAACACTGCCAGCAGGGCAATCGGTGGCGGACGAACGGTGTCCCTGATCCGCAAGCCTGCACCGACCATCAATATGCCAATCCCCAGTGCCGCGTTGGCGATGAGTTCGACTGACTGTTCGATTGGTGGATAGATATCCACCTGGAAATAACGGAACAGCAACCCGGCCACTGATGACAAAATGAGCGGATTTGTCATTACCCGCCTGGCCAATACTGCCAGATCACGGGCCGGGCTGACAAACCAGATCAACATGGTGATATTGCCGAAATTAATCGGAATAATGATCAACGCCATGACCAGCGCAGCCAGCGCCAGACCCGTTTCACCGTAGAGTTTGTCGGCAATAGCCAGTGCGGTAAAGCCATTCCAGCGGGTAGCCGTCTGAAAGAGTGTTGTATAGGCGGCGTTGGTAACACCTAAATGTCTGAGCAGCGGCCATGTGCAAAGCATGAACGCAAACATTACAAACACAGTCGCCAGTGTGCCGACGCTGACCTCGACCAGTTCAAGACCGCCAAAATCCACGCGGTAGAGCGTCAGAAACAGCAAAGCTGGAAACAGGACATAATAGCCGATTTCTTCAAGCCCATGCCAGACACTTCGGTCAACGAGGGGAATCCGCTTGAGAATAACCCCGAGAATGACAATCAGAAATATGGGAAGCGTACTCTCGAATATTGGTAACATGGGTGCGCCCTGTTGGAGGATTGGCCGGTCATAGCCCTGTGATGGTCTGTCGACAAGCGAATTTGGCAGGCTGGAGGCTGTGAATATTAACCTTAATAAATGGTTTACGTTGCGTGCTGTTCCCATCAAGGGCACTGTTTGTTAACCGTGAGGAGACGGGACTGCACATTGGTCATGATGACCGCAGGTTCGCATGGCACCATCCGGTGCCGCGCAAGCATTTTTGAATTAGGGGACAACCGCATGAAGTGGTTTTTGATATTGTGGTTTGTTCCCGTCGTATTGCTGGGTTCGTGGTACGGACTATCTTATCATGACATGAATTTCGGCTTCACCATGCTCTCACGTCAGGTTCATGATCTGGTTTTTCAAATATATGGAAATATATTAGGCATTGAACCGGAAACCATACCGCCACTGGTCTTCAAAGCGGTGGCAATCGACAGTCTTCTGGTTCTGGCAATCGTGATGTTTCGTTACCGCAAGGCAATCATCAAGTGGGTACGCAGCAAACGCGCCCAATATGCCGGTCAGCCAGCGGAGAATGAAGAGAGCCTGTCCAGCGCGCCCTGAAGAATAAAAGCCGCAGCTGCTGCATCGATACGCGCGGCCCGCTTTTTACGCGAGACATCCATCTCCAGCAGTGCGCGCTCGGCTGCGACGGTTGAAAGACGTTCGTCCCAGAATGCAAATTTCATATCCGACTTTGGTGCAACGTTGCGTACAAAAGCTCTGCTTGCCTGCGCTCTTGGACCCTCTGATCCATCCATATTGATCGGCAGACCGATGACGCATCCGCCAACCCGCTCGGTTTCAAGCAGGGCCAGCAGTTTTTCCACATCCTTGGTAAATTTGACCCGCTTGATGACATCGCGCGGCGTTGCCAGCGTAAACCCGAGATCGCTGATCGCAACACCAATGGTTTTTGTGCCCAGATCAAGGCCGGCAAAAACTTTGCCGGCAGGCATGGCATTGGCAAGTTCTTCCAGGGTGAGAACATTCATGATGGGTATCCGGCTTGTATTTTGAACTTTGTGCGTTGAATAGGCATTTGCTTCTTTTCAGATGTTAGCGGGTTCCATAGTCTGTTTGCTGAACAAAAGCGACCGACCGGAGAAAAACGATGAAACTGCAATGGCTGGGGCACTCTGCTTTTCGATTGGAAACGGCAAATGCCAAAATACTCATAGATCCATTTTTAAACGGCAATCCGGGTTTTAGCGGTGAGGGCACCAAAGAAGCGGCCCGTGATATCACCCATATCGTCCTGACCCATGGTCATGGAGACCACGTGGGCGATACGGTTGAAATCGCCAGGCAGACCGGTGCGACGGTCATTGCAAATTTTGATCTTTGCCAGTGGCTGGGGCACCATGGCGGTCTGACAAAACTGGATCCCACCAACACCGGTGGCACTGTGAGCCACGAAGGATTTTCAGTGACTTATGTCAATGCCCTGCATTCCTCCGCGCATATGACCAGCGATGGTGTTTCACACTCACTGGGCAGTGCCAATGGCATTGTGATGCATTTTGATGATTCGCCGCCGCTTCTGCATATGGGGGATACGGATATTTTTTCCGACATGGCACTCATTCATGAGTTGCACCAGCCGGCCATTGGCATCGTGCCGATTGGCGACCGTTTTACCATGGGTGGTGCGGTGGCGGCGCTGGCCTGCAGGCGGTACTTCGATTTTTCTACGATTGTGCCGTGTCACTATGGTTCGTTTCCGGTGCTGGACCAAAGCCCAGACAAATTTGTTGAGGCCATGGAAGACAAGGCAGATCGCGTAAAAATACCGGCTAAACAGGAATGGCTGGCGTTTTAACCGCAAGCAGTCAGGCTTTCTCTTGCCCTGACGTGATGTCAGGGCTATAGCCACCTTTGAAAAACAATCCACCATCCGGAGCCCAACCCGATGTCTGTTGACCTTGCCACAGTCAAGCGCGTTGCACGCCTTGCAAGAATTGCCGTTACTGATGAAGAAGCGGCCAGAATGGAAGGCGAGCTGAATACTATTCTCGGCTTTGTTGAACAACTCAATGAAGTCGATGTAAGTGGTGTTGAGCCCATGACATCTGTCATGCCGATGGAGATGAAAAAGCGTGTTGATCAGGTCAATGACGGTGGCAAGGCTGCTGACATTGTGGCCAATGCGCCCGAATGTGACGAGAATTTCTTTCTTGTGCCCAAAGTGGTGGAGTAAAAAATACGCCGCTCAATCGCGCAGATGACATGCCATCGTCAATTTGCGCAATCTGACCGAAATACAGCTGCTTTCCCGTTTGGTGTGAAACCAGCTTTTGCCGAAAAAGTGACAACAATATCATGAGCGAACTGACACGTCTGACAATTGCACAAGCGCGTGAAAAGCTGCAGAGCCGCGAAATCACCGCAACTGAGTTGACCGGTGCCTATCTTGACGCAATCGACAGGTCGAATGACGCACTCAATGCCTATGTATCAGTAACGGCCGATATTGCGACACAGCAGGCAGCACGCGCCGATGACAGGATCGCAAAGGGGCAGGGTGGTGCACTTGAGGGCATTCCGCTTGGCATCAAGGACCTGTTCGGTACAGAAGGTGTGCATACGCAGGCGTGCAGCCACATTCTTGACGGGTTCAAGCCGCGTTATGAATCAACCGTTACGGCCAATCTTTGGGCAGATGGCGCTGTCATGCTTGGCAAGCTCAATATGGATGAGTTCGCCATGGGCTCTTCAAACGAGACATCCTATTATGGCCCGGTTGTTAACCCGTGGCGCGGAAAAGACAGCAATAAGGCGCTCGTGCCCGGCGGTTCGTCGGGCGGTTCGGCGACAGCCGTATCTGCTCAGCTTTGTGCCGGTGCGACAGCAACAGATACAGGCGGTTCGATCCGCCAGCCGGCTGCCTTCACCGGAACCGTTGGCATCAAGCCAACCTATGGTCGCTGTTCGCGCTGGGGCGTTGTTGCCTTTGCCTCGTCACTCGATCAGGCCGGTCCGATAACGCGCGATATTCGTGATGCGGCCATCATGTTGAAGTCCATGGCATCAACAGACCCCAAGGATACCACGTCCGTTGATCTGCCCGTTCCTGATTATGAGGCGGCCATTGGCCAGTCGATCAAGGGCATGAAGATTGGTATTCCGCGCGAATACCGGATTGATGGCATGCCTGAGGAAATAGAAACGCTTTGGCAAAAGGGCATTGCCTGGATGAAAGATGCCGGCGCGGAAATCGTCGAGATATCGCTGCCCCATACCCATTACGCCCTGCCAGCCTATTATATTGTTGCACCAGCCGAGGCTTCGTCCAATCTGGCCCGTTATGATGGCGTGCGTTATGGCCTGCGCAAGCCCGGACGTGATATAACCGATATGTATGAACAGACCCGTGCGACAGGATTTGGCAGCGAAGTCAAACGCCGCATCATGATCGGAACATACGTCCTGTCTGCCGGTTATTATGATGCCTACTATTTGCGGGCACAAAAAGTGCGCACATTGATCAAGCGCGACTTTGAAACGGTCTTCAATGCGGGTGTCGACGCCATTTTAACCCCCGCTACACCCTCGGCCGCCTTTGGTGTGGGCGATCAGGACATGGCCGCCGACCCGGTCAAAATGTACATCAACGACATTTTTACCGTGACCGTCAACATGGCCGGACTACCGGGTATCGCCGTGCCTGCCGGATTGGATGCCAAGGGCCTGCCATTGGGATTGCAGTTGATCGGCAAGCCATTTGAAGAGGAAACCCTGTTCCGTGCCGGCCATGTGATCGAACAGGCCGCAGGCCATTTCCAGCCTGAGCGCTGGTGGTCTGTCTGACGATCTGACGGGCTGATACCGACTTTTGCCATCCGTAGCCCATCGAGGGCAAAAGAATTACCGCGAAGCGGCAAGCGCGAATTGCGCGTCGGGCCTGATGGCCCGCCCCGTCTGGAGCCAGCGTCGCAGGCGCGATACGGCGCGAAGACATTTATACAAAGCTATCAGTGATCGGGGTGCAGCGCAGACGAGACGTCCTGTGAACACGTGGGCTTTGCAACGGGGTTGATTTGTTTTCCATTCACGGCGCACCGGCGCTTGCGCGCCTGCCTCCATGGAGGGCGGCCAAATTATTGGCCGGGCCACGGTCGTGGCCTGATTGAGTGCCGTGCAGGCAGGCATCGGTTGCTGCGAACTGTGATTCTCGAGAGATTTCCCGAACGGCAACCCGTGCCCCATCGAGAGCACACGGTTACCCGCGAAGCGGGCAAGCGCGAACGCGCGTCGGGCCTGATGGCCCGCCCCGTCTGGAGCCAGCGCCGACAGGCGCGATACGGCGCGAAGACATTTATACAAAGCTATCGATGATCGGGTCGCAGCGCAGACGAGACGTCCTGTGAACACGTGGGCTTTGCCGGCGGGGTTGATTTGTTTTCCATTCTCGGCGCACCGGCGCTTGCGCGCCTGCCTCCATGGGGGGCGGCCAAATTATTGGCCGAGCCACGGTCGTGGCCTGTTTGAGTGCCGTGCAGGCAGGCATCGGGTGCTGCGAACTGTGATTCTCGAAAGGTTTCCCGCGCGGCACACTGTGTCCTATCGAGAGGACACAGTTACCGTGAAGATAATAATCCAAACCCATAAACAATATCGCCTCCCCAATAAGGGAAGGCGATTTGCAACAATCAATGAATGTTCGGTTCTGGCTCTGCGCCGTCAGCTACAGCCGCTCGTCGAGCCGCAGGTGTCGCACTTGAGGCATGTGCCATTGCGCACCATGGTGAAGTTGGAACACTCCGAACAGGTGTCGCCGGTATAGCCCTGCATAATGGCCTTGGCCCGGCGGTCCGCTTCCACCTTGCTGGCGTCAGGTGCTGACTGCGCACTGGAATCTTCGTCAAACAGCTTGTCACCAGCTTCCAGCTCCGCCTCGCGGCTTAGCTGTTTGGCGCGCTCCTCATAATCACGCTTGAAGGCAATGACATCGTCTGCCTCTGACCCGGCGACTGCATTTGTCGCCAAAGCCACACCACCCGATATGGCTGTGACATTGCTGCCACCGCTGCCAACCGGGCTTGAGCCCATTGGCTGTCCACCCGGTGCGACCAGTTCCAGTTTGTGACCGCGGGTCCAACCTTTGGAAACCGGTGCAGTCTTGCCTTCCTGGATGCCTTTTCCGAGTGCCGTATTGGAAAAATCGGACGTATCAACATGGGCCAGATCATGACGATCCAGGTAGGAAACGGCCAGTTCGCGGAACACATAATCGAGAATGGATGTTGCATTCTTGATCGCGTCATTGCCCTGAACCATGCCGGCTGGTTCAAATTTGGTGAAGGTGAATGCTTCAACATATTCATCCAGCGGCACGCCATACTGCAGTCCAAGGGAAATGGCGATGGCAAAATTATTCATCATTGCGCGGAAGGCGGCACCTTCCTTGTGCATATCGATGAAAATCTCACCGATGCGACCATCATCGAACTCACCGGTTCGCAGATAGACCTTGTGACCACCAACAACAGCCTTTTGGGTATAGCCCTTGCGCCGGTTTGGCAGTTTTTCACGTTCACGGTTGATCTTTTCAACAATCCGCTCGACGATTTTCTCGGTAACAGCCACGGCTTTTGCGGCCACGGGTGCCTCAATCAGCTCCTCCAGTGCTTCTTCGTCCTCATCGTCCTCGATGAGTGAAGCATTGAGTGGTTGTGACAGTTTGGAACCATCGCGGTAAAGCGCATTGGCCTTCAAGGCCAGTTTCCACGACAACATATAGGCGGATTTGCAGTCTTCAATATCCGCATCATTTGGCATGTTGATTGTTTTTGAAATCGCACCGGATATAAATGGCTGCGCTGCGGCCATCATGCGGATGTGGCTTTCGGTCGACAGGTAACGTTTTCCGACTTTGCCGCATGGATTGGCACAATCGAATACCGCCAGATGCTCATCCTTCAAGGCGGGTGCGCCTTCAAGAGTCATGGCACCGCAAATGTGGATATTGGCAGCTTCTATGTCCCTTCTGGAGAAGCCAAGGTGGTCAAGCATGTTGAATTCAAAATCATTCAACTGCTGGTCACTGATACCAAGGGTCTCCTTGCAGAAGTCAGCACCCAGCGTCCATTGGTTGAACACGAATTTGATGTCAAAGGCGGCACCCAGCGCACCATTCAGTATTTCGATTTTCTCCTCGGTAAATCCCTTTGCCATAAGAGATCCGGGGTTAATTGCCGGCGCCTGATTAAGATTGCCATGACCAACCGCATAGGCCTCGATTTCGGCCAGTTGGCTTTCAGTGTAACCCAGCGTGCGCAGGGCTTCGGGAACGGCCCGGTTGATGATTTTGAAATAACCACCGCCGGCAAGTTTTTTGAATTTTACCAGTGCAAAATCCGGTTCAATGCCCGTTGTATCGCAATCCATGACCAGACCAATCGTGCCGGTTGGTGCAATAACCGTGGCCTGTGCGTTGCGGTAGCCGTGTTTCTCGCCAAGTTTGACCGCTTTGTCCCAGGCTGCCTTGGCATGGTCAATCATGTCCTGATCAGGACAATGATCATGAACCAGTGCAACAGGATCAGTGTTCAACCCCTCATAGCCGCTTGTCTCGCCGTAGGCGGCGCGGCGATGATTGCGCATGACACGCAACATATTGTCCCGGTTTGGCTTGTATCCGGCAAAGGGCCCCAATTCGCCCGCCATTTCGGCTGATGTAGCGTAGGAAACGCCGGTCATAATGGCTGTTATGGCACCGCAGATGGCACGGCCCGCGTCTGAGTCATAGGGAATCCCCGATGTCATCAGCAAACCACCAATGTTGGCATAGCCAAGTCCGAGCGTGCGGTATTTGTAAGACAGTTCGGCAATCTGTTTTGATGGGAATTGTGCCATCATGACAGAGACTTCAAGCACGATTGTCCAAAGGCGAACAGAATGTTCGAACGCGCCGATGTCAAATGTATTGGTCTTCTTTTCTGCAAATTGCAGCAGGTTCAAAGACGCCAGGTTACAGGCCGTATCATCCAGGAACATATACTCGGAACAGGGATTGGATGCGCGGATAGGGCCGGCTGCCGGGCAGGTATGCCAATCATTCATTGTGGTATTGTAATGCAGACCCGGATCTGCTGATGCCCAGGCGGCATGACCGATACTGTCCCACAGCTCGCGTGCCGGCAGCGTCTTGTGAACCTTGCCATTCTTGCGGCCGATCAGGTCCCAGGTGCTGTCTTCCTCAACGGCACGCAGAAAGTCATCCTTGATGGAGACTGAATTGTTTGAGTTTTGGCCCGAAACCGTCAGATAGGCTTCTGAATCCCAATCGGTGTCATAGGTGGTGAATTCAATATCCTTGTAACCCTGTTTGGCAAACTGGATTACGCGCTTGACGTAATTTTCCGGTACCAGCGATTTCTTTGCTGCCCGTACTTCGCGTTTAAGCGCCGGGTTCTTGCTTGGCTCAAAACAATCGCCATCAGGACCTTCGCAGTTGACGCAGGCTTTCATAATGGCGGTAAGATGCGCGGATACGATCTTGGAACCGGTCACCAGAGCCGCAACCTTTTGCTCCTCTTTGACCTTCCAGTTGATATAGGCTTCGATGTCAGGATGATCGATGTCAACCACGACCATTTTTGCGGCGCGGCGGGTGGTGCCACCGGATTTGATCGCACCGGCTGCCCGGTCACCGATTTTCAGGAAAGACATCAGTCCGGATGAACGGCCGCCGCCTGACAGTGTCTCACCTTCACCGCGAACGTGGGAGAAATTTGAGCCCGTTCCGGAGCCATATTTGAACAGACGTGCCTCTCGGACCCAAAGGTCCATGATGCCGTTCTCATTGACCAGATCATCCTCGACGGACTGAATGAAACAGGCATGTGGCTGGGGATGCTCGTAGGAGGATTTTGATTTGACCAGCTTGCCGGTAAAGGGATCGACATAGAAGTGACCCTGTCCCGGTCCATCAATACCATAGGCCCAGTTCAGGCCGGTATTGAACCATTGTGGGCTGTTGGGTGCGACGCGCTGTGTGGCGAGCATATAGGCAAGCTCATCGTGGAAGGCGAGGGCATCTTTTTCATCATTGAAATAGCCACCCTTCCAACCCCAATAGGTCCAGGTGCCGGCGAGACGGGAAAATACCTGCCGTGCATCGGTTTCAGAGCCATAGCGCTCGTCTTCGGGGAGGGCCTCCAGCGCCTTGGTATCGGCTGTTGAGCGCCAAAGCCATGAGGGAACGGAATTTTCCTCAACCTTCTTCAAGCGGGCGGGAACACCCGCCTTGCGGAAATATTTCTGCGCGAGAATATCGCTGGCAACCTGTGAGAACTGGGTCGGCACATCAATGTTTTCCAGGCGGAATACAACAGATCCGTCAGGGTTCTTGATCTCACTGACAGCTTTGCGAAATGCTATATCTGCATAAGGCGATTGACCTGCTTTAGTATAATGACGCTCGATGCGCATGCTTTTCCCTCGTTTGTGTTAGCCAAGCCAGATGCCTAATGCCGGCAAGGCGTAATTACCCGTTCTCACTGTCCAATAATGTGCAGCAAGCTTCAAACCCTGTTAACGTTTTCGCGACTATCCCCTCGCAATGAACGCTATATCTTGTGTTTATTTTTGCTGCAAATACTAAACATAGTATTAACAACTTCTTTACGCCAATCACTTTTGCAGCGCCAGGTGGCGATACAAAACGCATAAAAACAGCGTCCCCAGCAAGTTCATGCTTGTCAGGGACTTTCTGTCCGTACACCTTACCACTGAATGTGATCTGCCAGAAAACGCGCAGACCGCGCCGTTGTAACAACGTTCGTGCAGTAAAACGCGACTCGTTTTCCATCGTCAAGGGATAGTTTGCGTCAGTTTTATGAATACCATATGTTGTGGGTACAACATGTGGAAAGCGGGGAAGCACGAACCCTTGAAAACTTCACACTTGCGTTATCGTCAAGGGTGAAAACCAAAAATATCTGTGCGCCAAAAAAAAATGTCACAATAAAAAATATCGAGGATTGACGTGCAATTGGCCATGCCCCGAATCAGTTGGAGCATGCACTGGAGCAATTCAGGTTTTAACGGATTCGGTAAAATTTGAATGCATTAACAAAATCAAAGGCTGACGCTGTTGTACCGCTTCTGACAAAACGTGAAGCGGTCCGGCCACATGATTTGGGGATGCTGGCCGCAATTGAGCAGCAGGTATGCGGAGGGGCCTGCTGACGGCCAGCATCAAAGTGCGCCACTAACCTCCAGTGGTCGCAACATTCTTTTGGAATATAACGACACCCGCGGACACGTCCTGCAATTCGGCATCTTGTAACCGTGTGGCTGAGTGGGAGGCGGAAGCAGCATCCGTGTTTTCCACAGGTGCTTTGTGTTCGTCTGATTTCTTCTTGTTCATGATAATAACCTCTTTTCTTAAACTGGACGTATGTCCGCGGAGAGATGAATGCCAGATCAGGGAGAATTAAATTTTTGTAATACAGACCCCTGTTTGCCCGTCAACCAACCGTCGGTTGGGCTAAGACCATATCAACTGTTGCGGATGAATTCATCGAACCTTTCCGCCAAATGCGGGCCGGCATCCTCCTGAAAGAAATGGGCTGCGTTCCGGGTGATGAAATGCGGTTGATTGGCCGCTCCGGGCACGCGCTTCTTGAAGATGGCCTCACCACCGCGCATAATCATGTCCTTGTCTGAAAAACAGGTCAAAAAAGGCTTGTCAAACTGCATGAGGCTTTGCCATGCAGCCCGCTGATCGGCCGCTGCCGGGTCTTGCGGGCTGGCTGGCACCAACATGGGGAATGCGCGGGCGCCGGCCTTGAATTCTTCGTGCGGGAAGGGTGCGTTATAGGCTGCCACCTCATCGTCACTCAAGCCACGTGCTGTACCGCGCAGTATGATGTTGCCGATATTGAAATTGTCGGTTGTCTGGCTGTAGGTGCGCCATTGTTTGAATGCCTCACCGAGATCCTGATCACCGGTAGGCAGGGCAGTATTACCGATCATCACCCGATCAAATAATTCCGGTTGTTCGGCAACCAGTCTCAGCCCGATCAAACCACCCCAGTCCTGTCCGAATAAATTGATCCCGCTGAGCGACAGCGTCCCGAGCCATTGCTTCATCCATTCCACATGTCCCTTGTAGGAATAGGCGTTGCGATCGGCAATCTTGTCTGATTTGCCAAAACCGATAAAATCCGGTGCCAAAACCCGAAAGCCTGCACCGGCCAATCGGGGAATCATCTTGCGATAGAGAAAAGACCACGTCGGCTCACCATGCAGCAGCACGATAACTGCGCCGTTTTTGGGACCTTCGTCGAGGTAATGCATGCGTAACGGGCCAAAGTCAGCGTCATCCAGATCGATGTAATTTGGCGTAAAGGCATAGTCCGGCAATTGCGCGAAACAGGTTTCCGGTGTCCGCAAAATCTGTATTTTACTCATGACGTGCTCCCATTGTTGCGCGCGCAATCGATCGCAATCCTATCACGGTCGATCCTTGATCTTGACTGAGGTTACGACCAGCGCCATTAAAAACAGAATTGATGCAATGAAGAACCATATTCCCGGCAGATCGATGATTGGTGTCGGGCCGGAAACATTGGCCAGCATCATTGTAGCGGCGAGAGGACCAGCGATAATTGCAATGGAACCGATGCTGCCAAATACACCCTGCAGCAGCCCCTGCCGATCATCAGGCACCGATTTTGAACATATTGCCTTGAGGGCCGGTTCAGCCAGCGCAGACCCTGATACATAAAGTGCGGTGATTGGGTAGAGCATCCAGCCTTCGTCGGCCAGGCCGAATAAGAACAGTGCAACAACGCTGATGCCAAATCCGCAAAATACCACGCGCCGCTCGCCCAGCAGGCGTACAGAAGGGCCAACGAGAAGCCCCTGTACAATGATAAACATCACCCCGACAAATGCCAGTGACAAGGCGGAGTCCCGCACGGTCCAGCCAAATCTGAAATCGGAATAAAGCACCCAGATTGATTCCAGACCACGTGCTGCCAATGCCGTCAAAAACAATGCGACAAAGAACATCAGCAGATTTGGAAACAGGGACATATTGGCGAGCGCTGAAAGCGGGTTGCTCGTCCACAAGCGCCCCAGGGGTCGGCGTTTGTCAGCAGGCAATGATTCCGGCAGGATCAGATAACCATAGATGAGATTTGCAGTTGTCAGCGCCGCTGCAGCAAAAAACGGCAGCCGAATATCAATGTCGCCGAGAATTCCACCCAGCGCCGGGCCAGCGATGAAGCCGATGCCAAAGGCAACCCCCATATAGCCAAAGTTCCTTGCCCGCTCCTGGGGTGTGGAAATATCGGCAAGATAGGCATTGGCAGTTGTTATGGTCGCGCCCAGCATTCCAGAAATCAGACGGGCTGCGAACAGCCACCAGTAGTTGGGGGCGATGGCCAGCAGCAGATAGTCAATGGCGAGGCCACCTTGAGCGATCAACAGGATCGGACGCCGCCCGAAGGCATCAGAGAGATTGCCCATAAGCGGGGAAAATACAAACTGTGCGAGCGCGTAGGCAACTGCTATCAGTCCATACTGAACAGCCGCCCCCGATATATCGCCACCCACAAATGACTGGACCAGCTTTGGCAATATCGGCCATGCAAGCCCAACGCCAAGCATGTTGATAACAATGACAATGAGTATGAAGGCAACAGATGCTTTTGATCTTTTCAAAGAATTATCCGTGCCCTGGAATGCGATGCCTCGAAACCTATACGGTACAAAAGCCGATTGATACAGCCACCGGTACAATCACCCTGTGGACTATTCGGTTCCGTCTTTGGTGATGGGTTCCTGGTAGGTAAAGCCCATATCCCATGGGAAATAAATCCATGTGTCCTGGCTGACCTCGGTAACAAAAGTATCAACCAGCGGGCGTCCCTTTGGTTTGGCATAGACTGTGGCGAAATGTGCTTTGGGTAACATGGCCCGTACAATTTCGGCCGTTTTGCCGGTATCCGTCAGGTCATCGATGATCAACACATCTTTGCCTTCGGACTTCTTCAGGTCCTCGTTGATTTCTTTCAGAACGCTCATGCTGCCCTGACTGCTATAGTCATGATAGGACGCAACACACACAGTCTCGATCAATCGGATATTCAGTTCGCGTGCAACGATGGCCGCCGGAACAAGTCCACCACGTGTGATGCAGACAATGCCGCGCCATTGTTTTTCCGCACCTGAAATGCGCCATGCCAATGCTCTTGCATCGCGGTGGAACTGGTCCCAGGAAACCGGGAATGCTTTGTCAGGGAGGGCCATTTGATGTTTGCTCCTAAAATCTCCATGCCATCAGTCAGACCATGGGAAGCCTGTCGTCGGACAGATCAATCGTGGCTCAGCACTAGCGTGAGCGGGTTTTAGGCTTTTTGCATTTTTCGTGAATCAAAAAAAGTGAAAATCGTTTCCTTCTACAATTTTGATTCCTTTGGGCCGGCAGGATGAATTCATCTTTGACCGTAATCTGCAATGGAGCCGGGGCGTACAAGCAGCCCGCCAGCGTTGGCAATTCACATGCAGGTTTCTGGCTTAATATTAAATATATATATGTGTATTAATTATTGAATTCGAAGTAAATAATAAATATTAAAAACAACTTGAGAATAAAGTAAATAAGTATTATATGTTATATTATGGAATAATAAATACAGAAAGTGGGCGATATTCTTGATTTTATATTTGGAGTGCCACTTGAATGAAATACACATGCAGCAGCAGCATTCAGAAAAGCGGATGCCAATTGGAACGCGCTGGTCGGCTGGAAGAAGCAGCTCTCCCGCTTTACGGTGTAACCTCGATTGATGCCACTCTTGATCCGGCCCGTGACGCTTCAGCGCTCACTGTACACAACATCAAGGTTTACCATCGGCAGGGAGACGTACGCATCGCATTTGAAATGCCAAGGTCAAAAGGCGTCAGACCAAGGCGCGTGACCGGAAAATTACTTGCGGTTTCCGATCAAATGGATGCCATCTTTTGCGGTGCACGGGCCTACCAGATCAGAACGCCGATTGTTCTGGGGCGGGTCATGGCAGTTGTTCCGCTTTGGCTTTCAGAGCAATCCTTGCGGTCAACAAACCTTGTCATTGGCGCACGTCGGTTCGTTAACGACTATCATATTGATAAAGCACTAACCTATGCGCTCGGAAATCCACAGCACAGCACCATCGGGTTGTGCAGCCCGAGCCTGCATTGATCTGATTTGGCGCCCGGTACAAGTGATACGCCCATGGCGTGTCACTTGTACTATCTGGACATGAATGTGAGGCTGGGCATTGAATTAAGGATTGTGCGGGTAACGCCCCCAAAGAAATATTCGGTCAGTTTTTTTCGGCCGAGAGCACCCATTACCAGCAAATCAGCACCCGTATCACTCATGCGATTTTCGATTGCCGCGGCCGTCGGCAGGCCATCGGTCACCTCTGTGCGCGCAGTTACCTTTACGCCATGACGGGTCAGTGTCGCCGCAATCTCTGCCCCGGCCACCGCTTTGCTCTGTTCGACATTGTCTTCAGGATCGACGCATAAAATCTCTACCGATTGTGCAGCCATCAAAAACGGCATTGCATCAAACGTGGCGCGGGCAGCTTCCCTTGAACCATTCCAGGCAACCACGGCGTGGGAGATTGTGCGCGGCGCATCGGTAATATAGGGCACGAACAGAACCGGCCTGCCGCTCTCCAGTAACAATGTTTCAATGTCGCCATTTGTTGTATGGTGCTCTGGCGGTTGTTGACCGACGATAACAAGATCACTGCAACGGGCGCTGGAAAGTGCTGAAAGTGCGCTGTCGCCTGAAAGGGAGCGTATCGGACGCCATTCCCACGATATGTTTTCTCTGGCACATTTGGCTGAAAATCGTTTGGATAT
The DNA here is from genome assembly GCA_947501445.1 of uncultured Rhizobiaceae group bacterium. Lineage (GTDB taxonomy): Bacteria > Pseudomonadota > Alphaproteobacteria > Rhizobiales > Rhizobiaceae > Hoeflea_A. The sequence goes on along the minus strand of CANMVS010000002.1, from coordinate 240,037 downwards.
GTCATCCATCCGTTCCTCAACATCGTGCTGATCAAGTTTGAATGCGGTCACATCGGGAATCTCGATGGGAGCTGCGTAAGAAACTGAAACGCCTGATTCGGCGTGCAGGCCAATCAGATGGCTGCCCAGTTGCCTGTTCAGATGCAGTGCGGTGTCGAGCACTCTGTCGCAATCTTCCAGGTTTTGCAGAATTGTCAAAATGGTTTTATAGCTCATGATTATCTCCCGATGCCAGTTGGATCACGCAGTGCTACGAGCCCCAATATGCGTAGGTCACAATCAAACGTGTTGATCTTGGTCAAACACAGAAGAATTATATCCATTCCTGTCGCTGTAACAAAGGCATTTGTCCGTTGCGACAGGCCGAAGAGATAAACCAGATTTTCCGTCACACCAAATTTCCGGGTCTATTGGCATTACCGACGAAAGACCAGTTGAATGACCTTCAAAATCAGACCGGCTATGAAACAGGACGAAAGGCAGATTATTGACCTGTGGCATGATGGTTGGCATGAAGCTCACCATCATCTGGTGCCGGCGTCCGTCCTTACCTATCGAACGGCTGCGTATTTTGAGCTTTGGCTGGCTGAATGTGCAGGGACATTCGCAGTGGCCGTACGCGGTGACATAATTGCCGGATTTTACGGTACCGATGGTGAGGAAATCAGCAAGCTCTATGTGCATTCGAACGCCCGCGGAACAGGAATTGCACAGGCGCTTTTATACCAGGCAGAATGCACATTGCTGGATCGGGGCGTTCGCAGTGCCCATTTATATTGTACCGCTGGAAACACACGGGCAGGGCGATTTTACGCAGCTCACGGCTGGCGATGTCTGTCGACGTTTACGGATCAGCTCTGGCTACCCGTGGGTGTTACCGACAACTATCAGGTTGGCACGGAACACTATACCAAAACCCTCACCCGGGCTTCACCACCAGTGTGATGCCTGGACCGTTTCACGTTTTTTCAGAAACGGGACAGCGGTGTCGGTCTTTGATTTCATTGATGCATTCAGGTTTTGCCGATTGCGTCAAAACCTGAATTTGCTCATGGGTATTATTTCGCCAGGATATGACGGAACCAGGCAACTGTTTCCTTCAACCCATCTTCCAGAGAGACTTTTGGTGACCAATCAAGATTTTGCTTGGCCAGGGTGATATCGGGACAACGTTGCAGCGGATCATCCTGTGGCAATGGATGAAACTCGATTTGCGACTTGCTGCCAACGAGTTGAACGATGCGTTCTGCCAATTCAAGCATACTGCATTCGAAAGGGTTGCCGATGTTCACAGGCCCGGTAAATTCTGCCGGACTGTCCATGAGAGCAACCATGCCGATAATGAGATCGTCAACATAGCAAAAACTGCGGGTCTGTGTTCCATCCCCGTAAATCGTCAAATCCTGGCCACTGAGCGCCTGAACGATGAAATTGCTGACAACACGGCCGTCGTTGGGATTCATGCGCGGGCCGTAGGTATTGAAGATGCGCATCACCTTGATGTCGACTGCGCTTTGGCGGTGATAGTCAAAAAACAATGTTTCGGCGCACCGCTTGCCTTCATCATAACAGCTGCGGGGTCCAATGGGATTGACCCGTCCCCAATAGTCTTCTTTTTGCGGGTGTACCTCCGGATCGCCATAAACTTCCGAGGTTGAAGCCTGCAGAATGCGTACATTCAGTCGCTTGGCCAGGCCCAGCATGTTGATGGCGCCATGGACACTTGTTTTGGTGGTCTGAATGGGATCATGCTGGTAATGAACCGGCGACGCAGGGCAGGCCAGATTATAAATTGACTGGACTTCCACCTGCAGCGGCAGTGTCACGTCATGACGCATCAATTCAAAATCGGGACGACCAAGCAAATGAGCGATGTTGCTTTTGGATCCGGTGAAGAAATTGTCCAGACAAAGAACGTTCTGACCTCGAGATAGCAACGCATCACACAGGTGCGACCCTAAAAACCCGGAACCACCGGTTACCAGAACGTCAGACATCAAATTCTCCAAGCAAAAAGCAAGCTGCGACCACAACATGGGGGACACCTGTGTGACCTATATTGAATGGTCCGGGCTTCATCAACCTTGGTTCCGCACAAAAGGTGTTCAGGCCTGTCCAAAACAACAGGTGATCAGCCAGCTGCGCAATGCAGTGTAAAAACCGGAATGCATCCGATTACTTGTTTTTTTCAGCAGCTATTTTTTTCAACATTGCCCGAACAGCTTCTGCGGCCAGATCAATGGCGGCCAGGTCGCGGCTGCGTACAACGATCTGTGTCGAATAGGTTTCACCATCAAAGCGCGGGTATGAGCCAATGACCGTATCGCTGTGAGCCTGTTGTATTGATGCCAGCCCCTGACCAATTGTGCCCTCTCCAAAGGGGCAATCAATAATCGTTGAATGGACAATTGCGCCCGTTTGCAGGGATGGCAGCAGGCTGTCGAGCATTGCCTGGAATATGGACGGCACACCCGCCATAACGTGTACATTGCCAATGGTGAACCCCGGTGCTGTCGATACCGGATTTTTGATATGCGTTGCGCCACGGGGCATTCTTGCCATACGCATGCGTGCATCCGTGAACGCCATGCCGCGCTCACGATAGACGGCACCCATGATATCCAGCGCCTTTTGGTCATGCTCACAAGGCAGGTCAAACGCTTTTGCAATCGCTTCTGCCGTGATGTCATCATGGGTTGGGCCAATGCCCCCGGAGGTAAATACATAGGTATATTGGCGACGTAGCGCGTTAACCGCAGTTATAATTGCGTCATCCTCGTCACCAACAATTCGAACTTCCTTGAGGTCTATTCCTGCCGCAGTCAGCATATCGGCCAGATGGGCGATGTTTTTGTCCTTCGTCCGACCAGACAACAATTCATCCCCGATCGCGATCATCGCTGCCGTCACAATGGTATCAGACATGTTCTATCCCTCAGTTGGTGGCGCGAGAGTTAACGCGCATTGCCACTGGCCGCAAGGTGTTGCTGAGCAAAGATGACAACAAGACATTGCTGACAGTTTGTGTATCTTGTGTCGGATCAATCAAATTGGGACCCTTCATGACGTTCGAACAACTGAGAACATTTCTTTGGGTGGCAAGATTGGGCGGGGTGCGACGCGCTGCTGAACAGATGAACTTGTCCCAACCAGCTGTTTCGGCCCGCATTGCAGCGCTTGAAACATCATTGAACGTCGTTCTGTTTGAGCGCGCACCCAGCGGTATGAAACCCACAAAACGCTGTGAAAAGCTGCTTGTATATGCTGAGCAAATTCATCGAATCCATGAGGATATAAAAGCCAATATAGTCGATCCGGCGGGCCTTGAAGGGCAGTTGCGCCTGGGCGTATCGGAAACGGTGGTACAAGCCTGGCTGCCTGATTTTGTGGCCGCTCTGAGGATTGATTATCCGTTGGTTGATGTCGAAATTACCGTTGATGTGTCACTTAATTTACGCGAGTCGCTGTTAAATCGATCACTGGACCTGGCGTTTCTCATGGGGCCAGTATCCGAGTACAGCGTCAACAATATTGAATTGCCTGCATTTGAACTGATCTGGGTTCGATCACCTGAGCTTATGGTGACTGAAAGTCGTGACGAGATATTGCGTACAACTCCGGTGATTTCCTATGCGCGCAATACACGCCCGCATCGTGACATCAAGGCAAAGCTGTTTGAGCGCTACGGTGCTGATGCACGCATTTTCCCGTCGTCCTCCCTGTTTGCCTGCATAAAAATGGTGGCGTCAGGGCTTGGTGTCGGGGCGTTGCCCAGGCATCTGGTGCAGGACCAGATTGAATCGGGCGCACTTGTGCAGTTTGATCCGGGTTGGTGCCCGGATACATTGCGGTTCACCGCGTCATTTCTCGGTGAGCCCAAAAGCCATTTGGCAGAATCTGCAGCACATCTTGCCCGAAAGGTGTCGACCGATTGCATGAAGTGATCACACTTTCTGATCACAAGTGAAAGAGATATACGATTTGACGTTATCACCCTGATCGCCAATGATCGACCGCAGTGAATTTCAACTGTAACTGCGGAAAGCGAAACATGTCAGATCCTGCCTCGATGGATAGCTACGCACAATTGCGCACGCAGTCAGCTGACGCGATCCGCTCAATGGTTCGCCAACAGAAATACTGCGGCCACACGGCAGGACTGGCAGCAGGTATGCTTCAGGCAAATCTTGTCATTCTCCCGCAATCCCACGCCACAGATTTCAGGCGATTTTGCGAAATGAACGCCAAGGCGTGCCCGCTGGTCGGCATATCGCAAAAGGCCACTTCACTGATGACGACGCTGGGAAGCGACATCGACATTCGAACCGATGTTCCCTCCTATAATATTTACACATCCGGTCAACTCACAGGCCAGACAACGGACATCAGCAACCTGTGGCGTGAAAACTTTGTGGCCTTTGCCCTTGGCTGCTCATTCACATTCGAGCGCGCTCTGATGGAAAATGGCATCGTACTTCAGCACATCGAACGCAATGTCACGGTGCCCATGTTCAAGACGACGCTTCCGGTGCAGCCGGTCGGCCCATTTGCCGGCGGGATGGTTGTTTCGATGCGTCCGATCCGCGAGCAGGACGTGGAAAAGGCGGTATCAATTTCAGCACGCTACCCCCATGCCCACGGTGCGCCCGTGCATGTCGGCAATCCAGCTGAACTGGGTATCAGCGACCTGAATGCGCCGGATTGGGGCGAGGCCTGTTCTGTTGGATCAGATGAAACACCGGTGTTCTGGGCCTGCGGTGTGACACCACAAAACGTTGTTTTGGCGGCCAAACCGGAAATCTGCATCACCCATACGCCAGGCTGCATGTTGATCACTGACATTGATGAAAATCAAAAAGTACCGGTGATCGGCGTGTAATCGGGCTGAACGACGACTGACACAAACCAAAAATGAAAAGAGGAACACAGATCATGAAGACATTCAAAAAAATTGCCACAGGCGTTGGTATGGCAATTGCCCTTACGACAGTTGCTGTAGCAGCAGACAAGCCCGTATCAATCAAGGCAGTGGGAACCTGGGGCAGTCTGACAAATTATCAAAAACATGAAGGTCCGTTCTGGAATGATCACATTGGTGAGGCTTCCGGGGGACAGATAATTGGCGATATCAAACCGCAGACCGAATTGGGGCTGAAAGGTTTTGAAATCATGCGCCTGGTCAAAAATGGCGTATTTGACTATGCATTCGGATTGCCCGGTTATGTGGCGGCGGAAAACCCGATCTTTGAGGGTGCCGATCTGTCCTCACTGACACAGGACATCGACACCCAGCGCAAGGTTGCGGATGCCTATTTTCCAACGCTGGAGAAGGCGTTTGCAGAAATCTACAATGCCAAGTTGCTTCAGCTCTATCCCTTTCCAAGCCAGACACTGTGGTGCAACGCCGAGATATCCGGACTTGCCGATTTGAAAGGTAAAAAGATCAGGGTCTATGCGACAACGCTCGGTGATTTTGTCGAGGGTGTTGGAGGGACGTCAGTCACTGTGCCATTTGCGGAAGTCATTCCGGCGCTGGAAAAGGGCGTCGTCGATTGCGGTATCACAGGCACAATGTCGGCCTATAAAGCCAAGTGGCATCAGGTTGCGACCCATGCCTATACGCTGCGTGTTGGCTGGGGATTGGCTTTTGGTGCAATGAACATGGACAAATGGAATGGGCTGTCACCACAGCAGCAGGCGCTGCTTAAGGGTGAACTGGATGCTTTGACGGATGCAATGTGGGCGGAAACAGCAACGGAAGATGAAGTTGCCATTGCCTGCATTACCGGCGGTTCATGCGATATCGGTGATCCGGGCGCTATGACACTGGTATCACCAAGCGCTGATGATCTGTCGCAACGCGACAAGGTTGCCACAGATGTTGTGCTGGCCCGTTGGGCTGAACGGTGTGGTGCTGACTGTGCCAACAACTGGAACGAGACCGTCGGTCCTGTTCTGGGCCTTAAAGCACAAGCCAAATAAGACCAGCCATCCGGCGGCCAGCACTGGTGTGCTGGCCGCGATGCTCTCCAATTAATCTGAAATTCGAATTGAGGGACAACATGTTTGATCCGCTGTTGAAACATACGCGCAACTTGAGCCGTGCACTGGTGTGGATTGGCGGCGTCCTGATTATTGGATCAGCATTGCTTGTCACACTTGAGGTATTTTTGCGAAAACTCTTTAATGTCAGCATTGGCGGGGCAGATGAGATTTCAGGCTATGCCTTTGGCGTTGCCACGGCGCTTGGTTTTTCCTACGCACTATTCGAGCGCGCCCATATTCGTGTCGATGCGTTGTTTCCGTTTTTTCCCGGCTGGTTGCGTATCGCGGCTAATTTTCTCGGACTGATCCTGCTTGTTGGCTTTGCATTCATTGTTGCCATGATGGCCTGGTCGCTGGTTGCCGACACGCTGGAACATGGATCCCGCTCCATCACACCACTGCGCACACCCTTGTGGATACCACAAATCCCCTGGCTCTTCGGTTGGCTGTTGTTTGTCGTCAGCGGTGTCCTGATCGGGCTGGCTGCTCTGTGGAAGGTCGTAAAGGGCGACACTGCCGGTGCAAACAGGCTTATCGGCGTCAAATCTGTTGAAGAGCAGATCGAAGACGAGGCCGTCTGATATGTTGACCAAAACTCTCCTGATTCTCGTTGCTCTCATTGCGCTGGCAGTACCGGTGGCCGCATCGCTCGGTTGGCTTGGACTGACGCTGCAATATCTTGAAAGCCCGATGCCGCTTCACAGGGCGCTTGGCGACATGGTCTGGCAAACGGGAACGGATTTCCTGCTGGTAGCCATACCCATGTTTGTCCTGCTGGGCGAAATACTCCTGCGGGCGGGCATAACCGAACGCATGTATGAGGGTATCGTTCGCTGGGTTGGCTGGCTGCCTGGTGGCCTGATGCATTCAAACATCGGATCCAGCGCCCTGTTTGCCGCGACGTCCGGCTCATCGGTGGCAACGGCAGCTACCATCGGCACTGTCGCCATTCCGCAAATAGAAAAACGTGGATACAACGAACCGCTGTTTTTGGGCACAATTGCTGCCGGTGGCACCCTGGGTATCCTCATTCCGCCCTCCATCAATCTGATCCTTTATGGATTACTGACAGACACCTCGGTGCCGGAGCTCTATCTGGCGGGCTTTATTCCCGGATTTTTGCTTGCAACCCTGTTCATGGCCACGATTGTTGTCCTGTGCCTGATAAAACGGGGATGGGGTGGCGAACCCATCACGAGTAGTTGGGCAGAACGTATCAGTGCATTGCCTGCGCTCATTCCTCCGATCGGGATTTTTCTGGTGGTAGTCGGGTCGATTTATGCGGGTCTGGCAACGCCGACAGAGGCCGCGTCACTGGGTGTTGTGGCAGCCATGATCCTTGCTGCATTCAATGGCAAGCTTACATTGACAATGTTGCGCCTTGCGGTTGAAGGCACGATGCGAACAACATCAATGATCATGCTGATAATCCTGGCAGCGGTGTTTTTGAACTTCGTATTGTCTATCATTGGACTGACGACGGCTTTGACCGATTTTGTGACCGGTCTTGGATTGTCGCCGCTGCAGACAATGCTGCTGATTATTGCCGTATTGGTTTTGCTGGGCTGCTTTATGGAAACCCTTTCGATGTTGTTGACGACAGCGCCTATTATAACGCCCATCGTCATCTCGCTTGGCTACAATCCTGTCTGGTTTGGCATTTTGCTGATGGTCCTGCTTGAAACCGCATTGATTACACCGCCCATTGGCATCAATCTTTATGTGGTTCAGGGCATTCGAACCAAAGGTGATATTGTCGATGTCATGGTGGGGGCCGCACCCTTCGTTCTGACGATGTTTGCGATGATCGGTCTGTTGCTGGCTTTTCCGGCCCTTGCACTCTGGCTGCCCTCATTGGTCTATTAAGTTTGTTTGTTCACCCCGGTGGTGGAACCCTGTAAGAAAAATGTAGCGTTGAGACGATGGGAGTGCGCTTCCATCGCATAATGGAGATTTGCGCAATGTGGCAATTTTGGATCGACCGCGGTGGCACGTTCACGGACATTGTAGCCCGCGACCCGCACGGTGCTTTGCTAACCCACAAATTGCTGTCGGAAAATCCGGAGCAGTATAAAGATGCAGCTGTTCAGGGTGTGCGTGAGCTCATCGGTCTTGATAGTGAAGCCAGTCTGCCCCGTTCCACCATATCAGCGGTAAAAATGGGGACGACTGTTGCCACAAATGCGCTTTTGGAACGTAAGGGTGATCCAACCCTTTTGATGATCACGCAGGGTCAAGGCGATCTTTTGCGCATCGGATATCAAAACAGACCACGTTTGTTTGATCTGAATATTCAGTTGCCTGAATTGCTCTACTGTGATGTTGCCGAAGTCCGCGAGCGTCTGAACGCCGATGGATCGATTGTCACGCCGCTTGATCGTCAGGGGGCTCGAATGGCGCTGCAGAAGGCCTATGACAGGGGCATTCGAGGGGTCGCCATTGCTTTCATGCATGGTTATCTCAATGCTACGCACGAAAATGACGTTGCCGAACTGGCGCGTGAAATCGGCTTTACCCAGATTTCCACCAGCCACGCCACAAGCAAACTGATCAAACTTGTCTCGCGCGGCGATACGACGGTTGTTGATGCCTATCTTACCCCCATTTTGAGGCGATACATCGATCAGGTTGCTGATGCACTTGATGTGGAGGGTGGTGCCTGTGAACGCCTGATGTTCATGCAGTCAAATGGCGGGTTGACCGATGCCCGACTTTTTCAGGGCAAGGATGCCATCCTGTCCGGACCGGCCGGCGGCGTGGTCGGTATGGTGAAAACGGCTGAACTTGCCGGATTTGACAAGCTGATCGGTTTTGACATGGGGGGGACATCAACAGATGTGTGTCACTATGCCGGTGAGTTCGAGCGCAGTTTCGAGACCGAGGTAGCCGGGGTTCGCATGCGCGCACCAATGATGAATATACATACGGTTGCAGCCGGTGGCGGTTCCATACTGACGTTCAGGGGCGGGCGATATCAGGTTGGGCCGGAAAGTGCGGGTGCCAATCCGGGACCAGCCTGTTACAGGCGGGATGGACCGCTGACGGTGACCGATTGCAACGTCATGCTGGGCAAGCTTAATCCGGCGCATTTTCCCAGCGTATTCGGACCTGATGCCGATTTGCCTCTCGATGCGGATGTCGTTCGGCAGAAATTCGATGCCATCGCCGCTGAAATAGCACAGCAGACCGGTGGGCCGCTGCTATCGGCGGAAGACACAGCAGAGGGCTTTTTGCGGGTGGCGGTCGAAAATATGGCCAATGCCGTGAAGAAGATTTCTGTCCAGCGCGGTTACAATGTTACCGCCTATACATTGAACTGTTTTGGCGGCGCGGGTGGTCAGCATGCCTGTCTTATTGCCGATGCTCTGGGGATGAAATCCGTGTTCATCCATCCGTTTGCCGGGGTGTTGTCGGCCTATGGTATGGGGCTTGCTGAAATTAGGGCGTTGCGCGAACTTCAGTTCGATGCACCGATTGATGCCTATGATGCGGCCTGTATAGCTTTGGATGATCTGGAACAGCAGGCGCGTCATGAAGTGCTGCAGCAGGGGGTTGAAGAAGCCCGTATTCAAGTTGAACGGCACGCCCATATTCGTTATGCGGGCTCGCATCAGACGCTGGAAGTTGCCTTTGGCACGACGGCGCAAATGCGTGAGCGGTTTGATCAGGCGCACCGATCCCGGTTTGGTTTTGCCTCACCGAGCCGCGATCTGATTATCGATATGCTGGCAACAGAGGCCATCGGCGAATCTGAAACGGCCATTGGGCAATTGCACAGCGAGGCGCGGGGTGCAGCCGCGCCGGTGGCCCATGTACAGATGAGGAGCGAGGGGTCATGGCATCAGGCCCCCCTGTATGATCGGGATGCGCTTGGTGTTGATCAGACAATAAACGGACCGGCAATCATTACCGAAAGAACCGGCACAAATATTGTGGAGGCCGGTTGGAACGCGCGCCTGGATGGACTTGGAAATCTCATTCTGACGCGCATGGTGGAGAAAAAACTGGAGGCAGCCATCGGAACCAATGTGGATCCGATCATGCTGGAAGTGTTCAATAATCTTTTCATGTCGATTGCCGAGCAGATGGGTGCAACGCTGGCAAATACCGCCTACTCGGTCAACATCAAGGAACGGCTGGATTTTTCCTGCGCGCTCTTTGACGGGCAGGGCGGGCTTGTCGCCAATGCACCGCATGTACCGGTTCATCTGGGCTCCATGAGTCAGAGCGTGCGGATTGTGCTGGAAAAAAACGCCGGATCAATACATCCTGGCGACAGCTACATGCTGAACAATCCGTTTGAAGGTGGCACACACCTTCCTGACGTGACTGTCATAACGCCGGTCTTTGATGATGCGGGACAGGATATTCTTTTCTTTGTTGGTTCGCGTGGGCACCATGCTGATATTGGCGGGCGCACGCCGGGCTCGGCTCCTCCTGACAGCCAGCACATTGATGAAGAAGGTGTTCTGATCAGCAATTTCAAACTTGTTGACCGTGGCACATTGCGCGAAAGAGAGACCCGCAGTTTGCTGGCATCCGGAACCTACCCCTGCCGCAACGTTGATCAGAATATGGCGGATCTGGAAGCACAGATAGCGGCCAATGAGACAGGCGTGCGCGAAGTACAACGCATGATCAGCGCCTTCGGTCGGGGGCCGGTTATTGCCTATATGGGCCATGTGCAGGATAACGCTGAGGAATCGGTGCGCCGGGTCATAACCAATCTGGCAAATGGTTCCTTCGTTTACCCGCTTGACAGCGGTTCCCATATCAATGTGGCCATTACGGTTGATCCGGATCGCCGTGAAGCCATCATTGATTTTACCGGCACATCACCCCAGGACAAGGGCAATTACAATGCACCCGCTTCGGTATGCAGCGCCGTCGTTCTCTATGTGTTTCGCACACTCGTTGGTGCTGATATCCCAATGAACGAAGGATGTCTCAAACCGCTCAAAATCATCGCGCATCAAGGATCGATGATCAATCCTGTCTACCCGGCGGCAGTCATTGCCGGCAATACGGAGGTCAGCCAATCCATTGCCGACTGCCTTTATGGTGCGCTCAATGTAATTGCCGGTTCACAAGGGACAATGAACAATTTTGTCTGGGGCAATGATACATTGCAAAACTACGAGACCATCTGTGGTGGGACGGGCGCCGGACCAGGGTTTTCAGGTGCAAGCGCCGTGCATTCGCATATGACCAATACGCGCATGACAGACCCGGAGGTGCTTGAAAAGCGCTTTCCCGTGCGCGTTGAAGCGTTTTCCATTCGCCGTGGCTCAGGGGGAAGCGGCGCATATTCAGGTGGGGATGGCATTATTCGCCGGTTGCGGTTTCGTGAATCAATGACGGTGACGACCTTGACCTCACACCGTAAAACCAGCCCCTTTGGCAAAGAAGGTGGTGAAGACGGGGCCAGGGGTGAAAACAGCGTTGAACGCAACGATGGATCTGTTGAAGTATTGATGGGTGATGATCAAACGGAGGTTGAACCGGGTGATGTCTTTTGCATGAAAACACCTGGCGGCGGTGGTTGGGGTATCGGTTGAATGGACATGACCGACTACCAGATACCGCAAGGTCACATCAGGTCTGCATGAGATTTTGAAAATACATCCCGGTAAAGACGGCGAAAATTATCAGGATCACCAGCAATTTGCCCCATTGGAGAAATACGATGCTTCTCATACGGGCATACCAAAACCATATCAGCACAGAGATCAACCCTGATCCTACCACCGGAAGGGCCCGAATTGGGTTGGCCTCCGTCATCGTCAAGAGGCTTGGCAGAAAATCAGCGAGCGGCAATTCAATCAGCCTGATAGTGCCGGTTGATGAAAATATCGCCAATGCAAATATGATGTCATCCAGATGGTGTTCATAATCACGCACTCTTGCCCGCACTATCGCTGATAGGATGAAGCCGGTGCCAATAATTGCGGTCATACTAAGTCCGGCAACGTCCATATCGTTGAAGTGTCTATGCCTGTCCTCGACGTAGATATCGTAGAGATTTGCAAATGCAATTGCGCAAATGGCTATCGTCATCGCTGCGGCAATGTATCCACTAATGCGATGTGCTTTGCGTCGATATGTCTTGCGACCCTTCAGCATACTCAGGCCAAGTGTTGCCTGCATTAACCAGAACACCACAATAGCCGATGCGGTCGCCGCATGCGCCATATATATGACGCTCTGGGCGGCCGCGAAATCAGCAGGTTCGCCGACCCACTGTCCTATGACAAAATATCGACCCCATTCAAACAGAAATGGCCCAACCATTGCAATGGCAATAATGGCAAGAACATATTTGGTCGCCGTCGCCTGTTCGTCCGAAATGCGTGATCGCAGTTCCGGTCGTGTTGTATTTCTCAAGGAATGAGCGGCGATATCAGATGCCATGTCAGCGAAATAACCAATCGACACTTTTTAATACTTACTAATTGTAATTTATATTACGCAAATTGCAAATATAATTATATTAATATTTTGTATTGATTGAAGTGAGGGTGGCATTGGAAGAGTTTCCAGAAGTCGCTGTGGCTTGATTTTTTCATGAATTGGCAATGAAACCCACATCTTGTGTGATGAATACCGCAGGTATAAATGGTGTTCTTCTGGCTACAGGTTTGAGTAAATCCCGCAATTTCAGCGGAAATCAAACTCATTCGCCGTCGTCATCATCGTCATCACGTTCTGAATTGAAGTCGAGTTTGGCGAACCGAATATCTTTAATGGCCTTATCAACAGCATTATGGACTGCGGCGATCCTGTCAGCCATGGCCGCCAGCGCATCATGGGTGGCCGTTGGAATATCGGACCCCATGCCTTCCAGATGTTTTGACACATCCACCTCGGTCTTTTTGATCCCGGCGAGGACACTATTCAACTGCGCAACAAGTGTCGGATTGACCTTTCCGGTCCGGTTGACCTTGGCCGCGTGTTCCTGCCCTAGTTCAGCCACTTCCATTGCGGATTTGCACTGATCCTCATAGACCTGCAAGATTGTGAGGAATGCGTCGCCTTTGGTCTCTTTTTGTTCGGCATTCTTTTCGGCTGCGGGTAAAGGACCATCGCCGGGAGCCGGATTGGACGAGGATATTCCCAATGTCTGGAATAGTTTCTTGAACATTCAGACGCTCCCGTTCGCTCTCGAGCTATTCAGGTATTGGCGGATTCGGCAAACCCTGAACGCATCAACAAAAATATAGGCCGACATCGTTGTCCCGTTTTTACAAAACATCAAACGGTCTGGCACAGGCATCATCTGTCCCGGGTCATCAATCGCGACTCCTATAAATGTAGGCTTTTGCAGCGTGTAAACAAGCGCGGGCTGTGTTGTGGCAGCTGGAGCCCGCCAGATAACAGGGTGTTGGCTGGCGGGTTTGACCGTTCGCGGGCTGGCAGCCTCAACAGGCAGAAAGCATCGCATTGTCGGCTGCAACAGGCGATGGCATTGGGACCAATTGCGGCGCCGTATGGTTCCAGGCTGTCACTCCAGTCTGAATTGCATCCAATAGATGTAAAGGTTTACATCTGATATATGTATATACATACAGGTCCTGTTGATTCGCGCCCGACCGGACCTGTAGGGCTGCGCAACCGTTGGTGCTGAACCTGCGGCAGTGCAGCCCGTTCGCTGGTTCATGTGTTACGGAAATTTGAGCCAATTGCGTGGCAGGTAGGTGAATTGTCTGGGTAGCTGAAGAGGGTGGACCGGTCAGAACTTGTCAATTTGGAAGCCCTTGGTCACCCCAAGGTCAAGCACTGACATTTAAGACAGGTGGGAATGTTACCGATGCACATAGGGTCGTTGCCGCCTACAACCTTTTCAAAATCGATGCTGTGTTTTTGTATTGAGTTGGTATTTTTGCCGGGTTGGTTGCTGTTTTCGCTCTGTGTCCGATTTGTCATCTCGATTACTCCATATTGGCCGCTACGGCTATGCTTTCATGCAATTGCCTGCAAAACCAATCTGGGGTGGCGCAGGCATGCATTAAAGTGAAATTTCATTACAAATAATTCATGTTAGAAATTTGCACTGCGGTCATACCGCAACATTCACATGCTCGCTGGACAAATCCGAATGAACCACAATGGCTACACTGCACTGAACTGTACCAAATGAAAAATTGCCCGACGGCTGTGCTGCAATGCAGGCCGGTACCAAGGCACCCGTTTCATGTTTCTGTCACCAAACCGGGCTGCCTGGACGATTGAGGGAGCAAGGCAACGCGATTTTGTACAACTGGTCGTGCCGCTCAGAAAATCAAAAAGTAGTACAATTGTTGGTACAGAAACCGGAGTTTCGTCAAGAAATAATATTTTTTAGGGAAATAAAATAATAAAAACAAATAGCTAAGCGTATGTTCGTGGTGCCTCTTACAGGAGAAGCCTCGAACCAATTGTTTGAGGTTTTTGAGGACTGGCACGATCAATTATCCGATGCAAATATCGATTTTGATGAACTGGAACGCAATGCTCACTCTGATTGCCCCACAGAGGAGCCATGCCCATGACTCCTCAAACAAGCAATTCAATCCCCAAACTAACCACCGACTTTTTGGCTGCGGCACCCACCAAGCCCGAAAAGAAACGCCGTATGGCTCCGCTGTCCGTTCGTCTTTCCAAAGGGCAGCGCGTGCGGTTGGAACAGGATGCGGCAGGTATTGCACTGAATGCCTATGTGCTGAGCAAGCTATTTGACGATTCCAGACCAAAGCGGCGACGAAAAAAGCCGACAAAGCAGGATAAGGCAATTGCGAGTGCGCTTCGTCGTCTCGGGCATTGTGGCATTGCTACGTATATAGTCAGCCAGATTGTTGCAGTGGAAGAAGGCCGCTTGCTGCTCTCTGACAATGAGGAAAAAGACCTCCGAACGGCTTATGCCGAGTTTGACCGCATTCGTCGTGATCTCGTTGGGGCAATGGGATTGGAGAGTGGAAACGGTTCATGATCCTTGTCGGCAACCAGCGCGGCAACTCTAAGGATATGGCAAACCACCTTCTGAAAGCCGACAACGAAAATGTCATTGTCCATCAACTCAGGGGGTTTATGGGCAATGATCTGCATTCGGCATTTCAGGAATCTTTTGCCATTAGCCGCGCAACAGAATGCAAACAGCATCTTTATTCGCTGAGTCTCAGCCCTCCCAAAGGCGCGGAAGTGGATACAGCTCAATTTGTGGAAACAATAGACAGGGCAGAAAAACGCCTCGGATTGACAGGCCAACCCCGCGCAATTGTTTTTCACCATAAACGCGGGCGTGATGGCGAGTTACGGGTTCACGCTCATGCCGTGTGGTGTCGTATCGACACGGACAACATGAAAGCAATCCACCATTCCTTTGACCATACGAAGCTGGAAAATTTCAGCCATGAACTCTTCCTTGAAAACGGATGGGACGTACCGCGCGGTTTTGAAAACAAGGCCGAACGTGATCCTCTGAATTACACCCACGCCGAACACCAGCAAGCCATACGCGGCGGCAAGTACGCCGATGATATCAAGCGGGTATTTCAAAATGCTTGGAAGTCCTCTGACTCAAAAGAAGCATTTTCCTCTGCTCTGAAAGAACAGGGTTTTGTTCTTGCTCTTGGTAATCGCCGTGGCTTCGTCGCCGTCGATGCAAGCGGGGAAGTCTATTCCATTGCTCGCGCAACAGGTGTCTACACAAAAGATGTAAGAGCACGCCTTGGTGAGGCTACGGGTCTGCCTTCCGTGGAACAGGCAAATGAGGTTGCCGCACAGCTTTCGCCGCAACAAACACCCTTCCAAGATGTTTCCCAACAGACGATACATCCACGCAACGAAAGTCCGATTGAAAGACGGGTTCGCAAAGACCCTGAACACATTCTTACGATGATGACGGAGCGCGCGAGCGTCTTTAGCCGTCATGACATAGCAAAAGAACTCAACGCTCACATTCACGATGCAACCGAATACCGTGCGGCCTATGACAAGGTGTTGGCATCCAAAAACCTTGCCGCCCTTAACAACGATCCGTCCACGCCTAACAAGGATATTCGCTATTCAACGGGTGCGATGATCAAGCTTGAAAAGGACTTGATGAACAATGCGCGGCAAATGGCTGAACGATCAACGCATGCGATTTCGCAGCAAAAGGTCGATGCCGCGATTTGGGATCACGACGCGGAGCTTAGGTGTGAAATTGGCGTTGGTCTGAGTGAGGAACAAAAGCAAGTGATACGGCACGTTACAGACGATAAGCAATTGTCGTGCGTCGTTGGTGTCGCGGGGTCTGGCAAAAGCACCATCCTTGCCGCTGCGCGGGAATCTTGGGAAGCCTCGGGGCATAGAGTCTTTGGGGCTGCGCTGGCTGGTAAGGCGGCTAAAGGGCTTGAACAGTCCTCGGGTATACAATCTCGCACACTCGCCTCCTTCGAGCTTTCATGGGCAAATGAGCGCAATCAACTGCAACGTGGTGATGTGCTTGTGATTGATGAAGCTGGCATGATCGGCTCAAAGCAAATGTCGCGCTTTATCAATGAAGCCAAAGACAAGGGCGTGAAGCTGGTGCTGGTCGGTGATGCGGAACAATTGCAGCCGATTGAAGCGGGCGCACCGTTCCGCACCATAACTGAACGGATTGAACCCGCAAAGCTTCATACTGTTCATAGGCAAAGGCAGGACTGGCAGCAACAAGCCTCAATAGACTTTGCGCTTGGTGATACGCGAAAGGCTCTCAATGCTTATCAGGAAAATGGGCGGGTTGAATTTTCCGATGACAATGACGATGCGGTTCAATCACTGGTCAGCGATTATCTCAATGATCATTGGTTAAGCGATGGAAGCACTTCTCAAATTGCTCTGGCTCATCGCAAAGTAGATGTGAAGGCAATCAATGAATCTATCCGTGAGGCACGCAAAGAGGCTGGCGAATTGCAAAATGGCATTTCCGTTAAAACAGCACATGGAAGGCGTGAATTTGCTTCTGGTGATCGGTTATTATTCACCCGCAATGACCGTGAAGTCGGTGTTCAAAATGGCATGCTCGGGACTATCGTTGAAACGGGCGGTAATAAGCTGACAATTGCGCTTGACGACAAAGGCCAAGACGCAAAGATCAACACGCTTACGATTTCAACAAAGGACTATGACGATATCGAACATGGTTATGCGACAACGATACATAAATCGCAGGGCGCAACAGTTGATCGTTCTTACGTGCTGGCCTCGCACACAATGGATAGACATCTCGCTTACGTTGCCATGACCCGCCACAGGCAGGAAGCGAAGCTCTATGCCAGCAGTGAGGAGTTCGGGAGTCTTACGCATTTGAGCAATAAACTCAGTCGAGCAAGGCCGAAACAATCAACCTTGGATTTTGAGGTTTTAAAATCCAATGCATTTGAAAAATCACGAAACCTTGCGGAGCGATTAGAAGCCATTCATAATTTGCTCAAAGGCTCAAATCGTGGGATTGAGCAAAAGCTACATCACCGTACATTGGAACGTTAAAAGTTAGCGTTCTTTTAACAAGAGCGGAGCAATGGCGTCCAAACGTCGATCTGATGTATCATCATCTTTTTGGACTATTTGCTGCTCTGATGGCGCGTTGGAAGACGCTACTTCAATTGTGTCTCCTACCTCGGAAAACTCTCCCGCGAGTGGATCGGATGCCCCATCGTCCTCAGGCTTTATGGAGAAGTTCTTTAAATCATTTTTACTGCTATTATCATGAGCCGTCATACACCCTCAAAAATTAGTTTCTAAAGGTATATTTTATAATATTTCCAAATCGATGCGCAAAAATGCGCCGCAACCCACTCTATTTACAAGAATATTCGTCTTCGCTAATGTCCTTTCGAGTTTCATAATTGGATGCATTCAATGTCAAAGCGTCAGCCTCACACCTCTTCAAGGGACTACGAGACGTCTGATTTAGATAATTCGCTTGAGAAATATGGCGAACTTTCAAGAGAATTTGCAGAAGCAAAGCTATCATCTGAACCGCGAGAAATTCAGCAAGAAGATATTGCTGAAAAAGAGCCTTTCACTGGAACATCAACGGCAAAGGAAGTGTTAGAAAGACGCGTTGACAGCCTTCTTGAACAGTATGATATGACGACGAAGGAGTTCAACAGCGCGGGCAATCAAGAGCAAAGCGACAATACGCGTCAACAAGGTCGCGGGTCTAAAATGGTCGGAGAAGACAGACCACAACACAATGCCGAACCGAGCAAGGAAATTGCTGAACGTGTTGACAGGATTTCCTTTGATGATCGCTGGGAACGCGAAGTCAATGAAGCCCAGCAAGAACAAACCAACGAGAGAGCAAACGAACGCTAGTGGAATGACGGGTGTTTAATGATGGAGTTGTCAATTTTAGAACGTACATACTTGGAAGCAAAGAAGGAAGTAGAGAACGGCGACATTTCTTGGGCGTATAACCTAGGGTTCATCCTTTTAGATGATGATTTTGCTGAATATGACGTCGACAAAGCAATTTACTGGCTTGAGCGTTTCATAATGGAAGTTGATCACATCGATGGTCGTGATAGTGACTTGACTGACTTTGAAGATGCCCGCGAAAAACTTGATGATATTCAAGAAAAACGGGTAAGTCGTGAACAGTTTGAACAAGTGCAGGTTGCGGCGGAAGGTGGCAATCCTGATAGTCAATTTCAATTGGGAGAATACTACCTTTCAGCAGAAAAATATTATCTGCATTTCCGGCTTGACTATGTAGAGGCATTAAAGTGGTTCTCAAAATCCGCAGAGCAAGGGCATGCGGAATCAATGTATCAAATGGGGCTGGCTTATCAGAAAGGCAGGGGTGTGGAAGCCAATCCCAAGTTGGGGTTTGATTGGACAACCAAAAGTGCGCAGGCGGGATTTGATTATGCTAACACCGAGCTTGCATGGCTTTTTCTTCAGGGGATCGGTACGAATCAAGATATTGATAGAGCCATTTCAATGTATGAAGAACGGGCAATGGGTGGATGCCAATATTCGACTCATATGCTAGGTCTGATTTATTCTGATGAAGAAGAGTATGGGAGAATAAATAATTCCGAAGCGCTATTCTGGTTTGCGAAAGAGTTGATGTTGGATAAAGACATGCGGATCAAAACTCTTATGTGGAAATCAGTGATGTATGGTCTCGAAGAAGAACGATCATTCAAAAAAACAACCAGAGTTATCGACTAGCCGCCCGACAGTTCATCGCACTTTTCCCGAAGCTCCTTCTCTTCTTTACGATGTGCCACCACTAATGAAACCAGAACTATTGAAGCCATAACAAATATGGTTGTCAATGCTCCCACAAAATGCACACCAAACTCTGACAATATCCAAGAGAGAAGTAGCGGTGAGAGCAACATTAACGAAATATTTTTTATTGAAAAAAGCTCTTTGAGTTCGTTTTTGTGATCTTCCAAAGCTTTTATCGCACTTACTCGTTTGGCATTTTGTGCGTCACGCAATTTTTGTTTTTCTAGCTCGATCTGCTTCAATTCGTGGAGACGCTTATTTCGATTTTCAACGTCGGCAATAAGATCATGATAGAACATGCGAGCAGCGATTCTGTTTGCTTCATCACCCCATGGACGATTCAATTTTACTGTAATTATATATCCTGTCTGTGATTGTTCTTCAGGAGACATTACGTCCATGACGCGGCCTCTAATTTTCCAAATCTGACTCGTTTCGATCTTCTGTGTTTTCAGAATATCAGCAGAATTCGGGTCAGTGCGTGTGCCGCGTAATGTAAATAGTGTGTCAGTCTCCCCAAAGCGCATCATTGGACGCAAATGTGTGCTTGCCTCAAATCCAGCTTCCCAAAGAATTTGAGGGATCAGGAGGGTAACAATTTGATCTTCTGTATATTGATATCCCAATAGTTCCTGCTCTTTAATTGGAATGAATTTATAAGCAGGATCGGGCGTAAAACACCCCTCGAAAACAATATCTTGATCATAATTGCTTCGACGCAAGAACGTGGGGTTCTCGCCTTCCATCCGTACAAGCATGAGACCGGGGTAAGCGGGATGATCTCTATCTTCTTCTGCATATGATTGGAGAAAGGTGTTGATCTCATGGGGTTCTAAAAGGGGCTTCTTGTGAAATGTCTCAGCAATACCTCCGCCGATGCTATACCCCTTTGTCGTCGACCAGTTTTGAGTAGTCGTTTTGCTTGTTCCCTGATTCCAGCTAGAGCCAGTTGTTTGGCTTTCATTGGTTGAATAGCTCGACCCGCCACCCTTGGCCTTGGATGCACTCTTCGTATGCGTACCGCCCCGATTTCGACTGAGCGAAGTACCGTAACTGCTCCCACCTTCCAAGGGCTGAAACAGAACATGTGGGCCATAATTGCGCCCCATATTCCGACCATCGCTTTCACCCCAGTTTTTACTGTCGGAAAAGTTTACGCTGTTGCTCCAGTTCCAATTTTGGCTTGATGAGCTTCCACTTGTTCTTGAATCCGAACCGCCATGTGATTCAGTCTCACCAAAAGCGATACTGTCTCCTTTGGTTTCACTTCCTGATTCGGATCGGTTCTGGCTTCTCGCAAGTCGAACGATCTCCGTTTCTCCAAGCTCTTTTTTTAAGTAATCGGAAGCCAGCTCCCCAATCTTGCCGAAATAAATTTCAAGCCCAGCATTTGTGAAAAAGGATTCTCGTCTGTCTTCGTAAAGCTTTTTGAGGCTGCCAAAATTCTGCACAACAGTCACAAGCTTCATTCCTGAACCTGCAATGCTATCCAGCGATTTAACGATATAATCCTGATATCCCAAGGACGAGAATTCATCCAAGATGGTAAGAACCTGTTTTCCTGCTGCTGGCATTCCCTTGGTCTTTCGCATTGCTGCAAACAGCCCAATGAATACGAGTTGCAACCAAGGTTCATAGGTTTCCAAATCCTCAACCTGCATTACGATGAAGACAGAAATTCCTTTTGGGTCTGTTTTCAAGCGGTCAGGATCAAGTTGCCTATCTTTTGGCAAATAGACTGGATTTCGGTTTTCATCATAACCTTTGATACCAGTTAGACACTTTTCAATGCCTTCGCTTTTGAACCAATCCAATTGGTCAGCGGCTTCACCTCTGACGCTTTCAAAATATTTGGGTGTACTTTTCATCAGGCGCATTAAGTTTCGCGCTTCATCGGCTATGTGACCACGATGAGCGGTATTGGTCTGCATTTCGGCGAGAAGGACTTTGTACGGATCGGCGTGATCTTCTTTGCTTAGCCGAGGTTCGCGGTCTTCGAGTTTTGCAGCTTCGATTTCATCACTTATGCGCTTGTTCCAAAGTTCCGAAGCTTCAACTTCTCCCGCCAAAACAAGTCTCAATACCGTTCGTAACGTGCGTTCGTGTTCCTGATATTCTCTAAAGGTCAATACGTGCATGATGACAAGCGCAATGTATCGCGATGCTCTCTTCGCCCATTGGCTGCTTTCGGTGTTTTCTGGTGCTTTGATTATGGCGTTTGCTATTCGCCTAGCCCATGTTGGCAGTTCACCGTCATTGGGGTCTAGTCCTGCTAATGGGTCAAAGTAGGCAAGATATTTGGAATCAACGCCAGAATGAAGAAGTGGGTCAAGAACAAAGACGTCTTGTTCCATGCCCTCGCAATATTCGTCACCGCTGCCGCGCCGCGCAGCAAGAATTATAGGCAGTTCCCCTTTGGGATCGTAGACAACTGTTGAACCTGTCCAGAGTGCTAAATTATTGACGATGAAGGATCGCCCTTTACCACTTCGACTGCCAGCGCAAACCATGACATGCTTGTTATCGCTGTACCCGACAGCTTGATCGCCATTATGGGGATTACGGCCTAACCAGATATCACCATCTTTATATGCGTAGCGGTTGAAAATATCGTCGGGATCAGCCCAACGAGCGTTTGCAATAGTGCTGGAAGTCGAAGGTACGCCGACTGAATTTACCAATGGGACAATTCTCTTTACATTTATCGTGTTCCGTCAGGCCAATCACTTGGCAATCAATTGTCTAGCAAAATTACCCATTTTTGAAAACTGGGGCGTTGTGAAGATTCCTAGTGCATGTGTTTTGGAGTCCTTAGCAGTTCCAAAAAACATGCACTTCGCTGTGCCCTGTTTCAATTGTGAAAACATCGTTGATTTCCAAGTCACGTGCCAATTTCTCATAATCGATGTAATAGATGAGGTTCTCAGGGATTTCGGTTGTCTCGCTGGTCAGTTCTTCAGCAAAGTCTTCAACCGAGTCATAACAACCACGATATTGATCTTCCAGCGCATCCCGTGCAGATTCTAAGTCGTTAAGATAATTGATTAGCCCGCCGCCAAGTGCGCCATGTTCGGCAATGAACGCAGCCAACTCCGCGACTTCATCTATGCCTGAATATTCTTGAATTGGTGCGCCTTCAAACCCTTCGTAATCGTGAATAGAAAATTCTTCCGCATCCTCCACGGGGGACGCTTTGAGCATGTCCCGTATGGCGTTGTTGATCTCTTCGGCTTCCTGCTGTGCATCAATCCACGCACCATGCAAAGTACCGCTATTGTATGCAGCAAGGCACGCCACATAAATTCTGATTTCTCCTGTTTGGTTTGTCATTTTTCATCTCCTTAAAACTGGTTAGGGGTTGCTCATGCAACCTTGTTTCCGGCGAGGATGGAGATGGGAGGGGACAAGAAAAATCGATGCTGAGTGGTGCGGGCGCAGGTCACGGCCACTCGCCGAGGCCGAGCCACGGTCAGCGTCTATTTTTCTTGCGGGGAGAAAGAGGCAAGGCCGCTTGGTTTCCCCGACAAACAAAAAAGCCGCTTTCGATTGAAAGCGACTTAACCTACATCAGTGATCGTTACCCGAATGGGACGAAACCGCATTTTGCGGGTTCGGTGAAGCTTGGCGAGGCACGAGCCTAGCGCAATAGAGCGCAGCTCGGATGCCCAAATTGTTGTTTATGAAAGAACACCTACCCAGCAACGTGAATCACGTTCAATAATTATTCTTCCACGATCTAACAAATTCTTCTGTAATCCAAAATTCTTCATATAGTGGCGATCCACTCGGTCTGGTTCCAGTTTGAACGTCTTCTCGGTAGCGTTGAGGAAATTTGCGGATTGCACGCTCATATTGAACCATCACCAAAACTGCATCGCTGTTTTGAGGCAATTGTTGATCGTCGAGCAAATCAAGGAATTTGGCTTCCGGCTCGTTAGCCATCACTGACTTTAGGTCTTCCAAAACCCGATTAATGATAGTCACTTTTCCCTTACTTAGGGTAGCATCGGGCTTCTTCTTCGAGAGCTCACGCATCTCCTGCATCAAGCCTGAAAATATCCCTAGTGCAGCTTCATAAGTGGCCACAATATTATCCGTGGTAATGTGTTGGAACTCCATTATTTCTTCCCGACTTTCGAGGGTGGTCCCGATGGTGTAGATGATAGTCTGTCGCCAATTATATAAAACCACTGTCCGAAATTGTCAGTTTTAACACTGTCTGAACGATAGCGCTCTGCTTCTTCCATATACTGCGACAAGACCATTGCTACATCACTGGTGCTTGGCACATCATCGGGATCGAATTGATCAAATCCATCAAAAGGTTTGTAATTATTCCCCAAAACAGCGTTGGCAGTTTCAACAACCTTGTTGATGAGCTTTAGCTTGAATGCATTGACTGAATCAGCTGGATTCTTTTTGGCCAGTATTGAAATCTCGCTATGCGCACCCTGCAACTGTCCAATTACTTTTTCTAATTGCTCGACATCTTCTTTTGTTTTCATCTTAAATCCTTTATGGGCAAAGCCTTCGAAACTGCACATGGCTTCTGGTTAAAATATCAATTGGATGCCTTTGCTTGCTGTCAAAGACTTCGACCATTTGCTCGATGTCTGCATCCGTTAAACAGACTATCGCTTTTCTCTGTCCTGACCAAAGATCAACCGTGGCTTTCAATCGAGCTTTCTTGAGTGGATGTCTGGTGACTAGCACGCCAAACCTCCCCAGTTCATCGTGGAGATAGCGGTTGAGTTGATCTACATGCTCTCGACTGATTTCGGCGACATTTTTCATTTCAAAGGTAATTTGCCGTGCGCCGTAGTCATCCATAATTTCACACAAAAATTCATGCGATCTGCTGTTATAGAATATCAAATCACGGATACTGACCCCGCTGTCTGTACGGGCTTGCTCTTGGGCAAAATCTAGGTGTGGATATAGTAATGTGGGTAGAAGCTCACCGATTGCTCGTTCGTATTTTTGATCCGCGCCGTTTTCTTTGCCAGTGGGCAAACTTTTTATCTCATTGAGTTTTCGCCGTGCGGATAAAACGGGAATTTGTTTGAACATGGGGTCAACATGGCAATCTTCCGCTGTTCTTTCCCGTTCTTTGACATACGCATCAACAATCCCATAATTCTCACGGTTATAAGTCAGCACTCTCACGCGGGAAAGTTCCTCACCTTCGTGGGCAACATCGTCCTGTGGACAGGATTCTTTGAAATAATTGTCGTAGCTAATCCATGGAACGTGCCGAAGCCAATGCTTCGGAATTACAAGCAAAGGTTTGCCAGTTTCGGGGTGAACTGGCACCTGTGCCTTAATGGTTTCGAAAATTCTCTTCCTCGGATGATACACTGCAGGAACAGACACCTTTTCCATTGGAATACCTTGAGCCGAACATTCCTGATGGGTGTAATCAATGAGGTAACTTTTTAGGAACGAGCAGGCGATGTCGCTAATGCGATCCTTGCTGATACCATCAATGAAGAGTTGTATTTCTTCAATGTGGCGAAACCCATAATCTCTATAATGTGGAACCTGCTTAAAAAGCGAGAGCACCTCGCTGGCCTTGTCGCCCCCGATCCGCTTTCCTCTCCTTGTAACGGAGTTGCCAAGCCCAACTTCATCACATTCCGAAGCCAGAATAAGCTGCTTGATCGCTTCGGTCTCCCCACCATCGCGGAATAGGACACCAAGATGATTGAAGCCTGCGAGCAGTATTTGGTGTAGCCCGCTATCTTGCATAGATGGTGATTTCCAAAGCAAGAACGGGTCAATGTATAGCGGGATGTCCTCATTTAAAAACGGGATCGCAAATCCCAGTTCGTGCTGAGGAATATGGACACCATGAAATTCGGTAAATCTTGGTCGTATTAACAATCAAAGCTCCGCTTAAACCAACTCAACACTCAAAGACCTGCCAACAGCCGATGCAGCTTTGACTAGCGTATCAAGCTGGACACGATCATTCTTGGGGTCAAGCAATCTTGAAAGCTGTGACGCACTGGTTTTCATGCGCCGCGCCATCTCTGATTTCGTGATGTGCTGGCTTTCCATTTCATTTTCAATTTGCAAAGCGACAGTGCGCTTGATAGCAACCGCTCTTACGCCTTCTGCGATACTGTCTTCTTGCAGCATGTCGTCAAATGAGCTGCCAATATGCGGGTTCCTATTTTTCATGACTCTGAACCTCCTTCATTCTGGTTACGGCCAATTTCAATTCTTTGGGCGGTGTCTTTTGGGTTTTCTTAATGAAGCCATGCAAAAGCACCATTTTGTTTCCGATAAGTACAAACAGCACCCGCGCTATACGCCCTGACGAGAGATTTGAGCGAATTTCATAAAGTCCCGTATTGCCTTTCATCGGCGAGCATTTTGGTTTTCCGATAGGCCACGAAAATTCGAGTGTCGCGATATCCTCACCAATGGTTTTGCGGTCTTGTTTTTCCAGCTTCATCAACCAATCCCTGACAGGTTCTTTTCCTGAGAGTGATTTGTAGAAAACGGCCTGCAATATCTTCATGGGGGCAATCATTGCCAAACAATATATTACCTTACATGGTATACCGCAAGAGGTGATTTGTCAAGATTTTCAGCATATCCCAAAAGGGGCGCAGTCTCAGCGATCTGGGAGAGGTCACATCAAAAACTCAATACGTATGTGTGTAACTGCTCACATCCAGTTCTACTCGGCAATAGGCAGGAAGGGATGCAACGGGAAACCAGCAGGTTTCCCTTGCCGAACGCAGTGAGCAAACCGCGCGGTAGTACCGCGCACATCTTGCGTGTAACGCCAATACGTTAATTTCCTAAATGTCACCATGCCTCAGATGGTTGGAAGTGAATATCCTATGCGCATTCTCTAGTGTGTCTCAGACCTTGAATTAACAGTATGTTTTAGCACTCAAAATTTTCATCATGTTAGTATTTTTGCTTCGATTCGAATTTTATTAGGAGAAAGAATGTTTAACTTAATTGTACGCTCAGTGGCTTGGGATACTGGTCGGGAAACAATGCCGACTGGCAGGGTGTTCGAGTATGCCGAACCCGATATCGTAGATATGTTTCGTCAAGACGGAAATCTCAATTTGGACGCCCTAACTCGGCTTCCCTGCCTGTTTATGCAAGAGGGAACCGAAAACGAAATCGCACGTGTCGGGCAAATCAACAGGGCAAGAATCACAGGCAACGAAATAGCATTCGAATACACATTCGATCCCGATGTGCCGCCTCTTCAAAATAGTCTCTTGTTTACAAATCGCCGCCTTTTGGACGTACTCAATGATTTTGAGTTTTCACGCAATCACTGGGAAGTGAAAGATGTGGACTTGTACCGCTTCCTGTTGCGGACAATCAGACCTCGGCGTCAAAGGCCAACCGTTTTCCAGATTGAAGAACATGAGAATATTGAGCCTACACTTGTATCGGTGATGATGCCTTTTGATGCTCGTTTCAATCCAGTCTACGAGAGCATACAGCAGACAACCACTAACGCAGGTCTTCATTGCAGACGTGCAGATGATATCTGGGAGAACCCTGCGATAATTCAGGATGTGGTGTCCCTTATAGATCGTTCGCGCATTGTCGTCTGTGATTGCACAGGCCGAAATCCAAACGTGTTCTACGAGGCTGGAATAGCCCATACGCTTGGGCGGGAAGTCATCCTTATTACGCAGAGCGATCAAGACATTCCATTCGACCTCCGCCATCTAAGGTATATTCGTTATTACGGTAACCCGCAGGGGATCGCTGATATGGCTCAAGATTTACAAGCTCGAATACAGACTATTCTTGGACATTAGGCAATCTTCGTACAAATCGCCGCTATCGCCTGCACAGTCGTCTCGCTACCACCTCTGAAATTCGTGAGACAGGCTGTTATCTTCGAGCATCTTCTTAAGCTCTGAGAACGGGTTTTCTTTTCGGTTTCCGTAGACTGCGACAAGCATTTGAATGCAGTCAGAGGCGGCGTTGTCAGTGATGGTGGTGTTCGAGAAATTCCTAGCCAAGAATTCTCTCAGGGCTGCGAGCTGCTCATGATTGAATTTGAGAATCCATTCGCCCGTATCATCGCTGCCGATATTGAAGGGCTTTGAAATAGAAATGCCACCATCCTCCGTAGCCTCCAAATAGAGACTGTTATTTGCCTTTTCGGGGTGTTGGTACAGCCTCAAGCGCTTCTCCTCGAACCAAAAAAAATATTCCAATGGCGCATTCAATAGGCAGGCAAATTCATAAAGCAAAGTCGGATTAATCCGCTTCTTAGCACTCTCCATACCGCGATACTCTTCGATGGATATAGAATTGGCAAACGCCATGCTCTCTTCTGATATTCCAAGCAACTTGCGGCGCGTTTGCAGCTTTGCGGCAATCTTTCGTTCCATGTCTGTAATCGATATGAAAGGCATAATCCTCCTAAATTTTCCATGTGCGTTTGGCAAAGGCGCGGTCTTCCGCACCCATGACTTTGAGATAGATTGATGTTGTTTTGAGGCTTTGGTGTCCCATCCAAACCTGCAAGCTAATCAGTGGTGCGCCCCGCAATATGGAGTTGACGCCAAAAGTATGCCGCAATCCTTTCGGGGTGGCGCGGATACCGAATATCTTTGCCTTCTTCATAACAGCCTTAATCAGCCGCCAACCCTTTTGACGACCAAAAGTCCACAATCGGCGGTATTGGTCTGCGGCTTCGTCCAGTTGGGTTTTGAGGATATTATGGACGCGGTTCAGTCTGCGCATGAAATTGCGGGGCAGGTACACTATTCGGAAGCGTTTGCCCTTATGTTCGCCATGTTGTTTGAGCGTTCGGAATACAACGAAACTGTCTTCGACATTCACACGCATCACGACGAGTTGCAGGGCTTCGCTAATCCTACAACCTGTAAAGAATATCAGTTCGACAAATGTGCGCTCGGATTTGTCGGCTATGATTTTGCGCGATCTCCAGAACCGTTTTCGTTCTTTGGAATTGAGATATTTGCGTTCCCCCTCATCGGAAAACAGGGACATAATTTCAAATGGCTGAGCTTCCGTATACATCGGAAATCCCCTCAAAACGTTTGTGACAGTGTGATACAGAATTGGTAATTCCGTATCACGATCACACACCCTTTGATTTCACACCGATTTTTCGGATTAAAAGCACAATTCTGTCGTCATACCGTTAACTGACAGTAGTAATTTACACAGAAAAATCAACAAGAAAAACAGAATTACCAATTTTGTAACAGTGAAATTTCCCCAAAAGAAACTTACCTTGAGATTATATGTAGATTACAATTTTCTATTTCAATAATATATGCACAAAAATACTTATTTTTTATATTGACGAATAAGATTATTTCAAAATTCTTGCAATTTTGTTCAATTTATACTATGTTTTGCTCCGCAACGAACGATAATAATAAGATGTTGCAGAGGTGTGTGTCCGAGGCAGTTAAAAACGCGAGGGCACAAATGGCACAAGCCAAAAAGACAGGTAGATTATTCGGTGCGGTGACAGGGGCGGCACTGGCGGCTAGTGCGATGTTCACACCGTTTACCGCTGCGGCTCAAGACACAACGCCCGCCAACTTGAAATCGCCAACAGTAACCGAACAAATGCGCAACGCTGAACTAGAAGAGCTTGGTCGCGCAGGGAGTGCGGTTGCAAATTATGCACGTCAAACAGAAAACGGCGTTGGAATTCTCCTGCACGTTGGTGACGATTTACGCGCTCGCGCACAGGCCGCCGCAGACAAACACGGCGTAACCCCCGAACACGCGCTGAATGTCATGGTTACACGCTTAGCAGAACACTATGCAGCAAAGTTTGGAACGCATGGGGTCGAAACAAGTCTATTCCCAACGACGAACTACGATGCACGCGCTACTGGCTTATCTTACCACATTCGAGAAGTCGTTTACGAAGATGAGAATGGCAATCCCTTATTAAATCTCAAAGAGGCTTCGACAGAAATACCGCGAGTGGTCGAAGCACTTGAATATCTCAGACGCACAGCCCGTCTTGATGCAAACATTCCCACGCCTAACACCCCTGAAATTGGCGGTTAGCTTAATCCCGTTTCGGGTTTTGGTGCATTCTCAACGGTAGTCTCTGGTTTTTCTTCCGCTGAGGGCGGTTGGGTGGCGTTGGCAAACTGCGGACCAAAATCTGAACTGGCAAATTCGAGAGCGCTGTCTTCTCCAAACATGCTATCTAGTTCTTCGTTGCTCTCCATTGCATCTTCTGTTGTATCAAGAGCAGATTCTCTATGATTATCCTGATGCGTTTCCGCATCCTGTGCGATTTCTTCGGTTGCTGTGGCTTCCGCGACGGTAAAGGCTTCCGTAAATCCTTCGCTAGAAATTTCTGATGCTTTTGCGCGCTTCTCACTTAGGGAAAGAGCTAGGTCTTTGTCTATTTCACCGATTTTACCAATGATGGCATCTCTCTTTTCAACCGCTGCATCCAACTGCTGTTCCAATGCGCTTTTCTGCTCAGCGTAAGCACCGGATTGAACGGCTAGTATCTCAGCCAGCACGTTAGCTGCATTTTCAGCATCCTTATCGAATTTCTTACCCGGATTGCGGCGTTCCCATTCTCGGATGGCTTCCGCTACTTCAGGACGGCTTAGCGCCTCATCAACACTGATTGTGCCGTCTGATAAGCCCTGCATAACTTCGCCCAAGACATCAATCTTATGATCCAGTTCATCAATCTGCTTTTGAAGTTTTTCGATATCCGCATCGACTCCAGCAAGCTGGTCAAGCAATGCCTGTAATCTCTGATTGGCAAGCTCCCGCTCTCGCCTCTTCTTTTGTTTTTCGAGGCTTTCCTTTGCCGCTACCACACCGTTAAAACCACGCAAGCCGCCGCCGATTCCTTCGGATGTCCCCATGTCCATCTGTATTTGAATGCCGCGCTTATCGCCTTCTTCCGTCAGTTCTTGAAGATGACTACGTGTAGCTGTGTAAGCGATAAGATCAAAGCCTGCCGTCGCAACATACCCAGTTGCGGCAAACCTCTCCGTCAATGCACCTTCTTGTGCCTGAAAAGCCATTACTCTTTACCCCACACTTCCCTGCACCTCGTTCAAGCGGGCGCGTTTGGTGTGTAGGTAAAGCCTACCCTAATATAGTTAAAATTTAATTATGGAAATGTAAAATGCACATCAAATTTAAGTAAAATTCAATGAAACTATGGGTTGAGCGAAGTATTGATACCTCTATATAGTTCTACTATAGCGTGTATTATATTAATAAATAATTAAGCGACGATGAAATACAAGCTTTATACTACAATATCATTATTGATATAGTGTAAATATGACTGATGATGACGCGTCGAAACCTGATTGCTATATGCCCGTGCTGCGCGATACGCAGGATTATATCCCGATAACCGATGAAATACGTGCCACCTTGCGAATAGAAGCCAAACGTACTGGCTTGGGGGCTGCAGCATTGCTTCGCGGGAAACGCCCAAGCGAGATTAACGGCGTGAACTCAGGCATGGTGCAGACATGGATGTCCGGTGCCGTTAAGACAGCGCATCGTGACAATCTCGACTATATTATCGCCCGATGGCAATCCATGCCCGATAAAGAGGATGTCTGGACGCCCTTGACCGAAGAGGTGCGTATGAATATTCGCACAGAAATAGTGAGAACAGGTATGGGCATCAAGCGGATTTTGCATGACCGTGATGATGTTCCACAGGGTCTTAAAGAAAGCACTCTTACATCTGCGGTCTACGGAAAAGTGAAAAAGATACGCCGCCACTATATTGAATATGCGCTTCTTCTGTGGGCGGAAACACCTGACGCGGTAATTGCGCCCATACCGCTTGAGCCTGAGAAACCCATTATCAAGCGGATTGTGCTGACGGATGATATGCGGTCTGCTTTATTGGCTGAGCGCGAACGTAGCGGCGTTATGGAGAAAGCCCTTGTTAACTGGCTTGCAGCTTCACCAGTTACGGATTTTCGCCCCCCTTCGTCATCGGTAATCAATCATTGGATTATCGGTCATGCAAAAACAGCGCGCAGGGATCATTTCGACATGGTTCTCGCAGCATGGCGTGCCTTGCCCGATGCGGTATCGTAGACCAGCTTCATGGCATGCGGTTTATGATTTCCACACTGTTTGTTTCTGACTGCGTGGATGTCGGCACGCGAAATTCCATACCCATATAAAAAATCGTTACCGAAAATGAGAAAATAGCGGGAGTTTCCTGCTTACCGCCATATTTTCGCCGCAATGTAAGTTATATAATTTCTTATATAATTATCAGAATTTTGTTCCTAAAAAATCCCGACATTACAATGGGCTGCGCATTGTCGCCCAAACGTGATCGCATGTCCGAAACCCAACAGATTAAAAGGAGTGCCCAAATGACAGGAAAACCACCGATAGAAACAATCAGAGACGATGACCTTAAGGCCAGTATCTGGGAAAACGAGGGTAAGAACGGAATATACTTCACCACCACTTTTGCGAAAACGTATCAAGATAAGAAGACAGAAAAACTTCGCGATACAGATGCATTCAACAACAGTGACCTTTTGAAAGTCTCTGAGCTTGCCCGACAAGCCTATTCCCGCACGAACGAACTACGCAAGGAACTCAAGGAAGAACTCAAGCGTGAGCAACCAGCGGAAAGTCGCGTTGATCGGGCTGCGAAATTTCTCGAAAACAAAAATCAAGACAGTGGAAACAACCGTGATCGTGATCATGAGATAGAACGCTAACTTGGCAAATAATCAGTCGGCAAAATTTCTTGATCAATTGCAAATTGTGAGATATGTTCACTTTATGTTCTTGTTTCAAGAAAGGGAGAAACAAATGGCTGAAACTTAATTGATTACAAGGAAAGAACGAAGTGGAAAAAGAAAAAGGAACGGCTGGAAACGAATACAAAACACTGACTCTCGACGTTGAATATTATCAATCATTTTTGGACGATGTGGATATCTCGGGCGAGCAAAAGCAAGAATTAATTGAAACGCTTTGGAACATTGTGGTTCAATTTGTCGATCTGGGATTTGGAATACACCCATTGCAGCAAGCAAAAGCGGGTGACAACGAGCAAACACAACGCGCACTTGCAAAGCTCGTTGGTGATTTTGCAAGCGAAGAACCCTTAGGCGAAAAGGAGAACACACTCGAAGGAGCGGACGGATGAATTTTGAAAAAAACTATATAGATTACAAAGACACGACGATTCGGTATGAGGCAGTGTTGTATCCGCGTGTGTCTGATCCGAAACAAGTTTCGAAAGGTGGCGGGCTTCGCTCTCAAGAAGTACGGGGGCGGGAATACGCAAAGTTTCTCGGCATTCCAGTCGCAAAAGTATTCCGTGAAGAAGGTTGGTCTGGAAAGTTACTAGACCGTCCGGAGATGATTAGGCTTTTGGAATTTATTTCTCAACCTCCAGCGGGGGTTCGCTATGTCGTCATCGTCGATGAAATTAGCCGATTGGCGCGAAGCTATCGCGTGCACTTTGATTTGCGCGATACAATTGAAAAACATGGGGCGTTGTTAGCCAGTCCATCCACAACATTTAAAGCAATTCGAGATGCCGATAGCGATTTCGTAGAGGGCATTCAAGCTCTTGGTGCTGAGCATTTTCGACGTAAGGGTGCTGAGACAAGCCGAAACCGTAAATGGGGGCGTATTATGGATGGATATTGGCCATATCAACCAGCCGTCGGCTACAAATTTGTGATGAGCAAAGCTCATGGAAATCTTCTGGTTCGCAATGAACCAATTGCTTCGATTTTGCAGGAAGCATTAGAGGGGTTTGCAACAGGCCGTTTTGCAAGTCAGGCTGAGATGAAACGATTCTTGGAGAGCCATCCTGAGTTTCCGTACAGATCACCAGACGGAACGATCAGGCATCAACGTATAGTCGAGTTGCTGAAAAAACCAATCTACGCTGGATATGTTCAATGTAAGAGCTTGAAAGTTTCATTGCGCGAAGGCAAGCATGAGCCATTGATAAGCTGGTCGGTCTACGAAAAGAACCAAAAAAGAATTTGCTCAAAGGCTATGGCGCCAGCACGCAAGGATATTCACTTAGACTTTCCGTTGCGGGGCTTCGTCCTGTGTGGTGGATGCGAGAAACCGCTGCGCGCAAGCTGGTCAAAAAGTCGTTCTGGCAAACTCCACCCGTATTATCTTTGCCAAACCAAAAGCTGCGATCACTATGGAAAATCAATCAAGCAGACGCACATAGAAGGCGAATTCGACACGCTTATTCGCGGATTGCGCCCTACAGTACAATTATTTCAATTAGTCAATGCAATGATTATGAATGCTTGGGATCAACGCATTGCTCAAGCGGAGACTATGCGTTCTTCATTGAAGAAAAAGCTTCGGAAGCTGGACAAAGACATCGAGACGTTTCTTGACCGACTGGCGGATGCATCCAGCACAACCGCTAAAGCTTATGAGCGGAGAATCGATAAATTGGAATTTGAGAAGGTTTCGGTCTCCGAACGGTTGGAAAATTTGGGGAAATCAAAGCACCCCAAGAAACAATTGCTAGAACCATGTTTGCGGTTCTTATCAAACCCTTGGAAATTATGGGATTCTGGCGATATTCACTTGCAAAGATTACTGCTTAGACTCGTATTTAGGGAGCCTTTGGTATATTGCCGAAATGAAGGGTATAGAACCGCAAAAACCACCATGCCCTTCAACATGTTAGGGGCATTTTCAGGTGGTGATTGTTTAATGGTGCCCCCTGCCGGACTTGAACCGGCAAACCCAATCGGGTGACAGATTTTAAGTCTGTTGCGTATACCAATTTCGCCAAGGGGGCACGCGGGTCTACTGGTAATTATCCATGACAGGATTGCAAGCCCTCATGCGCCAATTCTGTCAATTCCGTGGAGTTTTTTTGATCTTTGAGCGCTCGCGTATGGGTATGCGTGGTGAACAATCTGGCGTATGCAGGAATATGAATATGCGACCGGGAAAAGATTGACATGGTGTTGCAACCCTCACGGGCTTTGAGCATTGGAGCGGCAGCTTGCAGCCTGTTGGCTTTGATGGTGGCGCTCTACACAGGTTTTTTCGTCAAGAACCCCGGATTGACCACTTGGTCGCTGGCGTCAACGATCCTGTTTTTGCTTTTTACGCTTGGCTGCCAGTTCTTCCTGCAACCCAGACAATTTGTCGCCGGATTCCTGCTGGGCTTGATGGGTTTTATGTTTGCCTGGCGCATTGCAGGACAACTCGGGGTCAATTCTGTCGCCTGGATCATGCTGCCCGGATTTATCTGTTATCTGGCACAATTTGTGACCGTTGCAATCAGAAGCCGGGCGGGCAGTGCTGATTTCATGTCAGGCAGCGCCTGGGCACTGACATTTGTGCGTCTCTACATCGGCTATGATCTTGTCGCTCACGCAACGGAAAAACTGTTTGCCGGTGCGGCATCCCATCAGGCTGATGTGACGGCCTTTGAGGCGATGAAAACACCCAATCCCGAGCTTTTGGTCTGGGTCGGCGGGTTTTGTGAATTTGGGATTGTAGTCGCGCTCGGTTTGGGCTTTATCAGTCGCATTGGCAGTTGGTGCGCCATTTTGTATTTTCTGATTGCAACACTGATGGGCGGCCATTTCCTCAATGGGTTCATATGGGCCAATCAGGGATGGGAATATTCTGCATTGATGATGGCGCTCTTTCTTTGTTTCGCCATCATGGGTCCCGGACGCTTTTCTCTCGATGCAGTGCTGTTTGGACAGCGGCCGTTTTGGGGCGTATCGAAAGCCTGGACATAATCGGACATGGATATAATGAAATCAGCCGTTGATGATGCTAAAGAAGCGATGCGACAATTGTTTGCACCGACGCCGTTGCAGTTTAACCACTATCTGAGCGGCAAATATGACGCGCAGGTCTTTTTGAAGCGAGAAGATCTGTCGCCCGTCAGATCCTATAAGATACGCGGTGCATTTAACTTTTTCCGAAAGGCACTGAACGCTGACAAAACCATCGCGCGTTTCGTCTGCGCATCGGCGGGCAATCACGCGCAGGGGTTCGCTTACGTCTGCCAGCATTTCGCCAGGTCCGGTGTTGTTTTCATGCCTGTTACAACGCCCAAGCAGAAAATCGACAAGACCCTGGCGTTTGGCGGTGCCTTCATTGAAGTCAAACTGGTGGGTGACATATTTGATGAATGTTATGCGGCGGCTAAAGATTATGCGTCCGCCAACGGCGCATTGATGGTACCACCCTTTGATCACGCCGATATTATTGAGGGGCAGGCAACGGTCGCGGCGGAAATAATGGAGCAGCTGCCAGCGGATG
This sequence comes from uncultured Rhizobiaceae group bacterium, assembly GCA_947501445.1. GTDB lineage: Bacteria > Pseudomonadota > Alphaproteobacteria > Rhizobiales > Rhizobiaceae > Hoeflea_A. The sequence goes on along the minus strand of CANMVS010000002.1, from coordinate 204,448 downwards.
TTACTGCTGAACGCTTTATCATTCCGGTCGGCGGCGGCGGCCTTTCGGCGGGCATGACTGGCTATCTTGGTGATCGATTTCCCAAAGAGGCCTTCACTTTTTGCGAACCCGAAGGTGCGCCCAGTTTGAAAACCAGCCTTGAAGGCAATCGGCGGATAAAGCTGGATCAGGTGGATAATTTTGTTGATGGCGCAGCCGTGGCTGAAATCGGTGAGCAGAACTTTGCCGCGCTGCGCAATTTTCCGGTTGAGCAGGTCATGCTCATTGCAGAAAATGCGATTTGCGTCACGATTTCCGATTTGCTCAATATTGAAGGTGTTGTTCTTGAACCTGCCGGTGCACTGGCGCTCACGGCGCTGGATCAGATGGCACCGGCCGATGTGCGTGGACGCACAGTTGTGGTGATTGTATCAGGTGGTAATTTTGATTTCGAGCGGCTTCCTGATGTCAAGGAGCGGGCCGCGCGTTACGCGGGGTTAAAAAAATATTTTGTATTGCGGCTGGCGCAGCGCCCGGGTGCCCTGAAGGATTTCCTGAATATGATGGGCCCGGAAGATGATATCGCGCGATTTGAGTATCTGAAGAAATCGGCCCGCAATTTCGGTTCCATCCTGATTGGGATTGAAACCAGAAAACCCGAGAATTTTGATCGGCTGACAAATGCTTTTGATGCAGCCGGTTTGCGCTATGAAGATATTACCGATAATGAGATTTTAGCCAGTTTAATCATTTGATTGTATTTGCGGGGGAAACCAGTGGCGAGAGCAACTGACGTTATAGGCTTGCCTGCCATCAGGGTGAGCCCCAGATTGAGTAATTTTGACAATGAATGCGTAACAGCGCGAAAAGACAGTTACTAGATGGCCGGCATAGCAGCATTGGCGGCGGCCTATATCTTCTCGCAGTTTTACAGATCATTCCTTGCGGTTCTGACACCAATTCTCGACAGTGAGCTTGGTGCCGGCAAGGCAGAATTGTCATTGGCATCAGGTGTATGGTTTTTGACCTTTGCGTTGATGCAATTTGTTGTCGGCATATCGCTTGACCGATACGGCCCAAAGAAGACAGCAGCCTTTTTGTTCGCTGCGGGTACCGGTGGCGGTGCCTTTCTTTTCGCCATTGCCACATCGCCAATTGAGATCATCATCGCCATGGGAATGATCGGCATCGGTTGTTCGCCGGTATTGATGGCATCGTTTTTCATCTTTGCCTATGAGTTTCCGCCTGCGCGGTTTGCCATATTGTCCTCCTGGTTCGTTGCCATCGGCACGGCGGGAAATGTTATAGGCGCCAAACCGTTGGCGCTGGCTGTCGAGCATGTGGGATGGCGTGAAAGCATGATGATCCTGGGTGTGATTTCGCTGATCACGGCGCTTGCCATCTATCGCTTTGTCAGGGATCCCAAAATAGAAAAATCTGCAGAGGCAGGAACCGGTCTTTCTGGTTATCTTGAGCTTTTCAAGATTCCCGCCCTGTGGTTTATCATCCCGCTCATTGCCATCAATTATGCACCGGCGGCGGGGATTCGCGGGCTGTGGATTGGGCCCTATCTGAGTGATGTCTATGGTGCGTCAACACAGGTTATCGGCAATATTTCACTGTTTATGGCGCTGGCAATGATTCTTGGAAGCGTGCTTTATGGCCCGCTGGATACATTGCTGGGCACGCGAAAATGGGTTGCTTTTGGCGGCAATGCCATGGGCGCAGCGGTGCTGATAATCCTGGCTGCATTTCCGGTTCAGCCACTTTTGCAGGTCACCGGAATGTTGGCGGCTGTTGGGTTATTCGGTGCAAGCTACGGATTGCTGATGGCGCACGCGCGCTCATTCTTTCCACAACATTTGACGGGCAGGGGTGTTACCCTGATGAATTTTTTTACAATTGGCGGTGTTGGAATTGTTCAATTTGTCATGGGCCAGATCGCTGATGCGACGCACGATCCTGTCCGCCCGGATAGCACCTATGCACTGCTGTTTGCGATCTATGGTCTGCTGCTGGTCACTACGCTCGTCCTCTATCTGTTTTCAACGGACAGCAAACCACTAGAGCTGGTTGATCCATTGGGTGATGATCTTTGAAAGTTCCTGGGTGGTTGACGGAGAAAGGGCATCACCGGCGATGACATGATTGTCAGGGTCGTCACTGTTTTCAACGGTGACGATTTCACTTGATGCGCCCCATTTTTCAGCAACAATTCTGGTTTTTTCCGGACGAACCGTGCTGTCCTGGTCGGAAAAGATGAAGAGCGCGGGTATCTGAACATTATGAAATGCAGTCTTGTCCGTGAGCTTTATCATTTGTCCCATCGGCAGAAGCGCCGTGCTGGGATATTCATAGGTCCAGTATTTTTTGTGGAGCTCATTGATCGGTTCAAAGGAGCGGCGTTCACCCACAATCAGTTTCACAAGATGCCTGGCCCAGGGCATGGTCAGGAGTTGTGAGCCTGCCGCCTGAGGCCCAAAATTTGGTGAAACATTGATGATGCCGGCAACATTTGCGACCAGTCTCGGTTTGTCGGCAGCCCAGCTGACCAATGTACCACCCGTCGATGTGCCGATCAGAATTACACGTTCGCCAATCCGTCGGCCGACTTCAATGGCTTCAGCCAGATCATCAAGCCAACCCTGGACATCAGCCTCGCCCATTGCGTCATTGCTGCGTCCATGGCCCTTTAATCGGGTATAATAGACGTTGGCTTGAATGTTCCGCGCGACAATTTCGGTGAGTGGATCCAGCTCGCCCAATGAGGCGCTAAAGCCATGAACATAAACGAGGGATAGCGGCGTTTTGGCTTTCGAATTGGGGTATGCCCAGATAATTTTCTTCTGAAGTCCAGGACGGATATCATCATATTTCGCCTCCTGTTTCTCCAGATAGGCGTCGATGTCCTCGCCTATGGCGGCGGGATCAAAGAGTATTTTTGTATTCACCGGCTCACGCGGTCCCATTAAAAACACCACCGCAGCCACAAGGATCAATAAAACAACGGCATATAGCGTCCATTTGAGCTTTGATCTTTGCGCCATCGGTCTCTCCAAACATAATCAGGTTACTCAATTTCTAAAGGATAATTTGAAATTCAGCCAAGATCGACATCAATATTGGGACGATCAATCACTTCGCGCAGCGCAAAAGATGAATTTATTCGCACCACATGAGGCAGGGCAGATAGCCATTCCTTATGGATTCGTTCATAATCCTGAAGGTCTTTTGCCGCTATTCTGAGCGTGTAGTCATATTCCCCGGACATGAGATAACACACAAGTACATTGGGGCAGCGTTTAACGGCAGCCTCAAATTCACTGAGTGTCTTTTCAAATTGTCCGGAAAGGGAAATATGAACAATTGCCGTCATGGTATAGTTCAACGCCCGGTTTGAAAGACGTGCATGATAGCCACGAATGACTCCGGTTTTTTCAAGAATATCCAGGCGACGGGAACAGGCGGATGGTGACAATCCTACACGTTCGGCCAGATTGGCATTGGATATACGCCCATCAACCTGAAGCGTTTTCAATATGGCGATATCGATTGTATCAAGTTTGTCCATTGGTGGTTTCTTCGAAAAATTCATTGATAACGCAAGAATAGTTGAAATCGGTCTGTTGATCAAACAAACTTTGCAAGGACATTTCGCGCAACCTGTGATGAAATTATCCCAATGAAACATTGCGCATCGCAAGAGCGCGGCAAACATTGTGGAGGACGCAAAATGCGTGTCGGTTGCCCCAAGGAAATAAAAAACCACGAGTATCGTGTTGGTCTCACCCCCGGTTCGGTGCGTGAATATGTTGCGCACGGCCATGAGGTGATTGTTGAAACCAATGCCGGTCTGGCAATCGGTGCTGATGACGGCGTCTATCAGGCTGCCGGTGCAAAAATCGTTGGCACTGCAAAAGACGTTTTTGAACAGTCCGACATGATTGTTAAGGTCAAAGAACCACAGCCATCCGAATGGGCCATGCTGCGTGAAGGACAATTGCTTTACACATATCTGCACCTGGCTCCGGACCCGGCACAGACGAAAGGCCTGCTTGAATCAGGCTGTACCGCTGTTGCCTATGAGACCGTGACTGACGACCACGGCGGCCTGCCTTTGCTGGCGCCCATGTCGGAAGTTGCCGGACGTCTGGCCATACAGGCTGGTGCAACTGCTCTGCAAAAAGCAAATGGCGGCCGTGGCATTCTGCTCGGCGGTGTGCCCGGGGTGCTTCCCGGCAAAGTAACGATCATTGGCGGTGGTGTCGTTGGATTGAACGCTGCGAAAATGGCAGTTGGTCTGGGTGCTGATGTCACCATACTTGACCGTTCCATCCCGCGTCTTCGTCAACTTGATGATATTTTTAATGGCCGTGTTCATACCCGTTATTCGACAATTGAAGCGCTGGAAAACGAAGTTTTCTCCGCTGATGTGGTCGTGGGCGCTGTGCTGATTGCCGGTGCTGCCGCGCCGAAGCTGGTGACACGTGAAATGCTGTCGGGCATGAAAAAGGGTGCTGTGATCACCGATGTTGCAATCGATCAGGGCGGATGTTTTGAAACCTCCCATGCAACAACCCATTCAGAGCCCACCTATGAAGTGGATGGGATCATTCATTATTGTGTTGCCAATATGCCTGGTGCAGTGCCGATCACCTCTGCCCACGCGTTGAACAATGCAACCTTGCATTATGGTTTGCAGCTGGCAGACAAGGGCCTGAAGGCAATTGCTGAAGATCGCCATTTGCGTGCCGGTCTCAACGTTCATCGTGGCCGCATCACCAGCAAACCTGTTGCTGATGCGCTTGGGTACGAGCTTGCCGAGCCGGAAGTTGCACTGAAAGTCGCCTGACGAACGCGCCTCGTTGGGCACTGTTGCCGCGCTGTCCCACGGACAGCGCGGTTTTGTTTTTAGAATTAGCGATAGGCCACATCTGTGATACGGCGCAGCGTTACGCGGCGATTGCGCCAGTCGGCATAGGGTGTCGGCACCAGAAGATCCTCTTCTCCATAGCCGACCGTATCCAGTGCGTATCGCGGAACACCAAAATATTGGACCAGGATTCTTCGCAAGGCCGCTGCCCTTCGTCGGGACAACTGCATGTTGCTTTGATAGGAACCGACGGCATCCGTATGTCCTTCTATCAGGAAAAATTCGTCCTGGTTGCGACCAAGGATCGCATGCAATGCCTGAGCAATCTGCTCGACCTTCCAATGTTCCGGAGCCGGAATCCGGGCAGATCCAAAGGCAAAATTAATAGATTGAATGTCGATTGATGGCGCAATGTGACGAAGCGACTTCATCCGTTTGAGCTTGTGTAACGGTGCTTTCATCGATGGTTTGATCTTCGCGGCAGGCGGTGCGCTCAGGCTCCTTTCGATGGTAAGGGCTGACGGTGTCTTGCCGGATATATTGTTCACAACATTGGGGGCAGCCATTGGTCTTTCAGCAGTAGCGGCAACCAATTCAAGTAGTGGATTGGCGGATGCTGCCGCGGGAAGAGCGGCCGTGGCCGCAACGGCAATCAGGAATTTACGGCGGTTCATTTCAAGTCTCCCTCTCGGTTATAACTGGACATTGGTCAACCCGGACCGTTTCACGTTTTGTCAAAAACGGGACAACGGTGTCGGTCTTTGATTTTTTGTTGATGCATTCAGGTTTGACGATCCCGTCAAAACCTGAATTGCTCAAGCTAAAGACTTTGATACAAAGTGCAGCCTGAATTCGCGATGAACGGCTCGTTCACACGTCGGATAGGATCGATTGCGACAGACCAATTTTTATACGGAAAACTGAAGACCTGAAACTCAACAGGCTTTAGACCGTTTCACGGTTTTTCAGAAATGGGACAACAGTGGAGGTCTTTGATTTTGTTGATGCATTCAGGTTTTGTCGATTCCGTCAAAACCTGAATTGCTTTAACCCATAATGCGCATCAGGTCCGTATCGCCGAGCGGATGGATAAAGGTTTCGCTTTGTCCAATCGGCGAAAATCCGAATTTCTGATAAAGAGGCAGGGCCGCCTTGTGGTCCAGCGTGCATGTGCACACGGTCACTTTCTTTGGCCCAAGATTCCAGGCAGCATCCAGCGCCTGCGACAAAAACCATCGGCCAAGGCCTTTGCCATGGGTATGCTGCATCAGGCCAAAATATTCCAGATTAACTGTTTCAGCATCGATCTTCTTCAGTTCGAAGAACCCGGCTGGCGCCCCATCAAGGTAGAGCACATGCACTGATGTATCATCAGCGTGAATGATTTTTGACAGCGCGTCGTCATCAAGCCGCAGTCGCGCCACCCAGTCCCAGGCTTTCCCGGTGCGATATTGCAGATACCGGTAAAAATGCAGTGGCATGTTGTTTGGCACCATCAGTGCCGTATTCTGGTTAACCGGCATGGGGCAAAAGAGCGTTGGGCGGTTGTGCTGTTCAAGGTAGGTTACAACAGCTCTCTTGGGGGCTGGTGCCTTTGCCATTATGCATCACCCGTGGCAATTGGCGTATCTTCGAGTGCACCCCACTGGGACCACGAACCATCATAGAGTTTTGATTCGGTGCTTCCAAGTGACTCAAGCGCCAGGGTAATCACGGCGGCAGTAACACCGGAACCGCAGGTCGTCACAACCGGGCTGTTAAGGTCTACACCAGCCTCGGACAGCGTTTCACGCAATGCGTCCAGAGATTTGAGATAGCCGTCAACTGACAATGAAAAGACCGGCACATTGCACGCGCCGGGCATATGGCCCGATCGCATGCCTTCGCGTGGCTCGGGTTCTTCACCGGTAAAGCGTCCACTGCCACGCGCATCGACAATCTGCATTGATTTGTCATCCACAATAGCGCGCATGTCCGCAAGGCCCGCAACCGCCTTCCTATCGAGGTTGGCGGCAAAATTGCCGGGCTGGATCACGGTTGCTTCTTTTGTGACAGGATATCCTTCCTTAACCCAACCGGCGAGGCCGCCATCAAGCACAAACACCTTTTTTGCACCCATTGTACGCAGCATCCACCACACGCGTGGAGCGGTGAACATGCCCAGACCATCATAAACGATGATGACATCATCATGGGACAGTCCAAGCCCTGCCGCGTGTCCGGCAAATACGTCAGCACCGGGCAATGTGTGCGGTAAATCAGCGCCTGGCTCTACGACAGTGTCCTGATCAAAGAATACGGCGCCGGCGATATGGCCGGTGTCAAATTCCTCCCGGGCATTACGGTTTTGCGCCGGCAGATACCAGGACGCATCAACAATTTTCAGGTCCTGTTGCCCGATTCGCTGTGAAAGCCAGTGCGCCGATACAACAAATTTGCTTTTTTCGTCCATGCGTTCCCTGCCTCGAATCTGTGTCTGGCTCTATTTTGTTCTATTTTGGCTGGTCGCCAAACCGGATGCGGAACCGGCGGTTCTCGCGCCCTTTCTTTTCAATTTTGCCAATGTGAATAGCACCGACTTCGGCGGTCTCCGATACATGTGTGCCACCGCACGGCTGACTGTCGACCTCACTGTCATCACCGATGCAAACCAGTCGAATACGACCGGCACCACTTGGCGGGCGAACATTTTTCGATTTTACCAGACCGGGACGGGCAATCAGTTCACCCTCGTCAATCCACTGTGTGAAAATCCTGTGGTTCGCATTGACCAGTGCCATCAGTTCTTCGGTGACAGAGACTTTATCGACAACTTCGCTCATATCAAAATCAATGCGGCTTTCATTCTCGCCGACTGATGCACCGGTGATCGGGTAGGGGCACACGACCGTCAGCAGGTGGCATGCCGAATGCATCCGCATGAGCCGGTACCTGCGCTCCCAATCAATGTGAATTGTCAGCTTTTCACCCACATCCGGAACGGCCTGTCCATTTGCCGGTACGTGAATTATTTCTGCTTTTGACAGGCCGTTGACCGTCGCGGCGATGTCGATGCGAGAGCCGTCCTGACGCTCAAGAAAACCTGTGTCGCCCGGTTGTCCGCCTGATGTTGCATAAAAACAGGTTTGATCAAGCAGGATGCCGCCGCGTTCATTGATCGCGACAACACGGGCCTCAGCCGTGGACAAATAGGCGTCTTCAATAAACAGCGGCTGTGTGTCAGGCACGTTTCAAACCTCTTCAAAAGGCAGTTTGAGCGATACTGTCTGCTCAATCCAGCCAGGTACCGGCAAATCCTTGGTACGCAGAAATTCGGGGTTGAACAATTTGGACTGATAGCGGTTGCCGTAGTCACAAAGCACGGTGACGATCGTGTGGCCCGGTCCCATGTCCTTTGCCATACGCATCGCACCGGCAATATTGATGCCCGATGAGCCTCCAAGACACATGCCTTCCTCCTCGATCAGATCGTAGACAATCGGAAAGGCTTCTGCGTCGGCAATCTGATAGGCAAAATCGGGCGTAAATCCTTCCAGATTAGCCGTAATGCGACCCTGTCCTATGCCCTCAGTAATGGAACTGCCATTTGCTTTCATTTCACCTGTGGTGAAATGGCTGTAAAGCGCAGCGCCGTGCGGGTCAGCAAGGCCGATCTTGATGGCTGGATTTTTTTCCTTAAGCCCCATGCTGACACCAACCAGTGTCCCGCCAGAGCCAACAGCACAAATAAAGCCATCAACCTTGCCATCAGTGTCACGCCAGATTTCCGGAGCAGTGGTTTCAATATGTGCCTGGCGGTTGACCACATTATCGAACTGGTTGGCCCATATGGCTCCGTTCGGGTCTTCGCGGTTTATCTGCTCGGCCAGACGGCCCGACAGACGGACATAATTGTTCGGGTTCTTGTAGGGAGCGGCCGGAACCTGCACCAGCTCTGCACCCAGCAGACGCAGGGCGTCTTTCTTTTCTTCGCTCTGCGTTTCGGGAATCACAATGACAGTGCGATAACCAAGCGCCTTGGCAACCATGGAAAGACCAATGCCGGTATTGCCTGCTGTGCCTTCCACAATGACACCGCCCGGTGTTAGCAGACCTTTGCGTTCCGCATCGCGGATGATGAACAATGCAGCGCGGTCTTTGACAGACTGGCCGGGGTTGAGAAATTCTGCTTTGCCAAGAATGGTGCAGCCCGTCAATTCGGATGCTTTTTTCAGTTTGATCAGCGGTGTATTGCCGATGCCATCGAGTACAGAATCTAATACGGTCATGGGTAAGCCTCGGTTGAGTTGCTGCGACATTATTTGCCCTGTTGTGGATTATCAACCGGTGCCCGGACAAGAAAACTTGTTTGTCATGTTCAAGGTGCAGGGGAATAGTATTTCAAATACCCCCGCACAGCCGTAATTGCACTTATCATGCAAATCGGCAGCCAAGGCACCAATAACGCCCTGTTGACCTGGAATTACGACTGATCGTGCTGGTAAACCACCTGCCGTACGTTGATGTTTTCCGCCCGGAATCCCGCTTCGCAATAGTGCATGTAGAATTCCCAAAGGCGCTTAAAGCGTTCATCAAATCCCATTGGACGGATCGCAGGCCAGGCTTCCCAAAATCGCGTACACCATTCAGACAGGGTTCTTGCATAGTCCTGTGCAAACGCGCGATGGCCGGCAAGCCGCAAATTTGCCTTCTCGCCCAACTCTTCCAGAATAGCCATAGTCGGCAACATGCCACCTGGAAAAACATAGCGTTGAATGAAGTCAGGGTTGCGCCGGTAGTTCTCAAACGCATCCTCGTGGATCGTGATGATCTGCAATCCGGCCCGACCTCCCGGTTTCAAACACTGATTCAGTTTTGAGAAATAACCGGACCAGTATTTTTCGCCAACAGCCTCGAACATTTCGATGGAGGCAATCTGGTCGTAAACGCCAGTTTCTTCGCGGTAATCCTGGAATTTGAGTTCCACACGATCAGCCAGGCCTGCTTTTTCGATTCGCTTTTGCGCATAATCCAGTTGTTCTCGGCTGATGGTCAGGCCGGTGACCCGTGCGCCGAGCTCGCCGGCTGCATATTCTGCAAAACCACCCCAGCCGCATCCGATCTCGAGAACATGACTGTCTGCGGTTACCCCAATTGCTTCTGCAAGTGCCTTGTATTTTGCCCGTTGCGCACTTTGCAGATCATTCGCCCCGGTTTGAAACAGCGCAGATGAATAGGTCATGCTTGGGTCGAGCCATTTTTTATAGAAGTCATTGCCAAGGTCATAATGGGCCGAGATATTCTTTTTGGCACCCGTTTTGGTATTGGAGCGAAACATATGTCGAAACCGCTCTATCAGGCTGGCTATACCGCGTGCACCACTGGCCACATAGTTGCCAATTTCGATATTGACCAGGAACAGCTCCAGGAATGTCGGGATATCCGGGCTTTCCCAATCACCATCCATATAGGTTTCGGCAACACCGATGGTGCCGCGTTGAAAGGCGCTGTAGGGTAAATTCCAGTTGTGCAGAACAAGCTCCGCCTCCGGTCCGGGTTTTTGCCCCTCGAAACGCAATATGCGGCCATCAGGTGTTTGCATGTTGAGAACGCCGTGTTGCATGCCAGCCAGTGTGCGCAACACAATCTTTGCCTTGAAGGGCAGCCCCTTCAGGTGAGAACCAATACTATTGGTTGACACGACCTCAACATCAGCTTGTCTGTCAGACAGTGAACCAGATCCACCCATATTCCCTCCGTGCACAGGAACCTTCTGTATTCATGTGCTTTTACATCAACGAAGTCTTTCCCGGTCTGCGCGAATATTGCCAAACCAACCTCATTGTCATACAGAATCTGAATTTTGCAAGGGGCATCGTGGCGATCATGGCCAGAACAATTGAACAACCAACAGGTGATTGTTGCAAATTTCACGCATAATGGTGATCGTTCAAATGTGATTGAAATATGAAAAAGTGGCTCCCCGGGCCGGATTCGAACCAGCGACCAATTGATTAACAGTCAACTGCTCTACCACTGAGCTACCGGGGAACGGTACACGTTGTGTGGTGTGAGACGGCGTATAACAAAAGAATTTCGCAATTGCCAAGCCATTTTTAAAAAAAATGCATGGAAGCTCAACAATCTTTCCTGAAATGCCGAAATCTGACATGTTCTGGTTCCTATAAATGCCCATTGGCAGGTAGGTGGAACGCGAAAACAATGGCACTGCATCGGTTGGATCATCATGGGGATAATTCTTCGCCCCGTAGCGAATTGCGATTCGGTCAACGGCGATTTCGATTGCCGCGCTCGAGGTTGCTGCGTATTGCGCTCGGGGTGGTGTTGATCATTGGTGGCATTTTGGGATTTCTGCCGGTGCTGGGGTTCTGGATGATTCCTCTTGGCCTGCTGGTTCTTTCGCACGATCTGCCAGGCATACGCCGATGGCGCCGAAAGATGGTTGTGCGTCTTGGGCAACATTGGAAAAACCGGGGCAAACAGCTGTAGGGCTTGCCGAATTTCCAGACTACGTTGCGAGAGGCGGCGGTCAGGCTTGCCCGCATTGACCCCGTTCGTTGCTGAATAAGCGCTGCATGCCCCTCCTGCTCATGAAACGACATTGATCAAACCGACACCACAACCGTAAAGTGTGACGGACCATTGATGATTTTGTTAAGTATAGGAACAAAGGAAAACACCTTTTTTGCATGGAGCCCTCTTGCTTATCCCAATAATTCATTTTAAGTGCGGGCGGCGGCCATATGCTGGCGGCACTGAGGCCTCGTGGCGGAATGGTTACGCAGAGGATTGCAAATCCTTGTATCCCGGTTCGATTCCGGGCGAGGCCTCCAGAATTTTCCCAAGCTATTGATTCCTATTGATATTGTGGCGCATTCAATTTCTTTGTCACAACCAACTGCAGATTGGGTCTGAAATCATCAGCCAGATTGTCTCTTCGTGTGATGTGCCGTGGCATGAAGGCAGATATCCCGACTATTGCTGCTATACAAATAATTGGTGCATGTTAATATCGATGCGCGCATAGGGGGATGTTTGCCATTGAATCTCCTGCAGGCGCTGTTCGAATTGGGGGTAGCAGATGATTGATGCAGACCGAACCCGTCGCTGGGCAATTTTCACGGGCGTTCTGCTGCCAATGGCAATTGCCATTTCGGCTTGCTCGACAACTTCTGATTCGAAACAGCAAATGTCCGCGGAGCAGATCAAAACCCAAATCATTGGCAAGTCGCTGGGTTACTACGCCGGCGCTTACTCCGGAAACATCACCTATAAGCAGAACGGCAAAATGAGCTACACAGCTACCGGCAGGCCATACAGCGGCACCTGGAGATTGAAGGGCGACCAGATGTGCACCTTCCTCAGCAACAATTTTCGAGCCGGACGGGAAACATGCTTTGACTGGTTTGAAACCGCAGATGCTACCTACAAGACAGGCTTGGGCTATAAAGTCTGGGCTCTTTGAGTAGCATCACGCGGGTGAGTGACATCGATCCAGAACTCGACATCCAGAACACGCATTGCTGGCACCATCACTGACTGATCAGATCGTCCACCTGGACATCCAGTGCTTTGGCCAAAGCGCAAATGACTCTCAGAGATGGTGACTTTGCACCTGTTTCAATGCCAAGAAGATAGTGCTCGGACAGGCCGGTTTTGTCAGCCAGATCACGCAGGCTCATTTGGCGGTAGTCGCGATATACGCCTATCGGGCTTCGTCCACTGCGAATCGCGCTGGCAACTTCAGCCGGTATGGCAGCACTGATTGCCGCCACTGCCTCCGATTTTGTTTGCGCATCCATACGCGCCTCTTCAAGCGCTGCCTGCAGTGCTTCGAAATCGCGTTCGGAGAGAATTATAAACCGTTCACTGCTACCGGGCAGATTGAAGGCGCTGGCATTGATTGATTTGATATCCATCGTTCACATTGCCTTCACAAGTTGTTCGGTGAAATTGAACGCGTTGTGACAGTCCTGCGGAATTGGATCGTATAAAATTGTGTAACTGAAATGAATCCATTCCCATTGAATGGATCGCGGCACACCGTCCCCAACATCCTATCCCCATTGTGTAATATTGTGCGAAAAATCAAATCCCCCGATCTGATATTTCACCTGTTAAAACTGGTGACGATTATTCGCCGCGTCACCAGATATTAGTAGAATTTATAGTTTGTCTTGAGCGAACGATCAAGCGGTTCTATTGTGAAATGCGTGGTGTAGGTAAATGGCGTTCCCGGGTCAGTGAATCGCCACCACCGGCAAATCAATGACCGTTGCAGGGTGAAGGCGGTCGCAAAAATTGTTTCTTTGGGTTTTGTTTGCTTGAATACTGCATCACCCGGCATTAAGACGCAGGTCAGGAAAACCGGAGAGGTTGCATGGGCATCGATTTTGAACAGGCGCGCACCAAAATGGTGGATAATCAGATTCGCACCACGGATGTGACGTCCCATCCCGTTCTGGACGCATTTCTGACCGTAGCGCGTGAGGATTTTGTTCCAACGAAATTTCGCGCATTGGCCTATATTGATGATGACATCAAGGTATCCGATGGTTCGGATGGCCAGATGGACCGTTATCTGATGGAACCATCACCGCTCGCGAAACTTATTCAGCTTGCGGATGTTGGGTCGGAAGATGTGGTTTTGGAAATTGGTTGCGGCAGTGGTTACGTGTCGGCGCTGCTTTCGAAGCTGGCCGGCTCTGTTGTGGCACTTGAATCCGATCCGGCCCTTGCGGACGAAGCCGCGCAGACATTGTCAGACCTTGGGTTTGATAATGTCGCTGTTGTGACAGGCCCTTTGACAGAGGGATATATGCCGGAAGCACCCTATGATGTGATCTTTATTGGAGGGTCCGTCGAACAAATGCCTGCTTCCCTGTTTGATCAGCTCAGAGACGGTGGGCGGTTGGTGGTTGTAGAGGGGCAGGGCAATGCGTCAAAAGCCAATTTATATGTGCGCGAAGGCGGCCATACCGCTGCCCGCCGAGGCTTTAATACGTGTGTGAAACCCTTGCCAGGTTTTGCCAAAACTGCTGAATTTCAATTTTGATAACGAATTGTGACGTAAACTGTGGTTTATCGGCCACATGATCAACGATAGTTGGCGTGATTGTCATCAAAACGTTGTAACGTTAATCTGAAAACATAATATCGGCCGGTATGGTGAATTGGTTGCCGTTTTACCAAACTGGCAACTCCTGAAGGGGAATATTGTTGTGTCCAGTCTGCGTAAATCCTTGTATCTGACTGCAGCCCTTGTCGCCGTATCACTGGTGCCAGTATCCGCGAATGCCGAAACAATCCTCGGTGCCATGGCGAAGGCTTATGAGAATAATCCGGACATCAATGCTGCGCGTGCGGGCTTGCGTGCAACTGATGAGGGCGTGGCGATAGCGAAATCCGGTTACCGGCCTGTTATAACAGCCACCGCGAGCGCTTCACGCACGCAGACCGAGCCTGGTGGTTTGGATCTGAAAGTCCAAACCAATGCTGCATCTGCCGGTGTTTCTTTTACCCAGTCTTTGTTTGACGGCTTTCAAACGCGCAACAATGTGCGCGCGGCGAAGTCAAATGTGTTTGGCGGACAACAGGATTTGCTGAATACCGAAATGACCATTCTGGCTTCCGCGGCGCAGATTTATGCAAATGTTGTGCGGGATGATCAGATCGTTCGTGTGCGCCAGCAAAACCTGCAGTTTCTGCGCGAACAGAGAAACGCCGCACAGGCGCGCTTTGATGTGGGTGAGGGGACGCGTACAGACATAGCTCTGGCTCAGGCACAGCTGGAATCAGCACGCGCCGCTCTGCTGTCGGCCCAGGCGCAATATAAATCCAGTGTTGCGGTCTACAAACAGATTATTGGAACTCTTCCAAAGAACCTGAACCGACCGGTGCCTGCCCACAAGGTTTTACCGTCGTCGGTGACAAATGCCGTTCAGATCGGTCTGCGCGAACACCCAACGATTTTGAGTGCGCAATATACGGTTGATGCGGCTGGTTTTAATGTAAAATCCGTTGAGGGAACAATGCTTCCGGGCGTTTCGCTCAGTGGTTCGGTTACGCATAGTAGTGGCGGGACCAATGTGAGCAGCATCGGTGCCAGTCTGACGGTTCCAATCTATCAGGGTGGCCTGGCATCGGCACAAGTACGTCAGGCCAAGGAAACCCTTGGTCAGGCCAGAATTCTTGTTGATTCGGCACGGCGTCAGGTAGAGCAGAATATCGTGACTGATTGGGCAACACTTGAGGCCTCGATTGCATCCATTACTGCAAATCAGGCTCAGGTTCGCGCTGCTCAACTGGCGCTTAAGGGCGTGGTGGAAGAACGCAAGGTTGGTCAAAGCACAACGCTTGATGTTCTGGAGACCCAGTCAAATGTCCTGTCCGCACAAGAAGACCTTGCACAATCCCAACGCGATGCAGTGGTTGCCAGCTACAGCCTGTTGAACTCAATGGGTCGCCTGACAGTCAAACGTTTGAGCCTGAAGGTTGCACAATATCGTCCGCAGCAGCATTACAATGCAGTTAAAGACAAGTGGATTGGCCTTCGTACCCCGGATGGTCGCTGAGCGAACCGAAATTTCAGGATACTGAGTGGTGATAGCCGGCAATGATCTGATCGTTGCCGGTTTTTTTACGTCTGACTGATTTATGTTTTGTCAGAAACGGGACAACGGTGTCGACCCTTGATTTTGTTGATGCATTCAGGTTTCGCCGGTTCCGTCAAAACCGGATTTGTTCAAGTGCGACGGTTCGATTTGAAAAATTAATTGTGTACCACAACCGGCATTTGGAGCGGCGGGATTCTCTTCTGCTTTTCAATGGCATAGACTTGTATTGTGATTCGGGCGGAGATTTGCGGACATGCCCGATTTTTGTGCGGCGAAATTCGAGGGCAATATGGCACAGGCAAATGTGGCGCGAGAGCCGAGCATGGAGGAGATATTAGCCTCCATCCGAAAGATCATTGAAAGCAATGACACGCCGGAAGATTCGACAGACGGTGATGTAACAACACCTCTAACAGCATCAAATGATGAGCCGTTAAGCGGACCCGCGCGGATGCACCTGGGTGAAGCGAACCGGTCCTATGTCGATGCAGCGTCCCGCGTTGCGGATGATCGGGACCCGGAAGAACCGCTCAGCCTGGCATCAGCTGCGCGTGTCCAGCGTCCACCGGCTGTTGAGCTGCCGCAGGCCGTTGTGCAGCGTGTGGGTGTCGAAGCATCGATACCGGAGGTTGGCTTGGACCAATCTGCAAAATCAGGAACCGGAATGGCAAAAGAGCTCGCCAAACTGGAATCCCTTACACCGCCACCCAGAATGACCCCGAGATTTGATGCGCAGGGCGAAGCACCGGCAAAGTCTCTTGCACAAATTGCTGCCGAACAGAAGTTCGCAGATGTTTCTGACGAACCTCAAGCCCCGGGTGATGTTGATGAACCGACCGAACCGGACGCTGCGGTTGCAGATCCTGTCGATTTGGCCCAGGAACCAACAGACTTTGAGGTCGATGTGCAGGAGCCAGATTCGATGAAAACCGGGGACGTTGCCGTTGCAAAGGAGATATCCAATCCGGACGAAACATCCGGGGACGTATCTGGCGTGCCGGATCGAGCGGATATTGGAGACGAAGGTGCTGCAAAAGAAGACCGGCAGCCACTCATCTCTGCTGAGGCTGGCGCGAAGGTCGCCGCATCATTTGGCAATTTGAACCAGGCTGTCGTCAATGGGCCAGTGCGCTCATTTGATGAAATTGCGGAAGAGATGTTGCGGCCAATGTTGCAGCAATGGCTGGATGACAATTTGCCTACAATGGTTGAACGTCTGGTTCGTGAAGAAATTGAGCGTGTCGCCCGCGGCAGCTGATTGTTTCTGATAAATATCTGCCTGTGGCGACACAAAGGAAGGTGCCGCCTTAGATGGAATTCAATTGAAGGGGTCTTGTCTTTGTCTTCCCCCTTCACTGGAGCAACTCAGGTTTTGACGGAATAGGCAAAACTTGAATGCATCAAAAAAATCAAAGGCCGATCCCGTTGTCCCGTTTCTGCCAATAAATGAAACGGTCTAATGGGGCAGGGACCACAGCCGACGTGTGGTAAAGCAAACCGCAGAGCTGAAACGATCGACGGGGAATTGGACTTGAACGGCAATGGCTGTGAGGGTACACCCACTGCAACAATCCCTCATTTATGGCTGATCAAATGCTTGAAAAGAACTATAACGCTGCCGAGAGCGAGCCAAAGATTGCCAAACGCTGGGAAGACGCCGGCGCATTCAAGGCCGGAGCCGGAGCCAAAGAAGGTGCCGATCCCTATTGCATTGTTATCCCGCCACCCAATGTGACGGGGTCTCTGCACATGGGGCACGCGCTGAACAATACCCTTCAGGATATACTGGTGCGCTTCGAGCGGATGCGTGGCAAAAACGTATTGTGGCAACCGGGCATGGATCACGCCGGAATTGCGACCCAGATGGTTGTTGAACGTCAGTTGATGGAAGTTCAGCAACACCGCCGTGACATGGGGCGTGAGAAATTTATAGAAAAAATATGGGACTGGAAAGCCGAATCCGGCGGAGCCATCTTCAACCAGTTACGTCGTTTGGGTGCATCGTGTGACTGGTCACGAGAGCGGTTCACCATGGACGAGGGTCTGTCCAAGGCTGTCCTGGAAGTGTTTGTCAGCCTGTTCAGGGAAGGCTTGATTTACAAGGACAAACGCCTGGTAAACTGGGATCCCAAATTGCTGACTGCGATCTCTGATCTGGAAGTTGAGCAGGTGGAGACCAACGGGAATTTATGGTATTTCCGCTACCCGCTTGAAGCGGGTCTGCATTACGACCATCCGGTTGCCTTCGATGAGGACGGCAATGTGACGCAATGGGAAACCAGGGATTATCTGGTTGTAGCCACGACCCGTCCCGAAACAATGCTTGGTGATACAGGTGTTGCTGTGCACCCTGAAGACCCGCGTTATGCACAATTGGTCGGCAAACACGTCGTCCTTCCCCTGGTTGGGCGCCGTATACCCATTGTTGCGGATGAATATCCGGACCCTGAGGCCGGCACTGGCGCTGTGAAAATGACGCCGGCCCATGATTTCAATGATTTTGAAGTCGGCAAGCGTGCCGGATTGCGGGCCGTCAATATTATGACTCGAGACGGACATATTACCCTCAAGGGCAATGAGGATTTCGTTGAAGGGGTTGAAGACAGTGCCCAGCTGAAACAGACCATTGATGCCTATGACAGTCTTGAGCGGTTTGCGGTGCGCAAAGCAATCGTCGCCCGGATGGAGACGCTTGGCCTGTTGGAAAAGACTGAAGATCACAAGCACATGGTGCCACACGGTGACCGGGGCGGTGTTCCTATTGAGCCGTATCTTACCGATCAGTGGTATGTAAATGCGCAGGTACTTGCCGAGCCTGCGATTGCATCAGTGCGCGCGGGGCGAACCAATTTCGTGCCAAAGAATTGGGAAAAGACCTACTTTGAGTGGATGGAAAACATCCAGCCCTGGTGCATTTCCCGCCAACTGTGGTGGGGGCACCAGATTCCTGCCTGGTATGGTCCTGATGGACATATTTTTGTCGAACGTTCCGAGGACGAGGCAAAGGCAGCCGCACTGGCACATTATGGCAGCCCGAGCGAGCTGACGCGTGATGAGGATGTGTTGGATACGTGGTTCTCGTCGGCCCTGTGGCCATTTTCCACATTGGGATGGCCGGACAAGACACCGGAGCTGGACAAATACTATCAGACGGATGTTCTCGTCACCGGCTTTGACATCATATTCTTCTGGGTGGCCAGAATGATGATGATGGGGCTGCATTTCATGAAGAACGATGACGGCAAGCCCATTGAGCCGTTTCATACCGTTTATGTGCACGCGCTTGTGCGTGACAAAAACGGTGCGAAAATGTCAAAATCAAAAGGTAATGTCATCGACCCCATTGAATTGATGGATGAATATGGCGCCGATGCCTTGCGTTTTACACTGGCCATCATGGCGGCACAGGGACGCGATGTTAAACTTGATCCGCAACGTATTGCCGGTTACCGAAATTTTGGCACCAAGCTGTGGAATGCCACCCGATTTGCCGAAATGAATGGTGTGGCGGTTCAAAGTGATTTTGACCCGCTGAACGCAAAGCTCACGGTCAACCGCTGGATTTTGACGGAGCTGGCACGAACCATTCACGATGTCACCAACGGCATTGAAAACTATCGTTTTAACGACGCATCGGCGGCAGCTTACCGCTTTGTCTGGAACC
The DNA here is from genome assembly GCA_947501445.1 of uncultured Rhizobiaceae group bacterium. Lineage (GTDB taxonomy): Bacteria > Pseudomonadota > Alphaproteobacteria > Rhizobiales > Rhizobiaceae > Hoeflea_A. The sequence goes on along the minus strand of CANMVS010000002.1, from coordinate 185,316 downwards.
AGTTCTGTGACTGGTATCTGGAGTTGCTGAAACCGATATTCAACGGCGAAGATGAGGCGGCAAAAAAAGAGGCACAGGGCTGTGCAGCCTATGTGCTGGATGCGATTTATCGGCTGTTGCATCCTTTCATGCCCTATATGACGGAAGAACTTTGGGGGCAGCAATTGGGCAAGGCCACACTTCTGTGTCACGCGGAATGGCCAAAACCGGGATATCTGGATGAAGATGCTGCCGGTGAGATCAACTGGTTGATTGAATTGGTGTCGGGCTTGCGTTCTGCGCGTGCCGAGATGAATGTACCACCGTCTGCCCGTGCACCGCTGGTGGTCGTGGGGGCGGCGGATGATACCTGTGTGCGGCTGCTTCGCCATGATCCTGCTATTAAACAGCTTGCCCGTGTTGAAGACATTGTGCTTGAACAGGAGGTGCCCAAGGGATGCGCGCAGGTTATTGTCGGCGAGGCCACCTATTGTCTGCCATTGGGCGCATTAATTGATGTTGCTGCCGAATCGGCCAGGCTCGAAAAGGCGCTGGGCAAAATTTCAGCTGATGTCGATAAAATTTCCGGGAAATTGCAGAATGAAAAATTTGTAGCCAATGCCCGCCCGGACATTGTTGCAGCTGAGAGACAAAAGTTGACCACGCTGGAAGAGCAAAAAACCAGGCTTGAGGCCGCATTAAAGCGTGTTGTAGAGGCTGGCTGACTTTCAATCAGCAATAGAACAAATGGCAAAAAGGGGGTTCAGATAACGGTCTGAACCCCCTTTTTTTTACTAATTTTCATTCTGATCCAAATATGTGACGGAATCGCAACACATTTTGTGCAAACATTTGCTATGACGCCAGACATCAGGCGTTGCCAATTTACCGCCACAAACCGGGCGCATCCGTCTCGTGCACGGATGGGCACGATGTTTATCTGTTCACACTATGCATCTGAGGATCCTCATGGACGTTAAAGCAATCGACAAATCAAAACTACCAAGTCGCCATACGACTGTCGGTTCTGCCCGGGCGCCACACCGCTCATATCTTTATGCAATGGGGCTTTCTTCCAAGGAAATTAACCAGCCGCTCGTGGGTGTTGCCAGTTGCTGGAACGAGGCTGCGCCGTGTAATATCTCGCTGATGCGCCAGGCCCAGGTTGTCAAAAAGGGCGTTGCAGCAGCCCATGGTACGCCTCGCGAATTCTGCACGATCACGGTGACAGACGGTATCGCCATGGGGCACCAGGGGATGAAATCCTCATTGGTCTCGCGTGACGTGATTGCCGATTCGGTCGAATTAACCATGCGCGGCCATTGCTATGATGCGCTCGTTGGACTTGCCGGCTGTGATAAATCGCTGCCGGGCATGATGATGTCCATGGTTCGGTTGAACGTGCCTTCAATATTCATCTATGGTGGTTCTATTCTGCCAGGCAATTTCCGTGGCCGCCAGATTACAGTTCAGGATGTTTTTGAGGCTGTTGGCCAGCATTCCGTTGGTGATATGTCGGATGATGATCTGGCTGAAATTGAACAGGTTGCCTGCCCGTCCGCCGGATCTTGCGGTGCACAATTTACCGCCAATACAATGGCGACGGTGGCAGAAGCGATTGGCCTGGCATTGCCCTATTCATGTGGCGCGCCGGCTCCTTACGAATTGCGCGATCGTTTTTGCTACGCTTCCGGTGAAAAAGTCATGGAACTGATCGCGCGCAATATTCGCCCCAGAGATATCGTGACACGCAAGGCACTGGAAAATGCCGCAGCCGTGGTTGCCGCATCTGGTGGCTCGACCAATGCGGCCTTGCACCTTCCTGCAATTGCGCATGAATGCGGCATTGAATTTGACCTTTTTGATGTCGCCGAAATTTTCAAGAAAACGCCCTATGTGGCTGATCTGAAACCGGGCGGTAAATATGTCGCCAAGGATATGTTTGAGGCAGGCGGCATTCCATTGCTGATGAAGTCTCTGCTGGATGGCGGGTACCTGCACGGCGACTGCCAGACTGTTACCGGCCGCACAATTGCCGAAAATATGGAATATGTGCCTTGGAATGACGAGCAGGATGTTGTTCGCCCTGCCAGCAGTCCGATTACACCCACAGGCGGTGTTGTTGGTCTTAAGGGGAATCTGGCCCCTGAAGGTGCAATCGTGAAGGTTGCCGGAATGGACAATCAGGTTTTTTCCGGTCCGGCACGTTGTTTTGATTCTGAAGAAGAATGTTTCGCGGCCGTATCGGGGCGTGAATACAAGGAAGGTGAAGTTCTGGTGATCCGCTATGAGGGACCAAAGGGTGGTCCGGGCATGCGCGAGATGCTTTCTACGACTGCTGCGCTCTATGGTCAGGGCATGGGTGACAAGATCGCGCTTATCACAGATGGACGTTTCTCCGGGGCGACACGCGGATTTTGTATTGGCCATGTGGGACCGGAGGCAGCTGTTGGTGGTCCGATTGGACTTCTTAAAGACGGGGACATTATAGAGATCGATGCTGTTGAAGGATCGATCAATGTGAAACTCACGGATGAAGAGCTGGCTGAACGACGCAAGGCCTGGCAGCCACGTGAGACTGATTACACATCCGGCGTCTTGTGGAAATATGCCCAGACGGTGGGCACCGCGCAGAAGGGGGCGGTGACACACCCAGGTGGGGCGAAAGAAAAACAGTGTTATGCAGATATCTAAGTTAACAGCCGGACCGCTTTTTGCCTGTGTTCTGACCTTCGCTGCCGGTTCGACCGGATCGGTGGCCTATGCATTTGATGTTGATGCGGGGGTTACGGAAAAATCGGCCCCGCGCGTTCTTTTCAAATTCGGCTTTTCTGCCTACAAAAGCGGCAAGAAGGATGATGCTGTCGAAGCCTATCGTCATGCCGCCGAGCAGGGCCATCGCGGTGCGCGGTGGGCATTGGCGAATATGTACGCGGCTGGCGATGGCGTCATTGAGGACGACTATGAGGCCTTCAAAATTTACGACCGTATTGCGCGGGACGGTGTTGAACCCGGATCAAGCGAGACGGGGTATTTTGTCAATGCGCTGGTGTCCTTGGCCTCTTATTACAGACGCGGCATTCCCGACAGTCCGTTAAAACCGGATCTGGCCCAGTCAAGGCAGTTGTATTTTCAGGCAGCCTCGGCATTTGGTATCCCTGAGGCCCAGTTTCAGCTGGGGCGTATGGTGCTATTGGGTGAGGGTGGCAAACGCGACCTTCGTCAGGCCAAGAAATGGTTGAATCGTGCCCGAAAAGCCGGCCACCCGGGGGCTTCCGCCCTGTTTGGCGATACCATTTTCCAGGAAGGGCACACCGTGCGTGGTCTGGCCTATATGACTGTTGCACTTGAACGGGCCAAGGCACATGAGCGCGGATGGATACAAACGATTCAGGAACAGGCCTTTTCTGTTGCCGATGAGGCTGACCGGCGTACTGCCATGTCACTGGCGCAGAACATGTTGAGCAAGGGCGCGAATTAGACTGTTTCACGTTTTGTCAGAACCGGGACAACAGTGTCAGCCTTTGATCTTGTTGACGCATCCAGGTTTTGCTGATTCTATCAAAACCTGAATTTCTCAAGGGCCGTGATCTGAAATACGGGCATATCAATATCCGCCCGCTCGGTAGTGTGATTGGTAATAGGCGATTACAGTGTTGGGAAATCCGGTACCACGGTCATATTCGTGGCACTTGGGCAGCCGTCCTGCAAGCGCTTCCATGAGGTATTGTTCAATACCCATTCACACCGTGCGAGAAACTGTTTTCCGGATGCGGTTCGAATGCAAAAAAGCTTGCCGGTTTCAACGCGCTGACCATTCGCAAGGCAACTGCAGTCTTTTCCTTGTCCCGCCATAGCCGGTGCTGCCATCAGGCCTGACAGCAGGAAGACGGCTGCAACTGCAGATTTGATGGGCTGTCGTGGCAACAAACATCCGACAGCATTGCTCAAGTGGTGTCGTAGGGTCATGCATCCATGATGCACGCAATTGCTGCTATTCGCAAGCGACCCGTGGTTTCATGCCTGTTGTAGCACCTATGCGGCTTCAAAATTCAGATTGACGATGACCGGTACATGGTCGGAGGGTTTTTCCCAGCCACGCACGTGTTTTTCAATATCTGCAGATGACAGCCGGTCAGCGGCTTCCGGTGACAGCATGAGATGGTCAATCCGTATTCCGTTGTTTTTTGGCCAGGCGCCAGCCTGATAATCCCAGAAACTATAGATTTTGTCAGCATCGGTCACATTGCGGATTGTTTCGGTAAACCCGAGGTTTTCCAATCGCCTGAGTGCCGAGCGTGTTTCACTGCGGTAGAGGGCATCGTCCTCCCATATTTTGGGGTCACGACAATCATAGGGTTCGGGGATGACGTTATAATCGCCGGCCAATACAAGTGGCTCCTCAAGAGCCAATCGATCTGTGGCCCATTGTTCCAGTCGGTTCATCCAATCAATCTTATAGGGAAATTTTTCCGTATCGACCGGGTTGCCATTGGGCAGATAGAGCGAAACAACGCGCACAACGCCGCCTTTGACAGAGTAAACGCCCTCAATGAAACGTGCCTGCGGATCCGGTTCGTCGCTGCCAGACAGCATGGGCAATCCACGATTGACTTCATCAGGTTGTTGTTTTGACAACAGCGCAACGCCGTTGAAGCCCTTTTGACCATGTGTTTCAACGTGATAGCCAAGCGCTTCGATGGATTCACGCGGGAAGTTTTCGTCCACCGATTTGATTTCCTGAAGACAGGCGACATCCGGCTGACTTTCCTCAAGCCAGCTCACCAGGTTTTCGATGCGTGCCTTGATCCCGTTGATATTCCAACTGGCTATTTTCATGTGCGAATGGTCCACGGTCCGTTGATTGCCGACAGCTGTTAGATGGTGAAACTTGTTCCGCAGCCGCACGATGCCACGGCATTGGGATTGTTGATTTGAAAGGACTGCCCAAGCAGGTTGTCGACAAAATCAATTTCCGACCCGCCCATATAGACAAGAGACAAAGAGTCAATCAGCACACGGGCATTGCCTTTTTCAAGAATCAGGTCGCCATCATCCGGATCGTCAGTGAGATCGAATTTGTAGGAGAATCCGGAACAGCCGCCGCCTTCAACTGAAACGCGAAGGGCTGATTTATTGGATTCTGATGCAAGAATAGCTGCAATTCGATTTGCCGCGGCATCAGAAAGGGTAACTTCATTTTTCTGCGTCATAGAACCTCCATACCGGGTTCAAGGCCCGGAGAGATTGTGATTGATAATTGTTATCCTATAGGTATGAACAACGACAGGCCGCGTCAACGGGGAAGGCGGAACAATGATGGTTGATGAAAGCGCATTGGGCTTTGGAACCGGTGAACGTGCGCCCTGGGCAAGTGACCCGGCAGGCAGCAGAGGGCGTCTTTATGCTGAAAAGTCAAGTAGAACGCGCTCCGAGTTCCAGCGGGACAGGGATCGAATCATCCATACAACCGCATTTCGCCGGTTAAAACACAAAACACAGGTATTTGTTGCCCATGAGGGTGACCATTTTCGTACGCGACTTACCCATACAATCGAGGTGGCGCAGATTGCCAGAGCGCTGGCCCGGGCACTTAAACTGGATGAGGATCTGGCCGAAGGTGTCGCTCTTGTTCATGACTTTGGTCACACGCCGTTTGGCCATACCGGTGAAGATGCATTGAATGCATTGCTAAAGGGGCATGGTGGGTTCGATCACAATGCGCAGTCTTTGCGCATCGTGACGGCACTGGAACGGCGCTATCCAGGTTTTGATGGTCTGAATTTGACCTGGGAAAGCCTGGAAGGGCTGGTCAAACACAACGGCCCATTGACCGATATGTCCGGTCAGGGACTAAAGGGACCTGTTCCGCAACCGATTGCGGATTATTGCGCGCAACAGGACCTGCAACTTTCAAGCTTTGCCAGTCTGGAAGCACAGGTTGCAGCCATCGCGGATGATATTGCCTATAATACGCATGATATCGACGACGGACTGCGCAGTGGTTTACTGACGCTGGAAATGCTCGAAGAGGTGCCGTTTCTCAAGGATCTGTTGAGCAAGGCGCATGAGCAATATCCAGGGCTCGATGAAAGCAGGATGATTCACGAAATAATGAGACAGCAAATTACGCTCATGGTTGAGGATGTTATTGGTGTTGCTCAAAAATGCGTGGCGGAAATCGAACCGCAAAGTGCTGATGACATCCGGTGGGCGAGGGCGCCGGTTGCAACGTTTTCACCACATATGCTTGGTGCCGATCAAACCATCAAGGCTTTTCTCTACAAGAACATGTATCGCCACCCGGACGTCATGCGGGTACGCGAACAGGCTGCAAAAATTGTGGAGGACCTGTTTGGTGCCTATATGGCGGACCCGTCGTGCATGGGTGGGGACTGGGCCAGGGGGATTGAAGGACTTGGTGCCGGAGCAACAGCGCGACGGGTTGGTGATTATCTGGCTGGCATGACCGATACATTCGCGGTGAAACAGCACCGCACATTGTTTGACCACACACCCGATTTGCGGTAGTCACCGCCCAAATCTTGCCGATTGCCTGATCATATGACGGTAAGGGCGGCATTTCCCGGATGGAAGACATGAATCTTTTCAAAGACTTTGAAGGGCGCGTTGTTAATGCGCTTAAATCCCTGGATGTTATCAAGGCAAACCAGGATGACATCAGTTTTGAGCGCGTTGCGGTTGAGCCGCCGCGTGATGCGTCACATGGTGATGTTGCAACCAATGCAGCGATGGTGCTGGCCAAGCCGCTTGGCTCCAACCCGCGCGCTTTGGCACAACTGATAAGCGATGTTCTGCGTGAAGACAGCGATATTGAAGATATTACCGTTGCCGGTCCGGGATTTATCAATCTGAAATTGTCAAAATCCTATTGGCAACGGACCCTGGCTGCGATGATTGATGCGGGCGACCAATATGGCCGAAGCGATATGGGAGCCGGATCAAAGGTCAATGTCGAATACGTATCGGCGAACCCCACCGGTCCCATGCATGTCGGGCATTGTCGGGGCGCCGTGGTCGGCGATTCTCTGGCCAATCTGCTATCTTTTTCCGGATTTGAGGTCACCAAGGAATATTACATCAATGATGCCGGTTCGCAGATCGATGTTTTGGCCCGTTCAGTGTTTCTTCGTTACCGTGAGGCTCTTGGTGAAACCATTGCTGAAATTCCTGCAGGTCTGTATCCGGGAGATTACCTGGTGCCTGTTGGTCAGGCGCTGGTAGACGAATTTGGAACCAAATTGCGCGGCATGAGTGAAGACGAATGGCTGCCGATTATCAAGGAGCGTGCCATTGATGCGATGATGGCCATGATCCGCGATGATCTGGCATCTCTTAACGTTGTGCATGATGTTTTTTATTCCGAACGCCAGTTACATGCCGATGGCGCAAAGATCATTCGCGAAGCGATTAATGATCTGACGTTCAAGGGGCATATCTACAAGGGTAAGCTACCACCGCCCAAGGGCAAGTTGCCTGAGGACTGGGAAGACCGTGAGCAGACACTGTTCAAATCCACGGATGTTGGCGATGATATCGATCGGCCGTTGATAAAATCAGATGGCAGTTACACCTATTTTGCTGCTGATGTCGCCTATTTCTACGACAAGTTCGAACGTGGCTACAAGGAGATGGTTTACATTCTGGGGGCCGATCATGGTGGCTATGTGAAGCGCCTCGAGGCCGTTGCAAAAGCTGTGTCGGAGGGCAAGTCGACATTGACCGTCCTTTTGTGTCAGATGGTCAAACTCTATCGGGACGGCCAGCCGGTTCGCATGTCAAAGCGGTCGGGAGATTTCGTAACGCTGCGTGAGGTGGTTGACGAGGTTGGTCGCGATCCGGTTCGTTTCATGATGTTGTACAGAAAGAGCTCAGAGCCGCTGGATTTTGATTTTGCCAAAGTAACGGATCAGTCAAAAGACAATCCCGTTTTTTATGTGCAATATGCCCATGCACGCTGTCACTCCGTTTTTCGTCAGGCAGTCGAGGCGTTTGAGGGACTTGATCTCGAATCAGTCAACTATTCAACGGCTGTTCACGATCACATTTGTGATGAGAGTGAAATACAACTTGTGGCAAAGCTTGCAGAATTTCCAAGAATTGTGGAAAGTGCGGCAGCAACGCAGGAGCCTCACAGAGTCGTTTTCTATCTGTATGATCTTGCCGGCACGTTTCATTCCCATTGGAATAAAGGTAAAGAATCAAAGGAATTACGGTTTATTAACAATAAGAAGCCAGAATTGAGCATGGCCAGGCTGGGTTTGGTACGAGCAGTTGCTGCCGTATTGAAATCGGGTTTGTCAATTGCGGGAACGGACGCACCGTTGGAGATGCGCTGAGTGTCACCTTTTGCCCACAATGTACTGGCAAATAGAATTGTTCTATGCACATGAGTGGACAGTATGGCCGACAATCGAAATTTTGAAACACGTCAGCGGACGGACCCGGATCTCAAGGATGATGATCCGTTGGCCGAACTGGCACGAATCGTTGGTTTTGATGATGATCAGCAAAAGCTGAATGAAGAATTGGCTTCCGATTCTGATGCCGGTTTTGATATGGAAGCGGAGCTCATGCGGGAGCTTGAGATAGATGTCGCGGATATCGGTGTGGCAGGTGAACCAGAACCGACCTTGCATGCAGAATCCACCGCACCAATACCCGCTTCGCCTGTTGAGCCGGAACCACTATTGCCTACAGAACCACTGGATATCCAGCCGTCTGAAGATTGGCCGCTGGCAGAAACCACCAGTTCAAGTGACATAACAAGCCTTGAGGCAGAGTTGCAGGCGGCGTTTTCCGCGCTGGAAGGCGGTAGCAGACGTGTAGAGCCTGCGCCCGCCCATGCACCCGAGCCGGCGCCAGCAGCCTATCAGCCTGAGCCCGAGCAAGCCTATGAGCCGGAGCCCGTGCAAACCTATGTGCCTGAACCGGCACCGGTTGCTGCACCGCAATCGACGTCGACTTATGAGCCTGAGCCCGCCTATGTGCCCGAACCAGCACCGGCATATGTACCAGAGCCTGTATCTCAATCAGCCGAGCCATTTGCTCGTGAACCGGCAGTATCTGAGCCCGTAACCACGCACCCCGTTACATCTGAACCGGATGCGCAGGATGCGATTTCCCAGCCTGTCGCCGCCATTGCGGAAAGCAATCAGCTGGCAGACGCTTTTGAGCGTGTGCAGCAGGATATTGATGCAGCCATTCCTGATGAACCATTGCTTGACGATGGCGACATGACGGCCGCTTTGATGGCGGAAATGGAAAGTGTCGAGGCAGAGGCAGCCGACAAATTGCCGCCCCTGGCTGAATTCGCATTCGATCCGGCGGAAATATCTGATTCAGACACGACGCCAGAGGCGATGGCTGAGATCGACGTGCCGCAGTACCAGCCGGAAAGCAAAGCACCGGTGACTGCCACTGATGATTTTGGTTTGATGCTGGAAGATGAGCTGGAAACGCTCAGTGAGCCGCAGTATGCCGCTGCGGGTGCCTATCAGGAGACCTATTCACCGGGTTCGGTTGAAAACGGATCGGTCTACGCTGAGAATACAGCCTCTTTTTCTGAAAATGAATACGATGAGAGTGCACAGGAAAACTACGTATCTGATGATGAGCAGGTAACTGCTGATCTTGACGATGAATTCAGCAACCTGTCTGTGGAAGATGAACAATCGACCTACGCAGATGAGGCAGAGCCCTATGTTGATGGTTCTGATGACTATGTGCAGGAGCAGGACAGTTTTCCTGAAGAGGATAATTTCGCGGCTGATGATCTGGTCCCTCCAACCTTTGATGAACTGGCGGCAGATGATGGCGGCGGTTCTGGGCGCAGAGGGCTTGTGGCTGCAGCCGTCGTGCTTGGCATAGCGGTTGTCGGCGGAGGCGGATTTTATCTTTGGAATGCCAGCCTTGGCAGTGACGGTTCAGCTGACGGACCACGGGTAATTGCCGCTGATAGTGATCCGGTAAAAGTCAAACCGGATAATCCGGGCGGAAAAACCGTGCCCAATCAGGATCTTGCGGTTTATGACAAGGTTGCCGGGACACAGTCTTCGGGCAATCAGGAACAGAATCTGGTTACAACAACTGAAGAACCCGTTGATGTTGTTCAACGCACTCTTGACCCTGATACGCTGCCACTGGAAGGGCGCTCCAATGGGGTCGATGCGACGGCAAAATCAGAAGAACGGCTAACAGCAGGCAATTCACTTGATCCTGCCCCTACAGCCAGTGATGCGCAGGCAAACAGTATTGCTCCGCGTCGGGTGCGAACACTGATTGTCAAGCCAGACGGCACGCTGGTCGCGCGTGAAGATCCGGCACCGGCGACAACTGAGCTCAGTGCGGCGAATAACACGTCAACCCTGACGCCGACCACCAATACCGCAAATGACACTAATGCTTCTGCCGCTGGCACGGTCGAAACACCAATCGTCGCTTTGGCACCAAGTGCCGGGACCGATGCCGGTGCTTCAGCAACCGGTGCAAATACTGCCATACAGCCAGAGGCGACGCAGCAGGCCGCTGCATTGCCGCCAATTGAAGATAATATCAATGAATCCGGTGCTTTACCGCTTCCAAATCAAAAGCCGGTTGATGAAACTGCCGCCGGTGCGGCGCGCGATACGCAAGTGGCAGCTGTCAATTCTGGTGGTACTGATCTGCGCACAACAATCAATGCGCCGGTCCCGTCGACAAGACCAGCCACGCAACCGGTCAATATTGTTGAAGCGGTTACTGACAGAGGCAATCTGGCCGGAAGCACGCCATCCGCAAATCCGGGTGGCTATGTAGTGCAGATTGCTTCCCAGCCGTCTGAAGCGGGTGCAAGACAGTCCTACCAGGACCTGTCGCAGAAATATGCGTCCATTATCGGCAACAGGGGTGTTGACTATCAGCGGGCCGACATTCCTGATCGCGGTATTTTCTACCGCGTGCGTATCCCCGCCGGATCGAAAGCCGATGCCAATTCGCTGTGCACACGCTACAAAGCGGCGGGTGGTAGCTGTTTTGTGGCCAAATAGGCTCATATAATCCACTGAGTGCATTTTGGTTGGAAACAACAACAAATGAATGGGGCAGCCTTGCAGCAGGCTGTCCTTTATTAATTTGCGGTGTATGATTCTGTCATGAACGAATCAAAAGCGATGATCCTTGGATGCGGCGGATTGGAGCTGACTGATGACGAACGTGCCTTTTTCCGGGCCGAGCGTCCTTGGGGTTTTATCCTGTTTGCACGCAATATATCCGAGGCGAACCAGATCCGGGATCTGGTTGCGGACCTGCGCGCATGCTTGGGCCGACCGGATGCCCCGGTCCTGATCGACCAGGAGGGCGGGCGTGTTCAACGCATCAAGCCGCCATTGGTCGCGCGTTATCCCGCTGCGCGGGTGATCGGCACTATCCATGATGAAAACAGGAAAAACGGGTTGCGGGCCGCATGGCTTCAGGGCCGCCTTCACGCCCACGATCTGATGCAATTTGGCATCAATGTCGATTGTCTTCCTGTTCTGGATGTCCCGTCGCTGGACGGCCATGATGCGATAGGAAACAGAGCCTATAGTCTTGACCCCGCAACGGTTTCCAGTCTGGGCGCGGAGGCTGCGGCGGGATTGACGGCAGGCGGCGTATTGCCCGTCATCAAACATATGCCGGGGCACGGTCGTGCCACCGTTGATTCTCATCTTGCACTTCCCCTGGTGGATGAACCCATCGCTGCTTTGCGCGAAAAGGATTTTGTTCCGTTCCGGGCCTTGAATACGGCACCGATGGCAATGACCGCCCATATCGTATTTTCGCACATTGACCCTCATGCCCCCGCCACATCTTCGAAACAGGTCATAGAGCAGATTATTCGAGGTGAAATTGGGTTTGACGGATTGCTCATGTCTGACGATGTGTCCATGAAAGCACTTTCTGGGGATTTCCCCACAAAGACCCGTGCAATTTTTGCGGCGGGATGCGATGTAATTCTACACTGCAACGGTGATTTACCGGAAATGAATGCGATTAGTGCGCACACACCTGTGTTGAATGGTGCGGCGGCAGAACGTGCGCGAATGGTGATGTCCAGATTTGCTCCCGCCGACCTGATTGAAGAACAGGCGCTTCGTGAAGAATTTACGGAATTGACTGAGCAATTTGTACCGACTGGTTGATTGAGGGAAGGCTTGGTTTTTATGGCCAATGCGCTGCAAAAACAGCAGATTACGAAGGTGGCAAAGGCACCAATGGATCAGCTGTGGGAAGATGTGAAACCATCTGAGCGCGGGGTCAGCGAACCAGCACTTGTCATTGACATAGACGGCTTTGAAGGACCGCTTGATCTTCTGTTGCACCTGGCGCGAAATCAGAAAGTTGATCTTGCTCGTATTTCCGTTCTTGCACTTGTTGAGCAATATCTGGTGTTCATCGACAATGCGCGTCGCGTACGCCTGGAGCTGGCGGCCGATTATCTTGTCATGGCGGCATGGCTGGCATTTTTAAAGTCGAAACTCCTTATCCCGCAGAAGAATGACAGCGACGAACCAACCGGTGAAGAACTGGCTGCGCAGCTGGCCTTTCGACTGAAACGGCTGGAGGCTATGCGTGATGCGGCAACACGGCTTGTCAATCGCAACCGTCTTGGCCGCGATGTCTTTGCCCGTGGTGACCCGGAACATGTGATTGTCGAGCGTAAATCCGAGTTTGACGCGACGCTGTATGATCTTTTGAGTTCCTATGCGGGCATGCGCCAGCGCGAAGCAACGACACAGGTGACCATCAGTCGAAGAAGAGTGTGGTCGCTTGGTGAGGCACGGGTCATTTTGCAGCGGATGATGGGAACATTGAAAGACTGGACATCGCTCGACCATTTTCTGATCCGCTACCTCAGTGATCCGGAAGAACGTGCAACAGCCATTGCCAGTTCATTTGCTGCTTCGCTTGAAATGGTGAGGGAAGGGCGACTGGAAATACGCCAGGAACTGCCTTTCGCGCCAATATATTTGAGATCCGGTCAACAGGTTGCAACCGACAATGGTGTGCAGGAGGATGCGACGAATGTCTGAAAGTACCCAGGCACAGATTGTGGCTTTCGAAGACGATGCCCGCGTCTCGGATGAAACAAGTGAAGAAGCAATTCGCGCCCTGCACGAAGCGGAGAGAATTGCAGAGGCTATCGTTTTTGCTTCTGCCGAGCCGGTGCCCGAACGTATCATTGCTGAAAAACTGCCGGACGGCACCAATGTCAGAATGGTGATGAAACGCCTTGCCGGATTTTACAGTCTGCGCGGGGTGAACCTGTTGCGCGTTGATGCCAATTGGGCCTTTCGTACGGCCGCGGATCTGTCTTTTCTCATTCATCGTGATCAGACCGATGTGCGCAAACTGTCGCGGGCAGCCCTGGAAGTACTGTCAATCATCGCTTACCATCAGGCGGTGACGCGGGCGGAAATTGAAGAAATTCGCGGCGTTGCGACATCACGTGGCACGCTTGACGTTTTGCTGGAGTCGGGCTGGATCAAAATGCGCGGTCGCCGCCGGACGCCCGGAAGACCCGTAACCTACGGTACAACTGTTGAATTTCTTGATCATTTCGGCCTTGAGGAGTTGCGCGACCTTCCCGGTATGGACGAGTTGAAGGGGGCGGGCTTGCTGTCATCGCGCATTCCAAGCAATTTTCAGGTTCCCATGCCGCCAGCCAATGATGAGCTGGGTGATGATGAAGATCCAATTACCGATATGGATCTGGAAGAGTTGGGGCTCTTGACACCGATGGGTGAAGAAGACGAGTAGTAGGTTTGCAGGGCCGCCCTGTATGGTATCAAGACCTGCATTGTATCAAGAGATGAGTTAGAAAGTACCCGTGACCCCAGCTTCCGCCCAATATCGCCCGCAAACCAGCGCAGGCGTCACTTTTGCAGCTGAACTGGCTTTTGATAACATCAGCCACGACTATCACGGTCAACCAACGCTTTCCGAGGTTTCATTAACTGCGGCGCCCGGAGAAGTTTTGTGCCTTCTTGGTCCCTCAGGTTCCGGCAAAACGACGTTGCTGCGCCTTGCCGCTGGCCTGGAAGCGCCGCGACAGGGCCGCATTCTGTTAAATAATCAGGAAATATCCGGTCCAGGTATTTTTGTTCCCCCGGAGCAACGGGGCGTTGGGCTTATGTTTCAGGACTTTGCGCTGTTTCCGCATATGAGCGTCTTTGAGAATGTTCGTTTTGGATTGAACGCTCTTTCTGAACCGGAATCACGTAAAGAAGCCATGGTCGCCCTGGAGCGCGTTGGACTGTCTCACTATGCCGATCAGTACCCGCATGCGCTGTCCGGCGGGGAACAACAGCGCGTTGCATTGGCACGCGCCTTGTCACCACGGCCGTCGGTCCTGTTGATGGACGAGCCGTTTTCGGGATTGGATTCGCGGCTAAAGGATACTGTGCGCGACGAAACCCTGGCTATATTGCGTGAAACCAGGGCTACAGCGCTGATGGTAACGCATGATGCTGAAGAGGCCATGCGCATGGCTGACCGCATTGCCCTGTTAAAAGATGGCGCACTGGTTCAATTGGGCACTGCCGAGGATCTTTATTTTCGGCCAAGTGATCTGTTTACGGCGGCATTCTTTTCAGAATTGAATGTGTTTGAATCCATCGTACAGGCTGGCAATGTCGAAACGCCACTCGGTCATTTCAGTGCGGGCGCGATGCAGGAAGGCATGCGTGTCTCTGCAGCGATTCGCCTGCCCAGTGTTGATGTTCGTGAAACCGGAGGAAACATTCCTGCACGCGTTGTATTCAGACGTTTTCTTGGCGTCGTGGAGCAATTGGGACTTGCAGTTCCCGGTACCGAACAGGTTATTCAGGCACGAATTCGGGCAGGTCAACTGAAGTCTGGATTGCGCGACGTGACGCTTTACGTTAACGAGCATGACATAATGATATTTGAAAGTAGGTAGAAACAACCTACATCTAGGAAAATAGACCGTCAGGGAGACGCAAGAATGGGAAGTTTTAGCATTTGGCACTGGTTG
This sequence comes from uncultured Rhizobiaceae group bacterium, assembly GCA_947501445.1. Taxonomy (GTDB): domain Bacteria; phylum Pseudomonadota; class Alphaproteobacteria; order Rhizobiales; family Rhizobiaceae; genus Hoeflea_A. The sequence goes on along the minus strand of CANMVS010000002.1, from coordinate 170,300 downwards.
ATCGTATTGGTCGTTGTGCTTTTGCTCTTTGGTCGCGGCAAGATACCCGAACTCATGGGTGACGTGGCAAAAGGTATCAAGAATTTCCGCAAGGGAATGGGCGATGAAGAGTCGGCAGATACCTCTAAAACGGTTGAGCACGATGCAGAAGAAAAGAAAAAAGACAGCTGATAGGGCCGCACTGGCCATCTAATCTGCATTCTTCACACGTATGTTTACCGTAGCAGTTGCTGCGGGGAGGCAATTTTATGTTGGATCTTGGCTGGCCGGAACTTCTGGTCGTTGCTCTTGTACTGGTTATCGTCGTCGGGCCGAAAGACCTGCCGGCGATGCTGCGTACATTTGGACGCAGTACCCGCAAACTCAGATCCATGGCCGGTGAATTTCGAAGTCAATTTGATGATGTTTTGAAAGAGGCAGAGCTTGGTGATGTCAAGGATTTGATGTCTGAAGCACAAAAACTCAATCCCAGAAACATTCTCAAGGATGTTGTCGATCCACTCAAAGATGTTGGCAATGAAATCAAGTCTGATCTTGATAAGGTCATGACCGAGACGAAGGACACCATCAAAGAGACAGAAACTGCGCTGGAGACAACAGCGGCGGAATCGAAAACCCCGAAAAAGCCTGGGAATACAACCGGTGCAGCAGCGGTGAAGCCAAAGGCAAAACCTGCCGCCCGCAAGGCGGCCGTAAAAAAACCAGCAACGAAAAAAACAGCAGCGAAAACGGCAGCCGCAAAGGCAACAGCGGTAAAGGCAACAGCGGTAATGGCACCGGCTGCAAAATCCACTGCAGCGAAGAAACCTGCGACCAGAAAGCCGGCAGCAGCTACACGCAAACCGTCGTCGCCTGCAGCCAGTCAAAAAACAACTGCAACGCCAAAGCGCAAACCATCGACAACGCGCAAACCGGCCGCAGCGAAATCAGCTAAATCGAGTGGAGACGCCGCGTGACGTCAGAAGATCTGAATGATACGGCCCAACCATTGCTGGCCCATCTCATTGAGTTGCGACAAAGGCTCCTGTGGGCTGTTGGCGGTTTTTTTATTGCTTTTCTGGTTTGTTTCTTCTTTGCCAAACAGCTTTTCAATCTACTGGTAATACCATTTGTCTGGGCGGTTGAATGGGCCGGTCTGGAAGGCCGGCAGATCGAACTCATTTATACAGCCCCGCAGGAATTTTTCTTCACACAGCTCAAGGTCGCCATGTTTGGTGGCCTTGTTATAGCCTTTCCGATGATCGCGGCGCAGATTTATAAATTCGTGGCACCAGGCCTCTACAAGAATGAGCGTTCGGCGTTTTTACCGTTTCTGATTGCCTCACCACTATTGTTTCTTCTTGGTGGCGCTCTGGTCTATCTGTTTTTTACGCCAATGGTCCTGTGGTTCTTTCTGGCGATGGAACAGCCTGCAGATGGCGGTCAGGTTGCGATTGAACTGTTACCGAAAGTGTCAGAATATCTCGACCTGATCATGACGTTGATTTTTGCCTTTGGTCTGGTCTTTCAGTTGCCGGTCGTTACGACACTTCTTGCACGCGCTGGCCTTGTCACGTCCAAAGGGCTGGCTGATAAACGCAAATATGCCATTGTTGCCGCCTTTGTTGCTGCAGCAATTTTGACACCCCCCGATCCCGCGAGCCAGATCGGTCTTGCACTTCCCACTATCCTTCTCTACGAGATTGCTATCTACGCAGCCCGAATCGTTGAACGAAGACGTGCCGAAAACAAAGCCGCGGATGATGCCGATGCACCCTCCGGGGACGAGGATGATCCTTCGGAAGGAACAACCCCATAGGCAGTAAATTCTGTCGCTGATTGTCCGCTCTTTGACCAACGCGCAATAGTGGGCTGCCACTTTGCAAATGGACGACGAGTATGCTTGACATCAAATGGATACGCGAAAACGCCGATGCGTTGGATGCCGCACTTGAAAAGCGCGGCGCCGAACCGCTGGGCAAAGGGCTGGTGGATCTGGATGAGCGGCGGCGCTCCCATGTGCAGCAAATGCAGGACATGCAAGCCCGCCGAAATGGTGCATCCAAGGAAATTGGTGCCGCAATGGGGCGCAAGGACGTGGAGACCGCTGACCGGTTGAAAGCGGAAGTTGCTCAGATCAAGCAGGCGCTGCAGACGAGCGAAGACGAGGTGCGGGCACTCGATGCGCAGCTGGATGGGATTCTGGCAGCAATACCCAATGTTCCATTTGACGATGTGCCGTCCGGCACAGATGAATCCGACAATATTGAAACCCGCATATATGGTCAAAAACCCGGATGGAATCATAAGGCCCTGGAGCACTTTGATATTGGCGAAGCGTTGGGGCAGATGGATTTTGAGGCAGCGTCACGCATAGCGGGAAGCCGTTTTGTGGTGTTGAAAGGGCAACTGGCACGTCTTGAGCGCGCGCTGGGTCAGTTCATGCTTGATCTGCATACGGGTGAACATGGCTACACAGAAGTTGTTCCGCCATTGCTGGTGCGCGATGAAGCACTTTTTGGAACCAGTCAATTGCCAAAATTTGCGGAGGATCTTTTTCGCACAACGGATGGCCGCTGGATGATCCCGACGGCGGAGGTACCGCTGACGAACCTGGTGCGCGAGGAAATTCTGGATCATGACGAACTTCCGCTTCGATTTACAGCGCTCACCCCATGTTTTCGTTCGGAAGCCGGATCGGCAGGTCGCGACACACGCGGCATGCTGCGCCAGCATCAGTTCAACAAGGTGGAGCTGGTGTCGATCACCGATCAGGAAAGCTCGATTGACGAGCATGAGCGCATGACCGCCTGTGCCGAAGAGGTACTTAAACGTCTTGGATTGCACTATCGGGTTATGACATTGTGTTCGGGCGACATGGGGTTTGGTGCCCGCAAAACCTACGACCTTGAGGTCTGGCTGCCGGGGCAGGAGAGTTACCGGGAAATTTCATCCTGTTCTGTCTGCGGTGATTTTCAGGCGCGGCGTATGCAGGCCCGCTACCGAAAAACGGGCGAAAAGGGTATACAGTTCGTCCATACATTAAATGGGTCCGGTGTGGCTCTTGGTCGGGCACTCATTGCGGTGATGGAAAATTACCTCAATGAAGATGGATCGGTAACAGTTCCGGACGTTTTGCTGCCTTACATGGGTGGACTGACGCGTATCGAACAGATCAGATAGATCTGGTAATGAAGCAGGAGTAAATGGCGACAATGCGCATATTACTGACCAATGACGATGGCATTCATGCGGAGGGATTGGCGGTACTGGAACGTATTGCGCGCACAATCTCCGATGATATCTGGGTTGTCGCACCAGAAACTGATCAGAGCGGACTGGCGCATTCATTGACACTGTCCGAGCCGCTGAGACTTCGTGAACTGTCTCCCAAGCATTTCGCGCTGCGCGGAACACCGACAGATTGTGTCATTATGGCGGTGCGCGATGTGCTCGACACGCCGCCGGATCTCATTTTGTCGGGCGTGAACTCCGGTGTGAATATCGCCGATGGTGTGACCTATTCCGGCACCGTTGCGGGTGCGATAGAAGGCACGATGCTGGGTATTCGGTCCATAGCCCTCAGTCAGGGATATAACTGGTCGGAAGGGCGTGTCGTGCCCTGGGAGACCGCAGAGGTGCTGGCACCGCCACTGCTGGAAAAACTTGTGACGCTGGACCTGCCTGCCGGAACATTCATCAATGTCAATTTTCCAAGCTGTGGGCCAGATGACGTTGCGGGAACCGTTGTAACGACGCAGGGTAAACTTGTGCATGGGATCGACATTGAACGGCGTGAAGATGGCCGGGGTTTTCCCTACTACTGGCTACGGTTTTCACACCGCACGCATGATATCAAGGCCGGGACCGATCTGGCTGCAATGTCTGAAAGAAAAATCTCTGTTACGCCGCTGAAACTTGACCTGACGGACTATGCGATACAACAGAGCATTGCGGAGGCGCTTGCTTGAACAGCCGAATGTCAGAGCGTGAAGGATTTGCTGCGCTTGCCCTCAGGCTTCGAGCTGAGGGGATATCCGACAAGGTCTTGCTGAAGGCTGCGGAACAGACATCCCGCAGCCTGTTTACGCCGACCGCTTTTATGGATGCTGCCTATTCAACACGCACGATCCCCATTGATTGCGGGGAATCCATGGAAGGTGTTGATCAAAGCCTTCGCATGCTGCATCTGCTCGGATTGGCGCCTGGTCAAAGGGTTCTGGAAATTGGCACCGGGTCCGGCTTTACCGCTGCGGTGATGTCCCGCATTGTAGAACGGGTTGTTACGGTTGATCGTTACAAAACCTTGAGCCAGCTGGCGGCGCAGCGTTTTACCCATCTGGGTCTTTCCAACATCGTTGTCATTACAGCAGATGGCCAACAGCCCACATCAGGTGAGGGGACGTTTGATCGTATTCTCGTAACTTCAGCCTTTAGTGAAATGCCACGTTCATTTGCCGAAAGGTTGGTTTCCGGTGGGCAGATGATTGCCGCTTTGGGTGATGTCGGCACACCACAGACACTGGTTCGGCTGACAAAGATTGGAAGTCGGTTTGAACGTGAAGACCTGATGACCGTCCGCTTCCAGCCACTTTTACCCGGTGTTGCTGCTGTTTTGTGAATTGTCACAGGACAAGGATCGCGACGGCTGGCGCGTCGCTGGACCGTTGCAGAAATTTACAAAGTTGGTGATAGGCCATTGCTGTTTTGGTTGAAATAACCGGATTTGGCCATGTTTTTGCAAATCTGCAGAAAAGCGAAGCCAAAAAAATATAACGCTTATGGTCAGTGTTACCGGTACTTTGCATTGATTTGAAAACACCGAATATTGGCAATTCACAATAAAAACGGATTGCTTAACGGGCCAGTAACCTTAACGCGGTTAAATTCACATATGTTGTATCGCGTATGTGAGCCTGTATGATGCGTATCAAATCATTTTCCAAAAGTTCCTACCGATTAGCCGGTGCGGTTTGTCTTGCCAGTTTGGCGGCGGGCTGCAGTTCCGACGCAAGCCGATTTCAGGATGGGTTGTTCACCGGGACCGTGCCTAACGCTGTGGGCGGGTCTACGGTCGCTTCTGCCCCGCGGCAGGCGCCCACTCAAACCTATCCTGGCGATGTCAGCGCGCAATCTGCGCCAGTCTATGACAATACAATTACCGGGTCAGTGCCCCGGCAAAACACACCGAACACACCGGTATATGTGGCAAATGCGGCATCTCAGCCCTATCCGGCGCAACCCCAAAGCACCTATCAATCGGCAGTGGCGCAACCGGTTTCGCGCCAGCCGCTGCGCCATGCACCACCTGTTCAGCCAATCAAACCGGAAATTGAACTCGCACCTGTGCCCGTTCAAAGTATTGCGACACCTGTTGCAGCGAGCCGTTCCGTGGCTGCACAACAGCCCAAGGCTGTGCGGACAGTGAGTCTGGCTCCAAAGCCGACAAATCTTAGTACCAGTGCTTCAGCGCCCGATACGATCGTCACCGGTTCGACGCCAACAGCGCCGACGCCTGCCCGCTCTGGAGCAAAATCAGATGGATGGAGCGCCGCTGGTGGGACACGCGTTACGATTGGGCCTGGTGAAACGCTGTACAATCTGTCGCGTCGTTATGGTGTTCCGGCCAAAGAGATCATGAAAGCCAATGGTATTTCGGATCCATCCAAGGTGGATGCGGGACAGGTCGTTGTTATTCCGACCTATGTCTACAGCCGAAAGACGCCCGTCTCAGCACCGGACAATAATCCCAAAACACGAGCTTCACGTGCCAGTGTCGGCTACCAGGGGGCAGCGCGTACGGCCAATGTTCCGCTGCCAACACCAGCACCGAAGCGTCAGGCCGCAGTCGTGCCAGTGGCAAACCAGACCAGACAACTGACAGCGGTTGCAAAGCCTGCGACTGCAACACCTGTAAAAGCGCAAGAGAGCGTTGTCGCACCTGCCGCCAAGCGGGCGGGTGTCTATAGCGTTCAGTCGGGTGATTCACTGAGCCGGATTGCATCGCGGTCAGGGGTTAGTGTCGATTCGCTCAAACGCGCCAATGGTCTGACAGATTCGAAAATCCGAATCGGTCAAAAACTGACGATCCCGTCGCCCTCCGACAATGTCGATCAGGTGCGAACGGCCAGTGTTGCGAAAAATTCAAAGCGAGCCAGTGAAGCTGCAGGCAATGCGGCAAAGGTAAAACCGGCTGACAATGGCGCAACGGTCGCGGCCAAATCCGCGGTAAAGGCAAATGCGCCAAAAGCAACCGGTATCAGCAAATTGCGCTGGCCAGCCCGGGGGCAGGTCATGAACGGTTTTGGCAGCGTTGAAGATGGCTCCAGAAATGATGGCATCGACATTTCACTGCCGCAGGGTACACCGGTCAAAGCCGCGGAAAATGGCATTGTCATCTATGCAGGCAGTGGCCTCAAGGAATACGGCAATACGGTCCTGGTACGCCACGACAATGGTCTGGTGAGCGTCTATGGACATGCCAGCGAATTGATTGTTGAGCGCGGTGACAACGTCAGCCGTGGTCAGGTCGTTGCTCTTTCCGGCATGAGCGGAAATGCAAACCGTCCGAAATTACATTTTGAAATCCGCAAGGATGCAAAACCGGTCAATCCCATTACATTTTTGGAATAGGGGCTCTCCAGTCTCCAAAGAAAAACCGGACCCGCACGTTCCCAGCAGGTCCGGTTTTTTCGTTTTCGGATAGCATTCATGCTACCTCGGCTGTGGTGGTGGAATATAGAAAAACCACATTAATACAATTGAATAAAGAGAATTAGTGATCTTTTCGGCTATGAATTTTCAGTGGAATTTCTTCCCCATACGGCCACCCAGGTCCTGAATGAATTGCCATGCGACACGTCCGGATCTGGCCCCGCGTGTTGTTGACCATTCAAGCGCCTGCGCGCGCAGGGATGCCGCATCCAGCTCAATATCAAAGTGTTTCGCATAGGCACAAACCATTTCCAGATATTCGTCCTGGCTGCATTTGTGGAACCCCAGCCATAGGCCGAAGCGATCTGACAGGGATACTTTTTCTTCCACGGCTTCAGACGGGTTGATGGCGGTTGAGCGTTCATTCTCCATCATGTCCCGCGGCAGCAGGTGGCGACGATTGGACGTTGCGTAAAACACAACGTTTTCAGCCCGACCCTCGAGGCCACCCTCAAGAGCAGCCTTGAGTGATTTATAGGTGGTGTCGTCATGGTCAAAAGACAGATCATCGCAAAAGAGGATAAAGCGCTCGCTCTGCTCCCGTAGCAGGGTCATGAGACGCGGAAGGCTGTCTATGTCCTCACGGTGAATTTCAATCAGTTTGAGCGGGTTGGCAGACTTTTGCTGCGTTGAGACGATGTCCGCGTGCGTTGCTTTTACCAGCGATGATTTGCCCATCCCGCGTGCGCCCCACAACAGCACGTTATTGGCAGGCAGGCCGTCAGCAAAACGCTGCGTATTGTCGTGAAGAATGTCACGGACCCGGTCGACGCCGCGAATGAGGCTGATATCAACCCGATTGGGCTTTTTGACAGGCTGGAGATATCCGGTTTGCGGCTCCCAGATGAAGCAATCTGCGGTCCCCAGGTCATTTTCAGCCTGTTTGGGCCCCGAAAGTGATTCAACAGCTATTGTCAGCCGTTTGACTTCTTCCAGCAGGTTCTGCAGCAAAGCTTCTTTCACGATCATTTCCTCAATTGCCAGGCACAAAATGTGCGGTAGCACGATGGCTTCGATACGAAAAGGGGCATGTATTCACCTGCACAGTTGCATTACCGCTCGTGACACTATATCTCGCTCAGCAAAAGGCCGGTTCCAACCGCCTTCATTAACACTAGGCGATTGTTTCCCTAAAGGAGCTCTATAAATGTTCGTAACACCTGCATATGCCCAGTCCCTCGGTGGCGGAAGCGAAATGCTTGTCTCGGTTATGCCGTTCATTCTGATCTTTGTGATCATGTATTTTCTTATCATTCGCCCGCAACGCACACAGGCGAAAAAACGGCAGGAAATGCTCAACAATGTCCGGCGTGGCGATCAGGTCATCACAGGTGGCGGCATTTCCGGCAAAGTGACCAAGGTTATCGATGACAACGAAGTTGAAGTCGAAATTGCCGATGGCCTCAAAGTGAAAGTTGTTCGCTCCATGCTTGCTGACGTTAAAGTGAAGGGCGAACCTGTAAAGGAAACGGCGAAAAGCAAGTAGGTTACACTCCTGCTGGAGTCGTCGTTATCTGATGGCTCATGTGAACGTCTTTCCCCGCGCAACGAACTGAGAACAACATGCTGTATTTTTCCCGCTGGAAAACCACGCTGATCTGGATGGCCATTCTGGCCAGTGTGATTTTTGCGGTACCGAACATCCTTTCGCAAAACCAATTGGCTGCGCTTCCCGATTGGATGCCAAAAAAACAGCTTACCCTGGGGTTGGACCTGCAGGGTGGTTCTCACATTCTGTTGCAGGTTGAGCGACAGGACATTGAGCAGGAGCGCCTCGAAACGCTGGTGGACGACATGCGTCGTCTGCTGCGCGAGGAGGGCATTGGATATACCGGTCTGTCCGGCAAGGGTCTTGTTGCACAGGTGCGCATTCGCGATTCCGCAAATGTCGATCGCGCGAAAGAGGCTTTGACAGGCCTGACGGAACTGGTCAGCGCTGGCCTATTAACCGGTGGAACCATCCGCGAAGCTGTACTTGAAGAACCGCAGCCGGGTCTTCTTCAGCTGACCCTTACGCCAGAGGGTATTAATCACCGGGTTACATCTGCTGTTGCCCAATCGATTGAAGTGTTTCGAAACCGTATTGATGAGCTAGGTACGACCGAACCCGTCATTCAGCGTCAGGGTGACGATCGCATTCTGGTACAGGTTCCGGGGTTTGATGATCCTGAGCGGCTGAAAGAACTTCTCAATCAGACGGCAAAACTGACCTTTCGCATGGTTGATTCAACCATGTCGGTTGAAGAAGCAATCAATGGTCGCCCACCGGTGACTTCAGAAATTCTCTATTCAAGCGATGATCCGCCGATTCCCTACCTCATTCAAAGGCGCATACTGGTGTCCGGGGATGCGCTGGTGGATGCACAGCCGGGGTTTGATCAGCGCACGAATGAACCCATCATTACCTTCCGTTTCGATACGAATGGCGCGCAACGGTTCGGTCAGGCCACCCAGCAAAATGTTGGCAGGCCATTTGCAATCATTCTCGACAATGAAGTGATATCTGCACCGGTTATCAATGAGCCTATTCTGGGCGGCACCGGCCAGATTTCCGGTAACTTTACCGTTGATACCGCCAATGATCTGGCCATTTTATTGCGGGCAGGATCACTTCCAGCCACATGGACGGTGATTGAAGAACGCACCGTTGGTCCAGGACTGGGGGCAGACTCGATTGCCGCCGGTGAATTGGCAGGCATAATTGGTGCTATACTGGTCGTTGCCTTTATATTCGTGGCCTATGGGTTCCTTGGCATTATCGCCAATCTGGCGCTGATCTTCAACGTGATCATGATCATTGCGCTGCTGACGGTCATTGGTGCAACGCTGACCCTTCCGGGTATTGCGGGTATTGTCCTCACCGTCGGTATGGCGGTGGACTCCAATGTGCTTATTTACGAGCGTATCAAGGAAGAAAGGCGAGGCGGCCGATCGCTGATACAGTCAATTGACGCGGGCTTCAAACGTGCATTCAGCACAATTCTTGATGCCAATGTCACCACATTGATTGCAGCCGTTATCCTGTTCTATCTCGGTTCGGGGCCGGTTCGCGGCTTTGCTATCACACTTGCCATTGGTATTCTCACAACGGTCTTTACCGCCTTTACGGTAACCCGCTGGATGATCGCTGAATGGGTGCGTCGCCGCCGTCCGAAAAACCTGCCGCGTGGTTTGCTCACCAACCTATTCAACAATACACACTACAAGTTCATGTGGTTGCGCCGGGTGACATTCCTGTTCTCCGCAGCCGCAGCTCTGGCGTCGCTTGTGCTATTTGCGACGATTGGCATGAATTACGGTATCGACTTCAAGGGTGGTTCCATCATTGAAATACAGTCGAAAAGCGGCCCCGCTGATGTTGGCGACATACGTGACCGGCTGTCGGAACTCAATCTTGGCGACATACAGGTTCAGGAGTTTGGTTCACCAACGGAAGTTCTTATCCGGGTGCAGGCACAGGATTCCGGCGACAATGCCGAACAAACCGTCATCAACAAGGTGCGGTCTGATCTTGAGGCTGACTATACGATACGTCGTGTGGAGGCCGTTGGACCAACCGTGTCAGGTGAGCTGGCGCGTGCGGGCACAATTGCTGTCCTTGCCTCACTCTTCGCCATTTTGATCTACATCTGGTTCCGTTTTGAATGGCAATTTGCCCTTGGAGCGATCATTGCCACCGTCAATGACGTGGTGCTGACCATAGGCATGTTTGTGGTGACGGGGGTGGAGTTTAATCTCTCCAGTATCGCGGCCGTTCTGACAATTGTGGGTTACTCGCTTAATGATACGGTGGTGGTTTATGACCGCGTCCGAGAGAATCTCAGGCGGTTCAAGAAAATGCCGCTGCCGGATCTGCTTGATCTGTCCATCAACCAAATGTTGTCACGTACGGTCCTGACCTCCGTGACCACATTGCTGGCCCTGCTGGCGCTCTACATCTTTGGTGGTGAAGTCATCCAGTCGTTTACCTTCGCAATGATCTTTGGTGTTGTCGTCGGTACGTTCTCGTCCATCTTCATAGCGGCACCCGTGCTCATTTTGTTCAAATTGCGCGGCGACACTTTTCGCGTCGGCATTGGCAAGGACGAAAACAAAAAGGATGATGCAGCACCTGGTGTTGTGCAGAGCTGATCATGCCCAAGGGGATTGAGATTCGTGATGCGCATTTTCCGGATCGGGCACCCATCGATGCCTATGGCAATGGTGGGTTTCGATTCGCGGATATGTCCCATCGCGGATCGATCCTGTGTCTTCCGTCCGGTATCTACGGATGGGAGGTGACACCTGAAAGCGAATTGAATGCAACACTCCTGGCGCGTGTGCTTGCCGATGCCAGGGATATTGAAGTCCTGCTGGTTGGGACCGGCCTCGAAATTCGCCTGCTTCCTCAGCCGTTAAAATCGACCCTGCGTGAAGCCGGTATCATCTCAGATCCGATGAGCACGGGCGCAGCGGTGCGTACCTATAATGTCATGCTGGCAGAGCAACGCGCCGTTGCCGCTGCACTTATCGCCGTATAAGAGCGGTGCGTTCACTTGACCAGTGATCACAAACAATCCTTTGACATGTGTCTGGCGGCCTTGCACGATGGTGACAAGGACCGCTATTTGTGTGCTTTATTGACACCTGAACCGATGCGCGGTGCCATAGCATCAATTTATGCCTTCAATCTTGAACTTGCCCGCATTCGCGAACTGGTAAGTGAACCCATGATGGGTGAGGTGCGCCTGCAGTGGTGGCGCGATACGCTCAGCGGAACACCACACGGCGATGCGAAGGCCAACCCGATCGCCGATGCGCTCCTTGAAACCATTCATATCCATGACCTGCCCATGGCACCCTTCCTGAATATGATCGAGGCACGGCAGTTTGATCTTTATGATGATCCCATGCCAGACCGCAGCGCCTTTGAAGGCTATGCCGGGGAAACGGCATCAAGCCTGATTCAGCTGTGTTGCCGCGTCCTTGATGGCGGCAATAGCACCAGGACCGCGGATGCCGCAGGACACGCGGGTGTTGCTCAACTGGTGGCCGGGTGCCTGCTGTTGATGCCAATACATCGGTCCAGGGGGCAGGTTTATATACCAGGCGATCTTTTAGGGGCCGTAGGTCTGGATCGCGATGGTTTCCTGAATGGTCGTGACAAGGCAATGATTGATCAGGCGCTGAGGGGTTTTATTGCACTTGGTCGCGAGCATTTGAAGCTGGCTCGATTGCAATCGGACAATATCAGCCAGTCCAGCTTCGCGGCGTTTCTTCCGGCCGCAACGATTGAAATGGTATTGGGCAAAGCAGAAAAACTTGGGGCGTCAATTCATGAAACGCCCTTGGCGATTGCCCAATGGCGCAGACAGTGGCGGTTCTGGTCTGCTGCGCGCAAGGGGCAATTGTGATTATTGCCCCAATCGCGGAGATATCGGATTTGGAACACCCGCGTCCGAATAGTCACTTGGCGTTGCCAATGTGGCATGGGCCAAGGTGCTTGATTGATCAAAACTGATCAATCGTCATCGTTATAGGGAACAATCAACGTCGGAACACTCGCCCGGCGTAATACTCTTTTGGCTACGGAGCCAAGAAATGTATGCGAAAACCCGTGGTCATGCGCGCCAAGCACGATGAGGTCGCAACCCAATTCTTTTGACCGGCGCAATATAACCTCTGCGGCATGTCCCTCGACAACTTCGATCGAGGCAACCTGATCACGAATGGACTGATCCTCCTTCGGCAGGGCTGCCCAAAAGTTCTTCTGTCGTTCGGCCAGGACTTCTTTGGTGTGTCGTTTGCGCATGTTAAGCGCATCCTGGCGGGAGGATTTGTCCTGGACGAACATTTGTATGGTAATGCGCGCGTCCTCACTGAGAGGCTCCATGACGTGCAGTACATGCAGCTTGGCGTTGGTCACCTTCGCCATGCTGGCGGCATGGCGAAGGGCATAGGTTGAGTTTTTCGACAGATCAGTCGTGAACAGGATATGGGTTACTGTTGGTTTCATTTTCGAAAACCTTCTGGTTGTGACTGATCAATAGCCAAGCAGGCGTGGAAGCCAGAGCGAAATTTGCGGAACAAACGCAATCACAAATATTGCAATCGTATTGATGAAAGCAAATGGCAGGGCGCGCAGGGAAATTTCCTCGATGGATATCTTTGAAATTCCCGATGCAATGAACAGGTTCTCCCCAAGAGGTGGTGTCTGAAACCCAATACCAAGGGTACATATCATGACCACACCAAAGTGTATGGGATCGATGCCGACACTATAGGCCACCGGCAGCATGACCGGCACGAGGATCAGGATCGTAGCCAGTGTTTCCATGAACATGCCGACAAACAGCAGGAAGAAAATCATCAACGCCCAGATAATATAGATGTTGTCGGTAAAGGACAGCATCCCGCTGGCGATAACGGCAGGGATTTGATTTTCCACCAGCAATCGGCCAAATACGGTGGCCGTGAACATGATCAACAGCACGCGACCGGTGAGCCAGGTTGTTGTTTCAAGGGCAGTAAACAGCTTCTCCCACGACATTTCGCGGTAGATGAATGTGCCGACAATCAACGTATAGAAAATTGCAACAATGGCTGCTTCTGTCGGCGTAAAGAAGCCGGAGTAAATGCCGCCCAATATCACCACCGGCGCCATCAACGCCCAAAAGCCGCGATAGAGTTCGCACCAGATTTCCCTTGCAGACCAACCTTCAGTGGTTCCCCTGTAATTGTTTTTCTTTGCGAGAATATAATTCATGATCAGCAAGCTTCCGGCAATGAGGAAAGCTGGCAGGAAGCCCGCGATAAACAATTTTGGAATGGATACGGTTTGAAATACACCGTGGGCTTCAACAGCGGCGGGTGGCGGTGGCATGCCAAGTGCGGCGATCCCGAAAATGATCAGCGGAATGGATGGTGGAATGACAATCCCCAGGCCACCGGCAGATGCTGTGACAGCGGACGAAAAGCCCTTGCCATAGCCGCGCTGGATCATCGCCGGGATCATCAGCATGCCAACAGCCGCTGTTGTTGCCGGACCCGAGCCGGAAATGGCGCCGAAAAACAGACAGGCAACAACCGTTGCAGCAGACATGCCACCCGTGAACGGTCCGGCGAAACTCTCCGCGACGTTGATAAGCCGTCGCGACAGGCCTGCCGATTCCATCAGTGCACCGGCCAATATGAATGCGGGCAGGGCCATTAGCGGGAACGAGCCAACGGAAGTGAAGGCGATCTGAACAAATTTGATCGGATTGTCACCGAGATAAAGGAACGAGATGAGGGTCGAGACACCGAGGGCGACTGTAATTGGCGCACCAATGAGCAACAGAAGCAAAAACGACCCAAACAGAATAGCAATGATTTCGGTTTCCATTTTAAGAATTCCTACCTTTGGGATTAGTTTTTGATGGCATCGGTTTCGGCCTTGATCGCATCAAGGTCGATGGCATCCGGATCGATCATGTCTTCCTTGAGAATAATCTTCTTATAGTTCACCTGAAGAATACGTATCGTCATCAGGGTGAATGCGATTGGAAGGACGATGTAGACCCAACTCAAATGAAAACCCAAAGTCTGGGAGGACTGAAACCGGTTCATTTTGTTGAAAATGAAATCAACGGAGAGGTAGACAAATATGACATTGAACGCCAACCAGAACAGATCAGCAAAGGCTTCAATATATTTAATGTAGCCATCGGGCAGGAACTTGAATTGAAATGTCACCCGATTGTGCGCCGCCATTTTTGCAGCATAGCTCGCGCCGAAAAATACAAACCAGACGAACATGTAAATCGAGAGTTCCTCAATCCAGGAAAATGAGAATGAGAACAGCGTTCGAACAATGACCTGCAGGAACAGCAGGCACACAAAAATCGCCAATAAAGTTCGACATAGGTAGCTCTCTATATTGTCGACAAATCCCCAAAATTTACCCATCAACGTGTCCCTTCTCCTGTGAGAGAGAACGCCCGAAGGCGTCCCCTGCAATTGTCAGATTGGTGGTGATTATTCCGACACGGGGTCGCGGCCAATCTCAGCAAGAACAGCGTTCAGTTTTTCAACACCGCCGATGCTTTCGTAAAATTTTGGCCACACGGCTGTTGTTGCAAGTTCAATGAACTCTGCCTCATTGTTTTCAGGATCTGAAATTTCCATTCCCTTTTCAATGAGAATGTTTTTGATTTCAGCTTCCTTTTCCCGCAGGAATGCCGCTGATGCAGCCGTTGCTGCCTTGCCGGCCTCCAGGATAATTTCCTGATCAGCGGCCGACAATTCCTGGAAAACCTGTTCAGAAATAATCAAAGGTTCAATTGAAAATATGTAACGGATATTCGTCACATATTTCTGTACCTCGTAGAATTTCATCGCATTGATGGTGGTGTAGGGATTGTCCTGACCGTCAACAACTTTGGTCTGCAGACCGGCGAAGGTTTCAGACCATGCCATGGGCGTTGGGCTGATACCCCATGATTTGTAGGTGTCGATCATGATCTCGTTTTTGGGAACACGGATCACCAGGCCTTCCAGATCGGCAACAGACTTGACCGGTTTCTTGGAGTTGGTCAGGACCCGGAAACCCGTATATGTCCAGGCGATAATTCTGACGCCGGCATCGTTTATGGTGTTTTCAGTCAATTCCTGACCAATCGGTCCCTGTGTCAGCTTTTCGGCATCTTCAAGGCTCAAGATTACGTAAGGCAGCGTGAAAACACCGACGGTTGGCGAAAATGGTGTGACGTTGTTGATGGCGAGAAGCGACATGTCGAGCGTGCCGATCGCTGCCTCATTTACGGTGTCCTGCTCCGAGCCGAGCTGGCCGTTCAGAAACAGGGTCGCAGTGTGTTTTCCACCGGACAGTTCCTCCAGAGCCTTTTTAAATCCAAGGCCTGTTGCCTCCTGGCTGCTGCCGCCGCTGTCACCAACTGCGATCTTGAAATTCTTTGCAGCCACCCCAGATATGCCGGACACTGTCAGTGCTGCTGAAAGCATCAAGGCGGAAGACAACTTATAGAAATGTTTCATTTTGAGTTCCTCTGCGTTATAGGCGTGCCCAGGAACACACATTGTTCCTGGGCCTGATGATAAATCGGGCCAAGTGGCAATGGGTAATCATATCGCCTTATCTCCCAATAGCCAGTGGTCGAAAAAGTATGGTGCCATTACAGTGACACTTCTGAACGTTTCCGTGGCTTGGGTTTAAAGTATCAAACGGACAATGTTTCAGATATAGGAAATATTGAACAGCAAAGTTCCAATTTGTGAAACATTTTCATGGCTAAAAGAGCGATACTTCAGCGCTTGAGTGACGTTGATTTCAGGTTGTTACGGGTCTTTCGGGCGGTTGTTGCATGCGGGGGCGTTTCGGCTGCCGAGTTGGAATTGAACATCGGTCGCTCCACGATCAGCAGGCACCTGACCGACCTTGAAATTCGACTTGGGTGCAAACTGTGTCTACGGGGTCCGGCTGGCTTCAAGCTGACAGAAGAAGGTGAGCGTATTCATGCTGCCGCGCTGCAATTATTCTCGGCCATTCATGAATTTCAGGCAAAAGTGGATGAAACCAACAGGGAACTGACAGGACGATTATCCATTGCCTTTTTTGACAAAGGCATCACCAATCCGGATGCAAAACTGCCAAAGGCCATCAGAGCTTTCGAGTTGGTGGCGCCAAAAGTTGAACTTGAGGTGCATGTGGAGCAGATCAACACGATTGAAACCGGTGTTCTGAGTGGTGCCTACCAGCTTGGTATTGTCCCGCTACACAGCAAGTCGGATAATCTGGAATACTACGAGATTTATCACGAGCATATGTATTTGTACTGCAGCAAATACCACTCCCTTTATGATCATGCCGACAGTGATATCACGCTCGATCGGTTGCAAAAGCAAAAATACGCTGGCTTTCCATTCCATTCGGCCAATATGATTGCCAGCAAGGGATGGAAGTTCAAACGACGCGCCATCGTCAACAATGAGGAAGCTCTGGCGATGCTGGTGTTGTCCGGCGGTCACATCGGCTTTCTTCCGGAGCATTTTACAACCAGGTTCATCAAATCAGGGGAAATGCGGGCGCTGCGACCGGATATCTATCATTACAAAAGTGATCATGCAGTGATTGTGCGCAAAGTACCCAAAGCATCACGGCGGGTTGAAAAAATGCTGCAGTGTTTGCGTGATGCCCATGGGGTGTAGCTCGTCCATCAATTGGGCAATAAAGGATTTTCAACTGTGTTCATGTGATGGTTGGCATTGGATGTCATTGAGAAGACTTTGGTTAATCCTACCGGACTGTAATGCGGCGTCCAAAGTCTGTCTTGCCAATCGGGACGATGTTGAAGAAAGTGGGATTGCCAAATTATCTCAATTCCGCCAGGGCAGCTTCCTCTTCACCAATCCGAATGGTTAGCATGGCTGCATTAAGAGCTGAAAATATTGCCGCGACATAGGGCAGGTCAAAAATCATTGGAACCGTCAACATTTCGGCAATGACCAGAAGATAATTTGGATGACGGAGCCATCCAAAGGGACCCTTTGTTACGAGCGGCTCGCGCAAGACGATTATGCGTGTTGTCCAACGTTCACCCAAACTATAAACGATCCAAACCCTCAAAAACTGCAGAAAAACGAATAATGTCAGCCACCAGATAGACAGTGATTGTCCTATGCCGAAAATCACCAGCACAATGAGCCAGCTACCGTGTAAACAGACCATATAGGGGTAATGTTCTGCACCAAATTCCTGTGCGCCTCGCGCGATGAGTTTTTTTGTGTTGCGATTGGACAAGGCCAATTCGCACAGTCTCTGTGCGACAAGAAAACACAGCAGGACCACTGCCGGAGCGGAAATTGTCATCTAAGCACTTCCCAACGGTAAAAAGGATGCGGTGAACCCCGGGCCCAGAGAGCACATGAGCATTTCTCCGGAATTATTATTTTCCAGGACCTGTTTCAACACAAATAAAACAGTTGGCGCGGACATGTTACCATAGTCACTTAAGACATTCCGTTCTTCCTCCAGTATACCCGGTTGCAATTGCATACACTGTTCAATTGCTTGCAGGACCTTGGCACCTCCGGGGTGGCAAACAAACCGGTCAATTTCACCGACCTGTTTGCCCATTTTTGCCAATGCATCAGTAACAGCGGAAAAAAAGTACTGTTGGGTAAATGCGGGTATCGATTTGTCGAAGACAACGCCCAGGCTGTCCTCTTCAACGTCCCAGCCCATGATGGACAGTGTATCGGGCCAGATTTTTTGTGCTCCTTTTCCTATAATTATATCCGAAGAACCGGGACTGATATGCTCGCTTGTTACGCAGGCTGCCGCTGCTCCATCTCCAAACAGTGCAGATCCTATGATGTCTGACTTGTTGGGTGTGCCTGCACAAAAGGAAACTGAGCACGCCTCGACAGCAACAAGAAGAACGCGGGTGTTCGGAGTCGCTGCAGCAATATCGCGTGCAATGGCAAGACCAGTAACGCCTCCTGCGCACCCCAACCCAAATACAGGTATGCGCATGATGTCGTCGCGAAATCCCATTTCAACGAACGCCCTGGCTTCCAGCGTAGGTGTCGCGATTCCTGTCGATGACACCGTTACAACGGCATCAATCTCATCGGCGGCCCAATTTGCCTCGCGCAGAGCACGTGCGCCAGCCTCGACAAAAAGTTGCGTGGCGCCTTGCAGATAAACTTCATTGCGTTCCGGCCAGGATTTGGGTGTTTCGAACCAGGATATGTCTGCGATAGAATAACGAGAGGCAATGCCGGCGTTTTCAAATGCTTTAGCCATTCTCTCAAATTGATTGAGTTTGCTCCCGAGAGTTCGGCGCGCCCAATTCAACACAACAGATTGTGCCAGCTTTTCGCTGGGTACAGCCGTAGATACGCTTATCAACCGTACACTCAATGTGTTCACCAGTAATAATTAATTGGATTTTATAAAATACTAGAATTATACGATAAAATATTTAGAGTAAATAGTCATACAATATTTATGAGAGCAAAAATATGCTTCGAGCGTTTTCTAAAAAAGAGATAAGTACTGTAAGAAGAACATGGGATATTGTGTCGCCGAATGTGGATCATGCGACGGAGCTTTTTTATCAAAATCTGTTTGAGGCTCACCCTCAATTCAAACCATTGTTCAAAAGTGAGGAAAGGCACTTTGATGAAGCAATCTCATTTCTTGTAGATGGTATAGATGATTTACCGAGCGTGCTGCCCTATGTCAGTAAACTGGCGATCAGGCATGTGCATTATGGCGTCAAAGAGGCAGATTACCTCGTTGTTGGTCCTGTATTGATGAAGACATTCAGGGATGTTTTGGGCGATCAGTTTACCAGGGAGGATGAGAAAATATGGCTACGGGTATATGCGGTATTGTCCCGGGTCATGATCAGCTATGCCTATCCAAAATGGTGGACCCGGATTATCCGCTGGATCGCACTTTTGGCAGTAAGGCGTAAAAGCGAAGTTCAATTAAACTAACTTGCTAAAGCAGTGATGCAATACGATGCAACTGAAAGCGGTGTCTCCAATGGAGCAATTGAACCGATCATTCAAATTTTGCATCGGTTGCTGCGCATTTGTGTTTTCTGCAGCAGAAGGGGCTGTGGAAACAAACCTTTCCCGTAGTGCTGCAACTGTGTAAAACAGTTCATAATCACTGTGTTGGTTAAAGTTGGCAGGATGAAACAAAGGTCATGTTCAAGAGACCGTGATTTTTTGAACAATGTCGATGTTTGTTTTGCTGGTGCGGTCCATGCGGTTTCCGTCAATCTGGGTTTTTTCAATGATTCTCGTTCATTATCTTCGTGTAGGTCGACCGTTGTTCACTGTCTGGCTATTGGAGGAGCTTGGTGTCGACTACGAGTTAAAAATTTATCTTCGTGATCCCAAAACAATGCGGGCTCAGGCGGATCTTGGAGAAGCGCATCCGCTTGGCAAGTCTCCGGTGATCGAGGATGGTGTTCTTAAGCTGGCTGAATCAGGCGCTATCACGTCCTATCTGATCGACACCTATGACCAGGACCGGGTTCTGGCGCCATCGCGCGATGATCGGTATGCCTATGCCCAATATACCCAGTGGCTGCATTATTCCGAGGGATCGGCCTTTCTGCCACTTTTGATGAAATTGCTGCTTGTTCGTGAGAAGGAGCCAAAACCTGCATTGATCAGCCAGTTTACAGATGGTGAGTTGAACCTGCATCTCAACTACATGAGCGAATTTTTGGGAGACAAGCCATTTATGCTTGGCGACAGGCTTCAGGGACCTGATTTTGGTCTGGCCTATATTGTTTCGATGGCAAAGCGCCTGGGCGAGCTTGAAAATCACGCGGGTCTGGAGCGCTACATTGATCGGATGATGGCACGACCTGCGTTTCAGCGCGCCGTTGAACGCACCGGTGAGCAGTGACAATGCGGTGGCTCGCGGGGGTATTGTGATTCAATGTGGTTGGCGGAATCCAGTGTCATGTTCAGGGAAGGGATGTGGTGGCTTGTCCCAGCCGTCGTCGTCCTGCTGGCGGCATTTGCATTCAGAAAGTCTTCCCGCCGCCAGCGTACAGATAGTACTATGGTGATTGAAGATACAGGATCGGCCATTGTCACCTTTGCACAAGCCTATCCTGATGTGCCGGTCCGTGATGTGCGGCTGACGGTTGCGCGTGATGCGGCATTTGTTCGGGGCGCAGATGGTGCGGTTGGATTGGTCAGGACGATTGGCAGCCACAGCATTGCCAGATTGTTGCAACCCGACGACATCATCGTGGAGCAGGGTACCGACAACAATATACTTCAGTTGCGCTTTGTCGGTGAGAGCAAAGCAAATGAGCCTTTTGTTTTCAGTAGCATACAAGAGGCTGCGGAAGTCTCCCTTTGGCTGTGTGCAAACATGCTTCCACCAAAAGAGCCTTAGAGACATTCAGGTTTTGACGGTATCGGCAAAGCCTGAATGCATCAAACACCTAGTGTGGTGGATCTGAAGTTCGCTGTGAGTATGCTGCAAAATGTGACGAACTTCAGATTCAGGACACTAGCCCGGCAGGGACGCCTGCTTCAGAAGGTCATCAAAAACGGCCTGGCTTTGGGTCATTTTCGCCTGGACTGCTTTCATCAGATCATCCCCGCGCAACATACCGGCATTCCAGGTGGCCATATAATCCAAGCCGTCGGCGACGCTGTGGTCTCGACTATAGGCCAGATTTCGCTTTATCCCTGCAATTGCCAAGGGTGATTTGTCGGCTATTTCTGTGGCGAGAGCAAAGGCCTCGTTTATCAATTCGTCTTTTCCACTGCATACCCGGCTGAGCAACCCGAAACTCAATGCTTCATCGGCGTTGAAACGTCGCCCCGTATAGGCAAGTTCTGCAACAATTGAAGGCGAAATCAGTTTTGGCAGCCTTTGCAGTGTGCCCACATCAGCGGCCATTCCAATATTGATTTCCTCAATGGAAAAATAGGCATCGCTGCTGGCCAGGCGCATGTCACAGGCACTGATCAGATCGATACCGCCACCGATACAGGCACCATGTATGGCAGCAATGACTGGAAAACGTACATTCTCTATGGCCGTAAATGCGTCCTGCAACTGTAAAATGAGCGTGCGCAGTGAATGGGCAGCGCGACCGGGTTCCGCCTTTAAAAGCGCCGTTATGGATCCAAATGCACTTAAATCCATTCCGCCGGTAAAATTCTTGCCCTCACCGGTCAGAACAACGGCGCGCACCGTCTCATCCAATTCCAGTTCGGCCAGCAGTCGTGGCAATTCCGTCCAGAATTGCGGCGTCATGCCGTTGGCCCTTTGTGGTCGATTCATTGCCAGATGGGCAACAGGTCCGCGGCGATTGATAAGAAAGAAGCCTGATTCCATGGTTTTGATCCTGTGAGGTGTGTTGAACCTGCCAACCTATTGTGCAGCGATGGTGCTTTCTCCTGCGTTAAGCCAGTCTTCGCAATCAGCCAGTGCGCGCGCAGCGGTTGCATGTTTTTTTGCCAGGGATTTTTCCTTGCCCCGAAATCTCTTCACGCCCTCGGGCTTGGTGATCTCGATTGGTGGAAACAGGCCGAAATTGACATTCATTGGTTGGAAGGATCGTTTCCCGGGTTCATCGTTTGCTGTCAGATGTCCGCCGGTAATATGGCCCAGCAGAGCGCCAAATGCGGTTGTGGCAGGCGGCGAGGCGAACGGTGTTCCCAATATTTCTGCTGAGGCAAAACGCCCCGCCAGCAAGCCCATGGCGGCTGATTCCACATAGCCTTCGCAGCCAGTGATCTGACCGGCAAAACGCAAGCCCGGACGTGATTTCAATTGAAGCGTTTTATCAAGCAGCTGTGGAGAATTGATATAGGTATTGCGGTGAAGCCCACCCAGACGCGCAAACTCTGCATTTTCCAAACCTGGAATCAGCTGGAAAATCTCCTTTTGGACGCCATACTTCAATTTGGTTTGAAATCCGACCATATTGAACAGGGTCGCCAGCGCATTGTCCTGCCTCAACTGCACGACTGCATAGGCTTTCTCATCGGGTTTGTGAACATTGGTCAGGCCCATCGGTTTCATCGGGCCATGGCGCAGTGTCTCCCGTCCTCTTTCAGCCATGATTTCAATCGGCAGGCATCCGTCAAAATAGGGGGTGCCTTCCCACTGTTTGAATTCGGTCTTTTCGCCATCGATGAGGGCATCTATGAATGCATTATATTGCTGCTCATCCATAGGACAGTTGATGTAATCCTTGCCGTTACCGCCCGGACCAACCTTGTCATAGCGCGACTGAAACCAGCAGATGTCCATATTGATGCTGTCGAAATGCAGGATAGGTGCAATAGCATCGAAAAAGGCCAGCGACTCCGCGCCGGTTTCCTGTTGAATGGCACTGGCAAGATCAGGCGCGGTTAGCGGGCCTGTCGCGATTATGGATTGATGCCAGTTTTCTGGCGGAAGCCCGCAGACTTCCTCGCGGCTGATGGTGATCAGTGGATGGTTTTCCAGCGCATGGGTCACAGCATTGGAAAAACCATCACGATCAACTGCCAGTGCAGATCCGGCGGGAACCTGATGTTTGTCGGCACATCCGATTATGATGGAGTTTGCCAGGCGCATTTCCTGGTGCAGGACACCGACGGCATTTGCCTGATGGTCATCTGAACGAAAGGAATTTGAACATACGAGCTCTGCCAGCCCGTCCGTTTGATGGGCATCCGTACCGCGTATGGGGCGCATCTCGTGAAGGATCACGGGTACACCGTTATTGGCTGCCTGCCACGCTGCTTCAGAGCCGGCCATGCCGCCACCGATGATGTGAATTGGTTTAAGTGCTGTGTTATCTGTCATGCCAGGGTTTTAACATTTCCCGACGAGGCGTCCAATCAAATGCGCATCGGTTTAGCCGTTGTTTTGCACATGAAATCAGATCGTCTAGACCGTTTCACGTTTTGTCAGAAACGAGACAACGGTGTCGGCCTTCGATTTTGTTGATGCATTCAGGTTTTGCCGATTCCGTCAAAACCTGAATTGCTCTAGGGCCCGTGGACATTCAGCGCAGGGCTATGATGGTTGCTGCCAAATTCCAAGTTGCTTCGTAACTTGAATCGGTTTTGTCGTATCTGGTGTTCACGCCCCGGAACTCTTTGATTTTACTGAAGTAGTTTTCGATAAGGTGCCACCATTTGTAAGCTTCCTTATCGTGCGGAATATGGACTTTACGATTGCGCTTTGCGGGAATGACCGCAGTTGCGCCGCCAGCGTGCAAGGATTGGCGTAAATTATCAGCGTCAAATGCCTTGTCACCCATCAAAGCATCGAACGTGAGGCCATCGATGAGGTCTGGTGCACCGGTGATTTCGCTGCGTTGGCCGGGCAGAAGTTTAAAACGAACCAGATTACCCAAGGCATCAGTTAGGGCCAATACTTTCGTTGTTAATCCGCCTTTCGAGCGCCCGATGGCCTGATTGAGAGTCCCCCTTTTGCGCCGCTTGCCTTTTGGTGAACACTGACAATCGTTCCATCTATCAGCACATACTCAAAATCGGGATCATCGGATACCGCCTTGAAAAGGCGTTCAAAAACACCGTCCTGAGCCCATCTGCGAAATCGACGGAAGACACTATTCCATTCGCCAAACCCTGGCGGAAGGTCGCGCCAAGGACCGCCAACTCGCACGCGCCATAAAACAGCTTCCAAAAAAAGACGCGTATCCTTGGCAGTAACTCCAGAATCGCGAGCAGTGCCAGGAACCAGCGGCTCTATGATAGCCCAGCTTCGATCGTTGATGACAAAACGCTCTTCGCGCATAATTCACTCCCTCAAAAGGGAGCTTGAATCAGATTTTTCCTGTTTTGGGAATCCCAAATGTCCACAGGCCCTAGTATTCAGCCCATTTTGTTGTTCCCATCTGGATACATCCCAAAATCACGCATACACTTCAGACTCAGCGACCTTGGGGAGTGACCGTGAAACTAATTCTTTTTGCATGTGTGATTTTCCTGGGACTGACCAGCTCGGTCGTTCTGCATGGAATGTTCAACTATGGAAAGTCGCGCCGCAACGTGATGGGCGAGATATCGAGTGTCGTCGCGTCCCTGCTGGTCATCTCCCTTGTTCTGTGGGGTTTTGCTTCCTTTGCATGGTACTGGACACCGCTGGCATTCATAGCCGGTTTGATCATCGCAAGAGTTGCCCTGACGAACATATCTGGTTTGCATCCATGGATTTCGAAATCGCCGCTTATCGATATTGTCGTCGCCATCGGAGCAATCTTTCTGTGGGCTTTTTATTGGCCCTACTGACTGTGTCCTGGCGAAGCTAGTCCTCATCCGCCGGAACAAGTCTATTGAACAGGCTGAGCAGGAACGCGGTTGAGAAACCGAAAGCGAGAAGGCCGGTCACGGCGCCGAATGCGCCGTAGATGCGATAGCCCTTGGCAAGCACCACATCGCCATAGCCCAGGGTTGTGTAGGTTACGAGAGCAAAATAGATCGCGTCGCCGAAATCCTGCAGCCCGCCCAGGGTCAATAACGAAATAGCGAACAGCCAGACCTCAATCGTGTTGGCACCCACGATCGCAAGGAGCGCTATGCCGAGAACCGTCGCCCAAAGCCGGATCCGCCTCATATCTTGCAGCCGGTGCCTCAAATACCGCAGATAGGTGATCGCGTTGAGCATGGCGTAAATGTGAATAGCGATGCAGATGAACAAGAGAAAACTTCCAAGGATGATCTGCATTGCTACCGACATGATTTCGCGCCTTTTCTGGTCTATTGCGGTTGCCTTTCGCTACAACACATACCAGTTTATACGAAACGGTCACTAAAGCTGTTGGTCACACCTTGGGGAAATTCATGCGGATCTGGTCGATACTCATACCCATTTTTATGGCAGGCGTGCTTGCCGGTTGCAGCGGCGAAGAGCAGGACGCCGAAATCGCCCCTGTCATCCGCCCGATCAATGCCCTGACCGTCGAGTCGGTTGAGCTTGGCTTCCAGCGCAGCTATCCGGCCGAAGTGCTGCCCGCACGGGAAGTGGATCTGACCTTTCGCGTCTCCGGGCGGATCACGGAACTGCCGGTTCGGGCCGCCATGGAGGTCAAACAGGGCGACATGATTGCCCAGCTGGAAACCCGTGACTACAAGGCGGCTGTCGATCAGCTGGAAAGCCAGCGCTCGCAGGCAGAAGCGCAGCTGCGAGCGCTGCAAAGCGGCTCACGCACCGAGGATATCGCTGCGCTCAAGGCCTCTGTCGCCGCCGCCCAGTCCAAAGTCACCGCTGCCCGTGAGCAGGTAGAACGCACAAAGACCCTTTTGGAGCAGGATGTCGTCTCCAAGGTCAAGTTGGATACAGATGAAACGGCCCTTGATGTCGCGGAAGCCGAACTCAGGGTCAGCCAGGAAGAACTCAACAAGGGGGAGTCAGGTGCCCGACCGGAGGATATCGAACAGCAGGAGGCGGTGATCAGGGGCCTCGATGCACAGCTGGAAACAGCGCGCGCCGACTTGGCTGATACGACACTTCGAGCCCCGTTTGACGGGATCATCGCCCGGCGTCTGGTCGACAATTTCACCAATGTTCAGGCGAAGGAATCGATCGTTCTTCTGCAGGAACTGGCAACTCTGGAGCTTCTTTTTGATGTGCCGGGCCCCGATGTTGCCAAACTGGCGGTCTCGCGGGATGCACAACTGACGGCCTCGCTCGATGCGCTGCCGGGAGTTTTGCTGCCGGCCGAACTGGTTGAATTCACCACGCAGGCCGATTCCGCCACCCAGACCTATCGTGGCCGTGTCTCCATCGCCCAGCCGGACAATGCATCGATCCTGCCCGGCATGGTGGGAACCGTTAATATCGCTGAAAACGGCAATGGCGGCAGCGTCATCCTCGTTCCGGTCACGGCTGTCGTCTCAGAAGCCGACGGCACGCCCTATGTTTGGGTGGTTACGGCAGAGTCCAATGCGACTGAAAAGCGCCCCGTCGAAACCGCCGGTGCCAGTGGCGCAAATATCGAGATTTCCAGCGGCCTGTCACCGGGTGATGTTGTCGCGACTGCCGGGCTGTCGCGATTGCTTCCCGGGATGGTCGTTCGCCCCGTTCTCGATTACGGGAACTGAACCCGATGGATCTCGCACGTTTCGCGATTGAAAAGCGCGTCGTCAGCGCGCTGATGACAATCCTCATCCTGGTGGCCGGCTATTATGCCTACCAGAACCTGCCGCGCTTCGAGGATCCGGAATTCGTTATTCGACAGGCTCAGATCATAACACCCTATACGGGCGCAAGCGCTGAAGACGTGGCCGAGGAAGTCACCGAAATTGTCGAAAACGCCATCCAGCAATTGTCCGGGGTGAAGGAGATCAAGTCGGTTTCCTCCATCGGGCTCTCGGAGGTGACGGTTGAATTCACCATAGCCGCAGCGAAGGATCGTTCGGCGCTGCACCAGAAATTTACCCAATTGCGGGCCAAAATCTCCGACACCCAAAGCAGCCTGCCGCCCAATGCCGGACCGGCGATCGTCTATGATGATTTCGGCGATGTCTATGCGCTCTATTTCGCGATAACCGGTGATGGCTACTCGCTGTCACAACTCAACGATTATGCCAAGACGTTGCAGCGCCAGCTCGTGCTGGTTTCAGGTGTTTCCAAAGTTGTCCTGCAAGGCGCGCCGCAACAGGTCATCTATGTCGAATATTCGCCGGCGCGACTGGTCAGTCTCGGCCTGTCGTCCAGCCAGGTTGCACAGGCGCTTGAGGGCCAGAATGTGGTCACGTCATCGGGCGCGGCACGGGCCGGGGATCTGCGCCTGACCATCCGGCCTGAAACCGCAATCGGTTCGGTTGATGCAATCGGCGATCTCGTCATTGCCAACTCGTCAAACGGCCGAACCTACCGGCTTCGCGATGTCGCAACGGTGTCGCGCGGCGTGAAAGAACCGGTCAGCCAGCGTTTTTTCCGTGATGGTCGTCCCGCCGTTGCCATCGGCGTCTCCAACTCCATTGGTGGCAATGTCGTCACCATGGGAGATGCCGTGAAGGAGCGGATGACCGAACTGCTCAGTGAACGGCCCATCGGCATCGATGTGACGCCGATCTCCGATCAGGGAGAATCGGTGCGGGTATCGGTCGATGATTTTGTCGGCAATGTTATCCTGGCGCTCGCTATCGTCGTCGGCACGCTGCTGATCTTCATGGGCCTGCGCTCCGGCATTTTGATGGGTGGTATCCTGCTGGTCACAGTCGCCGGCACCCTGTTCGGCATGTATGCGTTCGGGCTCGACATGCAGCGCATTTCGCTGGGCGCACTGATTATTGCTCTCGGCATGCTGGTCGACAATGCCATCGTTGTGGTTGAGGGAACACTGGTCAGGGTGCAAAAGGGTGAAAGCACCGCGTCTGCAGCCTCGGCGGTGGTCAATCAGACGAAATGGCCTTTGCTTGGCGGAACGATCGTCGGGTTCCTGGCATTTTCGCCGATCGGCTTTTCGCCTGACAATACCGGCGAATATGCCGGTTCGCTGTTCTGGACGATCATGATTTCGTTGCTCTTTTCGTGGCTCGTCGCAGTCTGGCTCACCCCGTATTTCTGCACACTGCTTCTCAAACCCAAGCCGGTGGACGAGAATGCGCCCGAGCCGACCGAACATTTTATTTTGCGTGGCTACCGGCGGTTTCTCGAGCGGGCTATCCGGTTTCGCTGGATCACCATCGCGCTGGTTGTCGGCACGCTGGCCTCCGCAATTTCCCTGTTCAGTCTCGTACCGCCCGGCTTCTTCCCGGCATCAACCAGGGCGCAATTTGTCGTCGATTATTTCCTTCCCGAAGGCACCGATATCGATCGCACGACAGAAGACGTTACCGAGATTGCCACCTGGGTGCGCGGCCTTGACGGCGTGACCGGCACCAACGCCGTTGTCGGCGGCGGGCATTTGCGGTTCATGCTGACCTATAGCAGCGAAAGCGCCAGTCCTGCCTATGGTCAGATCCTGGTGGATGTGAGCGACTTCCGGGACATTGACTCGCTGTTGCCGGTCATTGCCGATCATATCGAGCAGGATTATCCGGACGCCCGGGCCAAGGCTTGGAAATTCGTTCTTGGGCCCGGCGGCGGATCGAAAATCGAAGCCCGCTTCAGCGGCTCCGATCCTGCCATTTTGCGAAGCCTTGCCGGTCAAGCCAACGCGATCCTTGCCGAGGAGGGCGCTATCGGCATCAAGGATGATTGGCGCGAGATGGTCCGTGTGGTAAGGCCGCGCATCAATGAATCCCACGCCAAGCGCCTGGGTCTGACCCAAAATGACATCTCCTCCGCCATAGCCGGGCATTTCGACGGCTCTACCATCGGCCTTTACCGTGAAGCCGATGAGTTGCGGCGGATCATCATGCGGCCAACGGAAGGCAACCGCGACGATGTTGCCGACCTGGCAAATGTGCAGGTGTTCAGTCCGGTCACCGGCAAATATGTGCCGGTCAGCCAGGTGGTCGACGCCTTCGATGTTGTGTTCGAGAACGGTCGCATGCGGCGCATTGATCGCTCGCTGTCCATCACTGCACAGGCCGATCCGGCTCCGGGTGTTCTGTCTGGTGATCTCTTCGAGCGCATTCGCCCAGGCATCGAAGCAATCGAACTGCCGCCTGGCTATACGTTTGAATGGAAGGGTGAATACGGCTCTAGCCTCGAAGCCAATGAAGGCCTGGCATCGACCATGCCGTTTGGCTTTGGCGCAATGATCATTGTCGTCATTTTGCTGTTCAACTCGATCCGTCAGCCGGTCATTATCTGGCTGACAGTACCGCTCGCATTTATCGGTGTAATCTACGGGCTCATCCTGACCGATACACCGCTTGAATTCATGGCGGTGTTGGGTGTTCTCAGCCTGACCGGCATGCTGGTCAAGAATGCCATCGTGCTGATCGACCAGACCGACGCGGAGATCGCTGAGGGCAAGGCGCGCATGACGGCCGTCGTCGATGCCGCCGTCAGCCGCGTACGACCGGTGGTGCTGGGCGTGCTGACAACCGTGCTCGGCGTGCTGCCGCTGCTGTGGGACCCGTTCTTCCAAAGCCTTGCGGTTGTCATCGTTTGCGGTCTGTCCTTTGCAACGGTGCTGACACTGGTGATCGTGCCAACACTTTATGCGGCTTTCTTCCGCGTGCGTGGTCACGAAGTCGCATAGGGTGATTTAAGCCCTGAACGTGTGAGAAAGTTATGTATCTGCGTGTGTACCCGTCGAGTTTTCGACTGCTTATTTTGGGCATTCTGTGCGCCATTCTTGCTGGCTGCGGCGGCGGGAAAAGCAATATTATCGGACTTGGCGAGACGGTTTTGCCGCTCTCCAGTGAGAGTGGCGCCACGACGCACCGCATCTTCATAGCGACGACCCGGGCGCGTTCCGAAGATCCAACGGAATTCTTTTCCGGGGAACGGTCGACGCAGATGACGCTCGGTCAGATTGATGTCGCTATTCCGCAATCCCATGAAACGGGCCAGATCGAAACGCCACCATCCAGAACACCTGATCCGAAAAAGCATTTTGTTGTCGGCAAGCCACAGCTCTACGAGGGTACAAACACGTTTCGTGAGCGTCTCAATGGTTCCCTGCAAGAACGCGGCATCGGGTCCAAGGATATTCTGGTTTTCGTCCATGGCTACAATGTCAATTTCAGCGCTGCTGTCTTGCGCGTGGCGCAGTTCGTTCATGACACCGGCTACCAGGGTGTCCCGGTGCTGTTTTCCTGGGCATCCAGCGGCAAACGCCTGGACTATGTCTACGACATCAACAGTGCGCTTCAGGCCCGTGATCATCTTGAGGAACTTGGTGTCATCATTTCGGGAGCCAATGTCGAGCA
Source organism: uncultured Rhizobiaceae group bacterium (assembly GCA_947501445.1). GTDB lineage: Bacteria > Pseudomonadota > Alphaproteobacteria > Rhizobiales > Rhizobiaceae > Hoeflea_A. The sequence continues at coordinate 140,285 of CANMVS010000002.1, read as the reverse complement.
CTTTGATGTCGTGGCTAACTCCATGGGCAACCTGGTAACTCTTGAGGCCATGGGCCAGCTGCAAAAGCGCACTGATCTGGACTCCACGGGCCGCCTGCGCCGGGTGGTCCTGGCAGCCCCCGATATCGATTTTGATGTCTTCAAGGCTCAGCTGCGCAATTTTGAAGGGGCAACTGACGTCTTCTATGTTCTCGTATCAGGTGACGACAAGGCACTGACATGGTCGCGGCGTATTGCCGGTGGTGTCAGCCGTGTTGGCGCTGCTGACCCCACAAGTCTTGCGGAGCTGGGTGTCAACGTCATTGATGTTTCCCAAATCAATGACGAAAGCAATGTCAATCACAGCAAGTTCGCCGACTCCCCGGCCATTGTTCAACTGATCGGGCGTGGCATGCAGGAGGGCAATACACTCTCGGCACAAAGCGGCATCAATCCTGCCGAAGCGATTGTCGGTGACATATATCGCGGCCTCACGGTCATTCCGTCCACAATTTTGGGCGGTCAACAAAGCGTCATCCTGACGGTGGCCAATTGAGTGGGGCAGCACTGTGTGTTTGACCGGCACTCACAGAAACGGCGCTGATCTCCACGCACATGATTGCCCGTCAATCAAACCGGCCATGTGGCGCCAAATAGCAAAATGCTGGCGCTCAATCGAAAGAAATCTCCAATCCGACTGACCAATTGAAGGGGTAATTGGAAAACGCGATATCCCGACAAGGCCAGACAAACGGCCTTTCGTCGGGTTGGATGAAACATGCACCTTCACTCTGATCTCGACCTGTTTTATACGCTGCTGGGCGAACTTGAAGAAAGAATTGGCGGCCGACGTCGGCTGGGTGAGTCCCATGGCGGGATGGAATGGCAGTTCCGTGATCCGCCCGGAGACGCGAAAGGTCAGATCCACTTCCCGTGCGGGCAGCACTTCGGCCGGATAGCTGCGCTGGAAGCCAAGCTCAACCGACTCGACGGTCAGGGCATTGATCGGGCGGATGACAGGGACGATTTCGGCGTCCTGCTCTTCGCCGCTGCAACCGGCAAGCACGCCTGCCATAAAAATGGGTATGAGTATCGACCAGATCCGCATGAATTTCCCCAAGGTGTGACCAACAGCTTTAGTGACCGTTTCGTATAAACTGGTATGTGTTGTAGGGCCTGTGGACATTTGGGATTCCCAAATGTCCACAGGCCCTAGTATTTTGCATGCAAAAAGAGCGCTGACCAATGTTCCGCGCACGAGGGATACGCATCGGGAACTGGTACAACGCTCTGATTTGGTAACTTGGATCTGAATTTAGTTGTCAGAAACCTGACGGGCGAAATCGTTGATGGAATGACGATTTACGCCAATATCACTCAGCAGGCTGTCTGGCAGACTGCGAAGCTGGTTAACTGTACGGCGGTACTTACGCCAATTCTGGTAGTCTTTTACGATATTCATTGTAAATCTCCTTCCTGTTTTCAAGCTGAACTGTTGATTGCTATGTAATCCTTATTGGCAAATTTGTAAGCGCCAATTTCACAGGCCTGCTATGCGATTTCTGCAGTGCACGGCCTCAATTGGGAGGTGGCGGAATAGTCAATTTGGCGACCGAAATTATAGTGGATTTGTGCCGCTGTTCCCGGAATCAGAACGCCTGCGAGGCTTAAGGGTTTCGCAGGCGATTGATGTACAGGTTACCGACTTTTCACGAGCGATGACGCGCAACAAATGGAATGTCGCCACGTGCAATACCTATGTCATTCAAATCGCGATCAGACATGCGATAGAGTTCATTACAGGTATTTCGGTAGCTGCGCCAATTCTGAAAAGACTGTTTTAGAGAAACCATTGTTTTTATCCTTCTCGTTTCGGTGATGGTTACTGAGAGCCATCATTGTTAATTGTCCCGGTTGGGTGTTCTAATAATATTGTGCGGTGCAATATTTGCGAGATGGCCATGCGTTTGTGCAAGGGCTGGATATCGTCGGCCGCATTGATCACTTATGATCGTGTTTGATAAGCCAAAAAAATAACGCTCGCTGGGGGAGGAGGTCCAGCGAGCGTCATTTAGCTTGACTGACAGCTGGGAGGAGGAGTGCTGTCAGTCTAATCGCGGGGGCATTGGGAGGAGGAGTATGCCCCGGCGAAACTTTGAATTCCTTGGTTTACAACGCCTTACGGGCGATGGATTCAATCTGGTCGCGTTTGATGCCCAAATCATTCAACTCATGATCGCCCAGACGCTGCAGAGCATCACGTGTCTTGTGATAAGACCGCCATTTGTTATATGTAAGCATCATATTCATAATTTCAAACCGATTGAATTCCTTGGCCTCGCCAAGTGCGTTGTTGTCCTGAAAACAATATAGGTATCGATATTGAATTTGTGCAGCGCAATATATGCATAGGAGGCATGACTATTTTGCATGGCTTGATCCCATGTCTCCTGCTGACTGTTGTCGGCTCTGGATGGCTGCTGGACTGTCAAACATGGAGTCGGCAGTTTTTGCCGCTTCAACCAGATACTCCGGGTCTGCATGAATTAATGCCAATGACATGCCTCCTTCAATCAAAATGATGATCCGACGGGCAAGTTGTGTTGCCTCAGTTGCTGCGGACAATGCGAAATAGCGTGTCAGCAGCGCTTCCAGAGCAGCCTTGTGATCGCTTGATGCCTTTCTTGCCGGGTGACCGGGCAACTCGGCAAGCTCCATCGTTATTCGGGTAAATCCGGAGCCTTTCCAATCGGATTGCACAACCCATTTGACCAACTGCTCGAATATTATTTTGCAAATCTGTCGCGGATCAGCGGCTTCTTCCAGTTGCCACAGTTGGACCTGATGAAGGATGTACTCATTTTGAACAGCCAGGGCCGCCGCTGCAAGCGCGTCCTTGCTTTGAAAATGATTGTAAAGCGTGCGTTTGGTTATGCCTGCCGCTTCGGCGATCTGATCAACACCGACCCGGGCAAACCCGTGGCGATAAAACAGGCTGCATGCGCATTCGAGAATGTGAGATTTCGTCGTTGTTGCTCGGTTTGTCATGCTGCAAGGGTATACCGACAAGTAAATGTACTTCCATCCCCGGGTGCGTCATTTGTGCAGTGATCGACGAGTGGCACAATTTAATAAAAGGGCGATACCGATGGAATCTGAAAAAAATGAAATGGGTGGTTTTCTCAGGCAACTGCCATTTGTACGGGAACTGGGTATTGAACCGGTTACCTTTGAACCTGGCCGGGTCATTGTGACGATGCCCTTTGCCGAACGCTTTTCATCACCGCCCGATTTGTTTCCCGCATCGATTATCGGTGCAATAGGCGATGTTGCGGCCGTATCTGCCTGTGCCAGCATGGCGCCGAAGGGATGTTCTGTTGCGACGCTCGACTTTACCATCAAAGTGACCAATCAGGCGCACGGCGATGCACTGCGGGCAGAGGGCCGCATACTGCAGGCTGGCAAGACCATCTCGACCGCAATGGCTGATATCTGGGTCATGAGGAATGGCGAGGCGATCCATTGCGGATCGCTGCTTGCCACTGCCAGGGTTTTTAGAATTGGCGCGTAGGGAGCAGTTTTGCCCCGGTCATGCGCAGGGAAACAATTGAATGAGCGATACTTTCACACAAGGCAGAAGTTCTTCAAGATCTCGCTTGACCAGCATGAGCCCCTGTGGCAAACGTCCGGCTCTATTTGATGCGGGTGTGGCGGAATTGGTAGACGCACCTGGTTTAGGTCCAGACGCCGAGAGGCGTGGGGGTTCGAGTCCCTCCACCCGCACCATTTGACAATTTGTCCGACCCGGAGACATAGGTAACAGATTGTACCCAAGACATGGGTGACACCCTCGTGCCGAAGGGGTTGTTGCTAAACTTGCAGTATTGAATCTGCTCCATATCTACACAATGCCGGCACGTATGGCTGGTGACAAATCAATCTCGCTTGCCTCGAAACAGCCGCACTGATGCAAAGCATTGCGCAGATCGGGTTGTTTACCAATAAAGCTCCAAACTGATTTGAAACTTGTAATCTGGTTGCCTCCTTCCGGTTCTGTGCCGCTGGTCACCCCGTTCAACAGTTGAGGCTGGTCAAAGTCTCCAAGCGACAGGGCAATAAAAAGTGTGGAGCTGCGCAATCTGGTTTCCTGCACAAGGCAAAATAATTTACCGGTCCGCACGAATGCCATGCCTTCATATTTCAACCTCTTGGGCAGGTTTATGGCGTCCTGCGGATGGCGTTCGATAATCTTGATCAGCAGGCCGCGTCCTGTCCAGGTCAGTTTTGCCAGGTTGCAGTATATGTGCGGCACATTCGGCTCGGGCTGAAAATAGACATGGTAGTAGCCCTGAAGTGCGGCACTTTCCTTTTGATCGGCAAAAAGTTTCAGGGCGAAATCAATCGCCGGATCCTCGCTGTGCGTGAGCTGTGGAGGACGCAGGCGAATAATCTGTCTGAAAGCATCCGGGGCAAGCAGAATTTCCTGTTCATCAACGCCGAAGAAATCGCATAACCGCCGCAATGTTTGCAGGGATGGCAGGGACTGGCCGCTGAGATAACGGTTGAATTGGGTGCGGTTAACTTTGGCCTTGCGGCAGATATCTGACACCGATTTGCCGTATCCGGTCAATTGACGAAGGTTTTCTGCGAAATGGTTGTTCGACATGTGAATTCACCAATTTGATGCTGATTGACGCGGATAAGACACAATGCACGTCAATTATGAATTGTCACCCCGGTTGCCGGGTGACCGGACACCTGCCAGATTTCATTCGATCGATTGAACAAATCTGGAGTACATTGTTGATGTTCTGCCTCAATTCCAAAATTATGGCCGGTTGTCTTGGTGCCCTGGCATCGGGCTGGGTCACGGGCGTATCGGCGCAAACAGCTGATCTGGTGATTTCCAACGGAAATATTCTGACAATGGACACTGTGCGCAACCGGGCGTCATCAGTTGCGATACGCGACAATATGATCGTCTATGTCGGCGATGAAGCCGGATTGAGCGATCTGGTTGGCCCGGATACCAAGGTTATAGACGCGGGCGGGCAGATTGTTCTGCCGGGGTTACACGATGTCCATATCCATCCGCTTTATAATGTGACACCGCAATTTGGTGGTGAGAAATATGAGTGTGATTTTGAGGGGAAATCGGTTGATCTCGACGAAACAGTGGCCAAATTGCGCGCTTGTCTGGCCGTTGCAGATCTGAATGAGGATGGCTGGCTGATTGGCAAGGCGTTCAATCCACCCTCACTGCTGAGCACGACCGAGACCTATCCGACGGTGCGTGCGGCTCTTGATGCGATATCCGGGACGGTGCCCATACGGCTTGATGGCTCGGACGGACATGCATTTGGCTTCAATAGCGCTGCCTATCAGCGTGCCCGCCACCCCAAGGATGACAGGCCTGTGGCGGTGACTGGCGCTTCACTGGCGAATGAGTACAAGCCCTATGGCGAGTATTTTAATGTGGATTCCAATGGTGAGCCCGATGGCACAGCCAAGGATTTTGCTCAGGTGATCATTGCTGCACCTGAAGCTCAGGTTGAAAATTTCAAACCGGTTCTGGGTGAATTACGCGCTCTGATGGCGTCCAATGGCGTTACCTCAGCGCAGGATGCTCTGGTAACCGATACTCTTGCGGATGTTTACAGCTATATGGAGGCGAACAATCTGCTCGATTTTCGTGTGCGTCTTAATACGCACATCGACAGCAATTTTTATGGCGGACGTGATCGACCAGTGGACATTGATGCTGCGCTCAGCGCTGCCGGGGATATGCGTGATCGTTTTTCCAACGCGCTTTATATCAAGGCTGACGGGGTTAAACTGTTTGTTGATGGGGTGGTCGAATATCCGACCCAGACCGCCGCCATGCAGCACCCTTACCTTGAACCCATAATAGATGACGCTTCCAAGGTTCTTGGTTATGTCAATCTGGACGGGGATATCTGCAACGATGTGCGTGCCAACCTGTCCAGATATGAGGACGGGGAAGTCGCAAGGTCATTTGAGGATCAACATGGTTTTGCTGCAATGCGCTGCAAGAAGCGCTACGGATTACTGGAGTTTACACCTGCGGAATTGAATAGGGCCGTTGCAGCTTTTGATCGGGAAGGATTTACGGTGCACATGCATGCTCTGGGTGACAGAGCTGTCCATGTCGCATTGAACGCAATTGAAGCAGCACGTGCAGAAAACGGCACGCGTGGTCTTGCTCATAATCTTGCTCATATCCAGTTTGTGGCACCTGATGACGTGGCTCGCATTGGTGAGATGGGCGTTGTTGTGACGCCGACCTATTCCTGGGCTGTGCCTTTTTGGGAATATGACACAACTGTCATTCCATTTATCAACGAAGTTAAATCCGTTTTGGATCTTGAAGCGATTTATCACCCCGATGGTCTCTGGCATGAGCGGGTCTATCCGTTCCGCAGCATCAGGGATGCGGGTGGAATTCTGGCGGCAGGCAGCGATGCACCTGTTGATCAACCAACCCCACAGCCGTTCGCCAATATAGCAGCCGGGCTCATACGTGCCGATCTGCTGCCTGTTAACCCGACTTCACAGGAAGACAACGAACCAACACAGGTGGTTGCAGTTAATGCTGATGAGGTTTTGGCGCTCGATGATCTATTGGCTGCCTACACAATCAATGGTGCCATCGCCATGGGGCAGGAAAATGAAACGGGAAGCATCGAAGTTGGCAAAAAAGCTGATCTGATAATGATCGATCAGGATATTGAAGCGCTGGCCCAGGAGGTTGCCACGATCTGGGACATAGCCGACACGAAAGTTCTGCTCACGGTATTTGACGGGCGTATCGTATGGGATCAACGTCCGGCAGACTGAATTTGTTGTTACCCATGAAGCTAAAGACTTTGGCTGACACATTTCAGTGGTTGGTCAGCCTAAGAAGTATTGCAAACCAAATAGGGCAATTTTTTCTATATGAATTGAATTATTTGCTGGAGCGAAGATTGCTCCTTGGAGTAATTCAGATTTTGGCGGAATTGGCAAAATCTGAATGCATCATCAAAATCAAGGGCCGACACCGTTGTCCCGTTTCTGACAAAACGTGAAACGGTCTAATTGCGTGCTGACAGATAGTCCGGCAGTGTTTCAATCGATGGGAGAACTACATCGGCTCCATCACCCAATGCTGCTGCATCAGCTGGCCCGGTCAGAACGCCAACACAAAGACCGACTGCAGCATTGGCACCGCAGTCCATGTCATGCTTGCTGTCACCGACGAAAATCACGCACGCAGCGTCTATGTCGGTCGCATCGCAAAATCCATGAATCATACCGGGGCCGGGTTTGCTGCCATAGCCGCTGTCTGACCCGCAGACAAAGTCAAACAGGGACAATATGTCGGCTTTTTCCAGCTGCTCGCGGGCACCAGCGTAATAGTCATTCGTGGCCACACCAAGCACAAATCCCTGCCGTTTTAAATTGCCCAGGGCTTCATGAAGGTCACATGTTGGTGCAAGCGGCAGATCAGCGAGTAATTCAAGGTTAAGCCTCTCGACATCCTCCAGTGAATGATCCGGCAAAATCTGTGTCCATGCGGTGTTAACCTCATGTGCACTGGCGCAGACGATCAAAGAACCCGTCACAAAGGTTCGATCCGTCCGCTCATAACCGCAGACCTGTGCCAATTGCTCCTGAAGGACATCGTCTCCCGGTGCCAGCCGCTCAAACATGCGATCACAGAACAATGCCCAAGTGTGAGTGAATGAAAACAGTGTTCCGTCCTTGTCGAACAGAATGGCTTTATAGGGTGTTTGTTCCATAGGTATCTCGCCGCATCGGGTTTTGGGGTTGGCAACTTAACTCAAGAAAGAGTTGTCTTTCATCGTAACGGCGACTGGTGCACCCAGACGGCTCAGTATTGTTGGGGCGAGTTGAGTTTGTCGCAACGTCGTATCCGGCTCCGGCCCGCGGGCGTCGCCAAAATAGTAGATTGCAAAATCCTGTTGATCCGCCCCACGGCCGCCATGATGTCCACGCTCATTTTGCCCATGGTCGGCGGTTATCAGCAATTCATAGCCCGCTTCGCGCCAGCGCGAGACATATCGGGCAAGCTGCTCATCGGCGCGTTGGCATGCTTTATCCATTTCTTCGCATTCGTGCTGAAAACGGTGTCCCATGCTATCCAGTGTACAGCTGTGGAGTACACCATAATTTAAATCAAATCGCTCAGTCAGCATGGTCAGTGTGGCAAACAGATCCGCGTCACAAGGGGTCATTTGATTGGCGTGACCATAGCCGGTCATTGTGTGGAACCGTCCGTGATTGATCGTGCTGCTTTCCGGCTCGTCATACTCAATGTCACGGGTCGGTTCAAACGGAGACCGGTTGAAAAGCTCTGACCAGTACGAGTGGGTAACCGCACCTGTCACACCATTTGCCAAACGTATCTGCGAGAATACATCTGGCATACCCAGATGAAATACGTTTTGATTGCCGATGCAGCCATGAACCGCTGGTGCAACACCTGTATGAATGGACGCGTAACACGACGCTGATATCGACGGAATGACTGAGCGCATTTTCCACACGCGCGCTTCCTGGCTGTCCACCCAACCTTCGAGATTCCCAAATAAAGTTCGCCAATTGTGCCAAGGCACACCATCAAGAATTATCAGCAGCAGCTTTTGCATCTTTTCTCACTCATCGATCTGCCATGGAACCAGAATGATTGTGCCATAACAGTCATTCTTCAAGACTGCAATTTGTAATTAATTTTACAAAAGATGGGAATTTGTTGACGATTGTTGTCTTGCTGCCCAAACAGAGGGCTGTGATGATGTATATGATGATTGGCCCAGGGTGTTTATGCCAATTTGCTGTGCATGATTTGCAAGAATCGGGTTTGTTGTATCGGGCTGCAGGCGGGGTAGGGATGTAGACGTGAGCAAAAACACACGGCAAGCAAAGCTTCTGGAGCTGTTGAAACATGCCGGTTATGAAACGATAGAGGTTCTTGCGTGCCGTCTGAGTGTCTCTGAACAGACGGTACGGCGTGATATTTACCAGCTGGATCAGATTGGCAAATTGAGGCGCACCCATGGTGGTGCGGCTTTTGTCGGTGGACTGGAACTGGAGGATTATATCCGGCGTCGTTCCGATCTGAGCGATGTGAAGCGTAAAATCGCACAACAGGTTGCAGACCTTGTGCCCGATGGAGCGTCGTTGTTTATCGATGCCGGTACAACATGTGAGGCCATTGCCGCAGCGCTATTGGCACGCAAAGACCTGAAAATTATCACCTACAGTCTGGGCGCTGCGTTCTTGTTGAAAGACAGAGCTGATTTTACTGTCGGACTGCCTGGCGGATTTGTTCGTCATATTGATGGCAGTGTGGTTGGCGATTCGGGCAATAGATTCATTGAACGTTTTCGCTTCGACATGTCGATCATTTCAGTCAGCGGCATTGAAGCTAACGGCACTATGGGAGATGACGACCATTGGGAGGTGATGAATGTAAGGGCTGCAATGGATCGTTCATCAAGGGTGCTGCTCGCGGTGGATGCCACGAAGTTTAACAGACCAGGCCTCATTTCACTGGGATCCATTCGTGAAGTGGATATTCTTGTTACCGACGCGCCTCCAACAGGAGCACTTGCCCGATACATCGGCGCGGATGTCAGGACCTATGTGGCATAGTTTTGCACTGCCAGTGCCTATCGAACGAAAAAAATCCAGACAGGACCGAAATTTGTCACAGCCCGCTACTGGATCTGGACCGCGGAGACAAAATTGCCCATCGGATCGTCGCTGCGTCCATGAGGGGGAATACAATCAAAAAATTGCCAGATTGCTGCCTTTTGTTTGATTTGCGTTGCGGCAAGGCAACCAATTTGCTATTGCGCGGCGAACGCCCGTTGGCAGCAACTGCTATAGGCGCGGTTAAACACGTGAGTTTTGCCTGCGCAAAGTAGAAAAAGTCAATAAATTCAATGGTGCGGTGCCTGATTTGCCTGGGCATAGGCGCCGCGATTGGTCATTGCCACCTGTGGCAGACAGAAATGTGCCGTATTGAAAGCCGATAGGGGCGAATGCGGTTGCTATGAGATTGAAGGTTTGAATATGCAGGTTACAGAAACATTGTCTGAAGGTCTGAAGCGCGAGATCAAGATTGTGATCCCGGCAAAAGACATGGAATCACAGATGAATGAGCGGCTTGTTGATGCGAAGGACAAAGTCCGGCTCAATGGCTTCCGTCCGGGCAAAGTGCCCATGGGTCACATGCGCAAGATGTATGGCAAATCAATCATGGCCGAACTGGTCAATGAAATGATCAACCAAAAGCCAACGGAAATCCTGTCCGAGCGCGGTGAGAAGTCAGCAACACGTCCTCAGATCACCATGACAGAAGACGAATCGGAAGCTGATCAGATTCTGGCTGCCAAGGCAGACTTTGAATTTTCCATATCCTATGAGGTCATCCCGACCATTGAAGTCAGTGATGTCAGCAAGCTCAAGCTGCACCGTCAGGTGATCGACATTGCCGAAGATGAAGTTGAAGAACAGGTTGCCAAGATTGCCGAAAGTGCACGCACTTTTGAAGCCAAAAAGGGCAAGGCAGCCGACGGCGACCGCATCACCATGGACTATCTTGGTAAAATTGATGGCGAGCCCTTCGATGGTGGCGCAGACAATGATGCCAATCTGGTTCTTGGATCCGGCAATTTCATCCCCGGTTTTGAAGAGCAGCTGAAAGGCACTAAGGCTGGCGACGAGAAAACCGTCACTGTCACGTTCCCGGAAGATTACCAGGCCGCTCATCTGGCAGGAAAAGAAGCCGCGTTCAGCGTCACTGTCAAGGAAGTCGCCGCACCCGGTGAACTGACAATAGATGATGAACTGGCCAAAACTCTTGGGCTGGAATCGGCTGATCGGTTGCGTGAAGTCGTTCGCGAACAGATCGAAAGTCAGTACGGTCAATTCACCCGTCAGAAAATCAAGCGCCAGATTCTGGATGCGCTTGACGAAGATTACAAAATTGAGACACCTGAAGGTCTTCTCGAAGTCGAGTTCAACAACATCTGGGGCCAGATCACCGGTGATCTGGAGCAGGCTGGCAAAACCTTCGAAGATGAAGACACCACGGAAGAGGCAGCACGCGAAGATTACCGCAAGCTTGCAGAGCGCCGCGTTCGTCTTGGTCTTGTCCTATCGCAAATTGGTGAAAAAGCCGAGATCACCATCACTGATGAGGAAATGCAGAAAGCTGTTTATGACCAGGTGCGTCAGTACCCTGGCCAGGAACAGCAAATCATGGAGTATTTCCAGCAGACTCCCGATGCGGTGGCTCAACTTCGCGCACCAATCTTTGAAGAGAAGGTCATCGACCATATCATCGCCGAAGCCGATGTGACGGACGAAGTTGTCAGCAAGGAAGTTCTGATGGCTGACGACGAAGAAGAAGAAAAAATAGCTGAAAAGAAACCGGCAAAAAAGAAAGCTGCGCCAAAAAAGAAAGCCGCAGCCAAAAAGAAAGTCGACGCCGAATAGGCCTGTCGAAATTCAAAATGTCACAAAGGCCGCAAGCGATTGCGGCCTTTTTTGTTTTCCTGATCGGGTCGGCCTGATGCAGACGATTGCTTCCTGCAGGTTTTGCGTTTGGCCTCACTTTGAAATGAACCCGCTGTTTCCAGGGAAACCCGACTTGAATGCAGCACCTTAACTAACGGTTTTGCCCGGTTGGGTTATTTTTCTGCACCAACCAGATGGTGCACTTTTTCGCGCGCCCATTGGGCAATGACATAGAGCGCTGGAATAACAAAGATACCAACAAGGGAGGCAGCAATCATGCCACCAAAAACAGGAACGCCGACGCCCTTGCGGGCAAGCATTGACGCCCCATCCGCAACAACAAGCGGGTAGAGACCGGCGATGAATGCAAAACTGGTCATCATCACGGCCCGGAACCGGGAACGTGCACCCTCAATCGCGGCTTCAGTGATACTCAACCCGCTTGTCCGCCGCTCCATCGCAAATTCAACAATCAGGATGGCGTTCTTTGCTGCAAGGGCAATCAGGACGACAAGTCCGATTTGCGCATAAAGGTTGTTGGCCAATCCTGAGATCAGCAGAGCCATCATTGCGCCACAGACCCCGAAGGAGACGGAAAGCAGCACGGCCACCGGAATGGTCCAGCTTTCATACAGTGCCACCAGAAAGAGATAGGCGAACAGAACCGCCAAACCCAGAACAATTGGGGTTTTGCCAGCCGCTTCAATTTCCTGCGCCGCTGTGCCTGTCCATTCATAACTATAGCCTGAGGGAAGGGTTTTGGAAGAAACCGCGTCCATTGCCTCAATTGCTTCGCCCGAAGAAATGCCGGGGGCAGGGCCACCGGCAATTGTGACGGAGAGGTAATTATTATACCGCACCAGCGATTGAGGCCCTAACTCCAGATTTACATCCGCAACGGCACGCACGGGCAGCATGTCACCATCTGCATTGCGTACATGGATGCGGGATATGTCGCTAACCTGGTCTCTATAGTTGTCCTCGGCCTGTATCTTCACCTGCCAGGACCGACCAAAAAGGTTCATGTCATTCACATAGTAGCCGCCCAGTGTCACCTGCATGGCGCGAAACAGTTCACTTACATCAACGCCAAGTGTCTGAAGCTTCTTGCGATCAAGATCGAGGTTGAGCTGCGGTGTATTGGCTGAAAAAGTTGTATAAACGCCACTCAGGCGTGGATCAGAATTGGCGGCTGTTACAAAACCTTTTGCCGTTGCGCCCAGATCAAGCGCGTCACCGCCTTGCGTATCCAGAAGCTGATATTCAAACCCGGATCCTGTGCCAAGACCCATAATGGGTGGCAGGTTAAACGGGATCGCGGCACCGCCACGCAGCGTTGCAAATTGCCGCCGGGAATGACGAATGGCAGATTGAACAGACAGTGCCGCATCAGTGCGTTCGTCAAAAGGCTTCATCAGCGCAATAGCAAACCCGGAATTGGATTTTGACAGGCCATCCACAAAGCTGAAGCCGGTAACAGTCTGGACGTTTTCTACACCTGGAGTATCCTTGAGGATCTTGAAGACATCGTCCACCACAAGACTTGTGCGGTTAAGAGACGCTCCCTCCGGCAAAGCAATTTCAACAAAAAACGCCCCCTGGTCTTCGGTCGGTAAAAACCCGGACGGGGTGGTTTTGAATAAAACCCCGGTTCCCAACAGGGCAATCGCCAAAAATACAAGCCCAAGAACAGCCCGCCTTGCAATACCGGATGCGACAAAGGCATAGCCATCGCGTGCCTTGTCAATCTGACGCGATACCCAGGCGAGTGGACCCTTTTTGGGTGAAGCCGACCGGCGCAGAAACATGGCACAAAGAGCCGGGCTGAGCGTCAGTGCGTTCAGGGCCGAAATCAACATTGAAAATGAAACAGCGACCGCGAATTGCTGAAACATTGTTCCCGTAATTCCCGGCACAAATGCGACTGGAACAAAGACAGACAGCAGGACCAATGTGATCGCAAGAATGGGCGCTGTGATCTGCTTCATCGCCTCGGCAGTGGCATCGGCAACAGAAAGCTCGGGTTGTTCGTCCATCACCTTTTCAACGTTTTCGATAACGACGATTGAATCATCCACCACGATGCCAATGGCCAGAACAAGCGCCAGCAAAGTGACTGTGTTTAACGAAAAACCAAGCGCCAGCATGAAGGCCAATGCCCCAACCAGTGAAACAGGAACGGCAATCAGTGGGATCAGGGCCATGCGGAAATTTCCCAAAAACAGGAAAACCACAATGACGACCAAAGCAAATGCTTCAAAGAGGGTTTTGACAACTTCGTCAATCGAGGCCTTTACAAAGGCCACCGAGTTATAGGGCACTTCCCAGCTTATCCCTTGCGGGAAGCCGGTCTGTACCGCGTTCAATGCGTTGCTTATCCCTTTGCTCGTTGCCAGTGCATTTGCCCCTGGCGCCAGATAAACGCCAATCATTGCCGTTGCCTGACCATTGTAGCTGCTAAAGCTGTCCTGCGTTTTTGCGCCCAGCTCAACCCTTGCTATATCCTTGATGAGCACGAATGACCCATCGGTTTTCGCACGCACCACGACTTGTTCAAATTCTTCAACCGAAGACAATCGACCCTGTGTTGAGATATTCAACTGAAATTCCGGATCATGGGTCATGGGCTGCGCGCCGATCCTGCCTACCGCGGCCTGTACATTCTGCGCATTAAGAGCTGCAATCACATCATCGGGTACGATTTCGAGATTGGTCATCCGGTCGACATCCAGCCAGACACGCATCGAATAATCCTGCGCGCCAAAAATGGTGGCATCACCAACCCCTTCAACGCGCTTGATGCTGTCCAGAACGTTGATGGTGGCGAAATTGGACAGGAACAAAACATCATGCGCAGGATTGTCCGAGACAATATTAATGACCTGCAACAGCGCAGAAGATTTTTTCTTCGTCGATACACCCGCACGTGTCACTTCTTCGGGCAGGGAGCTTTCAGCCAGACTGACGCGGTTTTGCACGTTTACCGCGTTTATGTCCGGGTCTGTTCCCGGCGCAAATGTGACCTGTAAACTGTAACTGCCGTCAGACCCGCTTGTGGATTTCATGTAAAGCATATCGCTTACGCCGACGATTTGTTCTTCGATCGGCTGTGCGACTGTGCTTTCAACCACATCTGCCCCGGCACCGGGGTAAAAGGCCGAAACCTGAACCTGTGGCGGAACGATATCAGGAAGCTGTTCAATCGGCAGCTGGGTGATTGAGATCAACCCTGCAAGTGTAATTACAATGGAAATTACCAGCGCCAATCGGGGCCGGCGTATGAACAGCTGTGAAATCATATTCAGTCTCCGCCGCCGCTTGCAGTCGTTGCAGAGGCAGGAGAGTTCGTATCCTGGGTGGGTTGTGCATCCACTTCGACGCCGTCATGGACACGTTGCGATCCTTCGGTGATCACCTGCTGACCTTCCACCAGCCCGTCGTCAATGACAGCGACAAGCCCTGAAATACGGCCGACTTTGACGGGTGTTTTCTTGACTTTATTGTCGTCACCAACAACCATGACAAAATACCCGGCCTGATCTTTTTGCAGCGCCTGAACCGGTACCGTCAAAGATTTCTTTTGCGTATTTTCAACAACCTCGACCTTTACAAACTGTCCATCCACCAACATTGCGTTGTGATTGGCAAGACTGGCTTTGACAAAAATGCTGTCGGTACCGGGCTGAACTTCGGTATCTATTACGGTCACCTTTCCAGTCTCAGAATAATCAGAACCATTTGCCAGCACGATTTTTATTTCCAGGGGTGGATCATCCGGATTGACGGCACGCGCAGCACGAAAATTCAGCACACGCGTCTCAGAAATCGGAAATTTAACATAAATCGGATCAATGCTTGTAATGGTGGCCAGGGCCCCATTACCGGGGCCTACAAAAGCGCCGATACTGACGTCCACCAGACCAATCCGACCATCAAATGGAGCTGTGATTTTTGCATAGGACAAATCAAGTTCAGCCGCCTGCAACTTTCCCTGAAGTTCCTGCATCTGTCCATCGACCTTGCCCTGTTCAGCCTGCGCTTGCTGGAGGACGCTTTGTGCGACGGTCCCTTTATCATAAAGGGTCTGCTGACGCGTAACCTCAATATCAGCCAGCTTTTTGGCCGCCTTCGTCGATTCCAATTGGCCTTTGATCTGGGTGATCGTGGCCTCATAGCCATCAGGTTCTATCTGAAAAAGAACATCTTTTGCGGTAACAGGGGCACCTTCCTTGAAATTTATTGCTTCCACAAAGCCCGGCACACGGGCAATAAGATCAACTTTGTCAATCGCTTCAACGCGACCTGTAAATGTCTCGTTGTTGGCTATGGCCTGTGACTGAACCTTGGTCACTGTAACAACAGGTTTGATGGATGTCTGTTTTTGCGCGTAACTTTGAGTATAGAAAAACAGTGAAATCAGAAATCCGAAAAGGCAGTAAGAAAAACGTGACAAATTATTGCCTTTCAACAAATATTGCAGGTTGAAAAAAATTAACAGAGATTGGGCTTAAAGCAAGGCTAAACCACTGCCGGTAAACCTGGCAGGTTTTTATACAAGGTTTTGACGATACTGAATTTTGACGCGATCTGTGACGGTATCTCAGGCTCAAATGTGGACACCGGATTGTCGGGAACACATACAATTTCGCATGCTTCATCCGTGAAGATTTTCATCAATGTTGGCAGGTTAATCCGGCTCGTTTGAACATCCCTGGTTCTGGTGGAACCGTAAATCCAGACATCGAGGACCCAATTCGAAAGGCGCGGTACCGGAATTGTGGCGCTGATGGATGTCGGAAAACAAGGCTATCCCACTGAAAGGGTCTTTTCGCTTGAAGACTCGGCTCAAGCCCTTAACCCTGCAAACCGGGTGTAATCGACCGTGTTGTGGTCAACAACTGATCGATGACACGCGGTTGCACCATGCCCGTTGGTATAGATGGCATGCATTGAGTTGCAGTCTGATTACCAAAGGATCTGTGAGACTGCTTTGAGGGTTATGGCTTTAGGTCCAATAATTGTTCGCGGCTGAGACGGTCTGAAAATTTATGGCGACGACCTGCGATGCCTGTGTGAGGCTGTCGGCGTTGTTTTCGTAGACTTTACGTAGCTTGCCTCTGACTGCGTCATCCGGTTGCGTGTATTTCACACCCATCCGGCTCATCTTTAATGCCAGTTCAAAGCCTTCTTCGGGGGTCGCGGTTTTCAGGGTTGGTAGCCAACTCATGTTCTGTTCCTTTGTTGTTGGTGATGTTTATTTTGCTTTATTCTTCACGCCGGCTGAACGATACGGCATAGGCCGGGCTGCGAATTTCCAGGATTGGATCATCTGTAGGTTCAATCCCGGTTGGCAGCGTGTTCGGGTCGTAAATAAATCCGGCGCAATCATCGTCAGCACCCGGTGCAATCAGCCGTGTCAGTTCAAGTCGGCCGACGTTGATCTTCATGCGGTCGTTCGGCCATGCCACACTGGGATCAGTCCGTGTATCTGCGTCCTGGGCGACCTGCAGATAGATGTCCCACTGCGCAGGCCCCTTGGTCAGCCGTTCGGCCAATTCTGCCTTGAGGAAATTTTTCGGCAGATTATCTTCCTGTTCCCTGGTCAGGCCCTTGAAACCAGCCACAGGTTCGACAACCCATCTGGCCGTTTTTTCTACACCGCTGTCATTTTCAAAAAGAAAAGCGTGGGTCGAAAAATAGGGGGTGGTCGCATAGCTGGCGGGTGGTGGTGTTTGGGCAACGTAATTCACATGTGCCATCACATTTGGGTTTGCCGCGTTCCACGCCCTGATCGCCTGTTTGTTTTTCTTTCCGGTTGCCGGGTCGTTTCTCCGCACACTTAGAAATTCCACAAATTGTGCCGGTGTTGAGGCAAAGAAAGTCGGTGCGGATATCAATACAAGATCCAACTCCTCGTCATCGCCGATATGAAAACGGGCGCCGAGGCCGCGGACGGCGCGTTTTGTATCGGATGCTTCCGGGTTGCCTCCACCTGTTGACAGGCGTGCGGTAACGGGCGTTGCACCATGTTTGAACAGGGGCGTTGTTGAAAACGCCTTTGCTTCATTCGATGGTGTAAATTGCCCTGCTGCGCAAAACCCTTTGGCATGTGAGCTTCGTTCACCGGGGTGTCGACCAAAGACGCCATTGAGCGCATTTACAGTATCTTCGGCTGTTGTTTCCACTATGCGATTTTCAGCCCATGCGGCGCCGGGAAAGACCTGGGTGCAGGACAAAATGATCAATGAAACAAGTCCGGCATTGGCAGTCTGACCCATGGTATGCGCCTGCATATTCCACAGGGTTTTCACTGTGTCATACCTACCGGCCGGGGCAGGGGTTCTTGCGGTGTTTTGATGAATGATTTGCATAGCGGTTCCTTTGCCGAACGGTTCAAGGGCCTAGGTATTACCTCGTAAAATCAATAATAACAATAGAAATTGTTATTATTGTTTTAAATTGTAAATTGACGAAGCCGGTGGTACTTTTCAAAACCGCGTTGAAACAGGGCAGGGTCGTTAATGTCGACGAGAAATTCTATCATTGCATTGTTGAGAAAAGAGGCTTTGACCGCATCTGAATTGGCGGGCCTGTTGGATGTAACGCGCAATGCAATCATTGTTCCGCTGCGCCAGCTTGAGGCTGAAGGTATTATTGAAGGGAGGGAACGCAAGGCAAAACGTGTTGGAAAACCGGCACTTGAGTATCGCGTTTTGTCAGGCACTGAAGATTTGGCCTCCAAAGCCTACCCCGCTTTTGCAGAGGCCCTGGTGCAGGCGGTCTCAACAGAAATGTCTGCCGAGCAAGTTGAGCAACTGATGGTCTCTGTTGGTAAATCCATGGCTGCTGCTGTCGGGATCAACCCGGAATTGAGCAGTCAGGGTCGCCTGGAAGCAGCCAGAGCTTTTTTGGATTCCCTGGGCGCCAATACAGATGTTGAACAGACGCCGCAGGGTTCGGTGTTGAGAAGTTTCAGCTGTCCGCTTGGGCGCGCCGTGCGGCAGGAACCTTGTGTTTGTGGCGCAGTGGAATCGTTCCTGTCCGCAGTAACGGGTGTTCAGGTTCGCCAACGGTGCAACCGGGCTGCCGATCTGCGTTGCGAATTTCTCATTGATGCGTGATGTCATCGGAATTTGAGTACACCGATTTGAGTCAATCACATCTCCCCAATAGTCAATAAAAACTCACCCATGCGTTTCCATATCGCGGCATTATCGCGAAACGGGAAACAAATTACATTGGCGGCACAGGATCGGGCTCGCCAATGTGCATATTCATCAAACAGCAGCGAGACCGTTCAACAATCTGACAGCAAGGGATCAGACAAATGAATGTGAACCTCCATAGCCAGCAGCAAAGCGATTTGGTGCATGCGATGTACCGCGTCATTGATGAACGTGATGCACAGGCACTGGGTGTCTTTCTGGACGAGAAAGTTGTTTTTCAACTGGGTAATTTTGAACCGGTCAGGGGTCGTGATCGGGTGATAGGGGCCAATGAGGCTTTCTTTGAGACAATTGCAGATATGTCCCACACAATTGATGATCTGTGGGTGCATGATCATCATACAATTTGTGCCGGCAGCGTTCTATACACAAGGCTCGATGCCACCAGATTATCCATACCCTTTGCCACTATTTTGACGATGGAAAAGGGGCAGGTTATTGACTACCGGGTCTTCGCAGATATTTCTGAACTTTAGCATCTGAAGCCATTGTACCTGGCATGGCTTTTCAATCATCGGGTTAACGCCCAAGGCCACCTGGCTTCGCAAGAGCCAGGCGGTTTGATCCGGGTTGGATCTGACGTAAACTCTGGACTACTGCTCAATAAATGAGCGAATGGCAGCAGTGTACTGATCAGGTGCCTGGAACGGTGCAAAATGACTGACGTCTTCCAGAATCAACAAATCAGCAGATGGTATTAGCGTTGCAATTTTTTTGGAGTGATCCATAAGGATCGCCTCATCATATTCACTTTGAACAACCAAGGTCGGTACTGTCACGGATTTTAGCGCGTCCACACCGCCTGGTTTCGACGTTCCCCACATGGTCACAACGTCATTTACAAAGCCTTCGAACCCATCCGGCGTTGGAGACATTGCGGCGTAGTCAGCGGCCATCGTTCCAACATAACCCCCAAAAACTTCATTGGTCTCGGCATTTGGATCAACACCATCCAATGTAATGTTGCCAGCGTGAGCGAAGTGGCTTGCCAACCGCTCAGGGTTGGTTTGGGAAATCGAGTAACCGATATTGGCACCGTCCGACCAGCCGACCAGATGAACTTTTTCAACATCAAGATGATCCAGCAGAGCCAGATAATCTGCTGCCAGCAGCGTATAACTATAATCGCTGCCATCATTTGTGGATCGACCATGGCCGCGGGTGTCGGCGACAATGACCTTGTAGTCCTTCATGAGGTCAGCAACTTGCGCGCTCCAGATGTCACCGTGTGCCAGTCCACCGTGGATCATCAGTATGGGCGTGCCGTCGTCATCACCATAGGTCGCGTGGTACATATCGATACCGTTAATCGTTGAAGTACCACTTGAGACAGCTGCTGGCATTTTTTCAGCTGGCGGGATCGTCATCCAGCGCTCCTGCGCCTGTGCAGAGGTTGCGAGGATCAAGGCTGCGGCCGTCAAGAATCTAGC
The DNA here is from genome assembly GCA_947501445.1 of uncultured Rhizobiaceae group bacterium. Taxonomy (GTDB): domain Bacteria; phylum Pseudomonadota; class Alphaproteobacteria; order Rhizobiales; family Rhizobiaceae; genus Hoeflea_A. The sequence continues at coordinate 120,100 of CANMVS010000002.1, read as the reverse complement.
GAACATTTTGCTCTCCCTTTTTGATTGGTCCCAATTGGGTTAATCTCACTATAAATGATCAATGGCGGGTGCTGTTACGCGTCAAACGCAAGTGAAATGACGGGCAGTCTTTTGAAAAGTGATTTAACTTCAATGCGTTGGTTCCCCTCATGCGAGATTGGCGCAAGGAATGCCTCGCTGCTGAACAATGTCTATGAGGATTTTGATCAACAGTCCGAACAGCTTGTCGGCCACGACCAATCGTATCTGCAATTGACACCGGGTGCATTTCAGGGCCGATTTCTATCGGCTTTCCTGGGCGATGATGTCGCCATTCACATGGAGTACTGCAATCAGGCACTTGAGCAGGAGGTCGGTGGATCACCCGGTCATCTCTCATTCGGCGTGATCCTGAGTGATGGGGGCGCATTTTTTGTCAATGGGCGCCCGCTGACAAAAAACGATGTGTTTATTCTCCCACCGTCTGGAAATCTCCACGTGACCAGCCCCCTGAACGGCGCGGTGATGGCTATCACGATACGGCGCGACATGTTCCTGCGGCAATCGGGCCTGTCCCCCATGGTTCTTGATTGGCTGGATGACCTGACAGACAGCGTCGGTTTTTTACGTGCAGGCCGTCTTCCAGACAGGTTGCGGGAAGACGCGGTATCAGCGCTGGAAGGGATCGCGCAAACTGACGCACAGGTATCGGAAACGGTTCTTGGCCAGGCATTGGCGGCAGGAATAGCATCGAAATTGTCGCTGGAATGGAGCAGCGCAGCGGTCAGGGATGGGCTTTGCGGAACGCCTGCCTATGATCGGTTTCAGCGCTGCAAGAGCGGGTTCCAGACAGAGGCTGCATCGATTGAAAATGTCTCACGGGTCACTACAATGGGCCGCGCCTCCAAACGGTCGGTTGAGCAGGCATTTTCGACGCATGTTTCGATGGGACCATTGGCATATCTGCGCATTATGAGACTGCATGATGTCAAGCGCAAATTGGCGGATCAGGCTTTTGCTGATCGTTCCATAGGAGATATCGCAGCTGAACATGGCTTTTGGGACTGGAGCCATTTCTCACACCAGTATCGGCGGCATTTTGGCGAATTGCCATCCTTCACACGTCAATCTCAAGTGACTGACAGATAAGCGCCCCATGGCTGGCTATTTTTGGGCAGCTGTTTTCGAGTCGGCTGCACAGTGGCTGCATCCCGTCTTTTCACCGATATAGGCGACCGGCAAAACATGATATGGCCCGCAGGTGCCTCCACCCGACTATGGCAATTCAGGTTTTGGCGGTCCCTATCAATCAGATCAGTGACAAGCCCTTCAGGCTGCTGTGTTCTTCACGACCAATAATGATGTGATCGTGCACTGTGATGCCCAGCGGTGTGGCTGCCTCAATGATTTTATGGGTCATTTGAATATCTGCGCGCGATGGTGTCGTGTCGCCGGACGGATGATTGTGAACAAGAATAAGTGCTGTTGCCGAGAGCTCCAATGCCCGTCTGACAACTTCACGGGGATAGACCGGCGTATGGTCGACCGTTCCGCTTTGCTGCACTTCATCTGCGATCAGCGCGTTTTTCTTGTCCAGAAACAGAATTCGGAATTGCTCGCGCCGCTCATAGGCCATGGCCATCTGGCAATAGTCCACAACGGATGACCAGGAGGCCAGGACAGGCCTGTTGACCAGATCACCCTGCAACATGCGCTGTGTCAATGCAGAGACAACCTTGAGATCGTTGGCAACAGTTTCGCCGATACCTGGTACCTCGCAAATGAGGTGCGCAGGCGCGCCCATCACTTCTGACAGGGAGCCAAATCTGGCCAACAAAGCCTTGGCTACCGGTTTGGTATCCTTGCGCGGGATCAGTCGAAAGAGCAGGAGTTCCAGCAATTCATAATCGGCAAGGGCCGAATGCCCGGAATCGCGAAACCGTTGGCGCAACCGATCTCTGTGGCCAGCGTAATGGGCTTTGTTTTCCGGCTCGGACAGTGAACTCTCCTGACGCTAGCTATCGGTTATCGTCAGGCCGGGGGCAAATTGTCCGGCTGGTGACAGTGTGAAAATTTCACAACTGTCTGCTGTAACGCCAATAGAATGCTCATACTGGGCGGTGAGCGAGCGGTCACGTGTCACCGCTGTCCAGCCGTCTGACAGGACCTTCACATGAGGCTTGCCAAGATTGATCATCGGTTCGATGGTGAAAATCATGCCTTCACGCAGTTCAACGCCCTCATGGGCCCGACCGTAGTGAAGGATATTGGGAACGTCATGGAACAACTGCCCCAGACCATGGCCGCAAAAATCGCGCACGACTGAGCATCGTTGCGCCTCGGCGTAGCGTTGAATAGCCTCACCTATGGCGCCGGTGCGGGCACCGGGCTTCACGGCCTCAATGGCCAGCATCAGCGATTTGTGCGTGACTTCCATCAACCGGGTCGCTGCGCGTTTGACTTCACCGACCGGATACATGCGGCTGGAATCGCCGTGCCAGCCATTAAGCACAAATGTAACGTCAATATTGACGATGTCACCCTCACGCAGCGGTTTGCTGTTTGGGATGCCATGACACACAACATGGTTTATCGAGGTGCAGCTTGAATTGGTGTAGCCACGGTAGTTAAGCGTTGCTGGCACCGCACCATGGTCCATGCCGAATTCGAAGACGAAACGGTCGATGGCCTGTGTGCTGACACCTGGTGCAACCATCGGAACCAGTTCATCCAGGCAGCGGGCGGTCAATTGACCGGCTTCACGCATCCCGGCAAATCCTTCAGGCCCGTGCAGTTTTACCTGACCGTTATTCTTATGTGGTGCCGCAATGGCATCAATGTAGCTAACCAAAACTTTTCCTCACAAACCCGGCTCGTCGATCGGTATCAATCCATCAAAGCTAATTTCATGGTGCGTTATGTGGCATCGCACCGCCAGCGCTTCAACACCACGTTCGATTGCCCTGTCAAATGCCTTTGCATAATTGCTATCGAGGTCGCGGCAGATTTTCAATCTTTTACAGTCAGATCGTTGCACAAGATAGACCATTACACCGCGATTTCCAGCTTCTACCATGTCTCCAAGCTCTTCGAGGTGTTTTGCCCCTCTTTGGGTCGGACTATCGGGAAACTCCGCCAGATCACGCTGACGGGTGAAATGAACATTTTTAACCTCGACATAGGCAGGCGGACGATCAGCGTCTGTGAGCAACAGATCAATCCGCGAATTCCTGCCGTATTTTTGTTCGCGTTGAAGTGTCTCATATCCGCGCAGTGGTTCAATTTTCTCCTGTCTGATCGCTTCCTCGACAATTTTGTTGGGCAGGCCGGTATTGATGCCCACGGTGACGTCATCCACCTCGATGAGTTCAAATGCGTGTTTATATTTGCGTGTCGGACTATCGTGTTCCGAAAGCCAAATGCGTGAACCGGGTGTGGTCAGGCCGAGCATTGACCCGGTATTGGGACATGAACCGGTAATGGCGGTTCCGTCTTCCAGCGTCGCGTCAAACAGAAAACGCTTGTACCGCTTGATCAGGGTGGCCGGAACGAGGGGAGTGGCAAATTTCATCGGTGGCTCTTGGATAAAGACGCATTGTTATGGATAATTGAATGCAGCGGAAAACGATGGGATAAAGGTGCGATAAGTTTAAGGAATAACTGCACCCCTGTTGCAGCGGTCTGCCCGACACAAGACAGTGCCTAGACGCGTACCCGCACAAAACTTCCCGGCGCGTCTTCAATGGAATTGAGTTTATCACCGCCGGGGACACGTGCGTGTGTGGTCTGTTTGTCCTGCTTTTTAATCCATGCGTGCCAATGGGGCCACCAGGAACCGGGATGTTCTTTCGCATTGGAAACCCAGTCCTCAAATTCACCTTCGGGTTTGGCGCCGGTCCAATATTGATATTTTTTCTTTTCCGGAGGGTTTACGACCCCGGCAATATGTCCCGAACCGGACATGACATAGGTCACATCACCGCCAAATGAATCGCAACCGATAAAGACTGATCGGGCAGGCGCAATATGATCTTCGCGGGCTGCCAGATTATAAACCGGTATCTTCACATCCTTGAGTGATATCGTCTTGCCACCCAGAACCATGCGGTCATTTGAAAGATTATTCTCCAGATAGCAATTACGCAGGTAATAGGAATGATTGGCCGCCGGCATGCGAGTTGAATCTGAATTCCAATAGAGCAGATCAAAGGGCATGGGCTCCTTTCCCTTGAGGTAATTATTGACGACATAAGGCCAGATAAGCTCGGAGGCGCGCAGCATGTTGAAGGCTGTCGCCATCTTCGAACCATCCAGATAACCATGTTCTTTCATGTTGTCTTCAATGGAATCAATATTCTCGGCATCTGCAAAGACCATCAGATCTCCGGCATGGACAAAATCCACCTGTGTGGTGAAGAATGTGGCCGATGCAATGCGCTGATCATCTTCCTGGGCGAATAGTGCCAGAGTTGCCGCAAGCAGTGTTCCACCGACACAATAGCCAATAGCATTAACCTGTTTTTCCCCGGTTGCCTTTTCAATGGTATCCAGCGCAAATCCAATACCTTCGCGCCCATAGGCTTCCCAGTCCTTTTGCGCATGGCGCTCATCCGGATTGACCCAGGATATGATGAATACCGTATGTCCCTGTTCGACAGCCCATTTAATGAATGACTTTTGCGGGTTGAGGTCGAGTATATAGAATTTGTTGATCCAGGGAGGGCAGATCAGCAAAGGGCGTTTCAGGACATCACTGGTGGCCGCTGCATATTGTATGATCTGACAAACTTCACTTTGAGCAACGACTTTGCCGGGTGTCATAGCCATATTTTCGCCAACGGCAAATTTGCTGTTGTCGGATTGGCGCACCCGCAGATCGCCGCGACCGGCTTCAATATCTTCCGCGAGCATACGCATGCCACGCACCAGATTTTCGCCGCTTTCTGCAACCGTTTCCTTGTAAACTTCCGGATTGGTCAGGATGAAGTTGGATGGGGACAGGGCGCTGGTAAGTTGTTTGACATAAAATTCCGCCTTGTGCCTGGTATGAGGATCAAGGCCATCGGCATCTTTGACAAGCTTGTCGGCCCAGTCGGTCGTGACCCAATAGGCCTGACGCATAAAGCTGAAAAAGGCGTTATTCTGCCAATCCTCATCCTTGAAACGTTTATCGTCCAGATGACTTTCGGCCGGATCCACGGAGGTCTCACCGGAAATCTTGCGAATCGAATTCGACCAGATGTCGAAATAGCTGGTCAACAGGTGGGTTTGAGCTTCGACTGTCCGTTTGGGATCCGATAGCCAATATTCCGACAATTTCGAGAATGTCTTGACCATGTCCGTTGCGGGACCGGACAGGCTGTCGGTTTTTTCACCCGTTTCACGTGGTGTTACCCATGCGGTTGCAGCCTTGCCCAATTCTTCGACCATATGGGCCATATTGCGGGCCATGGCTTCCGGATCCTTGACTATAAAGGGCTCAGCGGCGGCCAGGTTGTTGAGGTATTCATTGTTTGCGGTGTCAGGCTGAGGTTCAGTAACTTCAGGTTTGGCCGTGCTCTGTTTGGCTTTGCTCGCCGGATTGGCTGTCTTGGTTTTGCTGTGACCCGTGCGACTTTTTCTTTCGGCCAAATGAACCTCCTCAACACTTCAATACGGAATATAAAAATCAACCGCGTTTTGGTCACTTTAGTATGCAACGTATAGCGAAATAATATACACATAAAATGACGGAATATCTTGTTCTTTTAATGAAGGCTGTCATGGATATGGAAAAGGGCGTTCAGGCCCCAAAGACGAACGGTTATCTGCGTGTGCCAATGGGCTGTGCTGTTTTGGTTCTGGTCGCGGGTTGCGTATCAGCCTCACTGGAGGATGCTGCACCAAAGCCGGACACGCGGCCTCCGGTCTCCGAAACAAAAACCAGTGCCGATAGTGGTGCGCAGGATGCCAACACGGCAAGGGACAACAGTTTCGTTGCGGAAGGTGCGCGCCGCAACGATGATTATCCAACATTTGCCCAAACACCAATCGGGGCGACTGATCAGCTCAGCGACAGCGCAAAACAGGCGATCCTGGATGAGATGGCCTCTATTCGCGCCGCTCATCAATCTGCCGGCAATCAGGCCGCCGCCTATTCAACCCGCTATAACAACCTGCAGGAACTGGCCAAGACACACGGCGTCGATACGCAGGCAGAAATAGAAAACTGATGACCCTATGATCGTCCGCCGGGCGATCAACAGCCGCAAAAACAGAAAGTCATATCAGAGACCATTATGGAAGAGTTTCACAAAGTACGCCGATTGCCGCCTTACGTGTTTGAACAGGTCAACCGTTTGAAGGGCAGCGCACGAGCGGCAGGCGCGGATATTGTGGATCTTGGTATGGGCAATCCGGATCTGCCTACGCCGCAAACGATTGTCGACAAGCTTTGCGAGGTGGTTCAGGACCCGCGTACACATCGATACTCGACGTCAAAGGGCATTCCTGGTCTGCGTAAAGCGCAGGCGGCATATTATGAGCGTCGTTTCGGTGTGAAACTTGACCCCGAATTGCAGGTTGTTGCGACCCTTGGTTCGAAAGAGGGATTTGCCAATATGGCGCAGGCCATCACAGCACCTGGCGATGTTATCCTGTGCCCGAACCCAACCTATCCGATCCATGCATTCGGCTTTATCATGTCCGGCGGGGTCATACGTTCAATGACTGTAAAGCCAGACGACAGTTTTTTCTATTCGCTGGAACGGGCTGTACGTCATTCAATTCCGAAACCACTGGCACTGATATTGAACTATCCGTCCAACCCGACGGCTCATGTGGCAACGTTGGATTTTTACCGTGAGGTGGTCGCATTTGCCAAAAAGCATGACATCATCATTTTGTCAGATCTCGCCTATGCGGAGATATATTATGATGGCACACCTCCGCCATCGGTGCTTGAAATTCCCGGCGCAATGGATGTGGCGGTCGAATTTACCTCCATGTCCAAAACATTTTCGATGCCCGGTTGGCGCATGGGGTTTGCAGTTGGCAACGAGCGTTTGATTGCAGCGCTGTCGCGGGTCAAATCCTATCTGGATTATGGCGCCTTCACACCAATACAGGTGGCTGCGACAACAGCGCTCAATAGTGATGGTTCTGAAATTGAAAAGGTGCGCCAGACCTATAAAGGCCGCCGTGATGCGATGGTCGAATCTTTCGGCAACGCGGGGTGGGACGTTCCCGCACCGGCGGCCACCATGTTTGCCTGGGCCCCTTTGCCCGAACGCTATCGTGATATCGGGTCACTGGAGTTTTCAAAACTGCTTATCGAAAAGGCTGATGTCGCCGTCGCACCAGGCATTGGGTTTGGCGAGTACGGCGACGACTATGTGCGCATAGCACTGGTGGAAAATGAACACCGCATCAGACAGGCGGCGCGAAACATCAAACGTTTTCTTGCTTCCGGTGACGAAAACATGCAAAACGTCTTCCGGCTTGACACCCGACGCAAGCCGTAAATCAACAACCAAAACCGTCGTTTGCTGCTCATATCCGGCAGGCGCAACAATTGAATGACTGGACGTTTTGTAAAATGGCAAATGCCTTGAAAATCGGCATTGCGGGCCTTGGCACGGTTGGTGCATCGCTCGTACGTATTCTGTCTCAAAGGCACAACAAACTGACGGACATCTGCGGACGGCCGCTGGAAGTTGTCGCGGTGAGCGCGCGCGATGCAACAAAGGATCGCGGCATAGATATCACACCGTATCAGTTTTATGCGGATCCGGTGGATTTGGCTGCCAATGCCGATATCGATGTTTTTGTTGAACTCATGGGCGGTGAGGGGGATCCGGCGCTGAGTGCCGTCAGGGTTGCCCTTGCACGCGGTTGTCATGCGGTTACGGCGAACAAGGCTCTGCTGGCCCGCCATGGGGTGGAACTGGCAACAATTGCAGAAGATCAGGGTGTCCTGCTGAATTTTGAGGCCGCCGTTGCAGGCGGCATCCCGGTGATCAAGGCGATGCGCGAATCCCTGACCGGCAATAATATCTCCAGGGTGTTCGGCATCATGAACGGCACCTGCAATTATATCCTGACGGAAATGGAACGCGGTGGTCTGTCTTTTCAGGATTGCCTGAAAGAAGCGCAACGCCTTGGCTATGCGGAAGCTGATCCGACCTTTGATGTCGAAGGCAATGATACCGCGCACAAATTGGCGCTGCTGACCAGTCTTGCATTCGGCACGCAGATCGCCGTTGATGACATCTATCTGGAAGGTATTTCCAACATTTCCATTGAGGATATTCGGGCAGCGGATGCGCTTGGTTTTCGCATAAAACTACTGGGTGTCGCGCAGAAAACCGACAGCGGTATCGAGCAGCGGGTGCATCCGACAATGGTGCCCAAGGATTCAGTCATTGCGCAGGTCGATGGTGTGACAAATGCAGTGGCCATAGATGCTGATATTCTCGGCGAATTGCTGATGTCAGGGCCGGGCGCTGGTGGAGACGCAACGGCGTCTGCCGTTCTGGGCGACATTGCAGATATTGCCAAAAGCCGACCCGGTCATCAGCACGGGCCGGTTCTTGGTCGCCCGGCGCGGTTACTTGATCCCTATGTGAAGGCGCGCATGCGTAGCCATGAAGGTGGCTATTTCATCCGTCTGACAGTTGAAGATAAGGCTGGCGTATTTGCCAATCTGTCCAAACATATGTCGGACAGCAACATATCACTGGAGTCTATCGTCCAGCGTCCGGGTTTTGACAATGGCAATCACAAGACAATTATCCTTGTGACCCATGCAACGATGGAAGCTTCAGTCCGGACGGCTGTTGAGGCGATTTCCGGTGACGGATATCTGGTCGACAAACCGCAGGTTATCCGGATTGAACGGCCGGGCAGAGCTTAGGCGCTGCCGAGAACTCCGTCTGATCGAGCGCCGTAACGTTGATCGTCGGCGCTCAATGCATTCCTGAATGCACCAACAAAATCAAAGGTCGACACCGCTGTCCCGTTTCTGACAAAACGTGAATCGGTCTATGCGGTCTGCCGGGCGCGCCAAATGTGGACCGGCATTCAATCTCTGTGCATATGCAGCCATCACAGCAAGAAACGGGTGGTTGCCCTGACACTGGTTCGCTAGCTTTGACCAAATAGCGCCGGAAGGGACAGTTGAATGGAAGCACCCAAGACAATGGGCGGGCAGGATTGGGGGTTGTTGGTACTGCTTTCAATTTTATGGGGCGGTGCCTATTTTTTTGCTGGCGTCGCCGTCAGGGAATTGCCGCCGCTGACTGTCGTATTGGCCCGTGTGGCTTTGGCCGCTATCGCGCTGTTACCGCTGTTTTGGGCCTTCGGTCACAGGCTGCCAAAAACCTTCTCCGACTGGCTTCCCTTTTTTGGAATGGGACTTTTGAATAATGTTCTTCCCTTTGGCTTCATTTTTGCCGGTCAGACACTGATTACAGTGGGTCTTTCCTCGATTATCAACGCCATGACACCTTTGTTTACCGTTCTTGTGATGGCTTCTTTTCGGGAAGAAAGCCTGACTGTCAATCGTATCATCGGTGTTCTGCTTGGCGTTGTCGGTGTCGCCGTATTGCGGGGCTTCGACGGGGAATTCGGATTTAATCAAACCGTTGGCATTGGCCTATGCCTGGCCGGGACACTGAGCTACGGTTTTGCTGCTTTATGGGGGCGAAAGTTCCTGACGGGCGTGGCGCCATTGAAATCGGCCACATGCCAGTTGATGTGTTCTACGTTGATAATCGGTGTCGTCGTTTGCATCATCGACCAACCGTGGACGCTTGCAATGCCCAGTCAGTACGCAATTGGTTCCGTGGTTGCGCTTGCCATCCTGGGTACTGCGCTTGCCTACCTCATTTTCTTCAGGATTTTGGTCAATGCGGGGGCCAGCAATGTCATGCTGGTGACCTTGCTCATACCGGTAACAGCGCTGGTTTTGGGCAATGTGTTTTTGAGCGAACCCATACAGTTGAAGGAAATCATCGGCGCGCTGATCATCGCGGCAGGATTACTGTTCATTGATGGCCGGGTGATTGATCGACTCCTTGGGAAATAGGCCGATACCAACGCCTGCGTGCCAAGGTGTGCGGTTTAAGTGGCTAAAACGGTCGGTTGCGACCGATATCAAATACCCACTATAGACGCTCTGCTGCGTGCCTTGCATTGCGGCGACGCGCATCATCCGGATTGAGGATCATCGCCGCGCCTTTCTCACCGATCATCAGGGTGGCAGCATTGGTATTGGCGGACGTAATATCAGGCATTACCGAGGCATCGATAACCCGCAGATTTTCTATTCCCTGCACCCTTAGTTGCTGGTCGAGAACAGCGTTGCTGTCATTGCCCATCCGGCATGTTCCTGTCGGGTGAAATACCGTGCCGCCGTTGTTTCTGATGGTATCGAGAACCGCTTCATCTGATTGCACGGTTTCGCCGGGAAGCAATTCCCTGTCCCATAGGTCGCGAAATGCAGGCTGATCATGGATGTCACGCAGAAGTTTTACCCCGGCCACCATTGTTTTGCGATCCAGATCAGTGCTCAGGTAATTGGCTTCGATCTGTGGTTGATCAAACGGGTCTGATGAGCGGATCATGATTGAGCCGCGGCTTTGTGGGTGACACTGCCAAAAGGAGGCGGTGAACCCTGAATATTTGTGCAGCGGCGTGCCGGGTCTGTCCACCGAAAGAGGCATTACGTTAAACTGGATATCCGGGCGTTTTCCGACTGCATGAGCGGTCTGTGCTCCACCGCCGACCTGACCGGCGCCGACGGTCAATGGACCGGTTCCCCTTGCCAGCCAGTCAAGTCCCATCTTCGCAAGTTTTAACGGGTTGCGTACATCATCGTTGAGTGAAATTTTTTGTCTCAGATGCAGCAGGAGCCTGATTTGATAGTGATCCTTCAGGTTCTGACCGACTTCAGGTGCGTCATGTTTGACGTCGATTGCGTGCCTGCGCAACAGGTCGGCCGGACCGACGCCGGAGAGTTGGAGTATCTGCGGCGATTGCACCGTACCGGCACAAAGGATGACTTCCCGTGCTGCATAGGCTTTCTGTTTCTGGCCATCACAAATCCACTCGACCCCCTCAGCGATACCTTTGTTGATACATATCCGACTTACCTGGCAATGGGTTGCAAGTGTCAGATTTGGCCGTTTCAAAACGGGCCTGAGAAATGCGGCGGACGCGCTTGCCCTGAACCTTTGGCCAATCGACAGGTGATATGCGCCTGTTCCAAGACTGGTTTCACCATTAAAATCGTCATTGGCCGGAATACCGGCCTGTTGAGCTGCCGCAATCCACGCACGGCAGGCTTCATTGTCATTGCGCAGTTCAGAGACAGGCAGTGCCCCATCACGTCCATGGTAGCGATTGTCACCGCCGGAAAACCGTTCGAGTTTTCGAAAATACGGCAACAGTTGATCGTAAGACCAACCATCGGCGCCCATATCCTGCCAATCATCGAAACCTTCGCGCTGGCCGCGAATATGGATCAGCCCGTTAATTGAGCTGGAGCCCCCGACAACGCGTCCCCGTGGCCACTGAATGCCGCGGTATCCATCCCCCTCGCAAGGCTCGGTATCAAAGATCCTTGAAAACCTCGGATTGTATATTGCCCGAAAATAGCCAACGGGCAGTTTCAGCCAGAAATTGCGATCTGAACCGCCGGCCTCCAATACCAGCACTTGGCATTCGGGATCGGCGGATAGGCGATTGGCAACAACAGATCCCGCCGAGCCCGAGCCAACAATGATGTAATCATATTCGCTCGTTTTCATCAGATATGCCTTATTTGCGATGGTGCACCGGCTTTTGAGTACGCACCAACAAGCCGGTCGAATTCATCCAGGCCGGTGCCATGACCGGCAGTTTCGGAAAGGCGCAGATTTCCCTGCGCCACGATTGGAGAAAACAATTCGGTGCGCAGCGGGTTGGTATTGGCGTCGATTTCCAGCAGCCCGTTCCCGCCAACAGCGGCGAGCAGATGGGCTGACGCGGCAAGGCCAATCCCACCGCCCAGAAAATGCGGGCAATAGCGTTTGCCGGCGCTCAAAATCGCCCTGGCGACGCGAAAGGTGCCACTAATGCCGCCCCATTTGCATAGATCAGGCTGAATGGTTTCCAGCCAGTCTCCTTCAATGGCCACCATGAAACCGGCTTCACTGATGATGTTTTCTCCGGCGGCCAGTGGAATGGATGAGGATGCCGCCAGCCTATTCCACTGCTCAATGGAGGTGTCCGCCATCACAGGTTCTTCGAGCCAGCGAATGGGGTAGGCCATCAACTCCCTTGTTCTATCCATTGCTTCCTGCGGGTTCCAGGCCTGATTTGCATCGACCATGAAGCTCTCTTCTGAATGCAGACCTGCGACTATATCTTCAATATTTTCAAGATCACTGTTGCGATCAAATCCAATTTTCAGTTTGAAAGCCCTGTGGCCCTGCTGTCGGCACCTGTTAACGGTGTCGGGTGCGTCGGCCGGATTGATACCGCTGGCATAAGCGCCGATTTCGGCACTGGTTCCGCCCAGAAGGCGAAACAGCGGCAGTTTGTTGCGGCGCGCGACCATGTCCCAAATGGCGATGTCAACGCCGGCGATAACCTGCGCCAGTGGCCCGGGTTCCCCTGCCTGAAGGGCAAGTCTTGCAAATTGCGACTGGAGCATTTGAAAACAGTCTGAGGGACGCTCAAAATGGGTATCAACCAGTACAGGAAAAATTGTGGTCTGCAGCAGTTGTGCCCGGTGTTCTGCGCCACAGACAGGGAAATTGCACCAGACCTCACCAAGGCCAGTCGCGCCATCGTCGGCTGTGATTCTGACAAATACTGCCGGGCGATCATACATTGTGCCAAAGGATGTGCTCACCGGCGTATCACAGGGTGTACGCAGCACAAAAACCTCAGTCTTTGCTATTCTGAATGACAGATCAGGCATCAGCCAGACCATTGACGGTTGGTTGGCAACAGGCGCGCAGTTGCCGACGCCCGCCGGCCAGCATAAAGCCGCTCATGGGCTGATGGTCATGATATTGAGTTTCGATCCGCCTTTTCTCCAATTTGACAGGCTGTTCGTTCGAAGACTACCAAATGGCGGAAATAACGCGAATCCATTCTCGCGGATCCGTTTTGCAAACGAACACCCTTATGACGCTGAATGCTGGTCTTGTGCTGGAGGCCAGATAACGTTCCGGCTTCCAGCGACCTTCATTTATTCACATCGATGCGTCTGAGCCTGAATCCTCATTGTTTAGTGGCGTGAGGTACCAGAAAATTGCTGCGACCATAACCAGAGCGGGTATGTCACCCACCAGATGGCCGACCTCCGTATGGTCTCCACCGACCTGCAAAAGCATGATCGTGGCATGAACGAGGCTGGACCATATGGTGAACCCAATCAGACTTCTATTGTCTTGTGGCGCTTTGGCCGCCCGGATCAGAAACCAACCCAGCACGCCATAGATCCCGCAGATCATTTGAAAATAGTGCATGCCGCCGCCACTGTGCCACACCCAGCCGGACGGCCAGATAATGGCAAGCGGATAGATCAGGAAACACAGGCCCCCAATTGAAATCAGGGCAATTTTCAATCCGCGGGCCCGATTGTCGGGGCTCATGCCGCGTCCGCGATCCGGTTCCACGCATAGGGGGCGAAGGCTTCGTCAAGCGGCAGATCCAACAGGTTGGCTGTCATATTGCTCAATGTCTTATTGGCAACACCGATAATCACCTCCAGCGCCTGTTCTGCTGCATAGCCAGCATCGAGAAAATCGGCATAGGCCTGAGCGCAATTGCGACCACGTTCGCTCGTCAGCTTTCGGGCAAACCGGGCCAATGCACCAAGCCGTACATCTTTCGGGTCCAGTCCTTTGCGCATGGCCTGCACGTGAGCGTCATCAAGCTGCGCCTCTGCAGCAAAGGCCGTATGACCCGCCACACAATATTGGCATTGATTGGCAACGCTCACCGCCAGTTGGATCACTTCGCGCTCGGCCGGCGAAAGGCTGCTCGCACCAAAGGCACCCGACAGACCTGCAAAGCCGTTTAGTGCGTCGGGGAGACCGCCGTAGACGGCGTAAACATTGGGAACGAAACCGCGTGCGTCCGTTATGGCATCGAATGTCAGTTTTGATTGGGCGGCGGCGGTATCGCCTGTATGGATTGCAAGCTTCATTGGTTTTCTCCAGTTTTGAGGCACCTTTCTGGTCCCTTTCATGCCCTGGAGTGTAAGCTGCGGCGGTGGCACCGGCTTCTTTACATGGTGTAGCAACCCGCTATATAAATTGGAGCAACTAACTACATTTTGTGGAGTTCGACTTGTGTCCCACAGTTATGGCCAGTGGTGTCCGATCGCCAAATCGACCGAGATTTTGGGTGAGAAATGGACGATGCTGATCGTTCGCGAACTATTGATGGGCAGCACAAGGTTTTCTGAACTTCAAAGAGGACTTGGGTCCATTTCCCCGACCCTTTTGACGCGCCGACTGGCGACGCTTGAAGAATACGACCTTGTCTACAAACGGCGCATCAAAGGCGGCCGCGGCCATGAGTATGTGCCAACACCAAGCTGTAAACAGCTTCAACCAATCCTGCTGGCCCTGGGCAGCTGGGGCATGGAATGGGCAAAAGATTATATGAGTGACGCGGACTATGACGTTGAGTTGCTCATGTTGTATCTGCAACGCAGTGTGGTGACTGAAAATCTGCCTGACGGCAAAACAGTCATCCTGTTTCAGTTTACAGATTTTCCCGAGCAACCAAAGTGGTGGATCACTGCAGAGGGCGACAATGTCGACGTCTGTACGAGCGATCCCGGTCTGGATGTGGATGTATTCGTCAAGACCAGGGTTCGGGCCATGGCTGATGCCTGGTTGGGACACACCACCTATCGTGCAGTAAAGGCATCAGGCGAGATGGAAATAATTGGCCCTGTCGTGCTGACGCGCAATATCAAACATTGGCTGTCCGATTGCGTTTTTGCGAGCCTTCCCAGTGCAGAAGAGATACTGGCCAAGGGCCAGGGCCTTTAGAAAACAGGATCAATTTGAATATTGAAGCGCTGTTTTTGCCTCATCAATCACACGGGAAATGATGGTCTCTACCGGCTCAATCGCATTGACCAGGCCAACGCTTTGGCCTGACCACATTGGCATGGCTTCAATCTCGCCTGTCATGCTGTGGTGCGGAGTTGCTGATTGATAGGCTTCGATAGGGGTGTCACCGCGCTGCGCGACGATTTCACCGGCACGGTATCGGCTGTCGTGAGCGGGATGCCCCTCTGACAGCCATCGGTTTGTGAGTGGATTGCGCAGCACCCGGTGGGGAGCGCCTGTCCAGCCGACATTGTAAAGGTCTGTCGCATAGACAGTATCACATTCCCGGGCGGAAAGGATCTGCGCTATGTAGTCTTTGTGTGCCGTGCTTTGCGGTGTCGCCAGAAAGCGCGTTCCCATGAGCACGCCGCTGGCACCCAGACACAGCGCGGCGGCAAGGCCCCGCCCATCAGAAATTCCACCGGCGGCGAGCACCGGAACACCGCCTGCCACATCAACAACTGCGGGGATCAGCGGCATTGATGCCACAGTACCGCGAATGTGCCCACCAGCTTCCCAGCCCTGGGCAACAAGCACATCAACTCCGACTTTAACGGCTCGCCTTGCGCCCAGTGAATCCGAAACCGTCTGGATTACTTTTGCGCCGCTTGCATGAACACGTTCTATGTGGGGAGCCGCGTCACCCCAGAAGAAGTGGACGGCGTTGGGGCCGTGAGACAGGCAGCGCTCCAGTCGTTCTTCCTGGGGCAGGTCAAGGCACAGATTCACGGCAAAAGGTGCCTTTGTCTTTTGTCGCAAACTTTGCAGTTCAGCATCGATTGCATCCAGACTGCTCCAGGAGAGCGGCACCATCGGATAGCCGCCTGCATTTCCAACAGCTGCAGCAATATCGCTTTCAACCGCCCCGGCCATCGGGGCCAGTGCAATGGGATGAGACACGCCCATCAGTACAGTAAAGGCTGTCTTGATGGAATATGATGAGCTGCGTGTTGTCATGTCCGTCACCTGCCAGACCGTTTCACGTTTTGTCAGAAACGGGACAACGGTGTCGGCCTTTGATTTTGTTGATGTATTCAGGTTTTGCCGATGCCGTCAAAACAGGAATTGCTCTATTGCGCGTGCCGACAAACGTCAGCGATCTAATTGCCATGTGAAAACATCTATTGGGAACGTGACGGACTGAATGCATCATGAAAGAAAGCAATCCACTACACAATCGATAGTAAAGATGGGTGATAGTAAAGATGGGTGATAGTGAAGGCAGGCATGTGCTGGCACTGAGACTTGAGGTGCGCAAACAGTCCGGCATTCAGGGTTTTGACAATTCTGTCGAAACCTGAATAGCGCTAGTTAGAACTGTTAGCTGCTTTTAGCGTTTCACCAGGTGTTTCATCAAATTCCTCGCGATACTGTTTGGTGAAATGGCTGACGCTGGCAAAGCCACAGGCGTGGGATACTTCTGCAACGGTTTCATGTTGGCGCATAACAATCAGGTTTCTCGCATAATTGAGCCGAACAGAGCGAATAAATGCATTGGTCGTCATATTTTGTGTTTTTTGCAGTCGGCGCCCCAATGTTTTGGGGCTCACTGCCAGGGCCTGTGCCAAGTCCCTTACACTGAAACTCTCGTTGCCTATTTGCTCTTGCACACATTGTGTGGCCCGATCGACAAAGCGTTGATCGACCGGCGGCAGCAGTTTTTTGTCCGGATCAAAGGCAACCAGATCTTCGAGTGTCTCAATCCGGACGACAGCAGCCTGTTGAATTTTTGCATTCTCGGTTTCAATTTTGGCCAGATTATCCCTGAGTGCGCTGACTTCCAATACAGCGGATTGAGCAACGTTCTTCGCTGATTTTGCCATTACGGAAATGGCTATGATCATGAATGTTGCTTCTCCCAGGACAGCCAGAAAATACCCCCAGCTCAAAGGATGCTGCCAAAACAGTTCGAACGCTGAATGAGCGTCGTCGATACTTATCGGAAAAATGAAGGAGTATACGGCGACAACCAAACCGCCGGTAAAAATAAACAACGCGATTGAAATTGGCACCGCCTGGGGTAATCCGCTGCGGATTTTTCCAAGGGCAACAATGAGTAGAGTGAGCGGATTTAGAAAGTACATTAATTGCAGCGGCAAAGATAATTGCCATGGTTCAATCACTGCCAGTCCTGTCGCCAGGACAGTTGTGTAGGTCAATAGTTTGAGCAAAAGGCGCAGTCGGGGCTGTTGGTCATCAACTTCAAGCAGAACCCGGCAGTATTGAATGACTGTAAATGAACCCAGGCCGCCAAGAAAATACGTCACTGAAGAAGCCGTCGCGCTGGTCAGTGAAAGGTTTGTGAAACTGTTCAACCAGTCATCATATACGAATGTAAACGCAAACAGTGAGCCCATATACAGCGCATAATATTTGTAGAAACGTGCATTAATCTGGCGGAATATCACAAGGCTCAGAAATAGGATGGTGGCCACATACGACAGGAATATGCCACTGATGACGGTTGAAAGTGTAGACCATTCATCAAACAGGGCATCCGTCATCAGTAGTGCGGTTACTGTGGGTGCTATGGCACCTGATATGCGTATGTAGTAGGTTGATGTTGCTTCAGCGTCCACTACCACCGGCAAGGCCGGTTTCAGCGTCTGTGTTGCTTTTTGTGCAGTGGGTACGATACGGCCGTTGCGCGCCAACAGGGCAAGGCCATCCGCTTGCCGGGTGAATAGGCTGATTTCATCGAAGACCGGTTCCGCAAACGTGACAATCAAATGCTGTCTGACCGACCAGTCATTCGTCAGGTCGAAACGGAGCCAGAGAACCTGCCCCGGTAGCGGGCCGGGGAAGACGCCGTCGCAGGCATTGGCATTGGCATTGAAATTTTTGTGGATAATGGCGTCCGGCGTAACCGTTCCCGACGGATCGAGGAAGTACTCGCCGGAAAGCTGGTATTGCATGTTTGCAGCACTGTTCGTCAGAACAATTCCGCGACCAGGTGTTGCGCAGGTTTTGTCAGCGTTCGCGGCAATTGCAGCTGATATGTTGCCAAGCAAACACACGAGTACTGCAAAAAGGCAACGGAACAAACATGCTTGAAATTTCATCAATGCCACCCGGGTCATGAATCAACTTGCTGGTGTGTCTATCGCATATGGACGTGTCATTGCCTACCAAATGAGCCCAAACAGGCCAGATGTGCGTGGAAATCGGTCATTCAAACTCAGATTCGCTATTGTTGATGTGTCATCCGGATTGGGTCTCAAATGGTTCCTGCAGATTATGGATGGGTCAGAACCGATCATAATGTATTTATGAACAGGCCTGCCAGTCACCGGAGCTTCAACTTTCGGTTACAAACCTGTCCGGCTCACGACCACATGTCATGGGCGTGAAGGAGATGACTGGAGACTGTGCGCAGCAGGCTAAGAGCAACTTCATTGTCGTGCTCTATGATGTCCAAAAATGCCTGTTTGCCTATGCGCAGACCTACGATGTCAGATGATGCGCGCAATTCAAATTCGCGATCCTGCTCCATGATCACGGAAAGGTCCCCAATGATGCGCCCGGGCTCAATTGTCGAGACCAGTCTGGCTTCGTGCTCATCGGTTCGAGGTAACCACAATTCAGCTGTTCCGCGTGTGAACGTATAGGCGCCGTCGGTTTGATCACCGTATCGAAAAATATAGTCATCCTTTTGGTATTGGACCCAATGGGATCCATAGGCAAGCAGACGCAATTGCTTGCGATCCAACCCGGCAAAAAGGGCAGTTCGTGAGAGCACATGAAGCTTGTCTGCCAGTCCTGTTGCTGCTGAAGCGGCCTCTTCATCGACAGTCTCTGCAACCGGCTGGGCAGTGATCGCCACACCTGTATCGGTCAGCTTGCCATCACGCAGCTCAAAATGCCTGTCATATTGTTGCGGATTTCGGAATTTCGGTTCAAACACTATGATGGTTGCATCAGGCAGCAATGCTCTGGCATTGCGTTTGATTTCGCTCCTTTTGATTTCATCCTGTGTAGAGAAAACGCGGTTAAGGATCAAAATATCCGGACGCCTGATAACGGCGCGGATGAAATCGATATGTTCATGGGCAGCCTGAGGCAGGTTTACCCCGTTTATGCCGGCATCGCTTTCGCTTTCGGCGCCTGTGTTCAACAGGGTGATGTCTCCCCTGATTTGCGCATTTTCCAGTGCCCCGCCCAAAGTCCGCAAAAGCACGGGAGGAACACCAGTGGCTCGTTTTGACAGCCGACCAAAAATCAGGTTCTCGAATATCGTCAATCCTGCACAATAGGCATTCTCGTCGAGTGGGTAGTAGTAATCTCGGGCCTTGTGGTAAATCTGGTAGCTGAAATCACGACGAACCTTCAGTATTTTGTCAATCAGATCCTGAGGAAAGGCGTCCTCAAACTGTTCAGCATTGATCTTGAAGGGAAGTGTTATCACCAGATGACGCTCGTCATCGGAAAGGTCCTGCCAATCGGTCTTTTGAAGTTTCTGGTAAATGGCAACCAAATCTTCAAAAAAGTCGTGGCTCAGATCGGTTGCGCGTTGAAACATGGGGTGTGAGGCACCAACGCCTGCAAATGTCTGCACCAGCAGTGTCATCAATTCGATTGCCAATTGCCGGATATCATCAGCCAGGCCAAGCTCCTGCATTGTCGACAGGAAGGCCGGGTCCGCTGCAATTCTTGTCTCTGAAGATTCATCCACGCGAACAGCAAAAAGGATGTTCTCGCTGATGGTCAGTCCGGGACTGAATTTTGAGCGGTCAAAAAAATGGATAAACTTCGACGCACCGTTGGTGTTGATCCGATCGCTTAACTGCCCGCGCAATTGCAGGATTTTTGCAGCAAGTTCCGGGTCGCTGTCCGGATTAATTTTTGCCTCCAGCCCCCGTTGAAGCAGCATGTCGTCAAGACCGGCTGCGTGAATAATCTCCAGCCACCAGGCCCGCAGTTCAGATTGTGATTTAACGCCTGCCAGATCCAGATGCAGCCAATCGGAGCCGATTGGGTCGGAACTATTGCCAACTCTGGTGGCTTCTTCGATATCAGCGATTGCCTGGTCGGAGATTTCGTTCGCGGGCAGGGGAGACGGCATCAGTGCCATCTGGATATTGTCCGCAACGCTGCCACCAAAAATGTGAGCGGCGCCACCCGCCGTGCCTATATTGTTTGACAATGTCTCCTGATGGAGTGTCGCAATATCCTTACCGGCGATGGTGATGCTGCCGGATGACAACAGGATCGACCGGTTGAGTGCATGGACAAAGGCACGAATTGCAAATCCGTTGTCACATTGAATGGCTACAAATTCACCCTGTTTGATTTCCGCGCTGATGTTATTGAGAACAGGCATGCCAAATTGGTCGAGCAGGCTGATATTCCTGATGGAAATTGGCCCCGCAAGGTCTTCCCTGGTTTCAGGATGACCGTAGAAAAGTTTCTCATCGATCATGTCATCGGGTGTAAATTGCTCAGTTATTGTCACATATCGCAGGCTCACGTCCTGAATCTGGCTGTAGTACGCCAGCAGTCCACGCCACGGAGACATAAGGTCCTTGTGTGATGCCAGTGCGGCCGCCAGCGAACCAACGGTCAATTCTCCCTTGATAACCAGATAGCCACCAATTGACAGAAACAAAAAGGGTGTCAGCTGGTTCATGAAATTATTGAGAAACTTCATGAAGAATTTAAGGTTATAGATCTCCAGGCGGATATTGAAAATTTTACCCAGCCGTCTTGAAAAATCCGCAAGTGCAAACCCAAGTCCGTTGCTGGTGCGCAGCACTTCAACACCGGTTACCGTTTCTCCAATACGGTCGGAGAATGAACGCACGACAAGTATGCGCTGCTTGTTGAGTTTGTTGATCCGCCTCTGCAGTTTGGGAATGATATAGGCTTGAAACGGGATCACGATGATGGCGGCAAGACCAAGCCAGACACTTTGGATAAACAAAAAAGCCGTAATGGTGAGCATCTGTCCCAGCGCAAAGACGGGTCGTGACACAGCATCGCCCATCATGGCACCCAAGGGCTCTGCTTCTGCAGTAACCATGGAAATCAGCGCACCTTGAGAGTTGCGCCTGAAATAGGGGAGTGGAAAGCGCAAAATGCTGGTGACAAGTTGATAACGGAACCGACGCAACAGACGTTCGGCAACAATTCCTTTGAATATGTTGGTTCGCATCTTGAGGATGCCGGAAAGAATGACAGTCAGTAAAAAACCGATGCACAGGGCGCCAAGATATTCGAATTGGCCCAGTTGCAGACCGAACAGTTCTATCGGAAAAGCGGTCGAGCCTATTGCCTCATTGATAATCTGTTTCGGCAATTCCAGCGACATGTAGAGAATGGGAAACGACAATATCGTCAGCGCCAGCAAAATGATCTGCTGGCGGGCGCTGTATTTCCAGATGAATGCAAGCAGGGTTTTTGACATGTGACGCTGTTATTGGAGGAATTGGAGGCTGCTTGTGGTGCAGGAGAGTGGCGGATTTATTGGATCGAATGAGTCTGCGCAATACGCTCCCGATTAGTTGATTGATTGGCCAGACCGTCTCAGGTTTTGTCAGAAACGGGACAACGGTGTCGGACTTCGTATCTGTTGATGCATTCAGCTATCGTCGATTCCGTCAAAACCTGAATTGCTCTGGTTCCCCAATAACCCACTTTGCCCAATTCTGAAAATGCCGAAATTGCATAATTCTTGATCGCTTGAGACGATTGTATTGTCGATTTGCCCAGCGCACCGGGAATTTTGCGGTTCCCATTTGTCTCTTCAGCGGGCCGCGTGCGCCAAAGTATGGGAGTGCATTTATCGCAATGTCGGCAGATCAGGATTTTTGTAAGCTTCCGGATAGGTCATTGGGCTGAACGGCCCAAGTGGCACGGTATTGTTCCAGGACCTGCCGAAATAGCCCTGGCGGCAGTGAACCAGTGCGTTGCTGTTTTCAACGCCAGGCAGGGCATAGACGCGGCAAAGCCAGCGCCAGAGATGCGGATAGTCCAGTATTTTCGCACCATTCAACTTCATGCGGACATAATAGACCGGGTCATGACGGTAGAGCGTTGGAAACAAACGCAGGTCAGCTTCAGTAAATGTGTCGCCCGTGAGGAATTGGCGGCCATCAGATGCCAATAGTGTTTCCAGCTCAGACAGCATTTTGAAATAGGCCTCGAAAGCTGCTGCATAGACTGTTTGATCCGAGGAAAACCCTGCTTTGTAAGCGCCATTGTTGATGTGGGTGTATATCGCCTGGTTCAGCCTATCTATCGTTTCTCGATGGACGGGTTCATTGGGATAAAGGTCAGGACGTTGGGCATCGTCAAACGAACTGCCCAAGGCGCCTGCCTGGTCGTTGAGTGTGCGGATGATTTCGGCGCTTTCGTTGTTGACGATCCGGTTGCTTTTCTTGTCATAGAGCACGGGTACCGAGCCTTCATTTGACCCTTCTTCTGCGTAAATCTGTTTGACCAGTCGATTTCCCCTGCCGGTGCCCGTTTCAGCTGTGCATTCCGGCAAGGGCGCGCCCGTCAGGCTTGAGACGCGTTTCGGATTGAACTCCCACAAATTTGGACCGACCGGGTCCTCATCGCCGGTCCTGCTTGGGAAGGCCACGTCCAAAGAGATGCTGTCCTGAAGACCAAGCACATTGCGCGCCAGTGTGACCCGGTGACACCAGGGGCAATTGAAAGCGACAAACAGGTGATAACGTCCGGACTCAGCAGGAAAGTCCGGATCGCCAATTGCGCTTCTGAAACCGCTGACGCCGCGCACAAACTCGCCTTTCGCCCGGCGCTCAGCAGCTTTGTTCTGGTTCTCTTCAACAGAGGTGTCCATTGTCGGCCTTTTCATTTCCTGCTCCCTTAACCCCGCAAACGGTGATGCAGGATAATCGGCACCGCCAATTCTTCCTCATCGCTCAAGTGACGTTTCAAAAACGTCTCGATGACCTGTGCAACATCGTGCAGTTTTCCGGCCTCATCCCGGGCCTGTTTTTCATCCAGCTGCACCAGCTTGATTACCCGATTGGCGGTTTTTGTGAAACTGTTCAAAACGGCATCCAGCGCCTTGTGATCCTTTTCGAGGATTTCAAGACCTGTGTCAAAGCGCGGATCTGCGGCTGACAATTCCGGAAAATAACTGAAATCTTCCCAGCCGTGGTGTCCATGCAGGTTCCGCACGAGTGCGTCGCCATAGTAAGACAGTCGCGCCGCGAATTCATCGGCGGATCTGGATTTGTCCAGAAACCGTTCCGTTTCCTCGCGGGTGATTTGCCCCAATTGCCTGAACATTTGATGTGCACCCAGCCAATGCCGTGTCTTTTCCTTAAAGCCGGGATGCGCTTCCCAACTGTTGCGCGGGTATTCGTCCAGAAGAATGCGCAAGTCTGAAGGCATGTTTTCGGTTCTCATGTCAAAAGTATCGAACATATCGTCTCCTTTCCGCAATCACGCCGGGCGGTAAGTCCGGTTCCGTCACCGACCGAATTTTATGGCGAACGACCACTGATCCCCGCATTTGGCGACCTGGTGTTATCCAATGGTTTTCCTGATTTTTTTGATTGCCTGTTGGTCACCGCATTTATCTTGTTCTTATTCTGGCACATAGATACAAAATAGAGATATCAATGTTCTAATATGGAGAACGTCTTGGGTCAGGTAGAAGATCTGCGCATATTTGTACTCATTGTCGAAAGCGGCAGTATCTCGAAAGCTGCCGACAACTTGAGCATTGCAAAATCCGCAGTCAGTCGGCGCCTCGCGTTGCTGGAGGAACGATATGGGACCAAATTGATTGATCGCGCACCCGGTCGATGGGCAATCACAGAAAGTGGTCGGGAGCTCCATCAGCGGGCCATACGCATCGTTGGAGACATGGACGAGATTGAAGATGATTTCGTCAATGCCTCGGCAGGATTGACGGGCCCTTTATCGGTATCAGTGCCCCGCGACTTTGGGATCAACTTTCTGAGCAAGGCTTTGATTGCCTTCAAATCACGCTACCCCGATATTCAACTAACCGTGGATTTTGATGATCGCATTGTTGATCTGGCGCGCGAAAATTATGATTTTGCCATCCGCATTACCCCGCGGGGCGAGGACGAAATCGGGGCGGCGCGGATTGGCACGGTTGGTCACCGCCTGTATGCAAGCCCGTCATATTTTGGAAGAATTCCTGAGCCTCAGTCTCTGGATGACCTTCGTCAACATCAGCTTTTACATTTTGGCGCCGCTCGAAGGGCCATGTGGGCGTTGCTGTCAGACAAGGACCAACCACAACTCTTCGATTTCCATCCATTTTTGAACTCCAACAGTGGTGTTTTTCTGTTGCAGGCCACCTTGAATGGTCTCGGGATATGTCGCTTGCCGGATTTTATCGCTTCTGAAGCGCTTGCCATGGGCAAACTGGTGCATGTTCTGCCCGACATCGGGGTGAGGCCATGGGGGATTTATCTGGTTCACGAGGATGATCGGCGGCTCAATCGGCGCATGCGGCTGTTCGCAGAAGACATGAAAACCGCGTGTTCATAGAGACGGTGCCCAAATCGCAGGCATGGCACACAAGCTAGGTCGCAGCTGATCGCGTCAGGGATAGACGGGCAGCTTCCAGATGTCCTTTCATGAGATTTGCCGCCCGTTCAGGTTCGCGTGAACGTATGGCATCAAGAATCTGTCGGTGTTGGGCGTTGTAGTCAGCAATGATGGCCTCATTCAATGTCAAATGAAGCATGCGCGACCATTGTTCCTGATTGCGAACAGAGCTGATTTGCCCAACAACCCAGATCAACAGGCTATTGCCGGTACTTTCCGCCAGCAGATTGTGAAATGCGGTATCTGCTGCGGAGAATGCAGGTGGGTCGCCAGCACTGGCTTCCATTTCCGCAAGCAGAGCCTCGGCCTGTTCGAAATCCTGATTTCGCGCGTGAAGCACAGCCAGTCGGCAGATATGGGGTTCGAGTGCAAATCGTGCGTCAATCAATTCCAGTGGACGGGCGTTGGCGACAACGGGATTGGTCAGTTCGGTAGGCGTGCGGCTTACGTAGGTGCCACTTCCTGCACGTACTTCAACCAAGCCCTGTGATTCCAGTCGCCCGAGTGCTTCTCTGATTGTGCCGCGGGCAACATTATAGGTTTGTGCAAGCACCCGTTCAGACGGCAACCTGTCATGTGCAGCAAGCAGGCCGGATGCAATTTCGTTGCGCAGAATTCCGGCAACTTCGGAGGAGCCGATGCGATTTGACGGTTTGTCCATTATCCCTCACTAACTATTCCAAAACTATACCAATATAACAAAAATGCGTCAATTGGAATTTAATTGGTTCAGAATAGGTTGATCATTGGTTCAGTTTCACCTAACGTTACCTTGGAATGGTTTTAAGAGGTGTGCCTGCAACGTGGTTCCAAATGACTACTCAACGGCTTGAGGGTCGATTGGAAACAGGGGGCAGGATGGGAGGCATCGAACCAAAATTTAAATATTGAAGACGATCGGAAGCGTTGCAAGCCATCAGGGTTTGACAATTCTGACGGGGCAAATGCACCGCCCGTCAGGCCGAGCGTTTTCACGCAGCAATAACAAGAAGGCATTGGGTAATTAGAAGGGTCATCAGACCGGCCACCATAAAACAGGGAGTATATCCGTGACGAAAATGGATATTGAGAGCTTTGTCGACGCCCCTGGGCGCGACGATATGGTCAAACAGGTGCGCAGCAAGATTGATGCGCTGGGCGTTGAATATCTCTATCTGCAATTTGTTTCGATTACCGGTCGCATCTGCGGCAAGGGGATTCCGGCGGACCATTGGGAATCCATCGCCGGTAAGGGCTTTCAGCTGGTTTATGGTGCGACGGTCAATCTGTTTACCAACAGACATGGCGATTATATGGGCTATGGGCCCGAGGCCGCCGAGTTGGTGGGTATCCCGGAGCCGGAAACCTTTTGCCAATTGCCCTGGGACAAACGTGTTGCCCGGGTTTTTTGCACGCTTTTCAGAAACCGTGAAGAGCGCGAAAATCCCGGACAGTTTTTGACATCCGATTGTCGCGGCAATCTGCGGCGCATCCACGAAAAATTTCAGGCAGACCACGGTGTTGAGCTGCGAGCCGGTACAGAGCCGGAGATGATGTGGCTGAAAAAGGATGAAAACGGCAAGCCGAATGGCGGTTTTTCCAATCCCTACTGCTATCACATTGATCAGTTCGAAAGCCTCCGGCCTGTCTATATGAAGGTGCTTGAGTATTCCCGGGCCATGGGGCTCGATATGATCCAGGGAGACCATGAAGATGCGCCCGGTCAGCTGGAACTCAACTGGACCTATGACGATTGTCTGCGCAATGCGGACCGGTTGACGACATATCGACAGATTTGTGCGCAGGTCGCCCGTGAATTCAATCTTATTGCCTGCTTTATGACCAAGCCGTTTATGGGCGTTTCGGCATCCGGGTGTCATCACAATGTTTCCCTGTGGCGGGGAGGCACTGACAAGGACAAAAAGCTTGGGCAGGAAACCCGTGCAGCCATGGATGAAGTGTTCAGCTATCGTTCGGGTGGCGAAAATACCTTCATGCCGGATGGGTCGGATCCGCAGATGCCGGGTCCCACCGGCCAATATGCAATCGGCGGAATGGTGACGCATCTGGACGCGTTGACAGCCATTGGCTGTTCGACCGTCAATTCCTATCGACGGCTTTGGGATACTGGCTTCTGGGCACCTGTTTTCAAGGATTGGGGGTTCCAGAACCGCACAACGGGGCTGCGCATTTCCGCACCCGGGCGTTTTGAATTCCGCTCAGTCGATTCCATGGTCAATCCCTATCTGATGGCGTCGGTTTTATTGACTTCGATGGATGACGGATTGACCAACAAGATACCCTGTGGACGCCCTGAGGAACGCAACATCTACGACGCGATGGAAGCGGGCAAGGTTATTGAGAAACTGCCGATGTCCCTTGGAGACGCGCTTAAAGCCTTGTCGGAGGACGAGGTGGTTCGCGCCGGCATGCCGGGCGAAATGTACCGGTTGTTTCATGAATACAAGACCGATGAGTGGGAACGGTTCATGCATACAACCACCGACTGGGATCAGGATACCTACATGGACTACCTGCCCTAGGCCGCTTTGCAATTGGTTCGGATCGTACTTTGCTTTCAGGGCCGAAATACAACCGCTGTGATTGAAGGAGCACATTGAATGTGTGGAATTGCAGGACTGATACACCGGGGCGGGCGCTCCAATGTGGGTATGGAAATGACATCCATGCTGCAGGCATTGAAGCACCGGGGACCGGATTCAACCGGATTTGCGGTCTATGGACCGCCAAACCCTGGTGATTACGTTATGCGCATTAAAGTTGCCGAGCGTGATGATGTGGATCGCGGGCACGGTATCCTTGATCGTATTGCCGGGCGGATTACCGAGTTGGAAAGCCGACTTGAGCACAGCAATGCACGCATAAAAACCAAGGAAACCGTGACCCCTTATGCACTGCGCTATGTGATCAACCACGAGGGTGAAACGGAGGCCATGGCCAAATATGTTGAAGAGATCGAAGGGGTGGAAATCCTGTCTCTTGGCAATGGGCTGGAGCTGATCAAGGATCTGGGTGACGCAGGCGAGGTTGCAAATACCTATAACCTTGATGAATTCGACGGAACCCACGCCATTGGACATACCCGCATGGCGACCGAGTCAGACGTCGACATACGCTCCGCGCATCCCTATTGGGCTTTTCCCTACAATGATGTGTCGGTGGTTCACAACGGACAGATCACCAATTACTGGATCATGCGCCGGCAGATGGAGCAAAAGGGACATCGTTTCATGTCCAATTGCGATTCCGAGTTGCTGGCTGTTTATACCGCACACAATCTGACCAATGGCGTAACACTGGAAGACAGCCTGCGCAGTTCGATTGACGAGATTGACGGTGTCTTCACCTATCTTGTGGCAACCCGCGATCAGCTCGGCATGGCCAAGGACACAATGGCCGCCAAACCACTGGTTCTCTATGAGAGTGACAGCCTGATCGCCATGGCCTCTGAAGAAGTCGCCATTCGGGCAATTCTGCCGGAAGAAATTGACACATACGATCCATATGATGAGGAGGTTCGGGTATGGCAGGCATGAGTGATGTCGACCTTCAGGCCATGAGCCAGGAAGAACGGGCCAAGACACTTGGCATGACCACCGAACAGCTGACCGGACGCTCACTGTTTGTCGAGTTTGATGCCGATGCGGAAGAACGCTTCACCTATCCATGGGCCGCGGATGTTGATTACAACAAGCGCTTTGAGCTTGATACGGACGAATTGTCTTCAACCCAGGTGAACGCCAAAATGCGCGCACTGATGGAAGAGGGCTATGGCACGATTGTCATCAAGAACCCACGGGGTAAACACGGCCTGGGTGTTGGTATTTTGAGCAGGCTCAATCTTATCTATGAGGGCTCTCTGGGCTATTTCGCCGTTGGACTGATTGACGGGCCAAATGTACGCATTAACGGACGTGTTGGCTGGTCCTGCGCAGAAAATATGATGGCCGGAACCGTCATTATCGAGAAAAATGCCGGGTCTACTTTTGGCGCGGCCATTCGCGGCGGCGATCTGGTGTGCAGGGGATCTGTCGGATCACGGACCGGCATCGACATGAAAGGCGGCACGATCATCGTGGGCGGCGATACCGGCGCACTGTCGGGTTTCATGATGCAGCGCGGCCGCATGATCGTATGTGGCAATGCGGGTAAAAACCTCGGTGATTCCATGTATGACGGCAATATTTTCATTGGCGGCGAGATTAAATCGCTGGGTGTTGATGCCGTCACGGCAGAATTGACCGATATCGACAAAAGCTGGCTGCGGCGCAAATTGTCACTCTACGAAATGCTGCCTGAAAAGGGCGTTGATCATTTTACCAAAGTGGTCGCAGGCAAACAGCTGTGGAACTACGACAATCTTGAGCCCAGCGAAAAGAAAATCATCCTTTAAGGCACGCAAAGGACTGCGAATATGGATCAAATGCGTAAAAAGCCGCTCGATCGCGATGTATACCGGTTGGGAAGTTCTTTTGTATTTCCGCCTCATGTCATTGATGACATCCACATTAAATCTGAGCTCGGGCGCTATCGCATGCGCGGGTTCTCATTATTCAAGAAAATTCCCCATTGGGATGATCTGACCTTTCTGCCCGGTACATTGACGCGCTTTGTGATCGAAGGTTACCGGGAAAAATGTGAGACAAAAACGGTTATCGGTCCGCGTGCAAAACGGCCTCTGGAACTTGATATTCCGATCTATATAACGGGAATGAGTTTCGGTGCTCTTTCCTACGAGGCGAAAACTGCACTCGCGCGCGGTGCGACCATGGCCGGTACGGCAACCTGTTCAGGCGAGGGCGGTATGATCCCCGATGAACGGCGTTATTCCACCAAGTGGTTTTATCAGTGTATCCAGTCACGCTATGGATTCAACCCACATCACCTGATGCTTGCGGATGCCTGCGAGTTCTTTATCGGTCAGGGCTGCAAGGTGGGTCTTGGTGGCCATTTGATGGGTCAAAAGGTTACCGATCAGGTCGCGGAAATGCGCTCTCTTCCTGCTGGCATTGACCAGCGCTCACCTGCGCGTCATCCGGACTGGCTGGGGCCTGATGATCTCGCGCTGAAAATTCTGGAGATACGCGAGGCAACCGATTGGCAAATTCCGATCCAGCTCAAACTTGGGGCAGCCAGGGTCTATGATGATGTGCGCATGGCGGTAAAATGTGATCCGGATGCCATCTATATTGACGGTATGGAGGGCGGTACGGGTGCCGGTCCGCATTTGGCAACGGAAGATACCGGTGTTCCGGGTATCGCTGCCATTCGTCAGGCGCGCAAGGCGATTGATGATCTTGGTAAACGCGGAGACATCACGCTGGTTTATGCCGGTGGCATCAGAAACGGCGCGGATGTCGCCAAGGCCATCGCATTGGGTGCGGATGCCATTGCAATTGGCCACTCTTCATTGATGGCACTTAACTGCAACAAGGACATTCCGGAAGCCAACTACGAAGAGGAAATTGGCGTTGAACCCGGCAGTTGCTACCACTGTCATACCGGACGCTGTCCGGTGGGTGTTGCAACACAGGATCCGGCCCTGCGGGCACGATTGGACCCGGATGAGGCCGCAGAGCGCGTCTATAATTTCCTCCACACGTTGACCATTGAGGCACAATTGTTTGCCCGCGCCTGCGGCAAGACAAATGTCCATTCACTGGAGCCGGAAGACCTTGCCGCGCTTACGATGGAAGCCTCGGCGATGGCCGGCGTTCCGCTTGCTGGCACCAACCATACGGTTGGCGTTGAAGATTTTCATCACCTTTAGGGAGACGCATCAATGGCAGGTACACAATATCGCGGTTCCGACATCAAGGATGTTGATCAGTTTCTCGACGATGCGAGCGGACTGGAAAGTGAACGCGAAAAGGAAATTGGTCAGCATATCGGCTACCGCTATGACGTTAATCTGGTGCCCGATTACGAGCGGATAACGCCATTTCTTACCAAATATATGGAGGTGATGGGTTGGGAGGACCTCAATTGGCTGGAAGATATCCATATGGGCTATGAGGACGGTAATGCTGCGGTTTTTGATCGCAATATCAATGGCTGGGTGCGGGTGCCGGATACGATCAATCTGCCGGATAACCAGCAGGATCGTGACATGATCGCCCGTGAACTTCTGGTCAAATATCAAATGTCGGACCGCCACCCGCTGGTCAACCTCAGAAAGGCCTACAGAAAGTATTGAGACGGTGAGCAACCAAACCAAAATAGCGTGTCTGCAAACGCGCCCAAGACCGGACTTCGCCTCCGCACTGGTAGAGGCAACACGTCTTGCTGATGCCGCCATTGCCGATGGGGCTGAGCTCCTGGTCCTGCCGGAATATTGCGGCGGGCTGCGGACCAGAGGTGTTGCATTTGCGCCGCCATCAAAGAGCGAAGAAGAACATCTGGTTTTGCAGGGGTTGCGCGATTTTGCCCGTCGCCGCAGGGTCTGGATTGTGATTGGCTCCTTGGCCATCACAGCACCGGGTGACCGGATTTACAACCGTGGATTTGTCATTGACGACACCGGAACCATTCGCAGTCGCTACGACAAAATTCACCTGTTTGATATCGATTTGTCTGAAGGTGTCTCCTATCGCGAGAGCACGCTGGTTACTGCCGGTTCGGAAGCCGTGCTGGTCGAAACGCCCTTCGGAACACTTGGCCATACAATCTGTTATGACCTGAGGTTCCCCGGCCTTTATCGTTCCCTTGCACAGGCAGGCGCAGACATTTTATTGGTTCCGGCTGCATTCACCAAAAAAACCGGCCAGGCCCATTGGCATGTCCTGAACCGAACGCGGGCCATTGAAAATGGTGCATTTGTTGTTGCGCCCTGTGCAATTGGTCCAGTGGAAGGCGGCGGTGAGAGTTACGGACATTCGCTGATTATTGATCCCTGGGGTGACGTGCTGGCGGATGGTGGAGACGAACCGGGCGTCATTACACAAACGATCAATATAGATCTGGTGGCCCAAACACGCCAACGCATTCCCAGTCTCGTATCAACACACACCTATCCGGTGCGCACGGAAATGATGAGAGGTGCCGCATGACATCACTTGCCGAAATATTCGAGTTGCCACAGGTCGATCATCCAATGCGCAAGGCGTTTTTGAAGTGGCAGTGCCGGGTTCGCCAGATCGCCATGCGGGAGAGCGACGGGCGACCTGATGATGCAATCACGCCCTCGGTGTACCTGCCCGGCAAAACGCAGCCGGTCGGTCATATCATCACAGTGTTGTCAAAACGCCCTGAATATTCAAAAACACCAGAGCTTCGGCATATTGCCAAACGAACGTTTGATCCGGCCCAACGGCGGGAAAAAGCGTTGCAATTTCTATGCGAAGTCTACTTTCAAAAAGCCGATGAGTTTGCCGATACCCTGACATCGACGTTCAGCGCGCAGTCAAAGGGTGCACAGGCAATGCTGGATGCCGGACGCTGCCGGTTAAAATTTGAAGCCTACAGCCAGAGTTTTGATCTTGATTGCAGCCTTGAGCGCCTGTCGCAAGACCATTTTCTTCACCAGGCAACCTGGTGGCACAACGTGATGTTTAATCCGGGGTTGCGGCCAGATTCAATCGTATTGGCATTCAAACCGGATTGGGAAAACAGTTTTGCCGATCCTGACACAGCACAAAGATAGACATGCAAGAAGCAAAACAAATCAGCAGGGAGGATCAACTGAAATACTGAATTGGCCGGCGTAATTGCGATCGGGAAGAGGGTTCGCGGAAAGTGCCGGACGTTGAAAAGGGAATACTGTCACGACAACCGGGAGGAAAATATGAATAGATTAGCAAAATTGATGGGAGCAACAGGTGTTGGTGCCGTGATGCTCCTGACTGTGCCTGCATTTGCGGAAGACAGCAAAGATCCAATCATTATCCCAACACACAACTGGTCAAGCCAGATCGTCATGTCTCATGTTGTGGGGCAGATATTCGAATCCATTGGCGACAATGTGGAATATGTTTCGACCGACAGTCAGGCCGTATATGAATCTGTCAGACTTGGTGACGCGACGCTCGAGCTGGAAGTTTGGGAAGGCGCCTTTGGTGTTGCCTTTAATGAGGCCCTTGCCAAGGGCGGTCTGCATGACGCGGGCGATCATAATGCGGTGACCCGAGAGGATTGGTGGTATCCATCCTGGACCAAGGAATCCTGCCCCGGTTTGCCGGATTGGGAAGCGTTGAACGCCTGTGCGGCCAAATTCGCCACACCGGAGACCGGAGACAAGGGCCGCTATCTTGGTGGGCCAGTGGATTGGCTCAAGCATGATGCAGAACGTGTTGAAGCACTCAACATGGATTTTGTCGTCGTCAACGCCGGATCTGCGTCGGCACTATGGGCTGAACTTGCTTCGGCAGAAAAGGACAAACGACCGGTTGTGATCTTCAACTGGACGCCGAATTTTGTTGAAGCACTCTATCCAGGTGAATTTGTCGAATTTCCGACCTACTTTGAGGGCTGCAAAGACGATGCATCGAAGGGGCCAAACCCCGACAAAACATATGATTGCGGCAATCCGCCCAATGGTTACCTGAAGAAAGCGGCCTGGGACGGCATGAAGGAAAAATGGCCTCATGCCTATGAGATCCTGACCAAGATTTCATTCACCAATGCACAGATTGCAGAAATGGCCAAGCTCGTCGATATTGATGAGATGGAGCCAGAGGATGCGGCGACTGAGTGGCTGAAGACCAATGAACCGGTCTGGAAGTCATGGACCAGCTGATCCTATTTTGAATAGTCCCGCCCCGAACTTTTTTTCGGGGCGGGACCCACAGGGGGTCAAATGAGCCACGATAAAACCGTAATTCAGTGCAGCAATATCTGGAAGCTGTATGGAGACAAACCGCAACAGTATCTGCAGCAACTGCAGGGAACACCAACTTTTGATGAAATCAGTCAGGCAGGCTATATCGCCGCCGTTCGCGATGTCTCCCTTGAAATAAACCGTGGCGAAATGCTTGTTATCATGGGCCTGTCAGGGTCCGGGAAATCAACATTGGTTCGCTGCCTGTCACGCCTTGTGGAGGTTACCAGCGGCTCCATATCGATTGATGGTGAAGACCTGCTGGCACTCAGTGAAAAACAACTCATTGACATACGGCGCAACAAGATGGGCATGGTATTTCAGAATTTTGCCCTGCTGCCGCATCGCACCGTGCTCGAAAACGTCGCCTATCCATTGGAGATGCGTGGTCAGAACCGTCATGATCGGCGCGCCCGTGCGCTCGAAGTCATTAAACTGGTTGGCCTGGAAGGTCGCGAGGAATATTTCCCAAGGGAACTTTCCGGCGGACAACAGCAGCGGGTTGGCATTGCCAGAAGCCTGGCCATTGAACCCGATATATGGTTCCTCGACGAGCCGTTTTCCGCGCTGGATCCGCTCATTCGCCGTGAAATGCAGGACGAGTTTTTACGCTTGCAGGAAATGCTTGGCAAAACGATTGTCTTCATTACCCATGATTTCGACGAGGCTTTGCGCCTTGCTGACCGGATCGCCATCATGAAGGATGGCGCTGTTGAGCAGATTGGTACACCGGACAATATCGTGCTGAAACCGGCAACGGACTATGTACGAAAGTTCACCGAGGAAATAGAAAAATCACGCGTTGTGCGCACCGGCTTCCTGGCCCAGGCCATGAATGGTCTTGCCGTTGAGGGAGAAGCGGTAGCCGCTGGTGCAACATTGGCAGAAATTGGCCGGCAACTGGTCAGTGACACCCGTGAGTTTTTGCCGATCGCTGATGAAAAAGGCGCCATCATCGGGAAGCTGGATCGACAGGCTGCGCTGGATCTGCTTTTTGGAGATCGTAAATGAGCGATCTGGCCTCCACAGCAACGCCAACGATGCTCTGGTTTAATCGCAAATCAGTTGGCTATGTAATTTTGGCCATCGCTCTGCTGCTGACACTGACGAAATTTATCCTGCCAGCAGATTTGATACGTCCGCCGGACTGGCTGGTGCTTTCCTTTGCCAATTGGATCAATGCGCTCTTTGCATTTCTTCGTGATGATCTGGGGTTGATGCAGGTCACCCGGGCCTTTGCTGCCGGGGTTGAATGGCTGCTCGATGTGACGGCCAATTTGCTCTACGGGAAAAACCGTTGGCCAAGGATTGGACCGCTTCCATGGCTGGTGGTCGCCCTGACCGTGTTCATGATCGGCTACGCCTTGAAAGGTTGGCGGTTGGCCCTTCTTTCCGGCGGTACATTCGTCTGGATCGCAGTTTTGGGGCAATGGAAATGGGCAATGGAGACCCTGTCGGTCATTGTTGTGGCTGCGCCCATCGCCATTTTGCTCGGGCTGGTACTGGGAATTGCCGCGTGGCGGCGCAACTGGGTTGAGCAGACGATCAATCCGATACTCAATGTCGCGCAATCCCTGCCACACTTTGCCTATATGATTCCGGTTGTTGTCTTTATCGGCATTGGTCCGAAGGCCGGTGCGATTGTTACAATAATTTTTGCGACCCCGCCGATGATCCGGATGACATTGCTGGGGCTCAAGAAAGTGCCGCCCGAAGTTGTGGAAAGCGGCCAGATGTGTGGGTCGACAAGCTGGCAATTGCTGCGCCATGTACGCATTCCCACTGCACGCACGGAAATTCTGATCGGTGTCAATCAGGTGATCATGCAATGTCTGGCAATGGTTGTGCTGGCCAGTTTCATCGGCATGCCCGGACTTGGGCAGAAACTGTTGCAGCTGTTGCAGGCTTTGAAAATTGGCCGTTCGATTGAAATTGGTGTCACGATTGTTCTCATTGCCATGTCACTGGATCGCTGTTCAAAAGCCTGGGCTGAGAAACAGCCGATGCATTTTCCGCGTGGCACGCCCTTTTGGCAGCGCCACAAGCTGTTACTGGTCTGGTGCGGATTGATGGTATTTGCGGTACTGCTGTCTCAAATCTGGCCATTGGCTCACGAAGTCAAGCGCAGTCAGGCCTTCACCATTTCCAAAGAGCTCGATGTGCTGGCCGATTGGGTTATCACCATATTGAAACCCTATAGCGACTGGCTGCGCGCTTTCCTGATTGTCAATGTGCTCATTCCAATGCGTGATGGCTATTTGTGGCTACCCTATTCCGCCGTGCTGTTGTTATTTGCAGGCATTGGCTGGTTGATCGGCGGATTGCGATCCGCACTGGTCTGCCTGGCATTTATCGGTCTTATTGCCATGTCCGGCTGGTGGGACAGGGCGATGATAACGGCCTATATGGTTTCCTTTGCGGTATTTATTGCCGCGCTGATCGGTTTGCCGCTGGGGATTTGGGCCTCCTTCAGGCCCAAGCGTTCAAAGGCGGTTCTGCTGGTATGTGATACGGCGCAGACTTTTCCAAGTTTCATTTACCTGATCCCGGTTGTCATGCTGTTCGGGGTCAATGATGTTGCCGCCATCGGTGCGGTTGTGGTGTTCGGAATGGTGCCGATGACCCGTTACACAATAGAGGGGCTGCGCGGCGTGCCGGAGGCGCTTATCGAGGCATCCAATATGTCTGGGGCGACGCGGGGCCAACAATTGTGGACCGTCGGATTGCCATTGGCGCTGCCCACGATCATGGTCGGCGTCAACCAGACGGTGATGTTTTCTCTGTTCATGGTCATTATCGCCGCCTTCATTGGCACCCAGGATCTGGGGCAGGAAATGCAACGCGCGCTCTCCTCGACGGATGTCGGCAAAGGGCTGGTTCTTGGGCTGTGTGTTGCCTTCATGGGATTGATGGTTGACCACCTGATTGTGCGGTGGTCTGCGGATCGAAAACAGGCGTTGGGATTGAGCTGATGGCGGTGGAGGCAACTGGCATGAGACCCATACTTGAAACACCCTATGAGCGGGCAGGGGTGATTACACCCGGATTACCTGTACTGCCTCACGGGGTTGAACGACACCCGATACCAGGCGGTGGATCGCGTGGCGTGCGCATTGACCGCGGTGATACGTTTTCAATTATGGATCGCGAGGGGCTTCAGCCCGCCGAACTGGTTTTCTTTGCCCCTGATGGCACGTCCGACGCTGGCATGATCGGTGCCAAAGGCGGCGGTGATGCCAGCACCCTCAAAGTGGCGCTGCAATCGGATGGCTCCGGTCAAAAAGTTGCCAGGGCACTGAACGCGGCCGGATTTGAACTGGCAAATGCCGATAGTACGCGGCTGTTCGAGAGCGGATCGCGGCCGGGTGACATGCAGACCTTTGAAGCCAGTTGTGACGGGCTGCTCATCGTATGTGCAACGGGGCAGCCAATGCTCCCCGAAGCGCAGGATACGCTAACGGAAATCATACTCTATGTCCGCCGCGCCAATCCGGCAGAGGGCAAAGGGGGGATGGCACCGCCGGAGCCTCTGGCTGATCAGATCATCGACTTCAACATCCAGCCCGGCCATGCGACCCCCTATCAGGTCAATGCAGGGCAATTTATTCAGATCATTGATATTCAGGGGCGGGAATGCTCGGACTTTCAGGCATTTTCAACCCGTGCGCTCGACAACGGTCTGGAGCGTGAAATCGATCCTACCACGACACGCTCGTTGATGGGTTCGCTCTATCCAATGCCGGGCATCTATTCGAAATATTTTAGCGTTGACCATGAGCCGCTGGTTGAAATTGTTCAGGACACCTGCGGGCGACATGACACTTTCGGTCTGGCGTGCACGGCGCGCTACTATGAGGACCTGGGTTATCCGGGGCACATCAATTGCTCGGACAATATGAATGTGGGTCTGAGGTCGTTTGATGTGCGGCCACGGGGTGGATGGCCTGCCATCAATTTCTTTTTTAACACGATGCTTGATGATGCAAATTCCATAGCGATGAATGACCCATGGTCGCGCCCGGGTGACTACGTTTTGTTGCGGGCTCTGACCGACCTGGTCTGTATCTCAAGCGCATGTCCATGCGACGTCGATCCGGCCAATGGCTGGAACCCGACCGACATTCAGGTGCGTGTATACAGCGAAACAGAAGATTTTCAGCGGTCTGTTGGCTGGCGAAAAACGGCGGAGGCGCAAGTGGAAGAAACAAAAAAGACAGCGTTTCATCAGAAGTTTGCGCAACATACGCGTGATTTTGTTGAGTATAATGGTTACTGGCTGCCAAATCAGATGACCAATCATGGTGCAATTGCCGAATATTGGGCATGCCGCGAAAAGGCGGCGATCATGGATCTTTCGCCATTGCGAAAATATGAGGTGACTGGTCCCGATGCCGAACAGCTGATGCAGATCTGCGTGACGCGCAATATGAAAAAGCTTGCAGTCGGTCAGGTCGTTTACACTGCGATGTGCTACGACCACGGCGGGATGATCGATGATGGAACCGTGTTCCGTCTTGCCGATACCAACTTCCGCTGGATCGGTGGCAATGATGACAGTGGGTTGTGGCTGCGCAGTCAGGCAGAAAAACGCGGCTTGAATGCCTGGGTTCGCTCTTCAACAGACCAGTTGCACAATGTTGCTGTCCAGGGGCCGCGCGCGCGCGAAATTCTCAACAAGGTGTTGTGGACACCACCGACACAGCCAACGATGGATGAGTTGCAGTGGTTCCGCTTTTCAGTCGCCCGCATCGGTGATTTTCATGGCGCGGCAGTTGTTGTCAGCCGGACAGGCTATTCCGGCGAATTGGGCTATGAAGTGTTTTGCCACCCCAAAGACGCCGACCGTGTTTTTGACGCCCTGTGGGAGGCGGGTGAACCATTGGGTATGGTTCCACTCGGATTGGAGGCGCTCAACATGCTGCGGGTTGAAGCAGGCCTGATTTTTGCCGGTTACGAGTTCTCCGATCAGACAAATCCCTTTGAAGCAGGGATCGGATTTACAGTTCCATTAAAGACGCAGGAAGATGATTTTATCGGACGGGCAGCTATCGAAGAGCGCAAGGCACATCCGCAAAGAAAACTCGTGGGGCTGGAGCTTGCCGGCGGTGTTGTTCCCTCAACCGGTGACTGTATTCGTCTGGGTAAAGCGCAGGTAGGTGAAGTGACATCGGCGATACGGTCCCCAATTCTGGGTAAGGTTATCGCTTTGGCCCGGTTGGATGTGACCTGTGCCGCACCGGGGACTGCAATTGAAGTTGGACAACTGGACGGGCAGCAAAAGCGTTTGAAAGCCACGGTCACGGCGTTTCCGCATTTTGATCCGACGAAAGAGCGGGTTAAAGGAAATTACCCGTGAACGGCTATGGGAAAAGCCGGAAATTGACATTGCACCCGGGGTGTTCGTTGTGTGCCCTGCAACACTAATCGATTTAATGGTGAGCAAGTTGAAATAACATCATAAATCGGCAGTGAATTTGCCATGCAACCGTTGCTATTGGTCGGGTCTACGGGCTATCAGGGCCAAAATCACAACAACAGGATCATCGGTAATGGCAACCAAATCCGGCGGCGAAAGCAATCTTGACCGCATACTGACACTTGAGATTGTGCGTGTAACTGAGCGGGCAGCAGTCGCGGCTGCAAGGCTGAGAGGCCGTGGCGATGAAAAAGAGGCTGATCAGGTAGCTGTTGACGCCATGCGCAAGGAACTCAACATGCTGCCTATCAATGGCCGCGTGGTGATTGGCGAGGGCGAACGCGATGAAGCGCCAATGCTTTACATCGGCGAAGAAGTTGGAACAGGCAGTGGTCCGGACGTCGACATTGCGCTTGATCCGCTGGAAGGCACGACGATCTGCGCGAAGAACCTGCCCAATTCACTTGCGGTTATTGCCGTCGCTGAAAAGGACAGTCTTCTTTATGCGCCGGATGTCTATATGGAAAAAATTGCCATTGGACCTGGATATCCTGCCGGAACCATTGCCATTGACGCGACACCAACCGAGAATATCGCCGCGGTCGCCAAGGC
Organism: uncultured Rhizobiaceae group bacterium; assembly: GCA_947501445.1. Taxonomy (GTDB): domain Bacteria; phylum Pseudomonadota; class Alphaproteobacteria; order Rhizobiales; family Rhizobiaceae; genus Hoeflea_A. The sequence goes on along the minus strand of CANMVS010000002.1, from coordinate 80,619 downwards.
CAAGGGTGTTGCGGTTTCGGATATCACAGCATGTATTCTGGACCGTCCACGACACGCACGCATGATTGAGGAAGTACGCGGAACGGGCGCAGCCATTCGCCTCATTGGTGATGGTGATGTTGCCGGTATCATTCATACGACTGACCCGGACGAAACCGGGATTGATATCTATATGGGCATAGGCGGTGCGCCGGAAGGTGTGCTGGCAGCAGCTGCGCTGCGGTGTATCGGTGGTCAGATGCAGGGGCGCTTGCAGCTCAATACGGAAGACAAAATCGCCCGTGCCCGTACCATGGGCATCAAAGACCCGTTGAAAATCTACACGATGGACGAAATGGCCAGCGGAGATGTTGTCTTTGCCGCGACGGGTGTAACCGATGGCAATATGCTTGGTGGTGTTCGTTTTACCAAAGATGCGATCATCACCCATACAATCGTCATGCGTTCTTCTTCGTTGACCGTACGTGAGATCAAGGCAAGACATCAGGATCTTGGCAAATTCGGGTGAATACAGCCGTTTGAGCCGGTTCGCATCATGTGTGAGAAGGCTCTGCAGCTAATTGTGCTTGAGTGCGCCTGCCTATATTGATCAACTGGAGCGTAGCCGGCGTCTGACAGCGGGCGCCAGATTTGTGCAAACAGTATGGGAAGCGTAAATGAGTGCGATGACGGATGAACATGGTCCGGCCTTTCTTGGTGTCGAATCGTCGCTTACTCAGCAGTATTGGGTGCCTCGGCTGGACCAGCTTGGCTTAAACCGCGCCTTGGCCATCTCACAATCAGAAGGCATTTCCGACCTGGTGGCGCGGGTATTGGCCGGGCGGGGCGTTACCGCACAGAATGCAAAATCCTTTCTTGAGCCAACCCTTCGGGATCTGATGCCCGATCCATCCTCGCTTCGCGACATGGATGCGGCCGCTGCGCGTTTGTGCGAGGCCATAGCCAAGCAGCACAAAGTTGCTGTTTTTGGTGATTACGATGTGGATGGCGCGGCTTCGGCTTCCCTGATGAGCCTGTTTTTGAGCCACTTCGGTGTTGCCAACGAGATCTACATCCCCGATCGCATCTTCGAAGGGTATGGTCCCAATCCCACCGCGATTGACGATCTGATTGATCGTGGTGCCGAATTGATTGTGACCGTTGATTGCGGATCGACCAGTCACGAGGCGCTCGAGTGCGCCCGTGCCAGGGGTGTTGACGTTGTGATTATCGACCACCATCAGATATCGCAGGATCATCCACCCTGTGTTGCGCTGGTCAATCCAAACCGGGGCGATGATTTGTCCGGTCAGGGACATTTATGTGCAGCGGGTCTGGTGTTCCTGACGCTTGTTGCTACCTTGCGGAGCCTGCGTGGTGCGGGAGACAGGCGCTCCTCATCTCTTGATTTGATGGCAATGCTTGATCTGGTGGCGCTGGCGACGGTTTGTGATGTTGTGCCGCTGACCGGTCTTAACCGCGCCTATGTGGTCAAGGGGCTGGTTGTTGCCCGCCACATGGGCAATGCGGGGCTTGCAGCACTTATGAAAGTGGCAGGTGTTGACGGGCCGGTGACACCCTATCATCTGGGCTATTTGCTTGGGCCAAGGATCAATGCGGGCGGCAGGATTGGCGATGCTGCGCTTGGCAGCCGGTTGCTGACACTGAGTGACAGCAACGAGGCACGTGAAATTTCTGAAAAACTCAACCAGCTCAATCAGGAGCGCCAGTTGCTGGAACGCTCCATGCTGGAGGAGGCGGAGGCCGAGGCGCTGGCTGAAATCGGATCAGGCGAGGGTCCTGCCGTCTTGGTAACGGCGTTGCAGGGATGGCATCCGGGGATTGTTGGCATTGTGGCCGCCCGGCTGAAGGAAAAATTCAAGCGGCCTGCCTTTGCGATTGCCATTAATCCGGCGGGTCTTGGCACCGGTTCCGGGCGATCGATCAGTGGTTTTGATATGGGCGCAATGGTGCGCGGCGCAGTTGACAGCGGTCTTGCCACAAAGGGCGGCGGGCATTCCATGGCTGCCGGCTTAAGCGTCGAGCAGAGCAACCTTGGTGCACTGCGCACCTATTTTGAGGAAACGGCTGCTGTTCGCGTCAAGGCATTGCGTTCCAATCAAACAATGAAACTGGATGGGGCAGTTGCTGCAAGTGGTGCAACGCTTGAATTGCTCGACCAGTTGGAAAGTGCCGGGCCCTATGGCGCAGGCCACCCGCAACCGGTGCTGGCCGTGCCGGACCATCAGTTGCTGGATGCGCGCATCGTCGGCAAGGACCATCTGAAACTTCGATTGGCCGATACGACCGGGGCCAAACTGGACGCAATTGCATTTCGTGCCGCAGAAACAGAGCTTGGTGCGGCGCTGCTCGATGGTCGTGGTCAAAGATTTCATCTTGCCGGATCATTATCGGTGAACCACTGGCAGGGCCGACGAACGGTTCAGCTTCGGGTGATGGATGCGGCCAAATCCATGTAATGTCACATCAGTGTTGCCTGACTGCAGTCGGTCGAGCGGATCGTAGCATTTCGATTCTTCTATTAGACCGTTTCACGTTTTGTCAGAAACGGGACAACGGTGTCGGCCTTTGATTTTGTTGATGCATTCAGGTTTTGCCGATTCCGTCAAAACATGAATTGCTCTAAACAGACCCGCCAGGGATCGTCCTGAGCAATACACAGCAGTCCGGCACAACGGCATAAGCTTGAAAATTATGTGAAAACAAATCGACCACACGCTTCGGGCAGACATCTTGCCTGCATTGCAAAACCATACAGAATGTATGGTACGCCCTAGGGGAATCGAACCCCTCTTTCCAGAATGAAAATCTGGCGTCCTAACCGATAGACGAAGGGCGCGTGGTGACGGTTATATAGTCAGGTCCTGAGATTCCCGCAAGCGCGAATTTTGCTTTTTTGAAAAAAATATGACGACGTTGTCAATTTGTTGATTTTGGCGCGTTCAACCCCTTTTACAGCGCCAGTTCCAGTCGCGCTTTGTGCCGACATCAACGTGCACTGATCGCGTGTGGCAATAGGTGCCGACACCACCGCGGCCGCTGATTGTTCGAACGTATTTTGCCAATTGCCATTTGGAGACACCTGGAACCTGAATATCGGCAGCCTGACAGGTGGTGTGGCGTGACGAGCGCGCGCCACCGACATTCCTGTTGTGTTTGATTGAGCGATAACCCGAAGTAACAATCACTTCCTTGCCGTAATGGCTGCGCACCTTGGACAGCAGGCGCACCAATTCGGGTTTGAAACAGGCGGTCTGAACCTTGTCGTGTTGACGGCGCAATCCACGCGGCGTCAACCGCGCAAGACCGCCGGCAGAAGCCAGTTGCATAAGTTCATCATCACTTTCGTGAAACTCGCCAGTGGTGTCCAACGCGTATAATGTGTCCAGCTGTCGTACACCGGGCAGAGCCTCCACCGGTGTCGTTGACGGTCGCTTCGTTACCGCACCTTGCCCGGCCTTGTTTGGAGGCGCATCATCGGCCAGATCAACGATCTTGGCGGGCTGTTTTATTTTTCCGAACGAAAACAACCTGGCGATGCCGGATGATGGTTTGCCTGAAGGTGCATAGAGTGATGCTGTCGTCAAATCGCTGTCAACTGGCTCTGCTGAAGCTACTTGGTGCGTTCCCTTTTTTTGGCTTGCTATTTCCTTGGTGCCTGCTGATGTCGAATTGCCAATTGCCGTCGAGGCGGGGCTACCTGTTGAGGCCAATTCGACGGATGGTGCCGATTCTTCTTGTGGCAACAGCGTCAGCAGAGAGTCTGCGCTTGTAATGCACCCGGCCAATGCAAGGCAAAGGGTGCCCAGCGCGACGGCTCTGGCGAGTTGCTGGCTCATATATGTGTAGTAAGCCGTCATCGACACCTAAACCAGTCACTTCCGCATGGAAGGTTTTCAATTGATCCGCATGTTTTTCGGGTTGTCTGTTCAACCCAAGGGAAACCAATAACATTGTGCGTGCGCTGAATGCGATCAAAATATGGCAGAAGCATGATGGCCCGTCATGCTTGCGTCAAGCTTGTGCCTGCAGGCGGGCGGTCCAACGTAGCAGCGATCACATCAACCCAATACACTCATGTAGTTCATAGGTAGGACTATACAATCCATGTATATAAAAATACATACCCATCAATCAGTTAATATAAATAATTTAATATTCGTATTATAAAAAAAGTATTGACTAATATAAATATAAAACATAACAAATTAAGGAGATGATGATTTGTAGTTATATTGGTGTGGAAAATGAAGTTTATTGCGAGCACTGTTTGGCCTCCGACTGTAAGTAAACGCAGGTCCGTATATTTTTCCCGGCTGGCTGTTTTCGTTGCCTGCACCTTGGGTGTATACCTGCCTTTGTCTGACCCTGGTTTTGCGGTTTGTAACGAAACATCCGCCACAATTACCTGTTCAGGTGATCTTGCTGATGGAGTAACAATTGACGTCAGTGACAATAGTGCCTTTGAACAGTTTCTCTACATAAACAACATCGACACCTCCATAGATGGCGCCACCGGCGTCCAGTATTATTATCTGGGTCAGGTTGGCAGTGACTCCGCACATTTAGATGCAATCCTCGATCTTTACCCATACGGTATTGACGGCGGGGAGAATGGTATTTCTGTCTTGGCGATGGGTGGTGTGGGTTCTCATGGGGCAGACGACACTGCCATTCCACCCCAACCGGACAACTCAGTTGGAACTGCCAATGGAGGAACCGGGCATGAGGGAGGTTGGGGCGGTCGAGCACTTGCAGTTGTTGATAGTGGAACAATTTCTGTCACAGGATCGGAAACGGCCGTAGGTTCGTCTGAATTTACAAGCGCAATATCCGTTGCCAGCAGAGGCAATTTTGGTGGGCGTGGCGGTAATGCACATGCCGGTGGATTTGGCGGTGCGGCATGGGCCGGGTCTGGAGGGACTGGTGGCTCCGGACTGTTGACAAGGCTGATAATCGAAAACAACCCTGTTATTATCAATACCAGCGGTGCCGCTCATGGGATAACGGTGGTCAGCGAGGGTGCAAAAGGTGGAATCGGTGGCTACGGCAGATCAAGTTTGAAAGACGCTGCTGGTGGCGTTGGAGGAACCGGTGGACATGGTGGACCTGTAGATGTCAGTATCACGGCCAGCGGCACCAGCGTTTCGACTACGGGGGAAAATGCCACAGCGATTTCAGTCGAAAGCAAAGGTGGCGACGGCGGCCTGGGCGGCAATGGGAGCACTGGCGGTATTGATACTAATGCCAAAGGTGGGGATGGCGGAGCAGGCGGCAAAGGTGGTGCCATCAATGTGGATATCACAGCTTCAATAGACACTCAGGGGGATGGGGCACAAGGGTTATTTGTCAAAAGTTATGGAGGTGATGGAGGTAATGGAGGAGAAGGTGATGCGCCATTGGGCAGAGCCACGGGAGGCGGAGTTCTTGCTGCTGGTATCAGCGGAGCCGTTGACGTAAACTTTGATGGTGCAATTACTACTGCAGGTTTGGAGGCGAACGCCCTTTTTGTCCAAAGCGTCGGAGGTTATTCGGCCAGTGCAGGCGATGTATTGGGCTTTGTTGCCTACGGGGCCAGTCTACAAAGTGGCGGCTCAGGCAATACGGTTGCAGTTAGTACCGGCAGTTTGGCAACGATAGCAACTTTCGGAAATTCTGCGGACGGCATATTTGCCCAAAGCCAGGGTGGTGGTGGCGGCAAAGGTAGCCTGACAGTAGGTGTAGTTGCGCTTGGCGGCGGCGGCAGCGCTGGTGGTTCCGGTAAATCCGTTACTGTCGATAGCGCCGGGGACGATATTTACACAGCTGGCGAACGTTCACGCGCCATTGTTGCAAACTCAACTGGAGGCACGGGTGGCGATGCAGGTCATTCCTATGCTGTTGTAACTATCGGCTCATCTTCCGGGAAAGGCGGCGACGGCGGAGATGTTGTTGTTACCAACAGTGCAAGTCTGACAACATTGGGTGATTTATCAGATGCCATTCATGCAACGAGTATCGGCGGTGGAGGTGGTTCCGGGCATTCGCGGTATGGCGTTGTGGCGATTGGTGGAGCAGGTGGCACTGGCGGATCTGGTGGTAATGTAAGTGTTTTTCACAGTCAGGGCGATATTTCAACGCAGGGCAGCAATGCACATGGCGCAATTTTGCAAAGTATCGGCGGCGGCGGCGGCGATGCGTCCAATGAATTCTCAATCTCGTTGGGATTTGCGATCGCTATTGGTGCATCAGGTGGTGCTGCGTCGGATGGTGGCGCAGTCTCCTATGATGACGGGTTGGGCGGTGATTATTCAATTGCAACTGTCGGTGATCAGTCGGACGGCATCTTTGCTCAAAGTATTGGCGGTGGCGGAGGGCGGTCTGCCTACGCTATTTCTGCAGCAGGTACGCCTTATCTGTCCTTTGCATTGGGTGCAACGGGCGATGGCGGTCATGGTGGCGATGGGGATGAAGTTTCAGTTTCTTCAAGCGCAGACATCAGCACACTGGGTGATCATTCAAGTGCCGTCATGGCACAAAGTGCTGGCAATGGCGGAGGCATGGCTGGCGCGGTTGTATCAGTGGCGGCAACGGATGGACTGGGCGCAGAACTTTCCCTTGGTGGATCAGGCGGTGCCGGTGGTAATGGTGCTGATGTTACAGCCACAGTTAACGGAAACCTGAAAACAATAGGGACGAATGCATATGGCATCTTTGCGGAGAGCCTTGGCGGCGGTGGCGGTGTTGGCAGTTTTACCAACACTGATGGAATACTGAGCGAGGTGTCAATTGCAGTTGGCGGTGACGGCGGCGGCGGTGGTGATGGTGCAGCAGTTGCGGTTTCAGGTATTGGAAGTATATCCACTGACGGTACGAATTCCCATGGTATATTCGCCCATTCAATCGGCGGCGGCGGTGGTAGTTCTGGTATGTCAATTGCCGACTCAATCGCATCTGACTCATTTCAGTTGAATATCGCATTGGGTGGTGATGGTGGTTCGGCCGGCAGCAGCGGGGCGGTATCAGTCGACTATCAGGGTATAATTTCGACGTCCGGGGATGGCTCAACTGCAATTCTAGCCCAAAGCATCCCTAATGGTGGTGGCAATGCCAGTGTTACTGCGGCAGTTGCTGTGGGAGGTAGCATGGACGTCTCCCTGGCAGTTGGGGGGAATGCGGGAGATGGTGGCACTGCTGGTGCGGTGGATGTTACATACCGGGGCGGTATTTTGACGACCGGTGCTCACGCTGGTGGCATCAGAGCTGAGAGTATTGGTGGATCTGGTGGTAGAGCGAAAGCAACGATCTCAGCGAATCTGGGAGGCACTGCGGGTGTATCACCCACGATTAGTGTCGGAGGAAGCGGTGGCTCCGGCGGGCAGTCCGGACAGGTAGCTGTTCAAAATATGGGAGCGATTGCAACATATGGCTACAAATCGGTTGCGATATCGGCTCTTTCCCAAGGTGGTTCGGGGGGGAGTGGATCACTCGCCGCCTCAGGTAGCCTGCTGTGGTCGGGAGATGCAATTGAACTCGATATTGGCGGCGAAGGCGGCAGTGGCAACACTGCATCAGATGTTGAGGTGGATAATGAGGGATATCTGTTTACTGCTGGTGATTCGTCCTCGGGAATCGTTGCGACCAGCCAGGGCGGTGATGGAGGCGAAGGTGGGGCGGCTATCTCTGGTGCGTTCAGTCTTACAACCCCCGGTTCCAGCCAATCCGGTTCAACCATCACGATTTCGCTTGGCGGTGTAGGTGGTGGTGGCAATCTGGCAGGCAATGTAAGTGTTTCAAATGCCGGTGCCATACTGACGCAAGGACATAAATCCTATGGTATTGACGCTCAAAGTCTTGCCGGTGCTGGAGGGCGTGGCGGGGCGGTCATTTCCGCCGTCATGGGCGTTTCAGCGGTGAGCAGTACCACGACTTATGGTGCAAGTATTGATATCGGAGGTTCGGGTGGTGACGGCAATATTGGTGGCGACGTCAATATCCAAAACAGCGGTTTCATTCGCACAGACGGCCACTATTCTAATGCGATTAATGCAGTGTCAATCGGTGGAATGGGAGGAGATGGTGGAAGTAGTCTTTTGCTGCAGTTGGAAGTTGCGGCTCTACAGGCCCGGGGGGCCATGGAGTTTGGTTTGAATATTGGAGGCAATGGAGGCACAGGCAATGATTCTGGTAGCGTTGAAATCATCAACGAGGGCGTGTTGCTTACCAAATTAGGCGGCGCAGCAGGTATTTTTGCACAAAGCGTCGGCGGTGGTGGTGGTAAGGGCGGTGCAGCGAATAGTGTTCTCATAAATCGCGCAAATGTCAGTACAGAAGAAGTCCAGACATTTTCAGCCAATTTTTCGGTTACTGTCGGAGGTCGGGGAGGATCTGCAGGTGATGGCGATGAAGTTTCTGTGTCAAACTACAATTCAATAACGACGTATGGTGCGGATTCGACGGGTATATCTGCACAAAGCATCGGTGGCGGTGGTGGCAATGCCGGTTCAGCCGAGGCCATGTCCATGCAAACGATACTGCCAGATTGTGGAGACTCGAACTGTTCGAAAGCTTCAAAGGGCCAGTCCTTCGAAGTTAATGTTGTCGTCGGAGGTACAGGCGGTGCGTCGGGAGACGGCAGCACTGTTGCAGTCATCAATACTGGTACCATAGCAACCAATGGCAGTGAGAGTTATGGGATATTTGCTCAAAGTGTCGGCGGCGGCGGTGGATCAGGCGGTTCTGGAACAGTTGGTGTTTCTGGATGGACCTCAAAACTGCAGTCACAGGTCGCAGCAGATATTATAGATGATACGGTTACGGCTGGCGGTGTTGTGGGAGATCCGGCTTCATTTTACAAAAAGGCCGAAATTGCTGTCGGTGGAAGTGGTGGTGCTTCTGGCGATGGCGGAGATGTTGGCATTAACAATGAGGGCAACATAACGACCAGAGGTGACAATTCACATGCTGTGGTTGCGCAGAGCATTGGCGGCGGCGGCGGCTTCGGCGGCAATGGTGCCAATGCACTGATCGGATTGTTAACGTTGGGTGGCGATGCAACCGCCTCAGGGGCAGGCGGGGATGTAACAGTATCCCAGCTTGGTGTCATACAGACATATGGTGATGATGCGATTGGTATTTTTGCTCAAAGCACCGGTGGTGCAGGCGGTATCGCCGGGCGGGCCGGCACGGCGCTTCCAGGAAACTATGACAGTCAGGTTGTAATTTTTGGAATTCCAACAATCTTCAAAATTGCACATGACTATGAAACAAGTGCCGGTGGTGCGGTTGTCGTCAATACAACGGACGCGATTGTTACAACCGGCAAGGCTTCACATGGCATTTTCGCCCAGAGCGTCGGCGGCGGTGGTGGTGCAAGGGAATTGTCCTCCACTGATATAACTGATGATGAAAAGCGCGGCGCTGTTGGCAGCACTGGTAAACTTGGTTCAGCTGATGATGTGACCGTCGATGCACAGGGAGATATATATGTATCCGGTGAGGGCGCTGTTGGGATTTTTGCGCAAAGTGCGGCAGCCGGATTTGGAGCCGGTGGCACCGTATCTGTTCAGGTTGGCGGTGACATTTATGCCTCCGGCGATGATGGTCGGGCCATTATGGTTTCTGCATCCACCTACATTGCGGTTGATACCGAAGCCAGTATCAAAATTGCAGTGGACGAAGTCGCCTCTGTGCGAAGCGGCGAGAATGCCCACGAGACAATTGCCCTTTTTTACGGAAGCCCGAATAGCGGCGAGAATGTATTGACCAACTACGGAACCATAGAAAGTTTTGATGAAACTGCATATGTGCTCAGATATGATGAGGCCAAAGGCGGTCTGGATATCAACAATCATGGAGTATTCAACGGTTCGGTTTCACTTGCAGACGGGCATTCACACAGGGTTTACAATTATAGTGGCGGTAATCTGGGACTCGGTGATAATTTTGACATTGGTAACAGTGGTTTCCTAAGCAATATGGGCACCCTGTCGGCGGCAACGGTTGGCGGTATTGGCACATCGTCTGTCATTGGGGCTTCTGTCGCACAATCCGAGGATGGCCTTTTCTGGGTGGATTTTGACACATCCGGCAGCAGTGGCACCTCAGCCGACTATGTCAGTCTTGATCAAAGTGGTGTCAGTGCAGTACTTGCCGGCGGAATTACCGGTAATATATTGAACACTGACTTAAGCGCAGTCGGTGACAGTGGCAGTATTGCTGTTTTGCATGCTGGCACAGGTACGATTGATGTTTCTGACCTGTCGGGTGTCAATACGCTGGGGGTACAATATGGATTTGAAAAAACCGCCAGTTCCACTGGCGTTGATGAGACGATCCATCTGACCTATGAAGTGGACTATAATGCGACCGGCTTTGACCTTGGCAGCGGCCACCGCAATTTGACGAAACATCTCAAAAGCCAGATCGAAAAGCGCATGTCTGGCCTGACCAATGGCAGCGGAGATGAATATGCCTATATGGACGGCATCGCAAGGCAATTGCTGAACGCACGGTCCACCGATCCGATACTGGGCTATTCTCCTGACCTGTACTTTGCGCCTATTTCGACCAGCTTTATGTCCAACTTCAATTTTGCCAATGGGCTGTATAGTTGCCCGGCCGGTGGTAGCCGCACAAACATGGACTTCTCACAACAGGGCGAATGCTCATGGGTGCAGGGTACCGGCCGCGCCACGGATTACAGCCCGTCAAATGGATATGGAGCTTACTCTGAAGCAGCCTATGCATTTACTGCCGGGGTCCAACGCGCGATTGGCGACAATCTGTTCGCCGGTTTTGCGGCATCCTATGAATATGCCAATCTGAACGGCACCCTTTCATCAGATGGAACCGCAAATCGCTTCCAGGTTGGCGGCGTGTTGAAAGCGGAAAGGAAAAACTGGACTTTTGCCACATCATTGACAGGCGGTGTTTCCCTTAGCGATTTCAATCGACAAATTATTACGCCCGATGGGTCTGTTTTTGTGGAAAGCTCACCCAAGACACAATTTATCTCCCTGGGTGGTCTGGTTTCCCATGAATTTGAGTTTGGAAACAACTACCTGAAGCCAACGCTGAATGGTGGCATAACCTACCTGCACCAAAATGCATTCAGTGAGACGGGCAGTGCGCTCTATGGCATGAATATCGGTGCAGCGAATGTTCTGACCTATTGGATTAACCCTTCGGTTGAACTGGGGCATGACTTTGCAACGCAGGAAAGCGCAATGCGCGCCTTTGTCAGCGCAGGCATGCTTGCCTCAACAAGCACAGGCAACGACCTGGATGTATCCTTCCTGGCCAGTCCGATGGGTGAAGGTTTCACCATTGCCAACGAGATGCCTGAAGTTCTTGCCGACCTGGAGGTTGGTTTTGACAGACAGTTCAGCGACACAATCTCATTGCAGTTGCGTGGGCAGGCTCTGTTGGGTAACGATTATTCGTCTCTCTCCGGAAATGCCAAATTGCGGATAAAATTTTAACAGGCCCATATCAAACGGCAGGCCTTTGGGGCCTGCCGTTCTGCGTCCCGACTGATTTGTTACCAGCTCCCTGTATTTTCCATTGACGCCCAGGGTTCAGCGGCATCCAAAGACGGACCGCGCTGAAGCAATTCAAATGAAATTCCATCGGGTGAGCGCACAAAAGCCATGTGGCCATCCCGTGGCGGGCGGTTGATTGTCACGCCTTTATCCATGAGTGATTGACAAAGGGCGTAGATGTCATCGACCTCAAAGGCCAGATGACCGAAGTTGCGCCCCCCTGAATATACTTCGCTGTCCCAGTTGTAGGTTAACTCAAGCAACGGTGCCTGATTCTTCGCACCAGCATCTTTATCTCCCGGTGCAGCCAGAAAAATAAGCGTAAAGCGGCCCTTTTCACTTTCGATTCGGCGAATTTCCACAAGACCAAGCTTGTTGCAATAAAAGTCCAGCGACGCATCAATGTCCTGAACGCGAACCATTGTGTGTAGATAACGCATTGATCTTCCCATGATTTTTTGACTAAGGGCAAAATAGGCCAATAAATTACATAAACAAGGTGCCATTGTTTTTCTGTTAAGAAAAAAGTAATGCTTGCATCACCTTACGATAGCAATGTTATCCTCTGTGTGCAGAATCAGTTTTGAATTTGTCGGTTTGCGTAAATTTGAGAGGCCGAGGTGAATGGGGGATAAATCTCCACACAAGGGCGAAGCAGCTATTGCTGCACTGTCTGGAGAAACTGTCGACCTGATCGAGATTTCAGGAACCATCAAGTGGTTTGATGTGGCCAAGGGCTTTGGCTTTATCATACCCGACAATGGTATGGCGGATGTTCTTCTGCACGTCACCTGTTTGCGCCGCGACGGCTATCAGACAGCCCTTGAGGGCACGCGTGTTGTTTGTGAAATTCAAAAAGGCGAGCGTGGCTATCAGGCCTTCCGTATAATCACCATGGATCAGTCGACAGCAGTCCATCCTTCGCAACTGCCACCGGTTCGAACACACGTGCAGGTTACGCCGACAAGTGGTCTGGAGCGCGCCATTGTGAAATGGTTTAACCGTTCCAAGGGTTTTGGTTTCCTGACACGGGGCGATGGCACCGAAGATATTTTTGTTCATATGGAAACATTGCGCCGCTATGGATTGACGGAGCTTCGCCCCGGTCAGGTCGTGCTGGTTCGCTTTGGCGAAGGGGACAAGGGTCTCATGGCTGCTGAAATACACCCTGATATTGATTTGACCTTTCCACAATCTCACTAAAATTATCGTTTATTGCCGATTCTATCTGCTGCAGGGGTAACTTGCGGGTGGTTTTGTGGTGTGTGTTGGAACCGGATTTGAGGAGCATTGAGCGTGCCGGAACATAAAAGCGTGTCTGCCAGTCCCATGGCGATTGTCCAATTGATGGTTTTGCTGCTTCTGTTGTTGATCAGCAGCAGGGCCTATGCGGACAGCAGCCTACTGGAAATCGAAACGCAGGATGGCAAATATATATTCAATGTTGAACTTGCGCTGAATAACAATGAACGCGCCGTCGGGCTGATGAACAGGCAGCACATGGATGCAGACTCAGGCATGCTGTTTCGATTTGACTACGTCCGACCCGTTGCAATGTGGATGAAGAATACACTGATCCCTTTGGATATGTTTTTCATTCGTGCAGATGGCACGGTGGCCAACATTCATCACAATGCTGAACCGCATTCCGAATCCGTGATTCGGTCCAGCGAAGCGGTTTTATATGTTCTGGAACTCAATGGGGGTGTTGCTGCAAGGCTTAACATCAAGCCTGGAGACAAAATAACCCATCCGATTATTGATACAGAATGACTTGAATGGCCACCAAAAGTGTATGCATCGAAAACAAATTGAAAATTGTGGCATTTCTTGCAAAAAGGTTGTTGCAGAGCGACCGCGAAGCGTGTATTTCCGCGTCATTGTCATCGGAGCGTAGCGCAGCCTGGTAGCGCATCTGGTTTGGGACCAGAGGGTCGCAAGTTCGAATCTTGCCGCTCCGACCAATAATCCCTTGAAATTATTGATGTTTGAGATTGCCCGATATCACCCGCAATTTGCCTTGTGGGTGCAAAAGGAGTTTTTTGGTGTGTTGATTGAGTTTTTCGATTATCTCCTTTGCGGCACGCATCAGACCTTTCAGATAATCCGGACCCAATTTTTGTAACTGCTGGTCGTTTTGGGAGCGCGCGGCGCGCGACGATTGAATATTCGTTTACCACCACGCACGGTTTGAATACCCGCCGCGATTAAAACCAGCAGCTTCCCGGCATTCACCGCACGTTGTCAGCCAGTGAAATCCACTTGAGTGAAATAGGCCATACAACCGGTTGGATTGAGCCAATGGGACAAATAAGATGCACGGTATTTGCCAAGATGATGCAATTGTAATGTTTGTGTCCTTTAATACGCCATTTCCATCCCCAAATTGAGTAGGCAGGCCAATGATTAAGAATCTGGCCATAACAGAAATAACCCGCAACCTGCGGACAGACTGGAGTAAATTCGATGTCAAAACAGACAAGTAAAGAAACACGCAATTCAACCGATGAAAGCGCAAAGAAAACCAACAGGACCAGCGAAAATCTGGACCATGTAAATGGTGGAAATTATCCCGATCTTGTAAACGGTATGCTGACAGACTAGATCCCTGCATTTTAACTAATCGGTCGCCGTTCAACTCAACATCAATGACGCGACCGTCGGGGTCTTGTTGAGTAATTTAACCGTTCGCATTTGGTCGCGGCGGCACGACTGGTGCCGCCCCGTGCCATTCAACCATCCCACTGACCGTTGATTAACCTGACAGCGCATTCCAAGGAATTTGTTGGTGAGGGATTCGCACATCAGGCAATAGCACGCGGCGTCGGGCCTTGATGACTGTGGAGGGGATTTGAGGGGAAATGTCTTTGTTCGCTTCCTGTTCTGCTTGATTTCGGCAAAGGAATGCTGAATAAGGTGAGTTATCGCGAGTTGAATTCCCGTTTGGTTCTGCCTGTTGGAGCCATCGGTTTTGGCTGATCGAAGCGTAACAAAGCAAGTTGCTTTGTAGGATAACAAACCGGACGATAGGGGAGTAGCTGGACGTGTCTGCAAAAATTTTCCGCCCGGCGAAAACAGCAATGCAATCAGGCAAGGCAAAAACCCACCTATGGGTGCTTGAGCATGACCAGGAGATTGCACGAACCATCGATCCGATTATGGGCTATACATCCTCAAGTGACATGAAGCAGCAATTGCGATTGAGCTTCGAAACGCGCGAGGAAGCCATCAGCTATGCCGAACGCAACGCGATAGACTACAGAGTAATCGAACCGCATGATGCCAAGCGTCGGCGGCTGGTTTATTCGGATAATTTCAAGTTTGACCGTCGTCAGCCTTGGACGCACTAGCAAATTTTTTCCGGGCCTTTCCATTGGCCCCGGGGCCCCTTAGCTCAGCTGGATAGAGCACCGGCCTTCTAAGCCGACGGTCGTTGGTTCGAATCCAACAGGGGTCACCAATCTTTTCAATGGCTTAGGCTATATTTCCGAACACCGAAAATGACCCGTTTACAGCACTGTTTACAGCTTCTGCTGTTTTTTGGTTCTTTTCCATCTTCAAAATCACCGAGTTGCTGGCCTGCTGATCGTCTGCCAAATAGTTCTTTGTCAGCGCTGAATTTACCTTAGAAAGGCTGTGACCTGATGATTGCCGAATTGTTCTTCAGTGCAATGCCTGACGGCGCATGACTTCATGCAAACCCAATGGACCAATACCCGAATGAATTTTGCGGGCCTGATGAAACAGATTTATCCACGTTTGTTGGTGTTTGTCCCATCGCCTGACAGTGAACTGTGTATTCGTAATTTGCATGGTTACACGCGGCAATGACCGTAGGAACCAATTTGGAACGCCGTTCTAACGACGGATAGGCAATCGGGCAGAATAACCCTTAAAAGCATTCTGTTAGCGGCGGGCGTATTAGTCAGCCTTTTGTTGGCTATGGATCCTTGCAAACTACCGTTTCAGCCAATGCCGACAATCTCAACGACATTGTGGATCGGGTAGACGGTATTGAAAACCGGGCAGGCAATGTACGTGAACGCCTGACCGGGATTGAAGTGCTTCAAAACGAACAGTCAAAGACACTGGAGCGGATATTGAATGCTGTAGAGAGGTAGAGTTTATTGTCTGCAGAATACAGTTCTTAACACCAATAGTACCCTGGCTGACAAACAGTTTGCATAGCAAAACTTGCTCTCTCTTTCTTCACCACGCCGCCAGCCTTTTGGCAACTCGGCGCATCTTTCGTCAGCACTGCAACATCATTGATCGAGCAATGCGTGACATTGATTGTCTGCGCTGCTTGTGGTGGTGTTGGTGCATGTATATGCGGTGCCACGGCTGCGGGCTGCATCTGCTGTGCAGGCACATAGACAATCATAGGGACCATGCCGGGAGGGGCTGCCAGGGGCTGCGTCGGGATTGCAAAGGTTCTTGGCATGGGAACATCAGGAAGCTTATGGCCTGAAGATTGGGCACTTGCCATGCCTGCGCTACTTAAAAGAAGTGCGCCGCACAATAGTAATTTTGGTTTATTCGAAAGCATAAATTCATACCTCTTTATTACTACTATGTATTAATGTAAGCATAATATAGGAAATAATACAACTAAAAATGGCAAGAGTGTACCCATTTGTATTGTTTATAAACGAAATTGGCTTGCGATAACTCCACCGTCCACATGCACAGTTTAGCTGATTGTTATACGTACATTGGTTGCTAGTTTTGTCTTGCCGACAAGCGCGCCGACACTAAATTCGATGATCGCGTGTTACCTCAGATATCTACGCCTGTTCGTCCTCTACCCAAAACTAGAGGGTGTGGGGCGCATCACCGAAAACTCTTCAGTTTATCGGATCAGCATTCATTCTCGAATTCCTCCGGTGTCCACAGTTCATGAGTCAGCATTTTTTCCAGAACGGTCAGTTCCGAATCTACCGGAATCGCTTCCCGTCGCGGTTCTGTCAGGTCAACCGAACCTCTGATTCCCGAGGTTGATGAGAAAAAGCCGCGGACACGATATTCGTTGGAGCTATAGTACGGTGCTGGTTGCTCCATCCGATGGTGACCTGCGGCTGCCATTATGATGAGATTATCCATACCGGGTTCCAGATAGCCATTGCTGCGGCCAAAGCAAACTACGGTGTAGTGCAGGTAGTGCGGTTCGTCATTTTCCCCCGGGGCAATCAGCCAGACGTCGTTCAATATGGCCGCCGTTCGACCTGCATTTTTGGCAAGCACCCAGATGCGATCACTATCGGCATGGGCAATGGTAAATGTAACTTCGGCTTCGGGATGTTTCATTGCGTCAATAAGGTTGGGCAGAACCAGGCCGGACACGGAAAGCAATGCAATCAGGAGTGATAGCGCTGTGCTGGAGATGGTGAAGAAACGCCGATAATTCTGAAAAGATCCGCAATGGGTACATTTTTTTGCGCCGTCAGCTATTTCCTCACAGCAGGTTCTGCACAGCATTTTTTACCCCCAATTTGAGTGAAACAAGCAGTTTCACCATCCCCGTATTGTCCCACCGGTAGTAAAACATCGAGATATCAAAATAACAACCAGGATATTGGGGGCACCCCCGTTTGCTCAATGCAAAGTGGCATGTGGCACATTTTGCCCCGGTCGAAAGCGGGTCCTGAATGCATCGACATAATCAAAGGCCGAAACCCTTGTCCGGTTTCTGACAAGGTGTGAAGCGGATTAGTCAGTCGGTATTGTTGTTGGCTTTGAGATAATCCAGCAGGCGCGCTGCGTCTTTTGAGGCGCGGAATTCAGCAAGGGTGGTGCCAACGGCTTTTTTATAGACGGGCCACATGGCGGCGCGAATTTTCCTGCCGGTTTTGGTGATGACCAATTCAAACCCGCGCCCATCATGCTGGCTTGGGCGCCGTGAGATATACCCTGCGTCTTCGATGCGGGCTGTCATGCGGGACAGATTATATTGTGCCAGGAGCAGTTTTCGCTCGAGCTCAAAAGGGCGAAGGCCTTTACCGCCGGCTTTGTCCAGTTCGAGTAAAACATCATACCAGGCAAGGGAGGGCAGGGCGGCACTCTTCAGTGCCGACTCGATGGCATCAACAGCGTGGCTGTGGCCTCGTGCCAGGCCTATCCACGCATCAGTGGCGTTCACATCTTCGGAATCGGTCATGCCCAACTATCACATATAAATGCAATTGCATCAAGATTGACAGCAACATGCAATTGCATGTAATGATCAATGCAATTGCATGTTTAAGGAGAAGATCATGATTGTCGAACCTCAACAACACGCCGCATCTGTACCCACAGGCTGCGCACCACTGGCTGGGCCGAAACACCGGCTTATCAGTCATCCCTTGTGTCCCTATGTCCAACGGGCGGTGATCTCACTAACGGAAAAGAACGTTTGTTTTGAACGTATTGATATCGATCTGGCAGATAAGCCTGCGTGGTTCCTGGAAATATCGCCCCTTGGAAAAACACCGGTTCTTTGTGTTGATGGAGAGAACATTTTTGAATCGGCCGTTATTCTGGATTATCTCGAGGACAGCCAGATAACACCGCTACTGCCAGCCGACCCACTCGAGCGGGCACGTCAAAGGTCGTGGGTAGCTTTCGGTTCAGAGCTACTCAACGATATTGGTGGCCTGTACAACGCCAAAACCGATGCGACATTTCATGCCTATGTCCAGCGGCTGAACACAAAATTCCTCAAAATTGAAGCGGCAATAGGGGTGGGGCCGTATTTTATGGCGGATAGATTTACGATGGTTGACGTGGTGTTTGCACCGGTGTTTCGTTATTTTGACGTGTTCGACCAGATCGGTGACTTTGGCATTATGGACAAAACAAGCCAAATTAGTCGGTGGCGCCACACTATTGGGCAGCGTCCATCTGTTCAGGACGCCGTTGCAGACAATTACAATGATCTTCTGCTTGCTTTTTTGAAACGGCGAGGTTCTCATCTGTCTGCGTTGATCGCAAAACACTAGACGACGCAGATCCCGGCAACTGTTGCATCATCGGTCACCTTGTGTATGTTCACTTAATGTTCCGGCTGCCGACTTTGTGTCATTTCTGCTGTGGGCAAGTCGGACGTGGGCAAATGAGCTGACAGGAATAGGGAAAATACGAAATGGACAATGATGCCATTCACGATATGTTTGACAGTCTGGGACCGATAACGATCAAGCGAATGTTTGGTGGCAAGGGCATCTACCATCAGGGGCGTATTCTGGCTCTTGAAGTTGATGGCGAGATATTGCTCAAAGCAGATGCGGAATCTACACCGGCATTTGAAGCTGCAGGATCACAAAGGTGGACCTATTCGGGCAAAAAACGCCCGGTCAATATGCCCTATTGGTCCATACCGGACGTCGCGCTTGATGACCCCGATGAGTTAAGCAAGTGGGTGCGCTTGGCCTATGAGGCTGCCCTGCGAAAAGGGTAGACGCATCGATTGCCGGTTGACCCTCATTAGGCGTATTCGGCAGTTTTCATAGTATTCACGATACCTGAGGTAATTCAGGTTTTAACGGAATCGAAAAACCCTGAATGTATCAACAAAATCAAAGGCTGACACAGGTGTCCCGTTTCTGACAAAACGTAAAACGGTCCAATGAGCAACGGAGCAGATTACTGCTTCGCACCAATCATCATGAATGCCGGGATATCGTCGCCAAATCCCACCGGTGAGGGACCATCGTCATAGTCATTGCGCCGGCGGCCACGTTTGTTCTTATTGTCGTTTGTGGCATCTTTTTGTGTAGACATGGGAGGCGTTTCTATCCGTGTTGGTTCTGTTTTGGCAACTGCGTTGGTGGTGCGGCGTTTGCTGGGCAGAGGTTCTGTTGTCGATTTCGAGGTTTGACGCCGATTACGGCCTTTTGGCTTATCATTGTCATCAGAATCAGCACTGAGGCCGGAAAGGTCGCCATCGTGCCATTCAATCTTCTGGTCGATTAGCTTCTCGATTGCATCCAATTGCTTGGTTTCGCGTTTGGTGACCAGTGTGAATGACGCGCCGGAACGCCCAGCCCTGCCGGTTCGACCGATACGATGCACATAATCTTCCGCATGGATAGGGACATCAAAGTTGAATACGTGACTGACATCAGGAAGATCCAGGCCTCGGGCCGCAACATCAGATGCAACCAGCAGCTGGAGCTTATTATCTCGAAATCCCTGCAACATGGCCGTTCGCGAATGTTGATCCATGTCGCCATGTAGCGCACCAGCGGAGAATTCGTGGCGTTCAAGCGAGCGAAACAGTTCAGAAACATCACGTTTGCGATTGCAAAAAATAATCGCGTTTTTCAAATTGTCCTGAGACCGTATCAGGTCGCGTAGCGTAGCGCGCTTTTCATAATCCTTGGACTTGGCTGCAACCAGTCGCTGCGTAACGGTCTTTGCTGTAGTGGAGGGTGGTGCAACTTTAATTTCTTCCGGATTTTGAAGAAACCGGTCAGCGAGAATCTGAATTTCAGACGGCATGGTTGCTGAGAAAAACAGGGTCTGTCTGGTGAAGGGTATCAGCTTGGCGATACGTTCAATGTCCGGAATGAAACCCATATCCAGCATACGGTCTGCTTCATCGATGACGAAGATCTCAACACCCGTGAGCAGCAGCTTGCCGCGCTCCTGGTGATCAAGCAGTCTGCCTGGAGTTGCAATCAGTACGTCGGCTCCGCGCTCCAGTTTCCTGTCCTGCTCATCGAATGAAACGCCGCCAATGAGCAAAGCAATGTTCAGCTTGTGGTACTTGCCGTATGTGATGAAGTTTTCCTGAACCTGAGCAGCCAGCTCGCGGGTTGGTTCCAGGATCAGTGTTCTTGGCATGCGCGCGCGGGCGCGACCCTTTTCAAGCCGTGTCAGCATGGGCAATACAAAGGACGCGGTCTTGCCGGTCCCTGTTTGGGCAATGCCCAAAAGGTCACGATGAGCCAAGGCCGGCGGAATGGCACCAGCCTGAATGGGAGTGGGTATTGTGTATCCAGCGTCTTCTACCGCTGAAAGTACCTTTTGACTTAAGCCAAGTTCAGAAAATGTTACCAAAGAAATCGTCGTTTCTGTTGCATGAGTCGATTGTTAACTGCGGATGGGGTTGTACCTCATCTACATTGCGCCCCGACTAGTCCGATCAACCCCTTAAGTCAAGGAAATCACGGAATTTACCCCAATTCCACAAAAATTGTGGGGCTTTTGTGGCAAATAGCGTTAATTCTGTAACATTAACGATAAAGTTCAGGTGTGATGTGCTTGGCTTGTTCTGTCAGGGCCACTGCCGAATTAGTACTTAAAAATACCATTATCACGGATTTACAAAAGTGGTTGGAGTTTTCTACCGGCGCTCAAAAATCGTTGTGGATTGACCGCTCTGTCATTGAGGCGGACTTCGTAGTGCAGATGTGGCCCGGTGGAGCGACCGGTGCTTCCGGCGGCACCAATGGTAAAGCCGCTTGCAACAGGTGTTCCAACGGAAACGTAAATTCGCGAAAGATGCGCGAATCTCGTGGTGATCCCGTTGCCGTGGTCGATCTCGATCATTTTACCGTAGCCGCCCTTGCGACCGGCTGTGGTTACTGTGCCTGATCCTGTTGCCAGGACAGGCTCTCCATAGGCGGTCTTGAAATCTATTCCGGAGTGATGGGCGATCCTATTCAAAAAAGGGTCGCGCCTTCTACCGTAACGGCTGCTGACCGGCCTGTTTGGGACCGGGTTTGCCACTGGCATCTTTCTGGCAAGTGATTTTGCAGAATCGAGACGATCAAGTGCGCTTCCCAATTCATCAAGTGAGGTTTCAAAACCCTCATGATCCACAGGACTGACAAATGGGCCGCCGATCCCCGCATCCGCATCTGTCGGTAGACCGGAATCACTGAGTATGTTGGTTATGGTCTCAGCGGTTTGATTGGCGTTGAATATCATCGATTGCACTTTATCGAACTGTTCCTGTTCGATTGCTTCGAGCGAGGTCAGGACTTCGTCAAACATTTTGCCTGCATTGTCACGTGTCAAAGCATTTGGTGATGCATAAGACAGTGACGTCTGCGGCATTTGTGTATTTTCCAGCCTGGCGCGATGCTGCACTGTTTCCGCATTTTCAAGCGCTGCTGCATTGGTTGCGGGTAGGGAAGCAGGGGAACTGGCCTGCGTGATTGGGCGCGCTGTGGGGACAGGAATGTCCGAGAGTTTCAAATCGGCAATAGCCACCTGTTTGAACAATTGGTCAAGCTTGCCGTGTCTGCTGCTTATTCTCGCCTGATGCGCCAACAATTGTGTCATCTTGTTGTCGATCTGCTGTTGATCGAGCAATTGACGGCTTGTAATGCGGTCAACCTGCGAACGAAGTGAGGCAATTCTGTCCTCATAGGCGTGCTGGATACGAGCCTGTCTGGCCATGGATGCGCCAATCAGGTCATCGCGCACAACCAGATAGGTCGTTGCCAGCAGATATCCAATCGACATAACCGCCAGAAAACTGGCTGACATACCTAGCAGCCAGGGTCGCACTGTCCAGTGACGAATATTATCACCGCTTGCCAAAATTATAGTGTGGTGTTGGGAACGCTTGCCAAATACACGGCTCACAGAACTTTTTGGCACATTGGCCCCCTCATCAGACTCGCCTCTCAATAGAGTTGATTAGACTCTATTAAGGTTAATAAATCTTTGAGCGGCATGGATGGTATCTTGGCTCAAGACGCATTTGCGGAGGTCAAATTGCGGTAAAAAGACGGGGTCAAACCAGCCTCTGCTCGGGCCAGATCATTGAAGGGCGGTTTGACCTGACCACGAAAATTGGCGCGTACCAGCTGACGAAACGCTTCTTGCGGGTTCTTGTTCTGCCTGTGGCACAAAAAGCGAAACCACTTTGCTCCAATCGCCACATGCTTCTTTTCGTCATTGTAGATGATATCCAGAACACCTGCGCTTTCCAGATCGCCCGATTGCCGCATCTTTGACTGAAGTGAGGGGGTTACATCCAAACCCCGCGCTTCAAGAATCAGCGGCACAACAGCCAGCCTTGCTGTAAGGTCGTTGCGCGTGTCATGGGCTGCCTGCCACAGGCCGTCGTGGGCTGGCAGGTCGCCATAGTCCGCACCCAAAGCGCGAAGGCGCTCACGTACCAGCAAAAAGTGCTTTGCCTCTTCAAAAGCCACCTGCATCCAGCCATCAAAAAAGGATTGAGGCACCGGCTCACTCGCAAATCGTGCAACAATATCCAATGCGAGATCAATGGCATTTAGTTCAATATGCGCGATGGCATGCAAAAGAGCTATACGACCTGCCGGGCTGTTCAGACCGCGTTTTTTGACCATACGCGGCGGCAGAAGGTCCGGTTTTTGTGGTCGACCGGGGCGGTCGCTGACAGGCGAATCCAACGGCGAGCGCAACGAAAGTGTACGGGCAAACCACCGTGTTGCGGTTTGCTGCGCAAGCCGCGTCTTGTCATCCAAATCGGATGCATTGATGGCCTGAACCGCACCCTCGCGCAGGGTGTCAATGGTCCGTTTTTCAGGATCACTCATGTCAATTCGTTGTGATTGGCTGGATGACAATCAGCAGATTCAAGCTTGTCCTCATCCGGTGATTGCCTTCAAAACGGCTTCAGCGTGACCAGGAACCTTTACCTTTCTCCAGACTTTTTCGATGGTACCATCTGCAGATATGAGTAACGTCGTGCGCTCGACACCCATGTACTTTCTGCCATACATGCTTTTTTCCACCCAGACCCCATAGGCCTCCAGCGTTGACTTGTCTTCATCGGAGGCCAACACGACGTTTAACCCGTGTTTGGCAATGAATTTGTCATGTTTGGAAGCACTGTCGGGTGACATGCCAAGAATATCTGCACCGGCTTTTTCAAACTCACTGCGTAAGCCGGTGAAGGCAATTGCCTCCGATGTGCAACCACTGGTGTCGTCCTTTGGATAGAAAAAAAGCACAAGTTTTCGGCCGGCAAACTGAGATAGTGACACGGTTTCGCCGCCATCGCGCGGTAGTGTGAACCCAGGTGCCTTTGCGCCTTCTTCCAGAGATGCCATATGTGTTATTTCCTTTGATGAATATAGGTCTGTTGAACCGTTTGGCGTGCTATATATAGTTTAAACAAGAATCGTCCATTGTGTTCAGAATAATGGTCACATCGGGCAATGCATATACCCGTAGATATGGAATGGCATTGAATGTCGGATGAAAATGATGGCAACAGGCAAAAAGACGGTCTCCCGAGCGTTCAATTGCATACGATGCCATCGGCAAATGCTGCTGACCCGATCATTGTAAACACACCGCATGAGCAAAGGGTACTGATTGTATGTGCGCGCGCATTTACATTTGTAACCGCCATCGTGCTTGTGCTGATTGTTTCGGCAATGCTGTTGATCGAGAGCGGTGTGGGCGATGGACCTTTGGCAAGCCGTGCGCAGATATTGTTGCAAAATGCCGTTGGTGATCGTTTCTCGGCCACAGTTGGCGGCGCGGGGATTCGCCTTGCCAAAGGTGGACGATTGGCGCTGGAGGCACGTGACGTAACACTTGCGCAGATAAGTGACGGCCGCGATGTGGTTCAGGCGGACGCCGTGATCATTGCACTGCAGGTCAGCGCACTATTTTCAGGTGAATTGAAAATATCATTTATTGAAATTGATGGGGGGTTCATAGACGCGGGATATCTAGAAAAGGATCCGAAACAGAAAAGAACCGGCGTGCCGAAAGTCGAGGATATTGATGAGGCGGCGGATCGTGCCTTTGTTGCTATTCGTGGTTTGTCTGCGACGCTCAGGGAGCGTGAAACACGACAAATTCTGCTGACCAATGCGACAGTTCTGGGGCTCGGTCCCCCGCAGCCGGTAGCAGGAGGTCAGGCGCAAAAGCGCTCACTCAAGATCGTTTCGGCTGAGTTGACCGAAGGTGAGACGTCTGGGTTTGAGGTCGAGGCAGAGGTTCTGTTCGCCGATCAGAAAATGAAATTGACCGGCAGGGCAATGCCGCAACCGGACGCTCCGGATCAGATGCAATTCACGGCGCATCTCAGTGGCATTCATCTGGGAAAAATGATCCGGGAGTTTACCAATAATCCGCGTCGCAAATTCCGCCTTGAAAGTGGTGCACGGATTGATTTGGTCGCCCAGGAAGGCAAAGCCGCTGGTTCTGCGTCTGTGGCTTTGGACGTACGTCTGTCAGCGGGTGAATTGTTCATGGATGGCATCGCAGCTCAGGTTGAACCGTCCTTCATCCGCCTGGCGCTGGACCCAAGTCGCAATTCACTGGAATTCAAGCCGTCAAAAGTCACAATCGGCGAATCCACTTACAGCTTTAACGGTGGCATAATTGATTTGAAAAATATGCCCGGGCAAACCGAAGATGGTTACGCTTTCGATTTGCTGGTTGACCATGCCACGATTGCACCAATCGATTCCAACGAACCGCCTGTCAAAGTCGCAATGAAGGCTTTTGCTCGTTACATAAGAGATGATCGGCGCCTTTTTGTTGATGAATTTGTGGTAACAGGCCGAGCGGGTGCGATGTTCTCATCTGCCAGTGTTCAATTCGGAGAAACCAGTCCTGAGGTGAGTTTTGTTGCGAATGTCGACACAATGGAGACCACAACTGTTAAGCAATTGTGGCCATATTGGATTGCACGCAAGGCAAGAACGTGGGTTCATGAGAACCTCTATGGCGGAACCGTCAAAGACGGCGAGATCCGCGTCTTTATTCCGGAAGGACGTATGGCCAAGGGTTTGCCGGATTCGATGCGCTTGGACGAAAACCAGCTCAAGGTTGACTTCAATATCGAAGACGCACGTTTTGACGTTGCCGGGGATATTCCACCGGTGCGTGATGCTCAGGGACTTTTGACACTGCGCGGCCAGCACCTTGAGTTGACGATCGAAAAGGGGTCTGCGTTTTTCCCTACCGGGCGCAGCGTTGAAATTTCTGACGGCACATTTGTTATCGACAATACCAACGCAAAGCCTCTCATGGCGCATGTGAATATCGCTGTTGCTGGTGATGCATCGGCCGTAGCGGAGCTGGTCTCCTACCGTCCCATCAACGCACTGCAGCAAACCCCCTATAAGGCAGATGATTTCAAGGGGGCAGTCAAGTCGAAGGTTGATATTACTTTTGGGCTTGTGCAGGACCAAAACCCACCCGAACCAGACTGGAACGTCGAGCTTGATCTTGACGGTGTCAGCCTTGGTCCGAAAGTTGAGGGTGTCAAGGTGACAGATGCCAAGGGCAAAATGTTTGTTGATACCAAGGACATAACCATTGATGCGGAAGCGAAACTCAATGGCATGCAATCACATTTGAATTTTACCGATCCATTGGACCGAACGACCGGAATTGATCCCGACAGGGTCGTTCAGGTGACCGTGAGTGAAAAGGACAGAGCCCAGTTCGCACCACAGCTCAACGAATTTATCAAGGGAACCGTTCACCTCAATGTCAGATTGAAGCCGGGTGGTCACCAGATAATTCAGGCAGATTTGAGCAAGGCTCGGCTTGTTTTACCCTGGATTGGCTGGTCAAAGGGAAAAGGAATTAAAGCCACTGCCAATTTCGAGATTGAGCCGGGCAAGACCAATGGCGGTTCCGATACCGGGTCCGGACTGCCTCAGGACATGCTAATTAAGAAGGTGGTTTTAAACGGCGACGGCTTTTCGGCCAATGGCAGTCTTGAGTTGAAAAATGGCGTATTGGTTAATGCTGATATTACCAGCGCCTCATTGAGCAGAAATGACAAATTTGCTGTCAAAGTCGTTCTCAAAGGAAAAACCTACCATGTCACCGTAAACGGTGCGGCTATTGATTTGCGGTCATCAATCAAACATTTGCTGAGTGAGAGTGATGGAAATTCGTCCGGTGCAAGCTCAAAAGTCGAGTTAACGGCTTCCGCCGGGAAAGCCTATGGGTTTAACAAGGAAGTGCTGAGCGATTTCAAACTGAAATACACCGGCCAGGGCAGTACAATTCTGGGGCTTGATCTTACCGCAAAGACGTCGCGCGGTGTTGCTATCAGATCCGTAGGCAAACACGAAGGCTCCGGTCTGGTGCTTACTTTTGACAGTGGTGATGCTGGAACTGTGGCACGGTTTGCGGATATCTACAGCAAGATTGATGGTGGTGCCTTGAATGTGCAATTGGTTAAGGCAGCCTCAGGTCCCTATATTGGCACCGTCGATATCAAAAATTTTGATGTGGTGAATGATGAGAACCTGGAAACGCTGGTTTCAACAAAGTCTCAAAATGGAAAGAGTTTGAAACAGGCTGTTCGTGGTGATCTTGATGTCAGCAAGGCCGAATTCCATCACGCCTTCGCCAGGGTGGACATGGGTAAGGGGTATTTGCGTGTCAGCGATGGGATTGCCCGTGGACCGGTTGTGGGATTTGCCTTTCAGGGCACGGTCTTTGATCAGCAGGATGATATGAATATCACCGGTACATTTATGCCAGCCTATGGATTGAACCGCATTTTTGGTGAAATTCCGCTGCTGGGCGTTATTTTGGGCAATGGTCGTGACCGGGGGTTGATCGGCATAACATTTCGATTGACCGGCGGCCTTGCTGATCCAAAGCTCGAGATCAACCCGATTTCGATTATTGCACCCGGCATATTCCGGTCGATTTTTCAGTTTCGGTCTGATGACCCAAATCAGGGCAAATCCACCAAGCGGCGCTTTAACAATAATGAAAATCGATAGAGCAATTCAGGTTTTGACGGGTGCGGTAAAACCTGAATGCATCAACAAAATCAAGGACCGACACCGTTGTTCCGTTTCTGAAAAAACGTAACACGGTCTAGCGCCGGAGCGGGCCTGATATCAGCTTGGCCGAACCAGCATATGTTTCTTTTTGCCAAGCGAAAGTTTGACAACGCCATCGCCTGTGAGATCACCCTCATTGATAATGCGACGCTCGTCGGTGACCTGCTGATCATTGATACGCACAGCACCACCTTTGACGTGGCGTCGCGCTTCTCCGTTGGAGCTGGCAAAGCCTGCAGTCACAAACAGGCTCAAGACCCCGATTCCATCGGATAATTGCGATGATTCAACCTCAATTGACGGCAGGTTATCCGCATGGGCCCCTTCCTCAAATGTCTTGCGGGCCGTTTCTGCGGCTTCTTCAGCCGCATTGCGTCCGTGCAACAGGGCGGTGACCTCGGTCGCCAGTATTTTTTTCACCTCATTGATTTCGGTGCCACCCAACCGGTCCAACCGGGCAATTTCATCCATTGGCAAAGTGGTATAGAGTTTCAAAAAGCGCGAAACATCAGCGTCTTCCGTATTCCGCCAATATTGCCAAAAGTCATAAACGCTGAGCATCTCGGCGTTGAGCCAGACTGCGCCAGTTGCAGATTTGCCCATCTTCGCTCCAGAGGACGTTGTCAGTAGCGGCGACGTGACTGCATAGAGCTGGGGTGTTCCCATTCTGTGACCCAGATCAATACCATTGATGATGTTCCCCCACTGATCTGACCCACCCATCTGCATGCGACAATCATAGCGCTGGTTCAATTCTACAAAATCATAGGCCTGCAAAATCATGTAGTTGAATTCCAGGAAGGACAGCGATTGCTCGCGGTCCAGCCGCATTTTGACAGAATCAAATGCCAACATGCGGTTCACTGCAAAATGCCTTCCGACATCGCGCAGGAATTCGACATAGTTTAAATCCATCAACCAGTCGGCATTATTGACCATCAGGGCATCCTGCGGTCCTTCACCAAAGTTCAGATATTTGGAAAAGCCGCGTTTGACGCCAGCGAGATTGCTCTCGATCTTTTCCGGTGTCATCAATTGACGTGCCTCATCCTTGAAGCTTGGATCACCAATCATGCCCGTTCCGCCACCCATCAGCGCGATCGGACGGTGACCGGTTTTCTGGAACCAGTGCAGCAGCATGATTTGAATAAGATGTCCGGCATGCAGGCTGGATGCTGTTGGGTCAAAACCGATGTAAGACGTGAGCGTTTCTTTCTGCAAAAGGGCATCAAGGCCGCTATCATCAGATGTCTGATGAATGAAGCCACGTTCATGTAACGTGTGTAGAAACTCGGACTTGAAGACAGACATAACAATTCTTCCCTGCGGATCCTGATTGCGTTTGCAAAAGGTGGTATCAGCTCGGCGGGGCGTTTATCATCCTTTCAGGAAAAATTCACGCCAATTGTTTTGATTGGATCCATAAAGAGTGTTGAAAATGATCGATAAGCAGGCGCCCCGGGTTCTGACAGCGATCGGACTTATGAGCGGAACGTCGATGGATGGTGTTGATGTTGCCATGATCAGGAGCGATGGAAGGCGTATCGTGGAACGCGGCGCCTTTATGGGTATGACATTTGATCCAGCCTTTCGCCAGAGGCTTGCGGATGCACTCGATCAGGCCAAGGCCATCAATTTGAGGACGGACAGACCGGGTGATCTGGCCCGGGTGGAAGATGAATTGACACAATGGCATGTTAATGCGGTCCAGGCCTTTGCCGCACGTTTTGAAATCGACCTGAAACAGGTTGATGTCATTGGATTTCATGGACAGACCGTTCTGCACCGCCCGCACATGGGGGTGACTGTGCAACTCGGCAATGGCGCGCTGCTGGCCCGCAAGCTGAATGTTCCGGTTGTCTATGATATGCGTGCTGGCGATATGGAGGCGGGCGGCGAGGGGGCACCACTTGCACCGGCCTATCATGGTGCCCTTTCGGCTGCGTTGCAAACCGGCAAAAGCGCTGGGGAGCCAATCGCATTTGTCAATATTGGTGGCATATCGAATATCACCTGCGTTGATCCGGATGGCACATTAACTGCATTTGATACGGGACCGGGCAACAGTCTCATTGATCAATGGGTCGAAGCAAAAGCCGGAATTCCATTTGATCAGGGTGGTGCGATTGCCAGTGAAGGGCGAATACTGAGGCCTTTGGTTGATTCCTATCTGGCAGAACCATTTTTTGTCGACCCGAATCGCCGCTCGCTTGATCGCAATGATTTTCTGCCGCCCGCATCAAACAGCGCATCATTGGATGACGGTGCCCGTAGTCTTGCGAGGCTGACTGCGGAAGCCATTGTCAAATCGGCGGAAATTTTACCCAAGTTGCCACGGCAATGGATCATTTGCGGTGGCGGGCGCAATAACCGTGTCATCATGGATGATCTGGCCGAACTTGTTGGGGCAGGTGGCGGCGTTGTTCTAAGCGCAGAAGAGGTGCAGTTGGACGGAGATGCGATGGAAGCCGAAGCCTGGGCATATTTGGCAATACGCTCTTTGTCGGGTTTGCCATTGAGCTGGCCAGGCACCACCGGCTGCAAGACGCCAGTCACAGGTGGCGTGCATGTGGATGAAACCGGCCAGGTGGTTTCATCCTGACTGTGATCGGTATGCATGGCGGGTGAACGCCTTTGGGTCTGTTGATACATTCAGGTTTTGCCGATTTCGTCAAAACCTGAATTGCGTCAGCGCATGGCGCGCAGGGCTTCCAGATCAGCTTCAACACCATTTTCGATCGATGGCGAATAATGATGCAGGATCTCCTCGCGGTTGGCGTAAAGATCAATGCCGCCGTCGTTAAAAATTATACCGTCCGGATAAGTCTCAATCCAGCCATCAACAATTTCCGCCATTTTATCAAGGTAGGCATCACGGCTGGCGTCGGAGCGAAATTTAACGCCGCGAACCATGGTGATGTGAAACGGATTTCCATAGTCCCCACACGGGCAGGCAAGAACGTCTGAGAGCAGACCAAACAGCGTCCCCAGTGTCGAGTCCGGGTCATATTTCAGCAGGAGTTCAATCTCGTTTGACGGTGTGATATTGACCCGCGATGGGTGCATGACCAGCGGTCCGAATTTGATCGAGCGCATAATTTCGTCAACAACATCAAACGAAATTCCGCCTGCATCAACGCTGTTGGGTCCAAAACGCCAGACTTCTGCATGGGCGGTATCGGGACGTTTGAGCTTTGTATTGTCGCCACCACCAATCAGCCAGCCATCGTCACTTGTCTCACAAATGTATGTGTATTCACGGTCTGTCAGCAAATCGAGATCGATCATCATGCCATCGGCTTCGCGGGCATCGATCCCGATATTTGCAAGACGATTCAATTTGCACTGGGGGTGCCCGTGCCCGCTGGGCGTGGCATGATCGTATGATTTCATGAATTCTGCAGTAACAACAGGATAACGTGATTGACTATTCATGGATATCTCCGCCACAATTCAGTAAAACTGTATAGATGATCCTATAGGCAATTTAATCATGTACAAGGCGAAAGCCGATCAGAATATGTTTTATTTGCTCAGGGCGTCCGTGCCGGGCGGCGGGACGGCACACGCCACATCCACGATCATCCCATGATCCACCCTTGACGATACGTCTTGTTTTGCCATTGGGTGTTAAGGTCCATTCAAAAACCTGGCCGGCTGCATCCAGCAATCCATAGGGGCTTGCGCCGTCCGGAAAGCTGCCCACCGGAACGGTCGAAAACGGACCTGCATCATGGCTGTTCAAAAGAGATGGATCGTAGGTGTTACCCCATGGAAAATAGGCACCCGCGGTACCGCGTGCAGCCTTTTCCCATTCTTCCTGTGTCGGCAGGCGCCAGTTCTGGTCGGTTTTTGCGCTCAGCCAGTCTGCATAGGCAAGAGCATCATCAAAGCTGACCAGAACAACCGGGTGATCTTCGCGACCAGCCGGTGGTTTCCCTGATGTCCAGATATAAGGTATTGCACGTGAATAGGGATGGATAAGACCGTAGGCATCCCATTCGTCCTTCCCGACCGAGGGAAGCCGGTGACCTGTGTCAGCCAGAAAAGCTGCATAGTCTTTGTTCGTAACCGGTGTAAGCGTGATTTCGAACGCGTCCAGGGTGACAGAGCGGCGTACTTCGCCATCATACCAGCCGCGGTCGCGCGTTACACTGTGGCCATAGGCGGCCTCATCCAGATCGTAGGCCGTATCCTTTTCCAATTGGTCCGATCCCATGATGAATGGTCCGGCAGGAATAGTGACCACCCTGGGTAAATCACCGGCATGTGCGTTGAGCAACAACAACGCGTATAGCACTATGGTTATGCCAACAGGTGCGACACATATTCCTGATAGATGGCGCATCCTGTTGGGCATGAACGTTTCAGCCTCCGGTCAGCGGATGCGTTTTGGTGCCGGTTCGGGCACAAGTTCGCCATCCAGTCTGCGATCGAGATAATCGGCGCATTCACCGATAAGTTCGTCCACCTGTCCGGTGAAAAAGTGGTTGGCACCGGGCATCGTTTTTTGTGTGATCAGAATGCCCTTTTGCGTTTTGAGTTTTTCAACAAGACCCTGAACATCTTTCTCGGGTGCCACCCGGTCACCATCACCATGAATGATGAGGCCCGATGACGGACAGGGTGCCAAAAAGGCAAAGTCATAGGTATTCGGCTGCGGCGCAATGGACATGAAGCCTTCAATTTCCGGGCGGCGCATCAGCAATTGCATGCCAATCCATGAGCCGAATGAGTAACCGGCCACCCAGCACCCCTTGCTGTCGGGGTGCAATGTTTGAATCCAGTCCAGTGCTGCTGCTGCATCCGACAGTTCGCCAATGCCATGATCAAACGCACCCTGACTGCGGCCAATGGAGCGAAAATTGAAACGAAGTGTGGTAAACCCGCGCTGCTGGAACATGTAAAACAGCTGGTAGACGATCTGATTGTTCATGGTTCCGCCAAATTGCGGATGCGGATGAAGTATGATGGCGATCGGCGCGTTTTTTTCTTTCGCAGGCTGATAGCGGCCTTCAAGTCGACCGGCTGGGCCGTTAAAAATTACTTCTGGCATTTTTTCTCCGGATCAAATCCAAGTTCTGGCGGTGCCGCTTTTCACTGTTATGAAATGCATTTTGCCATCAACCCGATTTAGATTGGTTCGAATTGGTTTTTGTTTATCCTTCCGGATATAAGAGTGTCATAAGCCATAGACATCCGAAATTTCAAGAAAAATGAGGCGTGACGGGTCCCGTGACGCAATAACAGTATGAATAATTCCCGACTTTATCTGGATTACAATGCCACTGCTCCACTATTGCCTGCTGCCCATGAGGCGATGCTGGCGGCGCTTGACCTGCCGGGTAACCCGTCATCAGTCCACGCCGAAGGGCGGGCTGCACGGGCAGTTGTCAGCAGGGCGAGGCAGCATATCGCTACGCTGGTGGGGACAACACCCAATAATGTTATATTCACCAGTGGTGCTACAGAGGCCGCCGCGACCATTATGACCCCACACTTCAAGATGGGACGGGCAGATCTGGCGATTGGGCAATTGTATGTCAGTGCGGTTGAGCATCCCTGTGTGTTGGCCGGTGGGCGTTTTGATGCGGCACGTGTGTCGGTTATCAATGTTCTGGCGAACGGTCTTGTGGATGTGGATCATCTGGCATCCCTGCTTGATGTACATGATCGTGCGTCGGGTCTGCCAATGGTTGCCGTTCAAATGGCAAATAATGAGACCGGGATATGTCAGGATATCCAAAAGATTGCTGAATTGGTCAAAGCCTCAGGCGGCATCATGCTGGTCGATGCGGTACAGGCAGCCGGAAGGCTGCCGATCGATTTTGATGCGCTCGGCGTCGATTTTCTCATTTTGTCGTCCCATAAAATAGGCGGCCCGAAAGGTGCGGGTGCAATCATTTGTGCCGGTGAAATAATGATGCCCAATCCTTTGATCCCGGGCGGGGGGCAGGAAAAGGGGCACCGTTCCGGTACGGAAAACCCGGCCGCAATTGCCGGATTTGGCGCTGCTGCCGAATGTGCCGCACGGGATTTGACCACCAATGCGACGCGAATCAGTCGCCTGCGAGACGGACTTGAAGCGGAAATGCTGGCGCGTGCACCCGATTGTATCATTCATGGCGACAACGTTGAAAGGCTGTTTAATACAACATTTTTCTCGTTGCCCGATTTGAAGGCTGAAACCGCACAAATTGCTTTTGACCTTGAAGGCATTGCCGTTTCTGCGGGATCGGCCTGTTCGTCGGGCAAGGTTGGGCCAAGTCATGTTCTGGCTGCGATGGGACGCGATACACAGGTTGGTGGTCTGCGTGTCAGTCTTGGGGCGGCAACCACGGATGATGAAATTGATCGGTTTCTGGTTGCCTTTGACAAGCTCAACCAGAAGCGACTCACGGCCATGCGCAATTCAGCTGCGCAAAATCCATGAGGGAGAAAGTCAGAAAATAAGTGTATTTGTCTTATTGCCAGGTAGTCGGTAAGCTATTGAAATAAATAGGCAAAAAGATAATTTTGGACACCGTTGGTCGGCGTCTCAACACAGCGTGCGCCTCAATTTGCTAAAACTAGTCTAGAAAAGTTATAAAATTAGGCATACAAGCTGCAAATAATTATGGAAATATGATTTCCAGGACACTAAATGCGGTATGGTGGCGCCTTTCGGCAAAGCCGTATCTTACATGACGTTGACAAACTGCCGGACCTTGAACCCGGCGAGATTGGAGAGCGCCAATGCCTGCCGTGCAGGAGACAATCGATCAGGTTCGCCAGATCGATGTGGATCAGTATAAGTATGGGTTTGAGACCCTGATTGAAATGGACAAGGCCCCCAAGGGCCTGAACGAAGATATTATTCGTTTCATTTCAGCCAAGAAAGAAGAACCGGAGTGGATGCTGGAATGGCGTCTGGACGCCTATCGTCGCTGGTTGACGATGGAAGCGCCTGATTGGGCGCGCGTCGAATATCCGGAGATCGATTTCAACGATATCTACTATTACGCCGCACCCAAGAATCAGACGGGTCCGATGACGATTGACGATGTCGATCCTGAGCTTCTCAGAACCTATGAGAAACTCGGCATTCCTTTGCGTGAGCAGGAAATGCTGGCAGGTGTGCAGAAGTCGAAAATCGCCGTCGATGCCGTTTTCGATTCCGTTTCAGTGGTAACCACGTTTAAGGCGGAGCTGGCAAAGGCAGGCGTGATCTTCATGTCTATCTCCGAGGCCATCCGCGAACATCCTGAGCTTGTGCGCAAATATCTGGGTTCCGTTGTACCGGTTACGGATAATTATTATGCGACACTCAATTGTGCTGTCTTTACCGATGGATCATTCGTTTATGTGCCAAAGGGCGTTCGCTGCCCCATGGAGCTGTCCACCTATTTTCGCATCAACGAAAAAGATACGGGGCAGTTTGAGCGGACACTGATCATCTGCGAAGATGATGCCTATGTATCCTATCTCGAAGGATGCACCGCACCACAGCGTGATGAAAATCAGCTGCACGCGGCAGTGGTCGAGCTTGTCGCTTTTGACAACGCTGAAATTAAATATTCGACCGTACAAAACTGGTATCCTGGCGATAAGGATGGCAAGGGCGGTATCTATAATTTTGTCACAAAACGCGGCGACTGCCGTGGTGACGGGTCCAAGATTTCGTGGACACAGGTGGAAACCGGTTCTGCTATTACGTGGAAATACCCCTCGTGTATTTTGCGTGGTGATAATTCACGTGGTGAGTTCTATTCCATTGCCGTGTCCAACGGTTACCAGCAAATCGATAGTGGTACGAAGATGATTCATCTGGGCAAGAACACGTCCAGTCGAATTATTTCAAAGGGCATTTCTGCAGGCAATTCAAACAACACGTACCGTGGTCAGGTTTCGGCCCACCGCAGAGCCACGAATGCGCGAAATTTCACCCAATGCGACTCTTTGTTGATCGGCAACAACTGTGGGGCCCATACGGTTCCCTATATTGAAGCCAAAAACGCAACTGCTCAGTTTGAGCATGAAGCAACGACGTCGAAAATTTCGGAAGATCAGCTGTTCTATTGCCTGCAACGCGGTATTCCCGAGGAAGAGGCAATCGCATTGATTGTTAACGGCTTCGTCAAGGAAGTGATTCAGGAATTGCCGATGGAATTTGCTGTGGAAGCGCAAAAACTGATCGGTATCAGCCTTGAAGGTAGCGTTGGCTAGGGACACCGTGGACAGGCTTTGCATGTATGGACATGCAAACAAAACCCGGGATTGATTAGGCAGGTTGACGATTGGAACACCTGAAAGTTGGTGAATAGCGTTGATCTCATTAGATTTGGACTGACAGACATGCTTGAAATTAAAAATCTCCACGCCCGTATCGCCGAAGATGGCACGGAAATTATCAAAGGCCTCAATCTGACCGTCAAGGCTGGCGAAGTCGCGGCGATCATGGGCCCCAATGGTTCGGGAAAGTCGACACTTTCCTATATTCTGACCGGTCGTGAGGACTATGAAGTCACCGAGGGTGATATTCTTTATGACGGCAAGAGCATTTTGGGTATGGACACGGCGGAACGTGCCACTGCCGGACTATTCCTGGCATTTCAGTATCCTGTGGAGATTCCGGGCGTTGCGACCATGCAATTCCTCAAGGTCGCGATGAATGAGCAACGCAAGGCACGCGGGCAGGACGAACTGACCACGCCGGATTTTATACGCCGGGTCAAGGCCGCTGCAGCCGAGCTGAAAATTGACATGAACATGCTGAAGCGACCCTTGAATGTGGGTTTTTCAGGTGGCGAAAAGAAACGTGCCGAAATTTTGCAGATGTCACTGTTGGAACCGAGGCTTTGTGTTCTGGATGAAACCGATTCAGGTCTTGATATCGACGCGCTGAAGATTGTTTCGGACGGCGTGAATGCGCTGCGTTCTCCTGATCGCGCCATAATAGTGATCACGCACTACCAGCGTTTGCTGGAGCACATCGTGCCCGACAGCGTACACGTGCTGTACAAAGGTCAGGTGATCAAATCCGGTGACAAACAATTGGCATTGGAGCTGGAAAATGATGGCTATTCCAATGTCATCAAGAATGCTGCCTGAACGGGCCGGTTGAAAAGGTATTGTGATGAACATGCAAAGCAAAATGCCAATTACAGCCGCCGAACAGGCGCTCGTGGACAGCTTTGTCAGTCAATCGGGCGGTCTGCCCGGTGACGATGCGACAATGGCTATCCGCAATGATTTCATAGAGGAAATCAAGCATGCGGGTCTGCCAACACGCCGTGTGGAAACCTGGCACTATACAGATCTGCGCAACCTGCTGAAATCCATTCCGGTCAGGGATGGTAATGAGGGCGCTGCACCGGTGGTGTCTCTGCTGGCATCTGCTGATGTGATTTCTGTGGTTGACGGACACGTTCTTGAATGTGTAAAAACCGCTGATATCGGGTTCAGCCCGTATCGCGAGAACCTGGCTGATGGTTCGGCGGCAAAACGCATGATAGCGCGCGGCTCAGACGATTTGATCGGGCAGATCAACGGGGCGTTTGTTGCTGATGGTGCAAATATTGCGCTTGCTGACGGAGCAAAGCGCGATGTGCCCATTGAAATTCAGGTTTCCCATGGTGGTGGTCAGTGTCACACCCGTTTTCCGGTATCAATAGGCACGGGTGCCAGTGGATTGTTTATTGAACGACACATTGCGACCTCAGACCGCGGTGCCTTTGTGTCTTCGATAACCGACCTTCATGTTGGCGAAGGTGCTGATGTTGTCTGGGTCATCAGCCAGGAGCAGGGTTTGGCTGACACACATTTCGGTCAAATGAACATTGTACTTGAAGCGAACGCCAAACTGACGCTTTTTGTTGCCAATTCGGGTGGCAAGCTCGTACGGCAGGAAATTCATATTGCCGCCTGTGGCGAAAACTCGGAACTGGCGCTGCGTGGTGTTAATCTGCTGGGTGGCGATAGCCACACGGATGTCACGATGACGCTGGATCATACGGTTCCCAATTGTTCGTCAGAGCAGATATTTCGCAATGTGGTTTTTGATCGTGCCAATGGTGTGTTTCAGGGGCAAATCAAGGTATCGAGAATTGCCCAGAAAACGGACGCAAAAATGGCCTGCAACACATTGTTGTTGTCCGATGATGGAAATTTCTCTTCGAAGCCGGAGTTGGAAATTTTCGCTGACGATGTTCAGTGCGGCCATGGTGCGACTGTCACGGATATTGATGACAATCACCTGTTTTATCTCAAGGCACGCGGCATCGGCGAAAAGCGCGCGCGTGGTCTTCTGATCAAGGCGTTCACTGCTGAAATTGTCGAAGAACTGGACAATGATGCTTTGATTGAAGCGCTGGAAAACCGTTTCGAAAAATGGCTCGACAATCATGGCTGATGTATCACCGGTAATCGTGAAACAGGCTGATCGATATGATGTGGAATCGATCCGTCAGGATTTTCCAATTCTGACACAGCAGGTCTATGGCAAGCCGCTGGTTTATCTTGACAATGGTGCTTCGGCGCAAAAACCGCAGTCGGTCATTGATGCAGTTTCACATGCCTATTCAAGCGAATACGCCAATGTTCATCGCGGCCTGCATTACATGTCAAATGCAGCAACCGATGCCTATGAGGCCGCACGGGAAAAAGTTCGCGCATTTTTGAATGCTGGTTCGTGCGAAGAAATTGTCTTCACGAAATCCACCACAGAGGCAATCAATACGGTTGCCTATGGCTACGGGATGCCTGAGATAGGCGAGGGCGACGAAATTGTCCTCAGTCTGATGGAGCATCACTCAAATATCGTTCCCTGGCATTTTATACGCGAGCGGCAGGGTGCGAAACTGAAATGGGTGCCTGTTGATGATCAGGGTGCATTCCACCTGGCCGATTTCGAGGCGCAGCTGAGCGAACGTACCAAGCTCATTGCCATTACCCATATGTCAAATGTACTTGGGACCGTCGTCCCGGTGAAGGAAATATGCCGCATTGCGCGTGAGCGAGGCATTCCGGTGCTTGTTGATGGCAGCCAGGCGGCTGTGCATATGAACGTTGATGTGCGCGATATTGATTGTGACTGGTATGTTTTTACCGGACACAAATTATACGGCCCGTCCGGCATCGGTGTCCTCTATGGCAAAAAAGCCATGCTGGAACGCATGCGGCCCTTCCAGGGCGGTGGCGAGATGATTGTTGATGTCACAGAAGACAACGTGACCTACAATGAACCGCCACATCGTTTTGAAGCCGGTACGCCACCGATTGTACAGGCTATTGGTCTTGGCGCAGCGATTGACTATATGAATAGTGTGGGCAGAGATGCCATTGCTGCTCATGAAGCTGACCTGTGCACCTACGCCCATCAAAAGCTTGGCCAGATAAACGCGCTTCGCATTTTCGGCAATGCACCTGGCAAAGGTGCCATCATTTCGTTTGAAATTGAAGGCATCCACGCACATGACATATCGATGGTCATCGACCGTTCAGGCGTGGCTGTGCGTGCCGGCACCCATTGTGCACAACCGTTGTTGAAGCGCTTTGGTGTAACATCCACATGTCGTGCCTCATTTGGCATGTATAATACCCGCGCGGAAGTCGATGCACTCTATGACGCGCTTTTGAAGGCAAGAGATTTCTTCGCCTGACATTTGACCAGATCAGGACTGTTACAATGACTGATGACCTTGAAACCAACCCTGTACCCGACGCCCATGCCCCTGTGGAGTCTGCTATCCCGCGTGAGGAACTGGCTCGATTGACTGACGATATTATTGCGTCAATCAAGACGGTGTACGACCCGGAAATCCCAGCAGATATTTACGAGCTTGGATTAATCTATCGCATTGATATCGAAGATGACCGGGCAGTGAAAATTGACATGACATTGACGGCACCGGGTTGTCCGGTCGCCGGTGAAATGCCGGGTTGGGTTGAAAATGCGGTCAATACGGTTGAGGGTATCTCAGGCGTAGAGATCAACATGACGTTTGATCCTCCCTGGACGCCGGATCGCATGTCAGAGGAAGCTCAGATCGCCGTCGGCTGGTATTGATTGAAAATACAGGAATTTGACTTATCTTGTATTGGAAGTGGCGTTGAACAACGCTGATACAATGTCCTGCAGGTTCGCTGCCTGAACAGGCACTGGAGAGTTCGATGGCTCGATTTGAAATCATGACACTGACTGACAAGGCCGCTGACCGGGTCAAGCAACTGGTTGGCGCTGCTGAAGAGGCTGCGGTTGGATTGCGTGTCGGGATAAAAAAAGGTGGCTGCGCCGGTATGGAATATACCGTTGATCTGGCCACTGAGGCCAACAGCAAGGATGATCTCGTCGAAAAAGACGGTGCGCA
The DNA here is from genome assembly GCA_947501445.1 of uncultured Rhizobiaceae group bacterium. Lineage (GTDB taxonomy): Bacteria > Pseudomonadota > Alphaproteobacteria > Rhizobiales > Rhizobiaceae > Hoeflea_A. The sequence continues at coordinate 40,989 of CANMVS010000002.1, read as the reverse complement.
GGTCTATGTTGCACCCGAAGCGGTGTTGTTCCTGCTTGGTACGCAGATGGATTTCGAAACGACAACACTGCGATCGGGGTTTGTCTTCAACAATCCCAATCAGACGTCTGCCTGCGGGTGCGGAGAATCGGTTGAATTGAAGCCAGCAGATTTACAGGTGCTTGCGGATCGCGGTGACGCCGTGGTGCGTGCGGATACGCCCGCGAAGTAGTTATGGTGTCGGCCATTGATTTTGTTGATGCATTCAGGTTTTATCGATTCCGTCAAAACCTGAATATCTAGCGCGCCATGTTGGATTGGCGCGCGATTCGACATAACGGGCCATATCTTCCAGATCACGCTCCAAACGGCGGGTCCATTTTTTCTTTAGTAAATGTGCCAGAGGCATCAGCCAGGGCATTGAGCCTGCTGTCGTACGGCATTCAATGGCACAACCGTCCAACACAGTGCGCAATGTGATTGCCGCTTTCAATCGGCAGCCGAAAAGTGCGCGCGTAATGGAAAAATATTCTGGCGGCAGAAAGTCGGTGATTACATATTGACCGGCCAGAACCTGGTATCCTGGCCGCCTGAATTCTCTGAAGACTGTTCCCTTTTGCACAACCGGTGAACCGACCACCTCCACGCTGACAACCGACGGCAAAAAGATTGCCCGATGGTGCAGGTCTGCGAGAACAGAGAACACGGCAACCGGATCTGCGCGGGCAAATAACGATATATCTGCTGGTGTTTGTAAGGGGTCTTCAGACACGCTGCTTTGCATGTGTTGTGCTTTCAATGCGGTCCATTCAAATTTGACGATTGGTTATCCGATGCGCATGATGGATGTTTGAACACCACAATTTGAGATCGAAACTGTCTAAAGGAATTGTCTGTTGCGGATCAATCAGTAACGCATGCCATGGTGGGAGCAACAGGACTTGAAAAGCCGTGGGTGTTCGATCAGAATTTTCCCACGCGATTCCCAATTCCTTTTTATCAAAGTCTGTCGATGGCACCATGATTGCAATTCGCAATGCTCGATCTACCGATGCTGAACATCTGGCACTGATAGGACTTCGTGCCTGGGAAAGTGCGATACTCGGGTGGGGAGAGAATTTGCTGGAGCTTCGCCCCAACGCCTATAGGGCATATGTGGAGTTTACCGCTGCGCACTGGGACAAAATAACCATGGCTGTTGTCAAACGACGACCAGTCGGGTGGGGCGCGCGTGCCAATCTCAACAATCAGATTACTGACCTGTGGGTCGATCCGGAACATCACCGAACAGGTATAGGCAAAATGCTGCTTGCTGCCTTGGAACGCGATATCCGGCGTGTGGGATATGATGATGTGTTTCTCGAAACGCACGTTCGCAATGCCGGTGCTATCACATTTTACAAGCACTGCGGTTACAGAGTTGTTTCAATCTCCGTGTCATTTTCACATAGTCTGCAACGGGACTTTGAAAAGGCAACTTTGCAGAAAACATTCAATGACGCTGAAAACACCCTATAAAGTGCATCAACGTTGCGAGGACAGGTTTTGATGAGGAATGGAAAAATAGCGCTGATAGCACATGATGCCCGAAAGGATGCGTTGGTTGAATGGGTTGGTGATCATGTAACGCAACTGCACGAATTCAGCATTTTTGCCACCGGCACGACCGGTGGTCGTATTCAAAATGCATACCCGCAATTATTCGTGACCTGTGTAAAGAGTGGCCCACTTGGCGGTGATCAGCAGATCGGCGCCATGATTGCCGAGGGAATGCTGGACGGCCTGATATTTTTTGTCGACCCGCTTTCGCCGCTGCCTCATGATGTTGATGTAAAGGCGCTGACCCGGCTTGCGACGGTCTATGACCTGCCAATGGCCAATAGTGCTTCAACGGCCAATGCCGTGCTGGCATATCTCGTTTCTTCAAAATAACTCGGTCAGGCAGGTGAATTGCGATGCAAAATCGTGTGGATATTCAACTCATTGAGGACGCGGCAAAGAGACTGGAAGGGCTGGCTGTTCGTACGCCTTTGCTTGAGTCACCGCAGATCAATGATGCGCTCGGCTTAAGGGTTCTTTTCAAGGCCGAGTGTCTTCAACGAACCGGTTCATTCAAATTTCGTGGTGCCTATACGAAATTGTCACGCCTGACGACACAAGCGCGCGAAAACGGGGTTGTTGCCTATTCCTCGGGAAACCACGCACAGGGTGTATCAGCTGCTGCTCAGACACTGGGTCTTCATGCCACCAACATCATGCCAAGTGATGCGCCACGTATCAAAATAGACAATACGCGTGGCTATGGCGCAGATGTCATCCACTACGAACGGCATAGTGAGGACCGGCGCATCATTGCAGAACAGTTTTCAGCCCGGACCGGCGCGACAATTGTACCGCCATTTAACGATGTTGACGTTATTTCGGGCCAGGGAACGACCGGTCTTGAGATCGATTCGCAACTCAGCGCGCTGGGGGTCGATGCCGATGCGGTTTTCTGTCCTGTTGGCGGCGGTGGGCTGCTGTCCGGACTTGCAACTGCGATCAGGGCCAAACGAAGTCAGATGGAAATCTGGTGCGCCGAACCGGCAGGCTATGATGATGTTACGCGTTCCATAGTCTCCGGGCGAATAGAAACAGCAGATACCGATGTACGCACGATCTGTGACGCGATCGTAACGCCGCAGCCCGGCGACATCACGTTTGAAATCATCAGGCAGCTGGTTCAGGGTGGGCTCGTTGTTTCGGACGCAGAGGTCAAAAACGCCATGGCACTGTTGTTTGACCGGTTAAAGCTGGTTGTTGAGCCCGGTGGTTCCGTTGCCTTCGCCGGTCTGTTGAAACACCGCGCCAGCTGGCGCGGCAAAACCGTTGTCGTTGTTCTTTCCGGTGGCAATGTCGACCGCACAGATTTTGCAACTTACCTGAGTGAAGCAACCCCTGCCAAAGACATGTTGGCCTCAGGTTGATTGCGCATTCTGAATGGCCTCGAGTTCGGTCATAATGGCGTTGGCCGAAGCGTTGAGAGCGTTTAGATACCGGGCAGCAAAGGCCTCCGGGGTCAGGTAGTTTCTCGGCCACAGGAGTGTAATTGCAGCGATTGTTTGGCCGTTCTTTCGCAATGGAACGGCGATGGCGGCAAGGCTGTCGTCCAGCACGGTTTCGCCCAGATAATGGTGCAATCTGGTGCCGTAGCCATTCAAGCGTGCCTGCTCAATCTCGGCAAAATATGTCTCAAGATCCATCCCAAAGCGATCGAGGCCCCAAATGCGGTCTCCGGCCTTTTTGCGTGCGCGCTGCTCAATTTGACTATTGCTCATTGTCGACAGGCACGCCAACCCACTGGCTGAACCGAACTGGTTTATCTTGCGATCTATTTCACCACGATACAGATGATAGGGACTGAGGGGCCGGGTCGAGTCGACGATATGCATCCAGTCATCCTCCAGCATATGCAGGTCTGAAGGCCATTCGATACTTGCTGTCAGTTCAATCAGATAGGGCAGTGCAACATCGATGATAAGCATCTGGTCCTGCGTAGGTGCCCGTGCAATGGCGTTAGGCATGGCGACATTGGTCCGATAGAGCTGATCGGACAGGCTGCGCCGCACAATCTGACGGTCCATCATGGTTGCCAAAAGACGTCGGATTGTAGATTTGGCAAGCCCTGTTTCAGCGTGAAGTGTGCTGAGGGAACAAGCACCCTGGCGCGCAAGCGCATCCAGCAGGGTGATGCCGCGATCTAGCGAACGATTTCGCGTCAGGGTCATGGTCAAACTCCGCAATTTGCAAGGTGTCGCCACGTATCGAGTCGTGAACGTGCCATCCAATGGCACGCCCATGGTTTCACAATTGCGGATATTCAGTCAATGGCGCACCATCACTTCCATAATACGATTGCCCTGCACCATAGGGGCAGGTGTCTTTGGGAGGAGACGTGTTGGGTCTGTTGCTGCATGGCTCACGAACCGTGAGCGATATTCTGGCTGTTTTGCTGGCCTGTCTTGCCATTTACACGGCGGGCTTCGGTGTATTTGACAATGTGATTTACTACGGTTTGATCGTGGCGATCGCACTTTGTGTGTCATTTCTCGCTGTTGACAGGGATGCGGCACCGGTACGCACGTTGGTCGTTCTTCTGCAAATCGCACTGGCTGGCCTGTTTGTCTATTTAAGCTGGGAGTGGATCCTGTTCATGCTGGAACAGGAAGAATATCTGCTTGAGGCCGAAACATCGCAGCTCATCATGGCCTGGATGGGGTTTGCGGTCATTGGTTTTGCGACCTGGCAATTGTTTGGCACGCCAATGCTGGCTGTCTTTCTCCTTGTGGCGCTTTACGTACTGATGCCTTCTTCATGGTGGGGTGCTGGTGAAAGTTGGACACGGGTTGCTGAAAACCTTTGGTATTCAAGTGATGGTGTATACGGGCGGCCTGTCGAAGTCGTTGGTCGCACGGTTCTGGTTTTCATTGTATTTGGCGCGGTTTTGCAAACGTCAGGTGCCGGACAGGTGCTGCTCAAGTTGGCATTTTCCGCCACCGGCAGATTTGCCGGCGGTGCTGCCCATGCTTCGATTGTTGGCTCGGCACTCTTTGGCACCATGTCTGGTGCTGCGGTGGCGAATGTGGTTTCAACCGGTGTATTTACCATACCGATTATCAAGCGGGCCGGTTTCAAACCCAAATTTGCCGGTGGTGTGGAAGCTGCCGCATCGACAGGTGGGCAGATTATGCCACCTGTCATGGGTGTGGTTGCCTTCATGATGGCCGATGTGACTGGTATCGCCTATGTCAATATTGTTCTGGCAGCAGTTATCCCGGCGCTGTTTTACTATATGAGCCTGTTTGCTGTGGTGCTTATCGAATCACGCAAGCTCGGCATTGGTGCCATTCCACCAGAGGATCGCGAAACAATGACGAGGCAGGATTGGCTGGAGAGCCTGTCGTTTTTCCTGCCTTTGGCATTGCTTGTGGTTTTGCTCATTTCCGGCCGCACAGTCCAATTTGCAGGCTATTATGCGCTTATTGCCGCAAGCGTGCTGTCCTTGTTGCTGTTTCCGAAGTTTCGCCATCCTCAGCAGTGGTGGCGCGCGCTGGTATCGGCTGGCAAGACCGCCGCAACACTGCTTGTTATCGTCGCGGCCGTCGGTTTCATCATCGGTGTGATCAATATGACCGGCGTCGGTCTGAAACTCGCCCAGTCCATTCTTTCAGTTTCCGGCTCAAGCCTTATGCTCAGCCTGATATTGGTCATGATTGGATGCCTGGTTATGGGGATGGGCGTGCCAACGGTTCCAGCCTACCTTATTATCGCTGTGGTTATGGGGCCGGCGTTGCAAAAACTTGGTGTATCAACGATTTCGGCTCACATGTTCATGGTCTATTTTGGCATTTTGTCTGTGGTAACGCCGCCCGTGGCTCTTGCCGCCTTTGCCGCAGCCCCGCTGGCTGGTGCGAAACCCATGGCGACCGGAATGGAAGCACTGCGGATATCCATTGCAGGTTTCATCATTCCGTTCCTGTTCGTCTTTCACCCGGATATCCTGCTGATCAGCGGATTTACCGTTTTTGGCCTGATCTGGTCGGTTTTGGCCTTCTTGCTGTCAACCTGGCTGATCGCCACATCGCTGGCGCGGTTTGAACGTTATGCGTTGCCGCGGTGGCAGTGCCTTTTAAGACTTTTTTGCGCCATCATTGTCCTGGTTCCGGAATTTATTCCGGCTTTTGTCGCTGCCATTGCCGGGTGCGCCCTGTTGTTTGCCCATCACATGAGCGGGAAATCACATTCTATACCACTGACTGATAAAAATGGGAGATAACGCATGAGACACTTTTTGAAATTTGCGCTGGTCGGGGTTGCGGCCTGTGCCATCAGCGGCACTGCGCTTGGAGCGGAGGTCATTAAAATGGCGACCATCGCGCCAGGCACCTCTGCCTATCTGACACAATCAACCATGGCCAGCATCGTCAATCAGGGCCAGGATGAATACGAAATTCAGGTTGATGCAACAGGTGCCGCGACGAAGCACATCATTGATATGGCTGAAGGCAAGCTGGACATGGTGATGACGTCGCCTGTTGTCTATTCGCTGATGAAAAACGGCAAGGCCATGTACAAGAAAATGTCCAAGGCGCCTAAACTTTCCGAGAATGTCCGACTGGTCTACTGGTTTCCCTATGGGGCCTATCATGTGCTGACATACGCCGATGATGGCATGAAAAGCCTGAAGGATATCAAAGGTAAAAAGGTCTTTTTGGGTCCACCGGGTGGCGGTGCCTGGAATGCGGCCAATCAATGGATTGAAGCGCAGACCGGATATAAGGTCGGCGAAGACTATGAAAACTTCAAGGCATCCTGGTCCTCAGCCTTCCAGGCATTTCAGGACAAGCAGGTTGATGTATATGTAAATGGTGGCATCGCACCGTTTCCGCAGGTTGAGCAGCTTGCCGCAACCAACGAACTGACAATTCTTGGCCCCAACAAGGCTGAAATTGATGCGCAAAGTGCAGATCAGTTAAAGCCGACCAAGCGGCCCGGTCGTTCTCTGGATGTCATTCGCGCTGGAGCCTATGGGGATGGTGTCAGCAACACCGAGGATGTTTACACGCTTGGCGCTGTTGTTGGTGTGGCAGTTCGCTCGGACCTTGATGATGAAGCTGTGTATCAAATAACCAAAACCTTCTGGGAAGGCGCTGAAAAGATGCGTGCGGATGCGCCTTGGCTTGAGCGTGTGACATTGGACTATGCCGTCCAAAACGGCGGCATTGCACTTCATCCGGGTGCACAACGCTACTATGAGGAAATTGGACTTGAGATTCCTGAAGGGTCGCAAGCACAATAGTTCATGATCGTTCCGGTCGGTCGGTGTTTCCGACCGACCTTCCTGTCAAAGATTGAATTTTCGGGGAACCCTTTGCCGCGTAAAACCAAAAATATCCTGTTCATCATGTTTGACCAATTGCGGTTCGACTATCTCAGTTGTGCCGGACACAGGAGTATGGACACACCAAATATAGACCGTATAGCTCAAATGGGCGTTCGGTTTTCAAGCGCCTATGTCCAATCGCCCGTATGTGGGGCATCGCGGATGAGTTTTTATACCGGACGCTATGTTCACAGCCATGGTGCAGCGTGGAACAATTTCCCTCTCAAGGTGGGGGAAATAACACTTGGAGACCATATGCGGGATCTGGGTGTGCAATCCTGGCTGGTCGGCAAAACCCATATGAAGGTCGATCAAAAGGGTATGGATCGTCTTGGTTTGTCATCCCAATCCGTCATTGGTGCCCGGGTCTCGGAATGTGGTTTTGACGTTTTTGAGCGCGATGATGGTCTATGGGCGCAGGGTCCCGACGGATTTTATGATGCGCGGCGTTCTCCCTACAATGAATATCTGAAATCGAAAGGGTATGCGGGCGAAAATCCCTGGCATGATTACGCTAATTCCGGTGTGGAAGACGACAATACGGTAGCATCGGGCTGGTTCATGAAACATGCGGACAAGCCTGCGAATATTCGCGAAGAGGATTCCGAGACGCCCTATATGACCGGCAAAGCCATCGAATTCATGGACAAAATGAAGGCTGATGGCGGTGAGCCCTGGTTGTGTCATCTGTCCTATATCAAGCCACACTGGCCCTATATTGTGCCAGAACCATATCATAATATGTATGGTCACAATGCGGTTCAGCCTGTCATCCGCGATGACAGCGAACGTGATAACCCGCATCCGGTCTATGGCGCTTATATGGACAATGCCATCGGCAAAGCGTTCTCACGTGACGAAGTTCGCGAGAAGGTCATTCCGGCCTATATGGGGCTGATAAAGCAGTGTGATGATCAGATCGGCCGGCTGCTGGACTATATGGGTAAGACCGGGCGTATTGATGACACGATGATTGTCATCACGTCAGACCATGGCGATTACCTTGGAGACCACTGGCTCGGGGAAAAGGACCTGTTTCATGAGCAATCTGTCAAGGTGCCGATGATCATCTATGATCCATGTGATGCTGCTGACCAGACCCGTGGCACGGTTTGTGATGCTTTGGTTGAGAGTATTGATCTGGTCGCTACCTTTATCGAAACCAAAGGTGGCACGAGCCCTGAACATATCGTCGAAGGTCGCTCGCTATTGCCATTTCTTCATGGCGCAGCCTCAGACAATTGGCGTGAATTTGTTGTCAGTGAGTATGATTATTCGGCAACGCCAGCAGCGGTTAAACTGGGCGTGGCACCGCGCGATGCACGTCTGTTCATGATTGCAGACAAAAACTGGAAATTCATGCATGCCGAGGGCGGGTTTCGCCCAATGCTGTTTGATCTTATCAATGATCCGCAGGAATTGACGGATCTTGGTGCAGATGCGGCCTATGCCAATACAATCAGTTTCATGTATCAACGATTGGCGCAGTGGACCCGGCGCATGGCCCAGCGCACCACAATTTCAGACGATGAAATCATCGCTTCACGTGGCAAGTCAGCGCGGCGCGGGGTGCTGTTGGGTGTCTATGATGAGGCCGACGCCGAGGATGAGTTGACGGTAAAATACCGTGGGAAGGCACAGGGCCGTTCCGTTGCGCCTGGATAGACAGCATTGGCGTTGATCCGATGGTGATTTGACGCGGGAAACAGAAAGCGGGAAACATGCAGCCAATTGAGCAACTGCGGGAACATTCCGAGGAGTTTCGCAAGGAGATTATCGCCCTTGCACCCAATGTCTTTGGTGCTGTGGGTTATGCGGCATCCAATGTTTACATGCTTGTGGGGCAGGGCGGCGTTATCATAATCGATACGACGGAATCGACCACCGCCGCGCAGAACATACTGACAGAATTTCGCTTGAGAACTGAATTGCCGGTGCGCGCAATAATCTACACCCACTCACATCGTGACCACATCTGCGGTGCGCGGATTTTTGCTGACAATGATGCGGTCCAGATTATAGCCAGTCATCGGTTCAAGTCGGACCTCATTGCACCGGACAATACTAGGCCGGCACCCGGCAAGGCACTCATGCAAAGAACCGCACGCCAATTTGGCATGGGGTTGGATTTCCCCGATGAGCGGATAAATCTTGGGTGTGGTCCGGGTGACCGACCGATGGAGGGATTGGGGGCTGGATTTGTGCCGCCTGATCACCTTGTTGAGGATGAGTCGATCAGGTTGCAGATTTGCGGCATTGATCTGGAGCTTACCCATGCGCCGGGTGAGACTGATGATCATTTGGTTGTGTGGTATCAGGAGAAGGGAATTCTGTTTTGCGGCGACAATTTTTACAGGTCATTTCCCAACCTCTATGCCATTCGTGGCACCGCCTATCGCGACTTTGAGGCCTGGGCAGCATCGCTTGATTTGTTGATTGCATACCAGGCGAACATTCTGGCACCTGGCCACAGCCGTCCTGTTGTTGGGTCGGACAACGTGATGCAGGTTCTGTCGGACTATCGCGATGCCATACGCCATGTCATTGAGGCCACTGTAGCCGGGATGAACGCGGGCGAGGGGCCAGACAAACTGGCACACTCAGTAACATTACCTGAATGTCTGGCCAAAAAACCGCATCTGAAAGAGTTTTACGGCAAGGTATCCTGGGCAGTCAGAGCGTATTTTTCGGGGACATTGGGCTGGTTTGATGGCAATCCCACAAGCCTTGAACGATTGGCACCGTATGAGGAAGCGCAAAGGTTCATCCAAATTGCCGGTGGCACGGTGCGATTGATGGAGGAGGTTCACACGGCCATCGCCCGTGGCGATTTTCAGTGGTCATGCGAGCTGCTGGATCGCCTTTTGTTGGTCGAATATAATACGCACACATGTCGCCGTCTCAAAGCACAGTGCCTGCGGGCATTGGCGGATGCACAGATAAATGCGACAGCGCGCAATTACTATCTGGTCTGTGCACGCCAACTAATGAACGATCCTGGCTCGTGACCGGTTCCATTTAAGCAATACAGGCTCTAAGGTCCGGGCGAACCAGTAATAGCGCACCAGAATCGGGTCCCATGAACGATCAGAGCCTCCAATCGGCTGTCCGTGATGATGGCGACAACCATGAGGAAATTTACGATGAAGACGGCGTAATTCGCGGTGACTATGTCGCGCGAATTGGTGCAGCCATTGCTGATCGCGACATGTTATTCCTCAAAGACCAGGTCGCTGATCTGCATGAATCGGAACTGGGTGATCTGATTGAAACGCTGCAGCCCGAGCAGCGCAATGCCCTGGTCAGACTATTAGGCGACGATTTCGATTTTACCGCATTGACCGAGGTGGATGAAGCCATCCGGCTCGATATCGTCGATGATTTGCCTAATGAGGTCGTCGCCGAAGGGCTTGGTGAGCTCGATTCCGATGACGCCGTCTATATTCTGGAGGATATGGACGCTGAAGACCAGGCGGATATTCTGGCAAAGCTTCCGTTTACAGAACGTATTCGCCTGCGCCGCTCGCTGGATTATCCGGAAGATACGGCTGGTCGACGCATGCAGACCGAGTTTGTGGCCGTACCACCATTCTGGAGTGTTGGTCAGACGATAGATTACATGAGGGAAGATGACGATTTACCTGATTCTTTTGCGCAAATATTTGTTATAGACCCAACATTCAAACTCCTGGGTGCTGTTGATCTGGATCGCATATTGCGTAGCAGCCGGCAGACGAAAATAGACAAGATCATGCATGATACCAATCGGCAGATACCAGTCGATATGGATCAGGAAGAGGCCGCACAGCTCATAGGACAATATGACCTTTTGTCGGCTGCGGTCGTGGATGAAAATGATCGCCTGGTTGGTGTTCTGACGATTGATGACGTGGTTGACGTGATCCAGGAGGAAGCCGAAGAAGACATCATGCGTATGGGCGGGGTTGGCGACGAGGAATTGTCGGATGATGTGATATCCGCTGTTCGCTCCCGTTTTCCCTGGCTGCTGGTTAATCTGGGAACCGCCATTCTTGCGTCAATGGTTATTGGCATGTTTGACGCGACGATTGAGCAAATGGTTGCCCTCGCTGTGCTGATGCCGATTGTTGCTTCCATGGGAGGCAATGCAGGCACGCAGACCCTGACTGTTACAGTACGCGCACTGGCAACACGCGATATTGATATTTATAACGCCGGTCGCATCATTCGCCGAGAATTCCTCGTTGGCTTTGTGAATGGTGTCATTTTCGCCGTTTTTGTCGCCATTCTGGCCTATCTCTGGTTCGGTAACATCCAACTTGGTATGGTTATTGGCTCCGCGATGATCATTAATATGGTTGCGGCTGGTCTTGCAGGAATACTTTTGCCTTTGATGCTGGATAAAATGAATGTTGATCCCGCAATCGCCTCGGCGGTATTTGTTACCACAGTGACTGATGTTGTTGGTTTTTTTGCATTTCTTGGTCTTGCCGGATGGTGGTTCGGCCTCGTGGGCGGGTGAAGAAGGTTCTGGGCGCATTCCAATCTGCCGTCGAAAAAATTGACTTTTACGTAAAAGAAAGTCAGGATTGTTTTTCACCAAATCGGCAGGATTCGACGTGCGCAAATATTATACAATTACTGAGTTGACCCGTGAATTCGGTGTGTCGACGCGCACCTTGAGGTTTTACGAGGACGAAGGGTTAATTCAACCGGACCGACGTGGGCGAACCCGTCTGTTCAGATCAGCCGACCGCCATCTTATCAAAGAAATTCTGCGTGGCAGGCGGCTGGGTTTTACGATCAAGGAAATTCGCGAAATAATCGAGATATATAAAGGGCCTCCGGGTGAACTGGGGCAGCTCGAGCTGATGATGACCCGTGTTGCGCAAAAACGCGCCCAGCTGGCTCAAAAACGCCAGGATATCGAAGATACATTGGCAGAACTCGATAACGTCGATGAGGCATGTCTGGCGCGATTGGCGGAACTGAGGGTTGGCACGTAAAACCGGTGTTTGGCCTGATGATTGCGGCTTACACCCAGCGCCTGACATGGCGGCAATAATACTCGTAATCCGCGCCAAATGTTGCCAACAGGTGCAGTTCTTCGCGTCTCACTGACAGAATGTGCGTGCTGGCTGCAGCCATCAGCCCAAAAAAGACAAACCATCCGCTGGCAGTCAATAGCGCCAGCGCCAACAGGCCGAGGATATATCCGGCGTAGATTGGATTACGGCTGTAACCAAAGGGACCCGTCGTCACCAGATGGGTCGATTTTCTGGTCGGCAAAATGGTTGTGTGGGACGTTATCAATGTAAACATGGATGCGGTTATCAGAGCCAGAGAGGCCAATAACATGGCGCCGCCTGTTGCACGTAAAATCAACGTATCGGGTAACGGCAACCTGTGTATTGTACCGGCAAAATGGGCTGCAACGATCGCCAGCAGAACCAATACGGGTGACCACGTTATATTGGTTGATTTCGTCCGATATGCCTTCATCAAGGTCAATTCCCTTACATCATTCTATTGCCCCGCCCGGGCAGAACATTGCCGAACAATCCCCTGCACACCGGCAACCGTCAGTCCTTTTTCATTCTGCTCAATCAGTGGCTCAAGCAGATCAGCAGCAACCAGTTCATCCAAAGTGCATGTGCAGAACCGGTCGCAAAATTGTGCCGAATTTTCCTTGGTGCAGGTGTAGTTGCAACTGGTTGTAAATCGCACGATCGGATCAGGTGCCGGTGTGGGTATTACGAGGCTGGCCACATAGACGATCCCGATCAGCACCGGTTGATGAAGCAGATAAAAGGCAAGACTGTGGCGGCCGGCAATGGCAACAATGGAACTGAGCCAATCAGAGCCGCGGTAGATTGACGCAAGTGCCTCAAGCAGATTGTTGCGTTTCAGAAATTTGCCCACCGCTATGCCCAGCAACACCGGCCCAAACCATGGCAGCAGTGGCACATAATCGTTGGAATGAACCGTTTGTGTCGATAGACCCAGCCAAAGCAAAAAAGGCTGATCAAAAAATGGTGCCATCAGCAATGGTGTCAGGAAAATGATTGCGATGCCGAGGAGGGCACTGATCAATGCCGGCACCCGCATAAAGGCCAGACCAAGGATGCTCGAAAGCGCAATGCAATGCAGTATTCCAAAAAAGATGTAGCGATCCGGCGTGGCAAATCGTGTTGCGATGGTAATGGCAGCAGCGGCAGCAATGATCGCAAGCAAACGTCTGATAAACAGGCGCCAGCGTATGTCAGATCCGTGCGCCAGCACCAGTGATACTCCGACCAGGAACAGAAAGCTTCCTGCTATGGATCGGGCGAAAATTTTCCAACCACCAATGGCCGTCATTCCAGACGGCGCATAGCCGAAAAACTCCAGATCCCAGGCAAAATGGTAGATTGCCATGGCAATGAGTGCCAGGCCACGCGCCACATCAATGGCGGCGATACGGCGCGAAACAGGTTTGCTGCTGGAAGTATCACTCATGGGATGCTCGTTTAACAGTGGATTCGCGTGGTTCCATTCGTGCAACATAAAGGCCCGCAACAACCAGCGCCAATGCAAGCAGCACGTGAAGCCTGGGCGGTTCACCCAACAGCATGATACCCATGAATACGCCAAATACCGGTATGAGATTCAACCCCATGGCAAAGGTTGAATATCCGATTTTTCGAATGAGGTAGAACCGCAGCAGATAACCAAACCCGGTTGGAAGAAGGCCCAGATATATCAGTGCACCCATTGCTTCATAGGACAGGTTGATTGGTGGTGTCCCTTCAAATGACCCGGCCAGTATGAGGAGTATGATACTGGATAAACCCAGCGACAGGCATGCCAGTCGGCCTGGGGGAAGGCTGATTTTTCGAATGAGCAGTCCCGCTGTAACGTAGCACAATGACCCAAGAAAACAGGCCGCTTGTGCCAGCAGGTTTTCGCGGCCAAGTCCGGCCACTGCATCAAATCCAACGATCGCCAACACACCGGCAAATCCAAGAACAACCCCTATGAATTTCGTGCTGGTCAATTTGTCATCAGTTGTAAACAGATGGCTGCCGATCAGGGCCATGAAGGGGCCTGTGCCAATAAGGAGGGACGCGATGCCCGCATCTATTGCCAGTTCTGCCCAGGAAATAAGGATGAAGGGAAACACAATATTGAGCGTGCACATGCCTGTGACAAGGGCCCACATATGGGGCGTTTTGGGTAGAAGGAAACCTTTCCACAGTGCATAGGGCAGCAGTACCAGAAAACCGATCGATACCCGAATGGCGGCCAGCCAGAACGCACCCGTTTCCGGCACCGCAACCTTGATTGCTATGAAGGCTGATGCCCAGATGGCCGCCGCCAGGGCAACAATCAGCAAATCAGGGACAGTGGCACGTTGGATCGCGTTCAATAGGCACCTTTGCGATGATCAAAAATCAATACCGTTAAGGACAGCTTGACGGGCTTTGGAAAAATACTGGCGTCGAACGAGAACGATCAGCACCAGAAATGTTGAGCATAAAAACAGCACCGGACCGATAAACCAGCCTATGTAGCTCAGCGATATGAAAATACCGCGAAATCCGGCATTAAAATGTTTACCCGCCAATATGTTGATGGCAACAGCGCGTTCAATCGCCAATTTGGCTTCAACCGGGTCGTCCCTGGCATCATCCACCATCGGTATGCAGCCGATAAGTATCTGGCAATAATTGAACAGGCGGTACGCCCAGCCGAACTTGAAGAATGAATAGGCAAAAATGACAATGAGTCCGGCAACCTTCAGTTCGAATGCGTCGCGGTCGGTTGCCAAATGCAGTGGCATGCCGGAAAGAACCCCGATGACACGGTCGGCAGCCCCCAGCAGCGCGAAACAGCCGCCAATGGCGAGCAGGGTGGTGGACGCAAAGAAGCCGGTGCCCTGTTGGAGGCCGCTCATAATGCTGGTGTCGATCATTTTCAAATCGCGCCGCAGGCTGTTTTCGAGCCAGCGTGTTCTATGGATATTCATGATCTGGGTAAGATTGGGCGGCAGGAAACTGTGTTGACGGTCGGTAATCCAGATGAACAACACCCAGGTGGAAAAACATATAACAGCTGCAATGATGTCGAATTCGCTCATGCCTATATGTGTCATGAGTCGCGGAAATGGAAAAGGCTGAAGGCCGTAATGTGCCTGGGTGGGTATCCGTGGCCGCAATATCAACACATAAATTAAATTTTCGTCAATTTCGTAAGCAACTGAAATAATTCAGGCAATGACCTGCAGATGTGCCAATTGGGTAAAATTGCCCTGAAATGGCCATTTTTTGCAGTTGCGAAGGAGACAGGGTTCAGTTAGAAGACGGCCCCACCACATAGCGAGAAACAAGCGCTGGTGGTTGTGATGAGGCATCATACGGAGCCAATATGGAAGAAACAGTCCAAAAGTCCTGCTGGGGTGTAACCGCTCGTGCAGTGATTGGTTTTGTGGGCTTACTGGCATTGATATACCTTTTCGGTGGTATCTGAGTCAGATTTACAGAACAAGTTTTTAAAAGACAGCGTGGGATGTTCCCGCGCTGTTTTTCGTTGTGGTGCTGAAATATAAGTCGCGTAATAAGCCCGCTTGAATGTTGTGTCGCGTCCGGTCTACACAATGTCGGCAAGCGGGTGCCCATTGGCAGGCCACAGGTCTAATATGGAATCTGGAATTTAATGCGCTTTGCCCTGGATCTGCGCTGCAGATTGAAGGCAAATGCTGTTGATTGGGTGTGAAGGTCGATGTTTCTTTCTGTTTTTGACGTCTTCAAGATTGGCGTAGGACCATCAAGTTCCCATACGATGGGGCCAATGGTGGCGTCGGTGCGTTTTCTGGATGAGCTGTTGAATGGCGACTGGCCGCGCCCTTCAGGCTATCAGGTGGAGCGGCTGAACGTCAGTCTGCATGGCTCACTTGCCTTTACCGGCATCGGCCATGGATCGGGCAGGGCGGTGGTGCTCGGACTGATGGGGTTTGAGCCACAAACGATAGACCCTGACCGTATGGATGCGATCATTCATCAGGTTGAAACTGAAGGTCGGGTGACGCCGCAGGGGCATCCGGCCTATGTATTCAATCCTGAAACGGATTTGGTCTTTGATCGTCAAAACCCGTTACCGGGCCATGCCAACGGCATGACATTCAGTGCTTTTGATGCTGATGACCGATTGCTGTTGCGCCGGATCTACTATTCCATTGGGGGTGGTTTTGTTGTTACCGATATTGAGCTCGAGGCGATGAAAAAGGCGCCGGAAGTGGCCGTGGCACCCGGGGTTCCCTATGCTTTTCACAATGCCGCCGAGATGCTGGTCATGGCCAGGGAATCCGGCCTGTCAGTTGCTGCCATGAAACGCGCAAATGAGGAAGTGACCCAATCATCAGCATCGCTGGATGCAGGCCTGGATGACCTGTGGTCAACAATGAGCAGTTGCATTGATCGGGGCCTGTCGAAAGACGGTATTATGCCGGGCGGTTTGAAGGTGCGCAGGCGGGCCCGCACCATCCATGACAAATTGCAGGAGGAGTGGAAACAGAACAAAGTCAATCCACTGCTGGCAAATGATTGGCTGAGTGTCTATGCGATGGCCGTCAATGAAGAAAACGCTGCGGGCGGACGTATTGTAACCGCGCCCACAAATGGAGCAGCCGGTGTGATACCGGCAACAATCCGCTATTTCGTTCAGTTTCATGATGGGGCCGATACCAATAGTATTCACGAATTCCTGCTGACAGCGGCAGCCATTGGCGGCATCATCAAGCATAATGCCTCCATATCAGGTGCAGAAGTAGGCTGTCAGGGCGAAGTTGGCTCCGCATCCGCCATGGCGGCCGCCGGGCTTGCCGCGGTTATGGGCGGAACCCCGGAACAGGTGGAAAATGCGGCGGAAATTGCGCTGGAGCATCATCTTGGAATGACCTGCGATCCCGTTGCAGGACTGGTGCAGGTGCCCTGTATCGAGCGCAACGCACTGGGTGCTGTAAAGGCGGTGACAGCCGCATCGCTGGCTTTGAAGGGCGACGGTCAGCATTTTGTTCCACTGGATGCCTGTGTGGAGACAATGCGGCAAACGGGGCTTGATATGAACGAGCGCTATAAAGAGACCAGTGAAGGTGGTCTTGCCGTCAATGTTGTCGAATGCTGAGTGCCGGGTTGCGGAGCAGGACATGTGGACATTGGCGGGTTTGTTCTTGACGTAACAACTCAGAACGTTACGTCATGGCTATGGGCCTGAATCTGGTTAAACTATGTGTGGGAATTGATGCGGTTGAGAGCCTTCAGGCCTCAATGGATTTTTCCATGGCCGACAAGAAAAGCCGCGGCGTGGAGCAGGTTCATTACCACACCACCCGCATGGTGCCGAAAAGACTTGAAGAACTGCTTGATGGCGGTTCACTATATTGGGTCATCAAAGGCAATATTCAGGTCCGTCAACATATAGCCGAGATCAGACCTTTCACCGACAGTTCGGGCATATCCCGCTGCAAGATCGTGTTTGAACCGCGTCTGATCATGACGGAATGGCAGCCGCGCAGGGCTTTTCAGGGCTGGCGCTATCTGACATCGAATGATGCACCCGCGGACATTACGTCCAATACATCCGGCATCATGTCACTGCCAGTGGAATTGCGCCGCGAGCTTGCTGATCTTGGATTGCTTTAGCAAGCTGTTGTTCAACTGAGCCCGAAGCGATCATTACTTCAGTGCAAAATGCTCTTGAGGTTCAAATTGCCCCTGACGTACACTAAATAATATTGAGACATCGTTGAACTGGAGGAGAACCCATGTCGAGCCGCGATACGACTGGAAAGAACGGGTCCCGATCTGTTTCAACCGGCAAGGAAGCTCAGTCTTCCAGTCGGGACCTGTCTGATTTTCTGAAAGCAGCCCGCGCTGTAACACCGGCGCAGGGAGGTGGCGTCGGACGATTGATCTTTGCGCTTGATGCAACAATGAGCCGGCAGCCAACTTGGGACGCGGCCTGCGGATTGCAGGCTGAGATGTTCAATGCCGTCGGCCGTGCCGGCGGGTTGAACGTTCAACTGGTTTATTTTCGGGGTTTTGGGGAATGCCGGGCATCCCGTTGGGTCAGTGATACAAGTCAATTGCGCAATCTGATGACCAAAATTGATTGCCGTGGTGGCCATACGCAGATCGCCAAGGTGTTGAAGAATGCCCGTGAAGAGACTATTCGCAAGCCTGTCAGTGCCATGGTGTATATCGGCGACGCCATGGAGGAAGAGATCGACCGTCTTTGCCAGTTGGCGGGTGAGCTCGGCATGCGCCGGGTTCCTTGTTTCATGTTTCAGGAGGGAAATGACCCGGCGGCGCAAACGGCATTTCGCGAAGTTGCGCGTTTGTCAGGTGGTGCCTATTTGCGATTTGATGCGAATGCTGCCCATGCGCTCCTCAATCTGTTGAAAGCCGTGGCTGTCTATGCGTCCGGCGGTTTGCGAGCGCTGGAGAAAAGCGGCAGTCGTGAATCGCGATTGCTGCTGGAACAATTACCGGGCGGGAAGGGATGATGCCGATCCTTCACCTTTGGGCAGAGCCCATACGTGCGGTTTGATCGGCATGGTCAAATATTGTTGACAGACGCTAGCGAAATTTTGTGATCTATATTCAGAAATTGGCTCAGGTCTCACGGTCCAACCCGGCGGATTGCAGATCTGTGCTGACCAATTTGAGTGCATACAGGCGGATTCCATTTTGGATTTTCGTCATATGGAAGAGGTTCTGCGGTGGCAATTTTGTTCTACGTTATATTGCTGGGATTGGTATTGGCTGGCCTGTCGGTTGTGTTTGTACGCATGGATCCGCAGCGACTGGCCTTTGTGCTGCGTTATGCGGCTCCTGTTATATTGACCGTCACCGGGGTGGTTTTCACGCTTTTGGGACGAACCAGTATTTCACTGGGGCTGTTTGGATTGGCCGCAGCGCTGTTTGGCCGGGCACGGGCGCGTTCGCGGGCGACCAGGTCCGGCAGCCAGACATCGCAGGTCCGTACTGCTGCCCTTGAAATGGAACTGGATCTCGATACCGGTGACATGACCGGTATCGTTCTTGCGGGACGCTATGAAGGACAGGAACTTGAAGCTCTGGGCGAAGCAGATCTGCTGTCGCTCTATAGTGAGCTGCGCATGGATGCAGAGAGTATTCAGGTCCTAGAAGCGTATCTTGACCGACGCATGCCCGCTTGGAGAGATGGTTTTGATGCGGATGCGGACGACGGGCTGGGCGCTGCGCCAGGATCGGGCACCATGACCAAGGAGGAAGCCTACCAGATCCTTGGTCTTCCTGCTGGTGCGTCCGAGGCGGAAATCAGACAGGCGCATCGCCGCCTGATGAAGCGCATGCATCCCGATACCGGCGGCTCGGTCTTTCTGGCGGCCCGTATTAACCAGGCTAAAGATATTCTGTTGCGTGGACATTAGTCATTCCCCAATACAAATTAAAACAAATTCGAGGATGAAACCGGCACACGGTGCCGGGTTATTGAGTTGCATATCTCGTGTTTACTGCTCGGTTGCCCAGCAGCCGTATCCTTTTTTCTTGAGCTGTTTGCAGGCCTTCCAGGCATGTGACTTACCGTCAAATCCAGCGAAGCGTGCGCGGTGAAGCTGCTCGCCCTTGCGCTCGGTAACGGCGGTAAATGCACTGGCTGTACTGATCATGCCACCGGTTTTTGCCTGTGCTTCGGCCAACAGCTGCTCTGCGCCTTCACGCGTGGGTGCTGCGCCGATTTGCACAACCCACCCCGATGGCTGGCCGATGCTTGATGTGACAACATTGTCGATCTGTGCTTCGGCCAATTGATTGGTTGCTGTTTGCGCACCAAGTGCGTTTGGTACTTCCTTGGCTGGCAGTCTGGGGCGTGGAACAGGTGCAACAACCGCCCGCTGTTTTTTCAGGCTGTCAATCAATGCAGCCTTGCCGACGACCGGACGATCCAGCGGAATTGGAAACGCTGCGGCCTTTTTGGGTTGGGCGTAGGCGAGGGCGACGCGTACTTCGTTTGCATCACGAAAATTGGGTATGGGGCCTGTTTTGGGCAATGCGATACGCCTGGATACGGAAGGTGCTGCTGCAATCAGATTGCCGCCACCTCTGCGCGATGCCTTGGGCAGGTAACGTGCTATCAGTTTTTTCATCTGAGCGTTTCGGCTGGCACCGGACTTTCCGCCCATGACGACCGCAACGATGCTGCGGCCATCTTTGCGTACGGAGGACACCAGGTTAAAGCCTGATGCGCGGGTGTAACCGGTTTTGATACCGTCGACACCCTTCACAACACCCAGCAAACGGTTGTGATTGCCATAGCGTGCTTTGCCATATTTGAACGAGCGGGTAGAGAAATAGTGGTAACGATTGGGATAATGTTCACGCAGCGCCAGGCCGAGGCGCGCCATATCCCGTGCCGTGGTTTTCTGTTTGCTGTTTGGCAGGCCATGGGCATTGCGAAAAGTGGTGCGTGACATGCCAAGCTGACGGGCTTTCTTTGTCATCATTTTCGCAAAGCCGCTTTCAGAACCGCCCAGATGTTCAGCAACTGCTGTCGAAACATCATTGGCAGATTTGGTTACAAGCGCATAAATGGCCTGTTCGGCTGAAAGCGTCTGCCCGGGACGTATACCCAGTTTTGAGGGTTGCTCTGCCGCGGCGTTTTTTGACACTTTAATACGTGTCTTCTTGCTGAGCCGACCGTTGTCCATCGCCTCGAACATCATGTAGAGTGTCATCATCTTGGTCAAAGATGCCGGGTAGCGCAGTGAATCCGCACTTGATGCATAGAGGGTTTTGCCGGTTTTGGCATCGATGACAATACCGGCATATTTGGAGTTGGCTGATGCGCCAACGGTGGAAAACAGGGCCATTGCGGCCGCTATCATGAGACAATTGAGGATTTGCCGAATTGGCAATCTGAACGGAGCTAGGCCGTGGCCTGACGAAGCTTTGTACACTATTCGGTCCAATCAATTTACACTACGCACACACACAAGACTGGGTGGATCACACCTTGCGGGATCTCCAATCTTTATGAAATGTAGACAAACAGCGTTACCAATCCGTTTATGGTTTCCCGAATCTTGCACATTTGTGGTGTTTTAATGATTGTTATTGCGTTGCACAAAAAAATTGACACTTTGTTGCGGCGCATATAATATTGGCGGCGTAAATCGGATTAATACCGGTCTACTGAAAGCATATACCTCCTCACCCCAAATACAGGATATAGAGATGTTTTCCTTTGATGACGCCAGCAAGAACGGCAAGGATGCCATCGATAACATGCTGAAGAGTTATTCAGCCGTTGCTGAGGGCATGCAGACCCTTACAACTGAAGCGACCGATTATTCCAAGAAGTCCTATGAAGATAATGCAGCTGTTGTTGAACAGCTCCTATCTGCAAATACTGTAGAGAAAGCCCTTGAAATTCAGGGCGACTTTGCAAAATCCAGCTATGAGAGCTTCATTGCCCAGGCAACAAAATTCGGCGAGCTCTATGCCGAAACGGCTCGCAATGTCTATAAGCCTTTTGAGGAAATTGTGCCTGCTGCTGCAAAAGAAGCTGCCAGCGTGCCGGCAACAACGACCAAAAAAGCCAACTGATACGGCTCTATTGTCGTTGCGCGACGAATCAAGCGATGAGCGCCAGCGGTACTGGGTAAAAATGGTGCTCACGTTTTCCCGTTTCAGGAAAATGTCAATTTTCAGCGCGCCTGTTGATTTATTGAGCCAAAAACCCAAATAATTAAACCCGGTGTCCTTGCGACACCGGGTTTTTTGTCGTTGGCAATCAGCGTAAACCGGTCCTGGTGTGCCCGCGGCCAGCCGGCACCGGGATTTTTGCATTGGTACCCTGTTCGCAGCAATTCGAACACCTATCTATGACGGATGATACAGAACCGGTGGAGAGCGATGAAGAAGGGCTTATAATCGCACAAATAAGGATTAGATTAGGGTAGAATACAAATCATAGTGGGACTCGTTAAAGCGCCACGGGGTGCAGCGTGGTCCAGTTGAGACGGGATTATCGAAAGAATGTACTTGAAGCCTATATGGGCAAGCACGAATGGTGACGATGACAGTGACGGCGATGGCAACGGCGTCTCGATCATTACGCGCACCCAAAAAAAACTCAAGAAGCCCAGTCTCTATCGGGTTCTGATCCTGAATGACGATTACACACCAATGGAATTCGTCATTCATATTCTGGAACGGTTTTTCCAGAAGGACCGCGAGGCGGCAACACGGATTATGCTGCATGTCCACAACCACGGCGTGGGCGAATGCGGTGTATTCACATATGAGGTGGCTGAAACCAAAGTAACCCAGGTGATGGACTTCGCGCGCCAGAATCAGCACCCTTTGCAATGCGTAATGGAAAAGAAATGAGGATATAAACGTGCCAACATTTTCTACCAGCCTCGAAAAAGCACTCCATCAGGCACTGACTTTTGCCAATGACCGTCACCATGAATATGCGACGCTTGAGCATTTGCTTCTGGCGCTGATGGATGATTCCGATGCGGCGGCGGTTATGCGCGCCTGCGGCGTCGAACTGGATGCTTTACGCGCGACAGTGACTGAATATATAGACAATGAACTGCATAATCTTGTGACCGGTTACGATGAGGATTCCAAGCCGACGTCCGGCTTTCAGCGGGTTATTCAGCGCGCTGTGATCCATGTTCAGTCGTCCGGCCGCGATGATGTGACCGGTGCCAATGTTCTGGTCGCCATATTTGCTGAACGAGAGAGCCACGCAGCCTATTTCCTGCAGGAACAGGAAATGACCCGTTATGACGCTGTCAATTTCATCTCTCACGGCATTGCCAAACGTCCGGGTGTCTCCGAAGCCAGACCGGTGCGTGGTGCGGAAGATACGGACAGTGAAGGGCCATCACCTTCAACGGAAGCCGAAGAAACCGGCAAACCAAAGGGCCAGGATGCGCTGGCGGCCTATTGTGTTGATCTCAACCAGAAGGCCAAGGATGGCAAGGTTGATCCGCTGATCGGCCGTGAAAGCGAAGTCAATCGCACCATTCAAATCCTGTGTCGGCGTTCCAAGAACAACCCGCTCTACGTGGGCGACCCGGGCGTTGGCAAAACCGCCATCGCTGAGGGTCTCGCACGGCGCATCGTCAATAATGATGTTCCCGAAGTGCTGCTTGACGCAACGATCTATGCGCTTGATCTGGGGGCACTGCTTGCCGGTACGCGCTATCGCGGCGATTTTGAGGAGCGCCTGAAGCAGGTGGTAAAGGAACTGGAAGAAACGCCAGGGTCTGTCCTGTTCATCGACGAAATCCACACGGTGATCGGTGCTGGTGCAACATCCGGCGGTGCCATGGATGCATCCAACCTGCTCAAACCGGCTTTGTCCTCCGGGGCGATCCGTTGCATCGGTTCAACAACGTACAAGGAGTTTCGTCAGTTCTTTGAAAAAGACAGGGCTCTTGTACGGCGTTTTCAGAAGATCGATGTCAGTGAGCCAAGCATTGATGATGCGGTGGAAATTCTGCAGGGGCTGAAACCCTATTTCGAGGAATTTCACAAGGTCAAATACAGCAACAATGCCATCACATCGGCTGTCGAACTGTCTGCCCGCTACATCAATGACCGCAAGTTGCCTGACAAGGCCATTGATGTGATTGACGAGACCGGCGCATCACAGATGCTGGTGGAAGAGAGCAAACGACGCAAAACGATTACTGAAAAGGAAATCGAAGCAACCATTGCCACCATGGCACGCATACCGCCGAAATCCGTCTCCAAGGACGACAAGCTGGTGCTTGCAAATCTGAGCAAGGAACTGCGGTCTGTTGTCTATGGCCAGGATCTGGCGATTGATGCGCTGGCCTCGGCCATCAAACTGGCACGCGCTGGTCTGCGCGAACCCGACAAGCCCATTGGCAGCTATCTCTTCTCCGGTCCCACCGGTGTCGGCAAGACAGAGGTTGCCCGGCAGCTTGCAAGTTCGCTGGGTGTGGAACTGCTGCGTTTTGACATGTCGGAGTATATGGAACGTCACACGGTTTCGCGGCTGCTTGGGGCACCTCCCGGTTACGTCGGCTTTGATCAGGGCGGATTGCTGACTGATGGTGTTGATCAGCACCCACACTGTGTGCTGCTGCTTGACGAGATCGAAAAGGCGCATCCGGACCTGTTCAACATCCTGTTGCAGGTCATGGACCACGGCAAACTGACGGATCACAACGGCAAGCAGATTGATTTCCGCAATGTCATTTTGATCATGACAACCAATGCCGGTGCCTCTGATATGGCCAAGAACGCCATTGGCTTTGGTTCTTCCAAGCGCGAGGGCGATGATGTGGAAGCCATCAATCGCATGTTCACACCGGAATTTCGCAATCGTCTTGATGCAATCATCCCGTTCGGCTCACTGCCAACGCCGGTTATCCATCAGGTTGTTCAGAAATTCGTCATGCAGCTGGAAGCACAATTGGCTGAACGTGGTGTCACCTTCGATCTGACTCAGGAAGCAATCGCCTGGCTGGCAGACAAGGGCTATGACGAGCGTATGGGTGCCCGGCCGCTGGCAAGGGTCATCCAGGAGCACATCAAGAAGCAACTGGCTGATGAAGTGCTGTTCGGCAAGTTGAAAAAGGGCGGTACGGTCAAAGTCACGGTAGAAAAGCTTGATACCGGTCTGACCGGTCTCAAGCTCGAAGCCCTGCCTGACAAACCGCAGCCTAAACCGCGCAAGGAAGCTGCGGCCAAACGCAAACCGCCGGTCAGTAAGGCCAAGGTATCAGCGACAGCAAAGGCCACAGCGAAACCTGCCGGCCCCAAACCGGCAGGCCCAAAACTGCCTGGCAAAACACCAGCGGCCAAAACTGCTGATGAACCGGCAAACAAGCCACGCAGCAGTGCGGTGCCCAAGGTGCCACGGAAGAAATAACGTGGATGAAAACATGCGCGATCGCCTTGCAAGGGGCGATCGCCGAGAACTGGGTGCAGCCGCTGCGGTGGCTGACGATGTCATAGATAACAATGTTCCGGTGGAGCTGCTCATTGATCTGCTGGATGATGAGGACGAGGCCGTTGTCGCCCATTGTGCCCATGCGCTGATGCAGATCTGCGGACAACGACCACAGCTTTTTGACCCCTTGATTGACCGTCTGCTGGATCAACTGACGCGGCCAAAGCAATGGGAAATTGGTGAGCAATTGCCAAAGGTTTTGGTACGCGCGGCCCTGTCTGCAGCACAGGCTGAGCGGCTGCACACCATTTTGGTTGAAAACATGCAAAACCGCTCAAACATTGTTGCCGCCTGTTCCCTGCAGGCCATCGTGGATCTCGCTCAGGACAATCGGATTGCGGCTTCCCTGGCGCGCAATGCCCTCAACACGGCTTTGAATTGTGAACGCAAGGCACTTGCTGCCCGCGCCCGTCGTCTGCAAAAAACGGTTGCCGGTCTGTGAATTTTGATCGCAGGACCTTTTGCCTGCACCATCACAGGTGTAACCAGACGGGATGAGCAACACCATAAAACAATGGCCCTGGTTTGCGGCCGGAATGCGCGGGATTTTTTCTGGCCCCGCGCTGGTATTGATGAGCGCCTTTGTTGGCTTTTGCGGCTTTGCCTATGAGGCAGGCATCCCCTTTGGTCAGGTGATATTCATGACTGGCATGGTCTGGGCGCTTCCGGCGCAGCTTGTGCTCGTCGGGGCCATGCTTGCCGGCGCATCACTTCCTGCCGCTTTCATTGCTGTCACGCTTTCCTCCATGCGGCTGATGCCGATGGTTGCCGCGCTGGTGCCCGAGATCAGAACCCGGAATACGCCCACATGGTTGTTGCTGCTGTTGTCGCATTTTGTCGCGGTAACGGCCTGGGTCTTTACCATGCAGCGCCTGGATCGTGTGCCGCGGGAAGGGCGGGTCGCCTTTTTTGCCGGATTTGGCCTGACGCTCACCGGCACCAATATCATTCTGGTTGGTGTTCTTTACGGCGTTATCAGCCATCTGCCTGCAATGCTGGCCGGGGCACTGTTTTTTCTCACGCCGATCTATTTTCTGACATCAATTTGGGCTTCTGCCCGCGGTATCGAAGTCTATCTGGCGATGATAATCGGGCTGGTGCTGGGGCCGGCGTTTCATTTTCTGAGCGATGATCTCGGTCTGCTCTACGCGGGGCTCCTTGGTGGCACATTGGCCTTTGGACTGGAGCGTATCATCACTGCGCGGCGCAAAAAGCGGGCACAGACGACACCATGATCGAGACCGTCTGGCCCTATCTCTTCATCGCTGTCGCCGGCTGGATTGCCACCGATGTGTGGCGCTGGTTGGGGGTGTTGATCGGCAATCGTCTGTCGCAGGATTCGGCCATGCTCATCTGGGTGCGGGCCGTGGCAACATCATTGGTGGCAGCTGTCATTGCCCGTCTTGTACTATTTCCCTCCGGCGCACTGGAAGGCACCCCGATGGCATTGCGCGTTGGCGCGACTGCTATTGGCTTTTTGGCATTTCTTATCACCGGACAAAGGGTATTTGTCGGTATCATCACGGCTGAAATCATACTCTTTGGCGGCTTGTTATTGCATTGATTACTTCAGATAGTCAAACAAGAACCTCCTGCAATCGTTTGATTTCTTTCAGTTTTGATTGAGCTTCTTCATAACCGCGATCAATGGCTTCTCCGGCCCGGTGAAATTCCGAAAGACCAATGTCCGAAAGGCGGGGAAGCAGCGACATATCAGGCGGGTCACCGGCAAGTCGGGCCCGTGATATACGGTCCTGAATGATATTATAGGCTTCGACCATGACATTGGTCATGC
Source organism: uncultured Rhizobiaceae group bacterium (assembly GCA_947501445.1). Classification (GTDB taxonomy): domain Bacteria; phylum Pseudomonadota; class Alphaproteobacteria; order Rhizobiales; family Rhizobiaceae; genus Hoeflea_A. The sequence continues at coordinate 14,290 of CANMVS010000002.1, read as the reverse complement.
CGATACGGGCCGCCTTTTTTCGTTCCTGGCGCGACATGTCCTTGGGTTCAACTTCGGCCAATGCGGTGGCAGCATGTTTGACGACTGCCGAGCGCCCGTACAGGTCGTAGTGCAGATTGACAGCGATCACCAGCGGCATTTCCTGGGCGCGGCAGGGAGAGACCGGCACCGGATTAACCAGCGCTCCATCAACCAGCATGCGGCCATTGCACTCCACCGGTTCAAATATGCCCGGCAGTGCATAGGAGGCGTGCATGGCTGTTGTGAGTGATCCACTGTGGATCCAGATTTCGTGGCCTGTGGAGATTTCCGTTGCGACTGCCGTGAAAGGGCGCGGCAAATCCTCAATGTTGATATCGACCAGATGTTCGCGCAAAGCCTTGCTCAGCCGCATACCGCCCAATAGCCCGCTGCCGCCAACGACAAAATCCAGCAGACCGACAATGCGACGCATAGTAAGGCTGCGGGCGAATTCTTCCAGCTCATCCAGCTTGCCTGCCAGATAGCACCCGCCAACCAGCGCACCAATGGATGTGCCGGCAATCATGCCGATGGGAATATTGGCCTCATCCATTGCCCGCAAAACGCCAATATGGGCCCACCCGCGCGCCGCGCCGCCGCCGAGCGCCAATGCTATTTTTGGATCGGGTGATTTTTCCAACAAGGGGTCTCTCCTGAACAGTACGTTCACAGCACAGTCTAGCATATAAGCCAGTGTTTTTCAGTCACAAGTGGTGTCGGGCCGGTGGAAGATGTAATCTTGCAGGAACCGGCGCGGCTCGACGTGTGAAGACGCTCATTCGATGTCTTTTCAGTCAGAAAGTCCCGGGTGATTGCGCGCAGCAAAAGGCAATCGTGCAATGCAATCAGTGCGGGCGACTGGTTGCCCGCAACTGCACCGGGCAGGATGGAAACAGGGTTTGTGTGCCGATAATGCCAACCGGTTCATCGGAAGCCAGCGCGAACGACATATTCTTCACCAGCACCGCGAGCGTGACATTGGAATTCAACCGCGCAAAGCTCTCGGCAACGCAAAAACGCTGACCGCCGCCAAACCCGCTGAAGGCAAATGGTGGACGTGTTTTTTCCATCTCGGGCAAAAAGCGGTTGGGGTCAAAACGGCTTGCATCAGGCCAGATATCGTCGCGCCGGTGCAGCGCCATGATATTGAGATTGACAAGGTCACCCGGCTTGAGATCCACCCCGGCTAATGTGAGCGCCTCCTTCGGTTCGCGCCACAACTCATCGATGGGTGGCAGGGTGCGCATGGATTCCGACAATATGCGCGGTATCAGATCCAGTTGATCGATTGCTTCAGGTGTCAGCGCGCCACCCTTTGTCACACGGTCAATCTCATAGATGGCTGCTTCCTGCAGCTGAGGGTCGGATGCAAGGGCGTAAAGGGCCCAGGTGACCGCAAGCGCCGTTGTCTCATAGCCACCCAATATCAGGTTCATCATACTGTCCAGCACACCGCGTTCATCCAACGCCGGATTGCCACTGCCGTCCTGGGCATTGATCAGCATGCTGGCCAGATCATCGCCTTCGTCCAATCCGCCCATTGCTATGCGTTCGGCAATATACTGTGAGGCAATTGTGCGCAGTGACTGCGCCGTTGCATGAAAGCGTCTGCGGCCGGGAAAAGGGGTGTTCTGGCTCAAACCCAAAATGGCAAACAGGCGAAGCCAGGCTGTCTTGGTATAATAGTAGCTGACAACGGAGGGGAACTCATGCAGGCGGCTCTTTTGCTGTGGTTTGAACAGGCAGGTCTCCAGACTGGAGATAACGGCATGGCGCAGCAGGTCAAACGTATCGTCCAGGTTGCGCTGCGTTTCACCCGGCGCAAATGCAAAGGACCGGCTTGTTGTGTCAATCAACTGGCGGGTAAAACCGGCAATGGTTGCCGGCCTGAATATGGGCGCGATGATGCGTCTTTGCCGTTTCCAGCTTTCACCCTCGGCAATAATCAGCCCGTCACCCACCAGCGGCGCTGCCCGGGCGCGCTGAACCGCACCCTTGTAAAACAACTCACCCCGGGTTTTGAAAACGTCTTCAAACAGGGCTGGCGATGACACATAAAGCACCGTGCGCCCAAACAGTTTGCGAACATAAAAATCCTGCTCAAAAATTTCACCGGGCAACGATCTGAACCGATCACCCACAGAATTCAAAATGAGCCGCAGCGGATTGACACCACCTGGCGAAACATCCGGGGAGGGCACACGCCATGGCGTTTGATTGGTATATTGCGCCCCTGCCGGAACAGTTTGCGCGGTGATTGGTGTTTCGACTTTGGTCAGTGCAGACATAATGTGCCATCGCTTCCCGTTATACTGACTTGAGAAGTCACTATAATATATACAACTGAGAATAACAGCGCGTTATTGGTGTAATTACTCCGCAAACGTGAATTATTACGATGGTGTAACAAAGGTGAAAAGTGTTTTTTGTTGGTCTGCAGAAAAACTTTTACGCACAAAACAACTGGTCAATGAAGATGTGAGTGATAGCCGGCATAGGTGGCAAGAAGGTGATCAGCCCAGGTTTTTGATTCTGCGGACGCTTCAAGAAGAATTCCAATTAGCCACTGCCGTGAAGTTGAGTTTCCACTGCAATAGACGTTCGTAAAAATAACTGACCGCACGGCAACCCCCAATGACGCGCCAGTAGTTTGAGGGTGCTGGCTGGTTAACTGTTTTTTTTACATTGGTTCGTTGAAATTGATCCACACCCGATACCGATTTTCTTCATGAGATTTGACCATATTCTCGGCTTGAAGCCAGAAAATACACTGCCGAACACAAAGGGAATACGTGCAATATGGTTTTTTGCAACCGAGCATGAAAATGTTATCAACGACAAGAAAATTGGCGCTAGCGGATAGCGAATGGTGAAAGCTTGGGCGAGCGTGTTTGGGCTTGTGTGGACATGGGGCTTGTTGTTTTGTCTTTCGACGAATAATGAGTTGCTCGAGAGCGTGGTGGATATTCAGGTCCAAAACGACAAACAGGTTCCGTCGAGGAGATGTAAGTGAACTTTATGAAGTGCCTGCTCTTGAGCGCAGCGTTTTTGATGTCGATAGAAGCGCAAAGCGCTGATGTTAAGCTGCGTGTTGGTAAATTTGATGTAACGGTCATTCCAAATGGCTGCGTGGCAAGCTTGTGGGCTGGCGATGAATATCTTTCGCCTGATAGAATCCGAAAGTCTGCAGAGAAACACATTAACGGTGAAATCGTCCCTTCCCAAATTAGCAGTCCACTGATGGTTGCGGTAGTTCGTCGCGAATTCGCTGAGGTGACCATGTTGCTAGATAGTGGTGTTGACGTCAACGAGACTAATGAAAGTGGGTGTACGGCCCTTATCTGGGCTGCGTCTTTTGAAGAAGAAGATCTCGTGGAAACTCTGTTGAATGCGGGAGCGCATGTCAATCAAACGGATGCGGCTGGGAGAACGGCGCTCATGAATGCGTCCCAAACACCTTCGCTGGAGGTCGTAAGGGTTCTCATTCGAGCAGGGGCAGATGTTAACATATCACAGTCAGGCGGAGCTGGAGAAGTTGGTGATACGGCATTGATGGATGCCGCAGAAAACGGACAACTGGAAAATTTGAAATATCTATTGTTGTCCGGTGCAAAGGCAGGAATCAAGAATGCTAAAGGTCAAACGGCATATCAAATCGCCATTGAAAGAAAGAAGTTCGACGCGGCAGAAATTCTGGAGTCTGTTCAAGAATAGGAATATCGCGCCAACCGCCTTGTCATTAGTTTGATCATAGCGGCTTGAATGAATGCAGGGCTTGTTTTGAAAAGTGCTCGAAGTTTTTGGCCAACCTGCGGTTGATACCAAGCCATGCATAGGTTCGCTCAACAATCCAATGTTTGGGCAGTATCTCAAATCCGAGCTGATTTCGTTTGACGATTTCCACGGGCCGTGAGCTGACGTCACACACTCTTTAGCCATGAGAACTGCCGTCACCGCAATCGTCTCGATAAATGGAAAGCACGCCGTGAGTTTGTTCTTACCCGCGTCAAACCCGACCTGATCACGGGCATCGGAGTCGGGTTTTGCCGACTGGCTATCAATAACCGCATAAGATGGGCTTTCTTCACGCCCTTCCAGATCGCGGCTTTGTGGGTACAGGCTATCGTGCATGTGCGCCCATGTCCCGTCAGCGCAAAACGGCTTGAATCAGTGATGAATCGTGGTTTTGCGCGGGAAATCCTTCGGTAGCCCTGACAGTCATACTGAAGCAGACGGAACAGTGCATCAACGGCGCTGCGCAGACCAATTGTACACCTGCGGCCACGTGCTGGTTGTGGTGGCATGAATGGTACGATGAAATGCCATTCTACATCCGTCGCATCCTTTGCATATTTCGGGAGATGCCGTGCATGGTCTGCACGGGAGAAAGAGAGCCAAACCATTTAATCTCTCCATGTTTATTGTAAAACACCAAGAATCTGATTTGCTCCATTCGCTTAATCATTCATTCCTTGGGCAGACACTCAGAGTTTTGGTCAATTGGGAAACTGAAAAAAATACTCCAATATTGGACTTCACCGCCTGGCGCCCGCATTGCTCTTTTGCCGGGCTCGCGCTTTTGCCGCGCCGCGTATTTGGACGCAATGTCAGTATGACTGCAGTTGGTGCATCCTTGATTGTCGGTTGATCGTGCATGAAGTTTCAACAGGTGTTTTTGATTGTCGAAAATTTCCGGTTGCAACTAGAGGTTACAATGGTATTCATGCTGCATACGGTGGCGATTCAGGGATGTTCATCTTGCCGTGTGGCGATTATTGGGGGCTGCTGATTGGACTCTGCAGGGCCAAATTTGCTCGAGGAATTGAGGCAGAACAAGTTTTGTTCATTGATTGAGAGTTTCATCTACTGGTTCCTGGGCACGGGGCAGGTATAGGTTTGTGTTTTGAGGTTGGAATCATGCGAGATTGGTGGAAGACCGGGAGTAAGTGGTTTTTATTTATCTGTGCTTTGTATGTCGGAAGCCAATTTGTTCCATATTCGATTGGTGGGCCAGCGTTGTCCTGTTTTACCTCCACTTTATTTTTAGATGCGCCTCCAAATGTCGAGCCATATTCTCAAAGAGTTGGTGGCGATTTTACTAAAGTCGATGCGTTTTTACATCGCAGCGATTTTGAAATTGCGCGCTTCTATATTGAGGGAAAAATAACCAGTACTGAAAAACTCCCCGATGACACGGTGACCTTCGTTTATCGGAAGGACCGCAACAACGCTAGTTGCTATCTTTTAGATTTGGTCGCGTATGAGCCGACAATGTTGTCGGTGACCGTTCGCGGATTGGAAAGCGGCAGTTTCAACAAAATATTTGATATGAGGTGATTAAATTGGGTTCGTGAACCGTCCCATAATTGCTGGAGGCAGCGTGAAGTTCAGTTATTGATCGCGTTGTAAATGGAATGATTACCTGGCGAGCAATATCGATCTAACAACCAGTCACCCTTCACCGCCTGACGCCCGCACCACTCTTCTTGCCAGTGTCGCGCTTTTGCCGTGTTGTGGCAGCCGGTGCGGTGATGCTTTGTGCTTCACCTTTGATGAATATGGCCTGATCTGAAACGGCGATTTCGTGGTGGGTGGTGATTGTGGTGAGCATCAGGACTACGCCCAGAGCGGACAAAATCAGGCCGGGTGAGGCGGTTTTGAAGGTGAAGCTGCCGCCAGCGGATTTGGCGGAAGCTGTTGAACCCTGGTCCTGCAGACGCCCGAGTATGAAAACGGCGCCGACCATGGCCAGGACCATGCCCGTAACAAAACCCAGATACCGCATCCATACACGCGACAGCAGTGCAACATTGGCCTGATGATAACGATAATTCATGGCGCTGAGTTCCAGTGTGCTCAGCACCGCAACACGGGCATTTTGCTGTCTGGCGGTATTTTTTGTGCTGACGGTGCCGTCAAGCAGCGCTGCCAGCGGCTGCGACAGATCAGGCTGTGGTGATTTTCTTATTTCAAGATGCAGATAGGTCAGCTGGGCAGCGCTGGCGATGAAAAAGAACAGTGTCAGACCAAGAACCATCCAGGTCATCAGCGGCAGCAGGCGTGCTGACCACAATAGTCTCTCGGCATCCGCCGGGCTGAGATCGGACGGAGGGTCGTCAGGCTGGTCCGGTGGGTCATCCGGGGTCGGGCTTGCCATGGCGGGTTTCCTGCAGCGTAGTATCCCATCTGCCTCAGCTTTGGCGCGGCAGATGGTCCGGGCTATTTGGCCTTGGGATCAACTGCCTTGACGGCCGTCTGGCAGGCTGGTGCCAGGCTATCGTAGTTTTTGTCCAGACACTTGAAGGCGTCCACACCGCCCGGTGACACACCCTTGCAATGGGCAATGAAGTCACTGCGGCAATTGGCGCGAAGCGCTGCTTTTTCAGCATCTGTCACCGCATAGGCTGTTGTCGTTGCAAGAAAGGCGGTCAATGCGCCGGCAGCCAGTATTGTGGCAGTTGATAGTCGAACCATTTGTACAAATCCCCAATTGTCTCAAATTGTCGTAACACAGCCATCGTGCACTTGTTTTCGGTTTGAAAGCAAGTTCTTCGGCAATAGCAGTCAATGACAGTATCATCCTCAATGCGGCGCAAATTTGTTGACCGCCTCAGCGGTTTGCGCGCAGCACACCATGGGCGCTAGGACATCCTGGATGCCGGGAATAAGGTTGCGGGTTACATTCAGGCCAGTCAATAGACCGTTTTGGGGTCAAATTTTGGTCCGTCAGCATCTGAAACAAGCCGGAAATTTCCATCGGCATTTTCAACCCGCCGGAAAAAACAGCTCTTGCGGCCGGTATGGCAGGTGGCATCATGGCCGGCAACGCTCACCTTCAGCCATAGGGCATCCTGATCGCAATCTGTACGCAACTCATGCACGGTCTGCAGATTGCCCGAGCTTTCGCCCTTTTTCCACAGCATGGCCCGGGAGCGGCTGTAGTAGTGGGCAATGCCGGTCGAGATCGTCAAAGCAAGCGCTTCGGCGTTCATATGGGCCAGCATCAGCACGGTGCCATCGCGCACGTCGGTTACGACGGCAGTGACAAGACCGTTGGCATCAAATCGCGGTGTGAGGTCTGTGCCTTCTTCCAGCGCAGCCTTGTCGGTTGGCGCGGGCTTAAAGGGCGTCTGAGCATGCGTTGTCTGTGTCATTGTCTTCAGTTTCGACCGCGCAGCATGGACATGAAACGGGCCTGTTCCTGCGGTTCGGATTTGAACTGACCGGTAAATGTCGAGGTGAGCGTTGTGGAGCCGAGTTTTTGAACACCGCGCATGACCATGCACATGTGTTCCGCCTCAATCAGCACCGCGACACCGCGTGGCTTGAGTGTTGTATCAATGGCATCGGCAATTTGCGCCGTGAGCGATTCCTGCGTCTGCAGACGCTTGCCGAATACATCGACAACACGGGCAATTTTGGACAGGCCCAGCACGCGCCCATCAGGCAGATAGCCAACATGGGCCTTGCCGATAATGGGCACCATGTGATGCTCGCAATGGGAATAGAACGGAATATCTTTAACCAGAACCAGTTCGTCGTAACCTGATACTTCCACAAAGGTACGCCCCAAAATTTCCTCAGCGGATTGTGCGTAGCCGGAGAAAAGCTCGTGATAGGCCTTTGCCACCCGTTTGGGGGTATCCAGCAGGCCTTCGCGTGCCGGGTCTTCGCCGATCCAGCGCAGCAGCAGATCAACGGCAGCGCGCGCCTCTTCTTCCGTTGGCTTGACCACAGATGCACGCTTGCCGGCGGCGTCTTCGCCCAGTTCATTGGGGAAGCTCTTGATGATGGCGTCCATTGTCACTCTCGTCTCCGTGTCTGCGTTCAGCAGCAATATCTTTCGAACCAGTCATCGCTGGCCAAATCCCGCGCCGACCCTGCAATGCGGATTGATCAACCGCAAGAACAATCCGGCTTTGTTATCGTGCGATCTATCCAAATACCCCATTGTGGTATTTCAATTGGCGCTCTAACCGGGCACATGAGTTTTGGCAAGGTTGTACTTTGGCAATGTTGAACTTTGACGCAGGCAGAACCCCCTTGCGGGCGCGTTTCCATGTCATTGTCGCAACTGACCACTTGCAATCGTGTTACCATTTACCAAAATAGGGTATAGATGGCACAAAAGCCAACAAAATGGCGACGCTGACGCGTCGGTTTTTGGGTTTTGGCTGAAATTTTGGATTTTTTGCCGGGGCACCTGCATGATCGACGACGTTTATAACAGTAAAATTCTGGCCTTTGCCGGTAATATTCCCCGCATAGGTACCCTGGATGATCCGGATGCGACGGCACGGGCCCATTCCAAACTTTGCGGATCAACTGTCACTGTATCGCTGAAAATGGATGGTGATACGGTTGTCGATTTTGCCCATGAGGTGAAAGCCTGTGCTCTGGGGCAGGCGTCCTCTTCTATCATGGCGAACCATATCATCGGTGCAAATGCGCAGGAACTGCGTGATGTGCGCCAGCAGATGATTGCCATGCTCAAGGAAAATGGACCGGCGCCGCAGGGGCGATTTCACGAATTGAAGTTTCTGGAACCGGTGCGTGACTACAAGGCCCGTCATGCATCAACACTGCTGACATTTGATGCTGTAGTGGATGCCATCAACCAGATTGAGGAAAGACGGGCAGCGGGCGCGGCGGCCTGACCCTCATGGCCGATGACCACCGCCAGAACGAACACGACGCAAAACCCGATGTCAGTCCTAAAACGAAACAAAGGGGCCGCAATTATGATGGTCCCTTTCGCAAAACGCCGGGCAGGTTGCTCGGCATGGCATTGATCCGTTTCTACCAACTGACGCTTTCAGGTTTCATCGGCAATTCATGCCGGCATTTACCAACCTGTTCGGAATATGGATATGAAGCCATTGCTCGCCACGGGTTTTGGGCCGGGGGCTGGATGACATTCTTTCGGGTGATTCGGTGTGGCCCGGGCGGCACACACGGATTTGATCCGGTGCCACAAACCCTTGCGCAAGGCGTGCACTGGTATTTTCCCTGGCGATATTTTGTCTCCGGACATTGACGTGCGGTGCTTCACGGCAATGAACATCAATCGACTTTACAGATTTGAATTGCAGCGGCGGCAGGTTGCCCGTTTCGCGTTGCAATAAATTGTCCCGCAGGCTAAAAGGCCCGCGCCCGGGACATGCCCGGCCTATATGATCCACCCGCATTGGTTGGCGGGACTGGCAAGGAGCAAGAAACGATGTCTGAATCCGTATCCCTGAATTTTCCTGACGGCTCGAGCCGCGACTATGCCGCTGATACCAGCGGCCGCGGCGTTGCCGAGAGCATTTCAAAATCACTCGCCAAAAAGGCTGTTGCCATCGTCATCGACGGTGAAATTCGTGACTTGAGCGAGGTGATAACCGAAGGCGCTGTGGAAATCCTGACGCGGGATGATCCGCGGGCGCTTGAACTGATCCGCCATGATGCGGCGCATGTGATGGCAGAAGCCGTTCAGGAACTTTATCCTGGCACCCAGGTGACCATCGGACCGGTCATCGAAAACGGGTTCTATTATGATTTTGCCCGCAATGAGCCATTTACACCGGATGATCTGCCGCGCATTGAAAAGAAGATGCGCGAGATCATTGCACGCAACAGGCCGTTTACCAGGGAAATCTGGTCGCGCGACAAGGCGCGTCAGGTCTTTGCCGACAAGGGTGAAGCCTATAAGGGCGAATTGCTTGATGCGATCCCCGAGGGCGATGATGTCAAGATCTATTATCAGGGTGACTGGTTTGACCTTTGCCGCGGGCCGCATATGGCCTCGACCGGGCAGATTGGCAGCGCCATCAAATTGATGAAGGTTGCCGGTGCCTATTGGCGCGGGGATTCCAACAATCCGATGCTGACACGCATCTATGGCACTGCCTGGGCAGATCAAAAGCAGCTGGATGCCTATCTTCATATGCTTGAAGAGGCGGAAAAACGTGATCATCGCCGGTTGGGGCGCGAAATGGACCTTTTCCATTTTCAGGAAGAGGGGCCAGGTGTGGTCTTCTGGCACGCAAAGGGCTGGCGGATGTTTCAGACCCTTGTCAATTATATGCGGCGGCGGCTGGATGAGCACGGCTATGACGAGGTCAATGCGCCGCAGATATTGGATCGGGCCATGTGGGAGACCTCCGGTCACTGGCAGTGGTACCGTGAAAACATGTATGTGACCCAGACAGAGGATGATCGCGTTTTCGCCATCAAGCCGATGAACTGTCCCGGTCATGTGCAAATATTCAAGCATGGCCTTAAGTCTTACCGCGAACTGCCTATTAAACTTGCAGAATTTGGTAACGTACACCGTTACGAACCATCCGGTGCCCTGCATGGTCTGATGCGGGTGCGGGGTTTCACGCAGGACGACGCACATGTCTTCTGCACAGATGAGCAGATGGCGTCGGAATGCCTCAGGATCAACGATCTGATCCTGACGACCTATGCGGATTTCGGCTTTGATGAAATCACTGTCAAACTGTCAACGCGGCCGGAAAAGCGTGTTGGCGACGATGCGTTGTGGGACCGGGCTGAATCGGTGATGGCGGATGTGCTGAAGATCATTGAAGAGCAATCCGAAGGACGAATCAAGACGGACATTCTGCCGGGCGAGGGTGCTTTTTACGGGCCGAAGTTTGAATATACGCTGCGCGATGCGATTGGCCGTGAATGGCAGTGCGGAACAACACAGGTTGATTTCAATCTGCCGGAGCGTTTTGGCGCCTTTTACATCGACAGCGATTCCGAAAAGCAGCAACCGGTGATGATCCACCGGGCCATATGCGGTTCAATGGAGCGGTTTTTGGGCATTCTGCTGGAAAACTATGCGGGCAATGTACCGTTGTGGTTTGCGCCTGTTCAGGTCGTCGTGGCAACCATTACCTCCGAAGCCAATGATTATGCCATCGAAGTGGCAGCCAGATTGAAAAAGGCCGGATTGCAGGTGCAGACCGATATCCGCAATGAGAAAATCAACTACAAGGTCCGCGAGCACTCGGTTACCAAGGTGCCGGTCATTCTTGTTTGCGGCATGCGTGAGGCAGAAGAGGGCAGTGTGAATATACGCCGCCTTGGCAGCCGCGAACAAACGCCCATGAGCCTTGAAGCGGCAATTACAGCACTGACGGATGAAGCAACGCCGCCCGATCTTCGCGGTAACGACTGATATGGAGCGCATTTGAAATCAAAGACCCGCCATAACCTGTGGCGGGTTTTTTATGCAGGGGATCTCAGGCGTCCCTGATTTTACTTGATCAGCACTTCAACATCATAGTTACGCCCGGAAACAACCTTGAAATCACGGCGCAGGAGTTTTTCCTTATTGCGGGCGATGGCCGTGTAATCGCCTTCGGCAAGCACGAGCGAAGGAAATGCGCCAACGCTTTCACTTATCAGGTCACCGGCAGAATTGGTGATGGACCAGGCCGTGTCGGCAATGGCTTCACCACCGGAATCAGAGACAAGTTTCAGTGTTATCTGCGCGGCGCGATGTTGAATGATAGCCTCGGTCAACTTGCCCGCCTCGACGTTGATGTCAGAGCGGATGACGGCGTTAACAGCGCCATATTCCGATACCACATGATAAATGCCATCATTGAGGCGAATGATCTGGTTTGGCTTGACGTCCGATATAATCAACTGGCGTTCATCATTGCTGTCGCGTTCTTCGGAATAGATTGAAAAACGCAGTTTTGCAGCAGCGATGGGTACATCATTGCCGGATACACCATTAAGGACCAGCCCACCGGCATTGAGGATGAAATTGACCGTATCGACCGGAGCATCTTGCGGAACGGACAGCTTTCGGGTGACACCGGCCAATCCGAAGGCCACGTGAACGAAATATTCGCCCGGTTCAAATTCAAAATTGGCCCTGCCGCCTTCTGACGTTGCCAGTACCGGCAATTTACCGTCCTGATTGGCCACCGGGTGATAGACCCGCCACACAAGACCATGCTCCAGTGGCTGTGCGCCTTCAATCAGTTTGGCGTCCAGCTCAACACTGCGCAAATTGGCTGATGATGAGCCGATTGCCGACGTGCTGTCCGAGGGAACAAACTCCGTTAATGCCGGCAGGTCCAGTGGCAATATGATATTTGTATCCTGTGCCAGCGCGCTGCCGGTCAATGCACACATTGCCAGTCCAGCCAGTGGATGCATAATTTTGCGGCTAAAAAGACTCATAAATTTCCCAATAAAGCTTGTCACATGTTTGAAACCCATGCAAATGGCAATTTCAAGGCCAAGCTTACACGCTCAATGGGGAAAATAAAATGAACCATACACTCAAATCCTATCTGGAGACCCGACGTTCCACGCCGGCAAAAATGTTGTCAGAGCCTGGTCCGGACAAGGCGACCATTGGTGAAATGCTCTCAATTGCTGCGCGTGTTCCAGATCACGGTAAGCTGGCACCATGGCGGTTTATCGTCTATTCTGGTGAAGCCCGCAACCGGTTGGGTGGGCAATTGGCAGATATTGCATTGAACAAAGATCCACAAATTTCTGCTGACCGGCTGGAGATGGACAAAGAGCGCCTCTTGCGTGCGCCTGTGGTTATTGCCGTTGTGAGCCAGGCAGCAGCGCACCCCAAAATACCCGAATGGGAACAGGTGTTATCTGCCGGTGCCGTGTGCTTCAATTTGTTGATGGCCGCCAATGCATGTGGTTTTGCAGCAAACTGGATCACTGAATGGATATCCCAAGATCCTGACGCACTTGCGGTTCTGGGCGTCGAGGCACCGGAACGAATCGCAGGCATGATCTATATTGGTACGCCGACAATTGCGCCAACCGAGCGTGTGCGCCCGCAGGTGGAGGATATCACACGTTTTGTCGATCGGTAGTCACAAAGCAGGAGGCTGAATGTCGATTGAACCCAGGCCGACCTGCTGCATCGCTGTAGGTGCGAGAGGCAAATAGGTTGGTACCAAGATCCCGACGTGGCGGGCAATGCGTCCTTGTTCGTCCGGGCGCGCATGTCGGATCGACATATCTGCCTCACGCTGCACCAGATTGAGCGTATGATTTGACACCTTGACGCGAATTGTGATGCCGGGAGCGACTTCTCGTAGTGGAGATAGAATGCCGGTCGATCGCCGCAGACATATGTTGTGTTGTGCGCAATGCGCGTGCTGCGGCGCTGAATGAGCCCTCTCCAGCGGCAGCGAGAAATGCCCTCAGTTGGTTCCAATCACATGAGATCGCCGGCCAGCTCATACATTTTTGTATATCCAAACAACATAATTTGTCTATCGACCCCTCAAATGCGTATACTTATCATTCGTGTGAAGGACTGACCTTTCGTCGCCCTCTTCGCATTTTCTGCATTTGGATTCACTGGGGCGACTGGTTTCAACACGAACACCAACCAGGCTGTTTCGAAGGAAGGGAACGTTGTGAGATGAGTAAATCGGAAGAGTTCTGGGACAAATCCGCTGACGGATACGACAAAACCGAGGAGCGGTTTGAGCACATTCATAACCGAACCAGGGAAAACACCAAAAAGCACCTTAAAGGCACCGAGATTGTCTTGGATTACGGATGTGGAACAGGCACGACCGCCTGTGAGATTGCCAGTTCTGTGAAAGAGGTTCATGCGATAGATATTTCATCAAGAATGATCGAAATCGCAAAAGGCAAAGCAGCTGCCCGAGAAATCGAGAACATACACTTTGCGCAAGGAGATATTTTTGATGAAGGGTACGAAGAAGAGGCGTTCGACGTAATTTTGGCCTTTAACATGTTGCACACTGTTCCTGACCCCCAGAGGGTTGTTCATAGAGCGATTGAGCTGCTGAAACCTGGAGGGCTGTTTATCTCCGCAACACCTTGCTTAGGGGGGCGGCTGTCATTCCTGGTCGGCCTTCAAATTTTGATCATGCGGGTGCTGCTGAAAGTTGGAGTAATCCCCGTACCTATCAGAAGGCTAAAAACCTCCGACCTGGACAGGTTGCTGAGTAATGAAAGCCTTCAGATTGTTGCCACTGAAGAGGTATTCAGAGGAGCTTCCAGCTATTTCGCCGTGGCAAGAGTGGCACTCAATTCTGACACTGTCACTGATGAAGTGCAGTAACACCGGCCCAGAGCAATTCAGGTTTTGACGGAATCGGCAAAACTTGAATGCAGCAACAAAATCAAAGGCTAACACCGTTGTCCCGTTTTGGACAAAACGTGAAACGGTCTAGAGTATCCGTTTTGATCAAGGCCTAATTTGAGACCATTCGCGTTGGTCTCGAAGCAGAGCATTTGCAAGGATGAC
>CANMVS010000001.1 GCA_947501445.1 uncultured Rhizobiaceae group bacterium | reverse complement strand
TCCAGCATGGTGATAACGCCATATCGGAAAAATCCCCGCTAAAAACACGCCAAACAGACTTTCATGAAATTTCCGGGCTAAACCCAGTCTTTATTTGATGAAATTATTTGATGGTGGAATGTCGGTCCACTTGGCTAAACCGTTTCACGTTTTGTTAGAAACGGGACAAGGGTGTCGGCCTTTGAAGCTGTCGATACATTCAGCTTTTGCCGTTTCCGTCAAAACCTGAATAGCTCTTTTCAAGACAGGATCAGCAATGAAAAAAGGCGCCCTGTGTGGCAGGGCGCCCTTTTAATCACGCAATGAATCCAACCGGCTATTCAGCAGCATCTGGTCGTGCAACAGGCACGTCATCATTGTCTGCACGAGAACCGGGGAGGGACGCGCCTGCGAAAGCAGGGGTGCCTGAATCCGCCGTGTTGATCGGCACGGCGGATCTTGTCCTGAATTTACCCCACGTACGGCTTATGTTGCTGGGTAATGTCAGCATTGTCGGGATCATCACCAGTGTAAGGACTGTCGAATAGGCCAGGCCGAAGATAATGGCTGTTGAAAGCTGAACCCACCAGATCGATGTAATGCCGCCCACAGATATAGTCTGAGTGAAGAAATTCATGTTGATCTGCAATGCCATTGGTACCAGGCCCAAAATGGTCGTGATGGTTGTCAACATGATGGGCCGCAGACGCTGCGCCGATGTTTTCAACGCCGCCTGACCAGCATCATCGATACCTTCATCACGCATTCTGTTGAATGTGTCGATCAATACAATCGCATTGTTCACCACAATACCGGCAAGCGCCACAATTCCGGTTCCGGTCATGATAATTGAGAACCGTTGCCCTGTTACAGCCATACCCACCAGAACACCCGATACGGCCAAGATGACCGTCGATAGGGTAAGGATCGTCTGGTAGAAAGAATTGAACTGGGTGAGCAAAATAATGAACATCATGAATAGCGCGGCCAGCGCCGCTTTTGCCAGAAATTCACCAGACTCCTTTTGTTCCTCATCCGCACCGCGGAAACGCAGGAACACATTTTCCGGCCACTCCTGGGCTTTGACCCATTTTTCAACAATGCCGACCACATCATCGGCAGTGGCCGCCCGACCATCGACCATCGCGCCATCGGCGACACTTGCCTTGACATCCATGGCATACAGGCCATCACGACGGGTAATGGATGACACTTTCTGCTGCGGTGTGCGTTCGATGAAATTCGCCAGTGGTACCTGACCATTCGATGTACGCAGTTTCAGCAGGTCCAGTTGGTCCAGCGTACGCTCACTTTCCGGCAGGCGCACGCGGATATCGACTTCATCTTCCGAATCGTTTGGCCGATAGGTGCCAATGGGCAGACCATTTGTCACCAATTGGACCATTGCACCAATCTGCGCAATGCCGGCGTTATAACGGCCCGCCTGCTGACGATCCACGTCAATCTGCCACTCGATACCGGGCAAAGGTCGCCCGTCTTCCTGATCGGACAGGAGCGCGACTGAATCAACGTAGTTACGAATTTTGCTGACCGTCTGGACCATCGTATCATAGTCAGTTGATTTGACTTCCAAACGCAGGTCTTTACCGGTTGGCGGTCCGCCTTCAATTTTGCGTACCTCAACCTTGATACCGGCGATATCAGCAGTGCGGTTGCGAATTTCATCGAAAATGTCAACGGCCTTTCGACGGCAGCAATAGTCAGCCAATTCGACCTGCAATTCACCGACAACGTCTGCCGGCTTATCCTGAACGCCGCCGATGACACCGCCACCGCCACTTGTCCCGCCACCCGGTGCTGTTGCGGTCATAACGACATTCTGAATGCCGTTGACCTGAAGAACCTCGGCTTCAACTTCGCCGACAACATCGCGGATTTCCGTGGCTGACAGATTGCCCCTTGCGGAAACAAGAACAATTGCAACATCGGGTTCTTCATCAACGAAGAACTCGACACCTTTGCTGTTGTTGGCAAAGTAGACAAAACTGGCTGCCGTCATTGACAGGATGCCGATAATCACAAGGGCATTGCCCCAGATGGTCCCAGCTGCCAATCGAAGGAAACGAAGGTAGGAGCCGGTAATCCCGGGTACTTTTTTAACATCCAGCTCGGCACGTGATGATAACATCAATGCAACGTTATCTACACCTGCAACGACCTTTGGTTTGCGTCGCGCATTAATGAACTGTGAAATTTTGTAGGCCAGTATCAATGCAATGATAGCCACGACCGCACCACCTGCAAGGCGCATTGAAGGGTCAAGTGTTGCCAACGGCCCTCCGTATGCAAACAGGCCTGCGATGGCACCAACAACGATTGCTGTGACTGCATTGGCCCGTTTTGCCACCCCGGAGGCAACCTGTGCAAACAGGGTGCCAGTGACCGGCAAAAAGATGAGCGCGGTCATCAGGGAGGCCATCAGAACAATGATGACCATCTTGGGCAGATAGCTCATGAACTGGCCTGGAACACCGGGCCACAGCAAAAGCGGCAGAAATGCTGCGAGTGTTGTCGCGGTCGAGGAAACCACCGGCCAGAACATCAGCTTCGAAGCCCGCTGATAGGCATCGGCAGGGGACATGCCCTCGGCAATTTTCCGGTCGGCATACTCGGTAACCACAATGGCACCATCAACAAGCATACCAACGGTCAGCACCATGCCGAACATGACCATCATATTGACGGTCATACCAAGTCCGCCAAGTATCAGGAAGGCCAGCATGAAAGACCCGGGGATGGCCAGCCCGACCAGCAGTCCTGAGCGAATACCCAATGTCCCCACAACACAGATCATGACCAGCACAATGGCCGTCATGATGGATGATTGCAGCGAACCCAGAACTTCAAAAATGAAGCTGGACTGATCAAGAAGATAGTTGATCTTGATTGTGCTTGGCCAATCCTTGGTGAAGTTGGCCACCACTTCACGGACCTGATCATTGTTTTCAATGATGTTGGTTCCGATCCGTTTGGTTACATCGATGGATATGGCCGGTTTGCCGTTCACCCGGGTAAACTTGGACGGGTCCTTGAACGTTCTTTGTATCTGAGCAACTTCACCAAGTGTGACAACGCCTTCACCGTTCTGTTTTATCGGTATTTCGAAGACATCCTGCGCGTTCTCAACCAGTCCCGGCACCTTCAGATTGAAACGCCCGTTCCCATCATCGATAAAGCCTGCAGCAATCAGCTGATTGTTCTGGGTCAGTGCGTTGAGCAGTTCGTCCTGCGAGATATTGTAGGACTCGAGTTTCATCAGATCGAGCACAACCTCAAGCAACTCTTCCCGGTCTCCACTCAAGGATGCTTCGCGGACCGTTGAAATGGCCTCGATCTCATCTTTCAAACGACGGGCAAGGTTGGTCAGGGTACGTTCGGGAACATCACCGGACAATGTCACAATGATCGTTGGCTGGAGCGCAAAATTGGTTTCGGTGATGATCGGTTCATCAGCTTCGCTGGGTATATCGGCCTTGGCCTGATCCACCTTGTCACGAATGTCGGCGAGCACCTCATCCTTGTCGGTCTCAATATTGAACTCGAGCACGATGGCTGCATAACCTTCGGTGGCGATGGCCGTCAGTTCCTTCAGTCCGTCAAGCCCCCGCAGTGAAGTCTCCATAGGCCGGACCAGCAAACGCTCCGCGTCGCCGGGCGAGATTCCCTGCTGGTTTATCGACACGAAATAGACCGGTACGTCAATGTCCGGTTGGGCTTCCTTGGGGATCGCCAAATAGGACATGATGCCTGCTGCGATCATGAAGATCATCAGCGTCATCACTGTTTTGGGACGTGAGATTATGGCATGAAGAGCGGAAGTCATGAGTTGGTCTCATCCTTCATTTTCTTGTCAGCAAGGTCCGCGGCAACTGGTTCTACAGCCTGGCCGGGAACAACATAGTCCTGCCCCAGGGTTATTACCCTGTCGTCAGGCTGGAGGCCGGTAACCCACATTGTGTCTGGTGTGTGGGAAATGATTTTCAACGGTGCGAATGCGACGACGTCACCATCACCAATCGTGCGTACGCCAATTCTGCCGCCATCGTCCAATGTTAGCCAGGAGGGGCTGATGCGGAAGGCTTCACTCCCCTTTAGTTCTATGTTGGCAGAGGCAGTGACGCCGTCGCGCAGCTGATTGTCCGGGTTAGGCAACTCAATTTCTATCAGAAATGTGCGCGTTGCCGAATCTGCCGAAGGGGATATGTAGCGAATATCACCGGAAACCGATTCACCGGAAATGAGTGCCACCTGCGCCGGATCACCGACCTTTAAGGCACCGACCAGACGCTCCGATACCTGCCCCATAAACAGCATCGGATCCGCATTGATTAATGTGATGCAAACACCACCGCTGGTCAGGTTATCTCCAATTTCTGCTATCGGATCCTGGACGATACCATCTGCGGTAGCGAGAATATCAGTGTGTGAAAGTTCTTCCTTGACCTCTGCCAGCGTTGCAGAACTGCCATCCATTGCCGCCTTGAGGGCCTTGACACGGGTTTCAGAAGCATAGCCTTTTTTCTGCAGTTCAATGGCGCCTTGATAGTCGAAGATCGCCTGATCATAAGCCGCTGTGGCTCGGGCGACCGCCATTTTACGCACACCGCGATCCAATTGGCATACGAGATCGCCCATTTTAACATGGTCGCCCTTGGAAACCATTCGTTTCTCGAGAGTGCCCGATGTCTCGGTGCGAACAGAAACAATCGAATCCGCTTGAGTACGTCCGCGTACCAGCAGGATCTCCGGGCGAATTTCAGGCGATACAGGCACATAACGCACTTTAAAAAGTGGTTTGGCCTCCTCCGAGCGTTCGGCCGGCGGTGCAACTGCATTGGCAGAATTGGCCTGGCCACCAACGACAATATCGCCCGTTGCCATCCAGCCGAGAACCGCGCCGGCTATAATCAGCGCTGTTACATGTGATCCCTTGATACGAAATGCCATTTTTACGGCTCTCCTGTCGTCTATTCGGCTGCTTGTGGCGTGGGCGTGGGAGCGCATGCCATAGCTTCAAGTTCATTGCGGTGTTCAAGTAAGTGTTTCAGGCTGGCCTCGGTGACGGCGCGGCCATAGCCGGCGATCCACGTCATCCCGGCGGCGCCTTCGGTTCGATTGCAGCAATTGACCTCGTCAAGCATATCGAGCTTTGCCTGCAGATCCTGAATGCGCTTGTCGACCGCGCGCCGGATCGTGCCCTGATCTATCAGTTCACAACACAGCGCTGTCAGCAAAAATTCAGATTTGAAAGAATCGGGCCGTGGAACAACCTCAAGTGAATCGACGAGTTCCTCCCGGCCTTTTTGCGTAATCGAATATATCTTGCGGGGTGGTTTGCCCGATTCATATTCTTCGCGCACAGTTACACACTCATCGTCCTGCAATCGCGACAACGCCGGATAGATAGAACCAAAGCTTGCATCGACAAAATAGGAAAAACGCTCCTCGGTCGACATTTTCTTGATTTCATACCCTGTTGCATCTGAAAAATGCAAAATGGCGAGACATACTGTGCGAACGTTCATTTATTGGCCCCTGGCCCCGACAAAAAACGATCCGGGTGGGGCACCCACCGGCTCAATGCGACTTCATTACATTTTGTCCATATAGACACTCTATATATATCAAACAAGAATATACCGAAAAATAATATGATCGCTGTGACCAAAGTGCCGCAGTGGTGCATTATTCCTGCCGTTTGACATCCGCCGCTGTTTTCGCGCTTCAGCAAAACGGGTCAGGACAATGAAATGATGACAAGAGTAACTCATGTTTCGACGGAATCGCCAAAACGTGAATGCGTCAACAAAATCAAAGACCGATACCGTTGTCCCGTTTCAGTCAAAGCGTGAAAGGGGCCAGCCCGGCACAACACTCTCAATTCGCCCTATGGATGAGCAGGCAAAATCCCCTTAAAGCCGGCCACACGCAAAAGAAGGCATGACGCGGACAGGCGCTCAACAGGCACACCAGGATGATGTGACTGTTGTTAATTCTAACGGCCGTTTGGCAATATTGCGTCCGAACGTAGCGGGCAGGACAAATTATTGTGGGTGCTGAAACGCTTTCATCACATCCTGCGGCACATCATAAAGCATGCCGGTTTCCTGCAGTGCAGGATCTGCCAGTTTGACGATTTTCTGTGCCACTTCGGATGGATGAACCACAGTTTCCGGATCTTCGCCAGGCATGGCCTGGGCGCGCATGGCCGTACGTGTTGCGCCCGGATTCACGCAATTGACCCGAACGGCGGTGTTCTGTGTTTCTCCAGCCCAGCATCGCGCCAGCGCCTCTACCGCCGCCTTGCTCGCCGAATAGGCACCCCAAAAGGGTCTGCAATTATGCGCCGCACCGGAAGACAGGATGATAGCCCGTCCGGCATCGGATTTATGCAACAGGGGTTCGACCGTGCGAATGATGCGCCAGGTGGACGTGACATTCATGGTCATGACTTTTTCAAATGTTTTGGCCTCAAAATGTCCAACGGGGGACAAAGGGCCCAAAATGCCGGCATTTGCGACGAGAATATCCAATTTGCCCCATCGCTCGGCAATTGCACCCCCCAGTTTGTCAATTGCCTTCATGTCCATCAGGTCCTGTGGAACCAGCGTGGTTGTGCCATTTGCGGCGGCAATGGCATCATCCAGTTCTTCCAGACCACCGACTGTTCGCGCCACAGCGATGACGTGGGCACCGGCTTTGGCAAGTTCGAGCGCTGTAAAATAGCCTATGCCGCGTGACGCACCGGTTACAAGCGCAATACGACCATTCAGATCTAACATTGAGATTATCCGTTGTTGGCGAGCAAAGAGAGTGTTCTCGTGGCATCCGTGCCATCACGATCCGTAAGTTCTGTTGGATATTCGCCGGTAAAGCAGGCGTCACAAAACTGTGGACACTGATTGTTTCGCCCCGGTTGATTGACCGCACGGTAGAGACCATCAATTGAAACAAAGGCAAGTGAATCAACCCGGATAAAGTCCTTCATGTCTTCGATTGACATGCGTGAGGCGAGCAACTTTGACGTTTCCGGTGTATCCACGCCATAAAAACAGGAGGCAGTGGTTGGCGGTGAGGCGATGCGCATGTGGACTTCGGCAGCACCGGCATCGCGCACCATCTGAACAATTTTTTGAGAGGTTGTGCCACGCACGATCGAGTCATCAACAAGCACCACGCGTTTGCCCTCAATGGCACTTCGATTGGCATTATGTTTGAGCTTCACACCCATATTGCGGATGGAGGCTGTTGGCTGAATGAATGTACGGCCAACATAGTGATTGCGGATGATGCCCAGATCAAACGGCACACCGGCTTCCTGCGCAAAGCCAATTGCTGCAGGGGTGCCCGAATCGGGAACCGGCACCACCATATCCACATCAACCGGGTTTTCCTTTGCCAGTTCCTGGCCAATTCTCTTGCGTGCCTCATAAACATTTTGCCCCTCGATTGTGGAATCGGGGCGGGCAAAATAAACATATTCGAAAATGCAAAAGCGTCCCTTGGTCTCACCGTAGGGGAAATGGCTCTTGATGCCTTTTTCCGTGATAACGATGACTTCACCCGGTTTGATGTCGCGGACGAACCGGGCACCGATAATGTCAAGCGCACAGGTCTCGGAAGCCAGAATATAAGCACCGTCCAGATCACCCAGCACAAGCGGACGGATGCCAAGCGGGTCTCGGGCGCCAACCATTTTCTTGCCGGTCAGGCCCACGAGGGAGAAAGCACCTTCCAACTGGGTAATGGCGTCGATGAATTTTTCCACAAAATGCTCGTGCTCGCTCATCGCAATGAGATGGAGCAGGGTTTCGGTGTCCGATGTGGATGAGAAAATTGCGCCGCGTTTTTGCAGTTCGCGCTGTTTCGTCAGCGCGTTGGTAATATTGCCGTTATGGGATATTGCGAAACCACCGCCGGCGAATTCCGCAAAAAACGGCTGTACATTGCGCAGGCCTTCACCACCGGTTGTGGAATAACGGGTATGACCAATCGAACGACTGCCCGGCAGACGGTTGAGAACCGATTGTTTGGTGAATGTATCACCAATAAGCCCGATGTGGCGTTCTATCGAAAACTGGCCATTGTCATAGGATACAATGCCTGCTGCTTCCTGTCCGCGGTGTTGCAGTGCATGCAGACCCAGGGTTACAACAGCCGCCGCATCTGTCTTGCCGAAAATTCCAAATACGCCACATTCATCACGAAAGGCATCGCCTTCACTGTCAAATGGCGTTGCGTTTTCCTGTGTCACGGAAGCTGGCCTCCTGATCGCTGTCTTTTGAGTCACCGCCCAGTCCTTTAAGCCTGTCCAGAATTGTAGAATCCGCATCTTCCG
This sequence comes from uncultured Rhizobiaceae group bacterium, assembly GCA_947501445.1. GTDB lineage: Bacteria > Pseudomonadota > Alphaproteobacteria > Rhizobiales > Rhizobiaceae > Hoeflea_A. The sequence continues at coordinate 652,811 of CANMVS010000001.1, read as the reverse complement.
GAAGAATGCTCACCAACTGTTCACCAATCGAATCCAGCAGCGGTTTCGATTTTGCATCAGCAACCCATGTGGGCTGCTGCGGACCGGCAACCAGCCAGTTGAAAAACAACATTGCAACGGCCACCAACAATATTCCGCGTGCTGCACCGAACAGAAATCCAAGTGTGCGGTCCAGTGCGCCGATGCGACTGTCTATGACAAAATCCGCAATGCGCATGGTCAGTACCGAAACAATGATCAGGGCAACCAGAAAAATGATGCCTGCTGAAACGATTGTCGCGATTGTTGTGCTGTTTGCATATTCTTGTACATAGGGCAGCAGCAGCGGATAGAAAGTATAGGCAGCGGCAGCCGCTGCCACCCAGGAGGCAACGGAGAGCACTTCGCGTGAAAATCCGCGCACCATGGCCAACACAGCTGAAAACAGTGTGACGCCCAGGAGAATTCCATCGAGAATGGTTATTGGCATAGTGACTGAACCTCAGGGCCGGTCAGAACAAGCGAGCCGGCGCTCCCTTTCCATCTATTCTTCTTCATCCGGTGCAGACTTTGCCTTCGATCCGGCAATGCCAACAACAAGATCATGCAGCGCGTCGACTGTATTCCAGCTTCCCGAAGACTTTTTAGGCAAGTCCGCAGAGCCAGCGGGGAAAACAGCACGTGCAAATCCCAATTTTTCAGCTTCCTTGAGCCTTTGGCCTGTGTGAGCCACGGGCCGAACAGCACCAGAAAGGCTGATCTCGCCGAAATAGACGCAATCGGCCGGAAGAGCAAGACCGGCAAGTGATGAAACCAGTGCAGAAGCCACAGCCATATCAGCCGCTGGTTCTGAAATCCGATAGCCACCGGCCACATTCAGGTAAACATCATGCTGACCAAGGCGAATGCCACAGTGCGCCTCAAGCACAGCGAGTATCATCGACAGCCGTGCTGAATCCCAGCCGACGACGGCCCGCCGGGGTGTTCCAAGCGATGAGGCTGCCACCAATGCCTGAACTTCCACCAGTATCGGTCTTGTGCCTTCAATGCCCGCAAACACGCAGGCACCGGGTGCCTTTTCGTTGCGCTCGCCGAGAAACAGCTCCGAAGGATTTGAGACTTCTCTGAGGCCGACGTCAGACATTTCAAATACGCCGATTTCATCGGTAGGACCAAAGCGGTTCTTTACTGCCCTCAAAATCCGATAGTGGTGACCGCGGTCGCCTTCGAAATAGAGCACCGCATCAACCATATGTTCAACGACGCGCGGTCCGGCGATTTGACCTTCTTTGGTTACATGTCCAACAAGCACAACTGCAGCGCCTGTCTGTTTGGCAAAGCGAATCATTGCCTGAGCACCGGTTCTTACCTGCGTAACGGTGCCGGGAGCCGAATCAGCTGCATCACTCCACAGTGTCTGAATGGAATCGATGATAATCAGGTCAGGGCGTTTTCCCTGTGACAATGTTGCCAGAATGTCTTCAACATTGGTTTCCGCTGCAAGCAGGACATCCGTATCGGCGGCACCCAGACGCTGGGCGCGTAACCGGATCTGGGCAACAGCTTCCTCACCGGAAACGTAGACGACCCGGTGTGAACGCCGCGAGAGTGCGGCCGCTGCCTGCATCAACAGAGTGGATTTACCAATGCCCGGGTCGCCACCCACCAACAGGGCCGATCCGCGCACAAAACCACCGCCTGTCGCACGATCCAGTTCTTCAATACCGGTGTGAATGCGGGGGGCGTCTTCAATATCCCCTGATAGTGTGGTCAGCGTGACCGGTTTGCCCTTGCGCAATGGTTTGCCGGGACCACTGCCGATGCCTCCCGCCGGGTCGTCCTCAATAATGGTATTCCACTCGCCGCAGCCGTCACACTTGCCCGCCCAGCGCGCATGTGTGGTACCGCAGTTCTGGCAGACGAATTGGGTTTTGGCACGGGCCATGTGTTTTGATCTCTATCCAGTTTGGGCAGTGTTCTTTCCCCCTGTTCAGGACAAAACCAACAACTGCAATATTCTCGAACCTATGGGTGCGCTGCTTATAATCCGCTAGACACCGTTGGAAATGTAATGCCGCCGATAGCGGTTACCCAGAGACGTGAGCAACTCATAGCCAATCGTGCCAGCACTTGCAGCGACATCGTCAATCGGCAGATTATTGCCGAAAAGCTCAATGAAATCACCAGCTTTCGCGGCTCCATCAGCAACATCTGTAACGTCAAATGTGGTCATATCCATAGTCACCCGACCAAGTATAGGCACTTGCTTGCCGCCAATGTATCCGACTGCACCGGGCGTTTTCATTCCACGCAACGGCACGCCTGCACCGGACATTGATCGCATGTAGCCGTCGGCATAGCCAATGGAGCAAACTGCAATCACACTATCGCGTTCGAGCCTGGTCGCCGCACCATAGCCGACAGTTTCGCCCCTCTTGGCATGGCGTATGGAAATAATGCGTGCTTCGGCCGTCACAACCGGCTTGGTCTGCGCTGTCTTGCCATCTGCTGAGCCACCAAAAAGCGCTATGCCCGGACGGGTGAGATCAAACAGGTATGGATCACCCAGAAAAATTCCAGGTGAATTGCTCAGACTTGAATCAATACCTTCAAAGGCGTTGGCAACCCGTTGAAATCTCTTCAATTGCTGCCTGTTCAGCAGATGATCCGGTTGATCAGCACATGCCAAATGGCTCATAACCAGAACCGGCAAAAAGCCGGCTGGGCGGGTTACATCGTCACTGAGTTCGATTGCATCATCCATGGTAATACCCAGCCGGTTCATGCCGGTATCAACCTGCAGTGCACAGGGATGTTCACCATTGGCGGCGCAGGCGGCCGTCCATTGGGTTATATGTTCCATGGATGCCAGAACCGGAACGAGATCCGCCGAGCGGCAGGTCGCTTCAATGCCGGGCAAAATGCAATTCATCACAAAAATGCGGGCGTCGGGAACCTCATGGCGAACCTGTGCGCCTTCTCGTGCTGTTGCTACAAAAAAATCACGGCACCCGGCTTCATACAGCGCTCTTGCCACGCGGGTTGCCCCCAGACCGTAACCATCCGCCTTGATCACCGCGGAGCAACGCGCAGGCTTTGACCGATCCCGCATCATACGCCAATTATCGCTCAACGCTGCCAGATTGATGATCAGACGGGCACCATAGCCCTCATCTTCAGGTTCTTCGATTATTGGCATTGGTATCATCAGCGGTCCTGACACTTTGGCGGCTGAAAATTGTCGAGGGCAATAAAATGGGACCCGATGTCGGATTCCAGCGGTTCTATTCCTGGCTGTATTGCAGATACGAACTATCCGCAAGGTCTGAAAAGCGCGTAAACTCTGCCTGAAAGCCCAGTGAAACGGTTCCGGTGGGGCCGTGACGCTGTTTGGCTATGATCACATCCGCCATGCCTTTAACCCGGGCCATGGCTTCTTCCCAGCGCAGGTACTCTTCAGATTTGATATCATTGGCAATTTCCTCCGGTGATCGCCGAGGTTCGGTGTTCTTGACGTAATATTCTTCACGGTACACGAATATGACCACGTCGGCGTCCTGCTCAATGGAACCTGATTCACGCAAATCTGAAAGTTGTGGGCGTTTGTCTTCCCTGTTTTCAACCTGACGCGAAAGCTGGGAAAGGGCAATGATTGGGACCGCCAGTTCTTTGCCAAGTGCCTTCAGTCCGGTGGTAATCTCGGTAATTTCCTGAACCCGGTTTTCGCCGGATTTCTTCGAGCCGGTCATCAACTGAATATAGTCAACCACCAGAAGATCCAGACCGCGCTGACGTTTGAGGCGCCGGGCCCGCGCGGCAAGCTGGGCAATGGAGATGCCACCGGTCTGGTCAATGTAGAACGGAATTTTCTGCATCTCCTGAGAGCAGCCGACCAGTAGTTCAAAGTCAGCCTCGCTGATTTCACCACGGCGGATTTTCGACGAGGAAATCTCGGTCTGCTCGGAAATAATACGGGTGGCGAGCTGTTCTGATGACATTTCCAGAGAGTAAAACCCGACGACACCGCCATTGACAGCCTTGGTTGACCCGTCCGCCTGCACTTCAGGCTGGTAGGCCTTGGCGATATTATAGGCGATATTGGTCGCAAGAGATGTTTTACCCATGCCAGGCCGGCCGGCAAGAACAATCAGGTCGGAGGCCTGCAGCCCACCCATACGACCATCCAGATGGCTGATGCCGGTCGATACGCCCGACAGGCCTCCATCACGCTGGTAGGCAGCTCCGGCCATATCAATAGCCAGCGCCACTGCATCATTGAATGCCTGAAAACCACCGTCGTAGCGGCCGGTTTCAGCCAGTTCAAACAAACGTCGCTCGGCGTCTTCGATCTGGTTCTGAGGTGGCATGTCCAGCGGTGCATCATAGGCAATATTGACCATATCCTCACCAATGGTGATGAGGGAGCGGCGCAGCGCAAGATCATAGACCGCACGACCGTAGTCTTCGGCATTGATGATTGTCACCGCTTCGGCTGCCAATCGCGCCAGATATTGCGCGACGGTCATGTCCCCGACTTTTTCATCAGCCGGTAAAAATGTTTTTATCGTCACCGGATTGGCGGTCTTGCCCATACGAATGATATCGCCGGCAACTTCAAAAATCTTGCGGTGCAAAGGCTCGTGCAGGTGCCCGGGTTTCAGAAAGTCCGATACACGGTAATAGGCGTCATTATTGACCAGAATGGCTCCGAGCAGTGCCTGTTCGGCTTCGATATTTCCCGGCGCTTCACGGTAAAGCCCATTTCCTTCGTTGCTGTTGGCTTCATCGAACTTTCTTGCCGGATCGCTCATCGTTATCTTTCTGTCATTTCAAACCGCTCGGCATCTCCGAACGCGGATTTAGGGCTGATTCCACAATCCCTGTCTGGAAAGAGCGGAAAACGCCGGATTTATCGCAGTGCCACAGACGTTCCGTCACCAATCCGCAATGCAGATCAGGCGATGCACCCATATGTCAGCCCGTTGTATTGCAGATATTGTCTGCCGGGCTGGTATAGACGCATTGTCACGGATTATGTATCGCCAGGGCTCAAGTCTTGCGCATAATCGACGTTGATGCTCAATCTCCACAAGCACCATGTGGAAAACGACATGATAACTGATTCTGTTTGACTTCCGAACGGGAATCAATTCCGCCCTTGTTCGGCCTCCCGGCTTTTCACGCGCATGGATGCATGCAGTTTTTTTGCGCGATACGGTCGATGATCCTGTTGATTGATGTAATCACGGGTCAAAGGCACGCTTTCAAGGCGGTGGGTTATTTGTATCTGAAACACTACAAGGTCCTGCCAGCGAAAGGATGCTTCCGAAGACGCCAGGTAGAATTCCCACATGCGACAGAAGCGTTCGTCATACAGTGCCTTCGCTTCGTTCCAGTGGCTCAGGAAGCGTTCGCGCCAGGCCTTCAGCGTTTCCGCGTAGTGCAGGCGAAGCACTTCGATGTCGGTGATAATCAGTCCTGTCTTTTCTATTTCGGTGATAATTTGAGACAGGCTGGGGATGTAACCGCCTGGAAAAATGTGTTTTTTGATAAATGGATTTGTTGGCGACGGCGGCTGATGCTGGCCGATCGTGTGCAACAGCATCACCCCATCGCGGTCAAGCAGGTCCGCGCATTTGGAAAAATACGTGCCATAGTGTTTGGGCCCGACATGTTCGAACATGCCAACAGACACAATGCGGTCAAAGGTTTGATCCAGGTTTCGGTAATCCTGAAGTCTGAATTCCACCTGTCCGCTAAATCCATCTTCTCGAGCCCGTCGGTTTGACAGACTGAACTGCTCGTCGGACAGGGTCACACCGGTTACCTTGGCGTTGAACTGGCGCGCCAGGTGCAATCCCATGCCTCCCCAGCCTGAACCTATATCAAGAACTGACAGGTTCTCCTCATCCATCACCAACTTCGAGGCGATATGTCGCTTCTTTGCCAATTGTGCCTGTTCCAGGCCCACGTCAGGGGTTTCAAAATAGGCACAGGAATATTGCCGGTCCGAATCCAGAAAGAGGTCATAAAGTTCACCGGACAGGTCGTAGTGGCTCTGAACATTGGAACGCGATCGACTGAGTGTGTTCCAGTCCAGAAGTAACGACCCAAAGCGGCGGGCCTGATCCATCAGTTTCAACCACAGTGATTGATTGAGTTCACCGCCACGGGCATTTTGAAAAACCAGCTCGAGCAACTGCAACATGTCACCATGGAGGAACTCAATGTCACCCTCCATATAACATTCACCCAGTTTCAATGCCGGATCAAAGGCAACGGCCCGCTCAGCTGCGGCTGATTTGAAGCGGATGTGAACATGCGGGTGTTGTGCATCACCAAACTGACCAGTGGATCCGTCAGAAAATGTAATGCTCAAATCACCATTTTTTACGACGTGGCGAACAAATCTTTCCAGAATACGCGTCATGATCAATGAAACCCCCGTAATTACAGGTGTAAGAAAAAGGATTCTGCTTGCGTGCAAAGTGTATCACTGAATTTCAATTTTTCCAGTGGGTGCAATATCTTCGCCAGGTTCTTGCATTTGGGCCGTGTCAGCCTTTGATTTTGTTAATGGGTTCAGGTTTTGCCACTCCAGTCAAAGCCTGAATTGCCCGAGCCAGTGCAGGATCCGGCTGTTGATATCCATCCGGGCACAAAAAACCCGGCATTGCTGCCGGGTTCATTATTGGAAACAGGGCCGAAAAATCAAGCCTTGGCGGCATTGTCCGCAGCAGCTTCATCTTCAACCGCCTCGTCGGATTCTTCTGACGTCGCTTCGCCAGCCTCGTCCTCATAATCCGGATCGGTGTCAAAGACGTCTTCAGGTTTGATGTCATCTTCGTCCGTGCCGTAGATGGCGTCAGCAGATGAAAGATCCTCACCTTTTGCCTGACGTTCTGCCTCATCAGCGGAACGGGAAACATTGAGCTGGATTTTGACTTCCACTTCAGCGTGCAGGGAAATGGCGACTTCATGCATGCCAATTGCCTTGATAGGGGTTGTCAGCTCTACCTGGCTGCGACCAATGCTGAAACCACCTTCATCCAGGATGGCGACAACGTCTCTGGCTGCCACTGAACCGTAGAGTTGGCCGGTTTCGCCAGCTGCACGAATGACGATAAATGAGCTGCCATCGAGCTTATCGGCAACCTGTTGGGCTTCGCCACGGCGCTCAAGATTGCGGGCTTCCAGCTGCGCGCGCTGGTCTTCAAACTGAACACGGTTTGCTTTGTTGGAGCGAAGGGCTTTGCCCTGAGGCAACAGAAAATTACGGGCGTAGCCATCGCGTACTTTGACGGTGTCTCCCATCTGGCCAAGTTTGGCGACACGTTCAAGAAGAATTACATCCATGATTTAGTCCTTTCAGAATTTAATGTTCATTGATTGTTGTCATTGCTGGGGTTGGACCCCGGAGGTGAAAGAGTAACGGTCTGTGCTGTGGCAAACAGACCGGCAAACAGAAAGAGTATCAGCGGAAACGGAAACAGAATGAAAACCGACGCATAGGCAAACCACAAAGCGATAAAGCGCCAGGGTCGTCCAGCGGTGCGGTCATGCAACAAAGCCAATCCCGCCAGAATGAAGCCACCAGCGAATGCGCCTGAAATTGCTGAGCCGACGAGACCTGGCGTTCCACCCATGATGCTGAGTGCCAGACCAACGCCAAAAAACAACAGGGCCAGCCGGGGCATGCGCAACGTTGCTGCAATTGCATCAACCGGCCGCTTTGCCCGACCTGACAGACGCACGATGCGACAGGCAAAATACCATCCTGCAAATAAAATGATAACCCACATGGCTGCTTGCAGCGCTGGGAGAAGCCTGGTCATCAATGAGACCATCTCATTTGTATAGACTTCATCAGGCTGGAAATCGGGGTTTTGCTGTGACAGCGCGGCTACAAGATTTTCAACGATTTCACGGACAACGTCTTCGCCATAATCAATGGTGAAGCCAAGGGCCACGATGGAGATGGAGACAAGGCCGCAAAGGTGCAACATGATGCCCGATAGCGGATACCATGCAAGTTTGCCCTGTGGACCGCCGACTTCATCTGCCGGGCGCGCAAGGTTGCTCAATCTGGCAATCCATGCTGCGGGCAGCAATGTCGTTATGGCAATCATAAGAGCGCCGAGCGGCGAAATTGTTACACCGATGATTACGCCGGCAACAACGACAGCAACAGCGCCAGCTATATTTGACCAGCCAAGGGCGGCAATCAACACGGGCAGGGTGGCACAGGCGGAAAGTAGTATGGACAGCGCAGACATGTCGCCCGAACCAAGCACCAGCAATGCGGATGCTATTCCGGCGACAAGGCCAATCATCAATGATTGAGTATTGCTGTTCATTTGCTTCGCTGTCCTGCTTGTTCAAGCAGTTAGAGGCGGCAATCAGGATATGATCCTGCAATTTGCGCCCCAACTTGGGGTTTGTTGATCCGGCGCCGTGCCCATCACGAAGCCGCTTGTCGTAAATGATCGGGGCGTACCCCGATCACTAATTTCAAAATGCGATAGCTTATTTCACCAGATAAGGCAAAAGGCCAAGAAAACGGGCGCGTTTGATTGCACGAGCAAGTTCACGCTGCTTTTTCTGGCTGACCGCAGTGATACGGGACGGTACAATCTTGCCGCGCTCTGAAATATAGCGCTGCAGGAGACGCACATCCTTGTAATCGATCTTTGGCGCATTGGAGCCAGAGAACGGGCAGGTCTTGCGGCGACGATGAAAGGGACGACGGGTCGGAATCTGATTAATATCAACCATTGTTGTGCTCCTTAACGCCGGTCTTCGCGTGGACGACGCGGACGGTCTTCACGGTCGCCACGGCGTGGACGATCATCACGGTCACGTTTCTGCATCATGGCAGAGGGACCCTCTTCATGGGCATCAACACGGATTGTGATATAACGCAATACGTCTTCGCTGATGCGCATCTGACGTTCCATTTCCTGAACGGCAGCTGAAGGTGCATCAATGTCCATCAGAGTATAATGGGCCTTGCGGTTTTTGTTCATGCGATAAGACAGGGATTTCAATCCCCAGTTCTCAACGCGCCCGACTGATCCGCCATTGGATTCCAGAATACCCTTGTACTGTTCTACAAGTGTTTCTACCTGCTGTGCGGATACATCCTGTCGGGCAAGGAATACATGTTCGTATAGAGCCATGGTAAGCTTTGCCTTTCCTGATACAATTTGTTCAATTAGCCCGGAAATCGGCGGCTAAGCCTCAACGACCCTCTTTTGTGTCCATTTGGACATGCAAGAAAGGCGCTGTTTTCGAGACGGTCGAGAGCGGAGACACGGGAGGCCGGAAATCTGCATTTCCTGTCGTCCGCAAAAGGACGGCCCTCCGTTCAGCCACCAGCCAGATGACCGGGTGTTTCGAACAGCGCGCTTATACGCCTTTTTTGGGTGGATGCAAGCTCTATTGCGCCGATTGATTTCAGCGAAACAGTTTTGTCTTGTCGAACAGGGTTTCCAGGTGCTTCATCCTGCCCTTGGTAACCCCCCAGATTTTGGTTTCAACGGCTGCGATGGTTGCTTCGAGCAGAAACAGGGTAACCACCGAAGAATCCCACGCAGAGGGTGCTTCAATGCGAATGTTGAATCGGTGTTTTGCCGATTTTGCAACCGGTGAACCCCATTGGTCGGTATAAAGAATGATCGTGACATCGCTGGCTTTGGCCATATCGGCCAAATTTATCAGATCCTGCTCATAGCGGCGAATATCAAATATGACCAGGACGTCGCCGGGCTTCATATTCAACACATAATGCGGCCAGATATTTGAGTTTGGCGGCAGGTGCGTGACGTTTTCCCGGATAACCTGAAGATGGGTGAACAGATAATCGGCCAGCGCATGGGTAATCCTGCCACCGACGACATGGACCGATCTTTTGCGGTCGGCCAGCAGCGCACAGGTTGCGTCAAATTCGTCGGGACTGAGCTGATTGAGTGTCTGACGCATATTATCAATCACTGCATCGGCAAACCGGTTGAGAATATGTGTATCAGGTGCGTGTTCAGACCATTGGTCGTGTTTGGCTATCGGGTTTGAAATTGTTGCTTCAAGCTCATCACGCAGTGCATTCTGCAGTTCAGGGAAGCCGCTGAAGCCCAGTTTCTGTGCCATGCGGACGACCGTAGGTGTTGAGACATCTGCATTTTCGGCCAGCCGGGTGATGCTTTTCAGGCCGGTAACAGGGTAGTTTTCAAGCAGGGTGTTTGCCAGTTGCCGCTCCGCCCGAGTCAGGATGTTGAAATTGTCCTGAATAATATCAGATACGGTTTTTGTCGCGGTCGGCAATCAAATGTTCTCCGGCAATTTGTGCTTCACCGTAACGCGCTTTTGTCCACAGCGCCACAGCTTGTAGCGGCGTTTCTGAAATTATTGTTACAAATGCCTATTGACGAATAGCCGCTTTCTGTACAAATCTTTACAGAGTATTCCAGAGGCGCGTAATATTGAGCAATCTGCAAAAACTTTTGAATTCAAATGATGGCGACCCCGTCAATGTCATCAATGCCGACGGCAAGGGGCCGTTCGTTTTTGTCTGTGAACATGCATCAAACCGGATTCCGCAAGCCCTGAATAATCTTGCACTTTCGCAGGACGTGGCAAACAGCCATGTTGCCTGGGACCCCGGGGCATTGGCCGTTTCGAATATTTTGTCACAGGAGTTCAATTCACCACTGGTGGTTCAGAATTTTTCCCGGCTTGTCTACGACTGCAACAGGCCGCCGCACGCGTCTGATGCCATGCCGCTGCGAAGCGAGATATATAATATTCCAGGCAACAGGGATTTGACTGAGGCTGACAGGAAATGCCGCATTGAAGAGATCTATCAACCTTTTCATAGAGCCGTCGAATTATGCATTGCAAATCGGTTAGCGACCGGTCTGCAGCCGGTTGTGGTGACGATACATAGTTTTACGCCTGTCTACTTTGGCAAGCGACGCAATGTGGAACTCGGAATTTTGCACGATGAGGATTCGCGTTTTGCCGATGCAATGCTGGCCGCTGCCCCTACCTTGACCACGCTTGTGACAGAACGAAACCAGCCCTATGGACCCAAACAGGGTGTCATGCATACACTTCAGGTACAGGCGCAGCCCCTGGCGTTGCTGAATGTAATGGTGGAAATCAGAAATGATCTCATCGCGAATGAGCAAAGTCAGCGCGACGTTGCCGGGCAATTGAGTGCCGTGTTGAAACAGGCGCTTGAAGCACGATCCGCTCACCACCATCCAGCCCGACAGCAGGAGGCATGACAATGCATCCCGTGATCATCAAATATGTGCGCACTGTTGATCGTATGAACCGGGGTATTGGCCGGTTTGCCATGTATCTGATCTTTGCGATGATGGGTATTCTGCTCTACTCGTCCATTGCCAAAACATTTTTTGTACCGCCGCTTTGGACACTGGAAACCGCTCAGTTTTTGATGGTTGCCTATTATCTGCTTGGTGGCGCCTATTCGCTGCAAATGGGCGAACACGTGCGCATGGACCTGCTTTACGGCGGCTGGACGGATAGAACCCGGGCATTTGTTGACAGTTTTACCGTACTTTTGCTGATCTTTTATCTGGTAATCCTGTTCTACGGCGGCCTTTCCAGCACCTCCTACGCGCTGGAATATGGAGAGCGAAGTCATTCCGCATGGCGCCCCTATATGGCGCCGATAAAAATAATAATGACCATTGGTGTATTCATGATGTTGCTGCAGGCCATAGCCTCCATGATCCGGAGCATTGCAAAACTGCGCGGTGAGGATCTTTCATGAGCTATGAAATGATCGCATTGCTGATGTTTGCATCGATGATGCTGATGTTGATGACCGGGCAGCGCGTGTTTGCTGCCATTGGTTCGATTGCCGTGATCGCAGCACTTTTGCTTTGGGGAGATGGTGGCGCGGAAATTGCCTTTTCGCAAACCATCAAACTGATGAAATGGTACCCGCTGCTGACACTGCCGCTGTTCATATACATGGGATATATGTTGTCAGAGTCCGGTATCGCCGATGACCTTTATAAAATGTTTCATGTCTGGTTTGGCGGTCTCAGAGGTGGCCTGGCGGTCGGGACCGTTGTGCTGATGGTGGCCATCTCGGCAATGAACGGTCTCAGTGTCGCGGGCATGGCAATTGGTGCAACCATAGCGCTGCCGGAGCTGCTGCGCCGCGGATACGACAAAATCATGGTAACGGGTGTTGTGCAGGCGGGCAGTTCACTGGGTATCCTTGTACCGCCAAGTGTCGTGCTGGTCCTGTACGGAATGATCGCCCGACAGCCGGTCGGGCAATTGTGGTTGGCGGGTGTTTTTCCCGGTCTGATGATGGCTGGCCTGTTTATTGTCTACATTGTTGTGCGCTGTCGGATCCAGCCGGAACTGGGGCCGGCGCTTTCTGAAGAAGAGCGCGACATGCCGCTGCGGGAAAAACTGTTGTTGTTGCGTGCCGGCATCCTGCCCCTGCTGATCTTCTTTTGCATGACGGGGCTGTTTTTGATGGGCATCACAAGTCTGGTCGAAAGCTCCGCCGTGGGTGCAACGGCTGCAACAGTTGCTGCATTTGTGAAGCGCCGCCTGACCGCCCATGTGCTGGAAGAAACCATACGCAAGACCCTGGGCATCAGCTGCATGTTCATGTGGATCATTCTGGCTGCCTTGTGTTTTGGTGCTGTGTTTGATGGCCTGGGTGCCGTTAGAGCCATAGAGGGTTTCTTCATTGGAGAGCTTGGCCTCAGCCCCTGGCAGATTTTGATCCTGATGCAATTGTCATTTTTGCTCATGGGGACATTTCTTGATGACACCGCCATGCTGGTTATTGTTGCACCGCTTTATGTACCCCTGATCAAGGTTTTGGGCTTTGATCTGATCTGGTACGGCGTTCTCTATACGATCACCAGTCAGATTGCCTATATGACCCCGCCTTTCGGTTACAATCTGTTTTTGATGCGGGCCATGGCGCCACCCGAAATCACCCTCATTGATATCTACCGCTCGATCGTCCCATTTGTTCTGGTGATGCTGTTGGCGCTGATACTCGTGATGGTGTTTCCGCAGATCGCTCTCTGGTTGCCTGACCAGATCTATGGGCGTTGAACACGTATCGCCACCACCAGAAAGAAGGAGATCCATTCGCAACCAGCAGCTTTTGATTTTGTGTAAAAATTTGGCGGGTGACTTGGCAAACAAGCACCCAACTGGGAGAATTGACAATGACCGACAGACGAAGTTTTCTTAAAAAAGCAGGCCTTGTTACCGCCGCTGCGGCTGGTAGTTCAACGCTTGCGGCACCAGCCGTAAAAGCGCAATCAAAAATCAAATGGCGGCTCCAGACCTATGCAGGTCCGGCACTGGCAGCCCATGTGATCAAACCATCCATTGACGCATTCAACAAGGCAGCCAATGGCGAGATGGAAATCGAGCTCTTCTATGCTGACCAGCTGGTTCCGACCGGCGAACTGTTTCGCGCCATGCAGCGCGGCACAATAGATGCTGTACAAAGTGATGATGATTCGATCGCTGCGCCTGTGGATGTATCCGTCTTTGGCGGTTATTTCCCATTTGCCTCGCGCTACAGTCTGGATGTGCCGACGCTTTTCAATCACTATGGTCTCAAAGAGATTTGGGAAGAAGCCTACGCCGAAGTTGAAGGTGTGAAATGGCTGAGTGCCGGTTCATGGGATCCATGCAACTTTGCGACGGTTGATCCGATCCGCAGTCTTGAAGACCTGAAGGGCAAACGGGTGTTTACTTTCCCGACGGCCGGTCGATTCCTGCAGCGATTTGGCGTGGTGCCTGTTACCCTGCCGTGGGAAGATATCGAAGTGGCAATTCAGACGGGCGAATTGGACGGAATAGCCTGGTCCGGCATTACCGAAGATTACACTGTCGGCTGGGCGGATGTGACCAATTACTATCTGACCAACAATATCTCCGGAGCCTGGGCTGGCTCATATTTTGTGAATGAGGAGCGTTGGAACGAACTGCCCGAGCATCTCAAAACACTCTATATGTTGTGCATTGACAGCTCGCATTATTACCGCCAGCACTGGTATTGGTGGGGTGAAGCCCATTTCCGTACAACCGGTGGCAAACTGGAACTGACGACCATTCCGGAAGAAGAATGGGTCACCGTTGAGAATGAAGCGCTCAAATTCTGGGATGAAATTGCAGCCGAGGGCCCGCGTAATGCGAAGGTCGTGCAGATTCTGAAGGACTATCGCGAAACCATGCGCAAAGCCGGACCGCCATACCGATACGGATAATGTGACAATTCATGCCGCCGTCACCTGTGTGGCGGCGGCATAAACAAACCAATCAAAGTCTGGAAAACCAATCCGATGCCTGGAAATCTTTCATTTGATGCACTGAAACAAGCCATATCTCAGGGCGAAATCGACACCGTTGTTGCTGCGCAAGTCGACATGCAGGGTAGATTGATGGGTAAACGGTTTCAGGCGAAATATTTTATCAACAGCGCCTATAAGGAAACCCACAGCTGCAACTACCTTTTGGCAACCGACATGGAAATGGAAACGGTCGAGGGGTACCGCTCAACCAGTTGGGAATCGGGTTATGGCGACTATACCATGAAGCCGGACCTTTCCACCCTGCGCCGGGTGCCGTGGCTTGAGGGAACAGCCTATGTGCTGTGCGATGTTGTTGATCACAACCGCCATGAAGAAGTGCCACATTCTCCGCGCGCCATATTAAAGCGCCAGGTGGCACGGCTTGAAGCCATGGGCATGAAAGCCATGATGGCAACAGAGCTCGAGTGTTTTCTGTTTGAGCAGAGCTATGAGGAAGCACAGGAGACTGGCTATCGCGACCTGAAAACCGTCAGCAAGTACAATGAGGACTACCACATTTTCCAGACGACCAAGGAAGAAAATGTGATGCGTGCCATCCGCAACGGATTGCACGGTGCCGGTGTCGAGGTTGAGTGCACCAAGGGTGAGGCCAGCGTTGGTCAGGAAGAGATCAACATCAAATATTCAGACGCACTGGATATGGCCGATACCCATGCCTTTGTTAAAAATGGCTGCAAGGAGATCGCCTGGGGACAGCGCCGCGCCCTTACTTTTCTGGCAAAATGGCACAATGAAGCAGCTGGTAATTCGTCACATATTCATCAGTCCTTGTGGAGCATTGAGGGCAACAGGCCGCTGTTTCGCGATGCAAACGGGCAATATGGCATGTCTGATCTCATGCGCCATTATGTTGCCGGCCAGCTACACCATGCCAGCGACATAACCTGTTTTCTCGCTCCTTACATTAACTCCTACAAACGTTTTGCAGAGGGAACCTTTGCGCCGACCAAGGCCATCTGGAGCAAGGACAACCGCACCGCTGGTTATCGTATCTGTGGCGACGGCTCTGACGCTGTGCGGGTCGAATGCCGTATCGGTGGTTCAGACCTCAATCCCTATCTTGCCATGGCGGCTTTGATCGCAGCCGGTCTGGATGGCATTGAAAACAAACGCGAACTGGAGGACGAATTCAAAGGCGATGCCTATGCCTCGGCAAATGCCCGGAGCGTGCCACGTACCCTGCGTGCCGCCACGGCTGCCCTGGATGGATCATCCATGTTGCGAACCGCCATGGGGGAAGAGGTCATTGATCACTACGTGCACGCCGCGCGCTGGGAACAGGAAGAATTTGATCGTCGGGTGACCGACTGGGAAGTTGCCCGTGGATTTGAAAGAGCCTGATAATGCAAAAAACACTCCAGTGTATCTCACCGATTGACGGTTCGATTTACGCAGAACGACCAACGCTGACCAAAAATGCCGCCCTTGAAGCAATTGATCGGGCAGGTGTTGCTCAAATACAATGGGCTGCCCGTCCACTTGCCGAGCGCATTGCACTGGTTCGCGCCGGCGTTGCTCAAATCGGCGCTCAAAATGATGAAATTGTGCCCGAACTTGCCCACATGATGGGAAGGCCGGTGCGCTATGGCGGTGAATTCGGTGGTTTTGAAGAGCGTGCCGAACATATGGCAACCATCGCCGAGGAGGCGCTCAAACCCATCATTGTTGAAGAAAGCACAGCGTTTGAACGCCGCATAGAACGCGAAGCCCATGGTGTCGTGCTGGTCGTTGCACCGTGGAATTATCCCTATATGACGGCCATCAACACAGTGGCGCCGGCGCTTATTGCAGGCAATGCCGTGATGCTCAAACATGCAACGCAGACTTTGCTTGTAGGAGAACGTATGGCCAGGGCTTTTGAACAGGCGGGCGTGCCAGCGGGCCTGTTTCAAAACATGTTTCTCGATCATGCGACAACGTCAGAACTTATTGCGGCCAAATGCTTCGGGTTCGTCAATTTCACCGGATCGGTTTCGGGCGGTGTGGCCATGGAGAAGGCGGCCGCGGGCACATTTACCGGTGTTGGACTGGAACTGGGCGGCAAGGACCCTGGCTATGTCATGGAGGATGCCAATCTTGATGCGGCCGTTGATACGCTGATTGACGGCGCCATGTTCAATTCGGGGCAGTGCTGCTGCGGCATCGAGCGAATCTATGTCGCTGCGCCCCTTTATGATGATTTTGTCGCAAAGGCGGTTGAAATCGTGTCAGGCTACAAGCTTGGCAATCCGCTGGATGGCGACACGACCATGGGGCCGATGGCTCACCGTCGCTTTGCCGACGAGGTAAGAGCGCAAACCCGCGAAGCTGTTGCAGCCGGTGCAAAGCCACTGATTGATCCGGTGCTGTTTCCCCAGGATGATGGCGGTGCCTATCTGATGCCCCAGATCCTGACAGACGTGAACCATGATATGCGTGTGATGCATGATGAAACCTTTGGTCCCCTGGTTGGGATTATGAGGGTGAACGACGATGAAGAAGCCATAGCCCTGATGAATGACAGTCAGTTTGGTCTGACAGCATCCCTGTGGACCAATGACACAGCGCGGGCGGCCTCCATCGGCGCACGCCTTCAAACCGGGACCGTGTTCATGAACCGAGCAGATTATCTGGACCCCGCCCTATGCTGGACAGGCTGTAAAAATACCGGCAGAGGTGGTGCACTATCAGTTATCGGGTTTCATAATCTGACCCGTCCAAAATCCTATCATTTGAAGAAAGCACTTTAGACATGACGCTCTCGGCAAACTGGAGTTATCCAACCGCAATTCGTTTTGGTGCAGGCCGTATTGTTGAGCTGGCCGACGCCTGCAAAACTGCCGGTATCAGCAGACCGCTACTGGTCACTGACCGTGGTCTGGCAAAGTTGCCCATAACCCAACAGGCCATGGATATTTTGGCACAGGCAGGTCTCAAACCAGCTTTATTCAGTGAGGTTGACCCCAATCCGACAGAGATAAATCTGGAAGCCGGCGTAAAGACTTTCAACGCCGGCGGGCATGATGGTGTGGTCGCTTTCGGCGGTGGTTCCGGTCTGGACCTCGGAAAACTTGTGGCTTTCATGGCCGGTCAGACGCGGCCGGTCTGGGATTTTGAAGACGTGGGCGACTGGTGGACACGCGCTGATGCCGATGCCATCTATCCCAATGTTGCGGTGCCGACAACGGCAGGAACGGGATCAGAAGTTGGTCGTGCGGGTGTTATCACCGACTCCAAATCCCACGTCAAAAAGATCATATTTCATCCGAAAGTGCTGCCATCCGTGGTTATCTGTGACCCGGAACTGACCGTTGGCATGCCGCAAATCATCACCGTCGGCACGGGCATGGATGCCTTTGCCCATTGCCTCGAAGCCTATTCTTCCCCGTTCTATCACCCGATGAGCCAGGGCATAGCTTTGGAAGGCATGCGTCTGGTCAAGGATAATCTGCCCATTGTATTCAATGATCCTGGCAACATAGAAGCACGCGGGCACATGATGAGCGCTGCTGCAATGGGCGCAACAGCCTTTCAAAAGGGCTTGGGCGCTGTGCACGCGATTTCTCATCCGATCGGTGCTGTCTACCACACACACCATGGCATGACGAATGCGGTGGTCATACCGCCCGTGTTGCGGCTGAACCGAAGTGCGATAGAAGACCGGATGGTCGGTGCTGCCGCCTATTTGGGAATATCCGGTGGGTTTGACGGATTTTATGACTATGTGATTGCCCTGCGTGCACAATTGGGCGTTCCGGATAAATTGGCTTCATTGGTTGTTGATACGGATCGTGTCGATGATCTGGTCAAAATGGCACTGGAAGATCCAAGCGCCGGAGGAAATCCAATCGAATTGACCACGGACAATGTTCGCGCCTTATTCCTTGCCTGCATTTAGGCTGGTATCCGATTGATCATCCAATTGAATGATTACCACATTGTTTGCACCAGGTGATGGTTCAAACGGGTGGTTTCATCGTGCATGAAGTGGCCGGCATCAGAACAATCTTCAGGAAAGTTGCGCTATGGTGCAACGACGCAATAAACTGTTGCGGTTGCGTGAAGCGGGGTTGCATACTCATTGGGTCATGTATCAGGGGCATATGATTTGCGATGCCAGCGAATGAGGAAGCAATATGATATCCGAGCGTAAAGAAACCGATCTGACGATGGTGGTTTCAAGTGATATGGCGGGCCAGTTACGTGGCAAAGCCATGCCGCACAGCGCCAGATCGGAACGCGCCACAACCGGACTTGGCTGGACGCCGACAAACACGTTCATCACCTCGTTCGGACCGATCGCTGAAAGCCCCTGGGGTGCGCTTGGAGATTTGATTCTGCGACCGGATTACACAACGCATGTGGATATCCAGGTGCCTGAATATGGTGTGGACGAGAATTTTGTCATCGGCAATATATTCAACTTCGACCAGACCCGCTGGACCTGTTGCCTGCGTGGTCAATTGATGCAAGCGCTTGAGGACCTGCGTGAGCAACATGGACTTGTTGTGACTGCGGCCTTTGAACACGAATTTCACTACTCCGGGTGCGAGGGGCAGCCAGGGCTTGGATATTCTCTTCGTGCCCTGCGCCGATTGGGTGAATTTCCCAACAGGCTTACGGAAATATTGGCCGTTGCCGGGCTGGTGCCCGATACATTCATGCCGGAATATGGCCCCGGCCAATGTGAAATGACGATAAAGCCCAATGGCGCATTGAGAGCTGCAGATGATGCGGTAATTCTGCGTGAGTTAACCCGTTCCGTCGCGCGTGGGATGGGCGCAAATGCCAGTTTTGCGCCGATGATGGATCCGGCGGGTGTCGGCAATGGGGTCCACATTCATTTCTCACTGCAGGATCTGGATGGTAACCCGGTCAATTTTGACGATGCACAGCCGCAGGGTGTATCAAAATCAGCCGGATCATTCATCGCAGGCATGTTGCGGCATATGCCCGATTATCTTTGCATGACAGCACCTTCGGTTGCGTCCTACTATCGGCTCACACCGCACCGCTGGAGCGCTGCCTTCAACAATTTTGGTCTTCAGGATCGTGAAGCCGCCGTTCGCATTTGCCCGGTCTTCCCTGATGCCGATGGGGCGGATTACCAGCGTAAATTCCACTTTGAGTTTAGGGCAGGGGACGGCGCTGCCAGCCCGTATCTGGCGCTGGCTGCATTGATAAGATCGGGTATGAGTGGTCTTGAAGAAGAACTGACAACACCGCAGGTTACTGCTGCAGACCTTACGACCCTTGACGGTGACACGTTGGCGGAAAAACAAATCGTACGCCTGCCGCAATCCTTGGACAGCGCACTTGATCTGCTGGCCGCAAGTCCCTGGGCCAAAGACGCGTTCGGTGAGACCTTTGTAGAGGCCTATCTGGCGCATAAACGCTGCGAGAGTGCCATTATGGCTGATTTGTCACCCGAAGAAATTTGCGCGAAATATGCTCGAGCCTATTAGGCCGTTTCACGTTTTGTCAGAGCGGCAATCACAAAACGATAGGGGCGGACACAAGGATCATGCCGCGCCCCACTGGATTCGCGTTGGGTAATATGCTCGGTAGGCCAGCTATCTCTTCACACGATATTCATCAGGCATAATAAATACTTCGTCCGCACGGCCAAAACCACCGTCGTTGACCTCCTCGACCAGCACCATTGTGGTCGGACGGACAATTTCGCCGAAGTAACTGACCATCAATTCCGTCGTTTTGTGGATCAGGTCTTCCTTTTGGGCGGCGTTTAGTGATGCTTCGGGTAGTTTGTAATTTGCAAATGGCATTTTGTTTTTCCTTTGTTGATTAGATAACGCCGCCGTTGACACGGAGCGTTTGACCGTTGATCCATGCGCCGTCTGGACCGGTGAGAAAGGCGACCGTTGCGGCAATATCCTGGGTCGCGCCAAGGCGTCCCAAGGGGTTCATCTGCTTGATGTTATCAAGTAAATGGTCTGGTTTACCGGCGAGGAAAAGCTCGGTTTCAACCGGCCCGGGAGCGACTGCGTTTACTGTTATGCCGCGCGGCCCCAGCTCTTTTGCCAGCACATGAGTCATCGCTTCAACCGCCGCCTTGGTTGCGGCATAAATGCCATAGGCTGGTTGATAGAGGCCGACAACACTGGACGAAACACTCACAATACGCCCGTCGTCAGTCAGTCGCATTGCCGCTTCGCGCATCCCACGAAACGTTCCGCCAATATTGACTGAGCATTGGGTCTCGAAATCTGCGTCACTTGTTGCCCCAATTTCAGCGTTTCGCATGATGCCAGCGTTATTTATCAAAATGCTGACTGGCCCGAATTGCTGTTCAGCCAATTCAAACAGCATTGGCATACAGGCAGCATCAGCCACGTCACCTTTTGCACATATTGCCTGTCCACCCTGGTCTTCGATGGCACGAACAACGTGCTCGGCGGCGATTTGGTCATTGGCGTAATTGACCACAATCGCGTGGCCATCGCGAGCCAGCCGCTGAGCAGTAGCTGCACCGATACCTCTGCTGGCACCCGTGATGATAGCGACGCCTGGATATTGTGTCATATCGAACTCCTTTTGCTGGAGTGCAAGATAGGTGAAGTTGATGACCGGATAATCTACCTGTTATGGGAAAGATAATTCGGTTATACCGAACAAATGATTGATCGATTTGAAACCATGCGTCTGTTCGTCCGTGTGGTCGAACGTGGAAGTTTCACCAGGGCAGCGGCGGATTTGCAGATACCACGCTCTACTGCAACGGAAGCCGTACAACGACTGGAGCGTGCACTCAGTGTCCGGCTGCTCGACAGAACAACGCGCCATGTGGCACCGACGCCAGACGGTGAAGCCTATTATGGCAGATGCGTCGCCATACTTGCCGATGTTGAAGAAGCTGAAGGCGCATTGCAGGGGCACCAGCCCTCCGGAGTTTTGCGTATTGACGCGCCGGGCACATTGACGCGGGTTTTCCTGTTGCCGCATCTTCCGGAGTTTTTGAAAAATTATCCGAATATCACGTTGCAGCTTGGTCAGGGAGAGCGCCTTGTAGATTTGGTGCGCGAGGGGGTGGACTGTGTCATCCGAGCTGGCGAACCTGGTGAGAGCGGTATGATTATGCGTCGGTTGGCAGACATTCCGGAGATCACCTGCGCCAGTCCGTGCTACCTTGAGCAAAACGGCGTGCCAACAAGCCTGGACAATTTGGCCAATCACCAAATGGTTGGTTTTTTGTCTTCACGCACAGGAATGACATTGCCATTGGAGTTTCAGGTCGGCGACGGCATCAGGGAACTATCGTTATCAACTCAGGTTGTAGCTAACGATGCGGAAACTGTGCATCAATTGGCCAGGCTTGGTTTCGGGCTGGTGCAGGCACCAAGGTACAGGTTTTTGCAGGATATAGCCTCTGGTGCACTTGTTGAAGTCTTGCCAGATACGCGGCCCCGGCCGATGAAACTTGCTGCGTATTACCCTCAAAATCGTCAGCTTTCCCCGCGTGTGCGACTGTTTTTGGACTGGGCGGTGGCTGTGTTTGACAAGGCGAAATTTTGATAAATTCTCAAATTGATCCAGGCCGTTTCACGATTTGTCAAACTCGGGACGCCGGTGCCGGTCTTTTTTTGGTGATGCATTCTGGTTTTGCCGATTCCATCAAAACCCGAATAGCGCTGAAAAGGTGAATTCGTCTTTTGAGGGAGACACGGTTCGATCAGTGATCATCGGATTTCGCCGATTGCGACGGGTTTTCATTGCTTGCGATAAAGCAACCAGTCTTTGAATGCCTTGCCACTTCCGGCGGGAATTTCCGAATAGGTGGTTACCCTGTTGCGACCGCTGTTTTTTGAAGCGTATAGCGCCTGATCGACCTTACGGTACAAATCAGCAGAATTTGATGCGTCTGATCCCATGCAGATGCCAAGTGACAGTGTGATCGGCCCATAATCAATGCCGGTCTTGTTGTTGATGAATTTCTTGTCTTCGATTGCGCTACGAATTCGTTCTGCCAATTCGCAGGCCTCTTCTTCGGTGGCCTCCTTTTGTGCAATAGCAAACTCTTCACCGCCAATACGGGCAACAAAAGCATCCGTTCCTACTGCACTGCGCATGGTCGTTGCGACGTAAGACAAAATTTTGTCACCGACCGTATGGCCATAGGTGTCATTGACGCGTTTGAAATGATCGATGTCCGCAAAGATCAGAGCAAAATACATGGCAGCTTTATTGTCATCATGAATTTCGGCTATGTGGGAATCGAAAGCCCGTCTGTTTGAAAGTTTTGTCAGTGGATCAGTATTGGCAAGTTCCTTATAGCGCTTCAACTCGGCATTGATTTCCTGAATCTCCGCTGACTTTTCGTGCATGGATGTCACCACTTTATGACCGTGGTCCATCGTGGTGTTTGTGGCATCAGATAGCAGTTTGACAATCTTTAGCAGTAGCTGATTTTCACCCACAGCGGGCATTGAAATCTGCTCGGACGTACGATCCAGAACCTTACCGTAGCGGGTGAGGGAAACCTGTTCATCGCGCAGCAGTGAAAGGATTTCCTGGATTTGTGAGGTCATTCGGTTCTGCACATCCTCCACAACACCTTGACCGTGGTGATGAGCAAAAAAGCGACGACCCAGCTTATCGAGTTCATCCTGTGTGATCTTCTTGCCAAGAAGAGACAGTTCTCTGGTCAGTTCCGCGTTCGTGCCGGTAACAGCCTCATAGAATAACTCATAATTGCGAGGAAGTCCGGCAATGCCGTATTCACTCATCATCAAAACTATTCTTTTCGCAATATCTGTCATGGCGCGTTTACTATTGCTGTGAACGCGCAGGTGAGGGCGCGAGGGTACTTGTAGCATTTTTTCTTAGCCGGATCATGAACCGGAAAAGATAAAACGCGATCTGTGTTGTGAGCATTCTGCCTTCAATTCGCAAAGTGAATAAAGGCAAAGCGCTTCAATGGCGTGTGTCATTTAGGCTGCTTAGGGTAAATAATTCGCAAACGCGACACAAATGCAGGGCTTTACCGCCGCATCAGGTAAGGCACGGTGGCGGGATGTTTTCACTTTTTCAGGTGGCTCAACCGCCAATTTGATGGAAATACCACAAAGTTCGGCCGGAATATGCATTCAAAATTGTCCCTTCGAATTCACCGCAAAGCTTGACTTGAGTGCTATTCAATGGTGATAGGCGGCAAACAAATTGGGATTATCACATGAGCATTGCTTTCACGTTCCCGGGACAGGGCAGCCAGAGTGTTGGTATGGGCAAGGACCTGGCCGATGCGTTTCCGCAGGCACGGGCGGTTTTCGATGAGGTCGACGACGCGTTGGGCCAGAAACTGTCGGATATCATATGGAATGGACCAGAGGAGCAACTGACGCTGACCGCCAATGCGCAGCCGGCTTTGATGGCTGTGTCGATGGCTGTAATACGGGCACTGGAATCCGGTGGGTACAATCTTGGTGAACGGGTTTCATTTGTCGCCGGACATTCCCTGGGTGAATATTCCGCACTGGCCGCAGCAGGCTCCATGTCGATTGCCGATACCGCGCGGTTGTTGCGGGTACGCGGAAATGCAATGCAGGCTGCGGTGCCTGCCGGCGAGGGTGCCATGGCAGCCCTCATTGGGTTGGAACGCGCAGACGTTGAGGCCATTTGCCTTGAGAGCGCTACCGCAGACAGTGTCTGTCAAATTGCAAACGACAATGGCGGAGGTCAGCTGGTGATTTCCGGATCAAAAGCAGCAGTGGAAAAAGCCATTGGAATTGCCAGTGACAAGGGTGCCAAACGTGCGCTTTTGCTGCCGGTATCTGCACCATTCCACAGCCAATTGATGCAACCTGCCGCCGAGGCAATGCAGGCTGCACTTGCTGACGTTGACATGCGGGCGCCCGTTGTTCCGCTGATTGCCAATGTTTTGGCCCGCCCTGTTCGTGACCCGTCAGAAATTGTAAAACTGCTCGTTCAACAGGTTACCGGCCAGGTTCGGTGGCAGGAAACGGTAACCTGGTTTGCATCGAATGGAGTCACTGAGGTGTATGAACTGGGTGCCGGCAAGGTTCTGACAGGGTTGGCCAGACGTATTGATCGATCAATTTCGGGAAAAGCCATCAATACGCCACAGGATGTTGAAACCCTCATAAACAGTTAGATCCGATGATTGGATTTACCCGCACCGCACTGACCAAAAGGATAAATGATGTTTGAATTGACTGGCCGCAAGGCGCTGATTACCGGTGCGTCCGGGGGCATCGGTGAAGAAATCGCACGCATGCTTCACGCAAGTGGCGCCATTGTTGGTTTGCACGGAACACGCATTGAAAAGCTTGAGGCTCTTTCAGCGGAACTTGGTTCCAACACACATGTTTTTCCGGCGAATCTGGCAGACCGGGATGAAGTGAGAGCGATGGCCAAAAAAGCCGAAGAAGAGCTCGAAGGTGTGGACATTCTGGTAAACAATGCCGGAATTACCAAGGATGGGCTGTTTGTTCGCATGTCCGACGACGATTGGGACGCGGTACTCAATGTCAATCTGACCGCTGCGTTTCAACTGACCAGGGAACTGACACATCCGATGATGCGTCGCCGATATGGGCGCATCATCAATATTACCTCGGTCGTCGGTGTTACCGGAAATCCGGGGCAGGCCAATTATTGTGCCTCCAAGGCCGGTATGATTGGATTTTCAAAATCGCTTGCCCAGGAAATTGCCTCGCGCAATGTAACGGTCAATTGTGTTGCGCCGGGTTTTATTGAGTCGGCCATGACGGAAAAGTTGAACGACAAACAGAAGGACGCAATTATGGGAGCCATCCCCATGCGTCGCATGGGCACAGGCCCTGAAGTCGCGTCGGCAGTCAATTATCTTGCGTCCGCCGAAGCAAGTTACATGACCGGACAGACGCTACATGTTAATGGTGGAATGGCTATGATTTGATGTCGCCTGACATCCTTATCGGGCGTTTTTGGCACTGTCTGGCCTGAATACGCGTTTAGATGCCTGACTTTAACAATTCGGGCTTTGCCGTTGACATAAACCGTGTTAAGGGCCGCAACCAATGCTATTCGTGGCGAATTTGGCCACGAATGCATACCCACATTAGCTGGGTAATCCACAGGCTTACCGTCCGGTAGGCCACTAGTGCCAATTTATTGGTCACTGGAACTTGATTGAGTGGCTGCATGCCGTTATCCAAGGCAATGCAAAACGAATAAGGGTCGAGGATACCGACATGAGTGATACCGCAGATCGCGTAAAAAATATTGTTGTTGAGCATCTCGGAGTTGATGCTGAAAAAGTAACTGAAGGCGCAAGTTTCATTGATGATCTTGGCGCTGATTCTCTCGACACAGTTGAACTGGTCATGGCCTTCGAAGAAGAGTTCGGCGTTGAAATTCCGGATGATGCGGCTGATACCATTTTGACGGTCGGCGATGCCGTGAAATATATCGAGAAGTCACAGAGCTGAGAATGATCTTCGGGGTTGCGTTTGCTCCGGGTCAATTATTGGTATGTGGACTCTTATTCCTATAGACTACATGCAACAGCCCGGAAGAACTCCGGGCTGAATAATTTTATGGATGCGGTGCATTCATGATCGCTGGCCAGGGGATGGCCGCAAAATTGGTGAATTGAACTACAGGCATTAGGATGGGATCTCCATGAGGCGTGTTGTAATCACGGGAACCGGCATGGTTTCTCCACTTGGTGATGGTACCGAGGTCACTTGGAAAAGGCTTGTTGCAGGTCAAAATGCGGCAGCAGTAATCCAGGAATTCGAAACGGATGATCTGGCGGCAAAAATTGCCTGCAGGATTCCATTGGGCGATGGCAGCGATGGCACGTTCAATCCCGATACCTATATGGCGCCAAAAGATCAGCGAAAGGTTGATCCTTTCATTTACTATGCGGTTGCTGCTGCTGATCAGGCTCTCGAAGATGCCGGTTGGGCACCGCAGGATGATGAAGATCAGATCGCAACCGGTGTGCTGATTGGTTCTGGTATTGGTGGCCTGCAGGGTATTGTCGATGCTGGTGAAACATTACGGGCTCGTGGCCCACGGCGTGTTTCACCGTTTTTTATACCAGGCCGGTTGATTAATCTGGCCTCTGGTCAGGTTTCCATCAAACACAAGCTGCGCGGACCAAATCATTCTGTGGTTACTGCCTGTTCTACGGGTGCCCATGCCATTGGTGATGCGAGCAGATTGATTGCATTGGGTGATGCAGATGTCATGGTTGCTGGCGGGGCCGAGTCGCCCATCTGCCGGATAGCCATGGCCGGATTTGCCGCCTGCAAGGCCCTGTCCACCAAATATAATGATGATCCGCAAAGCGCATCGCGCCCCTATGACGAAGCCCGCGACGGGTTTGTTATGGGTGAGGGTGCCGGCATTGTTGTATTGGAAGAACTTGAACACGCCCAGGCGCGCGGTGCCAAAATTTATGCCGAAGTCATTGGTTACGGCCTGTCAGGGGATGCATTCCACATCACCGCACCATCAGAAGATGGCGAAGGTGCATTCCGTTGCATGAAATCGGCGCTCAAAAGGGCTGGAGTTACCCCCGCCGACATCGACTATATCAATGCGCATGGCACATCCACGATGGCCGATACCATAGAGCTTGCTGCGGTTGAAAGACTGGTTGGTGACGCGGCCTCGTCCATATCCATGTCATCGACAAAATCGGCAATAGGACATCTTCTTGGTGCTGCAGGCGCCGTGGAGGCTATCTTTTCGGTATTGGCTATACGCGACAACATCGCACCGCCGACACTGAATTTGGATAACCCATCAGTCGCAACGAAACTGGATCTTGTGCCTAAGGTTGCAAGGGAAAAGGAAATCAACATTGCGCTTTCCAATTCATTTGGATTTGGCGGAACCAATGCCTCGCTGGTTTTGAAGCGATTTGCAGGTTAATATATTGCGATTCTGATCCGGGCAGCGATCTGTCGCCATATTCGTGGCCATAGTTCGGTGGTTAGATTGTGTGGTTCCGGGCTATGAGGATTTAGAGTGGATAACGGCAAAATATCAGGTGAACATATCAATTTCGGACGTTCGGGTTCTGGCGGGAAGGTTATTCCACAATCAGCACGCCAGGCGCTGAGGCCTGAAGAAGCACCACAACCGCCA
The DNA here is from genome assembly GCA_947501445.1 of uncultured Rhizobiaceae group bacterium. GTDB lineage: Bacteria > Pseudomonadota > Alphaproteobacteria > Rhizobiales > Rhizobiaceae > Hoeflea_A. The sequence goes on along the minus strand of CANMVS010000001.1, from coordinate 625,344 downwards.
AAAAGATCTGAACGGGCACGCAGCCAGTTTGTGGTTTTCCTCAACTTCATGATGTCGCTTGCGGTGTTTTTGGTGCTGGCTGCAGCTGGCGCAGTGTACTTTGGAAAAATTCAGTTCGACGGCTCCGGACCGCTGGCACGCAATACGTCAGTTCTGGTGCGTGACGGTGCAAGTCTGAGCGAAATTGCCAGTACGCTGGAACGCAGAAACGTTATCTCCAATGCGCGCATATTCCAGCTGGGTGTGCGCGCCTATATGCCTGGAGACTCCCTGAAGGCAGGTGAGTATGAAATCAAAGCTCATTCATCCATGCACGATGTAATGAACCTGCTTCGTTCGGGCAAATCAGTTCTCCATTCTGTGACCGTTGCCGAAGGCCTGACTGTCGAGCAGATTTTTCAGCGCCTTGCTGAAAACGCAGAATTGACAGGAGACTTGCCGCAGGAGCTTCCTCCTGAGGGGTCGTTGCGCCCGGAGACCTATAAGTTTACCCGTGGAACGTCCCGTAGTGAAATCGTCGAGCAGATGCGTGCCTCTCAAAACGCATTGGTCAACCAAATCTGGGCGCGTCGCAATCCGGAGCTGCCAATAAAATCCAAAGAGGAATTCGTTACGCTGGCATCCATTGTGGAGAAGGAAACAGGGCGTGCCGATGAACGCACACTTGTGGCGTCTGTATTTTTAAACCGCCTTGAACGCGGTATGCGTTTGCAGTCCGATCCAACCATTATCTATGGTTTGTTCGGCGGCAAGGGCAAACCGTCCGACCGTCCGATCTATCGCTCGGACATTGATAAACCAACTCCCTATAACACCTACGTAATTGATGGCTTGCCACCATCACCAATAGCAAATCCGGGACGTGCAGCGCTCGAGGCGGTTGCGAATCCATCCCGCACAAACAACGTGTTTTTCGTTGCCGATGGCACCGGTGGACATGTGTTTGCAGAGACGTTGGATCAGCATAATGCCAATGTCAGACGCTGGCGAAAGATTGAAGCCGAGCGGGCCAAGGATCAATAGCCGACTGCTGTAACAGTTGAATGGTGATCGGGTGATCACTTTGGAAAGGTCTGGCATGGCACTGCAATCAATGACAGGGTTTGCCCGACACGAGGGTGCGCACGAGCAGATGCGTTGGGCTTGGGAACTGCGTTCGGTCAATAATCGTGGATTGGATGTGCGCATACGTGTTCCATCCGGATTCGAAAGATACGAACCTGACTTCAAGAGAATGCTGTCCGAGGCTTTCCAACGCGGCAATATACAGGCGTCTTTGACAATCACTCGCGATGATGCGCGTCTCCAGGCTGTCATAAATGAAGATGTTCTGACGGCGGTAATGCGGGCGGCTCAGCAACTGAGCGAGCGCGTTGAGGCGTCACCACCAACATTGGATGGCCTGCTGAACATCAGGGGGGTGCTGGAAATTGGCGAACCTGAAATGGCCGAAGGTGCGATCGAGGCTGAATATACAGCCTGTCTTGCAGGGTTGAGCGTAGCTGTAGATGCGCTGAAAACGATGCGCACGGCGGAAGGATCCAGGATTGGTGGATTTCTGGCCGGCCAGATCAATGATATTTCTGCATTGATCGTGCGGGCAGATAAGGACCCTTCGGCAACATCTGAAGGCATTGCAGAACGTCTTAAAAGCCAGGTATCAGCCCTGTTGAATACGGGGGCCGAACTGGATAAGGATCGCCTCTACATGGAGGCTGCACTTCTCGCCGCGAAGTCAGATATTCGTGAGGAATTGGACAGATTGCTTGCCCATGTGGATGCATGTCGTAATTTGTTGACAGATGGCGGGGCGATCGGACGCCGCTTGGATTTTATCGCTCAGGAATTCAACCGGGAATCCAACACACTATGCTCCAAATCCAATTCAGCGGCGCTGACAAAAATTGGTTTGGATCTGAAGGTTCTGGTCGATCAGTTTCGCGAGCAGGTTCAGAACCTGGAGTAATGGGATGAGTCTTAAAAAATTGCCCTCGGCTGGCGTGAAGCGGCGCGGTCTGATGTTGGTGCTCTCATCGCCGTCGGGTGCCGGCAAATCGACTATCGCTCGTATTTTGCTGGACGGGGTAGACGATCTTGAATTGTCCGTATCCGTTACGACGCGCGCGCGTCGTGGCAGCGAAATCGATGGGGTTCACTACCATTTTATTTCCAAGGCCGAATTTGAACGCTTGCGTGATTCAGACGCATTGCTCGAATGGGCGGAGGTTCACGGTAATTATTATGGAACCCCGCGTGAGGCAGCCGAACAGACCATGGCTTCGGGACGCGATATGCTGTTCGATATAGATTGGCAGGGTGCACTTCAACTGCAGGAACGGGTTCCAGCTGATGTTGTGTCAGTATTCATTCTGCCGCCTACATTGGCTGAATTGAAAGCCAGGCTTCACAGACGGGCGGAAGACACCCAGGCGGTGATCGAGATGCGTCTTGCCAATTCGCGGACCGAGATGGAACATTGGCGGGACTATGACTACGTGGTTATTAATGATGACCTGGATCGTGCCTATTCGGCGGTGCAAGCTATTGTAAAGGCTGAACGACTTCGTCGGGACCGCCGTCCTGGTCTGTTTGACTTCGTAACGGGCCTGCTCGACGAGGATTTGGCATAGCTGCACCCACAGTCGATACATTTTTTGTGCCGCCAAAACTGATATTTGGCAAACCATCCGATTATGGTTGCATGGCCTTGGCTAGCAGGCAGAATTCATCAATTGACAGGGTTTCGGCACGCCTGCGTGGATCTATCTCACAACGGGTAAGGAGCGCTTCACCACCAACGGACTTCAAACTCTGACGCAGCATTTTTCTTCTTTGTCCGAATGCAGCCTTTGTAATCTGCGTTAACCTATCCGGATTGCAATCATAGGGGGCAGAGCGCGGGGTCAGATGAACGACTGAGGAGGTTACCTTGGGTGGTGGGGTGAAAGCCTGCGGAGACACATCAAATGCCATTGTTGCCTGCGCGCGCCAACCGGCCAATACACCCAGTCGACCGTAATGCGATTCACCCGGTTGGGCGACAATCCGCTGCGCCACTTCCTTTTGGAACATGAGCGTCAGTGACTCATAATAGGGAGGCCAGGGAGAACTGAGCAGCCAGTTCACCAGCAATTGAGTTCCAATGTTGTAGGGCAGGTTGGCGATGATCTTGATCGGGCAATCGGCCAGTTGGCTAAAATCCGTTTCGAGCGCATCACCCTCGAGCACCTCAAGGCGCCCGGGGTAGTGGTCTGCAATCGCAGCCAGAGCCGGCAGGCAGCGCTGGTCACGTTCTATGGCTATTACCTTACGCACACCATTGGCAAGCAGTGCCCGGGTCAGCCCACCTGGCCCTGGTCCAACCTCGACCACGGTTGTGCCTTCCAGCTGGCCAGCCGCGCGGGCGATTTTCTGTGTGAGATTGAGGTCCAGCAGAAAATTCTGCCCAAGCGATTTTTTGGCATCCAGACCAAATTGCTTGATGACATCGCCAAGGGGCGGTAACCCGTCTATGGCGGCCATCAGAGCGGGCTCACGTTTCTCACTGAAGGTGTTCCTTGCGGCTTGTGGCTGCCAACTGCGATGCAAGTCGCATAGCGGCAATGAGACTGTCAGGTCTGGCAGCGTTGGTGCCGGCAATAGCGAAGGCCGTACCGTGGTCGGGCGAGGTGCGAATGAAGGGCAATCCCATCGTGGTATTGACTGAATCATCAAATCCAAGGGCCTTTGCCGGTATCAGTGCCTGATCATGATACATGCAAAGCGCGACGTCATATCCCTTCCGCGCTTCCTCATGAAACATCGTGTCGGCGGGCAATGGTCCGGTTGCGTTGATGCCAAGCAATTTGATGGCCTCAACAGCCGGTACAATGATATCCAGATCCTCATGGCCAATCGCGCCGGATTCTCCGGCATGTGGATTAAGACCGGCTATGGCGATGCGTGGGTGTGAAACACCAAACCGCGATATCATATCTGCAGCCACAATTTGGCTGGTCTCAATGATCAATTCACTGTTCAACCGATCAGGGACCTCGCTGAGTGGTATATGAATTGTTACCGGAACCGCCCGCAGTTTGGGGCCCGCCAGCATCATCACCGGTCTATATTGAGCACCCGTATGCCGGTGGGCAAGTTCTGCCAGGAATTCGGTATGCCCGGGGAAAGAAAATCCGGCTTTATACAATTGCGCTTTTGCAATCGGGTTTGTCACCACCGCAGCCGCGTATCCGTTGACGGTCAATTCGACCGCCCGTTCAATAGACTCGATGATGGCTTTGGCATCATCATCGTTCGGACTGCCGGCAGATGCATTGACAGCGTGCGAGGGCGGGATCACAGGCATGGTATGGTTGTCAAAGTTGAATGGTTGTGTCGGATCAACAATCGTGGTCCTGAGACCTATCCCCATCGTAGAAGCACGCTCAGCCAACATGTCCGGACACCCGATGTAAACATAGGGTGGCAGATTGAGATTTTCACGATCCCGCCAAAGACACAGTGTAATATCAGGGCCGACCCCGGCCGGATCTCCCATCGTTAGCGCGATCGGTTTGTTACTATTGGCAATTTTGGTCAAAAACGGAAAATCCTACCGGATTATTTGTAGGAAACGCGGGCTCTGCCAGTGAGTTCCTTGAGATATTTCTTGCTGTTGGCACTATCGCCACCGGCGGCGGATGCGGCCTCTGAACGGAATACCATCTCGGCTGCCAGATCATCAGAAACCTGTTTGCTGGAGCAAACAGCGAGAAATTCCACGCCCCGATTAGTCACCCTGATGGGCGTTGTTTTGCCTTCAGCGGTATTTTCGATGTGCTTTTTCCATTCACCGGGTAGTGCGGGCTGCATGATGCGACCCAGTTCACGCACCGAAACATCCTTCAGACCCTTGGCGAATTCGCGGGTATTGTTGCAACTGACAAAACGTCCGCGCATTGCTTCTGCTTCGCGCTTGCGTGTGCCAAGGATCGCCTTGCGTTTTGATGCAGGAACAACAAACACGACCTGCTGCAGAATATATTCGGTAGTCGTTGGTTTTTCGCCACCGCGTTCGAGCATTTTTGAAACCAGATCTTCCGTGCTCATACGTCCACCGGAGTTGAATCGTGCATTGACAACGCGCGGCCACGACATTTGAACCCGGATGAATTCCTTGAAATGGGATGCGCCGACTCCCGCCTGGTTGAGCATATTGCTCATCTGTTTGACAGACATTTTGTTGGACGACGCAAAGCGCGCAAAAGACTGGTTGACCTGTGCGTCTGAGACCGTGGCGCGTAGCCGTTTTGCCTCATCCATCTTTATGGCTTCTTCGACCAATTGTTCTTTGGCCTTTGCTTTAAGATTGCCACCAGTGCGCTGTAATCGCAGAAGTTTTACCCGCTTGTCGATATCTATGGTGGTGATGGCATCACCGTTGACGATGATGGCAATGCTGCTGGCAAGAGCAGCTGTGGAAACCAGCGGGCCATGCGCAAATACCAGCGCAAACGCCATGATTATGGCTGATTTGGCTACGGTGAAATATCGCAGTCTGGGCTGATCGCTTTTCATTGTCTGTATCCTCACTCCCGCATAGGCGGTCATTTTCGCAAATTCGCGCTTTGCCGTAAATCCCATTGTGATTTGGCAAAAAGATGACACAAACATTGTTGTGCCTCACGCCTACGCTGAAACGTGCTTAACCCACGCGCGCCTATCCGTCATCTGCAAAAGCATCAAAATCACCTGATCCAAAAGTGACATCGCCAAGTGTACGCAAACTGATCGAAGCGCCAACACTCCAGTCAACAGCCTGATTGCTGTCACGGGTTTGGGAATAGGAAATTTTGATGGCAAAACATTCATCATCGTAACCCATACCGATGGTATTATCGGAAATCAGACGATTTTCAATGTCATAACTGATCGAGCCGAATGTCGTCCACACTTCGGCAAAGCGGAAGGATGCAGCACCCTTGACCTCATGGCGGCTGGTTGATGAGCCGTAACCAGGCTGTGGTTGCACTGTTGTATGGGCAAACGAAGTGCTGAATGCCCGGCTGCTGTAGGATCCACCGATATCTGAACGTTCAAGGGCAAAAGTTTCTTCATCAAAGCGACCAGCGGCGGTAAGGGAAAACCCGTTTGGCAAATCGACGCCAATACTACCGACATAGTCGGACTTGGTTGTTTCCAACCCTGAATTGCTGCCCACATTGACAAGATCGGGTGTTGCAAATGAATTCAACCCGGCAATCTGAAAGGATTGCCCGAATATACCGCGCAGTGAGACGCCATTATTGAATGTACCGGTATAACGCAGGCCCAGATTTGCCCTGGTGCCGCCCTCAATGCGATCATAACCGGAGAATTTGTCGCGTTCGAATAGCGTGCTGGCATCAAAGACAAAACTCTGCGCATCCTCATTGGGCAATGAGCCTGCCAATTGTTCATTGTTGCGCACAAATATCTGACCTACGGGCTCAATCACGTGAGAGCCGCTGGGAGCAGATATCTGAATGGGGTAACGGGCCTCAAGACCGGCGGTGAGCAGGCCACGGGTTGCAGTCGAGTCAGTGGTAAGTGACCCCGTGTAGGCCATGGGTGCTGTAATATCCAGAACGTTCGCATCGCCACGTGCAGCCAGCAACGGTGTTAACAGCAGGCCACTATCAGTAAAGAATGTGCGTTTCCATTCCACTTCACCCGTCAGTCTTGAATTATTGCCTTCAATACCCGGAAAGCGGTTGTTGACCGGTTCGCTCTCGGCTGTGCGACGTGTCAGGCTCAACACATTGACGTCAAAATTGAGTTCGCCACCGGCCACCGGTTTGTTGAACGTGTAGGAATAGTCAAGTGATGGATGAATGATTGGCTGCTGATTTTCAGCCTGGCTGGAGGGGTTTGTCGATTGAACATCGAAATAAAACCCCTGCAGATCAAAAAAGTTCCGGCCGGACAGGCCGGTCAGATAAATATTGGATGTCTGGGTAACAGCGCTATATCCGGCAATGCTGTAGGTATTTGCAAAGCTGTTGTCACTTTGGGCCATGACATCCCAACCAAATGCCCAGCGTGGGTTGATCTGGAATTCGCCCCGCGATGCGATCATTCCCCGATTGGTCTCTTTCGCATCGACCGTGCCGGGGGAAAATGCATCCCGCGAAAGCTGATGGATACCCGCAACCCGCAATATGTGCGATCCATTTTCAAACTGCTGCCGAAACTCTGCTTCGGCCAGGAATCCTTGCCTGGAAAGTCCGGTGATCTCCACTGTCATGTCGTAGTGCGGATTGAGTGCAAAGTAATAAGGAACCTTGACCCGTGCTCCCAGCTCTTTGCTGTATCCAAAAGAAGGTATCAGGAAACCGCTCTTGCGTTTGACCGTGTGATCGGGAACCACGAGAAATGGAAGATAGGCAATGGGTTTGCCAAAAAATTCGAAGTGAGCACCTTCCAGACGAATTGTCTGGGTCTTGCCGTCCTGGGTAACGCGTCGCGCCTTGATTTGCCAAAGCGGCGGTTTTTCCGGATCTTTCTCGCAAATGTCACAAGCTGTGTAGACGCCATTGGTCAGTGTCGTGCGTTCGCCATCAAGACGCTGTGCGCTGTCGGCAACAATACGCGAATTATCCGGCCGTTCTATTCGCAGTGCATTGATGAACCCATCTGCAAAATCATCCGTTACATCCAGCTCCTGTGCATAAACACGATTGCCATCCGGTTCAATCATTTCGATATCGCCAAAGGCTTTCAAGCGCCCGGTTTTCTGATGGTATTCCAACCTGTGGGCTACCATGCTGTAGCCGTCATAATTGACCTGTACAGCACCCGTGGCAATGACCACTTCGGTGTCCTGATTAAAGGTCAGCTCGTTGGCGGTAAGAAGAAGTTGAGAATCCGGCGAAGCCTTGAGTTCGAACCCACCGGCCTCCGTAGTGCTTTGTGCCAATGCGGTCGGCACAAGGGCACAGGTGGCCACACCTGCCGACAAAACTGCAATCAGACCTGCGATACGCAATATTTTATTTTCGCAGATATTTGCCAAATCCACTACCCATCCTCCTTGTGGAGAAGCACTGTCACCCCAAGTGCTGACGCAATAATTACCGGAAGCCAGGCAGCCACATATGGCGGTACTGCACCAGCCGTCCCGAACGATTTTGCCAACACTGTCACGACATAAAGCAGAAACCCGGACAAGATGCCAGCCAAAATAACAGTTCCGGACTGTCCAAATCGAATAAATTTCAGTGAAACCGTCGCTGCAATCAGCGTCATAGCGACGAGCAACAGCGGTAAAGCAAGCAATGATTGATACTGTGTGGCAAATGCATTGGCGCCCAGACCAAAGGACCGCGCGACTTCAATTTTTCGTGGAAGATCAAAAAAAGAAATTGATTGGGGTGATGCCAGTGATTCTTCAACGAACTCCGGTTTGAGATTCGTTTTAATCTCACTCTGGTCCAACAGTTCCGGCAATCCAGTCCAGCGCATACGTTTTGCGTCGTTCAATATCCACATCCCGTCTTCCAGGATGGCAGTTTTCGCATCAAGACGCTCTGCAATGCCGCCATCATCATCAAATCGGATAAATGTGGCATCACCAAGCAACAGACCCTGACGAGCAATGTTTTTCGCCCCGATGATAGTGACGCCCTCTTCGGTGCGTTGTCGGATCCAGGGTGTGCGTTTGATGGACCCGACTGTTCCACGTTGCATACCCATGCCAACTTCCAGTTCTTGCACTTTCAACAGAGCGTAGGAAGAAAGTGGATTTATGACCGCAACCATTACAAGGCCGATCAGGAAGCTTGCTGTGCAAAGCGGCATGAGGAACTGCCAGGCAGAAATGCCAGCGGACCGTGCCACCACCAGCTCATATTTCCTGTTGAGAACAAGCAGCACCGACATTGAGGAAAACAGTATGACAAAAGGGATCGTCACCTGAATGATGTTGGGAAGGCGCAGCACAGACAGATACATGCCGATCGCCAGCGTGTAACCGGGAAGGTTGGAGGCACGGCTTGAGAATTCGGTAAAATCAATCATGTAAATGATGGCGAGGACCCCAAGGATAAACCAGCCTGTCATCACAACATAACGTCTGAAGAGATATCGCCACAGGGTCATGCCAATCATGAGACATCCTTCCTGTGGCTACCGGAAATCCAATGGCCAACAGCAGTTGGCAGGGATCCTTGTCCGGAAAACAGAGTTGCCGTTTGCTCGACCAGAAGTTTTGGGGCGCGAAACGACCAATTGGTCACCAGAAGCACCGAAAACAACACAATACCGCCAACCGGGACCGCGTAGCAAAGGATGGTGAAAACATGGCTGGTCCCTGATTGGTCCACTGTATAAAAATTGAACCCGCGCAATGTAAAGGCAATAGCTGCCGCGGTGACCACACTCCAGACCTGCTCATGCCGATTTGAGTGTGCCTTGCCAAGGAAATAAACCGAAATCAAGCCAAAGAGCAGCGGAAACAGCCACTCCGAAAAGCGCTTGTTAATTTCCTCGGTGAATTGTGCCGGTGAACTTTTATAGACATCGTCATTGGGATCCGGATTAAGCAGAAAACCGGTTGGGCGTTCTTTGGCATAATAGCTGCCACCTGTCGCAGATCCGCCGCCAATAAGACTTAGATCCAGTGCATATGTGGCAAAGCGGATAATTGATACATCCCCATCGCTCTTGGATTGACGGTGCAATTCGCCATCGGACATCAGCAAAATATCTTTGCCGTCGCTTTCAACAAATGCACCATATTTGGCGTAGTAAATTGTATCTATCGCCTTATCGCGGCGATCGGACAGGAAAATCCCGCCAAGTTTGCCACCAGGTAATTTTTCACCGACCTGAACATGCAATCCATTTTCAACTTCATGAAAGGTACCTGACTGAACGGCGACCGAGAACAAATCCGCACTTGCTGAATTCAGCAGGTCCCGAATTTGCCGATTTGTCCACGGTTCAACAATAACGCTGGTAACCAGTGTTACCAACGCCATAATTATTGCCAGCAAAAGAATTGGCCTGGCTGTCAGGACCCGTGAGCCGCCTGAGGCCTCGATCACGGCCAATTCGGAGTCTGAGTTCATGGTGGACAGAGTTTGCGATGCACCGATCATCAGCGCAAATGGCATAACAATCACCACCATGGATGGCACCAGCAATCCAGCCAGTTCCAAAAATGTCAAAAGAGATTGGCCGGTGGAGCTCAACAAATTAACGCGGATCAAGACCTGGGTCGTCAAGGCGATCACCGTCGTTGTGACCAGTGTCCCCACCGACAGGATCATGACCTTCATAAATATGTAGCGTTCAATTTGTTTCATACAGCGAGAAATCCGCAACACCATCAAATCAATCGACCCAGGGCACGATCGAAAATTCATCGTAGCGGCTTATACCTAATATGTCGCCAAGAGGCATAGTAAACATTTCGCTAATTTCCGAAATCGCGCCACCCTGGTTCCGCAGGGAGATGTTGCTCTTAGGGATTGACGCCATTTACGCGTAAATAGCAAAACGCAGGACTTGTTATTGCGCGCCAAACCGCCATCATGCATGTACGGGCATCATCATTCACTGCGGTCATAAACCGCATGTATTCGCTCGCGCGTTCATTTGGAGTTTTCATGTCACAAAAACTAAATATCAGCTTTACCAAAGCATCAACTGCAAAAGGTGGGGTGGCAATATTGCTTGGCGACAAAGCAGGGCACCTTTCACACGATGTTACACGTGTCGATCCTCAGGATGTTTCGAAACGGGCGATGAATATTGCCGGATTCGACGGCAAGAAGCTTTCATCAGTCGATATTCTTGCTCCTGAAGGCAGCCCGGTTGACCGTATTGTGGTGTTGGGAATCGGAGAGCCGTCGGAGTTGAAGGCCAATGATTGGCTGCGCTTTGGCGGCGCCGCTTTCGCTCAAATCAAAAAAGCTGACTCCGTCACACTTTATCTGGATGGGCCCGATTTCGGCCTGGACGCCGAAAATGCCGCAGGCATTGCCCTTGGGTTGCTGCTGCGCAGCTACAAATTTGACACCTACAAGACCCGCTCAAAAGGCAATGGCAACGAATCAACGCCCAAAACAATCAAGGTCACAGTGGTCAGCAAGCACGCCGCTGCTGCAAAAAAATGCTTTGCTGATGCTCAGGCAATTGCCGACGGTGTTTCATTGGCACGCAATCTTGTTAATGAACCGGCCAATGTCCTGGGGCCGGTCGAATTCGCCAAACATGCCAGTGATCTGGAAAAACTTGGTGTTGAGGTTGAAATTCTGACCGAGAAGGAAATGACGAAATTGGGCATGGGCACCTTGCTTGGTGTCGCCCAGGGATCAGTTCGCCCACCGCGGCTGGCGATCATGAGGTGGAATGGTGGCAAGCAAAAGCAAAAACCTATCGCCTTTATCGGCAAAGGCGTCGTTTTTGACAGCGGCGGCATCTCGCTAAAACCCGGCGCAGGCATGGAAGACATGAAAGGGGATATGGGCGGTGCAGCCGCCGTCATTGGCCTCATGCATGCATTGGCAGCGCGAAAAGCCAAATCGAATGTTATTGGTATACTCGGTCTTGTGGAAAACATGCCGGATGGCAATGCCCAAAGACCGGGCGATATCGTTCGCTCCATGTCTGGCCAGACCATAGAGGTGATTAATACTGATGCGGAAGGACGTCTGGTTCTTTGTGATGCGCTTTGGTATTGTCAGCAACGTTATAAACCGCAGTTCATGATCAATCTGGCGACATTGACGGGGGCGGTTATTGTCGCACTCGGACATCAGCATGCAGGCATGTTTTCCAACAATGATGATTTGTGCGAGCAACTTTCTGCTGCCGGGGACATGACGCAGGAAAAAGTCTGGCGCCTGCCGCTTGGTCCCGAGTATGACAAACTCATCGATTCCAAGTTTGCCGACATGAAGAATGTTGGCGGTCGTTGGGGGGGATCCATCACCGCGGCACAATTTCTGCAACGGTTCGTCAATGACACCCCCTGGGTTCATCTGGATATTGCAGGTACTGGAATGGGCGCACCCAATACGGAAATCAATCGTTCATGGGGCACTGGGTTTGGTGTTCGGCTTCTGGATGCATTCGTTCGGTCGAATTACGAATCCTGATAACGCACAGGCACCCAATCCATGGCAGATGTTCTGTTTTATCACCTGACCGAGTCGCGACTGGAGGACGCCTTGCCGTCCCTGCTTGAGAAATGTCTTGAGCGCAATTGGCGTGTCGTCGTCCAAACGACAAGTGAGGAGCGGCGGGACGCCCTTGATCAACACCTGTGGGTATATCGTGACGAGTCTTTTCTTCCCCACGGAACAGATCGAACAGATAACGCCAACCTGCAGCCTATTGTGCTGTGTTGCAATGATGGAAATGTCAACACGGCACAGGTTCGTTTTCTCGTGGACGGTTCAGCACCAATCGGACTGGAGGACTACGAGCGTGCGGTTTTGATGTTTGATGGCCACGACCAGCAGCAGGTAGAATCGGCGCGGACCCATTGGAAAAATCTCAAGGGTGGCAGCCACAATATGACCTATTGGCAGCAAACGCCCGATCGTGGATGGGAGAAAAAGGCCTGACTGGTGTTGCCGATTCCCGGTGCACAACCTCCCAACCATCTTGTGGATTGGAGGCAGTTCGCCGGGAAACGGGCTGGTTGCGGGGAGCGATCAGGCCTTGCCGGTTGCCTTGCGGTTTTTGGGTTTGCTGCCGGGAGCCTTCGCCTTGTCCTTCTTGCGTTTTGCAAATTTCTTTTCGGACGGGTCCGTTGCGGCCTTTGGCTTGCTTGCGCTGAAATCGCCAGAGCGTCGCGGCTTGTTTTTGTTGCGGGAGCGTGATGGTCCATCGGATTTGCCACCCTTGTAACCGCCGCCAGGTTTGTTTCCACCGCCGGCTTTATCGGGCGCACTACCAACAAATTTGATATTAAGTGCACGTTCGACGCACCCTTGTTCACTTACCATTTTTTTGTAGTCATCAACCTTGTCCGGATGAATTTCGAACAGTGTTTCTGTTTCGCGAATGGAGATTGCCCCCACGGAATTTCGATCAATGTCACCGGAGCGACAGATCACCGGCAGCAACCAACGCGGTTCTGCACGCTGATTGCGACCTGCGCTGATGCTGAACCATTGCCCATTCTCGAAATCGCTGCGCAGGCTCGCCGGCTTTTGCTGTTGCTCGGCAACTTCGGATAAATCCTCTGCAGCGGGCAGCGCGGAGCGGGAAAGGCGGAAGAAGGCTGCTGCTATCTGTTCGGCACTGTGCGTTTCCAGCAACGAACGCGCGAAATTCTGTTCCTCTTCCTCCATCTGATCAGTCAGAAAGGGGCTTTGACGAATACGCTCATTATCCAGATGTGCAATGTCAGAGGCATTGGGTGCTGCTTTCCACGCGATGCCGACTTTGGCAAACCGCACCAGGCGTTCGGCATTACGGCGGCGGTTGCTGGTTACGATCAGTGTGCAGACGCCTTTGCGTCCGGCGCGCCCGGTCCGTCCACTGCGGTGGAGCAGCGTCTCAGGGTTATTCGGCAGGTCTGCATGAACAACCAGATCAAGTTCCGGCAGATCAATGCCGCGGGCAGCCACGTCAGTGGCAACGCAGACTTTGGCACGGCCGTCACGAATGGACTGCAATGCATGGGAACGCTCTGCCTGGGTAAATTCACCCGAAAGGGCAACCGTGGAAAATCCACGGTTTGCCAGACGGCTGGTCAGATGTTTGACGTTTTCGCGTGTGCCGCAAAATACGATCGAGCGTGATGCATTGTGATAACGCAATACGTTGATTATCGCGTTCTCTCGCTCGCTGGCGACGACCGTATGACCGATGTATTCAATATCGGCATGGGCACTTTTTTCACTATTGACCGTTACCCGCTCAGCGTTCTTCTGGAAGCGTTGTGCGAGCGCATTGACTTCACGCGGCAATGTCGCCGAGAACATCAGTGTGCGGCGTTCTTCCGGGGCTGCATCTAGAATGAATTCGAGATCTTCCCGAAAGCCCAAATCCAGCATTTCATCGGCTTCATCCAGCACAGCGGCATTCAGGCTGCCCAGATTAAGGGCGCGTCTGGTGATGTGATCGCGCAGACGCCCCGGCGTTCCAACGACAATATGCGCGCCGCGCTCCAGAGCCCGGCGTTCCGCACGCGGATCCATACCACCGACGCATGAACAGATTTTTGCACCGGCTTCAGCGTAGAGCCACTCAAGTTCGCGACTGACCTGCAGCGCCAGCTCTCGGGTCGGTGCGATGATCAGGGCCAGCGGTGCGCCAACACGGCCCGGCAGTGCGCCATCCACAAGGACTGAACCGGCAAGAGCCAATCCAAAAGCAACAGTTTTACCGGAGCCCGTCTGGGCAGAAACCAACAGGTCACGTTGATCCAGTTCGGTATCGATTACTGCGGATTGCACGGGTGTCAACGCAGTATATCCGCGCTTCGTCAACGCGGCAGCAAGCGCCGGTTCGGCGCGCTCAAAGGGAGCCATCAGAAAATGATCTTTCTCGAAAGGCGCTAAATTTAGACCGCGCGCCGCCACGGTTGCTTCGCGATTGCGGAGCGCCTTTTTTCAGGACCTTTATAGTGGGCGTCCGCCGGCGTCAATGTTTACTGTGCGATTTGGTCAGAACGATGAAATCTGTGCCCAGATGCGATTCATCACTTATGCCGTCATCTGAAATGATAATGGACGATCCGGGAACCAGCATCGCCAGCAGCCGTTCCTTTATGTATGCGGGAATTGTGAGCCGGTCCAATGCATCACTAACCGAGTTGGACAGCGGTGCTCCCGGTCTGCTGCTTAGCCCGATATCTGACAGGGCGGATGGTTGCGGTGTATTGGCCAGTGTCGCGCTCAGCCAACGCAATGTGTGCCGGTCGGTGTGTGACTTGAGCCCGGTTATGAAATGCGTGCCCAGAGGCAATTGCGGATTCTCCATGACAACCGGTGCATCAAAGACGGGTTTGAAATCCTGGCGCGCATAAATATGCGCGGCCGGAAAGGGGCCTTTGCCAGATGCCTCATGGAGCGCGCGTGCAAGCGACATGGACAGGCTACCTGTCGGCTTGCGCCCATTATCATTTTGAAATCTGATGATTGCATTGCCCGTGTCCGGACCCATCCAACCATCGGCATCGCCTGTGTCATACCCAAGTTCTGTCAACATCGTCTGGATATCGCGCACCAGTTCCCTGCCGGTCCTGCGGGTTATCAATATGCGCACGGGCGAGTCGGAATCGGGCAGTTCAAAACGATCGATGACGCGTTCAGTGGGGGCGTCAGCCTTCAGACTGGCACGCAAAACGAAGCCGTCGCTCGCAAGGGCATTCGCATCGGGCCCGTTCAGGTCTGCGGGGCTACCGTTTTGGGCCAACAACACAGGCGACATGGAATTATTATTCTGCCGATAACTTTGCAGGGAGCCTTCGTCGCTTACCGACTGAAGCGGTTTTTGAACCGGCTTGCGGTCGGGATAAAGTAGATTGCCGTGCCAAAGCGGGGCAAAATTCAGTTCCTCATCCGTAATAATGACGTGGGCACCCCGGTCGGTAAACCCATAAAGTTGTTTTGCAAAGGCGTTCGGAAGACGAACGCATCCGTGAGACGCAGGTCGCGCTGGCACGCTTTTAGATTCGTGCAGTGCTATTCCCGACCACGTCAAACGCTGCATATAGGGCATTGGTGCACGGCTGTAGATATTGGAGTGATGACGGCGTTTTTTCTGTAATACACTGAAAATACCCGTCGGCGTCCGGTGGCCTTTTTTCCCGGTGGACACTTTGGAGCGGGCAACAAGCCGATCACCAACAAGGACCTTTATCTGCTGCTTCTGCAATGACACCAGCATCAGGACCGGATCGACGGGTCTGGTTTCCGGCAATTGTGACGTGATTGTCGATTTGGCGTGTGTATCCATCTGCGTTGCCACAGCCGGATTGGCTGCGGTCAACATGATAATCGATGCACCGGTACAGGCCAGTAGATTGAGATGTGAAGACAGCTTACGCATTACAAAAAATCCGCTTCAAATTGTCCAGGCACAGCCGGGTTCTGATGTATCGAAGACCCTAGAAAGAGTGCCTTATCAATCGGTAAATTCGGTCGAATGGTAAAATTGAAATACTGTT
Source organism: uncultured Rhizobiaceae group bacterium (assembly GCA_947501445.1). Classification (GTDB taxonomy): domain Bacteria; phylum Pseudomonadota; class Alphaproteobacteria; order Rhizobiales; family Rhizobiaceae; genus Hoeflea_A. The sequence goes on along the minus strand of CANMVS010000001.1, from coordinate 609,194 downwards.
CATTCTGCCATGTGAATCAGGCAATGAATGTCTGCATATGCGATACTGTTTCCGTTTACGTAAACGTTGTTAGATGCTAAATGCAACCGGGCTTCGATGATGCATCGCAAAACAGATGTGCCGGTTCGAAGTGATGGTTTAAACGATGAAAAACACCACTTCCAGGAGATTAGTTTTGACGAAAGTTGTTGATTTTTATTATGATTTTGTGAGCAGCGCTTCATATCTGGCTTACAAACGACTACCAAAAATGGTGCGCGACGCCGGTGGCAAAATTCATTGGAAACCGATTTTTCTGGGTGGTGTATTCAAAGCGGTAGGCAATGTCAGTCCGGTCAACATAGCTGCAAAGGGCCAATGGATGTTTGCGGATATGAAGCGCACTGCAGACAAACATGGAATTGAATTCTCGGTTAATCCTTCCTTTCCACTGAACACCATTATGGCGATGCGTGGGGCGATCGCTGCCGAAAGGTTGGGGCCAGAGGTTCTGGACCCCTATATGGCCACAATGTTCGATGGTGCCTGGGCCAATGGTGATGATCTTGCCAGTCCTGAGGTAATGATGGAATTGATGGAAAAATCCGGCCTGCCTGCAAATGAGATAGCCAATATGGTGCAGGATCAGGCGATCAAGGATGAGTTAAAGAAAAACACGCAAGAGGCGGTCGAACGGGGCGCCTTTGGTGCGCCAACATTTTATGTCAACGGCGAAATGCACTGGGGGCAGGACAGGCTTGACGAAGTAATGACCGCTCTCAACAAGCACCGATAGGCTGTATATCGCTCAAATGGAATCATTTGAAGGCGCAAATATGGCACTTGGTCTGGCGCTTTGTGGAAATTTGACTGGCATTGATCCTGAAATTGTATGTCAGCCAATTCGCCAGTAAACTGAATAGGCGTGAGTCTGCGCGCCGAAGGGTGGGCGGCTTGGACAATCGGTCAGGTAATATTGCGCCAGCAAGGTCCTTGATGCTCTTGGAGTATTTTTTCGGACAGTTGATGGGTTTGGATATAGCCCCGTGTGGGCTGGGGGATGTGTGTCGTGTCTGAATTGGTCCCATTGGCACTGCTTCTTGCGTTGGCCTTTGTTGTAATGCCGATCCTGGGGACGGTCGCCTTTTTTCGCGTCAGACGGCTGCAACGTGATGTCGATGCGCTGCAGGCGCGGCTTGATGCCGGTGCACCGGTTCAATTCGAAAGTCAGGAAGAACCAGAACCGGCGCCGGACGACATTGACCCGGCAGTCGGGGATGGCGACGGGACAGCGGATGCATGGGGCATACCGCCGCAAGAACCGCAACCGGAACCACTCAATCTTGACGAAGAGGCAGTTGCGCGCGCGGAACCAGCCGAAAGGACAGCTGACAAAAGGGAAGATGTTGTCAGCACCGATACCGGCACAAACCTTGAAGAAACCGTCGGCGCAAAATGGGCTGTTTGGGTCGGCGGTCTGGCCCTTGCGCTTGGCGGTGTGTTTTTGGTTCGCTACTCAATCGAGCAGGGACTTTTGGGGCCGGGGATGCGCATTCTGTTGGGGGCTGCATTCTCAGCCCTGCTGATTGGCGCGGGCGAATGGACACGTCAGCGTGGTGCTGCTTATGCTGTAGGCGGATTTGAAACGGCCAATATTCCGGCTATTGTTACGGCAGCCGGTACACTTGCTGCCTTTGCAACCGTATTTGCCGCCTATCAGATTTATGGATTTTTGTCGCCTTTGGCGGCCTTTGTCATTTTGGGCATTGTTTCGGTTGCAACCATGGTCGCCGCTTTGCTGCACGGGCCCATTTTGGCCGCGCTGGGGCTTGTTGGCAGCTATTTTGTGCCGTTTCTGGTGGCAACACAGCAACCCAGCGCCATCGGATTGGCTCTCTATGCCTTTGCTGTGTCCGTTGCCGCCTTTGGTGTCGGGCGACTGAGACTGTGGCGATGGCTGGCAGTCATTGCCGCTCTCGGACTGGCTTTTTTTGGTGTTGTGCTCCTGCTCATCGACAGTCAGGCGCAGCAGGTCGTCGTTGGTCTGTATATCCTGGTTGCCTGGATCGCCATATTTTATGTGTTCGTGACAAGTCTGTATCCACGATCCGCCCAGGAGTTTTTCCCCAACGACCGTGTTGCAGTTGTGCTGCTTGCGTTGATTTCACTGCTCGCACTTATCTTCGTTACGGTGGAGACAGGCGCAGGAACCGTGGTTGGCCTGGTATTAATTATTTTTGTGCCGTTCGCAGCGAGCTACTATTGGTCCGCAGCACGCTACATTGTTCCAGTTGCGGTTATTGTTGCCGCAGTGGGCTATGGCAGCTGGGACATTGGCATTGATACCTGGGCGCCTCTGGTTGGCAATGCGGACACGATTGAGCAACTCAACCCGATATTTATGCCCGGATACAAGCAGCAGGCGCTGTCGATGTTTGGTGTATTGGGGATTGTACTCGCCGCTCTTGCGGCAACGCTCGGGTTCGCCGGTGCCAGGTGGTCCGCATCACGTGTGCCGCTTGCCTTTGGTGGTGCTTTTACACCCGTACTCCTGTTAGCTGTTGCCTATGCCAGAACCGATTTCCTTGATATCTCACTTCGATACGGGATTATTGCGCTGCTGTTGAGTGTCGCACTCTATGGCGTTGCCATGCATATGGACCGGCATATCCAATCTGAAGATGCAAATGGCCGTGATGGCGTGGTCGCAACCTGTCTGTTGGCCTGCCTCGGGGTATTTGCACTTGGGCTTTGTATGGTGCTGGATCAGGGGACATTAACGGTTGCCCTGGCGCTCATGGCGCCAGCCACGGCCCTTGTTTATACCTATAGGCCAGTGGCATCACTCAGACCATTTGCATTGCTGCCGGCTTTGTTGTGGGGAGCGCGTATTGCATGGGACCCTGCAATCGTTGGCTCTTCTCTTGGGACGACACCGGTGTTCAACTGGCTGTTGTTTGGGTATGGCGTGCCTGCTGCCGGGTTTGTTATGACAGCATGGCTGCTTGGAAAACAAACCCGCGATTTATGGCTCGAGATCATTGAGGGCGTTGCGGTTGCCGCCGTCACTGCAGCACTTGCCCTGTTGGGGCTTCACATGCTTGATCCACTCGAAGTCTTTACCGGCGTAGACACTTTGTCAGAGGCTGCGTTGCTGGTTTTTGTCGGCGGTGGGGTAGCACTTGGATTGACCCGAATGAAAAGAACCAGAAACAGCCTGGCGCTGGGTACGCTCGCTGATGTTCTTGGCTTTTTGGGCATGGCTGCTGCTGTATTCGGCCTGTTGGGTTTCTACAATCCTGCCATTACCGGCGAATTCATTGGGTCAAATACGTTCCTTAACAAGTTGCTCTTTGCCTATTTCTTCACTGGCGTTTTATACACTGCACTGGGTTTTTCCACCGCACACACCAGACAGATCTACAGCCGCGCCGCCTATAGTGTGGGTGGTCTGCTGCTTTTTGCATGGGTCACCCTGACCATCAGGCACTGGTTTCACCCGGTGGCTCTGAATGTCGGAGCAGAAACAGATGCCGAATTATATGCCTATTCGGCGGCCTGGCTGGTGATTGGCATTGCCACTTTGTCCGGCGGCCTGATCGCAGGCATTCGAACGCTCAGGCTGCTATCCGGAGTCATTATTGTGGTGGTGGTCGCAAAGGTATTTGTGATCGACATGTCCAATCTCACAGGCATCTTGCGGGCGCTGTCATTCATCGGATTGGGTGTTGTGCTCGTCGTTATCGGCCTGTTGTATCAGCGGCTTTTACGCCGCCGCGCATAGCGAACACAGGGCGTCGCCGGCCCAAATGTTCCGTGCGGCTATGACAGGGTTACAGAACCTTGGCTGCCTCATATTCGTCGGACAGCTGCATCCATTCATCCTCGGCTTCTGCGAGCTGTTTTTTCGCGGCACTGTGCTTCAGGACGATTTCTGCTGCCTTTTCCGGTTCATTCTCATAGATGTCCGGGTCTGCAAGTTCCGCATCAAGGTGTTGAATCTGCATTGCAAGTTTTGCCGTTAAGGATTCAATTCCATTGATCTTTTTCTTCAGAGGCGCCAGTTCTTTGCGTCGCTCCGCTGCAGCGCGCCGCAGCTCTGCCTTGGATAGATTGCTGGCCTGGTCTTTTGGCTTTCTGGCGGATTTTGAACCGCCTATGATCAATGATCTATAGTCATCAAGATCGCCTTCATATGTGGCGACCGTGCCATCGCGCACCAACCACAGTCTTTCGACGGTCGCTGCAATCAGATGCTGGTCATGGGAAATCAGGATGACGGCACCATCAAAATCATTCAGGGCTGCGATCAACGCAGAACGGCTGTCGATATCAAGGTGGTTGGTTGGCTCATCGAGGATCAGCAGATTGGGGCGATCAAAAGTAGCCAGCCCCATGAGCAACCGCGCCTTTTCGCCGCCGGACAGGTCCTTGGCAGGGGTATTCATTTTTTCAGTCGACAGGCCCATTTGTGCAACGCGGCCACGTACCTTGCCTTCCGGTGCATCGGGCATCAGTTTACGCACATGCTGAACAGCATTGTCAGCAGGAACCAGGTCATCCAGCTGGTGTTGCGCAAAATAACCAATTTTCAGATTTGGCGCGCGGGTCATCTGGCCAAGCTCGGGGTGCAATTTTCCCGATATCAGTTTGGCAAAAGTCGATTTACCATTGCCATTTGCGCCAAGCAGCGCAATGCGGTCATCCGCGTCGATGCGCAGATCAAGCCCATTCAATATGGGCGCACCGGGCGCATATCCGACTGCGGCCTGTTCCAGCGCGATGATGGGTGATGCAACTTTCTTGTCCGGCTCGGGAAAGTTAAGTCCCAGAACATTGTCATCGACAACCGCAGCAACGGTACCCATGCGCTCAAGTGCCTTGATCCGCGATTGGGCCTGACGGGCTTTGGATGCCTTGGAGCGAAACCGCTCAACAAAGGCTTCCATATGTTTGCGCTGTGCCAATTGCTTGGTGCGCATCTTCGTCTGAAGTTCGCGTGCCTCTGCACGTTGTCTTTCAAACTGGTCAAATGAGCCGCGGTAAAATGTCAGTTTTTTCTGATCCAGATGAACAATGGACGTGGCAGCCCTGTTCAAAAGATCGCGGTCATGGCTGATAATGAGCACCGTGTGTGGATAACGGCGCACATATTCTTCAAGCCACAACGTACCTTCCAGATCGAGATAGTTTGTTGGCTCATCCAGCAGCAACAGATCAGGTTCGGAGAACAAAACCGCAGCAAGCGCTACACGCATGCGCCAACCACCGGAAAAACTGGAAGCAGGACGTCGCTGCGCCTCATTGTCAAACCCCAGACCTGACAGGATGCTGGCGGCACGGGCCTCGGCCGAATGGGCATCAATATCGACAAGTCTTGTCTGAATTTCTGCAATGCGGTGCGGATCTGTTGCGGTGTCTGCCTCCTGCATCAGTCTCGTGCGCTCGAGGTCAGCATTGAGGACGATGTCAATCAACGGTTCTTCTGTGCCCGGCGCTTCCTGTGCCACCTGACCGATACGGCAATTGCGTGGCACCGTCACGAAACCGGTCTCAGGAGACAGGTCACCGGTGATGATGCGAAAGAGGGTGGACTTGCCTGTACCGTTGCGTCCAACAAAGCCCGCTTTCGTACCCTCGGGCAATGAAAGCGTGGCGTGATCAATCAACAGGCGCCCGGCAATGCGAGCGGATAATTCTGATAAGGTGAGCATGGGGGCTTATTGCCGGGCGGAACATTGGAACGCAAGCGAAATTTCACATTGAGGCGTTCAACTTTACGATTTTCCGCTCGCCTGTCTGCCGGTCAACGACCTATACGCTCTTTCGGGTGGCAAATTCCGATGCATAGTGGTCACGCTGCAGGTGTGCGGCGGTAACTGAATTGCGCAATAATGTGGCAACGGTGACTGGACCAACACCACCGGGCACGGGTGTGATCCAGCCTGCAATCTCCGCACAGCTATCAAAGTCAGCGTCGCCAACCACCTTGGTTCCGTCAGGTGTTTCAATTTCGTTGATACCGATGTCGATCAGGACTGCACCCGGCTTGAGCATATTACCCGTGACAAGACCCGGTTTGCCAACCGCAACAAAAACCGCATCAGCGGAACGTGAATGCATTGCAATATTGCGGGTCTCATGGTGGCATACGGTAACAGTGGCACCTTCTGCCATCAGCAGGAAGGCAATTGGCTTGCCAACAATGGCCGAATGGCCAATCACGGTGACCTCCAGACCTTCCAGGCGAGTATTGGTTGACTTGAGCATTTGCACCGCGGCAACCGCCGTACAGGGTCCCATCTTCAGATCATTGTAAACGATGTCACCTATGTTGGAGGGATGCATGCCTTCCACATCTTTCAACGGATGAACCGTGCGCTGAAGACGACGTTCGGTCAAATGGGGTGGGGTAGGGCGCTGAATGATGATGCCGGTTACCCGCGGATCCGTATTCAACCCCTGGATAATACCGACCAGTTCGTCGCGCCCGATATCGGCAGGATAGTAGCGTGGTTCAAAGGTGATACCTGTCTTTTCCGCCGCCCGCTGCTGATTGCGCACATAAAGGGCAGACGCTTCCACGTCCCCGATTGAGATTGACACGAGTTTGACCGGCCACCCTTCCTGTTTGAGCGCCTCGACCTCGGCTGCGGTTTCCGTGTGCATTTTTGCAGCGATAGCGCGCCCGTCGAGCAGTTTGTTGGAATTCGGCATGGCTTTGAGTATCCCCGTAATTTTTGTTTGATTATAAAAGACGCGTAACAACACACCACCCCAAAAGCGTCGGGTTCTGGAAGCTGTGCGCCAAACCGAATCGGGTGCGGAACAACCCGAATTGACCGGAATTGATCCAATTCGCAAGAGACAATGCCCATTGGTTGGTCCGCGCATGTTGAACTGCCGAGTAAATCCGGCAATATGCCGGCAGATTTCATGACTCATTTCCGGAGAATTTAATGACAATTACACTTTACGAATTGTGCGGTGCGGACACAGCGCGCCCGTTCAGCCCGCATTGCTGGAAGACGGTGATGTCTCTGGCACACAAAGGCCTGGCTTTTGAACGCTCACCGGTTCCATTTACTGCCATATCCGAAGTTGAAAGCGGCATAAGCAGGGTTGTTCCCATCCTGCGTGATGGCGATACAGTCGTGGCTGATTCTTTCGAAATTGCAGTCTATCTTGACGAACGTTACCCCGACCGGCCATCGCTTTTTGGTGGCGAAGGGGGCAAATCAGCGGCACGGTTTGTCGAGGCTTTTGCCGCAACCCAGATTCATTCAACAATCGCTGGCCATATGCTGGTGGATATTCATGCGATGCTGACGCCTGAAGACCAGACATATTTTCGCGACAGCCGGGAGGCGCGTATGGGCGCAACGCTTGAACAGGTTGCTGCAGGTGGTCTGGAGCGCCTTGATGGTTTGGCCGCGCGGCTGGAACCGTTGCGGATGATGCTCAAGAAGCAGCCCTTTATCGGTGGCGAAACGCCGCTGTTTGCCGATTATATTGTGTTTGGTGCGTTTCAATGGGCGCGTGTGTGTTCGGCGCATGACGTACTGAAGGCAGATGATCCGGTTTCAGACTGGTTCGAGCGTTGTCTGGATCTGCATGATGGAATTGGTCGTGCCGTGGCTGCCGCAGCCTGAATTTCTACTTCGTTTGGTGTAAAATTCCCCGACCCGCGCAGAGGCTGGCAAGCTGAGACTTGTCTTGCCGCCCGGGCAGGGTTATAGAGCGCGCAATTCTCCCGCAAATTAATGCAAGGAACATGAGATCATGGCGATCGAACGTACATTCTCGATGATTAAGCCCGACGCGACAAAACGCAACCTGACAGGTGCAATCACCAAAATGCTGGAAGACGGCGGCCTGCGGGTTATTGCTTCGAAGCGTGTGTGGATGAGCCTGCGCGAAGCTGAAGGTTTTTATGCTGTTCACAAAGAACGTCCCTTCTTCGGCGAACTGACAGAGTTCATGTCTTCAGGCCCGACTATCGTTCAGGTGCTGGAAGGTGAAGATGCGATTGCCAAGAACCGCGAAATCATGGGTGCTACCAACCCTGCAGATGCAGATGAAGGTACGATCCGTAAAACTTTCGCGCTGTCCATCGGCGAAAACTCTGCCCACGGTTCAGATGCGCCTGAAACAGCAGCTGAAGAAATTGCCTATTGGTTTTCTGGTACGGAGCTGGTTGGTTAATTCCATAACCAGTGACGAAGTTTTAAAAAGCCGCTGTCCCGAAAAGACAGCGGCTTTTTTTTGCTGTCAGTCAAATTGCTCTATTGCCAGCGCTCGAGTGCATCATCGTCAGCCTCTCTGGCATCGACCCATGAGCCGATTTGGCCATCCTTCAGAAGCTCTCTTTTCCAGAAGGGCGCTTTCGACTTCATGAAATCCATCAGGAACGACGCGGCTTCAAAGGCAGCCTGACGATGAACAGAGGCTGTCAGGACAAGCACAATATTGTCACCGGGCGTTATTTTGCCGTGGCGGTGAATGATGCTTACCCCGTCGAGTGACCAGCGCTTTATTGCCTCTTCGGCAAGGCGTGTCATTTCCGCTTCCGCCATGCCGGGATAGTGTTCCAGTTCAAGCGCATCAAGCGTGCCCTGTTCGTCGCGACACAAGCCGCAAAAACTGACTACAGCGCCAATGTTACTGTTGGCACCGGTCAGATCATCAATCTCCTTTTGGAGATCAAAATCTTCAGTTTGAACTTTCACCCGGGGTGCTGGCGTCATCATCACCCCCCGGTCATCGGCGGAAAAAGTGCAATCTCCGAAGCATTGCCTATGGGGTCTGAGTGTTGGCAGTGCTGCTGGTCGATTGCAACATGAATGGCTCGAGGCACGGCCAGTGCCAGTTCATATCCCTCTCCACGTGTTTTGAGATGCGTGAGCAGATCACCAACAGTGCGTACATCGCCAGGCAATTCAATTTCTTCATCACTTTTGCCGATGCGTTCTCTGACCCAGGCAAAATACACCAGTTTAACCATCAATTCCCCACTATGTGTTTCAGCCCGGCCCGGAAATAATCATAGCCGGTATATATGGTTATGAGCGCAGCAATCCACAAAAGCCCAATGCCTATCTCGAGTGTATAGGGGAGAATTTTGCTGCCAGCAGGACCGGCAAGCAAAAAACCGATTGCAACCATCTGGACCGTTGTCTTCCATTTTGCAAGCCAGGTAACAGGCACTGAGACTTTCAGTTCCGCCAGGTATTCTCTAAGGCCTGATACGAGTATTTCACGGCAAAGGATTATAATGGCAGCCCAGATGGTCCAGCCTGCGATTGTGCCATCGGCTGCCAGCAGCAAAAGAATGGAAGAAACCAGCAATTTGTCGGCAATCGGATCAAGCATGCGACCAATATTGGATGTCTGATTCCAAATACGCGCCAGATATCCGTCAAAGAAGTCGGTGATGGATGCGACAACATAGATCGCCAGAGCGCTCCAGCGTGCAAGTTCCGAACCGTGCAAGCGACCTTCCACAAAAAAGCACAGCACAATCAGCGGTACCGCTGCAATGCGCGCATAGGTCAGCAGGTTTGGGATATTGTATGTCTGCGATGCCATTGGGTTCCACCCATTATCAATTTGCCCCATACAAATAGGGCAACGTTCGTCGCGTCAACAAACAATGTTGTCAAATCACTGTCGATAGACTGTTCATGCATTATGTGGCAATTTTTCCGATGCCTCGGACAGCATTTGAGTTGATTAGTCCAATTCACATTTTGTCAGAAACGGATCAACGGTGTCGGCCTATGATTTTATTGATGCATCCAGGTATTGCCGATTCCATCAAAACCTGAATTGCGCAAGCGTAGTCACTTGTTCGCATCTTCGTGAAAATGATCATAAATGAGCTGTGCCATTGCCTCCGATATTCCTTCAACTGAAATCAGATCATCCAGCCCGGCACGCGAAACTGCCTTTGCTGAACCAAAATGGTGTAGCAACGCTCTTTTGCGTGACGGACCAATCCCGGCAATCTCGTCCAGCGGATTGCGGACCATTTCCTTTTTACGTCGTGCACGGTGGGTGCCAATAGCAAACCTGTGAGCCTCATCGCGCATACGCTGGATGAAATAAAGTACGGGATCGCGGGGCGGAAGGGAGAATGAATTCTTTCCGGCACGAAAGAAGCGCTCACGGCCGGCATCGCGGTCCACACCTTTAGCGACACCGATCACCGTAACACTTCCGGTTAGGCCAAGTTGTTCCAGCACGCCATTAACAGCGGACAGCTGGCCTTGTCCGCCATCGATCAAAAGCACATCAGGCCAGCTCGGAATGGCTAAATCTGTGGAACCATCTTCGTCTGTCTCATCTGCCTTTGCAGTCGGTGCAACAGGTACGCCATGTTCTTTCACCAGGCGTGAGAACCGGCGTTCAATGACTTCGCGCATCATGCCAAAATCATCGCCCGGTGTAATGTCTTTGGATTTGATATTGAACTTTCGATACTGGTTTTTGGCAAAACCCTCTGGTCCGGCAACAATCATGCCGCCTACCGCATTTGTACCCATGATGTGGGAGTTGTCATAGACTTCAATGCGTTTGGGGGGCTTGTCCAGTTCAAACAGATTGGCAAACCCCTGAAGCAGCGTTGCCTGGGTTGAGGTTTCCGCCAGTCTGCGATTATGGGCGTCCTTTGCATTGGCAAGTGCATGGTCCATCAGATCGCGTTTCTCACCGCGCTTGGGCACATTGATGACAACCTTGTATCCGGCGCGTATGGAGAATGCATCTGCAAGCAGCGTTTGTTCTTCAACAGCAACAGAAATCAGCAATTGCCGCGGGCATGGTTTGTCATCGTAAAATTGTGACAGGAATGCGCCCAGTATTTCACCCGTCGACAGCGACGAATCCGCTTTTGGAAAATAGGCTCTGTTCCCCCAGTTTTGTCCGGTGCGGAAAAAGAAAACCTGAATGCAGCTCATGCCACCTTCCTGGTGGATGGCAAAGACGTCCGCTTCCTCGACAGTTTGCGGGTTGATACCCTGATGGCTTTGAACGTGAGACAGGGCCGACAATCGATCACGATAAATGGCTGCCCGCTCGAAATCCAGTGATTCTGATGCATCCTGCATGGAATTCGACAACGTGGATTTGACCTTCTGGCTTTTGCCGGAAAGAAAATCCCGCGCCTCTCCAACCATTGCAGCATAGTCAGCTGTGGAGACTTCACCCGTGCAGGGGGCAGCGCAGCGTTTGATCTGATGCAACAGGCAGGGACGGGTGCGGCTTTCGTAAACCGAATCGGTGCAGGTGCGCAGCAAAAAGGCCCGCTGCAGGGAATTGATTGTGCGATCAACCGCCTGAGCCGAAGCAAATGGACCGAAATAAGCGCCCTTTCTTGATCTGGCACCGCGGTGTTTGTAGATGCCCGGTGCGTCATTCTCCTGGGATAGGAGTATATAGGGAAAGGATTTGTCATCCCGCAGCAAAACGTTAAAGCGCGGTCGCAACCGTTTGATAAGATTCGCTTCCAATAAAAGCGCTTCTGTTTCCGTTCGGGTGGTAATGAACTCCATATTGGCCGTGGCACGCACCATATTGGCGATACGGTTTGTATGACCGCGCCCTTGTGCATAATTGGCGACCCGCTTTTTTAAGCTGTGGGCTTTGCCCACATAAAGGACATCGCCGCCCTCGTTGAACATACGGTATACGCCTGGTGCATTTGGCAGCAGTTTGACATAGGCCTGTATTAATTCAGCGCCCCGCAATTCGGGACTGACCCTTCCTGCATCTTCCCAACCCTCAAACGCATCCACCGATCCGCTAGCGGTCGTTGCATCAGGTGTTGGGGCGGTGGTTTTCGTCATCGTTTCTTTCCGGCAGGACTTATTAAGACCGTTTTACGTTTTGTCAGAAACGGGACAACGGTGTCGGCCTTTGATTTTATCGATGCATTCAGGTTTTGCCGATTCCGTCAAAACCTGGATTGCTCCAGACAATATGTGATGCGCTGACGCATCGCAGTCAATCATGAACGGCTGGTCTCATGACAAAATATGCAGCAATTTGGACAATGAGACCTGCAGGTTTTACAGAACCAGACAAACGTAGGACGTAAACAGCACCAGCATTATGCAGCCACCCAGGCGGCTTATGGGTCGGGTGAACATCGCCAGTACGATCACCAGAAGTGTCACAGCTGCCATGATCCACATGTCAAAAAATGCAATATGTGCGGGAACGACAAGCGGGTGCAGAAGGCTCGTAATACCCACTATGGCGCCGATATTGAAAATGTTGGAACCGATGACGTTACCAATGGCAACCGCGCCTTTGCCGCGCCATGCCGCCATGACCGATGTGACAAGTTCAGGCAAGGAGGTACCGATAGCCACAATTGTCAATCCGATAACCGTATCGGACACACCAAAAATGCGGGCAATGTCAACCGCACCGTTGACCGTCAAAGAAGCGCCTATTGGCAGACCGATCATACCAAAGAGCAAATAGGCCGCGATGCGTGAGTTTTGCGTTGGCACTTCGTCGATTTCATCATGATAGTCACCAATGACCGGGTTTGCCCGGTCCTTGCGTGCGCTGGCATATTGCCAGGCGAGAAATATGGCCAGTATTCCCAGCAATACCAGGCCATCCAGATGTGTCAGGATACCGGTGCCCAGCATGACCATGAAAACGACTGTCAAAACAGCCATGATTGCCAGACTGAATCCAATCCCTTCTTCTTTGCAGGCAATGGGTTTGATCAGTGCCGGTGCGCCCAATACAAGCAGCACATTGGCTATGTTTGAACCAACGACATTGCCCAGTGCGATACCATGGACATTGTTGAATGCGGCCTTGAGTGAGACAAATAATTCAGGAGCAGATGTTCCAAAGGCAACAATTGTCAATCCAATGACCAATGGACTGATGCCCAGTTTTTCCGCCAGCGCGACAGCCCCTTTGACAAGGTAGTCCCCGGCAAAAACCAATAACGTCAACCCGGCAATCAATATGAGAAAGCTAATCATGAATAAATTGGGTTCCGGAGCTGGCTGATGGCTACATCCAAGGCGCTAACGAGGCGTTTCACGCTTTTCCTGATTCCGGAAAATTACAAAAAACCTTTGGTTCAATTCATATAGGTGTAGAGATACAAAACACAATGGTGCACGGTTGATCATGAAAGTAACCAACCGTGCAATATCAAACCGCTACGGGTTTGATTTAAACTGGTCGTATTCGGGAAAAAATCGAGCAAATTTACCAGGCCAGGCCTTCAGTTTCGGGCGACCCCGCTCCCATCGTCCTTCAAAGCGCAATGCCAGATACCCTAGCAGGGCTGCCAGCGCAAAATGCCCGCCATTGAGGTTTTTGGTGGTGCGGGGCAGATTGTCATTCAGATAATCAAGCGCACGCTCTGCCTTCGACCACTGCCGATCTACCCAGTCCTGATGCACCTTTTCCTCAGGCCGGAACCGCACCTCATAAACCATTGCCAACAGGCAGTCGGTAATGCCGTCACACAGGGCTTCCAGGACTTCAGCCTCCGTGCGTTTTTCCGCATTTCGAGGATAAAGCTTTTTGCCGCTTTTTCGATCGAGAAACTGCATAATTGCCCGGCTGTCATAGACCGCTGCTGCATCCCCATCAATCAGGGTCGGAATCTTGCCCAAGGGATTGCTGCTGATAAGGACATCCGGATCAGCATTGGTATCGACAGCCTGGGATTCGCAATCAAGGCCGCTATAGTGTGCGGCCATTCGAACCTTTGCCGAATAGGGTGAGGCGGGTGAGTATAATATCTTCAATTGACAAATCCTTTTAGTCCAACGGTAATATTCGAAAATTCAGCTTTCCCGGCGTGGCGGCATTGCAACCTTATTCAATTTGCATCCCCGACCAGCCAGTTTGGGACAGGAGCGATACTCCAAATTCATCGTCATGCAAATGCGTATTTCGCGTAACCTTTGCCTGTCGCATGTAACAGCTACACCATCGGCTTTCATCTGAGGGTTCGCTTGTAGAAAGGCCGATTTGATCTGCGCTGGCGAAACCCGTTTGTATACACCGGTGTTTTGCAGACCGGGTGGTATTGTAATTCGCTCACGTGCGGCACGGGTCGTTTCAAAATATTGATCCTGGGTGAGGCTGGTGCAGGTGCCGTGTTTTTTCCATTGATGGCGTATCAATCCGTTGCTCGGCATGATGTCTCTCATGCCCTGTTCAATTTTCCGATTCACACGGGATGCGTTTTTTACGCAGTACTCGGGGTAACCGCTATTAAATTGTGGCCACAGTCCGTGCACAATGAAGCCATAGGGGCGACCTGTGTCGCATTGTTGTTGGTTGGCGCGCTTACCCTCGGCAGCGCAGTAGCTGGGCGACCACGAGAGCGCAAGCAGATAAAAATCAAACCCCCGACCAACCGGCAGCCCAACTTTATCTGTATTCGCGCTCTGGTTTCCTGTTTCAGATTGTTCGCAGCCGACGAGAACAATAATTCCCAAAAGGACGATCAGAAGCCGACGCACACAGGACACAGACAATCAGACTATCGCACCGAGTCGCAATCAGCGCCATTGATGTGCCATGGATCGAGCCCTGAAATGCAATACTCAACGTTCCGGCCGACACCGGCGAAACCCTGTGTGTTTTCAATCAGATACCAAATAGTCCGCGCCCGTCCGTCGCTCATGGCAACTTTGCCATGACAGTAGCGCCGCGCGATCAACATCTCATCGGTTGCAGGCGTGTAGCTGTTTTGATGAATGTCGTAGACCTGGTCGATTGCCAGTCCGAGGTGCAAAACATTGCGATCCGCAATTCTGAATTTGTGTGAAATCGCCCGTAAAACAGCCGGACTTTCGCAGCTGGCATAGGGGCCGGTCCAGAAGGCGTTGGCTGGCTGAACGGTGAAAGTTGAAAACGCCGACAAGAAAACTGCGGTTGCACAAAGCATGCGTGTGGCAAAATTGCTGGACATGAATGGACGGGCCCCCGTTTCACAATCGACATCCGGGTTTCGGCGCCGACAATTAATGATTGTGTTTCAGATATATAGGATGATCAACCGGGGCGTCTGCGTCAAGTCTCGAGCGCCCAACCGGAGCGCTATTTTACGCCACTGTTGCTATTCGCCCGCTATCCAGAAAAGCCGACTTGCGGATTTTTTCGATTGGGCAAGACATTTCTCAAGCGCTGGCAACATCAATTTCAACTCGGATTCAAGCGTGTAGGGCGGGTTCACGATTATCAGCCCGGTACCACAAAGGCCAGTGGTTTCATTGGCTCCCATCACCGACAATTCGGTGCACAATATACGCGTGATGCCAAGCGCCTTGAGTTTCCTGTGGAAGTCGCTGATGGGTGAGCCGGCTTTGATTGGATACCAGAAACAGAACGTCCCGGACGGCCAGCGGCTATGGGCGCGTGCCAATCCATCCACCATGCGATCAAATTCACCGTCTTTTTCGAAGGCCGGGTCGACCAGCACAAGGCCACGTTTTTCTTTGGGTGGCAGATGTGCGCCCAGTGCCAGCCACCCGTCGAGCGCGATGACGCGTGTCTGATAATCATTTTCAAACAGGCGTCGCAGGGTCTTGCAATCATCCTTGTGCAATTCAATGACAGAAAGACGGTCCTGTTTACGAAGCAGATCACGTACCAGCTTGGGAGACCCCGGATAATGCAGCAATTTGTCACTTGATCCCATTCGGGCGTTGAGTGCTTTTACCGCATTCAGATAGGGCGCAAGCAAAGCAGCAACCGGGTCGGCAAGGTCGGCACCGAGCAACCGCCCAATTCCGTTTGTCCATTCGCCGGTTTTTTGTGCCTCTTTGGACGTCAGATCATACTGGCCAATGCCGGCATGGGTGTCCACCACCCGAAAAGCCCGTTCCTTCTTTTGCAGGTAGACGACTATGCGCGCCAGTATGGCGTGTTTGAGCACATCCGCAAAATTTCCCGCATGGTATATATGCCTGTAGTTCACACCAGTCCTCGCACTCAATTCGAAATTGGTTTATATGCTCCGAACCATGTTTGCAAAGCGGGAAATATATGAACACGTCAGTGCCGGTTCGCACAGGATATACTGCCTGTCCGCATGATTGCCCCTCCACCTGTGCTCTGGAGGTTGATCTGCTGGATGATCAAACCGTCAGCCGGGTGCGCGGTTCACGCGACAACACCTATACGGCTGGTGTCATCTGCGCCAAGGTTGCGCGTTACGCCGAGCGCATTCATCACAAGGAGCGGCTTCTCAAGCCGTTGCGGCGCATTGGCGCGCGCGGTGACAATGGCTGGCAGGAAATTTCCTGGGAGCAGGCGCTTGATCTGACAGCAGAGGCATTCATAAAGGCACGCCAGCGCCTGGGCACCGAGACCGTGTGGCCATATTATTTCGCCGGCACCATGGGTCTGGTACAGCGCGATTCTATCAATCGATTGCGCCATGCCTGTAATTTTTCAGGCCAGTTCGACAGCATATGTACAAATGCCTCATGGACAGGCTTTTTTGTCGGGGCGGGAACATTGTCTGGTCCTGATCCGCGGGAAATGGCAAAATCGGACTGTGTGGTGATCTGGGGCACAAATGCAGTGGCCACGCAGGTCAATGTGATGACCCATGCGATTCGTGCCCGCAAGGAACGCGGTGCCAAGATCGTTGTTATTGACGTTTACGATAATCCCACGGTCAAACAGGCGGATATGAAGCTCATTCTTCGTCCTGGCACCGACGGCGCACTGGCGTGCGCAGTCATGCATGTGCTGTTTCGCGATAATCTGGCGGACCGTGAATACATGGCAGAATTTGCCGATGATCCGGCAGGCCTCGAAGCGCATCTGCGAGACCGTGGACCGCAGTGGGCTGCACAGATCACCGGTCTGAGTGTTGATGAGATCGAGGCGTTTGCCCAGCTGGTTGGCACAACACAGCGCTCCTATTTTCGTCTGGGCTATGGATTTGCCCGCCAACGCAATGGCGTCGTTAACATGCATGCTGCCTCGTGTATCGCCACTGTAACGGGTGCTTGGCAATATGAAGGCGGTGGTGCATTTCACTCCAACGCGTCGATTTTTGGTCTCGACAAATCCGAAATCATGGGATCGGCCATGTCGGATCCGGCTATCCGGCATCTCGATCAGTCTCAGATAGGTCGGGTGCTGACCGGCGATGCAGCAGCTTTGCGCGGCGGAGCTCCGGTTTCAGCACTGTTTATTCAAAATACCAACCCGGTCAATGTGGCCCCTGAACAGCGCCTTGTGCGTCAGGGGTTTGCGCGCGAAGATCTGTTTACGGTCGTGCATGAGCAGTTCATGACGGAAACCGCTCAAGTTGCCGATGTCGTGCTGCCAGCGACGATGTTTCTTGAACATGACGATGTCTATCGTGGCGGTGGCCACCAGCACATTTTGCTGGGACCGAAATTGATGGAACCGCCAGCCGGACCAATGTCGAATAGCGAAGTGATCAACGAACTTGCTCACCGGTTGGGCGTCAAGGACCTGGAGACATTCAAACTTTCTTCCAGTGAGCTGATTGACCGTATGTTGAAAACCAGTGGCCATGGCGACCTGGAAACACTTCGACAAAACAAATGGATTGATTGCCAACCGGACTTTGAACAGTCGCATTTCCTCAACGGATTCAACTGGCCGGATAAAAAGTTCCGTTTCCGTCCCGCTTGGACCACCGCTGCGGCACCCAATCAGCCACCCGAATCGATGGGGCCCCAGGGACCATTTCAGCAATTGCCTGAATTCCCGGACCATATGACCGTCATTGAGGAAACAGATGAGCGTCATCCCTTTCGCCTGGCCACCAGCCCGGCGCGAACTTTTCTCAACTCAACGTTCACCGAGACGGCGTCATCGCGCAAACGCGAAGGCCGCCCCGAGGTGATGATCAATCGTCAGCAGGCCGAAGCACTGGGATTGGAGGATGGTACGCTGGTGACAATGGGCAATGAACGCGGCCAGGTTCGCCTGCATCTGCGTTTGGTCGACGGTCAAAAGCCCGATGTCCTGATTTCGGAAGGGCTGTGGCCCAATGGCGCCTTTGTTGATGGCGAGGGGATTAACGTTCTGACCGGCGCGGACGCCATTGCGCCCTTTGGCGGTGCTGCATTTCACGACAATCATGTCTGGCTTCGTTCATGAACCCTGGATGTTGTCGGCCGTCGCTGGCGAATACAAAACGGTGTCGGCCTCTTGCGCGGACAAATGGCTGAATACAACACGCTCGGCATCGGTCATTCGAACCTTGCCTTCGGCAACAAGCCTCAGCGCCAGCGGGTAGAGCCGGTGCTCGGCTTTAAGAACTCTGGCGGCAAGTGAATTTTCATCGTCATCCGGCAATACCGGTACCGCTGCCTGCGCTATCAAAGGGCCTTCATCCATACCTTCGGTGACAAATTGAACACTGCAGCCATGCAGTCTGACCTGATGGGCCAGAACCCTTTGATGGGTATCAAGTCCGGGAAAGCTTGGCAGCAGTGAAGGATGAATATTGATCAGACGGCCAGCCCATCTTGCGACGAAGCGGCCCGATAGCAGCCGCATGTAACCGGCAAGGCAAATCAAATCCGGCTTCATTTGCTCCAATACATCGAGCACGCGTGCCTCATGGGCCTTTCGGTTTTCACCGGCAAGGCGCTCAACAGCTTCAGCGGGAATATTATAGTCTCCAGCCAACTGGAGCCCGCCAGCATCAGGGTTATCCGAAATGACACCAATGATGCGGCAGGGGTAATCTTTCGCCATGCTGGCTGATATCAATGCGCCAAGGTTGGAGCCGCGCCCGGAAATCATCACGACAATGCGCTTCCTGGGCACACCACCTGCGATGTCTTTTGCCGCATTCATAGATCAAGTCTGCCTGCATAGGAGACACCTTCGGCTCCTTCCGCACGTGCCGCAAGTGCACCGAGGACAAAGGCGTCCTCACCGCAGGCATGAAGGGCAGCACAGACAGTCTCGGCATCGTCTTCGGCCACAAAGGCGATCATGCCAATACCGCAATTGAACGTACGCAACATTTCCCTGGTTTCGACACCGCCCGCTTGTGCAAGCCAGGAGAAGACTGCCGGTGGATCTATGGCATCCAGGTTGATATGGGCACAGAGCCCGTCCGGCAGAACACGCGGAATGTTCTCTGGAAAACCTCCACCGGTTATATGGGCCAATGCCTTGATGGCACCGGTGTTGCGGATCACTTCCAGCAAGGGACGCACATATATGCGTGTTGGTGCCAGCAGTGCCTGGGCAAGCGTGCTTGCCTCTTCAAATGGTGCCGGATCGCTCCATTCCACACCGCTAAGCGCCACAATCTTGCGCACCAGGGAAAATCCATTGGAATGAACACCGCTTGAGGCAATGCCTATGAGAATATCGCCAGTTTCGATGGTTCCTGCCGGCAACAGATGGCCACGCTCAGCAGCGCCCACGGCAAAGCCGGCAAGATCATAGTCATCACCGGCGTACATGCCTGGCATTTCGGCAGTTTCACCGCCGATTAATGCGCAGCCCGCATCGATACATCCCTTGGCAATGCCTGCAACAATGGCTTCACCATGCAACGGATCCAATTTACCGGTGGCAAAATAGTCCAGAAAGAACAGCGGCTCTGCACCCTGTACAATCAGATCATTGACACACATGGCAACCAGATCAATGCCGACAGTGTCATGATTGCCAGCTTCGATAGCGATTTTGAGTTTGGTACCAACCCCATCATTCGCGGCGACAAGAACGGGATCTTTAAAGCCCGCTGCCTTGAGGTCAAACAGGCCACCAAATCCGCCGATCTCTCCATCAGCGCCGGGGCGGCGCGTTGAGCGAATATGTGGTTTGATTCGATCAACCAGCGCATTGCCCGCATCGATATCGACGCCGGCATCACTATATTTCAAACCGTTTTTATGTTGACTCATTCATGCCCCCTGATGCGACGGTCTGGACCGTTGTGAGCTATGGATATTGCTGGGCGAAATCGCACGTCCCGCCGGATTGTGCAAGGTTTGGGTCTGGTCCATACCGAAAAATTGCGGCGATCGGGACTTTTTGTTGAAATGCGCAGATATTATGCCAGGGAAAATAGAAGTTTATTGCGGCTGCACATTGAATCAGCAGACAACAGATACGAAATCTAAATGTGTCGATTGCTATAATTGCAATCATGCCGGTCCTGACTGGATGGCCGTGGCACATACCTATTGAGTGGATGAGACAGACCGAGGGCTGATGACGATACCCAACATCATTACACTGATGCGATTCATGATGGTCCCGGCTGTCGTCTATGCGCTGCTTCTGGGCGAAATGATGCCGGCTTTTGTTATATTTGTGATCGCTGGCGTATCGGACGGTGTGGACGGTTTTGTCGCCAGGCATTTCAATCAACAGACCGAACTTGGCGCCTATCTTGACCCGATCGCTGACAAATTGCTGCTTGTATGTGTGTTCGTGATGCTGGCAATTCTGGATTATCTGCCGCACTGGCTGGTGGTACTGGTGGTCTCACGTGACATTTTGATTGTTATCGCCGTGATCCTATCAAGTGTCATGGGGCAACCGGTGCATATGAATCCGATCCTGGTGTCGAAAGCCAATACGGCATTTCAGATCGCGCTTGCGTCGGTCATTTTGGCTGAGCTTGCATTTAATGTTACCTTTGGTGGGTTGCATGTGATTTTGATCTATTGTGTTGCAGTCTTGACGATCCTTTCTGCGGCGGCCTATCTGAAAGTATGGGTTGACCACATGAGTGGCGTCGTCAAATAGCGATCCATTGTAAAGAGTACGGTACGCGAGGACAGATATGGCAACTCCAATCAATCGGGCACTTTTGCGACGGCAAGCCTTTTTCTGGCTGCTGGCATTGTGCGTGCTGGGGCTGTTTCTTTATGTTTTCAGCGGCATATTGCTTCCTTTCGTGGCAGGCATGGCTTTGGCTTATTTTCTTGATCCGGTTGCAGACAGGCTTGAGAGCTGGAAACTTTCCAGATTGGCAGCCACGATCATCATTCTTGTCGCATTTCTGCTGATTTTCGTAATCGCACTGATGATTGTCGTGCCGGTTCTGGCGACACAGGCGAGTGGTTTTGTTGAAAAATTGCCCGACTATGTTTCCCAGTTGCAGGAACTCATCACCTCTTCCAATTCGAAGTGGCTGACGGGCTGGATCGGTGTCGAATTGCCCAATCTGAAAGCTTCGCTGGGAAATCTCATTTCTCAGGGAGCAGGGCTTGTGGGTACCGTGTTCCTTCAGGTCTGGAATTCAGGCAAGGCGCTGGTTGATCTTGCCTCACTGTTCATCGTGACACCGGTTGTTGCATTCTATCTTTTGCTGGACTGGGACCGGATGGTTCAAACTGTCGACGATTGGGTGCCCCGCCGGCACCTGGAATCGGTGCGTGAAATTTCAGGTGATATGAACAACGCCATCGCCGGTTTTGTGCGGGGGCAGGGCAGTGTCTGCCTGATTTTGGGAATTTATTATGCCCTGGGGCTGACCCTGTCGGGATTGAATTTCGGGTTGCTCATTGGTCTTTTTGCCGGCCTGATAAGCTTTATTCCCTATGCCGGATCAATGTTTGGGCTTGTACTCGCGCTGGGTGTTGCTCTGGTACAGTTCTGGCCGGATTATGTATCCATCGGTATTGTCCTGGCGGTATTCTTTTCCGGGCAATTTTTTGAGGGCAATATCCTGCAGCCAAAACTGGTCGGAAAAAGTGTCGGACTGCATCCGGTTTGGCTTATGTTTGCACTATTCGCCTTCGGTTCACTATTCGGTTTTGTCGGATTGCTGATCGCTGTACCGGCATCTGCAGCTCTGGCAGTGCTGGTGCGCTTCGGGTTGAAACGCTATTTGCAAAGCGACCTGTATGATGATGGCACCAATCCCGTAGCGACCCGGCAAGAGCCGGAGGCCTGAAATGAGCGAACGTGATGCCAAACCGCCCACGGAGGTTATCGAGCAGCTGCCATTGGATTTTGCCCATCAGCCGAGCAATGCCAGGGACGACCTTATCGTATCAGACCCGCTGAACGCGGCAATCCACATCATTGACAGCTGGCCAAATTGGCCGTCACCAGTGGTCATTCTGGCCGGGCCAACAGGCGCTGGGAAAACACATCTGGCAAATATCTGGAAGGAAAATGCATCTGCGTCAGCAATTACCGCATTTGCAGATAATCAGTCTGCGCTGGAATGCGCTGCGGCTGGTGCCGTTCTTATCGAGGATATCGATCGGGTAGGTTTTGACGAGACGCAACTTTTTCACCTGATCAACACGGTCAGGCAAAATGGCACATCATTGTTGATAACCACCCGCGTTTGGCCAGCCGCCTGGCCGGTCAAACTGGCTGATCTGCGCTCGCGGCTTAAAGCCGCCGCGGTGGTGGAAATTGGCGAACCGGACGATATTCTGCTCGCCCAGGTTATTGAAAAACTGTTTGCTGATCGGCAAATTGTTGTTGATCCGCGCATTGTTTCCTATCTGGTACAAAGAATGGAACGATCGCTGGATGCGGCACAAATGATTGTGCAGCAGATGGATCAGCTGGCGATGGCTCGCCGGGGCAAAATCAGCCGCTCTCTTGCAGCGGAAGTTCTCGCTGATCTGGAGGCAAGCAGTTATGGCTCCCAATTGTCATAAACCCTTTGCGACAGACGAATATAGGAGCCGAAACTGAACAGGCACGTGAATGGACAGACCGATGGATGACAAAATAGCGATTGTACCGGCGGGCACCGATCCAAATGACAGTACGGCTGCGCTGATGGATAGTCCGGAACGATTCATCAATCGTGAATTTTCCTGGTTGCAATTCAATCGGCGTGTATTGGAGGAAACGCAAAACAGCGCTCACCCCCTGTTGGAGCGAATTCGTTTCCTTTCCATATCGGCGGCCAATCTGGATGAGTTCTTCATGGTTCGCGTGGCCGGTCTTGAAGGGCAGGTACGCGAGGGTATTACCAGCCGGTCGGCCGATGGGCGCACGCCTTTGAGCCAATTGAACGAAGCGCTGGACGAGATCAGCAAATTGCAGCTCGAGCAGCAGGCATCTCTGGCCGTGCTTCAGCAATATCTTGTCGAAGAAAATATCCATATTGTTCGCGCGACTGATCTGGACAAGGCTGATCTCAAGTGGCTCAAACAGGAATTTCTGGATTCTATTTTCCCGGTGCTGACACCGCTGTCGATTGATCCGGCGCATCCATTTCCGTTCATTCCGAATCTCGGGTTTTCAATCGTCTTGAAATTGCACAGCCTCAAGAAAAACGAACCGATGACGGCTCTGCTGCGCCTGCCTGTTGCGCTCAAACGGTTTGTCTGCCTGCCTGATCAGGGTGACCGCGTGCGCTATATGGCCCTGGAAGAAGTGGTCGGGCAATTCATCGACACGCTCTTCCCGGGATACATCGTCAAGGGACTTGGCACTTTCAGGATCATTCGCGACAGTGATATCGAAGTCGAGGAAGAGGCGGAAGATCTTGTCCGTCTGTTTGAGCGGGCTTTGAAGCGGCGACGCCGGGGATCAGTGATTCGCATAGAATTCGATTCTGAAATGCCAAAACCCTTGCGCCAGTTTGTCACCACTGAACTCAATGTTGCCGAAGATCGCGTCGCCATCCTGCCGGGCCTGCTGGCGTTGGCCACGATATCCGAAATTGTTGATACACCGCGCGATGATCTGAAGTACGAGCCTTACAATGCACGGTTTCCAGAGCGGGTGCGGGAACACGCCGGTGATTGTTTCGCTGCAATTCGCGAAAAGGACATTGTGATCCACCACCCCTATGAATCATTTGATGTGGTGGTTCAGTTTCTGCGTCAGGCTGCCCGTGACCCGGATGTTCTGGCCATCAAGCAAACACTCTACAGAACGTCCAATGACAGCCCCATCGTGCGCGCGCTGGTGGATGCGGCCGAGGAGGGCAAATCCGTAACAGCTCTGGTCGAATTGCGGGCGCGATTTGACGAGGAAGCGAATATTCGCTGGGCACGGGACCTAGAACGTGCCGGGGTTCAGGTTGTTTTCGGCTTTATCGAATTGAAGACGCACGCAAAAATGTCACTCGTCGTTCGTCGTGAAGAAGGGCGGCTTGCCAGCTATTGTCATCTTGGCACAGGCAATTATCACCCGATTACCGCCAAGATTTACACCGACCTTTCCTATTTTACCTGCAACACCGGTATTGCCCATGATGTGGCGCATGTGTTCAATTTCATTACCGGTTACGGTCAGCCAACCGAGGCGATGCGTCTTGCTGTTTCGCCTGACACTTTGCGCAGTCGATTGATTGAACATATCGAAGCGGAGATTGAGCACGCGGGCAATGACCAACCTGCAGCGATCTGGATGAAGATCAATTCACTGGTTGATCCCCAGACCATTGACGCTTTGTATAGAGCCAGCCAGGCAGGTGTGGAGATTGATCTGGTTGTACGCGGAATTTGCTGTCTGCGGCCACAGGTCAAGGGTTTGTCAGAGCATATCCGCGTCAAATCCATTGTTGGTCGTTTTCTCGAGCACAGCCGCATATTCTGTTTCGGCAACGGCAAGGGGCTGCCGAGTTCAGATTCGCTGGTTTACATTGGCTCGGCTGATTTGATGCCGCGAAATCTTGATCGGCGGGTCGAAACACTGGTGCCGCTCGACAATCCGACGGTGAAAGAACAGGTGCAATCTCAAATTATGCTGGGAAATCTGATCGACAACCAGCAGAGTTATGAGATATTGGAAGATGGAACATCCCGAAGGAGGGACGTGCAGCCGGGAGAGGAGCCATTCAACGCCCAGCACTATTTCATGACAAATCCAAGCCTGTCGGGACGCGGTGGCGCGCTGGAATCAAGCGCCCCTAAATTGATGGCAGGTCTCGTTTCGAAACAAACCAAGGACCGGTAGGTATTCTTCTCAGGACGGATCCCCGGCCAATCTGATTGAGAAGTCTTTGTGAATGGTTGAATCCGAAGCCCAGGGCCGGTTGCCTGGCATTGCACCGATATCCGTCGTTGATATTGGCTCCAACTCGGTGCGTCTGGTGGTCTATGAAGGCCTGAACCGCATGCCGTCAGTTCTGTTCAATGAAAAGGTGCTTTGTGGTCTTGGCAAAGGCATTGCAACTACCGGCATGCTGGATGCGGAGGGAATAGAACGCGCCTTGCATGCCCTGCGACGCTTTCGTGTACTGTCACAACAGGCCCGAGCAACCAATCTTCACGTCGTGGCCACAGCCGCAGCGCGCGAAGCTGACAATGGGCCGGATTTTATTGCCCAGGCACAAGAAGTGCTGGGGCACGATATTCGCGTTCTGACCGGTGCAGAGGAAGCCTATTTTTCAGCGCTCGGCATCGTCAGCGGTTTTCATGAGCCCGATGGCATTGTTGGCGATCTGGGTGGTGGATCGCTGGAACTGATTGACCTGAGTAATAATCGTGTGGGTGATGGCATTACCTTGCCCATCGGCGGGCTTCGGCTTTCTGAAATCGCAGGCGGCTCCATCGACAAAGCCAGGGAAATAGCGCGCAAGAACATAGCCAAAGCTCAATTGCTGAAAAACGGCAAGGGGCGTATATTCTATGCGGTTGGCGGCACCTGGCGTAACCTTGCCAAGTTGCATATGGAGGCCACCAATTATCCGCTGCATATAACGCAGGGCTATAACGTCGCCGCAGATGAGATAATTGCATTTCTTGGCAAAGTGGAAAAGAACACCAATGGCAAGAACAAAGCCATGCGCGCTGTTTCACGCAATCGCCGAAATCTGCTACCCTTTGGCGCGGTTGCCATGCATGAGATTTTGCGCGTCATGAAACCAAAGTCAGTCAGCTTTTCAGCACTTGGCGTGCGTGAAGGCTTTCTGTATTCCCTGTTGAATGAGAAAGAAAAAACCCGTGATCCGCTGGTCGGTGCAGCCGATGAACTGGCTATACTCAGGGCCCGGTCCCCGGAACATGCAAGAGAACTGGCTGACTGGACAGAGCGGGCGTTCAAGGCTTTTGGCATTGTGGAAAGTTCTGAGGAAGCACGCTACAGACGGTCGGCCTGCCTGCTTGCAGACATCAGCTGGCGGGCCCACCCTGACTATCGTGGCTCACAGTCTCTCAACCTGATCTCCAATGGCACATTTGCCGGCATTACCCATGCCGGACGTGCCTATATTGCACTGGCCAATTACTACCGGTTTGAAGGTCTGCGCGGTGATGGACTGAGCGAGGAGATCGCTGCCATTGCAACGCCTCGTCTTCAGCAACTTGCAAAACTGCTCGGTGGTTTGCTGCGCGTCGGGTATCTGTTTTCTGCGTCCATGCCTGGCGTTACACCATCGCTGGATTTCGCACCGGATGGGCCCGATGCGCTGGTTTTGAATATACCGGAGCGTTTTCGCGATTTTACCGGCGAAAGGCTAGAGGTTCGTTTGCAGCAGCTTTCCCGGTTAACCGGCAAGGCGCTGCGTTTTAACATCGAGGCCTGAACCCACCCACGGCGTTGAAAAGTGGCGTTACTCCGCCACGTTTTCTTCGTGAAATTCAACGACCTCGACCTTGCGATCAACAAATCGAAGCGCCATTTCTCCACGCAAGAGCTTCAGGGCTTTTTCGCCGTACAATTCCCTGCGCCAGCCTGAAAGTGCATCGACGCTGGCGTTTTCGCCTTCAACGGCGATACGCTCCAGATCATCGCTATTGGCGATGACTTTTGCCGCCACGCCAAATTTCTCGGTCGTCAATTTCAACAAAACCTTCAAAAGCTCACTGGCAGCAGCAGCCCCTTCCGGCACTGGCGTTGGTTTTGCCAGTCGTGGCATCTGATCTTTGGGGATGGCCAAAGCCTGATTGACGGCCTCAACCAGCGGGCCGCCGGATTGGGAGCGCTCCCACCCTTTGGGGATCGTTCTTAACCGTCCAAGCGCTGCCGTATCGCGCGGCTGCTGCTGGGCTATTTCATAGATGGCATCATCCTTAAGCACCCGGCCACGCGGAACATTGCGCGATCGTGCCTCCCTTTCACGCCAGGCAGCCACCTGTCGCATGACCGCCAGTTCGTGCGGTTTGCGCAAGCGCATGCGCAATCTTTTCCAGGCATCATCAGGATGAAGATCGTAGGTGGATTCGGATTCAAGAATATCCATCTCCTCCTTCACCCAATGCTCACGGTTTTCCTGCTCCAGTCTTGTTTTGAGGTAAGTGTAAACGTCTCGAAGGTGAGTAACATCGGCGAGCGCATAGTCGAGTTGCTTGTCCGTCAATGGACGTTGGCGCCAGTCAGTAAAGCGGGACGTCTTGTCAATCTGCCTGCCAGTGGTTTTTTGCACCAACTGGTCGTAGGAAACTGAATCTCCGAAACCGCAGACCAAGGCTGCAACCTGGGTATCGAATATCGGATGCGGCAACAGGTTGCCCATGTGATAAATGATTTCGATATCCTGCCGCGCCGCATGGAACACTTTTATGACGGATGTATCAGCCATCAATTCAAAAAAGGGTTTCAAATCGATGCCGCTGGCAAGCGGGTCAACAATGACTGCCAAATCGGCTGTTGCCAATTGGATCAGGCACAGTTCCGGCCAGAATGTGGTTTCCCGGATGAATTCCGTATCAATGGTAAGAAATTCTGATTTGGCGAGCGTATTGCAGGCGTCTGCGAGTGCAGTGGTCGTTCGTATAATATCCATACTGCCTGTTTACCTAATTATCCCGGGCCTGTCTTCCATTTACTGTACCGACTTTATCGTTGACGTTTTCCTCCTGGCCCATAGTCTTGTTGGCCATGCGACTGAACGATAGCGACGTACGCAATAATGGGTGATAACTGCCACGCGCATCCTTGGGAACGCCGGCACGGGCAAACATGCGCCATGCGGTGGCAACGATCAGCACGACATGCACAACGCTGGTAAAGGTAAACAGCACCGATGGGCCAAATTGCTGCATCAGGAGCGACGATACCAATGGACCAATGGTTGCCCCGACAGACCAGAAGAATATCAGGCCGGCAGCCACCTGGACATATTGATCATCGGATGCATGATCATTGGCGTGGGCGGCAGAGAGCGAATAGAGCGGCAGCGAAAATGCACCAAACAGGAATATGCCGACATAGTTGAGCACCGGGTCAGAGCCCGCCACACCATTGATGAAAATGCCAGCCAAAGCCGCGCCGCTGGTTGCCACGATCAGGATAATACGGCGGTCATATCTGTCGGACAGGGCACCAAAGGGGTATTGCAACACGGCACCACCAAGAATGCCTGCGCCCATGAAGGTTGCAATGGCGGTGACGGGCAGGCCGATGGATTGGGCATAGACCGGTCCAATCAGACGAAATGTTGCATTGGTCAGCCCGATGGCGACACAGCCGATACAGGCGATGGGAGAGAGCCGCCATATAAGTGCCGGACTGAACGAAAAGCTGCTGGGCGGTTTGGGGTTGGAACGGTCTGCCAGTGAAATAGGTACAATTGAAAGGCATATCATGATGGCGAGTATTGCAAATATGGCAAAGCTTGATTCGCCAAAGGCCGGAATGAGAAACTGCGAGCCGGTGACAACCATCATGTCGAGCAGCCGATAGATCGATAGTACCCGGGCCCGGTTTGCATTGGTGACGCCCGAGTTAAGCCAACTGTCGACGGTGGTGAACAATGCAGAAAAACACAGCCCGATCATGAAACGTAAAATAATCCATGCGATCGGATCAATGATCAAAACCAGCAGCAATGTGCCGCTGGCTGCCAGTGCGCACAGGGCAGAGAAAGCCCGGACATGGCCAACAGAGCGCAAAATTCGCGGAATAAGAAAGCATCCGCCGATAAATCCGGCAAAATAGGCGGCGCCGATGACGCCTATCATCACGGTGGAAAAACCCGCGTCGGCACCGCGCAGCGCGATTAAAGTGCCTTGCAGGCCATTGCCAGCCAGCAATATGGCTGCCGCCATGAACAGGGGGATAAGAGATCGAATGGAGGTCATCGTCAGATCGTGGTGGTGAAACGGGCGCGATTGCCTGTCAATCACCATAGCACCGTTTGGAATTTTGTCGCGTTGAAATCACGTCAGAAAAGGGCAAAATTAGGCGCACTGCTTGACAAATGCATTGGGTCATGCGCTTTTCCGCGCGGCTTCATAATGATACTGCGCTGGTTTCGGCGCATTTCATTTCACTTGCACAAGAAAATCAGGAAAATCCGATGCACCGCTATCGCAGCCATAACTGCGCCGCCCTTCGCAAATCCGATGTTGGCACGCCCGTCCGTATCTCCGGTTGGGTCCACCGTGTCCGAGATCATGGCGGCGTCCTGTTTATCGATTTACGTGACCATTATGGCCTCACACAGGTGGTGGCTGATCCGGATTCGGCAGCATTCAATATTGCCGAAACAGTTCGCGGTGAGTGGGTTATCTGTATTGATGGCAACGTCAAGGCGCGTTCGGAAGATACCATCAACGCTGGTTTGCCGACAGGTGAGATTGAAATCTATGCCAATAATATAGAAGTCCTGTCAGCGGCCAAGGAACTGCCGCTACCGGTTTTCGGCGAGCCCGAATACCCCGAGGACGTTCGCCTCAAGTATCGCTTCCTTGATCTGCGCCGTGAGACATTGCATCGCAACATCGTTCGCCGCACCGAGATTATCGCATCCATGCGCAATTTGATGGGCACCGCAGGGTTTACCGAGTTTTCGACACCCATTTTGACGGCGTCGTCACCGGAAGGCGCGCGCGATTTTCTCGTGCCAAGCCGCATTCACAACGGCAAGTTCTACGCATTGCCGCAAGCGCCACAGCAGTACAAGCAGCTGATCATGGCGTCGGGATTTGATAAATATTTTCAGATCGCACCGTGTTTTCGCGACGAGGATCCACGTGCCGACAGATTGCCGGGCGAATTCTATCAGCTTGACCTGGAAATGAGTTTTGTTGAACAGGAAGACATTCTGCAGACAATTGAACCGGTTGTTCGTGACGTTTTCAAAACCTATGCCGAAGGTAAGCCGGTCACGGAAGAGTTCCCGCGCATTCCCTATGCCGAGGCCATCCGCAAATATGGTTCGGACAAGCCCGATCTTCGCAACCCGATCGAAATGGAAGCGGTGACCGAGCACTTTGCAGGTTCAGGCTTCAAGGTCTTTGCCAATATGATTGCCAATGACCCCAAGGTTGAAGTCTGGGCGATACCAGCCAAAACCGGCGGCAGCAGGGCTTTTTGTGATCGGATGAATTCCTGGGCACAGGGGCAGGGACAGCCGGGTCTGGGCTATATATTCTGGCGCGATGAAGACGCTGGCGTCTCGGGTGCCGGTCCGTTGGCCAAGAATATTGGTCCGGAACGCACTGAAGCTGTTCGCAATCAGCTTGGTCTGGAGGCTGGCGATGCCTGTTTCTTTGTTGCCGGATTACCTGAAAAGTTTGCCGGGTTTGCCGGCGATGCACGTGTGCGTGTTGGCGAAGAGCTGAAGCTTGTCGATACGGAACGGTTTGCATTTTGCTGGATCGTCGATTTCCCGTTTTATGAATGGAACGATGAGGAAGACCGGCTCGACTTTTCACACAACCCGTTCTCAATGCCGCAAGGTGGCATGGCAGCGTTGGAAAGTGGTGATCCGTTGGCAATCAAAGCCTATCAGTACGACATGGTTTGCAACGGATTTGAAATCGCCTCCGGCGGTATCCGTAACCATGTGCCCGAATTGATGGTGAAAGCCTTTGGTCTTGTGGGTCTTGATGAAGCCGTTGTTGAAGAGCGTTTTGGTGGCCTTTATCGGGCATTCCAATATGGTGCTCCACCCCATGGCGGTATGGCCGCAGGTGTTGACCGTATTGTCATGCTGCTTGTGGGGGCAAAGAACCTGCGGGAAGTAACAATGTTCCCGATGAACCAGCAGGCACAGGACCTTTTGATGGGGGCTCCCGGTGAAGCAGAACCGGTGCAACTGCGTGATCTGAACCTGCGGGTGTTGCCCGTTGCCAAAGACCAGTAGCAGCCAGACATGGTCTGGAACTGAAAAACCCGCCAATTGGCGGGTTTTTGTTTTTGGAATTATGGCCCGGACCATTTTACGCCCATCAGATACGGGACAAACGTGCCGGCCTTTGATTTTCTTGATGCATTCAGGTTCTGTCGATCCCGTCAAAACCTGAATTGCTCTATTGATTGGCCGTGACGGTAATATTCAATACATCCGGAAGCGATTGAGGTGCACTCATGGCAGAACCGGCGACCGATGAAAAAGGCACCGGCGCATCAGGCTGGGCCTTGATCTCGAGGCTTTTCGGGTCATCAAGATAGATGCCGACTGCCTCGGTGACAGATTTTTGAAATGCCGGGTTTTGCAACTGTCCCAGTGCAAAAGGCAGCATGCCTTTGACACCCTGAACCATTTGATCACGCGTCATGCCCTGTTGGCTTGCGACCATTTCCAGAACCTTGTTTGTCAATGACGCATCGTCGAAGCGTATGGACAAATTGTTGAATGTGAGCTGTTGCATCATGCCAAGCATCGCCAGACCCATCGCCTGCTGTGCCTTTGGATCGCTTTCCTTGCCGACCATCTGGGTCTGCAATTTCTGCACCCCTTGAGCAAAGTCCAGCGTGTAACCGGAAATCGAAAGGTTGATATCCAGGCGACCGACATCATTCAATGTCAGTGCGTATTCGGATAGATTGATCTGACCGTTCTCCAGGATCCAATTGCCGTCAATGACCAGATCACCGGAGAGATACTGGTATCCCATACCATTGATTGCCTGCTGGGCCTTTGCATCCTTGACGTCGCTCAGGTCAATCTCCAGACCATCAAATCTGGACGACATATTGACCTGTGCATCGCCCGATTGGCGTGCCAGTCTGGTGTCGGTTTTAGCCACTTTCAAAACATCACGCCCCTCAAAGGTCAGTGTGATTGGACCGGTTGTAGCAGCATCGTAATAAAGAATATCGTCGAGTGAGTAGCCAGTGGTTTCACCGGGGATCTTGAGGTTTTCGATTTTAATATCACGGACCGAAACACTCATTTCCTCGGCCGTAAAATCAAACTGGTCTTCCGACAGGGATTCAACCGTGTAGCCACCGTTGCCGCTTTCGCTGACACCGCTGAAGACCAGATCACCGAATTCCATTGCGCCGGTATCGCCGGGGATATTCACCGCAACGCTTTTGAGCGTCACTGTGTCGCCGGATGACTCGACGCCTGAATAGGTAATGTCAGCCCCCTGACTCGCATAGGATTTGGAGAATGCCTTGGCAAAACTGTCGGCATCAACCGCGACGGAAATCTGTGTTGATGCAACCAGGATCAGGCCGGTTGTGAGACCTGTCCAATAATGTTTGGCGAGCATGTAATGTCCTTCCTGACAATTTTTAATTTGCGCTGAGACGGGTTGTCAGCGCTGCTGTGGTGTTGCTGTTTTCAGTTAGACGTTTGCGCGCAACGAACAAGAG
Organism: uncultured Rhizobiaceae group bacterium; assembly: GCA_947501445.1. Lineage (GTDB taxonomy): Bacteria > Pseudomonadota > Alphaproteobacteria > Rhizobiales > Rhizobiaceae > Hoeflea_A. The sequence goes on along the minus strand of CANMVS010000001.1, from coordinate 576,779 downwards.
TGTTGCGCTCATATTGTGTGATTATGTCCCCTCTCATGGCAATACATGGTTGCCAGATTCTTATTCTTCAACCTCATGGTGGCAGGAACGTGGCAACCACCCAATTGTTGCCTGGCTTGACGGTCTTGTAATAACCCCATTGTGCACTTGCTGCGAATCACTGGTTCAGTTAAATCCGGGCCATGGGAAAAAGCCTTGTGCCGCCGGGTGGTGGCGATGAAAACACAGAACCGGTCGATCTTAAATCAGCGCTTGAAGAGCGCTATCTGGCCTATGCCTTGTCAACAATCATGCATCGGGCCTTGCCTGATGTGCGTGATGGCCTGAAACCTGTCCACAGACGCATCGTTTACGCCATGAGCGACATGGGGCTGCGGTCAAACGGCAGGCATAAGAAATCCGCCAAGATCGTTGGTGATGTCATGGGTAATTTTCACCCCCATGGCGATCAGGCAATTTATGATGCTTTGGTGCGTCTGGCTCAAAGTTTTGCCGTGCGCTATCCGCTGGTCGACGGGCAGGGCAATTTTGGTAATATCGACGGCGATAATGCAGCGGCCATGCGCTATACCGAATCCAAGATGACGTCGGTTGCTGAACTGCTGCTTGAAGGTATCGAGCAGGACGCCGTTGATTTTCGTCCGACCTATGACGAGGAAAGCAGCGAGCCGACCGTATTGCCAGGTGCTTTTCCCAACCTGCTTGCAAATGGTGCAACCGGCATTGCTGTTGGAATGGCAACATCCATTCCACCGCATAATGCAGCAGAATTATGTGACGCGGCGCTCCATCTCATAAAACACCCGGGAGCCAGCACGGAAAAACTGGTTGAATTTGTGCCGGGTCCTGATCTGCCTACCGGCGGCGTAATTGTCGAGGACATGAATTCCATTCTCCAGTCCTATAAGACGGGGCGGGGCGGATTTCGCGTTCGGGCCCGCTGGGAACGCGAAGAATCGGGCAGGGGCGGCTATATCATTGTCGTTACCGAGATACCCTATCAGGTACAAAAGTCCCGGCTGATTGAGAAAATCGCTGAGCTGTTGATCGCCCGCAGATTACCGTTGCTTGATGATATCCGTGACGAATCGGCTGAAGATATCCGCCTGGTTCTGGTGCCAAAGAACCGAACAGTTGATCCGACGTTGCTGATGGAATCGCTCTTCAAACTCTCCGATCTGGAGACCCGCATTTCGTTAAACCTGAATGTGCTGTCGAAGGGCAAGATTCCAAAAGTAATGTCATTGTCGCAGGTTCTGCTGGAGTGGCTGGAGCATCGCAAGGACGTTCTGCAGCGCCGCTCTCGCCACCGCCTTGCTGTCATCGAAAGACGTCTGGAAATCCTTGGCGGGTTCCTGATTGCCTACCTCAATATTGATGAGGTGATACGGATCATTCGTGAAGAGGATGAACCGAAGCAGGAACTGATGAGCAGGTTTTCGCTTTCTGATGTTCAGGCCGAAGCTGTTCTCAATTTGCGTCTGCGTTCCTTGCGTAAGCTGGAAGAGATTGAGATACGCAAGGAGTTTGATGGCCTGACCGGCGAGAAGGCAGAAATTGAGGCGCTTTTGGCCTCTGATGAAAAACAATGGTCAGCCGTCGCCTGGGAAATCACCGAGGTCAAAAAACGTTTCGGCAAGAACACCGAGCTTGGTGCACGCCGCTCGACGTTCGCCGAAGCGCCTGAAACCGATCTGGAAGCAATCCAGCAGGCGATGATTGAAAAGGAACCGGTAACGGTTGTTGTGTCGCAAAAGGGGTGGATCCGGGCGATGAAAGGCCATCTGGCCGACTATTCCAGCCTCACCTTCAAGGAGGGCGACAAGCTCAAGATCGCATTCCCGGCTCACACGACAGACAAGATCATCCTGTTTACCACCGGCGGCAAGTTTTACACGCTTGGCTGTGACCGGTTGCCGGGCGGGCGTGGCCACGGCGAACCGGTACGCATTATGGTCGATATGGAAAATGATCAGGATATCATTTCCGCCTTTGTGCATGACCCGGCAGGCAAACTGCTATTGGCGTCCACCGTGGGCAACGGGTTCATTGTGCCGCAATCTGACATCACCGCCAACACCCGCAAGGGAAAACAGGTCATGAATGTCAAATTGCCGGTAGAGGCAAACCTTTGCAAAAATGCGGTTGGAGATTCGATCGCAGTCATTGGACAAAACAGAAAACTGTTGGTTTTCCCCAGACAGCAATTGCCTGAAATGGGACGCGGCAAAGGTGTGCGATTGCAACGCTACAAGGATGGTGGCATTGCTGACATCAAGGCCTTTGTGATGGACGAAGGATTGACCTGGAAAGATTCTGCCGGCCGCACCCATACAAAAACCAGGGAAGAACTGGCCGAATGGATGGGTGATCGTGCCCAGGCAGGGCGCATCGTTCCCAAAGGGTTCCCGAGATCCGGACGCTTTGGCAGTTAGACTGTGAACAGGCTGCTGGCGTTTGGCAGGTCTGCTGCATTGCCTGATGTTGTCGTTCCGGTTAGCCTCATTGGGTAATCGTAATGAGGACCTGATGCAGCGATGGATGAGCAGAAGACGAAAAAGCACGCCTATGAATCAGGACGCCTGAACCTTCCATTCGTCGGCCTTTGTACCTTTGGCAAATATCCTTATGTGGAAGACTGGGATCAAATCGATGCGGACGTTGCTGTGATGGGCGCGCCCTTTGATTTCGGCACCCAGTGGCGTGCCGGTGCACGATTTGGCCCAAGGGGTATCCGTGAAGCTTCCACATTGTTTTCCTTCGGGCATGCGGGTGCCTACGATCATGAAGATGACATCACTTATCTTGATCCGCAGCATGTCAGGATTGTCGATATCGGTGATGCCGACATTATTCATACCGACACCATCGGCAGTCACGCGAATATCGAGTTTGGTGTTCGCAAGATGCTGGCAGGCGGCGCAATACCGGTGGTTCTGGGTGGGGACCACTCAATCAATATTCCCTGCATCAATGCTTTTGACGGCGAAGAGCCCTTTCATCTTGTCCAGATTGATGCCCACCTTGATTTTGTCGATGAGCGGCACGGTGTGCGTTATGGTCATGGCAACCCCATGCGCCGGGCTGCTGAAAAGCCTTATGTGTCGGGCCTCAGCCAGATTGGCATTCGCAATGTATCGTCCACCGCAAAGGACGGTTATGAGGCGGCGCGGGCGATGGGGTCTGACATCCTGTCAGTGCGACAATTCAGAAAGCTTGGTGTGAACAAGGTTCTCGAACGCATCCCGGTTGGCAAACGCTATTATGTGACGATTGATATTGACGGTTTCGATCCATCCATTGCGGCTGGAACCGGAACGCCCAGCCACGGTGGTTTTATGTACTACGAGGTGCTGGAACTGCTGGACGGCCTGGCCCAACAGGGTTCGATTATCGGCATGGACCTTGTCGAGGTCGCACCGGAGTATGACCACAGCGGCTCAACAACGGTTCTTGCCGCTCAGATTTTGATGAATACCATTGGGCGGATGCTGCACCACAAATAGATTTGCAGCAATGCTTCAGGTTGCAGCGCTGGTGGGCGTTTGTTGATCAGGTCCTATCGGCTTTCCACTGGAGCAATTCAGGATTTGATGGAATCTGCAAGACCTGAATGCATCAACACAGCCAAGGTCAATAATTATTCCAGTTATTCAACCTTTACTCATTTGAGTTAACTACTAAAAAATTGCTGAATTGCAGAAGAGTAATTCAGCTATTTGATTAATTTTGCTTGCTTTTTTAATATGAAATTCAGTTACATATTGTCGATTATAGGGAGATATTACGAAAATAGTAAAAATGTATATCCATTTATTACAATATGGTCTACGTTGGTGAATAGTGAAGGCGCATAGGTAGTAAATCTGATATTATATTGGGGTGGATGATGAATTATAGTGAAGACCTGAAGCGCAAACTGGTTTGTGCAACATCAACCATCGTGCTGGGTCTTGCAGCTTTTAGCCTGCCAAGCCATTCAACCCATGCAGCGGATCTGGTTGGAGGGGACGCAATGCAGGAAGTTGCCGACCTGGCGCGTTTTTTCCCATGGTTTGAAATTGGCGGTGTTGTCGGAACAGACAATTCCAGTCGCGGTGAAACCACACTCTTTGTGCCCCTCACACAAACCCATGACAGTCTCGTTTTTACCGAATGGCGCGGCAAACTGTTTGAGGAAAATGTACAGGAGATCAATGCGGCGCTGGGCTATCGCCGGATGCTCAATAATGGCTTCAACTTTGGTGCCTGGGTGGGTACGGACTGGCGCAGTTCTGCCAGCAACAATTCGTTTTGGCAGATTGCCGGTGGATTTGAGGCGCTGTCTGAAAAATTTGATTTGCGTGCCAACTGGTATGTGCCGGTAACCGGTGCCCAGACGGCAAATGCGGGCCTTGCTGATGTGGTTGTACAGGCCGGTAATATTGTCATGATCGGCGGTGAGGAAATCCCGCTCTATGGCGCGGATGCTGAAGCAGGAATGCGCTTTGATATCGGGCAGGCCCTATTGGCCGAAACCACCACGACACTTGGCCTATATGCCGGTGGGTTTTACTTCGACCACAGCGATGTTGATCAGGCCATCACGGGTCCCAAGGCGCGTGTTGAACTGGCATTCAATGATCTGGGCGCGGCGCTGCCGGGTGCCAAATTTACGGCTGAATATGAATACAGCTGGGATGAGGTGCGCGACAGCAAGCACGAATTCGGGCTCAAGCTGCGCATTCCGTTGGGCAAGGCGAAGCTTGACCGGGGTGAACGTGGTGGACAGTGGCTGCGCATGGTCGAGGGGCTCGAGCGCGACACGGATATTGTAATAGGCAAATCAGAGGCTGAAAATGTCTATGATGCGCATACGGGGGTCATCTATAACCGGTGGCACCTTGCAAGAAATGATGATGAGCTTGCAGACGGTATCGCAAAAGGCGCTAATACGCTGATCGAAGTACGTCAACACACAGCGACCTATAGCACCGGTGTCATGCTTGCTGATGCGCAGACACTGCTTGGTGGCGGCGGAGCACTGCAGGTAATTGGTGTCAGGAGTGGCACAAAGGGAGCCTATCTGGCGCAGGGTGCGCGACCGACCTTCATTGGTGGTGTAGCATTGCCGGTGCCGGCATTGTCCGTTGTATCGCCGGATGAAACCATCTTGGATGAACCGGCGCTGGAGGACATTGAGACCGTTTATGCCGGTGTCGTGCTGGGTGAAAGGTCGAAAATACAAAGCGCCAATATTGAGGGCGGTATGCAATTTATTGAATTTCCCGGCATCATAACAATCGGAAGCGGGCCAGGTGTTACGCCGGAGCCTGCTGAGTTTCAGACTTTCGATCCAGGTGATAATAATGATCTGACCATTCGCACAACGGATATTGGTTTGCTGGCGCTCGGAGATCAAGCGGTTGCATTGGATGTCAATATAGATTCCATATCCGGCGGGCCAATAGCTGCGGGCGCTTTATGGGTCGGCGACGAAGGTCTTTTCAGGGAATCTCAGTTATCAGACATAGCAGGCAAATACCAAACAGCCGGATTGGCTTGGATCGGGAACGATGGAATAGCAGAACGAATCGGCATGGGCACGATTGGAAATACAGGGCTGGAACAACCCATTGTGCCCGTAGATCTTGTCGATGACGACGACCCTGGGGACATCACAAGCCTCGTGCGTGGCCTTGCTTGGTCCGGCGATGGCGGTATTGCTAGAGAAATCACCATCGACACCGTCACCGAGAAACGCGGCGTAAAAGACAGCATAGCTCACGGTTTCCACTGGACTGGAGACGATGGGATTCTGAGTGATATCTGGATCGGATTGGTTGAGAATAGACACGTTGGTCTTGCAGCAGCGTTTGGCGGCGTCTGGGAGGGACAATTTGGTAGCGGGTCAAACCTGATGGTTGGAGCGATAACAGCTGAAACTGCAAATGTGGGCTTTTTTGCCAGAACCAATGCCGTTGGCCTGCGTTGGACTGGAAATTATGGTTTCCTCAGAAATTTTACCGTGTCCGGAAACGTGGGTGCAGGCGATTCGGATGCTGCCGGTTCATTTGCAAGCGGTGTGGTCTGGGAGGGGGATGAAGGCGATGTTGCTGGCGTGAGGTTGCAGAATATTTCGTCGGGAAACACGCCTAATTCACTATCGGCGGCGTCGGCGATCCAGTGGTCAAGCCTCAATGGGCGGTTGTCAGATTTTCAGGCAGGTAATGTTTTATCGGGTGCGGCGTTTTCCTATCGCAGTGCGGGTCTGTGGGTTCAAGATGCCGGTGGCAGTATCATCGACAACCTGGTGATTGGAGATATTGCCTCACTTGACACAGATGTTGACGGCCAATCGAGTGTTGCCGGAATTGCCGTCCAGTCGGAAGATGTGAGAATTGACAGTGTGCAGCTCGGACGTATTGCCGGTGGTGGCCACAATTTCGGTTTCCGGTTTGAAGGTGGTTCGGTTGCAAGATCCTCAATCGACAACTCAAGTATTAAATATGTGGACGGACATGCTGTTCAGTTTGTTCAAGCAACAGGGGAACCCCTTGGATCCGATAATTCCATCGGGTTTGCTGAATTGCAGTGTCATTTTCTAGGTTCAACATCCACTGGCGTCGCGTTCGAGGTGAATGGTAGTAACTGCTAATAGATGAATTTTAGGTTTGTATGCCATCAGGCTTAACGTTTTTTAGCCGTTCTGCTGTGGTCAATGTCCCAAACTTTGTCGGTGTCAACAGTATTCTGACGGTACAATGCAGTCTGTTCAGTGCCCCTCAAAACGCTCCCAGCCGGCGGCCATCAGGTGGTCCTGGGGCAGGAAGCGGGTCTTGTAGTCCATCTTGCGCGAACCGGCGACCCAGTATCCCAGATAGACATGCGGCAGTTTTCTGTCCTGTGCCCGCCTGATGTGATCAAGGATCATATAGGTACCCAAAGAACGGTCTGAAAAATCCGGATCGAAATAGGAATAAACCATGGATATGCCGTCGCCCATCAGGTCGCTCAGGGCGACGGCAATGAGGCGGCCGTTCTGGTGAATCTCGTCCGAATTCTCATCGTCGAAGATGCGGTATTCGATGATGCGCGTCGGCACGTGGGTATCTTCGACCATCATGGCGTAATCCAGCACCGACATATCCGACATGCCGCCTTCATTATGACGGGCATCAAGATAGGCGCGAAACATTGAATATTGTTCGCTTGACGGTTCGGCCGGAAATTCCTGCGAGACGATATCTTCGTTGCGCGTCAGAATGCGCTTCATGGATCGGTTGGCTTTGAATTCCTCCGCAAGGATGCGCACAGAAACACAGGCCCTGCAGGATTCGCAAGCCGGACGATAGGCGATGTTCTGTGATCGGCGGAAGCCGCCCTGCGTTAGCAGATCATTCATCTCCGGTGCTTTTTCCCCCACAAGATGCGTGAACACCTTGCGCTCAAACTGACCTTCCAGATAAGGGCAGGGAGAGGGGGCAGTCAAAAAAAACTGCGGGGATTGAACAGGTTGATTTGTCATAGATCAGCATTGGGCTCCGTTACGCATCAACTATAGTCCATAATACCATGGTGCGAGAACAGAAAATGTTAACCAGATAATCACAACAAGAGGAAGGCCGGCACGCAAATAATCACGAAAACTGTAATGTCCAGGTCCCATGACCAGCAGGTTGGTCTGGTAACCGATCGGTGTTGCAAAGCTTGCGTTGGCTGCAAAGATGACGGCACCAACAAAGGCATCCGGTGGTGCCCCGAGGCGCGAAGCCACACCGAGTGCGATCGGTATGAAGAGGACCGCAGTGGCATTGTTGCTCAGGATATTCGTGACGATGGCCATGACAAGAAACAGCACGGACAAGACCAATGCGACCGGCGCACCGTCCATCATCTGAACGGTGGTTTGGGCGATCAGTGCTGCGCCGCCGGTTGTCTGAAGTGCAGTGGCAAGGGCAATGGAGGAGCCTACGAGCAGAAAGACCTGCCGATCAAAGGCACGTGCCGCCTGGTGGATGGTGAGACAACCAAAGGCAAGCATCAGGCCCGCACCGCCGATAGCGCTGACGACGATTGGCAGCACGTTGAAGGCTGAAAGCAGAACAATTGCCACAAAAATGGAAAAAGCGATTTTTGCCTTGCCGCTTTGTGGAACAGGCTCGGCAGAATGCTCAAGCAACAGCAGGTCATGATCGCCGCGCAATCGCATCACCTGCTCAAAGCTGCCACCCAACAAAAGCGTGTCCCCCGGCTCCAGCCGGATTTCAGACAAGGGCATACGGGCCATGCGGCTCTTGCGCTGCACGCCAAAGACGGAAACGCCATATCGGGCACGAATGCCCGATAGCTGAATGGTTCGCCCGGAAAACCGTGATCCGGGCGCCACAACAGTCTCGACAAGGTAATAGTCAGGACCGGGGCGTGCAGGATCCGATCCATCATCATTCACCTCAGTGTCATCATGACGCTCATCGGTGTCGGCTATGGCGCTGCCGTGGGCCAGCGCCCTTGAGAATGCCTTGCGGGTTCCGGTGACAACAAGCGTATCTCCGGCAGACAGCGTTATGTTTTCAAAAGGCGGCAGAATTGGCACATCACGGCGGTGCATCAGACGGGGCATCAGGTCACGAATGCCTGGAAACAGTCCGGCTTTTGAACGCAAACCAATGAACGGATGCCCTGGCGCAATCGGAATTTCGCCAATGAATTGAGCACCTTTGGTGGAATCGTCGCGGGCCATGACCGAAGGACGCCCGGACATGAGCGCTGGCATGACAAACAGAATATACAATGCACCTGCACCAGCCAGCATGAGGCCCATGCCGGTCAGGTCAAAAAAACTGATCGTGATACCGTGATCTTCGGCAACACCAGCGGCAATCAGGTTTGTGGATGATCCCAGCAGGGTTGTCATGCCGCCCAGAATGCACATGAAAGACAGGGGCATAAACACCTTGAAGGCAGGATAACTGCGCTGCGCCGCGATAACGGTGAGGATGGGAATAAATATGACCACCACCGGTGTGTTGTTCAGGAACGCACTGAGAAAGCCCGCGGCAAGAATGACGATGAAAATGGCGCGGCGACCGCTAAGACCACCCAATTTACCCAACCGCCGTGCCGGTTCGTCGATAGCGTCGGTGGCAAACAGACCCTGGCCGACGATCAGCAGGGCAATGATCGTCGCAAGTGCTGGTTCAGCAAAGCCGGCCAGCAGGTCTTTTGATGTCAGATCAACACCGTCGCTGCCGGTATAGGGAAACAGACCAAACAGGACCAGAAGGATAGAAAGACTGGCGACGGAAATGGCTTCCATCGAAAATTTTTCCGACGCATAGGCAACAATCGTCGTGCCAATGATCAAAAATGTCGCCAGGAGGTGAAAATCCTGCATGCCTTGCCCTGCCGTTGCGGCTTCGCCATTTTCCCTGCTCAGGAGAAAGGCAAAGCGCCATCTTTAAACTTAAGGATGTGATTGTAACGTTCAGATTGTGTCAATCAAAGCGGCTGGTTGCCATTTAACCATGAATTGCGAACGGACATTTTCCCGCAATGTGCATACCCGGCAACATTGTTCCAATTCACGGCACGCTACCATGCCTGTGCCTTACGGCACGAATCGGTCAATCACAGGTCATCACGAATGACAACGACACCAAGCAAAACGTCATGCAATAACCGTTTGCGGTCCAGAAAAAGGCTGACCAGAAGGATGAGGGGGGTGAAAATCACATTGGCAACCCAGAACAATACAGCGTGAATCATCGCCAACATGGGATCAACATCTTTTCCATCCGTGCGTATCATCCGCACGCCGGAAATCTGCATGCCGGGCGTTGCCTGTCTGGCACCACCAAGGGTCAAACCCACATAGGGCAATGCCACGATGGCGAAGAGCACAGAATAGAGCGCCCAACCCAGTCCAAAACTGAATATGCCAAGAAAGAAAATTAGAATGGCCACGGGCACGCATAATGCCAAAACAAGCGCATAATCGATAAAAAACGCCATGATGCGCTTTGATCGCACACCCTGAAACCGCTTCCAGCTGTCAATATCAGTCGTCATTGTTGGCACCGAATGTGTCGTCACTGTTGATTGATTCAATGCAACATCCTCCATGCAAACGCAAGTTACCTATAGCAATTCAGGTTTTGACGGAATCGGCAAAACCTGAATGCATCAACAAAATCAAAGGCCGAAACCGTTGCCGCATTTCTGACAAAACGTGAAACGGTCTAGTGGCACACCAACACAGAGCGTTGGGGTGCTCCGTGTTGGCTGAAGTCGTCTAAATGAATGCCATTCCTGTCTCAAACATGTGGGGATGGGCAAAGCCCGGTTCAAGATTTTTCCCCTATCATGTGCACAATTGTTGTGGTCAGGCTCAACGAACCCTATTAAGAACCTCGGCAGCTTCCGCAGCGAAATAGGTCAATATGCCATCGCAGCCAGCTCGTTTGAACGCCAACAGACTTTCCATCATTGCCCGCTCACCATCGATCCAGCCGTTGTGTGCTGCTGCCTTGATCATCAAATATTCGCCAGAAACCTGATAGGCAAAGGTTGGCATGGCGAAGGTCTCTTTCAGCCGCCAGATGATATCCAGATAGGGCATGCCGGGTTTCACCATCAGCATGTCGGCGCCTTCTTCCACGTCCAATGCTGCTTCACGCACAGCTTCATCCGTGTTGGCCGGGTCGATATAGTAGGTACGTTTGTCGCCCTTTAGCAGTCCCAGTGTTCCTATGGCCTCACGGTATGGACCATAGAAGCTGGACGCATATTTTGTTGCGTATGACATAATGCCGACGTCGTGAAAATCTGCCACATCCAATGCATCACGGATTGCGCCGATGCGTCCATCCATCATATCGGAGGGTGCAATGATATCAGCACCGGCTGCTGCCTGCAGTACGGCAGCTTCTGCAAGTTGAGCGACGGTCTCGTCATTGACGATAATACCATCGCGCAGGATGCCATCGTGACCATGGCTGGTAAACGGATCCAGTGCAACGTCGGTAATGACACCGATTTCGGGCACCTGCGCCTTGATCAGCCGGGTTGTCTGGTTAATCAGGTTGTCAGCGGCCAATACATTGGACCCTGTCTCGTCGCGCAGTGCACTGTTGATATTTGGAAATGTTGCAATTGCGGTTATGCCGAGACGCGCAGCGCGTTCTGCCTGTTTGACCGCCAGGTCCGGTGTCATCCTCTCAACACCTGGCATTGCATCTATTGTTTCGCTGCGGTTGTGACCCGGTATCAGAAATATTGGCCAGATCAGGTCACTGACATCAAGGGTGTTTTCCTGGACCAGACGCCGCGACCAGTCCGCCTTGCGGTTACGGCGCATGCGCCGACCGCCGGTAATTTCATCTACAGAGCGCCTGTTGATCGCTGATTTGTCGAATTGCCGGTTCATGTAACCCTCTATTGTCATGGTACCCGATAATAAATTCCGGATGCGCGTGTCCTGATACTGTAACAGGACAGCGGCTGTCGGGGATTGCCGACCCTGTACAATTCCTATCACGTCCGGTTCATACATTCCAACGGGGCAATCTGTCGCCATGATGGAACGTCGGGCCAGCAACATCAGTCTTTGAACCTGTTGGCCGTTGCGCCTATTAGGCCACCAACCATTGACCAATCCCAAGTCGCTGCTTAGACGCAATAGCTGTGACAACACGAATGATATGGACGATCAGATGAATTTTGGTGGGTGCGACGATATTCGGTTTGAAAAGAAACACCATTGTGGGGTCATCATATTGACGCGTCCCAAGGCGCTCAATGCAATCAACAACGCCATGGTCGAAGCCATTTCCGCTGCGCTGAATGCCTGGCAGGATGATGCCGATGTTCGCCATATCATCATAAAGGGTGAGGGCCGGGCCTTCAGCGCCGGTGGTGATCTGCTTGATCTGTATAAAAATCATCAGTCAGGCGATTTGCATTTCGCCTTTTTTCGCAACGAATACCGTTTGAACGCACGTATGGGGGTCTATCCCAAGCCGATTATCGCTTTGATCAATGGCATTGTCATGGGCGGTGGTGTGGGGATTTCGATCCACGGCCGTTTCCGCGTGATGACAGAAAATGCCGTTTTTGCCATGCCGGAGGTTGGCATTGGTTTCTTTCCGGATGTGGGCGGCAGCCACTTTCTGCCGAGACTGCCAAAGAAATTTGGCCATTATCTCGCATTGACCGGGGAGCGTATTCGGGTTGGAGACGCGATCAAATCCGGTCTGGCGACCCACTACGTACCGGCCGATGCGCTTGACGAACTTGAGGAGGCGCTAGCTGTTGCAAAAGATGCGGCAACCGTCCTGGAACAATATGCCAGCCAACAGACCTGCCCACCGGCGAAACTGGATCACGATGAGATAGAACGTCTTTTCTCGTTTGATACGTTGTCGGCAATAATTGATGGCCTGCGGTCAGAGCAGGAGTCCAACCCGGTTGCCGGGGCAATATTGACAGCACTGTTGACGAAATCGCCAACCAGCGTTGCTGTTGCCTATCAACAGCTTCAGACCGGAGCGCACATCAGTCTTGCTGATTGCATGCGGATGGAGTACCGAATCCTGGTGCGAATGCTGCAAGGGCATGAGTTTTACGAGGGGATAAGAGCGGTCATTGTCGACAAGTGTAACAAGCCCATATGGCAGCCAGCCACATTGGCCGAGGTGTCACAGCAGAACGTGGACGCCTATTTTTCCTCGCTGGGGCCGGATGAACTGACGGGTGTTGTGGAAGCCAGATGAGTGACCAGATGAGTGACATGGGTAATCAGGGTGCGCCGCGTCTAAGCACCACCGAACTGGCATTCGAGATATTTCATCGGGTCATTGCAATATTTTGCCTGATTGCCGGTGTCCGCTACTGGTCACTGCTGATCGGAATCTCCGAACAGGGTGCCTGGCGGTTTGATCTGTTACCCGTTCACTGGAAAATTGCCGCATCCAGCCTGGCCGTATTATGGCCTGTGGCGGGCATCGGCCTATGGATGGTTGTTTCGTGGGGACCGGTTGTCTGGCTGGTGGCTGCCGTGACTGAAACGCTTATGCACACTGCCTTTCCAGAGCTCTACGGAGAGCGGTGGATGCTGACACTTGCCCATGGATTGGTGGCGTTATTGTATGGAGCCTTTCGTCTTGCATTATACTTCTCGCGACGGAGTGAAGATCAAACAGAGTAAGAATTTATTCACTTAGAATTTGCATTTTCTTTGGTAACCTCCTGTTAATGCTGCATTTTAAGTCCAATTTTATATGTATTGGATATTGTCAGTCTCAAGGTGGAGAAAAAACCACCAAAATTAACAGTGAGGCATAACAATGGAAAATACGAAACGTGCGGGCGTTGAACCGCCAATGGAAAACAAGGGCGCATTGCGCTCACTCTATATGGAATCCCTGCAGCTGGTAGAGCGGCTTCACCGCCGTCTTCTGGATGTCGTAAAGGACGAATTCGAACGCAATGGCCGTAGCGACATCAATTCAGTTCAGGCTTTGCTGCTGTTTAATATTGGCAATTCCGAACTGACAGCGGGCGAGCTTCGTTCTCGCGGCTACTATCTTGGATCAAATGTATCCTATAACCTCAAGAAACTGGTTGATCTGGGTTTCATCAATCATCAGCGCTCACGCGTTGATCGCCGGTCGGTGCGGATCAGTCTTACCCCAAAAGGTGAAGAGATTGCTGCGATTGTTGGTGGTCTGTATGAACGCCATATTGGTTCGATCGAGCAGGTCGGCGGTATTGATTGTGACGAGTTTCAAAAGATGAACAAGGCGCTTCAGCGACTGGATCGTTTCTGGAACGACCAGATCCTTTACCGTCTGTAGAAAAGAATGTGCGGCTGTTGAACCGGACGGATGGATTGTTCACCGTCCGGTTGCGCTGCTGCCACGCCATGTTGACAGGGCGGGACCAATATGGTCGGCTGAATGTTCTTCCGATCACAAAAACGATTGATCCATCATGCCCTTGAAATTCCCTGTCTTTGATCTCGCATCCTTTGAAAATGCGGATAGGAAACAACAACAACTCCTGGGCCGTGACGTTGATCATATCTGCCGCACGTCCGGATTTCTTGCCATCAGCAACCATGGTGTCCCCGATCAGACGATCCGGCAGGCATGGGGCACTGCACATGATTTTTTCGATTTGCCCCCAGAGATGAAACAGCGCGCCAGGGCACCCTATGAAGGCTATCCCTATGGTTATCTTGGCCCTGAACTTGAAGCGCTGGCCCGGTCCCGCGGGCAGGAAAGCCCACCTGATCTGAAAGAAAGTTTCAACGGAGGCCCGCTGACTGTGCCGAAGGATATGAATGATCCTGATGCACTGGCTTTTTGTTATGCAAAGACAATCTGGCCAGCGGATTCCGAGGCATTTATTGCTGCATGGCAGACCTACTATCGGTCCATGGAAGATCTGGCTGCACGCATAATGCGGGTTTTTGCTGTTGCGCTGGACTTGCCGGACAGATTTTTCGACAGTTACATAGACGCGCCGATCAGCGCATTGCGCGCATTAAACTATCCCGAGCAGACCGAACCGCCGAAACCCGGGCAACTGCGTGCCGGTGCCCACACGGACTATGGCAGTCTGACCATCCTCTTGCCACAGCCCGGTTCACGGGGGCTTGAAATAACGTCGCCGCAGGGTGAATGGGTGGCGGTGCCACCAATACCGGGAGCTTTTGTCATCAATATTGGTGACCTTATGGCGCGCTGGACCAATGATCGCTGGGTGTCAACGTTGCACCGCGTGGTCAATCCACCCGTTCAGGATGGCGGCTTGCACCGCCGTCAGAGTTTTGCCTTCTTTCATCAGCCGAACTGGCACGCCGAAATAGCCTGCCTGCAATCCTGCCTTTCTGCAGGCGAGCAGCCGAAATATGAGCCGGTCCTTTCCGGCCCCTATCTGATGTCCAAATTCAAGGCGACATCCGTATCCGAAGCGACTGGCTAAAAGACCTCTTTTGACCGGCTTTCGAATGTCTGCTTTGCAGCACTCCATTCGTGACCATGGTCAAAGCGCAGCAATGAGCGGACAAATTGCCCGGAGAAATCCTGCGATGCTTCAAGCGGTATGAGCGAAGGAAGATTGTCGATTGCGGTTAATTCGACTGTGTCGCCCCGGCCATTCCTGCCAATTTGCAAAAACGGCTGCTCCCAGGATGTCGGCTTTTGGTAGACCGGCAAGGGATTGTAGTCACTCATGGGGTCACAGGATACATCGCTGATCGTACGAATTGATGTGTTTTCGCGCTGCAGGTCGTCAGGCGTGAGTAATTGCAACCCTGGTCCCGTCATCAAGACACAATTGACCAGCAGATCATGGGAGAGCAGGGTGTCATGATCGAGGTTTATTGTCTCTGCCATGTCCCATTTTGTGATCTCGCAACCGGCAATGCTGAGCGCATCGATGGCCCCTGAACCTGATCGGCCCAAGGCACCGATAACAATGCATCGCGGAATTCGAGGTGCCTTGCGCACCAACGCGCGAATGCTGGTCTCAATTGTATCGCGATGGTCAAAGCTTTGCAGTGGCGTTGGCGGCAGGTTCATGTCCTGGTCGCGTGCGAGATGACGCCATAGCGCAAGGGCCGCACCCATCCATCCAGCCCAATAGCCAAAGGCGGCTGTGCGTCGTCGGTTTTCTTCTACAAGATATTCAATATCGTAAAGACAGCCACCGCCGCGCTGAAAACGTGCAAGTTCCTCGCGCCAGCCAAATTGCTCCTTAAAAACATGAGCAAAATGTATCATGCGATGTGGCAGTTGTGCTGGTGCAGACGGCAGTTCCTTGAGGCCCAGAATAATTGTGTCCGGATTGGCTTTGACCCAGCTGCCCGGGGCGGCAATATCGCAGCCGATTGTCTGATAGTCGTGATTTTCAATGATGCGCTTGTCGCTGGCCTCCACCGTGACGGTCCAGCCGGCATCCAGCAATTTCCTGACATCATCAGGAACCAGTGGTGTTCTTCGCTCACTGCTGCGCGCTTCATCTCTAAGGTGCAAGTGCATCATACTCTCCGTCCGAGGGGGTCAGCATATATTGATCTGAATTTATCCGTTCTGCCCATTTTGAGGCAAAGCACTTGCAATTGTAACCACAGTTGGGTGAGTTCACTTTTCCTGATTCAGGAAAAATTGCAATGGGATTGATGTGAGGTTGTTCCTGTATCTGTGACATGGAACGGTTTATTAACCACGAATTGGCCATATTGCTGTGGAAATCGACTGATGGGTGAAATTCCCGTGTGAAAATCTGTCCGGCCAAAGCGATGAATTGAGTGGTTCTCGCAAAAACGTGAAAGACCAATCCGCTGATGGTCGTATAACGGCCCTTTCAAAAGGGTAGGTTGCAGTGTAAATCTCTTGCCAGTGTCTGAATCCTCTGGCCGAATGGTAAAGATTGATGTCAAAAAAGAGTAAGTCTGGAATATTATCTCGCCGTGCCTTTATCGGCAGTGCGGCTGCTGCCGGTGCATTGGTGGCGGGCAGCAGTGCTGTTGCGCAGAGCCTTACCCAAACAACAATCGAAAATATTATCAATTCGCCGAAGCGCGGATCGTGGGATGACCAGTTTGATGCACAGGCATCGCGGAACGCTGTCAAAGTGAGTTCGCGTGTTCCGGTGCTCAGTCTCGAGACAGTTGCCTATGTAGAAGCTGCGATCGGGCGCTATCAGAATATAGTCAATCAGGGTGGCTGGCCAATTGTGCCGTCGTCGCAGAAGCTGAGGCTTGGCGACAATGACCCAGCCGTCACCGCCTTGCGCAAACGGTTGATCATCTCCGGGGACCTGGCACGCTCAGCAGGCACATCTCAGGCCTTTGACAGTTACGTTGATGGTGCCGTGAAACGTTTTCAGGCACGCCATGGACTGCCCGCCGATGGTGTCCTGGGCCGCTACAGCTATGCCGCATTGAATGTTTCAGCTTCGGTCCGGCTGGGACAATTGGAAACAAATCTTATCCGTTTGCGGTCGATGTCCGGATTTTTGGGTGATCGTTATGTGATGGTCAATATCCCTGCGGCCTCCATTGAGGCGGTTGAGGGCGACCGTGTCGTATTGCGTCACACGGCGATTGTCGGAAAAATCAGCCGGCAGACACCCATTTTGAATTCAAAAATTCATGAGGTTATCCTCAATCCCTATTGGACTGCGCCACGCTCCATAATCGAAAAAGATATCATGCCGCTGATGCGCAAGGACCCAACCTATCTTTCGCGCAATTCAATTCGCCTGTTCGACGGTCGTGGCAACGAAGTTGCGCCCGAAACAATTGACTGGAATGCGGCTGAGGCACCAAAACTGATGTTCCGTCAGGATCCCGGCAAGATTAACGCCATGTCCTCGACCAAAATCAACTTTCACAACCCGCACGCCGTTTACATGCACGACACACCCCAGCAGAGCCTTTTTGGTAAATTGCTGCGATTTGAAAGTTCCGGCTGTGTCCGGGTTCAAAATGTCCGTGACCTGTCGACCTGGCTGTTGCGTGATACGACCGGTTGGGACAGACAGACAATGGAACAGGTCATTGCCAGCGGTGAAAGTACACCGGTGCTATTGGCGGAGCCGGTGCCGGTCTATTTTACCTATATCTCTGCCTGGTCGACATCAGATGGTGTCGTGCAGTTCCGCGATGATATCTATCGCCGGGACGGTGTTGAAGAACTGGCACTCCAGTAGATCAGCCATCGCTGAAGGTTTTTCATCTGCGCGATCCAAGATTCGTGCGCGTTGTTTCGATCCAATTGTTGGTGGCAACGGGCTGACGGCACTTTCGCCTGTTTCCCCGCTGTGAATATGGCTGTGTGGCCCCGGTCATCACCACGTCCGGATATATCCGTTTGGAAACAACCCGATCCGGCGTAGGCTTGGCGGATATAACGCCGCCTCTACGTAGAAGGGCTTGTGGAAATGTGTTTTTGTATTTATTGTTTTGTTTAAATTCATGAATATATTTAAGTTGCGAATAGTATATTTGAGGTATTTATGACGTCGCAGACTGACCAACCACCCTTCCAGCCAGGTGACACGGTCATACATGATTCCTTTGGGCTTGGAACAGTGACGAATATCAGGTCCTGCAATGAAGCCGAAAACCCGGCCAGGATCACCTGGAACGTTGAAGCCAAATTTGGTAACGGTGTAAAAACCATGCTTTCCTCCTTTCTTAAGCTGCAGGCAGAGCAGCACCGCATTGACCAGATAAAGCAGGCCATTGCCGACTATAGCCGTGTCTCCCATGAGGCCACGGACATCATGCATGCCCTGGGTAATGATATTGCCACGGCCCTCAATATCTATTTGCACAAGAACAAGAAACTTGTCTTCTGCGTGCCACCGGAAGGGGAGTGGGAGGGTGGCAAGGACTACGGAGATGCCGCATTCAGTACCCATGTGCGTGGTTATCGGTCACTGGAACCCCTGCATATGGGGCTGGTGGTTGATGTCGGAGATTTTCTCCATGGAAATTCCGGATGGCTGCGGATTATTCTGGAGATGGAAAAAGTCGGTGACGAAGTTATCGTATCGGTTCTTGAAAAGGGCAGTGTCACAGTTCCCGTTGCCTATAGGGAACATCTGGATGAGATCTGCGAACTCATTTTTCAAAGCATATTGCGGACTTTCGTTGAAGACGTGCAACTGATCAAACATGGCAGCGACCATAAAATTGGCCATATCGGATTTGTTTCATTTGAGGAGTAGGATCTGGTGAGAAACAGCAGTGCTTTGGTGGTGCCGCCTGTTTTGTTGCTGGACTTCGTTGCGAACCGCCTGAATGCATCGACAAAATCAAAGGCCGACACTGTTGTCCGGTTTCTGACAAAACGTGAAACGGTCCGGGGGCCTGTGACACCCGGCGCAGCGGTTGCACTGGTCGAATTCACAGGCACTTTCCACATTAATGCTGCCTCCCCAACGTTTTGCCGCAAACAGTGTGATTGAACTTCGCAGGTGAGGATACCGGCGGGCAAAACCTTGTTTAATTGCCCTTACAGCAGTATGAGACCCACGAGACCATGTGCAAGCGCCCATGTCTTTTCAACAACGCCCGGAACAACCTCAGCCCTCAAGTGCTGATCTCAATTCAGGAATGACGACAAATGTCTGATCCAATCGTGAATATGGACCGTCCTGTGGACGCATTTTTCAACCGCTCCCTCAGCGATGCCGATGCCACGCTTTTTGGTGCTATCCAAAGCGAACTGGGCAGGCAGCGTCAGGAAATTGAGTTGATTGCTTCCGAGAATATTGTCTCGCGCGCGGTGCTTGAAGCGCAGGGGTCAATCATGACCAACAAATATGCTGAAGGCTATCCCGGGCGCCGCTACTATGGCGGTTGTCAATATGTGGATATTGCTGAAGAACTGGCAATCGAGCGGGTAACACAGTTGTTCGGCTGTGAATTTGCCAATGTGCAGCCCAACTCGGGTAGTCAGGCAAATCAGGCTGTCATGATGGCATTGTCGAAGCCTGGTGCAACGCTGCTTGGCATGAGCCTTGATGCCGGTGGTCACCTCACGCATGGCGCACGTCCCAATATGTCAGGCAAATGGTTCAATGCCGTTCAATATGGTGTTGATATTGAAACCGGACTGATTGATTACGATCAGGTTGCCGCACTGGCACGCGAACATAAGCCGGAAATTATTGTTGCTGGCGGGTCGGCCTATTCACGGACCATTGATTTTGCCCGCTTCCGCGCCATTGCAGATGAAGTTGGCGCATGGTTCTGGGTCGATATGGCGCATATTGCCGGTCTTGTGGCAGGTGGTGTTCACCCCAGTCCGTTCCCGCATGCCCATGTCGCGACATCGACAACCCATAAGACCCTGCGCGGACCGCGCGGCGGGCTGGTGCTGACCAACGATGCTGATATAGCCAAGAAAATAAACTCTGCGGTGTTTCCGGGGTTGCAGGGTGGACCATTGATGCATGTCATCGCCGGCAAGGCCGTTGCCTTTGGTGAGGCGCTGCAGCCGGAATTCAAAACCTATGTTAATCGGGTTGCTGAAAATGCCAGCGTGCTGGCTGCAACGCTGGTAGAAGGTGGATTGGAAATTGTTTCCGGTGGAACCGATACGCATTTGATGCTGGTGGATTTGCGCCCCAAAAACCTGACAGGCAAGCTATCGGAAGCCTCGCTGGGTCGCGCATTCATAACCTGTAACAAGAACGGTGTTCCCAATGACCCTGAAAAACCGATGATAACATCGGGTATTCGGCTTGGCACACCGGCAGGCACAACACGTGGGTTTGGACCGGCTGAGTTTCGCGAAATCGGCAATCTGATTATTGAAGTGCTTGATGGTTTGCGGGCGGCCAATTCAGAAGATGGCAATGCGCAGGTTGAACAGGCTGTCAAAGCCAAAGTGATTGCCCTGACAGACCGGTTCCCGATTTATTCAACTCTGTAAGAGACGGCAGGATAACGCTGAACGTTTCTGACCCGCCGGATCTGTTCGATCAGACCGGCGGAATTTTCTTCGAACTGATTGGTCGCACAATGGATGTGCATGCCCCGATGCACAATATTCTATTCAGGGATCAGTCGATTGATCACACTATGGTGGAGCGCCTGAAGAAATGACTGGTCTGTCGGCGCGGGGCAGGTGGCCCTGAGGCTGGCTTTGATGCTGCGCATAAGCGCCGGGTCCCGTTCTGTCACAATACCGGCAATCCGGGAACCAAGTTCATGAGAGATGCCGGTTGCGACTTTATCAACAAGTCCCATATCCAGCGCCTCCTGCGCATCAAGCACCGGTGACTCGAGAAGAAAGCGCAGGGCACCACTGTATCCAAGCCTTGCAGGCAGCCGTTTGGTCGCGCCACCACCCGGCATGGCATCATATTCCAGATGACCATCGGTGATTTTTGCAGAAGATCCCGCAACAATCAGGTCGCAGGCGAGCGCCAGAGCAATTCAGGTTTTGACGGAACCGGCAAAACCTGAATGCATGAACAAAATTAAAGGCCGACACCGTTGCTCCGTTTCTGACAAAACGTGAAACGGCCTGGTTCCAGCCCGCCAAGGCGGCAATCACCATCCACGCAGGCAATTGTTATCTGTGGAAGTGCTGCAATTTTGTCCAGCAATATTGCAATTTTCTGGATGATGTCTGTGAACTTGGTACGATCTTCAAAACAGTCTTTCAATATCTCCGCGTCAATACCGGTTGAAAAAACCGCCTCGTCTCCCCTGATCAGCAGGCAGCTGATGTCTTTGCCGTTATCTTCCAGCGTGCTGAGTGCCGAATCCATATCGGCCATTGTAGGGTCGTCAATTCCATTTGATTGCTCGGGACGATCAAGCGTCCATGTCATGAGGCGTTCTGTATTATCCACTTGCATTGAGGTTGAGTTCCTCTTGAGGTGATCCCTGGTATGGATTGGCAAAATCCACAGGCTGAGTAACGTATTCTCAGAAAGTATGTCATGCCATCTGCCGGAGTTTGCAATCGCAGACACCTGAAACCTTGAAGAGTTGCATGAAATCAGCCGGCAACACACATATCAATGACCAGAACCCAAATCAGATCGCCTGCGGCAGTTGCAACAATCGCAAGTCGTTCATTTCGTTCAATGGGGCTCCATTGCATAGAGTGCTTTTGACCCGCTTTCCAAGCCGATTGCGGTTCTGCTATGAAACGGGCTGCATGATGTGGGATTCGCTGGCAGGAATGGCGGTTCGGAACCCGCGTCCATAACACTGGAACCAAGCAGAAGATTGCGGAGAAACGATGCGCTGTCCCTATTGCAATTCTGAAGACAGTCAGGTCAAGGACTCCCGTCCGGCTGAAGATGGCAACACCATTCGCAGGCGCCGGGTCTGCCCGGACTGCGGCGGACGTTTTACCACCTTTGAACGTGTCCAGTTGCGTGACCTGCAGGTAATAAAGAAGACCGGTCGAAAAGTTCCCTTTGATCGCGACAAGCTGATGCGCTCGTTTGAAATTGCACTGCGAAAACGGCCGGTGGAACGTGACCGGGTGGAACGGGCTGTTTCGGGTATTGTAAGACGGCTTGAAAGCTCAGGTGAAACGGATGTTCACTCTGACAAAATTGGTCTGATGGTTATTGAGGCGCTCAAGGCCATCGATGACGTTGCCTTCGTTCGCTACGCCTCTGTTTATCGTGATTTCAATAATCCGCAGGACTTTGAAAATATTATCAATGAGTTGAGTGCCAAAATTAATGGCAGCAGCCAGGAGGACTGATTTTGGTTGCAACTGAATTCGACAATCGGATGATGGCTGCTGCCATTCGCTATTCCTATCGAAATCTGGGGCAAACCGGAACAAACCCGTCAGTTACAACGCTATTGGTTCGCAATGACGGCGATGTGCCTGTGATCGTTGGCAGGGGAATTACCGCAATTGGCGGCAGACCCCATGCGGAAACGCAGGCCATTGCTGAGGCCGGGAAACTGGCGGTTGGCTCAACAGCCTATGTGACGCTTGAGCCCTGTGCCCATCATGGCAGCACACCGCCCTGTGCCGAGGCCCTTGTTGCGGCGGGCGTAACACGTGTTGTATCCGCAACGACAGATCCGGATGCCCGGGTGTCCGGTCGCGGTTATCAAATTCTTCGCGATGCGGGCATCGCGGTGGAAACGGATTTATTGGCCGGTCCGGCACAATATGCCATGGCAGGCTATCTCATGCAGCGCGCTGCGGGCAGACCACATGTAACATTGAAAATGGCGCTTTCAAGCGACAATAAGATTGGCCGCGCCGGGTCTGGTCAGGTTTTCATTACCGGCCCGGGCAGCAGCGCCATTGCCCACACGCAAAGAGCAACGAGCGATGCCATACTGATTGGTGTCGGTACAGCGCTGGAAGATAATCCGTCACTGAATTGCCGCTTGCCCGGCATGGCCGCCCGGTCGCCAACGCGCATCGTGCTCGATTCGCATTTGCGGTTGCCGCTGGATAGCGCACTGGTTCGATCGGCCCATGAAATTCCGCTGATCATCGCAACAACACAATTGCCTGACAGTGACACCTATAAGCGCCTTTCTCTTGCAGGCTGCGTGATGATGGCCTGTGAAGAAGATGCGCAAGGCATTGCATTGCCCGAATTGCTGGATGATCTGGCCGGACGCGGTATCAGCACGGTTGTGGTCGAAGGTGGCGCGCGCACGGCGAGCAGTTTCCTGAAGGCTGGCCTGGTCGACAGGATTGGGCTCTTTGAAGGACAAGCCGAAATTGGGCCACAGGGGCTTGACGCACCATTGAACCCGCACAATATGCCGAAGGGGTTCAAATTGATGTCTACACGGGTCTTCGGCGACGATACCTATAGGGAATACCAAAGGTTTGGAGCCTGATTTGTTTGTGTGGCACTATTTGATGGCGGTAAACAGATGTATGCGGCCAGGTGTGTCACACTGCGCGATAGGGTGCATCGGGCAAGAGAAGCAATGATACCAATGAGCCGGGTTCCTGCCATCCCTGAAAGGAAGAAGTTGTTGGAAATCTCAGACGAATGGGCCGGGCGATCCTGCCCCATGAGCGCATTAGCACCTTCGCGCGCAACCGCCTTGTCAACCGCCAAAATCACCTCGGTCAATTGTTTCCAATTAAACAGGACAGGCGCTCGCTGATGTTTACCGGAATAGTAACAGATATAGGCAGGGTTTTGTCGATCACGCAGCTGAATTCAGGCATGCGATTTCGAATTGGAACCAGCTATGATCCCCAGAGTATCGATATTGGTGCCTCCATCAGTTGCTCCGGTACCTGCCTGACCGTAACAGGCCTGCCGCCGCATGGTTCTTCTGATCGATGGTTTGAGGTGGAAGCCTGGGAAGAGGCTTTGCGCCTTACAACCATTGTTCACTGGGGCGAGGGCACACGCCTCAATCTGGAGCGTTCCCTCAAAATAGGTGATGAGCTTGGTGGACATCTGGTTTCCGGCCACGTGGATGGTCTGGCACAGATCACACATGTTATTGATGAAGGTGACGCGCGGCGTTTCAGACTTGTTGCACCGCAGGACCTTGCGCAGTTCATTGCTCCAAAGGGGTCAGTGGCTCTGGATGGCACATCATTGACAGTCAACCAGGTTGATGATTGCACATTTGATGTTCTGTTGATCCGGCATTCATTGGATGTCACCACCTGGAACGAGCGCGGGGTTGGTGACAACCTCAATCTGGAAATCGACCAGATGGCCCGTTATGCCAAGCGACTGATTGGTTTCACAACGGATGCGCGTGAATACAAATAGTTCCGGTGCACCTGTGATGAAGGCAAAATGACGCGACCCAAGAAAACACTTGCCAAGATGTGACTGGCGTGTTTTTACCCCGGCCTATCTTATTTTCCCGGAAGGAAATATGTCATGAGCGCAAGTCAGTCGCCACATTTGTTGATCGTGGAAGCGCGTTTTTACAATGACCTCGCCGATGCACTGCTCACTGGTGCTACCAACGCACTGAAGGAAGCGGGTGCGACCTGGGACATCATTACAGTTCCCGGCGCTTTGGAAGTTCCTGCAGTCATATCAATGGCACTGGATGGTACGGACCAGGGCGAAACAGAATATGATGGCTTTGTTGCGCTTGGAACGGTCATTCGAGGGGAAACCTATCACTTCGAGATTGTTGCCAACGAATCCAGTCATGCGTTGATGGAGCTGGCCATCAGCGAGTCTCTTGCCATAGGAAATGGTATTTTGACGGTTGAAAATCGGGAACAGGCATGGACCCGTGCAACAAAGCATGACGGGGCCGGTGAACAGGACAAGGGTGGATTTGCCGCCCGGGCCGCTTTGACGATGATTGAAATTAAAAAGAAACTGGGCAGCAAGACGTGACCAAAGACAAACAGCCGCACGGCAGCAAACCGGCCAACCAGCGTGGCGCAGCAAGGCTGGCCGCCGTGCAGGCGCTCTATCAGATGGATGTCGGTGGTACGGGCGTACTTGAAGTCGTGTCGGAATATGAAATGCATCGTCTTGGCAAGGAACTTGACGGTGATCTTTACCGTCAGGCCGATGCGGCATGGTTTCGCGCCATCGTTGCTGGTGTTGTTGAGCAACAACTGACACTGGATCCCATTATCCGTTCGTCGCTGACAGAGGACTGGCCGCTTTCCAGGCTGGATTCGACGCTACGGGCGATATTGCGCGCAGGTGCCTATGAGCTGGCCAATCGCAAAGACGTGCCGGTTGCTGTCATCGTGACGGAATATGTCGACATAGGCAGCGCCTTTTTTGACGGGGACGAGCCAAAGCTGATCAACGCTGTCCTCGACCGGGTTGCCAGAAAAATGCGCGCTGACAACAAACAGGATCAATGATTCTGTTTGGAAGGTTGTCATCGCAACCCGTTGAAAATTATCTGTTTTACACTGCATACCGGCTGTCTCATATGTGCGCCTGGTATCATATTTGCAAAACGAAATGACAGAGCCCCCCCGGCCGGGGCATATGGGCGTGCGTTTTGTCGCCAATCCCCAGTCTATGATAAAGCAAAGCGCAATGGATATCCCATACAACTGACGCACGTGGTGTATTCGCAACGGTGCTGGTACATTGTCTACTTGCGCACGGGCAAAATTACCCTCTACTGCACAATCATCGGATGAATGAAGTTGCAGTAATATGCGGCACTCAAGGCCGCTTTGGGAGAATGGCGCCATGCAAAGTCATGCAAGAGCAGTTGTAATCGGCGGCGGTGTTGTTGGTTGTTCGGTTCTGTATCACCTGGCAAAGGCAGGATGGAACGATCTTGTTCTCATTGAACGCTCGGAGTTAACCTCCGGCTCTTCCTGGCACGCGGCGGGTGGATTTCACACACTCAACGGTGATCCCAATGTCGCCAAACTGCAAGCCTATACGGTGTCACTCTATAAGGAGCTGGAGGCGCTCTCGGGACAATCCTGTGGGTTGCATTTGACCGGTGGCGTTATGATGGCCGATAGCGAAGAGCGCATGGATTTTCTGCGCTATACCCATGCAACCGGCAGAGCTCTGGGCATGGAAACGGAAATCATTACGCCATCTGAAGCAAAAGCCATGTTCCCCCTGATGGACGAGACTAGTTTCGTCGGCGCACTTTGGGATCCGGTGGAAGGGCATCTGGATCCATCCGGAACCACTCACGCCTATGCCAAGGCAGCCCAAAAACTGGGGGCAAAAATTATCCTGCGCAATCCGGTCATCGAGATTACCCAGGACGCCGACGGAACATGGAATGTTGTCACGCAGGATGGCACCATCAAAACGGATCATGTGGTCAACGCGGGCGGCTTGTGGGCCAGAGAAATCGGTCGCATGGTTGGGGTTGAGCTGCCCGTATTGGCGATGGAGCATATGTACCTGCTCACCGAGACGATGCCAGAAGTTCTTGCGTTCAATGCTGATACCGGGCGTGAACTTGTTGGTGTCATAGATTTCAAAGGCGAGATTTACACCCGTCAGGAACGCGATGGTCTGCTACTGGGTACCTATGAACAGGCCTGTGTGCCGTGGTCGCCGAAGCAAACACCCTGGGACTTCGGACACGAATTATTGCAGCCCGATCTTGATCGCATCACGCCCTCACTGGAAATTGGATTTAAACATTTTCCTGCGTTTGAGCGGGCAGGCATAAAGCAGGTCATCAACGGCCCCTTTACCTTTGCGCCCGATGGCAATCCGCTCGTTGGACCGGTGCAAGGGCTAACCAACTTCTGGTCGGCCTGCGCGGTAATGGCAGGATTTTCACAAGGCGGTGGTGTTGGCCTGGCTCTGGCTAACTGGATGGTCGATGGAGACCCGGGGCATGATGTCTTTGGTATGGATGTTGCGCGTTATGGCGACTACACCTCACTGCGCTACACAAATGCCAAAGTTCGCGAGAACTATTCCCGCCGCTTTTCCATTCGTTTTCCAAACGAAGAATTGCCAGCCGCCCGACCGCAACAGACAACGCCGCTCTACGACATCATGGTCCGCGACAACAACGCAGTTATGGGAGACAGTTGGGGTCTGGAAACACCCCTGTGGTTTGCACCCGAGGGGGCGACGCCACAAGATGATCTTTCCTTTCACCGATCTAATGACTTTGACCCGATTGGAGAAGAAGTACACGCTGTTCGCAGCGCAGTTGGTGTGACCGAGATTGCCAATTTTGCAAAATATCAGATCACCGGAGAGGGGGCGGAGGCCTGGTTGTCATACCTGATGACCAATAAAATGCCACGCACAGGCCGTGTGGTGCTGACCCCGATGCTGAACGAAAACGGTAAACTGATCGGTGATTTCACCATTGCTAAAGCGCAGGAAAATCGCTTCATGGTCTGGGGTTCCACTGGCGCTCAGATTTATCACATGCGCTGGTTTGAAAAACATCTGCCGAAAGACAGCTCCGTACACATTCACCGTTTTGGTCAAACGCTGGTAGGGCTTTCCATAGCAGGGCCGAAAGCAAGAGATGTCATTGAACAACTTGCTGATAAAGATGTTTCCAATTCGGCATTCAGATTTATGGATTACCGCGAGATGGATGTCGCCGGATGTCCGTGCCGGGTCAATCGGCTCAGCTATACTGGAGACCTGGGTTTTGAAATATGGATGGAACCGGCCTACCAGCGATCCGTCTATCACGCCATCAAGGCAGCCGGTGCGGCCTACGGCATCAGGGATTTCGGCATGCGCGCGTTATTGTCGATGCGGCTGGAAAAGAACTTTCCCACCTGGTTTGCCGAGCTTCGTCCGATCTATAGCCCCTACGAGGGGGCGATGGATCGTTTCGTCGACCTTTCAAAAAATAGTTTCATTGGCCGCGATGCAGCGGCTTTGGAAGCCGCGTCCGGACCGCGGGCGCGCCGCGTTTCACTGATCATCGAGGCTGGCAATGCCGATGTGATGGGGGATGAACCGATCTGGGCGAAAGTCGGTGATGCGGAATTTGATCTGGTTGAACCACCTCACGGGCATGGGGCTCCCAGATTTGATGCCACCGGAGATGCAACGCCATCCGTGACGCCGCAGCGCGATGGCGACTGGCGGGTTGTCGGCTGGGTTACGTCTGGCGGCTACGCACATTTTGTTAAAATGTCCCTGGCACAGGGGTATCTGCCGGCAGCATTGGCGAACAACGAGAGTTCCGGCATGTTTGAGGTCGAAATTCTCGGTCACCGCTGTCCGGCCAGGATCACAATTGAAGCCCCATTTGATCCGTCCGGAAGCAGAATGCGCGCCTGATACAATTGGCATTATCGGGCAGCGCATTGTCGTTGCCTATTGCTCCTTGAGCCATGCATCGATTGAGTTTGATGATTTTCTAATATAAAAATGAATGAAGCCAATCGGCCATTCGTTCTGCCAATTGTCCTCAGATCACCGGAATTGTGCATTGTTGCTGCCCCTTCAGCGCTCAGCGCGACTCGCAATCTCAGTGCGGAACCAAAGCAAAGAGTAATTCATGAGCGCTCACAAATCGGCTTCTTCGTCACAGTCTTCCGCGTCGCTCGGACTTGTCAGACGCAACGCCATAATCCTGGCTGGTGCAAACGCCTTCATTGGCGCCTGTGCGCCTATCGCCATCTCGCTGGGCGGCATTGTCGGTGATTTTCTGTTGGATGAAGACAAGTCTCTTGCGACAGCGCCGGTTACCGGATTCAATATTGGCGTTGCACTGGGTGCATTGCCCGCTGCATGGCTGATGCGCATGATTGGTCGGCGCTACGGGTTCATGAGTGGTGCGCTGATTAGCGGGCTCGGAGGACTGGTTGCGGCAACGGCGCTGTTTCAGCTGAACTTCTGGCTCTTTGCGGCGGGGCTTCTCATTGTTGGAATGGGGGGTGCATTCGTCCAGCAATTCCGATTTGCCGCTGCTGACAATGCACCTGAAAACTTCAAGGCACAGGCGATATCCTGGGTTCTCATCGGCGGCATTTTTGCAGCCATTATCGGCCCGCAGACGGTAATCCTTGCCCGTGATTTCTTTGCACCCGTCCAATTCGCAGGTGCTTATGGCGGGTTGGTCGTTCTTTCCATTATCGGTTTTGTGATCCTGTCCTTTTTGCGTGTTCACGAGAACACTGTGTTGCTTGAACATGAGGACGAAGAACCGGCGCGTCCCCTGTCAGAAATTCTCCGGCAGCCGCAGTTTTTGACAGCACTTGCCTGCGGGGTTTGTTCATTTGCGCTGATGTCCTTTATGATGACCGGTGCGCCACTGGCGATGATTGCCTGTGGGTTTTCAACGGATATGGCCACATTGGGTATCCAGTGGCATGTGCTGGCGATGTTTGGCCCCAGCTTTTTTACCGGCAAGCTGATTGCCAGATTTGGCCGTGAAACAATCGTTGCAACGGGTTTGATCATTCTCATCGGCTGCGCCTTCATTGCGAGCCTGGGGATTGAATTGTGGAATTTCTGGCTGGCGCTTGTGCTTTTGGGGGTTGGTTGGAATTTTGGCTTCATTGGTGCGACCGCCATGGTTACAACGACCTACAGATCGTCAGAGAAGAACAAGGTGCAGGGCGTTCATGACGTCATCCTTTTCAGCACCGTTGCTTTCAGTTCACTCATGTCCGGTCAGATTCTCAACGCCTTCGGTTGGGATGGAATCAACATGATCATGTGGCCTGTTGCATCACTATGCCTGCTGATTTTGGGGTTGCAGGTGAGGCGTGACCGGAAAAACCGCGCTGCCTTGGCCTGAAATCAACGACTTTCGTCGGAAAGCCTGCAAGATTCACCAATCTAACCTTGACGCGACGGGGTCTCGTCGCCAACATCCGCGCGATGCGGCGGCTGGCTGGAGGCTGGCCTTATGCCGCTTGTCGTAACAGTCGGGTTTGGGGGACCCAACCCGGCGAATTGGAGGGAATGGCATTGTCAATACTACTCGCTGTCATCGCCTGTGGTCTGCTCTCAATCGTCTATGCAATCTGGGCGACCCAGTCGGTGCTTGCTGCCGATCAGGGAAACGAGCGCATGCAGGAGATCGCTGGCGCCATACGTGAAGGCGCACAGGCTTATCTGAACCGTCAATACACAACGATTGCGATCGTTGGCGCGGTTGTTTTCGTAATAACCTGGTTTTTGCTGTCATTTCTGGCTGCCTTCGGCTTTTTGATCGGCGCCGTACTATCGGGTGCTGCGGGTTATATAGGCATGCATGTGTCTGTTCGTGCGAATGTTCGCACGGCTCAGGCGGCGTCCAATTCCCTTGCAGCAGGTCTTGATATTGCATTCAAATCAGGTGCCATAACAGGCATGCTTGTGGCTGGTCTGGCTCTGCTGGGTGTCACTTGCTATTTCTATGTTTTGACAGGACCAATGGGCTATGGGGTTGGTGACCGTACGGTTATTGACTCGCTTGTTGCTCTAGGTTTCGGTGCATCACTGATTTCGATCTTTGCGCGTCTTGGCGGTGGTATATTCACCAAAGGCGCAGATGTCGGTGGTGACCTTGTCGGCAAGATCGAAGCAGGTATCCCAGAGGATGATCCACGCAACCCGGCAACAATTGCCGACAACGTTGGTGATAACGTTGGTGACTGTGCGGGCATGGCTGCTGACCTGTTTGAGACCTATGCGGTTTCGATCGTCGCAACCATGGTTCTGGCCGCCATATTCTTTGCCGGTTCGACTGTCCTTGAATCGGTGATGATTTATCCGCTGGTCATCTGTGGTGCATGTATTATCACATCCATAATCGGTGCTTTCTTTGTCAAACTTGGTTCTAATGGTTCCATCATGGGGGCACTTTACAAGGGGCTGACTGTGACCGGTCTTTTGTCGATTGTCGGATTGGCAATTGCAACGCAGGTCACCATTGGCTGGGGTCAGGTTGGTGATGCAGAATTCACCGGATTGAACCTGTTTATCTGTGGTATTATTGGACTGATCGTCACTGGACTGATCGTTGTCATTACCGAGTATTACACCGGTACCGACAAACGGCCTGTCAACTCGATTGCCCAGGCGTCTGTGACCGGCCATGGTACCAATGTCATTCAGGGGTTGGCTGTTTCGCTTGAAGCCACAGCACTTCCTGCAATTGTCATCATTGCCGGTATCATTTCAACCAGTCAGCTTGGTGGCCTGTTCGGAACAGGTATTGCGGTTACAGCCATGTTGGGCATTGCCGGGATGATTGTGGCGCTTGATGCCTTTGGTCCTGTTACAGATAATGCTGGCGGTATTGCTGAAATGGCTGGTTTGCCATCCGAAGTGCGCAAATCAACAGATGCACTTGATGCGGTCGGCAATACCACAAAGGCTGTCACCAAGGGTTATGCCATCGGTTCTGCGGGGCTGGGTGCACTTGTATTGTTTGCGGCTTATTCCAACGATCTGGAGTTCTTTGCAAAAAATTCAGAAACCTATCCCTACTTTGCCAATATGGGTGATATCTCCTTCAGCCTGTCCAATCCTTATGTGGTTGCCGGTCTGATCTTTGGTGGGCTCATTCCTTATCTGTTTGGCGGTATCGCCATGACGGCGGTCGGTCGGGCAGGGGGTACGGTTGTTCAGGAAGTGCGCAGGCAGTTCCGCGAAAATCCGGGTATTCTGGAAGGTACCGTTCGTCCGGATTATGCCCGTGCTGTGGATATTCTAACGCGCTCGGCAATCAAGGAAATGATCATTCCTTCACTCCTGCCGGTTCTTGCGCCTTTGGTGGTCTATTTTGGTGTTCTGCTGATCTCCGGATCAAAGGCATCGGCATTTGCTGCGCTTGGTGCTTCGCTACTGGGTGTCATCGTCAACGGGTTGTTTGTTGCCATATCAATGACATCGGGCGGTGGTGCCTGGGACAACGCCAAGAAGAGCTTTGAAGATGGTTTTGTGGACGCTGACGGTGTCAAACACGAAAAGGGCAGTGAAGCCCACAAAGCCTCGGTAACAGGTGATACGGTCGGTGATCCCTACAAGGATACGGCTGGCCCGGCGGTTAACCCCGCCATCAAGATCACCAATATTGTTGCCTTGCTTCTGCTGGCTGTTCTGGCCCACTCGTAAAACCTGGGCACAACAGACTGAATTGCAGCTAATACAATCACCCCGCAGATTACTCTGCGGGGTTTTTTATTCGCGCCGCCGCGCCTGAATAACAGTAGCAGCGGTTTTCTATGAAGATTGATGACGCATGACTGCAAGTTAGTCCGATCAGTTGAAGTGCAAATGCCTGATGTATTCCAAAATATTGTTCGGTAACTGTGCGAAGGTACCGGTATTTTTATGGTTATCAATTCTTAAACAATCTTGGTGAATAATGATGCTTGGATTGATTGGTTCGCTGTAGTGGGCATTCAATCACTATAGTCGGTCAGTTGTGGTGGAGTATTCATGGTTAGTAATTGGTACAGGCGGGCGCATATTCTGGAAAAATACAGCGGTATTTACGGAGCGGTGCGGCAATATTATTCATGCGGGTTGTTGGTCACCGGCGCCTGCCTTGCCTCAGTGTCATCCCTGCAGGCAGCCGATGTTGTCATTCCGAGTGGAACAACCGAAACAAATCTACAGTTCCTGCCTCCCACGGTTAGTTTGTTGGTGGAGGAGGGAGCGGCTATTGATTTGACGGGCACTCCGGGGTCCCCAGCGGTTGTGGCGAATTTTGATACCACAATCGTTAACCGGGGCACCATTGCTTCTGCGGCAACATTTACATCGACAATCTCCGGGACGGATAACCACATCGTCACAAACCATGGCACGATTTCTGTAGAGCAGGGAACATTCAACAGCGCCATGGGCTTTGAAAATAATAATTTTATCTACAATTACGGCGATATTCTAAGCACGTCGTTTCAGGGTAATGGTCTCAATGTCCTCAACGATAACATAGTCGAAAACGCCGGACTTATTTCGACCAGCAACGAACAATCCCTGGGCATCCAGGCGAACGATGGCAATACCATTACCAACAGTGGCAGGATCCAGACTGCCGGTGGTCTGTCACTGGGAATAGGTGTTCGTGACAACAATACGATCATCAACAGTGGCGAAATTCACACGACCCAGCCCACGACGGCTGCCATTTATGGAGAGGCAAACAATACTGTCATAAACAGTGGATGGATCAGTGCGACCGGCGGTGGTGGAGCCGCAGCCGTGTTTTTTGAAAGCGGAACGAACGTCCTTACCTTGAGGCCAGGCTCGCGCATTGTCGGCAGGATTGAGCTTGGCAGTGGAACCGATACGGTCAATATCGAAAGTGATCGTTCGACCGTGCTCACCTTCAGCAGCGCTCCGGAAGAGTTTAATGCCAGTGGCATGCCCTCTGTGCAAAATGGCCTGAGTGTTGCGACACTTGATGCATCGGCATTTGCGCTTCGCGGTCAGGTTGTTGGTGATCTGGCTGACGGAATTGCAGGTGCGGTTTCAGCACGGCTGTCCGGTTTGCGAAGTGGTCTTGGCAACACCTATGGCTACTACACCAAGGGTGATGCGGTGCCACATCCGGCACCCTTGCCCGGGCCTGCGCCAGAGGCGAATATTGGCTGGGTGCAACTGATTGGTACATACCGGAAAAATGAAGCGTCCGGGGCGATCAAGCAATCGAAGAGCGGCTATGGCGGACTGGTTGCCGGTTTTGATGGCGAAATTCGTGATGCACTGCGCGTTGGCGGCCTGATTGGCGGTTCACTCGGTCAGCTTGATATTGATGACGGCGACCAAAAGATTGATGGTAATTCCTTTTTCGCAGGCCTTTATGCCAGCTATCAACAGGAACAGTTTTTTGCCGACATGGTTCTGCTTGGTGGACGAACCAATTATGACAGTACCCGCACCGTCTATGACAACCAGAGCGTCAATGGTGTGTCACAGGCGGGAGCCGATTATGCAGGAAACTTTATCAGCCCATCGCTTTCCGCAGGCACAATTGTGCAGTTGTCACAAAGACAGGTTGAGCTCAGTGGCCGTGTTACTTATGCGAAAATGTGGCTCGACGGCTATGCCGAATCCGGTTCCAACGACAATCTTGTCGTGCCCGATTCCACCGTTTCATCCATACAGGGCCGCCTGCAGGCATCCATGCCAATCAGTTCTGGCCCATATTTGCTCGCCCCGCGACTTGGAATAGAAGGGCGCAAATCCAGTTCAGGTGATCTGACAGTCTCCATGCTTGGACAAAGCGTTACATTCGATCCGGGTGGCGATGATCGGGAAGTAACCGGATTTACCGGGTTTTCTGCATCACGCGATTTTAGTGACACCATGAATGTGTTTGTTGATGGTGAAACACATTTTTCAGGCGATGGTTTCTCCCACCTGAACGCGCGCGGTGGTGTGAAGGCTGTATTTTAGCGGTTGTTGAGCCGGTTTCCACACCATGAGACCAGCGGAAGTCATAATCGCGGCTCCCGTTGGTCCAGCATTCATGTCCTATTGTCCGCCAAAGATGCCTTTTGCGGCGCTCTCACCCGATGTGCCAACCGATGAAAGGACCCGGCTCAGGAATGTTTCCTCTTTACCGCCAGTCGATGTCGTGCGGGTAATCGTATTGAACACTTTGCCATCTTCCATTGTGTAGTTTGCAATGCTGGCCACAGTGTCCTGATCATCAAAATAGACAGCCAGAATTGATTGTTCAATAAGGCGAGGCTTCATGAAGTGTGCACCGCGCTTTCGCTTCTGCGAAATGTAATAATAGGCTTCTTCACCGTAGTCAGCCTTGGTTGTCGGCGTACCAAGGGAAAGCAGAACCTGTTCCCGGCTTGATCCGGGAGGCACCAGTTCCAATGTCTGACTATCTACGACATAGCCCTGCGTCAAAACTTCGCTGGTCGAACAGCCTGTCAAAACCACCGCTGTTAGCGCAATGGCCACCGTGCCGGAATGAAGAATCCGACGGTGTGTGTTGAATAATCGCGACTTCAACAATATCTCCCCTGTCAATCAACAGCCCCAGCCGTTGCTTTTCCTGTGTGCTTCGGTAAACCAGCAACGCGAAGGATGCAACCGGGCAATGGGAACCGAATTTACCCAATGGCCCAACGCGGTGCCCAAAATAAGGCAGTAAAGGTAAATCATGGTATTCGGGTATTTTAACCGAAAACGGAAAAATCGCGAAATCGTCGATGGGCTCTACCGGCAATTGACGGGCGTTGCGCGTGATCCGGCCTTTTACACCCGGTTGAACGTACCCGATACAGTGATGGGTCGTTTCGAGATGTTGTCGTTGGTACTGGTGTTGTTTTTTCGGCGTACCGACAGTGCCAGCCCGGCGGTCAAACAGTTGGCGCAGGACATCGTTGATACTTTTTTTGAAGATATCGATCATTCCATTCGCGAGCTCGGCATTGGAGACAGCAGTGTGCCAAAGCGAATGAAAAAACTGGCTCGCATGTTTTATGGTCGGGCGCAATCCTACGGCAATGCACTGAGCGTTGGTGATATTGATGCGCTGGCTGTGGCACTGGATCGCAATTTGTATCCACCCAGGGATGACAGGGCCGAGCCTTCGAATGCCGATATGATGCCTTTGGCAAAACAAGCGCTGATGCTGGACGCGACATTTTCAAAACTTGCCGAGCCGGACCTTCTGTCTGGCAAGTTGCTCCTGGCAGCACAGCAATAACAAACACTTTATCGTGAAAGCGGAATCAGATGGATAAGAAAGACAGCCATGTGACTGAAAGGAATCGGAAAACCTTCAGTTTCCCGGTTAAAGTTGCTCATGTCGGCGCCAATCCCGTCAGTGTCAATCTGGAGGCCAATGATTCGGAGCGGAGTGCACTGGCCGAACGTTGGTCGGTATTGCGCGTGGATGCGGTTACGGCGCAGTTGGACATTACACGCTGGAAACGCGATGGCGTCAGGATAAAGGGAAGCGTGCGTGCATCCATTGTGCAGGAATGTGTTGCAACCCTCGAGCCGGTGGAGCAGATAATAGACGAAAAGCTTGAAGCCCTGTTCGTGCCTGAGGGATCAAAGCTGGCCCGAATCCCGATGGATGAGAATGGCGAAATGGTCATCAATGCAGAGGGACCGGACATACCAGAGACTTTTGCGGGCGATTCGATTGATGTGGCCAAAGTCTGCGAAGAATTTGTTGTGTTGGCAATCGACGCATATCCGCGTAAGGAAGGCGCCGTCGTGAATATGCCTGATGAGGCTGCATCGAATGAAGACAAGGCTCCTTCACCATTTGCCGGTCTGGAGAAAATGAAAAAGAATTGAGTGGTGAGACTTTGACCAACGGTTCTTCACGTGGCCCGGTCCTAAGGGATGTGATCATGCAGGCCTGCAGTCACGATTCAAACGGCTTGGGTAAAATACAATTGTACGTGACGGAATTGTTGGATAGCGGGTGCATACCGCGACTATTTTGTTGTATGCGGCCACAAAACGGTTATTTTCAGCGCGCCGCAGTATTTTGGGCATAACCTGAATGGCGCGCCAAATCAGATCTGCACGAGCAGATAAAGTCATGAGGGACACTTTAGGTTGATCACAATTTCTGTGGATGTCATGGGAGGAGACTTTGGTCCGGAAGTAGCGATACCAGGTCTCGCGAAATCTCTCGACCGAAGTCCGGAACTCCGATTTATTCTTTTCGGCATTGAGGAAAAATGCGCCGCAATTCTGGACAAATACCCCAGATTGAAGGAAGCCAGCGAGTTTCACCATTGTGAGGTATCTGTGCGCATGGACGACAAGCCCAGCAAGGCCTTGCGTCATGGTCGCTGGCGCTCATCCATGTGGCGGGCGATCGAGGCCGTCAAAAATGGTGAAGCGGACGTATGTGTTTCAGCTGGCAATACCGGCGCGCTGATGGCCATGGCCAGATTTTGCCTGCGCACAATGGCAAATATTGAACGTCCGGCGATTGCCGCAATCTGGCCCACCCTGCGCGGAGAGAGCATCGTATTGGATGTTGGTGCCACTGTTGGCGCCGACGCCCAGCAGCTGACTGACTATTCCGTAATGGGCGCCGCGATGGCCCGTGCTCTTTTTGAAATTGAAAAACCAACCGTCGGACTTTTGAATGTTGGTGTTGAAGAGATCAAAGGGCAGGAAGAGGTCAAGGAAGCCGGACGGATTTTGCGGGCCAGCGACCTGCCTGGCATGGATTACCGTGGGTTTGTCGAGGGCGATGACCTTGGCAAGGGGACGGTTGATGTTGTGGTGAGTGAGGGGTTTTCCGGAAACATTGCCTTGAAGGCGGCGGAAGGAACGGCCCGTCAGATCGGTGAATATCTGCGCGCTGCCATGAACAGGACCCTGATGGCCCGGATTGGTTATCTGCTTGCCAAGAGCGCCTTTGACCGTCTGCGCGAAAAGATGGACCCTGGCAAAGTCAATGGCGGTGTTTTTCTTGGCCTCAATGGCATCGTGATCAAAAGTCACGGCGGGACGGACGCGGATGGTTTTGCGGCAGCGGTTGATGTGGCCCGGGACATGGGGCGCAACGGTCTGATTCAAAAAATTGAGAATGATTTGAAGCTCTATCATGCACGCCTGCGTTCTGATGGTGTGCTGATGGAGGAAAGTTAGGTATGGGCATGATCCGGTCGGTCGTATGTGGTTATGGTTCCTGTTTACCCAAACGGGCGGTAACCAATCAGGAGCTTGAAGGTGTTGTCGAGACAACAGATGAGTGGATTATCCAACGCACGGGTATCCGTCAGCGCTACGTTGCAGGCGATGATGAAACAACCTGCTCGCTGGGAGAAGGGGCTGCCAGGGCTGCGCTGGAAAATGCCGGGCTGACCGTAGACGATGTGGATCTGATCATTGTTGCAACCTCGACACCGGACAACACGTTTCCAGCCGCAGCAGTGGACATTCAAAGCCGTTTGGGCATGCGCCACGGCGCGGCATTCGATGTTCAGGCGGTATGTACCGGATTTGTTTATGCACTGACGACAGCCGATGCCTATCTGCACACGGGACTGGCAAAACGGGCGATTGTCATCGGGGCAGAAACATTCTCCAGAATACTTGACTGGACTGACAGATCGACCTGCGTCCTGTTTGGTGATGGCGCGGGGGCATTAATTCTGGAGGCTGTGGAAACCGAAGGCAGCGCGGATGACCGCGGCATTCTTGCGGCAAAATTGCGCTCTGATGGCAATCACAAAGACAAATTGTTTGTCGATGGCGGACCATCGTCCACGCAGACAGTCGGCCACCTGCGAATGCAGGGTCGTGAGGTGTTCAAACATGCCGTTGGCATGATCACCGATGTTATTGAAGCGGTATTTGACGCAACGAATATTGGCGCGGACGATATTGACTGGTTTGTGCCGCATCAGGCCAACAAACGCATTATCGACGCATCAGCTCGAAAACTTGGAATTGATCCGCAAAAGGTGGTGATCACTGTTGATCGGTATGGCAATACATCCGCTGCATCCATTCCATTGGCGCTGGTTGACGCATTGAAAGACGGCCGCATCAAGAAAAATGACGTCGTGTTGCTGGAAGCGATGGGTGGCGGCTTTACCTGGGGCGCTGTGATGGTGCGCTGGTAGGGTGGTTTTGGAAAAAAGGATGACTTTCATACGCTTATAGATGCGCTGCAGCATAATCTCGGCTTGACCGACTTGCATTAGCGCAATAATGTTTGCCCTGCAGATGGCAGATTAAAAATAACACTGCGGGGATGGATGTAAATCAATGAGTGGGAAAACGATCACGAGAGCGGATCTGGCGGAAGCAGTATTCCGCAAGGTAGGACTTTCGAGAACGGAATCTGCTTCTCTTGTTGAAATGGTGATTGACGAAGTATGTAATGCCATTGTGCGCGGGGAAAGTGTCAAGCTGTCCTCCTTTGCAACATTCCAGATTCGCGACAAGAACGAACGTATTGGCCGTAATCCAAAAACGGGCGAAGAAGTGCCGATTTCACCACGGCGTGTCATGACGTTCAAAGCATCCAATGTATTGAAGGACCGCGTGCTTGATGCACATGTAAAGCGCTCCAAAAGCTGATTTCCTGTTATCATTTCCATTCTTTAGCCCGATTGGGCTTGCAAGTTTTTGTTGCAGGCGTTGCAATGCAGACTCACAAAGGCCGCAATAGTGTTGCTGACTTTGTTTTGTGTGCACCACCGATTCTGGCGACCTGTGGCCATTTCATCCTGAAAAGCCATCGGTGGCGGGCGCAACAACCAGCGGGAACATATGACCATGGATAAAAGCCCGGACGCATTCAGAACCATCAGTGAAGTGGCGGACGAACTCGATCTGCCACAGCATGTACTGCGTTTTTGGGAAACACGTTTCACCCAGATCAAGCCGATGAAACGTGGCGGCGGCAGGCGCTACTATCGCCCTGATGATGTCGATTTGCTGAAAGGCATTCGGCATTTGCTCTATGATCAGGGCTTCACCATCAAGGGCGTTCAAAAACTGTTGAAGGTGAACGGTCCGAAATTTGCGGTATCCATAGGCTCAGGTGAAGTGACAGCCGCAGAGGCACTTGCGTCATTCACCAAAAAAGATGCCGATAGCACCGCGACCAAAGTTGCAGCACCGGTTGCTGGCGATGCCGCTTTTGACGGTGATCAGATTGTTGGCCATGCAAAAGGGCGTACGCCGGGACGCAAACTGTTTGGTTTTGCCGGATCCGGCAATCAGAATGCCGAATTGCCGGAAGGTGACCCCAGTCTGTCAAAAGATAATAAGGCGCTGTTGCAGGAAGCGCTCTACGATCTGCTGGAATGCAAACGATTGCTCGATCAGGTCCGCTGACACCACCAGCCTGACTTTCAGCTAACCCAGACTATCCGCATACCGCTGATGTGTGTTGCTGCGCTACCATGTCGCGGCCTGAATTGCTTTTTCCATACGGTGGCGTATTGATCAGGATTGATGCGTGCTGCATATTCACCATACGTCAGCGTATGGAAATGGAGTTGCAGTCGCATGAATAAATGGTTTTTGCTCGCCGGAGTTTTTTCACTGGGTACGTCCGGCATTCATGTTTTTGGTGGTGGGCCGGAGATTAGCGCGCCGGTGCAGGCCAGTGCGTTATCCGCTGTTGTGCGCGCTGTGTCAGTTGTGTGCTGGCATGCGATTACCGCGATGCTTGTCATCAATGGTTTTGGCCTTATCTTTGCTGCGGGCAAACAACCATCAGTGCAGATGGCAGTCGGGTTCATGGTGCTTGCACAATTTGGTGCTTTCATTGTTCTGTTCATTGCCTACAATATGATTCGCTTCGGGACATTGATGGAAATGCCGCAGTGGATCCTGTTCACTATTTTATGTGCGACAATTGTTCCCGGATTAATGCAGAAAGCGCCAGCACGCGGTGATCTGTGATGGTTGATTGATTTGTGTCAGGTGCCGGTTGCGGTTCGTTCACTTGCAAACGCATTTACAGACCCATACCATTTCCTGTGAAAGACCCCGTTGTTGGCGGGGTGCTGTAAATTTGATCGGAACAGATATGGAAACTCAATTTACGCCCTTTGCGTCGCTGTTTGGCGGTGCGATGATCGGGCTCGCTGCGGTTCTTTTGATGTTGACAACAGGACGCCTTGCCGGTGTCAGCGGCATTGTGTCGGGTTTGCTACCCCCACGCACAACAGGGCAGGCAACCTACACAGGCGTGGCCTTTGTCATTGGTCTGTTGGTGGCCATTCCCATCTATCTGATCGCTACCGGAGGATTGCCCGATCAATCCATGGTCGCTGGCCTGCCTGTCCTTGCCGTGGCAGGCCTGCTCGTGGGATTTGGCACTGTGCTTGGCAACGGATGCACGAGTGGGCATGGCGTTTGCGGGTTGTCCCGCCTGTCACAGCGCTCAATTGCAGCCACCATTACATTCATGGCTGTGGCATTTTTGACAGTTTTTGTCTGGCGACATGTGCTTGGAGGTCAGTAGAATGCAGATATTGTCAGCACTGATCGCAGGCCTTGTTTTTGGTCTCGGGCTCATAATTTCCGGCATGGTCAACCCGGCGAAAGTGCAGAATTTTCTGGATATCGCCGGATCATGGGACCCAAGTCTTGCTTTTGTCATGGGTGGTGCAATTGCAGTCGCAGCGCCCGGTTTTTGGCTATGTGGGCAGCGCCTGAAACCAATATTTGCCGACATTTTTCAAAAACCTGCGCAGTCAAATATAGATGGCCGATTGATTGGCGGTGCCAGCCTTTTCGGTGTTGGTTGGGGGCTGGGAGGGTTTTGTCCGGGACCTGCAATTGTCTCTGTATCCGTTGTGTCGCCCGCTACGATGGTATTTATCCTGTGCATGATCATCGGCATGTGGCTGGCCAAACTGGTGAAAACCATCCGGGGCAGCCCGGCCACAGCATGACAAATTGAATTGAATGAACCTTGCCAACGGCGATCATTTATTCTAGTACTAGAATAATGAAACAGAATATTACCAATGCCGAATATGCGGTTCTGGGCCTTTTGTTTGAGCGCCCATGCCACGGATATGACCTTGATCGACTGATAGAAGAACGTGGCATGCGGGCATGGACCGAGCTGGCATTTTCCTCGATTTACTTCATTTTGAACAAACTGCAAAAACGCGAACTTGCCGAAAGTTTTCCTGACCCGGACAAGCAAACACGCAAGATTTACCGGCCAACTGCAAAGGCAGCAGATGTATTTGAAGAGGCGACAATTTCTGCATTGTCAAATCCGCATCCTCTCTATCCATCCATCCTTCTCGGCCTGGCCAATTGGACGTCCCTGGATACTGCTGCGGCCATGGCTGCATTGAATGCGCGCCTTGCTGCGCTGGAAGCCATATTGCATGACGTCTCGTCAAAAGCGCAGACGGTGACGCCGATGCCGGCACACATCAATGCCCTGTTCAGCTACAGCACATCGCAACTGCAATGCGAAATTGACTGGTTGAAGCAAACAATGAAACAACTGGGAGACCAAAATGAGCAAGACTGATTTCAAAAAAACAATGAAAGAGTTGTTTAATCCGCCGCCACAACAGTTTTCGATGGTCGACGTTCCACCGCTGAATTTTTTGATGATCGACGGCAAGGGGACACCGGATTCGGCGGCCCAGACAGAATATGCGCAGGCCCTGGCCGCCCTTTATCCCACCGCATACAAATTGAAATTTCTGTCCAAGGACAAGCTTGACCGGGACTATGTGGTGCCGCCCCTGCAGGCGCTATGGTGGGCGGATGACATGGAGGTCTTTGTCAACGGAGAGCAGGACCAATGGCAATGGACAGTTATGATCATGCTGCCAGACTGGATTGATGTCGAACATGTCGAGGAAATACGCTCTCGTCTCGCCGCCACATCTGATTTACCGGCACTGGAAAAACTGCGCATGGAAAACCTCAATGAGGGGCTGGCTGTACAGGTCATGCACATTGGTGCCTATAGCAACGAGGGGCCCGTGCTAAAGAGACTGCATGAGGAATTTCTGCCGCAGAACAATCTGGTGGAAAATGGCCATCATCATGAAATTTACCTCAGTGACCCGCGAAAGACAGCGCCTGAAAAACTAAAAACGATTCTGAGACAACCGGTTACGAGGGTAAAGTCATATTCTTCATGAGGACAATTGCATCCATCCGATCAAACAAGGCTGGTGAAGGGACACTGGGCAATCTATAAGGCGCATTGGATTATCCCAGGGAGGTCTTACTTATTGACGGATGCAGCCGTGAAGCATGAATCGGATATCGATGTTGATACGATCGGACGAATACCACGGCCGCTTTCGCTGTTCATCATTGCTTTGGCTATTGCTGCAAGTCTTATCGCGGTTTTCTGGATCAGCCAACAATTGTCCATAACCGGTGAATTGCGCCGCTCTGCCGATCGCATGTCACTTTATCGCTCAACACTGGTGTCAGCGCTGGAAGAACATCAGCATTTGCCGTTCATCCTCTCTTGGGATCCACTGGTAATTGATGCAGCATTGGGGGCTGATCCAAGCCAGCTGAATGCGCGCCTGGACAGTTTTGCTGATGAAGCGAGCATCGATGCAATCTATCTGATGGATCGCTCCGGGCTGACGATTGCGGCATCCAATTGGGACGAGCCCCGCACTTTCGTTGGCAACAATTACGGGTTTCGCCCCTATTTCAAGCAAGCGCTATCCGGCCAGCGCGGAACATTCTTCGCCATTGGGGCGACAACACAAGAGCCCGGCTTTTTTATCGCAGAACCAATTCATGGGCCATCGGGCAATATTATCGGTGTGATCGCCCTGAAAGTGGATTTGACGTCATTGACCCGCGCATGGCGAGAAGGTGGGGAGACGCTGTTGGCGGTGGATCAGCGCGGCATTGTCATTCTCGCCTCAAACCCGGACTGGACCTATAAGACCCTGCTGCCGCTGACTGCGCAGGCACGTGCAGAAATAGAGGCAGAGCGCCAATTTGGTTCCGAACCGCTGACACCTTTGGATTTTTCGGGCGAAAATGAATTTCGTGCCCGTGTTGATGGATTGCGCTATATCCAGACGGTGCGTGATGTCGGACACCTCGGTTGGAAACTGCATTATCTTGCGCCACTGAACCGGGTTAACGCCCAGGCCTGGCTGTGGGTTGTTGTGGCGGCCGCTCTGTTGTTGATGGTCAGCGTTGGGATGCTCCTGGCGCGGTCACGCCGAATTCGCTCTGCTCTGTTTGCCTCACAGGCCGAGCGCCGCGGATTGCAGGTCATTAACCGCAAACTTGCCGATGAAATTGAGGAACGAAAGGCTGCCGAGCGGCGACTTGAAAAGGCTCAAAAGGAATTGCAGCAGGTCAGCAAACTGGCAGCTTTGGGGCAGCTGTCGGCATCTGTCACACATGAACTTGGTCAACCCATCGCAGCGATGCGCAATTACCTGGCCGCAGCCGATCTGCCGGGCAATACGATCAATGGTGACGCCCGCGAACTGGTAACCCATCTCAACGGGATTACGGCCCGTATGGAGCATATTACCAGACAATTGCGTTTCTTCGCCCATCGTGAGGCCGAAAACCTGGTGACCTTCGATCTGCGTGATGCTGTGCAATCAGCAATTACCATGATGCGCGCCGACCTTGATGTTCGGTCAATCGATTTGAGTGTCACAACGCCACAGCATCCGGTGCAGGTTCATGGTGACGCATTTCGTATCGAGCAGGTTCTGGTTAACCTG
The DNA here is from genome assembly GCA_947501445.1 of uncultured Rhizobiaceae group bacterium. Classification (GTDB taxonomy): domain Bacteria; phylum Pseudomonadota; class Alphaproteobacteria; order Rhizobiales; family Rhizobiaceae; genus Hoeflea_A. The sequence goes on along the minus strand of CANMVS010000001.1, from coordinate 532,737 downwards.
ATCCGCAATGCAACAGACGCGGTGGCCCAGGTCAGTCAGCCGCGCATAAGCATTGACCTGGGTCAGGATGGAGACGAAGCCTACATACGGGTCCTGGACAATGGTGATGGTCTGTCCGCTGATGCGCAGACAATGGCTGCAGAACCGTTTTTCTCCACCAAGCCTTCGGGTTCGGGCATGGGGCTGGGTCTTGCCATATCAGCCGCTATTTTGAAGGATCATGATGGGAAAATCGGATTTTCCAATAATGCGGACAGGGGTGCATGTTTTGTCATGACACTGCCTTTGGCCTCGTTGTCACAATAAGGGGTCGGGGCAATCATGGATCAACATAATATATTTGTCGTTGATGATGATCGCACCATGCGTGAGTCGCTGGCGCATCTGTTGAGCCGGGCCGGATTTTCCGTCGAAACATTTTTCAGGGCTTCTGATGTTTTGACCAGGCTGCACGCGACCCAACCGGATGTCATCCTGACTGATATGAAAATGCCGGGCTTGAGTGGGTTGGAACTGCTGGAACAGGTTCAGCAAAATTGGCCGGAAATCCCGGTTGTGCTTATATCTGCGCATGGCGATGTGCCCCTTGCCGTCGAAGCGATGGGAAAGGGTGCTTACAATTTCCTTGAAAAACCCTTTGAGCCAACCCGTCTGTTGACCGTGCTCAGACATGCGGCTGAAAACCACAGATTGACCCGCGACAATCGCAATCTGCGCAGCCAGCTGACGGCCATCTCCGGTCTCGATCGTGTTCTCCTCGGCACAACGGATGCCATGGTGTCTTTGCGTGAGGACATCGTTGATTTTGCTGGCGCGACAATGCCGGTGCTGCTCATGGGTGAAACAGGCACAGGCAAGGAAGTGGTGGCGCGTGCTTTACACAATCTGGGTCCGCGCAGTCAGGCATCCTTTGTTGCAGTCAATTGCGCCGCATCAACGAAGGATGGTTTTGCCCGGTTGATGTTTGGTGATCAGGACGGATCGGACATCGGCTATTTCGCCCGGGCGGACGGTGGCACATTGTTTCTTGATGAATTTGATGCTTTGACTGTCGATCATCAGGGGGCATTAATGCGCATTCTGGAAAGTGGTGAACTGTCTCCCGAGGGTGGTACGCAAACGCGCAAGATCGACGTAAGGGTCATTTCTGCCAGCAACCGTGATCTGGAAAATGCGGTTACCCAGGGAACTTTGCGCGAAGACCTGCTCTTCCGGCTTAACACCATCGCGCTGTCATTGCCGCCATTGCGAAATCGCCGTGATGATATTGCGCTGCTTTACACCCATTTTGTGCAGCAATTGTCACAAACCTATGAGGTGCAGGTTCCGGATATGACGTCCGAAGACCATGCCGCTTTGCTTCTGCACGGTTGGCCCGGCAACGTCAGGGAGCTTCGACATGTGGCTGAAAGGCGTGTGCTGTCTGCACGCAGGGGGCTGGGTTCCGTGGCAGAAGCCATAGCACCGGCAGGCGAAAGTGATGATATTCCCGACACATTAAGACAGGCTGTGGCTGCCTTTGAGCGAGGTTTGATCGGCAAAGCACTCACCGCCCATGGTGGCAAGATGGATGCCGTGGCCGAAGCATTGGGAATTGGACGCAGAACGCTTAACGAAAAAATGGTCAAACTGAACCTCGACCGGGCAGACTTTGTGTAACAGGCCGGATTATTGAAAGTGTCAGGTCAGTTTCTTTTTGCCCGAATTGCCAGTCTCAACAGATAGTAGGGAAGGGCGACAAATTCACGAAGCTGATAGTAAATTCGTTTTGCCAGTGACGTCTGATGAAGACCGGGTTCAGGGCCACTGCCAAATGCATCAAAGCCTAAAAATCTAAAGCACAGCAATGCCCTTGGCAGATGATAGCGATCCGTTACCACAAGTATTTTCCGTGCGTCTCGCTGTCTCAATATGACGGCGCAATTTTCGACATTTTCCATTGTCGTATGCGAACGATCCTCCAACAGTATCGCCTGATGCGGAACATGCTGCTCGACGCACAGACGGCGTATTACCTCGGCTTCCGAAGGGGGATGGCGGCCAAGGCCGCCTGAGCCGATTATGGTGTCAGAAAGCCCCTGATTATATAGATGTGCCGCATGCAAAGCCCGCCGACGCAGCGAAGGACTTGCCGTCTCATTTTCCCATACAGCCGCACCCAGAACAACAATTGCATCATTTTGCTCAGCAGCCAAAGAATGTCTTCCTCATATTCTACTGACACACCCAGTCAGGGCCTGTCTGTCTTTCCTTTGTATAGGTGAATGTGTAAAATTTTTTCCCGGGTCGCGGAATAAGTTTGTGGTCATCACCTTCATGTGTGGACAAATACCTCAGATGCCCGGTCAGCGCCTCTGTCTGTGCCTGGTCGAAGGTGAAAAGCAATTGACCACCCGGCTCCTGAATACCAACCAGCAGACCATAGGAGACATTTCCGTTATCCTTTTCGGTTCGTGGTGGCCTGATTATGCCGACAATTGGCAATTCCTCTGAACCAACAATGACGCTGTCCAGACCAATGGATCCACCAAGCTTATCGGCACCGATGGTCCAACCGTATTCATCCAGCGCATTGCGTTGATTATTGAGTGCGGAAAGAGTTTTAAGGCGTTGATCCTCGTTGCTTCGCTTGAATTCGCCGGAAGCCAGGAATATCCCGCTTTCCCTTCGCTCCGGCAACCCTCGGTAATCGCCAGTCCAACGCACCTTGCCATAGGGGGTGTCATAGGTGAACGGGTGGGCATTTCGAAGTGCAACATAACTGCGCTTGAGAACCAGCGGGTCCCCAACAGGTGCCCCCTGGCGCATGAATTGAATGGTGGCAGTAATTTCCTCACAGCCATTGTCACGGCCAGAAAACTGGAGGTTTTCCAGACCAAACCGCAGGTAGAGACCATCCTCTGGATCAAAAAAACGAACATTCTCCTCCGGCGGCACCCCGTCAAAACGAATGGGTACACCATTTGCCAACAGTGAAAAGGTGAACGCGTCGGCGTCGAGCCCGTAAAATTCCTCTGCGTCAATTTCAAATTCGGTAAATCCGACCATATTGCTGTTGGTTGATTTCAGCCTTTTGTAAAGTGTGTTGATTGAAGGTACGCTCCACCGATCCTCCTGTTGGATATTCGCATGGGCGGCACCAACTATGCTGTTCCACAGACCGGGACGCATTCCCGCTTCTTCTTCACACATGCTGTTGGCCCAGCCAGCCGGAACCGACTGTGTGAGCGTACATACGCCCAACAGCGGGCATTGGAAGTTGACGACCGGTTGGGTGCTGCCGGGTGTCTGAGCCATCTCGCGGGTTATGCAAAGTTTGGCAAACACATCCACAGGGGCTTTTATCGGATGATGTAACATCGGTCTGATATGGGCAACGCGTGCGACGTTTGGGGCCAGATGTATTGATGATCTGAATGGTTCCGGTGGCAATGAATCCGGGTCATCGCGGTGGCTTGAATGCGGCCAGATGATCCAGGTTTCGGAATCCTTGTAGGTCTTAGCCTCTGCAGAGCTGAGGGGGCGCGTGACGGCAATGTGGGTGGCAACACCAAAATCCCATGCACTGTGGACATGCTCCGATACTTTGTTCAAGTCGCTGCGTCTTTCCCGCAGCACTTTTTTCAAGGCTCTTTCCATGCCCTTTTGAAAGGCCGTCAGGTTTGACGGACTGCTTACCGGCGCATGGCCTGTCGCGTGAACCGTCATTTCTTCCTTGCCATGTAACTCAAATGTAAACTCTGGTGGGTAATCGTCTGAATCAACGGCGATTTCCAGCGTCAGATGATGTTCTGCTCCCTGCTGGGTCGTGGTCCAGAATGTTTCAAGCTTCTCGGCAATATGTTCACGCAGTATTTTTTCAAGGCGTTCTTCGGTCTGTTGGCGCGCCTCTGCAATCTCTTCAATGAGGGCAACGTCATCAAGATCAATCTTGATTTCCAGGGGTAGCGGCTCGCGCGCATGGGAGACAGTGCTGCAACTGGCACCGATGACAATAGCCGCGAAAATTGGGATACAACGCATGTTCATTCTCCTTTCTCCAGTCGCATGTGGATCTCTTTTGGATAGGTATCCGACAATGCAATCTCAGTTTTACCCGCGCTTATCAGCCGGCCGCTGCCGCGCGACACGATTTTCCATGACACGCTGTCGGCTGCAGCCAGGCGCATGATGCAGTCGGGTCGAAGCGTGCTCGTCATAATCATTTCGTTGGCTTTGATCTCACTGTCCCTTGCCAGAGCCATTCTGAATTCCAGCAGCCATCGCTGAATTGTTGTATCACTGACAGCCAGTTTACCCTTGCCGCCTCCCAGCCAGACCGGCTCCCCGAGATAACGCTCGTGAATAATGCAGGAACGCGTATTTCCATCCGCACCCACGACCTCCACTTCCAGCCGTGGCATAAATGATCTCAGTGCGCTCAGCAGCGCGGGTTCAGCGCGAAGCAGCAGTACTGGTTGTTGCCACAGATCGGTTGGAACGCTGATAGCGGGCCAGCTGAAATTGTCGACGTTGTGCTGGATTGATGGCAGGCCCTGCGCTGCCAATTCAAACTGAACCGTACCACCCAGGAGCGGTTGTTTTAAACTGGCTGCGAAGGTGCCTCCGGGCTCGATGCGGATGCGTTTTCCAAGGCTTTGGCCATCCGAACCGGTAATGGTCAAAACCGCATCAACCGGACTGGTTCGCGATTCATTGGTGATCCTCAGAGGTTGCAGTGCCGCAAATCCGAGAGTCAGTCCTACAACGAGCGCCAGCAGGTAGAACTTCGCCATTAATGGTTTTTGAAACAGGATCCGGTCTACCAACCCGCTATAGGCTTTGCGGCGGTCTTCCGACATCAGACCCGAAAGCGCTGGTACAACAACCAGCACGCCACCAAGTCCCAGAACGCTGCCAAAGAGAGGATACCAGTTCGTGAAAATGTAAATCCATGTGCTGACAGCAACCAGAATAACCAGCAGCAAAGGCACATGGCTGGTAATCGAACCAGGTGCAGGACCTGGATCGCCACTTCCGTCGTCGGCCATCGGTGTCCCCATTTTCCCCAAACAGTCTCTCCATCATGCCGTAAATCGCGGAATGTGTCTAATTTGGAACCTTTTGGGAGGGTTGCGGATTTCCGCAGGGCTGGGCCCTGAGCGCCTGCGGATAACATCGAAGAATTTGGTTGCCTATCCGTGCACACTTCCCAAACCGCGCTCTTTGACCGCGGAAATCTTTTCCTGGGAGGTACAAATGATCCGTAAGACACTTAAACTGGCAACTCTGACTGCCCTGTCTGCAACCATCGCCGGAGAGGCATTCGCAACAGAATGGAATGTTTCACTTTGGGGCAAGCGGCGTGCCTTCACCGAACATGTCGAGAAGCTGGCAGAACTGGTTTCGGCCAAAACCAACGGCGAGTTCACGCTGAATCTATCCTATGGCGGTCTTTCCAAAAACCGGGAAAACCTTGATGGTATTTCCATTGGTGCTTTTGAAATGGCGCAGTTTTGTGCCGGGTACCATGCGGATAAAAACCCTTCGATTACTGTCCTTGAACTGCCTTTCCTGGGTGTTGATTCTCTGGAAAAGGAAATTAAAGTATCAAAGGCAATCTACGCACATCCGGCCACTCAAAAAGACCTTGCGCGCTGGAATGCCACGTTGCTGATGCCATCACCCTTGCCGCAATACAATATTGTCGGTGTTGGCAATGCGCCAAAAACACTCAAGGATTTTGCCGGACTGACCGTGCGTGCAACGGGTGGTATCGGCAAAGCCATGACGGCGGTTGATGCCGTGCCGACATCAATGTCTGCCTCCGAAGTGCGTCAGGCGCTGGATTCCGGTGTGGTCAAAGCAGTCGCCTTTGCACCGCATGCGCACATGTCATTCGGCACCGTGGAAAGCGGCAACTGGTGGACGACAAATCTCAATCCCGGAACGGTTAACTGCCCGGTCGTTGTCAATACGGATGCGCTGGATGCATTAACGGATGCGGAACGTGATGTTTTGCTTGGCTCAGTCGACGAGGCGCTGCAACATTACGTGGATACCTATAACGGCAAGACAATGGATGCCTGGGGTCCGAAGTTGAAGGAAATGGGCATTGAGTCCGTCACCTATGATGACGGTGAGCTTGCTGCATTTCGCACCGCAGTTGCCGGCCCCGCTGCTAAGGCGTGGATCGAGGAAAATGCCAAACGTGGTCTGCCTGCCCAGGAACTCTATGATCTGGCAGTCAAGACAGTATCAGGTAACTGAACCTAACCAAACTGCACGCGCGGCTTGTACGCGCGTGCATATACATGCTTTGGCAGTCGCTTAAAAGCGCGCGGCATCTGGTGCAAACCAATTACAAAACAAACAGTTAGAGCACATTTATTGAATCACTTTGTGAATTGATGAATTGCTTTGGAGGGAGGAACGCATGGCGGGTGCATCATCTGTCCTGCAGGACGGTAGTTTGCTCAGTCGAATTGACCGGGCCCTGTTTGCGGTGGAGCGGCAGTTGGCACTCATTGGTGGACTTGCTGTCTTTTCACTGATGATCCTGGCTGTTGTCAGCGTAACCGGTCGCAATTTTTTCAACAGGCCATTACCGGGCTATGTCGACTGGATTGAGCAGGCGATGCCTTTGATTGCATTTGTCGGCGTATCCTACGTGCAACGATTGGGCGGCCATATCCGCATGGATATTGTCGTTGGCATGCTGTCCGGGCGCGCGCTCTGGCTGGCGGAGTATGTTTCCACTTTCGCGATGCTGGTCCTGATGCTGCTTCTTGCCTGGGGCAGCTACGCGCATTTTGACCGTTCCTTTGATCTTGCTGCACCGCTATGGAGCCGGGACAGCTCCATGGATATCGGCATTCCTTTGTGGCCGGGAAAATTGCTGGCCCCGATTGCCTTTGGTGTCCTTTCACTGCGTCTCCTTCTGCAACTTTGGGGATTTGCGCGTGCCCTTCGATCAGGCACGGATCAACCTGTCGCGGTGCCGCTCATTGAGGATGCGGCGACACAGGCCGCCAATGAAGCCAAAGCAGTCTCCGGGCTGGACAATGGGGAGGGTGCCTGATGGAACCGATTGATATTGGACTTGTCGTATCGGCATTCATGCTGGTTATGGTGATCGTCGGTATGCGCGTGGCCTTTGCCGCCGCGCTGGCCGGTTTGATTGGGCTGATCTGGATATTCTGGGCTAAAAAGGGCTACGATCCGTCGGCCTTCACCTGGGCATTGACGGTTGCTGTGAAAACGGCCGGCCAGGTGCCCCATTCCAAAGTATCATCCCAGGCGTTGTCGCTCATTCCGACATTTATCCTGATAGGATATCTTGCCTATTACGCCGGCATGACAAAAGCGCTGTTTGAGGCAGCCAAACGCTGGGTTGGCTGGTTGCCGGGCGGTCTCGGCGTGGCAACGGTGTTTGCCACTGCAGGATTTGCAGCCGTTTCTGGTGCATCTGTTGCCACCAGTGCGGTTTTCGCACGCATCGCCATCCCCGAGATGTTGAAGCTTGGTTATGATCGCCGATTTGCTGCCGGAGTTGTGGCTGCCGGTGGAACCCTGGCGTCTCTTATCCCGCCATCAGCCATTCTGGTCATATATGCGATTATCGTAGAGCAGGATGTTGGCATGCTGCTTCTCGCCGGATTTGTTCCTGGTGCCGTGTCTGCGCTGATCTATGGCGGTCTGATCGTGCTGATGGCACTCGTCTATAAAAAGCTCGGGCCCCCGGTCAGCGGCTTTACCTGGGGTGAACGGTTTCGCACCCTGCCACCGGCGCTGCCGATTGTTCTCGTCGTGGTGATCATCATATGCTTTATCTACAACCCGTTTGGTGGTGATGCCTGGGGTACACCCACAGAGGGTGGGGCGCTGGGTGCATTTGTCGTGTTCTGCATGGCGCTTCTTAAAGGTATGCGCTGGAAACAGTTTCGCGACTCACTGCTGGAAACAGCCAAACTGGCCGTGATGATTTTTACAATCATCTGGGGTGTCCTGATTTATGTGCGCTTCCTGGGGTTTGCCGATCTGCCGGGGGCCTTTTCCGATTGGATCACCTCGCTGGACCAAAGCCCCATGCTGACGCTGGTATTGATCCTGCTCGCCTATGCGGTGCTTGGCATGTTCATGGATGCCATAGGCATGCTGCTGTTGACCCTGCCGGTTGTTTATCCGGCCGTCATGGCGCTCAATGGCGGTATTGATGTCAGTGCTGCCGATAGTGCCTTTGGCATGTCAGGAACCGGTTGCGCCATATGGTTTGGCATATTGGTTGTGAAAATGGCCGAGCTTTGCCTGATCACACCGCCCATTGGTCTGAATTGTTTTGTCGTTGCGGGTGTACGTCCGGATATATCGGTTCAGGATGTTTTTCGCGGGGCGACACCGTTTTTCATCGCCGATGCCATCACGATCGCAACGCTGATTGCTTTCCCGGCCATCGTATTGTGGCTTCCGGGGTTAACGCGTTAAAGCAATTCAGGTTTTGACGGAATCGGCAAAACCTGAATGTATCAACAATAATCACATGCCGACACCATTGTCCCGCTTCTGACAAAACGTGAAACGGTCTAGCAACTACAACCGGATCAGGTGATTTTGGCTTTGTCTGAACCGGTTTTCGCCTGCGCTTTGTCGCTGTCTGCAGTATCTGATGCAGACGAGGGCGATTTGAGTGGTTCCATTGGTTGCGTGCGATATTGACGCATATAGTCCGCCACGCGTTCGGCGCGCTCAATGGGCGTTTCTTCGGTCTGCTTTTCTTCAAAGTGGTCTGGTTGCGACCTGCCCAGGTGCACGTGAGCATCGGCCAGCACACGCAAGTGGTTTTCAATCAGCAGAAAACAGGCAATCAGGCCACCGCCCACCGACGATATCAGGAAGCCGACGGCAAACCCGATCAATGCGCCAGCCCATGGTTCAACATCCAGTCTTGGTGCCTGAAGATAACCGGCAATTGCACCGCCTATGATGCATCCGGCGGCCAACACCTTGACGATGCCTGAGAGAAAATCGACGAGCAGTTTCAGCATGATCCAATGTCCCGCAAACAATTTGGCCAATAGGTGATGACATTAGGGGCATGTTATTACAGTGGCCGAACAAATTGAACCACCGGGTTTTATTCGAGGTTACCCAATTGCAAATGGCCGGGTGTGCGACGGGCTCAGTTGCCCAGCAGGGCAAATTTTACAGTGCTGGCGGATTTTTCAACCTTGCGGGCCGTTTTGATGGTGGCGCGTACGACGCTGCCCTTGTTTGCCGGGCGTGTAACATTGCGCACGAATGAATTGACAGCCTCATCCACGGTGCGGGCATTTTTGAAACTTTTGAAGCGTTTTGCTTCACCCAGGATGAGGGAAATATTATAATCCGCATTTGTCAGCTTGGCGACGCTATGGCCTTTGCCAAGGCCATTGCTGCGGTTCATCTGGAAAAGACCGTAACAGTTGCATCCGCGGTTTCGCGCCTTTGGATTCAGCGTGGATTCTCGAATGGCAACCGACACAGCGGCAATCTGCTGGGCGCGCCCGTAACCGGCCTTGGCGAAGCGCGAAGCGATCTTGTTTGCGATCTGTGTCTGGGCTTTGGAGTAGCCGGACAACTGCTCAAAGCGGATATTGCCACTGCGGTTCGCAACGGAAACCTGCGTATTGGCGGCACCTGCAACGCTTCCGGCATTGGTGGCTGTACAACCGGCAACCGAAAGGAGGACGATCAAGCCGCCAAGAGAATATTTCAACATGGTCTGAACTGTCTTTAATGTGGTTTGTATGTGTCTCGGCATCACTGAAATCTGCAATCAGGACGCACACCTGTGTTTGCGGGTGTTCGTTACTGCACATTTTGTCCTAAATGTGGCGGGACGTGACAATAATGGTGTTGCGCACGATTGCATCGCTAACTATCGCTGACGGTTTTGGGTCTCGCACGACACAGGCAGCAATTGCGCGTATTTTGAGGGGTCGTTGGCAAAGAACGGAGCGCATGTCAAAAGGCATAACAGAAACTCCATTGGCGTTTGTTACATCGGCGGCGTGGATGCCAACAATGCGCCGAAAGATACTCGCGCACCGGCACAGAGATCTGCACTTCTGTCATTGTTGCATTCGTTGCTGAAATCCTATCCGGGCACCGCGACTATTCAGCAAAGGCATGCCCGTCCTTTGATGCGCGAGCGGAATATGCCCATCTGCTGCAACCGGTGCCGGTGCCGACGGTAAAGCCAGTCAACACCAATTCTGCGCGGCTCGATCAGGCGCCGGCTGAAAAGTCCGTAGCCACTAATGCAGCATTGCGCGATGCGGATAAGCCTATGGCCAAATCCAAAACGAGCATTGCGGCGGGGGCGGCTGTCGTTTCAACCATTGTTCCGGCTTTCAGCAATCTGCCACAGATCGTTTCGCTTGCCTTGATTGCCGTCGCAGTCGGGGCAGGGGTGTTCATTATCTGGGACAGACACCGCAAGGCCGCCCTGGCGCGTAAGGCGCTCATGGAGCCGGGCTGATGGCTGCACTGCTATGGGCATTCATTAGCCGTCTGCCATTGCCTGTAATCGCCGTTGTGGCCGTGTTGGGCTTTTATGAAGGCGTGCCGGGTCTGTCCAGCATTCCATATATCGACAAAGTGCCTTTCATTGGCCGGTTGGCCATTGGTCGTGTCGGTATGGCACGGCTGGAAGGCGCGCAGATCGAGCGGCAAAAGAATATGATGCTGGCCCTGAAACAACGCGCCGCGCGGGATGCCAAGCGCCGCGAAACGCAGGCCGCGATCGATGTAATCGCTCGCCAGTATCTGACAGCACAAGCCACCATCACCGCGCAAACAGCGCTTTTTCAAAAGGGGATTTCCGATGCGGATTATCTTTGTTCTGGCCCTGTTATCACTGGCAGGCTGTCAGACCGGCTGGACGCGATTGGTCGCCAGTGACGGGCCTGAACTGGCGCGCATAGACCTGTCACTCAAACAGCCCTGCAAATCGGTCACAGCGGTACCACACAGCCCGACAGCGCAACAGATGGCCAACGGCTGGCCAAACGACCGCGCGGCGCTTGGTGACTGCGCCAGGCGTCACGCCGGGCTGTCAGATGCGGCCGGAATTCTGGAAAAGCAGATTGGGGCGGATCGATGGGTGATGGTATTGTCTCGCTGGGCGAGTTGATTAACCAGTTTTTGGGCGGTGCTGCATCAACGTTGCTCGGTGGCGCTGCCGGTCGCCTGATGTGGCATACCGGTGAAGTGCGGCGCGGCAAGCGCAGGTTCTGGGGCAGGGAACTGCTTTGGGAAATCCCGATATGTTTTGGTATGGCGCTGATAGGCGAAAGTGTGACGGCGTATCTGGGGCTGTCACAGCCGGTTTCTACCGGCGTTGTTGCGGCGCTTGCCTATCTGGGACCGCGTGGTGCTGAGGTGATGTTGATGAATTGGTTATCACGTAAGGCAAAATAAAGAGCTGACAAATGGATACATGGACAACAAAAAGGCCATCCGGCAACGGGTGGCCTGTTTTGTGTTAGTATCCATAATTGGGCGTTTTACGAATGGTAGTTATGCCGCCAAAACTATCAAATCCGGAATGTAAGCTAATTGCTAAAACGTGTGGAGAGGCGCCATTCGCGGCACAAAGATTTAGGCGCTGGACATCTGCAATCAGGCCGTTTTTTCCAGCTTCTCGACCAAAGCTTGGTAGTCGTCTGACAACATGGGTTCGATGAACGACCATGGTACATGGATTTCATGGGAACCGAAGACGTACGGGAGCACGTCGTATGGCGAGAAGTTGAAGGTCATCCCCTGTCGGTCGAAATTAAATTGGCCGAGTAATTTCCAAACCAGCTCGTCCGTCTCTTTGTAGCCTTCGAAAAACGAGTCTTTTTCTAGCTCACCTTCGAACTCTGCGATAATGACTTTCTCGCAATACGTGAGGACTCTATGAGCGTCTTCGACTGAGTGTCCAAGCAACTGCTCGATGGTCGCAGTCCCTGAGTCCTCTCCCAAGAAATTCATGGTCGTAATGTAATGGTTCGGGTGCGCCGCCCCGGCATAGCTGATGTAGGTATAGAAACGGGTCGCGACCATGTCTCCAGCCCGGAATATCTCTTCTGCGCTAACTGACCATTCGTGCTTCAACCCGTCTTCGTCCGTAATGTCGTTGTCCTCGAAAAGTGTCTTGAAGTCGTGGCGCGCGTCATAAAAACTTTTGAGCGATTCTGCGGCCAAGGCACCGTTCACGAGAGTCCAGTACAATCCCTCCTCGTTGTAGCGGAGGTATTCGCCCCGACATTCATAAGCGTCCGTTACGTCCTCGAATTCGACTTTCTGCAACCCCGGCAATGGCTTCTCCTCAGTGATCTCTGGCGTCTCCGACGTCTCCAGCACTTCTCCGGATAGCTGGTCGAGGCGTTTTTTGACGCTCTCTGACAGGCGCTCCTTCCAATCGTCTCCGAAGTCGAAGTACTGGAAGCGGGTGAGCTCGACGGGCATTTTAATCGGCTCAAGCCTGATCGGTATAACATAGAGCGACCCTAGCGGTTGGTCCTCTACCAGTCGCAGCGTTTGGCGGATTTCCCGGTTCACCACCCCCGCTCGTTTCAGAATTGCATCCGAGCAAAGATGCACCACTAGCTCAGCTTCACGCTGTCCTTTGTCGCGTTCCTTGTTCCAGTCGGTCCCGGCGATGAGTGACATTTTGTCGAACCACACATTGTGCCCAGCCGACGTTAGGAAGTTGTAGATTTCCCATGCCGTGCTCTCGTGCTCGGAAGGATACCCAAGAAATATCTTCAACCACTATGCTCCCGATCACGCACCTTTTTCTTTTCATAGCAGAAATCTGTAGCGTCTCAATAGATTAAGGCTCAATTCTTCTGGCAATAGCCACATCTATTAATAGATCCGAGTTTCCACGCGGAGTCCGACATATGGTGGGATGCCGATAAGCGGATGACTTTGACGCCTATCAACCAGGTGAATACAACAAGGACGATTTGGAAAGTCGATATCCTACACCTGTTGTGGAAAAATTCTGATCATGGCAAGGCTGATGGCGCTGGCCTGGCAGAACATGCCGCCTGAGAAAATTGTAAAACCTGGAAAAACAGACTTGAAAGAACTCCAATGTCAGGAGTGCAAAATAAGAACATGTGCGGCGAATCTACAAACACAAAGGCCGTGATATGTCCGAATTTGATGAACTACCTTTCAAAATTGAGCTATGGCAAGATGACGATCTGCACGTCCAAAAGACACTTGCCCGCGTCGCGAAAATAACCCATGCGCATCAGTTCATTCTGGCAATCAGACACGAATTCATAGGCCGTTCGCTGCTGCTTAGGCAACGTTCAAAAGCCCTATGGCCGTGACATGAGCACGAAACCCACCACTTACCCTTGGTGAATTGCACCGCGATGGCTGGCATGTCTATGCCAACTGTGGCGGTGTTAATTGTGGCCGGGGCAGGCCAATGGACATTGAAAAGATGATTGCAGATTTCGGCGCTGATTACGTGATTATCGGTGATGAAAAACTTGCAAGGCGGCTGCGCTGCAGCGTGTGCGGTCACAAGGGTGGACGGTTCATCTTCACGTCACCCAATAGGGCTGCATAGGTGATATTCAATACACAAACGGAACAAACAGAGAATTCTCGTGGGACTTTTCGTGGGACTTTTTGCGCCGTTTCAGTCCCTTACAAGCCGTTTGTTCCGTTTTTCTTCTTTTTTTGTGATTTTTCGCTTGCGCCTTGATCCGTAAATGTCTAATGAAATCAAGCCTTTTAGGCAGGTCGGAGCGTAGCGCAGCCCGGTAGCGCACTTGACTGGGGGTCAAGGGGTCGTGGGTTCGAATCCCGCCGCTCCGACCAATAAAATCAGCGGCTTAGCGGAAATCCCCATTCCCTGGGTTTAGCGGTATTTCAATCGAAATTGGCTTTGGAACCTGCGGGAACTGCTGATTGTCTGTCGCAGGTTGCAGGTAAACCGCTAGCGCGGAAACAACTGTGCGATTTTTTCAGCTTCTGACGGGCGGTCTACGATGTTCATTAAATCATCGTGGCTTGCATCCGAGCGGGTTTTGCGATCATCGCGTTTTTCCGTCTCGTTGTTCTTGTAACGGTTGCCGGCAAAGTGACGTAAAAATGACAACATGTTTATTCCCCACGTTTGAAGGCTCATCCTAATTCAGGAAGGGCTCTGGTTGTTTTACGGAAAAGATCTATCGGTGATTTGTGGAGGAATGGTGTCGCTGAAATGAAATGTCAGTAATCTGCATAAAGAACAATATCTTTCATTGCGGTGACCGCTGGGCAAACGACAAAGGCGTTTTTATCATGGTTTGCGGCAAAGGGCTTAGGTCGATCAAAGTGAACAGGGTGAGGGCAGGTCAATATCAATATCGACCTTGATTCTAGCGCGCTTGGGAGCCTAATTCTCCCAGCCGGGTTGCAGATACCCAAGCCGTCTCTCCGTCAGGCTGGTGACAATCAGGGAACCGCCAGGTCCCGGCCGGGCACCGGTGTTCAGCGCATAGGTGCCATCCGGCCCCTGAAGCGTTTCAAGCACCTTTCCATTTCCGTCTATCCTGACGATATGACCATACCGCTGGGGCTTGGGGCGCAGAAATGAGGGCAGGCGTTGAACAACGCTGCGCAAAAACGGTTTGTTGGACAATCCATCCATGGGTGCGGAACGCGGGCTCGCCAGTCCAAGCCAGTAGGTGCCATCACCGGCCGCAGCAATATTGTCCGGAAAGCCCGGTAAATTTGCCGTAACGGTTTCAAGTTCGCCGGCCCGAACACCCTTGAGCCAAAGCCGCAGGACAGAATAAGTGCCTGTTTCCACAATCAGCAGATAGGATTCATCATCGGCCAGCGCAACGCCGTTTGCATAACTCAGTCCGCTGTATATGACCTCCGTCAGATCTTTGTGCGGATCATATTTCAACAGGCGGCCATTGGGTCCATGCTCCATCAGGTCCAGTAGTGAAGCCTCCAGTGTACCGCCTTCCGCTTTGGCTGAAAATTTGGTTGATGCATCAGAGAAATAGACAACGCCATCCGCGGCGACTGCAACATTGTTGGCGTAGCGAATTCGGGAGCCATCAGCGGTTTTGTCGGTCAGTAATTTGATGGTGCCATCCTTTGACATGGCCAATAATCCCACAAAACTGTCAGCAATGATAAGGGTGCCGTCGGGCGCAAATTCGATGCCAAGAGGACGCCCGCCGGTGGATGCGATTGTCTCTATGGCACCGGAAGCCAGGTCAATAACGGCAATATTGCCGGCGTGGGTTGCCATATGGATTTTGCCGTTCGGCCCAACAGCCACATCTTCCGGTCCCCAGTTTTCGCCCAGCGGGACAAATTTGAGTGCATCCAGTCGCTGATTAACGGCAAATGCGCCTACATAACCCTTATCTTCAGGGGCCTGCCAGGATACCGGATCAATTGGAACCGGCCATAACGCCAGGTAGGCAATCAGGCCAATGAAGACAAATGCGGTAAACGACAGGATCAGCTTCATTATGTATTGGCCCGGGTATGATGATTCTACTGCTGCGACTCTAGCGGTTCTATTTGCCAAATCACAAATTGATTGCGGCTTGTTAAAATGATCGCCCACAGATCAATCGAATAAAGCACATTGCCCACTTTACGATTTGACCAACCGCATTCTACAGTGCTGCCAAATGTGGTCGCGCTTACTGCAATCAACACGCGCAATAGGCCTGGAATAGTGTCAACATCCCGGCTTTCCTGTTTTCCCGATCCGCGGGATGGCAGAAAGCCTCATTTGGAAGAGGTTTTCATGAAACTATTGTTGAGAAATCTGCTGGTCACAGCTGCCTTGTTGAGTGCACCTAGCATTGCGGCTGCGGAAACAACTGTGCGTGTTACGCTGCAATTGCCGGAAACGCATTCCCTTGGCCAAAACTGGAATCGTTTCAAGGACATCGTGGAAGAAAAAAGCAACGGTGAGCTGAAACTGCAGTTGTTTCCTTCTGCACAATTATACAAGGATAATCAGGTTCCTGAAGCCGTCGGTTCAGGGGCTATTGAAGCTGGTTCTGCTTTTTTGGGCCGTTTTGCCGGTTCCGTACCTGCGGTGGATGTTGTCAGTCTGCCATTCTTCTTCAAGGATGAGGCGGCCCTAAGAGTGGCCATTGCAACCGGTTCATCCATGAGAACATTGCTGGATGATGCCATTTTGGAAGAAACGGGCGCCCGCGTCCTGTGGTGGCAGGCCTTTGGCCGCAACGTCTATCTGAGCAAGTCGACTGCGCTTCAGGTGCCCGATGATGTGCGTGGCAAGAAGGTGCGCACCTATGGCAAAGTCCAGGGCTGGACAGTTGAAGCACTTGGTGGTGCGGCGACATTGATGTCCGGGTCCAAACAGTTTCTGGCCTATCAGCAGGGAGCCGTGGATATTGGCATGACCGGGGTCTCGGCGGTGAACAGCCGAAAACTCTACGAAGTCATGGATAGTATGACATTGACGTTTGACAGCGTGATTGAATTTGTCGCGGTGATCAACAATGATTTTTTTGAAAGCCTTTCTGCCGAAAACCAGCGTATCCTCGTTGAAGCTGCAGCGACCGTGGAGAGCGAGCTTCGTGACAAGATCTATGCGCAGGAAGCAGCTGATGTTGAGGAACTTCGCAGCAAAATGACGGTGGTGGATTTAACAACCTCTGAAAGGGACAAGTGGCAGGACGCGACAAGTTCAGTCATTGACCGTTTCATGAGTGAAGTTGGTCCCACAGGAGAAGCTGTCGTCAAGGCTGGGCTTGCTGAAGGCGGTCAGTAGGTCTCTAACGCAATGGTGCTGTGGCGGGGATTGTCAATTGTGTTCGCGATAGGCGCGGACATATGTCTTTGGGGGAAGCCGTGGAACGCGATGAGACCTTCATCATTAACGGTACGGTGATTACCGGCGATGGCTCGAGTATGTACCGCGGTGCGACTGTTCATATCGTTGGTGATCTGATCACCGCCGTTGATCCGACCGGGGCAAAACCCGGTGCCGCCCGCATTGAGGCCGGTGCCAGGGTTATTGATGCGGAACGCGGATTTGTTATCCCTGGCGTCGTCAATGCACACGCACATGGTTGTTCAACCGGTCCGTTGTTTTCATCGGCTGCAAAACCCCTGAACGCCGTCCACGCCCTTCGCAATGCAGAGCGTCACCTTGAGGCCGGTGTCACCACGCTGGTCAATGTCTGTGGCTTTGGCGTTGCCGCCGATCTGGATGCGTTGAAAGAACATCCCCTGCGCATTTTTCTTGGGACAACCCATTTTCCCGAAGCCATAGCGGCAGCGCAAATTGTTGACGGCGAGGGGATCATGGAACGCACATTGGAAATGAGCGCTGAAAGAATGCTCAGTGAGGGTGCCGCCGCCATCGGCGAGGTAGGCAGCGGTGCAACGCTGGGCGGGGGTGTGTGTGCCTACAAATATGTTCCGGCAGCCGTACAGGAGTTGTTTGGAACTGAAATCAATCCGGCACAGGCAACGCAAATAATTGACGCGTTGCTCGGGCCACTTCGTCAATTGCAGGATGACGAAACGAATTTTTATGAAACGCTTCGCAGGTTTTCCATCACGGATGGTTCTTCTGGTTCGGAAACGCGTGCCGCAAGGCTTCGTGATACGGTGCTGCGGTACGCCTATCAGCCTGTACTGCAGTCTTTGGCATTGTTTCCTATTGCCGGTGGCCTCTCGGCGCACACAGGCGTGCCTGCGGTGTATCATACTGCGGCGCCATCGGCTGACATGTTGTTACAGGTGGCACAGAACCTGGAGGGGCGTGGTGCAAAGCTCGTGGCAGGTCATCTCAATCATACATCAATGACATGTGAAGAAGCCGTCGCCTGGGCACGAGAATATAAGGACTTGGGCGTTTATATTGATGTTTCCGTGCTCGACATTGTATCAACGCTGGCTCTGGCAAAGCCGGATGTGGCGGATGCACTTGTGTCTACAGGTCTGGTTGATACATTTTCGACGGACTATGCCGGTGGTCACTGGGACTCCATGCTTGAGGCAGTGCAGCGTTGGTGGCGATCGGGTGCATTGTCGCTGCCACAGGGCGTCGCCATGGCAACCAAGGCACCTGCCGATCTCTTCTCGGTTGCTGCACATAATCGTGGCGAACTGGCCGCCGGCAGAGCGGCTGATATTGTCATTTGTGAAGAGGTTAACGTCAGCCGCATACACATGGTGATGATAGACGGCAAAATCGTCCGTGACATCGATCCCCTGATTCCCCATTCGCCCTATTGTTAAACGCATGGGAGCGTTGTCCGGTCTACAGCAATTTGCCGATTTTATCCGGTGATGCAGCATGCAATCCAAGGGAACCCACGTGGCGGCCTTTTGTACGATAATCCGTATCGTTGACAACTGAAGCAAGGGTAATTATCGAGTCAATTGCCGGGGTGGCGACACCTGCCAATTTGCCGAATTCGGCCAGTGGAACCAACCCGTATGGAACTTCCTCAGACACATAGCGGTGCTGCGCACCGGACGGTGTCTTCTGGTTGCGATGCACGGTTGATTGGGACAATCTCTCGTAGAGGTTCCCATCGCTGAGCCCATACATTGCTTCCAATTGCGCGGCGATTGGTGATGCATCGACGCCAAACGCGCGGGCAACATTGCAGCGATCATTATCAACAGCTTCAACCATACGTGCGGTTTGCGGCGTTATATCATAGCAGTGTGTTCGGTAGGGCCCCATGGTTTCCAAACGGGCAAGATTGAGCAATGTGGATACCGGGTGCAAAGAATAGGCTGCGTCATCCATGGATGTGGCCAGAACATTGGGCGCTGCGACATATTGTTCATGCACGCTCTTGAGCCGCTCAATCATGTGTGATGCATTGGTCGACGGCAGCGCGGCAAGGGGCAGCGTTTTTTTGACGCCGCGCAGCCACACATGGTCCAGCGCGGAGATTTTGGCGGCAAGCAGGAATGTGCTTGTTTCTGCTATCAGCAACGCATCACCGGCACGACCGGCATCTCGCAGACACTGGGCAAGGCGCAATGCACCGAATTTTCCCGGCTGGATTACCACCATTTGTCCGTCAGGTGCCTGGTTGGCGATAATTTCAAAATATGCGTCCTGCGCAAAGGCAGGAACGACCAGCAACAATAGTTCACACTCTTTTGCTGCCGCGCCGACATCGGTATCGACCCGGGCGATTTTCGCGAAGCCGCCAGGGATGCCGTGCGCGGTGACACCTTCTACAGCAACCCCGCCAAAGGTCTGAAGTATTCTGATTTGAGTATCGTGACCTGGCAATGCCGCCAAATGAATTTCGTGCCCCTTAAGGGTGAGACCACCAGCAAAAGCCTGCCCGGCATTTCCTGCCCCAAGTACACCGATTTTCATGAAGTGTCCCCGCTACCGTGTTGTCTGTTATCCTGTTTTTACAGGTACGATTCGGCTGGGTGCGTGCCACAATGACAGCCTCTCCCGGTGCAAGTTTAGCCGATATTGTGAAGACTGTCATTGATCTGCACGGCAACAGGTGCGCCTGGACGGAGCCATCCATAGGTATGAAAAGGTCAAAGGGAACCATTGATTTGTCTAAGTTGAACAAAGCGCTGGGTATGCTCATCCGTTCCATTGATCAGGTTTCAGAAGGTGCGGGTCGGCTGGCTGCGTGGATATTCGTGGTGCTGGGTTTTTGTGTGGCCTATGAAGTTGTCATGCGCTACGTCTTCACGGCACCCACAATCTGGGTGGATGAAATTGCCCGCATTGGCCAGGTTTGGGCTGCTTATCTGGCCGCTGCCTTCACACTCAAACACCGTGAGATGGTGGTTATTGATGTGGCCTTTCGCACGCCCGGATCCCTGTCAAGAAAGCTGGCTGAAACCTTTTCGTTGCTGGTTATCGGTCTGTTTTGCTGGGTCACGGTCTATTATGGTTATCAGCTATGGTTCAGGGCCATGATGCGCGGGCATACAACCGATACCTATCTGGCCCTTCCGCGATGGTTCACCGATGCGTCGGTCTGGATCGGGTTTGGCCTGCTTGCTTTTCAGGTTATTGCGGAATTGATCAGGCTCTGGTTTCCGCAAAGCCACCAATCTGCTTCGTTGGATAAAGTCGCATGACATCTCTCCTGATTATTCTCGGCTTGCTTGCCCTGTTGGTTGTGCGCGTGCCGGTGGCTTTTGCCATGGGTGGAATGGGCGTGTTTTTGCTGTGGTTTTATCCGCTACCGCTTAACGCTGTGCCGCAGCGCCTGTTTGGTACAATGGATAGTTTTGAGCTGCTGGCCGTGCCGATGTTTCTGCTCATGTCCAATGTATTGCTCAAGGGCAATGTCGGGCGTGATTTGTTCGCCGCCGTTCAAAGCTGGGTTGGCCATTGGCCCGGTGGTCTGGGCATCGCCACTATCTTGTCCTGCGGGTTGTTTTCCGCAATCTCCGGATCATCGGTGGCCACTGCCGCGACCATTGGCACAGTTGCCATACCCGAGATGACGAGCCGTGGCTATCAGCGCCCATTTGTCTTTGGGCTGCTGGCTGCGGGCGGTACGCTGGGAATTCTTATTCCGCCGTCCATTCCGCTTATTATTTTCGGTGTTATTACGGAAGTTTCAATTCCCACTTTGTTTTTGGCAGGTATCGGGCCGGGGCTGTTTTTGTCAGCGGTCTTTATCGTCTACAGCATCGCACACTCACGATTTGGCGAGGGGTTTGAAGCTGTGGCCCCTGCCAGCTGGTCGCAGTGCATTTCAGCGTCTCTCCTGGCACTGCCGACAGTTGCGCTTGCTGCGACAATCATTGGTTCAATCTATCTTGGAATCGCCACGCCCTCGGAGAGCGCGGCCATTGGTTTCGTGCTCGCATTGATCATGACAACGGCGATGGGACGTATGAATTTGTCTTTGTTGCGTGAAGCTGTTTATGCCTCGATGAAGACCACGACGATGATTTTTCTCATCGTCGCCGGTGCCAAGGTTTTTTCCTATGCGATCACGCTTTATCTCATTCCGCAAAACATCTCTTTGTTGCTGACCCAAAACATAACACAGGCAGGGTTGTTTATTCTGGCAGTCGGTGCGGTGTTACTGATCGTCGGGTGTTTTCTCGAATCGCTTTCGATGCTCCTCATCATGGTGCCGGTGCTGTTTCCATCACTCGCGGTCATGGGCATTGATCCCGTCTGGTTTGGCATTTTCTTTGTTGTGTTGATCGAGACCGCGCTGATTACACCGCCGGTAGGCATGAACCTGTTCATCATCCAGGGTGTGGGGGAAGCGAAATTGTCCGAAGTGGTGCGTGGAGCATGGCCATTTGCGCTGATGATGCTGGCCACAGCAGCCTTGCTCTGGTTCTGGAAGGGGCTGGCCCTATGGATACCCTACGGATTTTGAATGGGTGTTTTCAGTCTGCCGCAAAGCACATGAAGAGGCCTGCGCCACCGGTGCTTTTCAGCGCATCTGCACTACAGCCACGCGAAGCGTGCGCTGAATTCCATGATGTATTGCCGCCGCCATGTCGATCATGGTGACCGACCTGAGCGCTGCCCTCGCCACTGCTCGTCCAGCTGCTACAGGTATGATCCTTGTCATCAGGAAAATAGGCAGTTCCATCAGCCATGCTGCCGGTCAGGATATCATGCTCGTTGGGTTTGTCGCCACGGCCTTTGACCGGGTTACCGTTTTCATCCAGCGCAGTGCGTTTGATGATATTTGGATTGAGATGCAATTGATCAATGTCGACCGCGATCAGTTCACCGCGTGCATTGTACCACGGGCCTGACCCGATACGATCACGCGCGGAAACACCGCGTTTTCCATCTTCCTCAGTACTGAGATAGGCGCGCCACGTGCGTCCCGATGAACCTGCAGCTGCCGCAAGCTGTTCGCAATAGGTGTCTGCTCCGGCAAGCCCGCCCAGATCAGCCCCGTTTCCGGGGCTGATGCTGGTGATGAAAAATCCCATATTTGCATTCTCTGCAGCCGCAAATCCCGTTGGCGCGATAACAAGAGCAAAGGCGAGCAGAGTATGCTTCAACATGAAATTCTCCTTCATCGGGACCTGATCCGGATCTAAATTGATCACCGGTCCACCTGCATTATGTCGATCTGGAACGGGCATTCAATACTCGCTGAGAGTGATTTCATGAATGACACAGCCAATGCATAGTTGACATTCTTCATTCAGAATTCTTAAGTGTTTTCAGAAATTTACTCACCTGTACCATTCAAGTAGCACGAATGGGCAAATGAAATGGACTGCATGAAACGCGCGGAAGTTATATATGTATTTATCGTTTCGCTGTTGGTTGCCGGATTGATCTCGGCGACGAATTCTGACAGTTTTGGCAGCGCGCGCATTTATCTCTATCTTTATTGGCTCGTGCGCATATTCATTGAGTGCGGGTTGTTTATCGCATTTCGAAACCTTCTCGAGACAAATGGTGTCCTGAAAAACAGGGTGTTTCGGTTGTTTTCGGTGTCATTCATATTAAGCCTGATACCTTTCGTATTGGCCATAACCGCGCTCGATATTGTTCTTGGTTTTCCGGAGCTTGGGCTTGATTCGACCGATCAGTCCACGGGATTCCATGTGACAGAATTCTTGATGGAACTGATCTATGTAGCAGATGACCATCTGTTCTTATGTATCTTGCTGTCACTGCCACGTATCCTGCCGCTTCTGGACGAACCAATGCAGTCCTATTCAGAAATTGAAGGCCAGACCCGCACGAAGCAGAGTTCAATTCTGCCAATGCTGGATCCGCCACTCAGCGGCCAGCTCGTCCGTGTCGAGGCTCAGGAACACTATGTGATTATCAACTCTACGGATGAACAGCGCATGGTACTTGGTCGATTCTCTGATCTTGTTGGCACTTTGCCGCCTTCATTGGGAATCAAGATACATCGCTCCCATTGGGTAACATTCGATGCGGTCGAAAAATATTTTGTCGAAAACAGAAACATGAAACTGCGATTGACGAATGGTGACATCGTGCCGGTCAGCCGTCGGTATCGCAGGACAGTGGCGGAACATTTCAACGGCTGACGGGCACTTTGCTTAAACGTTGTGATCGCGGTGCTGGTCGATCACATTGTCAGAATGAACTCCTTGCGACCGAGGCTTTTTCCATTGGCCTGAATCTCGATAATATGTCTGCCGGGGTGATATTTGCGCGTGGTGATTGCCTTGAATGCATGGGTTTTTTTCAGCCCCAGTCCGGCACCCTTTGACAGGCGGGCATTTTTCCATTTGAACACCTTTGGTGTCGTTGTCCCATTGGCCTTTTGATGGTGAATGATATAGTCGATAATCAGGTCCTGATCATGGTCTGCTGTCGATTTCAATTGGGCCGAAAATTCGATACTCTCACCAAAGCCCACCGTGTCGCGATTGAGTTCAAAGGCGTAAAGGGCCGCCTGTGCGGGCTTATACCCGAGCGCATCCAGTGTTGGTTGATGTCCGGATTTAATCAGGCTGCGACAGGCGTGCCGCACCAGCCTGACCCGGTTTTTGTCAGGACTACCGGACAGCCACTGCCTGGCGATCGCCGCAACAATGTCAGGATGATCCTTGGCTATGTCATTCAGATTATTTGCAACGGAGCGCCTGACATATTCCTCAGGATCATCTTTCAGCGTTTCCAGGATGGGCAGGATTGGTGCCGGGTCCTCGACAAACATCGACAATCGCATTCCCCAAGGCAGGCGAGGGCGGATTCCTTCAGATGCCAAACGCCGAACATGCAGGCTCTTGTCTGTTGACCAGCGTTCGACATGTTTCATCGCCCGATCCATATCAGCGGTTAACAATGGTCGCACGGCAAACTCGGCGCTGGACCGCTTGGTCATTTCTTTCAGGACATCCATGGCAAAATCAAAGTCATCAATGCCGGCATCGGCGACATAATCACACATGGGCATCACAGCCCAACCACCAACACCTGCAGGGTGTAATTCAGCCGCTACCTGCTCTTTCTCTTCGGTGGGGCGCAGGCTGCCTGTCAAAATGGCGCAGGCCTGTCGAAAATCGCCAGGCAAACTGGCCTTGAGCGCCGCTGCGATCTGATTTGATCGCTCCTTGAGTTCCA
The DNA here is from genome assembly GCA_947501445.1 of uncultured Rhizobiaceae group bacterium. Lineage (GTDB taxonomy): Bacteria > Pseudomonadota > Alphaproteobacteria > Rhizobiales > Rhizobiaceae > Hoeflea_A. Next base: position 508,664 of record CANMVS010000001.1, on the reverse strand, counting down.
GTTGATCAAAGTTGTCGAGTGACATTGTCAGGAACAATTGCTTATCGAAGGACCCGCGCTGGCGTGTGAATTGATCTGCCATATGGCCTACGAGTTCCGGATTGAAAAAGTTTTTGAATGGTTCGGGCAATTCTGTGGTTCCTGTGATTGGTTGGTTCGCTCATATAACCACATTGCTCCTGACAGCTATGTGTCAGGAGGGATCGCGGTGGCTGGTAAAATTCCGGTTCAATGAATAGTGGCTTTCGGGCATCATTGGCCCCAACCGTTTTCATGCCGTAACTGTGCATGAGATAGGCCAATTTGCTTGTCTTTTTTGATTCTGGACGGTCGAATTACGACTATGTGTCAGCCTCATCAACTTTGGACCGAGACAAAAACCAGATGAAAGACGCAACTGCGAGCCCAAGCAGAACAAGTGCAATCGGGTAATTTGCAATTTTTGTCAGATCACCATTGGTGATTGCCAGACTTTGCGAAAGAGAAATTTCGAACCGGGGCCCCAGGAAGAACGCGATGATGAAGATCACCACGGAATAACCAAAGGCCGTCATCAGATATCCAAGAGCTGCAAACATGAGCATCACGGCAACGCCAAAAAGGCCGCCGGTCGCCATGCTGACCCCGACAATGCACAGCAGGAGAGCGGAAGCAAAGATCATTGATTCAGGGGCTGATACAACCTTGATCCAAAAACGCAGGCCCAATTGGCCGACCCACAGGTTCATGAAATTTGCCAGAACCATGGCACCGAACAATCCGTAAATCAGGCGCCCCTGATCCTGAAACAGCAAAGGTCCAGGCTGGACGCCATGGATCATGAAGGCACTGATGATCAGTGCCGCGCCGACACTTCCCGGGATGCCCAGTGTCAAAAGCGGAATGAGGTTTGCGCCGACGACTGCTGAATTGGCAGATTCGGCTGCGGCAATGCCGTGCAGATTGCCCTTGCCAAACGTCTCTGGCTCTTTTGATCCGGCCTTTGTTGCCGCATAGGACATGAATGCCGCCGCTGTCGAACCGATCCCGGGAAGGGCACCCAGAACAGTGCCAATCGATGCGCCGCGCAGCATCGTGTAGCGGCAGCCCCAATATTCTGCCCAGGTGACCCGTTTATCGTTCGGGTCGTCGGTTTCAACGACAACAATCGCCGGGCGCATCCGGCCTCTGATTTGTGACAGACGGCGCAGAATTTCCGATATGGCGAGCATGCCAATCGCGACGGAAGCCAGGGGAAGGCCATCGTAGACTTCGTAGTGTCCGAAGATCAGCCTTGGGGTGTAGTGTTCAGGGTCAGCACCGATTGAAGCCGCCAACAATCCCAGTGCAGCGGCGATGATTCCCTTAAAGAGCGAGTTTCCAATGAGTCCGGAAAGGACAGCGAAAGCAAATATCATCAACGCGAAAACCTCGACCGGCCCCATTCGCAGGGCAAGGATAGCAAGAGGCGCTGAGACTGTAATCAGGACGATATCGCTGAATGTGTCGCCCGTTATGGATGAAAAAAGCGCCATTTTGGTCGCTTTCAACGGTTTGCCTTTGCGTGCCAGTGGGTAACCGTCCAGGGCTGTCGCGGCCGCATCCGGTGTGCCGGGCGTATTCATCAATACGGCGGGAACTGCTCCGCCCACCAGGCCACCCTTGTTAACGCCAACCAGGAAGGCAATTGCCGGAAGTGTGTCGAGGCCAAAGGTAAAGGGTATGGCAATCGCCATGGCCATGACCGGGCCGATGCCGGGCACAGCGCCGACAAATTGGCCCACAACCACGCCAAACAAGACGAACATCAAATTCCATAGGGTAAAGGCGTCACCAAAGCCTGCAAGAATTGTCGCAACATCAACCATACCTGTGTTCCCTATGGCAGACTGCGATCAAGCAGTTGAACGACAAAGAACCAAATCAGTGCGGGTGTGGCAAAGCATCCCAGCGCCAACCAGAGCAAGCGCCGTTCACCGATCGCCAGCATCAGGGCGGGTGCGATGATGGGGGCTGCCAGAAGAAAGCCGACAACAGAGACCAGCCAAATTCCAAGTGAAAGCAGAGCCAGAAACACCAGTGCCATTCCAAATTCACGGGCAGGGGGGAGGCCTTGCTGTGTTGTTTTGACGGTTAATATTGCACCGCAAACAATCAGTACAATGGCAACAGCATTTGGGATGGTGCTCGGGTAGACCCAACCACTGTCAACTGTTTCGATATTGTTCGGGAAAACGTAAAAATACAACGCAAGCCCAAGAACCACAAACAGGGCACCGGACGCGCGGTCGGCAGTTTTCGTCATTCTGACCTCTCCCAATGCAGGTGCTTCTCTCAAAGCAAGTGTCTGTCAAAGTTGGTGATTGCGCCGCCAGTTTTGTGGCGACGCATCATATTTAATCGGCAAACAGAACCCTGACATTGTCGAGACCTTCGACCAACATCTTTTTCGTTCCATCGCTGCCGAGATTCAACGGTGTGCTGGACGCTGCATTTGCGACAATTTCAGCCACGGCATCGGAGTTTACAGCCGCATCAACCGCCGCAGCAATTGCCTTGACTGCTGCAGGGTCAGTTCCGGCGGTCATGGCAAGGAACCAATAGGGATCGACATAGGCATTGTAGCCTTGCTCGACAAAGGTCTGTGTATCCGGCGCGTAGTCGTGGCGGGCGTTGTTTCCAACGGCGATCATTTTGAAATCACCGGATTCGAGATAGGGCACATGAGTGCCAGCAGAATACCCGGCAAGGATCTGACCGCCCAGTAGCAGCTTTTGTGTTTCTGCTTCGCCTTCGGTCGATACGAACCGGAAACCCGCATCATCCTGCTTGTTGACAACTTCCATCAGCAGTTTTTGAGGCGCCGCACCAAACCCTACGGCAACGCCGTCATTGGCTTTGGAATAGGCGACCATCTCAGCCAGGTTGTCAAAGGGTGCGTCTGCGCGTGCGATCAGCGCCAGCTGGGCGCGTGAAAGGGTGCCTACATAGTCAAAACTGTCGAGATTGAAAGGCACCTCATCGGGGCGCTTAACAAGGTTGATCATCACAGGCATATTGACGCCCAGACCGATGATATTATTGTTGGCTGGCATTTTTGAGATAACCGTGAACATGGCCATACCGCCACCGCCGGTCTTGTTTTCGGCAATAACGTTCCAACCGGTCTGCTCTTCAATGGTTTGCGCCAGAACGCGTCCCATAACATCGGTCGAACCACCTGCACCAAAGCCAATCTGAAGCTTGATGTCACCATCCGGCTGCCAGTCTTGTGCTACCGCTGCGCCCGCCACAAAAAGTGTCGTCGCCGCAAGTGCGCTCAGTATTTTCCGTCCCAGTTTCATGTCAATTCCTCCTTGTGTGTTTTATTATCTCTGTCGTCCCGATGCCTTTTGTGCTGCTGCCCTGATCTTGTTGCACATCGCGAAAAACTGGGCTTGCTCATCAGGGGGCAGCGCGTTGTCAATCGCGTCTGTGAAATCTGTTACCTGCGGTAACAATCGTGCGTGAACGGCGCGCCCCTTGGGTGTCATTGCGAAAAGACTGACGCGTTTGTCGTCGCTGTGTTTTGCCATTTGCACGAGGTTTTGTTTTTGCATCTCGCGTAAAACTTTACTCAGCTGCCCCTGTTCAGTCCCGGTGAAGGCGACCAGCTCTTTTTGCGTTGCCTTTGGTGTCATCGACAATCCACGCAACACGCGCCACGACACCAACCCGACGTTGGGCTCGTGGCCAACCAATGCGCCAACTTCAGCCTGCAAATAGCGTGTCAGGCGAAAGACAACAATGGCCAGTTTGCTCATGCCCGCAGGCAGGTGCTCAACCGGTACCATTCCGAGGGCTGAATTTTTTTCGTACATCGTGCCCCTTTGCTCTTCGCTTGTTTTCGACTATCAACAGAATACATAATATGACATGTCATGCAACTTTACATTTTCAGCTGCTGAGGAACCGATGCCCAAGAAAATCCTGTTCATAATGTGTGACCAACTGCGGTTCGACTATTTGGGTTGCACAGGGCATCAGTCCATCAAGACACCCAATATTGATGCGCTGGCCGCACGCGGTGTTCGTTTTGATCAGGCCTATGTCCAGTCCCCCATCTGCGGACCAAGCCGGATGAGTTTTTACACGGGACGCTACCCGCGCAGCCACGGGGTCCTGTGGAATGGTCATCCATTGCGGGTTGGCGAGATGACACTGGGGGATCATCTTCGTCCACTGGGTGTACGGACGGCTTTATGTGGCAAGACCCATATGGTAGCAGATCACGAAGGTATGGCGCGGCTGGGCATCGATGCCTCGGTTGGTATTGGTGCCCTGAGCGCTGAATGCGGGTTCGAAGTCTGGGATCGCAGCGACGGTGTTTATCCCGATGGGGGTGCCAAACAACCGAGCCATTACAACATACATTTGAACACACTGGGCTATGCTGGCCCAAATCCGTGGCATCAATGGGCAAATTCAGGGCGCGGCGATGACGGTGAAATTCTTTCCGGGTGGTTGCTCCAGCACGCATCACAGCCTGCTGCGGTCGCTGAAGAAGATTCCGAAACACCCTATACGACATCGCGTGCCATCGAATTCATGGAGCAGGCAAAAGATGAAGACTGGTGCCTGCACTTAAGCTACATCAAGCCCCATTGGCCCTATATTGTACCTGCGCCTTATCACGACATGTACGGTGTAGATGATATTCAGCCGGTCAAACGGGACGGTGTTGAAAAGGAAGAGCCGCATCCGTTGATGGCAGGCTATTTTGCACATCGCTACAGCGATGCCTTTAGCCGGGACGACGTGCGCGAGACGGTCATTCCAGCCTATATGGGGCTGATAACGCAGATTGATGATCAGATCGGCCGGATCATGAAATACCTTGAAGACAGCGGACAAAGTGACGAAACGCTGATTGTATTCACCTCCGATCATGGTGACTATCTGGGCGATCACTGGCTTGGGGAAAAGGAGCTGTTTCACGACCAGTCCGCCAGAGTACCGCTTATCATCATTGATCCGTCCAGGGCTGCCGACCCGACGCGTGGGTGTGTTAACACTGACCTCACCGAGGCCATTGATCTTGTCCCCACATTCATTGATTTTTTCGGGGGGACGGTTCCCGATCATATTCTGGAAGGGCATTCACTGATGCCGCTTCTCAAAGGTCAGCCGATTGATCCACGTCCATTTGTTGTATCAGAATACGATTACTCTGCGCGCCCGCACCTGCGCCATTTAAGCCCGGATGCAAAGTCCTGCGGGCTGACAATGGTCTATGACGGGCGCTGGAAGATGATATGGGTCGAGGGGCATCGCCCGATGCTGTATGATCTGAAAGGTGACCCGGATGAGTTTCACGATCTTGGTAAATCGGAACGGCACAACGAACAGGTAAAGCGTATGAGCGATGCCATGTTTTCCTGGGCCAGGAAACAGCACAACCGTGTGACGGTGTCAGATGACATGATCAACAATAAATTTTGCAAGGACGATGCTGCCGCCGGTGTTTACCTCGGCTTTTGGGACGAGGCGGAACTGCAGGCCTGGAAGGATGCGCAGGATTGATGTTACCGCCTTAGGTCGTCTCACGTTGTCAGAAACGGGATAACGGTGTCAGCCTTTGATTTTATTGATGCATTCAGGTTATGCCGATTCCGTCAAAACCTCAATTGCTCCAGACCAACCCACCACGGTAAGACAGATCAAATTCCGGAATCTGCGGAATTAACAATCGAACACCGATATTGCCGACGTTTGTGTAACGGGTTCAGCCGGTGGTTTCCCTTGCGGCGACGTTCAATGCGATGTCGATCATCGTATCAAGCGTGCTTTGACGTGATTCCGCATCCAGATCCTCATCGGTTATAAGGCAATCGGACACAGCGCATATAGCCAGTGCTTTGGCATCAAAGCGGGCAGCGAGTGTGTAAATGGTCGATGCTTCCATCTCCACAGCCAGCACACCATGTCTGGCGAGCACCTCATAGGCCCTCGCAGGCTCATCAACATAGAATGTGTCTGATGATACCAGACCGCCAACATGATATTCGATCATTTGTGACGCGGCATAATCGGCTGCAGACCTCAGCAGCTCAAAGTCAGCTGCAGGTGCGTAGATATAGGGCGCAAACACGGAAGTGTTGGTGGCGCTGTCTGTTGAAGCTGATATGCCCAGTACGATGTCCCGAACCTTTATTTTTGTCGTAATACCACCGCAGGTCCCAACGCGTATTAGTGTTTTGACGCCATAGGTGTTGAGCAATTCATGGACATAGATGCCGGTACTGGGCTGCCCCATGCCCGTCGCCTGGACACTTATGCGCGTGCCGTTCCAAAAGCCGGTATAGCCGAGACAATTGCGCACGCTGTTGACCAGTTTCGCGTCTTCGAGAAAAGTTTCAGCAATCCATTTGGCACGCAATGGATCGCCGGGCAATAAAACAGCCTCAGCGTAGTCGCCGGCCTTTGCTTCATTATGTGGTGTCAAATCAGTCCCCTCCCGTTTTGAACCCTCAAAATTTCCTGCGTTCGGTGGAAATTGTCAACACGCGGCTCCCTTGAGCTTGTCAGGCCCTGTTCCGGTTTCACCGTGTGACTTCGCCACCGATGCTGCGGGTGATATCATCAGCAGCATGGCGCACCAGAACCCCGTATTCGGTCATGGCCGTGTCCGGCAAACGAACGGTGGGGCCAGACACGGATATACCGGCGATGGCCTCGCCAAATTCATTGTAGATGGGAGCGGCGACACAACGCATGCCAAGTGTTCTTTCTTCGCTATCGATTGCCCATCCACGTTCGCGGATCAGTTGCATCTCATGATGCAGTTGTTCAGGATCTGTGATGGTGTTTGCCGTATAGCTTGCCAATCCCTTGCGCTGCATCCATTTTTGAAGTTCCTCACTATTCATGTGGGCAAGTAATGCTTTGCCAATGCCCGAAGCGTGCATATGCGCGCGCGTTCCGGGGCGGTGGAAAGCGCGGATGGGCTCATGTGTTTCGACTTGCGAAACAAAGACCACGTCACCGTCATCGGCAACTGCAAGATTGGCTGTTTCGCCTGTCTGCTCCATCAGGGCCCGCAGCATCGGTCTGCCAACTTCGACAACCTTGATGCGTCGCGAAAATGAGCCGCCTATTCGAAAGGCCTCAACACCGATTGACCATAGTTGTGATGACTCGTTGAATTCCAGGTATCCGAAATTTTGCAGGGTAACCAGTAATCTGTGCGCTGTGGACGCTGGCATACCAACGCGCTGTGACAGATCGGTCAGACTCACACTATCAGCATCTGCTACCGTCTTCAGCAGCATCAGCGCGCGTTCCAGCGCTTTGACATTGGAGACGGGTTTGTTCGTTGCCTGGCCGCGTGGCCTGCCTCGTGTTCTGGTATTTGATGTTTCATCCATGACCGCAGTATGAATGCCGCGTGTTTTTATGCAAGTCTTGGAATAAAATATTGAAAATAAAAAGTGGATTAATTTTTGTAAATAAAAACAAAGGCTTATATTTATTTTAAGAAAATGGAATTATTTTTCGGAAAAATTGTAAAATAGCGAAGTGTTTGACATGATGGGAGCCAGCCAAAGTTGAGGACCTATCATGAGCGATCAAAATCCGCTGTTTATTCCCGGACCCACCAATATACCCGAGCGTTTGCGCAGGGCTGTTGATGTACCATCGATGGATCACCGATCGGCGCGGTTTGCCGATATGCTGACCCCCGTGAAGGATGGCCTGCGGCAGGTTCTGAAAACACAATCGGGGGAAGTGGTCATTTTCCCCGCAAGCGGGACCGGTGGCTGGGAAGCGTCTATCACCAATACATTGTCTCCGGGCGACAAGATACTGGCCGCACGCTACGGCATGTTTTCCCATCGCTGGATCGATCTTTGCCAGCGGCACGGTCTGAAAGTGGAAATCATTGAGGAAGAATGGGGCAATGGCGCACCAGCCGACCGATTTGAGGAAGTTCTTGCTGCCGATCAACACCACGAAATCAAAGCGGTGCTGGCCTGCCACAATGAAACCGCGACAGGCGTTCGCAGCGACATCGCTGCCCTGCGCAAGGCCATGGATGGGGCAAAACATCCTGCAATGCTGTTTGTAGACGGGGTTAGCTCCATCGCATCCATGGATTTCAGAATGGACGAATGGGGCGTGGATCTGGCGGTTACCGGATCGCAAAAAGGCTTCATGTTGCCAACAGGTGCTGCCATTGTGGGTATCAGCCAGAAGGCACTCAAGGCGATGGAAACCGCAAAATGCCCACGTTGTTATTTCGACTTTCGCGACATGCTATCCTCAAACGCCAACGGTGGCTATCCCTATACACCACCACTCAACCTGTTGAGCGCATTACCGGTATCGCTGGAAATGCTGCTGGGCGAGGGGCTTCCCAATGTATTTGCCAGGCACCATCGGATTGCGGAGGGCATCCGGTCTGCCGTTAGAGCCTGGGGGCTGAAAATCTGCGCCTCCAGCCCCCGGCTCTATTCAGAAACAGTAACAGCCATTTGCGTCCCACAGGGATTTGACAGCAATCAGATTGTCTCCCATGCGGCCGACAAATATGGCGTTGCATTTGGTGTTGGTCTGGGACAGGTTGCCGGACGGGTCTTTCGCATTGGGCACCTGGGGTCAATGACCGATGTCATGGCACTGAGCGGCATAGCGACAGCTGAAATGGTCATGGCTGATCTGGATTATCCGATCGCACTTGGTTCGGGCGTGGCTGCGGCGCAGGAATATTATCGCAGCACCTGCCATGCAGCCAGTCTGGGAGCGTCCCATGCGGCATGAGGATAGCGAGCGATCAATGTATATTCCCGTCTTTGCGGATGTCAAAACAGCGCAAGTGCGTATCAAGCCCTGGGTCCATCGGACCCCGGTTTTGACAAGTTCATTTTTCAATCGAATGAGCGGTGCTGATCTGTATTTCAAGTGCGAGAATTTTCAAAAAGCCGGTGCCTTCAAGGTCCGCGGTGCGTCAAATGCAGTATTTGGCTTGAGTGATGAAAAAGTCAAATATGGTGTTGCCAGTCATTCTTCAGGCAACCATGCCCTGTCGCTTTCCTATGCGGCCGGACAACGCGGTATCAAGGCAACAGTTGTCATGCCGCGCACTGCACCCGATGCCAAGAAAGACGCCGTGCGCGGCTATGGTGGCATCGTGCTTGAATGTGAACCGTCAACGGCTGCGCGCGAGGCGATGCTGCAGGATGTTGTTGATGAAACGGGCGCTGATTTTGTCCATCCCTATAATGATCACCGTGTGATCGCCGGGCAGGGAACCTGCTCCCTGGAATTGCACGAAGACGTCGGACCACTTGATGCAGTGGTCGCGCCCATCGGTGGCGGCGGCATGATATCGGGAACCTGTTTGAGCATGTCAAATGTAGCGCCGCAGACAAAAGTCTATGCGGCGGAGCCTGAAAATGCCGATGATGTCTATCGTTCTTTTCAGGCGGGCAGGATTATTGAAGATGATGCCCCACAGACCATTGCAGACGGATTGAAAGTATCCATGCGGCCACGCACCTGGCATTTTGTATCCAGCTATGTTGCCGATGTTCTGCTCGTCAGCGAGGAAGAAATAGCCAGAACCATGTATCTGGTCTGGCAAAGAATGAAAATTATTATCGAGCCATCCAGTGCTGTGGCCTTGGCTGCAGTACTGAAAAATACCGGGACATTTGGCGGTAAACGCGTCGGCATCATCTTGACTGGCGGCAATGTTGACCTGACCAAACTGCCGTGGATGCAGGGTCTTGGGCTGAAAAACACATCGGGAGATACACTATGAATGCCATGAGCAATGCGCCTGTCGTTGGCCTGAATGTACCCGCCGCAATCGGCATGGACATCAAGGAGGTCGGTACACCAGCCCTGATCGTTGACCTGAATGCCTTTGAACGCAATGTCTCGCGCATGCGTGAATTTGTTGAGGCAAAGGGTATCCGTCACCGTGCACATGCAAAAACACATAAGTCTGCCGATATTGCGCTTTATCAGATCGAAGCCGGCGGTGCCTGCGGCGTATGTTGTCAAAAAGTCTCTGAGGCCGAAGCTTTGGTCGCCGGCGGTGTCAAGGATGTGCTGGTCTCCAATCAGGTTGTTGATCCGGCCAAAATAGACCGCCTGGCCGCCATGGCAAAGAAAGCCCGGGTCCTGGTTTGTGTTGATAGCGCTTCAAACGTCACCGATCTTTCTGCAGCCGCGGTTCGCCACGGTGTAGAGATTGAGTGTCTGGTGGAAATTGATGTTGGTGCCGGTCGTTGCGGTGTGCAGTGGGGAACACCCGTTGTTGAATTGGCAAAGGCCATAGACGGCGCCGATGGTCTGGTCTTTTCAGGCATACAGGCCTATCAGGGCGCAGCGCAGCACGTCCATGATTTTGATACCCGCAAAAACCAGATCGACAAGGCTGTCAAGATGGTCGCAGACACGGTCGAAATGCTTAAGGATTCCGGGCTTAACTGTGACATTGTTGGTGGCGCTGGCACCGGAACCTACTATTTCGAGGGTGATAGCGGTGTCTACAACGAGATGCAGTGCGGCTCCTATATCTTCATGGATGCTGACTATCAGCGGGTAAAGGACCAGTCGGGATCTTTCATTTCCGATTTCGAAAACAGTCTGTTCATCTATACATCGATCATGTCGAAAACGAAGGTCGACAAGGCGATTTGTGATGCCGGTCTCAAAGCCCAAAGCGTCGACAGCGGACTTCCGGTCATTTTCGGACGTGATGATGTCGAATATATCAAATGTTCAGATGAGCACGGCGTTATCGCTGACCCCGACAATGTTCTCAAGCTGAACGACAAGCTGAAACTGGTTCCGGGACACTGTGACCCAACCTGCAATGTCTATGATTGGTATGTGGGTGTGCGCGATGGCAAGGTTGAAACCCTTTGGCCGGTCACAGCGCGTGGCATGTGTCTCTGACTTGCGCTGAATATCAACGGGCGGCGCGTGCCGTCGCCCATCTCAAATATTTGTGCCCCAAAGGATAACCGAATGATCGTCGTTTCTGAAGAATGTGTCCGCGCGGTTTTATCCGAGGATGACGGATTTAACGCAGTCGAAGCTGTTTTTGCTGCCATGGCACGCGGTGATGCCTATAATTTTCCGGTCATTCGCGAGGCAATCGGTTATCAGGATGCACTCTACGGCTTCAAATCCGGCTTTGATCGGGCCGGCCTGTCCCTGGGGCTTAAGTCCGGTGGGTACTGGCCCGGAAATGATAAAAAAGGCCTGACCAATCATCAGTCGACGGTCTTTCTTTTTGATCCCGATACGGGTCAGCTTGCGGCGCTGGTTGGCGGAAATTATCTGACAGCGATACGCACTGCAGCCGCCAGCTCGGTGTCAATCAAACACCTGGCCCGGTCTGATGCAAAAACGCTGGGCATGGTCGGTGCAGGCCATCAATCCCATTTTCAAATCAAAGCTGCTGTTGCGCAACGCGCGTTTGAAAAGGTGGTGGCCTGGAACCTGCATCCTGAAATGCTGGATGGACTGGAAAAGACGGTTGTTGATCTGGGGCTTGCATTCGAAAGGGTCGAACGCGAAGAACTGGCTGCCCGCGCTGATGTCATCATTACAATAACGTCCTGTCATGAACCATTACTGATGAAGGAATGGATACGTCCTGGCACGCACATTGCGTGTATGGGAACAGACACCAAGGGTAAAATGGAAGTCGACCGGCATCTTGTTGCTACAGCAAGCCTGTTTACAGACGAAGTCGCCCAATCCGTGACCATTGGTGAAGCACAACATGCCATTGCCGACGGATTGGTGGATGCGGCATCGATTACACCGATCGGCGATGTCATCAACGGGTCTTCTGCGGGACGGGTCTCACCGGATCAAATCACTCTGTTTGATGGCACAGGCGTTGGCCTGCAGGATTTGGCCGTTGCAAGCGCAGTTGCCAAGAGTGCTGCTGAACGTGGACTTGCGCAGATTGTTGAATGGTAGATCGCTTCACAAGTTCATCTGAAATTCAGACACAACAATAACGGCAGCGTGCAATTGTTGCAGCGCATCACGTGCGCCCGAACGAAAGCATTTCCAACATCAGAATAATGGAACATGAATGCGACCATGATTGCTGTTAGGGCAAAAGGGACGCGCGATCATTGTTGGGCAAAGCTGATTTTCGGCCCGGTGATTTTTGTGATCATTCCACCCGTGTTGATTGCGCAATAGATAGAGCGGGGCGGGCGGGCAGTCTCATTTACGCTGCGGCGCACCCAATCTCTATTCTCCATGGACTTCAGGGACTGCGACAAGGCACGATCCGTGATAGCCGGCAGATTTCTCCTGATATCACCAAAATGGCTCGGCGTGTGCAGTGACGTCAATACAGGCACGGTCCACGAACGGCGAAGCAGGTCCTGATCCTCATTTCCGGTGACACCTAGAACCTGATATGCAATTTCAGCGGCGGCTATGCCCGGCGGTGTGAGCCGGAATTCCGGCCGGAGCGGGTGTCCGTAGCCCGGATTTCGTTCCAACAACCCCAATTCGATGAGATGGTCCATGCTTTGGGCGAAGGCTGTCCTGCTGGCACCCGTTGCGGTGAGCAGCGGCGCCTGCCTGCCGGGCACACCACGATGCAGATTGGACAGGATTGGAAGCGTCCAGGCCCTTGATGTGATGTTGACAAATGTTTTTATGTCCATAATGTATAGTTACTATATTAATCCTCAGAAGGGAAGACAATGTCACTTATCTCGCTGGAAGAAACCATCACCATTGCCCTGTCGGTCAAGGATCGTCACGAGAGCGCGAAATGGTACGAAAGCATGCTCGGGTTTGAGGCAATTTATCATGCGGATGAAGCTGGCTGGTCCGAACTTGCAACCAGGACGGCCGGTGTTACCCTTGGTCTTGGCGAACATACCAAACCTGCGCCTGGTAACTGTGTGCCCGTATTTGGGATCGCCGATCTTGACACTTCACGTCAAAAGCTGGAGCAGGCCGGGGTGACGTTTGATGGTGAAACCGACGTTGTCGAGGGCATGGTCAAAACAGCTACATTTTTTGATCCAGATGGAAATGCTCTTATGCTGGCGGAAGATTTGACAAAAGCGTCTTAACCGGCAAGGCAGATTTCCGCTTACCCGGCTGTGCAGTATTGGTTGCATGGCCCGGTTTGATACTGATAGGCTGAATGCTCCAGACACGCGGAAGCTTGGAGTAACATGTGATACAGGGCGCAATACACAATCCATCCAATCATCAGCATTTCATGCAATTGGATAGGCTCAATCAGCGTGTCTCCATCCATATTGATGGCAGGTTGATCGCTGAATCGACACAGGCAATACGATTGCTGGAGGCCGCGCGACGGCTCTATCAGCCGCAATATTACCTGCCCGCAGATTCAATGCTGACTAATCTGTCGCAAACGGAAAAATCGACCTATTGTCCGTTGAAAGGTACCGCCAGCTATTTTGATATTGTTGATGCCGACGGAGCTATCGTGGCATCAGAAATTGGCTGGTCCTATAAAAATCCTCTCGATATTGCGTCGGATATTACCGGATGTATTGCATTCGACCCGAAACGCGTGTCGATTACCGTTTCTGAGGCACTGGAGGCCTGACAGGTCTGCTATCAATCGTACTGCCCGCCATTTGAACAGGGCGGCAAAAACTGGATAACACTGTGCGTGATCTTGATTCAATCTATGCAATAGCGGCAGAACGGCAAGGTGGTGGTGAGGCCTTTGAGGCTACATTGGGCCTGCCAGCAGACCCGGCTGATCTCCAGGCGATACCGGATGATCGCTGGTTATCACAGATGAGTAAATGTGTGTTTCAGTCAGGCTTCAACTGGAAAGTTGTGGAACACAAATGGGCAGATTTTGAAGACGTCTTCGAAGGTTTCGATTTAGGCCGAATGAGCTTCCTGACGGATGAGGATATCGGTGAATTGCTGAGCAATGCCCGCATTATCCGGCATGGCAAGAAAATAATGTCCATCAGGGATAATGCGCTTTTTCTTGGTGAGTTGGCCCGCGAATATGGCACCGCATCCAGTTGTTTTGCACAATGGCCATCTACGGATTACGTTGGATTGCTTGCTCTGATGAAAAAGAAAGGTTCACGGCTGGGTGGCGCTACCGCCATGTATTTCCTGCGGTTTATGCGGGTGGACAGTTTCATATTGTCACGTGATGTGGTTGCCGCGCTGTTGCGTGAGGGTGTCGTTGACAAATCTCCCACTTCAAAAAGGGATATGGACAAGGTTCAGGCAGCATTCAATGCGTGGCAGGACCAGTCAGGTCGACCATTGACACAAATAAGCAGAATTCTTGCCTGTTCCATCGATGGGTAGGGGCGCGCAGATCCGCTCCATTTCTGTAAAGCGATCTGGACCGTTTCACGTTTTGTCAGAAACGGGACAACGGTGTCGGCCTTTGATTTTGTTGATGCATTCAGGTTTTGCCGATTCCATCAAAACATGAATTGCACTAGATCAACCGGTTGATCATGGCGTAGAACATTGATGTGCCTGTCTGGATGAGCTCATCGGGAAAATCATAGTCAGGATTGTGCAGGGCAGGCTGGTCGTGTCCGGCACCCAAATAGAACATCGCCGCCTGGCTGCTTTTGCCATATTCGCCAAAATCTTCCGAAAACCGCAATGGTTCATCCAGATATCGGGTCGCAAAGCCCAGATCATTGGCACACTGCCGATAGTGCGCGACAATGTTCGAATGGTTGTCACAGGCATTGAACACATCATCATAGGTGAGCTTGAGCACCAGGCCGTGTTCTGCGGCTATACGGTCAGCAAGTCTCTGTGCTGCTTCGGTGAGTTGCTGCATACCGGCATCACTTATGGTTCTCAGCGTTGCCCAGATTTCGGCCTCGGCGGGTGACACCCCAAAGGCACGTTCCCCCATATGCGCGTGCACAAGTGTCACCAGGCGAAATTCAGTGTCGGTAAAAGTTGGATTGCTCAGGCCGTGCAGTTGTTCGATCACCTGTGCAAGCGCCAGCGCCGGCGATGTTCCCGTCTCCGGCATGGAGGCATGAGCGGTTTTACCGGTGAGTGCAATACGTATGCCGCGTGATGCGCAATTCACACCGCCTTCTTTGAGAATAATCTGATGTCGATCAAACCCGGGAAGATTATGCAGTGACAATGCGTAGTCGGGACTGATATCGCCGTAGCGTGGATCAGACATGATGGCCCGTGCGCCTTTGCCGGTTTCCTCTGCAGGTTGAAAGAGCAGCACTGCCCGTCCGCTCGCCGATCGCTGCTTGTGCAGCAACCGGGCAACACCCAGTGCGATTGCCATATGGCCATCGTGTCCGCATTGATGCCCCTTGCCGTCCACCGTGGAGCGGTAGGAAAGAGTGGAAATTTCGTGAATGGGCAATCCATCCAATTCGCAGCGCACCATGACTGTTTTGCCGGGTTTGCCAGAGTCAAACACCGCAGCAACACCGGTACCGCCCAAGCCGGTCATTATTGCATCTGGCTGGCATGCATCAAGCAGGATTGCAATTTTTTGAGCCGTGTGTATCTCGTTACCAGAAATCTCTGGCTCCGCATGAAGCGATTGGCGAATTATGGACAGATCAGCGACTTGCTGTTGTGTCAGTTGCATTGGACGTACCCGTCTTCAGTTATATTGCCTGCTCAAACCTGCATCACCATTGGCGCTCTTGATGATTCTCGAATTGAATTTTTTAGACCGCTTCACGTTTGTCAGAAACGGGACAACGGTGTCGGCCTTTGATTTTGTTGATGCGTTCAGGTTTTGCCGGATCCATCAAAACCTGAATTGCCCTGGGTATCAACCGGGAGCGAGGGTCTTGTCGGTGTATTGCAATCGAACGGGTGTTTGCGTTCTATACCAATCGGCAAATACATTGGCTGGCAGCGGCGGCGTAATGGCATTGCCCTGGAACTCACGGCAACCAAGTTCCAGAAGTGTGTCCATTTCCTCCTGCCGTTCCATACCCTCTGCAACCACATCCAGACCCAGCGCCTTAGACAGGCGGATAATCGATTCAACAATGATGCGGCTTCGCTCACATTTATCGATATCGTTGATGAATTGGCGGTCTATCTTGACGCGATCAAACAGATCCCTGTTGAGGTGTATCAGTGAGGCAAAACCGGTACCAAAGTCATCTATCTCCACTCTTATACCGAGGCCCCTCAATTGCTCCAGTATGGCCATGGTATGGGTGTCATTTTCGTCAATGGCGACGGATTCAACGATTTCGACACTGATCTGATCGAATGGCATCGCGTGCCGATCAGCTGCCTCTGTCAGTTCCATGACGAATTCAGGGTGCAATAATACCTGCGCCGAAATATTAATGGCCAGACGGCCAAATGAAACACCGGCCTTTTTCCACTGGCAGGCTGCAGACAAAGCCTGCTCAACAAGCAGATGCGTGATTTGTGGCATTTTGCCAAGGTCGGTGGCAGTATCGAGAAAATCGGCAGGCAACAGCACGCCCCGATCGGGATGGTGCCAGCGAACCAATGCCTCAACGGCGGTTATACTGCCGGTAGATATGCAGACCTGCGGTTGGAAGACTGGCTTAAACTCTGCCTGTGAAATGGCGGTGTCAATCTCCTGTTCAAGCTGTTTTCGCTCATGAAGCTGGTTCTCCATATTGCGGCTGAACATGCAGTAAACACCTTTTCCGGCGTCCTTGGCAGCATATAGGGCCAGATCAGCTGCGATGAGAATATCCTCGCAGCTCGTTCCGTCCGCTGGATGACAGGCAATGCCAATGCTGGTTTGCACCTTTGTGTGGCGACCAGCAATATGGGCTGGTTTGTTGAGCGTATCGATTATTCCTTCGGCGACGGCGAAGACTTCCGCCGGTTCTTTGACGTTCGGGATAAGGACAAGAAACTCATCGCCGCCCATGCGACAGGCCGTGCCGCGGGTACCGACGACCAGTCTCAGCCGCGCAGCAACTGATTTGAGCAGATTGTCGCCGCAGATATGCCCATAGCTGTCATTTATGCTCTTGAAATTATCCAGATCAAGAAGAAGGATTGCTGTTTTTCGGTCACTGTTCGCTTTCGTCACAACGTTCAATGCATCCATGGCGTACTGGCGGTTGGCAAGCCCCGTCAACCCGTCATGCAGCGCCGCGTGACGCATGTTGTCACGGGCCACAACCAGTTCTTCTGTGCGTGCACCTATGCGCGTGGCCAACGGTCGAAACAGGAACATCCAGATGGCGCCCAAAACCCCCAGCGACAGCAAAAGTATCGCCATGTGCACAAATTCGATGACGGCATTGGAATTGACGGACTCGCGGCTGTAAATGTCGATGACCCGATCCATGGCTGGCAATATCCGGCCAATGACGATTTCCTCCATGGGACCGAGGTATATGGCGGCTATTTCAGGCGAGTCAGGCGCGTGTTTGATCAATTGCCTGGCGTTTGTGAGCAGCGAGCGAACACGATAATTCAATTGAACCGGTGAGCCGAAAAACAATGTGTGCAACGCTCGGGATGCGGGGTCTGTTTCCCCCTGATTGCTGATAATACGCGATAATGCCGCATGGCTGCTGGTCAGCTCAGCCATTGCCCCCTGCATATAGGCCAGTATTTCCCGTCGTTGTCCCTCATCATTTGTCTGCAGTGCATGCTCACCAAGCAATACGATACGCTGTGACAGCGTGCGTTGATTGCTGATGTCCTGGTACATCAATGATTCAGATTGACTTCTATCCAGAGCAATCGTGAGGATGACGTAGGAGGTTCCGGTCAAGAACACCAGCGCGAGGAGGGCGGTGCGATAGGCAATTCGAACCCGCTTTTCCGGGCCTTTGCGCTGACTTGTGAGCAAACCGATCTTTCTAAGCAGTGTCAGCATGAACATTTTCCGCAAAGGAAAAAGACGATAACGCCAGCCTGGACAAAGTCCTTGGCAGTTGTCCTGTCGCGTTATCCTGCTGCCAGTGCATTTGACCTTCACTCCCCATTGGTCACGGCATCGTGTCGGCGATAACTATAGCGCCTGAACCTTAATTATCCGAAAAGGCAGATCTAAATGGAAAAGCTGGTTAACCCGGTATTACAGCCACGCAAATGAAAGCAAATGCACCAAAACATCCTGAAATACGAATACATGGTGCATCAACGCGCAAACGATACATAAAACTCACTCCATTCATCCTGAACTGCCAAAGCCGCATTGCCGTCAAATGCCATTTTTTGTTCTTTCGCTTTTGCGTGACGACCCCTGGCTGTCGCATTTTGTGCAACTGAGTTGTCGCGATATTCAGCGCCACTTTCCAGTTTGAATTGTTCAACAATCTGCGCAAGGCTGTCGCTGTCGCTGGCAAGCATGTGACTGACCGCATTGGTTTGCTCCACCATCGCAGCGTTTTGCTGGGTCGTCTGATCCATTTGGCTGATTGCGGAATTGATCCCCTGAATACCCATCGCCTGTTCGCGTGCACCGGTAACGATCGCCTTGACATGATCATTTATCAAGATGACATCCTTGCCGATTCGTGACAGCGCAGATCCTGCTGCATTGACGAGATCAACGCCGGATTTCACCTCCTCACCGGATTTGGTGATGAGTGATTTTATGTCTTTGGCCGCCGTTGCGGAACGCTGTGCCAATTCGCGCACTTCCTGTGCGACTACAGCAAACCCGCGGCCTGCATCGCCCGCTCGCGCGGCTTCAACACCGGCGTTGAGCGCCAGAAGGTTCGTCTGAAAGGCGATTTCATCAATGACGTTGATAATATTGGATATTTCCAGAGACGCAGTTTCAATGCGTTGCATAGCACTCATTGCATTGTTGACAACTTCGCCTGATTGTTCCGCTGCATCCTTTGTTGCCGACACCTTGCTCCTGGCTTCTTCGGCGCGCTCTGTAGATGTATTAACAGTTACGGTGATTTCTTCCAGCGCTGCGGATGTTTCTTCTAGTGATGCAGCCTGTTGTTCTGTGCGTCGGGCCAGATCATCCGCCGCGACCCGCACTTCATTGGCATTGTTGCGCAGGGATGCGGTGCTTTCCTGTACAGATGTCAGGGTTGAACGCAATCTGATGGCTGTGTTGTTGTAATTCTCACGCAGGCTTTCCAACCCGGGCTTGAAGGGAATATCGATGGTCCTGGAAACATCGCCATTGGCAAGTCGCTCGAGGCCCTCGGCCAGGGCGTCAACAGCCTGTTTGGTGCATTGGTCATCATGCTGTTTGGCACTTTCACGCTCAGCGCGTTCGCTGTCAGATTGATGACGGTTTGCCTCTGCTTCTGTCTCGAGGCGTATATTCTCCCGCGCAGCATCACGAAATATGGTGACTGATCTGGCCATTTCACCAATTTCATCAGAACGGGAGTCATCGAGTTCGACATCGGTATTACCCTGTGCCAAATGACGCATTTTCCCGGCAAGATCATTAATCGGACGGGTGATCGTACGAGAGAAAATGATGGATGCCACCAGACACAGCAGTGAGACAACAAGAGCCAGTATCAGCATGACGTTTTGCATGCGTGTCAGCCCGACAAAGGCTTCACTCTCGTCAATCAGAGCGATGATGTACCATTGATGGGTGCCAAATTCGAAGCGTGATACGGCAGCTCGGGCTGCTATCCCACGGTAACCTTCAAGTGTGCCAACTGCTGAACCTGCAGTACTGGCTTCTTGCAATAGCGGTGAATTGATCTGTTGTGACAGCGTGTCATTTTGAGTTGTGAAATTGGAATTGGACAGCATCATGCCCTGAGCATTGAGCAACAGTGTTTCTCCCGTTTCTCCAAGGCCTTCGCGCCCGGCCAGAATTTGGGAGATTTTTTGGGGTGGAAGGCGCAGCGCAACGACACCCAGCAATGTATCGCCTTTGAACACAGGGCTGGAAATGAAGGCCGCCGGTTCACCATTGGAAGGGCCGTAGGGCAAAAGGTCAGTGAGAACCGGTTTGCTGCCCGCTGCCAGTTTGAGCGCCGCGTTATATGCATTGGCAAGATTTGACCCCGCCCATTCTCCTGAAACAAGGTTCGTCGCAAAATCCAACCCCTTGGATGCGGAGTAGATGACATTGCCCGAGGCATCGACCAGAAAGACGTCGTCGTAACCATATTCGTCAACCAGACGGGCAAAATATCCATGATAATGCGCGTGTACATTATCGTACACATCGATGTCCGGATTGATTAGAAGATGCCGTTGCCCCTGTGGATTGGGATTATCGGTTATATAGCGCTGTTGCAGCAGCTCCCTGGCCTTGTTTTCATAAAGTTCATACTCAAAAGTGATGAACTCAAGAGCGTCCTTGGTCATTTTGCTGTCTGACACAAAGGCGATATCTTTATCGATGCTGCCAAAATATTGACGCATCTCGTTTTTCTTTCCCGTGGCCAGGGCAACCAATTTGTCTTCGACTTCAAGGACATTGGCTTTTCCGGCGACATAAAGTCCGCCCATGCTTGTTGCTGCAACAGCAAATAATGTCATGAATACTGCGGCTATTGGCAGCTTGCGCGAAATCTGCATCCGATCACCCTGAAATACGAAAGAGCAGTGCCGTCAATCGGACGGTCACAGGAACATGCCCCGCCAGGGCTGGTGATTGTGCATCATGCAAGCGGCGACCGGTAAAAGGCGTTTTTTGGGTGCCTTTGGTCGCGCGCAATCGCCTGTAATATGTCCGATGCAAATTAAGAGATATTTAATGCGCGCTTTTAGGGCAGGAAAGCCGCAGAAACACCGCGTTGCGTTGAATTATTGGTGTTGTGCTTGTGATGCGACAAATTGTCCATAACGCGCTATAGTGTTTTTGGTGCAGGTCGCGGACACGTGACCGGCAATGCTTATCGGCGGCGCCGTGAACCGTGACCATGCCAGACCCGAAGGAGGGAAATTGGTTATGGCTAATATCCACGTATTTAACGGTGCAGAAGAAACTGCCGCCCCGGTACGGGTGCGCGAAGTTTCATTTTCCGATGTTCTCGATGCGCTTCGCCTGGGCCTCGAGGATTTCTGGGAGAAACCATCCCATTATGTGTTTTTGTGTCTGATATACCCGGTTGTCGGCGTTGTGTTGATTACCTGGACTTCGGGTGGCAATGCACTGCAGCTCATCTATCCACTCATGGCCGGATTTGCGATACTGGGGCCCATCGCGGCGATTGGACTTTATGAAATCAGCCGACGACGCGAACAGCATATTGACACGTCCTGGCGACATGCACTGGAAGTTACCAAATCTCCCGCAGTACCGGCCATTTTGGCAATCGGCGTGATGCTTGTTGTGCTGTTTATTGTTTGGATGTTTGTGGCGCAGGCACTTTATCAAACCATCTATGGCACGACGGCACCAGCATCATTCTGGGGGTTCTTCAATGATGTGTTTACGACTCAACGGGGATGGGCGCTGATTATTTTTGGCAATGCAGTCGGCCTGCTCTTTGCTCTGATTGCCTTATGCACGACCGTTATTGCCTTTCCACTGCTGTTGGATAGGGATGTTGGGGCCTATGCTGCAGTGGATACATCCATTCGGGTCGTGCGAAAAAACCCGCTGCAGATGATGTTCTGGGGCCTGATCGTGGCTGCGGCCTTGCTGATTGGAACAATTCCGCTGCTGGTTGGTCTGGCGATTGTCATACCCGTGCTCGGCCACGCGACATGGCACTTGTACAGAAAAGTGGTTGAAACAGGGGATACCTGATCATCATCGTTCCAGGCCTTTGTAAGGCATATGCACAAGTGAATACGGCCCCATTAGGGGCCGTTTCTTTAGATCGGTTCAGGTTTCAACCATTGGTAAAATAGAGCAATCGGGTAAAGAGTGTGTAGTTGGACTCGATGGCCATAATTGCCACAAAGGCGAGGATCGCAATGGGTGGTAAAATGATGGCGTATGTCAAAGCCAGTCGTTCCCAGGCGATGTGCATGAAAATGGCAACGATGAGACCGGCCTTCAGCATCATGAAGATCAGGATCAAAGTCCATCTGAGATAGCCCTGAACACCTGAATAGTCGACATAGTAGGAGGCTGCACTGAGAATGAACAGCCAGATCCAGACCGTGAAATAGACTTTGAGTGGATGATGTTGAACTTCATCATGCGCTGCAGGTGCTGTCACGGTACCTGCGCCGCCACCTGTCTGAGCCTGTGTGTTTTCCATGGTCTTTCCTCACCACAAATAGAAGAATGCAAAGATGAATACCCAGACCAGATCGACGAAATGCCAATACAGGCCCATAATCTCGACGCTTTCATAGTGACCGCGCCGACTGGTGAAAAACCCGCGGCGCCCGTCATCATAGTCACCGCGCCAGACCTTGCGGGCGACAATCAATAGAAAGATGACGCCGAAGGTCACATGTGTTCCGTGAAACCCGGTAATCATGAAAAAGCTGGCACCAAATTGCGGTGCGCCCCAGGGATTGCCCCAGGGCCTGACGCCCTCGGAAATGAGTTTTGTCCACTCGAATGCCTGCATGCCGACGAAGGCTGCGCCAAGCAATGCAGTGACGATCAGCAGAAGCGCTGTCGCCTGGCGGTTTTTACGATAGGCGTAATTGACTGCAAGGGCCATGGAACCGCTGCTGGATATCAGTACGAATGTCATGATGGCGATGAGAATAAGCGGTATGTCAGCCCCGCCAATGTGGAGGCCAAACACCTTGCTTGCGTTTGGCCAGGGGACGGTCGTGGACATGCGCGCTGTCATATAGGACAGCAGGAAACAGCCGAACACGAATGTATCGCTGACAAGGAATATCCACATCATTGCCTTGCCCCAGGACACACCCTTGAATGAACGTTGATCGGATGACCAATCAGCGACCATACCCAGCCAGCCGCCCGGACGTTTTGGTGCGGCGGCGCTCACTTGGTCAGAGGTTTGTGCCATGTCTCAACCTTTCCTCAAATAACCGCGTGGATCGTGGTTCCCGTTTCATCCCAACGGCAGCAATTGTCTGCATATGTCGACAAAATCATTCGCCCAGCCTGCCAGTACGACCACAACGACACACCAGACGAGCAACATGAAATGCCAATAGGTCGCGCAAAGTTCAGTGCTGGCACGCAATGCAGCATTGTTGGTCTGGGTCCATGCGTGACGTGTTGTGCGTGTCAGCACAAACAAACCACCAATAATATGAATGCCGTGAACACCGGTGAGCATCAAAAAGAAACTATATGCGGGGCTGGATGTGGCGAAATAGCCCTCGGCGGTCAGTGTTTCCCAGGCCATACCCTGACCAAACAGAAACATCAGCGTTGTCGCGATACAGGCCAAAAGATCAAGTTTCAGGGCTCTCAGCTGTTTTGCGCGAACGGCAACAACGGCACAGTGGAGGGCTGCGCTGGCGAGCACGAGTAGACCCGTGTTCAACCAGATGATGCGGGGCATGGGTATATTGCGCCAATCGGGCAGCTCTGTACGCATGAAATAGGCGCTGATAAACAGCGCGAAAAGCGCACCGACCACGGCAAGAAATACACCCAGGCCTACCTTGTTGGCGGGTAGATTGATGGCCTCGGTTCCCGGTGCCACGCCGGCAAAACCCGGCTCCAGCCAGGGTTTTGACATTAGGCGTTGCCGAGACAGCCACCAGCCGCCAATGGAAAAAACGATTGCAAGAAATATCAGGACAGCGATCATCGCGCCGCCTCTTCTTTCGTTGGGCCGGGGTCATTTTGCGCAATGAAATCTTCCGGAGCCCCGGGAACGCTGTAATCATAGGACCAACGGTAAACAATGGGCAATTCCTTGCCAAAGTTGCCGTGGATTGGTGGTGTTTCCGATGTTTGCCACTCCAGCGTTGTTGCACGCCATGGATTACCACCGGCTTCTTTTCCGTGACGCAGGCTCCAGAACAAATTGAACAGAAAGACCAGTTGCGCAAAACCCACAATGAGGGCTGCAACAGAAATGAAAGCATTAAGTGTGTGTAGGGAATCCGTCACAAACGTTGCGTCCCCTAGCTCCGGATATCTGCGTGGGACACCAACAAGTCCAACGTAGTGCATCGGAAAAAAGATCAGATAGGAACCCACGAATGTAACCCAGAAATGGAAACGCCCCATCCAGTCAATTGTCATGCGGCCGGTAACTTTGGGGTACCAGTGATAAATGGCACCCATTATGACCATGATTGGCGCAACACCCATAACCATATGAAAATGGGCGACAACAAACATCGTATCTGACAATGGTACATCCACGACGACGTTGCCCAAAAACAGACCGGTCAGACCGCCATTCACAAAGGTAACAATAAATCCAATGGCAAACAGCATCGGAACATTCAGATGAATATCACCGCGCCATAGCGTCAGCACCCAATTATATACCTTGATGGCTGTCGGCACGGCAATGATCAAAGTTGTGGTCGCGAAGAAAAAGCCAAAGTAGGGATCCATGCCACTGACATACATATGGTGTGCCCAGACGATGAAGCTCATCGCTCCAATGCCGACAATGGCCCAAACCATCATGCGGTAGCCGAATATATTCTTACGGGCATGGGTACTGATGAGGTCCGAGACAATGCCAAATGCGGGCAGGGCGACAATGTACACTTCCGGATGCCCAAAGAACCAGAACAGGTGCTGAAACAGGATTGGGCTTCCACCTCCATATTCAAGCTGTTCACCAAATTCCACCAAAGCAGGCATGAAGAAACTTGTCGATAAAAGACGGTCAAACAGCATCATGACGGCGGCGACAATCAGGGCCGGAAATGCCAACAATGCCATGACCGTTGCGGTGAAAATGCCCCACACAGTCAGTGGCATACGCATGAGCGTCATGCCGCGGGTTCGGCCCTGCAACACCGTTACCACATAGTTCAGCCCGCCCATGGTGAAGCCAATGATGAATAAAATCAGCGATACCAGCATCAATATGATGCCCATCTGCTGGCCACCGGGTGTACCGGACATTATGGCCTGAGGCGGATAAAGCGTCCATCCGGCACCGGTTGGACCACCTGGAGCAAAGAAACTGACGACAAGAACCAGAACGGCAAGAAGGTATATCCAGAAGCTCAGCATATTGGCGTAAGGGAAAACCATGTCCCTGGCACCAACCATCAAGGGGATGAGATAGTTGCCAAATCCGCCAAGAAACAGCGCCGTGAGCAGATAGACCACCATGATCATGCCATGCATGGTTATGAACTGATAATAGGCCTCGGGGGTGATGAAATCGAAGGTGCCCGGAAACCCAAGCTGGAGCCGAATGAGCCAGGAAAGTACAAGAGCCACAAGCCCGATGGCAATTGCAGTACCGGAATACTGAATGGCGATGACTTTGGCATCCTGCGAGAATATGTATTTGGTCCAGTAGCTCTTGGGATGATAAAGCTCCACTTCAGGAACTTCTGCCGCCGAAATATTTTCAGCGACCTGAGGTGAGGCATCTACCATATTGACCATCCTTCCTCTCCGGTGAGGATGACCTGATACTTCCCCACCAATTGCAAAACGCGCAGCGTTATTGTGACCTGTTACGGTCGGGTATCATCCACGGCACTTAATTTTGTTGGTGTGGACAGCTGCGCAAATGTCGACTGTTCCTGTAACCAGGCATCATAATCTTCCTGCGTATCAACGATGACAAATCCACGCATGAACGCGTGCCCCGTACCGCATAATTCCGCGCACAGGATTTCAAACGTGCCGGTGCGGGTGGGCGTGAACCAGAAATAGGTCACCATGCCAGGTACCATATCCATTTTCGCCCGAAATTCAGGCACATAGAAGTCATGCAGTACATCGGCAGACCGCAGCAGCATCTTAACAGGTTTGCCGACCGGCAGATGCAGGTCATCCGCCTCGATCACCACATCGTCCTGCCCCAGTGGATTACCAGGATTGATACCAATCGGGTTTTCGGAGTCGATAAGCCTGTTGTCAGATGTGCCCAATTGACCGTCTGCACCCGGCAACCGGAAGTTCCACTGCCATTGCTGGCCAAGGACTTCGATTTCAGTTGCTTCGTCGGGTACTGTAATGAACTGGCCCCAGACATACAGGCCGGGTGCCAGCATGGCAGCAACACCAATTCCGGTGACAACAGTTAGCCACCATTCCAATCGACTGTTTTCCGGCTCATAAGCAGCTTTGCGGCCTTCCTTGTGGCGGAAGCGGAAAATACAATAGGCCATGAATAAGATTACGGCAGCAAAAACCACGCCTGTGATCCAGAACGTAATAATCAATGTCTGGTCGATATAGTTCCAGTTTGAGGCAATTGGTGTCCACCACCATGGACTGAAAAGGTGGAACACTATTGAGCCTACAACAACGAGAATCAGCACAAGTGCTATCGTCATCTCCCATTCCCCCCGGCCGTGAATTTTGGCATTGCCGTGAATAGCGGTATTTTCAGACTATTTGTCGCACCATAGCACAGGTTGTAACAAAATTCATAGGCAGCGAACTAATGGTTGCTGGTCAACTGCTGCAAAATGCGTTAACCCCTCGTGATTCTTGATGAATTGTCTGGTGGACCCGGTCAGTGCGAAGGCATCTCTATCCACAGTTCCATTACGCTGGCCTGTGGCTTTTTGGCGGAATAGGTGACGAAAGACTTTGACCTGATTTCGGCTGCTTCCCGTACTAATTAACCCAGTGTGCCCAGTGTCTGTTACCCGTTTGAAAATCTCGATCCATCTTGCCTGTGTGTCTTCCTCTATATCTCAGTTTGTAAAGCAAAAGGCTGCAATGGCGGTCATTCCGGCACTTGCATGGACTTTGCAGCGTGTCAGGCCAACCCAGGCAGTTACGCGTTCGACCAGTTGGCGCTCCAATGTGTCGGCAGAGTGCTAGAGACCGAGCATGCGTCGAATTTGCTGCTGATCTGTGGTGCCACCGGCAAAATCGTCAAAAGCCTTTTCTGTCACCTGAATAATATGGTCTGCGATAAAGGGAGCGCCTTCCGCTGCACCCTGCTCGGGATGTTTAAGGCAGCATTCCCATTCAAGCACGGCCCAGCTGTCGTAATGATACTGCGCGAGTTTTGAAAATATCGCGGAGAAATCAACCTGCCCATCACCAAGAGAACGGAACCGTCCTGCGCGCTCGGTCCAACCCTGATAACCTGAATACACGCCCTGCCGACCGGTTGGATTGAATTCGGCATCCTTGACGTGATAGGCGGAGATGCGTTCATGATAAATGTCGATGAATTCCAGATAGTTCAACTGTTGCAACAGGAAGTGTGACGGGTCGTAGTTGATTGTACATCGGCGGTGATTGTCGAGGCGCGCGAGAAACATCTCGAATGTGACGCCGTCGAACACGTCTTCACCCGGATGAATTTCATAGCCCACATCGACACCGTGGTCCTCATAGGTATCCAGAATTGGTTTCCACCGTCTGGCGAGTTCCACAAAGGCTTCGTCAATCAGACCGGCAGGGCGCTGAGGCCATGGATACAAATATGGAAATGCCAGGGCACCGGTGAAGGATACAGACACATCCAGTCCGAGATTTCTAGATGCCTGGGCAGCAAATTTGAGCTGTTCCACGGCCCACTGCTGGCGGGCCGCCGGGTTGCCGTGCAATGCAGCAGGTGCAAAGGCGTCGAACTGACTGTCATAGGCAGGGTGAACTGCAACCAACTGACCCTGCAGATGTGTGGCAAGTTCGGTAATTTCTACACCGGACTGAGCGCAAATACCCTTGATTTCATCGCAATAGGCTGACGACGTTGCCGCCTTTTCAAGGTCAAACAGACGTGCATCCCATGTGGGAATCTGGACGCCACGATAGCCAAGCGAGGCTGCCCATTTCGTGATGGACGCAAGTGAGTTGAAGGGGGCCTCGTCCCCGACAAATTGCGCCAGAAACAGTCCCGGACCTTTGATGTTTTTTGCCATGGAATATCTCCTTGCGGGTACGTCGCTTTACGCGTTGCAGCCTCGTATTTCTCTTTTGCTGATTATGCCAGCAAAGCGGTCGCATCTTTGGGTGCCAATGCGGCTGGACGCTCACAGCTGGTGGTCAGTTCAATAAAATGTCCGATTTCGCCGGACTGCAGTATTGACGTCATGACCTCAACGACATGCAGTGCAAGTTCCAAAGAACAGCGGTGCGGACGTTGCGCAACAATTGATTGTGCCATGTCTGCCAGACCCGAAGCACGGTAGTTGGCCACTGGCCCATCTGGCTGCTCCTCATTTGCTATAGCAAAGGGGTGTTCCCAGTCAGGCAGTCTCGAGACAAATGTATCGGCCTCGGTAAGGCGGATTTCACCACTGAAGAAATTTGGATCCGGAACAAAAATGGACCCTTTTTCTCCGTAGAGCTCCATGGGGGCATGGCCGTGTTTCCAGACGTCCCAACTGGCACCAAGTGTGATTGTGGCACCGGAATGAAACTCCATCAGCGCGTGGAATGTCGTTGGTGTCTCGACTTTTATTTTCTCACCGCTGCGCGGTTGTGATGTGATTGTGCGTTCACTTGCCGGTATCGCCGACAGGGCAGCAACCCGTTTAACCGGACCAATCAACTGCACCAGATTGGAGATATAGTAGGGGCCAAGATCAAGCACCGGACCGCCGCCCGGCTGAAAGAAAAAATCCGGGTTCGGGTGCCAATGTTCCATGCCATGGCTGAGGATGTGGCAGGTTCCACTGGTGATTTTGCCCAGTGTATTTGTATCAATGAGATGCCTGGCAAGCTGATGAGAACCGCCCAGAAACGTATCGGGTGCAGAACCAATGCGCAATCCTGATGCCTTGGCCAAAGCTGCAAGCTCGCGCCCTTCGGCGACTGTAAGCACAAATGGTTTTTCCGAGTAGACATGTTTACCGGCGGACAAAATCTGTTTTGATACGCCAAAATGGGCTGCCGGAATTGTCAGATTGACAATAATGTCGATGTCGTCTGCCCCCAGCAGACCATCAACGGTTTCTGCACGCAGGCCAAATTCTTTTGCCCGGGCTTCGGCCGCCTCGGCGTTCAGATCTGCACAGGCGAGAATTTCGAACCCGGCAAAAAGCGGGGCCAGTTTCATATAGGCGGCCGAAATATTGCCGCAGCCGATTATACCAACACCAAGTGAATTAGGCATTTTGAACCTCGTGGATTGAGCGCGCAGCTATGATGGAGCGTTTTGCAAAGCGCTCAAAATCGTTCGGGTTGTCATGTTCCATGACGTAATAGAGCGCTGTGCTGTTTTCCTTCAATGCACGCATGATGTTTCGCCAGGCGACAATTCCGTGACCAACATCGGCCCAACCGTCTTCGTCTTCGTAGCTGCCAGTCGGGGCAATGTCCTTTACGTGCACCGCACTGATGCGCGATCCATAGCGTTCGATCCACTCAAGTGGATCGCCGCCGCCGCGTATAATCCAGGCGATATCTGCTTCCCAGTCAATGTCCGGTGCCTGCTGCAAGATAATGTCCTGGGGCAGGGCACCATCGGCCAGCGGAAGAAACTCAAAATGGTGATTGTGCCAACCAAAGCGGCGTCCGGTTGCCTTGACCGCCGTGTTAATTGCGGCCAGCCGTTTGGCAAAGACTGTCCATCCGGCAGAGTCTTCCGGCCGACTGCCTTCCTCAAGAAACGGGCAGTATATGGCGTTGATGCCGAGTTTTTCTGATTGCTCGATGACTCGGTCAAAATCTTTTTCCAGCGCGTCAATTGAGAAGTGGCCTGAGGGCATGGTCAAACCAACGGCATCCAACTGAGCCCTGAATGTGTCTGGTTCTTCAAAAACACCACCAAAGCCCTCAACCTGGCTGTAACCGAGGTCCGATACGGTTTTTAGTATCTGCTCCCACGGCAAAAAATTGCGTGCGCTGTAGAGCTGAAAAGAAAATTCCATTGCAGTTCCATTCCAGAATTTGTGTAAAAATTAGAGCCTGAGTTCACTGTGCCCGTCAAAGACCGAGGCACTGATCGGATCAAAGCCGACTATTAGTTTTTCGCCGGGCGTAACTGTTTTCTGGCCGCCGACGCGGAACCTAAATTCCTGATTGGCCAATTGGCTCCACACCAGTGTGTCTGCTCCCATGGGTTCAACAACCTCGACCTCCACTTCATGCGTAAATGCCAGGCCGTCCGCCTCTTTTCCCACATGAACATGTTCCGGCCTGATGCCGAGCCACGCACTGTTTGTCGGCTGCACACCCTGTTCGCCAAATGCATAGCGTGACAGGTCAACGTTGAGCCCATCGATCGTAAAGTGCGGATTATCACCGCCGCTCAAGGCACCTTTCATGAAATTCATACCGGGGGAGCCGATGAAACCAGCGACATATTTGTTGACCGGATGATTGTAGATCGCATGGGGCGTGTCGAGCTGCTGGACCGATCCTCCGAGCATGATGGCGATACGGTCTGCAAGGGTGAGCGCCTCTATCTGATCATGCGTTACATAGATCATTGTATTGTTCAAACGTTGGTGCAGGCGTTTGATCTCGACCCGCAATTCGGCGCGCAGTTTGGCATCCAGATTGGATAACGGTTCATCGAAAAGGAATACGTCCACTTCGCGTACCAATGCGCGGCCAATTGCTACACGTTGCCGTTGGCCGCCGGAAAGTTCGGACGGCTTGCGTTTGAGTAATGGCTCGATCTGAAGGATCGCAGCAGCGCGTGCAACGCGTTCAGCGATTTGCGCCTTTGGCACGCCGGCATTTTTCAATCCGAATGACAAATTTCCATAGACGCTCATTTGCGGATAAAGGGCATAGGATTGGAAAACCATGCCGATGTCGCGATCTTTGGGCTCTTTCCAGGTAACGTTGTTGCCCTTGATGAAAATCTGGCCCTCCGAGATGTCCAGTAATCCGGCAATGCAGTTGAGCAAAGTGGACTTGCCGCAGCCTGATGCACCAAGCAGCACCAGAAATTCGCCGTCAAAAATGTCCAGATTGAGTTGTTCCAGAACCTTCAGATCACCAAAACTAAGGGAGAGGTCTTTGATTTCTATGCTTTTCATGGAATCTAACCTTTGACTGCGCCAGCGGCGATGCCGCGTACAAAGTATTTGCCGGACAGAAAATATATCGCCAGCGGCACAGCACCCGTCAGGATGGTCGCAGCCATATTGACGTTGTATTCCTTCACGCCCTGTGTGGAATTGACGATATTGTTGAGTTGTACGGTCATGGGAAAATTCTTCGTTCCGGCAAATATCACGCCGAACAGGAAGTCATTCCAGATACCGGTGACCTGCAGGATAATGGCGACCACAAAGATTGGCGGTGACATTGGCACCATGATTTTCAGGAATATGCCCCAAAACCCCGCCCCATCGACACGCGCTGCCTTGAACAGTTCCTGTGGCAGGGATGCGAAGTAGTTGCGAAACAGCAAGGTCAGGATTGGCATGCCGAAGATCGTATGGATCATGATAATGCCGGTGATTGATCCGAAAATGCCCAGTTCGCGGGTAATGATAACGAGTGGATAAAGCATCACCTGATAGGGAATGAATGATCCGAATATCAGGATGGTGAAAAAGACTTCTGCACCACGAAATCGCCAGAAGGACAGGGCATACCCATTGACCGAAGCGATGGCGATGGAAATGACGACACTTGGGATGAGGATCTTTACCGAGTTCCAGAAACCAACCTTCAGACCTTCGCAGTAAAGGCCGGTACAGGCTGTATCCCATGCCTTGACCCAGGGTTCGAAAGTGACTTCGACCGGTGGCGAGAATATATTACCAAGCCTGATTTCCGGCATTCCCTTGAGGGATGTCATCACCATGATATACAATGGCAACAGGTAGTAGATTGCGGCAACCCCAAGCACACAATAGATCATGATCCTGGTGGGGTTGAATACACGGCGCGGACGTCGGCCAATTGGTTCAATAGACATTTTGATCCCCTAACCGTGTTTCTTTTTGCCATATTCGAAATAGACCCACGGGATCAGAATGATCAGCACCGTGGTCAGCATGACGGTTGAGGCTGCCAGCGCCTGACCAACATTGCCGCGTTCGAACATGAAGTCATAAACATATTTTGCCGGTACCTCGGATGCGATCCCCGGACCGCCTCGGGTCAGGGCAACAACAAGGTCATAGAGGCGGACGATCCCCGATGCGATAATCACCAAAGTGGTGATAAAAACACCGCGCATCATCGGGATGACAACAAAAATGTAGGTTTTCCACTTGGGTATCCCATCAACCCGTGTGGCTTTCCATATTTCCTCGTCCACCGATCGCAGACCAGCAAGCATAAGCGCCATGACAAACCCGGTTCCTTGCCACAAACCGGCTATGAGCAGGGCATAGAGCACCGTGTCGCGATGGGCGATCAGGTCAAAGGTGAAACCCTCCCAACCCAGGTCACGAACCGATTGCTGCAGGCCAAATGACGGATTGAGGATCCATTGCCACACCAGCCCGGTCACAATGAAAGACAGGGCAAACGGGTACAGATAGATGGTTCGAAATGTGTTTTCGAAACGAATTTTCTGATCCATGAAGGCGGCCAGAACAAACCCGACAACCAGCGAAAACACTAAGGAAACAACACCATAAATGGCTATGTTTTCGACTGACTTGTCCCATCGGGATGTTCTGAACAGCCGCTCGTATTGGGCCAGTCCAACAAATTCGTTTACGGGCAGGGACCGTGATGCAGAGAAAGAATAGATCACGGTCCAGGCCGAACACCCGACAAATATAACGAGTGCGGTAAGGATCATCGGAGTGGCCGCCAGCTTGGCGTTCAGGTTTTTGAAATATGGATTGGGTCGGCCTGTGTGCGCCATAACGATATGCTCCGGGGAGGCGGGAACCGATCGGTGATCGATCGGCTCCCTGGCCTATAGACACATAATGCGGATCAGTCGGCGTTCTCGACGATTTCAACAAAACGTGCCTGGGCTTCTGCGACAGGCATATCCGGATCGGTGAAGAATTCGACCCACAGATCTTCCAACTGACCGGTTGAATCCGAGGACCAGGTCTGCTCGCCACCCGGCAGAATATTGTCGGGGTTTTCGAGAATGGCGATGCCCTTTTTCATACAGTCATTGGCCGCCGCCAAATCAATGTCTCCGCGAATTGGCAAGGATCCCTTTTTCAGGTTGAAATCCACCTGCACTTCTTTTGAGACAAGCAATGAAGCCAATTCCAGTTGTGCTGCCACGATCTCCGGATTGTTATCTTTCGGTTTTGGAAAATAGAAGGCATCACCGCCGGTATCCAGCACCGGGTTAACACCCAGACCGGGCAGACAGTCATATTCTTTCCCTGCGGTCAGGCCAGCAACACCGAATTCGCCCTGTGCCCAGTCACCCATGATCTGGGCGCCAGCTTTTCCTGTAATCACCATATTGGCCGCATCATTCCAGGCACGGCCAACAAAACCGTCATCAACCATATCACGGGCCGCAGCTATTGCCTCAAAGACCTGGGTCATCTGCGGACCGCTTGCGGTTTCAACGTTCTTGTCGACGTTAATTTTTCTGTAGAGATCAACGCCGCCCAGTGCGACCATGAAGACGCCGGCCATGCCATTGATCTGCCAGGCTTCACCACCGACCGCCAGGGGAATAACTCCCTTTTCACGCAGTTGTGGCGCTGCTGCTGCAAATTCGTCCCAATTGGCTGGTACCGGCAGGCTGTTGTCTTCAAAAACACCACGATTGAGCCACATCCACTGAAAAGAGTGAATATTGACCGGCACGCAATAAATTTTGCCGTCATATTTGCAACTGTCGAGCAGTTTGGCCGGACGAATGATGCTGGCCCAGTCTTCTTTTTCGGCAAGCGCGGTAAGGTCGGTCATCAATCCGGCTTTGACCAGATCTTCAGCGTCACGGCCGGTGTTCATCTGGGTCGCGCCCATCGGGTCACCACCTGATATTCTGCTGATGATGATGGGACGGGCATTGCCGCCGCCTGCTATGGCGCTATCCACCCAATTGTTGCCTGATGCATTAAAGGCATCGGCCATAACTTTCACCGCAGCTGCTTCGCCACCAGACGTCCACCAATGGGTAACTTCCAGGTCGGTCGCGGTCGCCGCGCCTATCCCTGCAAGAAATGTGGTTGCCGCAAGTGCTGTCCTAATTCCACGCATATAAACCTCCCGTGAGGGCGTCGTTCTCCCGAGACACCCGTCTGATCTGAAAAGACCGTTAAACAAGTAATCGATTGAAAACCGCTTTTTGACGTTTTGTAATCGATTACATCTTAACAATGCGACGCGATGCCAAAGCTGTCAAGGCAAATTTTGTTTTCAATCTGCCACAGTGGTTTTAAGCAAGGTTCCGAGTGCAAACCTGAAGGTGGTCTGCTCGTCCGCTGTACCACCTTGATAAAAGCGGCTTTGGACCAATGCCGCCCAATGCAATTTTGCAGGCGGTAAACATCGTGCAGGAACGTAATAGAGCAGGTGATTTGGCGCAGTATTATTCCGGGTTGCCGGATGTGATAACAAGATCAGCAGCGTGGGAGTTTTTGATTACATTTTCCGCGTTGGGGATGTCATTTTGCGCTGCCTTGAATTGCGCATCCACCTGTGAATAACCCTGTTCCAGCCAACGCTCGGTTAAACGTTTCTTCAGGACAGAAATGGGTGCCGTCAACAGCAGCTTTAAATCATAAAGGTCTGACAGGGGTTTCCAGGGGGGACTGTCAAGCAGGAGATAATTACCCTCAATTAACACGGTCTCGCATGTGGGTTGGATCAATTGGGAATCCTGCCTCACGCTGTCGCTGTCACGATCAAACAATGGTACCGGGACGGCACGATCATTTTTTCGCAGGCGCTTGACGAGATTTGCAAAACTACCCGTGTCGAATGTTTCCGGTGCGCCTTTGCGTTCGCGCAAACCATTTTGGTCAAGCGTTTCATTGTCGAGATGAAAACCATCCATCTGTGCAATGGCGCAGCTGTGACCACTGCTGTTGAGCATGGAGCAAAGTCTGTTCGAAAATGTGGATTTGCCAACGCCCGGCGGACCGGCGATGGCGATCAGGCGGCGTCCGTTTCGCGGTTCGCACGTGTCAATGGCATCCAATACGTCAGTCAGTGGACCGTGGCTCATGCAGCTTCCATGTTTTCCGGTACTTTTGCACCCGTCATATAGGCAACGGCGTCAGACATTGAGTGTTCCTTGGGATTGATGACACACAAACGGCGTCCCAATCGGTGAATGTGAATTCGGTCGGCAACTTCAAACACATGCGGCATATTATGCGATATCAGAACAATGGGGTTGCCGCGTGATTTGACGTCCAAAATGAGATCAAGCACGCGGCGGGACTCCTTGACACCAAGGGCTGCGGTGGGCTCGTCCATAATAATGACTTTTGGGCCGAACGCTGCGGCGCGCGCAACCGCCACGCCCTGACGTTGCCCGCCAGAAAGTGTCTCCACAGCCTGACCGATATTCTGGATCGTCAACAAGCCAAGTTCACTTAGCTTGTCGCGGGCAAATTTTTCCATTGCCGGGCGATCAAGCTTGCGAAAGAGGCTGCCCATCAATCCGGGTTTACGCAATTCGCGACCCAAAAACATATTATCCGCAATAGACAGGGCAGGGGACAGCGCCAGATTCTGGTAAACGGTGGCAATGCCCGCATTTTGCGCTTCCAGCGGTGTTTGGAACCGGACCTGCTCCCCTTCCAGGTGTATTTCACCTTCCTCCGGGATAACCGCGCCCGAGATCGCCTTGATCATTGTGGATTTACCAGCGCCGTTGTCGCCTATGACAGCAAGAACTTCGCCGGGATAAAGATCAAAGTCAGCGTGATCGAGTGCAACGACACGACCGTATTTTTTGACCAGGTTTCGGGCAGTCAGAATTGGTTTGGTCATGCGGAAATCTTTCTGATCCATTGGTCGATGGCAACCGCCGATATGATGAGGACGCCAATGAGCAAATATGTCCATTGCGGGTCTGTACCGATCATCCGCAGACCCAACGAAAAGACACCGACGATTAATGCGCCGAACATCATGCCGAGGATCGACCCACGTCCGCCAAAGAGCGAGATTCCGCCTATCACCACCGCCGTGATGGATTCTATATTGGCAAATTGTCCGGCAGTCGGGGAGACAGAACCGATACGGCCCACAAGGACCCAGCCGGCGAGGGCGCAGATCAAACCGGCGCAAACGTAGACCGAGATCAACGTCGTCTTTACGCGAACGCCAGCCAATTGCGCAGCGTCCGGATCGTCACCAACCGCATATACATGCCGTCCCCAGGCCGTATGATTGAGTATATAATTCAACAGGATAACCAGCAGCACCATGGTAATGACACCAGTGGTCAGAACAGCACCGCCAATTTTGATTTTCTCGCCGAAAAACTGCAGCAGTGGTGCGGCTTTGGATATGTCCTGACTTCGGATTGTCTCATTGGCGGAATAGAGAAAATTGGTTGCCAGAATGATCTGCCACATGCCCAGTGTCACAATGAACGGGGGCAGTCTTACAATCGCCACCAGCGCCCCATTGATAAAACCGCACAGGCCACCAACGGCAAAACCGCACAGCACCGCAAGTTCAACCGGCAATCCGTAGCGAAATGTGAATTGTCCCATGACCACGGACGACAGCACCATGATAGCACCGACCGACAGGTCAATTCCCGCGGTCAAAATGACGAGTGTTTGTGCCGCACCAACAAAACCAACGATGGCAACCTGTTGCAGTATCAGCGTGAGCGCGAAGGGTGAAAAGAACTTCTGGCCGATTATGACGCCAAAGATGATCAGCG
Source organism: uncultured Rhizobiaceae group bacterium (assembly GCA_947501445.1). GTDB lineage: Bacteria > Pseudomonadota > Alphaproteobacteria > Rhizobiales > Rhizobiaceae > Hoeflea_A. Next base: position 471,981 of record CANMVS010000001.1, on the reverse strand, counting down.
AAAGGATCAGAACGATCAGCGGAACTGCCGCGGGATTTGAATGAAGCATGTGCTGGACACGCTCAATTCCCGAGTGTTTCGTATGTTCAAAGGACGCGACTTCAGAGGCACTTTCATCGAGTGTCTGTTCAAAATCCTGTCCGGGTTTTTGGATGGTGTCGGGCATTGTCGTTTCCCCGGCTGTCATGTGGCTGGTGTCAAAAGTCACCTGACAATAGGTTATAAACCCATAGCTGTCACTTGAGCCTGCACGCCGCTAACATTTGGAATGTATGTATGAGTCTGGAAAATTCCCGGGCACTAATTGCCCGGGAATTCTTTAGAGCCGAATGAAGATCAACCCCAACAGCGGGCCATGCCCTCTTTGGTGTCGATTGAAGGAACGCCGTCAACGGCCTTGTCTGTGACAAGTGAAACGCCGGTGTCGAAAAATTCCTTGCCTTCCGTATTGGCTGGCTTGCTGCCGTCCTTGGCCCAGGCGGCAATAGCCTCAATGCCAAGGGAAGCCATCAGCAGTGGATATTGCTGCGACGTCGCACCAATGACACCCTCAACAATGTTCTGTACTCCGGGGCAACCACCATCAACGGATACGATCAGCACATCGTTCTCACGGCCAAGCGCCTTGAGTGCTTCGTAGGCACCGGCAGCAGCAGGTTCATTGATTGTATAGACGACGTTGATTTCCGGGTCTTTTTGCAGAAGATTCTCCATGGCAGTACGGCCACCTTCTTCATTTCCGGCAGTCACTTCATTGCCGACAATGCGTGGATCATCTTCGTCGCCCCATTTTGCAGGGTTCTTCAAATCAATGCCAAATCCCTGCAGGAAGCCCTGATCGCGTAAAACGCCCACTGATGGCTGGCTGACAGCCAGGTCGAGCATGGCAATCTTGGCATTTTTTGCCTCATCACCCAGCGCGGCGGCGGCCCACTGACCGATGAGTTCTCCAGCAAGAAAATTATCCGTTGCGAAAGTGGCATCGGCTGAATCAATCGGCTCAAGCGGCGTATCCAGCGCAATGACAAGAAGACCGGCGTCACGTGCCTGTTGAACCGCCGGGACGATGCCCTTTGTATCCGAGGCGGTAATCAAAATGCCCTTTGCCCCATCGGCTATGCAGGTTTCAATTGCTGCAACCTGGCTTTCAGAATCGCCATCAACCTTGCCTGCATAGGACTTGAGATTGATACCCAGTTCTTCTGCCTTTGCCGTGGCACCCTCTTTCATTTTTACAAAGAAGGGATTTGTGTCTGTTTTGGTGATCAGGCATGCGCCAACGTCGGCCGCATTGGCAGTTCCGATACCGGCAAGGCCAAGTGCGGCCAGCCCAAGAGTTGCTGAAATGAGTGAGCGTTTCACGATATTCCTCCCAGTTACAAAATATGGCTGCCAGCCGGCCCTGACAGGGGCTGGTCTGACATCCGTGACGCATGTTTGCGAGGTCAATTTGCACAAGTTCGCAGACCCGCGTCGCTTCGTATTATCAAGGCTGGGCGCTGTTTTGCGTATCCAGCCCGAATTCACATAAGAGGCACGAAGATCGCAATAACGGGAAAACCGGAATTGCCATCAAACACCCCTTGATGACAATCACATACCGATTTCGTGCTCTTGTCAATAAATAAATCCACTTGATTTATTTATTAGCTGTGGCAAAGTTTGATGAACAGAAGAATTTGCAGAACGGCGCTTGTACCCTGATGCCGGGTTGATTCTTGTTAGGAGGAAATCGTGACGACCGAACCGGACAATTCGGTTCTTGGTATTGGGGCCAGGATCATTGATCCCAGCGGTGGTTCGAACCAAACGCGGGTGAGGGCCTATAATGAGCGCCTCGTGATGTCTTTGGTGCGCCGGCATGGAAGTCTGGCAAAAGCGGAAATCGCCCGTCGGACTGGACTGTCAGCACAGACCGTATCGGTTATCATGCGTTCGCTTGAAAAAGATTCATTGCTGGTAAGGGGAGAACCGCTACGCGGCCGCGTTGGTCAGCCATCCATTCCCATGGCACTCAATCCTGATGCGGTCTATTCCATAGGGCTGAAAATAGGTCGCCGGAGTGCTGACCTGGTGCTGATGGATTTTGTCGGGGGCGTGCGTAAACAGTTGCATGAGACATTTGCCTATCCATTGCCCGAACAGATCATGTCATTTGTAAATCGTGGACTTGAGCAATTGTGCAATACGCTTGATGAAACAGCGCGGGCCCGCATTGCCGGGGTGGGCATTGCCGCACCATTCGAACTGTGGAACTGGTTGGAACAGGTCGGCGCGCCCCAGCGTGAAATGGATGCCTGGCGGGCGTTTGATTTTGCCATTGCCATGGCTGAAATAACGGACCTGCCCATAATTGTTCAAAACGACGCAACAGCTGCCTGTGGAGCTGAGTTGGTTTTTGGCCGGGGCCGCGAGTTTACCGATTTTGCCTATTTCTTTATCGGTTCCTTTATTGGCGGGGGCCTCGTGCTCAATCATGCCGTATTCCCCGGGCGTTCAGGAAACGCGGGCGCATTTGGCCCAATCCCGGTGCCTGGCCCCAACGGCGGGGCGGAACAACTGCTCAACCACGCTTCGATTTTCGTTCTTGAAAACCGCCTCAAAGATGCCGGCATTGATCCGTCGCCCCTTTGGATGCGCCCTGACGAATGGCCTGATTTTGGTCCCTATATGGCAGACTGGATAAGGGATACCGCACGCAACATTGCCATTGCGATCGTTTCGATCTCAGCCATCATTGATATCGATGCCGCCTTGATTGACGGAGGATTTCCGACATCTGTTCGCTCAACACTGGTGCAGGCAATTAAACAGGCGTTCACCGAACTGGATCGTCAGGGCATTCGGGAACCGGAAATACTCGAAGCCCAGGTCGGGGCGGAAGCCCGTGCGATTGGCGGGGCAAGCCTGCCTATATTCAGCCGTTTCATGATTGATCAAAATGTGCTGGTGCGAGAACCGGTATGAACGCACAAAAAAACGGCCAGGCTCATGGGCCTGACCGCTGTTGTGTTTGAAACATCTGAGATATTGCCAGTTCACCGGGTGTGAAATCACATCACCACAGAAAGTTCAGCTTATCAGATGTCCTGCGTTTTTGCCGGTGCGGGTTTTGCCGGTGTTTTGAGCGATGCCTTATCCGGTGCGGGTTTATGTGCAGGCTTCTTCATCGAACGCTCGGTCTTTTTGCCATGGTGCTTGCCGCGCTTTTTGTCGGCTTTGGTTACAACACCATCACCATTGCGGTCGTGTTTTTTGACAAAATTTCCGCTGCGGGCGGCATATTCTTCCTGTGTGACCGACAGGTCGCCGTCAGCATCAAGCTTCTGGAAGGAACGGGTGATACGGTCGCTGTTCATTTCCTGCCAAACGGTCACAAATTCTTCGATGCTGATCGTGGAATTTCCGTCAGCGTCGGCGCCGGAAAACAGGTTGCCACGGATCTCATCAAATTCGGCGCGCGTAATCTTGCCATCCTTATCAACGTCGAAACGTTCCATCAGCATGGCTGTGCGTTTGCCGCCGTGACGATGTTTACCGCCCCGTTCTGCCTTTTTGTGCTGGTCGTTTTTGGCGCCAGCGTCAGCTTTGTCTTTTGGGGCAGGCCGGGTCAGCTCACCGTTTCCGTCCCGGTCAAGCCTGTTGAACATGCGATCCGAAGCAGTGGTGATTTCGTCTGCTGTAATGGCACCATCGCCATCACTATCCAGTTTCTGAAAACCGCGCACCATATGATCACGGGATTTGTCCAGCCATCCGGCGCGAAATTCCTCAAGCGTAATGGTGGTATCGCCACCGGCGACACTGTTGAATCGCTCAACGATAACGGCGTCCACTTCTTCCTGCGTGATAACACCATCCTTATTGGCATCAAAACGCTCAAACGCCCTTTTCATGCCCCGGTTGCCCTTTTTGCCGTGCTTGTTTTTGCTGTGCTTGTTTTTACCGGCATGGGCCATTTTCTTTTCTGCCGCTGGCTTGCCGTCTGCCTGGTTTTGAGCAGCCAGTGTCGGAGCGACACTTGCGCCTAGAAAAGTTGTTGCCAGGATGGAAGCTGCAATTTTCTGCGTGGTTCTCATTGCGCAGGTCCTTTTGGTTTTGTGTTGCGATGAGTGGAAGTTAGGTGGCATTTGTCGCAAAACTACGATGCAAACTGCATGAATGTGTCACCAATTGTCGCCATGCGTGGACGTGATACATTTTGTTACAATTTCCATTTCCACAAGGGGTTCACAGCCGTTACCTGTTTAAAACACACAGCCCCTATACGCTTTCAATGCGTTTTACCTCTAGTGTGTGATGAAGAGTGATGGAAAACGTTTTGGATACATACGATCGTACCGGCACCATAGGTTGAACCTTCGATGAATGAAGCCAGTCCACATATTCTTGTTGTCGATGATCACCGCGACATCCGTGAGACGTTAACGCGTTATCTGATTAAGAACGGCCTGCGTGCATCGATGGCTGATGGTGCTGCACAGGCGCGCAAATCACTCAACGCCGCTTCCATTGATCTGGTCGTACTGGATGTGATGATGCCAGGAGAAGATGGGCTTTCGCTTTGCAGACATTTGGTCGAAAATGCTGGCCCGCCGGTCATATTATTAACAGCAATGGCCGAGGATACCGACCGGGTCGTCGGGCTTGAAATTGGCGCCGATGACTATGTCAGCAAGCCATTCAATCCACGCGAATTGCTTGCACGGATACGGGCTGTGTTGCGCCGCACGTCAAATGTTCCACGCGAACGTGATCCGGTTTCCAGTGAGAAACTGGCTTTTGAAAACTGGATTCTTGATCTTTCCCGACGTCACCTCATTGGTGCTGATGAGGTTGTCGTCCCACTTTCGACGGGCGAGTTTCAGCTGTTGGTCGCCTTTTTGAAAAGACCGAAAATGGTCTTGTCGCGCGATCAGCTGATGGACCTGACATCAGGGCGCAATCCCAACATATTTGACCGGTCCATTGACAATCAGGTCAGTCGCCTCAGACGCAAGATTGAACAGGACGCCAAAAAACCCCAGTTGATAAAAACAGTTTGGGGCGGTGGCTATGCGTTTACGGCTGATGTTGTGGATCCGGATAAATGAGCTGGCGTAATTTTCCATTGATGCCGCGCAGTCTGGCCGGGCAACTGATCGCGCTCATTCTCGCGGCCATTGTAATATCTCAGACCTTTACGCTGTGGCTGTTTACCGATGAGCGCCGTGCAGCTCTTGTGGAGTTGACGGGCGGCACCGTGGTGGCACGGACCGCATCGCTGGTGGAACTTCTCAATGAGACGTCGCCGGATCTTCACGACGATATTCGAAGGGCCGCCTCCAGCCCGCTGCTGTATTACTGGATATCATTCAGGCCTGCATTGGACGAAAGCGGCATAAATCCTCTGGACCAACGGATAAGGAAACGTCTTATCGACCAAATCGGTCCACAGGTGGACATTCGTGCGGAGGTTGGGCGCAATGTTGTTGTGCCACGTTATCACCGTGGTCAGGTAAAGCACCCGGCAGCCGGTGGAAAGCAGAAGAAAAAGGTCCAGTCAAAGAGAAGTGTCCCGCTGGTTGTTGCCCTGTCGGTCCAACTGGACGACGGACGATGGCTGAACATGGCTGCCAGCATGAACCTGCAACGAAGCTCTTTGCTGCGTATATTCATAACAGTTGGCATCATGGCGATCGCCATTATCATTATTATTGCATTCACTGTCAGACGCATGACGCGTCCATTGCAAAATCTTGCAGTTGCTGCAGAGCAATTGGGTCGTGGTGGCAAGGGTGAGAATATAGAGGCCTCCGGCCCACCGGAGGTTAAATCGGCGATTGAAGCCTTTAACGTGATGCAGGAACGATTGACCCGATTTGTCCAGGACCGAACGCGAATGCTTGCAGCAATCAGCCATGATTTGCGCACGCCAATTACATCTTTGCGTATTCGCGCCGAATTCATTGAAGATGATGAAAACCGCAATCGCATCATTATGACCCTTGATGAAATGCAGCGTATGGTCGAGGCGACCCTGGCATTTGCCCGCGATGAGGCCAATCGCGAAGAACCCGCACGGGTGGATCTGGGAGAACTATTGGATGCCATCGTTGCCGACTATGAGGACATGGGGCAACAGGTTCATCTGGCGCAAACAGCAAAAGAACGCAGAACGCGCACGATTATCACCTGTCGGACGATTTCGATAAAACGGGCATTGCGTAATCTGATCGACAATGCCGTGCGCTACGGCAAAGAAGCGCAAATTGATTTTTCTGCCGGTGACCAGGGGATTACCATCACAATTGCCGACAGGGGCCCGGGAATACCGCAGGACCGTATCGCCGATATGTTTGAGCCCTTCGTTCGTCTTGATACGTCACGCAGTGAGGAGACCGGTGGCATCGGTCTGGGTCTTGCTATTGCCCGATCCAATATTCATGCCCACGGCGGCGTGTTGAAACTGGAGAACCGGACGCAGGGCGGGCTGATTGCCACGGTAAGTCTCCCGGGTGACAACAAACATGTGGGCCTGTGAACAGGATTTGAGATTGCCATGATCGGTGACACTTCCTATGAGTGATCAAAATGAGATCAATTCGAAGAATGTGGCCCATTGATTTATACGCGAATATTTGGCGGTCTTGGCAATCAGATGTTTCAATACGCCTGTGGGCGCGCATTGGCATTGCGCAATGAAACAGAACTGGTGCTGGACAGCAGGGATTTTGTTGCCGGACCAGGGCAAAAGCCGGGCCTCCATCATCTCAACATTGTTTCAGATACCGGCACTGCGCGGGGTTGGCCGCCCAAGAAAAAGCAGCGCATTGCCTATCTGATTTGGCGGACATTAAAACTGCCACCAAGAATTGTCAGACAAAAGGGCGACGGGTTTGTACCCTCTATTGTTCGCGAGACAGGATCGCTCTGGCTACAGGGTTATTGGCAGTCTGAGCGCTTTTTCGAGGATTTCGCAGATCAGATTCGCATCGAACTATCGGTAAAAACTGAGCCGGATGACACAAATCGGGCTATCCTGGCACAGTTGGAAAACACACCAGCCGTATCCCTTCATATTCGCCGCGGAGACTATGTCAGCAACCCGAAGGCAAATGCGGTTCACGGCACCTGCTCGCTGGAATATTATAAAAAAGCAGCCATGCTGGTGGCTGAAAAAATGCCGGTTGAACCGGTGTTTTATGTGTTTTCTGATGAGCCTGAGTGGGCGAAGTCCAATTTGGCGCTGCCGTTTGAAGTCAAAATCATGGACCACAATGATGGCGCACACAATTATGAGGATCTGCGGCTGATGTCAGCGTGTCAGCATCACATTATCGCCAATAGTTCATTTTCCTGGTGGGGCGCCTGGCTGAACGCATCGAGAGAAAAAGTCGTTGTTGCACCAGCAGTATGGTTTGCGGACAAATCGGTCAGCAATCCTGATATTATACCGGAGTCCTGGGTTCGGCTTGAGGGGTGATTTGTTTACGATGTGAAATATATTAATCCCCTGGTGCATAATAATTTTCCGGAGCATCATCTATGATGCCATAAAATTTAATTCGCCGGGTTGTAGAGTAGTTTTGATGAATGCGAATTGACTGCGCACTCCAAGAGCCTAATTTTCGCAAGGGCCGATTGATTTCTCGCACAAGTTTGCGCAGTCTCAATGGCAATTCGGATGTCGGCGCCCAATCTGTCTGTGTGATCTCTGAATAGCTGTCTGACTTGGCTACCACGAGGCTCATGTAAACCGATTCCTGCAAAGCAGGTGCAGGGTCTAATTGGTAGATTCTCAGGTCGCGGCACGATTTTTCCTGAAAATCAAATAGTGCACTGTCCAATGTCGTGCGCAGCCGCTCCGGGTTAGCCAAGAGATTCCGAGCCGCTTTTCTGGAAATTATATATGCACCGGCCCCATGATGCAGGGAAAGGAGCCTATGCAGTTTCAGTTTTTCCGAAATGACTTCGTATTCGGTGGTGATTTCCGTTTTCCAAAACGTCGTTTCCAGACGCACGATGTCTGCATCTGCTGGAATCCAGCGGTCACCAGACAGAAGAGCGGTTAACTCGCTGGACAGGAATGCATCGTCTTCAAAAATTGCACAATATGGCTCATCTGAGTTAATTAGCGCTTTCCAGCAATTCATGTGGCTGAGAAAGCAGCCTATTTCTCCATAATTCCACCGGCGGGAACGTCGTTTTAGGAGAAACTGCTCGATTTGATCACGTGGCAGCGCTCGACCATCTACGGCAGGAACACGTGCGATGCCGAGGTTCAGAGAACGGAACCGCTCGGTCATACGGACCAAACGTTCCCGGCTACGATCAAGATTAATGAGGTAAATTTTCAATGGCTTGGCCTCTGATGTTCACAGTCCCGTGAACTTTATAGCCATGCAGATTCTCCTCCGCAAATGTTATTGATTTAGCAAATAGAGAACTGAATGGACAGGTATTCGGAGATGGTCATAGCAGATTGGTACAATTCTGGTTGCAAACCAGTTGGTTGTGCCGAATGAGTTTCAGTTGGTTTTCGGAAACCGACGGACACGGTATCAGTTTTGAATAGGTCTGTAACTGTGCTTCGAAGCCTCGGATTCCAATTTGCCAGAGAGCGAAGAAATCAAATATAGCGAATTTACCGGAAGATGTGGGAGAACAGGATATTTTCCACCATTTAACCTATTTCAGATGACATATCGAGCTGATACGAATATTCCCTTGGCTCTGCTAACTGAAAGTTTGCCAGATTTACCGCAGCGATCTCAATGAAGCTGTTGTCAATGGACATTTGTAAATGTACACAACCTTTCATAAGTGTTTTCTTAATACCCAGCTGAGGGAACCGCGATCATCATGCAGAGTATAAAATCAATCCGCTAAATTTATATTTGCCCGTTTAGACAATGCAATCCCAACTCTACGAAGAAAGTAAAACTGCAATGTTCGTTGCTGTACTTCCCTATGAGTATAAATTGAACTGCCAATTGGCAGACGTCCCGTTAGAGGACCTGCATTGGCCGTTGGGAGACCAGAAATTGGTTGGAACGATCTCCGATTTGGCACACGATGATCATCTTATGGTTTTCCCGCGATCAAAATATTTTTGGGACTTGCGATGGAAAGTCATTTGCCGGATTTCTATCGTTATTGCTGAACCCTTTGCAATCCACAATAGAAACTATCTCGCTGCTCTGATTACTCAGAAACGCTTTTTTCGTATCATTACACATAGGCCGTTCATGGCTAATTGGGCAAAAAATGCATTGGTCATGCCTTTCGGTGGTGGCTGGGTTGAAGATAAACCCATTGAGGAGGGCGAAAAAACCCACAATATGTCTTTGATTGCATCCACTAAACAGCAATTGAAGGGGCATAAGTTGCGTCACGAGGTCGCTGACTGGAGTGTTGAAACACGAATGGACGTGGATCTCCTTGGCCATGGTTACAAACCACTGAAAGTCAAAGCGGACGGGTTGAGACCTTACCGGTTTTCAATAGTAATCGAAAATGTTCAGGAAGAGGGGTACTTCACTGAGAAGCTAATTGATTGTTTGCTTTGTGATACCGTACCTATATATTGGGGGGCGCCTGATATTGCCAAGTACTTTGATGTCAGTGGTATGTATATATGCAATTCATTTGATGATATCAAACAGGCTGTTCACATTGCCACGTCGCAGGATTATGATGATTGGCGCGCAACAATCGCCCACAATCATAACATGGCCCTCCGATACACAGACTACCTGAAGAATGCAGCTCAAAAGCTTTTACAAGGCTGCTATGCAATCGGATAGTTCTAGTTTTGAGCGATTTAGAGCCTGTCGCCGAATTTCAGATTCGGGATTCCCAATTTCTGATTTTTATGATTCTTGGTGTTTTGAAGGAAAATATCATGCCTAAGTTTCATCCAATCGAGCTGCGCGAGCGTGTAGTTGCTCACGTTGAGGACGATCATACCCATCGTGCCAGTGCTGAGCGTTTCATAGTTTCGATTGGTAGTCATCCCATTTTTCTGGGGATTTGATTTCGGACTCTACGCGGCTTATTTGGGTTTTATGGCAATGTTTGTGTCGCCGATTTCCATGATGGTGTTTGTCTGCCACCACATCCTGCAAGATTCTCCCCGAAACAGGCTTCCGGTTCGAAGAAATGCTACCGCTCACCTCGATAAAAAAGGGGGATACACAGGGCAGCATTGTTCAATTTATACGCTGAAATTTATATTACCGGTGCAACGCTGCACACATTGCCATTACTCAAAAGGGACAGCAAGAAATTCTGATATCTTCAGTTGACGCAGAATAAATCGTCTAATCGCGTTCAGTAGTCGTTTAACCTCCCGAAATATTTTGCCCAACCGCGTAACATTATTAATTCTCGGAGACCCCTCAGGGATATCGCTCAGAAAGTCCTGTTTGTCGGCTACTCTAATTCCCTGTATACAAACGGCGGGGTTGATCTGATATATGTTGTTTTGCTGAGCTATACCGAGGATCGGATTAAACATCAATTCATCTACCGGGTCGTACTTTCTTTCTGTCAGCTTTATCAATCGCTGCGCTGCGGCTTTTCGGATGAAATATCCGGCGGTCCCTCTGTGTGCTGAGTGAAGTCTTTGTATTTTGCGTGACTTAAATATTGTTGCGGGTAAATAGTTGATTTCAATTCGTTTCTCAGTTGATGTTTCAGCCTTTACGATGTCAGCATCACTTGGAATCCACTTGGTATCAGATAGAAAACTGGGAAAAATTTGGGAGAATCGTAAATCATCTTCGCACACAAATGCCCACTCATCTTCTTGGGCAGCGATTATTTCCCACACTTTTCGATGACTGAGGTAGCAGCCTATTGCACCGACTTCGACCTGATAGAGGCCGCTGCACGTTTTCGTTACCCGCTCAATTTCATCGTTTTCCAACCGGCAACCATCAACTGCATCCACACGCTCGACGACTATGCAAAGATCCCTTGATTGTTTCATAAACCATGACAACCGATCCTTTGATCGTTCAAGGTTTATTAGATAGCACTTCATACAGCATCCAATTGCATTGATTTTGTAAATTGTGATGGGTTAACGATGTTTCGGATATGCGACAGCGCGCTTCTTCAAATGATATTCCATTGATGAATAAATTTTCCAAGCAATAATGGTCTGGCTAAAAGTGCCTCTTTTTTAGACAATGATTTGTGTCCGGCTAATGTGTCATTTCCGAAAACGACAATCAGTCGAGTTTCGGAAAAAATTTCGACCACTGCATGTTGAGTTGATCCCCAACAATTTCAGCCTTTGAGTAAACAGCAGTAATTCATCTTGACTAGCTTGTTTGGTCCTTCCCCTTTGATCTATCTGGCGTGTTCCTCTTCAAAATCCAATCGAAAGTCTCTTTACCTACTTAATATCATCATAAATAATGAGTAGGGAGTGGGCAATCAGAAGTTGCGCTTGAATATCGAATATCCGTTGCGAACACGTCGTGATCTATACAGCAATGAATAGCCGCTGTGCGATGACAATATACGGTGTGCATTCCAGCACTTAAATGTATTTATATCATCAAGTGCTATGACTTTTGCACCCATTATCTCAAATAATTCGCGTTCACCTGTAAATTCAGAGCCATCAATCAGCACAAAATCAAAGACACAAATGTTTTGTTCTTTCTTAATCAGTTGGATGCCATTTAGATCACAACTTGAAGCCTTAACGTAGTCCAAATCCTGTTTATAAAACTCAAGCGCTTGCTTCAGTTTTTGTTGGGCTTTACGTTGTTTGTATTTGTAGCGAATCGATTTGTAGAAATATTCAAGTTCTGCAATTGAAGGAAACTCTGCCGATGGCACAGATGAAACGTTAAAACATTTCACAAAACTGTCGGATTTGTAACACTTAGAAAGGGCCTCAAACCTTGCTCTGCTAATCTCCATACAAAACAAACTAACATCGCTGCTATCTGATCGAGCTCTCAATCCATTGGTAAGCGCGCTTGTGCTACCTTCGCCACTGGAGGAACCGATTTCAAGATATGTTTTAAGATTCGACCATTGGGCCAATTCGGCAAGGTGCCTATGAAAACTGTCGGCCGAAATTTCAGCTGGCACAATATCTTCCAATTTCGTCAAAATTAACTCCACAGAGAGGTTTGTCATCCGATTAGTTGTTCAGCCGAGTTGTGTCAACTTTGGTTCTGAGGGCTTTGTGGTTCAGTTGCTCTTTTGGCGATGAGTCAGGTCCACCATTTTTGATTTGTATGGAGAGATTTATGTCTGTTTCAGATTGGTATGGCTCGCTTTGTGCTTGGCAGGATGAACTATCATCTTTCGACGGTATTCATGCCTCTTTAACTGCGTGAGACGAGTGGCCTATTTGTTGGTGGCCATTTGTCCAATACACAACGCAAGGTGGATTGGTTCCTGTCCAAACAGTCTGGCTTTGAACGTTCGTGCTGGCAGGTGCAGCTGGGTTGGTAATCATCCCCTATATGCGTTATAATTCAGTTGCTTACATTGAATTGTCGCACGAGATGGACGGTGACACATTGTAACATTTCAACGATTGAGTTTCCAGCCTGCCGCAGGCGTCGTGTTGAAGCGCGTTTTTGATGGCGGCGACGCGACTAGCAATGGCGGGGCGGCTCTACTTGGCCAAGCCGCCCTGCTGTTCGGCTTGATGTCGTCTGTGGTCGGCGGACTTGATGGCCCTCGCCAATCCGGCAAGTTGCGCATCGTCTTGTCGATATGCCGCGCCAGCATGTGATTGGCATTGCGCTGGGCTACGAGGATCTCAACGACCACAACACCCTGCGCCATGACCTTGCAGTCCAGACAGCAGGTGGGCGCGATGTGCCGCTGGCCAGCTCACCGACCCTGTGGCGGTTCGAGAACCTCGCCGGGCAGCACTGGGCGTGGACGGTTCACAAGGTTTTTGTTGATACATTGCTGTTAGTATCGAAAAGATATTAGCATTGCGCAAATTGGTAGAATTGGCTATTTGTTTTCGATGCCTGCTCAAGCATTTCATAATCCAGCTTTGAAATGCCCGTGATCAATAACCGAAGCAGGACAATGACATAGGCATGTCTTATCCACTGGATTTCAGTGAATTTGCCGTGTTGATTTGGTGAGACTGAGTCTGAGCATTCCGATAATATGGTGATATCCATTTATTTGTGGGAAGAATGCCAATTTTGGTTAGGATGCAATTGTGTCATTTGCTGCTGAATTGGCTAAGACCCGAACGATTCTTCGATCTGCAACCCAATATTGTAAGTATAATTTACCTGGGCATCAAAATGATGAGGCAAGTTGTAAATTCGTGTCTAGTCACGGTATCATAAAGTCGTGTCTAATGTTTCGCTCTGGGCAAGAGAGTATGCAAAGACCCAATGGAACTTTAGAGTGCGTAGCTGGAAGTGATTGTGACAATATCTATGTTCATACCGGCGATATTTGTGAATTTTCTGAAGTAATGCTCAGGAAATTAAGTCGAAGGTTTGCACTCATCAGTGGCAATAGTGATGAAATGCCTGGTGCCAACGATCATGACACAGCACATGCGAAAACGGTTCTTGATCACCCCTTGTTAGATTCATGGTATGGCCAAAATGGCTCACTGGCCCACGAAAAATTTCGACCTTTGCCCATCGGGCTAGATTATCATTCCTTGGCTTCGCGAGTAATACCTTCAAGTTGGGGAGGGTTTTGCTCGCCTCAGCAGCAGGAATCTATGCTGAATGGAGCTAGATCCATGGGACCGAAACTTGATGAAAAGCGGTTGAAGGGATACTGCAATTGGCACCATGTTCTAAACCGGGGAGATCGATTAGCCTGCATTAACGGTATGGAACTTGATGCAATCCACTTGGAAGAGCCGAAGGTGTTGCGAAAGACAAGTTGGCAAAATAACAGCAATTTTTTCTTCACCATCAGCCCTATGGGCAATGGGCTCGACTGCCACAGGACGTGGGAAGCGTTGCTGCTGGGGACCGTGCCAATTGTACATGAGAGTGCCATCAGCGGGCTTTTCGATAATCTGCCGGTTTGTATCGTGAGCGATTGGCGCGAGGTTACTATGTCGTATCTTGAGCAACAGCGTAGCCGGATACTCGCTTCTGAATTCGATTTTGCGCCTTTATATTTATCCTATTGGCAAAGCCGGTTTAGAGGGGAATCCCCTCCGCCCAAGCGTATTCAAAGTTTTCAGGCGTTTATCGATTCCGCCAATATTGAGGAATTTTAGACCGGCTACAAGGTCGTCTTATAAGGTTGCCCGATGTCGAATCCAATAGATGCAAAAACAGCGGTGCTTTTTCGTCAAAACACGGGCAATGGGGATGGTCACCGACCTTGTGTCGATTTGTTGTTGTACTTGAACCTGTGTAATGTCGAAGTTACCGCATGGAACCACATGCGGATAGGACGGATCAATTGCGAAATTTGACTGTAATTGCGCTTGCACCAGCGAAACGTTTGGTACAGGACAAATCGGAGTCCCTTACTGTTACTGTATGCCAGTTGTAATCTGTGCGTGCTGCCACTGATTTGGGCCGATCGGAGACGGAATTTGTCTGCTCTTCGGTGTGCCGGCACTTTGGGGTGTGCTAGTTAATTAATGCACGCGTTGCTGCTTTAAACCCAAATTCCGGCTCGACATTTTTATTTGCGACATAGGTGTCAAGCAGGCGTGCAGTCAACTTTACCCCTCACTCGAAATTGTGTATCCAGCTGACAGTTTATGATATCGAATTGTACCTTTGACGGTGCCGCCAGAACGGGCCAGTGCGGGTTGACAGCATCCAGAAAAGAAATTCCACCATGGCATTTTACAGCCTTTTGCACCTGGAAGAAAAAGAGCACTCGGCGGTAAATGTCAAAACCAGAGATTTTGACGATCAGACCCTGATTTATCTGAAGTGTGCCGTCAATCTGGCGAAATCTCTGGCGCTGGAGAATATGGACTATGCGCTCATAACGAATAGACCTGAAGTCCTGCAGCCGCTGCTTGACGAAATGGGCGCAAAACTGCGTTTGTTGGAGATTCCGTTCACGACAAATGTTCCAAGCGGAACGGAGTTTTATTCTGCACACTACAAAATTGACTGTTACCGATATTTTGCAACGATCGACACACCCTATGCCGCTCTGATTGATGCGGATTGTATTTGTGTAAATTCATTCCCGGGCTCATTCTTTCGAAATGTGAAAATTGGCCAGCCCATGTGTTATGACATCACGGATCAATCTATCCCGACATTTGGTGCTGACAGAGTTCGACTGGACCTGGAAAAAATACACGGTCTTGAATCTGAAGGGCGTTGGTATGGGGGGGAATTCATTTGTGGACCCCCGACGTTTTATCGTCACCTGGTCGCAGCGATAGATCAAATATATGACCGCTATGTCTGCAATTTGCCGGGTTTACACCACACTGGTGATGAGTCTGTAACCACCGCAGCGCTTGAAATGATGAAAATTCAGGGTATCCAGATTGCAGACGCCGGAACATTGGGCGTTGTTGCACGCTATTTGAACTGCCGAGCGCAATTCGTCCAACGGCCTTATGAACACGCCTGTACAGCAACACTCCTGCACCTGCCGGTCGATAAAAGGTTTTTGGGAAGACTGGGCCAGTCCGATCATGTTTCACATGATACCTTCTTCAAATCTTATGATCGCTATCGCCGGGATTTCCTGTTGCGCCAATTTATCAAAACAGGCGTGGCAATCCGCCTTGCGCTCAAAGGCTTTAGAACAGACATCTCCAATCCCATCTTTCATAGGCTCGGCTTGAAAAAACGCTACAGGAAGCCCAACGCACCTGATGCGGATGAATAGACATCTGGTGAACCCGCGTTCCTGAATTGCGGGAGCTGCTCGTTCGTTGCAGTCTGCGTCACTTCTCGACGAAGGCTTTTTCGATCAGAAAACTGCCCAGATGTGCACGGGTTCCTTCGGTGAAGCCACGGCTTTCAAAAAAGCTTCGCGTGTCGTCCAGCATCTGGGGGCCGCCACACAAAATGACGCGGTCATTTTCCCTGTCGATGGGTGGAAGGCCAATGTCTTCAAACAATTTGCCGCTTTCCATCAGGTGGGTTATGCGGCCGGTGTTTCGAAATGGCTCTCTGGTCACAGTAGGATAGTAGATCAGTTTTTCGCTGATCATTTCGCCCAGCAGTTCATCGTTTGGCAGCGTATCCGAAATATAGGTTTGATAGGCCAGATCGTTGATAAATCGCACACCATGGACGAGCACAATCTTCTCAAATGCGTCATAGACGGCCGGGTCCTTGATCAGGCTGAGGAAGGGCGCAAGGCCTGTGCCTGTGCCCAGCAGATAAAGGTTCTTGCCGGGCAACAGATTATCCGTGACCAGTGTGCCGGTCGGCTTTTTGCCGATAAGAACCGATTCACCTTCTTTCAGATGCTGTAGCCTTGACGTCAGTGGTCCATCCGCAACCTTGATGCTGAAAAACTCCAAAGTCTCTTCGTGATTGGAACTGGCCATGGAATAGGCACGCAAAAGAGGGCGGCCCTCGACTTCCAGCCCAACCATGGTGAATTCACCGTTGCGGAACCGAAATCCGGCATCCCGGGTGGTTTTGAAACTGAATAATGTGTCATTCCAGTGATGTACCGAAAGAACAGTTTCCTCATTAAAGCTCTTCATATCGTCTCCAGGCCCATATCAGTTCGTCGTTTCAGATCAGGCTGGCTTCTGGCTGGCCGGCAATGTGAGACGCGTGCGCGGTGGCCTCACATATGACTGAGTTGTTGTCAGGGGAATTATTCCCAGGAAAAGCGACCCTAGCGTGCTTTCCCGTTGCAGAAGCGATTAAGGGAATGGCAGGCCCATGTCCAGTGTTTCAAACGCATAGCTGCTTTGCCCGATCACATCTGCTTGATCATCTGACGATCTGGTCCCGTTTGCAGCTGTGTTATGGCGTCGGGTTCGGGCCAATCCTGGGTAATGCCGGCCTGAACGGTCTGTTCGAGATAGGTTGACAGGACAACATAGGTGCGCGTGGCAGTCACGGTGGGTATGGCATAAAGATAGGCAAGCAGTGATTCCAGATCCTGGGTGTCGCGCGTGCGTACCTTCAGCATCATGCAGGTGTCACCTGATACCGAGTGAATTTCCTCCACTTCCGGATGTTTGGTAATCTGCATCAACTGGGCACTTTTGCCCCAACCGGACGTATCCACATGTACAAATGCAAGCAATGGCTTGCCAACTGCAGCGCCATCGACAATCGCTGACGATTTTACCAGCGTGCCCGCCTCACGCAATCGCTTGACCCGTTCGTGGACCGCAGGGGGTGACAGGCCGACTTTTTCACTCAGTCGCGCGTAGCTGATATCAGCGTCGTCGATCAATTCGCCTAATATTTTTCGGTCCATATCATCGACAGGTCGCAGCCCGACGCGTTTGCGCCGAATATCATCTGTTTTTTCGCGAGGCATCAAAAATCACCTTTCATTTTGAACAGGAGTCTGAATATTTACGTTTTCCAGAAAAATAATAAAGAAGATACGATGAGTACAGAAGAATATTCGGTATCGGGGCGTGTTTGGGTGTTAACAGCATCCATTGCCACGCTGGGTGTCAATTCTCTCAGCCTCGGGCCGATTGCACCGGCCATATCCGCGGATTTTGCCACGCCAGTCAATACGGTGATGATTGCAGCGGGATGTTATGGGGTCTGCACGGCGGCCGGTGCCTTGTTCCTGTCGCATCTGATCGATCGCCATGGCGTCAAGCGGGCCCTGCTGGTGTCGCTTGTCGTATTAACATTGTCATTTGTGTTGAGCGGTCTGGCTCCCGGTATGGTCAGTCTGGTAATTTCGCAAAGCCTTGCCGGATTTGCAGCTGGCGTCGCACTGCCGGCTATTTATTCCTTTACAGCCAGGATTTCTCCGAAGGGACAGGAAAGTGCAATTCTTGGCCGGGTACTGTTCGGCTGGACAATCAGCATTATGGCTGGTGTCACCCTTTCAACACTTATTGCCGATTATGCCCACTGGCGTGCCGTGTTTGCGGTGCTCGCGGTGATCTGTGCACTGGTTGTCATTCTTGTGCGCCAATTGCCGGAACCAACCGAGACACTTGCCAGCCAGAATGATGCGAGGCCAGGTGTATCGCCGTTTGGAGCGTTGCGCATCGCAGGTGTCGCGCCATTGCTGTTGGTCTGCCTGGCACTGATGACCAGCTTTTACGGTGTTTATGGCTATATTGGGGATCATTTTCATCAGCGCCTCGGCTTAACACTGAGCGCGGTCGGGCTTCTTGCCGTTTCCTATGGTGCCGGGTTTGGCATTGCCATGTTTGGCGACACATATATTGACCGCATCGGCGCCAACCGCGCTTTCCCGTGGTGCCTTGTAATCGTTGGCTCCGTATATATTGCAGCCGGTGTCTTTTCCCATTCCTATTGGATGCTGGTTGCTCTGAGTTTCTTCTGGGGCCTTGGAAACCACTTTGGCTTGAACCTGATTGTTGCCGGGCTTTCAGCCATAGATCCGGCCCGTCGTGGTGCAATTCTTGGTCTCAATAGCGCGGTCACCTACCTGTCAGCCAGCCTGGGCGCTATCGGCCTGGGTGTTGTTTATGCACGACTGGATTTTGAATGGCTTGCCTGGAGCGGCGGCATGATGGTTCTTGCGTCAGCCGTGTATATCGCTCTGGCCAACAGGCGGCCCAAAGAACCGGTGGTGGGTGCCACCAATCATCCCTAGACCAGTAGCTGGCGATAGCGCTCCATACCGATATTTGAACCGCAGGCCAGAATGCAGACCTTCTTGTCAGCAATGGTCTCCCGCAAGGGGCCGATCGCAGCCGCAAGCGCTGCGCCACAGGCCGGTTCAGCCATGATTTTCAGCGTGTCACGCATGAGCCCCATGGCCTCGATCATTTGAGCATCGGTTATGCGGACAATCTGGCTGACAAATTCGCGGGCAATGGCATAGGAATAGGGCAGCGCGGTGGGTGAGCCAAGACTGTCGGCGATTGTATCAACCCGGTCTATGCGGACAGGTTTACCCTGTTGGAAACTTTGGGACAGGCTGTCAGCGCCGAACGGTTCGACACCGATCACCGCGCATTGCGGTCTGATCTGCCGGATGGCCGATGCAATGCCGCCAATCAGGCCGCCGCCACCGACCGCAACAATCATCACATCCAGATCGGGTAGATCCTCAATGATTTCAGCGCCACAGGTGGCACCGCCCAATGTCATATGGCTTCCCTCGAAGGGATGCATGATGATCGAACCATTCTCCGCAGCAAGGCGGTGCATTTCGTCAAAGGCTCCGGCAATATCGTCGACCAGAATTACCCGTGCACCAAGCGTCTTGCAGCCGTCGATACGCACCGGATCGGTGGATTTGGGCATGATAATCGTCGCTGGAACATGCTGGCTGTGTGCTGCCCAGGAAACAGCCAGGGCGTGGTTGCCGCCACTGGCGGCGATGACGCCGGCTGCACGCCGATCCGCAGCAAGTTGATCGATGCCAAGCAAATTGCCGCGTGCCTTGAATGATCCGGCGTGCTGAAACAATTCAAGTTTGATCGATGTCGATTGGGTGCCATCCAGCAGACCGGCAAACCGGTCATGGCTCAATGATACAATCGGTGTTCGTATGATGCGCGTCTTCAGGCTTTCGCGTGCCTCATGAATATTTTCGATGGATGGGGGGCTTGCAGTCATTTGAAGCGGATCCGAATTGTTTGATTGTTAGCCACATATAACACTCGATCTGCTTCTTCAAAGAACAGAATCCGGGTAATTCAGGAACAATGATTACCTGTCTTCATTTTTAGGTATCAGCGATGTGGGTTTCACAAAATTCGAGGAACAGTCGCGTCAATCGGGACATATTGCGTCGCCCTGAATGGACGATCAAAAGGCTGATCTGCTGAAATTGCCATTGCGGCAGTACATTGACCAGCGCACCGGTGGCCATCTGCTCCTCACATAGAATGGACGGCAGCTCGGTGATGCCTTGTCCCTGTAGTGCTGCCTGCTTCATGGCTGCATAATCATTTATGCACAGAACCGGCGAGAAATCGATTTGCCTTGTTTCACCGTTGTTATGCAGCACCCAGCGCTGCATCATGGATGGGCTGTTTGCAAATGTCATGACGCGGTGGTTGGGAATATCCTGCGGCCTGTGTGGTGTGCCATTGTCTGCCAGATATTGCCCGGAGGCGACCATAAGGTGTCTATACGTGCGCAATTTACGGGCAATCAGGCTGGTATCGCGTTGTGGCCCGACGCGAAATGCAAGATCGATACTGTCCTCCACCATGTCGACAACGCGTTCTGCCACAGAGACGGCGATGCGGGCGTTTGGGTATTTTCGCTGAAATTTGCTAATGATTGGCGTTAATATCGGTCCGGCAAGATTTGGCGGCAGCGCCAGCCTCAGGAGGCCTGAGACGTCGTTCTGCCGATTCTCAACCACGAGATCAGCGGCCTGAAATTCTTCAAGGCCCCGGCGATAATAATCAAAATAGATTTCTCCCAACTCGGTGAGCCGCAATCTGCGGGTTGAGCGTTCCATCAATTTGAGCTGCAGATTATTCTCCAGATCAGAGACTTTCCGACTGACCGTCGATAGCGGCATATTCAGATCTTTTGCAGCCGCGGAAAAACTGCCCGCCTGGATGACCTGCACAAAGGCGGCGATTGCGTTGAGATCATGCATTTATTATTCCATATGTGGAAATTAAGTTCCCAATTTTCCTGTATAATACAGTTAGCGGGATTATGATAGCTCTGTTCCCATCTTCAATTGAACATTGAAACGGGAATTATAATGGCTGAGAATATTCTGTTGACCGGCGCCACGGGCACCATTGGAAAAAGCCTGCTGGGGTTTTTTGCCGACAGGGGGGATGTGAAAACACATGCGTTGGTCCGCGATGAGAAAGTTGCAGCCGGGATACAGGCAGCCGGCATTACCGCATTGGTTGGAACATTTGAAAACGGCGAGCAACTTGTCCCAAAACTGGAAGGCATCACGGAGGCCGTTTTGATAACCCCGTCTGATGTGCGTGCTGATCACTTTGCAAATACATTCATTGACGCCGCAGCACGGGCAGGGGTTAATAAAATTATTCGCATATCCGCCGTCAAAGCATCGGCGGATGGCCCCACACACAATACGCGATTGCATGCTGCCAGTGAGGACTATCTGCGCCAATCGGGGTTGGATTATACAATCTTGAGGCCCAATTTCTTTATGCAGAACCTGCTGATGGCATTGCCATCCATTCAATCCGATGGTCAGTTCAGTTTTGCAATGGGGGGCGCTCATCTGGGTATGATTGATACCCGCGATGTTGCCAGATGCGCTGCTGCCTGTGTCGGTTGCAATGCGCATAATGGGCAGACTTACGAATTGACGGGACCGCATTCGGTCAGCTGGGCAATGGTTGCAGCGCAGCTTGCGCGGCAAATGGGGCGGGAAGTGGAATGTTTGGATCAAACACCACAAGAGCAATTTGAACGCTTTCGCGGCTTTGGAATGGACCCTTGGATGTGCGCGGTAATCCGCGATTATGCACAGGCCTATCGTGACGGATTTGGTGATTTTACAACCGATTGCGTTTCACGCATTACTGGCCGACAGGCAACCGGTATTGGCGAATTTATCAGCGGGATATTTTTGCCCCTATTGAACGGACATGGAGAATAGACAATGGCTTCAGAAATTCTTGGTCTGAGAACAACAATTTACAAGGTGGATGACCTTGGCAAAGCCAAAGACTGGTATGCCCGGGCTTTTGAAGCTGAGTGCAGTTTTGATGATGCATTTTATGTCGGATTTACAGTCGGTGGGTTTGAACTTGGTCTGATGAATGACCCGATGTCTGCTGAGAAAAAAACCAGCAATGTTCTTACCTATTGGGGAACCGCTGACATGACGAAAGCGCTCAATGGTTTTGTCGATCTGGGTGCAACCATCGTCGAGGAACCGCATAATGTGGGTGGCGAGATTGTCGTCGCGGCGGTGTCAGATCCGTGGGGCAATGTGATCGGATTGATCTATAATCCGGATTTTTCCATAGGCTGACCGGGTGCACTGGAACACCAGGACCCATAACCGGTTCATGCACAATTGACATCGCATTTTAGGGCTTGAAACAACGCTGGTGTCACACTAAGTTCTGCCTGTTCTCAGGGCGGGGTGCAATTCCCCACCGGCGGTTAAAGCCCGCGAGCGCTTCCAGCAATGGAAGGTCAGCAGATCCGGTGTAATTCCGGAGCCGACGGTATAGTCCGGATGAAAGAGAACAGTGTGCGCTTTGCCGTTTGGGCGGGGCAAGGACTGCTCGTGCTCTGGGACCTAACGCAATTGTTACGTAAGGTTCCAAAATGACTAACAACCAACTCCCCCGCATCGCATTTATTAAAGCCCGCTGGCATGCCGATATTGTTGATCGTGCACAGGAAGGTTTTGAAGCGGAAATTTCGCGCCTGATCCCGGGTGCCAAAAGTGATGTCTATGCCGTGCCCGGCGCATTTGAAATGCCGCTGCTTGCCAAAAAACTGGCATTAAGTGGAAATTATGATGCTGTGGTTGCCGCAGCACTGGTCGTTGATGGCGGCATATATCGCCATGATTTTGTTGCAGATTCAGTTGTGGCCGGCCTTATGAATGTACAACTCGAGACGATGGTTCCGGTTTTCTCGGTTTCACTGACACCACACAACTATCAGCCGGCTAAAGAGATTGAGGGATTTTTCCGCGAGCATTTTGTCAAAAAGGGCGCTGAAGCTGCGCATGCGGTTGAACAAATTCTCAGTCTCGATGCGACGATGGCACACACTGCTTTGCAAAAAAGTGCCTGACAGTAAAAGTCTGCGAATGATGCCGGCAAGCGGCCTGGCTGTTTCGACCGTCAGACCGCTTACGCAAGCAGCTCAGCCAGCCAGCCCGTTTCACTTTTTGTCAGAAACGGGACAATGGTGACGGCCTTTGATTTTGTCGATGCATTCAGGTTTTGCCGATGCCGTCAAAGCTTGAATTGCTCTAAGACATGATCAATCCACCATCGACATTTATGGTTTGACCGGTGATGTAATCGGCATCTTTACTTGCCAGAAAAGCAACCAGCCCGGCCACATCCGAACCGGAGCCTGCACGTTTCATTGGAATGTTCTGCACCCAGGATTCCATCAACTCACCAGGTTTGAAATCGCCAAGCATTTTGCCCCAGACGCGATCATTGTATTCCCACATCTCGGTGCGAATAATACCGGGGCAGATGGCGTTCACGGTGATGGCGTCCATGGCAACTTCCTTGGCGAGACTTTGGGTGAGTCCCATTACACCAAACTTTGAGGCCGCATAATGGGGTGTAAAGATGAACCCGTCACGCGCCTGTCCCGATGCGGTGTTTATGAGCCTTCCGCCATTGCCTGATTTGCGCATCCGTCTGATCGCTTCCTGGCAACACAAAAACACCCCCTTTGTATTGACGTCCATGGTTGCATCCCATTCGCGCTCAGTCAGATCTTCTACCTTGGCAATGGTGATGATACCGGCATTTTGAACCGAAACATCGACAGTGCCAAATGTGTTTTCACAGCAATCGTAAAGTGCTTTTACTGCATCAATATCCGTGACGTCACAAACGAGCGGTATGACGCGCGTGCCATGTTTGGCCAATGCGTCAGCGGCTTCCTCAACCTGTGGCTCAATTGAAGCGATAACCAGATTTGCACCCTCTTGTGCAAAGCGCTCCGCGATCGCATAGCCAATACCCTTGTTGCCGCCTGTAACGACAACCGTCTGGTCTTGAAATCGGTTCATAGTTCCTCCAGGGTGGTCATATCTTCACCCACCAATTGCAACAGGCGTTCAGCGGTGAATTTGTCTGTAATCAACACGTCCAGCACGCCGGTTCTCAATGCACCCAAAATGGCTGGTGTCTTGCTCAATCCACCGGCAAGCCCGATAACCCTGTCAACCTTCGCCAGATCTTCCATCGGCATGCCAATGACGCGATCATTAAGCGGTGTTGCCACGGACTTTCCATCAGCACTGAAAAATCGAAGGCTGATATCCCCGACAGCACCGGCCTCGGTAAGATCGGCGAGTTCCTTGGATGAAAAAGTGTTGCCGCTGCGGGTCAACATGCTGGATGGTTCAACAGCACCAACACCAACAATGGCCATTGTAATCTTGCTGAACACGTCCATTGTCTCGCAGACATAGGGATCGCTGAGCATGACCAGTTTTGCCTCGCGCGATTGTGCGACACCCGGTGCACTTAAAAGAAGCGGCTCTGCGCCGGTAATTTTTGCCAAACGCGTCGTGAGCTGTGTGGCGTGAGTCTGTACGCCCGGTGCGCCCATGCCGCCCAATGTCTGAACAACATATTTTGCCGTGGCCGACTTCATAGGATGAATATTGTCAACCATTTTGAGGATGGTCTCACTCCAGCTCGAAACACCGATGATCTCATCAGTCTGCATCGTGGCTTCAACAAAATGAGCTGCGGCTTCGCCAATGCGAGACATGATCGCACCATCGCGATCTTCGGTGCATTCCACGATGATGGCTTCCGGGAGATTGAATTTATCGCGCAGCTTTGCTTCCATCAGACCATAGGTGCCCGGTGGTGCGACAATGGTGGTGCGAATGATTTCTTCCTGTTTCGCCTTTTTCAGCATTCGGGAAACAGAGGCCTGCGAGATTCTGAGGTGTTGTGCGATTTCAGCCTGACGCTGGCCCTCCACATGGTACATTTGGGCTACCCGAGCAATCATCCTGAGTTCGTTTAATCGCGACACGAAAAGCATCTCCGTATTTGTTGGCTTTGGGCGGCCATCCTATTCAATCAGGTTCCCAGCGTCGAGCGTGCCAGAGCCTCTTTCCATGCCAGCAGTCGCCTGCTTCTGGTCTCTTCGTCCATTGATGGTTCGATGCAGACAGTTTCGTCCTTTAGCGCCAGCAGCGCATCAAGATCAGGCCAAAATCCGACCGCCAGTCCGGCAAGATAGGCAGCACCAAGTGCAGATGCTTCGGTTGCCTGACGGGTAATGACCGGGTGATCGAGATAATCGGCCACCATGGACATGAGGAAGGAATTTCCGCTTGGGCCCCCGTCAACGTAAAGTCTTCCGATGCCGGTTTCGAAACTCGGTTCGATTATCTCAAACACGTCGTGAACCTGCAGGGCAATGCTTTCACAGGCCGCTCTGGCGATATGCGGTTGACCGGCGCCAAAGGAGAGGCCGCTGATAAGTCCCCGCGCAGCCGAATTCCAATGGGGCGAGCCCAGGCCCACATGGGCAGGGACCAGTTGAACGTCAAGTGAGGTTTCAACACTGCGCGCCATTTCCAGTAGTGCATCAACATCGGAAAGTCCCAAAAGATCAGCCGTCCAGGGAAGTATGGACGCGCTCACCAGAATATTGCCCTCAAACGCATAGGTTGGTACGCCTTCAAGTGACCAGGCAATTGTTGTAGTCACACCCGGTGGTGGCGCAACAAATTCCGGCACCGTGGCCATAATTGATGAACCCGTGCCAAACGTTATTTTGCCGTCACCCGGGATGAAAGCGCCATGCCCAAAAAGGGCGGCATGAGAATCACCAATGGCAGCGGCAATCGGAATGCCATCGGCCAATCCACTAACATTTTTGGTCGTGCCAAAGGACCCTGATGAATCGCGGACATCCGGCAGCATGCTTTCTGATACCCCGAAAAGGCCACACAAGTGACTGTCCCACTGCAAACCGGACAGGTTGAAAAGCTGAGTCCGTGCTGCATTCGAGCGATCGGTCGCGTGGATAAGACCACCGGAAAAATTCCATATCAGCCACGCATCAACTGTTCCGATGCAAATGTCTTCTGCAGCACTGTCTTTACCGTGGTTTTTCAACAGCCAGCCGATTTTTGTCGCCGGAAAAAGCGGGTCGATTGGAAGGCCCGTGCGGGCAATGATATCGACTTCCCGCCCCTCGGCCTTCAGTTTTTCACAGGCCAGCGCCGTGCGGCGGCATTGCCAGGTGATGACCGGGCCAAGCGCCAGGCCGGTTTTCCTGTCCCAAAGCAGAATGGACTCACGCTGGTTGGATATGCCGATTGCAACAATCTCTACAGCCCCAGCTTTGCTGATACAGTTTTCTATGGCATCGACCGTGCTGGTCCAGATTTGATCGGCGTTCTGCTCGACCCAGCCTGATTGGGGATGGTGTGACGCGACCGGTGTTGATGCAGACGCCAAAATGGCGCCGTCCCGGTTCACCACAACAGCCTTACTGTTGGTCGTTCCTTCATCAACGGCAAGAACAACGCGTTGAGCCATCAAGCCGATGCCCTTTTCTTCATCAATACGGTGGCACTATCTGCGATACCCTGCGGGGACATGCCAAATTCATCAAGCAGGAAATTTGCCGAGCCCGTCGGCGCAAATATGCCCGGAACGCCCAAAAATTTCATCGGCACCGGGCAGGATTGTACAACAACTTCTGCCACCGCACTGCCCAACCCGCCGAAGACTGTGTGTTCTTCACAGGTTATAATGGCGCCTGTTTCCTCTGCAGCTGCAATGATTTCGCCGGAATCGATTGGCCGCACCGTTGCCATGTTGAGGACGCGTGCAGATATTCCCCGCTGTGACAGCAATTGTGCGGCCAGCAGCGCACGGTGTGTCAGGACCCCATTGGCGATAATGGTAACATCGTCGCCTTCATTCAGTCTGTCAGCTTTGCCGGCTACAAACCTATGGTTCTCAGGCAAAATGTCAGGCACGCCGACCCGGCTCAATCGAAGAAAAACTGCGCCATCATGATGTGCAGCCCACCGGGTTGCAGCAGCAGTTTCTGTGCTGTCTGTCGGTGCAACGATCGTTATATTCGGCAGCGCCCGGATCCACGCAAAATCTTCTATCGAATGATGTGTCGGGCCAAGATCTCCATAGGCCAGCCCGGAACTGATCCCGCACAGCTTCACATTGGTCTGGGAGTAGGCGACATCAGCCTTGATCTGTTCAAGTGCACGGCCTGTCAAAAAGGGAGAAGCACAACACACGAATGGAATTTTACCGCCATTGGCCAACCCGGCCGCAACTCCAACCATGTTCTGTTCTGCAATGCCAACATTGATCAATCGTTGAGGAAATTTTTCTCTGAAACCGCTCATTTTGCTGGAACCAACCGAGTCATTGCACACGGTTACAATATCATCATTCGCCCCAGCCAGTGCTTCCAGTGTTTTTGAAAAAGCATCCCGGCAGTCGTGTAGATTTGTCATGTCGACAGGGGCATTCATTGTGCTGCCTCCAACAACTCCGCCATGGCACTGTTGTATTGTTCAGCATTGGGAACACCGTGATGCCACATGACATTATCTGACATGAACGAGATCGGGTGGCCTTTGTGGGTATGGGCTATTATGCATTTTGGTTTGCCAATGGTAATCGCATCGGCATCAAGCGCCATGCGCAATTGAGCCATATCATGGCCGTCTACCTCTTCAACTGCCCATCCAAAGGCTGCAAGTTTTGGCACAAGCGGTGCGACATTGTTTGTATCGGCAAGCGATGCACCCTGCTGCAATTTATTGTGGTCAATAATCAGCGTCAGATTATCTAGCTGGAGGTGGGCGGCACACATAATGGCTTCCCAATTACTGCCCTCCTGCATTTCCCCATCGCCAGTGATGACAAAAGTTCGCCAGGACGCATTATCAAGCTTGGCTGCTTTCGCCATGCCTACCGACACCGGAAGACCATGTCCAAGTGGACCGGTGTTTGTTTCGACGCCAGGTACTTTTACTCTGTTGGGGTGCCCGTTGAGCCTCGAATGGGGTTTCAGAAAGGTAGAAATTTCCTCTTTCGGAATAAAGCCCTTTTCCGCCAGCGTTACATAAAGGGCGCAGGCGGTGTGTCCTTTGCTCAGGACGAGCCTGTCCCGGTTTGGGCTCAATGGAATGGACGGATCAATGTTCATCGTGTGAAAATACAGTGTTGTCAAAATATCAATGACTGACATTTCGCCGCCAATGTGACCTGCACCAGCGTCAAAAACAGCCTGAAGATCACGGCGTCTTATGCGGTTTGCTGTTGCGATGAGCTCGTCGATCTCCATCAGGTACCTGCTTATAGTATGAATAATTATCCAATACGAAATAAACATACGCGTACCCATATTGTCAAGGCTGTTCGAGGGCAACTCATTCGCTCACAGTCGTGTATCTGGAATGTCATTTGCCTTGACAGGCTCCAGATTTATATATAAGAATTTTCCATCATAGATGAATAAATATTCACGTGAGGGGATGGAATGAACGCGACGGGTGGAACGGTTAGGCAAAAAGCGAATTTTGCGAATATCTTTTCGCTGCGCGGTGCCACGGGGCCCCTTATCGGCCTGCTTCTGCTGTGTCTGTTTTTGACCATTGCAACAGATTCCTTTTTTTCCCTGCGCAATTTTCTCAATATTCTTGACCAGATTACGGTCCTTGGGATCATGGCTGTCGGAATGACATTCGTCATTTTGATTGGTGGTATTGATTTGGCCGTTGGTTCGGTACTGGCGCTATCGATGATGGTGTTGGGTTATCTGAACGTGACGGCCGGTATGCCCATGGCGGTAGCGATCACAGGCGCGTTGGTTGCTGCCGCCATGTGCGGTGCCATATCCGGCCTGTTGATAACCGAATTCAAGGTGCCCGCCTTCATTGCCACACTCGCCATGATGTCCATTGCGCGTGGACTTGCCAATATGGTCACCAACGGTTCGCAAATTATTGGCTTTCCACCATGGTTCAATCTGGGTGCGATCATTCGTCATGGTGGTTTTTTGACCACGACAGTGGCTGTTATGCTCGTCGTATTCGTGCTTGGTATACTCTATCTTCGCTATCGCAACGGTGGACGGGAACTATACGCCATCGGCGGAAACCCGGAGGTTGCGCGCCTGGCAGGCATCAACGTCAAACGCAAAACTGTTTTTGTCTACACCCTGTGCAGTCTTCTGGCGGGCCTTGCCGGGATATTACTGGCGGCGCGTCTCGATTCTGTTCAACCAAGTTCCGGTGTCGCCTATGAACTGGACGCGATTGCGGCAGTTGTAATAGGCGGTACCAGTCTTTCCGGTGGTACTGGCGGTGTCGTCGGAACCCTTATCGGTGTCCTGATCATCGGCGTTTTGCGTAACGGATTAAATCTGCTCAGCGTGTCTCCGTTCCTGCAGGCTGTCATCATTGGTCTGGTTATCGCACTGGCCGTTGCAGCCGAGACATTCAAGCACAGAGGTAAATGAGAACTACGGGGCAGGCGGCTGCCGCCCATATCGCAATAGTCCGACCATTTCGGACTTAAACGGGTCCATCCAAACCGTGACCCCAATCTTCGAGGAGGAGAAACCAATGAAGATTATCAAGACAGCTCTAGTCGCCACTGTGGCTGCCTGCGCACTTTCCGCATCGTTCAGTGCGTCCGCAGGTGAAGTGAAAAAAATTGGTCTGGCCGTGCCAAACCTGCAGGCCGACTTTTTCAACCAGATCAAACTGGGCGTTGAAGGCTATGCCGGCAAGTTGGGTATCGAAGTTATCGTTGTTGATGCAAAAAACGACACAGCAACGCAGGTAAGCCAGGTCCAGGATCTGTTAACGCAGGGTATAGACGCATTCATCTATATTCCAGCAGGTGCTGCTGCGGCAGCGGTTCCGACCCGTCTTGCCCGACAGGCAGGAATTCCGGTAATTAATGTCGATCGGACGCCAGACGGGGCACCCGGTGATACATTTATTGGTGGTGAAGGCGTTAATTCTGCCTATGAGGTTTGCAATCACATTATCGGGCTGGCCAATGGCAAAGGCAAAATGGCCATTATCCATGGTCAAAAAGGCACGACACCAGAAGTTGACCGATTTGGAGGCTGTAAACGAGCCATAGATGAAAACCCGGGCGTTGAGCTGATTGCCCAGCAGTGGAGTCAGCAATGGTCGCCGGATGAAGGTTTCTCCATCGCACAGAACATGCTCCAGGCCAATCCGGACATCAATCTGATTTTTGGTCAGGCTGATGGTCTGGCTATGGGCGCCGCCAAGGCGGTGGATGTGGCTGGAATGTCAGACAAGGTCATCATTGGTGGCTATGACGGAGATGGCGCTGCACTGGAGTATCTGACCAAATGTGAGGGGCCGTTTGTTGTGACCGCAACACAAAGCACCCAATCAATGGGGGTTTTGGCTGTTAATTCTGCCATCGCCGTTGCGCATGATGCATCGGTTCCTGCGCGTCAGATTACCGATGCTGTTCTGACAACCTGTGAAAATGCCCCTGGCTTTGCAAGCAAACACCCATAGTTTGGCCAGTCTGTACCTGTTTTTAACCGTTTCACGGTTGTCAGAAACGAGACGACGGTGTTGCCGTTGGTTTTGTTGATACATTCAGGTTTTGCCAACTCCGTCAAAACCTGAATTGCTCTAAAGGGAGCGCCATGACCGTAATGACTAAATCTCCGATCCTGACCCTTCGCGGTGTCTGTAAATCTTACGGCCTGACGGAAGTTCTTCATGACATGGATCTGGATATTTATGCAGGCGAGGTTGTGGCGCTGCTTGGCGAGAATGGTGCAGGAAAATCAACGGTTTCAAATGTCATATCCGGAACTGTCCTCCCAAGCGCCGGTGATATGACGTGGCAGGGCGCGCGCTACGCGCCCGCCAACCCGCGCGAGGCGATTGATCTGGGCGTTGGCATGATCCATCAGGAACTCCTGCTTTTGCCAAATCTCTCCGTCGCCGAAAACATTTTCGTTGGGCGTTATCCAATGAGCGGTGGTCGGGTCGACCGCAGGAAGATGGAGGAGGAAGCCTATAAGGGGCTCGACCGATTGGGATTGGAGATTTCGCCGCGGCGCGCTGTGGAAGGTCTTTCGACCGCCAATCAGCAACTGATTGAGATAGCCAAAGCGCTCACTTTGAACGCCAAACTTCTGATTCTCGATGAACCGACAGCAACACTGGGTGTTGATGAGACGCGGTTGCTCTTTGACCAGATTGACCGTTTGCGTTCGGAAGGTGTCGGGATTGTGTATATTTCGCATCGGTTGGAAGAAATCAAGAAGATTGCAGACCGCATTGTGGTCATGCGCGACGGCGAAAAGGTGCGGGAATTCGATACAGCAGATCTGCCTGTACGCACTATCGTTGAGGCTATGGTTGGTCGCCCGCTTGAAAAGATGTTTCCGCCTCTTGCCGAGCCGGCGCAGGAGATTGTTCTCAAGGTGCAGGGTCTTAGCGCCGCCAATGGCCGGTTCAGCGACGTGAATTTTGAGGTGAAAAAGGGAGAAATTTTCGGCATTGCCGGTCTTGTCGGGGCCGGACGCACAGATCTGGTACGGGCGATTGCCGGCGCTGATCCGATTGGTTCGGGTGCTGTTTTACTCGATGGCCGCGACGTTACCCCGAAATCACCTGAAGACGCGATCGTCAATGGTATCGTTCTTGTGCCAGAGGATCGTAAACTGCAAGGCCTGGTTCTGGACCATTCAATTGAAGAAAATATTGCCTATTCCAACCGGGAATCCGTGGCGCAATCAGGGTGGGTCAGTCGCGCACGCATCCGGGATTTTGCCGCCAGAAACATCCAACAATTTGGCGTCAAGGGCATTGGCCCGCAAATTGCGGATGAATTGTCTGGAGGAAACCAGCAAAAAGTCGTCATTGCCAAATGGCTGGCGCGCAATCCGCGTGTGGTTCTTCTGGATGAACCCACCCGGGGGATCGATGTTGGCGCGCGCTCGTCAATCTATGAAATTATCTATGCACTTGCGCAACAAGGTGTTGCCGTTGTCCTGGTCAGTTCCGATCTGGAGGAGGTTTTGGGCGTTTCCAATCGTATCCTGGTGATGGCAGCCGGAGAACAGGCCGGTATTTTGGATCATACGGAAGCCAATGATGTTTCTGTTATGGAATTGGCGACACGTTGATTGTCCCCGCAAATTTTGAACCGATGGTGAACAGGACATGACCCCAATAACCTTGAACGCCCCGAAATTGTTTGACCTGTCGGGTGAGGTGGCATTCGTTACCGGGGCCGGTAGCGGTATTGGCCAACGCATCGCAATTGGCATGGCACAATGCGGTGCGGATGTCGCCTGCCTGGATCGCCGCGAGGATGGTGGATTATCGGATACAGTGGATATTATCCAGGCCACGGGTCAAAAGGCACTGGCGCTGACCGCAGATGTCACCTCGCTTTCGGCGCTTAAGGAGGCCGTCGCCAGAACACAATCCGAACTTGGAGCATTGAGTATCGCCCTGAATGCGGCTGGCATTGCAAATGCGAACCCGGCGGAAGATATGGATGAAGATCAGTATCAAAGCCTGATGGACATCAATCTCAAAGGCGTATTTCTTTCCTGTCAGACAGAGGCCAATGCCATGCTCAAACATGGCAGGGGCTCGATCATCAATATAGGGTCGATGTCCGGGGTTATCGTGAACCGCGGACTTTCACAGGTGCATTACAATGCATCAAAGGCCGGGGTGATTCACATGTCCAAAAGCATGGCCATGGAATGGGTGGATCGTGGTATTCGTGTCAATTCGATCAGTCCCGGCTATACCGCTACACCCATGAATACAAGACCGGAGATGGTGCACCAGGCCAAAGTGTTTGAAAGCCAGACGCCAATGGGACGCATGGCCTCGGTCGATGAAATGGTTGGCCCGGCCATATTTCTGGCAAGCCGGGCATCCTCCTATTGCACCGGTGTCGATCTCCTGGTTGACGGTGGTTTTTGCTGCTGGTAGCGCCAGCATTATTCAACTCAATCGCCAATCGGCTGGCGTTCAACAATGCCGTGCAAGGCGCCCATTCTGCTGTGGATATTATGGAGGTTCTCTGCACTTTGGGCAGCGCGCAGAACAGCGATCTGACTTGCAAGGCAGTCAAGCACCATCAATTGTGCGTACCGGGTACAATTTGGCTGATTGAAATAGAGTTCATCATCGGTGATGTCGACGTTCAGGACAATGGATGAGCAATTTGCCAAAGGACTGCCCCTGCGGGTGATGGCAATGACTTTAACGTCCCTTTCAACTGCTTTTTCGACCACGGATATCAAAGACTGGGGTCTTCCGGTTACCGAGAAAACCAGCATCGCATCCTGCGGTCCGGATATGGCGGCAGTCATCTGTTGCCGGTAAGCATCGGACGTTGCCTGGGCCGGCACAGACAGGCGGAACAACCGGTTTTCCGCCTCCATCGCCAGAACTGCCGAGCTGCCGCCCATACCAAAGCAAAAGACCTGCCGGCTTTTATGTATAAGCGTTGCTGCGTTTTCCAATGCCTTCAGGTCAAGATCTTCCATAGCCTGCATGATGGCCCGGCTTGATGCGCTCGCCAGTCGTTCCGTCATGTCACCGACCGTTGACTGTTTCACCTTGTTTGGTGCGTCAACATACATTCGCTCGATGGCCGTTTCCTGCGCCAGTCTCAGTTTGAAATCCGTGTAGCCGGAACAGCCAAGTTTTCGGGTGAACCGAACCACCGATGGCTCGCTGACGCCAGCCAATGCCGCCATGGATTTGAGGCTCAGACGAACGACCTGTTCAGGCCTCGACATGACGATTTCGGCAATTTGCTTCTCCGCACGCCTGAAATCACCGAACTGGGCCTCAATTGTGGAAACAAGTCTCTTTGGATGATCCGGATCATCCCCATTGATCAGGGTGGACATAGTGAACTCCAGGGTCCCGATTTTCATACAGTGCCATAATTGCCCGTACAACCATCATGTGCATATATAGCATTACAAACAAAAAATTACAAAACATTTGCAAAACTACATTTTGCGTGTTACCCATTTTTGAAATTGGGAGAAGACACGTTGCAAAATGATACGATTGTTTCAATTCGGTTTGATGAAGTTGTGGTGCCCGCGCATCCAGGTGTAATCAACTCGGCAGGATTGGACAAACCTCTGCACATGTTACCCGTCAAGGGCAAGCCTGACTGGTCGACGCAGTTTGACGCGCTTGGCAAGGTCGTCATGCGGATGGAGCTTTCCAACGGGATCATTGGACTGGGTGAATTCTACCGGGACCATAATTGGGAAGTCCTGACAGATGTGGCCGAAAAACTGATTGGTCAACAGGTCAGTCATCTTTCCCGACAGGCGTTGCCCATTGCGCTGTGTCGTGAATACGACGGGTTTGAATGTGCGATCTGGGACGCAACGGCAAAAATGCTGAATGTGCCACTTCATCAATTGCTGGGTGGCGCGGTGCGCAAAGAGGTTCGGGTCGGGGCCTGGTCAAGCCATCGCACCGTTGACGAAATTGGACCATGGGCACGCCAATATGCAGATCAGGGATATGATTGCATCAAGTTGAAGACCGATCTTGAGGATGACTGCGCCGGCTGGAGTGAGCAGATTGCCAAACATGCACCCGGCATGAAGATAATCCTTGATCCCAATCAACGCTGGGAAAATCTGGGTGAAGCCAAGCGCATCAGCCGCTCGCTGGAAGCCATAGGCAATATTCTGCTTTTGGAAGATCCGATCCCGCGCTGGATGCTGCAGGACTATGAACGGCTGCGTTCCATGACATCCATTCCGATATTTCTGCATGTCTCTTTACCCTATGTCTATCAGGGACAGCGAATTCATGAGGCAATCAACGCCCTCATACATGGGGCTGTCGACGGCTTCAATTTCAACGCCGGATTGGCGAAATTTCACCAGTTGAACCACATCGCGCATGCGGCAAACCTGTCCTGTTGGCACGGGTCGGAAATTGATCTTGGCATTCTCGAAGCCATGTATGTCCATCAGGCGGCGGCTGCACAATCCTGTCGCCTGCCCAGTGACATCTTTGGTCGAATGATCCGCCAGCATGATCTGCTTGAAACACCACTGACGTTCAATCCACCTTTTGTGCAGGTTCCGACCGGACCAGGGCTGGGCGTCACGCTTGATCAGGGTGCGCTTGAGCAATTCGGCGTGGCACACCGCGTCGTTACCAACTGAACCGGAACATCGTCAGGCAAAGGGAGGTCTGTATGTCTGCATTCAAAACACTATCACAGCGTTCCGGCCAGTTGAGCCATTGGCTCAACACGATTACCGAAATCGTCATTGCTGCGCTGCTGGGCCTGCTTGTTCTGGATGTCTGGCTGGCTGTGCTTGATCGTTACGTGTTTCACTGGCAGTTGCCCTGGCCGGAGGTGCTGGCCCGATTTTTGATGATTTGGGCAGCGCTGCTTGCCGCATCATGTGGCATTGCCCGCAGGGAACACATTGGTCTTTCTGTTCTGGTGGGTCGAATCCCGGTGAGGTTTCGCAGGTATATCCTTGTACTCGTTGATCTAATCACACTTGGACTGTTCGTCTATCTGGCCATTTACGGCACCGAATTTGCACAAAAGGGCGGCTCGCGTCAGGCCATGATCCTCGGTATCAGCCTGTTGATACCCTTTGCTGCAGTGCCGGTTGCCGCACTGTTATGCGCCGTCCAGACACTATTGGTCGGGCTTCGGGACGTGGGACATTACGCGGTTGGCGGCCAGAGCGGGGAGGTTTAGCCATGATTATTCTGGCCCTCTTCGTAATCCTGATCCTCATTGGAATGCCAATCGGGTTTTCCATCGGCGTCGCCGGTGTTGCAGGTCTTTATATGACGGGCGGCAGTGCTTTTTTGGCGCAGGGACCGGGCAAGATATTCAACGGTCTCAATATATTCCCGTTTCTCGCCATGCCGTTTTTCATACTGGCTGGCGAAATTATGAACCACATCGGCATAACCACCCGGCTGGTTAAGCTGGCACAGTCGATTGTTGGACATCTGCGTGGTGGGTTGGCCCACACGAATATGCTTGCCTCGGTATTTTTTGCCGGGCTCAGCGGTGCGGCAACAGCAGATGCCGCCGCATTTGGCCGAACGCTGGTGCCTGAAATGGTGCGCGAGGGCTATCGTCGCGATTACGCCTGCGCTGTCACGGCGGCAGGTTCGATCATCGGGCCAACAATTCCACCCTCGGGTCTGATGGTTGTTTATGGTTCTCTCATGGGGGTTTCAATCGGTGGACTGTTTGCAGCCGGCATTATTCCCGGGCTGATGATCTGTTTTGTCTGCATGCTGGTCATCCGGTTGGGCGCGCGGCGCAACGGACTGCCAATGAAAAGCAAACGCGCAACGTTCATCGAGATTGCGCGCGCATTTTACCGGGCGCTCTCGGCACTGCTTATGCCGGTTATTATCCTTGGCGGTATCCTGGGCGGTGTATTTACGCCAACTGAAGCTGCATCCGTCGCGGTCGCCTATGCCTTGTTCCTGGGGTTCTTCGTCTATCGCAATCTCAAGGTCAGCGACTTGGGTGCCATGCTGGTGCGTACCGGACGCATTACCGGGGTTATTTTTGTCATCATCGCCTTTGCTGCCGTTCTTGGCTGGTGGGTCAGCTTTAACCGTATCCCGCAGGAAATTGCCGATTGGGTCGTCAATTTTGCCAGCGCTCCCTGGATGATCCTGCTGTTGATTATTCTGGTTCTGCTGGCCATTGGCATGATCATGGACATTACCGCGATCCTGATCATTCTGGCGCCCATTTTGGTACCTTTGACCATCGAGATCGGGATGGAACCCATTCATGCCGGCATCATCTTTGTGCTGGCACTCAATATATCGCTGATGACGCCGCCGGTGGGGGCCTGCCTGTTCGTGCTGGCATCCGTCACAGGCGAGCGCATTGAAAATATAGCCTTGAAATTATGGCCATTTCTGATCGCAGAGATAGCAATTTTGATGCTGATTGCATTTTGGGATTGGCCGGTGTTGTTCCTGCCGCGCCTGCTCGGCTTTGGCTGATTGCAGACGGTACAGGACGAATGAATTTTGGAGATGTTGCGTGAGCCCGAGGCATCGGGACTGTGGAGTAATCGGTGGGTATCGGGGTGCATGTATGATGAGGCGACGGCACCGCAATATCCAATCGTTCAGCAGTCCCACTGGCTCACGCAACCCCGCTTCGGTGGGAAAATGCCTTGAAACCGTCGCCTGACCGGGCGGCAACAATGCAATGATCATGCGCCGGGAGGTACAAGAGCCATGAACACGAAATTCCTATCAATTCTCATGAGCAGTGTCGTTGCTGCGGGGTTGACGCTGTCTTCAGTCGCGGCCTCGGCAGAAACAAAACTGTTGAAATTTGCCCACGACAACAAGACCGATCCGTTTGAAAACCCGGCGCATGCTTGCGCTGCAGTGTTCAACAATATCGTTGAAAGTGAAACGAATGGCAGCATAAAGACGGAAGTCTTCCCATCCAACCAGCTTGGCAACGCACGCGAGCACGTACAGATGGTTCGCGACAATGTCATTCAGGCTACGCTGGCTTCCACCGGCGCACTGGCGTCCTATTATCCGAGGATTGACGTTCTCAACCTGCCGTTTGCATTTGACAGCAATGCATCAACTTATCGCGTATTCGATGGTCCATTCGGTGAGGCCTTTGCCGGCGACATTGAAGGTGTTCTGGGAGATGTAAAGGTTCTGGGTTTTCCTGATACAGGTGGTTTTTTTGCGGTAACCAACTCGAAGCGTCCCATCAACACACTGGACGACTTCAAGGGTATTCGCATTCGCACGATGACGGTTCCTGCCCATCAGGCTGTCATACAGTCTCTTGGTGGAGAAGCATACCCATTGGCTTGGGGAGAGGTTTATACCGGACTGCAAACCGGTGTGATCGATGGACAGATGAACCCGATTCCAATCATTTCCTTCTGGAAAATGTTTGAAGTTCAAAAATACATGACCCTGACGAACCATCTGTTCTCACCCTATACATTTGTGATCTCGAAGACCTTTTGGGACAGCCTGTCACAGCATGAGCAAAATGTGGTGCGCAAGGCTGCTGAATCCTGTGTGGCCGCAAGCCGGGGTCTCAGCCGCATTATCGAAGCCTCTGACCGGGGTATCAGCGGTTTGGCCGACAAAATCGAAATTACCGCTCTCTCAGCGGAAGACCGCACCCGGTTCAAGGAGGCATCGCAGCCTGCAGTTATTGAACTGATTGCCGAAAGCGGTGACACGAAGGCAGTGGAACTGCTGGAGCTGTTCCGCGCTGAAGTCGAGAAGGCCAACAATGAGCCATATCTGCAGTAAATGAACCAATGCCGCGCGGTTATCTAACGATTGGCCGCGCGGCACAGCCTGTCAAAAAGACCGACACTCAGCAAAATGCAAAAGGACAAATCCTTGTCAGCAAAAATAGTACCTGTGTCCCACCAGCACAAAACCGCAGGCCCATATTCGCCGGTTCTGGAGATCAAGGCATCCTCGCTCGTTGTCATATCGGGGCAGGTGGCCATACATGATGATGGTGGCCTGTTTCCCGATGACATTGCCGTGCAGACAAAGGCAACGTTGGAAAACTGCCGCAAACAGCTGGCCACAGCCAATTGCAGCCTGGATGATGTGTTCAAGGTCAATGTCTATCTGACTGATTTGAGCAATTGGGCAGCATTCAATGATGTCTACCGCACAATAATGCCGGAGCCGCTGCCTGTGAGAACCGCTGTGCAGGCCATGCTGCTTGAAAATTTTCTGGTTGAAGTCGATATGTGGGCGGCAAAGCCATGAAATGGGAAAAACTGGCCTA
This sequence comes from uncultured Rhizobiaceae group bacterium, assembly GCA_947501445.1. Lineage (GTDB taxonomy): Bacteria > Pseudomonadota > Alphaproteobacteria > Rhizobiales > Rhizobiaceae > Hoeflea_A. The sequence goes on along the minus strand of CANMVS010000001.1, from coordinate 433,352 downwards.
TACTGATTTTGACGATATTGATCGTGCGACACCGGTATTGCTGAACATTGGTGCCGTCGAACAGCATGGTCCGCATCTTCCTCTCGACGTCGATTGCCGCATTGGGCAGCTGTTTTGCGACCATGTGGATACGGCCATGGCTGAGGCGGTTTTGACACTGCCACAGGTCAAGGTCTGTTGTTCACGCCATCATATGGATTTTGCCGGTACACTGTCGGTCTCCCATGAAACACTGCTTGCCTATCTCAAGGACATGATTGGCAGCATTACCGCCCATGGTTTCAAAAACATTCTGATTTTGAATTCCCATGGCGGCAATCAGGCCATCGGCCGGGTATGCGTCGAAGTTATGGGGCCGCTATTGGCTGCCCAATCAGGGCGAATTGCCTTTACAAGCTGGTGGGATGTTGCCTCCGAGGCGCTTGTGAAACTTAATGAAAGCGGCCAATTCGGTGTCGGGCATGCCTGTGAATTCGAGACCTCGCTGATGCAGATGATGGCCCCGGATGAGGTGAGGATGGAAGCGATCCCAGGCAAGTCATTTGTTCCCCATGCCGCCTGGGCGGACGGGGATTTGTTGCGTTCGTCACCCGTGCTGCTCTATCGTTCCATGGAACAGATTTCCGGTGGTAATGGCGTTGTCGGTGATCCCTCTGCCGCTTCGCCGCAAAAGGGACAGGCAATCCTTGATCTCGTTGTTCCCGAACTGGTAACAATTCTGCGCGAGTTATCGCAACGCTGATAATCATGCATCGCTGGCTGGTCCTGCCACTGTGAATATCAACGAAATAAAGCTAAATAACAATGCGGTAGGTCGGTTGCTTGAAACAGAAAAACAGCGCTTACCCGGGTGCGAAAAACTGGCGGGTCACATCATCAGCGGGAAAGTAGGATTCAATCCGTGTTTCCTGCAAGGTGATGTCGAGTGGTGTTCCGAGCGTCGCGATGGTTGAAAAGAAACTGAGCGCAAGTCCGTCCTTTTCAATGTCGACGGTTAAAATGGGTGCCTGCCAGTGGCCCGGCTGGTATTTCTTCCAGTCAGCCGGAATGCCGTCGTAACTTTCAAGTTCACGCAGCAAATTGGTGAGCGGACCACCCGTACCGCTGGCCAGTGCTTCGGCTCTCAGCTGACGCAGAAAAAATGGTGCGATATCATGCCAGTTTGAAACATAACGGCGAATGCCTTTGGGTGAGAACAGGCTGTGCAGCATGTTTCCTGCAATGTCAGGCAGGTCGTCCGGGGTGTGGGCATCGTAGAGAAACCCCTGCAGCCTCATTGCCCCGGTATTGGCACGACGAACATTAAACAGCGCATCGATGACCATGGCAGGGAACGGATCCTGCTGCTGCAACATCATATCAAGCGCCTGATTAACGGCTGCCAGTTCCGGTGCACTCATGTCCGATTCACGATACTCTGGTGCAAATCCTGCTGCCAGCAAAAGGCCATTGCGGTCTCTCAGCGGCACATTCAGTGCCTCACAGATTTGCAGTACCATGGGCTTGCTGGGGCTTGAGCGCGCGGCTTCAATGAAACTGATGTGCTTTTGAGAGACATCGCATAACAGCGAGAGTTCCAATTGGCTGACATTGCTGCGGGCACGCCAGGATTTCAACAAAAGTGGGAATTCGCTCGACTGCATGAATTGGGGGCTCCGGGTTTGTACCTTCATTATCGCCAGACGCATTCTGAAAACAACTACCTGTCGGGTAGTTGCTGATATTCCGTGCTGCCATAGCCTTGGGACCATTCACTGGTTCAATCGAAAGGAACTATAATGGCACGTTACCAATCAAATGAACGTCTGTTGCGTCTTGCCCTCACGGCCAACGGACTATTCTCACTCGTAACAGGCGCTTTATGCCTCGTTTTCGCGAGCCAATTGTCAACCCTGTTTTTTGCTGAACCATTTGTGCTTCTTGGATTTTCTTCAACGCAGGTTGTTTTCGAACTTGGCCTTGGTCTGCTGTTATTTGCTGCCCTCGTGCTGTGGACGGCCGCACAGCAGTTCACAAACCGGTTTCGGGCGCGTCTTATTACCATCATGGACGCGGGCTGGGTGGTGACAAGCCTTGCCCTGTTGCTGGTTGGACCGGCCGTCTGGACATCATTGGGCGCTGCACTGGTGCTTGGGGTGGCCATTATTGTAGGCTTTTTCGCTCTCGATCAGGCGCTGGGACTGGCAAAGCTTTATCAGGGCAGCCATGAAATAGAGGCTGACTATAATGGCAAGCGCATGACACTTCGCGCGACCGGATTTACCAGCGCTTCGCCGGAACGGGTATGGCAGGTTATGAGCCATCAGGAAGCCTATGCAGATGTTGCAGATAATATAGAAAGCGTTGAGGTCACAAGCGGTCATGGGGCTGATATGCAACGACGCTGCACCGATAATGCTGGCAGAAGCTGGGATGAAACCTGCACCCTGTGGGATGAGGGCCGTGCCTATGCTTTTCGGGTTCACACCGAGGCTGCCGACTATCCCTATCCCATTGCCGCACTATCGGGCGAATGGGCGTTGAAACCAATGACAGATGGCACGCAAATCACCATGACGTTCAATGTTACCGCGAAATCAGGCCTGTTGAACGGGTTGATGTTCAAGATGATGGCGGCGCCCTTTTCCAGCACCTGCGACAAGTTACTGTTGCGCTGGATCGGGATCATGGAGGGCAGAACCTCAACGATCCATCCTGAGCTGCAGTCTGGCATAGCAAAGGCACAGCTCGCGTAATGACACCTGTCAACCGGCGTTGATACCAGGCGCCGGTTGACAGGTCAGGATGTGGCCAGTTTCTCCACCGCCGTTTTGGTCATCCGGACAGTGACAATGACAATTCTCAATTCGGCGCAGAATACGCCTCGGTCTGTTGTTCGATAAAGCGCACCGCATTGCCGATACCGTCTTCTGACCTTAGCTGCTGACCAATTCGGTCAGCATTTTTTTGCATTTCGCTGTCATGCACAAGCTGGTTGAATGCATCGCTCAAATTGTCGGTGTTGATTTTCTTTTGCGGGATTGGTGCCGGCCCGGCGCCAAGGGCGCATATTGTTTTTCCCCAGAAGGGCTGGTCGGCAAAAAAGGGGCATATCAGTGTCGGTTTCCCGGCCAGCAGACCGGCGGCTGTGCTGCCAGCGCCGCCATGATGTACGACGGCTGCGATGTGTTTGAACAACCAGTCGTGCGGAGCCTGATCGATGGCCAAAATTGTATCAGGCAGATCATCTGTCTCAAGGCCGCCCCAGCCCGTTGCCAGAATGCCCCGATGGCCGGTTTGCTCAAGTGCCTCAACGATCATGCCGGTCAGACGTTTTGGATTACGCCCGGACATGGAGCCAAAGCCAATGTAGATTGGCGGCGGACCGGCCTTCAGGAAATCAACCAGTTCAGCCGGTGGTGACCAGTCAGACTTTGCTTTCAAAAACCAGTACCCTGAGGCTATCGCACTGTCGGGCCAGTCCTTCGGCTGCGCCGCGACGTATTTGCTATAGGCGTGGAGCGCTGGAATATTGCGGCCCTGGGCATCCGTCAAAAAATCAATATTGCGGCGCTTTACCGGCGTATTTGTCTGTCTGCGCCATGCGCGCACATATTTGCCTGCGGCTATCCGGATCAGACTATGGACGATGTGATAACCCAGACGGTTATACCAGCGGCCAAGTTTTAAATCCGGAAAGCCCATGCAAGGCACTTCACCTGTTGGCACGAGCATCGGGAGTGGACTGGCAAGAATGCCTGGAATGGCGAGTTTTTCAGCAATGGCCGGCCCGAGTAACGCCTTGGGATGAAAACATACGACATCCGGATTGACGGCCTGTGCGACGGCCCAACTATCGTTGATCACCGCGCGGTTGATCGGTGCCACCTGTCGCCACATTTTTATCATCGCAGCAATGATGCGAAAGATATTGCTTGTATCTTCCATCAGGGCTTTGCCCTGTGCAGAATCAATGATTTTCAAAAGATCATCGTTGATATAGCCGTAATTCAATGCGTGATCTTCGACAAATGATCGAAATCTGGCGCAGGTTGCGATCGTCACTGTGTGACCTGCCGCCTTCAGCCCCATGCCCAGCGCGATATAGGGCTGCACATCACCACGAGATCCAATTGTCAGGATAAGAATATTCATTCAAAGCCGCCGCTGCTTTATCGTATGCGTTGCAGATATGGAGTCGCGGCCTGAACTTCAAGTCGCGCCATTGCAAGCCACCAGATCAATGAGGGCTTGACAATGCAAACAATCCACCCCAAATGACGGCCAAGGTTGAGGCACCTGCCGCTCGCTGGCTCTGGCCATGGTGAAGTCCTCTCATTATCGATCCTACCGTCCATTCAGTGCATCTGGGCTGATGGCAATGCGAGCCCCGTTTTTCTCCAGCGTGCGTTAACTGTATGAGGCGAAGAATGACCGACCAAATACCAACGATTGAAATACTCAAGGATCAGGCGCGACGTTTGCGCAAATCCCTTGTCGATTCCGGACGAACCATGGGCCACTCACAGGCCCTTGAAGCCGTTGCTCATCAGCATGGATTCAAGGACTGGAATACCATCCATGCCAAAGCCACCAATGCCGCGCCCCTGGCGCCGGTCTATGTGGGCGAGGCTGTGAGCGGTCGATATCTGGGGCAGCCCTTTACCGGGCGTGTTCTTGGCATCCAGGTATTGCCGGCACGTGATCGGTTTCGGGTGACGTTGCATTTCGACAAACCTGTTGATGTGGTGACCTTTGACAGTTTCTCTTCCTATCGGCAGAGAATTCATGGGGTCATCAATTCTGCTGGTACAACCCAGCAGAAGACATCCGACGGCATCCCACATTTGCAGCTGCATTTGTGATGAAAACATAAACACCGGCAGTGTTGCCGCTGCCGGTGTCTTCGAAAGATTTATTTGGCGTGGATTGATTTGGTCAGTCCAAATTGAAGGTCTGCGCCAGACGTTCAATCTGAAGCCTGTTCAGCAGATTTGGTTGCCTGTCGCGCAGCGTGAATGCCAGGCGCGCCGTTTCCTCAAGTTCCTCCATCGCATAGACGGCGTTTTCCAGAGTTGCGGCTGTAACCACTGGGCCATGATTGGCCAGGATCACCGCAGAACGCTGACCTTCAAGATCGCGAACCGCGTCGCCCATGGCAGGATCACCCGGCTGAAAATAAGGCAGGATTTTAACCCGGCCGAGCTTCATCAGCGAATAGGGTGTGAACGGGGGCAGGGCGTCATCCCTATCTGTTTCAGGTAACATTGACAGCGCAACACTGTAGTGGGAATGCAGATGCACCACCGCACCGGACCGCGTGCCGCGGGTCTCATAAAACGCCGTATGCAGTGGCATTTCCTTGGTGGGCTTGTCGCCGCCGATCAATTGCCCATCGGCATCAAAATGCGACAGCCGTGCCGGATCAAGTCGGCCAAAACTTGTGCCTGTCGGTGAGACAAGCAGGCCACCGTCATCGGTACGCGCAGAAATGTTCCCGGTTGAACCATGCGTGAGCCCGCGTTCATATAAAGAACGGGCAAAATCACAAAGGGCCTCTCGCTGTTTGGTATTGCTCATGCCGCTGTTACCTTTGCGCCGGAGGCACCCTGCGCCAATACCGCCAGAGCCCGCTCAAAGAAATCGCTTTGGCCGAAATTTCCTGACTTCAATGCCAGATAAAGGCCCTGATCGCGATTACAAATTGCCGGGACGCCGGTTGCTATTTCGGGGCCAATTTCGAATTGTCCAATATTCAGCCCTTCAACAACCGCGCCGGATGTTTCGCCGCCCGCAGTTACGATACGGGTAACACCCTTGGCGACCAGACGTCGGGCAGTGTCAACAAAGAGCTGCTCCACCCAGGCTGCAGACCGCTCGCGTCCGTAGCGTTCCTGCGCCCTGGCGATGACCGCCGGATCAGCTGAGGAAAAGGCAAGGGGTGCTGCGTCGAGGTTTTCAAGCAGGAAAGCGCTCACAGTGTCCGCCGTTGTTTTTCCTGACGCAAGATCATCAATATCGATAGCGATTGACGGGTGACCGTTGCGATAGTGGGTAACCTGTTCGCGCGTTGCATCTGAACAGGAACCGGAAAGCACGACCCCGGTGCCTTTGGACCCACTCCATTGGGTCTTTGTTCGGGCTATCAGACCCTTGCGTTGAAAGTTTCCGGGCAATCCAAGGGCAATGCCCGACCCGCCGATCAATAGTTTTCGCTCCTCCACTGCTCGCCCTATGGCAATCAGGTCATCATCGCGAATGGCATCAACGATGATCATTGCCGCGCGATCAGATTGCAGTTCCTGCGCGATTGCACCCGGTCCTTCAAACACCGTCTTCGTATTGATATGTTCAACCGGCCAGGATGTCTGCAACCCCAGCCAGCGTCGCAGGTCGGAATCCGTCATGGGCGTGAGTGGATGGTTACGCATGCCACTTTCGCTCAGCAACTGATCGTTGACAAACAAATGTCCATTGTAGACGGACCGTCCCGTGGCAGGAAAAGCAGGGCAGACAACGACCCGGTTCTCACCAATATGTTTTGCCAGCGCTTCGGCGACCGGACCAATGTTGCCCTCTGGTGTGCTGTCAAAGGTCGAACAGATCTTGAATACGATCTGCTGACATCCCTGTGCCAGAAGCCAGTCTGCTGCAGCCAGCGATTTTGAGACTGCGTCTGCAACCGGTTCCGTGCGTGATTTGAGAGCAATGATGCCTGCTTCCACTGCCGGATCGGCAGCGCGATCTGGCGTGCCACAATATTGCGTTACCCGCATACCGCCACGCGCAAGCGTGTTGGCAATATCGCTGGAGCCGGTGAAATCATCACCAATACAGCCCAAAAGCATGATCAGACCTCGATAGATTTTGTTGGTCCGACGTCTATGCGCCAGACGAATGATGTGTTTTCGACAATCGGAAAATGTGTCGTAACCAGCGGGTCATGGCCGGGAATGACCAGATCACGATGACTCGCGAGTGTCTGGATCGTCTTCCAGCCATTGTGCATGTGCTCGATATTATCGACGATGGGAAAGGGTTTTTCGTGCAAAAAGTTTTCGTAATAATGGGCGGCGTCAGAGGCCAGGCATACATGGCCGTTATCTGTTTTGACCTGCACCACCTGCAGACCGCGTGAGTGCCCACCGACGTGGTGAAGCGTGATGCCCGGTGCCACAATGCCATTACCATCATGAAATACGACGCGGCCTGAGTAGACATTGCGAACCATCTGGCAAAGATGCTCTGCGCTATAGGGCATCTGCAGGGTGTCGTGGCACATGCATGGACCCGTCGCGAAAATCATTTCTGCCGTCTGTGTGTGGAAAATCGCTGCCGGAAATCGGTCCAGCGCACCGGCATGATCGTAGTGCAGATGGGTCAGGATGACCGTGTCCACCTCCTGTGCATCGATGCCAATGGCTTGCAGTGCCGTGGCCGGATCGCGCAGGATTGGGCGTCCGCGTCTTTTGCCTTCAGCCATGTCATAGCCGGTGTCAACGACGATGGTGCGGGTATCGTTTTTCAACACCCAGACAAAGTAGTCCATGGCATGGGGGCTGGTGTGATCATCATCCAGAATAAAGCTGTGCCCTCGCACCCGTTCGTTGCGTTCTGCGTATTTTATTGCATATACCTGCCAGGTCTCATCCATTAGCGGTTTGCCGTATAGGTTGCGACCTGCTTGTCAGCGATCATTTTTGCAGCTTGTGCATCAAATGACTTGAAATGGTCGGATTGAAGGTGGTGTTGAAATGCGGCGGCATCGTCATAGAGTTCATAGAGGAACACTTCATCGGGGCGTTCGGGATCTGTACAGACGTCAAATTGATGACAACCGGGCTCCAACTCAACAGACAATCTCGCATTTTCACGCATGTTTGGCATAAATGCCTCAAGATATTCCGGGTTTATGCGGAAATTTACAGCAACGACAAACATCAGGCCACAGGCTCCTTCTTTCCGGTCAGGCGGCGAAAGCCATTCTTAACTGCCGGTATCTGACTTAATATAAGCAATACATTCAACGCCAGCAAAATGGCCGCGCCGGGCCGACTGACGAAGACGGACATGTCGCCGTCGGATATCAGCAGGGAACGGCGGAAAGTTTCGTCAAACAACCCACCAAGTATGACGCCAATCACCAAAGGTGCGATAGGATACTGCATGACGTTCATGGTGTAGGCGACAAGACCCACCGCAATCATCAGAAACAGATCGTTGATGCCGCCGCCTACTGAAAATGATCCGATCGTTGTTAAAACCATCACAACAGGCAAAAACACTGTCTGCGGGATGCGCAGGATCGTGATGAATATGCGTGCTGTAAACAGGCCCATGATGAACATCGTCAGGGAAGCCAGAACCAGAATTGCCACCACATGAAGAATAAGTGCCGGGTCAATCGTTGGCCCTGGAATCACATTGTTGATTTTCAGCGCGCCAAGCAAAGCAGCCGCAGGCGGAGAGCCGGGTATGCCCAATACGAGCAACGGGATCAGCGCACCGCCAATGGCGGCGTTATTGGCAGCTTCTGCAGATATCAGCCCATCGATGGAACCCTTGCCAAACAGTTTGCTCTCCTTGGAGGAGGCTTTGCCCACGCCATAGGACACCCACCCGGCGACATCTTCGCCCACACCCGGCAAGGCACCAACACCGGTGCCAATGGCCCCGGAACGCGTGATTGCCGGCATGCGGCGCAGGACTTCACGGAATTTGGGCACAATCCTGCCCAGTTGCGGAACCTGCGCCACCATGACGGTTGCACGCAAACCGTCCATTATCTGCGGAATGGCAAATGCGCCCATCAGTACCGGAACAACCTGGAAACCGGACAGCAGGTAAGACCAGCCAAATGTGTAACGGCTTTCAGACAAAATGGGGTCAAGGCCAACCATGGCCATGGCCAGGCCGATCAACCCGGCGATCCAGCCCTTGATCACCAGATCCTGGCTCATGAGTGTGCCGGAAAGAAGAATACCGAAGAGCGCCAGCAGTGCCTTTTCAGGCGAAGCGATGTTTTTTGACACCGCCAGCAAAACCCAAACGAAGATCAGCAGGCACAAAGTGCCGAACAGCGTGCCAAGAAAGGATGCGGTGGTGGTGATGCCCAGTGCCTCACCGCCGCGCCCCTGTTTTGTCAATGGATAGCCGTCCATCGCCGTTGCCGCAGAAGCTGCGGTGCCTGGAATATTAAGCAGAATTGATGGATAGGAACCGCCGTAGATCGCACCGACATAGGCGCCAATCAATGCGATCAGTGAATGCTCAAGCGGAAACTTGTTGCCAAAAAAACCTGTCAAAATGGTGACGGCCAATGTGGCAGTCAACCCGGGCAGGGCACCGAAAACAATGCCCAGAAAAACCGACGCTATGAGGTAGACATAGGTTATCGGGTCTGACGCCAATCCGATGAAGGATCCCCAGAACCCGGCAATTTGTGTCGCGACGAATTCCATACTAACGGCCACTCCACAATGGTTTCAGCGAAACATAATAGTGATATTCAATCTGCGAAAAGAGCAGGCCCTGCCTGTTGGGTACGTTCTGCCGAAAACCAAAGGCCATGGCGATGACCAGCAATAGGGGCGTGATGATGGCAATGACCGGTGTCAGCTTGACCACTCGGTCAATCTTGTCCAGGCGTGCGGTGCGTATGAACATAATGCCCGTAAGGCATGCGAAGCTGAGCAGCGTCACGACATCATCATCATGTGCCTTGGTCCATTCACTGCGTGGAAAGTGAGCGATGAGAGCATAGAGGCCAGCAATAGTAACGGATATCGCACTGATACGCATGGCAATGCGGTCACCGCTGTGAAAACCCCAGATCAGCGCTGTGATCAGCAATGCTGATGCGGCTATAAAATCAACGCGCGGCACGAGGCAAAAGATGAAAGAGGCCAATATTGCGGAGATGCATATCAGGCGCTCCGATTCAGTCGTGGTAAAGCCAAGCGCCCTTGGGCTGGCAAGTCCGCTCATGCCGGTACTCCTGATAGCAATGAACAGCAATACGATGGCCAGCAGCAACAGGGCTGAAAAAATACCGAAGGGGACAAGCCCGGCTGAATTATACCAGGCACCCTGCACCCCGGCTGCACTGGCATCAAAAAACGGAATGAGACTGGTTTGATAAAGAAAAAATACACTGACGACGATGAGGACAAGAGCTGTCCAGAAATCGCGTCTGCGCATCACAAGTGTGTCTGCCACGGTTGACCTCAGGCTTTTGATCTAAGTTCGCCCCGGCCAAAACGGATGGCCAGGGCGGTATTGATCGTTCTTTGTTTTGACAATTATGGCTTTGGAATACCAAGTGTTGCCGGATCAACTTTTGCAGCACCAAGGTCCCAAAGGGTCCATGCAAATGTGCTTTCCAGATTATCGAAAATGGCAGTTGCTTCCGCACCGGATTGACCGCCAATGTCGTAATTATTGGCTGCAGCCCACTCAGCAACGACGTCAGATGCGATGGCTTTGTCAAAGGCAGCTGTTATTTTTGCCTTCGCATCGTCTGAAGTCGATCCATGCATGGCAAAGCCGATTGCCTGTTTGAGAGGCAGGTATTTGTCGAGCCCGTCATACATGGAGAAAGCGGACTTGATGGTCTTGCCGTCAAATTCTGCATCGTCGGCTGTCAGCATTGCCAAAGGCCTCAACTGACCACCGGCGATCAAAGGCGCCTGTTCAGCAAGCGATGTGACGACAAGAGCCACTTCACCGGCGACAGCAGCTTCCTGTCCAGGTGCGGAACCCTTGTATGGCACAAATTTGAATTTTGCAGCGGTACCGTTTTCGATTGCCAGCAGATTGAGGTGATGGATTGAACCGGAACCGGATGCAGCGGCAGGCACTGTGCCTGGCGCCGCTTTGGCAGCTTCAACCAGCTCTTCGAGTGTGTTGTAGGGGCTGTCCGCCGGAACGGAGATGAGGTCTGGTGAGCCACCAACGATAAAGGGATGCCAGAAATTAAAGCGCTTGTCCCAACCGCCCTGAACAGCGGCAGTAACGTTGGATTCCGACAGGCCGACAAGTGTATAGCCGTCATCTGGCTGGTTCATGACATAAACCATGCCGTTTGAACCTGCCACACCACCGGTTTGATTGATGACGGAGATACCGACGGGCAGGTGTTTTTCCATTTCTGCCATGATCATACGATTGATGCTGTCGGTCCCGCCGCCAGCACCCCATACCACCGCCGTGGTGATGTCGCGGTATGGATATTCTTGTGCAGACGCGTTGAACGATGCTGCTGTCGAAGCGAGCATCACTGTAGCGCCCAATAGAGTTGCAAGGTTTTTCATGGTTCCTCCCAATTGGAAATTTCAATGCATTTATTTATGTATGCATTAAAATATACGTTGTCAATCGGCGTTTGAACAGCTATCAACAATTTCGCTGAATAAGGGATGGTCATCTAACGAGACCGAAAAACAGGAATAATTATGAAGTCCGATTTTGAAATCGCTGTGTTTGAGGGTGACGGTATCGGCCCGGAAATTATGAAACCGACTTTGGATCTGCTTGACCGGGTTACCCGGCGTCATCAGATTTCCCTGCGGTTCAATAGTGTGCCTGCAGGCGCTGCCCATTATGCAAAAACGGGTGAATCGCTGCCAACAGCTTCTTTGGATGTGGCGCGCGAAGCTGATGCCATCTTATTGTCTGCGATGGGGCTGCCGGATGTGCGCTATGACGATGGCACAGAGATTTCACCGCAAATAGACCTGCGCAAGGAGCTTAACCTGTTTGCAGGCGTACGCCCGGTAACGCTGGCTGAAAATCAGAACTCTCCGATCCGTCTTGCGGCAGGCAAGCAGGTCGATTTTGTGTTGATCCGTGAAAGCACTGAAGGTCTTTTCTGGTCGCAGGGCCGCGGAGAAGTTACCAAAGACGAAGCGCGCGAGACCCTGGTCATTACCCGCGAGACGTCCGAAAAACTGTTCCGTTTTGCATTTGGACTGGCAAAGCGGCGCAAGGCTGCAGGGCGAGGCAGGGGCAATGTCACCTGTGTCGACAAGGCCAATGTCTTCCGGGCTTTTGCCTTTTTTCGCGGATTGTTCGATGAAGAAGCGGCCCGGCATCCGGACCTCACTTCGGATCATGCCTATGTCGATGCGATGGCCCTGTGGATGGTTCAAAAGCCCTGGGCACTGGACGTGCTGGTAACCGAAAACATGTTTGGCGATATCCTGTCTGATCTTGGCGCCGGCCTTATGGGTGGATTGGGTCTTGCACCGTCTGGTGATATTGGTGAAAGCCATGCCGTATTTCAGCCGTGTCACGGTTCAGCACCTGACATCGCCGGTCAGGGGATTGCCAATCCCCATGCCATGATATTGTCGGCAGCAATGATGCTGGATTGGTTGGGGCAACAAAATGATATGCCTGCCGCGAGCAATGCCGGTGAAGAATTGCGACAGGCCGTGGACCGCTCACTTTTAAATGTGCCCGGTCTGACACGTGACCTCGGCGGAGAATCATCAACCGATGAAGCGGGGCATGTGGTGGCGAACCTTTTGGAAGGAAAAGCAGCATGAGCATGAACAATCCGATTCGTGTGGTTTGCGTGGGGGCGGGCTATTTCAGCCGTTTTCACTACGACGCCTGGAACCGGATTGAGGGCGCTTTGCCTGTGGCTTCTGTAAACCGGGATATCGCCAAGGCGCAGGCCACCGGGCTTGCCGCCTATAATGACCTTCAGCAGGCGCTGAATGATACCAATCCGGATTTGCTGGACATCATTACACCGCCTCCGACGCATCTTGATACAATCCGCATTGCAATTGACCACGGCGTGAAGGTGATTATCTGCCAAAAGCCATTTTGCCAGAATCTGGAAGAAGCCTCGATGGCGGTGACACTTGCGCATAACGCTGGTGTCACTCTTGTTGTCCACGAGAACTTCAGGTTTCAGCCATGGTACCGATTGATCAAGCGTGAAATTGAGCAGGGCAAAATTGGACCCTTGATGCAATTCACCTTTCGGCTTCGCACCGGTGACGGGCAGGGACCGCAAGCCTATATGGATCGGCAGCCCTATTTTCAGACGATGCCGCGTCTGCTGGTGCATGAAACAGCTGTGCACTATATCGACGTCTTTCGTTACATTGTCGGTGAACCACACAGTGTTTACGGCGATTTGCGCAAAATGAATCCCGTCATCAGGGGTGAAGACGCCGGTTATATCATTATGGGATATGAATCGGGTGCGCGAGCAATTTTTGACGGCAACAGGCTGCTCGATCATCAGGCAGAAAACCACCGTTTGACTTTGGGGGAGGCACTCCTTGAGGGGCCGCAGGGCACACTATCATTGCGTGGTGACGGATCAGTTCATTTTCGTGCATTTGGGGCAATGAACGAGGAAATTCTGTTGGAAACGGCAGAATATCCCGGTTTCGGCGGTGATTGCGTTTACGCCCTGCAAAAACATGTTATCGATGGACTACTCAATGGCACAGCCATTGAAAACAGGGCCATGGACTATATTGAGAATATTCGGATATCGGAGGCCGTCTATCATTCGGATGTTACGGGTGAGCGGATAATTTTGTAAATGCATGAACGCGCCAGTGCCGGTCAGACAGAACCCAGAACCCAGTCGCAGACACAACGCGCTGCGTCCGAATTACGGCGGATGATTGTGTCCAATGAGCTGCCGCCCGGTTCCAATTATCTCGAAACCGAACTGGCACAAATGCTTGATATGTCCCGTACACCCGTGCGTGAAGCAACCCTTATGCTTGAAGCACAAGGATTGCTGAAAGTACGACCCAGAAGAGGTGTGCAGATACTATCTATTTCTCCCGATGATATGGAAGAAATCTACCAGATACTGACAGAACTTGAGTGTCTCGCTGCTGAGCGGGTTGCTGAAATGGGCGCAGATTCCAAAACTCTTGAGCCATTGCGTGAGGCAACGCAGCGTATGGAAGAGGCGTTGGAGCGCGATGACCGGGAAGCCTGGGCCGCCGCAGACGAGGATTTTCACGAAACGCTGGTGGTACTGTCCGACAATCGGCGCTTAAAGGCCATCATCGATACCTATAATGATCAGGTGCGAAGGGCGCGCGCATTGACGCTTTATATTCGCCCAGTGCCAAACAAGTCCAATGATGATCACCGTGCGCTGATACAGGCGCTTGAAAAGGGCGATGCGTTGCTGGCCCGAAAAATTCACCGCGAGCACCGCATTGCGGCAAAGTCCCTGATGATATCCCTGCTGCGAAAACACGGGTTTCATCAGGTCTGAGTTCATCGTGTGACTGTTGGTGAAAGACAGAATCCGCCACCGCAATCCTGTCCTTTCCACACATTGGCATGATAGTATTCACAGTGCTGCGGCCAGACGGCTGCCCTGATCTATTGCCTGTTTTGCGTCAAGTTCACCGGCCTTGAAAGCGCCGCCGATAATGTGGCTGCTGATACCCAGGCTTTCCAGTTCGGCCGAGAGAGCGTTTTCGGATAATTGTCCGGCACAAATGACGATTGTATCGACGTCCAACCATTGGGGATCGCGTCGCTCCTCACCAAAGGACACGTAGAGACCATTGTCTCCTATCTCTTCGTAGTTGACATTGCCCAGCATCTTCACGTTTTTCATTGCCAGGGCTGAACGATGGATCCAGCCCGTGGTTTTGCCCAGGCTGGCACCATGTTTTTTCGCCTTGCGCTGCAGCAGGGTAATCTGTCTGGGTGATTTTTCCGGCTGGGCGCCCTCCGGTCGCAGGCCGCCGCGAGTTTCTGCTGGGTCCCCGACGCCCCACTCGCGCTTCCAAAGTTCCAGATCATTTGTTGGAGATTCGCCCTCGTGTGCCAAAAATTCGCAAACGTCAAAACCAATGCCACCGGCGCCAATGACGGCTACCTTTTCGCCAACCGGCCTGCGATCCCGCAGTACGTCAATATAACTCAGCACTTTTGGATGTTGCTGACCCGGGATTTCAGGATCGCGCGGCAAGACACCCGTTGCAACGATAACGTCATCAAAGCCCTCAGCGGCAAGAACCCGCGGCTCAACCACCTTGCCCAATGCAAGCCTGACCTGTTTGAGTTCCAGTTGCCGTTTGTAATACTCGACCAAACCAACAAATTCTTCCTTGCCCGGGATCTGTTTGGCCATATTCAACTGACCGCCAATTTCTGTCGCCTTGTCAAACAGGGTAACCTTGTGACCGCGTTCGGCGGCAACGATGGCAGCAGATAGCCCGGCCGGACCCGCGCCAACGACGGCAACGGCGCGCGGCTTGTCTGTTGGCAGGTAATTGAGTTCAGTTTCATTGCACGCCCGTGGATTGACCAGACAGGTCGAAAGTTTCATTTGAAACGTATGATCAAGGCAGGCCTGATTGCAGGCGATACACGGCGTGATTTCATCACTGCGTCCCTGCCTGGCTTTATTGACGAAGTCCGCATCAGCCAAAAATGGCCGCGCCATGGAGATCATATCCGCACAACCGTCTGCTAAAACGGACTCTGCAACCTCGGGCGAATTGATCCGGTTGGATGTGATCAATGGAATATTGACCTCGCCCATCAGCCGTTTTGTAACCCAGGTGAACGCACGCCGCGGTACGGACGTTGCGATGGTTGGAATTCTGGCTTCGTGCCAGCCGATTCCGGTATTGATGATGGTTGCACCGGCTGTTTCGATTGCCTTGGCAAGTTGAACGACTTCTTCCCAGGTTGAGCCATTGGGCACCAGATCAATCATCGAAAGGCGGTAGATGATAATGAAATCATCACCAACTGCCTGGCGCACTCGTTTGACAATTTCAACAGGCAAACGCATGCGGTTTTCATAGCTGCCGCCCCAATCATCCTCACGTTTATTGGTGTGCGTGACGAGGAATTGATTGATGAAATAACCTTCAGAACCCATGATCTCAACACCGTCATATCCAGCCTCACGGGCAAGCTGTGCGCAATTGGCAAAATCTGCGATCTGTTTTTCTATGCCCGCCTCATCCAGCGCAATGGGTGCAAATGGAGAAATGGGTGATTTGATTGCCGAGGCGGAAACGCCACCCTGATGGTAGGCATAACGACCCGAGTGGAGGATCTGCATGGCAATGCGCCCGCCTTCGGCGTGCACGGCCCGTGTTGTCGCGACATGGTCGGCAACCTCTTCTTTTACGGACAGTTTTCCAGCGCCCGGAAGCGCCGCACCTTCCTCGTTGGGCGCAACCCCGCCGGAAACCATCAGGCCCACACCGCCGCGTGCGCGTTCCGCAAAATAGGCGGCAACCCGGTCATGGGCTTTTCTGTCTTCCAGACCGGTATGCATGGAGCCCATCAATATGCGGTTTGGCAATGTGTCAAAGCCGAGGTCAAGTGGTTTGAATATATGCGGATAAAGTGTCATGGAATGTTCCACCGATTGAGTTGAATATTGGCTGGCAGGTTAGCTGGCGGATAGTGTCAACCACCCATCGCACGGATTTCAGCAAGGGCAGGGCCGGCTTCCTCACCCATGCGTTTTGCAAGCAGAGCCAGCGCGTTGGCTGGACGGATCATGACCTCAAATTCCTCAATCAATCCGTGATCATCAAAGCGGATCATGTCGATGCCCTTGAGGTTTTTGTCGCCAACGCGCGCTGAAAACTCAAGGATGGCACTCGAGCCATCAGAGGATGCAAACTGCCTGTGGTATTCAAAATCCTCAAAAATCCGGATGACCGAATTGATGATCAACACAAATGCCTGTTTGCCGGCAAAGGGCGTAAATACGGCAGGCGAGCGAAAGACCGCGTTGAGGGATGTGATATCCGCAAGTGATGTCGTATCTCCGGTTTCCAGCATCGCATGCCATTGATTCAGTGATTTTTGTGCGGCTGAATTCAAACCCTGTAGTGGCACAATATTCTCCTCCCGGATATTTTTCATTATCGCATATATGTGCGTTGACACATATATGCAAAATTTCATAGAAATGACAAGGTGAAAGGGAGTGGTGTGTTTTGGCATTATCAGAGACAATTCTTGTATGCCTGACTGAGCGACCAATGTCGGGCTATGATCTGGCCAAGTTTTTTGACACGTCGGTTGGTTTTTTCTGGAATGCCTCACACCCGCAAATCTATCGGGAACTGAAAAAACTCGAACAGCGCGGCCATGTGGCCTCCCACCGGGAAATTCAGACCGGTAAACCCAATAAAATTGTCTATGAAATTACCAGCGATGGCCGCAGTGCATTGTATGACTGGTCAAAGGAAGCGGTGAGTGAGCCTGTTTTCAAGGATGACCTGCTGGTCCGCCTGCAGGCAATCGAGCATGTGGACAAAGCCGCGTTGCGTGTGCAGATTATACAGCGGCTTGCTTCAGCACGGCAGCGGCTGGATCAATATCATCATATCCGCGACAGGCGCTTCAGTGAAGGTGCGGTTGAAGCGCCGAACCTTGGTAAAATGATGGGGCTTGAGCTGGGAATCGAATATGAAAATGGTTGGATAAATTGGTGTGAAAGCGTGCTCAAACGCATTGAGCATTTCGAGGCATGAAGAACGTTCAACGGTGGTACATCAGTTGATGCAAACAGGTTTGACCCCGGCCGGAGCGACTTCCCAGAACGCGCCGGCCAGGGTACGCCGCGCCCAATGAGCCCGAACGGGTTTCACAGGCAGCGGAAATCAATGCGCATGTTTCAAAACTACGGACTATCAATCGCGTCCACGATCAATGGCAGTGTCAGACACATGAAACTGTTGTTCAACTTAGGTTGGTGCTGGTACCCACGAATTCAAGGATCGTACATATTACGATAATGTAATGAACCTTGGTATTCCTATATCCTATTGTTAATGTTTATTATTTACGAATATTGAATCCGTTGAAATAGGCACGTCTTCGGGCGATTACCGGTGCCTGGTAATATCAATGTGGTGTTCTTTTTCTGCGTAACCAGGAAATGCCGCGCGTTTTAAACGCGCGGCATTTTCAATCGATGTTTGCAGCTTTTTCAAGTGCCGCCTGCAATCAGATCAGCGTGCGGCTGAGGCACTGGTCAGCGTCAGGGCACCAATGCCAGCTGAGGCATTCAATCCAATATTGCTGCTGACACTTAGAGGCACAAGATTGAGGTTGTTCTTCAAGTTGCCGACAAGAACATTTGCCCCAACGCCCACGCCAACGCCTGCCGAAGCGGAAACGCCAAGATAGGTGCCGTCAAGCCTGCCGGCGGGCACCTGGTAACTTGGTGCATAGACAGCCCAGACAAGCTTGCCGCGCTTCTTGTATCCGATGTCCGGTCCAAGGTTGGTAATGCGGCCGGTGTAGTCCTCAACTGAGCGATCACCGCGGCGGTTCTTGAAGGTACAGGTGAGGTCTCTCGATGAGCCGATGATGTAGCCAAAACCACCGTGATTGAAACATGTCAACAATCCGACTTTGCTGAAATGTCTTTTGGATGCAGGTGGTTGCGGTGCCTCCGCGAAGGGCGCATCAGCTGCACGCACGCTGGTAGCATGCAAACCCGATGTTGCGATCGCGATGGACACAGCCATGGCTATTTTTGTAACTGACATTGTAATCTCCTGGTATTATCTGCTCCGGGAGGTGAGCAGATATGCTGTGATGGGACAGAAAGGCCAGATTCGCGGCCAAATTGAGCCCGGATTGTGTTCATCTGCGGGAAAATCGCACCGGACGCTATTTTCGATTGCATGTTGTTGTTCATGCAACACCAGCGACGTCAAATTACGATGCACGAGATCATCACAACTATGTTGATGGCAACATTTTGACTACCGGGTTCCCGTGGAACCTGATAGACGCGGTTGGTAGATTTGCAATAGGGTCGCCGCTGGATTTCCGGGCGAACAATTCTCAAATAAAACCCTTATTTTGCATAGGCGAGCGCGTGTCACGCTGTTAAGCTGTTTTGCGCGCCAATTCGATTGATGACTGCTGTTTATTGAGGGTATCTTTTTTCGATCAATACCATGACAGAGAAAAACAAAACTCCGCAGCCGGTTCTGGACCGGCAGTCGCACGGAAATCTGGATGTGCGGATCAAGCTCATACCTCATTCCTATGGCGTTACACTCGCGTTTTTGTCCATATTGGGCATTGTGGTAATTGTCTGGTCCCTGTTGGGTACAATCCCCATAAGAGCAACCGGCACCGGCATTATTGTGCTTGCAAATCAGGAAATTCTCAGTGTCGAAAGTCTCAGTCCCGGCGTGTTAAGAGCTGTTGCCGTGCGCGAGGGAGAAGCGGTAGCGTCTGGTGATGTACTTGCGCAATTAGATCAAACGGATCTGGAGATTGCCATCACCAGCGCCAGAAATGCTGTCATGGATATCAAGGAAAGCAACAGACGTCTTGCAGCGCGTATGGATGCCCAAAAAAAGCAACGGCAGTCCAACTTTGGCCGTCAGAGCGAACTGCTTTCTGCTTCAATAGCGGACCTGGAAACCGAAAATAGTAAGTTGAAGGCACTTTTGGACGACGACAAGACGAAGACTGTGGCAGAAGAATTTCAAAACAGGATCGCCTATCAGAATTCACTGGGCAGAATTGTTGATTTGAAAACGAGTTTGCTACGGGCTGAGCAGGAGCTTGATGGATTTAACATTGAATCGCAGACGATTATTCAGAATGCGACACGGGAGCTGAATCTCAAGCAGCGTGAATTGGAAGGATTGATCGCACAGCGGCAGGCGGATGTTGATATTCGCGCACCAATTGGTGGGCACGTTCAGGAAATCCGCGTTTCGTCATCGCAAAATGTGACGACAGATCAGATACTGATGACGATTGTTCACGGCACCGGTGGATCTGAAGTCATTGGTTTCCTGGAACCCGATCAGGCAACACGGGTGGAAATCGGCATGCCTGTTCAGGTTACGCCGCGGACGGTGGAAAAGGCGGAGTATGGAGCCATCAAAGGTGACGTGATATTTGTTTCGCAAACGCCTATTTCCAGTGACTATGCAGATTATTACCTGGCGAATGAGGAATTGGCCAAAAAGCTGACAGCCAATGGCACTACGTATCTGGTCAAAATCAGCCTGGAAGCGAATTTACAATCCATCAACGGTTACAACTGGTGGAATGGAGAGGGACCTCCGTTCAAGGTAGCCATTGGAACTTTAGCAGAAATTGATGTCATCCTGGCGACGCAGTCCCCGGTTTCCCTGGTTATTCCGGCTTTGAGCTGGCTTAAGGGAGGTTAAGCGTGCAGCTTCCCTTTATTAAGCCAGCCGTACCTGCGCTCTCTGCTGGCACGGTTACAACACCGACGGTTCTGCAGATGGAGGCCGTTGAGTGCGGTGCGGCATGCCTGGGGATTATTTTGGGTTATCTCGGTCGTTTTATCAGCCTCGAAACCCTGCGTGTGGATTGCGGCGTGTCCAGAGATGGCAGTAAAGCTGCAAGCATCGTGCGTGTAGCGCACAAGTATGGTTGCGAAGCTGATGGATACAAATTATCCGCCGATGAGGTTTTGTCCGGCCCATTTCCAACTATTTTATTCTGGAACTTTAATCATTTTGTCGTGTTGGAAGGTATCAAGGGTTCCAAAATCCGGCTGAATGATCCGGCGTTTGGTCGCCGCACGGTGGGTCGAGACGAATTTGATCGCAGTTATTCGGGCATAACGCTGGTTGTTTCCCCGGGAGATGAGTTTGAACGGTCTGGAAAACCACCCAGACCTGCCCGACAATTGATACGACAGGTTCTGGGCTATCGTGCTCAGATGATATTTGTGCTTGGCGTCGGTTTTGCCTTGGTGATCCCCGGTTTTATAATACCTGGTCTCACGGGTGTTTTCGTTAACAATATACTTTTGGGACAACAGTACGACTGGCTTGTGCCAATCATCGTTGCGATGATAATTGCCACCGCGGTGCGGTTTGCCTTGGCATGGCTGCGTGGAGCGGCTTTGTTGCGCGTTGAAATGCACATGTCCACAAGCCGTTCGGCCGATTTTTTTTGGCATATTCTACGCCTGCCATCGAGCTTTTTTGCATTACGCTACCTTGGAGACATCGCCAGCAGGGTCACAAATGTTCAAACAATTGCTCAACAGATCACAAACAAAATAGGCACAGCGACCGTCAGCGCGGTAACCGCAGTTCTGCTTTTTGCATTGATGGCATTGCTTGATGTTCCCCTGGCGGCGGTTGCAATTGGTGGTGTGCTTGTCAATGTCGTCATATTGTTACTGTTGCGCCGCGCCCATTTTGAATTGGCTGTCAGATTGAGCGTTGAAGAGGGGAAGCTTTTTGCCGCTTCCGTCGTGGGTTTGAAAACCATTGAAACCCTCAAATCCAGTGGTGGAGAGGATGACTTCTTTGGCCGATGGGCTGGCCATCACGCCAATGCAATCGGCACCGAACAATTGCTTTCCAGACTTGATCAGCTGACAGCGCTGGTGCCGGTACTGGTGTTCACACTAACGACTGCGGTTGCACTTTGGATTGGCGGAAACAGTGTAATGACAAGTGCGTTGACCCTGGGTTCATTCATCGCCTTTCAAGCGCTATTTTCAGCCCTGGCCGTGCCGGTCCAACAAGTGGTAGACACCGTTGGGAGTACCCAGCAGGTAGCGGCGGACCTGACCCGGCTTGACGATGTTCTGAATCATGGTTTGGATTGGCGGCATCAACAGCAAGCGGGCCGCAGGATGAAGATTCCAGCCAATCCTCACTTGCGCCTTGAAAATGTGACTTTTGGCTATAATCCCCAGGCACCGGCACTCATTTCACAGTTCAATCTTGATATAAAGCCTGGCGCCTGGATTGCGCTCGTTGGCGCATCAGGCAGTGGCAAATCCACAATCGGCAAACTTGTTTCCGGTCTGTATCGACCATGGAGTGGCAATGTTATGTTGGATGATAGCCCGCTGAATATGATCGACAGGGCGGCATTTGCAAAAGCAATGGGGCTCGTCAGCCAGGACATAGTGCTGTTTGAAGGAACACTGCGAGATAATCTGACCCTGTGGAATCCGGATATCTCCCAAAAAGATCTGGTACGTGCCTGTCAGGATGCCCAGATATTTGATCTTGTGCTAGCCAGCACAGGCGGTTTTGATGTCCAGGTTGAGGAAAATGGGCGCAATTTCAGTGGTGGCGAGCGTCAGCGCATTGATATCGCCGCCGCCCTGGCGCGGTCGCCCTCAGTGCTGATTCTGGACGAGGCAACTTCAGCACTCGATCCGGACACGGAAGAAAAAATAATGACTGCGCTACGTGCGCGTTCGATGTCGTGCCTGGTTATATCGCACCGTTTGAGCACAATACGCGACTGCGATGAGATTATTGTGCTGGATGGGGGGCAGGTTGTTGAACGGGGCGTTCATGACACGCTCATGAGCGCCAATGGCAAATATGCAAGGCTCTTGCGCGAGGGGAACAGTCTTGATGAATAAGGAAGACCCCATTCCGGTTGAGCCTGGTGCAGTGGAAACCACTGCCAATCGAGAATCCCGCGATCTTGAGTTCGCAAGCCGCCGCCTTTCCGCTATCTCAATAAAAGCGCAGCAGCCGAAGTTGACGCGTGGACAGTTCAGTGCGCTGGCCGGTGCAGTTGATGCGCTGGGTGTGCATATTGGTTTTGAAGTGGGCGAGGGTTTTAACAGTGATGAAAACGAAGATTGGGGCGACGCACTGCGCCGGATGTCGGTAAAATCAAATTTTCGGTTTCGACGCATAAAACTTGAAAAAGACTGGTGGCGCCTGGAGGGCGCATCCTTGCTGGTTTGGAATGAGAAAACAGACACACCCTGTGCTGCACTGTGGCTTAATGGAAAATATTATATTGTTGACGGCACCACGGGCGCTCGTGAGCCCGTATCAAGAAACAATGGCGATGATATCAGCCTGTCTGCCTATCAATTATACGCCGGCCTGAAGGGACAGGCCACATTTCGCTATCTGTTGCGTTTTTCGATCAGGCGTGGTTCACGGGAACTGCGTACCCTTGTTGGCGCAGCAGCTTTATCGATGATTGTCGGGTTGATTGTACCAATTGCGACAGGTGCGATGGTATCCACTGCCGTACCACAGGGAAGACAGGCGCTGCTCATTGAGTATGCGATATTGGTAGCAGCCGGAGGGTTGGGGGTATTCGCACTTGGCGTAACCCGTTCACTTTTGACGGTCCGCATTGAAACCTTTGCCAATATGAGGTTGCAAGCAGCCATATGGGATCGATTACTGCGCTTGCCAGCAGGTTTTTTCAGGCAGTTTTCCACGGGGGATCTGGTGCGCCGTGTCATGGCGATCGATGAAAGCCGCCGCATGTTATCCGGACCCGTCATAGGGGGGCTCCTCGGCGGTGTTTTCTCGGTTGCCAGCTTTGTACTCATGTTGTTTTATGATGTACGGTTGGCAATATTCGGGTTGTTTTATGCACTCTTCACGATTGCTGTTTTGTCCTTGCTGGTGATTGCTCAAATTAAGTACATTGCTGCCTACCGTGACCTGCAGGGGCACGTCACCCAGCTCACACTTGCTTTGATCGGCGGACTGGACAAGCTGAAGGTCGCTGGCTCCGAAGAACGTGGATTTGCTGAATGGTCTGTACCGTTCTCCAACCAGCAACGTATGCTGTGGCGAATAGGAGGGTTGCGGACTATTCAGACAGCCTTTTTGTCGGTCATCGGTTCTGTAGGCATCGTCGGCATGGTTGTGGTGTCAGGTTACCGGTTGGATGAAATCAATCTGGCAGCATTTGCAACTTTTAATGCAGCTTTCGGACAGTTCGTTGTTGCTATGGGGTCATTCGGGCTCATGCTTGGAACTGTTGCTTCCGCAGTTCCCCTGCTTCAACGCGCTGCACCTATATTGACGGCTGCACCGGAAGTGGCCAAGTCGGCGGCAGATCCGGGAAAACTTTCCGGTCAATTTTCGCTGACAAATGTATCGTTTCGCTATCGCGATGACGGGCCGCCGATATTGGATCAGGTAAGTTTCTCCGTTGCACCGGGGGAGTTCGTTGCGCTGGTCGGTGCCTCCGGCTCGGGTAAATCAACAATATTGCGCCTGTTGCTTGGTTTTGAACGACCGACGTCGGGCACAGTGTTTTACGATGATCACGATATTGCAGGATTGGACCTAAGGCTCCTGCGTCGGCAGATTGGAACCGTCATGCAGTCTTCAGGCGTTCTACCCGGTTCCATATATGACAATATAGCAGGTGCCCGCCCGTTGGGTGACGAAGTTGTCATGGAGGCTGCCAAAAGAGCAGCCTTTGACAAGGATATAAATAGTTTTCCAATGGGGCTTGATACCTTCATATCGGAAGATGCTGGCACCCTTTCTGGTGGTCAGCGGCAGCGGCTCATGATTGCCCGAGCGCTGGTCGGTGAGCCGTCAATCATTTTCCTTGATGAGGCAACCAGTGCTTTGGACAATCTTACACAGGGAATTGTCAAAGAGAGTATTGATCAACTTAATGTAGCCAGATTGGTAATAGCCCACCGGCTGAGCACAATTCAGCACGCGGATCGTATTTTGGTATTGGAGAAGGGGCGTATTGTGGAAACCGGCAGTTTTCACAGTCTCATGATGCAACGTGGCGCCTTTTACACCCTTGCAAAACGGCAGTTGCTATAGGCCTTGATCAAAACGGATACCCTAGATATTGGAATCTGGATCCGGCTTGATAATGCGCTGTTTCTTGGGGCTGCCACCTGCAACAATATTCTCCAGTTCACTCAGCGGCAACGCCTTGGACTTGGTTGATACATTCGTACGCAACTGAAACAGGGTGTCGCTGCGATTCCTGTTATTCGTTCTTGTTTTGACATTAAACAATTGGCTGCCTCCAACACTCATTTGTTCCTCGCCATGCTCCGCATCCTGCTGCAGGTCTCCGCCACTCTTGTGGCCAAACAGCTTTTCTGCGATCCGCTTCAACAATTCCTGTCCTCCGATAGAAAATCTTGAGTAAGGACTTGGAGTCTCCAAAATAGAGCCCGATAATTTAATGTTACGGTATGTAATGCAAAAAGTGAAGTAAAAAATTTTAAATATTGAAAGGCTAAGTAATAGATTAAATTAGTATATTATATTTACAGCGTGAATACTTAAGTAGTATATTGAAAAATATACTTATATTACTGAAAAATGGGTCGGTTTTGTTGTTCCTGCGAAATTGATTTCGTCGCGTTAACCGCTGGGCAGTAGAGTAAATCATCAATGATGAAGGTGTGATTGATTGGAATTGAAGTGAACATATTGAGACATTGGACTTATTGAAGTGTCACGGGTGCTGTCCACTTGTGTTCTGGTTGCTCAGTTGAAGCTGGCATAAATTGGCAGGGCGCTGACATGTTTCAACAATTTCAAGCCACCAATACTCGAGTTTTATCATAAATCAGTCAGTAGTTTGGGTATTCACACAATAAATCTTGATTGCGTGTGGTCAGGCGATAGAGTTGTCGTGCGGATTGATATTGTTTCTGCACTGCGGAGCTGCGGAATGACATAAGCGCTGCGTCGGATCATTTCGCAGGCGCCGGATATTTTGGTTCTGGTGACAGGACAGAACAAGGAATGGGAATATGATGCGGACGGTTTTTTATGTTGTTTCAATAATTACCTCACTGGTTGTGGCTTCCATTGCGCTTTTCTGGCCACCATTCTGGTGGGCGCTCGCAATCGTTGTGCCATTCATTTTACTCGGAATCTACGACATCCATTGGGCTGCACACAATGTCCTTCGCAACTATCCTGTTGTTGGCCATCTTCGCTACGCACTGGAATTCATAAGTCCGGAAATCCGTCAGTATTTTGTCGAAACAAATGAGAGTGGCAAACCCTACAATCGCCTGCAACGGGACCTTGTCTACGCGCGCGCCGCAGGTACGGTTGAAACGCAACCATTCGGAACGCAACTGGATTTGATGGAAACCGGCTACCTGCGTGCCAGCCATTCACTTTCTCCTAAGAAAGTTTCCCCTAAGGAAGCGCGCATTGTTGTCGGAGGGCCGCAGTGCAAGAAACCCTATACGGCCTCCCGTTTGAATATTTCGGCTATGAGCTTCGGTGCACTTAGTTCCAATGCCATCCACGCACTGAATGCCGGTGCGAAGATTGGAAATTTTGCTCATAACACGGGCGAAGGTGGCTTAAGCCCTTACCATCTTGCAGGTGGTGGAGACATTATCTGGCAGATTGGAACGGGATATTTCGGTTGTCGTGCTGCCGACGGTAATTTTGATGAGGAAAAATTCGTCGAAAACGCCAATAGGGATGTCGTCAAGATGATCGAGATCAAGCTGTCTCAAGGAGCAAAGCCGGCACACGGCGGTGTGCTGCCAGCTGCAAAGGTGGACAAGGAGATTGCAAGAATTCGAGGTGTTGCTGTTGGCAAGGATGTTATTTCACCACCTGCCCATACGGCTTTCGACTCTCCTGAGGGTTTGATGCAATTTGTGCAGAAATTGCGCGACTTGACGGGAGGCAAACCGGTCGGATTCAAACTGTGCATTGGCGCTCGCCATGAGTTCATGGGAATTGTGAAGGCAATGTTGAAAACCGGTATTACGCCGGATTTCATAACAGTTGATGGTGCTGAAGGGGGGACTGGTGCAGCGCCAGCGGAATTTACCAATCGACTGGGCGTGCCAATCAATGAGGGGCTTGCATTTGTTCATTCCTGTCTGGTTGGTGCGGGTGTGCGCAAGGACATCAGGGTGATTGCCAGCGGCAAGGTGGTAACCGGCTTTGATATCGTTGAAAAGGTGGCGCTGGGTGCGGACATGTGCAACGTGGCGCGACCGATGTTGTTTGCCCTTGGTTGCATACAGGCTGTGCGTTGCAACACCAATACCTGTCCGACCGGTATCGCAACACAGGATGCCAAACGTGCACAGGCTGTAGATATCAATCGGCGGCAGCATGGTGTTGCCAGTTTTCATGCTGCGACAGTTGAGAGCTTTCTCGATCTGGTTGGCGCAATGGGATTGACAACACCGGAGGAACTAACTCCAGGGCATATCCATCAGCGCGTTGCTGATCAAACCGAACTTTCCTACGGCAAGATTCAGGAGTATCTGCAGCCTGGCGAGCTTTTGACCGATGATATCCGCGAAGCCTACCGCAATCACTGGGAAAAGGCGCAGGCCGAATCTTTCAATCAGAACCTGGCAAAAGTCAGCGAACACGCAGGTTAGAACTTTGCCCCGTTTCTGACAAAACCTGCAACAGACCCTAGACCTGAGCAGCAGCTTTGGTTGCATGACCTTTGACCGTCAGATGATAAATGACCACGGCAGCTGCCACGTTTACGGCCACCAAAAAGCCTATGGCAAATGAGACATGCTGCATGTGGGCCAGTGCCGATAGAACAACAGCCAGACCAATGCTTGCGACACGGACCAGCGATTTGGAGGCGGCCACCCCCATGGTGCGCTGGCTTTCGGGTGCAAGCTCAAGGTAATAAAGTCCTCTGGACGTGGATACGCCCTGAACTGCGATGGTAACAAGGAAAAGCGCCGCCGCATGCATGAATGTAACATCAACCAGGCCATAAAAATGATTTGCGATCAGTGCCATTCCGCTCAGTGCCGCCAACAGTGGGCCAACAACCATGACAGCACCATGGGAAACGCCAGCAATCAGCCGCCATGCTGGCCCTCCAACAATGAGCGCTGCAGCCGATGATAGAACAAGCGCCGCCAACCCCTTTTGAGAAGCGCCATGGGTAATCGCTGCGAGGATGGTGAAAAATGGTATGGACAGCTCAACAAATTGCAGCGTCAGCCGCACTATGGTGAAGCGGCGAAACCATTTCTCCTTTAACAACAAGCGCATGTTTTGTCCGTATTGTATCAATGATTTCAACATACTGCGCGCTAACCCATGCTGTGTGCTTTTCTGACGAGGTGCGTTAGCATTTGCATGTTCGCGGACCATGAGAAAGGCCACGGAGGAAGCAAAAAAATTCAATATCCCAATGGCCACAATGATTGAATGCCGGGCCAGCGGTTCGTATTGTAGCGTCATAAAGTGAGCCAACCAGGTCAGCAACGCTGCACCGGTGCCGCCCAATAACATAGCCCAAAACATGAGATTATTTCGGCTGCTGGCATGCAGTGTGTCGACAAGGAAATCCCAAGTGAGCAGGTTTTGGTATTCTTCAGCCACGCCAATGCACAGCATTATGACCAACAGAGCAACACTGACAAGCAGCACTGATCCAGACAGAATGGCCAGAATTGTTGCAACATAACAAAGTGCAACAACGATTTCAGTGATACTCAAATCTATTTTTTTTCGGATCCGCCGTGCCGCAAAGTCCGCCGTGAATACTGCAGCACCCAGATTACCAGTCTTGCGAGCGCTTATGAGCAATCCAGCCAGAAAAATGGGCAAATCCAGAGATACTGCAAGATATGTCATGATGATTGCAGGATTAGCCATTGTCCAGCCAATGGTGGCAAGCGTGCGCTGACGGTATAATATCGTCAGGTTTTTTTGTTTTGACTCTGTGATGGCGTCATTCATACAACTCATATTGAATATATATTTCATCAGGTCAAGTATATCGCGTGTTGTAATACTTGAGTATGGATGTTCTAAGTCGAATTCAAATAAGACAAAATGATTGGGTTCGCTGGGTGCAGGAATGTAATAAGGTCGTACCCGTACCGGCAGCCATCGGATGTGCATGAATGAAAAGAACGATTGAAATTGCCATAGTGGATGATCATCAAATGTTTGCAGATGGTCTGGCCCATCTCATTTGCGGACTCAATAACAGTTACAAATGCACATGCATTACGTCTCCGCTTGAGGCAATTCGTATGATCGGTGGTGGGCACAGGTTTGATCTCGTGATTTCTGACCTCATTATGGGAAGCATGAATGGCATTGCCTTTGTCAAAACGCTGCGTGGGCGAGGGGCAAAGATGCCGGTGCTCATTGTTTCCGGAATCAATACCGCGCCGCCTATCGAGGAAGCTCTGCGGCTGGGTGCACAGGGCTTTCTGCCGAAATCTGCATCATCTGAGATGCTCAAAGAAGCGCTTGATACTGTATTTTCTGGCGAGATATTTCTTCCGCCACAATTATGGAATGCCTATGAAAAAAACAGCGGATCATTAAATTCAAACCGTAACATCGTTGGGATCACGGATCTGAAACTCAGCCAGCGGCAACTGGAGGTTCTGCATTTGGTATCCGAGGGGTATTCTAACAAGGAAGCCGCTGGCGTACTGAATGTCAGTGAAAATACCGTCAAAACCCACGTAAAACGCATGTTCAAGTTGATGAACGTCAACACAAGGGCGGCTTGTGTTAGAAAGGCTCAATCGCTGGGTCTCATAAGTTAGTGGTTCATACAATTACACTCCCCGACAATTGGATCGAGGTTTTTTCAAAACACGGTGGACCCATGGTTCTTATCGGTCACCGGTTTCGACTGGGTTTTCGATTCTTCCGACGTTGGTTCCGCTCCCTCCAGCATCCGCAATTTATGGTAGAGCGTGCGTGCATCAAGCGGTTTTGCCAGTAATTGCGTGTTGCCGGGCAGGGTCATCTTGCCCAGACCGTCTACATTTCCTGTAATGATCATTGCAGGAATCATTCTATTGAACTGCTGGCGGATGCGCCCAAGAACAGCCAGCCCGGTTTCTTCTTCACGCAATCTCATGTCAATAATTGCAGCATCAGGTATGATGTCGAGTGATTGAATAAGATCAAGTGCCTCATCGCCAGACTCGACACAAAACACCTCACACCCCCAATCCGAAAGGATCATGGACATGCTGTCCAGGATTGCACGTTCGTCGTCTACGACAAGTATGCAAAGCCGCAAAACATCCTGTTTGCCTGCCAAAAGGTTTTTCTCGGAAACCTGCGTACTGGACTTGGGCAGCAGGAAAGTAAAAGAGGTTCCGGCACCTGACTCAGATTCCATCTGAACATCAATATCCAGAAGTTCACACAATCTGCGGACGATGGACAATCCCAGTCCAAGGCCCTTTTGACGGTCGCGTTCAGGGTTGTCCAACTGGACGTATTCTTCAAATATTTCATTCTGTTTATTGCCTGGAATACCGACACCGGTGTCTTTGACGCAAAAGGCAATATGCTGCCCAACATCCTCAAGAGAGACGATGATCTCTCCATGAGTTGGTGTGAATTTCACTGCATTTGACAAAATATTGCGGGCAATACGGCTGAACAGATTGATGTCAGTGTCAGCGACGTGGGGTTCGAGCCGTGCCTGCAGCTCGATAATTTTCCGGTCAGCATTGTCTGAAAATTCCTCAATGATTCCATGAAGCAGCAAGGATAACTCCACCGGACCTCGGTTGGCGACGATCGCGCCTGCTTCAAGCCTCGATATGTCAACAAGCCCATCAAGAAGGTTGCCCATTGCACGCCAGCTGGATTCAATTTTGTTCAAGAGCTCGTATTGTTCGTGGTCGCGAAGCTTAGCACGCAGCGCGACGATGAAATTGCCCTGTGCGTGAAGTGGTTGGGCCAGATCGTGACTGGTTGCTGCCAAAAAGCGTGACTTGTTCTCGTTCGCCCGCCTGATGGAATCGCGCTGGTCCCGCAGCTCTTTGAACATGGTTTGATTTCGTTGTCGTGATATCAGGTTCGAAATCGTGTTTTTGCTGATGTTGCGCACGATCATTGTATAGGGGATGAACATCAGCATGATCGCAATGCCAAATCTGGAAACCGGCTGAGCGGCATAAAGAGTTAAAAATGTACCGTAAATCAACAAGGCCGGGGCGGTGGCAGCGATGAAAGACCGTGGAAATGATCCATGGCTGATGATTGCCGCTGTTGCAAATGCAAATATGATCAGAAAGGTAATTGCAATGGACAGGTCCGAGGACAGGTCTGTTAAGACCACCATGCCCACCCCCCAGGCAAGTCCGGCTGCAAAGGCATTGGCGGTGTTCAACGCCAGGAAACGGTCAATATTGCTGCGGGAGAAGGGAAACTTTTTTTCAAGCAGTATGTAGGCAAAAGGCAGGAAGGCTGTTGCAAACAGTGCAATCAGCCAGATGACAATCAGGTCGCGATCCGCACTGAAACTCAACAAAGCTGCAGAAAGTAAGGCAAACAACATCGAGGAAATAGCTGCAGTCGGCGATCGTTTAATAAGGAGCCGCGCAAGATTGATTTTTATTAGTTCCCGGTCAACCGGCTTGCCTGCCGGTTGATTGACTGAAGCCATAAAGTTTTCCTCCAAGGGAATTGTGGCGGTATTTTACTTCACGAGACCGTTTCACGTTTAGCCCGAAACGGGACAACGCTGTAGGCCTTTGTTTTTTGATGCATTCAGGTTTTGCCGATCCCGTCAAAACCTGAATGGCTTTATTGATCATTTTGACCATATCTCGGGGTGATTTGTCGAATATCTATTTTCAGACAGAAGTAACAAAGTTTCCGAGCGTCCAAAACGGGAAGCAAACTATTGATTGTTCTGGGATATCGCGATGTCACCCATATGGGTGATTGAGCATTGTATGCACGTGGCATACTTTGGCTTTGTTGATCGTCGTGAAGGCCGCTTGATTCGCGTTGAGTTTGTTTGCAGTTCAAATCTGAACGCAGACCCGCTCGGGACAAACGCGAAATTCACGGCCTATAGCGCTTTTGACAAATCAATGGTTGTCTGTCGGGGGGTAGATTGAACCATTGATGATCTTTGTCGGTTTTTTGCACCCCACGTCGCCCGGGGTGTATACGACAAATGGAAGGCACAGTGAACGGCGTTACGCCTCAACGTGCTGCTCTGTGCCTTCCAGTTTTTTTAAACACTCATTCACAGGTTCCGCTGAACGGCACTCAAACGTGCACATTCGCTTATTTCCGCAAGGCGATAGGATGTATGCATCATTTTGGTGGCCACGGTGTCTCATGTACCGGTGTTATCGGTGAACCGCCGGAAAACCATTGGCTAAGATTGTCTATCTGCAGTTGTCCCATGGCATTTCGCGTATCCACAGAGGCAGAAGCGACATGGGGCAGCAGGACCACATGATCCATGGTGAGGAGCGCGTCTGGAACATGTGGCTCTTTTTCGAACACATCGAGCCCCGCTGCCATGATCGTGTTGTTTTGCAAGGCACTGACAAGCGCCGTTTCATCAACAACAGATCCACGACCGACATTGATGAAAATGCCGTCGCGCCCCAATGCCTGAAGAATGCGCGTATTGACGGTGTGATGTGTAGCCGGGCCACCAGGGGCCACACACATCAGGATATCGGATTCCTTTGCTAGTTCCTCAAGAGATGAGCAATAGTTCAGCGCAGAGCCGGAAACCGGATTGCGGTTATGATAGTTGATTTTCATGTTCATTGCGGATGCGCGCCGGGCAATAGCCTGCCCGATGCGGCCCAATCCATAAATGCCCAATGTTCTGTTTTGCAGGGAGCCGCGGGTCAGCGGATAACTCTGTTGCCAGTTGCCAGCGCGCAGCCAGCGTTCGGCAGCGGATAACTCCCTTGCGGTCATGATCATCAGACCTATGGCCGTGTCCGCGACTTCTTCGGTGAGCACATCCGGCGTGTTCGTCACAACGATCTTTCGCGACGCTGCGTAAGTGGCATCAATATTGTCGTAACCAACGCCAAAATTTGAAATGATCTCCAGCCGGGGCAGGCGGTCCATCAGTGTTTTGTCAATCGGCGTAGCATGACCACTGGCGATGGCACGCACGGCGGGGGCCAAGTTATCCAGAAATTTGGCCGGGTCACTGGCCTGCCACAACAGGTTGGTGGAAAACACCTCAGATAACCCGTCCAAAACACTGGGCATCAATGGATCTGTGACAATAATTTCCGGTTTTGACATGCTGCTTTTCCCAATAGACCGTTTCACGTTTTGTCAAAAACGGGACAACGGTGTCGGCCTTTGATTTAGTTGATGCATTCAGATTTTGCCGATTCCGTCAAAATCTGAATGCTCCAAGTCTGTGTTGTTAGCGCGTTATAGCGTGCGCGTTTGCCGGATAGAAGCACCTATCTTTAATATGCTCAACTGCCCCCGGGTGGGTTTCAACAAAGGAACCGAAATTGATCCAATGTACACCGGTGGATTTCATGTCAGGAGATGGCAGACTAAGCAATTGACATGGAACAATGCCCGTCTGCAAACAGCCCTTACACGTTGGAGATCTGCAGTTTTCCTGACCAAAACATACCCGAATTGGTTGGATGCGGCATCGCTATCCTTTCAGCCACCGGCACTGAACAGATACCCAAGACCCCGAACGGTCTTGATAATCTGAGGCTTTTCCGCGTGTTGTTCGATTTTGCGCCTCAGGCGCGAAATGCGGATATCAACAGACCGATCGAGAGGGTCCCACCTTCGGCCGTGGGCTCCTTCCACAATCTGGTCACGGTTCAGGATTCTGCCGGTGTTTCTTGTAAAGAAAATCAACAGATCGTACTCCATGGCGGTCAATTGTATGCGCTGCCCATTGGCGTCCATCAACCTTCTGCGCGTCATGTCCAGCTCACACTTTCCAATCTGCAGAAGATCCGTCTGCGTGGATACCGGTTGTCGTTGATAACCACGTCTTCTCATGATGGCCTTCAATCGTGCCAGCAGTTCGCGCAAATCCATCGGTTTTGCCATATAGTCATCGGCACCAAGTTCAAAACCGACAACACATTCGACCACATTGGCTGCTGCTGTCAGCATAAGAAGCGGGATGTTTGCATTGATCGCCCGCAATTGTTTGAGCACGGAAAGTCCATCTTCATTGGACGTTGAAATATCCAGAACAATTGCATCCAATCGCTCGGACCTGACCTGATTCAGCAGACACTGGTGATCGGCAAACAGACTTACATCATAGGCCTTTTTGACGAGGTACTCCATGATCATCTCACGCATCAGGGGATCACTGTCACAGACCGCTATGTGGGCTAATTTATCTTTCATCAAATGACCTCCTGTTGCCGACAGTCGGGATGCAGACAACGTGCAGCTCTGACTGTCAGGCAGGAATAGGAGGCGGGCGTATCAATTGGATTTCAATATGATGTGCCAATTGTTTCAATTATTTCAATTTGTGGAATCGCTGACGCGCAGCGTCATCGAATAGTATTCACGAAGACAAAAAGATGTAGCTCCATGTGTTCCCGGCTTTGAAAATGTTGTATTGGTACATTCAAATGGCAATGGACAGGCATAGGAGAAATATATTCAGCAATTTGCCAGATCGTTACGATTTGCCTAATTAAATTAATGGATTGTTATGGCGGGTCGTTGTTATTTATAGACATGTAACGTCAACAATACGCAGTTGCTATAGCCAGTTGGTAATGGGTGGGCGAAATTATGGAATTGCAGAAGGGTCGGTTAATAGACCACGTGCATCTTCGTGTCAGGGATGTCGAAAAAAGTCGCGTCTTTTTTGAGGCGGTTTTGAATGCACTTGGACATCAGTTGACAAATGTCACCGAGGACAGCTTTTCAGCCAATGAACTTCATGTCAGTAAAGGTGTTTCCTATCGCTCCAGGCTTCATATTGCATTTCAGGCTATGGATGAGGAAGCAGTGAAGCGGTTTTACAACGCAGCTTTGGAAAACGGCGGAAATGACAATGGCGCTCCTGGTCCGCGCCGCTATCATATCGGATATTTCGGCGCATTTGTTCTTGACCCCGATGGCAACAATATTGAGGCGGTTTTTCATGGTAAATCTGATTGATCAGTAAAATCATCCGAAGCTCTGGCTGAGTATTGATTGTTTTGCTAACCTCACGGCGAACGAAACCGCAGTAACGTGCGTTTGATGATCGGAAATTCCAGCAAAAAGGCTTGATGTGCCATTTAATGAGATGGAAGAATCCAGCGGCATCCGCCCTCCCTATCGGAGTATTGCCGATTGGATACGCGAGACCGGTACCGATTTGCTTGATCGCCGGCGGGCTGAGGCAGAGGCTATTTTCCGAAAGATCGGCATTACTTTTGCAGTCTATGGCGAGGGCGGGGATCCGGAAAGACTGATACCGTTCGATCTGATACCGCGAGCGTTTTCTGCTGCGGAATGGTCCATTCTGGATCGTGGCATTCGCCAGCGCGCAAGGGCTCTCAATGCCTTTCTCTACGATATTTATCATCGTGGTGAAATCATCAAAGCAGGCATTATTCCCAGCGAACTGGTCTATCAGAATGCGGCGTATCTGCCACAAATGGTTGGCTTTTCGCCGCCTGGACGTGTGTATAGCCATATAGTCGGTATTGATATTGTCCGTACAGGTCCGGATAGTTTTCAGGTGCTTGAGGATAATTGCAGAACGCCCTCCGGCGTCAGTTATATGCTTGAAAACCGGGAGATCATGGCGCGCATGTTTCCGGACATCTTTACAGGTGGTCCGGTAAAACCGGTCGATCATTATCCCGATGAGTTGCTCAGAACGCTCAAAGAGGTCGCCCCGGCAGCCTGTGACGGGGAGCCAATCGTTGTTTTGTTGACACCTGGTTCGATGAACGCTGCTTATTACGAACATTCTTTCCTGGCAGACCTGATGGGTATCTATCTCGTTGAGCCCAATGATTTGTTTGTTGAAAAAGCGCGGGTGTGGATGCGCACAACCCGTGGGCCCAAGAAGGTTGATGTAATATACAGACGTATCGATGACGACTATATCGATCCTTTGACATTTCGACCCGACAGCATGTTGGGCATTGCCGGATTATTCGATGTTTACCGGGCAGGGGGTGTCAATATCTGTTCTGCACCGGGAGCCGGTGTCGCCGATGACAAGGCAATCTACATTTATGTGCCCGAGATGATCCGGTTTTATTTGCGTGAAGAACCCGTGCTGGAAAACATTCAGACTTTTCAGTGCAGCCGTCCTGATGAATGTGCCCATGTACTCGCCAATCTGGCTGATCTTGTCGTCAAAGAGGTTCATGGCTCCGGCGGTTACGGTATGTTGATCGGGCCCAAGAGTACAAAGGCTGAAATAGAGGAATATCGATTGCGCATTCTCGATGATCCGGCCAATTTTATTGCCCAGCCAACGCTGGATTTATCGACAGCGCCAACGTTGCACAACCAGGAAATCTCCGGTCGTCACGTGGATTTCCGACCCTTTTGTCTTGTCGGTAAATCTGTTCGACTTGTACCGGGTGGGTTGACACGTGTTGCTTTGCAGCCCGGATCGCTGGTTGTGAACTCCAGTCAGGGCGGCGGTGTGAAGGATACATGGGTGTTGCAGGAATGAGAAAATGCTGAGCCGTTCGGCAAATAACCTGTTCTGGCTGGGTCGGTTTATGGAACGGGCCGAGGCGACGGCGCGCATGCTTGCCATGGGCCAGCGAATGGCAATGCTGCCAGGCTCCCAAGGTCAGGTTGAGTGGGCTTCAATAATGCAGGCGACAGGGACGCCTCTGCCAGAAAATGGCGGTGCGGTAACCGAAGCGGACATCGTATCCAGTCTCGTTCTGGATAACCATGGTGCCTCATCGATTCAGGCCTGTTTGAGCAGGGCACGCGACAACGGCCGTGCGGTTCGAACCGCCCTGACGCAGGAGATGTGGGAAGGTCTCAACGAAGACTGGCGTTATCTGGAGGCGATGGAGCCACAGGCTGCGCGCCGGAATCTTGCGCCGATCCTGGAATGGGTGCGTCGCCGCACGGCCATTTTCAAGGGCTGTGTCGAAACCGCCATGTTACGCAATGAGGGATATGATTTCTTGCGGTTGGGTGGCAGCATCGAGCGCGCCAATATGACCCTAAGACTGTTGAATGTGAAATACTTCCTGCTTTTGCCCGAAACAGAAGTTGTTGGTGGTGGGCGCGATCATCATCAATGGATGTCCATGTTGCACGCTGTTTCCGGTCTTCGGTCTTACCACCACTACTATGATGGGGATTATGCGCCTTGGAATATTGCCGATTTTCTTGTGCTCAATCAGGCCTTTCCACGCTCGGTCGCCTATAATTACAGCCAGATTGATGCCAGCCTTACCCGCCTGCAGCAAAGTCATGGCGATACACATACCTGCCAGCGCACCGCTCACACAGAGTTGGAGCGATTGAGCGCGATGAACATCAATGAGATTTTCAATGACGGTTTGCACGAGTTCCTCAACGATCAGATTGTCAAAACCGGTCGTATCAGCCAGGAAGTTTCCGAGGCCTATCACTTTTGACGGAGTTTTCAGATGCATCTGACAATAAGGCACCGCACCGAATACGCCTATGATCCGGCTGCTGCAAAAGTGTCTTTGCGATTGAAGCTGTTTCCTTCGATCTATGATGGGCAGTCAGTGGACGCCTGGTCAGTTCACGTCAATGACGAGCCTGTGTTCCCCATTTATACAACCGGTTACGGAGACGAGGCAGCGCTGTGGCAAAGCGACGAAACGGTGTCACAGGTCACGGTCATTGCCGAGGGGAAAATTGTTACCGAAGACAAGGCGGGCCTGGTGCGTGACCTGCCGCGAAAACCGCCATCCGCCATATTTTGCAGGAGCACGGAGCTGACCCGGCCTGATGCCGCGATTACCGAACTTGCATCAGCAGCTTATCAAAGTGACCTGGTTGCAGCGGTACATGCAATATCAAATGCTGTGCGCGCGGCTGTTGTCTATCGGCCGGAAGCGACCACGGCGGTGACAACAGCGGCTGAGGCTTTGTCAATTGGTGCAGGTGTCTGCCAGGATCACGCGCATGTTTTTATTGCTGCCTGTCGCTCCGTTGGCGTGCCGGCGCGTTATGTCGTTGGTTACCTTAAGGCTGCTGGCAACACGGAGGAACTGTTTGAGACCCATGCATGGGCAGAGGCCCACATCGCCAATTTCGGCTGGATTGCCGTGGATCCGTCTAATGGCATTTCTCCCACCGACCATTACGTCAGGATTTCCTGTGGGATGGACGCCGACGACGCGACACCGATAAAGGGGCATGTTATGGGAGGATCACAAATTTCATTGTCAGCGGATGTTTCCATCCTCGACAGCCAGCAGCAATAGGAAATCATCTGTGACATATTGTGTTGCGATCAAACTGGAAACCGGTCTGGTCCTCCTGTCAGATACCAGAACCAATGCCGGTTTGGATAATATATCCCGCTACGGCAAAATGCATATCTGGGAGCAGCCGGGTAATAGGGCCATAGCCCTGCTCACATCAGGCAATCTATCCATTACCCAGGGCGTTGTAACGCGGTTGGAAAAGCAGCTTGAACTGGAAAAGGTTGATCCTGAAACCGAAACGATCATGAACGCCGACAGCATGTTCCGGGTGACACAGATTGTCGGTGAAATCATGCGGGAGGTGCAGGAGCGCCATCGCGATGGCATGCAGGCCCAAGGTGCAACATTTGATGCAACGGTGCTGGTTGCAGGGCAACGCAAAGGCGGTGCATTGCGTCTCTTTCTCGTCTACTCGGCAGGAAATTTTATTGAAGCATCAACTGACACACCGTTTTTCCAGATCGGCGAGCACAAATATGGAAAGCCGATCCTTGATCGGGTCATAACTTCACGCACGCCACTGGAAAAAGCCAAACTTGCTGCCTGCGTCTCAATGGACTCAACACTGCGCAGCAATTTGTCTGTTGGGATGCCATTGGATTTGGCAATTCTGGAACATGATGCTTTGGCATTCTCGGAGAGGCGCAGAATTGAGCCCGACGACGGCGACTTTGCGGCATTGTCAGAGGCCTGGTCGAAAGCGCTCAATTCTGCCTTTCATGATCTGCCGCATCTGCTTTGATGCCCTCATGGGTCGAATGTCGTTGAGGGCATATTAATGATCAGATGGCTTTTAGACCAAGATTCCCGGCTTTTTCGATCCACCTTTCGATGGTTGCCGGCTTCGCCTGACTCGCGGGGGCAAAATTTGTAAACCTGTTTGGTTTGATGCCAACAAATTTGAGTATCTGACGATCAAGCTGCTTGCGGGCAGCCCAGCTGTACATGAGACCAAATGCCCAGCTGGGGGTATCGGAAGTAATCACGACACGGCTGGTTTTTCCGAGCAATAGTGGCTTCGGAAGGCCCGCCTTTATGATCGATGGGTCAAAGGCGCGTCCGGGCAGAAGTGTGCGGTCCAACAGGCCTTTCAGTCTGGCTGGCAGACCGCCCCACCACAAAGGGGTCGTGATGAAGACATGATCGGCCCATTCCAGATCCACCAGAAAGGTTTCTATGTCTGGCTCAAGGGCCTTTGTCTGATGGTAGCGGCTTTGACCAAAATCTGCATCAAAGGTCATATTTGCAAGATCATGGCGGCGAACCTGATGACCAGCCAGGCTGGCGCTTTCAACATAAGCGTCGGTGAGTGCCGTTGACAGCGATTTGTTTGACGGATGTCCGTTGAGGGCTAGTATCTTTTTCGAATGCATGCGAGTCTCCAATATTGACCACGGTCATTTTATCGAAACGTAAATATGACCACGGTCATTTAAATTCAAGTGTTGGATCAGAAAATGTCTCCAGGAAAACAGGCACGCAGTGTTCTCACGCGCCAGAATTTGCTGAACGCCGCGAGGCATATAGTGGAAAATCAAGGACTTGATGCGCTGCGCGTTGAGGACGTTGTGCATACAGCCGGTGTTGCAAAGGGGACATTTTTTTCCCATTTTGCCAATAAGGATTTGTTGATAATCTCGCTGCTGGCAGACGAGTTTTCAGCTATAATCAGCGATACTGACGGGCAGAAAACACCTGTATCTGTTGACGCGTTTTGTGTGTCACTGAAACCAATTCTTGATTTCATGTCACGCAGGATCGTATTTGATCTGGTTCTCAAATATGCCGGTGTTACGGATTCCGCCTGTGAAGCGGAGGCCGATCTTGTGTTTTCCCAGACTATGAATCTGTCGACACGGTGGCTTACGCAGATGCAAAGTGACCGCATTATCCGTAGTCAGGCTGATCCTGTTATATTGGCGGAGGGCGTGTTGGCTTTCATAACGCACTCGGTCTCACTCCTGCTGTGTGGTTCCATTGCCAATGCCGAGAGCAGAGACAACCGCTTCAGAAAATATATGAACCAGTGGCTGGCACCCTGTTGATTGCCTCAACGCTGTCGTCTTTGCCGGGAAGTATCCCTCGTAGCTTTTACAGTTTCACCAGACCGTTTCATGTCTTGTCAGAAACGCGAAAACGCTCTCTGCCAATGTTTTTGTTGATGCGGTCAGCTTTTGCCGATTCCGTTAAAACGGGAATTGTTCCCGGATAAAATTACGCAATGTTCGCCGGGTTTTCGCATGCCAGCAAAGATCTCGGGTCCGATTGTATTGCTGCGTGCGATTGCCTTTGATGTTTTAAAAATCGTAATACTCCTGCATCCATTTGGTAATACAGAATCGGGCCATAAATCTCCATCAATTTAGAATGCAGGCTTAAAATTGCATCGAGCAGCAATAAAAATAACATAAATGTTGTCGTATTAAGAAACAATTTTAAGAACATGGCAAAATGCTAATTACAAATTGTTGCCAGTGGTAATCTTAAACAAAGAAACATTTATTAGTATATTTCTGTTGCCTATTGTTATTTTGCTGTCATTATCTTTAGTCACAATATTTTATTGCGGTAAATAAAATTTGAGGCGAGTGGTGAACTATATGAAACCTTTCAGGAAAAGAATGTCGAATGCGGTTTCGTATATTGTTTTAACTGCATCATTTGTGGGATTCACTGTGAATTCAACCCATGCAGCGGACCCGGTCGAAGAGGACGCAGTGCAGGAAGTTGCCGACCTGGCACGTTTTTTCCCATGGTTTGAAATTGGCGGTGTCGTTGGAACAGACAATTCCAGTCGTGGTGAAACCACGCTCTTTGTGCCCCTCACACAAACCCATGACAGTCTCGTTTTTACCGAATGGCGCGGCAAACTGTTTGAGGAAAATGTACAGGAAATCAATGCGGCGCTGGGCTATCGCCGGATGCTCAATAATGGCTTCAACTTTGGTGCCTGGGTAGGCACGGACTGGCGCAGTTCTGCCAGCAACAATTCGTTTTGGCAGATTGCCGGTGGATTTGAGGCACTGTCTGAAAAATTTGATTTGCGTGCCAACTGGTATGTGCCGGTAACCGATGCCCAGACGGCAAATGCAGGCCTTGCTGATGTGGTTGTACAGGCCGGCAATATTGTCATGATTGGCGGTGAGGAAATCCCGCTCTATGGCGCAGATGCTGAAGCAGGAATGCGCTTTGATATCGAGCAGGCTCTATTGGCCGAAACCACCACGACACTTGGCCTATATGCCGGTGGATTTTATTTTGACCACAGCGATGTTGATCAGGCCATCACGGGCCCCAAGGCGCGTGTGGAGCTGGCCTTCAATGATCTGGGGGCGGCGCTACCGGGCGCCAAATTTACGGCTGAATATGAATATAGCTGGGATGAGGTGCGCGACAGCAAGCACGAATTCGGGCTCAAGCTGCGCATTCCGTTGGGCAAGGCGAAGCTTGACCGGGGAGAACGTGGTGGACAGTGGCTGCGCATGGTCGAGGGGCTCGAGCGCGACACGGATATTGTAATTGGCAGATCAGAGGCTGAAAATGTCATCGACCGTGATACGGGCGTTGAATATTTACGCTACCGGCTAGCGCGCACCGACGAAGAGTTGCAGGCTTATCTTGCATTGGGGCCTGGCACATTGATTGAGGTTGATGGAACCGGCGGGTCATATCGTGGCGGCATATCAGTGGGTGACGAGCAAACCCTGATTGGCGGCACTGCATTGCTGGCAGTGACGGGTGCCAGGACCGGAACCCGCGGTACCTATCGGGCCAGCGTTCCTATGCCAGAATTTCATGGCGGCATCGGTATAAATGTGAATGATGTTATTCCTCATGAGAGCGACGAACCACACATTGCTTCCGTCGGCATGAGCCTGGGCCATCGTTCCAAGGTCACCAATGTTGCCTTTGTGGGTAGCGAGCCGGATTTACAGCTATTTGCGCCGCACGAAGAATTTGAAGATCGCCAGCAGCCCGCCAATTCTGAAGAAGGGGCCTATTCTGAAGTTCTCAATATTGGGCTTATTGCCCGTGGCGACAGGTCCTTCGCCAGAACGTTGGAATTTGATCAGATCCACGGCAAAGGTGTGGCCATGGCGACGCTTTGGTTTGGTAACAAGGGCGTACTTTCAGACACAATGGTGGGCAATGTATCTGCCTATGTCGAAAAAAGCGGTTTTGGCGAATCTTACACTCACGCCATCACTGAGGATGAAACTCCTGACGTAGGGGACGATTGGGA
Organism: uncultured Rhizobiaceae group bacterium; assembly: GCA_947501445.1. Classification (GTDB taxonomy): domain Bacteria; phylum Pseudomonadota; class Alphaproteobacteria; order Rhizobiales; family Rhizobiaceae; genus Hoeflea_A. Next base: position 391,200 of record CANMVS010000001.1, on the reverse strand, counting down.
TCGTGTGCGCGGTGCAAGCGCCCATGTCTGGTTGGGTCTGGATGGGCAAATGACCAATGCAAGCGTTGATACGGTCACGGCCCATCTGATGGGATCGGGTCAACGGGATGATAGGCCCGAAAGGTTGGAAACTGCTATTCCCGGAGATATTTCAACTGAGGAAGAAGAACCGCAAATGCGGGTTCTTCCGTTGCCGGACGCCGCTGCCGTGCGTTGGATTGCTGACGACGGTACACTGAGTAATGCTCGTGTGGAGGCCGTTCTTACCTTTGGTCATGGCGTTGGCATTCATTGGTTCGGCGAAAGAGGACAGGTGGAAAAGGTTTCAATCGGTCAAGTGGGCTCACCTTCAGTTCTAACCCATTTGCCGCAGTTTTTTGTGCAGGAAGCCACGAGCTCCAGCATACACACAGGTTTGATTTGGGAAGGTAACAATGGGGTTGCCAGGTCGGTAACTGTTGAAAAGGTGTTTTCCCCGGATATGGTTGGCATAGGACAAAGCGCAGCCGTTGGCGGTGTCTGGAACGGAGCCGACGGCCTTTTGGACGATTTTTATCTGGGGTCCGCATCATCGGGCCGGTTTGCCGGTGAATTCGGCAATACGGTCGCGATGGGATTTGCGCTTACCGGTGAAAATATGACGTTGCAAAACAGTCGTTTAGGACCCGTCATTTCCGGTGATGTTGTGGAGTACGGGGCCTCACACGCGTTCGGCTTGCAGGCAATTGCTGAAGCCCACACAATCAACAACGTAGATATTGCGACGGTCAGATCCGGAAATCTGTTGGGCAGCAATTCCCAAACAACTGCGACGGGCATTAGGCTCGCGGAAACGCTGAATTCGCAACAACCTCAGGCGTTGCAAGTTGCGGCATTTGAAACGATCGTGCCTGAACCACAGGAGATATCTCAGCCGCATATCTCAGGTGTTACGGTCGGCTCCGTGGCGGCTGGTTCTGCAACGGATGACGGGCTCATGGGGCAGGGCTTTGGTACTCTTTCTATTGCAGTTGGCCTCGATGTTGAGCGGGACAATGCATTTGTGCATGACCTCGCAATCGGATCTGTGAAAAGTGGCGGTACCAAAAATTTCCAGACAGATATGCAGAGTGAGACGTTCGGTGTGCGCTGGCAGGGCAATTCCGGTATTATTGAAAAGGTAGCACTCGGGGACGTTGAAAGTGGTCACAACGCCCGGTTTGCAACCGCAGCGGGAATTTTTATCGAAGGAGCAAACGCTGCTTTTCGCGAGAGTTCTATAGGGGATGTGACTGTTAATGATGTAAAAAGCTATGGCGAAGCATTTGGCGTGATTATGAGATCTGCTGGTCAAGTTGAATTCTCACAAGTGCTTGCAGACGATGCGCCGACGGAACCTGAGCTAGTCACCATCGTTGTGCGCGACCTGACCGTTGGCAATGTATCGGCAACTCACAATCTGATCGATGACAAAACATCCGTTATGGCGGTTGGAATGCAATTTGACGCAGATATGGTTGATCTTGAAAGACTGAGGTTGGGAACAGTCTCTGCAGGTGAGTTGGAAGCGCTGGGGGCTGGTGTTGTCGCTGGAGAAACAACAGCCAAAGGTATTGTTGTCCGCACGTCTGCGCCACGTGAAATTGCCAGCGTCGATGAGGAGCCACAGAGCTCGTCCGCTCAATCACGCATGGTGGATGTGATGCTTGGTGATGTGATCGCACACCCGTCAATCCAAGCATTGGCCAGAGGTGTTGAGCTGGCGGCTTATGATTTACATGTGCGCGATCTGTCCGGCGGGGCTGTTGCTGCTCACACCGCGACAAACACGACCGACAGGGCTCGCAGCACGGCCATATTCTGGGATGGCACATTGGGGTCAATCCGTGATGCAAGATTTGGTCACATACTTGCCACGGCCTCGCACGCCCTGGCAACGCCTGATGCGCAGGGAATGCGTTTGCAACGTGATTCCTATGGCGGCACTTTTGAGGATATACAGATCGGTGTGATTGAGACCAGCGGTTCGCACAGGAACTCTGATCGACAGGCGTCCGGTCTGAACATATCAGGTGGGGGTCACACCATAAGGAATTTTCAAACGGGTGACATCCTTGACACCAACGGTGCTGCTGCGGCGGTGGTAATAAATTCAAATCAACCGTTCGGTGGCGTTTCGATCCAAGATTCATCATTTGGCAATGTGCAGGGAGATGCTATCAAAGTTTTCCGTCATGCAAATGATGCGATTGGCCTGAACAACACAGTGGCCTCGTTCACGGGTGTACACTGCAAAGGCTTGGCCTCCCAGATGTTTATTGAGAATGCTACACTTGAGATAAATGGAAGATCGTGCCTGGATTAACAGTAGGGATACTGTTGCACTCTCGGGCAATAAAACAAGTAACGGACGGAAACCGAAGTTCCCGTCCGCCAAACCTTGCGAGTGATGGGATGGGTGATACCCCGCAAGGATCTGAACCCTCGCAACAACCCCAATCGTCACGCGAAAAAATGCTTTCAAATAGCCCAAAGGGAGTGTCTCTCGCCCAAAGACATATTTTGTGCACACAATTCGAGACCGTTAGTCCTGCATCATGCAGGGATTTTGCCCATTGGGAGCAGGCCTCTTTATCCGTATCAATTCGCGCCGTGGATTAATATTGTCGTACATTCAAATTGATGACAATAAATGCCCCGATATGCAATGATTTCCTTGCACATTATAGAATTTTTGTTAAGTAGTCGGCTAATTACTGGGATTTTGGATATAAAAACACTAAAAACGCGTATTGCGGACGTCAATTCGCGGTCATGCACATAATTATAGTTCATTGATCGTGTGATTGCCCACATTGGACGTGATGCCGATGTTGGTTCAACAATCTCAACAATCACAGGCCAACCGCCTTGCGCATGAACGAAAAGCCAAGCGCGACAAAGGCAGCACGCTCTGCATTGTCTTTGCCATAGCTGTGGCCACCGGCATCCAGTTCATAATAGAGCGAATTTTCATATCCCATTGTCTGAAGTTTTGCTGCCATTTTTCTGGCATGGCCGGGATGGACGCGGTCATCGCGCCGGGTTGTTGCGATCATGATTGCAGGGTAATCGGACCCGGGTTTTGCAGTGTGGTAGGCTGATGTGTGTTGAAGATGCTTCCAATCTTCCGCGACATCAGGGTCACCGTATTCAGCAATCCAGCTGGCACCGGCCAGGAGTTGGGAATACCGGCGCATGTCAATCAGGGGAATGGTGCAAAACAGAGCGCCGAACAAATGCGGGTAGCGCGTCAACATATTACAGATGAGAATACCGCCATTTGAGCCACCTTCTGCTGCAATCTGCTGAGGCGTTGTCACGCCGCGGCTGATCAAATCCGCCGCTATGGCAGCGAAATCGTCATGGGACTGCCGCTTTGCCGCCCCGCGGCCAGCCAGATGCCAGGCCTCGCCAAATTCCCCGCCACCACGAATATGGGCAATGACACTTATGCCACCGAGCTCGAGCCACAATTTACCAATCGAGGTATTATAGGTCGCCTGGACACTGATACCAAAACCGCCATACCCGCTCATATGCACTGGTAAGGGGCCGGACCGTTCAGATGGTCCAATTTGTGTGTAGGGTATGCGTTCACCATCTGTGGAGATCGCTTCATGGCGACTGACCATCAGACCGTCAGTCTTGAAAAGCGAAGGTGCATGGCGCAGTTGTTCCGACGGTTTTCCTTCTGCCAGCAGTGAAAGCGACGGTGGGGTGAGGGGATCTTCAGCAAACATCAACAAATCGCCGTTGCTGTGTGCCGTGTCGCTATCCAACGGCCAAATATGGGCGATACCCTGTTTGGGCGGACCTGCGAGTGCCTCAATTGACCAGCCATCTGAACCTGGTTGCAGCCGATCGAAACGCGGTTCCAGTTCTTCCAGATAGGATAATACAAAGCCGTCACCCAGGCCAAAAAAACCCTGTAGTCCACGCCTGGGGGAGGGGGTAAACAGCCTTTGAAACGATCTGCTTCCTGCCGCGAATGCGGTAAGTGATATGCCCAACACGCAATCCGGCTCGTAAGTGGTACTGCCAACCGTCCAGCATTTTCTCGGGCGGACAAGCAACCAGTCACCGCGTGCCTCTATGGTGCAATGCGTGGGTAGATCCAATCGTTGATATGGGCCCTCGGCCGGGCCAAATCGGTAGGTTGCGTTAAAAAAATCAATCTGCTCTGTAATCCACAGGCGCCTGTTGCCGGCACTGCGATCAAACTGGGACGAGATCGCGATATTTTGTCTGGCCGTGCGGGCAATGATTTGTGCTTCCTCAACCGGCGACCCGCGCTTCCACAACCGTACCGTTGCGGCATAGCCCGATTGTGTTGCCATGTCCTCACCAAAGGCACTGGACAGGAGTATCTGATCACGATCCAGCCAGGTAGCGCTGCCCTTTGCCTGCTCAAGCGTAAAACCATCTGCAACGAAGGTTCGGGTCTTCAGGTCAAATTCGCGCAGGATAACAGCGTCTCCGCCGCCGCGTGAAAGGCGAAACAGTGCTATGTCATTATCATCGGGAAGGAAGGTCGAGGACTGCCAGGTCCAGTCTTCGTTGTCTTTTCGGGCACAGGCATCAAGATCGAATATCGTTTCCCATTGGGGATCATTGAGCCGATATCGCTCCAGTGTTGTCCTGCGCAGCAAACCGCGTGGATTTGAGGCGTCCTTCCACAAATTGTACAAATGGTCACCCCTGCGGGTAACGAAGGCAATCTGATCAGGGTTGTCATAAATACGGGTCAGCGCGGCGGTGTCTGTTTGGTACTGCGGACCGACAAGACGTGACAGGGTTCGAGCGTTTTGGCTTTCGACCCAGGAAAGACATTCCTCCGCATCGATCTCTTCGAGCCACAAATATGGATCATCATCAGGGGCGTTCAGTGTTGGTCTGTCATCCGGCTGCACGATTCTGCCCTCAATTGGAAATCCTTTGCGCACAACCTAATGCAATTCATTGCGTGATAGAATCGAATTGGTATCCTTTTTTGAGGTTATCCAACCAACTGTTTTGCTGCGGATGCATAGCCTCCTCCAGCGCCATCTACGAAATGCATATGGGACGAATTCAAGACGGAGGGTGCAACACATGTTATCAGCGCCTCGCTTTGAGTATGAATTCCATAGCGAATTATGCCTTTTGCTGTTGCCGCATCCAAGGCTTGCTGCAACCGTTCGATTGTTTCAAATGTGCAATCGATGGTCATCAATAGTCCATCGTTGAATTTTCGAAAATCTGTATTTGCAGCAAGTTCGCGGCGATAGTCATCCGGAACGAATTGGCCAATTGTGATACCAAGCCTGAATATGGTCCAAATGATTGCAGCAGTACAAACTACCTGGATCCTGCGCCACCATAACGGTACAGCAGAGCGACCGACATACGATTGCAGCCTAAGTGAGGCTGATGGCCACGATACATCCGGCCCTTTATCCGGTATGGGGTTTGCAGAAATTGAATCGTCGAGCAAGGCAATGACTTCAGATGTTGCTTCCGCGAAGCTGACATCTGACGCTTCCGGTCCGCGTTTGACGATTAATGAAACCACACTTCCGTTTCTGGATTTAACCGTTCCCCACTGACATGACAGGCCAGTAAAATTCGGTTCTTGTGTTACGGCAGTTAGCGGCAGAAAAATTCCACCGCTTTTCATCTGAGATTCGGCCCATTCCAGTCCACCGCCAATAAACATGGCATAACGCACGTTCCTGGAAGCTTGCCAGAAGGCAACGCATACATCAAAACCAGCCGCACGGACCTCTCCAACCTGCACCATAGCGACGCGCAAATTCAGCCCAAGACCATGCTTGGCCCAGGAGCGAACACCATCAAGAGCAGATGCTGCGGCAGACTTGTGTTCTGGCGCGGTCGCGAATTGTGCACCATCACCGCCAAATACAAACAGTTTCAATTCACCCCCAAGCGCATTTGTGACCGAACTTATTGTACCTGCACCCGCCAGATTTACGGCTTTGTAATCACCGCTCGCTATGGATTCTGTGGAATCAAGAACATCCGAAAGGCCTAAATACCAATCATCTGGCAGGGGTACATACAGGGAGGCGTCACCAACCTGCGCAAAGTGCGTCAATGTCGGAACTGTCTCCACCCATGTAATGTTTTCGTCTGTCGCTTTATCGACTTTGGACATATCAGGGTGCCAATATCCCAAGGGGACCGCATAGGCTGTAATGGGGCAACTGAGAGCGGATTTTTTCGCAGGGTCGGCCAGCAAAGAATCGCAATTTTTTACCGATGACCAGAAAATCTGGTATCGAAGCCGACTTGTTCTTATTTTCCGGACTCAGCAAACCTTCAACAGTGTCAGCCGGGTATGCGGAATTTGCATTATCCGAATGTGCAAATACTATGGGCAGTTTTGTGCTCTTTGGTGCGTCAACAATGCATTTTGCGATAATCATCGTGCTTCTCATGTTGGACATATGACTATGGCTGCGTATACGAGCAACTTTGTCTTTTGGATTGCAAACCAGGGCGCGATAAAACACATGCATTGAGATAAGAGGACCAATTCACGTGACCATCCGTAAGAATGTGCCTGGCACCAGGGTCTATTGAGGCTCAGGCTTGTGGTGTCGGTTTGATCAGATTGGTTGGTGCATTCAGCTTTTGCCGGTTTCGTCAAAACTGATTTGCTCCAGCGCGAAAACACAAGGCAAAAAGAGTGTCGCATGGACACACAAACAAAAGCCGCGGACGTCTCCATCCACGGCGTAAGCGCTTTTAATCCAGAACCCTGAACGGGTTATCAGAGCGACTGGATTTTTGAAACTCTGGCAATCGCATTGTCGATCGCATCAACAATCTGGTCGAGATCGGCCTTGGTGCATATGAGCGCCGGGCTCAGACATAGAGTATTATTATAGGTGTCAAAGCTTCGGTTGGTTGCGCCTATGAGCACACCGTTGGCGAGGCAATCAGCGACGATGGCCTGTGTGACGGATTCATGCACCGGTTCTTTCGTCTGACGATCCACCACAAGTTCAGCGCCGCAGAACAGGCCTTTGCCGCGCACATCACCGATCATCGGGTGTTTGTCCATCAATTCGCGTAACCGACCCATCAGATATTCACCCATATCAGTGACATTTTCCAGCAGGTTTTCATCTTCAATTATCCGCATGTTTTCCAGTGCGGCTGCCGGACCGGCGGCACAGCCGCCAAAAGTCGAGATGTCACGAAAATAGCTCATCGGATCGGAAGGATCGCTTTTGAACTGGTCAAAGACCTCCTCGGTTGTGACCGTGCAGGAGATCGCCGCGTATCCCGAAGCAACACCTTTGGCCATAGTCACCATATCCGGCTGGATGCCATAATGTTGGTAGCCAAACCATTTTCCGGTGCGTCCCAGGCCGCAGACAACTTCATCAATATGCAACAGGATGTCATATTTCCTGCAAATTTCCTGTACGCGCTCCCAATAACCTTCAGGAGGTGTAATTACGCCGCCGCCTGCGGTAATCGGCTCCAGAACAATTGCACCGACTGTGTCCGGGCCTTCACGCAGTATGACATCTTCAATGGCATTGGCCGCCCTGATGCCATAATCGCTGCATTCACCGTACTGAGAGCGATACTCCATGCAGTGGGGCACTTCAACGAAGCCCGGCGTGAATGGGCCGTATTGATCCTTGCGCTGGTTTTGCCCGGTCGAACTCAGGGCGGTAATGGTTGTGCCGTGATAGTCGCGTTCGCGATAAAGAATCTTGTGCTTTTTGCCACCATATTTGGCATGCGCAATCTGGCGCACAATCTTGTAGGCTTTTTCGTTGGCCTCTGAACCTGAATTGGAAAAATATACACGGCTCATACCGGGCATTTTATCAATCAGTTTTTTGGCAAAAAGCGCGCCGGGAACATTACCCGCAGAATTGGCAAAATAGTTGAGCTTTACCAATTGATCCCGCACGGCATCAGCGATGCTTTCACGCCCGTAGCCGACATTGACGGTCCACACACCACCCGATACGCTGTCAAGATATTCACGACCATTCGCATCCCAAATGCGCATGCCCTTGCCCTCGATAATGACCATGGGATCACTCGATTCATAGCGTTTGTGCTGGCTAATGTGATGCCAAACATGGGCGCGGTCATTTTCAACCGCTTCACTGAAATCATTGCTGCCAAGTGATAAATTCATAATCAACTCCCGACATGAGCGCGTATACCATCATTGGTTTCGCGACTGTGTTGCCAATTCTCGTATTGCAACAACCCTCTCATGCACCCGGGCACAGGCGATAGTCCCAGATTGGATTGCTTGATGACGCCAGATTCAACCCATCATGAAGCTAATCAATACCGCTGGTCTCATTCCTTGGGTAGAGCGAGCAGGCGATCAGAGAATTCGGATTTGAGAAAGTCGATTATGACCCGCACCTTGTAGGGAAGGTGGCGTCTGCTTGGATAGACAAGCCATGCGGCCGTGTGCGAATGGGCCCCGGACATCGTATATCCTGGAAGAACGTCAATGAGCCTGCCATTACGGATATCATCATCGACCATCCAGTCGGCAAGAAGTACGGGACCCATGTCATTCAATGCGCATTGATGCAAAGCCTGCACTGACGAAATGACGATATCGCCATCCACCGGAACAATGATCTCCTGTCCCGATGCGTTACGGGCAATCCAGGTGGAATTAAAAGATGGTATCCGAAACAGCAGGCAACGATGCCGCGAAAGCGCGGTGGGGTGTTCAATCGGCCCGTGCTGTTCAAGGTAGCCGGGGCTGGCGCAGACTCTGTACCGGGTATTTATCAATTTTGTTGCAATGACATCACCATCAATTCTGTGCCCAAGTCGAATGGCCAGGTCGATCCTGTTGGCGACCAGATCCACCCGCTCATCGGTCAATTGCAATTCCAGCTTGAGATCGGGAAATTCTTCCCGCAAACGTGGCAATAGAGGGGTCAGGCAGATCTGACCATAGGCAACGGAAGAGGTCATGCGCATGATGCCACTGGGTCGTATGTTTGTCGCCTGTGCCTCCTCATTGGCATTGTCCAGATATTCGAGCAACGTTTCCATGCGATTGAAATAGATTTCACCAGCTTCGGTGAGTGTCATGTTACGGGTGGTTCGCTGAAACAGCCGAATGCCAAGTTCCGATTCCAGGCCGGCGATGGTTCTTGAAATTGTCGAGGGATCCTGATCGTAGTCCCTGGCAACGGCCGCAAAACTGCCCCGTTGAGCCACTGCCAGAAAGAGTTTCAGGGATGCAATCTCCATTAGTGCACCATATGCACGAATGTAGTGATGGTCGAGTGATTTATCGAAGAGCTGCTGTCATATATATGATTGGGTGTTGGTGGCGCTTCAACGAAAGCGTTTTGCTGCCGACCAACATTACCGGATGTATGGAATGAGCCCGCACCATCACCGGCATTTTGGAAATTCGCATTACCTTTCAGACGATTTGCGAATAGCAACAGGGCAACCGATCAGGAATCACATGGAACTTAATGGCAAGACAGCAATCGTAACAGGCGCCAGCAGGGGCATTGGTGAAGCCATTGCCTTTGAGTTGGCACAACATGGTGTTGGCGTTTTGCTTGTTGCGCGCAGTACCGACAAGATCGAGCAGATTGCACACGCCATACGTGATGCGGGCGGACGGGCTGAAGCCTTCACAGGCGATGTGAGTGATTATGGAGACGTCGAACGGGCGGTCGCACATTGTTGTACGCTTTTTGGGCGGCTTGATATTCTTGTCAATAATGCAGGGCTCATCGAGCCCATTGCCCGAATTGCCGATTCTGATCCGGTCAGTTGGGGCAAAATTGCAGACATTAATTATAAGGGTGTCTATCACGGTCTCCGGGCGGCACTGCCTGTCATGCTTCCAAATCAATCCGGCACTATTGTCAATATCAGTTCGGGAGCAGCCACGGGTGCGCTCGAAGGCTGGAGCCATTATTGTTCGTCAAAAGCGGCTGTATTGTCGCTAACGGCCTGTGCCGACCGGGAATATGCACAACACGGTATTCGCGTTGTCGGACTCAGCCCCGGAACGGTGGCAACCGATATGCAGGTTGCCATTAAGTCCTCCGGCATTAATCCTGTCAGTCAATTGGACCCGGCGGTTCATATTTCTGCTAACGATGCGGCACGCGCCGTCGCCTGGTTGTGCACGAAAGCGGCTGCGGATTATGCCGGAGGCGACTTTTCACTAAAGTCTGTAGAAGCGCGTACTCTGGTTGGGCTGTCTGTATGAGCCGTTTTGTTGAATGTGAATTGATGACTTGGACCGTTTCACGTTTTGTCAGAAACGGAACAACGGTGTCGACCTTTGATACTGTTGATGCATTCAGGTTTTGCCGATTCCGTCAAAACCTGAATTGCTCCAGCCAAGCGCGCTAACGAATTGATTCGAGCCAGTTTTCCAGGAATTCAATTTCAACGAATGCGCATTCAAAATCATTGCCATTGATAACGTCGTGTTCGACTCCGAGTTGACGAAAATAGGGGACGCCGTTTTTCATCTCAGCGTGGTGACGCTCGCCATCGGCGTTTTCAATTTCCAGGATACCGTCAAACAGCGGCACAACGACATAGTCAAACTTATGCTGATGCCATCCGGTATTGTCACCCCTGCCTGCAAAGCGCCATTCCGTCACACGGGTTCTTGCGTTGTTGATCAGCACAGTGGCTTGCGCTGTGCCCGGTTCCGTCTGTTTGCACATGGGGAAATCCTGCCTTTCAGTGTTCGTTCTCACACAGAGAATGGTCTGCCAGCGCACGTATAACATAACAGTCCTTGACCGTTCCCGCTTTGCATTGCGTTGAAATGCGCTGCAACTCGGCCTCAAGCCGTTTTAACTGCTCTATGCGGTTGCGCACAGATACAAGATGCTCTGCAGCGATCCTGTCGGCCTCATCGCAAGGGGTGTCCGGATGTGCATTGAGCCTGATGAGGTCGCGGATTGCTTCAATCGAAAGGCCCAGATCCCGGGCGTGTTTGATGAATCCAAGCTGATCAAGTCCCTCGCGACAATAACGGCGCTGTCCACCCGGCGTTCGCTCGGCAGCAGCCATTAGGCCCATTTGCTCATAATAACGGATGGTTGGGACCTTTACCCCGGTCCGTCGTGAAATCTCGCCAATCGTGTACACCGTTGATGACCTTCTATATCTATAGTGACTATAGAGTTATGGCGCGGGCGTCCGTAAACAACAAGGGTAATTGGCGTGGGTGCGTCTTTACAGCCCGATTATGCAGGCCATTTCAAAGATGGACACACCCACGGGATCAACCTGATTCCATGCGCCGTGTTAAATACCGGATGTCTGCATCTGCAACATTCCACCATTCATGAAGCATGTCTTATCGAATATCGACAGATCCAACGGGTTTGGCAGCCGCACATCCTTCACATCCGGAAAACGCTTTGCCGACAACGCGAACGAACGGTCAATTTGCGTGGTGATTATGATAATGAGGCCACGCTCTCGGGCAAAGGACTTGAGCGCTTCAATTTGAACCGCAATGACCGGAGATTGTCGTCTCTGATCCAGAAGTTGGAGATAATCTATGGCTATTACCGTACCGCGCGCGGCGGTATTCATCTGTTGAATGACGTAGTGTGCATCGATATCGTCAGAATTGTCACACTGGAAAAGTCCGTCAAATTTTCGAGAACTTTGGCCGATCCTGGAAAAGAGTTCGGCAACGTCGTGTGTGTTGTATTCAAGCGTGAAAAACGCCCCGCTGCGCCCCTGTTTCATGGCCTCAATAATCAGTTTGAGCGCCATGGCGGTTTTACCCTGCCGGGGCCTGCCACCCAATAGCACCAGGTCACCACATTGCAATTCATTGAACAATCGGGTTGGTGATGGCTGAGCCTGCGGACTGGAAACCAATTCACTCCATTGGCTGAACCCTTCTTCAACGGCAATGCGGTCCAGTGCCTGATTAAGCGGAATTTTCTGTGCGCGTGAAATGGATTTTGCGCTTCTCTTCAGCTGAAATATCGGGGCAGATAGTGGCATTTTAAAACCTTCCATGCGAGCCGCTGCAACAATCCCTCCTTATGTCACCGCTCGAACGGATGGTTTTGAACAGATCGCCCGATACGTCTTGTACTTACCCGATGGAGGGGGGAGGCATGGGCGAATGCCAGACGGCAAATGTAGCAGGATTCTTCATGGATGAAAATCATGTATTTGAACGGTTACGCAATTGTCGCTCCTGTGATGCCGGTCAGTATGGACTCATCCGTCGGGCTGTTTATCAATGGACATCAGGATAACCGTCGGGGTTCAGGGTTGAACGCCCGCGTCCGATTGAATTCATCCTGCCAACCATCACACTTTCCGCTGGTATTATTGCCAAATCGACACACAGGCTGCCCGTTCCTGCAACTTGAAACCTACCGTACAATTGCTCGAGAATATGCGATACGGGCGTGCCAATCCACACCCGATATTGCCGCCACGAAATCCTGCTGTGATGAATTTTTCAAACGCGAAAAATGGTCTTGATATTGTCACAACAATATGGGACTGACACGCCATCGAGTTTCGGCCGGCAGGCACGGCCTTAGTGCCAGGCTGCGTTGAGGCGCAGCACCTCAAACCAAGATTTCGATAATAAGCAACAGGTGGTTTACACCTGAAATATGATATGTTTCTTGAAAGGAAACAGAATGCAGAACGGAACCGTAAAGTGGTTCAACTCCCAAAAGGGATTTGGCTTCATTCAACCAGATGACGGCGGCAATGACGTTTTTGTGCACGTCAGTGCAGTTGAGAAAGCTGGACTTCGCCAGCTTGATGATGGCCAAAAAGTCACCTTTGAAGTTGTTGCTGACAAACGCACCGGGCGTTCATCCGCCGACAATCTTCAGGCTGTTTAAGTCGAAATCGATTTGGAACCGTCGGACCTTTTCAGGTCCGACGGTTTTTTTATGTTCAAATTACCTCAGCCCAGAGCGTTGAAAGCCTTGGCGTAGGCGAGGGTGCCTGCCGTTGTCGGCAGGTTCGAGCCTTGCAATGCGCGACCAAGAAAGTGTGGACCGCTGTACGGGGATCCAAATCCTGCGGCGGCATCGAGACTAAACCCGAGGCGCTGATAATAGTGTGGATCGCCCAATACAAACACACCAAACCATTGCTGATCGCGTGCCTGATCAAGGGCTTTGGAGATGAGTTGATGTGCAACGCCCTGACGTCTCTCCGCCGCACGAACGGCAACAGGACCAAGCCCAAGGGCAGCAAATGGCGCCTTCATCCGCGATAGCGCAACATGGGCAACCAAAGCATCACCGTGTATCGCAACCAGCGACAAAACAAGATCACCATCGTTTCGTAACTGGTCGACCAGATTTGCCTCGGCTGAAGAGGGAAACGCCCCACAGTGGAGCGAAAATATGGCCGGCTGATCGCTTTGCTTCTCATTGCGAATGGTTAGGTGTTCCATTTGTTTCACAATTCCTGATTTGGACATCCGTCAAGCCCCAAGGTACTCAAAAACATGATACTCAGAAATCTCGTCGCTTAGCCAAATTTCATGATCGATGTAAACCTGCGTATCAGGCCCGGAAACCGGCGAAAAATGCTGGCACCTTCATGCTGTCGTCCTATTCAACCTTATGTGATGAATATTGTGACAGCGGGACACACCTGTCTATGGTTGATTGTGTCTCGACCTTGGTGTTCTATGCGCCCATGAGACGTGCATTGTTATGACTGTGCGCATCTGGATATTGATCAAAAGGGAGATCAGGCAATGAGCAATTTGAGAATTGGCGATACAGCACCGGATTTTGAGGCGGTAACGACACAGGGGACAATCAATTTTCACGAATGGCTGGGTGATTCCTGGGGTGTGCTTTTTTCTCATCCCAAAGATTTCACGCCCGTTTGTACCACCGAGCTGGGGTACATGGCACGGATCAATCCCGAGTTTCAAAAGCGCAACGTCAAGATTATCGGCCTGAGTGTGGACCCCGTCGACAATCACGCTAAATGGGCGGATGATATTGAAGAGACACAGGGCTTTATGCCCAATTATCCGATGATTGGTGATACAGACCTCAATGTTGCAAAGCTGTATGGAATGCTTCCAGCTGGTGCTGGCGACAGCTTTGATGGCCGCACCGCCGTTGACAATCAAACCGTTCGGACAGTTTTTGTCATCGGTCCGGACAAAAAAATCAAATTGTCGATTTCCTACCCGATGAGCACTGGCAGGAATTTCAACGAGATTTTGCGGGTAATTGATTCAATGCAATTGACGGCAAAGCACAAGGTTGCAACGCCGGTGAACTGGGTTGACGGTGACGACGTAATAATCGTTCCGGCCGTTTCCAATGAGGAAGCGGAAAAGCAATATCCAGGTGGTTGGAAAACCCTGAAACCATACCTGCGCGTTGTTCCGCAACCCAAGTAAATTGCTGCATTTGACAGCAGTTTGAAACTCAAGCGGTGATGTGCAGACATCACCGCTTGTTTTGAGCATTTCCCGTTCTGTCAAAAACGGGACACAGGTGTCGCCTTAAATTTGTTGATGCACTCAGGTTTCGCCGGTTCTGTCAGAACCTGAATTGCTCCGGTAGAACAATCCCGGCAACAATTGGCACAAAACCCCTGTGCGTTCACCAGTCGAACAGGTTGATTGTATCCCGGCGTGATTCACCATCCGTCCGTTTTGAAAGCAATATCAGCGCCGGTGTTCTGGGGTTGCCCCCCGGCAAATGATTTCACCTTTCCGGCGAATTCTCCGAAATAGTCCCGCGATTGCAACAATTTCAGGGTCTCCTGACGATCCCACCGTCCCCAATGGATTCGCGTTTCGCCGTCATCGGCCACGGCAACCTGATACGTGAAACGACCGGCAACGTCGCTGTCTGAATTTATGGCGGAAACGAAGGTGTCAATGGCTTCTCGCCATGGTTCTTCCGGCCCGGAATATTTGTAGGTAATCGTGATACAGCGCAAAGCGATCTCCTTTAGACCGTTTCACGTTTTGTCAGAAACGGGATAACGGTGTCGGCGTTGTTTTTGTTGATGCATTCAGGATCTGCCGATTCCGTCAAAGCCTGAATTTTTTTAATTAACAAAAATATTAAATAATGAGTATCACTGGCTGCAGTCGGTTACAAGTTGGTACGTTTTTGCGTACTGTCAAAATTTGTCAGTAGACAAATGCTCAGGCGTGAACCGATTTCCACGCCTGAATTTGTTGATTATTGGTCTTTTATAGCACTGCGCATGGAGCCCAAATGCTCGTCCCAACCGGCATCAAGTGCCATAATCAGGCCAAAGGCTGCGCTGACTTCTGCCAGCCCCTCGTGGACAAGCGTTAGGCGTGTTCCTCCGGTTGTCTCTTCCAGCAGCCACGTGACTTCAGTCATGGCACCTTCAAGCGCACCCACAGTGAAAGACCAAACAAGTTTTGACGGGCGGTCCATGTGCAAAACCGTGCCCCAACATATTTTTTTGGTGACACCATCGTCTGTTTTGCCCACGAGTGCGTAGTCCTGACCGTCGACAAGGTCTGCTTCAGCCGGATGGAACCACTTGGCCAATTTGTCTTTTTCAGTCAGGAATGACCATACGGTTTCGCGCGAAGCGGCAAAGAAGGCTGTTTTGGTTATTGTGCTGTTATTCATCATTTTCTCTTTCATGTTGTGCAACTGCCTGCTGCATTTCCAGCAGACGCTCGTCCCAGAACCGGTTGAAGTAGCCGATCCAGTCAGCGACCGGTTTGATGCCAAGTGGCTCAAGGTGATTGATGCGTTCACGCCCGTGGGCCTTAACGGAAATCAGTCGCCCTTCCTCAAGGATTGTCAGGTGTTTTTTCACGGCTGCGCGGGTGATGGAAAACTGATCGGCAACTTCACCGATGGTCATGTCCCGCGCACTCAGATGCAAAAGGATATCGCGGCGGGTTGGATCTGAGAGTGCCCTGAAAGCACCCTGTACCTCCATGCTCATTGATCTGTAGGCAGAAAATCAAAGCTGCCGTCCTGATATAGAAAGGTGATGCAATCTGTTTGCGATAGGCACTTGCTCACATGTGGCACATTGGCGGGTATTTCATAGTAGGAACCAACGGGTAGATGTTTTTCTGACGTTGGTTCTGAATCGACCGCCCTGTGGCTGATAACACCTGACACCACTACGCCATGCATACTGGCTGTTTTGGTGTGTGCAGGGCTGACCAGCCCCGCGGGCAGGCGGACCATTGCCATATAGGCCTCATGAAACCGGTCGCCCTTGAGTGCGGCAAAGGCTACACCCTCCGGCGTTGTTTCCCAGGCAAGTTCGGTTGCAGGGATGTTGGTGATCAGTTCGTTTGCATAGGCGGTCGTCGCGAAAATTGGCAACACCGCACATATGCCGGTAAGCAGGCATCTGGTTTGAAACATCGGATACTCCATATAATACCAAAGGGTATCATATAAATAATACCTTTTGGTATCATGTCAAGAGCATTGATCACAATGCGACAAACACCCGAATGATCAGTGCGTTGGCCAAATCCACGAAAAATGCCGATACCATCGGCAGAATTATGAATGCCAGTGGGGCAGGACCATAGCGTTTTGTAACGGATGACATATTGGCAATTGCCGTGGGTGTTGCACCGAGGGTAAAGCCCGCAAAACCTGCGCTCAAGACAGCCGATGTATAATTGGAGCCCATTGCCCGGTAGAACAGCGTTATGATGAAAAGCGCGGTGCCGGCGACCTGCAAAAACAGAACGAACAATAACGGCCCGCCGAGCCCAGCAAGGGTCCACAATTGCATGCTCATAAGTGACATGGCCAGAAAAACAGAGAGAGAATAATCTGAGATGATTGCCAATGCGCGGGTCCTGGCAGGCCAGGGCAACCGCGGAAAAAGCACAGGAAGCGTGTTGGACATGGCAATAGCGACGAGCAGGCAAGGCACAAACAGCGGCAACTTCAGGCCTATATCCTCGAACAACAGGTTGAGCATATAGCCAAAAACAATTGCAACATTGATGGCCAGAAATGAATGCATGATGCTGATATGATTGACGGTACCTGCTCGCTTGCCATCTGTCTCATAGGCAAGCCCCACAATCGGCCCGTCAGTCGTGCCCGCTTGCAGATCATGACGGTCGATCAGAAATTTCGCGATAGGACCGCCTACCAGAGCTGCACAAACAAGACCCAGAGTGGCCGCGGCGATACCGATTTCACCGGCCGCGGCAAACCCTGTTGTTGTCTCGACCACCGGAGCCCAGGCGATGGCAGTTCCATGCCCACCGATAAGGGATGCAGAACCGAGCAGGATACTGACCGGTTTGGGCAAATCAAACAAAATGGCACCAGCCAGACCAACGCAATTTTGAAATATGATGAACATAATCGTAATGGCTAAAAGGATCAGCAGAAGACGACCGCCGGCGATGAGGTCAGACAGGCGGGCGTTTAATCCAATGGTTGTGAAGAATATCACCAGCAATTCGTCACGAGTGGATAGATCAAATGAGATCTCGATGCTGAAAAATGAAAATGCGGCCCAGGTTATCAAAGCAGCAGCTATGCCCCCGGCCACGGGCTCGGGGATATTATAGTTTTTCAATATATCAATTTTACGGGTTAGAAACGCACCAAGAAAAAAGACCAGAAGACCAATGGTTACGGCAATAAAATCCGGAACTTCAACAAGAGTGCTATCTGGACTATTCATGCGTTCTTCCTGAAATCAATAATTGTGATTGACTTAAATGCTGCGTTGACTGCACAAATCGCAGACTGGGCCGCAAAAGGCAATTCGCGGCCAATGCTTTCCGTGAGGTCAATATTCCGGTGGCCTTTTGTCTGGATAAGACAACCGTCAGGAATTTCACTTTTGCCCCTTGTGAAATGATCCGGATTCAGTTTTACCAATTTCATGAATAATCGCAGCGTCGACAGTAGTCTTTGGCAATTGAGCAATCAGGAACACGTTCCGACGTCGACCCTGGAGGGGGATAGTCACGTCGATCTGGTGATACTGGGCGGTGGTTTTACCGGTTGCTCGGCTGCGCTTCACGCCGCTGAACTTGGAATGACAACCTGCCTGCTGGAAGCGGCATCAGTCGGGTACGGCGGCTCGGGACGCAACGTCGGCCTTGTCAACGCGGGTTTGTGGATGCCACCGGATCTTGTTGAGGAGAAAATCGGGCAGGATGCGGGTTTGCGATTGAACACCATGCTTGGTGCTGCACCGGATCTGGTATTTGAGTTGATTGAGAAGCATAAAATTGCCTGCGAACCAGTTCGTAATGGGACGCTGCATTGCGCCCATTCCGTCAAGGGATTGATGGAAATTGATGACCGCTATAGTCAGCTTCTTCGTCGCGGTGCCCCCGTTTCGCGGCTTGATGATCGGCAAACTGCGAGTAAAACCGGTTCTCATCAGTTTCTTGGCGCGCTTCATGACGCGCGTGCGGGGACCATACAACCCCTGGCTTATTGTGTTGGGCTGGCGCGGGCAGCACAGCGCGCGGGCGCGCAGATTTATACCAATAGCGCTGCCATTTCGATCGAGCGAAAAGACGATAAATGGCATGTACAAACTGCAAATGGCCTCGTTGTGGCGCAGGCCATGTTGATGGCGACAAATGCCTATCATGCGAATATCACCGGTGTTCTGTCACCCAATTATATACCCGTGCATTATTTTCAGTTGGCAACACAGCCGCTTTCTGCTGATGAAGCGGCAAGTGTTTTGCCCGGCGGGCAGGGGTGTTGGGATACTGCGACAGTCATGTCATCATTTCGCATGGATGCGACAGGGCGTCTGATTGTGGGTGCTATTGGTTCTCTTGGGCATATGGCCTCGCACATACATAAACGCTGGGCTCGCCTCAAGCTGAAGCAATTGTACCCGGCGCTTGGCAGCGCCAGACTGGAAAATGCCTGGCATGGCCGGATTGCCATGACATCAGATCACCTGCCAAAAATCGTCAGCATGGGACCAAATGCCCTGTCCATTTTCGGCTATTCCGGTCGGGGAATTGGTCCAGGGACACTGTTTGGGGCAACAGCAGCGGCGTTTTTGGCTGAAGGCGATGAGGATGTATTGCCAATACGCGTGGTCGGATCGCATCCGGAGCGCTTTTCTGCGATAAAAATGGCTTACTATGAGACGGGTGCCTGTGTGGCCCATCTTGCCCCGGGTTAATTGTGCGTTCCTTGATGCAGGAATATAGACAAGTCAGAGAACAAAGGCCCTACAGTTGGAAGGCTTTGCGTTTGTAGCCGACTGCCAGGATGGCAATTGCAATCAGCCCGAAAAAAGCCATCAGGACTGCAGACATGATGGCGAGATTATAACCACCGTATTGCCAAAGCCAGGCACCAACAAATGGTGCGACAGCGAAGCTGGCAAGATAGGGAACGGCCAGTAGACCCGAGATGGACCCAAATCCGCGTGTGCCGAGTGTCTCCGCTGTTATGATGGGTTTGAGGATATTGGTCAGGCCATATGCCGCGCCCTGCAAGGCAGCGAAACCAAATGCAAGGGCAGGTGATGCGCCTGCCAGGAACAATAATAAGCCGGCTGCCGTTATTCCGCTAAAACAGATGACAGTTATTGTCATGGCGCCGACACGATGTTCGAATTTCATCATTGCCAGGCGGCCGGCTACCTGCATCGGGCCAATGACGGATGCAACTGTAACTGCCAGCGTGACGGTCAGGCCACGATCTACAAGGATCGGAATAATGTGGTTGAGCAGCAGTCCGTGGTTTAACCCGATCATCGGAAAAGCAAAGGCAAGCAGCCAGAAAGCAGGTTTGCGCAGAGCCCGACTTGTCGCCGACTTGTTTTGATCGACGGATACGGTATCGCCTGACGAAGCGCTGTTCTTTTGCAGCAGACCAGCACCGACCCATAGCAGGGGTGCGCCAAACATTGCGACAGCTGATGCAAAGGCCAATACAGCGCCGCGCCACCCAAGAGATGTTGAAAGCCAGGCTCCGGCCGGAAAGGCAATGGTTGAAGCAAAGCCAGCGCATAGTGAAATGCGCGTAATGGCACCGCGCGCCGCGCTGCCCATATTTTTGGTCACAAACGAAAAACATGGTTCATAAAGGCAGGCTGCCTGTGCAATTCCAATAACGGCCCAAAGGCCAATGAAAGCAGATTGAGTGGTGACACTGGACATCAGCCCCAGTGCCGCCGCACCGCCCAGGGCACCTGCAGCAAGCAAGGCGCGCCCAAATCCTGCGTCAACAATGCGCCCTGCCACGGGTGATAATCCTGCTGAGATGAGGACGGCGGTTGTGAGCCCGAGTGCAAGGTCGGTTTTGTGCCAACCAAGATTATCTTCCCAACTCAACAAGAGTGCGGCAAAACTGTAGAACAGGCCCGCCCAGACAATTGTCTGCCCAAGCGCCAGCAACCATACGCCTGTGCGGACCTGATTGTTTTCAGGGGCGCGGGTATCTCGTTTCACTGTCATATAATTTGCCGATGGTCCCAGTTATCGCGTTTTTTGTTTCGGGGCCTGCTGAGGATCAGGCATTCTATTTGTCCCGTACGTATTTGAACGGAGCTGTCCACTTTTGCTCCATTCGTCTTTGACTGTGTGCTGCATGTGCTGTTTCCTCATGAGACAAATTTGAACGTATGTGGCCAAACCGACACCACAAATCTGATCCTTGGCAGACCCTAGTCCGCCTGGCAGATTGGTGGCAAGGCGTATCCATTACGGGTGTGTGGATTGATCCACAGCAGCGCTATGAGGCCGTCTTTCCACAATTCGCAAGTTTATCTGACGCCGATTGAGAGAGGCAGCGGATTAACCGGCGACATATTCAGGGCAGCATCGGTTAAATCGGATGTCGGAGATTGCTGCAATGAATGCAGCTGCAGCCACAATACTCAAAAAGGCGTACAGGCCGGTGGGACCGAACCATGCTATGGAAAATCCAGCGAAGGTGGGGCCCAAGAATGCACCTGCGTTGTAGGCGATCAATCCGGCACTGGTCACCTGGACAATATCCGCCGTGTTGGAAGCATCCATGATCCGGCTCAGGCCCAGTGCGTACATTGGCACGATTGCCCCGCCGACCAGGGCGCTGCCAAAACAGGCCAGCCAGAACGGTGGGGCCTGCAACCACAACAATATCATACAGACGGTTGCCGCCATTGCGGCACAACAGGCGGCAACACCCATACGGGTGAAGCGATCAGCCAGCGCACCCAGCGGAATTTCGGTTGCCGCAGGGGCGATGAGGACGAAAGCTACAAAAAAGGCGATGGCCTCCACCTTCAGGCCAATTCCGGAGGCATATATTGCGCTCAAGCCATAGAAACTGGCATTTGCCATGCCACCGCATACGGCAAGCAAAAGCGCGCAGGGAAAGCACTGAGCAATGTTGTAAAGCCCTTTGAATTGGAAAGCATTTGTATTCTTAATGTCCGGTTCCCGGGTCAATAAGGCTGGCAGAATTGAAATGATATATGCAAAGGAAACGATCCAGAGATTGGCTGTCGTTGACCCCAGAATCAAAATGAACGGACCGCCTGCGGTGGCAGCCAGTCGGACCGTTTCGTATGTAGCAAAGAGCTTTCCGCGCGAGCGCCGGTCTGCCAGGGCCTGGAACCAACCATCAACAACAAGGTAGTATGCGCCAAGCGAAAATCCGCCAAGGAAACGCAGTAGCAGCCAACCCAATTCACTGTCGGTCAAGGTCAAAGCATAGGTAGCGGCTGCAGCGGTAAATGCACTCAGGCAAAAGCCTGCCCGGTAGCCGATTTTACTGAGAATTTTGCCGAAAGTCATCGCGGCGGTCAGTGATCCGCAATAGTAAAGCGTTGTCACAAGACCGATGATAAAGGGTGCACTTCCCAACTCCTGCAGGCGTAGTGCAACGACCGGAAACAGGGCACCTGTGGCCAGACCGAAAATTGGCACTGCATTCAAAAGCGGCTTTGATTTGCCAAGTGCATTTGTATAGCTCATAGGCCGCTGATCTCCTGTTCCCGGGTTCGCCTTGACTGTTTCGGTGAATTCGGCAGATGTTCCGGTATCAGGCGGCTTCAGTTACACGATCAGCTGAAAAACAATACCGGACACAATGGCACCAGACAGGCCCAACCCCAGATAGGCAGTAAAAACGCCGGGTTTTACAAGCGACCAGACCGCCGCCATTGCTGGAATGGAACTGATCGCACCGGCAACCATGAATGACATGGCGGCACCTGCGCTCATTCCCTGATCCATCAGCCCGGCAAGCAGGGCAGGTGCAACATAGCCATTGAGATAGGCAGGCATGCCCACAACGGCGGCGGTGGCGATTGGCAATAGTCCATCGCCGCCAACAACGGCTGCGATCAAGGATGCAGGCACATATGTGACGAGCAATGCTTCCAGAACGTAGGCCAGAGCCAGCCATTTGGCGAGGAATGCGGCATTGGTGATAAATTGCTCACCAAATATCTGACGTCTTCCACTCTCATGCCAGAACGTCCACACTGGTTTGTCACCGTGGGGTGCACTGCTACAGGCATTGCATTGATTGCCACGGGCACGTAGCGGATTGGAAAATGCCCCCATTGTACGAAACATTCTGATGGAAAATCCGCCCAAAAGACCCAAAAATATGGCCGATACGGCTTTGCCGATTGCAAAAGGCCAGCCCAATGCCCCCGCCGTGATGACCAGCGTTGCAGGATCAACCAGTGGTGAGGATAACCAGAAGGCCATGACTGCAGACAATGGTGCACCAAGCGTGAGCAATCCGGCGATAAATGGAATGACTTCGCAAGAACAAAATGGTGCCAGACCACCGAGCAGGGCCGCCATGAAAATCATTTGTGTTTCACGTCCCTGAAAAGCGCGGGCCACATAGGCTTCGGCACCGGCGGCCTTCAACCAGGCTATCATCAACACGGCCACAACAATGTAAGGCAGGGTGCCGACAAATGCCCGAACAGCAAATTCGATAACGGTGGTGAAATTGGTCGGGTCGAAAACCAAAATCAAAGCCGGAATGACAACGACCAGTGACCACGGCGATTTCAGCATGGCCGGTTTGAACCGGTGCCAATTTGTTGCGGGATGGGAAATGTCGGTCATTGGTTGCATCCAAAATTAAATAAACTAAAAAACTAGTTATATAGAATTTAATAGTATGTCAATGCGTGCATGGCCGATCTGCCAATTGTGTTTTCGGCACAGCTGGACGGATGTGTTATTGCCGGTATTCAGGCCTGAGCGGCAACACCGGTTGTTTTGCGCGGCAGGGTTTCACGCAAACTTAATATGGCGACGAGTGAAATCGCTGCAAAAATCAATATGAGATAGACCGGTGCGAAGTCATTGCCCGTGCGCTTTACAAGATAGGTTGCGGTTAGTGGTGTCATGCCGCCAAACAATCCATAGGCAATGCCGTTTCCAATGGACAGAACGCTGCAGCGCAGTCTTGGTGGTAATGACTCAGCCATCATCAACCCATAGACGGGGTACCCAAATGCCAGAATTGCGCCAAAAAGGCACTGGCCCAAAAGAATCATGGCAAAATTATCCTGATGCATCAGCCACCACAGGGGCCAGCAAAAAACGATCAGGCCAGCTGCAGTTGCGATTGCCAGAGGTTTGCGTCCGTAACGATCTGCCATCAGACCGGCCACTGGAAAGAGCAACATAATGACCAATTGGCCAAGGGTGTTAATGTCCAGCGCTCTGGCCGTGGACAGATGCATATGTAATTCAAGATCGGACGCAGAATAGATAAAGGCGACATAAAAACCGACGCCACCCACCAGCGTTAAGCTGACATAGCAGACAACGGGTTTCCACAGCGATAGGACCAATGTCTGCATTGTTTCGCCGGCGGTATCCTGTTGCGCTGCCATTACAGGCGTTTCCTCAAGACCCCGCCGCAGCCTGAAGCCGATAAATGACACAACAATGCTCAATAAAAATGGTATCCGCCATCCCCAGTCCTGCATCTGATTGTCGGTGAGGAGCGTCGCTGCGATGGCGCCAATGGCAGAGCCCGAAACAACACCTGAAAACTCGCCGAACATGGACCAACTGGAAATAAATCCGCGGCGGTGTTTTGGTGCATGCTCGAGTAGAAAAACTGTGGATGTGGTATATTCACCGGCAACGCTGAACCCCTGCAGCAGGCGCAGGGCGATCAACAATATGGGCGCTGCAACTCCTATTGTGTGGTACGATGGCAATAGACCAATTGTAAAAGTCGCTGAACCCATAACCGTGACCGAGAAAATCATAACAGGCCGTCGCCCGTACCGATCTGCCATCCGGCCAAGAATAAATCCACCCAGCGGTCTGGCTCCATAGCCAATGGCAAAGACGCCAAAGGCAGAAAGCAGTGACGTCAGCGAATTGTCTGACGGGAAAAACTGTTGGCCAATAGCCGTGGCAAAAAAACCGTATATGGCGAAATCGTACCATTCGAGAAAATTACCAGAACTTGCAGCCCATATTTTTCGACTTAACGATTGGCGCTGCTCAGACATTTTGTCCCGATCCTGAATGCAATTGAAATTCCAATCTTGGTGTATCGGGTAATAAACAGCAAGTAAAAACCGGAGTATAATCGCGTAAGCCGGAATGAAGTCTGATTGGATATTGACCTGTTTTCTTCGGTTGTCAGGCCAGGGCGCCAAACGTCCAGCCCGCGATGAGTGATCCGGTAAAGGCAAGCCCCACATAGGCGATGAACGGCTTGAGCTGCAGCACCGGGAAAATGGCAACTGCCCCCCAAATGCTGATGACGCCACCAGATATCAGGAATGCCATTGCGGCCGAAGAGGACATTCCATGGTCCATCAGTCCCCGCACAAGTGGCAAAGCGGCATATCCATCCAGATAGGCGGGCGCACCGACAAAGACAGCAAGCGGTACTGCCCACCAGCTATCGTCGCCGATATAGGTGGTGAGCGCCTGGGGCTGCAAGCTGGCGTTGAGCCAATATTCCGCAGCAAATGCTGGTATGAGGCAAATCAGTATCAGCCGCCCAATCGACCGGGTCTCTTTTATAAATGCACGTCGTCTGTCTGCATCACGCCATACCGCTGCCCGAAACTCCGTAACCTGGCAATCGGTCGTGCAGGGGCGAGCGATCTGGTCGACCACCCCGTTTTGACGCAAGGGTGCGCGGTACCAGGATTTATTGGACTGTGTTGCAGTCAGCAGACCGCCGAAAAGACCAAGACCTACCGAGGCCGCAGTCTTTCCAATTGCGAAGGTCAGGCCAAGGGTAGCGGCCGTTGCTGCAAGCATAGCGGGATCGGTAATGGGCGAGGACAGCCAGAATGCCATAATCGGCGCGAGAGGCACGCCAGCGGCGAGAAGTCCGGCCATCAGCGGTAAAACCGTGACGCCGCAAACCGGCGTGATGGCTCCGATCAGCGAGGCGGCTACTACTGAATAGACAACACGCCCGGTAAAGGCCTTTGCGACATGGCTGCTGGCACCACTGGCGGTGATCCACGCGGCCAGAACGATGCCGGGGATAACAAGAGGAGCAACGCTTAAAAGGCTTTCGACTACAAAAATTGCAGTGTGCCACAATGCCTGCGGTGCCAGGACCAACATCATAAATAGCCCGGCAATTCCAGCTATCATGAAGACCTGCCAGAACGACAGTCGCCCGTTCACTCTTTGAGATAGTCGCAACATAGTCATGCCTCCTGTTCGCGAATGCATGTTAGCGCGCCTTGTCATAGATGAATAATTGATAGATAATCTATCAGCTATGAGTTTTATCAATGGATGAAGCGATGAAAAAGCTGGACACTGATCTGCTGCGCACATTTCTTGCAGTTGCTGATACCGGTAGTATTACCGCTGCTGCAGACAAAATCGGTCGGTCACAATCGGCTGCAAGTTTGCAGATAAATCGGTTGGAGACGCTTTTGGGTAAAGCGGTATTTGACCGACACGGTCGTGGCGTTTTGCTTAATCCAATTGGAGAGAAACTGGAAGCGGTGGCGCGGCGCGCGGTTGTGGCACTGGATGAATGTCTGGCGGAGATAAAATCCGAAAACCTTGCCGGGAGAATTCACATCGGCATTCCCGATGACCACAGTAAATCGGTTCTATCAACGATCATCGCCGGGTTCGCGCGGCACAATCCTTCCGTTGAGATTGATGTGCGTTGCGCACTCAGTGCGGATTTTCCGGCGGCGATCAGCAAAGGAGAGCTTGATCTTGCAGTGCACGAAGTTGAAACTGTTACGCCCGGGATGGATATACTCCGTCAGGAGAGGACCCATTGGGTCACTTCAAGCCTGCATGACGTACACATGCGGGATCCATTGCCAATTGCACTGTTCGATCGCAAATGCTGGTGGCGTGAGGCATCCCTGCGTGCCTTGAAAACAAGTGGTATCGACTATCGTATCGTCTATTCCAGTGAGAGCGTTACGGGTGTCATTGCAGCAATAGAAGCCGGCGTGGCGATAGGCTTGCTCGGGGTATCATCAATCAGTGACACCATGCGTATTCTGGAGCATCCGCAATCTTTTGCTGCAACGCCGATTTCCAAGCTGGTGCTGGAACGTAAACCGGGCGCTGAAGGTCCTGTTGTTCGGGCGATGTCCACGGCGATAGAGGCCGCATTCGCTCCATAATAACTAGTGGCGCAGCATTTGAAATTCCATTCCGCAACCATTGCGGTTCGCGCCACCGAATAAAGTTTGCAAAAAACGACATTGTTTCCCCTCAATTCGTGTCGCAATTTCGCGATCCCTGACGCCCAATCTGGATTAACTTATCCGTGGGCGGCACGGGAGAATTGTCCATGTTTGAATTTACAGCAAGCGCGCGTCTTCGGCGCTCACCCTATCACAATGCAACCCTTGCGGCAGGGGTCAGCAGTTTTACCACATACAACCGGATGCTTTTGCCGACCGGGTTTGGTGACCCGGAGGCTGAATACTGGCGACTGGTCAATGATGTCTCCATGTGGGATGTCGCAGTCGAACGGCAAATTGAGATCAAGGGGCCGGATGCGGCACGTCTCACCCAGGTTCTCTCACCACGCAGACTGGACAAGTGTGTGGTGGGGCAGGGCAAATACGTGCCCATTTGCAATCATCGCGGGACCATCATTAATGACCCCATTGTTTTGAAGCTGGCCGATGATCGATATTGGCTCTCAATCGCCGATTCCGATATTCTCTTTTGGTCTCGCGCCATTGCGGCAGAACGTAATCTGCAGGTGGACATTTGTGAGGCGGATGTATCGCCATTGGCTGTCCAGGGTCCCAAGGCAGATGATGTTGTTGCAGCAATATTTGGCGATTGGGTTCGTGATCTCAAGTATTTCTGGTTTCGTGATGCCACAGTAAATGGCATTCCCCTCATGGTGGCGCGGTCCGGGTGGTCCAAACAGGGTGGATATGAGCTCTACCTGATGGATGGCTCACGCGGCACTGAACTGTGGGACATTGTGCGCGAAGCAGGCGAACCCTTCAATATTGGCCCTGGCAATCCCAATGCATGTGAGCGGATCGAAAGTGGCCTGTTGTCCTGGGGCGGGGATACGGATGAACAAACAAATCCCTATGAAATTCGCATGGGCAATTTTGTCGATCTGGATGTCGATGATGATGTGGTGGGTATCAAAGCGCTGCGCGCAATACACGCTGAGGGGCCAAAGCGTCACCAACTGGGTGTGATTTTGGATGGTTCAACGCCCCATGCACCCCATGAGATCTGGTATGACATTATGGTCGGCGATGAAAAAATCGGTTCCATGACAAATGGGGTATGGTCGCGCCGGATGAAGCGTAATATCGGATTTGCGCTGGTGAACCGGGCCTATACCGTTGGCGATTGGGTGAGCGTTATGCGTGATGGGCAGGCTGTTCCGGGCGCATTGGTCAAATTGCCGTTTATGTAATCCGGACGAATTGTATCAGATTGGCAATTGCCTCAGAATTCGCTAGCGCAATTCAGGTTTTGACGGGTTCGGCAAAACCTGAATGCATCAACAAAATCAAAGGCCGACACCGTTGTTCCGTTTCTGACAAAACGTGAAACGGTCTATACCATGTTCGCTATATTGGGCGCCGCTTGCTGGTGCGGCTGTAGTGAGCCATCAGATCATTGAATCTCTCACCCTGAACAGCAATGTGACTGCGCAGTTCCTGTTCTGCCCTTTCCGGGTCTCCATCTTCCAGAGCAGACAATATGGCGCGGTGCTCTTCCATGGATTGGCTCATGCGACCACGCACACGTAACTGCATCCGGCGAAACGGCTGCAATCGGCGCTGAAGGCGGCTGGCTTCGGATGCAAGGAAGCTATTGCCACTGGCCGTATAGAGCAGACTGTGAAATCGGCCGTTCTCGCGGTAATAGGTATCTGCATCGCGGCTTATCAAAGCGGTTTCACAGTCGCGCGCGGCCGTTTTGAGTTCGCGCAAATCCTCGTCGGTGACGCGTCTGGCCGCAAGCCGTCCGCACATGCCTTCCAGTTCAGCCATGACTTCGAACATCTCGACAAGTTCAACAATGCCGGGGTGGCGCACATAGGCGCCACGGCGTGGGATCAATTCCAGTAATCCGGATGCTGACAGCATCTGGAAGGCTTCACGCAGCGGCGTGCGGGACACATTGAACCGTTCGGAAAGGCGGATTTCATCCAGACGTTCGCCATCGGCAAATTCACCGGTAATGATGAGTTGTTCCAGGGTTTCCCGGATGCTGTCGGCTCTGCGCTGGTTCATCTGATTCAATTACAATCCCCCGCTAATAAATTCAATAGTCATGTTTTTGTATACAATGCAGTTGACATGGAATGCAAAACAGTTAGCGTTCGCTCGCCGCACCGGTTTGGCGGCTGCACGAAGGTGTTTTGTTCCTGTCCCCTATGTCGGATACAGACAATGCGCCTTGGAATGAATTGTCTTTCAGGGAGGAATACATGAAGAACCTATATAGTGCAGGTGTTGCGGCATTTGCCTTGGCAGCCACGCTTTCAACCGCCACCATGGCAACGGATCTGCGTCTGTCGCACCAATGGTCCACCGGCGATATTCGCCACAAGGTCGCACAGATTGTCGCTGACGAGGTTGCAGGGGCCGATGTTGATCTGTCGATTACCATTTTCCCGTCAAAATCCCTTTTCAAGCCCCGTGAACAATATAAGCCGCTATCGCGCGGTCAGCTTGATATGACCGTTTTCCCGCTCTCCTATGCGGGCGGACAAAGACCTGAATTCAACCTGACCCTGATGCCGGGCCTGGTGAAAAACCATGATCATGCGGCACGGTTGAACGAATCCGAGTTCATGGGAAAAATTGAAGAGCTGATGACGGAAGATGACGTCAAGGTACTCGTCCATGGCTATCTTGCGGGTGGTTTTGCCGGCAAGGACAAATGCATCACCAAACCGGATGATGTCAAAGGACTGCAGACACGGGCAGCCGGCAAGGCATTCGAACAGATGCTTGCGGAGGCCGGTGCATCAATTGCCGGAATGGCATCATCTGAAATTTACAACGCCATGCAGACCGGCGTTCTTCAGGCCGCCAATACATCGTCGTCGTCTTTTGTTTCCTATCGTATTTATGAACAGGTAAAATGTTATACACCTGCTGGCGATGTGGCCCTGTGGTTCATGTATCAGCCCTTGTTGATGAACAAGAGTGCCTATGAGGCGCTGAATGATGAACAACGCGCCGCCCTTGATGCAGCGGCGGCCAAGGCGGAAGCCTATTATCTGGAAGAAGCCAAGAAGCAGGATGCCGCTTCGGTTGAAGTCTTCCGCGAAGCCGGTGTTAAAATTGCTGAAATGTCGCCGGAGGACTTTGAGGCCTGGAGGGCGATTGCGCAGGAATCATCCTATAATAAATTCGCAAATGATGTCCCCGGAGGTCAAAACCTGCTTGATCTTGCTCTGTCTGTTGACTGACAGATTAACGGAAGGGGCCGTTTTGCGGCCCCTTTGACCCGCCACCCACACATTGGTCGTTTTTCATGAGCACGCATCACATCAACGGTCCACGCGCTGCCAATTCAGGCAATTCCAAAATCCTGAAAAGCGTCGCCGCCATATCAACCGTCAGTGGTTGGATTTCAGCGGCAATGATCATGGCCGCAGTGGGCATCACCTGCCAGATGATATTCGTCCGATTTGTTCTCAATCAATCAACCATCTGGCAAACCGAGGCGGTGATTTACCTGGTTATCGGCGCGACGTTAATCGGATTGCCTTATGTGCAACTGCTGCGAGGTCACGTCAATGTGGACCTGTTGCCGCTGGCCTTTGGCAACCGGGGTCGCAAAATCCTGGCGATATTCACACTGTTGCTTGCCATCGGTGTGATTGGGCTGATGGTGTTTTACGGTATTGAATATTGGTACGAGGCCTGGTCACGAAACTGGCGTTCCGACACCGTGTGGGGTGTCAAATTGTGGATTCCCTATCTGGCGGTTCCTTTGGGTTTCGGTCTGTTCCTAGTGCAGTTAATGGCCGATCTTTATGCGATTATTGCGGATATTGACCGGCCGTTTGGCCTGGAGAAGAAATAATGGATCCGCTTCTTTTGGGCGCCGCTGTCGCCGCCGTGACCATAGCGGTATTGTTTTCAGGAATCTCCGTTGCCACCGGCCTTTTGACTGTTTCAGCCGGTTTCCTGCTGGTTTTTGATGGCATGCGTTCATTGGAACTGCTGCCGGAAATATTTTTTGGTAAACTAGACAGTTTTTCTCTGCTGTCCATCCCGATGTTCATCATCATGGGGGCATCCATCGCGTCAACCCGGGCAGGGGCCGACTTATACGAGGCGCTTGAACGCTGGCTGACGCGTGTTCCGGGCGGGCTGGTCATATCAAACCTGGGGGCCTGCGCACTCTTTGCGGCCATGTCAGGCTCATCCCCGGCCACCTGCGCCGCCATCGGCAAAATGGGTATTCCCGAAATGCGCAAACGGGGTTATCCGGACGGTGTAGCCGCTGGCTCGATCGCAGCGGGTGGTACATTGGGCATTCTCATTCCGCCCTCTGTGACCATGATCGTTTATGGCATAGCCACGGAAACATCCATCGGTCGGCTGTTTCTGGCCGGCGTTCTTCCCGGCCTGTTGCTGGTTGGACTGTTCATGGCCTGGTCACTGTTTGATACCTGGCGCAATGGCACGGCTGATGCCCTTGGCGCGCGCAGTTACACCTGGCGTCAGCGGTTTGAAATCATGCCGCGGGTTCTGCCGTTTCTGCTGATTATCGTCGGGGTTCTTTATGCCATGTACGGCGGCATCGCGACGCCATCGGAAACCGCGGCTGTTGGTGCACTGCTGTGTATCGTCATCGCCATGGTCATATATAAATTATGGAACCCGCGTGACCTGTGGGTCGTGTTGCGCGATTCCACCCGTGAAAGCGTCATGATCCTGTTCATCATCGGCGCTGCCGGTGTGTTTTCCTATATGCTGTCGAGCCTGTTTATCACCCAATCGATAGCCGAATGGATAGGCACTTTGGATGTCAATCGCTGGGTGTTGATGGGGGTCGTGAACCTCTTTCTGCTTGTTGCCGGTTTTTTTCTGCCGCCGGTGGCGGTCATCCTCATGGCTGCCCCCATTCTGCTGCCGGTTGTGATAACCGCCGGATTTGATCCCTACTGGTTTGCAGTTATTTTGACGATCAACATGGAAATTGGTCTGATTTCGCCGCCTGTTGGCCTCAATCTTTACGTAATCAACGGCATCGCCCCGGATATTTCACTGCGTACCATTCTGGTTGGCTCGCTGCCCTATGTTGTGTGCATGATACTGGCGATTGTAATTTTGTGTTTATTTCCGGCAATCGCCACCTGGTTGCCGAACGTCGTAATGGGCACAGCAATATGAACCGATCACGATTTCTGCCCGATCTGTTGTCAACGATTTTTGAGCGTCGTTATCGCGCGTCCGGCACGACGGACAGGCGTCCCATGGAGGACCTGTGCCGTGCCTTGATTGCGACGTCAGGCGAAGTCTCGGGGCTTTCCGTGGCCCGGGCAATTCTCGCACGTTATCGCGACATGGATTGGCAGGAAAAGGAAGCTTTTTTTAATGTCCTGACAGAAGAGTTCGATCTGGACGCACAGGCGGTCGCAGATTGTGCTGTGGCCTATGGTTCAGATCCAACACGCGAAAAACTGGCACAGCTTTTCAGCGCGTCGGAACCGCAGCGACAGGCTTTTTTGCGCCGGCTCAATCAGGTGCCGGGGGCCACCGCCCAATTGGTGGCCATGCGCGTGGATCTTTTGGCGTTTCTGGCGGAACGCCCGTCCTTTGGGCGCACTGATCTTGATTTCATTCACCTGTTTACATCATGGTTCAATAGGGGCTTTCTCGTGCTGCGTCGGATCGATTGGGATACGCCTGCCAATATTCTCGAGAAAATTATTGAGTATGAAGCCGTCCACGCCATTGATGACTGGGATGATCTTCGCCGGCGTATCGAACCAGAGGACCGGCATTGCTTTGCCTTTTTTCATCCGGTCATGCCTGATGAGCCCCTGATCTTTGTCGAAGTGGCATTGTCAAAGGGAATACCCGCTTCGGTACAGGACGTATTGGCGCCTGAACGCGATGTTTTGGGTGAAACCAAGGCCGACACTGCCGTGTTTTATTCCATCTCAAACTGTCAGCGTGGACTTGGCGGCATTTCATTTGGCAACTCGCTGATCAAGCAGGTCGTTGAA
This sequence comes from uncultured Rhizobiaceae group bacterium, assembly GCA_947501445.1. Lineage (GTDB taxonomy): Bacteria > Pseudomonadota > Alphaproteobacteria > Rhizobiales > Rhizobiaceae > Hoeflea_A. The sequence goes on along the minus strand of CANMVS010000001.1, from coordinate 358,510 downwards.
GATCTGTCCCGAGACCTGCCGAACCTGAAAAACTTTGTCACATTGTCACCAATTCCCGGATTCAATCGTTGGCTTGACAAGCAGCGCCGCCGTGAGCCCGATGGCATTGCAGGCGTTATCCTGACGACTATTGACGCAATTGCTGACAGCGACGATGTGACTGCACTGGAAGCGCTTGCTACAGAACTGCGTATTTTGGCAGCGCAATATATTGTAGAGGAAAAACGCGCAAATGGGTTGCCGCTGGACAGTGTTGCGCGGTTTCATCTGGGCAATGGAGCTCTTGTGCACGATGTTCATGCCATGGCGGACACCTCCCAAAACGGCTTAAGTCAATCGAGCTCGGTGATGGTCAATTACCTGTATGACCGCGCGCGGCTTGAGCAAAATCATGAGGCGTTTCAGGGCAACGGGACTGTTGCCCAATCACGCACAATTCAGTCCTTGCTCAAGACAGCGCCGGGCGAACGCAGGAACCGGAAAACTGCCAATGGCTAACCATCTATATGACGCGCTCTTTGCTCCCAACGAGACAAATGACGCACCATTTTTGCGATTGAAGAATGGTGATATTCTCAGTTTCTCGAGTTTTTTGAAAATTACGGCGCAATTTGCCAACCTCCTTGGCGATAGCGGGCTTGTGGCCGGGGATCGATTGGTCGTTCAGGTGCACAAGTCACCGCAGGCCCTGGCCATCTATGCTGCCTGCGTGCGTGCCGGGATCATATTTCTTCCGCTGAACACGGCCTATACGCCGGCTGAAGTTGACTATTTTGTCAGCGATTCCGGCGCCAGCATGCTGCTTTGCGACGGTTCGTCTGTTGATGTCCTGTCCCCCGTTGCTGCAAGGAACAAAATTGAGATCAGGACATTGAATGGGGATGGTTCCGGCACTTTCGCACAGGCGGCTGCCGGGAAATCGGACCGATTTGTCACCATCGATCGGGACGGTGATGATCTGGCCGCGCTTCTGTACACATCGGGAACGACGGGGCGCTCCAAGGGAGCCATGTTAAGTCATGATAATCTGCTGTCCAACGCGCGAACCCTGACAGGGTGCTGGCAATTTTCCAACCGGGATGTCTTGCTGCATGCGCTGCCGATATTTCACACCCATGGTCTGTTCGTCGCCGTCAATGTGTGTCTGTTGTCGGGTGCATCAATGGTCTTCCTACCCGGTTTTAATACCGATGATGTCGTGAAATTCATCCCGGCGTCTACTGTGATGATGGGCGTACCGACCTTCTATACACGCCTGCTGGATGATCAGCGGTTTTCCGGTGAATTGACCAAAAAAATGCGCCTGTTCATATCCGGCAGCGCGCCACTGCTTGCAGAAACCCATTCAGCGTTTGAGCAGCGAACCGGTCACTACATCCTTGAACGCTATGGCATGACCGAAACGAATATGAACACGTCCAACCCTTATGATGGCGAGCGACGTGCCGGAACGGTGGGGCCACCACTGCCCGGTGTTGATGTGCGCATTGTGGACGCACAGACTGCTACGGCGATCCCTTTGGGCGAGGTAGGTATCATTGAAGTGCACGGGCCCAATGTATTTAAGGGGTATTGGCATATGCCAGAGAAAACGACAGAGGAATTTCGTGATGACGGGTTCTTCATTACAGGAGATCTTGGCAGGATTGATGCCGATGGGTATGTCCATATTGTCGGACGGCAAAAGGACCTCATCATCTCCGGGGGTTTTAATGTTTACCCCAAAGAGCTTGAACTGATACTGGACGACGTTGATGGCGTTGCGGAAAGCGCAGTCATTGGTGTGCCGCATGGAGATTTTGGCGAAGCGGTGGTTGGCATAATTGTAAAAACGCCGGATAGCCGTGTGGATGAAGCCGATCTGCTGAATGCCATTGATACTTCGATTGCCCGATTCAAGCGGCCAAAAAAGCTCGTATTTGTCGATCAATTGCCGCGTAACACTATGGGAAAAGTGCAAAAGAACCTGCTTCGCGAGCAATTTGCTGACTGTCTGCAATGAACCTGCGTCGGTATTTGCCCGCAGGCCGACAAAACATTTGTCCTGCGGGCAAGGCCAAATGCGCCGGAAGAGCGATTCAGGTTTTGGCGGAATTGGCAAAACCTGAATGCATCAACTAAATCAACAGCCTACACTGTTGTCGCGTTTCTGAAAAAACGTGAAACGGTCTAGCTGGCGATTTTGCCACCGTCTTTTTTGGTAACGACGAGGACTGATGGACGTGGCGGTATCCCATCCTTGAAGTCCGGCCAGCGGGTCGCCGGATCTTCAAATGTTGAAGCACGCTCGAAGCCCTTGAAATCTTTGGTACCATCCGTTCCCGGATGTTGAACGGCCAGGAAAAGTGTTTTCTGATCGCCGGTGAAATAGGGACCACAGAGTTCTCCGCCGATTGGCGTACGGAAGAACAGTTTCGACGAGCCGCGTGACGCACCGTCTGTCTCCAGGGCATAAAGCCCGTCTGATTTGCCGGTTTTACTCCAGCCGGACCCTTGATCTGTTGAAATCCAAAGTCGTCCTTCGGCGTCGATTGCCGCATTATCGGGCGAACCGAACCAGCCGTGTTCGGATGTTTCAGGTCCCCATTGGGCACCCACTTGTGCTATCAAAGGATCACCACAGGTGACTAGAATATTCCATCTTGATTTTGTGGCCGTATGGTCGCCATCTGTTTCAGAAATTTCAATGATATGGCCAAAGCTGTTGTCTGCCCGCGGATTGGCGGCATTTTCGTCACCGGGTTTGCGACGGGTATTGTTGGTTAGCATGACATAGACACGTCCGTCCTGATGCGGTTGAATATCTTCAGGCCGATCCATGGGTGTTGCGCCAAGAAGGTCTGCAGCGATGCGTGCATCAATCATAACATCGGCCTGGCTGTCAAAACCGTTGGCCGCTGTGATCGGGCCCTCACCGTGTACAAGTGGCATCCAGTCAACCGTTGCATCATCATTGAATTTTGCCACATAGAGCGTGCCATCTGACAGCAGGCCCATATTGGCGGATTTATCTTCACCGATTTTGCCGTTTGAGACATATTTGTAGACATAGTCAAAACGATTGTCATCGCCGGAATAAAGAACCAACTGTCCGGTTTTTGCTTTCAGCGACTCTGCGCCCTCATGACGGAACCGACCAAGAGCGGTGTGTTTTACCGGTAAGGACTGCGGGTCCATGGGATCAACTTCCACGATCCAACCATGACGGTTTGGTTCGTTGGGTTCCTTGTCGATGTTGAAGCGATCATCGAATTTACCCCAGGCATACCAACGGCCCGGTACACCGTAGCGTTTGTGGGATATTGCATGGGATTGAGGGAGAACCGGTTTGCCATCCGCATCCAGATTATCAGTCCAGAAGTAGCCATGAAAATTCTCCTCGGCCATCAGATAGGTGCCCCACGGGGTGATGCCGCCAGCACAATTATTGAATGTACCGATGATGGTTTTGCCGTCCGGGTCCGCAGTGGTTTTCATACGATCATGGCCTGCCGCAGGTCCGTCGATTGTCATTTCCGTGTTGAGTGGCTGAATGCGCCTGTTGTATTTTGAATCCAGCACCGGAGCCCATTTGCCATTAGCGTCACGTGCAACCTCGATGATCGTCCCACCATGGGCCGCTTTTTCGATGTCGACCAGTTCCCGGGTCATGCCGGAAAAACCATCTCTATCCTGCCGGCCGAGGCCCGGGAACATGACTTCTTCGTTGGTATATTCATGGTTGACGCACAGCAGACCGCGTGTGGCTTCTTCATTCAGTGGAACAAAGCCAACATAATCATTGTTGTAACCGAACTGTTTTAACTGGCTGTCAGCGCTCTGGTTCTGCGGGTCGAATTGCGGTGCATCGGCATGAATAGGATCACCCCAGCGCAGCAGTACATCTGCATTGTATCCATCGGCAATATGGTGTTTTTCGTCAATGCCACCTGGTATTTCGGTGAATTTGTAGCGGCTTGTCTCGTCAGCGCGTGCTTGCTGAGCTGCAAACATTGCTGTGGAACCAAAAAGGGTTGTGGTGGCCGTTACACCCAAAAAACCGCGCATGACATCACGACGGCCATATCGTCGGTTTATCACATCACCGATTGTATTGTTGCAACCCGGATTGGTCGGAATATCATCGAACGCTTCATAGGCTTCTGCTTTGTTGCAGAACGCATCGTCTGGTTTTTGCATGGTGAAACCCCTTGTCGTGCCAATTTGATCAGTCTTGCAGTTTAGGTGCAATTCTGCACGGCTATTAGTCAACTATTGTGACAATGGGATTTCATTTGCCGTGTTTTGTGCGGAATTACTCGGTCTCACCGGCTGATTATCAGCCGCTGAATTCACATCAGGATTACTCTGTGGTGGCTTTGGACGATGTGCAGCCGCATCCGGACTGTCCTGCCGCCTTCGCATCCGCGTCCTTGACGCAACAGGCGTCGACACCCTTTGGGGCCGGTCCACCGCAGCAGGTTGATGGTTCTTCCAATTCGATGTCCTGTTGATCCGGGGTCTTCATATTGCAACTCCTTTTTGCTTCATCGATCATGTTTATATGTGTTGTTTTTGTGCAAAGCAACCATAAAACTGGTTATGTAGATTTATCCGCTGATGTTTGAAGGTAGCGCAGGAATTGTCGGTGGCAGGGAATTTAGCGCATCAATACTGAAACCGGCAATTTTCTTGTATTTTTCAGCGTGTTGCGACAGCTCTGCATGGCTGGCAACGGCTTCAATGTCTTCAAAGTCACCGCCACATCGCTCCTCAACCATCTGTAGTACGGCATCGGGCCCGCTGCCGCGATTTGCCAGCACCATGGAACGTGTTGCGGGAAGCAATTCAGCCTCATAGGCGTCGAGCGCTTTGCTGTTAACCCCGATGGACAGCAGATACGATCCAAGCTTACGGGCATCCACAATGGCCTGGCTGGCACCACTGGAACCGACCGGATAGGTGGCGTGGGCAGCGTCTCCCATGAGCGTCACCGAACCATGTGTCCATCTGGAAATGGGGTCGCGATCAACCATTGGGTATTCGAAGACCTGATCGGCTGTGGTGATGAGTTGCGGAGCATCAATCCAGCCAAATTGCCAGTCTTTGAAAGCCGGCAGGAAGGCTGCAATATCTGCCTTGCGGTTCCAGTCCTCCTTGTTCCAGCCCGCCTCGGGGTCGTAGCTCAGTTCAGCAATCCAGTTCATGGTGACAAGGCCGGTCTGCGGATCCGGCTGACTGATCGGATAGGCCACAAGTCTTTGAGTTGCATGTCCGATCAAGGCCATGGACGCACCGGTACGAAAGGGCGCCGCCTTTGAGGTGGCGCGCCACAATATGGCACCACCCCAAATGGGCGCACCCTCGTTGGGCTCCATCTGGGCTCGCAATGCAGAGTGAATGCCATCAGCACCGACAATAAGCGTGCCCTTTGCTGATTTTTTTTGCCCATTTGCATTTTCAAGCAACAAATGCGCGCCATCTGACGTATTTTCAAAACCAGTGGCACGCCAGCCTGTTTCGATGCACGCAGCGCCGGCGCGGGCGATCAGGGTGCGATAAATCATCATCTGGAGTGCGCCCCGATGGACAGAGTATTGTGGCCAATTGTATCCCGCCCAACGCCCCCGTGGTTCGACCCATATCTCAAGACCCTTTTTGGAGAACATACCGTACTCGCGGGTTTCGACACCGATTGCAGCCAGTTCTGATTCCAACCCCAGATCAAACAGTTCCCGAACCGCATTGGGTTGCAAATTAATGCCGACGCCCAGTGGATGTAACGAGGGGACCTGCTCGTAAACCTTGAAGGGGACACCAATCTGCTGGCATGTGAGCGCGAATGTAAGTCCGGCCAATCCGGCCCCGGCAATGAGAACTGTCATGATACATCAACGAGGCTGGCTCGCTCCCAATTGGCAAATTGAATTCCTGTCATTGCGAATTTAGTTTACGTCATAAACAAATGTCAATTATAGTCTGCCGACGTGTCGGTCGTTTAAGGAGCAATAGCTCGGGATCGGGGTCACAATTAACCAGAAACAGGGAGTGGGAGAGGGGCGTGAACGAGGAACATCAGCAATCGAATGATCTGGACTATGGCCTGCTGCATGGTTTGCTGGGGCATCTTCTGCGGCATGCATTTAACCGGGGACAATCGCAATTTGCTGAGGTTTTTGCTGCCGATGACATAACGCCCCTGCAGTTCATGATCGCCGAGTTGATCGCAAACAACCCGCAGGTCACTCATTCTTCAATTTGCTTAGCCATGCAAACGGCGCCCTCTGTGGTGACAACAACAATCAAACCAATGATAGCAAATGAATGGATAACCCGCTCCGCATCAGTGTCCGATAAACGGATGATCAGATACGCCCTTTCGGCAAAGGGGGAAGACTGGTTTGGGCAATTGCGACCGAAAATCAATCGGTGTGAGGATCAACTGACGAAGATGCTCACCGAGAAGCAGCGGCGCGAACTTGTTCATTCATTACAGTTGCTTTGCGGGCTGAACCCAGACTGATTTTATCGGAAACAGCGGAATTTGTCATGTGAACCAGAGGTGAAATCACCGTTCACAAGTAGTTCATTCTGGCCATGCAATTGTCACCGGGCGGGTCAGGAAGTCTTCGGGTTGAAAGGCTGAGCGCCGCAAGAATTGTTTGTTTCTTTGCAGTGGATACCTGGCGGATCGGCGCGGTCCGGAATATCCACTGCACAGGAGAGCCGGTACGGCGCCGCCCCGCCCGTACCGGCAAGGGGGACCGGACGCTTCATTCAAGCGTCCGGTTTTTCCGGTTCGGTCAAAATCTGAATTGCTCGGCCTCAACGCATGGATCGCAGCCGCATCATTGCACCTATGCCGAACATTGGACCCAGCGCCATGGCAGCCAGAATGGCGGGCCAGCCAAAGGCGTCTGCAAGAAGCGGTGTCACCTGAACAGTGATAAAGGTGAGGGCGAAACCCAGGGCTGTTTGCAGCGTCATCAGACTTCCGGCAATCCCCACCGGTGCGTTGTCCGCCACCAGCGCAGAAAATTGTGCGGAATCAGGAACAATGGATGCGCCCCAGATCATGACAACAACAATGGACAGCCATACCGGCCCACCAAAGGTTATTGCGGTTCCAATAGCTGCAAGACCGCTGATGACCATGGCAATTGCCGCAATCTCCGCCTTGCCGTAACGATCCGCAGCCAGACCCGCCGGAGCGCAGGCAACTGCACCAATACCAATCGCTGCAAATGCGGTTAAAGTTGCAAGCTGACGCGCTTCGTTGATTGGCAAAGACGCACTAAAAGAGACCGTCATGGCAACGCCGATCCATGCCCACATGGCGTAAAGTTCCCACATATGACCGAGATAACCTGCGTAGGCCAACCGGACGCGACGGTTGGTCCAGGCTGCGGTGACAGCCTTTGCGCTAAATCTGGCGGCGCTTGCATGATATGGCCCCAGAGCCACAAAGAAACACAACACCCCGCCAATGATCGCGGCGAGTGATGTGAAGGCCACCGTTGTACGCCAGTCCGCGCCGCCCATCAGTGCAATCAGGTGCGGTGATGCCGAACCAAGTGTCAGCGCACCCACCAGTGCACCCACCAGCAATCCGCGGTTTTTTTGACCCCAGCCAACCGCGATTTTCATGCCGACCGGATAAACACCGGCCAAAAGCATGCCCGTGGCGACCCGGGCGATTATCGTTGCGGTGCTTCCCGGGATCGCAACAAGCAGCACCAAATTCACCAACCCGGCGCCGACAGCGGAAATCAAAAACACCCGCCTGGGATCAAATCTGTCGGCAATTCCAAGAATGGAAGAGAGCAGGGCACCCAGGACAAACCCGGCCTGCACGCCGCTGGATAAAGCAGCCTGACGCGTGGTTGATATGGTAACTTCAGCCGCCATTTCAGGCAGTATGGCAGCAGACACAAACCACAAGGACATAACCAATACCTGAGCCAGAAGCAGCAATGCGAGGGACTTTGTTTTCATGGAAGTTACCGGCATGTGGGGGCAATCGACAAGACAGGATCTGGGCAGCAAGACATGATCTAGGCAGCACGGAATGTGCGTTGCGGTCAAGGAAAACGGCGATGTTGCTGTATCAGAGAATCGTGATGAGGCACTATGCGGCATGCGTTCGACGGTTTGTACGCGCTGTTTTCAGTGGAAATGGGAAGTTTGGTCGATAACCGGGTGCCTCTTCGCCAGTCTCAGGCATTTCTGAAGCGCAAATCTGTGTGAATAAATTGTGGACAAATTGTAGGCTAATTGCCGACGGTGGCGAAAAATCATCTTGTGCGATGGTTGAATTTACTGAAATATTACTGGAAAAACTAACGAAAAAACCAGCAAATCAGGGCATTTGCGAATTACCAAAAAAACTGTTTGGTGTTTCGTATTCGCCGTCTATGCTCCGCTCCACTGGTTCAAAAAGATCAATAAAGAGCCAACCAATCAGAGCCAACATCAACTGTTAGCAGAGGAGCGATCTCAATGTTTAACCGAAGTCTGAAATACCTGTTTGCGTGTTTCCTGACCGTATTTTTAGCCGGGCAGGCCTTATCAGCCACCTTGAATATTCACAATGGTGGCGATGCATCGTCACTGGATCCGCATAAGGTATCCGGTGATTGGGAAAACCGCATTGTTGGTGACATATTTGAAGGTTTGGTTACCGAGGATCGTGCCGCAGAGCCAATTCCGGGACAGGCGGAAAGCTGGACAGTATCTGACGATGGTCTGGTTTATACATTCAAATTGCGCGACGGCATCAGCTGGACGGACGGAACACCGGTGACCGCCAATGATTTCGTTTTTGCCTTTCAGCGACTGATGAATCCCGAGACTGCAGCCAATTATGCCTATCTGCAGTATCCGATCAAAAACGCTCAGAAGATCAACAAGGGTGAAATCAAGGATCTGAATGAACTGGGCGTCAAGGCGCTGGACGACAAGACCCTTGAAATTACACTTGAGCAGCCCACACCCTATTTTATTGGAGCGCTGACACATTACACCGCTTACCCGATCCCTCAGCATCTGGTTGAGGCAAAGGGCACAGACTGGGTCAAGATCGACAATATCGCCACCAATGGCCCCTACAAGCCAACGGAGTGGGTGCCCGGTTCCCACGTGACCACCGCACGCAATGATGGCTATTACGACGCTTCCAACGTCAAGGTTGATGGCGCCAAGTTCTTTACACTTGAAGATCATTCTGCCGCGCTGAAACGCTATCGTGCCGGTGAATTTGATATTATGACCGAGTTCCCGACCGACCAGTATGAGTGGATGAAGGAAAACCTGCCGGGACAGCCACAAGTCGCGCCATTCGCAGGTCTTTACTACTACGTCATCAATTCCAACAGGGCACCATTTGACAATGCCGATGTTCGCAAGGCGCTATCGATGGCTGTCAATCGCGAAGTCATCGGGCCACAGGTGCTGGGTACCGGTGAATTGCCTGCATATTCCTGGGTTCCACCCGGCATGGCCAATTACAAGGATCCGGCGACCGTTGCCTGGAAGGATATGCCCTATGGTGAAAAGGTTGCCGAAGCCAAGAGGCTGCTCGAAGGTGCCGGTTTTGACGCGTCCAATCCGTTGAAGCTGCAGCTGCGTTACAACACCAATGAGAACCACAAGCGCATCGCCGTTGCTGTTGCAGCCATGTGGAAACCGCTGGGTATTGAAGTTGAACTCTTCAACACCGAAACCAAAGTGCACTACGATGAATTGCAGCAGGGCATTCTTGAAATAGCCCGTGCCGGGTGGCTCGCGGACTATAATGATGCGGATAACTTCCTGAACCTGCTCAAATCAGGTGTCGATTACAACTACGGGCGTTGGAGCAACCCCGAATTTGACGCATTGGTGGACAAGGCCAATGCGACGACGGACACCGATGCACGTGCCGCGCTTCTCAAGCAGGCCGAGCAGATTGCGCTCGACGAAACCGCAGCGATACCGATCTACTATTATCTTGCGCGCAATGTTGTATCGCCCAAGGTAAAGGGCTTTGAGAATAATGCCTTTGACATTCACCGTACGCGGTGGCTGGAACTCGTGGAATAACTCAAAACTCAGGATGAAGGACCGGCGTCAAACCCGGTCCTTCTATTTGTGTCCCCATGCTCAATTATGCTTTTAAGCGGTTGATCACCACAATTCCGGTTGTGTGGATTGCGATCACCGTGTGTTTTTTCATTCTGCGTCTTGCACCCGGTGGCCCATTTGATGGTGAGCGACCACTGCCCGAAGCTGTGAAACGAAATCTCGCAGCCTTTTACAATCTGGATAAGCCGCTGGTAGAGCAATATCTGATCTACGTCGGCAATGTGCTGCGCGGTGACCTGGGGCCTTCCTTTGTCACCCAGGATTTTACTGTTGCTGAGCAGATCGCCATCGGTTTGCCCTATACAATCATTGTTGGTGGTCTGGCCTTTGCGCTGGCGATTATTGCCGGTGTTCTGTGTGGCATATTTGGCGCGCTGAAGCGGAACCAACTGCCGGATTTCGTCCTTGGTGGCATCATCCTGTCCGGCCTGGTTTTACCCAATTTTTTGCTGGCACCGGTCTTTCAACTGATATTCGGACTTGAATTGAACTGGTTGCCGGTTGGCGGTTGGGGAGATGGCTCGATCCGCTATTTGATACTACCGGTTTGCGTTCTGGCACTGCCGCATATTGCGCGCATATCCCGCTTGATGCGTGGATCGATGATCGAGGTTCTTGGCACCAACTTCATCCGTACGGCAAGATCAAAGGGGCTTAATGATACGCCTGTTGTCTGGCGTCATGCGCTGAAGCCGGCCCTGACACCGGTCGTCTCCTACCTTGGCCCGGCGGCAGGATATCTGCTGACAGGTTCGCTGGTGGTTGAAACCATCTTTGGTATTCCGGGCATAGGCAGATATTTCATCAATGCCGCGCTTAATCGCGACTACGGCATGGTGCTGGGAACGGTGATATTTTACATGGTTTTGATCATTGTTCTTAATCTGATTGTCGACGTGATCTACGCATGGCTCGACCCAAGAGTGAGGTCACAGTAATGTTGGGACCACAAAAACAATCAATCGTTGAAGATACATTTTCATCGCCTGGCGCGACAACGCAGGGCCGTAGCCTCATGCAGAATGCGTGGCTCAGGCTGATGCGAAACCGGGCTGCAGTGGTGTCGCTTTTCGTGCTGGGGTTATTGATCCTGCTGGCCTTCGCAGGCCCGTATTTCATCCCTTACAATTATGAGGACCCCGATTGGGCTGCCTTTCGCATGCCGCCATCGATCGAAAGCGGCCACTATATGGGCACCGACCAGAATGGCCGCGATCTGTTTGCACGCATTCTCTATGGTACACGGGTCTCATTGGCCGTTGCCCTGGTTGCCACTCTGGTTTCCGTTTTCATAGGCGTTACATTTGGTGCAGTTGCCGGCTATATTGGCGGGCGCGTAGACCAGGCCATGATGCGTTTCGTTGATATCATGTATGCGCTGCCTTACATTTTATTCGTGATCCTGCTGATGGTGATTTTCGGACGCAATGTCTATCTGCTGTTTGCAGCAATTGGTGCACTTGAATGGCTTACAATGGCGCGCATTGTCCGCGGGCAGACACTTTCGATCAAACAGCGCGAATATATTGAGGCCGCACGGGCCAGTGGGCAGGGTACTTTTGCCATTATATTCAAACATATAATCCCCAATCTTGCTGGACCGGTTGTAATCTATGCGGCGCTGACCGTCCCTGAAATCATCGTTACGGAAAGCTTCCTGTCCTATCTGGGATTTGGTGTTCAGGAACCTTTGACGTCTCTGGGCACATTGATCGCAGATGGTGCCAGTGTCTTTGAAGTGCTGCCGTGGCTGCTTTGGTTTCCAGCGACATTTCTGGTGCTTTTGCTGCTTAGTCTTCTGTTTATCGGTGATGGTCTTCGCGATGCGTTTGACCCGAAGGAGCGTTAGATATGACGCAGGATCGCATACTTGAAATTCGCGACTTGCAGGTGGATTTCGATACCGAGGACGGCCAGGTTCATGCGGTGTCGGGTATCACCTGCCATATTGATGCGGGCGAGTGCCTTGGCATCGTTGGTGAATCCGGTTCGGGCAAGAGCCAGACATTTTTGGCGGCCATGGGGCTGTTGAGCCGCAACGGAACGGTCAGTGGAGCAATCGAGTTTCGTGGGCAGAACCTGATTGGGCTGGGCATTCCGGCACTGAATAAAATTCGTGGTGACAAGATTTCGATGATTTTTCAGGATCCGTTGACATCCCTGACGCCACATATGCGCATCGGACATCAAATGCGCGAAGTATTGGGTGCCCACAGAGGCATGGGTGACAGGCAGGCCGACCAGGTCTGTCTTGACTGGCTGGAGCGCGTCCGTATTCCTGAGGCGGCGCGGCGGTTGCGGCAGTATCCGCACGAACTGTCTGGCGGCATGCGCCAAAGGGTGATGATTGCCATGGCCATGTTGTGTGACCCTGATCTTCTCATCGCCGATGAACCTACAACGGCTCTTGATGTCACGATTCAGGCGGAAATTCTTGACATTATGGATGAGTTGCGGCGCGAGCGTGGAACCGCGATTGCATTGATAACCCACGATATGGGGGTTGTTGCACGTATGTGCGACCGGGTTCAGGTCATGCGCTACGGCGCCTATGTAGAGGCCGGATTAACAGATGATATTTTCTACAATCCGCAGCATGACTATACAAAAAAACTGCTCAACGCGGTGCCGCGTATCGACCCGGAAGCCTCCATTGAGCGGCCCATCCCCAAACCCCTTGCCGCCGGATCAAAGGGCAATTTCCTGAAGGTGGACAATGTGGAAGTGCAGTTCAAAATTCGCAAGGGTTTCTTCGCCCGCCCGGATATCCTGCGCGCTGTGGATCAGGTCAGTTTCGATGTTAATCCGGGCGAAACGTTGGGAATCGTTGGAGAATCGGGAAGCGGAAAATCGACGCTTGCCCGTGCTGTATTGCAGTTGATCCCACCCACCGCCGGTAACGTTAGTTGGCTTGGCACTTCGCTGAATGATCTGGATCAGGAGGAAATGAAGGCCAAGCGTAGTGATTTGCAGATCGTGTTCCAGGACCCTTTGGCCAGCCTTGATCCGTCGATGACGGTCGGCGCATCCATCATGGAGCCGCTCAAGGTGTTTGAAAAACATCTGTCCAAAGATCAAATGCGGGCGAAAGTGCAGGACATGATGGAAAGGGTCGGTCTCGATCACACCATGATCAATCGATATCCGCACGAGCTGTCGGGGGGGCAGAATCAGCGCGTTGGTATTGCACGGGCGACCATTGCGCGGCCAAGCCTGGTGATTTGCGACGAGGCCGTGTCGGCTCTTGATGTGTCCATCCGGGCCCAGATACTCGAGTTGTTGATGGGCCTGCAGAAGGAATTTGACCTGTCATTCATCTTCATTTCTCACGACCTGTCCGTTGTATGGGAAATTTCTCATCGTATTCTTGTGCTTTATCTGGGAACTGTGGTGGAGCTAACCGATAGCGATAGCCTGTTTCGCAATCCTCAGCACCCCTATACCAAACAGCTGATTTCAGCCGTACCTCTGCCCGATCCCCGTCTGGAGCGGGGCAGGGCGCGTATCAAGCTGAAGGGTGAACTGTCCTCACCAATTGATCCGCGCGCCAGAATGCGGTTTCTGCCCTCAAAACTGCATCTTGCCTCACAGGGCTACGTGCCAAAGCTGGAAGAGCGCATGCCTGGACACTTTGTGGCTGAACATGATCCGATTGAAGAACTGCTTGTTTGATGTATTTACCTGTATTGAATCAGCATCACAGGAAAGTGCCGTATCATATTGAAAATGCATATTTATGTGGGGCAGAAGACTTAAATTCAGCCTTGCCCCGCCTGAATGCATCAGCAAAATAAAAGCCGACACCGTTGTCCCGTTTCTGACAAAACGTGAAACGCTCTGAACGTCAGAACTTGACTTTGAAACCGGCAGTTCCACCAATCTGATAGGCGCTTCCAAAGTCACTGAGGCTCGTGCGACCGGTGATTTCGCCATGTAACGAATATTTGCCACCTGCCCATGCATGGGCGCCGCCAAATCCAATCTCGCCGCCCCATTTTTCCGCATCGCTGATGAGTTTTGCGCCGGATACATCGACCTGCGTGCCCTGCTGAAAGGCGTAAAGTAAATTGGCGATGGCGTAAATGTTCCTGCTGTTTCCGGATCCGTCCACGTCTAGATCGCGGCTGGCGGAAAGGCCGAGCCTGCCACGAAGGCTATCTCCGTTGTCCAGCGTAACCGTGGAACCATACACATCGGTGAAACTGTCAAAATCAACCGAGCTGTAGATCAATTGGGCCTGCGGTGTCAGGGTCCAGTATTTTGAGACGGCGAAACGTTTGCCTGCCTCGAGGGATATTGCGTATCCAAAGGCGTCGTTGTTTTTGACAAATGTCCCTATGGATGTTCCAGAAAGATCTGATGAATACCAGTTCAACCGGGCCTGTCCATCCAGGTAGAAGCCATTTTGACCAAACCATGTAGCAGTTGCTGCGACACCATAGGTTGTTGTCGAAATTTCACCATTTCCAGAACTTGAATGAATGGTACTTGATCCGTGCCCCACAATTGCCGTTACACCCGCCAGCATGCGGCCGTATTGATTTTCGGTGAGCTGCCCTTCCAGCCCTGCATGAAGTTTCCATTGGTTCTGATCGAAATCGCTGCCGGTGGTCGAAGATGACGGTGCAAATTTCGTATGGCTGGTTTCAATTCGGGTAATAATGGCATTTCCCCGGAGGCCATTCGAGTTATTGAGATTGCCTGTGGGCGTTGTGTTGCCACGGCGCTGTACCATCGTAGGCAGATTATTCATCGCCAGAAGCGTTTGCGGATAGCCCTCATAAAGCGGTGCGGTCGGCGCAAATCCTGCCACCTGCAGAAACCAGTCCTGACCGACCTGATTGAGATCAAAATTGTAGGCTCCTGCAATCGCGGGGCCAGACAATACAAATCCATCAGGATTGACTGCGCCATCGATCTGGGCCACCAGGACATCATTCAACGAAACATCACCGATCGTGGTGTTTTGAAAATGAAGTGACATTGGACCGTCTGTAACATCGCCCAGCACAACCAGTGTGTCGGCCTGACTATTACCGTAGTCGGCGTCAAGCTTGATCAATCCGCCGCCAATCAGGTTTCCGCCCACTGACAATATGTCGCCAGCCAGACCATCCTGCATGTCGATGATACCATGGTTGTAGACGCTATGGACAATAGTGTAATCGCCACTGCCGCCGCCGAATGCCTTGATGCGCGAGGTGTCGTCGACGGCAAGATTGCCCGACATTAACAGGCCATCGCCAACATCCAGCAGGCTGTTGTCCTGCAGCACCAGGCCCCCGTCAGGCAGATAGTTGAGATCAATCAGGCCATCAGCAAGTGTAATTTGACTATTTTCCAGGAGGATGGCTTCGAAATTGTTGATGTCGCTGCCAAAGATGTCGCCCGTGTGACCGTTAAGGAACATCAGGTCTCTACCGTCGCCTGCGTCAAAGAGCGTTACACCGGTTATATCAGCATCATCCACTATGAAGAACTGGTCGTCGCCTGCACCGGTTCGCATGTCACCGGTTGACACACTGCCGGTCAAAAAACCAAGTCGATCCTCATTGTCTCCCGCATCGGTGGTATCAATTCCGTGTAATAGGGTACCTTCGGAAAGGATGACAGATGGGCCACCGACAGACCAGATGGCCGCTGCCCCGTCAGTTCCGTCAACGGTCGCACCCGCGGCAATCTCTACACGGGTCCCACCATCGCTGTTCAGCAAAATGCCAGCGCTGAGACCTGTGCCTCCTGTGACCGTTCCGCTCAGGACGTTGATCTTCGCCAGGTCGTTCCCGCTGTTTGTGAGCCGAATTCCATGTGAATTCGCACCATTTGCGTCAATATCTCCGAAGGTATTGATCTCCAATTCACCATCATTGGAGCGGACGGCTGAGATACCATGAGCGTTGGTTCCATTTGTGGTAATATTGGCCAGATTGGTGATTAAAATGGCGCCGTTGCCTTCATGTCCGGCCCTGATGCCAGATGCTGTATCTCCAGATGTGGTGATTGAGGCCTGGGCGTTGATGTTGATTGAACCATCACCCGTATGTGACGCGCCAAGTCCATGCGCAACGTTTCCCATGGTGCTCACGTTACCAGATGACCTCAGGATAATATTACCGGTTGCATTGTGGTTGGCACTGATCCCGATGCTGTTATCTTCAAGCGTTGAGATGAGGCTGGACGAAGAGACATAGACAAGCCCCATGCCGCCATCCTTATCAACCCTGATAGCACCGCTGCTCGCGCCGGTCGTTGTGATTGAACCCGCCGATTGTATGCTCACATCTCCCTGTTCGGCATGGAATACACGCACGCCCATTGCGCCCACACCTGCTGTGTTGATGACCGCATCTGTGTCGACGGATATATTGCCATTGTTTCCGTCGGAATCGGCATAGATGCCGTGGGCATCATTGGCGATGGTGGTGATGCTGACCTGTTCACTGGCGTTGATTCTGGCACCATCTTCGCCTGATACGCTTACAGCGACACCGATGTTTCCAGACGGCGTTGTATCAACGATGACGTCGGTACCATCGAGGTCGACCGTAATGCCGCTGCCGCTGTAGGCAATGCCATCTGCATAGGGGTTGCCTGACTGGTCACAATGGGCCGTTTCGCCATCAGCGATGATCCCGCACTCATCGGCAGCATTGGCCGGAGAGAAACCAGGCACCGCCATGCCTGCACCCAATGCCACGGCCGCCATCGCAAAGGGCGCACAACCGCCCACAATTCCTCTGTATCTGGTAATCCGGCCGCCACGTACCAGATATCGTGCCGGTTTTGAAAGATTGGCCATATTTTCCCTCGTCAATGTCAGCTATCTCGTTGAAGACATTGATGAAGGGGCAACGTTTCAGTTGTGTTTCCGGCTATGTTTCAATTGTTTCAGTACGACATTTATGGTGCTTCAGGCAGAACGTGGTTAATCCACCTGCCCAAAAATGTAACCCACTCCGCGCACGGTGCGAATGACGTCTGGTTTGGATGCGTGAGGCTCGATTTTGCGGCGCAGGCGGGAGATGCGCAGATCAATGGAACGATCAAATGGCTCCCACGATCTGTCATGTGCCTGGTCAAGCAACTGATCACGGCTGAGAACGCGGCCGCAGTTTTGCGCAAAGACCTTGAGCAGGCTGAATTCCATGGCGGTTATGGCAATTTCCTGTCCATCCGGATCAAACAGCCGCGCACCATCAATATCGAGCAGGCAGGGACCAAAGGGCATTCGACCGGTTATTGATCTTTGGGTGGCCTGTGCTTTCACAATGCCTGGAGCACGACGCAGCGCGGCCTTTACCCTTGCCTCCAATTCGCGCAGATCAACCGGTTTGCCAAGATAATCGTCTGCACCCATCTCAAGGCCGATAATGCGATCAATGACCTCGGCAGCAGCTGTCAGCATGAGAACGGGCAAATCAAATTGGGTGCGTATCGTGCGCAGGGCGCTCAGGCCATCCTCACCAGGCATTGTGACATCCAGTATGATGAGGTCGAATGTGCGTTTTTCCAGCAGCGCGTGCATTTCACCGGCATGGGCGGCGCCCTCAGTCTGAAATCCGCGCTCCTCCAGATATTCACACACCATTTCACGCAACTGTGGCTCATCATCACAAACGAGTATGGTTTTTTCAGCAACGTTCATCATGGATATGGATCTCCTGGCGTTGCCAACTGGGAAATAAGCGTCAGCAGATCGGCGGTTGCAACGGGTTTTTCCAAATAGGGCAAGCCGCATTGCGACAGGAACTGCGATACCTGCGGGCTCATCGTATCACCGGTCAGGAAGGCAAACCGTTTTGTCATTTCCGGATAGAGCAGGGTTAATTGTTTGAGGAAAGCCTGGCCGTCCATTCCCGGCATTTTCATATCACTGAGCACCACATCAAACTGGCGTTCTTTCATACGTTCCAGCGCGTGTAACGCATTGTTGACGGTTTCTACAACAAATCCTTCTTCACTCAGCATCTCATTGAGCAACTGGGTGATACCCACCTCATCATCTACGACCAGTATGGTTGTGCCCGCGTGTGCGCCCGGGCAGTGTGGAAGGTCTGGTGCTGTGGGTCCAAGGTCCTTTGCCACAGGCAAACGTATTGTAAATGTTGCGCCTCTGTTCGGTTTGGATTTAACCGCCAGAAGCCCGGCGTGTGCGGTGACAATGCGATGGCAAAATGCAAGGCCGACGCCCGTGCCGGTTCCAACATCCTTGGTGGTAAAAAATGGTTCAAATATACGTGCCTTGATGTCGGCGCTCATGCCTTTTCCGTTATCCTTGAAGCGCACAAACACAGTTTTTCCATTGGCATCAGCCCCGGTGATAATTGTCAGGTGGGCGTCTTTGTCACGTCCCTCCAGCGCCTGTTCAGCGTTGACAAGCAGGTTGGTGAAAACCTGCGCCATCTGGTCTGCATCAACTGCGATCGGGGGCAGATTTTCCTGCAGGTTCATGTCTATGGCAACGCCGTTCGTTCGCAAGCCATATCCAGCAACATCCCAGGCAATCTCCACAATCTCATTGAGTGAACACTGCTCAATGCGTGCGGGTCTTTGGCGCGCCATCGCAAGGAATGTTTTGACGATTTTTGCACATCGCTGCGCAGCACCATGGATGCGATCAACCCGGCGCCGAAGTGTCGGGTCTGTCACCTTTTCCTGCATCATCTGCGCGTATCCGACAACGATGGACAAAGGGTTGTTCAACTCGTGAGCAACGCCGGCAAGCAATTCCCCCAGCGCCGACATCTTTTCGTTCTGGTGGGCAATTTCCTTTTGTTTTTCCAGCTCCGCCTGCATGGCCAGTTGCTCTGAAATGTCTCTGGTTGCAGAGACGATTACATCCTCTCCCTTGTAGTCCGTAACACGGGCCGATGTCAGTCCGTGCAGGATTGAACCATCCGAGCGACGGAAACGAACCGGGTAATCGTTCAACTCGCCGGTCGGCAGCAGAGCATCCAGATAATCCACCCGGTGCTGTGGGTCGAGGAAGAACGAGCGTGTGGACTTAATGTCACCAAACCGTTCGCGGGAAGGGGGAGGGCAATAAATCACCTTGCCGTCATGGACACGCGACACCATAAAGTTGACGGGGCACGCATCGACAATTTTGCGTAGCAACATATCGGCGTCCCGCTCGGCCTCTGCGGCACGCCGCTCCGCCGTAATGTCGCGACTGGTGTGGACAAAACGCCCCAACTCAGTCGGCAGGAATGACGCAAGCAGGATGGCTCCGTCTGCCCGCTCTATTTCCAGATCTTTCATGAAGCCGTGATTTTCCTTGAGGGCATCCAATACCCATCGAACCGATTTGCCTTTGGGTGTTTTGAACAGTCCGGTGTCCATCACAGTACGGGTCATATCTTCAAATCTGACACCTGGCTGCAGAAGATCAGCCTGATCCAGCAGAACGTCGCGGTAGGCCTGATTGCAGGTGACCAGTCTTCCCTGCTCATCCCAGAGGGAAAACCCTTCTGATACCGATTGCAAAGTGTCGTCCAGGGTACGCATGATCTTGTGCTGGGCTTGTTTGCGTTCAGTTATATCCGACAAAATATACAAGACACTGCCAAGTTCGGTACGGTGACAGGCACCAACAACCCAGCGACCGTCCGTCATTTCGGCTTCCATACCGTCCGCATAGGCATGTCGCATGTTGATGATAGCAGCAGCAAAATCCTCTTCATGACCAATAGCCGCCACAAAGGTACCGCCTGTAGCGGAGATATGTGCCATATCATCATAGAAGACACCCGGAACATAGTGCTCCATCGGCACGCCTGTATAATCCGCATAGGCCCTGTTGCACGTCACCAGCCGGAAATCCTTGTCCCAAAGGGCGATACCCTCATCAAGCGATTGGATTGCGTCGTGCAACATGGCGTGCGCGCGCATTTTATCGGCATCAGGAATTGCTGTATTCTCAACAAGATGCGGAGTGGATGGACCTGCTTTTTCCCTTGCTCGCAACGCCGAAATATCTGTACTCAGATAGGTAATACCGCCATCGGATCGAATGATATTGGTGAGCAGACGCCAGCCGTATTTCTTTAATTTTACTTCAATGGATGTGCCTGGTTCTCCCCAGAACCGAATGACATCGGCTATAAATGCCGGTTCAAAAGGCGCGCATTGCTCATTAATGCTTTCAAAGCGTTCCAATATTTGCGGTAACACTATTTTTGCCGGCGATGCGTCGGCGAAATGGCGTCGCCCGGCCATGGTCGTGTTGATTTCGACCAGATTGCCATCAGTGTCGAAGGTTGCAAATCCCGTTTCCATGGCCCGATTGCCGATTATCCCTGCGGCATCCGCGTGTACCGGTGCACTCGCTTGCTCACCTGTTGCCATTTTCCGGTCTTTCTTTCTGATCTACGCGCTAACCTAGTGTGGCATTGTATCGGGCAGGTTTCCAATTCTACGGAACTTGTATCAATTGTATCAGTTTTGGCTGCGGCTGGCGTCATTGGCCTCGGCCGATCCGGCAGCACCTTTCTTCACCGGCTTTATAGAAGTGTGAGCCTGCAGGTCAGCCGATCAATCTCGTCGTTTTCTGCCGGACCGATTCCAAGGGCTGAGGCTGTGCCGCTTTTTAATACAGTACGACCGGCGTCACGAATGAGTGCACAGGGCAGCTCTTTTGTTTTGGCATTCTGCAGAAGTTCGATAAGATTTTGCTCACCGGATGTCGCCAGGACAATTTTTGGCATACCGGCATCTTTCCATCTCAATTGAATTGTTTCATCTGAATCCAGAAAGGCGGCGATGGAAGCATGGGCCACCTGCGCAGCCAGCTTGCCGACAGGCATGTTCAAAGATGTGTCAACAACGATAACCTGTTTCAACATTGCCGTATGTGTCTCCGATCACGACTGTATTGGAAAAATATAACGGCTTTCTGCTTGAAATTGCCACAATCAATTCAGATATAACAGCCACCGGACGACCGGACTATTTTCCCTAAATTCAGATGAGGACGACCTCGTCACCTTAACAGGAGACGGATATGTCCTGGATAGTTCTCATCGCAGCAGGCCTGCTCGAAATAGGCTGGGCTGTTGGCCTCAAGTATAGCGATGGTTTCCGGGCTCTATGGCCCACACTTGGCACAGCCGGGGCAATGGTTCTGAGTGTGTTGTTATTGGGCATTGCCCTGCAAACCTTGCCGCTTGGAACCGCTTATGCGATATGGACCGGCATTGGCATCATAGGCACCGTCATTTTGGGTATCGTGCTCTTTGGCGACCCTGTGAGTGCTGTGCGTTTGCTGTTCATAGCGATGATCGTTGCAGGAATATTTGGCCTGAAACTGTCAACCTGAGTGTTTCATGAAGACTGACACGTGACCGGACCGGGGCCTTTGTTCTTGCCCGAACAACCCTATTTGGCGGGGCTGCCGGATTTTGCTATCCAGTAACCCAGCAGGGGGAACAGCGCGAGTTCGGCAATCAGTGATGGCAAAACCGAAAAACTCAGCAGAGTTCGAAAATCAAGTCCACTCACCCTTGCAATGCCACCGATGAATATGACGCCGGTTAGTATTACCAATACGGTTCTCAATCTGGCCAGCCAGACAGCGCCGGCGAGAAAGACCATGCCTATGCCAAGCCAGACACCGCCCAGAAAACGAAAGTGACTGTCCTGAGTTCTGAAAGCGGCTGAATCAACAATTTCTACAAAGTCGGTGGGACCCTGCCAACCCAGTGTCCTGATGCCACCAAACCCGACATTGAAGCCAAGAAACATGATCCCGATTCCAACGAGCGCCAACAGTATGCGAAGTGGGAGGATAGGGTTTTTCAATGACATGTCACACCGCCTGTCAATTTAAATAATACGCGTTATAAATAAATAGTCGAATCAGCTGAGTCAACATGCTATTCCATGGCGTTCGAGACGCTGGAGGGAAATTGAAAACAAATGCATACAACAAACCTGCCAAGAGGCCGGCCTGTGCTGAGCGAATCGAAAAAGGCTGAAATGCGCGTGAAGATCGCCAAGGCAGCTCAGGAATTGTTTGAAAAGGAAGGGTATGGCTCCGTTTCGATGCGAAGGCTCGCAGTGGACGTCGGCTGTACACCCAAAACGCTTTATAGCTATTTCCGGGGTAAATTTGATATTCTTCAACATTTGTGGACGGGAATATTTGCGCAGGTATTTCAATGCGTTGATAGGGCGGCCAGCGAGGAGACAGAACCGATACTCCGACTTAAAAGAGCTGCGCAGGCCTACGTATTGTGGTGGTTGGCTCATCAGGAACAATACCGGATTGTCTTCATGAGCGAAGGTATCAACAAAACGGATGTTGATTTGTTTATAGGTGATCCCGCAGCGCAAAAGGGATTTGGCAGGATCTATGAACTTGTCGCCGATACCCTGTGTGATGGGATGAACAACGCGCAGTTGAAGCTGAAGGCAGATGGATTGATATGTGCCCTGCAGGGTATTGCGCATTGCCACATAACGATCAGCGGACATGGATGGCCAGATGCCGGTGATCTGGTCGATCAGGCAATCCAAGCCATTATCGATGCTCCCGGGCCAGGCTCCTGAGTGCTTCGTCCACCCCTCGTCTTCCGATTGAAACCTGCCTGTTTGGGCGTGATAAATCCTGCCGGGCAAGCGCTTGGTGAGATCGCATTAAAATAGCGAAACAATTAGTCTGGATTTCGTCGTGGCTTCGTGCCTATACTCCGCTCAAGGTTCGTCAAATGAGTAAAGCGAGCCACAATAAAGGAGGGAATTTTACATGTCATTTCGCAGAAGCTTATTAGGGGCTACGCTTCTCACCAGCGTCTTTGCAATGCCGGCGTTGGCTGAAAACACATTTAATTTCGCGTTTCAGGGATCTCTGAAATCCCTTGATCCCTATTCATTGAACGAGACGTTCACTTTGGGAACGCTGGGCAATGTTTATGAAGGATTGACGCGCCGTGATCCGGAACTGAAAATTATACCAGGACTTGCTGAAAGTTGGGAAGTTGTAGAGCCGACACGCTGGCGCTTTCACCTTCGCAAGGGCGTGAAGTTTCACAACGGAAACGATTTCACAGCGGCCGATGTGGTGTTCTCAGCCGATCGCGTGCGCTCTGAGGGATCGGATCTGAAAACCCGTATTCCTGCCGATGCTAAATTTGAAATCGTCGATGACTATACCGTTGATGTGGTGTTGAGTTCACCCAATCCGATTTTGCACTATGAATGGGATACCTGGGGTATCATTGACAAGGAATGGGCTGAGGCCAATGATTCTGTGCGTGTTACCTCCGCATCCGATCAGGCGGCCACGCCAATTTCGCTGCAGTCAAATGGAACCGGGGCGTTCAAGATCACCAAACATGACGGTGGGGTGAATACGACGCTGGTATCCAATGCCGACTGGTGGAATGCTGCAAATAAAAAATACAACGTCGACACTGTTGAATTCTCAACAATTTCATCAGATGCGACGCGTGTTGCAGCGCTGCTCTCCAATGAAATGGATCTTGTATACCCAATTCCGGTGCAGGATATCAAACGGGTAGAGTCCAATGCTACGACAGCAGCGATGACCGGACCTGAGTTGCGGACAATTTTCCTTGGTATGGATCAAAAGCGCGACGAATTGCTCTATTCCAATATCAAAGGGAAAAACCCGTTCAAGGATCAGCGGGTTCGCGAAGCTTTTTACCACGCGATTGATATTGAAGCCATCAAAGCCAAAGTGATGCGCAATCTGTCGACACCGTCATCGCTGATGATTTCGCCCTTCATGTTTGAAAATGCGGCCAAGATTGAGCGTCTTTCTTACGATCCGGATGTATCCAAAAAACTGCTTGAGGAAGCAGGATATCCAGATGGATTTGAAGTCTCAATGGATTGCCCGAATGATCGTTATGTCAACGATGAGGCAATCTGTCAGGCCGTCACAGCCATGCTGGCACGTGTTGGTGTCAAAGTTAATCTGAATGCGCAGCCCAAGGCTCAGTATTTTGCCAAGGTGCTTGCATCCGGTGGCTTTGATACATCCTTCTATTTGCTTGGATGGACACCCGGATCATTTGATTCATGGAATGTCCTGAGCAATCTGATTGGTTGCCGTGATGACGCCGGTAATGGTGGCATGTTTAATCTCGGCGGCTACTGCAACGAAGATGTGGACGCACTGACGAACCAGGTCCTGGTTGAAAGCGATCCGAACAAACGGCTGGATCTGATTACGCAGGCCTATCAGATTCTGGCAGCAGAATCAGGTTATATTCCGCTGCACCAGCAGGGTCTTGCCTGGGGTGTTGCTGATGGGGTTGACCTCAAACAGCGTGCCGACAACGTTTTGATGCTCTATCACGTTAACAAGAAATAATGAGCATTTTCTGAGCCCGCCCTGACCAGGGCGGGCCCAGGATACCAGCCATGTTAGCATTCATAATCCGACGTCTTGTACAGTCCATAGTCGTGATGCTGGTCGTCAGCCTCATTGCTTTTATCATGTTCCGTTTTGTTGGCGATCCCGTTGACCAGATGGTAGGTCTTGAAACCACACTTGAGGAGCGCGCCAAATTACGTGAACAGCTTGGTCTCAATGACCCCCTGCCGGTTCAGTTTTGGCATTTTGTATCCAAGGCAGCACAGGGCAACCTTGGCATTTCCTACCAGTTCAAACGTCCGGTCCTGCAGATGATCGGTGACCGACTGCCCGCGACGCTCGAGTTATCGTTCGTCTCGGCGTTGTTTGCTCTGCTGGCCGGTATTCCAATGGGTGTTTACACCGCATTGCGCCGTGAGAGTATCCTGTCAAAACTGTTCCTGACGATATCGCTGATTGGCATATCGCTGCCGACCTTTCTCATCGGTATAATCCTGATATTTATTTTCGCCGTGCATTTGCAATGGCTTCCCAGTTTCGGACGCGGCAAGGTTGTTGATCTGGGTTGGTGGTCCACAGGCTTTTTAACCGTTTCCGGGCTAAAGGCACTCATTTTGCCATCCATAACATTGGGGCTTTTTCAAATGACCCTCATCATGCGGCTTGTTCGCTCTGAAATGATGGAGGTTCTGCGTACGGATTTCATCAAATTTGCCCGCGCCCGTGGCTTGAGCAATCGCGCGGTTCATTTTGGTCATGCCCTGAAGAATACAATGGTACCCGTGATCACAATTACCGGACTGCAACTGGGTTCAATTATCGCCTTTGCCATCATTACGGAGACGGTTTTCCAATGGCCGGGCATGGGTCTGTTGTTTCTGCAGGCGGTTCAAAACGTCGACATACCAATAATGGCAGCCTATCTGCTGTTGATTGCCTTTCTCTTTGTAACCATCAACCTGATTGTTGACCTTCTTTACGTGATGGTTGATCCGCGCATTCGCATCGAAGGGAAAGAGGCATGAGCGCCGAGCCAGTAAAAATTGAACGCGCCAGTCTGTGGGTCAGAATATTTGATTCCGACATTTGGCATTCGTTCAAACAATCAAAGATCACCATTGTTGCTGCCGTCGTCACTTTGGTCATTTTCCTTGGCGCCCTTTTTGCGCCGTGGATTGCACCGCACGATCCATTCGACATGGCGACTTTGTCGCTGCTGGATTCGTTGACTCCGCCGGCCTGGGAAGAGGGGGGCAACCCTGATTATCTGCTGGGTACAGACGACCAGGGCAGGGGTATCCTGTCGGCCATATTATATGGTTCGCGCATTTCACTGGCAGTGGGGTTTGCATCGGTTATTTTTGCTGCGGTTCTTGGTATATCACTTGGATTGCTTGCCGGTTATGCCGGTGGAAAGACCGATACGATCATCATGCGTATTGCAGATGTTCAATTGACTTTCCCGGCAATTCTCATTGCTTTGCTGATCGATGGGTCAGTGCGTAGCATGCTGGGGGGGATCGATCGGGAGCAGTCGGCGTTTTATGTTCTGGTGGTGTCGATTGGACTATCGTTCTGGGTGCAATATGCCCGCACGGTGCGATCATCGACGCTGGTTGAAAAAAACAAGGAATATGTTCAGGCCGCACGGTTGATCGGGCTGCATCCCATCCGGATCATGGCACGCCATGTGCTGCCCAATGTCATGGGTCCGGTGCTGGTTATTGCAACCATCAATCTGGCCCTGTCGATCATTACAGAAGCAACGCTATCATTCCTCGGTGTGGGCATTCCTTCGACCCAGCCTTCATTGGGAACCCTAATTCGTATTGGCAATGATTTTTTGTTTTCGGGTGAATGGTGGATAACAATGTTTCCCGGCATAATGCTGGCGGTACTGGTTCTGGCAGTCAACCTGCTGGGTGACTGGCTGCGTGATGCGCTTAATCCGCGGTTGAGGTAGTACAATGAGTGATGTTCTTCTTTCTGTTCAGGATCTGGTCGTTGAGTTTCCAACCCGCAAGGGTATTTTGACGGCGGTGGACCGCATCAGCTTCGATATCAGCCGCGGCGAGGTTCTGGGCGTTGTGGGTGAATCAGGTGCTGGCAAATCAATGACCGGCTCTGCCATTATCGGGCTCATAGAACCACCGGGTCACATTGCCGGCGGATCAATCAGTCTTGCGGGCGAGCGTATCGACAATTTACCGCGTGACGCCATGCGCAAGGTGCGTGGCAAACGCATTGGAATGGTGTTTCAGGATCCGCTGACGTCACTCAATCCGCTTTATACTATTGCCGAGCAGCTTATCGAGACGATCCGTACCCACATGAAGCTGAGTGAAAGCGCCGCACGTGCAAGAGCCATTGAGTTGCTGGACGAGGTCGGTATTCCGGCAGCATCGCGGCGTATCGATGACTATCCGCATCAATTCTCCGGTGGCATGCGTCAGCGGGTGGTTATTGCCCTTGCCCTGTGCGCCGAGCCGGAACTGATTATTGCAGACGAGCCGACAACTGCGCTAGACGTTTCGGTGCAATCTCAAATTATTGATGTGCTCAAGCGTCTTTGCTCCGAGCACCGTACCGCCGTCATGCTGATAACACATGACATGGGCGTAATTGCCGAGGCTGCGGACAGGGTTGCTGTCCTATATGCCGGACGGGTTGCCGAAATTGGACCTGTGAAAGATGTTATCAAGGACGCCAAACATCCCTATACCAAGGGCCTGATGGGCTCGATACCAACTTTGATGCAGGATTCAGACCGCTTGACGCAGATACCAGGTTCAATGCCCCGATTGACGGACATACCGCCGGGCTGCGCTTTCAGTCCGCGCTGCCCAAAAGCCTTTGCGCGCTGTTTTATCGAACAGCCTGGGTGCAAGGTTCATGACGGGCGGGATGTCGCCTGCATGCTCTATGACGAAGGGACCGCGCTGTGACGGATGCACTCGTCAATATTGAAAACCTGAGCCGTGTTTTTGACGTTTCAAAGCCGTGGCTCAACCGCGTGCTTGAGCGCGAGGAAAAGAAACATCTGATCGCGGTCAATGATGTTTCATTCAACATCAGGAAGGGTGAAACCTTTGCATTGGTGGGGGAGTCCGGCTCTGGCAAGTCAACAATTGCCAAGCTCATCGTTGGTCTGATCAAACCGTCAGGCGGGCAGATCACATTTGACGGTACCAATGTGGCAACACAGGGCAGCGCGTCCATGCGCCAGCTAAGAAGCCGTTTCCAGATGATTTTCCAGGATCCATTTGCCAGTCTCAATCCACGCTGGCGTGTCAAGGAAATCATCGCCGAGCCGGTTCGCACCTTTGGTCTCGAAGGCAACAATATGAACTGGGAAAATCGGGTTGACCAATTACTCGAGATTGTCGGTATGTCATCGCGCGATGGTGCCAAGTTCCCGCATGAGTTTTCAGGCGGTCAGCGCCAACGCATTGCCATAGCGCGCGCATTGTCTGCCCAACCGGAATTCATTGTTTGCGATGAACCAACATCAGCACTGGATGTGTCGGTGCAGGCTCAAATACTCAATCTGATGCGCGACCTCCAGGATGAATTTGGTCTGACCTATCTGTTTATCAGCCATGACCTGTCGGTCGTGCGCCATATGGCCAGCCGGATCGGTGTCCTATATCTTGGTCGGCTGGTTGAAGTGGCAGAGGGTAAAACCCTGTTCAAAGACCCCAAACACCCCTATACCAAGATGCTTCTTGACGCGGTGCCTGATCTGGAAATGACCGGTCGTCAGCGCCAGCCTGTCGAAGGTGAAATACCCAACCCCATTGATCCGCCATCGGGCTGCACTTTTCATCCGCGATGCGCATTGGCCAACACGCGCTGCAAAAGCGAAAATCCGTCGCTTACGCTTCACGGAACAACTGAGACTGCCTGTTTTGCCGTCGAAGATGGTCGGACGTCCGTCTAGAGAAAGTCAGGTTTCGCTGATTCCGTCAAAACCTGAATTGCTCTACAGGCCTAATTTCCCAAAAGTTTTTTGTGAAGGTGCGCCGGATACATAAGAACGTCGCTGCTACAGCAGTTGTTACCTTCCTGTACAGGAGGGCAAGGAACAGTGCCATAAGAGCAATAAACGCAGCAGTCGCCTTCTTTTGGTTTGAGGAGTGTCGCGCAGCTCTTGCACTCATAAAACCACTGACATGCATTCGTCGGCATATATTCGTTACTGATATGCCCGCAATCGGGGCAGGTCAGGTCAGACTGTAATACCATCTTGTTATCTGTCATCGTGAGCAGCATGTATTGTAATTCGGTGAAATATTGACGTTGGCGACAAAATGCAGGCATATTTACCGATGTGATAGGGCGCCATCGCAAAGCACAAGAATACATTGGATGAGGTGACTGTGTCTGGAGGGGAACTGCTTGTTGATGTTGCGTCCATTCTGATTGACCCGCTCCGCGCTTTTCATTGGATTGTCTTACCTATATACATCCTGTAGCGTCTACAGGTGCAAGGAGCAATATGCATGCATGCTATCGGCACGGCATCAAAATTGAGCGGCATCCATATTGAGACAATCCGTTACTACGAACGCGAGGGGATTTTGCCCGAACCTGAACGTTTGGCCTCAGGCAGGCGGTGTTACGATGATGCAGCAATTGCTCGCATGCGATTTGTGCGCCGCTGCAAGGAGTTAGGCTTTCCGGTGCGCGATGCTCAGGCCCTGTTGCAGGCTGCCTCAAGCCCCTTAACCTGTCAAAAAGCCAAGGCAATAGCGGAAAAAAACCTGGCGGTTGTTCGTCTCAAGATTCAGGAACTTGGCGCACTTGAAAAAGAGCTTACGGACCTGGTCGGCCTGTGCAATGACGAGTCCGACGACTGCACGATGTTGCTGCAGCTACTCAGTGATGAAGGTTAATCAGTCTCGTGATTGTCTATTTGCAAACTGTTGTGTGCAACTTCGTCATCGGGTTCAACGTGGATGGTGATATTGGCACCGGGTATCGAGCGGGCAAGGGCCTGTTCAATGCGATTACAGATCAGATGGGCGTTTGAAACGCTCATCGAACCATCAACAACCAGATGAAATTCGATGAATGATACGTGCCCGGCACTGCGTGTCTTGATGTCGTGGACTTCGATTGCACCCGAGGCACTTTCCTGGATGGTTTGACGAATGCGCTCGTTCTCAGCATCATCCAGAGCACCATCCATCAGGCCATCAACCGAAGAGGAAATCACCTTCCACCCTTCCCAAAGTACATTCAGCCCGACGCCAATTGCCATGAGCGAATCCAGAAACAGCCAGTCTGTCACGACAACCAGCGCCAGGCCGATCAGCACACCTGCCGATGTGACAACGTCAACCAGCACATGTCTGCCATCAGCGGTCAGTGCCGGGGAGCGGGCCCTGCGACCGGCCGAAATCAACATCCATGCCCATCCGGCATTGATCACGGCTGCAGATAAATTAATAGCCATGCCCTTCACGGGCGTATTGAGCGGAGAAGGGGAGTAGAGCGCCAGAATGGCATCATGAAATATCAGCAATGCGGCAATAACAATCAACACGCCGGCAATAACAGCGGAAAAATATTCTGCCTTGTGGTGGCCAAACGGATGGCCTTTGTCCGCGGGCCGGTGGCTTATGCGTATGGCAATCCAGGCCATGAGGGCTGTGACGACATTAATGACGGATTCAAGCGCATCGGAATAGAGTGCCACCGAACCTGTTACACGCCATGCAGTGATTTTGAGGCCCAGCACGAGGCAGGCGACGGCGATGGACCAACCGGCGAGCCGTGCGATGTTGTTGGAGTTTTTCATGGTGCCTCGGACATGCAACAGTCCAATGTTTCAACTGATCTGGGTGAACGTGGTTGGTCTCCCACATAGACTGTCCATTGACAATGGGTCATGTTGGCAAAAGGTCCAGATTATCATTTGAATGTCGGCAGGTTGTTCTAATAATTCGGTTGCCTCAGGGCTTGATCGTGAGGGATGCTCTAGCGTGGGATCTTGTCCTGCATTGTTTTCTCGAAAACCAGATTATCGCCCTCAAAAGCCTTCAGCGTTTGCACAATAAAATAGTTCTCGGTGTCGGTAGACATATGTGTGGTTACGGTGGCGGAAACTTCCCATTCCC
The DNA here is from genome assembly GCA_947501445.1 of uncultured Rhizobiaceae group bacterium. Lineage (GTDB taxonomy): Bacteria > Pseudomonadota > Alphaproteobacteria > Rhizobiales > Rhizobiaceae > Hoeflea_A. Next base: position 327,946 of record CANMVS010000001.1, on the reverse strand, counting down.
CGCGACCCATAGACCGCGTCCATTCTATTTCTGCACGCGCGCTGGATGGATCGTCATGATGAATGGTCCATTTCTCCTGCAGATGGCTTTGTGATATCAATCCATTTTCCAGATCTTCATGTCTTCCATGATCAGCTTCAATGGTCAGTGTCGTTTCGCCGCTGTCCGGATCAGTGGTGCGGTTTTTTTCTTCGAAACCGGCGCGCAGCATTTTGATTTTACGGGGTCGTGCGGCCTCCGGTTCGTCAAAATGGTAGGTATCGTTGCTTCTCAAAGGCCGTATGGGCAGTTCCACCTGGCCGCCACTCAAGGTCAATTGAAATGGTTGTGCTTCCGGCCATACGAGCGGCCAGTAGCTTGAGGACACAGCAATACGTAACCGATGTCCTTTTGGCAGTGCATAAGCGCATTGATCTAGAACCAGGACCACATCCATCATCTGTCCAGGGGTGATATCCTGTGGCGTCTCAAAACTATTGCGATGCCGAAGGTTTAACATCCCGTAACTGATGAAAGCCGATGTGCCGTCCGGGCGAAGGTCGCATAGTCGGACAATAACCTGGGCCGCGCTTTGATCGGCGCTGAGTTTCAGATGGACCTTTGGTGCGCCGACAATATCGAGCTGACCCTCCAGAATTGTACTGTCAAAACAACAGGAGTGCGCGTCATCTGCTGTTTGGTCGTCAGGCAATTCTCCGGGACCAAATCCAAAAGGGAAATACTCGCCACAGCACTGCCCGCAGGACAGTGCGAATGGTACGTGGCGCTGGACTGGCACAATATTGTCTGCATGTTTTTTGGATAGCCCATCTTCCCCCAGAACAAATGCCACTGTCGCAATGTGTGGTGATGGCCATTGATCTTCAGTTATCCAACGCCCGGGGCGCGACGGGTATGTAACCGCCGGTGCAATACTGTCCATGAGGTAGACGCGATAATCCGGGTCCTTTTCGACGCCGCGGTCAATTTTTTTTAACCAGTGATCCCACCACCGCAAGGCTTCCTGCAGGAAGCCGATTGATGGACCGATAGTGCTCATAAACGGGTATTTATGGTTCCACGGACCGGCAATGGCCTTGACGGGTGCTTCGAGGTTCTCTGCAAGATGTGCCATTGTGTTACGGTAGCCATCATGCAGGCCACCAGCGCAGAGAACTGCAGCTTTGATTGCCGTGTAATCTTCGCATACGGAACCGTGTTTCCAATAGGAATCACGATCTTTATGCCGGACCCAGGTGCTGGCCAGAAAGGGTGCTGCTTCCAGACGCTGCAGCCAGATTTTGCGCCAGTCATTGCCTGCAATCTGCGGGTCCGGTGGTGTTGAGAGCCACGACATGGATGTTGCAGCCCAGCCGATGTTCTCGCACAATTGCAGGCCACCCTTGTAGTGAATGTCATCGGCATAACGATCCACAGTGGAGCCAATCGTAATGATTGCCTTGAGGTGTTCCGGTGCCAGAGCGGCTATCTGAAGGGCGTTGAAACCACCCCATGAGATGCCTTGCATACCAACATTACCGTCACACCAGGGTTGAGCCGCGATCCAATTGATGATCTCCACGCCATCACGCAATTCTTCTTCGGAGTATTCGTCATCGAACAATCCCTGACTATCGCCACAGCCGCGCCGGTCAACTCTCAAACATATATAGCCATGACCAGCTATATAGGAATGCATCAACTGGTCACGGGCAACTGTGCCATCAGATTTTCGATAGGGCAGATATTCCAGAATGGCTGGTACGGGTGAGGTCATTGCATCATCAGGCATCCATACACGTGCTGACAGCCTTGTTCCGTCGGGTAATGGAATGCCCATATCCGTTGTTTCAACGGTTGTGGATGGAAACGTTTCGATGGTTTTCATGAGAGCACCAGTGCTTGCGACAACAACGAAGGATTTGAAACAGCATTTTGCTAATCCCTGAATCGGCGAAAAGAAAAATTGCGCTGGTCTGACCCATAGCCGGCAGATCAGCACGATGGGTGCCTTGAAGCAATTAAATTATTATCAGTCTCACATGCTGGGAAAATTAAATTGATATGCTGTCATCTTTCGATTATCATCGAACTATGAAAGAAGGGCCTGATATCGCAAGAATTGGCGCGTTGATCGGCGATCCGGCGCGTGCAAACATGCTGACCGCCCTGATGAGTGGAAAGGCACTGACGGCAACCGAACTGGCCGGTGAGGCCGGAATTACCATGCAGACCACAAGCTCACATCTGGCAAAGTTGGAAGATGCCGGACTGATCAATCAACGCAAACAGGGGCGTTATCGGTATTTCACCCTGTCCAACGATGAAGTCGGTGCAGTACTGGAGGCGCTGATGGGACTGGCGGCCAGCTTCGGTCACACGCGAACGAGAACCGGCCCGCGTGATCCGGCTCTGCGAAAGGCCCGTGTATGCTACAATCATCTTGCCGGCGAAATGGGTGTCAAAATTTATGACAGCCTCCTGTTGCGACAATTTCTGCACGAAAATGAAGACGAAGTCGTCCTGACGCCATCCGGTGATCATTTTGTGCAATCACTTGAAATCGATACGCATGCACTGGGTAAGCTGCGCCGCCCCTTGTGCCGTTCGTGCCTTGATTGGAGTGCCCGCCGTACGCATTTGGCCGGGTCTTTGGGAACGGCCCTGTTGAACCGTTTTTATGAACTGGAGTGGGCACAACGCATTGAAGGCACCCGTGCTGTTGCATTTTCAAAATCGGGTGAACAGAAATTCAACCATCTGTTTCCCGTCTGATTGTGCCAGGGTCCATATGAGATTCACATCAAAGGATTAGCAATGACTGAACGCCCCATCTGGCAGCTGAGTGCCTGTGAACAAGCCGATGCGATTGCATCTGGTGAGATTTCCTGTCTGGAAGCGGTAACTGCAAGTGTCGATCGTATGCGCACGCGCAATGGTGCCATCAACGCCGTTGTCGACGATCTGGGAGATAGCGCGCTTGAACAGGCGCGGTTGCTGGATGCTGACAGAGGGCGCTCGGGCGATACCGGCGCCCTGCACGGGGTTCCAATTACCATCAAGGAAAATGTCGATCAGACCGGAAGGGCCACACCCAACGGTGTAACTGCCCTTAAAGATGTAATTGCGCCGGGTGACTCGCCCGTTGTAAGCAATTTCAAAAAGGCAGGAGCGATCATCATTGGCCGCACCAATACACCGGAGTTTTCATTCCGTTCAACGACGGACAATGAATTGCACGGACGCACATTTAACCCGTGGAATGATTGGGCATCAGCTGGCGGTTCGTCCGGTGGAGCGGCATCTGCAGTCATGTGTGGAATGGGTGCGCTGGCCCATGGAAATGACATCGCCGGCTCTTTGAGATTTCCGCCGGCTGCAACCGGATCCACCTCGGTAAAGCCAACCCTTGGACGGGTACCGGTTTTTAATCCATCCGCGCCAGGTGAACGCGGATTGCTTGCACAACTCATGTCAGTTCAGGGAGTGATCGCCCGGGAGGTGCGCGATGTTCGTTTGTCATTGCGCGAATTGATCAGACCCGATCCGCATGACCCGTGGATGGCGCCGGTTCCTTTTGATGGCGAGGCCATTGATGGCCCGATAAAAGTGGCCTTTACAAAAAATACCTTCGAGTTTGAACTCCATCCGGCTGTCGAGCGCGCTTTGGACACTGCGCGCGATGCGTTGAGCGATGCAGGGTATGACGTTGTAGAGACCGAGCCGCCACTGGTGCGTGAAATTGCAACAGAAGCAGGGCGTTGTCTTTTTGGAGAGGTGGACCAGTTGCTTGGCGATGATGTCAGAAAATACGGCAGTGCCACCATCAACGCAATTTTCAAGGATTACTTTGAATATTTCGGCTGCTACAGCGGAAAGGAATTGTTGCTTGGGTTGGCAAAACGCACTTATTATGCCCGTCAGTGGTCACTTTTCCTGCAGGAATACCCGCTGGTGCTGACACCATTCATGCCCCATCCAACCTATGCTTCCGACCGTGATACGCAGGGCGTTGCGGGTGTAATCGAAGCCATAGGTTCATCTGTCTATGGCTATTCGATGAATTTCATTGGCCTGCCCGCGGGCAACATTGCCGCAAACTACAATGACGGGCTGCCGGTTGGAATACAGGTTGTCGGGCGTCGGTTTCGCGAAGACATGATTCTGGATGCCTGTGAGGCGATTGAGGGACGCGTTGGTGTAATGGCAAAGAGACTTTTCCAACGCGAATGAATGTTGAACCGGAAATGCCCTTGGGATTTACAATTTCAATCTGTTATGCGGCGAAGCTCAGCACTGCGCCACACGATACGCATCAAAATCAACCCTATAGCGGCCGCAACAGCTGAAACGTAGAACGGCAGGCGTATGTCAAGTGCCATAAGGCCACCACCCACAAGCGACATGATGCCAGCTGCAAGGGTGAAATGGGCAACGGTTATACCCATGACCCATCCCTGATCCTCCGCGGAGACGCTGTCTGAATAGATGCTCAAAAAGGTTGGGTAAGCGATGCCAAAGGCAAAATAGAAAACGCAAATAAGGACATAGGTGAAGAATGGTACCGGGGTGACGATGAACAGGATGGCACAGATCATCATGATTGCGAGAACAACCGTGATGATTGTGCGTCTGCTGAAGCGGGCCTGCGAGGGGCCAACGAGAAATGTGCTTGATATGGCAAGGGCGATACCCAGGCCCAACATCGACATGCTGGTTCCAAACAAGCCGATCCCGAAACGGCTGGTGAGATAATTGTCCATGAAAATATAGAAGGTCACATTGGCGATGTGAAAAAAGATAAAGACCATCGAAAGACGAACAATAACCGGATATTCGCGAATGCGAAGCAATTGTGTGTAGACCTCTTTGGGGTCAATTTTCAGTTTTTCATGTGTTTTCCTGACGTCCTTGAAAAACAATTGAACCAACACAATCGTAGCGAGCACAAGAACGAGCGTAAAGTAAAATGGCAGCTTGATGCTGGCCAGATCACCGATGATTGCCTTGTCGGATAAAAATCCGCCGATGATTGGGCCGCCCACCAAACCAGCACTTATACCTGCAACAATATAGCCCATATTGCGGCCTTTTTCCTCATCAGTGCGGCTTGCATCAACCATGGCCGCCTGAGCAATCGGCTGGTTGCCGGCAGTAAAGCCGGTAACTGCCCGTCCGAGGATCAGCATCCACAAACTATCCATATAGAGTGAGGCGATGGTTATGACATAACCGACCAAAGCACCAAACAAACAAATCATAATCGCGTTTTTACGCCCAATCGTGTCTGACAATTTGGATATATAAACGGAGCCCAGAAACCAGCACAAAAAGAAGACACCCAAAACAAGACCATAATCGATATGCCGGGTAGCCGCGCTGGATGTAACGGGAAGGAAGTTAAGCTGCGGTTGCATGACCAATTCATTGATAATGGGAAAAACCAGTCCCTGACCAAGCAGGTCTACAAATACAACGGCCAGCAAGGCGAATTTTGCAATTGGAGACAAGGTCGTTCCTTCCGGTTTGTTGGTTTTTCAAACGTAGACCAGGAAATCGATCAGCAACAGTGCGGCGGAACGTTCTCTTGTGAACAACTTTCGCTGCGTCCTGAACACATCTCATACGGAGAGGCATTATCTGCCTTATTGGAATTACATCAACGGGATGCAATTTTTTGCATAAGTCCGGATCGCAAGTTATGTTGACCGTAATCACATGTCGCAGATTCGTTCGAAATGCGGCAGGGGGCTGTGATTGTTCAAACACGCAAACTGAAGGGGAGGATTGCCTTGCGTAAAGCCTATCCACCATTGGAACCATACAATAGCGGGATGCTGGACGTCGGCAATGGCCACCAGATCTATTGGGAAATGTGCGGCAATCCTGCGGGAAAACCCGCTGTGTTTTTGCATGGTGGACCCGGGGCAGGCTGCTCAGAAGACCACCGACGTCTATTCGATCCGGAACGCTATCGGGTGTTATTGTTCGATCAGCGCGGTTGTGGCCGCTCTACACCACATGCGAGTACGGATTCGAACACCACATGGCACCTTGTCGAAGACATGGAAGCGCTGCGAATGATGCATGACGTCGACCGCTGGCTGGTCATTGGCGGTTCATGGGGCAGCACACTGGCGCTGGCCTATGCGCAGACCCACCCGGAGCGTGTCTCGGAACTTATCGTACGGGGCGTGTTTACCGCGCGGCGTTCGGAACTGCTTTGGTTCTACCAGGATGGTGCATCCTGGATATATCCGGATAAGTGGCAGAAGTTTCTTGAGCCTATTCCCGATGAGGATCGCGGTGACCTGATCAGCGCCTACCACAAACAATTGTTTTCAGAAAACAGCAGGGCACGATTGGCCGCCGCCAAGGCCTGGAGCGTATGGGAAGGTGAAACGGTGCGATTGATGCCAGACAAGAAATTGAGTGAACTCCATGGTTCAGACGATTTTGCTCTGGCAATGGCCCGCATTGAGAACCACTACTTCGTCAATAAGGCCTTTCTCAAGGATGCCCAGCTGTTGAGGGACGCGAAAAAACTGAAGGACATTCCAGGTGTAATCATCCAGGGCAGGCAGGACGTTGTCGCGCCTGCGCGCACCGCGTGGGATTTGCACCGGGCATGGCCTGAAGCAGATTTTCACCTGATTGAGGGGGCAGGTCACGCCTATAATGAACCAGGGATATTGAACCAGACAATATTGGCCACCGATCATTTTGCAGACCAGACAGTGTAAGTTCGCCTATTGAGCAGTTGCCCCAATTGCCTGGCCAATAACAGGCGACGCCTTAGACGCATTCAGATTTTTGCCGACACCACAAGCCTGAGCCTCAACAGACACCGCGTGAACTGGGTCAAATTGAGGTTCCTTCTGTATTATCGGGCTGCACTGGATATTGTTGCTTTATTGCGTATACTTCCACGTTAGATTGCACTGAATTCGGGGGAATGAATGCGATGGGCGATCTTGCTGAAATGGTTCGCGTTCTGCTGATTGTGTGGTTGAGTGGGCTTGCACTTTGTGTGTTAATTGCCATCTTGCGCCGCCGCATATCCCTTGAGGGATTGTTTGCCAGCAAGAATGCTGGACGCATGGATCCGGAGCGGGTTGCCGTATTTGTTTCTGCCGTTGTTGCCATTGGTGGATATGCGCTGCAGATCATGGCCGATGGTGCAGTCTGCAATGAGGATATGAGTTACTGCAGCATGCCCGATGTGCCGGACACACTGCTGTATCTCCTTGCTGCCGGAAACGGCAGTTACATCGCCGGAAAAATTGTTCGAAAATATGTCAGGAAAGTGGGGCTCCATGTCTAATCAGGGTAACCGTATGTCTTCGCGTGAGATTGGCTTTATTCTTGTTTTTCTTGTGCTGGTTGTTGGATCTTCATTGTTGGCAATTCGCTTTGGCGTTGTGGCCAAGGACATTGCGGTCATTGGATTTGTATCAGTTTCGCTCATCCTTGTTGCATTTGCAGCGGCCGTTTTGTGGCAGATCGTCAATGGAAGTATTCCGCTTGTCGGGCTGATTTCGGAACCCGGAGATGGCAGCAAACAAAATCTCGGCAAAGCAAGTCTTTCCAGATTTCAGTTTCTCATTTTTACATTTGTCGTGGCCGGGCTGTTTTTAATGCTGTGCATTGAAACGGGTGGTTTTGTTGATATTCCCAATAATGTGCTGGGCCTGCTGGGTATTTCCGGTGGTAGCTTTGTCATTTCAAAAGCTGTGGGTCTGCCGTCCGGCAAGAAAGATGAAGATCAGGACAACGCGGATGAAGGCAAACAATAAGGCGATGGCCAGCTGGTAGCGGCTGGACCTGCACATTGGTCGTGTGAGAACAGATACTGCGCCGGTTGGTAGAGACAGGTAAAGGAGACAGCAAATGCGTGAGAGCAGTTGGATTGGCAATTTTGGAAAATTTGCTGTTTTGCTTCTGAGCCTTATCTGGCCCTTGGGATCTGCCACGGCACAACAGTGCCCGTCATCGCCAGTCAACAACCCGCAAATGTGCAAAAATCTCTGGCAGGCCATTGGCTTGCCCGAGTCCAACAAGGATGAGCGTGCCTGCCAGCACACCTTTGTTTGTCACAAGGGATATCTGGTAAGACACAATAATGAAACAAAAACCCCGGACTGGGTCATTGAACGCCTGACAAGGGAAACTGTAGAGGCACTCAACAGGCGCCCGCACAAGAATTTTGTGCCGGAAACGGCTGTTCCTGAATCGGGGCAGGCAATTGACCGCGACTACCTTAGAAGCGGCTATGCCCGCGGCCATCAGGCCGCCTCTGCCGACTTTGCCTTTGATACGCCGTGGATGGAAGATACGTTCTTTTTTTCCAACTCGGTGCCCCAGGTGGGTGGCAGGTTCAATTCCAGCATCTGGAGCCAGTTTGAAAAACGTGTGCGGCAAATCGCGACTGAACGTGGGGAAATATACGTAATAACCGGACCGATTTATCAGGACCCGGAGAACAAGGAAATCGTCATTCCGGTTGAACAGAACCGCTGCGGCAACGAAATTGTGCTACCGGCACTGGTTCGCAAGCATATATGCGGCGGCAAGAAGGGGAGTGGACCCAATATGCAATGCGACGATGGCGTTGCAATTCCGGCGGGCCTTTTTAAAATCATTATGGATGTTCCGGGAAACCGGGTGAATGCCTATGTATTGCCAAACCGCGATCATTTGTCGTCAAAGCAACGCGGGTCATCAACAGATCGCTATTTGAACAGTTGGCGGGTCAGCGTACTTAATGTTGAAGACCACTCGGGATATGACTTCTTTCCCCAACTTGAACGCCACAGTCGTGGACTGCTCGAAGAAGGATGTCCGGCAACGATGATCCGATAGAGCCTTTGTATCGCCGTGGCATGGCCAGGAGCGACAGTCAGATTTGCCCTATCTATTTGCAAACAGATTGAGCGCTGCATACTGCAGCAGCATTATTGTTTTGCTGTCCTGAATCTCTCCGCTCGCGATCATTGCATAGGCATCGTCGAACAGCAGTTCCAGAACCTCAATGTCCTCGCCTTCTTCGACAAGGCCGCCACCCTTGGAGACACGGTCGGTTTCAGTATAGGCGGCGACGAAACAGACAATTTTCTGAGCAACCGCCCCGGGACTCACATAGGCCTCAAAAACCCTGGTGGCGTTGTTGATCCGAAAGCCCGTTTCCTCCTCAGTTTCCGCTTGGATACGTTCCTGCGGTGAGGCGCCATCGAGCAGGCCTGCAGGCGTTTCAATCAGCAGATCGGGATAACCGTCTGAATAGGCGGAGTATCTGAATTGCCGCGTGAGTATGACAGTCCGGTTTGGCCTGTTGAACAGCAGGATCGTTGCTCCGTGCCCACAATCAAAACTATCGCGTTGCATGGTCTGCCAGACACCGTCACGGCGCTGAAAATCAAAGACGATCTGTGATAGTTGTGACCAACCCTCATGCAGGGAGCGATTTTCAATAAGACGTACACGTTTGTCGAGACTCATATGGGGTGTCCTTTGAACGAATCTTGCAAAAGGATGCTGGACTATTATTGCTTCAGTTAGCTCAAGCCAGCGGATCCAGTCCTTTATTGTGGCGCCAATCACGAACGGTTGCATCACCATCAAGCACGACGCGCATCGCCATCACGGCAACCTGAACAGCCTCTTTTCGTACATTTTCGCTGGGTTCTTCGAAGGTTGCCTTTGCCAGCTCTCCAACTTCTTCCATCAGTGCAAGCATGGTTACATTGTCACCGGGAAATTTTATGCGGGCCCGGTCAAGTTCCACCTTGATTTCACCGACAAGCACATCGACTTCTGATTTTCTGTCACTCATGATTGTCCTGTTGACTGTGTAGCGAAGATGGAACGGCGGCAATGTATTGACATGTTTAAGCGCCTGAAAATTTTCGACTATTCTGACGCCGATCCATACAGACTATCGTTGAATTGCACCTGTCACAGACAAGGCCTGGTGTTTTCCACTGAATTATCCACTGTGGAAACCGCAGGCTCGACAAACGGGCCAGTTGGGCGCATGCTGTTTTCATCAGGTCCGGATCAATTCTCAACCGCCAATTGAGAACCATATTGAAAAGGATCACCTGATATCCCGTGACCGTCAGGGTCAGGAGCGTCTATGACGAACCGATCGGAAACGGATAGGCACACGGGCGCTGTATCAACGGATGCATGCGTGGAAACAGCAAGGTGGTTTTCAGACCTCCGGGGAGAACAACCACTGGTTCTGGTTCAGCCGGATGGGTTATGCTTTTGATTTGCACTGCAGAACGAATGCATGACATCAGCAGCATTCATTTGGTGCTGGCATTTTCAGATTTTCCTGTTTCAGGAAATATTGAAAACAGCATGTGGCGGGAGTGAAGAACCGAAGCGAACGCAGTGGCGAAAACAGAGTTCGTGCAATGCCTAAAAGCAGGCGCGGGTATCTGATTGTCTTCTACGTTTGAACAGGGAGGCGCTGGCGAAAGTCAGCGTCTTTCCTTGTTGTTGTGGCCTCGTTGTTGTGGCCTCGCAGTTGTGGCGAACAATCTGATGGCAGCCGAACGGACATTCCTATAGTCCAAGCTCTGCCGCTATGTCGTGCATACTGCCAAATACAATCGCTTCTTCATTTGCCAAAGCGGACCCATCGTCGTGGGCCGCATAACCAAAGCAACGCATACCGGCAAGGCGCGCAGCACGCGTGCCGGCAACGCTGTCTTCAATGACGATGCAGTCTGCAGGCGCAATGCCGAATGTTTTGGCCGCATGTAAAAACAGTCCGGGATCGGGCTTGGCAACGCCCAATGTGTGGGCCGAGAACATTGCGCTTTCAAACCGCTGAAGAAGATTGGTGCCGCCCAATGTAATACCCATTTTTTCTTCACTGCCATTGGATGCGACACAATAGGGAATACGTGCCTCTTCCAAACGATCGAGGAGTGAAACTATGCCGTCAATGGCCGGGATATCGTGCTGAAGACGCGCGTACATCTGGCCATAAATTTCTTCAATCCAATTGTCTGGCAGTGATGCACCAAGCCCGCTGGCGGCCTGCTTAACGTCAACCATGGTTCCTCCCATGAAGCGGTTCATGCATTCGCGGGCAGACAGAGACAATCCATGGGTCGCCAGGTTGCGCGAGATAATCTCATTGATGGCGATCTCGCTATCAACCAGCACGCCGTCGCAATCAAAAATAACCAGCTTCGGGCGTGCATGGTCTAATTTCCGGACAACACTCAACTGCTGCGTCCATCACGCATGATGACAAAATCAGTGCCTGTGCGCGTGTCAGGATGGGCAGGCAGATCAGTGAACATGAATGCAGAACCAGGATGTAGATTTTTTGCAATCTTTGCATAGACATCAGGCGGAATGACAAGGCGTTCAGTTGCGGCCAGTTCCTTTGGTTGCTCAATATTGTCCTCATGACCGGTACCCATACCAACGGCAAGCCAGTCAAAATTCTTGCGCCCCGGGTCGAAGCCCTGCAGTATATAGACATGGCTGCCAACCGGGCGGTTCGGGTTGGTTATCTGAACATCGGATTGAAGAATGATTTTGCCGTCCTTCATGCCGTATATTTTGCGATCAGCCGCGCTGACCAGGAGGCTGAAATTGCCCTGACCCTTGCCCTGTGTATCCACCGGTAGTTTTTTGGAGACAACATGGCCAGTCATCGTTTCTATCTGTTTCAGATCATTTTCTGACATGACCAGACCGGAATGGGACAAAGAGCCGATGCCAGAGCGTTCTTTGGTGACAATCACCGGTGTTCCATTATGCGTCACTCCAAAGACGAGTGATGCAAAGGATGTCGGCAGATGAACGCAGCCGTGTGAACTTGGATAGCCAGGCAGTCCGCCAGCATGCAACGCGGCACCGCCAAAAAAGAATTCGCTGTCTGGCATTGGCGCATTCTTATATTGCTTTGAGTGATGCATTTTTTCTTTTTTGAAGATCGTAAACACACCCGTTGGCGTTTCGAAACCCTGACGCCCGGTGGAGACTGTTGAGACGCCAATGCGCACGCCGTTGCGATAAACAAAGGCCAATTGATCACTAAGCGAAACAATAATTGCAACCGGTCCGTATAGGGAGCGTTCCGGATACCACAACCATTGCCCCGGCTTCAATTCGGTGTCCGCGGTCGTTGTCTGAGCAAGAGCAGAGCCGGCAAGCCCGCAGGCCAGTGCGGTTGCAGCCGTTTTCAAAAATACACGCCGCGTCGATCCAAAAGTCATTCAGTACTCCTAATTGATGTCAGGTCGCCCCTGGTATGTTTTGTGAAGCTCCGTTTGCTTTGCAATCACGTCGCAATTGTGACAGGAACTTCAACGCCAACACACCGGCGCATCTGTCATGAAACACTGTGATGTGTCTATACTTGGTTGATAAATATACCGTTATGCTGACGCAGTAACTTCTCTATTGTCCGGTGCGTTGCTTCTGTTTGAAAGGCAATATCGTGCGGCAACCCAATTCAACAATGCGTTCTGCGGGTTTCTTTGAAAAGCGGCTGGCTCAACAATCGTTTTTAAAACCTGTCGGGTCTGAAGGGGTGCAAATCAATTGCCGGTTCGCGTTCGTCCACCAATGAGCAAACAAGGTCGGCAGTCCCTGCCGATTGCGTTAATCCCAAATGTCCATGGCCAAAGGCGTAGACGATATTCTGGCTTCGTTTTGACGTTCCAATAACGGGCAACCTATCGGGAAGAGAAGGTCTAAATCCCATCCATTGTGTGCCGCCGTGTGTCTCGATTTCCGGAAGAAAGCTTTTTGCTTTACTGAGCAGCGTGTTTGCATGTTGATAGTTTGGTGGCAGCTTGAGGCCGGCGAGCTCCACTGCGCCGCCAACCTGAATGCCGGTATTTAGTTTTGTGACAGAAAACCCGTGGCCGGGAAAGGTAATCTGGGTACGTATGTCCAGCTGGTTGTCAGGCAGGCGCGTGTTGTAGCCCCGCTCTGTTTCCAACGGTATCCGATCACCCAGAGTCCGCGCCAGCTGATGGGACCAGGCACCGGCACACACCACTATTTTTTGTGCGGAGTAGGACTGCCCATTGGTGCATTGGACGCTAGCTTCACTTTCGCCATCCGAAATTGAAACAGCTTCAGCGCACGCTATTCTGCCGCCCCTGCTACAGAATAACTCCGCAATGGTTTGTGCGTATTCCACTGGATCATCGATCGAATACCACTCGGGTATAAATGTTGCGTCGGTAAAACGTGGGTCCAGGCCAGGTTGATATTCCGATATGGCGAATTCACCATGAATATGTTCGAATGGAATGTCACACCGTTCCCTTACATCCCAATGGGGCAGGGCGCTTTCGAACTCGGCACGACTTTCATAGACGTGCAGGTTCCCGTCACGCCGCAACATACTGCCGGTACCGGTTTTTTTCAGGAATGGCAGCAAAGCATGTTTGGAATGGTTCATCAGCGATGTCTGAGCATCTATGCTGCGGTTCAATCGACTGGGTCGACCGGCCATCCACAGCCGCATCATCCAAGGTGTGATCTGCATGGCATAGCGTGGAGGAATGGACAAATGCCCAAGCGGATCGCGCAGCCATCCGGCGGCCTTGCGGATTGTCTGGGATGTCGCCAATGGAAGGATTTCCGAAAAGGCGAAAGCGCTCGCGTTGCCGAGCGAAGCCTCATCCGCCGGATTCTTCCGGTCAAGGACAAATACGCTGTAACCCTTGTGTTGCAGCGAAAATGCCGTGGAGAGTCCCAATATTCCTGCGCCGACAACAATAATGTCCGGCCTGGTTTCGCCCTGATATGCCATGTGTGCCATCAAATAGTCCAACCATCACAGCACCCGGGTGCTGCTGACGGTAATTGTTGGCCCTTCCCACGCGGAAATTGCTTCATGGCCTTACTGTTTGCAATTGCGATTAATCGCCTCAAACGGACAGGAATTCAGAGTATAGAGGTGCTGGCCACCGTGGTAGCGCCGGTAACGGGATGATTCGCAGGTTGAAAACCGTGTCCTAAGTTTGTCTGTCTCATGGGTTAACCCGGCACCTTTGGTTATATGGATGGAGCGGTATCCACGCAGCGCTTGATAGGATATAATGGATCCAATATCCAAAAACATGGGTTATTGGGTGCCGAGAAAAATGGGGATAACAAGTGATGCGCTACAGATGTTTTTTATTGGCTGAGCATTGCGGGGATATCAGGCGCGGTTTGTTTCAAACCGGCAGTGCCATTGTTTTGGCAGAACAAATGGTGTGCTGTTGCAGCAGATGCCGCTTGAACGCCCCACAGACTATGCCGACTGCTCAGTGTCATCAATTGTCAAGGAAATGTCGGTGATACCGCAGGCTGCACTGATTCTACCGCCCAGAACCAGTGCCGCTCGAAAAGGGAAGAGCGATGCCCGCTGTGTCAGCCTTGCGCCAGTCGCCCAGACGAGCACCAATCTGTTTCACTATGATCCAGAATGGTAGCCGCCACAGAAATCCACGACCTAACGTGATCAGGCTATCAATATGGGATCCAATTTACAACTGATCATTGCTGTTCTGAATGATGTAAAACCGGGTGGAGAATCTATGTGGACCAACAAATCAGTTTTGAGACTTTGCAAATCCTTTGACGCAGGTAAAAGACACCGCAATAAGGGTTTTATGTGCTGCATTCGCGGCTGTGCCTGCGGAATGTATTGAACCAGGTGGCATGAATGAAACCCGGTGGAACGTATGAGGCAAGGCAAGATTCCCATGGAATCCATCTGATCGTTGCAAGACAACAATACCATCTGTTGGTTTCTTGCTTTATGGTTTGGCCTCACTCGAAGTAACGGAGCGAAGAATTGAAATTGAAGGCTGTCGATATCGGAAAAACCGCTTCTGCGGCTTCGATCATTTTCGATTCTCTTAAACGCGCGATTATTGACGGTGAACTTGCCGATGGTGAGCCGCTTCGTCAGGACGAAATAGCCACCATGTTCAACACCAGCCGAATTCCGGTTCGTGAAGCATTGACGCGGTTGGAGCAACAGGGGCTTGTTGAAAACAGACGTTATCGCGGTGCCGTTGTTGCTGGCATATCAGCCCGCGAGGCCGGAGAAATTTTTGATTTTCGCTGCCTGCTTGAGAGCGAGGTGATAGCACTATCAGTTCAGAACATGACGACACAATCATTGAATGAAGCCAGAATGCATTGTCAGGCTTTCATGGATAGTGACCAGCCGATGGAATGGGGTGAACTCAATCGTAAATTTCACTACGCCCTCTATCGTGACAGCGCTCTCGATTATCATTTGAAAATAATTGATAATTCGCTGGATCGTGTCGAACGCTATCTGCGGGCACAATTACTGATGACCGAGGGGATGGAGAGAGCCAATCGGGATCATTTGCAGATATTGGCAGCCTGTGAAAAACGTGACTCACAGACGGCAGCTCAACTGACCCGAAATCATATCCAGGGTGCCAAGAAGGCGCTCGTGGATTATTTGGAAACCCGAAAATCCGCCTGATTTTGTCAACCCGGGGCAATTCAGATTTTGGCGGGATAGGCAAAACCTGAATGCATCAACAAATTCAAGAACCGACACCGTTGACCCGTTTCTGACAAGATGTGAAACGGTCTGGTTGTACTTTACCCTGCCTGCGGCATTGCTGGGCGTTGGACATCCGCGGGTTGTGTTGTTCGCATGAGAAAATATTGAGCGACGAAAATATTGGGTACCCAGCACAACCACGCGACGACCGCATAGGCCGTGTCGAACGGGACACCTGCAACCAGTTGCAGTGGCAACCACAGGCGCAGCGTTACACCGGCAAATGTCAAAGCTGCTGAGCGAATCATCCAGACCCGATGTTCGGCAAAACGCCTTTGCCCGGCCATTTGCAGGCCATAGGCCGTGGTCGCCAGCCAGATCACTGATAAAATGATGAAACCCGCCTTGGTCAGCATGCCACCCATGGCGCCAAAGCCGATAATAAATCCACTGACGCCACCTACAAGCACTGCAAGGCAATAAAGTCGGCCAATGAATTGATGTATCTGCGGCCAACGTCGACGGAAACGACCGGTCAGTTGAAAGGGAACAAGTATCAGTGCCAATGGAGAGGCAATAATGTGAAGCAGAAACAGGGTTCGCGATGCGGCAAGCTGGTGCGCCATATTTGCAAAGGCAACATCCATGTCCAACACGATGAAACGCCACGATGCCAGAGCGATGGCAATGGCCAAAAACCACGATACAATCCGAAGAATTTTCATATTGCTTCAACCTAACTTGACACTGTAAAGTAGCGGCAGAGTAACCACAAACTTTACAGTGTCAAGTTTGTGGTTAAATCAATGGAGTGATCTCTGGATGAAAACGCCCCATCACCACGGGAACCTGCGTGAAGCCCTCATCGTTGCGGGTATGGAATTGTTGCAGGAGGGGGGCACTTCGGGACTGACCTTGCGCAAATGTGCGGCGCGGGCAGGGGTGTCACATGCGGCTCCGGCACATCATTTCAAAAGTCTCGACGGGCTTTTGTCAGCCATCGCAGCGCGCGGATATGAGCAATTTGCCAAAACGATGATGGCAGAACGGGATAAGTCGCCTGACGGTGCCAGGGACCAATTGCTGGCCATTTGCCAGGGATATCTGGATTTTGCAGAAAAAAATGAAGCGCTGTTTGACCTGATATTCAATTCAGTGGAAATCACCTTTGATGATCCGGACCTGGATAATGCATCAACACTTGCCTATCAGATACTCGCTCAGGCCTGCGCACCATTTGTAAAAAAAGATCAGGACCCGCGGTATGTGGAAACCAAAGTGTGGTCACTGGTACATGGATTTGCCTGTTTGTCCCGACAGGCCCGCGGCGGCGGCGGTGGTCATCCGGCCTGTGGTATTGCATTTGCTGATGTGTTCGACAGTCTAAGTTTCTAGTGCAGCGTGCAGTGCTGCCACAGTCTGTGCCCCTACGGACGTGAAATCTTGAGATTTTCCATCCAACTACTGGCCATTGGCGGACAGGTTAGCGTGCCTTGCCAACGGTTGATCTGTGTGATTTATCAATGAAATGTTGTCGACGAAACACATTATTCGAGCCCAGCTGACTGACGACGCAACGCCCGCAGACGCATTTGCCGGATTGGAAACCATGCTTGTCGATGCAGTTGAGAATGATACACTCAATACTCTCGTAATATCCGCCGTGAGGTATCGTAGCCAGGGAAGGATTGATCAATCAATTCAGTTGATTACGCAAGCAAACCGTGCGCAACTGGACGCTATTGAAGCGCTGCAGGGTATCCTCGATACGCTGAATGGCAGGCCAAAACAGCAGGTCGTTTTTTCCAGATACAGGCAGTTCATACCATTCGAAATGGGTGTTGAAGAGGCAGATGATGCGCTCGGATTGATTGGCTCGTTAAGGGACGAGCGGGCGCCAGGCACGCGCGCCCAGTGCAAGCGATTACATGAATTGGAAGCAGCCAGGAATGACGAGGTGGACAGGCTGGAATTCTTTGAACAACGTTTCGTTGATGGCAGCCAGAGCGAAACGATTGAAGAAGCCCGCACTAATCTGGGCGCGTTAAACATCGATCTTCTCCATGCAAAACATGAAGTTCTCAATGACACCCTGACTGCCGTGCAATCTTTTCTGATTGAGACAGGTGGACAGGTGAATAATCTAGCGGTCTGTTACGAATTATCGAGATGGCTCTACGTTCTTGCCACAAGTCCAACCAGAACCCGGCATGCCGATGACGTTCAGACCGAGATGAACACATGAACATCGCCCTCGCACGCTTATAACACTCTTACTGATATTCACTCACACAAACGCAGCGTAGATGCCTGGCATGGGGTAAGGTACCGCACATATTGTGTTTACAGTTGCGGGAAACAGTCAGGCCCGGAACCACTAAACATTCGGTACAACTGGAGCCTGCGCAACCTGTGCCAGGTTGTTGTTGGTGACAATCAAAAGACCTCGCCGGCTTTCGTCAATGCGGCGTGACATTGCGGGGAAAGCCGTTCGCCGTGTACTTTGAGGCAGAACAGAACATTGCCGCGTCCAACAGGCAGGTTAGGGCAAAGGACCCGGTAGTCATGCGCACAGGCGCCGGCAGCGATGCGTAGTTCCTGCCGAAGGGACATGCCACCTGGAGCAGGCATGGCCTTGGCCGGTGTTTCGGGTGCCTTTGCCGCAGCCGTTGCATCAGATGGCTCGGCAGTCGTTGTTTTTGCTGCAGGTGTCGCCGCAGCCTCGGTTTTGGCAGCAGTGTCGTCGGTTGGTTTTGACGCTGCGGTGGCAGGTGCGGCAGCACCGGGATCTACCGCTTCGACTGCTGTCTGGCAGGTGGGTGAGAGTTTTGAAACATGTTGTTCGAGACAGACCAGCGCATCCATGCCGCCTGTTGGAACACCAGAACAATTGGCGCGGAAATCGGAAACACAGCTGGAGCGGATTGCCTGTTGTTGCGCGGCCGTGGGTGATTGAGCCAGTCCCGCCACAGTCGAAACAAGCAGGCCTGACACAACAAACAGCGATTTTACGTTGAAAATTTGCATCTTCTTCCCCCAAGCACACAACAGGTCACAGCCAGTCCGTTTCCTTCCGGCAAAGCGTTGCACGGATTTGCGGCGTGACTTGGGCAAACTGTTTGCTGCACCCATCGATACAGTTTTGTTGTTGTAAAATATTGGAGAAGGCAATGCCTGCCCTATCATGTCGCAATAACCTGAATTGATTTAGGCAGCTTCGTGAATATGATCGCGCAAGGCTGCATAAAAATGTTCTGCTGCATCGCGGTCTGCCATAATATTGGCTGCCAGGTTCTGAAAAAGCAAAGTGTGAAAAACATCGTCGCTTTTTTCGGAAATTTGCACTGTTCGATTGTCCCGATAATCGTTGATGAGATGACCATCCAGCTCGATGCCTGTTACGGAAAATCCATAGTCATGAGGCCCATTTTCACCCTCCAGCATTGCCGTGCCACTGCAATGGGCGATCTCAATGCACCCTATTGATAGTGGTAATTCCTCAAAATGATATTCTGTGTCAAACATGTAAGGCACCTGATTGCGGAATGGTGTTTGGCTGATGTGCAGCATTATGTTGAATATACCGTTTTGGTATATTGCAGGCAATGCCAATTGGAATTCAGCACTCCGGTGCATCCATATCTGCTGCAGCCGGCACAAAACTTTACTGCCATCCATATGTGCGGTCGTAAATTCAAGGGGTTGACATAATAGTAACAAATGAGACATTAATGTCTCATGAAAAAACCGATAAAACTTTCCAGCCGGGATGCGGTGATCGAAGCTGCGTTCCAATTATTGAACCGGGATCCGACAGCTTCATTGGCTGACATTGCTGTTGCTGCCGGTGTCGGGCGGGCAACTTTGCACCGGCATTTTGACGGCCGTGACGATCTTTTGCGCGTTATGGCTGCGCAGGCGTCCGGGGAGCTGGAACGGGCCGCTGATTTGGCAGCGCGCGGAGCAAGGTCCAACATCGATGCTTTGAGGAAAATCACTGAAGCGATCGTGCAATTGGGCGATCGGCAATGGTTTCTGGCGCAGGAACAACATACGGCTGCAGATGAAGTTGCTGCAGGTTCAAGCACACAAAACAACGCCTTTCACAAGTTGTTTAAGGCAGCGGCAAAAGAGGGGTTGTTTTCAGGCGACTGCCCGGTTGAGTGGGCTTTGGTTGCCTATGACCACCTTGTTTACTCGGCCTGGTTAATGGTTCGCGACGAACATGCTACCCCCCAACAGGCCGCAAACCTGGCATGGAGCACATTCACCAATGGAATTGGGAGTGCGCAATCTTGAGCGCCGGTCGTTTTGACGAGGTTTCCGTCCGGCGACCAAAACGCCGGTTCTGGAAAAGAGCAACAATTGTGGTTGCGGTATTGAGCCTTATCTGTGGCGGTATATTCATGGCGCTGTCGGGATTGGCAACATTTGATCTTTCGTCGTTCCGACATGAAAACGTAACGTTTTCCCATCAGGGCGCAAAAATATCCGGAAGCCTGTATTTGCCCGCCGAGCAGTTTGAAGGTCCAATCGCACTGCTGGTGCATGGTGATGGTCCACAGGACCGGCTTTCTGACGGTGGGTATCAACCACTCATGAATAGATTACTGAATGGCGGCATTGCGGTGTTTTCGTGGGATAAGCCCGGCGTTGGACTGTCCGAAGGCAATTGGTTGAACCAATCGATGGAAGACCGAGCAGCCCTGGTGATATCAGCGGCAGATGCGATTCGGGCCGGAAGCTGGTACGGGAACAACGCCATAGGTGTGATCGGCTTTTCCCAAGCCGGATGGGTTTTGCCGCATGTGGCACGTTTTACCGGTGATATGGATTTTTATGTAACAGTTGGTGGTGCCATTTCCTGGCGTGAACAATCAGCCTATCTGGGACGTATGCGGATGCAGCAGGAAGGGCAGGACGATGCCGAAATCAGCCGTCTGCTTGAACGGCAAAAATGGCTTGATGAGCGGATTTTCGGGCAGATGCTGGACTATGAGGAATATCGAAAGCTGGTGGCCATTGAAGAACCGTCAGCGCGGCTTATGGCCCCTGATCGGTATCAGTTCGTCCAATTGAATTACAACAGTGATGCCCGCCCGCTCCTTGGCCACATCAAAGCGCCATTTCTCGCCTTGTCCGGTGAAAAAGACCTTAATGTTGATGCGCGCAATTCGATAAATACCTATCGTGCCATGCTGGCAACAGCCAATGCTGAAAACCAGTTCAAACTGGTACCAGATGCCAGCCATTCATTGTTGCGGGCTGAATGGTATAATTTTCAGTTGCCGTCACATTGGACAACCTTTGCAATCGGGCTTTTTTTGATTCAGGGCAGCAATGCCTATGCAACGGGCGTGCTGGATATAATGGCGAACTGGATATTGGATGTCAGCGCCAAGGACAGGCGAGATCACCCGATCACTAATTGAAGGTTTGTTCCGCGTCTAAAACTGTTCGTCAGCGGATATGTCGGTAGGTATTGCCTATACACTTGGTATTGGGCAGGGCGAATTGACCGTATTGCAAAATTGGCAGTGACAACGTAGCCCGGAATTTCTTGTTGTGAACAATCATGACATCCACGCCCTGGTGCAATTCAGATTTTGATGGAATTGGCAAAACCGAAATGCTCCAGCGGGGCTCCCGGCTGCAATTGACGCGTAGCAGGCTGCTGCAGTCACACAACCAGACGACAGTTCGAAACGTTCATTATACGTAATTCATGCAATGGCATGACGCATCAGGAAGGTCATTCGCTTCAGGTCAGCCCGCAGGTGAAGGTTGCGCTGAAGCGGCGTCGTAGCGCCGTGATGCGTAGAGCGTCATCAAGGCGCAGACCGCACAGCCCGCTGCCAGCAATACGACTGTTTTATAGTCAAACCATGTGGCCACAAATCCCATCAGCAGACTGCCCAGGGTGCCGCCAAAAAACAGGCTGTTGACATACATGGATGTGGCTCGTCCCATGCGTCCGCCAGCAAAACTTTGAACAAATGTAATGGCAACGCCCGCAAACAAACCATA
The DNA here is from genome assembly GCA_947501445.1 of uncultured Rhizobiaceae group bacterium. Classification (GTDB taxonomy): domain Bacteria; phylum Pseudomonadota; class Alphaproteobacteria; order Rhizobiales; family Rhizobiaceae; genus Hoeflea_A. The sequence goes on along the minus strand of CANMVS010000001.1, from coordinate 306,417 downwards.
GTAGAGGCCTTCAAATGCGGCTGTGACGACCATTTGCGGCAGGGTGCGCACCTCGGATATGGCGACAAATGTTATCATCGCCATAATGGCGGCCAGATAGAGAACGCGACGTGGCCCCCAGCGGCGTGCCAGCAGAGCAGCACCGAAAATGGCAGGCACCTCCATCAGGCATTTTGCCGCAAACGACAGACCTGGAGCGTAGCTTGGCAGGCCCACTTCCTGAATGAAGAACAGCGGCATGGCCATTGTATAAAGCACATTGGACAACGCAAAGAACACGCAGGATGCAGCAGCAACCAGCAACAACCAGTCCGTGGTTGGGCTGTCCTGTGCAGGCCGTTTGTCCTTGACTGGTGCGCGAAATGAGCTGGGCACTGCGAAATACCACATCACAAGCCAGAGGCAGCCGATCCCGGCAGAAATCATGAAGGTTGAGGTGTATCCCAACACGCCAATGCTGGTGAAACTGAGGGCAGGGCCAAATGCCCATGCCAAAGAGCTGCACGAGCGCATCCAGGAATTATATATACCGGTATCCAGACCAATATCTTCCGCATGGAGCCGACCAAAGGTGAATGTGGTCGAAAGTGCTGTATTTGCCAAACCCACAAATATGGCGATGAGACTGATGAGAAGCAGGTATGACTGGTGGAACGCCAGTGTTGCTGTGGCCGCGATGAAGCTGATAATGGCTACCAGCAACACGGTGCTGACTTTGCCGCCCTGATCCAGCCGCTCACCAAACAGGCGATTGGCGGCAAGGGTCAGAACCGTCAAGATGACAGAATATATGCCTATTTTCCAAGGCTGCTGGCCAAGACCATCGACAATATACAGGCCCATAACCGGTGCCAGTGATGATGTTGAAACGGAACTGACAAATACGAGCGCCAGGATCAGAACCGACTGCCGGTTCATTGTACGTAAAATGGTCACGGCGACGGGTTCCATTTGCCAACAGGGGCGAAAGACAGGGACTCAGTGTCAGTGGGATGCGCCCGACGTTAGCGCCTGGATGATCACGCGGTCAAGGGAGCCGTTTTTTCGAGGCGCTTGTCGTCCCTCCGTTTAGGCCGTTTCCTGTTTTGCCAGAAACAGGACAAGAGTGTCGGACCTGGATCTTGCGGATGTATTCAGGTTTTACCGATCCCTTCAAAACCTGAATTGCTCCAAGCGGGCTACAACATCCTCACGCTAGAACGCTGATGAGAAAAAGCAGCGGTATGGGATCAGTAGACATCCATGGCTGAAAGCAGCGCTTTACCCAAGGGGATGCGCTGATCGGCGTCCCGTGGTGAGCTGATATCGATATTGAGGGCAAAAGTGTAAACGTCTTCTCCCCGTTCGACCCAGCCAACCCACCAGCCGTTGTGCACCTTGGACACAATGCTCCACCCGGTCTTTGCATATACACGTGCGCCGCCGGATTGTTCATGCAACAGGATATCGCGCACGATGTTCTGGGTTTTCTCTGTAACATTCAGTTCGCCCCGGGCCAGATCGGCCAAAAAATAAACCTGTTGCCTTGGACTGATTTTCAATGGTCCTTTGAGCCAGAATGTTTCCACGTCACCGCCTGTTTGACGGTTGCCATAGTCTAGCCTTTCAAGCCAGTCATTGTAGGCATCAGATCCGATACGACGTGCAAGTGTCTGATAGACAGGCACATTCGAGACCTTTATCGCCTCTCGCATCGACATGCTTCTCTTACGTTTGATGGTTGCAGGCGTCTCATGGGCAACGGGAATGACTTCACTCTCATTTTGAACGGCACCCGTTTCAAGGGCGATGAGACTGTTTGCAATCTTGAACGTGGAAGCCGGAACGCGAGGGTGTGCCGCACGATCGGCATCAAAAACATGGATGTGGTCATTCACAACGTCCAGCAGAACAAAGGTCCCGGTCACCCCATGCCTGTCGAATATCGTTTCCAGTTCTGGATGCTCTGTAAGACGGTCGTTCGCGTGGAGCGGGCTTGTCAAAACGAGGAGCATCAAAATCGCTTTGATGCTTCCACCAAGTATACCTGCAGGTGCCATATTGGTTTCCCGATGCGTTGGAGATAAACGCAGCATGCAGGCATTTTAGGCTACATCAGGGCATCGGTGGATTTGATTGCGACAGGTCATAATTTTAATGTCCGACCATCGTCAGTCGCAGCTAACTTCCGGCCGACAAGGCACTGGCCAGAATTTTGTCACGACCATAAACATCTTCGCGATAGTGCACAGACCCGTCCTTGTTGACCCATGCGGTCAGATAGGCAACATGAACCGGTATTTTCTTGTCCAGCTTGACAATCTTGCGGGCGCTTGAACTGGCAATTGTGTCAATTTGCGCGCGCGACATGCCCTGCATGCCCAAAATGATTTCAGCCAGTTTGAATGGATCTTCAACCCGAATACAGCCGTGGCTGAAATAACGCGAAGACCGGTCAAAGTTCGACTTTGACGGCGTGTCATGAATATAGATGTTGAACTTGTTGGGGAACATGAATTTGACACGACCCAATGCATTGCCAGGGCCTGGATCCTGCCGCAGACGCACCGGAAAATTCGACCGCGAGTAGCGGTTCCAGGGGACGCGACCGGGATCAATACGCTTGCCGTCTTTCAGCACGCGAATGCGTTTCGACTGCAGCGCGTATGGATTGGATTTCAGCTTCGGCAGATATTCCTTTGTGGCAATGGAATAGGGCACATTCCAATAGGGGTTGAAATCAAGATATTCCATTTCATCGGTAAACACCGGTGTGCGAAAATAGGGTTTGCCGACCTGGGTGACCGCCGCGTGCACGGTTTTGCCATTGCTGACGACTTTGACTACCTGATCTGCCAAATTGACGAATATGTATGGGTCCCCAAAATCAGCCTGCATCCAGCGACGACGCTCCAGATTGAGCTCCACCTGATTGATGCGCTCATCAACCGTCGTATTGAGTTGCGCCAGCGTGGCAGGCCCAACGACCCCGTCTGCCTCCAGCCCCATTCGAAACTGGAAGAGTTTGACAGCCTTGACCAACACATCATCATATACATCGGTTTCATCCGCATCCGGTGCCAGGTCCTTTGCCTCTATAAGACGCTTGCGCAGCAATGGGACACGTGGATCAGTCATTTCCGGTTTGAGTGCCGGTCCTTCCGGCACCTGTGTCCAGCCACCTTTAGTGCGGATCACGAAGAGATGTTTGAGGTGTTGCTTCATCCTGTCGTAGCGCCCGGTGCGCGGTGCAAAATCACGCACCGTCTCGAGCGGGTCATCGGATTCTGCAATTTGCTGTAACAGCAGATCGGCGGCGATTTCCTTTGGATATAAAACGAGTTCACGATTGATTTTGTTCGGGTTCACCCGACCGCTGCGCAGATGCTGACCATAAAGTGTTACCGCCTGGGACAGCGATACTTCAAAATCCGCCAGCCCGTCATCACCCTCCAGTTGAAGCTTGGGAAACATCACGTCGGCTTTGTATTCCGCCGGAACAAGACCATCTTCCTGCGCCGTCAGCAATGCAAAAACCACTTCCTGCGAGGCCTTGGTGGCTTTGCCGTCCTTGATCCAAAGAGGGGCATAGTCGCGCTCTTCATACCAGAAGGCAATTTGGTCATTGCGGATTACATCAGAAACAAGCCGGTTTTCCGATAGATTCAATCGCCCCTGCATGGCCAGGTACCAGGACGTCGTTTCAAACGCTTCATCTGATTCGGTAAATTCAACCTCAGCAGCTTCCACAACATCCGTTTCATCAGATTGCGCCAATGTTGCAGATGATAAATTGACCAATAATGCAGCCAGGCACACTGTTCCGGTAAGGCTTCTCACAACACTCTCCCTTCGACCAGATTGGCCGGTGTCGCTTGTTCAACAATTCGGGCCCGCACTCCATCCCAGCAAACCCAGTGCCAAGGCGACACTATTGAGCCGCTTATGTCAATGTCGGCATGAGCCGATCAGCGGTCTGCAACAGGGTATTGGTGTCCTGATTGGCATGAATGTCAACAAGTCCCAAAGCGTCGAATTGATGTCTGTCGGCCAGTATTCATATCTCATCTGAATGCGCCGTGGATCAGTTGGTTTCTGACTGCCTCGCGTTGGACATTGTGCGTATAACGACCTTTACTGAGGTCAGAACGGATCAGATGGACAAAGCCGTCAGTCGCGCAGTAGCGGCAATTCCCGTTCGAGTTTCGCGCGCAAATGGGTATGCTGTCGCGGTAACATCAGGGTCTTGCCCAGATGATCGACGGTTTCATCACGATCAAAACCGGGTTCATTTGTTGCGATTTCAAACAATATGCCGCCGGGTGTTTGAAAATAGACAGCGTAAAAGTAGTCTCTGTCTTTGACCTCGGTGACGTCATAGCCGGCATCAACAAGGGCCTTTCGCACATTCTGTTGATCGTGTCGGTTTTCAACTGCGAACGCTATATGATGCACCGATCCCGCCCCCTCTTCAGCGGGCACAACATCGGGCAATGCCTGAAGGTCGATGATATTGGCACCATTGCCACCAGGAAGGCGGTAGCGTTTTTGATGATTTTCACTGCCTTGATCTTCAAAGCCCATGAATTGAAGCAACGCACCGGTTGGGCCGATATCTTCAAGCCGCAGGGTGGCTGAATGGAAGCCACGAATTGCCTGTTGACCATCCACGTCTGAGCCAGTCCAGGGCGAGCGCTCATCATCTTTTTGCTCGACGAGTGCAAAGCCGTCACCGTCCGGCCCCCTGAAGCCCAGACGCGTCTCACCAAAACGTATTGTCTGCGTCAGTTCCTCAAATCCCATGCCTTCAAGTCTTTCGTGCCAATAGGTCAGGGCGCCCACCGGAACTGCAAAAACGGTTGTGCCCACTGCTCCGGTGCCCGAGCGCCCCCGGTGGAGGCCGGGAAAAGGGAAATAGGTCATGACTGTACCTGGCGTACCGACGGCATCGCCGTAATACAGATGGTACACTTCCGGGCGGTCAAAATTGACCGTTTTCTTTATCCTGCGCAATCCAAGAATCTGGGTGAAAAAGTCATTGTTTTCCTGTGCATTGCTGGCCAGCGACGTGATGTGGTGCAAGCCCTTTATCTGCGTGATCATTGTTGATGCTCTCCCAGCGTGCAATCTGCCACAGTCGTGATTGGGCATCCGGATCCTTGCCCAAATCTGAATATGGATCAGAATGACGGACACGCCAAGTGCATCGGATGATTGTTTCGCTGATCGCCTGGCGGCTGGTCATCCCTGAAAGGAGACAGGAGCCTGATCTTGATTTGACCAGATTTCCATTGGCCCAAGGCCATTGCGGCTGGTGGCTTGCGCCCAGTCGATTGAAGGGCGTTCGGGTACGATATCAAAGGGATTTTGTTCACCGTCATTGAGGTAGTAGCCTGCCAAAATGGCATCAAAATCCACTGTGTCTGAAAATGAGGGCTGCTGATAGAGATCGCGCGTATAGGCCCATGTGTTTTTATAGTCAGTCAATCGATAACGCGTGCAGCGAAAATGGGTTGCGTAAACCGTATCAAAGCGCACCAAAGTGGCAAAGAGACGAAGGTCTGCGGTCGTCAAAATTGTGCCAAATAGCAGGCGCTGCTTCTGCAGGTGGCCTTCCAGCCAGTCAAGCGTGGTAAAAACCTGTGACACTGCATCATCATAAGCGCGCTGGGTCTGGGCAAGACCAGCGCGATATACGGCATTGGCCAGACCCTTACGAATAGTGTTGTTCATCAGGTCTATCTTTAAGCGCAAATGGTCAGGGATCAGGGTATTGCTACGCGGGCTTTCAATGTCATCAAGTGCTTGCAGGATTTTGGATGAATCATTGCTGATAACAATCTGGTGTCGCACATCCCAGATCAAAGGAACGGTTGATTTGCCGGTAAATGTGGCATTTCCACGGGTGTAGAGTTGATGGACATGGGCCAACTTTTGACCGTCAATGGCAGGCAGGGGACCTTCTTGCTGTAACGCGTAACCTTCTATTCGTGGCCCAACAGCCATCTGGAGCGGGAAAATGCTCTCGAGTTGTTTTATCGAGCGCAACAGCACAACCGCGTGAGACCAGGGACAACTGGCAGAGGCAACCAGAATGAGCGCCTTATTGCCGGTGTGTAAACCTGCAATTGTTGCAGGTGGTATGGGTTGTTGAACCACGCTGGGTGCGCGAACATAGGAACCGTCACGTATCTCCTGCTCGCCATTCTCGCACCATCGACCATCAATCAACATTCCCATGACTGGCTCCTTTGGTACCAAGTTACCCGGTCCGTCAAAATTTTGATGGTTCCAAATAATACAATTTTGGTCTAATTATTAGACCATGAAAGAGCTTCCGGCAAATATGCTACGCGCCTTTGGCGCGGTCTATCAAACTGGCGGAATTCGTCCGGCTGCCAGACTGCTGGGCGTGACGCACTCGTCGGTTGTTCGTTTTGTGCATGATCTGGAGCAGTTTGTCGGGGTCCCGTTAATTGATCGCGCAGAGGGACGACGCCTTACCAGATTTACAGCCCAGGGTGAGGCGATTGGCACAACCGTCCTGCATGCATTTGGGCAGATTGAACAGACACTGCTTTCCGTACGGGAGGCACACAGGCCAAATTCAGTCACCATTGAAACCACACCCTCCTTTGCTGCCCGTTGGCTTTTGCCGCGACTTGGTGATTTTGAAACCCGGTGGAATTGGATCGAACTCTCGATCTCGGTTGATCAGCGTCTGAAAAACCCTGCAGATGGCCACGCGGATTTTGCAATTCGCCTCGGAACAGGACCCTGGCCGAATTTGGACTGTTCGCCGTTTCCTGATGATTTTCTGCTTCCCGTCATGCGGACTGACTACTGGCAGGAGGCAGGAGAACCGCGCGATTGCGCCGCCTTAAAAGCCTGCCGGTTGCTCCATGATCGTGATCCCCTGATGTCATGGGCACATTGGCAAAAAGGTCTGGGGATTGACGAAATTGCGACCACAAAGGGGGCGCGATTTGCATCTTCCGACCTCGTTTTACGTGCGGCAGAGCAGGGGCTGGGGGTTGCATTGGCGCGCTGGGAGCTGGCGCGTGGCTCAATCGAAGCCGGGCATCTGATAGCGCCAATCGCCATGAGCTGTTTACCCTTGCCCAATTCCATCTGGATTGTGAGTGACAAGGACCGGGGACATTCATTGGCTGCACAAACAACCATATCGTGGCTTATGGAGCTTGCGGCAGAACGCCCGCAACCACCCGGCGGTCTGATGGCTGGTCAAATCTGAGGTTTATTGTTTTGTGTATCAGGCTTTGAGCGTGTTTCAGGCAGGTTCTAGCTGAGTATATCTGTGGGTTCATCGGTGACATTTCTGCTGATCATGAACGCACACACCAGAACCATACTCAAAGTCCAAAGAAACCAACTGGCTCCAAGTGCGGCATTCGGCGTGAGACCATCTGTCAGCATCGGTGCATATATGGCTGACAGTGCCGCGAGAACAAGACTTGCTGCACATATCAGGGCAGCAGGCAGCAATGCGTCACGCTGCGGTGTGCCGGTGAATTTTAAACAGAACGCCATTCCAGCCCATACAAGGGGAATGGTGCCAACAAACAGTAAGGGCAGAAAAATGCGGCCTTCATCGAGCAAAATGCCTGCTCCATATTGCACAAATAGTGCAATCGCTATCCAGTAAACCACACTGATGGCCATGTAACATATCGTCTTCATGACGAGTTTAGCCTCTCTCTAAGCTTACGATGGCCTATGGATATACGAAGAATCATAAACAAGAATATCTATAATACTTAAAATACTAATGTATTTAATTGTTTGTATTATTTCGTGATTTGCAATATGAAAAATTGCTGATAGCGGGCAATAATTCATATAGGAGTCAGTAAAAAGCTAATAAAAGCAACATATTACGGGTATGGTGATGTGTTTTATCGATTGGATTTCCGGCCAATTTTGCTAGTCACGGCGAATAAGACACCCGTACGCCCAGCGCAGATACTGTTACTAACAGAAAATTGATTGTGTAATATCGGCTCTCTTGCACATGAAACTATGAGTTTCACATGCCTGTTGTATTTTTACACCGGCACGCCAGGATTCATGAATTAGCGGTCACGCTTCAAGAAGAGTTCTATGTCCGGTAAGAGGGATCACTCTTGTCGAGCATTTCCTTAAGTTGATCAAAATGGGCAAAGGCGGATCCGCGATACTGCTCCCAGTCCAATGCTGTTTCTTCAGCCAGTTCATCATCCATTATGTTGAGCGGCTGACCGGTTGAGTAGGCAAGAACCATTGTCTTTGAAGCCCGCTCGAGGAAATAAAGATCCTCAAATGCTTCAGCGACTGTTGGTGCGGCAACGGAAACGCCATGATTACCCATCATCATGACACCGTGATTGCCAAAAGCCTGCGCAATTCGCTGGCCCTCCTGAGCATCATCAGCCATTCCACCGAAGGCAAGGTCAATGGAACAGCGATTGAAGAACCGGGCAGTGTTTTGATCAATCGGCTTGATCGTCGGATCTTTGAGTGTGCACAGAGCCGTCGCATAGGGCGGGTGGCAGTGCAGAAGTACACGGGCCTGCGGCACTGCAGCATGTACGGACCCGTGGATGCACCACGCGGTTGGGTCTGGCGCATCTGCCCGGTCCATAACATCAGGATCGTCCGTATTGAGCAGCAGAAGCTGGCTCGCAGTTATGGTTGAAAAATGCTGCCAGCAGGGGTTCAGAAGGAAGGTCTTGCCATCCGGGCTTACGGCGGCAGAGAAATGGTTTCCTACCGACTCGTGCCAGTCAAAATGAACAGCAAGCCGAAATGCTGCGGCCAAATCCACCCGCAACTGCCACAATGTTTCCTGTGATGCGGTGTCTCGTCGGTCCAGCATTGTCATCTCCTTTTAGACCGTTTCACGTTTTGTCAGAAACGGGACAAATGTGATGGCCTTGGATTTTGTTGATGCATTCAGATTTGTCGATTCCGTCAAAATCAGAATTGCTCAAGTGTTGCGCATTCATCGATTGGCAAAATCTGGACCGCCCGGCGCGCGTTTACAAACAAGATTTTCGCACTAGTGTCATAAGTCAAACTTATGCATAGCTTTGGAGTTGTGGAGATGAAAGATCTGACGTTGCCACCGCTAAACTGGTTGCGTGCCTTTGAAGCCTCCGCTCGTATGTTGTCATTCACAGCCGCGGCGCACGAACTGCACATGAGCCAACCGGCTGTTTCACAACAGGTAAAGGCGTTGGAAGTCCATCTCGGACGTGCCCTGTTCGTGCGGCGCACCCGCTCATTGCAGCTAACACAGGCTGGCCAGAATTATCTGCCGACAGTGCAGCAGGCTTTCAATACACTGGGGGCGGGTACACGCGCACTGATCGGTGGAGACCGGGGCAAGGTGCTGACGATACACTGTAATCTGGCATTTTCTGTTCTCTGGTTGGCGCCGCGCCTGGCGGCCCTTCAACAGATACATCCCTGGCTTGTTCTGAATGTCGTGACAATGATCTGGGACCCGAAGGCCCATACACCTGCAGCGGAAATTGAAATTCGTTTTGGACCGGAGCCAAATGACCGGAAGAATGCTGTGCTGCTGAGCAAGGACCACTGTTTTCCTGTGGCAAGTCCGCGTCTTTGTGTTGAGGCTGATAGCTGGACCTCAATGCCTCTGTTCGATTGTGCCGGCGTCGAGACCGGTTGGGATCATTGGTTTTTGGCGAACAACAGCAAAATGCCGACAGGAAAAATCATCAATCTTGCCTCAACCTATTCGGTGACAATCATGGCGGCAGCGCATTGTGCAGGCATCAGCCTCGGGCATGATACGCTTGTCGCAGGTATGCTGGACACCGGACAACTCGTCAAACCATTTGAAACTGACATAGAAATGGCGGAGGCCTATTACCTATTGCCTCCAGCTGCATATAATGAAACACCTGCCAGCCGGGCATTCACCGCCTGGTTGCTGGACTGTTTCGACGCACCTGCAATCTAGGGTCTGTCGTGGATTAGGATTGCGGCGTCGGCCTTTGATTTTGTTGATACATTCTGGTTTTGACGATTCTCTCAAACCTGATTTTCCGTAAGGCTTCATATCAGCGGTCTGCGCTAAATTGCATCAATGTGGCAGGACCTTCCGATGTACGAACACGCTCCAAACGGCAAAACCCCGCCTTCCTGTAAGCACCGATGGCTTGCAGGTTTTCAGGATTTGGATCGATGAGGACACCGCTGACACCACTATCGAGAAGTTGTAGCGCCAACTGGCGCATATAGGCCGATCCATGTCCGGCTCCCACCATGTCTTCACGACCTATAAATGTATCGATTGCGCGTGTTCCCACCGGAAAATGATCAAGGTGGTCCTCGCCAAATGCGTGAACTTCATAGTGCTGTACATAGGCAAAATCCGTCAGGCCCTGACGTACAACAAGCGTATCCACAACCGTACCGGCCATATCTTCAGCAATCATCGCCAACTCTTTGTCAGGCTCGCCCCACCACTTGCGCACATGCGGTGTCGCCAGCCATCTGTGCAGCATCGGCAAGTCTGCCGCTGTCACCGCCCTGAATATGTAGTCCTGCTTGATCATTCAGTTTCCTGACTGCCAGCCTCACCAGCTATTTTTCCACCGATCCCAGCAACAGGCGGAAGCCTACAAAGGCAAAAAATGTACCAAGCAGTCCCTGAATCCAGCGCCTGGCACGGGCATATAGGCCAACCATGAACTGCGTGGAAAAAGCAATGGCGTAGCCAAGGTGAATGCCTAGTGACAGAATTGCCGTTCCGGCTACAATCACGAAGGCAACCCAGATCGGAGCACTTGGGTCCAGGCCCAGCGAGATGATCGCAACCCAGGAGAGGGCTGCCTTCGGGTTGGTCATCTGGATAATATAGCCACGCCGAAAATAACCAAATGGCGTCCGCATGCCGCCAGCCAAGGTCGTGGCTGTTACTTCCTGATCAGCGGCGGCCGAACGAAATGACTTATAGGCCAGCCACAAGAGGTAAGCGCCGCCGGCAATCTTTATCACTGTCATCGCGGAAGCATAGGTGACGAGAACGGCTGAGAGGCCAAATGCGGTCAGGAGCGCCCAACTTAATGAGCCGAATGCCACACCCGATCCGAGCGCCATACCAGAGCGTCGTCCCACGGACATTGACGTTCCCATAACCGCCAGAACATTGGGTCCCGGGCTTATGATGCCAAGCAAAAAAGCCGAATAGGCAAGCAGAATACCTGGCAGATAGAGTGAAAAATGCTCCATAATACAACCCTCAATGTTCACATTATGTTCCAATGTGCCATGGCTACCACAGATAGGCAAGTGCGATAAACGCGGCCATTGTACAAAACCTGAATGAAGCTTGACGAAGGTGGGTTTAATCTGCAAAAAGGTATCTATGGGGTTTACGAGCACCCCGTGAGGCGACAGCCCAAGCTTCGTATCCAACCAGAACCAATCAAGGTAAGGATGCGTCATGCCGTCGCCAACAGAAATAACCGTTTCACAACTCGCCCGTCTCATAGGAACACCTGAAACGCCCACGTTGATTGACGTGAGTATTGACGAAGCCTTCGATGATGATCCGCGTTTTATTCCTTCTGCCAAGAGATTTGCCTTTGCCGATATAGAACAGATTGCACAGGATCTGCGCGGCAATCGGGTGGTGATCTATTGCCACAAAGGGCTCAAGTTGAGTCAGGGGGCAGCGGCAATTTTACGAGATTGCGGTATTAATGCCGAAACACTGGAAGGTGGATTTTGTAGCTGGCGTGATGCTGGTCATCCGCTGGTGCCGGCTGAAAAATTACCCACCCGTAATGGTCAGGGCAGAACAGTCTGGGTGACCCGTCACCGACCAAAGATTGATCGTATTGCCTGTCCCTGGCTGATTCGGCGATTTGTCGATCCGGGTGCCCGGTTTCTCTACGTTGCACCATCGCAGGTGCTCGACGTCGCTGATCGATTTGCAGCGACACCATTTGATGTTGAGGGTGTGTTCTGGAGCCACCGTGCAGAACGGTGCACCTTTGATACAATGGTAGAGGAATTTGAAATATCCTCACCCGCGCTCGACCGGCTGGCAACGATCATCCGTGGCGCGGATACCAACAAACATGATCTTGCTCCGCAGGCCGCCGGCTTGATGGCTGCATCACTGGGACTTTCAAGAATGTATCGCGATGACCTGCAGCAGCTTGATACCGGCATGTTGCTTTATGATGCTTTTTACCGTTGGTGCCGCGATGCGACTGATGAGGGACACGACTGGCCGGCAGCGGTGACGCGGAGTTGAAGGGATGACTGTCACCAATGAAATATCCGCCGAACCGCTTGCACCGCCTGATTTGGCGGAGGCGACTTCGGTATTCGGAAAAATCGGTCTGCTCTCTTTTGGGGGGCCGGCTGCACAAATCGCGCTCATGCACCGCATATTGGTCGAAGACAAAGGCTGGTTGTCTGAAAAACAATATCTGAATGCACTGAGTTTTTGCATGCTTTTGCCGGGACCTGAAGCAATGCAGCTTGCCACCTATGCCGGTTGGCGATTGCGTGGCACATCGGGTGGGCTGCTGGCCGGACTGCTGTTCGTTCTGCCTGGGGCTGCCGTCATTCTGGCACTGGGTATTGTTTATGTGCTGCTGGGCGATGTTCCGGTTGTTACCGCCCTGTTTCTGGGAATTAAGGCGACCGTCGTTGTCATTGTCATTGAAGCATTGCTTCGCGTATCCAAAAAAGCGCTTCATCTGCCCAGTCACTGGGTCATAGCAGCCCTGGCATTTGTCGGCATTTTCTTTCTTCAGTTACCTTACCCATTGCTTATCCTGCTTGCTGCTTTGAGTGGATTTGTCACCGGTGGTTCGCGGCCTGATCAACAGGTGGAAACGCAACGGGTAGGGGTGTCTGCGCTTGCAACGTTATCGACCATCCTGACGTGGCTTGCGATCTGGTGGGTGCCGCTGCTGTTGGTGGGGGCTCTTTCCGGTCAACCCATATTGAGTGATCTCGGGCATTTTTTCTCCAAACTGGCAATTGTCACCTTCGGTGGGGCCTATGCGGTGCTCGCCTACATGGCGCAGGATGTTGTCAGTCAGTATGGCTGGCTTTCAGCCGGTGCGATGATGGATGGTCTTGGGCTTGCAGAAACAACGCCGGGACCACTCATTCTCGTGACCGAGTTTGTCGGGTTTTTGTCTGCCTTTAATGAGGGTGGACTGGCACTTGGTGTGGCTGGTGCGATTGTGGCTCTATGGGCAACATTTGTACCCTGTTTCCTGTGGATATTTGCCTGTGCCCCCTATATCGACTGGATCGGCGGGCAGCCCAGATTACGTGGGGCATTGTCGGGGATTACCGCAGCCGTTGTCGGGGTCATACTCAACCTGTCCATATGGTTCGCGCTCCACGTTTTCTTCGGCACCGTAACCGACCGGAAAATTGGATTTGTTACCCTATGGCAGCCTGAACTTGCCTCAGTTGACTGGCACGTCATCGTTTTGGCCGTCCTGAGCGGTGTTTTACTGCTCGGTCTGCATTGGGGCCTTTTGCGGGTTCTGGCAATTTCGGCCATTATCGGTGTCGTCTTATCTCTTGTGGGACAAATCTGAGTTCCTTTGGTATTTGGAGGCTCTAAAGTAATTCAGGTTTTGATGGAATCGGCAAAACCTGAATGCGTCAACAAAATCAAAGGCCACACCGTTGTCCCGTTTCTGACAAAACGTGAAACGGCCCAAAAACAGACAGACGAACCTGACGGCAGGGCACGGGCTGTTGAAATTCGAGCCAGAACAAGGTGCACTCATGAAGATAGCCCGGCACTGCCTGCGTGTTCGAGATCTGTCTTTGCTGCGCGAATTCTATTGCCAGATGCTCGGGATGACGGATTTTGGCAGCGGTGAAAACCCATTGCTGGGGTTTGATGCGGCGCACTGCCTGCTTGAGCTTCATCCGGGCGCCAAACGTGAACGTGCAACCGGATCGCAGAATTTTTACTGGAAAACCGGTATTACTGTGCGCGATTTGGACGAGGCGGTGGATTTCCTGCGGAGAAACGGCTGGGCGGTTACCGCCCCAAAGCAGTTTCGCGATATCGGTTATATGAGCCACCTGACGGATCCGGAAGGCTTTATCATCGAACTGCTGCAACATGGTTTTGAGGCAAGCACACAGCCGCCAATGAGCGTGGATGAGCTTGCTGGAAATACGGTGGGGGGCCATGAGATAGGCGGCCAGGCGACACTTGCCCATATCACGTTGCGGGTGAATCATATTGACCGCGCACGCAACTATTGTGAAAACGTCCTTGGCATGCGGCTTATGTCTGTACAGCCGGTCGATGATTATGGATTTTGCCTCTATTTCTACACATGGAGTAAGGAGCCGCTGCCGCTGGCAGACCTGCGGGCAGTTGAAAACCGCCCGTGGCTGTGGGCGCGCCCCTATGCATTGCTGGAATTGCAACATGTTTATGCCGGCAACACACAGCCTTTGGACAATTCATCGACAGACGGTGGGTTTTTCGGATTTGGCTGGCAGGATGATGACGGGAATAATCTGCGCTATTTAAAGCCTGAGGAAATACGTAACTGGGTGTGATGAGCAATACCCAGGTTCCTTCGGCACAATAGCTATCTAATTGATCCGATTGGGGTTTGCATTCTGCCTCACGCACGATAATGTCAGAAAATACTGTGCTCCGGTTGGCTGATTTGGCTCATCAGGCCAATGTATGTGAGGTTTGACATGTTGAAATGGGTCGGCTGGTTTGTTGGTGTTCTGGTGCTCTTCCTGGTCGCCCTTACAGGTACCCTCTGGCTGATTTTTGGTGGCGGTACGCCCTATCAGGATTTGACGTCCGAGCCCGAGCAACCACAGGGCACGATAGAGGCGGCCGTCATTTCGCAGCAACCAATTGGCAATGCGGCAGTTTCGGCCGACGGGCGAATTTTTTACACAATTCACCCTGAATCGCACCCCGAGGGTCCAAAGCTTTATGAATGGGCCAATGGCAAGGCCATGCCGTATCCCAATGTTCAGGACCAGGACAGATTGTTTGAGACACCGCTGGGGTTGGTCGTCGACCGGCAAAACCGACTTTGGATCATTGATCCGGGCGGTCACGGCTTTGGTAAACCGCGACTATTGGCGATTGATCTGGCAACCGGCGCTGTGGCGCACGAATATTTCTTTGACGGTTCGGTAGCCCCTTGGGGTTCCTTTCTGCAGGATCTGCAAATCAGTACGGACGGGCGCTGGGTCTACATCGCCGATGTTGGTTACTGGGCCAAGCGACCAGCGATCGTTGTATATGATACGCAGACCGGTCAGGCACGACGATTGCTTAATCGCCATGACAGCCTGTATCCGCAGAACATCCTCATTCAGAACCAGATTCGCGATATGTCCTATTTTGGCGGCCTGGTTGAAATGAAGGTCGGACTCGATGGAATTGCACTCAGTCGGGACAACAAATACCTGTATTTTGCCGCAATGAATCACAATACGCTCTTCCGATTGCCTACAGCATCCCTTCAAAACGGCGCATTGGCGGATGAAGCGATTGCCAGACAGATCGAAGCGGTGGGTGCAAAACCATTGAATGACGGGCTTACAATTGACGATGAGAACAACATATTTATCACCGATATTGAGCATCAGGCCATTGTGAAAATGAAACCTGACGGCACCTTGTCAACGGATATCAAGGATAAGCGTATCCGCTGGGCAGACGGTCTGAGCTTTGGGCCCGATGGCTGGCTTTATCTGGCAGATAGTGCAATTCCACATCTGGTGCTGCAAAATCGTGAGAATGTTCGCGACAATGCGCCCTATTACATATGGCGCTATAAACCCGGTACCAGCGGCGCTCCCGGACAATAGCCATCTATGTTGCCTGCAATATCCATTTTGGAAAGCGTCAACGGGCTGTTTCTCCAAGCAGCCTCATTTTGTTGAGCCAGGCCTGCCGCCGTCGGGTGCTCGCCTTGTCAACCATACCAAACAGGTTGTGCTTGACCGGATGGATGCCAACAAACCCCAATATATTGCGCTTGAGAGATGTCAGACTGTGTCCACCAAAATACCACCGGTAGGCAAATGCCGGCATGCCCATTGTGACAATGACACGCGCTGATTTGCCTTTCAGCAGGGCTTTTGGATAAAGACCTTCATAGCTCAGGGCGATGCCGGGACGCAGTACCTGTTCGAGGAAGCCTTTGAGCAGGGCAGGCATGGTGCCCAACCAAAGCGGGTATATCAGCACGATGTGATCACTGTCACGGATGGCCTGCTGTGCGTGTCGAAGACCCGCAGGTGTTGCAGGTGCTCCTTCCTGCCAGTCACGCTGTGATTGCAGAAGGGGGAAGTCCAATGTCGCGATTTCAATGCTGGTGACATGATGGCATTCACTTCTGGCACCGGCGATATAGGCATCCTGCAGGGCATGGCACAGGTGATGGCGATCCGGGGTAGGGTGCCCTTGAATGATCGTAATGCGTTTCATGAAAATATTGGCCGTTTGCTGTTGCTCACAGGCCAAACTAACGCCACAGGCGAAACGGTCGTTGATCTATCTCAATGAAGCGCGGAATATGTGCGCCATACAGGTGGGCGTGGCTTCTTTTGTACTATCAGTGCCGTCTGGCCTGCACAATCTGCGCCAGCACATCCTCTTCACCCAGGGCCTTGCAGGCTTCAAGGCGATGCAGTCCTTCGACCAGGACATATCGCTCGTTGTCAGCGCGTACAAGAAGTGGGGTAATTTGCCCCTTCTCAAGCATACTCTCAGCGATTTCATCGACAACCGCTGGGTCCAGCGTCTTCAGACGCTTAACCGGCACATAGACCTGTTCTATTTTCAGACTGACTATCTCCATGGTGTGCCACACTAGCACCTTTTTATTTTGGGAAAAGTCTGATTTTTTCACCATCAACACTTTCGGATCATCCCGTGCCAATGGATGTTGGGAATTTCTCCAATGGGCAAGCAGAAGCTCTTCTTCAAAGCTGAACGGGCACGGTTGTTTCAACAATATGATCAAAAAAAGCAGGGGGCGTCGGGTCAATTCCGGGTGGCGTCAATTTGTTGAATACAGGTCCTGGGGTTAACCGACTTGATCGCTTTGGCTGCTCGGGCAATATTCAAACAGGTTGGCGGTATTCGTGCGATCAGACAGACAAACAGGGTGATGATATGGCGAGCTCACAGCGGCAAAAGATGATGGCCGGCGAATGGTACATCTGTCTGGATGATGAGCTGGAAGTTTTGCGGGTGAGAGCCCGCAGAGCTGTAAATCAACACAATACAATGGATCCGGAAGAACGCGGCAATACAGCCCCTCTGCTGAAGGAACTGTTTAGTGCAATTGCGGATGATGCCTATATGGAGGCCCCGTTTCATTGTTCCTACGGTATGAACATCACGTTTGAATCGCAGGTCTATCTGAACGCGGGATGCACCATTTTGGACTCTGCACCAGTGCGCTTTGGAGCCCGCACGATGGTGGGACCCAGCGTTCAGATCTATTGTGCCCAACACAGTAAGGATGCGGTTCAGCGGGCACGCGGTGTCGAGATCGCCATGCCTGTCACCATTGGTGAGGATGTCTGGATCGGTGGAGGGGCGATCATAATGCCCGGCGTAACGATTGGTGATCGCGCCATAATAGGCGCCGGAAGTGTGGTTACCCGCGACGTCGGTGATGATTCCATCGTCGTGGGAAATCCTGCAAGGCAGCGATAGGTATGGTCACTGCTGGCGGGCATGAATGAATTCAGCAAGACCCTCAAGGCAGGCTGACCAACCGGCATTATGAGATGCCTGTATAGACCGGTTCGCAATGCGCGAATGAACCAGAACAATTTCTGTCTGATGATCGCGCGGGACAAAACGAACGGTTACGGATTCGTCGCCGCCCTGTGCGGTGGCAGTTCCGGGATCGATGCGCCACGTATATTCAATAAGATGTGGCGGCTCGATGCGTAAAAAGTCTCCGCTGATCCATATCGTTGAGCCATCCGGGAACCTGTTGGCTATTTTGTAGCTGCCTCCGACACGTAAATCCACGGCACACTCGGGACAACTGACATTGTCCGGTCCCCACCACCGTCTGATCTGATCGGGTGTGGTCCAGGCAGCAAAGGCGGCGTCCGGATTGCCATCGACGATCTTGCGAACGACGAGCGACAGTGATTGATCGGCGCTGTTATTGCTGTTCATCGCCATCTTCTGTCTTTGTTTCAGTCTTCATATGTTGCGCGAAAGCGTCAAGGTTTCCGGTCCAGTATCTGGTATAGTGATCAAGCCAGCCCTGCGCTGAAACAAGTGGATCCGCGCGCAGTGAGCAGATGCTCGTCCGTCCGCTGGTGTCGCGATCAATCAATTGTGCTTTTTCCAGCGTTTTCAAATGTTTGGAAATGGCATTGAGCGACATGTCAAAAGGTTCAGCCAGTGTGGTGACCTTCTCCGGTGCTTTGGAAAGCTGTTTCAGCAGTGCCCGTCGGGTCGGATCTGAAAGTGCATGAAAAACGTCATCCAGATAGGCATCTTCAGCATCGTCATTTTTTAATGTTGAATTTTTCACCTTGCTCAATTCTCAACTATTTGGTTGAATGTTCTATCAATATGTTCCCAACAACGAATTTTTGCAAGGAGTAATCACATGACGACGGAAATTCATCAGCAGGTGACAATTAACGCGGCCCCCGGGGTGGTTTATCAGGCCTTCATGGATGAAAAACACCATAGTGCGCTGACAGGAGGAACGTCAAAAATCGATGCATCAATTGGTGGATTGGCTGAGATGCACGATGGTCAGATCATTGCCCGCAATCTGGAACTCGAACCGGGGCAGTCCATTGTACAGGCCTGGCGGGTAGCGGGTTGGGATGCAGGTGTTTACACGCTGTTGCGCATTCGGCTGGAGCCTGCGCAGGACGGCACGCTTGTGACACTTGACCAGACGGGCTGCCCACCCGAGATGACGGAACATCTGGCCGCCGGATGGGACCAGCGTTACTGGAAGCCCATGGCAGATCATTTTGGCTAGCCGGCAGGGTTTACTCAGCGATTCCGCGCGCTGCCGCTGATAGCAGTGCCGCGTCGAAGGGCGTCAGCGCGCATTAGATCGTTTCACGTTTTGTCAGAAACGGGACAACGGCGTCGGCCTTTGATTTTGTTGATGCATTCAGGTTTTACCGGTTCCGTCAAAACATGAATTGCTGTATTGCTCGTATTTTTGGGTGACGACGAGCAGCCCGAATGGGAAAACGCCCATGTTTTCCCTTTTCCTGTTGTTGAACAATTGAAAGTAGCGCGCAGCGGCCTTATTTCCCCTCAACAATTGATGGATAATTGCGGCCAAGCCGATCTGGTCAATTGTCTGCCAGCCGTTGATTGAAACGGTCGGCTCCATAACAACAATAAGGAATACAACATGTCCAAACACACTCAGGGCAAGGTTCTCATCGTTTCCACATCGCATGAAAAACTCGGCGATACCGGCAATAAAACCGGTTTTTGGATGGAAGAACTCGCGGCACCTTACATGGCATTCACCGATGCCGGATACGGTGTCGATATCGCATCGCCCAACGGCGGGAAACCGCCGGTGGATGCGGGTAGTCTGGCGGACAATGCGCGTACAGACAGTGTTGATCGGTTCGAAGCCAATGCAGAAGCGGTTTCCGCCATTGGCGCCACGACACGGCTCGATAGCATCAGTTCATTGGACAACTATGCGGCGATTTATCTGGTTGGTGGACACGGCACCATGTGGGATTTTCCCGATAATACCGACCTTGGCAGGTTGTTGACCGAGGCTGCATCCAGCAACACGCCAATTGGTGCTGTTTGTCATGGTGTTGCCGGGCTGCTGAGCGCATCAAACACGGGTGAAGCCAACATCATCAAAGACAAAAAAATCACCGGATTCAGCAACCGGGAAGAAGACATGGTTGGATTGACCCAGGTTGTGCCTTTCCAGTTGGAGGATCATCTCAAATCCGCAGGGGCTTCCTATAGCGAGGCCGAACCATTTTCGCCCTATGTTGTCGCTGACAAGGGGCTGGTGACCGGTCAGAACCCGGCCTCGTCGCAAGGTGTTGCTGAAAAACTGTTGGAAGCGATGAAAGGCTAAAACCGCCTGATTTGAATGGCTGCCCGTCGAACTGCAAATCCTTGAATTTAAACAAGGTGAGGTTTTGCTATGGTTTGGCGAGCAGACAAATGCCACTAATGTTGCATCGGTGTCGGTGTCCGCGCGGCAATAATGCCGCCGAGGAGTATCAGGCCTGCGCCCATCGTTGCCGCAAGGGTGGGAATTTCGTTGAAAAAAGCAATTCCCAGCAGTGTTGCGAAAATAAGCCAACTGTAATTGATGGGCGCAAGCGTTGCCGCATCTGCCAGGCGGTACGCTCTGATATTGAAGAACTGGGCGGCAATGGCCATTGGACCCAATAAAATGAACAGAAAATAGGCCGGTGCCATCCAGGCGATCCAATCGAGCAGTATGAGACACAGGCCAACGGTAATGAGCGTGCCAAATGCATTGACATGAAGCAGAACACCAAGCGCGGATTCGCGCCGCGCCAGTGTTTTGATCAGCAGCGCTTCCAACGCGATGAATACGGCACCCAACAATGCACTCACAACACCCTCAAGGCTGGTCATTGTATCCAACGAACCGTTGAGTGACTGGTGCACAACCAGATAGGCACCACCTGCCGCAACAAAACCGGCAAACCAGTGGCGTCCGGTTATGTGTTCTTTCAGGATCATTCCGGCCAGAGCAATAATCAACAGGCCCTCTATCAGACCGATAGCCGTTGCGTAGGCAATGGGAATGACCGAGGCCGCATGAATGGTGAACACGCCGCCGCCGGTGCCCAGAACAGCCCTGACCAGATGCTGGTGCGGTTTGCTTGACTTAAGGCTGGACAAGGTGGTTTTGGTCATCAACAAAATCAGCAGGACTGTGAGCAGCCCACCGGTGTAACGCATGGCCATCAGTGCCAGGGCCGGATAGGCACCATCGGCTATCTTTCCGGCTGCAAATATGGGCGTAAACAGGGCCGTGCCTGCCAGCGCTGCCAGAACGCCGCGCGTCGTTGCTGATTTCATCCCGATCTCCTGTTGTTGCGCGAAATATGTGACCATATTAATTTTGCAGCTAGATGCTCACTCGTATTGGAGCCATGCGTTTGTGCATGTCATATAATGGTTGTATGCAGATGCCGATGAGTGACTGAGAAGAGATGCACAAGAACCCAAATCGTGCGTAACAATCCGATTTTCGCAATTATCCCGGGATCAAGTTGCACGTTGGTTCAATTATGCTAGGTATAAATACATACGCATAAGCATGGAGATGCAAAAATGAATTGGGATGATCTGCAGTTGTTTCAGGCGGCCGCAAAGATGCGCGGCATTACTGCGGCTTCAAAAACGCTGGGTCTCAGCCAACCGCAGATGAGCAGGCGGCTGCGCCGTTTTGAGGATCAGATGGGTGCGCGCTTGTTTGACAGGACCCCCAATGGCCTGATGTTGACACCTGCCGGGGAGCGGCTCGTGCCTTTGGCGGATGAAATGAGAAAAGTCGCCGATGGGGTGACACGCATTCAACCGGAATTGGCGCGTGATACACGCCGTGTCGTGCGCATATCGCTGGATGAGGTTCGTGAACAATTTGTTCTTGGCCATATGGCCTGGTTGACAAATGCGCTGGGTGGCGCGGACATAGAACTCTTTTCAGGCCATATCCATCTTGACCACGCGACGCGCGAGACCGACATTCAGATCAGATCATGCATGCCGGAGAGCGACACGCTGGTTGCCAAACGTCTCAGCAATATTTCCTATGGCATTTATTGTTCAAAAACCTATCAACCTGTTTCGGATCAGGTGCCATTTGAAGATCCAAATTGGGTCGGGTTTTCAGCAAGCAGAATCTGGTATCCGGAAATCAGGCAGTGGATGGAGGAAAACCTTCATCATCCGCCAAAACTGCGCGTCAATACGGTGACTGCCATGATGCATGCTCTTGCGTCGGGCGCCGGCTATGGGGTAATCCCTGATTTCATGGCTGACACGCAGCCAGGGCTGATGCGTATAGATCGCCTGGGTACAGCCTATATCAGCCATGAAAATCTGATCGTTCATCGTGACCTGCTGCGCGACGGTACAATCCGACTGGCTGTTGATGCACTATGCGCTCTTTACCGATCGCATGCCGATACGCTTGCGCCGAAACACCACTGAACCGTGTGAATCTATTCAAACACCATCATGGTTTTGCTCATGGGTTTTTGATTGCCTCACTGACAAGACTTACGCCAAGGCCGCCGATGATGATTGCTGCTGCCCGGTCGATCATGGAACTGAAACCAAGATACAGGCGACGTGGATGCTGCATTGAAAACAAGGAAGCAACAATGGCGTACCAGCCCAGTTCAATTGAAAAGAGCAGAGGTATCAACACAAATCCGGTCCAAAAGGGCGGATCGGCAGGCAATAGGGCAGCAAATACACCGGCATAGACGATGGCTGTTTTGGGGTTGGCGAGCTGGGTTGTAAAACCGCGCAGAAAATCCCGCCAGACGCTGCGTTCGGGCATGGCGGTGTTTTCACCAAGGCTCTGGGCGCCAACAGCCTTGGAGCCTTGCCAGATGCGAAACGCAAGCCAGACCAGATACAGACCGCCCAGGATTTTGAACGCGGTATAAAGCCAATGGAAATTAAGCAGGACAACTTGCAGGCCAACCAGCGCCAAAGTGGCAAAGAACATACTGGCCAGCGCCATGCCAAGAGCTGCTGCAAAACCCGATGATCGACCGGATGCTACCGATATGCGCGCCACCACAAAGAAGCTCGGTCCAGGGCTTGCCGCTCCAATCATGATCGCCAGCGCAATTGCGCCAATGGATGTTGTCAGGTCCAATTATTCAAGCTCCGGTTGGTCTGTGTTGTTTCTCTCTTTGTGGCCCACCAATGCGCGCGCGGCAACACCTGCGGCCTCAATATAGGCGGAGTCGCGATGAATCAGCATGGTGGAAAAAGCGCCGTCCATCAACAATACAATGTGCCGGGCGAGGGCATCTGCATCGCTCATGCCAGCGGCCATATAGTGCTGCGCCAGCCAGGCTTCAAAGCGTAACTTATGTGCTGCGCCGACCTTCATAGCCGGGTGTCCAGGCATATTGGCCAGTTCAGCCGCTGTTCTCAAAAAACCGCATCCCTGCCAATCAGGACGCCTGGACGCACGGGCAACACCGCTGAAAATCGCCTGGGTTTTGTCTTCAATGGACCCGTCACACCTTTCAAACCATCGGGCAAAGGCCGCAAGGTTTGGCTGATCACGCGACTGGAGATAGGCCGTTATCAGGTCATCCTTGCTTTTGAAGTGGTAGTAGAGTGTGCGTTTGGTGATGCCTGCCTTATCCGCAATGGCATCGACACTCACAGCGCGAATTCCCTGCCCATAAAACAGCTGATTGGCGGCATCAAGTATGCGGTTTTTTGTCTGTTTAGAGTCGCGTGTCATTGCAAAGTATACCGACCAGTGAGTGTACATAAATATGGACTGAACCTATGCTTGTTTGCAAGCAAAATATTGAATGAAGGAAAACAGCATGCAGGATCTTGTGAAGTTGGATGTGCAGGAGGAGATTGTACTCCTGACGCTCAATCGCCCCGAAAAACTCAACGCCATAAATTATGCGATGAATGACGTTCTTTTGGCTTTGCTTGACCAGATTGAACCAGAGCCGACCCAGCGTGCAATCGTGATAACCGGCGCTGGCGAGCGTGCCTTTTCAGCCGGTGGAGATATCCACGAATTCGCAGGAACCATTGCGCAGGAGCCTTCCAAGGCCAGCCGCGATTTTGTTCAGCGTGGACAAAGGATGACCAGGCGTTTGGAAAACTACCCCAAACCGATCATCGCCGCCGTCAATGGCATCGCCTATGGTGGCGGCTGTGAAATCACCGAGGCGGTGCATCTGGCCGTTGCCAGTGATCGGGCAGTGTTTGCCAAGCCCGAGATTGCAATCGGTATTCCGCCTACCTTTGGTGGGACACAAAGACTGCCGCGCGTTGCCGGCAGGAAAAGAGCGCTGGAACATCTGTTGACCGGAGAACCCTTTGACGCAGCCCGGGCGCAGGAAATCGGCCTGGTCAACAAGATTGTCCCGCATGCGGATCTGATACCGCAGGCATTTGCCCTGGCAAAACGCATTACCTGTCATTCGGGGTTGGTGACGACCGGTATTCTTGCTGCCGTTACACGCGGATTGAACACATCGGTGGATGAGGGGCTGAAGATTGAGATGGACCAGTTTTCCCGTCTGGCAGCCACTGCTGATACACGAGAAGGGCTAAACGCATGGATTGAGCGGCGAGTACCCATCTATCCCGGCAATTAACAACAGGTGTTCAATGTGCACAGGCATTCGCCGCTGCATCGATGCAAATGCCGCCAATATGTGGGAAAGGTCACATCACGAACAAAGTCAAAATGTAAGATAGATCAAGAAAGCACTGCTTGGTTGGACAGTTTTGCCGGTGAAATGTATCGTGTGCGTGCAGGGAATTGCTGCATTGTTCAACAAAAACCTGGGGGGCAGGTGGATGTCTACGATCAAGGTACTTTGCATACACGGGGTCGGACATCATCCAAATGGCGGTGCATGGCAGGACGATTGGGAAGCTGCACTGGCGCAATCATCAAACAGGCTGGGTCGGCAGAACGAACTTGAAGTTGCCTATTTTCTTTATGACGGCATATTTGCCAATTTTGATATAACACCAACCGGAACGCTGACAGCGATCGCCAAGTTGACGGCAAGCGGCATTGCCAGTGGCGTTGG
Source organism: uncultured Rhizobiaceae group bacterium (assembly GCA_947501445.1). Classification (GTDB taxonomy): domain Bacteria; phylum Pseudomonadota; class Alphaproteobacteria; order Rhizobiales; family Rhizobiaceae; genus Hoeflea_A. The sequence continues at coordinate 281,580 of CANMVS010000001.1, read as the reverse complement.
GGACATGTTTGCCGGCCCGCAAAACCAGCCCGCTGCGCCGCGGGCAGCACGCAGTGTATCTGACCGTGTGCGCTGGACAGCAGGCATGGTTGTTCAATGGGCTGAAGACCAGGCCATGCGCGCGCAACTGCGGTTGGCGCTTGAGGAACATATCAAGGTTCTTGAACCGGACATTATCTTTGCGCACTCGCTGGGAAGTCTGATCGCCTATGACACATTCAGGCACAAGATGGAGCTGGTCAAAGACCGCGTCTTCGTCTCTTTTGGTTCGCAGATCGGCAATCCATTTGTGCGATCGCAATTTGCCGGTCGTATCGAACCGCTGAGTGCCAGCTATTGGTACCACCTGTACAATATTCACGACGATGTGCTGACAACGCGTATACCCATCGCCGACAAGGGGTTTGAACAGGTCATGACGCCATTCGACATTGATGGCATGGCAGACCATGATGCGACGCAATATCTGGCCCATGAAAATGTTACTCGATCAATCTGGTCAGACATGGTTGTCGGCAAGCGGATGCGTAAAAAGGCACGCGCCGTCCGGCAGGAAGTACGTCGTGGCGGCAACCACGACAAGCGGGCATTGATCATCGGCATTGATGCTTACGATAACCCGTCCATGCGCCTTGAAGGCTGTGTGAATGATGCCTTTTTGATGAGTGAAGTGCTGCAGGAAAATGGTTTTGAATCCGACAATATTCGCCTGCTTCTGGATCATCGCGCCACGGCTGCTGAAATCTGGCAACGGCTGGAGTGGTTGCTCGAGGGAACCATGGACGGCCAGCAGCGGATCCTGTGTTTTTCAGGCCATGGGGCGCAATTGCCCGATTATGGTGCAGATGAGACTGTTGATCGGGTGGACGAGTGCCTGGTTCCGTTTGATTTCGACTGGACACATGAACGCGCAATTACAGATGACCGATTTCAAGCCCTGTATAGTCAGCTCCCATATGGTGCCCGGTTTACGGCTATTCTTGACTGTTGCCATTCCGGTGGCATGACGCGCTCGGGCGGTGGCAGACCACGGGGCCTCTCGCCACCGGACGATATTCGCCACAGAACACTGAAATGGGACCCTGAACAGGCGGTCTGGGTGTCCAGAAAGCCACCCACGGCCAACCGTGATTTGACGACAAGAAAAGCCAAAGAAATCAGTTATATAGGGAAGAGTGGCCAGCGTCGGCTGATGCGCGCCACGGATCTGTTGACGCTTAAGGATGAGGAATTTGAGACCCGGCGGGAAACATTTGGCCATATGGGGCCATTCCTGCCCATTATTCTGCAGGCCTGTCAGGAAGAACAGCTGGCCTATGAGTATCGCCACGGCGTCACGTCCTACGGTGCATTTTCCTATTCGCTGGCACAAATTCTCAGAGACCGGGACAATCTGCCCGCAAATCTGATCGACCTTGAACAACGGGCAATTCACCGGGTGAAACAGATCGCTGACAACCAGGTGCCGCAGATTGTTGCGCCGGGCCCCCACTACGACAAACCATTGTTTTCCATCACTGACAGCTAACCAGGAGTACCGAGCAATGAAAGCCGCCCAACACATGTGTTACGACCGTATTTTGCCCAAAAATCTGGCAAAGGCACAACGCACCCGCATGGTCGGTGGCCGTTCGCGTGCGATAAGCCTGATCGGCAAACAATGGGCCAATGGCAGCACCTTGCGCATTCGATTTATGGGCGGGACACAGGCCCAGCAGGATATGGTACGTGAGATCGCCCCATTGTGGACGGAACACGCCAATCTGACATTTGAATTTACCGACGACCGACGCGCGGAAATTCGCGTCAGTTTTGATGAGAATGACGGCGCGTGGTCTTACGTTGGGACCGATAATGCTGACATCCCGCTGCATGCGGCCACGCTCAATCTTGGGTGGCTTGACAAGGGGGTTATCCTGCATGAATTCGGTCATATGATCGGCCTTAGTCATGAACACAGTAACCCGGCGGGCGGCATTATATGGAATGAGGCGGAGGTAATTCGCTCATTGTCCGGGGCGCCCAATTTCTGGGACGAACGCACCATTCGCCACAATGTGCTTAACAAATACAGCGCCGATCAGCTGCATGGCACGGAATTCGATGAAAATTCGATCATGCTCTATGCCTTCCCTGACAGCTGGACCCAGAACAGAGGCGCAACCCACGAAAATCATGACCTGTCGGCGCTCGATAAGGATTTCGTTGCCAGCGCAGTGATGTATCCGGGCAAAGGCGGCACCGCGAAGGAAACACAGGAGATCGATATTTTTCGCGGCACAGAGGCGGCGATTGGCAAAGCCGGGGAAGAGGACCTGTTCAGCTTCGAAGTGAAAGATGCCGGTATTCATATTGTTGAAACAACCGGTTCAACCGATGTGGTGCTGGTTCTCTTCGGCCCCGACAGCAAGACCCGTAAAGTGGCAGAAAATGATGATGGGGGTCGCGGACAGAACTCGCGTATTGAGGCCCATCTTCAGCCCGGCGTCTATCAGGCTGCCGTAAGGCACTACAATCCGGATACGACCGGGGATTATCGCATCATGGTGTCGGCCTACTAGTGGATTGATCGAGACATATGATGCCCATAGACGGATTTGCAGGTTCATCCGGGTAGGCGCGTGATGTGCCGTGATTTTCATCACAAACATCGCGCAACGCATCCGGTGGGCCTGTAAACCCGCCCTTCGGGCCCAATATCGCAGGTTCTGGATGCGTCGAGCTTTCTTGCAGATGGCCCGCATCGACTGCGAAACCTCTCCTACCCAGAACCCGGGATATTGGATCTATGGGCATCATCTGTCTCGATCAATCCACTAGAGCCTGTTTGGGATCAGGATTGCGGCGTTGACGCTGCCCATTTTGTTGATTCATTCAGGTTTGCCGGTTCCGCCAAAACCTGATCTGCTCTATCAGCTGTGCAAGTAATAAATAAGGCGCTCAAAGCGCGTGAGACAGGCATCGTTGGAGCCATTGCCCAGCTATGCCTGCTTCCAACTTGAAAAATCTGGTCCGGCATCCCTGATCCGGGCCGTTGCGAACTCAAAGAAAGCGTGAACCCTGGCGCTTCGACGGATGTCAGGATGTGCCAACATCCAAAGGTCGACATTGTATTTCGGCTCCGGTTCGTGCAACCGAGCCAGTTCGGGCGTGTTTTCACCCATGTAACACGGCAGCACAGCGACGCCCATGCCGGCACGCACCAGATCAAACATTCCCATGACCGAACTGGTGATTATTACGGGTGCACTCATTGCTTTATGTTCGGCGGTAATGCGGTTCATCGGCGACCGGTTGAGAATATCATCAATCAGAATCCACCGATATTCCTCCGGTGCCATTCCCTGCAGGTAGTTCGAATGGGCATAGGCCGCATAGGCGATGGGCAAAAGGTTGCGGCCGATCCAGTGTTCGGGAGGATTGCGTGTTGGGCGTATTGCCACTTCGGCGTCCATCTGCCCGAGATCAAAACGGCGGATGTCAGTCAGGAGCCTCAATTCAACATCGGGATACAATTGCTGAAACTCCAGAAAAACCGGGGTCAGGCGATGTAACAAGGAATCTGTTGTAGTGACCGTCAAGGCACCCTCAAGGCGCAAATCCTGCCCGCCAAGTTCACGCTGGATCCTGGTGACGCCCTCCTTCAATTCGATACCCTGCTGATAAAAATGTTCCCCCGCAGCAGTCATGACATAGCCATGGCTCAGGCGTTCAAACAGAGTCACGCCGAGCCTTGATTCAACACCCTCGATGCGACGAAAAACCGTTGAGTGATTGACGTCCAGATATCGCGCGGCACCGGACAGGGACCCTGTTTCGCATACGGCCAGCACATAGGGGATATCACTCCAATCCATAGTCTGTGCACTCATGCAAAGGTCCTCTGCAATGTCTGGAAAAACCTTGCACATATTAACAAAGAAATCTTGAGCGGACAATAATTGAGAGGCTGCAATTTCCGGGTTGGTTATCGTGACGGAGATTGCAGGATTGAACTTGCATTGGCCAACATGTTGATGGTGCAGGTTAATCTGGTTCGCGTTGGTCAGACCATGTCAACATGAGTATCAAAAGCACTTGTAGGCAATCGGGCAGCTTCGCTTGTCCTTGGTGATGACATTGACAGCACCCTGGGTGGCTTCCCGTCCACAAAACAGTTGTTTGCCGGTATCGACCGGAATGCCACCGTATATGGGTACAACCGAGCCTGATCTGGTTCTGGTATTGATGCGTTTTTGCTTGCTGTAAAGATTTTGTGCCTGCTTGCAGGTCATTGAATTTGAAAGCTGCTGGGCCGATGCCTGATCTATGGGAACTGAGACACCAAATGCAAGTGTAAGGCTAACCAGTGTAAGTGCTGCTGTTTTCATGTCATATCTTCCCATCTTCTGTCCTGTTGGAATTTTAGCCATACACAGACTGTTTGGTTTCTTCGCCAGTCAATAATGTACTACCCGATAGTTGGTCGGTCGATGCGGATAATACATGCAGTAGCGCATTCACCTGGCGCTGTGGGCCGGCAGCATCGTTGTTCGTCCATTATTCCATCACCGGTTATACGCATAGTGGGCCGATTTGGATTGACAATTTCGTGTGACAGCGAAAAATTACTTCCTGTCACGCCATTTGCCGTCTGCAGGTCAGCTCAACAATACAATGCACGCGGATTCTTTGGCATGCACCGTGGGACAGACCGAGACTGTCCAATAAGCAGTGAGGAACAGCCATGGACCCGATATTTGTACTTTTTGGCGTATTTGCCGTCTTCATACCGGCGCTGCTGCTACCAGGGCCCGATTTCGTGGCGATTGTGCGGGTGTCCATGACAAGGGGCCCATTGGCTGGTCTATTAACAACGCTCGGGGTGTCCGCTGGTCTCGGATTTTACGCCACGCTCAGCCTGCTCGGACTTTCGGCGGTTTTAAGCGAATATCAATGGCTTGCCTGGACCATCCGGGTCCTTGGCGGTTGCTATCTTGCCTATCTGGGAGTGCGTTTGCTTCTGGCAAAACCGGGCAAAATGGACCTGTCAGATGATCAGGCACCGCGCAGAACGAACGCTTTGGTTTTCGGCTTTCTGGTAACGCTGACCAACCCAAAAGCCATTGTGCTGTTTGCCAGCGTCTTTGCGCCCGTCGTTTCAGCCGATACGCCGACCTGGTTCCTGTCGACTATGATTGGTCTTGTGATTGTCAGCGCCCTGACATGGTACACGCTCGTCAGCCTTTGCATGTCTTCCGCGCCGGTCATCAGGCGATTTCAGCATGTACAGCACTGGATTGAAAGGGTAGCGGGGATTTGTTTTATCGGCATTGGTGCGCGCATAATGGCTGACGCCCGAAACCCCGTCTCACCTTAGACTGTTTCACGTTTTGTCAGAAACGGAACACCGGTGTCGGCTTTTGATTTTGTTGATGTATTCAGGTTTTGCCGAACCCGGCAAAACCTGAATTGCTCTGGGGCGCCTTGTCAGATCATCGCAAAAATGCGGGCTGGGCCACCGGTGCCGCCCCGGTGCTTCGGGGCACCGATGATGAGTGTTGCTCCGCTGGCAGGAACATTGTCGAGATTGGCAATGTTTTCTATGCCAAAACGGCCTGAAGGCAGCCAGACATAGTGGGTTGCAAAATCAGCCGAGATGCCATGATCAAGAGATAGTGTGTCCGAGGCTATGGACATTGCGCCGGTTTCTTCCATCAGCATCTTGGCGGCTTCGACGTGAAAGCCGGGGTAGTGCTGTTTGCCATCCGGATCGGTGCCGCGAAACTTGTCACTGCCGACATTGCCGGACCAGCCGGAGTTCATTGCGATACAGGCGTTATCCGGGATATCGCCATTGGCGGCAATCCAGGCTTTGACATCGTCAGGTGTCAGCTGTGCATCGGCATTTTCAACAGCCTTGCCGCGAATGTCGATAACGCACAGGGGGGCAATCAGATTTGAGACAGGGATTTCGGCGACTGAATTGCCATCGGCGGAAAAGTGCAGCGGGGCATCAATATGTGTGCCGGTATGCTCATTAATCCGCATTTCAAACAGATTGAAACCGTGATCGCCGAAATTGAACTTCTTTTCCATAAATAGCTGTTGATCTCCCGCATAGGTCGGAAAACCCTCGTGTAGTTCGTGAGTCATATCCTGAACATTTTCGTGTCCCTTTGCCATGGCTGCGGTTCCGCTTGCCGCCGTACCGACGGCTGCCAGCGCAACGCCGGCCCCGGCTGTCCGAAACAGATCACGTCTGGAAAGCATTTTGTCTTTAACCGAATTCATAACGCAGATATCACACATGCCGTTCTCCTTGTGGGTCGCAGAACCGGCATGATAACCAGAAAACAAGCCAATGGTCGAATTCGACTGGAATGTTGGTATTGCGGGTGGGCGGGAGGCACTGCCCAAACCGATCTATAAACCGTTTCACGTTTTAACAGAAACAGGACAACGGTGCTGGCCTTTGATGCTGTTGATGCATTCAGGTTTTGCTGATTCCGTCAAAACCTGAATTGCTATTATTCAGCCATCTGCCGCGCAGATTTTGTCAGATTGATACCCTCAGTGCTGGCCAGTGCTTCAACCAGCGCATCTATAAAAATGCGCATGCGAAGGGGGCGTTCTTCGCGCGTCGGGAATACGAGATAGAGATCCTTGCTGGCCGGACGCCAGGCTGGCAGAACCTCCTCAAGCACACCCTGTTTTATCAGGGCATGAACCATGAAAAGGGGCGCCTTGGCATAGCCCAGCCCACTTTGCAGCGCCTGCAATACCAGATCGGGCAATTGTGCGGAAAATGTCGTGGTAATCGGTGCTTTCACAGTGCGCGTACCGTTTTGCAGCTGAACGGCGGTCTGATCCGGATCTTCCTTGTATTGAATGAAGCCGAGTTTCTGCAGATCGTCCGGCGATGCCGGACGCAGATGTTTGTCCAGATAATCTGGCGTTGCGACGTGGACTGTCTGCAGGGCGCCGATGCGGCGAACGAACTCCTTATTCTGCCCGGTTGAACCTGCCCGTAACGCAATATCATAGCCCTCACTGGCCAGATTCACCAGATTGTCACTGGCAGTCAGGTTGATACTCAATTGCGGGTGCTTTGCCCGCAACTTCACAAGAACATCGCCAAGAATGTACTGACTCAGTCCGACGTTGGTGGTGAATTTTATGCGACCGCGAACCACGTTGGATAATCCATCAACCGCATCCACCAGTGCCCGGTGTTCCGACAGCAGTCTTTGTGCACGTTCATAAAGAATACTGCCCGCTTCGGTTGGTTTGACCCCATTGCGGGTACGCAGCAGAAATTGTCGACCATAGGCCGTTTCCAGCGCATTGATCTGCTGGCTAAGCGCGGGTTGGCTCACGCCGCGTTTTCGCGCAGCTGCTGACATTGAACCGGCATCAAGCGCGGCGACGAAACTCTCCATGAACGCCAGTCTATCCATAAGGAAACCTTATATATGCAATAAGAAATACCCGCCTTGTTGGTGGGTGTTGATTATACGAGATAAAGGGCATCTGTGATAGATACAAGTCTTCCAAAGGAGAATCCTATGCAACTCTCACGTCGCTCAATGCTTGGGTCATTGGCCCTTGTCCCGACGCTCGCGGCCCCGGCCATTTTGAATTCGACGCCGGTTCTTGCTGCCCGGACACCGCAAAGCGGCGTTCAGGTACCCGGAATTTATCGTTTTGGTGTCGGCACCATGGAGGTGACAGCCATCCACGATGGCCACAGCGCAATTCCAACCGGATTTGTGCCTGAATTTGATGCGGATAAAGCCAGCCGTGCCGCTGCCCGCACGTTTCATCCATTTAATCCCGAGGCAATCACCATTCCCATAAACGGCTATGTGATCAATACCGGCAAACACCTGATCGCCATTGATGCCGGCGCGCCCTCTGCCATGGGTGAAACCGTCGGCAGATTTCACGCCAATCTGAAGGCAGCCGGTATTGATGCCAATGAAATCGATACGATTTTGATGACGCACCTGCATGCCGATCACGTGGGCGGGCTAGTTGGTGCCGCGGGTGAAAAACTCTTTCCCAATGCCGAATTGATCACCTCACAGGTTGAGTGGGATTTTACCCATGACGATACCATCCGAGCTCAGATGCCGGAGGCCTTCCGTGGCTTTGTTGATCTTTCCCGCTCGCTGGTCGCGCCCTATGCCAACCAGCGCAGTGTATTTTCCACTGAGAAGGAGATTGTGCCTGGCATCACTGCCGTTCCCCTGCCCGGGCACACGCCGGGCCATAGTGGTTTCATGCTGGAGTCGGAAGGGGAGTCGCTGCTGATCTGGGGTGACATCATCCACCTGGCCGCTTTGCAGTTCATTCATCCCGAGTGGGGCATTGTGTTTGACACGGACCCGGCCATGGCCAAACAAACACGCAAAGACATGCTTGATCGGGTGGCCGCCGATCGGATCGCAGTCACGGGTATGCATCTGGATTTTCCCGGTATTGGCTTTGTTGAACGCAGCGATGACGCCTATCGGTTTGTTGCTGCACCATGGCAATATGCCCTGTAATTGGGGGTGATGAGCTGATGTCGGCGTCCTTCATCCGGGGACGCCGAACATCACATGTGGGGAAGGGGTGTTGCCGACTTTGAAATGGACACGATGATTTGTCTTTGCAGTCAATCGTGGTTGGTTCATAGGTTTAAAACATCTGAGGAGAAGACGCCAATGCCTGCCACACGTGACCGAACATTCCGATCGACAATCCTGGCAGCGCTTCTGCTGACCGGCTTGACCGGCGGCGTTTCGGCCAGTGATCAGTGGACACTGCAGCCGGTTCGAGAACATAAATTGCCGCCTGAGATCCTCAAAGAGCCAGGACCGATTGCCCGCAATGGCCTGCCTGACGGTCGAATTGCCATGTCTGCCGGCACGGATGTATCGGCGGCCTGGTACAGCAGTCCTACAAGGCGCTACGGCCACGCTGTTTTGGGTGATGGAATAGAGGCGGGAACACTGCATGTCAGGACGGCCAACGGCAAACAACTGGATTTCATTTTGCCTGAAACGCAGGTGTTCGAAGATCGCACGCCCCGTCTGGTCGATCTTGATGCGGATGGAACGACGGAAATAATCACCATACGATCATCCTTGCGCAAAGGGGCCTCTGTAGCCGTCTATGGGATTGACAATGACCGCCTGGTCGAGCGCGCGAGTACCGAATTCATCGGGCGCCCGAACCGATGGCTGAACATCGCCGCCATAGCACGTTTCAAGGCGGGACCAGAGCGCCAAATCGCATTTGTACGCACGCCCCATATTGGCGGAACCGTGTTTTTCTACTGGTTCCGCAAGGGAAAACTGATCAAACTGGCCGCACGCGACGGATTTTCCAATCATGTTATCGGATCACCGGAAATGCGGCTGTCCGCCGTGGCGGATATTGATGGTGATCAGATAATGGAGTTGGCCTTGCCCTCCAAAGACCGGCGGCACCTGCGCATAATCGGACTGGATGGCAACAATGTCATTGAGCATGCAAATGTCCCAATTCCCGGCCGGATCGATAAAGCGATCATGGCCATAGGCAGCGGGCAGAGCGTTGAATTTACTATTGGGGCGGATGATGGTGCCGTTCACAAGATTGAGCGTTAGTGGCTTTCAGGCAGCTGCCGATTTGTATCATACATACATATTTCGTGATTAAATTTTGCCACAATTGACTTCTACATGCCTTCGCCGAAATCAACCGATGCTTGCGTTGGCGGTCAGATTTGCCTTTCACGCAAGCATGAAAAGTATTTGAACGAAATTCGAACCATATGCCCAAGGCCCAATTTTATTGGCTGCCAGGGCATATTGACGGGAGAGTTAAAATGCTGACATCACTGGCTGAATTTGAACACAGATATCAGGCCTTCAGCGCTCGCACGCTCGATGAAGCAGCGGAATGCGCAATGCAGGTCTATGATTACCAACTCACGTCGCCACCAGGTGAGGACAATGTTCTATGCCTGTTGAGTGGCTCAATGGCACCGGTGGATGACATCAGTTTCATTGTGCACCGATCATCTTGCGGTTTTGAAGGGATGATGGAAAGCGGTGACGAGCATTATTGCCTGGCCATGCCATTGATGGGGGGAACCCGGATTACAGATCCCGTTGATGGGGTGATTGATTTTCGCAAGAATCACGCGCGTATTTATCGCAAAGCGGCTGGGACCAAATTGACAGCTCCACCCAAAGATGTTGCGTCATTTGCGATCCTGATTCCGGCGCAGTTGCTTGAAGACAAGGCGCGAAGCTACTTCGGTGAATTGCAGTGTGCGCCCTTGAGATTCAATCCGCATATCGATCTAACGACCCCAACCGGGCAGTCCATCCTCGGATGCCTCGATCTCTTTCAACTGACGCTGTCCTATTCACCTGCCAATTTCGCCAATCCGTTGACACGTACCGCCGCGAAAGATCACCTCCTTTCCACTTTGGTATCCGGCCTTGAACACAACTATCAGCCAGGTGCAAAACAGATTGGACAAGGTGCCATTCCCGGGGTTGTCAAACGGGCGGAAGAATTCATGCATGCCCACGCCGGGGCACCCATTTCTGTCGACCAAATTGCCCGTGCTGTCGGGTGTTCGGAACGGGCGCTGCAAAGTGCCTTCAAGTCATTCCGCAATACGACGCCGATGCGCGCACTGCGCGATATCAGGCTGGAACGCGCCCATGAAGATCTGCGAAAATCAAGCGACACGGTAACCAGCATCGCCTTCAAGTGGGGTTTTGGTAATCCCGGGCGATTTGCCAGCAGCTATACGGAGAAATTTGGCGAATCTCCTTCTGACACATTGAGATTTGGTTGCCTGTCCGGCAGATGCAGCGCGCATTGATTGATGCGCCGCACTACTAAGGTCCCGGCCAACGCCGCCCATTGGGGCCGGGGCCTGTAGCCGCTCAGTTTAACATGAATATTTCGAGAATTTCTTCCCAGACCGGCCAGTTACTGACCACGAAATTGCCGTCGACCTTGGAAATGAGCTGATCATTCTGCAGATTTGCCAGCCTGCGTCTGACACCTTCGCGAGAGACAGAGGTGATGCTGGCGACCAGTTTGATACTGGCGGGCCTTAGTCCATGAAACTGCGCGTTTCTGGCACTATTGAGATGCAAATCGGGGCGGCTGTTCAGATTGTGCAGCCCCACGACAAAAAAAATCATCAGGGAAACAATGTCCTGATCGTGCTTTTCCTGAATCATGCCAATGCGTGCTGAACGATTGTACATGGTTCTGATGATTTCATATTTTTCGCGACAAATGGCCAGTCGGGTTGAGCCACTCATCACTTCAAGTTTTCTGTTGAGCGGTGTCGAGGAATCACCACCATCATTTGGTTTGGCAAATATCGCGGTGCCATGGAACGTGTCTGTCGGCAGATTGTTGGACATATGAAAGCTCCGAAACGATAAGTTCAGTGTGCAGTCAAAAGTAATCAGGCCGTCACAAAATTGCTGTCCACATTCCGAAGGCTCTGTACAGATTGCGCACATTTATGCACACAATGGGCTGTTTGCCATATTTTGTGCGCACGCTGGCAGCCTGTTCCTGCATTTTACTGCACGTATTGATTGGCAAAAAACCGTTTGATCTTATTCATCTGCAAAAAACCGGCTCATTTTGTGCGCCGGTGCAACCCTTGTGCTCTGCCAGTCGACAAAGTTTTCGGAAGTCAAATAAATGGCCACAGGCTGGCTTTCGACCCACACCGATATGATTCTCCTGGCGTGAACCTTTGTGGAGTGTCCCAGGTAAAGTGTGGGCCGGCTGCCATGCCGACGTGTTGATGCAGCAAGAGAGTGCACCAGAATTGCCAGCGGCTGAGGCTAACGGTGCCATTTATGAGCACTCTTTTATTCGCATTGACACGTAGGGCATCGGATTTGGGAACCTGAGTATGCGCTCGTTCCGCATTTGGGAAATTTGAGGAAAATAAGTGAATGGTTATTTGTCGTTCGGAGGATTTTGGCAGGTGCAGGGGTAAGGCGGCGCTGAGGCGCAAAGTTGCCAGGTTACTGACCTCCACGGCCGCTGTCGCGCTGGTACTTGGGACGCCTGCGCACGCGCAGAACGCCACCTATGATCCGGCTACCGAGACGTTGACGGTCCTGACCAATGTGTCAAACACGACCTTGAACAGTGCAGGACAGTTGGTTGCGGGGGCCAATAACAGTGGCTTCAGGGATGACAAAGCAGGAAATCTGACAATCAACGTGGGTGTAGGAACCAGCATAACTGCCAATGGCATTGGGACACCGGGTCAGGCAGCCGATGCCGTTGAGATAAGAGGAAATTCCGGAGCGACTGCCATTGTTATCAACAATGCCGGAACGATTCAGCAGAGTAACAATGGTACAGGTATCAATTCCGGAATTCAGTGGATAAATGATACATTTCCGTTTTCGTTTGAACTCAACAATACAGGCATCGTCAGCGGTAGAGATGCTGGCATATTCCTGCAACGCAACGTTCTATCGGGTGTTGCAACAATCACCAACGAAACAGGCGGGGAGATCATCGGTGTGGGAGGGACCAACAATGGTGAGGACCGCGGTTGGGGGATTGTGGGTGAGTCAGAGGAGGATCGGGTAATCAACCGAGGACTCATACGGGGCTCACGTTGGGGTGTAGAACTGGGTGGCGGAACAGACACGATCGATAATTTTGGAACGATTGAGGGAACCACGGACTTTGCCATCAGTCTCGGCGAAGGCGATGACCGCGCCACTCTTCACTCTGGCAGTGTAACGATCAATCAGGTTTTTGGCGGCGGAGGCGAAGATCAACTGATCGTGCAGGGAGAGCTTCGCGGGAACCTGTTTGGAAATACAGGCAATGACGCAATTACACTTGATGGTATCGGAAACATAACGGGAGATATTGATGGTGGCGACGATGATGATACTATCAGTATTCAGGGCAGCGCTACTTTAGGTGGGGATATTCTGGCTGGCGGCGGCACCGATACGGTTTTGATCGACAATACCTCGGTCTATAATGGCGGTGTATTTGGTCAGGATGGATCGGATACAATCACCATTACCAGCAATTTTGATATGAATCACCTGAGAGAGATTGATGGCGGCGGCGGAACGGCCGTTATCGGTGGCGATTTTGATGAACTGCGATTGCAGGGTCAGAATTTTGATGCCGCCACATCGACCTATCTTCCGACAACGTTTCAGTCGATCGTTTTGCAGCAGGCGTCAGAACTTCGATTGCACGATACACAAACGCTGACAACGGGCCGCCTGACGACAGAAGCCGGAACCCTTTTTGGTTTTGATGGCACGGCAAATATTTCTGATGGTGCTTCACTGGGCGCTTTGCTGAATAATGGTTTCACCACATCGTCTAATGGCCGTACCGGCGACATTCTCAATGTTGGCGGTGACTTCACCGGTTCGGGTTCGCTTTTTCTTGATGCTGCTCTCGATGCAACCGAAGCATCGGACTTTGTGGTGGTTGGTGGCACCACCACATCCGGCGACACCCAGTCGATTGTGATCAATGATGTTGGTGATGGCATTGGTGCGGATACCGGCACGGGCCCCGGAAACGGCATCAAGCTCGTTGATGTATCCGCAACCGGCGCAACCCAGGTTAGTGATTTCATTCTGGCCGGCGGCCCCATTGATGTGGGTGCCTTTCAATATGACCTGTCGCTGCAGACGGATGACATCTGGTACCTGCAGTCCTTTGCAGTCGTGGATCCAGGGGTGATTACACCAGGCCTTCCATTGCATATCAAATCCTTCGGGCAGCAGACTGTTGGCACCTATTATGAGCGTACCGGAACCCGTATCGGCTGTCGTACAGCCGGCATTGGTCATCAGTTCAATCGCTCGAATGCCGATCTGATCACAACAGAGCCGGTTCCAGAACCGGTGCTGGAAGATGAATCGTGCAATTATGGTGTTTGGGCACGGGCGATTGGTGCCTGGAGTGATGCACAGGGCAATATTACCAATAGCGGCAATACCATCGGTGCCTATGATGAGACCCTGTGGGCAATACAGGGCGGTGTTGACGGTGTTCTGGCCGAATATGAAACGGGCTACCTGACTGCGTCCGGTTTCCTGCAATATGGTCAGGTCAAGGCTGACTATCGCAATGTTTCCCTGGGAACAGATGTGGGTTCTACAAATGCGGATGCCTACGGCGGCGGCGGATCACTGACCTATAATGATCAAAACGGCCTCTACCTTGATGGTGTCGTGACCTATACGCACTATGATATTGATATTGCGACAACAGCGGGTGACACGGCCAATACAAAAGCTGATGCATGGGTCTTTTCCGGTGAGCTTGGCAAGCGTGTTGATGTCGGTGAGCAATTTGCGATCACCCCGCAGGGACAATTGACCTATCAGCTTATCAATGTGGACGGTTACACGACGGCGCTGGGCACACAGGCCAATGTGAGCAATGCCAACAGCCTTGAGGGGCGTCTTGGTGCGACCTTTGAATACCTTCCTCACAGGGCTGATTCGGCATCACGGCTTTATGTTGAAGCCAATGTGGTTCACGAATTTCTGGACGCACCTGTGACAACCATTGGCAATACAGCGCTGGCCTACGATTTTGAAGACACGGCCTATGAGATCGGCGTTGGCTATCAGTGGGGCGAAAAGGGCGCTGAGGGTCTTGCCATGTGGATTGAGGGTGACTACCGCGCACCTTTCTCCGGCGATGGCATTGATATCTGGGCAGCTACAGCGGGTCTTGCCTACCGGTTCTGACCGGTTGGCTGACAGGCGGGCGCATTTGACCCCCATCTACCAATATGCGCCCGCCTCAGCATTCGTGGCACCACACCGGCCACGAATGCGCTGATCAGACGGTTTTACGTTTTGCCGGAAACGGGACAACGGTGTCAGCCATTTGTTTTGTAGATGCATTCAGGTTTTGCCAATTCAGTCAAAACCTGAGTGGCTCCAAAGATTACAGAGCGAATAACACGATACAAATTTGAATTGGCCTGATTCACACTATTGGATCGGGTCATCGATCGTTTCGAAGCCGGTTGGTTATCTCATCATCCCGAACTCACCGGTCGCCATTATTCGAACACGCAGCAGACACTTTTTTGCCCATTTTGTGCGCCGTTGCATGTGTTGTGCGTACCCAATCGACAATCTTCCTATCGGCCAACTAGATGGCGTCAGGTTGGCTTCTGATTCAAACCGAACCGATTTGATTCTCCTGATGAGAATCTTCGCGGGGTGACACCGGTAGAGCGTGTTTCAGGGAGTTCATCCTACGTGTTGATGCAGCAAGAGAGCGTACCAAATCGCGAGGGGACAAGCCGGTGGCAGGCGCATATCCAATTGAAATTGATAGCATGGTCTGTGCGGAAAGCGGGTTGATCGGTCTCGCCGCCGATATATCCGCCGACGCACCTGCTGTGCCCGGATATCGCCTTACGAAAACCGGCTCTGTGGCGGCCGGTATCGCGCATTGCCGCTCCCATGCTCGCATCAACACATTGATTGCGCCGGCTCTTTATGCCGGACGAAACACACATGATCACTGGATGTGAAGGCCGGAATACATGGACCACGCACATTCGCCAGAAGGAACTTCAGGGTATGAAACGCATAGCTAATCGTCGGTCGGGGAACGCAGGTGGCCAGAAACGCAATGGAGCAATGAAGCTCAAGGTGGCTGGCTTATTAGCATCCACTGCTGCTGCAGCGCTGATGCTTGGCGGAACAGCTCAGGCGCAGACGCCGACTTATGACGCGGCAACGGGTACAATCACTTTTAGTGCCAATGCATCGCCCTATACCAGAACAGAACTGAGATCGGCGAACATCAATGCGCCTATCGGACCCGGCAACATGCCGTTTGTGATTGTCGGCCCTCCTGCTGATTCTGCCGGATTTAAGGTGCGTCAGCGTTTCATTGCGCCCTTGACAATTAATGTGAATGCGGGGGCAATAATCCAAAATACCAACTCAAGCAATGAAACGGACGCTATCCAGATTTTCGAAAATCCACAGGGCCTCATCACCTTGAATAATGATGGGATCATTCGAACCTCTGCGAACGCGGGCGGTAATCAGGCAGCTTTTACCTGGCGGATGACGACAAGTGGTCCTGTTGCACCGGAGTTGGCCGTCAACAATACGGGCAGGATTTACGGATTTGATGATGGGTTTGTCATTTTTGGACCGGCAACCAATGGCATTACAAATTTCGTAAACAGTCAGAGCGGTGAGATTATTGGTGATAATATCGGCGGGAACGGGGGCAGAGGTATTGTCTCGCAGGGCCTGAAAACTGATGGGATCGATAACGATGGCTTGATAAGAGGGGCCGTCACCGGCGTGGAGCTTGATCTTGGCGATGATGTTGTCTTGAACAGGGTTAATGGTCGCATCATTGGATTAGCGGGAAGGGGGGCAGATCTTGGGGGAGGCAATGACACCGTAACAAACCTCGGCTTGATAAGCGGATTTTCGATTGGTGCCTCCCTTGGCGACGGAAACGACCGGTTGGAGAATACCGCTACGGGAGTGGTTTCTGGAAACTTTGGAACCGGTGCTGACCTGGGTGAAGGTGATGATGTGGTATTGAACGAAGGCAACATAGGTGGCCAGAACGGCGGCGTGCTGTTGGGTGGTGGTAATGATACGCTTGACAATTTTGCAGGTGCACAAATTACAGGCAGCCGGCAGGCAGTCGCGGGCGGTGCTGGCAACGACATAATCAGGAACGCCGGAAGCATCTCTGGGGATGTTTTTGCCGGCAGCGGTGATGATTTCGTCAACCTCATAGCTGGAAGTTCGACCTCCGGTGACGTTCGTGGTGAAGGCGACAATGATCAGCTCTTTGTACGTGGTGACCTTTTTGGCAGCTTGCTTGCTGGGGACGGCGAGGACGAAATATTGGTTGAAGGAGACGGCTCGATCTCTGGCATTGTTAATGCCGGAGATGGAAATGACAGCGTCGTAATGACAGGTAATATAGCGATTGCTGGCAACATTTTTCTCGGTGCCGGTGATGATACGCAGGTGATCGACAATACTTCGGTCTATAATGGCGGTGTATTTGGTCAAGATGGATCGGATACAATCACCATTACCAGCAATTTTGATATGAATCACCTGAGTGAGATTGATGGCGGCGGTGGAACGGCCGTTATCGGTGGCGATTTTGATGAACTGCGATTGCAGGGTCAGAATTTTGATGCCGCCACATCGACCTATCTTCCGACAACGTTTCAGTCGATCGTTTTGCAGCAGGCGTCAGAACTTCGATTGCACGATACACAAACGCTGACAACGGGCCGCCTGACGACAGAAGCCGGTACGCTTTTTGGTTTTGATGGCACGGCAAATATTTCTGATGGTGCTTCACTGGGCGCTTTGCTGAATAATGGTTTCACCACATCGTCCAATGGCCGCACCGGCGACATTCTCAATATTGGCGGTGACTTCACCGGTTCGGGTTCGCTTTTTCTTGATGCTGCTCTCGATGCAACGGAAGCGTCAGACTTTGTGGTGGTTGGTGGAACAACCACATCTGGCGACACCCAGTCGATTGTCATCAATGATGTTGGTAATGGCATTGGAGCAGAAACCGGCATGGGCCCCGGAAACGGCATCAAGCTCGTTGATGTATCCGCAACCGGCGCAACACAGGTTGGTGATTTCATTCTGGCTGGCGGCCCTATCGATGTGGGTGCCTTTCAATATGATCTTTCACTGCAGACGGATGACATCTGGTACCTGCAGTCCTTTGCCGTTGTTGACCCGGGCGTCATCACACCCGGCCTTCCATTGCACATCAAATCCTTCGGGCAGCAGACTGTCGGCACCTATTATGAGCGAACCGGCACCCGCATCGGCTGTCGTACAGCCGGTATTGGTCATCAGTTCAACCGCTCGAATGCCGATCTGATCACAACAGAGCCGGTTCCAGAACCGGTGCTGGAAGATGAATCGTGCAATTATGGTGTGTGGGCACGGGCAATTGGTGCCTGGAGTGATGCGCAGGGCAATATTACCAATAGCGGCAATACCATCGGTGCCTATGATGAGACCCTGTGGGCAATACAGGGCGGTGTTGACGGTGTTCTGGCCGAATATGAAACGGGTTACCTGACTGCGTCCGGTTTCCTGCAATATGGTCAGGTCAAGGCTGACTATCGCAATGTTTCTCTGGGAACAGATGTGGGTTCTACAGATGCGGATGCCTACGGCGGCGGCGGATCACTGACCTATAATGATCAAAACGGCCTCTACCTTGATGGTGTCGTGACCTATACGCACTATGATATTGATATTGCGACAACAGCGGGTGACACGGCCAATACAAAAGCTGATGCATGGGTCTTTTCCGGTGAGCTTGGCAAGCGTGTTGATGTCGGTGAGCAATTTGCGATCACCCCGCAGGGACAACTGACCTATCAGCTTATCAATGTGGATGGTTACACGACGGCGCTGGGTACACAGGCCAATGTGAGCAATGCCAACAGCCTTGAGGGGCGCCTTGGTGCGACCTTTGAATACCTTCCTCACAGGGCTGATTCGGCATCACGGCTTTATGTTGAAGCCAATGTGGTTCACGAATTTCTGGACGCACCTGTGACAACCATTGGCAATACAGCGCTGGCCTACGACTTTGAAGACACGGCCTATGAGATCGGCGTTGGCTATCAGTGGGGCGAAAAGGGCGCTGAAGGTCTTGCCATGTGGATTGAGGGTGACTACCGCGCACCTTTCTCCGACGATGGCATTGATATCTGGGCAGCTACAGCGGGTCTTGCCTACCGGTTCTGACCGGTTGGCTGACAGGCGGGCGCATTTGACCCCCATCTTCCAGGATGCGCCCGCCTCAGCCTTCGTGGCACCACACCAGCCACGAATGCAAATTTCCAAACGCGGTGGATACAACGCCGTTTTTTGAACGAGAACAACCACAATATAACCCGGGTGTGAAACGAGCCAGTTTTTGTTTTAGACCGTTTCACGTTTTGTCAGAAATCGAACAACGGTGTTGGCTTTTTATTTTGTTGATGCATTCAGGTTTTGCCGAATACGTCAAAACCCGAATTGCTCTATTGGTGCACGATTATCTGCAGAGTTGTGACGATGACATTTATTCAATCCATACAAACCGTTCTCACCAAATCGTTCGATTATTCCGGTCGGGCCACCCGATCCGAATTTTGGTGGTGGGTTCTGTTCACCTTTGCGGTGAATATCTCCATGGCAGCATTCAGTTCTGCGTTGCTGTTCCCCAATCCCGGTTCAGCGCTCCAGAACACAATTTCCTGGATCGTAAGCCTTTTTCTTTTTGTACCGTCCATATCGGTTGCTGCGCGTCGGCTGCATGATATACGCCGTTCAGGCTGGTGGCAGCTTGTTGGTTTCATTCCGATTATCGGCTGGGTAATCGTAATCTTTTGGTATGTTCAACCGGGCACAGTTGGAAAAAACCGTTTTGGATAATGATTATTGTCCGGCCATCGCCACCAGCTCAAAGTATCTGAACGGCCTAACTGAACCGTTTTGCATCACAACATCAGGCAGGTGCCATTTGAGATAGCGCCGTATTGCGAATGATGAGTTCTGAATTGATGGTGATGCTGGCACCTTTCGCGTGGGGATTTTCTATCCGTTTGATGGCTAGTGCGGATGCGGCCTTCAACATTTCTTCGACCGGATGTTGAGTGGTAGTAATCTGGTAGGCTCTCAAACTGGATACAAACAGCGCATCCTGACCAACAACCTGAATATCACCGGGCACGCTGATGGACAGTTCAAACCGAAGGGCATCCATCAGGCCAGCTGCGACTGTATCATTAATACAGACCATGGCATCAAGCGTTTTCAACCTGGGGGCCAGTTGCAGTGCAGCATCATAACCGCATTTATAGTCAAAACAGTCAAAAATCACCCGGGGTTCGGGGAGGTCTGCAAGCCTGCATCCTTCCTGAAACCCGGCGCAGCGGGTCTGGCTGACCCAATTGTCCTTCATGCCGCCGATAAAAGCCGTGCGTTGACTGCCGGTCAGCGACAAACGCCGCGCGATGTCCTTTGTAGATGCGAAATGATCGGTACTGACGTGATCAACGCCCTCCACATCAATATGGCGGTTTATTATTACCAATGGGACATTTTGTTCAATACACGCTGTGGCCGCGTTGCGGGTGAGGTTCGCAGTGCAGATGATTGCATCGACCCGATAGTCCAGTAATCTGGCTATTGCCGGATCTCCGATGGTATCGCGATCGACAAATTGAATCAAAATACTGTCTTCCGAACCGACCAGAATATCGCTCGCCGCCTGTACGGCGAGGGGGTAATTTTCCTGAGCATATTGTGTGATCACCAATCCAAGGATGCGTGTTCGGCCGCGACTCAGAGACTGTGCAATGGCATTTGGCTTGTAGTTCAGCTCCTTGGCCGCGGCCAGAATTTTGGCGCGCATCTTCGGCGATGCGCTTTTTCCGGGAGAAAAGACGCGTGAAACTGCTGATTGACTGACGCCTGCCAGAGACGCAACGTCATAGGAGGTACTTTTGGTCGGCAAAGTGATCCTGCATCTTGGGATTGAGGACAATATCACACAAATTTTACCTCGAATGCATGCGGGTATGCAATGGGAAAAATTACCACTACGGCACTGAAATGAATCTCGGAATTTCTGGAAATTTAAATATATCCATATATAGAATAATACATTACAGTAATAGATAGTTTTTTATAAATAAATAATATATATAAATAACATGTTTTATTACATTATATTTACATGGTGCATAAAAAATTACATTTTTTATAAAAACCAATATGATTCCGCAATAAAATATTTACCGTGATACGGTAATATTATCTGAATTGTGCATCCTGTTTGACTGCCTCCCTTCACGCGCCCGTTCTCTTGTCTTGATCAGTTGAGGTACATATTGCATCCGGATGCACCCTATAGGTCGTCCTCCAGTTTAATTGCGTGAATTTTGCCGGTTGTAAGTGTTGTTGAGTCATTTGATGTTGTTGTGTGGGGTGCGGGATATTTTTAATGCTTAAAATGCCTTATTTACGCCATATTCAAGTAAATTTATTTAATTATATTCACATAAGCAGAATAAATATTCTTATAAATTCGAATTAAATATTGTGTTTGCACAAAACGTGCGGCACTGCAGGGTTTGTGCTGTAATCCTAGATCGGCGTCTGCCATCAACTTACAACTTGGGATGATAGGAATTGTGATTGCCGGAAGATTTCCTACGGCGGTGGCTACATAGGGCGCAAAACATGCAACGAAAGCTTCGTGAGGATAATTCACCACTTATATCCGATTATTCATACAAAAAAGCTGGTTCAGGAGTTCCCAACCTAAATTTGATTGATGATGACGTTACAGTTAGAAAACTGAAAGTAATCAGTGACATAACGCAACTGAATATCAATGTGAATAAATACAACAGCATCAGGGAGATGTACAACAGAGCATCGAAGATAAATTCTGTACAGAGGAAGTTTGATACAGATATTGCATCGCTCTCCATTATCTTCGTCATGGGTCTACACAATATGTATGGCTATCAGGAGACTGATCACTATGTCGCAACGGACGATTCTGATCGTTTTCATGGTCTAAGGCCCGTCAGCATCAAGTTTATCAGCAGTATTTTGTCTTTTTCGCGCGAGACCGTTCGGCGACGGTTGGTGGAACTGCATGACAATGGCCTGGTGATAAAGACCGATGGCAACTTCGTTGTCCGCAACTGGTCATTGTGGGACGAGATATTCAGTTTCCTGACCGGGGGGAGTGTCGAGAAATGACCACGGATCAATCGAGGTTTCATCAGATTGATACGACTGCCGTGCGCTACGTTATGAGCATTGATGCCAATGTGGCCGAGCGCAAGAAGCGTCACAAGCGCGTATTCATTTGCCTGCTGCCGGTATTCTTTGCCCTTGGTGTTCTCCTCGCTCTCTACAGTGATGGCATCATTGGATTCTAGGTCAACCTTGAGCTGCCAGCGTTGCAGATTGCGGGACCGGTCTGTCACCAAAGGCGTATCAGCGTGAAAATGCTGTGCGCTTTTTCTTTTACGATGAACCGTTATATCCGGGTACCAGCCAGGTGCAGCACATTGCCCGAACAGAGTGTCGATTTCCCACCAGCAGCATTACCAAAGATTAATGTCAGATCGCTGGCATAAGCCTCAATGTTTCGCTATATCGGCAACCCGAACGCGATCTCAGGCGGTATTATGCAGGAAAATTCAACTTCTGGTGTTGACCTGCATGCAATTAAGCGCTGCTATCAAAAATATGCAGGGCGCACATTTATCCACCGTACTGCTGGTTTTCGCCAGATAAGCTACAATTCGTTCGTAATCTGGAGTGTTTGTGATGGGTACAATTCGTCAATCAGGCCGAGCTGTGCAAACTGACGGGTGCGTGCAGGAGAACAACGCGCATGTGGAACATAAGTCCAATGAAGGCGAGGCGCTCGAAACCCGCCTGGAGGTTATCAGCGGTTTGACGCGTCTGGATATGAGTGTTGCTAAGTTCAACAGGATCCAGCGAATCTACCGGTTGTCTCAAAAAATTACCGAGGTTCAGAAAAACCTGCGACTGGATATGATCTCACTTATGATCGTTTTCGTCATAGGGTTGCACAATCTTTACGGCTTTGACCTGCATGATCGCTATGAACACAATCAGGACAAGGGCCGGGGTCTTCGACCGGTCAGCATAAAATTCGTAGCGAATGCCCTTTGCCTGTCACGGGAAAATGTGCGTCGCAGGCTGGTGCAACTGGTGGATAATCAAATTATCTCGAAAGTTGAGCGTAAGTTCGTTGTAAACAACTGGCGGTCCTGGGACGATATTTACGGGTTCTTTGCGATGAAGGCCTGACGGTGAAATGGGAGTAGGGGCGTTGGTGCCGGTGCGCGGTGAGTGGGGACAAAATTGACCCCGCCAGTCAAACCCACGTGCTCACTGGAAGTCTCATCTGCGCTGCACCCCGGGTACTGATGGCTTTGCATAAATGTCTTCACGCCGTATCGCGCCTTCGGCGCTGGCTCCAGAAGGGGCGGGCCATCAGGCCCGACGCGCAATTCGCGCTTGCCGCTACGCGGTAACTCTTTTGCCCTCGATAGGGCACGGCGTACCGCTCGGGAAATCTCTCGAGGGTCAGAAACTGCAGCACCCGTGCCATCCTGCATGGCACTCAAACAGGCCACGACCGTGGCCCGGCCAATAATTTGGCCACCCCCTATGGAGGCAGGCGCGCCAGCGCCGGTACGCGGTGAATAGAAAACAAATCATCCCCGCCAGCCAAACCCACGTGTTCACAGGAAGTCTCTTCTGCGCTGCACCCCGATCACTGATGGCTTTTTATAAATGTCTTCGCGCCATACCGCGCCTTGCGGTGCTGGCTCCAGACGGGGCGGGCCATTAGGCCCGACGCGCGTTCGCGCTTGCCGCTTCGCGGTATCTGTGTCTTCTCGATAGGGCACGGGGTGCAGCATGGGAAATCTATCGAGAATCCACAATTCACCGCACCCACAGAGTTGTCCTGGCCTCAGAACCTGAATGTCAGTCCGGCACTTCCGCCGTGTTCGCTGGTTGTCGATGACAGGTGACCGTCGTAGCGAATGTGAGTTGAGAGTGTTTCGGATATTTTCAAGGCTGCACCAAGGCCCACGGCAAGTCGATTGCGGCTCTGGGGCGCTGCGTTACTGATAAATGTGGCGTTCGCGGCCGGAATGACCGAGGTTGTGGATATGGATGTATCACCAAAGGCGTGTTCCCAGGCGACACGGCCGTCCAGTGTGAGCTTCTTACCGTCCACATCGCGGTCAAATCCAAAGCCGACGCCAAGGCCAGTAGTAGCCTGGGTTGCCTTGGTGGTTGATACGCTGAGATTGAGAATACCGGCTCCGGTTTCGGTAAAACCATCCTGGCGGACATGAGCGATATCAAGTGTTGCCAGAGGACCAAACCGCAGACCATTGAACTGCGCGTCTCCACCGGGGTACATCACGTCATAGAAAGCTTCAACGGAGCCTGTCAGGGCATAACCGTCTGTTTCGCCATGGGCGATGACAGTGCCGCCATTGAAGGTAACCGGGCGATTGAACTCGTAATCCTGGAAGGCCGCGGACAGAGCCGCCGACACGGTCAGGCCTCCTGTCGTTGCGGCACTATAAGCACCTACATGCCAGCTATCGATACTGGCATCGGATGATCCGCTGTCGATATTGCTGACCGTGTATCCTGCGGCAAGTCCTGCTGTCACAGGCACGCCAGAAGAATCAAAGCGTCCCTCGAAGCCCGCAGCAAAACCACCAAGGTTCGTATCCGAGCCGGGTGTTGAACCGGATGCATCCACATCACTGATGCTGCCAATGGCAGCGCCCCAAATACCCCAGTCGGGGGCCGGTTCAGTCTGTATATGCGAACCGGCCCCCGACCCATCCGCGCCTGACGTCGTTGGCTGGGAGGATGACGTCCGCGTGGAACTGGTCTGGTCTTTGGACGTGAATCCAAAACTGCGATTGGACGCTGTGTTCGCGCTGCCCTCGTTCAGGCTGGAAAGGCCACCACGTCTACGCAAAGTGCGCGCGAATGCCAGATTGGCATCCCGTGCCGCAGTCGTCGCAACCGGGTGGATTTGTTTTGCTGAAACGAGCAGATCCGTCTGAAAATAGGTCAATTCGATATCATTGGCATTATAGACCGCAGACATGTCAATATCCGGCAGATTGTCGCGGACTTCTGCAAATTCACCGGTCACACCTCCACCTGATGTCAATATGCGATAGTCCCTGGTGATCGGATAGTCGCCGGGTGCCCCCACAATATCAAGGGTTGTGGCGGTGTCTGCAATTGTTGTTACGCCCGTGACGGCCAGAATATCATTCATACCGTCAGGTGAAATGTCTACCTGAAAAGTCGCACCCTGACGGAATCGGGCGTCACCATTCACTGTCAATGTACCGATGCCGTTGTCACCCGGGGCGACTGTGCTGCCACCTGCGACCTCAAGAGAGGATGAAGACCCTGTACCACCATACAGGCCATTGTTGACAAATACTTCAGAAGCCAGCGATCCATTGTTGAACAATGAACCCTCATTGATGTTGATGCCGCTGGTAAAGGTGTTTGCGGCAGTAAGCGTCAAGGCACCGGCGCCGCGTTTTATCAATGTGCCAGCACCGGATATTGTGTCATCAAATTCAATGCTATCCGAACGGTTGAATACCAGGACAGCGTTGGTTTCGATGTCGCCTGTAACACTGCCGGTTGTACCGCCATCGCCAATCTGAAGCGTGCCAAAGGAAACCGTCGTGCCGCCCGTGTGGGTATTGGTTCCGGTTAGCGTCAAGGTGCCGTCACCCAGCTTGGTGAGGTTACCTGTTCCAGAAGTGTTGCCAGCGAAAGTCACGTCATCCGAGCGGTTAAAAACAAACCGGGCATTTGTAAGAACATTGCCGACAATACTACCCTCTGTGCCACCGTCACCGATCTGCAAGATACCAGTGGCTATAGTTGTGCCACCCAAGTGGACATTGCTACCCGTGAGGGTTAACACACCGGCGCCTGCTTTGGTCAGAGAGCCTGATCCGGTGATGTCGCCGTTGTAGGCAAGGTCGTCTGAACGGTTAAAAGTGAGCCTGGAATTGTTGAGCACATTGCCAGCTATACTGCCTATTGTGCCGCCGCTGCCTATTTGCAGCGCACCGGTGGATATGGTCGTGCCGCCCGTATGTGTGTTGGTGCCAGTCAACGTCAATGTGCCATCGCCGACCTTGGTCAATTCGCCGGAGCCAGTGATGCTACCTCCATAGGTAATGTTGTCTGACCGATTGAAAATGAGTTCAGCATTGTTGTTTATGCTACCGTTGATACTGCCGCTCGTGCCACCGTTGCCGATCTGCAATGCACCTGATGTGATGGTCGTGCCACCCGAGTAGGTGTTTTCACCCGTCAACACGAAGACACCGCTACCCGTTTTCGTAAAACTGCCAGTGCCTGACATGATGCCTGAAAAAAGCGTGTTATTGACATCACCTGCGGTAAAGTTGCCGGCACCAAAGGTGACATTACCTGCTCCCGAAAGGCTGGCAACAGTTTCATTGAAGCCATTAAGATCAAAAGTCGAACCGGCCAAAGTGTTAACAGCACCGGAATCGGCAAGCCGCTCTTGCGCACCCAGACGCAGGGTTCCTGCTGAGATTGTCGTTCCACCGGTGTAGGTGTTGTTACCGGACAGAACCAGTGTACCAAGATCAACCTTGTTGAGTGCCGCAGTGCCGGTCAGCACAGAAGCGATTGTCGCGGTCATGGCGTTGCCTGCAATGGTTCCGTCACCAACCCGGATGGTCGTGTTGGCATTTGAAAGGGCAATAGAGTCGCCGGTTATCAAATATCCATCGGTTGCAAATTGTATGCCATCAACTGCTATTGCACCTGCAACATCATCCACCGTGACTGTTCCGGCAGTCCCGCCAAAAACAGCAAATGTCGGATTTGGATTGTAGGATCCGTTAAACGCTCCATCGATTGTTGTCCATGCACGTCCATCGGCACGCCAGGTTCCCATGCCTCCGTCAACCACGCCATTGTCATAAAGCGCCGGGTTGCCGCCATCCCAAAAACCAAGTTCAGCGCCCGCTGTTGAGATCAGGTTAACCTGATTGTTTACAGATGTCTGGATCAAAAGATCCGCGGCTGGAATGCCTGGCGGTGTGAAACCGATTGCCAGTTCATTGTCAGTGAGTGTGCCACCATAATTGATGAGGCGATATATACCTGCACCAAATCCTCCTATGTCCGTCACGTTGAGGAGGCCATCAAGCACGAGATCACCACTCACTTCAATCAGATCATTGTTGCTGCCGCCAATGCTCCCTGGCAGACCGAGCTCAAAATCAAGTATTGAGCTGTTGTTCAACCTGAGCGACCCGATATTCAATGTACCAACCGTCCCAGAACCAGGTGCAATGCGCCCACCGTTTGCTACAAGTATGTTTTGGGCGCTGCCCGATCCAGCTAAAGTGCCGCCGGCGTTGACAATGCCTGTGCCGATAATGGAACCATCAACCTGAAGCGTTCCGCCGGAAATGTCCGTACCGCCGGTATGGGTGTTGGCGCCAGCCAAAGATAGTGTGCTTGTACCTCTTTTAACAATGCTACCGGTGCCGGATATGACTCCGGACAGTGTACTGTCCTCCGCACCATCAATTGTCAGGCTGCCGGAGCCGAGCAGGACATTGCCGTCACCGCGAAGAGCCCGGATGGTCTCCTGGTTTCCATCAAGGTCGAATGTTGCATCGTTTAATAACCGCAATGAGGTTTCATCCGGTAATACCTCTGATGTAGCACTTCTTAATGCGCCGTCACTGACCAGGGTAAAGCCGGAATAGGTGTTTGCACCGGAGAAGGTCAACGTGCCGGCGCCGGATTTTGTCACACTTCCTGTACCGGAAATGGCACCGCCAAATGCATTGTCGTCAGCACGGTTGAAAATAACCGAGCCATTGTTGATTATATTACCTGATATGCTCCCGGTTGTGCCTCCATCCCCGATGCGCAGCGTTCCTTCTGAAACAGTTGTGCCGCCGCTATGGGTGTTCTGCGCGGTTAGCGTTAATGTGCCTTGTCCCAGTTTTGTCAGAGAGCCGACGCCTGAAATTGCATTGTTGGCAGAGCGGTTGCTTCGGTAATTATATACCAGTGACGCATTGGTGACGATGTTGCCTGCAACGCTGCCGGTCGTGCCACCATCGCCAATTTGCAGGGTACCGGCGTCGACGATGGTACCAGCCGTATAGGTGTTTTCGCCCGTGAGGGTGAGTGTTCCGCTGCCGATTTTTCTGATGCTACCATTCTTGGTTGGTTCACCAGCCACCACATCTGCTATTTGTCCACTGACCAGCGTTGAGGCATCGTTTCCGCCAACCGTCAACTGGTTAAACCCAAGAAAAATTGGCGCATTCCCGGCTATTGAACCGGCGCTGACCCTGTTGTCACCGCTGGCGCCACTTGTTAATTCAAATGATATGAAAAAGCCATTCTGCCCCTCCAACCTGGCATTGGCTGCGGTACTATTGTCGAAGAACATAAGTGAAGCGAAATCTCCAAGTGCAATCGTGGAATTGGCAGCACTGGTGTTTTCGAAAAATTTGATATCTGGACGGGTTCTCGTCAATGTGGTGGTGATGTTTGCGGTGCCAGCGTTGCTTGAATCGTTAAAGTGCAACGTACCTGAATTGATAATATTTGCACCACCGGCAGTGCTGGTCCCGAGAAAATTTAAACCCGATTGATTGAAGATTGATATGTTGGCATTATTGGTAACAATGCCATTACCCCTTATGTTTAAGAGGCGCCCGACGGGACCAATTAGAAGACTAGAAATTGTAAATGAATAGTCGGTATCCGGGTCATTAAAGAGCATTCCCCCAAGGTCGGTTGTTGGGCTCTGAAATGTGATGTCTGTCGTGTTGGAGTCAAAAAAGACAGCTGTACCCGATGGAACGACGCCCGATGACCAATTGGCGGCGTTGTTAAAGTCGTTGGATCCGGGCGTTGTCAACCATTGTGCATCCTGCGCGCGAATGGGGGAGACCAGCGAGCACAGTCCGCTCGTTGCCAATAGCGCTGCGCGCAACAGGGATGTCAGGTGTAACCCGCGGTGACCATTTTTTCGCGTTGTTTGCGGGTTTCCATTTGCATTCGCCAGTTCAATCAGCATCATTCTCTCCGCACAAATTCTATTTTTCTCCTGCATATTTGAAGCGATGAAGGCGCGTCGATAGATGACGCATGGAATGCGCTTCTTGGCTCAAAATGAGCTTTGCGCGGATCCATTTCCCTACTTAGGTGATTGTGAAAGTGTGGTGAATTGGCTTTGTTTTTCCGCCGTATCGCGCCTGACGGCGCTGGCTCCAGACCGGGCGCGGCATAAGCCCCGACGCGCGTTCGCGCTTGCCCGATGCGCGGGTATTCATTTGGCCTTGTTGGGGACAGTGTGCTGCTCGCGGAATGCACGCATCTCTACTGCAGCCAGAAATTGCTGTTCTGGCGAAATCTATTTGCGTGTCATGACGATACGCTCGCCATTGACCATGCGTCCGACAAACCTGTTACGATCAACCGATATGAGCCTTGCCACATTCTCTTTGCCAAATGAGGTCTGCAGGACAATGCCAACTTCATCAACCCGCCATGCACTTATCTTGGGTACTTCCTTGAAACGGTAGCAGCCATTGGTGAAGGTCTGACCCCAACCGTAGCCTTGCAGGCGCTGCAATTTGACAGAGCAGGACAGATCATTATCGAGTGATTTGAGGGTCCAGTCACCCAAATAGGCTTCTCCCGGGCGTGCCGGTTTGTCCGGTGTGGAATGGGGAGGCGTTGGTCGTATCGGGCGATCAGTTTCGTCAACGGTTGCGACGCAGCCGGTCAGAGCGGCGGCCGATAACATCAAGATCATCATCCGCCCTGGATGTCTGAACGCGTTGAACCTGTGCTGATTGGAGTTTCGCCGGATCATGATTTCATTCCAGTGGGAAGCTGTGGGTGTCGAGAACAATCTGTGTTTTGTAAATTTTGACCAATTCAAATGCGCAATCAAGGGTTGTCATTTTTGTGGTGCGCAGACCAGAGCTGCAGGTGGACCAACACACGAATTTTGATGTGTTGATCCTGTTACAGTGCATTAATGGGCGCAAATGTTTGTGTCGATATGGTTTGCCCAAATTGGGCGAAGGCGCATGAAATGAGCCGGAATAACAGCTGAACCGGTGCTGTGTTTTATCCGTTCAATCGGGCCTGCATCGCAGCGATGCCGGCATTACATAAGTGCGCGGCGGCGCGCCTGGACGAGCGGCAGATTGGTGATGTTGGTGAATGCGCCTGGGAGAAAGCGGCTGCAACGGAAAACTACAGCAAGATGCTCGATCATGTAGGGAAGGCAGGTTGGTTGTTTGTGCTGCCTGATATTTCCTGCAGCAACTACCATTGCTGCAAGTCGTAATCTGGTGCTGGCAGCCTGTCCGAGCCTAAGCAGTCTTCGCCTTGCGGGTCGTCTTGGCTGCGGGTTTTTTCTTCGGTGCTACAGGTTCGGCATTGGCAAGCTCTTCTGCTTCTTTTGCCAGTCGCAACGCCTTCAGTTTGGCAGATTTGGTGCGCCGGTGTTCGGCCTCAGTGGAATATTCGTTCATGGCCGCTGCGCGTTCGAGGGCCACTTTGCGGGCTTTTTCAAGCCTTATCTCAGCATTGGTCTGCTGTTCTTCTGCTGTGGTAACAGTCATCGGATTGCTCCTTTACTCTATTCCCGGGTTCAATGGGCATCGCCTGTTGCGACGTGGATGGCGGGGAGAAACTAAACCAGGGACAAAAATTAAAGGCCCCGCGGCCATCTCTGACGCGGAGCCACTGGGCGCGAAGCGCCCCATCAGACTTCTTGCATGCGCGTGATCATTAAAAACCGCCAGTACATCCGTGGTCGGCTATATTAATGCGCGCAAGGGCAGATGGATCACAAGTGTTTGTGCCGTCTGCCTTAGCAATCAGCCCAGATCTTTGATATTGTCTGCAGACATTTTGCCGCTTCTCTGGTCAGAAACCAGTTCGTAGCTGACTTTCTGTCCTTCGCGAAGTGTGCTCATGCCTGAACGCTCAACAGCGGAAATGTGTACGAAAGCGTCTTTTGAACCATCTTCCGGCTCAATAAAACCATAACCTTTGTCGGTGTTGAAGAATTTTACAGTACCATTAGTCATCAGATTTTCCTTTAGAAGGAGTGTTAACCGCGCACTTTCACGTGAAAGATTGCGAACTTGGTTTATTGCTCACATTGTCAGGGAAAACTTTAACTAAGCGGCGTACCGGCCTTTAGGGTAACACCAAACAAATGTATCGCAGATCGTTTATATGGCCGATTATGCTTGCAATTACAAGGGCAAAATGCATTAGCAAGTTGCAGTTGGCCCCATCTGTTCGCTGGAATTCGCATCAATTTGGGCGCAAATACAAGCTCGACTATGGTGGTAATTGCATCAAAACGGCGCAATAATTGAAACCGCCATAGGTGCACGCCAGGCTTGATTCGGGACGATAGATCGAAATTTTCACAAATAAGTTGATCAGGACAATTGGCATTGCAATCTGCAATGGTTGCCCCATGAGACCAAGAATGTCTGGTCGCATCCAGGATTAAAAATTGAACCAAACGAATGTCTGGGAAAGTAAAATTTATGTTATCAGCTGTTGTAATTGTTTACCTAACAGATGAGTTGGCCACATGAAAACAGTTATTCCCTTCGTTGCACGCACGGTTGAGGGCGACCAACTTGGTTGGCTTGACGCACTTGGTGCTGCGATGCCTGATTGTGAGATCAGGGCTTTTGAAAATACCTCAACAGCAGATC
The DNA here is from genome assembly GCA_947501445.1 of uncultured Rhizobiaceae group bacterium. Taxonomy (GTDB): domain Bacteria; phylum Pseudomonadota; class Alphaproteobacteria; order Rhizobiales; family Rhizobiaceae; genus Hoeflea_A. The sequence continues at coordinate 250,145 of CANMVS010000001.1, read as the reverse complement.
GGCTGAGCTGCAAATTTGCCATCGTCGCTGATCCTGATCCCGCCGATCTGGCGAAAATGCCAAATCTGGTGTGGATACACAGCCTGTGGGCCGGCGTTGAGCATATTCTGGCGCAATTGCCTGCAAGCGGGCTGCACATTGTGCGTCTGCAGGACCCTCAAATGGCCAAATCAATGGCGGAGGCCGTGCTTGCATGGTCACTATACCTGCACCGCGGTATGCCGCTTTACCGGGAGCAACAAACAAATAGCGAGTGGCTGGCGCACGATCTGCCGCTGGCCAGTGAACGCACGATCGGCATCCTTGGGCTTGGCAATCTCGGGAAGATGGCAGCGCACCGTCTGCAGCAGCAGGATTTTGATGTTTGCGGCTGGAGCCGGTCGGGATCGCCGGTTGAAGGCGTACGTGTCTATGCCGGAACGCCGGGTCTTGATGCGGTGCTGACGCAATCGGACATTATTGTGATATTGACGCCGTTGACGGATCAGACACGCGGGTTGCTCGGACAGGCGCAGTTCAGCAGGATGAAAAAAGGTGCCAGTCTGATTAATTTTGCCCGCGGACCGATCCTCGATGAGGATGCGCTGCTTGACAGTCTGGACTGTGCACATCTTGATCATGCGGTTCTGGATGTGTTCAGCACCGAACCTTTGCCCAGGACCAGCCGGATGTGGCGCCACAAGAATATTACGGTCTTGCCGCATATATCAGGTCCGACAAACAGAATGACCGCATCGGCAATCGTCGCCGATAATGTGGCCCGTTACATTGAAACGGGAGAACTTCCCGAAGGCGTCAATTTGAGCAGGGGCTATTGAATTGGCATGACGGCCCGGCCGAATATGAAAAGCAGATCCGATGAATTGCATTTGCGATTTGGCAACGGGCTGTGAAAATTGAACCAAAACAGTATATTGCCGCCACGATGTGAATCAGTTTCGCAACGCGGCAGTGATTTTTGGGTCTGCTCGTGTTGATATTTGGAGGGATGAATATGAATTTTTCGGGGAAAATCATTGGATTGGCAGCAGCTGGTTTGCTGCTCGGCAGCGTAACATCGCTGGCGGAGACCCGCATAACCTATAAGTCGGCGAAAAGTTCGTCATCCTATTATCAGATGGGCGTTCAGATTGCCGAGGCGATGAAGACTGCGTCCAATGGAGATATCATTGTCACCGTAGAAGAAAGTCAGGGGTCGGTTCAAAATGTCATGGAGGTCAAGGGGCGTGGTGCCGATTATGTCTTTACCACACCACCTACGCTTGTCGGGCTTGCCCAGAATGGCAAGGCCATGTTCAAGGACAAGGGTAGCAGCAAGTTTGATGATATTCGCGCGCTGTTTCCAATCCCGTCTCTGACGATGCATTTTGTCATGTCCAAGAAAAGCGGCGTGAGCGAATACAAGGAACTGGCCGGTAAGAAGCTGCTGCTTGGAAAAGGATCCTTCGGCGCGCGCGAAGGCGCAAAATACCTGAAATTATTCGGCCTTGAAGGCAAGGTGGATATAGCTGATGTGGAACTCTCAAATGCGGTACCAGCTTTGAAAAACGGTCAGATCGACGGTTTTGTTACCGCTGGTTCCTGGCCAGCGCCGAACGTGATTGAAGCTGCTGCTTCGACAGATGTTACCATCCTTTCAATGGACGGACATCAGGTTGCCGAAACGAAACGCACACGCATGGTCATTCCGGCAGATACCTATACGGAACAGAGCGAACCGGTGATCACAACCTCACTGCCTGTTGTTGCCTATACGACAACGGCTATGGATGATGACACAGCCTATCTGTTGACCAAGACCTATTGGAGCCAGTTGCGGTCCATGCAAAAAACGGCACCGTGGTGGAAGGGTGTTGATGATCGCCTTATGCCTAACATCCTTGGAAAAATTCATCCCGGTGCCATCCGCTTCTATAAGGAAGTTGGATTTCCGCTCGACAAACACCAGCAATAATAAGCAGCTGCAGCTGGCGTGCGCATCTTATTGCCGCGCGCCGCTGCAGCCTGTCCCCAGATCGCGGCGGGTCATTGAATGAACGAAACGCAGCAGTGGCACGCCGCGGCAAAGAAATTCGCCTGGCTTTTACTGGCGGCAATCCTGGTCGCCTTTCACCTTGGGCTGATTTTTTCCGGACTGGTATCCAATCTTGTCAGTCGGCCGCTTCACATGGCGCTGGCATTGCCATGGATCCTGATATTTGCCGCAAATTCCGGTGTCTCGCGACACGTGGGCCTGCTGCTGACGGCCATCGGTGCCGGATGCTGCCTGTGGATAGCAATCAACCATAACGCCTTGTCAGATCAATATGGTTTTCTTGAAGGTAACCTGCAGATTGTGATGGCCATTGCGCTGCTTTTGATCGTGTTGGAAGCGGCGCGTCGGGCCATCGGTTGGCCACTGCCATGTGTGGCCGCCGCCGCACTCCTCTATGGCTTGTATGGTCAATATATTCCCGGCGAATTCGGCCATTCCGGCACGCCCATCGGCAGTTTTTTAGGCACTTTAACAATAGCAGAAGGCGGATTATGGGGTAGCCTGACTGGCGTTTCTGTCGGTGTGGTCTCCATATTTGTGATTTTTGGCGCGGTACTCAATGCCGGGGAAGCCGGGCAGGGCTTCATGAATATTGCCGCTGCGGCCGCCGGGCGCCTCACGGGTGGTGCCGCGAAAGTATCGGTCTTGTCGTCTGCGCTTTTTGGTTCGATCTCAGGTTCCGCATCGGCCAATGTTGCCTCAACAGGTGCCATTACCCTGCCTGCCATGACCCGGCTTGGTTATCCCAAACGGCTTGCAGCTGCCGTTGAGGCCGTTGCATCTTCGGGTGGTCAGATCATGCCGCCCCTGATGGGGGCTGGTGCCTTTGTCATGGTCGAACTGACGGGCGTTTCCTATACGTCGATCATGACGGCTGCCATCCTGCCGGCTCTGCTTTACTTCTTTGCAGTGTGGATGGGCATCAATGCCTATGCCAGGCGATACAATTTGAGCGCAATGGAGGCTGATGATCAGCCCTCAGCGCGTGATGTGCTGGTAACATCGGCATTCTTCTTTGTTCCCTTTGCCATTTTGATGTGGGGCATGTTTGTTGCCGGCTATACGCCGCAATATTCCGCCTGTCTGGCCATATTGGCCGCTGCGGTGCTGTTGATAGCCAGCAGCGACTTCAGTTTCGATCTTCGCCGCACGGGGCAGCGCCTGGAGCAGGCGCTGATCACTGCAGCCCGCCAGGTTTCAATGATTGCGGCAATTATTCTGTGTGCCTCGATCATCATCGGCGTTTTGTCAATTACCGGACTTGGCGTGAAAATCACCTCGCTCATTTTGTCCGGTTCAGGTGGATTAATATGGCCATCGCTCCTGTTGACGGCATTTGCCTGCCTGATCCTTGGCATGGAGGTGCCAACGACCGCTGCCTATGTCATTTGTGTTTCAGTTGCAGGTCCCGCATTGATCAATCTGGGTTTGCAGCCGCTTCAGGCTCATCTGTTTGTTTTCTGGTTTGCACTTCTATCGACGATTACGCCGCCTGTGTGCGGCGCTGTTTTCATCGCTGCCGGCATGATTGGCGAAAATTGGCTGAAAGTGGCACTGACAGCCATGGCTCTGGGGGTGGGCCTTTACATTATCCCGCTTGGCATGATTGCCAATCCGGCCATTTTGGGACTTAGGCAGGAGCCGGTGGCTGCATTGTTTGCCCTTGTGCAGATAGCCGTTGGTCTGGGGTTCATATCGCACGGATTGATCGCCAGCCGGTCTGGCCTGCACAAATCGGTTTATGTCGCTTTGGGTTTGGGCATTGTGTTCGGGCGTGTTTTAGTCAAACTGATATGACCTGAATGCATCGACACAATAAAAGGCCGACACCGTTGTCCCATTTTTGACAAAACGTGAAACGGTCCAGCAGGAGTGAGCATATTGGTTTCACAAATTCGCAAGGCCGCATGCCATTGCGGTGCCGTAGAACTCGAACTTGACCTGCCAAATGGCATTGAAGGGCAGCGCCACTGCAATTGTTCGCTTTGTCGACGCAAGGGCGCTGTGATGGCCTATCTGCCCAGCGACAAGCTGCGGATTGTCAAAGGTGAGGACACATTGCGCCTCTATCAGTTCAATACCAACACGGCAAAACACTACTTCTGCGGAACATGCGGTATTTACACTCATCACCATACCCGCATTGATCCGGGCCTGGTCGGTTACAATGTTGGCTGCCTGGAGGGGGTTGATCCTTTCACCATTGACAGCGTCGAAATCTCCGACGGTGTCAATCATCCATGCGATGAATAAGTTGACGGCAGTTTTATAAATTCTGTGAATGTGACATAGCTCACAGAGTATTTGGGTTGAGGCGCTATTGTAGGCTCCATCAATGCGGGTGGTGATGGGGCTGACACTGAAGACAGTGATAGATCTATATCGGCGATTGTTTCCGGCAAGCAGGCTGTTAACTTTTGTTTAACAAACGGTTACTGTGAACCGGAATGATGGTCGGAGGGGGAAATGACCGGTTTGAGAACAGCGGCGATTCTGGTTGTATTTATACTGCCGATACTGTCAGCCTGTACAACAGGTATCGCAGAATTTCAGCTATATGAGCAGGCCTATAATGCCCAGGCTGCAGAAGCCAACAAAGTATTGGATCGGCTGGCACGCGCTGAACGCGTCGTTGCACGGCGCAGTGACCCCAGTTTGACAAAGGTCTATGATTTCGATCCGGATAAGGCCGCCTATTATGTGGATGCTGGCGATCCTCCGCTGACCGGCGCCATTCGCTCGGGGCTGAAATCGGTGACAACCTACAATGCACTTTTGGCTGGCCTTGCAAATGGGGAAAGCGCCACCGCTTTAACAACACGCACCGGAACGCTTTATTCCAATCTGCTGGCGACAGCACAGGCACTGTCTGTTGCTGCGGGTGTGTCGACGGCGTTTGTCCCGGGTGCGCAGGCTTTGGCAGGGCGATTGCTGCCACTGATCGAACAGGCAGAAAAGCTGCGTAATCGTGCCGAGTTCAGACGCAAGTTGCTTGAAGCCTATCCGGATATGCGTGCATTGCTGGTACGCCTTCGCGATGGCACAAAGGAAATGTATGCCGTCATCTTCCGCTCATACGTGAAGCGCGGTGTTATCCGCAATCGCGGTATTCCGGCGGCCGACGTACCCAAACTCCAGGCGGACCGTAAACTGCTTGCGGGCTGGGTGATACTGATGGATCAGACATTGGTCTCCATGGACGCGGCGACCAATGCGGTTCTTGCGGGTGCGTCCTCTGCGGATGTTAGCGTATTGATGGATGCGTCGGTTGATCTGCGTGTGTTGGCGGAACGTGTGCGCGACGCATCAAATCCGCAATGAATGGGGTGACCTATGACAACGAAAGCTCAATTGCAGAACAAACTGAACGAACTTCGTGACTCATTGCTTGATCCGCTTGAAAAGGCGGAGGCGAAGAACGACGAGGCTGAAATCAACCGATTGGTGGCCATTGCCGGGGAGATCGATGATCTGCTGGATCAGATCGCACTGATTGGCCTTGCGGACCTTGCGGCCGACATAACCGCACTTCGTTTGAAAATAGAGGGGCATGCATCCACCGGCAGAAGGCGGGTAACCGGCATATCGCTGGACTCCTTGAAAGAGAAGATTCGCGATATCCTGGCTGACTCATCAGAAGAGGAACCGGAACAACCCGCCCCGGTTGAACCGCCGCCACCGGCAGTGGAAACACCACCCAATGACGGTACTGCGCCTATGGGCGAGGGGCCCGGTGACAACGTGCCTGCAACGCCGCCGGTCATCGAGGAGCCTGAAGTCGTAACCGAAGATCCGGGCTTGCCTGAAGGTGGTGCACTGATCCTGACCGAGGCCCATCTGCTCGCCATGTGGAAACGCTCACAGTTTCCCGTTGATGGGCGCGGCATCATTGTTTTCGGTCTGCGCGGCAGCCGGCCTGTGGACTATGCAGGTACCGGATTTGAAGCGGGGCACGAAATTGTCCTGCGCGAGGTCAACTATAAAACGATGAACTGCACCATGGGCCAGTGGCATCCAACCCGTGGACTGGCGGTTTTCCCCGGTTCAACCGTGCCATACCACAGTATCGTTGCAAGCAAAGTCGCCAATCGGGGCATTGGCGTCAATCAGATGGGTCGCGGACGTTACAAGAACTACGCCACCAATTGGCACAAGCGTGCCGAAGGATCGAACGGCCATTGGGCTTTGCGTCAGGACTGCGCCATTACAATTCAGCGAACCGGTGATGATGAGGATTTCGATCTTGATGATCGCTGGGAAGTGGGCCGAATTGCCGGTGACAATATCCATTGTGCCTTTCACATGGGGGCTGATGGCCAAATACCGGATTCCAGATTTTCCAGTGCCGGATGCCAGACCATTGCCGGTACGGTGAAAAAAGGTGTCAGCGGCAGTGAACGCGGACCGTGGAAAAAATTCATTGCACCCTTCCAGCGCGATACCGGCACACAAAGCAGCACTGAATATGTATTGTTTCTTGCCGATGAAGCGCAACAGATGATTAAAAGCCGATGCGCTGGCAAGTCAATTATTCTGCGCATGGGCTCTGCCGGTCCGCTCGTCACCCGGTTGCAGCAGGCGTTGGCCAGGCGGCTGTCGCGCAGCATTACTATTGATGGCGATTTTGGCCCCGGAACCTTTCAGGCTGTCATCGATTTTCAGACAGAGGCTTTCGGCGCCAATGCTGATGACGGGATTGTTGGCCCCGATACGGCTGAAGAGCTGGGGTTTTCGCTGCCGCAATTTGATTTTGATAATGCAATTTCGGGCGGTCCAGGTTACATCAGTGATGGCGAAGATACTGTGGTCGTGGACATTGATCCGGCCGATGATGATCTCGTCGCCTGGGGAGCGGTCACGACCAAGAAGCATGGTGCCCACTTCAAGGCCAAAGTGCAGGCAATGGCCAAACGGTTGCGCAGTGATCCCAATCACCTGATGGCCGTGATGGCTTTTGAAACCGGCGCCACCTTTGCGCCCGACGTCAAGAACCAGGCAGGCAGCGGTGCAACCGGCCTCATACAATTCATGCCCAGTACTGCGCGGGCATTGGACACAACAACAGCCAAACTGGCCAGGATGTCCGCCATTGATCAGCTCGATGTGGTCGAGCGTTATTTCAAAATGACGGTTGGCAGCAAACCGCTCAAAACCCTGAGCGATGTCTATATGGCCGTGCTTTGGCCTGCTGCAGTGGGCAAACCGGAGAATTTTGTCTTGTTCAGACAGGGAACCAAGGCCTATACACAAAACCGAGGATTGGACAAAAACCGTGATGGGGTTATCCGCAAGGAGGAGGCCGCAGCAAAGGTTTTTGACAAGCTAATCCTTGGTCAAAAAGAAGGCCGGATCGGCTAGGAACAACCAAAAACTTAGTTGCCAAAGCCCACACTATTTTGAATGTGTGTTGAAGAATTCGACCATCAACGGATTGACGCTGTCATAGAGTTCGAACCCGAGGCCATGATTGCCCTGTGTCAGCACTTCGATGCGACTTTGTGGTGCCGCTTTTTTCAAACGGGTAACGCTTTCCGGCCTGATTGTCAGGTCCTGACCACCAAAAATGGTCATTATGGGAACATCATTGGCAGCAGCACTGGCAAAGGTGGTGTCCCGGTTTTCCATTTGCAGATTACGCCATGTTGCAAGAATTGCGTGCAGATAACCCTTGTAATTCATCTGGATTGTATCATCGCCCTGTATGCAGCGGGTCGGGTCGATATGGGGTTGTGCAAGCTGCGGGTCGGCCAGCAACAGGCCGCGGCCAAAAATTTGCCAATACCAGTCGCCCAACAACGGCGTGCGCATGATGGCGCGCACCAGTGGATTGGAAAACAGGTTGAGGGAAAATCCTGCGGGCGCCAGCAAAAGGAGGCCAGTGAGCCGCTCGGGATGGCGCGCCGCAAATTCGGCGGCAATAACGCCCCCCATCGAATAGCCAACCAGTCCGACGGGTTCATGGAGGTCCAGAGCATCAAGTAGTTCGATCAATTCACGGTCGTAGAAATCCGTATCGTATCGCCCAGCCGGACGATCGGACCACCCGCGACCAAAGTGATCAAACTGGATAACCCGAAAGCCGTTTTCGACCAATGCAGCCGCATTCTGTGCAAAGACAAAATGCGGTACGCTGAACCCGTGAACCATGACAATGACAGGGGCATGCCTGTCACCACTGTCGGTGTAATAGATTGTACCCGCGCTCAGCGTACAGGTTTTCCCCGGCGCCTTACTGCTGCGCTCGGCATGCGTAAGTGGTTTTTCTCGCGTGCCAGCCCAGACCCAGGGCACCAGAATGGCAGCAGCCACAATCAAAAATACCAACAACCAATCCATTATCAATCCAATACAAACATCTGGCGAAAAACTAGGCGAGGGGCTGTTTGGGAGCAAGCTGTAGTTGCGTCGTATCGCTCGGATGCACAGTTTTCCTGCAAGTCGCCAGGCTCACGCACGGGATTGGTGGAAAGACTTTACCGATTATTTTGAAAATACCAGGTGTGGATTCATACTACCGTTCTGCAACGAAAACGGTGGAGTTGAACAATAACACCCATGTTCATCCGTGCATGCTTTGTGAAATCACGATGACCTTGGCAGCAGGATTGAAATTTCTGTCATCCGGATGATGCGAAATATGTGTTTTGGCGTGGGTGCTGCGGTTTTATTGAATGCGCTGCATGGCGTTGTTGCTCCTGCGAAGAAAAGTCACTTGTCCTGGTTCTCAACACAGGCAGGGGAAATGACTGGACATGATCAATGCGCCTTTTGGGGAAAGACATACCGATGACCCAGCCAAACTACTATTCACCTTCGGGCGGGCTGCCGCCGCAATCACAGCTTTTGACCGGCAGAGCAGCTTTTACCGAGGCTTACGCCGTCATTCCCAAGGGGGTGATGACGGACATTGTTACCAGTAATCTGCCGTTCTGGGACAAAACGCGGGCCTGGGTGCTGTCGCGTCCGCTCAGCGGATTTGCTGAAACCTTTTCGCAATATATTGTCGAAGTCTTACCGGGAGGTGGCAGTACACAACCTGAGACCGACAAGGGGGCTGAAGCGGTATTATTCGTTGTCGAGGGTCAGGTGACGCTGCGCATCGGTAGCCAGACGCACCAAATGGACAGGGGTGGCTATGCGTTTTTACCGCCGGGATGTAACTGGTCCATCATCAATGAAACACAGACAGCGACCCGGTTTCACTGGATTCGCAAACCTTATGAATTTGTCGACGGTATTGATGTGCCGCAGGCATTTGTGACCAATGAATCCCAAATTACCCCAACGCCAATGCCTGAAACCGATGGCAAATGGGCGACCAGCCGCTTTGTCGATCCAGCCGACATGCGTCACGATATGCATGTGACCATTGTGACTTTTGAGGCAGGGGCGGTAATTCCATTTGCAGAAACCCACGTTATGGAACATGGTCTGTATGTTCTGGAAGGCAAAGCCGTCTACCGGCTGAACCAGGACTGGGTTGAGGTGGAAGCAGGGGACTATATGTGGTTGCGGGCTTTTTGCCCACAGGCCTGCTACGCCGGGGGACCGGGAAAGTTTCGTTATCTTCTTTACAAAGATGTCAACAGACACATGAAATTGAGATAGCGCAATGGGAGTCGGGGACGTTTTACCGGAACACGAAACGTTCGGATGACTTGTAAAATGCTGCATTTATGGAGAGCAAGATGACAGCTGACAATACATTGGGAACGGCAGAACAACGCCGTGACCCCAATTACACACCACCTTTAATCAAGGCGATTCCGCTTGGAATACAACATGTTCTGGCCATGTTTGTATCCAATGTCACACCAGCGATTATCATCGCCGGTGCGGCCGGATTTGGATTCGGATCGAACTCACCGGATTTCCCGGAACTTTTGTACCTGATTCAGATGTCCATGTTGTTTGCCGGCATTGCAACACTGTTGCAAACCATGACACTTGGACCGATTGGTGCGAAACTGCCTATCGTTCAGGGAACAAGTTTCGCTTTCATTCCAATTATGATCCCGCTGGTTGCGGGTAAGGGCGTTGACGGTCTGGCTGCCCTGTTTGGTGGTGTGTTGATCGGTGGTCTTTTTCACGCTGTTCTGGGCTTGTTTATCGGCAAGATCCGCTTTGCACTGCCACCTTTGGTCACCGGTCTTGTGGTGACGATGATTGGATTGGCACTGGTCAATGTTGGCATCGACTATGCTGCTGGCGGTGTGCCTGCACGGGTTCAAGGACTGGAAGAATACGGCAGCCTGCTGAACTGGAGTGCAGCAATCGTTGTTATTGTAGCAACGGTGGCACTCAAGTTCTTTGGCCGCGGCATGCTTTCTGTATCCGCTGTACTTCTGGGCATTCTAATCGGATACGTCTATTCCATATTCGTTGGAATTCTCTCCGTTGATGCAATCACCACAAGCTTCGATCGTGCGGCGGTTTTTGCCTTGCCACAACCGTTTAAATACGGTTTTGAGTTCAGTGCTGCTGCCGTGATCGGTTTCTGCCTGATGGCCTTTGTATCTGCTGTTGAAACCGTGGGCGATGTTTCCGGAATCACCAAAGGTGGTGCGGGGCGTGAAGCAACGGACAAGGAGATATCCGGAGCGACATTTGCAGATGGTTTCGGTTCCGCGATTGCAGGAATTTTCGGAGGCCTGCCAAATACGTCGTTCAGCCAGAATGTTGGTCTGATTGCCATGACAGGTGTTATGAGCCGTCATGTCGTGACGATTGGTGCAATCTTTCTGATCATTTGCGGATTGGTGCCGAAAGTCGGTGCCATCGTACGCACAGTGCCCATTGAGGTGCTTGGCGGCGGCGTTATCGTCATGTTCGGCATGGTGGCCGCAGCGGGTGTTTCCATGTTGTCTGATGTCAACTGGAACCGGCGCAATATGGTTATCTTTGCGCTTGCGCTTTCGGTCGGTCTCGGATTGCAGTTGCAGCCTGCTGCGGCGCAATATCTGCCGGACACCGTGCGTATTCTGGTAACTTCAGGCTTATTGCCTGCTGCGGTTATTGCCATCGTCCTCAATCTGATCCTGCCAGAAGAAATCGGCGCTGAGCAGACAGAGGAAATTTCCGGTGGTATGGCCGGTCATAAACCGGAAGATTAATATCGGTCTGGTTGCACCTGGACCGTTTTACGTTTTGTCAGAAACGGGACAACGGTGTCGGCCCCGGATTTTGTTAATGCATTCAGGTTTTGCCGAACCCGTCAAAACCTGAATTGCGCTAATGCCATACTCAGTAAAGGCATTACAAAATGTGAACCTCGCGCCAGCCGCGGGGTTCATTTGCGTTGGCAATCAGCTTCAATTCGTTGGCGTCAGGCATGATTGCATACTGGTGGCCATGTTATGGATCAGTTCAAAATAGAGGTCTGGTCCATTGTCGATCTCTGCGCCCAGTGGGTCGAGCACACCGGATTTGGCGTTGGAGCTTTCAGCGACAACTGTGATGATTTTTGGCTCGAATTGCGGCTCTGCGAAAACACAGGCGACATCCAGTTCGCGTATTTTTTCCTGTATTTCGGCAACGCGGCCAGCGCCGGGCATAATCTCCGGGTTGACAGTTATGGTTCCAGCGGCAGACAGGCCGAAACGGTTTTCAAAGTAGTGATATGCGTCGTGAAATACCACAAATGGGCGGTCCTTAACCGGCTCCAGGCTGGTTGTTGTTTCGTTTATCAGGTCCTGCAGCCGTTTGGTCAAAGCGCTGGCATTTGCCTTGTACTCCTCCGCGTGCTCAGGATCAGCAGCACTCAAGGATTTTTCAATCTGTTTGACGAGAACGATCGCGTTTTGTGGATCCAGCCAGATGTGCGGATCGGTTTCGTCATGATGATCGTGCGCATCATGGTCGTGGCTTTCGTTTTCGTCGTCATGGCTATCGTGTTTGACATCATGGCTGTCGTGATCGTCGTCGTGGTTCTCGTGTTTGGCGTCATGGCTTTCGTGTTTGTCGTCATGGCTGCCGTGATCGTTGTCGTGACTTTCGTGTCCGCCATGGTCGGCATGGGCGTCAAAGGCACCACCCTCACGCTGGTCAAGCTTTATGATCCCCGGGGTATCCGCGAGCGTTACAACAACGGCGTTTTGACCAAGCGTCTGCATGGGTTTTTCAAGAAAGGTTTCCAGTTGTGGCCCCGTCCAGAAAATCAGATCAGCCGCCTGAAGATCGCGCGCCTGAGAGGGGCGCAAATTGTGGGTGTGTGGTGAGGCGGCGCCGTCAACGATAAGCTTCGGATTGCCCGTTTCGCCCATGACACCCGCGACAAGAGAATGAACGGGTTTTATCGAGGTGATGACTTTTGGTGTGGCAAAGACCAGTGAGCAGGGCAACAAGAGCGTGAGTGAAGTTGCTAGCAGGGTTGGCGTAATCTTCATTTTCGACACTTCCATCATTCGTTATGTTGTAACATATAAGTGTAATGCTATAACGTACCCTCATTTTTGATACAAGTGGGATCGACCAATAATGCCTGCATTATCCAATCAGGCTCCAGGCTGACGGGGTGGCATATCGATGATGAAAAATGTGAGGAGGGTGGTAGAAAGGCGGTTGCCGTGTCAAAGCGGCTGTGCAGTTTTCTGCGATGGGACTAGTGCCCGTGTGTCAAAGAAACCATGCCTGGCAAAAACAGATTCTCAGATAGGTGACCCACGGCGAGGCGCGTTTCGCCATGGGTCTCTGCCGTTGGGTATTAGGCAGGGTCTATTCCTTTTTGACGCGATAGGCTTTATGGCAGGTGCCGCAATTGGCCGTTGCTGCACCAAAGGCAGCTTTGAATGTGTCAAGATCCTTAACGGAAGCGACGGCGGTGGCACCGGTATCTGTCGCGAATTTATCCGCGGCGGCCTGAAAACCAGCTTTGTCTTCCCAGATTTTGGGTGATGCTTCGGTTTCATTCCCGGTTTCAGACCCGGCAGGAAACAGGTAACCGAGTGCCAGGGCCGCATTGTTCATTGTGCGAAGGGACAATTGCGCTGCCGCGAGATTGAAGTCGGCCTCTCCCTTTACCATCGCTGCTGCAGCACCTGTTGCGGCGCCAACATTTTTCATGATGGCCTGGCGATCGATTGTTGGATCTTCACCGCCAATGGCGGCGCCGGTTAAACCTGCCGATATGATCAGACCCAAAGCAATTGCACGTTTCATAATGTTCTCCTGTTGGATGCAGTAAATCGTTGCAGTCAAGCGGGTATTAAAACATCAGCGGGCCAGATTTCTTGCCCATTTTGTCGTGTCCCACCGGCTTGCAAGCTGACAAAGGCTGGCGGTTACACTTTAGAATGAGTGTAGAAAATGTGAAAACAGTCGACAATGGACGCTTTTGCATATTCAATCTGCAATTATGCAGAATATGGATTGGGACATCTACAGGTTCATCATGGCCGTGGCTGACAACGGATCTGCCGTTGCAGCGGCTGAAATCCTTGGGGTTAACTCAACGACGGTTCTTCGCAGGATAAACCGTTTTGAAGAAGAAAACGCCATCCGACTGTTTGAGCGCAAACAGAGTGGATACCGGCCGACCGCTGAATGTGTTGCCGTGGTGGAGGCGGCACGCCACATAGAATTGGGCATAGCCGGTATCAACCGTGATATTCTGGGCCGCGACATGCGTCTTGAGGGTCGTTTGCGCATTACCACGACCGATACAATGCTGTGCGCTGTTCTTGCACCTCATTTCAGGCGGTTTGGCGAGCTGTATGAGCAGATCAGGCTTGATGTTTCAGTCACTAATACAAGGTTGAACCTGACCAGGCAGGATGCAGATATTGCCATTCGACCATCAAAAAATCCACCAGGCACGCTCGTCGGACAGCGGGTTTCGGGCCTCGGTTTCGGCGCCTATGCAACGACGGCAAATGTTCCGGCGGGAAAGGGTAAAACCCTGTTCCAGAATATGCGCCACTGCAGCTGGGTCGGTCCCGGTGAAACGCTGGCAGCATCACCGGTCGGTAGCTGGATGGAAAAATATGTGGCGCGTGAATCTGTTGCCCTGACCGCCGATACATTTGTGGCGATGCGTGATTGTGCTGCGGCAGGGGCCGGCCTGGCGGTCTTGCCCTGTTGCCTGGGTGACCAGTCGCTAGCGCTCAAACGCGTTCTCTCGCCAATCAGCGAAATGGATACCTCGCTTTGGGTGTTGACCCATGCGGATATTCGAAATGCCGCCCGCGTCAAAGCCTTCAACGAATTTATTGCCAAAGCATTGCGTGAACAAACCAAATTGCTTGAAGGAACGCCTGAGTAGGGCTGGATTTGAACCGGATGACAATGGCTGGTGCATCAGGAATTGCGGGCCTCACCTTGTCCTATCCGATTCCTATATATAGGAATGTGCATTGAAATGCGGCAGAGCCGCAGGCAACAGCAGTGGTAAATCGCAATGAATGTCTCGCCGACACCTGATATTGGCAAATTGGTTAAATCGACGCGCAAATCGCTTGGCCTGACCCTCGAGCAACTTGCCGAGCGCAGCGGCGTGTCGCGCTCGATGCTGTCTGCCATTGAGCGAAATACGGCCAATCCCACATTCTCCATCGTGTGGGCATTGGCACAATCGCTGGGGCTTGATCTGGCAGCGCTGGAGGGTACACCACGGCAAAATGAACCGATTGAACACGTCCACCACTATTCCATTCCAATGCGACGTAGCGCGGATGGGAAATGTGAACTTTTCATGCTTAGTCCTGTGCGAACATTATTGCCCGTTGAATGGCACCAACTGGTCATGCAACCGGGTGGCTGCCTGGATTCAAAGGCCCATGCAGCAGGCACTTTCGAGCATTTAACCTGTCTTGATGGTGCGCTCTGTGTGACAGTCGAAGGTAAAACGGTCCAGGCAAGTGCGGGTGACACGCTGCGATATCGCGCTGACCACCCACACAAAATAGAAAATATGGCTGATGGGGAAAGCCGTGCGCTATTGCTCGTTGCCCAGCCCGCTCAGTATCGAACCGCTGCAGCGCCCATCTAGGCATATGACCTGAGTTTTTGCTGCCGACATGGTTCTTTCAAAGCCTGATTTTCAGGTCTTTCAATTGCCATGAAATTACGATATTCCAATATGCAGGAAGAAATGCAGTATATAGGAATATCATGTCCCACTCATTGGTTGATAGCGCACGCGACGCCCTGCAGGAAATAGATGCTGCCGGAACGCGTAAACACGAGCGGTTAATCTATTCTGCACAGTCGGCACTCATTCGCACCCGGTCTGCCAAAAAACACAACCCCAACTGGACTGCAGAAGTGCAGGGGCACGTGAAACTGTCGGGCATGGAAGGTCAGGGCGATCACCATCAGGACAATATGGTTCTTAATTTTTGCGCCAATAATTATCTTGGTCTTGCAGATGATCCCAGATTGATTGCCTCGGCAAAGGAGGCGCTGGACAGTCATGGATTTGGCATGGCGTCCGTGCGGTTCATATGCGGGACGCAGGATCTGCACCGCAATCTCGAAGCCCGGGTGGCCGCGTTTCTGGGCACTGAAGATTCCATCGTCTTCCCATCCTGTTTTGATGCCAATGGCGGTGTATTCGAGCCTTTGTTGGGCGCACAGGATGCCATTTTGTCGGACAGCCTCAACCATGCGTCCATCATTGATGGGGTTCGTCTGTGCAAGGCACAAAGGTTCCGCTATGCCAATAATGATATGAACGATCTCGAGCAGCAGCTCATCAAGGCCAAAGACTGTGGCCACCGGCTGATTGTTACAGATGGCGTATTCTCGATGGATGGCATTATTGCAGATCTTCCGGCCATTTGTGATCTGGCAGAAAAATATGATGCCATGGTGATGGTTGACGACTGTCATGCAACCGGGTTTTTGGGTGCACACGGTGGTGGAACGCCGCAACTGCTTGGAGTTGAAGGGCGTGTGCAACTGCTGAGTGGAACATTTGGCAAGGCGCTTGGCGGTGCTTCAGGCGGCTATATCGCCGGACCAAAACCCATTGTTGATCTGCTGCGACAAAGAGCGCGTCCCTATCTGTTTTCCAATGCTGTTGCGCCATCTATCTGTGCAGCAGCCATTACAGCAATTGATATTGCTGAAGAGGCGCATGAGGCGCGCAAGCAATTGCGTGACAATGCTGCACAATTCAGAACCGGTATGGCTGCGGCAGGGTTTACCCTGGTTCCAGGCGAACATCCTATCATACCGGTGATGATCGGAGATGCCGCCGTGGCCGCACGCTTTGCTGATAACCTGCTTGCACAGGGAATTTATGTGGTGGCGTTTTCCTACCCGGTTGTGCCCCATGGTAAGGCACGCATCCGTACCCAGATGTCTTCCGCCCATACAAGCAGTCAGATTGAACGCGCCATTGCAACGTTCAGTGCCGTTGGGCGCAGCCATGGACTGATATCATGAGGGACAGGTTGATGCGCGCGCTCGTCAAGGACAGGGCTGCACCCGGGCTGGAGATGCGGGAGGTTGAAAAGCCTGTGGCCGGTAGCGGGCAGGTGCGCATAAAGATCGATAGTGTTTCAATTTGCGGGACGGATCTGCATATATACAATTGGGATGAATGGGCTGCGAAAACGGTCCCGGTGCCCCTTACGATCGGTCATGAATTCGTCGGTCGTGTCGATGCTTTGGGCGAGGGTGTCAGCGGGTTGGAATCAGGCCAGCGTGTTTCGGGCGAAGGCCATATTGTGTGCGGACAGTGTCGCAATTGTCGCGCAGGACGGGAACATCTTTGCCGCGACACAAAAGGCATCGGTGTGAACAGAACCGGCGCATTTGCGGACTATCTTGTGATTCCGCAGCACAATGTCTATCCAATACCTGACGCTATTCCCGATACTTTTGCCTGCGTCCTGGATCCACTGGGCAATGCAGTGCACACGGCTTTGAGCTTTGACCTTGTTGGCGAGGACATTCTCATAACAGGTGCAGGCCCCATCGGTCTGATGGCGGCAGCGGTCTGTCGCCATGTGGGTGCGCGTCATATTGTCATCACCGACATCAATCCGGGCCGTCTTGCGTTGGCAAAACAGATGGGGGCATCGAGCGCCGTTGTTGCAGGACAGGATTCACTCGCAGATGTGATGGAAAGTCTTGGCATGAAAGAGGGCTTTGACGTAGGGCTTGAAATGTCCGGATCGCCCCACGCACTAAAGGACATGATTGAGAATTTGAACCATGGCGGCCAGATCGGGCTTCTTGGGATTTTTCACGGCGACGTATCCCTGGATTTGAACAAGGCGATATTCAAGGGAATTCAGCTAAAAGGAATTTACGGGCGCGAGATGTTTGATACCTGGCATAAGGCGCTCGCCATGCTGGAGAGCGGCCTTGACATATCTCCGATTCTGACACACCGCTTTGAGTTCGAGGATTTTCAATCGGGTTTCGATGTTCTTAACGAAGGTCGGGCAAGCAAGGTAATCCTCGATCTTTAAACCACATTGCAGGGAGGTGCTGACCATGAATAATTCGTCTTCAGAAACGGCCGGTGCCGGCGCCGCGCCACAGCGCCGACGTGGAGGCAGAGACCGCACACGGACAACCGTTGGACCAACGCGTGAATTTCAGCAATCCGTGCGTTCTTACCAGCCGGTTGATCTTGCCTCTCAAGAGGCGGTGCAGCAGATACATGACGCCTCCATGCGGGTGTTGTCGGAAACGGGCCTGAATGTTCTGCATGATGGTGCGCGTGCAATTATGCAGCGCGCCGGGGCACATGTGGTGCCTGGACAAACCCGGGTGAAATTCGATCCGGATCTGATCCTCGAATATATTGCCACCATCCCTTCCAATTTCACGCTGCACGCGCGTAATCCGGCCCATAATCTGAAGGTGGGTGGCGATGAGATGATTTTTTGCCTTATGGCGAGCGCTCCCAATGCTTCCTGTCTGGATCACGGCAGGCGGAGTGGAACACAGGCTGATTATCAGAATTTTCTGAAACTGGCGCAGATGCATCCGATCTTGCAGGCGATTGGCGGTTACCCGGTAGAACCGGTGGATATCCATGCTTCGATCCGCCATCTGGATTGCATTTCCGACTTCATCACACTGACGGACAAAGCCTATTGCGTCTATTCACTGGGCCAGGGTCGTATTGCCGATGCTATCGAAATGACCCGCATTGCGCATGGGCTGAGCATGGATGATCTGCGCCGCCAGCCTTCCGTGTTCACGATCATCAACACCAATTCTCCTCTGCAGTTGGATATACCGATGATGCAGGGGATCATGGATATGTCAGCGATGGGGCAGCCGGTTGTCATAACGCCCTTTACGCTGTCTGGTGCCATGGCGCCGGTGACAATACCCGGTGCATTGGTGCTGCAAAATGCCGAGGCGCTGGCGGCCCTTGCTTTTACCCAGATGGTCAACCCTGGCGCACCGGCCATGTATGGCGGATTTACCTCCAATGTCGACATGAAATCCGGTTCTCCGGCATTCGGTACACCCGAATATATGAAAGCCCAGCATCTGGGTGGACAATTGGCACGGCGCTACAATCTGCCCTATCGCACATCCAACGTATGCGCGGCCAATACGGTCGACGCTCAGGCCGCCTATGAGGCGGTGTTTTCGCTCTGGGGCGCGGTCAATGGTGGCGGTCATTTGCTGATGCACGGTGCCGGTTGGATGGAAGGTGGCCTATGTTGTTCCTATGAAAAACTCATTCTGGATATCGATCTGCTTCAAATGGTTGCCGAATTCATGAAGCCACTCAAGTTCAATGAGGAAGAGTTGGGCGTTGATGCCATTGCTGATGTTGGCCCCGGGGGGCATTTTTTCGGCACACCGCACACACAGGAACGCTACAAGGATGCATTCTACGCTCCGATATTGAGCGACTGGCGCAATTTTGAATCCTGGCACGAGGCTGGAGAACCCACAGCAATGCAGAAGGCAAACCGTATCTGGAAGCAGAGGTTGGCCGAATATGAAGCACCGGCGCTTGATGTGGCGATTGCCGAGGAACTGGCTGAATTTGTAGACCGCAGAAAGAAAGAAGGCGGTGTACAGACCGATTTCTAGATATCGGCTCGACAAGTTGCCTTGCGGAAATTATCTATGATTTATGACGGTTGAAAAGAAAGTAACGATTTCGGCGCGCATCAGCAAAGTGCTTGCAGATCGCATTATCGCTGGTGAAATTGCGCCCGGTGCGCCACTGCGACAGGATCATATTGCCGAAGAGTTCGGTGCAAGCCACGTACCTGTTCGTGAAGCATTCAAAATGCTGGAGGCTCAGGGGCTGGCGATCAGTGCGCCGCGTCGTGGCGTGCGTGTGGCGGCTTTCGAGTTGAGTGAAGTCAAGGAAGTTGCGGAAATGCGTGCCGCGCTGGAGGTGCTGGCACTGCGGCATGCTGCGCCCCATCTGACAAGTGCCATTCTGGATGCCGCACAGGAAGCATCCAATGCGGGTGAACGGTCAAGGGACGTCAGGTCCTGGGAAGAAGCCAACCGTAATTTCCATTGCCTGCTGCTCAGACCCTGCGGAATGCCGCGTCTTTTGGCAACCATTGATGATTTGCACGCTGTGAGCGCCCGGTTTCTGTTCGCCGGCTGGCGTTCTGAATGGGAATTACGCTCCGAGCATGACCATCGGGGCATCATCGATGCCTTGCGCAAGGGGCAGATAGATATTGCTGCCTCAATACTCGCGCGCCATGTCCAGTGGATAGGGCGGGAGCCCTCCCGACAATAGCTGCGTGTTGACAGAGCCCTGCTGCAAAAAATTGACAGCCGTATAGCTCATATTATCAGAATTCGAAATTGACGCATTTTATGCCTGTTGCTTGCTGCTTGCATGATTGTCGCCACGTTCCAAATTCAGCCGGGGCTTGTTACCGAGCATGGCCGGCATAACCGGTGCTCCGGTTGAATAGCGAAACCAATATTCAACTTTCCACATGGTCTCTCAAAAGGGGTATTGCATTCACGCATGACGTGTGAATAGAATTATAGATCGATTCAAATAATTATCTATAAATTGGGAGTACGTCGTGAATAACCTTGTTTCACCGGTCCTCGAACCATCCTTCAGCCCGCTAAAATTGAACCAGAAGTCGTTACCGTGGCAGGTGTGTGCTGTTGTTGCGGGTACATTGTTTTTAACGCTTTCCTCCTATGTCACCGTGCCAATGGTGCCGGTACCCATCACCATGCAGACTTTCGCTGTCACGCTTGTAGGTGCACTCTACGGGTGGCGTCTTGGGGCGGTTACTGTCACCGCCTGGCTTGTTGAGGGCGCTGCAGGGTTTCCTGTTCTGGCCGGCGGTGCCGGTGGCATTGCGCATTTCTTTGGCCCGACCGGAGGCTATCTGTTTGCGTTTCCTGTAACGGCCGCGCTGGTCGGGTGGCTTGCTGAACGCGGATGGAACGGCAACCGCCTATTCCATGCCTTTGCCGCCATGATGGCTGGCAATGCAGCCTGCCTATTGCTGGGTGCTGCCTGGCTGGCAGTTATGATCGGTTGGGAGCCTGCCATGGTTCATGGGGTGCTGCCATTCATTCTGGGTGGTGTGTTGAAATCGGCTCTTGGTGCTGCAACGCTTGCGGTTCTCGCACGACGCCAGTCTTCAATGAAACAAAGTTAGAATCTCGAAGCAGCCGGTCTCCGGCTGCTTTTTCAACGCAACCACACAGATCGCTGCCAAAAATTCGGACAGGGCCAGATGAGCCATCGGGTTGAATGAGCGATCGCTTGAGAGGGGTATGCATGCGTCTCACCCAGAATACACCTGCATTGATTGTGTCCCGATTGGCAGACGCAAATACAGCTCAACCACTGGTTTGCATTGCCGCCTATACGACGCCGGTGGCGAAAATTGCGGATCGCCACTGCGACATCATTCTTGTCGGTGATAGTGTCGGCATGGTGATGCACGGTTTGCCCGACACTTTGGGTGTCACAATGGATATGATGATCCTGCATGGAAAAGCGGTATGT
This sequence comes from uncultured Rhizobiaceae group bacterium, assembly GCA_947501445.1. GTDB lineage: Bacteria > Pseudomonadota > Alphaproteobacteria > Rhizobiales > Rhizobiaceae > Hoeflea_A. The sequence goes on along the minus strand of CANMVS010000001.1, from coordinate 229,179 downwards.
CGTGGCGCGCGTCAAGCGCTGATCGTTGTGGATCTTCCATTTGGCTCTTACGAAAAGAACCCCGAACAGGCTTTTGAAAACGCGGCTTTGCTGATGCGTGAAACAAATTGTGGCGCTGTGAAGCTGGAAGGTGGTGCCCATATGGCGGCAACGATCGCTTATCTTGTGGCCCGTGGCATTCCGGTTATGGCCCATATCGGGTTGACTCCACAGTCCGTCAATACGCTTGGCGGCTATGGTGTTCAGGGGCGTGGCGCTGATGGTGACAGAATTCTCAACGATGCCCGTGCTGTCGAGGCCGCAGGTGCGTTTTCGGTGGTATTGGAAAATATCCCTGAGGCACTGGCCCGAACCATATCTGGCGATATTTCCATTCCGACGATTGGCATCGGTGCATCCGCGGCCTGTAGCGGACAGATCCTCGTCGTTGATGATTTGATCGGCAGTATATCTGACTTCAAACCCCGTTTTGTAAAGCGCTACGGCGACGTGGCAAAACACATTGAAACAGCTATTGCCGAATACGCCGGTGAAGTGCGCGGGGGCCTTTTCCCAACTAAAGAGTATGTTTACTCCGACAGCAGCGAATGTCCGAATGCGGGGAATGCAATATGACATTCACCGTGGCCCGAACAATTGGTGATCTGCGGACCCGCATTCGAGATTGGCGCCGCGCCGGCAACTCGGTTTCCTTGGTTCCCACGATGGGCAGTTTGCACAAGGGACATTTGAGCCTTGTGCATGCGGCGAAGAAACGAACGGATCGGGTCATAGTATCGATATTCGTCAATCCGGCGCAATTCAATGATCCCACAGATTTTACCAGCTATCCGAAATCCGAAACAACCGATGTGAAATTGCTGAAAGAAGCTGGCGTGGACCTGCTATTCGCCCCGGATGTGGACGTCATGTATCCGGATGATTTTGCAACGAGCGTATCTGTTTCGAAAATCAGCAATGGATTATGTGGCGCATCCCGGCCTGGTCATTTCGATGGCGTTGCGACCATTGTAGCCAAATTGTTTTTTCAGGCCGGCGCTGACTATGCATTTTTTGGTGAAAAGGATTATCAACAATTGCAGGTCATTCGCAAAATGGTTCGGGATCTCAATATACCCATCAGCATAATCGGCTGTGAGACAATACGTGAATCAGACCAATTGGCTATGTCTTCGCGCAATATTCATCTGTCGGTTGAACAGCGCAAAATCGCGCCGTCCCTGATTGCGATATTAAGAAAAACGGGGCAGGAAATTGAAGCTGGAATGCCAGTCAATGCAGCGCTCGATAAAGCCAGAATTGCGGTGGATCAGGCAGGATTTACCAGTCTTGAATATATTGAGCTGCGGGCTCAGGATACGCTGCGCCCAATGTCACGTCTTAATGGTTGCGGCAGGCTTCTGGCAGCCGTTTACCTGGCTAAAACCCGATTGATTGATAATATAGCCGTTGCTGCTGGTTACTGAGGTCACCGCATGAACAGATGCAGTTTTACGCCATCAAGGAAGACGTTGAGGATTGCGGCATCTTGGTGAAACTTCGCGCCCATCACCTAATGTGCATACTGACCTATGTTGGCGAGGGTTATAATGATGAATTCATTGCCAATTATGATCAAATTATTGCGCGTCTTCGATCCGGCGAACCGATATTGATCGTCAGCGGCCCGGATGATATCTGCGCCCCTTTGCTCAGTGGAAACAATCCCCATTGCCATCGTGAAAGCGTGGTGAGACGAGACGAAAATGCCGCGCGCATTGCGTCGAAGCTCCTGCAAGAACCCATTTTCGAAGGTGCACGGCTCAAATTGAGTACTATGTCTCTTGATGCGCTTCGGTTGGCCTATATGGGCGGTCAGTTCAGCGGTGCCTGTAAGGGATGCGAATGGATTGGCCTGTGCAAGGGTGTGGCTGATGGCGGTTACCGCCAGGTGCGCCTGCAGAAACAATAGTAATCAGGAAATAACTCCATCCTGATTTTGGTTTCGTAACAATTTTTCATAGACGTAGTTCTTTGCAGTTGCACATGCATCGGGCACGCTTAGTCCTGCAGCAAGATTGCAGGCCAGTGCCGAAGCCTGCATACAGCCCGTGCCGCGCATCGCAACAGCCAGGCGCGGTGTGCAGTATTTTTGATAATATCCATTGATATCATGCAGTTCATCGCAGGCGGTATTGCCGGAACTGTGACCGCCTTTCATCAGGATGTATTGTGGCCCAAGGCTGACAAGATGCCTGGCCTGCCTGGCGGTTTGGTGATCGCCGACACTGTTGCATAACAATGCTGCTTCCGGCCGGTTGGGGGTCAATATTTTGACCAGTGGAAACAGCCGCATTGTCATGGCTTTTCGGCCAGCTATGTCCAGGAGCTGCGCGCCGGATGTTGCCGCCAGAACCGGGTCCAAAATGATCGGGATTTCTGAATGATTTTGCAGTGCCTTTGCCACCGCATCGACGATGGCTGCATTGCCAAGCATGCCAATTTTGACGGCGTCCACTTTACCATCGTCCATGGCGGTGCTTATTTGCGCCGCCACAAGTTCGGGCGCGCTGTGGGAAATCTGCGCGACTGCCGAATTGGTTTGTACCGTTATGGCTGTAATGACCGGTCGGGCCGATCCACCGTGATTGGCAATTGTCTCCACGTCTTTGGAGAGTCCGGCACCACCGCTTGAATCCGAGCCAGCGATTATCAAAATTCGGGGCCTCATCAACATTGGGCCCGTGTCGCGTCAAGCCATTGCAAGACGCGGTTTTGGGGGTTGGAATGAAGCGAAATGTCAGTCACGACGGCAGCACTATCCGCTCCGGCGCCGAATACACCGGCAAGACGCTCAATATTCAGTCCGCCAATAGCCACAAGTGGACAATCACCAATCAATCGCTTCCAGTGGGCGATGCGTTCGAGCCCCTGTGGTGCCCATGGCATCTTTTTCAGACGGGTCGGATAAATGGGGCCAAGTGCGACATAATCGGGTTTGAAAGAAAGCGCTCTGGTCAGTTCAGCCTCATCATGAGTGGAGATACCAATGCGAATGCCCGCATTGCGCAGGGCCGGTATGTCGGCACTGTTCAGGTCTTCCTGACCCAGATGAACAAAATTGCAACGGGCGTCGATGGCGGCCTGCCAATAGTCATTGATAATGAGTTGTGTGCCGTATTGTGTGCAGATCGCCTTTGCCGAGCGTATCTCCTGCGCAATGCGCGTGTCAGACTGGCCTTTGATGCGTAATTGTACAAGTTTGACGCCAAGGGGAACGAGTTGAGAAAGCGCGTCGGCATCATCAACTATGAGATAGAATGGATCCAATCGAATTGTCACAGGAGGTCCCCCTTTCCCAAAACGGGAGTGGAGGGGACAGCCATGTCCCGCTGCTCCATCGGATCTGCTTTATAGGCTTTTGTACCTGCCTCAACCGCCATCGCAAAGGCCCTGGCCATGGCGACCGGATCGCCGGCACTGGCAACAGCAGTATTGATCAACACCGCGTCATATCCAAGTTCAAGCGCCAGACAGGCATGGGACGGCGCGCCAATGCCGGCGTCAACAATCATCGGCACGTCTGGAAAATGCGCGCGCAGGGTTCTTAATCCATAGGGATTGTTGAGGCCGCGACCAGTGCCGATCGGCGCGCCCCATGGCATCAATACTTCACATCCAACCGAGAGAAGCCGGTCTGCGACCACCAGATCTTCTGTTGTATAGGGAAAGACCTTGAAACCATCATTGGTCAGTATTTTAGCGGCTTCCACCAGGCCGAATATATCAGGGCACAATGTGTCGCTTTCTCCGATGACCTCAAGCTTGATCCAGTCGGTCTGAAATATTTCGCGGGCCATATGGGCAGTCGTGACGGCTTCACCGACGCTGTGACATCCGGCAGTGTTGGGCAGAACACGCACGTTCATTTTTTGAATCAGCGACCAAAAACTCTGACCCAGCTGTTTGCCCGCCGATTCCCGGCGCAGGGAAACGGTAACGACTTCGCTGCCTGATTGTTTGACCGCCTCTCTCAAAACAGCCGGGGATGGGTATTGCGCGGTACCCAGAAACAGACGCGATTGCAATTGGACATCATAGACCCGCATGAGCGCTACCCTCCCTGCATGGGTGTAAGAACTTCAACCCTGTCTTCAGCAGCGATGTGCGTCGCCCGTCGTTCATTTGCCGGTACAAAATTTCCATTAAGTGCCGTTGCCACAACTGTGTTTTCAAACTCAAGTTCGGCCAGCAGGTCAGATAAGGTGCGCGCCTGCACATCAAGCGTTTGCCCGTTGAGGTGTATTTTCATGTTGTGCCTCCGTTAAAAAAACACGATCAGCATCATTTATGGTATGTGGTGCAAGGAGGAAGTCTGCCATCAGTCGAGCGAGCCCGGGCGCCAGTAAAAAACCGTGGCGGTAAAGTCCGTTGATGAAAAAGCGGCCATCGAGCCGCACGATACGTGGCAGATTGTCTGGAAAGGCCGGACGAATGTCGCATCCGGTTTCGACGATTTCAGCCTCCGCAAAGGCCGGGTTGATGCTATAGGCCGCGTTGATCAGGTCGCACATGCCGCGCGCTGTTATTCGGCTGCGGTCTTCGGATTCTACCTGTGTTGCACCCATCATGAACAGACCATCGCCGCGTGGCACGACATAGGCGGGAAACCGGGGATGCAGCAGGCGAACCGGACGCGACAGGCTGATATCATCAGAGCGAAGCACAATCATTTCGCCTTTGACACCGCGCAGATCTGCAAGCGTATCGCGGGCGGAAAACCCGCGTGCATCTATGATGGTGCCTTTAAAACCAGGGGCGGCGTCACGCGCGGCTCTGCGGATATTGACGCCGCGTTCAGCCAGTTTTTGCACCAGAACATGCAGCGCCAGGCGCGGATCCAGATGCCCCTCGTGTGGAAAGTGCATGGCTTTATGGAAGCGCCCGTCGAGTGCCGGTTCCAACATGCCGATGGCCTGTGCGTCCAGCAACTCATGGTGCTCGGTTCGGCGGGAAAATCGTCTGAGTTCAGCCGTATCGCGATTGGCCGCAACCACAAGCGTTCCCTGTTTGACAACACCATGAACACGCTGATCCCACCAATCCAGCGCTTCGCACCCCAATCGAACGACCGGTTGTTCTGCAATCTCACCCTCGCACCAGGGTGCAAGCATGCCACCTGCGTGCCAGGAGCAGGCATGTGGACCGGGTTGAGCAGCAAGATCGACAAGGTCGACCTTGCAACCGCGTTCGACCAGTTCGGTTGCCGTTGTGAGGCCGACAACGCCGGCCCCCAGGATGGTCACATGCATCAGGTCTACTCTGCAGGCTCGCTTGCCTTTACAACCGGCATGTAGAGATCGCCGCCCTCACGGTATTTTTGAGCCATGGCTTCCATACCCTCTTTTTGTGCCTCAGTGCGAATATCGTGGGAGATGCGCATGGAGCAGAATTTCGGACCACACATGGAGCAGAAATGGGCAACCTTGTGTGCTTCCTTGGGCAGGGTCTGGTCATGAAAGTCTCGTGCGGTTTCCGGATCCAGAGCCAGATTGAACTGGTCTTCCCAGCGAAACTCGAACCGGGCGCGTGACAGGGCATCATCACGCTTCTGCGCTGCCGGGTGACCCTTTGCCAAATCGGCTGCGTGGGCGGCGATCTTGTAGGTTATGACGCCAATTTTAACATCATCGCGGTCGGGTAACCCCAAATGTTCCTTTGGCGTCACGTAGCAAAGCATTGCTGTACCAAACCAACCGATCATGGCCGCGCCGATGCCGGATGTGATATGATCATATCCCGGCGCTATATCGGTTGTCAGCGGTCCAAGCGTGTAAAATGGCGCCTCACCACAAACCTCAAGCTGCTTATCCATATTCGCTTTGATTTTGTGCATCGGCACATGGCCAGGCCCTTCAATGATGACCTGACAGTCCTTGGCCCAGGCAATGCGTGTCAGTTCGCCCAGTGTTTCCAATTCGGCAAATTGTGCCGCGTCATTTGCATCGGCAATGGATCCGGGGCGTAGACCATCACCCAGGGAGAAGGAAACATCATAGGCGGCACAGATATCGCAAATTTCGGAGAAATGCTCATACAGAAAGCTCTCCTTGTGATGGTGAAGACACCATTTTGCCATGATTGAGCCGCCGCGCGACACGATGCCGGTGGTGCGTTCTGCGGTCAACGGCACGTAATGCAGGCGCACGCCCGCATGAATAGTAAAATAGTCAACGCCCTGTTCCGCCTGCTCGATCAGCGTATCACGGTAGACTTCCCAACTCAGGTCCTCGGCAACTCCGTTGACTTTTTCAAGTGCCTGATAAATGGGCACGGTGCCGATGGGAACCGGGGCGTTGCGAATGATCCACTCGCGAATATTATGAATATTACGCCCGGTTGAAAGGTCCATAACGGTGTCGGCACCCCAACGGGATGCCCAGACCATTTTTTCCACTTCTTCCGCCATGGAGGAGGTGACCGCCGAGTTACCGATGTTTGCATTCACTTTGACCAGAAAGTTGCGCCCGATGATCATCGGCTCAGTCTCCGGGTGGTTTATATTCACCGGTATGACCGCGCGACCACGGGCGACTTCCTGACGAACAAACTCAGCTGTCACATGATCAGGAATGGCTGCCCCGAAACTTTCACCATCGCGTTCGATCTTCTCTTTAAGTTCAGCACGACCAAGGTTTTCGCGAATAGCGATGAATTCCATTTCCGGTGTAATGATGCCAGCGCGCGCATAGGCCAGTTGGGTCACCGTTTTGCCGGTCTTTGCCTTGAGCGGTTGATTTGTAATGGGAAATTCCGGTGTCAGTCGATCGCCGGTAGCAAAACCGTTGTCCTCGGATTTTACCCGGCGGCCCTCATAGGGCTCGACATCGCCCCGCGATTCGATCCAGCTTTGGCGAATTCGTGGCAGACCGGCAGCGATGTCCTTGGAGACAGTCGGGTCCGTGTATGGGCCGGAACTGTCGTAGACGACAACCGGCGGCTCGCCAGCCGTAGGATGGACAGCGATCTCACGCATGGGCACTTTGATGTTCGGGTAAAGAACACCCGATTTGTGGATTTTACGTGAGGCGGGTAGTGGACCCTCGGTTACGGTAATCGTGTTCATCTGGCTCTCCCTGATCAGCTCATGAGATCCAATTCACGTGTGCAAAAGGAGAGTTCGCCACAGTCGTGCAGAAACCTGTTCAGGCAGCAGACCATTTTGGCGATTAACCATCCCTACGCCAGCGTTAACTGGATCAGGTTCAAAGGGTCGCTGCGCTGGTGAACATTCACCGATCAGCCTCTCAGCTCCTTGTCGGAGCTCCCCTGGCAGTGGGGCTTTTAGAGTATAGGGATTCGATTCTGTCAAGCGGGATTTCAGCCAATGCGCCTTTGGCAATGTCAAAAACACCCGGGCCAAAGTTCAGATTTCGGACTTAGAAACATGAAATATTACATTCCATATTATTGATATATAACAATATATAAACAGGATTTTTTAAATTAATATATTAACTATATTGCAGGTGCGTTGCGTCTGAGGAAAATATGTTATTATTCTTGTATTGTGTGCCGTCAAATCCGCTTCCGGACGATCAAGAACCCATTGGTTCGAGATGCATTTGGCTGGTTTGTGATTGTGTGTCTTCGTTAAATTTGTGATCAATGACAGGGGAGCAAGCTGCTGGCGAGGATGCTGAAATGACGGTGCAGGATCAGGACCATCGGCAATTCGTGGCCGGTCTGTCGCGCAGGCAAAAACAGGCATTAACGCGACGCTCGAATTTCAAAGGTTTTGGGCAACTCGCTGCGCACTGGGGTGCAATACTGGTGATTGGCGGTCTGATTGCAGCAAAACCGATCTTTTGGCCGATCCTGATGCCGCTACAGGGCGTGCTGATTGTTTTTCTTTTCACCACCTTGCATGAATCAATTCATCGCACGGCATTTGAGAGCCAATGGCTCAATGACGCCGTGGCGCGAGTTTGCGGATTTTTGATCCTGCTTCCACCTGACTGGTTCCGCTATTTCCACTTCGCCCATCATCGTCACACACAAGACCCGCAAAACGACCCGGAACTCATTCAACCCAAGCCTGAAACACCATTGCAATATGCAATTCATATCTCTGGTTTACCGGTCTGGTACAGCCATCTGAAAACATTGGTTCGCAACGCATCCGGTTTAAAGCCGGGCGCCTTCGTGCCGTCATCTGCACAGGCCAGGATAAGGCGGGAAGCGAGAATGATGTTGTGCCTGTACGGGCTGGTCCTGCTGATGGCTATCTGGTTTCAATATCCTGATTTGCTCTATGTCTGGGTCTTGCCTGCTATCATCGGCCAGCCATTTTTACGCTTCTATCTGCTTGCTGAACATGGCCGTTGCGCGCTGGTTTCAAACATGTTTGCCAATAGTCGAACAACCTACACCAATGCCATCGTTCGCCGGCTTGCTTGGAATATGCCGTTTCACGCAGAGCATCATGCATTTCCCGCCGTGCCCTTTCATCAATTGCCACAGCTGCATGCGTTGTCCAAACAGCATTTGCAGGAAACGGAACAAGGCTACGGCCGGTTTCATGGTAAATATGTCCGCTCGCTCAAGACTTGAGATGTCCGATCTGGCGACAATGACCAAACTATTCCCATTGAGAGCCGAAGCAGTGCTTGACTGTGCGGGCATGACTGGTCTTCGGCGGTTGCGGCCAGATCATTGTCAGCGTTGCAATATTGATCAGAACCTCGTTGGCAGACGTTGTGCGGTGCGCGATGGGGTCAGTCCAGCAGGGCAAGAGCGGCTGCGGCAACCCCTGCGGTTTTGAATGGTTCCTGCATCGAAGGACGTTGCTCCAGCGTCCATGCGGCGGACAGGCCACAATAGGCGATAATCCACTGCAGCAATCTCTGACGATCCAAATGTGCCGTTTTTGCCACGAGGGACGCCTGCGTTTCCAATCTGCCGGGCGCAGTTGCGATTTCCATATCGGGATTGCAAAACAGGTTCGCGTAGTCAAAACCGCGCTCACCAATGAGTCCCTTTGGGTCAATGGCCAGCCACCCGCGCTCGCCAAACCACAAGATGTTGCCATGATGAATGTCACCATGGAGAACGACTGTTTCCCGCCGGGTCTGCAAAAGGTATCGGGCAATTGTTGCTGGTTGCAAAAAGAACCCTCCATGTATGCAGGCAGCTTCAAACAGGGCATCGAAGCGCTTGGCCAGGGGAACCAGCCCCAAATTCTGTGGTGCGTTTTTTGCATGGAGCAATGCTGTCGTCCTGCAGATTATCCGACTGGCCTCATCGTCCTCGCCGGACCGTGCCATGGTGGCAAGGTTCGGTTGCATTTGTGCCATTTCCAACAGCTGCACATTTTCATGAGATTCAAGGACGCGGGCGGCGCCATCGCCTGCCCACCAGGCCATCAGGCCCGCGCCGATTTTCTCATCCGAGGCGATGGCCATTTTCAGCATGGCCGCTGTCCCATCTTCCCGAATGACCGGTAACAATTGACTGCTGTCGGTGAAAATCACCTTGCCATCTGCATGCAGGGACCAGCGTTTCAGGTATGGTTCGATCATTGCTGACAAATAGTGTTCAACAACCGGAGAGGAAAGGGGCCTTGTCTGCGAATAAGGAAAGTCCTTGAACACGGTCAATTGTGTAACTATATCCATCCGCGACAGGAACAGGAGTGTGTACCGATGAACAATGAGAACATGTGTGATCCCACCAGCCTGATGTTCTCACGATCGGTACTTCATGACATTACTGACAGCTCACAATGTGTCCTATGCCACGCCTGATGGCCGGCGCCTCTTTGAAAACGTAAATATTGAAATTCAGCATGGTCTGACTGCTATTGTTGGTGCCAATGGCATCGGCAAATCGACATTGCTTGAAGTTATAGCCGGCATCAGGCAACCGGGCACTGGCATTGTGCGCAGCCGTTCCGTGATGCGGTTCATGGGGCAATGTATCGATGCCCCACAGACGGAAACGATCGCAGATGTATTTGGTGTCTCGTGCGCCTATCGCGACCTGATGCTTGTGCTTTCAGGTCACACCGGTTCAGATACAGCCTGGGAGATTGACTGGTCGCTGGATGAGCGCATTCGCTCTTCACTGCGCAAATTCGGTCTTGGGACAATGTCGCCAGGTCAGCTGATCAGCCAGCTTAGTGGTGGTCAATGCATGCGTGTATCGTTGGCATCCGTATTTTTTGATCACCCTGATGTGGTTTTGATGGACGAACCAACCAATAACCTCGATCAGGACGCTAGAACTCTGATCGCCAGGACCCTGGCCGACTACAAAGGTGGTGCCGTTGTCGTATCGCACGACAGGGCGCTGCTGAGAGACGCAACCTGCATTTTGGAACTCACGCCAGGCGGCGTAAAAACCTATGGGGGCAATTGGGATTTCTTCGCGCAGGCAAAGTTGGCGGAACAGGTCCGGCACAGGCAAGACCTGTCGCATGCGCAGGACCAAATGCATCGCGCAAAGTCAAAACAGCAGATCGCACGTCAGCGAAAAGACAAAACCAATGCCAGGGGTCGGCACGCCAGGTGGGATGGTAGCCAAAGCAAACTGATCCTCAATGCGCAAAAACAGCAATCCGAAAATGCGCTGAGTACGACTAATCGTGAGAACGTTCGACGTATGAAACTTGCTGAAGATAATCTGAGAAAGGCACGGGAGCAGGCGATACAATCGGTGCCACCGCGGTTGGAGCTGGATTCAGTTGGGTTACCAGGCAATCGGGTTGTTCTTGCAACGCATAATCTGAGCGGTGGCTATGCGGACGCAGAGCCGTTGTTCTCAGATTTATGTCTGCAACTGGTTGGCCCACAGCGGTTGGCGATATGTGGACCCAATGGATGCGGCAAGTCTACTTTATTCAAGACCCTGGCGGGAACGCTGGCTCCCAAATGCGGTGACGTTGATATCAATGTGCCGTTTGCATTTCTCGATCAGAATGTTGCATTTCTGGATCGCCAACAAACCATTTTGGAAAACTGCCAACGCATTAATCCGCAAGTCGGTGATCGTGACGGCCGAGGGCAACTGGCGCGTTTCCTTTTTCGGGCCAACGATGCAAACCGCATCGTTGGATCACTCAGTGGCGGTGAATTGTTGCGCGCTGGCCTGGCCTGTTGTCTCATGGCGCGGGAACCGGCCCAATTGCTGATGCTGGACGAACCGACCAATCATCTCGATCTGGAAGCGCTTGCTGAGGTCGAAGCCGGATTGGCCTCTTACGATGGTGCAATTCTGGTGGTCAGCCATGACCAGGATTTTTTATCTGCCATCGGTATCGAACAACGCTTTTCGCTGGTGTCACGCGTGTACAGCTGATGGATTAAATTCTACACCGCTCCGCCCATCACCGCGAGGTGTACCGAGACAACCTGATCGGCTTCAAAACACAGTTCTCTGATCGGATTATATTGTGCCAAAACGAGTTCGGATGAATTCCAGCGCACAAATCGTTTGACATAGGCAAGGCGCGGCGCATGTTCGTCTGACTGTATCTGCGCCACAACAAAGTCACCCCGCCTGACGCGTTTTGCCGGGTTTACATATACGATCTCACCGTCAAAATAGCGCGGTTCCATGGATTCACCGGAAACGAATACGGCATAGGCACCCACAACTGAAGAGAGGCTGGGTGGGGAAAACACATCGTCGAGGCGATCACCATTCATTACAAATTCACCATCCACGCCGCCGACTGCCTGACCATATACCGGGATTTTGCTTTGCAAATCAACCAGTGTGTCACCAAGCCTTGCGTTCGCGGGAGCTGTCAAATAGCCACTGTTGTCGGATGTAACCGGTGATGAAACCCTGATTGCAGCCGGGGGAACGGAAGGGGCCGTTGTTGCAGCGGGTATTGGATCGCCAAACATCAGTTCTGCGGCCGTGGTACCAAGGTGAGGGGCAAGCTTTTCTGCCCATTCCTTTGTCAACCGGCGTTCGCCCGCTTCCAGGCGTCTGATCTGCGGCTGAGACGTGGACAAACGGTCTGCAAGCTGTACCTGGGTCAAGCCTTGGGCTTCTCGAAGCGTCTTGATTATGCTCATCTTGTATCAGACCGTTTCACGTTTTGTCAGAAACGGGACAACGGTGTCGGCCTCTGATTTTGTTGATGCATCCTGGTTTTGCCGATTCCGTCAAAACCAGAATTGCTCTGGTGCTCTTGGGGTCAGTGTAGATTGCGGAATTGCAATTTTTACGAGACCAAAGTGGTATTTTGCATTGACCTATATACCAAAATGGCATAATGTGCAAATACTCCTTCAGACTGCAATCATTGAAAGCGATAGCCATGCCAGACAGCGCTTCAACCACGCCGGTTGCCCAAACTAAAAAAGAGAACAAAACAAGAACAATTGATGCAGAAAGTGAACCGCAGGATCTGGCCAAAGGTCGCCCAACAGCTGGTGAATTAGGGATCGAGCGGGTATGGCGCGCGGTTATTGATTTTGGTGAGCCGACGTCCGGGAACGGTGACCCTGACTGGGGGCGAAAGCAGATCTCCGTGCCGCGTGTCAGCTTGTTGGATGGCGTATCAGAACAGCGGCGGTGCGCAAAAGAGAAACGCTGATTGCAGTGCGTATCCGGACTTCATTTTCAAACGATACAGTGGATGACCCATGTCGGACCAATTTGACGAGATACCCCATACCCCATTTATTACCGATAAAACTGTGGCACCGAGGGGCCGACGCTCAAAGCTTAATATGCAGGATAAGGAAAATCTTCTGCAACAATATGCAGGCGGGGAAACGACCGCAGCATTGGCCGATCTCTTTGACATTGACGAGACATATATTCGCAAACTTGCGAGCCGCTATGGGGTGCGAAAAGGACAGCTTGCGATGCCACCCGCACCTCGTTCGGATGGCAGCAGACCAGTGAAGTCCTGTGGTCACCATCTCGTGGCCTATAAAAGGGCACGGCGTGGTTTTGATGTGCCGCTGTCCAAGGAGCCGCAATATATCAAACTATTGATGCGCGGTATGAGCTGTCAGGCGGCGGCTGGCAAACTTGGCCTGATAAACCAATAAGCGACATCCGGCTTTTCCATTGTGATGTCCAAACGACGGCCATTGATCATGGCCGCCGCAAGTGTGGAGTCCAGATGTGTGGTACGCCAGCCTCCCGGCCTTGGGAGTGTGCATGGACGCAGGCGACAACGCACTGAACAGAGATATCAACCATCCCACCGGCAGACTATAGCCAGCCTGTGGGGCTGCGTGTTCTCAACTTTTGTGTCGGCATATATCTAAATATTCAATTTAGTTGATCGGTCGTGTCGTCGTTCGTCCCATTGGCGGCTGTCACAGCGACGCGCCTGTCTGGAGGAATGATGATCACAGCCCAATCCGGATTGAATCCGGGCGACAGAAAAACAATAGGTGCCAAAAATATTCCAGACGCCCCTCATGCGTGCGACATTCACAAAATTGCCCGACAGTGTGGAATTAGAATTCTCAATGGAGCGCAGCAATATCACAAAAAGCGTCGCGCCGGTGTCTGCTATTGTCCGGCAACGCTTCGACGTATCGGACGTAGCCATGGCAGTGTGCATTTGGCATGGGTGCTGCGACTGGTTCGTGAAACCGATGACAATTCAACTGAGCTTTTTGCCGATACAATATCGGCCATATCGTCCTTACTCATTCACCACCCACAATTGCTTGACCTTGGTGCCGGGCTGTTTGATGCATTTGACCGGATTAGTCTTGCTGACCTGCGGCAGCAGGCGCAGAAACTGGCGTGCGGATGTCCTTCGGGCCATGTATTGCGTGTATTGCTGGCGTTGGCCATTCGCGATGCGGTTGCAGCTTCCACACGGCAAACAGTGAAATAGCAAGATTGGCTGGTCGTTTCAGGCGTTGTCGGTCGCTGCGATTATCTTTGGTTTTCGCTCAAGCAGAATGAAGGCCACGCCCGCAATCACAATAACCCCGCCGATTACGGTTTGGGTTGTCAGTCGTTCATTCAAAACCATGACACCACCAATTATTGAGAAAACCGGCAGCAGCAGCAAAAAGGGCGCGACGAGACTGACGGGGTGTTTTCGCACCAGCGAATACCAGATTCCGTAGCCAACGGCTGTCATGATGAGCCCAAGATATACCACTGCAGACCAGACGATCCAATTGGCTGAAATCACCGCATTCACGTGATCGCCTTCAAAGATATAGGACATGACAAAGAGTTGTGGGCTGGCAAACACGGCAATCCATGCGGTGAGTGTCAAGCCGTCTATATCCTTGAGCGTTCGAACCATTGCCTGGCCAACTGCCCATGTGAACGCACCACCGATGACCATCAATAAAGATAACCAGGCACCACCAAGCCTTGGTTCTCCGGCGATCAGGCCAACACCAATGAAGGCAATAGCGGTACCAATCCATTTGCGCAGGCCAGGTTTTTCCTTCAATGCCACAGCGCCGATAATGATCAGAAATGGAACTTCCGTTTGAACAACGAGTGCGGCGACAGATACATCCACACCGGCAAGGCCGGTAAAGGTCAAACTATATTGCAACGCGGCCGAGATGAGGGCGATCCAGAAGATCTTCATCAACTGCCCCAACGGCGGGCGCACGAACCATACCAGAACCAATGCTGTGAGCGTGAACCGGAAGGCCATCAGCAATATGGGCGGAAAATGAAAAATTGCTGCTTTGGCAAAGACAACGCCCATGCCCCAAATGAGCGCAACCGAGATACCCAGAAGAATATCCACAGGCGACAGTCGGACCATTGTACAAAACCCTCCGACCACACCTGTGGTCCATCACTTAAATATACACAACGATCCTGCCTGTTTATTGCGCCCGCGTCAAAAACATATCGGACTATTCCATCCCAAAGGTGCGGTTGGGACTATTTGCCCTTCCATACAGGTTCTCTCTTTTCAGCGAATGCCTTGAACCCTTCCATAAGATCCTCCGAGCCATATAGGCGATCTACAGTTTCAAGCTGCCGGCTGGTTATGCGATCGAGTGCATCCTGGAATTTCATGTTTTCGGCCTCGCGCACAACCTCTTTGATTGCAGCAAATACCAACGGTGGCCCGGATTCCAGCAATCTGGCCAGATCCCACGCGTTATCCATCAGCGTTTCAGCCGAGCAGATGCGGTTTACCAGACCCCAACGGTGGGCCTCTTCAACATCCAGCCAGCGGCCGGTCAACAGCATATCCATGGCTATGTGGTAGGGAATGCGCTTTGGCAATTTGATTGATGCAGCGTCAGCGACGGTGCCAGAACGTATTTCCGGCAATGCAAAACTTGCGTGGTCTGCAGCAAGGATCATATCGCATGAAATCGCCAGTTCCAGCCCACCGCCGCAACATATGCCGTTGATCGCGGCGATAACCGGTTTGTTGAGGTTTGGTAATTCCTGCAATCCGCCAAAACCGCCAATGCCGTAGTCGCCATCGACTTCATCGCCGTCTGCCGCAGCTTTCAAATCCCAGCCGGGACAGAAGAATTTGCCGCCACTGCCAGTCAATATGGCAACCCGAAGTTCCGGGTCATCACGAAATGCACCAAAGACATCTCCCATTTGACGGCTGGTTTTCAGATCAATGGCATTGGCTTTGGGGCGATCCAGGGTAACTTCCAATATACCGCCTTCACGGCGCGTTTTAATAGGCGAGTCAGTCATGGGTGATCTCTCTTATAATCAGTGCGTCGGCGGCAACAGCGCGATGCTGTCCGCATATCAGTGGGTTGACTTCAAGTTCCTGCAGACCATCGGCATTGGCCTCGACATAGGATTGCACCGCGAGCACAGCGGTAATGATGGACTGCCTGTCGGCTGGTGGGTTGCCGCGGTAGCCTTTTATGAGCGATGCAATTTTCAATTTGTCCAAAGCCGCTTCAATCATTGTCTCGCTGGCCGGCATCAAAAGAGACTGCCTGTCCGCAACAAGTTCAGTCAATACACCACCGGCAGCCAGGGTGAGCACAAATCCATGGGCGGGATCATGGACAACCCCGACAAGAATTTCCGCGACATTGTCGGTGACCTGCTGTTCAATCAAAAACTTATCAGCCTGCATTGCATTGGCAGCCATCTCGACCTGTGCCGTAGAGCAAAGATTGACAACGACAGCACCATTTTCTGTCTTATGTGCAAAGCCGTCGCCCTTCAGTACTACCGGAAAACCGATGGCCTTTGCGGTTTCTGCCGCGGATATGCTGCCATAGGCCAATTCAGATTGCGGAATGTGCAGGCCAAATTGTGCCAATTCTGTCTTTGAAGCCTTTTCGCTCAAAGTTTGTGCACAGATGGGTGCTCGGCCACGAAGAATGGTTTTGAACTGCGATCCCGCACTGGCATCTGCCGCGCATCTGACGGCAGCACATGCCTCGTCCAGACCGCAGAATGGCACGATGCTCATTTCCACAAGTTGGAATGCTATCTCCTCTGGCATGTTTTCGGGCATTGTCGCGACGAGGGCCAGGTTGCCGCCAGTTCGGGCCCTGGCAATGGCGCAGGCACCAATGACGCGCTGCCAGTCGTCGGGGTTGCATCGATCGTTGCGTGGAAAGTCGATAATGATGAGGGTCAGCGCAACAGGCAGATCCATCATCAGGCAAAATGTCTCAACAAGTGCCTCATCATCGTGCCAGATCTGCGTATGGTAATCGAGCGGGTTTGACGGGGTGACCAAAGGCCCGATCAGCGCTGACAATTTGTCCTTTCTTTGCTGTGACAGCACGGGAAACTGCAGTTGGTGCCTTTCTGCATGATCAGCCATCAGACCGGCTTCGCCACCGGAACAACTCAAAGATGCGATGTTGGCGGACGGGAGGGCACCAGTTACATGAAGAAGTTTCAGCGTTTCGATAAAGGCGGGCAATGTGTCTACCCTGCCAACGCCAAGCCGGCGAAACAGTGCATCGGCACCGGCATCACCGCCGGCAAGGGAGGCCGTATGGGTTAGCGCTGCAACGCGTGCACTTTCGGACCTGCCGACTTTCAGGACAATAATTGGTTTGCCGAGCCTGCGCGCTTCGACGGCCAGTGCTTCAAAGTCGATGATGTCATCAAGGCCTTCAATATGCAGACCAAGGGCCGTGACCCGTGGGTCTTGCAAAAGCGCTTTTCCGATTTTCGACAGTCCGGTCTGCGCCTGATTTCCGGCCGTAACCATATAGGCCAGCGGCAGTCCGCGGTTTTGCATTGTCATGTTAATGGCAATATTGGAAGACTGGGTGACGATTGCGACGCCTTGTTTGACACCCAAGCCGCCATGTTGATCCGGCCATAACATCGTGTTGTCGAGATAATTCAAAAAACCGTAGCAATTGGGGCCCAGCACCGGCATTTCGTCAGCGGCATCAAGCAATTGTTCCTGCAGATCATTGCCATCTCCGGTTTCTTCAAAGCCGCTGGCAAAGCAAACAGCACCGCCAGCACCCATGTGTTGCAATTGTCTGACCGCTTCAACGGTGGCATGTCTGTTGATACCAACAAAGGCTGCATCCGGCGCAGCCGGAAGCGCGCTGATGGAGGCGTAAGTGGCAACACCGGCAATCTCAGATCGGGTAGGGTGGACCGGCCAGATATGACCGGTGTATCCGGCCTTTCTGTTCTGTTCGACAACGGCCCGACACCAGGCGCCACCGCCGATAACTGCGATTGATCTCGGGCTTAACAAACGAGTGAGATCCGACATTTGACCAATCCCATTGTCCACCAGCATCACGCACCCAATGGCCGCAGAAGATCGCGGCTGATGATATGGCGCTGGATTTCAGAGGTTCCGTCCCAAATACGTTCAACGCGGGCATCGCGCCAGAAACGCTCGAGCGGCAGATCATTCATCAGACCCATGCCACCAAATATCTGAATGGCAGTATCGGTCACCCGAGCAAGCATTTCAGTCGCATGGACTTTGGCACTGGCGATCTCGCGATTGGCAGGCAAGCCCTGATCAAGTCGCCAGGCAGCTGATAATGTCAGAAGATCCGACGCATCAATCTCGGTTATCATGTCTGCCAGCGGAAAGGCGATGCCCTGGAATTTTCCGATCGCCTGGCCGAATTGCTTTCTTTCAGCGGCATAATTTAGGGCCATATCAAAGACGCGGCGTGCCCGCCCCACAGCCATGGCGGCAACGGTCAGGCGCGTGGCATAAAGCCACTCGTTCATAACCGCAAAACCCCCATCGACATCACCAAGAACCTGTTCTTGAGGCAGGCGACAACTGTCAAAATCCAGGATCATATTTGAATAGCCGCGGTGCGAAACCGACTGATACCCCGGACGGATGGTAAAGCCGGGTGTTCCCCGATCGACGAGAAAACAGGTAATGCGTTTTTTCGGTCCGCGGGGTGTTTCATCTTCGCCTGTTGCGACAAATACTATAACAAAATCAGCGTGTTCCGCCCCGGATATGAAGTGTTTTGTACCATTGACAACCCAATCGGAACCGTCACGAACAGCCGAGCATTTCATGCCACGCACATCTGATCCCGCATCCGGTTCGGTCATGGCCAGGGCATCCATTCTTTCACCCCGCACAGCGGGCAGAAGATAGCGTTCGATCTGCTCCCCCTGGCAGGCCATCAGAATATTTTGAGGGCGCCCGAAAAAATGGTTGAGCGCCATGCTGCTGCGGCCCAATTCGCGTTCCACCAGGGCAAAGTCCAAATGGGTGAGGCCTGCAGCGCCGACACTTTCGGGGAAGTTGCAGGCGTAGAACCCCAGATCAATCGTCTTTTGTTTGATGGCATCGGCAATCTCGACGGGTACCGTTCCAGTTCGATCAACGGCATCCTCATGTGGATAAATCTCCTTCTCCACGAAAGAACGGACCGTCGTGACGATCATTTCCTGTTCATCAGTCAGCCCGAAATTCATGTCTGTCTCCTTTGGCCAACGTGTCGACCGGCAGTTTGCGGTGGTGGCAGTGACGCCTGTTGTCTGGTCAGTTTTTCTACAATTGAGCGTACTTGAGACAGAGCCGGGCAGGCGCGACCTGCGTTACTGTCAACATGCAGCAACATCTGTTCGGCCGTTGCCACAACACGGTTGTCCGTTTTGACGCGCATTGTGTGAAAAACCTGAATTCGCTTCTCATCCGAACTCAGAATCTGCGTCGTGGTTGTCAGGTGCTCACCCAATTTGGATTCATCAATGTTCATGATGTGCGTTTCGACAGTGTAATAGCTGTGTCCCGCAGCGACATATTGCCGGTCTGCTCCGATGAGGCGCAGTAGTGCATCCGTTGTTTCACCAAAGACCTCAAGATATCGGTGTTCGGTCATATGACCATTGTAGTCTATCCAGGCTGGCAGAACGCGTGTTTCATAAAGGCAAAGCAAACCGTCGTTGTCGGTTGATGGTTCAATGCATGGTGCCTTGGCGCTCAGGTTGCGCTCGTGTTGATTGAGGTGCGCCCCGGCGCCTGCATTTCTGTCCTTCAACGCCCGCAACAGACCAACCAGATTATCATCGCGCAATTGTTCCAGTTGGCGGATGGACAGATGGCCCGATTGTGCGTCCGACTGGCTGGCAATTTTTTGCGTCAGTCCATCCGTTAGCTCCGGCACATCGGTAAGGCGGCTCCACGGCCGCTGCAGGCAAGGACCAAACTGGGCGATGAAATGTTCCATACCAGCCTCACCACCGGCGACCCGGTAGGTTTCGAACAGACCCATTTGTGCCCAGCGAAGTCCAAAGCCATAACGGATTGCATCGTCGATTTCTTCAGTGGTGGCGATGTCATCACGCACCATCCACAGAGCTTCGCGCCAAATGGTTTCAAGCAGACGATCGGCTATATGGGCGTCAATCTCCTTGCGCACATGGAGTGGAACCATACCGATATCGGTCAAAATCTGTTTGCAGTGCTGAATGAATTCGGGTGTGTTTTGTTTTGTCGGAACCAGTTCAACCAATGGCAGCAGGTAGACGGGATTGAAGGGATGCGCGACGACCAGGTGTTGTGGTTGAGCCGTGTTTTCCTGCAATTGCGATGGCATGTAACCGGATGTTGAAGAGCCGATTGGTGTGCCCTGCCGCGCATTGGCCATGATCTGCGCATAGGTCTCATGCTTGATCTCTATACGTTCAGGCACAGATTCCTGGATCCATTGCGTGTCAGCGACTGTTTCTGCAATTGTGCCATGAAAGGACACGGAGCCTTCCGCTGGCAGGCATCCGTTGATGAGTTGCGGCAGAGAGGCGCGCGCATTGTCGAGGACTTCACCAACCTTGCGTTTGGCCTCGGGATCGGGATCAAATATGCGAACGTCCCAACCGTGGAGCACAAAGCGCGCTGCCCAGCCTCCGCCAATGACACCACCGCCAATTATCGCTGCCTGTTTGTTCATCTTGGTGCCTGCTTTTTCAATCCCAGGCGCTCACGCACTGCCGCCGGGCCAATGATGTTGGCCCCCATCGCTTCGACAATCGTGCGGGCTCGCACAACCAAAGCCTCATTGGTGGCAAGTTCACCCTTGGAAAGCCAAAGATTGTCCTCAAGACCCACCCGAACATTGCCGCCGGCCAGAACAGCGGCTGCGACATAGGGCATTTCATTACGGCCAATGGAAAAGGCGGACCAGTTCCAGTCTGACGGCACATTATTGACCATCGCCATGAAAGTATTGAGGTCATCAGGTGCGCCCCATGGAATGCCCATGCATAGCTGAACCAGCGCCGGTCCCTCAAGGATACCTTCAGAGACCAGTTGCTTGGCAAACCACAGGTGGCCGGTGTCAAATGCTTCGATCTCGGGCTTCACACCATAACCCGTCATTAACGCACCCATGGTTCGCAACATGCCTGGCGTATTGGTCATCACATAGTCGGCTTCGGCGAAATTCATTGTGCCACAATCCAGTGTGCAGATTTCAGGCCGGCAGTTTTCAATGTGTGCAACACGTTCTTCTGCGCTGGCCATATCCGTTCCGACAGCCAATGGGAGAGGTGCAGACGGTGCACCAAACACAAGATCACCACCCATCCCGGCGGTAAGGTTCAGGACAACATCCGTGTCCGCATCCCGAATGCGCTCGGTTACCTCGCGGTACAATGCGGGGTCGCGCGCCGGTGTCCCGGTTTCCGGATCCCTGACATGGCAATGAACGACAGCAGCACCGGCTCTGGCAGCTTTCAGCGCACTCTCGGCAATCTGCTGTGGGCTGCGCGGGACATGGGGGCTGCGATCCTGAGAGCTTCCCGAGCCGGTGATGGCGCAGGTGATGAAAACATCCTGATTGATAGCTAGTGGCATAATATTCTCCATGACTGCTGTCAGAATGCTACGCCTCTTGCAATCTGCTATCATGCACAATTATGCTGTAATCATGCCGAATTGGTCAAAACGAAATGATAAAACCTACCGCGTCAGTGTGCTGCTGTTCGAGCGGTTCTCCAACAATTGCCTTGCCAACACCGTTGAGCCGCTTCGGGCTGCAAATGCACTGGTAGGGCGCAAGGCCTATGTCTGGCAGTTTTTAACGCTGGACGGCGGTGCCGTTTTTTCCTCGAGCGGCATGCAGGTTGAGCCGCAGGGTGCGCTGCGGGACCACCCAAAAGGCGAGCTTTTGATCCTGGTGCCGAGTTACGGATTCCGCTCGCTGGCAACTGCGCAATGTCTGGCGGCGCTGCGCAACGCTGTTGCAGGATATGAGCAGGTCGTCGCAATGGATACCGGTAGTTGGTTGTTGGCAAAGGCCGGATTGTTAAACGGTCGCAAGGCGACTATTCACTGGCAGGAGTTGCATGGCTTTGCCGAGGAATTTCCCGAAACGCAGGTCCTGCGCGAACGTTTTGTCATTGACCGTGATTTGATTACCTGCGGTGGTGCCATGGCTGCCTTTGATGTGGTCAGTACATTGATCGGTCAACATTTTGGCGAAGCGCTTCGGCTGGAAGTCAGCTGGATGTTCATGCACGAGGGGAGTGTTGCCAATATTCCCGCCACATTACCGACGCCAAGAACCACGGCCGTTCAACGGGCCATCACGCTCATGCAGGAGAATCTCGAAAACCCGCTGGCAATCGACGTGATCGCGCGCAAAGTGGGGCGTACACAACGTTCTCTCGAGATTCTTTTCCGAAAGGAACTCGGCGCACCGCCACGCACGGTGTATCGCAGAATAAGGCTGCTGACAGCGAGAAAACTGGTTGATGAAACAGGCTTGCCTGTCATGGAGATTGCGCTGCGCTGTGGTTACGTCAACCCCAGCGCGATGACCCGGGCATTTTCACAGGAATTCGGCCTTACCCCGCGTGATGCAAGAGGTCGTGCCGGGCGGGTATGAGGATACGACAAAACCTGGCGGCAATGTGCAAAACCCGACGTGTGACGCCGGGTTTTGCAGCTTTGATCGCAATTGATTTGGTGGCAGGTTTTGCCGGTTCTGCCAAAACCGAAATTACCTTAGACCGTTTCACGTTTTGTCAGAAACGGGACAACGGTGTCGGCCGTTGATTGTGTTGGTGCATTCAGGTTTTGCCGATTCCGTCAAAACCTGAATTGCCTTAGTTGGCTTTGAATGCAGCCTTTGTGCATTCTACAATCTGTTTGCTGGATGCCTGATAGGCGGAATCCCAGCCAACGGTGACGTGTTTTGGGCAACCTGCATAGCTCTTGTTGACAACATTGATGGTGCCTTGCGGTGTATTTGCCTTTATTTTCACGTGCTTGATGCCTTTTGTTGAATCAATTTTGCATGACACGTTATTCGGCACTGTACATTTGATTGACGGGCCGGAGGCACGTGCGGGTTTGACCTTCAGCGTTGCCTTTGTGGCCTTAGCGCGCGAGGCACTGCATTCGATAACCTGTTTCTTCGACGCCGGGTAAGCGGAATCCCAACCGACCGTTACCTGTTTTGGGCAACCGGAATAGGATTTGTTGACAACATTGATCACGCCTTGGGCCGTATTGGATTGAATTTTTACACGTTTGATACCCTTGGATGAAGACACGGTACATTTGACATTGTTGGGTACGGAGCACTTGATCGACGGGCCGGCGGCCTTGATTTTCTGAGCTGCATGGGAGGCTGAAACGAAGACTGCGGCGGCTGTCGCGGTTGCCAGTACGCTGGCAATGGCAAATTTGCTGATTGGGTACGTGGTCATTGATCTCTCTCCTTGGGTGATGAGCGATTGGTTACGCTTCGGAGAGTAATTTGCTAGGCGGCTGTATCAGCGTCGCGTCGCGTCCGGTATCAATTGTATCATTTGGGTAAAATTTCCGCTTCAACGCAATTCATAGGTTTTGGGTGTTTCTCCAAGACGGCGTACATAGTCAATACGACTGCCATTCCAATGATAAACATAATGCCCACCCTGGATGGGGGCAGTAACAACGTCCGGGAAAAGGGCGGCAAAACAGGTGCCTTCTTCATAACGCTGGCTGGGATAGACAATGCCATTTTCTTCAAGCGCGCGTTTTTGTGCACCAAAGACCTGTGCAGCGCCATAGTCGTTTCTGTCCAGCAGCGCTTCAAATCCACCGCCGCATAAATCAAGGAGCATTGCGTCAATTTTGCCCACCAGTTGGCGCACTTCACTAATCCAACCCGGCGCCTGATCTGTCTTTGCGTATTCACGGCCCATATGGAAGGCGTGTTCGTGCAGGGCGCAATCAATACTATCCGCAGCATAATAGACGCCATAGGAACCGTCGCTGAAACGTGATTGACGCTCTGGTGATATATGGGTGAAGGCCGCCATGACCCATGAGGCACCATCACCGGTAAGCCGTCTTGCAACCGGCACCAGCGAAAGGTCACCAATTGCCTCATAGATGCGCGGATTGGTTTTTGCCTCCGCTGCCGCAAGATTTTCCCAATCATGCGGATCGGCGACATCGTCAAACAGGTCAATCGCCGGATAATGCGACAGAATGAGTCGATGGGTGGCGGAACAGACGGTTCGGCGGCGAGGCGGCGTTACCATCCGCCACGCAGGCTATCGAGATACCGCCTTATGCGCGTGAGATCAGCCATGCCACCGCCCAGCATAACGTCGAGTGCGGAATGACCACCGAAGGCTTCATTGGGTGTGCCAATCCATAGATAGCCGCGTGCTGCCTCGCGAAATACAAGCCGCAAAGCCTTGTGAATACCCAATATATTGGAAAGCCGGTCGGCCTGATCGCGGCTTACGCGGCCATAATCACCATCTTTCCAGCGTTTGAAGGTTTTTGTCGAGACACCGCCCAGCAGGATCGCGGCATCACTGTCGCGCACGCCCCATCGTGCAAATATGTTGATGACGGTGCGTTGCATGGCCTGAATCTGAGAAGGGGTGTAATTGCCTCCGTCAGCTGGCTGGTGATTTTCAATTGCTTGCAGCATTGGTTTTGCCCTTTTGTCCTAATATAAGGATTATTAGGACATTTGTCCATGCATTGCTGTTTTGAAACGATGCCACATATTAACAAGTTGTCCGCGTTGCCAGTGTCATGGACGCAAGCCATGCACAAAATTCGGTGGACGTTTTGTTGATTTGCGTTATGCGTTTATCAGACAATTTTCAGTGTGTTGTTCGTCAGGGGCGGCAACCCGTTTGTGAGGATCGCGAAATGACAAATTCTGCTTCCAAGGTCGACCCGGATGGCTTGATGGAGTTCTCCGTTGTTTTTACGGACCGCTCGCTCAATCATATGTCCAAGAGTTTTCAGACGGTGATGACGGATATCTCGCAGATGCTTCGGGATGTCTATAATGCACAGGCAGCAATTGTTGTTCCCGGTGGCGGGACGTATGCAATGGAAGCTGTGGCACGGCAGTTTGCGACGGGCAAAAAGGCACTGGTCATTCGTAACGGCTGGTTTTCCTACCGCTGGACACAAATTTTTGAGGCGGCATCGATCCCATCGGAATCTATTGTGCTTAAGGCTCGCCAGAGCGGTAATGAACACCCGGCACCTTTTGAACCACACCCCATTGACGAAGTGGTGAAACGGATTGTCGAAGACAGGCCTGACATCGTATTTGCGCCCCATGTGGAAACATCAGCCGGTATAATGCTACCCGATGACTATATTCGCGCCGTCGCAGACGCCGTTCATTCGGTCGGGGGATTGTTTGTTCTTGACTGCATTGCGTCAGGGACTGTCTGGGTGGATATGGAGGCAACGGGTGTCGATATTCTCATCAGTGCACCACAAAAGGGCTGGAGCGCCTCCCCATCAGCAGGATTGGTGATGCTCGGCGGCCAGGCGCTTGAGCGGCTGCCAAATACAAAGAGCTCCAGTTTTGCCGTTGATTTGCTCAAATGGCACCAGATCATGCAGGCCTATGAAGGTGGCGGGCATGCCTATCATGCAACAATGCCCACGGACGCATTGGCTGCGTTCCGCGACACAATGGTCGAAACAAAGGATTATGGGTTTGACAAGGTCCGTGCCGAGCAATTGGAGCTGGGACAGAAGGTAAGATCCATGCTTGCAGCGCGTGGTATACGCAGCGTCGCAGCCAAGGGGTTCGAAGCACCCGGTGTTGTTGTGAGTTATACCCAGGATGCTGACATGCAAAATGGCCGTAAATTTGCTGCCGAAGGCATGCAGATCGCTGCCGGTGTACCGCTGCAATGTGACGAGCCGGATGATTTCAGCACATTTCGCATCGGTCTGTTCGGATTGGACAAATTGCACAACGTGGATGAAACCGTTGCAAAACTGGCAGATGTGCTCGATCGCATCTCATAGCGGGCAGCAAAATACCTGTTCCCACGGATGGAGTGCAAACATTACGAAACTTTAATGTGCCAGCACCGACCAGATTAACCTTTCCATTCGTTTACAATTCACGATGACCGATATTGGATGGGATTGATGGTGTTCTGGAAGCAGGCTTTATATTCGCTGATCATAGTGATGGGGGTTGGTGCCGGACTGGTGTTTTTCGCGCCGTCCATGATGCCTTTTGGCGCGCAGTTGGGCCTATCGACCGGGAACGAGGCGACAGCGCGATCCTATGGTGGCGGTCGCCCCGCGCCACTGGTGGCCTTGAGCGAAGTCGAACTGGTAACCAGTGACAATCGTGTCAAATCCGTTGGAACAGCGCAGGCCATAGCCAGAACGACTCTCTATCCTGAAACAAGCGGACGGGTGACTGAATTGCCTGTGGTGGCAGGACAGCGCGTTGAAGAAGGTGATGTGATCGCCCGGCTTGACGATCAACTACAGGTCTTTGCTGTGGAACGGGCTCAACTTTCTGTCGAGGATGCAGAGGCGCAGGTTGAGCGCTACCGAACGCTGGCCACGTCCAATGCGGTCTCAAGTGTACAACTCAATGACGCCCAATCCGAGCTGGTCAAAGCACGGCTGGATCTCAGTGAAGCGCAGGACGCCTTGCGTCGCCGTTTGATTGTGGCGCCCTTTTCAGGTGAAATTGGATTGATTGACATTGGTGTGGGCGACACGATCTCAACAGCCGATGCGGTAACCACCCTTGATGACAGAAAGAGCCTTTTGATCGAATTTCGTGTGCCGGAGCGATTTGCCAATCTTATCAGCCCAGGAAACGAAATGTCACTTGTCTCTCCAGCGATACCCGGGCAGGTGCTCAAAGGTGAAGTTGAGGGAATGGACAGCCGCATAGATGCGACCTCAAGGACGCTGACAATTCAAGGCCGTATCGACAATGCGGATGACCTCATTCGACCCGGCATGTCATTTGAAGTGACACTTTATTTTACAGGAAGTGAATATTCTGCCGTACCATCGTTGGCCATTCAATGGGACAGCAATGGACCCTATGTATGGACGTTTGAGGAATCCGAAGCCACACGCACCGATATCACCATCATTTCCAGACAGGCGGATCGCGTATTGATCTCTGGAGATATTGGTGTTGGCGACAGGGTTGTGAGCGATGGTACGCAATCGGTTCGACAGGGGCAGGCCCTGCGCACGGCAGATTCGTTGCAGACAGACCAGCAGCAGGCACCCGCCAGTGCTGTGCCATCAGTCAATTAGGGCGTGTGCATATGTCTCGTATATCAGAAGAGCTGAAAGGACTACCGGCGTTTTGCGTGCGCAGGCCCGTCTTTGCCATCGTGATGAACCTGTTGGTTATTATCGCGGGTCTGGCAGCAATTTTTGCCGTCGAAATTCGTGAACTTCCAAGCACCGACCGGCCGGTGGTTACAATTCGCACGGTTTATTCCGGCGCTACGCCGGAGACGGTGGACACGGGTGTAACATCGGTACTGGAAGCGGCTGCAGCGCGCACTCCCGGTGTGTCGTCAATCTCTTCGACCTCGAGCTACGGCATGAGCCGTATCACGGTCGAGTTTTCTGCATCGGTGGATATCGATACCGCAGCAACCGATTTGCGCGATGCTGTGAGTACCGAATCCCGCAAGTTGCCTGAGACCGCTGATACACCGGTTGTGGTAAAAGCCAATGACGACGATGATCCGATTATGCGACTGGCGGTTACGACGGATCGACTGCCGATTGAAACACTGACCCAAATCGTTGAAAATCAGATTGTTGACCGATTATCGGCTGTGCCTGGTGTCGCCAGCGTAACGATCTATGGTGACCGTCAACCGGTATTCAAAATCGACCTGAATATGATGTCGCTGGCCAGCAGAGGCATATCACCGGCGGCTGTTGAAGATGCAATTGTGCGTGTCACGGGCCAGAACCCGGCAGGATCAATGGCAAGCGGCAGCAGCGAGATTCTGGTCAGAACCGATATGAACGTCAAGTCGGTCGATGATATTGCACAGCTGCGGATTGATGGTGATACCCGCGTCGGTGATATTGCCTATGTCAGTTACGGGCCTGATGACCGCACATCCTATTTGCGCGCTGATGGCAAGACCGGGGTTGGCCTTAACATCATCAGACAGGCACAATCCAATACACTTGAGATATCAAAGGGTGTGGCGCAGGCCGTTGAAGACATTCAACCGACACTTCCCGATGATGTGTCGTTAAATGTGACATCAGATGATGGTGTGTTTATTGGCGCGGCCATTGAGGAAGTGCTGGAATCTCTGTTGATTTCGACGTTCATTGTTATTCTTGTCATTTTTCTGTTCCTGCGTTCTTTTGCTGCAACGCTGATACCTGCCGTGACAATTCCTGTCGCTTTGATCGGGACCGTGGCCACAATCTGGCTTGTCGGATTTTCCCTGAATATTTTGACGTTGCTTGCGCTCCTGCTGGCAACCGGGATGGTGGTTGATGATGCAATTGTCGTGTTGGAGAATATTGTCAGTCGGCGCAACCGGGGAGAGGGCGCACGCGCCGCTTCGATCCGTGGAACACGAGAAGTCTTTTTTGCCGTTATAGCAACGACGGCAACGCTGGCGGCAGTCTTCATTCCCATATCATTTTTGCCAGGTACTGTTGGGCAGTTGTTCTCGGAATTTGGCTTTGTATTGGCAATCGCCGTGGCGATATCGTCCTTTGTGGCGTTGACGCTGGTGCCCATGCTGGCATCACGTTTTGTCGAGAACGCAAAACCAAAAAACCAGATTGGCTTAATTGACAAAATTGGACATACGTTCTCGTCGCTTTACAGCACTTTGCTGCGCGCGGCGCTTGCTACGCCCATGCTGGTCATCGTGTTGAGCATCATCTTTTCCGGATTTTCCTACAGCCTGTTTACATCGTTGCCGCAGGAGATAACTCCGCGAGAGGATCGTGGCAGCATACCCATCAGCGTAAAATTGCCCCAGGGCAGTGATCTGGAATATTCCAATGCCAAGATGCGGCAACTTGAGGCGATTGGCCAGGAACTGATGGAAAAGGGAGAGGTTGAATCCATTTTCAGTGTTGTTGGCACCCGTTCCTCCAACACCGGTTTTATCATATTGCGTTTGGTTCCATGGGAAGAACGCGAGCGAAGCCAGGCGCAGATCGTCCGCGATGTTAATGCACAAATTGCCGAAATTGTTGGCGTGACGGCCTTCGCCCGGCAACCCAATACGCTGGGTATTCGCGGCGGTGGATCCGGTTTGCGCTTCGCTCTGACGGGGTCTGATTATACTGTTTTGTCAGACGCGGCTCAAACGCTAACACGCACCATGGAGGAGCGTTATGAGGGGCTGGGAAATTTCGATATCGGCTATGACACGACGCAGGCCGAACTGACGGTCAGGATGGACCGTGACAGAGCACGGGAACTGGGCATAAGCCTTGATGATGCGGCCTCCTTTGTTCGCATGGCACTGGATGGTACCGAAATAGCCGAGATTCACGAGGGTGATGTCGCGGTGCCGGTCATGATGGCTTTGGGTGGGCAGCCGCTCAATGATACCGGTGATCTGGAAAATCTGTTTGTCAGAACGGCGGACGGAAACATGATGCCTCTTTCAACGGTTATTACAATTGAGGAAACAGCTGTTGCGCCGCAATTGACCCGGGAAGCGCAAATGCGGGCCGTGCCTATCAGTGTGCCGTTGAGCGAGGGATACAGCATTGAGCAGGCCGTGCAGGACCTGCGGCAAACCGGACAGGAGGTATTGCCGCCGGGCACCGAAATCGTGCTGTTGGCGGAAGCGGCGCTGCTCGAAGAAACATCATCAGGCATGGGGCTTGTGTTCATATTTGCCATTGTCGTGGTGTTTTTGGTGCTGGCGGCGCAGTTTGAGAGTTTTGTCAGCTCCATCATCATTTTGGCAACAGTGCCGGTTGGAGTGGCCGCTGCCGTGGTCGCAATTGGTCTCACCGGTGGAACACTGAATGTCTACAGTCAGATCGGTATTATTCTGCTGGTCGGAATCATGGCCAAAAACGGCATTTTGATTGTCGAATTTGCCAATCAGCTGCGTGAAGAGGGACTTGAGGTTCGTGATGCCATCGAAACGGCCTGCATGCGCCGTTTGCGTCCCGTGATGATGACAATGCTGTCAACAATCTTTGGCAGCTTGCCGCTTATCCTTGCCTTTGGCGCGGGGGCCGAGTCCCGCTCGGCGCTGGGGTGGACTATTGCCGGTGGTCTCGGGTTTGCAACCGTGTCGACGCTGTTCTTGACACCCGTTGCCTACAATCTGCTGGCTGGCCTGTCCAACTCGCGCAAAGCTGATGAAGATCTGCTGATCAAGGAACTTGAACAAGGTGCAAAGGAGTCTCCAGTGCATTGAAAGTGTGAATCGCTCCGGTCAACCGCTTCCATTCCAAAATGACATGCTCTAGCGTGATCTGGCGAAGGACGCGGCGATCGGACAGCATCCATGTCATCTGAAAATCTGGAAAATATGGTTCGCGTCGATGGCGAGCGCATGCGCCAGGTGGGTTCAGGCGATGTCCACGCATTCAATCAGATCATGAAACAGTACAGCAACAGGATGATCGCTGCGGCTTTGGCTATTTGCGGGAGGCGTGATGAAGCAGAAGATATTGTGCAGGATAGTCTGCTGCAGCTTTGGCAACTGGCGCCGGATTGGCAACCCAAATCGACGATTAATGCGTTCCTGAAAACTGTCGTGACGCGAAAAGCGATTGATGCACAGCGGCGCAACAAATTTCAGGCTGGTGATGTGGACCTGGATGTCCTGGTTGATACCGCTGCAAGGGCTGACGATGTCCTGGCCAGTCGGCAAGATCGCGATTGGGTACACAGGCATCTTGCCCGTATGTCACCGCGTCAGCGCGCAGCGCTTGTATTGGCCCACTTTGACAGCACAACGCATCAACAGGCAGCCAAAATCATGGGTATGGAAACGGAAGCCTATTCATCACTGCTGGCCAGAGCAAGACGAGCATTGAGGCAACGTATGGAAGCTGAGGAAACGGGGAAACGGAAAGGTGAAAACAATGCAACACACACCTGAGTCTCTGGAAGAACTCCTGGATGTGAATGGTGCGGATCTCGAACAGTGGCCGCAAAAGGACGCTGCACAACAGGCGCGTACGCTGGCGATGTGCGACCCTGTGTTCAGGCAATCATTGGATCGCGCGCGGAAATTGGATCAGGCGCTCAACGGATATGCGCGCAATCTGGAAGCGGATCAGACAATGACCCGATCCGCAGAACGAATGCAGGCCAATATTTTGAAGCAGATAGCCCCGCAGGGTCAAAGGCGCCGGTTGTTTTCAGCGCCGATGATGTCCCGCATAGCGGCGAGTTTGATATTTGCCTGTCTTCTGGGTGTTGGTGTCGGTGAATTGGGACCGGATTTTGCCGGTACACAGGCAGATCCGCAGGATCAGCTGTTGTTCAGCCTTGCAGCAAGATAGGAAAAACGGATCATGAGCAGACAACGCATATTGCTTGTAATTCTGTTCGCATCGTTGGCTGCGAACGCATTTTTCATCGGTTATGGCGCCACGAAAATGATCGACGGCGCGCAAAACAAGCAACGCGGCGGAATTTTGCGTGGTGTCGGCAAACATCTGACTCGCAATCTGGATGATCCATATCGCGAGCAGATTATTGAAAAACTGGATTCGCTTGATCCCACCTACAGACAAATCGTTCAGCAACGTCATCAAAACTACGCGGACCTGAGACGATTGCTTGCCCAGCCGGAAATTGATCAGGCAGCCGTCGATACGCGGCTTGCTGCGCTCGCAGACCTTTCATCAGAACTTGTTCTGGTTGTTCACAAAAAGGCTGTAGAAGCAATTGTGTCTGTGCCTTTGTCAGAACGGGTAAAGCTTGTTGATACTGATTAAATGATGCACTGCCTGCAGCCCCCATCAGCAAGATCAGCAGTTTCAATCCCGGAGTGAATGTCTATGCATCCAGCCGCACTCATTTTTCCCTTGCTGGCGATCATTGTGTCTGCGGTTGCCTATGTAATGCCCGCATTATTCGCTCCCTATCGCGGATTAATCGTCCCATTGCTCACGATCATCATGTTTTCGATGGGGCTTACCCTCACACCTGCGGATTTTCGGCGGGTGGCGAAAAGGCCTAAACTGATCGGCATGGGCGTTGTGCTTCAATATACGGTCATGCCATTGGCGGCATTGTCCATTGGTCACGGATTGAGACTGCAGCCAGAGCTGATCGCTGGTCTTGTATTGCTGGGTTGCAGCCCCGGCGGGACGGCATCCAACGTCATGAGTTATCTTGCCAGGGCTGATGTTGCGCTGTCTGTAAGTCTGACGATATTATCCACACTGTTTGCCGTATTCATGACGCCCGGTCTCACGTGGCTTTTGGTTGGACAGTCTGTCCCCGTTGATGTGGGTGGCATGTTGCTCAGTATGGTTCGTATCGTGCTTATTCCCATCGCGCTTGGTGTGACGATCAATGCTCTGTTTGGCCGCCAGGTTGAACGGATAAAGAGGTTTTTACCTGTTCTTGCGACCGCAGCCATCCTGGCGGCGATTGCCATTGTCGTTGCACTTAATCAGGCCAACCTTGCTGAGGCGGGCCTTGTTATTGTGCTCGCTGTGATGATGCATAATTTATGCGGTCTGTTGTTGGGTTTCTGGATACCGAGAGCGCTCGGTTTCGATCACAAAACCTGCCGCACGATTTCTATCGAAACGGGGATGCAGAACTCGGGATTGAGTGTTGCATTGGCATTGAATTATTTCTCTGCTCTTGCCGCCTTGCCAGGAGCCATATTCAGTGTCTGGCACAATGTATCAGGCGCAATCCTTGCCGGGTATTGGGGCAACAGAGCTGACAGGTCTGAATGAGACGGGTTCAACGATCCCGTCGTAGTGCGTATGAAAAGGCTGCGTTTTCAACTGTGTATACGCAGATCCGGATTCAATACCTCATGTTGTTTTATACAAATTCAGCTGCTACCCGGTAGGTACCGGCATGGCGCTGGGCAAGCGTTTCTATGTCATCTGAGTAGCCACCGCCAACGACACAGGTGATGGGAAGTCCTGCTTCGCGCACAGTACCGATCACAAAGCGGTCACGCGCGGTTAAACCATCATCACTGAGGGACAGTCGTCCCAGGCGATCATCCTGGTGAGGGTCAACGCCCGCGTTGTAAAATACAATGTCGGGTCGGTGGGCCTGAATAATCTGCGGGAGATGGTTTTTCAGTTCACTGAGGTATCCCGTGTCACCTGTGCCGTCAGCAAGACCAATATCAAGATCGGATTTGACCTTGCGGACCGGATAATTCTTTTGCGCATGAATGGAAAAAGTGAAGACGGTAGGGTCACTTTGAAAAATGTCGGCGGTCCCATCCCCCTGATGAACGTCGCAGTCGATAACCAGCGCCCGGTCAATCTCCGCAGTGGATTGCAATTGGCGGGTGGCAATGGCCACATCGTTGAACACGCAGTATCCAGCTCCATGTCGCCATCTGGCATGATGTCCGCCGCCGGCGGTATTGCAGGCTATTCCGTATTGGCGGGCGAGACGGGCTGCATGCAGTGTCCCACCGGATGCACATCGGGCACGTATTGCCAACATGTCATTGATGGCAAAACCAATTTCTCTTTCGATCTTGTCCGGTAATTGCCCGGACAGCACCTGATCAACGTAAGTGCGGTCATGGGCAAGGGCGACCATATGCGGTTCTACGGGATCTGGAATATGAAATCCGCCAGCACCGGGCAGGCCTTCCTCCAGCAATATATCGGCGAGCCTTTGGAACTTTCCGACAGGGAACCTGCGATTGTGGGTGAAGCGGGCGTTGTAGTTTGGATGGTGCACAATGGGAAGTGACATGCTTGCTGTATAGAGCAAATGCCGCCGCTGGAAAACACCAGGGAGCGCATGGATCACACGAAAAATCCTGTGATGATCCCGGGTGCCTTGAATTATTCCTGTTGCACGCAACTTATTCTGAAACTGTGATCCAGATCGATTGGCAGTATCAGTGTTGATATGCCCATGGCCCGTGATTGCGCACATATTGATTCAGGATCGCGTATGTATTGTTCATCGTATTCTGCATTGAGCACCGGTTTTCCGGCGTCAATGAACGCGGTCAATAACGTGCAGGAATCAAGCTCAAAACATCGTTCGGAGACGGCCAGGTCAAAATGTAAGGCCATATCGCGAGACAATTCCCCGGCATTTTTCAAGGCGATGTATAACTCGCGTTGATGTGCTTCACGGGCCAGCCAAATCATAAAATTCGACGCGTCGTCCCGACTGATGTCGAGGCCTGTGTCGTTATCATACCCGTCAATATTGTCAGCTTCCACGCCATCACAGCCTTTTACCCGCGCCAGATCCAGTCGGGCAGAAATTACCGATTGCACTGTGTTCAGGCGAATATCCCACCAGATTTCCCCCACCCAGTCCCCCATCGGGTTGCCAAGGTGTTCGGCGGGAACACCGGCGCTGTCTTCACGCCAGTCCTCAAAGGTGCCGGCCGAAAAATAACACAATACGAATATCTGCTTTTCTTTGAATGACTGGATCATCTGTTCGGGAACATCAAAAAGATCAAGTTCGACCAGCCGCGCCGAAGCGGGCACCTTTATCTCACCCTGCAATTGCCAATGCCAATCCATGCCGACAAAGATAGGCCGCTGATTGATGCTTACGTCGGATGCAGTGGTCGCCTGTGGCAGACCAAGTGTCATCAATATAACGGACCAGATGAGGAACAATTTGGTTAAACTTTGGTGTGTGAATGATAAAGGCGGCATGGCAGTAGTCCCGCAATTAAACGTAGCATATGATTAGCATAATAAGCGCTTAGGTAGAACTGATATCACGTATTGAGTGCATCCAGACTAATTTTTCATTGCTGTAGCTGATAGTAATTGACGTAACTTGTTACGTTGCCATTCGTTTTTGCTTCGCTACAGATTGTGACTGCTGAAAGCTGGCTTAAATGCTCGCTTCGATTTTGCAGGCTGATGCATGCAGGGCGGCACACAAAGCGTCCTTTTTGGCATCAAAGCGATGCGAGGGAACTGGAATGGAGAGCGCATATATGAGGCCGTTTGAATCCTTGAATGCAGCGCCTACCGCAGATATGCCATCCGTGTGCTCATTGATATCGAGCGCCAGGCCGTCTTTTCGGATTTGTTCAATCTCCCGAATTATATCCGACAAGGCCCGTTTTGGTGTTTCAATTGCATTTAATTCCCTGGCAATCAGTGATGCAGCGATATCATCACTCAGGAGTGCCAGAGCGGCCTTGCCATTGGCTGTTGTTGATAGTGGAAATGTCTCACCGACAGCTGAGACAGTGCGCAGACGATGGGTGCCGACGACCTGATCGACAAAAACCATGTGATCCTGCCGGTAGACGGCAAGATCGACAGTCTCGCCGGTTTGCTTGGCCAATTGTGTCAGGTCAGGTCGAATCATTTCGGCAATATTGATACGCCCGGCTTCGGCCAGTGATTGAATTTCAGGCCCCAACCGAAAGCCGCCCTCAGCCGATGAGGCCATGATCATCCGTTCAGCCTGCAGTGCATTGACAATTCTCTGTACCGTAGAGCGGGCCAGTCCAACGCGGTTTGCGATTTGTCCAAGACTCAAACCCTTATGTTCATTTTTCATGGAGCGGAGAATGTCGACCGCACGTGATATTACCTGAACGCCTTGATTTGATTGCTGCTTTTCTTTGGTATTTGTTATCATTGTTGGCTTTCGAGCAGGTGCGGGTTGATCATATTTCGATGGGAGATTCGACGTTTCCCCCGGTTTTAACATCAGGTTTTCATAATTGCACGAATTCATATTGACCGCAATATGGTGCATATGTATCATGATACAGTACATACAAAATTGCAGTGGGAGGCAATTCATGACGGTTACAGTCCGCGGTATCGATTTTCAGGAAAACCTCAACAATGACATGGGGCTTGAATTTCATAACCTGTCCCACCGGTTCGGTTACCAATGTCCGAACTGGCCCTATTTCCGCGATGTGCGCATTGAACGCATGCATTACATGGCCAAGTCAGGTGTTCTGTCCCAGACATTGACCACGACGATGCATGTAACGACACATATTGATGCGCCGGCCCATGTGGTTCAGGGGACACCATTCATTGATGAGGTGCCATTACCGCATTTTTTCGGCTCTGGGCTGGTTGTCTCCATTCCGAAAAAGAAATGGGAATCAATAACGGCAGATGATCTCGAGAAGGCTTGCGGTCACGCAATCCGCAAGAACGACGTTTTGATCATCAACACCGGATGGCACAAACAATATGAAGACGGTGATTATTTCCCCTATTGTCCCGGTCTTGTCGCTTCAGCAGCCGACTGGATGGTTGAAAAAGGGATAAAGGTCGTCGGCCATGACACACAGGCCAATGATCACCCCCTGGCAACGGCAATCGGGCCACAGCGTAATGGTCCATTGTTGCCACATCTGGAAGAGGAATATCGTCAGTGGTCCGGTGGTAATGACTGGAAAGATGATTTCCCTGTCTGGGAACCGGTTCACAATATCCTGTTCAAAAATGGCATTCTGGGCATTGAGAATGTGGGTGGCGATCTGGATGCGGTAACTGGTCGTCGCTGTACTTTTGCATTCTTCCCCTGGAATTGGGACCGTGGCGATGGCTGCATTATTCGCCTGGTTGCGATGATTGACAGCAAGCAGCAGTATCGTATCGAGGCTGGTGAGGCATTCTGATGCACATCAGGCATTTTAGTGACGCAAAACCCTACGAAGCGCCAAACCATCGCAACTGTACGTCGCTGCGATTGGCTGGATTTGAGCAGGCGGGGCCGGAAAATTTCTGGCTCGGATGTTCTCATTTTTTGCCCGGCGGCGGGGCAGGGCCGGATGCCACGCCTTTGGAGAAAGTCTATTTTGTTTTGTCCGGCCAACTGACGGTCATTGCTGCAGGCGAGACCAGAACAGCCGGACCAATGGATACGGTTTTCATACCTGCAGGTGAGGAGCGGGAAATCCGCAACGATGGCAACGAGATTGTCACCATGGTCGTT
Source organism: uncultured Rhizobiaceae group bacterium (assembly GCA_947501445.1). GTDB lineage: Bacteria > Pseudomonadota > Alphaproteobacteria > Rhizobiales > Rhizobiaceae > Hoeflea_A. Next base: position 192,382 of record CANMVS010000001.1, on the reverse strand, counting down.
GCCATGCCTTATCCACCCGGCACCGGTGCTGGAGGCCAAAAATGAATTATCTGGAAAACCCCTATGCTCTTTTCGACATCAAGGGAAAGGTAGCGCTGATTGCCGGTGCATCTGGTGCATTCGGCATGGTTGCGGCCAAGACGCTGGCCGGTGCCGGCTGCCGGCTTGTCCTGGCGGCCGGAAATGATGCGGCACTTGAAGATATTGCCACCCAATGCGAAAGCGTCGGGGCTGAGGTCGCCCGGGTCAATCTGCGCCCCGACAGCGAGGAAAACTGTCAGGCGATGATCGATGCAGCCGTAGCCGCCTACGGCCGGTTGGATATCCTGCTGGTCGCTTCCGGGGTGAATTTTGTTGCACCCATCGACGACATGCCTTTGGAAGATTTTGCGCGCGTGATGGACGTTAATGTCACCCATAGCTGGATGCTTTCCAAAGTTGCTACGGCCCATATGAAGCAGCGCGAAGGGGGTGGAAAAATCATTCTGGTATCCTCTGCACGCGGGCTGCTTGGACACCCCGCAGGCTATACCGCCTACTGTGCATCCAAAGCCGCGATCGATGGTCTCACCAAAGCGCTTGGCTGTGAGTTGGGTGGTCTGGACATCACGGTCAATGCCATCGCACCAACGGTTTTTCGATCACCTTTGACTGCCTGGATGTTTGAAGACACGGAAAAAGCCAAAGCTGTCAGGCAGGGTTTTTTAACACGTGTTCCGCGCGGCAGGCTGGGTGAGCCGGAAGACCTTGCCGGGCCACTGCTGTTTCTTGCGTCGCACGCTTCGGATTTTTACACCGGCCACGTGCTCTATACCGACGGGGGCTATACAGCAGGTTGATATGACAGAACATCATCCAAATATTGCTGTCATTGGAGCCGGTTTGATGGGGCACGGCATCGCGCTGACATTCGCACGGGCCGGGTGCTCCACAAGCGTATATGATCCGAATTCGCAAACACTTCATACCCTGAATGATCGGCTTGCTGACAGCATGAATATGCTGGCGATGACACCACAGGAATGCAGCAGAACACTGGCGCGGGTCTCGGTCGCAGACAGGCTTGATGAATGTGTTGTCAATGCCGACGTCGTTGTGGAAGCCGCCCCGGAGAACCTGCAACTCAAGCAGCAGATTTTTGCAGATGTTGAAGCCCTGGCACCGGCAAATTGCATTCTGGCGTCCAATACGTCAGTCATCCCGATCACCGACATTATGGCATCTCTTCAGCGCAAGGAGCGGGCTTTGGGGACGCATTGGTGGAACCCGCCGCATCTTATTCCGCTGGTGGAAGTTATTCGCACGCAACACACAGCACCACAGGTCATCGAAACCATGATGTCTCTGCTGGAAACCGCCGGCAAGACTGCGGTACGCGTTGAAAAGGATATCCCGGGGTTCATCGGTAACCGGCTGCAGCATGCCCTGTGGCGCGAGGCGATCAGCCTCGTTGAAAATGGTGTCTGTGATGCCGGCGCAGTTGATACGGTCATCAATGCAAGCTTTGGTCGGCGACTGTCGGTGCTTGGACCGCTGGCGAATGCCGATCTTGTGGGGACTGATCTCACATTGGCCATTCATGAAACCGTTCTGGGGGATCTTGAAAATAGCCCCAAACCTTCGCCTTTTCTTGAGGCGCTGGTTGAGGGCGGCCAACTGGGCATGAAATCAGGGCAGGGTTTTTATCACTGGACACCACAGGAGGCTGACGCAGTGCGTCAGACGGTTTCCAGTCATTTGAGGAAGCTTGAAACAATTCTGGAATAGCGCACAAACGCGCGTTGGTATTATGGGAGGAAGATCATGCATACCAAAAACAACGGTCTGACACGCCGGTCTATAGTGAAGGGCGGCGCTGTGCTGCTCGCCGCGCCGGCAATATTGCATTACAGCCGTGCCTATGCGCAAAACCCGGTTATTAAAGTGGGCCACGTCAGCCCGCGAACCGGACCTTTGGCGGGTTTTGCCGAGGCTGATGAATATGTGATTGCCGGTATTCAGGCTGCATTTGGAAATGGCCTGGAAAACAACGGTAAATCCTATGCCGTTGAAATCATCTCAAAGGATTCACAATCCAATCCCAACCGGGCAGCTGAAGTGGCTGCTGACCTGATCTTGCGCGATGAAGTGGATATCATCGTTGCTGCGTCAACGCCGGATACGGTTAACCCGGTTGCTGATCAGGCCGAAGTCAACGAAGTGCCATGTATAACCACGGACTGTCCGTGGCAGCCATACTTTTTTGGCCGTAATGGCAACCCGGCAACCGGGTTTGATTATACCTATCATTTTTTCTGGGGCCTTGAAGATGTCATCGCCGCGTTTTTGGACATGTGGGGTTCTGCCGGTGTTCAAAAGACTGTTGGTGGACTTTTCCCCAATGATGCGGACGGTAATGCCTGGGGAGATCCGGAACTCGGATTTCCAAAGCCTCTGAAAGAAGCTGGATATACGTTGGTTGATCCGGGCCGTTACCAGCCGTTGACGGATGATTTCTCGGCCCAGATTTCGGCTTTCAAGGAAGCTGGTTGCGAAATCGTTACCGGCAATATGATTCCGCCCGATTTTGCCAATTTCTGGTCACAGGCCGCGCAACAGGGCTTCAGTCCAAAAATCGTTACCATTGGCAAGGCGTTGCTGTTTCCATCGGTGATTGACGCGCTCGGACCACGCGGTGATGGGTTGTCATCGGAAATCTGGTGGTCGCCCAACCATCCGTTTTCGTCCAGTCTGACGGACCAGTCAGCAAAAAGCCTTGCGGAAGGCTACAGCACAGCAACCAGTCGCCCGTGGACACAGCCGATCGGTTTCAAACACGCGCTGTTTGAAGTGACCGCCAGTGTCATCAAACGCGCTGCGGACCTTGATGACAATATGGCGATCGTTGAAGCGATCCGCACAACGCACATCAATACGATTGTCGGACCTGTGAACTGGAATGTCGGGCCTGTCAAAAACGTCACCAAGACACCGCTGGTTGCCGGTCAATGGCAGGGAAGCGACGGTAATTTTGATCTGGTGATTACCGCCAACGCCACGGCGCCGGAGATACCAATCGGCGGTGAACTGCTGCTGCTGTAGCCTCTTTCAGGGCGCGGTCAACGCTGCTCGTGCCGGTCGGCTCTGTTGGGTCGGCTGGCACAGGTGGACGTGGGAGCTGCCGGACGTAACTGGCGACAATTCTAGTGGATCAAACCAACTGACGGAGCGTTGAAGACAAGCATGCCCGCAATTCTTGAATTGAATAATCTGTGCAAGGCCTATGGCGCGGTGGTGGTCGCCGATCAGCTTAGCTTTGCGCTGGAAAAGGGCGAGGCATTGGGTGTTATCGGCCCCAATGGGGCGGGCAAGACAACTATGTTTAATCTTATTACCGGCACCGTAGGTGCACAGTCCGGCGAGATACGATTCAATCAAACAAATATTACCGGTTTGTCAGCCGCTAACCGATGCCGCGCTGGTATCGCCCGATCCTTTCAGGTTCCCCAGCCCTTTGGTGCGATGAGTGTCTTTGAAAACGTTCTGGTCGCTGCGACACAGGGTGCCGGTGAATACGGCAATGCCGCCAATCAATTATGTCTTGATATCCTTGAGCGTACCGGTCTCATCGACCGTGCCAATGCGCCAGCTTCCAGCCTGACACTTCTGGGTCGCAAGCGTCTGGAGCTGGCCCGCGCGCTTGGCGCAAAGCCATCTTTGCTTTTACTGGATGAAATTGCCGGTGGGTTGACCGAGAGCGAATGCACATCCCTCATTGATACAATCAAAGACATCCGTCAAACGGGTGTTTCAATAATCTGGATTGAGCATGTCGTTCACGCATTGCTGGCGGTTGTTGATCGGCTGATTGTCATAGATTTTGGCAAGAAGATTGCCGAAGGCGAACCTCACGCCATCATGGCCAGCAATGCGGTTCGGGAGATTTATCTGGGGATCGAAGCCGATGTCTGATGGATTTTTGGAAATCGATGCCTTGTCCAGTTACTACGGTGATTTTCAAGCGCTGTTTGATGTTTCGATGCAGGTCGGTGAGGGCGAAGTCGTGGCCGTCATTGGGGCCAATGGTGCCGGCAAGACCACGCTGATGCGTTCAATTACAGGTCTGTTGTCGAATGAGGCCGCGATGGTTCGCTACCGCGGTCAGGCAATCGGCGGGCTGAGGGCCGATCAAATCGCCACGCTCGGATTGTCGATGGTGCCGGAAGGCAGACAGCTTTTCCCCTCGCTGTCAGTCGAAGAGAACCTGATTATTGGTGGACAGATCGGGCGGCGCGGTCCCTGGGGTCTTGAGGCGGTCTATAGGCTGTTTCCCGTACTCAAAGAACGCCGTTCGCAGCAATCCACCTCCCTTTCAGGCGGGCAACAGCAAATGGTTGCCATAGGCCGGGCATTGATGGCCAACCCTGATCTGCTGCTGTTTGATGAAATCAGCCTGGGTCTTGCGCCCATTATCATCAAGACAATTTACGAAGCGCTGCCCGGCATAATCGGCGGCGGCATGAGTGCCATCATCGTGGAGCAGGACATAACCCGCGCGATCAATGTATCGCACCGGGTCTATTGCCTTCAGGAGGGGCGTGTGTCGCTTGAGGGCAGCTCAAAAACGGTCTCGCGAGAGGCCATCAGCAACGCCTATTTCGGGGTCTGAATATGGATTGGCTCAATGCGATCATTCAGGGCATTTTACTGGGCGGTCTTTATGCCCTTTTTGCAGCTGGTCTCTCGCTCATTTTCGGCGTTATGCGACTGGTAAATATTGCCCATGGTGACCTAATCGTTCTGGCGGCGTTTCTTGGTCTGATGATAACGACAACCCTGGGTATCAATCCGCTTCTGGCGCTGTTCGTTGCTGCACCCCAGATGGGGCTATTTGGTTATGCGTTGCAGCGGTGGGTACTCAATCGCACACTGGGTGATGATATCCTGCCGCCACTTCTGGTGACTTTTGGTCTTTCAGTCATCATACAAAACGGCCTGCTGGAGGTCTTTAGTGCTGATCCGCAAAAACTGAACGCAGGCTCCATTGAAACGGCAAGCATTGCGGTGCCTGGTGGCATCAACATCGGGGTGTTGCCGCTATTGATGTTTGTTACCGCTGTGGCGGTTATTGCCGTGCTGCAATGGATATTCTATCGCTCAGCCCTTGGAAGAGCCTTTCGGGCAACCTCCGATAATCAGGATATCGCCCAGCTAATGGGCTTGAACAAGAGCCATATCTTTGGGCTGGCGATGGCCTTGTCTCTGGTCGTTGTGGCTATCGCCGGTATTTTTCTTGGTATTCGCACCAGCTTCGATCCCGCTGCAGGGCCGGCAAGACTGATATTTGGATTTGAGGCTGTTATCATCGGTGGTCTTGGAAATCTGTGGGGGACACTCATCGGCGGAATTATCCTTGGCATCTGCCAGAATATCGGCGCACAAATAAACCCGGGTTGGCAATTGCTGGCGGGCCATATCGCATTTCTTATTATTCTTGCTGTGCGCCCACGCGGCCTGTTTCCGAGGGTTGATGGATGAGTGATACACAGCAATATGCCATCGACAGATTTTCACCTGCCAGCCGCATCGCTGCTGTCGCGGCGCTTGTGCTGATTATCGCCCTTGCCTGTGGCCCCTGGTGGGCAGGGCGTGCCGATATGCGGTTGCTGAGCGAGCTGTTCCTTTATATGGCTCTGGCAAGCCTGTGGAACCTGCTAGCCGGATATGCCGGACTGGTGTCCGTTGGACAGCAGGCATTTGTAGGATTTGGCGGCTACTGTCTGTTTGCGATGACCATGTTTTTCGGCATTCCGCCACTTATGGCCATTCCGGTGGCAGGTGTGGCAGGCGCCCTCATATCCATTCCGGTTGCCTTTTTGATTTTCCGCCTGCGCGGTGCCTATTTCGCGATAGGTACATGGGTAATAGCCGAAGTATTCCGGCTTTCTGCTGCGCAGATATCTGCCCTGGGCGGTGGATCAGGCACAAGCCTTCCCGTGACAATCGTAAAATCCATTGCCTCCAGCCGGGCATTGCGAGAGGCAGCGTCCTATTGGATGGCCCTGGCAATTCTGGTTGTTGTGCTGGCAATCGTATGCCTGTTGTTGCGTTCCAGGCGCGGTCTGGCACTGACGGCGATCCGGGACAATGAGCTGGCTTCGCAGAGCCTGGGTATTGATATCTGGCGGGCCAAGTTTTTTGTTTATGTGTTAACCGGTGGCCTGACGGCAGCCGTCGGCGCGTTGATATTCCTGCAAAAACTACGCATATCACCGGACGCCGCATTCAGCGTCAATGACTGGACTGCATTTGTTATTTTCATTGTCGTCATCGGCGGGATCGGCACAATTGAAGGGCCGATTGTTGGCACCATCATCTTTTTCCTGCTGCGGGAAACTTTGGCAGATCTGGGTGCCCTCTACCTGATGATCCTTGGTCTGGTTGCCATTGTTATCATGCTGCGCGCACCAAAGGGCATCTGGGGGTTCGTCAGACAAAAGACAGACCTTGATCTCTTCGCGCTCTCCCGACGGGTCGTTACGCGTAAAAAACATCAGTCATCACACGCAAATGAAGACAACAAGGGTGAGCCGCATGAGCCGCAAACAACGTAAGACGATAATTACCTGCGCCATAACAGGTGCCATACATACGCCAACAATGTCTGACGCCTTGCCCTATCGTGCGGAGGACATCGCTGATCAGGCAATTGCTGCCGCTGAAGCGGGCGCATCCATACTTCATCTGCACGCGCGTAATCCGGACAACGGATCCGTGTCCATTGATCCGGCACACTTCAAACGTTTCCTGCCGGTTATCAAGCAAGCGAGTGACGCCGTTATCAATGTTTCGACAGGTGGCAGTCTGCTGACGACGATGGAGGAACGCATTGCCCCGGCAAAATGGGCTTCTCCGGAAATGTGTTCCCTCAACATGGGGTCGATGAATTTTTCGATGCACCCTTTGGCCGACCGCTACAAGGATTGGAAATTTGACTGGGAGGAAGAATATCTGCGCAATTCCGACGGCTACATCTTCCGCAATACCTTTGCCGACATCGGCTATGTGGCCAATCAGCTGGGCGAAGGACACGGGGTTAAATTTGAACATGAATGCTACGATGTCGGTCATCTCTACAATCTGAAATTCTGTATGGACACGGGCCTCTTCAAGGCTCCGGTTTTCATTCAGTTCATCTTCGGAATTTTGGGCGGAATAGGACCCGATATCGATAATCTGATTTTCATGAAGCGTACGGCGGATCGTCTGTTCGGTGACGATTACCAATGGTCCGTGTTGGGCGCGGGTGGAGCACAAATGCCATTTGCAACAACGGCAACACAACTGGGCGGCAATGTGCGCGTCGGACTGGAGGACAGTCTGATGATCAGTCGGGGCAAACTGGCAAAGTCCAACGCCGATCAGGTCAGCAAGATCCGTCGCATTATCGAGGACCTGGGCTGCGAAGTGGCAACGCCGGACGAGGCCCGTGAAATGCTGGACCTGAAGGGCGCGGACAGAGTCAATTTTTAAAAAACTGAACATCGAAATGTAGGAGAAATGTAATGACGCATAAGATCGAAGGATTGTCTCTGCTTGCTGTATTCATTTTTGCCACGAGTTTGGGCTCGGTGCTGCCGGTTGAAGCAAAGACCCGTCTCATTGTGAACTGTTTTTGGCCACCACAGCATTTTGTCTGCCAAAAAGCCTTGCCGAATTGGCTGGACGAAGTCGAGCGTGTCACCGACGGTCGTGTTGTCGGGCGTATTCCGCCCAAATCAGTTGCTGCGCCACCGGAACAGCTTTCGGCTGTTGAAAAGGGAATTGCAGATGCGGCCATTCAGTTTAACGGTCTCATTCAGAACCGGGTAACCGGACCTCTCGTGGCAATGAACCCATTTATTGCCTCTAATGATCCGCAGGCCATGTCGACGGCACTTTGGGAAACCAATCGAAAGTTTTTTCCCAATGAATTCGACAGCGTACATCTGCTTTCCCAATGGGTTATTTCACCAGGGGAGCTCTACAGCCAGACGGATACGCCGGTAAACTCAATGGCAGATTTGAAATCGCGCAAAATCTGGGCTTTGCCGGGCGCACTGGCATCCATCATGAAGAAAATCGGTGCAGGGGTTGTCGCCACGCCAGCTGTCAAAGCCAATGAGATCATTTCGCGCGGTGTCGTTGATGCGCAGATTGGCCTGGACCCGCAGGGTGTGCGTGCCTTTCAGCTCATTCCGTACACCAGGTCCATGACGAAGTTTAGCGAGAGCCTTTATACAACGAGCTTCTCCTTTGTAATCAACAAGGACAAATGGGCGGAAATTTCACCCGAAGACCGCGATGCCATCAGCAATATCAGCGGTGACGCATTTGCCCGTTCGGCTGCTGGTATGTGGATGGAGGCGACAAAGTCGGCGCTTGGGACGTTTCAGGAGAAGGGTCTGGAAATCGTGCCGGCTGATCCCGCTTTCGAGGTTGCGCTGAAATCTGCTTCTGAATTTGTCACGATTGACTGGGTGGCAAAGGCAAATGCGGCCGGATTGGACGGGCAGGGTGCTTTGGATTTTTACATCAGTCGCGTCAAAGCCCTGTCGAAATAGGTACTGATTCATCCGGAACGGATGAGCCGGGATCGATATAACGGAGGTGTTTACTTCATGGAAAAACTGGCGCGCGCGGCGTTGTCCCCCATTCTGGTGGTTCTGGAATGGGTGTCGGCGGTCCTGATTTTTGTCATGATGATGGTGACTTTTGCAGATGTGGTGGGGCGTTATCTGCTCGGCGCACCCATCTTTGGCGCGGCGGAAATGATCCAGTTTCTGCTGGCAATGACCATTTTTGCCGGCCTTAGCCTTGTCAATGCGCATGATGATCACATTGCAGTGGAATTGTTTGAAGCGCGTATCAAGAGCAAAATTCCACATTTGCATCATGTGCTTGTTCAGGGGTTTTCAGTCGTCGCCATGGCTGTGATCGCCTGGCAGTTGGCCCAATATGCCCTCGAAGCGGCGCACCACAATTCTACAACTGTTGTTCTGGAATGGCCAGTTGCCATTGTTGCCGGTGTCATTGCCTTTCTGTCTTTCATTTCCCTTTTGGTTCAGCTTCTGGGCCTGATGCTGCCCATTGATCAAACCCCGGCCAATCCAACGTTGGATGGCTTATGATTACTGCCCTTTGTGGATTTGCAATCCTGATCCTGCTTTGTTTCTTTGGCTTTCGTGTCGGGTTCGCCACGTTTATCGTCGGCATTGTGGGATTTGCGCTTGAACGGGGTTGGTCGGCCTCTTTTGCAATGGCTGGTCAGCAAATAATTGACGATGCAATGAATTACAATTTCAGTGTAATTCCGCTTTTTATTTTGATGGGTGTGTTTATTTATCGCGCCAATATCAGCCGCGACCTCTATGACGCCGCCTACGCCGGGCTGGGGCAGTTTCGCGGTGGGTTGGCGCTGTCAACTGTTGCCGCCTGTGCGGGTTTTTCCGCTGTTTGCGGCTCATCACTTGCAACTGCGGCAACCATGACAAAAGTTGCCTTGCCTCCCATGCGAAAATACAAATATGCAGACAGCCTTGCCACCGGAACAATCGCAGCCGGTGGAACCCTGGGCATTATGATCCCGCCTTCAGTGCCGCTGGTTATCTATGGTATCGTTGCCGAGCAGGATATAGGACAATTATTCATGGCGGGCATATTGCCGGGCCTGCTGTTGATACTGCTGTTTTTTGCCGCCATTTCACTGACCGTTTGGATTTTTCCTGAGGCTGGGCCTGCAGGTAGCCCATTGAGTGCACAGCGCAAGCGCGAGGCCCTGAAAGCGGTCTGGCCGGTAACCGGACTGTTCATCGTTGTGCTGGGCGGGATATATGGTGGCGTATTTACACCCACGGAAGCTGCTGGCATCGGCGCTTTTTGTGCCGCACTGATTGCAATTTCCCGCGGTTACCTGCGCAAGATCAACCAGTGGAAAGATTGCCTTGTCGAAGCGGCGAAAACCACGGCAACGCTCTTCATGGTCATATTTGGCGCGCTTGTATTTGCCCAATTCATTAATTTTTCCGGCATGCCTTACGATTTGCTGGACATAATTGAAGAACAGGACCTGAACGCCTGGCAGCTGGTTTTGGCCATAGCCTTTATCGCTGTGTTGATGGGGATGATTTTTGAATCTATCGGCATATTGCTGCTTCTGGTTCCGGTGTTCTTGCCGTCTTTATATGCTTCAGACGTGGATATGATCTGGTTTGGTATCGTTGTTGTATTGGTGACGGAGCTCGGTCTGATCACGCCGCCTATCGGGATGAATGTATTTGTTGTCAAATCAGTTATGCCGGACACACAACTCGCACAGATATTTCGTGGTGTGATACCGTTTATTTTTGCAATGTTGCTGGGGCTGGTCCTGGTCTTCCTGATTCCAGGGTTTGCAACATTGTTACCCCAGATAATGCAGTGAGGCAGACGATGACGAAGATCAAAAACATTCTATTCATAATGGCCGATCAGCTGCGTTGGGATTATCTTTCCTGCTACGGGCACCTTCATCTGCATACGCCCAATATTGACAGGCTTGCCGCGCGCGGCGTTCGATTTGATCGTGCCTTCGTGCAATCACCCGTATGTGGTCCCTCCCGTGCATCATGCTACACGGGTCGAACTGTGTTCAGTCATGGCGCGACCTGGAACAGGGTTCCCCTGCCGATCGGAGAATTGACACTGGGCGATTACCTGCGCCCCCTCGGCATGCGAACGGCGGTTGTCGGTAAAACCCACATGATGGCGGATACAGATGGCATGGCGCGGCTGGGGCTGAACCGGAGTACGGAAATCGGAATGATTGTATCCGAACCGGGGTTTGAGCCCTATGAGCGTGACGATGGTTTGCATCCGACGCCACTGCTTAGAAAAAAGGGTGGCAAGCTGGCCTATAATGATTGGCTGAAATCAAAGGGCTATGAGGGTGAGAACCCGTGGAATGACTATGCCAATGCAGCCGAAGGGCCCAATGGCGAGGTGCTTTCCGGGTGGAACCTGCGTAATTCCAACCTGCCGGCAAGGGTCAAGGAAGAACATTCCGAAACTGCTTATATGACAGATCGGGCAATGGAATTTATTGACGAGAGTGGCGATACGCCCTGGTGTTTGCACCTGTCGTACATCAAGCCCCACTGGCCCTATATGGCGCCTGCGCCCTATCATAATATGTTTGGCTCGCAGACTTTTTTGCCCATCCACCGTGATCCGTGTGAAAAGCAGGATCCAAATCCGGTCTATGGCGCATTCATGCAGATGGACGTAAGCCAATGTTTCTCAAAAGCCGAAACCCGAGAGACGGTATTGCCGGCCTATATGGGACTGATCAAGCAGATTGACGATCACCTTGGCCGTTTGTTCGGCTTTCTTGAAAAAACCGGCAAAACCGAAGAAACCATGATCGTCTTCACATCCGATCATGGTGACTATCTTGGTGACCACTGGATGGGTGAGAAAGAGCTGTTTCATGACGTATCTGTACGTGTACCGTTGATCGTTGTTGATCCGCGTCCAGCCGCTGACGCAACAAGAGGGTCAAGTTGTGATGCGCTGGTCGAGGCGATTGATCTGGTGCCGACATTTCTGGAAGCAGCAGGCGCGCCAATTCCGGACCATCGCCTTGAAGGCAGATCCATCGGTGATTTGTTGAATGGCAACAAACCCAAAGAGTGGCGCGATGCCGTGTTCTCGGAAATCGACTACGCATTCTATCAGGTACGCGATAATCTGGGCGTCGGTGTTAATGATGCGCGGGGTTATATGGTGCGCACAGATCGCTGGAAATATGTTCATTTCAAAGGGTTTCCGCCACAATTGTTTGATCTTCTCAATGATCCTGCGGAGTTTCATGATCTTGGGCGGTCTGATGATCATCTCGCTGAACGGCTGGAAATGAAGGAATTACTATTTGATCGTCTAATTGAAAGAAGGAACCGTATCGCCATGTCGAACGACAGTGTTGCTGCAATGCGACTGGATGAAGATGAAAGCGGCATTCTCATCGGTCAATGGTAGTGGCGCTGGACCGTTTCACGTTTTGTCAGAAACGGGACAAGGGTGTCGGCCTTTGATTTTGTTGACGCATACAGATTTTGTCGGTTCCGTCTAAACCTGAATTGGTCCAGGGGCTGATCCCCGCCGTTTTACCAGCGACAGTCTGGCCTTTTCGATGGTGCCTGTGCGGTCCGCATAATATTGTGCGGATGTGCCTTGCGGCGCAACGGTCTGGGGATCATATTGCGCTCCCCAGGCACCCAGCTCCAACACTACGCCCAACAAAGCATCTCCCTTTGGTGTCGTGTCATACACAAATTTTCGTCCATCGTGTGGATCGCGCTGACGCCAGATAATGTCCATCTCTACAAGGCGGACAAGCCGTTCCGACAATATGTTTGTTGCGATTTGTTCGTCAGATTCCAGCAAAGCACCAAAGCTCTGCTTGCCGTTTAGCAGGATATCGCGAATGATGAGCAGGCTCCAGCGATCTCCAATAGCCTCCAGCGCAAAATTAACGGGGCAGTGCGAACGCAGTTTTTCATTTCGATTAGCCATCAATCCTGTCCTTGCAGATGATCCAGCTTGGTCACTTGCATAGTGCAACTGAATGTGGTTACTTGCATAACGCAACTGAAACGGGATTGCAATGAAATGCCAGAAACAACAACTATTGGCGTCGACTGTCTGACCGGTGGATGTGCGTGTGGTGCCGTTCGATATGATGTACCGAAACAGTGGGAATTCTCATTCCATTGCCATTGCAGAAAGTGCCAGCATTTGACGGGCACGGGGCACGCACCAGCCTTTGCAGTCAAAAAAGCTGAAACGACGCTGTTGGGACCGCTGAAGTATTTTGAGCAGTCGGCAGATAGCGGGGCGCGTACCCGGAGCGGCTTTTGCGAAACCTGCGGTTCGCCCATCGTTTCCATGTCCGGAGCCTATCCCGACAGATTTTACTTTCTTGCGGCGACACTGGATGACCCATCTGCGTTTAACGCCCAGTTTGTTGTATTTGGTGCGCAGGCCCAGCCTTGGGATCCTGTTGATCCTTCATTGTGAGCCAACCATTGCGCCGCAAACAAATGGAATTGGAATTGCACTGCGGTATTGATTGCTGATCAAGGTTGCAAATGTGTCTTTGTTACGGGACACTTGCATTTCAGCGGCAACAGAAAGCCGCAATGATGGTTGTTCTGGCTCCAGCCACGTTGAGAAGGTTTACGACATGCTCAATCAGGGTTGGCAAAATGCTTTTACAGCCAGTGTGCTGGCGCTGATTATTTTTGTTGTTATTCCAAAAGCCTGCGGTGGGCAGGTGGAGGAAGAAGCAGCAGCAGATACGGAGTGTTTCATCATACTTGATGGGATTCAATATGCAGTTGAATGCGAAGAAGTAGGCGGATTGTGATTCGACAGAGACCGTTTCACGTTTTGTCAGAAACGGGACCACGGTGTTGGCCATTGATTTTGTTGCTGCATTCAGGTTTTGCCGGTTCTGTCAAAACCTGAATGCTCTAACGGTCTGCGAGGATCATATCACTGGCTTTTTCGCCTATCATGATTGCCGGTGCATTTGTATTGCCTGAGACAATTTCGGGCATGATGGAGCAATCGGCGACGCGCAATCCCTGCACGCCATGAACACGCAGCCGTGCATCGACGACGGCTGATTTACCGGTGCCCATTTTGCACGTTCCGGTCGGATGGTAGATTGTTGTCGCATCATCGCGCACCCATTGCAGAATATGCTCGTCGGTCACGACAGCGTTTCCCGGCCGAAATTCACTGGCGATTTTACTTTCCAGCGGTCTTTGAGCCGCGATGTTGCGGGCGATCTTTACGCCGTCAATGATGGTCCTGCAGTCGGTCTGCGTTGCCAGATAATTGGGATGAATGGCCGGATAGGTTGACGCATTTGCGTCCTTAAGCCGAATTTCCCCGCGGCTTTCAGGGCGCAACTGACAAACAGACATGGTAAAGGCAGAAAAAGGATGAACACCTTCTCCCGGGCTATCCGCTGACCAGGGCTGAATATGGAATTGAATGTCGGGCGTTTCCACCTCGTCACGGGTCTTGATGAACCCGGTTGCCAGACTGGCGGCCATGGCCATTGGGCCAGCGCGAAACATGAGGTATTTCAAAGCGATACGCGCCTGATTATGTAGACTTCGAACCTCATCATTGAGGGTAGGTTCATTGCATTTGAAGACAAGACGTGCCTGGAGGTGGTCCTGCAGATTTTTGCCGACACCGGACAAGTCCGAAACGACGGATATGTCATTGTGGCGCAATTGTTCGGCTTCTCCGATGCCGGACAACATCAACAGGTGGGGGGAGCCGATTGCGCCCGAAGACAAAATGATCTCGCCGTTTGTTCGAACGGTCTGTTCCTGTCCGCTGCGGTCAATATAGGTAATTCCAACGGCACGGGTGCCTTCGAAAATGATTTTCTGCGCCTGTGCACGTGTGATGATTTTCAGATTGGGTCTTGATTTGGCCGGGTTGAGATAGGCCACGGCACTGCTGCATCGCCGGCCTTTTCGTGCTGTCAGCTGAAAATAACCGACACCTTCCTGCTCAGCACCATTATAGTCTGTATTGAACGCATAGCCCTCATTTTGGGCCGCCGCGACCCAGGCGTCACAGATGGGTCGCTTCAACCGCATGTTGGACACATTCAGCGGACCGCCAACGCCATGATACTCATCCTCGCCGCGTTCCTGGTTTTCGGCGCGGCGAAACAGCGGAAGTACGTCATCCCATCCCCAGCCATCATTACCCATCTGCCGCCAGCGATCATAATCCTGCTGCTGGCCCCTTACATAAAGCAAGCCATTAAGTGAGGAGGAGCCGCCAAGTACCTTGCCGCGCGGCCAGTCCAGTGAGCGGCCATTCAGACCAGGATCGGGTTCCGTGCTGTAGCACCAGTCGACACTGGGATTGTGCATTGTCTTGAAGTAACCGACAGGGATGTGGATCCATGGATTGAGATCCCGCCCACCGGCTTCAAGCAGTATGACTTTGCTCTTGCCGTCGGCACTCAATCTATTGGCAAGCACGCAACCGGCTGAGCCTGCTCCAACAACTATATAGTCGGCCTCAGTGTTCTCCATAACCGGTTTCTCCCCTTATTAGGTATGCATTAACGACGATAATTCGAATTGTGACTTGCATCTCGCACCATAATGTGTTTTTTTGAGACTACAAGTCTCATTTTTGGCATTTGTTTTTGGGAGGAATAAATGAAAGTCTCGAACGCGCTTGGCGCAATTTCGCGTCGCGATCTATTCAAGTTGACGGGCCAGTTTGGCATTGCGTCAACACTCATGGCTGCCGGTACCTTTGGTGCCGCCACCAGCATCTCTTCACTCGCTCAGGCGGCTGAATCGACCTACAAAAAACGTTTCAAAAATCCGGCGAAACACACGTTGAAATTTGGCGCGTCCGGATTTAACGGCCGTAATCTGCTCATCGAACGTGCCGGTTGTCTTGAATTTGCGCGTGACCTTGAAGAGCGTACAGAGGGTGAAATTCAGGTTGAATTCATCGGTGACAACCAGATTTGCGGCCAGCTTTCCTGCGTTGAGAAAACACAGTTGGGTATTGTTGATATTTATGCAGCTTCAACACAGAACTCAGCCGGTGGTGCGCCCTATCTGAACGTACTTGATTATGCCTATATGTTCCCGGGTCGGGCATCGCAGTATCACTTTCTATATAGCCCGGAAAGTCAGCGAATTTTGCGTGATCCACTGGAAAAACGCCATGGTTTGAAGTTCCTGTTCAGCCATTGTGAACTGCGTGGCATCCAATTGGGTCTCAAATTTGAAAAAGACCCCACCATCACCAAGCTTGAGCAGCTTTTTGGCACGAAAAACCGCGTAACGGGCACGCAGCTCGGACGTATTGCCATGCAGCTTCTCAATCTGAACCCTGTTCCGGTTGCATGGGAAGAAACACTCGATGGTCTTAAGCAGGGCCTTATTGACGGTGCTGAAACCTGGGCGTCTGCGGTTGCCTATGCCAATATGTCTCCGGTTGTGTCGCAGTCTGTTGATCTGAAATTCTTCTGCGGTACGGAACATACATCCATGTCTGCAAAAGTGTTTGATTCACTTGACGGTCATTTGCAGGACGCTGTTATGGAATCATCCTATCTTGCTCAGGTTCACGTACAGGCTGCAAATGAAGCCGCACTGGTTAAAACCGTTGGCTTTTCTGATCCTCAGTTACCCGGCACTGTATTCGTGGAAAACAATGTTCGGCCGGCATTCCTTGCTGCTGATCAGATCAAAATGGCAGAGGAAATGTGTTCGCCTGAATATAATCCCGAACCCTGGGCAGCATGGCGCGAACGCCTGAACGGATGGGCCGGTGGTATTGACACCTATACCGACATATCCAAGGTGGCACGTGAAGTGCCAGCGGACATGAAACCGGAAAATGTTGAGCCGCGTCGCTGGTGGCGCACTTAACGTACTGAATTGTGTAAAACTCAAATGGCCTGATCCTGATCAGGCCATTTTACGCTGATCCGGCAGTTGCCGGGAGGAATTAGAGATAGCATTGGGAGGGGACACTCATGGGGTCCTGGGTGACGGAAGTCGGTGCTGTATTCGGCGCTATCATGTCATATGATTCATGGGAGATGAATCAGGCCTTTCGTACCGAAGGGGCATGGATTGTCGGGTTCTTTGCAACGCTGATCGGCGGACTGCTTGTTGTTCAGATCTACAAGCGGGTGCCCTTCATCGACAAGCACCTTGAACGCACGGTGATGGTTTGGACATATCTGATTATATCTGCCGTTATTTTTGTCGAGGTGTTCCGCCGCTTCATTTTGAGTGAACAGGCTCCCTGGTCCACAACCCTGCCACCCTTTTTATTCCTGATCATGACCTGGTTTGGCTGTTCCTATAATGTACGGCTGAGAACCCATCTGGCCTTTGCCGAGTTGCGTATGAACCTGCCAAGGGCCGGTCAGCTCGCAACTTTATGCCTTGATGCAACGTTGTGGTTCGTATTCTGCTGGGTCGTTGTCGTCACATCCATGCGCGTTGTCGCCAATTCGGCAGCCAATTTCCACATTCTGCTGGGTACGGACGACATATTGCAGTGGTGGTTCCTCGTGACCGTGCCAATAAGCTTTATATTGTTGTGTGCAAGGGTCTTTGAGAATTTGCATGAGGATTTTGCAAACTATCGATCCGGCGCTGATATTATCAGCCCGGCTGTCATCGGCGGGGAGTGATTGATTATGACTGATGGTACCTGGATTACATTGATATCGGTCGGCGTCACCTGCCTGTTCATATTGGGTGTGCCGGTGTTTCTCGTGATTGCCTATTGGGTCATCGGCTGCAGTTTCGTTCTCGGACTGCCGCTTGATAATATTGGCACGGCGCTATCCGACGTGTTTACGGATGGATTTGCTCTGCTGGCGATGCCGCTGTTTATTCTTACCGGTGATCTTATCAACCGATCTGGTATCGCCCGACGGCTGTCTGATTTTGCCTATTCCTGTTTAGGCTGGCTAAGGGGAGGCCTGGCGATGGCCTCGCTTGCGGCCTGCGGGCTTTTTGCAGCCATTTCGGGTTCCAACTCGGCAACAACGGCAACAATTGGATCAATGCTGCACCCTGAAATGGTCAAGGGCGGCTATGATGAGCGGTTCTCGGCAGCAACGGCTGCAGCCGGCGGAACCGTCGGTATCATCATTCCCCCGTCAATCATCTTCATTGTCTACGGCTTTCTGATGAATCTGCCAATTTCAGATCTGTTTGTGGCGGGAATTATCCCTGGTGCCTTGATGGTACTCGGCATGCAGTTTGCCTGCTGGATTTTGTGCCGCATCAATGGTTGGGGACATCTCATTCCGCTGCAGCTCAATCGTGTCCTGAAAACAGCATTTGGCGCGTGGCTTGGTTTCTTTGCGATCGGATTGGTGCTGTGGGGCATATATACGGGCAAGTTTTCGCCCACAGAAGCAGCCGGTGTTACGGTCGGATTTTGCATCATTGTCGGCGTCATTTGCCTGCCGCTCCACAAATTCCTCGGCGGTAAGGCAGAAGACCGGCCCCATACGGAAAAAACCTATCGGGATATGCTTGTCGTGCAGGGTTTCAGTATCACCGAAATCCCGTCAATAACGATGCGCTCAGCTCAGATTACAGGAATTCTAGCGCCTTTGATTGCCATATCCGTTGTTATGCAGCAGATACTGTCAATTCTTGGTGCACAGCAATTCATCGGTGATTTTGTAACCGGGATGGGTGGTTATTATGCGGTCCTGTTCACTGCAATGATCATTGTCTTTGTTTCCGGCATGGTGCTGGAGAGCCTGCCGGTGACAATCATTCTTGCGCCAATCCTTGCACCCATCGCGCATTCCATTGGCGTTGAGCCGGTTCAGTTCGCGGTGATATTTCTGGTCGGTGCTTCCATTGGCTTTATCACGCCGCCCTATGGATTGAACCTTTACGTCGCAAGTGGCGTAACAGGCGTACCTTACTTCAGGCTGCTGCCTTTCACGGTGCCTTATCTGGTGGCGCTGATTTCTGTGTGGATCATCGTGGCGCTTGTGCCTGAACTATCGACATTCCTCCTGCCAAACAGGTGATTGAAATACAGCGGCTGACGCATCAAAGCTTTAGCCGCTGTGCAATGTCTGATCTTAGGTTTTGATTGGCATCTGCTGTATAAATACAGCGTCCATTGTCCAACAGGAATGCGCGGTCAGCCGTCTGCTCGACCAGACTGAGGTTTTGTTCTACCACAATCAAACTTCTGCCCAGCGACCGGGCATGGTCAATTGCATGTGCCATATGCGCAATGTTTTCCGGTTGGACACCCTCGGTTGGCTCGTCAAGAATGACCAGTTTTGTGTCTTCAGCCATGGCGCGGCAAAAGGATAGAATTTTCTTTTCGCCGCCTGACAGGGTGCCAGCGTTTTGTTTCAGTCGTTCAGGTAACCGTGGAAAAGCGTCAAACAAGGCGTCATAGCGTGACAATTCACGGTTGTCGTAATGAAGCGTCAGGTTTTCCTCGACACTCAATCCGTCAAAGACCACGGCTTCCTGTGGCGCATAACCAATGCCAAGGCTCAAGCGTTTGTGCTGTGGCACCAAGAGCAGATCCTGACCATTGAACCGCAACTGCCCGCCGGATGGAGTGAGTTGACCGGCGATGAGTTTGACCAGTGTTGATTTTCCGGTTCCATTTCGCCCGGTTATGAAAACCACTTCTCCGACACGCAGGCTTGCGGAAAAACCTTCTATGACAGTGATGTCGCCATAGCCGCCACGCAGCTCCCATACCTCAAGCAGGTCTGTTCCCATTACTTCGTGCCTCCGCCGTACACCGCCTGAACTGCGGCATTATTGCGAATGTTGGCCATTGTGCCACTGGCCAGAAGTGTGCCCTGGTGCATGACCAATACGTGGTCTGAGAGGCGTTCGACCACCTGCATGTCATGTTCGATAATGATGGCACAGGCACCCGTTAGCTGATTGATTTGCGCAATCGCTTCAATCATTTCCACTGTTTCAGCCGATGAAAGTCCTGCGCAGGGCTCATCAAGCAGGATGAGGGAAGCTTCGCCCAGGTAGGTCATCGAAAAATCCAGCATCTGTCTTTGCCCAAGAGACAGCACACCGGCAGGCGCGTGCCCGTTGTGCAAAAAATCAAATCGGGTTTCCAGATCGCCCAGCAGTTCTGTTTGCCATGCAAAGGGCTGCATGGAAAAATAGTCACGTCGACGCAGTCGACCGGCCCAAAGGGCGATGTCAATGTTCTGATCGATGGAAAGCGCCGCAAACACCGATGGCACCTGCAGCTTTCTGCTTATGCCCAATTGTGCCACCTGATCGACCCGCATGCCGGAAAGACGTTGACCGGCCCAGGATATCTGACCTGAGGTGATGGGCAATTTACCGCTGAGCACGTTGAATGTTGACGTCTTGCCTGCACCATTTGGCCCAATGATGCAGTGTATGCCCTTGCTGGTGATATCAAGCGCGAGATTGTCGAGAATGGTTACCGGGCCGATTTTCAGTCCCACATGATCGAATTTCAGATTGGTCTCAGGTTGGGTTTTTGTACCCGCAATGGTGTGCGTGCGTTGACGCGCCTGTATGGCGGTTCTGCGGTGGCGCGATGGTACGATGCGTTCGGCCAGTTGGGCCAAACCACCCGGAAATCGCAGCACGACCACAATGAAGACCAGTGCAACGACAACTTCCCAATATTGAAATGTGTCACGCAACCCTGATGCCAGAAAACCGATCAAAACCGCCCCCATGACCGGTCCCATCAGGCTGTTGCGGCCGCCGACGGCTGTCCAGATCACAAACTCGGCGGATAACAGGAAGCCGACGGCCTGCGGGGTTACGATCCCCTGATGGGGCGCATAAATTGCACCGGCAAGTCCTGCCAGGCCTGCGCTGACACCGAAGGCCATTGCCTTGAGCAAACCGGTGTGGAAACCAAAGAACTGCAGTCTGTCCTCATTGCCTGCAATTGCCGACAGCAACTGCCCAAAGGGTGCTCGTTGCAGGTAAAGCAATAATAGTGAGCCAAACAGCAATGCGGCCAGAATGACATAATACAGGTGCTCATAGCTATCTATACCCGGAAGGCCGGGTATTCCGGTCATTCCGTTGAAACCACCGGTGACCGTGCTCCAGGAATTCGCCAGTTGAAATCCCAAAATTGATAGAGCCAGGGTTATCAAGGAAAAGAATGGTCCGGAACCCACCTGCCTGTTGAATACCAATAGACCGACACCACAGGCCAGGAGAGCGGGCAGCGCGACGGCAACAAGAAATGCAGGGATCAGCAGGAGCCAATTGTCACCAAACTGGGTGAGGGCAGCCCCGGAAACATATGCACCAATGCCGAAAAACAATGCCTGGCCCAGTGGCAAGAATCCGGTGCGCCCCCAACATAGCGCGATACCCTGTGCGACCATGCCATAGAGCAAATAGAGCCCCAGTTGATAGGCCACAAATGTGTCCCAGATAAATGGAACAAACAGCAGGCCGATAACGACGGCGAATGGGATACTAGCGGCTCGAAAATAGGCCATTGGGTCTCAACCACAAAAACAGGATGGATAACGTCAGGACGGCAATGTATCCGCCGGTTTTGCTTATCAGCGCTGATACGGTGACGTCAGTACCAGCAATAACCGAGGCACCGGTAAGCAGGCCTTCCAGTGATCCCAATCCACCAACAACAAGTACAAAAAACGAGGAAAGCAGGTAGTCAAGCCCCATGAATGGGTCAATGCGCACCATCGGTGCGAGTGCCACGCCAGCCAGGCCTGCTGTGCAAACGCCAAATATGAAGGTCAGCCGCGCCAGATGCCGCGTGTCGATGCCAACGGCAGATGCCAGGGCAGGGTTTGTCACCATCGCCTTGATGCGTGCACCGGTATTGCTCTTGCGATACCACAGAAAGATCGACAGGAAAAACAGGGCGATGAGGCCGATTAGCACCAATCGGTAAGCCGGATAATCCACACCCATAAGTTGGACCGTGCCGGGCAGTGTTTGGTCAATGCTTTTATAGTCCCGGCCAAAAATAGCCTCAATACCCTTGCGCAGCAAAATGGCCAGACCCCAGGTTGCCAACAGGGTGTCGAAGGGGCGTCGATACAGGTGGCGAATGATCGACCATTCTATAAACCAGCCGACAATGATGCATAGGAGCAGAACGAAGGGAATGGCGAACAGGAAATGCAGACCGGCATTTTGCACCACCAAGGCACCATAGGCGCCCAACATGACAAATTCGCCATGGGCCATGTTCATCACACCAAGCATACCGAAAATAATGGCCAGGCCCAGCACAACAAGGGCCAGGGTTGCGGTCGCGAACACAAAATTGAGAATATTGACGACGAGCAACTCCACGAAAACGCCTTTCTTCCGCGCCACTTATTTTATGCAGAGGCACTCTGCATCCCGCCTGCATTGCAGATTGAAGGCAAAGTGCCGAAGCCATTTATTCAACATTGACATGCCGCCCATCCCCTATGAGGGGACAGGTGAAATGCATCAGTTACACGTGCTGCCGGGATCAACATTTGTAAATGTTTCAACAACCTCAAAGTCTGTGCCCCTGGCCTGTGCAAGATAGATATTGGTCGAGACATGGCGGTTTTGCATGGTTGCGGTACCGCGCGGGCCGCTATATCTGGTGCCTTCGGAGGCTTTTTCGATATCGGCAATTGCCAAAGAACCGGCATTTTGCGCCAGCGCCTGAAGAAAAAGCACACCCTCATAGCACGATTCACCCAGTGAATTGAGAGCCGCAGCATCAGCGCCATAACGTGAAGAATAGTCGGCTGCGAACTTTCTGGCATCGGGCGTGTCGATATTGGCGAAATAGCCGGAGGCTGAAAACAGGTTTTTCGAGTTTTCAGCACCGATGCCGGCAAGGGTGTTTTCCTCAATCAGGGTGCCCAGCCGCACGACGGAATCCGATAATCCGAAACTGGCAAACGCACGATTGAAGCCAACCGAAGCTCCGCCGACCAGCGTGATCAGTACCGCATCCGCACCGCTGCTTTTTATCCTGGCCAGATTGGAATCAAAATTGTCTGCGGTGAATGGCAGGTATTCTTCACCGACCACGCTGCCGCCTGATTGGGTGATGTAATCTTTGGCAGCAACATTTGTGTCGCGTGGCCAGTTGTAATCATTGCCGATCAGATACCATTTCGATGCACCTTTTTTTGAGGCAATCCAGGGAATAACCGGTTTAAGCTGCTGGGGTGGCGTTTCGCCAATGACATAGGTTCCTGCTGAACACTCATTGCCCTCGTAAACAGCGGTGTAAATATAGGGAACCTGTCCTTTGAAAAGATTTGTCAGCGCGCCGCGAACCGCACTATCATGCATGCCGATAAAGGCTTCGACCTTCTGGCCTTTCCATAGTTTAAGGGCCGCCTGTGTCGCATCCGAAGGAGGGCCTCCGACGTCCGCAAATATCGGTGCGATTGGGCGTCCGAGAATGCCGCCTTGCGCATTAATCTCGTCGACAGCCAGTTGCGCGGCATTCTGGCACGATGGTCCAAACAGTCCGCCTGGTCCCGATTGGGGAATGAGAATGCCAACCTTGATTGGGTCTGCACCAAGTGCAGTCCCGGTAAAAAGGCCGGCGGCCCCGGTGCTCAACACAGCAGTGCAAAGTGCATTCTTTATAAAACTTCGTCTGTTCATCTGATATCCTCCCAAATGCCAGTTTTGTCAAAAATTGGGTGCAGCGCGACAGTCAACCAGTTCCTCGATTAACCGTGCGATCATCAACAGGTGGTCATCATTGCCCTCGGCGCTGTCCAGCTCCATACCAATCGGAAGCCCCGATGATGAAAGCCCGGTTGGAATGCTAATACCGGGAATACCTGCGTTGCTGGCAGGGTCGGTGTTGCGGATGAATGTTGCGAAGGTCGGCACCTGTGTACCGTTGAGATCGACGGTTTCGTCCTGCCCGATTGGTCGGGTCACCAGCGGTGAAGTAGGAAACAAAACAGCATCAACCCGGTTGTCGGTAAAATAGTTTGCGTACGTCTGGCGCAGTTTTGGCCGGTGGATTGACATGGCCTCCTGATAGACGGCTGATGGCATCGCATCAGGGCCCATCTGCGAGCCGAAAACCGCCTTTACATCCTCACTGCCGATCTGCTCAAACACATCGCTGATGGTAAGAGGAACCTCATTTTCCACCAGATATTTCGGTAGGTCCTGCATGAATTCGTAAAGGGCAACCGGGAAACTTACCGCTGCGTTAAGCGTTTCCACGTCAATGAGGTCTTCCCCAATAAAAATGACGCCTGCATTGGATAGCAGGTCCAGGACACGGCTGGCCTCGCTTGCCACATCCGGATCCAGATTTTCATAAAACATCTTGCGCGGCAGGCCGATACGCACCCCGGCAAGGCTGCAGGTCTGTCCAGCGCCGGGTGCATATTCCCGCCGTCTCATTGCATTGTCCAAAATACATGCATCGGTAACGGTTCTTGTGATCGGTCCGGCCGTATCGCGTGTATGGGATATGGGAACAATTCCCTTGCCGCTATAGCGGCCCATGGTCGGCCGGTAACCGACCACACCGCACAGGGCGGCAGGCAGACGAACCGAGGCGCCGGTATCAGTGCCGATGCCACCAGGCATCATGCGTGCGGCAATGGCAGCAGCGACACCGCCGCTTGATCCGCCAGGTATCATCGACGCGTTGTACGGATTTCCTGTCGCGCCGGTAACTTTGTTATTGGTTGTGATGCCGAATGCCAATTCATGCATGTTGCATTTGGCGCCCAACAGCCCACCGGCTGCAAACAGGGCATCTGCAATCGGTGCATTTGTGGTTGCAATGTGATCGTGCAACGCACCGGTTGCGGCGCAGGTTCTCAGTGAAGTTGTATTGATATTGGCTTTCAGGGCCAGCGGTATGCCGCCAAGGTGTCTGCCTGCTGTGCCGTTCTGGTCGATCCGGATTGCTGACTGGCGCAGTTGATCCCAGTTGTAATCAGTCAGGGCATTCAGATGCGCCTGACCATCGCACTGTGCAATCAAAGCGTCCGCATAGTCCACACACGACATGGATTTGTTGCGAAGTGCTGCAAGCGCTTCCTCAATTGTCAATTCAACCAGCGTCTTGTCTGCCAACACCATTCTCCCAGGGATGTGCAATACAGTCTTGGCATTCAGTTTGGCGGCAGGGGGGACAAATGGGTATCCTCACAAATGAGGATATTTTTTCTGTTGCGGCGGTTTTGCCGGTTCTGTCAAAACCTGAATTGCGCTAATGCAGCGCGATACGATGCATCAATTGGGTGCGGCTGGTTATGTTGAGCTTGCTAAAAATATGTTTGAGGTGGGTGCGTACCGTTGTGATGGAAATGAAATGGGTATCGGCAATCTGCTGGTCTGTTTTCCCCAGCAGGACTGCTCCGGCAATTTCCCTCTCCCTCTTTGTTAGCAGAGCGGCAAAATCAGCTCTTTCCAGCGCATTGGTCAAAGGCAGGCTGGAACCGCTGCGGTTTTCCCGTATCAGGGCCAAACGGACTGCATTTGTAAAGGCTGGCCCTATGGCATCCATGATTGCCAGATCCCGACGGGTAAAATCTTCCTTTCCGGTGCCGCGCCAAATACGCAGATCGCCAATATTTTGTCCTGCAGAATAGGCGAAACAATTTATGCCGAAGTGCAAACCGTCACGGGCGAGGAAATCATTGAAAAATTCGCATTTTTCAAAAGCCCTGCGCGACATGACCTCACTGACGGCCGTTGTTTTGCGGCGACGCTGCAGTCGGGGGGTGATTGGATCGCGGTACTGGTAGTATGTTTCATATTCCGACAGGTTTTCATCGCTCATGTTGAGGGCAATACGGTTTTCGAAAACCGCCTTCTTCCCGTTCCAGACGTAGGACGCGAAATATTGCGCCTCCAGCAGTTCGAGTATCAATTTGCCGATAGTCTCACGCAGAACCGATAGATTGTGATCATTGGATAATTCGCTCATGATGCGAAAAACAATGCCGGTTTCCCTCGCTGTCAGGTTCATTTTCCAATCCCACTTCTGGCAACGTTGCAATGCTGCCCGCACAATTTACGGATAAAGCTCATTTGTTGCAAATTGCCGTCGGGTGTGACCACATTCGAGATGCCGGATTTACCGCGCAAAGATGCTGGAAAACCCTGACAAACATGGGTGTTTCATTAATTTGTCTGCTAATATATACCGGGTCTGGTTGCTGGGGTGGAAACGTTTCAACGGCTATCGATAAAGATGACTTATCTGGTTGCTGACGTCAGGCTGGGGTCTGTCCTGAAAAGCAAGAAACTGGAACTGACTGCATGGCAAACGAAAACGGCGACAACATACCGACCAACTTGCGGCTGGTATTCGTGCTTGAGGAAGTGGCCAGGGCAGGGGTTCCGGTAACACCAACCCAGATCAACCAGCTGTTGGGACTGCCAAAGCCAACGATTCATCGGTTGTTTGCGACACTGGAAGCAGAAGGTTTTCTGCAACGTGAAATCGACGGACGCTCCTATACGGCCGGGCGCCGTTTGCGTTCACTATCGACGGGTGTGCTGACATCCCTGAGAGTAAGGACTGCCCGGCTGGCTGTTTTAAATGCATTGACCGAAGACATTGGTGAAACCTGCAATATTTCGATCCCCGAGCGTGATGTCATGATTTATATTGACCGGGTCGAGACCAAATGGCCATTGCGGATACAACTGCCTGTCGGGACACAAGTGCCATTTTACTGCACGGCGAGTGGCAAGATGTATCTGTCGACACTCAACCGAAATCATCTTGAACGCTATGTGCGGGCGGCCCGTCTTGAGCCAAAAACCGGACGCACTATAACCAATCCGGATGCATTGCTGTCAGAAATTGATCAGACACGGGAACGACAGTACTCGCGCGACAATGAAGAATTTATGGAGGGCATGATTGCCCTTGCTGTGCCCATTCGTGATGGCAACGGACGACTGCTTTCTACATTGTCATTCCACGCGCCAACGCAGCGCCTCAGTATGGCGAAGGCACTGAATTATCTTTCCAATTTACGTGTTGCTGCCGATGCCCTGTCCAGTTTGATACTGGAAGAATAATCACTTGCCACGTGTTCTGCACCGCAGCTTGAACCGTGTTTGAGCGAGCGATCCTGCTGACAGATGTACACGCCTGTAAGGTCGGACACATTTTCCCGGCTTCTGCCTTGCTATTAATCCTGTAATCGTAGCATTGCTGGCCCAGTGAACGGAGAGGGATAGATGATTGCAACGACTGCGCTGAGTGCTGCCAGCCTTGCCATGGGAATTGGGCAGTCTTTGCTGGCAGCATCGATGTTGATTTCCAGATTGCACAACCGACGGGTATATGGCCCATTGGCGGCCTTCTTCATTTGCAACGTCGTGAGCGAAGCTTCAAGTCTTTATGACTATTTTCTGGATGGCAATGTTGAGCCATACGTTGAGTATGTGCTGAGTGGATTAAGCATGCCTGCCTCCTATTTACAGCC
Organism: uncultured Rhizobiaceae group bacterium; assembly: GCA_947501445.1. Classification (GTDB taxonomy): domain Bacteria; phylum Pseudomonadota; class Alphaproteobacteria; order Rhizobiales; family Rhizobiaceae; genus Hoeflea_A. Next base: position 165,324 of record CANMVS010000001.1, on the reverse strand, counting down.
GCCCTTGCTGTGGCTCTATGTGCGAGCCCTGACGTCACAAAACAACCTTTCCATTTCACGAAGGGATTGGCGCCATCTCGTTCTTCCCGCCATGAGCCTCATTACGGTCATCCTCCTGTTCAGTTTGCCTGCAGAGGTACTGGAAAAGGAAATGGCGGGCACAGACCCGATCACAACGCCGATGGCAATTGTGGTTTGGTGGTTGGTTGTCGCAATGATGGTCTGCTTTTACATACAGTGCGTGGCGTATGAGGTGGCAATTATACGGGCCATTGTAACCTACCGTGCAAAACTAAAGGATCTTTTTGCCAGTACCGAGAATCGCGAGCTTGGCTGGATCATATGGATCACACTGATTTTCGGCAGTTTCTGGTTGGTCAATGTTACCGGTGTAATCGCCGGAGTTCTGTTTGAGATGGATCTAAATATTGAGCACTGGAGTGATTTTCTCAACTTGATATTTGTTTGGACACTTTGTTATTGGGGGCTGCGCCAGCGACCGGGACTGGACCCCGGTGACAGCTCGCAACCACAAGACACTGACCAACGGCCGAGTCCAGCCGCAGCGGTCTCGGCTGAGAAATACGAAAAATCAGCTCTTACGCCTGAACATGCCGAACGTATTGCCAGAAAGATCGGTGCGGCGATGCAAAAGGATAATCTTTACAAAAATCCCAATCTGTCACTTTGGGACCTGTCAAAACATATTGGCGTTTCGCCCAATTATCTGTCACAGACGCTGAATGGCACTTTGGGTGAGACCTTCTTTGACTACGTCAACAGCTGGCGCATCAAGGAAGCCATGCATCAGATCAGCAACAGCAGTGATACAATTTTGAAAGTCACCTATGATGTTGGTTTCAACTCCCGTTCTTCATTTTATAAAGCATTTAAACGGGAAACAGGCATGACACCATCGGCCTTCAAGACCGAGAGGGATGTGCCGATTTTGCGCTCGGCATAGGGGCTGGCTGTTGGATCGAATTAAGTAAACTGCTGCCGTTCAGGATTATGTCGATCCGGTACTGGTGAACGACATGTCTGAATCATAAGCTGAAAACTTGGAAGAAACCCGGTAAGGTCAAATATCGCCGCGCGAAACTGGCGATGGTTGTCAGTTCAACACGCACTTTGATATCTGTCTGCTTGAGTGTTTGGGACCTGCAACGGCTAAGGAGCAACGTGTGGCGGATATTCATCGCGGAGGTTGTGTGTGCGGTAGTGTTCGCTACCACGTAACCGGGCAACCGCAACGGGTCAGCATGTGCTCGTGCAGTTGGTGTAAGAAGCGAACCGGCAGTGCCTTTGGAATTTCTGCATACTTTGAGCAGAACCACGTGTTTTTTGAGTGCGGCAACTTGAAAGCCTACGAATTGCAATCGGATGCCGGACGCTGGATCAAAAGTGAGTTCTGCGGAAATTGCGGCACAGTGCTAAGCTGGACGCTGGAGTTTCTGCCCGGTTTGCGCGGCATTGCTGGAGGGAGTTTTGATGCACCTACGTTCTGGTGCAAGCCTCAGCGCTATGTGTTCACACGGTCAAAGCCGGACTGGCTGGATGTTCCTGAGGGGATGATGACATGTGAGGGGATGCCCGTTAGCCAGAATGATTGATGAGCGATCAGGCGACATCAAATGCAGTGACCACATTTTGCGTTATGAATATTCCATCAAAACCTGAATTGCCCTAAAGGTTGGGAATTTCCAGACCTTGAAGAAGTGCCAGTGCCGGTACATCATTTTGCCCATCAATCGTGAGCAAAAGATCGACGGTATCGGCCCGTGAGGCAGAGCCGGGAATTATGGCAATACCCTCGAGTTTTTCATCGCCGTAATCGCCACCCAGTTCAAATATTTCGACCGGTTGTTTCTTTGTATTCGGATCCCACAGCCAAATTTTCGGTTTGAGCAGCCTGGTGGCGACATTTGGTAAATCCGCGCCATTGGGTACGCTCACGCATCGGGAGGTGATGTCGCGGCGGCGGGCAGGGGTATCCGGGCTGGAAACGCCGGAATCAGCAGTGACAATAAGCATTTTTGTGCCGATGGTCTCCAAGGCACGAATACCAAGGTTCTTCAGTTTGCGCTTTGAGCGATCCTTGAATGTAAGCCTGTGCAATGTCGTGGATCCTACATTCTTCTTGTTATCTGTCGACAGAATCCTGTCATCGGCCTGAAGGATATAGGCCTGGCCATTTTTGGGGCCTGAAGGACTGCGTAACCCGAAAAAAATCTGGTCGTCAAGGACAGCAAGACCTTCAATGTTGATCCCGCCGCATTGAAGTGGCTTTTCGACATAGGGTTTGAGAGCCCCATGCTGTTCAAACATGACTTTAAGCACGCTACGTTTGGATTGCAGTGACAGGCTGCCAGAACGCGGCTTGCCATTCTTACCTATTGCAAATTCGCCCAGAAACCAGCGATCCCTGGCCCGTTTTCCACTCTTGCTTTTGTTGCCCATTGAGCCAGTGACCAGGATTTTATTGCCATTGCTGGCGATAGCCTCCAGATCGACCTCGTTGCATTTTTTCTTTTTCCCAATGTCGGTACATTTGTCGCCAAATATTCTGCCATAGGTGCGGCCAACACTATAGGAAGAACTTTTGCCTTTGAGTTTCAACTGTATCCTCTGGACGGCAATCATTTCGTCAGAGACCAATATGCATGATCCATCAGAAAAACATGTTGCACCGCTGACATTGCGGTCTGCCTTGGCCTTGGGGTCGTAGTCTGCGAACAGGGTGCCATTGTCAGCTGTCAGTGGAATAACGTCGGCTGCCTGTGCCCTGTACCCCATCAATAGAGACAGGCACATCATTGCAGCCATTGTCGTTTGCCAGTGGTGATTTGTCATGTCCGCTGTCGATCCGGTTACATAAACGCGCGTTGCAACGCCATCGTTTCAGACTTGTGCTGAACAGACAAGTTACCTCAAAGTTTGGACTTCAGGACGTCGAGCGATTACGGAATCTGGCTATGGTTCAAAAACATTGTGGCCAGCACATGGAATGCGACATTTTTGAATAGTTAATGATCATCTGAATGCACTACCAAAATGACCGGCAGAAGGGCGATACATGCAAAGCAGAACAGGCGCGATTTGCCCACTTTGCATGATCAATTAGTAATGCGTAACCCCATCTGCCAGTCAACAGTGTCCAATCCATCGGATCGGAATCTTCTGATATCAAATTGACACGTTCCCAAAAGTCGCAAAGAGAGCAACGATTTTGAGTTATATACTACATAACATTTATTTCGTATAGTAGTATACATTAATTAGTGGTGAATTTACGAATTAACGATGTCACCTATTCCAGGTGTAGGGCGTCATGACGGCAGAAATTGACTTTTATAAACAACAGGCAAGGTCGGTTGGTTGCAGCCCGATTTTACGATATTCATAGTGGGGAACCTTTGCAGCAGGACGTTCCGTCTGCCAATTTGAACTCAAGACGTGTGTTTGCAAATGAACCGGTTCGATTGATGTTTTGCCTTTGGTACTTTTTTAATGCAGATTTAGTGCTCGGAATGTGGGGGCGTAAGAGGCGGTATTGGCTACGGCGAGAAAGAAAGCGCGATCACAAAGCGCGACCGTTGAGAAAAAGAAACAGGCAGTTGTCGTCATTCACGGAATGGACGAGCAAATTCCGTTGGATACATTGCGCGGTTTTGTGAATACGGTCTGGGTGACAGACGAAACGGTTATTTCGCGGACCCGTCTGGATTCCAACAATGGTCAACAAAGGATCGAAAATCCCGTGTGGGAAAAGCCGGATCGGCATTCCGGCAGTTTTGACGTGCGCCGCATGACAACCGAAGAAGATATCAATGGCGTGCGCACTGATTTCATCGAGTTTTGTTGGGCCCATATGTTGCCCTCCACAACCTGGGGTCGATACAAAATCTGGTTTACCGATCTCCTGTGGCGCGCTCCAAAACGCATACCCAACGACATATTTGGTGCCTGGATCGCGATTTGGCTCGTAACGGGGCTTGCCGGACTTACACTACTGGCATCCCTGCTGCCGATTGGAGAAATACATCGCTGTTTGACCGGCAATTGTGATGCGGGAGTATGTGTCTCTTCCAATTTGTGTTGGCGTTGGCTGTCGCCCTTGGCAGGCTTTGCAGTATGGACCCTTGCGACAGCAGCAATCGGATTTTATCTGCTTAAATATTTCGGCAGGATTGCCCGCTACATCAAGACAACGCCGGTGAACACCGCTCAAAGACAGGATATTCAAAAAAAGGGGGTCGAACTTTTCGAGGCACTGATGGGAGTAGGGGGATTTGATCCTTCAAAGCACAAACCCGGTGCACCCTATCCCAAATGGAACACGCCCTATGACCGGATAATCGTCGTGTCGCACTCGCTCGGCACTGTCATTGCCTATGATATTCTCAAGGCCAGCTTCGCCAGGGTCAACCGTTATATTAACAGGGGTGGGCAGGCGCGCAGGAAGCAACCACATCGCCATGAGTTGGAGAAATTAATTCAGGGTGCGATTGAGCATTCCGGAACACTTGATATCGAGGCGTTTCGCCGGCTACAGAATTTGGCCCTGCAGGAATTGAAGGCTGATGGAAGTCCATGGATTGTGAGTGATTTCATTACGCTTGGATCTCCCCTTGCACATGCCGAATTTTTTCTGGCAGAGGGCGAACAGGACTTGAGAGCGCAACAGGAAAAACGCATTTTGCCAACCTGCCCGCCAGCGCTTGAATGGGATGAGAAGTCCGGGCATCAGCATTTTACCTATCGATATGGCAGCAATTTTGCCAGCGGTGAGTATTTTCGCTATCCGCATCCGGCCGCTCATTTTGCATTTACGCGTTGGACAAATATATACAGCAAGAGCAGGAATTTTCTTTGGGGGGACATAATCTCCGGGCCGGTTTCAGGCCGATTTGGATTGTCTACACCAGTGGCCCAATTACAGGGTATACTTGATATACCCGTGCTGCCTGAACAGGATTTTGAGGACAAGGCCAAAGGGGTTGTGCCGTTTTTTACGCATTGCAAATACTGGGATATGAGCGTGCGAACCGGTCCCAATGACAGTTGGGCTATTCCATACCATATTCATAAATTGCGCGAAGTGCTTAACCTGTCGAACACCTGAACCTGCGTGAATGCATCAACAAAATCAAAGGCCGACACCACAAGCTGATCCTCAATAGAGCCCGGGCAAGTAACATGGTGCCAATATACAACAAAAATAGGCAATCTTCAGTCGCTGGTAATGTTTGTCGGGTGAGTTTACCAACAATTTTAACAGGATTTAAATTAACCACTTCGTATTAATATTTGAAAACATTGAGAAAATTTGCCCTCAGTTATGTATATATGATATTTGGTGCGGTAATATTTGTAATATTTTGTTAATTTGTTGCAGTCACCGTTTATGACTTTAGTTGAACTTGTGTTGCTCTCACGGATGCGAATGAGAGCAAATCACAACGTTGAACCTATGGGAAAGGTCGAGGGTACCCATGCGCCATTTTGCAAAAAGATCAACTCAGCTGACGTCGGCAATAGCAATAATTCTATCTGCTGGTGGATTGGCAACCGCCAATGCCGCAGATGCCATTCCAGTCTATGAGCCGCCACCAACACCTGCGGTCGTGAGTCTTCCGGCCGTATCGGCGCCCAATGGCAAATTGTCTGCATTCGGCGGGGCAATGGGATCAGATAATTTTTCAAATGATGGAATATATGGTGTGACGGGTGCATTCTCCGCGCCGCTTTCCCATCGCTTTGGTTTGCAAGTCGACGGCATGGTCGGTGGACTGGGTGAGAATATCTTTGGTGGTGTCGCCGGGCATTTATTCTGGCGCGATCCCAGCAAGGGTCTGATTGGAATTTATTCCAGTTTTACGGCATTGGATCTTGATGGTGCTGACAATACGTTGGGTCGCGTGGGACTAGAAGGGGAATATTACTACAACCGCTTTACGGCAAAGGCTTTCGCTGGATACCAATATGGAGAGGTTGGAAACGGCTTTACCTCAACAGAGAAATTTTCTTTCTATGCACAGGACAATCTCGCCTTTTCAATCGGACATCAATACTATGAAGGCGCGGGCAACTTCGGGACATTGGGTGCCGAGTATCAAATGCAGCCCTGGAACCAGTCTTTTACGCCCGCTCTATACATTGATGGTCGTGTTGGTGAGGACAGTTTTTATTCCGTGCGTGCGGGGCTGCGGCTCTACTTCGGCAGCAACAAGTCACTGATCGACCGCCATCGCCAGGATGATCCAGGCGTTATTCTTCCAGATGATATCTTTGCGATTGCCAACAGTCAGCGTCCGGCAAGTGGCGGACCGTCCTGTTACGATGAAGAAAGAGACGGCGTCAATGTCAATGATTTGCCTTCTTGCGAATCTTTGCTGATTGATGTGACTGATCAATAGGATAACACCGGACCCGACTGTCGAAAAAACAGATTTTTGTTAAATCAGCTTGGTTCCCGGACGGCTGTATCGTGTTTGATCTGAAAGCCATTGGTCAACACCGTCTCAATATCACTCATGATTTGCTGCTTCGCATCCTCATGGGAAATCAGGCCTTCGTTGTGCAATGAGATGAGCCCATGGAGTGTTGCCCAAAACACTTTGTTCAACCTGTCGGGGGGCAGCGAAAGCAGCCCTTCATCCCATGCGCTTTGCAGCGGCGCCTGCGTGACGGCATTGTTGTCATCAATGGCAGACTGAAGATCGTCTGATATCCGACAATCGGGACTGACAGGCACGAATATCAGTCGATAAAGGCTGGGATTGTCCAGGCCGAACTGAACGTAAGCCCTTCCGGCAACCAGTAATTGTTCAACAAAATCATCAGCATTGGCCTGATTAACCGCATTTGATGTGTTTTGTGTCAATCGGGCCAAGCCGACGATGCGCATGGCGTTCAGCAGTGCGGATTTATCCCTGAAATACAAATAGGGTGTTTGGCGGCTCACGCCGGCTGTCTCCGCCAGCCTGCGCAGTGTAAGCTGCTCCGCACCGTGTAATTCCAGAATGGATAGGGCGCAATCGGTCAGATGATCGCGTTTTCTGTCGATCTGGTGTTCGGATAGCGGTTTGTTCAACGTCACTCTCTTGATTGCATTCATTCTATTGACAACGTCAATTGACGCTGTCAATTATATTAATGCCATTCCGCCATCACGACAAGCACAATGTGTTTTTTGTGCTGAACACAACACAATTGTGAACGGAATACCCTTTTTGAATAGCGATAGGTTCCCCAATCAGTGTTGGGCCCCTGTCACTGATTTGCCGGGTGAATAACGAAAGAAAGGCGTCTTGAGATGGGTGAAATTGACACTGTTGCTGCAGCAGGTTCCAGTGCTGACAACATTGATGATAAACCTGATAACCGCTACCTGACCGGGTCGTTGGGTCGTGTTTTCGCCAGAACAGCGACGCCAATCATTCTGGTAATGCTGGTGAACGGGTTGTTCACTCTGGTGGATGCGTGGTTTCTCGGATTTTTTGTTGGCGCTGACGCGTTGACCGCTGTGACCTTGATGTTTCCGCTCTTTATGATGCTCATCGCAATGGCGACAATCGTTTCAAATGGTTTTTCCTCCGTTATGGCCCGATTGCTTGGGGCCGGTGAGAAACCGGACGCTCTGGGCAATGCGTTGATCGGCGCCATTTTACTTTCCCTCATATTGTGCGGGCTATTGATCGCTGGCTTTCTGGCTGGCGGGAGCGGCCTTGTTGATGTTGTTGCCAGGGGGGCCGAAACGCTTGCGCAAATGGGTTACACCTACATTGCGATACTGGTTATTTTGTCACCCATCACATTCATTGAAATGTTGTTTTTCGATTTGCTGCGTTGCGAGGGGCGAGTTGCCTTTATGACCATCGCATCTCTGTCCACAATCGCGCTCAACGTCATGTTTAACTACCTGCTGATCGTTGGAATGGACTGGGGTGTGGCCGGCTCTGCTCTGGGAACAATCGCAGCGCAGCTTGTCGCACTGGTGACGATCCTGGTTTACAGGTTTTTCAGCCCATCCTTGATGGCATTCGGCGCGATGTCTTTTCACGCAATACGTCGCTATTGGGGTGACTATCTGGCGCTGGGTGTGCCGACAAGTCTGGGGTACCTGGGTGTATCACTGGCCAGTGCAGCGGTTATCTACAGTTTGCAATTGTGGAGCGGAGATGATTATGCCGCAACGGTGGGTGCCTACGGCATCGCCACGCGACTGATGACGTTTTCCTTCCTGCCTTTGCTGGGTCTTTCGATGGCGTTCCAAACGGTACTCGGCAATAATTACGGTGCACAGATCTGGTCGCGGACAGATGCCAGCATTCGGTTGGCGTTATCTCTGGCGGTGATTTATTGTATTGTCGCTCAGGTTGCGTTTTTGACATTTGCCGATGTCATAAGTTATGGATTTGTGGATGATGATGCCATAGCGGCGCAAACCGGACGGATATTGCCCTTCATGTTTGCTCTCTTCTTCATGTTTGGCCCGACGATGATGTTGGCCACCTATTTTCAGGCAACCGGAGATGCCCGCAGGTCTGCTGTGATGAATCTGTCGCGGACATATTTCTTTGTGCTGCCGCTTACCTTTATCCTGCCATTCGCCTTTGGTGAAACAGGGGTCTGGCTTGCTGGACCAACGGCCGAAATTCTGATGCTTGGTGTCACGTTTTTCCTGCTTTTGCAGGTTCGTCGTCAGAAAAGCTACCGCTGGGGTCTTTTTCGCCATGTCAGCTAGACCGTTTCACGTTTTGTCAGAAACGGGACTACAGTGTCAGCAGTTTATTTTGTTGATGCATTCAGGTTTTGCCAATTCCGTCAAAACCTGAAGTGCTCTAATGTGAGTTCCTGTCAAATGCCGATGACGACAGGTAATCTGTAATTTACTGCGGTCATTTCATATCGGAATGATGGATTATCTGGCGGATGATTTTTCGGGTAATTCAACACCCAGTTCAGCGCGTTTCCGCCGGGTCAATTTGCCTGTGATGATGCGGTATGCTGCTTTGATATAAGTTCGAATGTCATCATCACTCATGGCATCAGGATCGTTAATCTGAACCCACTTTGCACGCGCGAGATACGGTGCAGGAACAATGCCGTTTTGCTCGCATAATATCGCATAGGTCATGTCACTACATTTGAAACTTATTCTATCTGCAGGTCCTTCCCCCCAATGCGAACAGATCGCAAATATTTTGCCGCCTATCTTCCACACGGTTGCACCACCCCATTGTTCTACATTTGTCGTCGCCTTCAGAGAACGGCAATAGGTATCGAATTCGGCGCGGTTCATGGCGCACTCCCAATCTAAAATTGCTCAATAGAACAGGTAATCCAAATCCATCGTTTCCGATAGGATGTTTAACCATACTGGGTTCAATTGGACATGAGGGATAACCACTCTTTTACACCACTTTTCAATTTCTGGCGTCGCGTACGGTTTCCCCACTTATTGAATTGAGGGAGTTTTGCAATTGCCACCCGACATTTTCCGTGTTCAGACCGTGGTATTGTGTGGCTGTGTCACCTTGGCAACGGTTATACTTGTGGAAAGCGAAGCTCAATCTCGTTAATATTCCGACCAGGCGACATGCGTCCTTTTTTGGACGTTAACCTGCAACCTTGAAGGCTCGAATGTCCGTCACAGCGATCAAACAAATCGCCAGTCAGTTTGGTGCAACGGGAAGACCAGAGCGATTATCAGGCGGGCAAGGCCAATCCTGGAAGGTTGCGACGAACGCCGGTGCAATCGTTATCAAACCGGCTCCACACCCCGAAGAGATCCGATGGTTTGGGCGGGTTTTCTCTGATGTGATATTCGCTCCAGGTGTCCGTGTCCCCCGGGTGATTGCAACGAAAAGAGGTCGGTGGATCGTAAATGGTCACGCTGCATGGACTTGGTTGGACGGCCTCCCGGCACCCGGCGGATATGCCAGAAAACTTGCAGCGGCGAGGGTGTTTCATGCAGGATTGAGATCTCTTTCACGTCCTGAATACATAGACCGAAGAATTGATCCATGGGCCATGGCCGATCGTGTCGCATGGGGTGATGCGCCGGCAGATTACGATGCCAACTCGATGTCAGCGCTGTCGCCGGTCCTTGCTATGATTGCTGAAACGCCTCTCCCTAGCGGTAGCAAAGAGCAGCTCATCCATGGGGATTTGTCCGGCAACTACGTGTTTTCAGAGGGCCGTGCTCCCGGGATCATCGACGTGACCCCCTATTGGCGGCCTGAAGGTTTCGCCGAAGCGGTGATCTGGGTAGACACAATTTGGCTCGCCGAAATCGCCCAACCCGTGCACTTCGACCGACCTGGCATGCGTGCCCATGTGTTGCGTGCGCTCGCCAGACGCATCGCCGAACAGCCCGAGCAGGTCAGAGCCAGAATGAAATCGGCCGAAGAAGCTGCAGTTGTCGTCGACAAACTGCGTGATGCCACTGGCAAACTTCTTGAGCCCTGGAGTTCAACTTAGACCGGTTCACCTGTTGTCAGACATGTGAAACGGATTAGCCGATAGATCTGCGATTGCCGTGATGCTCCATTCCTGTTGAACAATAGTCTGACTGATAAGTTGTGCATCTATTACCGTTGTTGTCGACATATTGCCTTTTAAACATCGCGATGAAAACAGTGGTGTGACGCCGCTGCACTGGTACAAACAAACAGGATGGCGTGTCGCCTATGGTTGACGTTTTCGGGTGTGCTGTTCCAGTGCTTTTGCAAACGCATCAGGTTGCGTTTGTTCGTCCAGATGTTTGTGCAGGAGTTGCGCCTGTGTCATTGGCGCAAGGCCACCCAAAGGCGGATCATTGTCGAGATTGGTCGGGAACGAATACCCTTCCGCACAGGCCGCAATTGCACAGACGATCTCATCGCAAGATAATGTGTTTTGCCGGGTTGCCTCCATAAGTGCGGGATAGATTCTCGCACACATGTCCGCCCGATCAATATTCTCCATGGCCCGACCAAATGCCGACGAAACCTGCAGCAGGTTTGCCAATCGATAGGTATTGGTTGAATTATTTGAACCAGCTGCATGCATGACCGCCGGATTAAAGAAGACTGCGTCACCTTTGTTCAACGGTAGCTGAACATGATCGCGTGAAAACAATGACTGGAATTCCGGTCTGCTGAATGCCAGATATCCATCAGTAAACAATTGCGAATAGGGCAAAAACTGTGTGGGGCCGGTTTCAATGGGCATGTCACCATGAGCAATGGCGCCCTGCAGGGTCAAAACGGGCGACAATTTGTGAACATGGGCCGGATATTTTTCCATTCTTTCGGCGGACATGAAGCCGAGATGGTAGTCGCGGTGTGCCTTTTGCGCCGAGCCACCCGGGTTTACCCGGTTCACCTGTGCCGTCATCTGGTAGCCATCTCCCAGCCACGCGCGGCTTATGAGATCGACACAAATGTTGCCATAGTAGCGGGCAAAATTCTCCGGCGAACTATAGCAATGTTTTTGCAGAGCGTTCCAGATACGATCGTTGGCACCTGATTTGGCGAAATGGTCTCCGCTACCGGCATTTGAATTTTGCTGTTCCTTGATAATGGATTCAAAAATCTGCGTTGCCTCATCAACAGCTGAAATATCTGTAACGGCATTTTTGATAACAATTACGCCAGGGCCAGATGACAGTGCCTCGACCCATTCAGCCATCACCTCCATGCGGGTATCGATGCTGGCAGCCAGCGCGCGTATGGTGTTGCCGTCGTATACGAGGATGTTTCGCTCAATCGCGTCGGCCAGCGGCCACAATGATGCATCTGTTGATTGAGAGACCTGTCTGCTGAAATCCTCAAATCGTCCGCTATCTTGAGCAATGAAATGACGTTTTCTTCGCTCCATTTGTAGCGATTGGTTGTTCATTGGAATGCCTCCCGGGTGCCTTCAATTGTTCCTGCGCTTACTTTAGGCATAAAAGGGAGTATTTATATCTGGGAAATCCCTCAAAAAACCCTCATTGTGTGATTTATGAGCCACAAATTTCCGTTGAAAGAAATTGCGTTTCAGGCAGGTGTGAGCCTTGCAACGGTAGACCGTGTGGTCAACGGACGCGGGGGTGTTCGCCTGGCAACAACAAAACGCATTGAAGCGTCCATCGTGGAATTGCAGCGCCAGAGCGAATCTGCACTGCAAACGGGAACCAGATTTACAATCGACGTGGTCATGGAGACACCAAAGCGATTTTCACAATCTGTACGCAATGCCTTTGAAGCCGAGGTGCCAGCCCTGCGACCCGCAAGCTTTCGCTGCCGGTTTCATACATCCGAGGTGTTCGGAAAGTCCGATACACTATCCATATTGAAACGCATCAGAAGCCGTGGAAGCCACGGTGTTGTGCTCAAGGCGTCGGGTGAACATGACGTCGCAGTAGAGGTCAATCGGCTGGTCGCGGCCGGAATACCTGTCGTGACCTATGTTACTGACATTCCGCAATCCAAAAGGATTGCCTATGTGGGTGTGGACAATGAAGCTGCCGGCAGGACAGCAGCTTTTTTGATCGGAAATTTCATCAATCAAAGGGCAGGGCGTGTTCTGCTTTCAATGTCCAGCGATCAATTTGTTGGCGAACGCGAGCGCGACGCCGGTTTTCGTGCCGGGTTCAAGCAATCAGGTTTGAAAAACCAGATTGTGTCCATCAGCGAAGGATTTGGCAAAGACCAACAAACCGGCGCCCAGGTTGCCGCTCTGGTTGAAGCGCAACCGGATATTTGTGCGGTATATTCGATTGGCGGCGGCAATCGCGCCATTGTCAATGCCCTGGGAAAGCAGCGCATGCCCTGTATCTGTTTCATCGGACATGATCTGGATGATGATAATGTGGATTTGCTTCGCAGCGGATCCATCTCCATGGTGATACAACATGATTTGCGTCAGGACGCTCGTTCAGCCTGTCAGTTAATTCTCAAATACCATCGATTGCTGCCGGGTGACTTCGTGATTGCGCAGGCCGCTATTGGTATAACCACGGCGCACAACCTGCCCGAACGTTCAAATGACTTGTTTCCCAGGTGATTGAGATATCGTATCGCAGGGTGCGCGATTTCCATCTCCCTCGGCTGGACGAAATTGTATTATCACCTTAGCATTGCTGTCGAGCGGTTGGTTGTTGTCAGGCCTGTATGATGTACCATCCCAAAGAAACAAGTCAGGCATTGGTAAATGAGGATCCGGGCATGTCATTCCCAAGTTGCAGTTCTTCTTACGTGATTGTCTTTTCCATTGTGTTGGCACTCAGTGGAGGTGCATATGCCCAGTCTGATATCTGCAGCCAGGGTGTCGTCTATACAACGGATGCCGGAAGACAGGTTACCTTCATCGAAGCAGCTCCCGAAGGCGCATCAATTGGGGACAAACGTATCGGGCAAAAGGACATTCTTGATGAAAGCGGAGACAAGATTGGCGTGTTCAGATGGATCGCTACAGTTATCCAGATGGGGGAAGGAGACAGCAAGCCTGTCTATGCAGTAGACAAATTTTATGAATTCGAGGATGGCATTCTATTTGGACGAAGCCTTGATAATGTCAAATCTCCGGTTGGGGATACGTCACAAGTATCAATCGTTTCCGGGCGCACAAGCATTCACGGTGGTGTGGGAAAATATGCTGGAGCTTCAGGCACGAAACGCCATGAAAGAGACGCTGAGACTGGCCGTTTTACCTATCATTTCGATGTTGCTTGCAAATAACTCAAACCGCACATCGTAGGTCAGCGCTCTGAAGCATTTACACAAATATTGTGTGATCCTGGCGTATCGGTTTTGGCGGATTGGCATATTACCGGAATGGGGATTGAGGCTCGGAAGTCATGATCGTGACTGATCATTACCTCCAAAACAAAGCGCCCGTCTGATTATCAAAACCTGAATTGCCCTAACAAGCCATGCAAGCATGAGGCCCTAAAGTGCCGCTCCTTTCGTGCCATCAGACAGTTGTGCTGCAGACAGGTAGGGTGAGGGTATGCCCTCGGCTTCGAAAGCTCTGACAAAAGCCGGACGGATTTCAAGCCGGCACATCATCGCTTTGAGCGCCGGATAGTCGTCGGGTGTGAATTTGCCCGGTTGGGCTCTTGGATAGAGCTGTGCCCATCGCATGCATACAGCAGCGTAGATATCAACGATCGTCGGTTCTCGCCCAAAAAAATACACGGCGTTGCAGGTATCCAAATGTGCTTCGAGCAAATCAAAATGCTGGTGCAATCGATCTTTGGTGAGGCGCGTGTGTTCTGTATGTCCCGCTGTATTTCGACCAAAATATTTATCGGGATAAAAGAGAAGTTGCAAATCCGCGTGCAAGGTATTGCTTATGAAAAACAGCCATTTAAGGAATTGTGGACGTTTGATACTGTCTACGACAGGGGCCAGCTTTTTATGTCGATCTGCCAGCATAAGAACGATGGCGGCAGTTTCAAACACGGGTTGCTCGTCAATGATGCACACCGGAATCAGGCCATTTGGATTTAGTTTCCTGTAGGTATCACTTTCCTGTTCGTGCGTGGCTCTGTCCACCAGCCAGGTATTGTAAGAAACGGCAAGTTCCTCAAGCACGATACGCACAATCAGGGATGCGTTGTCAGGCGCATAATATAGCGTATACATGCATCAACTCCTCAATTGGTAACGTTGGTCAGTGGCAAGACGATGTGACGGGTCAATGGCGCCAGTTCCACTGTAATTGGTGCGTTCGGGTCTACCCATTTGGCCTCCGCAATTTCGGCGCTGACCGTTATGTCCTGGTCGCAACAAATGGCGAACAATGTTGCCTCAACCAGAGCATTTGGTTCATTTGCAGCCAATGCACAATGATTGCCGATCAGGTGGACGTCGTCTTCACCTATATGGATCTGGAGTTCTTCGCTCAATTCACGAATAAGGCATCGCTCTGGCCTTTCACCTGCCTCCATCTTGCCACCCGGCTGCATGAACGCTCGTGTTCCAGACTTTCTTACCAAAAGCAGTTCGCCGTTACTGTTGGTCAGGATTGCTGCTGCAATCCGAATTGTCTGGTAATTGGGGGTCATCACCTTGAAATTTTCCCGTAGTCCTGGCTGCAAAGGTAGCAATAATTGAACAAATTTTGTTCATGAATTGGGTGGTTATGGTGCCCTGATTCGGACCATACACACAGTGAACTTCGCCCGAGTGAGCAAAATAAAATTGTCGCATCTGCGAATGGCATCTTGTGTGAACGTAATATATCGACTATTCTTGATGTATGGATACAAAAAAAGCGATTAGCGCCTTTGCTGCTTTGGCGCAGGAGACCCGATTGGACGTTTTCAAGCTGCTCGTCAGGGCAGGAACGGATGGTATGCTATCAGGAGAAATAGGTGAAAAGCTGAATGTGCGGCAAAATACCATGTCCACCAATCTATCGGTGCTGATGAATGCCGGATTGATTGGCAATCAGCGGCAGGGAAGGCATGTGCGTTATTTTGCTGACTTTGAAGGGGTGCGCGGACTGCTTGGGTTTTTGATGGAGGATTGCTGCGGTGGAAAACCGGATCTTTGCAGGCCTCTGATCGAAGACATAACAAGCGTGTGTTGATCGCCGACAAATACACGATGTGAAGCGATCCCGAAACCGCATAAAACACCGATTGCCGCCAACCAAAACTGGAATTCAAATGGACGTTTTAAATCCACTTGCTGATCTGCCTAATGTTCAGTCTGAAAAGGTTATGGTACCAGATGTTCCGTTTCTGGCCGCACCTGACGACCCCGGGCATCCGCCACGGATTCTCCTGCTTCACGGGTCATTGCGTGAGCGTTCCTACTCACGCCTCGTCGCAGAAGAAAGTGCGCGCCTTCTGCAGCTTTATGGTGCGCAGACCCGCAGCTTCGACCCAGCTGGTCTGCCGTTGCCCGATTCATGCGAACCCGATCATCCCAAAGTCGCAGAATTGCGTGATCTGGCAATCTGGTCTGAAGGCATGGTCTGGGTCTCGCCAGAGCGGCATGGCGCAATGACAGGAATAATGAAGGCGCAGATAGACTGGCTGCCGCTATCCCTGGGTGGCGTGCGGCCTACACAGGGAAAGACGCTGGCCGTTATGCAGGTAAGCGGCGGTTCACAAAGCTTCAACGCTATAAATCAGATGCGGATATTGGGGCGATGGATGCGGATGGTGACAATTCCAAATCAATCGTCCGTGGCCAAGGCATTCACCGAGTTTGAGGAAGATGGGCGTATGAAACCATCTGCCTATTATGACAGGATTGTTGATGTCACAGAAGAACTGGTGCGCTTTACCTGGATGATACGGGGACGATCTCAGTATCTGGTAAGCAGATATTCTGAACGTGTTGAAACTGCTGAACAAACTTCAACTCGGGTAAATCAACGTTCGCTCTGACAACACGGTTTTTGTCCGTCTCACGTTTTGTCAGAAACGGAACAACAGCGCCGGCCTTTGATTTTGTTGATGCATTCAGATGTCGTCGCACCCGTCAAAACCTGAAGTGCTATGGAGATCAGTTTTTGATCGGGAACCATATTTCAATGCCGCCGATCCCGGCCTCCTGGCTGTATCCCTCGCCATAGCGTTCAAAATCGGGAGTGTCGGCCGCCTCATAGCCTGAATTCGGATACCAGTCGTCCCAAATGGACTGCCACGTATCCTGCAGCGTGGAAATATGACCCTCATGCGAAAACACGGCATAGGTCTGCTCCGGAATGCGCAAGCGATCCATTTCTGGCGGTAATCCCGCAAACTCCATAACTTCCATGCCACACATATATTCTGCATTGCCAATGTCATCACTGTTGCAAACGACGCCGTAGGAAATGTTGCCTACCTGATTTTGGATGCTGCCCATGTAAGGAAACAGACGTCGCCACTGCCTGGAAATGCCATTCACAACTTCCTTGGGTTTGTGGGTCTGGCGAAAACCAGCAACCAACAGTGCCTTGCCATTCCTGATTTCTGGTTGTCTGGAGAGTGTGGCGGTCATTTCTATGCCTGTCGAATATTTTTCGTGAACTGATTGTCTCTATGCTAATAATAACTGAATAAATCGGAAAATATACATAATTATGACAAGCATTATTCAATTTCGTGAAAATTAAAGCCGCATTTGTCGTTGCGGATGCAGAATAAAATGAGATCAATGCGGATTGATGGGTGTGGTGTTCCGGTTTTTATCTGCAACCTGAACTGATATTGATTGTGCGGCGTCGCCGCATGAATGGGGCCTGGACGATAGAAAAAGCCTTCCGACAAGCTGTCGATATTTGACTGAAACAAATGAAATATTTATTGCCAATGCATAAAACAAATGTATCATATACGGCATACAGGGTTGTGATGATCCAGACGTGTCATCGCAATCGCACTTGTATCTGACAATTGATCGACTTAATTCCAACGGATTGCTCCATGTCACATGTATTTCCAAGGCATACGAAATCAAACCTCCCAACGGTTGCATCGGCAGATGGCTGCTACCTGATTGATAGCAGTGGAAAACGATATCTTGATGGCTCGGGTGGTGCAGCGGTGTCGTGCCTTGGGCACAGTGACGTACGTGTTCGCGCCGCTATTAAAGCGCAGTTGGAGAAAGTGGCCTTTGCCCATACAGGATTTTTAACGTCTCAACCGGCGGAGGCACTTGCAGATCTGCTGATCGAAAACGCGCCTGCCGGGATCGACCGTGTCTACTTTGTTTCGGGCGGATCAGAGGCAGTTGAAGCAGCCATAAAGCTTGCACGCCAATATTTTTTGGAAAAGGGCGAGGTTGACCGTCACCGTATAATAGCCCGCAAACAAAGTTATCATGGCAATACCCTTGGAGCGCTGGCCGCTGGTGGTAATGCCTGGAGACGGGAACCCTTTGCACCCTTGTTGATCGACACGACCCATGTTTCGCCGTGTTATGCTTACCGTGGAAAACGCGAAGATGAAACGCCGTTCGATTATGGTCAAAGGGTTGCTGATGAACTTGAACAGCAGATCCTCTCACTGGGACCTCAAAGCGTAATGGCATTTATTGCCGAGCCGGTAATTGGTGCCACTATGGGGGCAGTTCCGGCAGTAGAAGGGTATTTTTCCAAAATTCGTCAGATTTGTGACAAATTCGGTGTGCTGCTTATTCTTGACGAAGTCATGTGCGGCATGGGACGCACAGGTTCGCTCTTTGCCAGTGAACAGGAAGGTATAGTTCCTGATATAGTAACAATCGCCAAGGGACTGGGCGCCGGCTATCAGCCCATTGGCGCTATGATGTGTAGCGGGCAAATTTATGAAGCCGTTGAAAACGGGTCCGGCTTTTTTCAGCATGGGCATACCTATATGGGGCACCCGGTCGCGTGTGCCGCCAGCCTGGCTGTGGTCAATAGCATATTGGACAGGGGGCTGATCACACAGGTTCAACAGCAGGGCGAGAAACTCAGTAATGCGCTTCACGCTGCGTTTGGCCAACATCCAAATGTTGGCGATATCCGCGGACGCGGCCTGTTCTGGGGGGTGGAACTCGTAGAAGACCGCCAATCCAAACAACCATTTGCGCCGGAAGCAGGCCTGCACCGTAAGATCAAAACCGCTGCTTTTGATGCCGGATTGATATGCTACCCCATGGGTGGGACGATTGATGGAATTCGAGGAGACCATGTTCTGCTCGCCCCACCATTTATTATTGACGACAACCAGGTGGATGAATTGGTTGGCAAGCTTGATACAGCGCTTAAAAAATCAATTTGATTGTGTCGTCGCGATCATGCGAAATCCGATCCAAAAGCCTGCGACGTCCGTGCGCCAGACCGTTTCATGTTTTGTCAGAAACGGGACGACTATGTCGGCCTTTGATTTTGTCGATGCATTCAGGTCTTGCCGATACCGCCAAAACCTGAATTGAACTAGTGTTTGTCCTCGTTCTTGTCCAAAAGAGCAGACAGTTGTTCGACATAGCTGTCCCAGCCGCTGTCGTGCATATCTCTGCTTTCTTCCTTGCGAAATCCGGAGTGACGTATTCGAAGTGCGGTTCCATCGTCTGCAGGTTCAAATTGAACGTCAATCTCGGTTATTTCACCATCGCGGTCCCACTCCCATGTATAGCGAACATGGCGATCCGGTTCGATGGCGAAAAACAGGCCCTCGGCGCGATTGCAGCGATCTTCGCTTTCCATGAACAGGCGGAAGTGACCACCAACCATCGGATTGATGTCCATACGGGTTGCTGGCGGGATCACAGTTTGTGAACACACCCAGGCGGCAAACACCTGATCCGGTGGAAAGGGCAGATCGTAGTTCTTGTCAATTTTCATCATAATTCTTCACTGCTTTGGCGACCGGGCCAATTGTTGGCGAATATGCGGCCTTAGCAAGGCATAGGACGAATCGTCGTTAACGAATTTTAACTGTTTGAAATAGACTTGCAAATGTGCATATACACAATTACAACAAGCATCATGGAATCTGAAATCCCAAAAGAGTTGGGAGCCCATTGCATGGTGCTGAAAACGCGGCGCGCTGCGCGCGCAGTCACGCGCCGGTATAATCAGTTGCTTCGTCCATTCGATCTGCAATGTACCCAGGTTTCGCTCTTGTATGCCGTTGCTGCAGGAGGATTTGATTCCATCAGTGAAATGGCAGATCAACAGGCGATGGAACGAAGCACTCTGACGCGAAATCTGCAATTGTTACGCAAACGTGGACTGATCTGTTCAGAACAGGAAGGGCAGGGTCGCCCACAGCGTTTTGAGTTGACGCCTCAGGGCGCACATTTGCTGGAGGTCACCATTCCATTGTGGCAACAGGCGCAGGACACACTGCGACAGGAATGGGGTGAAGAAGATTGGTCGGTTATTCAATCGTCATTATCTATCGTCGGTGCCATCCGGTAATTTTTTATCCATAAAGTGTATATACACAAGGAGTCAGACATGCTGAATGAACCAATTGTTATTACCGGAATGGGGCTGGTCACGCCATTGGGGGTGGGTGTGGAAGCAGTATGGGACCGGTTGATAAGCGGTCAATCTGGTATCGTGTACAACAACCGGTTTGATTGCGATGAACTGCCGGTGAAAATTGCCGGACTTGTACCGGATCGGGCCAATGATCCGCATGGTTTGGATCCGCGTGCAGTCGTTAGTTCAAAAGAGCGTCGGAAAGTGGATATTTTCACGGTCTATGCTTTGGCCGCCGCACAGGAGGCTCTGTCACAAGCGGCATGGTTGCCTGACGATGCAGACAGTCGCAGCAGAACTGCCACAATTGTTGGAACCGGCATCGGCGGCTTCCCGGTGATTACCGATGCAGTAAAGACACTGGAGCATCGTGGTGCCCGGCGCCTGTCACCTTTTGTGGTCCCCGCATTCCTGGCCAACCTGGCGGCCGGAAATATTTCAATTCGATATGGTTTTACCGGACCGATCGGTACTCCGGTTACGGCCTGTGCCGCCGGATTGCAGGCTATTGGCGACGGTATGCGCCTTATTCGCTCAGGAGAAGCCGATGTTGTTTTGGCTGGCGGCTCTGATGCCTGTATCGACCCTGTATCAATCGGTGGATTTGCCGCAGCGCGTGCCTTATCCACGAGAAATGACTCACCTCAATCTGCTTCCAGGCCGTTTGACCGCAATCGGGATGGTTTTGTTCTCGGCGAAGGCGCGGGCCTTGTGGTGCTGGAGACGCTGACCCATGCGCGTGCGCGCGGTGCGACACCCCTGGTGGAGGTGAGCGGATATGGAACAAGTTCTGATGCCTATCACCTGACCGCTGGTCCGGAGGACGGCGCAGGCGCCGCCAGAGCGATGGACGCATGTCTTAAGGTGGCCAGGGAAGATATCCATAATATCGGCTACATCAATGCCCATGCTACATCGACGCATGTTGGTGACAGGGGGGAAATTGCCGGTGTGCGAAAGATATTCGGCAATCGGATTGCTGATGTACCCATTTCATCCACCAAATCGGCGATTGGTCACCTGCTGGGTGCGGCAGGCGGTGTTGAGGCTGTCTTCACCGCCATGGCAATCAGGACCGGTATCTTGCCACCGACATTGAATTGCGAAGAGCCGGGGCCTGAATTTCTCGATCTGGATTTGGTTCCTCTATATTCGCGCAAAGCAGATATTCGGGCAGCCTTGTGCAATGCTTTTGGATTCGGAGGTGTCAATGCCACCCTGGCGATGAGAACCGCGGATATGGGGTAAGTGTGCTTTTGCTTCTGCCAAAACGTGAAGCGGGTTAGCCAGATCGAGCGCTGGCCAGCCTCTTTTTGTGTCACACGTCAGAACGCATCAGCTGCACACCGGCAAAACCAAACAATGTCGCCAATACACCCTCAATCGGGCGGCGCATATTCGAATAGATCGAAACAACGCGTGGCATGGAGAACGCAATAGCGTAGCCACAGAATATTGAGATACCCAAAAGTCCGCACCCCGCAACAATGGTAAATACCATCCACGGCGGTGTATCCTGCTGCACGCCAAGCGCAATAATTGCCGTCCATGCGATGACCGCTTTGGGGTTCGTCATGTGCAGCGCATAACCACGCAGAAAAAACCCACGGGATGACATCGATGGCAGTTGAGCTGTGAAATCAGGTTGTTTGACAGGCTGAAGTGCTGAGCGCAGGGATTTCATGGCAAGCCAGATGAGGTACAAGCCTCCGACAATTTTCAACAATGTCAGCATGCCGGTAAACTTCAACAGCAGCGCACTCAACCCAAATGCAGCCAGCATGGCCCAGGTTTGTGAACCACAAATGACACCCATCGCCATGATTAATGCTGCCCGACGCCCCGAGCGCATGGCAGTTCCGGCTATGGCAAGTGTTGCCGGGCCCGGACTGGCGGTGGCAACAACGTAGGTTAGAAACACCAGAGATAGCCCTGGCAGAGCCTGAAGTGCAGAATCCATGGCGTAAACCTTGAAATTTTATGCGACCGTCTGACGGATTTATGGTGGTGGGATACTGTACAGACAAGGTGTTGCGACTGGCAAGTAACATGCGTGGCGAGACGGCTTTAGGCTTGATCATCAATTGAACAGAAGTTTTGTATTTTACGGTGTGTTGTCAGGACCCTGGTGCCGTGTGCAAATTTGTATTCTGTATTTGATGCCAATCAAGGATGTGGTGTTTTCATATTGGTGATGTATCGTGTGCCATCATTTCGAATGGCCAGGCAGATAGATCTTGCCAGCAGCCAATAAGGGGTTGGGATCGTGTGTGAATTATTTGGCATGTCATCGTCGCAGCCCGTCCGCCTGTTCTATAGTCTTGATGCGTTTTCAAAACACGGCGGTCGATCTCATGTCAATCGATCCGGTTGGGGCGTTGCCTATTATGAAGACAATGATGTTCTTCTCATCCGGGACGCGCATCCTGCAGCTGATAGTCCCTGGATAGGTTTTCTGGAAAATCACGGACTGAAAAGCCATTGCACCATATGCCATGTACGCTATGCGACGGTGGGCGCTGTTTCCATCGTCAATACGCACCCATTCAGGCGTGAGCTTGGGGGCAATATGCATGTATTTGCTCACAATGGCGGATTGAAAAACATCGAGGCCGCATTGCCATTTGAATCTGACCGCTACCGCCCCGTGGGACAAACCGATTCTGAACACGCTTTTTGCGTTCTGCTGCAAAGATTGGTGGCAATCTGGCGCGACAAGAAGGACAAAATTCCGCCACTTGAGGACCGGATGGCCGTGGTTGTTGATACCGCCCGCGATTTGCGCCAGCTCGGGTCGGCCAATTTTCTCTATGCCGATGGCGATGTGCTATTTGCTCATGCGGACAAGAGGCGCTTTGACGTCGATGGGAAATTCGGTGAAATCCGCGCCCCGGGATTGTGTCTGGGCAATTCACAGGAAGTGATAGAGGGCTTGAATGTTCAGTGGTCCGGTACGGACAGGAAGGGCTTGATGGTCGCCAGCGTGCCATTGACCTCCTCAGGCTGGTCGGCCCTGCCCGAGGGCACTGTGATCGCATTGCGAGACGGGGTAGAAGTTGCCAGAGCTTGAGGGGCGAAAGTTTGTGCCATTGGGAACCTGTCCAATTTGTAACGAAAAAGAGCTGGAAATATATTACCGGATACCCCCATATATATGGAGCAGTTCAACAATTGGCTTTGTATTCGCAAGTGCCTGAAGACAGGAACGGTAAGATGGGACAGTTCATAAAATTTGTTTGCAATTCGCAGTCTGGTGTCACGGGTAGATTTGACAAGGCCGATAGAAAACGTGCCAGCCGACGCAGCGACAAATGCGTATTAAATGAAGAACTGGCAGATGGCATAACGCTGTCCAGTAATTCGGCGTAGATTTTCACCAGCAGGATTTGGCACCCGGCACTAATTCAGTTGGCAAGCCATTGCATTGGCAACGGATTGTAATTATCTTGATGTCGAGATAAATGACATCGAGGTAGATTATGCGTCGTTTTACCGACATCGCGGCCACGCGATTTCGCGGGTCAGGCGGGTTTGAATGGGCGTCCCTGTCCTATCTGCTTGTCGTGGGCAGTTTGTTGGGTGTGTCGATTAATATCGCCAAAATGACAATTGAGCGGGGTGGATCGCCTCTTTTTTTATTGTTCTGGGCGACACTGGGCGCAGGTACTGCACTTTTGGTGATAGCAAGGTTGCTCCAAAACAAACTTCAACTGACACAGGCCATGATCGTCTATGGGCTAGTATCCGGTGCCCTTTTCGCAGTGCCCAATCTGCTGGCATTTATGGCAATAGAAAAAGTTGGCGCGGGTTTTGTAGCTCTTAATTTCGCGTTTCCGATACTACTGACCTATGCGCTGGCACTGGTGTTTGTGATTGAACAATTTGATCGTTGGCGTGCGATAGGCGTCGCGGCAGGGTTGGCCGGTGGTGTCTTATTGGCCATTGGAAAGGTGATGAATGACAATCCTCCCTTACCGTGGCTGCTGATTACTTTCTCTGTTCCGGTCATAATCGCGCTTGGAAACATTTATCGCACTGTTTATTGGCCGCAAGGATTGCGTCCGATTGTTGCTGCGCCTCTGATGCTTCTCGGAGGAGCTCTGACCACTGGTATGATTGCGTTATTCGATGGGCAATTCGCGGTATTGTGGCAATTACAAGGTGCCGCAGTTGAAATGCTGACACTGGTGCAGACCTTCGGATTTACATTGTTGTATCTTCTCTATTTTGTTCTGCAAAAGCGTGCAGGACCGGTTTATCTCAGTCAAATAGGATCAGTTGGCGCAGTGGCCGGCGTTTGCGTGGCTGTCCTGATACTGGAAGAGGCGCTGCCATCAGCTCTATTACCTGCAGGTATTTTGATACTGATCGGTATTGTTATGGTGAGCCTTGCAAAGTCTGCTTCGGCTCCATCCAGCTGAAGGATGAAAAGTGTAGCCCCACAACGTGCAGGATGGGCGGATCCAAACGCGTTGCGAGGCTACGAAAGCCAGCATGTCCTCAGTGCAAGAATGCAATCCTGGCTCTCTATACTCTTTGGGGATTGTATGGAATAAACAAACCGTGGTCGGTATTAATTCCCACATTGATCCCCGAAACTTTACCGGTCACTATTTGCGATGCTCCAGGGCATTCAGGTAATACACGCTAACCGCTGCGTAGATCACCAGCCCGTACCGAGCAATCATCAAATCTTGAAATTGCGCCGAACCTCAGTTGTGAGATTCTGTGATGCAATATAATCCGCCTATTTGTTTCGCACACATCGGACTGTTGATCTGACAGGTGCAATATCTCCCCATTCCACATTCTATAGAGTCGCCGAGAATCTACTTTGTCAATCAATACAATAATCTGCAAATAAAAAAACCATAAAATTTAATTGAATGGTCTAATAAATACATGGGCCGCTTGATGAATCGGCCAGTATCGGAGTGTCATTGGAGGGCTTAGTGCTGGCAATCTGCAGATTTAAGCAATTTAAAAAAGGACCAGCTGTACAGAATTGCGAACTGTGAACAGTATCAATTTGAATTGCCTGAGCCTCAACAGACCCTACACCGTTTCACTTTTGTCAATAACGGGACAGGGATGTCGGCCTTTGAACTTGTTGATGCATTCAGGTTCTGCCGATTCCGTCAAAACCTGAATTGCTCTACTAGGTTATCCAAAAGGTCAATTGCAATAGTAAACAGACAAATGTCACGATTGAGTATCACTTTGTTTCATTCAGAAACAAGGCGGCAGTAAATGGAATAACAGGTATGTTTTTTGTTAGATAAAAAAATCCGTCAGCACAACGGCGATTGTGCTGACGGTGGGGGGTGGGAGTCTACATTCATATGTATTGCCAGTAGGCTTACTCCATCAATGTTTATGTGAAAAATTGGTTTTCTACATTGATGTGATTAGAATTGCATAGATATATTTGTAAGTAAAGATAGAAATTGAAATTTTTATGTAAAATATTAAAATAATATTTCTGTATATATTTGGCCGTGATACCCCGTATTGAGAGGAAATACTAAAAGTGCCTGATTTGTGGCGTTTTTATGTGGGTGCCGCGTAATCAGTTGCTCGCGTTTGTTCGATCAAACTGTGGTTGCAGACATTGTGGTGTCAACAAGGGGAACAGGTTTGTGTTTCTGGACACATTGCTTTCTTAATTTGCGGGGAGAAATTGCAGTTTATGTTCCCGAACCAACATCTTTGTTAAACTTGTTTATCCAACCGATGCAGTCCCGATTTCAGCATCCATACTGATCCGTTACTGCGGAACGTGGCAACAGCTAACGCAGTGGCAAATTATGCGGACATCAATCTGCCGACAGTGCAGGGCCTGTGGAGGCGCCTAAAACCAGTTCAGCCTCCCATAGCTCGTGTACAGGATCTGTGTGCGGGTTCTCAATTTCATTGATGAGCAGCTCTGCGCAACGCATACCCGCTGTTTTGATCGATGACCGGACTGCCGTAAATATGGGAACATCCCTGTTATTGGTGAGGAATGACAGGACATCGTCATGTGTGACGATTGAAATGTCCTTTCCTGGTTCAAGTCTGGCCTCTTGCACAGCGCGTAACGCGCCCATGGCGGGAAGGATGCTGGCGCAAACGACGGCGGTGGGTGGCGATGGCAGCTCCAACATCTCACGCATCCGATTGTAACCATAGGGTTCCGTCATATCCTGGGCAAACATCAAACCCTGATCCATTTCAATTTTCCGCTCTGACAAAGCCTGCAGAAAGCCCGTGCGACGACGTTGGGCAAATGTCATATTTTCCAGACCATTGAGCAAGCCGATCCGGTGATGGCCCAAATCAATCAGCAAATGGGTGACCCTTTCAAAAGAGCGCCGGTTGTTTACATCGAGCCAGGTGTATGAAGTATCGTCATCGGCACATCTGCCATGCACCACAAAGGGAATGGACAGTTGTTGAAGCAGTGTGACACGGTCGTCCTTTACGAGAGGGGCGTGCACGATCACACCATCCACGCGTTTGCTGGCAAACAGGTTTCTGTATGTTTGCTCCTCCTGTTCCCTTGGTACGACAGACATCAGCATGTCATATCCGGCGCGCGAACAGGTTTCGCCGGCACCTGCCAGAAAATCAGAAAACAGCGGGTTTATCATTAAATGATCTGACTGCGGGATCACATGACCAATTGTTTTCGATTTCCCGGTGGCCAGTTTGGTTGCATGCTGACTTGGCACATAGTTCAGCTGCTGAGCCATTGCACGCACTTTGTGACGGGTCTTCTCGCTGACTTCGGGGAAGCCATTCAGTGCCCTGCTGACGGTTGTTTGCGATATGCCAAGAGCCTGCGCCAGTTGTTTGAGATTTACACTCATTGCGATATCCAAAGCGGTTTGATTCTGTTCGCACAGCTAGCCATACAAATTAAGGCGATACAACAGGAGCGATTTTCCTGACCTATCAGGCCAGTTGAATGCCCCTTACCGGCACAGTGACCTGCAGTGATTGAAATATGACATCCAAGATGCAAATATCCCTTTATATTCGCATGCACAATACGGAGAGGTTCCCGAAGCTGACCTGGCCATCCAACAATCCACCCGCGCATACCGGCAAAGACAATATCGCCAAATTAAACAGCCGTTTCGCCAAAAGCGATGCAGCGGCTGGCATTGAGGTGAGTGAAGAATTCGAACCTTTCAATCAAAGGAACGATATGTTTACCCGGGCTTTTTGGGACGAGCGGGTACGCAACAAACATTCTGATGCTTTTTTTGCCAGTTATCGAAGTGAATCTGCACCGCGGCGCGGAGAGGGGTTTTCCCAAAAGGACTTTGCTCTTCGTAATGCCTCCTGGATCATTTCGGATCTGGTATCCAACCGCAATAACGATGTTGGTGAACGGGAAGGATTTCAGGCGTCAATTCGCTATGACACACCTGTGGTCAAGGATCGCCTGCCAGTCGACGATATTGAGGCACAGGCACGCGAGATCAAGTCGATTGCCAGCCTGTTCGGCGCAGACCTGGTGGGAATTACACAAATAGACCAGCGTTGGCATTATTCGGCCCGCGTCGATACACGTGACATGAGTGCTGTTGCCAACGAGCTTCCAGATGGTCTGACCCATGTGATTGTGATGGGGCATGCCATGGATGGAGCGCTTGTGGAGACATATCCGTCGGCCCTTGCAGGTGTTGCAACCGGGCTGGAATATTCCCATGAAACCGCCATTGTCATCCAGCTTGCTGCCTATATCCGTAATTTGGGTTATGAGGCGGTCCCATCAATGAACGATACCGCGCTGGTTATCCCCTATGCCATAAAAGCAGGCCTTGGCGAGTACGGTAGAAATCAAATGGTTATTACGCCGCAATTCGGCCCACGTGTGCGCTTTTCGAAAATATTCACCAATCTGCCATTGGCCATTGATTTACCTGTACAAACCGGCATTCGGGCTTACTGCGACATTTGCACAAAATGTGCAGACGCCTGCCCACCAAAGGCATTGCCCTTTGGACCACCCGAGGAAGACAATTCAAGTGTGTCGACGATCAAGGGGGTGAAAAAATGGTCTGCCAATTGTGAGAAATGTTTCGGTTACTGGGCAAAACTCAAATCGGATTGCGCAATTTGCATGCGGGTTTGTCCGTTCATTCAACCAAAATCGACGCTTTATGGTCGCCTGTTCCATATGTTGGCACGCTCGCGGTTACGAAAGCTTGCGTTGTATCTGGAGACAAAGCGCGGATTGGCAAAGCGACTGAAGCCTGCTCAATGGTGGCGACGGATGCGTCATGAGGAAAACTGAATGCGTCAACAAAATCAAAGCCGGCACCGTTGTCCCGTTTCTGTCAATACGTGAAACAGTGCAGTCAATCGACTTGTAGATTGAATTTCAGTCAGGAAATGAAATTGGCAGCCGTGTTACTGCATTCACGCGGACAACCGGATTTGTTCTGATCACAACACAAGCAACCTGCTAGCGGTAGAGCAGGGATTTGCCCTGATGGAATATCTGAACCTTGCTGGCTGCTGCGGTCAGTTTGACCGTATTACCGCGCAGGTCGGAGTGAATGCCCGGTAGCTTGCCAATGATCGGGTTGCCGCCCTGTTGTGCATGGAAATAAAGCAACGTCACTTCTCCCAGAGCCTCGGTAAAGTTGACGGTTCCCTGATAGATAAATCCGTCGTCGGCGGATTCCACAAAATCCTCTGGACGGACGCCAACATTTACCTTGAGGCCTTTGTCTGCTTCGTCTGTTGATACAGTGCTGATGGCCTGGCCACCACCATCCAGCATGACGGTCGTGTTCGCACCTGTCTCGACAATCTCACCGGACAAAAGGTTCATGGCGGGCGATCCGATAAATTGTGCGACGAATTCATTTTCCGGTCGTTCATACAAATCCAGCGGGGTGCCGACCTGAGCGATGCCTTTATCCGCCAATACAACAATCCTGGAGGCGAGCGTCATGGCTTCAACCTGATCATGCGTGACATAGATCATGGTTGAATCCGGCATTGACTCTTTCAATTGCGCAATTTCAATGCGGGTTGCCACACGCAGCGCCGCATCAAGATTTGAGAGCGGCTCATCAAACAGATAAACCTTCGGGTCGCGGACAATCGAGCGGCCTATGGCCACACGCTGGCGCTGGCCGCCCGATAGCGCCTTTGGGAGGCGATCCAAATACTCATCAAGCTGGAGAACTTTGGCGGCGCGATTAACGGCCTCGTCGATTTCGGCTTTGCTTTTCTTGGCCAATTTGAGGGCAAAGGCCATATTGTCGCGAACGGTCATATGCGGGTAGAGAGCGTAGCTCTGGAATACCATGGCTATGCCTCTTTGAGCAGGCGGGACATCGTTTACCAGCATGCCATCAATTTCGAGCGTTCCGTCAGTAATGCGTTCCAGCCCGGCTATCATACGCAGCAGGGTGCTTTTCCCGCAGCCCGATGGACCAACGAATACAATCAGTTCACCTGTCTCGATGTCCAGATTAATGTTTTTGAGCACATCAACGGTGCCCCCGTAGTTTTTTGCAATATCTGTAAGTTTCAGATTGGCCATAATCGTCTCCCTGTATTAGACCGTTTCACGTTTTGTCAGAAACGGGACAACGGTGTCGGCCGTTGAATTTGTTGATGCATTCAGGTTTCGCCGATTCCGTCAAAACCTGAATTGCTCTAGCGGCGCAACGCGAGGCAGGACTGCCACGGGCCAAGATACAAATTCCCATCAGCGGATATGCCTGCGCATCCCAACTCGATACCTATGGAATCCCATTTTCCTGGCGGGAAGGGTATCAATGCTGGTGAACTGCCAACATTAAATGCGCAAAAGATTACCTGATCGCCTTCTGTGCGAACGAATTGTATGACATTGCCGATGGCCCGGACATCATCGTGTTTGCCTCTGGCCAGCGCTTTATAGGCATGCCTTAGCGCAATGACCCGGCGATAATGATGCAACATTGCTTCAGGGTCGGCTTCCTGTGATTTGGCTGAATGTGGCAACTGGTCGTGGCTGACTGGAAGCCAGGGTTTTGCAGTCGAAAACCCGCCATTCAGATTGGAGTTTTCCCACACCATTGGCGTGCGGCAGCCGTCTCGCCCTTTATATTCGGGCCAGAACTCGATGCCGTAGGGATCTTTGAGATTTTCGAAATCCACGTCGGCTTCATGGAACCCAAGTTCATCGCCCTGATATAGGCACACGGAGCCGCGCATACACATCAACAGGGTTGCAAACAGTCGCTGGGCTTGCGCTGTCAGGTTCCAGCGGGTGCTGTGGCGCATGACATCATGGTTTGAGAATGCCCAACAGGCCCACCCTGATTGGGCGACCTGATCAAGCTGATTAAATACACCGGCTATGCGCTGCGCGGTCAATTGTTCCATGGCCAGGAATTCGAAGGCATAACACATGTGAATGCGGTCGTTTCCGGCTGTGTATTGGCCCAGGATTTCGAGGCCATGTTGTGCATCACCAACCTCGCCCAAAGCCACTGTCGCCGGGTACTCATCCAGAAGCGCACGAAATCGCTGCAGGAATTCAAGGTTTTCCGGCTGGTTCTTGGAATAAATATGTTCCTGGTGATTGTAAGGATTTACGCTGGGAGCAATGTTTGCATTGCGCTTTTCAATGGGCAATGCGGGATTGTCCCGCAGGGCCTTATCGGCGAAGTAAAAGTTAATCGTGTCGAGACGAAATCCATCAACCTTGTGGTCAAGCCAGAAACGGGTGACGTCAAGAAGTGCATCCTGTACGGCCGGTTGGTGAAAATTCAAATCCGGTTGCTGGATAAGAAAATTATGCAGAAAATACTGTTCGCGCCGTGGCTCCCACTGCCAGGCTGATCCGCCGAAAATGGACAGCCAGTTGTTCGGCGGTGTGCCATCCGGTTTCGGGTCTGCCCAGACATACCAGTCAGCCTTGTCATTGTCGCGATTGGAGCGGCTCTGGGTAAACCATGGATGCTCATCGGATGTGTGCGACAATACAAGGTCGATCATCACCTTGAGTCCAAGCTGATGTGCTCTTTCAACAAGGGTTGTGAAGTCATCCATCGTTCCGAAAATGGGATCCACATCACAATAGTTACTTACATCATAGCCAAAATCCTTCATCGGCGAGGTGAAAAACGGTGAAATCCAGATACCATCGACACCCAGGGACGCGATATAGGGAAGACGCTGTACGATGCCCTGAAGATCGCCAATGCCGTCACCATTGCTGTCCTGGTAGCTACGGGGGTAAATCTGATACATGACCGCGCCACGCCACCAGTCCCCGTTTGTGCCGTGTCCATTGGATGGCAGTGTCTGATTCATCATTGTCATAACTCAACGAACCCTGTTTATTTGACCGAACCGGCCAACAGGCCGCGGACAAGATAACGTTGCATTGTAAAGAAGACGGTCAGTGGAACCGCGATTGAAACAAAGGCAGCCGTTGCCAGTATGCCCCAGTCGCCGCCACGAGACCCAAGCAGATCATCGGCTATTTTCACGGTCATGACCTTGCTTTCATCAGCGGATGGCAAAAAGACCTTAGCCACCAACAGATCATTCCATGTCCAAAGAAACTGGAAGATGGCAAAACTTGCCAGAGCAGGAAATGACAAAGGCAGGACGATCTTCATGAACACCTGAAAATCCGTTGCGCCATCGACCTTGGCGCTCTCGATAATATCGCGCGGTAAACCCACCATATAATTGCGCAAAAGATATATCGCCAGCGGCATTCCAAACGCCGTGTGGGCCAGCCAAATGCCCATGAAGCTTTGACCAATGCCAATTTTGTTGTGCAAATTCAGCAAGGGCACAAGTGCCAATTGCAGGGGAACCACGAGCAGGCCCACCACAGCGGCAATCATCAGGCCACGGCCTGGAAATTCCATCCATGCCAGAGCATAGGCGGCAAAGGCCGCAATGAGAATGGGGATGATTGTCGCCGGTATCGTGACTGTCAATGTGTTGATGAATGCACGATCCATGTTATCGGCCGTCATGACGGTGCGGTAATTGTTGAGTGTGAAGTCCGGCGGTGTCTCGGCCTGAAAATAGACCCTTGGCCCCCGCCCGGTAATCTCCTTGGGCGAGGTCAGCGTGTAGTCTCCATTCTTTTCGACAATTAATGTGCGTCCGCTTTGTACATTTGCAGTTGTGCCAACGGGAAACTCACCTGGCGCACGGCCTTTGCTGCCGAAAGCGGTAACGCTGCTTTCACCTGATTTGAACCGGCTGGAGACATCGTCATCGCTGAATATATTACCTTTCAGAACCCACACACCGTCGACTTCTTTCTGGCTGTCGAGATTGGCGCGGCCAGCATCTGCCAATACGACGGAGAAGGGGGCCTGCCACCACCCGGAAGCTGAAATCTGATCGCGGTCCCGAAATGAAGATACAAACAGCCCTACTGTCGGAATCAGCCACAAAAGAACGATCACAATTACTGAAACATAGGTGGCCACCATGAGACCTGATTTTTGACCTGCAATATTGTCCATGTCCGTGCCTCCTAGCGAAATTCCTTGCGTGCCTGTACGATGTTCCAGATCATGACTGGCAGCACGATGAGCATGATTACAAAGGCTACTGATGTTGCGCGACCATCATCACGAAACATGTATGACATCATGTAACTTGGCAGAATTTCGGTGCCGAAATTGCCACCTGTCATTGTGTAGACAATGTCGAAAACCTTGAGGACAAGGATCGTCGTTGTCGTCCAGACCACAACAATGGTCCCCATGATTTGCGGCACCTTGATTTTGAAAAAAATCTGAAATGGATTGGCGCCATCAATGATGGCGGCCTCAATGGTCTCTTCGGGTACCCCCCGCAAGGCGCCGGACAGGATCACCATGGCGAAGCCTGTCTGGGTCCAGATTAGAATGACCATCAGGAAAAAGTTGTTCCAGAAGGGAACCTGAAGCATGTCGACTGGATCTTGTGCCCCAAACAGCGCACGGATGGCGTTGATCATGCCGATGTCCGCATCATTGGCATAGACGAATTTCCATATCAAAGATGCGCCCACAAAACTAATGGCCATGGGCATGAAGATTATGGATTTTGCCAGATTTCCGCCGCGCATGCGGTCTGTCAGTTGTGCGGCAAGCAGACCCGCAAAAGTGGCACTTGCAGGGACAACCAACACCCACAACATATTGTTTCTGAAGCTGCGGCGAAATGCCGGCTCGCTGAACATTGTAATGTAGTTGCCCAGGCCGACAAAATCATCGCCGGAACGATTGAACAGTGAGCGATAAAAAGAGGCGACCACCGGGTACATCAGATAAAGACCCAGAGCCAGTATTGCTGGCAGAAGGAAGAGCCAGGGGCGCACCATATTGGCATTGTTGATGTTTCTGCCGATATTCTTGCCTTTTGCCGGGAAAATAAATTTGTCCAGCACCAGGTTCGACAAATAGAAATAGGCAACACACCCACCCACGCCTGCAATAATCGTGGCTATGCCCTGCACAATCGGATTCATGGCGACCTCCCGGTTCTTCTATTTCAACACCCGCATATTATTGGCAGCGGGTGTTGAATTGCTTTGCCGACACTATTGTATGGTGTCCCAACGATCCTGGATTGTCTTGGCTACATCACCAGCCTCAGCGCCGGATGTGTAGTCCACCATACCGGTCCAGAACGCACCTGCGCCGATTTCTCCGGGCATCAGGTCTGATCCGTCAAAACGAAAGGTCGTGGCATTCAACAGAATATCGCCCAGAGCCCGCGATGTATCGTTTGAATAGGTTGCGGCATTAACACCTGTATGCGGTGTCAGGAAGCCACCCTGTGCCATCCAGACTTCGTGGGCGATGGGTGTTTTGAGGAATTCGATGAAAGCACGGGCAACCGGTGAATCATCAAGGATCGAAAACAATGTACCTGCGCCCAGCACCGGCTGACCGAGATCTTTGCTTTCATAAGACGGGAAATAGAAGAAATCCGCGTCCAAACCCAGTTTTGTGCCCTCAGGGAAAAAGGTCGGAATGAATGTTGCCTGATGATGCATGTAACATTTTGGCGGCAGCGAGAACAACCCGGTTGGGCTGTCCCGAAAGTCGGTAT
Source organism: uncultured Rhizobiaceae group bacterium (assembly GCA_947501445.1). Taxonomy (GTDB): domain Bacteria; phylum Pseudomonadota; class Alphaproteobacteria; order Rhizobiales; family Rhizobiaceae; genus Hoeflea_A. The sequence goes on along the minus strand of CANMVS010000001.1, from coordinate 131,322 downwards.
TGGGTACGGATGCAGCACCCCCACTGACATAATCGTTGTTCTTGGCAAAATGACCATATTCTTCGATGGCCGCTACTACCCTTGGATCATCAAACGGAATTTCATTCTTGACCCATTGATCATAGACTTCCGGGGGTTGGGTTCTCAACATCATATCCTCAACCCAGTCGGTCGCAGGCCAGCCAGTCGCTGCACCTGATCCCAGACCAATACACCAGGGCGTGCCACCGTCTTCAACGATCTGATCTGTCAGAGCCTTTAGCTCTTCCATGGTTGTGGGTACTTCGTATCCGGCTTCTTCAAACTGCTCTGGAACAAACCAGACAAGTGATTTCACATCAACCTTGTAGAAAAATCCAAACAATTCATCCTTACCGTCGGCGTCGGCATATGTGCCCAGATCCACCCAGGATTGTCCGGCGGCATAATTATCCTTTACCCATTGGGCGCTTTCATCACCCAAAGGCTTTAGAAAACCGCGAGAGGCCATGTCAGCTGCAAGGCCCGGCTGCGGAAAGACAGCGATGTTGGGGGCTGAATTTGCCTGTGCGGATATAACAATATCCTGTTCGAAACTGTCAGAGCCGGAATAGGCGACATTAGCACCTGTGGCCTGTTGAAAATACGCAAGCATATTGTTGACGGTCTTACCATCTTCACCGGTCCACGGCCCGGTCATCGTCAGTTCTTGCCCCGTAAAGTCGTTGGCTGCGGCAAAGGCGTCAAAACTCTCCCAGTTGAATGATCCTTCACCGGGCTTGAACAACAGATGGTCATCCGCATGAGCCAAACCAGCTGTTAACGCTGCGGCCATAACGCCGCAATAGATAAGCTTTTTCATTGAATCCTCCCAGTTGTGTCCATGGCGAGCGTTGTTTAGCTCTGAGTAAATGAGCAATTATCAAAGCGCTTTGGAAAATTCATAATCGCCCACAATCAGGCTATTGTCAACGTGGTTTGACAATTTCGTCTTTGTTTGTAAGGATTTTGGAGGACTATCTGTTTGATGGTTGCTGAACCAAATTTTGAAAGTTGGGACAATCGGTACCTGTTTGAGAAAAAATTGAAATCGGTTTGAAAAGTGATTCAACGATGAACCTGAAGGAATTATCAAGGCATCTCGGTCTTTCACAAACGACTGTCAGCAGAGCCTTGAACGGTTACCCCGAGGTCAAGGAGGCAACGCGTCAACGGGTACTGGCGGCGGCCAGGACACATAATTACGCAGCAAATAATCGGGCCAAAAATCTGGCGACGGGACAGGCAATGGCGACAGGTCACGTCATTCCACTATCTTCGAGACACGAAATGATGAACCCCATATTTGGTGACTTTATTGCGGGGGCAGGGGAGGTCTATTCCAAAAACGGCTATGAAATGATTCTTTCAATTGCCAATGACGATGATGAAGCGCGCGTTTACCGGGACCTGAAAGCAAAAGGCACTGTTGATGGTATCATTGTGCACGGGCCGAAATTGAACGACGACCGGATTGCTCTGCTCAACGAAATAGGCTTGCCATTTCTGGTTCACGGACGTGCCTCGGGTATAACCGCCCCCTATTCGTGGCTGGATGTGAATAACCGCAGCGCGTTCAAACGTGCGACAGATTTTCTTCTGGACCTGGGACATCGAAAAATTGCATTGATCAACGGTCTGGAGACGATGGATTTTGCCTATCGCCGCCGCGACGGATATCATCGCGCGCTGGAAGAAAGAGGGGTGCGCAGCGATCCTGACATTATGCGATCGGACGAAATGACGGAGTTTTTCGGCTATCGGTCGGCCTGTGAGATGATGATGCTTGATGTGCCGCCGACAGCCTATCTCGTTTCATCAATTATTTCAGCCTTTGGTGTGCGCCGGGCTGTGGAAGGTGCCGGATTGAAAATCGGCAAAGACGTTTCCATCGTCACCTTCGACGATGCCTTGTCTTATCTACGAAATGGCGAGGATGTGCCGATATTCACTGCTGCGCGTTCATCAGTGCGTGATGCGGGACGTCGTTCTGCTGAACTGCTTTTGCAACTCATCAGAACAAACAATACGTCGCCGCTGAGTGAATTGCTCGAGGCTGAGTTGATGGTTGGAACGTCAACCGGCCCGGTAAACAATGGATGAATGCACAGGGCTCCAGTCCTGTGCAACCACAGGCCCTGTGGCAGATCCGGTGTTCGCGGTAATTATCGGATGATTTCAAAAAAAGATGAATATTTGGATCAAAAGGCATTATCGATGACATGTGTTCATGGTATGTTCTGGTGTACTGAAACACGAGGATAGCCATGAAACCACTTCCGGAGTATTGCCAATGGTCATCAAAAGCGGTTGAAAAGCGGGTTCTTGAAGCCGCTGAGACATTGATGTTGTGCCCTAAAGCCAGGGGCCCCAAGGCTTTTGGCTCGTCCATGCCGGAACCATTGCGCAGAGTGCGGGATGGAGATGTTCCGTCGGCACTGCGGTATCGAAGAGTACCGGGGCCAGCGGCCCTTGATCAAATGGCCGAATGCTGGGACTGGATCAACGCATTGGATTCGATTGGTGACCGCACATTGATTTATGATTGGGCCCAAGCCAAATGCAAGTATGGTCACACGCTTAGGCATCTTGCAGCAAGGAATGGAATTTGCACCCGAACACTTCGTCGTAAAATCCAACGGATATGCATCCGGATCGCATCTGACCTAAACCGCGACTTCATTCCCATAAAACAGTCAGCTGATGATCAGATTGAAACAGACCGCACGGCGTCAGCGCAAATGACGCGCTCGAACATCACCTATTCAAACCATTGGCGTGCGTCGAATACGAAGCCGGTTATCGACACGAAGAATTGCAAAGAACGGATTATCCATGTGTGACAGGAGGCATCGGCCAAAATTCTTTGTGAGTTTTCCCACCATTTGAGAGAATTTCCGAACCGGAATTCGAGTTCGATCCGGAGGTTTCGACCATGGGAACGCCGCCAACGTGGACTTGGCGAAACGGAGCATGAAGGTCAGGTGCATTGGGCAAGGCAAACATAAAAATTCTAATAAAAAACAGACACTTATGGGTAATTTATAATTCAATTAAGCCACGATTGTCTGATTAAGAAGTGGGCGATGACTATATGCCAGACGTTGGAAAAATTACCAAAAAACACGCATTAGTTGTCTCGGGTGTGCGACAAAAGTGCCGATCACAATTGATTTAACACCTCTTGTTCACGACAATTCTTTCACCATATTGGTTCGCAATATTAAATTTTTGGAGCGGTTAACTTGTTGGTAAATAACACGCTACCGAAATCATATTCGATCATTTAGCAAAGAAGCGGAGCTTTGCAATGTATGTTTATACCGTTGCTGCCATTGCGCTGGCGGCCGGCGCGGTAGCTATTGGCTGCGTCATGCCTGCACAAACTGGGGTTGCGCAGGAACGCAACCTGACTGAAACACTGCCAAAATGGTCTCAAACGCACTACAATCGTTTTGGGTCCTGGGAATCCATTTGCGAGACGAAGACTGACGGTGATCCGGTCAAATCGGTTGCACTGGCTGAACAGGATGGTCAGCGCTGCTACGTACGCTACATTGACAAGCTTAATCCATGGGGCATGGACAACGGAAGTAGCGATACACCGAGCATCGCGGCTTTCATCAGTCCTGATGCCAATGGCTTGAAGGTTGAATTTGGGATTCAATCCGAGCTGAAGATAGAGCGCGGCGGTTTTTACCTCTCCAGAGAGGACAAGGCCGTTTGGGTTCTTGACCCGGACGATTGCGCGCCTTCCGGTCTGTGCACATTTACCGGTCCTGCTGCACTGGCATTGGTTCGTGCCTTCTCTGACCAGAGCGGAGAGAGCCTGGAGATGCATGTTGCCTTTACGGATCACAATGGTGAACGATTGGTCCGTACCTGGCCAATGTTTCCTTTTGCCAATGCCTATAGTGATTTTGAAAGTAATCTCAGGCGTCTGTCCATGTGAAAACGGTATTGTCGGGCTGGAAGTCTTTATTCAACTCGGCTTGATCCGACGGCTTATAATCCAGCCGATCGTGAAAGTGCTGACAAGGCCAAAGACCAAAAACAATGCGACATAGGATAGGTGGTTCATCACGAAGGGCAGTATCGAAACATCCTTACCAAAGTGATAGGCAAGGGTTGTCCAAAATCCAACCCACAATGCAGCACCAACGGCATTGGCAATCAAAAATTTGAGCCAATGCATGCCGGCGGTTCCGGCAGCGATGCCATTGAGCTGTCGCAGAATTACGAAGAAACGAGCAGATGCAACAAGCAATGGTCCGCGTCTGTCGATCAGATCTTCCACTTTTTGCAGGCGCTCATGTGTGACACCGAAACGGCTGGCGTGTTTTATAATCAGCGGACGCCCCAACTTTCGACCGATAAGAAAACCCACATTATCGCCCACAACGGCGGCCAGAAATACTGTTATTGCAACAGAGTAAATGTTCAGTTTCCCCAGGCCGGCAAGACCGGACGCAACAATGATCAGCGTCTCACCAGGGAGCGGGAGGCCAAGCGCCTCGAAAAAAACATCCAAAAACAGTCCGGGCATTCCGAATTTTTGAAGCAGCGGTTCCAGTTGTGGTAACACAGCTAAGGCCGAACCTTTCCCCGGCAGGTATGAAAACAATGTGCCGGGACCCAATTGCAATTATAGGCGTCTTCTCGTCATTCTACAGGACATTGTTATGATTGTAAGTCAATATCCGCCGCCCAGATTGCGGCCGGAATGCCAACACCGATCATCTGATCTCCCATTTACGTCACCCACTTAAATGCCGGAGCCTGAAGCACACAGCCAAGCCCATTGCACCCGTTGACTTTGGTCTATTGTTCGCCGGTCACTCAAAAACAACCGATGTCGGAGCCGATCCGCATGTTTGCTCAATACTATGCTGTTACCCCTGAATTCTTTGCGCAGAAGTGACAATCGTCATACATCCGCATCCAACCGTGAAAAAATGGGGAATTTGAACAACAGACCTATTCCACTTGTTTCTCCAGATATTTGCTCAACTTGAATTCGGTATTCCATATATACTGTCTAAATCAGAAGTTTTGGGGCGTGCAGCATGACGAGCGTTGCAGCCACGAGCTGACAAAAGCCTGTTTTGTTGCGGGATCGATATTCCAACAAATCGGCAGTATTGTTGGCAGGAGCAGAATTGGGCCGGGTTTGTCCCGCAGATCAATAATAATAAGTCTGGATGACACAGGCTCATGAATGCGGGGATATGCGCCAATTAGGAACATTCTTTGCCAGCGGATATTTCTTCTAGCTTATAAATCCAATAATAATCAAAATATGGAATAAATTACCCGAAAATTGCTCATCACTGCTGTCAGTGAACACTAATGTTAGTACCTCGAATCAATGCCCGAATTGTGTTTGCAATGAACAAAATAGATTTTGAAATGCGGGTTTTCCACTAGAAATAGTGTCAAAACACGCAAAAATTTGAGGGGAAATGAACTTTTATTCGCGCCATCAATACTCACAGTGACGTCAATGACATATATATGTTTTCCCACAATTCGGCGCATTTCCCGTATATTCTTACTGAAATAACGCTAATTTTGATCATTTGTACACAAACCATCTCGCTAGTACAGAGAGAAATATGTTTCAAGGGGGGTTTTAAAAATTAAATTATGGTAATATATATAAGTAACATGGAATGTGGCTTGAATTTTTATATTGATAAATTACTTAGTATCTTGTAGACATTCAATTGTAGCTCACATTCTCGATTTCATGCAGCGTAACTGTGGAATTGGTGAGTTATGGATAGTAAACTTGAAAAAATTATGAGGCGCAAAATGAATGAATCCCTAGAAGAGGGCCGGGACGACCGGCTTGTAGAATTGACTGCCGATGTTGTTGCAGCATATGTAAGTAACAATGTAGTGCAGACCAGTGACCTTCCACATTTGATTTCCGAAGTGCATTCTGCACTGGGATCAACAACAGTTGGAGAAGACTCAAAACCTGATGTTCAGCAGAAGCCTGCTGTCAATATCAAGAAGTCTCTTCAGGAGCATCAGATTACCTGTCTTGAGTGCGGCTTGAAATTCAAGTCACTCAAACGTCATTTGATGACCTACCACAGCTTGAGCCCGGAAGGTTACAGGGCTAAATGGAACTTGCCTGCCAGCTACCCAATGGTTGCACCTGCCTATGCTGAGAAACGCTCAAGGTTGGCCCGCGACATGAAGCTTGGTCACAAGCGCGGCGAGTAAGGAATTGCCCAGGTTTCCGGCTGGATAGCATTTCAACGGAACCGAGTGCGGCATACTTGTACGACTACCAAGATACGCGAGCTGCTTGATTGTGGCGCGCGTATTTTATTTTAAGCCAGATGCGCGTCTGATCGAATATTGGAATGCGCCAGGAGACGGCAATGCCTTGGCGTCAACGCCGGAACGGATCGTCCGATATCTTGTGAACGGCACCAGAGGTCAAAAGCTCGATGGTGTCGGGAAACCAGATTGAGTTGTGCGATCGCGTAAAGATTTTCTGTAGAAAGTCCTGATTCACTGCTCTTTGGCTAAAAAACAATCGATCGCGTTCCTGTTCGTTTTCAATGTCTACGTTTGGCATGGATGTGGATGAGTCCAATCGATAGGCATGAAAGCCCAATTTGCCCAGGGGGCCCATCGTGCGCGTTTGTCCAGCCAGATAGACAATGGTGCAGGCTGAGCTGCATTCGCCAACCACATGGGTACCTATGTCGTTGTCCATGAGTATTTTTGCCAGGCCACGCGCCTCATAAATGTTTCCACCTTTGCTTGTCACCACAAGCGTTTCGATATTTGAATGCGCCAGTAAATACGCACCCATGTTGCGCGATATCCCAAGCGCAATCGTACCGTCAAGAAATGCCGTCAATCCATCAGCTGACACTTCCAGTGAATATTGTGCAGCATGTTGCTTGTTCATGCGGGTGGTGAACAACTCAGTGTCGGGTGGCATTCCCGTAAAGCGATACAGCGTCAACGATTGGACGGCCAGTGCGAACGTTGCGACGCCTATTGCGATATATGCCCCCCAGACTGGAGCCATGGAGCCTCTGGTTGCGAAATACCTTTCCCCGCTCCGCAAAACACCGATTGTCTGCCATGTAAAAAACAGAATGTCGGCTGAGGTCAGGAGGACGAATGCCCAAACGGGCAGGGGCCCCGATATCCAATCGCCAAACGGCGCAAGCCACAAGACGATCCGCGGCGTTGCAAAATTCATCCAAAATGACCGTGCGAAAGAATGCAGCCCCATCCAATGTTGCGTGAAATATGTCATGGCCACAATGTAGCGCATCAGGGATGAATTGGCAGTTTATACCTGGTAAATCTGAGGCCGCCGCAGATTTCGGTCCCCAATGCATCCGCGGCAAACCAGCTTGCTGAATGTTTGTCCCGGTTTCCTCAGTGGCGTATTGTGACAGCAGACCGTCTCACGTTTTGTCAGAACCGGGACAACGGTGTCGGCCTTTGATTTTGTTGATGCATTCAGGTCGGCAATGCGTTGACGGTTTTGCCACAAAAATACGCTGCGCGTGTCCAGCTGCCAAAATAGCCGGTCCAGGGCCATTGATTGATTGGCTACTTTGCAAATGGATCCGATTGAATATTTTTGGTCCAGGCAAACGGATCATCCGGGGATTTGAGATGCTTTTCCATTGCTGCCCTGGCATTTGCATAGTTCTTGAGCCAAGTGGAATTTTCGGAACTGCCATCGAGTTGCATGTCGTCCAGCAGACCGAATGGATCGTAAATTGTGGGCTCCTGCGTGCATCCTTCAAAATACCCGTCACTGTCTTCCAGAAAACTCAGCCCATTGCCCACATCATCCTCCTCAAGGCAGCGGTTTCTTACCTTTCGGTGTGTTTCAATTCCGGATTGGCGGACCGCGTCTGTTATGTTCTCGAAATTGCCGGTTGACAGATTTTCTGCGAGCCTGGATGTGAAAAGTCCATTTTTGTTGTCATCTGTAAATGTTGCAGCCTGGGCTGCCGAAGTGCTGAAAATGACCGCTTCGCGACCCTTCCATCCGCCTTTGTAGCGCTCCAGCAGATTGTAGCGAAAATCATCAAAGCCGCCACCGGATTCGCATGCCTCAAGAATGACAACGACCTCTTCAGCATTAATGGTATCAATAAGATCACGCAGCTCCTTCATTGACATCCATGGGCCGTCGTCAGTGGCATCGCCCAAATTGGCCGGAATACTATCAGTGTAGAGCGCCAGGGCTTCATCACCTGATGCTTTTCCCCTGTAAACGGAATTCATGACGCCGCCATGGAAGTTCACATAGATAACAACCCTGTCACCTGGGCCTGTATCTGAAGCGAGCTGTTTGATCGCGCTGACCACATTGTCATAATGCGCCTGTGCATCGAGGACAGTTCTTGTATTTGCCGGATCAATGGACATGGTTTTTTGAAGCTCAGGCACGATAAGCTGTACATCACTGGAGCAGGACTGTGCCATTTTGCGCGTCAGGTCGGGATCACCGTCAATAATTTTCCAAGGTGGGCACCCGGCCAACGCAAGGAGATGGTTTGTCGGGCCGACATCTTTGGCAGCAAGTGCAGCTGGAAACAACATTGTGCTGGCCAGCAGGGCCATGCAACCAGTTTTTATTGTCGATTGAAATATCACACGAGGCATTTCTGCGAGCTCATTAATCATAATGCGGGTCATCTTCAGCCCATCTTTCAATAAAATAAATTAATAGCCGAAATGAATCGGTATTATACAGTAATACATAAGGTACTGCATTGGTCTGCAATGTAAATACAAATAACCGTTTGCAGGAATCAAAAATTATTGAAAAGGCAGTCAAAACCGTGTTGCCGACATTGTTTGAAGAAAATTTGCCGCGTCAGAATTTTAGTTTGTTAAGTTCAAAAAGCATCAAAGCCATGCGGTATGCACAATAGCGCAGATTAATAAGCAGGAGTACTTCACGTGGCGTGGATGATTTGGGTGCGGGAAGCGGTAGCTGATGAAGTTTTTCCAACGTTGCTTCATTCAAACCCATTACATCGCAGAAACATGCATTTAACTGCGACTGGATCGTGTTGATAAATTGAAGTGTTTGGGTGCCGGAGCCAATCTTGAACGCTTTGGTTCTTGTATCACTGTAGTGTGATGCCAGTGCGGTCATCGCATCCGCATAGGCAAGTTGCCGACGAAGAAATCGTGGCGGCTGCAGCCTCATCATACGCTCAACTTCGAGTTCAGGAATGGCAGCGGCCAGCTGACCCATATTTTCCTCAATGCCGGCAAGACTGTTTCTATCCGTCTGTTCGGCGTCGCCTAGCGATTGAATATAGGCTGCGGTTTTGTCAATCAGAGAGGTTATCATTTCGCCGAGCCTGTCCTCGGTACGAATGGGAAAAAGCAGCCAGGCAGCCGCCAGTCCACACGCCGCACCAATTGCAGTATCATATGCGCGCGATATTTCTTCTGCAGGGCCCAATCCACCCAGAATATGTGACCCGCCAAGAACGGCATAGCCGACAAGAGCGCAGGACAACACGTAATTGCGCTCCAGGGTCGCGAAAATTGCGGCGAAGGCCATGAGGGCTGTGACAAGCTGAAACACGTCGGAATGGGGAATAGTTTGCACAAGCAATACGGCAATAACGCCGATGAAAGTTCCGACCGCCCGTTTTACGATTTTTTGCGTTGTGGCACCAACGGTTCCAACCATAATCATTACGACGGTAAGTGTTGCCCAATAACCGTGTTGAAGTTCAAAATGAATGGAAGCTGCTGTTGTAATGGACGCTGCAACCAATCCCTGCAGAGCCAGTCTATTGGCGACCCGTTTGGACCAATCTGTAACTATTGGCTTCGCTTCTTTCGCTGGTATCGGTGGCGCGGGATTCTGTTTGCTGTCCAGTATTTCAATAATATGCAGGTAGCCGGAGTAAAGCTGCAGCAGGTGATGATCGTCTGAATTGCTGTGTGCTGAGGTGCTGCCCACAATTGTCTGGCGCAACTCCGCGACAATGGCGTGGGCATTTGCAACAACATCATCTGGTGCATTGAGCGCATCAGAGATTGCCTGTTGAATGGGTTTGAAGGCAGTTGTGTTGACAAGTTGGTGGCGCTGTTGATCGGTGAGTTTGCCGAACAGATCTGCAAGAAACTGTGCTGCCATAAGCACCCTGAGCACTTTGACCACATCTGCGGTGACCTGCGCTTTGCCATCAGGGTTCTGGTGCGTTGCAAGCTTTGAGAGTTTGGCAAGACGCATCCATTGTTCACGCAAGTCCCAGACACGGAATGTGTAACCCTGTTGCTGGACAACTTTCGTCAATCGTTGGCCCAATGACTGAAGCAGTGCCTGCTTTTCGCGATTGAATGCCTTTGACGAGGATGGACGCCATCCGATTGAGCGCAGAACAGTTGCGGAAAGAAAACCCACAATTACAGCCAGCGGCATCCAATAGGCGGTTTCCCTTGATGGATTCAAAATGACCAGAAACATGAATGTCAGCGCAGCAACATTGCCGAGTTGGGTGCCGCGAATACCGTATCGCCGCACATAAAAGGCTGCAACGATAACGGGTACCCATGCAACGGCAACAAGTGTGCCGGTTGGATCAAGGTTTCTCCATCCTACCAATATGGCAGACGACAGAATAGCCAGTTGCACAGCCGTGTTTTGCAATAACGAGCGGTATTCCGCCCAACGGTTGCCCGGGGTGATAAAAAGCAAGCCGTATGCGGCAGCTGCTGCCGACACAATGGTAAGATTGGGAACAGAGAACCGGCTGAAATGAATGTGCAACCAGTACATGACGAGGCTGGCGCAAACGGCTGCCAACGCTATTTGCGCGCCGCGAACAGTGTTGATACCACCTGGATCATAGGCCATAAATCCACGTAAAACAGATTTCATAAGTGCCATTCAAAGCATCCGGCTGTACCATGCATTTGAACTATCATTAGGCATGGTAGTCACCAATAACAAGCGTTGAAATTACAACAATCGCAGGCGTTAACTGAGTATGGGACTTGTGTTTAATTGCAATTGTGGGTCTATTTCATGATGAGTTGTTGGCGATGATACAGGGGCTGAAGCAGATCAATGCGTAACCGATTTCAAAATCTGGTCTATGGTCTTGCGTTCGCCATCATGGTGGGTTTTATCCTCAGAATTGGAAAACCGATCTTCATACCGATTATTGCGGGTATAATATCGGTTTACGTCTTGAGCACCATGGCGACCAGTGTCGGCCGCGTGCCGGTGATCGGCGCGCTGATACCTTTGTGGCTCAGGCATGTGGTTGCGTTGCTTGTATTCATATTGCTGGGTGTGCTGCTGGTATTGTTGTTTGCCGCTAATATTCAGCAGGTTATCGCACTGGCACCACAGTATCAGGCCACATTGCTGGGTTTTGTCGGAGACATCGCAAAGACGTTGGGTGTTGATGATGAGCCATCCTGGGGGACAATTCGAAATTTGCTGCTTGGCGAGATTGATCTTCAAAGGATCATAAGTACGACGGTGACATCTGTATCGGTGCTTGGTGGGCAGCTGTTTGTCGTATTCCTGTATGCAAGTTTTTTATTGGCGGAACGGCTGCATTTCAGCCGAAAAATCGTCCTGGCAGCGACAACACCGAAAGACGCCAAGCAGATCATGGATATGGTTGGTACAATCAACCAGCGCATCGGCGAGTATTTGACGGTAAAGACCGTCGTAAATGTATTGCTGGGCGTGATCAGCTATATCTGTATGCGATTGATTGGCGTGGACTTCGCCGGGTTCTTTGCGGTCCTGATCGGTGTGCTCAATTACATTCCCTATGTTGGTTCCATGGTGGGCGTAGCCTTTCCGGTTCTCCTGACAGCTGCGCAGTTTGGTGCGTTTCAGCCAATTGCGATTGTTCTGGTAAGTCTGACAGCATCGCAAATGTTCATGGGCGGTGTTGTTGAGCCCAGGCTTCTGGGACGCTCAATGAACCTTAGTCCATTTGTCGTGCTCATATCATTGACCGTGTGGTATGCACTTTGGGGTATCGGCGGCGCCATTCTTGCTGTTCCGATGACGTCAGTCGTGGTTATTGTGCTGGCCGCATTTCAGCCGACGCGTCCCATCGCCATTTTATTGTCCCAAAATGGGCATTTTGCCGAGGACGGCAAAACCGGCAAGGCAGAGCTACAACAGTAAATTTGGATGGATGGCGTGCGGATCTTTGCGACTTGACCGGATTTCCTGATCAACCGTTTCCTTGACGATCATGAGCGTCTGGGCAAGGTTGCTCTTTCCTTCGTCTTCCAGCGTATCATCCAGATAGCCGCCGGGTCCGTTATGGGACATGCCGGGCATTGGAATTGCGGAGATCCGGCCGTTTTTTCGCGCCTGGTTCCAGTGCGATTTGCCAAACACAGGCCAGCGATGAACAAAGATCAAACCGCCCAGCCGCGACACGCGATCTTTTGACCCCTCGATGTGAACGATGCGGTCAAAAGACGAAACACCCGCATGTGATGACACGACACCACCAAGCGACAGAAGCGTCAATCGTCCTTTGAACTCAGGTCGTAAAAATGGACCTGCTCCCAGTGAAATTTCTGCACCACCGCTGTATCCAAGCAATATGATGGGTTGCGGTGACTGCTCACTGTGCCCGCTGGTCAATAGTTTCTGCTTCATGGTGCGAAACGTGCCGGCACTGTAAATTGGACCGTAACGCCCGTCTGCCGCGACGAGAACCTGGAACATGTTGCGCAGACGAATGAGTGTTTTTGTAACGAATGCCCGATGCCTGCCCGAAAACCGCCAGAACCGTGAAAAGATACGCTGGCCGGTCAAGGGTATGCCCGCGGGCGAATAGGGAAAAAAATTGTCAATTACTGTGACGTATGGGAGGATTCGTTTCAGCTCGTCAAGAAAGTGTTTTTCAAGCTCAGGATGAAAATCACCGGCCATTGTACCAATGCCTGTCACGTAAAAAACTGTTGCCTTACTTTTTGTCGTATTCAGAGCGTTCACCACTGGCGATTGTTCAGGTTCTGTAGCGGCGGGTGCATCCAATGGATTCGCTGTCCAGTGTGACCACCATGACATGGCTTCAAAAGGTGCTGTGACGAGGGCGACAAACAGGGTCACACCCAAAACCAGAACAAAGCCAAACAAAAGCTGCTGCAGCTCGCTCATCGTCCCTGAACCTTTTGTTTTACAAAGTCCAGGATCTGGTCAGACGAATAACGGGACAATTGACGGGTGGCAAAAAGAAACCCGCCTGTTCTTGTTGCTTTGCTCCTGGTGAAGAACATGCGTTCAAGCAAGGACACAGCCAGCCAGCCGGTTATCATGCATACAGCACCGGGAAGAAAAGGCACCTGCGCACCGTAAAACATCCCATACATCATTGTCAGGCACGTCCATCCATACAATCCGTAAAGAATGATGATCCCGATGCTTGGCAAAACCGCCAAAAAGCCGAATACCAGCGGTGATGTAGCAACGAATATTACCGAAATAAGGTCCCAGGGAGTAGAAACGACACCGAACAATAGTGCAGCAGCGGCCACTGAACACGTAACCCAAAGGCCCAATCGAATAGTCAGTGAAAGGCCGCTGAAGATCAAACCCATGATAAACCCGGCCGGTGAGGCAGAAACAAGAAACAGTGCAAAACACTGACCGATCAACAGGGATGCTCCTGCCAGAAATACGATGAGTGTTGATTGAAACCGGCTTTGATCCGTCATCAGTTTGGTGTTGTAAACGGACGGATCAAACCACAGGGCATCGTTTACCATGCCAGGTATTTGCCACAGCGTTTCAATCCATTCCATCGCTCTGCCTGACGTGCCGATTTTGTTGTCTGATATGTAGCTTGCTTATTTTGCTGCAAAACTCAATGCAGCATTTCATATTTGCGCGGGTGCACTGGTTGAGCAATATTGTCGGTTTTAAGAAATGACCTCTAATTCGTCGCAAGTTCCCAAAAAGGGGAGTAGTAATAGAGGAAACATATTGTTGATATCAGGAACGGGTAACCGATGGAAGAACTGAAGAATGCGATTACATCTCAAGAGCAATTGCGCGCGGTTGTGGAGGAACCTTTGGAACTGTTGCAACGAAAGGTGTCACCTCAGTTAAATGCAAACAGCAAAGTGTTTATCCGGCGTAGCCCCTTCGTTGTAATTGCCTCTGCCAATTCACAAGGCAAAACTGATGTGTCGCCAAAGGGGGATCCACCCGGGTTCGTCAAGATTCTGAGTGATACGCGGCTTGCCGTGCCAGACCGACCTGGCAACAGACGTGTTGATACGTTTGTCAATGTCCTGCAAAATCCGGATGTCGGGCTGATATTTTTCATTCCGGGCAAGGGCGAAACACTCCGTGTTTTTGGAAAGGCCAGCATTTTCCGCGATCAGGCACTCCTTGAAAGTATGGCGTTGAACGGTAAAACACCACATCTTGCGCTGATCATTGATGTTGAGGGTGTTCTCTTTCAATGCTCAAAATCGGTCATTCGCTCGGGGCTTTGGCGCAAGGAGAAATGGCCGTCTCTCGATGGTTTGCCAAATTTGGCACAGGCTTTAAAAACAGGCATTGAAACTGATATGTCGCTGGAACAGATCAGCAAGTTTGTCGATGACGACGAAAAAGACAATCTCTACTGAATGATCGATCCGATTTGGAAGTCAGATTTGTCTGGTTGTTCGTTCATGGTATGTTCTAACGTGTCGATTCGAAATTCAGGAGAATGAACTGTGACCAACCAGGAAGACAAGTATCAAAAATTTCGGGCATGTCACGAGAAACCCGGAGCTTTTGTAATTCCCAATCCGTGGAATGCTGGTTCAGCAATGATCCTGGAAAGTCTGGGTTATAATTGTCTGGCAACCACGTCTGCGGGATTGGCATTCTCCATGGGGCGGTGTGATTCTCAAGTTGAGATCAGCCGCGATGAGGCGTTAATAAATGCGTCTGAAATTGTTGAAGCCACCTGCCTTCCGGTATCTGCCGATCTTGAGAATGGATTTGGCGATACACCTGATGTGTGTGCTGAGACAATCCGCCTTGCTTGCGCAACTGGATTGGTTGGCGGGTCTATTGAAGATGCGACCGGGCTGACTGATACGCCGATATACGATTTTAATCTGGCCGTGGAGCGGGTTGCAGCAGCAGCAGAAGCTGCCAGGGATCTTCCATTCCTGTTGACAGCGCGTTGCGAAAACTTTCTGCATGGTTGCCCTGATCTTGAAGATACAATAGCACGTTTGAAAGCATTTGAAGCTGCCGGGGCTGATGTTTTGTACGCACCTGGTCTGCCTGAACTTGATGCCATTAGGCAGGTATGTTGTGCGCTCGATCGACCAGTCAATGTTGTTATGGGGCTTTCCGGTCCCAATTATTCTGTTGCGCAACTTGCAGAGGCCGGTGTGAAACGTATCAGCGTTGGCGGATCATTTGCCCGTGCCGCACTGGGCGGTTTTATACGGGCAGCCCATGAAGTACGTGAGCATGGAACATTTGGCTATGCGGTGGAAGCATTGCCTGATGCCGACGCACGGCGGTATATGACCGGGAACAGAAACTGATTTTCCTGCACCATTGAGTGTCTCTGCGCTTTAATCGCTTTGGTATTCGGAAAAATTACGCGCCATTATCTGAAACGGTATCAATGGCTTGCAGTCGTACTGGACTGTGCATGGCGCTTGCAGTTCGAATTCGGCATAGTGCCGTGTCCACAAATTCCCTATAAACACATCCATACCAAATAACATCACATATTTGCGTCT
This sequence comes from uncultured Rhizobiaceae group bacterium, assembly GCA_947501445.1. GTDB lineage: Bacteria > Pseudomonadota > Alphaproteobacteria > Rhizobiales > Rhizobiaceae > Hoeflea_A. The sequence goes on along the minus strand of CANMVS010000001.1, from coordinate 115,533 downwards.
GTGCCGCTGACTATTTGGACGGCTGTCAATTCGATTGTCTATGCCGGTTCACGGCGGCGCATGGAGACGTTATTCCAACAAAAGGTAGTCTTATGTCCCGGACGAGAACACGGGTGCCCGACAAACCCGATGAGTTGGTCAAAAAGGCTGGTGCAGATAAAACAACAATTCTGCTGAAGGATGCATTGATACAGGCTGCTGTACTTGCCGGAAGTGACAAAAATGGAGCGGATGGGCTGGTCGGCTATTGCCTGTTTTTGGCAACTGAAGAGCCGCGCACATTCGCAACGCTTATCGGAAAGGTTCTGCCAATGCAGGTAACCGGTGTGGATCATACCAACATCAAGACACGTATTGAGTTCGCCATTGTCGACCCTAAGGAATGATGTTCTGTTAATTGGTGTGCCCAGAAAGCTTGCGCCTCTGATTGGGCGTTTTCGTTACAAGGGAGCCTATGGTGGCCGTGGAGGGGCGAAATCACATTTCTTTGCCGAACTGCTGCTGGCGCGTTGTTACGCTGCAGAGACGAGAGCTGCCTGCATTCGTGAGGTACAGAACAGCTTGAAGGAATCGGTTCGCCAGCTGCTCAAGGACAAGATTAAAAAACTCGGCATTGGAGGTTTCTTTGATGTTCGGGAAACAGAGATTCGCGGCAGAAACGGTTCGCTGATCATCTTCAAGGGCATGCAGTCCTATAACGCCGAGAACATCAAGTCACTGGAAGGCTTTGACATCGCATGGGTGGAGGAAGCGCAAACGCTTTCGGCCCATTCTCTTAAGTTGTTGCGACCGACAATCCGCAAGGAAGGTTCGGAGATCTGGTTTTCCTGGAACCCCAGACACGACACCGATGCGGTTGACAAGTTCTTCCGTGGCGGTCGCCAAATGACGGACGGTACGTGTATAGAGGTCAATTGGAATGACAACCCCTGGCTGCCTGAAGTGCTGCGGCAGGAAAAGGACGACGATTACGCATCTGACCCCGAGACAGCTGAACATGTCTGGGGTGGCGGGTATGAAATTATTACCGAGGGTGCATACTATGCCAAGCTGATGCATGCGGCAGAAAAGACAGGGCGGATTGGACATTTTCCACATGACCCATGTCTTCCAGTTAAAACGGCATGGGATATTGGGGTCGATGATTATACGTCCATCTGGTTCTTCCAAGACAATGGTCAGCAGGTGTTTGTCATCGACTATTACGAGGTGAGCAATGAAGGTGCTGAACAGATCGTCAAGGACGCATTGCCAGAGTTAAACCCGGATATTCTCGAAGCCTCGTCACAGATGATCGAGATAGGACGCATGCAGCCATATCTGTACGGGTGTCACTATCTCCCGCATGATGTGAAGGTACGGGAGTGGGGGCAGGGCGCCAAACAGCGCTCATTGACCCTCATTGGGCTTGGCGTAAAGCCGCTGCATGTCGGTGTGGCGACAAAGCCGGCAGATCGTATTAACGCGGTCAGAAAGCTGCTACCGATTTGCCATTTCAACAACACCAATCGTGTTCAGGTCGGCATGGCACGCCTGCGCCGGTATGCACGCAAGTGGAATGACAGCATGCAGACCTATACAACGCCATTGCATGATATCAACAGCCACGGTTCTGATGCCTTCGGGGAATTTGCAATTAACTGCGGGATCACACAGCGCAAACCGGCACCGATAAAGCCATCCCGGCGTATTGGGAGCCAATTGGTGCTCGAAGGTCCGCCACAGCCAGTAAGCAACACGAGAATTGAGTTATAATTGATGAGTATGACCTTGCGACGGATGACCCATTTGCCAACAGGTCTGCGGCCAACCCTATACCGTTTCACGTTTTGTCAGAAACGGGACAACGGTGTCGGCCTTTGATTTTGTTGATACACACAGGTTTTGCCTATTCCGTCAAAACCTGGCTTGCTCCAAATGGTGAAACCGCCTGCTGTAACAGGTTGCTTCAAGAATCAAAGGGAAATCAACCGGCATTCGCCTGAACTGGATGGCGTAACGGGTAGTTGGCCATAAACATTGCCCCACTCAATTCCGATTGGGAAGTTATTCGACAGGAAGACGAGGACACCAGTTGAGGGCATAAACACGCTGTTTCAGACTGTACAGATTGAAACATGTCCGATTGTTAATAATTATGTCGCTTGTACCTCACGGAATTTGCCACCACATCAATTGACGTAGACAGCATATTACATGCAATTATGATGCCGCGCGTGGCACGCAATGACGGGAGATGGAACAATGTCCGATTCTAAAAAACAACCAGAACAGACCACCCAGAAAAACCAACAGGATGGCAAAGCAGAGCCAGCAGCTGCAGAAACTTTGGAAAAGGCTGCAGGTGGAGCCTTTTATGACACGATGCAAAATAAGGGAATGGGCGTATAGCTGTAACGCGATTACAGCAACGCCTATTGCGTTATTCCCTTTTGGCTGTGTGCCATGAGATAGCGGCCCGTTCCAGGAAGGGGCCGTTTTTGATTAGACCGTTTCGCGTTTTGTCAGAAACGGGATAGCGGTGTCGGCCTTTGATTTTTGTTGATGCATTCAGGTTTTGCCGATTCCGTCAAAATCCGAATTGCTTTGATACAGTCATCTGCCGACAATCGGGGGTCTAAACAGCACCCGATGAAGGGCGTTCTTATAAAACATACGGCTTCACCCTCCAGCGACTATCCTCAACCTGGAGTAACAGCCTGGCGGGGCCGGCTGAACAATTGCGGATTGTCATGGATGTATGACTCAGCCGCACGAAGGCAGAGGGAAGCTCCAACGGCATGAGCCGACTCCGCCTGCGACTTTTTCCATTTCGTTTGCCAAAGCAATTGCAGACTGATTATTGCCGGATCCTTTCATGTTGTGCGCTTTGCCAAATTCGGCTCGTGCAGTGTTTTTTGCGTTTGTCATTTTACTAGTCCTTGTTTGATTTCCAATTGATTGCATGTCTGAGATGTGGATTATTACGGTAAATTCAATGTATAAAATCGTTACAATTAAGTAATAGATGTAATCTCAAGAATAACAGGGTCCTTGATGTTGCAGTGCAGTTGTTTTCCTGCGGCATGGTCCGGGACGGTAACCACTTGAGCAAGAGCATTTTCAGTGAAGCTGTTTTCACTGGCTGCGTTATCCGTCACCATGCCATGCAATCTCACACAGGTTGCGGTACTAACTCCGACATAATGTTAAGATGTGAGACTTGGGCAGGGTGCCATACAGCGCCCGTTTATCCTCATGGGACTTGATGTAAAACGCTGCATACCTGTGTGCCAGCAAATCTGGCTGATCCCATAAGGGCTATCGGAAAGCTGGTGCCGATTTGCCAAGTTAACAATACCAATTGTGTTCAGGTCGGCATGGCGCGACTGCGCATATGCGTGCGCAAGCGAAATGACAGTATGCAGACCAACACGACACCATTGCACGACATCTGCAGCCACGGTTCTGATCCCTTCGGGAAACTGCGATTAACTGCGGGATCACATTGCATAAACAAGCACCAAGTAAGCCATCTCTACATGTGGGAGTTCATGGGTGCTTGAAGGTCCGCCACAACAGTCAGCAACACGAGTATTGAATTATGATTGATGAACATGACCTAGCGGCGGATGAGCAGCAGGAAGATCCGTTTGCCGGCAGGCGTGCGGCAAAACCCTGGATGGATGATATCAGGGTCTATGAAAAAGCCACGTCTAAATACAATGATGTGTGTGACAAGATAGACAAGCTTTATGCCAGTCTTGAAGACAAGGCGGCTATGCATTCGGAACGTGAGTTTCAGATATTTTGGGCCAACCTCGAGGTGCTCAAACCCTCGATCTATTCCCGGCCTCCCGTGCCTGTTGTTATTAGCCGCTTCAGGGACCGCAGGGAAATCAACCGACATGCGTCAGAGGTACTTGAGCGCACACTGATCACCTCATTCGATCTTGAAGACATTGACGTGACCATGCGCCATGTGCGTGACGATCTGGCGACCAATGCTCGCGGTGTTGTGTGGCTTCGCTATGAGGCCGACCAGCAGAGCGAACGTGTGACTTATGACCATGTGGACCGCAAAGATTTTGCCCATGAGGTTGCCCGCAAATGGAAAGAGGTCGGTTGGGTTGCCCGGCGCTCATGGCTGACCCGCAAGGATGGGCTGGCCCGGTTTGGCGATGAATGGTTGAAAGCCACATTCACAGACAAGCCGGACAAGAGTGATGACGAACAACCGGCCACGCAGATGAAAGCTGCTGTATGGGAGATATGGCATAAGGTGAAAGGCGTGGTTGTCTGGGTGGCTGACGGCATGGAGGATGTGCTCGATATTCAGGAGCCGTTTTTATCGCTGGATCAATTCTTTCCATGCCCACGGCCAGCCTATGGCACGTTGCAGCGCGGATCACTCATACCGGTGCCGGACTTTGTCTACTATCGGGACCAGGTCGAGGAAATCAACGAAATGACAGCGCGTATATCTGCACTGGCCGAAGCTCTGCGGATGAAGGGTTTTTATTCTGCTGGTGTCGAGGAATTGAGCGATGCGATTGAAGCGGCGCTCAAAAAGACAGACAACAACGCTCTGTTGATACCGGTGCCCAATACCGCAGCCCTGGGCGGTGCGGCGTTGAAAGACAGCATTGTCTGGTTGCCAGTGGCTGAAATTGCACAGGTCATCACGCAGTTGATTGCTTTGCGCAGGCAGTTGATTGAGGACGTTTATCAAATCACTGGCCTTTCCGACATTATGCGTGGGGCGACAAATCCGAATGAAACGCTCGGCGCGCAGCAACTCAAGAGCCAATACGGTTCGGTGCGTGTGCGGGATCGACAGAATGAACTGGTGCGCATTGCCAGAGACGTGACACGGATCGCCGGTGAAATCATCTCTGAGAACTTTCAACCTCAAACCATCATGGCGATGAGCCAATATGAGGAAGCACCCAAACAGCAACAGGTGCAGCAGCAGATACAGGGTATTCGCCAACAGGTGCAGCAGAAGGCGCAACAGGTTCAACAGAACCCGCAGTTGATTCAGCAGTTGCAAAGCAACCCAAAGCTAAAACAACAGGCTGAGCAGGCTGTGCAGCAGGCACAGGCGCAAATCAAACAGCTTGAAGGCACTGTGACCATTGAACAGGTGTTGCAGTTCCTGCAACAGGAGCGCATGAGGCCGTTCACCCTGGACATTGAGACAGATTCCACCATCCAACCAGATGAACAGGCCAATCAGCAAGCCGTGACTCAATTCATGGGCGCGCTTGCGACCGCGCTGGCGCAGCTGGGGCCATTGGTTCAGGCGCAGCCAGATGCGGCACCATTTGCGGCGGAAGTGCTCAAGTTTGCGACGGCACCTTTCAGGTCCGGTCGCCAGCTTGAGGGTGCAATTGAGGAATTCGCCGACAACATGAAACAGGTTGCAGGCCAGCCAAAGCCCAATCCTGAACTGGAAAAAATGAAGGCCGAGGCTGAGAAATACAAGGCCGATATGGCGTTGCGCAAGGAGGATTTGGCTATGCGCAAGGACACAGAGGACAGAAAGCTTGAACTGGAAGCGCAGAAGATCGCCAATGCCAGGGATGCGGATGAAAATGCCAAGGCGGCAGAGGTTAACAAGGAGCTTGTGAAGGCCGGACGGTCTCCCGATTACGCCATGACAGGTAATCGCGAGCAGTTCAACGCCATTTCCCAAATGGTGCAAACGGTGAGTGAAAATCAGGCGTCCATTGCGGAAGGCCTGGGAGATCTGGCTCAGTCTTTAAATGCTCCAAAGCGCGTTGTTCGTGATGAACAGGGCAAGGCAATCGGTGTGGAAACGGTGGCACGATAATGGCTTACATCAATGATGAAGTATTTGATCAGGGTCTTGATTACGCTGACGCTAACGGTACACGGGTTGATATCTGTTCGCAGGAGCCAACATCCTATTCTGCCGCAACCAGCACATTCACGCTCGGCAACAAGACAACTCTCAACACAGGTTCCACACAAGCCGGTGCAACGGATGGGCGGCGGGTGATTGTCCCGGCCATTACTGATGGCAGTGTCACAGCGACGGGCACAGCCACACATTGGGCGCTCACCAATGGATCCGATACTCTGATTGCTACCGGGGCTCTGACAGCCTCACAGGCTGTTACCAGCGGCAATGCGTTCACGCTGGATGCAATCAGCCTCACCATTCGGGATGCTGCTTAAGAAATGGCTGTTGTTTTTGAGAGCGTATCATCCGGCCATCTGGATAATGCCTCATCGGGATCACTGGCCAAACCGGCAGGTGTCGTTTCTGGAGACGCTCTTGTCTTTGTCGGTGATATTGATGGTACAGCCGGGTTCAGCACACTTACGGGTTTTACAGACTTGTTTGGTGGTCCGGTTTCCGGGGCCGGAGGAACATTCCGGGGCGGCTTCCAGTATCGGGTTTGCGATGGCACTGAGCCAGTCAGTTACACAATTTCGCCTGTATCAGGCAGCGAAAGGGCTGCTTTTGCGCTACTGCGGTTCTCAGGCGTGGATAACGCCAGCCCAATAAATGCGAGTGGCACTGAAACACCCTTTGATGGTGCCAGTGCGTTTGCTGATTTTCCATTCGGGGTTACGACAAGTGTAGCAGATTGTGTTGTTGTCGGCGCAATTTGCGCAGAATCAGGCAACTCTGGATCGCCCATTGTTCCGACCTGGCCCGCTGGCTGGACTGAACGGTATGACAATGACAATGGCCCCCCAGGCGGTGGTAATGCGTCTGCTTCGTGTGCGGCCGCTACATTCGACAAGGCAATAGCCGGTGAGATCGATAATGAATTTGTTGGCCTCTCAGGTGGCAGCACCCAATGGGTAACTGCATATATTGCACTCGCCCCTGCGACTGCCAGTGCTGATGCATTACTGGCCAATGATGTTGAATCAGGCACAGAGGTTTCAAGCCCAGCTGTTGGGCAGGAGCACGGGCTTGCAGCAACCAATGTTGAATCAACTGCCGAGTTATCCGCGCCTGCGTTGGGCCTAGCGCATATTCTGGCTGCCAATGGTGTTGAGGTAGCAAGTGAAACCAGTTCTCCAGATGTGGGCCAGGTTCAGGCGCTGGTGGCTCACAATATTGAGGCGCAGACGCAGGTTTCAACACCAACACTGAGTGAGACCTTACAACAGATTGAGCGATCGCCAACTGGCATCGCTGGACTTGTTGACACTCGGTGGCGGGACAGAGGCGACCGCGAGGGCCAAAGACAGTGCCAGGCATGGGAAGATGCCCGGCGAACCACCCTTGATCGCGCCTTTGACTCGGTGTTCGGTGAAAAACCAGCAGCCAAAACCAGCGCCGACGAATTACAAGCAGCACGGATAGCCAGTGAATCGCGCAAACTGGCCGGAATTGAAGCAGGTTTGAATGCACTCACGCAGCATGTTGATGCGATGGAAGCCGAAATCAAACAGCAGCAAGAGGATGGTGATATTGAAACATTGTTACTGGTGGCATGACTGAGCGTTTTTGCCGTGTGTGCAAAGGCTGGCACAATCCGCAGGCATGGCCGCACAACTGCATGCCAGAGCGCGTATTAACTGCTTCTGATCTGCCCGCGCCTATGCTGATCAATGACAGCATGGAGCCGGTTCAGTCGCAACTGGATGGTCGCATGTATGACAGCAAAGCAGCCCTGCGCGCGACATACCGACCAAGCGGCAACAGCGAGGGCAAGAGTTACGTTGAGGTCGGCAACGACAGCAGCCTATCCAATCCGAAGCGCAAGGAAGTGACGATAGATCGGCAGGCCGTCAAAGCCTCGATTGGCAAAGCATTCTCCCAAGCAGGCCTTGGCGCCTGACCCGCAACCTCTCAGACAGGTGAACAATGGAAATCGAAAATGAAGCAACAGCCGTGGAAGCGGTTGAGCCTACAGTCATGCCCGAAGCACAGCCTGCAGCAGAAGCGCAAGCCATTGAGGCCACGCCACGCAATGCGATTGATCGTGCCTTTGATGCCGTTGACAAGATGGATACTGATCAATCGCCACAGAAGGCCACAGGAGTGCAAAAGCAGGTCAATGGGGCCACAGGGGCTAAAACAGACGAAAGGCCTGCTGGTGACCGCGAGCGGAATCCTGATGGCACATTCAAAGCAAAATCTGCTGACTCAAAAGAGCAGGACGAAGATACTGTAGCGCTGCAGAATGATAAATCCGGCTCATTCGGTGATGCGCCGAACCGCTTCTCGCCTGACGCAAAGGGGGTTTGGAAAGATGCCCCGCTTGAAGTGCGTGCCGAAGTGCACCGTATGGAGAAGGAGTTTTCCGCTGGCCTGGAGCGGTACAAGGCTGGTGCGGAGGCATTTGAGGAATTTCGGCCCTTTGCTGAACAACTGCAGCAGACCGGTCAGAACTTTGCTGACGTTGTTGGGCATTATACGGGTCTGGAGCAATTACTGGCCAGGGACCCGGTGCAAGGGCTGGACACGATCTGCCGGAATCTTGGCACAGATCTGCAAAGTGTTGCAGCACATGTGTTGGGTCAGACACCTGATGAGAATGCACAACAGCAAAACAGCATCATTCATGAGCTACAGCAGGAGATTGGCGGGCTAAAGCAACAGCTTGGCGGTGTATCCGACACATTGACAAACCAGTCTATCCAAGTCGTACAGTCACAAATTGACGAATTTGCGCTATCCAATCCGCGCTTTGATGAATTGAGCGATGACATGACGTTCTTTCTCGATAGCGGACGCGCACAGGACCTGCAGGAGGCCTATGAGCTGGCAGACCGGTTGAATCCGGGTTCGCAGCAATGGGCAACTGCACAGCAAGCGGCTCAGACCCGCGACCCTCAAGCCGAAGCGGCTCATACCCGCAAAGGCCAACTCTCCGTATCAGGTGCACCCGGCACCGGCTCAAACCCGGCCAACCGCAAGCCACCTGCCACAGCCCGTGCAGCCATTGACGATGCATTTGCATCGCTTGGCATCGGGTAACACAAGCAAACTCTACAGGAGCCAATCATGGCACTTAACAGCAATGAGCGCCTTCAGGAGGCGTTTTCGCTGGCGCTTGAGGATCGTTCCAAAGGTTATCAGGACCTGGTATCGAACTCGAACGCCATTCTTTATCTGATGAAGAAGAAGGGCGGATTCAAAAAGTTCTCCGGGCCAACGATCCGTGAGCGTCTTCTTTACAATGAATCGGGAACCTATACCCGCTATTCAGGCTATCAGTATCTCAACCCAAGCCCAGCCGAACTGTTCAATGATGCGGAATTCACGGCCAAGCTGGCGGCGGTGTCCGTCACCCTGTCCGGTGAGGATATTCTAAAGAACTCCGGTTCAAACCAGCTCAAGGATATTCTTGAAGAGCACATCATGGCGGCTGAACAGGAGCTTGTTGACCGCTTTGTGGAAGATCTTCATGCGGACGGCACGGCAAACAACCAGATTGGCGGGTTGCAGCTTGCCATTCCGACAACGGTGAACTCGGGCACCTACGGCGGTATCTCACGGGCGGACAATGCCATCTGGCGTACAACGTCCTATGATGCACACAGTGCGTTTACAGGAATTACCCAGGTGGATTCCACCACGATCAAGACGATCTTTGATAACGTCATGATTGAGCGCAGCCGCGGCACCAAGGGACCCGATTGCATTTGCTGCTCGCAGGAGCACTATATTGCCTATACCGGCGCAACGACCGCCATCCAGCGTATTCAGGATGAAAACGAGCTGGGCAAGCTTGGTTTCACCAACCTGAAATACTACGGCGCCGGCAAGTCGGTTGATGTTGTTCTGGAAGGCGGGATTGGTTCGGCCATGCCAGCCGATACCACATACTTCCTCGACAGCAAGGCTTTGCGGTTCCGCTTCCACCCTGATCGTAACTTTGTGAAGTTCGGCGGCAAACAGGCTCCTGTCAATCAGGACGCCATTGTTCAGCATATTGGTTTTTACGGAAATCTGACGCTCAACAATCCGCTGCATGTTGCAAAGCTCTACGACAGCAATACCGGCGCTTAAAGGAGGGCTGAGACAATGACTGCAACTTCCGTAAATCAAAACATGGTTGGCGTGGCCTTCACAAAGGTGGAAACCACACCAAGCTTTGCTGTTGGCACTGTTGTGCATGGCAATGATGGACATGATTATATCTATGCAAGGGCGACAGGTGCCATTGCTGACGATGCAACCGCTGTCCTGACAGAGCCTGCCATGACAGTGGCCGCTGGCGCCGGTGACTGGACCAATCGTACAGGCGTGGCACTGGCTGCGAATGATTACGCATGGATCCAGAAGACTGCCGCTTAAAGCAGGCACCACATAATCAAAATTGAGGGCGGCTTTCGGGTCGCCCTTTTTGTTATCCGCTAATATTCCGCATGTCTTTCAGAAGGACCAAGAATTATGGATTTCTCCCATCTGCATGTCACGTTTTACATGGACACAGTTGAAGATAAGAACGCATCTGCCAAGGCTGGCCGGCCGATTTTTGAAGAGGTTGAAATGATCAAATGCCAGGCGGCAGGCGATCCGAAGTCGGTGCTCGTTGCTCCGGCGAACTCTGCCAGCTCTGTGCGTGATGCAGCCAGCAATCAGCGGCTGACCTATGCACAGCTACACCGTGAACCCTATGAGGCTTTCAAGGCTGGCATCGAGTTTATTGGCAGTGGCACGCCGATCAAGGAACTGCCATTTATCAATGCTGCAAAAACCAGGGAACTGCAGGCATTAGGCATTCACTCAGCTGAAGCCCTTTCCGGCCTGGACGGCCAGAACCTGACACGCCTTGGCATGGGCGCGCGTGAATTGAAAAATCAGGCTACGGCCTGGCTTGAGAGTGCAAATGGTTCGGCTGATGTGACGCGCTTTGCTGCTGAAAATGCGGCACTCAAGAGCCAGATGGAAGCCCTGCAGGCGCAAATGGCTGAAATGAATGGACAGGCAGCACCTGCTCAAACATCACCACCATCGCTGTCACCCTTCGCCGAATGGGCCAAGGAAGACATTGTAAACTGGATTGTCGAGAGCGGCGGCGAGAAACCACACCACATGTGCGGCCACGACAAGGTGATGCTGCTTGCCGATGAACTCAACGCAACCCTCACCAAGCAAAACGAGGCTGCATAAATGACTGTTCTCTCCGTCATACAGGACGTGTGCAAGGTGATTGGCCTTGACGTACCGACCGCTGTCATGGCGTCCACCACCCGCGAGCACATAGAGCTTGCAACACTGGCCAATGATCTGGCGGAGAGAATTTTACAGGCTCATGACTGGCAGGCATTGAAAACACTGGCAACATTGACAGGCGATGGTTCAACGCAAGCCTTTAACCTGCCGAGCGGCTACGACAGAATGCTAAAAAAAGCGCAGGTCTGGTCTTCGTCGCTCGAAACGCCCCTGTCACCCATCACCGATACGGATGAATGGCTTGGGCTTGAGGTGCAGTCCTTTGACTTTGTGGTGAATGCCTGGACGATCTACGGCGGGCAGATGCATATCAAACCGGCCTTGGCCAATGGTGTGACAGCCAAATATTTCTTCCTGTCCAATCAGGTTGTGTCGACTGCCGGTACAGTGAATCAAGCCACGTTCACAGCAGACGACGACACATTCCGGCTGGATAACGCTCTGCTGCGCCATGGCATGATCTGGCAATGGCGCGCCAACAAGGGACTTCCCTATCAGGAAGACCTGGACACCTATGAAATGCGCAAGGAACATTTGGTCGCCAAGGACAAGGGTTCACGGATGATCCGCATTGGCCAGGCGCGGTTGCCCGGCGATGTGAAACAGGCCTATCCACGGAGTATCACCACATGAGGCGCAATTTTCGCCGTGTTGCGGCTCCCGGCCCGGCAAGGGCACAGACACGGGATGAAACCTTTGTGCCGCCTGTGCGTGGCTGGATCAGGAATGAAAACCTTGCCGCTTCACAGCCAGCAGGGGCCTATGTGCTGGATAACTGGTTTCCAACCACCACAGATGTGCGCCTGCGTGGTGGCTCAAGGCTCTATGCGACTGTATCAACTGGTGCGGTCACAAGTCTGTTTACCTATAAAACCGGATCCGTTGAAAAGTTCTTCGCTGCTGATCAATCCAACATATTTGATATCTCCATTGTGGCCGATCCTGATGTTATTCCAACGCCAGCCATATCGGGTCAGACAGCAGGTGAATATTCGACGGTTCCAATCAATTCCGTGGGTGGTGATTTCCTCTACGCGGTCAATGGCGCTGATGAGGCTTTGCTTTATGACGGCAGCACCTGGACGGCCATCAATGGTGTTTCAACGCCGGCCATAACCGGCGTTGCCACGTCGGACCTGTCATTCGTCTGGGTCTTTGCAAACCGGCTGCTCTTCATCGAGAAAGACACCATGAACGCATGGTATCTGCCAGTGGACAGTATCGGCGGGGCAGCATCAACCTTTTCCCTTGCAGGCATATTCAAAAGAGGCGGTGCCTTGCTGTTTGGCGGCACATGGTCACTCGATAGCGGAGACGGGCTGGACGATAAATGCGTTTTTGTATCCACCACGGGCGAAGTGGCCATTTATGAAGGCACCAACCCAGGCAGTACATCGGATTGGCGCAAAGTGGGTGTTTACGAGATCACGCCACCGCTGGGCATGAATGCCACGTTGAAAGCCGGTGGTGATCTTGTGATTGCAACAGAAGATGGATTGGTGCCGCTAACGCAGGCAATCCAGAAAGACAGCGCTGCACTTTCCCTGTCAGCCATAACCCGCAATATCGAGCCTGAGTGGAAGGCACAAGTCAATGCCAGGCAGTCAATCGCCTGGGAGGTATTGAAATGGCCCGCCAACAACATGGCGGTCGTATCCCTGCCTGTGATTAATGAAACTACAGAGGCCTATTGCTTCGTGGTTAATCTGGAAACCGGTGCCTGGGCGCGCTACACCGGGTGGGATACCCGCTCGCTCGGCCTGTTTCGCAACATCGGTCACTTTGGCACCAGCGACGGCAAGGTTCTGCAAATGGAAGTCGGCGGCAATGACAACGGCATGCCCTACACGGCAACCTGTGTCTGGTCATTCAGTCATCTGAAATCGCCCGGCAGACAGAAGATTATCAATTCAGCCCGTACCGTTTTTACCGCAGATCGCCATGTAAACCCGCAAATAACAGTTTCGACAGACTATGCGGTTTCGCTGCCACCTGCACCCAATTCAATAGCCGAATACATCAGCGATACATGGGATTCCGGCCTGTGGGATCAGGCGACATGGGATGCTGGAATAGCGTTTGATACACAAACCCGCTGGTCATCAATCGGTAAAAACGGCTTTGCCATTGCACCACAGGTTCAACTTACATCGGGTGTTACCCCCACCCCGCATATGCGTCTGATTGCTCTGCATCTTCTGTATGAAGTCGGCGGGATAATGGTCTGATGTGCAAGATCATTTGGGGCGGCAGGTTCAACCGCGCCACCAATAGGGAAATGGCTGAATGGTGTGCCAATCAGATTTGGCCAGGACAAGACAAAAGCTTCGAGAACTTCACCACAATGGGTGTTTCACACCATGGCCGGCTGATTGCTGTTGTCGTGTTTCACAACTGGCAGCCTGACAGTGGCGCCATTGAAATGTCAGCGGCATCAACCAGCAAGCGCTGGCTCACACGCAAAGTGCTGCATGCAATGTTTGCCTATTGTTTTGAGCAGATCGGGGCGCAAATTGTGGTTTTGCGCACTGCGCCGGGCAACACGGCCATGAGCCGCATCATGAAATCGTATGGCTTCAAAAGCTACCGCATTCCCCGGCTTCGGGGGCGTCATGAGGATGAGCTGATCAATACGCTTACGGATGACGATTGGAAATCAAACAAATTCGAGGTGAAATCACATGGGCAAGTCAAAAGCACCGCCGCCGCCTGATCCCAGGGAAACCTCTGCAGCGTCCACATCCACCAATGTCGGCACGGCTGTTGCCAATGCTTTTTTGGGCAATGTCAATCAGGTAACGCCAGACGGTTCGCTGACCTATGACCAGACGGACACTTATACCTGGAATGATCCCTATACGGGCAAGTCCTATGAGATACCCCGGTTTACGGCCACACAAACGCTTTCCGACAATCAACAGGCCATCAAGGATGAAACGGACAGCGCGCAATTTAACCTTGCCGGTCTTGCCAATGAACAATCCGGCCAGTTGAGAGACCACCTTGCCACGCCCATCGATCTGTCAACCGAGAATGTCCAAAACTATATCAACACCCACCATATGGATGACTTTGACAAACAGTGGAACAATCAGAAATCGGACTATGAAACGCAATTGTCCAATCAGGGGATCAAGCTCGGATCAGATGCATACACACGGGCAATGAGCGAGTTCAGTGATAACCGTTCCAATGCACGCGATAATCTTTATGGCAATATGTATGGTCAGGCGCAAAACTCGATATCGGGCGAGCGCAACCAGAAGGTCAACGAGATATCGGCCCTGCTGTCCGGTTCGCAGGTCAGCCAGCCCAACTATGTCAACACCAGTATGCCAAACATTGCGACAACGGATGTGGCTGGCATCATCAACAATGAATACGCGCAGCGCCTGGGCATCTGGCAACAGGAGCAGGCGCAGAAACAAGGCCTTCTGGGCGGTTTGTTTGGACTTGGTGCGAGTATTATCAGCAGCCCGGCTTTTTCAGATCGGCGTGTTAAAAAAGACATTAAACCGGTGGGTAAACTCGAGGGACACAAACTCTATGAATATCGCTACAAGGACGAACCTGCTGATGCTCCCAAACATACCGGTGTGATGGCACAGGAAGTAGAGAAAAAGCGTCCTGATGCTGTTTTGAAGAATGAAAATGGTATCCGCATGGTTGACTACGGTTCATTGTTTGGCCTTGGAGAAAACCAGTTGATGCCTGACGGTAAATCCGTAAAAACCGGGGGCCGGGAGGGGCAGCAGGCTCCCGGCTTGCTTCATAATGTGGAGGCACAATCAGGTCCGCCGGGCAAACAATCCTCTCAACGTGGGCATCACAACCTTGTGAATCAAAACGGGCCGCGTTCGTACCAGCAGCAACCCTACTACGGTGATGACCTGAGCGAAATCAAAGGACGGCGAGTTCCGGTGGGACGGGTATCGTCAGCACGTTATCCCGGGCAATTCGGTGCGATCCCGGTTGGCTACGAAACCAATGCTCTTGATGTCGCGGGTGATATCAGGCAACCGGTAAAACCCTCAAAAACATTTGACTTCCATGGCGTCGAGATCGTCAAAAGAGACGAATGGGCGCAATACCCGCCTGACCTTACAGGCCGCGATCCACTGGAACCCGACCGGACACCAAATGTACCCTATAACAAAATAACGGTGCACCATTCAGGTTGGTATACGACGCCACAAGGTGTGGAGAAACGGCACAGAAACAAAGAGAACATCGTGGTGCGTAGCATCAGGTTGTTACCTTTTGTGTCTGATGCAATGAACAAAGCTGATGTCGGCTATGATTTTATGATCGGCAAAGATGGGACAATCTATCAGGGCAGAGATCTGAAATATGAGGGGGCTCATGCCATATCACATAACACTGACAATATCAGCATTTCCTTCCTGGGCAATTATACATCCAGAGAGCTCACAGACAAACAAATGGCATCATTGGAGCGACTTCTGGAGGCGCTTAATCTGGAATATTCTCAGGAAGGGAAAATGCTGCCCGTCTATTCACACGGATACTACAATTCGAAGAAAAATGATGAATTGAGAGGTGCGCAAACACAGCTTTCCTCTTTGGGCGTTATATTTGATCAGCCAGACGTTTCCCCTTAGCTATGGGAGATTGCCGGATGGTGAATGCGCACAGATGGTTTCATTTAAATCCCTTCGCAAGTATATCCGACAACCCAATAGTCATGGATTTCACCAGGAAGCATATAGATCGCGCATGCAGGCAACAGCACGAACAAGATGCACAAGCCGCTGGCCGGTAAGCTGATTGCCGTGATCACCGGATAATTACGGCCAAGCCACAAGGGTTGTATCCAGCAAGGCGGTACAGCACCTTCTCAGGGATCATGGGCGAGACATAATCCCGGTTACTGTCAAGGATTTCAAGCATGTGCCGCGTGTGCTGAAAGATGGCGAAATCATTGCAAAAGGCAGGCACGCTAAAGGTGAACTGGTGTTTCTCAAAAGACTGGAGGTTGACGGAAATTGGATGTATGCAGGAGAAGCACTGAGGGGAAGCCATCAACCACACCAAATGCGAGATATATCGCTCCAATTAAAAACTCTATACTGGCTACCGAAGAAATAGGTTGGGACGGGGCATTGCCAGGCCGCGTCAATTCTGAATAAGAATTGCTTGGGCTTTACGTCCACATCGGAGCTTGGCTCCTGACACCCGCATGGATACTCACCGTCCCGCTGGGTAATTTAGTATCAAACGATAGCATTGTCAATAAAAAGTTCTTGATATGTTCCCAGTCATGTTGGAAGCAAAATAGCGCAAATATCAATTGCGCAAGCCAGCGGCAATCAAACAAATTTCGCTTGAATATTCAATTGGGTTACGTGCCTCGATGGCATGCGAGGCATGCCCGATTGGAAACCAGGTGTCCGATTTTCAAACGATGGAAAAAACAATGCAAAAAAATCCCTACATATTCGGTGGAGATACCGGCCTAACCTACGACGCTCTGAAACGGCGGCGTAAAATGGCTGAATCCATGCTTGCGCGTGCAAGCGGCCAGACACCGCGCAATGTTGGCGAAGGGCTTTCTGTGCTTGGGCAGGCCATTGGCGGCCGTATGGGACTCAATCGTGCCAACCGGCAAATGAAACGTTTGGCGGATGCTGGAGGACTGGTCACAACGAGTGAACCGGCAAGACCCGATGCGCCTGCGGCCCTGTTTAATTCTGCAAGCAAACTGCACCTGCCACGACGTAAAAGATAACCAGAATCAGCAAAGTCTGCCCATCCAAGGCAAAGCGCACCCGATTAGGGCCTGGTGACCAGTGGTTTCTGCACTTTCTTGCGCGGCGGAAATGGTCAGGTGCAACCACGTATCCAAATGCCCGATACATTCAACACACCCGGCAGCGGTGATTTTACAGCAGGCAGCAACTGGGCGAAAACACACGCACATCAACACAATCGATTTAATGGAGTTAACATGAGAGAGTATGACGAAGAGATCGCCGGCCGTTTGATGAACGATCTAATGAGGGACCTTGGTATAAGCCGGGCCCAGGCGGCTGGCATTGTTGGCAATTTGAGTTACGAGTCAGGTGGTTTTAGAACCCTTCAGGAGCATAAAGATTTTAAGCCGGGGGAGCGTGGTGGTTACGGCTATGCTCAATGGACCGGGCGGCGCCGACGTCAGTTTGAAGCCTATGCAGCTGAAAACAATCTCGACCCTGCTTCCTATGAAGCAAACTACGGCTTTTTGAAGCATGAGCTGGAGGGGAACCACAATTATGTAATGCGGGATTTGCGCCGTGATGATACGGTAGAAGAGGCATCCGATACCATTTTGCACGACTATGAAAATCCGAAAGATCCGGAATCAAGCCAGCAGCGACGCATAAATCAATCGCGAAGTATCGAGCGCAATCCGGCAACGGGGTTTGATGCTCCGATACCATCTCCACGCGATGAAGCATTTCGTGCCTACCAAAATGAGATTGCCAATCCATCGACCGACACGCAACCGAGGAATGAACACAGGGTGACAGCACCGAATTTTGACGGGATGCAAAGGATACCCCTATATGAGGCTGGCGAACTGCACGGGCCCAGAGGCAATGCGGGTACAGCGCGCCCAAGTACAATGAGGAACCTTGGACCACGACCCGGGGCGGGGCAATTCATTCCCAGGAATTCAGCACCCCAATTCCCGGCCTCCCGGTTGATGGCACCTCCACGCGCTTCAGAGCCATCCACCTTGAAAAACAATGTAGAGTTATCGGGCAAGCAACGAGTCCTTGAGGCAGTGCTTAGAAGATTGGGGCTTGGGCAGTAGCCGCCCTTTGAAGACAAATCGACGAAACCCAAATGGCGGTCGCGTTCCATATGCGGCACCGCTGGGGTGTTAAATCTCCAATCGATGGGATGCAGGCACCCATGCCAAGGATTATGGCGCTCCGAACTGGCCAGTGCGTCGGAGCCAGGGGCAATGTCAGGCAGGTCTGATTACGTCGACAAAAATTTGGAAAAACCGTGCTTACCGATTGGGTTGAACCTGACCTTCTTGACACACCAGGGTATTTATCAAGTGGCATTGGACCTGGTCGTGTTCTCAAAATCGATAACTCCCGCACACACATAGGCTCTCTGGCAACTGATTTTGGGAGACAAATAGGTCCGGAGGTGGATCGCGTTAACTCAAAACCTGCCAATACAACGGCAGTGCCGGGCGCCACAACAGAGTCCTCCAAACGCTCTAAGCGGCCAGGAAAGACAGAACGGTGTTTTTCATCCACGCAATATAAGTAGGAGGAACTGATATATTCAGAAAGAGCCAACTGGATGAAGACATCCACCCAATCAATGGCAGTTCGTTCTCGTTGTCTGACCGCTAATTCCCGTAAATGTACAATTACAGACTGTCTGATCGTTGATGAGTCTTACACGTTTTTAGGCTGGGATATCGCCACCGGAGCTGGTGTATAGGTATTGCCTCGAAATGGGAATTTTGCTGACTTCCCGTCTGACGGACTACATTGGAAGGCCATCCCATACCAAGAGACTGGTCCGGAAACCATATCAGCGATTAAGTCGCCGGCATGGCTTTCGCTATCAACAACCTGATGGCTGCCACTACAGGCGGTGTTTGCTTTAACAAAACATTTTTTTTGGCGATTGACTGCATTTTGCAGTCTTTACAGACTTTCCACTCGCCCTGATAAATGCCGTTGTTTCAGACGTTTCATACCCGGCCACAGACGGCCTGAGAACACAACTACCGGTAACAAATCTAACATAAACGCCCCGAATAGAATTACAGGTCGAGCACAACTTGCCTCTCAGTTGGTTGGCCCAAAAACCTGACACAACCGAACATTGAGAGTTAACGAGGCCCCTTGTGGTTCCTTTTATTGGAGAAAGACATGCCCAGAGATGGATCAGGCATTTACTCAAAGCCTGCAAATACAACGGCTGTGGCAGGCCAGACGATAGAATCTGCAAAGTTCAATTCGGTGATTGATGATGTCGCCAACGATTTGAACACACCAAGACCCGTAACGGTTGGTGGCACTGGTGCATCAAGCCTTGCTGCTTTCAAAACAGCGCTCAGTCTGAACGTTGGAACGGACATTCAAGCCCACAATGCGGATCTGGCGGCAATAGCTGGCCTGACCAGTGCTGCAGATCGTTTGCCTTATTATACGGGCTCCGGTGTGGCTGGTCTTGCGACCTTTACTTCATTTGGGCGGTCGCTCATTGATGATGCCGATGCAGCAGCGGCACGGGCCACATTAGGGCTTGCGACAATTGGCCAGTCAGAAGCCGAGGCAGGGACCTCAACAACGACACGGGCCTTCACGGCTCAGAGGGTGAAACAGGCTGTTGAGGCGCTCAGTGACGGTGGCGCGTGGGAGCTTGTTAGTTCCGCGACTGCGTCCAACAGTGCCTCCATTGATTTCAATGGATTGTCGGGGGTGTACATTGAGTACAAAGTTGTGATTACCGGGTTGAGGCCTGCATCTAGTAACACTTACCTGCAAATTAGAACGTCTACCAATAATGGTGTTAATTTTGATAGCGGCAGTGCTGATTATGGTTGGATAGTTATGGGATTAAACGGTGGCGGACAAAATGCAATAGCAGATGGTTCAGATTCTGTCGTGAAGATTACTGGCACCGAAGGTAGTACCAGAGTTGCCAGTGATGAAAACGCCGACAATGCATTCGAGATCAACCTATATGATCCAATGAATCCATCCACCAGAACAACTATGACATTCTGGGGTGTGGGCGCTGACAACGATTGGGGACCTATTGGTTGGTATGGTGTTGGAACCAGAAGAGCGGCCGAAGCCGTCAACGCAATAAGCATTTTTATGGGTACCGGGAATATTTCCATTGCCAATGCAAAACTGTATGGATTGAAAGCGAATTAGTCATGCCAGAACATAAAATAGTGAATGGTAAAAAAGTCACAATGACTGCTGATCAAGAGGCAACCCGCAAAGCAGAATCGGATGCAATCCAAGCAACCTTGAAAGCTGCAAAACTGGATCCAACAAAGCACCCGTTAAATTCGTTCCAGTTCTTCACGTTCCTTGAGCAACTCGGCCTGGGCGAGGCCAAGGTGGACGCAGCAATTGACACGGTTGAATCTGACCAAAACGAGCGGATAACGGCCAGGTGCAGATTCCGGCACGCAACGTCATATCGACGTGATCACCCGTTGCTTGTGTCCCTGGTGGCTCCACTGGGGAAAACCCCTGCGCAAATCGATACTGAATGGATGGCGGCAGTGAACCTTAAATAAGGACCGCCCAGCCTCAGTGGGTACGACACTGCTTGGTTGGGAGCCAAGTACATTCATTGATCCGATCCCTCCATTTCATCTGCTTTTTTGTTGCATTCAAGCGTAGCGGGCACTATCAGGTTGCAAAGAGTAAATTTGAGAATTTGAGAAGGGGTAGATTTTGTTCCCGCTTGTGTCCCAAAAAAGACTACTCAGATACCAAGAAGCAGGAGATTTCTCGCGCATATTGGCAAACAAAAAATATCGGAAAAATATTATCGGGATTACATGTTCCAAAAGACATGATCGAGGTGGCGCGCAGGTGCATGCAATTCTGTCTGCGCTTTTATTTAGTCACGTTTCTCGCATTCCTTACTACCATACGCCTTTGGGGGAAGGTTTGAGCGAGTGGGAAACTGGGTTTAATCTTGGAGCGGATTGTGTCGCTCCACCAGAAAATGTCCCGATTGTTGACGGGATGACAATTTGTGATGGCTACCAGGGACAGCCTGCCGTAGTAGCACAGACATGTTTTCACCGATTTGCAGACAGAAACACAAATAAATACTTGAATATAATTGGTAAAATTAGAGAAAATCTAAATCTTCCCATCAGGACATATGATAGTGCTGTGATCGCAGTACACGTACGCAGAGGTGACGTTTCCGGTTCACAAAACCTTAATCGCTTTGAAACCAACGCGGTCGTTGCAGCAAAGATTGATTACGTTCAACGACGTCATCCAAACGCAAAGGTCAGGATATTTTCTGAGGGCGTAGAAAGTAATTTTGACGGGTTACCAGATAACTGTGAGTTTGAGCTGAATTCTGATGTATTGGCGACCATTTCGGGTTTGGTGGCAGCGGATTGCCTGATAACAGCAAAAAGTTCATTCAGTTACATCGCTGCGCTGCTTTCTTTGGGGAAAGTCTACTATGGGCCGTTCTGGCACAAACCTTTGTCCAAATGGCACAAGCTTCCCGAGAAATTACCAACTGCAACCGCAAGATAATTATCGCTACTTTCCAGCATCAATAACCATCATTTTGTGGTTTAATGTCCGCAGCGCTCATGGAGTATCAAAATTGAGTAGACCGCTTCTTGAGAAAATACTTAAACCGAAGGTGAGTTATCGAAAGTATGCGCCAAAGCAAGAGGTTCTGGCACTGATAGATTCCTTTAGGAGCGCAATTGTGTCCGTTGACTTGATACGCGCTGGAAGTACTGGAGATGGCGGATATCTGATTCCGGACGACTTGCAAGACGTTGATTGCTGTTTCTCGCCGGGAGTCGATGTAACTGCCGGTTTTGAAAAATGGTTGGCAGAAAATTATCAAATAAAATCGTTTATGGCTGATGCGAGTGTTGATGGTCCACCGTTTGAAAACGAGTTTTTTGATTTTGAGAAAAAATATTTGGGTGCAATAGACAACGAAGACTTTTTGACCCTGACCTCTTGGATGAAGAATAAACTGGACGGGCAACGTGCTCAAAATGCCATTTTGCAGATGGATATAGAAAGTGCAGAATATGATGTGCTTGCAGAGACTACGATAGATGTGCTGCAGCAATTTCGTATTATGGTAATTGAGTTTCATGACCTGGAGAAAATTTTGCAACGCAGGAGTTTGCCGTTAATAAGAGCGATCTTCGACAAAATTCATAGCGTTTTTTCTATAGCCCATGTCCATCCAAACAACCTTTGTGGCATTGCATCAAAGCATGGCATCCAGGTTCCACGTACCTTTGAGGTCACATACATTAGAAATGATCGCGTTCCCAAATTGGCGAATGGCTTGAGGTTTAACCTTCCACATGCGCTTGATACAAGGAATGTGCCTGATCTGGACGACATTGTTATGCCTGAAATCTGGTGGCGGTAACAGATTTACAATTTAATATTCGATGAATGCGAAGCTCCCTAACGGGGCCCTTTTGGTATGCAAACTCAACAAGCAGACAGAAGACAGATGCACACTACATGGACGGTGGCAAAAGACCCCAAGTAGACGTTAAGATGTTCAGTTGTTGTTACTGAATTTTACCTTCATTTGTGCATGAATTTAAGTGATTCTGTAACTTAATGGGGGTTAAGCATGAAGACATATGAAAAGCCAGTTGTAACCAAGCGTGGAAACATTGGTAAAATCGCTGCTCAAGAAATCAAAGTGCCGATCTCAGGCTTTCGTCGTCCGCGATTGGGTGGTGATAACTAGTTATCATTATCTGCTCAAATACGACTGAATAATCAAGACTCCCTAACGGGGGTCTTTTTTGTATCCAAATTCAACAAGTGGACAGAAGACAATTGGACGCTGCATGGATGGTGGCAAAAGGCCCCAAGTAAACGTAAAGATGTTCAGTTATTGTTACTGAATTTGACCTTCATTTGTGCGTGAACTAAAGTGATTCTGTACCTTAATGGGGGTTGAGCGTGAAGACATATGAAAAGCCAATTGTAATCAAGCGCGGAAACCTTCGAAAAATAACTGCTGCGAAAGCGCCTACACTTGGGGAAGCGCCTATACTAACGATCTCAGGTGTGCCGCAAGATACAAAACCGGAATGACAGCAAGCACACCAAGTAATATTATAATCGATGAATGTGAGGCTCCCTGATGGGGGCCTTTTTGTATCCAAATTGGAAACCGATGACATTCATTGAATGAAGCGCCGGGGTTGCATCGTTTTGGGGGAGGCAAGCCCCGGCTAATGCCACACAGAATGTACGCGCATGGCATATGAGCTACTTGATTATGTGGCTCCATCATTGCCCATATAACCACGCACAAATTTGTTTCAAATTACACTTTTTTAATAAACGACTGTTGCACGACTACGGGGCTCCTTCGGGGGCCTTTTTTGTATTCAAACATCACAGGTGAAAACATGACTTGGAACGGTTTCCGGGGCGCTGCAAAGCGCCTTGACGATATTGATTTGCCGAGATTGGGCAAGCTCCTTGGCGTCGGTGAGGACCATATTCACATGTTCCTTGATGTTGAAACACGGGGCAGTGGCTTTGATAGTGAAGGCCGCCCACGCATTCTTTTCGAGCGACACAAATTCTACAAATACGTTGCGGCAGGCAAGCGCCAACGAGCGATCAATGAGGGCTTGGCCAACAAACGTGCCGGTGGGTACGGCAAGGAAAGTGCTCAATACGGAAAGCTGGCACGCGCCATGAAAATTGATGCCCGGGCGGCGCTGTTGTCCTGTTCCTGGGGCCTCGGTCAGGTCATGGGGTTCAATTACAGGCTTGCCGGATATGCAGACGTTGAATCGATGGTTCGCGCCTTTATGGATGACGAGGAAAACCAGCTTGAGGGATCAGTCAATTTCATCTTGAGCGCCAAGCTGGATGATGAATTACGGCTCTGTAAACCCGGCGATCCAGAAAGCTGTCGCGCATTTGCCGGTGGTTACAATGGGTCTGGGTATCGCCGGAACAATTACCACGTAAAAATGGCGGAAGCGCTGCAGAAGTGGTCACGGATCAAGGACACCCCTTGGAATGGAGCGATCACAACCGATCCGGCTCCAATCCCCACACCGAAGCCACCACAGCCCGACACATCCGATCCGGCACCAACACCTCCCAAAACCCCACCAAGCGCGCCAGTGACTCGGAATGGCGGCTTCTGGGCTGCTCTCATTCGCATTATCGGCCAACTATTCAAAGGGAAAAGCAAATGACCAACACAGAACCATTTGAAGAATACAAACCTGACGACCTGCTCATGCGAGCAATCGGCAAGTTCCAGCGCGTTGTTGTGATCGGCGTTGATATGGCTGGCAACGATGCATTCATGTGTTCACTGCCAGATACTGGCGCCGCAATCTACGACATTGAGCGCGCCAAGAAAGCGCTGCTTGATAGTGGAGGGGCGGGCTGATGGGCAAGTACAACAAGCTCTGGGTTGCTGTCGCCATGATGGCCGGCAACTTCATTCGTGACTATTGGGGCATTGATCTGGGTGTCGATGAGACCACGGCCAGCCTGATTGTCGGCGGGCTTGGATCAATCGCCATCTGGGCGGTGCCAAACACATGAGCACGCTTATGGGCCTGCTGTCGGGTGGCTCCGGCACGCTGGCGCTGATCGTGGCCGGTGTTGTTGCCGTGCTCGGTTTCATCTGGCGCGTATTTGCCGCTGGCAAAAAGGCAGAGCGCGTCAAAAACCTCCAACAATCCAACAAACAATGGGTGGAAGCCAATGACCTTATTGGTAAAGCACAGGACGCGCGCCGCGATGCTGGCCATAGCGCCACTGGTGACGGCCTGCACGACGACGACGGGTTCAAGCGGCCCTGATGTAACAACAGTGGCCTGTCGCTCATTCGAGCCGGTCGCCTGGTCCGATACGGACACTCCCGAAACAATCAGACAGATCAAACAGCACAACGCTGCATGGCTGGCTGTGTGCAAACGGAAAGGCTGAGATGATGACGAAACAGGAACAAAAGCTCGGCAACCTGCTCATTGTCGGGTTCTTCGCGGCTTTGTGGATCGGCGCAATGTTGGGCAGCGCCTGGCCGAGTGACAGCAAATGTCTTCCCGGCACATCAATGGCAGAGGTCAAAGCCCATATTGCCAATGTCGGCCAGTCGAAAGGCGTGCGTTACGTCACCAAACTGGTATCGCGTGAAACGGATGAACGATCGGTTCTTTTCCTGATTGATGAAAGTGGCAGTTCTGTTGCCTGGCTTATGTCCAAAGAAGGCTGTCAGGTTGCATTCATCAAAAGTGGTCTACCCGCTGAGACCGTTGCATTGGCCGTATTCGGCAAGCCGTTTAAAGACATATTCCCACCGGAGATGAACAGTTAATGACCAATCCAGCACCGGGCGGGATAAGCCTCAAATTGTTTCTGTCAGTATTCGGGGTCCTTGCCGTTCTGGGTGCTGCTGCTGGCGGATATGGCGCGTTGCAAACGACTGTTTCGGCCAATGCTGAAAACCTCAACGATATTGAGGATCGTGTGGACCGTATTGAAAACCGGGCAGGCGATGTACGTGAACGCCTGACCGGGATTGAAGTGCTTCAAAAGGAGCAATCAAAGACACTGGAGCGGATATTGAAGGCTGTTGAGCGATAAACACGAGCACCTTTCTAATCATTAACTCCCTGATCCGGCAGGAAATGGGAGGACAAGGTGAAACGAGCCCCTCTCCGCAACAACCTCCCCACCAGCTTTCTCACAGCTCGGCGCATCCTGTGTCAGCACAGCCACGTCGTTAATTGAACAATGCGTTGCATCAATCGTCTGTGCTGCCTGCGCTGCCTGTGGTGCATGTGTGTGTGGTGGCACGGCAGGCTGCATCTGTTGTGCCGGTACGTAGACAACCATAGGGACCATGCTGGGAGGGGCAGCGGGTAGGGCGAAGGCGGGGACTAGATTGTTGGGAATCCATGTAACACTTTCATGAGAGATCGACCCCGTAGTCGTTCCTGCCACCACCAAGCAAGTCGCAAGTGCTGTTCTAATCAATCTTGAAATCATGCCTTTGTACCTCCGAAATAATGTATTCCATCAATATAGGCACAAATATATTTCAAATGGAATAGTGAATACGATCATTATTGCGATTAATATTTATGCGCACTGTCGAATGCAGAGAAAAACAGGCTTGCAATAGCTCCATTGTCAGGAGTACAAAATAGGAACATGTCGGGGAAACCAACACATACCTAACGGCCTTTGGTCTCCGATCATTGTGTGTGATTGAAGCGCGCCTATCGATAGTTGTCGATTCAATCGGACATTACGCACGGGTGTGTTCCAGGAAGCAGATATTCAGTTAGATACCGTTGGACATGTATATTATCAGGTGAACTATGCAGCGTGTATGGCAATTCGCACGCAAGGGGTTGCCATTGTTACCCATTGGCTGCGATTACACCCAGCCAGGTAATTTGAGTTCCTGCAGGCACCGACACCAGAATGTATGCCGTTAGACCGATTCACGTTTTGTCAGAAACGGGACAACGGTGTCGGCCTTTGATTTTGTTGACGCATTCAGGTTTTGCCGATTCCGTCAAAACCTGAATCGCTTTAGCCGCAGCAACGATCTTACCCGGCAACGATGCCACGCAGCCTTCCGAGTTCACCACACAAGCCAGCAATCACAGTGTCAATCTGCCGGCGCACAAGCGCTCCTGATCAAAATATTGTTTTATTTCATCACAAAATGGCTTCAAGTGGCAGTCCAACGGTCAAGTTTTGGAATGCCGCGGGTGAAAATCCAGGCCATGAACTTTGGCATGCCGCGTTTGGCAAGCTGATCGACACAGAATCGTTGCATCTCCTGTGCGGTAAAATCCGGGTGCAAAAACATGCCATTTTCGAAACACAACGAGCAGTAAATCTTGCTTTTTGAACCATCCTGGTTTGACCCGCCGCCGTTTTCATCCTTGTTCAGAGGCATTCCGCAGCTTTGGCATTTGCCACCCATATCAGTTGCTCCTGTCCAGATCTGCTGGATCCTTTGCGTTACGCGCATAAATCCGACATGTTTGATCCGATATTTTGTTCTTGTGGAATTTAATGCTAACAATGGACCATTGTCAATGGTTTTGGAGGTTTGAGGTTTTATGCGCATAGGCGAGGTTGCGGCGCGGTCCGGATTAAGTCGGGACACAATTCGGTTTTACGAGCGCAATGGATTAATCAATTCGACAAAGGGAAATGAGCGCACCAATTCATATCGTACCTATGATGCGGAGGTTGTCGCGCGCCTAGAAATGGTGCGTGAAGCGCAAAATGCCGGTTTCACCATCGCTGAATTGAAAATGTTCCTGCGACAGCTCGAATATGCCGATGGCAACACATTTGATGCAGACGCTTTTCTTCAAAACAAAATTGCCGAGGTGGAACACAAGATCGAACGGGCGCAACTGTTTTTGGGAACATTGCGAGCGACGCAACAGGCGCTGGCGAATAAGGTAAAAAAGTAACTCCCATTGCGTTTACACAAGAGGGTGTTTTTGAAATTGGGCCATATCATCGATCCAATGACAAGTGCCGGCTGGTCTTGCGCGGGTTGTCTTCACAAAATCGCTGCATCGGGTAGTAAATGCGGGTTGACCTATTCTTTCAATCAGCACCTCGCCAGTGATCTACCGCCTATCAAAACGCGAACGTGCATAAATACTTCGCATCAACGAATTAGGCTTTTTTAAAGGGGCCATGCTGGCGTAATATATCACCCATGTTCTCCACATCCTGGCGCTCATGAACGAGATAATCCGCAATAGCTTCGCGCAATCCGGGATGAGTTATGTAGTGTGCAGAATGGGTTGTAACCGGCAGATAGCCGCGCGATAATTTATGCTCGCCCTGGGCCCCGGCCTCGACGACTCCCAGTCCTCGTGAAATCGCAAAATCGATGGCCTGGTGGTAGCAGATTTCAAAATGCAAAAAGGGGTGGTCTTCGACACAGCCCCAATGGCGGCCGTACAGGGTATCCGAGCCGATAAAATTGATGGCTCCGGCGATATAATGTCCATCCCGTTTTGCCAAGATCAGTAAAATGTCATTGGCCATTGTCTCACCAACCCGGGAAAAGAACGCGCGTGTAAGGTAGGGGCGCCCCCACTTTCTGGAACCGGTATCCTGATAAAAACCAAAGAAAATGTCCCAGATCTCCTCGGTCAAATCATCGCCAGTGAGCCACTCCACGGCAATATTGTTTTCCAGTGCAACGCGCCGTTCCTTCTTCAGAGCTTTGCGTTTGCGCGACGCAAGGGTGGCCAAAAACGCATCATAGGACTGATATTGCGGATTTATAAAGTGGAACTGCTGATCCTTTCGGCACAGATATTCGTGATCCGCAAATACTGCTATCTCATCATCAGGGACAAATGTCGCATGTGCAGATGACAGGCCATGTCTGTCGGTTAGCGCCTTCAAACCTTCTGTCAGCGCAGCCTGCACGTAGGAGCGGTTCCTGCCAATGCCAGCAAGCAGGCGCGGGCCGGTTGCCGGCGTAAAAGGAATGGATGACTGAAGTTTTGGATAATAGTGTCCTCCAGCCCGCTCAAATGCATCTGCCCAGCCGTGATCAAAAACATATTCCCCCTGGCTGTGGTTTTTCACATAGGCAGGCATGGCTCCGTGGAGTTCGCCGGATTCAGTTTCAAGCAGCAAATGCTGACCCAACCAGCCCGACTGGGCTGTTGCGCAGCCGGTTTCCTCCAAGGCAGACAGATAGGCATGCGAGACGAAAGGATTATAGTATGTGTCCTCATGTGACGATGCACTTGTTCCAGTCAGACCGCTCCATTTTTTGGCGTCAATTTCGCTGAATGAATTGGCGATACGGATACGAAATTCAGCTTTGCCGCTGTCGTTTGATTGTATCTCGTGTGACATGCGGGTATCAGTCATGTGCTCTATGTATGGCTTGCAATCAGGCTGACAAGGCTAGCGGGTCAAATCCTTCAAAGGTCATCTGGTCAGCAAAATTATAGGTCGCCTCGCGTGTAATCTGATCAGATACGGTCCAGGTTATTACCGGCAATCCCTTGGCGCGGGCCGCAGCAATAAACTGACTTGGCAGATCGTGCACACAAAACGAGACAAAGCTTATGTCCAATTCCAGCGCCTTCATATTCCGTGCCCGATCTGCATCGGACTTTTCCCTTGCAACCAGACCGATCGGCCAGCGCGTTTCGGCATTCAGCAGACATTCCACCAACTGCCGGTCAAAGGACATCAGCGCAACGTTACCCTGATATCCTTCAAGGTCTTCCAGAACCTTTTGTGCAAACAGTTCGGCAACGTCATTATCCTGGGGTTTCAGTTCAAGAATAAGGCCAACTTTTCCATCCACCAGTCGCAAAACTTCACGCAGGCTTGATAAACGGTCACCGGTGCCGCCGATGTGCAGTGAGCGAAGGTCTTCCGCTGTCATTTCCCGGACATTTCCATCTATGCCGCAAAGTCGCTGTGTAACGGGATCATGCATGACCATAGCAACACCATCTGCGGATAATTGCAGATCACATTCTATCGGCAAGTCAGCTTCGATGGCGCGCCTGAATGCGCTGACAGAATTCTCCCAGACCTTGTTATTCAAGTCATGGTAGCCACGGTGGGCGATTGGGTTTCCGGTAATCCAATGATGTGACATCACAATGTTTCCTGCTCTTCAGGGTGATTTATGCAATTTCGAAAATGGCGTCGATTTCTACAGCTGCGGCCAGCGGTAAGGAGACCATGCCTACGGCGGCACGGGCATGCATGCCGCGCTCTCCAAGAATGTCAACAAGCAGGTTAGATGCGCCATTGATCACCAGATGCTGCTCCGTGAAGTCCGCCGAGGACGCGACATAACCGTGTATTTTGGCAAGTCGAACGATGCGTTCCAAATCGCCATTCAGTGCCGCATTGGCCTGTGCCAGTATATTAATCGCACAAATTTCGGCGGCTTTCTGACCAGCCTCAACATCAACATTGATACCCAGGTGTCCGGTCGTAGTGATTGATCCGCCAATCATCGGCAATTGACCCGATATATATAGCGTTGAACCTACAAAAGAATAGGGAACATATTTGGCCGCCGGTGCAGGTGCATCGGGTAGCGTGATTTTCATGTCGGCAAGGCGCTCGGCAATTGATTTTGACATCAATAACTCCATGGTATGGGCATTTGTAGCATATTCGCATTTGGTGTTTAGTGATTCGCCGTATTGCAGTGAAGAGAATAATTGAATCACTCTCTCCTTTTTGTCGCAATGCCGTGTAACATGTCGCCTGCAACTGAAGAAGGAAAATTCGTGTGCGTTCGTTATTGATTACTCTTCTACCGATCGGTTTGGCTGCAGCGACCATCGGCACAGCCCATGCGGGTGTGGCCAATTCACTGGTGCCGCACAGGGCAGTATATGATCTGGAACTGGAGAATGCATCAGAGCGTTCCGGCATAGAATCAATGTCCGGACGCATGGTGTATGAATTCAACGGTTCATCGTGCGACGGATACACAGTGGGATTTCGATTTGTCACGCGGCTTGATACAGGCGAGACCGTAAGGCTTACTGACCAGCAGACAACAACCTATGAAAATCTGGAGGAGGGCACATTTCGCTTTCTGACAAAATCATATGTCAATCAAAAGCTGGATCTTGAGGTTCGCGGTAGCGCGAAAACGGATGATGCAGGTATCTCGGTGGATTTGACAACGCCACGTCCTGACAAGCTGGTTCTGGAGGCTGCACAATTTCCGACGGCGCAGATGGTGTCGCTGATTGAGAACGCTAAAAACGGGGAACGGTTTTTCCAGTCGCAATTGTTTGACGGCTCGGATGAAGGGCGCAAGGTGATGCTGACGACAAGTGTCGTGGGCGCTGCAAAAAAACCAGTTGACCAGAACCAGGAGCTGGAAGTTGCCGGAAGTCTGGCAAAAGAACCAACCTGGCCAGTAACCATCGCATATTTTGATGACACGGAAAATGATGACGGGACGCCAATCTACCGCATTTCCTTCAAGCTGTATGAAAATGGGATTACCCGTGATCTCATCATGGATTATGGCGAATTTGCGCTCAAGGGCACCCTCGCTTCACTCGAAACATTTGAAGGTGAAGGGTGTTAAAATCTTTACAATTCAGAGCATACAATCACATGCGAGAGTATTGTCAGATTGGCCGAATGATCACATGGCTTTGTGCGCACAGAACAGGGCGAAAGGTTTTGTTTTGATTTTTGTATCACCATATGGGTGATGACAGTTAAGAACAAACCATAGCAAGATGAATAAAATGTCCGCTCTGATGGAAAGTTGGAATACAGCAGCACAATACCTCAGTCTCATGGTCAGTCGGCCTGCGCCGTTACAATATGCTGCTTTGTGCTACAGAAAAACCGGAGACCGAGTTGAATTCCTGCTGGTTACCAGCCGGGGTACAGGGCGTTGGATACTGCCCAAGGGCTGGGCCATGGACAAAATGTCCGGTTCTGGCGCAGCAGCGCGTGAAGCCTATGAGGAGGCCGGGGTTTTTGGTCAGATCAAAGATGATCCACTCGGCACATATGATTATCAAAAATGGATGCGCGGCGGGTTGCCGGTTCAATGTTCGGTGCGAGTATATGCACTTAAGGTTGAACGGCTGGAGAGCGGCTATCCGGAAATTGACCAGCGGCACAGGCAATGGTTCAGTCAGGAAGAAGCTGTGGATTTTGTTAACGAACCACAATTGAAGGCGTTGATTTCGGAATTCGATCCATAAATATCTGTAGATGAATCAGATCAACAACTTGCTCCATGCGCTGCGAATGCCTAAAGCATCAGATACGCGACTGGATGGTGCTGTCTTTCCCGCAGTTTGCCCGTCGTTTTGTCCATATGCAAACGATCGGGTAGCGCATTGTCACAACCTCCCAAAGACTACTATAAAGTTACGCTGGACAAAGACCTGGACAAGATTGCCCGGGTTGAACTTGCGGCGCAATTTGTTTCCCGTCGATTTGTCGGACTTGGACTTGGCGTCATTTTTCTGGCCTTTGCGCTGGTGTTTGCAAGTTTCTTTGTCACTGGTGCCCCCGGATCTGTGGTTATTATCGCGGCGGCCGTCGTGGGTGCCTATATGGCACTCAATATTGGCGCCAATGATGTGGCCAACAATGTCGGTCCTGCGGTTGGATCCAATGCCATGTCCATGGGCGTTGCCCTTGCCATTGCTGTCATTTTCGAAAGCAGCGGAGCGCTGATTGCGGGTGGTGATGTCGTAAGCACAATTTCGAAGGGAATTATTGATCCGGCAAAATTCTCCGACAGCAATGCATTCGTCTGGGCAATGATGGCTGCTTTGATATCGTCTGCTGTCTGGGTCAATCTTGCAACCTGGGTGGGTGCGCCGGTTTCAACAACGCATTCTGTGGTTGGCGGGGTTATGGGGGCAGGGATCGCCGCCGCCGGATTGTCGACCGTTAACTGGCCAACAATGGCCGAAATTGCCGCAAGCTGGGTAATCTCACCACTGATAGGCGGGCTTATTGCTGCACTGTTTTTGGCGCTGATCAAAACTTTCATAATTTATCAGGAAGACAAGATTGCTGCTGCGCGGCGGTGGGTTCCCATTTTGATAGCCATTATGACCGGCGCCTTTGCAACTTATCTTGCCCTCAAGGGCATCAAGAAGATTATCAAAATCGACCTGCAGACCGCACTGTTGTTCGGATTGGCCACGACTTTTGTAGCCTGGGGTATTCTGCGGCCGGTCATTCGCCGTCAATCGCAAGGCTTGGCCAATCGTAACCAGTCGCTACGAAAACTGTTTGCAATTCCACTGGTGTTTTCTGCTGCGCTTTTGTCTTTTGCCCATGGCGCTAATGATGTCGCAAACGCCGTCGGGCCTTTGGCAGCCATCGTACACTCAGCAGGCATTGGTGAAATAGCGGAAAAAGTGACGATACCGCTGTGGGTCATGGTCATCGGTGCGATGGGAATTTCATTTGGACTACTGCTGTTTGGTCCCAAACTCATTCGTATGGTGGGGCAGCAGATAACCAAATTGAATCCAATGAGGGCCTTTTGCGTTGCGCTTTCTGCGGCCATAACCGTGATTATCGCTTCTGGATTGGGCTTGCCCGTCAGTTCGACGCATATCGCTGTTGGCGCTGTATTCGGTGTTGGATTTTTCCGCGAGTGGTATACGGGCAAATCCAAGCGCAGACGTCAGTATATTGCCAAGCACAGCGGTGGAACATTGCCTGAGGTGCCGGTGATCAATAAAGCTGAAATGCGCCGTCGTAAACTTGTACGCCGTTCTCATTTCCTGACGATTATTGCTGCTTGGGTCGTTACTGTGCCTGCGGCGGCTGTCCTGTCGGCACTTATATACTGGGTGCTTTCACTCTCAATGAGGTGATTGAAATTGACGAAACCGATGGTGCGTCAGCAGGCTGCCTAATAATCCCGGACAATAATTAGTGTTTTCCGCTTGATATTTACTGACAGGCACTGTACGGAACCGCTCATTCCACACGTGGAGCATGGGGCAGGTCGGGAGAAATCCGATCGATCCCGCCGGTGGCAGATTTCTGCTGACGCTTCACGGAGGTACAACCGGAAAAGGAGACACGGCATGGCATTGCCTGATTTCAGCATGCGCCAGCTACTAGAAGCAGGCGTACACTTTGGTCACCAGACTCACCGCTGGAACCCGAAAATGAAACAATACATTTTTGGTGATCGAAGCAACGTTCATATTATCGACCTTGGCCAGACGGTTCCAATGCTCTCACAAGCGCTTCAGCTGGTGAGTGATACGGTTGCTGGTGGTGGTCGCGTTTTGTTTGTTGGCACCAAGCGCCAGGCGTCAGAACTGGTTGCAGATGCAGCCCGCCGTTCAGCCCAGTATTACGTCAATGCCCGTTGGCTTGGTGGTATGCTGACAAACTGGAAAACTATTTCCCATTCGATTCAGCGTTTGCGCAAACTTGACGAATTACTTGCAGCCGATGCTCAGGGCTTTACCAAGAAAGAACGCCTTAATCTTGAACGCGAACGCGACAAGCTTGAGCGTGCTCTTGGTGGTATCCGTGATATGGGCGGCACGCCGGACCTGATGTTTATCATCGATACCAACAAGGAATCGATTGCCATTCAGGAAGCAAAACGACTTGGCATTCCAGTTGTTGCGATTGTCGATTCAAACTGCAACCCGGATCCGATTGATTTCCCAATTCCGGGCAATGATGATGCTGCCCGTGCGATATCGCTGTATTGCGATCTTGTTGCCAAAGCAGCGTTGGACGGAATTGCGCGCCAGCAGGGCGCAGCGGGAATTGATGTCGGTGCGGCTGTAGAGGCCCCTGTTGAAGAGGCGATCGTTGCTGAGGAAGTTGTAGTGGAAGAAGTTGCAGCGACCGAAGAAGTTGCAGCGACCGAAGAAGCACCAGCGCCCGAAACAACCGAAACACCAACGTCATAACATTGACGTCTAAGCGTGATCTGGCCACGCGCAAGCTGCGTGGTCATTTTTCAGTTTTGTGCACAAACTAACATGGCGCGCCTCACTTGGTGTGCCGCACTCCGTTAAAAGAGGCAATTATGAGTATTTCTGCATCTCAGGTGAAAGAGCTGCGCGAAAAGTCAGGCGCAGGCATGATGGATTGCAAAAAAGCGCTTATTGATAACAATGGCGATATGGAAGCAGCCATCGACTGGCTACGTTCCAAGGGAATCGCCAAAGCTGACAAAAAATCGGGTCGCACGGCAGCCGAAGGGCTCATTGGTGTCGCTTCTGATGGCAATAAGGCAGTTGTTGTTGAAGTAAATTCGGAAACAGACTTTGTTGCCCGCAACGATGCATTCCAGGAACTGGTTCGCGGCATTACGCAGGTTGCCCTTGCCACCGATGGCACCGTTGAATCTGTTGCTGCAGCGTCCTATCCGTCAACCGGCAAATCAGTTGCTGCAACTGTCACGGATGCCGTCGCCACGATCGGTGAGAACATGAACCTGCGGCGCAGTGCCATGCTGTCCGTCGGGGAAGGGGTTGTCGCAAGTTACATTCACAATTCCGTTGCAGACGGACTGGGTAAACTTGGCGTGCTTGTTGCGTTGAAGTCATCGGGTGACCCAGCAGCGCTGTCTGCAATTGGTCGTCAGGTCGCAATGCATGTGGCAGCTACAAACCCGCTTGCTGTTACATCTGCCGATGTTGATGCAGCGGTGGCCGAGCGTGAGAAGTCGATTTTTGCCGAACAGGCACGCGAATCGGGCAAGCCTGAAAATATCATTGAGAAAATGGTTGAAGGCCGCATGCGCAAGTTCTTCCAGGAAGTAGCGCTGATGTCTCAGAGTTTCGTGGTTAATCCGGACCTGAGCGTTGAAGCGGCCGTCAAGGAAGCTGAAGCTTCTGTTGGTGCCCCTATAAGCGTTGTTGGTTTCGTGCGCCTTCAGCTTGGTGAGGGCATTGAAAAAGAAGAAAGTGATTTCGCAGCTGAAGTTGCTGCGGTCGCTCAAAGCTGATTTGATCGTGATACGATTTGTTTTCAGCGCTTCGTTGCTGATGACATTTATTTGGTGATTATTCGAGGGCACTGCGTGACAACGCAGTGCCCTTCGTGTATCCGGCATGAAACATCTTCACGGAAGCAGCAATGACCGAAAAACCCATATTCAAACGTGTACTGTTGAAAGCCTCAGGCGAGGCATTGATGGGGGAGCAGGGATTTGGAATAGATGTCGCGGTTGCGGACAGAATTGCCTCTGACATAGCCGAAGCTCGCGCCATGGGCGTGGAGGTCGGTGTCGTTGTTGGCGGCGGCAATATCTTCAGGGGCGTAGCGGTTGCATCCAAAGGTGGCGACCGTGTTACCGGCGACCATATGGGAATGTTGGCAACTGTTATCAATGCGCTGGCGCTTGCGACATCGCTGAGAAAGCTGGGAATCGATACCGAAGTGCTTTCGGCCATTGCCATGCCCGAAATCTGCCAGAGCTTTTCGCAACGTGCTGCTTTGCACCATCTTGAAAAGGGACGTGTGGTGATTTTTGCCGGTGGCACGGGCAATCCGTTTTTCACCACCGATTCTGCCGCGGCATTGCGAGCGGCAGAGATGGGCGCGCAGGCCATCTTCAAGGGTACACAAGTTGATGGAATATACTCTGCAGACCCCAAAAAACATCCAGACGCCGAGCGTTTTGAAACATTGACTCATGATGAGGTGTTGAACAAAGGGCTGGCTGTGATGGATGTGGCAGCCGTGGCGCTTGCCAGGGAAAATGCTATTCCAATAATTGTTTTCTCCATTCATGAAGCAGGCGGGTTTGCAGATATATTGAAGGGGAATGGACGTGCTACTATTGTGAATGATTCATAATTATCCAATGTTAAGTCTGCTGACACTTTTTGCGGACGACAGGCCATTGGGCGTCTATTGAGGTTGAATTGGATTGTCGGTAAGACACCTTTCCGGGTTTTGGAGTAGAAGATATGACTGATGGTGCTGATTTTAACGACTTGAAACGCCGCATGGATGGTGCAATCTCGTCATTCAAAAGCGATATTGCCGCACTGCGTACTGGGCGCGCCTCTGCCAATGTGCTCGATCCTGTATCGGTTGATGCCTATGGTTCAAAGATGCCGCTTAATCAGGTGGCGAATATTACTGTGCCGGAATCGCGCATGATAATGGTTTCAGTCTGGGACAAGTCAATGGTCGGCGCAGTTGAAAAGGCCATCAGAGAATCAAATCTTGGATTAAACCCGATTACGGATGGCGCCAATTTGCGCATACCTTTGCCGGAACTTAATGAAGAACGGCGCAAGGAGCTGGTAAAAGTTGCGCATACATATGCGGAAAATGGACGTGTTGCCGTGCGCCATGTTCGCCGTGATGGCATGGATGCCTTGAAAAAGGCAGAAAAAGATGGCGATATCGGCAAGGATGACAGTCATGCACAATCAGAAAAAGTGCAAAAAATGACCGATGACGTAATCTCCGAAATTGATCGTATGCTGAGTGATAAAGAAACCGAAATCATGCAGGTTTAGCGGTGACGGCATGAAGGCAGCCAGACTTTCCGAAATGGAGACAATCAATTGAACGTGCCCCAACACGTAGCCATCATTATGGACGGCAACGGTCGATGGGCCGAGAGACGTGGGCAAACGCGGACCTCGGGTCACCGCAAGGGTGTGGAAGCGGTTCGTGAAGCCGTACGATCTGCTGGCGAGTTCGGCGTTAAATATTTGACATTGTTTGCTTTTTCTTCAGAAAATTGGCATAGGCCACAAGCCGAAGTCAATGATCTCATGGGACTGCTGAAGTTTTTTATACGCAGAGATCTGGCTGAACTGCATCGGGAAAAAGTCAGAGTTCGGGTTATCGGGGAAAGGATGTCTCTCAAGCCGGATATTCTGGCTCTGCTGACCGAGGCTGAGGAACTGACGAAGGAGAATTCAGCACTCGAGCTTATTATCGCATTCAACTACGGTGGACGCGATGACATTGTGCGGGCAACACGGCTCATTGCAACCAGAGCTGCGAATGGTGATCTGGATCCAGCCAGCATTTGCGAAAAGACCCTGAGTGCAGCGCTTGATACCGGTGATATCCCGGATCCTGATTTGCTTATTCGCACAAGCGGCGAACAGCGTATTTCCAATTTTCTGCTTTGGCAGGCCGCTTACGCCGAGCTGGTTTTTCTGCCTTGCCTGTGGCCTGATTTCGATCGTTCCGCCTTTGAGGGAGCATTGCAGGTATACCAAAATAGAACCCGACGGTTCGGTAATATTGCAGAACCTGATTTGGCACTGGGTTCTTGATGAGTAATGAGGTCCTGGTCAGAACAATATCGGGAGTCACACTGGGTATTCTGGTCCTGCTCATAACCTGGATTGGTGGTCTGCTGTTTGATGTTCTTTCCATTGGTATAATGGCACTTGTTTTTTTTGAGTGGTACAGGATCGTTCTGGCTCAAAAGCCTGACAGGATTATTTGGCTGGCTGGCAGCGCAGCCATAACAGCCACTGGAATTTGTGTTCTGGCGGGTTATGGTCCACTTGGTGTCGCCATCTCCATGTGTGGTGCCGCTGTGGTGGGCATCCTGTCAAAGATAAGAGGCATTGCCTGGTGGCCCGCCGCTGGAATATTATATGCGAGCTTTTTTTGCGTTGCCTTTTCTGAGCTGAGGAATTCAGGCGATGGATATGGGTTCGCCGCGATAATCTTCATATTTGCAATTATCTGGTCTACTGATGTGTTTGCTTTTTTCGGCGGCCGACAATTTGGTGGCCCGAAACTGGCACCCTCCATTTCACCCAAAAAAACCTGGTCTGGCTTTTTCAGCGGTTTGCTAGGCGGCATTGTTGGTGGGGTTGTCGCAGCCAGCCTGATGACGCCGTCCGCAATCGCCTGGGTCGTGGCCCTGTCGGCAATCCTGTCGATTTCCGGTCAATTGGGAGATCTGCTGGAGTCCGGATTGAAGCGCCGATTCGGTGTCAAGGATTCAGGATCTCTGATCCCTGGCCACGGGGGTGTCATGGACCGGATGGATAGTGTAATCATCGCTGCATTCGTAGCATTTGCAGTTGGTCTCCTGCTTTCGGGAAATCTCATGATTTCCCGTGGCGGCAACAATATTGCGCTTCAACTCCTGGGGCCGTGAAAAATTTCCGAGAAATGGACTGATTGAATGGAATTCCTGATATCGATTTACAATTTTCTGATCGGGATAATGTTACCCTTTCTGATTGTGCTGACCATCGTCGTTTTTGTACATGAGATGGGGCACTATCTTGTTGGGCGCTGGTGTGGCATTCGAATCCTGACATTTTCGGTTGGTTTTGGACCCGAAATCGCCGGTTTTGATGACAGGCATGGAACGCGATGGAGATTGTCTGCTGTTCCGTTGGGTGGCTATGTGAAGTTCTACGGAGACGAAAATGCGGCAAGTGCACCCGACAACGCTCAGGTAAGCGCTATGAATGATGCAGATCGTTCCAGATCGTTTCCGGGTGCCAATGTCTGGAAGAGGGTAGCAACAGTTGCGGCTGGTCCAATCGCCAATTTCATCTTTGCCATCATTGTTTTTGCTGTCATGTTCAATCTGTATGGTAAACCGATTTTTGATCCTGTTATATCGCAGGTGATGCCCGGAAGTGCAGCTGAACAGGCCGGTATGCAGGCTGGTGACAAGGTTGTGGCAATTGATGGTCAGCCTGTCGAAACCTTTGACGACGTGAAGCGTTACGTCGAGCCACGCCCCGAGGTGAATATAGTGATCCAGGTGAGCCGTGACGGGCGCATCTTTGATTTGCCAATTGTTCCCCAACGAACCGAAACTGAAGATCAGTTCGGCAATAAGATTGAGTTGGGGCGCATTGGTGCAGCTACAGACCAGACGGCCGGAAACTACCGTCAGCTGGAATTGGGCCCACTCCAATCACTGAGTGAAGGAGTGCAGTCGAGCTGGTACATCGTGACGCGAAGTCTTGGCTATATCAAAAACATCATAATAGGGCGCGAAAAAGCCGATCAACTGGGCGGGCCAATAAAAGTCGCGCAAATATCAGGGCAGGTGGCGACAATTGGACTTGGTGCACTTTTGCAACTCGCTGCGGTACTGTCCGTTTCAATCGGCCTGTTGAATCTGTTCCCAATTCCCGTTCTTGATGGCGGCCATCTGGTCTTTTATGCGATTGAAATCGTGCGTGGTCGGCCGGTTGGTCCGAAAGCACAGGAGTTCGCGTATAAAATCGGGATGAGTCTTGTGCTTCTGTTGATGGTTTTTGCCACCTGGAATGACGTGTCCTCTTTTTTT
Organism: uncultured Rhizobiaceae group bacterium; assembly: GCA_947501445.1. Taxonomy (GTDB): domain Bacteria; phylum Pseudomonadota; class Alphaproteobacteria; order Rhizobiales; family Rhizobiaceae; genus Hoeflea_A. The sequence goes on along the minus strand of CANMVS010000001.1, from coordinate 75,827 downwards.
CGCTGATCTTCGCAAAGCAGCAAAACTTAATTGTGATTGATTGGAATGGACTGTGGCATATTTGTTATTGGTAACAATCTGTTAGGCATGTTAGATGGCATGCGTTGCGGAATCGCCACTAATTGCAAGTTAGTAAACAGAAATTAACGGTATCGCTTGCTTGTGGCTAAAAACACTGTAAAACGACGGGGAGGCTGGAGTCGCTTGTCGGGTCACCTCGGGGATGTCGGGATAAAAGGGTAAAATAAGCCAATGAAGGCCGGTTCAAAGTTACTAGGCGCAGTTTCAGCGCTGGCACTTTCCACTTGTGTAGCAGTCAGTGGGGCGGGGGTTGCTCTGATTGCTGCTTCTGAGGTCGCGCAAGCTGCGGTCGTAAGTGTGATCGTCGTGCGTGGAAATCAGCGTGTTGATGCAGATACAGTTCGCGGCAATATTACCATTGTGCCTGGTAAGAATTTTAATAATTCCGACATAGATGAGTCGATCAAGCGGTTGTTTGCCACCGGATTGTTCTCCGATGTTCGCATCAATCAGAGTGGCCGGAGCCTTGTCGTTTCCGTTGAGGAAAACCTGATTATCAATCAGATTGTCTTCAATGGTAACAAGAAGATCAAAGACAAGCAGCTTGAGGCCGTCGTTCAGTCGAAGCCATTGGGGCCGTACAATGAGACGACCGTGGAATATGATGCGGAGGCCATCAAAGAGGCCTATGATCGTATCGGGCGCGGAGACGCGACTGTAACGACCCAGGTTGTTAATCTGGCCGGTGGTCGCGTCAATATTGCCTTCGAAATCAGCGAAGGAGATCGCACCAAGATCGCTTCAATCAATTTTGTCGGCAACAAAGCCTATTCCAATGGCCGCCTGTCGGATGTGATTGTAACAAAGCGGTCGGGTATTCTTGCGTTTCTGTCACGTAAGGACGTTTATGACCCAGACAAGCTTCGTGCAGATGAAGAGCTCCTGCGTCGGTTTTATTACAATCGTGGTTACGCGGATTTCCGGATAATTTCATCCTCGGCCGAAGTTGATCCGGTCAGTGGTGACTATATCATTACAATCACCATGGATGAAGGTGATCGCTATACCTTCGGTGACATCAGTATCGACAGTACTGTGTCTGGCATCGATCCAGACAGCGTAAGGCGGCATCTGGCCAGCCGAACCGGTGCTGTTTACAGTGCTGAGAAAGTTGAAGAATCAATTATTGCCATCGCTGAGTCGGCTGCAAGTGATGGATATCCATTTGCGCAGGTCACGCCGCGCGGTGATAGGGATTTTGCAAATCGCACGATCTCGGTCACCTATTTGATTGATCAGGGGCAGCGGGCTTATATTGAACGGATCGAAATTAGAGGCAATACGCGTACTGCCGATTATGTCATCCGGCGTGAGTTTGATCTGAGTGAAGGTGATGCGTTCAATCAGGTGCTGATTCAGCGTGCGAAAAAGCGGCTTGAAGCGCTTGGATATTTCCAGGCCGTCAATATTTCAACGTCTCCGGGTTCAGAGCCGGACCGGGTGATTGTTGTTGTTGATGTGCGTGATCAGTCAACGGGTGAATTTTCGATTGGTGCCGGTTATTCCACCGGTTCCGGTGGCGCCACTGCCGAGATCGGTATTTCCGAGCGAAATTTCCTTGGTCGTGGTCAATTCATTAAGGTCGCTGTTGGTGGTGGTACCGATACACGTACTTATACGCTTGCGTTCACCGAGCCATATTTCCTTGGCTACAGGGTCGCTGCCGGTTTTGATTTGTCGCGGACTGAAGATACCTCTCAGGACAATTACGATATCGAAACAACCGGCATAACATTGAGGGTCGCGGCTCCAATTACGGACCGTTTGCGCACCGTGCTCGCCTATACCTATAGTCAGGAAAAATATAAGGGCAACGGAAACCCCGTATCATTTCCTATTCAGGATGCATTGAACAACAGCCCGTGGATTAAATCCTCGGTCTCCAGTTCATTGATCTACGATACAATTGATGACAAAACGCTTCCACGTGAAGGCATATTTGCTCGAATTACCGGCGAATTTGCCGGGCTAGGTGGTGATGCGCAATTCCTCAAGGCCACAGCAAAGGCCAGCTACTATAAAACCATCTCCGACTATGGCGATATCGTTGGATTGCTGAGTGCCGGTGGTGGTTATGTTGTTCCAACGTCCGGGGATCTGCGTGTATTTGACCAACTGTTCATTGGCGGTGAAACAATCCGTGGTTTCAAGACCCAGGGTATAGGCCCAAGAGATACATTCGGTGATGCACTTGGTGGTACAACCTATTTCAATGCGACTGCAGAGGTTGGTTTCCCGATACCGATTGTTCCGCGTGACTTTGGTTTGCGTGGCGCCGTATTTGCTGATGCAGCAACTCTTTTCGGTGAAAGCCTGAATTTGGGTGGTGCGACTGTAAATGGCGAGAGCATGCAATGGCGTGCGTCGGTTGGCGGCAGTATCATATGGTCTTCACCTTTTGGTCCTTTGAGGTTTGATCTTGGCTTTCCCGTTGCCAAAGAAGATTTCGACGAAACTCAAGTGTTCCGCTTTGGTACATCCGGGCGGTTCTAATAATCAAAATTCGGTGCTGTATTGTTCAGCAACAACCGAAGTTAGCTAATGGCAGGGTCTGTCCACATGTGGCAGACCCTGAATTCGTATCAGTATGGATGATGGCCGTTTTTTCTCACCGCATAGTGGAATAACTGTTTCAGAGCTTGCTGCCGCAATTGGCGCTGAGATAGTTCATGGTGATGCTGACAACGCAAGTGTCTGCAACCTGGCGCCCTTGGCACGTTCAGGACCGGGTGATTTATCTTTTATAGCGTCCAAAAACCACACGGAAATGTTGGTGAACGCGAAAGCCACCGCAGTGATATGTACCGGCGATCTGGCGGAATTGATTCCGGATGCCTGCATCGCTCTGGTATCAAAAAAACCACAATCCACCTTCGCACTTGCCGCGCAGTTGCTGTTTCCTGATGCATTGAAACCCGGACGAATAACCAGTGGCGCTCGGGTGTCACCATTGGCCCATATCGACGAAACGGCTGTTCTGGAAGACAATGTTTGCATCGAGGCCGGAGCCTGTATTGGCTACGGCGCTGTTGTAGGATCTGGAAGCATTGTTGGGCCTGGCGTTGTTGTCGGTCCCAATTGTCGCATTGGCAGAGATTGCAGTCTTACGGCAAATGTCACCATCCAGCACGCGTTGATTGGAAATTCGGTGATTATTCATCCGGGTGTTCGGATCGGGCAGGATGGATTTGGCTATGCACCGTCAAGTACGGGGCTGACAAAAATTGCGCAAATCGGCCGCGTAATTATTCAGGACAATGTTGAGATTGGCGCCAATACGACCATAGACCGTGGGGCGCTGGATGACACAGTCATTGGGGAAGGAACCAAAATAGATAATTTGGTTCAGGTCGGGCACAACGTAAAAATCGGACGTTCCTGCGTCATTGTCAGTATGGTAGGCATATCTGGAAGCGCAACAATTGGAGACGGCGTGATGATTGGCGGTGGTGCCGGCATTAATGGACACATTACGATAGGTGATGGTGCTCAGATTGCGGGATTGAGCGGAATTGTTGGCGATGTGCCGGCAGGTGCCCGTTGGGGTGGCATTCCAGCGCGACCCATACGGGCATTTTTGAAGGACATGGCGGAAATTAACGCACGTGCGTTTGGGAAATCTGGCAAAAAGGGGGCGAGCAAATGAGCGACGACAAGACCGGAGTATTGGAAACGGTTGATCTACTTGAAATTATGGAACTGTTGCCGCATCGCTATCCCTTCCTGCTTGTGGATAAAATTGTTGACATAGATGCTGACAATTCTGCGGTTGGCATTAAAAATGTCACTGCAAACGAGCCACAATTCATGGGGCATTTTCCGGGAACGCCTGTTATGCCGGGTGTCTTGCTGATTGAGGGCATGGCGCAAACGGCGGGTGCTATTTGTGCAAGGACACAAACCGAAAAATCCAGCCTCGTCTACTTCATGACGATTGACAACGCCCGTTTTCGCAAACCGGTGCTGCCTGGTGATCGTGTTGAGTATCACGTTAAGAAAATCAAACAACGCGGCACGATCTGGAAATTCCATTGCGAAGCGAAGGTCGAGGGCGCAAGGGTTGCCGAAGCCGACGTAGGTGCCATGCTTGTAATAGAAGAAAGTAGTTCTCAATGATCGCGGCTTCCGCCAGAATACATCCTTCTTCAATTATTGATGAAGGCGCACATATTGGTGAGAACGTCGTGATTGGTCCGTTTTGCCACATTGGGTCTGACGTTACGCTTGGTGACAATATAAAATTGGTCAGCCACATAGTCGTGACAGGCAAGACGACAGTCGGGGCGGAAACAAATATTTTTCCTGGAGCCGTACTGGGTGCAGAACCACAAAATGTCAATTACAAAGGTGAAGTGACTGCGTTGGAGATCGGGACAGGTTGTCTCATCCGTGAAGGTGTCACGATGCATACGGGAATGCCGGATGCTGGCGGGAAAACCGTCGTCGGAAACAACTCGTTGTTTCTGGCCTATTCTCATGTAGCCCATGACTGTGTGGTCGGCGACAATGTCATCCTGTCCAACAATGTAATGTTGGGTGGCCACGTTCACGTCGGTGACCGCGTGATAATGGGTGGCGGTGCTGCTGTGCACCAATTTTGCCGCGTAGGGCACCATGCATTCATTGGTGGGCTGGCGGCCTGCAGCCTGGACGTTATTCCCTTCGGAATGCTGAATGGGAACCCGGGAATTTTGGGCGGTCTAAACATTATCGGGATGTCCAGGTCTGGAATGGACAAGCCGCAGATTCATCGGGTTCGCAAAGCTTTCAAGCAGATTTTTCACGGCACCGGTACCGTGCGTGCAAATCTCGCTGAAATTAGGGATGACTATGAGGGCGTTCCAGCGCTGGTGGATCTCTTCGCATTCATGGATGCAGAAAGTCATCGCGGTCTGGCATCGGCTGCCAAGGATAAAAGGGCATAGGGCCGGTGGACGTTGAAGGCAGTGCTGCTGCGCGCGACGGACGATTGGCCATTATTGCAGGCCGTGGTTCTCTGCCTTTCCATATAGCCGATGCGGCAAGAGCTGCCGATGATGACCCGTTCATCATTGGCCTGACCGGTGAAGTTGACGAAATATCTGATCAGTTTGAACATGCTTTTGCCAGTGTCGGAGATGCTGCCAGAATATTCAAACTGCTGCGGGATAACAAAGTTGCACGCGTCATTCTGTCGGGTGGTGTTGACCGGCGCCCTGAAATTGCCGACATACGTGTGCCGCTGAAAACGATACCAGCGTTACCGCACATCATCAGCGCAGTTCGTGGTGCCGGTGATGACAAGTTGCTGCGGCTGGTGATCTCGTTGATGGAAAGTGTTGACTGCAGGGTTGTCGGTGCGCAGGAAATTGTCCCCAATCTGCTGGCTACCGTTGGACCGATTACTAGCAGTGAACCAACCAAATTGGACTGGCAAAACATCGCCGCAGCCGGAGCAGGCGCGATTGCACTTGGCAAACTGGACGTCGGTCAGGGCGCTGTGGCCGTAGGGGGGCGTATCGTTGCACTGGAAGCTGCTGAAGGCACCGATGGTATGCTGCAACGTATTGGCGAACTTCGCACTGTTGGGCGAATTTCAAGCAAACGTAAGGGTGTCCTTGTAAAGCTGTGCAAACCACAGCAGGACGTACGGGCGGATTTGCCGTCAATTGGTCCTGATACGATCAGAAACGCCCATGAAGCCGGTTTGGCCGGTGTTGCGGTTGAGGCGGGCAGGGCTTTTATCCTCGACCGCTCAGACGTTATCTTCGAAGCAGACAGATTGGGTCTGTTTGTACTTGGTATGGACAGAGATCAGATTGCAGGCAACTCCTGAACGGGCGTACTCCAATGGCGACATCAAAGGCATCATCCTTGAAGATTGCAATCATTGCAGGCGAACCGTCGGGTGACTTGTTGGGCGGTGATCTGTTAAAGGCCCTGGCACAAAAGCAATCAGCACAATTGGAACTTGTTGGTGTTGGTGGCGATGCGATGGAAGCACAGGGTCTTGTTTCGCTTTTTGATTATCATGATTTGTCTATCATAGGCGTGAGTGCAATCGTGGCACAGTTGCCAAAACTGCTGGGTCACATCAGACGCACTGTGCGGTCCATCGTGCAGTTCAAACCCGATGTTTTGGTGATTATTGATAGCCCAGCCTTTACGCACAGGGTTGCAAAACAGGTTCGGGCACAATTACCGAATATGCCGGTTGTCAATTATGTCTGCCCCACGGTGTGGGCATGGAAGCCCGAGCGTGCTTTGGCAATGACGCATTATGTAGATCATGTTCTGGCAATCTTTCCCTTTGAAGAAAAAATTGTTCGTGAGCTGAAGGGACCGCCCGTGACTTATGTTGGCCACAGATTGGCCAATGATCCGGCGCTTATACAGGCATATGAAAGCCAATGTGCGCGCGCAACAGCCCGGACCAAACCAGTGCATGGGCATGAAGACAATCCGGCCATGTGTCTTGTTCTTCCAGGGTCGCGCAAGGGTGAACTTAAGAGATTGCTGTCCGATTTTACCAAAACCGCACATGCCCTGGCTGAACGCAAACCGGGAACGACCTTTCACATTCCAACGCTTCCGCGCCTTGAACAGGACATAGTGGCAGCGGTGTCCGATTGGACGGTGCCGGTAACGATTACAACTGGTTTGGAAGACAAGTGGCGGGCGTTTGGGCAGGCCGATGTTGCTTTGGCTGCATCTGGTACGGTGTTGCTGGAACTGGCACTTTGTGGATTGCCCTGTGTATCAGCCTACAAATTGGATCCGCTGGCAAAACTCATTATGAAGCGTGTAACAACATGGACCGTCGCGCTTCCCAATTTCATCGCAGATTATCCCACGATCAATGAATACATCAACGAAAGTGTACGGCCCGGTCTCATAGCGCGACGGCTCGAACGATTAATGACCGATTCAAATGAACGTATCCAGATGTTGGCAGATTTTGACCGGGTGCGTAACCTGATGCAGACGGATCGACCACCCGCAGATATAGCTGCAGAAACCGTCCTTGATCTTTGCAGGGGGCAATGGTCGCACTGATATCTACTGTTGGTCCCGACGATCGCGGGACCTGTTTTGTATGATTTATGTTCCGTTTCATCCACCTGGTCGTTCACCAAGGGACAAATAGAGACGCAGATGCTTTTCCTGCAATGCGTTGCCTTCGACTTTATCCGATGGTCGCCAGATAGGCCGCCTTGTCCATAAGAGTTTCAAGCTGCGATGTGTCACCAAGCGTTATTTTCACCAACCATCCGCCGGCTTCTGCTGCGTCATTGATCAGACCTGGTTCTCCTTCCAGTGCATCGTTTACAGCAACAATTTCTCCGTCGACAGGCGCATAGACGTCGGATGCTGCTTTGACCGATTCAACAACCACCATAGCGTCAGCCTTGGCCACCGTCGTGCCAACTTCCGGCAGTTCGACAAATACGATATCCCCCAGTTGCTCCTGCGCATGTTCGGTAATTCCGACGACAGCGTTGTTTCCTTCGACGCTGATCCATTCGTGATCTTCGGTATAATAGACATTTGTCATGGTTGCTCTCCTCGATTGCAATTGTAATGAATGTTCAGGTCCAATGCAGCCATCGGTCACCAGACGGGCCCAGGCAGACAATGTGACACTGAAAATTTTTGATGATCGCCTCTTGTTTCATGCATGCCGCAGACATGACCGGGAAGACCCGGCCTGATGTCCAGAATATGCGTCCCACTGTCCAACGCCTGACAGGTCACGGGCGATTCCCATTCGGCGTCGGCAACGGTATTAATCTGTCTTTCCTGCAGATGGTGAGGTTCACCCTGGCACCTGCGGTCAAAATAACGTTAGTGCAAGAAGTGTATCGTGTCATCTGCTGTTGCACCTATTGCCTATTCGGGGGAAAAAAGCATTATGGAATCGACCAAGTTGATGGGAATCCCCGTGCGCCTCTTTCGCCCGTACTGCATTTTATTGTTAGGTATCGTTGTTTTTGGTGCCCATTTGAGTGCAGCACAGGCGGAGACGATTCAGCTGCGCGCCTACAAAAACAAATTATTCGGCTATCCGGGAATTCTGGACAGTCGGGATAACGGTGCATACCTCAAGGTCGATTATCAAAAAGCGCGGGACATACACAAGCGTGATCAGACGCCGGAGAGAAGGGTAAAGGGCAAATACGTATCCCTGCGGGCCAAACGGCAGCAGCGGGCAATCACCATCAAAGCGCAAAACCACAGTGTGGAAGCCTATGAAGTGGGCGCGTCCAAAAAGGCCAAATTTGCGGTTATTTTTGTGCATGGGCGCGGCGGTGACAGGCGTCTGGGTGTCAAAGACTGGACGTTTGGCGGCAATTTCAACAGGTTGAAAAACCTCGTCACCAAAAACGGCGGGGTCTACTACGCGCCGACAATTCCCAGTTTTGATTCACGCGGTCTGTCACATCTGCAAACACTGGTCACCTATATCCGCCAGGTCTCACCGAAAGCACCCATTGTATTGGCTTGCGGATCCATGGGAAGCATTCTTTGCTGGAGTGGCAGTAATGACCCGGGTATTTCCTCAAGGCTTGCAGGTATCGTAATTCTGGGTGGCACCGGTGATGATACATTTACAAGCAGCGCCGCTTATCATGCCAATGTTCCGGTGCTGTTGGCGCATGGAAGCGGGGATCCGGTCTATGATTGGCGCAATCAACAGGCGTTATACCAGCGCGTTCGAAATGGTTCTGACGATGTCTACCCCATTCGGTTTGTGCTCTTTAACACCGGCAGTCATGGAACACCCATTCGCATGATTGACTGGCGTGACACCCTCAACTGGATGTTTGCGCAATAGGCACAATGTGCGTGACGCTGCGGTTGTCGAGCCGCAAATTCCTTGAGCAAATATTACCGTACGGGAAAATTAAGCCGTTTGACGTTTTGTCTGAAGCGGGACAACGGTATCGGTCTTTGATTTTGTTGATGCGCTCAGGCTTTGCCGATTCTGGTAAAACCCGGGTAGCTCCAGAACAAAAAAGGCCGAACCATCCGGTCCGGCCTTTTCAGCTATAGATCAGTAAAAATTACACTGAATAATACATGTCGTATTCCACGGGATGAGGTGTGTGCTCATAGCGAATGACCTCTTCCATTTTCAGATCGATGTAGGATTCGATCTGATCTTCCATGAAGACACCGCCGGCTGTAAGGAATTTGTTGTCTTCTGCAAGACATTCCAAAGCTTCACGCAGTGAGGCTGAAACCGTAGGTATCTGCTTGAGTTCCTGAGGCGGCAGATCATACAGATCCTTGTCCATGGCTTCACCCGGATGCAGCTTGTTTTTGATGCCGTCCATACCGGCCATCAACATTGCTGCGAAGGCGAGATACGGGTTCGCTGTCGGATCGGGGAAACGAACTTCAACGCGCTTGGATTTTGGTGATGAACCAAATGGGATGCGACAGGAGGCTGAACGATTGCGGGCAGAATAGGCCAGAAGAACCGGTGCTTCAAACCCTGGTACAAGACGCTTGTACGAGTTGGTCGACGGGTTGGTGAAGGCATTGAGCGCCTTGGCATGCTTGATTATGCCGCCAATGTAAAACAGGCAGTTTTCTGACAGGCCGGCGTATTCATCACCAGCAAAGACTGGCTTTCCATCTTTCCAGATCGACTGGTGAACATGCATACCGGTACCATTGTCGCCATATACGGGCTTTGGCATGAAGGTTGCCGTTTTGCCGTAGGCATTGGCAACCTGATGCACCACATATTTGTAGATCTGCATTTTGTCGGCATTGCGTGTCATGGCGTCAAACATGATGCCAAGCTCATGCTGTGCTGCTGCAACTTCATGGTGGTGTTTTTCAACAGTCACACCCATTTCAGTCAGAACAGTGAGCATTTCTGAACGCATGTCCTGGGCACTGTCGATTGGTGGCACCGGAAAATAGCCGCCTTTTGTACGCGGACGGTGGCCAAGGTTACCGATTTCATACGACGTGTCGTTGTTGGATGGCAGCTCTGTACTGTCCACCGCAAAGCCGGTGTTGTAGGGATCAGCAGAAAAACGCACATCATCAAATACGAAAAATTCTGCTTCCGGACCAACCATGATGGAATCACCGATTCCGGATGCCTGCAGATAAGCTTCAGCCTTTTTGGCTGTCCCACGCGGGTCGCGACCATAAGGCTCCCCTGACACGGGGTCCAGAATATCACAGATGACAGACAGTGTTGATTGCGCAAAAAATGGATCAGTATGAACTGTCGCTGCGTCAGGCATCAACAGCATGTCGGATTCGTTGATGGCTTTCCAACCTGCAATCGATGAGCCGTCGAACATGATGCCTTCGGCAAACATGTCTTCGTCGACCAATCCGGCATCCATTGTCAGATGCTGCATTTTTCCACGTGGGTCCGTGAAACGCAGATCAACGAACTTGATATCGTTGTCTTTCATCTGCTTGAGAATATCAGAGGCACTAGTCATTTATTTTTCCTCATTTGAATTGGAATTTCAGTTATTTCTGTGTGCTGGGGTAATCAAGCGACGTTCCTGGTTCTGCTTTGCAGATTGGAAGCGTTTGCCGACCACCTCAATTGTTTTTCGGCTTTTGGATTTTTCACGTTGGCGAAAAACAACAAAAACTAGATTGCGTCATTTCCCGTTTCACCGGTTCGGATTCGGATGGCTTCTTCTATATTTGAAACGAATATCTTTCCATCGCCAATGCGGCCCGTTTCGGCGGCACTTCTGATCGCTTCAATGGCAGCTTCAACAGTGTCATCAGCGAGTACGATTTCGACCTTAACCTTGGGCAGGAAATCAACAACATATTCCGCGCCACGATAAAGTTCGGTATGGCCCTTTTGTCGGCCAAAGCCCTTGGCTTCAGTGACAGTGATACCTTGTAGGCCAACTTCCTGAAGAGCTTCCTTCACTTCGTCAAGCTTGAAGGGTTTGATAATTGCTTCGATCTTTTTCATCAGTGAGTGTCTCGCTGCTGGATCCATGGAAGCGAAGTCAATGTGTAAACTGAATTTACCTTCGCCTGCCCACGCAAATGCATATGCCGTGCCAGTTTGATGAATATGAGGAAAAAAAATAGTAATGTCGAAAAAAGGATTCAAAACACGGTGCAACGGCTGTATTTTAGCTTCAATGAACGTGGACATGATTAATCGCCGTCAATTGTCACCATCTGCCTAATAAATAGCCGTCGTGGATTGGCTAATTTATAGGCAATTGCCTAAAAAATATGCATAACTGCTGACAGGTGGTCCGAGACCTGACAGTGACCCGACTACAACATTGTTATAGGTTGAAAATAACGCGTTATTGACGAAGGTAAATTGAGTGAGAGCGCACGATCAGTCTGAAATTCTGTCGCCTGAAATCATGACCAAGGTTGACCGGGCCGCCATTCAATCCGGTATTGTTGGCTATAACCTTATGAATGCAGCAGGTGCTGCAGTGGCAGCCTGTGTCCTGAAGAACTATTCGGCAGTCACTGGCGCTGTGATCCTTTGCGGTCCGGGCAACAATGGTGGTGATGGCTATATTGTCGCTCGGCTGCTGCACACCAGCGGTATGGCGGTGCGTGTGTATTCCACAGTTGATCCTTCTGTCCTGAAAGGCGATGCACTGCTGGCATTTCGGGATTGGAACAAATTGGTCGTACCCATTGATGATTTCGAAGTTTCACCTGGGTGGCTTGTCGTTGATGCGCTTTTTGGTGCCGGGCTCGAGCGCAACATAGGTACGCAACTGGCCGAAGTATTCAAACACATACAAGCGGCAGGCTGTCCTGTGGTCTCAGTCGATCTACCCTCGGGCGTTTCAGGCAATACCGGACAGATTATGGGTGCCGCTCTTCGTGCGAATTTCACCGTTACCTTCGCAGCGCCCAAGCCAGGTCATTTCCTGATGCCAGGTGGGCAATTATGCGGGGCGGTTCAAGTCGCTGATATCGGAATTCCCCAACGACTGATCGTAAGCCATAGTGACAGCCTGTGGCTCAATTCACCTGCATTATGGGCAGGTGATCTCCCCCAGCCTGATCGCAATGCGCACAAGTATCAGCGCGGCCACCTGGGGGTATTTAGTGGCGGGTTTGCGCAAACCGGGGCTGCCCGGATCGCAGCTTCGGCCGGGCTGAGGGCAGGGGCGGGATTGGTTAGTGTTTTGTCTCCGGGCTCTGCAGTTGCTGCCAATGCAGCACATCTAACGGCGGTTATGCAGCGCAAGATTGACAATGAAGCCGATCTGGAAAGCCTGTTGGAAGATCGCCGGTACAGTGCATTCGTGCTCGGTCCTGGCTTTGGCGTCGGCGAAAAAGCGCGAAAATTTGCACTGATGATCGCTGAAAGCGATAGAAAACTGGTTCTGGATGCAGACGGAATTTCGTCATTTGGTGGTCAAACTACCAGCTTGTTTAACACTTGTGTGCGTGGAGAGACACGCCTGGTGCTGACACCCCATGATGGCGAGTTTTCACGGTTGTTCCCGGGTCTCTACGCAGATTCAACGCTGTCAAAAATTGATCGAACAAGACTGGCAGCAAAACGCAGCAATGGGGTTGTCCTGTACAAGGGTGCAGATACGGTTGTCGCTGCTCCGGATGGACGGGCGGTGATCAATACAAATGGACCAGCCTGGCTTGCAACTGCAGGCTCGGGTGATTGTCTTGCTGGAATTATTGGGGCTTTGTTGGCACAAGGTATGGCACCATTCGCGGCAACTGCTGCAGCCGCTTACATGCATGGTCTGGCCGGGCACCGCGCCGGAGAAGGTCTGACCGCCGAAACACTGGTTGAAAACATTCCAGCGACAGGTATTTTTAGTGCCGGAACTGCCAGTGCAGTTGATACAAGTGAGAAGGATCGTGGTTGAAATCCCGATTGGAAATCTGTTCGACGGTATTACCGGATCCAATTCGTCTGATGAGCAGTTTGATGATTTGTTTGTCACCCCCAATCTTCGTATCGAACGGATTATCTCAACCGGTCAAACGACACCTTTGGACGCGTGGTATGATCAGGCACAGGATGAATGGGTCATGGTTGTTGCCGGAAGCGCCCGTTTGCAAATAGAGGGCGAACCACAAGAGCGCCGGCTTGAAGTGGGAGACTGGCTGTTACTTCCGGCGCATTGCCGCCACCGGGTTACCTGGACACAGTCACATCCAGCAACCGTCTGGCTCGCTGTTCATGCCAGTCAGCCCTGACCGCCAGGGTATTCCTTCCGGTTGCTATTTGCCGATTGGCTCCATTATCGTGTTTTCCCGATCAATGGACCATTGAATCAACCCGCGCCAAAGGGTCTCGGCAAAATCACAATCAAGCCCATGCCGTTTTGCATTCTGGCGCGCGTTCTGCGCAACTTCTTCAACCCGCCATTTAATATCAGCAGGGATGTTTGAACGGTGCTTGATCTCAGCCGCCCGGTCGATGTAAGCCGCCCGTTTAGCCAACAGGTTCATCAGTTCGCAATCCAGCCGATCAATCTCACGACGCACGTCAGCCATATCGCAGCATTCTTCCGGTCGACTCAGTTTTATTTGCGTCATTTCAATCATTCACTCCACTGGCGCTTTAAATATCACATCGTTGTTGCATGGCCATCGCCGCCTGCGGCGCGCGAATTTTGCCCTCATGAATAAAGTAGACGAATACATCGCGCGGTTGTTTTTCAGGAGTATGATCCGGTGCACTTAGCGCAAGATCCGTACAGTTTCCCCCCTGTGCCCAGTGCTGTGCACGTTTGGCCCAAAGGTCGAGGTCAGTGGTGGAATAGGCTGTTGGAATATCATCCTGGCCTTCCTGAAGGCGGGCATAGACAAATGGTGCAGTTACGTCTGCTATTTCCGGGTATTTGTTATGGTGCGCATAGACAATTGCCACACCATGACTTTGCGTCAATGCGACAAATTCCGGTGTGCAAAAGCTGGGATGGCGTACTTCCACTGCATGGCGCAAATTCAGACCATCGCGGCTGTTGGGTAACATCGATAAAAATGCGCCAAAGTCATCAGCGTCAAATTGCTTTGTCGGGGCAAACTGCCACAAAAGTGGCCCCAGATGATCACCGAGTTCTGTTATGCCAGAACCCAGAAAACGCTCAAGAGAGTCTCCTGATTCAGCCAGTACCCGCCTGTTTGTGACAAAGCGGTTGCCCTTGACACTAAAGACAAATCCTTGCGGCACATCACTTGCCCATTTGGCAAAGGTTGCCGGTTTTTGCGTGCCATAATAGGTGCCGTTGATCTCAATCGTGGCTACCTGGCGGCTGGCAAATTCCAACTCATCTTTTTGTCGCAGCTTGTCCGGATAAAATGTTCCGCGCCACGGTGCAAAGGTCCACCCGCCAATTCCGGCTCTGATCGCTGATGTATCTGTCATGTGTTGCCCCGTTAATTCGATCCGTAAACTACTCTGCCGCCTGAACATTTTTGGCTGGGCGACGCTGCAGCAATTGCTTGAGGAAATGTCCCGTGTAGGAACGGTCAATCTTCGCTATCTCTTCCGGTGTACCAATAGCAACAATCTCACCACCTCCATCGCCGCCCTCTGGACCCAGGTCGATGACGTGATCGGCCGTTTTGATAACCTCAAGATTATGTTCGATGACGACAACTGAATTGCCCTGGTTGACAATCTCATGCAGCACATCAAGCAGCTTGGCCACGTCGTGGAAATGCAGACCCGTCGTCGGTTCATCCAGAATATAAAGGGTTCGTCCGGTGGAGCGTTTTGACAACTCCTTTGCAAGTTTTACCCTTTGCGCTTCGCCACCTGAAAGGGTGGTGGCCTGCTGGCCTACCTTGATGTAGCCAAGTCCGACACGTCTGAGTGTCACCAGTTTGTCGCGCACTGCCGGCACTGCGGAAAAGAACTCGCATCCTTCTTCAACGGTCATCTCCAGCACGTCAGCAATGGACTTGCCCTTGAATGTCACCTCAAGTGTTTCACGATTATAGCGTTGCCCATGGCATACGTCACAGGTGACATAGACATCTGGCAAAAAGTGCATCTCAATCTTGATGACACCATCGCCCTGACAGGCCTCACATCGACCGCCCTTTACGTTGAATGAAAAACGCCCCGGCAGATACCCGCGAACTTTTGCTTCCGGCAGACCGGAAAACCAATCTCGTATCGGCGTAAAGGCTCCGGTGTAGGTCGCCGGGTTGGAGCGTGGTGTGCGGCCAATTGGCGACTGATCGATATCGATGACCTTGTCAATATGTTCAAGCCCATCAATGCGATCGTGAACTGCAGGGTTCTCGCGCGATCCCATCACCCGGCGCGCTGCAGCTTTGTAGAGCGTCTCAATCAGGAATGTTGATTTGCCACCACCCGATACACCCGTAACTGCGGTAAACACACCCAGCGGAATATTGGCTGTGACGTTCTTCAGATTATTGGCGCGAGCACCGATAATTTTGATTTGCCGTTTCTTGTTGATTTTTCGGCGTTGGCCTGGAATTTCCACTTCCATTGTGCCGGACAAATATTGTCCGGTCAGTGATTTTGGCGAAGCCAGAATGTCTGCTGGTGTCCCTTCGGCAACAATCTCGCCGCCATGAATTCCGGCTGCCGGACCAATATCAACCACATGATCTGCTGTCATGATGGCGTCTTCATCATGCTCAACCACAATAACCGTATTGCCAATGTCACGCAGGTGTTTGAGCGTTTCGAGCAGGCGTGCATTGTCACGCTGGTGAAGACCAATTGACGGTTCGTCGAGAACATAAAGCACGCCCGTCAGGCCGGAGCCAATCTGCGACGCCAGGCGAATGCGTTGGCTCTCTCCACCGGAGAGCGATCCCGAGTTACGCGACAGCGTCAGATAGTCCAGTCCCACATCATTGAGAAATTTCAGTCGGTCACGGATTTCCTTGAAAATCCGTCCGGCAATCTCGTTTTGCTTGTCGGTCAATTTTTCCGGCAGGTTCAAAAACCATTCACCGGCGTCACGAATGGACATTTCAGTAACACGTCCAACGTGCAGCCCGGCAATCTTGACTGCCATCGCTTCCGGTTTTAACCGGTATCCGGCGCAAGACGGGCAATCGGCCGCGGCCATATAACGCTCTATTTCTTCACGGGCCCAGGCGGAATCGGTTTCCTTCCACCGTCTTTCCAGATTTGGAATGATGCCTTCAAAAGTCTTGGACGTTTTGTAAGAGCGCAATCCATCGTCATAATTGAAGTCTATTTTGTCTTTGGTACCGCGCAGGATGGCTTCCTGGGCGCCTTCTGAAAGTTCGTTCCAGCGGTCACCCAATTTGAAATCAAAATGGCGTCCCAGCGCCTCAAGCGTCTGCCCATAATAGGGTGAGCTTGATTTTGCCCAGGGCGCAATGGCGCCATCGCGCAATGTCCGTCCAGGTTCAGGGATAATGAGCGAAGTGTCTATTTTCTTTTGTGTTCCAAGCCCATCACATGTCGGACATGCACCAAACGGGTTGTTAAAGGAAAACAGTCGCGGCTCAATCTCGGCAATGGTGAACCCGGAAACCGGGCAGGCGAATTTTTCGGAGAAAACCAGCCGTTCGTGTGTTTCGTTCTTGGATTTGTTTGCGCTGCCACCGGACGTTTCATCAGCGGGAAGCGGTTTGTCTGCCAATTCTGCAACAGCCAGACCATCGGCAATGGACAAGCATGTCTCCAGACTGTCAGCCAGCCGCATGGAAAGATCCTCACGCACCACAACCCGGTCAACAACCACATCGATATCATGCTTGTATTTTTTGTCGAGCACCGGCGCTTCGGCTATTTCATAATAGGCTCCGTCAATTTTGACCCGCTGGAAACCCTTTTTCATCAGTTCCGCAAGTTCCTTGCGGTATTCACCTTTTCGACCTCGCACCAGCGGCGCCAGGATATACAGCCGCGTGCCGTCTTCAAGAGCCATAACCCGATCAACCATCTGGCTGACAGTCTGACTTTCAATCGGCAGACCTGTTGTCGGAGAATAGGGAACACCCACCCGTGCATAAAGCAGCCGCAGGTAATCGTAAATTTCAGTCACGGTGCCCACAGTGGAGCGCGGATTGCGTGATGTTGTTTTCTGCTCAATGGAGATCGCCGGTGAAAGACCTTCTATCTGATCAACATCCGGTTTTTGCATCATCTCCAGAAATTGTCGCGCGTAGGCCGACAGACTTTCCACATAGCGCCTTTGACCTTCCGCATAGATCGTATCAAAAGCCAATGAAGATTTGCCCGAACCCGACAATCCCGTCATTACGATGAGTTTGTTGCGTGGCAGATCCAGATCAACGCCCTTTAGATTATGTTCGCGGGCACCGCGGATAGAGATGGTTTTCAGTTCGCTCATGATTTCCGTCCGGGATAAAGCCGCTATCTGACTGCTTGGCACAAAGGCCTGCGCAGGTCTTGTTTGTACATATGCATGCGGGTGTAAATGGTGGTCTTGGCGTAAGCAAGTCGAGAGTCACGCGCCACTTTGTCACCCAGGTGAATCAATTGACAACATACTATAGGCGAACTAGAACATAATGCGAACAAAAAAGCTCCTGTGGATAGTCGTCTACTGACAAACATTGCGCTGCAGGATGGTCTATTGTCGGCCAAAATTGAGAGGGCATGTCAACTGTCTGGCAGTATGCATGCCCGGTTTATGAGGAAAGATCATGGCAGGAAGTGTCAATAAAGTAATTCTCGTTGGAAATTTGGGTGCCGATCCGGAAATCCGTCGTACCCAGGACGGCCGTCCAATTGCCAATTTGCGTGTTGCAACGTCTGAAAGCTGGCGTGACCGCAACAGCGGTGAAAGACGTGAACGGACAGAATGGCACCGGGTTGTCATTTTCAGTGAGGGGCTTTGCAAAATTGCCGAACAATATTTGCGTAAAGGGTCCAAGATTTACCTTGAGGGTCAGCTGCAGACGCGAAAATGGCAGGACCAAAGCGGTCAGGACAAATATTCGACTGAAGTTGTGCTGCAGGGCTTTAATGCCACATTGACGATGTTGGACGGGCGCACTGAAGGTGCAGGCGCTGGTGGCGGCGGCGGTGGCGGAAACTTTGGTGAACCCAACCGCGATATTGATCAGTCCACACCATCCCAGGAAGGTGGATTTTCAAGAGACATGGATGACGAAATTCCATTTTGATGCAATCCGAGCCTGTCCGGCGCTTCCTGGCGTCGGGCAGAAGCCGTCGGGTTTTTCAGCGGGCAGGCCTAGGCCGAGATATAGGGCCTCAACATTGATCCTTACCGGTGCGCTGACCTAAACTCTACAAGATTGTAGAATTATTACGGGGGCGCGCCGTGTCAGTTTTCGACAAAACACTTGAGCAGTTTTTGGTGCTGATATGTCTGAGCGGATTGGCTATTTTGCTGCGCACGCGCTCATCCATCCTGCCGCAGGAAGAGGGCGTATTTGCCCGTTTGGTTACAGAATTCGCGCTGCCTGCTCTGATTTTTTGCACAATCAGCCTTGAACCTTTTACGCTGCATCGCCTGCTTCCTGCCTTATCCATATTCTCCTCAATGGCGATCGTCATGCTGGCCGCTTTTTTCATCGGCCGAATGATGAAGCTCAGCAGGCCGGTGTTGGGTGCCGTCATTCTTGTCTCGGGCGTTGGCAGCTCTTCGACGCTTGGTTACTCAATTATCCGGAATGTTTTTAACAACAATCATGAGGTTATGAACCAGGTCGTCACGATGGGCGAATTTGGTGTGGTCTTGCCGCTTTTCACCTTCGGTGTAATGGTGGCCATGTATTTTGGCCGTGAGGAAGACAGTGATGTCAATTTCTGGTCAGCGCTGGCAAAATTTTTCGTATCACCAATTTTTCTCGCAACGCTGGCTGGAATATTCTTTTCGCATATTGGTCTTGATCAGGAAGACTGGGTTTATAAGATTCTTTATGACCTGTTGAAGGTGATTGGTGCCTCACTGGATGTTCTGGTTGCCTTTGCCGTCGGTCTAATGCTCAGGCCCATTGATATCCGCAAATTGATTCCACCTATCCTGGTCGTGGTTTGTCTGAAATTGGGTCTGGAGCCCGTAATAGCGTGGGGCTTTGCTGAAACATTAGGGCTGCCCAAAATCAATCGGGAACTATTGATCATCGAGGCGGCTATGCCATCCGGAACGATAGCAGCAGTGATTGCAGTGCGTTATGGTTGTGATGGTGCTGTTGCATCGAGCCTTGTTGTGGCGACCTATCTCATGAGCCTCATTGCACTGCCACTCGTGCTGGCAATAACAGTCTAAAGTGGAGTTGTTCTTTTTCAGCGTCGTCCAATTATTTTAGGATCAGAATATATGCTGGAATTTGTTGATGAGGGGCTCTATTACGCGGAAGATGACGTAACCTTCTACGGTTGTGCCATTCAAACCAGAATGTTCGTGGTAATGTTACCCGATGCGTCTTTACTGGTTATCTCACCTTTGCTCCTGACAAAACAATTGAAAAATGAGCTTGATACGCTTGGACCGGTTCGTCACGTGGCCTCGCCAAACAAGATCCACAATCAGGGGCTGGATTCCTTCGCACAGGCTTATCCGGATGCGCAAATCTGGGCGTCTCCCGGGTTGGTCGAGCGACGTCCAGAGCAAATCTATGCCGGAACACTTGATGATGAACCTCACGAGGATTGGGCGCCGGTTCTGGATCAGCTTGTCACGAAGGGGAATATCTTCTTTTCAGAAGTCGTGTTTTTCCATCCATCCAGCAAGAGCCTGATTGTTGCTGATCTCGTGGAAAATATCTCCAGCGAGACGGTAAAATCCAAATTCGTTCAATTCCTGACGAAAGCCGCAAGGGTTTTTGGTAAACCAATGCCATCGCCGGAGTTTCGAATGTACACAACGGATACAGGGGCAGCGCGTCGGCGGCTGGATGCGATTAACGCGTGGGACTTTAACCGCATACTCATGGCTCATGGTACGATCATTACCGAGCAGGCGCATGATGTATTGAGTAATGTTCGGGATTTTCTGACCACGGAAGTGACAGGGCGTTCACAACGACGGGCCGCAATATACAAATATTTTGCATCGCGCCAATAGCCATGTTCACCTTTTGCCGTTGCTATTCCGGTCAAATCGCAATCATTTGATTTGCCCGGCAATACGCACCATGCATTTGTGCTGCTTGATTTGAGGGAAGGTGTATTGATGAAATCCGTAGCGAAATTGGTATTGGTGGCAGGTCTTGCGGCTTGCTGGACAATGGGTGCGCTTGCCGGCGAGGTGGATGTTGAAGCGGTTGAAGCTGAGAAGCAATCCAACGGCACTTGGCGGTTCTCTGTGACACTCAAACACGACGACACTGGCTGGGATCATTATGCCAATCGCTGGGATGTGGTCGGGCCTGATGGTACGGTTTACGGGAGCCGGGTGCTGGCTCATCCGCACGTCAATGAACAACCGTTTACCCGCAGTCTCTCTGGCGTCACCATTCCCGACGATGTTGACGTTGTGAACATTCGTGCAAACGACAGTGTTCATGAACAGGGCGGACGTGAAATATCAATCACCTTGCCAAGGGAATAAGCAGAATTTCGACCTGAAGTTCAACGCAACCCGATAACCTGTCATTTGATACTATCGGCATTGAGCCATGCTTGCGAATTCGTAGTGCCTAAACCGTCACTTCCTGAAGCCTTCTGGTAAACCGTAAAATCAATATTGCCAGTGTTCCCGAGAAAATCAGGCATATGGACATCGCCAAAGGCGTTCCATCGTGAATTTGACTGACCAATGCTGCCACAACAAATGAAATCAAACTTGAGAGCGAACTAATCGCGCTTGCGCCCATCCCGGCAATTCGACCGAGATATGTCATTGCCATCGCATTGATATTACCAAAAACGGTGCCGATGCTCACAAAAACCAGCCCCATCGCGCCGACAAATACGGCAAAGGGTGGATGCCCGCTGAACGACACGGTGGTTACGAATAATATTACACCAGCCAGGCTCAGACCAACCAACGCTCTCTCAACCAGAGTGTCCATTGGCAAGCGCATCACCAATCGGCTGTTTAAAAGTGATGACAGCCCTGATCCCAGTGAGAGAAATGCAATCCAATAGGCAAATGTGACACCGCGATCATAGGTTTGATCAAATATGGATTGAGCAACAGACAGGAATGTCAGCAGGGTGCCAAAGACCAATCCTGCGATTGTCGCGTAGCAAAGAACCCGCCCGTTCGTTACGATCAGAGCCAGATTGCCGATTGACCTTTGAACAGACAACGGCATGCGATTTTGTGGCGGCAAGGTTTCAGGCTGTCGAAGCAGCAACCAGGTGCCTGCTGTAAAAGCCAGGACGAGATAAAACAGGAATACCGAACGCCAGCCAAAGGTATCGCCTAGCCAATAGCCGAAGATGGGGGCAATCATCGGAACACAGATAAAAACGCTAAAAATGATCGACATGACCCGCGCCATGTCCGGCCCCTGGAATTGATCCCGAATTAATGCGCGTGTGACGATCTTGGGGCCGGAGACGCCGACACCCTGGATAGTGCGACCAATGAGCATCCACTCCAGGGAATTCGCCTGAAGCGCAATTACCGTGCCAACAGTAAAAACACCAAGTCCGACTGTTAGTGCAGGTTTGCGCCCGATGGCATCCGCAATCGGACCGAAGATAATTTCCCCAAAAATCATGCCAAAGATAACGGCGGTTATCACAAAGAAGATGCGGTTGTCAGATGCGTTGCTTAAATCCCTGGCCATCTGCGGGAGCAGGGGAAGAAGAGCATCAAGGGAAAATGCTGTAATTGATATAAGCAATGCGTACAGCACGGTGCGTTCTGATTTTGACATGGGGTCGATTTAATCCAGTTTACTGCAATTTCAAACGGAAATCTGGACTGACCGCGACCCTTCATCGGCACTTTACAGTGTTGGTGTAGCTTGCCGAAAACTGGATCAATCAATGTCACAGGCGTGCTCGAATGGTAAAGTATAGGATGTATTTCGCTTGAAGCGAATCTTCTGTGCAGGGGCGGGTTTGGGCAAAATTGTCATGTTTTTGTCGCGCGCGCGCCAGACTAATATCCGATGGTTGGGCGAGCTTGCGTAAGCTGTTGATAAATAACAGCTATACTGCACTGCTATCCGGTGCTCCCGATTGGCCTTTGTGGGGGTGATCAGCTATAACATAGTCCACTGATTCTCTAATTTACGACGGATAACATCCTTGTCAGACAATGACACTCCAATAACGCCACCATCAAGCCCAAGCGGTATCGAGCCCATCTCCATAATGGAGGAGATGCAGCGCTCCTATCTCGACTACGCCATGAGCGTTATCGTCAGCCGTGCTCTGCCAGATGTACGGGATGGTCTCAAGCCTGTTCACAGGCGCATTCTATTTGCCATGCACGAGGGTGGGTATCACTGGAATCGTAAATATGTGAAATCATCACGTATTATCGGTGACGTGATGGGTAAATATCACCCGCATGGCGACCAGGCCATTTATGATGCCATGGTACGCATGGCGCAGGACTTTTCACTGCGGGTGCCGTTGATTGACGGACAGGGAAACTTTGGCTCGATTGACGGTGATCCACCAGCTGCCATGCGTTATACGGAATCGCGCCTGGCCAAGGTTGCCCATGAGCTGCTTGAGGACATCGACAAGGATACGGTTGATTTTCAGGAAAACTACGATGCCTCTTCAAGAGAGCCACGGGTTATTCCAGCCAAATTTCCAAATTTGCTGGTCAATGGTGCCGGTGGTATTGCCGTCGGCATGGCCACCAACATTCCTCCCCATAATCTTGGGGAAGTTATTGATGGTTGCATAGCGCTGATTGATGACCCCGCAATTGAATTGGCTCAATTGCAGGAAATTATCCCGGGTCCTGATTTTCCGACAGGCGGTTTGATCCTTGGCAGGTCGGGTATCCGCTCCGCCTATGAGACCGGGCGTGGTTCTGTCATGATGCGCGGTCTGGTGCACACGGAGCAAATTCGCAACGACCGCGAAGCACTGATTGTTACCGAGGTGCCTTATCAGGTCAATAAGTCCTCGATGATCGAGAAGATGGCTGAACTGGTGCGCGATAAACGCATTGAGGGTATTTCCGACCTTCGTGACGAATCCGACCGCGACGGCTATCGGGTGGTAATTGAGCTGAAGCGGGATGCTGTTGCTGACGTTGTTCTCAATCAGCTTTACCGCTTTACACCACTGCAGAACTCTTTCGGCTGCAATATGGTTGCGCTCAACGGTGGTAAGCCGGAGCAGATGAATCTGATGGACATGTTGAGAGCCTTTGTGGCTTTCCGTGAAGAAGTCGTCAGTCGCAGAACCAAATTTCTTCTCAACAAGGTGCGTGACCGGGCACATGTATTGGTTGGATTGGCAATCGCCGTTGCCAATATCGATGAAGTAATTGCCTTGATCCGCAGGGCGCCTGATCCGGCCACCGCACGTTCGGAATTGATGGAGCGTCGCTGGCCGGCAAAAGATGTTGAAACGCTTATCCTGCTGATCGACGACCCGCGTCATAAGATCAATGACGACGGTACCTATAACCTGTCTGAAGAACAGGTTCGGGCTATTTTGGAATTGCGTCTGGCGCGATTGACCGCCCTTGGCAGGGACGAAATTGCCGATGAACTCAATGTCATCGGTGCCGAAATCAAGGATTACCTGGAAATTCTTGCTTCGCGTATTCGCATTATGGAAATTGTCAAAACCGAACTGACCGAAGTGCGGGACGAGTTTGCCACACCGCGCCGTACCGAGATCACCGAAGGCGGCGCGGATATGGACGATGAAGACCTCATCGCCCGCGAAGACATGGTGGTCACTGTATCGCATTCGGGCTACATCAAACGTGTACCTCTGGCGACATACAGAGCGCAACGTCGCGGTGGTAAGGGGCGTTCGGGCATGTCAACGCGTGACGAGGATTTCGTCACCAGGCTTTTTGTAGCCAATACCCATACACCCGTGCTGTTTTTCTCTTCGCGTGGCATTGTCTACAAGGAAAAAGTCTGGCGATTGCCGCTGGGCTCGCCCCAGGCGCGCGGCAAGGCACTGATCAACATGCTGCCGCTGAAACAGGGTGAACGTATCACCTCCATCATGCCGTTGCCGGAGGATGAGGAAAGCTGGAGCCAGCTGGATGTAATGTTCTCGACAACCCGTGGCACTGTGCGGCGCAACAAGTTGTCTGATTTTGTACAGGTCAATCGCAACGGCAAAATAGCCATGAAGCTTGAGGATGAGAAAGACGAAATCCTCAATGTAGAAACCTGCGATGAATTTGATGATGTGTTGCTGACCACAGCTTTGGGGCAGTGCATTCGCTTCCAGACCACAGATGTTCGTGTGTTTGCGGGAAGAAACTCAATCGGCGTGCGTGGCATTTCACTCGCCGAGGGCGATCGTGTCATCTCCATGACCATTCTTTCACATGTCGATGCTTCTGCCGCAAATCGCGCCGCATATATTAAATGGAGCCGGGCAGACTCAGATGACATTGAGCTTGTCGGAGAGGACGCATCCATCACGTCGAGCGATGAACCATTTACCGAAGAGCTGGCGTTGCAACTTCAGGCCCGTGAGCAATTTGTTTTGACCGTTAGTGAAAAAGGCTACGGCAAACGCTCCTCGTCCTATGATTTCCGCGTGTCGGGTCGTGGCGGCAAGGGTATTCGGGCGACGGATACCAGCAAAGTCAACGAGATTGGCCCGTTGGTTGCGACCTTCCCGGTCGAAAATGATGATCAGATCATGTTGGTCTCCAATGCAGGCCAACTCATCCGTGTGCCGGTTGATGGCATTCGTTTCGCCAGCCGCGCCACCAAGGGTGTAACGATCTTCTCAACCTCGAAGCAGGAAAAAGTTGTTTCCGTTGAACGGATCAACGAGCCTGAGCCTGAAGAAGGTGAAGATGAGGTGGAATCAGAAGAGGCAACGCAGGCTGTCGCTGCGGAATTGCCCACCGATGACGATAGTTCATCTGAAAACAACACGGACTAGGGGCTGTTGCGGATCAGGATAGCGGCGTCGGCGCTGCCTATTTTGTTGATGCATTCAGGTTTTGCCGATTCCGTCAAAACCTGAATTGTTCTAAAAACAGAAAATCCGGATGGTTGGGGCCATCCGGATTGATTGGGAACTGATTGGAGGTCAGGAATTCCCATGGTGCGGCGGGGCAGGCCCCACCAACAATTTTCTGCTATTTGATTCTGTGACGGGCGGTTGCCGTGGCCTCAGATTGCTCTTCGCGCATTGCTTTCATGGCCGCACCCATAGTTGCCAGAAACATTGAGGCGATGAGAACCGCAAGTAGGCTCAGTGCTGTGATCATCATAGTCTCCCTGATTTCATTCCACTTGAGTTAATTGGTACCCGTCTATGCGTTAGGGGCTGTGTCTTGTCTTAGTGATATGGTGCCCGATTTACACAAGTTCAATGCTGTTCAAACGCGAAGTGATCATTCGGCTGCCTGTGTACACACACTTGTGAATAGCCAGGTGTTGTTGGGTTGGGTCCTGTGTATCCCCTATTTAGTGTATCGGCGGCGAACCGGCAGTTGCTCTGTTTGCGGCGTGGCCAGGACAATGGCGGCTGCTATCGTCATGGTCGCAAACAGGGTAGCGATGAAGAATAAAATAATCATTGTCATCTCCTCTAAAATTGTCTCGAATAAAGTAGGAAATGTCGACTGAAGCGGACCTGAAGGCGATGTTCAGATTGCATTCATATTAAGGTGCAGGTTTGCGCCAGCTAAATATACGCCTTGTTTTACTTGCACAGCAGTCGTCGTCATGACAAAAGCATGGCTGAACACGCATATGGCTTCGTAGCATGAGATGCCCATGACAATTGCTTTTTACCCGGGGTCTTTCGATCCGATTACCAACGGCCATCTGGACGTTTTGATGCAGGCACTCAATGTTGCCGATACTGTTGTGGTCGGCATTGGTGTACAGGCATCGAAAAAACCTCTTTTCAGTTTTGAAGAACGTTCAAAGCTGATCAAGGCGTCTTTGGCAGCAGTTCTTCC
Organism: uncultured Rhizobiaceae group bacterium; assembly: GCA_947501445.1. Lineage (GTDB taxonomy): Bacteria > Pseudomonadota > Alphaproteobacteria > Rhizobiales > Rhizobiaceae > Hoeflea_A. The sequence goes on along the minus strand of CANMVS010000001.1, from coordinate 49,755 downwards.
CGGTCAGGAAGACAGGGTCTCTGTCGTCTCTTTCAGCAAACTTGCCATTGATGTCGCGCGGGAAAATAATGCAACATTGCTCATGCGCGGTCTTCGCGATGGTTCAGATCTTGATTACGAAATGCAAATGGCTGGTATGAACCGGCAAATGGCACCGGGAATTCAAACCGTATTTTTACCGGCAAGTCCTTTGAATCGGCCTATTACTGCCACATTGGTGCGGCAGATCGCATCCATGGGCGGTGATGTAAGCGGTTTCGTCCCAGCGGCAGTTCTGTCTGCATTGCTGGAAAGATAGATTGCTGTAATACAGCGTAAATGCCCCATCAAACCTCAGTCCGATAATTCACGGAGTAATCATGAAATTCCTAACAACACTCGCCATCTCGGCATTGCTTGCCTTTGGAACGCTTTCAGCAGCAAACGCACAAGTGGACCCGGCAAATACTTTGACCATTACGCTTAAGGACGGTGACGTTGTCGTTGAACTTTTGCCCGATGTCGCACCCGAGCACGTCAAGCGCATCAAGGAGCTTGCCGAAGCCGGTAAATATGACAATGTTGCATTCCACCGCGTCATCGATGGCTTCATGGCACAGACCGGGGATGTGGAATTCGGCAATATGGAAAAGGGTTTTAACCCACAGCGTGCCGGTACCGGCGGCTCGGCCATGCCGGATCTGAAACAGGAATTCTCGGACATCCCTTATGAAACGGGTGTTCTGGGCATGGCTCGTTCGCAAAATCCCGATTCTGCCAATTCACAGTTTTTCATCATGTTCAACGAATATCCATCGCTTAACGGTCAATATACCGTCTTTGGCCGGGTTATTGATGGCATGGAACATGTCAATAAAATCAAACGCGGTTCCCAATCCGCCAATGGTGCTGTCGAAGACCCTGATCGTATGATCAAGGTTCGCGTCGGCAAATAACAGATAATCAATCAGGAGAATATCATGGCCGATCTTAAAGATCCGGAAAACGCAATCATTCTGGAGACCAGCAAAGGGCGCGTTGTTATCGAATTGATGCCTGACCTGGCACCCAATCACGTGACGCGCATCAAGGAACTCGCACGCGAGAATTTTTATGATGGTGTTGTTTTCCACCGGGTCATTGATGGTTTCATGGCGCAGACTGGCGACCCGACCGGTACGGGTATGGGCGGTTCGGAAAAACCAGACCTTGAAGCTGAATTTTCCAATATGAACCACGTGCGTGGTACCTGTTCCATGGCGCGTTCACAGAGCCCCAATTCTGCGAATTCACAGTTCTTCATCTGTTTTGCTGATTCACCCTGGCTCAACAAACAGTACACAGTGTGGGGTCAGGTCGTTGAAGGAATGGACGTGATTGACCAGATCAAACGCGGTGAGCCGGTGCAAAACCCGGATAGCATCACATCAGTTCGCGTTGCTGCCGACGTTTGAATGTTATAGTGACAATGCAGCAGCGCCCGTCTCAAAAGCGGGCGCTGTTTGCATATTTGATTGAGTTTTCCCATGCGCGTTGATCTGTTTGACTTTGATCTGCCCGACAGCGCCATTGCGCTTCGGCCTGCTTCGCCGCGTGATATGGCCAAACTCCTGCTGATCAATCCACAAGAGGGCGTGTCAGATTATCGCGTGCGTGACCTGGAGAAATTCCTGCGGCCCGGCGATGCGCTGGTTTTAAACAATACACGGGTCATACCAGCGCAGCTTGAGGGTGCGCGCATCCGCCTGACCGCTGGCGGCGAAGTCCGGTCCAAAATTTCTGCGACCCTTCACATGCGCATGGCGCCTGACACCTGGAAGGCGTTCGTCCGGCCAGCAAAGCGGGTAAAGGCACAGGACCGGTTCAGTTTTGGCTCTGATAACAATCTGTGTCTGGGCGGAGACCTCAGCGGCACCATCGAAGATCGCACCGATGGCGGTGAGGTCACGTTAAAGTTTGATCTTGCCGGTGACGCACTGGATCGTGCCATTCAGATGGGCGGGCATATTCCTCTGCCACCCTATATTGCCTCAAAACGCGGCGAGGATGATCAGGACCGAAAAGATTATCAGACAGTCTATGCCAGCGAGGATGGCGCCGTTGCTGCTCCAACAGCCGGGTTGCATTTTACCGATGCACTTTTCGATCGGCTGGACAAGGCGGGTGTGGAAAGACACTTTGTAACGTTGCATGTCGGTGCGGGTACATTTTTGCCAGTCAAGGCAGACGATACGAGCGATCACGTCATGCATTCGGAGCGGGGCGAAGTCTCGGCCGAAACAGCAGACCGCCTGAATGTCGTCAAAGCGCGGGGAGGGCGTATCGTCAGTGTTGGCACGACCTCGCTACGTTTGCTTGAAAGTGCCTGTGACAATGCAGGAACGCTGCATGAGTGGAATGGCGCAACGGATATTTTCATCACACCTGGCTACAGGTTTCGCTTCGTCGATATGCTTATGACAAATTTTCACCTGCCACGATCGACACTCTTCATGCTGGTTTGTGCGTTTTCCGGCTATGAAACGATGAAAAATGCCTATCAGTACGCCATAGAAAATGACTATCGGTTCTATTCCTATGGCGATTCCAGCCTGCTCTTCAGGTCAAACGGATAAAATACATGACAACACAGTTTCAGTTCATAAAACACGCGACGGATGGCAAGGCGCGATTGGGCACAATATCCATGCCGCGTGGTGACGTGCGCACACCGGCATTTATGCCGGTTGGAACTGGCGGTACTGTCAAGGCCATGTATATGGATCAGGTGCGCGCACTGGGTGCTGATATCATTTTGGGAAATACCTATCACCTGATGTTGCGCCCGGGTGCGGAGCGGATGGCGCGGTTGGGCGGTCTGCATGAATTTGCCCGCTGGGAGCGTCCCATACTGACGGATTCCGGCGGTTTTCAGGTTATGTCCCTGGCAGGGTTGCGTAAACTGGACGAGCATGGCGTTATCTTTCAATCTCATATCGATGGTAGCCGGCACGAGATGTCGCCGGAACGCTCAATAGAGATACAAGGGCTTCTTGGCTCTGATATTCAGATGCAGCTTGATGAATGTGTACGTCTACCGGCGGAAACGACAGCGATTGAAAAATCCATGGAAATGTCGCTGCGTTGGGCCGAGCGATGCAAGGTGGCCTTTGGCGATCAGCCGGGCAAGGCAATGTTTGGCATTGTTCAGGGCGGGGACAATGTTGCCCTGCGCGAGCGTTCCGCCACGGCACTTAAGGAAATGAACCTCAAGGGGTATGCCATTGGTGGGCTGGCCGTGGGAGAGCCGCAGGATGTGATGCTGGATATGCTGGATGTCACCTGTCCGCTGTTGCCACAGGATCGTCCACGATACCTGATGGGCGTGGGGACACCTGACGATATTATCAGGTCCGTTGCACGCGGCATCGATATGTTTGATTGTGTTATGCCGACCCGTGCCGGGCGTCATGGCCTTGCCTATACCAGGCGCGGCAAGGTCAACTTGCGCAATGCCCGTCATGCCGAGGACATGCGTCCATTGGATGAGCAATCAGATTGTCCGGCTGCTCGTGATTACTCGCGTGCCTATCTGCATCATCTGATCAGATCAAATGAAGCCCTGGGCGGCATGCTGCTGACCTGGAATAATCTGGCCTATTACCAACAATTGATGCAGGGCATTCGTTCCGCCATTGGAGATGGCCGGTTTGACGAGCACACGGCACAGACACAGGAGCAGTGGGCTCGCGGTGATATCGCGGTTCTTTAGGGTTCAGCCTGAAAGACGCGACCTGGAAACTCTTTTGGCGGCTCAAATCCGCAAATCGGATTTACCGTGCTCTCAAGGCGCTAATGGTAGAGCCAAAATGAGATGAATAGGCCCTGGCCAGTGCAGCGGAGGAAGAAAACCCGGTCCTTGCTGCAATGTCGGCGCAGGATATTTTTGTTTCTCTGGCAAGGCGTCGGGCAACCAGAAGCCGGATGGACGTGTAATATTTGCCCGGCGGAAGAGCAAGTTCCCGCAGGAACAGACGTGTCAGGGTACGCGCCGAGCACGAAGCGGTTCTGGCTATGACATCAAGCGGAATTGGTTCTTCGATGTTTGCCCGCATCAGATCAATAGAGCGAACCAGTTGCGGTGGCTGATGTGGCCTGCTGATGTGAAATGTACTGCGTTCACTGCGCTGAATGACCTCGGCATCGTGGACGAACATATTGGTTACGTCGAAAGCCAGTGCCGATCCATAATCGGCTCGGATCAGCGAGATCATCATCTCAAGAGACGCCGTGGCGCCCCCGGCGCTGATGCGATTGCCATCCATAACAAAACGATTATCGGTCACGATAACGTCAGGGAAAGCTTCGGCAAACTCGCCCAGTTCTTCCCAGTGCACCGTTGCCTTGTGACCGTCCAGGACACCAGCCGCCGCCAAAATCCAGGCCCCCATATCCATGGCACATTGTGCAGATCCTGTACGCTCCACCTTGCGCAAAGCCGATAGCGTGACTGGACCCACCTGATCACGGATGCCAAAACCGGCAACTGTAAACAGTCTTTTGGGGGGCATCTCCATTGGAAGCAACGCCTGTGTGCGCATTTCTATTCCACTGGAACTGGTGGCGATGCCGCCATCAATACTCATCAGCCTCCATTGATACAGTTTTCGGCCTGAAAGATCGTTTGCTGCGCGCAATGGCTCGACGCCGCTTGCCAGAACCATGTTTGAAAAGCCATCAAACAGCAAAAAATCAATCAATATGGGCAAATTTGTCATAACAGGTAAAATGTATGACCGATTGAGCTAATTGGATAGTGTTTTTTCGCGTTAGCCTTTTTTTGATGTTGTTTGCAATTTTTTTGAAGCAGGGAGAAGGGGTCCGGCAAAACATTGTCACTGTTGGGGACGCGTTGCCTGGATATTGCAACGTTGCCAGGCAATCAATGCATGTTTGAGCGCGGTTCAACGAGGCGATAGCTTCGCGTGTTTCTGGCAATTGTCGGTTCGCTCATAAATGAGTTTTGGTTTACTGCAAAACTACTGAGGTTGAACAAAAGGGAGCTTGGTTTGATGAATTGGAATTCAACAGGTCACGATTGCAGCAGGGTCATTGCAACAGTTGCTCTGGTGACTGCCCTCATAGCAGCCCCGGCTCTGGCACAGGACAATAGTGAGAAGAGTGCGACGCAAACACAAGCGACACTTTCCCCTGCACCGGCCAGTAGGGATGCCATCACTTTCACTTCCTGGACGGGCCCTTATATGCGCAGCCAGATGCTTGGTTTTGTTCGTCCCTATGAGGAGGCAAATGGTACGCGGGTCAATGTTGAACACTACGCTGGCGGCATAGATGAAATTCGCGATCAGGTCGAATCTGCCAATGTCGTCTGGGACGTGGTTGATCTGACACAGGCAGATTCCCTGCGGGCCTGCAACGAAGGACTGCTTGAAAACCTGCAGGATATTGATCTGCCCAATGGGGCCGACGGCACCGGCTTTCGCGATGATTTTGTCGATGGGGCTCTGAATGAATGTGGCGTTGGGGTTATCGTCTGGGCGACAGCATTTGGCTATAACAACAATATGTTCGCCAATGATCCGCCCACATCCATTGCGGATTTCTTTGATACCGTGAAATACCCAGGCCCGCGCGCAATACGTGACGATCCAACGGTAATCATGGAGTGGGCTCTTATAGCGGATGGCGTTAAACCGGAAGATGTTTATGCCACACTGGAAACCGAGGAAGGTATTGCACGCTCGCTCGCCAAAATGAAATCGATCAAACCGGACCTGAAGTTATGGAAAAACGGTCTTCAGCCGGTGCGTATGTTGAATGATGGTGAGGTCGCGATGGCATCCATCTGGGCAACAACCGGTGCAACGGCTGCCCGCGAGGAGGGTGCCAGTTTCACAATCGTCTGGGATGGAAGAGTTGTCGAGCTTGATCTTTTCGGCATTCCAAAAGGCAGTCGCTACAAACAGGCAGCCATCGATTTCATTCGTTTTGCCAGCAGCACGCAGTCACTGGCTAATATGGTCAAACATTTACCCAATGGTCCGACCCGTAAATCTTCATTGGCCCTGCTGCCCGATGAGGTTTTGTCGCAGCTTCCAAACGGCCCGGCCTATGCGGACAAAGTATCCATTCGTTCAGATGCGCAATGGTGGTCGAAAAATCATGCAAAATTGAAAGAGGCATTTGATGTCTGGATCTCGCAGTCCAGTCAGCAGGGTGCTTCCGGTACTGTGCGTTAAGTAACAGTTGGCTTCCTGAGGAGGAGAAAATCATGAGTGATGGGATTCAAGAACCGCCCCAAGATCTGGTCGCCAAAACCGGATTATTTACCGGCATGAATGCTTTTATGGCCATTGCCTCGATGGTCATGATCATTGGTTTTGTGGCATTTACGATTTCCGATGTGGAATATTCAGGGGCGATATTTGCGGCTGCCAAAGACTACATCATTGGAACACTGGACTGGTTTTACGTGCTGGTTGTGTCGTTGGCACTCCTGTTTGTTATCTGGTTGTTGTTCAGCCGTTTTGGCGATGTGAAACTTGGTAAAGACGATGATGAACCGGATTTCTCGACCTTTTCATGGATATGCATGCTGTTCAGTGCCGGTCTGGGGTCTGGCCTGATCTATTGGGGCGTGGCCGAGCCGATGTATCACATCAAGGATAACCCGTTCATTACCCGTGCAGGTATTGAACCGGGCAGTCTGGAAGCCGCAGCAGTAGCTATCCGCGTGACAATATTTCATTGGGGACTGCATGGCTGGGCGCTCTATGTGCTTGTCGGATTGAGCCTCGCGTATTTTTCCTACCGCAAGGGTTTACCCCTGTCATTGAGGGCGGCTTTGTACCCGGTACTCAAGGAAAGAATCTACGGTGGATGGGGGCATGCCGTCGACCTGTTGGGTGTGTTTGGCACAATTTTTGGATTGGCCACGTCGCTCGGTCTTGGCGTTGCACCTATAGCCGCCGGACTAGAAAAACTTGGCTGGATGACAAATACAACGACCAATCAGATGATCCTTGTTGCGCTGATTACATTGCTCGGGACAGCGTCGGCGGCCTCGGGTGTCGGTAAGGGCGTTCGTATTCTCAGTGAGATGAATGTATGGGCAAGCCTCGGATTGCTGATGATCTTTCTGATTCTGGGTCCGACAGCCTTCATATTGGGAATGGTTATCACCGGTGCTGGCGAATATATTTGGAATGTTATTCCCATGGGCTTTTGGATCGATGGCGAGCCGGATCGTCAGTGGCAAAGCTGGTGGACCATTTTCTACTGGGGTTGGTGGATAGCCTGGTGTCCCTTTGTTGGCATGTTCATTGCGCGGGTCTCAAAAGGGCGCACAATTCGTCAATTCTGCTTTTGCGTGCTCGTTGTGCCAACGACGGTTGTTGTCCTGTGGATGGGCGTCTTTGGTGGCGCAGCGGTTGGTGTTGATCTGTTCAACAATGCAGGCGTCGCAGATGCGGTCGCGGGCGACTATGCCAGCGGCGTATTCCAGACCATCGCCGGTTTTGGCTATAGTGGTTTGGTCACGCCAATCACCATTTTGACAACCGTTCTGCTGATATCATGGTTTGTCACATCGTCAGACTCGGGAACGCTGGTGATATGCACAATGCTGTCCATGGGTGATGAAAACCCACCCATCAAATTTCGGGTGTTCTGGGGCGTCACTTCCGGTGTTGTTGCCGGTGTGCTGATGTTGGCGGGTGGCTTGAATGCACTTCAAACGGCATCCATTGTGGCCGGTCTGCCGATTGCGGTGATGGTTCTGGCCATGGGGTACGGATTGGTCAAAACATTACATGCAGATTTCCCGCAAGCCGATGTGGAAGACAAAATGGCACTTCGGTATTTGAATCGATAGTTGCCAGACATTGGTATCGAAATTTCCGCTCCCGTGATCGGCAAAGTCATGCTGGTCACGGGGCAGATTACCTTCCAACATTCAAGCCTTCACCAACCGTTCGCTATGCCAGCGCAGATGATCATCCATAAAGCTGGATATGAAGTAATATGAGTGGTCGTAGCCTTCATGCATGCGTACGGTCATTTGAATGCCAACCTTTTTGCCGATTTCTTCCAGAAGCCAGGGGCGCAGGCCACTATCCAAAAACCCATCGGCGGCACCCTGATCAATCAGGAAAGAAGGAAAACGCGCGCCATCCTCAACCAGGGCACATGCATCATAGGCGCGCCAGGCCATTTCATCTTCTCCCAGATAGGTGCGAAGCGCGCCGATCGACCAGTCAGCGGTCATTGGTTGCACGATCGGCGCAAAGGCTGAACAGCTCTTGAAACGACGGGGGTTTTTCAGGGCGATCGTCAGGGCACCATGGCCACCCATGGAATGGCCGAAAATAGACTGCCTCGTCATATCTACAGGAAAGTGCTCGCCGACCAGCGAGGGCAGCTCATCGGTTATGTAGGAATACATCTGATAGTGAGCTGACCACGGTTGCTGCGTGGCATCCACATAAAAACCGGCACCTTTGCCCAACTGCCAGTTGTCCGGTTCATCGGCAACGCCATCGCCGCGTGGGCTGGTATCGGGACAGATAATTATCAAACCCAATTCTGCTGCCAACCGCCGGTATTCCCCTTTTTCCATGACATTGGCATGGTTGCAGGTCAGACCGGAGAGATACCATACGACAGGGCAGGGTTCCTGTGCCGCCTGAGGCGGCACATAGACCGCAAATGTCATTTCACAGGCGCATACAGCCGATTCATGGGTGTAGACACCCTGTGTTCCACCAAAGGCCCTGGCTTCCGAAATTATCTTCATGGCATCTGTATCCTACTGTCTTTGCTCCGGAAAATCATCCAGAACCAATTTGAAATTATTCCGTTTGACCCGGCAGTTGAGCGCTAACTGATCAAGCCTGTCTGCACCGATGGATTGAAGAAATACGGATACATCCCGCCGGTCATTTGACGAAAGGCCTGCCAGATAATCTACAATATGCTGTAACATCCACAGGCAATAGGGAAATACACCACGCTGGCCGGTCGTTTTCCCAATTGTAAAATTGTGGAACCCGATCATTCGCGGAAGTTTGCCTGTCTCAGCCGTTGCCGCAAATTGCTCCAGTTGCTCAACAGTATCCATCAATACGGGCAATTGTTCGCGCACAGCACGCTGCAGGACAGGCAAAAGTGTTTCGGGAACGATTGCCGTGCTGTCGGACAATTGTGTATTGCGATCGACATTATCACGTATGCGCTCAATCCAGGCCACAACATTTGGCGCTCGGGATTGCATGATCGCGCCGGAATTGGGGTCCCGGTATAAGTGGGCATAGAGCGGACCATAAAGTCCAAAATCACCAAGGGTTGGTGCGTCGCCCAGCAGGTAGCTGGATGACGTAAAATGGTAATCCAGTTCAGCCAGCAAGGTCAGATAGCTTTCTTCAATTGCGGGTGCGGTTTTATCTGAAACACCAAGAATGGGCAGTGCATTGGCAAAGGGCGTTGCAACTTTTTCGCCGATTTTCAGCTGCTCTTGTGTGCCTGCTTCAGGGGCTGATAGTGCCCCGAATTGCGCTACGGCAAATTCACGATTGTAATGCCAGCGGTAATGCATGGCAGGCAGGACCAGCCACTCATCACCATAAAGTTCGAGCATCATCGACACGACCGCTAATATAGGCGATTTGGGCAGGACTGCCGGTTGAGTCCGGGTGGCTTCGAAATATCGGATAATCTCTGTCGTGTCCTGCAGAAATGACCCGTCATCCTGCTCGATCACCGGTATGACCGGCCAGCCAATATTGGGTATTATTTTCGTAACGTAGATATCACGACTGGCGACCTGTTCTTGATAATCCAGGCCCTTCCAGTCCAGGTAGGCCCGCAATTTGCCGGAAAAATAGGAAACCTGTGCCCCATACATGATCATCTCAACGATCCTTCAGGGACTGACGCACAGTGCTTTCGAGTACTTCGAGAAAACGTGAACGATCCTTCGGGGAAAAAGCTGCATTGTGACCGCTTATCTCACCTGACTCGCGCAGTTGCTGGTTCAGGTTTCGCATGGCGGTTACCATGCCAATATTTGCGGTATCGAATTTTTTGCCGGTCGGACCCAATACCAGTGCGCCTTTTTCAACGCATCGGCCTGCCAGCAGAATGTCCGCTGTTATGACGATATCAAGCGGTGCGGCGTTATCAACGATCCAGTCATCGGCCGCATCGAAACCGGCAGATACGACCACGTTGCGAACCATTGGATCGCGCGATGGGCGCAATCCACCGTTGGCGACGAACGTCACGTGTAAATCATGCCGTTCAGCCACCTTCAAAGCCTCTGCTTTCACCGGGCAGGCGTCCGCATCCACATAGACGACAGGTTTTTGTGCCATTTAGAACTTAATATATGACGACGGATCTGATCGACTCGCCCGCATGCATCAAATCAAAACCCTTGTTGATTTCATCAAGGCTCAGCGTGTGGGTAATCATCGGGTCAATGTCAATTTTACCGTTCATGTACCAGTCAACAATCTTCGGCACATCGGTTCTGCCTCTGGCGCCACCAAAGGCCGTGCCGCGCCAGGAGCGACCGGTGACCAGCTGAAACGGCCGGGTTGAGATTTCCTGCCCGGCGCCGGCAACGCCTATGATGATCGATTCACCCCAGCCCTTGTGGCAGCATTCAAGTGCGTCCCGCATGACTTTGGTATTGCCGATACATTCAAAGGAATAATCGGCACCACCCTTGGTCAAATCAACCAGATAGGGAACAAGGTCACCTTCAACTTCTGACGGATTGACGAAATGGGTCATGCCGAATTTTTCGCCCCATTCCTTCTTGGAATTGTTCATGTCCACGCCGACGATCATTTCAGCACCGGCAAGGCGAAGCCCCTGAATGACATTAAGCCCGATACCACCCAGTCCGAAAACCACCGCTCGGCATCCGGGTTCAGCTTTTGCCGTGTTGATCACTGCACCAATGCCTGTGGTCACGCCACAACCGATATAGCAGACCTTGTCAAACGGTGCATCCGGGTGGATTTTTGCCAGAGCTATTTCCGGCAGAACCGAGAAATTGGCAAAAGTTGACGTCCCCATATAGTGGAAAATCTTTTCGCCATTAATCGAAAACCGGCTGGTGCCATCAGGCATGAGGCCCTGTCCCTGTGTCGTGCGGATCGCCTGGCACAGGTTGGTCTTTGGATTAAGGCAATATTCGCATTCACGGCACTCTGGCGTGTACAGAGGAATAACATGATCACCGGGCTTCAGCGAGGTTACGCCTGCACCAACTTCAACCACCACACCGGCACCTTCATGGCCGAGGATAGCAGGGAAAATCCCTTCGGGATCAGCACCCGACAACGTAAATTCGTCGGTGTGACAGATGCCGGTTGCTTTCATTTCAACCAGCACCTCGCCAGTACGCGGGCCTTCCAGTTGAACAGTGGTTACTTCCAGTGGTTTTCCGGCTTCCACAGCCAGCGCAGCACGTACATCCATTCGTTTTCTCCCCAGGGTCCCATCAAAGTCGATTGTTACCGCATACATTGTCAGAGCAAGGGCTGTGCCTCAAGTGCCCAATGCGAAAATCAATCACTCAGATGATTGGATACCCGTTGCGCTTCTGATTCCAGCGCGTCAATCATCTGCCCCATTGCTGCATGTGATCGTTTAAGCTTTGAGAGCTGCGTGATAATGACATGGAGTTCGGAATTGATGGTTGGTGTGCTTGGCGATTCGCCAACCCCGTTGAGCAGCCAGGTGGGTGAAACGCCCAATACGCCGGCCAGCATTGTGACACGATTGGCCCGCGGCTCGGAGCGATCGGATTCCCATGCATTGACGGTGTCGGATTTCACACCCAGTCGGCGTGCAAGTTGTGCAGTAGAAAAATCCAGAGCATCGCGTGCACGCGAAATCCGTCCGCCGAGTGTATCATAGTCTGGATTTTCATTTGTTATATTTGCAGTAAATTGCATAGATCGCTCCTGTTCGTTCCGTTGACCTGCCCCGACAGTCGGGCTGTATGGAACGCGATAAGTTGGGTACTTGCTTGAGTGTTGTTTTCAGTCCATTGCTGACGATGATGTTTGGTGTATTGACCGAATTCGCGATAATTGAGTTGCTAACCAACCGGCGGTGTAGAATTTGCCCAGCCTGCATGCAGTAGACACGAAACACGACAAACCATTTGAAGCGGCATTTATCATGGCCGGTGCCATGCTGACATTGCCGCTTATGGACGCAGCCGCGAAATTTCTTGCTTTGAACGAAGCAATGGCTCCCGGGTCCATAACGTTCCTGCGTTTCGCATTGCAAACATTGATTTGTGTTCCAATTCTGATTGCTGCTGGCGGCATATCAGCGCTACGGCCGAACAACTGGTCCTACAATCTGCTGAGGGGCATATTAATCGGTTGTGCCAGCGCGCTGTTTTTCATTTCCGTCAAATACGTGCCTATTGCCGATGCAATAGCGATATTTTTTGTTGAACCCTTTATTTTGACAGCTCTGTCGGCACTGATACTGGGTGAAAAAGTCGGCTGGCGTCGTTGGCTTGCCATCGCAGTTGGATTTATTGGCGCGCTGATGGTGATTCAACCAAACCTTGTGCGCTTCGGCCTTGTATCGCTCTTACCGCTTGGTACTGCAACCCTGTTTGCATTCTATTTGATTCTCAATCGTGTTCTTGCTGCCCGCGATACGTCGCTGGTCATGCAATATTCGGCCGGGGTTGGTGGGGTTATCGCACTTGGATTTGCAATGGCGGTTGGCTCGGCTTTGGGGGTGACAGATTTAACCTGGACGCCGCCTGGTTCAACCCTTGCGGTTGTTCTGCTTTTGGCAATTGGTCTGATATCAACATTTGGTCATTTGCTCGTTGTCACCGCATTTCGACATGCGCCCGCTTCGTTGCTGGCACCCTTTCAGTACTTTGAAATTATCTCCGCTGTTGCGATTGGCTTTCTGATTTTTGATGAATTTCCGTCGCTATCCAAATGGCTGGGCATAGCAATTATCATCGGATCAGGCCTGTTCATCCTTTGGCGGGAACAGCGCAATAAAGCAAAATTGTAGAGGGAAGTGGTATATGCTGATCAATCTGTTCGTGGGTACATTGGTCATCTCATTGACCGTTATTGTCCATACACTCGGTCTGGTCGTCGTCGCCAACATCATGAATGCCATTGCTGAGCGAAGGCCCATTCATGGTTACCGTCGCAAGGTAGCTGCGATGATTGCGGTCATGTACGCATTATTCGCCATTCACACTGTTGAGATTTGGATCTGGGCCGCCGTCTATTTTCACCTGGATGCGATCACCCTTTTTGAGGATGCATTATACTTCTCGGCAATAACCTTTTCGACACTTGGATATGGCGATAGTCTGATAGAGGATCAGTGGCAGTTGCTGGCGGGTCTTGAGGGTATCAGCGGCTTTTTGCTGATCGGCTGGTCGACGGCCTATCTTGTTTCTGCATCCACGCGGCTGGGACCATTTCAGGCAGGCAAACATTTTTGAACCCGGCTATTTCCTGGCAACAGACATTGTTGGTCCAAAGACACCTTCAAAGGATTGGCGCAGCGCGTTGTCTGCATCATGCATCGTCACCGGCAAACCAAGATCTACCAGGCTGGTGACGCCATGGGTATTGATGCCGCACGGTACGATGCCACCAAAGTGGTCAAGGTCGGGTTCGACATTTATCGAAATCCCGTGGTAGCTGACCCAGCGCCTGAGCCTGATGCCGATGGCAGCTATTTTGTCTTCCGACATTGAGCCATCGGGCAGGGTGGGGCGCTCCGGCCGGGTCACCCACACGCCAACGCGGTCTTCGCGCCGTTCGCCCTTGATGTTCATATCGCCCAGTGTGGCAATGATCCACGCTTCAAGTGATGATACAAAGGCGCGCACATCACAGCGTCGTCGTTTCAGATCAAGCATAACATAGGCAACGCGTTGACCGGGCCCATGATAAGTGTATTCGCCGCCACGGCCGGTGGCGTATACGGGAAACCTGTCGGGTGTCAGCAGGTCAGTATCACTGGCGCTGGTTCCGGCCGTATATAAAGGTGGGTGTTCCACAAGCCATACCAGTTCGTTGGCATTTGTATCCCTGATCGCAGCAACACGCTCCTCCATGAAACGGACGGCCTCATCATAATCAACAAGCCCCGGAGCAACCAGCCATTCCACCGGCGCCGATCCGCGGTTGGCAAAAAACTGTGATTCGATTTCTGCGCGCTGCATGTAATCCATCTCGTGTGTCATCGTTTCATGCCTACATGGCGCACAAGATCAGCCCGCGCAAGGGTATCAGGGCGCAAGGATCAACGATCTTGACAATTCGATGACAAAAATAGCCGGCAGGCCTTGTGTGTTGAATATCGATTTGTTACATGCGGCGCGCCGGTAACGGCTTCTACCACGTGCGGTCGTGGCGGAATTGGTAGACGCGCAGCGTTGAGGTCGCTGTGGGGTAACTCCCGTGGAAGTTCGAGTCTTCTCGACCGCACCATTCTCCTGAAAGTAGATGTGCGGGCGTTGTTTCGTTGGATATGTAGTCAGGACCGCGATTTGATGTCAAAACCGCAGCTCGATTAACACACAACCTGTGAAATTCATCCTTACCTCCTGGTACATACAGGTTTATCGTTTCCACATTTCCAGGTTGAGAATAGTTTTTCTTTCAATCACATGCCCGCCAGCTTTCTCACAACTCGGCCCGTCCCTGGTGAGCACAGCGACATTTTTTACTGAACAATGTGTTGCCTCAATTACCTGTGTCGAAGACGCGTGTGTATGCGCTGGCACTGACGCACCATTCATCTTTTGCGTCGGCACATAGACAGTCATCGGAGTCAGTTCGGCAGGGATCATTGTGGGAAGTGACCAACTGCGCGTGACGAAACAACTGTAATCTGCAGAAGTTCAGACTTGATCTGTCATCGATTCCTCTTGTCCCCTCCCATCTCTGTCCTCGCCGGAAGGCAGGGTCGCAAGCAACCGTCTTTATTTTGGATTTTGAAAAGGAACTGTCTCAGGCACCAGTTGGATTGTTTTTCCAGTCTTCGCGACCATGACGAACGCGAACAATCAATATGTCACTGTCATTTTCGACATAGACAATAAGATGCGATTGATAGGGGTGAATGCGAACAGGCGGCGTAATTTCAGTGCTTTGTCTTGCCATGTTGGGATTCTCGGCCAACAGCTCAAATGTTCGTTCCATTGCAGTGTGATAGGCTTCGGCTTGGTGAGTCTCAAACATAGCCACACCTTCAATATAGATATGGGTAATATCCTCCGCGGCCTTGCGCGTGATCTTATATCCCATCGGCGTGTTGGCCAGCCTGCGATTTTGCAGCTTTCAGAATATCGCTCATTGACTGATTGCTCATGCCACTTTCCAGACCTTCGCTCACCATCTGCTGCATATGTGCAATCTTATCTGCACGTTCCTGATCTTTACGAATAAGATCACGAACATAGTCACTTGCATTGGCATAGCGGCCTGTTGCAGCCTGAGCTTCAACCCAGTCCTTCATAGGGGCAGGAAGGGATACGTTCATCGTTGCCATAGTCATTGCTCCTTTCCTTTATTATGCCAAAAATTGGCAATCTTTGTCAATATTTTTAACCGTTTCTGATGGCTGGTGGGCGGAGTTTCATTCGCGCAATTTGAATTTTTCCTATCGCTCGTGCCTGCTGTCTTTATCCGGTGACTTTGATGCAATGGGTTTGAATTCGTTTTCAGGTGAATCAAATGCTTCACGCACTATTCTCAGTGCCTCCGCGTCCTGATGAGATACAGGCTTGGTATCCCAGCCACGATCATAGTGGACTGCAACGCGATTGCCCTCCCAAATTGTGCGTTTTTGAAATCGTGCTGCCTTGCAAGCTAAACTCCGCAGGTAACTTGTAAATCTTGGCAGAGAAGGTATAGCCTTCGATGCTCAAAATCCGCCCATACAGCCAAAGGTCTTTGTCAGGATCGCCTTTGGAAATTTCAATATCATTGCATTCAGGTTCTTCAATATTCGCATTTGGTGCCCGATAATCTATCGAACCTGCTGGCCCTTGGCGTCAAGTTTCGGCAATACCCCATGATGGCGGATTCATATTTTAGGCAGTATTGTCATTGTCTCGTGGCGGGTAAAGGTTCGATGGTGAAGCTTCTCGCTTTTGGCGCTGCTTGTTTTTCGCCGCATCGTTGAATGGTTTCTACGGATGATCGGTCATGATCATCACTCCTGTTTTTGAGAAATCGGATAATCAGAGGGGAGCAATCCCCTCCGATGACTTTTTGAAGGTTATTCCGCTGCTTCAGGCAGCTTTGCGTTTTCAATGGCTGCTTCGGCCTTTTGTTGAGCCTTGTGCACGTTCACGCCGAGGTCTTTGGTTTCAGGATTTTCAAACCACGGCACTTTCTTCGCCGTAATCGGGTTCATGTTCTCAACCAGCACCAATTGAGTGTCTTCTGGCATACGCATGAGTTCATCCGAATAAGCGAGCTGTCTTTGCTAACCAGAGGCGGCATCAGTCGTTGTTGTGGTGTCCGAATGCGTCGTGTCCTTGCACGACTTACGCCGAAGGCACGTGCCAAAGCTGATGACCAATCCCAGACTGTTGTGACTCCACACAGCTTTGAGAAATAGTTAGCCGTAAACTGGTCACGAGCAGCTTGGGGAACTGAAACACCACGTTGCGTGACCAATTTAACAGCTTCCAGCTTAAATTCGCGACTGAACTTTCTTCTATCCATTAGTAAACTCCAGTTTCATATTAAACACCTTAACCTGGTGTCCACAAAACTGGCAGCCGCTCAGATATAGGTTCCAGGCGGAATAGTTCCCGCTTGGCGTTCAAGTTCAGCTCGTTCTTCCGATTTGAACTGAAGGCCGAACGTTCCACATTTCTTGGTTGGGATGTTAGGAGCGGAGGTCATGACCGTGGTTCCCGCAATTCATTCTGGACTGGTATTAGGCTTGATGCCAGTCTTCAAACACCTCAATGATTTCCTCGAAGGTTTGTCCTTCAAGGCGCACCATTTTCCTGAATGTAGATGTGCGGGCGTTGTTTCGTTGGATATGTAGTTATGACCGCGATTTGATGTTAAAACCGTAGCTCGATCAACCCACAACCTGGGGATTCATCCTTACCTCCTGGTACGTACGGGTTTATTATTTCCACATCTCCAGGTTGAAAGTTGTCCTGTTTTCAATCACATGCCCGCCAGCTTTCTCACAACTCGGCTCGTCCCGAGTGAGTACCGCGACATCTTTAATTGAACAATGTGTTGCCTCGATTGCCTGTGTCGAAGAAGCATGTGTATGCGCTGGCGCAACCGCCCCATTCATTTGTCTGACTGGCACGTAGACAATCATCGGAACCAGCGCGGCGGGGGGCATTGTGGGAAGCGACCAACTGCTTTTGTAAACACCGGGATATTCGTCGAACGACATTTCTTCATGGATCTTATTGTTGTTTTCCTGGGCAGACACTGCACCCGCGCTGCAAACAACCAGCGCGCCGCAAAATGCTGATAAGAAATTGCTGAAACGCATAATCTATATCCTCGCTCGGTGAATTGGGGGAATAAAAATAGTATAGGAATTTCAATTGTTTATATATGATGAGGTGATAACTGGGTAATAGAATTTTATCATTTAAGTGAAATTGCTCTGTTGAGCAAGGTAGCGGCAGGCAACGTCTTTCGTCCAGCTTTTGCCACTGTTCGATCGGGCAGCGACAATTTGTTGTTTTCAATTCGCGGGGTGCGCATTGCGTGGCTCAGATTCGTAGGAAGCACGCGATACAAAAGTAATGTAAGTATTATATTCAATATGATTGTACTATAAATAATTTTCTACGTAAAGTAGGCGATTAAAACCTTGTTCAATTCAGTAATCGGCAATAGTCTCAATGTTGTAACGGTGCATTTTCGGGGCTGGTTCAGTGCCCCATGGAGGGTATAATGATACAATATCCTGTTCGAAGCACGACCAGACGGAACCTGATGAAATCAGGTGCAGCACTGGCGTTATCGGCAGCGGCAATCGCCAGGTCGACACACAGTGCTGCTGAAGAAATGAAACGAAAGTCCGTCGACGCGGGACGTGAAATTCTCCTCGACAATTGCAGTTCAGGCCATCATGTGCCCAAATCAGTGGGGCAGGCGGTAACCCGGGCACTTGCAATTGATCCGGAAATTGATTGTCGCACCGACAGTCGCGGTCTTTCATCATTGCGAAAGGCCGCCGCCGCAATGCATCGCAGAGCCACCGGACAACAGGTTGATCCTGACAGGCATGTTTTGATAACAGCCGGTTGCAACCACGCCATAGATTTGGCCCTGCGTGTGCTTCTGGCGCCCGGTGATGAGGTTATTGTGCAGGATCCGGGCTACGCACCCCACGTACAGAAAATACTGGCTAATGGAGCCAGACCTGTGCTGTGGCCTTCACATCGCGAGAACGGATGGAAACCGGACTTCCTCGAATTCAGTTCGCTCGTCGGGCCCAATACGAAAGCTGTTGTATTAACCTCGCCTGGTAATCCAACGGGTGCCGTTTTGGACAGGGAATTGCTGACCCGGGTTGCTGAAGTCACGCGGCAAAATGATGTGAAACTGATCATGGACAATGCCTATGCCTCATTTATCCACAATGGTTCCGATGCCTTCAATCCGGCAATGTTGCCGCAGATGAAGGATCACGTGATCAACGCACACACCCTGTCCAAATCGCACGCAATGAGCGGTTGGCGCATCGGGTTTGCTGTTGTTCCTGATGCATGGATAATGCCAATGCAACATGCAATTGAATATAGCGCGCTGTCGGTTCCGCGCGTATCGCAGATTGCAGCTCTTGCAGCTCTCGCCGAAGACCCTGAATATCTGCAGCAGCACCGCGATAGCCTGCGAGCCCGTCAGGCTCTGGCATTGCAACGCATTCAGGCGATGCCGAACATTTTTGAAACAGAGGCCCCGATGGGCGGTTTTTACCTGTTTCCGCGCCTGATTGCCGCCAACGGATCCGTTGAAGACACTGTTGCGAAGCTTCAGGCCGAAACTGGCGTCAATGTACTGCCAGGCACAGACTTCGGTCCGTCCGGTGAGGGGCATGTGCGGATATCATTTGCGGCACCCGAGGATGATATTCACGCAGGCTTTGACCGTATGCAGAAATTCTTTGCGCCATAGGCATGCTGCTGGCGTAGAAACATCATTTGAGCAACACTGGCTCTAACCCATCATTCGATTGTGCAGATCGAACATAATCCAGATGCTGCCACCCACCATGATAAAGATCAACAGGGCTGCGAATGCCAGCGCCAGCAGATTTTCCTTGGGCGTGGATACAAAATTGAGGTGCAGGAAATAATACATATGCACCAGAACCTGTATCACAGCGGCTATAACGATAATGATCAATGTTGCCGATGCGGAAAGCGCACCGGTCCATACAAGACCAAAAGGTATTGCCGTCAGGATAAGGGCGAGAATGAACCCGGTTAAATAGGCTTTGTGGGTGTGTGTATCCGCGTGACGCATCTGTTGCATTACAATATCCCCGGCAGATAGACGACTGAGAAAATTCCGATCCAGACAATGTCCAGGAAATGCCAGAACAAACCCAACCTCATCAGTCGCGACATCACTGGCGTGGTCAGCCCTTTTGTCAGGATTTGGCCAATCATCACACAAATACCCACCATTCCCAGGCTGACGTGTAGTCCGTGCGTTCCCACGAGTGTGAAAAATGCGGACAGCGATCCGCTGACATCGGGCCCCGCACCAGCATCAATCATGCCGATGAATTCGGTCAATTCCATAGCCACAAAGCCAAGGCCCAGAACAATTGTTACCAACAACCACAGGACAGTACGGCTATTGTGGCCTGCCATCGCTGCCAGTGTTGCAAAACCGAATGTTACGCTGGAAAACAACAGCAGCAAGGTTTCCCCAGCCGTATGTGTCAGGTCAAAAAAGGATTTTGTATCAGGTCCACTGGCGATATTGGGTGACATAACCACATAGGTTGCAAATAGCAGGGAAAATATGATGGCGTCTGTCATGAGATAGAGCCAGAAGCCGAATTCCCGGTCCTGAAACTCTTTGTGGTGCGCCTGTGCGCCTGTTTCTGCCACTGACATATTAGACGCTCCCCGGTACGGTTTGACCGGCCTGTGTACCTGCCGCAATTTTATCTGTATCTGCCGTTGTGGTAAAAGGTGTATATTGGCGCTGCTTCTCGATGGCTTCCACCTCGCTTGCAGGAATGGTGAATTCATTGTCATCGTTGCTGCTTCGGATAATCAGCAGCACGACAACGCCGATCAGGCTGACGGCGGCAAGCCACCAGATATGCCAGACCATCGCAAAGCCAAGTACAAAGCCACCACCGCCAAGGAAGACACCCATCCCTGTGTTTTTAGGCATGTGAATGTCTTCATAGATTTGCGGCACAACGGCTGCGACACCGCGCGATTTCATTTCTGCAAATGCATCGACATCGCGCACATCGGGAATGATGGCGAAATTGTAAGACGCTGGTGGAGATGACGTGGCCCACTCCAGCGTGCGGCCATTCCACGGATCCCCGGTTGAATCAACCGCCAGTTTGCGATCCCGAACGCTGACAACGAGCTGAATAATAATGCAGATAATGCCAAATAGTATCAATACGGCTCCCAGAGCTGCGACCTGCAAGAACGGCTGCCATTCCGCAACATTGTAGTGTTCCATGCGGCGCGACATACCCATGAAGCCCAAAACATACAGAGGCATGAATGCCAGATAGAACCCGATAATCCACAACCAGAACGCTCTGTTGCCCCAGGTCTCGTTTAGTTTGAAACCGAATGCCTTCGGAAACCAGTAGTTCATGCCGGCAAAATAACCAAAGAGAGCACCGGGTATCAGCATATTGTGAAAATGGGCCACCAGGAATGTAGAATTATGCATCAGGTAGTCCGCCGGGGGCAGGGCCAGCAGGACGCCCGTCATGCCACCGATGACAAAGGTCACCATAAAACCCATTGTCCAATACATGGAAGGGTGAAACACAATACTGCCGCGGTACATGGTCAACAACCAGTCAAATATTTTGACGCCGGTCGGCACCGCTATGATCATGGTTGCTATGCCGAAAAATGCGTTGACGTTGGCACTGGAACCCATTGTGAAGAAATGGTGCAGCCATACCGTGAAGGACAGGAGCGCTATGCAGGCGGTTGCGTAGACCAGTGATTCATATCCAAATATGCGTTTGCGGGAAAAAGTGGCCACGACTTCTGAATAGACACCAAATGCCGGCAGGATGAGAATATAAACTTCAGGGTGGCCCCAAATCCAAAGGAGGTTGGCAAAATTCATCATGTTGCCACCATCGCCATTGGTGAAAAAGTGCATCCCGGCGTATCGGTCCAGCCCAAGTAATACAGCCACAACAGTCAGAGCCGGAAACGAAAAGGCCATTAATATGCTGGTACACAACGTGGTCCAGGTGAACATTGGCATACGCATCAGGCCCATGCCGGGCGCACGGTTTTTAAGGATGGTTACAATAAAGTTGATTCCCGTCATTGTGGTGCCCACACCACTGATCGCAAGTGCCCAAAGCCAGTAGTCAACCCCCACACCGGGGCTGTGTAGAATGCCCGAATAGGGGGGGTATCCAGTCCATCCGGCTTGTGAAAACTTGCCGATGACCAAAGATACAAGGATGAGAGCGGCACCGGCCGCCGTCAGCCACATGCTGACCGAATTCAGGAACGGAAAGGCAACGTCCCGCGCGCCGATCTGTTGCGGAACAACAATGTTGATAAGACCGGTCAGGAAGGGCATCGCCATAAAAAAGACCATGATCGTGCCGTGAGAACTGAATATCTGCTCAAAATGTTCAGGCGGCAGATAACCTTCCGAATTAAGTGCAAAAGCCTGCTGCGCACGCATCATGATGGCGTCGACAAATCCACGTACCAGCATGATCAGTGCCATTACGATATACATAATGCCGATGCGCTTGTGATCGACACTGGTTAGCCATTCAGTCCACAAATATCGCCAGGCGCCCAGATAGGTGACCAGAACAAATACGACCAGCCCACCGATAACCGTTACACCGGCACCAGACATGGCGACCCAGCTATAAAACGGAAGCGAGTCCATCGACAGATTACCAAGCATGTATTGCCCCCGGTTTTTCTGGTTATTGGCCAGATTTCATTGAAGAATGCGCGGGCCGTGCCGCATATTTTGCCAGGATGGTTTCAAACAATCCTGGCTCAAACCCAGAGTAATATTCAATATCATTGGCGACACTTGGTTTTGCCAGCGAAGCATAGGCCGCCGCATCAAGCGATCGTTGTGATTGTTTCACCTTGTCCGTCCATGCCTTGAAATCCTCATCTGTCATAGCCGTGGCGACAAAATGCTGGTCAGAAAATCCTTCGCCACTGTACATCGTATTGCGTCCGGCAAATTGTCCCGGCGCATCGGCGATGAGATTGAGCCGAGAGGTCATGCCCGCCATCGCATATATCTGGCCGCCAAGGGCAGGAATCATAAATGAGTTCATGACAGTGTCAGAGGTGATCCTAAGCGACAATGGACGCTCGTTGGGAAAGGCTATCTCATTGACACTGGCTATGCCGTATTCCGGATATATGAACAGCCATTTCCAGTCCTGCGCGACCACCTCTACCTGAAGCGGCTCGCCTTTGCCCACCAGTTTTTTATAGGGATCGAGCGCATGCGTTGATTGCACAACCATATAGCCCAATATGCAGATTATAATGGCAGGTACGATCCAGATAATCGCATCGATGAATGTGGAATAGCCCCAATCAGGTGTATATTTGCCTTTGCCGCCGGATGCGCGATACCGCCAGGCAAACACAAATGCCATGATGAAAACCGGAATGACAACAATCAGCATCAGGGCAGAGGCGGTCAGCAACAGATTTCGCTCTGCCAGAGCAATTGGTCCCTTGGGGTTGAGGATTGGTGCATTGTTGAATGCACAACCGGCCAGCAGGATTGCTGGCAGAAATACCGCCAAAATTCGCGATAGTTGTGGCCCGGCTGTTTTCTTCACATGGTCACCCGTATCCTGGCAGCGCTTATGCGTCATTTGCCATCATCAAAACCGGCATTGCGTCGCAGATTCGCTGAAATTCAAGTATCTGTTGCGGTCATCTTACGGAGACAATGAATATTGACAAGTCTGATATCGAAATTTCCCTGCTCAATCGGCAGATGCATGGCCGCAACGCATGAATTTCAAGTATTGGCAATATTCTGACCTGCGGTATTGCAGATCAAATATTGATTCGAGGTCGAAAAAACCCCGAATCGCCAAAGCGATCGGGGCAAGTTGAGGGATACTCTCCCGTAGGGAGCTGTGTTGAATGCCGAAGGATAATCAACTGATCCATCAGGCAATTTCAATTTTTTACAGGTGCGTGCGTTCGACGTCCCTGGTGTTTTTCAATCGGGCGAAGAGCCCTTGGTTTCTGCAGTAGTCAGGTGCCTCTTGGCGTGTGACCGGCAACGCAAGCCATGCGGTGCATTCTTCGGCTTTTGAACAGCCCAGGCATCGGTTGGCAGCGCGTTTTTTGACCGAGGCTGCGTTCGGCAACAGGTTCATTTGCCCATCAACATTCAGTTTTTCAGTCATGCGTTCAAACAAATCGGCATGACGGGCTATTCTTGCAAAAAACCGGGGAAGTCTCATGTCATCCTCCTGCAATCTCTGTTTGCATATTAGGCTTGGCAATCGCGGTACGAATTGATCCATGTCAAACTTTGACAGTGGTAGTTTGCCGAAAATGCGATCTGTGCGGGAAACGGCAATTGGGTGTCATGCCTGCATCGGCGAACAGAAAGGCTTGAACCTTATCCGTCATTCCTTTAACCGGTACACAAGTTCCAATTTGTAAGACGTTCCCCGAACCAAAGTGGCTGGTTAGACTGATATGACCCTCATTGATACGCGTACACCCGATCCCAAAAAACTGATTCCTGGTGCCACCGGCGACTGGGAGGTAATTGTGGGGCTTGAGGTTCATGCTCAGGTGTCGTCAGAATCGAAATTGTTCTCCGGTGCATCGACCACATTTGGCAATGCCCCTAATGACAATGTCTCTCTCGTTGACGCTGCAATGCCCGGCATGTTGCCGGTCATCAATGAATCCTGCGTCAGGCAGGCCGTGCGCACAGGACTTGGTCTGAAGGCGCAAATTCACAATCGGTCAATTTTTGACCGGAAGAATTATTTCTACCCGGATCTTCCACAGGGCTACCAGATATCCCAGTTCAAAGATCCGATTGTTGGCGAAGGCACGATCATCATCTCCGTCGGTCCGGACAACAAAGGCAACTTTGAAGATATCGAGATTGGCATCGAGCGTCTGCATCTGGAACAAGATGCCGGTAAATCAATGCACGACCAGCATCCGTCAATGAGTTATGTCGACCTCAACCGGTCCGGTGTCGCATTGATGGAAATCGTGTCAAAACCTGACATGCGTTCGGCAGACGAGGCCAAGGCCTATGTAACCAAACTACGCACTATACTGCGCTACCTTGGTACCTGTGATGGCAATATGGACGAAGGCTCCATGCGTGCGGACGTTAATGTGTCTGTGCGCCCCGTTGGTGCAGATTTTGGTACCCGCTGTGAAATCAAGAACGTCAACTCCATTCGCTTCGTCGGTCAGGCCATCGATGCTGAGGCGCGTCGCCAGATCGCCATTTTGGAAGATGGCGGTACCATCGACCAGGAGACAAGGCTTTTTGACCCGGCAAAAGGCGAGACGCGTTCCATGCGCTCCAAGGAAGATGCGCATGACTATCGCTATTTCCCCGATCCGGATCTGCTGCCTCTCGAGTTTGATGATGCCTATGTGGCAGCATTGGCATCCGAATTGCCTGAATTGCCAGATGACAAGAAAACACGTCTGATGCGGGATATGGGGTTGTCTGCCTATGATGCATCGATCCTGATCTCAGAAAAATCAATCGCTGACTACTTCGAACTGGTTGCCGATGGACGTGACGGCAAAATGACTGCCAATTGGGTTATCAATGATTTGCTCGGCGCCTTAAACAAGGCCGGTAAATCCATTGAACAAACGCCTGTTTCCGCAGATCAGCTCGGGGCGATTGTGGATCTTATCAAGGAAGGCACAATCTCCGGTAAGATTGCCAAGGATCTGTTCGAGATTGTGTGGGCTGAAGGCGGCGATCCCAGGCAGATTGTTGACGACCGCGGGATGAAGCAGGTAACCGATACCGGAGCGATCGAAGCAGCCGTGGATGCGGTCATCGCCGAAAATCCGGAAAAAGCTGAGCAGGTCAAAACAAAACCATCCATGGCCGGATGGTTTGTGGGCCAGGTGATGAAAGCAACACAGGGCAAAGCCAATCCGCAGGCGGTTAACGCCCTTGTAAAAGCCAAGCTCGGCATAGAATAGAATTTGGTTACGCAATCAGATCAGTCATGGCGATAAACCCGGGAGCGATCAATGTGGATACGCACAGCAGGTGAGCGCGATCTGCCAACAATACATGCATTGTTGGTGGAGACGTGGCACGATACATATGATGCGATCTACGGTGTCGAAAAAGTCAGCGAAATCAATGATACCTGGCACACTCTTGATCGATTGCGCGAGCGGTTGACCCAACCTGGTACAGAATTCATTGTAGCAGATAATGGTGAGAAAATATGCGGCGTTGCCTTTGCTTCCACGGACGACGGCAAACTCATTCAATTGCACCAGCTTTATGTTTCGCCGCTTGTACAGGGGCAG
Source organism: uncultured Rhizobiaceae group bacterium (assembly GCA_947501445.1). Taxonomy (GTDB): domain Bacteria; phylum Pseudomonadota; class Alphaproteobacteria; order Rhizobiales; family Rhizobiaceae; genus Hoeflea_A. The sequence goes on along the minus strand of CANMVS010000001.1, from coordinate 23,966 downwards.
GGTGCCGGCAAATTGCTGCTTGAAGAAATTGCCATGTGCTTTCCCGATATGCGCTGCATTCGGCTTGAGGTCGAAGAATCAAACAGCAGTGCTGTTGCATTCTATGCGCATCTTGGTTTTGCCGAAGCCGGACGAACAGAAAACTGTGGCGCACCGGATTCAGGCCTACCTGCGCTAGTGCTGGAAAAACACTTTAGTTAGAGCAAATATAGGTTTTGACGGAATTGGCAAAACCTGAATGCATCAACAAAACAAAGGCCGACACGGTTGTCCCGTTTCTGATAATACGTGAAACGGTGTAATGAACGCCACATATGGGATGGCAGCCTGCATCCAGATCACGCGTACGATTCCTGGCTTCACAAGCTCCATTTTGACCGCATCTGAAGCGCCAGTGTCGCAGCGTCAATGAAGAAAAGCGCATAAAGCCGTTTCGACTGATGATTTTGCCACCGAATTGGCATATTCACAGTGACAGATAGGTCACGTGGCTGGACAAGCCAGCCTTGGCACGGCATAAGGCCCAAGACGTCAATTACCCATCGTGGCACGAGGATATCCATGAAGAGCTTCCTTCTCCAAACATTCACATGGTGGAATGGAACGACAATTGGAACGCGGTTTCACACCTGGCGCCATGGAACGCGGGTTGGTGAAGATGAGTTCGGTAACATCTACTACAAAGGTGGCACCGACAGTGAAGGGCGTATCCGACGCTGGGTGATCTACAAGGATCTTGCTGAAGCATCATCCATACCACCCGGTTGGCACGGATGGATGCATCACCGTACCGAGATATCGCCGGCAGATGAATCCTACACACCTTTCGAGTGGCAAAAATCCCACCAATTGAACATGACTGGCACTGCGGCAGCCTATAGACCCAAGGGGTCCATTCTCAATCCGGCTGACAGACCGCGCGTAACGGGCGATTATGACGCCTGGACCCCCGGTTCCTGATTGGCGGCACCCGAGCGGATGAAATTCATATCCCGAAAAACTGTCAAACGAACCCTGCGCGGTACAATGGCAGCCGTGTTTGTGAGCATGGCCGGATTGGCAGGCGCACAGGATAGCGGCGTTCAAACCGAAGAATTGAGCCCCGCGCAGGATCCACGGACAGCCAATCGCGTCGCGGTTTTTTCCGGTATCGACAAAATCACCGGGCGCATCATCACATTCGATGTCTATATTGACGAGACTGTGCAATTTGGCGCGCTGCAGGTTACGCCACGTGTGTGCTACAGCCGCGACGAGACGCAGGCTCCCAAAACAACGACCTTCGTCGAGGTGGATGAGATCACGCTGGATCGCAAAATCCGGCGGATTTTCACCGGTTGGATGTTTGCCGATTCGCCGGGGCTCAACGCTGTAGATCACGCGGTTTATGATGTTTGGCTGACCGAGTGTCGAATGGATTCAGCTGTTCCCTCGCCAGAGGCAAACTAGAGCAACACAGATTTTGATGAATTGACTACTCAGTGAACGTTGCCTCGACAGCCATGGCATTGTTCAATGCTGCTTCATAGTCATATTTAGGCATATCAACAGCACCAAAACGCTTCAGGTGATCCGTTGTAAATTGAGTATCAAGAAGAACATATCCGCGCCTGCGCAACCTCTCCACCAGATGAACAAGACATATTTTCGACGCGTCAGTCTGCCGCGAAAACATGCTCTCACCGAAGAAGGCGCCCTGAAGCGAAACGCCATACAGGCCACCGACCAGTTGATCATTGTTCCAGGCTTCTACGCTATGGGCATGGCCCATTTGATGTAACTGGCTATAGAGGCCCCGGATTGTGGCGTTGATCCAGGTATTGGGCCTATCCGAACTTGGTTCGGCGCACCCTCCGACAACGGCATTGAACGCCGTGTTAACGCGAATTTCAAACCTGTTCTGGCGATATTTTTTGGCCAGGCTTTTGGACACTCGAAAACCATCCAGTGGAATGACACCGCGAACTTCGGGTTCAACCCAGAATATTTCCGGATCATCTGCTGAGTCTGCCATTGGAAACATGCCGCAGCTATAGGCCTTCAAAAGCAACTGCGGCGTTATTTCCAATCTGTCATCACGTCCGTCCATGGTTCAACTCACAACCAGATCGTTTCGCGTTTTGTCAGAAACGGGACAACGGTGTCGATCTTTGATTTTGTTGATGCATTCAGGTTTTGCCGATTCCGTCAAAACCGGAATTGCTCTACTGCGTTGCGGTGTCTCGACGACTGGATTCAAAAAAAAGACCTGGCACCATCTGTGCATTGACACGTCAGACATGTGTTCCACTCAGGAATCCAGATATTTCTCCAGCCAGTGAATATCGTAGTCGCCATTGGCAATATCCTGATTGTCCAACAGTTCGATAAACAGCGGAATAGTCGTATTTATCCCGTCGATAACAAACTCATCCAGGGCGCGACGCAAGCGCATCATACATTCAACCCGTGTGCGGCCATGAACAATAAGCTTGCCGATCAGGCTATCGTAATAGGGAGGAATTGAATAGCCGTGATAAACGCCCGAATCAACGCGGACACCAAGACCACCGGGTGGGTGATAGTGGGTAATCCGGCCGGGTGACGGGACAAAGGTTTTGGCATCTTCAGCATTGATGCGGCACTCAATTGCATGCCCACTGAAGCGAACATCACTTTGCGCTACCGACAACCCGGCACCGGACGCTATGCGAATCTGTTCGTTGACCAGATCAATACCGGTTATTGCCTCAGTGACAGGATGCTCAACCTGAAGACGGGTATTCATTTCAATGAAATAGAATTCGCCATTTTCGTATAAAAACTCAATGGTCCCGGCACCGCGGTAATTGAGTTTTTTCATTGCATTGGCGCAAACCATACCAATTTCATGGCGCTGCTGCTCATTTAGCGCCGGAGAATTGGCTTCTTCCCAAACCTTCTGGTGGCGGCGCTGCAAGGAGCAGTCACGCTCGCCCAGATGAACGGCTTCACCCTGTCCATCGCCCATAACCTGTATCTCGATGTGTCGTGGTTTGCCGAGATATTTTTCGATATAGACGGCTTCATTGCCAAACGCGGCGCCGGCCTCAGTGCGGGCCGTGGCCAGGGCAACTGCCAGTTCCTGCTGGTTGTTGGCCACTTTCATCCCGCGCCCGCCGCCGCCGGCCGTTGCCTTGATGATTACAGGGTAACCGATGTCTGCAGCGATCTCGCTCGCCTGCTCTTCGGTTGTGACTTCACCGGTCGAGCCTGGCACAACCGGTATCCCGAGAGCTTCGGCCGTTTTCTTGGCCGTAATTTTATCGCCCATGATCTGAATATGTTCGGCTGTGGGGCCAATAAAGGTTATGCCGTGCGCTTCCAGAATTTCCGCAAATTTGGCGTTTTCCGATAGGAACCCGTAACCTGGATGTACCGCATCAGCGCCTGTGATCTCACAGGCTGCGACAATCTGATGAATATTCAGATAGCTGTCACGCGATGGAGGGGGACCTATGCAAACGCTTTCGTCGGCAAGGCGCACATGCATGGCATCCGCATCAGCCGTTGAGTGAACAGCAACCGTGCTGATCCCCAGTTCCTTGCAGGCACGCAGCACGCGTAGCGCGATTTCGCCGCGGTTGGCGATAAGAATTTTGGACAGCATCAATCAGGCCTATTCAATTACGAGAAGTGGTTCGCCGAATTCTACCGGTTGTGAATCAGTTACGAGAATTGCCTTAACGATACCCGCCCGTGGTGCGGGTATCTGGTTCATGGTCTTCATGGCTTCGATAATAAGGACCGTCTCACCCTCATTGACTGATTGCCCAACCTCTACAAACGCATTTGAATCGGGAGACGGAGAAAGATATGCGGTACCAACCATGGGAGACATCAATGCGTTCGACAAATTGACACCGCCATCAGCAGGCGCCTCTGTCGGCGCTGAGGTGGCAACTGCTGCGACAGGCGCCGCAGGCGCTGCTGCATAATGCATCGCCTGCGTGACCGGTGCGCCACCACGTGAAACGCGGATGCGGACGTCATCCTGTTCAATTTCAATTTCCGTCAGATCTGTCTCATTGAGGATATTTGCCAGATCTCGTACCAGATCCTGATCGATCCCGGTCTTTTTCGTTGCCATCGAGATGGGTCCTTTACGAACGTGTTCTTAGAGCGGTTATGGAGGAAATTAAATCACTCATGATATGCAATTTACTCCAAAACGTCTCTATTTGTCGCAGATGTCAAGCAGTGCATGCAGCGCCAGACCATAGCTGTTAGCTCCAAATCCACAGATCACACCGGTTGCAGCCGCTGATATCATGGATTTATGACGAAATTCTTCACGTGCATGTATATTGGAAAGGTGCAGTTCGACAACCGGTATTTGCATAGAACGTATGGCATCATACAGACCGATTGATGTGTGGCCGTATGCCCCCGGGTTCAAAGCGACCCCCATGGCACATTCATTGGCCTCCTGAAGCCAGTCAATCAGAACACCTTCATGGTTTGTTTGTCTGAAGTCACAAGCCATATTGCGGGCCTGGGTAATCGACAGGCATTCGGTTTCGATGTCATGCAACGTCTTGCTGCCATAAACATCCGGCTCTCTCTTGCCGAGTGCATTCAGGTTTGGTCCATTGAGAATGAACACTTTGCGGGCCATGTCATACTGCCTGATGAATTGGTTTTCACTGTCATATAAACAGCTCTCACGCGAAGTAAAAGCCCCGCATGGCGTGGTATGTCGAATAAATCACAGGTTCAAATATCTCAAAAACCCCCGGTTTGAAGCCGGGGGCCTGTTGTTTCTCTCAGCAATTTCGGTGTTGTCCGGCCCGCAGAGGTAACGCCAACCGGAAAAGCTAGCAGGTTGCGCTTTTGCAATCACGCAAATTGGCTATTTTGCCGTTCAGCGTTGACGTTCCTACGGCACCGAAAACGGCTTCATCGCCAACGACATAGGAAGGTGTACCGGAAATGCCAAGGCTGTCTGCAATCTGATAGGATTCCCGGAAGCTTTCTGTGATGGCATCACTTTCCATTGCTTCGCGCAACTTGGTTTCATCAACGCCCAGGCCCGTGGCAACTTCAATTGCCCGGTCTTCTGTTGCCCGTGCCCGTCCACCCAGCAGTTCAATGTGGAAGGCTTCATATTTCTCCGGTGCAATATTCATGAGCGCTGTGCTTACACGATGCGCGGCAATTGAGTCATCGCCAAGGATCGGGAACTCCTTGAGGATGAAACGGACATTGGAATCATTTGCAATCAGTTCTTCCATGTCTTTCATGGCGCGTTTGCAAAAACCGCAGTTGTAGTCAAAAAATTCGACGATTGTTACATCACCATCCGGATTGCCGAGCACGATATTATGGGGTGAGTTGAAGATAGCATCACCCGAATCCGCAATGACCTGTTTGGCCTGATCACGCTGCTCAGCGGCCTGTTTGGCTTCATACGCTGCCTGAACTTCAAACAGCAGCTCTGGATTCTCAATCAGATACTCACGAATGTATTGGCCGATTTCTTCCTTCTGAGCATCATCAAGAGCGACGGCGGGAAAAGGGGTGTTCAACACCATCAGCACGGTGAAAAATCCAACAAAATATCTGTAGCTTTTATTGATCATTATATCCTCGTTACGTCCGGCGCCCATGGCGCGGTTCTACTTTTTTTTCTTGTATTTCACGATGTCATTGGCCCGCTGCCAGCTGGGCGTTCCTTTTTTCAGTTTCTGCTGTGCCCGCACAGCAAATGTCTTGGCTTCACGCACACGACCACTTCTGAAATATGCCTCCGCCTGGGTAAGCTCCGCATTGGCAATATCACCAGACTGCGCATAGGCGCGGGACAAATAAGAATAGGCACTAAAATTATTCTGGTCAGCGCTGATGGACGCACGCAATTCGCGAATTGCCTTTTTCATCTGCGATTTTTCACCCGTCGACAGATAGGCAAATCCAAGTCGGCCTCGAATGACAGCGGATTTCTTTTTGTCAAGTTTGACAGCTTTGGCAAAGGCTGCCGCAGCTTTTTTGGGTTGCCGTGCAGCCAGGTAAATCTCACCCTTCATTTCATATAGATACGGGTTGCTTTTATTGCTGGCTATCAGCTTGTCGATGCCGGCGAGGGCCTTGCGGGTATCGCCGCGCAGATAGGATGAAATCGCCATCCCGTAGCGTGCACCGACATTGTTTGGATCATTACGAAAGACCCGTCCCACTGCAGGGGCACCGCCGGCATAGGCTGCGATTTTTCCACGCGCCATATCATGGCGGCGTTGCAGCGTTTTTGAATCCTTCTTATTATAGTGCTTGCTTTTTTTGGCAAGCTCTTCCATCAGCGCTATACGTTCGCGCGGTAGAGGATGGCTGCTTTCATAGGGATTGGAGCGAACACCTGCCAGAGCGCGCTGTTGTGAAAACCGCTTGAATGTCGTCAGCATACCCTTTGAGGATTGCCCGGTGGCATTGAGGTATTTGACTGCAGCCCGGTCAGCCGTTGTTTCTTCAGAGCGTCGATAGCTCAACAGTGATCGCTGTGCGATGCTTGGTGCCGCACTTGCCAGCCCTCCACCAGCCTCTGCCGCACCTGAAGTACCCGAAAGACTGCCGGCCGCTGCCGCGCCAATGCCCACGAGCGTTCCAACCACGGCCAGGGTCTTTGCCCGCGCGATTTGTTCGCGGATACGGTGTTGGTGTCCACCGGCCAGGTGCCCGGTCTCATGGGCAACAACGCCGATGATTTCATTTGGAGATTGTGCTATTGCAATGGCACCGGTGTTGATGAAGATGCGCCGGCCATCGACAAATGCATTAAATGACGGGCTGTTTACCAATATGATTTCGATACCACGGCGATTGAGACCCGCAGTTTTCAAAATAGGCCGCGCATAGTCGAGCAACAAACCCTCGATTTCCGCATCGCGCACAACCGGTATCCGCCCTTGAGCCTGCGCCGGTACGATGGGCGTAATCGTTACAGCACATGCCAGCAGTACAATCATACTGCGCTGCATCAGCAACGAAAGGTGCGACAATCTCATGTGTGAATTGCTCCGATATAGCGACATTCATGTTTCCTTCTTGAGACATTAGCAGCCAATTGAACGCAATGCCCACACAGTACGGGCATCATCGCGTGAATGTGATTAATTCAACATGGTTGTGATCGCCACTGCAATCAGGCATTTGTGTGGCACACGTAATTTATCAGGATGCAACTGTGACACATATATCCAAGCGCAGCGACGTTGAACCCTTCCATGCCATGGATGTTCTGGCTGAAGCAAACAGACGTAAAAGCGCCGGCCACCCGGTCATTTCAATGGCTGTCGGTCAGCCGGCACACAATGCTCCGGCAAATGTACTTGAAGCCGCGCGGCAGGCGCTGCTCGGATCACAAATCGGTTACACCGATGCGCTGGGCACCGCCAGTTTGCGTCAGCGCATATCCCGGCACTACGGCCAGCGTTACGGGGTTGATGTGGATCCGGCCCGAGTCGCAGTTACAACCGGGTCTTCAGCCGGGTTCAATCTGGCATTTTTATCGATGTTTGACAGCGGTGATCGCATTGCCATTACCCGCCCGGGCTATCCGGCATACCGTAATATTTTGAAAGCGCTGGGTCTTGTCGCAGTTGAAATTCCAATCAGTGAAGATACCCGGTTTACGATGAGCGCCCGGTCCCTCGCGGCGGCTCAGCGCGATCATGGAAAAATCTCCGGGGTCCTGCTGGCCAGCCCCGCTAATCCAACGGGCACAGTGACGGGCAAAGCGGCGTTAACATCGTTGATCGACTATTGTGAGCAAAATGATATCACCTTTCTGTCCGATGAGATTTATCACGGCCTGAGTTTCAATGGTGATGAAACCTGTGCGCTGGAGATCAGCCATAAGGCATTGATCATCAACTCGTTCTCCAAGTATTATTGCATGACAGGCTGGCGTATCGGATGGATGGTATTGCCTGAGGACGCCATCAGGCCAATCGAGCGTCTTGCACAAAGCCTTTACATCAGTGCGCCGGAACTATCTCAAATTGCTGCGTGTGCAGCATTTACAGACACAGCAGCGCTCGAAGAAATCAGGAATACCTACAAGGCCAACAGGAATCTGTTGCAACAGCGTCTGCCGGAAATTGGTTTCAGGATTGCCTCGCCCATGGATGGAGCATTCTATGCCTATGTGGACGCCGGCCGGTTTACCAATGACACGATGCAGTTTTGCCAGACCATGTTGTCACAGATTGATGTAGCAGCCACACCGGGCAGGGACTTTGACCCGGTGGAGGGCCACCGGACATTGCGGTTTTCCTATGCGGGGTCGACAGCTGATATGAAAGAGGCTCTGGATCGAATGGAAAAATGGCTGGTATAATGCAAGGTGCCCCTGACGCAATTCAGGATTTGACGGAGTTGACCAAAGCTGAATGCACCAGCAATATCAAAGGCCGACACCGCAATCCTGATCCTTAACAGACCCTGGTTGAAGGTTTTCGCGGCTTCCACAGCCTGGTGCAAAGAAAAAGCCGACCAGTAAATTCTGGTCGGCTTTTTCGTTATTGTCTTCAGTTTATTCGTTTTCAGAAAAACCCGCGCTGCCACCAGCCTGCCTTTTTGGGCTTTTTCTCTTCGGGAGCAGCTTCTTCTGTCGCTGTGCTTGTAGAGGTTAGTTTCGGTTCAACTGTGGCATCTTCTACCTCAGTTACACGCCGTCTTGACCTTCTGGGACGCTGCACCGCAGCCTCTTCCTCAATCTTTTCGGCAACAACGCTCTCAGCCACAACTTCAACAATCGGCGCGGCCGATGGGGCCGCTTTTGATGCCGTATCGTTGTCGGGTGAAACCGTATTTTCAGTTTCTGTGGTTTTGCGCCGCGTCGTGCGACGCCGCTTTGCAGGTGCAGGCTTGTCAGCAACAGTTTCGACGACTTCAGCTTCACCTGTTGAAACGTTTGATGCTTCTGCTGCCGGCGCGGAACCATCCATTATTTCAATTTTGACAACCTCGCCTGTGGTTGCAGGCGTATCCACCTGCGCACTGTCAGACCCGGTCACTTCGTCAGCATCCGTTGCTTCCGAAGTGCCGTTGGTTGCATCAAGCTCGCGATTGCGCTTGCCGCCGCGTTTGCCGCGTCGACGACGTTTCTTGCGGTTTTCACCGTCTTCTTCGCTTTGAGTATCGTCCTGTGTGCCCGCTGCGTCCTGCGGGGTATCTCCAATTGCGTTGCTATCCGCCGCCTCTACCGACTGAGATTCACTGTTTTCGTCGTTGCCACGACCACCACGCCGACGCCGACGCCTTTTACGTTTGCGACCGCCGGTTTCTTCTTCATCGTCTGTATTTTCTTCAGGTGTGATGGCTACAATTTCATCGGGTTCATCATCGCTGAAGTCTGTGTCAACCTGCACCGCCGCTTCAATCACCACAGGCGATTCGACTGCGCTGCCCTGATCAATACCGACATATTGCTGGCCGATTGACGGGTCGGCTTCCACCGTAATGACAACGCCAAAGCGTCCTTCATATTCGACGATCGTGTCACGCTTCTGATTGAGCACATACAGCGCAATTTCCGGCAGCGTACGGATGGTGATATTGTGTGTCGTCTTTTTAAGCAGATATTCCTCTGCCGTCCTCAATACGTGCAACGCTACAGATGACATTGATCGTATATAACCGGTGCCGCCACAAGCGTCACAAACCTGCATCGTGCTTTCAAGAACACTGGCGCGAATACGCTGACGTGACATTTCCAGCAAGCCGAAATGGGAGATACGCCCAACTTGTATCCGTGCCCGGTCGTTTTTGAGGCAGTCTTTGACTTTCTTTTCAACGGAACGGTTGTTGCGCTTTTCTTCCATGTCGATGAAATCGATCACGATCAAACCGGCAAGGTCACGCAGTCGCAATTGACGGGCGACTTCATCCGCTGCTTCAAGATTTGTCCGTAACGCTGTGTCTTCAATGGAATGTTCCTTGGTGGAACGTCCAGAGTTAACGTCAATGGCAACGAGAGCCTCGGTCTGATTTATGATAATATAACCACCGGATTTCAGCGTCACCTGCGGCTGCAGCATTTTGTCCAGTTGGGCTTCGATGCCCGATCTGGCGAATATTGGTTGCAGTTCTCGATAGGGCTGCACAGCCTTGGCATGGCTTGGCATCAACATTTTCATGAAGTCTTTGGCTTCACGGTATCCGTTTTCACCTGAAACAACGACCTCTCCGATATCCTTATTGTAAAGATCCCGGATGGAGCGTTTGATCAGGCTGCCTTCCTCATAGACGAGACTTGGTGCCGACGATGACAGTGTCAAATTACGCACATTTTCCCAAAGACGCATGAGATATTCAAAATCGCGCTTCACTTCGGTCTTTGTGCGGTTCGCACCGGCAGTACGCAGGATAACGCCCATGCCCTGTGGCACTTCAAGACCGCGGGCCACTTCTTTCAGGCGCTTGCGGTCCTGCACATTGGTGATTTTGCGCGAGATACCGCCGCCACGAGCGGTGTTAGGCATCAATACCGAATATCGACCTGCCAGAGACAGATAGGTTGTCAGCGCTGCACCCTTGTTGCCGCGTTCTTCCTTGACCACCTGCACCAGCAAAATCTGACGTCGTTTGATAACCTCCTGAATGCGGTACTGTTTGCGCAGCTTGCGACCGCGGTCCGGAACCTCTTCCAAAGCGTCTTCAGCGCCGACTGATTCGACAGGGCCGTCTTCATCGTCATCATCATCGCCATTGTCATCGCTACCTTTGGCAACAACCGGTTCTGAAATCTCATCAGTCTCAATGCTGGCTGCGATGGACGTTGGAGGCACATCATCATCCGACGCATCGGGTTCCTGTGATGGTGTATCGGTTTGTGATGCCGCTTCAGTATCTGCAGACGGTGCTGCTTCAACCGGGGTTGTATCCGCTGTGTCATCGCCAGTCGCCTGTGGCTGGGCGGCATCTGCATCGTCGCTCTGTGCGACGGTTGGTTCTACGGTTGCTTCGCCGTCTGGTGCAGCCACAGCCGGTTGTGTCTCGCCGGCAGTGGCTTCTGTGGTGCCCGTATCGCTCGCGGCATCCTTTTTGGTGCGGCTGCGGCTACGACGGGTGCGTGTTTTTTTCTTCGCGGGCTTTTCGCCCTCGTCATCGTCATCATCCTGGCGCGCTTCTTCAGCATCAGCCTCAATCAGGGCCTGCCTGTCTGCTACAGGGATTTGATAATAGTCCGGGTGAATTTCGGAAAAAGCCAAAAATCCGTGGCGATTGCCACCATATTCAACGAAGGCAGCCTGTAGTGAAGGCTCGACCCGCGTTACTTTCGCCAGATAGATATTTCCTCGAAGCTGCTTTTTGTGCTCCGATTCAAAGTCAAATTCCTCAATCCGGTTTCCACGAACTACGACGACGCGCGTTTCTTCCTCGTGGGACGCGTCGATCAGCATTTTGTCTGTCATTTAATAGATGCTCCACGGCACATGGCTGCAGCCTGTCTCTGCCGGGCGGTCTGGCCCGTACATATAGTGCTGCTGCGTTGCCGATATTATTAAAACCTGTGAGGAATCGCCGCGCTACGCCAACAGGGCCCGGAATACCGCTAGTCCGGTGAGCCTTTAGGGAGTGGGTAGTCGGTTGCGTTTCCATCAAAATTCCAAACAGGAATACATGAACATAAGGTCTTTTTCAGACCGATGAAATTTGCTTCCGTTAAGAAGCGAACGGCTGTTTTGCCGCAATTCGACGGTCGAAACTATTCCCGACCTTTATCGATTCAACATGAGGTGCTGAGAGACTATGACGTCAGACGAATGGCAAATTAGCGCCATTATTCCCAGTTAAGGTGGCAGCTCGATTCGCCGGTTCTATCCCGTCAGCATATCAACCCTCACCTCCGCTTTTATGGTCTTGATTTCAATCTGGCAAGAGGCAACCGCAATTGACGTTTGCAATTAGTCTTTGAAGTCCGGGTTAAGGGGAGGGGAAATTCATGTGTTATTTCGCGCATTACTGAAAATGTTTGGTTAACCGTAACGGTCCTATGGTTCGTTTGTGATAGAGATTGCACTGAAATTGGCACAAAAATGCACGGCTTATGACTGGTTCGGATTGCGCGTCATGTGTTAAACAAACCCCGAAAATTGAAATAAAGCGATTGCGCTGCGTTGGCTAAACCGAAATTGCCACACCCGCAACGAACAGGCCCGAGAGTACCGTCAAAGATAATGAATGTAATGAGCATTAATTCGCAACCAACAGCTTTGAATGTCTGGTCTGGGCAGATCAATGTGTTGAGCAGGTCTATTCGCGTGGCGGCCACTGCTGCACTGGTTCTGCTGGTGGTTTGTGCCGGCAAGACGCTTGCTGAAGAGGTCAACGCGGAAAATTCACCGCAACTTGTTGCTTTCGATATTCGCGTTGCCGGGGATGAATTGCGCACACGCGTTGTGATCGAATTTGAGCAAAAGCCGGAATATTCCTATCATCTTCTGGCATCGCCAGCACGATTGGTTATCGATTTGCCTGACACGGTGTTCGGGTTCGATGAAAGCACGGCCAAAGCACGCGGTCTGATGGATGACATCCGATATGGCAAAATGGCACCCGGACGCTCACGTATTGTGTTCAGTTCGGTTGGACCGATGAAGGTTGAAACAGCCGAAATCATAGAAAATGAAGCGGATGACAGTTTTCGACTGGTGTTTGATATCGCCGCCACGTCCGATGAGGAGTTCGGCACGCTTGTAAAAAAACAGGACTGGCAGCCGAAAGCACCTGATGACACTGCCAATGTATCCCTGCCGGGGGCTGACAACGACAGCAACAAACCCTTCATTGTGGCAATCGACCCTGGACATGGTGGCATCGATGCCGGCGCCAAGGGGCGCAATGGTGCACAGGAAAAGGAGATTACGCTTGCGCTGGCCAAGTCGTTGAAGTCGATTTTGGATGTCCGTCCGGACACGAAGGTCATTTTGACACGAACAGACGACCGATTTGTTTCGCTGTCCGAGCGCGTTCGGGTTGCGCGCCAGCATGGTGCGGATTTGTTCGTTTCCATCCATGCCGATTCGATACGATTAAAAAAAGTGCGCGGCGCAACCGTCTATACACTGTCGGAAAAGGCCTCCGACAAGATGGCGCAACAATTGGCCACTCGCGAAAATCGTTCAGATCTTATCGCAGGTCTGTCCCTGGAAGGTGAACCGGAGGGCGTTGCCGATATTCTTATCGATCTGACCCGCCGTGAGACACAGGTTTTTTCCATCAACCTTGCCCGCTCAGTGGTTGGCACATTTGATGGCACCATCAAACTGATCAATAATCCGCACCGTTCTGCAGGCTTCAGGGTCTTGCGGGCACCGGATGTACCCTCTGTTCTGGTGGAACTCGGTTATCTGTCAAATGTCGACGATGAGAAGCTTCTGCAGGATCCGGTCTGGCGTGAGAAGACCGCAAAATTGCTGGGCGAAGCTATTGATGCCTTCCGCAGTAAGGTAAATGGCGTAAGTAATTGATCACAATCAGTTCATGCGCCAATTGGCTGAAATGTGACTATGTTGCCACATAAAATTACCATAAGAGTATTTTATGGTATCATTGAATGGGACAGCCCTATTTTGCGCACATTCACTGATCTACTCAGTATATGATTGAGACAGGCGCGACTCAGGTCCGCACGTGAACCAGATCCGGTAAGGTAACGATGTTCAAACTGATTGGATATTTATTCGGCATTGGGACAATTTTGTTCCTCGTGGTTGCCGTTGGCGTTGGCTGGTATGTCAGCGAAGTGACCAGAGACTTGCCGGACTATGAAGTGCTGGCCAACTATGAGCCACCGGTCACAACGCGCATTCACGCTTCTGATGGTGGTCTGATTGCGGAACATGCACGTCAGCGTCGTCTCTATCTGCCCATCCAGGCAATTCCAGATCGCGTAAAGGCAGCATTCCTGTCTGCTGAGGACAAGAATTTTTACCAGCACAACGGATTGGATTATAAGGGTCTCATTCGTGCGATGCTGACCAACCTGGAGAACTACTCAAGCGGTAAGAGGCTTGTCGGTGCTTCAACGATCACCCAGCAGGTTGCAAAAAACTTTTTGCTGAGCTCGGAGCGGTCCATAGACCGTAAAATTCGTGAGGCGGTCCTGGCCTATCGCATCGAGCAGGCCTATTCCAAAGACCGGATTTTGGAACTGTATCTCAATGAGATATTCTACGGGCTCAATTCCTACGGTATTGCCAGTGCTGCGCTGACCTATTTCAATAAATCGGTCAATGAACTGAACCTGCAGGAAGCGGCCTATCTGGCCGCTCTGCCGAAAGGGCCTGCCAACTATCACCCATACCGCAAGACGGACCAGGCAATTACACGCCGAAACTGGGTTATCGACCGCATGGTGGGCAACGGCTATGTCAAAACAGCCGACGCCATCGAAGCAAAAGATCAGCCACTTGGTGTAAACCCGAGGACAACCGGTTCATATCTGTTCGCATCCGACTATTTTGCCGAGGAGGTTCGTCGCCAGGTCATTGATCGCTATGGCGAGGACGCACTTTATGAAGGTGGTCTGTCCGTCAGAACAACCCTTGATCCAAGATTGCAGCGCCTTGCACGCAAAGCGCTGCACAACGGCCTGATTAAATATGATACGGCGCAGGGTTATCGCGGTCCGGTTCAGACAATCGAGATGGGTGCTGACTGGGGTGTGGAACTGTCAAAGGTCATTCCTTTGCGTGATGTACCTGAATGGAAACTGGCGGTTGTTTTGGAAACGACTGAGGATACGGCAACCGTAGGTCTGCGTCCGGCGCGCTCGAAATCAGGCAAGTTTGCCGATGATCGCACAACGCTTACACTTGCGGGTGGCGACATGGAGTGGGCCTACCGCCTGAAGAAAGACAACAAGCGCAGCAAGGTCAAAACGGTGCCGGAAATACTGAATCCGGGTGATGTTGTTTATGTCGAAGAAATCAAGGATGACGAAGGGCAGTCGAAACATATCCTGCGCCAAACGCCACAAGTTCAGGGTGCCATAGCGGCCATGGATCCCCATACAGGGCGCGTGTTGGCCATCGTTGGCGGTTTTTCCTACGCGCAGTCACAATTCAACCGCGCCACACAGGCGCAGCGTCAGCCGGGATCGGCCTTCAAACCATTCGTATACGCCGCAGCGCTTGATAATGGCTACAGCCCGGCTTCGGTCGTCCTGGATGCGCCGATCCAATTGGTATCAGGCGGTGAATTATGGCAACCCAAAAACTATGGTGGTGGCTCAGCCGGGCCATCAACCTTGCGTCTGGGCATTGAGCGTTCCCGAAACCTGATGACCGTGCGCCTTGCCAAGGACATGGGCATGAACCTGGTGGCGGAATATGCAGAGCGCTTTGGCATCTATGAAAAAATGCAGCCATTGTTGGCGATGTCGCTTGGATCAGGTGAAACGACGGTCCTGAAGATGATCTCAGCCTATGCGGTTCTTGCCAACGGTGGCAAACAGATCAAACCGTCTTTGATCGACCGGGTTCAGGATCGTTATGGCAAGACGATTTTCAAGCACGAGGAACGTACCTGTGATGCCTGCGCGGTGACTGAATGGCAAAATCAGGAAGAGCCGGAGGTTGTGGATAACCGTGAACAGGTGCTGGATCCGATGACTGCCTATCAGGTGACGTCAATGCTTGAAGGTGTGGTTTCTCGCGGTACAGCGGCCGGTAAGGTCAAGCTTGGCAGACCCGTTGCCGGTAAAACCGGAACAACAAACGATGAGAAAGATGCATGGTTTGTTGGCTATACGCCTGATCTGGTTGCAGGTGTCTTCTTTGGTTTTGATACGCCCACCCCAATGGGGCGCGGGTCGACAGGTGGTGGCCTTGCCGCACCCATATTCAATGAATTCATGACGGCTGCGTTGAAAGACAAAAGGCCGGTGGATTTTCGTGTGCCTCCCGGATTACAGCTTATTCCCATCAACCGGAAAACCGGAATGGAAGCCAACGCTGGTGATCCGGATGTAATCTACGAATCGTTCAAACCCGGAACCGGACCCGCAGACTTCTTTTCGGTCATTGGCATGGAAGAATATGCCACCGGGGAAGAGATTTTGAATGTATCACCGCAGGCCAATCGCGCCATTGTGTCGGGGGCAGGCGGCCTCTACTGACATCACCACAAAGATATTGCCACAGGGTCGCGCCGGACATCTTTACTTGATGGTGCGGCGTGACTATGTTCCGGCAGGCAATGCCAATTCAGGTAACCCTGAACTGGCCCTTCTTCTTTCATCGGTTCGCAGACCAAGGCTCCTTGCAGCCAGTCTGTATGGCAGGTCAAAGGCAAAGCGCTGTTTGTGGTGTGTCACCTTTGAACCGCAAAAGCTGTTGAGGGACGATGGCATACATAAATGCAATGTCGGCTGCTGTTTTGATTGTGTCAGAATGTGCAGCTGGAAATATAGGTTAGAAAACAGACTATGCGTTCGGAAATTCAACTGATTGTTGACGAAATCAAGCAGGCCATAAGCCTGCTGAGGAGGCATCTTTGACTGGGATCAGGCACTCAAAAGACTGGAGTTTCTGAACGTTAAAGCCGAAGATCCGGACATCTGGAATGATCCGCAAGAAGCGCAGAATATGATGCGTGAGCGCCAGCAGCTGGAAGAAAACATAACCAGTCTGCGGGATCTGCAAACCAGTCTGGATGATAACATCGGTCTCATCGAACTCGGTGAAGAGGAAGATGACGCTGACATTGTCACGGAGGCAGAAGACGGTCTGCGTGCCATGAAGACAGACATTGATCGCCGTCAGATCGAAATGCTGCTGTCGGGCGAAGCTGACAGCAATGACAGCTATATTGAAGTGCATTCCGGTGCCGGTGGTACAGAAAGCCAGGATTGGGCCGCCATGCTCATGCGCATGTACAGCCGCTGGGCTGAAAAGCGCAAAATGAAGGTCGAGGTTCTTGAAATTCATGACGGAGAAGAAGCCGGCATAAAATCGGTCACCATGCTGATCAGAGGGCACAATGCCTATGGCTGGTTGAAGACTGAATCCGGCGTGCATCGGCTTGTTCGAATTTCCCCGTTTGACAGTCAGGCCAGACGTCACACGTCATTCTCGTCCATCTGGGTCTATCCGGTGATCGATGACACGATTGAAATTGATATCCCGGATTCCGAGGTGCGCATTGATACTTACCGGGCATCCGGTGCCGGTGGACAGCATGTCAATACAACGGACTCGGCTGTGCGCATAACGCATATCCCGACCAATATTGTCGTACAGTGTCAAAATGAACGCTCACAGCATAAGAACCGTGCGACGGCGTGGGAGATGCTTCGATCACGTCTTTACGAGGAAGAGCTGAAAAGGCGCGAAGCCGAGGCCAACGAACAGGAAGCCTCAAAGACCGAAATCGGTTGGGGGCATCAGATTCGCTCTTACGTGTTGCAGCCTTATCAACTGGTCAAGGATTTGCGAACCAACACCGAAAGCACCAGCCCTCAGGATGTGCTCGATGGTGATCTGGACATGTTTATGGAAGCGGCACTGGCCCATCGCATTCACGGTGGTGAGGAATCAACAGACTGATTGGATTGGAAATCTCTGATGTTTTTCTGAGAGAATAACCAGCTCTTTTGGGAACACATCAGACGCCCGATCCGTGACAATGGATTTTAGCTCTGGCCAGAATCTCGAGCTATCGTGCTTTGTTGACCTGTTGGCATGGCGTCATCGACTATGTGGTGTACCAGTAATTTGGACACTCCGATTTGCCGATGTTTCGCTGCTGTATTCAGGAATTGCGTGTAAACAGCTGTCCAGACAGGTTTGCCTGGAGCAATTAAGGTTTTGACGGAATCGGCAAAACCTGAATGTATCAACAAAATCAAAGGCCGGCACCGTTGTCCCGTTTCTGACAAAACGTAAAACGGTCCAATGATCAGTCAATAAGCGATTCCAGTGCACCGGCAACAACGGCCCGATCAAATGTACACGATGCGCGACCGATATGTCGCTGAATAAGCGGCCCGTAAATTTCCCACATTTGTTGGCGTGTCTGCCGTCCCTTTTGCGTAATCTGCAGCACTTTTCCGCGCCCATCGCCGTCAAATTTCTGTTCCTCAATAAGTGCTGACAGCACCATGCGGTGTATCAGTCTGGACAGGTTTGATTGTTCGAACAGCAATTTGCTTTCCAATACAAATGGCCGCAGGCCCGCACCATCCGTGCGTTCCAGTTCCCAAAGCACATCGTACCAGCGCAGGGGTGGCAGGCCTTCCTCTTTGAGCCTGGCATCTATGGCTTTGTAGATGATCCGCTGTGAACGGTTTAGCGCCACCCATAATTTTGTTTCTTCTTCACTCGGATACATTTTTCACTTTCTGGTGATCGATGAAATTTCTGATTGTGATTCATGTCGAAATTACATAGATGCATATTCATCTACATTTCATCAACCCATATACTGTTTCGTTTGCGCAATCTGATCCACTCGAATGATCTGACGCAAATACAAGTTGACAGATAGCGCAAGCAAATCACCCAAGAGGAGAATTGGATTGAAAACGCTCAATATAACACGTTCAGCAGTGCTATCATTCATCGTAGCATTTACATCCGCACCAGCCTTCGCCGCAGACACCTATTACACCGACCAGGGGCATACCGAGGTGCGTCTCGAATGGAGCCATGCGGGTGTTTCAACACAGTCGGCTGAATTCACAGCAGTCAATGGAATGCTGAATCTGGATCCGGACAACGTAGAGAAATCATCCGTGGATGTGACCATTGATGCCACCAGTATTTCCACCGGATTTGGTCCGCTTGATGACCATTTGAAGAGTAAGGATTTCCTGGAAGTCGAAACCTATCCGGAAATCAAGTTCATCAGTACCGGGGTAAAGAAGACCGGGGAAGATACAGCAGATGTGACCGGCGATCTGACGATCCACGGTGTGACGAAGCCCGTCACGCTGAACACCAAACTCACACATCTGGGTGAACACCCCCTCGGCGGGGCGTTGGACTACTACAAAGGCCAGTGGGTTGCATTTTCTGCTACGACAGAAATCGACCATCAGGCGTTCGATGTGGGGGGATTCTCGACAGGTCCGATTACCATTAAAATCATTACTGAATTGAAAGACCGACAGTGATCCGGGGTTAACCGACCAAATGCCGATTGTTGACCAAAACTGACGAACGGCGCCCCAAATTGGGGCGTCTGCGTTTTTAATAGTTTTGGGTTCTTGTGGTGGACACGCCTAATTGGTCCGGGAAGAGAACAATGAAACTTGCCAATACCCGCAATTCGTACGGGCTGATTTCCCAACTGTTTCATTGGGTGACCGCAGTTCTGGTGCTGACGCTCATCGCATTAGGCTTGTTCATGCATGACTTGCCAACCAGAACTTCCGGGGAAGTGGTCACCAAATCGTGGTATTATTCGTTGCACAAAACTGTTGGTGTAACAGTATTTGCGGTGGCGATTACACGTATCATATGGACGATCTTTCAGCCGCACCCTGTGCTTCTCAACAGTGACAAAACACTTGAGAGCCAGGCCGCCATTACAGTGCATTGGATACTCTACGGCTCCATTATTTTGATGCCGCTCACGGGGTGGCTGCATCACTCCGCAGTAGAGGGATTTGCCCCAATCTGGTGGCCGTTGCCGCAGGATTTGCCTTTTGTGCCCAAAAGCCCATGGCTCGGGTCGATATTCGAAGCGGCTCATTTTTACACGTTGATATTGCTGGGTATCGCATTGGCGCTTCATATATCGGGTGCGTTGAAACATGCCCTGATTGACAAAGATGATACATTGAAGCGCATGGTGCCCGGAATACATCAATCCATGGAATTGGGTGCTTCAAATCCACCGCCGCGAAGCGTTCCAATAGGGGTGGCAGTTTTTTCCTTCCTGATCGTTGGTGTTGCTTCTGTCGTTGACGTAACCGGGGGCGGGGCCAATACCAACCCGAATTCGGCGAACACCAGTCAGGTTGACGCAGGTGCGACAAACCCTGCCACACAGTGGCTTGTGGATATGCAAAACAGCTCGCTCAACATCGAAATAATTCAGTCAGGAAAGCCGGTATCGGGTGAATTTGGCAGTTGGAATGCTTCAATCGAATTTGATCCCGCCAATCTCGAAAATGCCAGCACCAAAGTCGATATTGCAATCGCCAGTCTTTCACTCGGCAGCGTCAGCAAACAGGCAGTTGGGACAGATTTTTTGAATGTGGACCTATACCCGTCTGCAACATTTAAATCGGATACCTTTGTGCGCACCGGCGAGAATGCCTATGAGGCACATGGTCAATTGACCCTGGCTGGGCAAGTGAGACCTGTCATATTGCCGTTTAATCTGATCATTGAAGATCAACGTGCGTTTGTTGAAGGTGAAGTGGCGATTTCACGCCTTGATTTTGACATCGGCAAAAAAGGTTTCTCAAATGATGCCATGGTCGGGTTTGACGTCCTGATCAAAGTGGCACTGGAGGCTGAAAGTGCTGTGGAGCTCAAGTCTGAATAGATTTGGTCACGCATCCTCTGCTGTTTTGTCACTACTGTTGTGCTCAAACGCCTTGCTGTGTCATTGCGCAACTTCCAGACTACAGTCACATCCTAAAGGGACAAATGGCCGCTCAAATCACCTTGGTTTCGCCTCAACGTGGTGAAGCGTAATCCCTCTAATTGGTGGCCAGGGCAAAATCAGCATCGCCAAATTCATCGACGAATAACTCATAGGTATCAGGTTCCGAAGCTGCAGGGTCCGACTTCAGATAGATGAACGCTGCAAAGCCTGGTTCCTGTGCAATGCCGGTTGAGGATTCCGGCCGCATGTCAGTGATATAGGCTTTCATCTCACTCAGTGCTGCAATTTCGGTTGAATCCAGCATCGTCGGTCCATCAGCTGCAAGCTGAATGCGTTGCAGATAAAGCCGTGATGTGTTGTCGGCAGAACGGACCGCCACAATCCGGTAGTAGCCGCGCTGCTCCTGCGTTGAAGCCTCTTTGTCGCCCTCGCTGGCCGTTTCAGCTGTCTGCTGCCAAAAGCCACCACTGACGGCTGATAGAACGCGTGTCGATACCGAGCCTGCAATGGCACCCGGCTCTTCATCGGCACCGGATTGTGCAACAGCCGGCAGCGTGGACATGGCTGCAATGATAGCTGCAGCCATCAACAGGGATGGTGATGTGCGTGGGAAGATATTTTTCATTCAGATACCCTCTTGTGGTGTCTGGTCAAAGAACAATCAGCCAGACTCATGTAAGCCCAATGAAACTCAATATTGAAATTGTTCGGCGAGAATGCGGTCATTCCAGTTATGCGCCGGGTCGGACAATATGCGTGCTGTGACCCGATCTGATTCGCGTATCGTGACGCTGACGACGGATTTAACCTCCGTATGGTCGGCAACTGCGTTAACAGGTCTTTTGGTCTCTTCAAGTACATCAATTTCCACCGTTACGCGGTTCGGCAGCAGTGCACCACGCCAGCGCCGTGGTCGAAACGGACTGACCGGCGTCAGTGCCAGCAAGGGCGCTTCCAACGGCAGAATAGGCCCGTGCGCAGACAAATTATAGGCAGTTGATCCGGCCGGTGTAGCAACCATGAGGCCATCACACACCAATTCTTCCAGCCGCAGCTTTCCATCCGTCTTCACCTTCAGCTTGGCTGCCTGATAGGATTGCCGAAAGAGTGAAACCTCATTGATCGCAAAGGCGTGGATCATGTCTCCACCACTTGTCGTGGCAGTCATTTCAAGGGGGCGAATGTAATTTTCAACCGCGCTGTTGATTCGTTCACGCAGGTCAGCGTCCTGATATTCATTCATCAGGAAGCCAATGGTTCCCTGATTCATGCCATAGACCAGTTTTCCGGTTTCCATCGTGTCATGCAGCGTTTGCAGCATGAAGCCATCCCCGCCGAGCGCCACAATAACATCAGCGTCTTCCCTGCGTGCCTGACCATACAGGCCAGCCAGATGTTTGGCCGCATCGCGGGCTTTCCGGGAGTCGCTTGATATAAAGCACAGAGAAGAAATATTGCGCGTCATCGGGGTCCGGTCGTTGGTTCCGTTATGCCTACCATGACGACCGCAGGACGCTGTTACAAGGCTTTTGATTGCGACAGAGGCATAAAGCGTGAATTTCTCAATTATTTTACTTTACACACACGATCATTGTGGTAATTGCAGCGGCGTTGCCCTTGTAGCTCAGTTGGTAGAGCACCTGATTTGTAATCAGGGGGTCGGGAGTTCGAGTCTCTCCGGGGGCACCATAGTTTTCAAATAGTTAGCCCCAATTATTCATCGGGTTATTGCACATTGAGAAGCGCGCGTTCGTTCGACCGGGTTGACGGCGGGGGATTTGGTTGGACTTTAGGTATGCGTTGAGGGTTTGTCTTTGGGGATTAAACGGCGGCTTTAGCCGCGTCGGTCATGGACTTTGCGCGTTGATACGTGTCACCAACAAGACAAGCATGTTCCGGTTTGGGCAAGCTGTCGGCAATGCGATTGTGATGCGGGTTTTCAATTGCTCGACACGTATGGCGATTTTCAAAAACGCCCTGCGGATGGTTTCAAATGTTGCACCTCGCCATCGTGAGCGTTTCGGCGCGGCACCGCGCAGCAGCAAAAGCAACCAGTAGGCTCCAGTGTGCAGGAACAAACGGAACTGGTTGGCCTCCCATCGATGACAGGATGTGCGGTCGGACTTGGTGTAGAGCTTATGTTCCTTGATCAAGTTCTCCATTTTTCCACGCGTGCAATAGACCTTTTCATACAGATGCTTGCCGCGTCCCGGCAAATTGGTGACGATAAATCGGACATCGCTACCTTGCTCGGTGGCCTCAATGCGGGCGATTACTTTGCGTTGCTTCGACCAGCTTTTGGCGCCGTATCGGGTTTGGAAGAAGCGTCTGATTTTATTCTTTTGGCCAAGTGCCCGACGCATTGCAACATCATCGCACCAAGGGTGTGATATCTGTTTCAAGGTTTTGTTGCCGGGCAGACCGAGGATATAGAAACAGCCGGATTGTTCCAGAAAGTCCATGACCGCGGGGGTGCCGTAATGTCCGTCACCACGCACTGTGATGACGACCCGTGGCCAGTTCTGCCGAATGCGCCGGATCACGTGGCGCAGAACCTGAGCTGCCTCTTGCCCGGAAGGTCGTTTGCCGGGTCGCAGCACAAAGCACACCGGCTTTTGTGACGCCGCATCGTAAATATGGATCGGCTGGAAACAATAACCACCGGCGTGCGTGTTGAACAATGACAATTGCTGGCCGCCATGCGTGCGGTCGGTGGTGTCGTCAATATCAAGCACGATATGTCTCGGCACGGCGCGGAAGCTTTTACAGAACAGATCGACCAGGCCCAGCCCCATGCGCGCCAGTTGACGCCACGATGGCGTGTTCTCCAGCCTTGACAAAGTCGGCTGGGAAGCCAGTGCATTGCCCGTGTTCGGGAGACGGTCGCAAGCCATCTTGAATGCAGGATCGTGGCGCAACTCATCATGATCGTCACAGTCCTCGTATCCACAGGCAATCGCCAACAGGCGCGAACGGATCATCGAGGAATAGGAATGGCGGGTGCGCAGACGATCGCGTTTATCGTGCAAACAGTTGGCCAGCGTATCGGCGAAATTCAAACCCTGTTCAATCTCGCGCAGCAAAAGCACGCCACCATCACTCGATAACGAGCCGCCATCAAAACGGGCGTGGATATCCAGACCGTCTACAGGTGACAAGCCGGGCAGGAATAGGGTATCTTCAGTCATGGCGGGCGTAATTTTCTGCTGCTGGTGAATGATCTTGTTTAAGCACCAAAATCATACGCTAATTCAACAGCTTAATCCACGCTCGCCAACCAAACTACTCAGCCCGGTGAATAATTCAGGTTCTTATGTCCGGCTCATTGTCAAGTGCAATAAGAATTCCTCCGCCTGGAATTCTTCGAGGCGTTCATTTGAACCCGC